>CALOBT010000001.1:0-1659 GCA_942491575.1 uncultured Spirochaetota bacterium
ACAACATATCAGTCAAAGTGACAGGCCGAAAAAGAATTCTAAATCGTTAACTACAGTTGAGGAATAGAATCAATAGTATTAGAATTTTCTAAGAAGGCTGCTGGTATAGACGTGCCCGGTGACAAGAGCTGCCGCTGCAGTAGGTATAGATTTATAATCATCTTTCTGCAATATGGAGAATCCTTATGAAAAGTACTTTAAAAATTTCTAATCAGGCAATCCTTATGAGCTTTTCTTTAATTCTCATACTGTTCATAGTGACAGGCTGCGAACAAGCTTCTGATCCCCTAACAAGCAGCCGTTACAGTATAAATTATCTCGGAAACGGAAATACAGGAGGTACAGTACCAGTCGATGATAAAACCTACGGAGAAGAGGTAACAGTTACAGTAAAGGGGAATACCGGAGATCTCGTCCGCAGCGGTCATACTTTCGCCGGCTGGAACACTGCTGTCGACGGAAGCGGAACCAGCTACGCTCCCTACTTCCAATTCCTCATGGGGACAGAGGATGTAACGCTCTACGCAAAGTGGGTACCACAAGGATCTTTTGTGAGTGTGTGGAACACGGAAAACCGGAGTTACGGCAGTTCCGCCGGCAATCAGGTTTTCCTCCCTTTACATCCAGGAGGTACCTACGATTTTACAGTTGGCTGGGGAGATGGAAGTCAGGACTCAATCAGCACTTCTGATGATCCTGCATGTACTCATACATATGATAGGCCGGGGACCTATGTCCTTGTCATCTCCGGTGTGATTGATGGATTCTTTATCGGCGATAGAGGAGACAAGGAGAAGATCCTTGAAATTACCGAATGGGGGCCCTTCAAATTCAATCCTTATGGGAGCTTGGAAGGCGCAATAAACCTTGTTATTAAAGCTACAGATGCTCCTGATATAAGTGCAATGACTTCTATGAGTGAGACTTTTAAAAATTGTGTTTCTATCGTCACAATTCCCGGCCTGGAAAATTGGGACATGTCCGGTATCATGAATATGAGCGGGATGTTCTCCGGCGCGTCTGTATTTAATCAGGATATCGGGGCCTGGGATGTTTCCTCTGTCAGAGATATGGGCTTCATGTTCTCCGGCGCGTCTGCGTTTAATCAGGATATCAGCGGGTGGGATGTTTCCTCTGTCACAGATATGGATTTCATGTTCTCTGGCGCCGCCGCTTTCAATCAGGATATCGGAGTATGGGATGTAACAGCTGTCAGGGACATGACAGGCATGTTCAAGGATGCTGCAGGATTCAACCAGGATATCGGAGTATGGGATGTATCCAGTGTTACGGATATGGATTACATGTTCGGTGGGGCCTCTGAGTTCAACCAGAACATCGGATCCTGGGATGTATCCAGTGTCACAAAGATGAATGCAATGTTTAGAGATGCATCGGCTTTCAATCAGGATATCAGCGGGTGGGACGTCTCAAGTGTTCAGAGCATGATGAGTATGTTTCTTCGGGCCACCTCCTTCAACCAGGATATAATTGCCTGGGATGTATCCAGTGTCTCTTCTATGAGTAACATGTTTTATGGCGCTGCAGCATTTGACCAGAATATCGGATCCTGGGATATATCCAATGTTGGTTTTATGAGCAGTATGTTTTCTGATACGGCTCTTTCGACTCCCAACTACGATGCTCTCTTAAACGGCT
>CALOBT010000002.1:0-2391 GCA_942491575.1 uncultured Spirochaetota bacterium
ATGGCTTTCAGGATATCTATATCATGGACGTTTCAGATCCCGCTAACGCCACACCTCTTCTGGGAATAGACCGTCCAAGTGAGTACTACCCCCCGATTTACCGATGATGGGAGACTTACCTTTATTTCCGATAGAGATGACGATCTGTCACTTTATGTCTATGACTTTGAGAAAGAGACTATTTCTCTTTTATTTAAAGATCCCGTAGGAGTGGCAGATGGAGTTGTTGATGGGCAAATCGTCTATTACAACAGCTACAGAACAAAGGGATATGAACTCCGAATAGGTGAATTAACCGAATCTTTGGCTTATCCATTTACACAAAATGAAACGATCCCAAAGAAAAATCCCATTGGTTCCTACGAAATGTCAAACTACAGAGACTGGGCTTTCCCCTATGTGTGGCTTCCCAAACCCTATTTGCAGGACAGTGCTCAAGAGGGACCACTCTGGGGATTCGGCGCTCTCCTTTACGGAGGTTCTTATGGTCAGTCAGGAATATGGTCTCTGGATATGAATTATCTTCCGGGACAGGGACAAATAAGCACCACTTTTGATTACAGCCGGAAAATAGGAATTTCAAGCTTAGGTTATAATTTTGCTCAAAGCTATGAGGAGTATTTCAATGGATTACAGTATTTCTGGAGGCAGGAAACTGAACAATCAGCCTCGTTATCTTTTCCCCTATATGAGCAAAGCCGTCTCAACTGGAGAAATGTAGTACAGACGTACATCAGATTCAAACACAAACTGCTCATAGATGATTACCAGACTTTTACACTCAATGATTCATTTTCAAAAGAAGGGGGAAATTATCTCTATGCGGGAGGTGGACTCTCTATCAATAACTACAAAAACAATTATCCATCAAAAGCCCTTTTCGGTGATTTTGCCCTATTCAATCAGTTCGATTTTCCATTCTTCTCCCGGCTTTATCGTCGAACAGGACTTCTTATTTACTTATGGAATCGGGATCACTGACACTTCCACTGGGACCAGAGGGTTTTCTATTCAAACCGGGATGGCAGGTTGCCTATCACAATAATAATTTATCCTCTTCAGCTGTCAGCGCCAGGGGCTGGACTTCCACTCTGATAAGCTCGGATATATCAGTCTATTATGCTCTGGATTATCTCATGCCCATTGCCCTTGTTGATTGGGCTATGCCTTTAGGATTCAACATACAGAATATAGCTGCGGCAGTACACCTGGAGGGGATCAGCAATTTTCTCTTTGACGGTTCACCTACCAATGAGTGGTATGCAGGATTAGAATTGATTGGAACCTATGGTTTCAACTATGGAGAAACTCCTGCAGGAATCGGAGTAAACTTTCGCTTTTACAACAAAGGTTACTCCTTTAATCCATCAGAAGATATAAAGGTCTATCTCTTTTTCAACTTCAACAGTCTCTTTTAAAGTAAAGTAGAAAGTTTTTTCCCGTAGAAACTCCGATTTTTCCTTCAAGCCGATTTTCCCGGTTTCAATGAGTATACCCGCCTGACTTGCGGGATTAAATTTAATAAGACCACCACTCTTCCCGGTCATCCTCATAACTTTGTCTATGGAGAGTTTGGCAATTTTCCCGAATTCGACAGAGACAATTCCCTTACGCTCTTTCATAGAAGAGATCCACAACTTCCCGCAGATAATACGGATTTCCGCCAGAGACAATAGACTTTGAACTTCGTCGGGAAGTGGCCCGAAGCGGTCATTGAAGCTCACTGTGAACCCGGTCGAGATCATCATCAGAAATAACCGAAGCGATCTTTTTATAGACCTCCATCTTCTCTGTGGGATCATTGATATAGGTATCGGGAATAAACCCGGTGTAGTCCAGTTCCAGATACACTTCCGGTGCTTCATCCTTCTTATCATCATCGGTTCTCAGAGCAACGGCTTCTTCAAGGAGCCTCTGATACATATCGAATCCCACAGAAACAATTTCTCCCGACTGTTCCCGCCCCAGCAGATTACCTGCACCGCGCACTTCCATATCTTTCATGGCGATTTTAAATCCCGATCCCAATTCTGTAAAATCGGATATAGCCTGAAGCCTTTTCATCGCGAGTTCAGAAAGAGCTTTCTGTTCAGGATAAAACATATAGGCGTAGGCCAGTTTACCCGAACGACCGACACGGCCGCGAAGCTGGTACAACTGAGAGATACCGTAATTATCCGCCCGGTCAATGATGATAGTGTTAACATTGGGAATGTCTATTCCATTTTCGATAATTGTTGTCGCCACAAGAACCTGAAAGGAGCCATGTATAAAACGATGCATAACATCTTCCAGTTCAGAACCGGACATTTTACCATGAGCCGTTTCTATAAAAACTTCCGGAACCAATTCCTGCAGAAAGAGCTGAACGCTATCGAGGCTTTCCACACG
>CALOBT010000003.1:0-3856 GCA_942491575.1 uncultured Spirochaetota bacterium
TGACGCCAGTGTATTGAATAAATATTGACTTGAGGCGCATATCGTGCTATTTTTATATTGTACATTTCTAATCAAAAAGTACGTTCTCTTTTTCTTATATAGCAATTTAGCCATAGTTGTGTTATATTGAAAGAGGAAGTCAAAAATATTTTCTTTGTGATGGTAGCCCAATATGAAATACTTTGATACTCACGCACACATTGGTCTTATAAATGAAGATCAAATTGAACAGTTAATTATAGTGCAGGAAGCAAGACAGTCAGGAATAAGCAAGCTCATCAGCATTTGCAATAATCTGAATGATTTTTTCACTGTTTACGACAACCTATCAACAGCTTCACATGTGTATCACGCAGTAGGTGTTTCTCCTTCCGAGGTAGAAAACCCCGGCCGTGACTGGGAAATGATGATTGAGGAAGGTGCAAGTAAGGAAAGAGTTGTCGCCATAGGTGAAATAGGACTCGATTATTACCGTAAATTCGGAAACAGAAACGCACAGATAGAACTTTTTATCAGACAAATAGAGATTGCCAACAAACTTGACCTTCCGGTGATTATTCATAACAGGGAAGCAGGTCAGGATGTTCTGGAAATCCTGAGGGAAAAACTTCCTCCGAAGGGGGGAATACTGCACTGTTATTCGGAAGACTGGGAGTATGCCAAAAAAGCACTGGATCTCAATCTTTATATTTCCTTTGCAGGTAATGTCACATACAGGAATGCGCGGAATCTTCATGAAACTGCAAGAAACATGCCTCTGGACAGAATGCTCATAGAATCGGAAAGTCCTTTTATGGTACCTGCAGCATATAGAGGAAAAAGAAACAAACCAAGTTATCTCCCTGCTACCGCTGATTTCCTTGCGGATCTCAGAGGTGAAAATGTCGAGGATTTAACTGAAATCCTTTACGAAAATTCATTAAGGATTTTCAATCTGACCTGAGGTATACAGACAGCAGACATATGAGTACCCTTTACAAATCAGTACAGATAGGCCCCTTTAAAACAAGGGGAATCTTTTCCTAGCGCCCGTTGCCGGATTTTCCGACCGGGCGTTTCGTGAAATTTGCGCAGAGTTCGGATCGTCATTCGCTTTCACGGAAATGGTATCCTGTGAAGCAGCCTTCAGAAACAGTGAAAAAACATTCGACCTGATGGACAGGGGTGAAGAAAAGGATCTGGGAATCCAGATCTTCGGAGGCGATCCCGATATAATAAGAAAATCCATGCCCCTGATTGCAGAAAGCAATCCGACAGTTCTCGATTTGAATTGCGGATGTCCCGTTCCGAAGATAATCAAATCCGGAGCAGGTTCCGCCCTGATGAAAGAACCGAAAAAAATAGAGCAAATTGTCAGGATACTGAAGGAGGGACTTGAGGAAGCCGGTCACTCCGAAATTCCGGTAACTGTTAAAATCCGTTCCGGATGGGATATGGATAGCCTGAATTATCTTGAAGCCGCAGAGAGTGCCGTAAAAGGCGGCGCCTCGATGATCTCCCTCCACCCCAGAACCAGATCCCAGGGATATTCGGGCACTGCCGACTGGAACCACATCAGAGAGCTGAAAAAGGAACTGGATGTCCCTCTTATCGGTTCGGGAGATCTGTTTTCCCCATTTGACGCACAGAGGATGCTCGAAGAAACGGGATGCGACGGTGTAATGTTTGCCAGGGAGCAATCGGAAATCCTTTTATTTTCCTTCAGACAAGAGAACTACTCCAAAACGGCACTGTCCCGGAAGAAATCACTCCGTATCAGAAAATAGAAACCGCACTAAAACACCTTCAGCTCACAATCAGATTCAAGGGTGAGCTCAGGGGATGCAAAGAGATGAAAAAACAGGTAAGCGCGTATACAAAAGGGCTGCCCGGGGGCGGAGAACTGAGAAACAGAATCGTCCATTCATCCACATATGACGAATATTACAAAATATTATCTTCCTATCTGGAATCCTGGTCCGAACGGAACAAATAATTGGAAATCTCCCTTTAAAATCCCCATGGTTTTTTAAAGGAGACTTTTACTGATCAACAGTAAAAGTCTCCCTTTAAAAAACCATGGGGATGAGGAGATTCCAATTATTTGTTCGTTCAGACCAGAGATTCAGATAGGAAGATAATATTTTGTAATATTCATCATATGGATGGATGGACGATTCTGTTTCTCAGTTCTCCATAACAGTACTATATACGCGCTTACCGCATTTTTTCGCTCTCTTTTGCATCCCTGAAATACCCTTGAATCTGATTGTGAGTGTTTTAGTGCGGTTTCTGTACACCGATGCGAATTGTTCTTCGGGACCCAATGCAAAATTTGAAATAGTCTTGTCTGAAGGAAAATAAGGGATTTTCAATCCCCGAACAAACATTTCTATTCTGGCCGTCAAATGGGGAAAACGGGTCTCCCGAACCGACCAAGAAAAGTCACTTTTTCAGCTTTCTCTGATGTGGTTCCAGTGTACGGATCTGGTTCTGGGGTGGAGGAAGGTCGGCGCCGCCTCTACGTAGATAATTCGGGCTATCCGTCCCATCCGGAACGGAGCACAGCAGTTGCGATTTCCCGGGTGACGGCTCCTCAAAGTCCCTCCTTCGGTCGGTTCTTCATCGGGGCGGAACTTGCTCCGGATTGTTATCTTCGGAACGGGACATCCGCAATTCAAATCGAGGCTGTCGCGCTTTCTGCAATCAGGGCGTAGTTTTCTTGTACTCAACAGAGGACACCGAGATCTGGATTCCCAGATCTTTTCTTCGCACGTGTCGGAGTCAGTGTTTTTTCACTGTTTCTGAAGGCTGCTAAAGGGATACCGGTCCGTGGCGGAGCGGTCGAACTCCGCGCAGATGAGGCGCGGTGTGGAAAATCCGACAGCAGGCGCTGTGGGTCAGGTGAAAATCCTTAATGGCCGCAAATTAAAGGAATTTCAGTTAAATCCTCGACATTTTCACCTCTGGAGGAAATTCCGCGGAAATCCGGCGGTAGCGGGAACTTTAGTTTGTTTCTTTTCCTGGAGTACCATAAAAGAACTTTTCGGTCCTATGAGCATTTGTCCGGAAGATGCTGCAGTTTTCATGAGAAGAAGATCGATCTAATGGTGACATTACGAAAATATGGGTGAATCGAACTTTTGCATATATCTTCCGAATAACAGTGCAGTATTCCCCCCTTCGAAATTTCCGCCAGAATTTCCAGAACATTTTGATGCTTCCTATTCGAATATCGGAAATTCAAGTTTATTGGCAATCTGTAACATCTGATAAAAAGTACTATCTGTGCGTTTCTGTTTTCGAATTTACCGCGGTAATATCGAGTCTATTTCACCTATGGCGGCGTGCTCGCCTTGCACCTTCCTCAATCATCATTTCCAGTCACGGCCCGAGTTTTCTACCTCGGAAGGAGAAACACCTACTGCGTGATACACATGTGAAGCTGTTGATAGGTTGTCGTAAACAGTGAAAAAATCATTCAGATTATTGCAAGTGCTGATGAGCTTGCTTATTCTGACTGTCTTGCTTCCTGCACTATAATTAACTGTTCAATTTGATCTTCATTTATAAGACCAATGTGTGCGTGAGTATCAAAGTATTTCATATTGGGCTACATCACAAGAAAATATTTTTGACTTCCTCTTTCAATATAACACAACTATGGCTAAATTGCTATATAAGAAAAAGAGAACGTACTTTTTGATTAGAAATGTACAATGTAAAAATAGCACGATATGCGCCTCAAGTCAATATTTATTCAATACACTGGCGTCAGAACCGTATAAAATGTAAAAATATTACTTTGGAAATAAAAGGGGAATTACTGATACTCTTTGACTTTAGTTGATGAATGGTGTATAAAAGTCATATAGCT
>CALOBT010000004.1:0-6775 GCA_942491575.1 uncultured Spirochaetota bacterium
TATGCCGTTTTTTTCATCTCTAATCACGGATGATAATAATAAGAAAAAATCGGGCATAGATTAATTATGTCCTGTTGATATTTAAAAAAATAATAAATAAATACAGATGGTTGAAAAACAGATAAGTAGCCATTTTTTTCCAACCATCTGTATTTAAATCAATTTTCGCATAATAATACTTTGCAATGCTAACAGAATATAATACCTTAAACTATGCAAATTTTACAAAATTTTCGTACCTGTAATTTTTCCTGTGATACAGAAAAAAGTAACTTTTGAATCAAATAAAATAAACAATTATAAAAATGATATTATATAGATAAATATCAAATAATTAATACTCTAAAGAGGTCACTGCTTAACAAAATGCGAAGCAATTAACACCTGTGTACCCCCCAAAATTTGGTCTCCTTTTTCTTTGGACACCCACATATATAGCAGGCCAAAGAAATTTAGAATCGGACACCATTACCTCCTGAGTGTTCATTAAGTGTGCGAATGTAGCTACCCTGTGCATAGGTTACTGCTGAACATTTGCAGCAACTGTAACTCCCAAGGGAATTGGTCCTCCTACGCCGTTATGAGTGCTGTCCCAACTGCACCTTGGAGAAGCCATAGGCTCGATCCGTTTATTAATCCACATACTTCAGCGTGATTTAAATGAAGATAAAACCCCCACCATTTTCTCGCCATTCTAGCCATAATTATTCTACCTCCCCCTCTGGTGTAATTTTATAAACACCCTCATCAATCAATTTATTAAGTTCGTTTTCGTTTACTGTATCTGCTATCTAAAAGATCCATATCTGAGGGAGGGTCCCAAACGAATTTGCCATCCATAACTTTGGGCGTACCTAATTTATCTTCATCTATAAAGCTTTCATCTGTAAATTCATCATCAATATCATTTTCATATTTCTCTTCAGACTTCATTGCTTATCTCCTTAACCTGTTAGAAACCTTCACAATCAAAGGCATGTAAGCGGATTTCGTTAGGTACAAAGTTCAATGAGACTCGTTGTAGGAGCCCAAATTCGTATCGAAACGAGACATATTTAAGATATGATTTGAAATATAACCCTCCTTTATTTTAGGGTTTTTGCCTTTGGCATGTATGAAAATAAATTCAATATGTTGGAATCCGAAAACTATTTGCAATAGCGCAAAGCTGATTCTATTTCTTCAATTTATTCATAGACAAGCCATTAACACCATTTTTTCTCAAATTTAAATTTCAGCTAATGTTTTAGTTATGCGGCACAAATCGGAATAAAAAAAAATTGTTGTGCAATTTTTTTTTATTCGATTTGTGCCGCATCAACGGCTGGTTATATTAAGCCGGCCTTAATGACCCGCTATGGGTGAAAGTGCCCTTCCCCCTCTCCCGGACATGTCCTTTCTCCCCTCCGCCGTCTCTGTTTTTGTCTTCGACATGTTGAAAATTATGTCTTCCGGCTGACATGAATCTCCCCTTTTTTATGCCGGTTCCGTTCCCGGGACGCACCTCCGCCCCGTGACTTCCGTCTCCGAACACGGAATATGATATTTTATTTCAGTAAGATGTGACATATCATATTATATTGTCACGTCATTTCGGCAATATGACATATGTCATGATGTGTCGTCATACGCCTCCCCGCCTGTGAGATGCGGCGGGAGAAGATGCGTGCGGCTGATTCTGTGATACGGATGAACGATGAGAACGCAGATCATTCTCCCGCCGCCGCAGACGGGGCAGACCTTCGTGAACTCCTCTTCAGGCTCTCCCGGCTCCGGTGCGGGTGTCCCGTCGCCGGTGCTCTCTTCCGCCTTCAGCATCTCACGGATCATCTCCGTGTTCTTTGCGGCCTTCCCGTCGGCGAGGATTCCGTAATGGCGGATTCTGTGAAATCCCGGCGGCAGCACATGAAGGAGGAAACGGCGGATGAACTCGTCCGCACTCGGGGTCATCTCCTTTTTTCCTCCTCCGTCTTTGTAATCCTTATAGGAAAACGTGACCTGTCCGTTTTCGGCGGCCATGATCCGGTGACTGCTTATGGCGACACGGTGCGTGTACCTTCCGATGTGTCTCACCACCTCCTCCGGGCCGGCGAACGGGGCCTTCGCATATACAACCCATCTTCGGGCGACAAGGCTGTCCGGCCATTTTTCAAATTCCTCGGAATCCGTCAGTTCCGCCCTCTCATCCGGCACATTCAGTTCTCCGTCGTAATACGCCTTTTTCAGTCCGCCGACGAACTTTCCCCGGAACACCTTCGAAAGGGCGCACACCGGGAACAGGAACTTTCCTCCGCATTTCGGACTCACCCACTCTCCGTTTTTATTCAGTCCTCAGCCGGTCACGATGAAATGAATGTGAGGGTGGCCGCACATCGTCTGTCCCCATGTATGCAATATTCCGTAAAACCCGGTCTCCGCTCCGAGCCGTTTCGGATCGTTTCCGAACGCTTTCAGCGTCTCCGCCGCACAGGCGAAAAGGAGACCGTATATAAGCTCCTGATTATACAGGCACAGCGAAAAATATCATGTTCGGAAGGGTGAACACGGCGTGATAACAAGGTATGGGAAGAAGCTGTCCGAGGCGGGCGTTCACCCATTTCCGTTTCGCAATGCCCTGGCATTTCGGGCAGTGGCGATTGTGGCACGAATTGTACGATATCTCCGTGTGGCCGCATTCCCCGCACACCTCCGCATGAAATCCGAACTCGCCGGTGCGGCAGTTTTCAATGTCGGACATCACTCCGGCCTGCTGAGGCGTCAGGGTGCGCCTCTCACGGCATTTCTCACCGTGAAGGCGGAACATGTCCGCAATTTCGCATGCCGGACGCTCCGACGTGTCCGCAGCTCCGCTCTCCTCCGCATCCGGGAGAACTCCGTGAGAAAACACCGCATCCGGAGAAAATATTCCCGGAAGGATTTCCTCATAAGACAGGGGAATCTCCGCCGGAGACCCGGACAGGAACGGCAGGACGCACACCTCCCCGGCGGCCGTGCCCGCAGGCTCCGCTGTCTGTTTTCTTATGTATTTCTCAGGAAGTCTCATCGGAGAGTGCCCCTTTCGGAGTCAGTGTTAATGATTCGGATGTGTCCTCCCTGCCGGAGGCTTAATATAACGATTGATCTCACCGGCGCCAAGGGTGCAGGAAGCGTAGCGACCGTAACCCCTTCGCGTCCGGTGAAGCGTTTTGTTATGCAATATTATCACCGAAAAACCTGTTTATACTGTTGAGAATCTTATCTTTCTCTGTAAAAAGAGGTAAACAGACGACATCACTTTCATCGTTTTTATATTTTATTTTTTCCCGCTCGAATTTACATTGTTTAAAAAGCTTTTGGTAATCCCAGTAATCACCGTTTTTACCATCTTTTTTTTTGATTTTTTCCAAAAAAGTCTTTTGTAATACGCCAAAAAATAATTTGAAAGGTTCGTCTGCTATTCTAAAATTTGTGACTATCTTAAAAAAAAGTACTTTATCCGGTTTCCGTTTATCATCGTCTTTTTTTACAAACACAAAACCAATAAAATTCGATATCCACTCTTCAGGACGATCTTTATTATGTGATGTGTCATAGAAAAAATGAGTATCTTTACCGCTTCTGTTACTTAAAATATAATCATATTTGATTAGCTCGGATGATACAAACCCTAACAAAGCCTCAATATTTTTATAGAAGGTGACTATGTTTTCAAAAGATATCCGGAGTGTTTTTTCATTCATTTGATCCATCTCTCTATTTTATCAACCTCTTTTAAGTTCATGTCATTAAATCCTCTAAACTCGTATAATCCCTTTTTCTTAAGTAACAGTAAAAGGTCATCAATCCACATACGAGAAAACTTACACTGGCTTTTATCCTTATTGTCTTCTAAGATTGAAGATATCGTCTGCCAACTAAACCATATAAAATCGTTGGGAACAGAGCCATTGAACTGATTATTAATTTGATCTTTAGGTTCAAAATAATCGTCTGTTATTGCTATTAAGTAGGCATTTCGTTTTTCCTTAATTTTATTTAGAAGATGATGTTCTCTTAGTAATTGATTCCTTACTGCTTTCTCATTTTCAACAATACAGTCCGGTTCACATGAAAGAAGAGGATTTTCATTGAGGTAATTGGACGGCCAAAATGAAAACTCAAAACGGGAACCTGATATTTTGATACTAAGAACAGCTTCCAACAAAACAGTTAAATATACTGGATCAATGTTTTTTAAGATTCCAAAGACATTGCTGGTCAGGAAATCTTCTAAATCCCTTACTAATGACTTACTTGAGTCTTTTCCTTTTAACTCAGCTTGAATCACATGATCTCCAGTAGTTTAAGATGCATAACGCCAAGCTAACCGACGCAAAAGGGCGGAGGGAGCGATCGCGACCGGAAACCTTTTGCGTCACCGGGTAGTCCAGAAACATTACTGTTTCCTTTCCCCCTAAGAACCGCTCATGCTAGTTTCCCAGCTTGCGGCTCAAGCCTTGATAAGACACTTTTCAGCATCCGGTAGAAGGTTACCTCTTTTCTGGGCGTGAACTTGTCTGTGGCATACGGCGTGCAGCAAAACAAGATTGTCCACATTATCTGTACCACCTTTACTCTTTGGTTTTCGGTGATGTATATGCCATTCTTCTTCTTTGGTGAGTTCAGATTGACATACAGGACAAATACCTTTCTGGCCTGTCCACAGTTTATCTTGTTCTGACTGAGTTTTTCGTTTTAGGAGTTTCATGGCACGATCTTTAAAATACTCATACCATTTCGGGTCATAGGGGTTCGCCTCCCCCTTGATCTTTATGTGTCTCCTGATAGGAATTGAATCCATTTTGAACAAAGAGATTTTATTCTTTTTCTCTTTGAACACCCAGTTCCGATTTCCCTCTGATTGAAAATACTTGGATTTAATCCAGCCGAGAGATTTTTTCGGATGCCTCCGTTTTGCCCATCTCCACGTCATTTTAAATATCGCATGGTCAATACTGGTGAATATCCTTTTACTGGAAGAATGGCGGTAATAATTTCCCCATCCCCGTATAACAGGATTTAGTTTCTTTATCAGGTCTTCTGTTTTTACTGCTTTATTGGACTTGATGATTTCACTGATTTTAGCCTTTATTGACTTAATGCCTGATTTTGACGGTTTGGTTAACAGCTTTCCCTTGTATTTTCGTATGTTAAATCCGAGAAAATCGAATCCGTCATCTATATGACTGATTTTTGTTTTCTCTTTTGATAACGACAGTCCTCTTTCTTTAAGAAATTCTTCTATTAAGGGTTTGACTTTGTTTTCAGGAAGTTCTTTTGATTCTCCTGTGATTATAAAATCATCAGCATACCGAACCATATGCACCTTTTGTGATCTGGGAAATTTTGATTTTAACAATTCTTCCATTCCATCAAGGGTCATATTTGCCAGAATAGGAGAGATGATTCCCCCCTGCGGCGTGCCGGATGTAGTCGGATAAAACATACTTTTTTCCATATAGCCGGATTTTAACCGCGCTTTGAGTTTCATTTGGTTAATCGGTATATTCCTGAGTAACCAGTCATGCGAGATAAAATCAAAACATCCTTTGATGTCAGCTTCCAGAATCCATTTGGCGCTTCCTTTACGACGAAGTGCATTAAGACAGGCTTCAATTGCATCCCTGGCGGCTCTCATTTGCCGGAATCCATTTGAGCATTTATCTGCCCTGCATTCAGATACAGGGTCAAGTGCAAGTACTTCTAACGCCTGTTCGCATCTGTCAATTTGTGAAGGAATCCCCAAAGGGCGTTTTTTATTATTCTTTTTGGGTATATATTTGCGTTTCAGAGGAATCGCATGATATTCCCTGGGATTAAGCTGTTGGGCTGCCTGCCACTTTTTTTGCCGGGGTGTTTAACTTTACATTATCAACACCTGGTGTTTTCTTTTCCCCGATTTGAGGTTACTCGTCTGACAGCCAGTAATTTGGCTGCTTTTGAGCGTCGCAAGAGTCTTTGTAATCCTCGAACTTTCTTTTGTCTCCTGCTTCTTCTGCCTTCACGATACGGGCTTGTAGTCGCTTTACGATTTCGATAATTTTCTTCCATATTATGGAATTCCATTTTCGGCATCGCCCGGAAAGGCCGTCAGCAGCTTTTGGCTGTTGTCTATCCGTGTCCGTCCGGTTATTGTTTTCCAAACCTTTTTCGTGATTCAAGACCTGCTGGAAGTCTGCACCCTTTCGGGTCAGGGCAAATTTTGAACCCCTATCCGCCTCATTACAAGACGACATTCGCTTTTTCCAACTTCTTTTACCTGCTTGCCTGTCGCCTGCCCTCACGGGTCGGTTTCCGTTTTCACGGAGACAATCAGGCTTACCGTGTTCCATTGATTTTACTCGATGACTTAGGATCTGTCTGTCCACCGGGGGAGTCATAGATTGCGTAGAACGAAACTCGAACATTCTATCCATACACATTACCTTTTGGTTCAAGCCGAAGCAATCGGTCATATTATTTTCGGTGTTATGAAACTCGTATTTTAATATTTTATTCATTTCCTGAAGTCATTAACCGGAAACAATAATGAGCGATTACTTGTCAGCATCTTTGGCTTGTCGGCGCTCACGATGTTTATTAACAGTTCACATATATTATCCATATCACCATTCCTGACTCCCTATCCAGCCTGATGCTGCCAGATTTGATGTCCCCTCACGGTTCTTTCTCCAGTCCTTACGGACAAGGGCTTCATTCCCTCTGAGCTTCATACAGCAAACACCAGCGGTGAAAGTGCATGTCAGATTGGGAAACT
>CALOBT010000005.1:0-11342 GCA_942491575.1 uncultured Spirochaetota bacterium
TGATGATGATTGTGTTCAGAGACTTGCGAATATTGATTCTCTTGGTCTTGGTATCGGAGATGAAGCGGCAAAAGCTCACCATAAATTAATAGCGGCTAAAAATAATCTTCCAAACATGGGAGCCGGTGCGGCTATCTATTGTAACCGTCAGACAAAAACCCAGTTTGATATTTTCGCTCTCGATAAATCAAATGGATTTTATTACAAAGACGATATTACAGGTCAGGCAGTAACTACATTCCAGGGGATTCCCATAAGGATGCTTGAATCACTTCTTAACACTGAAGAACAAGTCCTTGCGGCTTAATAAAAGGAGAATAAAAAATGTGGGATAAGCATACATTATTGACTGTTGATTCTCTAGTCACATCATCCGGCGTGACTACTGATGCTCTTAATTTCCAGATTAAAGCAAAAAAAAACAAAGAGATCAGGGGGAAAATGCGGTTTGAAATAACCGAAGCGGTTGTTGGTGCTGGATCAGTTCAGTTCAAAGTTCAGGATTCAGACGACGGATCAAGTTATGACGATTTTGTTGTTGGGGCTGTTTGCCTGGCGGCTGATTTAAAGGTTGGGGATTTTATAGAAATTCCCTTTGCAGGGAATCACCGTCCATACCTACAGGGAGCGTGGACAACTATTGCGACTATCTCGGCGGGGAAAGTGACAGCCGGAATCTATACATATTAATTAAAAAGGAGGCGCAAGCCTCTCTTTTGATATAAGGGGAAAGAGGGAATGGTTAATAAATATGTAAAAAAACCAGTGACTATAGAAGCGCTAAAATGGAGCGGAGTCAGCATATTAGATGTTATTCGTTTCTTAACAAATGGGAGGGGGAGAAGAACAGATAACGCCGGAGATAATTATTATTTTGATCATTCCCGCGTCAATGGCGGCCTAATAATTAGAACCCTTGAGGGTGATATGACGGCCAATATTGGTGATTTCATTATCAAAGGAATTAGCGGGGAGTTTTACCCCTGCAAACCAGACATATTTAATAAAACATATGATCAGGTTAAGGAGAAAAGAAAGTGAGTAGTAAAATAAAAGATGATGAATCTGTAAAAATCTATAGATTTCGACCTACAGTTGATTCATTTGCCGGAGGTCAAAAATATAGTTCCGGGAAAAAGAATGGAGAGGTTAGGTATTATGAATCTCCCATTCCAATAAAGCCTAATAAGTATTTTGAACCGGTGGGGGTTGTATCTGGTGATGCATGTTTAGGTTCAGATATTTTAAAGGCTCTTGATAAAACAATCAGAACAAAAAACATCTCTGAAGCCAAAAAAGGCAACATTGAGCCATCGAGGGATCCGTATAAAGATTGGCACGATAAAACCCCGCCAGAAAGAAAAATGGAAGAGGCCGAAAATATGATAGCTCATATTGTTGAGGCGATCAAATCAACCAAAGAAACTAAAAATAAAGAAGGGAAATAAAGAATGGTTAAAACGCCGGTAGATATTTATAATATGGCTCTTTCAAGAATTGGAGAGGAAACAGTCACATCGGAAAGTCAAAATAATTCTGCCGTTGTTTGCTCTGTTTTTTATTCACAGTCAGTCGACCAGGTGGCAAGAGAGTTCACCTGGTCTTTTCTAACAACCAGACAACAATTATCTGATATCTCAGATAGTTATGTTAGTGAGTTTACATATAATTACCAGCTTCCACAGTCTCCCCTATTGTCTGCGGCCGATCTCTTTTGACCCGGCAACAGGGGATGAATATTCCAATATAAACCGGAAGATAGAGGGGAGAATGTTATTATCTAACATAAATCCTGTAGGGCTGAAATACATTAAAAGACCGGAAAACCCGGAAGATTTTGACCCTCTTTTTACCGAATCTGTTGTTCTTTTACTTGCCTCAAAAATAGCATTTCGGATAACCCAAGATAAAAATCTTGAAATGTCTATGTTACAGCAATATTTACTTCAAACAGAAAAAGCCCAAATGATGGATGGGGAGTCCGCCCAGGAAGTAGAGAACGAAGTTGAGTTATGGGCGGACATATCATGAGCGCAGTTGTAAGGATTCCGCAGTCAACATTTGTTAGAGGGGAGTTATCCCCTTTAATGGACGGCCATTTTAATTCAGAGTTCTATTTTCAAGGGGCCTCTATCATAGAGGGTTTTGTTACTCTTCCTGGTGGGGCCGTCACTCAAAAGCCTGGTACATTTTATGGATGGAACTCTTAAAAACAAACCGGAAATATAAGGATAATAACCCTATTCATATAACAGAGACGAATCATTTATTATAGAACTATCTGAAAATGAGTTTCATATCACCAAGACAGATGATTTATCAACAACATTTACAATAGCTAACACATTCACAGAAACAGAAATTCCCGAAATAAAATACCTTCCGGTAAATAAAGGTATTATATTTGTTCACCGCAACCATGCGCCGGCCAGACTTTCAGATACCGGATCCGGGCCTACAAGATTCACGTTTGCTGATATGGTTTTTAAAGCGAAGGTGTGGGATGAAAATGAGAATTATTTAAAAGGTGTTGTCGTAGAATTCCCCGGAAACTCAGGAACCTATTTTATAAAAAACCAGACCACCGACGATTCAGTTCTTGGTACACCGCCGCCATCTGCCGGCGCGGACTTTATACCATATGACCCATCAAACCCCGACCATCCAAAAATGAACCCTTTTGATTCTGCCGGCAATTATCCAGGTGCAATCGCTCTGCACGAAAACCGGCTGATACTGGGCGGAACAGATAATTATCCGTTAACTGTGTGGGGATCCAGTTCTAAAGATATGACGGTATTTCTCTTGGGCGCCAACGCCGACGATCCCTGGGAATATGAGTTTAACTCAATTTCGGGGGATCGAATTAACTGGATCGCCTCGGCGGGAAATCTTATTGTAGGTACTGCCGGCGGGGAGTGGAGAATTGGCGGCGGGGATTATGGCATTATTCCTGGTCAAATAAGCATCAAAAAACAATCTAATCACGGCTCAAATAATCTTCAAGGAATCCTGGTGGGATCCTCCTTAATGTTTTGGCAGAGAGCAGGGGAGAGATTAAAGAATTATATATGGCAGTCTGAAGAGGAAGCCTTTAGAGCAAGCGATTTAACAGCTATTTCCTCCCATATAACACAGAGCGGAATTGTTGACATGGCTCTTCAAATGGATCCAATGCCTATTTTGTGGATGATCAGGGCTGACGGCGTTTTAATTGGCGCAACATTTGATTTTAACACCGGCTCTGTCGGCTGGCACAGACACCCCGCGGCTGGAAATGCGAAAGCTGTTTCTGTAAGTGTTAGCCCGACCGACACATTTGACCGGGTATGGGTGGTTTATGAAAGAACTCTAACCGCCGGCGTGAAAGAGTATATTGAATATTTTGATTATATAGATCCTTGGAGAGATCAACAGGATTACCATTTTGTAGGAGTGCGGGGCTGTAAAAAAAGAAGAAACTGAGTTTACCACTATGACAGCCGGGCTGGATCACCTTGAAGGTGAAGAGGTTTTTATTGTTGCTGACGGCGCACTTCATCCTAATAAAACTGTTTCATCTGGCGCGGTCACCTTTGATTATGCTGTAAAAAATGTACATATCGGTTTATTCAGAGAGTCCCGAATAAGAACAATGAAAATCCCTACGTCAAATGATTACGGAACTAACCAGGGCCAGACAAAAAGAATCAATAAATTAACTGTAAGATTTTTCAGAACATTGCTTGCAAAAATATCAGCACAGGAAGACGGGGGAAATGAGTTTTCCATAGACTTTATCGACTCTGATTATAAGGCCGGATCCGCGCCGCCTCTCTTTACCGGTGATAAATCTATTCCCGCTTTCGGGAGTTATACGGGTATATCTGGGTTATCCAGGATAAACCATTGCCATCTACAATACTCGCTATCATTCCACATGTATCGATATAAGGAGCTTTGAAAATTGAGAGAAATTAAAACAAAACAAATAAATCAGAAAGAAGCCTTAAATCTACCTATAGGGGAAAAAGTGGGTAGCTATATTGAGAAATACGGCATAAACGGGGAAGCATATGTCGGGTTAAATGAGGGAAATCCTGTTTATATCATGGGACTTCAGGAAGCCTTTAAAGGGCAAGCGGAAGCCTGGGTAATTATATTTGACAAATCGTTCATAGCCGCACCAAGAGAAATAAAAAACAAATTAGTTGAAATCTTTACATCTGGACGATACACGCGGATCGGCGCGATGGGAGACGTTGATGAGCCTATATCATGCCGTTTTATTGAATGGCTTGGTTTTCAATATGAAGGAACCTTGAGGTGTTACGGGCCGGAAGTGAAAGATTATAAAACATATTCTCTCATAAACAGGAGGTAGAAAAGTGGCAGTAACAGGGGCAATTATAGCGGGTGTCGGTCTCGGAACACAAATTGTAGGCGGTATCATCAGAGGGAAAGCCGAAGCCGACCAGAGGGATAATAAAAGAAGCCGCGGCAGAGACCGCGGGAAATGCAACTTGATCAGATAGATGAAGAATTGCAACAAACTCTTTCAAACATCCAGGAGAATAGAGATTTATCTTTAGGGAAAATAGAAACAGTAACAAG
The DNA here is from genome assembly GCA_942491575.1 of uncultured Spirochaetota bacterium. Taxonomy (GTDB): domain Bacteria; phylum Spirochaetota; class UBA4802; order UBA4802; family UBA5550; genus CAZHNW01. The sequence goes on from CALOBT010000005.1 coordinate 4,594, forward strand.
GGATAAAAGGACAAATCTTTCTATAGGTTATACGGGGGAAAAATCAAAACAAAATATATCCTCTGCTCTCTCCGGCGCGAAAGCTTCGGGATCAAATGCCATTATTAAAAACTCATTAAATCAGGGGATGTCCAGGGGGTTAAATATTGTCCAAAGAGATCACCTGGCCGCAGAAAATGAGGTTAATACATTAGCTGATCAAAGTGTGAATAGCGCTAACCTGGCCGCTGAACACAGTATAGAAAATGCTAATCAAAATTACGATAACACCGTGGCCGGACTTCCATCGAAAGGATCCATTATCGCCGGAACCATCTTAGGCGCTACAGGTAATCTTTTAACAGGGACAATAAATATTGTTTCAAATTATAGAAATCAGGCTACGCCAAGTATGGCCGCCTCTGCTCCTCCTGTTATGTCCTCTACTCCTTCGTCGTCATCATCAACAATACCAGGCGGGACGTTGTCCCCATATCAAAACTATGGGAGCCGGTTAACCCCGTCGCTGTTTAATTAAGAGAGGATAAATAAATGAGTGATATATTAGGAAGAAGTTTACAACAGTTCGGCTCAGATCTTCAAAACTCCGCCTTAACTGTTTCAGATATTATACATAAAAATAAACTGCAAAAAGAAACCCTCGCCCAGACCACCAACACAAACACATTTATAACCAAACTTCAAAACCAGTTATATAAACAGAGAGGGGCGCATAAATCATTTTCTATGGACGGATTCCAGTATAATTTTAAAGGTTCCGGGGCTGTCTATGATAACACCGAGGAGATTATAAAAGCCGCATCGGATGATTATTGGAAAAAGACAGTAGCCCCGGGACTTTCTTCTAATGAAGCCGTCAGCAATTTTAAACAGCAGTATGACATGGCTTTTAATAATTTGAATAACCAGACATTGAATAACGCTTATCAGTGGGGACTTGATGCCCTATCGGCCACCGTTAACCTGGCTAATGAAGAAGCAATGAGCAATCAATCGTTAAACCTGGAAGAAAAGAAACATCAAATTGATGGGAACCTTAGAAGATTATATGATGCCGGTGTTTATTCCAGCGATGAAGAGTATACAAATGAAATAAATAAAATATACCGCCAGGTAGACTATAACGACCTGTTAAGCCAGGCATCTACTACTGACTATATTTCTGGAACAGATTTGATTTTAAGTGATGGCCGGTTTACGACGGATGAAAAGCGCGCAATGGTTCAGGATATCGGGTTAAGGGAGCAAATAAGACTTGACCGGCAGAGGGTGGAGAAACAGGCCCGTAATGATGAAATGTATGCACTCGGCCTTGACCTGAGAGGTTCCGGGCAACTAACTGAATCATGGATATTGAACGAGCCTAAAATGAATGATTTGCCAGCCCTTCAGGAAAAAATGATAGGCTGGCTTAAAACAGCAAAAGATAATAACGGCAATCCTTTCGGAATTAGTGATTATTGGCTTGAAGAGTGGGGAAAAGTCTATAAAAACCCTCTTATTACAAACGAGCAATATTCTAACTGGATGAGGGAAAACACCGGAGCCGGCGCATTGCCGGTCGAGTTTCTGGAAGCTAAAATAAATGAAAACAGGGAAAGAATAGTCGATCAGAATTATCAAAGCGGATATACGCGGGTAATGGATTACTTTTCCGACAGAGTGAAAAATGAAAAAGACGAGGATATCCGCTCGGGACTACGAATGGAAAGGGATGAAGCTTTAAGGCTTTTTGAAATGCGTATATCTTCCGGCAATTATGACCAGGAAGATTTCGCGCAAATAGCTGAGAATATCGTAAATCCTTTTATGGCGAAAGATATATTTTCTTCTGATTTCAAACTTGATGATATTACTAAAGCATTTCAGAGCAATGAAGAAGAAATGTTACAAGCATATGACCAGGGGCGAATGATCGGTTATGAAAAAGATTTCACCCCTCTTTATATGGTCAGATGAGCCAGCAGTATAAACCAGAGATAGAAAGGGTTTACGGGTTTAACAAAGATGAGATCTATTTTAAAAAATATAAGGACCATTATTCCCCGTCTGAGTTTTCCTATAAGGGTGTTGCCTATCAGCTTAAATATGACCCTGAAACCAAAAATGAAAAGATGTATGAATATCGTAACCAGGTTACAGAGCCGGACGGTGATGGAAGAGAAGTTATTGTCCAGCGTTCCGGGTGGTATCCGTATGAGGGTGTAACCCTTCAAGATATAAAGACAGCAGAGAAAGAAGAAGAGAAGCAGGCCAGGGCTGAGGTGATGACGCCCCGACAATCTGTAATGGAAGTTGAGACAGATAAAGAAGCCTTTGCAAATGCTCTTTCCAATATCCCCCCATCCCAAATGACAAACTCGACAATATCCTCAATTGCCGCGGCTATGCAAATGGATCAGCGGGAAGCGGCCACCCTTGCCGGCAAGATTAAAGATGAACTTGTAATAGATGAAATGATTACATTTATCCACGATGGAGATGTAAAAGCCAGAGGTAAAATATTCGGTCTTTTCGGATCCGAGCTAACCCTAGAGCAAGACATAGTTATAAAAATCCAGGACTACTACAACTATTCTCAAGATGAAGCCTTAAATCTTAAAAACATGATAATGGAGAGAATGAATAATGCCAGAGATTAACTTTGATACGATCCAGCCGTCACCAAGCGGAGGACTGCCGCCGGGATGGGAAGATGAAAAAACAAAAGCTCCATTTACTGAAGTAACGCCGCCTTTCTCCGGAGAGGAAAAACTTCCGGAGAATCTTCCGGAAGAACAGGCGCAAACATTAGAGGCCCAGAATTACGGGCGCGGAATTCCGGCAGATTGGGGAGAGTCACCGCAACAGCAAATGACTCAAATAAAAGAAACTCTTTCTAATTATTCTAAAGATCCAGAGGAAGACTTTGAAAAGGTTCTTTCTTCACATCATATAGCGGCCATGATCGGAAGGGATCCGGCAGAAGTCTTTTTAAATTACGACCAGTCTGTAAAAGATTATTTCGGGGAAACATTAGTCCCCAAGCGTGCTATGGCCGCAATTAAAGACGAAGGGGTAAGAGCTACTAAAACCGTAATTCTTGGACATTATGGCACGGCGCTTTTAATGAATCCAATTGATGAAGAACTACAAAATAAAATAACCGACATTATAGGCTCAATGCCTCCAATGGATAACGCTGAAAGATGGCTGGGGATGGACGCCATGAAAGCGGCCGCCAATGTTGTTCCCTCTATCGGTGCTTCAATGGTTGCCGGGTGGATGGCCGGCACGGCTTCATCGATGGCCTTTGGCCCGGAAGCTTTCCCTATCGGTTTTTCTATAGGTTCCGGGGCGGAGGCGTTCGCAATCTCAGCCGGAAATATATATGTAGATATGATAAATACAATTGATCCAGCCTCTAACAAACCTTTGATTGAAGTTGTTGACGATCCGGTGCAGTTTATGAACATGGCCCGCGCCGCTTCAGTTGGCGGCGGCCTTTTATCCGCCGCTGTTGAGGTTGTCCAGTTGGACGCGCTTTCCGGTGGTAGAGCATTACAAGGGCTTATCAACAGAAAATCAACCCATCTTTTAAGAGAGTTCCTGGTTGAAGGGAACATGAGAAAACTTTTCCAGGAGTTTTTAATCCAGCATGGTAAAAACGTTGGTGAAAACGTCATGGAAGAACTCGCCCAGGAATCAATTGAAATGGTTGCAAAAAGGATTGTTCTTGATGTCGAAAGCGAGTTATCTGATTTAGATATTCCTCTTGATACCTGGGAGACCTGGCGGGATGCCATGAAAGAGACTGCAAAGCAAACCGCGCTTGGGATCGGGGTTATCGGGCTTCCTGGGACAATATCCGGCATGAGTTCCGGGTTTAAACAGCTACAGGCTAAAAATTATGAGATGGTCGGCCCTGGTGCAGAATATTTCCAGGTAGACGAAATGACCAAATCATCGATTGTTGAACATATAAAATCTACCGGCCTGGCATCCGAGGCGGATATCGAAAAGGCTATGGCCCAACTAAAAGGGGCCAAAAGTGCTTTATCTGGAAAACTGCCGGCAGTAGATGTTATAGATAGCGGCGGCGGTGAGTATGTGCCAACAAGAGAGTCGGCGGCAATGACTGAAGCATTAAAGAGAATGGATATAAAGACAGCGGCAATAAATGTCGTAAAGCCAGAAATGGCTGACATCCAGACAGCCGAGCAGAATATAGAAACGGCCAAATTAACAAGAGGCCAGTTTCAGGCATTTATAAACTCAGCCGCGCGCGCCACTTCGTCGGCGGTTCATATAAAACCCGTCGTTCTTCCTGAAGGATCAAACCCAAAAACGGAAAGCGCTTTAACCGGATCCTTGATTTATAGCGACGTTTCCGAATTGGGAGTTGCGGCAATATCTATTAAAAAAGAAATGCCTGTATTTGATGTTAAAACCGATTCAGGTTCCGGGACTGTAACGATGCGCGCACAAATGCCAAACGGTTATATTTCTAACCTGGTATTAAAAACCGAAGAGACCTGGATAAAAGAGGAAAAGATAAACCCTGTTCTTGAAAAAGCTGTATCCGATTTAGAGGAAGGAGGATTTAAAGAGGAAGCGGAATTCCTTAAAGAATCTATTAGCTCTAATAATCAGTCCATATATGATGTTTTTGATTCCTTATCTGCGGCAACTGAAACAATCAGAATGTCAAAGGAGTTTGAAAGGGGAGGGAACCAGGATAAATATAATAAAGCCCTGGAAGTTTTAAACCAGGCCACCAGGGACACCGGGAAAGATTATTCCGGCTCAATCGCATCGATGCAACCCCGCTCAGAAAGTGCCGGCCAGAATATAGAAAAGCCGCTTTCACATCGGCAGGACTATGAATATAGCTTTGATGAATGGGCTAATTTAAAAAAAAAAGAATCCGAAACAGAATTAGCGTCTACAGAGGCACAAGATCAGGTAAATAAAGACGTTTTAAGGGAGGCTTTTAAAAGTTTTCCCTGATTGGAACGAGGATCAGATTGAATCGGCCTTTTCTTTGGCTGAATCAATAGCCATTTACAAAGGGCAAGACACATCAACCTGGTTGCAGGAAAACATTTCACCTGTTGTTTTCTCAAGAGGGAAAGATTTAGAAGGGAATAAAGCGGCCGTTGAGTTCCTGGAAGATTCAAGGGCTATTATCCATCTGTCAGAAGATTCAGACTTTTCCTCCTGGGTTCACGAACTCGGCCACATATTAAGAAGAAACCTTACGGCGGATGATTTAAGAGTTGTAGAGAAAACCCTCGATGTAAAAAACGGGAAATGGACAAAAGGGAAAGAAGAGAAGTTTGTAAAAATGTTAGAGAATTATTTTACAGACGAGAAATTTCCAGAAAAAGCGCAAGGATTCTTAAAAAAAGCCTCTGAGTTTATGCGTAATATTTATGTTAGATTTGTAAACAAAAGCCTGGTTCCGGGAGAAGTGGCGGAAATATTCGATTATGTTTTTTCTTCCCTGGGCTTTTCTGAAAGAAAGCAGTTGGAGAAATTCCCCAATTATTCCAGGATAAAATGAAAAATGATAAAAAAGAGGATATACTTTTTCAATCTGTTGACAAATACGATATAATTAATAATGAAGAGTTAGAAGAAATTGGAGTTTCTTATGGATCAGAAAAAGAATACAGAAGCTTTCTCGGCGGCCCTCAAAACTTCCGTCGTATATCCAGTAAGGGCGCGTCACGACAATACCTGGTTCATAACGGCGGAAAGCGAAAAGCAAATACAACGCCGGTACCGTGGGAGAAAATTAAAAGAATAGATGTAACCGGTAATAAGGTAACATCACCCGCAGAAATAGCCGCACTATTACACCATTTTAGAAATCCACGAATTGAAATAATGAACATCATTTATACTGATGATTCGGGCACAGTCCTTGCGCACTCAGCGTTTACATCGGGGTTACCTTCCCGGTCGGTAGATCTTGAGAAATATGATTATGACAATTCGATTAAACTTATCCAGGAAACAGCGGAAAGGCTTGGGGCTAGTGGTGTCTATGTAGCGCACAATCACCCTTCAGGAAATCCCGAAGGCAGTTGTGCGCTGCATAGACACCACTGGCAAGCCTTTCCTTGATTTCAGTAGGATTTAATCGAATTGTCATGATCATGACAAGACCTACCGACGGGAAATTGCTGATAAAACTGAAATTTGCCGGAAATTGCCAATCATGATGTTCGTACTCAATTCGTGGATGTGAATAGTACGCATTCTGCGAATTGTGTACTGCCGGTACATCTATTCTTTTAATTTTCTCCCGCATTTTCAGCGATATAAATTTGCTTTTCTCGCCGTTATGGTAGGTATTGTCGTGATCTACGAGATATACGACGGAGATTTTTGAGGGCCGCGAAAGCTTCTCTGTATTGCACGATCCATAAGAAACTCCAATTTCTTCTAACTCTTCATTGTGTATCGTATTTGTCAACAGATTGAAAAAGTATATCTGTTTTATCATTTTTCATTTTATCTGGAATATTGAAATTTCTCCAGCCTTTTCTTTTCAGAAAGCGGGGAAGAAACATATCAAATATTTCCGCCGCTGCCAGAACGAGAGCTTTTGTTTACCGTCTGACATGCATAAACTCAGAGGCTTTTAAGAATCGCGCATTTTTCTGGAAATTTCGTCTGTAAAATAATTCTCTAACATTTTACAAACTTCTCTTCTTTCCCTTTTGTCCATTTTGCATTTTTTACATCGAAGTTTTAGCAGC
>CALOBT010000006.1:0-2381 GCA_942491575.1 uncultured Spirochaetota bacterium
ATCAAATAGTCTGTCACCATGACTTTAAATCTCGTAAACCAGGTATGGGTGGTGCTGCCCTGAGTATATCGGTAGGATGTGTAAATGCTGTCACCCCGGTTATCACGAACCGTTGCACCGAATTTGAGTTCGGTAAAGTGCCGGTCATAGGGGTTCAGAGCAATGTTTCCATTGCTGCTGAGGTATTGAAAGGGACTTAGTTCATATTTGAGTTTAAAATCCTGCCAGGGTTTATCTGTGGCATCTTCATCATCACGTTCATGCCGAATGTCATAATCCTGGTAGAGTTTGAACCAGAAAAGTTCTTTGTATTCATTTGCAGTGGTTCCGTCTGGTTTTTCAACGGGTTTTCTTGATGTGAAGGTGTTGGTCAGGGACCATGTAATCAGGTTCTCTTCCTCTATGTCATCTAAAGTGTCAAAATAGGGAAGATCGTCCTGGTGCTCATCCGGTATGAAACTGTATTCGAGTTTTGGTACGATCTCGTGCCGGATTTTGTCGGCAAAACTATTGTTCAGGGTAAATATTCGATTAAGACTGGTTGATAATTGTGCGCCGATATCATATAGCCCCCTTGTATTGAAATCGTTATCATCCCCATTGCTGTCTGTAAAATCATCCGTATGCCATGCCGTTCCCCTGACGCCGATGAAGGGCTCAAAGAAAAAGGATTTGCCTAAGTTGGTGGGATAATAGACTTTTGGGTAAATATCGACTCGTTGACCGTTCACCTTGCTGGTTGTGGTATCTCTCCTGTAAAATGACCGGAATTCGGAATCCAGTTTATAGTAAAAGTTGGACTCTCCGATGGTCTGGCGTAATGCATCAAATTCAATACTCGGAAGCGTCTGAAGGGTTGTGTCGTCAGTCTCCTGTTGCCTGGCCACTACGTTGTCATACCAGAGTGTTTGAATGTTTAAATTATATTTTGACCAGGCCCTGGTGACTGTAAGACTGTTTTCACGGGTAGTATCATCATATTCATCTAAACTGCGGCCGAACATGGTTTCAAAATTTGAATTGGTCGCATCAAACCCTGTAAATCCATCTTTAAATTCCAAAAGATAATCGGCATCACTGACATAATCGAGATCCAGTTTTGCGTTAAAATCATAAGGCAGGGCCTGGTCGTGCTTCATTCTGAACCAGTAACGGTCGCGATTGGTCCGATCTGCGGTTGAGTCATACCCATAGATTACATCATCCGTATCATCGGTACCGTCACCCAGTTTTCGATCCTCCATGTAGTTCATCATCATCATGCCCTTGGACTTATCATCCAGAACATAGCGGAATTCACCAGCTGCCATGGTCCCTCTGTCAGCCATATAATGGGCATAAACGGTTGCATCGGTGTTCCGCGAGATAGCAATGAACAGGGGCTGTTCATATTCAAACCCTCTTTTGTCGGAGCTTGAAATCCGTGGGAACAAAAGACCGGTCTGCCTTTCGTTTTTTACCGGAAACACCAGATATGGGGAGTAGAGTACAGGCATTTTTTTTGCCCAAAGGGCCGTATTGCTTGCTGTGCCGTATCCTTCAACGGTCACTTTTATATTCTGGCCTGTGATTTTCCAGTCCGGGTTGTCTCCGTTGCAGGTGGTGATGGTTCCCTTTTCTGCATCATAGGTAAACTCTCCGGTTTTCTTTAAATTTTCACCGGAAATATAGTAGTTACCCTCCTGGACAAATATGGTGCCCTTATTGATGGTCCCCTTTTCCGTGAGAAGATTGATCTGCATGGCATTGCATGTAATGGTATCCCCTCCTGAAATAAACAGGACATTACCCTGGGCAAATGCATCCTTGGTCTTGTTGGAAAACTCTACATAATCTGCCTCAAGGCGGGTTTTGCCGCCGGTGATGACCACCTCGTCCTCGGCAATATACAATTCCCGCTCATTGTCGTAGCTGACCATGAGGGCGGAAATATGCCAGGAGATTTCTTTTGGGTCTGTGGCACTGGTGATGGGCTGTGACCAGGCATAAAAAAAGGACAATCCCCGCTGGCAGCGGCAGGGGAAAACAAACGGTAGCATGGGTCTTTCCGTTTAAAGTTTTTGCACATCAATTAAAATTTACTGTATAAAGCCACTTTATAGGTAAAAAGTCAAGGCTAATGGCTGAAAACATAATGGTTTGAACAGCCAGTGATGAAAGGAAAACATGACCGCCTCCATCATCGATTCAATCGGCAATACCCCGCTTGTGGAAATTAAAAAACTCAACCCTGTTCCCGGGGTGAAAATATTTGCCAAACTGGAGTATATGAACCCGGGGGGCTCCATTAAAGATCGGGCTGCCCTGTATATGATCAATCAGGCTGAGGCCTCAGGAGAGTTGACTCCTGATAAAACAGTGATTGAGGCAACCTCAGGGAA
>CALOBT010000007.1:0-15761 GCA_942491575.1 uncultured Spirochaetota bacterium
GCGCGGGAACGGCGCGACGGGCTTCCTCTTGCGCGACCCGCAGATGCCCGAGGACACGATGGCCAACGCGATGCGGGTCTTCGCGGGCACCCGGCTCGAGTGCGTACAGTGCCACGATCACCCGTACGAGGACTGGTCGCGGCGCCAGTTCTTCGGCATGTCGGCCTTCTTCGCCGGCCTGGACGACGTCGATCGCGCGGCGCTGACGACCCTGCCGGCGGGCTTCGAGGAACCCGCGCGCAAGTCGCCCGAGGGCAAGGCGGTGCGCTACATCCCGCGGCGCGCGCACATCGGTGTGTTCGGAAGCGGCACCGGCGTGACCGAGCTTCCCGATGACTACCAGTATGACGACGGTACTCCGGGCGAGCGCGTGCGAGCAGAGGCGATCCTAGGTGACCCTGCAGGCCTCGAGTGGCCCGCGGAAGAGGTCAGCGAAGGGGACCGGCCGCGCAGGAAGAAGAAGCAGAAGAAGGCGAAGCGCACGAAGCTCTCGGACCTGCCGCAGGCCGACGCACGCGACGCCTTCGCGTCCTGGTTGTGCGCGCCGGATCATCCGCTCTTCACGCGTGTGAACGCCAACCTGGTATGGGCGCAGCTGTTCGGTCGGGGGCTGGTGGAGCCGCTCGACGACTGGGCGAACGGGACGCGCGCGTCCTGCCCCGAGCTGCTCGAAGCCCTCGAGACGCTGGTCCGGGACTGCGGGTACGACCTGCGACGTGTGCGACGGGTGCTGTTGAACACGCGCGCTTACGGGCGCGTCGCCGTCGCCTCCGACGCGGGGCTCGAGTTTCCGGCGGGCCCGTCGTACGTCGACTCAGCGGCGAGCAGCTGTGGGATTCGCTCGTCACCCAGTTCGCCGAGGAGCCGGACGCGATCGTCGCCAGTGGGCTGGGCGTGCGCGCGGAACCCGTCTACGCCAGGTACGAAGAGCTGGCCGAGCTCTCGGCCGACGAGCTGGACGCGCAGGTGAAGCTGCGAGTCATGAGGCAGACCGATCGCAAGTCGTACAGACAGCTCGTGGCGGAACGGAAGGCGCGCGAGCGCGAGGAGCGGGACGCAGACGTGCGAGTGACCCTGGAACAGGTGCGCGAGCTCGGCAAGCTCGAGCGTCGGCTCAGGCGGACCGCGCTCTCGATCGAGGAAAACGAGCGACTCGAGGCACTGCGCGCCGCGCTCGAGCGGAAGCGGGTGGAGGACGATCGACGCAAGGTGTTCAAGGGCCGCTTCCAGCGGGCCTCCGAGCTCGACTCACCCTGTGTCTCCGGACCACTTCCTGCGCGTGTTCGGTCAGTCCGATCGTGAAGAGATCGATGGCGCCAGCCAGGAGGCGGCCGTGCCGCAGGCCCTGGGCGCTCTTGAACGGAATCGTCGACGAGGCGATGTTCGCGCGGCCCAAGGAGAAAGGGCGCGGCCGCGCCAAGCCGCGCGCCCCGGCCTCCGCGCTGGAGGCGCGGCTGCGCGAGTGCGAGACGACGGCCGAGCGCGTCGAACACGCCTTCGTGGCACTGCTCGTGCGTGAGCCGAGTGCGGACGAGCTCGCGGACTGGATAGCGATCCTCGGCGCGGGCGCGCTGGATGCGCGCGACCTGGTCTGGACGCTGGTCAACTCCCACGAGTTCCGGTTCCAACGCTGAAGCCCCGGGAGTACCCATGCTGACACGCCGCCAAGCAATCAAGCTCGATCCCCGGTCCCGCCGGGCCTTCCTGCGACTGGCCGCTCAGAGCGCCCTCGGACTGAGCCTGTTCGGGCCGCGGCTCGCCGCGCGGGCGACGGCCACCGAATCCGCCGCTCCGGCGCGCAACCTGATCTACGTCTACCTCTCGGGCGGGATGTCGCACCTGGATACCTTCGACCCCAAGCCCGGCAGCGAGGTCCAGGGCCCGACCGGCGTGCTGGACACGAACATCGAGGGCGTGCAGCTGTCCGAGCAGGAACAGTGAAAATGAAATGAAATTACTTTGAATAATCAAATACTCAAAATTGCATGGTCCCGGAAAAGGGAGAATAAAAGAGGTCTACTGAAAAAAACAAAATATGAAAGAAGTGAAGGAAGTTTTAACAGAAGTTTTAAAGTTGCAGGGGCAGATTCAGAAAAAATAGCAGCAGAGCTTAAAGACGGAATTCTGAAAGTTGATCTCCCCAAAAAAGAAGATTATAAACCAAAACAGATTAAAATTAATTAATTACAGGGAGGAATAAGTCATGTATAAAACAATTTTTGATGATCTTTTTGAATTAAACAATGAAATGAACCGTGTATTGAAGAATGCTGATTTTACAGAAAAATCAAGATGGCCGGAAACTAATACATATGAAAACAATGATGAATATATTCTGGTATCAAAAGTACCGGGACTTGAAAGAGAGGATATTGAAATAACAATAAAAGATAATTCTCTTACAATTAAAGGCAGCAGAAAAAAAGAGTCTGTAGAACAATATAAAAACCATCTGGATGAAAGATTTTCAGGTGACTTTGAAAGAAGTTTTCTGCTGAACAGTAAAATTGATGTAGACAATATAAAAGCAGAAGCATCCGACGGACTTTTAATGATCAGGCTGCCTAAATCAGCAGAAAAAAACCTAAAAAAATTGAGATTAAATAAGGGGGATGTCATGGATATTGTAAAGAAAGAAAAAAATAATATTGAAAATGCAAGAGGAAATATTTTCAGGTCACCGGACTGTGATATTTATGAAAACGATAATGAATATATTATTTATTTTGATATTCCCGGTGTCGAAAAAAATGATATTTCATTAAAAGTTGAAAAAGACGTATTAACATTAAATGCTGAATGTACAAAAAAGGCCGGAGAAAGTTATACCTGTCTGCGGGATGAAATGTTGTATTCAGGATTTAAGAGATCATTTGATCTTGGAGATTCAGTTGACAGCGATAAAATTATAGCTGATTACAATAACGGAACATTAAAAACAATTCTGCCTAAAAAGGAAAATCAGAAAACAAAACAAATAAGTATAAATGTAAACTAGTAACGAATTACTAAAAAGCTATTCCGTAAAACGGAGTAGCTTTTTTTCATAAAAGATTTCAAGGCTGTTTTTATAATTTCAGCGGAATTATAATTCTATATTATATTTATTAAACATTTTAAATAAAGTATAAATATAAGTTATGGAAATTTCTGAATAAACATGAATAGTCCGGCCTGTTTGACTTTTTGCCTTTTATAGTGTATCATTGCTAAACAATTTATGGTTCTTGTTATTGGTGAAATACTTTTCGATATCTTTCCCGAAGTTCAGCGACTGGGCGGAGCTCCTTTTAATTTTGCTTATCATATAAAAAAACTGGGACTACCTGTCCGTTTTATTTCTCGTGTTGCGGATGACGCTAACGGGAGAATAATTTTTGATTTTTTAAAACAAAATGGATTTAGCCTGGACGATATTCAAATTGATTCTAATTTAAAAACAGGAATTGTTAATGTAAAAATGCGGGCTGATAAAAGCCACGATTTTGAGATAGTCAAAAATGTTTCATATGATAATATACAGTTCAATAAAAAAATTGAAAAATTATTAAAAGCAGCACCTGACCTCATTTATTTTGGAACATTGCTACAAAGAAGCGCCAATGGTTTTAATTTTATTGAGAAAGTATTTAAAAATAAGGAAGCAGGGACTGATTTATTTTGCGATCTTAATCTCAGGCAAGGTTGTTATGATGACAGAATCATTCTCCGGTCATTGGAATATTCAAACATGTTGAAAATAAATGAAGAAGAACTTCATAAATTATTAAATCTGGAATCTGTAAATGACAGTACATATGAAATTGATCAGCTGCTGAATAAATATAATATAAAAAATATGATTATAACAAAAGGCAAAGACGGCAGCAGCTGGTATGCAGGAAATAAAAATATAAACAGAAAAATAAGAAAAAATATTAATATAGTTGATACAGTCGGAGCAGGAGATGCTTTTGCTGCTGTCGCAGCTGCCGGATATTTACAAAAAATACCGATAAAAAAAATACTTGAATTAAGTACAGAGTTTGCATCTATATATGCACAATACAGGGTGCGTTACCGACTGATGATAGATACTATAATTATATAAAAAGAAAAATGGAGAAATATTGTGAAAAGTAAAGGATTATATATTCAGATGTTCAGCATACATGGTCTTATACGATCTGAAAACATGCAGCTGGGATTTGATGCTGATACCGGAGGACAGATAAAATATGTAATTGAACTCTGTAATGCTTTATCAAAGATAAAAGCTGTAGAAAGAGTAGATTTATTTACAAGGCTTATTTCAGATAAAAAAGTGTCGGATGACTATTCTAACAGCGAAGAAATTGTAAATGATAAATTCAGAATTAATAGAATTCAAAGCGGCGGGAGGAAATACATACGAAAGGAACTCTTGTGGCCGCATCTTGATGAATTTGTTAATAAAACAATTAAATATATTAAAAAGGAAAAAAGGGTCCCGGATGTTGTTCACGGGCACTATGCAGATGGCGGTTATGTAGCAAAAGAACTGTCTAATATATTTAATATTCCATTTGTTTTTACAGGACATTCACTGGGAAGAGTAAAAAAGGATAAACTGTTAAATGAGGGTCTGAGGGAACAGGATATTCTTAAACATTATAAAATTAATGAAAGAATAAAGGCAGAAGAAGATGTTCTGGAAAAAACAGATCTTGTAATAACAAGCACAACACAGGAAGTTGAAAAACAGTATGAATTATATACAAATTATAAAAATGCTGAATACACAGTTATACCGCCCGGAATAGACCTTACAAAGTTTTTTCCGTATTATGATACAGCTTTATCAGAACAGGAAGACAGCGAGGAACTGAAATTCGCCAATTCATCAATATTGAGAGAGCTTGATCACTTTTTTCAGTTTCCTGAAAAACCATTAATTCTTGCTCTGTGCAGGCCGGATAAACGTAAAAATATTGAAGGACTCATTAAGGCATATGGAGAAGATTTTGATCTTCAGGCTATCGCAAACCTTGCTATATATGCAGGTATAAGAAAAGATATAGAAAAAAAGAAGATAACGAACGGGAAGTTCTGACTCAGATGCTGTTATTGATGGATAAGTATAATCTTTACGGAAAAATGGCAATTCCTAAAAAGCATGATTTTGAATTTGAAGTTCCTGAATTATATAGAATAGCTGCTAAGAAGGGCGGTGTTTTTGTTAATGCCGCATTAACAGAACCTTTTGGCATAACCCTGCTCGAATCTTCTGCAACCGGACTTCCGTTAGTTTCAACAAATGACGGGGGGCCTAATGATCTTATAAAAAACTGCAAAAGCGGAATTCTAATAGATCCTTCAAGCACCTCTGAAATTTCTGAAGCTGTTAAAAAGATACTTGTCCATGAAGATCTATGGAATAAGTATTCAAGAAACGGTATCTTAAAAACAAGGGAATACTATTCATGGGATTCTCATGTAGAAAGTTATTTAACCCAAATAAAGGACATTACAAAAAAAACAGATAGTACAGATGGAATATCTGTTAAAGGCAATACAAGAATTGGAAAGCGTCTTACTGATATTGAATATTTACTTGTAACTGATGTTGACAACACGCTTCTTGGCGGAGAAAAAGATGATATTCAATTTTTAATGAAGTTACTTAAGGAAAATAAAGGAGACACAGGTTTTGCAGTTGCATCAGGCAGAAGCCTGGATTCTATAAAAAAGGTTCTTAAAGACAACAATGTAATTACTCCGGATATTATCATATCTTCTGTAGGATCAGAAATACATTATGGTTCTGAATATTATTATGATAAAGGATGGGAATCCCATATTTCAAAACAATGGAAACCTGAAAAAATTATTGAAGTATTGAAGGGGCTTGATTTCCTGGAATTTCAGCCCGATGATGCACAAAAAAAATATAAAATAAGCTGTATCATGGAGCCGGTAAAAGATTATCAGTCAATAATTCATAATAAGCTGAACTATAACGGCTTGAGGTATAATTTAATTTATTCTCATAATAAATATCTGGATATACTGCCTTACCGCGCATCAAAAGGAAAAGCATTAAAATATTTAAGTTATAAATGGAATATTGCATTACGTAATATTATTACATGCGGAGATTCCGGCAATGATGAAGAAATGCTGAGAGGAGATACTTCTGCAGTTGTTGTTGGTAATTACAGCAGTGAACTGGAAAAATTAAAACATTCGAGACGAATATTTTTCTCTCAGAAGAAATATGCTTCAGGAATAATTGATGGAATAAACCACTATAAAATATTTGACAAAACAAATAAAAAAGAAGGCTTTAATGGCAATACAAAATAAAGTACAGATTATTACATATCCAGACAGTTTAGGAGCAAATCTTCCGGAACTTCATTATGTCTTAAGAAGATTTTTTAAAAACGCTATCGGGGGAGTTCATATCCTCCCGTTTTATCCATCGTCATCTGACAGGGGTTTTGCCCCGCTTACTTATGACGAGGTAGATCCGGCTTTCGGTACATGGGTTGATGTTGAAAAAATTGGAAAAGATTTTGATCTTGTAATTGATTTTATGATAAATCACATTTCCAGGCAGTCTGTTTATTTTGTTGACTACATAGAAAAGGGTGAAGACAGCGAGTTTGCAGATATGTTTTTCAGTTTTAATAAACTAAGTCCTGACGGATGGATTCCTGATGACATACTTGAAAAGGTTTATACCAGAAAACCCCGCCCGCCATATATTGTTCTTGAACGGCCGAATGGCGCCCTGGAAAAAATATGGTGCACATTCGATTATGAGCAGATAGATCTTGATTACAGTTCGCCGAAAACAAAAGAGGTTATGAGGAAATTTCTGATAAGACTGGCAAGAAACAGACCGAAAATGATTCGTCTTGATGCTGTAGGTTATACAACTCTGAAACTGGGAACCAGTTGTTTCTTTGTAGAACCGGAAATATGGGAAATAATGGAATGGTTCAAGGATTATGTTTCTGCTTTTGATACTGAAATTATTCCTGAAGTGCATGAACACTACAGTTACCAGTTAAAACTTTCAGAGAAGGGATACTGGGCATATGACTTTGCACTGCCCATGCTTGTTCTTCATTCTCTATTCAATCATACTAATAAAAACCTCAATAACTGGCTTAACATCTGTCCCAGAAAGCAGCTTACAACTCTTGACACACATGATGGAATAGGGATTGTTGATGTTGCAGATTTAATTGATGAAAAAGACATACAGGACACAATTGATCAACTCTATAAACAGGGCTCAAATATTAAAGAGAAATATTCAGGTCCTGAATATCAGAATCTTGATGTATATCAGGTGAATTGCACATATTATTCTGCAATGGGCTGCAATGATGATGCTTATATTACAGCCAGAACTATTCAGTTTTTTTCTCCGGTATTCCTCAGGTATATTATGTAGGTCTTCTTGCCGGAGAAAATGATATAGAACTTGTCGAAAAAACACATCAGGGACGTGATATCAACAGACATAACTTTACAATTGATGAGATAAGGCTGGAAGTAGAAAAACCAGTTGTTAAAAGACTGCTTAAGCTGATGGAATTCAGAAGCAGCTATCCTTCATTTAACGGAGAATTTTCCGTCATTGATTCAGATGAAGAAACTCTAATTCTTGACTGGTCACTGGATGAGTTTCAGGCAACTGCATATATTGATCTCAAATATTACAAAACAAAAATAATATATAAAGATATAAATAATTTCCGTAATATCATTTTCAAAGTTTGATTTAATAAGACGGTTATTGACCAAGTTTATAAATTATAATACTATATATTTGTGAAGTAGATGTAGTTAGTATTTTATTTGTGAGTATGCTGATGCGTTTGTAGCAGCATCATTAGCAAATAGTATATAAAGAAAACTAGGTTGAAAAATATTATCTTGGAACGGGGGTTTATTCAGGGTCTGAAGACAGGCAATGGATTATACTACTTTGTGGTATAAAGTGAGTCGAAAGGCGAAACTTAGGCACTCTAACTCTATAATTAATTTATAGAGTTAGAGTGCTTTTTTTTGCTCATTTGAAATATCAGTTTAAAAAACTAATAACTAAATATTAATAGGGAGAAAAACATGAATACTAAAACTGCTGTTTGTCCATTATGTAATATGAAAATATTGTTTAATAAAAATGTCAGCTGGAATTCCGGTTATATAAAATGTCCGGCATGTGGAAAAAGAGTATATGTTTTTTTAGTAAATAAAGAAAGCAAAGATAAAAATAATATATGAATGATCTTTAAAGGAGAATAGTACTGATGTCATTGATTGAAGTAAAAGATTTATACAAAATATTTGGAGCTAATCCAAAAAAAGTACTCCCGCTGATTTCAAAAGGAATGACAAAGCAGGAAATAAAAAAAAATACAGGCTGTACTGTAGCGATTAACGGAGCAAGTTTTAATATTGAAGCAAAAAGAAACTTTTGTTGTTATGGGGTTGTCGGGAAGCGGAAAGTCTACTTTTATCAGGTGCTTAAACCGGCTCATCAAACCGACATTCGGAAAGATTCTGGTTGATGGTGAAGATGTTGTTAAAATGAGTTCTGATAAACTGAGAGAACTGAGACGCTATAAAATGTCAATGGTTTTTCAGAATTTTGGTCTTCTGCCTAATCGTAATGTTCTGAGAAATGTTGAATCTGGCCTGGAGCTGGGCGGCGAAGAAAAACTCACATGTGTGAAAAGGCAACGAATGCTGTTAAACTCGTAGTTCTGAAGGATTTGAATATAGTTTAACAAGTGAACTGTCAGGCGGGATGCAGCAGCGGGTCGGTCTTGCGAGAGCTCTTGCCAATGATCCTGAAATACTTCTTATGGATGAAGCCTTCGGTGCCCTTGATCCGCTGATAAGGTCACAGATGCAGGATGAGCTTATAGAGCTCCAGTCAAACATGCATAAAACAATTATTTTTATTACACATGATCTTGATGAAGCACTTAAAATCGGTGACCGGATAGCTATTTTAGGCCCGTACGGCAAGGTCCGTCAGATAGGAACTCCGGAGGAAATTCTCTCAGACCCTGCGGATAGTTATGTAAAAGAATTTGTTCAGAATGTTGACAGAACAAAAGTAATAACAGCCGGTTCAATTATGCGGAAGTCCCCGTCACTGAATTCAGCAAAAGACGGTCCAAAGACTGCTCTCCATCTGATGGAAAAAACAGGGGAATCTTATGCTTATCTTGTTGATTCAGACAGAATACTTCTCGGTATTATTTATATTGAAGATGTAATAGAGCTTAAGAAGAAAAAGGAAAAAGACCTTTCTTCTATTGTTAAACGTGATTTTTTTACAACGACAAGGGACACTTCAATATATGACTTACTTGGTACTGCTTTTGAGTCAAAGACTCCTATTGTTGTTATTAAAGAAAACAGCCGGTTTGAGGGCATTATTGACAGAGAAGTAATTATTGCTGAAGTAAATGAAGGAGCTGATGAGAATGAAGTTCCTACAGTGTTCAGCGAAATAGTTGAAGAACAATTAAATTATAATAAATAAGGAAAAATATATATGGATGGGATTCGTAATTTCTTGGATATTGGATCAAGCTTTGAAAAATTAATTGAATGGTTAACTGAAAATGCTGACTGGCTGTTTGACTTTATAGCTGTGGTTGTAGAAAGTTTTTTAGATGCGATAAACTGGGTTTTTAATTATCCGCCTGCAATTTTGATGATAGCATTATTTACTATTCTTGCATGGAAAGCAGCCGGCAATAGTGTTGCTGTTTTTTCAGTTTTAGGATTCAGCCTGATTGAATATATGGGTTACTGGAGTGAAACAATGGATACGCTTTCTCTTGTTTTTTCAGCTGTAACTTTTGCTTTACTGATAGGTATCCCGTTTGGAATATGGGCATCAAAATCTGATTCTGCCTGGCGGGTTCTGAGGCCTGTACTTGATTTTATGCAGACACTTCCTGCTTTTGTGTATCTCATCCCTGCGGTTTTGCTGTTTAAACTCGGCCCTGTTCCGGGGGTGATTGCAACATTGATTTTTTCGATTCCTCCTGTTGTAAGACTAACTAATCTTGGTATCAGACAGGTCCCTGTTGATATAAAAGAAGCTTGCAGGGCTTTCGGTGCTACACCTAAGCAGATGCTGATTAAAGCTGAATTACCTGTTGCTCTTCCTACAATAATGGCAGGTGTAAATCAGACTATAATGCTTGCTCTTTCAATGGTGGTTATATCCGGTATGATTGGAGCCGGAGGACTTGGAAATGTTGTTTTAAAAGGTATTACTCAGCTTAAAATTGACATGGGCTTTGAAGGCGGAATCTCGATAGTGATTCTGGCAATTTTTCTGGACAGGGTTACTCAGGCTTTTACTGATTTATCAAATAAAAAATAATTTTAATAAAATATATAAGGAGAAAAATATTTTTATGAGAAAAATATTATCTATGGTTTTAATTTTACTTACAGTTGGGTTTTGTGTTTTTGCAGGAGGGGAGAAAGAATCTGAAAACTTCAAAAAAAAGTGCAAACCTCGTATATGCAAACTGGGAAGAAGGGATTGCCTATACTAATCTTGCAAAGGTAGTACTCGAAGATATGCTGGATTATAATGTGACAATAACAGCATCAGATGTTGCCCCTGCCTATGCAAGTGTAGCTGCAGGAGATCAGGATGCATTTATGGAAACATGGCTCCCTGTCCTTCATAAAGATTATATTGAAAAATATGGGGAGGATCTTATCGATCTCGGCAATGTATATGAGGGCACACTCAGCGGACTTGCAATTCCAAAGTACATGTATGATGCCGGTATAAAAACAATTTCTGATTTGAAGAAAGAAGAAGCTTTGAAAAAACTGGATTCAACAATTACAGGAATAGATGCAGGGGCTGGTATTATGAAAACAACCGAAACTGATGTTTTTCCGAAATATGGTCTCAGTGAAGCTGGTTACAGCTTATTAGCTTCCTCCGGACCTGCAATGATGGCAGCACTTAAGGATTCGTACAAGGATGAAGAGTGGATAGTTGTAACTGCATGGAAACCGCATTCAATGTTCGGATATTTTGATCTGGTTTTTCTTGAGCAGGATGGTGAAAAGGTCTGGGGTAAAGGAAATATCCATATTACAGGCCGTAAGGATATTAAAGAGGATAAACCTGAACTAGCTGAATTCCTTTCAAATATGAAGCTGACAAACAGTGAAGTCGGCTCTTTAATGGTTGCAATTCGTGAATCAGATAAAAATGAAGAAGATGCTGCCCGTGAGTGGCTGAACAGCAATAAAGAAGTAGTTGCTGACTGGATTAACTAATTCAAATGCACTCCTCTAAAAGAGGAGTGCGTCTTTATTTATCAAAACTGACAATAAAAATTATACATGCGGGAAAAGATAGATGAAATGAGTTTATAATCGCTATATAAGGTACTCTTATCAGCTTAATATGTTTCGCAGCAGTAAAAAAAATAATACCGCTTCAGGTAGAACCCATCAGCGGTACTGGAGTATGATAAAGTTTGCATTATTACATGAGTTCTGAATTAAACCGCTTTGGATGACTTTTGTTTTTTGCTTGTCCCTGTCCCGTGATTGAAAATGCACTGACGGCAGAGACTCCTGTTTGAACAGAATTGGAATCAGGTGATTCTGTTTTTTCCGAAACTTACAATATGGAATACATCTCCGCCTGTATCATGATTAATAATATTTTTAAAATTGTATTTTTCAAGTATTGATATAATTCCTTTTTCAGCATTATACGACTTGAAATTATTAAAATGTTCTTTCCCTGCGGCATATTCTATTCCGCTTATAAACATGTTCATAAGCAATGGTTTTACCGGGCATGCATAATCAAGAATAAAAACTCTTTCAGCAATATCAGCTGCCTTTTTAAGAAATTCAAATCGGAGGTTTTCATCAAACTGATGGACTGCCATTGATAAAACCGCATAATCAAAAACATCTGAAAAATCTTTATCTTTTAATTCCAGAAAATCTTTATTTATAAAAACAGTATTGCTGATATTTTCTTTTCCGGACCTTTCCTCTGCAAATGATATCATATCCGGTGATATATCTACCCCGGTAACAGACCTGCATCTTTTTGAAAGTATCCTTGAAAAAGAACCTGTTCCGCATGAAATGTCTATAAGACTGCTGTCTTCTTTTATAAGAGCTGGTATTTTATTCTGTATACTTCTAAGAAGAGGGTCAATAAGTATGGAATAAAAAACAGGCTTGTCGTAATTATCTCCCAAAAAAGTTCTCCATTTTTTAAAAATTCTATTCTAATCAGATGCCCTGAATATTCTGTCGGATAAGACATGATGATACCACAGGTTTTTTTGTATGCGCAGTATAATAAAAGTATTCCTGCTTTGTATTATAAGTTTCCGCCGGTTTTTCAAATACAGTAATGGAAATTTTTCTCTGCTGTACGTAATTAAATTATCTGTGATAAAATAATTATAAAGCATAATTTTTAAATTAACAGCACAGGAGATAAGAATGGTAATCAGGAAACTGAAAGATGTCCCTTTTGCAGATCTTAAGGGATATGAAAATGTTGAAAAACAGATAGTTATAGGCCCGGAAGAGGGATCAAAAGAGATTGTGATGCGTTACTTTACACTTAAACCGGGCGGAATGAGCCCATATCATTCTCATGACTTCCCCCACCTGGTTAAAATAGAAGCAGGTTCCGGTGCTGTAAAAGATGCAGAAGGCAATGAAAAGCTGCTGGAAAGAGGTGATTATATTTACGTTAACGACAATGAGGTCCATCAATTCAGGAATACAGGAGCAGATGCCTTTGCCCTTTATCTGCATCGTACCGGAAAGAGAGAGATAATATCAGGTCAAAAAAGAAGGCTGATATCATCTGAAACAGTTATCCCGCTGTCTGTTTTCCTCAGGACTATGAATTTGCCATTTTCAAGAACAGGGAGTCCTGTATAGATCAGATAAGTTTTTCTCTTTAAAATAAACTTCTGCAGTTTTTATAGCAATTCCGTGAGATACGGCAAGGATTGTTTTGCCCTTATTATTTTCAAGAATACTTTTTATTTCACTGACTACTCTTTTTTGTACATTTGAAAATGTTTCCGCTCCTTCAAGAAAGAACCTGTCCTGAAAACGGCGGAAATTCTCAAACTGCCGGGGATCATTATTTTTACTTCTTCAAGTGTTTTTCCTTCGAGGGACCGAGGTTAATTTCCTTGAGATTTTCGCTTTTAATAATTTCAGAATTTTTCCCCTCTGCTATAATTCCGGCAGTAATATAGGCTCTCTCAAAGAGGACTTGAATAAACTGCATCAATTTTTATTTTTTCCAGTATTCTGCCTGTATCTTCTGCCTGTTTAATCCCTTTTGGGGTCAGGGGGGAATTTTTTGACCCCTGTGCTCTATATTCTGTGTTCCATTCTGTTTCACCATGCCTGATGAATATTATAGTTGTTGTATTACTCAATTGTCTTCCTTAAAACCGTGCTGATTTTTCTTAAAAAAGATATCATATTTATATAATAAAATCATATTAAAATGAATAGTCCTTCCACAAGTTATTTAAATGATCTGAACATGTTTTTACAGTATAATTATTCCTGATCTATTATTTCCCTGCAGAGTTTGATTAAAAACTGGTACATCCTTGAACACAGGTCAGATTTTCTGTCTTCAAGGTTATGACTCTCTTCTGAAAGAAAATCTCCATCATGTAAATATAATTATTCAGGAGATTCAAAAATACTGTTGTCAGATTTGCATTTAGCTCTTTAATAAGTGAAACTATATATAAAGAAAAGATATGAAATAAGAATAAAGATCAGGTGATATAAGAAATATCAAACTGCAATAATGTTCTTAAAGGGAAAAAAACGCTTAAAAATGAGCTGATATCTCAACGATATGGATAGAACTCATTATTATTAAAACGTTTCAGATAGTTGGTGCTTTTACTTTAATTAAAACACTGCTGATATTTACCGAATAATATATTTTTTATTATGACTGCAATATTGTTGTATGTGGAGTCGCTCAATAAATTAATGGAGGTAAAATTATGGGTGGAAACGGAAAGTGCCCGGTGACTGGAGCATCTGCTCATGCGGCAGGCACTTCTAACAGAGACTGGTGGCCAAATCAACTGAATCTGAAAATTCTTCATCAGAATTCTTACATGGTCAATCCGATGGGAGACGGGTTCAACTACGCCGAGGAATTTAAAAATCTTGATCTGAAAGAGCTGAAAAACGATCTGTATGAGCTGATGACCGATTCAAAGGACTGGTGGCCAGCTGACTACGGTCATTATGGGCCGTTCTTTATCCGGATGGCCTGGCACAGTGCAGAGAACATATCGAACCGGTGACGGGCGAGGTGGCGCAGGATCCGGTAGTCAAAGATTTGCACCGCTCAACAGCTGGCCTGACAACGTGAATCTTGACAAGGCCCGTCGTCTGCTTTGGCCGGTCAAACAAAAATACGGAAAAAAAATTTCATGGGCTGACCTGATGATTCTTGCCGGTAATTGCGCTCTTGAATCCATGGGGTTAAAGACATTCGGATTTGCAGGTGGCCGGGAAGACGTCTGGGAACCTGAAGAGGATATTTACTGGGGGATCTGAGAGCGAATGGCTTGGTGATAAACGATACGCGGGTGACCGTGAACTTGAAAATCCACTTGCTGCTGTTCAGATGGGGCTGATTTATGTGAACCCTGAGGGACCGAACGGTAGACCCTGTTCCTGCTGCTTCTGGTCGTGATGTCCGGGAGACGTTCGCCCGTATGGCAATGAATGATGAAGAAACTGTTGCTCTTGTTGCCGGAGGACATACATTCGGTAAATGTCATGGTGCAGGGGATGCATCTCATGTTGGACCCGAACCTGAAGCTGCCGGCATTGAAGAACAGGGACTCGGCTGGAAAAGCAGTTATCAGAAGGGGTAAAGGCGGTGACACTATAAGCAGCGGTATTGAGGGCGCATGGAAACCGAATCCGATTAAATGGGATATGGGATATTTGAAAGTATTATTCAAATATGAATGGGAACTGGTTAAAAGTCCTGCAGGGGGCATATCAGTGGCTTGCAAAGGATGTCGCTGAAGAGGATATGGTTGTTGATGCACATGATCCTTCAAAAGAAGCACAGACCAATGATGACAACAGCTGACCTTTCTCTGAAATTTGATCCTGTATATGAAAAAATTGCTCGCCGCTATCTGGAAAATCCTGATAAATTTGCTGATGCATTTGCAAGGGCATGGTTCAAACTTACTCACCGTGATATGGGACCTCGCAGCCGCTATTTCGGTCCTGAAGTCCCTGAAGAGGAATTAATCTGGCAGGATCCTGTTCCAGAAGCGGACTATCCGCTGATTGATGCACAGGACATTGCTGAACTTAAGAAAAAAATTCTTGCATCGGGATTATCTGTTTCAGAGCTGGTATCAACTGCATGGGCATCAGCATCCACATTTAGAGGTTCTGATATGCGCGGGGGAGCAAACGGAGCACGTATAAGGCTTTCACCCCAGAAGGACTGGGATATAAATCAGCCGGATCAGCTTAAAAAGGTATTGGAGATCCTTGAAAAAATTCAAAAGAATTTTAACACCTCCAAGTCTGGAGGAAAAAAGGTCTCTCTTGCCGACCGCGCTGATTTGGGCTGCTTACCGATCTTCATCGCCATCTTATCGGTGAGCTCTTTGTAGTAGACCGTACAAACAAGATCATAGAGCGGTGCGAGGCGAAGTGAT
>CALOBT010000008.1:0-2256 GCA_942491575.1 uncultured Spirochaetota bacterium
TTGTCAGTTCAATCTTTTTCTGAAATTGATATCTCTTAACCTGCATATAATCAAAAAAATAATTTGCTTGACATAACATGATACGCTTTTAATACTTTTAGTTGTCAATAAAGTATACCTAATAAAACTGAAGGTATAAAAAAGATTCAGGAGGAGATTACATGTTAAAAAAGATGACACTTGTTCTGTTTGCTTTTGTGCTTCTTTTTTCCGGTTGTGAAAATCCCCTAAAAGAGGACCTGAGGGGAGGATTGGATGAATCAGTTCTGTCTGGTGGAAGCGCAGGGGCTGTGTCCCGCAATTCATCGGACAAGATGTCCGGAATCCTGGGGGGCGGTCCGATTTATCAGAACCGGACTTCTTCTATTCCGGAGCTGAAGGCTTCGGGATTCACAATGGTCGAGGTGTGGACTATCCATGTTGAGTCCAACGGGGATATGAATTTTAATGCCGAGTTTGATCTTGTCAGCAATGGTCAATATATCGGTGGTCAGACATATCCCCATTTCAAGGATGATATTGCCAGTCTCAAGCAGGCTCCGACTTCCATCACAAAGGTTAACTTCGGCCTCAGCGCATGGCAGTCCCAGACTTTCAACAATATCAGGGATCTGATTGCTGCCGAGGGTACCGGTCCGACTACTACTCTTTATAGGAACTTTCAGGCACTGAAAGATAACTTTCCTGATGTGGATGCAATCAATTTTGATGACGAACTGACATACCATCTCTCTTCGGCCACTCAGTTTGCCGTTATGCTCGCTGATATCGGATTCAAGGTTTCCATTTGTCCCTATACTCAACAGACTTTCTGGACCGACCTGATTAATAACGTCAACAGCCAACGGCCCGGTACCATAGATGCGGTGTATCTCCAGTGTTATGCCGGAGGATCGGGGAACACTCCCTGCAGCTGGACTTTTGCAGGCATTCCTACTTATCCCGGACTTGACAGCAACAGCGGTATCAGCAGTATTACCAGTACTCTTACATACTGGAAAAATCAGTGCGGTACAGAGGGGGGATGGATCTGGCTGTACGATCAGGTTCAGGGTTCTGCCGCGAGTTTTGCGGATGCTATTAACGGTGTTTTCGGAATCGGCGATACCGATCCTCCCGATGCCGCTGCCGGTCCGGTTCCGGGGAATCAGTCTTCGGATATCTCACTGAATGCCTCTTTAAACTGGACTGCAGGAAGCGGCGCCGAAAGCCATGATGTCTATTTCGGTACTGATCCGACTCCCGATTCCGGTGAGTTTAAGGGGAATCAGACTTCGACTGTTTACAATCCTGGCACCCTTGATCTGAATACAACCTACTACTGGAGGATTGATGAAAAGAACTCTAACGGAACCACAGAAGGGACCGTCTGGAGTTTTACAACGGGTGATCAGGTTCTTGTTGACCATACTGATCCTCCGGGTACAGGAATAATTACCGCCCGTGCCCAGTATAATACCGCCGAGGGGAAGGATAAGGCCTTTGACAATCTGTTTACAGCCGGAACCCAGAACAGCGACTGGAGCAGTAACATTGGCTATTTCCGACACAGGTAAAGGTATCAGCAAAGAAGATGTTATCCGCATTTTCGAACCGTACTACACCACTAAAAGTCAGGGGACAGGACTTGGTCTGTCTATTGTTTTCAAAATCATAGAAGCACATGGCGGCACCATTCGTGTTGAATCACAGGAAGGTGCAGGTGCCCAGTTTATTATTGAAATCCCAGTGTCACCGGTAGGAGAAAACGCCTAATGAGCGCGCAAGTATTGATAGTAGATGATGATTTAGCACACCGTTCCATGCTGAAAATTATCATTAAAGGCTGGGGCTATGATGTAGCAGAAGCTGATGATGGTGAAGTTGCTGTCGAAATGGTTCGTAATCAATCGTACGATTCTATTTTGATGGATATTCGAATGGTGAAAATGGACGGTATTACTGCCCTTGAGCTTATCAAGGAATACAACCCTTCTATCCCTATTTTGATTATGACGGCTTTTTCATCTGTAGATACTGCGGTAAAAGCATTGAAAATTGGTGCGTACGATTATCTTACAAAGCCGCTGGATTTTGATGTGCTTAAGCTTACGCTTGAGCGCATGCTTGATCACACTCGTCTTGCTTCTGAAAACAAAGAGTTGAGAAGTATTCTTGAGCCGAACAATATGGGGATGGTAGGTAATAGTGATGTTATTAAAGAGCTTCGTAAGATAATTGCCACCATCGCTCCTTCAGATGCCTCAGTGCTTATTG
>CALOBT010000009.1:0-4672 GCA_942491575.1 uncultured Spirochaetota bacterium
AGCATTTATTACAATTGTATTTTCATATTTTTCCTTGCGTACAGCATTTCTGTCATAAAGATGTACATGCCCGTGGATCAGAAAACGGGGCTTGAACTTTTTCATGAACCACTTGAAAGCCTCGAATCCCCTGTGACAGATATCCTCCCTGTCATGTATCCCGTAGGGAGGAGCATGGGTTACAAGTATATCAACGTATCTTCCGTATAAAAGCTTATTGAGAACAAGTCTGGGGATTAACTTCAGCATATAAAAATACATTCCCCGTTCAGTAAACTGATTCGGCCCTTTATTGTACCTGAAACTGCCCCCGAGACCGCAAATAAGGAGATCGTTGTGTTTTACAACCTTTCCGCCTATATAGGTGGACCCGAAAGAGGGTGCCATATAAACATCCTCGATATTTTTCATGGGATTGGCATACTCTTTCCGGTAGTAAGAAATTCTTTTCAGATTATGATTTCCGAATACAAAGAAAAGGGGTTTGTTCAGGGAACTGACAATAAAACCGTAAAAATCAAGATCAAGATCTCCGGCCGATAATACGAAATCGATATCCTTGAACCGCTCTTTGATGCGGTTGGAATAAATCAGGGGATCACGGTGATCAGCGATGCATAGTATTTTCATGGTGTCCTTTCCCGAATAATGCTTATAAGGTTATATTCTGAAGCATTTCCTGTAGTTTTTCTTTATTAACCAGATCGATAGGTCTGTTCTCTGCGAAATCTATTGCTTTACGGGAGAAATTGGAGCTTGAAACTATAATTCCTCTCGCAATATTCTGTTTTTTCATGACTTCATGAAGGGAGCGGATTGTTGACTCGGAAATCATATCGGGTACTCGGAGAAACCAGAGGAGTTTCGGCATTTTTTTTGCGTTTCTCCATTTGGAATCACTTTCCACGGCAATAATCTGACATCCGTTTGGAATTTCTCCCGAATCCCTGAGGGAAATGTTAAGAGTATTTGTCAATGATTTACATATTTCAAGGAAATCAGCATTTGATGATGTGAGATAATCCTTCATATTGTCGTTCTGGCGGATATCCTGATACTGACTGAGTTTTTCTGCAACATCCCTGAAAGAGGGTTTTTTTGCATAGACTTTTTCCCACTGGCTGATTGCATTCTCTATCTTTCTTAGTTTTTCATAACAGAGACCCAGGAAATACCGGCCGTAAAGAGTTTCTGTTGATGCCTCGTCCTGACTGAGTTTAACGGCTCTCTCCAGTTCGGATATGGCTTTATCATAGTTTTTCATACTCATATAGCAGCTTCCCCGTTCGACCAGAGCTTTTATCTTGTAATCAGGGTCTCTTTGCGCTCTTTCCAGGGTAATAAGAGCGGCTGTATAATCATGATTTTCCTTTTGAAGTCTGCCGAGAAAAAAGTATGCCTTATAATTGTTCGGCTGGAATTTGACGGCAATCTGAAGCTCGTTTTTTGCTTCGACAAATTTTTTACCCCGGTAGAGGAGATAGCCGAGGCGGTAATGGGCATCTGAATGACGTCCGTCCAGTTCGATAGTTTTTCTGTAATACATAAGGGCTTTTTCTGATTTATCCCGTTCTTCGAAAAGTTCTCCCGATTTAAAATAATAGTCGGCATTGGACGGATCCCTTTTAATAAGCAGGAGATATTCCTTGAGGGCTTCTTCGGGCTGATTGAATCTTGCATAGAGTTCGGCAATCTGCTGTCTGAATTTATCTTCCGGGCAGAGGTTTGAGAACTGACCGATCTGGTTTACCGTTTTAAACTCCATCATGGCCAGCTCCGGTCTGCTTTCTCCGAGATATGCAAGGCCGAGAAAATAGTGGGCTTCACTATTACGGGGTTCCTTTGCTATAATATTCTTGGCCATACGTATCATACCTGCAGTTTTTCCCTGCCGGTACAAGTTGGCTAAAGTTATGACTTTTTTCGGGGCAACTATGGATCTGATAATAAAAAACGCGATTACTCCGATTGAAATGCCGAGTATTACAATAAGAAGAATTGTCAGTAACATAGTCCATTCCCCTGATAAAAGTTATATTAATATTATAGGATCATTATATCGAGGTGCTGCATAATTGAATAGGAAAAATAAAATGAAACACCACTTGTTACTAATATTACTAATTTTTTCCCCTCTTTGTCTATTCTCGGAGGATTTTATATCCCGTGGGGAAGAGTTATTTATGGAAAATAAGCCGGCGGAAGCCCTCCCTCTGCTTATTGCAGCCGTGGAACAGAATCCGACAGAGGATAAAGCTTATATTTATCTGGGAGTAATATATGAACAGCTGGGTGAAATTGAGAAAGCTGTGGAAATCCTTCAGAAGGGGCTTGATGTCACTGAGGGCAGCCGGGACAAATTTTATTTTAACCTCGGAAACAACTATTTTCGCTCGGGGAAAGAGCAAATGGCGGAGGAGATGTACACCCAGACAATTAAGGCTGATTATTCCAATGCTGATGCTTATTTAAACAGAGCCAATACCAGAGTGAATCTCCTTAAATATGAGGATGCGGTGTCCGATTACAGGATATTTCTGACACTTCGGCCTGATGATGCCGATAGAGAGGCTATTCAGTCCATGATGAGCCTCCTTGATAATAAGATAGAAGAGGATAAACAGAGAAGAATTGAGGAAGAAGAGCGGAAACAGAGGGAAGCTGAAGCAAGAAGACTTGAAGAAGAGGCCCGGAGAAAAGCTGAAGAGGAGAGACGGAGGGCCGAGGAGGAAAGGCAGAAAAGGCTTCTCGATTCTGTTCTCAATTCTTTGGAAACTGTCTCGGAGGATACAAAAAACCTGTCTGCCGATTCAGAAGAAATTCAGGATTATGATCTGGAATTAGATATTGAAGACTAGAGGTATAATATGGATAAACGAATAATATTCGGGATAGGCGGAGCAGTACTGATAGTAATTATCATTGCAGTTGTTATGCTTGTTCCCGGTAAAAAAGATGATACTGTAGTCACTACAGTAGAGACTGTTGATAAAACGAGAGAAAATACCCTTGTTCTTGCAAGGGAATATATGAATAAGGGCGACTACCAGCGGGCACTCGATTATATAGACCGTCTTCTTATAGAAGATGCGGGGGACAAAGAGGCCCGGGAACTTCAAGATGAGGTTATGGAAAAACGGAAACAGGCTGAAGAGGAAAAGGCTGCCGCCGACAGGGAAAAACAGGATGAACTGGTAGAAACTCTGAGTGAAATAGGGGATACCCTGCAGGAAACAACGGAATCTATTTCTGAACAGAAGTCTGTGGAACAGCAGAAATCAGATGCGGATGCCGCCAGACAGCGGGAAGCGGAGCTCGCCGAAGCCCAGCGGAGAAGGGAAGCTGATATCGCTGCGGCAGAGCAGCGGAGAAAAGAAGAGGAGGCCAGACTGGCATCCCTTCAGGAAGAACAGCGTCAGCTTGAAGAAAAGATAAAAACATTAATCGAAGAAGGGCGCAGAGCCCTTGAAGAGAACCGTTTCAGTGATGCAAAGGACACATTTGAGGAAGCGGCGGGACTGAATCCTGACGGAGGCAGCGCCTATGCATATCTTGGTGAAACTTACTTTCGGGAGGACAATTCAAATGAAGTGAATCTCAGGGAAGCTGTTGAAAATGCCAACAAAGCTATCGACAACGACAAGAGTCTCTGGGTTCCCCATAACACTCTCGGTAAGATCTATGCCCAGACGAGAAGCTGGGACAATGCTATAAGCGAATTCAGCGAAGCCTACCGTCTGAATCCGGAGGATGACGAGATTCTGTATGAACTCGGGAAGGTTCAGTACCGAACCGGTGATTTCAAGAATGCTATTCACTCCTTTGAGGGCGCCGTTTATCTGAATGATCAGAATTACCGGGCTGCATTTAATCTTGGTGCTTCATACCTGAAAGTAAGCGATATTGATAATGCCCTCAGGGCTTTTACTATGGCCGCCTCTATGAACAGGCAGTACGACAAAGCATTTTTTCAAGCCGGTGAAATCTACAAGGTGAAGAAGGATTGGACAAACGCGGTTTCATTCTACCTGAAGGCAATAGAAATAGAACCTGAAAATGCATCTTATCTGCGTGCTCTGGCTGTTGCATATAAACAAAGCGGTAAAATTGAGGGTGCTGAAGAATACTTTGAAATGGCAGCTGCTCTTGATCCCAATGAGGCTGTAACCCTTCACAATCTCGCTCTTGTTAAATATGAGCTTGGAAAAACTGACGAAGCCCTGAGTTATGTGATAAAAGCTGTACAGAACAATCCGGATTCAGCTGTGTATTTTTTATACTCCTTGGACAGATAAAGGAAGATGCCGGGCACACTGACAGTGCTGTGAAAGCCTATGAAAATGCCATAGCAAAGGATTCTTCAGTATGTTCTGCCCATGATTAATGTGGGTAAAGCTCTATGATGAGCTCAAGGAGTATGACAAGGCACTGCAGTACCTTCTAGATGCGTACGAAATTGCTCCACAATCGCTTGAGGTAAACAATAATCTCGGGAATGTGTACCTGCATAAGGAACTGTATAATGACAGCATCAAACATTACCGTCTGGCAATAGCAAAGAAACCTAATGCAACTCTGATGCGGTATCATCTCGCAATAGCATATATTGAAACTGATCAGAATCTTCTTGCCATAGATACGCTAAGAGAACTTCTGAAAGTCGATCCTTCCT
>CALOBT010000010.1:0-8665 GCA_942491575.1 uncultured Spirochaetota bacterium
TATGGTCTCCGATATCTTGTTCAGACGGCGGCGGGCCGAATTCCCTACGGCGAAAGACTTGGCCGTTGGGCGTTATGTCCCGAGCCGGAAATGTGGCCGGAAATACTCGGAGGGACCTTAACCCGTGAGAGGGGTGCTCTGTCGGGCCTGTACGCCCTGGTAGATTATGTCTATTTCACCGCCGCCCGATTCCATGTTATTCCAAGGGTCACCAAGTATAAGCAGATGCTTGATACCCAGCTTGGAATGGATTTCAGAAATGATGAAGAGTATCTCCAACTGGTAACCGATTTGAACGGGGCTCTGCGTGAGTATATGCGGAGGAAAAGGGAGGAAAAATATTCTTTCGGTCCTGAGCATGATGAACCGGTCAGACTTGCGGCGTCACGGATTCTTTCTTTGTTTTACCGTCGCCTCGGACAGGATGGCAGAGTTCTTATTTTTGACAATGCCATTTCAGGGCTGAATCCTGAACTGTTCCATCTTCTTCATCCTTCGTATTTCTCTGGTCAGGTAATCATATTCGTAAGGCGGGATCCTCGGGATCAGTTTGCCGAGCTGGTGAAATACAGCGGATCCACCTTCTCCTGGAGCGTAGGGAAATTTATCCGTCAGTATCGCAATCTTCAGGAGAAAGGTAAAATGTTCTTGGATTCGGTCTCCCCTGAGACATCGTCTATGGATGAATCGGGCTGTTCCAGGTTCATTCGTCAGGTTTCTTTTGAAGCGTTTGTTTTAGATAAGGATGATACCAGAACCCGCCTTAAGGAAGATCTCCAGGAGTTCTGGGCTTCATACGGAATTAAGTATGTTAAGGATTGGAGTGAAGGCTCTTCCGATGTCGAGTTAGTCGACGGAGCGAACGGCCTTTTCAATCCGGAGAAGTCAAAAGTGAATATCGGTATCTGGCGTAATGCGGGACTGACACGCCAGATGCAGAGGATATCCAATGAGCTTTCGGAGTATATCGAAGAGTAAGCATTTAATATCCTATACATTCTTTTGAAGGAGGCATCTTATGGGTGATTTTTCACGTAAAATACTTTTTAGTTTATTAGCATTGTTTTTTTTACTCTCCGTCGCCGGTCTTTTTGCCGGAGAGGAGGCCGAAAATACAGAGAGCGATGAATATCTGGCGTTTGAGTTTTTTTTCTCCGGTACGGCCCAGCGGCAGTATGAAATGCTCGGAGGGCAAAGGGCGCCTAAAACTTTCTACGACACCACCGAGGCTCTCCTCGATTATCACTACAAGAGTTTTTCCCTTTTTGTTGACTGGTCCATGATCAATGATGAATTGTATGATCCTTCGGAAGTCCACATGCTCGGGCGATATTTATACATTAATGATGCTCATTTGGAATTCGAGTCCGAACGCTTTTCTGTAAAAACAGGCCGCAGTACCCAGGAAGATGTGATAGATTCCCCCTACAGCCTTTTTGTCAATTCTGAGCCGATTCCGGCGGTTCAGATCGAGGTGAAGTACAAGGGAGACTACTTTTTCTACACCAACCGTTGGGTGAACTTGAATCACAACTCCGAAAATACTTACTTCGGTTTCGGCCCCGATGACAATCCTTTTCCGGGCGAATTAGGGTATGAATCACTATACCCAAACGGTATAAATTGGGTGGATCGGGGGGCCCATTTTCACGTCTACGGTCTAAACCTGGGGGATTGGCGTTTCGGATTACAGGAGAGCGCCGTAACTTGCGGAGATTCCTTCAGTCCGGATTTCTTTTTTAGTCCCATGATCATGTATTTTACCCAGCTGGTCATAGACGACGGAGCAAAGCCCTGGCAGGAGTTTGCCAATAGCAAGCACTTCTTGGGATTTTTCCTGGATCGGACCACCGATGAAGGATATTTTACGTCGCAGATTTTAATTGATGACATTAATGGAGACATCCTGCCGGGGGTGGAAAGGAAAAACCAGAACCGTCTGGCCTGGTCAATAGGCGGGTACCGCGATTTTGACTTCGGACGATTGGGTTTTTATCATGCCGGGGCCACCAAGGATACCTTCGGCGCTACAAATTCTACCACGAATACCAAAGCGTTTGATGATTACAACAATGATGATGTGCCGGTTTACTATTCCTATCATCCCTATCCCTATACTTATTACCCCGCAGTAAGCTATTTGCTTGAAGATGGAACCACCCGGATGCCCATCGATTATACGCAAAACTATGTTGGATACAAGTATGGAGAAAACAATGTATCCTTTCTTTTTGATTATCAAAACAGTTTTCAACTGCGGAATTCTCGGGATCTTTCCCTCTATCTCGCTCTCGAATGGGTGATGAACGGTGCAAAAAGCCCTGCCAACCCCTGGCATGAGTATTCAAAATGGACACAGATTCCGGATCCGACTCAGCTGTTGGATGGCACGGTGGAGCATATTCTAACTCTGCAGGCAAAAACCGATTTTCCGATCAGCTTGTTCGGTGTTCCTTTTTCGATCTTTGCCGATCTGGAGGCGGGGATGGCCTTCAATGCCATGGGGCTGGAACCGGCCACAGAGGAAACGGCCGCCACCGAGGCATGGATATACCGGCCCCAGGAAGGGGAGCACGAGCCGATTTTCAGAATTACCCTTGGGTTAAGCTATCTTTGGCGGCTTAAATAAGTCTGACCCCGGGTTCCGCGGGCCTCTTCCAGGGGGCCCGCACAATGGGCAGCATAAGGATTCTCCAGATTTCCATGTGGGGGAGGATCTGGAGCGGATCCCGAATGGCTCGGGAAGAATGGTTGATCAAGGAAGAGCTGGACAGGGCTAAGGTTCTGACTGCTCCTGCTCCGTGTTGAAAAAGAAGCGATTTTGTGGCATATATTTGAGGGTGTATACGTATAAATCTAACCGGAAAACAGTGTCCGTCCTGCTATTTTGCCTTGTCATGGGGATATTCTCTTTAACCGCAGAAAACCTGCCATTTTCAGGGCTTTCCGATGCGGAATTGGCCCAAATGCAGCGGGGGGAGTACCTCTTTCGTGTTCTCGACTCCCACGAAGACTCTTGTTTCCAGAGCGGGGATGTAGCGGGGGAGCACCTAAAGGCGCTTCTTGAGGATGTGGACCCGAATTTTCTAGCAGAGATAGTGATGGTTATTCCTGTTGATGAAAGCCGGGATAATTTGCAATTCATTCGGTCTATCTTGCTTGATGTGACTTCCTTTGATGGTATCCCCTACTATTCCAAGCGAAATGAGAAGTGGTATCCTCTATTTAAGAATACCGAGATCCTTTCAGAGACTTCCCCAACCCCCGGAAAGGACACGATAGTAGCTTATCATAAGATGAAGCCCTTTGATCCTGAGGAAACAGTTTATAATTATTCTCTCGATGGCGACATCTTTCTGTTTGAAAGCGTAAACAACGGGAATCTTTATTATAAGGGGTTCAAGGCTGTTAAGGAGGGGAACATGGTGACTCTCCTCTGGGTGCGGGATGAAGGCGATCGGCTGATTGTCTATGGAGCGGGCGGTGCATCGGCCTTTACTTTCTTCGGACTTTTCGGTGACAGGCTGACCGAATCTTTTATCGGAAGGGTAGATGCGTTCTTTTCCTGGTTCTATGACAATTATATTTCCGATATTATGATAGAAGGATAGTTGGAGGAACATGAACCGTAAACTACTGAAGCTGTTTATTTTTGTAATTGATTACTTACTCCTGCTCCTTGCTCTGGGCCTTACCCTCGTTCTGCGCTATGGTATTGCGGATCTATCGGCGCAAATGCTTCTTCATATTCCTCTAATCTGTCTATTCATCTTATGGTTTGTCGTTTTTTATATTGCAGACATTTATAATATTACCCAACCTCTAAATTATAAGCGTTTTCTAATAAGCATTGTTATCAATGTCGCCTTGGCGGTATTGTTCTTTTATCTCTTTCCTTCCAGCGCCATTTCTCCTAAAACCAATTTAGGTCTGATTACCGTATTCTTCGTGGCTCTGTTTTCTCTCTGGCGCAATGTTTTTGAACATTTTCTTGATCGTTTCGGCATCCAGCGATCTCTCGTTTTTGTCGGTTTGGATGATCACTCCCTTGAACTGGCTGAAAAGATGATGAGAAATCCACGCCTGGGCTATACCCTTTCAGGTTTTGTGGTGGGAGACGAAGAAGATCTTCCCGAATGGCTGAAGAGTGGTTCTGTTCGCCTAATGCACAGTATGGATGAGCTTACCGATTTCCTTGATAAGGAGGGAACTCATTCCATCGTAGTAAATGATACATGGTATCGGGACGTCTATCGGCATCTCTATAATCTCTTCCCGAAAGGGGTACGTATGTATCAGCTTTCTACTTTCTGGGAGCAAATCGAAGAAACCATTCCTGTAAACGTTACCGACAAGTTGTGGTTTCTTCAAAACATGAGCCGCGGTCCCTACTCCATCTATCATAAGATTAAACGGTTTTTGGATGTATTTGTCATACTGCTCTTCTCCCCTCTAATTCTTCTTTTCTGTCTGTTTACTTTTGTACTGGTAAAGACGACAAGTAAGGGGCCTGCCATCTATAAACAAGTTCGCGTAGGTCTTGGAAGCAGGAATTTTACTATCTACAAGTTCAGAAGTATGCGTGTGGATGCTGAAAAGAATGGAGCCGTATGGGCCATGGAGAATGATCACCGGTTAACACCGGTGGGTGATTTCATCCGTCGTGTTCGTCTGGATGAACTGCCTCAGATTTATAATGTTTTCAAAGGTGATATGAGTTTCATCGGCCCTCGGCCTGAGCGGCCTGAATTTGTAGAACATCTGGATAAGGATATTCCGCATTACAATCTTCGTCATCTTGTGAAGCCCGGTCTTACCGGATGGGCACAGGTTAAGTACCGCTATGGTGCCTCCGTAGAGGATGCCGAGAAAAAGCTCATGTATGATCTTTTTTATGTAAAGAATATCTCCCCCATAGTGGATTTGAAGATAGCATTGAAAACGGTGCATACGATTCTTTCAAAAAGCGGACGATGAGTCGAGTCATATTGGGAATCCTGGATACACTTCATTGAACAGATGGGTAGTATCCAGGATTTTGTAATTAACCGGAATGATTAATAGGAAAAATCGATAAACATCATGAAGAAAATTTTAGCATACACCCTTTTATCCATAATTTTGCTTGTACCCTTGTACGGTCAATATTCCTATATGCCCGGGGATAGGGAAGTGGAGATGCTTCTGGACTCCTATTCCGCTGCGGGAAGGATTTTTCCTCATTCTGGATTTCCTCTATCAAAAAAAGACCTATATCAATATGCCCTCGAATTGGGGAATGAAGACGTACTGGATATCATTGATTATGATCCGGATAGTGTTGTTTTTGAAGAATCTATAGAGATAAACTATGAACAGTACTTTCGAAGCAGTGAAGCCTGGCCGGATTTTACTCGCTTATATTTAAAAACCCCTGATTTTTTAAATATAACTTTGAATGCTCAGGACGATGATCTTGGGGGAATCTATCTGAAAGCCGGTCTTAAGACAGAGTACGACGAAGATGATCTTTTCAAATCAAACAATTTTTTTCCTAACTATGATGGAAATCCTATTGCAGCTGAAAATGGGATGATCAGAGCAGGATACTTTTACTATCTGTTGGATTCCCTTGATTTCGTTATAGGGAGGAACAAGGTTCATTACGGCGCTGCCGATTTTTCTACCCTCTATCCTTCCAAGGATATTCCCTTTTTAGATGGTGTGTTTTATAAATTCAATCTTGGTTCCCTGCAGATGCAGTCCTATTTTGCCACCTTGGAGAATCGGCAGGCCGATGTCGATCTTATGAATGGCAGTGGAGAGGTTCCTAAATCCGCCGTATTCGGTGAAAATACCATAATAGCGACCATGCACCGCTTTGAATACTCGTGGAGCAAGGTGCGGTTTGGAGTAGGGGCTCACTCCTTTGTTGTAAGAGCGGAGAACGGATTTCAGTTGGGTGATATTTTCCCTGTTTTCAGCTGGCATAACACAGTTGTGGGTGAACATAACATGAGTTTGGTCATGGATCTTTCTGTTGTTCCATACCCGGGGCTCGAGCTCTATTTCATGGGGGGGACGGATGACATCAGTGCATCGGATCTCGTTGGAATTAATGATTCGGAATTACCCACCATTCCTTCCTGGATTGTAGGTGCAGCTTATCAGCCTCTATTTACAGAAATTTTATCTAAGGTAACTTTCGAGGCGGGAAAAACCCATTATCTATGGGGGAATTTTTATTGGGATGAGGGGAACGATCGAAATGCCTTTGCCCGGGCAATATACCGGTTCAAAATGGATAAAGGATCTGTTGCGATACCCATGACCTCACCATACGGCCCCGGGGCTTTCTGGTGTGAAATGGAGGCTGAGTTCGGGGCATTTGCGGGAATTATCCCGGAGTTAAGATTTCTCTATCTGTCTCAGATAGACGGTCTTGATCTTCTTGGCGACAATTATTTCAGAGACGATGAAGCGATGGCGGATGCTTCTCGGAACAGAACCATAATGGGGGGGATTACTCTTTCCTATCAGTTTGCCCACTGGAACATGTTATATCTAAGTGTCGATTGTTTCAGCAGGAACGGGGATTTCTGGATGGAAGCTTGCCTTGGTGCAAAAGTGGAAGCGGCCTTCTCTCAGACAGCAGAATAGTTTCATTGTTTCCATTTAGATCAATTTAAAATCGTATCTTAACCCCAAAATCAAGATGAAGTCTCCAATAGCTTGAGGGATTTACTTTAAAGGTAAATCCCTCATCTTGTTTATATTCTTTACCGATGAAATTGCCTAATCCTAAATCGATATAAAAAGATTCATGCTTTCTTTTAATAAATACACTCCCGATACCGTATTTCGTATTAACTAATTCTAATTTCAACTCATCAAAAGGAAATTCCTCTGTTTCCGGGCAATATCCCGAAGTGAATTGCAGTATTCCGAATGTGTAGAACAGGAAACTCCAGTTTTCCGTCAACTTGCATTTAATAAGATAAACGGACGGCTTTAGGTCGAAATATACATGGAAATACTCTGAGTCATAGCCATTTTCATCCCAATATCTATCTAGTGATCTGCTTAATGATAAATCAATACCGAAATTTCCGATTATTCTGTCATATGAGATATTCCAATGTGGATTTAAGAAAAATACGGCGGACCCCAGATAACGGTATAAAGAAACACCGATACCATTTTTCCCTATAGCAGCACTATTCTCAGTCTGTACTTCTTCATTATGAACTGCTCCAATGGAACTAATCTGGGCAACAAAGAACAGTACCAGAATCAATATTTTCTTTGGATTGGTTCTTGTCATTACAATTTCCCAATATTTAATAATAACATTCAGTCATTTTTATACTTCCTATTT
This sequence comes from uncultured Spirochaetota bacterium, assembly GCA_942491575.1. Taxonomy (GTDB): domain Bacteria; phylum Spirochaetota; class UBA4802; order UBA4802; family UBA5550; genus CAZHNW01. Next base: position 7,358 of record CALOBT010000010.1, read on the forward strand.
TATCTCGTCTAACTTATATTGCCACACGTTTTAAAACTGCCTTTCTCTTAATTGTGTCATGTCGGCCTCCTGAGAGTCGGGAGGAACTACCGTCTTCACCTGAGGCCAACATGAATAAATTTAATAAAGCAACCTGCTTTCGATCGTAATTTCGTATTTGCGCCCATCACTCCAGTCGGGGTTGGTCAGGTCAATGCCGATGCTTCCCCGGGCCACCAGGCTCTTAAGCTTATCCAGGTAGAGGATGAAATCGGCGCCGCTGCTGTACTTCATGTCCTGTTCAAGATCGAAATCAATCCCCTCTTTTTTTACTAATCCAACATCGAAGAAGGGCTGACACAGCGCTTCTCCCACCCCTTTCCAGCGGATAACGCTGATGTTTACGCTGGTATTTAAAAATCCTCCGTAGATGCCGTAGAGGCTGTCATCCCGGATTCCCCGCATGGAGCCTCCCAGGCCGGAAAGTTCATCGTTAAAGCTGTAGAACCCTTTTAGGCGGAACGAGGGATTGAAGATCTTCCAGGGGTAGAAGGCCTTCACAGTTCCGGTAATACTCGATTTTACTGAACCTTCCAGCTGGTCTTCCGTTACGTAGGCCAAGGAGTTGGAGAGGGAAAAGCCAAATCCTCGGCGGAAATTCCCTATCCAATCGATATCGCCCCAGCCTGTACTGTGGCTGAAGGAAAACTGAATATCTTCCTCTACGATGTTGGAGCCGTTATTAGGCAACTGATCTTCGTAGCCGTAGTAGAACGCCAACTTGGGGGCGAAGCTATAGTAGAAATGGCGGGGGAATCTCAAAGTCGTGGTGAGGGCCACCGAGGTAGAGTAATAATTGTACTTCTCCAGATACTCATCAGCCTCGTCATTATATTTGCTGCTTTCCTGATATTTCTGCATGATGTCCAGGGCAAAATCCTGACCGAATAGGCTGATGTTGCTGATTTCCGGATTTATCGACCATTGGGGTATTTCCCACCCTTTCCCATCGGGACGGATATCGATGTTCATTCCTAGATAAAAGTTGGTCAGGGTTCCGATGAAATTGTTATAGTAGATTTTCAAGCCCCCCCGAAATCCGCTGTTGCTGTCGTATTTCGGGTAGGGGATAGGGTAGAGGGTCCAGGCGCCGTCGACGATGATAATCCCCCGGTAGAGTTTGGCTCCGTTCAGGGACTCGGTCTCCTCCAGGCGGTATTCGACGCTTTCGAAAACCCGGAGATTTATCAGGTCCTGTGCCTTGTCCGCCAGGTAGGCCTCCAGTTTGTCATGGGAGGGGAAGCTCTTCCCCTGGGGGATGTCCAACTC
>CALOBT010000011.1:0-5286 GCA_942491575.1 uncultured Spirochaetota bacterium
ATAGATTCTTTGATACCCCTGTCCTGCAAGAAGTTCAAGGCCTCTTCTTCAGTGAAGTTTTCCGGAATTTCCAGGGGAAAAGTGATAACAAGAGGAATCCCCTTCCCGGTTGAATCATCAAATCCGAGTTCATCATACAACTCATCCCATACAATGTCCGGGGTTTCTCTTTTAACCTTCCGGCCGCATCCCCCGCAGTACAGTTCAGATGATCTTGCAAAAAGAAGCTTCAGGTAGTCAGCAAGTTCGGTCATGGTTCCGACTGTGGAGCGGGATGTTCTTACAGGATTTGTCTGGTCTATCGCAATGGCCGGAGGAATCCCTTCCACTTTATCAACACGGGGCTTATCCATCCGGTCCAGAAACTGCCGGGTATATGCGGAGAATGTTTCAACATAGCGCCGCTGCCCCTCGGAATAGATTGTATCAAAAGCAAGGGATGATTTTCCTGAACCGCTGACCCCGGTTACAACTGTCATCTCCCCAAGAGGGATTTTCAAACTGATATTCTTAAGATTATTCTGACTGGCCCCTTCGACCAGAATATATTCTTTATCTTCCCCCGGAAGAGTATTTGTATCCGGTTTATCCTGCATTATTTTTCAGCCCCTGTTATAACGGAAGAGTCGCATAGTAGTACCCTTATTGAAAGAATTTGATGGTACGGATCTTTAATGTCAAGAATAAAAGATATCTGAAATAAACAATTTTAAAAGAAATCACCAATCTGTAATACCGCCGGAAATCGAAAAGATTCCCGGCGGTAGATTTCGCCAAAGAATTTCGGACGATTATATTCTATTCCAAAGCATTTCTGATGACTTGATTCTGTACAGGTTCACCTCTGGATATATATTCGTTATCAGCATAATAATCAACAAACTGTATGGGAAAACCAAACCCCGCACCGAAAATACCGCTGTCCTGAATATGGTAATGGATATGGGCTTCGCTTGAATTGCCGCTGTTTCCGCATAGACCGAGAAGATCCCGTCCAGAGACCCTGTCTCCTTCCTGAACGCAGATGCTGTCTTTCATAAAGTGAGCAATAATCGAAAACTCACCATTCTCATGATCAATAACAACATAATTCCCCGCAGGCTGTTCAGGATTCATAACTCCCGGAATATTGTCCGGGACATTGTTTGTCACAGCAACAACAACCCCGTCAGCCGGAGATATCACAGGTTCTCCGAAACAGAAATAACTCTCATTCTTTTCCTTATCGCCCTGATAACTGCTTCCGTTTTTGACAATTAAGAGATCATATGCGAACCGTTGATCCATATATGCAGCATGATAATTCTGTTCAATGGTTCTGCCGCCCCATACTACATACCATTCTCCGGTAAAAGGAAGATTCATTTTTGATTTTGTTAAATATTCAGTGTGAGGATTTTCTGCAGCCTCCTGTACCGGAGCAATATTGAAACCTTCGACCTTAAAATCGTCATTCAGCCAGACTGAAAAAAGAAACAGCTGTCCGGAAGTTGCCATTTTCAGTTTTGATATATGCTGAAAAAGCCCGTCTGCGAGGGTATCGGAATATTCAATGGTTTCATATTCACTGCCGAAGGTTTCACGAACCTGTATACTCATACCTGCAAATTCCTCTTCAGTCATATAGTCAACCATATTACTGCTGAAATTACTGTAGAGAAGTTCAGTATCACCGGTAAAAAATTTACTGATAAACTCCAGGGATACAGCCTCTGAATTTGTCTCATTTTTATCGGCAGGACGAGTAGTACATGAAACAGAAAAAGTCAGAAAAAAGATCAACATTAGAATTAATTTCGTCGGATGGTCATAAAACGATCAGAATTTTTTTTCATACTCATAGTGTCTCCCGAATCTGGAAAAGATATTTTAATATTACACACTGTTTATCTTATAAAAATTGTATCAAACGGTTATTCACAGCCTTTTTACCGGCAATCTTCTTTAAACCGACACCGAAATAACTTTTGAAAGTCCGGGAAAAATGAGCGGAATCTGTAAACCCGTAGTTATAGGCTGCTTCAGTAATACTCATATCAGAACTTAAAAAATCAAGAAGAAGAGAATGAAGCCGAATCCATCCGGCAAATCTCATAACTGAAATACCGACTTCATCTTTAAAAAGATGAGTAAACCTCGATTCAGAAAGTAATGAATCCTCCGCCAGAGATTTTATATTCACCCCCATACCTTTATGTGTTTTTATCCCCTGAATTGCCCTGACGATTCGCGGATCTTTTTCACGGATCTCCGAATTATGCTGTTCCGCTATATTTTCCAGCAATTTAAAAACATGACAGAAAATATCACTGCCTTCTTTTTCTGATAAATCCATATTTATAAGCGGCCGGGGAACAAGGTGTTCGGGAATCTCTGTAAAATCCATTTTCACTGCACTTTTCGGACAGAATAGTGCCATACATGGTTTCAGGACTGATCAGAAGAGAGCAACATTGATCTTTGAAGTAGCCGATATGTTCAACATTGCTTCCTATAACGATTGAATCAAAAATCTCCTCCCCGTTAATATTTATCGGAGAAGACGCGATTATTAGATGAAGTGGATAGTGCTTGTGACTGACCTCATTTTTTTCTTTACCGATAACCATAATCAGATCATCTTTTATATAAAATCTCACAATTCCTCCGGTATTTTATAATACCAGAAACTCTCTCGAAATAAAGACACAAAAATTTCTTTCAAATTATCAGGCGATCCGGAGTTTGAAAAAATACTGCCGGATTAAAATGAACGTAAAATCCCCATGGAGAGTTTAGAGTTTTTTCCAACACAGTAACCTATGATATATATTAAGGAGAGTCTGATGAAAAATAATATAGAATCCCGTACGTGGGCACAGCTGCATGAAGATGTTGTGTTCGAACGTTCGGAAGGAAAAATAATCTGGCAGCCCCGTATAGGATGCTGGTACTACGACAAGATTTTTGCCGGTGAAAAGCTTCCTGAAGGCTACGACGGACTTTCCATCGAGGATATACACAGAAAACTTGACTGTTCGGCAAGGCTTTACGACTGGTACAATCCCTGTTTTCAGAGAATTGAACATCCGTCTGTAAAGAGAACAGAAAAGCAGCTGAATGAAACCGATAAGCAGATCACAATCTCCACTCCAGTCGGAGATCAAACCCTTGTACTCCGGGATACAGATTCCTCCCCCTACCCTCTGACAATCAAATGGGAAGTGGAAACAGAAGAAGAACTGAAGGCGGCAATCTGGAGAGAGGAAAATGCCGATTACAAATGGGATCAGGCTCAGTTCGACAAGGCCCAAAAAGAGGTCGGGGACCTGGGAGCGCCGACGATCTTTATGCCGAGGATGAATATCCAGAGTCTTTATATCGAAAAAACCGGTGTAATGAACGGAGTCTATGCCATGATGGACTGGCCGGATACAATTGAAGCATACTTCAGGGCATTGGAAGAATCCCATGAAAGACTGATCGATCTTATAAACCAGTCACCTGTCAATATCATAAACTTCGGAGAGAACATCCACTCGGGAACCCTCTCTCCTGATCTATTCCTTAAATACCACCTTCCGGCCTGTCAGCGCCGCTGTGAGAAACTGCACCAGGCAGGCAAGTTTATATACAGCCACTGGGACGGCGACTGCAAACCCCTCCTGCCGTATGCAAAAGAGACGGGCCTTGACGGTATCGAAGCAATCACACCGAAACCCCAGGGAGATGTAACCCTGGAAGAGGTTAAAGAGGCCCTGGGAGACGATATGTTCCTGATTGACGGTATTGCGGCAGTTATGTTTGATGAGGAGTATACGGAAGAAGCTCTGCTTCAGCAGACACAGAAATGTATAGATCTTTTCGCTCCGAAGCTTGTCCTTGGTATCTCCGATGAAATATCATCCACCGGGGATATCGAGAGAGTCCGGAAAGTCGGTGAACTTGTAGATAAATATAACAACAGTCTTTAAGCTGTTTCACTTTATCAGCATATTTTTCTCTATGGGGGAAGATTATTACATACATAGGATAATCTTCCCCCTTCTTGACTGTATCGATATTACCGGGGTATTGTTCATTATCGCAGGATAATTATGCCCAAGAGTACGTTTAAAAATTTACCAGTAGAAAAGAAACAACTGATTACCTCAATTGCCCTCAAAGAATTTGCAACCCATTCTTTCAGGGCCGCCTCCCTGAGCCGGATTGTCGAAAATGCAGGAATAGCGAAAGGGAGTGTTTATCAGTATTTTGAAAACAAGAAAGATTTCTATAACTATCTGCTTGAAGAAACAGCAAAAAAAAAGCTGTCCCATATTTCTGAACAACTGAAACCCGTGGAAAACGATTATCTTCAGGTTTTAAAGACAAGTCTCTTTGAGGGTGCTCTTTACGACATTAATAATCCTGCCGAAGCACTGCTTCTTCTCAATGCACAAAGAGAATCCAAGGATAGTACGCTTATTCAGCAGGCTGCTCATTTCTTTCAAAACTATTGGAACAGGAATTCCGGACAAAAAACAGATTCGCTGATAGTTGCCCATTTAAGCGTTTCTCTGGCATCGGCTTTGACAAATTATCTTGAAGAAAAATACGGTTTTACTCTGATTCAGCTCCTGGTCGGATCTTCCTCCTCACTCCCTTTTACTGAAGATGATCTTTGCCGTGCAGTAGATTCTCTCATCGAAGTGTTTAATTCCGGGCTGAAGTGATATTGACATTTTTTTATTTTAGACTAATATGACTATATAGTCATATGACTGTTTAGTCATATTATAAAGGAGCACACAATGAACTATTTTTCAGTAATCTGTTTTGTATGGGCAGCTATAGGAATCGGAAGCCGCCTGGCAATGGCGTTTATGGGACAAAACTGGAATAAATGGGAAACAGAAAGCGCTTATAAAGAGAAAAGACCAAAATGGATAATAGCTATGTTTATTATCGGAATAATTATCATAGCATTAACCTGGTACATGGTTGCCGTCAGCGACATTCAATTCAGCTGGATTATTGCAGCATTAATATCCCTGACAATTATCAAGCTTTCAACATTAATCTTCCGATATGATAAATTCAGGGAATTTATGGTTTCTACTCTGAACAATCCGAAAAAAATGTTGAAGCTTAATATAAGTGTAATAATATTCTCAATAATACTGATATCTATGGGAATATGGCTGTACTAACAGGATTGCCGGGTTTTGCGCATTTCATTGAGCAGAACCTGGCATGCAGTTATCACGGCATCGGTTTCCACTTCTGCAAGTTCGCTCCGGCCTGTCCAGTCGCTCCCCTGTTTTA
>CALOBT010000012.1:0-2152 GCA_942491575.1 uncultured Spirochaetota bacterium
CGTCCTGAATATCAAGTTCGGATGCTAATTTTTTTACCCCCCTGACAGGAGCTCTCTATTTTCAGTGAGACATGTCCCGACTCATTCTCTTCTGCGTAAATTGTTGTAACGGCTCCGCAGTTTCCCGGAGTAACGGTGCTTTTGATCATTTCTATTCTCCGACAGGTGAAATATTACCGGAACATTGTAGCTTCGGAAACGGTATCTGTCCATCCGGGATAACAGAAAGAGAGACGAATTGATGTTTTGGGTTCCGCGAAAAAAATTAAATTATTTTCCCGAAAGCCTTTGACAAAAAATCGATTATACTGTAAAAATAACAACGTCAAGCGAGAGTAGCTCAGTGGTAGAGCTCCACCTTGCCAAGGTGGATGTCGCGGGTTCAAATCCCGTCTCTCGCTCTTTTAAAAACGGTCTTAACGGGCCGTTTTTTTATTGCCCTTTTGTTAAAAAATCTCTGTCATACTATGTTCTGAAAAAAGGAGGTGCCGGTAATGGATGAGTGGCGGTATTCCTGTAAAGGCAAAGACTGTATCAGAATTAAAGTAATTCCCGGTGCTGCCAAAAATCAACTTAAAGAGATAAGAAATGGAGAGCTGATTGTTCACCTGAATGCCCAGCCGGAAAAAGGGAAGGCAAACAAGGAACTGATAAAATATTTGTCAAAGCTTGCAAAAGTGTCAAAATCTGAAATTATTCTTAAATCAGGTGAAACCTCGAGGCATAAAATTCTTGAACTGCCCTGTGGTGCCGCAGAAAAACTTGAAGAGTCACTGGGATAAAGAATTAATTATATCAATATTGCGCTGATTTCAGTTTGATATGTTTCATTCTGTATTGTCTGGGTGTGAGACCGTAACTCTTTTTAAAACAACGGTAAAAATGGCTTTCATTGTCGAATCCTGTTCTGATCATAATATCCTTGACGCTGTAATTTGTTTCACAAAGCAGCGAGGCCGCCTTTTCGAGTCTCACGTTGTTTATATATAGGGCCGGAGATTCACCAGTTACATCCTTGAATATTTTTCCGAGATATACCGGTGATATTTTAAAGTCGGAGGCTATTCCTTTCAGACTGAGATTCAGGTTATCAAAATTCTGTCCGATATATTCTGTGATTGAGTTTATCATTATTGTATTTTTCGACTGACTCCGGTAGTTCAGGGTTTCTATCGCCGTCCTGAAAAATGTATCAAAAACAGTATATATCTCATCGAGAATCTCTGCCGATATTATTTCTTCATAAAGAAGTCCGAAATCAAAATCCTTTGCATCATTTTGAATCAGTTCTATTTTATTGAATTCGTTGTTTAAATTAAGAGCGAGGTTAGCAGCCATTATTGGAATGTTTTCGACTCTATTAAATCTAATGCAATCAATAAAAAGATCGAATTCCTTTTTAACTGCGCCGGTATCCCGTGAAAGTATTTTTTCCAGAATTCTGTGCTGAATATCAGACGGATAATAAAAATCTTTCTGGCTCTCATTTTTATCGAGATCTTCCTCTCTGAATATATAATTATGACCTGACAGCAGTTTGTACCTGGAATAGCCTGTTATTTTTCTGTATAGACTGGGCAGTTTGCTGTAGCTGGTTACTCTTCTTCCTGCAACTACGGTTGCCGTTATCTGATAGGTCTTTTTGAAAGAGTTCCGGATATCGTGTATGCACCGCGAAATTCTTTCATCGTCCATGGAGCACGGAACCAGTGCCAGCATGTTTCCTTTACCGGTATAAACTGTTTCACACCCTTCTTCCGGAGAAAAACTGCTTTGAATTGTTTTAAGGATCAGCGCCAGAATTTTCTTGTATTCGGAGCGGCTCAGGGGGCTGAAGGTTTTCTGGAATTTATCAAGATTGAACAGAACAAGTCTCAGCCCCGTTTCGGGCGGAAACAGTTTTTCAAATTCTTTGATACTGTTGTGCCTGTTTTCTTCGGCAATATTCTCAAGGAGTACAGATTTAATCAGATTGCGTTTAAGTATCATATTTGCTGATTCTTTAAAAGACTCAAGGTCCTCAAGTTTTCGTAGACCCTCTTCTATAACAAGGGAGAGGTAATGAGTATCATCTCTGAATACCGGCATTTCGGTATTACCTGAAATTTGAAATTTTGTTTTTGAAATCAGGGTTCTGAAGGGATTATAGATA
>CALOBT010000013.1:0-5966 GCA_942491575.1 uncultured Spirochaetota bacterium
CCAGTTCTGCTCTCTTATCTCAATTAGTAAACGATTCAACTATAAGAGAAGAAGGAAAATACCATACTATGTTGTCCTATGAGCATACATGATTACTTTTATAATATCAAGTAGTAGTTTCTTCTCCGGTCGCTAAGGGCTTTTTACGTATATGAGCATGATGCAGCATGAGACTAACGAACTTGAGGCTGCAACCCGGTGCTACAATGCTTCCTTGAAGCCGTCAGGGACAGATCCCTGTCAATGCTCTTAACCTTCATTTTTACATTTCCCTTTATGGAGTGAAACTCAAGTTCCCGATTTGTATCTTCATGTTCTTTCTCAGTCCCACAACTCATAGTTTTTTACTTCGGCAGTCTGTTTTCTGGTTATTTTTATTTCTTTTAAATAGAAAAAATTTTTCAATCAGGCCTCCTGTAGAGTCTTGTTTATATTATTAAGTCTATGAAAAAGGAGCCTGAAATCAAGGATAATAGTCGGATAATCTTTGCGGGAATGAGGGCTGGTTATAAAAAAAAGAACTAAATTTGAAATTTCGATATAGTATCATATACTTTAGTATATGACAGGATACTCCGGTGAATTAAGAAAGTTTGTAGCGCCTGAACTGCTTTTCGGAGCAGGGGCGATGTATAAAGCCGCATCCTACATCAGGAACATGGGCGGGAGGCATGTGCTTCTGGTTTCCGATGAGGGGGTAGAGCAGACAGGATTGACTTCAAAACTCAAAGCATCATTCGATGACTCCGGGATTATGTATACATCCTATTTTGATGTCTCTCCGAATCCCCGGGATTCGGAGGTGATGAAGGGCGTTGACGTGTATTCCCGGAATAATTGCGATATGATAATTGCCCTCGGCGGAGGAAGTCCGATTGATTGCGCAAAGGGGATAGGGGTAGTAGTTTCCAATAAAAAGGATATCGGGAGTTATGAAGGGGTTGATAATGTTTTACTGCCTATGCCTCCCCTTGTCTGCATTCCTACCACTGCCGGCTCATCGGCTGATGTTTCCCAGTTTTCCATAATTCTGAATACCTCGGAATCTTATAAGATGGCTATTATCAGCAAAGGTCTTGTTCCCGATATTAGCCTCATTGATCCGGAAACAACCTTAACGATGGATTCGAAACTGACTGCTGAAACAGGCCTTGATGCTCTGACCCATGCGGTTGAAGCTTATGTCTCCAATGCCGCAAGCCCCATAACGGATCTGAATGCCCTGCAGGCGATGAAATATATCGTCAGGTATCTGCCTGAGGCTATTTCCAAAGCCGAAGAATCTGGAAGCCGATCAGCTGTGATGCTCAGCGGTCTTCATGCGGGTCTTGCTTTTTCAAATGCGAGCCTCGGGCTTGTTCACAGTATGGCTCACCCTCTCGGCGGATTGCTTGATCTGCCTCACGGGCTTTGCAATGCGCTGCTTCTCGAACATGTCGTGCAGTATAACTATGATGCCGCGCCAGATAAATATGGAGATATTGCTGAAATTATCGTCGGTAAAAAAGCTCGCAGTTAAAAACGGTTCTTCTGTTTCTGTCCTGCTTTTGATTCATTGAAAGAATTCGGCGGAGCCTTGATATAGACGACCATCTGCAATACGGGGAATTAGATTCAGCTGTTGTCACAAATCTGGCAGATAAGGCCTTGAGTGATGCATGTATAGTAACAAATCCAAAAGCAGCAGCAAAAAAGGATGTTATCAGTTTATATGAAAAAATCATCGGCTGAAGAGATCAGGCAGAAGATAATCGGCCTCGGGGAGACCTCGGTGAAAAAGAGTTACTATCCCTTCTTCGGGAAAAAATCATCGGCATGGGAAGCAAAAGCAGCTTATGGCAATGGTTAGAACCCTTGAAGAGCGGGAGGCCGAACTTGAGCAGCTGCTTGAAATAAAGAATGCTCTGCTTATGGAAGTTAATCACAGGGTGAAAAATAATCTTCAGATAATAGGAAGTCTTCTCAACCTCGGTTCAGCAGATGCTGCGGAAGAAAGTGAGAAATCGCAGTTTGAAAAGACAAAGAAGCGGATTGATACAATATCACTTATCTACCAGGAGTTTCTTTTTTCTGAAAATTATTCCGATGTAACTTTATGTGCGCTTCTTCAGGCAATAGCTAAGGAGGCCAGCTCGGATTCGAAAGACGTGATATTTCTCTGGACTTCGATTTTCCGATTGAAGAAATAATTGTTAATCTTGACACCGCCATTCCTTTCGCCTTAATTGCTCATGAGGTTATGAGTAATTCGTTCAAATATGCTTTCAGCGAAGGGGGGCGGCTCCGAATATCATTTCATTCTCTGAGCAGGAAAATCAGCATGGGGCATACCGGTTGGTTATTGCCGATTCCGGTCCTGGATTTTCACCGATAGATAAAAAAAGGATTAAAGAATCATTTGGAATGATGCTGATCGAGGCTTTGGTTTATCAGCTGGGAGGAGAATATTTATATGAAAATTATGATGAAGGATTAAAATTCATTGTTGATTTTAGTTTTTAAGAATAGACTATCCCGGTTGGCTATTGCAGGCCGACGGACGAATTAAGGCAATTATAGAGGTAAGTATGAAATTCTATGATCTGAACGCAAAAACTCCTAAAGGAGATCCGATAAAGATGGAGGATTTCAGGGGGAAGTGGGTGTTGATAGTAAATACCGCAACAAAATGCGGACTTGCTCCCCAGTTTGACGGGCTTGAAGCCCTTCATCAGAAATATAAAGACAATGGGCTCGTGGTTATTGGGTTTCCATGCAATCAGTTTCTGGGGCAGGAGCCTGAGACTAACGATACTGTCGTTGAAAGCTGTAGAATAAACTTCGGAGTTACCTTTCCTCTGACGGAAAAAATTAAGGTAAACGGCCGGGATGCTCATCCGATATTTGTTTTTTTGAAAAAGGAGCTTAAAAAAGGGCTAAACGGAAGAATAAAGTGGAACTTCACAAAATTCCTGGTAGACCCTGGGAGGGGGTTCCGGTAAAAAGATTTTCCCCGACAACGACTCCTGATGTAATCGAGGAATATTTGCTTGAAAATAAAATAGGAAATAAGACCTGATGATGCCTTATTTCTTGCCTGTAAGCTTGATGATGTGATACCCGAACTGGGTTCTGACAACGTCGCTTATTGAGCCGACACCCATCCTGGTGCAGGCTCTCTCAAATTCAGGAACCATCTGGCCTGGGCCGAACCAGCCTAGATCTCCGCCCTTCGACTTACTCGGGCATGTTGAAAAATCCCGTGCCATTGCTTCAAAGTTGGCACCCTGTTTAATCTTGCGCTGTAGATCTGCTGCCTGACTCTGACTCTTTACTAGTATATGACTTGCTTTCCATTCCATGTCCCTATAATAACTAAATCCATGCTGCGTTTCAAGGCGGCTGAAATCAAATATTATCTGAGTTGACAGCTAATCTATTTGCATTTAAGATTAACCCTCTGTTCACGGCGCCGGATTGGTCTGGAATAATCAGTATTTTTGAGGAAATTAATGAAAAAAAGTGTAACTCTCCTAATATTTATTCTGATGTCTTTTTGTCTTTATGCTGGAATACCAGCGGTTCATCAACTTTGAAGTGGTACCCTTCGTCTTCAAGAGACGGAGTCGCGATGGAAGTCAGCGTCAGCTGGAGGATTCGCCATTTCCAGTCAGAGGTTTCGTATGACTGGCATGTTTCCTCGAGGATTATCGGCGATGAGGTCTGGTATAAGGGCAAATCCTACAGCAAGGCGGAATTAGGTGATGTTTTTCAAAAAATCGCGCATCAGAGCACATCGATTACTGTATATACTGAGCTTCGCGATAATATGTTCACCCTGGCGAGTACCGATCTAACCTATGGTAATGTCGGGAATCAGATGTGGCTGGCCTACACCTTCGGGGTGAAAAATGAAGACATTACCGAAGCCTATAAGGCCGGCAGGCTTAAGTTCGATAATTTCAAGGTATCACGGGTCGAGTTTAACGGCCTTGAGAATATTGACAGCTACCTGCGTGCTTTAAAGCGGGAAGAGGAACGCCTTGCCCGTGAGGAAGAGAAAAGACTGCAGGACGAAGAACGTAAGCGCATCGAAGAAGAGGAGAAGGGGCTCGCCGAGGAAGAAGCTGAGCGGAAAGCCGTCGAAGAAGCTGAGCAGAAAGAGCATGATGAGGCGGTTGCAAGGCTTAATGCTGCCTCCGAGGCTGCCGACAGGAAGTATGAAGCAGAAAATAAGAAACGTGATGAAGAAGCTGAATGCCGTAGAAGAGAAGCCGAAGAACGTGCCCGTGATGACGAGATAGCAGCTGCCGCGAGGCGAGCTGTTGAGGAAGAGCAGAGAGCCAGGGAGAGGGAGCGTGAGATAGAGCGGATTAGGTGGGAGCTCGCCGGTGAACTATCACAGGGCGACAGGATGTTTGTATCGGTCGGTTATTATCCTCGCGAACTAGATGAAGGTGAAAGCGGGGTGACCGACAGGTATTATGATCCTTATAAAAAACAGTATGTCAGCTGCACCTATTATCCGCCCGAATGGGCAGCTGAGCTGAAGCTCAGCAGTATGTTTAACCTGGATTTGTTTGATGATGATTTTATCTATCTTTATGCTCCGGTTTCAATGACTCTTCAGATGAACGGGGGAAACGAGCAGATGAGCGGCGAGACTGACTTTGACTCCTACACCGGAGGAAAGGTTGGCGCATCAATTGGACTCTTTATAGAACTTTGGATTGATATGATTGGCATCGGCATAGGTGCGGATATGGCTTTTTATGTTCAGAGTTCGGATTATACATCGAGTGATTCGGATATAGGCCTGTTCGGCCTCGACTTCAACGGAGGAGTCAGTCTGCTTTTGCCAATCCCTGTCATAGTTACCTACGGCAAGACCGGAGACTTCTGGGGATTTTCAATCGGAGGTTATCTTTGGTCGGATGACCTTGATATGGATTGGTATTAATTATTATGGGTAGTATATTATGTCCATGACAGAAAAATACATTGGAGCACACGTAACAACCGCAGGCGGAGTTGAGAACGCCCTTCTTCATGCCGACAAGATAGACGCACGGGGCTTCGCGATTTTTACCCGGAACCAGAGGCGGTGGGAATCGCCTTCACTGAGCGATGAAAGTGTTAAACTTTTTAAACAGCGGATGGAGCAGTACGGCTATACATCCGAGATGGTCCTGCCACATAATTCTTACCTCATCAACCTGGCGCAGCCTGATTCTGATAAGCGGACGAGATCCTTCGATGCCTTCATTGACGAATTGCAGAGGGTTAAGCTTCTGGGGCTTAAATATCTGAATTTTCATCCCGGAAGTACGGTAGGGATGATTGAAAAGGAAGAAGGAATGAGATCTGATAGCCGAGGGGTTAAACCGGGCGCATCAAATTATTGAAGGTGTAGTTGCCGTGCTTGAGACAACCTCCGGACAGAAGAATAAAATAGGCGGCAGCTTTGAGGAGCTTGCTTCAATAATTGAGAGGGTTGAAGACAAGAGGCGGATAGCGGTCTGTATTGATACCTGCCATATCTTCGCTGCCGGCTATGACATCTCGAGCAGTGAAGGCTGGAACCGCACAATGGAAGAATTCGACCGGATAATAGGCCTCGAGTTTCTGAAAGGGGTTCATCTGAATGATTCGTTCAAAGGTCTGGGTTCGTATGCCGACCGCCATGAAAACATAGGGCGGGGGCAGATCGGAATGGAAGGATTTAAGGCGATAATGCAAGATTCCAGGCTTGACCGCATTCCTCTGATCCTTGAGACTCCGGACAAAAGGAACTGGGATAAGGAGATAGCTCTTTTGAAGTCGTTTGTCCGGGGGTAACTGATTGAAATATTGCTGATTACATCATATGATGATTAATCTGTTATATATAAAAAATTATTTCTGAATCTGTAAATTGGCACTGCAGAAATAAAGCAGGAGATCATGTTTCGATTCCGAGCGTCACGTAAATCTGAACGAAGTATGAC
>CALOBT010000014.1:0-9464 GCA_942491575.1 uncultured Spirochaetota bacterium
TCTGTGAAATCAGGGATACAGGAGTAGGAATCTCCGATGAGAATATGGCCGTAATCTTTTTGAGCCCTATTTTACTACTAAGGAATTCGGATCCGGACTGGGGCTTACAGTCGTATATAAGGTTATAAAGGAACATCGCGGGGAAATATCCCTGAATTCTGTTGAGGGGAAGGGCACCAGCTTTGGCTTTACTATTCCCCTGACCCAGAAGGAACAGCGCCTGATAGGCTGGAAGGATGATGAAGAAAATGAAATTTAACATTCTTGTTGTAGATGATGAAAAAAATATCCGCGAGGGATTGGGAAAATCCCTTGAGATGGACGGTTACAATATCTTTCTCGCCGAAAACGGTGAAGAAGGGCTGAAAATCGTAAATAATGAAGAACTTGACCTGGTAATAACCGATCTGAGAATGCCGAAGGTGTCGGGAGAAGAGCTTCTCAAGAGTGTATCCTCGGCATATCCGACATTGCCTGTTATTATTCTGACCGGACACGGAACGATCGAGAATGCTGTAAATGCAATGAGGGACGGTGCATTCGATTTTCTGACAAAGCCCGTTAACCTCGACAGACTTTCACTTCTTGTTAAAAGGGCTTTGTCCAACCGGGAACTTGTTCTTCAGCACAGGGCATTACAGGAAGAGATAGCCCTGATGGGCAAAAAGCAGAAATACAACCGCATTATCGGAAAAAGCGCCCAGATGCGTAAAGTCATGGATGTTATTGAACAAGTTGCCGGAACAAAGGCTTCGGTTCTGATAACCGGTGAGAGTGGAGTCGGCAAGGAGCTTGTCGCAGATGCCCTTCACCAGCTGTCTAACAGGGGGGATAATCCTTTTGTTAAAGTTCACTGTGCCGCTCTTTCGGAAAGCCTTCTTGAAAGTGAACTTTTCGGTCATGAGAAAGGCTCTTTTACCGGAGCTGTAGCCAGGAAGAGGGGCAGGTTTGAACTTGCCGATAAAGGGACCATCTTCCTCGATGAAATCGGTGAAATCAATCAGTCCGTTCAAATAAAAATACTAAGGGTTCTTCAGGAAAAGAGTTTTGAGCGGGTAGGCGGTGAATCAACCCAGGAAGTTGATGTCAGAATCGTCTCGGCAACAAACCGGAATCTGATGGAAGAAATCAAAGAGGGAAGCTTCAGGGAGGATCTATACTACCGCCTAAATGTTGTTAATATACATGTTCCTCCCCTCCGGGAGCGAAAAGAGGATATTCCACTTTTAACATCCGCATTTCTGAAGGAATTTGCTGAGGAAAACGGGAAACCTGTAGAAGGTATTGATTCCAAAGCTCGTATTGCTCTTTATAACTATTCATGGCCGGGAAATATCAGAGAGCTCAGAAACTGTCTTGAAAGCGCAGTTGTAATGTGTAAAGGAAACATTATTACAATGGAGGATCTTCCTCCCGGTGTTGCAGCCGGATCAGAGGGGGATTATATTAAAATCACCCCCGGTATGACTCTGGTAGAAGTGGAAAAAGAGGTAATACGCCATACCCTGACCCATGAAAAGGGGAATAAAAGCCGCACGGCAGAGGTCCTTGGAATAGGAAGAAAAACTCTCCATCGCAAAATAAACGAATATGGACTGACGGAAGAATTTTCAAGTTCGCCGAAAAACGAATAGCATGCGGGATAGAAAGAGCAGAATAAACAATTAAAGAATTATTAAATCAATAGAATTGATAAAAAACACCCGCCAGATATCAATCTGCCGGGTGTTTTTAGTATAAACGTGACGGTTAGATCTTTCCTGTATTTTTGTATTCCTTGATTCGGTGATAGGACTGATTCACTTTTTGAGCGATTTCAGTAGCAGTTTTCTGCTTTTCCGGATCGTTTGCAAATCTGTCGGGATGAAATTTACGGATAAGTTCCTTGTATGATTTTGTCACATCATCAAAAGGTGCTCCGAAAGAGACCTCAAGATTAGCATAATCCTGCCTCAATTCTTCGGGAATACCCTGTTTCGGGGGAGTATATGTAGATCCCTGGGTTCCGGCTCCTGCCTGTGATGAAGTATGATCCGAGTTCATAAAGCCTTCAAGTTCTTCCCAGGCGGATTTTAGATCATCATCATTATATGCATCGAATTTCTGATCGTCAAACAGATCATCCAGGCCCAGATCCTGGAATGAAGATTTTATTAAATTGCCAAGCCTGTCTATTATCTGACCCATGGTCGCTCCTTTTATAGTCTCGCTCTTATTTACCGTACTACTCTATTTTAAACCATATTGAGTTTCTTTGACCAGTCATCATCCTGTTGATCGGGAATTATTCCGAGTCTTCATAGGTTCCCGAATAAACGTATTCGGCTCTTCCGGCAGCTTTGATATTCCCTGAACAGGTCCATTCTACAAGGAATTTACTTCCGCTCAGATTGACCGTTACGGTCCGCTCTGTAAAACCGTTTACTACGGATGCTACAACACTGATTCCGGCAAGAGATGTCAGGTCGCGGCTGCTTTTTCCGGTCCATGCCTGGACAGCAATTTCGTTTCTGCTGAAAACCTGGCAGAATACGGGAAGAATCTTTTCATCCGTTTTACAGAATGAGTTAAGCCTCTCCTCAAGGTTTTTATACTCTTTTCTATCCGGTTGAGGGGAAAACACAACAGCACAGTTCCTCTGCAGATTCAGGGGTGTTACAATAGTCCTCTCGTTCTGTGTATCAAGTGTTAAATTGTATTCGGCGGAAGAATTTTCTTCTATGGCAGCTCCATCCCAGGAGGAAGGCGATCCCAGGTCAGTTCTGAATACCCTGCTGTCGAGAAATTCAACTGTTCGGATACCTGAATCCGTTTCCATTTGAAGTATTTTCCCTTCGGGAAGTCCGCTGTCAAATGCAAGCCTTGCAGCACAGAGAAGAGCATCGTTGGATGGATATCCTTTTTCTCCGTCGGGACCGAGGTGATGAAGCTTTAAAGGAGCTTTATAACCTCTCTCTATAAGCAGAAGGCCGTTTCCGCCGACACTGTCTCCCCTGCGGCACAATTTTGCAGCAAGGCGCGGCAGTTCTTCGGGAGTAATATCAGTTCCGTAAAGTCCGTTGACAAGAATATAATCATTTCTGCCGATTTTTATTTTATAAAAATTGAATTCCATAAATTATATTGTATATATCAGGATTGATTTAGACCATTGCTTTTCATTATTTTTTTACTGTTAATAGCAGGGCCCATAATCGAATGATACTTGATCTTTTTATCCCTCTGGTGATAATAAAAATCATGAATTGCAGTGAAAGAATTTCTCCTCAGGCAATAACTGCGTTGAGGAATTTAATAGAAGATGCGGATGGAAATGAAGTTATGTTTGTGGGGGAGGTCGGTCCCACCGGCCTGGTTGAAAATGTTACCGCGGTTGCCCGTGGTAATGAGTCCAGTGTTCCCGCCCTGACTCCCTATCTTGATGCCGGTGATGCAGTTATTCACAACCATCCTTCAGGTGTATTAAAACCCAGCGGTCCGGATCTTCAGATTGCATCCCAGATCGGGAATCAGGGAATCGGCTTTTATATTATCGATAATAATGCCGACAGGATTTATGTCGCCTCCGAACCTGTAATGAAAAGGGATCAGCAGAGTCTTGATGTAAACAGACTTTCAGGAATGCTGGCACCGGGAGGTGAACTTTCCAAAGCTATAAGCGGTTACGAACCCAGAGACGGTCAAATCCGTATGCTCGAAGCTGTAGCGGAAAGTTTTAATGAAAACTCTTTATGTGCCATAGAGGCCGGTACAGGTGTCGGCAAGTCGTTCGCATATCTTATTCCTGCTTTAAAGTGGGCATCGACCAACGGAGAAAGAGTTGTAGTTTCCACAGGGACGATCAATCTTCAGCAGCAGCTCCTTGAAAAAGACATCCCCATGGTAAAAAAGATCCTCGGTACAAAGATAAAAACGGTTCTGGTTAAGGGCCGGGGGAATTACCTGTGCAAACGGCGGATGGAAGAGGCTCTCGAGGAGTACTCTCTTTTCAAGGAAGAGGGTGACGGTCTTGAAGAGCTCAAGGATTGGGCTGAACACAGTGAAACAGGCAGCAGAAGTGATCTTGCCTTCCTTCCCGATCCCCAGGTCTGGGCCAAAGTGTGTTCCGAATCGGATGCCTGTCTCGGTCTGAGATGCCGTTTCAGGGAAGGGTGTTTTGTCCTGAGAGCGAGGAAGGAAGCATCAGCCGCCCATGTACTTGTTGTCAATCATCACCTTCTGTTTTCCGATCTTTCCCTTAGGGTAGCCGGTGCGGGATTTGATCAGGCTGCAGTTTTGCCCCCTTTTCAGAGAATCGTCTTTGACGAGGCACATAATATTGAGAATAGCGCCACATCTTTTTTCAGTTTATCCCTTAACAAGTATTCCCTCGGCCGCCATTTGAGCCGTCTGTACGGAAGAAAAAGGGGCAGAAGCTTCGGTGCTGCCCTTGGTCTTCAGGGTATTCTGGGTGAAGATCCCCAGCTTCAGGAAATTCCGGCAGCAGTAGGTGCCGTAAGAGATCAGATGGATCTTCTGGACAGTATGGCCCAGATGGGTCTGGGAACCGAAGGATCCGTAAGAGTATCGGATAAATTAAAAATGAATGTTCTGGAGCCCATGAACGAGCTTCATATAAGGCTATTAAGGCTGATTGACCTTCTTGAACAGGTGATAAAGCATGTTCCTGAAAATGAGGAGGAAGCCCCTCCTGTTTATGATGCGGTCGTCATTCTTAAACGTCTGGAAGGTGTGGCTGAAGTCTGTGAATCTTTTAAACAGTATTCGGATCAGCCTGAAAAGGTTTTCTGGTTCGAAAGAAGCCGGACAAGCCGGGGAGAGTCCTATATCCGCTTTTTTATCACTCCCCTGGACATTTCCAAAATGATGCGTGAGGCTGTATACGAACCCTATGAAACTGTAGTATGCACATCCGCTACGCTTTCTGTAAAAAACAGCTTTTCATACTGGGCCAAAAGGGTCGGACTTACCCCTTACATTGATAACAGATTGCGGACTTTTGTGTTTCAATCCCCTTTTCCCTATGCAGAAAGAGTTCTTCTTGGAGTTCCTCTGGATGCTCCGGATCCCACATCGAATTTATATCAGGATTTCGTTTCTGATTTTACGGCGAAACTGCTGACTGTTTCAGAAGGGAAAGGATTGGTTCTGTTCACATCCTATTCAATGCTTCAGGTAACATACAGTTCTGTGAAACCCAAACTTGAATCAATGGGTATTACTGTTATGAAACAGGGGGATGCGGACCGTTCAAGACTGCTTGCCCGGTTCAGAAAGGATACAGCAAGTGTTCTTTTTGCTACAGACTCTTTCTGGGAGGGGGTTGATACCCCGGGGGATTCTTTGCAGATGGTTATAATCTGCCGTCTCCCTTTCAGGGTTCCGACAAATCCGGTTGTAAAGGCCAGGATGGATGCCGTGTCAAAATCCGGAGGAAATCCGTTTATGGAGCTTTCTCTTCCGGAAGCTGTAATGAAATTGAAACAGGGATTCGGAAGACTTATGCGCCGTCACAGCGACAGGGGAGGTGTTGTAATTCTTGATCCCAGAGTAATTCGAAAAAGTTACGGTTCACTGTTTCTGTCCTCTCTGCCTCCTGCAAGGAGGTGTATTAAAGAAAAAACTTCACTTTTGACGTCAATGGAAAATTTTCTTGTGGAAGGGGAGAAATAAAAAACGGCTGCTCCGAAAAGCAGCCGTTTTCAAAATTAATAAAAATAAAAATTCTTATTCAATAACAGCAAGGATGTCTGACATTCTGAGAAGAAGCATATCATTGCCTTCTACGCTGACAGTGGTTCCTGCATATTTGTCATACATAACCTTGTCGCCTGATTTTACGGTAATAACGTCTTTGTCATCGCCGATTGCCTCAACAACACCGGTCTGAGTTTTTTCCTGCGCAGTCTGGGGAATATAAATTCCTCCTGCAGTTTTCTCTTCTACTTCGGTGAGTTTAACAAGCACACGATCACCAAGGGGTCTTATCTTCATTTTTTTTCCTCCTGAAGTGAATATTACATAGTTTTTTTCTTGGTCGGTTTCTTTTCCAGAAATATACGATTTTAACTTCAACGGGTCAAGAAAAAATGTATTTTTTTGTCATTCAATGAAAATGATATTTCTTTAACAAATTATTAATATCAGTTTTAAAAATCTTTCATATTTGGTTGCCTAATCAGGTTTTGAATTGTACCTTATGATTAAGGAAATTTTAATGAAAAGAGATTGGAATAGATATATCAAGCACGGGAAAAGGTGTCTGAAGAAGCATGATCCTTCCGGTGCCCTTGATTATTTCAGGGAAGCTGTAGAAATGATCCCGGTAGAGAACAGGGCGGAACTTTCCAGGGTTCTGTATTACATGGGAATAACACTGGGGAAGATGGGGATATCCTCAGGCGCCGTAAGAAGCTGGAAGACTTCAATGCAGCTGGATAAACGGGGTTATGCTTCAAAGATGTACCGGAATGCTTCCAACGGTTACGGTATGGTAAAACAGTCTACATGCGAACAGGATGACTGGAAAGCCTTTTATTCGGTTCATATATGCCGTTATCTTGAGACCAAGAAATCAAGAAAACTCGGTTCAGATGCCGAGAAAGATATGATCTGGGATCTGATTTATGAATCATGGATTCAGTTTAAGAGCCAGGTTAATCTCAAAGGAAAGAATCCTTCTGAAAAACTGATGCTTTTCAAGAGCATGAAAATAATATTTCCTTTCTTTATGGTTCCCGATGATTTTTACAGGGAGCCTATTGCTGTTGATTTTGTTTCAAAGACACCATTATCAATGGAATTCACCTTGTCCATGCAGAAGCGGTCTGCCCTTTTTTCAGTGCTGCGGGCGCACGGCTGGGGATGATGAAATATCCTGTGGATTATTTTGATATCATCTTTTAGGTCGATTTACAGGCGGTGGGTTAATATGACCCAATGTCTGTAAATCGTATTAAAAAATATATAATCAAAGTCATTTTAATAAATTGTTACCACGCAATGAAATACAAAATAATATCCTAAAATAATAAAAATTGGCACGCTGCTTGCATTATAATAGTCAGGAGGCTGTTATGGCAAAAAGCAACAGTAAAGCAGGAATAAATTACTATTCAAGTGAAGATGAGAACATCCTCTCTATGTATCTGAAAGAGATTAACCGTATTCCCCTTTTTAACCAGGGAGGAAGAAGATAAATATGCAAGGCTTGCAGCGAAGGGTGAAGAATTCGCTAAGCAGAAACTTATAAATGCCAACTTGAGGTTTGTTGTCAACGTGGCAAAAAAATATCAGAACCAGGGACTTCCTCTTTCCGACCTGATCAGCGAGGGAAATATCGGTCTGATGAATGCTATTGAGCGGTTCGATGTTGACAGAGGGTACCATTTTATTTCATACGCCGTATGGTGGATAAAGCAGTCAATACTTAAATCAATCGGTGAAAAATCCAGAATGATACGGCTTCCTCTTAACAGGGCAGGCGAGCTTGTACAGATTGAAAGAGCCAAAAAAGAGCTTCTTACTAGAAAGGCATGGAATAGATCCTGAACTAAGAGAAATTGCAGAAGCTGTGGGTCTTGATGAAGAACATGTAAGAGATCTGATAAATATTTCAAGAGATCTCGTTTCAATTGATAATCCTGTAAAATCAGGTGAAAAAGAATCAGCTCTTTTAAGTGATTATATTGTCGATACAAAAACACCCCGTCCTGAGGATCTTGTAATCGACAGTTCACTTAAATCTGAAATCAATAAGCTTCTTGAAACACTTACAGAAAAAGAAGCTGATATTATTGAACAGAGATTCGGACTCAATGGTCTGATTCCCATGTCTTTAAAGGAAATAGGAGACAGGTATAATCTTACAAAAGAAAGAATCAGGCAGATAGAAAAGAAAGCAATTGACAGACTGAAACATGTTTCAAGAAGCCAGTTTCTTGAATCATATGTATTAATTAAACTGAACTGTTGCTTCGTTTCGGTTAGTTTAAATTCATAATTGATAACCGGAGTGTTTTTATTAACCCTTATTGCCTGCGGTTATGTTCTGACATCATTTTTATTTTAATCTTATATCGGCTAAAAATCGTATTATACTATTTTTTAAAAAATAATGTAATTTATATTCATTAATTTAATTAGATTTATCTGAGGTCAGAAAAGTAATGTCAGAAAAATTTGCTTTATTTCTTTGGTGGAGGATCTGCTGACGGTAAGGCAGCAATGAAAGATTTTCTTGGCGGAAAGGGTGCCAACCTTGCAGAGATGACCAACCTTGGAATTCCTGTCCCTCCCGGATTTACAATTTCAACAGGGGTCTGTGACTAGTATTACAAAAACAATACCAGTATCCTGAGACAATGGCCGAAGAGCTCCAGACAAATGTTGCAAAACTTGAAGTTCTACTGGCAAAAACTTGGCGATGCAAATGACCCTCTGCTTGTTTCAGTCAGATCAGGTGCAGCAGTATCCATGCCCGGTATGATGGATACTGTTCTCAACCTCGGACTTAATGATGAAGTAGTTGAAGCAGTTGCTAAAACAACCGGGAATCCAAGATTTGCATGGGATGCATACAGACGGTTTATCCAGATGTTCGGCGACGTAGCAATGGGTGTTCCCCATCATGATTTTGAAGGAATCCTTGCAGATGTCAAAAAAGAAAAAGGTGTTAAAGAAGACCTTGATCTTGATGCAGATGACCTTAAAGAAGTTGTTAAAAGATATAAAGCAGCTTATAAAAGTTATTTAAAAGAAGATTTTCCCCAGGATCCAATGATCCAGCTGTGGCTGCTATTGATGCTGTATTCGGTTCATGGAACAATGCCAGAGCAATTAAATACAGAGCAATCAATGGTATTCGTAGGACTTCTCGGAACAGCTGTAAATGTTCAGTCTATGGTTTTCGGTAACTACGGTGAAACTTCAGGTACAGGTGTTTGTTTCTCAAGAGACCCCTCTACCGGTGAAAACTACTTCTACGGTGAATACCTTATGAATGCGCAGGGTGAAGATGTTGTTGCAGGTATCAGAACTCCGGTACCCATTTCAGCCCTTAAAGAGCAGGACGAAACAATGTTTTCCCAGCTTGTCGAGTTAAAAGACAAACTGGAAGAGCATTACAGAGATATGCAGGATATGGAGTTTACCATCCAGCAGGGCGAGATCTTTGTTCTTCAGACCAGAAATGGTAAAAGAACAGGTCCTGCTGCTGTAAGAATTGCAGTTGAAATGGCCGAAGAGGGGGTTCTTAGCAAGGAACAGGCTCTTATGCGTGTAAGTCCTTCCCAGCTTGATCAGCTGTTCCATCCCCTGATTGATGCAAAAGTCAGAAAGGGTCTTAGTGCATTGGCCAAGGGTCTTAATGCGTCCCCCGGTGCAGCTACAGGCCGCATTGTATTTTCTGCAGATGAAGCGGAAGAGTGGGCAGCAAGGGGCGAACAGATTCCTGTTCAGCAATA
>CALOBT010000015.1:0-5735 GCA_942491575.1 uncultured Spirochaetota bacterium
GTACATGCATTTGCCAGAGATTCATAACGACGCTTTGGAGCCTGCGGCGAGATGCTTCAAGTTCCTCCATCGCGCCCTTATAGGTCCTCTCTTCTGTCTTTGTTGCAAGAAAAAAGTCGTCCCGGTGTCTGCTCATCCACGGCCCGACACGAAGCTCGGCATCTCCGTAACTAGCCGCTGCATCAATATGATTAATCCCGTACTCGAGAAGAAGATCGAGAGTCGCATCCGCTTCCCTCTGGCTCACTCTCGCGAGTGATGCACCGCCGAAGAGGACTCTAGTACTTTCATGACCGGTACGGCCGAATTGTTTTTTTGTAATCATCCTTTCAATAGCTTACACCCGATATATTCAGCAGTAAACACCCTTTTCGAAATTTGAACTTCTTCATTATAAGGATGGGTATCTCTTTTCCTCTAATATTCATGCTGAGTATTTTGACATTACTCAGTGAATATCTTAATATTGAATTATAAAGGACTTAATTAATGAAAATACTAGTTGTGGATGATTCACGAGCGGCAAGAATGCTGATTAAATCTATTTTAACAGAATATAACAAAGACCTTGAATTAATAGAAGCAGAGAATGGTCAGGAGGCAGTTGATGCATTCAGTCTGCATAGACCGGAAATCACATTTCTGGATCTGACAATGCCGGTAATGAGCGGCTATGAAGCATTGAAGTTAATCAGAACCGAAGTACCCAATGCTCTTGTAATCGTATTGACCGCTGATATTCAGGAGAAATCAGTCAGCCGTTGCATGGAGGCAGGAGCCTACATGGTTATGAAAAAGCTCCCCCGAAAGGACATTGTATTCGATGTCCTTAATGACGTAATCTCAGGCTTCGGGGAGTGAGTATGGATATAAATGCTCATTCCTTTTCTGAACTGGAGATTGACGCGCTTAGTGAACTGATGAACATCTCATTCGGATCCGCAGCCGCAGGGCTTGCAGAGGTTCTGGATATTTTCATCAATCTGAGTATTCCATATATCCGACTGATAAAAAAAAATGAAATAGCATCCTATATAAAAGATGAGATTCCCGGATGCATCGACTGCAGCATGATAGAACAGAAATTTCACGGTGATTTCGCCGGTTCCGCGATTCTGCTCTTCCCCTGCGGTATTGAAAAGGAACTTATTTCATATTTCTACCAGCCTGAGAATTCAAGTTATGAATCGGATAGAGTGGCCGGACTTGAGAAAGAAGTTCTTATGGAAATAGGAAACATCCTCATTGGTGCTTGTATAGGAAAAATTTTTGAACTCATCGACAGCAGAATTATTTATTTCCCTCCCACGGCAGTGATGGGAAAAAGCATAAATGAACTGATCAAGAGCGAAGAAATTTCTGATGAAATCTGTATAACCCTTAAAACGAGTTTCAGTTTTGAAGACCGCAACATCGAGGGACATATGCTGCTAATAAACAATAAAGAATCCATCCCGCAGCTTAAAAGGGCTTTGAAACCCTTCACAGGAATGTAGAATGTACAGACAGATCCTTGATGCAATAAACCAGGGCATCGTCATTCTAAGCAGTGACTACAAAGTTATAGAATGGAACCGCTGGATGGAGATCCACAGCAGTATAAAACGGGAGAATATAGTAGATACAAGTATTTTTAATCATTATCCAAATCTAAGCTATCCAGGTTTCACCCGCAGCTGTAAAGCAGTAATAAACTTTGGAAATTATGTTTTTTTCTCTCAGAAACTTCATAGTTTTCTATTCCCGTTTCCGGCGCTGGGTGCATACTCGGTGAGCCAGGAAATGATGCAGCAGAGCTGCACGATGGCTCCGCTGAGGGATGACGACGGAAGCATCCACAAGGTAATCATTACTGTGCAGGATGTAACCGAGAGCGTATATCTCGAAAATGAACTGAAATCGTTGAGTCATCAGGATAGTCTGACAGGCCTGTATAACCGCCGGTTTCTTGATGAGCGGCTGGAAGAAGAATTTAGCCGGTGCATCAGAGGTAATCATGAGCTGAGCATGATTATGATCGATATTGATAATTTTAAAAAACTGAATGATGAATACGGTCATCAATTCGGAGATTTGGTGCTGAAAGAAATTGCCGGAATCTGTTCGGCTATTACCCGTAATTGTGATGTTTTTGCCCGTTTCGGCGGAGAAGAATTCTGCGCTATTCTACCTGAATCAGGAACCGAAGGGGCCGCTGTTTTCGCGGAGAGGCTCAGAACGGCGGTTGAAAAAATGGAAGTCAGAAATAGTAGTAATAAGGTAGTAAAAAACATTACTATAATTCTTGGGGTTGCCTCGATAGACGAGAATATTAAAAGTTCGGACGTTCTGCTTAAACATGCCGATTCAGCAATGTATGAGTCAAAAAAGAATGGTAAGAATATGGTTTCAATATATAAATGACAGCTCTAATGCTTTTTCACCTGCGCCCCAGCCATAACTCGAGCCTGCAGCCCTCGGGATCCCGAATGCGGATGAGTTCTTCAGCCCACTTCGCGCAATACAGGATCATGTTAGTAATTAATGCCGGCCGGCATAACATTAGCGGCATCGGAGGCATGACAGGGGGTAACCGCATATACCATTCCGCATTCCGGACATTTTGCCTCGTATAATTCCATCGCAAATTTATGTTCACATTCACAGACCATCTGCAGCGGCATCGGCATATACTGCTTATCAAACCCCATCATTCTAACCTTATCTGCAACCTGCTTTCCGTCTTCAAAAGAAGCCTGAACAACCTTCGTGCATCTTCTTCTCCCTGTTAATCTATCTGATTTTAACCGGAATAGCCCGGATATAACATAAAATAGCGTTTTTTCCCCGGGAAAGCGGTAACAAATGTTACGAAACTACGCTCTTTCTTCTTTTTTATTCAGAATTACTGATATCAATGTTCAGCACACTCTTTGTTCCATTATCATTTTCAATTGAAAAAGTCCCGTTCAATTGTTCTGCAAGCATTTTAACAATCGTGAGACCGAAACCTGTTGATTTATCCAGTTCAAAATCATCATCTAAACCATTCCCATTATCCGAGATTTTCAGGCTTATGCGATTAACTGATTTATCCAGAATAATTGAGACCTGTCCCCCATCCCTTCCATTGAACGCATATTTAAAAACATTTGTCAGCAGCTCATTCAGGATGATGCCTATGGGAAGCACTAGTTTTATACTAAGTTCAAAATCTTCAATATCTTTTTTTACAATCACACTCTCATCATAAGAAAACACATTATATATCGCATCTATTAATGATTCAGCATATTCCTTTATAGACACATCCTTATAATCCTTGCTTAACAGCAATTTATCATAGAGGATCCGCATGCCTTTTACCCTTGTAAGTGCATCATTCAGCGCGGAAACTGCCTCCGGACTGCTGATAGAATTCAGCTGTAGTGACAACAAACTCTCAATAGATGCAATATTATTTTTGACCAAGTGGTTAACCTCTTTGAGAAGGGTTTCTTTATCGGTCAGCTGTTTAAATATTTCATTTTCTGCGAGCTTGCGAGCGGTTTCATCTTTCAATATACAGTGAGTCTGTTTAAAACTACCGTCAGCATTTTGTCCTATTCTGCCGTCAAATGTAACGAATATTTTCTCACCATTTTTACGCATCATGAAAAATTCACCTTTATATGCCCCTGTTCCTTGAACAAAGAGGGGAAACGCTCCTTGAAAGCATTAACACCTTCAGGTGCCAGAAAATCACCAAACCATTTACCGATGACCTCATCACGGCGGCATCCGAGGGTCTCAGTCCAGGCCGGGTTCACCGCTATAAACCTGCCGTCACTGTCCAGGGATTGATAGCCGAGCGGAGCCCTTCAAAGAAATCGAATAACCTGTTTTCCGCCAGCCTTCAGCACCTTCTCAGCCTGTTTTCGTTCAGTAATATCAACATGGGTACCGACGATTCTTACCGCATTATTATCCTCATCAAAGACAGCTTCCGCGCGAGAAAGAATATCAACCCAATGCCCCTTCCTATGCCTCATTTTTATACTCCAAGTCGAAACGATCGATTTCTTTCGAGATAAGTTTTTCGTGGATTTCAAGCGCCTTTACAAGATCCCCCGGTTCAATCAAGCTCTCCCAGGTTGTGACTTTATTCTTAAGTTCATTGTCTTCATATCCGAGTATCTTTTTCCATCCGGGTGAGTAGTAGACTTCACCGGTTATCAGATTCCAGTCAAATAGACCGTCATTGGATGCATTCATGGCAAGTGTGAATCTCTCTTCGCTTCGAGATAATGATTCTCCTTTTCTCTTCTCACTGATTTTAGCTTCGAAAAGTTTGAAGGCCATCTTAATTGAAGCATCAAGCGCTGTAATACCGGAGCCTTTCACAACATAACCATAGGAGGTAATTTTCTCTGTTCTCTCAACAATTTCAGGTTCGGTATGGCTCGAAACAAATATAACGGGAATGTCACGATCCTTTAATATAATCTCTGCAGCCTCCGTTCCATCGATTCCGGAACCCAGATCTATATCCATGAGGATGAGATCAATATCCGGATTTAATTTAACAAAGTTTACAGCATCTTCACCCGAGCATTCAGTCATAACTGAATATCCATAATCTTTTAAATCCATTTCTTCCGACATTGCTAAGATTGTGTCATCTTCGACAAGGAGTATCGACTTTTTAACCTTACTTTTCATCTATAATTTCCCATAATCGGTGATGTAAATTACATGAAAAAGTATATCATAATAAAATGGATGAATGTGAAAGATAAATCACCCCTTATACCCTATTTGATCAGCATTTCAATCACCAATAGTTGAGGACAAAATTTTATTCAACATTATTCTTGAAAAGAGAGAGCGTATGATCGAGTAAAGACACATTTCCTTCTAAACCATGACCTGGTATAATAACCTCGACTTCCGGAAATCTTCTTTTCATCTCGCGTATCGTATCAGGCCATTCATCAATATTTGCATCAGCAATATTTCCGAGGCCTCTGCTCCTTAGAGATTTTACAGAACAACCGCCGAATAATATCTTTTGCATAGGCAGGTAGACACATATACTGTCCTCGGTGTGACCTTCCCCTATAAAATCAACTTCTATAGGAATATCCTGGAAATCAAATTTATGAGTATACTCAAGTAACATTTCTGGAATGGGCAGGCCCTTCATCTCACGAATTCATGTTCTTTTAAATGAATAAGATTCTATACCATTCTGATTACCCAGTTCAGTCCGCTCACCAGATTATCCTGATGATAATGACCTACAATCACATGAACACCTTTCCCTGTCATCGTCAGCATCTGAAACCACTGAACTAATAATCGGGTTTTGCCTATCATCCCAGAGATTGTATTGTCAATAATAATATTGTTAATCATCTGCAAATATCGCCATTCCGTTCGCTGAGACTCTACCCCATTTTTTCATATTAATATCTGAAATATGCATCCAGACATTTTCTATAGAGTTTATAATCATAACCTTCTTCGAGTGATGATCGTCTGTTCATCTCCTGCATATGCTTTAGTTACAACGATTATGAAAAATATAAATATCATTTCTAAAATCGAATTGTAAATTTACTGTTTTGGTTTCATCGGTTCTCATCTCAAAATCATAGTAAAAACTCTCATCCAGAATATCTAATATTGAATAACTTGTACATTTTCAGTTCTGACAAACCAATTTACATATTCTCTACAGCACATAACTGTACATTATAACAGTTGCCATCGGC
>CALOBT010000016.1:0-15488 GCA_942491575.1 uncultured Spirochaetota bacterium
CGGAAAAGGAAAAAGTGGATTTTATTCTTTCCGTAGGAGGGGGATCTGTCCTCGATGCGGCAAAATTTATCGCGGCGGCTTTTTATTATGAAGGAAAAGATCCCTGGGATATTCTCACAGGTAAGGGAAAGATAACAAAAGCCCTTCCCATAGGTTCTGTTTTAACTCTTCCCGCAACAGGATCGGAAATGAACAGCAACTCTGTTATTTCCAGAAGAGAAATTGGAGAGAAGCTGGCCTTCAGCAGTCCTTTTGTCTATCCGGAATTTTCTATTCTAGACCCGGAGACGACATTCAGCTTATCAAAACGCCAGGTAGCCAATGGAATTGTCGATTCGTTTATTCATGTTTGTGAACAGTATATGACCAGTCATATTGGTACACCTCTTCAGGATAGGCAGTCTGAAGCCGTTCTGGAAACTCTTATTGAAGAGGGACCTAAAGCCATATTTAGCAATAAAGATTACGATGTTCAGGCCAATATTATGTGGTGTTCAACCAATGCCCTCAATGGCCTTCTGGGTTGTGGTGTGGATCAGGATTGGGCGACTCACGGTATAGGACATGAGATGACAGCTCTCGATGGAATCGATCATGCCAGAACTCTTACTGTGATTCTCCCGGGGCTTTTTTCATTCCTGAGGGAACAGAAAGAGGAGAAACTTCTTCAGTACGGTGAGAGGATCTGGGGCATAACAATGGGTGATACCAATGTCAGGATAGATGAAGCCATTGCCAGAACCTGCTTATTTTTTGAATCTTTGGGAATCGATACAAGATATTCCGATTTGGGCATAGAAGAGGATGCACCGGAAAAAATTGCTCAAAGGATCGATAAAAAAGGTTATGCTCTCGGAGAGAATCAAAATATTCGGGGACCGGAAGTTATCAAGATCTTAAGAAATCTGAAATAGAAGATCAGTGGAGAGGTATATATCTTTCAGGTATCTCCCATATTATAATTTTTGAATTGATTTCTTTGTAATATTCGCTTTCCAAAAGGGCGTCCATTGAGGGGAGGGGACCTTTTCCCTCCTCTGATAGATTGAGCACATCGAGTTTTAGGGTGTTTTTCAGGGCATTTTCTGCATCCCACCGGAATCGGCACTGTAGCTGGTTCCTACCAGGATGACGGGGATCTCTATACTATCAAACATTCCCAGAACAGGCGGATTGTTATCAATAATTTCCGTTTCATTAAAGAACTCCCATTCCACCTTTAGTGTGGGGATATAATCGAGTAGATCGCCTTCAAAAGGTTTCTCGGAGAGAATATTCATTGAAAAATCCCTTTCTTGCAGGTTGTTTTGGATAATAATCGGATCGATCTGTTTCTGTATTTGCCGAGCCGATAGACGAGCGCCTTCAAAGGTCCAGTGTGTATCGTATTTATAGAAAAGCTGTTCTATCTCTTTTTGATTCGCGAATGCCTTCTCCAGGTTAACAACTGTGATATCAGAATTCTGCAACTCTATTATAGTTTCTGTATATCGCAAAAGCAGTTCTTCTGATTGAGGGTATGCCGGAATCTTATGGCTGTAGATTCTGGATTTTGAGGGAATCAGGACTACAACCAGAGAAATGTCTCTCTGCTGAAAATAGTTGTGTGTTTGAGAAATCCGCTCGAAGTATTCTGCCCGGCTTAAATCGCCCTGAAGGTTTTCTTCATATTCTTCAGATGTAA
The DNA here is from genome assembly GCA_942491575.1 of uncultured Spirochaetota bacterium. GTDB lineage: Bacteria > Spirochaetota > UBA4802 > UBA4802 > UBA5550 > CAZHNW01. Next base: position 1,685 of record CALOBT010000016.1, read on the forward strand.
ATAGCCAGTTATCATCTCCCGTTAGTTCTCCTTTACTCCCCTCGTGAAAAATAGTGAATTTCAATTTGGACCAGAAAGAGATGGCAAAATCACCGATGGGAATTTTCTTATCAAAGTCTTTTCTAATCCCCCAATAAATATACCGTTTACATACTCCTTATTTTTGGGGGGAGGTAGCAAAGTGAGATTTGAAAGATCAAATATTCCCATAATAAGTAGAATTAAGAGGCAAATTACACTGATAGACGGAATAATATATTTTTTCATTTTAAAACCTGAAATATAAAAATGGAGAGTAGCTGTCAGCCAGAATTTTAAAAGAGATAGAGAAAAAGAGCAGAAAAAGGACTACCGCATTGGTCATATTGGTTTCTCTGAAACGGTTCAGGCTAATATTGTCATCATATTTTTTCAAACGCCAGAAGAATAACAGATAAAACTGTTATGGCCAGTGAAAATCGGCTCAGTTGCCAGTTGACAGAATGGCTCAGTGCAAAGCCGTTAAATCCAAACATACCGCTTATCATATTTTTGATTGCCCCATAGGTTTCTGCGCGGAAAAATACCCAGCTTATACCTACAATAACCATTGTTCTCAACCAGCGAACAATTTTCAGAAAGAGAGATTTATGGTTTTTGTGAAGGTTAAACCTCCGTTCCAGCATAAGCCAGCCACCATGCCACATTCCCCAGATTATAAAGTATCTCCAGGCAGCTCCGTGCCACAGACCTCCCAACAGCATTACCAGAAATAGGTTTATATAGGTTCTTATAGGACTTTTTCTATTTCCCCCAGGGGGATGTAGAGATAATCTCTCAGCCATCCCGAAAGGCTTATGTGCCATCTCTGCCAGAATTCAGTAATGCTTTTGGATTTGTAAGGTGTATTGAAGTTCTGCTTAAAGTGAAAACCGAGCATATTGCCCAAGCCAAGGGCCATATCGGAGTAACCGGAAAAATCAAAATATATCTGTATACCGTAGGTCAATGCTCCCAGCCATGCTTCGGTAAAAGTAGGCGATACCTGAGAGAACATTACATCGGCAATCGGGGCGACCGTATCGGCAATGAGAACTTTTTTACATACCCCCAGCATAAACACGGTAAAGCCCTGACCGAAAATGTAAAGAGAGTGATTTCTCTCTTTCAGTTGATCGATTATATCTTTGTAACGAAGAATGGGGCCGGCTATTAGCTGAGGAAAGAGAGCGATGTATGTTGCCAGTTCAATAAAGCTGGATGCGGGCTCTGCGTCTTTTCTGTAGACATCGATGACATAACTCATAGATTGAAAGATATAAAAGGATATTCCGATTGGCAAAAATGATATTCAGAGAGGGAGTTTCTTTAAATCCCATAAGATTTAAAACGGTGTTGAATGAGTCGACACCGAAGTTGAAATATTTAAAATAGGCCAGACCGATAAATTGGATGCGACAGCACTCATCAATATTTTTCTCGATAAACTGTGGTTGAGTTGATGGCGGCTTATGTAATAACCAAAGAGATAATTGGCATAAGATGTCAGGATCACCAGTAAAAGAAAATCCACTCGCCAGAAAGCATAAAATATCCAGCTTCCCAGCAGAATGACGGCAGTTTTCAATTTGTGTGGAGAGATGTAATAGAGAATGAGAAAGAGGGGTAAAAATAAAAAAGAAAAAGCAGGAGTTGTAAAATACCATTTATTTAGAGACCCTTTGCTATTTCTGCTTCAAAAACTACTCTCTGAAGAATTCCTCCGTACTCATAGAGAATCACGCCGGTCGACCCCCCTCTCGTCATGGGTAAAGACCCCAGTTTTATGGATTTTCCGCTTCCCATTGTTATGGTGAAGTTTATATCCAGAGGATTTATGGCCACTTGCGCAGATGTATTTGATGGTGTGTTCTGAAATACAGCATCTGTTTTATCAGTAATATGAAAGGTGGCATCACCATTGGTTGCGAGATTGTAAAAATATATTTGAGTTTTCCCGGGAGAATTGTGCTCAGTGTCTTCGAAAATCTGGCATTGTTCATCACTTATAATCAATGTGAAATATTTTCCGCTTTTAAGGATAAACTCCATCCATTCAGATCCCAGTTCAAAGAAACACATTCCCGGCGCTATCTGATGATATTGTAAACTCTTGGACTTTTTCTTCTGATGAAAATACAACACTACCCACTTCCAGACTAAGTTCTGCTTTTGTGTCGGTAAAAACAACCCTGACCAGAGCATTTTCAGGAGATATTCCCGAACCGTAGAGAGACTGGCTTTCCATGGCGGCAACAGTGAAGAGCAGCAGTAAGAATGATATAATTATTTTTCTGTTCATATGAGCTACTCCGTCCTAAAGGAATTCATCCAGATTACTGAATCAGCAAAGCCGGCCATTCTTGTATACTTGTGAGGAATCCCATCGTAGATCGTGTATTGTACTTCACTGTTTAAAGCTTTTAACTCATCGACAAAAATATTCTGACTTTTGGTTGTTATGATAAAATCTGTGCCGCCCTGAACGACAAAAGCCGGGATACCGTGACCGGAAAGCCCTGTGTTGTTCATCTCCATATATTTGAAAAGAACCGGATAGTCTTCTGCGAGAGTTTCTCCGTATAGAGCTTTGTGAAAGTCTTCGTTGAATAGATTTTTTGAGTCATAGGAGAAGTAGTATTGAAAGACATCGACACACATGGTACTGGCATCTTCTTCAAACGTAGGTATAAATTTACTGTTGAGGTAATCCGCCGGAATAATTTGATCCTCTCCATACATCTTCATATAAGTATAGATTATTTCTGCACCGTAACAGACGCCTTCTCTGAAAAGGGTCGCAATATTATTGGTTGATGCGTAACCTATAACTCCGGTCAGTTCCACTTCCGGTGCGTAATCACTATAGAGATCGGCGGCGGCAAAAGCGGCATGTCCTCCTTGAGAATATCCCGCGGTGAAAACTTCATCAGCGGGAGTCGCTTTTAATTCAGAGAACTCTTCCATTTCATAGAGATTCTTTATAGCCCGGATTGAGTCGAGCATGACATGTCCTTCGGCTTCTTTGGAGAAATACCGCTGAGGTCTGTCGGGATCGTTAAAACCGAGATAGTCCGGGAAAATTGTGATAAAGCCACTTCCCGCATAGGCGAGCATATTCTGTTTATACCATCCCCAGCGGATCTCTTCAGGAATCTCCAGAGAGGGAGCACAGGTGTCGGAGATACCTGTTGTTCCCGAACCGAACACATAGACGGGCAACTCTTTTGCTTCTGTACTGTCTGGAATAAATACCTGCGCGTAGATTACAGCTTCAACCCGTCGAAATCTGTACTTAGAAATTGAATATTGTATGATTTGGCACCATAGATCATAGGCTCATGATAAAAATTTTTCAAAGAAGGGTATGATCGCTTCTTCTGTTTCTTCAACCGTATAGCTTGTGTTTTCTGCCACAAGAACGATGTGCCCTGGACCGGGAATGATTTCTTCTGTAACAACTTCTGCCTCCTGTGGTGTTTCCGCAATTGGCTCGAGGACCTGCTCAGATTTTTTATCGCCGCATGAATTAAAAAAAGCATTGAAATAAATACAAGGGTAGTTATAAGTAGAATCTTTTTCATAATAACAACGGTTTCCTTCTAGTTTGTGTGATTTGCTATCCAGGTTCTCGATTCTGAGAAGCTGATTTGTCTCGTATCGTGTCTGGCATCTTTGTAGAAAACATAATCTACAGAAATACCATTGGTTTTTAGTTTTTCAATGAAAGCTTCCTGTGTTTCAGGAGAGATGACAATATCATTTCCACCCTGATATACAACAACGGGAATTTTTATAATCTCCAAGACCGGTACTGTTTTTTTGAATGTTTCGATAAATTGCGGGTAGTTTTCCTCTATCTTATTGTTGAGCAGAGCATCGATAAAATCCTCTTTAAAAAGTCCTTGAGGATTCTGGGGGTAGTATGACTGCATTCCGCCTACACACATTCTCAAAAGATCTTTTTCCAGATTGTCGGCATATTTGTCGAGAAGAACCTTCGAGGGATCAATTTGATCTGATCCAAAGAGATTTTCATAGGTGTAAAGAACCATGGGGGCAATGTCGGAATACTCTCTGAAAAGAGCAAATACATCGGTTGTGGACCATAGCCCAGAATACCGCTGATTTCTATATCCGGTGCATATTGTTTCTGATAATCTGCCGCGGCAAATGCCGCATGACCACCCTGTGAGAAGCCGGCAACAAAATGTCTTGTATCGGATACCCCTCTTATTTCCTCTGTTTCTATAAGGTTTTTTGTCGCCTTTATGGCATCGAGCATTACCCTTGCTTCAGCCTGAGCAACCATGTAGTACTGCAGCCTGTCAGGATCGCCGAAACCCATGTAGTCGGGGAGGACTCCAATCGATCCCTGCCCGGCATGAGCTAATACATGTGAACGATAATAACCCCAGTGGATCCCCATAATGTGTTCCCTTGAAGGGACGGCAGTTATCTCTTAACCCGGTCGAACCGGGGCCGAATACATACATGGAACGGAGATCTGTATCTCTGTAGACAGGCAGAAAGATCTGCGTTGTAATAACAGCTTTTTCTCCATCGGGATAGAGGCTTTCAAACTCAAGCCAGTACACCTGGACAGAAAATTGGGCTTTCGGAGCTGTATTGCCTTCAAAGAGTTCTTCATTGAAAGCATCAATTTCATGGGGTTTCAGAGTGTTTTCATATTTGATTGAGAGAACTTTTCCATTACTTTCTCCCCACATCACTGATATAGAGAGAAATATTAACAGTGATGTGAGAATCGTTCTCCGATTAATCATGAATTCTCCGGAGAAGTCATTACACTATTCGAAGTCGAACCTGTGTTTGTTGAGGGAATCGCAGAAGACTCAGGCGTTGTATCGGGATTGTAATAGAGAATCCGGATTCTCTCATTGTCCTCTCTGTGTTTCATCTTAATATAGAGAGTTTCCCGGTGGCTTGCTGTAAACCCATCCGTCAGAGTATCTCTGGAAGTTCGGGTCGCTGGGCCATTTTGTTCCATGCATATAGATACGGACAAAGGGTTTAACCCCTTTTAAAGCAATATAATGAGTCGAACCTTTGGGGAAATTTATGCTGAGAGATGTCTCTCTTACTGTTTTCTGTATGTCGTAATACTGAGCCGCTGTTAAAATCCACGAACCGCTGCCGAGGGTGTCTGCAAGACCGTCCTGAGTCAGGTAATAGGGATTCTGAGTAAGTTCATAGTAGATATCTTCAGGAAGCAGATTCCCCGTTTCACTGGAAATTCTGTTGTTTTCCGTTTCCATCAATAAAGGCAGGAATGCTGAGTTCTTCGGACCTGGTGAGGATAGAGCGTACTCATCTCTATTCCCACAGATGTGTAAAAATCATTGTCCAGTTCTCTTCCCTGAAGTCAGTAATTCACTACCTGCTGCAAAAGACCGGTCAACAAAAATTGTATTGTCTTCTTCCAGAAAAAGTCCTTCATCAAGCCAGTTTACTTCCGGGAGAATATTATTTTCAATAATTTCAACTATGATCGAATCCTTATCTTCGTTTGTAATATAGGAATATCCATCATTGATAATGCGGGGAGTCTGTTTATAGCGTCGGCTGTAGATTCGTCCTCCACTACCGAGAGGGCAAAAGAGAGAACTTTATCCAGGCTTGATTCCAGTTTGTTGCTGAGCATAAAACTGATCAGGTCCTCTTCTTTAAACAAATCACTGCTCCCGCTGTTAATGAGGGATTGAATCTGAACTGTCGGGATACCTGATTATTGATAAGCTGGGTTCCCTTTTCAACAATATTGCCCAGATAGGGAGCTGTTTGTGCTGTCAGTTCGTTTTCCAGATTTACGGAAGCTGTTCTGATCAGGCTGGCAGAAGTTCTATATGAACCCTCTCACAAGACTTTCTGAGAGATAGGCTGTGGCTGTTGTCTCATCGAATTTTCTGATTGCCCTCTCCATCGGTCCAGGTCCCTGTTTTGCTGTTAAACCGGAGTTCCAGCCGAAAAAGGCATTGTTCACATAATTGGAAACGACAGCCTCAAACTCTGCGGCTAGATCTGTATCATTCTGATCATACCACTGTTCCGCAGTTCGTCCTTTTCCAACAAGTGTATCCTGAATCATGAAGGTAATTGGTGTATTATCGGGAACAAGAATGGTGATACTGTCACTATCATTGTCCAGTTTGTATTCGTTGGTAAGGGCAATAAAAAAATTAGTTTCACCATTGGAGATTACAGGGGTGTTGTCCTCTTCTGTAAAGCCCAGAGCATATCCACGGTCTTCGCGAAAGGGTATGGTTAAATCTATTATTGGAGGAACCGTTTCGGGCAGCTCTGCACTGATAGAGATTTTATTGTCTGCAAAATCAGTTTTAAAGATCAGTTTGATATCGTTTTCGAAATGTAATGTAAAACTTTCACTGTCGGTGCTGTAGTTTAAAAGAGAGGCTCTGTGAAGTATGTCGTCGGCTGTATGCACTTCAATAACATCTTTTGAACTGAACCGGAAAGAAATTCCATTGACATATATGCTCAGTTTTTTCAGTTCAGAAGGTTTGAACATGGTCCCTTTGGTCGATTGTCCTGTCAATTCTATATTGCCTATTGCCTGACTGAATCTTATTGTCTGAGAATAGTGAAGATAGAAGAATAATCCAGCCAGAAGTAGGTAAATTGCCGGTATGATGTATAGGCTGCGGTTTAGCTTTTTTTCCATAGGGGAAAATAGTAACAGTAGAAAACTAAAATGCAACCTTGTCGAGAATAGTCAGCCACTATATATTAAAGGCTTAAGCGAAGTCTGCACTGGATGTGTGCGCAGAGCGTGTTTCAGAGAGATTACTTTGAAAGTAAGACTGAAATAAAGGAGAAAACACTATGTCCGGATTAGGAAAGGGTCTCACTATAGTCCCCCTGATTTTAATAATTTTAATCACCTCGTGCGTAAGTACACCTGAAAAAATCGATGGTCAAAAAGATGGGGGCGCAACCCCTGAAACAATAAGAGATACAGAGGACCCCATCTCCTTTTACAAAGGGCCGGAAGATGCGGCTAAAGCTATAGAGATAATGGAAAATATGGAGAATGAGAAAATGGATCGCGACTCGCGGTTTATTTACTATTCTCTTCTCATTTCCAATAACGATATTGATAAAGCTCTGGAGCAGCTTGAAATCATCCTCAGTGAAAATCCCGAAGATATTGAAGCTCTTACGGCTTATATTACAATGATGGACTATCTTGGAGATGGAGAGAAACGAGACGACTCTTTATCAACACTGATCTCTATTGACGGCGAAAATAGTTTTGCTCTCAATATGAAGGGATCCCTCCTTTTAAGAGAGAAACAATATGGTCGGGCGGAAGCCCTCTTCCTTAAAAGTCTTCAATCGAATCCGGAAAATATTGAGAGTTATATCGGGCGGGGAAATGCTCTCATGCACATAGAGGGGCGTGAAGAGGAAAGTGTAACTGTTTTTAATACAGCTGAAAAGATTGATCCCGATAACCCCTATGTTTACAGTGACCGTTCCAGAGTGTACCGTTTTCTCAAAGACTACGGCCGGGCGGAAGACGATATGACAAAAGCTATATCAATGTATCCTTCCGAGTGGAACTATCTCGATAGAGCCAGAATAAGAATCAGCGACCTCGATGATAAAGAGGGAGCAAAAGAGGATCTGGAAGAGATAATAGCTATAAACCCCGATAACTTTTTCGCCAATGTATATCTTGCGGGGATTCTCGATGAGGAAAAGCATTACAGCGAATCGCTCTATTATTATGAAAAAATATTAACTTTAGCCGATGATTATCACTACGCCTATCCGGCTCTGGGTAAATTGTATTATATTCAGAAGCGATGGGATAAAGCGGCGGAAATGTATATGAAGGCCAGCTTTTCTAAAACCAATGATATGACTTATCCCCTTATGGCGTATCTCTGTTACACAATTAATGGAGAAGCGGCTAAGGCAAAATCCATTTTAAATGACAATATCGGGAAGCTGGACAGAAGCAGTTCAGTATTTACGAGATGTACCGCTATTACCTCAATCCAGCTCATCGCCTTATTTTGTTCAGATGGCCATTGATAAGGAGAAAGATCAGATGATGCAGGACCGTATGAAGTTCTATATGGGCATGATTGATTATCTTAAAGGTAGAAAAGACACGGCGCGGGCCATTCTCGGAGAGGTCGCTGCCAGAAAAGGGGCCTCCGGAATTTGAACTGGCTAACCTCTATATGGAGAAAGAATGAAAATAGATAATATCAGTGATACGATAAACAGGATTGTGTTCGATGACAGGGAGATCCTGTTGATCGGCACAGCTCACGTATCTCATGAAAGCGTTGATGAAGTAAAACAGGCTATTGAGAGTGAAGAGCCCGGAAGGGTCTGTATTGAAATTGACGAAGGTCGATATCAGTCGATAATTGATGAGGAAAGTTGGAAAAAGCTCGATATCCATCAGGCTATCAGACAGAAAAAAGGTTTTCTCATGATTGCCAGCCTTATCCTCGGTTCCTTTCAGAAGAAAATTGGTGCCGATATGGGAATCCACCCCGGAGAAGAGATGAAAATAGCCGCGGAAGCCGCTACAGAAAAAGGCAATCCCTTTTCTTTCAGTGACAGGCCATTCAGATAACGCTGCAGAGGGCCTGGAGAAAAAGCAACCTCTGGAACAAAATGAAACTTCTCTCCTCTTTGATTGCTTCGGCCTTTTCTACGGAGACTGTCGACAAGAGCGATATTGAGGAACTGAAAAACTCCAATGCCCTCCAGGGAATGATGGAAGAGCTGGCCAGTTATCTCCCTTCGGTTAAAGAAGTTCTCATCGATGAAAGAGACCGCTATCTGGCTACGAACATCTTTAACACTACTGAAAAAAAGGTCGTCGCTGTTGTCGGAGCGGGTCATGGACCGGGAATCCTGAAATGGTTCGAAAGGCTTGATAAAAAGAAGTAGAGGCGGATATTTCCGATATTTCGGTAGTCCCGCCCAAAAGGCTATACGAAAAGGCCATTCCCTGGATTATTCCTTTTGTTATTGTGGGAATTATCACTGTCGGGTTTTTTCACCTCCGGTGTAAACGCCGGTTTCAATATGATCCTTGTCTGGGTTCTGGCCAACGGGATACCTGCGGCTCTGGGAGCCATTATCGCCGTGGCTCACCCTCTGACGATTCTCATTTCTTTTGTTGCGGCACCCATAACGTCTATGAATCCGACTATCGGGGTGGGTTTTGTTTCGGGACTTCTTGAATCATCTTTTAGAAAGCCGAGAATCTCGGATCTGGAGAATCTTCAGGATGATGCCGGTTCTGTAAAGGGATGGTATAGAAACAGAGTCCTGAGAATCCTTCTTGTATTTCTTCCTCTCTTCACTGGGGAGCGCCATCGGGACGTGGTGGGCGATACCTCATCTGTCTATTATTCTGGGTAGCTGAGCTAGTCGGTTTCTTCGATACAATTGCTTCGCAATCACTCAATGACCGAAGAGACAATCTCATTACTAACCGGTTGCTGAGTTTTTCTGGGAAATAGTTCTCAGCAGAAAAGTATCGAAGTAACGTCACTTGGTATAGAAAAATATTATTTAATACCTTTTTAATCTTTTCCGGTTCCTTTCCAGGGACCGGAGCGTAAAACTGGCTATATCCCATTTCTGAGGCTGTCTTTTCCCTTCTTTTCAAATGAGAGACAGCTCTTCTTATTTCACCGGCGAAACTCAATTCTCCTGAAGAGGCAAGTTTTGTTGGAAGAGATAGGCCTGTTCTCGCCGAGTAAATCGCAAGAGCCAGAGGCAATTCTATTCCCACTTCACTTATTTTAAACCACCGGCTATATTGATGTAGATATCCTGATCGGAAAACCGGATTCCTCCGTGTTTTTCCAGAACAGCGGCAACTCTCGATACTCTTTGGGAGTCAATTCGATCGGAGTAAACGCGGCTGGCGGCCCCTTTGGCAGGAACAGTCAATGCCTGTATCTCAACCATTAGGATTCTGGAGCCCTCGTAAATCGTCGCGATAGAAATTCCCGCAGGTACATCGTCTTTTCTCTGTTCAAGAAAAATTCCCGAGGGGTTTGTCACTTCAATTGTAGTCCATTGCCGTCCATAATAAACAGACCAATTTCATCAATGCTTCCAAAGCGGTTTTTCGTGGATCTTAGAATTCCTCAAATCCGAATCAGACTGGTCAAAATACAAAACCGTATCAACCATATGCTCAATGACTTTAGGACCGGCAATTGTTCCCTCTTTGGTCACGTGAGCTATGAGAAAAATTGAGCTGCTATTTTCTTTGGCCCAGCTTATGCTTTCTCTCATGGCAGCAGAAGCTTTCAGCTGACCGACAGTACCTGGTATGGCATCCTGCTTCACAGGCGTAGAGGGTCTGTATGGAATCTATAATAACCAGGTCCGGTTTCAGCTTGTCCAGTTCAGTCAAAATGTGTGCGAAATCAAAGTCCGCCAGAACTTGCGCAACCTTTTGAACCGCTGACGCCAAGCTTTGCGAACGCATTTTTATCTGTCGGTGCATTCTTCTCCCGAGACGTATAAAACTTTTTCTCTCTCTGCAGCTTTACCGGAGAGCTGCAGCATTAGAGTGGATTTTCCGATTCCCGGTTCTCCCCCAATGAGTATGGCCGACCCTTTCATCATACCACCACCAAGGACTCTATCCACCTCGCCGATACCCGATTGTGTGCGGATGTCCGGAGATGTTTCAATGCTGTCTATTGACTGGACTGGGGAGACCTTAATGTCCCTTCCCGCAGGAGTTGCCCGGACTTCATCAGAAGAGACTTCCCGTAAAGCTGTTCCACTCTCCGCAATCGGGACATCGACCGAGCCATTTAGGCTCTTTGTGCTCGCAGTTGCTGCATTTAAAATATGTTTTTTCTTAGCCAAACGAACTTACTTAATTCCCGATGAATTCAATTTCAAAGAGTCAACCATGAACCGGGAGGTATGGGACCAGCCTGATTGTTGCCATAGGCGAGACCCGGCGGTATCAATACATTTCTCTTTTCGCCGATTGTCATGCTCATTACAGTTTCATCCCATCCGGGTATGACCGACTTGGTTCCAACAGAAAATCGAAAGGCACGCCTCTTGCGACTGAGTTGTCAAAGACCGTTCCGTCAACCATCTTTCCCACATAGTGAACACTCACCTTCATCTTCACGCTTTGGTTCTATACCATTTCCCTGTAGCTGTTATGTTGTAGTAAATGCCTGTGACAGTTTTCTGAACACCTTCACCCAGTCATTTCTAGCAGCAACCACTTCGGGAGTTTTCGGATCCCGAAATGTTTCCAGTTCTATCTCAATTATCAATTGCGCTCAGTCTTTATAATTCACTTTCACTCGAATCGAATGAAAGGGCGTCACTTCCTGTTCGACAATTTCAATAGAACTAATGATCATCTTTTCGTTTAGTCTTGGAAGGATCTTTTTCCCTTCGGCCAGAAACCCGAAAGCGGTGTATTTTTCGTCGGAGAACAGAATCGGCTGATTTTGAATCAAAGAACCGGCTTCCGTTTGTCATTCTGAAATGCCATCCATAGATAAGAATACCTCGTTCTGTCATGTTTAAGTGTACTATTGACTTCCATGGGGAAATTGTAACCCGCATCGGAGCTTCCATCGTTTCCAGGGATCTCCTGAAAATATAGCATAGTTCTCTCTGTCTCTGATAGAAAGTGGAGACCATTATAGAATCCCTCTTCTGAGATCTGTAATAGAAACATTGCCGTTAGAGGTGCATATTCTTCTAATCCAGCTGAAGAAAATCATTGTCCCTTTTACGGAGTGTCTCAATTTGGCGTATATTCCCGGAATGGTTATGAGAGATTCTCCATCTTCCTAGATCAATATATGTACCTGTACCTGTGCTGTAAGAACAGCCGCAGCTGAGAAAGAGGCTATACCATAATACCAGTAATATATTTTTTTAGTCATTAATCTGTCCTGTGTGTAATTTCTTTAAAGTTAACACCAATATTTCAAATAAGTATAGGCGGATAGTTAAATGGTTAATAAATAGTAAATGTAAATATCGTGTCCATATGTTACATAAAATAAAAAACCCTAAAGCCTTTCCGGTACAACAGCGGCAGCCATTTAATATTTTTCAATATTCCTTAATAATTAATCAGTTCCACTTCGAAAACAAGCCAGGTGTCCGGAGGAATAACTCCGCCGGCGCCTCTGCTTCCATAGCCATTTCAGGAGGAAGTACGTTATCTCTCTGCTCCCCCTTTTTCAGCCAGAACAGTTTCGTCCCAACCGGTAATAACCTGTCTAGCTCCCACTGTGAATTCAAAGGCTGATCTCTGACCACACAGAAGAATCAAGATTTTCGACCATCCATGAACATTCCCGTATAGTGAACTGTTACTTTTGTTCCAGCGGCAAGGTGGAGTATTACCTGTACCCTCTTTTTTGATAACGTAGCCTCTGATCCCGGACTCGGTAGACCTTAGCATCAGGCCATCCTGTTGCTTATCTCTGCAAGAATAGCTTTATCAGCCTCTTCAGCTTTTTTCTTGTGCATCGGCAACAAGTTTTCGCCTTGATTGCATCGAAGGCAGCCTGATCGGTCTTAAATGCTTCGGCAGCAGCACCATTTCTGATAATGGTCACTTTTTTTACGATCTCATCGCCCAGTTTGATAGCATTGACTATGTCCTGTCCGTCTTCGACAACGTGTCCGAAAATGGTATAAGTTTTCCCTGTAGCCTGTGGTGTTTAAACGTGAGTGATAAAAAACTGACTTCCGTTAGTTCCCGCACCGGCGTTAGCCATGGCCAGTACTCCTGGACCGTCAAATTTCAGAGAAGAATCAATTTCATCATCAAAATTATACCCCGGACCACCGGCGCCTGTACCCTGGGGATCTCCCCCCTGGATCATAAAATCGTCGAGAACACGGTGAAATTTCAGACCGTCGTAATAGGGCCCGCTCTTGGCAGATGTTTCCATTTTCCCCTCAGCCAGCCCAACAAAGTTGATTACTGTCAAAGGTGTTTTTTCGTATTCGAGAGAGAGTATAATCTCTCCTCTTGTTGTTTCCATTACGGCATAAAGACCGTCTGGAAGATTTTTCGCTTCTTCACATGCAGACATGGTAACTGTGACGAGCAATAAGGTCATTGTAGACAAAAGTCTTGAAAACGTAAAATTGCTCATAACTCCTCCTGTAAGAAATTTTTTAAAAAGATAACACAATAAGGTCATAATAAAAAGGGTTTGAACTTATGAAAAATGCCATCGTCTGTTCTTATTTTGACCGCAAACCATCGGAAACGATATTGTTGCATTGCAATCTGCGGTTACATTAGCAAGTCTTACAGATCGGCATTACCTTGAAAAAGCGTTTTCTGCCACAGAACTGGAAAGGATTGATACTAGTCGCGAACCAGTACATTGCGCTGCCGTATTGTGGTCTTGCAAAGAAAGTGCATACAAAGTATTGATGAAGGAAGGCTTAACAAAAGCATTCTCCCCACGCAAATACGTTGTTCGTGTCATTAGAAAGCAAGGCAATCTACTTTGGGGTGAAGTGCGATACAGCGAAGATGTGGTGTATACCCGATCGGCCTGTTATTCTGAATATATTTCTACCATTGCCTCCTATCTCCCTGACAACCTAGAGAAAATATGCTGTGTAGAGCAAAAGCAAAGCAAGGGTAAACGGAACGAGAGTATTATGGCTAGGAATCTATTGATCAAACAGATCTCTAAAGAATTGGGGTGTAACCCAAACCAAGTATCCATCGAAAAAG
>CALOBT010000017.1:0-4372 GCA_942491575.1 uncultured Spirochaetota bacterium
GCAAATCGGTGGTAAATATTTCCTGAAGCCCCCGAAGCCTTGCTTTCACCGCGCGAGGGATTGCAGCGTTACCCCGCAGGACCGGAGTGTGATTGGTACAGAAGGGAAGGGAGGGGCGGCTCTTGAGTTTGAGGATTGATGTCGGGCCGAGGAGTTTAAGCGGAAAGCCCGGCCCCATGGGGACGCGCCAAAAATACAAGCATTCTTGCGGCCGGGAATATAGTGTAGATATTTTGATTCAGGGATAATGACGTTACTGCAAATAATCAACTGGCAAAAGGAAAATGCTATGAAAGTTCAATTTGATAAGATTCTCATATTCAGTTCGTTTTCCTTGGCTCAGGATTTTTCCTCCGGCTTCCTTCAGATTCCACCTCGCGATGGACACCCTTCCCGTTCGGCTAATGGTAGGCACTACTACCCCCATAGAGGACTTTCACCTCCAAGATAAGCGCCATGCTCGACACACATCTAAAAGAGCACATTTATTCAAGGTGCTCCTATCTTTATTTAGTAGCTCCTATAATTTATTAAAATCTGATGTTCCTTCTTAAAGATTAATCATCTTTACGTACTACAATAAATGGCTGTGCATCAGTAGTTTTAATTTCAGCAATGCCATTAGTTACTGTAACAGTTTCCTTATAAATTCTAGGACCAGTATATCTGATTTGTAGAGATTCCCCTTCTTTAGTGTGGATAATAGTCGTATCATTAGTCTCATATGATGTGCCTAATAATTGTTTCTCCTCCCCACTATCCATTCCAACATGAACAGGATTCTCAACACAAGATATAAGCAAAGTCAATAGTACAATAATAAATATTACCTTCATTCACCCTCCCTAATATGAAAGTTACTATCATTCAGTCCAATCGTGTTTGATGTTCGTAAGTTGATAAACCATAAGTATAACAAATATTACATAGCCAGTGAGTCTCGAAGACATCACAAGGTAAATAATACCCAATTCCTTCAACTATTGAATAGTGTTGGTGTGAATATATCAAAGACGAATCAACTAACTCCATACGATGCCCAGGACCATCACCTAAATCGATGCAATCCTTGGAGTTATGATCTACCATATGATCTTCCAATGCATCATTAATATATATTTCATTATCTATCTTGAAAAATCCGTTATCATACTGATCCTTTATGAAATCAAATAAGCTACCGTTATCTGCGACATAAGAGTCATCATTAGAAAAGACTTCTATAGAATATTCATCATTGGTCTCAGATAAAACAACATAAGTTAATTCATCCAGGAAATGGGCGTCGGTACAATGATCGTGGTCACTTTGATCGTCGAAAAAATTACAACTAAAGATTATAAAAGGGATAAATGCAAATAAAATGATTCTTTTCATGAATAATTCTTCCTTTTCTTATATTTTTAAAAGCACTTTAAGCAAATTATTGTTTGTGTTCTTTACTTTGTCAATAATTTTTTTAAATATATATACCTCTGCTCTCCCTGTAAAAGGAGGTCATGGACTTAAGGGCTTCTCCCGTCTCCTCGTCAAGGGCTTCACCTCCTTTTTTGGTAAATGATTCCAAATCAAATAATGAAGGCTGGATGACGTATTATCGCGATCTTATGCGTTGTTTAGTTTGGGAGTCTTCCACATCACAATATGTTGGTATTAATATTGAAGCATGGAGTTCTAAAACTCCAAGGATTACGTATGAAGTCTTTATTTCAGAAAAGCATGCAGAAAAGAAGCTGTGATTATATAAACAGGCTGAATAATCCCGGGACACGGGAACAGGCCTTGGCGGAACAGGCTGATTTTGATAGATAAAATAGCTTTTAGCGTTATAACACACCTCCGCACAAATTGTCAGGCGGCAGAAATCTTTTTCCTCCATAATGGGTCCATCACTGTACTCTCTTTATGATCTTGGGAGGATAAGATGAACTCGCATATTACCGATTTGGAAAACCTGATTGCTGCAGAACACGCCAATATTACCGGGCTCGTTGTGCTCAAGGAGGGCGAACGGGTTTATGAAAGCTATTTTAACGGCTACTCTCCCGGGGATACGGTTAATATTATGTCGGTGACAAAGAGTATAACGTCGGCGCTGATCGGTATCGCTGTCGATAATGGATTTATAAAAGGTCTCGATCAGAAGGTTCTGGAGTTTTTCCCCGATTACACGGTCAAACGGGGAGAAAAGACTATTCAGCATGTCACTGTCAGGCATCTGCTCACCATGACCGCTCCCTATAAATACAGATCGGAGCCCTATTCAAAGGTATACTCCAGTGATGACTGGACAAAGGCGGCCCTCGATCTGCTGGGTGGAAGGGCCGGGATCACCGGGGATTTCAAGTATTCCACTGTCGGTACCCAGATTCTCTCGGGGATTATCGAAAGTTCCACCGGCAGGTCTGTTAGTGATTTTGCCCGGGAGTATCTGTTTGATCCCCTGGGGATTAAAACGCCCCGGAGCAGGATTCTTAATAGCCGGGAGGATCATTTTGCTTTTCTGAAGGATAAGCAGGTCAGCGGCTGGGTTGTTGATCCCAAAGGGGTGAATACGGCGGGGTGGGGGCTTTGTCTGACTCCCCGGGATATGGCCGGGTTCGGTCAGCTCTATCTGAACGGCGGTGTCTGGAACGGGAGGCGGATCCTGTCTAAAGAGTGGATTGATGAGAGTACGATAGAGCACAGCCGCTGGGGGGATCTTCCCTACGGTTATCTTTGGTGGATCGTCGACTGTCACGGTTCTCCATGCTGCGCCGCCATCGGTGACGGGGGGAATGTGATTTTTATGAATCCTTCAAGGCAGATGGTTGTTGCGGTTGCAGCCCGTTTTACTCCCAGGCCGAAGATTTTGACTGAATTGATTATTGATCGTATAATTCCTTTGTTTTTGTTTGAAAAGGGGGATAGTAAAATCGGGAGGTTTCCGGGGATGGATTGGATCGGCGGTATACAGAAGGCTATCGATTATATCGAGGCCCATATCACCGAGGAGCTTGATTTCTCGATGATTTCCGAGCAGTCGAACTCTTCAAGTTTCCATTTTCAGCGGGTATTCAGTATCCTCTGCGGATTTACCCTGGGGGATTATATCCGGATGCGGAGACTCTCCCTTGCAGGCAGGGATCTTGCGGCAACTCATGTCCGGGTTCTGGATATTGCGGTTAAATACTGCTACAGCACCCAGGAAAGTTTCAGCCGGGCTTTCACCCGTTATCATGGTGTATCCCCGACTCAGGCCAGGTCCGGGGCCAATCTGAAATCCTTTTCCTCTCTTGCCGTTAAATTGAGTCTGGACGGGGGAAATATCATTGATTACAGAATAGAAACAAGGGAAGCCTTTAAAATCGTCTGTAAAAAGATCGGCATATCCGGCAGCGGAGAGCTTACAAATGCAGAAATATCCGGCTTCTGGATGCAGTGCGGTACAGACGGTACAATCCCGGCACTGATCAATTACGTGACCGAAGGCAATATCTTCGGCCCATGCATCGTCGGAGCCAGTTTCGGCAGGGATGCTTCCGACAAGAATTACCCATACGCAATCGGAGCTCATTATAACGGCGGACCTGTCACTGAAGAGGGTTTTACTCTGGAGGAAATCCCCGCCCATACCTACGCTGTCTTCAAGTGTGTGGGTGCAATGCCAGAAGCATTCACCAGCCTGTATCACCGGATCTACAGCGAGTTCTTCCCGTCCAGCGAGTATCAGCCTTGCGGTGGTACGGACTTTGAAGCATACCCCTCGGCCGAAGTAAACGACCCCTGCTACACCTGCGAGATATGGGTTGCGGTTGAGAAGAAGTGATATTTATGATAAATCCGTATCTTGAAGATCTGGCAAAAACCTATGACAAATATTCTCTATTATGGAAACTCTCTCCCGATCCCCATCGGCAGCCTCCGGCTGTGCAGGAGATATAAGACAATTCATGCGGGATAATATGACATGGAAATTAATTCACTTCCATGAGTGGATAGACAATCTCCAACTGTACAGAATGAAAACATCATCTCATGCACAAGACATGGGACTGAATTTAATCCTTTTCCATGAGTGGATCGGGAGGCACGTAACAGAATGCAAGAGGGCATTCTGTCACGTACCTCCCGATCCGCGCTCGGTAAATGTATCAACCTTATAGTCCCATGTCTTGTGCTGGTTGCCCTTATTTCTCCGCAAAGCCGGAGTCTGCCTTCGCCGGTTCGTTTTTTCGATCAGTGGCTGTTTTTTTCTTTCTTTTTTTATGTAGATCACTGCGATATTTCTATCCCGTCGCCCGCTGCATAGGCTCAGATAAAAAGCCCCCGAAGTTTTAGCCCTAATCCCAATCTGTGAAGGCCACTATGCGTATACCCAATATCATCTGTG
>CALOBT010000018.1:0-3165 GCA_942491575.1 uncultured Spirochaetota bacterium
ATAAATAAAATGGAAAACAGATTTTTCTCCATTTTTAATAAGCCTTCATCAAAAGGTCGAAGACTTATACTTCCTTCAAGAATTCTTTCTCCTCTCAGGTAAAAATCTCTTACAGCTGATTTCTGAATTTCATATGCATCATTCCAGCTGCTGCATCTTTCAAGTATCTTAAGCTGTTTCTTCATCTGTTTTTTTCTCCGCTTCCATTATAGTGATGTAGCCTGAATATTTTCCTGCTTCTCTGTAATTAATAAAACCCTCCTGCTTTACCAGGTCTGTCATTATCCCAAGAGAGTTTTCCCTTATCTCCGGCTGTCTCAGCAGTTTCCAGGCAAGATATGATGTCAGTTTTCCGATTACTGTATATGGTATTCCCATATCAGCTATAATTACTTTCCCGCCCGGTTTAAGAACCCTTTTAATTTCACCAAGTGTTTTCTTTTTAAGGTTTTTATTTATATGATGAAAAAAGAGAGCTGAAACTGCTGCATCAAATGTGCTGTCATCAAACGGCAGATTTTCTCCAAGCGCCTGCTGAAAAATACAGTTTTCAGAAGACCTTTTTTTTTCAGCATATTTAATCATTGAAAAAGAGGCATCAATTCCTGTAACAATCCAGCTGCTGTTCTGTCCGGCAATCCCGGCTGTCATTAAACCGGTCCCGCAGCCTATATCAAGGATATTTGAGCTGTTTTCAAGTCCCTTCCCGAGTATGGCAGAAACCGCTGAATTAATTTTTAATTCCTGGCCGAATGTAACAATAGGCTGCACATAGTCATAAATCAGAGCAGCCTTGTTTAAAACCCTTCCTTCTGTTTCTAAATCCATATTATTCCCCTGATTTGGTATATCTGTACAGCCGGAGCCGGCTATATAGAAGTTTAAATTTCAGATCTATCAATAAATTTTTCCATTTGAAATACCTGAAATATCTGACATTTCTGCTGACAATAAAAAGTTATTAATATATAAAAATGATAAATTCACAACAGAATAAGCTTTCGATTTTGTATCATTTCAATTTCTGAATAACTTATCAAACGTTATAGTCCTGATTACAGAAAAAGAAACACTCCATTAAATATTAAGTTAAACTTACAGGAGCTGTCATTTGAGAAGTGTGATAATTTTCCTGCTACAAAAGCTCTCCCTCGAATCAGTATTTTTCGCTTTTTAATTTAATGCCATTCTGTTGTTTCACCGGCAGCGCTTTTAGTATTTAAACCTAGAACCAATATATTCAGCTGTCAAGATGATAATTTTCAAGTATCCATCAATTTTTAAGAACAAAGTGTTCAGACCCGCGGGAATGCTTATAATTATCCTTATTTATTGAATGAATCTTCTTTCAGTTTTCTTCTTCATCATTGATGAAGTTTTTTATAATCATGAAGACCGCATTGGGCTTTCTGCCTCCCAAGCTATTCATGGAAGCTTCCCTTGATGTTATGATATGTGATACAGGGATTCGCAAAAGAATGACAGACCTTCCCTTTTTAAAGGGAATGACATGGGTATTTCTGATTCCTGCATCAGGTATTTTCCCGATTGGAGTAACTATGGGATACAGAGAACTTGAGTTTGCGCTGCCGACTGATTATACAGCAGATCAGCTTGCACATAAAATAAGAAAGACTGCCGGAACAGCTGATTTTTCATACAGCATAATAAGAAAGAGTCTTGATGCCAGGAAGAAGAATAATATTCTCTGGCGAATCAGGGTACTGGCCAAGGCAGACTGCTTCAAAGGAGCTCTTACCGGAGACCGCTCCCTTGAAATCCCTCGATGCAGGAGGGAGGAGTCTGTCCTTGTTGCTGGTAGCGGGCCTGCGGGATTTTTTGCAGCCTATGTTCTGCTTCTGGCAGGCTTCAAAGTAAGCCTTATCGAGCGGGGTCTGGATGTAGATGCAAGGAGCAGCGGAATTGACGCCTTTGAGGCGGGCGGAGACTTTAATCCGAAAGCAAACTACGCCTTCGGTGAGGGCGGCGCCGGAACTTTCAGCGACGGAAAGCTCACAAGCCGGACAAAGAGCATTAAAGCAGAGCGGAATTTCATCTTCGACTCCTACATCAAAGCAGGCGCGCCGGAAGAGATCCGCTACCTGACACATCCTCATCTCGGAACTGATAATCTTAAGCTGATTGTAAAGAAGCTGCGTGATGATTTTGAGTCGCTGGGCGGAAAAATAATATTTAACTGTATGCTTAGCGACCTTGAAATAAAAGGGACATCAGTTAAATCGGCTGAAACAAGCAAAGGCAAAATGGATTTTGATTACCTTTTCATAGCGCCCGGCCATTCTTCATTCGAGACCTACAGGATGCTGATAAGGCGGGGTATAAGCTTCCGGAACAAAAAATTTTGCGATCGGCAGCCGGGTGGAGCATCCACAGAGAATAATCAACCTTGCCCAGTGGGGGCAGGCTGAACTTCCGGGTGTAAAGCAGCCGAATACCGTCTTACCTCTCAGGCAGACCCGGACCACCCTGTATATACCTTCTGCATGTGCCCGGGAGGCACTGTTGTCCCGGCCTCTGCCTACAAAGACAATAATATTGTCAACGGGATGAGCCGTTATCTCCGCAACGGCAGATTTGCGAATGCCGCCTGTGTTGCCGGGATAAATATTGAAAATATACTGGGCCGGGACGTCCAGCCGCTTGAGACACTTGACTGGCTTGAAGGTCTTGAGCGTTCATTCTACATAGTTTCCACCTCTTATAAGGCCCCGGGCAGCAAGCATAAGGAGTTTCCTCGCTCAGAAGATCACCTCGCCGCTCGGAAATAGCAGTTATCCCCTTGGCCTTCTTGAATACCCTCTCTGGGAACTTCTCCCCGCCCCGGTTGCAGGGGCCATGAGACTTGGTCTAAGCGAATTTTCCAGGAAAATCAGAGGCTGGGACGAGGGGGTTATTATGGGTCTTGAAAGCAAGACAAGCGCACCTATTCAGTCTCTTCGGGACGGGTCATTTCTGGCGGAGGGCTTTGATAATCTGTTTATCATCGGGGAGGGAAGCGGCTGGGCAGGCGGCATAATCAGCAGCGCTGCCGATGGTATCCGTGCAGCAATGACGCTTGTATAAACGACTTTCCCGTTCAGCAGCTGTCTTATGATTATCCCTGAAGGAGAGATACATACAGCATTTTCATCAGAGGAGAAGTCT
>CALOBT010000019.1:0-2583 GCA_942491575.1 uncultured Spirochaetota bacterium
AAGGAGAGACAATAGGAAGAAAGGGAGGTATACTGGAAGTTATTAAGAACAGTTTGGAGTATAAATTTGGAGAAGAAGGATTGAAACTTTTGCCTGAAATTCGTAAAATCCATGATGTTGAGTTACTCATAGCTATCCACAACAAACTATGGACGGCAGATAGTCCCGATGATCTGCGGGAAATTTATTATAAAATATGAAAAACTATTCTGTTTTGCAGGGTGGAGCGTCCTTTCACAGTGAATTGCAGATGTTCATTTTTAAAAAAACGATGTTCCACTTTCCCCATAAAAAAAGGCAGCTTTGGTAAAAAGCTGCCTTTGATTGTCAGATGCCTTGGGAATAAAGCAAAAATGTCTATCCCTGGTTGATTGAGGTTATGAGATAGGGCCATGTAAAATAACTGATATTATTGGAAAAAACTTGATTTGGTTTTTGTTATATGCCGATAATTCCTATCGCTACAGCGACTCCTGGAGAGAATACTCTCGCTCCCAGGCAGTGCCAGGGAACGAGATAGGAGAGAATGTAAATTTTTTTCGCTTAAGTGTCACTCAATGTCATTAACTTAACAAAAGGCTGTGGACAGTTAAGTCCCGCAGGGACGACTGAGAATAGCCCGGCAATTTATTGCCGGGAAAAGAATCACAACAAATTCCTTAAGTCCCTTAGGGACGACCGAGATAATTTATGTCATTCGTCCCTACGGGACTTAAGGGGACTGGCCTGTCCCACCCGGCAATGAATTGCCGGGCTATTATCGGATGTCCCTACGGGACAAAATCATTTTTTGCTCTTAAGTTAATGACATTGAAGTGTCACTGGAGCGGGGTGTAAATTTGCTTACATAAATGGTGAAAGTTGATACGAGTTTGTTTGTTGAAAAATGAAATGACTGATGATACAATCTCTCAATAAAAATGATTGACCGGAGCTGTTCGGAAGGAAAGATAAAAAAATGTCTGATATTTCACAACCCCATGACAAATTTTTCAGGGAACTGTTCTCCCGCCCGGATGTCAGCAGTGATTTTCTGCGCAACTATCTGCCGCCGGAGGTGGTCAGGCATATTGATACACAGTCCCTTGAACTATCAAAGGACTCATTTATTGACAACGAACTCCGGGATCATTTTTCCGATATTCTCTGTAAAGTACGTCTCATCAACGGGGGCCATGCATATGTGTACACACTCCTTGAGCACAAAAGTTGGCCTGATCCCCTGGTTGCTTTTCAGGTTTTGCGGTATATGACCCGAATATGGGAACAGGATTTCAGAAAGCATGAGGCGGAAAAAAAGAAAAGAAAGGAGAAGGGGGAAGGGAAGAAACCTGCGCCCTTCCGTCTTGCCCTGATAATCCCTGTGGTCATTTATCACGGAACACCTGTATGGAACATTTCCGAAAGGTTCGGAGCGCTCTTCGACTGCGGCCCGGAACTGGAATTTTGCATTCCCGACTTCAATTATATTATCTGTGATCTTTCTCGCTATGAGGACGAAGAGATCAGAGGCATGGTAATGCTAAGAATAGGTCTGATGATCATGAAATATATCTTCAGGGAGGATCTGACAGACCGGCTGACGGATATATTCACCCTTTTCCAGGAACTGATGAATCAGACCACCGGCCTGGAGTATCTTAAAACCGTGCTGACATATCTTGCCAAAGGCACACAAAAGGTCAGCAAAGAGGACTTGAGCAGCGCCCTTGCTTCAGTCCTCCACCCCAAAGGAGGTGAGCTTATGCCAACACTTGCGGAACAATGGATTCAAGAAGGACGGGAAGAAGGACGGGAAGAAGGAGAGACAATAGGAAGAAAGGGAGGTATACTGGAAGTTATTAAGAACAGTTTGTAAGAGTATAAATTTGGAGAAAGAAGGACTGAAACTTTTGCCTGAAATTCGATAAAATCCATGATGTTGAGTTACTTATAGCAATCCACAACAAACTATGGACGGCAGATAGTCCCGATGATCTGCGGAAATTTATTATAAAAATAAAAAACTATTCTGTTTTGCAGTGTGGAGCGTCCTTTCACAGTGAATTGCAGATGTTAATTTTTAAAAAATCGATCTTCCACTTTCCCCATAAAAAAAGGCAGCTTTGGTAAAAGCTGCCTTTGATTGTCAGATACCTTGGGAATAAAGCAAAAATGTCTATCCCTGGTTGATTGAGGTTATGAGATATGGCCATGTAAACTAACTGATATTATTGAAAAAAAAATTTGGTTTTTAATATATGCCGATAATTCATAGCGCTACAGCGACTCCTGGAGAGAATACTCTCGCTCCCAGGCAGTGCCAGGGAACGAGATAGGAGAGAATGTAAATTTTTTTCGCTTAAGTGTCACTCAATGTCATTAACTTAACAAAAGGCTGTGGAGAGTTAAGTCCCGCAGGGACGATTGAGAATAGCCCGGCAATTTATTGCCGGGAAAAGAATGATCACACATTCCTTAAGTCCCTTCGGGACGACCGAGGTAATTTATGTCATTCGTCCCTACGGGACTTAAGGGGACTGCCCTGCTCCCACCCGGCAATGAGGTGCCGGGCTATTATCCGGATGTCCCTACGGGACAAAA
>CALOBT010000020.1:0-2410 GCA_942491575.1 uncultured Spirochaetota bacterium
CAGATAAAACAATGCAAAATAGTTGAAGTATTTCATCAGTAGCATGAAAGATTCCTTTATCGGCATGGGATACGCAGGACTATACTCTTTAAATACATTCATAATTTTTCCTTTTTGTTATTCTAATAGCCTTCAGAATGATTATCGGAATCCCATACAATATACTCATCAATTTTTTCCGCGATCTCTTCCATCAGAGCATCTGAATGGAATAAAAGAGGGGCACTTGTGATTTGTGTTTCTCCCCCTTCTTTTATGAAATAGAGTGCTGCATGGTGTTTTGAAGAAAGTTCTCTGACCATTGCCTGATTATTATCCGAAACAGACAGATCACCGTTACATGCACATACATAACTATTATTCTGATCGATGGATTTAACAAAAAAGACTGTTCCTCGTATTCCTGCTGCAGCCGCTGGTGTTGAAATTCTGATTTTTTCCCTGGTGAGTCTATCCAGTTTATTAAAGACAGCGGCTATTGCTCCCTGTCTGATAGCTATTTCAGGCGATTCGGCAGAAAGATTAACCGAAGTTACGGTAGATTCCATCACTCGGAAGATATTCTTTGTATTGAATATGATTTCGCAGTAGGAATCGGTTCCTGTAGAAATGACTGCTCCATAAGGAACATCCGCACCGAAAGATGCAGGTTCTCCGTTGATGGTAACATCCCCTTCAAAGTACTCAATACGGGCTTTCAGAAATGAAGTTTCCTTTTTTTCAGTCTCTTCGGATCTGCCCCGGGATAACAGAATAGCAGGAATTATCAGCAGGAAATAACAAATTACATGCTGCCTTTTCATAAATAAATCCTCCTCTTTCCAATTATAGTGGATAGAGAAAAATATGCCTGAAGAATTATAAAATCAGTTATATATTCTGTTTAATTTTAACTGTATATGTAATTCAATTCCTTTTACTCCTGTCTTACAATTAGATTATGGGACGTAGGACTGGTTTTCTGATTATACCGGTTTTGGTTTTATATTTCATTTCCGGATATTTCTTAATGGTTCTGGCGGGGGGAATTGTACCGGTGAATTCTTCACGGGTAGAGATTGAAGCAGATACTGAGATCTTTCTTCTCAATAACGGATACCATGTGGTGCTTGTGCTTCCCCTGGAAGGATGCCCTTTTACTGAGATTCTGGATACCGGTATTCCAGTGTCTGATGGCGAGTTGTATTATTATTTCGGATGGGGGGACAGGTCTTTCTATCTCGGAACACCTACCGTTACGGATATTGACTGGCCCCTGGCATTAAGGGCTGTACTGCTGCCGACCAGGTCGGTTCTGGAGGTTGCTGTAATAAGAAGGCCTTATACTTCCCGGTCGGGTGTTGTGTCCATTCGTGTAAGCTCCCGTGAACTGGTGTCTCTGTATCAGTATGTATATAAATCGATATCACTTGCTGACGGTATTCCGGACGTTGTTTCAGAGGATGAAGTTGATACATCTTTTGCCGGAAGTGTATTTTTTGAAGCAGAAGGGACGTATTCCCTTTTTTTTACCTGTAATAACTGGACAAATACAGCACTGAAGCAGGCGGGTATAACTACTCACCTGTGGACACCACTGGCATGGAGAATCGGAAAATAAAAAAGCCCCCCGGCAAGCGGGGAGCTTATAATTTCAGCATCAATGTTAATATCAATTCTTTTTCAGTACCATCAGGGATATATCATCTGCAAGATGCCCGTCGTATTTGTTTAGATCTCCGTTTTCTGCAAACTGATGTACCGATTTCATTATTTCTTCTATTATTTCTTCAGAGTGTTTGTCGCAGGCTGTCTGTACAACCTCTTTCATTCGGTCTATTCCGTACTGTTCGCTGTTTTTATCCTTTGCTTCGATTGCTCCGTCGGTATACAGGATCAGAATATCACCTGAGGTCATTGAAAAATCCCCTGCCGATGTTTCCGACTGTATGTATTCGGAAAGTCCGAGGAATGCTGTTTTATCAACACATCCTTTCAGCTCTTTTACTTCTCCCTGATGATAGAGCAGGGCTATTTCGTGCGTACCCGCATGGACAAACTTGCCGTTTTCCTCAGCAAAAAAGTTGCCGGTCATAAACTTGTCGCTTCCAATTCTGTCTCTGTTTATTGTGCAGAGGACCCTGTTGGTTATATCATAGAGCTGGTGCGGGGAATGTTTTCCATCCAGAAGGGCTGCTGCTTCCAATGCACCTCTGAAAGATGCCAGCTGTATCAGAGCCATTATTCCCGATGGTAGTCCGTGTCCCGATACATCGCCGATAAAGAGATAATTTGTTCCGTTAAAGGGGATATGTTCATAGGCATCTCCGCCTACTTCAGTTGCTGTTTTCATTCCCACTGCTGCATCGTAGCCTTCAAGCTCCACTTTCTGGGGGATAATTGATGTCTGGATATCCCTGGCGATTGTCAT
>CALOBT010000021.1:0-4869 GCA_942491575.1 uncultured Spirochaetota bacterium
CACATCAGCTTTGTTCAGAACAACCAGAAGGGGAAGATTCAGTTCCATCATCTGGGTTGTAAGATAGAGATTCCTCTCAAAATTTGAGGAATCCACAATGTTGACAATCAGCTGGGATTCACCTGTTAACAGATAATCCCTGGATACCCTTTCATCCTCGGAATCTGCAGAAAGGGCGTAAATCCCGGGAAGGTCTATCAAAGATCCTTTCAATCCTTCAAAGAGAGAGATCCCTCTTTTTTTCTACTGTTACACCGGGCCAGTTACCTACCCTCTGATTTGCTCCCGTAAGAGCATTAAACAAAGTTGTCTTTCCGCTGTTCGGGTTACCGGCCAGGGTAAGAGTCAGCTTATCTACCGCAGTTTTCATTCTTATTTTTTCATCCGCAGGCAGAGGGCATCAGCCTCTTTTTTCTCAAACTCAATGAAAATCCCCGTACTTTTACCTCTACTGGATCTCCAAGAGGGGCTACTTTAATAAGGGTAAGTTCAACCCCTTTAGTCAGTCCCATTGATAGCAGTTTTCTCCGGTATGTACCGTTGGCGTCTTCATAGCCGACCAGTTCTGCTCTTTCCCCAGGCTTGAGCTGGGATAATTTTACTTCAACTTCCTGATGAACCACCGTCTTCTCCCCTTCTAAATATATAGATAGTGAATTTAATTTTACGAATGCATCTGTAATGGATGAACTACAATCTTCCGGGCCATACCGCCGCCTAAAACCAGCTCGGACCCTGCAACCTGAACACAAACCGAGCAGCCTCTGCCGCCACGGACCAGACGGAATCTCTGTCCCGGACCAAGTCCCAATGCAAGCAGTTTTCTCTGAAAACCGGAACCTCCGTTTAAAGATACGATTCGGCCGGAATCTCCCGGAGTTAAATGTTCCATTGTTATTGCTGATGGTGCTGTCTGTCTCATCTCATTGCCTCCGGATTCATAATAGGAGAACAAAGTATTAATGTCAATTAACTCATTTAATTAATGTGAACTTTTTATAATTAATCTTCATTAACAATTAAAAAAAAGAGAATAATGAAGAACAGAAAAAAATAAAAAAGTTTGAATACAGGGATATTTTCAGGAAAAAAGATCTGTTCTGCGCCGGAAATCTCCGGGTGCAATAGAGTAGGCATCCTTAAAAGCCTTGAAAAACCGGCTCTGGCTGCCGAAACCGCAGTCCAAAGCAATATCAAGAACCTTATATTCAGTAGAGGAAAGAAGCCTTCTGGCTTCCTCCAGCCGGATTAGATTAAGATACTCAATAAATGTTTTTCCTGTATATTTTTTAAAAACAGTATGAAAATGGCTCCGGCTCAAGGGGCAGAATCTGAGAATATCCTCAACAGAGAGCTGATTCCTGAAATTATTTTTAAGATACAGAATTACTTCCTCTATCAAATCACGATGGGAGGGTTTCTGATCAGAAAGAGCACAGCATTCGGCAAGGGACGGATCCCTGAGTATCAGCAGGAGAATCTGGGAAAACAAGGCTTTCTGAGCGGCTCTGTATCCGGGCTTCTTGTTTTCAAACTCTGTTACCAGGGATGAAAACAGAACCCGGGCCTGACTGCAGGTTTCCGGAGTAAAGAGGAACGGCCTTCCTGCAAAATCACCTGACTCAAGAATTGAAATGATTCTGAGGATATCGCTCCCCCCTCTTCGGCGGGTGAATAGAGATCCCGGCTGAAAAAAACAACAATCAGACTGAACGCATCGCCGTCCCTGCAGAAAGAATTGTGCTCCATTCCCGGTGGGAAGAAAAAAAGATCTCCCTCCCGTATCTGCTGTTCTCCAAGAGGGGAAAGCTGTCTTCCGGCTCCCTCCGTACAAAAAACAAATTCATAATGAGTGTGGGTATGACAAATTCTGGCTCCGGAGTTTTCACTAGTATGTCTTGTAGGAAAGGCGATAAAGGTTATTCCCATAGCGGGATTTTAACACGAGGCCCCCAGGGAGAACCAGTACAATATAGACAGTTACTGATTTCAGAATCCTTATAATATAAAATATCAGACAATCCGGGAACCATTCAGGACAATCTGTGAGGACAGATAGGGGGAGTGGTGCTAATATTTAAAAATCAAGCAGTAATTAACAAGGAGAAAAGCATGAACAATCATTCAGACAGAAAAAAAGAGTTCTGCTTATAGGATGCGGAGGCATTGCAGGAGCCTGGCTGGAAGCAATCAAATCCTTCGATGATATTGAAATAACAGGTCTTGCCGATCTTTCCCTGGATCAGGCTGAAAAACGGAAAAAAGAGTTCGGCCTCGATAAAGCTGAAACAGGAACCGATTTTGCCCGGATGATAGACAGACTCCGGCCGGATGCGGTCTTCGACTGCACAGTTCCCGAAGTTCACGCTCTGGTAACGGAAAAAGCCCTCAGATCCGGAATCCCCGTCCTTGGTGAAAAACCCATGGCGGAAACCCTGGAAAAGGCATCTAATATGGTAAAAATTGCCGAAGAAACCAATCTGACATACGCAGTTATTCAAAACCGAAGGTATCTTCCGGATATAATTCGTTTCAGGGATATGCTGAACGCCGGAACTATCGGCGATCTTACAACCCTCAATGCGGATTTTTATATCGGCGCCCACTTCGGCGGATTCAGAGAGGAGATGGAACATGTACTTCTGAAGGATATGGCGATACATACTTTTGATCAGGCAAGATTTATCTCAGGAAAAGATCCCGTGTCCGTGTACTGTCACGAATGGAATCCCGAAGGTTCATGGTACAGCCACGGAGCATCCGCACAAGTTATCTTTGAAATGAATGACGGCGTGATTTTCAACTACAGGGGAAGCTGGTGTGCAGAGGGTTTCCCCACCACCTGGGAGAGCAGCTGGAGGGCCTGCGGAACAAAAGGGACCGCATTATGGGACGGCGGATCCGATATGAAAGCCCGGAGAGTCACATCTGAAGAGGGTTTTCAGTTCCCGGTGGAAGATGCTGTACTGCCAGAAATTCCGGAAGTAAAACATCAGGGCCACGCCGGTGTTATACGAGAATTCCTGGACAGCCTGAATAACGGAACCAAACCCCAGACCGTATGTAATGACAATATAAAAAGCGTAGCCATGGTATACGCCGCAATCGAAAGCGCCGAAACAGGAAAGAAAGTATCCATCAGGTACTGATAATACGGCCTGAATTCAACTGATATAAAGCGACGAATAAAATAGTTATAAGGAGATCATCAGGATATGAGCAGAGAACAGCATAAAGATAT
The DNA here is from genome assembly GCA_942491575.1 of uncultured Spirochaetota bacterium. Lineage (GTDB taxonomy): Bacteria > Spirochaetota > UBA4802 > UBA4802 > UBA5550 > CAZHNW01. Next base: position 3,242 of record CALOBT010000021.1, read on the forward strand.
CAGAATAGGAACCCTTGTCGGGGCAGGAATGGACAGCCCATCCTATATCAGGCAGATACTACCGAACGGATTCGAATCCTTCAGTCTTACCTTCTGGCAGTCGGTGAAAGGAATAGAATGGAACAAACTGGCGGATGAAGTTGCAGCGGTCCTTGAAGGAAGCGGTGCTGTTATATCCTCCCTTGCAATATTCGGAAATCCTCTGGAAAGGGATGATGATGCAGCGGCAAGCCTCAGGGGATGGGAGGAATGCATCGATCACGCCGGAGATTTCGGATGTGATATTGTTGCAGGATTCACAGGAAGGGAAAGGGGTAAAACCATTCCGGAAAACATCCCGAGATTCGCTGAAATTTTCGGGCCTCTCTCCGACCGGGCGGGCGGGAAAAATGTACGGATAGCCTTTGAAAACTGTTCAATGGGAGGAACATGGCAGTCCGGAGACTGGAATATCGCCCATAACCCCGCCGCCTGGGAACTGATGTTCGAAGCCCTCCCCAGAAAAATCTCGGCCTTGGAGGGAACCCTGCCATCAGCTTGTTTCACTGATCGATCCCCTTCCCCAGATAAGGGAATGGAAAGACAGGTTATTCCATATTCATGGAAAGGACGCCACAGTACGCCACGATATCATCCGCCGCTACGGAATTACCGGAAAAGAGGAGATAGCCTTCCACAGGACTCCCGGATTCGGCGACACGGACTGGACAGCCCTGATATCGGAACTTCGTCTGGCAGGATTTACAGGTTCCATGTGCCCGAAAGCCTGTAAATTGCAGGCACCGCAACGAAAACAAATAGATTTCCCCGCTCCTGTAGGCATGATACCTACAACGTCTCTTCCATCTAAAATGTTGCTAATAAGTTTTTCCTGTCCTTCCCTAAAGTATATCCGAAATATTGTTTTAAAATTTGTTCCTTTGTCATATCATACTTCATATTCTCTACAAGAACAAGGTTAACACCTTAAGCACAAACAGTCCACTTGCCACCCACATAACAGGATGAATATCTCTTTTGCCAAATTGGTGCAAACCTTAAGCACCACCCAGCTTGAAAGACCAAGCATTATTCCGTTAGTTATAATGAATGATAAGTAAATGGCATCATTATAATTTGCAATAAATCCCCCCATAGAATCAGCCATATCCCCATCAAAAGTCATTTTCTTAAGTGATGTCATCATAAGCAATCCAACAAACATTAGTGCCGGAGCAGTTGCAAAACCTGGAATTGCTAAAAACACGAACAAAAACAATGCCACAATAAATAACAGCCCTGTGGTTACGGAACTAAGACCAGTTCTTCCTCCTGAGCAATACCTGTACAACTTTCCATATAAGTGGTTACCGTTGATGTTCCAAGGCAAGCGCCTGCAACAGTCCCTAAAGCATCCGACATCAATGCACCGCTGGCGTTTGGAAGCTTACCTTCATCATCAAGAAGCTACCTTTATCTCCTATCCCAATAAATTTAGCAACTGTATCAAATAAATCTACAAATAGAAATGCAAACACTATTACAATAAACTCTAAAACGTGTCCAGTCACATATCCAAAATCAAACTGGAAAAGGTATGGTGCTGTTGGAATAAAACCTGCACCGTTAAGATTAGGGAACAATGAGTA
>CALOBT010000022.1:0-8112 GCA_942491575.1 uncultured Spirochaetota bacterium
TATTCTGAAACAGACCGGCAACATAAATTATAAACGAGACAGCTATAACAATTATTCCGCACTTAACTAGAAAACCGAGAACCCGGGCATAAAAGAGCCGTTCCTCTTCTTTATATTCAATAAAATCCTTATCCATACTTTCCTCTACCCCGCCAGTCCGCCGATACCTTCGAAAACCGATCGTAATCCCGCTATTACCAATATGGAAATAACAAGCCAACGGACAACTCCGGGTTTAATTTTGGGAAGAATCCTGGCGCCGATCCTTGTACCGATCATCATTCCCGCCACAGACGGTACTGCTATAAGCGGAATCACTGCGCCGCTGTTCAGATACACCCATGCAGCTGCTGCGTTCATGGAGAGCATCAAACCGCTGGTTGCAACTGCGGCTGTCAGAGGAGCCCCCAGAAGCAGATTAAGCGCGGGGACATTGGCCCACCCTGCTCCAAGTCCGAACATTCCGGCAAGAAAACCGATTCCGGAAAAAATAACAAGGCCTACAGGCATCCTGTGTGTTTTCCAGAAAATCATTTTGCCGGAAAACTGATCCGTAAATGCTCCTCCGACTCCAAGCTTTTTACTCAGGAAATCCTGCTGTGAAACCATGGGAAAAGCGGATCTTTTAGCGAGAAACATGATAAGAACAATCGCCATTATCGCCCCGCCGAGGGCCAGTTTGACAATCCCCTCGGGAAGAGCCAGACCGGCCTTTGCTCCAAGTACGGAAAATAATGACACAATAAGACACAGCGGAAGGGCCATTCTGATATCCGCAAGTCCCCGCTTCAGCAAAGTCGGCGCTGCGGATAATGCTCCGCAAAGAGCGACCATCAGACCGGCTCCCCTGACAAAATCCAGATGAAAAGGAAAAAGAGCACCTACAATAGGAACAAAAAGAACTCCTCCGCCGACTCCGGCAATTACGGCAAAAATCCCCAGAACAATTGTAAAAGCAAAAAGAAGAACTGCCCACCCCCACCAGGGAAGAGCTTCGGTAGGCCCGAGCAATCCTTCTGCAAAGACATTTTGGGGAAGCAATAGAAAAAACGCAGCCACCCCCAGAGAAAAAAACCTTTTCATTTAGTACTCCAAATTCCTGATGGGCAATTCTACCGGACAGGATAAGCTTATTCAAGGGCCGGGATTTCGGAGCAGCAGTTCGATTCAATTTAAAAGATACAGCAGCTTACCCGTTTACATGGTTATAAAAAGATTTCAAGAGATTTGACTTTAAAAACTACTGAAACTATAAGAAGAGAATAGGAGTATTAATATGTCAAACAAGCAGATCCTTCGAATCGGTCATCTCAAAATAACTGATCATCTGATTTTGGGAATTACAAAAGCAAAGCTCCAAAAGGAAACAGAAACATTCCAGTATGCGGATATTGAAACAATTCCAATGACGGGCTGGAACGATATTGGAGATGCCCTTATTTCAGAGGAAATTGATATTGCTTTTATGCTTGCCCCATATGCAATGGAACTCTATCATTCTGGAATCAAAATTAATCTGCTCCTTTTCAGTCATAAATCAGGCAGTATTATTGTCACAAATAAAAATGCTCATATAGAAAAACTCGAAGACTTCAAAGGCAAGACTGTGCTGATACCATATCATCTTTCAGTACATCATATGCTGTTTGACAAGATGCTGAGAGAGAAAGGACTTGAGCCCGGTGTTGACAAGGATGTTGTATTCGAAGTTGTCGCTCCCTCCCAGATACCTGAAATTATAGAGTGGGACAAGGAAGGAAATATCGGCGGATATATTGTAGCGGAACCATTCGGAACCCAGGTAATCGCTTCAGGTTTGGGAAATGAGTTTGCCCTTTCAAAGGATATCTGGCCCAACCACCCCTGCTGTGCAGTTATCGTCAGAGATGAGATACATAAAAACAATCCGGATGCACTTCATGAGCTTATTAAGAGCCTGGTTAAATCGGGTAAATTGATAGAGTCAAAGCCGGATGTCGCCTCGAAAATCGGTTCTGTATTTTTAAGCCAGCCGGTGGATGTCATCAATACAGTTCTTACTGCCCCGCCGGACAGGATTTCAACAGAACATCTTTTACCGGTTTTGGAGGATCTTGATTTAATACAGAATTATCTTACTTCAAATATATCCGCCATGTCCGGAAAAATCGATCTAGAAAAATTTGTCGATCTGAGTTATGCAAAAGAGGCTGGAGCCACCTGAGAATTAACTAATACGGGATCATGGATATTTTTTATATTTTTTTTCAAAGGCTTATTGACTATTTTTTGGGTATATTGTAACTTACCACACGTCAGCAAGAGACGAGCTGCAGTGGTGGAATTGGTAGACACGCTAGCTTGAGGGGCTAGTGATCATTGCGATCGTGGAGGTTCAAGTCCTCTCTGCAGCATTCATTAAAACTGATAAAAAGGAACCGTTTTTACGGTTTCTTTTTTTTTATTATTACAATCCAAAAATAACTATTCAAAAAATAAATATCAACTTATCTGAATTACTCAAATGAATCAAAGTTTGAAATTATCAACAATATCTCCACCACAGTAAATTTCCCCGAATATTCTTTTGTAAATTATTTATTCAGTGATTTTCACAAATTAAAATGTTCTCATTTTCAATTACCCTCTCGGCGGATCCCTGTATTCCTGGAATCTTCAATCTCTTTTCGTGGAGAATAAATACTTTTAGTATAATATTTTAAGAAACATATAAATTTCCCTTTTCAAAAGAGTCATTTCGAAAATCATAAAATAGAAAAATAATTATCCTGCAACTTTCATATTATTAATCTCAGTAATAACTATGAAGATACTTTTTCAGTCATCAAAAAAACAAATAAACACACAGGGATATCCACATCCCTGAAAAATAATTTAAATAACCATTGACCTTATACTAAGTATAACCTTTATAAATACATTTTGTGATTTTAACATCTCTTCAAATCAAAGGAGTTTAATATAATGCAGGACAATTTTGCGGGTTCATGGAACAACAGCCGCTATCTACGATTTTTACTGCCTTCGATAGTAATGCTGGGTTTTCTTGCCTTGTATAACTGCGTAGACGGATTTTTTGTAGCCAGATATGTAGGATCCGAGGCTCTGGCCTCTTTGAATATTGTACATCCCGTAGTAAACCTCCTTCTGGGATTCGGATTGATGCTCTCCACGGGCGGAGCAGCAGTAATCACCATGAAACTCGGACAGGGAGACAAGGAAGATGCATCAAGAAAATTTACCCAGACAGTTCTGGCCAATCTTTTTTTCTCGGTTGTTATATGCGGACTTATAGGGTTGTTTCTTGATCCGGTTCTGACAGGACTGGGTGCCGGAGGAGAACTGTATGCCCCGTCCAGAACATATCTGGTTATCATGTTGATTTTTGGACCGGTATTCACTCTGAAAGTTAATTTTGAGTTTCTATCAAGAGCAGACGGTGCGCCAAGAGTCAGTCTTATCGGTACAGTGAGCGGCGGAGTAATAAATATCATTCTGGATTATATCTTTTTGGCCCATTTCGGCTGGGGAGTAGCCGGAGCCGCATGGGCGACAGGAATCGGAAACCTGATTGGAGCGCTGATCCCGGGACTCTATTTTTTCTCGAAAAGATCAACCCTGAAATTCAAAAAAACTCCTATAGAACTCGATTTTATAGGAAAAGCATCCTTCAACGGATCCTCGGAAATGGTTAACGCTCTTTCAGCGGGACTTGTGACATTTCTGTTCAACCAGCAGGCGCTGCGTCTTCTCGGCAATACCGGGGTTGCTGCAATCTCTGCACTGATGTTCTTTAACTGGCTTATTGTCTCTATTCAAATAGGAGCAAGCACAGGATATTCACCCCTGTTGAGTTATTCCAGGGGAGCAAACAAAAAAGAGCTCTTCAACTTTTTCCTGAAGCGGAGTCTTATCGTTACAGGTGTTTTAACAATACTCGCACTGATAACAGGAATGATTTTCGGTCCGTCAATAATATCTCTTTTTGACAAGGACAATGGAAACCTGAGCGTACTCCTGGGTGTTGCAGTGAGAATATTTTCACTTGAGTTTATCTTTTCAGCATTTAATATATTCGCAAGCAGTTTTTTCACAGCCCTCGGGAACGGGAGAATTTCAGCTGTAATCTCTCTTCTTCGAAGTGTGATCGGTTCTATAGCAGGAGTTATTATACTCCCGTCACTATTTGGAATTGCAGGATTATGGTGGGTATGCTCCTTTGCAGATTTAATAACTTTTATATGTGCTTCCTTTCTTTTATCCGGCATATCCCCGGATTCGGAATACATTTGATTCTGTTCCGGAATCAGACATTTCAGAAAACAGCCTTGTTCCTGATCCGGGAATATAGGATATAAAAAATCCCCGGCAACCTCACATTCCGGTTCGGGGATTTTCAGCCGGATTAAATCAGCGGGTCAGTACAGGCTCCCGCTCTTTTTGCTCTTCAAGGGGATACAATACCTTTTGAACATTCATCTTCGAGGTTTTATCCTCTTTTCTGAAGATATTTGAAACCTTTGCCATCATCCACTCAAAGCTTCCTTTAAACTCTATCTTCTCCCAGGCCCACATAACCGTAAGCCAGAAGGCGGACAGTACGGCAAGATAAAGAATAATAGCAGGTGCATTTGTCATAAACGCATCCTGAGGCAGTTCGGGATCTCCGAAAACAGAATGGAATAGATATGAAAAACCGGAACGTGTCACATTCTCCATAATGTATACCGTCAGAGACATCATTCCGAAACGTCTGAGCATAAGTGTTTTATCAACCATCTTCCGGTAGGTTTTAAGGGGAGCGTACTCAATCTTTTTAACTATGCCGAATATCAGAAACATTATCAGCCCAAGATTGAAGAATGATAAATGAATCGGATAAACCCTGTAATCAAATAGAGCTCCGACTGGATCCCCTCCAGCCTGAAGGGCTCGCACAGCTGTAAGGATCATAAAACCGATACCGGCAAGAATGGAGACAGCTGCTGTAATGCGTGAAAACTTCTGAAGAGGTGCAATATTTTTGCGCTCTTTATCCAGGGCAAAAAGCATACCCATGGCAACACCGATAAACGCATATCCGCCAAGAGGAAAAAGAGAAAGCTGACTGGCAAACAGTTTCGCCAAAGGCAGAATCAGAAAAAAGTTGCCGACTGCTCCCTCTTTACCGCCCCGGTACAATGTTAAAACAAATTCATGTATTCGAGGTCCTGCAACTGTGCCGACAGCAAAAAAACCGAGAGCAATTACGACTAATACTTTCAGATTCTTTCGTATCTTTTTGTATCCGCTGTTTTTGAACAGAAAGAGCATTACAACAGCAATACAGAATCCCGACAGGGCAATCAAATGAAGGGCGGTAACATCAAAAACCCTTTCCCAGTTAAAGGTCAGTCCGTGCCCTGAAACAAGGTTGGATACAACACCGGCACCCTTTTCCAGGTGATTATATTCATAGCAGCCGTAGGCATTAAAAAACAGTACTTTAATATAATGAACAGGAAACAGCAGAAGACCGGTTATCCAGATCGGCTTCAAGGCCTTTTTCAGGGGAGCCCCTTTTTCTAGTTTGCCGATTACAAGATAAGACTGGATAAATCCGGACAACAGAGCAAATGCTCCTGCCAGGTAGCCAGAATAACCAAAGGGGAACACACAACAACCGCCCACAAGGGCACAACATCGATGGCATTTGATTCGGTGTACCAGACACCATAAAAAAAAGAGTGAAGAAACATTACTCCGAAGATTCCTATCCCGCGAAATACATCGAAGGACACAATCCGTTTTGGTTTTGTCAGGGAATTCAAATCAGTTCTCTCCATTTTAGTAGCAAATTTTAGTTTCAAGGAGCCAGTCTATATAAAAAGAACTGATTTAACAATATTAGAAAAAAGAAAGAGCAATCATTTTCCAATGACTGCCCTCTATAGCAAGTGAAATATTGAATACCGAAAAGTTCGGCAATACAGAAACAGCCCTTACAAGGCAATTTCGATTATGGCTATTCCTCCCGGTTCGATAGTTGTGGTAAGACTCCTGTTGTCCGATGATCCGGAGAAAGAACCCATCCAGCTGTTCGATGAAACGATATCACCCCTTCGGGAGGTAACCGTGGCTGTAATAACCTGCTCCGGATGAATCTGGGCGGGGCTTTCGGGAGTCTTTGTCACACCTGCATTATTGATAAGGGTGACCACCCAGCTGTCCGGTTTTCTGTTTATCAGATACTCAATCTCCCTCCCGTTATCACACGAAACAGAGAAAGGGGTTAAACCTTCATCAAGATAGTAGAGTATATTGGAAAGTTCCGTTCCTGCATGATAGTCGGAACCGTACAGCAGAACAGTTCCAGAGCCATAGTTTTTAACACAGAAACTCAACGGAGATACGGGAACACCATAACCAACCCACGACAACTGATCCATGTAAGCCGAATTCATAACAAGAATACCGCCGTTTGCAACATACTGTCTGAGGTATTCATTTTCAGAGGAAGTCAGATCGATATCCCCGGACATAATTACTGCCGGATATTTGGACAAAGTTTCCGTTGTGGCGTTCTGAAGAACTACATCATACAAATCCCCGTGATAGGAACCGACCATTGTTCCCGACTCATTGTTCCCGCTGGCGGTGATATCCCATCCATTCGGATAGAGCATATGGAATAGCCACCAGCTCATATGGTCCCCGGAATTATACAGGAAGAAATTGTAGGCCCGCTTGATAGCCCCGTTGCCGATATAGGTTCCATGACCGTGATCAAGATAAACGGCAAAAGGGGTATACGGAACTCCGGGATCCGGATGCTGGAGTGTAAAATTATAAAACTCCTTGCCGACCTCCCCAAGGGGAGAAAGGCGCAGAACATCTTCCCCGCCCACATTAATAGGATCGGTATCATAAAAAAAGTTAACCGCACCGGCTTCTGCGGCAACAGCGTCGGCTCCGGCCATATAGCTCATAAAATAGGATCGGCGGTATAAACTCAATGAGTGTCCCCGGTTCGGGCCGCTTGCATCCCCCCAGACTTTAAAATCAGAGTAATCGGTTATCCCGCCGCTGTGCCATGCCGAAACATCGACAAACCAGGGTTTCCCGTACTCACGGGCGGCCCCTCTGTTAAAGGCAAGGAGCATTTGATAGTTATTTATGTTTTCCCCTATTTCAGATCCGAGAACATCAAATCCGAACTCAGCAGCATAGTGATGATATGGAAAATGACCGTTCATTGAGAACCAGGGTCTCGGATGCCCCTCCCCTACATAATTATGATACAGAAAATCATACAGCCACTGATAGGATGTTCCTCTGCTGAACGGAATCTGCAGGTAATGGGGATCTTCAATCTCCCTTCCGCTTCCGTCGGTGACTCCGTGAAGATGAAACCGGGAATAACCCCATTCGTGGGCTCTGCTTCCCAAGCCTTCATACTGGGGTTCGGTTGGAATAAAACCCTTATCAATCGCCTCCAGAGTTCCCGCATTATGATAATTAATACTTCGCTCTACAATATCCTTCGTATACGGAAATCCGGATACAGCTTCCTGATTCTGATACTGCACCTCAAAGAGATAATCGGAAGTCAGTTTTCCCGGAATATCGGGGGTGGTCCAGTTTCCGGCAAGAAGATCGTAATCGGCAAACTGCAGACCCCTTGGTTTGACAATATTCTCCATAATGGAGACACCGACATCATTGTAGTTCAGCGTTTTCTCATTCACTGGCGCCGGTTCTTCCGGATTGCTTACAGCCGTCATTCGGTTGTGCGTTTCCATTGTGCACCCCAGAATCAATACTGGAAGCAGAAACAGAAATACAGTTTTTTTCATAAAAACCCCTTTTTATTTTTTTGCGGCTTTATCCGCCCGTTTATTAATATTTTTTAATTATTGTATAGAATGGACTTATTAAAATTATAACAAAGTATTTCAGACCTTCACAATTATCCTTTTTTTACATTAATTATCCTTTTTTTACTTAAAAGGATTCAGGAAGGATAAATAATTGAGATTTTTTAGAAATTAGATCTGTTTATTGGAAACTCCGGTACAAAACAGTTAGAATTCAACCCACAGAATTATGGCGTTATTAGTTATTGATATCGAA
>CALOBT010000023.1:0-15411 GCA_942491575.1 uncultured Spirochaetota bacterium
AGGCAAGTATCTTAATTTGTAGAACTGATGATTTTTCATATGCTTACAGCAGGACGAGCATAGTATTAACTTGGTTTAAACGGATCCCTGATGAACTGATTTGTGGTAATCCAAAGCTTTGTTTCATATTCTCATGGGCCCTTAAAATGAAAGGAAGATTCGCAGAGGCAGAGAAGTATTTTAAAGTAACAGATAGTCTGATTAAGAATACTTCTGATCAGAGTGTTAAAAAGGGGGAGCAATTTCTGATTCAAATGGGAATTGAGGAATTAGATGAGTTAAGATGTAAAATAGCTATACTACGTGGCAATATTGCTTTCTATAATGGTTCTGTATCCTAAAGTGCAAAAATACGTCGAAGATGCAAAGAAATGTTCTGTAAGACTGAGTTCTTTTTCTTCAAGCCTTCTCGTTTATTACTGAAGGCGATTATTTTACTTTAAATGGTGAAATGACCAAGGCTATAGAGTCATTTTCTGAAGCTATATCGCTAAGTAATAAAACAGAAGATTTACTTTTACAATTACTGGCGGAACTAAAATATGCTTTTATATCCAAAAGGATAGGTAATATCCAGTATTTCCAGAAATATATGCCGGAAATGGTTTGATATTATAGTTGAAAAAGGATATGAATTTATTGAGCTAATGGGTTGGTTTTATCCTACTTTAGGTGAAGTATTGTTTGAATTAAATGAATTGGACGAATGTAAAAATTATATAAAAAAGAGTTTACTTATTTATGAGAAAAGCCATGATGTAGCAATGTGCGTGGAATAAAATATGTTATGGCAGTTTTTTATTTGTAGAAAATGATTTATACTCTGTTAAAAAATTAATTATTGAAGTTGATAAAATTTTAAATTGAAACGCGAAACCTGCATTTATTATTGAATTACTAGAAAGTCTTCGCGTGAGATTATGGCTTAAAGAAGATAAACTTGATGTGGCAGTAGAGTGGATGAAGTCTACTGAAAAGGAGATCAGTCGAGATTACAGATTTGTGGATGAATGGAAAAAAGTTTTATTTGCTAGGATTATGTTATATCAAAATAAATATGATGAAGCATTGTGGTTTTTGAAAGAGATAGTTGAAAACGCACTCCCAAACGGTAGGAGAACTACAGTTATTGAAGTGATATTACTTAAATCTTTAATAAATTATTGTAAATCCGACACAACTTTGGCAATAGAAGAACTAAATAAAGCACTGAAATTGACAGAATCTGGAGGATATATCCAGATTTTTGTAAATGAAGGGACAGAAATAGCCAAATTATTAGAAAAAAATATTGAATTCTGAGAATTCAACTTTTCAAAACTATATAAATAAAATATTATCAGCCTTTAGAATCAAAAAAAATTGTTCAAGAAGAAAAAAAGGTCAGAAGATCAGTTAAGTTCCTGAGAATTGGAGGTTCTAAATCTTATTAGCGCCGGATTATCAAATAATAAAATATCAGAACAGCTTTTTATTTCCTTAAGTACAGTTAAAACTCATATCAGAAAAATATACCTGAAATTAAATGTAAATAATCGAAAGGATGCAGTGATTAAAGCTAAAGAAATGAATATTTTTGAATTTCATCGTATTTTTATTAGCTTTATGAAGCTAATTACTTTAACAAATAGTATTTATTTATTCTGAATGATGAAAAAAAGAAAAATCAGATTACGAAATTAATTATCCTTTATTAGAAACAAAACTGTATATACCCCTATTTCGACCAGATTCAATCCATCGATCACATATAATTGAAAAATTGAATGCGGGGATAGATAGAAAAACTCACACTAATTAGTGCACCAGCTGGATTTGGAAAGACAACATTAATTAGCGAATGGGCTGCACAGACTAATTATAATATTGCCTGGGTATCATTGGATAAATACGACAACGATCCTGTCAGGTTTCTTCAATACGTTTATACTTCAATAAACAATGTTTGTAATCAGATTAAAAAATTAGAATTATCCTGGCTACAATTGACAGATAATGCTTCTATTGAATCGGTTATATACAAACTTGTAAAAGAAATCTCAGATTCACAGATAAGTATTTGCCTTGTCTTGGATGATTATCATAATATAGATCAATCTACTATACATAAAATAATTGAATCACTAATAGGTGGCCTACCTGCAAATTTAAAGATCGTCATATCAACAAGAGTTGATCTTCCATTCCCGATAGCCAGACTGAGGGTTGATAATAACATTTCTGAATTGAGAATAAAAGATCTCAGTTTTACAGAGAATGAGACAACAAAACTTTTTAATGAGATTATGAAGTTCGGATTATCTGCCGAAGAAATAAATTTGTTCCAAAATAGAAGTGAGGGGTGGATAGCTGGTCTTCAATTAGCTGCATTATCTCTAAATACAACACCCGATAAAAAATCTTTTATACAGGCTTTTGCCGGAGATGACCGGCATGTTATCGATTATCTTGTTGAAGAAGTATTGGAAACTCCAGCCTGAGAATATTCAAAACTTTCTATTAAGAACTTCAATACTAAATTCTTTTTCAGCCGATTTATGTGACTATTTATTGGATTCAAAACAGAGTCAAAAAACTATAGTTGAACTTGAAAAGACAAATATATTCTTAATCCCTTTGGACAGTAAGAGAAAGTGGTATAGGTATCATCATTTATTTGCTGATATTTTACGAATATTACTTTCACAGAAATACGCTGATGAAATTAATTGTCTGCACCGTAAGGCCAGTGAATGGTTTGAGTCTAAAGGTAGAATGGAAGATTCAATAGGACATTTACTTGAGGCAAAATATTATAAACTTGCTGAGGAAAAAATTGAACAAATTGCTGAAGAACTTTGGAATAGCGGTGAATATCCAAATTTGTCTAGGTGGTTTCAGTCTCTACCAAGTGATTTGATACATTCAAATATTCAACTTTGTACTTACTATGCCTGGTCGCTTGCAATAAAAGGAAAAATTAGATTGAGCGAAGAAAGCCTAAACAAAGCATTTGAATTACTAAATATCTCGTTCGATAAATATTGTGGCTGCAACGACTTGAGGGTGGAAAATCTTCCTGCAAAAACCGATTTTGAGTCATTAGGTAAATTGATAGCTATCAGGGTTTATATTAATACCCTAAGAGGAAATATAGATGAAGTATTATGCGAATCAAAACTTGCAAATCAATATATTCCTGAAAAACAGGCTGGTTGGAGAGGGTTAATAGCTATTTACGCTGGCGACGCTTATTTAATGCAAGGTATGATGGTAGATGCAGAAACAGCTTACAAAGATGTAATTGATACTAGCCGTGGAAATAAGAATTTTCATTTGTACGCGGTTTCTAATTTTCGTTTGGTTACTCTTTATCTATTTTTGGGAGAATATAGTAGCTCGGAAGATATTTGTAATAAATTATTGAAGGAACTTGATGATAAAAATTTATCTTACAGCTCGATGGCAGGGTGGTTCTATTCGATTCTAAGTATTATTTATGTTGAACAAAATAGAATTGATGAAGCAGTACTGCATATTCAAAAAGGAACAGAATTATACCAGAATTCTGATGATCTTTCAGTAGGTATGACATATCTCAGTCAATTGAGACTTTATATTATTAAGAATGATGTAAAACAGTTGCAGGAAATGTTTAAAAGGATTTCAACTTTACGTGAAAAAATGGAACTTCCATTTTGGATTGTAAAACAATTTGAATTTGGGAATTGAAATATTGGATGATGACAAATAACGATGATGCTCTTAATAAATACAGAAAACATACCGAGGAAAACCCGGGGGAGTATCTGCTAATATCGGAAATAGAAAAAATCAATCTTTCAAGAATATATCTAATGAATGGTGAAAACGAAAAAGTTATTAATATGCTTCCTGATATGATAACTCTTGCGGATAAACAGGGCCTGAACAATCGATTGATAAGAATGATGCTGATTTTGACTAAAGCATATTATAATTCAGACGGACGTTCGCCGATCACGCAGGTGGTGTCACCCGCGTTGGTGATCGCCAGGTCATTGGGCAGATTTCCGGTGTTCTCGGCGGGTGCGAGCCGATTCGCGGTCAGCGTCGCCCCAGAGGCCGGCATGGACCCGGAGGGTGCCGGCGAAATCCGTACTGACGATGAGCTCGACGCCCGATTTGACCGTTCGGTCGAGCTGGATGCTCGCGTTGGGGAACATCTCGGCGAGGGTCGCGGCGGCGTCGCGCTGCCCCGGCCCGTAGCGCACCACGGTGTCGTCGCGGTTCTCCGAGGCGTCGGCGACACCGCGGACGTCGAAGCCGTACGGGGTGAGTTGTTCGGACACCCCGGTGGCGAGACCGGTCTGATCGGTGCCGTTGAGCACCCGGACGCCCACGCTGCGGGATTCTGTGCCGTGGCGGTGACGGGCCCCCGAGTGCTGGCGTCGGCGTTCGTGCTCGGTGCGTCCGAACTCGAGGGTCCTCGACGACGAGGGCGGCTTCGCGTGCCTGCTCGCCCGGCAGGGGCAGGTCGTCGATGATGGCGTCGAAGATCGCGTCGGGATGTCGCTGGTGCGCGGGATCTCGTTGTTGACCCGTCGGTGGACGTACCCGAGGTCGGGATCGTCAGGAACGAGACGCGTCCGGCCTCGATGCCCTGCATCGATTCGGCCAGGCCGATCAGCGATGGCTTCCATAGCCTTGAAGCCCTTGGCGACCATGTAAAGGACATGACCCCTGAGTGGGCTTCTCCCCTATACGGGGATTTCCGCAAAGACATCAGAATCAGCGAGAGAGCTTGGAAATGCCATCCCGGAAGCTGTTGTTTTCCCCGGGCGGAGATTTGCCTGGTATGGTGATGACACTCAGCGGGCCAGGGCAATGGCAATTGTAAATGCCCTCCTGGGATCATGGGGAAGAGAGACGGGAATTTTTCTCGGTGATCGATTTACGATTCCACCTTACAGCAGGGCACCACACGGGAAGCATCCTTCCAAACATGCCATTAACTATAAGGAACAGTTTCCCCTTGCCAGCAGTACACCCCTGCAGAATATCATTGAGGCATCCATTCCGGGGCGTTATGATAAGAACATTAAAGACTCACTGATAAAGATGTGGCTCGTATATGGGACGAACCTTCCTTATTCAGTTCCGAATCCCAGGCAATTGTCGAGGCAGCCCAGTACCTGGATCTCCTGGCTGTTGTAGAAACGATGCCTGCGGAGATGACTGGTTTCGCGGATGTTGTTCTTCCTGATACTACATATCTCGAACGATACGACGCCCTTAATAATCCGCCATGGCGGGAGCCCTTTGCGTCAATCCGTCAGCCAGTTGTTAAGCCTAAAGACAATAGTAACCGGGATGTGGTGGATGGCGAAGGGACTTGCTGACCGTCTTGGACTGGGGGACGCCTTCCCCTATAATGATTTTGAAGAAGTAATCGACGACCAGCTGAAACAGCTCGGTTCAAGTATAGAGGATATCAATAAAAAGGGGGGTGTCCTGAAAAAGAAATACTGCAAACCTAAAATGAAATTCAAGACACCGACTGGGAAGGTTGAACTTTGTCTCATTAAAGCTGAAGGAAGCCGGATTCAACTCCATCGTCTTTCATTCGTTGAGCCGAAATCGGCTCCGGAAGGATATTTCAGACTGATCACGGGGCTTGCCGCTCAGCATACCTTTTCAAGGACCATTAACAATCAGATGCTGCATGAGGTCTATCCTGAAAATGCCCTTCAAGGTCAATCCTGATATCGCCCGAAATTTTAAACTGGATAACGGTGATTTTGTAGTATTGAAAAACCAGAGCGGAATAGTCAGCCGGCAGATAAAAGTCAGAATAACCGACAGGATTCGAAATGACTGTGTATACATGGTTCACGGCTTTGGCCGGAATGATAAGAGGCTTCGGACTGCCTTCATAAGCGGCGCTGATGACAATGTACTCCTGTCAGACTACGCAGTTGACCTCATCATGGGGGGAACCGGTTCACAGATAAATCTTGTGACATTTGTAAAGTGAGGGAATGACCATGGCAAGATACGGTATGAGTATAAATTTGACAACGTGCGTGGCCTGTGACGCCTGCGTCATAGCCTGTAAAATGGAAAATAATGTTCCGGACGGTTATGCCCGGGACTGGACTGAAGAGGTCGTTCGGGACAACTACTCGAATTTAAAGGCGTAACTTTATTCCAGCCGATGTCAGCATTGTGAAAACGCCCCTGTGTTTCAGGGTGTCCCACGAAGGCAAGTCACATTGTTGACGGTATTGTCCTGGTGGACAGGAACCTCTGTGTTGGCTGCGAGCATTGCATTTCTGCATGCCCTCATGGCGCCCGGTACCTTCATCCGAAAAAATATGTGGATAAATGCACCTTCTGTAATCACCGCCTTGAAAACGGACGCCTTCCGGCATGTGGAGGTTTGTCCGACACGGTCACTGGTTTTCGGAGACCTTTAATGATCCGAAAAGCCCTTTGTCAAAGCAGCTGAAAAAACGGGAATTATAAAGTTCTTTGGCCTCCTGAAGGGAACTGTTCCAAAATACTTCCTGCTGGAATCAATCATCGAACGGAAGGAGTTATCCGATGAGACAGAAAAATAAAAATCAGAAACAAGATAACCATGGAAAAGGTTCCGTTACTCAGTCTGTCCTTGATAAGCCCCTCTGGGAAATAAGATCAGAACGTACAATCAAGAGATATCAGTGAAAGGACCAGAAGCCCCTGCTGAATAATCCCTATATCGGGGGTGTGGGGGATAGGAATACTTCTCTTCCTTGCAGTTTTGATACTGGTAATGGACTCGGTGAGTCCGGTGGTTTCAAGCGAATTTTGCGGTTATTATGAATATTATTGCCCCTGCACATACGGAAACACTTCCGGCGTTGAAACAGTACCTTTCTTCATCCTCTAATCCTCTACAGGACTGGTATATCTACATGCTTGACCTGGGATCGTTTCTGGTGGAGGCTATTCCGGATGGAAAAACCGTCGCCTGAACAGAGAGGTTCTGCGGGGGACCGAATGTTTCCCCGGCGCGGCGTCTTTTGTTCGCATTTGCAGGGGGAGCAATTGTTGCTGTTGGAGGCAGTCTTGCGGGGGGATGTCTTTCCAGTCTTACTATTTCGAATACCTCAATGCTCGGTGTTGCCGGATGGCTCTTTTCGTTCCGGTATTCATTGTAGGTGTTATTGTTGCATACCTTTTAAAGAAGGAATGGCTGTAGGACAGCCCCTGGATAAGGAGGACGAATGTATGTTAGCGGCCATTATATCAGCTTGGAAATATAGGAGATGCCGGAGTAATCATTGCCGCACTGGTAATAGGATTTCTTTTCGGTTATCTCCCTGAGCATGTCGGTTTTGGTGATGCCAGAAACATTGTGGCAGTTTTTTATTTTGAGGATATGAGAATATTCAGGTCATGTTTACTGCGATTACAGCCCTGATTCTTAATTTTTTTGCATACTACCTGCACGGATAAACCCGGTTCACATGGTTGAACTGAATATCGGGGGGCTAATCGCCGGAGGAATTATTGTTGGTGTGTATTATCCTCGGGGTTACTGTCCCTGAACTGCCCTTGTTGCTGCAGCTACAAGAAAATTGATGGAATGGTTTTTATCCTCGGACTTTTGACGGGATTATTTTTCTATGCGGAATTGTCATCCTTTTTACTCCATTAAAAGCATCTGCGGCAAACATCACCCTGAGTGATATAACGGGAATTTCCTGCGGACTGCTTGTTTTCGTTATTGTTGCAGG
Source organism: uncultured Spirochaetota bacterium (assembly GCA_942491575.1). GTDB lineage: Bacteria > Spirochaetota > UBA4802 > UBA4802 > UBA5550 > CAZHNW01. The sequence goes on from CALOBT010000023.1 coordinate 7,743, forward strand.
TGCCATAGCGGCTTTTTATGTTTTCAGTCTTTTTGAAGGAAAGCCCTATGCAGATTACAAGGAAAAAAAGGAGCCTGACAGCCTCTAAAAATGGAGTACTGATATGATAAAGATAAGCGAAACACAGAGTAGATTTGGATTGTCCTTCATGGCCGGCATGCTGGCTCACAAATTCTTAGCGCCTTTGGGGAGTATGGTACGGGAACCGACCGCGTGGTTAAGCCAGACCTGAAAGATTATCGAGAATACGTTTGGAATAATAAAGTAGGCAGTAACAAACTTATCAATCTCGTTACCAGAGGTGATCACAGCTTTCAGATGGCAGGATTTTTTTTCACGGATAACTGTATCCTGAAACGGGAAAAAAATCGTCATTTTAAATGTTACGATGCAAGAAAACTTGATGATATCTCCTGGGTCCGGGAACAATTTCCTTATCTCGGTATTCCGATGATAGTATTCAGTGAAACCGCAATGGACAGTATGAAGGCGGCGGCCCTTTTAAGGTCTTATGGCTATGATGCATTTATGCTCGAGGGTGGTTTCAGAAAATTCAAAAACCACTACATGTCTCCCGTTGATATCTCAGCTGCGAAATCTTCTGCAGAAAAAGATAGATTGGTACGCAAAAAGATGCTCTATAAATTCCTTACCGGGAAGGATGATAATCTTGGCCGTAAGGCCCTTTATGATTTCTCTGCGGTTGGCAGGGGAATAAGCGCCAGTGATGACGGATCAGGCGAAGGAGAAGGTTGCTGATCAGTATGTCAGTTAGTGAAAAATTTTCGAAAGGAAGACTATGAAGAAAATGAATAAATTCCTGCAAATTATTTCAATGGTCTTTGCCATCAGTACAGTATTTTATTTTACCACTGCAGGGACCGTAGCAGTGCATGCCGATGAACTTGTGAAGAAACAACACATTGAACACAGGGGGTGCCCGTGAAGTAATTTACCAGGTTAATGATATTGAAACTTTCAAAAACCTATAACTATGTTATCGGTACTTCCACTCCAATGATTCTTGATGCCCCTGGGGATACTGGCAATGCTGGGGGCGATATTTTCGAATTTGCACACGGATACGCCGATATTTTGGTCATAAAAATCCCGTTGTTCTTGAGCTGGTGGGAAGGGAGTATATCTATAACATCCCGATCAGAATGGGACACTGGGCTAATGCATTTACTATTATCATGCTGATAATCACCGGTTTTGCCATGCACTACGGCGGGCAAGTCATCTTCTTGGATACTGGCATCTTTTATTTGGTGGAATCCTTGTATTTGTCTATGCAGCCTTTGTTGCCCATGAGATAGCTACCCTCGACCTTGCACAGTATCTGAGCCAGGACTGGGAATTAAAAGAAGGCATTCTTCGTCAGGGTACGCGCATATTGGCGGTAAGATTAAAAGGCATATCCCTACTATATAAAAAGGGAAAACAGGCTGAATCCTCTGGAAGGTGGCCTTATTTCATTCATGTTCAATGGCGCTGCTGGCAATTACCGGATCGATTTGACAACCGCATGGCTCAGCTTTATCGTTTCATATATCGGTCTTGAAAATATGAAATGGGTATTTATGGCCCATCTTATAAGTGCCTTGGAATTGTGGCCTTTCTTATCGGGCATGTCTACCTGGGAACCACGGGAGATACTGTCAAACAGCATTTCGAAGTAATGATAAAGCGGATACCACAAGGTATACAAGTATCATAATCCCGATGATTCTAAAAAGTAAGGCATGCAGGCATTTAATAATTTTTAATCAGGCGGGCGGCAGGTAAATGACTATCGCCGGAATAAAAGTTCCGGCGTTTATCATTTGACGCTCTCATCTTATTTCTCTATAATGCGAAGAATATTTCAGGAATCGTCCAGAAAAAATATAATGAAAGAGATTAACCGTGAAAAATTTCTTAAAATCTTTGGCAGCAGCGCCTAACTGCCCTTCCTTCTTTTAGTTTTTCCATTGATAAAAAAAAGAAAAAAATTTATAGTTTAAGAAGAAAACCTTTGTTGTTCCCCTTGATATGGGAAAGTTTCATTTTTCAGGGACTGTATTGTGCTTCGCAGGGGAAAGGACATCAGGATCTTTTTCCCTCACGCTGCAGTCACCTTGGGTGTAGCATCGATCGGCAGATGGAAGACGAGCTGGTCTGTCCATGTCACGGATCACATTACAGCCTGGACGGAAAATTCTTTCCGGGCCGGCAATGGAAAATCTATCTTCTCTTGAATATACAATCAATGAAAAAGAGAAAAAGATCATAACATTCATTCCGGTGTAGATTGTTTTAATTTATTATGATAAAAAAATTTTTAACAGCCTTTTTTTGAAAAATGGAACAGGGTGCTTCCCTTCCGCGGGTGACCTCGATTTCGGTTTTTTTATGATTGCCATTGTCTCCGGAATTGTTCTTGTTCTCCCCTATGATGTATTTCATCCTAAAGACTCCCTGCAGGTGATGATGCTCACCAGCCGTGGGGGAGTTTTTTCAGGTCCCTTCTACTGGAGTGCCCATATTTTTGTTGTTATGGCAGTTTTTCATACCATTGAGTACCTCTTGAAATGCGGAGAAAGTAAGGTGTCAAAGGCAATATGGGTACGTCTGACGCTTGCGGTGCCGGCCATACTCTATGTTATGCTTTCCGGTTTTATCCTGAAAGGGGATGCCGATCCTCCTGGCCCGGCAGATATTCAGTGGTCTCCTTGAGTCAGTTCCCCTCCTGGGTGAGTATCTTTCATTTGCCTTTCTGGGGAGAAGAGATGATTTTCAGATTTTATATATTCATCATGCAGCCACGGCGACTATCTTTATCTGGATAATTACTGTTGAGCATGTTGAAAGGTTCTGGCCTGATTTTGCCGGCTACCTCTACGCCCTAGGGGCTTCCATGATTTTTTCGGTAATGATTCTTGGTGCTTCATGACGCGGCGAATCCCGTCGTCAAGGGACCCTGGTATTTTATCGGTTTCCAGGAACTCCTCCACTGGATGAGTCTTCCTGTAATCTCGGTTTACCTGCTGCTGCTTCTCCTGGTTATGTTTATGTTTCTTCCCCGCTTCAGGGAAAATTACCGGGAAAGTTTAAAATTTTGCTGAGTCTTCTTTTTATATTTTATATCATACTGACCGTAATCGGCTGGGCCTTCCGGGGAATCGGCTGGCAGTTCAGGATGCCATGGTAATGGGGGAAGTTTGAAGTGAAGAAAAAATTCATTACCAATAAAAGATTGTACTTCCCCCTCATAATAACAGCGCTTTGCCTCTTTTTTGTGGTCCTATTCGAAATATTCGGTGAAATAAATATGTTCAGCGAAACTGAAGATTTTTTAAAGAAACAGTATGGAAACAGTGAAATATCTCTGATTGAAAAGGTACTCGGTAACCGGGAAGGGTGCCTTGTCATGCCATAGGGACATGAAGGATTTTTCCGAATCTCACCGCCCGAAGGCAATCGGCTGTACCTCCTGCCACCTGGGAGATCCACTTTCCCTTGATAAGGAAAAGGCACACCGCGGTATGGCTCTTGTGCCGGGGAATATGGATACAGTTAATATAACATGCGGCCGCAGTGGCTGTCACCCTGAATTGACTGAGAAGGTTACGGGATATCTCATGGCATCGGGGCACGGCATGGTTTCAGTAAACCGCTATGTCTTCGGCGAGGAGGAGACTCCCGACGGAGAGGGACACCTTTCAGACTGGGGGATTCCTACGCGGACCAGCACCTTTTTCAGCTTTGCCGCAACTGCCACCTGGGGCGCCTGAAAGCGTAAAGCCGCACCCATTGATGAAGGCTCCCGCGGGGAAGTGCACCGCCTGTCATCTTGGTTGCACTGAAAAGCAAAGGTAGAGCTGTCGCAGTATATGAAGGACAAAACACTTCCCACTCAACACCCATCCCTGACAGTAAAGGTTGAACGTCGTCACTGCTTGGCTGCCATTCACGGTCTGCGCTGATATCCACCAATTATGAAGGGTGGCATGAAACCCTCCTCAATGAGAAGGAAGTTAAGGACTGCAAGAAACACTCGAAAGCTCCAGGGCGGCGAGATGTTAAAGAAAAAAGCATGCCGATATTCACTTTAAAAAAGGGCTTCAATGTATTGATTGCCATGCTATTTCGTGACCTCATGGGAGACAGGGAAGTCGCACCTTCACCAGGGAGACCAGGTAGAAATAGCCTGCAGTGATTGTCATTTTGCCGGGAAGGCGAATGTAATTCCCTATAGTGATCTTGATACCGACTCAAAAGGTGCTGACTGCGAAAATGGAAAATGGAAGAAACCAGTTTTCTGATCACCGGGAAAGGGAAAAAAAGCTACCTGAATATTTACATGAAGCCATCAGGTAAAATGGTGCTAGAAGGTAAAGTCGGCAGGAAGGAACATCCCCTTAATCTAAAGCCGGTATGCAGAAAGGAAGTCAGGACATAAACGGCTCAACTGTCAATTCTGCCACAGCCTGGCTCCTCCTGTATCGGATGCCATACGGAATACAGAAAGGAACCCTTCGGGCTGAATATTTTCTCAAAAAAAAAGAAACACCGACCCTATAAGGAATACCGCGCCGCTTTCCTGGCACCGTCTCCTGCACTGGGTATCCGCGTCGATAAACGTCTCGGTAACAAGGAAATTGTAGATACATTTGACCCGAAAAGGTATGGTGATGACCTTTGGCGGTTTTTCCGATGAAGGAAAGGATTCAGCAATGGTTAAGGAAAAAAATATCAGCTTTTCCGGCGTCTTTATGCCCCGACCTTCACCTGCTTCCATAATGAAAAAGGGCCGCGGCTGGTCATGTCATGGCAGCTATGCCTGGGAGCGGGCGACGGTAAACTTACATATAATCGTTCCAAAATAACGCAGGGGAAGCTGGAAGTTTCAACCGAAATTTGCTCCCCATGAGGATGATGGACTCCCCTTCGATGCATGGACGGGATTCCTGAAAACAAGGGATAACTTTGTATCAACAAGAACCGGGGCAGGGCCCTGAGTTCTGATGAACAGAAAAATGTTCTCAGGTCCAGGCCTGTCTCACCTGTCATCCCTACTAGGTGAACCAGCCGGAAAAGAATCTACAGCAATTTCAAAAAAGCATTGAAAAACCGAATACCGGCATGTTCCATGGAATAGTTGAGGGAAAGGGATTTTTCAAAAAAATGGTTTTGAAATGCTGCCTTTCCGGACTCGACTTTTTTCCTTCCCCCCTTGACTTCAATTGCAGATTTGATATCTATAATTTCCCAGGTTTTTGTTATTAAGTTGGAGGTAGCACATGAAAAATTCATTAGTTTTAATGCTCTCCATAGTTATCGCTGCCATGGTTGCCTTTGGTTCAGTAGAAGCAGAGGCAAAAAAACATGCATGTAAGACCTTGAAGCGAAACCCAAATTAATGCACTAAGCGCACCGATTGTACATAGGTAAAATCACATAAGCAAGGCGTCAAAAAGGTGAAGGCTTATTGTAAGAAAAAACGTAAATAATTTTTACAGTATCCCATCCGTTTGGGTGGGGATACCAATTGATTAAACTTCCCTGTAAAAAATATTTTATGATTTTCCTCTATTGCCCTTTCCATCAGTTTATGATATTAATAGTGATGAAGATATTTATCCAATAAAATTTTATATCTGTAAGGGAAAAAAATGAGTCAGGAAATACATACAATTACCGACTGTTCATGAGCCTGATCTATTCCTGCAACTTGGCCGGTGTCAATCCTTTCGATTATCTCACGGCACTGCAGCAACATGCATCCGAACTCTCAGAGCGCCCGGGCAGGTGGATGCCATGGAACTACACTGCTGCCTCTTCGCAGATTGAACCCTCCTGAATCTAAAAACCAGCTTATCTTGCTTCTATCCTGGACGGCAGGGTGCTCGCCGCAAATCCGGCCACCCTGCCTCTGACTGCTCGCTTTAAAAAGTTTTTTGCCCAACGCACGCTTGCCGAAAACACACCATCCTTCTGCGGTCGGTGTCCATTTAATCCTGGATTTTATCTTTGATGGGATACAATTTTTTGAGATAACTTCTGCGGTCAAAGGGTATGGGGAAAAGATGGTAAATGCTGTTGTGGCAGCCATCCCGGATGATTGGGAAGCTACGGTGGTTATGGATTACAGCAGGGGTTTTTGGGACAAAATGTCCGAAAAATATGATAGGATCGTGATGTTGTGATAAGATGCCCAGTGAATGAGCTATGTTATTATTTCAAATTGTTTTAAAAAGCTTTTGATCTTCATAAATGGTATGGCCTATAAACCAATCTGTTAAAAAGCCAAGAAATTCATCCACTGTTTTCGAACCTTTATTTAAATCCTCTGCATGATGATTAAACTCTTCAAGGAGCTCTGAGTGACGCTGATGGTGACTAGTGATTCCTGAAAGATTGCAAGACGTTGCTATATTCTCTTCTGAAGTAAAATGAAAATCTGCATACTTTCTTAATTCACTTATCAGCTTTTCTTTGTAAACAACATCATCTGTATCTCGAAAATTTATCCCTACTCGATTAATAAGGTCTACGAAATATCGATGCTGTAAATCGACATATTCATTTCCGGTCTCAAAATCTAATTGCCATTCCAATTCCATAATATCCTCCTATCATTCAAAACCCAAATATCAACAAAGTATCGATAATTTGAGATAATCGTAAGTCTGTGCAGAGTTCAGATATCATCAAAGCGTGCGCTCAATACAATCATGAACCTTTGCCCCTGCCCACATATATCGATTTTTTAGTTGTTTTAGAACATAGATCTGCTTGACTCTCTGGGGAGCGTTGATTTCCCACCGCCCCAGTATCCGTAATAGTTGAAATAATATTGTCTGGGGCAGGTCTGAAAGATTCTGTCACGGGATATTGACCAAGAGAATTTGTTTTTGAAGGTGCTCATGTTTCGATGGTTTCTTTTGAGGCTGAAATGTCCTAATTCGGCATTAAGGTTCCGGCCACTCATTCCGGGGCATGCCGACCACCTTGTATGAGATATATATGCCAGCGGAGAGATTAACCATACGTATAGAACTAAATATTATTTTTAAAAAGCGTTTTATCTTCATAAATGGTATGGCCTACAAACCAATCTGTTAAAAAACCAAGAAATTGATCTATTGTTTTCAAACCATTAGCCAAATCCTCTGCATGATGATTAAACTCTTCAAGGAGTTCTAAGTGACGCTGATGGTGACCGCTGACTCCCGAAAGATTGCAAGAAGTTGCTATGTTTTCTTCTGAGGTAAAATGAAAATCTGCATACTTTCTTAATTCAATTATCAGTTTTTCTTTATAATCAATATCATTTGATTTACTAAAGCTTTTTCTTATTCGATTAATAAGGTCTAAGAAATAGCGATGTTGTAAATCGACATCTTCATTTCCGGTTTCAAAATCTGATTCCCATTCTATTTGCATGAGATTCTCCTATCTTCACTTATCTTGTATATTTGGCACTCTTACCTGAATTGTGCACCATCAACCGACTTTTAATATCATTGCTAATCTCACAGTATAAAGATTAGTCAGAACATCGAACCAGATAAACTACCCATTTTTTATTGTTCATTTATAAAAGGTTATATTTCGTTATACAGGTTAAATTCAAAAATCAGAGCTTATGCTTATTTCTCGCACTATTGAATATCATAAATCA
>CALOBT010000024.1:0-5222 GCA_942491575.1 uncultured Spirochaetota bacterium
GATGTTGTCATTGGGTAACATTTTGAAAATATTATTAAATTCTGTGTATACAGAGTGAGTATTCACTCACTGGATCCGGGCATAGTCCATAGGTCAATAAAGTAAACATCGTTTATTTTATTGACACGTTAAAAAAATCCATGCTACCTGTAAAAAAATCTCAAACCCTGTTGAGAGTCATTTCCGGTCCTGTGAAATGAATAATCAATTACAATTCTATTACTCCGAATACCTTACCGGATAAGGAAAACGGCACCGTGCCCAGTTGCTGTAATCCCCGGTTTTTTTCCGGGAGGGGCCATGAAAGATACAAAAGTCATACTCTTTGCTGTCGTTTTTCTCCTTATTGGCGTTACCCGCCTGATGTTTCCGACCGATTCATTATGTGCAAATGCAGTTTGGTATGTTGCAGAGGGAGGGACCTTTACCTGCACAAACGAATGTTTCGGCTGCACAGACAATTGTGATACATGTGTAAATGACTGTCCGGCAGAGGGAAACGAAGGAAATCCTTTCGGTTCGATTCAGGATGCAATCAATGCGGCTTCAAACGCGGATACAGTAATTGTCGCCGACGGGACCTATCTGGAAACAATCGATTATGGGGGCAGAATTATTACGGTTCGGTCTGCAAACGGTAATCCGGAAAACTGTACAATCGATGCAAATGTCGAAGGTAAGTCTGTTGTCTGGTTCCATAATGGTGAGTATTCCTCTGCAGTTTTGGATGGTTTTACCATTACCAATAGCGAATCAGAGAAAAACGGCCCGCTTGATACAATTTACCATGGGGCACGATATGGGGCCGGTATCAATATTGGTTCTGACCTGAGCTCTTCAGACTATGCTTCGCCGACAATAAAAAACTGTATTATCCGGGACTGTAAAGGCGGTGGAGCCAATACACCCAGAGGCGGCGGGGTTTTTATAGGCGGTGGAAGTTTGTATTCAAGTCCCAGGTTTTATAATTGTAAATTTCTAAATAATGATTCAAATATGGGGGGGGGGGCTGTTTATGTTGATGCAAAAGGAACCCCTGCGTTTTATAACTGCATTATGTCGGGTTATTCAATTTCCGGAGGAACTCCGTGGGGCAGGGCCGTTTTTGTCGAGGGTGACGATAATGGTGCTCTGATTCACCTGACGAATTGTACTATTCAGGATAATTCCGGGGCTTCCTGGACAGTTTGTCTCAGAAACTGTGCGCTTGTATCGATTATTTCAAATTGTATCGTCAGGGGCGGAAGCGGCGGAAGTTTTGGCGAATTTAATGTCACCGGTCATTCGATTTCGCCTGGATGGCCGGTATTGCTGCATTCCAACGTGCAAAAGTATGGGTATACTAATGAGGCGAAATACTGGAAAGCAATCGACGGCGGTCAATTCTCTATTTATGAAAATAATTATGATACTGCACCAAAATATGTGGATGCTACGGCAAAGAATTTTCACCTTGTGATGGACACGGAAGACATCAGCAGAGGGGCTGCCGGGACATCAGAAGATTATGACGGGAATCTGCGGCCCTATTTCCTCAGCAACAATTGGGATGTCGGGGCATTTGAATTTAATTTCTGCTATCTTGTGGAAAATGGCATCAATGAAAATACAAGTGGGCCAAGCCCAAACGGCTGGAATGATACTGCAAACGCTCAGTGGAAGGCAATTACGGCAATTGCCGATGATTCCGGAGGGGGTACGACGGCGGTGGATGAAGCTGTTGCAGCTGTTGTAACCGGAACAGGAGCCCAGGATTTTGATACGCATTTTTATAAGATAAATTTTTCTGGTAATAATTACGGTGTATTAAGGGTTGAAGCAAAAGATAATGGCACTTCATCCGGAGATACGTATGGGTATCTCATCGATGCAAGGGACTGCGAAACCGGAAGAACCGTGGCCGAAGATGACAACAGCGGGGACGATTATAATTTCAAAATAGATTATCCCTATATCAGCGCAAAAGCGTTTACGGCGATCCAATCCTCTACTTATGAAGATGGTGTGGCATCAAGGGCGATTGACGGAAACTTCAACGGAGTCTGGGAAGATGATTCCGTCACACATACAAATTCACAGCTCCATGCCTGGTGGCAGCTTGATATGGGGGAAGTCTATGATATCAACGCCATTAAACTGTATAACAGGACTGATTGCCGTGGCGAGCGCTTGCTAACTTTTTATGTTTTGATTTCAAACGCCCCCATGGGAACTGGCGAATACAGCGATGTCGGTGAGTGAATACAATGCCCTTATCGCAGATCCGGATGTCTGGAAACAGTATTATTCAGGTCAGTTTCCATCAACCGTAACCATTGATGTACCGGGAGGTTTTAGCGGTCGTTATGTGATGGTTGTACTCTCCGGTACGAATAACCTCAGTCTTGCGGAGGTGGAGATTGATTCAACAGCAACCAGATATTACCTTGCAGTGAAGGGTAAAAATATAAAACCCCATGATCTTTATATCTGGCTGCAGACAGACTCTGTGGGGAACATGTGTTCAAATGCAGCTGAAGGCACAGATTATCAGTTTGATTACAGTTATTTTGATGCCTCATATACTGATGTTTCGATTCCGGCTTCATCAACCACGGCAAAAATCGATTTTGAGGATGATATTGACGTCTATAAGGTTAAATTAAACGTACCGGGAACGCTTGAAATTAAAGGCTTTAATAACTATCCGGCTGAAAAGCCTGCGGAAAACCTTATCATTCGGTTAAAAGATGAAAATCATGAGCTTATTGAGACGGATGTAGCGTATGGTATCAATTTTGTAAGGGCTGATCTTTACAATATGTCGTACTGTTATGTTGAGATACAGAAAAAAGAGGGGGCTGACTTTCCGGCAGGCGGAATTGCTTACGATTTTGACCCTCGATCTTTATCCTGTTGATCACTGGTATGATGTTGTTTCAGGGGCTATTACAGCTAAAGACTGGTCCTGGAACGGTATCATGACAAAGGGTTCTGTTGCCTTTAACCAGGCTGAAGGTATTTTTACCATTGAGGGCAATGGCGCAGGTATTGATGAAGATGAAAGAGATCAGGCGTATTATATTTATAAAGAGGTTACCGGAGACTATTCTTTATCGGCAAGGGTGCCGCTCATTGAGACGACCGAGGTAAGCTCCTATGAAGAACATGCCGGTCTGATGATAAGGGATAATCTCTCCGTAGGGTCCAAAAATGTATATACAGGTTTTACACCGGAGACTGACAGAGACCCGGGTACAGATGTAAATGACGGTACCTTTAAATTCAAATACAGAGATGTTGAGGACACCGATCCTTCCGAAAACACTGTGGAGCGGCTAAATACGTATCAGGCAACCGCTGAATGGCTGAAAATCAGTCGGAAAGGCAATCAGTATAACGGCTATTACAGCATTGACGGCTCCGACTCGAGCTGGCAGAATGACTCCGGCAGTTATACAACAACCCTTGACAAGGTCGGCAATATCATCGCCAATAAAGCCATGATCGGCATGGCTGTCTCATCCTATAATACAATCCCTGATTATATGTATATTTCAGATGGCTTGGGGATCTGCGGCCTTGATACCTGTTTTTATAAATGCAGGGTTGACCATACCTCAGACGAATCAAACCGTCCGCTTCCAATTGAAACAAAATATACGGATTATGCGGGAAACAAATATTCATTTAAAGCCAAAAAAACTATATGGTAGCAAATCAGGCAAACCGCCCACGATTATTTAAAATAGCTTCATCAAACTCCGGTTTTGTCAATGGCAACTTAGGTAAAAGCTTTGAATCCATAGCTGATTATACTTCGAAGAATATTACAGAAGATTTAGATGATAATGGCTTGATAGATGTAACGGAGGCTGTTACAGAAGCAACCAAACGCCTGCCTAAAATGGAAATCTGTAAAATTACGGAAACCGGTGGTGTAGATGATAATGGGAGTAATACATTTCGTGTGACAAAAGACCACGTTCCCACTTCGACGAACAAACCACGTATTGTGAGAGTGCGCGCCAGAGACTGTCCGTTTGGTTGCGGTTACTGGTATGTTTTTGAGTGTATTAGTGATTCATGCTCAGGATCTGCTAATAAACCAGACGTAGGATATTCCAGCGCCAATGATTCTGACCACTGGAAAGTGATTGAAAGTGAAGGCGGCGGCACTGGCGCATATGATTACTACCCTGACTGGAACGAAAATGAACTGTACGGGAAGGCTATACAGGAAAATTGGGTGTATACCGGTTATGATGACCTGTCAAATCCCGTAGTTATGGAATGGCAGACCACCTATGATTATGGAAATACCTGGCGCATGTACTGGAGAGAAGTTGAATACGATTCAAGCTATGAAGATCTTGCCGACTGGGATCAGACCGGCGAGTTATCAGCATCAATATCCCCATCTATTAATGTTGCTTTAAAGCAGCTTACAGAACAATCCTCGACAGCCACTTTTGGCGGCTATGAGGCAGTCTCATCAAGGGCTGTTGACGGTGATTCGACCGGGACATGGGCTAATGACGGAACCATAACCCATACGGAACTCGAAGAAGAGGCATGGTGGCAGGTCGACCTGGGGGATAACTATGATATTTCCCTGATTACTATTTATAACCGGACAGACCCCGGTACAATCGACCGTTTGAGTGATTTTTATGTGTTTGTGTCGAAAGGTACAATGACACAGAACAGCGTAAGCGATAAACTCAGCAATACCGATATCTTGAACTCCGGGCTCATTACAGGAGGCATTGCCACGATTAATGTTACACCTGCGGCAGGCACAAACGGCCGGTATGTGATGATAGCCTTATCCGGAGAAAATTATATACATATTGCAGAAGTAGAGGTTCTGGCCGATATAAAAAAGATTGCCATACTGAGTAATATTTCAAAAAACTGGACGAGGATCACCTATAATAAAGACTATCCCCAATGGGGTGAGGACATGGTTTTTGGCACCTACTGGACTGATTTCTGGAAACCAGTTAGAGGTAATTTACAGGTCGGTAGCTCAACGGTTTCAGGTCTTCTGTCTACGGATGAATGGAAAACGGACTGGCATTATGAAACCTCACAGTCAACGACAGCAACCTTTGATAATGTCAGGCTTGACACCCGGGATATTATTCTGGTTCCTGTTAGTGCGACAACAAAAGAAGGAACCGAAACGGGAGCCCTGACAATAAGGCCCACAAAAATGGGGGATGATTACGATATATTTG
>CALOBT010000025.1:0-3744712 GCA_942491575.1 uncultured Spirochaetota bacterium
ACTGCACCCCAGAAACTGTAAATAACTTTAATGCATAAATTGTGATTTCTCTAACTTTTTCCTATATTCCACAGGCGTTAAATTCTCTATCGATGAATGTGGTCTGATAGAATTATATTTATCAATGAAATTAAAAATCGAATCAGCTGATTCTTCCTTGTTATCATAATCTGAAATATTTATTTCCTGGCGTCGAATGCGCTGTTAAACGACTCTGCATGAGCATCTCCTATATGCATTACCTACACACAGATATTTTCATCTCTAATAATTCTTTCAGTCTTTGATATAGGCAACTGAACAATATCTTACATCTGAGTCTGCATGATGTATACAGTTCTTTAGGTTAAGATTTCCTCTGTTTTGCGTAGCATCCTCCAGGGCAGTCAGTACGAGCTCTGTATTGTTTCTATCTGAAACTGCCTCTCCTATTATCTCACGATTATGTCTGTCCATCAGGGTTGCAAGAAAATGATCTTTGCCCCTGACATCATAGGTAGTTACATCACCAACAACCAATTGGTTAATATCAGTTGTTTCAAAATCTTTTGATAAGATTTTTATATTTTTTGAGATTATGACTGGAATCAGTTGTTTTCGTTCAGAAACTTCTTCTTTTTCCTGCATAAAAGGTTTTTTTCGCGCATTATTCGATTAACTTTTTTGTGGTTTATCAGCATTTGGCGGTTCAAAGGCCCCTGTAACCGGCCTGTAGCCAGATTCAGGCACCAATTCAATATAGTCCCTCAATTTCTTTGTAATCATCATATCATCGGCTCCCTTTTTCACTTCCCTGTAATAGTAGGTTGAAATGCTTAAAAACCCATAGCTTTACAGCTTTTGACTACTCCGAATTCCGGGGCGAGATACTCCTCGATGGATTTTCTTTTCTCCTCAGTTGTTTTAAGTATTTTTTCCGTTTTTTTAGAATGTGATTCTCAAGGGCAAGATCACTTACTGTTTCTTCGAGATCTTTAATACGCTTTTTAAGTTCAGCTGTCTCCTGCTCATCTGTATCGTAGTCACCCACAGAGAATATATATCTCTCCATTTGTATAAAGTTGTACTTGTTATTCCTTCACGCTTAGAAATCTCTGCAGCTGTTGATATCCCTATATTAATTCATGAGCTATCTTCTTTTTAAATTTTTGACTGTATCTTTTCTTGTTATCATAATGCTATTCTCTCCTAAAAACATGTATTTTTTGTCATTACAGTTTTAGGGGTGCAGACCAGGAACTGTTACAATTCCAGCTTCTATAACGGATTGGACACGAGTGCGCGGTTCCTTTAATCCGTTGTTGAGCGGGCAATATCGATTACGGCTTCCGGCTACGACTTCGATTCGCCAGGTAAATATTTCTGCAGCCCGAATAATAATCACTCAGGTTGGAGCAACAAAAACACGTATCTATTATCCTCTTTTAAACTATGGACGGACTTCTGATGATTTATTATCGGGAAATCCTGAATCTCAAATAGCAGTTGATTATACTAACAGCAGTTCATAAAAAACAAGGAGAACTATATGAGTCGGAAAAATTCAACCCGAGATTACTGGCAGCAGCATTATCAGTTATTCAAAACAGCCAGCACAACACAACGCGAATACTGCAGACAAAATAACCTTGGCTACTGGACTTTCAATAAATGGAAAAGGCTATTTGATCAGGAAAATAAATCAACATCACTTCAGCAATTACCTGTTAAATATTATCCAGGAAAATCAGAAAAGTTGGAAATTATTCTTCAGGATGATCTAAAGATATTAATCCCTGATGATTTTTCTGAAAAAACACTGAGGAAAATCATATCAGCTCTGAGGGATGATTCATGAAAATCAACTGGGAAAATGTTAAGATATTTTTAAAACCAGGGCCTACTGATATGAGAAAACAGATCAATGGCCTGACAGTGTTAATCCAGGAAGAGCTGCAACATGATCCATTTACTGGAAACCTTTATGTTTTCTGCAACAGAAATAGACGCAGATTAAAAATCATTTACTGGGATAGAAATGGTTTCTGCATGTGGCTCAAAAGACTGGAAGAAGAGAAGTTTCCCTGGCCAAAGAATGCTGATGAATGCAGAGAGATTACAGAGAAGCAGCTTGAGATGCTTTTTGATGGCATCAATTTTTTTAGTGCTCACAAAAAATTAAATTATTCCTCGGTTTCATAAAAAAGTAGTATTAATTATTTTTCATTTCTCCATGATGGATTCATGAGTATTAACAAAAACAACCTTCCGGACGATTATGAAAAGTTAAAAGATATAATTATCAATCTTTCAAACGAAAAAAAGGAAGCATACTCAAAGCTTGAGGAAGAACATACCTCTCTAAAGGAAGAACATTCATACCTTCAAGAAAAATACAAATCTCTTCAGCGAATGCTCTATGGGAAAAAGAGTGAAAAGCTTACCCCTGAAGATGAGAACCAGATGCGTCTTTTCAATGAAGCAGAAGATGGTTCCTGTGAAGAAAATGAACCGGCTAAACAGGCAGAAAAAGCAACTGACGTAAAAGGCCATACCCGCAAAAAACGGGGTAGAAAGCCTTTGCCAGCCTATATTGATAGAGAAGAAATCATCCATGATCTTTCAGACGAAGAGAAAGCATGTCCATGTTGTGGCAAAGAACGCCCGACCATTGGAGAAGTAACATCTGAAGAACTCGATATTATCCCTCCAAAGATGATTGTTAACAAGCACATCAGAAAGAAGTATGGCCCCTGTGCCTGTGAAGGATTTGAAATTGAAGAAATTCCTGAAATAAAAATAGCAACTATGCCACCACGGCTTATCCCTCAGGGAATTGCCAGTGCCGGATTAGTTGCTTATACAGTAACAGCAAAATTCTGTGACGCGTTGCCCTTTTTCCGGCAGTCAAAAATATTTGAACGGCTGGATATTGAATTATCAAGGGCGACTTTGTGTAACTGGTCTCTTCTTGCAGCTGAGAAGTGTAAACCACTAATTGATCTTATGGTTGATGAGATAAGAGGTGGGCCCGTAATTAGAATGGATGAAACATCTTTGCAGGTTCTTAGAGAACCGGGAAGGAAAGCAGAGAGCAAGTCATACATGTGGGTCACCATGGGATATACTCCAGAGGAAAAACCATTGGTGCTCTACCAGTATCACCCAACCCGGTCTGGCGAAATTCCCGACAAGTTTCTTAAAGAATATACTGGTTACCTGCAAACTGATGGATATGCTGGCTATAATAAGGCTTCAGAAAAAGATTCCATTTTTCATGTAGGCTGCTTTGCCCATGCCCGAAGATACTTTGAACAGGCATATAAGCTAAATAAGAAGTCCAAGGTGGGTTTCAAAGGTATGGATTACATCAAGAAGATATATGCTATTGAAAAAAAGTTGAGACAAGCGAATCTCTCTGCTGAAAAATACGTTGAAACGCGCAAGAAAGAAGTTACTCCTCTACTTGATGCCTTTTATAACTGGCTGCAAACTCAGGTCGATTCTGTGACACCTAAAAGCAAGGCTGGTGAAGCTATCAGGTATACGCTGGATCAATGGGATAAACTGATCAAATATGTTGATCATTATCTCTTGACACCTGACAATAATCTTACCGAGAATGCAATCAGACCATTTGTAATGGGACGGAAAAACTGGTTGTTTTCAAATACTCCCAGAGGCGCTCATTCCAGTGCGATTCTTTACAGCCTCGTAGAATCGGCCAGGGCTAATGGTCTGGAGCCATATAAATATCTGAAATTTATCTTTGAGGAACTGCCTCTTGCTGAATCAAAAGATGATTACAGGGCCCTGCTGCCCGACAGGGTTGTACTGTAGTTTATTTGACGCTTACAGTAAAATTTCTACCTTGTTTCAGAAGTACGATTATCTCTGCAGTGGAACGGTCTTTTTCCCTGCCGAAGTACTCACTAATCTCTTCAGGATTATATCCGATGTTAATAATTCGGTTCTTCACATACGGAAGAGTTGATATGAATTTGTCGATTTTTAAGGTTATCTTTTTTGTGGCAAGTAATGGCGTCCCTTTGGGAGCGGCAATGCGAATAATGACTGACCCATTGTCTGTTTCGGGCAAGAATCCGGTATCTATAAAAAGGCTTATCATTATGATGCCAGTAACAATTGAAACGATACCGCCAATGGCAGCTTTTTTAAAATGAGTTAATTTTTTTGATATGAAAGTGTTATAACTTTTTTGAATTATAGTAAGTTTTCTATCCAGCGATTCTGATAGATTTTTTATTGGTCGAGTTGCTTGCTGTTGCAACAGATACAGCTTCTCAATGAGTGATGATTGTTCTATATCTTTTTGGGAATTAAAAATATTTGTATTTCTATCTCTGGTTAGCAACATAAAAAGGGAGGGCACCAGTGAAATAGAAACAGCGTACGACACTATTAACGAAACAGAAACAGTAAAGGCAAGTTGTGTGAAAAACGCACCGGCTATACCGGTAACAAAAATTATTGGAAGAAAGACAACAATCGTTGTAAGGGTTGAGGCTAAAAGTGGTTTTTTAACATCGGATATTCCTGAAGAACAAGCCTCCTGGTAATTATGATTTGCATCAATTTTTTTCTGAATAGATTCAATGACAACTATTCCATTATCTACTAGCATCCCTATGCCGAGGGCAAGACCCCCGAGGGACATCATATTCAGAGTAATATCTTTAATGTACATTAGCAGAAGAGTAATTAAAATTGATGTGGGAATTATAGTCGCAATAATCATTGCATTTTTAATATTTTTCAGGAATAACAGGATTACAAGAAAGGCAATAACTCCCCCGAGTAGTGCTGAACTTGACACATTAGATATGGAGCTTTTAATATAAAGAGAGCTGTCATAATGAATGTGAAAGTTCATCTGATCTTTATACGTGAAGTTAAGCCCTTTGACGAGTTCATGAACCTTCTTGCTTATTTTTACAGTATTTTTTCCTGCTTCCTTAATAATTGATAAACCGATACTCTCATTTTCATTTAAGAATGAAATACTGGTTTGGTCTTTATATGAAAATGAGACGGTCGCAATATCCCTGACATATATAGCTTTACCATTATCATCTTTCTGGATTAGTACATTTTCTATATCACTCAATTCTTTGAATTCGCCAATAGTTCGAATGAGAAATTCTTTGTTCTCTTTAACAACATTTCCTGCAGGGAAATTATAATTAGACATGTTTATACGGTTGACTATATCAAATATGCTCAATTCATGCGCATATAACCTTGAGAGATCTACGAGTACCTGAACTTCTCTAATTCTCCCTCCCGTTATCTTAGCGTTGGCAATACCATTTATTCTTTCAAACTTTGGTTTTATTTTTTGTTTAGTGATTTCCCTTATTTTATCATTGCTGAGTTTGCCAGTAATGGAAATACCGACAATAGGCATGGCGTTGGGATCAAAACGGGTAACTATTGATTTTTCCGCATCCTGTGGTAAAATCCCTTTAACCATATCGACTTTTTCTCTGACTTTAATGGTTGCGAAATCAATGTCAGTACTCCATTCGAACTTTGCAACAACGAGACTGGCCCCTTCAATCGATTCAGACCTTACATTTTTAACTCCAGTGACACCATTCACAGCCTCTTCAACTGGCCGTGATATAAGTGTTTCGATTTCCTTGGGAGAGGCACCGGGATAAAGAGTTATAACAGAAATTTCAGGATACTGGATTGGAGGAAGAATATCCATTTCCATTTTATTTAGAGATATAATTCCAAAAATTATCCCGGCAAAAAATAACATAAGGATGGTTATCGGACGTTTTACGCTTGTATCTTGTATTGACATTTTAATAGTTTCTATTATTGAATTAAGTTGTAGTAATTTTTTAACTATATCTATAATAACTTATTAGCACATAAGGAAGTTTTTATAGTTTTCAAGAAGGTAATTTCCATCTGAACCATTGTTAGAACGATCTTTAACGCCATCTGTCCCGCCTTCAATTTTGATGAGATAGTAATTTTGCGGTTCAATATCAAAAAGATAAATATCTACAGCGTTGGGAGTACCTGCAGGGATATCAAGTTTCCAGATAGTGGGTAGAGGGATTGCTGGATTACTGTCATTGCCATAGTAGGTATCATGCTCAAAGGATATAGAATTCAAAATAGATTGAACAGAAATGCCTCGCTGATCAAGATTGTCGCTGATATTTGAAAAATATACTCTAAAGATAAATATTTCCAGAGCAGGGTTTTCCGGAGGATTGTAGAAAGCCCCTGATGAAACAAGATCTATGACTTCATAGGTATTGGACAGATCCTTCAATTCTGCAATTGGTCCGGTAGAATTACATTGCATTTGAACAATTCTTTCAATGAAAATTGCTTTTGAGAATTCTCCATTGATTTTAAAAGAACATGAGTATTCATTATCCAGATTATTATCAGAAATATCTTTTGCTGTATTCTTTACAGTAAGTGAATATGTTTTATCCAGGAGAAATATATCATTGTCCGTTAATTGAATAGTCATACCACGATTATCGGAACGCCATAAAAGATTATAATTAACAGATGGCGAAATTGAAATGGCATCGCATGTGGATGCCCTGTCCATTTCTTCATTAAAAACAATATTTAGTTCACTGTTTTTTTCTACAACGTTTTCATTGAGATTATTAAATGTTAAAATAGTATCAGTTCCATCAAACGAAGAAAATACTCCGGCATTTACATCATCCGGGTCTACCAGAGAAGGATTTATGAAATCAGTCCCTACAGTAAATGATACCTTCTGATTTTCTAAAAGAGAGTTGCTGTTAACGTCCTCCATGTCAGTTGTAATTTCTATTGTGTAAACAGTTTTATTATCAAGGCCAGTATATGGCTCAAAGATTAGTCTCGTATTGTTGTTGACTAGACGTTTGGTCCCGATAACGGAGGGTGAAAGATTAAATCCAATCTCACATGACAATAGGGAGACAGGTTCTGAAAAATCAACTGCTAGAAAATCGTTTTTCTCTGCTCCATTCATACCGTCAATAATGGGGATACTCTGTATTGTACCAGTGCCGTCATCACGTAATAGTGAAAATGAAGTTACCGACGGTTTTTGAAAGTCATCACCAACATAGAAGCGGCTTTCATATCCCTCACTGACATTGTTTCCATTTTTATCTTCAGCTGATTTGCTGATGGTTATGGTATAGATACCACCGTTTTTTAAATCTTCAATAAGGTCATAGTAGAGGCGATTTTTATCCCATCGGAAAAATCCTTTGGGAGAACCTGAATCCGACTCAATGGTTACTGAATTTTCAGTTTTTGGTCGGTCCATATCTTCGCTGAAATCAATATAGATAGTTGGCCTTGAGGCAATATTTTGAGACATGTTTTCAGGGCTTATCTCTAATATTTCTGGTTGTGACATGTCAAACCAGGGATTGCATGAGACTAGAAAACTTATTATAATCAAAAAATATATTCCTTTCATTTTTTAGCCTCTATCAATCATTGGATTCAAATATAAAATAATATGTTAAATCTTTAGTTAAAGAAACACCATCACCGCTCATGATGCCATTTTCTCCGCCAATGAGGGTAAATTTATACAGATTGGCTCCTTCAATTGATGAAAGGGTCACCGCTAGTTGACGGCTATCGATCCAGTCATAATATTTAATCGCACCTGAGAGCTCAGGTTGTTCTCCATACACCCAGTTAATAGTAATATTGTTATGAACTTCGACGGGATCCATATCAACATTGAATTGCAAATTTATTTTATACTTATTATCTGTCGCTGTCTCAATACCTGCTTCTACTATTTCATCCTGAAGAAGGTCTGCAATTAAAGTTGAATTAGTTTCTCTAAGCGTAATAGAGGTTATTTCCGGGATAGTGGAATCGCTTCCATTTACTTTAAAAAAAATAATGAAGTCATTACTCATCTCATTGCCGGCAGTGTCCTTTAGGCTTTTTAATATGCGTAATTCATAGGTTTCATTTGGTTTTAATTCATCCACAAAGGTCACTGAACAGGTGGTGTCGCTACTCCATATAACATTCTTATCAATATCAGGAAAAAGTTTAAAAGCATTTCTGAAACTTTCACGGTCAATTGCTTCGCTGAATGTAAAAGTTAATGTAGCATTTTTTTCAACCCCTTCCCATGTGCGATAGGAGTCATTTGCGGCCCAGTTGAAATTATTATCAGCATCCGGTGCAGACAGGGGATTTGTGCGTAAGTCCGTAATTGTGGGTCTCGTGAATTCATCACCTGCGGTAAAAAAGACACTGGTTTTGGTTATGAGTTTATTGCCTGCGATATCTTTGCAGTCATCCGTAATGGAGATTGAATAATCGGTATAAAAATCAAGATTTTCATAAGGATGAAATGTTATGCTGCTACCTGAATTCCATTCCCAGCGTCCATTAATTGATGGCGAAAAACGGATTCCTCTCTCGACACTCATCGTGTCCATTTCTTCTGTAAAACTAATTGTTA
Source organism: uncultured Spirochaetota bacterium (assembly GCA_942491575.1). Classification (GTDB taxonomy): domain Bacteria; phylum Spirochaetota; class UBA4802; order UBA4802; family UBA5550; genus CAZHNW01. The sequence goes on from CALOBT010000025.1 coordinate 8,477, forward strand.
TGCTTTCATTTAGTGGAAAGTTCCGTGTAAGATTGTCTGGAAATGTCGATTCGATTCCCGGAGGAGTTAAATCATCACCTACAAAAAAACTTGAAATAAATTCTCTGGATAAATTGTTTCCCTTTTTATCTTCAGCATCATTACTCAGTGTTATTGTGTAATAGTAGCCGTTCTTAAGTTGGAGTTCGGGTGTAAAAGTGAATTCAGTTTGTTCAGTGTTCCAATCGAATTTACCATTGCATGCTCCATCGTCACTGTATAATTGAAAAGAAACTTCCGTTGAATTGATATCCATGCTTTCAGAAAAACTGACATCAATAGTAATATCGGTTGATACAACAGATTGATGATCAGGACTTGCCGATAATATTTTAGGGGGAGTAAAGTCGATAAAACATCCCTCAATTAAAAGCGACAACAATAGCAAAAATACTATTTGTAAAATGCCTATCTTCATGTGATTACTCCATTATTAGCATTTTCTGAATTTATAAGGATTGATTGATTTATTTTTTATTATATTCAACTCTATCATTTACAGGGGCAATCTGCATTCCATCAGTCAGGATATCCTTATCACTGATAGCGACAATGTTGTTCTCTTGAAGACCTTTTGTAACCACTAAGTTATTCCCCGACTTTTTGCCGGTTGTGATCTTCTTTTTATAAACTGTGTTTTTATTTACAATAAAAACATAAGATTCATTGTTTTCGTTTCTAATTGCCTTTTCAGGAAGCAATATTGTATTCTTTTCTTTGGAAAGTGAAATTCTGGCGCGGGCGAACATGCCGGGTTTTAATTTTCCATTGTGATTGCTGGCTATAATTTTAACCTCAACGGTTCTCGTAGATGTATCAAGAACAGGGCTGATTAGAAAAATTCTGCCTTTAAAGACTTTTCCGGGAACAGCATCAACGGTAAATGAAACCGGTTGATTTTTTTTCAATGTACCGATTTCCATTTCATTTATATTAGTAACAACAATTATTTCCCTGGTGTTCATAACCACAAACAGATCTGTATCCTGTTTCATTCGCTCACCGATTTCTACATTTCTGACAGCAACAATACCTGTAATTGGTGATTTGATGGTGGTTTCTCTAATATTTATTTTAAGCTTTTCAATTTCTGCATGTATTTTATTCAGGTTATTACGAGCGGCCTCAGCTTCAGCAAATTCAACTTTAGTATTTATATTCGCAAGAATTTTTTTACGCTCATCTCTGGATTCTGGTGGCGTCAGGCCTGCTTTAACAATATCGCTGTCCCGATAACCAACTCGTTGAATTTCATAATTTTTTTTAGCTGTCATGTAACCTGATAGAAAATTGATATATTGAGTTTTGATTGAATCTAGATCCGTTTCAGTTATGCCGCCAACTTTATATAGCTCTTTCTTCTTTTTGTAGAGTTTATTCATGTTTCTATAGGAGCTATATTTGTCCTTATAATCAATTTTGGCTCTGTCAATTGCGGAGAATTCTCTCTCAATATTTTTTTTTGCTCGAATCAGTTTTTCAAGCGAAAGTTGATAGCCAGCCTTTGCTGCCTTGAGCTCTGCTCTGGCACTTTTTAATTCAAGGCGAAGGGGGAGTGTTTCGATCTGGGCAAGGGCTTTTCCTCTGTGGACATAATCACCTTGCTCGACATAAATTTTTTCAAGACGCCCGAGTATTTTTGATGATATAGTAGCCTTCTGACGAAAACTTATTGTCCCCATTACATCAATGGAAATTTCTACATCTCGTTTTTTTAATTTCATCACGGTTACTTCCGGATGATTTCGTACTATCTCTTTATTAAAAGAATTTGATTTAAAAAAATTTCGCTGTATACCAAATGCTATACCGGCTACAACTGCTATGAGTAGGAGGAATGCTACTATTTTTTTATTGGATACGGCAACTTTAATAATATTTAATAATTTCGAAATCACAATGTCCTCATTTCAGGTCATATTTATTTTATTCAGGCTTAGTCTCTTCTGAGTCTGGATTTTTTCTTTTGCGGACAGTACTTGATAATCCGCCTATAGAATATCCGAGAGAATTTTCAAGACTGGCAATGGCCAGGAGGAGATCAGTCCTGGAGGTGAGCAGACGAAGCCTGGCCTGGGATAGTTGAATATATGTTTCAAGGATATCTTTTCTTGTTAGATCTCCCAGACGTATTTTTGCATTTTCGATCTTTGCCTGGTGTTCCACAAGGTCAACATTTTCTTTTGAAATTTTTAAACGTTCAAAGGATTCGTGATAATTATCAAAGGCCTGAATCGCTTCAATAACGATTTTATTTTTCAGAAGTGAGTGTGATTTAATGCTTTCTTTATATTGGCTTCTGGCGGATATTATCTGACTGAAATACGACGGTGTATCATAAATGCCTGCCGATGCGCTGGTATTGGATGACCGGCTGTTTCTATTATTTGATTCGCTAAAAGTCTGTCCCGCAGATAGACTGTTGCCAAGTATATTCGTCGAAACAGTAACGCCAACACTCCAGGTCATTTTATTAATCGGAAATTTATCGCCACTGTAGCCATAACTTCCTTCAAGTTTTACCTGAGGAAGGTAGTAGTATTTTGCTAACTTCAATGCTTTTCTGGCTTTTAATAAGTTGAATGAACTTCTGCGAATTTCATGGCGGTTTCTGAGGGCGATTGAAACGATCTCGTCCTTTTTCAAATTGGAAAAGTCTGTTTCCAACGCAACTGTCCCTGGGCGCAGGTTTAATATAAACTCACGATCAAATTGATATCCCAGAAGCACCTTAAAATCTTTTAGCTTTTTCTGATATTCATTTTTAGATTTTCGAATTTTATATTTTGCTTCACTAATGCGTGCTTCCACCTGTATCATTTGCAGATCAGTAGCCATTCCCAGTTTTCTTTCTTTTTTGACTATTTTTTTCTGAAGCAGAAGATTCTCTAACAGCTGTTCATTTACTTTTGTCTCTTCATATGACTTAATCAATTCGTAGTACTGGGATTTCGTTTCTAAAACAATAGAATTTTTTTGTATCCTATAGTCGGCAAGAGCAAGAATAGCTTCTATCTTAGAGATTTTGAACTCCAGCAGAGTTTTACCATTTGTGAAAATGTCATAGCTCATGTTTACTGTAGCAGTATGATTCCTGTAATCATCCTCTCTATAGGCTACAGTGTCATCCTTCTGGTAACTCAATGAAATGTCAGGAAAAAAAGAACGCCATTTTTCTTTAGACAATCGTTTGGACAGAACTCCTTTTGATTTGAGAGACAACAGCTCACTGCTGTTTTTAATTGCCATACTGATTGCATCTTCTAAATTGACCTTATTTTTTGGAGAAGAGAACAGGGGGGTGGTTAAAAGAATCAGAATAGCCGAATAATATCTGATATGCAATGACATTACTTCCCTTTCACCAATCTGTCAAATCTTGTGACCATGGTTTCAAATATATTTATTTGATTTTTAATATTCCGAAGATCACAGCCACTGCAGGTTAGCCTTATGTTAATTAATTCTCGTGAAGTAGTTGAATCACAGATTGAAAAGAAAAGGGCGGTTGATTCTTCAAAATCGAGATCGTCTCCGATACGATTCATAAATATTTCAATACTGGCATGATAACGGTAGTTCTTGCTGTTGTCAGGATTTTCGATAAAAGAATCTACGGTGTAATTTTTTTGCTTCAGGGCAAAAATACAATTTTTATTTATATTTTCAATAATATTCGGTTTTACATTCGATCGTATTGAAATGTTACGGATAAAAACCGAATCAATGGGCGTAGGGTTTTTACTTTTAGTTACTGAATCGATTGATATTGAACTGCACGATACAGCCAGGAGCATAATTATACTTAACGCAGAATACCTTTTCATTTCCCAATACCTTTTTCCCATTTTACTATTGATTTATACATATGTTTGTTTATCTTTGCACGATCTTCGAGTCCGATTTTTGTATAAATGGTATCAAGCTTACCATGTATTTCTTTTAAAAAGATGTAGCTGGAGAGGGCATGGCTGTAAGTCACAATAGCTTCATCGTTTTTATTTTTAAGCTGTTGAACCGTACCAAGGAGATAAAGGGAGGCAATATCATGCCTGGCTTTTTCAAGTATTCCTTTAAGAATTATTTCAGATTCATTATATTTTTTCTGTTGAATCAGCCAGCGTGCTTTAAGTCGTAAACCTTCGATATCGTTGTCTGAGAGGTCAAGAAAACGTTCTATTGCATGATTAAACTTATTATTTTTCTGTTGGAAATAATAAATCTTTGCCAGCATGAAGTAGGCCTCTGCATTTGATTCATCGACATCGATTACCCTGACCAGAGTAGACTCGGAACCCTTCAGATCTTTCTTAATATATTGCTTTATCCCATTTTTGAACAATTCTTTTGATTCTTCCGTAGGCCCGCTACATCCAATTATTGAAAGAAATATTATTAGCGATAATTTTTTCATGACTGTCAATACCTGTTACCTGGTGGTAATGGTTTTGCTGAAACTCTTTATCACATAGTTAACAAGTTCCCGCTTATGGAAGTCATTATTTATCTGGTCAGCGTAATGTTTCTGGAAATTATCGTGATACTCAAGGTGCCACTTATTGGAAATCCAGTTGTTCAGTTTCTCTGAATAACGGTAATCTCTTTTTCCACCAACATAAATTTCAGGTTTAAGTTTTTGGGTATATTTAAGCAGGTCGAATGATGATGCAACTATATTGCAACTCCATATGATGTCATTATTCTGTAAAATTATTTTACCATTTATTTCTGCCAGGTAATAATTGTAGGAATATTTTGCATTGTGACTTTTTAATTTTTCAAGGCTGATGTTTTGATTGGATTTAATTATTTTTAGTTCAACGCGGTCAATTAACAACGTAGCGTCGGGGGGATTGGTTTCTTTTTTCTCATCCAGAAGAATAAGTTCTTCGGAGTCATCACTGTTATTCACTATAAATCCCATACGTATAAGTGATTTTTCCAGTTCTTTGTGCCATGTGGAGCGAATGATTTCTTCCTTTTTATAATCGGAATCTTTTGGAAGTCTGTAGTTTATTGTAATCCGTTTGAGTTTTTTTATTTCTTCGGTAAATTTTTGAGATTTAGCAAAATCGATTTTATAGAGATTGGAGTTTTTTAACAGGGGATAATTTTCAAGTATAAACTTTGGTTTTGGTTTTTGCGGAATTTTTTTTTGAGAAGCGGAGCATCCATTAAAAAAAAATGCACCTGTGGCAAGTATTATAAAAAATAATACTGGTAGTCTTTTCATTATAGTCCCCATCAATAATTATCTTGATACTTTATATATTTTTATGTATGTTCCCAACCCGACCGGGCCGATTTGAAAGCAAAAAACGAATAGAAATTATTTGTACCTAACACCAAGTAGTTTACTATTTAATCAACGTTAACAAAAATTTTTTTTAAGAGGTAAAATTGGAAATAAACACTCATAATAGAATATGTTGTTGACAATATTTTCACAATGGATTAACTGTTAATTGAATTTATTGAGTTTTTAAAAAATTTCTTTAATTACATATCAATTACATATCAAAATTATTACTTAATAATGTTTCGATTAACCTACATATCATTTTTATTATTTGCTCTTGCAGTTATTGTCCCCAACGCTGCCCAATGCGAGAGTATTTATAATGATTTCGAACTTTTTTTAATCACAAAAGCGAAGGATGGTGTAACTTCATCTGAACAAAAAATAACGCAACGCATATCCAGAAAAATTGTAAGTGCCATAAAGAAAACTGACAAAAAATTAAAGTCATTACTTGCCCAAAATGCATGGGAAAGGAAGTTGGAACGTTCATTGGGTACTGAAAAATTTGAGAAAGCAACTTTTCCTGTTGCAGTATTGTTAAAAGAAATCGGTGTCTCCGCGGGTATTTCATCGGTAGGAAGCAATAAACAGTTTAATAATTCAAAAAGAAATCCCTGTTTCACGCCAGTGAAAAATAATAAACCGGCAGGATTTAATTTCACTATAGTGTATTGTTATCACTATGATAGATTTTATTATCACCAGCGCGAAACCTTCGATGATTCGGCATACACCATCCGTTTGGTGCCCGCCTTAAGCCCAATCCCTTGTCAAAAAAGATATTTTAATTCCAATACGTTATTAACTTCTTTTTATTTCATAAAAAATTCTGCAATAGATATTTTCGAAAACAACTCTTCATACTTCCTTTACCTGATATGCCGTTCCGGTTATTTAAGGGAAGCAGATTCGTCGTATCCTGCTGTTGTACGAAATAATTATACCAAACTTCAATTTATAAGCTGCAATTGTTCTTTCAAATCATCCGGAGGACTTTCATGAAACGATTTTTAATTTCTTCAATTTTGATTTTTGCATCAATCATCTTTGCCAATCACGGCCTGATGGGTGATATGCGCCTGAAGCAGTACAATGATATGCAAAGTGAAATGGGGCGATACTATCAGAATGCTGAAAGTAAATTAAGCGAAACTGAATGGGATGAAATTGTAGAAAAGGGGAAAGACTATATCCTCGCCGAATGGGAACTGGATGCAGAAAGAGAACTGCAGCAGGAAATTGATAATCGTTTGGAGGCAGATCCTGACCAGGAAACTGCAGCATTGGAAGCGGAGATAAAAATTATTATTGATGCTGCCCGAAACGCATTAAATGAAGATATTGAAAATGATGTTCTCAAGGAAAAAGGACAATGGCTTGCTGGTATACTTATTATTGTAGATCCCGAATTTGACCGGGTTCAGCTAAAACAGATTATTGATAATGAAAACAGGGTAGATCAGGATGAAGAACTGGTTGCCGCCTATGAACGATGGAATAATTCTGTGGGCAGTATCTATGACTTACTCTGGCAGCAATATACTGAAGGAATCGAAGGGGATCGAACTGAGGCCCTTGCCGATGCTATCGCGGTTCTCGGATCTACCGGTTATGCCCTGGAAGGATTTACAAACAGACTGGATGAACGGCTTAATGAATTAAAATCGGAAAGGGAACGCCTGGAACAGATATATATTATTCGTGAACGAAATGCCTTTTTCTACGAGGAGACCCATGATACTGATTCCCTGCGCCGTGAGAGTGAGGCAAATTCAGCCGAAGCTGTTACCAGGGATATTCTGGATAATACTGTTGATGAGACCGATGACATCATGGAGCAGGCCCTCGATGTAGGCAGTGATGAATATACGGGCCTGCAGCCGACACTCACCGCAGAGGAGTACGAAGAACGTGTTAAATCCTTTATTGATGCGGGACTCGCATCCTGGAAAAGAGCGGAGGAACAGCTTCTGGCTGCCCGCCTTGACTGGGAGAGAAAGGCCCTGACAGACTATGATACGGCAAACAAGGTATGGGAAGACGCCTATGAAGAACTAAAAAGAAAGAGAGAAGAATGGTTTCGTGATATTCGGCGCCAGATTCTCGATGGGGAAGACCTCTGGGAAAATCGTGTAATCGATACGGAAGAGAAATTTCTCGCCTCCATTGATGAACTTGACCGATACCTGGATATACAACGGACTTCATGGGACAAGTATACAGAAAATTTAAGGGAAATGCTGGTTTCCGGGTCTTCTGCGATTTCTACTGCGGCGGCTAATTTAGACTGGCTCCAGGAATATTCAACGGAGTTGAGCAGCACAACAGGTGATGAAAACACACAGAAAGTTCTTGGTATTGTAAACGAACAGCTTTCCCAGTGGAAATCTCTCATCAGTAATTTTAAGGACATCCTGCTCCGGGCAGAAATCCAGTATCACTATATGGATGTAAACGGGGATTTTGATAATGTCCTGGGTGTTTTTCCCAATCTATATCCTCTGAATCGGGATTATATCCTCACCAATTACAGTCTTTTGGAGACAGTATATCAGTCGTATACCGAAAACACTCTCTGCGGAGATGATGTTTCTTCCTTCAATGCTAATAACCTTGAGGGTGAACGGCGGAAATACGGGTTGAAGAGCCAGTTCATGATGATGGTTCTTAATGCATATAAAAGCAGCAACAGGGATATCAGTACATTTATTGCCTCTGCTTCCTTCAACAGCCTTTATTCGAATCTTTCCGGTCTGAGTCAGTACGGCGATGCTTCGACACAGGAATCTCTGAATGAGTTGAAAAATGAGTTAAATGAAATATATCAGGCCTTTACTCTCAATCCCTTTACGATGGAAAACGAAACGGAAGCGGCAAATTTTAATGCCTTCGCGGACCAGTATAGCGGTGGAAAGGACTTTTTTCTGCAATTTCAGTACCAGCGGTGGATAGATGAAAGGGGCGGGGCACTGATCGCACAGGATGACGGGTTTCTGATAGAAAACGGAGACAGGAACACGGGATTGCTCACGGATGATTCCACCGATGGCAATGGTTCTCCTCTTTATCAGTATTTTCTATACCAGGATGGCAGCGGGAATGTCCTGATTGACGGATATTACGGAATTAATAATGATCCGTACCTGATGACCGAAGCCGAGTATAATCTGGAAGTGATGAAGATACAGAAGGCTTTCCTGGAAGACCGTCTGGAACGTTCCCGCCGTGTTTATGAATATGCCTATAATGAAGCTTCACGGTTGAGTAAGGAGGAGCAGGAAGCCCTTTTGCAGCAGACCCGTGATGACTACGCTGCACGAAAAGCCGAATATGAAGAGGCCCTTGCAAAACTTTCAGGCGAGATAGGCGATGCCCTTGACAATGCAAAGAACAATATGACATCCGCACGGGAAACCCTCGCCAATGCCAGGTCTGCATTTGAAGTGGCAAAGGCTTCATACCAGGAAATAACTGAAAAATTATTTTTATTAAGCAATCCGGAAGCCAGGTATATTGCCGAAAAATCCCTCAATGAAGCGGCACAGGAACTCATAAATCTTAATAATAAAATCGAATCTACCGAGAGAAAGTACCTCGAAAAATCAAAGGAATATTATTCCTCCCTGGTAATTCAGGAGAGAAGTGATGATACAATCGCATATGCCGATAGAATTGAAAAGGCGATCCTCATTTTATATGGAGATTCAGCAAATGGCGATACCGGTTATAAAGCTGCCTGTGAAAAGATTAAGCAGATTATTGAGACGGAAGATCTCAATAACCTGGTTTCAGGCAGCGGCCTTGTTGCCGCAATTGAAGCAAATCGAGATGCAATTTTTAAAGAAATAGATCTGGATGTCCTGGGAGGAAACAGTGCATACATGACGGACGCGGTTGAATCAATTGCCGGATCAGAAACTGCCTATGACCTCGCCAAAAATCAGTATTTAAATCTGAAATCTTATATCGATTCAGGAAACAGTGATAATTACAAAGTCATCCTCATCGACAATATAAAAAGTTTCGGGTTATACAGCGAGCTTTCCGAGGGTACTGTAAGTGGTGCCTTTGATATAATTACTTCCGGTGCCGATGATCCTGACACGAACGGCATAATTGCCTTTGTAAAAAAAATTATTGGTGATGGGGGTACTCATGTAGATGATATATTATCAAACGACACCATTCCCGATAAACGGGCACTCCTTGAAGTTCTGTTTTATAAAGGTATCGCCAAAATATATCCCGGCTCAAATAGTGACAGTATTGATGGCTTCGGCGATGATCAGTTTGAAAATTTCAAATCTTATGTAATGGATCTGGGTTCAAAAAGACTTCCTTCCTTAAAAATTCAATTTCAAACCGCAATAATCAGCGTATATGACAGTATTCAACGTGCCTCGCGATTATCCGAAGAAATTTTTAAATACCTCATTGAAGATCTGGCCGCTGCCAGGAAAGCGGGTACTCTTGATGATTCGGAATATACCATAGAAAATATTTCAAAACGGTATACGGAAGCCAATGTCCTGTATGGTAATAATGTTCACAACGCCAATGCTAATGTCGCGCAAAAAGTTCAGGAAATAATCGCGACGGTAAATTACAACACGCCGAAATTGTATGATACTGTTTTGGCTGCAGCTATTTTAAAAATTGAAACTGCTTCAGACATTGATGACCGGGTACTTTACATGTCTGCATACACATATCTTGAGGGTGTAAAAGATTTATTTAATAGTATTGAATCAACTACCGAGGAACCCCAGCGTAAAACAGCCTTTGAAAATTTTACTGCATCAATAACTGACCTCCTTAAAGCTTATGATTATATAAAAGAACTTTACCAGGCGATACTTACTGAAAAAAGCGATGAGGATAAAGAAAAGATCCTTGGTGATTATACGGATATTCTTTCGACAGGTAAAATGCCTGAATTTGATGCCGAAGGCAATCTACTCAAAGAAGGAGACGGTTCTATAATTTTCACCGCCCAGGATATCACTGACGAATACAGTAAGAAACTTTCAATATTGATTACTGAGATGATTAATCCCGGAAGCCTGATGTTTTTTAACGTCAATTCCATTGTCCGTAACGATTCTATAGAAAATTATACTCTCGCTATGCTTCTCTCCTATGCAACGGATAAATATGATGAATCCATTGAAAAGCGCGAACGTTTTAAAAGCATGTCTGTTTATGAAATTGTTGGTGAAGTTCTGGGATTTGCCGAGAGTGAACGTGAATCTCTAATCGATGACATTGAAGAAGGAAGTCTTTCTTATGAGAACCTCAAGATCTATGGCAGAACCCTTATGGAATATACTCAGGGAAAGGAATTCGAAGAACTCCCAGAAGCGATAAAAGCAGCCATAACCGGAGCGGCTTCGCAGTTTAATAACATGCTGGCGGCACGCGCGCTGGTTGATAACCAGAACCGAAATCTGGCGGACGTAACCGCTGAAAAAGATGGTAAAACCGAACTTGCCGAAAAAATTTCTGAAATCATTGGAGAGTATAACAAACTGGCCGCTGTAAAAGAAAATCTTAATAATGGCAGCCTCGACTTTTCCAAAGGTCTCGATGATACTATTTCCCTGCTTGAGAAACTTAATACTCAATATGACGAGGCTCAGGCAATGGTTAATGCCCTGACAATGGGAGAAGATTTCAGTTTTCCGTTAATGAGTGCATTTACTGAACTGCAGGACCTTAAAAAAGAGTATGATCTCATGGATTATACCTGCCGCTACCTGATGAATGCCGACCTCTACTCATCAGTTGATGACTACTACGCTAAAATGATAGCGGATAAGGATTCCGGCGGATTCGAACTTGATATTGTGTTCGCGGAAAATATCCGCACAGAAATCAAAAAAATCGAAGTAAAAAAAGACGCAGTCAGGGCTATAGAAAATGAATTGCCCACAGACCTTGCGGCTTTCAGAGAAGAAAAACGTAATGCAGTAGAATCAGGACTTCTCACTGATGATGAGCTGGACACCATATTTAATGATATCGTTGGCCAGGTCTATATTGATGAAATGTATGCGCGTCTGAATGATATTGATACCTTTAACGCACTGCAGCTGGATGGAGATTACCGCGAATATGCCTATACCGTGCACTTCAGAGAATACCTGCGAAGGGCAATCGATGGGAGCCGCAGAAGTGATGCTTCATTTGCTGCCTTCAGCGAAATATACGGTTACCTTGACGCCGATTCTAATTTTCAGTCGGGAGAATTTACATCATTACCGCAGTACCTGGCTGGCAATAGTATCTTAACAGACAAAATAGAAGATATGAAAGATCTGTACTATAACGAACTTGTACAGGATTTTCAGTATTACGGATTACTCACCGATGAGGAATATTCTGATTATCATGGCAACAGTAACCTTTATCGATACATGAAGCACTTTATTTCGTTTATTGAGAGAGATGGGAATGCCGGCGATACCTTCGACATGTTGTTTGGAGGTTATGACATGGAGAATAATTTTATTGCCTCCGGATTTTCCGCCCTTGGACAGTACTCTGTTATAAATGTCGATACCGGATTAAATTCTGACCTCGAGTTCTTTAAAGCCAATATTAATATTTTCAAAAAACTCTATGCGGGCTGGCAGAGTAAAAATGAGATATTTCTGGATAGTCTTTTACCAGAAGATATGATGGTTAACAATATCAAACGTGAATTTTTCAACATGAATATTCTTGGTACCGCTTACGGAGAAGATTTCATGGAAATGGATGATCTCATGGCCCGCTACGGGTATACCCTTGAGGGATCTACTGAACTGTCACCTCATAAAGCTGAACTTCTTGAATATGAAAATGTCCTTCGTCTTGCCTGTAGTTTTAATAGTGAAGGTCAGGAGACAGTTGAAGAATACATCTCCAGAAATAATGTTACGGATACAAAAGAACAAAACTTTTTGCGTCTTTTTTCTATTGATCCTTCACTCGTTTCTATCGATTACCTTAAAGATTATACCGGGATTGCGGAACTGCAGCTGGCGGGATATCTCCTTAACGCAAGAGCCGAGTCAATGTTTTCCGATGTACTAAATAACAGTGAAGATTCAATTATTGTGAAATTAAATACACTTGCCAATAAGGTAGCCGAGGATGTCTGGCTTTTGGGGGAAGTCGGCCAGTTCTTAACTACCGGAAAGGAGTATTATACAAATTATCGTGATTTTATCGTAAAGGCGAAAGATACTTACGAGACATCTCTGGTACCCAACAGTGACGACGGTTTAACTCACTTCGAACAGATGATCGTAGATGATGAAAATTTATTAAGCAATACAACTGATTATGATTTTAAAAAAGACAGTGATACCGATCTGACCTACAACGACGAAGATGGTGATGATACCAAAGATGCCAATGAGAAAACGCTTAAAGAGATAGCCCAGTCGAAAGCAGTCGAATATCGGAATATGGGTAAAGACCTGGAGATAATCTGGAAAACATATGATGAAAACAATATCGATGCAATTTTATCCGATGCTCTCACTTCAGATGCAATTTCTTATTATGGAGACAGCCTGATTAACAATCTTGCTGAGGAAATGTCTGAATTCAACAAATCACTACTTCAGGTTATCATTGCCAGTGAAAGCACCCTTACTGAAACGGCTTTGTTAAAGATTGTTAAGGAAGAAAAAGCAGAACCGGAAGAAGACATCTATTGGAACTTTTACGCAGCGGGCGACTTCGGCGATCATGGCCTTTATGATTCCGGCAGGCTGCTGGCGGAACTTAACAGTGCCTTCGAAGACATTAATTCCGGCGGCACGACAGATCTGAATGATATTAAGAGTTTACTCTCCATAGTCACCGGATCACAGAATGTTAACTCAAACTATACTGAAATGCTCAACAATGCCCTGTCCGCTCTTTCTATGATTTCAAGCCAAATAAGGGAAGCAAAAAACAGCATTAAACAGACCGGTGGTTATCTTAATGTCGATTCTCTGGATGATTATCTTGATGGAGAGGACTACAAAATAAAAAAATTAGACTATGATAATAAAAAAAGTGCCTTCGAAAATGCTGAATCTGCCTATAATGCCCGCCAGGAAGACTACCGCCTCGCACAGACCGATTACGTAAATCAACTGGAAGTTATTTCAATTCTGTTTGAAAAACTTGATGATGCCCGCAAAAACATGGAAGCCGAGGAGGCCGTTTATGAATACGCAGCCACCTCATATCTCTATGATAGTGAGCATAATGCCGATGGCGGGAACACTGACATGGACGGTCTCAAGTCCGATGCAAGAGAGCAGTATGAGGAGGTTAAAGCCCTTCATGACCAGCTGACGGCAGATATTGAAGTTCAGAAAAATCTTGTCGAAGAAGTAAGGAACCAGAACGAATGGGATGATGCGCAATATAAAGCACTGGTTGCCGAACTGAAAGAGAAGGCTGACCGGGCATACCGAATTGAAAAACTTCAGGTTCTCATGAACCAGGAGATTGAACAAAGAGCACTTGCCTATGCGGATGCTAAGCAAAAATATGAAGACGAACGTAATAGTTTCCTCGAAGCAAAGGATACAGGGCAGGAAGAAGAACGAAACCGTATTCTTGATAAAATGATGGACGGCGGTTATGTCAACAGTAGTGGTTTCGGTTTTGATATTCAGGCGGCTGCCCTATGGTACTATAATTCAAAATATCGTGATTTCGGTCACAGTGATGAACCCTTTAAAAATGGATATATCTACCAGGGATTTGAATGGGTTATACAACAATATGGTATAGATTTTAGCATCTATGACTGGACGAAAGGAAGAACCTCCATCTTTACCGAATATCTTGATTATAAACTGGATAACGGAAATGAGGGAAAAAATGTCGGCAACAGTAATATAGACGGGTATATTGACAAATATCTTGCCGCACACAACACGATGCATATTTATATTGATTTGAATTTCACTTACCTTGGCACCTACCAGGTGTATAAAGGTTTCAAAAAAGTATATGATAAAATCAGGCGTAAAAAAGTATGGGGAGTACCGGTAGGTAAATGGCTGGCTAAAATTTACTATTATTCATCAGGTATGTGGCTTGTTGATCTTACACTTAAGTCACTTTTCTGGCCAATACGTAACCAGGAAAGCCATATGAAGGCCCATTTTGCCGCTTCAAGTGATCATTATGGTGATTTAAAAACAAGTCTGAAAAAACTTCAGGAACTGAAACTCGATATGCTGAAGAAACAGACGGCACTTGCGGAGTTGACTCAGCTTGAAAGTCTTGATGATGAAAACACATCCGGAACTCTATCATATTATGATCCTAAATATTCCAGAACTATAACTAAGAAAAAAATGACTGTTAAAGAGGCTTTTAATTCAATTGCTCAAAAAAACAACATTGAATTAAAGGAAAGTGATCTTGATTACCTGGTTTCAGGAACAGGCGATGAGGAGAATCTGAATATTGATGATCTCACCGAAATAGTTCAGACCTACGATGAAAAGGGATATGCCGTTGACGAAGAGAAACGGTTTTATAATACGGGAACTGTTTCCAGCAGTTATGCAAATCACCTTGAATCCCGTCGTTCAGATGTGCTGGCTAGATATTTACAGCATACCGAAAATATGACTGTTGATAGTTATGGCGGTTACGAGAAAGGTTATGATAATGTGGTAATGGACCGTGCCCGGGAACAGATTCTTTTTGAACTGTACGCCTCACGAAAGGATGATAATTTTGATTCGGCATCGGAAAATGGCAGAGGATACCAGGGATATCTTCGATCTATGGCTGAATACTTCGCTGTGATTGAAGGAGCTTCTATACAGGATATAAATAATCTCAATAGTCTGATAGCAAATGGTGACATTGAAGGCCTGAATCAGTCTTTTACGCAAATAGTAGAAAACTATTCAGGTCTGAACGACCGTGAGCTGGAACAGCGAAGAGATCTTCAGCTCGAAAAATGGGATATGCAGCTTGCTGAGCTTGAAGCAAAAAAAATAGACTGGGATAAAAAAGTTGGCCAGATATTCGATCGTGGTGCACGTCAATGGATGAACATGGAAGAATCATTCAAACAGCGATGGAAAGACTGGCGCCGTCAAACTGAAGAAAATATTATCGCCGGGAAAGATGCCTGGGGAGAAAAATGGTCACGACTTAAAGACAAGAAACAAGAGTGGCTGGAAAGTATCAGCGGCGATATGAATGAAGCATTGATGGCTTCAAAGTTAAGTGAGATTTCCCAACTGGTTAATGGCATGATAAAAAGTATGAATGACCAGTACGGCAATATTCTTGTTGAGGTAGACGTACAGACGATACTTGACGAGATCCTGGCAGATAGTCCTGATCTTATACCCCAGGAATTATTCGATGAAATTGAGAATCTTGATGTCAACTTTGCCATCACAACTCTTTCAAGTCGCAGCTTTGACCGGGAAATTTTTTCCGCCTACGATGATCTGACAGTACGATTCGAAGATGAAATGCGAAAAACCCAGAACCTGCAGCTCATACAGGCAATGACCCGTATGTTGACAACATTTGAAGAACGTATCAATGACATGAATAAAAATGCCACGGAAGGCGCCGAAGGATACGCGGAAGGGCATAACTACATTGTGAAACCGGGAGTCTACACAAGGACACCGGGTCATACTGATATCAATGCCAATGATATCACTCAAAATGTTATGGCATTCCGTAATTTCAAATTTAATCGAAATATGATTATTGATGATAAGGAATTTGATACGGTTTTGAACAATCAGCAAAATATGGAAAACTGGGAATTCGATGCATTCATGAAAAACATCATGAAGCAGATGGAGATAAATTTTGAAAGGCTTCTGGATAAGAATAGCAATTCCAATGAGAGCATTGTGGCACATATTGGTGAGTTTCCTGAGTATAAGGATGGTGATGAACCGAAACTGAAAAACAAGGGGAGTGGTGAATATGGCCGAATTGGTATGGCCATTTATAATGACAATAAAGATATTGAAACCTATGCGACTATATCTATGGTAAATAAAATAGCCGTTCAGGTTGTAGCCACATACTTCGGGGGTCCTGCAGCAGCATTCTGGTTCTCTGTGATGAACAGCGCTGAGCAGCTTTCACAGCGGCAGATTAATCTGCAGCAGTTCGGTTTTTCAGTTGCTAAAGGTGCTGTTATGTCTTACGCCGGAGGTATAGAGAATAGCCTGATGAGGCTTGGTGCCACTATCGCAGTAAGCGGAGTAAAATTGGACGACGGCGGACTTAATTACGAAATAACCCATCAGGATCTGATATCTGCTGGTTTCACCTTTGCAGGACAGGAGTTAGGAAGTTTTATTGATGGCAATTCAATGGCATTGAATCCCAATTTAAAATTTGTTTCTCAGGGTATGACGGCAATGGCTCAGTCCGGTTTTCAGTACAACAAAGACGGCAGTTTCAAGGGATTTAATTTTGGCCTCGATAATGTTGCCTATGGTATGGCCTCAGGTGTTGCGGGTTACCTTGGCAATCAGCTGGGTTTTAATGATCCTTCAAGGGGGTATGCCGAGAGGGGATTGCTGGGGAAATCAGGTACAGGTTTGATCAGGGAGTCCCTTATGATGATGTATAACCAGGGGGCTCATGGTGATTATAACCGGGATCGGGTTCGACTCGGGGGGCTCACCTATAATTTCGATGATTATGCAGGCGATTATGTGACCGGTAAAATGCAGGAATATGATGAGCTTATGCGCCGTGCCGCCAAGGGAGATGCCGAAGCTGCCAAAAAAATGGATAATATTGATGATTTAATAGGCCTTGCCTGGCTTGGTATGCGGAAGGGTGAGAGTCTGTTGAATGATGCAGCAGGAAGTATCGCTGAGTTTTTTAAATCAATACCTGAATGGTTTTCAGGCAATGATGCTCTTGAGGCTGATTCAGAGGAATATAAAAGAATAGAAAAATATTTAAATCAAAAATGGAAAGAAGTTGATGAATTTTATGATAAAAAAGATAAAGAATATATTAAAAATCTAATTAAGAAAAATCGAATGACTACAAATGTCAGAGATGATAGAGGGCAATATACCGCTTCATATGATACTGGCAGTGAAATTGGGCAGGAGCGATTAGCATACTATGCCAATTTAGTTGAAACAAATGGTTCCGATTTAAACTCTGAATTGGATAATAGAGAATTTATTATAATTGCACAAGAAGGTAAGGGGGTTGGAGCAATTACTGATGGAGCCAATGAAAGTTATAATGATAGAATAACAGTTATAATGAAAGATAAAGATGGTAAAATAATAATTGATGAATTCTATCGTACCTCTATTGATACAGGAAAGGTGGCTGTTAAAGGACGTACCTATAATGTTCAAAAAAACGGCAGTAAGAATGTAATTGTTGGAGGCCATCGGAGACAAGTTTATCAAAATCAAGTACAAAATTCAGTGGCATCAGGTACATATGATGTATTATTAGCAAATCATGGACAGGGAGGCAAAGAAATTTTTGGTTTTAATGTATTTGACTTTGAATCTAACTTAAATGATCTAACTCCTGCTAAAAGAAAAATTTTACTTGAAAAATATAACAATGGTACGTTAACTAAAAGTGATATTCGAAAATATCATCTTGATAGGTTAACTTCTGTAAATTTAGATGGCACCCTAGTCAGTAGAGGCCAGAGCAAGATAAATATTCATCTAGGATACAATGGGTACTTTGGCAACTTAGGATGTTTTGTTATTAACAATAAAGACATTGAATTGCTTGAGAACCGTTTTAACAATAAGTATGGACGTAATAAATTTGGATCATCAGAAGCAGGCAAACAAGGTAAATTATTTCTTTACCAATAAAATCAAAGGGGGAAGCTCATGAACTTAAAAAAATACTTTTTAATTATTTTTATATTCTTTTTTTATGCTGCCATTAATTATGCAGAAGTAAAGATTCCAGAAGAAGGTCCATCATTTCTTTATACAAAAGAAAGATTTATTGAATATGAAAAAAATGAAATGAAAATGGGAGGAGAAGGACTTTACTGGAGTCTTAATTATAATAAATATTGCAATGTAAAAGTAACTTCATCTTCGAGTTCAAAAAGAACATATATTGCTAAAAAAGCCATTGACGGGAAATTTAATACTGCATGGGTTGAAGGGAAAAATAATAATGGTCAGGGGGAATGGATCAAAATCGCTCTCAGGTTAAAACCAAAATATTATTCAAACAATCTACATGTTATGCGAGTCGGCATTTTTCCTGGTATAGGAATTGAAAAATATTTTAAAAGTAACAACAGACTTAAAAAAATAAAATGTACTATAAAAACTAAAAATAAAACTCAGAAAATAAATTTTAATTTTCAAGATATTTTTAAGATGCACATATTTGTGTTTGAAATACCGCAAGATATAGTATTAAACAGGAAAAATCCGAAAGCTGAATTTACTTTTTATATTGATGAAACATATGAACACTCCAAATGGGATGATACCTGTATTTCAGAGTTAATTTTAAATGGAACCATTGATATATAATTTTATCGTAAAAAAATGCATAGAAAAGTAATGTTTTGCAAAATGAAAACTGCATTAATGACATGGATGATTATTTTAGTTGCTATACCAGCTTTCAATAGTAATCAAATATTCATTTCAGATATCACTGCTTTCAGCGCAGTTCTTGAAGAATGGAAGCATCCCGGTCTTTACTCACCAGTAAAGGCTTTCGATGGTAATCTGAAAAGTTCCTATGCCGAAGGAAATGAGGATGGACGATTTGGTCTTCAGATAAAATTTAATAAAGAATTTATTTTTGATGAAATTCAAATTGCTGCAGGCTGCTTTAGGTCTGAAAAATTATATAGATATAATAATCGAGTAAAAAGATTAAAGATATATTTATATGATTCTAAAAATAGTAGTAACTCTAAAACTAATGATGGAAATGTTTTTTTTAAAAACGTATACACGCTGAAAGATGAGATGCGTTACCAATCAATTAAAATCAACAATCCTGGAAAAACAAAATATATAGCTCTCGTATGTTATTCTATTTATAAAGGGACTAATTATAACGATACTTGTATCTCCAATATTCGTTTTTTATATAGAGGAAAGTTGATACTCTTTAGTAATCAGAAAAAATACGCTTCAAAATACGTGACAGAAATCGGCACCAGGCTTAAAACTATTTTGTATAATAAGAAGTACAGCTACGGGGAACGTGGCGACCTTATTGAAGTTTTACAAAATGGTAACATTAAAATTGTCAAAAGATCAGAGCAATCATACGGTAAACCGCCGACAAAATGGAAAGTCACCAATTCAAGGCTTCACATGAAATACCAGGGCAGATGGCACCTTATGCAGTACTATATCACTTCAGGAGGAAATCTTGTTCTCCTTAAAGCAGGTAGAATGAAAATTGATAAAATGCTGTTTCCAACAACTAAATAAGTGATTTATTTTTTTTACGCTTATAGTGTTCTTTAAATAAATAATACTATAAATTCAATTATATCAATCGCGTGAAGATGCTGAATATACACCTTAGCATATCATAACCACCGGAAAATAAATATATTCGTTCAGAATCAAGGCAGAAAAAGTGCTTATAAAAAACTCATGTTAAAAAATAAATAAATCAAGGGAGTAAATATGAAAATAAAGAACTATCGATACATTCTATTTTTTATCACTATCCTGTCTCTGGCAATTCTCATACCGGGATGTTTCGGCAGTGACGATCCTGGAGGCGACGAACAACCTCCACTGCCAGTCAAGGTTGTTCCAGGGGGAAGCAATCTTTCCCCCAATGTGCCGACCGTATTTAAAAATAAACTTTATTTTTATGGAATTGTAGACACAACCGATTATTCAAGATCAATATTCGTTTATGACGGAACAAATGAACCCGTCAAGGCATTCGACCTGGTTTTTTCCGGTTACCTTCCCATCATGACTGTATTTAACGGAAAGCTGTATTTCTCAGCAGAGAAAAAAGGAGTACCCGGTATTGAACTATATGAGTATGACGGAATAAATACTCCTACCGTTGTATTTGATATCAATTCATATTCATCAGGCTCAAAGCCGAATGGTATGATCGTTTACAAAGATAAACTATATTTTGCCGCTGATCACGAAACCGACGGTAAAAAACTATATGTCTATGACGGACTTACTACTCCAGAGAAGGTTTTTGACTCTTCCCAGGGTGGAACGGATTATATTAGTCCCGGCGGATTTGTTATATATAATGAAAAATTATATTATTCAGTATCTACCGCATCCGGGTATGCTCTCTGCAGTTATAATGGTACGGATAATCCTGACACGGCAACATACAGCGGGATCGATCCTAAATACCTGACAGTATATGACGGAGCTCTCTACTTTGCTGGTGTCGACCTGTCTGTTGACTGTCTCTATTCATTTGATGAAATCGATGGTCTTGAAAAAATACAGGATCTCAAGACAATTAAGAATCTACATGTATTCAAAGACAATCTGTTTTTCAGCTCAGAGACAAGCAATGAGGGGATCGAACTCTGGAAATATAACTCCATAGACGGTGCAGTAATGATTTCAGACTTATACCCCGGGACATACGATCACAAACCTTCTAATTTTTGTACATTTAATGATAAACTATATTACGTTGGTGAGAACAGTGATCAGGGTAGGGAACTCTGGGTCTACGACGGTATAAACCTGCCCCAGGTATTTGCAGATATTGTTGACGGCAAAGAAGGATCTTATCCAAGTAAGCTGACTGAGTATAGCGGCAAACTTTATTTTTTAGCAAAAGAAAATGAAGATGCTGACTATTCCAGTCTTTGGGTAATGGAATAAAAATATTCAAATAAAATAAATCAAGGAGATAAACGATGAAAGGGAGTTTGAAAATAATTTTTTTCAGCATGCTAATGGTTTTAATATTTCTATCGGGATGTTTTCTGGATGAAGAGAGTGATAGCAAAGATATCAGTGGTGTCTGGTATGTGAAAAAACAAGTCAATACCTACTATAGCATTGACACGGATTATCCAGCTAAAATGATAGTAACAGGAACATACTATTATGATTATGAAGAGTATTTTAAATTCGACAACGGAAGTTTCAGGTCCTATTATAAGATATCCAATACTCAGGATTCAGGCAGTTACCAGAACGGAATTACTTATGATACATCAAACGACCAGACTTATACCTATGTGCCTGATGCTCCCGGGACAACCAAGAACATTATGGATCTTTCAAGCTGGGGTGAGTATGATATGAGATTTGAATCAGACGGAACAATTGATATGCACGGCGAAGGTTATGATTATTACATTCTCGAAGCAAGTGACGAAACTGCAATCGCCGGAGCAGTGGCTGAGTAGTAATCATTATTGTTGTGATGTTTCCTGCTGCAAAACATTTTCAACAGGAAAAAATAAATAGTTCCGATAAAAAGAGGAGCCCTACATCAGCTCCTCTTTTTTTATTTATTACCGCGTCAAATCCCTCACCACCTTCACAATCAGTAAAATCGTCGGTGCCGTATGCATTATTAAATCAAAGATATCTATCGACAGACAGTGTACCCTCTTTTAGTATTATGATTTTTTCCAATGCATGGGGCATAACATGTGCTGTTTCAAAAGAGAAACAAAATTGATCCCAATGAAATATATATTACACTTGACTATTATATTAAAATTATTATTTTAATAGTTAACTATTTCGACAAAATAGAGGTAAAAATGGACAAATTTCTTTTCGAAAAAGCAATGGAAATGCCTCCCAATGAAAGAGTAGCCTTTGCTGAACTAATTTTGCAAAGTATAGATTTTGAAAATGAAGAAATACGAGACTCCTGGATGGAGGAAGTAAAAGATCGTATGAACGCGGTAAAAGAGGGTAAATCTCAGCTTATAGATTTTGAGGCCCGCTATATTGAAAGTTGAAATTCATAATCTTGCTGTAAAAGAATTTGATGATGCAATAGACTGGTATGAAATGCAGGCCATGGGACTGGGAGAACGTTTTAAGAAACACGTAATAGATCAGGTGCAAAAAATTAAAAAAATCCAACCTGGTTTCTTATTGAAGAAAATCAGCTTTATAAAGCGTTTGTCCCTAAATTTCCCTATAAAATTCTATATACTTTAGAGGATCAGAAAATTGTAATCTGGGCCATCTCTCATCTGCATAGAAAACCATGGTACTGGCAGTCAAGATTAGAAAAATAAATCTAACTGCTTCGAATTATGGTACCTACATGTTCTCCCGATAGTGCCCGGGTAAGGTTTCCCTTTTCCAGGCCGTTTATTATCTGTATTTTATCTATTACTTCACTGTCTTCAAGAATATCTAGACAGGGACGTTCTATCACAAGGTCATCCAGGTCCATTTTTTTCAGCTCTGCCGCGGTAATTTCCGGAATGAATTCAGCCCTGTCATTCTTCTTCGGGTCATCCGTATAGAGGCCCTTTTCATCCTTCACGTAAATACACTGCCTTGCCCCGATAAGGTCCGCCACAATTATGGTCCCCACATCTGTGCGGTGAATGGGGATACGCCTGTTATTTGAGGGAATGGCAAAGTAGTCATAGGGAGGCATTGCCGCCATTACAGGAATCGTCTCCTGCTTATAGTAGAGGGATAATTCAACAATCTGGTCCTGTTCGATGCAGATGCCCCCGCGGTCAGCCAGGAGAGTCGCCAGAAGGAGGGCATTCTGTTCCGAGATTGACGAGGCAAATTTAGCCACAATTCCAGTGGGCATTCCCAGTTCAAGGGCGATATTGTAAATATGACGGCTCCTTGTGCCACCTCCCGTGGTGACCAGCATTTTATGATCTTTACTGCTTTGGGCAATTTCGTCGGCTATTTCAGGAAGGGCGCTGGCGCCGCGGTCACAGATTGACTGTCCACCCACTTTAAGTACTGAGACGTCGGGAAAGAGACGCTTCTGCGGTAATACCGTGAGGGAATCCCTGAATTTTCTGCTCACGAGGCTTTCCCCCATAAGATTGCTTTCAACGTGCAGACGCTTCCCGTCCCTGTCTCTGACAAGTGCCATAAGTACCTCTTCGAGATGGTATATATTATTTCAGCTATTCTGACTGTGTCGCTGAAAGCAGAACCAGTTCAGCTCCCACAGCACCGGCGATCTGTTCAAGTTCCTTTTTTCTGAAATGTTCTGCGCTGAAATTAAGATCCACGCCACTCCATGCTGTCACCTTATAACGCGGTTTCTTCTCTTTTTTATCAACTTTTCTACGTTCGCGATAGAATATTTTTCCCGCCATGATGAGCCTCCACATATGATTCTTCCCCAAATATAACAGATTTTTCTTTCTCTGTCCAGAGAAAGAAAAGAAGGGGGCTTAACCATAATAATATGGAGAAATCAGATTGCTTCAGTTACCTCGCCGAGAAAATCCTTCACTGGTTTCAGAAAATTTTTCCTGTTCAGGTCAACCAGTTTAAGAATCTTACTTCCGATTACTACAACATCAGCGAAGGCTGCTACTTCAGCCGCCCGCTCGGGGGAATCAATACCGAAGCCCACGGCAACGGGCATATCCGTCATCTTTTTCATTGCCCTGACATATTTTGCCAGTCCCGCACTGAGGGATTTTCCAGTACCGGTGATTCCAATCCTTGAGGTACAGTAGATCAGTCCGCTTCCTTTTTTAAATAATTTTTCAAGGCGCTGGGGGGAAGTTGTAGGACTCACCACCGGTACCGCATACAGCCCCTGGGAGACAGCTGCAGCATAGTACTCTTCGTGATCCTCCTCAGGGGGGATATCAGGTACTATAAGGCCATAGATGCCCGCAATGGCTGCTTCCTTCATGAATTTCTTTACCCCGTACTTAAAGAGGATGTTGTAATAGGTCATAAAAAGGAAGTTTACTGACTGGTGTTTGAGGCACATCTCCCGGGCCAGGTCAAAGCACTGAGCAACATCCATTCCGTTCTGAAGAGCATTTTGATTAGCCATTAGAATTGTGGGGCCGTCCGCTATCGGATCAGAGAAGGGAATCTGTATTTCGATATAGGTGACGCCCTTTTCAGCCATGGCGGCAATAAGTTTCCGGTTATCTTCAAGGGAGGGGTAGCCAGCCACAATGTGGGTCATAATTTCCTTTTTTCTGTTTTTATTCATGCTGATCCTTCACCTTTGTTTTCAGAAAATTCATCCATTCCTCGTCGCCCAGGGCTTCGGCGATGATGAAGATGTCCTTGTCCCCGCGGCCGGAAACGTTAATGACCACTACCTCATCTTTCTTTGCTTTCCGGGCAATCTTCATTCCCTGAGCCACTGCGTGGGAAGATTCCAGGGCGGGGATAATTCCCTCAGTGGCAACCAGAGTCTTTAACGCGCTGAGAACTTCCTTATCCGTTGCGGGGAGGTACCGGACCCTGCCGTTTTGATGAAGCCAGGCATGCTCAGGGCCGACGCCGGGATAGTCGAGTCCAGCCGCAACCGAATGAGTCGGCTTTGTCTGGCCGTCACTGTTTTGCAGAAACATTGAACGGTATCCTTCGATAATACCCTCGCTGCCCCCTTTGAATCTCGCGGCATGCTGCCCAGAGGAGATTCCATGCCCCCCTGCTTCGACGCCGATCATTTTCACGGATTCATCCTTCAGAAAGGGGAAAAAAAGCCCGATTGCGTTACTTCCCCCGCCGACGCATGCAACGAGGTAATCCGGGAGTCTGCCTTCCTCTTCTTTAAGCTGTTTCTTAACTTCCTCTCCGATGACCGATTGAAACTCCCGAACCATTGCCGGATAGGGGTGAGCGCTGAGGGCAGATCCCACCAGGAGGTGAGTTGTCTCCACTGTCTCGATCCAGTTACGAAGGGATTCGTTTACCGCATCCTTCAACGTTCGGGTACCCGTTGTGACGGGGGTGACCGTTGCCCCGAGCTGTTCCATCCAGAATACATTGGGTCTCTGCCGCTTTACGTCAACTTCCCCCATGAAGATATCACACTGAAAGCCGAACTTTGCAGCAACCGTTGCGGTGGCAAAACCGTGCTGTCCCGCCCCGGTCTCTGCGATGAGCCTCTTCTTGCCCATCCGCTTCGCCAGGAGGGCCTGGCCGATTGCATTGTTTATTTTATGTGATCCCGTCTGTCCCTGGCCTTCAAGCTTCAGGTAGATTTTCGCCCCCTTCATCTTACGGGTAAGATTTTCCGCAAAGTAGAGGGGAGTGGGACGCCCCGAAAATGTTTTCAGGACATGGAGATATTCCTTTTTGAATTCGGGATCCCTCCGCGCGTCGAGATACGCCGCTTCGAGGGCTTCCAGGGGGGGTATCAGCATCTCCGGGACGTATCGCCCTCCGAAGCTGCCGAAGTGGCCCCCTGTTTTAAAGGGATCAATTACAATTTTTTTCATATTATTTGTCCCATGCCTTCAAAAATTCTGTTAAAAGCTGTATCCCGAATCCCGTGGCATTCTTTGGGCGGCAGCCCCGCGCCTTTGAGTACCATGCGGTTCCCGCAATATCGATATGTGCCCATGGGGTCTCTCCGGTAAACTGCTTAAGGAATGATGCGGCATGTATTGTGCCGGCATTTTTTTCGACGGACATATTGGAGAGGTCAGCAACGTCAGATTTCATGTTCTCTTCGAATTCCGGAAGCAGGGGGAGAGGCCAGATCTGTTCACCGGTTTTTTCAGAGGCCTTGATCAGGTTTTCCAGGAGTTCATCGCTGGTGCCGAGAAGCCCCGCCACGGTCTCTCCGAAGGTGACAATACAGGCCCCGGTGAGGGTCGCCATATCTATTATATAGTCAGGTGTTAATTTATCAATGGTATAGGCGAGGGCGTCAGCGAGAATCAGGCGTCCCTCCGCATCGGTGTTGCCGATGTATACGCTTTTTCCGCTGTAAGACGTGAATACATCCCCGGGGCGATAGGCATTGTTTGCCAGCATGTTTTCCGTCAGGGGAATAACCGCGGTGAGATTTACCTTGAGTTTAAGTTCCGCAGCAGTTTTGAATGCGTAGAGGGCCATTGCTGCCCCCGCCATGTCCATTCGCATCGCCTCCATGCCGCCGGAGATTTTCAGGCTCATTCCCCCGGAATCGAAGGTAATCCCTTTTCCCACAAAGGCAATGGATCTGGAAGATTTTTTGCCACCCCGGTACTGGAGGATTACCATCCGCGGGGGATTATCACTTCCTTTGTTGACCGCAAGGAGCAGTCCCATTTTCAGTTTTTCCAGTTCAGGCTTCCCCATTATTTTACAGGATACATTATCGAGTTTTGAAAGCTTCTGTGCTTCACGGGCCACGTCAACGGGGGTGGTCTCCGAGGCGTTGCGGTTTACCAGGTCCCTGCAGGCGAGTACATTTGCAGTGACGGTTTCAACTTCCTTCACGATTGCCCCGGCCTTTTTTGAATCAGAGAATATTCTGAAATTTTTCAGCAGTGGTTTGTCTTCATTTTTTTTGTAGCGGTGGAACTGGTAATTGGCAAGTGAAAGGCCCTCCGCGAGAGATTGAATAACGGTATCTTCTTCGACCTTACCGGAAACCGGAATCAGTATATTCAGGGAGGTGATTTTTTTCCCGCGGCAGAATGAGGTTACTGAAGCGGCGGCATTTCGGAGACCTTCAGGAGAGAGACTCTCCTCCTTTCCGAGGCCGCATAGTATTATTCCAGGACTTTCCTTTATCGTTGAGTATTCAATTTCTCCGGATCCGGCTCTGAAGTGGCTGTAGTCCATCATTGCGGTCACTTCCCGAATATCTGCCGGTATCTGCTTTTCGAGCTTGATTTTAGGTGACTGGTATATAAAAACAGCAAAAGTTTCCCCCGCCTTGAGGGGAATTGGATATTTTTTTGCCTGAAGTTTCATGTTTTTCTCCTGAATTTGATGATCGAATTTTCAGAAAATATACTCTGCTGTCAAGGAGATAACTGACGTTTCTATACATAGAAACAGTTTTTTTGAATTTTGTTGCGTAATGAATCAGGGCCCCTCCAACCCCCCGGAGGGGGATTGGAGGGGATGTGTTGAGGGAGGAGCCTGATTGCAGGAATAGGAAAAAAACAGTTTGACGCTATCTGCACTCCGGTCTATAAACTGTAGAATATTAAGAATTTAAGAATATACTATTGAAATTTATAGCAGACTGTCATATTCACTCACATTTTTCCGTCGCCACGAGTCGCAACCTGACGCCGGAGCATATTGAATACTGGGCCCGTATCAAAGGCATTAATGTCGTCGGTACAGGAGACTGTATCCATCCCGGATGGCTCCGTGAATTAAAAGAAAAACTTGAACCCGCAGAAAACGGTCTCCTGAAACTGAAAGACGAATACCGCCTGCGTGAATCCAGAGAACTTGGCGAGGTTTCTCTCCCCGGGGAAATCTATTTCATCCTCACCGGTGAAATAAGCAATATCTATAAAAAGAATGATCGTGTTAGAAAGGTCCATAATATCTGCGTATTTCCGGACTTTGAATCAGTTATCAAGCTGCAGTCAAAGCTCGATGCAATCGGCAATATCACCTCTGACGGACGCCCCATTCTGGGTCTCGATTCAAGGCTTCTGCTTGAAAAGACCCTGGAGAGCGGAGATAAATCCTTTTTAATACCGGCACACATCTGGACGCCGTGGTTTTCCGTCCTCGGATCAAAGTCCGGCTTTGACACCATCGAGGAATGTTACGAAGACCTGACGGGGGAAATTTTCGCCCTCGAAACAGGACTCTCCTCAGATCCCGCCATGAACTGGACCTGTTCATTTCTCGATAAGTTCAAACTGGTCTCCAATTCTGATGCCCACAGCCCGGAAAAGCTGGGCCGCGAGGCGAACCTCTTCGATACGGAACTCAGTTTCAACGGCATATATAATGCCCTGAAGGGAGAGGAGGGATTTGACGGTACGATTGAATTTTTCCCCCAGGAGGGAAAGTATCACTATGACGGCCACCGTAAATGCGGCGTCTGCTGGGACCCACTTGAGACGGTACATCACGGAGGACGATGTCCAGTCTGCGGCAAACCCGTGACCCTCGGGGTTATGTACCGCGTGGCACAGCTGGCTGATCGGAAACACCCTGCGGAGGCCCATAACCGGAGAAATTTTTATTCAATAACGCAGTTGCCTGATCTCATCGCTGAAATCCGGGGAATCAAAAACTTCCGTTCCGTTGCGGTCCAGCGTGAGTTTTTTAATATCATCCGCACCCTCGGTGATGAATTTTTCGTGCTTCTCTTTGCCGATATCGAGGATATCAGGAGTGCCTCCGATGACCTTATTGCTGAGGGTATCAGACGCCTCCGGGAGGGGCGCGTAATCATTGATGAGGGGTATGACGGCGAATTCGGGCGTGTACACCTTTTCAATAAAGAGGAACTGAGCGAATACGATTCCGGAAATCTTTTCAGCTTTGGTACAGAGACTAAAATCACTATAAAAGATAAAATAGACCGTTACGAATCTTCAGTGAAATTTGATATTGATGAGTTCAAAAAACTTGTTAATCTCCCTGAAGAAGGGGCGGCGGGGGAAGTCAGGGCTGGTACGACGGTATCCTACAGCTTCTCAGAGGAACAGACCGCAGCCATTACCCACCCCGAAGGTCCCGTCATGGTAATTGCCGGCCCGGGGACGGGGAAGACGAGGGTACTCACGGAAAGAATCGCCTGGCTCATCGAAGAGGGAGTGACAGAACCTGAAAGGATTCTGGCAATCACTTTTTCGAACCGCGCAGCAGAGGAAATCAGGGAGCGGGTCTGCAGCAGAATTAGTCCCCCCTGGCCTGAAATAAAAACATTTCATGCCTTCGGCCTGGAGATGCTAAGGCACCACTACCGGCATTTTGACCGTGACGGCCATTTCAGAATAATCGACAGGGATGAGATCCTGGAAATACTCGGTTTAATTCTCGAGAACAAAAAGGAAGTCAACAAAGCGGCGCGATACATTGAAGAGTTTAAACAGGGAATGCTTGAAGCCCCTGAAAAGCCGGAAATCCTTGTATCCTATGAAGAAGAACTGAAGAAAAGAAACGCCTTTGACATCAATGACCTGGTTTATCTCCCCGCAAGACTCCTGGAAAATGATGCGGACCTGGCAGACCTCTACCGGGAGCAGTATCGAAACCTGCTGGTCGATGAGTATCAGGATATAAACGGCATCCAGTTCCGACTGATAAAAGCACTTGTCTGTGAGGATAGTCCTGATCTTTTCCTCATCGGTGATCCGGCACAGGCCATTTACGGGTTCCGGGGTTCCGATATCAGGTACATGAAAAGCGCACATGATGACTATAAGAATATTACTGAATACAATCTTTCCAGAAGTTTTCGTTGTCCTGAAACGGTACTCCAGGCGGGGCTCCAGGTCCTTGAAACGGAGCAGGTTATCCGGGGGGTTGACAGAGACATCCACGTAAGTGTCACCAAAACAGAAACTGACCGTAGCGAGGCTGATTTGATTGCCGCCACGATTGAAGAGATGATCGGAGGAGTAAGAAGTTATTCAATACATACCGGTATCAGTGACGGACATACCGAAGGCGAAGATCACGGATTCGGCGACTTTGCAATTCTTTGCCGTTCCTCCTTCATGTTCGAATCCCTCATTGAAGCCCTGAATAATCACGGCATAGCTTTTCAGCTTGTGGGGAACAGTCCCTTTTATAATGATACCCCCTATAAGGATGCCATAGTGATGTTTCGGAATATCTATTACCGGGAAGAGATTCAGAAATACGGCGATGAAGGGGCGCGCATCACAAGGATGATTGAGGAGAGCTACAGTATCGAAGAAATTCTGGATGAAATAATGGCAGCACTTGAGGCTGACGAAGATAACAGGAAACGTCTTTTAAATTTTACGGGGCAATTTAAGGATGATTATGCGGATTTTTTTCAGAGAATCTCACTGAATACCGGTATTGATGATTTTGAAGGGGAAGCTGATGCTGTATCCCTGATGACCATACATGCCTCAAAGGGGCTTGAATTTAAAAATGTTTTCATCCCCGGGTGCGAAGACTCAATAATACCCTTTGAAGTTTTCGGCTCTCTTTCCGAGGAAGAAAAAGCGGAAGAGGAGCGTCTCCTCTATGTCGGAATGACCCGCACAATGGAAAATCTCTTCCTCTCTCATGCGGGGAAGAGATCCTATCAAAACCGTCTGTTGAAACAGCAGAAATCCCCCTTCCTGGGAAGAATCGAGAAGAAACTCTGCAGTTTCCATGAACAGGAACCCCGCCCGGGAGAAAGGGAAGAGCAGTTGAATCTCTTTTCGTGATATTTCTGGAAAATTAAAAATATGACAGTTCTGCTAAAAGAAAATTTTATCGTTGATGAAGACGGTGTTGAAAAATCCCTGGAAGAGTTTCTTCTGGAAAACAGCGCCATCTATTTCTCAAAAAAAAGCATACGAAAAGGTATACGGGCAAAGGCGATAACCGTTAATGAAAAGATGACGGACAGATATTATACTACCGCCAATGGAGATATCATACAGGTTGAAAGAAGGGAGCCACCTCCCGGGCCGGTATTCGAACTCTCTTTTCCTGTATATTTCGAGGACGACCACTGTGCGGTAATTGAAAAACCCCCGGGGTATCGCGTTAATGGAAACCTCTTCCGGACAATTGAAAACGCACTCCGGTATAATCTCACACCCTCCACTGAGGAGGACGCCCTGCTTAAACCCCGTCCTGTTCACCGCCTTGACAAAGCGACGGGGGGACTGCTCCTCGTGGCCAAAACCAGTCGAAGCATGATTTCACTCTCTGCACAGTTCCATGCCGGTACGGTATTAAAGGCCTACGAAGCCCTTGTGGCGGGGGATCCCGGTGACGGGGGGGAAGTCAATACTCCCGTAGAAGGCAGACGTGCCGTGAG
Organism: uncultured Spirochaetota bacterium; assembly: GCA_942491575.1. Classification (GTDB taxonomy): domain Bacteria; phylum Spirochaetota; class UBA4802; order UBA4802; family UBA5550; genus CAZHNW01. Next base: position 39,723 of record CALOBT010000025.1, read on the forward strand.
CCGTTACATGACCCTCAGGCGTGTTCCATCCCTGAAAAACGGCTTTATTTCCATGGTAAGGGTTTTTCCCGAAACGGGGCGGACCCACCAGATACGAAGGCACTGTGCAGGTCTTTCTACTCCGATAGTTGGAGATACCCTCTACAGCGAAGAGGGTAACGTTTTACGGGGGAAGGGACTTTTTCTCTGGTCAACAATGTTGTCCTTCCGGCATCCCCACGAAAAATACTACATTTGTCTTAAAATTAGTGCACCGCAAAAATTTTACACCATGATGGAGCGGGAAGAGCGAAGATGGAAGAAATATAATTGACGAAATAATATTTCTTATAAAAATAAAAAAAAAATTCCGGAGGCAAGTAATGCGTGTCCTTATCACTCTGCTGATAATAGCATTTTCTGTAAATATAATCTCCTGCGGCAAAAAAGCAGTTTCCGAAAAAGAACCTAATAATGCCTTTGCCTCTGCAACGGCAATCGAGACGGGGAAAAACATTGAAGGCTACATGAACAGTAGCGACGACCGTGACGTATACTTCCTTCCAATTGAAACCGAAGGGATTCTGGATATATCACTCTCCGGCCTGAAGGGAATAAACCTTGCCATACAGATCTGGAAAGGGGGAGAACAGCCTGAAATGCTGAAAAGCATCGACGACGCCCGCAAATCCTCTCCGGAACGCCTGGTAAACCTCCATGTAAAAAAGGGGAACTGGTACATAGTAATACTGCATGGAGAAAGGGACCGTAAAAAAATAAACAGAGAAATTCCATATACTTTCAGGGTAAACCTCCGCGATTTTATCGAAGAGGAATCTGAGCCCAATGACGTACACAGCGACGCAACTGAGATTTTTTTCGACAGAGAAATCTCAGGATACTATTCTCCCGCTTATAACAGGAAAAAACAGACCCGTGAAAACACCTACAGGGAAGAAGACTGGTTCACATTCAAAGCAGAGATCTCCGGAGAAACACCCCTTGTTATAGATATCAACTTAACGGAAGTACCCGGGATAAACAGTTTTCTCGAAATCTACGGACCGGACATGACCCTTATTGCCCGGAGCGATGAAAATCCCGCAGGATTTCCGGAAAAACTGAAGGGGATAGGTCTCAAGTCTTCGGGGAAGTATTATATTCTCGTGGCCTCGAGTTCATTTCAGGCGTCACATGAAATGCCCTATACCCTAAAGATTACAGGATCTCCTCATGATCCGGGTATGGAACTCGAGCCAAATGATACAATCGATACTGCGGGTATTATCAAACAGAATATTACCGCTGCCTCAATTAACCGGGAGAGGGACATTGATTTTTTCAAATATGAAAATAATGATATAACCAGTTTATATCGAATTGAGGTTGCCGGCAAATCAGGGGAAGGGGATGTGTACCTGAAGATATTCGATGAAAACAAGAAAGAAATTATTCGTATTGATAACAAAACCGGAGAGGGAATGGAAATGCATCCAAATCTTCACCTCCAGATTCCATTCTACTGCGGCGTTTACTGGAAAACCGTAAAACCAGGACATGATGATACCTATACGCTTACCATAGAAAATTTAAAGAATTACAAAAATATGGAAGTAGAACCGAATAATACTACGAAAACTGCCACATCAATACTGGGGGATACCGCAACTGGATATATTTCCTCTCGTGATGATAAAGATTATTTTTTAGTTACAACCGGTGATGGCAGCAGGAAAAGACTGAAGTTTCTTCTAAAGGGTATTGAAGGCGGGCAGTTAAAGATATCTGTCACTGATCCCATGGGATATGCCCTGAAAACCGTTGATCTTCAGGGAGAGGAAGAAAAAGAAATTATCGAAACTATCGATCGGAAAGGTTTCATAATTATAAATCCCGTCAGGGGAAGCTTTGAAAATCCCTATCAAATTCAAATTACAGAGGCACACTAATGAGAATAATCCTGTTTTTTTCCCTTGTTCTGTTCACCTTTTCCTGCAGTGGAGGAAAAGGTGTTAAAAAGGATAACTACAAAATTCCTGATAGGTATAATCTTAAAATCGTTATTTTTAACGGAGATGTGATAAATCCTGCAGACGACAACAGGTGCTACTACCGTATCTATATTGATAAAGTTGAAAGAGGTAGAACCAGTACCGGGCTTGAATCACAGGAAAAAATCTTTGAAACTAAACTACGCGGAAAAAGACATCTATTCAGTATTGAAAAATGGATCCTTGACGAAAAAAAAGGACGCTATATAAAGGTTAACAATGTACGTCAGCCAAAACCTTCATTCTACTACTTCACAATGCCTGAAAATCATGTTTTAAAGGTGACTGGCAGAACTACAAAAGGAAATAAAGTCGAATATTCGGAATCTCTGGAGAGGAAATAAATCGAGCACTTAAAAACAAATCAGCCACAGCTTCACAGATTTTTAGAAAAAGCGGCAAGATAAAATCTGTGCAGATCTGTGGCTGATTTGTTAAAATTATATAGCTTCTTTCGATTTTTTATTATCTCTGCGGGATATACGATCAGCCCTGCGGTAATATCTCTCTGTTACCTTAAAAGGGACCCTGTAATCCTGTCGGGCATTCCAGAAGATAAATCCCCTGATTCCGGAATCATGAACAGCCTTGATTTGCTGCTTTATGTATGAAGGATATGTGTTCGGCCCCAGACGCATTTTAAAAGCCTGAATGTACGTAACAATTTCAGCCTGCTTTGTCCTTTCATTGGCCCTTTTGGATGTAATGTAGACTGTCTTATAGGGATTATGCTGCAATTTTTTGCTCCATGTATAATGAGATGGATATGCCATGGGGCAGATGAAATCAACTACCTTATCGAGTCCCTCCATACGCTGGCCGATGATATCTCTACGGTTCAGAGGAATTCTGCCAAATACATCAGCGGCAATTTTTACATTATACTTTTTAAGATGCTTTCTGGCTTTTAGAAGAAATCCCTCAATAAATGCGTACCTTTTTTCCAGACTGAGGTGACGAAGACGGTGAGAATCATTAAAACGGATATAATCAAACTGAATTTCCTTGAATCCGGCTTTACATGCACTTTCTGCTATTTCAAGTTTACTTTTGATCATTTCCTTTGATACGGGAAAATATTTGAGCCCCGATGGGAAAACGACAACCCGTGCAACTGGGTGTATTTTGTTATCCAGGAGATATTGAACATTAGCCGAGGGAACAATGCACTTTTTATACCTGGAGCTCTGAGCATCCATTACGAAGGTATTAATGTTGGAAGTTTTGGCATCTTCAACAAATTTCTTCAATTTTTTCATGTTTTTTGCAGAAGCAATATTAAGATAAATTCCACGATAAAATTCAGGGAAGGTGTAGGATACCTGTTCCGGCACCTCTTCCTTTGTTTCAGCCATTGCGGGCAGGACTCCCCTGTGAATATTACTCAATTCGGGCATATTCTGAGGGATGTTGTAGTTCTCAAAAAGAAGAAATGACGCAACTATAACCACAAGAAAATAGCTTCTTTTCATTTATATCTCCATGTTAAATTAGATTACTCAATCAGGCGGGTTAAACAGCCTGATTGCTTATGTTATCGGCTCATCGTGTTTTCTCTTTCAACATTATTTCTGTTTCATATATGTCAATAGATAATTACATTCAGTTTATGTTACTTTTCTCTATATATATTTAATTATTTAAAAATTAGTACCTATGTAGTTGACGACATTAAATAAATTGATTATATATAGTACTAGTGCCCGTATCGTGTACTTTTGGTTGAATTACTAATTTTCTGTTTGCCTGCAACTAATATTTAAGCGGAAAATGGCACAGCACCGCATTCTCACAGTACTTAATAAAACTGTGGGATTATCAGCTTGGAAGGCTAACAGCACCTATTAATCCTAACATTGTCGTTAAAAGCAGGTTTAACACCCATTGTATATATCAAAGGAAACCATTGATCTCATACGAGACCGATGTCAAATTGAAGATATCGTAAAAAGGTACGTTCCCACTTTAAAAAAGAAAGGGAAAAACTACCTTGGCCTCTGCCCGTTTCATAAGGAAAAAACTCCTTCCTTTACCGTTTCTACCGATAAACAGATTTTTTACTGTTTCGGCTGCAAGGAGGGGGGAAATGTATTTACATTTATCAATAAAATTGAACGCCTCGATTTTCCGGAAAGTGTAAAGTTTCTTGCAGATCAACTGGGAATCGAAATCGAACCGGAAGGCGGCAAAAACCGTTTCTCTCCAGCTGACGAAATGGCGCGTATAAATGACTATGCCATGAGAATTTACAGCAAGTATCTAAATTCTGTCCAGGGTAAAGCCGGTATGGAGTACATTTTGAAGCGGGGATTGACAGAAGAAAGCATTAATGAATTCAATATTGGCTTTGCTCCGGAATCCTGGAACTTCCTTACTTCCTGTCTAAGCAATAAAAAGGTAAATTTCAATCTCGCTGAGGAGGCGGGACTGGTAGGTGCCTCAAAAAATCGGCAGGGCAGCTACTACGACAGGTTCAGAAACAGGATCATTTTTCCGATCAACAACAAAAACGGAAAGGTAATTGCCTTTGGTGGCAGGGCCATTGGAGATGAAACTCCAAAATATCTCAATTCTCCTGAATCTGATTTGTTTAAAAAAAGGGAGAGCTTGTATGGAATATATCACGCAAGGAAAGAAATCCGGGACCTGGATAGGGTAATAGTTGTTGAGGGTTACCTGGATGTAATCGGGTGCCACCAGGCGGGAATTAAAAACGTTGTGGCTCCTCTTGGAACTGCTTTAACAGAAGAACAAATTACGATGCTTGCCAGGTTATGCAGCGAAATCATTCTTCTTTTTGATGCTGATTCCGCCGGGATAAAAGCAGCCCTAAAAAGTCTTGAAAAATCGGAAGAGATAAGTGTGGATATTAAAGTTGCCGCTCTTCCTGAAAAAGATCCCTTTGACTTTATTTTGGAACACGGGCCGAGAGAATTCATGGCCCTGGTAGACCAGTCCTTAAAACCGGTAGATTTTCGTATAAAAAGAATAATGGATGACCGCAAAAGAACCAGCATGCCGGCATTACTTGCCTCACTCTTTCAGGTTATCCAGACTATTCACCTGGAATCTGAAAAAGATGTATATTTAAGAAAAATAGGCCGGGAACTATCAATAGATGAGAAAAATATTCGAGCTGATTATGCTGTTTTTGCGAAAAAGGGGGCAGGAACACTATTTCGTGAAAAAAATGAAAATAAAACTTCAAAAGAAGATTTTATTGAAAGAAGCAACGAGGAATTGATAATCCTTCTCTGTCAATTTACCGAATTAATAAAAAAAGCGGTGTTTGACTTCAGCTTAGAAGATTTCCAAAATGAAACAGCTGGTAAAATATTTTCAGAAATATTACATTTATATAAGGAAAATGAAGATATTCATATAGATAAATTGTTTGACATTTTCAATACAGGAAAGGAAATGGAACTTTTGAATAAGGCTTTGAGCACGCCTTTGCATTATGAAAACCCTTCCACTGCATATAATGAGATTTATTTGAATATGAGACTGTATGAAATTGATCTGAAAATAGACAAATTTACCAATTTGATCAATAATTCAGACTCGAATCATCAGGAATACCTTACTGAAGTCGAAATATTACGTCGTGAAAAAGAAAAGTTAAAGAGTTATCTCTATAATAAATCTTCTAATCAGAAGAAAGTTGTTTAGGCTGACAAACAGTCTTTTGAAATACCAGAGCACCTGGAATATATTATTTTAGAAAGGATTTACGCTAATGAGCAAAAACGATCTAGTCCTTGAGAATATTGAAGAAGTAAAGAAGTTAATTGAACTCGGCAAGCAAAACCACGAGATTACCTACGATGAAATAAATGATACCCTGCCGGATAAACTTCTCAATTCTGATAAAATAGATGATATATTTATTCTCCTTAATCAACTGGGGATCGAAGTTGTAGAAGAATCTACACGCAAGACCCCTGTCCCCAAAGTTCCCAAAAAAAAGGCAGCTGCGAAAAAAGCAACCTCGGCCTCTGATGACGCCTCTCATGTAGATGACCCAATCAGACTTTACTTGAAAGAAATAGGAAAAGTATCCCTTTTGAGTGGTGATCAGGAAGTGGACCTTGCAAGAAGGATTGAAGAGGGAGAAATACTTATTGAAAAAGCCGTCCTGAATTCATCGCTTTTAATAAATGAGCTGATAAAAAATCATACCAAAATTAAAAGCGGAAAAATTAAACTAACTGATATATTAAAGGTTAACCGGCTCTACTATTTTTCTTCCGTTGACATGAAAGAACTTGAAAGACGTTACGACGAAAAGATGAGAATTGTTATCGATGAAGATAACAAAGTTCTTAAGTTGAAGAGCAAAATCAAAAAATATGAAGAAGAAACAAAGGAATACAACGACCTTGCCGGCCAGATACAGGAGTCCGATAACCTGATAAAAGATGCCGTAAGAGAGATGGGCATAAGCGAAAATGAAATAAATAAATTATCCGGAAAAATACAGTCAATGGTTAACCGGGTAAAGGACACACACTCATTTTTCGAACTTATAGAAGATAAATACGGAAAAGACTTGAAAGAGCTGAAACACTTCGCCCGAAAGCTCGAAAAGGGTGAAGATATCGAAGACATCCTAAAGGATGTATCAGTCGACTCCAGGGACGAACTCCTCGAAACAGTAAAAGATGTTCGCAACAATGAAAGAAAAATAAGAAGGATTGAACAGGAAGCAGGTTCATCTGCAGAGGATATCCTCGAATGGGGAAAACAGATTTCCCGGGGACAGCGAAAAATATCTATCGCCAAAAAAGAACTCATCAATGCGAACCTGAGACTTGTTGTCTCCATTGCCAAAAAGTATGCAAACAGGGGAATGCATTTCTTCGATTTGATCCAGGAAGGGAATATCGGTCTTATCAAAGCTGTTGATAAATTTGAATACAGAAAAGGATATAAATTTTCAACCTATGCAACCTGGTGGATCCGACAGGCCATTACCCGTGCAATATCTGACCAGGCTAGAACTATTCGAGTCCCGGTTCATATGATTGAACAGATAAATAAAGTAATGAGGGAGACGAGACTCTTTCAGCAGGAATATGGCCGGGAGCCAAATCCGGAAGAGTTGGCGGATCGACTGGGGTGGCCCGTTGCTAAAGTGAAGGCGGTGAAGAATGTAGCAAGAGAACCAATATCACTTGAAACTCCCGTTGGAGAAGAAGAGGATTCATTACTCGGTGACTTTATAGAAGATAAGGAAGTTGATTCACCGGTAAATACTGCAGCATACCGTTTACTTCATGAACAGATTACCTCGGTATTGAGTACGCTGCCTGCACGTGAACAGAAAGTTATTCGCATGAGATTTGGGCTTGATGACGGGTACTCTCACACTCTTGAGGAAGTAGGGTATGTATTTAAAGTAACGAGAGAGAGAATCAGACAGATTGAGGCAAAGGCTCTTCGCCGGTTACGGCACCCAACCCGTGCACGGAAATTGAAAGATTATCTGGATTATATGTAAATAGAAAAAGGCACCTTCGGGTGCCTCAACTATATCTACGCATATGAGTAATATATCACATATTAATAATGTTGCAATCATAGGTGCCGGCTCATGGGGAACCGCTATTGCCAAATTAATAGCAGAAACACACCCTGCAATTAATGTCAGGATGTGGGCATATGAGAAAACGGTTGTCTCATCAATAAACAGGCAGCATACAAATCAATTCTTACCGGGGATTAAACTTCCCTCAAATATAACCTCTTCTAATTCCCTGGGTGATATTTTAGCTGACTGCCCCGTGGTTCTGTTTGCAACTCCCTCAAAGGTTCTACCTGATATTGCTGCCAGATCTCAGCGCTTTTTAGTGAAGGATGCTGTTGTCGGGTATCTCACCAAGGGTTTTTGTCGCCTGGACAATCAGATTGTAACTATTTCTAAAACTATTGAAACTATTATCCCTTCTCTCAGGGATAAAACTGTGGCTATTTCGGGTCCCAGTCATGCAGAGGAAGTATCAGAGCATTTCCATACCTGCCTGAATGTTGGTTCAAAGAGCGAACATAGCAGATCCGTCATGATCTCCATACTCGATTCAAAGTATCTTCAGTGCCGCGGTACAGATGATATTATTGGGGTGGAAGTCGGAGGCACTCTTAAAAATCCTGCTGCAATTGCCGCCGGAATTATAGCTGTTCTTCCGGGATGCGGGGATAATCTTGCTGGCGCACTGATATCAGAAGCGCTTAAGGAGATGCTACTCCTTGGAAAATTTTTCGAAGCCCGGGAAGATACCATAATTGATGTATCCGGTCTGGGAGACCTGGTGGCTACGGCATTGAGTGAACACAGCAGAAACAGAAGATTCGGGAAGGATATCGGTCGCCAGATTGTTGAAAAAGGTTATGCATTAACCTTATCCGATCGAATTCTATTAAAAATCAGGCCACACCTGGTTTTAGAAAGAATGAGTAAAAACCTGCATTATCTTGCTGAAGGGGCATATGCTATTGAACCCCTTATCGAACTTGCAGAAAAAAATAATATTGTAATTCCGGTGTACCGTTCACTGTATGAAGTCCTGCTGAACCGTAAAGAGCCTTCTTTATTGATTGAAACAATAAAGAATCCTCAGAAATTTTTCGATCTATACTCCGAAAGTAAAATGCATGTCACAGAAAGGAAACAGGGCCTTGAGGGGCTCCGTGGAACTACCTTTGTTAGTCCAATTACTGAAAAATCAGTAAAGTATCTCGAAACAAAGTATACCCCCGATGAATTAACTAATTTTGCTGTTAAAATATCTTCAAGCAGGGATACACATGACAACTGGTCAGATTTTGAAAAAACGATCAGGATTAAAGATAAAAAATCATTAACCGAAACTTTAAAGAAAATATGTAAATTTTATACTGTGTCTATTTCTGATTTTCACCTTTCTCCGGTAAAAAATCTGGTAATTATATCATATCATATAATAAGCAAAATTTTCAATAAACACGGACAATCCTCTGCTGATATCATCGGCAAAACACATGAAGTTAAAAAACTTAAAGTCAGCACAAGTATAATCTACATCAGTAAGAGTATCCATATCCGGAACATGATACATCTTTTATATGCAATGCGTTTAAAGAACATGGCCCTGCCGAGATTTGTTTTTTTCCGAGAGGAAACAGGCTGGATAATGGAGAGGCTGTTGAAAATGACTGGTGGAATCAGCATTTCCAAAACGCGTATGGATAATGAAATTTTCAGAAGTGTCGTCTTCAATTATATTACGACTATGCTGGAACATGGCCTGCCCGTATTATTTCAATGCAATACGGGGGAACATCTTACGGAACTTCACTCCTGTATTAGCAGCTCTTTAATGGATCATGGTGGCGAGATATCTTATTTTGCTCTTGTCCCCTCTGAATATGAAAAAGGAAAACCCGGGCTCCGGTATAATCTAAGTTCACCGCTAATTCTTTCAGATTTTACCAGGATGGATGGTGAACTTGATAAAGTGGACAGTCTTCTTCTCAACTTGCTCAATTATTGATTGAATTTTTTGAGAAACCGCCTCCATGATTCCTAAACGGCCGCCGGTTATCAAAACATACCTTTTAAGTTACCGATAGTCCCTGCGGCATCATAGTTTTCCATGTCACTTGATGCCCCTGATACTGTTATCTGAACATTACCCGATATCACTGGTTCTCTTTAAGCGTTTCACTCATCCAGTAGAACAGGGTATCGATCTCGGTTTTTTGATTTAATATTTTTCGGTATACCCAGTACCTGAAAATTACCTCCTCGTACTCAAAAAGGAGACGAGCAGGTGCGGGATTTTTTTTATTTTCGATTACTTCAGCCACGGGAAGCAATACAAGGTAAAGAGAAGGCCCGATGATTGACACAGAAGCGTCGTAACCATGATAGCTCTGAAGAGAGTTGATTATTTTTTCATCAATATCTACTAATGTTTTTAAACCCCTGTGTTCAAATATTTGATAGATGTTATCGAATTGATATAACATACATTTTACAGGCACTCCAGCTTCATTATATTGATAGAGGATATCCGTTATTTTTAGTCTGGTGTTGAGGAAAAATGATGTATTAGTAAGGTTGCCTTCCTGCTCAGAGAAAAATGCATGCAAAGCATTCAGTATATCAGAGAACGTATTAAATTTTTCAAGGTCTGAATACCTGGAAGATGAAATTGATAAAATAATTCGATCCGAGCCATTCCCCTGACTCCTGGAAGCAAATACATGATAGGTCAGATCATCCGGCAGGTCCAGGTCAAACGAACAGGTAATAGAATTTTCAATCTGATGTTTATGATTTTTCAGTTCTTCAAAGGCAATATTTACAAGAGATTCATTTCCTGAGGAGGATACTATGGTAATTTCTTTCTCTCCGAGAATTATTTCCCCGGTAAATTTACAGAAATTTGTAATATTGTGGTTGTGCAGCAGACCGAGCAATGTACTCCCATCAGGATTTGGAGTAATAGACTGTTGTACCTCTGCGGCATTACCTTTGAGAATTTTATAGGAGTCAAATGCTTCTCGATAAGAGATTGATCCATCGACAAGATTTTTAATTGTATCTCTTATTTGTTCCAAAAGTCTGGTTTGATCGGGGGTGTTATTCATATTATTATTACCGAAAATAATCTACTGAAATAATTATATACTGTAAATACTTTTTTAAGTCTGCCTTAAAAATATGGCTATTCATAAACGGAAAATTTTAAATAATTATCTGATAAAAGAATTTTCCATCCTAAAATGATGTAATTAAATTATCGGTATGGATAAATGAATATAAGCCTAATTATAACAATTATACTGCTGAAAGGTCATGAATTAGATAGTTCTTCATAAAGCATTTTGGCATAATTATACATGCGGAAAGAACCTGTTAGAACAACAAGTGATTTGTTGGATAATGACTTTTTTACTGTATCGACAAAGTGCTGGTTGCCAGAAAGAGTATCAATGCCATCAATTGATTTATCCGGTCTGTATGATCTTTCATCATTCAGAATAAGATAAAAGACCTTCTTTGAATGCAACTTAACTATTTTCAAAAGAAAATCTACTTCTTTGTCATTCATCAGGGTCAAGACTGAAATCAGATTATGCTCTGGATAATTTGAATTGAGTGTATTATACAGTGAACTCAGAGAGGCCCTGTTGTGTGCGGGGTCAAAAACGATCAACGGATCCGTAGAAAAGATATGATATCTTCCCTTTAATACAGTGGTATCTATCCCCTTTTTCAGGCGGGGAAGGGTTAACTCTGGGTATAACTCCTGCAACAGGGCTGAAGCTGTCAAAGCCAGAGAAGCATTTTCAACCTGTTCCTTAATTGGAGAGGAAATTCTGCATTGAATCTGAATATCCGGTTTTTTAAATGTATAGATGAATTCAATATTTGTTTCAGATTCTTTGATAATTTCAAAAGAAAAATCTGATCCAGAAATGTAAAGCGGAGCCTCTTTAGAATATGCACTTTCCTCAAGCGAAGCTTTTACTTCCTTTGCCTGCTTTGCACAAATCAGGGGAACATTATTTTTAATTATTCCAGCCTTTTCTCTGGAAATGGAAAGCAAGTCTGGTCCGAGGAGATTTGTATGGTCCAGGGATATTGAGGTAATTATGGATACTAAAGGATTGATGATATTTGTTGAATCGAGTCGCCCTCCAAGACCGGTTTCAAAAATAACTATATCGCAGTTCTGTTCTTTGAAAAAAATAATTGCAGAAGCAGTAAGAATATCAAAATAGGTCGGCTGTATATCATGTTTTATCGCCAGGTTAATTATTTCATCCAGATGCCGGTGAAAGGAAGTAGAGTCAATATTTTCATTGTTAAGTTGAATTCTTTCGTTGATTGCATCAAGATGGGGAGATGTAAATTTTCCGGTTTTATAACCCGCCTCAATGAATATTTGATTTATAAAGTTTGCTACCGATCCTTTTCCATTGGTTCCGGCGATGTGAATACTTTTAAGACCGTGATGGGGATTTCCGCAATGATGCATAATTTCAGTTATTGCGGACAGGCTGAAGGATCCGGGTGTAGGCCTGGCCTCATTGTTTAAAAAGTTATCAAGTTTTTCTTCAATAGATAACGTCATTTAATGTTATTTTGCAGTATTTTTTTCATTGTTTCAACAGGTGCCTTTTGCCCTGTCCATAATTCGAACTGACGGGTACCCTGGTAAAGAAGCATGTCGATGCCATGTACAATTTTGCACCCTTTTTGACTGGAATTTTTTAAAAGTTCAGTTTCGTGAGGACTGTAAATAATATCAAAAACGGTAGCTGATGGGGATATAATCTCAGTATCAATGGGAGTTAAACTTGTTTTGGGATACATGCCTATTGGGGTTGTGTTAATAACAATGTTGAATTGTTCCATAAGCCCCATATCCATGTCAGAAAGCTGAAATGCAGTGACGTTATTATTAAACCTTTCCAGGTCATTGCAGAGATCCGTTACTTTCTCAAGGTTTCTTCCTGCAATATTAACCCTGGCTCCCTCTTTCAACAAAGTAAAAGCTATAGCCCTGGAAGATCCTCCGTTTCCAATTATCAGTACATTTGCGCCATCAATTGAACTTCCACTTTGTAATAATGCTTCAACTGCACCGTAGCCATCTGTATTGAACCCTGATATTTTACCGTTCCTGTTGAGCAGAGTGTTGACGGATCCGATTGCTGAGGCAAGGGGATCAATATCATCCAGATATTGCATAACCTCTATCTTAAAGGGGATAGTTACGCTTGCTCCTGCAATATTCAGAATTTTCATGCTTTGGATCGCATCAGCGATATCTCCCGGTTCAAAGGCAAGGTAAGCTGCATTTATGCCGGTCTCTTCAAATGCAGCATTATGCATTAAAGGCGAGAGTGTATGCCTGACGGGATTACCGAAGATACAATATAAATCAGTATTTGCATTAATCATAATATTTTATTCTTTACAAAAAATAACGGATACGTTTATTTTTCGTAACGAGCATATATTTCAAGCTAATTTTTATTTTATTTATATTTTATTCAATCTAAAGAGATATTCGTAATTTAAGAATTTTGGTAACAGGTTAAAATCTGCTGAAAGGGAAATTATGGAAAATCAAATTGGTATAATTATAAATGCTAATGCAAAAAAAATCAGAAAGATGAAAACAGATCCCGGGAATATATACAGGAAAATAGGTGGAGAGTTGATTGATGTAAGATTAACAAATTCCCTTTCTGAACTTAATTCTGTTTTAAAGGACTTTAAAAAAAATAATATTAAGTATATCGGAATTGCCGGCGGAGATGGTTCCCTTCATCATGCTTTGACACATGCCCTTCACGAGTTCGGTCCGGAAAAACTTCCCCCACTGATTATTCTCAAGGGCGGAACCATGGATAATGTTTCAAGATCCCTGTTTTTAAAAGGAAAGGGGCCCGCAATTTTGAAAAGAGTAATTAAAGCCCTGCTTGAGAATAGAGAAATTATAATTGAAAACAGGAGTACCATGCAAATTGATGATAAATATTGTTTTCTCTTCGGTACGGGATTTGTCACCAATTTTCTGGAAGAGGCTTACAGTGGGACAGAAAAGGGCCTCTTACAAAACATTAAAATTATCGGAAAATCGATGAAACAGATTATAATGGATCCTGAGAATGGACCATTATTCAGGGGGCTCTCCGGACAAATCCAGGCTGATTCAGTACTCCTTGATCTGAAAGAAGTTAAAGCGATTCTGGCAGGAACCGTTGAACATATCGGGATGGGATTTTCGCCACTCTATCGTGCTCTTGAAAAACCTGCAGATTTTCATGCAATTATAACCGGAATAGGTCCACGAACTTTTTTACGTAATCTATTGAAATTAAAATCAGGAATTCCCCTTAAAATTGAAAATCATTATGATCAGACTCTTCGTGAAATGAAAATTCAGGCGACTGAAGAGTTTACCTACACGATGGACGGAGATTTATATACATCCCCTGGTAAATTACTGGTGACTGCCGGTCCAGTGGTAAGGCTGGTTTCTGTTTAATGAGGATACGACTTTCTGAAACAAATCAACAGTTCAAATTTCCAGTTCATCATATGCAATATCTGAAAAAGATAATGGTGTAACATTAACAATAAAGAATGCACCCGAGTAGAAGTCCAAGAAGTAAATAACTGCTGTCTACCCAAAATTCAAATTTTAGAGCTATTAAGTACTCCTTGGAAGTAATGCGGTTGTAGATGAAGTATACATAGAGGTATATTAACAGAATAACATAAAGTTCAGGTTTATCAAGCATCAGGGGGAAAACAGAAGAAAGAAGTATTAAAAATACAGATACACCTTTTATCAGCATTTCTGATTTCGTGGCTCCCAGCCAGATAGGCAGTGTCTCCCGACCAAGGATAAAATCACCCTGATAGGCAATTCTATCGATGAGATACTGACGTATGGTTATCAATAAAAATATATGAATAGAAAAAAAAGCACTAAGGTATACTGATCCGCCAGTTTCTAATTGTGGTATTACTGAACAAATTAAAGCCCAGCCAAATCCAGTAACCAGTTTTGAATTATAAATTTTTTCAAAATATTTAAATACTTTAAACTGAAGAATCCTTTTAACGGGAGTCGAAAAATAAATGAATCCAAATAAAAAAGATGAATAAAGTATAATGCGGGAAGGCATAGAAATATCTTTCGAAAAATATATTGAAATTCCTGTAATAACAATAGCAAGTGAAAGTAGAACTACACCAAACCTGTCATATATTTTGTATTTATTTGAATTACTTTTTTTTAAAAATTTCAGTTCAACAAGATTATTAACAGTGTACATGCTGAAAATATAAAATGATGATATAAGGGGCATTGTTAAATTGCTAAAACTGTTATTATAAAATAATTGAAAGAGCGTAATCCAAAAGGCGAATGCAGCCGAAATTGCATTTGTACGCATTAAAAATTCCAGTATTTTCTTTCCTGAATTTATTAACCAGTTTGCTTTTTTTAATTTAATATTATAGATTCTCTCCAGTACATTATTAATTATCCATCCGGGCGTTGATGCCCCGGCTGTAACAAGAACATGTCTGGAATCTTTGAAAAAATTTTCCGTAAGGTCTTTTTCATCTTCAATATGTATTGTGGAAATCCCGGCATGTTTACCAATATCAGCAAGACGCTTCGTGTTTGCGGAGTTTTTCCCCCCAACAACGACCAGGGTGTCAACCCCATCCTTTATTCGTTCATATACATTATTTTGCCTTTTTCTTGTCGAGTTACAGATTGTGTCGATTATTTCCAAATTACCTTTAAGTTTTGATGCCTTACCTACAACCCTGTTAAAAATATTTCTATCGAGGGTAGTCTGAGCAACAATTAAATAATTGCTGCAGGCAGGCACCTGATTGAGCTGTTGAGCGGAAGAGACCACGGATACACCTGAAACTGCAAAACTTTTCAGACTTTTAATTTCAGCATGACCATCATCTCCAACGATGATGGTATGGTAACCTTTATTGGCAAACTTTTTAATTATGGACTGTACGTAAGAAACACGCGGGCAGGTTAAATTTATGATTCTACCGGCAAATTTTTTAATTTGTTTATATTCACCTGAAGTAATTCCGTGAGTACGGATGGCAATGGCTTTGTTTTCAATGTTATCCAGACTATCAATTGTCTCAAGTCCACGCTGGGAAAGTACATTAAGTGTTTGAGGATTATGAATCAGGGGACCATAAACAAAAATTTTTTCATCATCTGCTGAATTCAGCTCTTTAACTGTTTTTATTATTGCTTTCTTTACACCCATGCAGAAACCAGAGTGCGTTGCTAGCTCAATTTTCATAATCTAGTATTTTTCGTTCATATGCCCGGGGAAGGGGGAGTCATATTAATTTCAGGCTTCGGTTTTCCTAGGGTACCCTTAACCGGAAAAGAAATCATTCCTTTGTCATTCATCAGTTTTCCCAAAAATGGCTTAAAGTCTTTCAGCACTGCAGAATCTCCATTAACGGTCACCTTCAGATTCAACTTGCTGTTTTTAGTAAATGAGGCAAGGGATATGTTACCGCTGACAGTGGCATTCAGATCCGGTCCGGAAATTTTAAAATTTTTGACAAGTATTTTCTGGTTTCTAATATCTATATTAATAATTATTGATGAGGCTTTTATCATTGGCGGTAAAGGGAAGGCCCCCATACTATCAGGTAAAGTTATATCATCCAGTCTCAACAGCGCATTTTCCACTATGACATTAATGGAACCCGTTTCCGGGGAGCCGCTTTTATGGTTTAACTCAAGATCTACATTGGAACTGGCACTGCAATTTAATGTAATTTTACCTCCAGCATATTTTATTCCCTGACCATTGATATCGCCTGCAATACGTTTCCGTGAAACAAAATTAAATGGGCTTAAATCAAGGTCCGCAATTAGTTGATCGACTGAGAGTTCGTCATTATTTTTTAATACCAGGGAAAGGTTGGATAAGGAAGATTCTCCTATCAGGTTAAATTGAAAATCTCCAACAATAATGCTCTTATATGCCTTTTTCTCCAAACGGTAAATTTCTTTTAGTATGATAGTTTCATATGGGAAGTTAACCGCCGTAAATAGAATAATAAAAAAAACTGAAAGCAGCATATATGTCTTGAAATAGGGAAGACGAACAGTTGATTTTATTATCGATCCCATTTTTTTTATGGCACCTAAAAGAAGCACCGGAATTTCATTTGGACTCATCGTTTACTCACTCTTTTTTAAAACTATCGAATTTGATAGTAACATCATAATTATTTTTTTCTTTTATCGCCTGGTTGATTCTTAAGTAGCTGACCTTAATCAAGTTATCCGAATTTTCCATCATGTAAATAAATTTTAGTGCAGATTTAATATTAACTCCTTCAAATTTTACGCTGGAAGTAATTTTTTTATATTTATTTTGAATGTTGGCCTGACTGTCTCGATTATATACTTTATTATTCAGAATACCTGTCTTCTGGGCATTTTCTTCAATTAATGAGGATACCCCCTTTGTATTTCGAAGCAGTCTTTCATAACGATCTCTCTCTGATTTTACCTGCCTAAATTGATTATAGGTATCATCCAGCTTTTGCAGGGAAAAGACGTTGTTTTTTTTGTTATTATCCATTTCTTCTTTAAATGCCAGAAAGGGGGAAATAATAAAATAATATAATATCAAAGAACCTACTAAAACTGCCAATGCCGTAATCAGTTGTTTTTCTCTTTTTGATATCTGCATTATCGTTTACCCTTTTTGGACTCAATTTTTTTCTTAATTGTCAGGGTAAATCCAACACTTCCACTTCTTGATGAACGAATGTTTAATGAAACTGAATCAAATTTTTTGCTCTGCTGAAGCTGGTTTTTAAAAGTATCAACCTTTGTGCTGGATGTTGATGAACCATCAACTCGAATAACCCTCTCATTAATTACAAGATTTTTTAATTCAAAATCAGGATCCTTGATAAAATATGCCAGCGCATCATCCAGCAGGTCCAGTACAGATGAATCCTGAGGAGCAAGAGTCTTTAATGCTTCAAGCTCTTTACTTTCCTTATTTAATTTCTTTTTGGCTGCTAAAACCGGATCCTTGGGGGCGGAACGATCCCTGAAGTAACGTTGATATTTCTTTTGCAATAAATCATTGTAAAAGCTGTTGGATTTCGAGGTAAATACTATTGAAAGTGATAAATGAATAATCAGAACCAGTATACTGAGTATCATAAAGGTCCCTGCAAGATAATAAACCTTTTTTGAGGAACCACTTATATCAGGGGTAAATTCGCCTTTAAGAAGATTAATTGTACTGTTTTTTAACCGGATATATGAAAGAGCCGTTCCAAGTACCATGGAACACTGAGAACGTATTATCTGGTCGGAAAACTCCTCAGGAAAATAGAGAGAAACAACGGGCATTTCAAGTTCTTTTGATAGAATCGTAGACAGTCCGTTTATATTTGAACCGCCTCCGGAGAGTAAAATTCTGTTAAAATCTTCGGGTTCATAATTCGACTTATATGATCTGAGAGTCAAAACAATTTCTTCGATAAGGCTGGTCACCGATGAAATGGCTAAATTATAAATCTTTTTAAGATCAGCCTTCTTCAAGTTGTGTTGTTTGTAGTATCCTCTCTGTTCGTTGTTTTCCAATGCAGTTAAGTCAAGTGCAATATTTTTCAATAGATCTTCTGTTTCTTCATAACTTATTTTTAATGCTGCCGCTATTTTTTTGAATATATCACCCGTTGATAAACTCAATGAACGGGTGAACTGAAGATTTTTATTTTTGATTATATTGATTATAGATTTTTTTTGACCAATATCAATTTGAATTACAGTTTCATCTTCTACGGTATTGTAATGTCTGTAGCATTCGAAAAGGGCGTTGGCTTCAAGGCCTATTTTTACCGGAAATATATTATTACTGTTTAGCAGTTCAACATAATTATGAACGTGAGTTTTTAATGATGCCCCCAGCAGTATCTTGCCCTCATCCGGATTATCACTTTTCATTGACTGAAAATCAATAGCCAGATCATCCATACCAAAAGGTATATTTTCCTCGGCTTCAAAAGGGATAGCCTCTGCGATTTTTTCAGGATCCTTAAAAGGGAAACAAATTGTTCTGAGAATTGACAGTTCCATGGGGAGATTCGTAATTACCCGGTATCCGTCAATTGGATCTTCTTCAAGCAGCTTTGACAGCGCCTGGGAGATCTCCTCAACTCTGTTTTCTGCGACTGGATTTAATTTTTGAATCGAAATGGACTTTATCTGCAAGTCCTTAAAACCAGTTTTGATTTTAATAAGTTTAATTGCTGAAGTGCCAATATCAAGGGCAGCTATATTTTCGAACAAGGTGGTGCTCCTGTTGTTCTTATTCTTCACACCAGTAGAGGATTTTACGGGTGTCTCTATTATATACGACAGTAATAGTAACAGATGAGTTACCGATTTGTGCCGTTGATTTGATTTGAAAAATCGAGGACTTGACATCGATATATTTTTTCAGGATATCGAATGTCGTATCATCATCAACGATTTCCCTGATCTCATCTGTTGATTTAAATGGTTGAGTCTGCCGTCTCCTGATCAACTCTGCCACTTTATCATCAGTCATATTTTCTGTCAATGCTGATATAACCCGATAGGAAGCAGTATTAATATTTATTTTATTATATTCATGCAGAAAATCCTCTCTCTTACCATGAACGCGAAAATAATCAGATAATCTTCGGCTTTTCTCTTTCCCGATTTTTACTTCATCATCGTTTTGTGCAAAATCCTCCAGCTTCTCTTTAGAATCGGTTTGTGATAATTCCATCAACTTATTAATATCGAGATCTACATTCCCAAAGTTATGATCCACAAGATTTTCTTCTGTTCCTGAATTTCCACCACCCATGCCATAAAATATTTCCGGAGTCATATCTTTTAGCATCAGCATTTCATCAATACTGTCCATTCCGTCATTTTTAGCGGAATAGGATGGAATGAGAGTCAGGTAATAATCTGAAGTTTCGGCTCCATATGGAAATCTGGAATCATCAATATCAACCCAGTCATGCATTATATCCGCATAATCGACAGGCAGTCCCATATTCAAAAAAAATGTCTGCGCAATAATATAATGCCTTGTTTTTTCAGTAAACTCATTGGCAAAGGCATTGATATTAATTTTAGAATTTTCATCAGATATTTTAAGGCTGAGAGTGCCATCACCGATTGGTATTGGGGGAAAATTCATTGCCCAGATATCATCGTAACAATCAATATTTTTATCTACTGCTTTACCGGTAATCATTTGACCACCGAGACCCCTTTTATCCGCCATCAAAATTGCCGTTGCCAGTTTAACTCCGGATTTCGCAAGGTAGCTCCCCTTAAGATTTCTGTCGTACTTGCGCATATAGGAAATAGTGATTTGTGATTCGACAATGAATTCAGCAGTGACCGAAATCAGAAGGGTTGTCATAATCAAAACAAGGATTATTACATAACCCCCCGATTTAAATATCCATGAACGTACTCCCTGATTCTGCAGAGATTCTGCGCGATTGTTATACCAGTTTTGTATTCTGTTATATATTTTTTTCAGTGTCACGAAATTATCCATTCATATCAACATAGGACATCAAAACAAATTCTTCCTCTTTGCCGGTATAATTTTTAACTTTCAAAATTGTTTTAACAATCTTCGGGAATCGCTTGTTTTCCCGGGAATCCCACCTGGTAGTCCAGTCATTACGGAGTTTGAATTCAAAGCGAAGGCCTGTTACATTCTCAAGCATAATGCTTTCTGTCCCGCCGGAAGTAGGTTCGCCATCATAATGTCGCTCTTCTCTCCGATAAAGAAGAAATAAATCGGGAATCTTCGGATCTTCACGCAAATAGTAACTGACCTCATTGATGTCACTGTATGGATAAGGCTCTTTAATACTTCCAAGAATTCGAAGTTTTCTGAAATTTACACTCACAAAATGAAGTGAGCTATTTTCTGCATCGACTTCGGCAATGAAACCGATTTTTTTATCTTTAGTTTTATAATATGCATTGCTGATATCATGATCAATGCGGGCTAGGGACAGGTTTATATTTTCATAAAATTCTGCATATCCCGACACATCCTGAATAGTGGTTAATACAGACCGGTAGGAAGTATATACCATAAGCAGCACAAGAGATGAGATGGAGGTTGCCACCAATATCTCTATTAAAGAAAAACCCTTATTAGCTTTACCTTTGATCATTGTCATTTCGTCGGATATATATATGAAATGGAATATTCCTTTTCAATATTATTTTCGTTCCAGAGAACAGTTATAATTGTTTTTTGAGCCGGCATTGGACCAAGAAGTGGATGTTCAAATCTTTCAGATGTTCTGCTGTGATAAAACCCGGTATATTCTTCAACCATTTCCCGGGTGAGGTCGGTTCCCCTTAGTCTATTGGCGCGGAATTCATTCATTTTTGATTTTGCAATAAACATAGCCCGGGTATAATTTTTTGCTCCGCTTATAACATTGATACTTGTAGAAATCCCGGAGTATATACTCATGAGGATAATCGACAGGATTGCAACGGCAATCAGAACTTCTATCAATGCAAAGCCGTTCTGGATATTTTTTTCTAAGGTTTTAAGCATCATAACTCTTTGTTGACTATGTGGTCTTCAACAACTTCAGGTTCTTTAAAATATTTTCTTATTTTAATTGTCCACCTTTCATCATCATTTGCTGTAACATGAATCAATAAATCATTTGAATATCCCTGCGGATAATAGGGAACCAGAACATTACCCATGGTGAATTCTCTTCCGTCAGCCAGAATTACCTTGTCCAGCCGAAAGCTTTCAGAGAATTCTCTTGGTTTGAGAATCTTCCTTTCATTTAACACAAATGTTCCTTCAACGACATTCAAGACTGAAAATGCATTATTGCGCCCCAGCAGGGAAGCCCTGTTTTCATTCTCCTCTTCATCCGCAGCAGTTCCAGGATCATAGAGATGAATTACAAGGTAATTTATTTTATTATTCAGATAGGCATCATCAAATGTTCTGGCGAGGTAGCCCGTTGCAACTGCAAAATTTTCCCGCTTGTTACTGAAATATGAAGTCATCCGGGGAATAACAGCCATTGTAGTAATGGACAGGATAACTATAACAATAATAGTTTCTATGAGGGTAAACCCATCTTCCTTCTTTAGTAGATTTTTCATCCCTGACATAGGTATTATTTATTTGACCTTGAATAATTTTCAAAGCGCTTCATCTTATTTAATGAAGCGCTTTCCTCTTTTTAAAAGCCGGCTATTCCCAGCTTTTTATATCTGCATCATAGTCTTCACCGCCTTCCTTGCCATCGGCGCCAAAACTCCAGATTTCGTAATCGGGATCAACTTCTCCCGGAGATCTGTACTGATACTCATTTCCCCAGGGGTCTTTAGGGATCTTTTTTATTATGCGCACCTGGATAAGGGCAGCCAGACCATCTTCCGTGGAAGGGAAACTTCCTTTTTCAAAAGAATATTTTTGAAGTCCCATTTCAAAGTTTTTGATTTGCTGTTTTGCCGCGCTTACTCTTGCCTTCTGGGGCATGTCCAGAAAACGAGGAACAACAAGTGCTCCAAGTATTGCAATTATTGTAACAACGATCATTATTTCAATAAGAGTCATACCTTCTTCTGATTTAAATTGCAGAATAAATTTTTGCATAAATTTTTTAATTTTTTTCATTGTATTCACCTCATATAGTAATTTTTTCCGTTTTACTGCACCAGCATATTCATTTCCATCATCGGCAGCATTACGGAAAGAACAATCATCCCAATAGCAAGACCCATAAAAATAATAATGAGGGGTTCTATCAGGCTGGTTAAACTGGATATTGTCAGGTCCAGCTCCGTTTCATAGACATTGCCAATATTAATCATCATCGTATCAAGGTTATCACTTGCTTCTCCAGCAGCTATCATTCCGAGAACCATCCTGGGGAGGAATTCAGATGTTTTCAGTGCCTTGGATACGGCTGTCCCCTCACGAATTTTAACTGCCGCTTCGGCAATTTTTTCCTCTATTACCATGTTTCCCACAATTTTCTGTACGATTTCAAATGACTTCATTATGTCGACTTTATTGCTCATTAAGACACCGAGATTCTGCGTGAACCTGAGTATAATCAATTTGCGGTACAGGTTTTTAAAAATGGGAACATTTAACTTCCATCCATCTATCTTTTTCTTGCCGTCCTTTGTGGATGCAAACCTGCGGTAAATATAAATCATTCCCAAAATAAAGAGAGGAATGATAAACCAAAAATCAGAGAGAAAATTACTCATCCCTATCACTATTTCAGTCGGCAGGGGAAGGTCTTTTTTCTGATCGGTAAACATTTCGCTGATAGCGGGAATGACACTTACCATTAAAAAAACCACAACTACAGTCGCAAATAAGAACATAAACATGGGATAATAGAGTGCCGCCTGAACCTTGCTTTTCATGAGATTTGATTTTTCTTCCATTTCAGCAAGGCGCTCAACAACGTGGTCAAGGGATCCCATGTTTTCTCCGACCCGTACCATATTAATATACATGTCTGAAAAAATATTTTTATGTCTCTCCAGGGCATTAGAGAAGGTGGTTCCTTCTTCGATTTTTTCTTTAACATCGACAATAATATTTCGAAAATGTTTATTGTCTATCTGATCAACGATATCCGTGATTGCCATGGGTAGGGACATGCCCGCCTTTAACAGCGTTGCTAATTGACGTGAGAAGAGACCGATCTGTTTTGAACTGAAGCGGAGGCTTATTTCCCTGGATATTCGATCGAGAATATTGGAAAGACCGGATGTTTTCCCCCCGGAAATTTCCGTCTGGGCAACTTCCTGCTTTTTCATTTTAACGGGGTACAATCCCTGGCTTCTGATTTTACTTTTAGCAGCAGCTTCCGACGATGCGTCTATATAATCGGAAACAGTCTCCCCCTTACTATTAAGGGCCTCATATTCAAATATCATCCGCTGACCCTCATTACTTCTTCGATTGTAGTAACACCATCAATTGCCTTTTCCATCCCATCCTGAAGAAGTGGGGACATCCCTTCTTTAATTGCCTGTTCTTTAATCTGGCTGGAATCTGCGTGAGATAAAATAAGTTTTCTAATGTCATTTGATATGGGAAGTAACTCATATATTCCTGAACGTCCTGAATAGCCCGTATGGAGACACTGTTCACAGCCTTTCCCGCGGTAGAGTTTGCCTCCCTTTAACTGGGAGGCTTTGAGTCCGATCTCGCTCAATTCTTTAGCAGTCGGTTTGTAGGCAATTTTGCAGTTAGGACAGATATTTCTCACCAGGCGCTGGGCCAGAAATCCGTTTACAGATGATGCTATAAGGAAGGGCTCAATACCCATATCTAGAAGTCTGGTTACGCCACTCGCTGCATCATTGGTATGGATTGTAGAAAATACTCGGTGTCCGGTAAGGGCCGACTGAACCGCAATTTCAGCTGTTTCCACATCCCGGATTTCACCGATCATTACAATGTCAGGATCCTGTCTTAATATTGACCTTAGACCGTTTGCAAAGGTCAGATCAATTTTTGATTTAACCTGCATCTGCCCGATTCCATGAAGCTGGTACTCTATTGGGTCTTCAACTGTTAGAATATTTACATCACTCGAATTGAGGGAAGTCAAAATGCTGTAGAGAGTGGTACTTTTACCACTACCGGTAGGACCGGTAACCAGGATGATACCATGTGTCTTTCTGATAAGATTATTGAATTTTTCCAGTGCGGAGTTATCGAATCCTAGTGATTCAAGATCGAAAATCATATCTGTTTTATTCAGTATCCTTAATACAACCCTTTCCCCCCAGTAGGTGGGAAAAACGGAAACACGAATATCTATATCTTTTCCGCCAACTTTTAACTGAATTCTTCCATCCTGGGGCAGCCTGTTTTCAGCAATATTCAGGTTAGCCATGATTTTTATTCGTGAAATAATGGCTCCCTGATATTTTTTTGGAGGAGTAAACATCTGATAAAGAATTCCATCTATTCTGTAACGTACAATAAGCTCTTTTTCGTACGGCTCGATATGGATATCTGATGCCCGGTCCGTTACAGATTGCTTAACGATTGTATTCACAAGACGTATGATGGGGGCCTCATTGGCCATATCAAGTATGTCTTCAGTTTCAGAAATAGATGAACTTAAAATTTCGAAGTCAGACTCTTCAAGGTCTTCTATTAGATCATCAGTTGTTTCCGATTTAAGTACATCGTAGTGGGAATGAATAATTCTTTGAATTTCATCATTTTTTGAAAGCACGGCTTCGAAATCGTAATCAGGGTAGAGTAGTTTCAGGTCATCAAGGGGTTGAATATGCAGTGGATCCGCAATGGCGACATATACCGTTTTGCCTTTCCTCTTAAAGGGGGCGATACGATTTTTATTCAGGAAGTGAATTGGAATAGTGGCAAATGTATCTTCCGGATCATCGAATTCAAGGTAGAACTGACATTTAACTCCGTAAAACTCTCCAAGGGCTTCAAGCACGTCTTCTTCATCGGCGAGACCTTTTTTTACAAGTATCTCACCGAGTCGGTCCGTGCTTCCTTTCTGGGAAAGCAAAATTTCCTGTAATTGTTCTGCTGTTAATATTTTCTTATCAACCAGAATAGATCCAAGATTCTTTCTCGCCATGATATATTCCGTTATTTCCTTCTTAATCTATCCAGCGACTCCCTCTTTTGACGCGTAACAGCATCAATCCGCTCCTGCTTGGTTACGATATGAGGAGTAATGAAAATGAGCAGGTTAGTCTTTTTATATGATACAGTTTTATTCTTGAAGAGCCATCCCAGAATTGGAATGTCTCCCAGAACAGGAACCTTGATTTCCTCTTCAGTCTTTTTGTTTTGAATCAGGCCCCCTACGACTATGGTTTTTCCGTCCATGACGGTGACCTTTGTCTTTATATCTCTTTTTCCAAGTGTTGGAGGTACAGTTGCACCAGTCGCTAAAACTGTTGTATTTGTCAGAACCGAGTTGATCTCCTGATAAAGGTCGAGGGTAATTCTTTTTTTATTCGTGATGTGCGGTGTAATCTTTAATTTAATTCCAACTGATTTATATTCGTATGTGTAAAATTGTGTTCCTGATTCGCTGATACGATTATTTGAGGCAACGGGAATTTCCTCTCCAACATTCAATTCTGCTTCCTGGTTATCAACTGTAAGAATCTGCGGTGTGGAAAGGATGTTGAAATTTTTGTCAGTACCGGTTGCATTTAAAAGTGCAAAACCGAGTATTGATGTATCCGGCATATAACCAAGCTGAAAACCGGAGGAGAGCGGCAGGGCTATTTTTTTGCCATTGACGGTCTGGCCAAAACTTGTCGGTGAAATATTGCTGAGAACCTGTGATCCACCAAATAGATGTACTCCCGCCTGTTGTCCCAGCATCCAGTCAATTCCGAAACCCCAACCGTTTTCTGCATTAACTTCAATGATGAGAGCCTCAATCAATACCTGTTCACGAACAATATCTAGCTCTTTAATAATTCTCTTTATTTGTTTAAATTCCGGGGGAGTTGCTGTGATAATCAGAGAATTGGTGTCCTTATTTGCTATGATGGACAGCTTGGATGCCTTTTTACTGCTTATGGGCTGGCGCTTTACAATACGTTTGGACTTGCTGCTTGTCCTGACCTTGCTGGTTGATAGTGGAGTCGTGTTAATCTTTGCAGTTTCGGAAAAGGGAATACGTGAAAGTACTTCCGCAAGCTGCGTTGCATCGGCATTCTCAAGATGAATGACATGAATATTGCCCTTAGAGGGGAGGGCATCCTTACCTTTCTCTTCAACCTGTTTATCGAGGGCAGTTGCAATTGTGACCAGTCCATTAATTTCTGTTGAATTTCCACTGAAAATTAGAGTATTAAGGGGCTGGTAGGTAACAATATCAGTAAATTTTGACTTGAGGGGTTTCAGAGCCCGTGAAACTTCAGTAGCGTCTGCGGTTTTTAATTCCAGTAAAAAAGTGACTGTTTTATCTTCAATGGGGACCAGTTTTTTCTTACCATCAACTATTATTTCAACATTCTTTTTTATTGCGTCTTTTATCGGCAGAACCTTTATTAAATTTCCGGATTCGACTACGGCAAGGCCCTTAACTTCAAGAATTGATTTCATAATTGCATAAGCCTGGGAAACAGGGACTTTTCTTGCAGAGCTTATAGAGATTTTCCCACGGATCTTATCATCTAAAATAATATTTTTACCAATAAGCTGGCTCATTATATTTAAAAATTCGTCAATTTCTACATCTTTGAAATTCAGCGCAAACTTCTTGACTCTTTTGCTGCGTTTTTTGCCCTTTTTTTTCTGCGCATGGGCAGTTTTCAGGGTCATACCCGTATCACTGTCTGTGAAAGGAGTTGACCAGTAACTGATCGTAACATCCTGCATTCCGGTAATTAAAGAAAAGATAATAATGCCGAAAGTGAATCGTTTTAAAATTTGTTTTATCATTATAGAGTCCCTGAACTTTTAATCCGTAATATTTAAATCTAAGGATATTGATTGACCTCTACGCTCGAGATCGACGGCAACCTTTGATTCATTTTGTATTGTTTGCCACATTTTGTAAAGTTTTTCTGTGCTGTTTAAAGCTTTTCCGTTTATTCTCTTTATAATGTCGCCACTGCGAGCTCCAAATTTGTATAGAATATTGTATGGACGAACTTTTTTCAAACGAAATCCGACTATTTTTCCATTTTTTCGATAAGGCCCAGCTACCAGTCCTTTCATTGCATTATCGAGATTATTTAAAACCTTCTGCTTTATTTCTGCACGACTGATATTTTTTTTCTGGCTGCCCTTTACTGAAGGTAAAGTATTTTTCCCGGCAAATTTGTTATTATTTTCGGGGTCATAAATTTTTAAAACACTTTTTTGACCGTTTGATTCAAGGAAAACTTTGTTTATATCAATATGAGTCAATTTGTAGCCATAAACATCTTTACCCGTTTCATTATTTACATTATATAGTGCAAAAACACCGAGTTCCTTTTCACCCTTTTTTTTAATAATTGCCCTGGCTATGCTGGCCGGTCCTGTAATTGTCCCCATCAGAATGAGGGAATCTATCGATTCGATTTCGGGACTGGCAGAGTTTACAGACAGTTCATTTGCAGTATCCGAAATTCTAAAAAAACCTGACTCAATTACATTTTTATAGCCATCAAAATTTTTAGCAGCATTTTTGTTGTTTTCAGTAGAATGCTTTTGACCAGGGGATTTAATATCAGGAGAAAGATTAAATTCAGCGATACTGCCAATGGTATCAGAAGCCGTGTATGAAAATAACAACACAGCCATCAAGTTGATTGCATGATATTTGACATTCTGCATTAAACTGAATTCCGTTTCATTAATTATGTTAAAACTGGTTTAAAAAACCGGTTAAAACCCAAATGGAGATACGATTGCTATTATCTAATTTGTATATTTATTACTTTGTTTGAGTTTGTGTTTCACAAAAAGTAACAAAACAATTGCAATAAAAACAGAGAAAATTATAATTTTATACTGTTGAAGAATGGAAAATAAATTTTTATAATTCTCACCAAAAATCAAACCGAGTTTGAAAAGAATTATAGATGTAAATACCAAGGCCAGGAAATCAACTAATAAAAATTTTTTTAGAGGCATTTTTATTAAACCGGAAGTCATAAAGAGCATGTTGCGCACACCAAATGGAATAAAACGCCCAAAAAATAGAGTTTTTGCCCCATAATTTGAAAAATATGTTTCAATCTTAATCATCTTTGCCCGGGAAAAATTCTTATTGAAAAATTTGATTTTATACAATCTTGAACTCTGGAGAATGCGGGTTCCCGCAAATCGTCCAATCGAGTAGGCTATTATATCACTTAAATAGGCTCCGGCAAAACAACCAGCAAAGAGTTTATACATATTTTCCGGAACAACTGTTGCCGCGAGAGAGGCTGAAATAATAAATACAATATCCTCAGAGACGGGAATATTTATGCCGGCTAATAGCAGTAACCCGAAGGCAATAAAGTGTGCCTGCGGAGCGGCAGATTGAAGAATTGAAACTAATATATCCATTTATGTCAGCCATATTATAAAATTATCTAGAATCCCGCTAAGTAACAATAAATGACTCGGAATAAATGGCAGGCATTCCCTTCTTTATCCAAACTCGAATCCTGGTCGTACTGTTGCCTTTGTCGGATGTAATTGTTTCCAATTCCTCTACAACGCCTATAGTTTCAAGCGAAAATTCATAAAACTTATGATTTGTTGGGTAATTGGATGGAAAAAGCAGCATTACATTATCATCGGTGGGATGCTTTCTCGGAATACCTTCAAAAGGGGAGTGGGTTTGATCTATATCAAGTAATCTGGGTTTATCAATTTCATATTTCTTTGAAATTTCCAGTAATTTCTGAATATATTTATTTCCTTCCATATGCTTATTACCAATATTATATATTAATTTATTCATTAATTTAATATACTTGACGAAATCCTGTTCGCAATTTGTATATTATGACTCATTTACCCATGGTGTGAAAGTAATATAGCATGAAAAATACAAAAAAGTCAACAGCAATAATAATTTCAATATTTTTTTCTATCTCCGTACTGGCCTTTTTATCCTCCAGGTTATTTTTTCATTTTTTTATAGAAAAACAGCAACTTAACAATTCCATCACAGCCTTTTGCAAAGAGGCCCTTGGGAAGGCAGTAAAATATGAAAAACTGGAAATTAATTCTTTTGGAAATATAGTATTATCAAAATTTGACCTCTCAGCGGGACCTGATTTCAATGACAATCTAAGTCTGATCCACGCGGACACTGTTATTTTTAATGTAAATATTCTATCGCTCCTTCAGGGGAAAGTTTCTTTAAACGGGATTTCTATAACAGATGGAAATATACTCATTCATAAAAGCTTTGGTGAATCACACAAAACTACATTCTACAATCTATTCATACCGAAGAATCTTTCTCTCGTTAAAGCTCCAGATAATAATTCAGCATTTACGCTTACATTGAGAAAGTGTAATGTTACATTTGAAGAAAAGTTCAAAGATGCGAAGGTAAAATTAAATATTAAAGATTTGGGGGGGAAGTTAAACTGGTATGATGATTTTTATACTCTCCAGGCCAGTGGAATAATATATCCAAAAAATGCAAGCAATCTCAAAAAAGGTACACTTGATATAAAATCAAGAGTACCCTTTACTAAAAAAGAAAAAACAATTCTACAGTTTGAACTGGAAAATTTTGATGTTTCCTATGTAAACAGGTATCTAAAAGAATTTGGAATATCGAACAATATATTCAGTGGTGGAATATCAATAAACTACAACCAGACAATTGAGAATGACAAAATTGAGTCAGAAGGGAAGATAAGTACAATCAGCCTGAATGTAGCCGGGGCCGGCAAGGATAATTACAATATAATTTCAAATGCCAATCTGGATATTGATTTTTCAGGTTCTACAGATTATAATTTTGATCAATTTATTGTCAATAACCTGACCGCTATCAACAATGACATGCGTATAAACGCAAAGGCATCTCTGAAAAAAAAGACAAAACAACTAACCCTGAAATGTGAAAGCAATAAAATCAATCTCCATGATTTGTGGCAAAACTTTACACCATTAAAGGATAGCTCTTACAGCGGACTGATGAAATTCAATCTGGACTGGGATATTGACCTGGAGAAAGGTACTGTTAAGAAATTTGCAAGCAATCTTGAAATCAATGACTTTAAATTTAACAGTCTGATTGAGAGTGCTGATAAAAAAATTATAACGAATGGAAAATTATTACTGAAAAGCGATCAAAATAAAATTATTATGGATGGCGGTTATTCAGTTTTTGATTCAGATTTTAAAGTTCACCTTGATACTGATATATTAAAATATTGGCCAATAAAAACAAATACAAATATAAATTTTAAATCAAAAAGACTTGAGAGCAGAATACTTGTTTCCGTCATTTCAAATACCATTGATAATATCATGGATGCCGCGTATCGTGACAAAAAAACAGGATATCATGAATCATCCTTTTTAGAGAAAGATATATGTAAATTAATCGCGAACAATAATTTAACCCTCAGAGTTCATGCAGATGAGCTTGTGGCCGGAGAAAAAACTAAATTCAAAAACCTTAATCTTGAAATAGAAAATAAAAATGGTTTCATAAGAAGCACCGATTTTAATCTTGATGGCTATGGTGGAGATTATAGATTCGAACTTAACGGGTATTTCAATACAGCCCATCCTTTTATTAAAATCAGGGGAGGAGCGGGGAAGGTGGCGCTTCCACTCTTTAAATCCACTGCAGACAGTACCGATTCAGGGATTTTTAATCTTGATTTTGACTATGAATTATCAGCCTTCCGAATGGCACAAATCCTTGAAAATTCCAAAGGAAATGTATTCCTTTCAGTGAAAAAGGGTGTGCTGAATAGTCCCATCCTCATTTCTGCTCTGGTGGAATTTTGTAAAAAAAATAATCTCTCCATACCAGTTAACCAAAAAATTACATTAAATTCTGTTGATGTGACTTTGGCCCAAATTGGGGAGCATTTTATTTTCAGAAACTTTCGAATCGATGCTAAAAACCTGAATCTCAACGGTTATGGTAAATATCTTTATAGTAAAGGTATTGAGATTCCTGTTTCATTCAGCTATTTAACCAATGAGGGGAAAATAAAAAACGTCCCAATAAAAATAGTAGGACGTTTATTTGATCCTGGCATTCAGCCTAGATATGGTAAAAACAAAAAAACTGTATCAGTCTTTCATGGCAACTAATTCGAAAATCCTTACAGGTTTTTCTTTTCCTTTTACTTTTATCAGATCAAGTTCTCTCACGATCACTTCTTCCTTCACATGCTGATACGTGAATTCGCTGATAATTATATTTGTTCCGTATACTTTATTTGTTCCTTCCAGGCGAGCCCCGAGGTTTACATTGTCCCCCATAAGAGTGTAGTCCATCCGGGAGGATGATCCCATGTTACCAACAACCATATCTCCGGTATTGAGGCCAATCCCTATATTAAGTTCAGGTTTCCCCTGGTTTCTCCACTCTTCATTAAGCTTATGGAGAACATCCATTTGTTCAATAGCGCTTCTGCAGGCCATAACGGCATGGTTCTCTAACTCTACGGGAGCACCCCAGAAGGCCATAATTTCATCACCCACATATTTATCCAGGGTGCCCTCGTATTTAAATACGAGCTCGGTCATTGCTTCCAGGTATTTGTTTAGATGTTCAACAAGTTCTTCCGGAGTTAACTTTTCTGAAATTGAAGTAAATCCGCGGATATCGGAGAACAGGACTGTAAGTATTTTTTTCTCACCACCGAGTTTTATCATATCTGGATGTTTCAAAAGTTCGTCAACAACTGATTTGGATACAAATTTTGAAAATGTCTGACGAATATGACGTTTTTCCTTTTGTTCTGTAAAAACCCGATATGTGACAATTAAGGTAAAACTTAATCCAGTCTGCACAATAGGTGTAATCATTGCATTGATAATGCTAAAAAAATCAAAAATGATATATGATGCTATCAGGTATGTCAGGGAGAGAACAAAAGTAATAAGGGTTGACTTTACAATCGAAACACGCGGCAGAAAAAATCCAAGAAGAAGGGCGATTACAAGCATCACCATTATATTTTGCATATCCTTCAATTTATAAAGAAAATCCTGACTTAAAATTGTATTCAGGGCATTTGCGTGATGCTCGATTCCAAATGTTGTGCCGTAGGGGGACTGGTGCTGGTCTGTAGCAATACCAGTCGCTTCATAAGCGGCAATCAGAACAATTTTATTTTCAAGGGATTTATTGCCACCCATAGTTCCATCGACTGCAAATAAATTGTATGAGTAGTGTTGAAAACTTCCTGATCCCCCTATAAAGTTAATGTCCATGAATCCATACTGGTTAATGGGAATAATTATTTCACCTGCATCATTGGGCACCTGCATTTTTTCTTTGGGAATATTCTTTAATTTTACATATTCCCCCATTTTTACTTCAACATCATTTTTCGTAATACCGTAATAATGCATGGCAATTATCAGATCAATATTAGGATAGTACCAGCCGTTAAACTTAATAACCATTGGCATTTGCCGGTTAATATGGTCAACCTGATCAGGGAAAACATTCGCAAATCCCATCCCCTTTGCATCGCGTGCCAGGTCAGGAGTAGGGGGAACTACCTCTTCAACAAGTTGAGGGCTAATGTCCGCCGGATCAGCCCTCCATCTGACTTTATTTAATATTTTCAGGCGTTTTGCCTGATCATTATATTTTACGTCCTTTTCTTTGGTTTCAAAAGGATAATCAAGAAAAACGTTTCTGGCTTTTCGTATTGCTTGGGCAAATTCATCTTCCCCTTCTTTGTGATCAAGAAAGGTTATATCAAAAAAGATCGCCAGGGGATTCCCGGATCCTACAAAATTAGTAAACTTTGCATGAATTTTCCAGGGGAAGGGCCATTGAATTCCCTCATCAGAAAAAACACGTATAGTGTTTTCGTCAATCCCAAGAATTATAATATCTTTTCGGGCCCGTTGATTGATACGGCCCATCCTGACACCGTCTTCGAGTTTAATTGAAGCTTC
The DNA here is from genome assembly GCA_942491575.1 of uncultured Spirochaetota bacterium. GTDB lineage: Bacteria > Spirochaetota > UBA4802 > UBA4802 > UBA5550 > CAZHNW01. Next base: position 72,989 of record CALOBT010000025.1, read on the forward strand.
AGAGGGATCTCTAAGATAGAATCTGAAATCTATGGCCCCTCTTTCGACCATTTCGAAAATTGTTGTTTGAGAAAATAACAGAAAAATAATTAAAAATAATACGAGAGAAATCAAAAAACCTGCTAATCGGTTTTTATCAAATTTCCAGAACTCCATATTTACCTCACTTCATATAAAGCATTGTGCGTATCTTAGTAAGCATGATTTATATTTTCAAGTTATTTATTAAGTTTATCAGATAAAATAAAATTGAACTATTCTTGTTGACAAATGGACTGATGAATCAATTTTTTGTATGTTTACAGAATACATATGACCATAATTCAGGTGTTCTATTCACCTGCAGTATTTTCCCTTATAAAAAGAGTTTTTCCCTAAATCAAGAAACAGGAGATCCAAGGTGACACTTAAGGAACAAATCAGCCAGATAGTAAAAGCGGCGCTTGCAAAAGCAATCGACGATGGTAAATTGCCGAAAGGAGACTATCCTCCCGTAAAAATAGAATATCCGAGAGAAGCGAAATTTGGAGACTACGCTTCTCCGATAGCAATGGAAAGTGCTAAAATAGTCAGGCAATCACCTGTTGATATTGGCAACATCCTGAAATCATACATTGAAGCAGCTGAGATAATATCCTCTGTTGAAGTGGTAAAGCCTGGATTTATCAATATATATATTGATAAAGAACATTTCATGAAAACATTGAGTGTAATATTGTCTGAAAGGGAAAAATATGGAAGACAAGTCGCAGAAAATCCCCGTAGAATTAATATAGAATTTGTGTCAGCCAATCCTACAGGGCCAATGAATGTTGTTTCAGCCAGAGCTGCAGCGATAGGAGATACGGTAGCAAATCTTTTTGAAGCAATTGGCCATAAAGTCGATAGAGAATATTATGTTAATGACTATGGCAATCAGTTTCTATTGCTTGGAAAATCAGTACTGGCGCGTATAAGGGAACAGAAAGGATTACCTTCCGAATTTCCGGAAGATGGCTATCACGGTGAATACATTAAAGATATTGCCATGCATATAATAGACCATTCAACACAATTGGACCTGGATAGTGCAGAAGAGGAGTTGATTGATAATTGCGCCCGTGAAGCGGTTGAATACAATGTTGAAAAGCAAAAAAAAGATCTGATGGATTTTAATGTAGTTTTCGACAACTGGTTTCGGGAAAGGTCCCTCCATGAAAAAGGCGAAGTAGAAGAGACCCAGAAATTACTGATAGAAAAAAAAGTAGTTTTCGAGGAGGAAGGGAAATTATTTTTTAAATCGACAGACTTCGGAGATGACAAGGATCGTGTAATAGTAAGAGATGATGGAAGGCCAACTTATCTATTGGCTGATATCGCCTATCACAGGGATAAGCTTTCCAGGGGATATGATGAAATTATTGATATCTGGGGTCCCGATCATCACGGATATATTGCCAGACTTGCAGGGGCGATGAAGGCCATGGGGAGCTCTGATGATAAGTTTAAAGTACTGATAGCCCAGCAGGTCAATCTTGTTATGGAAGGGGAGACTGTTAAGATGTCGAAACGTCTCGGACGTTTCTCAACTATGCGGGAATTGCTTGATGAAATTGGAGTTGATGTTGCCAGGTATTTCTTTATAATGCGCTCTATGGAAAGTCACCTCGATTTCGATATAGCTCTTGCCAAAAAAAGCAGTTCTGAAAATCCGGTATTCTATCTCCAGTATGCACATGCAAGAATTTGTTCACTTTTTAAAGAAGCTGAGAAAAGAAATATTCCTTATTCAGGGGAAGTAATTAAAAAGGAATACCTTGAAAATGAAGAAGCTGAAAATATATTAAAATTGCTGATAAAATTTCCTGAAGAAATAGATGATGCAGCCCGTAGTATCGAACCTCATAAAATTGCTGTATTCCTCATGAGACTTGCCCAGGCATATCATCGTTTTTATACAGAACACAGGATTATTACAGAGGACAATGATAAAACAGCAACAATTCTGGCTCTCTGTGATGCTGTCCGAACGGTAATGAAAAATGGATTAAATCTTCTCAGCGTGTCAGCTCCGGAAAGGATGTAAATGAAAAAAGCCGGAATAGTTTCAACAGGAACTGAATTAATTCTTGGAAAAATTTCCGATTCAAATGCCGCTTATATCAGCAGGTGTCTCAGCTCTCTAAATCTGTCTGTTGAAGAACTGGTTACCGTACCTGATAATGAGGAAAAGATAAAAAGTACTATCCGGAGATTATTGAAAACAGTTGACCTTATCATTATTACCGGTGGCCTGGGGCCTACTGACGATGACCTGACAGTAGAAATTCTGGCAGATCTGTTTAATAAAAATGTCGTTATTGACCAGGAAGCCCTTGATAAGATTAAACAATATTTTGCTGAGACTGGGAGGGAAGTTACCGAAAGTGACGCCAGACTGGCTGCAGTCCCCGAAGATGTTCGAATACTCCGGAATGGAACAGGCCTCGCCCCCGCATTCCTCATAGAAGAAAAGGGTAAAATAATTATTGCGCTGCCTGGAGTTCCCGATGAAATGAAGGGAATTATGGCAGAATCCGTTTTGCCGATTCTTACAGAGAAAATCTCTTCTGGAAAAACATCGAAAGTATTTAATTTTTTTGGTCTTAAAGAAAGTACAGTTAATAATTATATTAAAGAATTAGAATCAGCCTTTAACTTTGAATGGGGCATAACGACTGATATGGGCACCATTTCAGTCGAGATAAGAGAAGCAGGAACATCAAATATTAATAAAATTAAAGAAGCATTACAAAAAGAGTTTGATCTCTATATGCTTCTGGAAGAAAATAAATCTCCTGTTGAGGAATTGGTACTTTTATTAAAAAAGAATAATCTTACATTTTCCAGTGCTGAATCCTGCACTGGTGGCCTTATTGGGAAGCTTATTACAGATATCCCCGGGGCTTCTTCTGTGTATAAAGGATCAGTTATTGCTTACGACAACCAAATTAAAATTGATTTGTTGAATGTTCCGGAAGAAATACTTATAAAGAATGGAGCCGTAAGCGAGGAAGTTGCATTCTCGATGGCGAAAAATATAGCCGGTATATTTGATACAGATATCTCAGTATCAACCTCCGGCATTGCAGGACCGGAAGGGGGAACTGATACTAAACCTGTTGGGACGGTTTGTTTCGGGTTATATTTCATGAAGGATACCAGCTCATTTACTTTAACCTTTCCCGGTGAGAGACAACACGTCAGATACCGTTCAGCACTTGCAGCGATTGATACTGCGAGACGACTTTTGAGAGAAAAATGAAAAAATATTTGTCTTCACTTTACATTATTTGTGCATTTTTACTGGTTGTCATAGCTACTGCGAATGGCTCTCAAGACTATGAAAGTTTTTTAAAACAGGGAAAAGAAGCCTTCAATGCAGGAAACTACAATTCAGCAGAGCTGTTATTCAGGAAAGCTACTGAATCGGATGATGATGAAACCAGGGATCGTGCATGGTTTTATCTTGCCCGCTCAATATATGAGCAAAAGAATTTTAAATCTTCTTTGTATGAATTTAACAGCTTTCTGAATAAATGTAAAACATCTGAAGTCTGCTTTGAATCAAGATTCTGGATAGGAGAAACATATTTCAGACAAAACAAATTCAATAAAGCAATTGTTGAATATAAACGTTTTATCTCCAACAGCAAGGATCTGGAATTAATTGCAGTTGCACGTGATAGAATAGCCCTTATTTATTATGGCCAGAAAAGATTCGATGAATCGGCAATAGAATGGGAAAAATCAATTGCTTCATCTGGAGATAAACAAAAGAATGCCTGGCGGGTCTATAGAATTTCCGAGGCATATTTTAAAAATAATAAATATCAGGAATCACTTAAGCGAATAAAACCCCTTCTAACTTCCAAGGCTGATGAGGAAGTTATTGCCAAAGCCAGAATTCTTTCCGGACATATTTATCTGATTCAAAATAATCCCCGAAGAGCTTTGATATTATTAAACGGAATTCCATCACATCTGCTGAAAAAAACACCATTTAACGAGGCACAATATTTCAAAGCACTTTGCCATCTGAAGTTTAAAAACTTCCGCACAGCTCGATCCCTGCTTGAACTTTTTATTCTCATTGGAAAGGATTCTCCATGGTATTATAATGCTCAATATGAACTGGGCCTCATTCATTATAATCAAAAAAAATATAAACAATGTACCAGAATCCTGAAAACAGTAATTTATAATACAAAAAATCAGGATGTCAAAGCAAAGGCCGCTAGTGTTGTAGGTTCAATTTATTTCGATGAAAATCCTGCCGAGTCAGTGCACTATCTTGAATTAGCCTTGCCTATTGCAACTGATAATGAAAAAAAAGATATTCTGTTCATGCTTGGAAAAGCGCAATTACGGATAAAAAATCATGAAAAAGCAGAACTCGTTTTTAACAGATTCCTTGCTGAGTACCCATTTTATAAAAAAATTGATGAGGTTAAATTTAACATAGCAAGGGTTTATCTTGAGCAGGGGAATGTCGATAAAGCCGTAAAAATGTTCAGAAAAATACAGGAAGAAAATCCATTTTCCGGATACATCCGGGAATCTAAATTTTATCTTGCAGTATTGCATTATAAAAAGCGTGAGAATAAAAAAGCACAGGAATTGCTTTTAAGATATCTGAAAGCGGGAAAAATTGAAAATCGCTATGAAGGATATTTGCTTTTGCTGAAGATTTATCTGGACAATCGTGATTCCGTAAATTCCATTCGTTATGCACGACTGCTGGTTTCTAGATATGGAAATAATAAAAAAAATATCCCTGTGATTTATAGTCTTGTTAAAACAATTCCTAATAATAAAAGAGACAAAAATTATTTCATCTCTTATCTGCTGAATAACTTTCCCTCATCGCAGGAATCCTTATCAATATTTCTCACAAGTGGTGACCGCTATTTTAAAAACAAATTATATAAAAAGGCACAGGAAAATTATAAAAAGTACCTAACTCATAATGGAGTTAAACAAGCCGGTAAAGCATTTTATAGAATGATTCTTTCGCTCTATCAAATGGGAAGCTATTCAGAAGTTATTAAGACAATGGAAAATGGAAAATTTCCACCAATGAATGAAACGCAGTGGGAGAATATTCCTTATATTTTGGCTCGAAGCAATTTTGAACTTAAAAAATATGATCAGGCATACAATTTGCTGTACAATAAGGACATTAAGCGTTTCCCTCCTGACATTTTATCGATATGGATAAAAAGTTCATTTAATGTTGGCGATGCCCTTTCAGCGCGTAATGCGATTAAACTGATTACAGCCGACAAAAACAGGTACTCAGAGGCGTTGTACTATGCAGGTGAATACCATATAAATCGAGCAGAGCAGGATGAAGCTATCGATTTTTTTTCCCGGATTCTAACTGAAACTCCAGGGACAAAGTATGTTGGTTTTGCAAACCTTTCCTATGCAAAAATTTATTTTTCACGAAATAGATATAAAGATGCTGTTGAAAAGTTGAAAAACATTAAATTAACTGAATTAAAACCTGAATCTACAGCCTATATAATTATGTGTTATTTTAATCTTAACGAAGAAAAAAAAGCAGCAAATATAACCACGAAAAACTTGCACCTGTTAACAAATAGTAAATTCGGAGAAATGGTGTTCAGGGCTAATCTTGAATACTATTTTGAGGAAGGTAATTTAACACAATTCAAAAGAATTGCTGTTTTATTAAATAAATACAAAGGCAATCGTAACTATATAAATTATAAATTTGCCAAATTGTACATGTTGAGAAAGTCATATAAAGCGGCTTATTATTATTTCTATAAAGTAACCTTAAATCAAAATGATTTATGGAATGATTCACTCTACAACCTGGCTATGATTAATTTGCATGTGTTTCGAAAAAGGAATGAAGCTATTAAAAATTTAACCAAGCTGGTTAACACGGCTGAAGAAACAGAGTATTCATATAAATCTAAATTAGAATTGGCTATTATTTATTATGAGAACGGTAAAAAAGAAGAATCAAAAAAAATACTTTTTGAAATATTAAAATCGCCGAAAAGAAAACTATATGCAGCAAAGGCAAAGAATTTAATTATAAAATACGATTTCAATTAAATTTATCTTGCGACAATACCCTGTACGGGAGAAGAGGATGAAGGATAAAAAGGGTACATTTTCTGTAATTCACGGGCCTAATTTAAATCTGCTCGGAAAGAGAGAAACCGATATATATGGAAGCACCAGTTTTGATTCAATAAATGATTCAATATATCAATGGGGAAAAGAGAATCAGATTTCGATAGATATTTTTCAGTCAAATACCGAAGGAGAAATTATTGATTTTCTGCATTCGAAGCATGGAAAAACTGATGGAATTGTTATAAATCCCGCTGCCTTTACTCATACTTCTATTGCAATTCGTGATGCGATTGCAGGAGTTGGAATACCTGCAATTGAAGTCCATCTATCCAATATTCACAACAGGGAAGAATTTCGGAAGATTTCCCATACCGCTCCCGTTTGCCTGGGACAAATTTCCGGTTTTGGCCCCTTTTCATACATACTAGGTCTTGAGGCTATGAAGAACCATTTATTTAAACAATAATAATTACTTGATTTTTATTTCAATTTGTTTTTTCTTTTCCCCTATATCCGATTTATTTTCAATCGTTATGTGCCCTACCTGAGCCAGGCTTTTCAAAAACCTTTGAAAGTTTATTTTTTTTGAAGCAGGAACTTCCAGAACAATCAATCCATCTGATACTCTCAATATTTTTATTCCATTTTTTGCGGCCGCTGATTTGATTTGCCGGGTAATATTCTGAAAATTAGATTCTTCTATTTCCGTAATTGGAGTTGATTTATTTTGTTTTACTGCAGGAGACATTTCCCTGGTTCTAAAATATTTACGGCGCACTCTTCTTGGGGTTTTTTCAGACTCTTCAACACTCTTTTCTTCATCTGCAAGAGCTTCCGGTTTAATTTCTTTTTTGCTCCTGTCTGCCAAACCTGTTTTGCCCGTTTCATCGGGAGTTAAATGAATGATTATCGGATCTTCAATCCTGCTATCCTTTTTGATTTCAAAAGGCGGGGAGGGGGCATCCCTTAAAGAAATTGATTTATCATGACCAGCTCCTTTGCCATAGGGAAGTTTAAGAGACGGTGCTTTTTTCTTTAATCTATCTTTTTTTGCTATGTTCTTAATTTCCAGGGATCTTTTTTTTGTTTCCCTTGATATATCCCTTCGGGCATAAACCAGATCGGGCTCGCTTTTAATATCTGTAAGATTTTGCTGCAAGTCAGCAACAGGATTTATTATTATGAAAATAATAACAGCTACGGCGACTGCCCCTGAAGCCTCAATAATATGGCGCAGAGACAAAAACAAATTGATTCTTTTTAAAATTTGTTGACTCAGTGATTGTTCCTGTTCCAGGTCTATTTTTTTATTTATCTCTGCCAGAAATGAAGTGGGAGCTTTCACGGGTTGTGAGGATTTAAGCACATTTGTAATTTTGAGTGTTTCAATATACATTTTATTACATTTTTGACATGTTTCGAGGTGAATCTCAACTTCTTTGAAAAGATTCTCAGGGAGATCCTTATCGATAAATCCGGATATTTTATTTTTCACTTCTCTACATTTCATAATGCTATATCCTGCAACATTTTCCTCAGTTGGTTCCTGGCCCTGGCCAGTTTTGATTTAACGGTACCTTCCTTCATGCTTAAAATATTTGCGACCTCTTCATATGTTCTGCCTTCCATATCTTTCATTATTACAATAATTCGAAGATCTACCGGAAGTTGCAAAACCGCTCCCTTTATTTTTTCTTCAACTTCATCCGCAAGGATTTCCTTTTCGGGATCATACCTGTTGTCTGTAACTTCAAACTCTCCAATTTGTTGATTATTTTTATCTTTTACTATATTTATTGTTGAATATTCCTTTTTATAATACGATGAGGTAATATAATTTTTACAGGTATTGACAGTTACACTGTATAGCCATGTTGAAAATTTAGACTTCCCCTTAAAGCTTTTTAGTTTTTTAAATACTTTTATAAATGTTTCCTGAGCACAATCATTGGCAGTGTCATAATCTCCTGTTATTTTAAAGCATATGGAATAAACCCTGTCCTGATATTTTAAAATTAATTTATTAAATGCCTGCCTGTCTCCCTGCGATGCCTTTTCAACGAGAAGGGCATCTTCTTTACTTTTTACTGTTGTGATTATGGACTCTTTATTCATTATGACAACTTAAAGGAGATTTTGATCTGTTTTTTTTTAAAATATAGTAAATAGTATATTTATTGACAAAACTTTTACAGGATAAGCATCTGTTTTTCAATTTTAAATACTGGACAATTAAAATGAATCCCTATCAAAAAGTCGTTATCGCAGCAATAATCTTCGGCTCATCCGGTTCATTTGTAAAAATATTAAACCTGCCCATTACAACGATTTCTTTCTTCCGTATGCTGATCCCTACAGTGTTATTATTTATTTATTTCAAAGTGAAAGGAATTAAAATTTTACCGAATAATTACCGGCTGCTATTGCTTGCCTCTCTTTTAAATGCCCTGCGGATGTTTTTCTATTTCGCAGGTTATACATATACAAGTATAGGTACTGCTGTAATATTACTATATACATGGCCTATATTTGCGGTTATTTACAGTGCTTTATTTTTAAAAGAACATTTATCGCTTAAAAAAATTCTTTTAATGCTGATAGCATTTGCCGGTGTTATACTCATCTATGGAGAAAAAGTCAACACTTTAAGTGAAAATGAAATGCTGGGAGTTTTGAGCATTCTTTTTTCAGCAATGGTATATGCGGGGACTATAATAATATTTAAATACAAATCCAGCGGAATAAGTAAATGGCAAACCGTTTTTTTTCAGAATCTTCTGGGAAGTTTTATCTTTTTGCCATTCTTTTTTATAAATAGCCCATTTCCCACTGCTTTTCAATATTCGGTATCAGCAGTATATGCAATCCTTATCGGTCTCGCCGGTTTTGGACTTCTTTTTTCAGCCCTGAAGGAAATAGAAGCTTCACAAGTTTCTCTAATTAATTATCTGGAAGTTTTAAGTGCCGTACTATTGGGAATTCTGTTTTTCGGAGAAGACTTATCACCGGGTATCGTTGCAGGGGGATGTTTAATCCTGACATCAGCATTTCTTATAAATAAGACAAAAAACTGATTAGAGTAATTCAGTATGAATTAATGCTTCCAGTTTTTTCGCAATTATTTCATGTATTTCATGGTTATAATGAATTTCATCAAGCCAGCATCTTCCAATTTCTGCAATATCCTGAAAGGGATCGAGATAGTAAACATTATCGAAAGTTTCGGCGATGTCATGCAGGATTCCATTATATAATTTGATGCTTTTAGGAAAATGAGGGCTTTTTACAATAAGGCCGTCACTGGGTGGCGCGATCGAAATTAGAATAACCGAGGTATTCAGTTTATTTGCTCTTAAGCAATAACCGCTAATATTATTAAAAAAAAGTTCCGGTGTTACATCTGCCTTTTCAGGAGACCGTACTCTTTTTTTCTTTATGTAATTAACATATCGGTGCCGAAAACGGATGGGTATTATTTTATTAAGGACATAATATTCAAATCCGCTTTTTTTAAATAATCTCGGGGCACTTTCTGTAACCCCCATTTCAATAATGACTATATCAGGATGATACAGCTCAAGAACATCTATTCCGCCTCCACCTGCAGTGACAAGTTTACATGTAGACGCTCCCCTGTCAGAACGATCTATTATATCGAAATTCCTGTTTTTTGATTTAAGATGAAAACACCAGGTTTTATGGTATGGAGTCTCAAGTCTGGGTAAAGCGGTGGAATCTCCAAGAATCAGGATACGTTTCTCTTCAAAGATATCATTCGTCACCGATTATTTCCTTAGTAAGGTCAAGGTAGTCTTTAGCTCCTTTGCTTTCAGGTTTATATTCAAAAATTGTCTGTCCCCAACTGGGGGCCTCCTGCAAGGAAACATTTTCTCTTATTATGGTTTTAAATAATTTACCTGGCAATCGTGCTTCCGTCTCTTCTATTACTTCTTTATTGATAGTTTTCGAAGCATTATACATGGTACCGATAATCCCTGTAACATCGATATCTTTATTAAGTCTTTTCTTAACCATCTGTACCCCTTCGAAAAGATTATACATTCCATGAAATGGAAGGAACTGAAGCTGCAGGGGGATGAAAATCTCCTGAGAGTAGGTAAGGGCATTCAAAGTAAGAATTCCGAGTGAAGGAGGGCAGTCGATGAGGACAAAATCATAGCCTTCCAGGCTGTCCATTGCTTCTTTGAGTAGAAATTCTTTTGCAGGAAATGGAAGAAAATCCAGATCTTTCAAATCCGGTTTTGCGGGAAGAAGATCAATTCCATTTCTATCAATAAGAATATCATTGAAAGAAAGTTCCCCTTTCAAAACTTCAAAAATACTGTGTTCAAGTTTATTTGGATTAATGCCAAAATGATAAGTAGACTGTGCCTGGTGATCAATATCTATAACCAGGACTTTTTTATTTAATTTATGCATCGCTGCAGCAATATTTACGGTACTGGTAGTTTTGCCAACACCGCCTTTATTATTTGAAATGGAAATTATTCTCATCTTAGCTCCATATATGTTTTCTTTTAATATATATCGGTAATATATATTATGGTTTCAATTATTTATTCTCTGTGTCTAATTCCCAAAGAAAGGTGTTACACAATGCTCTGCATGGCAGACGTCAGGATTATAACCGGGAAACTTCAATGGTTAATTTATCAAGGTTCCCTTATGATTGTTACATGATAACAGCGTTGCCTTTTTTCTAAAATTGCATAAAGTAATCCCTGATCCTGCAGTCGAATCAGGGTCTCTGTTAATGCTGCTTTAAACTGTCTTCTAAGGCTTTCGCCCAGCATATACCCAAACTGATTTTTTAATCCCTTTATTGTTTTTAAATCCGTCATTGGATGAAGTTCAGGTAAGTCAATGTCCACGAAGAATGCATCGAAAAATATATCAAAACTGATTCCATATGAATGACTCGACTGGACAACTGCATTTCTATTGATGTTTCTCAACTTTTGCTGATACCTTGCATTTCTAAGGGCTGAAGATACTGCAAATTTCACCCTGCCGTTAAAGCCAAATTCCCTTAAGGTTTTTTGAAATTCATTGCTGATTAGAATAAGTCCCTTGTACGTGACGGGGTAGAGATATCTGTTTTTTTCAGGTACATTATAAAAAAAATAATTTGATAGTCCATCCCTTTTAATTTTTAATAATTTTCCGGTTTTTAATAATTGACCAGCTTCATCTTCACTGTTGACAGGTTTTAGCTGAAATAATTCAGCAATTTTTAAATGATCACGCAATAGGTGAGTTCTTAATTTTTTGTTTTTTTCGGGGGTAATGTAGTCTTTGAAAATTGGAAATTTCTGGATTACCGTATTTTTACAGCCTGAAGCTGATGAAGTCAGCGATTTGTAATCTTTGTTTATTCCATTTTTAATATTAATGCAAATTCCTGCAGATAACAGGAGAAAAAGAAGTAATATTATTAATATTTTCAGGTATTTTTTCATTCAGGTATATCTTTAAAATTTTAGAGTATAATCCCGAATGGTTGGAAAATGTCAAATAGTTTTATGATTCTTAACGAACCAGGGGATGAAAGGCCCTTAATATAGTACTTTCTATCTAAGGAATTCCGAAGGATTCAACGCTTTCCGTCCCCTGCGAACTTCAAAATGAAGGTGAGGCCCAGTAGACATGCCGGTTGAGCCGACCTTCCCAATAAGTTCCCCTTTTTTTACCCTGCGTCCCCTCCGGGTCAGTTTTACAGAAAGATGGCCGTAATAGGTGGAAAGGCCTTTCTCATGTTCAATAACGATCAAATTTCCGTAACCGTGCCTGTTATATTCCGAACGCTGTACAATACCTCCTGAAGCAGCCTTGACCGGAGTCCCCCTTGGGGCGGCAATGTCAATACCCTTGTGAAAGGAGCTTCTACGTTTCGATACCGGATGAATCCTGTATCCGAATTGACTGGTTAATTTTCCGATGGCAGGAACATGAAACTTCCCCCTTATCCCCCCTTTATCCTTAATCTCCTTTCTCTCTTTTTTGGAAAAATCGATGGCCTTCTCTGGCACTGTTTTTTGAATAAAGGCACCGAAAAGCCACCCCTCTTCGTTGTTTTCCCTGCGAATAAGGTACCAGGGTGCGGAAATATTGAAAATTTTATCTTCCTCATAGGTCATGTTCAATACTTCAATTTGCTCTTTAAAACGAACATGCCCAACAATCTCGCTTTTAGTGGTTCCCGAAGCCCTCAATCGAACTCTTGACGTATTGATATATGCAAATTCCCTGGGGGGAACGGCTTTTTTTGTGTGGAAATGATCAGTATCTTTTATATCTGTGGCATCATCAATATTGAGGGGGATATCAATCCGGGTTTTGTTTTCCTGCTTGAGACGGCCATTAATATCCTTCATGAATCCTCGAATTTTTCTTAATATTGCCTCTTTTCTCTGAAGGTCTTCAGTTTTCTGGCGATCAACCATTTCATCCTGAATTCTTTTCTGCCGCTGAAACAAAGATTCTGCATTTAAAAGAGGAATTACAGAAAAGATAATTATTGACATTATTAAAAAATTTCGTCTCATGTATTAGCTCCAAAAGTTTCTCGCAAATATAATTGTAAATGGTAGCCTTTATAAAATGTTATGACAAGATCTAATTTCAAAAAAGTAACAATTATTTCATTCTTATTTTTAATAATCCTAAATGGTTCATTTCTATGGGGAAGTCAAAAGATTTCTTCACCGAATTCCTGCGGTTTTTCCGTGGGACAGGTTCCCCTCTACTACTTCAGTGTTGAACCGGAAGGGGGTAATTACCAGAAACATTTCTTTACCGGGACCTCTCTGTCACTTTTTCTGGGACATCAAATCGGCAGAACTACTGTGCGGCTTGGTTTTCTCTGGAATTTATTATTTTTAACTGGGGAGGATAAATTTGAAACCCTGCATATGGTAGCACCTTATCTGCAAATTCTATTCAATTTAAAATACAACTTCTATGGCGGCGCAGGTATAGCCGGTATCGTAATTCCCGGGAAGGAAAAATTTGACGGACTTCAATATAAAACAAGATTTGACCTCTGGTATTCATTACTGGCGGGATATAATTTTAAAATATCTGAAAAAATGTTTCTATTTACAGAGATAAATTACAGTCTGAATCTCACTCATCACCAGTGGTCAGAGGCTAGGGATACTGACGGAACAAAAAGAATAGTCTATACCAAAGGAAGCCAGATGGTGACATTGTACCTTGGAATAAAAAAACCACTTTAAGTCAATAGCCTGTTAATAAAAAAGATGGCTTAGAAAAACGGGAAGAGCCTGTTCAACTCTTAAAATTCTTTCTCCGAGAAAAACCGGCATAAAACCTGTGCCTTCAAATTTATCCAACTCGTACTGGATAAAACCGCCTTCGGGGCCGATGGCAAGAACAATTTCATCTTTTACTTCTGCAGGGCATTTAGTTATTCCATAGGGATGCGCAAGAATACCTTTTTTTAAATTGATAATTTCCGGAACTTCATCTTCCATAAAAGGTTTAAAATATTTACGAATATATAATTCCGGCAGAATTGTGTCCCCCGCCTGTTCGAGGCCGAGTAATGCCTGATTCAAGAGGTGCTCCTGGTTTAATGCGGGACTATCGAAATAGTTTTTATCAACCCTCCAGGTTTTTATTATATATATTTTTTTTACTCCCATGGTGACAGCAGTCTGTAATACCCTTTTAAAAACTTTAGGTCGCGGCATAGCCAGAATTAACGTGCAGGGAAGTGGTTGGGGCGGAGATTCCTTCAAGTCAGTTTGTATGATTAATTTATTACTGCTGATTTTATCTATGCAGCCGGTTCCCCGGTTACCATTTATTTGACCAATACGGATGGTGTCTCCCCGGCTGAGTTTTAATACAGTGAGAACATGGTCAATAATTCGCTGGTTTTCAATAGCTATGAGGGAATCATCGACAAAAGAGGAATCTTCAAAGAGGAGTATATTCATCTAAATAATATTTTCTTATAAGCTTAACTTACATTCTAACTGCAACTGTTGCCCGGGCTGCTCAGCATTATGCCAGTTGCTCCCCTGAACAAACCCGGTATTAATCAGGCAAAATATAAGGATTTTATCAGTCTTTTCCAGCTTCTTCTTTTTTGGGAAATCGAGGCCTGGCGAAATTAACCCTGATATTACGTCCCATAATTTCAGCGCCGTTAAGACTGGCAATGGCTGCCTCAGCTTCCTCAGGGGTTATCATCTCAATAAATCCGAAACCTTTGGACCTTCCCGAAAATTTGTCGACAATAATTTTTGCTGTATTCACTGCTCCATGGTCTTCAAAGATCTTTTTCAGTGAATCTTCATTCATTTCATACGACAGATTGCCTGCATACAAGTTAACTGACATAGAGTACCTCTTAAAATAACTATAAGAATTTTGGTGTTTCCACCATCGGGCACTATATTGTTTATGTGTGCTGCTAATATTTGAATCTTTTTACAGGTGAAACCATTTCATGGATTAAAGCTGAATGTTTGCAGCGGATTCATAAATTAATCGTGATAAAAAGTTAAATATTAACATCATCCTGAATAATCAGTCAAATTTTGTAAGATACTAACCATAGTAAATTTAAAAGTCAAGAAAAAAGAAACATTTTTTAACAGGCATCTGTTATGCGGTATATTTACAGGTACAAAATAAAAGACGGGTATCCGTCAAAGCAGATACCCGTCAAAAGTTTAACCGGCAATATGTTTAAAAGGTAATCTCCTCGTATGGACGATTCTGAGATTTAGCCACCTCTTTACAGGTGAGCGCACCTTTGAAAACATTCAATCCCCCTGCAAGAGTAGAATTCTCTTTCAGGGCTTTTTCATATCCCTTGTCTGCAAGCTCAAGGGCAAATGGAAGGGTTGCATTTGTCAAAGCGAATGTTGATGTGCGCGGTACAGCACCGGGCATATTCGCAACGCAGTAATGTACTACATCATCAACAATGTAAGTAGGATCATCATGGGTAGTGGGCTTGCTGGTTTCAGCACATCCCCCCTGGTCTATGGCAATATCGACAAAGACAGATCCCTTTTTCATATTTTTCAGCATATCTTTTTTAATCAACTTGGGAGCAGATTCCCCGGGAACCAAAACAGCTCCTATTACTGCATCAGCCTCATAAATACTCTCTTCGAGATGAGCCTGATTTGACATCAATGTAACGGCACGTGAATGGAATATATCTTCCAGGTATCTCATGCGATCTATATTTATATCAAGAATAGTAACCTTGGCGCCAAGCCCAATGGCCAGATGCGCTGCATTTAAACCGGAAATACCGCCACCGATTATTGCAACCTTTGCCGGAGCAACACCGGCCACGCCTGACATAAGAAGCCCCATTCCCCCGTTTTTGGCCTCAAGGGCGGCACATGCCATTTGTACGGACAATCTGCCTGCAACTTCGCTCATGGGAGCGAGGAGGGGAAGACCACCTGTTTCATCCATCATTGTTTCATAGGCGACGCCT
The DNA here is from genome assembly GCA_942491575.1 of uncultured Spirochaetota bacterium. Taxonomy (GTDB): domain Bacteria; phylum Spirochaetota; class UBA4802; order UBA4802; family UBA5550; genus CAZHNW01. The sequence continues at coordinate 88,635 of CALOBT010000025.1, forward strand.
ACAACTTTTCTATCCATCAATTTATCGGTAAGCGTCTGGTCCGGTGCAAGATGCAGATAGGTGAAGAGGAGTTGTCCTTCCTTCATCCGGGCAAATTCCGGTTCAACCGGTTCTTTGACCTTAATTATCATTTCTGCTTCGTCCCAAACCGCATCTGCAGAGGGCAGAATTTCTGCTCCGACTTTTATATATTCTTCATTTGACAGTCCCGAACCTACACCAGCCTGGTCTTCAATAAAAACTTCATGACCCCGCTGAATTAGTGCTGCTGCACCTCCAGGTGTTAACGAAACTCTTCTTTCCCTGATTTTAATCTCTTTAGGTACTCCAATTTTCATACCATTACCTCCTAATAATTATCTGTGAGTAAAAGAACAAAAACTGAGTAAGCGCTCACTCGATAGCGGTCCTAACTTTTTTATCATCTTTCTGTCAAGAAGAATAATTTATAATGGATTATTTTTCACGGAATGTAAATTATTTTTTCTCCAACTCAGAGAGGCCGCCACGAATAAAACGCATAATACCCTGAACAACCTTTTCATCATCTTCAAGAGCATCTTCTCCGGCAAATATTTTCATTCTTTCATTAAAGTATTCGCTGGCGTAGGAAAACTGGAGGAGGACAATCATGTTATCGAGACAGAATGAAACAACCCTTTCATCAATATCGTTAGCAATAATTCCCTCTTCTTTTGCACTCTTCAGCATATTGTGGTAATACTGGGCGGTGATACTTTCAAACTTTCTTGACAACCTCCGAGAGAGGTGAGTCAGGCCTTCTGATGTGCTGTCCAGGTAAATCTGAGTAAGTTTTTGATACTTACGGGATATAACCTGGGCAGTTCTTATCAATGCCTCAAATTTATCGAAGATATCCCCCTCAACATTGCTTACTTCAATAATTACTCCTTCAAGCAACTGGTAACCTTCGTCAAATACTGTTAAAAAGAGATCTTCTTTTGAGGCAAAGTAATTATACATCGAGCCAATACTGATGCCTGCATTTTTAGCAATGACATTGATATTGGCTGCTGTAAATCCTTTTTCTGCAAATTCTACAGTTGCAGCTTCAAGTATTCGGGCTCTTTTATCATCGGAAATTTTATCAAATGTCTCTTTGTACAATTTTTGTGTCATTTTTAACCTGCCAATACGTAATTATAGTTAATCTGAAAAAATGTCAGATGGAGCCTGTGTATCAAAAAATTCTGTCATTATTGCTCCATTATTTTCACAATTCAATGAAAATTTACTTTACTGTTAGATACAATATATCTATAAATGAGTGAGAATTCATTATTAGCAATCCTGTCAATAAAAAATCCTATAAAATCCATATTTTGATCAATATTAATATATTCGGTCAATTTATGTTTTTTTTATTGACTAATTTGTTAATATTTATACTTTGTATAGAAATGAGTTAGTGCTCACTCATTTTTGGTTACCGGACATCCGGTTTTTGACCGAAGCCGGTAAAAGCCTGCCATAAGGAGATAAAATCATGAGCTATGATCTAATCAAAGCTAACCTCAATCTTTATGCTGTTCTTAAAAATCTTGAAGATCTGGTGGCATTTGATCCTGAAATTGCCGAAATGGCAAAAGACTGGGATATATCCATTCAGTTTATTGTTCGAAACGGCCCTAAGGCTTTCATCGAATTTAAAAATGGAGCCTGTACTGTCGGTCGGGGGAAATACAGGGGACCATCCGTAAAGCTTTTTCTTCCTTCACCAAGTGCTCTTAACAAGATGATGGACGGAGAGGGCGGCCCAATCCCACTGAAGGGGTTTACAAAACTCGGCTTTCTTCTAAAAGACTTTCCTAAAGTTACGGATAAACTTGAATACTATCTGAAACCAACGGATGAATTATTAAAAGATAAGGACTATCTTTATCTAAATACAAAAATGACAATGAATACTGCAGCTTTTGCAGTTCGGGAAATCGGATTGATGGATCCCCTCGTGAAAGGAGTCGGGTCTCATATTCGAAATGGAAGTATTCTTCTCAATGTACTCCCTAAAGGGCCTTCCGCCCACATTACTTTTGAAAATGGTGATATAGTTCCAGGTATAGGGGAAGTAGAAAAACCAATGTCATTGCTCACCTTCAAATCAATAAAGGTAGCAAGTGATTTCCTGAATGGAAAAAGCGATGCCTTTACCGCTATTGCATCAGGAGATGTTCTTATTAAGGGACAGACAGGCATGATGGATGGCGTCAGTCTGATTCTTGATAGAATTCCTTATTACTTAGGATAAAGGACGGGATAAAACATGAAAACGTATAAATACACCAAACAGCAGAAACTGTTTAAGCAAGCAACAAAGGTCTTACCATGTGGTATCTATGGACATTACAGTCCAGCCCCCCTGGTGCCTGCAACGGATTACCCATTCTATACAGAAAAGGCAAAGGGAGCCCGTTTCTGGGACCCCGATGGAAATGAGTATATCGACTATATGTGTGCCTATGGACCGATGGTTCACGGCTATGCCAATTCGAAAATTGATAAATTTGCCGCCAAGTACATCGAAAAAGGGAACTGTACCACGGGTGCTCCCCCAATAATGGTTGAACTGGCAGAAACTCTCGTAGGCATGACCCAGGGAATGGAATGGGCCTTTTTCGCAAAAAATGGCGCGGATACTACAAACTACGCTGTAATGATTGCACGCGACGCAACGGAACGTAAAAAAATTATCACCTATAGCGGATGTTATCATGGTACATCTGCATGGATGCAGGGACTTGGTCACCATGGTGTAACAGAAGAAGATACTCAGCCTATCCTTAAAGCAAAGTGGAACGACTTTGAAGACTTTGAAAAAGTTATAAAAGCTAATCGAGGTGAGATTGCAGCCCTTATCGCATCCCCATACCTCGTTCCTACATTCCAGGATAATGAACTCCCCGCTGAAGGCTACTGGGAAAAAGTAGATGCCCTCTGTAAGCAGGAAGGTATTCTAATTATTTCTGATGACATCCGTCACGGTTTCAGAATTGATCTTCGCGGCTCTCATGCAAAATATGGTTACAAGCCTGATCTTGTCTGTTACTGTAAAGCAATTGCAAACGGATATCCCATTTCCGCCTGTCTGGGAACAGAAGAGATGAAGCAGTTTGCAGCCCGGGTCTTCCATACAGGCAGCTACTGGTACCAGTCAGAGCCGATGGCAGGGGCCCTTGCTACACTGAAGGAACACCAGCGAATTAACACACCCAAGGCCTGTACTGAGATTGGTACTGAATTAAATAGTGGCCTTGTTGAGATTGCCGAAAGCTACGGTTATGACCTGAAAGTAAGCGGCGATCCTTCAATGTCTTATCTCAGAATTACCAATGACGAAAGTCTCATGCTGCATCAGGACTGGTGCGCAGAAGCTACCAAGAGGGGAGCATTTTTCACCTCACACCACAACTGGTTTGTTTCAACTGCGCACACTAAAAAGGACATAAAGGACACTCTGGCTATTGCCGACGAGGCCTTTAAAGCTGTTAAGAAGAAATATGGCGATGAGTTCTAACAAGGAAAAAAACTAAGGGGGATAAAATGCCTTTATCAAACGAAGAGTATCTGGCACTGGAAAATAAAGCCAGAGAATTAAGAAAACTTACTGTTGATACAGTTATGTGGGCAAATGGTGGACATATTGGTGGTTCATTAAGTTCTACAGATATTCTGACTGTTCTGTATTATAAGCAGATGAATATAAAGATTGATGAACCTAAATGGGAAGACCGTGACCGGTTTGTATTAAGTAAGGGACATATTGGAGTTGGTTTTGCTCCCGTTCTTGCGGACAAGGGTTTCTTTGACAAAGAAATGCTAAAAACATATAACCATACTCACAGCAAACTTGGTATGCACCTGGATGTAAACAAAGTTGTTGGTCTTGACGCTTCTACCGGTTCTCTTGGTCATGGTTTATCATTAGCTCTCGGAATGGCTCTTGGCGGAAGAACGCAGGGCAAGGATTTCATGGTTTACTGTCTTCTTGGAGATGGTGAATGCGATGAAGGACAGGTCTGGGAAGCAGCCATGGCGGTTTCACATTACAAGGCAACAAACGTTGTTCCTATAGTCGACAGAAACAGGTGTATGATCGATGGTCCCACCGAAGAAGTAATGGCGCTGGAACCATTTCCAGATAAATGGAAAGCCTTTGGGTTTGAAGTGCTTGAAATTGACGGCCACGACATCAATGAAATAAATGATGCAATTGAGAAAGCTAAAGCCGCTACAGACAAGCCGGTTGCAATTATCGCAAATACCTTTAAGGGCTGTGGTATTAAATCCATGCAGGATGATTACAAATATCACTATGCAAGTGTTGATGAAGAATTAGGTAATCAGTGCAGAGATGACATTGATGAATATCACGACCAGAGATTAAAAAAATAGGAGAGTCAGATGGCTAATCTTAACTATACAATGCTGGATGCTGAAAAGATGTCAACAGCTGAATATTATGGCCAAGTACTATGCGACCTGGCAAAAGATGATAAAAGAATTGTCGGTCTTTCAGCAGACCTTGCCAAATCAACAAAAATTGGTGCTCTTGAAAAAGATTTTCCCGAAAGGTTGTTTAATCTTGGTATCGCTGAACAGAATATGTTTGGCGTTGCTGCCGGTATGGCAACAACGGGACTTATCCCTTTTGTTTCAACATTTGCCGTATTTACATCCATGAGAGGTCTTGACCAGGTTCATACCGATATCTGTTATCAAAACCTTAACGTGAAAATGATTGCCACTCATGCCGGACTTTCTTTCGGACAGGCTGGTTCAACTCACCATTGTACTGAAGATATCGGAATTATGAGAACAATGGCAAATCTCACAGTAATAGTTCCCTGTGACGGTATGGAAACTGCAAATGCAGTAATTGCAGCTTATGAAAATAAAGGGCCTTACTACATCAGAATAAATCGCGGATATGACATGCCCGTTTATGAAAATACTGATTATGGCTTTGAAGTTGGCAAGGCTGTACAGATGGCAGAAGGTACTGATTTAACAATTATTGCCTGCGGAGCCACAGTCTGGAGAGCCCGGGAAGCGGCGAAGGTTCTTGAAAAATCTGATGGAATCAAGGCCAGAGTCTTAAATATGCACACTATCAAGCCAATTGACAAAGAAGCTATCGAAAAGGCGATCCTGGATACCAGAAGAATTATCACGGTAGAGGACCATAATATACTTGGTGGACTTGGCAGCGCAGTCGCTGAAGTTATTGCAGAATCACCAAAGAACTGTGTTATGAGGAAGCTTGGAGTGCCTGATGAGTATTCAATCATTGGTCTTCATGAAGATTTAATGTCTCATTACAACTATGATGTTAACGGCATTGTTGAAAAAGCCAGAGAAATCATGGGAGTACAAATCGAAGAAGACGATGATTGGGACAGTGACGATTTCTAAATAAGGAGGATTAAATGGCTACAGAGTTAACACAGGAACAGAAAGATCTGTTCGCTAATAAAATTTTTCTGAATGCGGTATTGCCCCTCCTTAAAACTATTCTTGAAGACAGCCCGAATCTTCAAAAGAAATGGACTGGCGCATCGAAAGTTTGTCAGGTCAGCTGCAAACTCGAAGATGGCGGCAAGAATGGTACTCATTTTATCTTTGAAGAGGGAGTCTGTACCCCAAAAAAAGGCCTTTATGGAGAGGGCGCACCTGATCTGGATCTCGAATTTTCATCAGTTCAGCATTTGAATAACTTCTTTAAAAATCAGACAAAGAAACTTCCCAAGCTGAAAGGTGCTTTAAAGAATCCGGGACTTCTTATTAAGTTTCTCGGGCTTTTAATGAAAATGGGGGGGCTTCTTGGACTTACCACCGCTCCAAAGAAAAAGGAAGACCAGGAGCTGCTGGTAAAATGTATGTTTTATCTTCTCAGTCGCGGCATCAACATTCTCAATAAGCTGGGACATCCGGACGTAAATGCCTGGACTGAAAAAAGCCCTGACAGGGTCTACGCTTTTGCTGTTGAAGGTCATCCGGATCTGTCAGCCCATATACGTATCAAGAAAGGTAAATCAATGGCCCGCCGCGGAGAGTATACCCGCAGTATGCCCTTTTTTACAATGAAATTTGATTCACCTCTCAGTGCTCTCGGAATTCTTCAGGATACTGATGATATGATTGAAGCTACCATAGCAGGGCGATTGATTATGGTCGGGGGGCCAGAGTTTGGCGCTCAACTGGGAGATCACTTGCTGGCTGTTGGGGATTTGATCCAGTAATCACACAGCCGATTGATCTGACTAAATGTACTGTTCGGCCCTGCCGAACAGTACCAATACTTTTTAAAGGTGTCTATTGTGAAAATTAAATCTTTTAGTCATGCCGGTATTACCGTTAAGGATTTTGGAAAAGCAGTTAGATGGTACTGGGACGTATTTAAAATGCCTCTTCTTTCCGAGCTGGATCTTGATGCTGATACCGTCAGTTCTTTAAAAAAATTGTACAATTTAAAAGATGGCATTTCAGTCAAATTAGGTTTTCTGCGATGTCCAAAGGGTGGCGTTATAGAAATTTTCCAGTTTTCTGAAAATGCTGATCCTGATCATGCATGGAATCGCCCCGGGCCGCATCATCTTACACTCGATGCAAATGGTATTAAAAAATGGCATGAAAAATTGAGTGCCATGGATGATGTTGAAGTTCTTTGTGATCCTCAATTTTCTGAAGGCTCCGAATGGTTTTTCTTCAGAGATCCAGATGGGAACCTGATTGAACTGATTGATCTGAAATTCAACTATTTCGCTATAAGAAAACTTGGGAAACTAGCCGGTTTTATTATGCGAAAAACACAATTTAAAAATTATTATAGCTAGATCCTTAAACTGTGTGATTGTGTCCCAATATTTCAACTGCCTGTCTGTATTCCCGGTAGTTACGTGGAGTGACTCTGAGTAATAAATCACACAGTAGAAGTGACGGTACTGCACCGGATACTTGTCTCTATATATTAGTTATCTTGTTAATATAATAGGGAATAAAAACAATTTATTAAATAAAAAAGGGACTGTTGCTTGACAGTCTCTTTTTTATTTATCATAACATATATACCGGGAGTAAAAATCGGAGCTGCTGTTAAACAGAAATTATCATATTATCGGACAGATTATCAATGAGACTTTATTTGCGTTTTATAATTCTAATATTTTCCTGCCTTATTCTCCAGGGGGCAGGACACTACTTTGCCCATAAACTGGTAGCTGGAAAATACTTCCATTATGGCTGGCTGCTTTTTCGTATTATTATCCCACTGATTTTAATAGTCCTACTCAGAATCCCCTTCAGGGAAACGGGGCTTAGACTTCCTTCAATAGACAAAAAAACACGCAATCTTTTGTTTATTTCCTTTGGCGTAATTTTTCTGCTGTTCATTATCATGCAATCCATGGATGCATATTTGTCAAGTTATCGATGGTCATTCATGGGGGGGGAGGGGAAGTATTCGCGTTTTTTAAATTTTATGACCTTTACCATGACGACCTTAACGGGATGGGAATTCATCCACCGTGGATTTCTATTAAAGGGACTTGCCTTTTCTTTTGAAAATGATTTTTCAATCGACAAAAAGGGAGCCGCAGTAATTGCAGTTGTAATTACAGTTGTCTTTGAAGTACTGTTTCATTTTAAAAAACCTGTACCGGAGCCTGCAGGGCTGATGCTGGCTTCACCCTTTTTAAGCTACCTTGTCATCAGAACCGGCAGCATATGGCCTTCTTTTTTAATTCATTTTACAATAGAAATTGTTTTCATAGGATCCTTGTTGTTAAAATAATAATATAGGGGGAAGTTTTATGAAACTTAAACAAATATTTATCCTTCTTACTGCAATAATTATTACAGGAACCTTGATTTATATTATTGCTCCGGAGAAATCCTCAGATCAGGCATCAAGGGAAAATGCCCTTCATAAAATGAAAGAATCGGGAAAACTATCAGCGTCATCAAATAAAAACGGCGTTGAAAAAATTTTCAGTGAGTCCACCATTGATTTTGCAGAATTACACCGGAAATTCCCTCAAAACCGTGCACTCCCTTCACTTTCACCGGAGGAAGGGGAAAGAAAAAAAGAAGCCCGAAGAAAACGAAATCTTTTCTATGGAAAAATTGCTTCCAACAAAGCAACGGATGAAGAGGTTCATAAATACTATCATGAGCAGACTGAAATTGCCAGGGATGTTCTGGTGCTTGTAAATTTCGTCCTGGATAATTACGGTAACAGGCTGACGGCAAAAGAGACAAAAAAGTATCAGTTTTTAAAAGAACAATTCGATAACAGGATCGAAATGATCCCCCGAAAAGAAAAAATTGCCCTGGAAAGAATCCATAAATATCGAAGTGGAAAACAGATTAATTAGAAGTTCACTGTTAAAATTATTACATCTAATCACAGAAATAATAATTGATCATGGTTCCAAATGCTCGTTAAAAATTAGCGGTTGGCAACAAATAAGCCGCCCTGTTTAAGGCGGCTTATTTTGTAAACATCAGTAGAATTTTCTATAGAACTTCCATAAGAAAGTCTATTAAATCCCAGAAGGGGTACCACGCGTCGAGCTCAGCAGGATCAGGGGTCTCGTAGTAACTTCCCACTGCCTTTCCTCCATCCAGCAGATCTTTAATGTAATCCTTCATGTCCATTCCGGTGCCTGTAATATCCGTGTTTGTAAAATCGAGAACACAGGTACAGTGGCTTTCATTAAACTGACGATAGTAGGGGATAAAATATCCCTGGTTGTCATTTTCGTCATACATACCCATGAGGTTTGCCTGGTCCTCGGCCCAGTACTCATGGATAAGTGCCATGCCCGGATCATCGGGATCACTGGAATCAATGACCTCTATTTCATCATAGAATCTTTCATAACTGTAGGACGAATAGTTGCCATCACGTGTAAACTGCGTATGTGCAAGTTTGTCATTGGGATACATCTCTGCCAGCATTGAATTGAGGGTACCGAAATCAGTACCGTCAAAATCAATGGGGAGGTTATCCAGGATTGAATCAACATTCCAGGATCCCCTTATTTTGGTGTGAAGTGGCAGACTTTTTGCATCGCTTCCTTCCGCGGCAGAATAGATGGGGCCGGAGTCATTAAGGAGTATTGATTCCCCAACCCTGTTGCCAAGTGCTTCACGGATAAAGTGATAGTTGATTATGGAACCGGCACCACCGGCACTGCAGCCTGTAACCATCAGGCGGGGAATATCCTGAAATTCCGGCTGTTCCTTCATCCACTCAAGTATCTTTTGTACGTTCTGATGTCCCTTATGATACCAGTGAAGGACCTCACCAGTTTCCTCATCTGTGTAATCTAATTCATTATTACCGGTGTGTATATCACCTGTACAGTAGGGGACAAATATAATTGTCCAGGTGTTAGTGGGAATACTATCCCATGGATGAGCCCTGAATACAAACGGAGACATGATAGAAGCAATCCCGCTTGAAATATCCATATAGTCATCAGGGATGCCATTAGGATTGGCAGCTCCGCGGATACCGGTGGCTCCGGTACAACTGGCATAATCCCAGCATGCGCCTCCTGCCTCAAAATAGATCAAAACATTTTTAGAAAGATTAGACGGGTTAACAAAAAATTTGTATGGAGATCCGTTTCCGCAAATGGCACCGTCACGTTCAATCTTGTGCCACTTGAAATACTTTTGATCATCACAGGCACTTGAAGTAAAAATGACTGCAACCAGCATCAGGAAAAAAAGTAACCTAAAAGAATGTTTCATCGAAATCCCTCCCACATTGAATTTTTTTGTCAAAATTAAAGCGATTGACACATCAGTCATTTTACACCGTAAAACACCCCTCAGTCAAGAATTTTAACCGTCCGGACGGCATTTTTTTTGACCCCTTTGCATATGACAAATTCAATGGACATTGATATCAAGAAAGGTAAGTTAGGCGAATTTATTTATAAGGGAAAGAAGTTTAAGGGGCACATTTTGTGCCCCCTGTCAACCAGAGTCGTTACTCGCAATATCCCATCTGTTTATAGGTAGCCCATTTTTTATCCACCCATTCCTGAAGTTGACCGATAGTATCCTGATCTACCCCTTTAAACCGGGTCTGGGCATGGATATATTCATCGATGGGCTTGCGGCCGCCTTTTTCAGCAATTTTTTTACTGGGACCGTAAAATGAAAATTCTCCTTCAATAATTTCGTAAAGGTCGAACATTCCGCATTCGATGGCCATACGTCCCATTTTAACGGTATACTGTGGATCATGTCCCCATCCGGGAGGACATGGGATCAGGATATGAATATATCGGGTACCGGTCATCTCCTTTGCTTTTTTAAACTTATCATGAAGGTCCATCGGGTAGGAGGGACTGGCTGTAACAACATAGGGGACATCGTGGGCTGCCATTATTCGCGCCATATCCTTTTTGTGCTGCATTTTGCCTTCAATGGAAGTGGTTGTACGGGCCCCAAGGGGGGTACTTCCCGATTTTTGAGTACCCGTATTCATATAGGCCTCATTATCATAGCAGACATAGATAAAATCTGTATTTCGCTCTGCTGCACCGGAGAGGGCCTGTATTCCGATATCGGCGGTCCCTCCGTCTCCGGCCCATCCGACAACTGTTGTATCTTCCTTTCCCAGGGCCTTCAGAGCCGCCCTTACTCCAGTCGCACTGGCAGCGGTAGTTTCAAAGGCTGTATTGAGGCATGGCACCGTCATTGAAGAGACAGGATACATACCCTGCAGAACCGTCAGACAACTCGCGGGAACTGTCAGTATCACATTATCCCCCAGGGCCTTCAGGCCATGCCGGTATGCGATAGAGAGGCCACAGCCGGTACAGGCACGGTTTCCAGGCAGTGCATATTCTTTTTCCGTTAATGTCAAAGGTGTTGTTTTTTTATTCATGGTTGTTTAAATTCCTATAATTTACAGTTAATCCATTCCTGAGGTTTTCTCTGTTCCGATCCGGGTTTATCAAGATATGCATGGCTCTTCTTCAGGGTTTCTGCAATATCAACTGCTTTGACATCTCTTCCACCGAGTCCCATACAATAGGAATGGACGAATGATTCTACTCTATAATCAAAAAGGGCTGCCTTCAAATCACTGCACAGTGCCCCCTCGTAACCGTAGCTGACATTTTTTTCCATTACTGCAACTCCCCTGCAGCCGATGGAGCGAATTGCCTCTGAAAGCTCTTCCGCCGGGAAGGGGCGGTAAAGACGAACCGAAAGTACACCTACATTAAATCCTTCATCCCGGAGGAAATCCACGGCATCCATTGCTTCACTGGCAAGACTGCCCATGGTAACAGCAATCAGGTCAGCATCTTCACATCGATATGTGTCGTATAGATCATATGATCTTCCGAATTCCTCTCCGAATTTTTTACCAACTTCTTTCGTAACATTAACCGCCTTCAGCTGCGCCTCCTGGAGCATGTAACGGAATTCGAAATATCCGTGACAGAGAACCCCATCTGCGTTTTCCCGGGGTTCAGCCAAAGTTACGGGATTAATATTTTTGGGATCCGCCGGGTCAAGAATAGTGTGGGGAACATAATCGGGAAGAAAAGCGGTAACCTTTTCAGGATCAGGAATTTCCACGGGCATGAGTGTATGTGACAATACATATCCATCATAGCAGACCATTGTGGGGACCATAACTTCCTCAGCAATACGGTATGCCTGGATTATTGAATCCATGACTTCCTGGTTATTACGGCAATAAATCTGCATCCACCCCGTGTCCCTCTGAGAAATTGAATCCTGCTGGTCATTGAGAATACTCCATGGAGCAGCGAGACCGCGATTTGGAATAGCCATTACAATGGGGAGCCTTGTCCCCGCCGCCCAGTGCAGCTGTTCATGCATAAGGGCGAGTCCGTTGGCGCAGCTTGCTGTAAATACCCTGGCACCTACAGCGGAGGCGGATATACAGACGGTGATTGCACTGTGTTCACTCTCAACAGTAACAAATTCAGATTTCATGGATCCGTCACCGATGAATTCCATCAGTTTTTCCACAACGGGAGACTGGGGTGTAATAGGGTATGCCGAAACAACCTGAACTCCTGAGAGTTTTGCTGCGATCGCAGCGGCATTGTTCGCCGTCATGATGGCGACATTATTTTCAGTTTTATTTTTTGTGTCTGTTGACATAATAATTTCCTTTAAGACCTGTCTTCTTCAACCATTGATATGGCCCCGGTGGGGCACTCTTCTGCACATATACCGCATCCCTTGCAATATTCAAGATCGATTGTAAGGGGAACAGTTTTTGTAATTACTGCATCGGGACAGAAGGTCCAGCATATAAAGCATGATGGTTTACCTGTTTTAGCCGGAGTACATACTGAATTATTTATTACCGGATACTTAACTCTCCAGTCGCCGGTTCTTCCCGCTTCCCCCTTGGCCGGAGAAGAGGATGCTGTAATATGTCCGCATTCTTTAGTGCTCATATATTTACCTGTTTAATTTTCGTGTACTTTTGTCGCTTCAAAGGTCTGCCTGGCAGCGGCAATATTTAATAGTGCTTTATCATCAGAAAATTTCTTCGATATTGATTTTTCAACTCCCTCCAGGGACACCAGGCCTGTGGTTTTCACAAAGGCCCCCAGAATGGGAGTATTAAGAATTGCAGAGCCCGCGATAGTAAGATTATTATCAAGGGCAATCCTGGTAACATCTGCAACACCGACTTTTTTAAAGGAATCAAGCTGGAGCTCTTCAGGGCTCCGGGTGGAGTTAACAATTATTACTGCATCACTTCTGTATTTCTCCTGCAGTTTGAGAATTGGCAGGAGAGTAGGGTCAAGAACTACAATAATATCAGGATCGGATATCTGGGAAAAAATCCTGATTGGTTCATGCGCGAGACGCAAAAAAGCAGCAACGGGAGCCCCGCGGCGCTCCGCACCAAAGGATGGTGCAGTTGTTACACCGGCAAAGCCTTCCTGATAGGCCCCCTCTGCGATAAGCTGGCTGGCGGTAATGGCTCCCTGGCCGCCCCGACCGAACCAGATAACTTCAGTATATTTCTTTTCTTTGGTCATTTAAAGGTCCTTGAGTTATTTTACGTTTACGTAAACTGATATCTTACGGGGAGGGATAAAAGTCAAGAAAAAGTTATCAGAATAAACTGAATAGGGTTAATTTAATGAATGATGGTGCCGCAGGATTTGCATTTTACAGTTTCTCCTTCAAGATAGACTGTATCCAGGGGAGAACCGCAGCTGCTGCAGAATTTAACGTCAACTTTTTTATTACGGGCTTCCTCTGTGACAAACTCTTCAGTGGTCCTGTCAATGAAGCCGTGTATCAATCCCGCAGATAATGCTTTGGAAAGGAGAGTTTCAGCTTCCATAACAGAGATGCCCATTTTTTCTGAGATTGTATCAAGTTTTATACGCCGGTAAGATTTAATAATGTTGGCCACAGCCTTAATATTCTCTTCTTCCTTTTGAGCCTTTTTACCAAGCCTGAGGAGAAGCAGTCCGGGGATAGTAAAGGCAAAGCTGAATACAGCAATGGAGGGGCCTGCATCCCTGTCCTTTGGATCCGGATCAAGGGTCATTCCAAGCCCCACTATCAGGATAAAAACACCGAATATGATGAGTACGTAACCAAAAAACCTTAAAAAATTATCTTTTAAAAATTTCATAGGCCTTATATCGATTTATCCGATTATAAAAATTTTAAACTTCCCAAAAGACTCTGTTAACAGTGTAATAGCGATGAACATTAATGCAACCGAAAAATATTGTCAGTCATGAAACCAGAGAGCAAGATAGAAATAATTCATTGTCTTAAATGATGTTTCCTCACCGCTTTTAGCCTCAAGGTTATAATTTTTAGGATCCTTGTAAAATCTTTTCAGCAGTTTAAATTCAATATTACGCACATTATCGGAATTTTTACTCTGATAAAGACTGACAACAGCATCACAGCCATGCCTGTCCTTTGTATCCTGAAGATCAATTGATTGACCGAGAAAAAAATGACGCACTTTTTCTTTATCAATAAAAGAAGAAATAATATCCTCGAGGAAAGGTAGAACTTCCTCCGGTTTACCGGTGAGGGGAAGTTTATGCTCTAATATTGCATCCATTTTAGATTACCCTGAAATCATATATTTTTACGATTCAGCATTGTTTTATTTAAGGATTTCAACCAAAAAAGCTGTATCGGGTTTTTTATGTCCATAAATTCGTTTTTTCAAGAAGCCTCCCGAAAATATAATGCCTGTGAATACTAATATAGTACCAAGTTTAAAAATCAATAACAAATAGTTTCTTCAATATTTTGCAGCTTTCAATTAAAAAGCCTAAGAAATATTCTTTACAAAAGCGATTCCCCTTATTCTATGAGTGTATACATACCAACAGGAGTGAGCAATGGTAGTAGAACAGGTAATGGTGACGCATATGGCAGTTTTCTGCTATATATGCATTGATGAAGCATCTGATGAGGCTGTCCTTATAGATCCGGCGGGAGATTTTAACAAAATTTTTAATGTAGTAGACAGAAGAAGAGCAAAAATCAAGTACATCATCAATACACACGGGCATTTCGACCATACATCCGGAAATGACTACTGTATAAAAAAAACCGGGGCACAGCTTCTGATCCATGAAAAGGATGCAGTAAAGCTGAAACAGATTTCCAACCGGATTCTTTCAAGAACGATGGGGGGGAAGAAGTCCCCGGAACCGGTTTCCCTGCTTAAGAATAATGATGAGATTCGATTCGGCAAAACCTCTCTGCGGGTAATTCATACACCTGGACACTCCGCAGGGAGCATCTGTCTTTACAGAAAAGGGAATATCTTTACCGGTGACACCCTCTTTACGGAAGGGATGGGCAGGACTGACCTGGGTGACGGATCCTATAAAGAAATCATGCATTCTATTACAGGAAAAATTCTCACCCTTCCGGAAGATACTATAATCTGGCCGGGACACAACTATGGCCGGTTCCCAAAATCTACTGTCAAAGAACAGAAAAAAATATATTTGAGGTAATGATGACTTCAGGAAAACCTTATCTGGACTATACATTCCCGGGAGTGACAACATTTACAGAACTCCTGGATAAAACCCTGACGAGTTATCGGATATATGTCCATGAAAATACCAGGGAAATATTCTCCAGGATCCCGGAAATTTTAAATGAAGAAAGTGACTCGCTGACCCTCGGGAGCTGTACCAGGGATAATAAAACAGTATTCTTTGCAGAATTCAGCCTTGGAATCTCAACCGGAATCACCAGCAACATTGTCTTCATCTACGATCATTTTCCTGATCTCGACGAACTTATTATTACTGCAAAAGACCTTGAGTCAATTACCGTACAGGTATTACAGGAAAAACATGGTGAATCCATCAAAGATATGGATAAACTCGAAGAATTAGAGTCATCTAATTCAGATACAGATAATTCAAATAAAATAAACTGACTGTGTGACGACACCATAAACTGTCTGAAAAGTCTCGCGGAAGTCAAAAAAATATGATTAATCTATTCTCCACCTGGCGTATTGCGGCAGGTAAACGATGGACAGCCCCGGGGGGATACCGCAGCGTATTGCATGTTGCTATTCCCCTGATAATCAGTACCGGATCCTGGGCCATACAGCAATTTATCGATCGAATGTTTCTCAACTGGTATTTCCCCGATGCAATTGCCGCATCCATGCCGGCGGGGATGCTGAACTTTACTATTGTGAGTCTTTTTCTCGGAACTGCCGGTTATGTAAGTACCTTTACGGCCCAGTATTACGGTTCCGATCAGCTTGAAATGGTGGGGCCAATGCTATGGCAGGGAATATATATATCGATTTTTTCAGCCCTATTTTTACTTCTACTGATTCCGGCAGCCCCCGATATATTTTCATTTATCGGACACACTCCTTCAATACAGGTTGAGGAAGTTTCATATTTCCGTATATTATGCCTTGGGACATTCCCTGTGGTGGCAGGTTCCGCCATGTCAGGGCTTTTTTCAGGCCTTGGAAAAACTACAATTGTCATGTGGGCCAATGTCGGCTCCATGCTTATCAACACCTTCCTTAATTATATATTCATTTTTGGAAACTGGGGTTTCCCGGAACTTGGAATTTTTGGGGCTGGCCTCTCATCTGTCATCTCCGCATGTTTCAATGTAATAATATATATCATTGTCCTGTCAAAAAATTACTACCGCAAAGGCTTCAATACTACCTCAGGGTGGAAATTTAATCGAAAACTTTTCAATCGACTCCTCAAATACGGACTTCCAAGCGGTATACAGTTTTTCCTTGATATCGCAGGCTTTACTGCATTTATCCTTATCATCGGTAAACTTGGGAGAGACAGCCTGGCTGCGACGAACATAGCCTTTACGATCAGCAGTTTTTCATTCATGCCGATGATCGGTCTTGGAATTACTACCTCAGTATTTGTTGGTCAGAACCTGGGGGCTAAAAATCCCTCCGAGGCAGAATACAGTACCTATAGCGGATTTCATTTAACCTTCCTGTATATGCTGATAATTGCCTCTGCTTTTCTGATTTTTCCGGAAATTTTCATAAAACCCTTTTCATTCGGGGCGCGCTATGAAAATTTTCAGGATATAGCTGATCTTACGATACAGCTTATGCGGTTTATTGCCTTCTACAGTATTTTTGATGCCATGAGTATAATTTTTTCTTCAGCACTCAAGGGGGCAGGGGATACCCGCTTTGTCATGATGGTTATTATTGTCTTTGGTCTATTTATTCTTGTAATTCCCTCTTACCTGATTATTAATGTTTTTAACGGGGGAATCCTGTATGCCTGGTTTATTGCGGCATTCTATATCGTTATGCTCGGTATTACCTTTTTTATCCGTTTTCATGGCGGCAAATGGAAGAGTATGAGTATCATCGATGGTTGATAAATATTATGAAAAAAAATGCGGGAAAAAAGAATAAAAAAAATGCTTCCTTCAAAAAGAGGGTGACTTCAGATGAGATTATCTCTCAAATAATGCGTTTCAAGGACAGGCATTTCCTTCCTTCCTTTTTACGACGAATGAAAAAGCTGAAAATAAGCGGCCTCACGGGGGGTAATGAAATTGAAATTATCACCGGTGGGAATCATTTTATAAAAGCAGTTTCCGAATCTATTAGATCCGCCAGACAAAGTATAAATTTCGAAACCTATATATTCAACAGTGATGAAACCGGATGGTCCATCGCGAAGCTTCTGGCATCAAGAGCAAAAAATGGGATCGAAGTTAATTTCATTTATGACGCCGTTGGCTGCATCGGTACGAGTCCCGCAATTTTTTCTTTTCTGAAGGATGCCGGGGTGGAAGTCATAGAATATCATCCGGTAATTCCCCTTAAAAAAGCCTGGAATCCCGGCTACCGAGATCACAGAAAAATTTTAGTTGTAGATGGATTCGAAGCATTCCTCGGAGGCAACAATATCGGAAATGAATATTCCGGTCCAGCCTCCGGTGGTGATAACTGGCGCGATACGCATATTCAAATTACCGGGCCCGCAGTCAGGGATATTCAATACATCTTTATTGAAAACTGGTACAGAAATGGCGGGGCTATCATAGATCATAATAATTACTTTCCCGAAACCAGAGAAACGGGAAAAAAAATAGTTATGATACTCGGTTCAAAATCACGAAAGAAGACTCTGCGTCCCATCATGGAATCATATCTCTCAGCTATTGAAAATGCCCAAAAAACAATATATATCACCAATGCATATTTTGTTCCAACCGGTAATATCTACCGGGCCCTTACACATGCAGCAAAACGTGGAGTTGATGTAAGGGTGATGCTGCCGGCAAAATCCGATATTAAAATGATAGAATATGCCAGTCATTATCTTTACAAAAGATATTTAAAACATGACATCAAAATCTTTGAGTACCGCCCTTCGATGCTGCATGCCAAGACTGCAGTCATTGACGGAATCTGGTCCACCATCGGATCATCAAATCTTGATGTGGTAACCTCAAAGAGAAACCTTGAAATTAACGCAGTAATTCTCGACTATGATACAGGTGGAGACATGAACTCTATTTTTTACGAAGACCTGAAGCAGTGTAAAGAGGTTACCCTGGATGAATGGCGGCGAAGATCATTTCTAAGCCTGATAATGGAATGGTTCTGCTACAGAATCATTAATTTGCTGTAATTTGCAGTTTGTTTCCAGGCGAACCCGAGCATTTAAGAACTGCTTAAAGGCTTGACTCATGGATTTTAATATTTATCCTGATACTCGAATCAGAGACCTGCAATAAAATGATGAAAATGAAAAATTCTATTACAACAATAAGGGAGAAACTTCACTTCCTCTTTGAGGATGTCGATACCGTAGCGGGGAGAACAATTGATGTCCTGATTATTTTTCTCATTTTTATCGTATCAATTATTTTTGTATTAAAAACGTATGACTTCCCCCCCCAAATTCTTCATATACTCGACTACATAGAAAATATAATCGTTGCAATTTTTATTATCGAATACATTACCCGATTGTGGGCTGCACCGAAAAGAATCAAGGAAGCATTAAAACTCTATACCCTCGTTGACCTTATTGCCATAATTCCCTTCTTTTTTGCCAATGACTCATACCAGGTTCTGCGGATCTTCAGGGCACTGAGGGTGCTTCGTCTTACCAGATTTATACGGGAAAAGCAATCCCTCCTGAATCGTTTCACCAGGACTCAACTGATTATATTAAGGATTATATTTATAATTTTTTCCATTATTTTTGTATCCGCAGGAATGATTTTTTATGCTGAGTCGGGGAAAGCGGGAAGTCAAATAAATTCATTTTTTGATGCAGTTTACTTCTCAATTATCACCCTATCCACAGTAGGATACGGAGATATCACTCCAGTCACAAGCTACGGAAGGTTTATTACAGTACTTATGGTAAGCAGCGGAATTATATTTATTCCCTGGGAAATCAGACAGTTACTGAGACAGTTCAAAATCTCTGATGATAAGGTACCAAACCCCTGCATAACGTGCCATCTCGAGTATCACGATGACGATTCGCTCTACTGCAAAAGGTGCGGTACCAGGTTAAATAAATATGACCAAAAATTATAAGGTTATCAAGGAAGGAAAGAAATGAATTCTCCGAAAATCACAAAAACCATGTATAAGCTTCCAAGCAGAGACAATCACTACTGCTTCGGTTGTTCCCCGGTAAATGAACATGGGTTACAGATGCAGTTTTATACTGACGAAGAAATGGTCTATTCAGATGTTATTATTCCCGGGCACCTTTGCGGCTGGAACAGCCTTGCCCATGGCGGAGTCCTTTCAACAATTTTAGATGAGATCATGAGCTGGTCCGCAATATTTCTTCTGAAAAGAGTAATAATGACAAAGTCAATGACTGTAGATTTCAAAAAACCGATTAAGGTGGGCGATAAGCTTCACGTGAAAGGAAGTTTAATCGAAAGAATCAATGAACGCGAAGCATTGATGGAGGGACAGATTTTTAATGAAAAAGGCGAACTCTGCGCGCAGTCCAAAGGAACCTTTGCTCTTTTTACTATAGAATCAATTAAAAAAATGAATATAATGGACAGGGATGACGTAGAAGCCCTGGAGGCATTATTCTCAAAAGCGGAATAAGTTACCTGAAAAGATCAGGTTAGCTTTCTTCATTTAAGGGTGACAGGGGCAACCTGATGGTGAAAGTTGTTGATATTCCCGGTTCCGATGCTACTTCGATTTGTCCCTTGTGATTATTCGTAATGATAAAATAAGATACAAACAGACCGAGTCCCGTTCCAGCCCCGGATGGTTTAGTAGAGAAGAATGGTTCGAATATATGTTTTTGGTCACTTACGGGAATACCAGGGCCGTTATCGGTAACCTTTATTTCGATCATATTATTTTTTTCTTCCGTGGAAATTAAAAGTTCAGGCCTGAAGCCTTCCTCCTGTTTTGAATTAAGTGATTGTGCTGCATTTTTAAACAGATTCAGAAAAACCTGCTCAATTTCTGTTGATATGCAGGGGATTCTGTATGTTTCCTCTGCATAATCCCGGGTGATTGTTATATTTCTGAAATTATACTTTTTCTTAAGGTCATAATCATTTATTGCCAGGTCTAATGATTTTTCAATTAATTCAATTATATTTTCCGTAGACTTGATCTCTGCAGAGCCCCTGCTGAACTCCAGCATATTCTGAACTATTTGCGAGGCCCTTTGTCCTGCAGAGGTTATACCCTCCAGATACTGGTCAATTTTCCTTGCAGAAAGATATTTCTCCAGGTCTACAAGATTAATTGAATATTTTTCTGCATCATTCCTGTTTCCTTTGAATGAAGGGGAGATTCTCCTTTTAATATTCTGCATGCCCTGAAGAATTATTCCAAGGGGATTGTTTATCTCATGGGCCATTCCCGCGGCAAGTCCTCCTACTGTCATCATTTTTTCTGAATGAACCATCATTTCATCAAAACGTACCTTTTCACTGACGTCATCTATTCTAATAATTGCACTCCTGGTCTCCCTGGTGCTGACAGGGAAAATCTGCATATTATAATAACTGGTCCCTTCATGATTGGTGTAAAGAATGTTCTCTCTTAAAATTACAATTCCGGAATCAAAGGCCTTTTTAATATCTTCCAGCGGAAGCACCTTAGAGGGGAAATGTTTGGAAAGGGGAGTGCCAATCGCTTCAAAGTTTTTAATGCCTGTTCTCTCTTCAGCCGCCTTGTTCCAGAGGATAATTTCATTTTTCTCATTCACCCCCAATACAATTGACGGCATATAATTAATGATGTTATCCAGGAAGGTTTTTGTATTGTTGAGGAGCTCTTCCGCCTCCATTTTTTTTTCGACCATTGTATTTGCGACATGTGCCAGCTCCTGAAAATTCACAGTTCTTAAATTTTCAGGATCAATCAATTCGTAGCTATCGCTGGAGCGATTAAAAAATCTAACAAATATATTAAACTCTCCGCTGATGTAACTTGATAATGCGTATGAAATTAAAACAACCGCCAGAAATACTCCCAATGAAACTGCAATTATTTTAAAAACGACATTCCTGAGGCTCAGCTCCATTTCCTCTTTTTGCTCTTGAATAATTTCATCTATCTCATCAATATATTTGCCGGTGCCTATGTACCACTGCCATTCAGGAATACCTGCTGAATAACTTAATTTTGGTTTCGCCATCCCTTTTTTAAACCTTGGCATCACGTAATGAACAAATCCCCCCCCTTCCTTTGCACGCTGTATAAGTTTTTCAACTATTTTCACTCCATTTGGATCCTGAATATGGAGCATACTCTTCCCGATTTGAGGCCCGAGCAGGCTGATTCCGTCCCAAGTACCCGCAAACATGTAACCGTGTTTTTCGAATTTGACTTCCCCTAATCTTATTAAAATAATCTTTTGGAGTTCCTTTTCATAGTAACGGGGATTTTTCCTTAAGACGGGGTGGCTTTTGATATACTTACGAAATATCTGAATTGATTTTCTGAATCTTTCTACGCGAATACGCAGCAGCTCCTTCTGCTGCTTTAAATATTCTTTTTTCTGATATCGAGCATTTTCCTCAAATTGATAATATTCGTTCGACAACCAGAAAAAAGTAATAATTAAAATTATACAGAGAGAAATCAGTGTCATGGATGAAAAAATGACGGAAAAAATACTATTCAGTTTAAATTTTTTTTTCATTGCATCCTTGCGGTCAAAGTACTTATCTCATAATATCAACAAGAATTAAATGCTGCTTTTACATATGGAAGCAAGTCATTATATATAAATCTGCGGAGCTTCCACAACCATTGACACGTGTCAGGTAACTCTTCGAATAAGCTAAAAAATCGAAACTGCCGATGCGGGTGATTTTCAGCTTAAAGACACCCCTTATTTGGAGATACCTGCTTTAATCATATTACAGTCTGTTCGATTATTTTCTGTTAATAATTGTCATTAAATAACATATTAAACTAAAAAGGGAAAAAATCCAATACATTTTCTCTTGACTAATATATAAATAAGGCCTATATTTTGCATCATTTCATATTCAGGAAAACATTATGGGCTTTAAAATAGATAATCTTGGTGCTTCAACTTTTGATTCCGATAAGGTAATGAAAGCTCCCATCAGTGAGAAATATTTCGTTTCCGATGACAACAGGATGCTCTACGATGTCTTTGTTGACAATACCCAAAAATCATCAAAAGAGAAAGAAACTCTTGAAATCGCAGGCCCAAGGAAAAAACTCTTCTTCAATCCCGAAAACGTAAAGGCCGCCATTGTTACATGCGGAGGCCTCTGCCCGGGTTTGAATGACGTTATCCGGGCCATAGTGATGGAATCATTTTACCGTTACGGAATAAAATCCATTCTCGGTATTCGTTACGGATATAATGGACTTAATCCCGCCATGGGATATCACCCGATTGAGCTGACCCCTGATGTAGTTGATGAAATTCATCTTGATGGCGGGACAATACTCGGCTCTTCTCGCGGCGGTACCGATGATATGGACATTTTGATGAATACCATTGAAAACCTTGGAATAAATATCCTTTTTACCATCGGAGGTGACGGTACACTCAGGGGGGCGCATCAGATCAATAAACTGGCACAAAAAAAGGGCATGCAGCTTGCCGTGGTGGGAATCCCAAAAACCATTGATAATGACATAAGTTTTATCCAGCGAAGTTTTGGTTTTGAGACCGCCTTTTCAAAAGCGGTTGACTCGATTTACTCAGCCCATATTGAAGCAAGAGGAGCCCCGAATGGAATCGGTCTGGTTAAATTAATGGGAAGACATTCCGGTTTTATTGCAGCCAATGCTGCACTTGCTCAAAATGATGTAAACTTTGTAATGGTCCCTGAAGTCCCCTTTGACATGGAAGGTCCAAACGGTTTCCTCAGTCATCTTGAAAAAAGGCTCAAAAGGAGGGGACACGCAGTTATCTGCGTAGCAGAAGGAGCGGGGCAGAGTCATATGGTTGATAATGCCGGAAAATCAAAACTGGATGCATCGGGAAACATAATTCTCGATGATATTGGACTATTCCTTAAAACTGAAATAAAGAAGTATTTTTCAGAGATGAAAATTCCGGTAAATTTAAAATATATTGATCCAAGTTATATAATACGAAGCGCTCCTGCAGTACCCAATGATTCCATATTCTGTGCTCGTCTGGGTCACTATGCAGTGCATGCCGCCATGGCGGGAAAAACTGACGTGATAATTGGTCAGTGGAATAATATATTTATCCATATCCCCATCAAAAAAGCAATCTCTAAAAGGAAACAGATAAATCCGGACTCACCATTCTGGTACAATGTTCTTGAGGCTACCGGACAACCTTTTTCCATGGTAAATCATGAAAAATAAGCAATTCGGGGAATAATTTTATGGCGAAACAAGCTATTGATACAATATTCGAAAAAAATCAGGTAATAAGCAGGATTATAGATTTAATTACCGAAAAGGAATCTTTTCTGATTATCGGCCACAAGAATCCGGACGAAGATTGTATTGCCTCTACCGTTGCAATGGGACTCCTCCTGTCAAAATTTAATAAGAATGTCTATATCTACCAGGGATATACTATCCATGAACACTTTCAGTACCTGCTCAAAATCAGTAAGTATAATATGATAACCCTTCTCGGACAAAATGATCCATGTCCTGAAGATATAGAAACAATAATAGCCTGTGATACCCCGAAGCCATCCATGCTGGATACTTCAGCAGATATAGATAAACTAATTTCCAATCCTGAAATTTTAAGAATCGAAATCGATCACCATCTTGGGGCAGACAGTGAGTACTTTGCTCCCCTGGAAACAAGCCTTGTGACAGAAGCATCATCCGCAAGTGAACTTATCGGTTATCTTGCCCTTAAACTGCGAAACAGGATTTCCCTTCTCGATGAGTACGATATAGAAGAAATATTAACGAGAAATTTTGTTCTTGCAGTTTTGACAGGAATTATCGGCGATTCAAAAATGGGCAATTTTCTGAAATCAAAAAGGGAGAAAAAATATTATCATATTTTCGGCAATCTTTACAATAATATTCTTTCAAGTGAAACGATAAAAGAAACAAATTTGGCCAATATGGAAGAGGTCTTTTCCGAAATTCAGAAACTTTCAATTGATGAAAGTGAATGTTCCGAAATCTTCCTTAAAAAATCAAAAGTATCCGGTTATTTCGGTTCTGTTATCATGAATTCTCAGGAAATGGAGTCCCTGTATAAAAAATATGATAATGATACCATTGTCTCCATATCCCGCGGCGTAACCGACCTGCTGGCAGAAAAAAGCAGACATATCGGATTTGTCACCTATTTTGACAACACTGAACGATCAGACCTGATACACTTCAGAATGAGAAGAAGCAAAAAATTCAATAATTTTGATTTGAGGGAAGTAATTTCAATGTTTAATATTTCCAATGGTGGAGGCCATGAAGGAGCAATAGCATTCAGAATCCCCAGGGGAGAAATTAAAAATGTTAATGAATTTACTGACGAAATAATTACGACTGTGACGGGTATTTTGCAGGAACTTTGAACATTTCAAATCTGTATTATCAATCAATTTTATTAAAAAAAACCTCCGGACCGGCAACCCCGCATTTATTAACCACTCTGACCTTTATCCCCTTTAAATACCTGTTTTTATCAATCAAAAAATTTGCGGAATGACGGCGCCACTCTCCATCAATTAGTAACTGAAAATGACTGAAATCCGGTGTAAAACTTTTTTTCCACTGATGCTTCAGGGCTACACTCACTCGATTATTCCCCAGGAGGGATACATTTTTACCTGGAATATTCAATTGAAAATGGAATTGCCTTTTTGACAGGGTTTTTCCTTTACGAAATGGCCACTCCCTGTCATTCCTGTTACGGGAATCCAGGTAAATATATATAAGACTCCAGATATTTTTCCCGGATCCGTCGCCATGTGAAAAAAAATTGTTCCTTCCAACCATGGCAATTTCATAGGTATAACTGAGCCAGCCTTTCCCGAGGGGAAACCTCTCCCAGAGCAGGGAATCATTACGCCTTACGGGAAAATGGGAATACCGGTAAATATTACTGTTTTTGCCGGCATCAAAAATATAATCCAGATTCTTTCCTCCATTTAACAGCCAATGTTCCCGGATTTCCAGGAGAGAGCAGGGCTTTCCTCTAAACTCGGTGTGAACATTCCATGTTGGATCTATATAAATCCATTTTCGAAACTGATTGCTCCATACTTCAACGGCGGCATGTTGAAGACCATTGGGGCTTCGTAAAAAATAATATCGAACGCTCCACCCCAGGCTTTGTGCAGACTGCATGTAAAGGGCAGCAAAAGAACTGCAGAGAAAGGCCGTTCCGTTTTCTGATTTTTCGAGAATGGAATGAGAATTTCTTTCCGATGGAAATGACGATTTAAAACTATAGGTTAATTTTTTGTAGACCCATGCTTTTAACAGAATCATTTTGCCGTATTCTGAGGATTCCCGGGAGACGGATTTTTCAAAATCGGTTCTGGCCTTCAGTGAGACTAATTGACTGTTTTTGCATGACTCATAAAAAAAAAGATACGGATTTCGCTGGAGACCCGCCTCCAGGGGAAATGCCGGAAGGAGCAGCAACAGGCACTTAAAATAAATCTGTACTATTTTTCTTTTCCCCATTAAAGGCGGTCTCTGAATTACTTTTCCTTTTTTTTCCGTGCCCACAGGAGATGATAAGTCATATCAGGATACCCGTAACCATATCCATATGCGAAGGGGACCATGCCCCTGGAATATTTTTCAAGGTCACGGCGCAGGTCTTTCTGATACCTCGATTTAAAAACGGGGAGGGGGCGATGATATTTTCCAAAATATGCCAGCTCCCATTTACTGGAATTTTTGAAATACTTATAGGGAATTCCACTGTCATCCTGCACAATTGATCCGCTTCTGTCTAACAGCAGAGATCTGATCTTTGAAAAATTTTTCCACGACATCAGGTATGAAGCTGACTTAATAATAGTTGTCATAGATCCATAGCGTTGTACATACCGGCTGAAGCGGGGCAACTGATGTGATTTATTGCTGATATCAATTTTGAAATATCTTACTCGTTTCAGCATTTCCTTCGAACCTCTGGAGAATATAATTTCCACGCCCTTGACCTCTCCCTTTTTATCAGAGCCTTTGCCGATTCGCGTATCACCGTCAGAGGTAATAAAAATATTTTTTGCATCATGAATAGTGTAGCCATCGCGAGAAAGGAAGAAAAACATTATGCCAGCAATACCATTAAGGGAACTTTTTTTCACTTTTTTCTGCATGTCTGTTGTGACGAAAAATGCGTGGTCCAGAGTAAAATTGATAGCTGCCAGGAGGCGTCCTGTCTGCGACTTCAGTTGTTTGGAAGTCAGTCCCTTCATGTCCGGGATTCCCCCCGTAGGTTCAAGACCGAACATCAGAATGTCCCGTGCCTCCGGATAAAAGAGGAGGGGATTTAAGACATCAGGACCGCTGAATGGATAAAAAACAGATGTGCTGTATTGCCCTGTTATGTTTTTTTCTCTCCAGTTGCGGATTTTTTCCATATTGGGGCTGAAAAATCCCTTCCAGCTTTTTTCGATATTACTGCGATATTTACGGTACCAGTTGGATGAGATGATTTTTTGATATTTGGAAGCATCCTTCACAGGACTGCCGGCAAGGAAACGGGCAACATCATCAAGGTTTGAGGAATCCTTTTTTATAGTGATTTTTTCCAACCTGGAGTCGGCAGGTACACGATCCTTTGGATGACCGTTACAGGCTCCACAAAAGGACAACAGGATAATAATAACCGCAGAGAATAAAATAGCAGGTGTTCCGTATCGATTCAATTTTTAACTCCTTCCGGAAAGAATTTAACTTGAAAACAGCATGAAATGATGAATTATGTCAAGCAAAAAGAAAATATGATTTCTTCTGCAGGAGCCATATTAAGACATACAGGCATATAATAAAAATGAGCAAAACGACTAAAACTTATTCTATTGTAATTATTCTTTTTACAATCCTGATATTGATGGTTCTTGGCAGGGAAAATTATCCGGGGCAGGGGGGACAGCTTTTTTTCCAGGTTCACTTTGCCAGCAGCCTCAAAGACATCACTCCAAAAGAAGCTCATTCAGTTCTTCAGGGGAAAATTCCAGGACGGTTGAGAAATTTAAAAATTTCAAACATTTATGTCGATGAGACAATAACAGAAAGTTTTAAATTGAAGTATCCTGATGTAATCTTCCGCTCCTGTAGAACCGGAGAAAGTCCACCTGACAAAGATAAGGGAGCCCTCCTGATTTCAGATCTTACCGGGCTCATCCCCTCAATGAAAATTATTTCCTGCGACAACCATTATCCCTGGGGGCTGAACAGGCCGGATTATGGAATTTCAGAGAAGGGAGAGTATCCGTTAACCTTAAGCGGTGCCCTGCCATGGCAACCCAAAAAACATCGTATAATCGTCCAGACCGGCGTAACTGCCATGACCAGGGCATTCATGCGTTCAGTTCAGAAACACGGTGATCTCTACCGCCCGGTAAAACAGGTCCGGCATATTATTGAATCGGCTGATTTATCTCTCACATCCAATGAAGTTTCTTTTACTTCCCCCTGCACCTATCCCCTAAAAAACAGGATGCTTTTTTGTTCTCCGGAAAAATATTTCAACATCCTGACACATGCAGGCTTTGATGTAATTGAGCTTACCGGGAATCACAATAATGATTACGGGAGAGGACCGAACCTTAATACAATTTCACTCATTAAAAACTCCGGTATGAACTATTTCGGAGGAGGTATAAACAGGAGAGACGCATATTCTATTAAACCTGTAAAAATTGGCGGCTTAGCATTTGTTTTTATCGGTTTTAATCAGTGGGGGCCCCCTGCGGCCTGGGCAACAGAAAACGGACCGGGGGCTGCCCGATTATCTAAAAAAAGATTTATTGCCGGTATAAAAAAGGCCCTTGAAGTCGGAGATATAATTTTTGTGTCGGTGCAGTGGGGTAATGAGAACAATCCGGTTCCGGACAGAACCCAGATAGAATATTTTCACCTTGCAGCGGACCTGGGGGCCCATATCATGGTTTCATCCTCCGCTCACCGTGCAATGGGGGTCGAGTTTTACAGGGGGAAGTTTATTTCTTATGGCCTGGGAAACTTTCTTTTCGACCAGATGCAGACTATCAATCATCGGAGGGGGCTTATTGCCCGTCACCACTTCTATCAAAATAATCATATCGAAACAGAATTAATTCCGTACCTCATGTATAATTATTCGGAACCCCATCTGATATCAGGAGCATCTGCAAAGAATCTTTTCAGGTATATATTCCGATACAGCCGTGGACCAGTATTTGATGCAAAATAGCATTACTTTAAGTTGCGTCCCGATACAACCATTTCATCGAAATAAAGATGTTGACATTACTTCAAAATAGATAGAATTTATTTAGATACTATATTCTTATTTACGAGGCCCAAAATGAAGAAACGGATCGCACTGGTACTCCTGATTTTTATTGCTGTGAGCGCCCTTATTATCACATTTATGGTGAAAACCGATAGGATACTTCTCCGCGCTCCGGTTCTTTTTCAGGAATCTCCGCTGGTAACCTATGTCGTTGGTAAAGCTGAATTCAAACAACTGACGGATGAACCATGGAGAGAACTGATAGTGGGGACCAGGCTGAAAATGGGTGCAGAAATAAAAACCGGAAAAAAGAGCCTGGTTGATATCAGGCTTCACCGAAATACTGCAATGAGGATAGCAGCAGAAACAAATATCCGTTTGGATTATCTTTCAATCAGAAAAGTCCTGATAAATATCGAGAATGGCTCAATTTATGGAAAATTCAAAAAACTATTTGATCTCCATAGCATCAGATTTAATACCCCTACAAGTACCGCCTCGATCAGGGGAACCGAACTTGCAATTGAAGTAAAAAAAGTATCGAAAGTAACGGCTGATGATAAAAAGAATAAAAAAGTCAGTTCAGAGGATACTGAATTGCAGACAGTAGTTTTTGGATTAACAGGTATTATTGAAATATTCAAACCCGCATTCAGGGAACAGACAGTTCTTCTGTCCAACAGAAACAAAGTGACAATTGAAGGAAGTAATCCCCCGGGGAACCCTGAAAAAATGACTGATGAGGAAATTCAGTCACTCCAGTCCTCACTGAATTCGCTACACTACTATGAAGTTCTTCTGATTACGGAAAAGATCCATTTTAAAACAGCCTCTGCAAATATTTTAAAATCATCCTACAAGGAACTGGATCGCATTTCCGCCATTCTTCTCAAAAGAGATGAAAAAATACTGATTGAGGGGCATACGGACAGCGTTGGCGCAGCCTATGAAAACCAGACTTTATCCCTCCATAGAGCCAGGGCGATACAAAAATACCTTGTGACAAAGGGGGTAGATGAAAAAATGCTGCAAATTGCCGGGTATGGCGAGAGCAAACCTGTTGCCTCGAATAAAACAAGGGAAGGTCGATCTCTAAACCGAAGGGTTGAATTCGTTGTAATAGATGAATAAAACGATTACTTTCTGAAAAATTTAATGTCAATTTTTATTCATTATACAAAATTCATTCAAATCAAATTTATTTGTTGCCAAAAAAAAATAGTATGTGATAGAAGTTACGTAACGTTTTGAATAAATATTTTTTACGTGTGTACAGGAGGAATACATGAGTTCTATTCCAGAAGATCTGCGCTATACCAAAGATCACGAATGGTTAAGAATCGAAGAAGAATTTATCGTGGTATGTGGAATTACTGACCACGCACAGGAAATGTTAACAGATATAGTTTTTGTTGAACTTCCCGAAGTTGATCTGGAAATTTCAAAGGGAGAGCAGATTGCAGTAGTAGAATCAGTTAAGGCCGTTTCAGATGTTTACTCTCCTGTTTCAGGACGTATTATTGAGGTAAATAATGAACTGGAGGATGCACCGGAATTAATTAACAGTTCTCCATATGAAGATGGATGGCTGTTTAAAATTGAAATCAAAGACCAAAATGAAATTGATGAATTGATGGATTCCGATGAATATACAGAACATGTAGAAAATTCAGATTGATCCAGGCAGCAATGCCGGAAGATGCTTCTCTGGAAACAGATCTTCCGGCATTACCGACTTTCCAGCATTTTCATTATTTTCTTAAATCCTACAGTTTGATAAAAATTAGCTGCCTCTTTAAGTATAAATTTCATGTCGATAGCAGTTTCGGTTATTCTTTCCAGGGTTGTGATTTCCGTATCCATGCCACATGGTTTAATCAAAGAAAATCCACGAAGATCATTATTCACATTAAGAGATATGCCATGCATGGTAACTCCGGATGTGGCATCCAGGCCTATTGCAGAGATTTTTTTATCCTGATACCACAGACCAGGTTTTTTAGAAATAATTGATAACTTTAGATTAAATTGATGTAGAATAAAATCTCTTAATGTCTCCAGCAGTATCATTGACAATCGGCCAGCAGATTTAGAGGGAAGGGGCAGTACAAAATAGATTACCATTTGCCCCTTCTCATGTACCGTTACATCACCGCCGCGGGATATATGCCTTATCTGAACATTCTCCTCAGACAGCGCTTTTTCCGTTGTGATTATATTGTCTGAGTTACCATGTCTTCCGATGGTAATCACAGTCGGATTATGCTCCAGAATGTAGATTACAGGATTGCCTTTTCCATTTAACAGCTCATTTCGTGCAGCCATCTGCAAATCAATTGCTTGGTCAAAATCTACCTGGCCCAGATTTATAACTTTAATGTCTTTCATTTTTTTGTTAAAATTTTCTTGATTATACGGAAGATATGGGTACATATTATTTAACTTAATTTATATGCAAGGAGTATTCCTTATGAATGGAGAATTACTGGTACAAAATGTATTTAATTTATTTATTATCGCAATAATTATCGAGGCCGCTGTAATGGCAATTTTTCAGATATCGGCCATGAAAGACCTGGAAACAACAACTCCATTTCAAACCGCCCGTGATGCACTGATTTTGATCCTTGCGGCAGTTCTCTGCTACAAGGTACCGCTATTAACTCTTTTTAAAGGGACAGGTATTAAATTACCATATTTGCTTGATACAGCAGTCAGTGCACTGGTTCTTACCCGAATGACATACTTTATCCGTGATTTCTTTTCGAGGATAAAAATTGAAAGATAGAACCAGTCTACAATCGACTCAACAGATAGTGTTTCGAGCACTTTTTTAGTTCAGGCAACAAGCAACTTCCGATAAGATATATTATGTCTCATTAGAAAATCTATCAATAAAAACATTGACATCGGGACTGTATTTCCTGTATCAGTTATGCAAAATAGTTATAAATAGGAAATTTAAGAATGCACATAGTCATACTTGGAGCTGGAGTTGTTGGCATTCAGATAGCAACACAGTTAATTAATGAAGGTAAAGATGTTGTTCTTATAGAAAAAGATCCAGTCAGGGCCAAATATGTGTCAAACCATCTTGACTGCATTGTCATAAATGAAGAAGGAAATAACCTTGCGTCTCTGAAAAGAGCCGGGATTCATAAGGCTGACTTTTTCATTAGTGTCACAAATTCTGATGAAATAAACATGATTGCCTGTGGCCTTGTTTCGAGTGAATTCAAAGTACCGGTAAAAATCGCCCGTGTCCGCAACCTCGATTACTCCGGCGCTCGAATAGTCGATAAAACATTCCTTGGCATAGATTATATAGTAAATTCTGAAGTTGAAACTGCCCGGCAAATAGCAAATACTGTTGCCCTCGGGGCTGACAGTGACGTCATGCTTTTTGAAAATACTGACCTCCAGATGAGGAATATTTCTATCCAAAGCAACTCATTTTTCAAGGATCAATCCCTCCGTGACATACGGCAATCCGTTAAAGAGTCCTTTTTGCTGGCGGGCATCATCAGGGATAATGAATTTATAATACCCTCAGGAGAGACAGTTCTGCGGGAGCACGATACAATATATCTCCTCGCCACAAAGGCCAAATTTACACGCATTTTTATGGAAACAGGGAAAAAACGTCATAAACTTGACCGAATATTCATTGTTGGCGGAGGACGAATCGGAGCTCTTGTTTGCCAGTATCTCATTCGAACAGGCAGAAAAATTACCATTATCGATAACGATTATGACAATTGCAAGGAACTCTCAGAGAATTTCCCCGATGCTCTTGTTATAAACGCAGACATTTCTGAAGATGATATTTTTGATGAAGAACAGCTCAATACCTACGACTTGATTGTCACTACAACAGATAACCAGGAACTAAACATTCTTACATCTATTTATGCAAAAAGCATGGGTACCCACCGTGCAATCGCCCTTGTCACAAAATCCAACTACCTTCCCATCGCTTCAAAACTTGACATCGATGCCACTATCAGCCCCAAAAACAGTACCGTTGACGCAATTATGAAATTCATCAGGCGTGGTGACATCAAGAGTGTTCACAGTATTTTTGATGGAAAAGCTGAGGTTATTGAATTTTATGTAGATGAAAAAAATCGCCTTGCAAACTGCGCCCTGAAAGACATAAACATGCCTGCAGATTCTCTTATTCTTTCGGTTGTCAGAGGCAGCGAAAGCATTCTGCCTGATGGGAGTCTTGAAATTCTACCTGGAGATCTGGTGTTAATAATCGCCAGCAAAACCTCTATTTTACAAATCGAAGAATTTTTCCAGGTTTAAAAATTTTAACACAGAACAACATGAACTATAAACTGATTACTAAAACCATTTCAATACTAATACTGATAATCTCAGGTTTCATGGTTATCCCTGCCCTGTTATCTTTATATTATGGTGAATATGATTCTTTTAATGCCTTTTTTTATGCTATAGTTCCATCAGCAATGGCAGCATTTTTAATTATATTTATTTTTAGAAACCTGAAGGACGAATCTCTCTCAACGAGAGACGGATTTCTTTTTGTTACCATGAGCTGGGTCGTTGCATCTCTAATTGGCGCCCTCCCCTTCTTTCTTTCAGGAAGCATACCCTCCTTCACGGATGCCTTCTTCGAGACTATTTCAGGTTTTACTACAACAGGGGCATCCATCCTGACAAATATTGAAGGACAGCCCAAGTCGATGCTCTTCTGGCGTTCTTTGACTCATTGGCTCGGAGGGATGGGTATTGTGGTATTGACCGTTGCAATTTTGCCTCTACTTGGAATTGGGGGATTGCAGTTAATCAAGGCGGAGGCTCCCGGACCAACTGTAGATAAAATTACACCACGAATAACCGAAACAGCTAAAATTTTATGGCTCATCTATCTTGGCTTCACTGTTGCTGAAACCCTGCTGTTGATGCTGGGGGGAATGGACCTCTTTGACTCCCTGACCCATACATTTGCCACTCTTGCAACAGGGGGATTCTCCACTAAAAATACCAGTGTAGGACACTTTAATTCGGCATACATCGATGGAGTGATTACATTTTTCATGGTTATGGCTGGAGTAAACTTTATTCTGCACTATCGGCTCCTCACTGGGAGACCTAAATTTCTCCTGAGGGATACTGAATTCAAAGCCTATATCCTGATATTCTTTGCATCAACTTTCCTGCTCACAATATCACTTTATGGAGATTTTTACAAAACTGTTGGGGAAAGTCTACGATATGCAAGTTTCCAGGTTGCCACTATGCTGACTACGACGGGGTTCGCCACAACAGATTTCGAAAAATGGCCATACTTCAGTCAAATAATTCTATTCATGCTTATGTTTGTCGGGGGATGTTCCGGTTCAACCGGTGGCGGCATAAAAGTTATACGTCTTGCTACACTTTTCAAACAGGCTGTCAATGAAATGAAATTTTTATTGCATCCCCGTGGGGTTTTCACCCTTCGAATCAGCGGTTCCGCAGTAAGAAAAAATATCGTATACGCCATATCCGGTTTTTTCTTTCTATATATAGTAATGCTTATTGCTGTTACTTTTGTTATAGCCTATTCCGGTTTTGATATACTTACAAGCTTTACAACAGCCCTGGCAACAGTAGGCAATATTGGACCTGGATTTGGGAAAGTAGGCCCGGCTGAAAATTATGCCTTTTTCCCGGGATATGTTAAATGGATTTTAAGTTTTGCAATGCTGGTGGGGCGCCTGGAACTGTACACGGTACTGATATTGTTTACTCCGCGTTTCTGGAACAGGTAGATGTTAATCTCCTTTACTTAGCATGGCAACTGATTGTGCGGCGATACCCTCACCTCTGCCTGTAAAGCCCATTCTTTCAGTAGTTGTCCCCTTGATTCCGATTCTATCTGTCGGGAGATTGCCAAGAGATATAGAAATACTTTCTTTCATCTGAGAAATATAGCTGGAAATTCTTGGCTCCTGGCAGATAATGACAGTATCGATATTTACAATTTCCCAACCGGCTTCAGTAATTCTATCGTAAACGTCCTCAAGCAGTAAGAGACTTTTAATATTTTTAAAACTGTCATCATTATCTGGAAAGAGGGAGCCAATATCTCCCAGAGAAGAAGCTCCAAGTAAAGAATCAATTATAGCATGGGTGAGAACATCTGCATCGGAATGTCCCGCCAGGCCGTGGGTGTATTCAATAAGAATGCCTCCCATTATGAGAGGCCGTCCTTGAGTGAATTTATGAGCATCGACACCGATGCCGACTCGAAAATCGAGCATGTTTAAATGTTAAATACGTCGGAAAGGGAACTCAGCTTGAGGACATTTAATACCTTTGAGCTGACTTTATTTATTTTTAAAGTTTTGCCCTTCTTTTTCTGAAGTTTAAGAAGACTGATAAGGACTCCGACTCCGGATGAATCAATATAATCCACGTTTGACAGGTCAATTTCAATATCCTTGTCTGCTGTCTGACCGATTTCAAACAACTTCTGTTTAAAAGTTTTTATTGTCATCATCTCAATGTCGCCATTGACAATTATGTTTACTAAACTATCGTTTTCTTTAATGTCTATGTCCATATTTAGTTCCTGCAAAATTTTTTATTAATGATAGACTATAACTCTTAAAAGTCAAACATTAATTTATCATCTTATAAAGTAAATTCAAATACCAATATACAGAATATTTATAGAGAATTTTTCCTGAGCATTATTTTTTTCAATATTCCCATAGTATTTGCCGTTAATTAACTAGATATTTGACTGTAAACATTTGGAAATTGTATTGACAATTATATGGCAATTTATATATAAATTATAATACGTTATAATTCGGGGAAGTTTAACATGAAAAATAAAATATTAATCCTGTTTATTTCTGCCTTTTTATTTATAAGCGGAATGCCGGCAACAGCTGAAAATCAACCCGAAGAAATTCGGAGTTTAATCAGGATAGCTGAAGTTAAACTTGAAAAATTTAAAAAAGACAAAGCTGAAGTATACGCCAAAGATGAAATCAAGAACATCGAAAAGTATATCAAGGACGCTAAAAAATCGCTCAAAGAAGGAAAAGAAGAATTGGCCCTGCTGACAATCAGCATAGGAATGGCCTACTTTAAAAAAATCGAAGCAAAAAAAGAACTACTTGAAGCGGAAAACGAACTCAACCGTGTCCGCGCCGAAATAAGCAGCAAGAAGGAAACATCACAGTGAATAAAATAACTGTTATTTTAATACTATTATTCGCCTTCCTTTCCCCCCTCTTCAGTTGGGACCAGAAAAATGCAACAAGTCGGATTCAGGAAGCTCAAAAAAAAATGAGCGACCTTGAGTACAATTTTGAACTCAAAAAATATATCCCCCACGATGATTATGCCGAATCTGTCATCAGCCTGAGAAAAGCCAGCCTTGCCATCGAAAAAAAAGATTTCATAAATGCGTACTATCATTCATCAATGTCTATTGTTAAAACAGAGACTACTACTATCTCAGCCCTGGCCACAAAAGCCAATTATGAAAAATTATCCCTTGAGAGAGATTTTTACAAGGAAAATCAGGCACCCGCTGAAAAAAAACCGGATCTACTAGATATCATCGAAGCCAACCTTTTAAAAAAGGGTGATATATACAGGAGAGTCTTCCCGGATAAAAATATTTTCGTAAAAGGAAAATACATACTTAATGATTTTGGGCAAGATTCATTTCAGAAAATTGCCGTTGTCCTTAAAAACCACAAGGAAGCCAGAATAAAAATTATCGGCCATTCGCAATACAGAGATTTACGGGCATATACAAAAAGAAAAGCCGGTTTCCTTAAGATGTTTCTCGTTGAAGCAGGCATTGATGATGAGAGAGTAGAAACACTGGGTGTTGGAAATTCAGAAGTTATGGATACAGCTGTAGGTTTCAGGAGAGTGGATAGGACTGAAGTTTTGATCACAGGAATTAAGTAGAGCCGCTAACCAGTATGCTTTACTATCTCTTTCAGTATCAGACGCAGTTGTTTTTTCCCTCTGAACTGACTGATCTCAATAGTATAGAGAAAATCCACCGGTGAATTTTCCTCAAGAAGCTCTTCCATTTTATCAGCAATACCCCACCCAATAACCTCCTGTTCGGCAATAATAAATTTTCCATGATTTTTTTCTTTGCCAAACCTTAAAAATCTATCGATGACTTCAGTTTCTGCATAAAAAACAGGTTCTTCATTCCCCCGGCCAAAAGGACCAAGAAATGTCAACTCCTCTGCAAGATTTAGAGAAACATCCTTAACTGGCAGTTGCATATCGAATATTACCGGACTATCCTCTGTATCAATAATATCTTCCTTCCGGAGTTGTTCGATAATAAATGAAAGATTTTTTTCATCTGCGGTAAATCCAAATGCCTGGGCATGTCCACCAAGTCGTATAAAATAATTTTCATATTTGGTTATAAATGATAAAAAATCAAAATTACCAGGAGCCCTTCCAGACCCCTTTACCCCTTCATTGTTTTGAGTTGCCACGATTGCAGGTTTGTCATACCTGTCCGCAAGCCGGTTAGCAATCAGGCCCGCCAATCCATCTGGAATTTCATTACAGTAAAGAAAAAGGAAATTTGATTCATTGGAAATTTCACCTGCCTCAATTTGTTCGATTAAACCTGAGCACGTTTTTTGAACCAGCTTTTTTCTGTATTCATTCATATGCTTGACTTTTGCAACAATGTCTGTAATAGATTCAGAGTCTTCCCCTAAAAAAAAGGATGCAGTAAGTTCAGCTTCTCCAAATCGACCGGGTGAATTTAGAATTGGAGCAATATCCCACCCAATTGCCTTGCTGTCCACCCTTGAATTACTGATAAGTTGTCCCAGACCGGGATGGGATGTCCCATTGAGACTTTTGATTCCATGATAGGTTAAAATTCTATTCTCCTGTTCAAGGGGCATAATATCGGCTATATTTCCGATAGCAACATTACCTAGAACTTCCTTGATGAATTCAAGTAACCTGGGGGAATTTTTAAGTTGAATTTCAGTAAAGATATCATAAATCAAATCTTCATCTGAAGAATAGAGCTGAAAAGGAAGGCCCGCTGATTCTGCGGCTTCCCGGACGCTGCAGATATTATTCTCCTGAAGCCAGTCCCCGAGATGATAAACCGGACAACTGCAATTTCTGCTCATGACAGTTTCAAAAACTTCATCAGTTGCAGCTACCACTATTGATGAATTATCCAATTTTTCTGTAAATTCATTTATAGAGATAACCGTCTCGTTAGAAAGTATAATTCCGTCTCTTACAGTAAGAAAATGATAATTATCCTTCCGCCTGTTAATTAGATAAAATTTTTTATTAAATGATGGCAGATAGCTTAATAGAATTGCATGGCACAGTTTAAAGACTACTCCCGCTCCCGCCAGATATTTAAAGGGATAATTGCATTTATCAACTTTTGGATTCAGTATGATGCAGTCAGGCAGGATTTCATCCGGCTCATGATGATCTGTTACAATAATATCCATACCGAGAGATTTTGCGCGACTGATTTCCTCAACGTCCTTTATACCGGAGTCAATGGTTATCAGGAGTTCTCCTCCCTGGTCTTTCAATTCATCAATAATACTGGAAGAAAGTCCGTAAGATTCTTCTCCTACAGGGAATCTGTATTTAGTGGTAACTCCGAATTTTTTCAGCAGGTTGTATAATACCGAAAGGCCGGTAATGCCGTCAAGATCAGAATCAGTAAAAACAACAATTTGTTTTTTTTCATTAATTGCTTTTTTAATCAACTCAACAGCTTCATACATCCCTTCCATCCGAAAGGGGCTGTGCAGCTGCGAAAGTCTCGGATAAAAATAATTATGAACATCCAGAGGGGTTTCTGCACCCCGTCCAATAGCAATATTCAGGGGAATCTCAGAAATTTCGAAAAGGGGTAAACACTCGTAAAGAAGTGTGCTGTTCACCGGCCTTGACAGCCACTCCTTCATTAATATCGCTCCTTTTTTACAGTAGCTTTTTCAGCAAAAAACCTGGCTTTGTCAACCGGTACTTTTGATACGGGCTCAAAAATACATTGTGCCTTTTTATTTTTCTCTTCGGCAATTTCAACAATTATTTTATTCAATGCAGAATCTTCGACGGGGATCTCACCGGAGGCCTGCTTTAAAAAAGTCTCATTATCATTTCTGATTTTTATTATTTTACTGTTGAAATAATTTCCGATTTTCAATGCCCTCAGTACGGCCCTGTACAAAGCGATGGTTTCGCTGCAATTCCCACAGTAGTATGAAACCCTTCCAACCTGTCGGTCTTCCCTGTCATGCACTGTTATACCGAAACCTCCCCTCTTTTCCATGGGATTGCTGTAACCGGCAATGTACATGGTAAGGGCCGAGTCAACCGGAACTGCAGACAGTTCGGCTCCGGAAAATATTTGAGATGTCTCATCCTCTCGGAAAGAATCCTCTTTTTCAGATTCAGAAATTTTCTTTTTTATGATAATTTTTTTTCTGGAATTCTGTTTTTCATATTTGCTTAAAATCCTTCTGGCCTGTTCAACAATTTCAGTTACATCTTCCGTTTCACAGGATGCCATTTCGGCTATTTTATCCAGTGTTTTTCCTTCTGACAGCAGCTGAAGGACCCTGTCTATACTTAATAACATATTTATTACCTGCTAATTATTACTTTATAATCTTTAAATCCGCCTGCCTTCTAATGAGTAGACGAAGGAGAATTCCTGTTGATTAAAAAATTTTATTTATTATACAAAAAACGTCCACAGTTTGTACAATTTACTATGGATTCATTTGTTGATGCTTCTATTGCCAGATGTGATGGTATCTGAAAGTTACAGCTCCCGCAGATCTCTCCCTCTATAGAACCGATTGCAATACCATTTTTGGAAGAAAGGAGTTTTGTGAACTTTGATTTAACTCCCGCG
This sequence comes from uncultured Spirochaetota bacterium, assembly GCA_942491575.1. Classification (GTDB taxonomy): domain Bacteria; phylum Spirochaetota; class UBA4802; order UBA4802; family UBA5550; genus CAZHNW01. Next base: position 128,037 of record CALOBT010000025.1, read on the forward strand.
CCCAGTTGAAGCAGTAACTGGTCATAAAGGGATTGATTTTTACTGATGGTATCCTCTTCATCCCTAATTTTGTTCTGTATAATCACACTATCCTTTTCCAGCTGATCTGATACTTCACCGGACTCTCTCTCAGCTGCTTCAAATTCTGTTTCCTTTGACTCGAGGTTATCCATAAGTTCTATAAGACTGCTTTCAATTTCACTGTCTTCATCTTTTGCTTTTTTCAATTCGTTATCGAGAGCATCGAGTTCTTTTTCAGTTTTGAGTAAATTTCTTCTTTCTTCCAGTTTTTTAACTCGTTCATCAACTGTTTCAAGTTCAAGCTCACTCTTTTTAATGTCCTGTTTCAGGGCCTTGACTTCCCCCCCAATGACTTCAACTTTCTTTTTAAGCTTTTCAAACTTCTCCTGCCAGAGTGAAAGATTCTTTTCGTTTCTCTCAATTTCCTTCTTGGCTCCAAGGATATTCTGCCAGTATCGCTGCAGTTCGACCATAATTTTTATGTCACTGTTCATTTTGTATAAATCCTAAAGGGAGATTTTTCATTCACTGACAGAAAAAGAGGGACTTCCTCTGAAAAAAAATCTGCCAGGTATTTCTCTATTAAATTATATAAATATTCCATCATTAGACGCTCGGTTCCGTAATGCCCAGCGTCGATCAGTGCAACCCCGTAATCCAGGGCGGCCCTGGCACTGTGATGTCCCACATCCCCAGTAAGGATGCAGTCAATCCTGTGGTTTTTGATTATATCCGGAACTGAATTTCCTCCTGCACCGTTGAGAATCGCAACCTTCTCAATTTCCATTTCTTCATCGCCGCTGAAAACAAGAAAATTAAGCTGCAGGCGTTCTTTTACATGCTTCAAAAAATCCAAAAGACTGACCTTTCGTTTTAAATTCGAAATCGATCCGAATCCCAGTTGATCACCATCATCGCCGATTTCAGTTTCAAAAAGGACCTGCTGATGTTTCAAACCGAGTTTATCCTCAATGAAACGGTTCATGAATTTATCAAAATTAGTGTGAAGGGCAAAACAGGAAATTCGATTATCAATCAGTTCAAGAAGAAGAGAGGCATGGGCATCCCCGTCGTCAATCTGCTTGATTCCTTTAAAAAAGTACGGGTGATGATTTATAATAAAATTGCAGTTTTTTTCTTTCGCCTCTTCGATGACACCTGCCGTCAGATCCAGGCTGAAAAGTATCCCTGTAATTTCCTTTTTATTGAAAAGTATCTGCCCACCGGTATTATCATATTTTTCCTGCAAATACGTCGGATAGGTCTCGTTGAGCCACTCTGTCAATTGTTCAATTCTCATGAAGCATCCATTCCAGTGTGTCATTTATATCATATTGAGGCTGCCAGTTAAAATCTTTTTTAAATTTTTCCGACGATCCATATACGATGGAAATTTCATTTTTCCTCTGGAGACTTTCAATTGATTTAACCTCAGGGCGATGACCGGTAACCTCAACCAGTCGCTCAAATATATGCTGCAGACTGACTGCCTTTCCGCTGCATATATTCCAGGTACCCGGCCCTGCCTTATCAAAATTTTCCGCCACGGAGGAATATCCCGCTATAATATCCCGCACATCAGCTATATCCCGATAGACATCAAGATTTCCCAGAGGAAGAACCTTTTCCTTTCTTTTAAAGGCATCTACCAATTTTGGAACTAAAAATGAAGGAAGCTGCCCTGCCCCGGTATGGTTGAAGGGACGAAGAATAATTGAGGGAAATCCGGATTCCAGGGAATACCCCTTTACGACCTGTTCTGCCGCGGCTTTACTGGCACCATAGTGATTGACGGGAGACAGTGGAAAATCCTCTGTAATGGGCATTTCTTCCCCGGCCACAGAGCCGTAAACCTGCGATGAACTGACAAAAACAAAACGCGGTTTTTTATCGAGGCTGCGGGAGGCCTCGAGGAGGTTCACCGTTCCGCTCACATTTATGAGGTGCATGTTTCTCGGTTCGCTGCCCCTGACATGACTTATTGATGCCAGATGGAAAATCATGTCCGGTAAAACATCAGAGATCATTTTTCGGGTTTGGGGGAAGTCAGATATATCGGCAGAAAAAGAGATCTTGCCAACCGGAGAAAGGTCGGTTTCAACAACATCATGTCCATTTTTCCGCAGGGCTCCGGTGAGATGTCTTCCGACAAACCCGGCGGCACCGGTTACCAGTATCTTCATTTTTTCCCGGTTACTCTCTCCAGGTCACGTTGTGTCATAATGTGAACCAGTTCCCTGAAGGAAGTTTTAGCTTCCCACCCAAAAACCTCTTTCGCCTTTGTTGCGTCCCCCAGAAGCAGATTAACTTCTGCGGGACGAAAATATCTGGGATTAACCTTAACCAGTTCTTTACCGGTCTTTTTATCGAGGCCCTTTTCTTCCGCCCCCTCTCCCTGCCACCTGATCTCAATATCAGCATACCTGAAGGACTCTTCAATGAATTCCCTCACTGAATGGGCCTGTCCGCTGGCAATGACAAAATTGTCCGGTTTGTCCTGCTGCAGCATTTCCCACATACACTCCACATACTCTCCTGCAAAACCCCAGTCACGTTTTGCGTCCATGTTGCCGATTTCGAAGAAATCCTGTGTTCCATTTTTTATTTTTGCTACGGCATCAGTAATTTTACGGGTAACAAATTCAATGCCCCGCAGTGGAGATTCATGATTAAATAATATACCCGAAGCGCCGAAAATATTATAGGCTTCACGGTAGTTGATTGTCATCCAGTGGCCATACAGTTTTGCAACAGCATAGGGACTGCGCGGGTAAAAGGGAGTATCTTCATTTTGGGGGGTTTCCCGGACATCTCCGTATAGTTCAGAACTGGATGCCTGGTAGAAGCGGATATCGGTATTTACAATGCGTATCGCCTCAAGGAGATTGGTGACTCCGAGGCCTGTTACATTCCCGGTCAGGACAGGCTTTTCAAAGGATACGGCAACAAAGCTCTGAGCAGCGAGATTATAGACCTCATCAGGTTTACATTCATCAAGGGCACGAATCAGATTTCCCGAATCAAGGAGATCTATCTCTATCAGTTGCACCCTTTCCTTTATGCCGAGTTCTTCAAGACGCCAGAAATTAGGGGTACTGGTTCTTCTATATCCGCCATAGACGGTATAGCCTTTTTCAAGTAAAAATTTCGCCAGGTATGCACCATCCTGGCCGGTAATGCCGGTGATAAAAGCGGTACAAGACATGATCACTTCCTGATTTCAAAGATAACGCCAGTATGGGAAAAGCAGGCTTCTTGGCAAGGATTATTTATCAAAGAATCAGCATTGCATCGCCATATGAAAAAAAGCGGTATTTTTCCCTGACTGCTTCCCGGTAGGTTTCCATAATCAGATCATACCCTGTAAAGGCAGAAACCAGCATCAACAATGTCGAATAAGGTGTATGGAAGTTAGTAATCAGTCCATCAATAGATTTAATCTGATAGGGAGGATAAATAAAAATATCAGTATCTCCGACGCCGGGAACGTTCTCTCCATCCCGGAAGGTACTCTCCAGAACCCTGAGAGAGGTTGTCCCAACTCCAATAATTTTTTTCCCCTCTTTACGGGCACTGTTTATACGTTCTGCTGCAGCCTCAGGCAGGTGATACGATTCCGTATGCATCTTATGTTCATCAAGGTTGCTGTTTCTTACGGGTTGAAAGGTCCCCCATGAAACATATAGGGTTAAAAATTCCAGACCGATATTTTTTTTCTTTAACGAATTCAAAAGGTCAGAAGTGAAGTGAAGCCCCGCCGTGGGGGCCGCAACCGCCCCGGTTTCACTGGCATACACGGTTTGATAACGATCATCATCTTTATCTTCCGGAGAACGCTTAATATAAGGCGGTAGAGGAAGTTCACCAATTGAGGCAAGCAGTTCATCTGTCAGTTCAACATTCGACTCGACTTCTAGATAATCGTCCACGCGTTTTTTTACTGTGAGGGAAATGGAATTGTTATTTTCAGAAAATATTGTTTCTCCCGTGCTTAGACGCTTCATGCGATTGCAGACAATAAGCCAGTCCCTGTCTGCGAGCTTCTGTGTAAGAATAACCTCTATTCTGGCACCGGTGTCCCTCTTAAAATAAAGGCGTGCATGTATTACTTTTGCGTTATTAAATATAAGGAGTGTGTCTTCGTCGAGGTATTCAGGAAGGTTATAAAAATTGCGATGCTCTCTTGAACCTTTTTTCCTGTCCAATACCAACAATCGGCTTGCATCCCGGCTGGCCTCAGGGTATTGCGCAATCAGCTCTTCAGGAAGATCAAAATTAAAATCCTCAAGGGTGTATTCCTTTTCCATGTGTCAGTTAAAAAAAGTACTCCTGCTGTTTTTACGGGCAACATTTCTATAATTGCCTCGATAGAGCCTTACATTTTTATAGTAATAGGAAAGTATTTTTCTGTAGGAAAAACCTTTCATAGCCATCCCCTTTGCTCCCCACTGACACATACCGACTCCATGTCCCCAGCCGTGGCCCTGTAATTGAAGTCCATGCCCGGATTTGCGTGAGTTAAAATATAAACTTTTAACAGTCTTAAGGGGAAACATAAGTCTGAAATTATTACCTGTTATATTAATCGTACCATTCGTATGCCCTATCTGCACCAGGGCAATCCTGCCTGCCTTTTTCTTAAACGAGATTCGCTTGATCTTCCCCATTGAAGAATACTTTCTTCTCAAAGCACTTTGCATCTGTTCAAGCGAGATTCTTGTTTCCCAGTTATAATTTGGCGACATTGAACAATAGCTGCAACTTGTTCCCTGCAGGTACGGCATATCCTTCCCATTCCACACATATCGGTCATCGATTGTTCGTCCCCCGCATGTAGAATGAAAGTATGCAAGTACGGGCTGATATCCATGTATAAGGTACTCCCCGTGAGTAAGATTCACTGCCCTGGTCGTTTCTGGTTTTTCTACTGATTTTCCTTTATAGACCTGAAAGTTCGTTGTCGCGTCAAGATCATAGATCTGAAGATCCTTCTGTTTTGATAAATGATACAGCGTGTAGGTACGTGCAGCAACGGCCTGGGCCTTTAAAGTCTCTATGGGCCATGAAGAGGGAACTTCTCCGGGGACTACACTCTTAATATAGTTTTCCAGATCAATATGATTAATTACTAGAATCTTTCCCATGAGGTTCTTCAGTTCAATTCTTCCCCTGTATTCCTTATTGTTAACTGAAATAATACTGTTTGAACATTCCATCATGAGCCCCTGCCTGATTTTACCGGGATTAATTCTGAGGGCAGCCTTCGGGGCGTCGTAGAGTATTCTGCCGGTTTTCCCGTCACGAATTTTCAAACGTGCGGAGGCTTCTATACTGACGGTTTCCCTGGTTTTTAGGATCAGGACTTTTACGAAGCGGTTTTGACCCGCAACACGAATGTTCTGTTTTCTAAGATACTGTGGTGTTGGAGAACATGAGGCAACCACAATCGAAATTGTTAACAGGAATAATAATAACAGGATAAAATGTCTCTTCGTTTTCATAGGGACCTCAAAAATAAAAAAGGGGCCGCAGCCCCTCCGGTAACGTCACCCTTTTGGATGGTACTGCTTATGAATTTTCTGTAATTTTTCTTTAGCCAGATGGGTGTAAACCTGAGTAGTGGATATGTCCATGTGGCCGAGTAATTCCTGGACTGACCTGAGATCAGCACCATTTTCTATTAGATGTGTGGCAAAAGAATGCCTTAAGGTATGGGGAGTTATATTCTTGTTGATATTGGTTCTCGTTACATAGTTCTTTAAAAGCCGCCATACGGATTTTCTATTCAGACTTGATCCCTTTTTACTGATAAAAAGAAATTCACTTTCCCGGGTTCCAAGAATATCCTGGCGGGAAAGATCAAGGTACTTCATCAGTAGTCTTTTAGCTTCATCGTTCATCGGAACAATTCTCTCCTTGTCGCCTTTTCCAACAACCTTGAGAAAATTATTTTCAAAATCCACATCACTGCTTTCAAGTTCAATTGCTTCACTTATTCGGAGCCCCGATGAATAAAGTAATTCGAAAATAGCCTTATCCCTTAATTCGTACGGATCATCCTCAGAGATAGAACCGAATAACTTATCTACTTCCCTGATCGTAAGATAATCAGGAAGAGTCTTTTCTATATGCGGTGATTCAATCTTTGTAGTGGGATTATCAAGATCATCTACGTTATCTGATAAAAAATTATAAAATTGCCTTATAGCCGCCAATGACCTTGCAAGGGTTCTCGAAGAATTTTTCTTCTTAACCTTTTCAAACTTGAGAAACAGCTGCACATCTTCCTGTGTTGCAGCCATTATAGTCTTATTGATTGACAGCAGATAATCACTGAATTTCTTCAAATCATAGGTGTAAGAATAGATAGAATTCGGGGAGAGACCTTTTTCAACCTGTAAAAATTTCTTAAACCTGCTTATAGCCTGAGCTTCTTTCACGCTTGATTCCTCCAGGTGTAGATTCACTCCCACCCCTTAAGTATTAGTAACCATTCTTACCAGGAAAGTTATTATAACCGTTGATTAAATATTACATTAATTATATCGGATGTGACTGATTATGTCTTTAAAGATGAGGAAAAAAAATTGATTAATTATGGAATTATTTTTTTTTCTTTTTGGGGGAAGTTTTTTTTCGACTTTTTTTAACCGGAATGTCCTTGATTATTTCTCCATCCCGAAAAACGACATTTCGCCGGGTATACGCTGCAACGTCCGGTTCATGGGTAACCATTATAATTGTAATACCGCGCTCTTCATTGAGTTTTGTAAAAAGATTCATTATCTCTTCGGTCGTTCTGGTATCAAGGTTTCCCGTAGGCTCATCAGCCAGAATTATTGAAGGCTCATTGATCAGGGCCCGGGCAATGGCAACCCTCTGCTGCTCTCCCCCGGAAAGTTTATTCGGATGGTGATCTTCGCGCCCGGAAAGCCCCACTTCTGCCAGTAATGCCGAAGCCCGCTGTTTCAGTTCATGCCCGCTAACGCCTCCCCTGTAAAAAAGGGGAAGTTCAACATTCTCAAGTGCGGATGTTCTCGGCAACAGGTTAAATCCCTGAAAAACAAAACCGATTTTATGATTCCTTATTTCGGCCTTTTCATCATCATTGAGTGAACTTCCATTAATCCCATCGAGAAAATATTCTCCCCTGGTGGGGCTGTCCAGAAAGCCGAGGATGTTCATAAAAGTAGATTTTCCCGAACCGGAAGCCCCCATTATGGCGATATACTCACCTTTGGTTATGGAGAGAGATACATCCCTCAACGCTCTTACGCTGACTTCCTCGCTCAACTCGTAAGTTTTAACCAGTTCAGAAATTTTTATTAATTCTTCTGGCATCTAGTCTTCCTTTTCCTCAACCTTAATCAAAATACTCTGTCCCTTCTTGATATTCTTTTTTACTTCAGTATACATATCTCCGGCTAATCCTGTTTCGACCTTAACTTTTCGAAAGGAATTCTGGTCCAGGACTACACCCTTTTGCACCCAGATCACCTTGTCTGTTATTTCGATATCAGAGCCATCGGGAGTTATCATAAAGGCCTGATTCGGTACCCTTAACACTTTTTTTCTTCCGTCTACCATTATAGTTGCCGTGGCGGTCATCCCCGGTTTTAATAATAGATTAGAATTATCACAGATTACTTCGGACTGATAGCTCACCAGTCCATTTTTTTTCACGGGATTTATCGCTACACTCTTGATATACCCGTAAAATTTTTTATCAGGATATGCGCTGACGGTAAAAACCACGTTGAGGTCTTTTTTGACAGTTCCGATATCAGCTTCATCAACATTAATGATAAGGACCATTTTCTTCAAATCAGAGGTCATGAAGAAAGCTGCAGTATTCCGCCCTACAGGTCTTTTCTCATTGATGTTAACCTGAAGAATTACGCCGCTTATCGGCGCCCTTACCCTGGCATCTCTAATTTGCTGAACAAGATGATTATAATCGAGCCTGTGCAGCCGGTGAGAATTTAAAGCTTTCTTATATGCTGTTTCCGCCTGTTCGAACCCAATGCGGGAAATCAGATTTTCCTTCAGCATATTCTTTTTCCCTTCATAATCCTGTTTTGCAGATACAAAATTTAAGCGGGAACTTTCAAGAATAGTGCTCAATCGAAGAAGCCTTTGATTTAAATCACTGACATCGATAACCGCAAGGAGAGTACCTTTTTTAACTGTTTTATCAGGCTCAACATAGATTCGGTTCACAATACCTGCAATATTTGTCAGCACAGGAACTGAATCCAACACCTCTATAACTCCTGTTGCAGAGATTGTTTTATTTACCGGGCCAATTGACACCTTTTCAACAATGAAAGTTTTGGCGCTTGAACCATTGCATCCGGTAAGAACTGAATATCCTGCCAGAAAAATTAAAAGAATAATAGTTTTAAATAATGAAATGTTTTTTACTACGGCCGGCATATTTTCCCCTCTTCGATCCCCACCAGTTGTGCAAGCATTGCCAGTTTTAACAGGTAGCTGTATTTTGTCCCTAAAAAATTCATTTCAGAGGTAATAACCCTTGCCTCCGCATCCTGAAGTGATGTAATAGATCCAATACCGTTTTCGTAACTCCTCAAAGCAAGTAGTGCATGTTTTTCTGAATTTTTAATTATTAATTTACTCATTTTCATCTGTTTTTTAAGTTCCACAAGATCGTTGTATATATTTCTGATACTGACATTAAGTTTGGTTTTTGTTTCCTTATGTTTAATAGTCATTTTGTTGTATTCGGCTAGAGCTTTGTCAACGCTGGAGCTGAGAGCCCCTCCGTAAAATACCGGCAAAGAAAAACTTATGGATGTAGCAATTATAGGACTCCACCTGCCATATTTAAAGTTATCCAAAAAATTTCCGTCAGTAGAATCAAAAAGGTACAATTGCGTATTTTGAAATCCCAGAGACAATAAAAGATCAACCCTAGGATATTGGGTTCCCCTTGCAACATCTATTAAAAGTCTTTTTTGATGTTTCAGAAGCCTGCTGGAACGAATATCAGGATTATAATGGGAGGCCAGAATATCCAATTCTTTGATATTATATTTTAAATCAGACAATTTACTGACCTGAACAGGTATAAGATTTACTCCCTCACTTTCCTCTATCCCCATTACAATCAATAAATCAGAACGCCTGGCCCTGACATCATTTCTCGCCTTTTCGAAATTAAGCATCGCCTCGGCAACATTGACTTCAGCCTGGCTGACATCAAGTATTGGCCGCCGGCCGCTCATAAACAATTTTTTGGTTAACTTTAACTTTTCTTTATATTTATACAACAATTCCTTTTTTAAAACAAGTTTGTCATTTGCAAGTAATAGCTGGTAGTATGCCTGCTTCACATTATATGTTATAACATTTACAGTGGCAAGAGAAGCATTTTTGGCGAGACTGACATCCAACTTTGCGGTCTTTTCCTTTTCTGCAGAACTCTTATCATATAGCTTGTAGCGGGAATAAAGTCCAGCAAAGAGCCCGATGTCAGTATTGACACCGGGAATTTTAAACTCGCCATCCGTACCGGTGTTGTCAACCTGATATGTTTTTATTTGACCATCGACCTGAAGCCCCCTCTGTGCCTTCGCAATCTGATACTGATGCCTGCTGATTTCATTATTTTCAATTGAAATTAATTTATCAGGATTATTAAAGAGTGCAACATTTATACATTCCTGGAGGGTTACATGTTTATCCTCTGAATGAAGCATGTTTGAATTTGCTGTCATAAAAATTACGCTGACCGCCAGGGAAATAAGTAAAATTCTATTTTCAGTTAAACGTATCTTCATAAATGATTTTCTGGAAAAAACAGTGTTGTTCGTTATTTAAATATATATTTTTGTCTAATAAAACATGTAGATTAATTTGCACTACAATACTTGTCAATTCTTTATATTAATAAAATTACTCAAAAGCAGTCTCTCTTTATATTACCGGGCAATAGAGGATTTGTGTCATTTATTATAAATAAATTACAAAATAATTCGAATGATTTTACTTTTTTTACATATTTTATTTAAATTAATACCTTTGAAAAAAAATTTTTGAAAAAAGATTGACAGTATTCCCCATATCAATTTTAAGTACATTATCATTTTTAATGATTCGCTGGCGTAGCTCAATCGGTAGAGCAGCTGATTTGTAATCAGCAGGTTGGGGGTTCAATTCCTCTCGCCAGCTCTTCACAATACACTTGGTGAGGTTCCCGAGTGGCCAAAGGGAACAGACTGTAAATCTGTCGGCGTCGCCTTCGGTGGTTCGAATCCACCCCTCACCACATAAAAGAGGCTTTTTATAAGCCTCTTTTTTTATGCTCTCAAGAATTGTGATTGCATTTCTATTTACAGAATCCTTAAATTGATCGAGTTTGAGGGGATCTATGAATGAAAATGATAAAATAAGATTCAGCCGCCAGGTAAACATAAAGAATTGGGGCGAGGAGACTCAAGAGAGGCTTCAGCAATCAACGGTATTTATAGCCGGATGCGGCGGCCTTGGAAGTCCCGTAATATATTATCTTGCCGCCTGCGGAATTGGGTCATTGAAAGTTGTCGATTACGATGAAGTTGAACTTTCAAACCTAAACCGACAGATAATCCATGGCTTTAACAATATATCCGATCCCAAGGTTAAATCCGCAAAAGAATCAGTAGCCGAATTCAATCCTGATATGGAAATAATTGCTGAAAAGACAAAAATAACTTCTAAAAACTGCGCCGACCTTATAGACAACGCAGACATAGTCATCGACTGTCTTGATAATTTCAATACAAGGCATATACTTAATGAAGCTGCGGCGGCAAGATCGATACCACTTGTCCATTGCGGCATCGAAGAATTCCAGGGACAGCTGACATTCATACATGTACCCGAGACGCCCTGCCTGGCCTGCTTCTTACCCATGAAGGACGCAAAAACCAAACCAAATGTTATTGGGGCAACGGCAGGCATCATGGGATCGATGCAGGCCCTTGAAGCTATAAAATATCTGGCGGGATTTGAAGTGGGTTTAAAAAACAAACTCCTGTTCTTTGACGGCACATCAATGGAAATGGAAACTATGAATCTGACTCCAAATCCAAAATGTAAAGTATGCAGGGATTTACACTAACCGGAGAGATGTTTGATGAAACTTAAATTTAAAATAATCAGTGCCTCCATAATTTTCATCCTTATCGTTTCACTCTTTATCTATTTTCGCTACTTCTTTACCTTTGAGCAGCGAAACGTAATGAAGAGAAGGATAGAAACCATCACCGGACAAAATCTAACCGTAACTGTTTTCAGTTTTGACGGAAAAATTGTTAAAAGATGGACCGGTGTAAAAAAAATCACCTCCGGAAAAGGGGAACGTAATTATACCTTTTTCTACACTCAGGATAATAAATACGTACAAATACCCAACTCCGTATGGTATATAGCTGAAGAGGAGTAAATTGCTCTCGTCTCCCTTAACCCGGCTTGATGGAATCGGCCCCAAAAAAGCCCTTATTCTGCACCAGGAAGCCGGCATTGAAACTTTAGAAGACCTGCTGTACTATTCCCCCAGGAAATACCTTGATCGTTCTACTATTAAAAAAATCAGAGACTGTTTTACTAACGAAACCGTCTCCATTATTGGAGAAATTGTTTCAGTAAAGGTAAAGGGGGGAAGAAAAAGATTTCTTGAGGTGGAAATCTCTGATGATACAGACTCCCTGACGGGTGTTTTCTTTGGCGGTGTCCAGTATTTCCAGAAAATTTTTCACCCCGGGGAAGAAATAATATTCTCCGGTAAAATTAACTTCCGAAGGGGAAAACAGATAGTCCACCCTGATTTTGATTTTATCGAAGAAACTTCCAGCCTTCAGACGATTAATACCGCAGGGATTATCCCCCTATACCGATCAACTGAGAAGCTGCGAAATGCCGGACTTGATTCAAGGGGGTTTCGCAGATTATTCCGCCAGGTAATGGACAATCACCTCCCGGAAGTAATTGATTCACTGCCGGAATATATTATTCAAAAATACAATCTCCTGTCCCTTAAGGATGCCCTCTTCAATATCCACTTCCCCCGAACATTCAGAGAGGCGGAAGCGGCAAGAAAACGTTTGGCATTCAATGAATTGTTCTTTTTATTTTTTTATCTTCAATATTCTAAAAAAATAGTCCAATCCTCCGCAAATGGCATTACTTTTAATGATGACCGGGAGCTGCTTCCCTCCTTCATCGATAAACTTCCTTTCAACCTTACTCCAGATCAGGAAAAGGCCATTCTCAGAATCTCAGAAAATCTTCGAAATCCTGTACCGATGAACCGCCTCCTCCAGGGGGACGTCGGATCAGGCAAAACCGTAGTGGCCCTGGCTGCAGCCATAATAGCCATTTCATCCGGGTACCAGGTTGCCCTGATGGCCCCCACAGCCGTTCTGGCTACCCAGCACTACCGGACAATAATTGAGCTGATACCAGGAGCGGTTAAATCCTCTCTGCTTACAGGACATACAGGCTCCGAAGAAAGGGAAAGAATTCTCAATAATTTAAATACCGGCGAACTGGACCTGATATGCGGGACACACGCCCTCATTCAGGAGACGGTACAGTTTTCCAGGCTTGGCCTTATTATAATTGATGAGCAGCATAAATTTGGAGTAAATCAGCGTGCTGATCTGCGCAGGAAAGGCGACATGGCTCATTTACTCGTCATGACTGCCACGCCTATTCCAAGAAGCCTCGCCATGACGGTCTACGGAGACCTTGAAATTTCAACTATTAAGAGCATGCCGGCGAACAGGCCCGCAAGGAAGACACTGGCCCTGCCCGAATCCCGTCTCCACGGCGTATATAACTCCATCAAAAAATACATAGATCAGAAACGGCAGGTTTACTATATCCTTCCTCTTATTGAAGAATCGGAAAAATCAGACCTGAAAGCGGCAATTACCGTATTTGAACATCTGCGTGATTCAGTATTTCCAGGAAATAATATTGATTTATTACATGGTAAAATTAAACAGCCTGAAAAAGATAATATTATGGCGAAGTTTAAAAACGGGGAGACGGATATACTTGTTTCAACAACTGTTGTTGAAGTCGGTGTGGATGTTCCCAATGCTACTGTTATTATAATCCAGCACCCTGAACGGTTCGGACTTTCTCAGCTCCATCAGCTTCGGGGCCGTGTAGGAAGGGGGATACATGAATCCTTTTGTGTTCTTTTATACCCCGATGAGCTATCGGAGGAGAGTCTTTCCAGGATAAAAATTCTTGAAAAAACCGATGACGGATTTGAAATTGCTGAAGAAGACCTCAAAACCCGTGGTGCGGGACAGCTAATCGGCACCAGGCAGCATGGCATGAGTGATTTTGAATTTACGAACCTGATTGAAGACCTGGACATTATTACTTCTGCCAGAGAAGAGGCTGAAAAGGAAGTTGATGCCCTGGGGAACCTGCCGAAAGATGATAAAATATTGAACTATACAGGATCGTCGGAGCTGACGAAACATATTCGGCAGAAAAAAATTCTTGAAATTATGTCATAAGAAGATTTCTTTTAATAGAATAATAGAAATTTAAGAGCCGGCCATCCTACCTGAATATTGAACTCCCCAGGAACCTTCTGTATATATTCAATTTTATTGCTCCGATAATATCATTACCCTTCAGCATGAGAAATCTTTCTGCAGTTAAGGCCCTTTCCGGTCCCGCCTTGAGGTTAACCCGCTCAAGGAGCCCATTAAAATGCTTCCTGTCAATTTTATACTGAGAAATAATAATTCGCTTCACCATGTCGAATTGAGGCAGACTGTTAAAATCGATTGCAGAGGAAAAAATATTCTCCCTGAACCAGTCCATGACAATTGATTTGATTGTCTCCTCTGGAAAAAACCGGGCCCCCTTCCCGTTTCCGGAATAATAGTAGCAGTCCCCTTTTTTCTCAAATTTTAATTTTACGATGAGGCATTTCAGGACAGTTAGAGAGCCGATGTGATATAGAAACTCCCTGGAGGTGATTTCGGATAATTTAAACAATGAAGAAATCTCCTGCAATACAGTTAATAATTCATGATAATAAAAATTAAGACAGGTTTCTTTAAGGTCAGGATCAGCCTTTCTCATGTAACCGATAAGGGCCTTATTTATTTCATCGTTTGCTACAGCACCGGATAAAGGACTTTGAGTGGTAAAAAATACCCTGTTTAGTCTTAAGTCTTCCTGAAGGAGAAGATCATTGTTTACCGGAATGATATAGGGGGGACCGGAATTCCACTCTTTTGAACCCGGTGCTGCACACAAGAAACGGGTATTATCTTTTTCAGTCTCATTGTTCTGGGCAGGTTCTTCCTGTTCCGGTAAGGGATCAGAGGAGGAAACAGTATCGTCTTCAAAATGTTCCGCGGATAAATCTTCAGGTTGTGTTGAAGTATCGGTTTTTTCAGCTGAAGCAGAATAAATATCATCCGATATGTTATATGATTCAGCTGAATTTAACGCCTCTCCATGCTCCTGCTGAAGCATGGAGTCGACTTCTTCCGGACTGAGGAGATCATCATCGTTCTCCACGTCAGCAAGCAGGTTATCAAGGCTGTCTTTCATTGCAAACTTAAGTCCCTGAAATAAAAAAGATTAATCAGTTTCAACAGAATCATCTGCTTTAGTTTCTAAACTTTCCACAGAAGCAGATTTATTATTTTTTCCGTTTTGTATTGAAGGGAGGGGTTCACCTTTCATTATCAGATCAATTTCAGCTGTATCAAGGGTTTCCCGCTCAATAAGATACTCTGCAATTGTCTTAAAAATATCCGCATTATTTTCAAGCAGAACCTTTGCTTCATTTCGGCTTTTCTCAATAATTGACCGAACCTCATTATCAATCATTTCAGCTGTTGATTCGCTGAAATCTCTATGCTGTGAAATTTCCCTGCCAAGAAAAATCTGTTCGTTATTTTTGCCATACGCGATTGGTCCCAGTTTTTCACTCATTCCCCACTCGCAGACCATCCTTCTTGCTATATCTGAAGCCCTCTCGATATCATTGGAGGCTCCTGTACTTGCCTGATTATAAATCATTTCTTCAGCAAGGTTTCCCCCGTAGAGAATTTTTATCTGGTTTACCCAGTAATCCCTGGTGTGAATATGCTTATCCTCAACAGGAAGCTGCATGGTGAGTCCCAGGGCCCTTCCTCGGGGAATAATGGTTACTTTATGTACCGGATCAGAGCCCGTTAAAAGTCCAAGGATGGTGTGCCCTGCCTCATGATAGGCAATGACCTTCTTCTCTTCATCGGAGATTATCATAGATCTCCGTTCCGGCCCCATAAGAACCTTATCCTTTGCCTCTTCCATCTCTTCCTGGTTGACCCTTTTCTTATCTTTTCTTGCCGCAAGAAGGGCTGCTTCGTTTACAAGATTAGCAAGGTCAGCACCGGTAAATCCGGGAGTTCCCCGTGCAATAACTTTAAGATCAACACCTTTAGAAAGAGGTATTTTTTTCGTATGAACCGCAAGTATCTTTTCACGTCCCTTAATATCAGGGGTGTCCACCACAACCTGACGGTCAAATCTACCCGGCCGAAGAAGCGCAGGGTCGAGTACATCAGGCCTGTTCGTGGCAGCAACAATAATTACACCTTCATTTGTTTCAAATCCATCCATTTCAACAAGAAGCTGATTAAGGGTCTGTTCACGCTCATCGTGTCCGCCACCGAGACCGGCACCCCTGAGTCTGCCCACTGCATCAATTTCATCTATAAAGATTATACATGGAGCACTCTGTTTCCCCTGCTCAAAGAGGTCCCGTACACGGGAGGCTCCGACACCAACAAACATTTCAACAAAATCGGAACCGGAAATCGAAAAGAAAGGAACACCCGCTTCTCCGGCAATCGCCCTGGCGAGAAGAGTTTTACCTGTTCCGGGAGGGCCCATAAGAAGAACGCCTTTGGGAATTTTCGCACCAATGGCGGTAAATTTTTTCGGTTCTTTCAGGAACTCAATTACTTCCTGCAACTCAACCTTGGCTTCGTTCACTCCCGCTACATCTTCGAAAGTAACCTTCGATTTCATTTCGGGATTTAATTTTGCCTTACTTTTACCAAAAGAGATGGCCTTATTTCCAGTCGATTGGATCTGACGAATCATAATAAACCATATAATACCAAAAAACAGAAGCCATGGAAGAAAACTGAGGATTCCCTTCAGCCAGAAACCTTCATCATCATCCCGGCCTTCGACAACTATATTATTAGTTAAAAGAATATTCATCAATTGCTGATCATTATAAGGAATAGTAGTTTCAAAATCATACCGTTCCTCTTTTTTGCCAAAACCCCTGGTACTTTTCGGTTTTGTCTTTAAAACGCCATCCTTGTAGTAACCAATTATTTTACGCTCATTTTCGATAGTGACCTTGGCTACTTCCTGATTTTTTGCTTTTTTTATAAAATCACTGTAATTTATATACTTACTTTTCCCATCGGATTGATTAACCTGAAAAATAGCCAGGACCAGAAGTCCTATCAGGATAAACAGTGCAAACTGTTTCACAGTTTTATTCATTTAATATCTCCTTCTTTCTCATTCATCCGGGAGGTGACCTCAAAAAACCCTCATAGGATTAAACAGTTTTCTTAGGTGTTTCGGACAGCTAATATATACTGTTTTTTCTCAGTCACCAAGCAGGAATCTGCAATGCAGTTGTCTGAATCAGTTATAAAACCGCTCATAATAGCGGCAATTTCATTCTCAATGATAAGTAAAGGGACGCAATTCTTGATTTCATTGTCAAGCTTCTTTTCAATCAAGAATTTTTTAATTTTTTTCGTTCCATATCCAAATTTAATTCGATCCCCGTTTCTACGGTTCCTGATTATAAAAGATATATCAGGCCTGTCAATTGTTACAAAAATATGATCAGGGGAAGCTTTTTTGTCTTCAAAATAGCGGTAATCTGCCAGGAAGACTTCAAGCTTCAATCCGGTTTCCATTATATCAATGGTTGAGGTTCCCTGCAACGAAACTTTTTCATGATACTCCCATTCCCCTTCACATTCAGCTACCCTTTTCTCTCCGGAGAAGATTATTACCTGTTCGGAATCTTTTAAGGTCTTTTTCACCTGGAGCGGGTCTGATTCATAGAGAACCACGTGACTTCCCCCATGGTAATACTTTTTTAATATTTCCTCGATCCTGGAATAACCTGCATAGGTACCGGGGATTCCCTGCAAAACCTTTGCCACAAGATATTTCAAAAGTTGCGGGTCATTGTCAACTTTGCCTGAAAGAAGAACCCTGTCTCCGGAATTTTCGGTTATAACTTCCCCTGCCTGACTTTTGATCAATCTCCCGAGGAGGCTGAGATGTTCATCTGCAAGCAGGCCCAGCCTTTCAAGGGACTCCCGGTAGCGGGGAAACCGTCCGGTCATTCCGGGAATCACATCATTTCGGAGAAAATTTCTCTGGTATTTTGAATCTTTATTGCTTTCGTCTTCACGCCAGGTATATTTATTTGTTTCAAGGAAATTATAGATTTCTTCTGCTGTCAGGGGAAGTAAGGGACGAATGATATTCCCCCTTTTCGAAGTGATACCGGAAAGCCCCTGCAGACCGGTTCCCTCAAGAATTCTCATCAGGACTGTTTCTGCATTATCATCACGGTTGTGGCCTGTCGCAATCAGGGAATACCCCTTTTCCCCGGAAATTTGTTCAAGGAGCCGGTACCGGATCTTCCTTGCCTGTTCTTCAAAGGAAATATCCTTCTCCGGATACTTTAAAAAATCAAAACGTTCGACGAATAAAGGAAGTTTAAAATCAGCCGCTGCCTTGCGGATAAACTCTTCATCCTTGTCGGCTTCTTCGCCGCGTACCATGTGATTGAGATGAAAAATCCCCATGGAAAGGGAATATCTCTCTTTGATAAAATTCAGGATATGCAGCATGGCCATTGAATCCTTTCCCGCTGACATAGACAGGAGGAGGGATTCCCCCACCTTCAGGAGTTTATCTTTTTCTATGTGCTCAATAACTTTTTCAATAATTCCGTTCACGGGTATGTCAACCTGCTGATTCTAGTATAAATAACCCATAACAGGAAGAGCTCCTGCTGACAAGCTTTTTCCCTTAAATTTTTTTCTTTGACATAAAAGGGTTTTCACCCAAGCATGTAACCTCTATTCTATGACAAAGGATTAATCTATGGTTCTTGAAAATAACGTTTCTAAAAAAATAAAGGAATGGACCAGCCCCCCATATGACACGAATACCATCTCTGAAATTCAATCCCTCGTTGAAAATAATGACACGGGAGAACTTAAAGATCGCTTTTTCCGCAACCTTGAATTCGGAACCGGGGGCCTCAGGGGCATAATCGGTGCCGGCACCAACCGGATGAATCACTATACAGTGGGACTGGCAACACAGGGCCTTGCTAATTATATACTCAAAAACAAAAAATCAGGAAGTGTCGTCATAGCCAGGGATTCACGGAGGATGTCGCCTGAATTTTCCAGAAGGACAGCAGAGATTCTTGCAGGCAACGGTATAACTGTTTATTACTTTGAAGATATTATGCCCACACCACTCTGTTCATATGCTATCCGAAAACTTAAAGCCTCTGCGGGTGTTGTTATTACCGCCAGCCATAATCCGCCGGAATACAATGGCTACAAAGTTTACTGGGACGACGGAGGGCAGATTGTTCCACCGAGGGACAAAGAGATAATAACAGAAGTTTCCCTCGTTACCAATATTGAAACCATTCAGGAAGTACCTTTTGATAAGGCTGTTACAGAAGGAACCATCGAAATCATTAAGGATACGATTACAAAAGAATACCTTGCAGATCTTAAAGGATTTACAAACCTCCCGGAAGGCCGGGAGTCTTTAAAAATCGTCTACACTCCGATACATGGCAGCGGATACAGTATTATTCCACAGCTGTTTAAAAACTTCGGTTTTAGTGGGATAGAAACTGTTTCAGCCCAGGTTACCCCCGATGGAGATTTCCCAACTGTGGAATCCCCCAATCCCGAAGAACCGGCTGCAATGGCCATGGCTTTAGATAATGGCAGAAGCATTAACGCTGACCTGGTACTGGCAACAGATCCTGATGCTGACCGCATGGGTGTCGCAGTAAAAAACGGGAAAGGTGAATTTATACTTCTGAACGGGAATCAGATAGGAACACTTCTGGAAGTCTACATGCTGCAGCGCCTAAGAGATGCTGATAAATTACCTTCAGACGGACGTATATTAAAAACTATAGTGACTACAGACCTTCAGCAGAGGGTAGCTGAATCATTTAACTGCCGAATCGACGAAGTTCTAACAGGCTTTAAATGGATTGCAGACCGCATGAAGAGTTACGATGAGGAAGGCAACGGCACCTTCATCTTCGGCGGAGAGGAAAGTTACGGCTACCTTGGAGTCCCCTTTGTCAGGGACAAGGATGCAGTCAGTTCCTGTTATTTCATTGCGGAAATGGCGGGATGGCTGGCTGCACAGGGTAAAACTGTTTATGATTTTCTCAATGAAATATACCGCGAACATGGACTTTTTATTGATTCACTGAAATCATTAACCCTCAAGGGAATCGAAGGTGTAGAAAAAATCGGTGAGATTATGAATTTTTTCAGGCAAACCCCTCCGGTTGATATAAATGACCGAAAAATTGAGATAATAAAAGATTACAGCAGCCTGATTTTGAAAAAGACGGGTGCAGGAAGTGAAGAGGCCATTGACAATCTCCCAGCTTCGAATGTTCTGCAGTATGACCTTGAAGGTGGAGCCCGCATTACCATGAGGCCATCCGGAACGGAACCGAAAATTAAATTCTATTTCAGTCTCAACAAAGACAATCCCGGAAATGACATTGAGAGAGAACAAAATGAACTGAAGCGGCAGCTTACAGAGCTGGAGACCGCCCTGCTGGAGCTTGTTGATTCGATTTAATTAAAGCAGATTAAACAGTTCCTCTTCCTTCTGCTGCATGCGGAGTTCTTCCTCTTTAGACTTTTCATGATCAAATCCCAGAAGATGCAGGACACCATGAATCAGGAGGCGTTTCATTTCTTCACAGTTCGTGACACCGTATTCCCGGGCCTGTTCAATGGTCCTGTCGATTGAAATATAGATATCTCCCAGCTCTTCTGTTTCAATATCAATCTCAGGAAATGGATCATCACGATAGGCGAAACTGATAACATCGGTGGGACGGTCTTTCTGGCGGTATTCGCGGTTTATCTCATGAATTACACGGTCATCGGTTATAATAATAGAAACGGAAACATTAACTGTTTCCATTCTTTCCAGGGCGCCGCGTGCGATATTTATAATTTTCTTTTCAGATATTTCATCCGGCAGGGAAACATCACCTTCGGTGAAATAATTTATCAGCGGTTCCGCCACGGCTGCCTCATTGACGCTTTTTATCCAGCTGGTTTTCAAGATCCTGAACATCATCACTTTCAGGATAGGCAATACGGGTATGGTATACACCGGAGAGAATCTGTAAAAAGGCATTCTGTATTATCCGTAAGTCGGACATGGAAAGGTCCGTATATTCCAGCTGGCCTTCATTCAGTTTGTTGTAAATTATTTTACTGACCATCCCCTCAAGTTTTTCGGTAGTCGGCTCCTGCATGGATCTTGTAGCCGCCTCGACAGCATCGGCGAGCATGACCACGGCAGTTTC
The DNA here is from genome assembly GCA_942491575.1 of uncultured Spirochaetota bacterium. Classification (GTDB taxonomy): domain Bacteria; phylum Spirochaetota; class UBA4802; order UBA4802; family UBA5550; genus CAZHNW01. The sequence goes on from CALOBT010000025.1 coordinate 148,747, forward strand.
TCTGCTGCGCGGTTTGGGCCCGGGATACTGGAATTCTGATTTTTTAATTTCTTCCGCTTCTTCAGATTCGGCAACGACCTCAAGAGCTTTGTGGTAAAAAAAAGTCATGATGGTTTGACCGTGATGCTGAAGGATAAAGTCGGTTATTGAAGGCGGCAGTCCGTGTTTTTTTGCAAGCATTACTCCCTTGTCTACATGAGATATAATGAGTCTGGAATAATATCTTGGAGAGAGAGTTCTGGCTCGGGGATCCGTCACTTTATTTTCAATATACATACCCGCATCTTCAATTTTCCCGATATCATGGTAAAAGGCACCGACCCTGGCAAGTAGATGGTCCGCATTTATTTCCTTGCATGCAGTTTCTGCAAGATTCGAAACCATCAGTGAATGGTGATATGTCCCGGGGGCATAAACCAGCATACGTTTAAAAATATCCGCATTGAGGTCCCCCAGCTCGAGAAGTTTAAACTTGGTAGTAATACCAAAGATACTCTCGAAGAGTGGAAAAATACCTAGAACCAGAATTGAATTGATGATACCGCTGGCAAAGGCGAGCTGGACATTTTTAAAGGCGAGGCTTACCGGTGACTCCTGAACCAGAGAAATTCCCACCACAATCATGGCGTTAATAAATCCGAGGAGAAATCCCCCCCGGAGGAAATCTGTCCGCTGCTGTACGTTCCAGTTAACAAAAACTCCAAGGATTGCAGAACTGGCGGCGATAATAACCGTAAACATATCGCCCCCCATTATCATAACAGAAAAAAAGATAACATGTGTTCCCACAATAACAGAAAGGTACATGTTATAGAGAATCGCCAGCATCATAGTAACAAAGGGAATCGGCAGAAACAGCGGAAAAGCAAGGGAAGAACTTTTTATCCCTTCCAGCTGATAAATGAAATAAGTATAGAACATAAAGGCAACAAGTAAAGAGGCTATGATTACACTTGCATTTTTATCCGGTATGAGTATGTCACTATATTCTATCAGAAAATAACCGAATATAAGAAAAAAGATCAACTGAACAATAAAGATTCCCGCAATAAAACTGATATTTGAAGTCTGGGAATACTTGTTCAGTATCTCAATTCGGTTCAGCATATCTATTGTTATAGTGTCCCCTTCCCTGACAATGGTCTGTCCCTTCTTCAGGAGTCCCATCACGGGCTTAACTTTCTTGGAAGCCTCGTCTATTCTTCTGCGTGTCTCCTCCTCATTCAGCCTCATATTCGGCTTCAGGGAACCGTGAATTATTGTTGCAATAGAATAAAGGGTTTTCCTGGGGAGGTTAGGTGCGATTGAATAACATATCGTATAGACCCTTTTCTTAAGGTCAGGAATAGTCAGCAGGCTATCCATTGAGGCAGGTATTTCTTCCGCGCTTCCCTCGGTGTTGAGCAGCCTGATGGTGATATTTTTATTGGGAAGTTTCAACGGATTCCGGTACGGTTCGTTAAGAATGCCCATCTCCCGGTTATCGAAGATATATATGAGAATTTTTGAGGTCACCTTCTTTAGACGGGCAGTGTTGCCGTAACTTAGAAGCGGTAACAGAACATCGTCACTATACATTAAATATCTGGGAAGTTTCGATTTGAGGGAAATCAACTGAAAGGTCAGGTCATCAGTACCAATGGGTGGATTGTTCTTTAAAGTGGTATTTATATGCCTGAAAAGAATCCCTGTTAACTTAAGACGCTCCAGGAGAACCGTTGAATCCCGGTCAAATACTACGGGAACCGCTTCTGATGCCCTTTTTTCCGCAATACGGCTCTCTTCTTCCTTGATGTAGTGAATATTACGCGTAACACGCACATCTTCATTGGCGATATCACCAATACTGTATTTGTAGGTTTGTCCCGCATTACTTAAAGACAGGAGGATTGTCGCCAGAACTATGACAATTAAAAATCCCACGATTGAATACATCAGGCGGGGTCGCCCCCTCACCTGTTCAATCCTGCGGGCAAACATGCCGAGGAGAGACTTCATAGTCTAATCACTATGCCCCTTCTTCTCGTAAGCTGCAACTACTTTTTCTACAACGGGATGCCGCGAAATATCCTCTTTTTGAAACTGTATAAATTCGATTTCATCGATATTACGGAGAATCCTTGCGGCATGAAGCAGGCCCGATTGCTTCGGGTGGCTGATATCTATCTGTGTTACATCCCCCGTGACAACGAAACGGGAATTTGCCCCGAGACGGGTCAGAAACATCTTCATCTGGCTTTTGGTTGTATTCTGCGCTTCATCCAGAATGATGAAGGAGTTATTTAGGGTTCGCCCCCGCATGTAGGCAAGGGGGGCAATTTCTATACTTCCCTCTTCTATGAGCTTTGACACCTTCTCAAAGGAGAGGAGATCGAAAAGTGCATCATACAGGGGACGCAGATAGGGATTGATTTTCTGAGTAAGATCACCCGGAAGATAACCGAGGCTCTCCCCCGCTTCAACTGCGGGGCGGGTGAGGACAATGCGGCTAACCTTCCCCCGGAGAAAATATTTCAGCGCCAGCACCACCGCAAGATAGGTTTTCCCGGTACCGGCGGGGCCGATACCAAAGGTAATGGCCTTATTCTGAATAGAACCCATGTAGCGTGCCTGGTTCAATGTTCTGGGGGCAATTGTTTTTCCCGACTCGGCAATGGTTACCTTCAGACGATTGATATCATCGGGATTAATTTTCTTCCCCTCCGCGATGGAATTGGTGAGGTACTTTAATTCGAAGCCGGAAAGCTCGTAAGAATCCTCCTTGGTCGAGAGGAAGTCCCCAAGGACGTGGAGTACCTTGAGGGCCCTTTCTTCCTTCCCACCCTCACCCTGAACAATGAGGGTGTTTCCGCGGGGAATAATTTCAACTCCCATGAGGGATTCTATCATGCGGATATTATCGTCATTTGCGCCGCAGATTTTTTTGTACAGCGAAATATCGTCTATTTCAAAGGTATTTTTAGTCATTCATTACCTTTCAACAATTTTCAGTGACAGCTCATCCAGCTGTTCATCTGCAACCCGGGACGGGGCATCACTCATGAGGCACTGTCCCTTCTGTGTCTTCGGAAATGCAATGACGTCACGAATACTGTCCCGCTTCAGGAGAATCATCATGATACGATCGAGGCCCAGGGCAAGTCCGCCATGTGGGGGAGCGCCGTACTCAAGAGCCTCCAGGAGAAATGAAAACTTAATTCTGGCTTCCTCCTCCGAGATTCCAAGAAGCTTGAAAATCTGGCTCTGGATTTCCGAATTGCTGATCCTGATGGAACCGCCGCCGATTTCTGATCCATTAAGGACTATATCATAGGCCTCGGCCTTGACGTTACGCGCTTCTTCCGGGGTGAGAGAATCGAGCTTATCAAGATACTCTTTCCGGGGAGAGGTAAAGGGGTGATGGGTGGAAGTAAATCTCTTTGCATTATAATCATATTCAAGGAGAGGAAAGTCCGTTACCCATACGAAATTAAGTTTATTTTCATCAATCATTTCCAGATCGGCGGCAATTTTCTTTCTCATGTTGGCGAGGGTAAAGTTCACCACATCTTCACGGTCAACAGAAAAGAAAAGGATAGCATCGTTGGAGAGCTCAAAACGCTCGATGATTGCAGCCTTCTCTGTTTCACTGATAAACTTGGAAATTCCGCCTTCCAGTTCACCACCACGGTACCGGAACATTGGGAAACCTTTGGCCCCGTAAATCTTTACGTGGTCGGTATAATCGTCGCTCATCTTACGGGAAATTTTGCCTTCATCTTCAACGGCAAATCCCTTGACAATGCCTCCGCCTTTGAGGGCGCTGCTGAATACTTTAAATTCAGATTCGGTAAAGATATCACTGCAGTCTTTCAGTTCAAGGCCGAAACGTGTATCCGGAGCATCGGTTCCGTATCTCGCCATTGCCTCATCGTAGGTCATTCGCGGCATGGGAAGTTCAACGTCCCGTCCCGCTATATCTTTTACTATTTTCTCAAGGAGTCCTTCCACCGATTTAATGACCATGTCTTCCGTTACGAAGGACATCTCAAGGTCAATCTGGGTAAATTCAGGCTGACGGTCATTTCTCAGGTCTTCATCACGGAAACACTTAACGATCTGAAAATACCGGTCAAAACCGGAAACCATCAGGATCTGCTTGAAAAGCTGAGGTGACTGAGGCAGCGCGTAGAATTCACCGGTATTTATACGGCTCGGCACGAGAAAGTCTCGGGCACCTTCTGGTGTTGATTTATTAAGCATCGGTGTTTCAATCTCAAAGAACCGGTTTTCGGAAAGATACTGCCTCGTTGTCTGCATCAGTTTATGACGCATTATCATGGAATCACGCATATCTTCACGGCGAAGGTCCATGAAGCGGTATTTCAGCCTGATTTCTTCATTTATGTTTTCCCGGCTGTCAATGGGAAATGGAGGAACCTTTGCCCTGTTCAGCACCTCTATTGAATCCGCAACAATTTCAATGTCTCCAGAGGGAACATTAGGATTTATTGTTTCTTCAGAACGCATTCGAATCTTACCGGTTATTTTCACAACCCATTCACTTCTGGTCTGGTCTGCAAGTTTGACGTTCTCCTCATTTAATGAAGAGTCAAAAACCGCCTGTATAATACCGGAAACGTCCCGGACTTCAAGGAAAATGATACCGCCGAGGTCACGCCGTGTATCGACCCAACCGGTTACGAGTACTTCTTTTCCGTCATCTTCTCTGGTTAATTCACCACAATAACTTCTGCCTTCAAACATGTTTCCCTCAATGAGTAATTTGATATTACTGGTTTAATATATTCGCTTAATAGGGTGATGACTTTTTATAAAAGGCATCACCCTATTAAGCGTATCTGAATCACATCGATAAATCCTGATCATTTGTCAAGCTGAAAATCCGCCAGTAAAAGAGAGCACCAGGATGATCTCAATTGATTAAATAAAAGGACTTAATTAAGTTATCTTTAATTGACACTAATCAGATTCTTATATACTTTAACTTTCAGACCTATAAAAGCATGTATATGAAATAAAAAAAAGACTGTATCAAACCTTCATGTGGTGATATAGTCACGAATGGCATAATTAATATACTGTAGTCGGGGGGAAATTACATGGGTAATCGAAAAATAATTACCACATTTGTATTCATATTTATTTTTTGCGCCGCTTCCATTGTTTCAGGAGCTCCAAAAAAACGTGTAGCGGTAATGAACTTTGCAAATTACGGTGCAGGAAACGTAGCCTTCCTTAAAAACGCACTTCCGGAATCACTTTCTTCCACGCTTTCTGCCAATAATGATATCCGCGTGGTTGAGAGGCGGCAGCTGGGAAAACTGATCAATGAAATTGCCCTGGAGCAGACGGGTCTTGTTAACACAAAGGGAGTTTCCCGTGCAGGTCGCCTCGCAAGGGCGGATGTTCTCATACTCGGGTCAATCTCCGGGACAAGAAACAATATTATCGTAACCATGAAGGCCGTAGAAGTGGCTTCGGGTAAAATCCTCGACGGAAAAGTAGTCAAGTCCACCATGGGAGATGTCTTTGACAGGGCGGGACAGGCTGCACAGGCCATGGCGGCAGTTATCAGCGGTAAGGGGATCGGACGGCTGTCGGTTTCATCTATTCCCTCCGGGGCAACGGTTTATATCGACGGCCTGGATGTGGGAAAGACTCCCGTGGTTGAGTATAAGCTTACTAAGGGGGAGCATCGCATTAAGGTTGCCAAAGGCGGATACATTGAATATGAAAAGGATGTTGATATAAAGGCAGAGGAACGGAGACAGGTTTCTGCGCAATTGACTGTTGATACGATTGGTGATCGGTCTGAATTTAACTTCCTGGTGCTTTACTCACTCCCATTTAATGAAGATCTTAACGGAGGCCTCTACTATGCTCTGAGTTATGGGCATACTTTTGACCGTTTTCTTGTAGCTTTCGAATTTGGTATTTCATGGTTTGGCCATAACCAAGTAGTTGAAAGAATCCCTGATATATGGGACGAAACAATTATAAGAAATTATCTCCTTATATCAATGAATGCATCTGTCACATATTCTATAATCCCAAATTCATGGGCTATCAGCAGGTTCATTCAGCCCTATGCTGGAATAATTATAGCATACAATCCTTTGATTGAATATAGGAATGAAGAAAGAGACCGACTTGAAACGAATAATTTATTTGGCATTGGAGCAAAGGGCGGAGCAAATTTGTTCCCTTTTTCAAAATTTTCTCTTTTTGCAGAAGTACGTTACATGGCGAACTTCCCTGCAATAAAAAGAGATTCCTTCAGTGGTGATGCTGGCAGTACAACTATTACACCAGAAAAAATTTACTGGAATAATTTATCCGTCGGCGGCGGTGTTAGAATATATTTCTAAATAGGAGGATTATTAACGTGAAGATTGTTAAATTTTATATATTACTAGTATTTACTATGTTCTTTTTATCTTGTAATAGTGACAGTGCAGAGTTGCCTACCACTCCATTTGTGGACAATACATCAAAAATTGAAATAGCAAATCCCAGTGGCGATGCAGCATCATGTGCAATTACAGATTTCTCGAATAAATTCAAATGGGAAGAACCCTCCGATACGGACATCGTTCTTATTCTTGGAATTTTTTCCGGTGATCCTCAGAGCGGAACTACCGAATCTTCTATTGATCTGACTACCTGTATTGCTTATGGAATATCTGGTCCAGGCGTTTCCAATGCAAATTTAGAAGAAGGTGCTGTTTCACTACAGGATCTGTATGACTATGATGGAAACTTTACTTCAAGCAGTTTTGATATAGGCGACTTCACTAACGGCGGCACCTATTTCTGGGGCATCTGGGGATTTAAGGGTGGTAAAATAACACACTCCAGCCCGATATTTACTGTTACTTTGAATTATTAAATAGCCCCCTCCCCTGAAGGCGCGAAAACGCTTTCGCGCCTTCAGGGGAATATTCCGCGAATATCAAACATCATTTCTTTTTCAACACCAGAACCGTCAGGTCATCCTTCAATTCGTCTTTACTTCCGGCGTGAGCCGTGAACCTTTCAATAATATGATTTAGAATATCTTCTGCGGTGCCACCGGGGGCTGACCTTAATGCGTCAGTAAGTCCCGAATGATCGAAGGGTTCCTCTTTTTCATTGCATCCCTCCAGGAGACAGTCTGAATACAACACAAGGGCATCTCCACTGTCGAGGCGGAAGGAGACCTGTCGATATTCCCCCTCCATCATTTTCAGCCCCAGGAAGGGCCCGCAGATGCTTTCGCCGTTTTTATCGACGATTCTGCCGGTCTTGCCGGTTTTTTCCCGGCGAAAGAGAATATCCGGGTGACCGCAGTTTACATAATCGATCCGGTCTCCCTTGAAGCGGAGCAGTACTCCGGTAATATAGTGATCAATATTCTGCATCTCCTGGACCAGTTCGTGATTTATTATTTCCATAATTCTGCTCAGGGACTCATCGGGGTTTTTTTCAAAATTCCGGGTAATTATAGACCGTGCCATGAGTGTGATCAGTCCCGAAGAGAGGCCGTGTCCCGATACGTCGAAGAGTCCCGCGCCGCTGAGCATGTGCCGGTTCCGGTAGAAATCGAAAAAATCACCCGAGACATCCGATGCGGGATTGAACAGCAGGGCAATATCATACAGGGAACTTTCGGGAACTGACTGGGGGAGCATTTTCGTCTGTACACTTGAAGCAAGGTTCATATCCCTCTTAATCGTTGCATGTGCATCCGCAAGGTCCCGTGTTCTTTCAACCACCCGGTCTTCAAGACTTGCATTGAGCAGAGCAAGATTGTTTTTCAGGGAATTCACCCTGTCGGCAAGACCGAGGGAAAGGAGCGCTATGCTCATGGAACATCCTATCTGAAATCCCCAGAGGGTTATGTTGCTTGCGGAGAAAACACCGAAGCGGTGAAGGACCGTAAGTATTGCCCCGGTAAAAAGTGAAGTGAATGCAATAATATAATAGAATGACTGTCTGCTTCCCTTCAGCAATCCACGGATTGCAATCAACAGGATAAGAACTATCGGCGGCAGTAATGACGAGGCGCTGACCATCATCATGATACGGTAGGGAACTATCCAGGAGATTACCAGGCCTATGATTCCGTAAATAGATATCGCTTTAAACAACCAGGCGCTTCCGCTGAAATATTTTTTTATATCAAGGAAAAGGTAAGAAAATATTGTCATTGTTATCAGAACAAGAAATACTGAAAATGGTGCCACCCTGTTCAGCCAGGTTACTCCCGGCCACAGGTATTGAAATCCATAGCCGTTGAGAACCAGTGACACAAGCATCATGGAAATAATAAAGCCGACATACCATACGTAGGTAGAATCCTTCATGGATATTGAAAGGAAAAGATTATAAAGGCCCATTATAATAAGTATGCCGTAGAATATACCGAATACGGTTTTTTGAATATTCAACTCTTCGATAATATATTTACCGGTGATCAGGGAGACCGGAATCGTCATTGAACTTTCCGTTTCTACTTTAAGAAAGGAAGTATGAACTCCCGGCGCCCCATCAAGTTTCATAAGGAAATTATGATGCCGAACGTCTCTTTCGTTAAATGGAAGGGTATCACCGGTCATCTGATGCAATATTCGATCTTTGATAACCTGAAAGTGATGAACCCGGTCGAGTTGGGGATATCCTATTTCGAGATACCATTCTTCAGAAGTCTTTTCAGGAACCCGGTATTGAAAACGTATCCAGATTACGGATGAAGTAAATCCGAAACTGTTTGTCGCCGCGGGGACAAATTTTTTACTCCGTAAAACATCCTCGAAGGTTAATTTCCCGCTTTTGTCTTCGAGTACATAACATTCAGGTGTATACTTGTCCCTTTCCGGATTGAGTTGTATTATTGAATCAGCTCTGAGATTTAAGGAGGGAAAAAACAGAAGTATTAATATGAAAAGCCCAGGGTAAGGTTTCAATGAATCCTCCGTGAGACTTTATAGTTTTAACATGTTAAAAAAGAACACTGCAGGCCTCGGTGACCTGCAATGTTCAGCTTCAGCTATGAAACAACGGAACTTTCCGCTACTGCTTCCTTTTCTCCGGTGTATTTGCCTTCAGCCCTGAGACGTTCAATTTCCCGTTTTTCAAGTTCGCTGAAGGCAATCTTACCTACTTTGGTTTTGGGTACTTCATCGATAAATTCTATCTCCCGGGGACAACTCCATTTTATCAGGTCTTTCCGGCAATGTTCGATGAGTTCCTTTTTCATTTCAGGCCCATCCTGCGAGGAATCTTTCAGTACGACAAAGGCCTTAACCAGTTCAACCTGCTGTTCATCCGGGACACCGATAACACAGCATTCTTCCACTGATTCATGTTTATAGAGCTGATCTTCCACCTGCGCGGGGTAGACATTCATCCCGGAAGATTTTATCATTCTCTTTTCCCGGAGTTTGAAATAGAAGAATCCGTCTTCGTCCATGGTTGCGATGTCCCCGGTATGGAGCCATGTCTTCCCATCATCATGAACTTTCAATACTTCAGCGGTTTCTTCCGGCTGGTCAAGATAACCCATCATTACCGCTGGTCCATGGAGACAGATTTCCCCCTCTTCACCGCAGGGGACCTCTTCAGTGGTCTCGCGCTTTACTATCTTTGCCAGCATATTCGGGAAGGGAATGCCTATACTTCCTTCACGATACTCACCTACCGGCATGGCCATGATTGCCGTAACCGCCTCGGTTAACCCGTATCCTTCAAGGAGTTTGACATCTTCCCCACCCTGTCTCTCAACAATCTCCTCGAAGCGTTCCTTGGTTGAACGCGGAAGGGTATCGGCACCGCTGAAACAGGCAAAGAGACAGCTCAAATCACTGCTTTGAAATTTAGGATTTTTGCTGAGGGCTTCATACAGTGTGGGTACACCGATTATAAAATTCGGTTTCTTCTTGATCAGTTTCGCAGCGAGATCTGCCTCAAACATTGGCACCAGGATGGATTTACCCCCGTTGGAAAGGGCGGTATTGACACAGACACCAAGACCGAATCCGTGAAAAATCGGCAGCATCGCAAGAACGTCGGAAACTTCCGGATTCATTCCCACCCACTGGGCGCACATGAGGCCCTCGGATACGAAGTTATAGTTAGAGAGCATTATCCCCTTGGGGACTCCCGTGGTTCCGCCGCTGTAGAGAATAACCGCCAGGTCATGGGGATCGACTTCCCCACGAAGTGCCTTCGGATGATCACCCTTCATGACGTATTCCTTCCAGTTTATAACCATGGGGTCCTTCTTCGGAATTGAAGGATTTTTTCGCCCCGCCTTCAGCCAGTAAAGTTTTGCGAGGTGTGCCGGCAGGTAATCCTGCATTCTGCAAATGAGGAGTTTCTCAAGGCCGGCACGTTGGGCCGCGGGCTTAAAGGTATCCAGCCACATATCCATTGTGAGGGCCATTTTGCTTTTACTGACATTCAGGTAAAATTCAATTTCAGTTTCAGTAGAAAGGGGATGTATCATACTTGCAATAGCCCCAAGTTTATTGACGGCATAAAAACAGATAATTCCCGGAGGGGATGTGGGCATGGAAATAGTAACGCGGTCTCCCTTTTTTAATCCCAGGGCGGCAAGTGCATCGGCACATTGATCGATCTGCCGTTTAAAATCAATATAGGTTACCTTGCTTCCCATGAAATCGTAGGCGACCTGATCATAAAAATCTGCAACGGCGAGTGCAACAGATTCATACATGCTCAATTCAGGTATCTTGATTTCATGGGGGACGTCTCCGTAATGTTTCAGCCAGGGCCTTTTTTCACTCATCATATAACCTCTTTCAGTTATCCATTTTAGTAAATTGTACGGTATTATCGTCTATAATTCGATAATAGATTGCAAGGTACCGATATGTCAACAATTTTTTCATAAAACCGTCCAGCCGGTTACACTTTTATTACTTAATTTGGACTATTTCTTGACATTAAGGGGGCTAAATCATTAGATATGGCAATTTTTCAGCATTTGAAGGAATTTTCATGTCAGATACCCGCAGGCTCCTGCTTAACAAAAATCTTCATGTCATCTTCAGCGTAACCTTAATAGCCGTCATGGGAGTGGCCACTATTGCCCCGTCATTTCCGATAATTGCCGGTGACCTTGGTCTCTCCACAAAAGAGGTTGCACTGCTCATTACTTTTTTTACCTTTCCGGGAATTGTTCTCTCTCCCGTAACGGGAATGCTTGCGGACCGCCTCGGCAGGAAAAAGATACTGGCACCGTCACTTCTTCTATTTGCCGCCGCCGGTACAGCCTGTTCATTCACGGATAATTTCTCCCTGCTCCTCTTCTTCCGTTTTCTCCAGGGAACAGGCGCCTCTTCAATCGGTTCCCTTAATCAGACCATTATCGGAGACCTTTTTACAGGGAAAGACCGTATTGCAGCCATGGGATATAATGCAACGGTGCTCAGTTTCGGTACCGCCCTCTACCCTGCCCTCGGGGGCGGTATTGCCCTTCTCGGCTGGAACTATCCCTTTCTACTTTCCCTTTTTGGTATTCCCTCGGCACTGATGGTACTCTTTGTTCTGGATAGTCCTGAACCTGAGGCGGACAATCATATCAGTGAATATTTCCGGGAAGCATTAAGGCACCTTAAGTCACTCCACCTTGCGGGGCTCTTTCTGGTGAGTGCCTCTACATTTATTATTCTTTACGGTTTGATATTGACGTACTTTCCATTTTTTCTGAAAAGCAGCTTTGGCGCATCATCATTTGAGATTGGTGTTATGATTTCCTCCGCCTCTATCGGTACCGCCCTAGGTTCATCAAATCTACGCTGGATAAATCGGAAAATTTCGCGCAAGCAGATGATCCTGGCTGCATTTTTTTTGTATCTAATTGTACTCCTCCTGACACTGTTTATTAAGACATATTTATTATTGCTCCTGCCGGCTATCCTTTATGGATTTGCCAACGGGCTCAATATACCGACGGTACAAACAATGATATCCGAGTATGCACCAATGGAGTACCGTGGCGCCTTCATGTCCCTGAACTCAACGGTGCTCCGTTTCGGTCAGACTGTGGGGCCAATTATCGCGGGATTGTCCTTTGCAGTCTGGGGGCTGCCCGGGGTATTCACGGGGGCAATAATTTTAATTGCCTTGACAGCACTTTTGTTGACACTTTTCATAGAAAACGATTAAGATATTTTAAACGCTTATAACAACAGGATCATAAAATGAAAAAAAATTTACCGGGCATCTGTTTTTACGGATGCGGTGAAATCGCAGTACGACATGCCAAAATAATCAAAAGTCTCTATAAAGACTTACCCATCTACTTTGCAAGCAGGTCAAAAGATAAAGCCGAAGAATTTTCAAAGGCTAATGGGGGAAGTGGATTCTTTTCTTCATACGAAGAGGCAGCAGCCTCAGATGACTACAGGATAGCCTTCATCACCACTCCCCATGCATACCACTGGGAGATCGGAATACTTGCCGCCTCCAACGGCAAAGACATCATTCTGGAAAAGCCCGTCACTCGCAACAGCACGGAACTAAAGGCTTTGATGAAGGAAGTTAAACGTTTCGGAGTCAGGTGTTCCGTTGCGGAAAACTACATGTTTAAACCCTTTATCAGACGGATTCGCCGTTACATAGAAGAGGGGCATATCGGCGAGGTACTCTTCATAGAATTAAATAAAACCAACCGTGACACCATCTCCGGCTGGCGCAGCGATGAGGAACTTATGGGTGGGGGCGCACTTCTCGAGGGGGGGTGCCACTGGGTCAATCAACTGGTTTCCCTCGCAGGAAGTAATCCCACCGGGGCCTTCGCCATGAAACCGGACGTAAATTATGAAACCACGGTCCCCGTGGAAGACTCTCTCATGGTTGCCGTAGAATTCGCCAGCGGCATTTCCGGTAAACTTACACACTCATGGCGAATCCCAAATCCTCTGAAAGGGATGAGCCACTCAAAAATCTATGGAACAGAGGGTGTCATTACCTTTGAGAGTAATGGCCTCTATACCTCCCTCTACGGGAAAAAGAGACGTTTTGCCTTCACCAACTTTTTTGATTTCCTCGGATTCAAGGCGATGCACCGCGCATTCATCGAGGATTACCTGAATGACCGCCCATGGATCCCCTCAATGGATCGAATTTCAATGGAACTGGGGCTGATCGAAGCAGCATACCGGTCATTAAAAACACGAAAACTGGAAAAAATCAAATGACATTATTTTCTTCACTGCCCCTGAATATTACCGTCAATGTTATAGTGCTTATAGTATCCATTCTCTGCCTCTGGAAGGGTGCCGATGCCCTGGTGGAATCCGCCAGCCGCATTGCGGAAAAATTCGGCGTTTCTGACCTGGTAATCGGCCTCACGGTAGTGGCCTTCGGCACCTCTGCTCCTGAATTTGCAGTAACCATCAATGCCGCTTTACATAAGCAGGCGGATATATCCGTAGGCAACATTGTCGGATCAAATATATTTAACCTCGGTTTCATCCTCGGTACTGTTGCCATTTTTAAGGCAATCCAGTCTAACCGAAAGCTTGTCTACCGTGACGGTATTTTTATGATCATGGTGACCTTTCTGCTCCTCTTCTTTTTCTACGATAATAATCTTGCGAGATATGAAGGTATCATCCTTATGACGATACTGGGCATCTACCTGATTTTTCTTTTCATCAACAAGGAACCCCTCGAAGATGAAGAAATTATTCATGAAGAAGCGACGCTGAAGGATGTTTTTTTACTCCCCGTAAGTATCGGTATAGTTATTGCAGGTGGACATTTTCTTGTGGGCAGCGCAAGCTTCCTCGCGAGAACCGCGGGAATCTCCGAATGGGTAATCGGCGTCACCATTGTTGCCGCTGGAACCTCCGCCCCTGAGATGGCTACTTCCCTCGCGGCGGTACTTAAGGGACGCCACGGTATGTCTGCGGGAAATCTCATCGGCAGTGACCTGTTTAACATACTGGGTGTTCTCGGACTCGCGGGAGCGATAAATCCCATGACAATCAATCCGCATGCCTACGGCTCACTCCTGATGCTGAGCGGAATGGTAATCCTGGTTATAATTATGCTTAGGACGGGATGGCGCCTCTCAAGACTGGAGGGCATGATCCTGGTGGGAATAGGTTTGACCAGGTGGTTCATGGATTTTCTCATGTGATACAATACCCCTTTTTATACGCAAACAGGACGGCCAGACTGATTTTTTATTGATTTATTTATTATCTCTGAGAGAGTGGCTCAAGATAAACAGTGTTAAATCAATAATGGGGCCTGAAGACATGTCAAATACAACAACTTCCATACCGGAGACCTTCGCTGACAAGATTACTCCACTTCTTGATAGTATTAGTGACAGCAAAAAACGTTCAATAGTTAAAGAGTTCTGGCACAATGCCGTCGTTCCTTATTTTTCTGAACTGGAGTCCATTTCCGAGGGCCTGAACACCGGGACTCTCGACTACGAGGAAGCAACTGATCGTACGATGAGAGCAACATCAGCAGTGCTGGCGAGCGGAAATGAAACAGAAAATCAACTTGCTGATGATGAACTTGTAAAACAACTGAAGGCATATTTCAGGGTTACAGGGGCTCCCTATGGTCTGGCCTCAAAGGCTGTCAGGCACGCCCTTGAAAAACCGGGTGGATATCCCGGTGATTATGAACTTCTGGAGTTCATCTATGGAGAAGTTCCCACCTCAGATAAATTCGGCTATTGCGCTGATATGGTTTTTCTTGAGGATGACTATGCCCGGGCGGTACGCAGCCGGAAAAATGTAATGAAAACCGTTCTAATTGATTATCTCAATGATGAATCCCAAAACCCAAGAAATATCCTCAATATTGCATGCGGTGCATCAAGGGAATTGCGGGAGATCTTCGCAGAAAATACCTTTAACCTGAAATTTCCTGTTACCTTTAACATGATCGACAAGTCAAAGGAGGCTCTCTCATTTTCTAAGGAGCAGCTGGCGAACAGCCCGGATAATATAAAGTATAATTTTTTGAATAACAGCGTTTATGACTATTTAAAGGACCCTGAAACTCATTCCCGCAACCTGCAAGGACAGGACCTCATTTACTCCATTGGACTGGCCGACTATATACCTGCAGAGTCCCTGAAAGAACAGATCAAATTTTTCTACGACCTCCTCAACCCGGGCGGCAGGCTTATTATCGCCCACAAAGATTCAAAAAATTTCATCCCCCTTACCCCTGACTGGTGGGCAGACTGGACCTTTTACCTGAGAGATGAAGATGAAGTAGTGAACCTGGTAAAAACATCCGGCATCACAAATTATACCTTGACGGTAGAGAGAGAAAAGGCTACAAACATCATATTCTTTTTAAATATTGAAAAGAGGTAAAATTATCATATAATGTCTTATCTTGGTATAACAGGGCTGGTAAACTTCATTACCAGTACCATACTCGGTGTTGCCTATCTTATCAAGATAACTGACCGACCACTGCGATATACTACTTTTCTCGCAAACTTCAGCATTGCCATATTCAGCCTCGGTTACCTCTTTTGGCAGCTTTCAACAGACGCGGAACACGCCTTCTTCTGGTTCAAAATACTCACCCTCGGGATTATATTAATAAACACACTTTTTCTTCATTTCGTTTTTGTATTTGTAGGTATTGCACAACGAAAAAAAATTGAAATTATTTTTTATTACGCAATTAGTGGATTTTTCATATTTTTAAATCTTAATTCCATGCTTTTTACAACGGTTGAACCCCGTCACAACCTTGGATTCTGGCCAATACCAACTCAACTATTTAACATTTATCTTACCTACTGGTGGTGGCAGTGTATTTACGGTTATGGCTGGCTGATTCATTCTTTGCGAAATTCCAAGGGATTTATCCGCGAACAGAGAAAATACCTTGCACTTGGCCTTTTAGTAGCATTTATCGGAGGGGCCTCAAACTGGCCCATGTGGTACGGGATAAACTTCCCCCCATACCTGAACATATTGATCAGTCTTTACGTCCTCCTGTCGGCGTATGCAATCATTAAATTCAGATTGATGGACATTAAAGTAATCCTGACCCGTGCGGGAATTTTCCTGTTTCTATACACTTTTATTCTGGGACTGCCGCTTCTTATCGGCTACCGAAACGGATTTAATTTTGATTCTTTTCTTTTATTGTTTATACTGGCAACGGTGGGCCCTGTCATCTACCAGTTTCTCCAGAGAAAAGCAGAAGATGTTCTCCTGGCAAAGCAGCGCAACTATCAGAACATGTTTCTTCAGGCATCCAAAGAATTTCTCCGTGAAAGGGATCTCGAGAGAATAATACGAATCATTGTTTATGGAGTAAAATACCAGATAAATGTCGAGTACGCCGGTTTTTTCCTTGTGGATCGAGATACCGGTTATTACCGGCTCCATTTCATCAAGGGAGAACATCACTTCCCCCGAAATTACTCCATTGAAGGAAGTCATGAACTGATACAGCAGCTGAAAGATTCCCGCAGGGTTCTGACATACAATGAGATTTCCGGTTTTATCCATACGCATGTTGCCACCCCGGTGCAGCTCATTGTCCCATCCTTTCTTGATGATTCTCTCCTCGCTTTTCTCATTATGGGAGAGAAGGTTGATAAATCTTTTTATACCCAGGATGATATTTCGACCTTTGAAATCATTGCTCACCAGTCTGCCCTTGCGATAGAAAACTGTCTCTATTTTGAAGAACGCGAACGGGTCCAGGAACGACTCTTCCAGACGGAAAAAAGCGCCTTCATTGGCGGAATGGCCGAAGGTGTCGCCCACCAGATAAATAATCGTTTGAATCATTTTTCTCTTACCGCCACCGAGATAGACATGCACCTGACACGCTTTGAAGAAGGAGCCGCAGATTTAATCAGCAAAAACAAATCCCTCGGCGAACTGTTTGCAACATTACACGAAATCCGTAAACAGTTACTGGACAATGTAAAAAGGACCAATGGTGTAATAAAGGGAGTATTAAATTACGCGAACCTGACCCGGCGTGATGATGACTCTTCCGAAATATTTTTTGATGAATTGATTAATGCAGCTATAGACCTGGCACAGGTTAAACATGAAATAGAAAAATTCCCAATCAAACTTGAAGTGATAGGATCATCAAATATTATCTACGGAAAAATGACCCAGTTGCTTGAGGCGGTGTTCAATATTCTTGATAATGCCTATGAGGCAATTGAGGAAAAAAGACTTTTCAAACTGTCAGAGGAAGAAAGAAAACAATTCAAACCCGGTATAGAAATAACCTTAATCCAGACGGAAACTACCAGCATGATAAATATCAGCGATAACGGTATTGGCATCGAGGATGAGGATAAACAAAAAATATTTGCACCCTATTATACAACAAAATCATCCTATAAGACTATTTCCGGATCAGGTATCGGTCTCTACGAAGTGAGCAGGTTTATCACAGAAGGTCATAGTGGCAAAATATGGTTTGAGTCTACTTACATGTCCGGGACTACCTTCCATATCGAAATACCAAGGGTAGCCCAGGACCATTTAAACCTTTCCTGACATAATCTATTTAAAGCAGGCGGCAAAATAGTTATATATTTTTTTCGCCTGTTTCTCGTCGCTTCCCTCGGAAATAATCCTGAAGATAGGCTCAGTATTTGAAGAACGAAGGTGAACCCAACCACCGGAAAAACTTTCATGCTTTTTAAAATCTATCCGCAATCCGTCCCGGTTGTCACACTTTTCAGTCTTAAAATCATTTTTAATTTTATCGAGAATACCAGCATCCATGGTTTTTCCGCTAACCTTTACTTTCCCTTTTATCATTTTATAATGGGGAAGTTCAGAAACCATCTCGGATACAGTCTTTTTCCGTTTAGCCATCATATCAAGGATATAGCCGATTCCAACAAGGCTGTCCCGGCCGAGGTGAACCTCAGGTGATATTACACCACCATTCCCTTCTCCACCGATACGGGCTCCTTTTTTGCGCATTTCATCGACAACATTGATTTCCCCTACCCTTGACCTCCGGAAGGGGGCGCCGTAACGGGCGGCAACATCTTCTACCGTCCTGGTTGTGGAGAGGTTCACGATTACCTGTCCTACTTCTGTCTCAAGGAGATGATCTGCCACAAGGGATATTGTAAGCTCTTCACCTATCGGTTCTCCCTTTTCATTAACGATGGCAAGACGGTCCGCGTCGGGATCCTGTGCAAAGCCGATATCAGCTTTATGTTTTTTTACAGCTGAAGCGAGATCACTCAGGTTTGCCGGTACAGGTTCAGAACCGCGGGGGAATGTTCCGTCTATTTCACAATAGAGGGGGATTACCCTGCAGCCGAGTTTTTTCAGGAGTTCCCTGGTAATGATACTGCCTGCGCCGTTTACCGAATCAAGGACTACTTTAAATTTACTTTTTTTTATTTTAGCAGCATTAACAATTTTCAGCACCCTGCTGATGTGCATGGCTGAAGCGGTTGTATCTTCAGTTATTGCACCTACTCCGGACCATTTTTCGTATTTCCCGGCCTTATCCATAAAGGAAAAGAAACGTGATATTTCCTTTGCATTGAGGAATGTTCCGTTTGAGTTTATCAACTTAAATGCATTCCATTCGATGGGATTGTGGGATGCGGAGATTACGACACCACCCGCCGCTTCAAGTTCCTCCACCATGAGCTGTACAGTCGGTGTCGGAACTATTCCGATGTCCACTACATCACACCCCGCCATTGCCAGTACGGAGGAGAGCATATCTCCAATCACTTTTCCCGTGGGACGGCTGTCACGGCCTACAACAATAGTTCCCTTCCCGGTATATTTTGCAAATCCTCGTGCAACTTCTACAATAAGCTCCGGTGTCATGGAATCTCCGACGATCCCCCTGATACCGGAAATACTTTTCATTAATGTGCCTGACATGTTTATCTCCTTGGATTTCTTCTAGTTTTCTTGCGCTTGACTCCACCGGAAGATACCGAAGGATTAGGTTTCTTGTCGCCAGTCTTTTTCTTTTTAACCGGTTGTGCCGCAATCGGGATTCCTCCGCCGCCGAACTGTTCAACATCCGGATGATATTCATCGCCGATATATCGTGAATCATAATCAATATCTTCAACGATATGTTCAATCTCAACCTTCAGCATGTATTCGAGCACCTCTTCCTTCATTGCAAGAAGCATTTCTTTAAACATGCGGAAGCCTTCGAGTTTATATTCAACAAGGGGATTCTTTTCTCCGTAACCTACAGTCCAGATGCCGTCACGCAGCTGGTCCATATTTAAAAGATGGTCCCTCCACTTGGTATCAATAACCTGAAGTGTTATCAAACGCTCAAGGGTACGCATATCATCGCTGCCCGTCTGCTCTTCTTTTTGATCATATGCTTTTTGAACCTCTTCTGAAACCTGTTCAACAAATTCAGAATAGGACACCTTGTAGGGATCAACCTTTTCATAATCGATATCCATGACAAATTTGCTTTTAAGCCACGTCTCGATCCCCTCCAGGTCCCACTCCTCCGGGTGTCCTCCACCGCCGGTAAAGGAATCAATCATTCCTTCCGTTACTTCCCCGATATATGTTTTTATTTTTTGTGAAATATCTTCACCGCTTAATATTTCATTACGCTCTTTATAGATATACTCACGCTGCATGTTCATAACATCATCATATTCAAGAAGATGTTTCCGTATTTCGAAGTTACGACCTTCAACGCGTTTCTGGGCATTGGCTATGGCCTTCGTCACCATTCCGCTTTCGATTTCCTGCCCTTCCTCCATACCGAGTCGCTGCATGATATTTGAAATACGTTCACTGGCAAAAAGTCGCATCAGATCATCTTCAAGGGCAAGATAAAATCTTGATGAACCCGGATCCCCCTGACGTCCTGAACGGCCCCGGAGCTGGTTATCTATTCTACGAGCCTCATGGCGTTCCGTTCCGAGGATATGAAGACCACCGGCATTGACAACAATTTCATGATTCTTAATCCATTCCCGTCCCTGGCGGACTATACTTTTTGCCCTGTGTTTATCCTGCCCGGTCATGGTTTCTTCCAGGCTTTCCGCCCTGTCATAATCGGAAGCAATTACCGCAGCCTTAAACTCTTCCCATAGTTTCGTATCGTGAACAGGCACATGACTTTCAAGTTCATCCATGAAAACTTTCTTTCCGCCGAGAACAATGTCCGTACCGCGGCCAGCCATATTTGTAGCGATTGTAACCTGCCCCGGCCTTCCCGCCTCAGCAACAATCTCTGCTTCCCTTTCGTGAAACTTAGCGTTCAACACATTGTGAACAATTCCGCGGGCTTTCAGCGCGTTGGAAACAGCCTCGGATTTTTCAATTGAAATTGTACCAACCAGGATTGGCTGTCCCTTAGCGGAAAGCTCAACGATTTCATCAACGATGGCGTTATACTTTTCCTTTTCTGTTCGATAAACACGGTCGGGATAATCCGGGCGGATCAACGGTTTATTTGTTGGAATAACAACAACATCAAGATTGTAAATCTTTGTAAATTCCACCGCTTCGGTATCTGCAGTACCTGTCATTCCTGAGAGTTTGTTATACATTCTGAAAAAGTTCTGAAAGGTTACCGAAGCAAGGGTCTGGGACTCTCTGGCAATTGTTACATTTTCCTTTGCCTCCAGGGCCTGGTGCAGTCCGTCGGAGTAACGTCTTCCCGGCATAAGACGACCGGTAAATTCATCAACAATCATAACCTCGCCGTCTTTAACGGTATAATCGACATCCTTCTGAAAAATGGTATGGGCCTTCAGGGCCTGGTTAACATGATGAACAAGTTCAATATTCCGGCTGTCATAGAGATTATCAACCTTCAGCAGCCTTTCAACATGCTTTACACCATCTTCGGTGAGTGTAACATTCCGGTCCTTTTCGTTAACCTCATAATCGATGTCTTCCTTTAGGCTCGGAATAATTTTATTTATCAGGTAGTATTTCTTAGTAGACTCCTCAGTGGATCCGGAAATTATAAGTGGAGTACGGGCTTCATCAATAAGAATCGAGTCAACCTCATCCACGATACAATAATTCAATTCTCTCTGAACCCGAAGAGATTCATGCTCCACCATGTTGTCTCGCAGGAAGTCAAAACCGAACTCATTGTTTGTTCCGTAAGTAATATCTGATCCGTAGGCCTTCTGACGTTCATCCGGATCCATGTCATGAAGAATAACACCGACAGTAAGTCCTAAAAATTCATATATGGCTGACATCCACCTGGAGTCTCGGCGTGCCAGGTAGTCATTTACGGTAACAACATGAACGCCCTTCCCGGTTAGGGCGTTGAGGTAAACCGGCAGTGTAGCAACCAGTGTCTTACCTTCACCGGTTTTCATCTCCGAGATTCGTCCCTGATGAAGCACAATTCCACCCATGAGCTGTACATCAAAATGCCTCATCCCGAGGGTCCTGATGCCCGCTTCCCGGACCAGTGCAAATGCCTCAGAAAGGAGGTCATCAAGGGTTTCTCCCTTCTGAAGACGTCCCCTGAACTCATCAGTTTTGGCCTTCATCTCCTCGTTGGTCAATTTCCGCATCACCGGTTCGAGGGAGTTGATTTTTTCAACCATCGGCTTCAGTTTTTTGATATCACGTTCATGTTTTGTGCCAAAAAATATGCTGATTATTTTATCTATCATAATATATTCCTGTTATTTGTTTGTCCTGACTAATTGAATTATGTCTTGTAAAAGTAAACAATCTGAAGCGAGAGAAAGAATTTATCAACCACTATTTTCTGTCAAGAAGGTAATCTCTCCCCACTGCCTCATTTGTGTCCTGAGTAAAAAAATCGTTACAGAAGAAAAGATCATGGCCCCTGGGGCTTAAGTTTCATGCGGGCCCAGATCATGTGATGATCTGATGCGGTAGAGGGATGAACACCGGTTTCTATTACAGAGAATCCCCGGTGAAGGATATAATCTATTCGGTCCTTTGCTCCTGGAGCAGGTGATGTGGGAAGTTTTCCATTTCCGGTATCAATAAATGAATCGGAAAGCCCCGCATCCCTGATTCGACGGTATTCGCTCCCTGCAGTCTTCTCCGGCAGCAGGTTAAGGTCACCGCCAAAAATCATCGGTGTTTTTCCCTTGAAAAGGGGAAGTATATCATCCAGCTGCCGGTTGCGCTCTTCACGGGAAAGGCCGAGCCATGCGGCAAATGCGGAGATGTAACTTCCCCCGGCGGAAATATCTATTTTGATAATTCCACTCTGTTCCAGCTGGCTGTTTATTAACCTCTTGAGAATTTCCGGTTTAATTATATTAGCCGTTAAAAGGGCGATGCCGGTCTGATGTTCGATACAGGGAAGAAATATCTGGCGCATCCTGAGACGGTTGCCGAGCCAGAGAGCCATATCTGTGCCATAGCTGGTAACCCTGCCGCTGTCAACTTCCTGCAAAAAAACTATATCAGGTTTTAAACCTGCAATTGTCCGCGCCATTGTAGAGAGGGTATATTTCCATGAATCATTATAGCCATAGTGAACATTGTAGCTGACTACGGTAATGATATCTCCCGGTTCCTTCTGTTCTTCATCATTGATTGAATTTAGATAAAGGCTGATAAACGAACCGGAGACGAGAACCATGAAAGAGAGAACCACCACGAGGGAGGGGCGTATCGGTGATGGCAAAGCGGCATCTTCCCTGAAAACAGGAAGAAGCATTACCAGCATTACAAAAAGGAAAATCCAGACACCCTGGTCCTTGAAAGAATAGATAAGATCCGCATAAACAAAGGTGAATGAATATAATACGGTGGCCACAATAAAGAAAACAATACCGATTAGCACGGAACTGTTGGAGCTGCAGGGCTCCTTTTTATCCGTCATTTTTGTAAGGGCAAGCATTACCGGAAGCTGTAGAGAACTCATCGCCAACAGGGGTATGATTCCGTTAAACAGGTGCCCGGCAAGAATCCCGGCGGTCCCCCAAATCAGGGCGAGAATCCCCATTATAATGCCAGAAACTGTAACACGGCGTGCCGCGGCAATCGATGCCAGGCCCGCCAGGGTCATTAAAAGGTGAACGGTCACTGCAGTTTCGTAACCGGTTTCCGTCCATCGGGCAAGTACATGGGGCTGACCAAGAAAATTGAGCTGAATGAAGAAAAAAGCCCCCAGGGACACAGCGTCAGACAATCCGCTGTAGCGGATCTCGTGCAGATTCTTTTCTTTTCGAAGAGAAAAAACCGTACCGGCCAGGACAGTAGAGATAATAATCTGGGGAATCAGCCAGTTCTGCTGCATTGTAACATCGAAAGATGAGTTCAGTATACCGGTAATCATTAGTATAAGGACCGCAGATCCCGCCGAGAGTGCCACTTCTCTTCCGGGCATACGCGGCAGGGAAAGGATCAGATACCAGACAGATGCGGCAATAATAAACATGGCGGCGTAAAATCGAACCAGTGGCTCATCAATTGAAAGAGGTATTCTGGCGGCGAGTACTATCAGGCCCGCAGTAACCATCATTGCAGTTCCGAAACGCTTCAGGAAAAGAGAACTGCAGAGAAGAATTACAATCAGGGATATACCCGCGGCAAAATGAGGAGAAATGGTTGATTCAACAACAATATCATAGGCAAAACCAAAGACAAGGGAGAAGAATACCCTGAATGCCTGGAGCATAAAGATTATCACAAAGGTTGTGAAAAGGGTCATTTTTTTAGCATTTTCAATGACCGAGGGATTCATCATGTAAGCGGCTCCTGATATTTTTTTTCAGATATATCTTCAATTGATGTATTGTCAAGGAGTAAAAATATACTGCAGATCATCAGTTCAAGGTCATGCCGGTGGAAGTCTCATTTTTTGCACAATGCAACTTGTGCAGTTCAATAATCCGTTCTTTTAACAACTCAATACCGGTACCATCCTTTGCTGAACCAACAATGGCCTCGGGCCATTGGCTTTTTACGCGGTTAATTTGAGCCTCATCGTCAAGGGTATCACATTTATTAAAAAAAAGAATCGTAGGCTGATCCATGCATTCGAGCTCATATAATTCGCGGTTGACCGTCTCCATATTGGTCATAAGGTCGAGAGCATTTATGTCAATGACATGTACTATGTAATCGGCATTCTGAATATCTTCCAGTGTTGAACGAAAAGATTCAATCAGATTTGCGGGAAGATTGCGGATAAAACCAACCGTATCGGTGAGAAGGGTTTTTCGCTCGTGATCGAGAAAGACCATCCTGGTATAGGAATCAAGGGTCGCAAAGAGGCGATTCTCAACAAAAAGATCATCATGTGCCAGAAGGTTAATAAGTGTCGATTTACCGGCATTTGTGTAACCTACCACGGCGCCGAGAAATTCGCTGCTGCGGGAACTTCGTGTTCTCGCACGGTGAGCCTGCTGTTTTTTTAATTTTCGGCTGAGGGAAGTAATTCTCCGCAGAATGTGTCTCCGGTCAGTTTCAAGCATTTTTTCACCGGGCCCCCTGGTTCCAATTCCGCCGCCGAGACGGGAAAGAACACCTCCAAGTCCCTTAAGCCTGGGAAGAATATATTTCAATTGAGCCAGTTCTACCTGAATTTTAGCCTCTGCACTCCGGGCCCTCCGGGCAAAGATATCAAGGATTACCTCGTTTCTTCCCACTACCCTGCACTTCAGGACATCCTCCAGGTTACGGATCTGTGCCGGCCTGATGTTAGTCATGTCAAAAACCACGAGTTTCAGATCTTTCTCTTTAACTATTTCCTGAAGTTTTGGTATATAGCCCTTACCTAAAATATATGCGGGATCAATTTTATCGCGTGAAACAGTTAATGAATCGACAATGATACCCCCGGCGGTTTTCACCAGCAGTTTTAACTCTTCAAGGGAATATTCCACTGCTCCTTTTGAAGCGTTCTTCATCCTGAGAGCGATTAGTAGTGATCGTTCGTCTTTTGATGAGGCTATTCTATTGACCGATGCATCCATTAAGTAAGACCCTGCTACCCTTTCTTATTTTGTGTCTTTTAAACCAGCCCTGTTTCATTTCCAGGGCATATCTTGCAGGTTTTTTTGAATTATATGTAACCGAGGTGTCCAGTGGGCGCATATCTATGAGCTGGGTAATTATGCCGCTATCATTTATATAGGCAATTGTCAAAGGCACGTAGGTATTTTTCATCCAGAAACTCCTGCAACGGGTTTCTTGGAAAATAAAAAGCATACCGCTGTTTTTGTCAAGGACTCTCCTGAACATAAGGCCATGGTTCCTCTTTTGCCAGGTATCGGCGATCTCAACACGGGCGGTAATTTTCTTTCCTTCAGAGTTAAGAATATTCAGGTTGCATGTTTTATATGCTCCGGCAGTACCTGAAGTTTCCAGGAAAATGATAGATAGAATTAGAGAGAAAAATTTAGAAGCGGTCATGGTATTCGATACGAAGGACACGGCTCATGGATTCTCCCGGCTGATAGAGGAAGCCGAGTTCGATACTCAATGAGTCCATATATGTATATCTGAAACCAAAATTCAAAAGCCATTGCTCAGGGTCTCTTAAATCCCAGTAAATCCTTTCAACTTCCCCCTTAATCCTGAAAAAATCACCCAGTGGAAAATCAAGGGCAAAATAATATGAAGTTTCATCCCCGTCAAAATACGGCTGAGTAGGCATTCTTACGCCGAAGCTGAAAAACTGTTCTCCACCAAGAAGAAATATCGGTTTGGTTACTGCGATGTATGGCCCGTATATCATACGGTTAAGGTCATTGCTGCTGCCTTCAACCTTCCCCTGCCTCCCGATGAAAAAGGAATCATAGCCGAGGGCAATTGAAATGGGCCACGCCTCCCAGCCATCCGTGAGCTTAATCCGGGCGATTACTCCCGGTACATTTGGTTGAGGTTTTTCCGTACCGATGGCACCCTGGAGATCCAGGGAAACCCCAAGGTAAATATTATCATGGAGTCCTATAAGGGTTTTCAGTTCGATCCCGCCGCTTTCATAGCCCAGCATCGATACATGATATGCACCCCTGCCGATTGTGAATGCAGTGGGTGTATCGATTGCGACGATGTTTCGCTGTTGACTATAGAGTGAAACGGTTACCCAGAACAGAATGAGTAAAATTAATAGTGTTTTTTTCATATATCTCTTCCGACATAATTCTATAATTATTGTCGGAAGTTAAAGCAAAACGCTTAATAAATAGATAAAAATAGGCTAAATATTTCGAGGGATATAACCGGATCAGTACTTATTCTGAATATTGATAATACTGCGAATTCCTTCTGCGGCACAATCAATAATTTTGTCCATTTCATCCCGGGAAAAGGTATTCCCTTCTCCGGTGCCCTGGACTTCAATAAAATTATTATCACCGTCCATGACTACATTCATGTCTACATCCGCCTGGGAGTCTTCTTTATAATCGAGATCAAGAAAAACTTCCCCCCCAATGAGCCCAACAGAAATTGCAGCAACATTTGTTTTTATCGGAGTTGCTTCTATCAGGTTTTCCCGGATCATTTTATCAATACACCTTTTCAGGGCAATAAAGCCCCCTGAGATGGATGCAGTGCGGGTACCCCCGTCAGCCTCAAGGACATCACAATCAATTGTGATGCTGTAACCGTTCAATTTCTCAAGGTCTACAACACCCCTGATGGCACGGCCGATTAATCTTTGAATTTCCACAGACCGCCCGTCTCTTTTCATAAGGGGACGTCTGCTGCGCGGATTAGTTGAATAAGGGAGAAGGGAATATTCCGCGGTGAGCCAGCCCTTCCCTTTCATGGCTGCATGGTCAGGTACATCGTCACTGACACTGGCGGCACATATAATCCGGGTATTTCCCATTTCAAAAAGCACTGAACTATATGCCCTGCCGCAAAAATCAGGTGTTATCCTGATATTTCTCATTTCATTATTTTTTCTCGAGTTCCTCATCAAGGCGTTTATTCTCCTCCATCAGTTTCTTTATTTCCTGCAAATCATTTATCTTGCGGTCAATATTTTTATAATACGGATTGTAATCCTTAGTTACTTTGAATTCTTTCAGGGCACTCTCGACGTCGTTTGCCACGTAGTACTTCAGGCCCGTCCGATAATGTTTTGTTGCTTCAATACGGTCTTCATAGGTAATAACTTTCGGTATAAGTTTAAATGAAAGGTTGATTGAATAGTTCGGGCCAAAGATGCCTGAATCAGAGTATGCAGTATCAATAATAAACGAGACATTTTTTATTGCATAATTAAAGCCGATACCGACGGAAAACATTCCCCCGTCATTGAGACGCCACCCCGCCCTCAGGGAAATCATATCGAGATAAGTAACCTCAGCCCCGAGGTTTACACGAAAACCCTCGTCAAAGCCATAAATAAAATCATAAAAATCGGAGCCATCAATCAGACTTTCAATAAAATCAACATTAAAAGAAAACCAGTGAGTCAGCTTATAGGAAAGGCCAAATCTCATCTGCCTGGGAAGCGGATTGCCCCCTGCATTCGATCCAAGATTAAGAAAAGAAAGGCCGATGAAAAAATTTCTTACAGGTGCATCGAAGGGTGAATACATATAGAATCCCTTCATGACTCCAACATCAAATGCTACAGAGTGAGTCTGCATTCCGTCAATAACCTGGTAGACATATTTCATTGTTGCGCCGGTATACAAAAATTGAAAATCATAACCGTAACCGGCGGTAAAGACACCATTAAGAAATGTGATGTCACCGACGACATTGCCGTCAATGTCAATTTTTTCAAATGGGGGTACCCAGAAAATTGAATGAGATACACCTAAAAAGCCATCGAATATGGGATAGGCGAAAGTAATGTTATCGAGACGTGAATCAAGAATAAGCTCCTGGTGCTGAATGCTCAACATGGGATATTTCAACGATGCCAGACCTGCCGGATTAAAGTACAATATATGAGGATCACCAATAGCTGCGGTATAGGCATTCCCCATTGCATTTGCACGGCTTCCCACTGGTATTTCCAGAAAGTCTGCACCGGACACACCGATGGTTCCGGAAGCATATGATGCCGAACCGGTAAACAAAATGGCCAGGCCACAGAAACAGTGCGTGATTGTTTTAAACAATTTCATCGTATTCACAATTATAAATAGTTCGCGCGAACAACTAAATCAAAATGTAATAATAATACCTTTGTTTTTCAATAGAGAGCAACAATTTGAGGAAAAAAATAAGCCCAATTGGGCTTTTTGTATACATTTATCATAACCCCGTATACTCAAGTTAAAATATCTCCGAGAATATCAACCAATCCATTGGCTGATTCTGAGTCATAACTTTTTAATGAAAATGCATTTTCAAAAACGTTATTCATTTCTTTAATCAATATTTCCATAACAGGAAGCTTCCCTCCCGGCAGAAAGCAAACCATAGTACCCAGCCAGAGGTTATAAATATCAATGTCCGCATCAATAAGTCTTTTCATTTTGGAAGCCATAAACGATAAGGCTGCAATAAATTGCTGTCCAGGTTTAACTTTTATGACCACTGTAATTGAGTTTTTCATTTTTTTGGAAATCTGACGCAGCATATCGAGTTCCGTTAAAACATATTCGAGGGAGTCTCTATCAATTTTACCTCGAGGGGAATCCTTTTTAATCTCTGCGACCATCAGCATGAGTGGAATGCTGCAATTTCTTTTTAATGAACCTGTAACTTCTTCTGCTGTCAAACTGTCACCAGCGCTGCAGACACAAAGGATAAGAGGTTCTACCTTTGTTGTCAACTTTTCTTCCCGCCCGCTATTTGATGAATCATGCAGAGATGGAATAATCGATTCTAAATCCAGAAAGCCAATTGACCCTTCTGCATAGGAATCAAAATATTGACTGAAGCCGCCATGGCTCATCTCGCCTTCAAAACTTTTTGATGTAACCACATGAAAACCATTACTCAATGAAGGAAACAAAAGATCATGAAAACCAATTATTAAATCGTTTAGGGCTCCATTTTCCATCATTGAAAAGACAGGGACGTAGGCATTCATTTTCATATCAAGCTGTAAAACAGCATATCCTGAGAATTCAGGAATAGAGGATGACAGTGCATCAAAAATCTGCTTCCCCGTCTCCAGCCTGCCTCCCTTATTTATAACGGGGCCATAATGGAAATATGGATGAATATCATTGAGTTCATTCATATTTTTAACTTCATAAAATAATCGATGAAGAGCCTTCAGCAATTCATTGGGTCCCATATCCTCCTTTGTCTCAACCTGGGGGGATGGAATAATAACTTCACCTTCATCTTCCTGATCTTCATTGCGGGTAATTCTGGAGACAAGGTCCCTCAATTCGGGAGTAAATGTCCGCTCACGTATGATATTGACTTCTTTCTTTTCAGTCACATCATGAGAACTATCATTGATTTCTGTTTGAATGGCATCAGCCATAAATTATTCTCCGAATCAGGATAACTTGAGCATACGGTCGAGAGCTTTTCGTGCTGCTTCACGTATATCATTATTGACGGTAATTTCCGTCTCCTCATTTAGTAAAGAGTTGTATATTTTTTCAGGAGTGATCTTTTTCATATTGGGACAGATAAATGTACTCGAAGCGGGAATATATTCAATATGGGGAGCAACGGATCTGAGTTTCACAATCATATCCATTTCAGTACCCACGATAATTTTTTTGGCATTAGTCTCCTGAACGAATTTAACCATTTTACCTGTTGAACACACTTCGTCAGCCTTATTGATGACCTCCGGCCTGCATTCAGGATGGACCATTACGAGGGCATCTGGATGCTTTGCCTTGATTTCATCCAGAAGCTCCGGAGTAAAATTTTCATGTGTGGGACAAAATCCCTTCCAGAGGATTATCTCCTTATCGGTAAATCTTTGAGCATATTGTCCAAGGTTGCGGTCGGGGACAAAAATTATTTTTTCAGCATCCACCTTCTGTACAATATCTATGGCATTTGAGGAAGTACAGATTACATCGGAGAGGGCCTTCACTGCTGCTGAAGAATTAATATAGGTTATAACCGTTGCATCGGGATGCTCTTTTTTCATCTCGATCAGGTCTTCCGTCTCCGCCATATCAGCCATTGGACAGCCCGCTGATGGTTCCGGTAAAAGAACCTTCTTCTGGGGAGAAAGAATTGATGCGGATTCAGCCATAAAGTGAACACCACAAAAAATAATTATATCGGCGTCATTATCAGCGGCAATTCTGGACAATTCAAGGGAATCGCCGGTAACATGGGCAATTTCCTGAATTTCTTCAGGCTGGTAATTATGGGCCAGGATTATTGCATTTTTATCTTCAGCGAGCTTTTTTATCTTTTTTTTAAGATCCATTATAATCACTCCGGGAAATAATAGTACAGTTCACTTTACCTCTCTGCTGATTGATGTAAAGTATTATTTCATTCGGTATTTAAACTTCAATTTGGTATTTAAAAACCGGAGAGAAGGCACCAAAAGAGGTACTCACTTTTGGTGTTTCTTTTTTGTTGTACTGAAATATATCCTATTACATACTCCCTCCGGGGGCCTCTTTTGTCTCGCCACAAAAGAGACAAAAAGGCGCTCTTCAATCGCAAGAGAGACTCCACGGACGGGAGAGCACTTCGTGTGCTCCGCCCTATAACTTTATTCAAACCATACTGTCATCCATGACAGCCCTTAAGTATCAAGTAAGCCCCAGCATTTTATCTTACCCCGATGCAAAGGACATTTTTTCATTTTTTGAAATTTTTTCTATAATTTTTATTGACACAGAAGGCATCTATTTGTTATTAACCTTCTTGTTGCTAAGCAACAACCTACATTCCCCTGTAGCTCAGCTGGTAGAGCAATTGGCTGTTAACCAATGGGTCGTTGGTTCGAGTCCAACCGGGGGAGCATTTCAAACAAAAAACCCAAAACGTCAGTTTTGGGTTTTTTGTTTTTAGGGATGGTAATTACTAAAAATACTACCACTATATACTATGATTACTTCTTTATTTTATAATATACTTTGTTTTCAATTTTATACCTCCCCATGGGAAGTTTAAATAATTTTAGTATTAGTTTATCATCACGGATATCTGAAATTATGCCAGAATGATTTTCAAAAGTACTTCCTTTTGTCCAGCTTACTTCTTTAAGCTTGGCATGAATTATATTCCCTTTTATACTGCAGGTACCGTAAAATTTATCCGGCCAGTCCCATTTGGTTCTTCCCCTGGGAATCTTCTGAAAATATTCTATTGTGCATTTACCATTTTTAAAAAATGAAATTTTTTCTAATACAGTAAGGTCACCAGGAAATTCATCCTGAGACATTGTTCTTTGCCAGGAGCCGATAGCTAATTGACTATAATCCTTTCTCCGATCTATTGAATTACATGAAGAAATTACCAGTAGGATAGAAATAATTCTTATTAATATTTTCATATTATTGCCATTTTATTACAAACTTGATATAGCTTTATTCTCTTGCTGTAATCCAACATTTCTTTAAATTTAATTCAAGCAATTTTTATCTGTACAAAGCCCCCATTCATGCCATAAACATCTCCGCCCACTCAACAGAAATCCTCGCCAATAAAGTACTTATTAGTCCAATCCTGCGTACGCCTCTGGACTAATAAGTACTATTTAAAAATTATAG
Source organism: uncultured Spirochaetota bacterium (assembly GCA_942491575.1). GTDB lineage: Bacteria > Spirochaetota > UBA4802 > UBA4802 > UBA5550 > CAZHNW01. The sequence goes on from CALOBT010000025.1 coordinate 180,338, forward strand.
AGTACCACACAAAGCCGGAACCCGGCCAATAGTATTTACCTTGACAGTCTAAATATATTTAACTATATATTAATTATACTAGAATAGGAACTATGCTATGAAAACACCCCTACATACAATTTTAGAAGAAGCTCTTGAGCTTCCCCCCATTGACAGAGCAAAACTCATAGAAGAGCTGCTTGAGAGTTTTGAGTTCAGAAAGGATAAAAACATTGAAACTCTATGGGCAAAAGAAGCAGAAAGCAGAGTTAAAGCCCTTGAAGAAGGAAAACTGTCAACCAGACCGATAAAAGAAGTATTTAATGAAATAAATAAATTAAAATGAAATATTCAATTCTCTCCCCCGCCGAAGATGAATTTAAAGAAGCAGTTTATTACTACAACAGCCAAAGTGAAGGACTTGGTTTCGAATTTGCCTTAGAAATCGAAAAGACTCTTGAGAGAATTGTTCAGCATCCCGATGCCTGGAATCCCATATCAGAAAACACCAGACAATGCAGGTGTAAAAGATTTCCCTACGGAATTATATACTGTACAAAAACAGATGAAATAGTAATAGTTGCTATTATGCATCTTCATAAAGAGCCATTTGTATGGCAGGACAGACTGCAATCATCTCCTTAGGCCACAAACATCTCTGTCCATTCAATCAAAATCTGAGCCACTAAAAATCTTACTTTGTCCAGCTTACTTCTTTGAGCCTGGCATGAATTGCATTTCCTTTTTTACTGCAGGTACCGTAAAATTCATCCGGCCAGTCCAATTTGGTTCTTCCCCTGGGAATCTTCTGAAAATATTTTACTGTGCATTTACCATTTTTGAAAAATGAAATTTTTTCTAATACAATAAATTCTTACAAAAATAGTAATCCCTAAAAAAGAGTCTTTGACAGCAATCAATACCATTGTTTGTATTGACTACAGAATACAGATTTCATTGTAAGGAAACACCATGTTCAGATACTTCATACGAGTAATATATATTCTTCTTGAATCAAAACTTCGCCCTGGAAAAATAGACTTCATTGGCAACTCGGTTATCAAGCGCAGGGTCTGGCCCCGCTATGCTGACACCAACCTGCATCTCAACAACGGAGCCCTCAATACCTTCTTTGATTTCGGGCGTTTTGACTATGTCATTCGCACCGGAATCTTTTCACTGATGCGTAAGAATAAATGGGAACCAGTGGCAGGAACCACCATGACCCGGTTTCGCATATCACTTCCCCTCTTTGCCACCTTCGAGATACATACCCGAGTGGCCTGCTGGGACGAAAAGTGGTGCTACTTTGAACAACTCATCATCTACAAAGGCGAGGTAGCAGCCCGGGCATTCATAAAGGCACTGTTCAGAAAAAATGGCAAACCAGTACCACCGTCAGAGATAACTGACCAGCTGGGTGTACACTATGACTCCCCACCCTTGACCGAAGAGGTCACGCAGTGGCTCAAGGCTGAGGAAACTATGCGCCTGGGGCTACAGCGGAACTGAGTTACGTCCTCATTTAAGTATCCCCGGGAATTATTCGGCGGACGGCAAAACACATCCCAGTATTTTACCAACTTAAATTGCAGCAACACCCTCGCACAACGAGACGTAAACGCTACACTTCAAGGTTCGTTTAAAAGCCATAAAATAAGACTGATGGATCCGAAGCCCCTACAGGATAGGGCGCTACAAATAATAAAAAAATTTTATCCCCCACATGTCGATTGGTGGTATCAGAATAATAAATCTAGTTACGCAAGACTTCAATTGATACAACTCTATTAACAATAGCTTCACCGGCTTCAATTAAACCAATAACATATTTACACCATTTTACTTTTATTCTATCACCTTTTTTAATCTTATTAATATTCTTACACCCATCAAAACACCAGAAGGTTTCCTCCTTCCCCTGTAGATCTTTCACTACAATCTTAAAATATTGACTTTCAGAAACTTTTTCGAAGAATCCTGTTGAATTAAATGTTCCGGATTTTATTGAAGAATCTTTTTCAATAAATCCACCAAAAACCCAGCCTGTCATGGCACCTGATTTAACCTTTGTCCATTTTCCCTTTTTGCCGGATATTACCAACTCTTTTCTTTTTTCTTGAAGTACTGCAACAATTGAATTATTCGGCAAGGTGTATATTTTTTTACCCTTCAGGTTTGGAGTTTTCCTCATTCTAAGCCCGGCCTCTGCCTTTACTATTGCATATGTATGAACATTTGAGACGAGTTGCTCTGTAAATATAAACGTAAGAATAATAACTACTGATAGAGAAAAACGAATTCCTGTTTTCATTGATTCCTCCTGTTTCAAAAAAACATATTAAATACCCTTGCATGCTTGAATCAATATGTCAATATTTTGACATGTACTTTCTTAAATCAATAGTTCTATCTATGGCTGTACTCGGGGAGCAGAGCTAAACCATAAACGAACTCCTGGTCATATTGGCCAGGAGTTTTGTTATTTAGAGCACTCTTCTCCCGGATAAACCGATTGCGGTACCGGAGTTTACATTATATATCTATTAACGCAAGACTTCTATCGATACAATGTATTCAATTGATTTTGGGAACTCCTTCAATTCCCAGATGGATAATTCTTGAGCCAGCATCTCCAACAGGATTTAAGCTTTTGCCAACTACAATAGCATCCTCTGGGGCATAATATTTCTGAATTATTTCACCATAAATATTTCGCAGGCATGCTATGAGTTGACCTTTTATAACGCTTTCGGTAACTTCTGGCAAAACCTCCAAGATCCCACCTTTATCAGTAAACAGCCAATATGATTTTTTACATATAACAGGGGTTCCTGTAATTTTTCCCTCTGGTTTAGGTATCATTTTTAAGCTTGATAGTAAATTCCGAAGACCATTTAATGAAAATTTAATTAATTTTTTTTGGATTATTTGAGGATTTCCCACTTCAACGGTGATGGCATGAATTCCAATGGCAGATGCTGCACTTCTCAACGTACCATCTGCTCCTTTATTATGAACAATTATTTGAGGATTTTGAAGATAGGCCATACGGGAGGTTATGCTATCAGTCATGTCAGCGCGTACATAGAATGAATTACCTCTACCAAAACTTGCTGTATGCAGATCAACCAGATAATTGCATTTGCTGATGATTTCTTCCATGATGTAATGAGAATATACGCTTCCTCGAGAACCAGCCAAATCTCCAGGAAAAAGTCTATTAAGGTCATACGTAGCAGCAAAATATCTGCTGTTTTCAAGATACCCTGATATGTTCACTACAGGAACTGCTATAATAATCCCCTTAAGCTTATGAGGTTTGATGTTTTTTAAAAAATCAAAGATGATAAATATACCATTGAGTTCATTTCCATGAACGGCAGCAGTAATACATATTACAGGGCCATCCTCAATGCCTTTAACAATTGTTACAGGAACCTCATATGGATCCCCAAGTCCATTTGAAGCAATAGGAACCTTCAATTTGTTAGTTGATCCAGGTTGAAATTTTTTTAAATCTATGTTTTCGACTAAAACAGGTTCTATCATTTTTTTCTCTACAATAATATTTCTTTTAAAAAAGAATCATCTCTATTTAATGATGCAAAAAGTTTTTTTCTAAATCGGCCTTTACTATTCATTAGATTGATTGCCATTTTATCAATTGCGATAATTGATAAAACTGTTTGAATATATGCTTCAATTAAATCATCAAGGCCTAATCCCTGCAAATTAAACTCTTTTCGATCCATTAACAATAGTCTGTTTGTATCTGAATGCCATTTCCCATCTTTTGCTTTAAAAGATAAATTAGTACCAAGCATTTCCCATGAATTTTCTGAACCGCTTAAATGTTCAACCAGTGGTTGCTTGGAACGTCTGGAATAAACTACCAATGGTCTAAATCCTTCTTTGCTTGATGATACCATCATTCTAATATCCGATATAAATATTTCATTACGTCTATTGGGGACTGTGCCTACATGGTATAACTTGCTTCCTTCATAAACAGTACTCCACTGTGAGTTTCCGATAAGGGCTTGAACAATAAATTGATCATAAGGATAATCTGCACTGCACCCCAGAAACTGTAAATAACTTTAATGCATAAATTGTGATTTCTCTAACTTTTTCCTATATTCCACAGGCGTTAAATTCTCTATCGATGAATGTGGTCTGATAGAATTATATTTATCAATGAAATTAAAAATCGAATCAGCTGATTCTTCCTTGTTATCATAATCTGAAATATTTATTTCCTGGCGTTTAACCGTGCTGTTAAACGATTCTGCATGAGCATTCTCATATGCATTACCTACACACATAGATATTTTCATCTCTAATAATTTCAGTCTTTTGATATAGGCAACTGAACAATATCTTACATCTGAGTCTGTATGATGTATACAGTTCTTTAGGTTAAGATTTCCTCTGTTTTGTATAGCATCCTCCAGGGCAGCCAGTACAAGCTCTGTATTGTTTCTATCTGAAACCGCCTCTCCTATTATCTCACGATTATGTCTGTCCATCAGGGTTGCAAGAAAATGATCTTTGCCCCTGACATCATAGGCAGTTACATCACCAACAACCAATTGGTTAATATCAGTTGTTTCAAAATTCTTGATAAGATTTTTATATTTTTTGAGATTATGACTGGAATCAGTTGTTTTCGTTCGAAATTTCTTCTTTTTCCTGCATAAAAGGTTTTTTTCGCGCATTATTCGATTAACTTTTTTGTGGTTTATCAGCATTTGGCGGTTCAAATAAACTGTAACCGGCCTGTAGCCAGATTCAGGCACCAATTCAATATAGTCCTCAATTTCCTTTGCAATCATCATATCATCTGTATCCTTTTCAAATTTTCTGTAATAGTAGGTTGAAATGCTTAAACCCATAGCTTTACAGCTTTTGACTACTCCGAATTCCGGGGCGAGATACTCCCTGATGATTTTTCTTTTTTCCTCAGCTGTTTTAGTATTTTTTCCGTTTTTTTTAGAATGTGATTCTCAAGGGCAAGATCACTTACCGTTTCTTCGAGATCTTTAATACGCTTTTTAAGTTCAGCTGTCTCCTGCTCATCTGTATCGTAGTCACCCACAGAGAATATATCTCTCCATTTGTATAAAGTTGTACTTGTTATTCCTTCACGCTTAGAAATCTCTGCAGCTGTTGATATCCCCATGAGCAATTCATGAGCTATCTTCTTTTTAAATTCTTGACTGTATCTTTTTCTTGTTATCATAATGCTATTCTCCTAAAACATGTATTTTTTGTCATTACAGTTTTAGGGGTGCAGACCAATCTGCTTCCATGAAACTATCCAACTCTCTTTGAGATGTAATAATATAAACTCCTTGACCAGCATTGCTATAGGGAATTTTTACAACAGCATGACCTCCAAAACGGTTTACCCATAGAGGAACCTCATTTTTAGCTACATCATTAATTGTATCGGGAGTTATAATGCTCAGACCTGTTCCAATTAGTTCTGCATTATACATATCATAAGCTTTAGAGGCAACCATCTTATTCCGTCCTCCCGCAAGGCATGCAATTGTTGGATTCAAAACCAATGTTTTCAAATGTAATGGAATACGGTTCCATGGTTTTTGTGTAACATAACGAAAAGCTATTCGTATAGAATTCCAATTGCCTTCATCATCACGAACTTCCATAACCCCCTCTGTGAATCTTACAGAGGGATCTTGATCTCCGTCATAGAATTCCACCAAAAAAACATCTTCTTTAAGTAAATCAGCAATTGTTGCTGCGTATCCACTATTTTCCATTGGATTTTTATCATAAATGACAGCAATACCCCCTTTGGGAAGTCCCCTTTTTCTCATCATTGGAAGAAATGTTTTTTCCATCAAGACTTTATAACCACCCTGCTCGTCATGGTCATTTAGCAATGGCATAGATTTTTGTCCAGAAGGACAGGAGTTTGTTTCCACAATTACCATTTTTCTGGCACCAGCAGAGGTTGTAACGTTAAAGAGATCCGATCCAGCCCAGTAAATATAAGAGGGTTTATAATTTAATACATTCTCGAGGGGAAATTTCTCCACCATGGGATTTAAATGACAATATCGTTGAATAATTTTATCATTTGATAGATTTAAAAAAAATGAAACCATTGGATGTAATTGAGCATTGAGGACCTTGGTATAATAGTGGTTTTCCATATCAAAGCTACCAGGTTTTACTCTAACTGCAGGTTTCTTAATTACATTCATTTTAATTCTCCAAAAACAATGATTACCGCATAAATATTAATTCTGATTTTTTTGCAATCTTTAATCATTAGTTTTAGCAAAAAACAGTTAGTTTCCCGAAACCTGAACCATCAGCATTAAAAGGAACCATAGAAAGCTTAAAATAAAAAATCCGGGATCCAGACAACTGGCAAACTAGTCATCTATAAAAAAGTCTACGCAAACTATTGCTCCACCTTCATCTCTGTCACCTACTGTTAATTCAACATTGTCGAAATTAAATTTTAATCTTTTCAAAATATTCCCCAATGATCTGGCATAATCAACCTCTCCCTCAAAGCCGGGGCCATTATCTTCAATAGTAATTTTTACATGATTATTTTCCTTATTAGCTTCTACTGATACGTAGCCCTCTTTTTCAATACTGCTTAAGCCATGTTTGAAACAATTTTCAACTAAGGGCTGAATTGTCAATGGAGGAATAATAACCTCAGAGAAGTCCCCTTCCTTTTTCATGTTTATCATGAGAGTATCTTCATATTGCAGTTTCTGTATTTCCATGTAGCTGGTTATGAAATCCCATTCATCATTAAAGGCCACCTCTGTCTCAGATGATTTATCCGTTAAAAAACGGTATGCCTGGGCAAGTACCATTATCCCATGACCCGCCTTTTCCGGATCATTTTCAGTAAGGATGTAAATTGTATTTAAGGCATTAAAAAGGAAATGAGGACTCATTCGATCCTGCAGGAGTTTATATTTCGCCTCTTCATGTTCTTCAACAGTTTTTTTCAGTTTGATAAGTGTTTTTACTCGTGTTAATAATTCTTTTTTATTTATTGGTTTAGTTATATAATCATTAGCACCTGCTTCAAATCCGGCTACCATGTCAGAGATAGTGTTTTTTGCGGTAAGTAGAATTATAGGCAAATCAAAAACAGAATAAAGTTTCCGTACTTTTCTGCATACTTCATACCCGGATATCTTCGGCATCATTATATCCAAAAGTATACAGTCAAATTGATGTAGCTGTATAAGACTGAGAGCCTCCTCTCCATTTGTTGATACGATTACGGTACAATCTTCGTTGCAAAAGAAATTTTTTACTACCTGAATATTTACAGGATCATCATCAACGACAAGAATAGTACTTAATGATAAAAAATTTTCACCAGGTATCTCTTTTTCAGCTTTTTTATCATCATTGGAGAATATATCATCAATAAATGTTCTATTTACTTTTACTTCCCCTTCTGATTCTCTATGCTTCAACTGGTTTTTATCCTGAGATTCTGAAAGTGGCAAAGTAAATGAAAAGCTTGATCCTTTTCCAGGTTCAGACTCAACAAGGACTTCACTGCCATGCAGATCTACAAGCTGTTTTACGATAGACAGCCCAATCCCGGTGCCGCTATATTCACGGGATATTGTACCATTGACCTGTTCAAAGGATTCAAAAATATGATTAATTTTATCTTGGGGAATACCTATACCAGTATCTGAGACTATTATTTTAACTCTCTTTGGTTCATTTTCTATTCCCGATGAAAAAGCATCTATTCTAATCACACCCTCATTGGTAAATTTTATGGCATTTCCTGTAAGGTTGAACAATATCTGCTGAAGTCTGTTTTCATCTGCCCAAACAAGGGGTGTATCCGGTGCTATGGCGTTAATAATCTTAACATCCTTTTTGCCGAGCATGGGTTTAGTTACATCTAAAACAATATCAACAATTGTTGCAAGATCAACCGGTGTTTTCTGTAATGCAATATCTCTATTTTTAAGTTTGGAAAAATCTAAAATATCGTTAACGAGATGAGAGAGTCTTTTACTGCTAACTTCAATCAATGAGAGGTTTTGGTGCATTCCTTCCGTTAATTCTCCAACAGCTCCATCCAGGATAGACTCTGTTATACCAATAATACCGTGGAGGGGCGTCCGAATTTCATGTGTAGTATTTGCTAAAAATTCATCTTTGATTTTATCGAGTTCCTCAAGGCGTAGATTCTTTTGTTTTACATTTTCGTATAGTCTTGCATTCTCAATGGAAACTGCCACCTGGGAGCATATTAGTTTAAGAATTTCAAATCGTTCAGCTGTAAATGCTCCCGTTACAAGGTCGTTGCCGAGATATAAAATTCCTGTAAGTTTATCTTTGTATATAATTGGCATACACAGAATTGATTTGGATTTATTTGCAGTAATAAACGCATCATCCCGGTAATCTCCTTCCATACAGGCATCATTAAGTAAAACCGGTTCCTTTGTTCTGTATACATAATTAACAATAGAGGAGGAAAGGCCTTCATGATTATCCAAAGGTATGGATTTCAGAACCTCTGCATTCTCCCTGGCGGCGAAACCTTCGGCTTCAATATATAATTTTTCGTCATTATCAAGAATTATAAATCCTTCTTCGGCACCGGCATTTTGAATTGAGATATTAACTAATTTGAAGAGAAGTGATGCTAATTCAATTTCTTCAGACACAACTTTTGAGGCTTCGATTATTGTTAACAAATCAAGAGATTTTGCAGCTAAATTTGTTGAAGTATTTATACTGCCAAACTGTTGAGTCTCATCTATTCTGGTAACTTCTCCGAGAAGTCCCGGATATTTATTTTCAAGCTGTTTGACTTTTGCAAGGGCCCCCCATTGGGTGTAGCGGAGATGTGCCTGCTTTATATGCAACCGGGCTGTTTCCATCAAACCAATAGATTGGAAGAACCGTGCGGCAAGTTCATATGAAAGTGCCTCTTCCTGTATGAATTTATTATTATGTGATTCCTCTATCGCTCGCGCATATAGCTCAGTAGCTTCGCTATTCTTCTGCTTAATCCTGGCTATCTCAGCTTCCACAAGATAATATTTATGACTTAGATTCATGGGGCCATAAGAGGTCCATTTTTTTAATTTTTTCTGATTTTTAAGTACCAGTTGAAATAATCTTTTTTGCTTTAATTTTTTTTCTGATGGAAATAATGCCAATCGAGTAAGAGACTCATAAAAATTTATTATTGGCAAATGCGCCTGAGCGATATGAGTGTCAGCGTATAATTTTAATAATTCTGAATATTTAGCAGCTTCTTTATAGTCTTCAAACAGGTAGTTTATATTTAGTAGAATATGATAGACTTCAAAAATGGCATATGAGTCATTTCTCTCCTCGTGCAGGGGTAACATTTTATCCTGATCATAAGATATCCCTGATATTTTAAGTGGACTTTCAGACATCCCCATTAGATTCATCACGGTTTGATGATAGATTAATATATAATTATGGATAGTATCCTGGTTCATTTTTTTTATCATTTCAGCATATTTGGCTATTTCTTTCTCAAGGGGAACCAGTTCTTTTCCTGAAAAAAATAAATAATAGCAATATAAATATGCTGAATTCGAGGCAAATTCAAGATTACCTGTTTCCAATCCTGTTTTATAGGATTCAAGCAAAGGCTTTTGTGATTCACGCAGATGTTTTTTCCAATGATAAATCGCCCCCCAGACTGCCACTACTACAGATGATTCAATTTCTTTTGCATTAGACTTCTCAACAAGATTCTCGGCAAGTTTGCCCCACCTGTAACCGTTATTGATATTTCCAATTACACCGCATTCAATCATTCCAACACCTGCATAAGTAAAAGGTGAATAGATATTATTCCCGTTTTTAATGGATTGTTTAACTATTCTAAAGATACCGATTGGCAGAATTCCAGGTGCGGCATTAATAGCAAGTGTTGCTGTTCCGGTCATTATCCGCAAAGCAGCGAGTTTATACGGGTTATCCATTTCAGTAAGATTAAAAAAACTCTCAACTGATTTTCCTGATAAAAATATTTTAAACAGCAACAACTCAAAAAGAATTCTTATTTTGCCAGGTTTTTCGGGTATTCTAAGTCCAAGCTGATCAGCAATGCTCAAGCCAATTCTTATCCCTTTAAGAATTTCACCACGTGCAATGCAGGCAAAAATTATTGTTTCATATACAGTTACCTTGTCAAGAACGGTCTTCCCTTTTTGAAAGACTATCTCTGCCAGTTCTTCCATCACTGAATAATCAGCGGATAGTTGTGCTGCACTAATTGCTTTTTGGTATAAAATCAAAGTGAAATCATAATTTTTCTGCCAGGAATTATTTTCAATCAGCCCTATTCCTGTTAATAAATATTTTAATGAAGACAAGTATGCATTCGATGCGAGGGCTTTTTCACCCGCAATAAAATTCAATTTTGCCAGATTTAGTTTTTCGGATTCTTCATTGACCAGTTCTATACCCGCATTTAACTGATTTACAATAAAAAATATTTTTTCAGGCAACTCTTCATCAGGCGTATTCTGCAATTCAAGTTTCCCTATAAGATAATGTAATAATGTCTTTTTCTTATCGGGAATAAGGGAATATACAGTCTCAAAAATACGGTCATGGTTAAATTTTAAAATATCATCTATCAGATTGAGGAGACCTTCCTGTAAAACTTCCTTCAATGCTCCGAGTAAGTCGATCTCGGATTTCTCCGATATCGCTTTAATAGTTTTAAAATTAAAGCTGTTGCCGATACACGCACCTACTTTCAATACTTCCTGTGCATTTTCAGAAAGGTCGGTAATTTTTTCCGCCATTAGCTCCGCAACATTTTCGGTGGCAGACATCTTCTCAATTTCTGCCAAATTCCAGAACCATCCATGCTCCGAGGCAAAATCAATAAGGCTTTTTTTATAAAGTAATTTTAAAAATTCATCTATAAAAAATGGATTACCATTAGTTTTAGTAAGAATTAATCCTGCCAGAGATTCGGTTTTATCGATTGAATAGTTAAAAGTATCACCCAGCAACTGGCTGATATGTGATTTGCTTAAAGGCTGCAATAGTATACTGTTCAGTATTGCTCCAGTATTTTTAATTTCTTCAAGAGTAAGAATCAACGGATGAGAGTCAGGTGTTTCATTGTGGCGATATGCGCCTATTATGAACAGATGTTTTATATCAGTATCAATTATAAACAATTTTAAAAGATGTAAACTGGCTAAGTCAGCCCATTGAAGATCATCCAGAAACAAAACCAGCGGTTGTTCTCTTCCTGTTAAAACTTTAATAAATTCCTTTAACACCAGGTTGAACCTGTTTTGAGATTCTACCGGCCCCAGGGTGGGTATTTCAGGTTGTTCACCAATAATCAGCTCAAATAAAGGAATAAAGTCAGTTATAATCCTGCCATTTGGCCCAAGTGACGCAGAGAGTTTCTCTTTCCACAGATTAATTTTTGCTTCCCCTTCCGCAAGTATCTGCCTGGCAAGAGAAGTAAAAGCCTGAATTACAGCACCATAGGGGACATCCTTCTTGAGTCTCTCAAATTTTCCAGAGATATAATATCCATTATGTTGAACAATAGGTTTCTGTATTTCATTGATTAATACTGACTTCCCAATCCCGGAAAATCCTGAGACAAGCATTAATTCTGATTTGCCCCGCCTTACCCGTTCATGGACTGACAAAAGCATTTTTACTTCCTTTTCACGACCATATAACTTCTGGGGTATCTGAAATCTATCAGTTACATCACTGTTTCCTAATTCAAAGACTTTTATTTTGCCGGTATTTTGTAATTCCATCCGGCAATGTTCCAGATCAGTCTTAAGGCCGGGAGCACTCAAATATCGATCTTCCGCATTTTTTGCCATTAATTTCATCACAATGTCAGAGACAGCTTTCGGTATACCTGCGTCAATCTCATCAGGGGAAACCGGTACGATCGCAATATGACTATGTATCAGCCTCAATGGATCTTTTGATTTATGGGGTAAAATTCCGGTCAACATCCAATAAAAGGTAATACCCAAGGAATAAAAATCCGTACGATAATCAAGAGACCGATTCATACGGCCTGTCTGCTCGGGGGAAATATATGAAAGAGTCCCTTCCAGAACATTAGGATTTTTAACAGATGTGATTTCACGAGGGAGTTCTGTTGAAATACCAAAATCGATTATCTTAAGTATTTTTGAATCAGGATTGTATACTATATTCGATGGATTGATATCTTTATGAATTACATTTTGCTGATGTATAGAATCTAAAGCTTCCGATATCTCAACAGCAATAGAAAGCTTTTCGGATAAAGAAAATTTACGTTTAATAAAGATTTTATCCAGAGATTCTCCACCAAAATCTTCCATTATGATTGCCGGATTACTATTATACTTATCCAATGAATAAACTTCGATTATTCCATCACCCTTTAGACTCTTTAATATTTCATACTCCCTGTTAATTCGAACTATCTGTTCCTCGGCAGGGAATACATCATTCAGCATTTTTATAACAACAGGTTTATTATCGTTTTCACGGATTGCTCTGAATATACATGTACTGATGCTTTGAGATATTTTTTCAAAAATATTAAAACCTGGCAATTGAATCATAACGATACCTTAACAATCGTCTCCTTTTGAAGATGAAATATTATATAGAGAATAAAATATTCCTGATTTTCATAAATTACTATCTATCCTCCTGATTAAGTCAAGTAACTATATCATAAATTATTACTGCCAGCTCCATGTTATTTTAAAGAACAGCCTTCTTCACCCAACAGGCAGGATATCTTTCAACAGGGGATGTACAGGATTTTCTTTGCAAAAAGAATAGAACACCAGGTCAGTTCAAATCACTTCTTTGTAAAAGTAAAATTTAGTGCATCATTTCCTCTGTTAATAAGTAGTGATGCAGACGAACAGAATAATGTTAAAATCCTGCCGGATAAAAAAAAAGTCTTCTTTCATTTCATGATTTATGATATCTTATATTTTCTAAAAGTCCCGGGAGGCATTTCCATATAAACCAATAATATGCCAAAAATATTTTTAATGGATTAAAAAACCTGGATATCAAGTAAGAATATCATCCTTTCGAAAACAACAATAAAGAGGCGGATTGTGACAAAATCAGACGAAGATTTTAATAAAAAACTCGTTGAGCTGGAGAAAGATTTTAAAGGAATGGATGTTGATTCGCTGAAGAGATCATTCATAAACCACCTGAAATACTCCCTGGCAAAGGATAATTATACCGCAACGAATCATGATCTTTATAAAAGCCTTGCCATGGTTGCAAAGGACCGGCTCATAGAACGATGGATTCAAACACAGCAGACCTACTATGATAAAGATGTCAAACGAGTATACTACCTCTCCCTTGAATTTTTAATTGGCCGAAGTCTTGGAAACAGCCTTATCAACCTGGGAATGTATGATGATACGGTAAAGGCAATGAACTCTTTTGACTATAAACTCGAAGATTTACAGGAGATGGAATGGGATGCCGGACTCGGCAACGGAGGACTTGGGAGGCTGGCAGCATGTTTTATGGATTCTCTGGCAACCCTTGAGTTGCCCGCGGTTGGTTACGGTATACGGTATGAATATGGAATTTTCTTCCAGAGTATACGTGACGGATACCAGGTAGAGACTCCTGACAACTGGCTCAGATACGGCAACCCCTGGGAATTTCCACGACCTGAATTACTCTATACAATTAATTTCTACGGCAGGGTAAGGCAGTATAAAGACAGTAATGGAATACTTAAAAATGAATGGACCGACTGTGAAGAAATACTGGCGATGGGCTATGACACTCCAATACCGGGATATAAAAATAATACTGTCAACAATCTAAGATTATGGTCCTCCAAATCTACAAGGGAATTTGATCTTAATTTTTTTAACGACGGTGATTACGAAAGGGCCGTTTCAGGAAAATCACTTTCTGAAAACATTACAAGGGTTCTCTATCCCAATGATAACATTTTTGAGGGGAAGGAACTTCGCCTGAAGCAGCAGTACTTTTTTGTATCGGCAACACTACAGGACATCATCCGCAGATATAAAAAAACTCACGATAGCTTTAAAGAATTTCCGGACAAGGTGGCGATACAGCTTAACGATACCCATCCTGCAATTGCGATTCCTGAACTCATGAGAATTCTCATGGATATTGAAGGCCTTGGATGGACTGAGTCCTGGGATATAACGGTTGATACATTCGGTTATACAAACCACACCGTTCTTCCGGAAGCCCTTGAAAAATGGTCTGTAAAACTTATTGAATATCTCCTGCCAAGGCACATGCAGATAATCTATGAGATAAACATGCAGTTTCTTAAAAAGATTAGTGAGATCTATCCAGGCAATGGAGATATGCTGCGAAATCTTTCAATAATCGAAGAAGGTGGAGAACCTAAGGTAAGGATGGCAAATCTGGCAATCATAGGAAGTCACTCACTGAATGGTGTAGCTGCACTCCATTCAGAGATATTAAAGGAGAGTGTCTTTAAAGATTTCTATAAACTCTGGCCTGAAAAATTCAATAACAAGACAAATGGGATAACCCAGAGGAGATGGCTCAAGCTCTGTAATTTCGGTCTTTCAGATCTCATTTCCTCAAAGATAGGCGAAGATTGGATTACCAGACTTGATGAATTAAAAAATCTAGGACAGTTTGCCGGGGAATCAAAGTTTCAGGAAGAATGGGAGGATATAAAAAGGAAGAACAAGGAGTCCCTTGCCCGGTATATTAAAGACCGTAATAACATAGATGTAAATATCGACTCCATGTTCGACATCCAGGTTAAAAGAATACACGAATACAAACGACAGCTATTAAATGCCCTGCATGCGGTAACCCTCTACAACAGGATTATCGCCAATCCAAATAAAAACCATGTTCCAAGGACAATAATATTCTCTGGCAAAGCCGCCCCCGGCTATCACATGGCAAAGCTGATAATTAAACTTATTAATTCAATTGGAGATGTCGTTAACAATGATCAGAGAATTGACGATAAACTGAAAATTGTTTTTCTTCGAAATTACGCTGTTTCCAATGCACAAAAAATAATCCCTGCAGCCGACCTTTCGGAACAGATTTCAACTGCAGGCACGGAAGCATCAGGTACCGGCAACATGAAATTCGCGTTGAATGGAGCCCTAACCATTGGAACCCTTGACGGGGCTAATATTGAGATGAGGGATGAAATTGGTGCTGATAATTTTTTTATTTTTGGACTGGATACTAATGGTGTTAAAAATCTGAAAGAATCAGGATATTCCCCCTATGACTATTATAATAATAACGGTGAGCTGAAAGCTGTTATTGATATGATAAATGACGGATTCTTTTCCAGGGATAAGCCAGATCTTTTTAAACCAATAGTTAATTCTCTTCTCTACCAGGGGGATAACTACATGCTCATGGCTGATTACAAAGATTACATAAAATGCCAGGAAGAAGTGAGCAGAACCTTTCTTGACAGGAAAAAATGGACATCAATGTCAATACTTAATACGGCAAATATTGGTAAATTTTCCACTGACCGTACAATCAGGGAGTATGCAGAAGAAATATGGGATGTTAAATCCGTACCAATAAGAATACCTGATGAATAAATATTAAGACGATCCATGGCATTTCCCGCCGATTCTATAGCCTCAAAGTATCCCGGTGAATCAATTAATTCAAGAATGTAAAGATATTGTTCAGCGAAAAAGTTCTATCTGGGAGAGAAAAAAGCCGGAACATCTCATTATTACTCTAATCTCCACATAAAAATCAGGTATTTCAATAAAATTTATCCTTATTGAGTGGATATTCCCGTTTTAACGCCGATAATAACAGAAATACATATAACGGGACAACCAATGAACAAATCAATGGATAAGAAAAAGTCTGAAGAACTTCTGGGGGAGATAATTTCATCCGAGGGACTTGCTGTAATCTGTTCAAACTGTGCTAAGATCAAGGACATGGATGGAAGGTGGTTCACGGTTGGAAAATATCTTGACAACTATCCTGAAAATAAATTCTCACACGGCATGTGCAATGAGTGCCAGGAAATACTTTACGGTGAAACAGAATGGTATAAGGAAATGAAAAAATCTGGAAAATAACGATACCAACAGGAGACTCATAGTGTATATCATATATGAAATTTTGTCTGAATTTATAAAAGAAAAGGGCTCTTCCGATTACCGAAAAAGCCCTTTTCTAAAGCCCCTGCTTAAGAGGTGAGGAGCAGACCTGTTAGACATATCGACGGAGTTTAAAAATATGTCAAGATTTTAGTTGCAAAAAATTATTTTTTTTTAAATAAAGTTTAAAACCATAAAATTACCGATACTACTGGTAAAGCAATCTTGAAAATCCCCGTCAAATCGACCCAACAAATCCTTTGCAGAAAGAATGAAAATTTTCTGCAAGTGCCTCATGATTATAGCCTCCCTCCAGGAGTGCATATCGCCGACCCTCACATTTCAGTTCTGAATATTGCTTCATCAGTTCACCCAGCCTGGTATAATCTTCCGGATACAGCAGGTTTCCCCAGTCAGTGATTCCCTGGTCGAAGCCTGCGGCGGCAACCATAATATCGATCTCAGGCAGTTCTTTCATAAAATTTTCAACTTCCTTAAGATATGCTTTACGTTCGGTAGAGGAAGGATTCAGGATCGTAGCCTTAAGTCCCTGTTGATATTCCTGAAGTATGTTTATATTGCCATCGCCGGTATGAAGATCGAAATCGAGAACAAAGGCTGAAGTGATTTTTTTGTCTGCAAAAAGCTTTAAAAGACTGACACTGATATTATTAAAATAACAAAATCCCCAGCATGTGTCTGCTGAGGCATGATGCCCGGGAGGTCTTATTACCGCAAAGGAAGGATTCCCCCGGTAGGCCTCTTCTGCAGCGATAATAGCTCCTCCCGCTGACAGGGAAGATACCCTGAAAAGCAGGGGATCCTCCTTGATTTCCTTAAGGTGACGCGGCGAATGGGCACGAAGAATGTCCTCTTCTGTAGCGGTAACCGCCTCTATTTTTCTATACAAATCAGTATTTTCGTCAACAATACTTATTATTCTTTCCAGTCGTCCCGGTGCTGCCGCCGGATCTGAGGCATATCGGTAGTCATAATAATCATCATGGAATACAACGGTACACTGCATAGTGGTTCCTCTCTTCCTCCAGTTGAACACCTTACCTTTTCACCAGATATAGACATTATTTATTTACCGGTTTTATGTAAATAATAAAATTGACTTGAATAGTGGTTTCAACAGGTTTATACAATAATTAGAAAAAGATTCTCAGGGATACCATAATGCATGGAAACAGTACAAGGGCGGTAATTGCCGCATTTTTAGCAAATATTGGAATTGCCTTCGCTAAGATGGGATGATTTCTCTTCACCGGAGCTGCTTACATGCTTGCTGAGGCTATTCACTCCTTTGCCGATTCATCAAATCAGGGCCTGCTGATTTTAGGAAATAACTCTCCACAAGAGAAGAAACGATTCATCATCCCTTCGGTTATGGACGAGAACTATATTTCTGGTCATTTATTGTGGCCCTTATTATCTTCGCACAGGGATCCCTCTCCGCACTTTATGAGGGTATTAAAAAGATCATTCACCCTGCAAAGGTATAAAGTCCACAATGGGCCATTGGTATACTCCCGGCAGCAATTGTGCTTGAAGGTTTCTCATTTATAACTGCGATTGTTGAAGCCAATCATGAAAGAGAAGGAGGTTCGTGGTGTGCGTTTATCATAGAAAATAAACTCAGGGAAAAAATACATGTTGCAAGAATTATTTATCTTGAACCGGATATTTAAAAAGATGAAAAATAAATTTCTAATCCGGAGGTTTTGTTTTTACCAAATCGTCAAGACTTTTGAATAAAATCTCAGAATCAGTTTCAACTTCACTTTCAAGCATTGCATTAAGGTTATCAAGCGTTTCTCTCTTTCTGTAAGTCTGGCATTCTTCACTGCGATCTTCATCCCACACCTGCATCAGATCATACAAAGTTTTTCTTAAAACAGTAATAGTAATATTTAATTTATCTTTTGAAGACTCCTCAATCTCCTTAAGGGCTCCGAGCATTTTTTCTTCTGAAGAAAACAACCGCTGGGCGAAATTTTGAATCAGCCTGTGTGTAAACTCCGGATTCTGTTCTATGAGGACATCCAGGTTGTCCCCTTTCCCCTTTGCCATAATACAATCTGTTTTACATCTTGCTTCAGCAAGTCTTGGTTGATTTCCGGCTATTGCCATTTCACCAAAGATATCACCACTCTTTAAAGAAACCAGTTTAATCTCTTCGCCAGCGGGACTCTTCTTGATAATATCCACCTCTCCTTTTCTTATCAAAAACATTTCCCTCCCCTTTTCACCCTGCCGGAAAAGGACCGTGCCTTTTTCATAATAATATTCTTCCTGAAGAATGGATTCAGGACGAACAAAAAGCTCCCTGATGTGTCCCGCACCGGGGAGTTTCAAGTTAAAATATATTCCTTTTAGCAGCTTATAGATGTAATAACGGGAATAGAAAAAATAAAAGCGAAATGGAGTCCCGATAAACCTGACCAGTGTTCCGTTCTGGTTTGTTTCAAGGTTATGGTAATTCCAGATTACCTGTGCCTCTATTTCGGGTGATTGCATACCGGAACAATTTAATACGATTCTTATCTTGCTGCCCATTTCAATTGGTTCAATAGTTTTCAAAAAACAGCTGAAAGCAGTAATGTCATATGTAATCTGATCTTCCCTTTCCCCGTCGGAATAATATATTAAATCAGTTATTATAGGAATTTTGATAATGCTGTCCTGAAAATATCTGGGATTAATTATATTTACCGTGAGAAGTACAAGACTATATAAAGCAGGAAGCAGGACAAAAAGCATAACAGATTCCTGGGGAGATATAGAGAAAGAAAGAAATCTCATTATATCATTTTGATTAAGAAAGGCAGCAGATGCCGATGCCAAAAGTATTGTTATGCTGATTACTTTGAAGGGTTCGAAACGCAAAGAAAAAAACTTTTCCCGGACTATATTTTTGGATCCCATTGACTGGAGAATCCACCTCTCATATTGAGGATCTCTCTGAACAGATTCCCATTCTTCAAAGAATAATCCCGATACTTCCAATGTTTCTGATGACGGAAAAATTTGTCCCCTGGCTAAAATATATTCAATATAAAAGCTGAGGAAAATCAGCAGGGCGGCATTCAGGTAGGGCAGTGTCCCTCCCCTTATGAAAAAATAATCATACATACCATGAAAGACAACTGGCACAATAAAAGCCAAAAGAAAATAGCGTATCTTTTTTATTCTGCTTCCATATAATCTTGATTGCCCTAAAAAATAACCCATTATACCACAGGTAAACACATGAAGAGGCACTGAACTTATCAACCTGATAAATATTACTGAGTTTACTGAAGAAAATGAGTAAAAAATATTTTCAACAGTAGCAAATCCGACACCTAAAAGCATACCTGTAGTAATAGAGTTTAGAACGGAAATGTCTTTTTTTTTGATATAAATGTAAAATGTTAAAAATGAGAATGTACCGATTTTTTCAAGCAGGGCCGCTTCAAAAAAAGCTATGGTCAGAAATGAGGTACCCTTGACATAAGGAAGAAAATAAGGCGCGGTTAACAGGAGAAGGCAGGCAATAACTCCCCCCAGGGCAAAATGCCTCAGTCTGATAGAAAACCGGGGCCCGACCTGGAAATAACGCAAGTATAGTATCAGCATTACCGGTACCGGTGCCAGTGCCAGCAATGTAATAATCAATAATTGCATCATGGTGAGAAGTTTGTTTCTCCCTTACAGAGTATTTTCTTAAACAGATATTGTAGTATAGAAGTATCCGGAAGGTCAAGCATAGAGAATAAAAAAACTGATTATCGTTTAAAAATGTATTTCAATACGGTATTCGGTAACGGATTCTTTTTTTTCCAGCCGGATATTTCTTACAAACTGTTGTTCCAATTGATATTCAAACCTGCTTAGCCATTTTTCAAAATCTCGTTCAGACATTTCTACTTTTTTCATTGTAAACAGCAGATAATATTTATGCAGGTAGAGACTAAATTGAACTGAATCAGTTGCACTGAGAGGAACTGTACAGTCGAAACGATCTATTTTATCGTGTACCGCATCCATGGTTCTTGCCGAAACTGCCCCAAGCGTGTCAGAAATAGTGTCTATAACCTTCATGTAATCAATAGTTGTCATTGGATTCATCCTTTTTAAGTATAATAACGATTTAAATATATATCTCTTCCTTTTATAATCAAGAATTTAATTTTATTATTATATGAATAATTTTAAGATCAAGATGGTCATCATCACCTGCGTTACCCGAAAAAGCTGTATACAGTTTATTTGAAAGGAAGTTACGCCAAATCAGGGATGCACCCGGGTATAAATTATACCTCAGGAGTATAATTTTTATCCCTGGTTTCAGGAAGAAAGGGGACCATCAGAACTACTGCTGCGGAAAGAGTTACCCCCAGGGCAAATAATCCTGAATACCCAATTTTACTGACGAGAACTCCCGAGAACCAGGCACCTGGAGATTTTCCGAGAACTTCGATACTGGCGAGAATAGTATAGTGGGTGGCTCCGACCTTCCTGTCAACCCGGGACATCATGAATGCAAACATTACAGTAGTAAGCATTCCGCCGAAAAAATGCTCAGCAATTGTAACTGCAATAACCGTTGAAGGAACCGGAGTCAGGAGAGTTAGAGAAAATTCTCCAATAAGGGGAATCAATCTAAATATAAGTGCAATTCCCAGGGCCCTGCGTAGTGATATTTTTGAAGCGAGAAAACCACCCGCAAAGCTACCCGTTAGTGACGCCCCCATTCCCCATGTTCCCACCCAGAGTCCGATCTGACTTGGGGAATAACCTGCATCTATCAGAAATGGTTTAAACATTATATCAATCAT
This sequence comes from uncultured Spirochaetota bacterium, assembly GCA_942491575.1. Taxonomy (GTDB): domain Bacteria; phylum Spirochaetota; class UBA4802; order UBA4802; family UBA5550; genus CAZHNW01. The sequence goes on from CALOBT010000025.1 coordinate 201,330, forward strand.
GTATTCGCCAAGTTTGTAAAAGGCGATGAAAAGAACAACTCGATAAACATTTTCTGCAGAAAGTACTTTGCGCATTATAATAAAAATTTTTCTAAAAGTTTTATCCCCGCCTTCACTGCCTGAATGCAGCCCACCCTCTTTATAAAAAAAACAAAATGGAAGTGGAATCAAGGCAATTGCAGCCATAACAGCAAAATATCCACCCCACCCCATATATTTGCTTAGCCATACCAGAAGGCCACCAGTCAAAAGCATACCCGTCTTATATCCCACAACCTGTGCCGCATTTCCGTGGCCGAGTTCAGAAGGCCCAAGTATATCCACGGCGAGACCATCAACTGCGATATCCTGGGTAGCGGCAAAAACATTCATGAGAAAAACAAGGCAAAGTAAAATATTTAAATTCTCTTCAGGATCAATGAATGATGCGGAAAAAATTGTTATGCTCAGAAAAAGCTGAAGCGGGATTATCCAGGATTTGCGCCTCCCGAAGGAGTCTGACCCAAAGCGATCAACCAATGGTGCCCACAAAGCTTTAAAAACCCATGGGGCCGCCAATGCCGATGCAAAACCGATAACTTCAAGAGAAATCCCCCTGCTTCTGAGGTAAACAGGTAATGCCGTGGCCTGAAAGCCGAATGGAAGCCCCTGGGAAAGATACAGCATTGAAAGGAGTAATATATTATAACGTGATCGTTTTTGCATAAAAATGATTCAATAATATAAGTGAACCTCGATAAATAAAATTAAGACGTTCCCTTATTGCTGCAACACATGAGAAGATCTGGAATTTTCGTTTCTTAAATTATGAAACTCCTAATATTCAGAGGCTGCCATAATTTAATGTCCAATTCTAGGGGAATAATCCTAGGATGCAACTGTTTTACAAATGCTGTTAAATCATTTTTTAGTTGAAATTCATTATATTTGAATATATAGTGAGGCAACTAAACTGTTAGAATAAATTTACACAATGAAAAAAATTATTTTTAATATCAGCGATGATTTTATCCTCAGAAAGGAAGATTCCATCATTCTTGACAAAGAACAATTCTCCACTCTACTTCACAACTTGTCAGAAACCAACTTTTCTCTTCCTGAAGAGATGAGTATTACAACAGAGCAGGATACTTCCCTGGGGGTTTTTACTGTAAAGGTAAGTTCCCCTTATTATATTAATGTACCTTTAATTTCAACAAAAGTGACTGTTTCCAGGGGAGAAAAATCTATAGAAAACTTCACTCCACCGCGAAAAATACTTCAATTAATTGCACAGAAGCTGCAACAAACCGGTTTAAGTGATGAAAGCTACCAACTTTTTTATTTTCCACCGGGAGGAGAATTCCGCCTCACCTTCAGAAGTTCATAAATTTGCCACTCAAAATGAGGGCTCAGGATACAATTTTGCCAAAATTATTCCCATGAAAATGCGGTAAAGAAAAAAGGGATATCATTCGATATCCCTTTTTTCTTTTCCTGATCAGACAGCAGTTAGTATGACAGGTAAAACTGTTCCGGACCAAGTATTTTCAGCATGGACAGCTGCAGTATCTCTTCATCAACTTCACCATCCATTGAGAAAAGATTCTGAACCCTTGCATTTAGATTCTTTGATTCACTTACAATTTTTGGGGTTAAGAGCTGCCCCATGGAAGAAACCATACATCCTTCAGGAGCGACGTTAAGAACAAGATCCGTGCCATCCTGAATATTCAGAATTGTTTCACCTGTATAGGGTACAAGCTCGCCGAATGGTTTAAAGGTCGGGATTACCGGCTGTGCCGCCTTAAAGACACGTTTCATCGGATGAGTCATGGGAAGGCGGGACGCTTTATAGAGAGGAGCAGCGAGAACATTTCTTAAGTTCTTGATGGTCCCTTCAGTTTCCGCCTTTACTGCTTCTCGATTAGCAATCTGGTCTTTAAGGTTTTTTATCTCTCCGGCATCACCGCTCTGCTGAATTTCATGATTAAAATGTTCAATATCCCTGTTTGCCACAAGAATTCTAGCCTCAAGAATATTCTCAAAGAAAATCCATATCGGAGAGTAGGATATTTCAAAATTCCCAAATCCCGCTGTATCTGCAACTGCCTTCATTATTTCATTTAACTGAGCAACCCGCATGTAGAGTTCACCATCTATATGAACCCGGATCTTTCTTTTGTCACTACTTGCCTTATTTTCATAGGGTTTGATCCATTTATTGCTGAATTTTCTAAGCAGCTTTCTGAATCCATTGTTGTTGTAGAGCCCATAGGCAAAATAGAGGGCTGGTCCTGCCAGTTTCGGCAGTCTCTTTTCAAAGAAATCTACAACTCCCTCTGCAAATGCTCCGGGTTTTGTTTTATGCTCAAGAATATAAAACACATCTTCCTTCAGTTTTATATAGTCCTTCCTCATTGCATCGAATTCAGTACGCGATGTGACACTGGAAGCCGCCTTGAGATAAACTGAATGGAAGATACCCTGCATTATCAATGCATGATAGGCCTGGATGCCAACCCATTTATCCAGTTCGGCAGTATAGTCATCCTTTCCCAGTAGACTACTGGAAACATTCTCGATCAACTGAATCGGAGGTTGTATTCTTCCCTTTCTGTCCTTGGGATTTCTGATAAAAAGCTTGTCGAAGGACATCTTGTAGATATGGACATATTGACCGAGTCGACAGGGACCGTCACCGCCATGCATAAAGAGCACTACCCTTTTCTTGTCCTTTACCAGGGGATCATTGTTTTCTTTTCTTTTCTTGAAGTCTTCGACGGCATTGGCAAGATCAGTATGCACTGCCGCGAGGGGGACACAGACAGAATCTCCCACATGCTTTCTGCCAAGCTTGGCCTTCTCTTCAAGATTATAATTTTCATCATCAAAGTTATCAAAAACTGTTACCCCCATTGCTCTGAATACACTGGTCATTATCCGGTTATCATCAAGTGTTGGGAAGTAGAGTACATCATTTTCCGGATCAAGTGCATCAAGGAAAATATTATTGAGAACCTCAATGTCAAAATCTTCATTATCGTATTTTTTCAGTTTATCATACAACTGCTGATTTACCTGGTTGAGGTGTGTATTCACCCTGTTTTCAAGGTGAGCAAGTTCGGCAATCATGGCATCTGACTGGATCAGCAGCGATGGATGATCCTTTGCAACTTCATTTATCACCGGAAGAGTAACACTATCCGGACCGCATCTAAAAGTTGAGACAGTAACAACTGAAATCAAAGATTCAGTTTTACCCTCTTCAATCTGCTGAAGCAGGCTGCCTATACGTTTGTTTTTGACAATAGTATGAAGTTCCTTGCGCGTGATGGAGTGAACCTTGGAGAGGATATCATGAGGATTCCTCCAGTAGAAATAATCATATTTTTCATTCAGCTCACTTTCAAGAACATAAGATGGTATGGCGACAACACCTTTATCCTTTAAAAGTTTACCAATGTGACTGTCATAAATACCGGGATTTAATATGTATTCCCTGCCCACAACAATTGAGATATTAAGTTTCCGGTCGATTGCCTCCTGAAGATAGCCTGAAACCATGTCATTCATTTCGCTGCGCAGCTGATCATTATCCGCCATTGCATCTTTGATTGCATTCAGGCACTCTTCTTTTGATACCTTTAAACCATAAAAATCAAAGACAGGACTAAAACGTTCATACAGCTGATCATTCAGAAATGTTGGAGAATTTTTCTCAATATTAAGATCGAAAACATGAAATTTTGCTTCCGGATAATCTTTTTCAGCAAAGTGAATGGCAATAAGTGGCCCCCCCTGATTGGTTGTACAGGTCCTGCCGAGGCTTAATCCGTCCGAAGGCAGAAAATCTATCTGTGGAACCAGAATAATTCCCTTCTCCTCACGGGCAAGCCGGATGAACTGTCCTGTCGCCCCAATATTAGGTGCACATGAATCAATTGAAAAGAGGGGCTGCCCTTCCAGGATATCCTCTTCTTTTACATTGTCCACATGCACAGGTACATTCAGTCGTTCAAGAATTCGCGCAATAAAGTACGACTGTTCGGAAACGGCAAAACTTCGGGGAAGAACCATTCTGTTTTCAACGTTACTTCTTGGTAATTTACTATCGTAATGTTTCCAGATTTCCCGGTATGCATCGGGAATCTCTACTTTTTCCCCCTTTGCCCGCGTAGCTTCAAATTCATTGATGGCGGTACAGCCGCCTAGTTTCATTTTTATTGCTTCACCCGCAATTTCGGATTTCAGCAGAGTTCTTGAACATCTGGCGCTTTTATCTCCGCATGCAACTCCCATGCAGACAAAAAGACGCTTTTCATATTTAAAATCAATGAAATCACTGAGATTGCATTCATCTTCTATGAGAGGAGTTTTTAAATCTTCAATTGTTTTAATAAGACCAAGGCATGCCCGGTGTCCGGGATAAGGGGGGACAAGGCAGTAAGTATCAGATCCGGTATAACTCTGGATTCTTTCTGCAGCGGCGAGGGGCAAGGGATCACTCAACATTGTCTGGCCATGCAGTAATACCACGGTATTCTCAGGAAAATCTACCTGGTCCCAGAGTGTACGGGCCATATTTTCAATAATAGCGTGGACGCAACTGGCAAGAATCTGATCCTTGGGAAATCCCTCCGCCTGCATTTTTCGGGCATTCTCCATAAGAAAGACTGCACAGGTGGCATTGATACGGTAAGCCTTTTCCGCTTCCTGTGCCATTTTGTAGGCATCAGCTACATTTTCAATTCCAAAGAGGGCCTTCAGAGTATCCATGAGACTGCCGGTACCTGCAGAGCATTTTACATTCATGGCGTTATCAAAAAGTTCTTCCTTTTCCAGAGAAATTACAGATACTTTGGTATCTTCACCGCCAATATCGACGAGGAGACAGAAGTCTTCGTTGACTTTTTTGTTTTCTTCTTTAAGTCGGGTTATATGTTCCCTGGCATAATTGATTGCTCCCCTGGCATGGGCATAATTTTCAACAAGCACATGAATTCTCTCCCTCAACTGAGGATAAATGGAGCCGAGGGCTTTCTGTACCTGGTAGCGGCCGCTGCCGGTGAGGCCGATATTCTGTATTTTCAGCTTATCAATACCGAGTTCCCGAATATCGTTGAATATATGCTTTATTGTCTGAATGGTATCGCCATGGTTATCAAAGGAATCATTAAACAGGAGTTCCCCGTTATTCGCATCGGTTATAACCAGCTTCGCCATTGTTGACCCTATATCAAGGGCCATGTTTACCGGTCTCCCCGCTATGGATTCGCTGTTCAGGGGTGACATGTCGGGATCCTGGAAACGGTAGTACTGCATTTCCGCTTCCATTTCTTTTTTAATTTTATTGAAGGGGGAAAGCTCCATGAGAGTTTCCTTTTCTCTTAGTGTACCCGGTTCCTGGATACGGAATCTTTCTCCCAGGGTATCCACCAGGTATTTCATACCTTCAATCATCATTGACTGGTTTTCATCATAGAGGATTTCTCCAATCCCTTTTTCTATTAAAATATCAGAAGCACAATCCCGGGCATATTCCCATCTGAAAACACCTCCCGTAAGACAGAGAGCATCAACGGAATCAGGCATCTTATTACATGACTTCAAAACTTCAGATTTCATAGTAACAGCAAGGGCATGCTCAAGGGGTATTCCCTGATTCTTGTCAGAAATTGTTGCGGAGGAACTGAAAACACCACATCTGTCAGCTCTGATGGGTATTTCTTTTCTGGCTTCAGAATTATTAGATCCAATATACATTTCAAGGATATCATCAACTCCATCCCTGGGAATATCAAGTTTTTCAAGTATCCGGCTCAGGTTTACACCACATCCGGCTCCACATTTAGGATTAACAAGCAGGGTATCCTTTATTAAATTGCCATCCCGGTCAATAGCCAGCACGTTATAACCTGAAGCAGAAAGGTCAATTATACCGAAGGTCTTCCAGTCTGCTCCTGTTTCCTTCATGTATTTCTGACCAGCTGCCCATAGTGATGCAGAGGAGATTATAACTTCCCCCCCCTTAATTGCATTGCGGGTAATATCTGCTAATTTTCCTGTAATGTATATCTTGAAATCTTCACTTTCTTCCGTGTATTTTTCTATTAATGAAAAAACTCCTTCATCTTTGAACAGTTTTTCAATTTCGTCATTATTCTTAATAGAAATATCATTTACCAGGGATGCATCACCGCCGTCTTCGTAGCGATAGAGGTGAAGATGGAGATGCTCGACTCCAGCATCTATATAAAGTATAGTTTTGACTTTAGTAAGCGTATTTGCCTGTTCTTTTACGTTCATTGATACCCTCAATTAATTATATAAATATTGTTATTGTTTACCATAGCAACACTATTCTGGCGCCCCTACATCATTGGCCACCATAGAGCTGTGAAATAGCAAGTGTGGTATTGCTGTCAAGAGAGAATTTTGAATACATATTTTTTTTGGAGCACTGCAGGATAAATAAATGCCATATGAATACTTCTAAACGGTTCGATCTATCAATGTAGTGACATTTCCCACAGATGACAAGCATTTCCTGCATATTAATAAAATATTTTATCTATATTATCAAGTTAAATATACTTATTGATTACCTGATTTATCTTCATAAGATTTACCGGCTTGGTCACAAAATCATTGCAGCCGGCTTCTTTGCATTTATTCATATCATCACTTGTAGCATGAGCCGTCAGTGCTATTATGGGGACAGCCCCCATCTTTTTCCCCCTTGAACGAATCTCCCTGATTGCCTCGAAACCATCCATTACGGGCATTTCAAGATCCATAATTACCAGATCGTATTCCTTTCTTGATTCAAGCATTTCAAGGGCATCCTTCCCGTTTGAGGCGATATCAACAGTTAAACCTTTACGCTGCAGTATTCTCCTCGTGAGGAGCTGATTTACTGGATTATCTTCAGCAAGGAGAACGTGACGCTTTTTAAGATTTCCCTTTATTTCATCTTTGATCTTCCGTATCCCTTCCGGATCCGCGGCTGGATTATAGGGAAGCCTCACCGTAAAAAGAGAGCCTTCCCCTTCAATTCCACTCGATTCGACCCGGATGTCCCCCCCCATCATCTCCACCAGAAGCATCGTAATTGTCAGGCCAAGTCCGGTACCTCCGTACCTCCGGTTTGTTTTCACCTCTGCCTGTTGAAAACGTTTAAAAATTCTATCATGTTCCTGCTTCGAAATACCAATTCCGGTATCCCTGACTTTAACTTCCAACCAACCTTCACTCAACTGTACGGTCAGTTCAATGTTCCCTTCATCGGTAAATTTTACCGCATTACTGATCAGATTATTCATGACCTGCTGAAGCCTCAATTCATCACTGATAATATAGGTTCCCACATCATCGTCAAAATGAGTAATAAAGTGAACATTGTTGGATTTTTCAAGAAGCAGGATTTTTGCACTTGATTCGATATTTTTAACTGTTTGACGCAAATTGAAGGGCTGGAGCAATATCTCCATATGCCCTGCTTCGATCCTGGAAAGGTCTAGAATATCACTCACGAGTGAGAGGAGAAGGTTTCCGCTGTCATGTATTATATTCAGATATTCATTCTGCTGGGGTTCCATTTCCTCCTGCTGCATTAATTCGGTATAACCTATAATTGCATTCATCGGTGTACGAATTTCATGGGACATGTTTGCCAGGAAGGAACTCTTCAGACGGTCACTCTCTTCAGCTTTCATTTTCTGACGCAGAAGTTCCTCTTCAGACAGGCGCTGCCCGTGAATATCGATAAGGGTTCCCACCACCCTTGTGGCATTGCCATTACTGTCTCTTTTTACAACTCTTGCTTTTGTCTGAAACCATCGGTATTCCTTTTTCCCTTTTTCGATGTCGAATCTGAATTCAAGACTGTAGCTTTCCTTATCTGACTTTAGAACCTCATTTATTATCCTCCTGGCATATCCTCCATCATCAGGATGGAGATGTTTTATCCAGTTTGAGAATGTCGGTTCTATCTCTCCTATTTTATACCCCATCATTTCATATCCACGGGGACTGATATAAACAGGTTCTTTTGAAATTTCCCAATCCCAGATGGCATCACTGGTAGCTTCCATCGCAAGAAGCAATCGTTCCTCATTCTGAGCAAGCTTCTCAATGGAGAGGGTATTCGAAATGGCTACAGCTATCTGTGATGTAATGCCACGGAAAAAATCTATTTCACTCCGGGTAAAGATGTGGAAGTCATTTCGGTTTCCGAGAAACATTATACCACTGGGAACATTTTTTATATAGAGGGGAAGACAGATAAAACTCATTCCTCCCATTGCATTATACATATCCTTAACCTTTCCCACCAGGAGATGCTCGATTTCCCTGATATTCTGCACGGCAAAGGGTTCTTTTTCTTTAAAAATTATATCAACAAGATTAACTAAATCAACATCATCCAGGTAAAAGCTTACTTCCTGCAGCAATTTCTCTTCATTTTCATAAAAACCGTATCCCGCTCGGAAAACAAGGGAATTTTTCTTTTGATCCAAAAGTAAAATCATTCCACGGTCGAAGCCGGTATATTTGTCGCAAATCATCATTATTGACTTCAAAAGCAGATCAAGATCAAGAACGGCAGTAGAAACATTACCGATTTCTTTAATAATAAGAGACTGACGGTGCCTTTCATCCATCTCTGAAATATAGTTTCGAGCCATTATTCCCTGGGCGTAGAGGCGTTTGTTCTGTTCTTTTGCTGAGGCGGAAAGTACCAGGTTGCTGATAAAGGTATTTATCAACACCAGGAGGGCGGAAATTCCAAGGAATATTTCAATACCGGAGATAAAGAACAGGGAGATAAATATTCCAATAGAGATTAATAATGTAATACGTTTAGCGACCAGAAGTTTTGAATACCGTGATTTTTCCCAGCTGATAATATACTGGCATTCCTTATCCCCGCGGTGAACACATCGCGGATGATGAACAATTGCCATGTGCCCGGTAAAGAGAACACCCATGGCCTCGAAAGACCCGATACGCATTTCACATTGATAAAGTTTTTCCTCCGCCTCCTCTGCGGGTTTTATCCTTATATCTGCTTCATTTTCCTTGACTTCAGAGCTGAGTACGATTGCCCCTTTGCTGAAAAAATGATAAAGGCGGGATACGTTTCTGAAGGCAGTTTTTATGGAAAAAAGTCCAATTATATACTGTTTAACCGGCCCCATACTGGCAGAGAAGGAAGAGAAACGTCCCACATTTCTCGCCAGGTTTCGGTCCTCGGTTATTTCTCTGCAGGCTTCGAAAAACCTGTCGGACTGTTCCTGGTCAAACCAGTAGGCATGATCATAAATCATACCACGATCAATACCGGCTTTTCGAAGAATAACAGCTTCATCAAAGGCAATGCCGTTCTTCTCAAAGTATTCAAGTACAACAAGGAAAACCTTACTATTATATAAACCTTTTATTTCTGATTTCATCATGGGTGTCCGGAAAAAATGAACGAATTTTCTTTTAATAAACAAGAGTTATGAAGCAAAAATAAAAATCAATGAGTTTTTCAAAAGAGGGATAAAGTCCTGCAGCCTGTTAGGTTATATATAAAAATGCTAATATTCAAAACAGAGGGTACAGTTCTTTTTTCTATCTTCCATAATATGATAAATCTTCATATCAAGTTCATCATATTTGATATGATAAACACCATATGGGTCAAGTAATAAATATCGCAGTATCACGGATAATCCCTTGTTTGCTACACCGGCGTTGAGAGTGACGATACTGGCCGGCGTATTGCCGCCGCCTGAGCCGTAATCCCCGGCAGTCGAATTGACACAGGTTTCATCCGGAGCAAGGCCCATACAGCAGAGACAGGGACCTCCCGGGAGCGAGAGACGAACCTGCCCCCCCCATTCATCAATTACACCGCCGTCATCAAGGTATATTCCGCACCCCATATCGAGTAATGGACGATGTGTCGCCAGGGCATAAATCTGAAGTAGAAAACGGTCCCGGTTATTGTCAATACCGCAAACCAGGATGTCGGATGCATCGAGTAAACTGACTGTTTTTTCCGAAGGAAAATTGCTTCCCTCCACAAGTACCTCTATCTGATTATTAAAGGAAATCATTTTCCTGAGCATCACATCAACCTTTAAACTCTGAATATCCCTTTTTTCTCCCCCCAGGAACCTGTTCAGGTTGCTCTCCTCAAGGCGGTCTCCATCAGATAAAAAATAATGTTTGATTCCGAGATGCATTGCCCCGGTAATAAAATGATTCATCAGGCCACCGGCGCCGACACAACCAAGGGAAATTTCTTGAATTTTACCCATGCCCTCCTCTCCAAGCAGCAGAGCGGTACGATGATTCTGCGATGAAGTGCCTGTAACACTTTCAGAAGCGGACCTGCCGGCCTTCAGAAATCCCCCCGGTAGTGGTACAGTAATTTCAAGTGACTTTTCGGCATCTCCCCGGCAGGAAGCAGTAAAATGATTATTTTCAACTGGTACAAATATGGATGTAGAATCGACAAGTCTCTCCAATATATTTTCTTCACCGGCAATCCCGGAATGATTATGTATTAAAAAGATTTCATCTGTTGTAAATTTCCTGTCATCGATCACCCAGTTCATTTTATCGTTATTCTCAAGGAGGGAAATCTCGTGATCAATTCCGGTTCCCCGAAGGAGGCTGCATGACAGGTTTTCAATAAGCTTATCTTTGAGAACATATTCTTTCAGAGCGTCGAAATAACTGTTCCGGCTGTACAGATACAGGATGTTTTCCCGTAATATCCCGTTAAAAAACAGTTCAGGATTCTCTTCCCCTTTAAGAAAATCCTTTATTCGCAAAAAATCATCAACGGAGAGCCTTATCACCAGGTGTTTTATCATCTCTATCCCAGAATAAATTCAGAAATTGCTTCAAGGCGATCGTTGTTTTTTAATTCATCCCTGATATTATTTTCATCGATGCGATAGAGTTCCCCCGTATCGGTTACCCTGTATATATTTTTTCTTTCAGGAATTCCAAATCCGGTTCGTATCTCCTGAAGATCATCAAGTTGTTTAAATTCACGTTTCAAACTGCGAAACTGTAATGTTTTCATAAACAATCACCTTTCCCTCTTACTTTTTTTTAGTACCCTCACCGGTTGAAAAAAACAGCACTAATCGTAAATCCAGGTTAGTCTTCTCCATCCCATGCCGAGCTTTACGGAATCGATAAGTTCATTCTGTTCAGCAAGTATTTCTCCCCGCCTGCTGTTCATTCTCTCCAGGGATTCTATCACTTCCCTGTCTTCGGATGCGATGGAAGTCAGTACAGCTTTCAGCATGGAGAGATATTCCATAAAATCAAGCGTATATTCACCAGGATTACCGGCATTCGAAAATGTTGAGTTTCCGGTGTTTTCATCATACAGCCTGTCACCGTAGACATAAAAGCAGATCCAGTACCATTCCCTCTTTTTCAATCCTGGAGCCGCAACCGTAAGATTAAATTTTTTTTGAACTATGCCGACAATATTCTCAATGGGAATCAGGTGATGCCTTACCTTCTCTTTATCAAGAAGGATATAGGAATTCGTGATGTTAACACCGTACCCGAAACCTTCAGGGATCTCGATATAAACCATCGTTTCTTTTATATTATAGCTTTCGGGTGGGGAAAAGGAAGTAATGAGAACGCCGTCTCCGTCTCTTGAGACATATACCCTTTCTCCACCATATTCCTTTTTAAGTGCTGATAAAAAACGATTAATCAGGGTCTGTTTTCTCATGAAGTCCCCCCGATATAGCGGAGACGTTCAAGAAGCGGAATTTTCTCCCGTATCCTTTTAAGATGTCCCTCAAGCCCCTCTTCGGTTACCGCCCTGTTCCAGTTAAGCCTTTGGAAAAATATATCCTCAACGATGGAAGCCTCCGTCTCCGGAAGACGGGATACAATGTTTAAAAATATTTTTTTTACATCACCCTCTTTTACGGGGGAAGAACTGTAGTACTGCAAAAGATCGAAAAAAGCAGCAAAGGTTTCAAAACCCAGTTGATTGTAAAGGATCAGAAGTTCCTCATTATTGTGATTTTCGATTTTATAAAATATTTCCTGAAGGCTTAAAAGCCTTACAGGTACGGAAAGGTCCCTTGTTACCTCCCTCTCCAGAAGTTTTCTCAATGATGAGGAGGCGCCGGCGCTTATAGCCGACCGCTGTGCCTTTGTCATTCTTTTCAGGCCCCTCCGGCGCTCTTCAATTTTTTGCATTAACTCCTCTTTGAATGCCGGCCTGAAGAGCTTATAAAGTTCATCAAGGGGAAGTGTTTTTTCAGAAGATGCCGCAACCATGACAAGTATCTCTTTCCCGGGAGATGTAATGAGAGGATTTATTTTTTTCTCCGAAAGAAATTTCTGCCATAAATTTTCAAGGGGGAACTGTTCTTCCCTTAACCGGTTCCTGATAATCTGTATCCCGGAAGCGATGGATGCCCCTTCCCCTCCATAGATGCCCTGCATAAACCGATCACCGTCACGGCCAATACAGATATGAGAAAAAACATTCTGCAGGTAATAATCGAGCTGAAGTCCCCACCGCTGCCTGATGTCGTCTTCTGCGAGTAATTCCTTCACCTGGGGGCTGAAACTTATCACCCTGTTTGCAATTGTCTCAGGCAGAAAATTCAGAATAAAAGTACTCTCGGGACGAAGCTCTGCAAGTGAAGCGAAATGTTCCGTATCAACATACCCGCTCTCCAGTAAAATCCGGAGAAAATCACTACGTTGATTCCGGGAGAGGCGACGCAGAAAATCTACGTAATGAATGAAAATATCCTGCCTGCTGAAAATTACTGAAGAGAAGACTTTTTCAAGGGGGGGAAGTTTATTTTCCCGCAGGGATAAAACTTCCCCGCACCATCCCGCACCGATTTTATTAAGAATATTTTCCAGGAGAAAATACGGCAGTGCAATGGTGTAGAGTGAATCCGATTCCCGGATGCTGATCATCAGCTTTTTTTCCTTCCAGGCATCTGCAGGGGCGGAAAGGTTTTTACTTCCTCCATCAACCCACTCGCAGCTTTCGACAGGAAACCCGTAAAAACGGAGGACCTTAAGAATTTTGTCACCTTCGCTTTCCCGGCGGCTCGCGGAAAGTCTCTTCGGCAAAGACAATTGCGGGGAAATAATAAAAATGAATGATTCCCATTCCTCGCCGGCAAATCTGACTCCCGTCAGTTTGACATTGCCCTGCGTAGAAAAATCGAAATTATCCGCAGATGTGACGGCGGTAACTTTTCCCGGACCGATAAAGGGAAAAAACTCTTTCAGAACTATTTCAACAAATAAATGAAATAACTGAGAACTCATATGTACTATTCGAAGGCCCTGCTGAGATTTTATTTAAACGCAAAAAACAGAGGATTCAATAATACGGGGGGATTCCAATAATGCAATCCATTTATTGGCTGCAGGTTCAGGTAAATGGAGATATTACGGTGTATCTATCCACTCCTCGCCGTAATGGATAGTAATCTCTTCATCTTTTTCGATGTTAAGGACGGCTGTCAGTTCTCCCGTATCGGAAAATTCAGCATTGGGAACCAGTGAATGATTAAGATAGCGGAGCTGATTGTTGCCTTTAATTCCGTAGAGTTTACCATTTTCATCGGTAAGCCAGAGAACATGTGTTCCGTCGCTGTAGGTTATTTTACCTTCGAACATTCCGATTGTTTTTCCCTTCGAAATTTCTTTTTTGGCAAAAACACCTTTGCCATGGATGGGGCTTTTTTTTACTTTAATTATTTCTTTTAGCATGATGGACATCTATTTCAATTCCCTCACAGCTGCAAGTTTTTTTCTTTTCGTTTTTCCAATCAGTCAAACAGAGAAAGGGCCCGGGTTCCCTTCATTCAAATTTTGTTTTGTCAGGCCTGATTGTTTTAAATCCTTTAACGTGCCCCCATTGTTGCACGGCGATATTCAATCTTAAGCAATTGTACCTCCTGCATAAGGTTTCCATATGTTGCATTCATTCCTTTCATTTTTGCCTCATGGGCTTCCTTCTCTTTTTTGACAAGACGCATTTGTAATCTCCTTAAATTATCTCGGTTGTTCATAATATCCTCCTCGTATTTTTGAAAAATCACTTAATATACATAAATATTCCGGCATCGGCAAATTTTTATTAAATTTTTTTTATGTTTTAGATATTTTTTCCAAAAAAAAATTATAGACGCAAATGTATCCCTCAATGATGGTGATAAAAAAATATATAACAGTCAACTGAAATAGAGGAGAAATACATGACACGCCAGGATAAGGGAAAATTCTCAGAAAAACATGACTCGAAACGTATTGTTGACGAAAAGCTGAAGGAAATGGTTTTAGAGAAAAGTAAAAATGGGAGTATTTCATGTTCTGCAGCGCATAAAATATCCTCCCTCGCGGGGGTTTCTCCAGCTGAAATCGGATTCGTCATTGATATGCTGGAAGTCAGATTAACACACTGCGTACTGGGACTCTTCGGTTACCCCGACGGTAAACCGGTAAAAACATCCCCCAAGGAATCTAAACCTGAAATTCTCAATTCAATCAAGGAAACAGCCTCAGATAAACATCTCTCCTGCCTGCAGGCATGGAATATTGCAGATAACCTCAAGGTTGGGCGACTCTCTGTCTCCCGGGAAGCTGAAAGCAAAGGATACAGGATCAATGAATGTCAGCTTGGCGCCTTTTGATCCCCAAAGAAATTTATTAGTCACTTAAATAAATTAACTGCATAATTAAATAATTGTTGACACTTTCCTCTCTTTCAATACTTTAACGTTGTTAACCGTATAATATTAATAAATTAATTAAATAAAATTCTACTTCTGAGTCGGCAGGAGGAAAATAACATGAAAGACAGAAAGAATGTACTGCTCACGGGAGCATCCGGATCGATGGGTGGTGCCGCCCTTAAAGAACTTCTGAAAAACATTGATGACATAAACCTTACCCTTCTGCTGCGTCCCAGCAGAAGAAATAAAAGTATACTCAGATCATTACTTAATGGGAAAAAAGATTCCTCACCTTTTGGCAAGATACCGGAAAGCGATTCTTTCAGAATTGTCTGGGGGGACATCACGGTTTACGAGGATGTAAAAGAAGCAGTAAAGGGAAATGAATATATACTTCATCCAGCCGCATTGATTTCTCCCGAAGCTGATCACTATCCGGATGAGGCCTACCGGGTAAATGTCTGGGGAATAGAAAATATCATCCGTGCAATCAAGGAAGAACCAGATGGAGCCAGCAGAATCAAGCTGGCAACAATCGGTTCTGTAGCACAGTATGGAGACCGACTTCCCCCCATTCATAGAATCCGCACAGGGGACCCAATGGCCCCATCCCGTTTTGACTTTTACGGAACAACAAAAATCGCAGCGGAAAGAGCACTGATAGAATCGGGGATCAGGCACTGGGTTTCCCTGCGTCAAACCTATATTGCTATTCCCGATTCAATGTCATTGATGGATCCCATTATGTTTCATCAGCCGATTGAACAGCATATCGAATTAAATACCTCTGAAGATGCCGGCTACGGTCTTTCCCAGGTGATAAATATTCCCGATGAATCCGATTTCTGGCAGCGGATTTATAATATGGCGGGGGGGGAATCATGCCGTGTAATTTACATAGATTACATTGATCAAATGATGAATATACTCGGCATGGGTGATTTCAAAAAAATAATGGACAGGGACTGGTTCTGTCTTCGCAATTTTCACTGCGGATATTTTGAAGATTCACATATACTTCACGAATACCTTGGAAATCAGCGCCAGAGCCTGCAGGACCATTACCGGCAGGTGAAGGAAGCCATGCCATGGTACGTTCCCCTCGGCAAATATGTTCCGAAACCCCTGATTAAGAACCTGGTGATGAAACCGATGGCGTCACGCAGGGACGGCCCCCTGGCATGGAAAAAGAATCCTGAAGAAATGGAAGGCAGAATCACCGCCTTTTTCGGCTCCCTTGACCGGTGCCGTGAAGTGGGCGACTGGGAGGACATCCCCGATATTACGGGAGATTCCCGTCTCCTGGATCACGGCTACGATACCTCGGTTCCCGTAGAGGCCCTTACCATTAATGAAATAAGGGAGGCTGCACGTTTCCGCGGCGGAGAACTTCTTTCCACCTCATATAACGAAGACAGGAGTGACCGCCTCTCATGGAGCTGCGCCTTCGGTCATAAATTCGAGGCAAGCACCGCACTGGTCCTTCTGGGGGGCCACTGGTGTCCCCACTGTGAAGCCCCTGGCTGGAACCATGATGCAATTGCACGGGTAAATCCATTTTTTGCACAGGTTCATCACAACACACATGAACTGCATGAAGACAACCACTTCGATGAAAAGGTATGTGAGGCCCTGATTGTTTAATATCAGGTCAGCAGTTTCTCCAAAAAAGCTGCTGACAGGATAATAAATACAAACCAGGCTATAAGTATAACAACAGCTCTTCCCCCTTTATCGAAAGTGGGGATAGAGTTATGCCCTGAAGCTCCACTTTTCTTATAAAGGACCATATGAGCAATTACCCCCAGGAGAAGTGTCCCCATCAGACCGGTAAGGTTCCACCACATCCAGGAGACAGTATTGCCGTGGACCAGCCAGAGATAGATGTTGAATAAAAAACCCCCTGTGAGACCTAAAAGTATACTCCCCTGTTTAATATTTTTTTTAGAGGTTCCCAGAAGAAACACCGCCGCAATGGGGCCGTAAAAAGCAGATCCTATTTTATTCACAAGTTCTATTACCGTTTCGTTCCCCCCCGCCATACCTATGGCGAAAAAGAGGGTAAAACTTCCCCACAAGATGGTAATAATACGGGACCAGAGCACCTGCCGTCTTCCTTCAATTTCTGCAAATTCCGGTCGGAAAGGAAGTATAAAGTCATTCCATGTCGCGGCACTGAGGCTGTTGATTGCCGAATCTATACTCGACATGGATGCGGCAAAAATTCCCGCAATGGTTAGACCGAGTATTCCCGGGGGAAGGTAGCGTACAAAAAACTGCGGCATCAGGTAATCCGGGGGAAGCCCCGAAAGGAGCGCCCTGAATTCATGTTCAGATTTCAGGAATGAAATCATAAGTATACCGATTACACAATAGGTAACCACAAGGGGATACCTGACGAGGCCGTTTATCAGGAGTGCCTTTACTGCACCTTTATCACTTCCGGCTCCGAGCAGTCTCTGTGCCTGACTCTGGTCGCAGCCATAGTATGAGACGTATAGAAAGAATCCCCCCATCAGCATAGGCCAGAAACTGAAGGTGGCACCGTCTCCGATGCCTGTTTTTCCCAGCTGAAAAACAGTAAAACGCTCGGTGCCCCGGGGGATGAGGGAGGAAGTCTCTGAAGATAATACTAAAATTGTTATAATAACGGCAATTGAGGCAATCCAGAGGATGCCCAGCTGCAGTATATCACTGTAGATATCAGCACGGATCCCCCCCATCATTGTATAAATGAGGGAAACGATTCCTATTACAATTATTGTCTGAATTAGAGGCCACCCTGTACATGCAGCAGTTACGTATGCCGTGGCCAGAAGGGCCACCCCGGTTGCCATCGACCGGCTGATAAGAAAAATGAAACTGACCACCTGACGGGTAGCCATGCCGAAGCGTTCTCCCAGGTAGGCGTATATAGTAACTGCTGATTTTGATCTGATCCGCGGAAGAATAAATATGATGATTGCAATCATTGCCAGGGGAATTGCCATTTCATACTGAAGCCAGATCAATCCCCCATTCTCTTTCAGGGCAATAAATGCCGGGGCTCCGATAAGACTGATGGCACTTACCTGATTTGCAACCATGGAAAGCCCCACCTGCCATGAAGGGAGGGTTCGACCCCCAAGGTAGTAATCCTCCTGATTTTTCTGCCTTCTGCCGACGAGGATACTCATACCGATGATCCCAAAAATGTAAAGAGAGACAATGAGCCAATCAATAAATTCCATGCAACCTCCCAATATTACTGCTTGATTAATTCCCCCACTTTTTTTAGAATCATCCTCTATTCGGAAAAGACGGTCAGGCAATTAAATATAAAAGGAAAGGCCATGCGTCGAATTATTATCATTTTACTAGTCATTACAGTTGCCGCCGCAGCAGTCGATGCCAGGCGGCGTGTCATTCTATCCCCGAAAAATGTACTCTTCGTCGGCTTTGATTCATCCTCAAAAAATAATACTGATAAAATCAGAAAAATCAATACTCTTTTTCTGACAAAAATCAGAAAGATGGCGGGAGAAAAAATAAAAGTTCATGACCTGAGCGAACCCTATTTATTCAGCAAAGAAAAAGATCTACTAAACCTTGGAAAAAGTCACAGGGCGCGATGGATACTGACTGGAAATATCAGTTTTTACCGGTCAGGGGATTACCGTCTTTCCGTGGTCCTTAATGACGCCATTCGGCGAAGTGAAAGGATTAAAATTAATTTCAGAAGTAATTCATTTTCTTCAGAAAAATGGGATGCCAGAACAGGTCCACTCTTGGATATTATTGCCGATGCAAACAGCTATTTTTTTGATCAAAAAAAAGTAAAACAAAGAAGAGAATTTTCCCACCGCACAGTTGCCATGCTTGATCTTAAATTTGACAAATCTGTTCCTGAAAACTTCAGAAGGATTAATGACAAACTGCACGCAACAGTACAGGAATATCGCCGTCTTGGAATTAAAACCATAGCCAGAAAAGATCTTCATTATTGTCTGCTGCGGGGCACCCGGAGAAGGGATTTAAAAAGACTCTCCAGAATCAGTTCCGCCGCCGGTTCAGACTGGATCATAACAGGGTATGTTTTTCCCGCTGGCAACGGCAGGGGATACGATACGACGGTAACACTTTATCACGGACATACCAATAGGAATGTCCAGTATATTCACATCAAGAATGCGGAAATCACAGAAACAATAAAACGCCTTGAAAATATCGCATCATCACTTTTTATTACCATTTCTAAGGCTAAAAATTATTTTCTCCATAATAAACCAGATTTTGTATATACTGCAGATTTCCACTATTTTGGACACAGTACAATAAGCAGCCAGTATAATGTTCCCTATGCGGTTTATTTCGATGGCAAAAAGATACTTGTCTCCAGCTTCGGAAGTATCGCCTTAATGGACTCCAGGGGAAAAGTGATACAAAACATTGGAAACAGGGGCAACACTGAGGGAAGTTATCAGTATCCTGCCCGAATCGATTCCGACCGTAATGGAAAAATTTATGTACTCGATTCACTGGGGAAAAAAGTTATCATCTATGCTCAAAACGGAAAATATATAAATGAATTTTACTACAGGGTTCGTGCGGCAAGGGACTTCTCGGTTTCACCCGATGGAAATATATTTATCCCGGACTACCAGAACTCTCAACTGCTCGTTTATGGCCCTGGAGGCAACCTGCTTTCTGAAAAACCTTTTCCCCAGGGTTCAATGCAGGGAATGGTAAAAAATCCCGACGGTGCAGCTATACTTTTCACAGAACAGGATTTATATTGTGTTGGATTTCTAAACAGTAAAGGAAATCTATTAAAGAAAAAATTTCTTGCGATTAGTCAGCCACAGTTTCTTTTAAACGGAGGTGCCCTGGATAAAAAAGAAAGATTTTATTCGTGGGACCTGCATAAAAGTCTTATCCTGGGAACAGATTCATCGGGAAAACTTCTCTGGGTTAAAAACAGCATAAGCGGGATTAAACAAAAATATTTCAACATGCCCTACGATCTTTCAGTAGATGCCGAGGGAAAACAGATCTATATCGTGGACATGCAGAATAAAAGAATTGTTTCTTTCCTTCGCCACCGTTTTTCACCAAATAAAAAAAATGCCCCGTACTACTACCACAGGGCCCTGAAAGCCCCCTATCCTCTTCGGCTCGCATATCTTAATCGGTCCATAGCCATGGACCAGCGATATATCCAGCCCCGTCTTCTGCGGGGTAAGTATTATGCAGAGGCAGGTCATCACAGTAGAGCCATTAAGGAATTTCGGCAGGTTCTTGCCATAAAGAGGAATAATCAAACTGCAAAGGCTGCAGAGAAAAAATCCCGGCTTGCCCTGAAGTTATCCGATGCAAATTACTTCTCAATGAAATTCAGGGAGGCCCTGAAAACCGGCCCGGAAAGCGCCCGCCCCTTCTATGAAATGGCAGTTAAGGCCTACGAAGCCGCAATAAAAATCGATGCTGGTAATGAAAAAGCAGCCAGTGAGTACCAGGCCCTTGTAGCAACTTTTAAATCCGCAAGTGGCATTACTTCAACTCCCCCCGTCTCTGTCACCAATACGAAAATAAATGATGTATTCAGCAGCATGTATAAATATTATGCTGACAATTCCTTCGGTTACGTTACCGTAAATAACAGAACCGGTTCCGTTATTGACCGCATCCATGCAACGGTTCAAATACGCGGTTACATGGACTATCCCACTGAGACCAGGGTCAGGAGAAATATTGCCCCCGGAGAATCTGTAACCCTGAAAATTTTTGCCGTTTTCAACAACAAAATACTTAAAATATCAGAAGATACTCCTCTCAGTGCCAGAATTGTAATTCATTATACCGGGGGGGGGAGTAAAAGAACCGTCATCACCAGCAGTACCTTTACCGCTCATAACAGAAATGCAATGACCTGGGATGATACAAAAAAACTTGCATCTTATATTACTCCCAGGGGTTCTTCAGTAAAGGTAACAGCACGGATAATTGCACAAAAATTCAGGAACAGCAGACTCTCCTTTCTCAATTCCAGTCTGCAGACCGCCATTCAGCTTTTTGCCACTCTTGGAACCTACGGAATCACCTATGTTCAGGATCCGAAAACACCCTACAGGAAATTTTCAACATCCAAAAACCGGATTGATTATATTCAGTATCCCCGGGAAACCCTCAGATACCGTACCGGGGACTGTGATGACCTCACTGTAATGTATTCGGCACTATTGCAAAACCTCGGTATAGATACGGCTCTGGTCACTGTCCCTGGACATATATTCCCCATGTTCAATACCGGTGTTTCAGTGGCAGATATTAACTCTGTTTCTCATACACACGATAATCTCATAAAATATAAACAGACTGTGTGGGTCCCCGTGGAAACGACTCTCCTTGGTGAATCCTTCATCACCGCATGGGAAAAAGCCGCTGAACAGTACCGGCGCTACTCTCAAAGCGGCGAAGTGGAGATCATCGAAACAGAAAAGGCATGGAAAACATTTGCCCCGGCAACACTTGATGATACCGCCTGGGAGCCCAGGCTCCCGGAGCTGGACAGGATCAATCGAATTTACACCCGGGACATCAATAAGCTGATTCAAAAAGAACTAACGTCACGTCTCTCTAATTTAAAAACGAGACTTGAGAAGGATCCCGCCAATTACAAGATACATAACAGCATAGGCGTTTTGTATGCACGATATGCAAGATACGCAGATGCCATGGATTCCTTTAAAAAAGCCGTTGCCCTCAAACCGGGATATATTTCCGCATTCAACAATATGGGAAATGTGTATCTATTGCAAAACAGAAATAGGGAAGCCCTCCGAATGTTTACTTCTGCGAAAAAGCTGGATCCGAACAATGCCTTCATTCGTTTGAACCTGGCAATACTGTTCAACAGGTTAAATGATAAAAATAAAACCCTCGATGAGTATAAGGCGGCAATTGGTCTCGACAGTTCCCTCAGCAAAAGATATGCATATCTCCTGAACCAGGAAAGTACCGATGAAACGAGAGCCTCAAAAAAAGCAAATGAAGACGAGGAAATACAACGAGATAAAAATATACTCTGGCTTGAATAAGGCTTGGGAGCAGGAGACTATTTGGAGTCTGACATCTTTTTTGCTGCTGCTGCGGCGCGACTTTCAGGGAATTTATCATTCAGTATACGGATATATTTGTTTTGTTCATCAAATTCTCCGTTCTTCCTGTGAAGCTCTGCCAATATTAAATAGGCATCAGGAATATGGGGGCTGTGGGGGTGCCACCTGATAAATTTATTCATCAGGGCTATCCCACGGTCATAGTGCATGCTTATATCTGCCGACATGGTTCCGATGAAGTAGGCATCTGTTTTTTCGAAAATTTTATTGTCAGTGCTCGTCAGTAATATCTCCGAAAGGACAAGGGAATCCCGGAACCTCCCTGTCTGGAAATAACTGAGCATAAGCAGATATCGGCACCGGGCCAGTTCCTTCCCCTTTAGCCCGGGAATGTCTTTTGATAGAATTGTTACTGCATCTGCGAAGTTCCCTTTTTCATAACTTAAAAGGGCCTTGCGGTAGACTTGAGACACAATTTTTTCCTTTTCCGGTTCGAGATCATCCTGCCATTTAATTCCCGCAGCGGATGAGATTTTTTCGCCTCTTACGGCGCTGACTGTGGTTCTGCGGACACGTTTTGCAGAAATAAAAGAATCACGGATTGTATGCTTGATTGTCTCAAGGGCGGAGATTCTAACTCCCGTTTCAATTTCGTTGAGATTGACAATACTGTTTTTGCCTACATGTATCTGTTTGTTATTTCGAATCAGCACAATATGAGCATGGGGACCGGTTCTGACAATCGAATTCGCAGTAAGCTTTTCACCCTGTTCTATGCTTTTCCATCCGGGGCTCCCCTCTCTTTTAACTTCCACCCTCCCTATCTTAAAATCGACCAGAAAGATGGAGGTTTCTGCTGCCAGTACCCCCGGAAGCAGAAAAACTGCAATTACTATTATGAGCAAATTAACTTTCATTCTTTTTATGCCGGTATTTTATTATTCTCATTTTTTCAAGGGTCACAAGTCCGTCTGTAACGGTTTCATCAATAAATGGCAGAATTTTCTCTATCATCTCTTCTGTGTCAACAATTTCTACTATAAAGGGAAGGTCCTCTGAAAGGGTCAGCAGTTTCGCTGAATGGATACGGCTGCTTGCACCGAAACCGAGGATACCCTTAACAACGGTTGCACCTGCCAGGTTCAATTCCCGTGCCTTCTTCACTATTTCCTCATGCAGGGGTCTGTTGTTATAGCGATCATTGTCTCCGATAAAAACTCTCAAGAGAACACCTTCTTCAGGCAATTTCATAAGAATCTCCTCACTTTAATATCTGAATAAAAAAACGTGCAGCAAAGACTCCCGCTACGACACATATAATTCCCAGCATGTTATTGGCTGCCATATTAATCAGTCCGTATTTAACCTCACCACTTCTGAATAGATTGAGACTTTCCAGTGAAAAAGTTGAAAAGGTGGTAAAGGCCCCGAGAAAACCTATTGTGACAAATGATTTTATCTCCGTGTCCACCAGTATCTGGTCAAAGAGTTCGAAAAAGAATCCGAGCAGAAAAGAACCGACAAGATTTACGGTTAGAGTACCAAAGGGGAAGAGTCCCGCCGCGGCCTGGTTTACCATCCGGCTTACCAGATAGCGTGCCGTTGCGCCGAAACTTCCCCCTGCTGCAATAATCAGTAAATGTTTCAAGGTATTAACCTGCAATAAACCTGATGGGGGCAACCTTCATTACACGTGCAACAATTGCCCATGGCCAGGAGGGGACAAAGGCACGTTTCTTTTTCTTCTCGATAATATTGGCAATTTTTTTGGCACCCTCGTCAACGGTTATCAGAAAAGGCCGTGATTTCATCATATTATTCAGGGGGGTATCGATATATCCTGGAAAAAGAACCGTTACATCAATATCTTTTCTGAAAGTTTCTGCCCGGAGGGCTTCCAGGTAAACAGAAAATCCAGCCTTTGAGGCACTATAGGCCGATGAATTGGGCATTCCGCGAATTGCCGCTACAGAGGAGGTCCCCACTATATGCCCCACTCCTTTCTCCAGGAAATATGCCATTGCCGCGTCTACTGTCGCCATTGCCCCCAAAAGATTTGTTTCGATATTGCTCCGCGCCTGACTGAAATCACTTCCTCCGATCTTACCCCCCGGAGCAACACCTGCATTGGCAAAAAAGATATCCATTCCGTTGAGTTTATCCGCCAGACTGAATATAGACTTCCTGACTTCATCGTAATCACGGACATCAAGTATGCCCGTCTCTACCGAAATACCAGGATAACTTTCCAGCAATTCAATTTTGAGCTGATCCAGCACATCCTGTCTGCGCCCCATCAGGCCAAGATTATAATTTCTACCGGCCATTTCAAAGGTGAGGGCCCTGCCAATCCCCGAAGAGGCGCCGGTAACAACTATTGTTTTATCCATTCACCCAACTCCTTAAACGTGTCTATTATAGAAATTAAATAGTGCTATCTTAATTGCCTGGAGTCAAGTTTTTTAAAAGGAAGTATACTATTGATTGTTGAAATTAATAGAAGTGCATGATAATATTTCAGGCGGAGGAACTCCTTTTAAAAATGAAGAATATTCTTATAGTAGACGACAGCAAGGCTGTACGCCAGGTTCTCCGTAGAGAGATATCACATCATGATTTTTTAATCAATGAATCTCCCAGCGGAGAAGATGCCCTTTCCCTTATTCCGCTGTTCAAACCTGACCTGATAACCCTTGATATTGAGATGGAAGGCCTCAATGGTTTTGAAACATGCAGCCGTCTGCGGCAAATGCCCCCCCCTTTCAATTCCATAGCGGTTATTTTTTTAACAGCCCATGATTCCATTGAAGAGAGATTTAAGGGATTCGAATCGGGGGCCACGGAATTCTATAATAAAAAATTCAAGGATGGAACACTTCTCCAGGCTATTCTTGATATTCTCTATCCTGAGAAACGTCACGACAGAAGCACTGTTCTCGTTGCAGATGATAACAGATCGGTGCAGATGCTGGTAGAGCATTGCCTGAAAAGCTTCACATCTAATATTATTATTGCTAATAACGGCCGTGAGGCATACGAACTCTTTTCTAAAGAACGGAGCAAAATCAACTGCATTATTACCGACTTTGAAATGCCTAAAATGCGCGGTGACGAACTTTGCCGCCTGATCAGGAAAGAAAATAATTTCAGGGATCTCCCTGTCATTTTTTTAAGCGGTATGGCAAACAAGGATGAAATTTTAAATATTTACCGCGCCGGGGGATCAGATTATATCGTTAAGCCTTTTATACGGGAAGAATTCATTGCAAGGGTAAAGGTTCATCTCCAGGCACAGCAAAATAAGGTTAACCTTGAAGAACAGGTAATTGACCTTAGGCAGACTATCCTGAGCAGAAAGCATCTTACAAAGGAATACAGTCAAAATTTTGAAAAATCTCTTTCCGGTCTCCTCCAGAGCTGCAGCAGCCTAATCAATGAATCAGTAAAAGATGAAATATTGCAGGAGAAACTGAGGATTATCCATGATAACGGGAACAAACTTCTTCAACAAATCCGCGAAGATATTAAATTCATTGAATGATCACGGTACCGTCTTTCCTGATCTCCAGGCTGTCTCCTGTTTTCACCGTATCAAGAAATTCCTTTCCGAGAGAGTCAATGGTTATTACTGACTTCCCCACCCAGACATCAGCGAGGATAACTCCCGCTGCGGCGAGACTGTCAATATTTTCCGAAAAAAGCAGTGCCGCCGGGAAGGCCCCGGTATCTACAAGTGTCATAATAATAAGACCTGCCGAAGTCGATCCGATTGTTTTGGGAAGGCATAGTAAACGGTTTTGTAATTCCATTTTGTAGATATCGGGATTATTCTGATCAACGGAGACGGCCTTTTTTTGAGCGCATTAAAATAGTTCTGGTAAAGGTGGCAAGAGTATTAAGGCCCTGCGGGGATACAACTGCCGGCCCCCCCATGTCGCCGGGTATCAGAGCCCTCCCTTTAAATATTTTCTGCATCAGTTTCTCCTCACCCCGTTATCATTTCCAGGATCTCTTCATCAGTGAAATATCGCGCCCTGGTATACGTCCTCAGCTTATTCGAGGGAGTGATTACACGCCGGTTTCCGCTGAGGGGATTAATTAGAAACATGAGGGGACACTGCTCCGTAATCTGCACTCCTGCCCTGGAAAGAGCCTTCATTCTTTCTGAATCTTTTTTAAACTGTCTCAGTACTCCGGGAGGTGCCGAAAGGATGGTTTCGACTTTTACCCGTTTCTTATTTTTTGCCTTTAGCAACGAAATAATATCACCGGTCCAGGCGTTAATCTGTTCAAGGGAAAGATGCGGGCAACCTATGAGGCACTGTTCAGGTTTTGCCGCACTTTTTTTCCACATGACCGGGTATGACTCTATTGTTTTTTTAATTGTATCATCTGTAATTGTCATAATAGGCGGTGACCATTGAGGCTCCCGCGGATATTATAAGATGACCCGGAGCCATGACCGCTTCAAGATGGGTCGCCCCGAAGGCTTCGCCATACCTCACTACAGACTCCATTACTTTCTGCAGAACCGGCCCCTTACCGCCATTTAATATTTTTATTTCTTCGGCGGTAAGGCTGAGAGAAGAACTTTGAACTTCCTCCATAACACTTTCCTGGTTGATTAAAATATACGATTTATTTATGTCTGCAGCAAAGTTATCTTTTGTATCTTTCTGCAATGTTATTTTCACCTGCTGATACTTACCCTAACGGGAATATCCTGGTATATCCTTCAGGTCAAGGTCTCCAAGTCCGAGTTTTTTCAGGGTTCGCTTTTTAGGCAATCCATTTTTATCCCAGCCGCGAAGCCGGTAGTACTTCGGCAGCATTTTATCCAGCTTTACCACGGATTTTTTATTCCCCGGAAGCAGGGGATCACCGGTAAATCTTTTTGCAAGGCTGTCAAATTCCTTATCAATACCTTCCCTCAGGTTAAAAAGTTTTTCCATGTTATATCCCCGGGCCCCCACTTTCATAAAACGGCCGAAGTCCATCTTCATTCCAGTTGCCATCTTAAGGGCCTTCGTGTGGGGAAGCATGGGAAGATGGAACTTCATGATTCCCTTCGGCATTTTATAGAGACAGCGAATCATTGGCCATGAGTGGGTCAGGAGGGAAGTTGCAACAGCGGAAAGAATACGCCTCCCTGGAAGTTTAAAAGCAGCAGATGGAACGAATGTCCATGAGGTAAAGAGACAGTTTCCCCCAGCACTGATAACCGCCAGGAGGTCCTGGTCAAGTGCGACCCAGGACGGCTTTGAACGGTAATGGAATGGTTTCAGGTTCAGTGGACCGGAGACCTCAAAGTAAACCATGTAGCCGCCGTCGAGGTGACAGCCACCGCGGGTTGCCGTGGCGTATCCCAGGCCATGACCTACACAGGCGCGAGGTTCATATGCCGCCAGTTCAAGTCCCTTGGCATGCGGGGCAAAATCTTCCCCGCCGTATTTTTTAGAGAGGGCACGTACCCCTTCCGCCAGGTCATCTCCTATGTCTTCCCGGTGGGCTATTTTTTGAAGTACCTCGGAAATATTTTCTTTTTTACCGAACTCTATGCCGGTTTTCCAGAGGCCCTTCTCATCCAGTTCGGCGGCAAAACCCATTATGGTACCGACAGAAATGGCATCCATTCCAAGGTGATCCAGTTCAAGGTTCCACCGCAGTATTGCTTCCATATCATTGATAAGCATATTGGATCCGAGGAGACAGAGTATTTCATATTCCGGTCCCTTAACATCCTTTCCGTCGATGTTTACGACACGGCCGCACTTGATGGGACAGGATTGACAGCCGTAGTTTTTCACCAAAAACTCTTCAGCAAGACGCTCTCCGCCGATCTGGTACGCGTCTTCATATGAACCCCGGGAGAAATTTTTTGTAGGGAGGGCATTTCGCACGGACAGTCCCGTAAGGAAACCTGCAGTACCCAGGGCCGGGGCCTGCTCACCCGTTGCGGGATGGGCTGTAAGCAGCTGTGTCCATTTTTTAATTATTTTTTTATAGTTATCCTTATCAGTTAATTCGATTTTTTGTTTACCCCGGGCCACCATTCCCTTCAGGTTTTTGGAACCCATTACGGCCCCCATACCGGTTCTGCCGTGACTCCTCTCCTGTGAGACTACTGATCCGAACTTCACCAGGTTTTCCCCTGCGGGGCCGATTGCCATGGTGCCCCCCTTTCCCATAGCTTCCTGTGCATCCTGGGTGTTCATCCCCCAGAGATGTGCCGCATCTTTTATCTCAACAGCCTCATCAGTTATTTCAAGATATACATGCTTTTCGGATTTCCCCCTGACGATGATCCCGTCATAGCCGGCTTTTTTAAGGTGAATTCCAAAATTTCCCCCGCTGTTTGAATGCCCGATGGCACCGGTCAATGGACTCCGTGCGGAGATATCATAACGGCTGGAAGAGGGTGCATTGGTACCCGTCAGGGGCGATGTCATCACCAGGAGAATATTTTCAGGAGACAATGGATCGGTTCCCGGCTTCAGCAGGTCCCAGAGTATTTTCGTGCTGAGATACCTCCCGCCAAGGAACAGTTCCCTGTCCCGGTCATCGAGATCATAGGTGCCGATTGTGCCCGATGTTAAATCAATATCGAGTATTTTCCCCATGTAGCCTTGAAATGAAGTGCCCATAATTTTCTCCTTGATTCTATCTGGATTTTATCTAGATCTCGAGATATTTACTTTTTTCTATTCCCATTATATCATTCAGCTTTCTGATTGTTTTTCTGATAGTTTTGATTTCATCGGGAGAAAACTGATCCATATTGGAAGTAATAAGATTCAATGCGTGGTCTTCTATTTTTTTCACCATACGTTTCCCCTTTGCGGTGATGGAAACCTCTATGATGCGGAGGTCCTCCTTATTTCTGGCCCTTTTAACCAGTCCCCTTTTTTCAAGCTGGTCCACGAGCCTTGTTGCAGAAAAAACTTTTATCTTCATCTCCTCTGCAATATCAGATACTCTCAGAAAGGGAATTCTCCAGAGAAGCTTAAGGATATAGATCATATCATAGGAAAGATCGAATGTTGAAACCTCAATTCTTTCAAACTGATAAAATGTCCTCAACAGGCTGAAAAGAAGATTTTCCAGCACTTCCCTCCCCTCTGGTTGACGGCTTTCCGGTTCTTTATTCATTACATTGTCCATAATATCAATATATTTTTTTTGATGCATATTGCAAGTATTTTTTTGCAAATTGCAATTTTTTACTTGCTGAATTAAAATATATTTTATACATTGCTTTCATCGATACGAACATTGGAGAAGGCAATGACCGCTGAATACCCTGCCCCCTGGAAACTCAAGGGAGATGGATATATTTTCCTGTACAAATTTTCCTCTCACTTCAGGAAAGATCCCTCATTCAGGATACCCTTAACTAGTGAACCATTTTCCGGTTTCGGTACAGTCATGCTGGTTGACTATAAAGAATCAAACGCCGGCCCATACAGGGAACTGCTTTTTATACCGGGAGAATTTAAATATCTCTACAAAAAGTATTATTCAATTACCAGGATTTTCGTTTCAACCATGGAAAGTGTTGAAAACGGAAGGCGCAACTGGGGAATACCAAAGGAACTTGCCGATTTTAAAACCATTCCCCTTGATGGAAACAGGGAGCGCATTATTGTAAGCAAAGATGGGATACCCTTTTTTGACGTAACAATTAAGAAAAAAAGATTTAATTTCAGAGTGAGCACAAAACATGTATCAAATGCACTGGTTCAGCAGCTGGAAAACGAGGAAACTGTTTTTTTTACCGAATTCATCGGAAGCGGCAGAGGCAGGCTTGCAAAACTTGAAGAAATCAGCTGCGATAAAAATTACTTCCCCGAAATATGCTCTCAGCGTCCCCTTGCAGTAACTGCAATAGAGGATTTCAATATAGAATTCCCTGTAGCCGATAAACTCAGGGAGATAAAATAAATCACAAAATATAATTGCAACGCCAAAGAACAAAGAGGTAACAGATGGATTTAAACGGCAAAAAAATAATCATAACCGGTGCATCCTCAGGTATCGGAAAAGCGATTCTGGCTGAACTGAAGGCCTTTGACGCTGACATTCTCGTGGGAGACCTTGACCCGGATGCAGTTGAAACAGGGGACAGATGCAGTGCCATAAGCTGCGACGTATCAGAACCGAAAAACATTGATAAGCTTTTTATGGAAGCTGAAAAAAAAATGGGTGGAGTAGACCTCTTCATTGCCAATGCGGGATTTGCCTACTACGAAAAGATCGATAACTCGGACTGGGACCATATAGAAAAAATCTACCGTGTGAACTTCATGGCCCCGGTTTATGCAGCCCTGAAGATGGAAGAAATAAACGGTGACCGGGAACACCGTACCGTAATAACCGCCTCTGCAATGGCAAAGCTGGCCCTCCCGGGATATGCCCTCTATTCTTCAACGAAGGCTGCCCTTGATTCCTTTGCATTCTCCTATCGTACAGAAATCCCGGATCCTAAATCTGTTACCCTGGTATACCCCATTGCAACCAAAACAGAATTTTTCAAGGTTGCCGCGGGTGATACTACGCCGGTTCCCTGGCCCGCCCAGACATCCGAAACCGTTGCAAAGGCTGTCATTAAAGGCATCAAGAGAGATAAAAAATCAGTGTTTCCCTCATTTCTTTTCAGGGCCATGATGGCCCTTGACCGCCTGTTCCCGGTTGTTTTTCCATTATATGTGCGGATAGAGGCTGGAAAACTCCGCAGGTGGAATGAAGCAAAAAATTAACAAGAAGAATCGACCAATGCCCCCGGTATAAAACCGATAAGGGCTCTGAGCCCTCACTGGCTCTTCCTGAAACCAGAATGGCTCAGAGCCTCATTTAAAAAATCTTTCATTTTCAATTGACAAATTGGAACCAATTATTGACCGTAGCGGTCTAACGTGATGAAAATTGCGTATATCGGAGATACAAATGAAAAATTCTTTTATATTACTTCTGTTATCAGTTGTTTTATTTTTTACCGCCTGTTCCGGAGACGACTATGTACCGGGATGCAAAAAAGCCGGAACCTACTACTGCACTAATTATACCGGTCCTGACCACTATTATAACAAAACTACAGATGATCTGCGATTTGAATGCGAGGGAAGCAGCGGCACCAGCGGAACATACTATGCTGCGGGATGCCCCACGGGTAGTGCCTATGCAGTCTGCAGGACTGATGACTACGATTCAGAAGATGGAGTAGAACACGTATTTTATGAAACTACCGGGAATTTACTGGCTGACGGCATAATGTACAGTACTGATGATTGCACCATCCTGAACAATAACTGATCCTGGCATACTTTGATTGACAGGGATTCTCCATTGTTTTAATCTTTGCACTCTAGATTTTCAGCACCTTTGGAGGATCCCTTGAAAGCTACAGGTATTACCTTTTCCCAAAAATTTCCCCTCGCCATGGCGGTTATCTTTGGAATCCTTCTCATTGTAACTGCCCTCCTCTTTTATCGAACTACCGAATCTGTAACGGATTCTTACAGTGAGAAGGTCCAGGAAAGGAACCACGAGCTGATCGTTTCCCAAAGCCAGCTGGTCATGGAACAGCTCTACCTTCACAGTGTTCCGCTTAAACCAAAAAAAATATCTGCAGCAATACTGGAAATTACCAGGAACAAGCCGGAATTCCTATACCTGATGATTTTTCGGAAATCTGCCGATGAAAACTACTTCACCCTGAAAAAGAAAATTCCCCTGTCGGAAGACCTTGCCATGGACCTGACAGAGGGAAAAACCCTCCAGGAAGGTAAAAACAGTGAATTCCTGAAAAAGGGCCAGCTCAATACAATTGCTGATCCGGCTATTTACAAAAAAGGAAGATTTAACTGGCAGCATGTCTACCAGCCATATACTGTAGGGAAAAAAAGCCTGGTCTTACAGTTCTTCATCTCTGCTGCAGCTGCTGAGACAACCATTCAGTCCCTTAATGAAACAATAAATAATAACCGTAAAATACTTATGGTTACCAGCATAATACTGGTGGTAATCCTCTCAATTCTATTCATTCTTTTTACTCAAAACTATTCCTCCCTCATGTCGAACTTATCCAGGTACATGAAAATGGCCGCAGAGGGCAACCTGGATGTTAATATCAATAACGTCGACGACGAAGAATTGAACCAGCTTGCACTTTCCTTTAATACCCTAGTGGAGGAAATGCGTGACCTGAAAGAAAAGGAACAGGTGTCAATGAACCAGGAAGAGGAAAATTCCGGTGAAGATATAACCGATTCCCTTTTCAAAAGGGGTGTGGATTACCTGAAGGAGAACAGGCTGGAGGCGGCCATTACCTGTTTTCTTTTCATAGCCGACCACCGGGAGGCAAGTTTCGGCAGCTATTTTAATCTCGGGGTTGCCTACGCAAAACAAAAGGCCTACGGGGAGTCTCTTATTATGTTTGAAAAGGCGAGTAAAATAAATCCCCTTCATGAAACGACCCGGAAGTATATTGAACGTGTAAATCGTCTCCTGGAAAAAGATGCCCCGAACTGATAAAATAAAACAGGTCCTCTCCACACTCCCCTCGGAGCCGGGGGTCTACATGATGAAGGATGATGCCGGTAAAATCATTTATATCGGCAAGGCCTCTTCATTAAAGAAACGCGTCTCTTCCTATTTCCAGAAAAAAGACCATGATCCGAAAACTACGATTCTGGTAAAAAAAATTGAAGATATAGAGTATATTGTAACTGAATCAGAAATCGAGGCTCTCCTCCTGGAGAGTACCCTGATCAAAAAACATAGACCGCGCTTCAATATTCGCCTCAAGGATGACAAGCGTTACCCCTATATTGCGGTCACCCTCGGGGAAGACTTCCCCAGGGTCATCTACACCAGGAATGTGCGCAATACCAGGAGCAAATACTTTGGTCCCTTTACCGATTCCCGGGCCGCCCGCAGCATGATCAATACAACCAACAATATATTCAAGCTGAAAACATGCAAACGTGACCTTCCCCTTAAAAAGGGAGAGCGTCCCTGCCTGAACCACCAGATGAAGAAATGCAACGGCGCCTGTACCGGGACAATCACAAAGGAAGAATACCGTGACATCGTAAAAAGCGCCATTAATTTTCTGGAAGGAAACATTGCCCCCGCCCTGGAAAACCTGCAGAAGAAGATGGAATTACACAGTGAGGCCATGGAGTTCGAAAAGGCGGCATCAATCCGGAATATAATTTTTGATATTCAGAAAACGACGGAAACACAGAATGTTGCGGTATCCTTTGCAATGAATCACGACTACATCGATGTGGAGATCCAGGGCTCAGAGGCACTTCTTGTAATCTTTGAATTTAGAAAGGGGGTCCTTGCAGGAAGAAAAATCAATGTATTCGAGAATGCCGACCTGGCGGAGAAAAAGGAAATTATCCGGTCATTTCTTTTTGAATATTACCGCAACGGAGAGATCCCCGATAGAATAATAACGGATTACTCCATTGCCGACCGGGAACTCCTGGAAGTCTACCTGACAGAGAAGGGAGCCAGGAAAATAAAAATTATCCGTCCAGGCACCGCGGAAGACCGAAGCATCCTGAACCTGATTAAAAAGAACATTGATTCACTCCTCGCTGACCGGGAAGCAGCAAAATTTTACCGTGACCTTGAATCTGGTCTCGCTGAGCTGCAGAAACTCCTCGGCCTTCCCCGACCACCGGAAAATATTGTCTGTTTCGACATTTCAAACCTTCAGGGTAAGGACTCCGTTGCCTCCATGGTGAGCTTTAAAAAGGGCGAACCCGATAAAGGGAATTACCGGCGCTTCAAGATCCGCGGTTACGAAGAGGCGAACGACCCCGGGATGATCCATGAGGCGGTGGCACGGAGACTGCAGCATTTGACCAACGAAGAACTTCCCCTCCCTGACTTAATGGTAATTGATGGAGGGCCCACACAGCTTGCACGCGCCATTGAGGCTGCGGAAAATTTCACCGGCAACCTCGCGGTAATTTCACTGGCAAAAAGATTCGAAGAGATTTTCTTTGACCCGAAGGAGGCTCCCCTGAGACTGCCGGAGACTTCCCCCGCGTTGAAAATACTCCAGGCAATAAGGGATGAAGCCCACCGCTTTGCCATTACCTATCACCGCAAGATCAGGGACAAAAAACTTACCGGCTCTCTCCTCGATGACATTCCCGGCATCGGTTATGAGACACGCAAACTCCTCCTTGACCGCTTCAAATCCCTGGAAGCCCTCGGCAATGCCTCAATTGAAGAACTTAAAGGGATCGACGGCATCGGGGATAAAATGGCTGCCAGGATTAAAGATTTTTTCGATGAACTTTCCTGAAAGTTTTAACCTATCCCCTCCCGGTTTCGTGTAATTTTAAAGGCAAAAAACATTTGCCATACAAGACAGGGAGGACTATATTTCATGGAGAGAGAAGCCGATACGGGAGAAGAGATGAATATTCCGGAATCAATCTTCAGGGATACCTTAAGAAACGCCATTAAAAGCGGCGAGGACGGCCCAATCGATAACCTCGCGGCGATTCTCTACTCCAGTATTGTCAAGGCGGCATCCCACGAAACAACACTTGGCCGGCACGCCCTGCAGTTCGAACATCAGCATAAAGAAATTGAAATGTCAATTGAATCTGTACGGGAGGGTTTTGCCCAGGTACAAAAACAATTCGAGCAGGTTGATAAACGTTTTGAACAGGTGGACAAGAGGTTTGAGCAGGTTGACAAACGTTTCGAGCAGGTAGATAAGAGATTTGAGGATATGAATAAACGTTTCACCTTCCAGTCATGGCTGATTGGTATCGGTTTTGTTACGATTAATACGCTTATTGTTATTATGAAAGTGATCGAGTGAGGAGTTGTTATTTTGTAACGGCACAAATGCTGCAAAGGACCAGCCACAAAACCTGGACCGGGCCACGAGACTTAATCAACGGATAATCCTCCGGGTTAATAATTATTTTTAAATTTATATAGTTTTTTTACTTTACAGCAATCGGCCTGTGCGGTTTATTGTTTTTCATCTCAACAAAACCGGGGCGTAGCGCAGTCAGGTAGCGCACATGACTGGGGGTCATGTGGTCGGAGGTTCAAATCCTCTCGCCCCGACATTTTTCACCAAATAGATGCACATTCATAAAAGGATGTGCATTTTTTGTGTTCTAAAATCCTAGAAAATATGGCGCATACTGTACACTTTTAATTATTCTGTTCACCTCTGTTACATACTGTTTGTTGCTGTTTATACATGATCCCGGCAAAATGGACACCAAATGGACACCATTTAAACGTTATGTGAAACAAAATCAATGTTCATTCTTAAAAGATTTCCTTATTTAACTTTCACGGGGTCTACTCACGGGTGAATGACGGGGTGGTACCAAAGATTGATGAGGCTATTTATATTACCCTGCTCTATTTTAAATATGTTAAATGCGATGAAATTCTTAAGCTGGAAATTATAAACCATGCGGCATTGGTGGATGAATATCTTTACTCCAGGCAATGGAGTGGAGAGATTGAATTTTTCTTAAAAAACAGGTAAAAAAATACCAAGTCAGCAGTGCTATCCGCACCGTTTCATCTCCCTATAAAGGCCATTAGCTTCTCCCTCATCTGTATTATTAAATAATAGTTGACGAATCCTCCGATTTTATTGAGTATTTATAGTGTATTAGAGGTGATACCATGAAGACCCTGAAATTGACCGGAAAAGTTGATCCGGACGGACATCTAAAACTGGACATACCTACCCCCTACAGAGCTGTTGATGTAGAAGTGGTTGTGGTAATTGAAAGCAAAACCGAAAAAAGTAAAAGATATGACTTCTCTGAAATCTCCGGTAAACTGAGCTGGAAAGGAGATGTTCTCAAAACTCAAAAGGCCCTGCGAGATGAGTGGGAATAGATTTTTCTTTGACACAAATGCAATTATCTATCTTCTTCAGGGAAATGAGAAACTTCAGATAATAGCAGCAAAAGCTGAATGGATATGAATTTCTATTATTTCAAAACTTGAGTTTCTAGCCTTTCCCAATTTAACAGAAAACGATAAACAGCTTTTTGATATTTTTGAAGAACAAGTCCATGTTATTGGTTTAAATAATTCTGATACGCACCTTCATGAAGAGATAATTAAAATTCGATCTCAAAATAAAATCAAACTTCCTGGTGCAATAATTGCTGCAACCGCAATGTCCTATGATACAACTCTTGTTTCAGCAGATAAGGATCTCGAAACGATTATTAATATTAAATTAATTAGTGATATCGTTTAAATTCTCAGCTTCCAAAAAAAACTATCTTCTTCTCAACAACCCCGCTCCTGATTTCCATATCATCCTCATCAATCTTTTAATACTTACTGAAAATCTAAAGACGAAATCAATCAAGAGAAATAAATCCATTTTCATCAAGTTTTTTAATAATTCCTCTAAATAAATAATTATTATCAAATCTTATTATATACTTTCTCCCATTGGGGACTTCAGGTTGTAACATTTTCTTATCAATCAGTTTCTTTATTTGTCTCGACCTTTCAGCAGAGACCTTATCTTTAAAGATGGATTGAAGGTCATTTGCTTGAATGACCTGATGTTCAATTGCAATTTTTAATATTTGAAACTCCCTTTTAGTAATCAATTCACGTTCAAGTGAATAGTGCAAAGCCGGAAGTAATATTTTTTCTTTTAGAAATTGATAATCTGTTAAATTATCTATTTTATCAATCTCTTGTTTCAAACCAGTAAGGACATACTCTACCCACTTTTCAATTCCCTCTTCTGTTCCTGTGTCAGCCAATGATAAATGCTCATTATATTTATTCCTATTTATACAGAAGATTGCTGATGGATTCAGAATACGGGCCTCATCAATTTTAAAATTATACTTTATTAGCATTGCATACGTCAACAGGCGGACAGTACGACCATTGCCATTGGTAAAGGGGTGTACCCAAACAAATTGATGATGAGCTTGTGCGATTTTTATTAAATCATACTTAGAAGGAACATCCTGATTAACAAAACTAAATAGCCTCTCCATATAATCATTTACCTGCATGAAATCTGGTGGGATATGTTTTGCTTTAACAATGGTTACATTTTCCTTTCTAAACTGCCCCGGAGTTTTATCCCCTTCACCATTTGGAGGCAAAGGAAGACCATCTACTACGGATTGATGTATCTGTTGAATAAAGGTTTTATTGATTGGAGAGTCCTTAATATAATCATCTATTAAATCAATTGTTCTATGTACATTCTCAATTTCTTGAATATTATATGGTTTTTGTGAATTAGCGTCCAACTTGCTTTCAATGTATTCTGAAAGAGTAGTACGGTTTCCTTCAATACGTGCAGAAGCAATACTTTCGAGCATGTGAAAAATCTCTTTTAATTGGAAGAATATTATTGAATTAGTTGAGCCTTTTAGGTCTTTTCTTCTAAGATGGTCAAGTTCAATGATTAAATCTGTTAAATTTGATGTAAAAGAGGGTTCATACAATTTAAAAATACTATTCATACTCTTAACACCTTGCCAGTAAATTATTAACACATTGTTAAGTAATTACTGATATATTCAACAGTTACAATATTTGTCAATGAATATATTTAACAAGTACGAGTTAAATAATTAACAATTTTTAAAATTTAAATTAACATCAACGATACTATTGCGCACATACCGAAGCTGTGCTCAATAATAGGTTATTTAGCGCAAATAATCAATACATCAACAGGAGCTTATTGAAGAAGCATATTCTTTGACGATTTCCCAAAGAATCATAATCATAATCTTATTCTTGTTGGTCCGGTTGAGCTTCTGGCATCCATATGCTTAAAAGTAAATGAGGACATAAAGAGCCGGGTAACCTACTCGGTCACAACTCAGAAAATAAATCCTGATGACATGGAGGCCTTCTTGCTTGGCCAGTTTGATCAGGTTGGCCTCGGACACAATACATTAACTGAAGATGCTCTGGCCCTTGTTGTCCGTTCTTCCGATGGCATCTTACGCAAGGCTCGCAACCTCTCTTTCGCTTCTTTGCTCGAAGGGGTCAGAGCCGGTAAAAACAGAAAAACTGGAAATCACTCTACTGGACAATGTAAAGATATCCATCCCTGATGATTTCTCTGAAGAAACACTGAGGAGTGATTCATGAAAATCAACTGGGAGGAAGTACAAATATTCATAAAGCCTGGTCCATCGCATCCATTTGCCATTTTATCAACCGGAAATACAATTTTATTTTTTGCACTTACAATCAATATTAGAGTTATAATAAAAAGTAATCTTTTATTTTTCATTTTATTTCCTCATACTCTTAAGTCTCTTATCTCTTTCTGTAAACCTGTCATTTCTACCGGTATTTGATTCTTTCTTAATTCGCTCTTAAATATCTTCTTCATTTCTCCTTGCGGGAGTATCCGGCCCAACTCTAGGTGTATCAAATCAGGTTGATGCTTAAAATTTAAAATCAGGCTTCCACTTAAACAATGATTTTAATGCATTTTGAAGTATGTTCCCTTCTGTTTTTTTTTAAACTCTACAGCCTTTTTAATATCTCTTTTTATCATCCCCGTCCATGAATCATCATATCCTTTAAATTCTTTTGGGGGCTTGCAATTATCATTTGCCCTTTGCCATTTATTCGGATCATCATTTGATGGATAAAATTGGTCTTTATTTCTTAGGAAACTGTTTTAATGCCTTTTAATACCAGTTCTATTATTACCTATAGCTCCTTCAACAGCTTTTTCATTCTTCGTTCCATGTCTATTCTGAGTCCTTCTTCTTGTACCTTTCTATTTTCTTAATGAATCCTCTATATTATTCTTTGTTTCATTTGAAGAGTTATCTCCAGAATAAAAGTCAAACTTTGGTTGGAAACTTTTGTCACCAAAAATTAATTTTCCTAGCCAATTCGAAATAGCTCCAAAGTGCCCAGTCGGATCCTTATAATCAATAGGATTCCCCTTAACATAACTATACCGGTTCCACCCCTGGGTACCCATCTCACCATCAATAACATTATCCGATGTCCATGAATGGACAAGTGCCGCGATGCCACGGATGGCAAAGAGCGCCCGCCGTGACAAAACGGGCTATCTCCGGATCGTAATGCCGGGCATTGTAGTAATAGTAACCGGTCTCTTTATCCAGCTCCTGGGAATTATACTTCGGATTATGTTTGTCTTCCCCTTCTTCAACCCATGTCGATCCACAAGAAAGATACTCAAAGCGGGAAACAGTATTGGCATCATCATCGGTCACAACATTAACAGAATCTACCTGGTCTGTCAGGTAATAGAGGGTCTTTCCACCCGGAGCCATGGCGGCGACACGAACACCGTTGAGATAGATATTATTTACCGCTGTCTGACTGTCAGGAACATCATGACCGCTGAGAGTCTTCTGCTGCTCCATGCCGAAGTACATTGAAGGATAGAGTACCTCCATGTGGTACTCCTGCCCTTCGGACTCACGGAGGGCAGGTTTTCGAACACGGAAGCCATTGTCATCATACCAGTATTGCCCGACTAAAGTACCCGTATCAGGGTCCATGACGCGGCTGACACGGTTCTGCCAGTCGTAGTTCATCTTGAGGTGTCTGGAACAATAAAGGCGTTTAGATTTTACCCGAAATAATTTATAAGGCTCTCAATTTTAGAGGGAAATAGAAGCAGTATAGCTATAACTATTCTCAATATTTTCAAGTTCCTTATCTTACATTTTCTCAGACAGATCAAATTATACTACAGTCAGGACTTCTCCCTCCAATGCTGGCGATGATATTGCTTTGTGTAATTAAATTGAAAAAACAAATCAATTACCCCTCAAGCTTAATGCGATACCCCAGTGCCCTGAATACCGACGCCATCATACTGCTGTTGGTCTTAATCTTCCCCCCCATAATATCCTGAATGTATGAAACGGAAACCCCCGCACTGCGGGACAACTGTCTAAGGGTGATACGCTTCATCTTCATTGCTCCGGTAATCAGTTCCGGTATCAGGCTGTAGATATCTACAGTTGAGGATAGTTCAGTAAGATCAACGAGCTGCCGGTATTCCTTTGTCCGGGCTTCAGGCTGGTACGCAATGAACTCCCGGCCACGCAGCCTGTTAAAAATAAGTTTTAGCGATTCAATAAAGCCAGTTGCCACCAGTACTGCTGATGCGGCGGCATCCCTCCAGGAAATTCTGCCATTCATTTTTTTATGATGTTTCATAATAGTCAGAATCTTTTTTCGAATTGTATTGTTCGGGCTGTAGACAAGGGCGGGCAGAAGGAGTGGACGCATGTTCATGGCAATTTTCTGCATTTTCCTGACCCTAAGTCCCATGAATTCATCACCTTTGAAATTGACAGATTTTTCATACTGCAGGGTTTCTGAATTCCACTGCATGGATGAGGCCAGATGTTCCCGGTAATTCCGTGATACCTTTTCATAGCCTCTGATTGTGGTATGGGCCATGTTTACGACAGCGGGACCGTTAACAAGATAATTTTTCCTGAAAGCCTTTTCAAGATAACGAACGTGACTTTTTCTATCCCTTATATAGGGATGTTCAAAGGCAAGGGCTCCCTGTCCATGCTGATGACGATAATGAAGATCATTGAGTATCCCCTTCTCATCATATTCCCTGTAAAGATCGGTTCCGGGAAATGGAGTGTAGTTCATAAACTGCACAGTATCGGACTGCAATGATATCACATAGTCAATATCCTCCCGGAGAGACTTCTCATCGTGGTGGTCCTGAAAAAGAATAGTTGATGCATTGACAATTATTCCGTTTGCCCTCAGCTCAGCGATCAGCTTGTTAAAATCAGTTCCCCTTGTTTTGTCATGCTGATAATTTTTTGACTCAACCCCAATCCAGAGTAGCCTGACTCCCATACGAACCAGAAAATCTATTCCGACTTTTTTAATTGCATTGGCGGAAGAAAATATGTCAAAGACATATGGCTTATTGTGTTCTGTCATAAGTTCCAGGAGTTCCCGTGCCCTCTCGGGATTCATCAAAAAATTTTCATCCATTATTGAAAATCCCCTGGTACCGTTTGTCTCTTCCGCCTTTACACATGCATCAAACAGCTCCCTGCCGCTTTTTAAGAGATAGAGGTATTCCTTTTTAAATACATGAGAGGTGATACAGAATTTACAGCCGTTCTCGCAGCCCATACCGGGGAGAAGGATTCCCCCCGAGGGTTTGACACTCATGCCGTAAATTCGCTCATAGGCTGGGCCCATCAGTACCGGATGTTTTACCGGTTGTGATGGATCTTCACTGAAGTATTCCCGCAGCCAGCGAACCCCGTCGCCAAAACATGCCGCATCATGGGGGACGGCATCCTGGAGATCAGGAATAATGGTACCGTAGCCCCCGAGTAGAATTTTAGTCTCGGGATAGTTTTTTCTGATATACTCTGCCATTCTACGGGCCTTCAGAACATTGGGAACGATAAAATTTATGCCCACATGGGAATAACCCTTTTTCAATTCCCGGGTAAAATCCTTCCATTTGGGGAAATCGAGTACAGTGCTCGCTATAGAGATATTTTCTGCAAGCAGGTAGAGGGCGAAGGTCCAGTACGACTGCCGTGGTGAATGAATACCCTGCTGCCGGGTTATCTGGTTATTGAGAAGTTCCATCTGCATACCCAGGGCTTCTCCATAGGTATCCTTTTTTCCAAAGGGGCCGAATACACCGGTGAGCAATATTTTGTCAGAGTCTGAGGGCATAGCAATCTCCATAAACAATAATGATTATTCAATTCTATTCTTAAAAAATTTTTGAGATGCTAATGCATTAACAATAAAAAAACCGGATTACACATAAGATGGTATTTGGTTTCTTATGTGTAATGTATTAGTGATAGAGACTGCATTTTAATAAATTGGGTTGCAAAAAAATTTAGAGAGGCGCAGGTACAATCTGGGCTCCAGTCATATGCTAATTACATGAACTACTCCGCATGATTGGTAATATAGGTTTCTTTATTAATGGCAATTACCCTGTTTCTCCCGGCATTCTTTGCTTCGTAGAGAGCATCATCGGCGACCTTCAACAATTCTTCAGCAGCCCTTATTCCCTTTTTCGTCTCGGCAATTCCCTGGCTGACTGTCACATGAACGGGATTCTCATCACTTCCCATATTTTGTTTCTCCACTTCAATTCGCAGCCTCTCCGCAACGGAAATTGCTCCGATCCTGTCAGTTTCAGGCAGTATGCAGCAGAATTCCTCTCCACCGTAACGGGAAAGAACATCAACTCCGCGAGTCACCTTTTTGGCAATATTGGCTATTTCCTGCAGTACATGATCACCGAACTGGTGACCATGGGTATCATTTACATTTTTAAAATTGTCAACATCTATCATGATAATTGACATCGTTCGATCATAACGCTGATGGCGGGAAAATTCTTCATACAGTCTTTCATCAAGATGTCTGCGGTTATAGATCCCCGTGAGGGAGTCTCGAAGATTCAGGTTTCTTAATTTTTTCTCCAGTATGACGTTTTCTGTGACATTCTGTACGGTTATAACGATATATTCGATACTGCTCTCCCCACTGGTGAGGGGCGCCATGGTGCAGCTCTGCTGCATAAATTCAAAATCCACTGACTGCAGTCCCGTAAGATTAAATGGGAATAGCCACCCGTGAAGTTTTTGTGACAGGAAAACAATTTGCCCGAAGGTTAGAACTGATTTGCATCCCCGAATAAAACTCTGATTACTCAGCTTTGGGAAAAAGTTAAAAAGCTGCCCGTTTATAATTTCTTCCCTGGATATTCCGCTATGAAGCTCCATCCATCGATTCCATTCCTGTACCGTATAGTGACGGTCAATAATAACGATACCAAGATCGATAATGTCGAGAACCTGACTATGCACCACTGGTTTTATCCCAAAATTCGGCAAGTGCCTTTTTTAACTCAGGAGCCGATTCCGCCCTGTGCACCAGGAAGAGATACCCCTGAACATCCCTGTCTTCGAAAGTAAAACTAGTTTTGAGGATAATCGCGTAATCTCCCTCTGAAAACTCACCCTGCAGATAAGCATCCGTAAAGCTTTCACCGACAATCACCCGCGGGGGTTGAAAGGTAACGAATCCTTCCAATATTTCAAAAATTTTACTCACGCAGGCGCCGATTAGAATATTGCCTACTTCCATTAGAACTTCCTTTTCAAGATCGATGAGAATATCCGACTGCATTGAATCAATATCCTTATCCTGAAAATAGGAGAGAAACTCCTTTTCAGCCCCATGAGGAAAAATAAGGAATGCGAGTCCCTTTACTTTCCCAAGATATGGTTGTTCAACAATACTGCAGGTGGTGAAGGCTTTTATCTCAGTGCCTATGTAGGCAGCCAGACTGTCAGCCCTGAGGATTTGTATTTTAGGAGCCTGGAGTGTAATAAAAATATCAATTACTTCAGCCAGTTCAGCCGCGGCACGGCCGAAACCAATATTCATAATCTCCTGTAGAATTTCGATTTCTAAATCATTTAGCATTGTGGAGCTTTCTTCGTTGTTCATTTCTTTAGAAGCTCCTCAATTTCCATGATAGTCTTTTCAACAATTTCAGGCGAAGGAAGTTTTTTCAATACACTGTATGCACCGAGTTTTTCAACCCTTTCCACTGATTTATTCTGAATATCTGCAGTTAAAACAATTACAATTGCAGAATCGTTTTCCGCCTTTATTTTTTCCAATGCTTCAAAGCCATCCATCACCGGCATGGTCAAATCGAGAAAGGTAATATCAGGTTTTTCTTCCCTGAATAGTTTTAATCCCTCCTCACCGTTACCAGCTTCAAGTATCTGAAATTCCCTGTTTTTCGGAAGACAATTCTTCAGCATCATCCTGGCAGCCAGCGCGTCATCAACGATAAGAATTTTCATGATACAATTCCTCACTGTAATGTGCATTGAAAAATTTAAAGAGTGTGCAATAGTATAACAGAAAAATTCTACACAGTCAATTAAAAAGACAAAATAGAATCGACCGGCGTACGCGCTTTAGTAGTGCCGCAAAAATGCCTTTAACTTCCCCTCAAACATCTTTATTTTTCAAAATAACTTGACAAATTTCATAAACATTAAGATTTTATGGTATCAGGTATACAAGGAACCGCTATTCTTCTTTAAAATCATATATACACTACGATCTGCACCTGGTTTCGGTATTTTCAATCGACTTGCAAAGAGATGAGAAGAAAATCCTCAGGCAACTGAGGCTAAAACCTATTAATTATTAACGGAGTCATACGAAGATGGATTTGGATTATTTTTTAAAAAAAGACCAGATAATTAAGCTGCAATCGACGGAAAAACAGAATGTCATCCGGGAGCTTATCGACCAGCTTGCGGAGCTTGAGATGATTGAGAACAAGGAACGCTTCTACGCGCAGGTAATTCACAGGGAATCCCTTGAAAATACCGCCCTGGGTAACGGATTTGCCATTCCCCATACGCGAACGGAATCGGTTGACCGGTTTATATCTATCCTCGGAATTCATGAAGACGG
Source organism: uncultured Spirochaetota bacterium (assembly GCA_942491575.1). Classification (GTDB taxonomy): domain Bacteria; phylum Spirochaetota; class UBA4802; order UBA4802; family UBA5550; genus CAZHNW01. The sequence goes on from CALOBT010000025.1 coordinate 245,689, forward strand.
CGTAGACTATAACAGTGACGATATTGTACCGGTGAATTATATACTCCTGAACATCTTCCCAGCGAGGATGAGTACCCAGTACCTCTACTTCATCGGCATGATGGCCAGAATTTTTTCAAACAACGAGAAGAAGAACCTTCTTGATGAAGCCCGCACTCCCGCCAAAGTATATACCGTATTAAAAAAAGAAGCGGAAAGTTATTTTGATTCCATCTCCGAGATGGAAATTATTCCTATGGAAACACCAAAAAATCTTTCCGGGGTACCATCTTCAGACCTTGACCTTCTGATCAGGCTTGACCGTCTCTACAAGATGTTTGATTCGGGAGATAAATCGGATAAACATAAAAAGAAAATCATCGAACTGAAAAAACTTATTGATAACCGCTCACTCACTTACTACGAGAGAATGCGCAAAAAGAGAAGTAATCCCTTTGCCATAGTGGAAAAAGACAGCTGCAGCGGCTGCCATATGGGGATCCCGCCGGTTTACCTGCAGCAGATAAAGGAACAGGTGGGGATTTCTCTCTGCACCCACTGCGGAAGATTTTTAATTATAGTATAACGGAAAATTCCCGCTACCACCCCCTGCCGACGGAACTGCAGGGGGTTCTGAAATCTGAAGCTTCAAGATGCTCTCCGCATCCCATCTGCACAACCAGTTCATCAAGGGACAGGGCGTTCATCAAAGCTGCAATTTTTTCACCGTCATCTGCGCCATTTATCATCACTGCAATAAATGAAATACCCACACCGGGGAAAAGTACGTCGGTAGAACCGGGGGCATAATAAAACTCAATCCCCTCACCGGGAATATTACCGGCGAGGCGTACCATTGCCTCCCTTGCCTCGATGGAGTTGCCCGGCAGTACACCGGTACGGTAGGGTATGTCCCCTGATAGATTTTTCATCAGGGTGCCCATCTCGGCGGCACTCGTTTCATTTTGCAGCAGCCTCACCAGGTCCGTCATTGACTGGTAACCGAGCCCCCTCCTGTCGAAGGGAAGTTCTGCTGACCTGAGCAGCTGTGCCATAAGCTGCAGCGCTCGGGAAGTTTTTGCCGCATCTGCATCAGCGGTATTATTTATAACCGCGGCTATCAGTGGCACTTCTCCGGCGGTCATTGCATTCATCATCTCAGCCATATCGTTTGCCGAGGCATAGGCATCACCATTTACAAAATTTATCAATTCCACCTGCAGGTCAGAGTTCTCCACCCCGTTTATAAACAGTGTCAGCTTTGATGAATCGACAATACTGTTTATCAACAGTGCCACTTCATCCAGGAGGATAATGTTTTCCACCATGTTTACCATTTTCCCCATACCGCTTGCGGAGGAGGAATCCGCGGCGCTCCAGCTGTTCTCACCGGAAATCCCATCCATTATGAGACCTGTTTTCACACAGCCGGAAATTTTCAGACGGTTCATCAACTGCGCCATGTCAAGGGGATCAGTGATATTATTCATTAGGAAGACCATGTTTTCCGGCGCCGAGATGGTATTGATGACTGCAGTAAGTTTTTTCCCCGCCGCAAGGACATCCGCTGCTCCGGAGTCATCAGTGAGGGACCCCGCATCCACGTTATTGACCAGGCCAGCCATTTTATCCGGGGCGACATTATCCGTGAGATAAATCATCCGGTCAGGGTCATCGACATTATCAATGGTATATCCTATGGTATCAATACTTCCCGGGCTGCCGCTGACGGGATATCCCGCATCGGGGGCAGTCAGCAGGTTAAAAAGCCGTATCGGTGCGGGATCGTTTAAAGGATCAGCATCGCTGCGCCACTCCGGGGCCCCCGGGGGATTCCAGGTGCCGGCACTGACATCGTTGATGAAGTCTGCAGCCTTGTATGCATTGGCAATGGAGAGTGAATCGACCAGTGCCGTCATCTTGCTCATCTCAGTGACATGGTTTACAAGGTCCCGCATTCGGTAAACCCTGTCTCCATCCAGCCTGTTTAAAATGGCTGCCATCTTTTTACCTGCGGCGGTAACATCCGCTGCACCGGAATCATCAATTATCGATGACCGGGCCACAAGGTTAACAAAATCAGCCATCTTCAGGGGATCTATTCCCTGGAGCAGTTCAACCATTTTGGCCTCTTCTGTTACCAGTGAAACCGTAAGAGCCATGGTGGGGATACTGTTGTTCAGGGGGACAGCCGCATCAGGATCGGATAGTGCCCCGATCATGGCAATCATCGAGGAAACATCCCCTGTTTCGATTGACGCCAGAAGACGTGCCATCTGCTCCATATCCGTAGCATGATTAATCAGAACAGTCATTTTCCTGGTCCAGAGTTCGCCGCTGTTGCTTCCCCCCTCCTGTTCAGTCAGTGGAATCAGTTTGTCTTTTATGTAATCAACCTGGGACAGGTCATCTCCCCCTGCAAGACGCGTACCGTTCAGGAGGGGGAAGAGTTTACTTCCGTCATCAACCTCTTTCATTATTGAAAGGATATAACTGAGTCCCGTCAGTTTGGTCCCCCCTGAGATATCTCCCGCTGTAACGGGAAGGGTAAGGCCGGCATCAAACTGGTCAATAAAGTAAACCATGTCCCTGCTGTCGAGGATACCATTCATGAAATACATCATCTTTTCCGTATCATTCATATAGACAATAAGGTAGGCGAGTTTTTCCATGTACTGCCGCCTGTCCAGGTGGGGATCTGCAGGTATTACTGTATCGATTGACTCCTTCTTCATCATGGCTATAAGAAGATCTATGTCCCCCATTTCATTGATAATGTCAATCATCACATCGAGGTGATGCAGACGATCCAGGGTAACGCCTTCGGTTATTTCGTAATTTTCACTCATACGGCGAACGGAACGCATCATATCCAGTACGGTGGCTGCACCCGTTTCCTGAATAATCCGAATCATTTTATCAACGGAGGTTTTTCCGACAAGGTAGAGCATTTCATCGATTAAAAGGATATCGGGGCTGTTCATGAGAAGATCGAAATCTTCCGGTTTCAGGTCACGTATAAAACGGCCAATCAGGGCATCACCGTGGATAACATTACTGTCCCCTGCGGGAGGATCAACCGTACCAAGACATCCCGCCAGGAATGCCGCCATAAGCAACACAATGATATAAACCATTATTTTTTTCATCTAAGCCCCACCGTATATCCAAGGGTAATGTAAAATCCTGTCTGAGAAAAAACCGCACTCCTGCTGCTTACGGTAACATCCCTGGAATAGGAAACTCCGTTTTTATCATCATTCCAGGTACCGCTTCGCTGTAACTCTACCGAAGACTCCTGATATATGAAACCGCCCCGGAGTTCAATATAACTGGGACCGCCGATATAGAACTGCAGTCCCGCGGAAATCCCCGTCCTGAAACTTACCTCGTTGAAGAATGTCTCCTGCATACTGGCGGTAATACTATAGGTTTCCCCCGGTGCGATTACCGCGGGATCTCCCTTGAGCTCCGCCCTTCTCTCTCCGTTGAGAATTGCCATGCCAAATTCTATTCCCCCGAAGGGAATGATCCTGATTGCCTTAAAACCGAATCCCCTCTCATGAAAATAATAAAAGTTGACTGAGGGAATCACCAGGAGGCTTTTTTCCTCCATGGATATTTCACCATTGGAGATGGTAAACTCCGCCGGCTCCGTCGGATCCCCCCCGGGATTCTGGAAAACTATATCACCGGAATAATAACTTTTATCAATCTGTGAGAAGGGATAGAATGTAAGGGCCAGACCAAGCCTGATCCCCCTGAAACTGCTTATCCCTTTTATTTTTTCAAACAGGGGGAAGTTATGAAGGGAGAGTCCCATCACATATTCCAGTGTCAGTACCGGCATTCCAAGGCGAATGTTGCTGATACCGGTATCCACATTATCAGAATAAATCAAACCGGCATTCTGCTCATGACGGCGGAAGAAATCTTCATTAAACATTTCTTCCTTGCTGGCAATCCATGATGAAGACTCGGAAAAGAAGTGATAACCCATCCTGATATTCAATTCTCCCAGGTAGGTAAGACCGGAAGTTTCTGCCCCATTACCCCTATGGGTCCCCATCGTCAGGAGTAGCGTAGTAAAAATAATTATTATATAATATAATTCCTTTCTCATTTTATGTTACCTTTAGAAGAGTACCCCTGCCTGAATGAAAAATCCGTACATGTCGAGGCGGTTCTTTTCCCTTGAGTCAAAGGACTTCCCGTCAACCGTCATGGCATCCACCGGAAAGGTCAGCTGGGTAACACCATCGGCGTTGACACTGCCGCTCCCGTTCACATCCCGGTGAAGATAAATAAAGCCGAAATTTCCGCCAATACGTATTTCGAACTGTGTCTTTCCGAATAGATTACCGCGGTAATTGAAATAGCATCTGCCAATGGGACCAACATCGTTTACCGCCGTGGACTGTACCGAGGCAGTCATTATACGCTTCTCGGTTGTGAGATCTGTCCGTACCGCAGAAAAATTCAATGTCTGGGTTACCGTGGCAACCATTACTCCCGCGCCGATTCCGAAGGAGAAACTTCCCCATGACCTCTTGAAAAATTGATAGCTATAGTATATTGAAGGAGAAATCATCCATATCCTTTCATTCATCACAACCTTAAGGCTATAGGCCCCTTCCTTCGTGGTACTGTCCACCAGGTGGTACAGCCCCGCAGCAGTACTTGTTTCTGTTTCCCTCATCACCATGGCTGTTTCAGTGTCAATGGTATTAATTGGTACCATACCGGTTATCCCCAGTTCAATTTCGAAGTGATGATTTCCCATTTCATAGAGGAAACCCAGATTGCCCATGGGGGCAAAATATGTTGGGGCCCTGGATATATTTTTCGAGCTCTCCATGGTGAATTCAAAATCCTGTCCCAGTGTATTCATTCGGATAGTATTACCTGCAAAGAGAGATTCCGCCTGGTTAAGCTCTGATTTAATCTGGGGGCCCAGGTTAAAGAAATTTACCGTGGTGGAGAGTTTCAAAAACCAGTGTCGGGGATTAAGAATGCCGGAATAAATGTTATTCGCTTCCGTGGAATAAACCTCAGTCGTATTATATTTCTTCTCAGACCGGGATGCACCACTGAACCTGCCGCGGCTTTCCCCGGAGAGCTTTTCCTTCAGTTCCTCATAATTAATCGGTCCCGTATTATCGCCTGTTGTGGATCGAAATAGGACATCTTCTTCATCAATGGCCCCTGGGGTATACTGCTTATTCCTTCCGCCCTTTCCCTTTCTACCTTTTTTTCTGTCTATGTTTTTATCCCTGTTTTCAAGTTCAATCCCCATTTCAACAGCCTTGCTGTGTTTTGCAGCAAAGACACTATACTGAAAAGAGAAAGACAGAATCAGCAGCAATAAAAATGATCTGTATATATTTATATTTTTCATAATTTTCTGTAATTTTTCTCCCTGCGTTTGCCGCAGGGAGAAAATAATATTTTTTACTAGAACGCAGGCCTTCCAACAGCAGTACAGGCCGGACTGAAATCAGGATTCTTCACATGATCCCCACAGCCGGTTGTAACAACCAGTTCATCAAGCTGCAGAAAATTCATAAGAAATATCAGGTCCGCCGGTGTTGTTGCGCCGTTCATCATGACAGCAACGTGTATTGGCCCTACTCCCGGGAAATCTACGTAAGCGCTGGATGGAGTATACCAGTACTGAACTCCTTCTGCATAAACAGGATTCAGGAATCTCACCATACCTTCGCGAGCAGTAATATTTCCGGTGCCCCCCTGGTAGTTCAGGTTTGCATTGAGACCGTTCAGGAGGGTTGCGGTATTCTGCGCCGCAGTGTCATCATTGAGATTACTGATGAGGGTTGCCATGGTACCGGAGCCCACTCCCTGGGTCACACCGCTTACCGGGGCAATGAGCTGGGCCACAAGATTGTACTTAGCAGGCAGCATTGCCTCAACCATTGCGGCCAGCTTACTGATGTCTGCAAGGGCGACATTTTCCATGAGTCCAGCCATATCCATGGCGGTTGAAGTCGGTTCCGAATTTACTTCATTGAGGAGCTGAACAACGAGACTTGAATTGGACATGAGATTAATGAAATCTGAAAGTTTCTGTGCCTCGGTAATATTATCGAGGAGAATCGCCATGTCATTCAGGTCAGTTGCATGGTCTATCATGTTACAGAGTTTACCATGACTCTTCGCGGCATCATATGGAACACCAGGGGTATAGGTGTACTCGTTTGCCTCGCCATTGCTGATATTATTCACAAGGGTGGACATCTTTGCACAGCTGGCAATTTTCAGGGCATTGATCAGCTGTGACATTTTGCCGAAGTCTCCCACATTGTCCATGATGAAAACCATGTCCGCCATGTAGTCGACGGGAGTAGTTGAAATGCCATCGATGACATTATTCAGCTTTTCACCGGCGGCATCAAGATGGGCCGCCCCGAGGTCATCCACCTGAGATCCGGCTGCAACACCGTTAATCAGATCCGATAGATTAGAGGGAGTGCTGATATTATCAATGATATAAACCATTTTCTGAATGTCTGCAATTCCTTCTAGCATGACCACCATGGTCCGTACCGCGGTATGATTCGGTGCAGCAGAACTTGACTTGTTAATGTTATTGATAATATTCGAAAGATTTGCAAGAACCGATACATCATAGGTAAGATCAATAATCTTATCCATGTCGGAAACGCCGTCAACAAGATCAGCTACCTTCAGAGGCCCTTCTGAGGCCGGACTGAGATTGGTGACCAGCTCTACCAGTTTTGTCAGGTAAGTTGCCTGGCTTCCGGAATTGAGAAAAATTCTCTGGCCATCAACGAGCTGTCTCATCTTTGTAATGTTTGCGATGGATACATTATCCATTACCTGTCCCATATTGGTACATGGAATTGCATTGGCACCCGGATCAGCCAGGCCGCTCATAAGTGCCACCATGTCGTTCTCCTCAGAGGCGGCGACATTACCGCAGGCTGTCATATCCTGGATAATCATCATCATTTTTTTCATCTCATCAAAGCCGTTCAAGCTGTCCTTGTCTGTGATGTTGTTCATGACAGTGACAAGCTTCGCCGGTCCGGGAGCAGTGGCGAGGCCATTGATAATGTTGGTAAGGCGTACAACCCCGGAGTCAACTCCCGAGGGCTGGGCATTACCGTTTGATGACCAGTTTGAAACATCCCATGTCTGTGAACCCGTGACCTGACCTGTCCAGGTGGAAGAGTCTTCCATATACCCGATGAGCTGTCCCATCTTTGCGGCATCATCAATATTGTTGATCATGTAAATCAGGGCATTGATGTCAACGGCGTTGGTCATAACGTATCCCATTTTTGACCCGCCGGCTGTCCCCATTGTGTTGAGGGTTGTAATCAGGTCATTTGCATCGGTGACACCATTTATCGTTGCAACCATCTTTGTCATGGAATCGGTATGATCCATGGTTTCTGCCAGATCTTCCGTGTCATTTACCCCGTTAAGAACAGCCACCATCTTCGTGGTAACCGTAGCGGCATCGAGGCCATTGAGGACATTTACTACATCATTGACATCATTGACATGGGCCATCAGTTTACAGACACTGTCCAGCTTCGTCTGGTCCTGGGGATCGTCCATGAATCGCGTAATTCCCATGCCGTCTATCATTGCAACCACCTTGTCGGTTACGTCGGCAACACTTCCGATTCCGTTTACAAAGGCGGCTACCTTGCCGATTGTATCCTGATCAGGAGGAAGTATTCCCGTATACCTGTTCTGCTGAAGAAAGCTGTCTATTGTATCCAGCATGGCAAGGGTTCTCAAGGGCCCCAGGCCGTCTGCGCCTGTCCCCATGAGTGCAATCAGTTTATTCATGTCACTGATAGCATTTACAAGGGCAATAAGGTTTGAGACACCTGCTCCGTAGGAAAGAAGATCCAGTTCCTCTTCACCGATGGCCCTGACCATTTCCTCGTAACGTTCAATGCCAATCCCCTCTATAAGCTTTTCCTGTGTTTCATTAAAATCGAGGATTTTATCCTGCTCCTTACTTTCAAGATAAGCAGAATCAGTACTTCCCCCTGCTCCCATGTTTCCGCAGCCGGGAAAAATAAAAATTGTGGTTAAGAAAAGCACTGCAAGTGAAAAACAATGCAATTTAAATCCGGTTGACCCCATTTTCATGTAACTCCTCCTGTTGTTTGTATGCAAAACATTACAGTCATTCTACGAAGCACCCGTCACTGCTGTTATCTTCAGCACACTCAAGATTCCATCGAAGAATTCGTGCGTTATAGACTGTTGTAACATAGAGATAATTGTGATTGATTCCGTACGCCGGGTTTTCCGGCACTATTGAGATGAAAACCGGTTCAAGCATGTACCTTGCGGGATAGAGGGCGCCGCTTTCGTATACCGGTCTATTAAGGGGACCGTCATAGACATGTTCCCATCGGGAAATTCCCCCTCCGAGCCAGCCGGCGAAACTGCCTGCATCCGCCTGCCACCGCACAATACGATGGTTGGCTCGGTCCGCAATAAAGAGATACCCGTTAAAGAGATCCACATCACCCGGATAGGTGAACTTTCCCCTCTCACCGGCTGTAGTCATGGGAGTCTCTCCATCGTGCCAGCCTGTAACATCTCCCCCGATCCATATCTCGTCAATGGAACCTGACAGCGATTGATGTTTTCCACCGGAGAGGGTCCACCGGGAGATACGGCTGTTGTATTCCTCGGATATGTAGATGTAATCTCCGGCGGGATCTATGGCAATGCCCCTGGGACGGTTGAAATACTTTCTCCAGGCACCGGAACCGCTCTGAAACTCAATGGAGCTGTTCCAGCCTTCAATGCCGTTTCCGATAAATCCGCAGTATTCACCAGTCTGAAGGTTTCTTTTCACAATACGGTGCGATCCGTAACAGCTGATGTAGAGATAGTGCTGTTCCGGATCAGGAGAGGATTCATCGATGGCAATGTCCCAGGGGCTGTTAAACATATTACAGCGGACTTCATAGAAATTATTGAACATCTCCTGGGACGTGAGGGGATCATTCATACCTGTTGTCTGCCAGCGGTCATCATCGGGATGTCCCAGCCATGCTGCAAATGCACCCTCTTTATCCCGTTTGATAATTCTATGATTGCTCGTATCGGCAACATAGATATTCCCGGCGCTGTCGACGGCAACTCCCCCGGGGCTGCTGAAACTCCGCCGGCAGTGATTATTTATCAGCTTCCCCATGTCTGTCTTATACCCGTCATCATCGACGCAGTCTCCGCTGCACCCGGTATCAGGGACACCGTTTCCGTTCAGATCATCCGAAGCATTAAATATATCGCCGGCATCATAGACATCATTTTCATTTACGTCGGTATAACTCTCCGTGGTATTTTTGGCCCCCATCCTTCCTGAGAACGTGGCGTTGTTAAGATCCCAGCGGGAAACACCGTTATTAAGGGAATCAGCAACATACATCCAGGTACCCTCGCCGTTAACTATCATGTCGATTCCGGTGGAGCGGTAAAAATAGCTGTCGTTCCTTCCGGGATCAGCCCCACGGGTGACCTGCCAGCCGTCAAGTCCCTGGCCAGCCCATGCGGCAAGGTTACGGTTGTCCCACGGAAGAAGTCCCGTGGATAGATTTTTCCCCGAGGTATTGCCGTTGATAATAATAAAATGAAACCGGTCTCCGGCGCTGAATGTATTAAGGGGTATGGGGGAAGTTGTATTGTAATAAGATAATGTCGCTTCCGTGCCGTTCTCATTCAGGTGTGCCAGTACGATAGTGAGGCCCTCTTCCATCCCTTCATCATGGGGAATGTAGGATGTTTCACTTCCTGTCACGGTATAGCTGAAAAAGGCATATGATGCGGGGGGAAGTTCCCTGATGCTGTCATCTGTAATGGGAAGTGATGAGTCACCGAAGGCAAGTCCCGTTTCTCCATGGGGAAGTATATTTACTCCGCGATAGGAGAGATCATACAGGAGCGAGGGACTTGTGCCGTCTCCGATATCAAGACTGGTCCCGCCATTATCGGTTATGGAAGTAATACTCCTCCCGGAAGTGCCTATCCATGTTGAGACAACCCAGTCCCGGAAAAGTTCTCCGAAGTTTTTCCCAGTCTCCGCCGATAGTGTATCGTTGATACCGGTTATACCGTTATCATCAGCTTCAACAAAGGCAGCAAGGAGACTCCCGGCACCGGTATCCGAACCGGAACGGTGTCTCAGGTAATTAAAAAACAGATTGCTCTGAAGAAGACCGAGAATCCGGTTCCCCGATGAATCGATATCTGCAAGTGTCGAAGAGGCGTCAATAAGATATGCCTGATTGTTAGGGTCATTGTACTGGTAGAGCCTCTCCTCCTGGGTTTCATAAAGCCCCGCAAGAAATGCCGGGGCCTGTTCGGCAATCCCCTCGGCGATCCATGTTTCGTGGTTCGCCACCCTTTTTTCCACTATGCGTTTATAATAGGTAAAGAGATGTGATAATTCATGCAGTACCGCCTCATTGGCCTTTGATTTTCCCTCAGGGGCATTTCCCCCGAAGGCGGTACCGTCATAGAATGGGGAAAGGTCAAGGTAGACAATATGGTTTTCGTTGGAGATTCCCCTCAGGTTAAGGCTGGATTCTATTTCATCAAGGTTGCCGTACTGATCATCACTTATTATTGAAGGATTCTCTATCAGACCTTCGGTAAAGTCATTGCTGAAGAGGTCCCGCTTGGAAAAAAATCCGCTGATATAACCGTGACTGGTTACGCCGTTATAGTCATCAAGAATATCCGTGGCGAGAATAACAACGCGATTACTCTTCTGAATATTTGGAACGGAACCGCCGCCATAAACTTCCTTTAACTTATCCCATGCGGGTTCAAGCGTCTGGAGCATTTCTTCCGCTGATTCGGGAGTCATCTTTTCTTCCCCCGAAATGGCCCGGTATACTACCAGGTGATCGCTCACTGCAATCTTTTCAGTTTCGACTTCAGGAAAGAGATAGGCCATTGTAACTTCCCCGTTGAAATAGGCGTCCCATGAGGCGTCCCCCCTTCGGTTGCGGACACGGAAGGTGTAGGTATCGGGACCGCCATCACTAAATTCGGGATCATCGGAACATGTACCCCCCGGGATGCAGTCATGCTGCTCAGGAAGTGGCAGATTACCGGTGACGCCACTTCCCCCGCAGCCCCCGGAACAGCTGCAGCCGTTTACCAGAAAGAGACTGCCGCAGATGAGAAGGAGAGCTACATGAAGGGAGAGAGGCCTCTTACTTCCTGCATGATTCTTCTTCATATTATTTATGAGGGGAAGTTTCATGGCATCACCCTCAATACTGTACCGGAGCATGGATTTCCGGATCGATATTTCCGTTGGCCCACCACTTTGGATTCGGAGGATAGCCGATGTAGACACCGATAGCAGATGTCATCCAGGCCAGGAAGCCATCTCCGTTAACGAGATCCCAGGCTGATGTAATTCCGGGGGGTATATACTCATCAGACGAGAGGAAACATCCGGCGAATCCCCAGTTAACATCTCCGCCGTAGTAGATGATATGATCCATCGTATCGGTCTTTGATTCACATATATTACCATAGGCTTTATCCGGATAATAGGCATTACATTCTGCCTCGCGGCATTTGTAGTAATGGGTATAGTTGCCCCGATGGGGATCATTGGTAATTGCGATGGACTCCTGTCGATAGAGGGCCTGGTTAGAGCCGCCGTTTTTATTGTCGAGCCACTGGGGTTCCGCAGCGTTGGGGGTTCCGAATCCGCAGGTCATCGAGGGGATGGATGTACGCCAGCCGAAATTATTAAGCAGGTTGAGAAGTCTTGGGCCCGTCTCCGCATTCATCAGTCTTGCGGCCCGCACCGGTCCGACTCCGGTAAAGTAGCTTACGGGGCCGCTCCGGTCAGAATAGTCTCCGATGCCGGTGCCGTAATGAATGAAACATGCCAGGGCCTTGGCATCAAGACGGTTCATCAGGAAGAGTGTCGATGTATAAATTACTGAAGAATCATTCGTATTGAGAAAAGTTGAGGTAACTTCACCCGGGACATAGTTGATAAAATCAATCAGACCCTCTATATCCCGCATACCATTCATTACCCTGATGGTTTTCCAGACATCGGTGACATCACCGATAATAATAGAAACGGGAAAGGCATCATTCATTCCCAGCATGAAATCAGATACACGTTTGTTCCCGCTGCTGCATGGCTCGGCGATAAGGTGGCCTTCAGGATTGTTCAGATCATATGCAGAATCGATACCGCATTTATTTACATTATTCATCAGGGTTATCAGCTTTGCCTGCTCCGTGTTTGATCTCGGAGCCCCGGCGCCGTAATCCCATCCCAGTTTGTTGATTGTTCCATAGAGGATCGATACATCACCAACCGATTTTGCACCGTCCCCCTTTCTGGTGGATCCGCCGATTTCATTAATGACTTTTACCAGTACCGCGTAGTCCACAGGTGAGGTCGCAGGAGAGGTGAAACCGTTCAGGATATTTATCATCAGGTCGATGTTTTCCACATTGTTCATCAGGTCTGACATGTAACGGATACGCTGCACTACTCCGCCGCTTTTTGCGCTGCCGTCTTCATTGATGCCGCCGATCATTCCCGTGAGGGTATTGAAGTCTGCGGTGTCACACATAACGCTGGTCATGTTGGTTGCCCCCGTGGGGGTTACCACTTCGTTGATCAGTACAGTCATTCGTCCCAGGGCATCGACAGTATCGGTACTGAAGGGATCGGTGTAGCGCGTGGCGGGGGGTGTTGAACCGGGATAGGTATGATCCCCCATGGTATCACAGAGTCTTCTCATCCGGGATATGGCCAGATCCGGATCATTAAGCAGGGTAATCATCAGGGAGACATTGGTCATATTGTTTATAACATCCGAAATATACCTGACACGTTTCACGTCCCGAATCAGGTCCGTGAGACGGGAGAGTTTGTCACTGTCGATCTCATTAATCATGCGCACCGTGCTTTCGGCGCCGCCGCCGAAAATATCGTTCATAAAGGTGGTGAGTCGACCGAAGTGATCGGAGAAGCAGTCTCCGCTGCTGCAGAGTGGATCATCATACTTGTTAGCCAGGTCTGATGTTGCTAGGTTGCTCATAAGGGTAACCATTCGGGTGCAGCCGTCGGGACTCGCCTCGTTATCTAGACCGCTGACGATTTTACCTACATTTGCCGCCCCTTCCGCTCCCGAGCCCTCGGAAATATCATTGATAAGACGGACAAGATGGTTCTGGATGCTGAGATTATCACCGGGGGGTACACCTCCGGAAACCGTGTTGATAATCTGCGCCATCCTTTCCGCCGCGGTGGGAGAACTGTCAACGCCTGCAATTGTAACGGGTGTACCGCTCAGATCGAGGTTATTAAAGATGTCCGGCATGTACATGGTCTGGTTTACATTATTGATCATTTCGAGAAGATCCGGCAGAGGTATGCCGTCAATAATTCTGGTGATTGCGGAGGTTCCCGTTGAATTGAGACGGTTAATAATTTCATACATTTTCTGCCCGGGTATGCCCGTAAGGCCGTTTACCAGGCCGGATATCTTGGAGATATCCAGGGTATGATCCATTATCTCCGCAAGCTGATAGGAGGCATCAAGAGTGAGACCGTTGAGGGTTCCCGTCAGGTTTTCGATTGCATCCAGGTTATTGACAATGGTTACGATGCGCGGTTCATTTGTTGAGTAATCTGCTGGATAGACTGTACGGTTAACCACGTTTGCCAGGCAATCGATGCCCGTGGCTGTCAGATTGTTCAGGGTATCGGCAATGGTACTTTCCGCTGTAATGGCCAGCTGGTTCAGCATAATGGCCACCTTCTGATAGGGAAAAAGAGGACTGCCCCGGTGTCCCGGCACGACAACTTTATCAATCCATACCGCGTCTGATCCGCCGCTGCCTGAGGCATCCTTCTGGTATTCCCAGCGGAAACGGTGAATTCCCGCGGTTACCGCTACGTTTACTTCCTGCCAGCCATTGGTTCCTGACCAGGAATTCTGCAGTACATCATCAACATAGAACTTCAGGTAATCTGAACCCTCCCCGGTACTGGTACGAAAGGCAAAGGACATAGTCCCGTCGGCTGTAATATTAGAGAGAAGCTCCAGGGCAGCGACTTCTCCATCCTGAAGATCATTCAGTCCGCTTTCTCCCGCCGCAAGTGCAGAGCTGCCGTCAAATACGGAAGACCCGGTCACCTTCCAGGTATTGTTCCCCGAGGTGGCCCAGTTGAGAGAGGTCATGGTACCGGATTCGAAGTCATCATCATTGCTGATGATACCGGTTATATCCAGTTTGTTGATAAGATAGGCCAGCTTTGACGGATCACCGATATTATTCAGGGTTGTAATAAGAGCGGTGGTACCGTTCAATCCCGTTTCCGGATTAGTGAGATTATTCATGGAGCCCGTCAGGTTGGTCAATACAGTGGTGAGGTTTATTACTGTTGTAAGCTTTCGCAGATCAACGGTTTCATTAAATATCCGCAGCAGCTTGGTCCGTCCCTCCAGGGTATTCGCCACCTGATTTAAAATAACAGGCATTGTATCCACTGTTTCATCTGCCAGGGCAACAGTAAGGGCCAGGCGCTGAATACCGGTTTGCCCCCCGAAATCCATGACACCATGTACGATTTCCTGAATATACATCATGTCATCTACCTTATTAATAAGGTTCGCCATCTTTCCGATGGTATCATCTGAAGGAGGATTCTCGGCACCTATTGCATTATCTGTTTCTTCAAGAAGCTCAAGCATCTCCTCGGGAAGAAGCCTTGAGACTCCTGACATCAGATCTGCAAGTTTATTAACATCTGAAATGGCATTGACGAGGGAGACAATGTTACTGGCTCCCATACCGTAGCTGAGACGGTCCAGGTCTTCCCTGTCTAGGGATACGGTGAGCTGCCAGAACTTATCGTAGCCGATATTTTCTATAAGATATTCATCGGTAATGGGGGTGAAGGCATCTTCATCCTGATTGAGACTATATCTGGTGGCTTTCTGCGAAGCCTCAGAACAGGCTAGCGCCATGAAAAGAGTAATATGAAAAATCATTAACAGGATTTTCCGTAAATTTATCATCAGCTTTTCCCCCGCAGAAAATAGTATCTTCACTTTTTGTCTTAAAATCCCCCCAATACCGGAGGGACGGTTAATCGAAATATATAAAGCAGGGAAAAAGCTGTCGTAACGTATACGAAGGAGACCTAAAATATGACTTCATTTATGTTACTTATTGGGTAAAAAAAGGAACAAGGGAAAAGTGACAGGTTGAAAGGGGGAAAATGAGGAAAAAGTACCAGGTAACAAGGTGAAAGTTAAAAAAAAGAAAAGTTTTCTTTTAACTTGATACTTGCAACTTTCATACAGGAATCCACCCGGGAGGGATTTTTCCTTGACAATGATGATGCCTGAAGGATAAAAGTATGATACAAATATAAAAAGATCGATTGCACCATATATAAAAATCGCAAACGATATAATCAGCCGGCAAAAAAGTACTTCGGCTACTCATCTCTCCCCAATAATTTTAGAAGGAAGATATACAGTTCCGTGATGAAAAAGAACCGATTGGCAATTGGACTGCTGTCAGTTATTCTATTTTTCCCCTGTATTGCCTGCTCCGGCGGAAATGACGGGTCACGCATTAATCTATCGGGAAACTGGGAAATAATATCTGATAATGCCTGCAACCGTGATTTACCTGTTGCAAACAAGACCGGTTCCCGAAGTGTAACACTTCCCGGCTCCTGGAAACATCTTCTCCGCAGGGAGAAGGAATTAACTTCCTGCCTGGTTCTCCAAAAAAATGTTGTGATCCCCGCAAATTTAATCGGCAAACCACTGGAGATTTCCCTGGGAAAAATCGGGGTTTCCGATGAGACCTATTTCAACGGGATTAAAATTGGAGCGATGGGAAAAATCCCCGATGAAAAAAACCTGATGGATTACCGCTTCAGGTGGCTCCGCACAAGAAAATATTTCATCCCCGATAACCTTGTAAAATTCGGCGGGGAAAACAGTATTAGCATCAAGGTCTTCTCCCACGTAATCAACGGTATCAATGGAAATCTTTTTATCGGGAAAAAAAATGAATCCGCCATCTGGGGAGACACCCCCACATCATATATAAATATATACACCATCGTTTTAAATATTCTTTTAAGCATTATCTTCATTCTTCTGCTGGAAGTACACAAGAAACGAAAATTGATACTTTTGCAGGCAATGGTGATTATTTCGGTCATTACCGTTTACCTCTTTCTCATGGGCTTCTCTGAAGTTCACGGGCACTTCAGGTACAGGGCAATTCTCCTGGCTGGCAATTCTGGGTATTTCTTTTATCTCCTCTCCGTGATGGAGTTTTTGGAAACATGGAACCGGCGGATGGCATTTTTTTCTTTTTTAGCCCTGGCTGCCGTTGAAACCCTGATACTGTTGTCTCCCGATACGCTATCCATCGTTTTTGTCGGCGGCACCTCCACACTGGTGTTGAATCTCTTATACCTGACTTTCTATTCCGCAATTTTCTTTGTTGCCCTTGCTAAAAATTTCAGGCGCTACGGTGTCCTTATCCTGGCGGCAATTCCATTGATGATTACCGCTGTGCAGGCATACTATGATCTGTTCAGCTTTGAGATCTACCGGGTTCCCGAATTATTTTTTATCCACGTGACGATAAGCCTCCTCGGAGCCATCGTGGTAATACTCCTTGATCTGGGGGGCCTGAAGGATGAGGCGGAAAACCTCAGCAGTGCCCTGGCCAGAAAATCAAGACTGGTAAAAAATCTTAAACGGAGTCTGAGACATACTGAATCAACTGATGAACCGAAGGACAAAATTTATCAGATTATGCAGTATCTCGATGAACATTTCAGGGAACGCTACGACCGAAGGGCCCTTTCTCAAAAATTTGACATCAATGAAGATTATATCGGGCAGCTGTTTAAAAAGACCACGGGAACCAACATTTCCAACTACATCAACATGCGCCGCATTGAAACTGCCAAAAAACTGCTCCTTGAAACTGACAGTAAGATTATCGACATTGGATACCATGTCGGATTTGAAACCCTGGTACATTTTCATCGTCAGTTCAAAAAAAGTACCGGCATGACACCACAGGAATTCAGGAAAACCGTTGTACTTACGGGGCCAAAATGATTAAATAAAAAAAGGGGCCGGAACCCCTTTTTTTATTTTAATATTACTTCCTTTTGCCCATAAAGGCCTCAACGAGGTCAATGGGAATTGGAAAGAGTGTCGTAGAGTTATTTTCCGTGGCGATTTCACTCAGGGTCTGAAGATACCTTAACTGTACAGATATCGGATGGACCTCCATCAGTTTAGCCGCATCTACCATTTTAGCAGCTGCCTGGAATTCCCCCTCTGCGCTGATAACCTTTGCCCGGCGTTCACGTTCCGCTTCCGCCTGCTTCGCCATGGCGCGCTGCATCTCAGTGGGGAGGTCAACATGCTTTACTTCAACGGCAGAGACCTTGATGCCCCATGGATCCGTCTGGGTATCGAGAACATTCTGCAGCTCCACATTGATCTTGTCTCTTTCCGAGAGGAGTTCGTCAAGCTCCACCTGTCCGAGGATACTCCGCAGGGTTGTCTGGGCCAGCTGGCTGGTGGCATAGAGAAAATCTTCCACCTCGGTAATGGCCTTATTAGGATCTACGACCCTGAAATAGAGAACAGCATTAACCTTAACTGAAACATTATCCTTGGTGATGACGTCCTGGGGAGGCACATCCATTGCCACAAGACGAAGGCTCACACGTTCCCATTTATCAATAAAGGGAATGATAATAATAAGTCCCGGTCCCTTGTCACTGGAAAGAAGCCGTCCAAGTCGAAATACAACTGCACGTTCGTATTCCTTCACTATTTTCACTGACATGACCAGCAAACCGACGGCCAGGATTATCAGTGTTCCGATAAAATTGAAATCCATAAAATTCCTCCTGAATTTTCTGATTGGGTAAAACTTTTGCGGCAATCACATGCGAAGCATGTGATTGCCGCAAATATATTAATCCTTTTTAGTTACCACCAGGTCCATTCCGCGTACTTCCGTTACCACTACTTCATCCCCCTTCAGAAGAGGTGTCTCTGAGAGGGCATTCCATATTTCTCCGTGGATCATTATTTTTCCCTTTCCGGTGAAATCCTGGAGAACCTGTCCGTCACTGTTTACCATTCCCTGCTGCCCCGTCATGACCTTGCTCCTGTGGGCATTAAAGACAAGGCGTACCACAAGGAAAATAAAGGCGAGTATAAAAATGACCGCGGCAATTATTGATGACATGGGGATATGACCTCCCGGAAGCGGCGAATCAAAGAGAAACATGGACCCCAGGACAAAGGCGACGATGCCCCCCAGGGTGAGGAGTCCATAGCTGACGATCTGCAACTCCAGTATAAAGAGTACCACGGCGATCACAATAAGAATCAGGCCGAGGGCATTTATTGGAATCACCTGAATGGCCATGAGAAAAATGAACAGGGAAATTCCCCCGATAACCCCGGGAACAATCATTCCGGGATTTTTAAACTCCATGCCGATACCGACTACGGCAATGATAAAGAGGAGAAAAATTACCTGGGGATCGGCAAATCTATTGACCACCTTTTCTTTCCACGTCATATCATATATAACCGGTTGGAACCCCAATGTCCTCATGACAACAATTTTACCGTTTACGTTGACCCTGCGGTTGTGGAGTTTCTTTAAAAGGTCATTCATATCTTCGGCGACCAGGTCAATGATGCCGAGGCGTTTCGCCTCACGGTAGGTACTGGAGATAGCCTCCTTGACGGCCTTTTCGGTCCATTTGAGGTTTCTTCCCCGTTTCTGTGCAAGGCTGCGGGCATAGGCGACGGTATCATTGAGGACCTTCTTTTCCATGACTCCCGCGGGTCCGCCGTCCTTCTCTTTTTTCATAAAGTCGAGCTGGGGCGAAACGGGATGCATGGCGCCGATTTCCGTGCCGGGAGCCATCACCGCCACGTGGGCGCTGAGCATAATAAAACCCCCCGCTGACGCAGCCTGGGCCCCCTTCGGATAGGTATAGACCACTACTGGAATTTTAGATGTTAATATCGCCTTGATTATATCCCGCATGGAGGTCATGAGGCCCCCGGGAGTATCCATCTGGAGAACAATAAAGGATGATCCCTCATCTGCCGCACGTTTTATACCTTTCACCAGGTAATCGGCTACTATCGGATTCACTCCCCCCTCAAGCTTCAGGAGAGCATAGGTATTCTTCGGTTTCTCTTTTTTCTGCACTTCTCCGGTTACCAGGGCGGTTCCGGTGATAAATATCAGTAAAATAAGGAGTAGTTTCTTCATTATATGACCTTTTTTATATATTGTACCCCTTGATTATGGAGTAAAGTTTTCTCCGCGTCAAGTCTTTTGATACATCTCTGAATTGGTGTCGCCATTTACGTTAATGTTACTTCGCCACGGGAAATTTCCCCGAAAGCCTCTCCGTCAGCTTTTCATAGATCCCGTCAAAACCCCCGTTTGACATAATGACAATAACATTTTTAAATCCCGCATCGATTTCATCATCAATATCCTCGATAATGTCCTCCACTGAGAAGAAAAGCCCCGCCTTCATTCCACCACGCTGAATAGACTCGATTACCGCGGCGGGATCGATGCGGTCCTCCTCGGGGATACCCGAGAGAAGGTATGGAGACTTGATCATTACCCGGTCCGCATCGGCAAAAGCCGCGGGGAGTTCTTTCTGGAAAATGTTCCGGCGGCTAGTCGCCGATCTTGGTTCGTACACCGCGGAGATCCGGGCTTCGGGGTAGCGGCGCCGCAGCGCCTTCAGAATTTCCCGGATCGCCGTGGGATGATGGGCGAAATCCTCGTAGACTATAATGTTCTCCGACTCGAATATTATCTCCTGGCGCCGCTTGACACCGCGGAAGGTTTTCACTCCTTCGACGATTTTTTCCGGATTGATGCCGAGTCGAAGGGCCATCGATACAGCCGCGGAAATATTCTGCAGGTTAAAATCTCCAAGCATTCTTGTAGGAAGTGCCACGGTACCGGAATCTTTGTCCGTCAGTTCTATGATGCTGAACCTTTCTTCAAAGCCGGAGAACTTCGCCGTGATATCACTCTCTTCTGTACCGTAGGAAGTCACTCCGCTGTAGCAGTCCTTTGCCAGTGCCGCAAGATTTTCATAGCCGGCATTATAGACAACCTCTCCCTCGGAGGGAATAATATTGAGGAGCCGCTTAAACCAGAGCTCTATTTCATCGAGGCTGTCGTAGATATCCGCGTGATCAAATTCAAGGGAGGTCAGTATCGCGTGGCGGGGGCGGTAAAAGATGAACTTCGGCACCTTCTCAAAAAATGCAGAATCATACTCATCAGCCTCGATGACAAAATATTTTCCCTTCCCTAGACGGTAGTTGCTCCCGAGGTTCAGGGAAACCCCGCCGATAAGCACGGAAGAATCTTCTCCAGCAGAGATGAGTATGTGGGAAAGAAGCGCCGTCGTGGTGGTTTTTCCGTGGGTACCCGCCACTGCAATGACCTCACGGTTTTTGAGGAAAAAGCGGTAGAGGGCGGAGGCCATGGAGCAGTATTCGATACCGCTGTTTAAGAGGCCCTCAACCTCGGGATTTCCTCGGCTCATGGCGTTGCCAACCACTACCAGGTCTGCACCGAGTATATTTTCATGGGCGAACCCTTCGGTTACGGGAATCCGGGCATCTTTCAGAACCTGTGACATTGGGGGATAGACCCCGGCGTCAGATCCGGTGACACGGTATCCCGATTCTTTCAGCATGCACGCAAGTGTCCCCATGGCAACACCGCAGATGCCCGTAAGATGAATATGTTCTTTCATGTAGTCGTATTTAAAACTTACACAGGAAGGTCACCGGCAGTAACCGGGACGAAGTATCATAATCTTCCTTGCATGTTTCTGTCCTTTTTTTAATTCATACCAGATCCGGACCCGCTGACAGATGGCCAGTTTTTCTTCATCCTTTGCGGCGGGACTCTTTTCCGGACTTAAGTTCCCGGGAAGACGGAAGGTGACTTCCCCACTTCCCCGCTTGACCTCTACAGTCGTATCATTAAGGAAGATCACCAGCCCCTCATAGGTCTTCAGTGCCTTCTCTTCGCCTTTAACTTCCCCCGATGAAAAAATGAAAATACCGAGGCATAGAAAAATTCCCGTAATAACGCATGAAGATTTCATAGACTTCCTCCGAAAACGGTATACCTATAATAAAGTGCAGGAGGTGTGAGACGTCAAGAAATCTTTTAAAAGAACCGGAGTAATTTAATCCCCGGACTTCTTTTCCGCGGAAAGGTGTGACTGGTAGAGGTGGTAGGCCGTGTCGGGACCAACAAGCTTTTTCGCCGTTTCCATGTCCAGGTAAACCTTTTTCTTTCTAATGAGACGGCGATAGAGGTAGCGGAGACGGATCTCCTCGGAATCTAAATTTTTATATTCCATAGGCATCAATTTTATTCACCTTTCATAAAAAAGTTATTGTTCTCATTGCCACTTTTTAGCATTTAGATAATAATATTTGACAGAGAAGATACAAAAAGGATACAATACCTGCACGTTCTTCCTGAACGGGAAATCATACCTGAATGAAAAAACCTTATATTATAATCGGCCGTTTCGGCTTCGTTCTCTCTCTGATCCTTACCACGGGAATATTCCTTCACGCCGCTTCGATTCCTTCCTTCAAATGGGGAATGAAGATGCATGAACTCCAGCAGAGTACAACCTCTTCCGGTATTGCACTTCGGCGCTTTTCACCCCAGGAACGCCCCCGGTACAAGAATAAAATCATGAGATATATACTATCGGTGGACCCCACTGTTGATTCTAAAATGATAGTGATGCGTCACCGCGGGAAAGTTATCCGGGATTACCTCTTTGTCAACCAGCGTCTCTACACTGTCCTTGATGATATGGGAGAGATTTCGGGAGAGGAAGTCAGGGAAATTGTGCGGAGCCTCAACGGCAAATTCGGAAAGGCAACTGTTGAGAAGGATAAATACCTGACGGTTCGTTCATACAAAAACAGCTCTACTAAGGTAATGTTTTATTCCAAGCTCGTTGATGACGGCAAGTATAAGTGCAAGATTTACTTCTACGCCACCAGCATGTTTAGAATGCTTATTATGGATAATTGATAATGGAACCGGTTCTCTTTATCGGTATTTTCCAGGCATGCTTCACCGCCTTCTATACCCTGCTTAAGGAGAAAAGACAGCGCGGTGACCTGATCGTGATAATGCTCATGGCATCCCTGGCAATCCCCATGGTGCAGCATTTAATTGTTTCTTTCATCGGTCCCCGGCGTTACAACAACCTGATTCTCATCAATGCCATGCCGATGCTTTATGGTCCCCTCCTCTATTTCTATACCCGATTCGAAATCAGTCACTATCGAAGGTTTAATCCGCGATTTCTTCTCCACGGAATTCCCTTTCTGGTTATACTGCTAATTCTGCTGATACGTTTCATAATAGATTTTTCCGGCAATTTTGACATCCCCCATCCCGGAAGGGAATCACTGACTCTTCCTCCGCGGTTTATGGGCAAAGGGGAGATATCTTTTTTGAGACAGGTGGCGTACCTCTGGCCCCCCGTGCTATTTACTCTTTCTTTCATAATATACTCTGTGGCAATACTGAAGGTCCTGAAGAAACACGCAGGCATTTTACCTGATTATTATTCCTACGAATCACCTGTTTTGACCTTGTCCTGGCTGAAAATTATTATTTATACCTTTATAGTTGCCAATCTTTTCATTTTCCTTGTACTTCTCTTCTACCCGGTTACGGGGTACAGCCCCCTGCTTAATCCCTATCTGGGGAAAATCTACGGCCTCTCATTCTTCGTTTACGTTTTCAGTATCTTTGCTGTAAAACAGCCCGTCATTGACCTCTCGCCGGAGAGATCCTCCGAAGTAGAAAAAGCCCCGGAAATCAGCCGGGATAAAAAGTATATCAAATCCGGATTACAGGAGAGGGAATCCGTTGAATACCTGGAAAAGCTGACAAAACATATGGAAGAACAGAAACCATACCTTGACGGGGATCTTACCATTGGAGATATTTCAGAGGAACTGGATATTCCGCGTCACCATATTACCCAGACAATTAACACTAACCTGAATCAGAATTTCTACGGTTGGGTCAACAGCTTTCGCATCAATGAGGTTATTGACAGGATGAAAGATCCGAAACACCAGGATTTTTCGCTGATGCGCCTCGCCCTTGATGCGGGTTTTAACACAAAGTCTTCCTTTAACAGGATCTTCAAGGAGCAGACGGGGCTTACACCTTCGGAGTACCGTGAAAAGAATGTATAGGGAAATGTGAAGGCACGGAAACGCTTTCACTCCTTCAGAATTTAATACCAATTCCTAATTTAATACCCTTATCAGTATAATCCTCTGAAACAAGCCCCCCATAACAGGTTACGAATACCGGTGACCGGTTCACGGCAGCCAGCTGCCTATCCAGTTCAACTTTTGTGAAGAAAAGGATATCAATCCAGTGAACTGCATACACGGCAACCATAAGACCAACGGAAACATTAACCATGACCGTTGAATTGTTATATGCATCCCTCTTGCTCTTTATGGTGGCAGCAGTGGCACCACTGCCCAGGCTGTCATAGTCATTTTTTGCCATAAAATACCAGGTCCCCGATCCTGCAGCAAAAAGTCCTGACAAGGCAAAGAGGCTGCTGTATATATAGCCCTTGGTACTGTTTCCCGCATAAAATTGCCCCCATCCGGGCACAATACTTCTCAGGTAATATCCGCTGACAGTTCTGGGAATGATAACCTCTTTGTCTCCCGCCACGATTCTCTCCGCCAGCTTTCTGGCAAGGCGCCGGGTGACACTGTCAATATCATCAAGACCGTCAGCCCTGTCGCTCGAAGAGAAAAGAGATTCACCGCTTGAAACATTGACATAACGGGCGGTAATCAGAATTTTGCCGCCGACTTTATTTAACTCACCTATCACTATTCTTCTGGCAGAGAGAATTTTCCCCAGCTTTACGGCACAGGAAGAATCGGTACACCCCGTCATCTGCAGGCCCTGCTCTTTGAGGATAGCATTCATCTGTGCCCGTTCTACAATGATAAAATTGCCCATGTTTACAAATTCAGACCTGATGATGGCCGATACGGCACTTGCCACGATTCCGGGCACATTCTCCGGGGTTAAATCAAGCACGGCAACGCTCATTTTAGGGGCCGGCAAAGCTGTACCTGCCAGCAGAATAAAAAAGAATGGAATTAAAAAAATCAGCAGCAGATTTTTTTTCATTTAACAATACCCTTTCATAAATTAAATTAACAGTTATTGAAACGGCCCTACATGAATTATTTGCAAACCATCATTATCAGAGATGTATACATGACTGCCGTGTTTACTCAGGTTATAAGAATCACCTGCCGTTGAAATCGTTCTCTTCCATGACGGAGATGAGGGAGTTGATACATCTACTATCACAAAGCCTCCGTCACCGTCAGCAATATAGACATAACTTCCATCCACATGTATCCCTTCAGCACTCCCACCGGTGTTAAGGGTGCCGGTTAAAACCGGTTGAGCAGGATTGGAAACATTTACCACCTGCAGACCGGCCCCCCCGTCTGCAATATAGGCATACCCCCCTGACAGTACTGTTTCACTGGCGGTTCCTGCAGTGTTGAGCCAACCGTTGGTTCCGCCCGAAGGCAGAACCGGAGAGCTCGGTGTAGAGATATCGAGTATCTGTAATCCGTTTGTTCCGTCGGACACATAGGCATAACTTCCCTCTACCACAACCCCTAAAGCTGTACCTGCCGTGTTGTATATTCCCACAGGGGTTGGAGCATCGGGATTCGATATATTGACGACCCGCAGGCCGTTGGTACCGTCGGCAATATATGCATAGCTCCCGGAAACGTAAACATCTTCTGCAGTGCCGCCCGTTGCGCAGTAACCCCGGGCCACCGGATTAGCGGGATCGGAGATATCAACAACCAGCAGTCCTCCACCACCGGGAAGTATCTCAGGAAGATAGCCTTCAATGAAATTCAGATCACAGTAGGCGATGAAGGCATAATCGCCTGAAACGTGTACACTGCTGTACCAGTGCTCCGTGTCCGCGTAGCCCTCTTCGAAATTTCCGACAGGGACAGGTCCCCCGGGATTGGAGAGATCAATGATGGATAACTTACCCTTCCATGTATAATCATCCTCTATGCTGCCGGTAATAAAGGCATAACTTCCTTCTATATATACATCAAACTCACCCTTTTTTATCTCGTAACCGTTGTCTCCGAATTCTATACAGCTCTCGTAGGCTGACATTCTTTTCACCGGCTCAAGATCAAAAATTTCAAGTCCCGTTGTTCCCGCGGCAAGGTAGAGATAATAGTTAGAAACAAAGGTCCTGTTTGCTGCCGAATAGTTGCCAATGGTTCCCGCCCGAGCCGGCACAGATGGATCAGAAATATCAATAATTTCAATATCAGTATCATCAGCTACAAAGGCATAACCATAGGCGGTATAAACCCCCTGAGCGTAATCGGTTGAAAATGTTGAAAGTGAAACAGGACTCATGGGGCTTGAACGGTCAAAAATCTCAATGCCATTTGAGTTGCAGCTATACAGATAATTATCATCAGCATAGAGTTCCTTACACCATGAACTGGAACTGACTGAGGATGTATATCCCGTGGGCCATGAAGGACTGGCCAGGGCTGCAGTGGATATATCGGCAATTCCTATACTGCTGCCGGCATTCACATAGAGATAGTTACCCGCACCGGTTACCGCTTCGATAGCAATATATGGAGCATAATGTCCTGCCTCCCAGGCTGATCCGGGGGGATTGATATCGATGACCCTGACCTCCCCACCACCATGGGCCACATAGGCATAATCTCCGGAAACATATATGTCATGAGAACGGAAGAGGCTGCCGTCAAGGTCCCAGGCTCCCCCGTAGGAGGGCGCGACAGGGTTGAAAATGTTGATGATGCGCAGGCCGTCACCATAGTCCGCCACATAGGCATAACTTCCCTGCAGGTATACGCCCAGGGCCAGGGTGGTATCATAGATACCCGCCTGGGATGGTGCGGAGGGATTGGTGACATCAATAATCCGCAGGCCGCTTGCACCATCTGCAACGTAGGCATAATTTCCCGAGACAACGACATCTCTCGCATCGGTGGTGGCATACCCGCCAATGCGTTGTGGTTCGTATTCTTTTGTTTTAAAAGCAAAACTGTTGTCAGCAGCCATCTGGTTTCCCGCAGTGTCTTCAACTGATGACTTAACCGTGACAGTATAATCCTTCATATATTGTAGTATCCCTTTGCACTGGAAAACAGCCATTTTCTTATGTGGATAATAGAATATATAACCGTCAACGAGCCCGGAACTTCCCTCAACTGTGAATGTAGATGAATTGATGGTATCAGGATTCATGTCCTTGCTGAATTTGACGGATACCTGCTGAAAGGGAGAAACAAGGTACTCGCCATCATAAGGAGTAATGGGAACTGCAATCGGAGCCAGGTCTTCATCATTAATAATGATATTGATTACCGGAAAGGTCATCTGTTCGTAATCCGGATCATCGCTTGTTATGACCGGTTTTATTTCGAAAAAGGCAGCCCCTGTCACCAGGAGATTATCCAGATGAGAGACGGTAACGGTCTGGGCGTCCATATAGTTTTCCCTGCTAAAGGTAATAGTTTCGGGAGAAATAGAAATCTCAGGTGATAGGCTGGAGTTGAAATTGATTACGACATCAAAGAGCGGTATTGAACTGAGGGAAATCCCGAAACTGGTACTTTCACCTTCAGTAATGATGAAACTTGTGTCTGCGATATTGATGCCCTTTCGATTGATGTAAGAACCGCCAAGGTAGTCATTGGGATTGTCGTAGGCAGGAGTACAATTATAAAGAGTGATATTTAGTATTATAAATATAAACAGGATATATTTCTTCATACTCTCTCCTCTTGAAAAGGATTAAATTATAAAAGATAAGTGCTATAGAATCTAAAAAATGTTTTTTCAAGGATATTACATTCTAGCCCCTCGAACTTTACTTTGGCAAGAAGTATTATATATAAAATTTACATGCCGGGAAGCTCTAAGACAAAAAAAATATGAATAAACACCTGTATATTCATGTCATCAATATTGCTTGCTGATATAAATAATTGTACCAGTTGTCTTCTGTATACTGAAGCGCATATTCCCGTATGCTCCATCGCAGCAATCCTCTCTTCAATACGTATATGGTATTTTCATAGCCTCGGAAAGAAGAACCTGCCCAACTGGCTTAAAAAAGGGGTCTTATCTTAGCGGGAAGGTCGATGAGACCCTGATTTTTCACTATTTTCACTCCAGTTCAGGCGAAAAACAGGTTCTCTGCCATATCTATGCCTGAAAAACAGAATTATTAAGGAGAATTTCAGCATGAAGAAAGGAAAACTATTTTGTGCAGCCATAATTTTACTGGCTCTGATTGGAAGTTCCTGCACCTCATCCGGAAACAGTTCAGGAGATACCATATATGTAAATGCTTCCGCCTCCGGTAGCAACAACGGCTCCTCCTGGGAAAATGCCTGTACATCCCTGGCAGATGCTCTGAGCAGTTCATCCAGCGGTGATGAAATCTGGGTTGCCGCGGGGACCTATTATCCTACGACCGGTACGGACCGGACCGCATCATTTACCCTTGTATCCGGCGTTTCAGTCTACGGGGGCTTCGCCGGTACGGAAACATCCCTGAATGAGAGGGATTATTCTACCAATACGACAATCCTTTCAGGTGACATTGACGGGGACAACATCCGGGACGGGGAAAATTCATACCATGTGGTTACCGGCGCAGACGATGCAACTCTTGACGGTTTCACCATCGAAATGGGATATGCCGTTGTGGTGGGAACACCGCCGGATGATTTAACATCACTGGATGGTATTATAACCTATGGTTCATATGTAGAGATTCTGCGAATCCTTGAAGGGGTAAATTATATCGCCGGTGCCGGTATGCTGAACATCCACGCGGCGCCGACGGTGAAAAACTGTACCTTTCAGAACAATTATGCCGGCAAGGGGGGGGCTGTATACAATATGGCGGCAACGGACTTCCCTTCAACCGAAACCTATGACGCGGCATATTTTGAAAACTGCATTTTTCAGAATAATTATGCCACGGGCCGCGGCGGGGCCATTAACAATGATATGTTTACCAGCCCCACTTTCATCTCCTGCCAGTTCCTCAATAACGAATGTGAAAGCAAGGGAGGCGCCGTCTACAGTGATATGGGATGTTCCGCCATCCTGGTAAATGTTCTCTTTGCCAATAATATTGCGGAGCGTGGATCTGCACTGGTCAGTGACGGATCATCAAGCCCTTACCTTCTCTATGTAACGATTGTGTCGAATACCGCATCTGACATTGGCGCCTCACTCTACCAGGGAACCTATGGCGCCGAGGGACAGACTGCGGGAAATACCAGCCAGAGTAATGATCCGAAGATCATGTACAGCCTGGTAATGGGCAATACTTCAGCCGCTTCGGGAACATCTATTTCAAACTGGCACGACTGTGATCTTAATGTCGATGGTAATTCCGTTGTGGAAACCATTGACGGATTTTATTCACTGACTGATTATTTTAACGATGCCGGCAATAATGACTTTGAACCGGTTGCTCCCTATGCTTCCCTCGGGTGGAGCGCCACGCGGGATACCTCAAACTGGGAAACCGCCATTACTTCCCTTGCCTCCCGAACCTATGGAACATTTCCCTATGACACGTCAAATACTACGGGATCTACAACAACCATCAAAGTTGATAGTACGGCTAGCGGAGATAATAATGGTACCAGCTGGGCCAACGCATATACGGATCTGCAAAATGCCTTATCTAATGCCGGCAACGGTGATTCCATATGGGTGGCACAGGGAACCTATTATCCCGCCTCTGCGGGAAACCGTACTACATCCTTTGTGCTAAAAGAAGGAGTCAAAGTCTATGGTGGCTTCGACGGAAGTGAATCGAACCTCGAGGAACGGGATTTTAAAACCAATGCCACTATCCTCTCCGGGGATATCGATGGGGATAACCTTACTGGGGATAACCCAGATGCAGATAATTCCTGTCATGTTGTAGTAGGGGCTAAAGGTTCAACACTTGATGGTTTCACCATTCAACATGGCTATGCCGACGGTGAATGGTTTCACCAGCGCGGCGGGGGGATTCTGATTTACGGCAGTTCAACGGAAGCCAACAATCCTACAATCAGTAACTGCACCTTTCAAAACAACTATGCCGTGGAAGGGGGCGCCATGGCAAATTATAACTATGGAACTCCCACAATTACTGATTGCGCCTTCAGCAACAACCAGGCAGCCCGTGGCGGTGCGGCACTTTTCAGAACAGGATCTGCAGCAACGGTGACGGGAAGTTCCTTCAGCAACAACGAAGCAACGGACCGGGGAGGTGCAGTGTTTATCGATTACGGTGCTTCTCCGAATTTCAGCAGCAGCTGTAGCTTTACCTCTAATACCAGTGTAGGATACGGCGGAGCGGTCTACATAGATGATAATGCCTCGCAGATCCATGAGACCAATCCGACCTTTGACAGCTGTACATTTACCATGAACAGCACCAGTGCATTCTACGGCGGGGCAGTTTTTGCCTACAATACCGTTACTGACGTGGAGATATCAAACTCAGGTTTTACCGGTAATACATCAACAACCGACGGTGGTGCCATAGGATTTCGTTATCTGGTGACTGCGACTCTCTCCGGAAACACCTATAACGATGCCTCGGATACGGTTTATTATGACGATACCTGCAGCGTTACCGGAGCGCCGTAACAGGTCAATACAGGAATTAGCGGAACAGCTGTGTTCAATATGACAAAACAACAATCCATGATTAGTGGAATCTTAACAGGAAAAATTCCCCGGGACCGGGGCCTTGCCGGTTCCGGGAACGCGGTTTTCTCCAGGGATGATTAGCGATGGAAAATACAAAATACTATGTATACATAATGGCCAGCGGCCTCAACGGATTTTTATATACGGGTATCACCAGCAACCTCTTCGAGGAAGTGAGCAATCATAAATGCAGTAAACTAACCGATTATTCCGGCTGGCGATGCACACACAAACTGGTTTACTTCGAAGGACCGGGTAGTCATGAAGATGCCGCTGCACGTGAGAAGGAGTTGAATAAAATGAAAAGATATTATAAGGTATCTCTCATTGAAGCGGAAAATAAAGAGTGGGATGACCTCTTCTATAATCTGGACAACCACATAAAGGTAACATAATGAATACTTCAATAAAACACTATCTGACCGGGGCGCTACTGTCGGCCCTGCTCTTTTTTGCCGGGAGCACCGGCGCCGCATCGAATATAATCTATGTCAACCTGGCCGCCCGCGGTAACGGCGACGGATCCTCCTGGCAAAAAGCCTACCGTGACCTGCAGGACGCCCTGGCGGTGGCCCCGGGAAACTGTGAAATTTGGGTGGCTCGGGGGACATACTATCCTACTACCGATAGTGAACGTTCGGCGACCTTTCAGCTAAAAAAGGGTGTTTCCCTTTACGGAGGATTTGCAGGCAGAGAAAAGAGCCGCGCATTGCGTAACTGGCAGGCAAACAAAACCGTTCTCAGTGGTGATTTGGGAAGGAAGAAGAATCGGTCAGATAACAGCTATCACGTGGTCACCGGCGCCACCGGTGCAATACTGGACGGCTTTACCATAACCGGGGGGTACGCCATTCCTGACAGGAAAAACAGTAACATGCAGAGACCTCCCCGAAACAGGGGTTCCGGATCACGGGATCATAACCGTGGGGGAAGACGGCCCGGCGGTCCCGGGGGAATGCGGGGCAGCCATACCTCGCCGGAGGCTATTTTACAGGGGAGCCCCGGATCCGGGGGCGGCCTCAATAATTTCAAGGCGGCAACCGTTGTGCGCAACTGCCGCTTCACCGAAAACAGTGCCCTAAAAGGGGGTGCAGTCTATAATATGACATCGAAGGGTATGGCGCCTGAGATGGCGGGGCCCTACCCTGTTTTTATTAATGTGAAATTTGATAAAAATTACGCTTTGATGCGGGGCGGAGCCATGGCCAACGACCTGAACACCAGCCCGGTGATTATCAACTCTGTTTTCATAAATAACAGCTGCAGGGCAAAGGGGGGCGCACTCTACAATGACTTCGCGTGCTCTCCAGTTGTAGTAAACAGTCACTTTAAGGGCAACAGCTCCCTTAGGGCAGCCGCCATTGGAAATGACGGCTCTTCCCGGCCTCTACTGGTAAATGTAATAATTTCAGATAACGTTTCAGAAGACCAGGGAGCGGCACTTTACAACGGATCATACAATGCCGCCAACCCCGATGCTGGAAATATAGCCACCCTGATTCAATGCACGGTGAAAAACAACCGTTCTGATACGAGGGGCGCGAATTACGTCAACTGGGCAGACAGTACCATCATTGCATGGGAATCCTCCCTGCAGGAGTGGCCCTTCAGCAAAAAGCTTCGGGGTGAGAGCCTGCGTCGATTCGGGCCCCTGGTAAAAGCCGCTTCTTCAGCGGAAAAAATGAAGGCGGAGGCAATTTCTTCACGGTACCTGTCACTTTTTGAAGGATATATTTCAAGAATCAGGGGGGGAAGTAAGGGGCGCCGTCACGGGAAATTTACCGCCACGGATAAGAGTTCCCTGCGGGTGCTGATTCCGGAGAAAAATTTTTACGTAAAACAAAATAGCAGCGCCAGAAATCCCGACGGCAGAAGCTGGAAGTCAGCCTTCCGCAGCCTGCAGGGCGGAATTGATGCAGCAAATCGTTCAGGCGGCGGCCGGGTCTGGGTTGCCGCGGGTACCTACTACCCGGCAACCGGTACGGGACGGGACACTTCCTTCACCCTGAAAAAGAACGTTGCCATCTACGGGGGATTCAGTGGAAAGGAGACCAAATTTTCTCACCGCAATCCGGACAAACAGAAGACCATACTCTCCGGGGACATCGGTAAAAAAGGGATTGCGTCGGACAACTGCTACCACGTCATCACCCCTGCCGATTCGACGCTCATCGACGGTTTTACCATAACCGACGGACAGGCAGACGGAAGAGGAAAAAGGAGCCGCGGAGGCGGCCTCTACTGCCGGGGAGTTAAGATATCCATGATTGTGAAAAATTCCATTTTCAGGGAGAACTTTGCCCGTGACGGCGGGGGAGTCTTTATCTTCGGGGACGTGAGTGCCCGTTTCGAAGGGGTATGCTTCATAAAAAACCGTGCCCTCAACGGTGGAGCCATGACGGTCAGCTTTGGCAGTTACGTCGAGGCAGAGAAATGCAGTTTTGACAGCAACGAATCAGAACACCGCGGCGGTGCTCTGATCATCAACTACGGCGCCAATCCCTTCTTTTCTGAATGCATATTTAAAAATAATTCCACAAAGGGGAACGGCGGCGCTGTACATGTGGATGACCAGGCCTCCCAGTTCGGGGGGACCCGGCCGGTATTTAATAATTGTTTATTTACAATGAACCGTGGGGAATTCTTTGGCGGTGCTGTTCACTCCTTTAACAGGGCCAGGGTTACGGTGTCTTCCTCGGTTTTTAGGAAAAACCGGGCTCTGAAGGGGGCAGCTGCTGCAGCTACCGGTGGTGGGGAGATTGTTTTTATTGGGGGTAAGCCCCGGGATGGGGTGGTTTTTGTTGAGGTTGTTGGGCATCCTTGAGGGTAAGTTAACCGCTTTTACTAAAACAGGTCTCTGAAAATAGTATTTTATACAAAATATTCTATTTTTATACTTTGTCCCGGTAACCTTGACTGGTTGTATGCTAAGGGGGTTGACGCAAACCGCAGCCGCTCCTTGCCCATCCTTGGGCACCGCGGCATTAGTACATCCTTGTACGTCACATCCCATTCGCTCAGGCCTCCTTGCCTTCACGATTTTTGGTGTTTAAAAATTGTTGTAAAGCTTGAATTTCTTGCAGATATGCATCTTGAAATCCTGGCTCTGAGCCATAAATTGCATTTTGAGATGAAATTAGGGCTCTAAACATTGGTTTTTTTGCTATTTTGCAAAAAAACCAATGAAAAAATATTATGTCTCATATTTTTTTGGGAAAAAATTCCAAATTTGCTTGACAGTTTTCATGGTTACTCACATATTTGCATCTCACTAACGAAATACGTATTTTTTATTCTTAAGGATATATAAATTGGCTAACAGTAAATCACAAATCAAGCGGAACAGACAAAACGAAAAACGTCGTATTGCAAACCGCACTATTAAATCTTCATTGAGAACCGCTCACAAGAGTGTAATCAAGGCAATTGAAGGTAAAGACGCTGCTAATGCAAACGAACTTTTCGCCAGCTATATTAAAATGATAGACACTGCCGAAGGTAAGGGCATTCTTCATAAAAACAGCGCTGCCAGAAAAAAATCCAGGCTCGCCAAGAAGGTTAACGCACTTCAGCAGCAGGCTTAAGGGTAACTTCGTTGACTAAGACTGAAATAGTCAACTTTATCTCGCTTAAATGCGGAATTAAGAAAAAAGAAGTAGCTTTGGTAGTAGACACGTTTCTTGAACAAATCAAGGAAAGTGTAAAAGATAGTCAGAAAGTAGAAATCAGGGGATTCGGCACTTTTTACCAGGCAGTCAAAAAAGCCAGAAAGATTCACTCCCCTATTGCGGAACGGATCCTGGACGTTCCTTCAAAAACGGTTCTCGCTTTCAAAGGAAGCAAGGCCACAGAACAGGAAACAAACGAGGGCGTTTAGCTCAGTTGGGAGAGCATCTGCCTTACAAGCAGAGGGTCATAGGTTCAAGTCCTATAACGCCCACATCATTGCAACACCTGATTTAATCAGGACTTAGAAACTACTGGAGAACCAGCGTTTCTCTAAAATAACCAATAGTGAGAAGATAATGAGAAAATCTCACGAGGAGTTTAGAGAATGGCTGGTTTTTCATTTCATACCCGCAAGACAAGAAAGAACGGCAAGCCCGTTTACTACGTTCAATTCAAGCAGCCTGACGGCACCTACTCTACCGCTAAAAGTACCGGACAAACTTCAAAACGTAAAGCAGTCGAATGGGCTGAGAACCATCTGGTAAAGAAAGGTGTACCCTTAAAAGGCGGGAATACCCCCTTCAGGGAGTACTCCGAAGGCTTCTTTGACTGGGAAGGCGAATGGGCCATAAACAAGCGCATTGAGGGCCGACGAATCGGTGAAAGACATTGCAGAGACCGGGGAAGGCTTCTGGAGCTGCACATATGGCCTGTATTCGGCCATATTAAGCTTGCTGATATTGACAGGCACAAGATCAAGAAATTCAGAAATGACCTGTATAATGAGGGATATTCAGGCGGGATGATCAATAAATGCCTCTACACCATACGAGGCATTTTAGAGGATGCGGAAGATAAAGACCTGATCCATGGTGTGCCGAAGATTGAACGAGCTGTTGACAGACTGGTCTGCACCCCTAAAACTGTAATGACAAAAAATACATGTTTTAGGAGAATAGCATTATGATAACAAGAAAAAGATACAGTCAAGAATTTAAGAAGAAGATTATATCGTTCCAGTTGCCCGGTATCTAAAGGGCTGCTTGATTCATCGAGAACCAAAGTACCATTTTCTGCTTGTCTTTTCCAGTTATAAATTGTTTGATCTGAGATACCCATTTCACGGGCTACATCAGTTACGCTTCGGTTTTCAGGCGGCAAGATTTTTCGTAATGCTGATTCTTTGAGTCTTCTACTGTATTTCATAGTGGTCTCCTAAATATTTTAGGCGACAACTATGTTGACACAGGGGGGCCTTTGGACGTTTTATTATTATCTCCATACTTGTACCCTGGATGGCTCATATATTTGCCTGTCTGCTGGAATTTGCTGAGTATGGTGCTCCAGGAGCAACAATAAACAATTATTCAACTGCCCTGCATCACATATTTACAACATTTACTACCAACAGTGAAGTGCAAACAGTTACCAAGCTGGGGAATGCTATAAGCATTATAGCCGTCATAACCGGTTACATATTCGTCGGGATGTTTATGGGTAACTTTGCTTCGCTATTTGAAAACTTTGATAACCAGAAAGTTCTCTATGAGGAAAAGAAAAAAGAATGGGATGAAATATTTAAGGAGTACCCCAAGATATTTGATAAGAAACTAAAAAATGAGATTCTAAAACATATTCTTCACATTCACACAAAATCTTTCAGTTCAACTGTTGATGAGCATTATGGTCTTATTAGTGAACTTGAGGCTGATCTAGAACTTAAGATTAGAAGTAACATCGATAAATCTCTCTCTAAATATCCCAATAAGAAGCTCAGAGATCTTCAATTGAAATTTAAAGAGATTGAGATGGAGAATTAAACTTTTCCACAAGACGAACAAATACGAAAGTTAAAAAAGGTTAATGATTATATGAAAGAATATATGCAACAATACAATCGAGTTAAAAGGTTTTACAGTAAAATTACTACTCAAAATCTTAATCAAATTGATTTTGAGGATTACCTCTGGGCCTTTTTCCAAAATTGTTGGCACTTAAAAGATTGGATCAAAAATGATCCAACTATTTCCAAAAATATAAAAAACAAAATTGAAAAGGAAGTTAAACAATATGACTCTCTAATGATCGTAGCAGATTTGGCTAACAGGAGTAAACATTTGGATTTGAATTTTAAACGAAAAGATGCAGATATTACTAAAAAAGATGTTTCAATCCATGTGCCATGTCTTCATTTAAATATAAAAACAGGTGAATCATTCTCAACTGGGGATTCATTTTCTGAATACCATTATACTATTGCTACTCAAACAGGTTTAGAATATGATGCTCTTCAAATTGCAAAAAATTCAATCTCAGACTGGAACAAAATTAGGGCAAAATTTAATATTTAGGGCATAAAGAATAGAAATTTTATAGAATAAAGACTCATTCCTCACGCAATCCCTGCATTAATATTTATCATCTGTATAACCTGAACAATCTGCCCAACCTCTGCTGATGGAAAAAGCCCAACTACACCACTAGGATGAATATCCGTGAAAGGAGTTTCGAAGAGCCGGTCGGGTTCCATAAAACCGTTGCTGGTTAGTTCATTTATAATCCTATCAATAAAGCTCATCTGTTCTGGGGTAAGCGCCCCACCCGTCTGGAACTCGGAAAAGGCTTCTTTTGCAGCTGCACGGTCAAGGCCCACCATGGATCTGATGAAGTAACTCAGGGGTTTGTCGGTGCCAAAGGTTTCTTCGAAATCTTCACGGGAACCGAGAGCATCTTCACTGAAAAGGATTCGTTCCAGTTCATTGATATCGGTTTCGGTTATAGGCTTGTTCATGCGAAGCTTATTGATGGTAATATGGTCCTTATGTTCCCGGATGTACTTCTCGAAACGTTGTCGGTAGTTTCTCAAGTTTATGTCGACATCAACGATGTCACTGATAGTTGATGCCTCACCGAACTCGTCTTCAAAGTTGGTGTAGGCCTTTTTTCTTTCTTCCTTTTCAAGGAACTCTATCAATTCTCGAAGAGCTTCACGGACCCGCTCAAGGGCAATGATATTTATATTCTCAATGAATTCATCGGTCTGAATTGCCCTGATAAGTTCGATATGCTTCTTTACCTTCGGTACATTGGCTTTTTTTTCAAGGCCACCAGCTATATCTACCAGTTTATTTATGAATCGAACCTGAGTATTGGACTCTTCATGCAGGGCTATCTGAAGATTCAGAATAAGGAAGTCAAATCGCTTTGCCAGTTCATCTTCATCCTGCTTGTTGGGAAGATGGGCAAGGTGATTTGAAATTTCTGAAATATCGGTCTGCGTCAGGTTATCCCACTGGGAACGGTCAATAAACCGATCAAGATATCGCCTGTGGGGCTGAACGAGAAAACTTCCTTGATCAATTGTATTTACATCATGATGCATGGTATCGAGAAGATCTATGTAGAGAGTTCGATACTCTTCGTCTTCCTGGTAATCAGCTGCCTGCAGGATATGAGATAGCTGCAGACGACGGTCGAAAATTCTTTTACTCAACGACGCAACTCCAGATATTTCAATACCATCAGGATTCTCACCGAAGAAAGCGAAGTTATCGCAGAAATCAAAGATGAAAAAATGCTGCTTATCATTTTCGGGACCAAAGATATCGGGACGAAGACGTGTACCCCGGCCTATCATCTGCCAGAACTTTGCCTTTGACCGTACAATCTTGAAGAAGACAAGGTTCACCATATCAGGAATATCTATACCCGTATCAAGCATATCAACACTGACAGCAACGGTAGGTTCTTTATCCGGTTTCTCTAATGCTTCGATGAGATTCTGGGCGTACTTAACCTGGTTGTCGATTATTTGAAGGAAGTCACCACGGTATTCCGGGAATATATTGTTAAAGCGTTCAACAATGAACTCTGCATGATTATGATTCTTGGCAAAGATAATGGTCTTACCGAGTTTATCGCCTCCCTTCACCCTGATTCCCTGTTCCATCAGGTGAGCAAGGACCTTATCTACAGTATCAATATTAAAAAGCCACTTGTTTATGGCGCCGGAATTGATTTCCTCGGGCATATTGCCATGCTCATCACGGAACTCTTCCTCGTATTCGGCTTTCTCTTCTTCGGAAAGTTCATCGTATTTGATGCCTTCCCGCTGGAATTTCATAGGTACCGTTATTGCCACCGGGGGTACAAGATAACCGTCCTTTACCGCCTGATCGAGCTCATAGGCAAAGGTAGGCATGTGATCTTCAAGACCGAAGAGCTGGTAGGTGTTATGATCAATTTCTGCCTTGGGGGTTGCTGTAAGGCCCAGTATCAGGGCATCGAAATATTCAAATATTGCCCGATACTTCTGGTAGACAGATCGGTGGGCTTCATCGATTATAATCAGATCAAAATGCCCGACTCCAAAGATACGATTATCATCATCATTGCGGACACCATCAATGGCATTCATTATCGTAGGATAAGTAGAAAAAACTATTCGCGCATCGGTTCCTTCTTTTTCTTCTACCAGGTTTACCAGTGACGCATTGGGAAGATGTTCATTAAAATTGCGCTTTGCCTGTTTTACCAGTGCAGTACGGTCAGCAAGAAAGAGTACCCGTTTTACCCAGTTGCCCTTCATGAGCAGTTCTACCGCGGCAATTGACACCCTGGTCTTTCCTGATCCTGTTGCCATTACCAGAAGCGCACCGCGGGCCCCACGGGAAAAAGTTTCTGCAACATGGCGAATAGCATTCTCCTGGTAATATCTTCCGGCTATATTCTTGTTTACCGATTCTTTTCGAATATCCTTTCGGGAAGTTCTGCGGTTTATTAAAAGTTGCAGTTCATCCTTCTCATAGAATCCCTGTACTATACGGGGAGGATAGAAGGTATCATCCCAGATATTGGTATCGTAGCCATTAGTATAGAAAATAACTGGACGCTGCCCGTGCATCTCTTCAAGACAGTCTGCATAAAGCTTTACCTGGCGCTTCCCTTTGGCTGGATCAACTGATGTCCGTTTTGCCTCAATAACAGCCAGGGGAAGACCGTCATCACCCCATAGTACGTAATCTGCATAGCCAATACCCTTATCATTGGGCATGCCTGTAACTTCATACTCTTCGACGTTTTCAGCCTTCGGGTCCCACCCGGTTTCAATGAGCATGATGTCAATTATAAGCTTACGGGTTTCCGCTTCTGAATAATCTGAATGAATGGCAACTTCTTCTGCTTCTTTGTGATTAGCTTCCTTGATGGCCCGCATTTCTTCTTTAAGTCGTTGAATTTCTTCTTCACTGCGGGCGATGCGTTCATTCTTTTCTTTCAGTTCACGGTCACGCTCATCAAGATGCTGCTGAATTTTATTCAATTCATCAAGTGTTTTATCTGCTGCACCTGTTGTTGGAACAAGAGAATCATCGAATTGCAGCACCCCTACACTTTCCCGGCCGTAACCTAATACAAGCCAGTTTAAAAAACTGAAGAGATATTTACATGCGGGAATTGACTGAGATGAATCAATTCGCTTTCGGCTGTGAACTGCAACGTTTCCGAGTTTACGAAGAAACTGGAGCTTGCCGAAAATACCAGGGGCGAGGATTTCCTTGAAGGTCTGTTCATGCATCATAGCTGACAGAGTGTCCTGGTATGGACGAATCAGGTCAGGGTCGTTATCGTATATCCACTGGATTGCCTGCTCGGTACAGTACCGGGCGTAGAAGGCAGAGGTACGTGGCGCGGTGATTGCGTTCTGTTCAGCCTGAACTGCCGATTCGTAAAGCGAAGGCCATTGTTTTGTTAAAAATGAAAAGTTTGATTCTTTCATGTTTTATGCCGATTATTATAGTATCAAGAATTTCTTACATAATTCCGTAAAAATATATTGACATTTAATGAATATATATATTTATTTATATTAATAAGTCCTTCTACAGTGAAAGCAGGCTCCATGCCTTGCGTATCCTAACGGATACCTAGCTGTTGAGAGGACTTATTTTCGTTATATCCAAAGGGTTATTCTTCGTATAATAATTCTTCGGATACTTCCCTGAATCAAAAATATCAATAATCATGCTGTATTTATCCGATAAGAACCTAAAATACCTCGTATCCTGTTTGGTGTATACACGGTAAATAGCCCATATCAGGTAATCAATGACCTGCAGGCAGTAATGCTGAGAAGGTTCCTGAATCATTATTCGAATATTGCTGTTATTTTCCTTCTTCCATTTCTCTTCAAAGGTCAGCATTGCCTTCTCGATGGCTTCTTTCATATTTCTTTCCCGGACGGTATTACCCATCTTTGAAAAGTAAATATCCAGTTCTGAATTCAAGTGCAAGCGGTTCTCAAACACCTTTTCAACGAGGTAGGCATAAAATTCTTTAGGTTTCCCCTTGAATTTCTTGCGAAACTGATCAACATTCTTCCTTGCCACGATGACAAAGGCTTTCATTTCAAGTTCCTTCAGGGTACGAAAAACCTTTTCTCGAACTTCGGGGCAATCGTCCTTGGCATGAAAATGTTTCTTTGTCTTGCCTAGAGAAGGAATTCCCTGAAGGTATTCATCGGAGATTATTTCATTATGCAGCTGGGCAAATATTTTATTAACTGCTGAAGGATTCGCGATTTCTACAAATCCTACGATAAAAATTGAACTGGATTCACCACTCTGGACAAGGTCTTTTCCTTTCTTGTTGAAGAATACAGGGTCACCGGATTCATCAACAAAACAGTACATCTTCTTATCCTGGGTATCTTTCATCGCTACTTCAGATTCTCCAGATCCTTAAATGCTTTGTCGTTGAAGGTAAGCGAGCCTTTAAAGGCTCGCTGAAGAAGAGAGTTAAATAGATTATTCAGCTCTGACAGTTCTTCATCAAGCTTTAATTTAACCTTATATACCTGCATAGCAATACCTTCATATTTCTTCTGTAATGATGGTTCTGGTACTGGTATATTAAATTCAAGCAGCTTCGCTTTAGAAATATTCGGCATTGAACCAGCGCTACCTGAAGCGAGAGCTTGAACATGTCCCCTAAATTTTGGTTCACTTAGCAAACCAGTGAGATACAGAGGATACAAAGCCTCTTTATCTTTAATCTCAAATCTGAAAATTGTATCAGGAAGGAGTCTTCTCGGTATAGTTTCATACACGTATGCACATGCTGCAACTAATGAATGCGTATTCTTCCTTGTAAATAAGACATCCCCTTGCTTAACCTCAACATTTCCATCAGTAGTAACCATCTGTAATCCTTTATTCTCTTGTTGCAGATATTTACCAGAAGTAACCGCACTTAACTTCAGAACGCCCCATTCATTACTATAAGCAGGTCTATCTTCACAAATTGGACTCTTACCTGAGGAGATCGAAAATAGCAATTCGCCAAACCTGCTCATTTCCCACCCTTTCGGATTGTCAACCGGGTCACCAAACATATCAAGAAAAACCGACTGCACCAGATCGTCAAGACGGGCAATCGCCTCTTTCCGTTTCTGCCGAAGCCGGTCAGCCCGGTCCAGGACAGCGGCTATTTTCTTCTGCACGTCCAGGGGCGGAAGAGGGATTTGAATTCGTTCTACAGTAGCCTTGTTTATTTCCTTGAATGTAGCACCTCGCCCAAGGCTTTGAAGATAGGCAACTTTACTTTTCAGATAATGGTATAAATACTTGTTATTAAGTTCTTCTGAACATACAAAGTTCTTGAATCCTTGATTGCAGCACATTTCAATAGCTGTTATAGCAACTTTGCCTATAGGTGCTCGTGAGCTAAGCAGGACTGTTCCAGCTGGCATCAATCGAAGGTTTGTCTTGGCTACAGCTTCCTTTGTAACCATTCTTGCTGTTCTATCAACAATAGTATTCTTTTCAGATAACTCTGCCGGCGTTACCCATGGAATTGTTCCATCCCAGTATTTCGGTTCTGATGTACTGGGTGTTGTACCGGAAATGATTTCGGTAACTTCCCCCAAACTTACTGTGTCCCAGCTCATCCCAGCATCCCCTCCAACTCCTTCAGCCCCTGCTGAATCTCAGCCTCAATCTCCTGGATATCAGCAATAATCTTCTTTGGAGGGTCATACTCTATCTCTTCGTGAACAATCTCCTTATACCGGTTAATGGAAAGGTCATAACCGTTCTGCTGAATCTTTTCAACAGGAACCATGAAAGACTGTTCAGTCCGCTCCCGCTTCACTTCCTTCTTCAGATTCTTCCATCGTTTCACAATATCAGGAATATTATTCTCTTCATGCTTCTTCGCATCAAGGGGTGTCCGTTTATCATCGAGAGAAAAGCCGTCAGCCTGCATGTCATAGAACCAAACATTATCAGTTCCGCCGGAATTGGTCCGGGTAAAAACCATAACAGCAGTAGAAACCCCGGCATAGGGTTTAAAAACACCTGAAGGCATGGAGATAACCGCTTCGAGCTTATGACCGTCAATGATGGTCTGGCGTATCTCCTTATGAGCATTGGAAGAGCCGAAGAGGACACCATCAGGAACAATACAGGCACATCTTCCCCCCACTTTTAACATATTCAGAAAAAGTGAAATGAAGAGCAGTTCGGTCTTCCTGGTCTTGGCAACCGACAGCAGATCATTGGCCACGGAATCATAATCAAGAGAACCCTTAAAGGGTGGATTCGCCAGGATCACGGTACACATCTCCCGGTTATCAGCATTGCTTTCGGAAAGGGCATCCTTTCCATTTATATGGGGATTCTCGATGCCGTGAAGCACCATGTTCATCACACCGATACGCAGCATGGAGGCGTCAAAATCAAGGCCATAAAACATATCATTAAGGAAGTGTTTGGTCTGTTTCTTATTATGAAAAATCTCATCATGAGTATCACGCAGGTATTCGCCGGCCTGGACCAGAAAACCGCCGGTACCACAGGCGGGGTCACAAATGATATCGTCAGGCTCAGGGGCTATGATTTCAACCATCATCTTAATGATGTGCCGAGGTGTACGGAACTGACCGTTTTGGCCCGCCGTTGAAAGTTTCGACAGAAGATACTCGTAGAGATCACCCTTCATATCCCGCTTCTCCATGGGAATATCATCGAGCATGGTAACGACCCGTTCAAGAAGCTGGGGGTTCGGCATCATGAATACCGCGTCTTTCATATAGATGGCATAGGAACTTTCACTGTTACCGTTGAGTTCTTTGATGAACTGAAAAACCCCGGGCTTCTTTTTATCGTTACGGGTGAAGTTTTGAAACATTTGTTCTGGTTCCATATCTTTGAATCGGGACCAGCGGAGGAAATCGAGGCCCTCGGGAAAGATTGGATTTTCGATGGGCTTCTTCAGGGTGTTGGCTTTCTTTTCGAGGCCGATGTGAAGTTCGTCGAGCCGCTTGATGAAAAGCATGTAGGTAATCTGTTCGATAACCGTCAGGGGGTTTGAGATTCCACCTGACCAGAAGGCATCCCAGATCCGGTCGACTTTGTTGCGTATATCGCCTGTAAGCATGTTGTTGTTTCCTTGAATAGTCAATTTGATAAATTATCTGATATATACTTTGATTTTATAGAGATAAGGTATGTCAAGAAATAATACCTTTGCTAGCTTCAATCCTCTTCAAAATAATCACTATCGACCTTCTTCACTTCGAAAGTCTCAGAAGTAGATACCCCGAGATTATAATCTATCATCAGCTTAGTCAGCTCTTCTCCATCAATAAGGACAATGTTAAAATTACTCTGCTGAGCATAAGTCCTTGCTTCACCGGTAAACTTTGCCGTAGTCAGAAAGACACCTTTCGTAGCTTTCTTACCATCTAGAGCACCAACAAATTTTTGTATCTCTGGACGGCCAACAGGATTATCTTTTGTCCAGCGTTTTGCCTGGATATAAATTTTTTCAAGGCCAAGGGGATCTTCATTTATTATACCATCGATACCTTCATCACCGGTCTTGGTACTTACCAGGCCTGAATCAACGCCCTGTCGACCATAGCCCATTTTGACCAGTAGCTGAACTACAAGCTTTTCAAAGAAAAAAGGATCAGTCTTTTTGACGGTTTCAAGAAGCTGATCCGCCAGTTCATTGCGTAGAGTCTCATGGGCTTCTCGAATCTGCTCAGAAGGAGTTAACTCTTTATTACTTTCTTTTTCGGTATCATCTTTCTTTCTAGTGCGATTCATGAAATCACGAAACTCATCATACTGTCTCAAGACCTTGTTATTTATTTCGATTGGATTTGAGGCTAGCAGTTCTTTCCCCCGGTCAGTAATGATGAAGATACTGCGACGAGGGTACTCAAGGCAACCGGCATGTTTCAGGTATGACTTTGCCCAGGCAATACGATCTTCAAATATCCGAGTTGCCCTGTTTGGGTAGGATTCCTGCACTTCTTCTTCTGATAGATTGAAGACTGGCGCAAGCGCTTTTACAGAATCGGTTTTGCCATGCTCTTTTTCATCGCTGGCAAACTCAAGAAGCGGTTTCATAATAGTCTGATAATCGGGTATTGCCATTGCCTGTATCCTTGTCTATTTGTTAAGCCTATTCAGGCTTTTTCATCCACACTATATAATGCACTAATTCATCGTCAAGCAGAATCATTCACCAGAATAAAAATTTATCTATATTATTTTATATATGTTTTGGTAAAAGGAACAAGGGACAAGTGGCGAGTTACAAGTGATTTTTGTATG
The DNA here is from genome assembly GCA_942491575.1 of uncultured Spirochaetota bacterium. GTDB lineage: Bacteria > Spirochaetota > UBA4802 > UBA4802 > UBA5550 > CAZHNW01. Next base: position 289,962 of record CALOBT010000025.1, read on the forward strand.
TTTAAAAAATTTTATCTGCAAGGCATGAAGCCCACTTGATCCTTGTCTTTCAGATTATTTCTAATAAATGATGGATTGGTGGAAGGAGCCAAAGCTCCCCTTAGAATGATCTGACCGACCTGGACACTGGCAGTTCAAAAGAACAAACACCTTTTAATTCTCAGTTGACACCAACACCCTAAAAGAGTATCAATGATGTATTAAGTTCTTCAGGAGATGTACTATGTTCAAACGCATGCTGGATTCGGATAAAATGAGCACTCTACAGGAATCAGGCCTTTACCTGGATCACTTGCTGCCTGACAGCAGAAAGGGGGAAGTATTTCCGGCCATACGGAACAACCGACTCGATTTTTATCACGGAGGCGGCAAGCTGTTCAAATATACTGGCAGCTTCTCAACGCACATCAAATATGCCTCTGTATTATTTCATGATGATGACTACATAACCGAAGAAGGCCTGGGAGAGGCTGAAGTTATCCCGGATTTTATTTCCGGTTATCAGCGTATTAAAGAAAACTGTTCACAATACGCAGGCATTGAAGCCGATTATATTGCGCGGCTCCTGAAACGATTCTCGTACCTGAAACCGGATGATATCATAATTCTTGATATTGAAGCCTCCTTCCTCTCACTTGACAGTGACAGCAAAAAAAGCAAAACACAGGATCGCATTGATCTGCTTTTATATCATACAGGTGAAAGGAGACTGCGTTATTACGAGGCAAAGCACTACTCAAATAAAGAACTATGGCGGGCCGAGGGAAGTCTTCCCCCTGTGGTAAAGCAGATAGAACGCTATAATCAGCAAATACAAAAATCAAAAGAACAGATCATAAAAGCATATGGAGATTATATAGATATAATTAACACTCTCTTCGATCTTGAATATGAGAAACCAATAGATGTGGAACCCTGCGCGAGCCTCATTGTGTTCGGATTCGATAAAGACCAGCGGGATGGAAGATTAAATAAACTTCTCATCGAAGATGGAAGTCTTAAAGGAGTCCGGCACAAAATGTTCGGAGATCCGAAGGATGTGAAAATATCATCTATATGGAATGTATAAAATTTCATGAAGCTGATAATACATCGCGGGACTCATGAGATTGGCGGATCATGTGTTGAATTAATTGATGGTAGCAATCGTATCATCGTTGATATCGGGATGCCCCTGGTCAGTCCGGGGATGAAAGACGAGTCACGATTTGACTTCCGGGAATACAAGGACCTCTCGGGCCCGGAATTGATTGAAGCTGGAGTACTCCCCTCTATTCGAGGCCTCTACTCCTGGGATGAAAGTGACATCCATGTTGACGCTCTTTTGATCTCACATGCTCACCAGGATCACTATGGTTTCTCCTCTTTCCTGCGCAAAGACATCCCAATCTACGCAAGCAAAGGAACCATCGAACTGATGGAAATAAGTGCCATGTTCCTTCCTGACATAAAAGAAGCCTACAGCTATCGTCCTCTTACTGCATGGCAGGAAATAAAAATAGGCAGCTTCATTGTGAAACCGCATCTGGTGGACCATTCCGCTCCTGATGCCCTCGCCTTTGAAATCAGTGCCGGGGGCCGTAAGATATTCTATTCAGGGGATATACGGGCTCATGGTCGAAAGGAGGTACTCTTTGACAACCTTCTTGCCCGGCCTCCCAGGAAGATAGACGCCCTCCTCCTGGAAGGCACCATGATGAGCCGTCCCGGACGCCAACAGTTTCCCAATGAAGATAATATTGAAAATGCCTTTTTAGAGGAGTTCACTCGAAACGAAAATATCCATTTCGTATTCGCTTCTTCCCAGAATATTGATCGTTTCTGTTCACTCTACCAGGCCGTAAAACGGGCCGGGGCTACTCTCGTAATTGATTTATATACAGCATTCATCCTTCACCGGGTGCAAAACATCTCTAATCGCATACCCGATTACAATTCACCTGATATTCGTATTAAGTACTGGAAATATCATGCCGACATCCTTGTTAAAAACGGGCATAAATCATTTCTGTATAAAGCAAATTCACGCAAGATTGAACTAGATGAATTAGCAAAAATTGATGATCAGCTGGTAATACTAGCGAGGGCCAATACTCTTTTTAATAAAATGATATCATATATCCCGGACTCAAGTAATATTAATCTCATCTTGTCAATGTGGCAGGGTTACCTTACAGGCGAGGATCCTGTAAGCACTTTCATGGAAAGGCATAAAATTAGCTGTAAATATATACATACAAGTGGACATGCGATTACTGATGACCTTGCTCGTCTGGTGCAGGCGATCAAGCCGCGTACACTCATACCAATTCATACCTTTTTCCCAGAAAACTATAGCACACTTTCAAATAATGTTACCCAGTTGAAAGATGGAATGCTTTTTGAGATTTAAGAGTTGCTTATTCTCACTGCATTTCGGGAACACATTATCATACATCACCTGATTGCGATTTTTCAATGGCAACACTAATCCCCATTTTATCAGCGGCATTTTTATACGATTGAACATTTGCCTTCCATGTTGCTTCATCAAAATCCGCAGGAATGAATGTACAAGTATCATTTTCTTTTATCGCATAAGTGCCAATAGTAATCCTATCTTCAAGATGAGACCGGGCTGTATTTTCATCCAGAGGATAAAATTGCTTATTATTGCAATCAGCGCATTTAACCTGAGGTTTATTACATATACCTTTCTTCCATTCATTCTGGCAAGCTGGGGAATACCCTTTAATACCTTTTGTTTTATTTTCCCAGAATTTTGGATAGACATCTTCTCTGCACCGGAAAAGCTGCAGAAATAAGTTAATTTTTTCTTCGGGAGTTTCGGGAGTACCCTTTATCCATTATATTTTTACTACTTAATACAACCTCACCAAATTGTGTATATTCAATAATAATCGTGAAGTGTGGTTTTGCTAAAAGATGTATGGATTTATAAGATTGTCTTAAATTTAAGAAAAATCTACCAAACAATTATACTTCAATCCTTTTCATTCATCCAAAGCTACATTTAATCTAAGTTTATTCATTGGATTGCTCATAATAAATCTAAATTTTCTAAAAAAATTCAGTTCGAATTCGAAATCATCATCTGCGCTTACAATATTATTACTAAATTCACTTAGCAACTATTGCTTAAGTTGATGAAATACATTTGATAAGGAGTTAGTAGTTATGGAGCATAAACAAAACCCTCATGATAATCTAAGAGAAAACCCTTTTATAAAAACTAAAGCGTTATCAGAAAAACTCGCAATCCCGGTTTATACTTTGACAAAAATGGTTAGAATGGGAGTTATTCCAGCCTATCAGCCAATGGGTAAGGATTATTTCTTTATAAAAACTGAGGTAATAAAAGCCCTGAAACAAACCAGGGTAAATTGAAGAGGATAAACTCATGGCACAGAAAAGACAAATAAAAACAAATAAAAAGCTCCCTGTTGGGATGCGAATGTACCGATTTGATGGTGTCTTTAATGGTCATCGCAAACGACCAAAAATCGTTTGTCGGCCTGGTGAGTTGAACCAGATTTTTGCAAAGTGGCTAAAGGAAAATTCTCTGAAATATGGAGCAGATGGTGCCGAATCATTTTTTGTAAATTTTGAAGGTTATCTGGAAAACTATTCCAAAAATAATAAAAGTGAAAAACAGTATAAGGCTGAAAGAGTTTTTTTCGAAAACAGGTTGAAACCATTTCTAGGGAAGGATATCCATGTTACGGAATTTTCTCGCCTAATGCTAGCGGATTACATTACCTGGCGTGAAAGCAATAACGGCAGAGGCGGTCAAACATCACGCTCAACTGTAAAAAAAGATATCAATATTCTTTCCAGTTTTTTCCATCGCTGGTGTATTCCTAGAGAAATTGTACAACTCAATCCCTGCTCAAATCCTGATTATGGAGAACGCAATGAGCGAGATATTATGATTTCGGTCACACAGCTGTTTGAATTGCTAGAAAAATCAGCTGATTCTAATTGTTACGAGAAGAACTGCCACCTCATTGCAAAAAAGAAAAGAAAGCGTCCATTGAAAGATCTGCCTAAAGCCACACGATTAAAGTTATTTCCGGTAGAAACGATGAAACATTTTCATACAGCTGTTGTTATTGCAGTGTTCTGTGGCTTCCGGAGAAGTGAAATATTAAGTCTAAAATGGAGTGATGTTGATTTCATAAATCACACTATCACTCTCCGGAAAAACAATACAAAGACAAATAAGACACGAAGAATTGACATGAACGACTATCTATATGAATACCTAAAAGTATGTCGTTCTACTGATACTGGAGAAATAGTTGTTCCACTTGGTGCTGACTGTTTAAGGTACCGGTTCAATAAACTCAGGGAACGTCTATCATTTAATTTACCAGACGAACTTGGAGATATTCGTTTCCATGACATGAGACACCTTTTTGGAGAGTATGGTAGTGAGAGCGGTATTCACCAGCGTGATATGCAAACCTTTCTGGGCCATGAGTCATCACGCAGCACCGAAAGATACATTCGGCATGGTGGTTCAAATGGAAGAGAGAAGCTCACCAACATGTGTGATTACATCTTGGATAAGTATAATCATGAAACTGGTATGGTATAAAAGTAGCACACAAAAAACTAACTCCTGAAATAATCGGGAGTTAGTCTATACCTGTTCTCCGTTAAAAACAGAGGAGTAATATCAGAATCACCTCACCATTTAGGACATAGAGGTTGTTTCACGATATTTAAAGTTACCCCCATAGCTCTCTTAGTAAATAGAAACTTGTGCATTAAACCAGAAAAATGCAGCATATCGTAGAGAGTGCTGGTTACTTATAATCCTTTAAAACCTCATAATGACCCCCTTTTGGTGGTCCGACATGCCTGATGATTCCAGAATTCCGTAATTTATCAAGATGGTATTTTATCCCATCAGGTGAAATACCACATTTCACAGCCAGTTCTTTTCGAGTAATAGTCGGCTTTTCTTTAATCAAGCGAAGGATTGCTTCCTGGGTAGTTTCCTCAAAAGGAAGATTCAAACTAAACCAGCCCCTGGGAGAATTATTCTCAATTACAGGTTCAATAAATCCTGCCTCCTTCCACTGTGCAATGATTTTTAACATACCACTTCCCGCCAGTTCAGCAAGCATTGTCTGGGTAATATTCAGGTTCTTGAGCCGTTCCCTGATTATAGATATAATTTCTGAGTGATTCATATTTTTAATATAATGAAAATTTGACTCATTTATGAATTTAAATTCATACTTATCAATCAATATTTTCAGTATAATGTGAATTTATCTACATGTTCTCAAATAGAATGGTGCAATTTGAAGATTTTTTCTTCAATTTACACCATTTTTCTTGACACTCCAGATAAATACTTATATAGATAGTGTAAATTGAAGATTATTTCTTAAAATTACACTATGTATATTGAACGCAAACTAACCAATCAGGCTCAGAGCCTTTTTAAACAATACCCGGTTGTAACCATTACCGGGCCAAGACAGTCAGGTAAAACAACTCTTGCAAAACAGGCATTTCCAGACCTTCCTTACATCAACCTTGAAGACATGGAAACCCGAACCTTTGCCCAACAGGACCCGAAGGGTTTTTTAAAAACCTGCTCTGAGGGAGCAATACTTGATGAAATCCAAAATGCACCGGATTTAACTTCGTATATCCAGGTTCATGTAGACAGTCTTCAGAAAGAAGGCCTTTTTGTTCTCACAGGTAGCCGACAGTTCGAGTTGATGGAATCTATCAGTCAGTCCTTAGCAGGAAGAACCGCGCTTCTCAAGCTCCTCCCCTTTTCCTTTGAAGAACTTGCTACTAACAAAACCAAATTATCATGGGATGAGTATATATACCGAGGCTTCTATCCACGTATCTACGATAAAAAACTAAATCCAACCCAGGCGCTTGCTGATTATTATACAACCTATGTCGAACGTGACCTGAGACAGATTACGAATGTTCATAATTTAAATCTTTTTCATAAATTCGTGCGTCTCTGCGCCGGACGGGTCGGTCAGCTCCTTAATATTTCATCACTTGCCAGTGATACAGGTATTTCCCATTCTACGGCCAATGAATGGTTGTCAATACTTCAAGCCAGTTACATCATCTTTACCCTTGAACCTTATTTTGCTAATATAGGAAAGCGCCTTATTAAGTCACCAAAGCTATATTTCTATGATACAGGGTTGGCAGCCAATCTTATGGGAATAGAAGAAGAGAGTCACGTAACATATCACCCTCTTCGAGGAAACCTGTTTGAAAACATGGCAGTGATGGAAGTTTTAAAGTTCAGGTTCAACCGGGGGAAATCCAATAATCTCTATTTCTTCAGGGACAGCAAAGGAAATGAAATCGATTTATTCTATACTGCAGCTGGTAGAATAATTCCTCTTGAAATAAAGTCAGCGGAAACCATTGTCAGTGACTTCTTTAAAGGATTTACCTTTTTCGAAAAGAACATTCAGTCTGAAAACGATGGGCGGTTCATTCTGTATGGTGGAGACAGGGAAGAAATCAGGAACGATGTAGTGATAACCAACATGAAAAGAGTCTGGAAAAATCTGGAGAGCCTTTAAAACGTCTGTTACATTATCTAGCTCATCATTAATTAATGGCGCAATCCTGTCTCTCGAAAACTTAACTACTGTATTTCTCAGAAGTTAACCTGTCCCCGTTTTCCCTTAAAAGCAATTGGCATGTAGCATCAATCTCGATAACTGCTGGTTTGTTGAGTAGTTGCTGGAATCAACTATATACAAATATCCGCAAGGAAATTAATATTATGTTTTATCTGTCCCTTGATTCTATGGGAAAACAGCGCTAGTGTATATAGCAGCTTAAAAAAGACTCCCCTGTCTCACCCACCTGTTTACCTTTTGATTTGCTGAATTCTCTATCTCATATCCCATTTGTTTATATGCAGAAACTCTTTTTTTAAACATAGAAATAGTAAGGCCAGAAGAAATATCAAGATAATCATAGATTACAACATCTGTCTTACCTTCACATTCTCGATGCAATCGTCCTGCATATTGAATCATTCTTCCCTTGAAGGAAAAAGGCATTGCCAGGAACAATGTATCAAGTTCAGGTAGATCAAAACCTTCTCCAATTAGTGATGATGTCGATAAAATATATGGCTTATTTATACTACTGATAGCTTCCTTAATATCTTCCAATACCTTTTTCCTAGCTTTTTTACCCATATCTCCGACAAGAATAAATTCTTTAGCATTCATATCAGAAAGATTATTCTTTATTTCTTCCGACAACAGGGATAAATGTTCTTTTCTTTCTGATATTATCAATGGAAATCTATTTTCAGCCACAGCATTCTTAACATCTACAGCAATCAATTTCAGTCTTTCCTTGTCAGTGGTTAATTCATTCCAGACTTCATGCATAGGAGGTTGTGGGCCTGCCTCAACAGGCATAGAAAAAGATGTTTCCTTCACTATTGTTCTTTTAATTAGATCTGCGCCTGCCTTATCCTGTATTTCATGCCTAATTGGACCGCATTGCATATGAATAATAGCCTGCCATCCATCTTTTCGGTAGGGTGTTGCGGTAAGACCTAAAAAGTAACGAGCAGGAGACTCGTTTAAAACAGCTTCAAAAGATGCTGCAGGTATGTGGTGACATTCATCAATAATAACCTGCTCATACATTGAAAAAATTTCACTTACATTATCCATTCTTGACAATGTTTGAAGCATAGCAATGTCAACAATTTCACTTTTCTTTTTACGCCCACCACCAAGAAGCCCTATTTTTTTCTCTTCAATGTTCAGGAACTCAGCAATCTGCGACTTCCACTGGTCAACCAGCTGCTTACGGTGGACTAAGACTAATGTTGGGACCTTCCTTTTTCCTATAACTGCACACCCCATAACTGTTTTGCCGATCCCAGGTGGAGCAACCAAAACCCCACAATCATTTTGCAATATTTCCGTTACCGCTATCTCCTGGACCTCGGTTAATGTACCAGTAAAGGCAAGATCTACTTCATTTGATTTCAATCTGACATCGTTAACACTTAATATACCACCGACCTTTTCGATTAACTGCTGACATGCATTAAGTGTTCCTCTGGGAAGCAAAAGGCGATTCTTATCAAATGATGCGCAGCAAATATATCGAGGAGTATTCCATGTGGAAAACCTCATCCTCTGTAGTTCAAAAAACTTGGGGTTAGCAAATGTTGCAGTTCTTTTTAAAGCTGAAACCAGTTTAGCAGGTATAGAAGTCATATCAATAGATAGTTTTGAGCCAAATTCGATACTTATTTCTCCACTATAACAACTACTGTCAAGGTTTCCTGCCATCGGTTCAATTTCTCTTTCTGCTTCAGAAATATCATATTTATCACTTAAGTAGAGTTCTTCTCCATCCCTATCCAGCAGAAAATCTTCCAGAATGTTCCTTACATTTTTTTCTGAAATTCTTCTCAGCTGAGATAGATATTCCCATTGATTTTCATAAGGAAATAAATTGTCATCAAGAAAGACTGTGTTACCATTTTCTCGTGCTCCCCTTTGAAGAGGCAGCGCAATCAGATTTCCGAATCCTCCTTTTGGCAGAGAATCCTGGTTGGGGAAGAAACGATCGTAACTATCAAGGCTCAATGTATATCTGTTAGAAGATGCATATGAGAGGATTACTGTTCCAAGTTTTCTTGCGAGAAAGGAAGGTATTGGTTTTGTGAAGAATATCCATGCATGGGCACCATTCCCTGATCGTGATTTTTCAATGGCAACACTAATCCCCATTTTATCAGCGGCATTTTTATACGATTGAACATCCTCCTTCCATGTTGCTTTATCAAAATCCGCAGCAATGAATGTACAAGTATCATTTTCTTTTATCGCATAAGTGCCAATAGTAATCCTACCTTCAAGATGAGACCGGGCTGTATTTTCATCCAGAGGATAAAATTGCTTATTATTGCAATCAGCGCATTTAACCTGAGGTTTATTACATATACCTTTCTTCCATTCATTCTGGCAAGCTGGGGAATACCCTTTAATACCTTTTGTTTTATTTTCCCAGAATTTTGGATAGACATCTTCTCTGCACCGGAAAAGCTGCAGAAATAAGTTAATTTTTTCTTCGGGAGTTTCTGGAGTTTTACTTGATACTTTTTGACCGAGGATGGATGTGGTTCTATTATCCTCAATAGCAATTTCTTTTAATGAGGACAATTCATGGAGGAGAAGCGTCTTTTCTTCTTCAAGCTGAGATAATCGTTCTTCAATTTCATTAATTCTATTTGTTTTTGACACGGATTTTATAAGTAATCTTTTAATACCAACACTTCAATCTCTTTTATTCTTTCCAGATCTTTATCGTTTGTGATAAAGAGAGTCGCATTATTTTCTATAGCAACAGCTAGCTGTATAGCATCAGGGGTTCTAAAATTATATTTCGCTCTCAGTTCTGCAGACTTTTCAGCGATAATAGCATCAATTGGATAAATGGTAAAATCATCCGAATCCAACAATAATTGGGTATATTTTTCAACAAGATCCTGCCGATCGTTCCTGATTGGTTTAGTCAAAACTTCAGTTAATGTAATAACAGAAGAAAAAAGAAACAACTTGTTAGTCCCATAATTAATAATTTCTTCAGCTAACTTTGAGAAATCTTTGTTTTCTTCAATAAAATAAATGATTGGTGCGGTATCAAACATTAACCGAGAATGGTTACTGATGACTTCGATTATTCCCATGAAGACCTTTCACCATTAACATAATCTTGAGCATCAGCATCCTGCCAGATTTCTTTCCCAACTCCTTTCAGAGATAAAATACTCTTTTTTCCCGTTTTGTTTGACTGGACTTTGATCTCAGAAATTAATTTGGTAAGTAAAATTTTCTTTTCATTACCTGTGAGGGTTGAGATGTCTTTATAAATCGATTCAAGTTTTGGATGTTGCATATTGTTCACCTATTTGTCATTCGTTCAATTTAAAGAATATATTATCAATATAGTCAAGTGTAAATAAGAAAAATTACTTTTACTACGAAATTTCAGTTTAAGTCTCGATAAAAAGAAACTCAAAAACATGAATATTTATCTTAAAGAATAATAATAGTGAGGAAAAATGGCGCAATAATGGCACAATAAAATATATCTCCTGGCCTTTTCAGGAGTTAACTTGTGACCGCTCCCCCTTAAAAGCAGATGCCTCAAATATTAAAGACATGTATTTATGACTGGCTGGAATGATGACAGGGATTGAAGGAAATGATTAGGGAAGAGTAAAAATTTATCAGCAATCCTCCAGCATAATTATCTATTACTGGAGGTTTACACAGTTACTCTGACAGACCCTGTTACAAACTCGAATTATCAATAATCAGCAAATGGCCCAAATGTATTTCGAGACGTAAAAGTAATTGTCTCGCCGGTATCAACCCATAACAAAACCAACTCATTATTTGTATAATCTATCACCTGGAACTCATTAAATGGAATATTTACATTAAACTCATCAATCCCCCCAGACCCCAAAATTCCACACTCGAGGCAATCAGGATCGATTATAGCTCCCGAATTAAAGGATACATAAATCATATCCGTTTCAGAGTCATAATCATAATATCCATTAAAAATGTATTGTGTATTTTCAGATGAGAGATATTGAATAGTACCGTCTGTACTGAATTGAACAACTATAGTTTCTCCGTTTATCTCAGTTTCCATATTATAGCTGCTGATTGCTACACTATCAATCTCAGTTATCCGTATCTTGGGAAGTAAATAAAAACAGTCATTTCTATCCTGAAAATAAAAATGACGATGAAAGACAATGGAATGATCCAAATCAAAATCAATTTTCATTGAAAATACATGGTCTTCTACTATCTCGAAAGACTCTTTTGGTTTTAGTTTAAAACCGTTTTTCCAATGTCCAATGCGGGGAATATAAAGTTCTTTTTCTACACCATCAACAACTATACTGTTATTCTCTCCGAAAACAAAATTGATCTTACAATAGGTGCCGGTAGGGGCATACTCATTGAGAACATCAACGGAGATGTCATCAGTAAAATTCATGAGATCAACTCTGGTAGGCCTGTTCATTGCGGTTACAACTTCTTTTTCAGGAGTGATCAACTGCACTTCAAGGATCTCAACATATATGGCCTCTATATCTTCTCTGAGGCACCGTGAGTTATGCATTCTTAATCTGTATTTACCTGATCCGAGCCTTTGATCATTTCTTGGAAGCATATTATAGCTGCCGAATGCCGGCGCATCAATTTGGATATCTTTGTTTTTTCCGCTATCGCAGGCGATTAAAAATAATAAAATCACTAACAGTATACTTCTCATTTCATTACCTTTATTAATTTATATAGTATTAAAAAAATATATTTTATTTCTATTCATTTGGGTTTAAAATATTTAATCTAATCTCCACTTGCCTTTGTGGTATTTCAAAGAACCATGATTATAATAATATGATTCTTTGGAACCTGATCGTATAGGGAAAAACTTATCATAGTTTAAAGTATTTTTATTTTTCCAGCGGGGATTTCGGGGTTCCCAATTTTTTATTTCTTTTATGTACATTTCTTTCCCGGCAACCAAGTCAATGATTTGTAGTCCATTAAAATGGTATCCAGACTCAAGATCATGTGACATTACTGCTAAAAATTTGCCGTCAGGCGATATAGCAATATTCTTGCCAATAATAGTAATTTTTTTTCCTGTTGAATAGCTTATTATTGTATAAAAATTTCCACCAATTGAATATCCTCTGACAACGAAATAACCTACAGATTTAAGATAATCATAAAATGAATAAGATTCTTCTTGATCGATTTTGATATTCGGAATCTTACCGTTTTTTAAATGAACTGTTTTTTTATTTTTTAAAATTAAGGTCAGAGTATTTTTGTCTCTTTTTGCGAGATTAGAATACTTTTCTAATTGATACTTTTCGATAGCTAATCCACATTTAAAATAATTATTAATATTTTGCTGATAACAGAGTCTTTTAGTTAACTCGTCGTAATAATTCACAAAATTATATCCATCTTTCTCCTTCAGCTCACTTAAATATGCTGAAAATAAATAACCTTTTTCGCCTTTCATTGTTTTGACATAATACCATTGACCATTTCTTCCAGAAATTTTTACAATTTTCTGTTTTTTAATTTCTACAGTTATGACTGAATTTTTTGTTAAGACACCCTTAATTTTAGACTTTAATGATGGCTCACTTCTCAGATTTAATCTATTAACATTCACAATAAAAATATTCGATTCGGCAAAGACAAAGCAAGCATTAAAAATAAACATTATTATTATGACTATTCTAATTGAGTATTTAAAAACCATTGAATCCTCCTAATATAAACTTGTAACAGCATTTGGTCTGATCTTTAGACCATTTCTTCTAATATCAAAATGAAGATGCGTTCCAGTTGAGAAGCCGGTATTTCCCATTATACCAATTACATCTCCAGCTTTTATGCTTTGTCCTACTTTTAAAAACTTTGAACTATTTGCCCTTAAATGTCCATAGTATGTCAAGGAATTATCAGCATGACGTATCCTTACATAATAGCCAAATCCTTCGTTTTCATTAAGATCATTTTGCCATCCGACCTTCTCTACGACACCTGGATAAGCAGCTACGACCTCAACATCCTTTACATTTACAGGTCCATGAATATCTAATCCACCATGGGGAAAATATTTCTTAGTTTTCTTATTATATCGAGGCGCATCATATCCGCTAACAATCTTCCCATTTTTTATTGGCTTTACTGCCCGTGCTTTCGTTATATCAAAAGCTGGCTTTTTCGTTTTATTAGATTTTGACTTTGCAATAATCCCCTTAGCCTGCTTTTCCGGCATCGTTGAAGAACCATCATTCCCAATTGATTTCTTAGGTGCAACAGAATCTTTACTTGGCCCACTCTTTGAAGGATTTCCTTTTACTGCAGGCACAGATCCATTATCTTCAGTACCTTTCAAATTACCGCCAGATTTTTTGGTACTTTTTGAAATACCTCCTTTACTCCTTCCATTAGCCTTACAAGTCAAATTAAAATTTAATGACTGGTAAGCATCCATATTATCTGAAGGTCCTTCAGAACACGGAACATTAGAATAATCACCTGAATCACTATCTCCACGGGCTCCGGCCTCTCCTCCTATACCAGAAGCTCCTGTAGTAGCTGCACTCTCTGCCATATCATGACCCGACGGATCATTATAACGTACCGGATTCCCCCTTACATACATATACCGATTGTAATTTTGACTAAACTCCGGATCTGGAATTATGGTATCCAGACTTGTAAACAGACCAATGGTCGGATCATAATATCGGGCGTTATAATACATCAAGCCCGTTTCGGCATCTTCCTCTTGTCCAGTAAATTTATGCCGTACAATATCAGGCTGGCTCTTTCCATCCTGATCTTTACTGAGAGACCGGATGATCTCTCCATAAGGTTTATAATGGTACCTTGCTATAACCTTAGGATTATAATGATATCCTGTTTCTGCATCACCCTCACGAGTCGTATCAGTAATATATGCGGTTGAACCAAGATGATTCGGATGATAAAAATATGTACCTTCTACGGGAAAACCGTTACGGGTTGAATCATTATAGGTGCCGGATAATTCATCTATACCGGGAGCGGTAATTTCAATTGGAGGGTCAAGAACAACTGGATCACCGCCTCCGCTATCAGAAGAGCATCCATTAAATCCAAAGACAAAGATGAATAAAATTAGCACCATCGGCACAATATGACTCAATGCGGGAATCCGACTTATGAAAAGATTGTCTTTAATAATCAGGGTATGGTAGACATAACCGAATAATATTATCAAAGCAATAACAGTGAAGAAACCTAGAAGGATTATTCGAACATGATGATAATAGGCAAGGAAGTAATCCGCTTTACCATAAATAGCCTTGAATCCTCTAATGATATTTCCGCTAAATCCCGCCCCCCCCCCAAAGCCGTATATCGATGCGTATACTTCTTTATTTCGGTTTGATATCCTTCTTTGCAGTAAGGCGATATTGCTGTCTGGCTTGGTTAATTGAGCGACCTTTTCTCCCTTAAGACCAAGGACATACTTGGTATGCATTGTTGGTCCTGAAGATTTCCGAACTACTTCATACAGACCACCGATATAGTATACAGTAGTACCGTCTTCCCTGACTTTCTTTACACGCTGACCGCTGTAATCGTATACATAATTCTGTTTGTCTGTATCGTTCTCCTTTACTTTTACAAGGCGATCTTCGCTGTCATATTCAAGACTTCGGCCTTCCCTGGTAGTCATATTACCGTTGTTATCATAACCATAGGTAACTGTTTTCGAAGCCATAATAGCAGAGGTGACTGCCTGTGGATGCTGAGGATTATTATATTCTAAAGTGGTATCACCCTTTTTCTTAAGTTTCCCGCCGGGTGTGAAGTCATAATTCAGAGTGCCATAAAGTCCCGGAGAAACTGCCGTTTTAATTCGATACAGGTTGTCATAGGTAAAATTCTGTGTTGCGTTCAGACCGTCATCGATTATATTATCAATAATACCAGTTATATTTCCGGCATTATCATATTCATAACTTGTATTTTCCAGCTCTGTTGAACCAGCCAGGCCATTGTTGGTGTGGCTGACAATTGACATTGCACGCAAGTTTTGTGCATTCAGGGTTACTGTAGTTTTTACATTATTACCCGTTCTTCGAACAAACTCATACTTTCCATCAACAATATTAGGTCCAAAGTATGTAACCAGTTGAGCGCCGAAGGAACCGTTAACCTGGGGGCCTACCTCAGTTGAGGGACTAACTAATCCACGTTCACTTCTCAACAATCGAACCATTCTCAGATAACCGGCGGGAGAGTAGTATTTACGAATCTGTGAACCGTCAGGATAAGTGAGGTCTTCCATCTGATTTCGAATATCATAAGTAGCTGAGAAGCTGAAACTCATCCCATCAACGGTTTTAATCCAGTGCTTGAGATTACCGTACTGGTCATAAGTATAATCCAATGCCCCTGAAGCATCGCTGATACTTGTTACTCTGCCTGTACTATAAGATTTCGAAGAATCATCGTAGCCATATATTACATCAGTTTCGCCGTCAGGCAGGTCCTTTTTAGTTAATCTGTTGAGCTTATCGTACTCATATCGGATGGTCTGGTTTTTCGGGTCAATTTGCTCAATCAGATTATTTGCATCATCATACTTATAAGTGAATGTTCCGGAATTGGGTTCTTTTAGAGAAGCTTTTCTGCCCAGGGAATCGGTTGTGAAAATAGTATCCAGATTGTCAGGATTTGTTATGGTAGTTTTATAATTATAATCGTCATAACTGTAGTTGACAGTCGCTATATTAGCATCGGTGACTCTGACCAAACGCCCCCAACCATCATATTCTTTCTTCTTGGTTTTTCCTTCAGCATCAGTAATAGTAACGCATTCTACTCCAGCAGAACAACTATTATTGTAAAGATAGCTCGTGGAGGTGCCATCAGGGAAAGTAACATTTTTCACACGATTGGCTTCATCATAGCTATAGCTTGTGTAAGAGCGGGCCAACTGTTCATTATTGTTGGCGTCAACTGGTACCGGATTTGATTTACGTTTTAGCTTCCCGGTTTCATTAAATTCATAGTAGGTGTGAAGATAATTCTGGATAGTTGCACTATTGGGATCAAAATTGCCATCAGCGACTTCTTTATAGGTTCTGCCTAAGCCATCAAAATATTTTTTGGTCGTATGATATTCATCATCAGTCTCATCTACCCTTACTCTGGTCTCAATATGCTGGGCGTTTGGATTACCTATGCTATAGTAAAATATCTTTTTAGTCCATTTAAAAGAATCATCTTCTGTTCCCTTTAGAGATACCTGCGACAGTCTTCCCTGAGCATCCAGATCATTTTTGCTGATCACCCCATTAGGTTCCTGCTGAGTTAACAATACTCCGAAACGGGGATCATAGGTTTGGGTTGTGATGTGCCCCAGACTGTTTTCAATTGTTTTTACGTATATCTGATAATCATCATCATAGGTAAAGGAAGTACTGTTACCTTTTGGATCAATTACTCTTTTTACATTGCCATTATCATAGTATTCAAATTCAGTTTCTAAAAATTGATCAGTGGTATTCAGCCAGACCCCTTTTTTTTCTAAATTAACACCATTATATGTAAATGATTCCTTTTCTTTGATGACGCCATCTATCTTTTTTACAATATTGCCAGGCCTGTTTAAAATCCATGTGCAGCTATCTGAATCGCCGGTACAGCTTTCTATAAGATGATCGTAAGTAATTTCAGTAGATAAATTTTTCTGACCATCAACTGCTACAATAATATTTCGAGCTTTTCCATAAGAGTTATAATCTGTATATTTTGTTTTTTTTGTAAAAAGCAATCTTCCTTTTGTAAGCGTCAAATAAACTACAGTACAACCCTGTCGGGCAGCAGGGCCCTGTAATCATCTTTTGATTCAGCAAGAGGCAGTTCCTCAAAGATAAATTTCAGATATTTATATGGCTCCAGACCATTAGCCCTGGCCGATTCTACGAGGCTGTAAAGAATCGCACTGGAATGAGCGCCTCTGGGAGTATTTGAAAACAACCAGTTTTTCCGTCCCATTACAAATGGTCTGATTGCATTCTCGGTAAGATTATTGTCAGGTGTCAAGAGATAATGATCAACATATTTGATCAGTTTATCCCATTGATCCAGCGTATACCTGATAGCTTCACCAGCCTTGCTTTTAGGTGTCACAGAATCGACCTGAGTTTGCAGCCAGTTATAAAAGGCATCAAGTAGAGGAGTAACTTCTTTCTTGCGCGTTTCAACGTATTTTTCAGCAGAGAGATTCGCTTGTCTCAACTTTTTTTCAATAGCATATATCTTCTTGATGTAATCCATACCTTTGAAACCCACCTTGGACTTCTTATTTAGCTTATATGCCTGTTCAAAGTATCTTCGGGCATGGGCAAAGCAGCCTACATGAAAAATGGAATCTTTTTCTGAAGCCTTATTATAGCCAGCATATCCATCAGTTTGCAGGTAACCAGTATATTCTTTAAGAAACTTGTCGGGAATTTCGCCAGACCGGGTTGGGTGATACTGGTAGAGCACCAATGGTTTTTCCTCTGGAGTATATCCCATGGTGACCCACATGTATGACTTGCTCTCTGCTTTCCTTCCCGGTTCTCTAAGAACCTGCAAAGATGTTTCATCCATTCTAATTACGGGCCCACCTCTTATCTCATCAACCATAAGATCAATTAGTGGTTTACACTTCTCAGCTGCAAGAAGAGACCAGTTACACAAAGTCGCCCTTGATAATTCAATATCCAGCCGTTCAAATATTTTTGACTGCCGGAAAAAGGGCAACGCGTCACAGAATTTTGCTGTTACTGTATAAGCAACTAATCCGGCACTGGCAATTCCCTGAGGGATAAGCCGTGGTGGCATAGTTGCTATTTTTATTTCAGGAATTTCTTCAATTTCAAATCCTTCACAGGCACAGGGGCCATACTTCTTTCTGATGTGCTTGTTAACAATCATCTTTGGAGGGATAATATCGAGTTCTTCAGATGTTACTTCTCCAATGGTCGGGCGTTCTTTGCCACAACATGGACATGCTTTCTCTTCGTCTGAAAGATCATGGATGATTTCTTCTCTATCAATATAGGCTGGCAAAGGCTTTCTACCCCGTTTTTTGCGGGTATGGCCTTTTACGTCAGTTGCTTTTTCTGCCTGTTTAGCCGGTTCATTTTCTTCACAGGAACCATCTTCTGCTTCATTGAAAAGACGCATCTGGTTCTCATCTTCAGGGGTAAGCTTTTCACTCTTTTTCCCATAGAGCATTCGCTGAAGAGATTTGTATTTTTCTTGAAGGTATGAATGTTCTTCCTTTAGAGAGGTATGTTCTTCCTCAAGCTTTGAGTATGCTTCCTTTTTTTCGTTTGAAAGATTGATAATTATATCTTTTAACTTTTCATAATCGTCCGGAAGGTTGTTTTTGTTAATACTCATGAATCCATCATGGAGAAATGAAAAATAATTAATACTACTTTTTTATGAAACCGAGGAATAATTTAATTTTTTGTGAGCACTAAAAAAATTGATGCCATCAAAAAGCATCTCAAGCTGCTTCTCTGTAATCTCTCTGCATTCATCAGCATTCTTTGGCCAGGGAAACTTCTCTTCTTCCAGTCTTTTGAGCCACATGCAGAAACCATTTCTATCCCAGTAAATGATTTTTAATCTGCGTCTATTTCTGTTGCAGAAAACATAAAGGTTTCCAGTAAATGGATCATGTTGCAGCTCTTCCTGGATTAACACTGTCAGGCCATTGATCTGTTTTCTCATATCAGTAGGCCCTGGTTTTAAAAATATCTTAACATTTTCCCAGTTGATTTTCATGAATCATCCCTCAGAGCTGATATGATTTTCCTCAGTGTTTTTTCAGAAAAATCATCAGGGATTAATATCTTTAGATCATCCTGAAGAATAATTTCCAACTTTTGTAAGCGTCAAATAAACTACAGTACAACCCTGTCGGGCAGCAGGGCCCTGTAATCATCTTTTGATTCAGCAAGAGGCAGTTCCTCAAAGATAAATTTCAGATATTTATATGGCTCCAGACCATTAGCCCTGGCCGATTCTACGAGGCTGTAAAGAATCGCACTGGAATGAGCGCCTCTGGGAGTATTTGAAAACAACCAGTTTTTCCGTCCCATTACAAATGGTCTGATTGCATTCTCGGTAAGATTATTGTCAGGTGTCAAGAGATAATGATCAACATATTTGATCAGTTTATCCCATTGATCCAGCGTATACCTGATAGCTTCACCAGCCTTGCTTTTAGGTGTCACAGAATCGACCTGAGTTTGCAGCCAGTTATAAAAGGCATCAAGTAGAGGAGTAACTTCTTTCTTGCGCGTTTCAACGAATTTTTCAGCAGAGAGATTCGCTTGTCTCAACTTTTTTTCAATAGCATATATCTTCTTGATGTAATCCATACCTTTGAAACCCACCTTGGACTTCTTATTTAGCTTATATGCCTGTTCAAAGTATCTTCGGGCATGGGCAAAGCAGCCTACATGAAAAATGCAATCTTTCTCTGAAGCCTTATTATAGCCAGCATATCCATCAGTTTGCAGGTAACCAGTATATTCTTTAAGAAACTTGTCGGGAATTTCGCCAGACCGGGTTGGGTGATACTGGTAGAGCACCAATGGTTTTTCCTCTGGAGTATATCCCATGGTGACCCACATGTATGACTTGCTCTCTGCTTTCCTTCCCGGTTCTCTAAGAACCTGCAAAGATGTTTCATCCATTCTAATTACGGGCCCACCTCTTATCTCATCAACCATAAGATCAATTAGTGGTTTACACTTCTCAGCTGCAAGAAGAGACCAGTTACACAAAGTCGCCCTTGATAATTCAATATCCAGCCGTTCAAATATTTTTGACTGCCGGAAAAAGGGCAACGCGTCACAGAATTTTGCTGTTACTGTATAAGCAACTAATCCGGCACTGGCAATTCCCTGAGGGATAAGCCGTGGTGGCATAGTTGCTATTTTTATTTCAGGAATTTCTTCAATTTCAAATCCTTCACAGGCACAGGGGCCATACTTCTTTCTGATGTGCTTGTTAACAATCATCTTTGGAGGGATAATATCGAGTTCTTCAGATGTTACTTCTCCAATGGTCGGGCGTTCTTTGCCACAACATGGACATGCTTTCTCTTCGTCTGAAAGATCATGGATGATTTCTTCTCTATCAATATAGGCTGGCAAAGGCTTTCTACCCCGTTTTTTGCGGGTATGGCCTTTTACGTCAGTTGCTTTTTCTGCCTGTTTAGCCGGTTCATTTTCTTCACAGGAACCATCTTCTGCTTCATTGAAAAGACGCATCTGGTTCTCATCTTCAGGGGTAAGCTTTTCACTCTTTTTCCCATAGAGCATTCGCTGAAGAGATTTGTATTTTTCTTGAAGGTATGAATGTTCTTCCTTTAGAGAGGTATGTTCTTCCTCAAGCTTTGAGTATGCTTCCTTTTTTTCGTTTGAAAGATTGATAATTATATCTTTTAACTTTTCATAATCGTCCGGAAGGTTGTTTTTGTTAATACTCATGAATCCATCATGGAGAAATGAAAAATAATTAATACTACTTTTTTATGAAACCGAGGAATAATTTAATTTTTTGTGAGCACTAAAAAAATTGATGCCATCAAAAAGCATCTCAAGCTGCTTCTCTGTAATCTCTCTGCATTCATCAGCATTCTTTGGCCAGGGAAACTTCTCTTCTTCCAGTCTTTTGAGCCACATGCAGAAACCATTTCTATCCCAGTAAATGATTTTTAATCTGCGTCTATTTCTGTTGCAGAAAACATAAAGGTTTCCAGTAAATGGATCATGTTGCAGCTCTTCCTGGATTAACACTGTCAGGCCATTGATCTGTTTTCTCATATCAGTAGGCCCTGGTTTTAAAAATATCTTAACATTTTCCCAGTTGATTTTCATGAATCATCCCTCAGAGCTGATATGATTTTCCTCAGTGTTTTTTCAGAAAAATCATCAGGGATTAATATCTTTAGATCATCCTGAAGAATAATTTCCAACTTTTCTGATTTTCCTGGATAATATTTAACAGGTAATTGCTGAAGTGATGTTGATTTATTTTCCTGATCAAATAGCCTTTTCCATTTATTGAAAGTCCAGTAGCCAAGGTTATTTTGTCTGCAGTATTCGCGTTGTGTTGTGCTGGCTGTTTTGAATAACTGATAATGCTGCTGCCAGTAATCTCGGGTTGAATTTTTCCGACTCATATAGTTCTCCTTGTTTTTTATGGAGAACTATATCATGCTGGTCAAGATGCAGTTGTTTTGACGCTTACATTTTACTACCGGTGAAATTATAGAACAATTGAGAAAGAGCATCAGACTTACTGACAATATTAAACTGAAAATATTTTCAGATGAAAGAGAATTCTCATCTATCTCCAAAATGATATCATCGACATTTGCCATCGACGTTATGGGGGACAACTTTTCCAAAATTGAATCATCAACAAAACTTCTAAAAAAAATCCTTAAAGAAAATCAGAGGATTGATAATCCAAAAATAGTTACAAACAAGGGAAAACCCGAAGCAAAAATAAGTATCGATAAAGACAAAATGGCATCCTATGGTTTGTCCCTGCAGCAAGTAGCAGAACATATACGTGCTTCTATCAAAGGCGAATATGCAGGTATATTTTATAAACATGATGATCAATTTGATATAACTGTTCGCCTCCAGAAAAGATTTCGTAAAGACGTTTCACATCTCAATGACATTCTCATAAAAGGAGAAAAGATAAATAATATACCATTGAAATCTTTCGCATCAGTAGAAATTCAATCAGGGTATAGCAAAATATTCCGTAAAAACCAGCAGCGATATATCAGCATTCAATGCGATTCCTCTGCCGATATCGGTTCTCTTTTTGAAGAAATAGAAGGTATAATTCGTACGACCGTTTTGCCTGCCGATACCGAAGCTCATATTTCTGAAGAAATTATCGCTGTAAAAGATTCTATTAAAAGCCTGATTCTCTCCCTTATTTTATCGGTAGTACTCATTTATATGATCCTTGCTTCACAGTTCGAATCTTTCATCAAGCCAGCTTTAATAATGGTGACGGTACCGCTAACTCTTTCAGGGACTTCCCTCGCATTGCTTCTGACAGCTAATTCGCTGAATGTAATGTCTATTATGGGGATGATACTACTTTCCGGGATTGTTGTTAATAATGCAATAGTTCTTCTTGAATATATAACACAATACAGGCAAAGTGGTCATCCCCTGGCTGAAGCGATTGTTCTGGGCTCCTCGGAACGTCTCAGGCCAATACTAATGACGACGTTAACTACTATTCTCGGCCTGGTTCCATTGGCCATCGGACTTCAGGAAGGAGGAGAAATACAGTCA
Source organism: uncultured Spirochaetota bacterium (assembly GCA_942491575.1). Classification (GTDB taxonomy): domain Bacteria; phylum Spirochaetota; class UBA4802; order UBA4802; family UBA5550; genus CAZHNW01. Next base: position 311,965 of record CALOBT010000025.1, read on the forward strand.
CCCATGGCAATTACTGTTATTGGCGGACTCATGGTTTCCACAGTTCTTACACTGATAATTCTTCCAATCTTTTACTATAAACTTGAGCAAAAAAATACAATAGTAGAACAAGCTGAATAATGAAAAAATTTATTCTGTTTTTCATCCAAAACAAAATAACTACTCTAATGCTGTTTCTTGTTATAATATTTCTGGGAATCATTTCTTTGAGCAAACTTTCGATAGCCCTCACGCCTCATGTAGAAAAAAAAGGATTAACAATTTCCGTCAAATATCCAGGACAATCACCCTTCCGAATAGAGCGTATTATTACTAAACCATTAGAAGAAGCAATAAGCAGTGTAAATGGCATTGATTCAATTGTTTCGTTATCAAAAGAAGGTGAAGCTAAAATTTACCTTACTTTTGACGATTCAATTAAAATGAAATATAAAACTCTCCAAGTAAGAGAAAAAATTGATCCGATCCGCTCTTATTTCCCCAGGGATGTAGAAGAGCCGGAGATTTATGGTTACAGTGCAGATGACAAACCGATAATGATTATTAGCATGAAGAGTACTATTTTATCGATTAATCAACTTAGAGAAATTGGAGAAAAACGTCTTAAAAAATACTTTGAAAGAGTAGAAGGAGTTTCTGAAGTAATTATCGGTGGAGGAGCGCGCAGAGAAATTGAAGTTAAAATAAATGAAGGAAGATTACTGTCCCATAAAATTGGATTTAATCAAATAGCAGAATCTATAAGTAGGAATAATATAAATATCCCCAGTGGACTAATTGGCAATGATACTAAATACTCTGTTTTAATAGATGGTAAGTTTAATTCGGTAGATGAAATAAAATCCCTTGCTATGTTATCGACTAAAAACGGGTCCATTATTTCTTTAGATGATTTGGCCACTGTTTCAGATTATGCAGGTAAAAGGGAGAATATTTCAAAAATTAATGAAACAGAAAATGTCTCCTTCTATATTCAAAAAACAGGTACTGCAAATATTCTTTCAGTAGCTGAGAATATAAAATCTCTTATTAAAAATATTAACAATGATAACTATCAGTTAGAAATTACTTATGATCAATCTGAATATATAAAAAATTCAATTAAAAACTTATCAATAAGCAGTATAATCGGTGCAGTAATTGCCGGATTAGTACTATTTTTATTTCTCAAATCATTCAGAAACACTTTTCCGATTTTGACAGCAATCCCCTTCTCTATTATTTCAGTATTTATTTACATGTATTTTAAGGATATTACGATAAACATATTCAGCCTTTCCGGTCTTGCTATTGCGGCAGGAATGGTGGTTGATAGTGGAATTGTTATCCTGGAAAATATCAATATAAAGGCAGCGGCTCCTTTCTCAAGTCAGGAAGAGATGATTGCCGAAGCTTCCGCAGAAATGGGGAAATCCATCGCCGCATCCACACTTACCAGTATCTGTATATTCATTCCGGTTGCTATGTTCGGAAGCAGCACCAGGAATATATACAGTGACATGGCCGGTGCAGTAATCGTTGCTCTTTCTTCATCGCTGTTTATTGCTCTTACCATAATTCCAAGTGTAACAGATAAACTCTTCAGCATGCAGATAAAGAAGAGACGGATTTCCTTTTTAACAATATCTTTATCCTGGATTCCGGATTCGGCAAGAAACCTTTTTCATGAGATCAGAATCCGTAGTACTGCCATTAAGAATAAACTTCCCCAATATGAAGAAATAATGAAAAAGTTCTTCCAACATAATAAAAAAATCTATTCGTTAGTTTTCCTACTATTAGCGCTTTTGCTTTTTGCCTCAACTTTCCTGAGAAATGAATACATGGAACCGATGGGGAGAAATGAAATTTATGCATCCGTTGAATTGCCGGCAGGGACCAGCCTCGCTGAAACTGAATCTCGTGTTAACAATGTCGTCAGCCTTCTCCAAAAACCGCACTTTGTTAAATCCATTTCGTCTAAAGTTGAAAAATGGCATGCTGATCTGATTATTAAAATTAAGAAGCATACGGATAAAGAAGACGCTATACATTCTCTTAAAAACCTCACTATCAACAACCGCATATATAAAACGGATATTTTTTTTCAGGAAGACCGTTCACATGAGAGTTCGAAAGAAATTGATGTAAACATTACCGGTCCTGAAATAAAAACTATACGCAATATCGCCCGTGACTTTTCAATGCATCTTCGGAAAGCCGGCATCAGGGATGATATCATTTATCGTTTCAAAGACGGCCGTCCCGTTTATGAGATCAGCATTAATCAGGGAAAAGCAAATCTCACAGGCCTTACAGCCGGGGAGATTGGAGACCATGTCAGAAGGGCTCTTTATGGTCCGGTTGCCTCAAAATTTTTAGATATGGGGGAAGTTGACATTCGCTGCAGACTGGATAAGAAACAGGTCGATGTTATTTATTCTTTACCATTCTTTTCAGTTATTACCGACAAGGGGAAAACAATCCCACTGGGAGAAATAGCAGATTTCAAAGAAAAAAACGGACTTATATCAATCTGGCGTAAGGATAAATCAAGGATGGAGACGGTTTCCATCCGTTTACTTAAAATGGATATTGAAGGCTTTGTTGTAAAGGCCAGAGATATTATAACAAAATTAAAAATTCCTGATGATTATCATATTTCTTTCGGTGAATCTCTACAACGAATTCAAGATTCGAGGAAAGAAATGATACTTGGAGTTATTCTGGCAATCATGCTGGTATATATGGTCATTGCAGGGATTTTCGAATCCTTTATTCTCCCGATAATAATATTATCTTCAATTCCTTTTGCCTGTATCGGTTCTCTTCTTATTTTAATTATATTTGGAAAATCCCTCAATGTATCAGTCTTCATGGGAATGATTATTCTGATTGGGATCGTAGTTAATAATGCAATTGTCTTAATTGATACTATTGATCGCAAAGTAAAAAATGTTGATTACAGTATTGATTATGTTATTCAGGCAACTAAGAGCCGGATTAGACCTGTTATGATGACAACTCTTACTACCGTTCTAGGCTTATTCCCATTAATCTTTACGGGAAACGAAGGTAAGATCTGGCAAAGCTTCGCAGTAACAGTTATATCTGGTTTATCAGTTTCCTCCATCCTGGTATTAGTAATGACTCCCCTCCTTTACCATTCCTTTTACAAGAATCAATAACGCATTGATTCTTGCTGTAGTACTATTATTCTAAGATTGTTGTTAATGACTTTTTTGAAACGATCTGAAACTTCAGGAGTCAAGCTTAAAACGAACCGGCAGGTGAATACGACATCGGAAGGGTTCCCGTTCCAGTGTGCGGGCAGGATAGAAAAATATTTTTTTGGCCCATTCAATAACTATCCGGTCGAATTTTTTACCGAGGGATTTTGCGATTCTGCCATAGAGAACCCTGCCGGTCTCATCGATACCGAGTTCAATGATTACCGTTCCCTCAACACCTTCGTGGCGCATTGAATCAGGATACTGTGGAAGTGATGAAAACCGGGGCCTGGGAGCTGTGGCGGCATTTTCAATATTTTTAAAACTGTTATTAATTTCTCCAAACTGCATCGGTCTTTCAATAGCTTCAGTCTCCGGTGCGGTATCGGAAATGGCAATGTCAGGGGCTGATTCCTTAGACTTGAGGGTCAGCTCAACCATCTGGAACTCCTCAAGATCCCTGAATGTCGCATCCTCTGCGCCCCCTCCCCAGGAAATGGTGAGGATACAGAGACTCAAAAACATGAAGGCTGTCAGGGTCCAGGTAAGTGCGGGCCGTAGAGAGAAAAAACGATACACTGCATGTGTGGTCATTTTTTAACTCCCCCTGCCTTTTTGCTCGCCAGGACAATGTTGTACAGGCCCGCTTCCTTCAGGCTTTTCATTACCTGGTTTACGTATTTATACGGAATGCTTCGGTCCGCGTGAATCATTGCCCTGATTGATGGAGAGGCGGATTTTCGGTACCGGACGAAACTCACCAGTTCCTCGATGCTGTTTTCCCTGCTGTCGAAGAAGAGGCTTCCGTTTTCCCTGATAAAGATATTAAAATGTTTTTTATCGTGGGCAGGGACATTTTTTGATTCCGGGAGGCGTACCGGAACTTCCTTCTCCATGCCTGAAATACTTGAGAGCATAAAAAAGATCAGCAGCAGAAAAGCAATATCCGCCATGCTGGAGAGTGGTACCGCCAGTACTTTTTTACTTCTCCGTTCAGTCCGAATCATTGCATCATTTTAAGAGAAAGGGCGGTAAATCCCGTACTCTTTACCATTTCAATTATTTCTACGACACGGCCGTAGGGGGCCATCTCTTCAGTCTGGAGGAGAACTGATTTTTTTCTGTTTTTCAGGAATACCCTTTCTAAATAACCGGATATTTCTTCGTTCTTCATTTTTCTGTTATCGGAAAATACCTCCCCTGTTTTTTTTACAGTAAGTATCAGTACCCTATCCCTGGAGGTAATGACGGGCCTTTTACTGCTGTCCGGAAGGATAAGATGGAATCCCTCCGCGGCAATAAATGATGAGGTAACCATAAAAAATATTATCAGGAGAAAGGCGATATCAGAAATTGTGGAAAAGGACATTTCCGAAGTCGCATTGGATCTTCGGGTGATGCGGATCATACTTCTTCCTTTATCATTTTTTCGACAATATCGGCGGTGACACGTTCTACACCGGCAACAAAAACATCGATTCGGTGCACGAAATAGTTATAACAGAAAAGTGCCGGTATTGCAGCTATGAGGCCGGCTGCTGTCGTAAGGAGCGCCTCCTGGATGCCCCCGGCTACGAGGCGCGCATTGACCTGGTCTGCCGCGGCGATTTTACTGAAGGCGCTGATCATTCCGGAAACGGTCCCTAGGAATCCAAGCATCGGTACAATGTTGCCCATGGCTGAAATGACGTTGAGGCCGCGTTCCAGGGCAGAGACCTGAAGGGATGCCGCAACAGAGAATGCCTTTTCAAGACGGTCGATTCCAGCCTGCCTTACCTGGAGACCCTTTTTAACTATCAGAGCAGCAGCCTCTTTTCGGCCTTCGCAGAATTCTTCTACCGCCTTGAAATCCTGTTCTGCAATAATTTTTTCGAAGTCATCTATAAATTCCGCCGTGCCGAGACTTCTACCGCCGAAATAGATACCCCTTTCAATAATAAATCCGAGGGCAATTCCGAAAAATATTAAAATTGGCCACATGAAGGGGCCGCCCCGTTTAAAAAGCTGATAGAGGCTTGTCTTTTCCTCGGAAAATGACGCTGCCTTTTCTTTCTCTTTAACTGCACCTGTCGAATTTTCAGAAATACTTTTCTGTGTAGATATTTTTTTTTTATCGGCGGAAGCGGTCTTCTCTGTTTTCTGTTCCGGTGCACTGCCCTTCAGATTATCTGCGGATACGGCTGGGACCTGGAGGAGAAAGAGTGCGGTAAGAATAATTATCCCAAATTTATATGCTTTTTTTCTCATATTATATACTCTGTTTTTTTATATTTTTCGAAATTAAATAAATATATTATGCTACGATTGACCGTATGGTGTTACAATAAAACCGATGTTAATTTTGTAAAGCTAAAATTTTGCTGTCACGCCGACGGCAAAGGCCCGCCCGGGGCCTGGATTCAACGGATCCATGTTATAGTCATCGAGAATATTTTTACACATTATGTAAATACTATAGTGAGTGAGAAATTTCTGTGAGATCCTGATATTAAGTTTTAACGGATTGTTTACCGGAATAGCCTGAAAATAGTCTCTTGAATAGACGGCATCAGTTACAAGGGAAGTATCCGGCCACTCCTTCATGACATAGGTGATTGCCCCATGGGCTAAGGTTCCCCATAAATTCAGTGAGGTTCCTGATGTAAATTTTATCACAAGGTCAATACCAAACTGGTGTTTCGGGGTAAATTCGAGATATTTGCCCTTATTTACGTTTTCATCTGAAACATCGGCATAATTCCGTGCATAGAGGTAGGTATAAAACAGTGATATATCAATATCAAAGAGGTTTAAGATTTTACTGAAGGATCCCCTGAAAGAACATTCTGTTCCCTGAATGAGTACCATATCTATATTTACCGGAGGATTTATACCCCCGTCAATTTTTTCAATGCGGTCATCGACGATACTGAAATAGTAGTCTGCCCTGAAGGAGAGGCTCCGTTTTAGAAAAAGTATTTCAAAACCAGTGTTCAGATTATAAGACCGCTCCGGTTTAAGTACATTATCGTTGTAATTGTCTACCACCTTGGAATACTCACTAAGATTGGGAAAACGGGTCTTGATGGAACCCGCCCCCCTGAGAATCAGGCGGTCTTTCAAAGTTTCCCAGAGAATTCCCGCCACGGGATTTACACTGTCTTTGGAACCTAAAAAGCTGCTGTTCAGCTTCACCACGTAGGCATCCTCGTACTGGTAGAGTGCTTCCCGGTTCTTGAACTGGTAGAAGTACTGCATGTCATAGGATACTCCCAGGGTACAGTAGAGGCGCTTTTTATAGTTATATTCATATTCGACTGCTGCGGTACCCGTCAGGGCCTCCAGGTGTTGTACCGGGAAGGGATCGGTACCAAAAAGAGAAGCGCTTATCTGGGGTGATTCCGCTTCGGAAAGGGCCTGCTGCTCCTCATGGTAGATGTCTGACCTGAAAAGGAGACTGGCGGAGATTTTATGGCGTTTTTTGAGTTTCCATGCAAGGATTGAATTAAAACCGTTTGAATAATATGATTTTATCTCCGTATAGGGCTCATATACTGTATCCGCAAAAACACCGTCTTTCACATAACTAAGGTCTGTGGAGGCGTATCCCTCCTGAAGTGCCCTTTTGAATGTGGAAAAAACATTTCCCTTCAGTTGGAAATTTTTACTTCCGTACCTGCCGTAGAGGGTTGTGTAGAGATTATGGATACCCGGCCATATAAATGTACGGTTTCTCAATACCGCCTTTTTTATTTCCGAATTATCTGTTAGACTGAAATATGGATCGCTCCAGAAAAGACCGTCACTGTGGAATCGTGAGTAACAGTTATTTTGATAACTGTTTGTTTTACCGGTTTTAAAGTTGTACTGCACCGACAATCCCGCTTCATTGTAGCGGTTGAATTCATATCCCCCGCGGGCGGAGAGGTTAACCTTTGTATATTCAGTCTGATCCCAGGTACCTGTATCGTTGATGTAGTCATCCTTTGCCGGTATCGTGACCTCGTCATAGGTGAAGCCGTATAGACCGTAGGGTACCAGTTTATCAAACCACTCCCTCTTTTTGGCGGGAGTCAACTCTGCGGAGGGTTTAAAGCCGCCGCTGTACTGCAGGGAACCCGCGATCCAGTAGTAGAACTTATCCAGGGTGCTGCCGTGGGCAAAATCGAGGGTGACATTGTTATATTGCTCATATTCAATTTTTATTTCAGTCTCCGCCTTTGCGGCCCTGCGTGTAATGATGTTGATGGTCCCTACTCCGCCGCGGGTACCGAAAAGAGCCGAGGCGGCGCCGCGGTTTACAATAATGCGTTCCACATTCATTACGGGGATGTCGGAGATATCAATATCCGTAGAATAGATATCACTGATGGGGATGCCGTCGATTAGGATTGCAATCTTCTCCTGGTCAATGCCCCTGAATCGGGTGCGGATGTAGCCCTTGCGGTGAGAATCAACCTGAAGCCCCGGTACCATGCGGAGAACATCATCAAGGGATTTGTCTGAATGCTCTTCGATCTTTTCTTTATCTACCTCTGTTGATGTGGTGGCCTTTTCAATTACGGATGGTTTACGTTCACGGATTGTCAAAGGATCAAGGGTGAAGGGTTTCTGGTTGTTCTCAATTTTACTTTTATTTTGTTTTATGGGGGGAAGTTTATTTTCTTCCCCCCATAAATCAGTTGTAAAGAGAAAACAGAATGAAATTAAAACTGCAGAAATATACTTCAAAAGATAACTCTTTGTATTTTATTCAACTGACCGATTCGATAGAACATTAATTGGGAGCAGGATAACCGCCATTGGCGGTATAATCTGCCTGGGTGTAGAAAAGTCTCCCCTGGCCGCCAAGATTTTCATAACGGGGTTTACCCAGAACATAATGTTCATTGATATTCATTTTAATAGACGTTGTCAGGCCATCTTCAATCTCAACAGTGGCGGCATTGTCAAGAATTGCATTGCCGCCAGTAATGTCATTCACATTTGCGGGATCATTATCTGTGCCATCATAGATAGCATACCGGTCGTAACGATTCAGGCGATTGGTGACCTTGTCACCAAAAGCATAGTTATAGAACGCAATAACATAGTATGTTCCCGGGACCACATTATACACTTTAACAGTCCGCTTTGCAGAAGAAGTATCTTTTGATTCGCCATTGTAAAGTACTGCCGTGGTCTTTGAGGATTCACCCAAAGCATTGTAAAGGTAGACATAGACATGCTTATTTCCTATGGCTGCAGATTCAATTGGGTGATTAGACTCATTGTCTTCCTCGCCCTGATCACTATAATCCTGAGGATAGTTACCAGGGATGGCATCACCCCCAACGGTGGGGTAATCCCAGTAGGCTGTACCACTTGCCGGAAGGCTGGCAAGGGTTTTACCTACCGTTGGATACCCTGAAAGTTCATCGCTTAGTGTGACTGTTACTTCCAGCGAAACGTGACGGTTTTCATCATCGCAGGCGGTGACAAGAAGAGATAAAGATGCAATAATTGAAAATATTTTTCTCATAGCCGTTTTATCATTACTTTGAATCAAAAGCTGCATCTTTTTTGAATTGGTACAAATTATCTATGGTAATTGCACTCATTTCGTTGACCTCACCATCTGTAACAACAACTTCTGTTGCCGTGTCCGGAGTTGAGGCGCCATCAGAGAAAACATAGAAGTCGCCCTTCCCGGCATCTCCGTTACCATGACCCTTAAAATCATACATTGCCAGCACGACATAGTTTCCTGCTGTGAGTTCAATGGCAGTATCTCCTCCATCGGTAGTTATAGAGCCGACTGTAGGACCATCCTGTCCATTTGCGGGAAGCGATGAAGCGGACCAGACCAGTATCTTAATCTCACCGGTACCTGGATCCCCGGGATAAGTTGCACCAAAATCTGTGAATTCTACATCGGTTTCATGAACAAAAGTTGTATTTGCAGCAAGAGAAGCGGTAACCTTGATACCAGTGGTGATACCATCATTTCCGCCATCATCATCACAGCCAATTGCTCCAATAAGGGATATTATTGCGAATAAAAGAATAATTTTTTTCATAATATAAGTACCTCCAAAATATTTTAGATATTCTGGAAGTATATGCTTAATTGTCAAGAATAAAGGAGAATTTGTAGGAATATTCTAGTAAGATGAAAATATTCATAAAATTCGCCCTGTGATCCGATCAATTGAATTGTTCATCATAAAGTTTCTGCAGATTATGCCCTCTCTCATTGGTAAATTGACGGTATTTCATTTATCTATAACAGGGAGAGGGGGTTGAGGAGTAAAATATAAATGATTTTTTTGGGAAAACTACAGAGTGAAAAAATGCCGCCTTCAGGGCGGCGAAAGACTTACTGTGATGAATAAATAATTTTCCCCGATTCGGAGAAGTCGTAGTTACCCAGTGCCTCAACAGATTTGCGGGTATCCATTGAATTTACCGTATCAATAAATACCTGGATGGCTGGTTTAAAAAATGTCTCCTGGAGGAGTACCATGTCGAAGCTCTCTTTTTTGAGGGGTTTAAAAGGAAGATTAAACATGCGTGCCGCGGAAACAGTACCGAGGCCAACATCGGCGTTGCCTGACATGACCGCAAGACCGACTTCCATATGTGTATTGACTTCATTGTCGTAACCGGCGATGCCTGCGGTATCGATCCCGGCTCTGGCGAGTTCCTGATCGAGGAAGATACGGGTCCCCGCTCCCTTTTGCCGGTTAATCAGGCGCAGTCCCTTCTGCTGCAGGTCCTTGACTTCCTTCACCGAGCTTTCCGCATCCTTTGAGAGGATCAGTCCCAACTCCCGGTAAAAGAGATGCACCATGGCGACCTTTTTGCCCGGGACCTGTTCTTTTATATAGGGAATATTGTAGTCACCGCTTTCGGAATCGTAGAGGTGGCACCAGACAATGTCGGCGAGGTCTTCCCGCAGCATGGCGAGTCCCCCGAGACTGCCGGTATTATTATGAAAGATATGCAATTCCGGATGTTCCTTTCCCATACGGCTCAGGAGAATATCCAGAATGGGATCGTTGCTTCCCGCAGAGAGAAGAACATCTCGCTGAGAAATCGCGGAGTCATCACTTCCCTCCGTATTGCCCCGCGCCTCCCTGTCTATCCAGGAATCGATGAGGTGTTTCGGGAAGAGCCACTTTCCGGTTGCACGGGTACAGGGAATCCTTTTTGCCTTTATCAGGGCATAAACCTGTTTTTCATGGATACCAAGGTATTCTGCAACTTCTTTTGTATTCATTAACTGATCTGACATTGTATACCCCTGAGACAACTGTAAAAAATATCCTGCAGGAAGGCAAGTACAATTGAATATTAGCTACTTGAGAAAAGTATCTAGACCTAGTTCTTTCATTTTTTCCTCTGCGGGAGAACCGGTTTCTCCTTCCCACCCTGCAAACCCGAAAAGTATTTCCTCCAGTTCATTTATATTAACGGTCACTCCCTTCAGGGGACCCGTTTTTAGAGGGGGTATACCGAGAGCCCGCCGGTGAATTTTCTGATCTGCCGGTTTGATCCCTTCCCGTGCATTAAAGGCCTTGCGAAGGTTAAGGATTCGTTCCCCGCATCGAAGATATTCTTCTCCAGTCTGATTCCAACCCGTTACGGCATTCAGGTACTCCACAATGGGAAAATCAGAAGTTAATGGACCAAACAGGCAAATTCCGCAACTGTTGATTACCTGGGCATACCAGGTTGCAGCCAGGTAAAGGGCCACCTGCTTTTCTGTTTTTCCCTTTGCCCCTTTCAGTAATTTTTTTATTGAGGGGAATTTTTTCTTTAACCCGTATAGCCCAGCATAGAGATAGCATGATATGGTATGCCGTCCGGGTGTCGGTTCACACTGGTACGCAAGGGCATAGCCATGATCAAGGCGGCTGTCATGCATGGGAAGTTCCTGGCCGCCGGCATGTATGGCATAGAGTTTTGAATCACCGCCAATTTTTTCTGCGGCTATTCTTACGCCATCAGCAAGGACATCACCGATACCCTCACGGTTTATAATCAGCTCCGTCATCTGCAGTATTGAAATATTATCCCCCCACTTAAGGCTTATGCCCCCGGTATCCTTCTCTGTGATAATCCCCTTTTCAAAACATTCGATGGCAAATGCAATGACACCCCCGAGGGAAATGGTGTCTATACCGGCCCTGTTTGCCATTTCATTCAGTTCTATTATAGTATCCGTGTCATCATGGAGGAGGAGTCCCCCCAGGGCCCCCAAAGTTTCATATTCCGGCTTGTGACCGGTCCCTCCTGCAAAGCGTCCTCTTTTAATATCAATGATGCCTCCGCATCCCAGGGGGCACGACTGACATGCGTAACGCTTTTTCTGATAACTGAGAATCGATTCATCTGAATTTTTTGCAGCAGCTGCTAGCGGGTAATCAGTCAACCCCGTACCTGACCAGTTTTTAACAGGCATATCCCCGGTGAGGGCGGAATAGACGGTGTTGCCTGCGGTACCGTACTGCCTGAGAATCTCCCGTACCGTAGACTGCTCTGCCGGCACGGAGATACCCGTTTTCCCCAGAAAACGGCTTATTATATGAAAATGCCTCAGGGTGAATCTATCCTGTCCTTTTGATTTTCTGAATTCAGTGAGGAATTTCCGGTTTATCCCTTTTATTGTTTCAGCATCCTTCACAGGAACTTCCATGGTGCCCCTAACAGCGAGGGCCTTCAGGTTTTTGGCGCCCATGACGGCACCGAGACCTGAACGGGCTGCGATTCGCGCCCCCCCGGTAACAACTCCGGAGATTAGGGAACATTTTTCACCGGAAGCTCCGATACAGGCCACGCGGATCCTCGCATCACCGCTTAATTCAGAAATTTTCTCTTCCGTTGCTACCGTATCAAGGCCCCAGAGGTCTCCTGCGGAATGAATTTCTATTTTATCATTTGTTACCTGTATCCAAACCGGTTCTTCAGATTTACCGGTAATGAAGATTGCATCGTATCCTGTTTTTTTCAGCTCAACGGCAAAAAATCCCCCGGCATTTGCATCACCCCACCCCCCTGTAAGGGGGCTTTTACCGACCACCATAAATCTACCGGAAAAGAATGCCCCCGTCCCGGTAAGCAGTCCCGGGCAAAAACCGAGATAACTGTCACTGGAAAGGGGATCTATACCGGCCTTTTGCCTCCGGGAAATGACGGCGGCACCTATTCCATAACCGCCAAGCAGTTTTTGATAAAATTTTTCTTCCGGTTTAACTGTTTCGATATTCCCGCTTTTCAGGTCTATAATACAGTATTTTCCCATATACCCGTATGTCATGGAAGCACCTCCAGAAGAATGTTTACAAGGATAGGACTATATTATAGATAAAAGAGGGGATAATCAAGGGGATTATTTTTGAATATTTTGATTCAGGCAGTGCCGTATTCCGGCACTGCCTGATTATTTTATTCAGAAGCAGCTTTAACTTTTTTCTTTTTACCGATAAAACTTCCTATAAAAGCAAGAAGACTGAAAACAAGTATTACAGGGATGAAAATATGTACTGATATAACCATGGCCATTCGTTTGGCATAAGCCTGAACCACCGGATCTTTTATCAGCTCAGGAAAAAGAGTGGTAAAGGTCCCAGAGAGAACCACAACAGCTATTGAGGCAATTACTATCAGTGTCGATGGCCAGAGGAGTACCCGGCGAACTGCACGTCTCTTCTTTTCACCGTCAGTACCTGTAAACATCATAAGAATCAACAGGAGAAGCGCCACTCCGAGAAGAATATAGCGGACATACATTCCGTGGGTTACCACCAGCATGGCGGTTTCGAAGGTTCGGGCCCTGCTTCCCTCGAGGACTATGGGTTTTACCCGGATAATTCCATCCTTCAGGGTAAGCCCTGCTCCCTTCAGATATTTTCTGCCGATTCTTTCAGCAAGTCCTGTCTCGGAAAATTTGAAGAGCTTGATAAATGATCCCTTTTTGTTAAGGCCCTCCATCTTTTTTATCCGGTCAACGAAGACCTGGCTGAGAAGGTGTCTTTTCTGTTTAACCCCGCGGATTTCATCTTCCACCCAGAGACTGATGATTATTGGGGGAAGTTTTACCTTTCTTGCGGAGCCAACTCTCCCTGAGGAAACGGCTAACCTGTCGGTGTAGACATTGCCGAGACGTTTTTGATCTTCATAGGATGCCATGAAGCTGATAATTTTTTTAATTTCCCGCTTTACGGCAACCTTTATCAATTTGTCGTTGAGCTCTCCTGTTAAAACAGGGCTTATCGTCCCGATGTCGGCATAAATTTTTCCCATAAAGGAGCCCTTGTGGGACTTTACTATGTCCCGTGCATCATCTTCCTTATCCTCAAGGGTATCCTTTGCATCTTCAAATTCATCCTCAGCCTTTTTAAAGGCATCTTTGGCAGAATCTATTTTATCTTCATTCCGGTCACGGTAGTCCTTAATATCATTCATTGCCTTTTTGAATTTCTTCAATTCTGCCTTTTTGTACTTCTTGAATTCATCCCTGCTGCTGAAAACCCCCGGGGCGCGGTCGAAGCTTAAATCGTCCAGTTCATCATATTTTTGATCGAGCTTTTTAAATTCTTTTTTACGGAAAAGATTTTCATACTCTGTCTTTTTTGATTCGTAATCTTCCTTGATTTTTTCAAATTTTAGACGAAACTCTTCCAGCTTTACCTTTTTTTCAATTTCATCCTTAATGTCCTTCTCCATCTGCCAGTTTTTGGCCTGGATAAAGGATTCTATGAGTCCTGCATTTTTAAGAATACTTACATAAAAATCACTGGTGACGAGGAGGCTGAAAAGGATAACCATTAAGGTCAATATTGGAACCAGCAGAATTCCCTTCAGAAAGAGTAGCACATGGAATGGACTTCTTTTTTTTGACGCTTTTACAGTATCTTTTTCATTGGAATTGTTCGGATTCATTTATCGAGTACTCCATTTTTTTCTATTATATAACTTATGGCACACTAATTTTTTCAACCATTTTTTATTAAACCCGTCCGGTCGTTTTTTTACTGTACATTCTAAAAAATTGTAGATTTTTTTTTTATGTTATGCGACATTTATACATAGATGGGCTGTAATGTACAGATAGAATTAGAGCTCCAGGACATCAAACAACTTTCATTTGGAGGCATCTATGTCATTAATCAGTTTTCGCGTAAAAGAAAATGCAAAAAAATGCAACGACTGTGCTCTTCTTAAAATGAGAAACAACATCGATAAATCAGGCGTTCTTCACGAAGAAGCTCAAATAGCTGCTGAAGGGGTCGTCCGGTTAAGCTGTAACCTATGTCCCTTTGCTGTTGATTTTCAAAAAATTTACGGCAAAAAACCCTATCAGATTTATCCAGGCATCAGCTGACATAGAATATTTCAAGCGGTATAGTAATTTAACATATCGGTTTCAGCTAAGAAACAGGCCAAGCTTAATTCTGTAACAATATCTGATCGATTTCGGTACGGAATGCTATACCGCTTTCCATTTTTTTTATTTTCCTCCCTGGTTCTCCCTGAAGTTATGGAATCATCTTGACAAATATTATATTACTGTATCATCTACTGTGACTACAATTCAGGAGAAAGGAATGTCATATTCTATTAAGGAAATTGTTGATATAGCCATAGGTATTGAAGAGGCAGGTATAGCCTTCTACAGGGGATGTGCTGAAAAATTCGCAAACAGTGATTTTGCCGATATCTTCACCTTCCTTGAAGGTCAGGAAAAGGAACATAAAGAGAAATTTGCAGCAATTCATGGTCAGAATATTGAACCATCTGGAATTTTTAGCGATGAATATTTTTACTATATGAAGTCAATCGGTGGTGGCAAAATTTTCGGCGGTCATAAGAACAACCAGCAAATACTGGACTCTATCAAAGATGAAACCGGCGCCATTCAGCACGCCTTCAACGACGAAAGGGAATCCATTCTTTTTTATTCTGAAATGAAAAAAATGTATTCACCTGAAGATCCGAGTCAGCAAATACTTGACTCCATCATTGAAGAGGAAAGACAGCATATATTAACATTGCTGGATATGGCTGAAAAAATTAAGCTTTCAAAATAAAAAAGGAGCCGGAAGGCTCCCCTTTTATACAATATATTTTCCTTAACTACTTGCCTGTTTTCTGCTTCATAATGGGATCAATAAAGGAAAAACTCTCCGCCAGGGAATTAAGAAATCTTGCATCCCCGGTATCATTAATTTTATCCCAGTTATCCCGTATATCCTCAACAGATATTGAACCATTCTCCATACCGAGAACCGTACCTGAAGAACAAACTATTTCTGTTCGGCTGTACCATCCCGCTGCACAATTGTAGATACAACCGGTATTTTCATTCTCCGCTGATGCGAGGTAAACAACCAGGGATGCAATATGGTCAGGATTATAGACATGTGCAACCTCCTCTGGAAGCAGTCCCTTCGTAAGACGGGTATCTGCGATGGGGGCAATGGTATTAACCTTAATGTTATACTTGGCTCCTTCAAGCTTTAGCACGTTCATTAATCCGATGAGTCCCATTTTTGCAGATCCGTAATTTGACTGTCCGAAATTTCCATAGAGCGCCGTTCCGGAAGTGGTTAAAATTATCCTCCCGAATCCCTTTTCACGCATTACCGCAAATACGGGTCGGGTAACGTTATAAACACCCTTAAGGTTAACTTCATAAACAGCGTCCCAGTCTTCTTCAGGGGTTTTCTGAAAAGAGCGGTCACGCAGGGCCCCGGCATTATTAATCAGTATATCAATAGTGCCAAAATTATCAATGGCGGTTTTTACGATTTCATCCCCAGCATTGCTTTCGGTGATGGAAACATAACTTGCCGCAGCCTCCCCTCCGAAATCCTGAATTTCTTTAACAACTTCATCAACGGGCGCTTTACTCGCTCCGGTCCCGTCACTCTCACCGCCAAAATCATTTACTACAACTTTAGCTCCCCGTCGGGCCAGCTCTAATGCATAGGCCTTCCCGAGGCCACGACCTGCGCCGGTAATTACGGCAACTTTTCCCTGAAATGAAATATCTGACATTATTAATCTCCTGTAAATTTCTATGTAATTCTGAAAACAGTTTTTACCCCTGATCTGCAGACAGCACTCAATTTTTTTAAAGGTCTTTAAGGTCCTGTTTGTTGACAACCTTATTGAGTGGATATTCTATAATGCCGTCAGCTCCGGCTTCAATCAATTTTGGGATAATTTCCCGTACCACTGTTTCGCTTACTACTGATTCTACAGAAAGCCAATCTGACTTGTAGAGTTCAGAAACAGTCGGGGCATTGAGGCTTGGGATGAGCTGTACAATCTCATCTATATTACCTTTCGGTACATTCATTTTGATGCCTACCAGATTTCCAGCATTCAGGGCCCCCTGAAGCAGCTGGGCAATCTGCTGAATCTTACCTTTCCTAAATGGATCTTCAAGACTTTTTTTATTCGCAATAAGTTTTGTATTGGTTTCAAGCAACGTGTGGATCATTTTGAGGCCATGGGCCTTTATTGTAGAACCAGTCTCTGTAACCTCTACTATTGCATCGACGAGGCCCTCGACAACCTTTGCCTCTGTTGCACCCCATGAAAATTCAACATTTACATTTATATTCCGTTCATTAAAATACCGTTTGGTAAAATTTACCAGTTCAGTCGAAATGGTTTTTCCTTCACAGTCTTCCAGTGTTTTTATCGGAGAATCATCCGGTACCGCAAGCACCCATTTGGCCTTGCGGGTGGAGACCTTGGAGTATACCAGGTCGGATATAATTTCCACATCCGCATCATTTTCCAGAATCCAGTCAAGGCCGGTGAGACCAAGGTCTAAAACACCGTGATCGACATACCGTGCCATTTCCTGTGCCCGCACCAACGAACATAAAATTTCTTCATCGTCAATAGAGGGGAAATAGTTACGTGAAGAAACTGAGATATCCCACCCTGCTTTCTTTAAGAGATCCATTGTTGATTTTTCGAGGCTACCCTTCGGGATGCCGAATTTCAGCTGTTCACTCATTTTTTGTCTCCATATACATCTGCTGGATCGAATATCCGCTCCCCGACAACTCTTGCATTATCTCCTTCAATTACCCTGAAGAAACAACTCCTGTATCCTTCATGACATGCAGCATCTCCGATCTGGTTCACCTTTATCACGAGGGTATCGTTATCGCAATCAACGCGGATTTCCTTAACTTCCTGTAAGTTTCCTGAAGATTCGCCCTTTTTCCATAACTTGTTTCGGGACCTGCTCCAGTAGTGGGCAATTCCAGTATCAAGGGTTAATTTATACGATTCTTCGTTCATGTAGGCAACCATTAGAACTTCCATCGTTTCGTAATCCTGAGCGATTACCGGTACGAGACCGTCCTGCTTTTTAAAATCAAGTTCAAACATAGTATAACTCCTGAATTTTAATGATATAATTGAAAGAATTCATTAAAATTGATATAATATTCAGTCAGCAAAATACTAAAGAACAGATTCATGGCAAAATTTGCAAGGAAATTATCAATAATCTCTCTTGAATGCACAGCAAACTTGAACTTAGGGAAAAATCAGAAAAATTCATCTTTAAACAACTTGACGAATACCCCTCTGATACTTAGAGAGTCCCGATGTGAGGTAAAATACATGGAAAATACTATTTTTGAACGCTTGCTGGAAGTCATCGAAGAACGAAAAAAAACCTCTCCTGAAGAGTCCTACGTCTCCTCTCTTATGCATAAAGGAACAGAAAAAATAAACAAAAAGATTATGGAAGAAGCCGGGGAAGTCTGTGAAGCCGCACTGGAACAGGACAAAGACCATCTCATTTACGAGATATGCGACCTCATTTTTCATACTTTTGTTATGGCGGGATACAGGGAAATAACCTATAATGATATTGCCGCTGAACTGGAAAGACGTTTCGGAACCAGCGGACATGTTGAAAAGGCAGGAAGAAACAAATGAAAATAACAGAAACCAAAAATATTAAGTTCGCCATTCCCGTTAAGGGAAGATTAAGAGAGCCCACCATTGAACTCCTTTCGAGGGCGGGATACCGCTTCAGGGCCCGGGGTAGGAACCTCTATGCGACCTGTACCACAGCTGAGATAACCTTTATATTTGTCAGGGCAGATGACATTCCCGTCCTGGTAAATTCAGGTGTGGTAGACCTTGGAATTACAGGGAGTGACCTCATTGCGGAGCGCCGCGCCGATGTGGCAAACCTGATGGACCTTGGATTCGGGAAATGCCGTCTCTGTGTTGCGGTCCCCGATACGATGAAGGAAACAGATGTTTCATCATTCCAGGGAAAAACTATTGCAACTTCCTTTCCCCACATGACTGAAGACTACTTTAAAAATAAGGGTGTGGATATCAAGTGCGTTGAAATGAACGGCTCTGTTGAAATCATGGTAGACCTTTCCCTGGCTCATGCCATTGTAGATATAGTTGAAACCGGTGACAGCCTGCGGGACAATAACTTGAAGGTCTTCTGTGACATCGGATCATATGAAACCTGTCTCATCGGTAATCACAATATCGTCGGCCATGAAGGTGTTACCCAGATTATGCGGCGTATCGAGGGAATTCTCATTGCCAACCAGTACAGCCTTCTTGAATACAATATCAGTACTGACAAACTCAAAGAAGCGGAAGGGATTACCCCCGGCTTTGAATCCCCCACGGTATCACAGCTGGACCAGGAAAACTGGGTTGCCGTAAAGGTTATGGTTAAAAAAAAGGAAGTAGTTCAAGTCATGGACCGTCTTGAAGCGCTTGGAGCAACGGCAATCCTGGAAACGGAAGTCAAGAACTGCCGCCTGTAAATGGCGAAGGCCCTTTTTCGAAGGGCCCTCCCGGAGTTGCCGGTCATGACATGGCCGGATAGACCTTACAGCCTGCCGAGCCGTTCCAGCCGATAATGCAGTGTATTATATGATTTCTGGGCCTGGTTGCGTACGTTTGTATTATTATCTTTCATCGCCTTCTCGAGATAGATTAGAGATTTTGGATCCGCTACCCGTTCCAGGGAGTTGACTGCCTCAAGGCGCACATCCCAGTAGCGGTCTTCCAGCATGGCGCCCAGTGCCTCCAGACATGATGGATCACGAAGAAGACCAATGGCGTTAATCGCCTCAATACGTACCGTCTTGTAATCATCCCTGAGAGCCTTGATTATCAGTGGAATTCCATCGGTGATCCGGTTTTTTCCGATATGCTGGAGGGTTTCCTGTCTCTGTGTACTGCTGCCACTCATTTTTTTCGCCATGATCATCACAGGGGCACCGTCAACGGCATTGGCGGCTTTTTCCGTGGGGATCTGCTTCAAAGCCTCGTGGGCAGCCCCCCTGACTTCTCCGTTGTTATCCATCAGACTGCCAATGAGGGCATCTACAGATTCAGGGGCGCCGATATTTCCGAGGGCCCTCGCCGCTTCAGAGCGTATACGATGACTTTCATCATCAAGTTTCTCAATAAGATACGGCACTGCATGCTTTACTTTCAGGGCGCCGAAGGTTCTCATTGCCTCAAAACGGACAATCATCTTTTTATCGTTCAGGGCCTGAACAATTATTCTGCTTACATCCTCATTCAATGTATCCTTCTTCTCAGCAAGAATACGAAGCAGCTCAATCTTTTCCGACTGCCTGCCGTTGAGAATAATATTTTTCATGTTGGCTTCGTTGAATGAATCGCCTATTTCGGTGAACTTGAGGAGAGCAAGAGTTCGGACTTTAGGATCAGGATCATCAATAAGTTTCCGCATTTCTGCAACTACGTCCTTTCGGTCATCCCATGGAGAGAGTGCAGAAAAGGCCTTGGATCTGATTTCCGGTTTTCGGTGACTGAGACATTCAATCATCGCTTTTATATCTTCATTTCTTTTTAATCTGTCAATGTCCGGTGTAAAAATGCCCAGCATAGCAGCTGACCTCCAGTCTTGGATATAAGGATTATATCACTTATACTGTCTTTATGCAAATAAATATAATTGGTTACATTAGGAAAGGCCTGAAAAAAATCCACCATAAATTAAAATTTTTACGGTACCTCAAAAATCAGGAGTGTCACTAATGCCCAAATGAAAACTCCTGAATATATCAAATATTGTAGCCAAAAGAACACGATGTTCTTCATGTCAGCGCGATTTTTGACATCCTGTCAAGCGCTGCAGGTAAACATCCTGCTTCGGCACCACATTCGAGCATCCTGATCAGCACATTGATTCATCCGCTGCCCTGAATGGCAGATGTTAAAATGTTGACCAGGGAAACGTCCAAAATGTTATTTTTCAAGGTTCCCCTATATGTGATTATATAATATAAGATTTAAAACACGTGCAACAAAATAGGCCCCGGAAAAAAGGAAGAAAGGCATGGAAGCAAAAAAAAGAACGATTTCAATGGGACTAACTGCGGAACTATGCAAAACCTTTTTACCGAAAAAATTATAATGGAAATGCTGAGGATCCTGGGCCCTGTTGTATATTCTTTTGAAAATCGATATTTTTAATAGAAACAGCATGAGCATAAGCACACCTGACATGATCCAGGTAAGTATTTTCATATCGAGATGCTGCACCTGTTCAGGTCTTTTAAAGGCAATATAAATAAGAGTAAGGGCAAGGAGTGCGTTGGAAATTGCGGTATAGACGAAGCCCTTGTAGTAACTGTTCAACCTTTGAACGGCATATTTGACGATAAAATTAATATGGAAGAGAAATGAGATAAGTAATACTGAAACTAGTATAACAATCAGCATAAGTTATCCTGTTTTATCGGAAACATGCCCATATAAAGAGCACAATACCGTATTCATCAGCAGGAAACACTGATGACCTCTATTAAAAGTAATCGATTTTCATAAAAAAGCAAGGACATTTTGGTAAAAACCATCCGTCCATACGGTTTTATTTCTTACCTTTCCAGGTGGATGGTAATTTCTCCACTACTACGCATAAAAACATCCATAATAGTATCACGGAAACTAAGGTGATTATTCACAAATTTGAGAAAGGTTTCCTTCCAGTTTTTTGCGTTAAACTGAGCCTCTTTGTAGAGCTCCGGAAACTGCAGGGCAAATTCTTCGTTAATTCGAAAACAGATATTTTCAGCTTCAGGTATTTTCTGCCAGAACTGGCTGAAAGAAAATTCGGTATTGTTGTATCGAACAAAAAGGATCTTTGAGGGATTGACATAAAATTCTATGGTCACTGTCTTTTTCAAATTCTTTCTGAATTTAAAGTTTGTTTTTATGTCTCTCATGGCCCCTTGATTCCGGTATTCACAATCTGAAATAAACATAGCAGCCCTGTAATTAGAATCAAGTGAAAATATGAAATTGTTTACATTTTTTAGAATATGTCTTGACCTTTGAACAGTGTTAATTTAACACTGTTCAAAGAGGTTTGGAATATGCCAAAAAATATCAGAACCCCCGAAGAAGTTCAGGAAATCAAGGATACCATTCTTTCGAATGCAATCGACCTTATTGGTGAAAAAGGTTTCTCTACACTCAGTATGAGAAAACTTGCATCATCCCTCCAAATGACAGCCGCAA
Organism: uncultured Spirochaetota bacterium; assembly: GCA_942491575.1. Classification (GTDB taxonomy): domain Bacteria; phylum Spirochaetota; class UBA4802; order UBA4802; family UBA5550; genus CAZHNW01. Next base: position 333,708 of record CALOBT010000025.1, read on the forward strand.
ACATATACAACTACTATAGAAACAAGGATGAGCTCTATCTTGATATTCAGACAAAGGGATTTGAGAAACTCTATGAAAGTTTTCTCGAGGCTTCTTCTTCTGTTAATGGCACCGAAGAGAAAATAATTGCCATGATGAATGAGTACATACGTTTCGGCAGGGAGAATCCCCACTGGTACAATATCATTTTCAGCATGGATACTCCCAAGTATGATGACTATAAAAGTTCTCCCCTTCAGGAAGTTGCCTACAAGGAAAAACAGGCGGGCCTGAAGTTAATTACTTTTACTGCGGCATTTCTTAAAGATTATTATGAAGGCCCTGATGCACAGGAGAAAATAAATCATAAAATACTCCACGTCTGGGTAACCCTTCATGGCCTCGTATCCCTGGTAAACAGCCGGGTTTTGCAGGAAGTTGAAGAAGATTATTCTATATTCACTGAAAAGATAATTTCAGATATACTGAAAATTGATTAAAACTGTTTCCGCTCCAGGTAAAATGTGCGGATTATTTAAAAGGAGAAATTCTATGAACACAATCACGTTCATCCTGCTAAAAATGATGGCTTTTGTTTTTAACAAAAGGAAAAAATTCAACAGTTATCTGAATAGTTCTTTCGGATATATTAATTTCACCGTCGGATTTATCACAGAAGACGGGAATGTAAACAGGGCCATATCTTTTTACAATGGCAGAGCCTCAGCGTTAAAAACAGTACCGGATAAATGTGATGTTATCATGCGATTCAAAGACAGAAAGACCATACTGGAAATGCTGAAAATTACCCCTAATGAAATGCTGACCCTTATCCTTCACAATAGAATGATACTGGAGGGAAACATTGCCCTGCTCCAGACGTTTAACTTTTATATATCCCTGCTCCTGTCAGGTGTACACAGAAGAAAACTTGCCAGGGTCCAGAGAGAAGAAGTTAAGATAAAAAAGAAGATTGGTGCCGACGTTAATAAACCATTAATAGAAAATATCTCTACCAGGAAAAAAACAGGGCTTAGCGCCGAACCCGTTGACAGGGGAGTATTGTTCCTTAAAGAGCCCTACCTTGCGAAATACAGTCTGGAAGATTTTCCCCGGCTCCAGTGGATGCTGGACCGTCACTTTACTGTAATGCCCCAGGTATGTCCCGAGAGGCCCCTTCTGCTTACCAACTGGTATAAGGAAAATGGTTTCGAATATGATAATAATGAGAAACCGTGGCACCCTGTGATCAGGCAGGCTGAGGCCTTTCATTACCTGATGAAAGAAAAAAAACCTGTAATAGCAGAACGGTCATTGCTGGCGGGAACAACTACCTCAAAGGAACCTGCAGGTGTTGTAATTTACCCGGATGCCCAGGGAACTATGCTCTGGGGTGAACTGAAATCCGCTTCAGACCGCAGTCTGAATCCCTATCAAATTTCAGAAGAGGATGCAAATACCCTTCACAAGGACATCTTCCCCTACTGGACCTCAAGAAATTTCAGGGAATATGTCAGGAATAATTTCGATTATCCGGATTCATTGAAAATTGATGAACGCTGGGTTTTCTACTTCGTATGGAAATCAGTTGGAATTTCTCATACCATTCCTGATTATCCTTCAATACTAACAAAAGGCACCAGTGGACTCATCGAGGAAATTGATAAAAAAATAAACGATTTACCGACAATAGAAACGGAAAGCATACTGAATCTCCAGGCGATGAGACTATCCCTCCAAGCCCTTGATGCCTATACCGACAGCCTTTCGGAAGAGGCTGCAAAAGCCGTAGCTGATGAAAAAAATGAAACGAGAAGAAGTGAGCTCCGGAAGATTGCCTCCGTCCTTAAAAATGTCCCTGCCCGTCCCGCGGAAACTCTCTATGAGGCGATACAGGTCATCTGGATAGTATGGGTTGCCCTTCACATGGAAAACACCAACACGGGCCTCTCCATGGGGCGCCTAGATCAGTGGCTGCAGCCCTACTTTGTAAATGACATGAAAAAACTGTCGGAACCTGAAGATAAAGAAAAATATATTTATGATGCTATTGAATTATGCGGCTCTCTCTTTATGTGCGGAACCGATCACCTTCCCCTGGTACCGGATATCGGAAATTATCTTTTCGGGGGAAGTTCCTCCGATCAGGCAGTGACCCTCGGTGGAACCATGCCAGACGGGAGCGATGGAGTCAATGATATGACCTACATCCTGTTAAAGGTCACTGAGTTGCTTTCAATCAGGGACCCCAACGTGAATGCCCGATATAACAGTGAAGTAAACAGCGATGTTTATCTAAAACGGCTTTGTGAGGTAAACTACAGCACTGCAGCGACCCCTTCAATGCATAATGACACTGCCGTCCATGCCGCACTTGCTGGCAAAAATTATCTACAGGAACACCTTGTTGACTGGTCGGCAACAGGTTGTGTCGAGCCGACTCTTTCAGGAAGGCACATGGGCCATACCGGTTCTATCCTGATGAACATGGTGTCGGCTCTCGAGATGGCCCTCAATAATGGACACCATCCCCATATGAATGAACGATTCGGACCGGAAACAGGTTCCATTGAAAATGATGATTTTTCCAGTTTTGATGAATTTTTTAACGCCTACTGCGAGCAGCAAAAATTTTTAATAGATAGCGCAGTTCAATTAAACAACATGTATGCTGAAGCACACGCAAACCTGAGGCCAACACCCTTTTTAAGTACACTCATTGACGGATCTATTGAAAATGCCCGGGATGTTACGAAAGGAGGGAGCCGATATAATTCATCGGGGTCTTCCAACATCGGTCTTGCTGATGTAACAGACAGCATGATGGTGATAAAGAAACTTGTCTTCGATAATAAACAGATCAGTTTCAAAAAACTTAAAGAGGCCATCAATTCAAATTTCAAAGAACACCCGGAGATAGCTGCCATTATAGCCAGGGACCGTACCCTCTTCGGCAGTGGAGACCCTGAAGCGATTGCGATGGCAAACAGGATAACATCCTTTGTTCACAGTATCTATCAAAATCATACAAATTATCGCGGCGGGCCCTACACTGCCGGTTTCTGGTCAATGTCTCAGCACGTTGCCTATGGAAACCTGTCAGGAACACTCCCGTCGGGACGAGTTGCCGGAAAAGCCTTTACACCGGGCCTCACGCCTTCTCCCGGTGCCTCTGAATCTTTTCTTGATAATATTCGTGATGTAGCCCGCCTCTCTCCGGAAAACATGGACAACAATATTGCTTTTAACGTAAAAATTGTTCCCGAACCAATGGAGGATAGAGAAAAAATAGTAAATAATATGCTTTCTTATGTTAAAACCTATTTCGATCTTGGTGGAATGCAGATGCAATTTAATGTTGTAAACTCCGCAACCCTTAGAGATGCCATGGCATATCCGGAAAAATACCAGAATCTCCTGGTTAGAATTTCTGGATACAATGCCTACTTTGTCACACTCAATCGTGAAATGCAAATGGAGCTGATTGAACGGGCAGAATACGGGGTTTAACAATATTTACAGGCTTTGTAAAATTTCCAGTTAATGTACTGCCTGCCCTGTTTGTTTCGGCGACCCTCAATATGTTGAATATGCCGTTTATTGAGTGGAGTAACCCGATCCCTGTGGGTCGCCGAAGGGAACAATGCAGTAAATTTCGTAACACTTCTATTATATCCGGTACTAATTCAATAGATATTTAAACCTCACCTATCTAATTCTTATAGTCAATCGCAGCCCATCATATAGATAAAGAGACTAACTGATTGACATTACTGGAATCAGGAGATTATAATCTCCGTAATAATTATACGGCTCAAGGAGAATATTATGACAGATAAACTAGAGGGTAAAGTAGACGATCTCATTAAAAACCATGTTCTTTTCAGTATGACTGCCGGTGCGATCCCGATACCCCTTGCAGATATTGCAGCAGTAACGGCAATCCAACTCGATATGATTAAGGAAATTGCAGAAATTTATGATGTCCCCTACGATAAAAATCAGGGGAAAAGTATAGCCTCATCACTGGCAGGTGCATCCTTTGCCCGAATGGGAGCCAGCATAATTAAAACCATTCCAGGTGTCGGAACCCTTGCAGGTTTAGCCTCACAGGTTGTTCTTTCCGGGGCCTCAACATACGCTTTGGGGAAAATTTTTGAAAGTCATTTCTCAAGTGAAGGAAATCTTTTCGACCTTGAAACCAGGGCGGTGAAAGAAAAATATGAAGAGCTGCTGAAAAAAGGAAAAGAGTTTGCATCTAAGCTGAAAAAAGATGAAAAACCCGAAGATATCATGGAAACAATAGAAAAGCTTAATGGCCTGAAGGAAAGCGGCGCAATCAGTGAAGAGGAATACCAGAAAACAAAGGATGAACTTTTGAAAAAAATATCTGAATGAAATTTCAGAAAAAATTCAATTAAAATATGACAGTTGATAGAGACAAGAAGCCACGGATCTTCACGAATAAATGATGATAGAACAAATCACTGATGTCTTCAGCTTTTAATATCTGATGATCTGTGGCAACTATTAAATTCTTTAGAATGCCATCCTTCTAAAATCCATCCAGTTTTTTTGCAAAGTAATCATAGGGCTTTTCACCGTATACTTTTTCAAAATCTTTTCTTCCCGGCGCGACATTTACAATAGTCTTCAGCAGGCCCTGAAGCTCATTCATCATAACTCCATCCTTGTCCGCATCCCTGAGGACGCGTTCAACATACTCTTTGCAAGCATCCGCGTTTTCCCTAATTTTTTCTGTGATAATAGCCATGATAGCCTCACTTGTTTTTATTGAACAGCAAGCAGTTACTTCATCAATTAATTATACTATACGCAAAATTACTCATGTCAAGAAAAGAAAACTTCCCCCTCCTTTAACTTCTAATGAGGTCTTGGGGCAATGGCATTTCTCGGGTATCACAACAAACATTATTTTGCTTCCATTGTCATTGAAAGTCAAAAAATATTTTCACACACAGAATTATTTTAAAGGGATTTTAAAAAATTAAGGATATCTGTCCGTGTGATGATGCCCCTGAGACATCCTTTTTCAACGACGGGGAGATGTCCGATATTATTTTTGTATAGAAGCTGTTCGACTTCCCTTATTGTCGTCCCCGGGGTGCATGAAATATATTTTCTCCTCATGTAGGCTTTTACCGGGGCTTTCATATTTTCACCTTTTCTTGCCTTCATGATATCCTTCAGGGTTATGAAACCGCAGAGTTCACCGGCCTCGTTTATAACAGGGGCGCCGCTGTGATTTACCTTTTCTAGAAATTTAGAAGCCTCAATAAGGGGCATATCCTCATTCAGTACTGATGGACCGGGAGTCATTATCTTTTTTGCAGTTACCGCTGGATGAAGTAATTTTTTTATTGTAAGAAGAAGTTCCTGGAGAACGTCACGGCCTTTTCTTTTTTTTACAATTGCAGATGCAGCCTGGCGATGCCCTCCTCCGCCGAACTCTGCCATGATTTCATTTACCTGCAAATTCTGTTTTGTACTGCGGCTGATAATCAGTACATTACCTGAATCTTCAAAACTGAAAACAGCAAACAATGCATCAGGACTCTCAACTTCGACAAGTTTTTCTACAACTGCGGCGAGTCCCCCAACCTGTTTTTTAAGTACAAGGTAAGAAATTATCAGAAAGTGACCATTAATCTCCTGGTAAATCATCTGACTTACCATTTCGTGAAAAACATCTATTTGTGAATCATCCTGAATTGGCTTTAAAATTTTTTCCGCAAGAGAAATCGATGCCCCCTGATCAAGAAGATATGCTGCAGCGAGAAAATCTTCTCTTACTGTTCCTTCGTGCCTGAAGTAACCTGTGTCTGCATAAATTCCTGTAATAGCGATTGTTGCATCTGAAGCAGAAAACCTTATCCCCTTCTCAGCACATTTATTTATAAGGAATGTTACATTGGAGCCAAAATCGTGAGAATATAACAGGGCACCTTCTATATCGCATTCATTTTCACTGTGATGATCAATTACTACAATTTGGGGGGGAAGTTTTTCAATTGCGCTGATAAACTCTTTAATTTTTCCAATTTTTCTTGTATCTACAATTACTATACTATCAATTTTTTGGCCTTCTATATCACTTATATTAAAAAATCCGAGTTCTTTTTCATAGAGATTCACAATATTTTTTACAACAGGGTGGAGAAATCTGCTCAAAACAGGATTATGATCAGGGTATAAATACCGTGCAATTGCCATAGAGGCAATACAGTCGGGATCCATATTTGAATGTCCAATTATAAGATTTAACGCCATAACATGACCATAGAAAGATTATGGCATAATAAAATTTATTTTCAAGGAATTTAAAATATTTAAGGAATGGACCTTTTATTATAATTTCTTGACCCTTCCGCCTATCTGGTGCATACTAATAGTAAATCAAAAATAAACTCATTTGAATGCTATTAAATTAAATACACACTAATTTGAAACACAGGGTCTTGTATAACTTTAAGTTTTTCGGGAAAATGAATCAAACTGATTTTGATGAAAATGAAAACAGATAAAATATCAAGCAATTGTTAAAATCAAAAAAATGACCGCAAATGAGAAAATACAAGCCAGAAATCATTTTCAGATACTGATTATTGAGGATGATATTGTCTCCAGAAACCTGCTAAAATCTTTCATAGAAAAATCAATCCCAGGCACGAAATTTCACGAAGCCGATGTATTAACTGATGTCTTAGATATAATTTCAGCAAACACAATAGATTGCATTATCCTGGATTATTTTCTGGAAGATACCGATGGTCTCCAGATACTAAAAAGCATTCGCAAAAAAGGAATATTTATTCCTGTGCTTATTTTAACTAATCAGACCGATGATACGATTGCAGCAGAAATGATGAAAGAAGGAGCTACCGATTATTTTTCAAAATCAATTCTTAAAGAAAAAAACATCTCAACTATACTCAGAAGGAGCATAATTAACGCGATTGAAATGTATAGATTGTGGATAGAAAAACGTCAGGCTAGACAGGCCCTGGAGATGAGAGAAAAACGTTATCGAGGGCTTATTGAAAATTCACCAATATTGATTATGCGTTTTTATAATGACGATGATGAAAAAATGATAACTTTTGTAAATGATGGATTTTGCAGATATTTTAATATAGAAAGATACGAGGTGCTGGGAGACAGTGTTTTCTCGATTATTCAGGAATCTTTACGGGAGGAGTTCCTGGAAAAAATAAATTTAATTTCTCAAAATAATCCCGTAGTCTCCTTTCAGCATATGGGTTTTGGCGAAAAGAAAAACAGGTGGCAGTTCTGGACGATAGAGGGGATCTTCGATGATGAAGGTGAAATTCTAGAATATCAATGCATGGGTGAAGATGCAACTGATCTTAAAAACACTCAGTATGAGCTTCAAAATTCCATTAAAAAACTGGAGAAAATGAAAATACTTCAGGATGGCGATTATTTTCTTACTTCATTGCTGCTTGAGCCTTTTCAGTACAATAAATCTGAAAGTAAAAACACAATAATAGATATATATGTAAAACAAAAAAAAGAGTTTAAATTTAAAAAATGGGAAAGAGAAATCGGGGGTGATTTATGCATCGCCCATTCAATTGTGTTGTCGGGACGACAGTATTCTTTCTTTGCCAATGCAGATGCTATGGGTAAATCCATCCAGGGTGCTGGTGGTGCCATTGTTTTTGGTGCTGTACTTCAATCGATTGTTAACCGTGTAAGGCTTAGTTCCATTGAACAGAATATATATCCGGAGCAATGGCTTTTTAATACATTTAATGAACTACAGGGTGTTTTTGAAAGCTTTGACGGATCTATGCTCATATCTGCAATAATCGGTCTTGTTGATGATGAGTCAGGATTTACATTTTTTTTAAATGCAGATCACCCGGCTTTGATTCTTTATCGCCACGGCAGGGCTAAGTTTGTCGATTCTCAAAACAATCGATGGAAAATTGGCGTTCAGCAGGATATCGAGACCTTTCAGATAAATACGATACAGCTCGAAGACGGAGACGTTCTCCTTTCATCATCTGATGGAAGAGACGATCTTTTGATAAATCAGCACAATGATCATTCTGTAATCAATGAAGATGAAAAACTATTCCTGAGGGTGGTTGAAAATGGGAATGGTGAAATAGATTCTATAATTCAAAGGATAAATGAAATTGGTGAATTAACGGATGATTTATCAATAATAAGAATTCACAGAAAAGAAAAAAAGAAAATTCATGAAGAAGGTATTTTTTCAAAGGAGATTCTTAGTGAAGTTCTAAGCCTGGAAAATAGTGACCTGATTTTTAAACAGCTTATATCCCTGAACAAGGAGTACCCCTCTAATACACTTCTATTGAAAAAAACATTAAAGGTATTAACCTCTCAACAGATGTATAAGGAAGCGGTTCCATATTTCCACAAGTACCTGGAAATGAATCAGGATGACGAACAGACTATGCACGCCGCTGCTATTTGTATGAGAAAAACCGGTCTATTGCAGCAAAGCAGAGACTTTACGGAGAGACTGGTTTTAAGAAGACCGGAAAATATTTCTTACATGCTGGATCTGGCCAAAATTCAATTTGCCTTAAAACGGTACATGGAGGCTGACAGGTTGCTTGACCGCATTCTTCAGCTTGACAACAATAACGAACGTGCACTTTCCATTAAACAGAAAATGTAATGCTATTCATCCCCCTCCAGAATCTTCCTTGAAACAGAATCTTTATTTTTTAATATTTTTGATCCCCTGGTAATTTTACAGAGACTGATACCCAGATCTGCAGAAATTTTTCTTTGGGGCACTCCGCTGTACAGCTGTCCTAATAATTCCCACCTGAGTGAAAGATCTTTCCTTTCTGATTCAGTTAATAATTCATTAAGAAATTTTTCAATTTCTGCTTTATTGTCAATTCGGGCAAATATTTCTGCCAGTTCATGTATTCCGGACATATTGTTGGCCTTCTTATATTTATGGTGATAGTTTACCGGTATTTATTTAAAACTGTTGTTTTATTATTACCGGACTAATCAATATATTTTTTGTATCCTGTAAAAATTTAGATTCAATCCTGATAAAAACTTACAGTAATCATGGTTGTTCTTTCTTTCCCCAAAAGCCGGTAGCTTTAAGAATGATTAATGCTGCAGTGAGAATACCCGTAAATATAGACAGGGTAAATGTCATACTCCAGCCCCAGACGACGGGGGCACTTACGAAAAGCATGCAGGCAAGAATAACAGGAGATACGAACATTATCATAAAAGCCAGTTCCAGTGCAACCGTTGTTCTAAATTCGGGATCAGCGATTCTCAAAAGTAGAAGACCTGTTGAGACTGTACCCGTTAAGGTGCCGTAAATAGCTACAGTCCGCTCAAGCCTGAATTTAAGGAGACGATTACCAAAATAGACAGAAATGACAGTTGTCGTTAATCCCGTTATAAGGGATATAACGGTTATGGGGATAATAAACTTCCAGACAATAACAACCTGCACAGCAAGGACAGTAGCTACAATCATAAAGTCTACTGCCCAGCCGGTAATTCGCTTTTGAATACCTGGATTTATCATATGACTTATTCCGATCTTTTGCATTATAATTCTGACCAGCAGTGCAATGATTAACCCTACAAAAAAGAAAAACCCCCACAGCGTTGTTGCCAGTTTTGGCTGCAGAAGGGATCCAATATTTTTTATAACGAAATAGGTTGCAAGATAAACAATACCAATCAGCGCCATCTGGAAAGCCAGAGTTTCAACATTCCCTGAATGCATGGTAAGTTCACCTGCAGATTCTTTTTCCTGATTATCCTGAGCATATCCCTTAAGCACATCCTGCGGCAGATCTTCAGGTAAATTTTCGCATCTGCCCTGTCTGATTCCCCTGTTAACCATGGGGACGCCAATAGCAAAGGCAAAGAGATATCCAATTGCAGCAAAGGTTAGACCGATAGTAGCAGCATGTTCAAATCCGACTGTCTCCCATGCCTTGCCAATGGAAAGTGCCTGGCCTGGTCCCTGAATAAAACCGAGGGGGGCAAGAAAACCAAATGTTTTATAAAGCCCCATTCCACCACTGTTGAAGGCAAAAATCAAAAGTCCTCCAGCTATTGCCTGAATTGGAAACATTATGCTCTGCATCAGCGCCATCCAGAAAGCACCCTTTATAATTTCCCTGCTGTCAGTACGGGATTTGATATCTTCACTTCGTGGGGTCAAGCCGACGGATATAAAAGAAATATTAAAGAGGTGATAAGCAAAAGCCTCCAGCATTTCAATTTTAATATCTACGAGTTCTAATGAGATTAGAACAAGTCCCACCATACCTCCGATGAGACAGCTTGGTATTAGGAACCGTTGAAGAAGACTCATTTTACCCCGGAGAATAATTCCTACCAGCAGCATTGAAGCCATAAAACCAAAGGTAAGAAGTGGATCAAAGGGAAATGGAATCTTCATATCTATCTCCTGTTTACATCAAACGACTGACTATAGCTGCAATTCTAAATTTGGGCATAGTATAATTTGAGTTATAAATAATTTAAAAAGTAATTATATATTCCAGCGTACCCGGACTCTTTATTAAAAGATTGTTATTTTCAAGTATTTTTCAAGTTAAAACAATTTCCTTAAAATTAATTAAAATATTAAAGATGATATTATCGAAGAATAAAATGGAAGGAATGAAAAATAAAAACAACTTTAAATATCTACTTGTAAAAATATACGTATTATTATTTTATGTTCATGAATTTTGGAGTTTGAAGGTCAAATTATGGCAAACAAGACAAAAAACAAACGTAGAGGCCCTGATACTGTAGTAAGGGCTATAAACTGGATCTCTGGCGGATCCTGGATCATAATTTTTCTGATATTTATTATTGTTTCCATGGCAAAACCGCGGATGGAAACAATGTTTGACCGCTTTAATCACAGCCCTGTAAGTGGCGCCTGGGACTCATCAATGGTGAGTTTTGCATTTCTTCTCCTTCTTTTTCAACTCGGGCTCTGTATTTTCGGGCTCTTTCTTAACTCCATGAGAATGAAAAGAAAATCAGACCGATATAACGGTACCCTTATATTCTTCACGATTGTTTCATTTCTCGGTATAGTTGTATATTTTATTTCTTTCTAAATTTTCTCCATTCATCTTGATGAGGTTCTAAAAATTCTCCGTAAATATTTTTGACCGTCCAGCCGGCTTTAGCTTGACATTTTTCTGTATTATGTTCATGATGTAACATAGAATATGGTAAGTTATGGAAAAAATGAAACTTGGACAACTACTGATTGATGATTATCGTTTGACCAATGAACAGGTATCAATTGCCCTGGATTTTCAGAGTATAAACTCACAATACCAGGGGAAATTACTGGGGGAAATTCTCATACAGCTGGGTTGGTTGGATGAAGGAACACTGATGAGATACCTGGAATTCCAGAACGAAATTATTTAGAGAGATGCAACGTGATCGATCGCCTCTTCTTCACTGTTAAAAATTTCTATAATACCCTGCAGGTCAACAAATTCGATTATCTTTAAAACCGTATCATTTATTTGACAGATTACGATATATTTGCCATATTCCAGAAGGCGATTACGCAGTGAAATCAACAGACGGATTCCTGAACTATGAAGATATTCTACATTTTTCATATTTACTATAAGGTGTTTCCTTTCGGCATCAATAATTTTCATTAGTTCTTTCTCAATAACCTGAGAATTATTTAAATCCAGCCTTCCTTCCGGGAAGACAGAAATGTAATTTTTTTTTATTTGTGTCTCAATAATCATTTATATTGTCTCCAAAACAGAATCTTATACAAAAAAGTGTGTATAGTCAATAAATATTATTTAAAATTCAGGTTTGAATCTGAAAGTTTCCCGCAGAAAATACTAAAATTTAAAACTAAGGTTTGGCCGGATTAGAATACTCCATGAACGATCAATATTTTCTTCAAGCTGACCGGAATAACCACTCATAAAAATATAGATGAAACCTATACCAAGGGAAAAGGTTACTTTGCCGGATCCAAAAGAAAAATTTTTACCAAATAAAAAAGAAGCCATAGTAATTCTTCCCTTATAAAACTCCCTGATATCAAAATTTAATTTTAATTCCTGGGTGCTGTCATATATAAAAAAGCCGATAAATGGATTAACATCGGGTTTTTTGTAATCAATTCTATTCCTTTTGATTGAAAGATAAATAATATCCCGAATTTCGTTATTAAAATGAAATTTTGTTCCAATGCCATAACTCCAGCTGAGGCTGTGCCGCTCCCTTAAATCCGAACCCTTCAGTTTGATTTCTGTTTCCAGCCACCAGTCCTTTACCATGATATTATCAACAATATGACGATCACCAAAACTAAAGAGTAATCCACTGTAACCTTTACCGACAATTTCATTATTTTCCCCGGAAACAAAGTTTGCTACATTTCCCAGGAAAAGGGATCCGGCATAGGGTTCAGGAAATCCTTCTGTAATTGCCTTGATTAGATTGAATCCTTCCGAAATTTCTGCATTTTCATAAAATTTAGAGCCGTATTTTTTCAGGTATACACCGGAAACGGGTAATGGATAGGCACTTGCTTCAAGAAGAACAAAACGGGGCATATATAAATTTTTTATCATGTGCCAGTAATAAAGCGCTTCATGTTTTACCTTCTCTTTTGGAATTGGTTTTTGAGTAAAAGCAAAGGTATAGTAGATACATGAATAATATGGATCAAGTTCGATGGAAGCCTCGTGTCTCCCTTTATCATCCATCTGCCAGTTCCAGAGTACAGCATGAACGGGAACACCATTAAAAAAAAATAAAATGGCGCCCAAAAGGGTTAAGGATAATTTTATATTTTTAACATTACTCATTTTATTAAATTTAAAACATAAAATCATATATACAATCAGAAGGCAATAAATTTACTAAGATTGCCTGTATGGGGGAATCCACCATGCCAAAATAATAGTTACTACTACACAAAAAATATCCCATGGCCTATTGTTTTTGAGGATGATTAGTTATATAGTATTCTTACAAGTTAAAGCCAGCAAAGAAATATTATCCGGAGACTCTGTCATGGCTAACAATCTCTATCTTACCACCACTGAAGGTGAATCTCATAAAAAGATCGTTACCCTCGGGTTAATGGAATTTTTATTGAGAAATATCGAAAAAGTTGCATATTTCAAACCTATTATTCATGTATCCGATAAATTAAATGCCGCTGATAATTTTTCCCTGATAAAAAAACAGTTCAATCTTGATATCCCGGATGAACAGATGTATGCATATACATTTGATGAAGCTGAGAAACTTGTATCATCCGGAAATTATGATCAGTTCCTTGAAGGTATTATCAATAAATACAAAAGCCTGGAGGAGCGCTTCGATTTTGTACTTTGCGAAGGAACAGATTTTGCTCGACACACCTCCTCTTTTGAAATGGATATTAATTCCCGAATTGCTTCAGTGCTGGCCAGTCCGGTTTTAATTATCACCCCTGCACACGATAAAGAAATTTATAATATAATTCAGTCAATAAAAATATCAAACGAATCATTCCTTTCAAAAAAATGTGATGTCATTGGAACAATTGTGACCCGGGTAAATGAAGATCGATGCTTTCAATATCTTGAGATATTAAAGGAGCAGGAACAGCTTAAAGATCTCTCTGTCTCCGTAATCCCGGAAAGTGCCATCATCAATACACCGTCAATGGCTGAGATTGCCCGTCACCTGAAAGCAACTGTCCTATTCGGGGAAGAGCAGATGAACAAACAGGTTACCCGATACTCCATCGGAAGTATGCATCTGGAAAATTACCTCTGGGGACTTTCCGATGGTACGGTAATAATTACAACCGGTGACAGGGTGGATATTATTCTCGGTTCGCTTCTTATTAACCAGTCTACGAACTTTCCTGAAATTGCCGGAATCGTCCTCACGGTTGAATTTGTAATTGATAACATGGTACTCCAGCTAATAGAGGGACTTCCGACAACAATACCAATACTTGTAGTTACCGATACGGTTACAGGTACGGTATCCGCTTTGGATGATCTTAAACCTGATATTCTCCCGGAGAGCACCAGTAAGATACAAACCGCACTCAGTCTTTTTGATACCCACATCAATACAGAAGTTCTCGGTGAAATAATAGCAAAAAATCAGACAGAAAAAGTAACTCCAAAGATGTTTGAATACGGATTGATCCAGAAGGCTAAATCACAAAAAAGACACATTGTCCTCCCGGAAGGCGATGATGACAGAATACTTCGCGCAACAGAATCATTACTGGCAAGAAATATTGTAGACATTACCCTCCTCGGAAATGAAGAAAAAATAAAAACAAGGGCCAGTGAACTGGGGCTGGATTTATCAAGTGCCAGGATAATTGATCCTGAAACGTCATCACTCACTGAGAGTTACGCTGCAACCCTTTTCGAGATGCGAAAGAATAAAGGCATGACCAGGGAAGAAGCCGAAAATGCAATTCTGGATGTCAGTTATTTCGGGACAATGATGATTCATATGGGAGATGTAGACGGAATGGTCAGTGGTGCTGTTCACTCCACCGCGGCAACTATAAGACCATCTCTTCAGATTATAAAAACCAAACCGGATACCCCCATCGTTTCATCCGTATTTCTGATGTGCCTCGAGGATAGAGTTCTGGTTTATGGTGACTGTGCTGTTAACACAAACCCAAGCGCAGAAGCCTTGGCTCATATAGCAATATCTTCTGCTGAAACAGGACAAACTTTTGGCGTTAAACCAAGAGTCGCCCTTCTATCATATTCAACGGGTACCTCAGGTTCAGGAGAGGATGTTGAAAAAGTGCGAATAGCCACTGAAAGGGCAAGGGAATTAAAGCCTGAATTAAAAATAGAAGGCCCGATACAATATGATGCCGCAGTATCAAAAAAAGTCGCCGCAACCAAAATGCCGGATTCTGAAGTAGCTGGAAGAGCTACCGTCTTCATCTTTCCTGATTTAAATACAGGCAACAACACCTATAAAGCTGTACAGCGTGAAACGGGGGCTATTGCAATAGGCCCCATACTTCAGGGATTAAACAAACCTGTTAATGATTTAAGCAGAGGTTGCACAATACCGGATATTATCAATACGGTAATTATTACAGCCATTCAATCACAACAGCACTAGTTTTAACAGCGGTAAATTCTGAGTTTAATATGACGGCATCAGGGTATGAAAAATTTGAGGAGTATCTTATGAAAGTTCTGGTAATAAATACAGGCAGCTCATCAATAAAATATCAGCTCTTTGATCTTGACAAGGACACCGTCCCTGCTTCAGGAATTATTGAAAAGATCGGATCTTCAGAAAGTCGGATAAAACATAAATTATTAAACCATCGGGGCGAAGAAACCATTGTCAAGGAAAACAGGATGGTTGCAGATCACCGGGCAGGCCTGCAGGAAATCTCTGAGATACTGGTAGATGAAGAAATCGGAGCTATTAAAAACAGTGATGAAATAACAGCAGTAGGCCATCGGGTTGTTCACGGGGGAGAATTTTTTCATCAGCCTGCAATACTGGATGAAGAAATTATTGAAGGAATCCGCAAAAATATCCCCCTGGCCCCTCTTCACAATCCCGCTAACCTGACAGGGATTGAAGTCGCAAAAACTGTTTTTCCTGATGCTGTACATGTTGGTGTCTTCGATACGGCTTTTCATCAGAAGATGCCGAAATCATCGTATATGTATGCCATTCCGAATGAAATGTATGAAAAATTTCGAATTCGTAAGTATGGCTTTCACGGCACGTCTCATAACTACGTCTCTCTTGAAGCTGCAAATTATCTCCAAAGACCAGTGGAAGAATTAAAAATTATCACAATTCATCTGGGAAATGGCAGCAGCATGGCTGCAGTTAAATATGGAGTCAGTATAGATACGACTATGGGTATGACACCCCTGGCCGGATTAATGATGGGAACACGCTGCGGGGACCTTGATCCGGCGGTTCCGTTTTTTCTTTCTGAAAATAACAGCTGTACCCTCGATAGAATCGATACAATGCTGAATAAAAAGAGCGGACTACTCGGCATCTGCGGCAAAAATGACATGAGAGAAATACAGGAACAGATTGCAGCCGGGTGTGAAAAATCAAAACTGGCACTGGATATGCTCGCCTACCAGATTAAAAAGTATATCGGCGCCTATATTGCCGCAATGGGGGGATGTGATGCTATTGTGTTTACTGCAGGAATAGGTGAAAATGCGCCTGTGGTAAGGGCAAAGGCATGTCAGGACTGTGAATATCTGGGGATAGTAGTAGATCATTCAAAAAATTCCAGAAAATCCGATGGAATACAAACAATAAGTGCGGACTCTTCCCGTATAAAAGTCATGGTTGTCCCTACAAATGAGGAACTTCAAATCGCAAGGGAAACGGCAAAAATTTTACGAATGTAACCTGATGTGGATAATAACAGATTCTATTTAGATGGCCATTTTGTAATTTTTCCGTCAGGGTAAATAGTAAAAACGCGTTTTTTCATGATTTTACAATATCTAACGGCGGCCCAGGTTTCAGAGTCTTTTTCTTCACGTGCCTGTTTAGGTACGGCAATCAGGGCCTCACAACCGTCTATAATTATCCGGTTCCTTTCAAAATGAGGTTTTGTATCTATTTCTTTTATAATAATTTTTTTATCACTGAAATCAAAATCATTTTCAATATCAAATCCTCTCCGTTCTTCTTCCTTCGATGGATAGTATTGAATAGATTTTACCAAATTATTTTCTTTAATTATTTCTACCGCATCTTTATCTGATCCTGGGCAATTCCCTATTGATAAATCGATCCTGTCATAAGTAAGCTTCAATTTTCTCATTATTTTAAGGAAGGCAGACTTTTGCTGTTTAGTCATCCCTTCAAGAGTACCTGCAAAACCTATTTTCATATAAAAACCCCATTCAAATGATTGTCACTATGACAGATTGTGAATTAAAAAAAAATTTTAATTTTGTCAAGCTAATATATTTTGGTTGTTCCCGGGGGAACTTCTCAAATTTAATATATCCAGGTTTTCCTAAAATCTGTCAGCTTCGGGATTCAACTGATAATATTCTTCCTGGTTATAGTAAAGTATATCATTTCGTAAATTTTTCAGTTCTTCATAACGTGATGAACGCAAAAAATAAAATTCAATAATTTTTCCTGTTTTAAGAATAAATTCAACAAGCTCATTGTATGTAAATTCATTGGAACCGAATCCTGCAAGCCCCGTATTCTCATAATATTTTTTTATTGCAATAAATGAGTTACGTACTGATTCAAAACCTTCAAATACGCTGTCATTGATTTTCCCATTGTTAAACTTCAGTTTTAATGAATCTACAATAAAATCATACCTGAACATTTTACCATCTTTATCATTATAATAATAGTTCAGAAATTCAAAATCTTTTTTTAATCGTTTTCTGTATTGATCCGCAGCAATAATTATTTTTCTAAGATCAATAATACTTATTTCAGGATTTTCATCTTCAAGAAATGCCTTTATCTCTGCCTCATTAATTTTCCAGCCACGGCTGCTGGAACTCTTTTGAAAAAAATTTTCAATAAACCGTGAGGCATTCTGAAAAATATGTATGTTTCGTAAAATATTCTGATAACCCCTGAGGGATTTAACCTGGGATCTGCAAAAATTCTCAAAATGTTCATCGAAGGTTGTCAGGTTTATATTATTAAATTTATCATAAGACATTATAATATAATACAGATCACTAACCCCTCTTTTTGCTAGACTGAGGAGGAGAAGTTTAAAATTACTGATATTTCCGCCAATTTCAAGGGTGATGCTCTTGACTGAATCAACTGCATCATCTATGAATTCTTCGGTGACGAATTTATGCTTCAGTGTATCCAGAAAAGCGTTTTCGATAGAACTGATGAAGTAGATATTGAGACTTTCAAATTTCAGTTCCCATGATTTTTTTTTCTTCAGGTCGCTAAGTCTTGTCTGTTTCTCGGAAGAGATTTCCACTTCTGAATCGAGTCTGTTTTTATTGTACTCATCCCAGTTATCAGGAATCTTATGAAGCCTGTGCCGGACAAGATCATCCTGCTTCCTCAGGACCAGTCGGTAGTAGCTAGACTTGGCGTTATGATAGTTTGTCTCCAATTGTCCCCGTATAGAACTACCTGTTCCTCCGTTTTTGTTTTCCCCCATTGTATCAATATCTCTTTTAATTTTTTTTTGCTTCAAAATATTTTACGATTGTTCTGTACAGCCAGAAAAGATCACAAATCCCTGACGTTTCCCGGATAGAGTGCATTGCCCATGTAGGTACACCTACATCAATTGTTTTAATACCCAATTCCGCAGAAGCCAGGGGACCTATTGTGCTACCGCATGCCATGTCACTTCTAACGACAAAAGACTGCAGGGGTATCTTTTCAATACGTGCAATTTCTCTGTAGAGAGCTTCAGTCCCGGCAACTGTTGCATACCGCTGATTAGCATTTCGTTTTATAACCGGTCCCTTGTTCAACAGGGGGCCATGGTTTGCATCATATTTATCAGAAAAATTAGGGTGCACTCCATGGGCGTTGTCCATTGATATAAGCGTTGAGGCATCAATCATTCGATAATAGTATTCCATGTTGCCGGCAATTCTCTGCATTAGAGATTTTAAAAAAGGCCCCTGGGCACCTACATCGGAAATACTCCCAACCTCCTCATGATCGTTGAATATCACCATTGCAGGACCTGCTGAATCGTCTATGATCCCCTGGAGACCGGCAAAACAACTAATTAGATTATCAAGGCGCGGGCCGATTATAAATTCATTTTTCAGACCTGCAATTGAATGGGGTATTACATCGTACAGGAACAGATCGTGAGATATTATTTCTTCAATACCATTAAAGCCTTCTTCCTTCATCTGATTTATGATCAGATCGCTAAATTTCGGCTTTTCATCGGAACACTGAAGTAAAACCGGCGGTAAATCCTTCTGTGCATTAATCGATTTGTTTTTATTTGCCTCCCTGTCAAGATGAATAGCCAGACTCGGTATTATGGCAACGGGTCTCTTAAAATCGATGAGGGCTGTATCAATACTCCCATCAGCAGATCGATAGGTTAGACGTCCCGCGATGGAAAGTTCACGGTCGAACCAGGGATTGAGCAGTGCCCCCCCGTAGACTTCCACTCCCAGCTGCAGGTAGGAGTGCTGATATAATTCAGGGGATGGTTTTATTTTCAGGGATGGGCTGTCCGTATGTGCCCCGGCAATGGGTATCCCCTGCTCTATCAGATTATCCTCATAGCGAAAGGCCGCAATAGATGAGTCTCCGCGAATGACGAAGTATTTCCCACCGGCCTTTAACTTCCACGCATCACACTCTTTTAATTCTTTAAATTCATTTTCAACAAGAACGTCGCGCATGAATGAAACTGCATGATAGGGGGTAGTGGCATTTCTGAGAAATACAAGAAGGGAATCATTGAAATCATTTATTTTCATAATAGCACTCTGGGACCTTTTATAATTTTATCTGAATTAAATGAACCATTAATTTAAAAATCCAGGGATTTAACGGTACGAGGAAAAGGAATTACATCGCGAATATTCTGCATTCCCGTTACGAATTGAATCAACCTTTCGAAACCGAGACCGAATCCTGCATGGGGAACAGAACCGAACCTGCGGAGGTCGAGGTACCACCAGTAATCTTCTGCATTCAGTCCTGATTCCTCAATTTTAGTTTTAAGGAGATCATAGTCTGCTTCACGTTCACTGCCGCCAATAATTTCTCCCAGGCGCGGCACCAAAACGTCCATTGCCCTTACTGTTTTTCCGTCACTGTTTTGTTTCATATAGAATGCTTTTATTTCACTCGGATAGTCGGTAATGATTACCGGCTGGTTATAGATTTTTTCCGTAATGAATTTTTCATGCTCGCTCTGAAGGTCAACTCCCCATGATACGGGGAATTCAAATTTTCCTCCGGACTTTTCCAGGGCCTCTATTGCTTCAGTGTAAGTGATTCTTTCGAAACGCTTGTTGATTATATCGGTTAGATTTTCAATAATTCCTTTCTCAATACGACTGTTAAAAAAATCCATATCGTCAGGACACTCGTCCAGTACATATGAAAATATGTACTTAATGAATTCTTCCGCTACATCCATATTCCCGTTGATATCACAAAAGGCCATTTCAGGTTCTATCATCCAGAACTCTGCAAGATGCCGTGAGGTATTTGAATTTTCCGCACGGAAGGTTGGCCCGAAGGTATAGATATTTTTAAGAGCCAGGGCATATGCTTCCCCTTCAAGCTGCCCGCTTACTGTAAGAGAAGCCTTTTTGCCAAAAAAATCTTCATTGAAATCTATATCATCATTTGATTTTTTTGCTTTATCATAATCAATAGTTGTAACCTGAAACATTTCACCGGCTCCCTCGCAATCATTACCGGTAATAATCGGGGTGTGAACATAAATAAATCCCTTTTCCTGAAAAAATGAATGTATTGCATAACTCATAGCGCTGCGGACCCTGGCAACAGCACCAAATGTATTTGTACGCGGTCTGAGATGGGCGATTTCTCTCAGAAATTCAAATGAATGGCGTTTCTTTTGAAGAATATAATCGGAGGGGGCCTCTCCCTGAATAGTAATTTTTTCAACTTTTAATTCGATACGCTGCCCCTTCCCCTGTGATTCCATCAGGATTCCGGTTGCTTCCAGACTGCAACCTGTATTAATCCGATCCATTGTCTCTTTATATTCAGGCATGGTGCTGTCAATTATCAGCTGCAGATTTTTTATTGTTGTTCCGTCGTTTAACTCAACAAATGAGACATCTTTTGAATCCCGCCTTGTCCTTACCCAGCCGGTAACTTCCAGGGATGTTTCCGATGGATCCATCGTTAGTATATTTTTTATTGTATGTTTTTCCATTACTTCTCCTGCAGATAAATTCAATTTCATTTCTGCTGATATATTTATGCAGAATCTATGAAATTTTTACCACTATTTTTTTCCCCCACGAAGCCATTAAACAAAACTTCCAGTATTATCGGCACTTCACTGCTGAGTGGGTAGTTCATGTTTCTTCGAAACCATTTTTGAGCGACTCCGTCGATAAATCCCAGAATGCCATAAAATACCGTATAGAATCCGGTGGTTTTTAATTTATGGGCATCACTCAATTCGAGTATTTTTTCTTTCAGCATTGGAAGATGGGTGACAAAAAAATCATAAAAGTTTATTTCCTCTCCCAGGAGCTTTTGAATATTATTATTCTGTATCAGGTTATATACGGAATGATTTTCTTCGATAAACTCTATCCATATTATGATCATTTCCTGAATCTGCAGCATCACATCTGCATCACGTTCCATGATGAAGGAGAAGCGTTTAATTATTTCATCATATTTTTCCGACAGCAACTGTCTCAGAAGTTCTTCTTTACTCTTAAAATACCTGTAAACAGATCCTTTTCCCATTCCCGCAACAGAGGCAATTTCATCCATTGTGGCACCGTGGTACCCCTTGCGTGAAAAAACATCTATGGATGCCTCGAAAATCTGTTTTTTCCTTTTATCGTGATCACTTTTTCGTTCTGATCTATTACCTTTCTTTTCGCTGCTGCTAAGAAACAGCTCGTTAAGAATTTCAGTAGATAGGCTTATTTCATCTATTCCCTTTTCCGCTGCAAGTTCAAATACAATAGTATAGATATCTTTTGCCTGATCTAATTTTTCATTTTTTTTAAGGAAGTCAGACAGAAGATTCAGGTGCCTGTTTAATTCTCTGGTTGAATTTTTTCCAGCAAATATTTTATTAAAATATTTTTTAATATTAATTTCCTGGATTTCACCGCTAATTTTGAAAAATGATTCCATTTTGATTTCTTGACTTTTCATCATAAACCTGTTGTTTTTAAATTCAGGAACAGTCTTACTGGTCTGGTAAATAGCATCTTTTGAAATAATTTCTTGACAAATATTAAAAGAGTCTATATTTTATATCCCATTATGGACTGACCAGTCAGTCCGAGTCAACTAAATTTTATTTCAATATTTTTGAAATCTTGAGTCAGGATATGATATCGACAATTTCATTACAAAATTTGAGAGACAACAGGCACGCATATTTTATATATCAAATATATAAATGGACACTGTTTTTCCCTCTGCTGGGCATGTTCACTCTGCTCAACGCAGCCATTGCCCTGCCAATTATCTGGATATTCGGACAACGGGCGGGACAAATTGGCGGTATTATGTGGGCAAAACTCAATGCGGCAGTTACGCCAATGCGTGTTTCTGTCAGGGGAAGAGAAAAAATAGACGAAAATCAATCCTATGTTGTTGTGGCCAATCACCAGAGCCAGTACGATATTTTTGCAATCTATGGCTGGCTGCCTGTTGATTTCAGATGGGTACTGAAACAGGAATTGAGAAAGGTGCCTGTTTTGGGAGTCTACTGCGAGAAGGCGGGCCATGTCTATATTGACAGATCAAATACGGAAACCGCCCTTCAATCAATTAACAGAGCAAAGGAAAGGATAACCGGCGGAACTTCCATTTTCTTCTTTCCTGAGGGGACCAGGAGTGTATCCGGCAAATTACTTCCCTTTAAAAAAGGTGCATTTAAATTTGCCATTGATCTTTCACTGCCCGTGCTGCCCGTTACGATAAAGGGAACAAGAAATGTATTGCCAGCCAATACGATTGATCTCTTCCCCGGGTCAGCGGAAATTATTCTCCATGATCCGATACCTGTCGAAGGATATACAGACGATAATATTCATGAACTGATGGACAGAGCCAGAAATGCAATCTCAGATGGACTGAAATAAACATACTATCAGTCCATCAGGAAGATAAAACTTCCAACTTCAGAAACAGGAAAAATAATATGGATAACCAGAGAAGTAAAACCTCAACACTGATCGCCCACAGCATTGTCCCCCGGAGACTTAATCAATTTTTGGGGAAGATTATCGGACTTCTTTTCAGAAAACTCGATTTTGACAACGAAAGCCTTCTTATAATGAGCGATCATAAGGAAAAAGGAAAAATTGTTTTTGCCTCCTATCAGAGCTCCAATACTTCCCTCCTCCTTTTTAATAACTTATTGGAAAAACACAACCTCAAGACTCCTGAACTTGCACTCGGATTCATCCCTTATTCAATACAGAACATATCCATTGCCATTAGCAGGGCATTTTCCTCTATAAAAAATCTATTTAACAGCAACAGCCCTGCCATGATTGATGATGCAACTTACATTGAAAACACCATATCCTCGGGTAAGCCCATCGTATTGTCCCTTCTATCAAAAACACTTTTTAGAAGAAGATTCATTCAAAAAATGCCTGACCTGCTGGAGAATATGGTTGCAATCCAGCAGGTAAGTGAGGAATCAATATATTTCTTTCCCCAGATAATGTTCTGGAACAGGAATCCAGAGCGGACAAAAACCTTTGTTACGACCAAGGCAACGGGAGACCGTGGCCTCATATCCGGTTTCCTTACAACCCTTCGAAGCATGACGCCTGCATTTATCCGTGTTGCATCGCCCGTTGACCTGAAGGCCTTCATAGAGGAGACTGGAGAAACCGATCCGGGGAAGATTGCAAGCCTCCTCCGTAAGCATCTAATGGAAGTACATGACCATGAGAAGCGAACTATCCTTGGTCCCGTAATTAAAACCCAGCAGGAAATGATGGAGCAGGTTCTTTACCACGAAAACACCCTTAAAACTATCCAGACTCTGATTGGACAAAAGGGAATGTCTGAAAAAAAATTACGCAAGAAGGCCTTTAAACAATTTAAAGAAATAGCGGCAGACTTTTCCATTGTCATGATCAAGTACTTCGAAAGGTCCCTGGCATTCATTTTCAGGAAAATTTTTAAAGGAATTGAATATGACATAGAAGGCATAAAAAAAATACGTGAAGCCTCAAAGAACGGTCCGGTTATGCTGATACCGAGTCACAAGAGTCACATGGACTACCTGATCATCTCCAGTATTTTCTACCGTGAAAAAATGATTCCGCCTCACATTCTTTCAGGTGCCAATCTCACATTTTTTCCAATGGGGACAATCTTTCGAAGGTCCGGAGCCTTCTTCATGCGGCGATCCTTCAAGGGAAACGAGCTCTATACAACGATTCTAAAACAATATATTAAAACATTGATCAATGAGGGATACAGTATTGAGTTTTTTCTCGAGGGGGGAAGAACCAGAAGCGGAAAGGTATTACACCCTAAACTCGGTATCCTGAAATATCTAATAGAGGCGATACAGGAAGGCTACAGTAAAGACCTTGTTTTTGTTCCTGCTACTATTAATTATTCCAGGATTCTGGAAGAAAATTCCTACAGTAAAGAACTTAAGGGAAAAGAAAAGAAATCGGAATCTACAAGCGGTTTCATGAAAAGCCGTAAACTTCTGAAGCGTAATTACGGAAAGGTTTTTCTAACCTTTAATGAACCCGTTTTACTTTCGGAGCTTCAGGAAAAACATGGTGATTCTACGGACAACATGATAGATATTGCCTACGACCTGACACGCCGAATCAATGATACGATAACCGTATCTCCCTACTCCATCCTTTTCACTTCAATCCTGTCATCAACGGGAAAAGGATTCTCAAGAGAAAAGCTCGATAAGTTCACTCTATACCTGCGAGACTACCTTCAATTCAGGAATATTACCCTTCCGAAGGAGCTACTCGACAATAAAAAAATGAGTGAAGAGAGCAAATCTCTTCTTGAAGAACTTCAGGAAGAAGGTATTATCAATCCTCTCCCTGTAGACGGTTCATCAGATAAGGTAAAACAGGTTGAAGACTTTTTTGTCATTAACAGTGAAGAAAGGCCGCGAATTACCTTCTATAAAAACACCATACTGCATTACTTTTTGTCCCTGGTTTACACCTCTACAGCCCTTGCGGTAATTGAAGGCGATGAACCTGTTCATATGAAATCTATTGTTGAAACATTTAAACTGATGGTCGAGACCTTCAAGAATGAATTTGTCTATGATGAAAAAATAGTCACTCAGCCGGAAGAAGAGATACGAACTGTTTTAAGTTTCATGGAAAACCAGTCAGTTATATCAACCCGGGGTGATGTGGTAACTGTCAACAGCACTGCTTTTCCAATGATTCAGGATACTGCTTCTCTTGTACAGGATATACTAGAGTCTTATATCGTCGCCGGGAAAACACTTTTAAATCTGGAAAAACCGGTAACTAAAAAGGAACTTGGAAACGAAATGCGTAAAACCGGAGTTACCATGTACCATCTTGAAGAAATAAATCTTCCGGAGAGTCTCTCTGTCCCCAATTACAACAATGCATTGAAATTTCTAACGGATGCGGGAGCAATAAGCCTTACCCCCAGGACCAAAAAAGAAATTGATGTAAAAATTACTGATGCAACCAAAATCGAAGCGTTCTATAACAGCCTCAGCAAGTTTACTACTACGATGCATATCACCAGCATCAAAAAAGGCCGATCAGTATCATCTGAAAAGTCTGTAAATATCCACGATAATATTCACTAATTCGCCATTCATCCAAAAGCAGCCCTGTATAAAAGGGCTGCTTTTATTAAAAAGAATTTTCGCAAAATGCTTGCCAATTTTTTTAAAATGCTGTTAGATATATAGTATGACAGCAAATCCAAGACCGGCTTCAACTGTCGTAATCGGCAGAGAAAATAACATTACTGAAGAACTGGAAGTTCTCCTGCTGCTGCGCAGTGATGAAAGCAGTTTTGTTCCCTCAAATTATGTTTTTCCCGGGGGATCCATCGATCCCGAGGATGCCCTGGAGTCAGTATTATCAATTTCTGCTGAAGATGACGAGGAATCTCTCCTCGATCAGTTTCCCGACAAATACGGAAATTCCCTTCTGACATACAAGTTTGCTGCAGTGAGGGAAACCTTCGAAGAATGCGGTCTTTTGCTTACAAATCGAAGCGGCAGAAATCCAGATTCACAAACATTAGATAAGTTATTAATGCTCAGGGAACAACTTTACCAAAAAAAACTGATATTTGCTGATTTACTGCACCATTTTAATCTAACCCTGAATAACAACAATATAGTTTATCTTACAAATTTTGTAACTCCCCCTCTATCCCCTATTAGATTCGACGCAAAATTCTTTTTTTCGGAATATCCCCCGGGCCAGAATATTCATATTGATGGTTTTGAGATCGTAGACTATACATGGAAAACTCCGGCCGCTGCCATGCAGGAAAATCTTGCAGGAACACTGCCAATGGTTCCGCCAACTATCAGGGTTCTGCAGATGCTTGACGGTTTTAAGAATTATAAAAATTTTAAGCGGATACTCCACTCTGAAAAACCTTTTTATCAAAAAATCAATTGACATACGGGGATTATCTTTTGTTTGTATAATCAATTGAAAAATAATTATGGTACCTCTAAAGATTATGAAATTCATAATTTATCAGATATTGTACCTAAAAGAACACGATGTTCTGCATGTCAAAAGTGGCATGGAGGTCAAAATTCAGACCTAGGGAACTTCAAAATTTAATAACTTGAATTCCCTCATTATACTGTTACTCAGGAGAAACTATGGCTACAAAAAAGTCCGTAACGAAAACCGCAAAACCAAAGAAAGTAAAATTACCTGAAAAGTTCACTGCTAACACCATGTCAGGATATATTGCGGAAAAACACGAACTGTCTAAAAAGCAGGCAAAAGAAATTCTGGAAGATATCTTTGAAGTCGTCCACAGCGGAGTAATGCAAGGAGAAAGAGTACCTATCGGTAAACTCGGAAAAGTTCACGTAAGGGTACGTCCTGCAACTAAAGCGAGAATGGGAAGAAACCCCGCCACCGGTGAAGAAATAAAGATTGCAGCTAAAAAAGCAACTAAAGTACCGAAGTTTACCTTTGCCAAGGTATTTAAAGAAGAAGTGCTCAAGGCAAAAATCAAAAAGAAATAATTAAAAATTTCGGTAAAAAAGAAGGGGCCACAGGGCCCCTTCTTTTTTGCATATTATTTAAGGATAAATGTTCTTGTTTTTCCACTATAGGGACTGATTTTTCTTGTCCATCCTGATTTCCAGTCTCCCATGTGTCTTATCCTGTAAGTACCCGGTTCGGCATTACAGGTATTCCACTCAATGGTA
Source organism: uncultured Spirochaetota bacterium (assembly GCA_942491575.1). Lineage (GTDB taxonomy): Bacteria > Spirochaetota > UBA4802 > UBA4802 > UBA5550 > CAZHNW01. The sequence goes on from CALOBT010000025.1 coordinate 360,883, forward strand.
ATCAATGAATAGGAAACACTCTCCCTATTCCACCGGTACCTGGTTTCAGGATCCCAGTCGTAAGCTACAGGTGTAACTTTATCTCCGTCAATTTTTTCGATTATCAGAAAAGAATCGTTCAGCCTCAGGTTATTTCTCGGGTGCCCTCCCCAGAAAACAGCCCTGACCCTGTCACCGACACTATATTCCGTGGCAGGTTCTTCCTTTACATCCCCGAAACTTTTCAACAGGGGTTTGTCATCAAAGAGTACCCCGGTAGTAAAATTGAACTGATCATTGCTGAGATCACGCGGTTCGGGACCATCGGCGACTACCTCATCATTGACTATTGCATCTGCAAGTTTTCTGAATTCCTGCTGAAATGCAATGAGCTGATTTGGTCCGAAGAATGTTCCGGCGCCTGCATAGGACTGCACGTTATATTCTTCTTTAGTTGCCATGTAGGATGCATAGGCATTTGAAAGTGCGGCCAAGGAGACATAGTTAACCCCCGTCGGCTTCAGGCTTTCCAGCACAGTTTTTTTCAATCTTCGTCCCGCCATGGTTGTTACTTCATTAGGCTGAGCAATAATTGCAACATTTCCAATTTTTAAAAGCTGCACCGGTAAGACCTGAGGAGTCATGGGAATATCCTTAAAGTTCAAACCAATCTCCCCTGTTGGGAATATTACCGGTTTTGGTTCATGACAGGCTTCATACTCTTCTCCCAGGGAATCAGGCCAGATCAATCCGACTATTCCCCCCAGCAATCCCTTGAGGAAGGTTGAACGTGCATCCGTATCCCATTCAAGACTATCAGTGGTTACACCTACACCAAAAAGCGGGAACGGGGTGGGATTATCCGCGGGACTTCCATAGGAATATGAAGCGCCCATTCCACCTGCGCATGTTGTACAGTCTTCATCTTCAACGTAGAGAGTCCTCATGTCTACATGCTCATGCCTGAAATCTACAGTTCCTGAAACTTCCGTGGTAGCTGAATTGTACAGTTCCCTGGCCATGTCGACCTGTTTTTTAGTAATATGCTTCAATACGGGATTCAGTTCTATATCAGCCTCTCCGTAGGCCTGCTCTAGCGGAAAATTATACATATCCGCAATGTCTTTACCGAGTTCTCTTACTGCAGAATCGTATGAACCAAAAGCCTTCGTAAAGGGTATGTTCGGAGTAATATCACCGGAATTTGCCTGTGCGAAGGCTCCCACAAAGGTTTTACTTTTTCGGTAGTCGGTCCCCTTTTCTTTCTCAAAGTTGTACGAGGCATGCCCCTTGGTGTCACCACTGATAAGAGTATTTTCAGGACCAATACAATCCGTATGTACCGCAAACCAGTTGAGCATACCAATTTCTTCCCCCTCGAGTGTGACAAATTTAAGAAGCACCATTGAAGGATCAGTGGTCTCGTTGTATTCATCCCTCTCTTCCAGCGGATTATTATTATAGGCAAAAAGGGAGCGGTTCCATCCTGCGTTGCGTAGACTTCCTTCATTAACAAAAATCTTGCCAATACTTACATTGGCATGGGCTCGCTTGATTGATTGAAAAATACCCTCAACCACCGCGTCAAAACTGTCCTTTATGAATCCGCTGTTGGGGACATTGTAAAGGAAGTAATGTGAAAATCCCGCCACAGAATTATGTGTATGTGTTGCACTTAGACAGATGTTTTTGCCGCTGTAATATTCCCGCAGCTCCTCATCGGCGGCAACACGCCGTGTAATTTCCTGCTTAATTGATTGACAGAGTGCCCAGGTATCAACATTAACAAAGATTACACGTTTTGACTGATCACCCACAATGTATGCCCGTGACCTGAGTCGCAGCTGAATCCCGGAGGTTTTCTGTTCACTTACGGCGTATCCTCCCATTACTACTTCAGCAGCGGGACCGGTAATGTCATACATTCCCGTTCCAATCAGGTAATGGTTTTCTTTACCTGAATCTGACAGTTCTTCAACAAGCTTTTGCTGTCGCACATTTTCCGGGGTATTCCTGCTATTCGTACCTGAAGCAGGTTCATTACTGTCACAACCTGTAAAAACAATAGATGCGGTTAATAAGGAATAAAATAAAAACGATAAAGTTTTTCTAGTCATAGTTCCCTCCTGATTTTACCGACCAGACGGCTTGGATATAAAATAAACTATGTTTACTCTATCTGTCCATTTCATTTGCTGATTAATCAGGAATTGACTGTTCTACAGTAAAAGATCCCAATAAAATATGATTTGTTAATATTTATGCATTATATTTAATAAAATGCTTGCCAGCAAAAACAGTACAGTTAGGCTGGAAAAAACTATACAAAAAGATGGCTATGAACACTTATATAGTACGAATTTTATTCTTAATTATGATCCCGGTTTTTGTATCTGGTTGTTTTGATGATGAGTTTTATCAAATTGTTACTGATGAAAATAACAGGTTCCGGTCCCATACTGTAAACTTTCCCCTCTCCGATACCATTGTTGGAAATTACACTGATAACAGTGACGGAACGGTAACTGATAACGCAACAGGTCTAACCTGGACTAAATGTACTCTTTCCGAAGAAGGTACAATCGCAACCGATGCGTCCTGCAGTCTGTCACCGGCAGAATTTAACTGGTATGACTCAAAGGAGCTCTGCGAGTCTCTTAATCTTGCAGAAAAAAACTGGCGTCTGCCTACTATGCCTGAACTCTATTCCCTGGTAATGTATCATTCCTCCGGGGCGGCATATAATGGAGACCAGTCGCTCAATACGGTTGATTTCGCTCCATCCTTCGACGATTCTGTATTTGTTGATACCATGTACAATATTCCCCCATACACGAGTATGGACACAGTTATCGATGACGCGGGATACACATTATTCTGGGAAAGCAAGCTTTACTGGACCTCATCCCTGCAGAAAAATAACGCGGAAAATACGACAGCAGCCTTTTACATTAATTTCTTCAATGGTTTCGTGAACCTCAGGGGCATAGAGTTAAATGAATTATTCGGTGTTTATGAAACAAACTATGTTCGCTGTATTTCGAGGTAGATGAATGAAGAGTATACGACAGATAATCCTTATATTTTTCCCCGTATTATTGCTGGTTGCGGTTTCCTTATACGGCGGTACTTCATATACAATCGGAAGTGAATCCCTTAAGGGAACAGTTCTGGATAATACCACCGGATTGAGATGGCTCAGGTGTCCCCTGGGAATCGGTGGCACCGCAGATTCATCCGCCGGCTGTATAGAAACAGACGCTGCCTATACCTGGACTGAGGCTGTATCTGCATGTGACAACCTCTCCTTTGCCGGTGGAACGTGGCGGCTGCCAACTATCAGGGAACTGCAGAGTATAACTTTACTTCATTATAATACGGCACCGCGCATCAACGCAAAAGTATTCCCCAATACCGGTAACAATATCTACTGGTCTTCAACGACCCATATAGGAAGATCAAATACTGCCGGAGAAAATGCAAATTATGCATGGTGCATTGATTTCGGATATGGAAACCTTAATCCCTACAATAAAGCAGTTAACGCGGATTTTGGCAAAAATATAGTTGTTCGCTGCGTCATGAATCCTTAAAATGAAATAATTTTCCTAAGGAGGTTTGATGGATGAGGAAGTTCATTCCTGCAGTTCTCATTTATGCAATTCTTTTCAGCTGCACTTCCCCTCCGGAAAACCATGGTGTTTTTGCCCCCTCCCGTCACCGATATGTTCTCGGTCAGGACGGAGTCATTCCCATCCGGTTCTCTAAAAACATTACCCTCTGGACATTCGGGGATACGATACTTGGAGACTGGAAAAAAAACGTTCCCGCCTCGGCTCCCTTTCCGGAAAGAGTTGTGATGAAGAACATGATATCCAACACCATCGGCTATACAAAATCACTTCAGGAATCATCGATTGAAAAGTTAAGTTTTTCGTACCTTTTAAAAAAGGACAAACCGGTCCAGGTTATAAAACATCACCAAAATGAAAATCCAATGAAGGTGAGACACTGGGCCTTTGATGGAATTCGCACCGGCAACAGGTTATACGTTTACTACGTTACGATAAAAATAAAAGATCCCAGGAAGGCCCTCGCCTTTTCTGTCGATTCCATCGGCCTCGCCCGGTGGGATATTCCCCCGGGATGGAAGCCTGGAGATCATGTTGACATGAAACGCCTCGGTCCCCTTTTCAAAAACAATCCCCCAACCTTCGGTTCTACCGCGGTGGCCCATGAAGGTTATCTCTATCTCCTGGGACAATATACAACAAAGGATAAAAAATCACCCGTCAAGGTTGCGAGGGTATCCCTGGAGGATATCGAAAATCCCCGGTCATACAGGTTCCTGACCAAGGAGGGAAAATGGATCGGGAGTTATACCGACGCGGAGGGATTTATAGGTGAAGTTGCGGGAGAATGTTCCATCACATACAGCAGGTACCGAAAACGTTTTCGAATAGTCTATTGTCAGCTTTTTTCGGGGAAGATCATGAAAATTGAGTTTGATTCATTCAGCAGGCTTTATAAGGCAAAAAAATCCTGTATTTATAATCCACCGCGTGTCTCGGTTAAGGACCCGGCACACGCCCCGTGGTACTACTCAGGCAAAGAAATTGCCCAGTTCGGAAACAGCATCTATGTTATTTACATTCACCCCGTAGAATACCAGCCCTACCTGGTAAAGATAGGTCTATAATACATCCACAACAATAATCGAAATATCGTCTTCGAAGGCCCCGTCGTTGCGGACACCGGCCCATTCCTTCAGTTCACTGAGAAGATCATCGGGAAAAACTTCAGGTGCCGAATCTATAGATGAGTGAATATATTTTCGAAAGCGTTGTTCACCAAATATGTCTCCCTCTGGATTTCTTTCTTCAATAATTCCGTCGGTGATGAAGATAACCCGATCACCGGATAGTAACTGATATTCACTATTATGGTATTTTGCAGTTTTATTCAGTCCCATAAGGGTTCCCTTTGTACGCAGTTCCTGCAGGGTTCCATCCCCTCTTCGGTACAGATAGATTGGCCAGTGAGCTGCCGAAGAAATGGTTAGGATCATTTTCTTTTTATCAAACATGCCATAACAGGCGGTGACAAACCTGCTGGAAATATGATTGTACAATACCGAGTTGAGGTTCTCCAGCATACTCGATGGCTCAGGGGCAATTTCCCTGGAAAGGGCAAATGCGGCTTTCAGCATTGAGGCAATAAGGGCGGCGGGGATTCCATGCCCGGTAACATCTGCAATTATTATCCCAAGGATTTCATCATCGGGACTTCTGTAAAAATCGAAAAAATCTCCTCCCACCATTGTCATGGGTACGTATTTTGATTTAATATTAAATCCCGGTATTTCTGGGTCCGAAATGGGAATAATAGACTCCTGAATTTGCTGTGCTATAGTAAGCTCTTCCTTAAGTATTGAAAGTTCATTATAATATTGAACATTCTGTTTGAGGTTTACAAGGTTTTTCACCCTTGTCATCAGTTCCCTCTTGTCAAAGGGCTTCGAAATATAATCATTGGCCCCTGCTTCGAAACCTGCCGCAAGATCCTGTGCCCTGTTTTTTGCCGTCAGCATCAGTACCGGCAGCTGGTAAGAGGGGTATTTTTCCCTTAGAATACGGCATACCTCATAACCGGACATTACCGGCATCATTACATCGAGAAGTATAATATCCGGAATGCCTTCTTTTTCAATAATATCAATGGCCTCAACACCACTTATGGCCAAAGAAACTGAGTATCCTTCAAAACTCAGGTAATTTGCCAGTACCTGCAGGTTGACATCTTCATCGTCAACAACAAGAACCCTGAAATTTGCTTTACTCTGCTTCCCGGTATTCACTGGAGAAACAAATTCCGCTTCGTTTTGAATCGCAGTCTGATAGACGGGTTCGATTGCAGCTTCATTCGGATTATCACTTCGGATGACTCTATCCTCTACTGCCACCCGGGGGAGAGTAAAGAAAAATTCAGATCCCTCACCGATTTCAGATTCGACCCATATATCCCCACCATGGAGGTGAACAAGATCTCGTGCGATAGTCAAGCCGAGACCGGTACCGCCATAATTACGGGTATTTGATCCGTCTATCTGCCTGAAGGATTCAAAAATATCACGAATCTTTTCTGCCGGAATGCCAATACCGGTATCTTTAACAGTGATAATAACCAAATTATTATTATCCGAAGAGATTTCCGCATTAACTGAAACCTCTCCTTCATCTGTGAATTTAATTGCATTTCCCAATAAATTAAAAAGTACCTGCTGTATACGGCTTTCATCTCCAAAAACAATCATTTCACCTGGAATAATTTTATTCTGCAGAAGAAGATATTTATTTCTGGCCAGGGGTTTGACCATTGAAATGACCACTTCCGTAAGTGATCCGAGATCGACTTCAACCTGTTTAAGATCTATATCATGATGTTTTAGCCGTGAGTAATCGAGAATATCATCCACCAGCCTCGAAAGTCTGTTGCCGCTCTTTACTATGAGACTCAGGTTTATATTGATTTCTTCGGCAAGGGGTCCATAGGCTCCAAGTTTCAGAGAATCTGCAATGCCTATAATGCCATGAATTGGGGTTCGCAGTTCGTGAGAAGTATTGGCTAGAAACTCATCTTTCAACTTATCCATCATTGAAAGTTCCTGGTTTTTTGATTCCAGCTCCGTTATCTTGTTATTAATAATAAGGCTCATTTCATTAAAAGTTCTCGCCAGGCTTCCGAGTTCATCCTTTGTCCTGACCGGAACATTATGTGAAAAATCACCCTTTTCGATTTTACGGGCCCCTTTTTTAAGCTCTTCAACGGGTTTTGATACTATTCTGCTGAAGATCACGCCGATAATACTTACTAATATGATGGCAATAAAGGCTGCAAAGATAAGTATTCTTTTCATTTTATTAATTGAGGCGAGGACATGAGACCGGGAAAAAAAGACTCTCCCTGCACAAACCGGATGTTTACCGCGGATTAAGCCGAGGGCGGAAAATCCCATATATTCTTCGCTGTCAGTACCAATATGCATCTCCCTGAAGCCATTTGTTTTTTTTCTGATTTTAATAAGATCATCCGGGGAAACTTTTTTGATGGTCCTGAAGGTATCACGGTATTTTTGTTCATCTGCAACAATGGATCCGAGGATGAGGCCGTCATGTTCCCTGTTGGAAGAGAGGAGAACTGCATCAGCATATACAAGGCCTTCGGATTTAAGGGTACTGAGGATTTTAATCATATCTTTGACATCTACGGATGAAGAAGATATTTCACCGCCATTCATCATAAGAATGTTCAGTGTAGAATGGGAAAGAATATTGGCTATTGTTTTTCCCTGCTTTAAAACACGCGCCAGGGTGTTGGTTTCCTGGTTCATCAGCAAAAACCTGGAAAAAGGCAATATGGCGCAGAATGTTATGGCGACATTAATCAGTATAAGTTTAGTTCTTATGCTCACGTATATGTCTACCCTCAGTGTTATTGTAGATTTTCAAGGGCCTTTTTTCGTTTAATGGCTCGGGGAAGATAAATTTTAGCAATACTGTTTCCGGGTTGGATAAGTAAAATTCTTCTCATAATAGTAATACAGGTATCATACTCCTGTTTTTCATAGGCCCGTACACCATTTCGTTCCCATGCGGGAATCTTATTATTGAACCTGTTGCGAATTTCAGTAACAATTTTAGCTGATTCTTTGTAATATAAAGCGGTCTGATCCAGGTAAGGCAGAGAATCCAGGTATTTCTTTCTCCCGTAAAGCTTCTTTCCCTCTTCAAAATTTAGTTTGATTGACTCAATTTTCCGGTTAAGACTCCCCGCTGCAGGATGCTCCGGTTTCTTTTTCAATATACGGGCAACAATTTTTTCAGCTTTTTGAAGATTGCCTTCATCAAGTTCAGCTGCTGCATTATAAGCCATTTCTTCCAGGGAGGTTTTTCGAGATTTCCCCCTTTCACTGAGGGCCTCTGAGAAACCTGCGTACCTGAAGGTTGCGCCAGCCTCAATGGAAAAGGGACTGTAAAGTTTATCTGAAAGGGGAAGAAATTTTTGCTTCACGCTGAGTTTGATCCCAAAACCATAAAAAATTTCGGAAAATATGCCAGCTTCGATTCCCACACCGGGCTTATAGGTATCTCCCTTCTCTTCTATATGTTCTGCATCAACATACATGTATGCTCCATGAATCAACAGTCCAGCGAAGGGTTGAAAATATTTATTTATAAATAGCCTGTAAGCCATCCCTCCCTCAATGTATACTGACATAAGGTAGGAATTTTTACTGTTGCTTAATGTATAATTGTCCCATCCCGAATTAAACACAAAAAATAGATTCTCATCAAGGAAGGTAATCGGCCAATATGAATTAAAAACCAGATTGAATCCGGGATTAATTTCATCCTTGAAACTACCCAGCTCCATAAGGGAACCGCCTGAAATTCCCCAGATTACATTTTGAATATATGGTATTGATCTGCTCTTTTTTGCAAGTAATGATTCACTCTGAAAGCAGGCAGTAACCAGCAGAGTAATAATGAATATTTTTTTCACAATTTTCCTGAACATCATTTTATTTTTTTACAACGCTATATATCCAACTGAATTAATCAAGCAAAAGATGGCAAGGAAGCACGGGATTTTTAATAACATTCAATAAAAATATCTTTGCGTAATTTTTTTACCTGTTACCGCAAAAATACCTGGAATGTCGTTTGTAGCGTTGCGACAAGTCGCATTTACTTCCTTTAAAAAGCCGTATGCACTATTCAGTTGGAAATAAATTGAATGGCTCCAGGAAAGGATCATTCATCAAAAAACTTGAATCTTTCCAAAACACCTGTTACGCGTAAAAGGGTCTTTATATTCTGTCCGGCATTCATGAGATAAAACTCTTTATTATTTTTTTCTATCTCCTGCATTATCTTAATGAGCAAACCCAGTGCAAAGCTGTTTATGTAATCTACTCTTTTTATATTTAAGACCACCTTCGAGTAATCCCTGTAGGCACTTTCCATTATTTCCGACTCAAGATCTTTTGCACTTTCAATAGAGATATCTTCCCCGAGATCAAATATTATGTAATTTTCAATTTCTCTCTTTTTAAGCTTCACACTTACCTTCCATTTTCCGCGAAGTGATGTTCACATGGTATTAAAATTTAACTGTTTAAGGCAGCTGTGCATTAAACAGTTAAATATATTTTTAACGCCATTTTATTATATAGGTTGTAGAATCCGATCCCACGCTTCGAGTCGGTTTGGATTCATCGATATCAACCTTTACCATAGTTTTAGCAAATTTTTTGGCAATGGCATAAATAATCCCTTTGTCGAATTGATCCGGATAAGGATTTTCACATACCATCACTCCACTGTTATCATCTGTTTTGCTGAATTTGTAGTGCCCAATTCCTTCAAGCATTTTCCCTGTATTCGGATCGAAAAGAATCTCCCCCTTTGCGTTACGGTGATTCATATGATAGGCTATATCAATTGAAGCAAGGGCCTTTTCGACACTGTCGATATCAGGAGGGAACTCTGCCGACTCAGGAATTTTCAATCCTATTGAATAGAGTGTCTTTTCTCCTGTTTTTTCAGATATGTTTTTAAATGCACTCAGCCACATTTCCTGAGAATACCATTCGTTTTGCTCTTCCTTAACTTCCTCCAAACCTGCATCTTTTAATATATCATAAGCAGCTTTAGTGAAAGCACCCATTCCTTTTACAATTGAGAGGATTGTAACTCCGTTAACTTCTATACCTTTCTGGAAAGCCTGGAATTGTGCCATATACCTACCCTCCGCATTTGATAATTGTATTATAATACAGGTTAGCTGGAATTGCAATGATTGATTTTAAAAAAAATTCCTCAACTACACCATTCTTTTCCAGGTATTCCCATCATAAGCCATAACATCCTCTCTTCCAAATGACCACATTACTTCTTCAATTGCGCTGAGATGATAGGTTGTCTTAGGTGTATCGTTTCCAAAGTCAACCTTGCGGAGTTTGTCTCCCTCGAGCCTGTAGAGACCATGCATTGTAGAGACGTAGAGCTGCTCCTTAAACCATTCCAAATCCCAGATGTCATCTGTCATATTTTCGGTGTTCAAAAGTTTCCACTTATCTTTTCGACCATAGATCAGTGTCCCCTTATATCCTCCGATGTAAACGGTTTCATCGGATATGCATTTTACACACGATAAATTATTCTCTGCCAACTTCTCTATTTCAGCCCAGGTGCTGCCGTCAAAAAGACATATCTCGCCTTTGCGACCGACAGCATAAAGGTCTGAAATGCCCGAGCCGTGAATTGCCTGAGCATTAAAGTTTCCGGACAAACCATCGTCAATGCGTGTCCAGTCAGAAAGATCATCAAGTCTGTAAACCATGCCACGAAGGCCAACCGCATAGGCCCTTCCGCCGATTTCTGATACAGAGCGAATCTGACCATACCTGGGTTCTGCAGGTTTTGGGTGGCTGTTCTCAAAGATATTACCTTCGATAAAATCTTCCCTGGTCTGCACCGTAAAATCGCCTGCACCTCCTGTTATCACACATCCCACCTCTGGGTCCTTTATTATACAGCAGGAATTCATAATGTAATTGGCATAGCCTTCGTAAAATTTGCCCTGGTCCCACATATAAATATATGTATGTTCAATTTCACGCTCTTCTTTTTTCGGATCATATGCCAGAATAAATACCAGGTCAGACAGTCTGACAACACCTGTTCTGATTTTTAAGCCTTTTTTAATTCTTTTTAGAGCACTTGTTCCCATGATATAATATAACTCCTTTAATATATTTCATGTTCTTTTTGGATTTCGGATTTAATACTTTTCACAGTAGCACCTCCAAATCCGAAAAAGTGTTTGGTTAACGATTGAGCTCAGTGACCCTCGACTTGTCCACCTGTCAGTTGAATACGGCTCCACTGACCAAATAAATAAAAGTCTTGCATCCCCTTTGCTTAATGTCAATATTTTTACATCCCGGCTTCGCTCGGTACAGGCGTTCTGTTATCCTGATACACCACCCAATAAAACCTGTTACGCCTCATGAACTGGTTTATGTCAGTGAGATTTACTATGAATCAAAATAAATACTTTTTTGCCAGACTGACGCCGGGTAAGGAATCAAATAGATAATTTGGCAAGGGGTGGTAATTTCCGAGGCAAAACCAGTATTAATAGAGTGTCCTTTTGGGGAAAAATCAGGGAAATGCCCGTGGTTAGTAAAGAAGCCCCGATTTCTCAGGGCTTTTTGATAGAATACTAAGTCGCGAATGCCATTAGTTCTGCTTGGTAAAAATTAACACATTACTATTAGTATTTACTCTAAATTCAGTTTCTGTTGCAGTAAACTCAAAGTCCTTTGGCCCGTCTAAGGAAGGACAAACCTTGTTCATAGTCAGAGTTGTGCCTTTAATTGTGTACATCCATTTTTCTTTAAGAGTAGTCCCTGGAGTGAAAATTTCTACAATCATATTTGAACCTGTGTCACCACAGCTTTCAAATTTTATATATTGAACATAAAAAATGGCACTGCCAGTTGATTCAACAGCAGTCATTTTATAAATACCATCTTTTATTGTTCCACCAGTCATAGCTTCAAGGGGGGCAACAACTGTTGCTGCAATTGTTGCAGCTGATTCTTCAAAATATGCACTGAGACCATCAGCACAGTTTGCAGTTGTTGGGATTGTAAGGTCTGGACAGGTAGTTACACAGGTAATATCAACATCATCTTTTTTAGTTTTTCCACAAAGACTTTCAGTTTTAGAAACAGTACAATTTTGTCCATCTGGTTGCTGGGTGATAGCTATTCTCCAACTATCACTTGCCCCAACTTTATATTCACTGCCACTGTTCCATTTTCCATTTGAACTTATAGTCCGAGAAAAAGTCCTCTCAACACCTGTATCTCCAATTTCACAACTATCCCCCGTATATGGATTTAAGCAATCTTTCCATATCTCCAGAGTTAAACTTCCATTAAGGCCAGAAACAGTACCGGATATATGATCGCTATCATCACCATCATTGCAGCTTGTCCAAATTCCGATTACCAGAACCAGCAAACTTAAACCAATTAAACCTTTTTTCATGAATAAAACTCCTTAATAAAATAATATTGAACCAGAAAAATAATCTGGTATTTTGTTCAATAAATATTTTTTTTATGGAATAAATGATCGCATATAGGGAATGAATGAGAGATATGTTCTTAATTTCAAAGTCATTTTACACCACTTTAACACAACAAAGACCTGTAATGGCTATAAATAAAAAGATCTATTTTTCTGCAAAGCTGTGTATCCGGATGCAACCTGAAGATCAACTCTTAAAACGAAACAGTATTACACGGGAATTCTTGTCTCTGTCGGCACCACCATACCGGTCTTTAAACCGATGGCGGCATTTGTTAGAATTGAAGTACGGTAAGGATCATTTTAGGGGGTGGGGAATATGCTGAGCCTCGACATCAAGGACGTTCCCGCAGTTCGGAATCGTCCACCGATGCAGGCCCTGGTGGATAAAATTATAACTTTTGTCCAGGAAATTGCTCGGGATTGGATGGAGCGATTTCCTGCGTGATTTTACCTATAAAATTTTGATTCACACATCCTACACTGCACGTTTAAATTAGCGCATATATATTCCAAATACACTTTTTTGTTGACAGATGTTATTCAACATTTATAATAATTTCAGATATCAATAAATGGAGACTAATGATGAAAAAATTACTCTTTAGCGTACCTATATTTTTAATGTTATTAGGTGGATGTGCCTCATTCGAAATACCCTATAGTGGTAACCTGAAAAAATCTCATGAAGCTATACTTTATATTCCAACTTTACCCGCACCTATTGTAGAAGTTGCAGGTATATTCTATGCAGATCAAAGAGAAAAAATAAGGATCAATATAGAAACTCTTGATGTCAGATCGCTGATTGCTAATGAATTTAAAAATATTTCTAAGAACTCACATAAAAGGATTACTCCAATTATAACGAAGGAATATATAGAAAATCTTAAAATTCCTGTAAACTCAAATTATGCAGAAGAATTCAAAAGTAATCCAAGAGTCAGTGATTTAAAATTTGATAAATTAGATAATATTGATAATAAATATATTTTGAATTTTGCTATTAAAAAGTATGGGTATAATGGTAAAGGTTACGGAAAAAGATTTTATATTGAGGCGCTAGCTTCAGTTCATGATGCTAAAAAAGGAACCATAGTGTGGAGACATTATGAAAGAAAAAGTAAGGTTATGAGCCTGACAGATAAAACAGCAGAAAAAAAGGAAAACGTAAAAAAAGCAATAATTGATTGCTTAAATCCTATGATAAAAAGTTGTTTCAAAAATCTTAATAAGTAATATTCTACTACTTTATAATTGAATAAATAAAAAAACCCGCAAAACTAAACATTTTGCGGATTTTTGTCCATGCACGCCCGAGAGGATGAAATTAGAACTTTTATCCGGGAGATCGCCCAGGTTTGGATGGAAAGATTTGCTGCGTGATGGCGATCTCCGAACTATCTGGCGGGAGGGTGTTTTGAAGTGGTGGATTGCTGCATAACAAAATTTAAAATTGTCCATAGCGAAAAAATTACAGTCATTCTTAATCAACAATTTTTAATTTTTCTTTGGTAATTGCGATAAAGAATTCAGAGGACCATAAATTTAATGATTCCTGTTCATTGATAAAGGGACGAACATCCAATGCAGCCTGCTTGAAATCGACTTCCCCGAACTTTTTAATCAGCAGTTCATATACGTACTCTTTATTCAAGACTTCATGTTTTGATAAATGGCCTGTTTGTTTCATCCTTTCTTCCAGATGATAAATATTTAAAGCTACCCCCCTGGACAGGTACCAGACATAGTCAAAGAAATCCCTGCCCTTTACTCTGGTTTTCCATTTGCGGCAAAGTATTGCATGAACTTTTCCGGCGAATAGACTTTCCAGGGAAAAAAGACGAACAGAAAATGGAATAGGTTTAAGGTGGTATTTTACTTCATATACCGCGCCCTTCGGGGGATCAGTATCAACTTCAAGTTTGATTTTAAAAAGTTCTTCCCGATGAATAATGGATTCGGGTAGATTGTGCGCATGTATTTGCACCAGATGCGTTAAGGTGTTTCCTTTAATGAAAGCTGATTCGATAGCAGTTTTGTTAGTCTTTTCTTTTTTTGTTACATCAACAGAAAAACCATAGGATTCTAATTCGATTGCTATGAAATTCAACTGGTGAGAAATGTCATATGATTCGTCAGGACTGATAAGAGAAAAATCAAGGTCTTCAGAAAATCGCTGTAAACCGTAAAAAATTCTCAAGGCGGTACCACCATAGAAAGCAGCCTTGTCGAAAAAATTCCCCCTGAATAATCCCAGCAATGCTATCTCCTGAATTACCTCTTTCAAGGCATTTTTGTAATCCTCAGTGGAGGAACAGTTATAATCTTCTATCATATCGAGAACAGCATTATGCACTGGCATTATCCTCACTCAGGTAAGTATTTAAAAGTGTAATGATCTTTTTTCTGTAAAGTGATTCATAGAATTTAATATCGGAACCTGACAATGAATTAAGCACTTCGCGATCGATTCTCAGATCATTTTCCAGGAGATCTTCCAATTCGCTCACCGTTTCAATCCCCGAAATTTTAGACAGGGTGTCGCATAAGGCCTTTTCTTTTGTGGCAATCAAAAAGGGACTGTTGTTGTCAGAAATTCTTATCAGCCCATGTGAGTAGGTTCGCGGATTGACATACCTATAGATAAATGTCCCCACAGGTGTATGAAATGTTTTATCTTTATTTTTATTATAAACTGCAGATGTTATTTTAACCACACGCTCGGGAATTATTCCATGGAATTCAAGAGCCGATTCAAATGAAATATAAGATGGGCCGTATATTTTATTGGCCAATGTTTTTATTGAATATATTTTGTTGTCACCCGGTATATAAAGTCCTCTCCTGATCTTTATCAGTTCACCCGATTGGATCATTGTGGTAAGTTTCGATCGTGGAGAAGCATATTCCTTTAATTGATCGGAAATATAAAGGGTATCCAGGTATGTAACTTCTTCAGTTTTCATTTTTTCTCCAGTAAATACGAATTTATCGTACTTACTGGAGAAAGTCAAGAAAATAAAAATAGAGATAGGTATAATTAACTTAAAATAAAAAACCGCAAAACTAAGCATTTTGCGGTTTTTGTTTGCATGCACACTTGGTGGACGATTTACAAACTATCTATCTGCAGAACGACGATCTCCGAACTACCTGGCGGGAGAATGTACTGCGGTGGTGGGTTGCGGCTTGATTCCTAGTCCATTTCAACTAATTACACTATCAGTATTTCAGGGACATTGCGTGAGACTAAGAATTGTTTAATAAATCGCCGGTACGCGTTACCCTTTAAAACTGGACATGTAATAAGTAATAACAAATGGAGTTGGTCCTTGAAAAGGTTCTAAATGGGGAAAATAATTTTCTTGACAATGAGGATGTAATTATGCATTATATCGAGTGAGTGCTCACTCAACATAATGCAGGAGGTCAGAAATAGAATTAATTAGTTATCTCAAAAATTACATTTAATTAGGAGAGAGAC
This sequence comes from uncultured Spirochaetota bacterium, assembly GCA_942491575.1. Classification (GTDB taxonomy): domain Bacteria; phylum Spirochaetota; class UBA4802; order UBA4802; family UBA5550; genus CAZHNW01. The sequence goes on from CALOBT010000025.1 coordinate 376,513, forward strand.
ATGAAAAAAGTACTCGTAGCAATTTTAGTAGTAGTGGTGATTATTATTGGGTTTGGATTCTTTGCCTATAAAAAGGCATCTGCAGTTACTGAGGGAGAGAAGATTGCTTCCTATGACAATCCTCAGAAGGCTCTTGTTATTATTGATATCCAGAGAGATATTACTGAGAAGGATGGCAAGGCTGTATTAAATCTCAAGCAGACAGATGAAATCATTGGCAATGTCAACATGCTAGCAGAAAAGGCAGAAGTTTTAAATCTAAATGTCATATATATACAGAATATCTTCCCCAAAGGTTTTCTGATAGAATTAATTACCGGTGGAGCCCTTGCTGAAGGATCAGCAGGTGCAGAAATCGATCCCCGTGTGAATATCATTAATAAAAATATTTACATAAAGGAGATCATGGATTCCTTTTCCAACAGGGAGTTTGAGAAATATCTCATTAATAATAAAATAAATCATCTCTACATCACAGGTCTTGATGCTGAAAAGTGTATTGATCGTACAGTAAAAGGTGCTTTTAACAGGTCCTATAAAATTACAATTATCAATGATGCCATTGCCACCTCCACTGATGAGGGTAGAAAAAAGAAAATAGAAGAATTCAAGAGTCTCGGCGCCGAGATTCTCTCCACGAAGGAACTTCTAAAAGGCGTATAATAATTTTCAGTTAGAGGGCATCATCCCGACATGACGGGATTTATTAAATCCCAGATATACCATTCACCGATAAACCGAATAAATAACATCACAGTAATCCAATAAAACAAAAACCGCAAAACATAAACATTTTGCGGTTTTTGTTCAACGACACGCATCGTTAGACGATTTCCGAACTATCTATTTAATGAATGACGATCTCCGCACTACCTGACAGGAGAATGTTTTGAAGTGGTGGGTTGCTGCATAATTTTTATTTTGAATCACTAAAATTAATATGCTTCAATTAAATATTCTTTAACCAGGCCATTAAACACATCAATAGAACAGGACACCGGAAAGTTTGCTGCACCAATATTTTCTTTCGATAAAGGCTTTTTCGATTTTATGAGCCAAATGAGTGTTTCATATTTTGTAATTACATCTTTACCTTCTTTCCGAACATCCGTCATGCTAATAGGAACACAATAATGTTCCCCCCATTCTAACAGGTTATTTTTTTTTGAATCTACTAATATAACCTCAGAATTTATTCCTTTCTTATTCGTTGCTTTTGAATACTTAATAAAAAACATGAAATACTGATCTTCCGCAAACTTTGCAGCATTTAAAACTGCAATTCTATTATTCTTTTCTTCAGTACTAATTCCCTTATTTCCAAAAATCACAAACTTTAAAGCATACTTAAGCCCCTCAAAATCTTCTTTTTCTAAGACACGAAAAAACATATCAGATTCACCCAGATGTTGAGCTAGTACATTATTGTTATAACTTTTACTACTTTCTCTGACAGATATGCCCCCACATCCTATTATAAAAGCATACAATACAGTTAATAAAAAATAAATCTTTTTCATCTCTCCCTCAATATTTTATTTTTAAAAAGTAGTAATATTTTTAAATTCTAATGTTATATCATTTACCATTCACCTGGCGGCCCCCTGTGTCAACATAGTTGTCGCCTACTCCATTTAAAATGGTTCGAACTTGTAACGTTCTGGGTGCACAACGGTACGATCTTCGAACCCTAAACATTATCGACAAAGTGTGCACAATGTGGGTCCTAATTTTTGCTGCCTGAAAAATACTCTAAAAAAGCATTTTTTGCTTGAATTAAAACTAAACAATTTTTATCTGAAGTTGCATATACGAAATTTATTTGGGATATATCTGGGACGTTACGTGCAATGCTTTTTAAAATTTTTCTTAAGGATATATAAATGTCAGAATATTTATCATTATTTAAAAACAAAACTGCAGAAAGTTTATTTTTTGAGAAATATGATTTATTTTTAAAACTATGGCCAATTCCATATGAAACCGATTTCATTGAAACTGAATATGGTCAAACACATGTTATAAAATGTGGGAATAAAAAGGGGCCTGTTGTAGTATTAATGCATGGTATGGGTGGTACTGCTGCAATGTGGACACCTAATATCAAAGAATTATCAAAAAAATATTATATAATTGCCATTGATATTCTGGGTGATCTTAATAAAAGTAAAGTAAAAAAACCTTTTAACAATAATAAAGAAGCAGCAGAATGGTTAATTAGTGTTATTGATAATTTGAAAATTGATAAATTCAGTATCATGGGAGTTTCATATGGTAGCTTTCTTTCAATGAATTTATCAATTCATAAGCAGCAAAGAATTGAAAATCTAATAATAATTTCTCCTACTGTATCAATTACGAAAATTCAAATGAAATTCTGGTTTTGGGTAATAAAGATTATATTTTCCCCATTCAATTCGACTAATCTGAATTTTTTAAAATGGCTTAATGCAAATAAGCCGTTAGTTTTAAATGATTTTACAGAATTGCAGATACTTGGCATGAAATATCGTAATCCTAAAATAAAAGCTTTAATACATTTGTTCAATGATGAGGAATTGTTGCAGATTAAAATACCGGTATTATTGTTAATTGGCAGTAAAGAGGTTGTTACTAAAATTGATGAAGTAAAAAAAAGATCAGAGAAATTATTTAAGAATTTAACATTTCAAATAATTGATGATGCCGGTCATACCTTGTCATATGAAAAATCTGAAATTATCAATCCAATTATTCTAGATTTTCTAAATGATAGTTACACTAAAAAAGCACTGCACACAACTGAGCGTAATCAAAATTGATACATTTTTGCGAAATAATAGAGCAACCGTGTGTACATGTATCAACTTCGCTTACGCTCGAGACGTTATATGCCATAGCCAGCCCAACTTAATGAAATCCCCGCCGTCCGTGGCGGGCTAAAAATGATCAAAGGACCCCTTTATGTATTCACAAGATGAAATGTTGAAACAAAGTCCAAAACCAGAAGGTGATATCGGAAAGTTTGCTGGAATAAAAATGAACGAAAGGCATCGTACTCTATGGGAATGGGGATTATCAAATATTAATATAAATAATGATGATATAATTCTGGATGCTGGTTGTGGTGGTGGAGAAGCTATAAAGCTATTAGCAAAACATTCTTCAAAAGGAATGATTTATGGAATAGACCATTCTAAAGAAATGGTTAAATTATCAAATGAAATAAACAGACATTTAATTGATTTAAATCGTGTCCAAATTTACGAAACTTCAATTTCGAAATTGCCATTTTCTGATAATACATTTAATCTGGTTACAGCATTTGAAACATACACATTTTGGCCAGATATTATGAATGATTTTAAAGAAGTGAGACGTGTATTGCAACCTGGTGGTATATTTATATTAGTCCATTCAGCTTATAAGCATGAATTATTTGAAGAAAGAAATAATTATTGGAGTGAATTATTCAAGATGAAAATTTATAGTCTTGAGGAGATTAATAATATTCTAATTAAGTCAAAATTCGTTTCAATAGAAATGAAAGAAAAAGTAGAAAATAACTGGTTAACAATAGTTGCTAAGAAACCATTTGAATAAAAGCGTCTTCGTCGTCCTGGCTACGGCATACATCGGGAATGCCAGGAACGTTGTACACCAGTGCGACAAGAAGTCTATATCCGGGCTGTCTAAGTCGTATAAAAAAAATATACAGACCTTTAGACTATCCTATCCATCTGGGATAACTCTGCTTTGACATGCGTCACCGGCAACAATGGGGTGTGAAGCTCAAAGGACAACGCGGTGATTCTGGCAGCCTAAACCCGTTAAACCGCAAGGGTAAATGAATTGATACGGATAACACATGTGAACAGTTGCAAGCTTCGTTAAACGTAACATGGGAAATCGGGCTGATACCCATGGACCAAAAGGTACGAGTTCCGGTGGGTTGTTCTTTGCGTGACAACACACAGATGGACACGGCGGACTCCGGAGTAAAGACTGATCCTAAGTCAATTCGAATTGGCCGGATATGGGAACTTGGTAAGCCCTACGAACTCCTTCTTTTGAAGGTAGGAATCCTGTAAGGGACTACGATGGTTTAGAGGGTAAAGGAACGACAGAAAAAGCGAAGGTATTTCTGTAATGGGAATGATAGGGATTCAATATTTGTCCTGAACCGAAAGGTTGCAGACTTCTGTCATGGTCGTCTATTTGTGAAATGAATATGAAACTCCGTGAACAAAGGAGAGCCAATGACCTTTATGGAGGCACCTTTGAATGAAACAATAACCTGGGACACAATTGACTGGATAAAGGTTACTGACCACGTTAACAGACTTCAATTCAGAATAGCAAAAGCTGTCAAAGAAGGAAGACTTAACAAGGTGAGAAGACTTCAACATCTTCTCAAAAACTCATTCTATGCCAAATTAGTGGCAACCCGCAGAATCACAACAAACAAAGGTAAAAGAACTCCAGGTGTTGACAGAGTTCTTTTAAAAACGCCAAAGCAAAAACTCAATTCCGCTCTCCTTTTATCTGATAAAGGATATAAAACCCAGGCTCTCAGACGTGTATTTATTGAGAAAAAAGGTAAAAAGAAAAAACGGCCTCTGGGAATTCCCACCATGCACGATCGAGCCATGCAGGCTCTCTACACTTTAACTCTTGAGCCAATTGCAGAAACAACTGCTGACAGGCAATCTTTCGGTTTTAGAAAGTACAGGTCTGCGCATGATGCAGCAGAATACGCATTCAACTGTCTGGCATTAAAAGACAGAGCATCATGGATTCTTGAAGGAGACATTAAAGGATGCTTTGATCACATAAGCCATCAATGGCTTTTGAAGAACATTCCAGTGAAAGTGAAAATTCTCAAGCAATTTCTCGAAGCTGGCTATTGCTACAAAAGAAAATTGTTTCCTACAGAATCCGGGACTCCTCAGGGAGGAATAATTTCTCCTGTTCTAGCAAATATGACCCTTGATGGCCTTGAAAAAGTCATCAAGAAACGCTATTGGTCAAGTAGTACCGGTTATATCAACAGGAACAACAACAAGCACAAAGTCAATTTCATAAGGTATGCTGATGATTTTATTGTCACGGCTGACAGCAGAGAAGTTGCCCTTGATGCAAAAGAGATTATATCAAAGTTTCTTGCTCAAAGAGGACTGACACTTTCTGATGAGAAAACAAAGATTACTCATATTAACGATGGGTTTGATTTTCTTGGATGGAATTTCAGAAAATATGACGGCAAAATGCTGATTAAGCCTTCAAAAGAATCTTGCAGTAATATAGCTCTCAAAGTTAGAACTATTATTAGGGAGCATCGAGGCTCTTCTCAAAATGATTTGGTCAGAATATTAAATCCGGTCATTCGAGGATGGTGTAACTATCACAGAGGCATGGTTTCAAAAGAAGCATTTAAAAATCTTGATACTGTTCTCTTTCAGGCTCTCTGGAGATGGGCACGGTTCAGACATCCGATGAAAAATTCTTTTTGGATCAAGAGCCGTTACTGGAAGCAGATAAAAAATAGAGACTGGATATTTTGTTGCGATGAGGAAAGTCTTATTATTGCGGGACATGTCAAAATTTTACGACATAGAATGATTAAACTTGACAAGAACCCTTTTGCAAAGGAAGATTCTGATTACTTTTATTATCGTAGAAAGAATCGACAATAACGACAACGGCTGGTTTAAATCAACCAGTTTTAGATGGCTTGAGCCGTATGATGGGGAACTATCACGTACGGTTCTTAGGGGGGAAAGGAGCCGCAAGGCTCCTGACCTACCCGACTATTTCTATAATATAAAGGAATATATAAATGAAAAGTGAAGTAGAATACATAGCCTGTTGTGGATGCTACTGTAATACGTGTAAAGCCTTTACCAGTGACAATTGTCGTGGATGTAAGTTAGGCTATGACAACAATGAAAGAGATATTAAGAAGGCGAAATGTAGAATAAAGTTGTGTTGTCTTACAAATAAGATTCTGAAAACATGTGCTGACTGCAATGAACTTGATCAATGTCAAATAATCCCTTCCAAGTTCAAACCAGGAACCCGTGACTATAAAAAGTGTATAGAATCCCTGAAATACATAAACCGTTATGGGTATGACAATTTCCTTGAAAAAGCTAAAAACTGGAAGAACCATTTTGGAAAACTTAAATAGAACTGTGAAGAGAGATAGAAACATGGCGTACAACAGCAAATATGAGATTCCACCTTCGGCTCCATCCAAATTGCCTCTGGTCACAAGCTCCCGACGGCAATTTCTCATGTTCGCAAAACGTTGTGTGAAATTAGACAAGCATATAATCTACTAACAGGAGAAATTAATGACTAGTAAAAAAACATTAATTAATTACATATTAGATAGCGTGATTCTTATTCTTTTTATCGTCTTGGCTTTAAATGGACTCTTGATGCAAAAAATTTATCACATGGATCACAATGACCATACTTTTGTTTTTTTATGGTTTAATATAGATGGTTGGTTATTACTGCATAAGATAATTAGTGTTTTATTATCAATAGGAATTATTATTCACTTAATTCGGCATTCAAAGTGGTTAGTAGATATTATAAAAAACAATAGATTGTTCAAAAACGAATATAAAAACAAATCACTGATTTTATTCTTCATATTATTTTGCATTTCTGCAATTTTAGGATTCATTTCTTGGATTTTTAACAATCATTTAGAAGTGAGGAACATTCTTATCGAAATTCACGATAAAATAACGTTTTTTCTGATAATATTATTTATTATTCATTTCGTTAAAAAAATAAAATGGTTCGTCAAAACAAGTAGGTCATTATTAACTGGTAGTAATAATTAAGACAACCGGCCTAACTTCTCATATCCGCAAACGTTGTGCGAAATTCAGCAAATAATTTATTGGTGAAAATTGGAGTTGCCCGCTTTTTAAAAACTCTCATAAAAATATTTTCTTTATTTTATGTCCAGTTTAAAAGGAGAACGGCATACACCCTTTTTCATCATTGAATCAAGTGTGCCAACTACAACCTTCATGTACCCTGCGACCTGTCTTTCATTCAGCAGCTCACCCATTTTTTTGTTTAATTACATGTGTCAAAACAATTGAACTCTATTTTTTTACAAAAACTTCTTGCTTTGCGGTATATTATCGTTATTGATATAATATTACATTCTTTATCAGGTACTGGAATATCCTGGAATTTATCAACAAATACCTAATGGAGGCTATTATGAGTTTTTACGTTTTAAACAGTATAAAAAGTAACGCTAATATTGATTGTGAAACCACTGGTTTCGGTTGTGTTGGAATCATAAATGGTGTCGCGACGGTGTGTCAATACGTCTTAGATATGCCACCAAATACTTACGTCAAATTTAACGATTCAGCAGGATTGCATGTTCAAACACATTTAAATGCCGATCCCCACGGAACCCATCAGCCCGATAACTGCCAAGTACTAATCGACACTACAACAGGTTCAATAACATTTTCAGACTGGGCCGGACCCGGCGAAGATACAACTATCACAGAAATGGAAGTTGTCGAAGCCTGCGAAATCGCACCACCGGCTGACAGCGAAGCACCGATCGGAGTATAATATACTTTACCAGGGAACTCCAGTCCCACAAAAACTATTTATATATCAGTGTGAATGCTTGCACTGATATGTAAATAGCCTCATAGTGTCATTGCAATCCTAATTGTCTGTCCTATAAATCAACTTCTGATAAAATAATTTATGTCCGGGGATGAAAATTTTAGGTTTAATGAGAGTCTCCAGCCTGAGGATAGATATATGACTGTTAATATTAACGATCAAGCAACACTAATCACTTCAACAACTTTACCAGTCCATAGGTCAAACCAATACCCGCCACAGCTCCCACGCTCAAGCCGACATATAATTTCCAATTTCCCGACCGGGCCACTGTAATCGTGACCTCTCGGGACCAGATCCTATCATTCAGACCGGCATCGGCGCGGGTCCGCGCAATCCTCTTACCTATATGTAACGACTTAACATCCCGTGTAGGAATCCCCCGATCATATTTAATCAGCTCCTCCTGAAGCTGCAGCCAAGACAATCTGGAATAATCCCGAATCCTGTCTTCATAGACCAGTTTCTCTTTCTCTATCACCACAGGCCTCGCCTGGTGAAAATACCACCCCGTATAATAACCCCCTCCAAAGGCCAGGAGAAGCACCAGCACTGAAACGAGAAAAGCGGTTAATACTTTCTTCACAACCTCATTTCTCCTTACCATGATGATACTTCACATCGGCAGGCTTACTGCTGCAGCTCAAAGGCCCCTTCTTGAATTCACATAAAAAAGAGAGAATCATGTAAGCCCCCACCAGAACTATCCCAAGCCCGGAGAGAAATGTCTTCCTCCCCATGGTCACCGGCCCGATCTTCACCAGTTTTGTCTTATCAACTCCCTTTCTCGCACTCATGCGGCCACCTCCGGAATAACAGAATGTATCAGCGGAGTGGGATCTACCCTCCGCCATTTATAATCAAAAGCTCCCAGGTGAAGATGAGCTCCGTAGGAAATCCCGGCATCCGCATACTTCCCGATAACCTGCCCTTCCCTCACTCCCTCATTGACAGAAATGATAATTCTCTCCCAGGTGCAAGTACCTGAAATAGTAATAATCCCCGCCGATCTCATGCTTGACTATCACATAGTTACCGGCAGAATGTTTCTTTTTACTCCAACGCAGTTCGTCGGCATAGTCATCCATGTCATAGATGGCAATCCCATCAGAAATTGCCATCACCCGGGCATATCTCTCTCCGGAGATAAAGTTTATCCCGTTATGAAACTGCCGCTTTCCCTGCAGCATCCGCAGCCCGTAATGACTGGTTATTCTTGGTTTATTAACCGGTGAAATCATTATTTGCCTCCGTGGTTTTTATCATGTTCTTTTATAATCCATTCCAGGTTTATTTTTGTTTCCCGCATGGTGCGGATCTCCTGGAATATTTCTTTATACTTCTCATCATACTGGCGAATCAGACGAACAATAAGATAGATGCAGATCCCGCCAACAAGCGCAGCACCGCTGATGAAAGCCGCAATAGTTGGATAGTTCGTTTTGTGCATTCCATTATTCCTCCGGAGCCGTGGGCCATTTGAAAATGTTCAATTACTATTCATCAACAATAAGATTTAAAAACTCAGCCGTAACCTGGTGCAGGTTATTCTGATACACATACCCTGTAACCAGGCAGGGCTCCCGATCCTGGGGACCGGCAGTCAGGTTTATTATTTCATCAAGAATGGTTTTTCCGGGATACTGCAGGAAGGATATGGAACAGAACTTTTTCAGGCTCTTATATGTTAATTACCCCGCTCCTGCCACAGAACAACCAACATATAACCACATAGCCACTGAAGATCAATTCTTTTTATACACCGTTAATTTGGTAATCCATTTCCCGATAATGAACTATGAGTACCCCTGTCTTCATAGTTCATTCAGATCAGCTTGACCAGTCACTAAACCTGAAGCTCCAGCAGTGCAAACACTGCGGCAAAGTCGGCATGCTCATTTTTCACGGTTATACCTACGGACAATCCGATTACAAAAAGTCTATCACCAAAGGGAGAAGAGTCTTCTGTTCAAACAGAAACAGGAGAAGCGGTTGTGGCCGAACACTTTACCTGCTCTTTTATAATTTCATCAGAGGGGGATTTATTTCAGCTGAACTCTTCTGGCAGTTTCTTAATGCCATTCTTACTGAACTCTCTATCAACAAATCCTATGAAACAATCGATCCTTCCTGCCCGTTATCGATTTCAACATTCTACAGGCTCTGGCAAAGATTCAAGTTTTCAACCCCACAGATTCGCACCTTCCTTGCCGACAATTATCCTCATGTCCCACTATCGGAGAATTGCCCTCACAGAGAAACTATTCTCCACCTGTCAGTTGTCTTTAAAAATACTGCCTGCAATCCCATCGCTGAGTATCAACTGGCATCTCAGAAATCATTCATTTAGCCCTTAGCGAACAGATTCCAGCTCCCTTTTTTGCTTTCATCCCATCAGACTTTTCTATAGCCATTTACCCTCTTTTCAACGGCAACAGGATCTGCCCGTGACAGCCGATTCAGCCTCTCCTATACTCATCCACATTTATACATGGAGGTATCAATATGAAACAGCCGTCATCCTATCTTAAGATGAGAGTCCTGGGAGCCATTGAATCTGCCCCGGGGAAAACACAGCAGGAACGAGTAGAGAATGTTGCCCAAATGGTATTCATTGATGAATACGGAGAAAAAAGGCAATTTACCTGGCGGACCATTTACACATGGTATTACCGCTACAAAAATCATGGTGTCACCGCCTTGAGTCCAAAGGCCCGCAGGGATAAAGGGTCTACACGAAAAGTCTCACCCGAAGAACTCTTAGAGGTTATTAACAAAGTCAAGAGCCACTTCAGAAAAGGTCACTATAACAAAATGGCCCTCTACCGAAAGGCTATTGAACTGGGCCTTTTAAGGAGAGATGAAATGGCCCAGACCACCTTTTACCGGTTTATTCGGGAGTATGAGCTCATGGAAGAGGATTCTCTAAGGCCAGAACGTCTTGCCTTTGCCATGCAATATGCCAACCAACTCTGGCAGGGAGATACCATGTTTGGTCCCTATGTGAAGCACAAGGGCAGATCGTATCAGACCAAACTCATTGCCTTTATTGATGACGCCAGCAGGGTTATCTGCCATGGCGAATTCTTCCTTGATGAAAAAACCGAAACAGTCCTTGCTGCCCTCAGAAAGGCCTTTTACAAACGGGGCATTCCTGAACAGCTTTATGTAGACAATGGTTCTGCCTATACATCAAAGGAACTCACGCTTGTATGCGCCCGTATTGGCTGTATTCTGACCCATACGCCTGTGCGAGATGGTGCCGCCAAGGGAAAGATTGAAAGATTCTTCAGAACAGTCCGTATGAGCTTTTTATCAAGAGACCTTGACCTCTCTTCCCTTGAAAATTTAAACAAGGCATTTTTTGAATGGGTTGAAAACGAGTATAATCACAAACAACACGCTGTTCTGGGCATGAAGCCTATAGACCGCTATGGACTTGACTGTTCCCGTATCAGGTTTCTTCCAAACATCAATGCTAATGATGAACTCTTCTTCAACGAAGATGACAGAATGGTCTCAAACGCAAACACCTTTTCATTTCGAAGAAAAACCTTTGAAGCTCCCCGGATGCTCAGTGGCAAGAAAATTCAAATTCGCTTTAACAAGAGCCAGCCGGACACCCCGGTCATTGTCTATTACAAGAATGAGCGTATGGGAGAAGCATGTCCCGTAGACCTCATTGCCAATGGCATGGTAAAACGAAACAGGAGAGAGGTGTAACATGATTAAATCATTTTTCGGTATTGACCGCAATCCCTTTTCTCTTGATTCGATTTCTCTTCTCTCTTTTCAGCAGGAGATTTCAGATATTCTGGGTGTTCATTCTCAACAGGGGGGCTTATGCCTTGTCATGGGTGAGCCCGGTACCGGCAAATCCATCATAAAGGATTCTCTGGTAAGAAATGCCGACAAGCGGTCTGTTGTCGTTACTGTTGGCCGTACCCTTCACACCTATACCAATACGGTCAAAATACTCTGCCATGCCTTTAATGTTGATTATATCGGAGACAGTTTCAAGTGCGAAAAGCGTCTTATTGAAGAGGCCTATTCTTTGAATCGTCAGGGTAAAGTTATCATGACCATCATTGATGATGCTCATCTTATGGAGATCGCCACCCTGAGAAGACTGCGACTCCTCTTTGATGATTTCCCCAAGAATCATAATCTCATTCTCGTCGGCCAGGTTGAGCTTTTGGCATCAATGTGCCTGAAGGTCAATGAGGATATCAAGAGCCGGGTAACCTACTCGGTCACAACGCCGAAAATCAACCCCGATGACATGGAGGCCTTCTTACTCGGCCAGTTTGATCAGGTTGGTCTCGGACACAACACATTCACTGAAGACGCTCTGGCCCTTGTTGTCCGCTCTTCCGACGGCATCCTAAGAAAGGCACGCAACCTCTCTATTGCCTCTTTGCTCGAAGGCGTCAGAGCTGGGAAAAGAACAATAGATCTTGATGTGGTAAATCGTGTGCTCATTCAGCCCCACTGGAGGGTTCAGAATGATCTGGAGGCTGCCATGCTGTAGGTGTCATAAAAATTGGAAGGTTTGAAGACAGAAAAATTTCGCCTTCAGCATCGTAGAAAAAGCAGGTCATGGAATATGGCCTGTTTTTTAGGGTGTCATAATGTGTGAGATTATTTCTCTGTGGTATCGGGGAAAAAGGCAATTTTGTGGGAAATTCTATGATGAAACAGGGAATAAATTTACGCTATATCACGGTAATCCGGCCAAAATCGACTGATTTCATACGGCCAGAATTCGGGAAAAAGTATGACCAGAAATAAAATTTCTACACTTATACCGCTGCAGTGCCAGGGATCCGCACCAGGTAGCTCCAGTTGCATTTCGGCAGAGTGTATTTAATCCAGTGGAATTGCTGTCGGTAACTTCCCCGATAGCTGGGCCATCAAGGTATTTAATGTTGTATGAATTGATAATCGATTCACGGTCAGTGCAGGGAAGCTAATGTCGAGGTTTTATTAAATTTGGAAGTGATTTAGATTGGCAATTAATCAAAAAAGGGACGTATTCGAGTTCGGAATACGTCCCTTTTGCTAATGCACACACTAGTGGACGATTTCCGAACTATCTATTTAATGAATGACGATCTCCGAACTACCTGGCGGGAGAAAGTTTTAAGATGGTGGGTTGCCGCATAAACAATTTCTTTCTTTCCATTTGACAGATGAATAAAAAGTCACGAGTTACAATAATATACTTAAGCCATTTTCACTTTTTCCTCGTTTGTCAGGAATTCAGTGAACCTTTCAATTACTAAATAAATCAGCTGAATCTTTTTTCGCAAAAGTCTGGTTCTTTCTTAATCGCTGCATATGTCTCTCTGACGCTTTTTAGCAGTATCTTGATTGAATTTAATATTATTAACTCGAGATACATTCATGGAGGCTGGGCTAAAAATATATCTTATCTTTTTTTGTATCACCATTATAAGAATTATCAATTTTCATGAATTTGTGATCATGTTAATCACAACCAAGAAACTCTGTCATTGCTCCAGCAAGCAGCACTTTAAAGACATCTTTACGGATAAATCTTCCATATATTCATTAGTGTTAAAATCAGGATAGTGTATATTATAATTATTGGAGCTTAATACAGTTTTTTTGTCCATTAAAATTTAATCCCCAATACTCTGATTGAAGTATTATTCGAATCTGCTCAATTTTTTTCAATGATAATCTCGCAAGAACCATTTTCAAGAGAATTGGATTCATCGTAATGAAAGTGATATCCCTTAGGTATTTGATCTTGAGCAATAATCAACAGTTGCTTTGCTAACGAAATTAATCCTTCTTTATTTGCTCGAATTACAACTGATTCATTATTACTCTGTGCATCAATAATAAAACCTCTTTCCCATACCATTTGAATTCCATTTTCTTCGTTATAGTCGGGTAAATCAATTTCAATTTTCATAATATTTAATCCTTGAAAAATATGTGTAAATTTTTATCTATTTGCATTTTATCGGGTCTAATTGGATTAGGCTTTAGAATCTCAAAATTCATATGAGGTGCACCACCATGTTTCCCTAACAAATCATTCATTCCCATTCTTACCTGTTTTAGTCCATCGGTTGAAATATATCGTCCATTTCCAAGAAATTTATATCCCTTACCTAAAAATGATTCTACAGTACTAAAGATAGCTTTTCTCGAAATTTTTATGCCATCATATAAACCATCAGCATATTTTCCAACTCGAGCTACTTTACCAACTATCGTTGCACCCGCCAGACCAATCTTCGCAGCCCCGAAAGCCTGTCCAGCACCTGGGAGAGCTGCCCCAAAGGACATTCCTGCTGCACCATAATTTCCCTGCATCAAAGAAACAATCCCACTGGCAACATCAAAGAAAATTCCAACTACTGGAGTTGTTCCCAATACATCAAGTCTTGTCACTAATTCACTAAGATTTTTAGGCATCAACCAGTCAGCAGCAGCATTCAGTGCCTGGATTTTCAATAAATCCTGTTGATAATCCTGCATCGAATAATTACTTCCCCCCCCTGTAACTGACATCTCAAAAGAACTATGACTCAAAGAATCAGAGGAAATATTATACTTTGCCTCAATTCGGGCTGGACCAGCTTCAGGAGGTCCTCCTCCAGCAAGATCATAATATGAAGGGGAATTGGCACCGCCCTCGTTATGAGGGATATAACTGTTTCCGTTATATGAACTGCCATTATCGTCGTTATAACTTCCACCGCCAGTATAGATAATATCCGGTTGATTCCTCGAAGTGTTATAAACTGCACCTAAAATAGCTTCAGAAGAATTTCCACTCGGATCATTATGCATTACCGGATTACCATGGACATACATGTACCGATTCCATCCCTGAGTAGTTCCTGGGCCGTCAATAATTGAATCCGGACTGATAAATCTCCCGATATCTGGATCATAGAACCTGGCACCATAATAATATAGGCCTGTACCAGAATCAAGTTTTTGACCTGTGTATTTTTCATCTGATACATCTGTTCCTGTAGATTCAGAAGCAACCAAATTTCCGTAGGGAGTATAGGATAAATTTGATACTATAGTTCCTTCACCATTTGTAATTAGTGATATTGAACCTTTATGATTTGCATGAAAATAGAGAGTATCTGTTGAGTTTAATGCTTCCGGAAAATGCATCGATGTATCCTGAAAACACCCGTAAAATCCAAAAGTACTGATGAAAATAATTAGCAACAATGGACTTAAATGAGCGGCCCAACGAAACAGTATTGGTTTTGAACCACCTAATATAATATTTTGGATCCACAGAAAAAGAAGAACACCTATTACCAGTACGAGAAAAACGGTTAAACTATATCGGTAATATTTACTATCGCTTATTACTAAATTAGTTACCCCTCTTAAATAATTATACATTCCTTTCAGGGTATCTTTATTGTATAAATGCCGGCCTACAATTATTGATTGTGCATTCGTATAACCTTGAACAGCAGGAATCTTAGCGACTAAATCACTGCTGATGCCATAAATATATTTAGAACAACTATCGTCTGATCCATCTTTTTTGATGACTTCAAAAAAGCCCCCAATGTTGTATATAGTCTTACCATCAGAAGTTTTATGACGAATTCGATGACCTGAATGATCATAGGTATATTCTTCCCCATTTGAAGTTGAAGCAAGTTTGTTATTATGGTTATAAGTCAGAATTGTGCCTTTTCTGTTCACCATATTTCCATTATTATCATAGGAATAAGCATTCCCATTACTATCACTTGAAACTGCAAATGGATGTTCTGCATTATTATATGCGAGCGAAACGCCCCCTGGAGCTACTGATCGATTGGGCTTATATTCATGAATATCTACCCCTACCTCAACAGTACCACCGATAGATGAGTCAAAACCTTTATTCCTTAGATTCCCAACCTGGTCATACTGATAGAGACCTTCCCCATATATGCCTTTTGCATACTTTAATCGATTGAGGGCATCATACTGAAAAGATTGTGTTTTTGTTGATGTAACATTGTCACTGATTTTGAGGATATTACCAATATTATCATACTCATATGACAAGTCTTGTACTACACCATCTTCGGCTGCATTCCTCGAATTTGGTTGGTATTCATGAATATCAACATTAACAGAAAGATCACCGGCTAATATCTTTTTGGTCATCATTGTTTTCAAGTGCAATGAGGCAGCATCAAATGTAAGATTAGTCTGAAATCCGTTCCCTGAGATTCTTTTTATCACTAGATCGGTTGATTGACCATCAGCTACTTCTCTACCATACTGAACAACATTACCAGTTCCATGTTTAATCGATTTTAAAAATCCTGCATCCGCATATTGATTTGTAAATTCAGATGAATCCGGGTATTGAATTGATTTAAGACGATTTTGGCTGTCATATGAAAAGGCAAAGGCATACTCTGCATTATCAATAGATGTTGCCAATGCAGATACGTTCCCCTTTGCATCATATCCATATTTTGTTACAATTTCATTACTACCGTCTTTTTTTACTACGGAAGTTAAAGCTCCTTTACCATTCGAGTATTCTTCTTGATCATAGAAATAATTTACTTCATAGGAATTATCATTTGAATATTCTTTCACAATACTCATCTTGTCATAAACATTAGTAATAATGACTCCTCTGGCATCCTCCGTAGTTTTGGTTCGCCCAATGTCATCATAAGTGTATTTCCATGTACCAGTATTGGGATCTGTAATGCTTTTTCGCTGCCCAAGGCTGTCATAGACGATATTTGTGATGATTTTATCTTGCTGTATTACTTTTTCAAGTTCTCCAAGAGGAGTATATTGATACTTAACAAATGAATTAAGAGGATCTGATTTTTTTAGCAAATTCCCTCTTGCATCATATTCGCTGATAAATGAATTATTGTTAGCATTGGTTCTTGTTATAACTGCTCTGTTATTAGTCGCAGCATATTCGTACTGATCGAAGATAGAGTCATTGCCATGCGGGGCAGTAACGCGGGTAATCCTGTCCGAAGAATCGTAACTAAATTTGGTAAATGATGGGCTATCTACACCGTTGATATAGGGATTACTCTCTGCAATCTTACGTCCATAGGAATCATATGCAGTTTCCTTTATTATTTCCAGATTATTATCTGCCTTCGAAACGCTTCTGTAGACTCTGCCAAAATTATCGAAATAATCTTTTGAATAATGATATCCTAATTCTGAATCATCCTTTACCTGCACTTCAACATGCTGTGTTAATTCGTTCCCTAATAAATGATCATTATATTTAATCCTACGAGTCCACTCATCTCCAGGCTCAACGAGTTCTATTAATCGCTCGTAGTGGTCATATTTATATTTGGTGATATTTCCATTGGGATCTTTCACCGATACAATTTTACTGTAGTTAACATCGTAAATTTCATCAATGGTTACTTCTGTAGTATGATCATTATTCGGTCCAATGATTGTATTAGGCGTAGATTTATAATCATCATCAAAAGTAATTTGTATTTGATTGCCTAAAGCGTCAGTAACCGTTTGAATATTACCACATTCGTCATATGAAAAAGATTTTCCAATCCACTTGGCCTCTACATCGAGAAATTGTTCAACCGAATCCAACTTCATTCCGGTCCAATTAAATCTTTTATCCCTGAGGAAGGTACCATTTGAGGTTACTGTAATTTTTTCCGGTCGATTCAGATACCAATTTTCTTCATGTATATCAAGATATGTTGTAGTGGCTTCAACTGGATCAGTTCCAGATGTTTCATTTTTTGTAAATGTAACTGCACCATAATCATTATATTCAAAGCTGGCGGTATTTGTGTATGCTAAAATCCCATTTTCATATGTAGAAGTTTCAACAGATTTAGTTTTTACGTTTCTTGTTTTTCTGTTTGATTCACCGGCGAGTACATCAGAATAGGTGTAAATGGTATCGATATCATCTTCGTGATATGAATACTCAATTTTCTTAACAAGTGAAGAACTATTTCTAGCATATATTTCAACTTTTGATGGTTTTCCAGCTAACCTGTAGTCATCCTGGCGAAAGTAGGTAGTTTTTTTCTTACCCTGAGTTTCTTCTTCCACTTTCTCAAAGTAAAGATATCTGCTTTCGTGTAGTCGATCTCGATAAATTTTTCCATTATAGAAGTTGTAATTGGATGTAATAATATTACTGGAACTTCCGGTTACCTTAACCTCTTCCACCATATATCTTGGAGATAAATCGTGACGATAATTCGTAGGTAATTCCTCTCCATAGCTTATATTTACATCCTCATTATATTTTATATTTAATTTTTTACCATCATAGGTTTGGATTTCACTTATAAATTCATGACCGGCAAATTGAATGTTTTTACAGAAAACTTTATCACTGCTTTTAAAATATGCATTGTAGCTGTTTAATCCCCTCTTATTTGAGGTTTTGCCTATAAAAAGATTTGTTTTTTTGTTTGTAAATTGTCCAAGAGGATCTTCAAAACGCAATGATTGCGTGAATAAACCATTTTTACTTATATATAAATAATTTTTCCCTAGATCACGGGAGTAGACAAAAACATCACTCTTTCCATCTCCATTAAAATCACAAACTGCAAAATTATCTGCACCATAAGTACCAATTCCAAGAGCATACTCTTCATAATCAATAAAGTTCAAATTGCCATCGTTAACATAAAAACAGTTATCAAATCCATAACTTGGTATTGATCCATCAGGTACATTGATAAATCCAAGATCGGTTATCCCGTCACCATTCCAATCCCCTGTTACAATAGATGTACCGATGTCTGGTAAAACAACATCCTTTTCCAAAAATTTCTTTGTTTTTTTGTCATATATATACCAAAATATGTTTGAATGAGTTTTGTCATAAACGCAAAAGTCTGTAATTTTATCACCATTCCAATCTCCAAAATGAAACACAATTCTGCTCATGTCTTTATCTTTGACTTTATGAAGTGCGCCATAGTTCACTTCAGAATATGCACTATTATCGATTTCTCCACTATAAGCATGCCATCTAAGAATGCTATCAGTACCATTATAATTTTTTTTAACTAAAAATATGGGTATTCTTTTATATTCAACTGTCAGTAGATGAGCTGGACCATAAATTAATGCATCTTGCTCTTCTTTATAGTAATATATTTTTTCTTTCTCAAAAGTTATATTATCAATAGTATTTCTTCCACTTGTATTTAACTGTTTTTCTAAATGACCTGTAGTTGTACCATATTTGACTAAATCTTCCCGACCATCGCCATTAAAATCTCCTGATAGTACTTTTATATTACTATCAGGCGCCTTAGCCAAAAACCAATCTGTTGAAATTACATTGTATTGCCTAAACCAAGTTTGAGCTTCTACCACGGGAATTTGGCCACCTCCCGGCAGCTGCCCACCCCCGATATAAGCCATTCGGGTCAACAACAAAATATTTGCACCAGTACTCTTTTTATATCTAAATAGGTCTATTGAACCATCACCATTAAAATCGCCATAAAATATTTCACTATCATAATCTAGCAATTCTGGTAATGATTGTGGTTCAGTTTCAAAGTATGCCTCCTGTGGCTTATTCTTTTCCCATGTGAAGGATGTTGTCCTTAAATCATCATTATGATTATATTCATGGATATTTGTTATTCTTGAACCAATTAAATCTCGGTTTTCATATTCTAAAACATATTTTCTAAATATATTCCCAGTTCCAGGAACCTCGACTCCTGCCAAAGTTGTAATTCCAGAAAATACTTTAATTGTTTTTAACTTTTTGGTAATTTTTACTTTTGATCTAAAACTATAAGTGGCAACTCCCTCTGTTGAATCATATTCAAATTCTACTTTCTTTATCTTTGATATACCTGTATTTTCTGTATAAGTGATCTCTTTGGGATATATCGCCCCATAAGTATTAAAATCTGATCCAGTAAAGTACTCTATCTTCATAGAATTACCAAATACATCATCAATCTTTGATAATGTCCATGCCCTGTATCTATAAAAATCTTGACCTTCAGCTTTAATTCTGGAATCTGAAGTAGATCCATAATAATACTTTGTTCCATCAGGATGATGGGCTATCCACTGCAGTGTCTCAAATTTGCCATTACCGATATCAACCTTAACTCTCTGAAGCTTGATAAACTTTTCTTCCACATAGTGATATATATCCGTTGCAACCTCTACAAGTCGACCACCTGGGCCTATATAATTATCCTCACCTTCATACTCAATGGGAAACTGAGTATTTCGTGTAATCACCGGTAATCCCTGCAGTTTCCACCCATAACCAACAATTCCATTCTTATTATTTGAATTATATGCAAGAGAAAGATTCGGCTGCATACCATTAGTTCCTTCAGGAACTTTAATCGGAACGGAATAACTGAAGGACCCATCGGGATTAACACCTGCAGAGGTATTCTGCGGGAAAATCAGAATTGATGATAATATAATGATAAAGGATGCAAAAAATTTCGAGAGAAAGTTAGTATTCATGGTAAATTTTCCAGGTAGCTAATATTGTTTACTTTCTTTCTGGAAGACAACCTATTTGTGTCAACAAAAATTCCAATAAAGATAGTAAATATTACATATTTTGAATATTTTAAATAAATATTAAAAATTTACTTGCTTTTTATTGTGCAATAATTTGCGTTTAACTCTAAAAAATAATTCACAGGAGCTCATAGTGTCCTTTAAATGCATATTCCGGTGAAACCTGCCACCTGTTCCGGAGCAAAGTTTACCACTTTCAAAAACTTCTCAGCATGTAAATCTGTTATTTTTCAGGTGGCAGGTTTCGTCCAGAATTATTTTTTTTTAGCTTCCGCATCGAGCCTCCTTTGAGTTCAATTTTATCAGCATTGTGAATGAATCGGTCGCAAATTGCATCCGCAATTGTCTTATCACCAATAATATCATGCCATACAGCTACCGGTATCTGTGATGCTATGATAGTCGATTTGCTCCCATATCGGTCTTCCATCAGTTCAAGGAGAATGAGTCTGCTCTCTGCATCAAATGGCTTTAATCCAAAATCATCGAGAACCAGGAGGTCCTGTTTTTGAAGTTTTTTCATCTCCTTAAAATATGATCCATCCGCTTTAGCGTATTTTAAGTGAGAAAACAGTTTCATGCAATTGAGATAGCGTACCTTGTACCTGTTCATACAGGCATGGTGCCCAATGGCACAGGCAAGAAAACTTTTGCCAGTGCCTGTAGCTCCGGTGACCAGGATGTTCTCGCCCTTTTTAATCCAATCACACCTGCTAAGAGCAACGACTGTGTTCCTCTCTATGTTCCTGCTTTTCGAACATTCAACTTCTTCAATCGCAGCCTGGTACCTGAATCCGGCACCGGCTATTAAACGTGATATTTTTCGATTGTATTGGTCTTCCCATTCAGCATCAATGAGGTGACCGATGAGCTCTTCGTGGCTTAATGAATCCGCCATTCTGTTTGACCTCAATTCTTCGAACATGCGATGCATGCCATTGAGTTTCAAGTCTTTCATCTTTGTCATAGTCTCTGTTGTGTTCATAAATTCTCCTAATGATAGTATCTGGAACCGCGAATGTTTTCATGATAAGGTGTGTCAGGTGGACTGTCTGACACATTGTCATCTTTCACTTCCTCCAGACCGTTGCTTAATATATTCTTAATCACCTTCAGTGATAACGAATCAAGGTATAACGCCCGTTTGCTGGCATTCTCAAGACGATCCTTTCCATACTCTTTGGAAAGATTAAGTATGCCCAGGCAAGTCTTATAGCCCTGCTCAGGATGTTCCTTTCTGTATAGGATGTGCTCTATGACTTCAGTTGTATGTACTCCAACTTTCTGCGCCCAGCTTATGAACTTCTCGGCACTCCAGTCATCCATAAACTTATGGCCGGGAGGCATATGATCCTTAATGGTTGAGTATGAAAACTTCCTGAAATTGCGTTTATGGGCGGCTATACGGCTATTATTCAGGTATATTTCAACAATTGTGGCGGTATACCGTATTTCGACATGTTTGCCACGGTGTTGATAGGGGATGCTATAGTAATGTTGATCTTCTTTGAGGTAAACATGATAATTGAACTGCACTTTGCATCTGGCAAAGTGGCGAATTGTATAATCCTCTACAGGAAGGTGTATTAGAGCCTCCATATCCGTCTCACGGAATAGCTCCCACCTGCTGACTCCATAGATCTGAAGAGGACGATTGTTTAACATTTCAAGTTGTTCCCATATTGCCTTGTTAACTTCCTCAAGACTGTGAAAGGTGTGGTCCCTTAGAGGAGCACATATCCTCTGATAAATAATGCGAACAGCCCCTTCAACCACGGACTTATCTTTTGGCTTATAGGGGCGGGCCGCAAGTATAGTTGTTCCGTAATGACTGGCAAAGTCCTGGTATTCAGGATTGATGTCCGGTTCATACCGGTGGGCTTTGGTTACTGCGGACTTGAGACAATCCGGGACAATCGCTCGTGGTACACCACCAATGTACTTCAGCGTATTGACCTGTGCTAATATGAAATCATGCTTTTGCTGCGTCCATACCGCTTCAGCATAAATCAATTTGCTGGCCCCCAACGCCGCTACGAATATTTCAGCTGTTCTAATTTCTCCTGTTTTAGGATCGATGATATCCATTTTCTTCCCAGCATAATCCACATAAAGCTTGTCTCCAGCCTTGTGTTCAATCCGCATGTATAGTTCCTGATTATTGTTCCACTGTTGAAAGTGATAACAGAACTGCGAATATCCGTATCCTGCAGGATTCTCTGCTTTATACTCTTCCCATAGCAGCTGACGGGTGACTCCAACTCTACTCAGTTCCTTCGCGTAATCAGGAAATTTGTTAAGTAAAAATTCCAGTCGAGGATCTTCTGTCTTTCCTTCTGAAAAACAGGCAGTAAGTTCTTCATCCGACATCGTCTGGGCTTTTTTATAGGTAATATTGAGAGTTTGACATTGCTCTAAATATTCAGTTAGCACTGGTCTTGATATTGACAGAGCCTGGGCTGTTTTTCTGAGGCTTAATCCGCATTCCAGATGAAGCCTCAGGGCTTCTCTTACTCGTTTCAATGGTATTCTCCTCTGGGCCATTATTCCTCTCCACATTCAATATTTCTGTGGCGATTATCTGGCCTGTAGTGGTTTTGAGAAGAATTTTAGGTGGCAGGTTTGCTCCGGAATAACCGGCAGGTTTCGGCCGGAATAGGTGGCAGGTTTAAAACGGAATCAGTGGCAGGTTTGAGCCGGAATATGCATTTAAAAGATTTACAATTATAAATCTGCTGTTATTTACTGTTTTTTTAGGTTGTGACACCAGTCAAGAGATAGCTGGCGATGGCGGAGTAGTTTCTATTAGACTTCCGGGTGAAAGCGATACTCGTTCTTCTTTCTCCCGAAGCACCATCAATGCCCTTCAGGAAGGTATCATCAGTAGTTCTGTCTTTTATCATACGGCTTCTGATATAAGCTATTTTAAAGTTGTTATCAATGGAGTTGATATTGTATGCAACGAAGAAAAAAGAGGAAATCCAGGAGACAATGTCCTTTTTGAAGATTTGTTTCAGGGAACATATACTATAACCATAACCGCCTACAAAAGTGTTGCCGGAAGTGACGACCTCGCCATATTTGGCGGCACCAATAATAATGTAGCAGTATTGCCAAGACAGACAACTCCTGCCACAGTGGTCCTGCGCGATCTCATCGGCGACTTCGGCCAGACAGACTCTGTTCCCTGGCGTCCCACTTTTCTGACTTTATCTACCCCGAGCGCAACAGAAGTAACACTAACCTGGGAAGATAATTCTTTTATAGAAACGGGATTTAAAGTATATAAAAAAAGAAAAAGCGATTCAGATTACACACTATTGGCTGACCTTGGAGCTGACAGCACCAGTTATACTGATGTAGCATATGATTCAACAAATGATCCGGTTTGGTATAGAGTATGCGCCTGTAATGCTGTTGGTGATTCAGATTATATAACAGGGCATATGCCTATCAGCAGGGTGGTAGTCTTTTGCGAAGACGGACACCCACAATACCCCTGTGGGACCACAGAATATAAATTCGATGAAACACATTTTGAAAACTAAGTCACACTACAATATATTTTACAGGAGTAAATAATCATGCAGGTTAACATTAACTTAAATATCGATGACAGAATTGTGAACTTCTTTAAGAAAACTTTCAGTAAAAAAAGAAGTTTTGCAATCCTTATTGTTGCTCTTATTTTTGGTGGCGCTGCACTCTACGCAGCAACTACCTCGCCATGGACGGATTTCCAGCCAGGCCAGGCTATATCTGCCAGTGAATTCAATCAAAGATTTAATCAAATTGCAAAGCATTACAAAGAAGATATTGCAGTAACCCTTGGAAGTGGTGGAGATTTTGTTGATTTCGATGAGCTGAAAGCATGGTTAGCAAGGAGTACATTCAATCCGGATATGTGGCTTACTATTAAACTAGTATCCGATCAAAATGGATATCTTGGTTTGAAAGGTATGCAAAATAACATTTCAATTGACCTTAACGGATATAATATCACTTCCACTGTTGGAGGGGTACTCTCCTTTTATGGGTGCAGATATGTAGTCATAGCAAACTACAACGCTTCTTCTACTTCAGTATTAACACAAGGATCAGAGTGGGGATCTTGTATTTATTCTTCTTCCAACAGTTATGTAGTTGTCGGGAACGGTAAAGCCGGAGATATCGTATTATCTTCAACCGCACCTCGATATAGAGCTATACATGCCAGCAATGGTGGTCATATTTTAGTTAATCCATCAGGCACCGGAGCAATTACAATTAATGATATTTATAAATCAGCATCAGGAGGAGCTGGATTATTCACCCGAATGGGGAAAATCGAGGTAGTCGCAGGTTCTGGTTGTGTGGTAATCAATAACGGTAGTAGTGGTATAGGCGTACAGGCTGATAGAGGGTCTAATATTTTTATATTCTCTACAATAAACATAACAGGTTCAGGGGATGATTATAGCCCTAACAGAGGAACTGTCGGTAATTCTAATGCTTATATCAACTAATGAAGTGTCCTATGTAAGCTTTAATAACTATATCTTCTAATAAAGATATAGTTATTAAAGCAATGTTAAGTTATTCAAGCTTATCCCAGCAGGCCTGCCAGTTCATACTAACAGGCCTTTTCAATTTATTATTACAATAATTCATACGGTTAATTCTTCTCAATTCGTTTAAGTCCTCATAACACCCCTTTATCAGCAATGAACAAGAAGATTTATCATGATTCTTTTGATTTCGATATAGACAGTCCCGAGCAAGAAAACATGAAACACTCTCATCCTCTATTTTTTTTGGAGCGGACATACAACCGAAAGCAAGAAAGAGAGAACTGCCCCAGAATATTACCAAAACCATTAACATTATTGACAGCAATATTTGTTTTTTCATATTATTTCTCCTTACCATGATGATACTTCACATCTGCCGGCTTGCTGCTGCAGCTCAAAGGCCCCTTCTTGAATTCACAGGAAAAAGAAAGAATCATATAAGCCCCGATCAGCACTATCCCAAGCCCGGAGAGAAATGTCTTCCTCCCCATAGTCACCGGACCGATCTTCACCAACTTCGTTTTATCTACTGCCTTTCTCGCACTCACGCGGCCACCTCCGGAATAACAGAATGTATCAGCGGCGTGGGATCCACACGCCGCCACTTAGAATCAAAAGCCCCCAGGTGAAGATGAGCACCGTATGAAATGCCGGCATCAGCATACTTCCCGATGACCTGCCCTTCCCTTACTTCCTCATTGACAGAAAGATAATTCTCTCCCAGATGCAAGTACCTGAAATAATAGAAATCCCCGCCGATCTCATGCTTGATAATCACATAATTGCCGGCAGAGTGTTTCTTCGAACTCCAGCGCAGTTCGTCGGCGTAATCATCCATGTCATAGATCACAATCCCATCAGAGATTGCCATCACCCGGGAATCTCTCTCTCCGGAGATGAAATCAATACCGTTATGAAACTGTCTTTTCCCCTGCAGCATCCTCGGCCCGTAAGGGCTGGTAATTACTGGATTATTAACCGGTGAAATCATCATTTGCCTCCGTGGTTTTTATCATGTTCTTTTATAATCCATTCCAGGTTTGTTTTAGTTTCCCGCATGATGCGGATCTCCTGGAAGATTTCTTTAAACTTCTCATCGTACTGACGTATCAGACGAACAATAAGATAGATGCAGATCCCGCCAGCAAGAGCAGCACCGCTGATGAAAGCCGCAATAGTTGGATAGTTCGTTTTGTGCATTCCATTATTCCTCCGGAGCCGTGGGTGGTTCTAGGCCAAATATTTGGGCTATTTTATCTCCCTTTACATTGTAATACGTGTCAGTATCTTTATGGAGTTCATCGAAAATACTGTGTATCAGTTTTGGGTCTCCGTATGGATCGTCTAGCCTGGCATTAAAGTGACATGGCTCCCCTGCCTCGTCGGTAAACTCCTTGCTTATTGCGGTTACTTCTTCTAAATTTTCTGATAGCTCTATGCTTATAATCATAGTTATTTTTCTCCTTTTTAGGCTACTCTTTGAAATATCTGGTAATTGGTAGTAGTGGTACCCCTGCACCTCCAAGTTCCGCTCAAAGCACTTGTACCCGGCACCTTTTGGTATTTATACGCCTGATCAACATCTAAATATATGGTGTCTGACGCATTCCGATTAGAATAGCCATCATTAGAAGCATCTACAGCAACTATTGTACCAATTGGAAAATTCGTATTATTTGTAGTTGACCCAGTGTAAGGAAGTGGAGCATAGCTATGAGTATGGCTTGTATTTGCTTTTCCTGAAAGCAGTGAAACTATTTCTGATTCGGTGTAATATCTGCTATCATGAGTATGGGCATTAAATGCTGCTTCGTGGTCATAGGCCCAGTTTGAAGAGATGCCCTTGATGGTTTCCCCATCTGTGGGCGTGTCTACTATCTGTGCTAGTCCCGCAATGACATTATTGATTAACTGAGTTATTTTATCAGCAGAGAATAAGTAAGTGGTGTCTCCTGCTCCTGCGCTGTCATTTATCAATCGATGTTTGGTGCCATCGTTGATATGAGTAAGAATTGCTGGATCCTTTGGTTCATAGAGATCTGATAAAATTACATTACCTGTCCGACCGTCAACACTCAGGGCTGCACCATCAGGAGTAAGAGATATCTGCCAGTCACTCATCGAGGCATTGGCATCATTCAAAGCAAAATATGATACACCCTCATCAGTTCGGATGCAAATATCTCCTTCTTGAACAACAAGGGTCAGTTGTTCCGTCTCTGATGATACAACATGTATATCAACCATGGCCCTGGCTGGAATTTGGCTGGTGGGAATTAAATTATTACTATCGGTGACAACTACACCATCGGCTTGGCCTCTGCTATCATAAAAGGCTTTTAGAATTGGCAGATGTACTACCCAGTCTGAATCGTCTCCGATAATTTTAAGGGCGTCAAAACGTACCAGTCCTTCGAGGATATCGAGGATCCACCTCTGCAGGGTATTTGGATCTGCTGCAGCGATATTGTCTATGCCGTCAGTTCTTGTCGGTATTCGTGATTCTGCCATTAACGTATCTCCAGTAATTGAAAATTGTCAGGATCATCCCAGGTCAGTGATGAGAATATCACCCGGAATTGAAAATAATTGAAGGGCGTGACATCCAGTGCCCCCTCCCCGTTGACTTTGATGTCAGAGGACCAGCTTGACCAGGTGATGTTATCAGTTGATGACCGGTACCCAATGGTGAGGCGTCCCTCTCCGGTGTACCGGAGCAGGGAATAATCTATGAGTTTATAGATCGGGCTTTCGTAATAGGCGGTGAGTCCATAATAATCGAGACCGTATATCCCAGCGCCATAAAGAACCTCTGAGGAAGGTGGACTGCCCTTTTCTGAGTTTGGCAAATCTAAAGAGATGCCCGTCCAAACATCACCGGATAAATAATACCTGTTTTCATATGCGTTGAGAATGAGAAGACCTTCGAAAACATTAGAAAATGCTGAAGGATTAAGAGATGCATCAATTGCCCTGGTCTTATACCAATACCGCAGTCTCGGCTGCAGTCCGGTAACATCGACAAAATGGAATCCGTCATCAGTGATACCGGGATCCTTGATTTCCAGGTGACTGATCCCCTGGTCTGAGAATGAGGTATTCCATGATCCGGCAGAGTTTGTGAAATACATCTCGTAACTCTCCGCGTCCTGGCATTTGGTAAAAAGGATCCTCCAGGATGTGGAAGAGAGATAGATGACCGAAATGATGGCCGGTGTTTCAGGAGGATCAATATCAACTGAATATTTTCGCACCGGCAGGTTTCGAAAGATCCCTGTCAGGGTTACCTCGTGTCTTGCCGGATTATATAAATGACCGGTGATGAGAATCGGCTCCCGGATAAAGGTCCGAAAATTAAGGTCAACCTGAGTCCCCGGGATTACTTCCAGCTCCTCACCAATTGTAAACTCCCCCACCAGTCCCGGTTCGCTCCAACGTTCCAGTGCTGTTGATACAACCCATGCCGCACCCGTGGCGTTGTTTATGATGATAGGATATTCTTCCGGATTCGTTCCGTTGTCTACGTCAGGGATGTTCCAGGTTTTGCGGGGGTATCCCTTGTTTAAGCCGGTATCATTGCTTTCAGTTATTTTGGAAAGGGTCACCGCTCCGCTGGATGGCTTGTACCGGACATGGCATTCCGTATATATTTCATTGGAATCATAATGGTGTCGGTACGATCCCGGAGTGAGGTTTCTCTCCTCGATGAGTGTCCCCTGGCCGCCTTTGAATGGTTCATACTGCAGGGCATAAATAGTATTATTCCGGAGATAGATAGAAGAA
This sequence comes from uncultured Spirochaetota bacterium, assembly GCA_942491575.1. Taxonomy (GTDB): domain Bacteria; phylum Spirochaetota; class UBA4802; order UBA4802; family UBA5550; genus CAZHNW01. The sequence continues at coordinate 405,078 of CALOBT010000025.1, forward strand.
TGACTGATCCGGCAGAGTTCCTCTATCACCTGGAGACAGTTCTGATTCTTTTCATGGGTAAAGTTAATATCCACGGTAATGCTGTGACTGTCCTGATACCCGATTGTATAATTGAAGGTGTATTTATTTATCCAGTAGGCATCGATATTGACCAGGTCCTCGCTGGTTATGATATCCTCGATTGCCGCCATGGGAGTGATCTCATTGGCAGAATAATTACAGGTTGTATCAACGGCGTCTTTCAGCCAATTGGTACTCTCAATCTCCAGTGACTGCTCGCCGTCATTGACTTTAATCGACTTGATCCGCCCCACCCATGTGAGGATCCCCAGATCAGTATCATATATTGTGACCGGTGCATTGTACCAGCTTACACCATAGAAAAGAGAACCAGCAGTCTGGTCGTCGTATTTTGACCTGTCTGTATTATCCAGGCGAATAGTCGTCTTTGCGGCAATCAGGTCCTGTCCGTTAAAGTTGACCTTCTGCTCGATACTGTTTTTCTTAATCACATCAGCAGTTGAAATTTTGGTATTATTTACAATGTAGATTAGTGCCATCAGCCGACCTCAATCTCAGGCTCATATTTCCGGAGGAGGATGACACTGTTACTCTGATTGACGCCGGTCTCTGATTGGCGAAAATCTTTCGGGGATCCCGCCAGGTTCTTCCAGGTCAGGGTCGCTTCAAAATAGTATGTAGGATTACTGACGGGCTCGGGGTAAATCAGAACGGAGTCCTTCTCGCTGGCTACCATTGCCAGGACTTTGTCGAAGTCATCTGCCAAGAGAGAATCCCAGGGGACCTCGATTGCTTCCTGGATTGCATCCTTATAAAAACGGGCCGAACCATCTGCCCTTTTTTGGGTGACGGCATTGACGGGAATATAATCAATATTGAGATTTTCCTTGGGGAGGACAATCTCTGTCCGGCTGGTTTCCTTAAAGTTGTAGCTAACATCACAGGATCCGGCATTCTCAGAGCCATCGCCGAGACCATAGGCCGGACTTGTTGCAAGGTATCCCATATCCCGGATCTTGAGATTGAGATCAATTTGTGCAGGATCACTTGCCCCCTCATTTATATAGAGAGGATTTGCATGAATACATCCGTTCTCTGTGACGTTTATAGTATCACTGGTGAGAAGAGAATTATCAAGAGTCACCTGGTTGTCTGCCTCGATCGACTCACTGGGGACATTATGAAATATTGAGTTCCGAATCTTTTCATTTCCTGAATTGTTTTCGAATTTTAATCCGGTATAATTGGCGAAGTAGTCACAGTGGTTTATGTTTATATTCCCGGGGACGGCAGCAGCTCCGTCAATGGTGAGACCTCCCTGGAGTCGATAAAACTGAGAGTATAAAATATCTGCAGTATTTACATCCAGATAGATGTCCCAGCCGTCTCTAATTATTGAGTTCTGGATGGTGGGGATCCCTGTGATATGTAATGTAAAACGATCGAACAACTCAATGGGAGCATCATCCCGGGGACCTCTGGAGTAGATATCACAATATTTCAGGGCAATATTATTTTGCCCCCAGATCATGTATTTTAAATTCTCTATGTTCTGGCCGTCAATAGAGAGACCATTGAACTCCACCTCAGTTGTCGCCTTGACCAGATATGAGTCCACAATATCCACTGCATATATCGTTGAGGTCCCGTCGACATACTTCCATGCAGTCTGATAATATAACATCAGGTTTTTATGGATAAAACTTCCATTAGGATCAAGATAAGTATAAGTACTGATATGGAGATTTAAATCTGACTTGAGGTTCCAGTAACTGTCATAGATTCGGGCGCTGGTTATCGATTGATTTATATTGGAATTATACAACGTCAAAAGAATAACGTTATAACCATAGCTAGCTCTGGCGAAGCGCATGTGATGGCCTATACTTAAAGTTCCATCCCCCTGATTAAAATCATGTGTCAACCGGCTGGTCTTGCCATAAAATCCGCCCGAGGTGAAAATATAATCATAGACATGCAAAATAGTATCCTGCATTACATTCATCTCCATAAAAGTCACAGTAATTTTGTCATCTTCTTCCAGATCTCTTGCTATATAATGACTTTTACCATCACCGAGACGTTCTTTCTGAAGGATAGATCCGTTACTGCTGCATAAAACAAGATAGGCATCAAAGGAGAGGTCCTGAAAAAATACCGAGTAGGTAAAAAAGAAATTACCATCTTCAAGGATTAGAGAATCACTTATATATCCATCAAAGGTTGTACTATCAATGACCGTTGTATTTTTATACACACCCCCGGAAGAAATACGGTAGGTTACCACAGAATTTGTAGTCCTTGCATAAAGGATCAAATCGCCTGTACTCAATTCTGATAATCCGGTAAGGCTTACCCCATTTCCGGCATTGTATATGACTGGATCACCGATCTCCAGTCCTGTATTATCATATTTATAAACGAACATGTCATTGACATCTTTATGACCATTGACTCCGATGTGAAAATACCCGTCACCAATGGAGACTCCCATCATGGAAGTTTCTGCATTTGAAATGATAATCGTATCGCCCTTAATTACAGTGGTTAAATCCGGACCATATATTTTATATTTAATTTCATAAGTTGCTGAAGCTTTCCATGTCTGCCAGCAACGGAGAATGCTCCCATTAGACAGCTCATAAATTCCATTTACAAAGTTGACCATATCTCCAGAGGACGGGACGGTCTCACTGGTGTGCATTGTGGCTTGTTTCAGTTCATATACAATTGAAGGAGAAACCTTTGGAGTACACCCATCTGCTGCATAAATCCCGGTAATATATCCGGAGAGAACCAGACCTGGTTCCTCATAGTTTTCAGAATCCAGAATCACCACCTTTGTGTGACTGGCATCAACCAGGGTCAGGGCCTTCTCAATTGATGCTACTGGAGAGGCCTGACTTCCGGAGCCTGTCGAATCATTACCGGTTAAATTTGAGATAAATATACAGGAGGCATCCGACGGAGTAAAGTCCAGGGACCGGAGAGTGGTATCCGTTGATGGTCCCACTACATTCTCAGGGATTATCTCCGACTCAATGACCGGAGTATGGGCGAACTTTATAATCTTATCGCGGTGATACTTCCTCATCGGTTTATATTCCTCTTACTGTAATTCTGGGCACCCATAAGTGAGGCCCTGTCCTGGCGTTGTCGTTCCACCACATTGAACAATACCTGACCATCCACTTCTGCATTAATGACGCTGGTGAGGTTGACATCCCCACCGACACGTTCCCCGGTTCGGTTCATCTCCTGGAGAATATCCGCGTTGTTTCTGGTGGCTTTAGCAGTAATTACTGCCTCACTGGCACCAATGAAGGCCGGAAAGTGATCTGCGGGAAGGTAACTCGCGGGATTCCATCCATTTGCAAAGACCGGTACCCGACCTTTCTCATATGACGGCACCCTGCCAGATTGAAACACCATGGCACCTAGTCCGACTGCACCTCCACCGATTGAGGAGGTGATCGCCTTAAGTATCAAAGCTTTTGCGATGGCATAGATAATGTCTGCAACCATACCGGCCACAATATCCTTGATGGCTTTTCCCCATTCCTTCCAGCCTCCCTTTCCAAGGAGAGAACTTTTCAAAGCACTTTTGGTTGCAGACTCAAAAGATGACATTGCAGATTTTGCAGCATTTGCAAGGCCCTCCTTCATGGCCTTTGCAGCTGCGTCATACTTCTCTTCTATCTCCAGGCGCTTTTGACGGTACTGCTCAAAGAGGAGAAGCATGTCTTCTTCATGGGCTAAAAAATATTCTTTGTTTTCTTCAGCATACTTCTGGTAACTCTCTTTCAATTTCGCAAGTTCAGCCTCTTTCTGCTGGCCGGACATGGAGTAATATCGTGACATGCTGAAATCTTTCTTCTTTCCGGAGCCTTTTCCCCCAGCATCACTAGAGGCACTACCTGGACGGGCACCGCCACTTCCAGTTGTTTTTTCGGGTTTACGATATTTAGAATATTTTGAACTACCACGCAGTAATCGATACCCACCGGTTAAATATTCCTCAGAGAACCCGTATGATTTCATCAGGTCCCAATTTTTCTTCATTAATTTTGCGGCATAACTTGGATCATGTTCGGCCCATTCATTTAATATCTCAACTTGCTTTGACCGCCATCGAGCAGCAAAGCGCCTTCCTTCATTAAGACTAAATGTATCTTTAACATCCTGCCAGGCTTGCCGGTAGGCTTCAGGCATATATTTGATTTGAGTAATCAGGCGAGAAAACAAAGTCAATAGATCATTAACTGCATCACCCATGGTATTCATCAGGGAATTACCCATTTTATCATTTGTCTCAGTAAGGACGGTGACAAATTCTTCAAGTCCGGGAGTCAGTTTCTCAGCAAAACCCGCTGCGGCATCCTCTGCCTTTGCCTTAACTATCTGAAGGCGCTCCCCCATGGTGAGCGCTTTCCCGCCCGCCATATCCATGAGGTCATTTCCAGCCTTCATTACTGCATAAAAGAAACCAGCGCGCTTTTCCGTTGCATTAAGCTGCTGGCGAGTTTTTCCCAATGTCTTTGCGTATTCTTCCTGGTAACGTGCCGCAGTTGCAGAAGAGATCCCCAGGTTATCAAGGATCATAACAGATTGCCTGCCTGAGGCGACAATGATGTCATTATACATCTGCTGAACTGATGCCCCCTGGGTACGGGCGGCAACCCTTGCAACTTCCATCATTTTAGGAAGATGCCCGGTGACTTCCTTTCCCATGAGAGAGATGGCAAGGTTAGTGGAGCGCATAATCTCCAGTTCAGACACGGTTCCCCTGGCGGCCTTCTTTACATCGTTTAGAAGCCCCTTACTTCCCCCCTTGACATCTGAAGTGAGAGAATTAAAGGAACTCTTAACAGAATCAATATCACCGACAAGTTTAAGCATCCACTTACCCGCCTGAAGACCGATGTAGCCCTTCACATAGGTTCCGATTTTTGAGATGGGATTTTCCATCTGCCTGGAGGCCTTGCGTGTATGTTTAACCAGGTGATCTATTTTTTTCTGAGCCGTTACCATTGAGGCATCAAGATGTTTAATGTCTCCCTTTATGGCGATCAATATGTCGTTTGTTTTTGTTCCCATGTCATTGTCTCATTATTGATTCACTGTTGATTCATTATTGATTCCATATCCCGATAATCTAATTCAGCAGACTCTGCTGCGCGAGTGACTCCAAGTCGGATTTGCTGAACTGTTTTGGAGAATATTTCGGCATCGGAGATTCCGGCCTGGTGCCGGTAAAAGAATCCAAAGACGTCGTAGGCTGTGACGGGACGATCTGCAAACGAGTGAGAAAATCGAAGGTCTTTTTTTTTACGACATCATAGTTAAAAACAAAGATGGCAAAAAACACCTCCAGGAGCTCATCGACGGAGAAACAATCGAGAATGTTATTCAAGCTCCTCCTGGATAATTTGATGAGTTTCTTCTCTTTGCGATCCAGAGTAAAGGCCCACTTTCGAAGGAAGTCAGGAAGGCCCTTTCTGATGAACCGGTCGTACTGCCGGGTACCATCAAAAACGGCAATCTGCTTAAGAGCCCCATCAATGGCTCCGGAATTCTTGAATTCATCGGATGAAAGAAATTCAACCTTCTGAAAAATTTCTATGTACCTGCTGATGGTACGGGTCAGGTCCTGCACAAATGCCGGATGCTCACGCCACTTAACAGGTGCACACACCAGGTGTTTTCCCCTTGCGGAAAAGATAAGGGGACGCTCCCGCATGATGTCAAAATCGGTGGATCTCTCCTGCAGCAGACTCTGCACATCATATAACCTTTCCCGTACCTTCAGATTCATCAGGCTGCCTCCTCGAACTCAAAGAAGGCTACATTGTCATATTCCTTCTTCTCGTGATCAATCTCCACCTCAATGCTTTGAGCTGCTCCGTCACCGGTTGCTGGCGCTGAAAGTTTGATGGTATTTTCATCATAGTTGATGTTATCGATCAGTGCTCCTGCAGGGATATTTACTCCCTGGATGTGGCCGCCAGGAATAAGATTAACCAGGTCTCCGAAGCTAACTGCTGTAATCACATCACTGGCTTCAGCCAGTGTTCCGCTGATGCCAGCCTTACCCAGGTAATCCCAGTCTGGATTGTTCCCCATGGGATCCTCATCAATTAATGCCTCAATCTTAAAAGGAATTGATGCGTGTTCCTTCGCCCCAAGTGCCAGGGCGAACTCTTCTGCGGTAATCTGCCCGTAGCGGACACGCAGCCGTACTTCTCGCCCGTCCACTGTCTGGGTTACCATATCGGCAGCCACAAATACAGGAGGCGGGATATCTGATCCCATCACTACCCGCTTTTTATTAGTTCCGCTGCTGTCGATGTAGCGCTGGGAAAGCAGGGCAATAGTTTCTGCCTGGATCTGCTTTAACTTCCCCTCGAGGGTAAACTCCTGATCCACTACATCTTTTCGCACCAGCTGTCCCGGGACTCCGCTTTTAAAAACCGCGTACTCTAACTTTTGAGCCCAGTTTTTTTCCAACTCCAGGTATCCAATAGGATAAAAGTTCAGATCCGTATGGCCGTGTAATTTCAAGTACAGGGCTGGATCATGAAGCAGGAATTTGCTCTTATTTTTCCCTAAATTTGATGGAGTAATATTCAACATTCTCTACTCCCTCCTTTTATTAATCGCTCCAGGTATCGGTCATAAAGGTGACTTTAATTGTCACAAGCACGCCAGAGACAAGAGCGGATCCTTTTTCAGAAAGTATCCGGTGTTTCACCGGATCGATTAAACTCACCAGGTTATCCAGTGTTTGTTTTGTTCCAATAGCTTTATAGATATCGCCCACCATGTTTCGTGCATCAGTGCGGGAAGTATCACCCCCGGAGACTGCCAGGATATCCAGGGGCATAACCCATTCGAAGCCCCCGTTATTTTCAACGGTTATATCTTCGTTGTCCCGGACATCAGTATAGGGAACATCTTCTTCATCACCGTCGAGATACCACTCTTTCACGTTCAATCCCAGGTCTGTTTTATAATTGTTTGCTCTGGTGACCGTTGAAAGAAGTGATTTTATCTCATCAATGATTTGCTGTTGTTTTCCCATTACCGCCTCTCCAGAATAATGTCCCGTTCTCCCTCGTTATCCGGAAGGATTCTGCGGACCTTGTAAGATTCTCCGCGTACCTCAAAGAGGTCACCTTTCTTAATAGTTGGAAGAAGTGATGTCATGACAGTGATCATCGGGACAAACCCGGTAAGGTGAAATTCACCCTCCACCAGGTCCTTCTCCTCCGCACTTAAGTCCACCAGGGCCTTGATCTCATTCCGCCCCGGGCCTTCAGGGTCATAGAGAACTGACTCTCCGAAGTCCTCAAACATGGTGGGCAAATCTTCAGCTAAAAAATCAGTCACAGTCCTCTTCCTGCTTTTCCATGATGGTGAGAATCAGACTGTCACGGTCAAGATTGCCGGCGTCTTCAATTTCAAACTGTGCTGCAATGGAGATGAGCTCCTCATCGTTTAAGCTCTCCAGGTCGCACTGCTCATACTTTGAAGCATCAACAATTGCATCCATGAGAGATTCCCGATCCATTGCATCAAATCCGTTGATATTCAGACGAAGGGCCATTGAACGAAGTTGATCATCATCGAGAGCTTCAAGATCAATCTCATCATCAACAATCTGATCATCGAAGAGAGAGGCCTCACCGGGATTTCCAGCACTGGTGTCATCAGCACCGGTGTTTTCTGGATCCTCAATATCCGTTGATACCATTACAAGCCTGGTCACCTTATCCAGCTCTCCTTTGACACCGATTGTCTCGCCCTTCTTAAACTCAACTGTTTGAAGTGCCCGGTACCAGTGGTCCTTTCTTTTGACCGGCTCCAGGTACATTTTACGGTCCTCGTACTGCTCCGGAGAAAGCCCCAGAATTGAATCCGGAGCAAACCGGGCAGCCTTGCCGGTGACTCTGTATGATCTCATTCGAGCCCCCATCAGACCATTTTAACCTGGCATGCATGCTGCCAGTATCCGTATCCCACGTTTCTGCTGGCATCGACGCCGTACTGATGCTTGTTTTCATTGAACTCAAGCTCAGAGCCTTCTGCGATTGCCTTCAGCTGCACATTTTCCTCTTCCTGGCGAATAAGAGGCTTCACGTTTCCATCAGCTCGGAATAATGCAAAGGTGTCGTTCCAGGTGAGACGAGGATTGATCACCGGCTTGATGGAAAAATCAGCCGTGATAATCGTGTTGGTTTTCCCGGAAGTGAGAATGGGATTGGTAATTGCGGCATTCCCTGCAGTCATGAGAGTTGTCGGAAGCATAACGATAAACTCACTTGCCCCCTCATTCATGGGCTGCCCCTGGTCATCCAGGAATCCAAGGAGCTGCGTGACTCCCTGAAGGATGCACTGCTCCATCTCTTCCGGAGAAGGAGATGTGATTGATCCGTGTTTTTCCACGGGAAGTTCAGAGAGATCAACGGAGATCTTATTACTCTGCACTCCGCTTTTGCCTTCCTTGTGATCCGTATCGAAGAAATACTGACCGTCATAGCAGGTCTTTGAGGCCCCGCCAAGTACCAGCTCAGAGAGAAGCATGGCCCAGTGTGCATTGGTACGGTCTGCCAGTTCCTTGATACGGACCATCACCTGGCCGGTCTTATCTCTCCGGAGTTCCTTCACCAGGACTTCAATTGTTGCTTCAAAGTCGAGGTTCTCAATGGTTAGACCGTTCTCACGGAATCCCTTTGCCTGGCGGCCGCCGATCCACTGTCTCATTACCGGAGCCATGCCGAGCCACTTGTATGTCTCAGATCCCTGATCAGACTGAAAGAGCATGGAGAGCTTATTGATCCACCAGGCTCCTGGGTTCTGTTCAAGGCGTTTGTAGAATGTGCCTATAATCGCACGGGATGATAATTGAAATGCACCCATGTATATCCTCCTATTGTCCGAGTCTTCGGAGTAAGTAATTCACCTTGCCGACGAGTGAGGCAAAGTTGTCATTCAGGGTTGCCTGGGAGAAAGAAGAGCCTACATCACTTACAGCATCACCGGCTGTTCCTGCTGCAGCGGTTACTTCCTCTTCAGTGCCTTCATTGGCTGCAAAGCATACAATCCCCACACCGGAGGATTCATATCTGCATACATACCCGATCCTGGTATTGCTCCCTTTCTCAAGGGTAAAGGTATCGTCATCGCTGGCATAGACATCCTTTCCGACATCAGCAAGTGCGAGGTCCGCAACGGGTAAAACAACCTTTCCCCTTTCCTTTACGCGGATTCTCGTATCGCCCGCCACGCCGTCACTGTTGTCCGCACATCTCTCAGCAAATCCACGGAAGGCATCACCGGCCACCAGTGGTCTAGCATACCCGCTGCCGTTATCACCGACAGCTGTTCCCTCATAGATCACGTCACCGGCGATCATGGGAAACTCATTGACATCCCCAAGTTCATAGTCCCGAATTTTATCAGTAGTTAATGTACCCATGGACTACCCCCTCTTTACGCGTATGTTCTTTTCATTTTTGAGGAAGGCAAGATATGCATCGAAATCATCTGAAAACTCTGCGCGCACCGTCGCGGACTTTTCCCACTCTGCCTTTGCCTTCTCTTCCACGGGCCTGTTGTCACCTGCATCTGGAGTAGAACCATCACCGGGTTCTGCTGAATCGACATGGACATCCTTGCCGTCTTCTTCCAGGTCCTGCAGTTTTTGATCCCGCTTCTTCTTCTCTGCCTGGACGATTAAGACCGCGGCCTTCTCTCCAGTTGTTTCGCCGTCAAACATCGCCTTCTCAATTACTGCTTCATGCCCGGGGATCAGCTGATCTTTTACTGCCTGAATCCGGGATCGTTCCTCTTCAGCACCCTGTTTCTGGGCAGAAGCGAGCTGCTCATCCGTAATTGCATTTCCTGCCTCTGCCTTTCCCAGCTCATATACTTCTTTGTACGTTTCAGGATACTTTGCCTTTAATTCTTCTGCGGTGAGTTTCATAGACTCAGCCTCCTTTTCTCCTGTTCTGCCTGCTTCCGCATTTGGAACGGCACCGCGTTCCATTGCAGAAGCTGTTACGCTTGTTGCGCCTTCTGAAATATTTGTTAGCTGCTCAAATGTTGAAACACCGTCAACGAGACCAGCTGCAATTGCCTGTTGCCCGATAAAGATTTTTCCCTCCGCCATTTCAGAGAGGACCTTCTCCGGGTCCTCTCCCCGGAAGGTGGCGACATCATTTATGAAAATCGTATAGAGGTAGTTGACCTGGCTCTGAAGATATTCTTTGTCTTCTGCACTCAAGGGTTTATTGCTGGAGTACGCCGCCTTATATTTTCCAGCCTTGATTTCTGTGACCTTGACTCCCATGTTTTTATCCATTTCACTGTATTCAACATGGGTTGAAATCACTCCGATCGATCCGACTTCCGCCGTGTCTCCGGAGATGATAATCTTGTCAGCTGCTGATCCTATCCAGTAGGCGGCACTTGCCATGAGGCCGTCGGTAAAGGCGATAATCTCCTTCTCTCCACGGGACTCATATATTGCCCGGGCCGCTTCCTGGGTACCGTCAACTGTCCCGCCAGGGGAATCAATATGGAGAATTATCTTTTTGACTTCTGAATCTGCAACGGCGTGTGCCATAGCCTCCTTTATCTCCAGAGTGGAGGTGCCGCCATAGAATATTCGGGAGAAAGCACTGGACTGCTTGGAGATCACTCCGTGGATGGGGATCACGGCTGTTCCATTAATTACTTCATAGCCTTTCTTTTCCCCGGGGGATGGTTCAAAGGAGAGTATCTTGTTTTCAATCTCTTTGAGGTCCAGCTTCTCTCCCTGCTGATGTGCATCCATGATGAAAGATATTCCCATCAGTTTCCGGGGATGAATTGCCAGGGGGCTGCTTAAGATATCCATCAATTTCATTTTTCCTGCACTCCTATCGATTCGAGTTCTTTCTCAAAGATTTCTTCTTTCCGGATCTGGGTCTTAAGGTCGTTATAGTCGTCACCGGAATACTCCAGGGCCTCACGGCGTCTGGTGGAAATCCGGAGGGATTTCACTCTCTTTTCAGCTGCAGCCATTTCTTTGAGAGGATCAAGGTGTCCGGGAGCCGGTCCGATCCATTGGGACCCCAGAAAGGCTTTGCGGATAAGGTGATCATCAAAGAATCCCGGGGCATAGATCCGCCCCTGGGCCACTGCTTCCCACATCCATATCTCATAGACCGGTTTACAAAGATTAGTTGCCAGCCAGCTTCTTCTTGAACGAAAGAAACGCCATGCATCCAGGAAGGCCGCTTTTGATGCGGAATATGATGACTGGTAACATTTCATGAGGATCTCATAGGGAAGTTCCAGGCCGATGGCCACCTGCTTCAGGATACTGGCCACAAAGGGATCAAAGGCGGTGTTGGGCCTTCCCGGATTAGCGGATTCTATCCGTTCATTTTCAGCCAGGTCAATGATTGCCCCGTATCCAAGTTTCGTTTCGGATTCTTTATCTGTTGAGGTTCCGCCGGGATTAAGATCCGGTTCTTCACCCATGCCGGAGTCCCCGTCTTCTGTAGTAATAAAAACCGTATACATTCCGGAAACTACTGCCGCCATGAGTTCTGCTTCCGTGTAGCGGTCCAGCTGCTTCAGCGGATCTATTACCGGAGTAAGATACGGCACTCCCCGGGATTGTCCCGGGCGCAGCTGTTTAAAAAGGTGCAGCACATTGGGAAGTCCTGTCTTCTCTCCGAAGGCCTTGACTATATCCCATTCCATGCTTTTGGAAAAATCATGAAGGCTTCCCGGGTGTCCCTTTGTGATGTGATACTCTACCGGTGCCCCGTATTTATCTTTTACCACTCCGTCAAATATTCGCCTGTCACTTTTCCCGAATGAACCGTTGGGAACATTGTCCTTATTGCAGACCCGGTCTGCTTCAACCATCTGCAGCTTTAACTTATAGGGGGACCCCATTCTTTCCATGCGGGGAGTAAGGACCAGGACATCACCATTGACCAGGACCTGCCGCATGGAGAGTTCCTGCTTTTCATAAAAGTTCTGAGTCCGCTCAATGTCGCATTCCTTGGAAGAGGCAAAGAGGTCAAACTCACGTTCCGCCTGTTCTTCCCACCGGTCTGCTTCCTCATCTGTCATGCCGATTCGTCTTTTCAGGTAACTTCGATCAATTCGGGAATCAAGGCGAAGGCCTCCGCCCACCACGTTCAGACAGACATTATTTATTGCCCCCCCCGCTATCGGGTTGTTGCGTTCAAGGTCCCGGCTTCGCTCAATCAGGGTGTCTCTTTCAAATTCCAGATCAGTGTCCGCGTCCCCGGTGGTACCGCGCCATTTTCGAAGGCTTCGCTTTTTCTTTGATGCCCCAACATAGCTGTTGACGATTGCCAGGTGTGCCCGCGCGTGTCGGCGTTTAAGGCCCGCCCTTGGAGAGAGGACCTCCACGGCCTTATCTATTATATTTGTTTTGATTTCTAATTTATGACTCATGATTTTTACCGGTATGAGACCCTCATTCCGCCGCGCGATGCACGGTTAAGTCTTTTACTCCAGAGTTTAATGCCCGCCTGCACTGCCTCGAGATCTGCCCGGGTAAAAGTGCGTCCCTTAATTGCATATGACTGTCCGGCTAGGATCTGCTCCTCTGCCTTTAAGTATTTATCAAGTTGTTCCCGGCATTGCGTCTCGGAGAAGGCTGCCATTTTTTAACTCCTGAATTCTTTAGATTTTTAGGCATAAAAAAAGGCCCACATCTAGTTACAACGCTCTGCGTTGCAATTAAATGTGGGCCTTAGTTTCGGTACTCCACACCCCGGAGGGGCTTAAAAGGAATTATTTAAAGATCGTGTTCGACAATCAGTCGTGTCTTTCCGTTTTGACGACGATTCTGTATTCTGATTCGAGCTTTGCTCTGGGCAACATTCACATCTATCGTCAATTGTGCGCTAGTGTAGCCATGACACTTTACTATGTCAATACAATTTTCCCGCACAACATCAATTATTCCCTCAACATTAATATTTTCGCTCATCTCTTTACTCCCGCACTGCGAACTTTTCTTTTTTTTACTTTCTTTGCTGTAGACACCAGATTCTCAACCGGAATCTTTTCTTTCACCGCCTGCCTCACCACAGAATAATATTCACACCGGTCATTTAAGGCCTTGGCATTGGGGCACCTCATCCGAAGGGCCGCCAGGCTGTAAACTTCAAGATCCCAGGCTTCATTGCGTTCATTCTTAGGATTGACCCACATCTTTATGACCCTTCCCCCTATTTTCTTTTTCAGTTTCTTTTCCACCGTCAGCTGCTGAAAGAACTCATAGGCGAAATCAGGATAGTGATACACCGCAGGACCGAAGCGTTCCTCCGGATTTTTACGGAGAGTATGGCGCAGCCTGGCAGATACCGTATCCTTTGCCGCCTGGGTGCCGATCATGTAGAGATTGATTTTATAATCCCTGCCCGCCTTTGATCTTTTGCTTTTGCTCGGTGCAGAGATCAGCTGCTTGAAGGGATTGGTATCTCCCTTGATGCCACGGACATTTAGCCGGCGTTGACGCAGTTTTACATACTGGTATACCTGGTCAGTTCGGTGTCCCCCGGTATCTATGCAGACAATGGAAATGGGAATAAGTACACCGGATCGGTGGTGATAGGGAATCTGGATAAACTGATCCAGCTGGTACCAGGGATTGACTTCTGTGTCCTGTTGTTCAAACAGATGCTGCTGCCCGGGATTGGAAAAGGAATCCGGCATGATTGAAGTATCTCCCCAGAAAACGCGGTGCTCTAAGGCCCAGGACTCTTCCCCCTTCCCCCAGGCCTTTGTATACACCTCAAGGCGGTCATCCTGGGTATCCACTACACAGGTCACCACACCCGCCTCTTCCGGAACTATTGGATCATAGTGCTGGCGGATCTCATAGAGGTCTGCAACCTCCAGGGTTTCCCGGTCTTCCGCCCAGGGAAGCCCAAGGGAGGTATTCCACCAGACACGGAATTTATCAGGATCATCCTTACATGCCAGGAAGTCCTTCACTGTCTCAGATAATTTTTTCCAGGGAGCGTACCATTCCGGAAGCATCCCGAAGCCGGCGATGCCGTTGAATTCTGCAGTTGCGATCCACTCCCCCTTTTTCACTGCTTCATTTATCTGGTTATCATTCCAGTGAGATCCGCACTCCTCGCAGACATACCTGGCAGTTGCCGGATGATGTTTTCCATCTTCATCCGTTTCCCAGTGGATGGTGTCCTTTGACCAGTGCATTACCTGCTTATGCCCGCAGTCCGGACAGGGGACATAGAATTTTCTTTTGTCGGAGAGCTCCCACCAGTATTCTACATCCGAATCGCCCTTAACGCCTGGGGTGCTGGTAAGAATGAGAAGCCAGTTCCAGAAAGTGGTCTGGCGTTTCTTTCCAAGCTCAATGACATTCCCTTCCTTGGTAACTTCGAAGCGGTCAATCTCATCTGCGCTTACCACACGGATCGGCTTTGAGCTCACCCCCGCAGGAGAGTTCGATCCTACCAGGACAAAACGTCCCCCGGGATAATATTTCTCAAGGACCGTGTTCTTTCGCCGCTCGATGTCGAAGAGTTCAAAAAGGTTTTCTGAATCTCTGATCAATGGCTCCAATCTTGACCGGGAATAATCCTGAGCTGTCTTTTCTGTGGGCTGGATCATCATCTGGGGACAGGGATCATACTTGGCAAAGTACATGTGAATATTGTTTAATCCAGTACTCTTGGAAGTCTGGGACCCCCACATTGCAACCATTACATGAACTCCTGCTTCAGTGGCTGCATCCTGGAATCCCCGAAGATAGGGAACCGTATCAGTATAGAATTTCCCCGGCTTGGCAGAAGACTCCGGAGGCAGGTGGACATTCTCATCTGCAAAGTCAGATACCGTCATTAGCGGTTTCGGTTTCAGCTGCTTAAAAAAGCTGGTAAAAAGTATTCCTATCGCTTCCGGATTACGCACTTTGCAGGTCCTCTTCGTGAGTAAATTTCAGGCTGTTCAATTGTTCAAGGACCGTATTGATTTCATCTTTAAGTTCATCATTGATCCGATCCACCGGTAGACCTTCAAGGGCTGGAGACAACTTTGCGGGGATTCCCAGAAGAGCCGCGCGGACTGCTGCAGCGATCCGGCTGTTGACCCGCTCCACATCCTCAATGTGGATGAGCTCTCCCAATTCTTTGTAGAATTTCAACTCCGCCATTTTGGCATCGAACTCCGCCCTGATCAGCTGAGCCTTCTGGGTTCGTTCTCCGATTTCTTCCAGGGAAAGAAGGTCCAGGTCTCCGGTATCTATCCTTCCGATAACAGCAGAAAGGATTCTATCCTGCAGCTGCTCATCATCTGTTTTGGATTTTTTCACCTGTTTCTTTTCCGGTACCGGAATGGGGTCCTTTTTATTCTCGACCTTCCCGGTCTTCCGTGTTTTTGCAGACTGCTGACGCTGCGCGTTCCTGGTCGCATCCTGATTAGATTTATATCTTTCAATCGAAGCCTGGTAACGGACCTTTCCATTTTCGTTAACCAAGTCCGGATGTTTTTTAAAAAATTTTGTGGCCCAGGCACGGGACATGGGAGCCCCTTTGTTGATCTCGGTGCCAATGCGCCTGGCGAATTCTGCTTTTGTGATGAGCTCTTCTTTTTTCATTTTCTATTTTGTTTACTCTATCTGTTAACTGTTAACCAAGTTTAAAAAGTTTATAAGCGTTCATTTCCCGGGCTCGGGGCAACCTCAAGAGAGAGGTCGCTGGGAGGACCCGCGAATGTTTTCATCATCCCTTCTTACTCATTCTATATTCCAGTTCATGTGCAAAGATACGGTGAAAGTTTTCATCAACGGATTTGCTCACAGCTTCTTTGGTGGATTCATTCTTGAGCATTGCACCGAGTGATGGCCCTACGGGAACCTTCAGGGGATAGCCTTTGTACTTTCCGCTTGTCTCACTTCGCTGAAAGAGAAGCTTCTGGTCTGAGGTAACCTGCCTCTGCTGTCCGAAGATGCCCCAGTCTTTTCCGGATGGCTGACCGATGAAAGCGTTCTGCAGTTTCTTCCTGCTGCCCTTCTTGATCTCGACAAAGAGTCCTTTCTTCAGGTTCTTTACCAGGAACTTGGTCAGGCGCAGCGGCTTGTATGCAGCACGAAGAAGAGCAAAGAATCTATTGCCCTTTGCCTTATCCAGTTTAATGTCCACGTCTCGGGACTTTATTCGGTATTCATTACGGATAGATTTCTTTGCAGCAGTCTTTGCCTTTGCAGAGGTTTTGTTGATACTTCTGCGAAGGACAATCTGCTGCCCTTTTGGATCCAGTTGTTTCAGGACTTTATTTATGCTGAGGATATTGGGTTCGATTTTCATTTTCGTGTTCTCAATTTTATTATTTTTTCTAAATAATTTATTAATCCACACATAACTCCATATAAATGTCTTGACTTTTATATAGAGTTACTCTTAAAACTCATAAATAACAATAGGAGGCGTTATATGAAACATTTCATCTTAACAGCAACAACTTTGCTAATATCTATTAATGTTTATGCTGGAAGCATCTTTTTCCCTCAAAATCAAATTAAAGATTATTTAAAAGACTCTCAAATACAAAGACTAACAGAAAAGCCAATGAAAGCTACAGGTACAGAAGAGGGTAAAATTAAAACCGAATCAAAAATGTACTGGGGAGAAAGATGGACAAGAACTTTCTCTATAGGCATAGGCATTCCAACTGTTATTTCTTCCCCATGGGCTAGAGATGATCATAATACCGAAGTTATGGATTCTATTTCTCCTGTAGTAATAACATGGCATATTTATCAAGGGATTCACAAAGAAACTGTGAACGAAAATGAAAAAGAGAAAACGTATCTTACCCCTGTTGCTCTGCCTAACTTGTCATTTGGATTCAATCTGTCAAAACCAAAAGATACTAATTATGAAATTGGTTTTTCTTTAAGCCTAACTGCCACATATGGTAAAGTCACTATAGGGGTTGGAGGTGCGTATACAACCCTTAATGGAAAATGGTCTAGTAAAAAACATAACTGGAGGCTTTTATTACCCATTTCATATCCTTTATTTAGCGATTTGATATCCTCAAAATAAGCTTAAATGTCTTTATTATCACAACACATTTGCATCGAAAACCGGTTCTCTTTATTGAGCCGGTTTTTCCAAGATCCAACCATCTCTTCGTCTGCTACAAAGTAGCTCTCTTGTAAATTTGGAAATATTTATTATACCATTTTCCCTCATATCCCCAGCACCATACACCGATTCTCAACCAGCTCCATATCAACCCACCGCCCCAGAATCTCCCTCACCGACAGTTCAGGATTCTCCGCCACCACCTGCGCCATTAACTTTGCCTGAAGAAGTGAGACCATCATCACTCCTTCCTGCTCAACTTCACTGAGCCGGTACCCGCACATATCACATTCAACCACTACTCTGCTTTTCTCTGCATTACACATAATCATCCTCCCTTGCCATTCTTTCATGGTGATGCACCGGTATCGATTACCTGGTACTGGTGATTGAGCTTCAGTGCGTCAATGAGCACCTTGAAATCAACTGCAAGGTCAGATACGTGAATCTTATTCCCCTGCAGCAATACCGATATTTCAGGACGGGTACTCAGTCCTTTCTCCAGACACCTGATGTTTCGATGCACGTTTGGTCCATAGTCATCAGGATCAATCTTCAGCTGACAGAATAGTTTATAAATTTTGTCACGCCCGGTTGTAGGAGGGTCTTTAGTAAGAGGATCTTTAAAGAGAGGATCTTTGGTACCCATAGCCATGGGGGCCGGGGTACCATCGTCATGGGGGCCCCCCACCTCTTTTGATGGGGGCCCCCCATTGGGGGGTACCATGACCATGGGGGCCCCCTCCCCATTTCCTTCACAATTATTGTCATCTGTTAAGATAATTTCATCGCTGTAATCCATGAGATAATGCAGTCTTTCCAGGTTAAAGGCAAAATATAGGTAGGTTCCACAGCGGGATCTCTTCTTCCCGTCATACAAAAATTCATCTTTTCCACGAACCACATGGCGGAAAAGAAGCTTCGCGCTCTTCTTTTTCCGGTTTATTTCCTCATCTTCATGATCGATATATTTCTCAAACCGTCTTGCCATTCCCTTCGGATCATTGATGCCTAATATGGGTAACTCATGGATAAGTGCCCGGTAGCTGATCCAGATGTAGATCCGGTTATTGATGATCTTGTGGAATACTTTTTTAGACATCGCCAGGTCATGGATGCAGGTGAGAATGTGGGCATCTGTAATATCCAGCCCCATCTCAATGCATTTGTCCTGTTGTAGTTTTCCGATGGTAAATTTCATGACAACACCTTATGTCTCATAGATATTTAAGGTTTGAGAGGTCCCTTTGTTTCTGTGCAAATTCACTGCTGCGGCGCAGCGAAACAATAATCTCCTCAAAGGCCTCTTCATCGAGGTATCCAAGGATTTTAATCTGAATTCTTCGGCGGTATTTTTTTATGGTGGGAAGGTCCAGGTCCATGACATTCATTATCTCACGGTAATCCTTTCCTTCCACCAGAAGGAGCATGAGTTCACTTTGTCTGCCGGGTAAGAGTCGTATGATTAAGCCAGCGATAAATGGATCCATAACATAGCACCTGCAACAGTTTTTCTTTTTGAATAGACAGGCGCCCGCCTTTCGGCGGACGCCCTTTCTCAAAACAAAACTTCCGGGGAGAAGTTAATCATGCTAATTTATCCCCACGAAGGAGATCACCTTCGTGTCGTTTCTCATTCTGCCCAGGGCTTTCCTGTACTGGGGTATACTGTTGATATGATATTCATATACCCTTTTGAATCGACCCCTCCGGATAGTCCTGGCGGGCTTCAGGCCCCTGATCTTTTTGTCAACTACCAGTCTCCGCAAAAAAGGAATTTTCATTTCCATCTCTGCATACCTCCCTGAATATATCTTCAGCTATCATCCTGGCTGCCGGCAGAAGGTTTAACTCTTCAATGTATGCCAGCCTGCTGATGCCCCGTTCCGCTGCACCGCTCTTTAAATCAAAATTTATTTTCCCCCGGTGCTGTCGTATCACCAGGTTTTCAACTGCACCGTAGAGGATATGATAAATTGTGCTGTGTTCCTTGTTCTTCAGCTCTGCATAGTCAGAGACAACATTATTGATTCTTTCCCGGTCGCTTATTTCATGAAGTGTTCCCATGATTGGTCCTCACTTTGATGTCATGGTTTTTCAGTACTATGATCCGGTCGGTTTTTATAATTTCTATGTGGCCGCGTAGTATAAGGGCCTCGAGGCAGCGGATTACTTCACCTGGTGGGATATCAAAAACATCAGAGATTTCGGCTTCATCCGGTGTGGATCCGTTGTCTTCCAGGTATACACGGATGAAGAAAAGGATTGCGATTTCCCGTTCAGATAGCATCGATCAATCTCCGAATCGTTCCTTTTCCCTGGCTGCTTTAGCTTTAAAATATTCGTCTCTGTCCCTCTTGACAGAGGCACGGATTTCATCCATATTCATGTTGTATTTTTTCTGGTAGTAGCGGACTGCCTTAGCGGCGCTTATTACATTCATTGCGCCGTGACGGCGGCTAAGTTCGTCGTCTTTGGGATTGCTCATATTATTTCTCCATTTTGGGTAATTACAAATGACTTTTACCTCTATGCCAGATATACTATAATATATTATATATATACTAGTATTATGGTATTTGTCAACAAAATAATATTAGTATAATAGTATTTAAGCGATATTTTTCTTGAATTCATTGAAATACCAATATAATCATAATTATTGTTAATATTGGAATTGGAGAATTTAAATGTTTGGAAAGAAATCCAAAGCTTTGAGGAAGGAATATGGGTTAACTCAGAAAGATTGTGCTGACATTACAGGACATTCTCAGTCTAGTATCTCTGTATACGAAAAATCTGAATACCCCAATGCGGAATATATAGCTCTTTTATGCGAACACATCAATATGCCACTATATAAATTTTGGCTGAAAGAAGATGAGGAAAAAGATCCCCTTCCACCCTACATAAAACCAGAGCAAGCGGAGATCCTAAAGCTGATAAATACTGAATTTGATGCGGAAACACGTATTGAAATCTGGGAATTGTTCAAGAAGGCCCTGGAGGGATTTGCGGTTGCTAGTGGATTGAAGATTGAGAAATGATGACAAATTATCAATAATCACAAGTCATATGCAATTGTCGCGTACGTTTTTCTTAAACCTTATACTATTATGGAAAGATTATGCATCACGAATTAAAATTTTATAGATCTGCGTTCGAAGATGTTAAGTTAGCAAATACTTTACAAAAAACTCAAAAATGTCAACCACGTCATGTAATTATATTATTCCATGATGCTTTAGAATTTTTGATGTATGAAGCTTTACAGTTATCTGAAATTGACATTTATCAAAATGGTCAAAATACAATTGGTTTTGATAAAGCATTAACTGAAGTTAATAAACTTGGCTACAATCTATGTTATATGGCAACCATTCGTGAATTGCAAAAATTACGTGGTGATGCCAAACATCACGCACAAGATGTTGAATGGAATAAAATTGAAGAAATTTCCAAAAGATGGGAAATTGCTTGCTCCTGTCTAATTTGGGATATGATATCACAAGCCGTAAATCCTAATGAGTTTGATTGGCCATTTCAAAAATTTTCAAAATCACAATACACATTATATCAAAGAGAAAGAAATAAAAATTGGGAATCTGCGGCAAGACATTTATTAACAGCAATTATTCATAAAAAATGTGATGTTGATTTAATTTCAGCACGACCAAAAGGGCTTTTTATTGTCCCTACCCAAAAATTGGTATTAAGTATGATAGATCATTTCAATAAAGGTGTTAGTAGTGAGTCAGTATTATTAAAAAAGGATGAAATAATTCAATTTTTTAAATCTTCGTTGTGGGAAGAAGCTTGTGATATCTTGTCTAAAATTTATTCATCAATTGATTATTCTGATCCAATTATTTTCAACAAAACTAATGCAGTTTTTATCACAGATAATTTAGCTTTGGCCGATGGATACAGAGGAAATGCTGGTATGTCTTGGTCTAAATGGTCTAAATCAGACACTGAAGAGTATAAAACAGCTCTTAATGATATCAAAAATATATTAACAGCTAATCCTAAATTGATTCAAAAATTTGGCTCTCCAGAATACGAAGATGATGGAGATAGATATTGGAAATGGTGGGATTTTGTAATATTTGATGGAGATGAATGGCACTCATTTATCCTTGAAGAGGATTTTAGAATTTCTCCAGAATCATATCACGAACGGCAAAATCGTGATAAGACTAGGGAAAAAGTAGCCCAATTAATCAAAAAAGAAATATCGAATGCAATATATTATTTAAAGGGAGAATCATAATTGTAAGAAATGAATTTGAAATTACTTAATATATGATAACAGCATATATTACGGCATAACAACTTCGTTGCTTCGCTCCTTGGCCTTCGGTAAACGATCTTCTGACATTATTGGAACGTTATGTGAAAGATGTTTTAGTTGTGTTTGAATTTTTATTAAAAAAGTACAGTTACTCAATACTATATTATGAGTTATAAGGCAGAAGACTTATGAAAAAATTTCTAATTATATTATTGCTAACTATTTGTAGTCTTTATAGTTACGTGTCTTGTATAAAAATACGTGAAAAACCAACAGATTTCAAGATTGAAGAAAAAGGATCGTATTCAGGTGGCTCTCAAATTTATGTTTTAAGAATTAAAAAATCTATTAACGATGACCTTATATACAAGACATGTGTTTATTTAGCTGAACTAAATGGTGGTAATGACTATAGAGACTATACTTTTTATTTTTTACTACCAGGAATGAAGGCAGATATTTATTTACATGGGACAAATCGTGGTGATAATTGGAAAACTGTAAATATGAGTTGTAGAGAGAATTCAATTACAAATTTTATTATTAAATAAGATTTTTTTACTGTAGATTTGAATACATTCATACATTTTATTGAATAAATTATTCTTTATTTAACCACCATAACATATGCGGCGCAAAAACACTCCAAAAAAGTATTTTTTGCTTGAATTAATGCTAGATAAATTTCATTTGTAATTTGATATATAATTTCTGATAATTTCACGTTAAGCGAAAGACTTTCCACACTATCTTTTGTGCTTGGGGCCGACCATCAGTGGCCGGCTAATAAAATATTTGTGTAGAAATGATCTATTTTTCATAAAATATCATTTCTACAAACATGGGATTAAAATAAATATGAAAGAATTATTCAAAGAAAAAATTTCTGAATTAGTGAATAAATTTGAAAAAGAAAAATACCATTATTTATCAAATAAATACCTTGAATCGGAAGTTAGGCAAGACTTTTTAGATCCTTTTTTTGAATGCTTAGGCTGGGATATTGGTAATAAAAAAAGTTTATCTCCTTTTGAAAGAGAAGTTGTTGTTGAAAAAGGTGAAACAAAAGGTAGACCTGACTATAATTTCAGAATTGATGGTTTTACGAAATTCTATGTAGAAGCAAAAGCTCCTCATGAACCTCTTGATAAAGTTGATCATATATTACAAGCAAAAAGTTATGCATGGAACACTAAAGATGTTTTCATCGTATTATTAACTGATTTTGAAGAGTTTAAATTATTTGATGCGTCTTTAGAACCAGACCCTAATCATCCAAACCGTGGTATAATACTCAACCTCAAATATGATCAGTTTCTAGATAATATTGATAACCTATGGTTACTATCCAAAGAACAAGTTGAAAATGGTTCTCTAGATAATCTTCTTTTAAAAGATTCACAAAGTAAAAAATATCGAGTCCCTGTTGATGTTGCTTTTTTGAATCAAATAGAGGAATGGCGTTTTCAATTTGCATCTTCTGCATATAAATTACAATCAAATATAACAATAAAAGAAATTAATAGTGTAGTACAACGTTTCCTTGATAGAATAATATTCATTAGAATTGCTGAAGATAGAAAAATTATTGAACCAAAAACTTTACAAGACATCGTTGATGTTTGGCTAGCTGAAGGGAAAAGACGACCTATTCAATATCACTTAAATATTTTATTTAAAAGAATAAACCAAGACCTTAACGGTGAAATATTTAAACCACATGATTGCGAGAATACTGAATTTGATTCAGAAATTATTGCAAAAGTAATTGAAAATTTATATTTTCCTAAATGTCCATATAGATTTGAGATAATGGGAGTAGAACTGCTCGGTTCCATATATGAACGTTTTCTTGGCAACACGATACGAACTACACCAAAACAAGTTAAAATAGAACAAAAACCAGATGTCAAAAAAGCTGGGGGTGTTTACTATACTCCAAAATACATTGTTGATTATATTGTTAAGAATACCGTTGGTAAAAAAATTAGTAAATTATCACCAGATGAAATATCGAATATAAAAATAATTGATCCTTCTTGTGGTAGTGGCTCATTTCTCATAGGAGCATTTCAATATTTAATAGATTACCATGTAGATTGGTATACAGCAAATCCATCACAAATAAAACAAGGTGAATTATTCCCTGATATAATTGAAATTGACGGCGAGAAAAAGTTATCAGTCACAAAAAAAAGTTCAATTCTATCTAATAATATATTTGGAGTAGACATTGACCCACAAGCTGTTGAAGTAACCATGATGAGTTTATACTTAAAAATTTTAGAAGGAGAAAAATCATTACCTTCAAAAAAGGGATTATTACCAAGCCTTTCATCAAACATTAAATGTGGAAATAGTTTAATAGGTTATGATTATTTATTGAAACAATTAGAACTTAAGATAAATATTGAAAATGAAGAAATAGAAACGGAAATGGTTAACCCTTTTGATTGGTCTTCAGCCAGTAAAGGTTTTGGTAAAATAATAAATAATGGTGGATTTGACTGTGTAATTGGCAATCCACCATGGGGTGCATTGTTTTCTAATAATGAAAATATTTATGTAAAAAGACAATTCAGAAATATTATTGTTAGAATGACTGATTCATTTATGTATTTCATTGTAAAGTCTTTAGAGATTCTAAATAACAAAGGCCATTTTGGCATGATTTTGCCTGATGTGATATTATACCAAAATGACAATAAACTTTTAAGACAATACATTTCAAACAATACTTCAATAAAGCAAGTATTAAATTTAGGCAATGACGTTTTTGAAAATGTAACTAGGCCATCATGTATAGTCATAACTAACAACAAAAAGATTAAGACAAATACTATTGAGACACTTGACATATCTTATTCAAAAAAATTCGAGAAACAAAAATTATTACAAAATGAAATATTTTCAAAAATTAAACAGACCTTATATGAAACTATTCCAAATTCATTATTTGTAACAAATAACATAGATGATTATAAAATTCTTAATAACATTTTAAACAGAAAAGATATTCAACTATTGGAACAGTTTGTAGATGAAGATGGTATTCAAAGGGGTGTTAGCCCTGATTATAAAGATGCATTTATAATCACTCAAAATATAGTTGATGATCATCAATTAGAAGAATCACTTATTGTACCTGTTTTAACTGGTGGTAGAGAAATTAAAAGGTATAAAATATTTTCAAATGATCATTTTTTAATATATACTAATCGTAAAACAAAATATTCTAATTACCCGAATATTTGTTCATATATTGACTCTTATAAGAATAAAATTACGTGTAAAGAAGTAAAACAGAAAAAGCATTCGATATACTCATTACACAGAGCAAGAGATAAACAAATTTTTTTAAAAGAGAATAAAATATTAGGTGTTATTACTGAAGATGAAATTGTTGTTGCCAAAGATGAAAATAAATATTTCGCAACTGATGGATTATATCTTTTTCAATTGCAAAATATAGCTTTAACACCATATATTATGGCAATATTAAATTCTAATTTATTTATTTTTATCTACAGATTGTTAGCCCTAGAATCAGGACGAGTATTAGCTCAAGTAAAACCGACTCTTCTCGCAAAATTGCCTATTATTTCATTCAATAACAGTGAACTACAAAATACAATTATTGAATATGTTAATAAAATAGAAAATACGAATGATAATGATTTTATTGAAGTTTTAAAGGAAAAAATCAATGACTTGATTTATGAATTATATGATATTTCTGACAATGAAATATCGATTATTAATTTACGCATCAACAACTCTTAACAAATTTGGGTCGTCCAGGATTAGCAGAAATTGAATGTTTCATAAAACACTATGGCTGGTAAAATATATAAAAAAGAAATAATTTCTATTATTGATAAAGCCCAAGTCGATTTTGAAAGATGCTGGTCAATATTAGAAATTTTGAAAACGGATTCTAATGAAGCATCAAAGCAAGGTGAATTACTAGCATCATTCCAATATCTACTTGCAGAAAATATTTTTAAATTAGATGTAATGAATTCAAGATTGTCTTCACGCATTAAAATAACTACTGACAATAAACGATTAGAATTATATCGAGATTATAGAAAAAATATAAGATTAATATCTGAATTAGGTAAAAGTCTTGGTAATGCATATGTTTGGATTTTTTATGACAATAATAGGGATTTATTAAAAAAACATTTGGCTCAAGAAAGGAATCCTCCATTTAGAGATACATCTGGATATCTGACAGAGATTAATTTTATTGATGCTGTAAAACATATATATGGTTATTTAATTATATATCACGGCATAACAACAATATTGAGATTAGGTGATATATCAATATTTTGTCCTAAAACTCATAAAATTATTGGTATTGCTGAAATAAAATCAAAACCGATAGTAGATAATACATGTACTGCTATATTGCATTTTATTCTAAAAACTGACAGTTTGGATTTTGCAGAATCAATTAACTTGAATTTTAATGACGTTGAAAGTCATTCATGCTTGCCAGTTTTAGAAAAAGCACGTAATCGGCTAGATCGACAAATTAAAAAAATATCTGACTCTATGAAACAGAATGAAGATAATTCAATTGGTAAGTCCGATAGTGAAATTCATTTCAATGATTTAGAAAAATTTTTTTTATCATCGAAAAGATTTTCTGAAATTGGCGAAGCAATAGTAGCGGCAAAATTTAACTTCAAACATAAAAAATTATCTCGATTTGTTTTTTTTAAACATGGCAACATAAATTACGATGGCCTAACTGGTGAAGTTCATAAGATATTAGATAAAGAAAAAAAGAATAATGCATTGTTTATTAAGCAATGTCATATTTCTAATGAAGATAAAATAATTAGTACACCGGGCATACCACCTTTATTTTGGTACCCTATAAATAATAAAATCCTAAAAAAGATATATTTTTTTCGAACTGGTATTTGCACTATATATAATACTGCCATATTAGAAAATAAGCTCTCAAATGTTGGATTCGAAAAGAAAACTGATGGTAAATTTATCAAGAAAATTGACGATATAATAATTGAAATACCTAATTTAAATTATTATCATAATTTGATGCATATTCCGGCTCAAACCTGCCACTGATTCCGTTTTAAACCTGCCACCTATTCCGGCCGAAACCTGCCGGTTATTCCGGAGCAAACCTGCCACCTAAAATTCTTCTCAAAACCACTACAGGCCAGATAATCGCCACAGAAATATTGAATGTGGAGAGGAATAATGGCCCAGAGGAGAATACCATTGAAACGAGTAAGAGAAGCCCTGAGGCTTCATCTGGAATGCGGATTAAGCCTCAGAAAAACAGCCCAGGCTCTGTCAATATCAAGACCAGTGCTAACTGAATATTTAGAGCAATGTCAAACTCTCAATATTACCTATAAAAAAGCCCAGACGATGTCGGATGAAGAACTTACTGCCTGTTTTTCAGAAGGAAAGACAGAAGATCCTCGACTGGAATTTTTACTTAACAAATTTCCTGATTACGCGAAGGAACTGAGTAGAGTTGGAGTCACCCGTCAGCTGCTATGGGAAGAGTATAAAGCAGAGAATCCTGCAGGATACGGATATTCGCAGTTCTGTTATCACTTTCAACAGTGGAACAATAATCAGGAACTATACATGCGGATTGAACACAAGGCTGGAGACAAGCTTTATGTGGATTATGCTGGGAAGAAAATGGATATCATCGATCCTAAAACAGGAGAAATTAGAACAGCTGAAATATTCGTAGCGGCGTTGGGGGCCAGCAAATTGATTTATGCTGAAGCGGTATGGACGCAGCAAAAGCATGATTTCATATTAGCACAGGTCAATACGCTGAAGTACATTGGTGGTGTACCACGAGCGATTGTCCCGGATTGTCTCAAGTCCGCAGTAACCAAAGCCCACCGGTATGAACCGGACATCAATCCTGAATACCAGGACTTTGCCAGTCATTACGGAACAACTATACTTGCGGCCCGCCCCTATAAGCCAAAAGATAAGTCCGTGGTTGAAGGGGCTGTTCGCATTATTTATCAGAGGATATGTGCTCCTCTAAGGGACCACACCTTTCACAGTCTTGAGGAAGTTAACAAGGCAATATGGGAACAACTTGAAATGTTAAACAATCGTCCTCTTCAGATCTATGGAGTCAGCAGGTGGGAGCTATTCCGTGAGACGGATATGGAGGCTCTAATACACCTTCCTGTAGAGGATTATACAATTCGCCACTTTGCCAGATGCAAAGTGCAGTTCAATTATCATGTTTACCTCAAAGAAGATCAACATTACTATAGCATCCCCTATCAACACCGTGGCAAACATGTCGAAATACGGTATACCGCCACAATTGTTGAAATATACCTGAATAATAGCCGTATAGCCGCCCATAAACGCAATTTCAGGAAGTTTTCATACTCAACCATTAAGGATCATATGCCTCCCGGCCATAAGTTTATGGATGACTGGAGTGCCGAGAAGTTCATAAGCTGGGCGCAGAAAGTTGGAGTACATACAACTGAAGTCATAGAGCACATCCTATACAGAAAGGAACATCCTGAGCAGGGCTATAAGACTTGCCTGGGCATACTTAATCTTTCCAAAGAGTATGGAAAGGATCGTCTTGAGAATGCCAGCAAACGGGCGTTATACCTTGATTCGTTATCACTGAAGGTGATTAAGAATATATTAAGCAACGGTCTGGAGGAAGTGAAAGATGACAATGTGTCAGACAGTCCACCTGACACACCTTATCATGAAAACATTCGCGGTTCCAGATACTATCATTAGGAGAATTTATGAACACAACAGAGACTATGACAAAGATGAAAGACTTGAAACTCAATGGCATGCATCGCATGTTCGAAGAATTGAGGTCAAACAGAATGGCGGATTCATTAAGCCACGAAGAGCTCATCGGTCACCTCATTGATGCTGAATGGGAAGACCAATACAATCGAAAAATATCACGTTTAATAGCCGGTGCCGGATTCAGGTACCAGGCTGCGATTGAAGAAGTTGAATGTTCGAAAAGCAGGAACATAGAGAGGAACACAGTCGTTGCTCTTAGCAGGTGTGATTGGATTAAAAAGGGCGAGAACATCCTGGTCACCGGAGCTACAGGCACTGGCAAAAGTTTTCTTGCCTGTGCCATTGGGCACCATGCCTGTATGAACAGGTACAAGGTACGCTATCTCAATTGCATGAAACTGTTTTCTCACTTAAAATACGCTAAAGCGGATGGATCATATTTTAAGGAGATGAAAAAACTTCAAAAACAGGACCTCCTGGTTCTCGATGATTTTGGATTAAAGCCATTTGATGCAGAGAGCAGACTCATTCTCCTTGAACTGATGGAAGACCGATATGGGAGCAAATCGACTATCATAGCATCACAGATACCGGTAGCTGTATGGCATGATATTATTGGTGATAAGACAATTGCGGATGCAATTTGCGACCGATTCATTCACAATGCTGATAAAATTGAACTCAAAGGAGGCTCGATGCGGAAGCTAAAAAAAAATAATTCTGGACGAAACCTGCCACCTGAAAAATAACAGATTTACATGCTGAGAAGTTTTTGAAAGTGGTAAACTTTGCTCCGGAACAGGTGGCAGGTTTCACCGGAATATGCATTTGATACAATTTCATTTTGTCACAATAGAAGTAATTATTTCTAGCATTAATAAAATTGTAGAAGAATCAATAAAGAGCAATAAAAATATAGTAGTTGAGTTGGATTTTAATTTATATCTTTAACTCTCAGCTCAACATCCGTGTTTCGCTTTAACATAATTCTTTATATTTGACACTTTCTACGTATTACATGGCTCATTTTTGGGACTTCCCAGCCCTCACCATTTTCCTCAAATAATCCAGCACCTCCTCACATACTTCTTTTTCTCTTTCCAGAGCCTCTTTGTTTTTGCCTGCCATATCTGCCCTCGCATCTATTGCGCTTTCGTATAACGTTTCATGTTTGATATATAAGGTCAACTGAAGAGCAAATAAGACACAAAAAAAATCCGGACAAATTTTGTCCGGGACATAATACTGAACATATTATACTTATTTATAAATTCGGGATAAATGCCCACACACAATAAAAGTCATACTGATCGAAAAAATTAATTGATTTTCCTGCCCTGCCTCCTGATATTAGAAGATATTAATTCACCCCAGAGAGGATCCCATGGACTTATTCAAAAAGATCGACGAGGTCTCATCCGCAGGGAAAACCCCTGCCCTTTCCTTCGACCGGGTTTCCACACTCGAACAGCAGCAGAAGGGATATTCTCTGGAGAACCAGACAGCATCCGCAGAAGGATATGCGGACAGAAATAACCTGGCAATTATTGAAAGTTTTACAATAGCCGAATCTTCATGGAAAAGCCGCAAACGCCCCGAATTCAAGAAGATGATCCTCACCGCCAGGCAATACAAAATCAAGCACCTCATTTTCAAATGTGTAGACCGTATGAGCCGAAACTTTCATGACCTGGCCCTCATAATGGACCTCATTGACCAGGAAGGGTACACCATCCACTTTTATGAAGGCGGCGGCAAGAAGATCGATCAGAACAGCACCTATGCGGACAAAATGATAATCGGTGTAGAGGCCTCCGTAGCGAAGAACTGGTCTGATAAGATATCATATGAAGTAAAGCTCGCAAACGAATATAAGGCATCAAAGGGGATCGCCCCGGGGCCATCACGACCAGGATATTATTGGGACAAGAAGGCTAAGAAATTCGAGATAGATACAGAAACACATGAAAAATACTGTATGATTTTCGATACCTTCGATAAAAATACATATAGCCTGCAAACATACTGTGATTACCTAAACGATCGCGGGATCCGGACAAATAACGGGCATCTGTGGAAAAAGAACAATCTCCATAAGCTGCTTACGAATATTTTTTATACAGGCAAT
Source organism: uncultured Spirochaetota bacterium (assembly GCA_942491575.1). Taxonomy (GTDB): domain Bacteria; phylum Spirochaetota; class UBA4802; order UBA4802; family UBA5550; genus CAZHNW01. The sequence continues at coordinate 435,490 of CALOBT010000025.1, forward strand.
TTCGAATTCAATGGTGAGGTATTACCAGGTACCCATGAGCCCTACTTTGATATGAACCGATACAAGGACCGGATCATCAAACTCAACTGTAATTATACCACAAAACGCGGCAGGAACTTCCTTCTGAAAAGCTTTGTGAGAGTAGACAATTACTCACTCACCGGCGAGAACAAAAAAGAACAGTTCACTTATTATACTAACCGCCGCCTTAAAATCTCCTTCCGGGAAGAGGAGATCCTGAAGGCCCTTGATGATTTCGTTGAGGGTATCCGCTTCAATGAGTCATTTGCAGAATCCCTGAAAGAAATGACCCGTGAGATAATTGATGAGAAAAACAGGGAATTTACCGGCAATACCACCAGCATCCGCATACAGATAGATGACCTGCAGGCCAAAAAAGTAATAATCATGAAGGAATTCGCAGAGGATGAGCTTGATCGTGAAGCAGTATCCATGGTTATGAATGAATATAATGGCCGTATAAGGCACCTGAAAGAGCAGTTGGACAACCTGGATAAGGATACGGACTCATTTTACATGAAAGTAGCAGATGTCATCGACTCAATGAGGGAATTTCCCATTACTTATGCCAAAATCAGCAATCATGCCGATAAAGTTGCCCTGGCAAAGAAGTTCATGACACACCTGAATATAACGAAAGAAGGGATGCAAGCTCATTGGCTGCATCCCTTCAAGTATATATTTGATGTCTTAAGATTCAAGGACGTTCCCGTAGTTCGGAAACGTCCACCGATGCACGCCCGAGAGGATTCGAACCTCTGACCTGCGGATTCGAAGTCCGACGCTCTATCCAGCTGAGCTACGGGCGCACGAGAATTGGCCAACTGGCCGTTCGTTGAGATGACAATACATTTTTAACTTTATAATTGTCAACTAAAAGTTTCCGAAGAATTACTCCTTTTTCTCCTTAATGAAATGGTCAGGATAGAGCTTCTCCGCGCATTCATCACAGATGCCGTGGGTAAAAGTAACCTCCGAATGCTCTTCGAAGTATTCTTCCACAAGCTTCCAGTATCCTTCATCATTTCTAATCTTCTTGCAGTTTGAACAAATCGGCAGGAGGCCGCTCAGGGTTTTCACTTCCCCAAGGGCCTGCTCAAGTCTCGCGATTACCTGTTCCTTTTCCTGATTGGCCGCCTTCAAACTCTGCAGGGAATGCCTCAATGAAAGAGCGGATTTCACTCTCGCGTGGAGTTCCGTTCCGGTAAATGGCTTTTTGATATAGTCGACGGCCCCCGCCTCGAGGCCCTCCTTCAGAGAAGAATCCTCCATTTTTGATGTGACGATTATTATGGAGATATCGGGATATCTGCTGTTTCCCTTTATTTCTCTGCAGACCTCCAGCCCGGACATGTCCGGCATCAGAATATCGAGAAGCATCAGGTCAGGCTTCCATTCCTCTGATTTTGCAAGTGCCTCTTTGCCATTTGCGGCTTCTGAAATATCAAAATCATCTTCGAGAAATCCCTTCATAATCAGCAGACTCGGTTTTTCATCATCGACCAGTAATATCTTTTCCATATCTTTATTCCTGTCATAAAGTGTGTATAACATTATTGCACAAAAAACAGTATTTACAGTAATTTTTTATAAATTTGAAATATTATGTGGACGTTTGTATAAGTTATGATATCTTAATAATAAACAGGCGTTCACTTATGCAGACATTAAAAAACGAAATTAAAAAGGCGATAATTGACGCAGCTACCGGGGAATTTTTTTCAAATGGCTACAGCAAAACCTCATTACGAAATATTTCAGCAGCTGCAGGTATAACCGCGGGCAACCTATATCATTATTTCAGGGGGAAGTCGGAACTTTTCGAAGCTGTCGTTTCTCCTGCATATCATGAACTGGTTAAATTCCGAATCGAACATGAAGCCGCACACGGAGATCTTTCGACTGAGAATATTCCCACAATACTTGATACCCAGATACTCCTTTTCTCAAACCTTATTTCACGGTATCGAAAGGAAGTTTATATTTTATTCCGTGGATCGGAGGGGACTTCCTTTGAGCCTAAAATTAAAAATTACATACAAAAAATTACTGATCATGCAGCCCTGCACCTGAAAGAAAGTTCGCTTACAAACCTCAACAAAGGCGATACCGGAATTCTTGCCCGGGCAATGATCAGCTCATACTTTGAAGGATGGCTCTACATAGTTAAGCATTCAAAAAATGAAAATGAAATCACCAGACTTACCCGTCATTACCTGGAAATATACCTGACCGGGCCGTTGTCCATGATAGAAAAAAACCTGCGATAAAAAAGGAGAAATGAAATGTTTCGATTAACAAACTATTTCATAAAAAACCAGAGGGTAACCAATATGGTTGTTCTCCTTATTTTTGCTGCGGGGATTTATTCCGCCCTGACCCTGCAGAGAGAACAGTTCCCGGCACTAAGTTTTGAAGTGATGAAAATTACAACACCCTTCCCCGGTGCGGCTCCAGAAGATGTAGAAATCAATGTAACCAACCGTATTGAAGATCAGCTGAAAGAAGTTGAGAACATTAAAAAAATGACCAGCATGTCCATGGAAAACATCTCAGTAATTATACTCCAGCTCGACAGCGAATCCGGCGACATGGAAAAAACAAAAAATGACATTCGTGATGCCGTCCAGAGGGTTTCCGACCTTCCTGATTCCATACAGGAGAATCCACTCATAGAGGAGCTTAAAACTTCCGACATGCCCGTCCTTGAACTCTCAATCTCAGGCTCTATCCCTGAACTGGAGCTGAGAAAATATGCCCGCGACCTGGAGAGCAGAATTAAGGAGACCTCAGGAGTAAGTTCGGTTTCAAAAATCGGTTATCGAAAACGTGAGGTTAAAATAAATGTTAACCTCAACAAAATGAAGGAGCAGGCCATATCATTCAGTCAAATCATGCAGGCCATACGCAGCCGAAATGTCCGCAGTTCCGGCGGCACAATCGAATCATATGTTGCGGAAAAAAACATTGTCACCCTCTCTGAGTACAGTAATCCACTGGACGTTAAGGATGTGATTATCAGATCTAACTATGAAGGCTACCAGGTTAAACTCTCGGATATTGCATCAATATCCGATGACTTCCGCGATCCTGTTGTAAAGTATAAAGGCAACGGAAAACCGGCAATATCCCTGATAGTAGCAAAACAGGATGGCGCTGATATCATTTCATTGAGCAACAGACTAAATGAGGTGATTGATGAATTCAAAACAATAATTCCCAAAAGCTTACAGGTTCATGAAATTTATGACTACTCAATATTTTCAAGGACCATGCTGGACATTGTTGTCAATAACGGGCTATTTGGATTTGTGCTGGTACTTATTGTCATGTTTATTTTCCTCGACGGGAGGAGTGCATTCTGGTCTGCCTTTGGCATTCCCTTTTCAATTCTGGGGGCAATGATTCTTTTTATCCCCTTCGGAATCAATTTAAACCTTATTACTCTCACATCAATGATTCTGGTACTGGGAATAGTAGTTGATGATGCAATTGTAATTTCAGAAAAAATTTATACCCTGAAACAGGCCGGGGTCAGCAATATCGAAGCAACCCTTCAGGGAGTGAAACTGATGGCAATGCCGGTAACGGCGGCGGTACTCACTACCCTTTTGGCCTTCACCCCGATAACTTTCATCCCCGGAGTAATGGGACGTTTTGTGGAGACCATTCCCCTTGTGGTTACTTTAATTCTAGGCCTCTCACTTATTGAGTCATTACTTTTTATTCCATCCCATATTGCAGGGGCGAGCCCCTCTCCAGCTCCCCCGCGAAGGATTCAGTGGCTGGAACCGGTCAAGGACTGGTACTACCGGACAATTCTCACGGCATTGAAATACAGGGCCAGGGTACTTGCGGGTTACATGGTACTTCTTCTTGTGATAACGGGAATCTCTTTCGGCTTCATGCGTTTTATGCTCGATGAGGATATCGACCAGGATTTTTTTGCAATTATAGTTGAGACTCAACAGGGGACCTCCCTTCCCAAAACGATGTCAAAACTTCCCCCAATAGAAGAACTGGTCAGTAAAAATATACCCAGTGATATCTTGAAGAGCTATACAACTCATATCGGTCATCACGATACTGATTTTTTCGGCGCTTCCCAGGGGCAGCACAGTAACTGGGCAATTATAAATATTTTTCTTATTCCCGCATCAGAGAGAAAAATAACTTCTGAAAAGATTATTTCCAAACTAAACCCTAAAATTAAAAAATTAAAAAAAGAACTAAAATTTCAGAGGCTTGAGATCATTCCCCTCGGTGGCCTTGAAACTGGTAAGGCCGTTGATATTATATTTACTTCGGACAACGATAAAACCAGGGACAGGCTTATGCAGGAAGCTGTCTCGTTTCTCAATAAAACAGACGGGGTACAAAACATCGAAACTTCAAAAATAAAAGGAAAAGAAGAATTGCGAATCAACCTGAATTATCCCCGCCTCGCCCAGACGGGCCTCACAGCCATAGATGTCGCGCAGACTGTCCGCACCGCCTTTGACGGAACAGTGGTAACTTCAATTCGTCACGAGGGGGAAGACATCGACTTCAGGGTACGGATAAACAATCCGCGGCAGTACCGTGAGGCTGGCATCCTCAACTTGCCTGTTGCTAACCGTGAAGGCAGGCTGATCCCACTTAAGCACGTTGCATCGATTACTCAACACCAGGGCGAGTCCGTTATACGACACTACCAGGGAAGACGGTCAATTCGTATTACCGCCGACATCAATCGAAAAAAAACAACATCCATTAAAGTTAACAACCTCATTCGCGAGCACTTCAAAGAAAAAATTGCCGGAATTCCGGGGCTCAGGATGAAATTTTCAGGCCAGGAAGAGGAGACTGCTGAAAGCATGGGAGGCTTTTACTTTGCACTTGTTGTTGTTCTCATCTCTATATATTTTCTGCTTGTTGTACTTTTCAACTCATACATCCAGCCTGCACTTATAATGTCAGTAATTCCTTTCGCTGTTGCTGGAAGTTTCCTGACACTGATTCTGCACAGCAGACCCCTGATACTGATTTCTCTCATTGGAATGATGGGACTTATCGGAATCGTTGTAAATGACACAATTGTTATGATAAGTCATCTGAATAAAAAATGTCGAGAGGAAGGTAAAAGCAGTGAGACCATAGCTTCAGCAGCCCTTGATCGGTTCAGGCCCGTGATATTAACTACCCTTACAACTTTCGCAGGCTTGCTGCCGACTGCCTATGGAATCGGTGGAGATCTGCCCTCAATTCGACCAATGGTATTAACCATGGCATGGGGACTTGTGTTTTCTACGATTATAACACTTGGTTTTATTCCCCTGTTATTTTCATTCATGAGGGTAGAAAAGAAATCTGTAAAATAATCTTTTCCATCATTGACACAACATAACATATAGCATATAATTAACTTCTTTGAATCGCGTTAATAAAATACATAATTACTTTACAGGAGGATATCATGTCAGACGTACAAAGACCAACCGTTCTAACTGTACTGGCTGTCCTAACCATTATCTGGGGAGTCTTCGGTATTATTGCAAATATTATTGTTGTTGCCGCAGGTGCCATTGCGGGTGCCTTTATTCTGATTCTGGGACTTGCAGGTCTGGCAATAGCAGTAGTCTCTCTTCTTGCCGGTATCGGACTGCTGGGCAATAAAAAACTCGGTATCAACATGTTGAGAATATATGCATTCTCCGCCCTGGGATATCAGGCACTCTACATCATCTACTATCTTATTAAGGGGCTCCCCATCGGATGGGCATCAACAGCGATTGGTATAGCCATACCCGCGGCAATTCTCTACATGCTGTTGAAAAATGAGGAAGTAATTTCCTATGGTAATTCCCTCGAATAGCAAATTTTAATAATTCTATTAAAGAAGCCGCCCGGTTCAAAGGGCGGCTTTTTTAATGGAATTATATTTTTGAAGAAACCAACTTATCACTTATTTTCTTTTTTCCAGCCCCAGTAGGTTTTAGTCACTGTACCGTTATTATTGAATGATATTGTACCGTATTCTTTCTTATTGGAATATGTCCACGACTCACTTCTGGTGGGACTATCTTTTTTACCAACAGTCATTCTGAACTGTGGGTCAACCCGCATTATTTTCTTAACATCTTCTTTCGACATCCCGTAGCGGATTTTATCAAGTCTTCCTTTGATGTACCAGGTATCTTCCCTCATCATGGTCATTAGACCAAAGCCGCTGGAAAATGCCGAGAATGTATAGGAACTTCCTCCATGGAGGTTAATGGTGGTATTTCCATAGAGCCATTGCCCTGTATCACTTTTTCGGTATTTTACCGTTACCTTGTGTTTCCCGGGCATCAGGTAGTATCTGCCTGCAGGTTCGATCAGCTTGCCGTCAATTTTATACATACCCTGTCTGGAAGTCTCCTTCATGTTGACGATGCTTACAAGCACAAGACTGGTTTTATTACTGAGAGAGCCATCATCAATTCCAGTGAGATTTACGCCATCCAGTGTTGCGCAGCTGATTAAAAAAAGAAGGGATAAAATAAACAATAAAATTTTCCTTTGTATCATAACGCATCTCCTTTCAAAATGATGACAACATTATATGTATTCCTGATTGCAAAGGAAAGAAATTTTTAAACTTATTTGAAATTAATATATTTGTTTCAGTCGATAAGGAATGAATTTTTTTGGCAATGAAAAATGATCATTGCCATATTTTTTCCTGGTACCTGAATTGTCAAATCCTGAAATATGATTTCTTCGGTATATAGATTTATTTTTCCTTCCCCACTCAGCACACTATCTCTTTCACCTGAAGTGACAGATACCCGGCATGGCACCTGAATCTCTACATACGGGTAGTACTTTCCCCCCGGTCCTCTTCTCCTGTTCTGGTCTATGTCTGCATTGCTGTATTCCGGATGCGAGAGGCTATACTTTTTTCCGCCCCTTTCCCATTCCGTGATAACCTCTTCATCAACAGTTTGCCGGGACCAGATCTCAGAGAATATTTCATTCTTCAGTTGTCTGGCAGAATCAATAAGTTCATTGAGCTCTTCCGCATGCCGGAAAAGTTCATCACTGTTTTTATTCCCCATAACCAGGTTAAGTTTGGATATTGAATCTGCCAATTCATCGATATTCATTCAAAGCTTCCTTTATTTTTTTTGGATAGATACAATAAAACTTACATCGTATTTAGTAAATAAAAAAACCGGTATCCCCATTGGCATATTGAAAAATTCAACAAGGTTAATGTTAATTATAATCTCAAAAATATTATGTTTTATCGGTAATTTAAAAACAGGCTGGTAAAGTTCATTACTTATAATTAAACCGTTCACAGTCAGGGATTAACTGTGAACGGCTTCGTTTCTAATATCCACTGAGACTGCGCTTCAGGTTTCCGTTTTCATCAACACATTTTCCTGAATTACTGTGACATGAACTGGATGAACTGTTTACGTTTCCACAGTCAGATCCTTTTGCCTTGCTGCAGTTATTTCTTGCCTTCTTTCTGTCAGAGAAAGAATCTCCATGTACGCACGCTTTGTACTCGCCGCCATTACTGAAGCTGTAGCATTTTGCGTTAGCAGTTACTGAGAAAACACCTGCGGTAAAAATAAGGGCAATAACAAAACAAAGATTTTTCATTGAGCTCCTCCTGAAAGATTTAAATAGTGGTATAAAAAACTATCACATTTTTTTTTGAAGTCAAGTTATTTAAGATAATAGTAACAAGAAATGAGGCTGGATCAATATAGCAGGTAAACTGATTAATTTACCTTCATTCTTTTTTCTGACTTACCAATGAATGAAATGCACGAAAAATTCAACTGCCATTCCATCCGGTCATGTATGCAATCATGTTAAGAATAACAATCTATTTGTGAATCATATATACATGGGTGCGCCGCATGCCTTATTGACATGCATCATTTTATGACGGCAGTAACAGACTCCAATATGCTCAGCAGTTCTTAATGGTTCCGTCAGGCTAGATTTTCTCTTTCACACGACCAACGATGCCGTTTTCGAGCATTACCTTGATGCCATGGGGATGGTTGGGGGACTTCGTAAGAATCTTTTGAACTACTCCCTCAGTCAACTTACCTGTCCGCTGATCCTGCTTTTGTACCACTCTTACAGTCATTCCCGGTTTGATATTCTCCCGTTTTGTTCCCGGCATAGTTATTACCTGCTCCTTCTAAATTTATAAGAGAGTTTAGATAAACTTCCTTATGAAACAATATTTTTCATTCATTACCCGGTCATACTTTCACCTGTCTGATTTAATGCAATTTTAAAATATATTTTCCGTTAAGGGACCTGGAAGAAGTATTATTTAAAATTATATATGATAAATTTTATCTTTTTTTACTTGCTAAATAGAATATGTAAGATTGAATAGGGTATATATAGATTCGATCTTCCTGTAACCAGAGACAGTTTTTCATCATGCATAATAAATAATTTTCTGAAAAATAAGGGAAGGTATCGCGATGTCCCAAAACACTGGTAATAAATTAATTCCAAGAAAAACCTTTTTCCTTTACGCGGGAGATTCCGCGGAAAAATGGCTGGCTCACAAAATATCCCAGCACGAGTACGAATCATTTTTTCTCAACGAGCATCGATACCTTCAACATATCCTGGGACATTTCAGCAACTCCATTCTGCTAATCAATACTACACAACCAGTAAGGAACCTTAATTATATTGATCTGATAAAGAATATCAAGGCCAATCCCATGACTGCCTCAACTTCTGTCGGAGCGATATCCAGTCTGCACATGGAAAGTCATTACAAAAGTGCCCCTGTTGATTTTCATGTTTCCCTCGTAAATGATTCTGGCAACTTAATGTGCGATCATACTCTTCCGCATATTATAAAGGTTTTTGATAACCATAAAGCCAGGGGGAGACGCCAGTTTATTCGAACAAAATGTAATAATGAATATTTTGCCACTTTCAGCATTAAAATGGATGGTAAAATTATAAATGGATTCATCAATGATATCAGCTCAGCGGGAATGCAGGTGAGCTTCCCTGAGGCGCAAACCTGGGATAAGAATACCTATTTTCAAGATATACAACTTCGCCTCTTCGGGACAAACTGTAACATCTCCGGCAGTGTCATGGGTTCTCATGATGGAGATCCGAAAAAATGGATTATACTCTTTGATTGCAGCAATTCTAAAAATGAAATTGTTAAAATACAGAATTTTGTTTCTTTCATGCTTAGAAAAGAAATGGAAGAAAAGGTTAAGCGGCTTTATCCGAATTGATTTATCATATTAAAGTATATTTGATTTTAACAGGAATTTTTTTAAAAAAATTTTTCATGGTACTCAATGTAACTTGATGCAAGCATCTCAGTAATAAGTAACTTGATATAGGCATGCAGTTGTTTTTCCAGGAGACAGGAATCCAGACGCAATACAATTTCTTCCTTGAAAACAGTTTCTATCGGGCCAAGATTTAAATCTTTAACTTCCCTTTTAATAATAATATCCCGATCTCGATAATAAATATCTTTTGTAATTACTTCATCTTCAGGTATATATCCGAAATAATCCTTAACTTCCCTTTCGCATAAAAAATCCCAGATTTTATTATTGGCCCTATCCTGCATTCCCATCTCAATGTCTGAATCATGATCCACTGATATGCATGGATTCAGCTCTGATAGATTCGGCCTGGTTTTATTTATTTCCTCAAATCTATTTTCATAATTTTCCAATGCATCCAAAATATTTTTAATTTCATTTTCGTGCATTGTTTAAACCGCCATAAGTGGTATCATGGTTATGAATAATGAAGGAAAGAAGGATTCCCGTCGTTCATATTTATAAAGATGAACGGTTTTTTTACAGGGATTAAAAATTTTTATAAAAAAGATCCCATATTATGGGGCAGTTTTGAATTGAAGAAAATTCGAATTCATTATATGAAAACAGCTTTATTTTAAAAAAAAAGACGGCCTCCCCGCCGCCTTAATAGTAATTAAAGAATTTACTCAAAATAAAAAAATTAAGAATAATATGTGTCAACAGATCATAAATTCCACTGATTAAGTAATCCTTACTCCCTGTTTTTTAAGGTGTTTCTGAACAGTGGCAATATCTACCTTTCTACAGGATACACGCTTTTTGACTGATACTGCAGCTGCCACACCTGCCCCCTGACCTGTAACCATGCAGCAGACCATCTGGCGTGTAGCGGCGTGGGACATTTTGTCTCCCGCAACGGCTCGACCGGCAACCAGGAGGTTCTCGACTTTATTCGGAAGAATTATACCGTAGGGTACTTCGAAATACCTGCCGGTTGTGGGTATGTATAATGTATTGTACCCATCCAGAAACTCAGGGCATACACCGATTGAATCCTCAAATCGTGCCTGGTTTTTTACATCGTGTTCAGTGAGCTTATAACTTCCCTTGATTTTTCTCGATTCCCGGGTTCCCAGGGATGTATGAAAATTTCGAATACGGGCATTGGAAAATCCAGGCTGGAATTTTTTCAATGATTCCATGACCAGTACGGCCCTTCTTCTTCCTTCCATTTCGCCTTTGGTAAGATCCAGTACATCGGTAGGATCGATACCATGCATATGAACAGCATTTACTGAAAGAATTTCCCCATTTTCCAAAAGCCCATTCCACCAGCTGACAATTTCCCAGTCCTTTTCGAGAATACCCGCCTCTTTGGCTTTATCAAAGGGTTCCACCAGTACGGTAGTGGACATATCATCTTCTTTGCCGGATGTATCAAAACCAAAGTCCTTCATCTTCTTTACACTGGTAAGGTTATTTGCCATGAAAGAGAGATTGCTCACGCCGCTGCAGCTGAAGTTAGATGTTACCTCCATAAGCTCGTTCTTGGGTCTTTTATGAAAAGGCGCACCGGCAAATTGTGCAATATCTGCATCTCCCGTAGCATCAATCACACGCTTGGCAAGAATAGCCTGCCGGCCTGATTTACTTTCGGTAATGACCCCCTTTATTGTGTTGCCATCCATAACGGCGCCAACAGCCAGGCAGTGAAGTACCGGAATGGAACCGGATTCAAGGAGCATAGTATCGGCCACATGCTTGAACATTTCCGCATCCAGCATCTCATAGGTAGGTTTCCCATCTACAATTAGTCCCTCCTTTTCCAGCATTCCGGTAACAAATGGAATTTTTTTTATCGCTTTAAATGGATCAATGCTGGCACCCATCTCTTTTGCCTTTGTTTCAAATTCAGTGCAGATGCCTCCCGCATCCACCGTGTCTGCATAGCGGTACCATGAAATGGATCCCATATTTGTCTGGGTGATAACTCCACCGAAGAAACCGTAACGTTCCAGAAGAATTGTATTAACGCCCTCCTTTGCGGCAGACAAGGCGGCGGCAAGGCCCGATGGCCCTCCTCCTACGACTAATACATCGGTTTCCGCCAATACCGGTATAGACTTAGAATTTTCTTTAACCCGTTTCCTTGATTTTTTGGGCCTTGGGGGTTCTATTGCCGCTGCCTTTTTAGCAGGCAATTTATTACCATCGGAATCAACACCACATATTATGCCGGTGCCAACGGCAGCTGCCGATATTGCTGAAATCGCGAATAATTTCTTCCGAGTAAACTTTATATCTTTCATGTAGCCTCCGTTAATTACTATGTTTTCTCATTGCAATCCGGTTCAAATCCAATTGTATTGAACCATGATTTAGCCTGTATGAAATAAAAATCCATTTAGCTGCTCATATTACTTACTGCACTCATCAGATGAGTTGTCAAGTTATATTTTTCATTTTATATAATGCGTATCAGTGTGAAAACGGTGCCAAATCAGCAGTACCGTATTATGGTGAAAATATTCCGGCAGAGCTCACACTTCAAGGCAATTGCGTTGACATATGCCATAAATTATTTATAATTCTTTGATGGTAAGATAGATTTTAAAGAATGTTGTGAAATTGGCTCACAAAAAAACCTTCGCAGCTTTAAACGGGATACATTTATGAAAGCCATCATATTCACCAATTACGGATCACCTGATGTTCTTCAGTTGAAGGAAGTTGAAAAACCAGTCCCCGGGGACAATGAATTATTGATAAAGATACATGCCACTACAGTTAATCGAACAGATTCTGCATTGATCAGGGCAAAGCCCTTTTTCAGTAGATTTATCACAGGTTTATTTAAACCTAAAAAAGCGGTTCCAGGAACAGAATTTGCCGGGGAAGTTGAAACTGTTGGCAAAGCCGTAACAACTTTTAAAGCCGGCGATAAGGTTTTTGGATTTAATGAGAGCAGTTATGGGGCTCATGCCCAGTACATGACCATACCGGAAAATCATGCAGTGACGACAATGCCTGGAAATATTACATTTGAACAGGCTGCAGCCAGTACCGAAGGTGCATATTATGCGTATAATTTTATTAATAAAGTAAATCTTGAAAGGGGGCAAAAAATTATCGTCAATGGCGCAACAGGGGCTATCGGTTCCGCCGCAGTTCAACTCCTGAAATATTTTGGCCTTGATATTACTGCGGTGTGCAACACTAAAGATTTTGAATTGATAAAATCATTGGGGGCTGAGAGAGTAATAGATTACACAAAAGAGGATTTTACCAAAATTAATCAGGTATATGATTTCGTTTTTGATACCGTTGGCAAAAGTTCTTTTAGAAAATGCAGGCCGCTCCTTAAATCCGGTGGTATCTACATCTCATCAGAATTAGGATATATGGCTCAAAATCTTTTTTTACCGCTGATTACATCAGTATTCGGCACCAATAAAGTTAAATTCCCCCTGCCTGTGGATTGCAGAGGGACTTTACTTTTCATTAAAAAGCTTATTGAAGAAGGAAGTTTTAAAACAGTGATTGATAGGAAATATCCCCTTGAAGAAATTATCGAAGCCTACCGGTATGTTGAAAAAGGGGAAAAAACCGGTAATGTAGTTATAACAATGAATCATGATCAATAAACTTTCTATTTTAAGAGGAAGTTCATGAAAGCAATGATATACAACAGGTACGGATTACCGGAGGTTCTTCAGCTAAAAGAGGTGCCCCGGCCTGTTCAAAAAGACGATGAAGTCCTGGTTAAAGTCCATGCAGCATCTGTAAATTCATGGGACTGGGATCTACTTAGAGGTACCCCCTTTCTAAACCGCATTGGCGGGATTATCAAACCAAGATATAAAATACTCGGAGCTGATATCGCCGGACGCGTTGAAGCCGTTGGCAGAAATGTAAAACAGTTTCAGCCGGGTGATGAGGTATTCGGAGACCTCTCCGGTTGCGGCATGGGCGGTTTTGCCGAGTATGTATGTGCACGAGAAAATTCCCTGGCACTTAAACACCCTGGAATGACATTCCAGGAAGCAGCAGCGATACCTCAGGGGGCATCCATGGCCCTGCAGAGACTTCGCCAACATGGACAGATTCATGCAGGACAAAAAGTTTTGATAAACGGTGGCGGCGGTGGTGTTGGAACATTTGCAATTCAGATTGCAAAATCGTTCGGAACGAAAGTGACTGCTGTAGACAGAACAGATAAACTGGATATGATGCGTTCGATTGGTGCAGATCATGTCATTGATTACACGAAGGAAGATTATACAAAAAATGGACTGAGCTATGATCTGGTTCTGGATGCCACGGCATTTCGTTAGGTCTCTGATTACAGGCGTTCATTAAATCCCGGCGGTATTTTTGTCATGGCGGGGGGGGCCACTTCTCTGATTTTCAAGATTTTATTTCTTGGATGGTGGATTGCAATAACGGGAAATAACAAAATTGGAATACTTCTGGCTACACCAAACTATGACCTTGAATGTATAAAAGAATTGTTTGATTCCGGAAAGGTTACACCAGTGATAGACAAATGTTTAACCTTAAGCCAGTTACCTGAAGCTCTTCAATATATTGGTGAAGGTAACGTCAAAGGAAAAATTGTTATAAGTATGTATAATGATAACTCATGATAAATATCATGATCCCTGTACCGGTTTCCAGATGCAACATTCTAATGATGATGAGCATCATCCGCCTTGGTACGATGGACAGTCCCCTTTTTATGCTCAGCTGGTGCATAAATCGTATAGACCTTAAGCGGCTTGTTACCAATGTTGATAATATTGTGCCAGTACTTTGCCGGGATAAAAATTGCCCAATCATCACCGATTGTCCGTTCATAGGTGAGAGAATCCCTCTTTTTGCCCATGACAACACGGGCTTTCCCTGATTCAACCCGGATAAACTGGTCATTTCTGGTATGTACTTCGAGACCAATGTCGCTGTCCTGAGGGATTGTCATGACGGTCATCTGGAGATTTCCACCAGTCCATTTTACTGTTCGATAATTGGTATTGGCCTTGGTCAGTTTTTCAATGTCGACAATCCAGGGCTTGCCCCCTTCATCCTTGGGATCCACTCCCAGAGCCACCTTTCGATCTGAATCACCGCATGCACTCAACGAGAAAATTGCAATTAGAAATAGACACATTGTTCGCATCTTCTTTCCCCTCCTTGATTTTATAAATCTTTTATAGAGTAAAACATTATCGTATAATTAAAAGAAATTATGGTTATAATATTTGCCTTGCACCTCAACTGAAAACATAAATTTTAACCGTGCGGCGTTACAAATTATTCCGCAACGCCGCACACATACGTTGAACAATATTCAAAATACCTCAAAGACGTTATTGCCATTGTTATTCGAGATCGAAACGGTCAAGGTTCATCACCTTGTTCCACGCCGCCGCAAAATCATGTATAAACTTCTCCCGGGAATCTTCACTTGCATAGACTTCCGCAAGGGCCCTGAGTTGAGAGTTCGAACCGAAGATGAGGTCGACACGGGTGCCGGTCCACTTGAGTTCTCCTGTTGCGCGATCTCGCCCCTCGAACACGTCTTCGTCTTTCGAAGAGGACTTCCACTCAGTGCTCATGTCGAGGAGATTCACAAAGAAGTCATTGGTCAGCGTTTCCGGCCTCTTAGTGAAAACGCCGTGTTGGGTCTGTCCAAAGTTAGCATTCAATACGCGCATTCCTCCAATGAGAACCGTCATTTCAGGAGCAGTCAGCGTCAACAGTTGCGCACGATCAACCAGCAGTTCCTCTGCGGAAACGGTATATTTTGTTTTTAAATAGTTGCGGAACCCGTCTGCGACCGGTTCGAGTACACCGAATGAGACCACATCGGTTTGCTCCTGTGATGCATCCGTGCGTCCCGGAGTGAATGGAACAGTCACATCGTAACCGGCATTCTTCGCAGCTGCCTCAACACCTGCGCATCCAGCCAGAACAATCAAGTCGGCAAGTGAAACCATTTTTCCGCCTGACAGAGCCTTGTTGAACTCGCTTCGGATTCCCTCAAGGGTCTTCAGCGCAGCCTTCAGTTGGGCGGGTTGATTGACTTCCCAATCCTTCTGCGGCGCAAGACGAATGCGCGCTCCGTTAGCACCACCGCGCTTGTCAGAGCCACGAAATATGGAGGCCGACGCCCAGGCTGTGGATACCAGTTCTGATATTGACATGCCCGAAGCAAGGATTTTGCCCTTGAGGCCTGCAATGTCCTGCTTGTTGATCAGCTTATGATTGACTGCGGGTACCGGATCTTGCCAGATCAGTTCCTCCGCCGGGACCTCAGCGCCAAGATATCGCGAGCGAGGACCCATATCACGGTGGGTAAGTTTAAACCATGCCCTGGCAAAGGCATCCGCAAACTCTTCCTGGTTTTCATGGAACCGTTTTGCAATCGGTGCATAAATTGGATCCATCCTCAGAGAAAGATCAGCCGTGGTCATGATTGTTGTAACCCGTTTCGACGGATCGTGAGCGGCAGGTGCGAGATCCTTTTCATTCGGATTAACCGGGACCCACTGCCAGGCGCCCGCGGGGCTTTTCACCAGATTCCAATCATAGCCGAAGAGCAAGTCGAAATAACCACTGTCCCACTTTATCGGATTGGGAGTCCAGGCCCCTTCGATGCCGCTGGAGATGGTGTCATCTCCCTTACCGCTTTCAAAGCTGCTCTTCCACCCTAGCCCCTGCTCCTCTATGCCTGCTGCCTCAGGTTCAGGACCGACAAGTGCCGCATCACCGGCGCCGTGACATTTTCCGAAGGTATGTCCGCCGGCGACTAGTGCAACGGTTTCCTCATCATTCATGGCCATGCGGGCAAAAGTCTCTCGAACGTCTTTACCCGAGGCGACAGCATCCGGTTCGCCGTTTGGCCCTTCCGGATTCACGTAGATCAGGCCCATCTGTACTGCGGCGAGAGGATTTTCAAGGTCACGGTCACCGCTGTAGCGCTTGTCGCCGAGCCACTCGTTCTCGGTACCCCAGTAAGTGTCCTCTTCCGGTTCCCAGATATCTTCGCGTCCACCGCAAAAGCCGAAGGTCTTGAATCCCATTGACTCAAGGGCGACATTGCCCGCAAGGATCATAAGGTCAGCCCAGGAGATCTTTTTGCCGTATTTTTGCTTGATGGGCCAGAGCAGGCGCCGGGCCTTGTCGAGGTTAATATTGTCAGGCCAGCTGTTAAGGGGCGCAAAGCGTTGATTGCCGGATCCCGCGCCGCCACGACCGTCACCCATGCGGTATGTGCCTGCGCTGTGCCACGCCATCCGGATAAAAAGCCCACCGTAGTGACCATAATCGGCAGGCCACCAGTCCTGCGAGTCCATCATCAGTGCATCGAGGTCCTTCTTGATTGCCTTCAGGTCGAGCTTCTTAAATTCCTCTGCGTAATTAAACTCCTCACCCATCGGATCGCTCATAGGAGGGTTCTGGTGAAGAATTTTCAGGTTTAACTGGTTCGGCCACCAGTCAAGGTTCGATGTGCCTTTGCCGTCCATGCTCTTTACAGGGTTCTTGCTATCTTCACTCATATGGTTCCCTCCATTTTCGTTGTATAAACTCAAAATATTATATGCACAAATTATACATCTTGTATATATAAAAATATCTTTTAACAATAAAATAAATTGTGCCTCATTGAACGGTTAAGTTGAAGCATATTGAACTCCCCGGTCAGAGTGGAAGATTAAACCTTCCATCGTAACGAGTAGAGTAAGAGACAGAGCGTAGTCTAACTATTTCTCTGTCTCTCCTCCACTAACCGTACGTGCACCTTTCAGCTCATACGGCTCTCTACTTAATTGTGGCTAACGGCCATTGCAACATCGGCATAACATGATGTATCATTATTTCTGATTTCCTTTGTAACATATGGATTCTCCTCATGCACACGCCAACGGAAAGAAAGCTTTGGACTGCTGACCAATCAGAACAGGGATACCCCGTATAGATTTCCATTGTTTGTTTTGCCGAATAGTACCCAGGTATTAACTTTATTTGACTCAGATCGTTTGTACCATTTAATCAGTAGTGATTTTATTCTACAACGATACTTATGAGCAAGCCAGTGCGCAAGTTTCCAGAAAATGATATGATTTGATTTTACTGTATACTTTCGCGGTAAAATCAGTATGATAGTAGATTTGAACCCAACCTTTTAATTTCTGATTGAGCTTTTCTACTTTATCAATTTTACTGCAACTATAATCAACAGATAGCTCTTTGCTCAGTGAATGAGCAAAGGCTTTGACTTTTTCCTTTTTAATCCCAGATACAACACGGTCGTGACGACAGGTTTAGGTGAAAAGCTTCTCCCTTGATTTTATCTTTAATCAAGGAGAGAGACCAATATAGGATGAAGGTTCAATATTGCGTGAGGCTGACATTACAGCCTCTCTAACACTTTAATCTATAGACCTTGATCCGAGATTGGCAACGAGGATAAACAACCTGTACAGGACAAAGGTAACGCCAAGCACCTGTTCATCATCTTCCTTAATTTTTCTTACAGGAGGAAAACCATGAAATATATCGGAGTTTATCTTTCAAAAAGGAAATTTTCTGAAGTCTACTTAAATGAAGAAGGTCTCCCATCATGAGGGTTCTAAAATGGGCCGTCCTGGGTGCACAACGGTACGATCTTCAGACCCTGGAGGTTATTGATAAAGTCACAACAATGTGGACACAGGAACTTGCTTCTTGTACTTAATATATATAAAAAGTTGTTGATTTATTACTAATTGCACAATTCTATTATAATTATGAAAAGAATTTACCTGGATGTCTGCACGCTGTGTCGTCCCTTCGATAATCAAAATTTTGCGAGAATTAGACTTGAAACTGAGGCCGTAAATCTTATATTATCTAAAGTGAGAGCAGAACACTTTGAATTTATGAAATCACCTGTCCATATAAAGGAGATTTCGTCAATTACTGACGATTTCGAAAGAATAGAATTACTGAATCTGCTGAACATTTACGGTAACAAGGACAAATATAATTCGTCTGAAGTTAGAAAGCGCGCGGAAGACCTGGTTGAGAAGAAATTCGGGCCGGCCGATGCCGCTCACGTTGCTTTTGCTGAACACTTAAAGTCATACTTTATCTCATGTGATGATAAATTGTTAAAGGCCTGCAAGAAAAATCAAATCACAGTGCACTGCCTGAATCCAGTCGCTTTTTGTGAAATGGAGAATTTAAGATGAAAACATTAAAATATTTAAATGAAGAAGAAATGCTAAAGAAAGGTATAGATGTACTGATGAAAGAACTCGGCCCGGTTGAAACCGCTCGTTTTTTAAGCGTACCCAGATCCAAAAGGATTGAGTCTGTGAAACGTCACAGGGAATGGCAAAAATCACTTAATAAAGATGATTTCTTTGAAGAAATCTTTTAATGAAGCTAATTACTTATAGCAAATAAAAAGGCGCCTCTCGGCGCCTTTTCTTCTAGCTGGGTGCAAGATGGGATGAAGTTAGAACTTTAGCCTTTAAATTTGCTGCGGAATGGGCTGAGAAGTTTGCTGCGTGAAAACCACTCTAAAAAAGTATTTCTTGCTTGAATTAATACGAAACAACTTTCACCTGTATTACCTTAAGTGAAATGGCTAAATAAATGTTGACACTTTTATCGTGTTCATGAGTAGTCACATAATGATTATGGAGAAATGAAATGAAAAAATTATTATTTATAACAGTAACGATTTTATCTATCTTCCTTTTTAGCTGTGATGAAGAAACAGAAACTGTCTGCTGTGAATCATACGGAATTGGAGCGGAACTTGCAAAATGCTGTGAATATTATGAATGGACACAAAAGAAATTGTGTGTTACTCCAGAAGGCTTAGATGGCGGTGGAAAACAAATTGTTAGTGATTCATTTTGTGCAGTAGAATAATAAATTATTTCTCTTTTGCCAAAGCCACTTCACTTAACAATGCATACCAACTGCGCTCGCGCATTTTGACTGAATAGGAAATATAGCGGACAAGCACAAGTTAGGCGCCATTATCATGATATAACATAAATAATTATATTGGAGTTATACTACGCCATATCCTTCTGAATATCAACGTGTTTCTGATCATTTTGCCAAGTTCCTATCAGACACGAAAAATGAATCTGGTTTGGGGTCAATTCATCAAGCTTATACCATGATACAAGGTGTTTTTCAAGTATTCCGCAGACGATTGACAATTAAAGAATCAATTATTTTTACTTCCTCTCTAAATGTTGGGATGAGAGCATTATATATTGCAGACTGGGATCCTGATGAAGAAAAAGTCCCTTTTTATTCCATAGAAGTGATGAATGAAGAAGTAAAAATATTACGTCCAGATCACAATTTTGCTACTGAAACAGCCATCAAAGAAGTCGCGAAAGCATTAAGGAAAAATATTGATGAGAAAGTGTTTGATAGTATTTTACAAAAATTATCAATTGAGGCTCAAAATTTTTGGAACATCAACAAATAACGGCGCTCTCCCTGAAAAAAACCACTCCTTAGGTGGCAACCATACACCACCACACAACTACAATTTCATTTCCGAAAAGCCATTTTCTGTCACATTTAACGGTATACGGCAGAGCAAATTCCTGTATATCAAAAGTAGAACAGAAAAATATCGAAGCGGATCCCGTTGCATGGATGAAAGAACTTCATGTCATACGGCCTGAAGTCAAGCCCCTCGAATCAGACTGGGAGAAAATACTCGGGGGCCCGGCCAAGGGTCTGGCCACCAGTAATGCCCTCTGGGAAAAGCTGATATTAAACCACGGGGCCCCAACCCGGTGCCCTGTTTCTTCTCTTCAGTATTTAACATTTACTAATTTGCACTGTCACAAACCACCGCATGAGACACGATACATCTTTACGGAACAAGATTTATTCCACCAGAATGTTAAAATATTGACAAAAAGCGCTGAGCACGGATGCTCAAATACCGCTGGTGCATGCAGAGGAGCGGCCACCGGTCATGCAACGCTTTTTAAATTTTGATAATTAACTGTTAAAAGGTACTTTTCAGTGAATAAATATATTGACAAAATCAACTCACGAATTACGATAATTGCAACTATTACAAAGCAACAAGAAGGAAAATATTATGATTAAAAAAATTGCAGAAACTCTTAAGAATGATTTTTCAGACTTTACCTTTAAAGTTGATAATGATGAAGAAAAACAAAAAGCAACAATAAAAGCTGAGCAGGGGTGGACAAAAGGATTTGAAGTGGATATAGAGATGGAAGGCAATACAATGGCCATTTCGCATTCAAGTAAATTAACAACCATGTCTTACATAATATCATTAGGTGTCGTTTTACTATTAACCTATCTATTTGGATGGCAAATACTCGGTTTGCTAGGACTAGTTTCAGATGGCGGATCCACCATGAAAATTCTTTTTGCTATACCCATAGCAATTTTTTTGATCCCCACATTTATTATTTCTTCACTAGTAATGAAAAAGGTCAGCCCTAAGGATGATGCTCTTTTAGAAAATGTAAAAGAAAAATTATCACAACTGGGACATGATGCAATTATTGATTAAATTTTTGAGATCACGGTTAGCAGAGACTTTATATTGAAGAAAAGTCTCTGCTCAGAATGTAGAAATTACTGCTTTTTATCCTGCTTCGCAGTTTTGACTTTTCTCTATGCACTTAGTAAAGTACATTAACACCAGCCAAAGAGTCTTTTCCTATGGCACGAGAGACACAGCCTTGATTTACAGGTAAAAGGAACAGCCAGGCCCCCACTGTGTCAACATAGTTGTCGCCAGCCCCATAGTAAAGGGTTCGAACTTGTAACATTATGGGTGCATACCGGTACGATTTTCGAACCCGGGATATTATTGATGAGGTGGCTTTAAAGTGGACTCAAATGTATGTCGCTTAATCAAAAGGATTAATTGCATATTTTCTTATTTTCTTTACCTGCATAGATTAGATTTTTTATAAAAATCTTCTCTGAGTACAGAGTATTTATTTGAGAAAATGAATCCACCAAGAGGAAAAATAATGCAGTTTGCTAATTGAATCAAATTTTTTATACAATCCTGCTAATAATAAGCTACATTGTTCATTATTTTTTTCATCATCCATACCATATTAATAATTAATCACATTCCGATATTACAACATTTTTATATATAATTGAAAAAACTATTCCCTCATCATCATAAAAGTCCAATGTGTAACTTCCTTTATTTTTTTTTAATTTTGTATTAGACAGATCATACCCTATTGCATCTTTTTCACTTACAGATTGGACATCAATAAACTTTAACTTGAATTTATTATTACAATAATCTAAAAATATTAATTCGACATTATTTAATTCTTTATTATATTCTAATATTTTTCCATCAGAAAAGATCAAATTTTTTATTTTCATTTTATTTTCTCCCAAAACCATATTGTATCTTTTATTGCTCCATTCTTTTGGAATGTTTTTCTCCAATTGTTTTTTAAAATATCCGGTGCATTTTGCAGCCTATATATATGCCTATGAGGCAATACATGTTTCCAATATTCTGGTCTAAATAAATTCATCCTTCCTTTATAAATATTAAAAATATTCTTTATATCAATAAGATGTCTTTCAAAAACAACTAATTTATTGGGAGATACCAATTTATACACAGCACCATTATTCCAAACTTTAGTCGGAAACTCCCTTAAAAGATGAACAGCCATAGGGGCAAGTATTGCATATTCAACTAAAGAAATCGCGCCATAAGCACCCATAAAAATCGCACCATAACTATAAAGGCCTTCCATTACACCAACTGCAGCAAGCTGCACTGCAAGTGAATGGTCCCCAATATTCCATGCTTCTCCTGCGGCGCGGTAATAATCTTTGCCTAGATCGCCATTATATGAGCTGCTATAATTGATAGACTGTAGCGCGCTTGTTGATAGGCCCATAAAGTCGCCAGAAGCGGCATTATTACCTGCGGCGGCGTCCTTTGGTGCATTACGATAGGCAATATAGGCCCTTGGTTTTTTTTCTTCAGTTGAAGAATCATCTTCTGGAGGTGGAAAACCAGCTTCATAACCATAAGCATCCTCTTCAGTGTAAACACCGTCGCCACCTGGATTATTCCCACCTGCAGTACCACCTCCAAGGCCGCCACCGGTACCACCTCCAGTACCGCCTCCGATGTCATTCCCGATACCGCTTCCAGTGCCATTATCGGAATCAGGACTATAACCACTACCTGGACCAACAGGAATAACTAATGCATCAAACCAAATATGGCCGTCTTCATCTTTATACACTTGATGTCCAGAAGGATCGTTATTCATAACTGGATTCCCATGAACATACATGTACCTGTTCCATCCCTGGGTGGTAGAGCTGCCATCAATTATTGCATCAGGAGAAATAAATCGTCCAATTTCAGAATCATAGTATCGGGCATTATAGTAATGAAGACCAGTTCCAGAATCATATTTCTGCCCGGTATATTTTTCATCTGAAATTTCAATTCCAGTGGAGTGGTCCGAAAGAATATTACCATAGGGAGTGTATTCATAACGGGCAACAACATCTCCGTTTCCGTTCGTAATTAATGATATTGAACCATTATGATCAGGATGAAAATAATAAGTTCTCAGTGGATCCAAATCTTTTGGAAAATACATTGCCGTATCGGTAAAGCAACCTGTAACCCCAAAAGTACTTAAAAATATAAATAGTATAAGTGGGCTCAAGTGAGCGGCCCATTTGTTGAATTGTATTTCAGAATTATAAATAATAACTACATTTTTAATCCACAGGAATAATAACAGTAAAGCTGACAATACAAGAATTATTGAAATAATTTGACGTAAATATTTTATATCATAAACAAATAAATATGCCAGACCGTGCATGTAGCCTCTTAATCCGCCAATACTTTTTAAATTGTAAAGATGCCTGCCTACAATAAGTGATTGTGCATTGTAATTTCCTTCAAGAGCTGGAGTTTTTGCAACAAGTTCACCGTTAATACCTATAATAAGTTTCGTATTTATATCTTCGTTGCCTGGATTTTTTATAATTTCAAATAGCCCACCAATATTATATACTGTTTTACCATCTGCAGTGATATGACGAATACGATGACCGCTATGGTCATAAGTATATTTTTCTCCATTTGATGTTGCGGTTAATTTATTTAATTTATTAAAAGTAAAGGTTACTCCCTTACGGCTTGTCATATTCCCATTAGCATCATAAGAATATGTACTGCCATTACTGCTTCTGGTAACAGCATAAGGGTGCTGGGAATCTTCATAATATAAGCTGACGCTTTTTGAGCCAATTGATCGATGAGGCTGATAAGTTATAATATCTACATTAACGTCTACACTTCCGACAGAAGAGGAATCAAGGCCTTTATTTCGCAAATTACCCATAGCATCATATTGAAAATACCCTTCTCCGTAAATACCTTTTGCATATGAGAGTCGATTAAGTTGATCGTAATGAAACTCCTGTGATTTTGCTGGCTCTAATAAATTATTGATATTTGTAATATTCCCAATATTATCATGTTGGTAGGAAACATTTTGAATTAATATTTCGCTATTTGCATTTCTGGAATTTGGCTGATATTGGTGAACATCAATATCGATTGAAGCATCCCCTGTCATCATTTTCTTAGTTTTTAATGATTTGAGCATCAATGATGCTGAATTATATTCAAAATCAGTCTGATATCCATTACCAGTGACTCTTTTCATCACCAGTGTTGAGCAATCACCGGAGGACTCATCGCCTCTTACTCTACCATACTGTACAAGATGTCCCTCTCCCTGTTTGACTGATTTTAGTATTCCGGTATCAGAGTAATTGTAAGAATAAGAACTATTGTCTGGATAAGTAACAGTTTTCAGTCGGTTTGCATTGTCATAATCATATGCCATTGAGAAAGCCATATTATCAATATTTGTGATAACTGAAGATATATTTCCTTTGTTATCATACCCATATTTATAAGTAATGAAACCACTACCGTCTTTTTTACTAACGGAGGTCAGACGTCCTATGCCATTAGAAAATTCAGCCTGATTATAAAAATAATTTATATCAATTTCACCATCAGCCGTATATTTCCTTTTTAGTAGAACACCTTCATAATCATAATTTATGATATAATTTCGGGCGTCCTTTTCAGTTTTTAATCTGCCAATGTCATCATAGGTATATGACCATGTACCGGTATTGGGATCTGTAATTGACTTTCTTTGACCAAGACTATTGTATTCTATAGATGTTGTTATTGAACCTTCCTGTATTATTTTTTCAATCTGCCCAAGCGGTGTGTAAAAATATTCAATGTCAGCGCTATGAGGTTCTAATTTCTTTCGTAATTTCCCACGTGAATCAATCTCAGAAATGAATTGATTACCATTAGCGTTCGTGCGAGTAACTTTTAGTCTGTTGCCAGTATTGCCATATGAATATGTTTCATAAACTAAATCACTACCATATGGAGCAATTACTTTGCTTATTCTACTTAAAGAATCATATTCATATGTAGTGTAATTGGGGCTATCGCAATCCTTTAAGAATGAATTGCTTTTAGTTTTAATTCTACCTTTCTCATCAAAAAAGATCTCTTTTACTAAAACTTGATTATTATCTGTTTTACTTTCTGTCTTGTATATATTACCAAATCCATCATAGAATGAGTTTTTATAATGATAACCGAGTTCAGATGTATCTTTCGTTTTGATTGTAGTATATTGTTGAGTAGTATTACCCGACAATGCATCATTGTAGTCAACTCTCACAGACCAGTCATCACCTGGCTTAACAACTTCTTTCAACCGTTCGAAATGATCATATTTATATTTTGTTACTTCTAAATTGGGACCAGTGACTGATATTATAGTACTGAAATCATCTGAATCATATTGTTCAGTTGCTGCTATAGATACTTTATGTCCCTGGGGATCAATTATTTCCTTAGGATATGCATGATAGTCATCATCATAGATATATGTAGTAGTATTAAGTAATGCATCGGTTTGAGTTTCAATATTCCCAAAAGAATCGTAAGTAAACGAGGTTTTCAGCCATTTAGCTTTTTCATCATCATGTATTTCAGAATAATCTAATTTGCGACCAGTATAAGAAAATCGTTTTTGTTTTAATGTAATTCCATTTGATTTGATTTTATATAATTCAGGTAAATTTAATATCCAATTATCAAGATCACTTGGAAAATAATCTGTTGTGGACTCAATCGTATCGGTTCCAGAAGATTGATCAATTATTGATGTTACCGCTCCAAATTCATTATATGTATAAATCTTTGTTGAATTAAATATCTGCACACTATTATCATATGTGGTCGTTGAAATATTTTTCAGGCGAGAATATTTAGTACTCTTTTTAGAAGCATCTGGAATTTCAGGGTAATCTTTGTATTTAAATTGTGTCTCAAATTCTTCATAAATGTAATCATGCTTTTGCACTAATTGATAATTTTGGATGTATTCGATCTTTTTAGGTTTTGCCCCAAGAGTATAGTTTTTTTGATCGTAAAAAGCATTAATTGTCAAACCTGTATTCAAATCCTTTTTAACAACGCACTCAAAACCCAGGTTTTTGCTTTCATAGATTTGCCCCATAAATACCGCACCACCTGAATAATCAAATGAGTAACTATGCTTAAAACTATTATTACCTCTTATCTCAAGTTTTTTAACTACTTTACGATTAATGCTATCCTTTCGAATAGGATATTCATCATCCTCTGTAACTTCACGATCCTGATTCAACACCCTTTCATATTCAATTGAGATAGTTTTCCCCAATGGTGTAACAATGTTGGTAATGGTCATATCTTTTCCATGTGAAATTTTATGAAAAGAGTGCATACCTTGTTTATTGTGTAAAAACAAATAACTTGAACTAGATCCAGTGTTATTATAGCCACCGAAATACATCTCTGGATCTTTACTCTGGCTAGTAAAAGCTAAACTGAATGCATTATTTGGATTAAAATCCCAAATAGTATTTTCCCAATTGGTTGGATGAAAGGAAGCGTTTCTATTTAGAAAAATCCAATTATCTCCAGTACTTTTATTTAAACAAACAATATCGCTTTTTCCATCCTGATTAATATCATATGGATAAATTTGTCCGGTCTGATTTAGGATACTAGAACTAATGGGTAGGTATATCCATTCCTTGATTTCAAGATTACCATTATTTATGCCTATTCTTACGATATCATATACAGATTCAAAACTACCACCCAAAATAATGACCTTTTCTCTAATTTCTGCAATATCTGTGATTCCGTCACCATTAAAATCGCCAAAAAACATATAATTCCAACGATCTGGAGAAGGAGGTTCATCTAATAATTTTACTTGAAAAAGCGCTTTAGCATTTGAGTCTTCCCTTTGTATCCACTCCAAAATAGTTTTAAAGAAGTATCTAGTTTTCTTTTTTTGATTATAAATACATATATCTGTAATACCATCACCATTCCAATCACCAAAGCTCCAGAAAATGTGTTTTGCAAAAATCTCATGAACAGTATTTGTTTTGATAGCTTCGCTAGGTATTGTCCCATATTTTTGATCTAAATTTGCATAGACAAATTTGCCATTTTTTTTTGTTATAATACGAGTATATATATGCCCAGTTCCTGGATCCCATTGAATTAAATCAGTCAAGCCGTCTTTATTTATATCATTTGCAAATACTACCACGGAAGAATCACTTGATCCACCCTCATGTGTCAGATTTTCATTCAGAATAAATACCGGATCTATTGCTCCTCTTGGAGTTTTATTGATAAAACATCTACCAGTACGGGTAATTTTATTATACCAATATATATCCATAAAACCATCACCATTAAAATCACCTGTGACTATATCACCATGATGATTACTTTGAGTTGGCATTAACCATTCCGGTGGAATTGGGTTAGCTGTTGGACCATTATGGCGGGTACCCCCGGGATAATCATGCCAGGTATTATTGCCTGTTGCATTATCATAAAGCAGGAAATCTGTAATTCCATCACCATTCCAGTCACCCATATATATTTTGCCGCTCTGGTTATCGAGATATGAAGCGTAATCGATTTCTTCATTGATAGAAATTTCTTTTGTGTTATCATTCCAGGCAAAATTAGTTTTCTTGGATTCTCCAAGAGAATTTACTTCTGATATACTTTGTAATTTACTGGTCAGTTGATCACTCCCATATTCGAGTTCATACTTTCTAACCGTCTGTCCAAATAACTCAAGGCCGAGTATTGATGATATATCTGTTTTGATAATAATTCTTTTCAGTCTTTTTTTTATTTCTACTTTGCTTCCTTGGCGATAATTACTACAATAATCTTTCCTATCTTCATATTCAAATTCGATTGCCTTAAATTTAGACAATCCATCGTTTTTAGTATAAATAATGCGTTTAGGGTATAAGGCCCCGAAAGTTTCAAAGTCAGAATCTGTATAATATACAATTTCAATTGAATTTCCATAAATATCTTCAATTTTTGACAGGGCCCATTTACGATATTTATCATCCGGTCTGCTATTTGCTTCAAGACGTGAATCATCAGTGTAACCGTAATAATATTTAAGACCATTAGGTTTTGTTTCTACCCACTTTTCAGTTATATACTTTTCCCATGGGTAAGAACTGCCAAAAGTAAAACTAATATCAATTGTTTCTCTTAAAAATCTTGAAAAATTTTCATTAGTGTAATGATAAACATCTTTATCAATCTGAACTAATCTCCCATTTGGTCCAACAAATCTATCTAAACTTTTGCTCTCTATTATAGTAGAGAAATTAATTATTTCATTTTCTTCAGGAAATCCAAAATCACGGATTATACTCGGTAATCCCTGCAACTGCCATCCATAACCAACAATTCCATTCTTATTATTTGAATTATATGCAAGAGAAAGATTCGGCTGCATTCCATTCGTCCCTTCCGGAACTTTTATCGGAACAGAATAACTGAAGGAACCATCGGGATTAACACCGGCAGAAGAATCCTGAGGGAAAATCATGATTGATGACAATATAATGATGACGGTTGCAAAAAGTTTCGAGAGAAAGTTTGTATTCATGGTCAATTTTCCAGGTAACTAATATTGTTTACTTTCTTTCTGGAAGACAACCTATTTGTGTCAACAATTAATCAAATAAATATAATAAATAATTACTATTCAAAACTTTTTATAACCAATAATAAAAATTATATTGACTTTTATTGAGCAATAATTTGCGTATAACTCTAATAAATGATTCACAGGAGCTCATAGTGTCCTTTAAAAGATTTACAATCATAAATCTGCTGTTATTTACTGTTTTTCTTGGCTGCGATACTGCAAATAAGAAAACCGGAGATGGCGGTGGTATCAAAATTAAATTACCAGGTGGAAGTGATTCAAGGTCTTCTTTGTCTCTATACTCCTCCCGAAGCTTTCCCTCGGGGATTATAAAAAGGTCAGTGTCATATAATACCGTTGATGATATTAGTTTCTATAATTTAGAAATTACAGGTAATGACGTTGTCTACAGCGATTTAATAGAAGAAGCAACACCTGGACAAGAAGTTGTGTTCCAGGATTTATACCAGGGAAACTATTCTCTTACTATTACAGCCTACAAAAGAGTCTCAGGCAGCGCTGACCTGGCAATCTTTGGCGGAACAAATAATGACATTACAGTCTATCCGCTGCAGACAACACCTGCAACTGTAGTTCTCAGAGATCTTATCGGAGACTCAAGTCAAACGGATTCAGTTCCCTGGAGACCGACTTATTTAACCACTGAAGAATTAAGTTCGACTGAAGTCAAACTAAGCTGGGAAGATAACTCATTTATAGAAACCGGGTTTAAAGTGTATAAAATAACTGTTGCGGATTCTGATTATGTGCTGCTTGCAGATCTTGGATCGGACAGTACTACTTTTACTGACACGACATACGATGCTTCGAATGAACCTGCATGGTATCGCGTCTGTGCATATAATGATATTGGGGATTCTGATTATATCACTGTTCATTTACCAAATGAACCAATCAGCATTCTGTGTGAAGATGGTCACCCGACCTATCCTTGCGAAGCAAGTACTACAAAATTAGGCGAAAGCCGTCTGGAAAACTAAGAGTTTTTTCATATAATTTTATTTAAGATGGGAGAAGAACTATCATGCAAGTAAATTTTAACTTCAACATTAATATTGACGATCGGATTATTAATTTTTTCAAAAAAATTTTTGGTAGAAAGCGTAATGTAGTTATTGCTTCTTTGGCAATTTTCTTTACCGGCGCAGCTCTTTATGCGGCAACTATAGAATGGACAGACTTTCAACCAGGAGAAACATTATCTGCCAGTGCTTTGAATAAAAAATTCAACTTTTTAAAAGATGAAACTATACCTGTAGGCACAATATTAGCGTGGCATAAAAATGCAGCTACAAATTCACAATTAACTCTTAACGACCGCTGGAGAGAATGCAATAATGCTTTAGTTAGTGATCCGGATAGTCCATTCAATAATAAAAGAGTTCCCAACTTGAACAACGAAAAAAGGTTTCTAAGAGGCTCCAACACTTCGGGAACACCTCAAGATGACGCAATGCAAAGAATAATTGGTAAATTTCAGGTCAAAGCGTCATATGATGGCGGTGGGAATTCTACTTCTGGTGTCGTTTCAAGTACACCAAATGGAAACAGGCATAACTCAACGAGCTCGGGAGGGACATTATATACTTTCGATAACGCGGGCCGGTATGTCAATGGAAAATATACATTCAAAACAAATGGCAACGGATATGGGACTGGCGAAACGCGTCCTATTAACATGTCAGTTGTATGGATTATAAAAATTAAATAATTTTTTCAATTTTTAATATAAGCCCTCTTTTGCTAGAGGGTTTGTCTTAAAATCTCACCTCAACCTCCCATACAACCACATCCCACCAGCAATACATAACACCCCCATGGTAAACCCAACCACATATTTCCAGTTCTTTGAACTTGACGGAATCCGGATAGTGGCCTCCCGGGACCAGGTCCTCCCATTCAAGCCTGCATCGGCGCGGAGCCGCGCAGTCCCCTTCCCCGTATTCAAGGTTCTAATGTCCAGCGCGGGAATCCCCCGATCATATTTAATCAGCTCTTCCTGGAGCTGCAGGCATGACATTCCGGGATAATCCCGGATCCTATCCCGATAAACCAGTTTCTCCTTCTCAATTACCACAGGCCCCGCCTGGTGAAAACACCACCCCGCAAAGTAGCCGCCTCCAAAAGCCAGGAGAAGCACCAGCACAGAAACAAGAAAAGCGGTTAATACTTTCTTCACAACCTCACTTCTCCTTCCCATGATAATACTTCACATCCGCAGGCTTACTGCTGCAGCTTAAAGGCCCCTTCTTGAATTCACAGGAAAATGACAGAATCATATACGCCCCGATCAAAATTATTCCGAGTCCGGAGAGGAATGTCTTCCTCCCCATAGTCACCGGCCCGATCTTCACCAGTTTTGTTTTATCTACTGCCTTCCTCGCACTCATGCAGCCACCTCTGGAATAACAGAATGTATCAGCGGAGTGGGATCAACTCTCCGCCACTTAATATTAAAAGCTCCCAGGTGAAGATGAGCTCCGTAAGATATACCGGCATCAGCATACTTCCCGATAACCTGCCCTTCCCTTACTTGCTCATTGAGAGTAGTATAATTCTCTCCCAGATGTAAGTACCTGAAATAATAAAAATCCCCGCCGATCTCATGCTTGATAATAACATAGTTGCCGGCAGAGTGTTTCTTCGAACTCCAACGCAGTTCCTGAGAATAGTCATCCATGTCATAGACAACAATCCCATCAGAGATTGCCATCACACGGGCATCTCTCTCTCCGGAGATAAAATCTATCCCGTTATGAAACTGCCGCTTCCCCTGCA
This sequence comes from uncultured Spirochaetota bacterium, assembly GCA_942491575.1. Lineage (GTDB taxonomy): Bacteria > Spirochaetota > UBA4802 > UBA4802 > UBA5550 > CAZHNW01. The sequence continues at coordinate 466,796 of CALOBT010000025.1, forward strand.
GCATACGCGGCCCGTAAGGACTGGTTACTATAGGATTATTTACCGGTGAAATCATCATTTGCCTCCGTGGTTTTTATCATGTTCTTTTATAATCCATTCCAGGTTTGTTTTCGTTTCCCGCATGATGCGGATCTCCTGGAATATTTCTTTAAACTTCTCATCATACTGACGAATCAGACGAACAATAAGATAGATGCAGATCCCGCCAGCAAGAGCAGCACCGCTGATGAAAGCCGCAATAGTTGGATAGTTCGTTTTGTGCATTCCATTATTCCTCCGGAGCCGTGGGCCACTTGAAATTTGTTACATAACTACTCATCAACAATCAGATTCAAAAATTGAGCAGTAACCTGATGCAGACTGTTCTGATATACATACCCCGTCACCAGGCATGGTTCCCGATTCAGGGGACCGGTAGTCAGATTGATTATTTCATCCAGAATGGTTTTCCCGGGGTCCTGCAGAAAGGATATGGAACAGAATTTTTTCAGGCTTTTATATCGCTGCAGTGCCAGTGATCCGCACCAGGTCGCTCCTGTCGCATTACGGGAGAGTATTTTAAATCCAGCCGGAACTGTCCCCTGGTCGGAAGTAGGCACCAGGAAAGGTTTACTTCCGAATTTAGAGACTGATGAGGCATCACTGCCGGAAACTTCTCCGATAGCTGAACCATCAAGGTATTTAATGTTGTAGGAATTGAGAATCGCTTCACGGTCCGTCCAATGCTTATACTTCCCTACTTCCAGCCATGAATCATCAATATCAATGCCCTCTTCTCCAGTCCATGGCTGCCACTGGCGAAACTCTATTGTATTCTGGTGTGATATCGGTTCACATTGAGTGATTCTGCGCAGCTCATTGATCACATGCAGGCATTTGACATTATCCTCAAGGGTATATTCAACATTAAAGAATACCTGGTTGGCCTCCTGGATCGTTTTTGCAGCATTATATACCGCTAGAAGTATTTGCTCTTCAGGTATCCCCGCCACACTCACGGCGATATCATACATGATCTCCACTGCGGTTTTGTCGGTATTGCTGGAATAAACGCAGACGGTTTGGGCCAGGCGCATGACAGCGTTGTCCGATTTCACCTTGACCTGTTTTGCGTCCACCTCGAGGCCTGAAATAGTACCGCGCCATTTTACATATTCTGACTCGATATCAATTATAAGGACCTCTTTACCGTAGAAATCAAGGCCGTAGAAAATTGAAGTAGTGTAGCGGTCATCATATTTGGTGGGATCAGTATTATCCAGAATAAGCTCCATGGTTGATGCCGCCATATTGCTATCATAGATGAATTCATCATTTATCACCGGCTCGCGGAGAAGATCACTCTCGGGAATCCTGATATCATTTATGTAATACTCAAGGGCCATCAATCCACCTTCCTTGCCAGGAGAAGATTGACACCCTGCTTTCCGGTATCATCAAGGGGATAGACCTCTGCGGAGGCCATCAGCTTATCATAAATGACTTTATAGAAAAAATTTACATCCGGGGAAGTTTCAGGATTAGGAGTAACGCGCACAAGGTTACTACTGGAATTCCAGATAGCATATACCAGGTCAAAGTGCTCATTTAAAATCCCTTCCCAGGGAAGGTTTAAAAATTCAGTTTTCCCCTTTCTCCTGGTCTCAATGCTGCCATCTTCTTTGCGGGAGGTGATTGCTCCTGCAGATTCGATCCATCGCTGCATGGCAAGGGGTTTATCGACGTATGCGGTCTTCCAGTTTGTTAAAACCGCTTCTATCCTGAAAATATAACCTCCCATATTTTCTCCATCATCGCCGGATAGATATGCTGGAGAGTCGTATTCATAGCCGTTTACCTTTAGACGCAGAAGCATATCAATATCTTCCGGGTCTGCCGCCCCTTCATTGATAAAGAGAGGATTGGAGGTGGAGACATTATTTCCCGGTGAGGCATTGGTAGTATTTCCCACGGTATCGATACTGTAGTCATAAATAACGGATGTTTCTGCATCGATGACGGTTATTGATTCATGATGGATGTTATTCTTTATTACTTCATTTCCATCATTATTGAGCAGCTGAATGTCAGTGGTATTATCAAAGAAAGTGTTATGCTGTATATCAATCGCCCCGGCGAAGCGAGTCTCAATAGCATTACATGAGTTTCTGTAAAAGACATTTTGAGTTATTGTTACTTCACCTTCTGCAATAATAGAGTGAGAATTGTCATGAACAAGGTTATCTCTAAATATGAGTCTATTTTTTGCTTTCACCAGACAATTCTCTGAACCTTCCGGCATAGTAATATTTCTAAAAGTACAATTCTTTACTGTTCCAATACTCCCGTCGAAGGAAAACAATTTAGAAACATTAATTGTTGAAGGTGCATCAACGGTAATACCATTGATTTCTGAATCATCAGGGATAGTGACCCCATTCATAAAAGAAAGCGGTTTAATTTGAAATTTGTTAGGATAGTAAATATACACAAAATCGCCGGTATCCTGGAGGACAATAACAGCCCTACTCATCGATTGAATATAAGTTAATGAATAACTGTCCTGGATGGGATTATCGGAAACAATTTTATTACCTGTATAATCATAATAATCTACTTTCAATTGTGCATTAGCGCCATCATTACGAAAATACAAAAGGCCCCCTGCGGGATGAGGGACAAAATCACCGTTCTCCACATACTTTGTTGCCATATCGGTATATTTATGATGGTATAATAAATTACAATTCTGATCTATTATATGCACATACCCCCCCACCACATAGCGGCATGAGGTAACCATAATAATATTGCCGTCTTTCATTTGATAGCATGCAGAATAAGCGGTGTTTTCATCTAAATCCACTTCAACAATAACCCTGGCACGCTCAGCATACCCGTTTGTAAAATCGAGTATTCTGATTATTCTTGCAGGAGATACACCATAAGTACTGACACAACAAATATCACCATTCTTCAGTACTTTTAATTTGTATCCATAGCTGTCATCAATGGTCCCGCTATCAACCAGTGTAAGGGATGAATTATACACAATATAATTCATAGTACTGCCATTTCTATACAATAGAATGATACGTCCATCCGGCAATTCCGTGATATGATTTAAATCAGAAATTCCGGCCACCCCTATTAGCTCATGAGCGATATTGCCGTTTTGATCATAGATTGCCAGTCTTCGCTGATAACTGCCATAATAAAATTCCCGTAAAAATGCCCCGCTGTTTCCAATGGGATATATATAGTTGGTTTTCCATCGCCAGTTATTTTGATACGTACCTCCGGCGACTGATCTTAGATAATTACCCGCAGAGTCATAGTAGAGTAAATACTCCTCTTCATCATAGTCTGAGAAGTCAGCACAGGTAACTAGAACAAAGCCTCCACCACCCCTGGCTGTAACATTGTTTAACCTCAATACATTATTAGTCAGTGTCTCCCCCAGGGTAGCGGGCAGAGAGGTGAAAATGTTTGAGTTGTCAAACTCAAGATTTAATACGGGAGTGAATCCTTCCCCCGCGTAGAGATTTTTAAATTTTCCGGAGAAGATAAAACTGCCTTCGGTATAGGTTGCAGAATCTATTATCACAATATTCTGACGCGCGGCATCACACACCGGTATTGCCGAGGCAATGGTCATGTAGGGATGTTCCTTTGTTCCATCCGGGGAGGGTTCCGCTGCGGCCTTACTCACGAAAATACTGTTTGCGTTTGTTGGAGTAAAATCCAATTTCCGGAGAGCTGATGCCCCCACAATATTCTCTCCCGTTCGTTCATATGACTGTACCGGGTCATATTCCAGTTTTATGGTATTATCAGGTCCGAGATTCATTTTCACCCCCTCCCGTATACATCAGGCTGAGGGAATGATGTGGTTCCCATGCGTTTGGCCTGGTCAATGCGGTACTGTTCTGACCTGCGATAGACCTCTTCATTACCGATTGAAACCGTTACTGGAACAGTAATATTACGATCCATTCGCTTACCGGTACGGTTCATCTCTCTTAATATATCTGCATTCTGTCTGGTAGCACCCGCATTCATCACCGCCTCACTGTGGCCAATAAAAGCGGGATAGTGGTCATGAGGGATGAAGCCTGAAGAGAATACAGGAATGTGTCCCTTCTCATAAACAGGTACATGCCCCCTTTCATAAACCGGGACCTTCCCTGCACGAAAAATCATACCCAAAAGACCGCCACCACCGCCCATTGATCCCACAATGGCTTTAAGAATAAGAGCCTTTGTCACGGCATAAATAAGGTCTGTTATCAGTTGCTTAAGCATCTCTTTAACAGCCTTACCCCATTCCTTCCATCCACCTTTTCCCCAGAGAGAATTATGAAGAGCCTCACGTGTAGCAGTATCAAATGTAGCTAACGCCTTTTTACTTGAGACACCGATTGTATCATGAAGGAAACGTATTCCTTCCGAGTATCGTTGTTCAATATTTTCCTTCCTTTCATTGTAGACAGTCTGAAGTTGGATTAACTGCTCCTGATGATTAGAATACTTTTCACGCAGCTGTTGATAATGCAATTCAAGCTCCTGAAGTTCAGCCTGTTCTTTATTTCCAGTATCCTGATAAAATGGAGCTGCTACCTTTGTTGGCATATCCGATGTATCCATAAATTTATTAAACTTAGATACATCTGCCCCACTTAGACCCTTCCCAGCCCCCGCTCCAGATCCTGATCCACCTACTCCCGGCTTTTGATATCCAGATCCCGATCCTCTTTTTCCTTGGTTATAGAGAGAATATTTTGATTGCGTTCTGGTCATTCTATAAGCCGCTTTCAGGTAATCTTCAGAAAAACCTGCCTTTAGCAATCCATCTTCATTCTTTTTTATAAACTTCATTGCTACTGCAGGAGACAGATTTGCCATATTAGCCACCTGGCGCTCAATATGTTTTCGATATTGCACAGCGGCCCGACGGCTTCCCCCTGCGAGGAAATCACCGGCATCTTTCATTGCCTGATCAACCAATGCGGGAAATGATTTAATAAGGTTTCCAAGCTGAGTAAAAACTAAAATTACATCGCTGACAACTTCCCCGAATTTTTGCATAAAAGATTTTGATGTTTTGTCATCTACTTCAGTTATTAGAGAAGTAAATTCTTCCATACCAGGAATCAGTTTTTCGGTAAATGAAGCAGCCGCATTCGTTGCCTTTGCTTTAACAATTTGCAGTCTTTCACCCATAGTAAGCGTCTTTCCACCAGCCATGTCCATAAGATCATTTCCGGCTTTCATAACAGCATAGAAAAATCCTGCTCTCTTTTCTGTTGCATTTAGCTGCTGACGCGTCTTCCCAAGTTTTTTTGCATACTCTTCCTGGTAGCGTGCTGCTGTGGCAGAAGAGATTCCCAAGTTATCTAGGATCATTACGGACTGACGACCGGAGGCAACAATTATATCATTATACATCTGCTGTACAGATTGCCCCTGAGTACGGGCAGCAACCCGGGCGACTTCCATCATTTTTGGAAGATGATCTGTTACTTCCTTTCCCATAAGAGTAATTGCTAGGTTACTTGAACGCATAATTTCAAGCTCAGATACGGTTCCTTTGGATGCAGTTTTGATATCAGCTAGAAGCTTTTTACTCCCACCCTCGACATCCCTAGAAAGAGCATTAAAAGAATCCTTAACAGAATCAATATCACCAACCAATTTAAGCATATACTGCCCCGCCTGAAGACCGATGTAACCTTTCACTAAAGACCCTATTTTCATAATAGGATTTTCCATCTGCCTGGAAGCCTTTCGCGTATGCTTCACAAGGTAATCAATCTTCTTTTGGGCAGCAACAAGAGAAGCATCAAGATTCTTAATATCTCCCCTTATGGCTATCATTATGTCATCTGTTTTGGTTCCCATATTTATTCTTCCGTTATCTTTTTAATATCCCTGTAGTCTAATTCAGCTTGCTCAGCTGCTCGAGTGATTGCAAGTCTGACCTGCTGAATGCTTTTGGAGAATATTTCGGCATCTGTAATTCCTGGCTGATGCCGGTAGAAGAATGAGAAGATGTCGTAATCCGAGAGTGGTCTATCTTTAGTTTTGAGAGAAAATTGAAGGTCTTTTTTTTTACGACATCATAATTAAATACAAAAATCGCGAAAAAAACTTCCAATAATTCATCCACCAGAAATGAACTAAGAATTTTTCCCGCTTTTCTTCGAGAAAGAGGTATAATTTTTTCATTTTTCCTATTCAAGGTGAAAGCCCATTTCCGGATAAAGGAAGGAAGGTCATTTTTCACAAACCTCTCATATTGCCTGGAGCCGTTAAAGATGGTAATCTGAGTAATTGCCTTCCCGATTGCGTCTTTATTCTGGACCTCCACAGAAGTCAAAAACTCCACCTTTTCAAATATCTCCAGGTGAAAGGCAATAATGCGGGAGAGGTCCTGTATGAAAGCTGGATGCCTCTTCCACTGGACCGGAGCGCATACCAGGTACTCTTTCCCCGCCTTGAACACCAGGGGCCGCTGCCGCTGAATATCAAAGTCAGTAAAATTCTCCTGGAGAATATCCCTTACCTCATACAGGTCTTCCCTCACATTTATGTTCATGCTGCAGGCTCCATGAATTCGAAGAATGCGATGTTGTCATACTTTGCCTTTGAGTCATTCACCTCAACGGTGATGGCCTGATCCGTGGCTTCTCCTGTTGCTGCTGCTGAGATCTCAATTTCATTTCCGGTATAGTCTACAGAAACAATAGTTGTACCTTCAGGGATGTTGGCTCCCATGATGTGACCGCCGACTTTCAGGTTCTCCAGAGATCCAAAACTGACCCCCGTGATGGTGGTACTTGAACTGGCAAGCGTTCCCGCAACCCCCTCCTTGCCGAGGTAATCCCAATCGGGATTGTTACCGATAGGATCGGTATCCACCAGGGCCTCTACTCTGAAAGGAAGTACCGCGTGTTCTTTGCCCCCCAGCATTGCCTGGAAATCCTCAGAAGTCATCTGCCCTTTTCGTATCCGGATACGGAACTCTTTACCATCTACGGTTTGGGTCACCATATCCAGAGAAAAGAAAACCGGAGGCGGCACTTCCTGCCCGTAGACCACCCGTCTCTTTCCTGTTGTTCTGGAATCGATGTAGCGTTGACTCAAAAGTGCCAGAGTTTCAGGAGACCATTGCTTTAGCTTCCCCTCATAGGCTATCTCCTGATCGATTACTGCCTTATGCACAAGCCTGGCAGGGATACCAGTCTTGAAGGCGGCATGTTCCAGCTTTACGATTAATGTCTTTTCCATCTCCAAAAATCCAAAGGGATACCAGTTTGGATCACTGATTCCCAGGAATTTTATATAGAGCGCTGGATCATGAAGAAAAAGCTTCTCGACCTCTTCTTTAAAATTTGCTGGAGTCATATTATAATTATTCATATCCTCTACTCCTTCGTTATGAATCGCTCCAGGTACTAGTCATGAAGGTGACTTTTATTGTCACCAACACACCTGAGACCAAAGCAGATCCTTTTTCAGAAAGTATCCGGTGCTTTACCGGATCGATTAAACTCACCAGGTTCTCCAGTGTTGGTTTTGTTCCAATGGCTTTATAGATATCGCCCACCATGTTTCGCGCATCAGTGCGGGAAGTCATCCCCCCGGAGACGGCCAGAATATCCAGGGGCATAACCCATTCGAAGCCCCCGTTATTTTCAACGGTTATATCTTCGTTGTCCCGGACATCAGTATAGGGAACGTCCTCTTCCTCACCGTCGAGATACCACTCTTTCACGTTCAATCCCAGGTCTGTTGTATAATTGTTTGCTCTGGTGACCGTTGAAAGAAGTGATTTTATCTCATCAATGATTTGTTGTTGTTTCCCCATTACCGCCTCTCCAGTATGATGTCCCGTTCTCCCTCGTTATCCGGAAGAATTTTGCGGACCTTGTAAGATTCTCCGCGTACCTCAAAGAGGTCTCCTTTCTTGATAGTTGGAAGAAGTGATGTCATGACCGTAATCATCGGGACAAATCCGGTAAGGTGAAATTCACCCTCCACCAGGTCATTCTCCTCCGCGCTTAAATCCACCAGGGCTTTTAATTCCTTTCGCTCCGGGCCTTCGGGATCATAGACAACCGACTCTCCGAAGTCCTCAAACATGGTGGGCAAATCTTCAGCTAAAAAATCAGTCACAGTCCTCTTCCTGCTTTTCCATGATCGTGAGAATCAGACTGTCACGGTCAAGATTGCCGGCGTCTTCAATTTCAAACTGCGCTGCAATGGAGATGAGTTCCTCATCATTTAAGCCCTCCAGGTCGCACTGCTCATACTTCGATGCATCAACAATTGCATCCATGAGAGATTCCCGGTCCATTGCATCAAATCCGCTGATATTCAGACGAAGGGCCATTGAACGAAGTTGGTCATCGGTAAGAGCATCAAGATCGATCTCATCATTAACAATCGAATCTTCGAAGAGAGATGCCTCTCCGGTATCTCCAACACCGGTGTTGTCAGGCTCCTCAACGTCCACTGATATCATCACCAGGCGGGTCACCTTATCCAGTTCTCCGCTTATGCTGACAATCTCGCCCTTCTTAAACTCAACCGTTTGAAGTACCCGATAACGGTTATTACTTCCCTTTACCGGTACCAGGTACATTTTACGGTCCTCGTACTGCTCTAATGAAAGCCCCAGAATTGAATCCGGAGCAAACCGGGCAGCCTTGCCGGTGACTCTGTATGATTTCATTCGAGCCCCCATCAGACCATTTTCACCTGGCATGCATGCTGCCAGTATCCGTATCCAACGTTTCTGCTGGCATCGACGCCGTACTGATGCTTGTTTTCATTGAACTCAAGTTCAGAGCCTTCTGCGATTGCCTTCAGCTGCACCGTCTCTTCTTCCTGGCGGATTAGAGGCTTCACGTTTCCATCTGCACGAAATACCGCGAAGGTATCTCCCCAGCCGGTGAGACGAGGATTTATCACCGGCTTGATGGAAAAATCAGCCGTGATAATCGTGTTGGTTTTCCCGGAAGTGAGAATGGGATTGGTAATTGCGGCATTCCCTGCAGTCATGAGAGTTGTCGGAAGCATAACGATAAACTCACTTGCCCCCTCATTCATGGGCTGCCCCTGGTCATCCAGGAATCCAAGGAGCTGCGTAACTCCCTGAAGGATGCACTGCTCCATCTCTTCCGGAGAAGGAGAAGTGATTGATCCGTGTTTTTCCACGGGAAGTTCAGAGAGATCGATGGAGATCTTATTACTCTGGACACCGCTCTTGCCTTCCTTGTGATCCGTATCGAAGAAATACTGACCGTCATAGCAGGTCTTTGAGGCCCCGCCAAGTACCAGCTCAGAGAGAAGCATGGCCCAGTGTGCATTGGTACGGTCTGCCAGTTCCTTGATACGGACCATCACCTGGCCGGTCTTATCTCTCCGGAGTTCCTTCACCAGGACTTCAATTGTTGCCTCAAAGTCGAGGTTCTCAATGGTTAGACCATTCTCACGGAATCCCTTTGCCTGGCGGCCGCCGATCCACTGTCTCATTACCGGCGCCATGCCGAGCCACTTGTATGTCTCTGACCCTTGATCAGACTGAAAGAGCATGGAGAGCTTATTGATCCACCAGGCTCCGGGGTTCTGTTCAAGGCGTTTGTAGAATGTGCCTATAATCGCACGGGATGATAATTGAAATGCACCCATGTAAATCCTCCTATTGTCCGAGTCTTCGGAGCAAGTAATTCACCTTGCCGGTGAGAGAGGCAAAGTTGTCATTCAGGGTTGCCTGGTTAAATGATGCCCCTACGTCAATTACCGCATCACCGGCGGTTCCTGCTGCAGCGGTTACTTCCTCTTCAGTGCCTTCATTGGCTGTAAAGCATACAATCCCCACACCGGAGGATTCATATCTGCATACATACCCGATCCTGGTATTGCTCCCTTTCTCAAGGGTAAAGGTATCGTCATCGCTGGCATAGACATCCTTTCCGACATCAGCAAGTGCGAGGTCCGCAACGGGTAAAACAACCTTTCCCCTTTCCTTTACGCGGATTCTCGTATCGCCCGCCACGCCGTCACTGTTGTCCGCACATCTCTCAGCAAATCCACGGAAGGCATCACCGGCCACCAGTGGTCTAGCATACCCGCTGCCGTTATCACCGACAGCTGTTCCCTCATAGATCACGTCACCGGCGATCATGGGAAACTCATTGACATCCCCAAGTTCATAGTCCCGAATTTTATCAGTAGTTAATGTACCCATGGACTACCCCCTCTTTACGCGTATGTTCTTTTCATTTTTGAGGAAGGCAAGATATGCATCGAAATCATCTGAAAACTCTGCGCGCACCGTCGCGGACTTTTCCCACTCTGCCTTTGCCTTCTCTTCCACGGGCCTGTTGTCACCTGCATCTGGAGTAGAACCATCACCGGGTTCTGCTGAATCGACATGGACATCCTTGCCGTCTTCTTCCAGGTCCTGCAGTTTTTGATCCCGCTTCTTCTTCTCTGCCTGGACGATTAAGACCGCGGCCTTCTCTCCAGTTGTTTCGCCGTCAAACATCGCCTTCTCAATTACTGCTTCATGCCCGGGGATCAGCTGATCTTTTACTGCCTGAATCCGGGATCGTTCCTCTTCAGCACCCTGTTTCTGGGCAGAAGCGAGCTGCTCATCCGTAATTGCATTTCCTGCCTCTGCCTTTCCCAGCTCATATACTTCTTTGTACGTTTCAGGATACTTTGCCTTTAATTCTTCTGCGGTGAGTTTCATAGACTCAGCCTCCTTTTCTCCTGTTCTGCCTGCTTCCGCATTTGGAACGGCACCGCGTTCCATTGCAGAAGCTGTTACGCTTGTTGCGCCTTCTGAAATATTTGTTAGCTGCTCAAATGTTGAAACACCGTCAACGAGACCAGCTGCAATTGCCTGTTGCCCGATAAAGATTTTTCCCTCCGCCATTTCAGAGAGGACCTTCTCCGGGTCCTCTCCCCGGAAGGTGGCGACATCATTTATGAAAATCGTATAGAGGTAGTTGACCTGGCTCTGAAGATATTCTTTGTCTTCTGCACTCAAGGGTTTATTGCTGGAGTACGCCGCCTTATATTTTCCAGCCTTGATTTCTGTGACCTTGACTCCCATGTTTTTATCCATTTCACTGTATTCAACATGGGTTGAAATCACTCCGATCGATCCGACTTCCGCCGTGTCTCCGGAGATGATAATCTTGTCAGCTGCTGATCCTATCCAGTAGGCGGCACTTGCCATGAGGCCGTCGGTAAAGGCGATAATCTCCTTCTCTCCACGGGACTCATATATTGCCCGGGCCGCTTCCTGGGTACCGTCAACTGTCCCGCCAGGGGAATCAATATGGAGAATTATCTTTTTGACTTCTGAATCTGCAACGGCGTGTGCCATAGCCTCCTTTATCTCCAGAGTGGAGGTGCCGCCATAGAATATTCGGGAGAAAGCACTGGACTGCTTGGAGATCACTCCGTGGATGGGGATCACGGCTGTTCCATTAATTACTTCATAGCCTTTCTTTTCCCCGGGGGATGGTTCAAAGGAGAGTATCTTGTTTTCAATCTCTTTGAGGTCCAGCTTCTCTCCCTGCTGATGTGCATCCATGATGAAAGATATTCCCATCAGTTTCCGGGGATGAATTGCCAGGGGGCTGCTTAAGATATCCATCAATTTCATTTTTCCTGCACTCCTATCGATTCGAGTTCTTTCTCAAAGATTTCTTCTTTCCGGATCTGGGTCTTAAGGTCGTTATAGTCGTCACCGGAATACTCCAGGGCCTCACGGCGTCTGGTGGAAATCCGGAGGGATTTCACTCTCTTTTCAGCTGCAGCCATTTCTTTGAGAGGATCAAGGTGTCCGGGAGCCGGTCCGATCCATTGGGACCCCAGAAAGGCTTTGCGGATAAGGTGATCATCAAAGAATCCCGGGGCATAGATCCGCCCCTGGGCCACTGCTTCCCACATCCATATCTCATAGACCGGTTTACAAAGATTAGTTGCCAGCCAGCTTCTTCTTGAACGAAAGAAACGCCATGCATCCAGGAAGGCCGCTTTTGATGCGGAATATGATGACTGGTAACATTTCATGAGGATCTCATAGGGAAGTTCCAGGCCGATGGCCACCTGCTTCAGGATACTGGCCACAAAGGGATCAAAGGCGGTGTTGGGCCTTCCCGGATTAGCGGATTCTATCCGTTCATTTTCAGCCAGGTCAATGATTGCCCCGTATCCAAGTTTCGTTTCGGATTCTTTATCTGTTGAGGTTCCGCCGGGATTAAGATCCGGTTCTTCACCCATGCCGGAGTCCCCGTCTTCTGTAGTAATAAAAACCGTATACATTCCGGAAACTACTGCCGCCATGAGTTCTGCTTCCGTGTAGCGGTCCAGCTGCTTCAGCGGATCTATTACCGGAGTAAGATACGGCACTCCCCGGGATTGTCCCGGGCGCAGCTGTTTAAAAAGGTGCAGCACATTGGGAAGTCCTGTCTTCTCTCCGAAGGCCTTGACTATATCCCATTCCATGCTTTTGGAAAAATCATGAAGGCTTCCCGGGTGTCCCTTTGTGATGTGATACTCTACCGGTGCCCCGTATTTATCTTTTACCACTCCGTCAAATATTCGCCTGTCACTTTTCCCGAATGAACCGTTGGGAACATTGTCCTTATTGCAGACCCGGTCTGCTTCAACCATCTGCAGCTTTAACTTATAGGGGGACCCCATTCTTTCCATGCGGGGAGTAAGGACCAGGACATCACCATTGACCAGGACCTGCCGCATGGAGAGTTCCTGCTTTTCATAAAAGTTCTGAGTCCGCTCAATGTCGCATTCCTTGGAAGAGGCAAAGAGGTCAAACTCACGTTCCGCCTGTTCTTCCCACCGGTCTGCTTCCTCATCTGTCATGCCGATTCGTCTTTTCAGGTAACTTCGATCAATTCGGGAATCAAGGCGAAGGCCTCCGCCCACCACGTTCAGACAGACATTATTTATTGCCCCCCCCGCTATCGGGTTGTTGCGTTCAAGGTCCCGGCTTCGCTCAATCAGGGTGTCTCTTTCAAATTCAAGATCAGTGTCGGCGTCCCCGGTGGTGCCTCGCCATTTGCGAAGGCTTCTCTTTTTCTTTGATGCACCCACGTAACTGTTGACGATTGCCAGGTGTGCTCGTGCGTGACGCCGTTTAAGGCCCGCCCTTGGAGAGATTACCTCAACGGCTTTATCAATTATATTTGTTTTGATTTCTATCTTTTCAGGCATAATGTTTACCGGTATGAGACCCTCATTCCCCCGCGCGATGTACGGTTAAGTCTTTTACTCCAGAGTTTAATACCAGCCTGTACCGCTTCCAGGTCTGCCCGGGTAAAGGTGCGTCCCTTGATGGCATATGACTGACCGGCGAGGATCCGCTCCTCAGCCTTTAAGTATTTATCAAGTTGTTCCCGGCATTGCGTCTCGGAGAAGGCTGCCATTTTTTAACTCCTGAATTCTTTAGATTTTTAGGCATAAAAAAAGGCCCACATCTAGTTACAACGCTCTGCGTTGCAATTAAATGTGGGCCTTAGTTTCGGTACTCCACACCCCGGAGGGGCTTAAAAGGAATTATTTAAAGATCGTGTTCGACAATCAGTCGTGTCTTTCCGTTTTGACGACGATTCTGTATTCTGATTCGAGCTTTGCTCTGGGCAACATTCACATCTATCGTCAATTGTGCGCTAGTGTAGCCATGACACTTTACTATGTCAATACAATTTTCCCGCACAACATCAATTATTCCCTCAACATTAATATTTTCGCTCATCTCTTTACTCCCGCACTGCGAACTTTTCTTTTTTTACTTTCTTTGCTGTAGACACCAGATTCTCAACCGGAATCTTTTCTTTCACCGCCTGCCTCACCACAGAATAATATTCACACCGGTCATTTAAGGCCTTGGCATTGGGGCACCTCATCCGAAGGGCCGCCAGGCTGTAAACTTCAAGATCCCAGGCTTCATTGCGTTCATTCTTAGGATTGACCCACATCTTTATGACCCTTCCCCCTATTTTCTTTTTCAGTTTCTTTTCCACCGTCAGCTGCTGAAAGAACTCATAGGCGAAATCAGGATAGTGATACACCGCAGGACCGAAGCGTTCCTCCGGATTTTTACGGAGAGTATGGCGCAGCCTGGCAGATACCGTATCCTTTGCCGCCTGGGTGCCGATCATGTAGAGATTGATTTTATAATCCCTGCCCGCCTTTGATCTTTTGCTTTTGCTCGGTGCAGAGATCAGCTGCTTGAAGGGATTGGTATCTCCCTTGATGCCACGGACATTTAGCCGGCGTTGACGCAGTTTTACATACTGGTATACCTGGTCAGTTCGGTGTCCCCCGGTATCTATGCAGACAATGGAAATGGGAATAAGTACACCGGATCGGTGGTGATAGGGAATCTGGATAAACTGATCCAGCTGGTACCAGGGATTTACTTCCGTGTCCTGTTGTTCAAACAGATGCTGCTGCCCGGGATTGGAAAAGGAATCCGGCATGATTGAAGTATCTCCCCAGAAAACGCGGTGCTCTAAGACCCAGGACTCTTCCCCCTTCCCCCAGGCCTTTGTATACACCTCAAGGCGGTCATCCTGGGTATCCACTACACAGGTCACCACACCCGCCTCTTCCGGAACTATTGGATCATAGTGCTGGCGGATCTCATAGAGGTCTGCAACCTCCAGGGTTTCCCGGTCTTCCGCCCAGGGAAGCCCAAGGGAGGTATTCCACCAGACACGGAATTTATCAGGATCATCCTTACATGCCAGGAAGTCCTTCACTGTCTCAGATAATTTTTTCCAGGGAGCGTACCATTCCGGGAGCATTCCGAATCCGGCGATGCCGTTGAATTCTGCAGTGGCTATCCACTCCCCCTTTTTTACCGCTTCATTTATCTGGGTATCAGTCCAGTGAGATCCACACTCCTCGCAGACATACCTGGCAGTTGCCGGATGATGTTTTCCATCTTCATCCGTTTCCCAGTGGATGGTGTCCTTTGACCAGTGCATTACCTGCTTATGCCCGCAGTCCGGACAGGGAACAAAAAATTTTCTTTTATCAGAGAGCTCCCACCAGTATTCAACATCCGAATCGCCCTTAACGCCTGGGGTGCTGGTAAGAATGAGAAGCCAGTTCCAGAAAGTGGTCTGGCGTTTCTTTCCAAGCTCAATGACATTCCCTTCCTTGGTAACTTCGAAGCGGTCAATTTCATCGGCACTTACCACACGGATCGGCTTTGAGCTCACCCCCGCAGGAGAGTTCGATCCTACCAGGACAAAACGTCCCCCGGGATAATATTTCTCAAGGACCGTGTTCTTTCGCCGCTCGATGTCGAAGAGTTCAAAAAGGTTTTCTGAATCTCTGATCAATGGCTCCAATCTTGACCGGGAATAATCCTGAGCTGTCTTTTCTGTGGGCTGGATCATCATCTGGGGACAGGGATCATACTTTGCAAAATACATGTGTATATTATTCAGTCCCGTACTCTTGGAAGTCTGGGACCCCCACATTGCCACCATGACATGAACTCCTGCTTCAGTGGCTGCATCCTGGAATCCCCGAAGATAGGGAACCGTATCAGTATAGAATTTCCCCGGCTTGGCAGAAGACTCCGGAGGCAGGTGGACATTCTCATCTGCAAAATCAGATACGGTCATCTGCGGTTTCGGTTTCAGCTGCTGAAAAAAGCTGGTAAAAAGTATTCCTATCGCTTCCGGATTACGCACTTTGCAGGTCCTCTTCGTGAGTAAATTTCAGGCTGTTCAATTGTTCAAGGACCGTATTGATTTCATCTTTAAGTTCATCATTGATCCGATCCACCGGTAGACCTTCAAGGGCTGGAGACAACTTTGCGGGGATTCCCAGAAGGGCCGCGCGTACAGCTGCAGCGATCCGGCTGTTGACCCGCTCCACATCCTCAATGTGGATGAGCTCTCCCAATTCTTTGTAGAATTTGAGCTCCGCCATTTTGGCATCGAACTCCGCCCTGATCAGCTGAGCCTTCTGGGTTCTCTCTCCGATCTCTTCCAGGGAAAGTTTTTCAAGGTCCTCAGTATTTATTTTTCCGATTACAGCAGAAAGGATTCTATCCTGCAGCTGTTCATCTTCTGTTTTAGATTCTTTAACCTGTTTATTTTCCGGTACCGGAATGGGGTCCTTTTTATTCTCTACCTTCCCGGTCTTCCTTGTTTTTGCAGACTGCTGACGCTGCGCGTTCCTGGTCGCATCCTGGGTGGACTTATATCTTTCTACCGCTGCCTGGTAGCGGACCTTCCCCTCATCGTTAACCAGGTCCGGATGTTTTTTAAAAAATTTTGTGGCCCAGGCACGGGACATGGGATTCCCTTTATTGATCTCGGTACCAATACGCCTGGCGAATTCTGCTTTTGTGATGAACTCTTCTTTTTTCATTTTCTATTTTGTTTACTCTATCTGTTAACTGTTAACCAAGTTTGAAAAGTTAATAAGCGTTCATTTCCCGGGCTCGGGGCAACCTCAAGAGAGAGGTCGCTGGGAGGACCCGCGAATGTTTTCATCATCCCTTCTTGTTCATCTTGTATTCCAGTTCATGTGCGAAGATCCGGTGAAAGTTTTCATCAACGGATTTGCTGATGGCATCCTTTGTGGATTCATTCTTGAGCATTGCACCGAGGGATGGGCCTACGGGAACCTTCAGGGGATAGCCTTTGTACTTACCGTTTGTCTCAGTTCGCTGGAAGAGAAGCATCTGGTCTGATGAGACCTGTTTCGATTGCCCGAATGGTCCCCAGTCTTTCCCGGAAGGCTGGGCATAGAAAGCATTGGATAGTTTCTTTCTACTTCCTTTCTTGATCTCGATAAAGAGTCCCTTCTTCAGGTTCTTTACCAGGAACTTGGTGAGGCGCAGCGGCTTGTATGCAGCACGAAGAAGAGCAAAGAAGCGGCTGCCCTTTGCCTTGTCCAGCTGGATGTCCACGTCCTTTGCTTTGATCCGGTAGTCATTGCGGATGGACTTCTTTGCTGCTGTCTTTGCCTTCGCTGATGTCTTGTTGACAGTTCGACGAAGAACAACCTTCTGAGCCTTTGGGTCCAGTTGTTTCATGACTTTCTTGATGCTGAGGATATTGGGTTCTATTTTCATAGTAATCTACTAAAACAGCCGCTGCTGTTTCTCCTTCATCTCAAAGTTACTGATAAGCAGCTCCCTGCCCTGCGTCTCTTTATCTTTACCGATGGAATATTTCAAGGTCACAGGCTTAATATTGAATCCCGAGAAGACTCTCCGGATCTCTTCATGGTCATTGAGGGTGAGGATAAACTTACCCTTAACTCCCTGCAGGATCTCATTCATTGCCTCGTAGTCTTCAAAGTTGAAATTATGCTTATAACATGGGTCAGAAAAATATGGCGGATCTAGAAAGAAGAAGGTCCCGGGCTTGTCATATTTCTCCACAATCTTTGACCAGGTTAAATTCTCTATGACCACCTCACTAAAGCGAAGATGTACCTCAGAAAGTTCTTCTTCCAGACGCAGAAGGTTTATCCTGGGCTTTCCTTCAGGGACTACCCCGAATGTCCGGCCTTTGACCTTCCCCCCATAACAAAGCCTTTGAATATAGTAGTACCGGGCTGCCCGCTGGATATCTGTCAGGCCCTGTATTTTAATCTGTTCATTCCAGTCGTTGAACCACTCCCGGGAAGTGAGGCACCATTTAAACTGTTTCAAGAACTCTTCCAGGTGATTCTGCAGTACCCGGTAAAATGTAACCAGATCACTGTCCAGATCATTGACTACTTCATACATTGAGATTTCCTTTCTGAAGAAGACCCAGAGGCCTCCTGCAAATACTTCACAATAGGTCTTATGTTCAGGGATATACTCGATAATCGTATCAGATAATTTACTTTTGCCACCCACGTAAGCCAGAGGACTATTCATTCACTTTTTCTCCATTTTTGTCGATATTATATTTGGGTAGCAGCTAACGTTGTGATCCATATCATGCATGGATCGCTGAGAGTGTTGGCGCACTCTCAGCTGCCCCTTATTTATTTCCACATTTTCTGCAGACTCTTCTTCTCTTCCCGTTTAGCTGTATCAATTTAGATTCTTTTGAACTTTCTACCTGCCCACAGATGGGGCATCGAAACTTCATTTTTCCATAGGGAACTTCATTCACATTTCTTCTCATTCTCATCTTCTCCATCTGTTCTTTCACCTGCCTTTTAATTATTGGATCTATGCTCTTCTGGATAAGTGCCTGTTCAAATAATACAATCTCCTGCAGGTTCATACCTTCCTCCTAACTTAAAATGATAAGGCCATACACCGGCTGTCCACCAGTCCCATTTCCTTCCAGCGAAGTACTATCTCCTTCACCGGCATTTGAGGATTCTCAGAGACAACCTGTGCCATTAACTTTGCCTGAAGAGGTGAAACCATCATGACACCTTCCTGCTCAATTTCGCTGAGCTGGTGTCCGCAGATTTCGCATTCGATGATCCGTCTGCCCTTCTTCGCGTCACACATATGTTTTACCCCTTGCCGTTCTTTTGACATGGCGTTGCCTCCGTTTCTATTATCCGGTACCGGCCATTGAGTCTCAGGCTGTCAATGAGTATCCTGAAGTCTACCGCCAGTGCCGTTACAATTATGTCATTGCCCCGGACATGAATTTCTGTTCCTGGTGCTTTTTGTAATCCTGCAGAAAGTGCTTTGAGTGATCGGTTGACGTTGGGGCCGCAATTTTCAAGGTCAACCTTCAGGTGGGAGAGAAGATTTCTAAGTCCTTCGATGCCTTTATTTATATTATTTATTTCTATTTCTTTTGTGGGGTCAAAATTTGACGAATAAACCGGGGTTTTTGTGTCAATTTTTGATGAATAAACATCATTTTTATCATCAATTTTTGACGGATAAATTTCGGTCTTTTTAGTTTTTGTGTCAGAATTTGATGGATAAATTTTAGTACTCTTGGGAGCCTGTTTCTCAAAATTGATGGTATAGTGAGTCTCCTGGCCTTTTCCATATCCCTTTGTGTAGATGATAATAAGACCTATTTTGATAAGTTCTTCCACCGCAGATTTCACGGTGTTGCGGGAGAGTCCTGTCATTTCAATAAGCTGTGAGGTGGAAATTTCATCCGTAGTTTTGTGCCAACCAATGGTCTTTCGGCAGATTGCCAGGAAGACCTTGGTTGCCGCCGGAGAGACCTGGTGCATGTACCTGTCGATGAATTCGTTGGGAAGCTGTGTGTGGTTCAATCGGGGTATTGCCATGGACACCGCCTTATGTCGCATTTAATGCCTTAAGTTTGGGCGTCCGCTCGATTGCGGACGCCCTGTCTCATAGAAAGGTTTCTGGGAGGTAAACCTGTTTTGTTGTCGGCACGATGGTCCCTGCTGCCAGGGGGCACTTTTCTTACCGGGGATCACATTTCTTTTCTGGTTATCCGCAATCCCGGTGGCCCGTGCCATGTGCCCCGCCCGGAATCGAACCGGAGCTGCAGCGGCCTTCCCCGCCGCGGGACTATTTCCTGTTTTTTCCCTGCTTAGTTAATTCCCAGAAAAGATATTACCTTAGTTTTCCTATCTATCCTTCCCAGGGCTTCTTTATATTGCCGGTATGTACTGACATCATACTGGTAGACATTATTAAAAACTCCACGCCTGATTACACGGCTCGGTTTCATTCCTCTGATCCTTCGGCTAACTACCAGTCTCCGCAAAAAAGGAAGTTTCTTTTCCATCTCTGCATACCTCCCTGAATATATCTTCAGCTATTTCCCGGGCTGCAGACAAAAGGTTCAACTCTTCAATGTATGCCAGCCTGCTGATGTTTCGTTGATGCGCGCCTTCTTTTAAATCAAAATTAATCTTCCCTTGATGCTGCCGAATTACTGAACTTTCCACGGCACTGTAGAGAATGTTATAGACCATTCGGTGTTCTTTATTTTTAAGCTCAGCGTAGTCACAGACTATTTTTCTTATTCTTTCCCGGTCGATTATTTTATGCAGAGTTCCCATGATTGGTCCTCACTTTGATGTCATGGTTTTTTAGTACAATAATCCGGTCTGTGTTTCTGATTTCTATATGGCCCCGCAGTTCCAGGGCTTTGATGCATTTATCTGTTTCTTTAAAGGAGATATCGAATACGTCCGCAATCTCTGCCTGATCCGGTGTGGTTCCGTTATCCTCCAGATATATCCGGATAAAAAATAAGACTGCTATTTCCCTTTCACTGAGCATTGGCCCGTTTAACCTTTACCCTGGAACGTGTATCCGCATCCCAGCGGTAGCCTGCAGCTTCAAGCTGTTTTTTCTCCTGGATTCCCCCGGGAGGATAGTAGCCCTTTTTGATCTGCTCTGCTTCCTGCTCACGGCACCATTCATCGATTTCCATGATGACCTTCCGCTGCCGGCGGAGTTCGTTTTCATCGAACTGAGTAATGTCGATACGGCCGTCTGGTAAATATTTGATTTCTTCTGAATTATGATTTCTCATGATGCAGCTTTTTCCTGACTATTTTCTGAATCTATATATTGCTGAAAAAGACGGGCTGCCACGTCCTGAAATTTCTCCCCCTTCGAAGCACATTTACTTCTGAAGGTATTTGCTAAATCAATATCCATGTTGAAGCCGATAATTTTAGTAGATTTATTAATATCTGACATATGTGCCTCACAAATAATTACGATATGTTGATACTTAATATTTGATCTCAATAATATGTAATATTATAATATTGTCAACGATAAAATATTAAATTATTAAATATTATCATTTACATGGTTGAAAATATAACATATAAGCGTGGTCTATGAGGAAAGTGAGATGAATTACGGTGAAATGCTTAAAAATGCGCGTAAAAATGCGAGTCTAAGTCAGAAAGATCTTGCAGATAAAATAGATGTACATCAGGCGACAATTTCTGTCTGGGAAAAATCCCACTACCCACCACTAGAGGCGATAGAAAAAGTAACTAAATATCTGGAAATAGAAATGTGGGAGTTTTTTATTCCGGAAGATGCAGATCAGAAGGACCGTCTTCCCTCTTATATAAAACCGGAACAGGCTGAAATCATGCGGCTTATAAATACTAATTTTGATGCTGAGACCCGTATTGAAATTTGGGATTTATTCAAGAAGGCTTTGGAGGCTTTTGCGGTTGCTGCGGGGATTAAGGTCGGTAAATAACTAATTTAAATTTAGCAATTAACCGGTAAACCTATATCAAGTTAGGCTACATCCAATTCGAAATTATTTGCAACAAAAAGCCTATTGTTAGCAATCCAAGACCTATTGCCATTCGAAAATACTTTTTCTTTCCCCAGCGTTTATATTGATCTGACTCTCTAGCAACGCCAGCTGCTCTTGGAGGCGGAAGTGGAGGCGCTTTGCTATATTTTTTACCTTTGAATTGCCGATAGACTTCCCAGGCTATTAACCAAGCACCAATAATATCCATAAATAACCCAACAGAATTTAGAATTTTAGGATTAATATTCATTCAAATATCTCAATTCACCAATGCGATCTCTTCTGCAATCAACTCAGCCTGCCTCAACACTGTCTCTGTCGCCAGTTTCTGCATATCCGGAGGATACCCGAACTGCCTTAAAGTTCTTTTTACAATGACCTTCAGCTTCGCCTTCACGCTTTCCTTTATAGTCCAGTCTATCGATGCATTATCTCTTACTTTCTGAAAAAGAACCACAGCCAGTTCCCGAAGTTTTTCTTTGTCCATCAGCTCCCGGGCACTGTCGTTATCCGCTACAGCTGTGTAAAAAGAATACTCAAAATCTGTAAGTCCCATCTCTTCGGGTTCTTGGTCCATCTTATGAATCTCTTTGCTTAACTTTATCAGCTCTTCGATAACCTCAGCGGCAGTGATCACTTTACTGTGGTACCGTTTTATTGATTCTTCAAGCATTTCCATCAAGGACTTGCTCTGGACCATGTTCTTTTTAAGACGTGCCTTTATTTCATCATTAAGAAGCTTCTTTAATACTTCAAGGGCGAGATTCTGATGCTCCATGTTTTTGACTTCGAGAAGAAATTCTTCAGATAGAATCGAAATATCCGGTTTTTTGA
The DNA here is from genome assembly GCA_942491575.1 of uncultured Spirochaetota bacterium. GTDB lineage: Bacteria > Spirochaetota > UBA4802 > UBA4802 > UBA5550 > CAZHNW01. The sequence goes on from CALOBT010000025.1 coordinate 488,878, forward strand.
TACCCGCAGCATCAAAGACATCAATCACCTGGTCAGTCACCAGTGCCTGGTCAATAACCTGACGGATTGCTGTTTCAATATCCTCATCGGTGCGCCCTGAACCGGTGCTGTCAAATTTTGCCAGCCGAGCCTTTACAGCCTGAAAGAACGATACTTCATCTTTGACATCCATTGCCTGTTCATGGGGAACCGCAATAGCGAAGGCCTTTGAAAGGGCCGTCACTTCATTGATGTACCGCTTCTTGCCGTCATCAAGCCCCAGAATATGTTCTTCAGCCTCAAGTATTAGTGAGAGCTTGCGGGCCGTATCGGCATCGAAGTATTCTTCATAGGCGAAGCCGTGAAACATCTGGGAGACCACTTCGAGCTTTTCGAGCATGATGCGGGCGGCTTCTTCCTGGGCGACCGCGGGATCTCCCCTGCCCCCGCTTTCTGAATAAAACGAGAGGGCCTCTTTCAGATCTGAGGCGATGCCGAGGTAGTCAACAATCAGGCCCGCCTCAATATCTCCATAGACCCGATTGACCCGGGCAATGGCCTGCATCAGGTTGTGGCCCTTCATCGGCTTGTCGATATATAATGTCTTTAGACAGGGGGCATCAAAACCCGTAAGCCACATGTCTCGAACGATTACCAGTTTCAATTCATCCTTCGGGTCTTTCATCCGTTCAGCAAGGGTACGTCGCTGTTCCTTGGTGGTATGATGCCGGGATATCATCGGCCCATCAGAGGATGAGGATGTCATGACAACCTTGATGGCCCCTTTGCGCAGATCATCACTGTGCCATTCAGGCTTAAGGGTAATAATTTCATGATAGAGTTCAGCGGCAATTCGCCTGGACATGGATACAATCATTCCCTTGCCGTCGAAGGCCCCGGTGCGATCGTCGAAATGTTTGATTATATCCTCGGCAACATGCTTGATGCGGTCTTCACTTCCTATCAATGCCTCGAGTTGAGTCCATTTCGCCTTTTCCTTCTGAGAATCGGTGAGCTCTTCCTGGCTTAATTCATCGTCAAGGTCGGCAACCAGCTTTCGGCCCTCGGCACTCAGGCTGATCTTTGCCAGCCGGCTTTCATAGAATATTCGGACTGTGGCGTTGTCCTCAACCGCCTGGGCTATGTCGTAGATATCGACATAGTTGCCGAAGACAGCCGGGGTATTCACATCGGAACTTTCAATGGGAGTGCCGGTGAAGCCGAGATAGGTGGCGTTCGGCAGGGCGTCACGCATATACTTTGCAAATCCGTAGACGATTTTCTTTCCGATTACGTTATTGTTTTCATCTTTATCATCAATAGTCTTGGCGCTGAACCCGTACTGGGTTCGGTGGGCCTCATCGGCGATGACCACTATGTTCTTTCGGTCTGAGAGCTCTTCATAGACATTGCCCATATCGGGCTGAAACTTCTGGATGGTGGCAAAGACCACACCGCCGGAGGCAACCTTCAGGAGAGTCTTCAGGTGATCCCGGTTCTCTGCCTGTACCGGGTTCTGGCGAAGGAGTTGGCTTGAGGAGGCAAAGGTATCAAAAAGCTGGTCGTCGAGGTCGTTCCGGTCGGTAATGACCAGTATCGTCGGATTATCAAGGGCCAGGACAACCTTGCCCGTATAGAATACCATGGAGAGCGATTTGCCGCTTCCCTGGGTATGCCAGACCACCCCGGCCTTCTGGTCGCCGAAGGGTTGTTCCCGGACTCCCTTGAGCTTGTAGGCTCCCAGGGAATCCTTGACCGAACCGGCCTTTGTATGGTCTTTTTTGGAGGTGAAGCCGGTGGCCCGGAGGGTTGACTCTACGGCCCGGTTGACCGCATAGTACTGGTGGTAGGCGGCAAGTTTTTTTATGTTCTGTATAAAGGTTTGCCCGGTGACCGGGTCTTCTTTTTTTGTTTTTTCAAAGACTATGAAATTGCGGATCAGGTCGAGAAGGGTCTTTTTATTTAACATCCCCTGTACCAGGGGTTCGAGTTGGCTGATGAGTGTTGAGGCTTCGGTTTTTCCGTCGGAGGTCTTCCATGACATGAAGCGGCTGAGGCCTGCGGATATTGTTCCGGCGCGGGCTTCGAGGCCGTCGGAGATTAACATGAATGCGTTGTAGGTGAAGAGGGATGGTATTGCGTCCATGTAGGTCCCGAGCTGTTTGTATGCTGATTTGACAGTGGCGTTTTCATCGGCAGCGTTTTTCAGTTCGATTACTACCAAGGGAATTCCGTTGATATATAGTACCACGTCGGGTCTTTTGTTTACTGTTCCGGATATTGTGCTGGTTGATGTTACAGTCAGCTGGTTGACTACCAGAAAGTCGTTGTTTTCCGGGTTGTTGAAATCTATGAGCCAGACGTAGTCACCCCTGGTGTTGCCTTCTTTTTGGATGTTTACTTTTATTCCTTCGGTTAGGAGACGGTGGAAGGTTTCGTTGTTGGTGATTAGTTCTGGTGATGCGAGCCGTTGGATTTGCTTTATTGCTTCGACTTGTTCTTCCGATGGGATATCGGGGTTTATTCGGGCTACTGCGGTTTTTAGTCGGGTGTGGAGGAGGACTTCGTCGAAGGTTTGGCGTTCCGGGGTTTCGGTGTCTGGGGCTATTGATGGGGCGTAGAGGTAGTCGAAGCCCTGGGCTTCGAGGAGTTGGATGGTTAGGTCTTCTATGGCGGATTCGGTTATTTTAGTCATAGCTATTCAATATACTGATCATTTCATCTATAGATTTTTGTAATTCATGATTAAGAATAGGATCATTCTGCATCGTGCTATTTTCAGGATGATGGATTTTATGCCTAATATAAGTTTGAAGAGTTACACTTTCAGGATTGCCAGGATTACCATTATTTTCCCGCACCCATGTTTTACATAATTCCAATCCTTTTCCAGAAAAAAATTGTTCAACTTGAGATGTTGAAAATTTCTGTTCCTTTTCTTGTATATAGCCGTATAATTCATTATGAAATTCAACCATTGGAAGTTTATAAGCATAATAATTAATTTCTCCCCAAGAGGGACTCCACGGAAACAAACCCCAATCAGTATCTATTTTCTCTACACATGAATTATCATTCTCACTTGTAAAAAGAAAAATACCAATTTGATTTAATGCACGGTTAGAAAAAAAATAAGGAGAATGCGTAGCTAAAAATATCTGTTTTGTCTTCGATAAATTTAATATTGCATTGAATAATTTAATTTGGGCCCTTGGGTGCAAACAAATTTCAGGCTCGTCTATAAATAGAAAAAAAGGTTTTCGTTCAGATTTCAATTCTTCATGTTTTGTAATTTCTTCTGCATAAACCTGAAGCAATGCCAGAGCCACAGCACGTTGCATGCCGCTCCCTTTTTCATTAATTGGGGTTTTTATCCCATCGTCTATATCTATTCTTGTATTTTTAAAAAATGAGTCTACTTTTAGTTCATTAAACTGAAAATTTATTTGTGCTTTACCAAATTGTTCTGCAAATATTTTTTTTGTTTTTTCTTCAATATTTTTAAGTTCAAGCCTTAATTTAGATTGTTCATGATTGAATGTTTGATGAAATTGTTCCGTAAATCTCTCATAATCTTCAGTCTTAGTAAAATTCTTAGCAATCTCTTTAAGAAGGTTTCCACAAATTGTCGTAGAACCAAAACTCATTTGATCATTAGGATTGGTATCTGCCCAAACAAAATTAGTTTCAAACATTTTCTTGATTGGAGCATCAATACCACTCTCATTTTTATACTCAGACGAATCTTCATCCCACAATTCTATTGCCTTCAAATTCGAACTTGTTCTTTTTAATTTAAAACATTCATCAATTTTATTTTTAAATACATATTTCTTGAAAACATTAACTTTATTTGGTTGAGAGAACATTTCTATAGTATTATTAACTGATCCCGAAAAGGTTAGTTCGACAGACATGTCCTCATTAATTTTACTGTTCTTATTTTTTATTTCATTTATCTCTTTTTTGGTCCCATCCCTTAAAAAATCAATTGTCTCAAAAACAGTAGATTTCCCAGTATTATTTTCTCCAATAAATATATTTAATCCGCTTCCCAATGTTTTATTATCTGGTACATTAAATTTTAACGGCTGGAGATTATCACCAAATGATTTAAAATTCCTTATGGTTAATTCAGATATGAACATAATGTATTCCTCAAATATTAACTCTCACTTCACCACTCATCAACTTAGGCAACAAATTATTCCTTATTTTTTCAAGTGATTCTATTTGCATCTTATTATTATAAATTTTATTAAAATAAAGTGAGACAGATTTTTCAAAATCATTTATTTCAGATTCAGTTGGAACAAGAACCTTATTTTCCTGAAAGGTTTTTGTAGTAATAGTATCAAAAACACTACCATATGCCGATGATTGCAATTCTTCAACAACATGGTTTACAAGGAGATAGGAGAAAAAAAAGCAACTTTCAACCTTTGGTAGAATACCATAATTTGACTGACTAAAAGCCATTGGCTCAGAGAGTAAACAATATTTACCTACTGTTCCTCGTGCTGATATTACAGTCGCATATTTTGGTAATAATTTTGCTGAGCTGTTATTAAGACCTTTTTCTGAAATTTTCTTTTCAGAACTAATAATAAATGATTTATGATTAGAAGATATGTCACCACCAGAAAGCCAAGAGATTTCGCCGCCCCAATAGTCAGCTGTTGATGTTTTCGGAGTACCACCACCAACAAGTTCAACCAATTCTAACAGACTACCTTCCCCCCAATCATCCCCAGCCTCCTCAACAAACCATTGCCGAAACAAAGCCTCCCCCATTGCCTCAAGGGTGCTGTTCTGCCGGTGCAGAAGATCTATCTTATCGTCAAGGCAGGAAAGGACAGATGCTATTGCTTTTTGTTCTGGGAGCGGGGGAAGAGGAATACTAATACTAGAAATTTCTTGAAAATTTATATTAGGCTGGGCTGATTGCCCTGACATATTATTGATATAGTCTATTATCACTGACTGCCTGAGATAATAACTAATATATCTTGGATCGGTTAACTCAGTTTTTAATCTCAATATTGCTAGTGCTTGATTAGTATTAGCCGGCAAATGCTCTTTGGCTACAATAGCATTTTTCCCTAAATAAACGCCCGCCATGGAAAACAAAATATCATTTTCATTTAGTTGTGATCTTTTAAATTTATCATGTGTTTCAATATCAATCTTCACAAACTTTGATACATCAATTTTACCATCATATGATATAGCATCGGATTTTATATAATTAATACCTTCTACGACAAATCCCTTGCCTTTGGGCGGTGTAGTACCCTTAGTGATGACATCAAGAGCATCACCTAATGATATTTCCTTCCACTCACCCATCAATCTGCACCCGCTCCAGATTCTCAGCAATAATCTTATTCAACCTAGCCTCTTCTTTCAACTGCTCCTCAAACTCCTTCTTCAGAGAAGTAAACCGTTCCTTAAAATCAAAATCATCTTCCTCATCCGCCAACCCAACATACCGTCCCGGAGTAAGCACATAATCCAACTCCTCCACCCGCTCAATACTGGCGGAATTACAAAACCCCTTCACATCCTCATACTCCCCCTTCGGGTTTCTCCACTCATGATAGGTACTGGTTATCCTCTCAACATCCTCAGCAGAAAACTCTTTCGTCCGTCGATTAATCAAATGACCCAAATTACGTGCATCAATAAAAAGAATCTCATCAGTCCGGTTACGATGACCGCCATTAGACTTATCCCGGCTCAAAAACCAGAGACAGGCGGGAATCTGGGTATTCAGAAAAAGCTTAGCCGGAAGATTCACGATACAGTCAACCAGCCGTGCCTCTATAAGCTCACGGCGAATGTCACCCTCGCCGGAGGTTTTCGAAGTAAGGGAACCTTTGGCCAAAACAAAACCGGCAGTCCCTGAAGGGCTCAGGTGATAAAGAAAGTGCTGAATCCAGGCATAGTTGGCGTTACCTGCAGGAGGTGCGCCGTGTTTCCACCGACCGTCTTTACGGAGCAAGTCACCACTCCAGTCGCTGTCATTAAAAGGCGGGTTGGCAATAACAAAGTCAGCCTTTAAATCTTTATGAGCATCATTCAAAAAGGAACCTTCGTTGTTCCACCGAACCTGTGAACTGTCAATTCCCCGAATAGCAAGATTCATTTTCGCCAGGCGCCAGGTGGTCTGGTTGCTCTCCTGGCCGTATATCGAAATATCATTAACTTTACCCTGGTGCTGGGTCACAAACTTATCAGACTGAACAAACATGCCACCAGAACCACAGCAAGGGTCAAAAACCCTCCCCTTATTTGGCTCAAGCATTTCAACAAGCAGCTCAACAACCGATCGGGGTGTATAAAACTGCCCGCCCTTTTTGCCTTCAGCCAGGGCGAACTCCCCTAAAAAATATTCAAAGACATGACCGAGAACATCGGCACTGCGGGACTTGGCGTCACCCAGGGCGATGTTTCCGATCAGGTCAATAAGTCCCCCGAGGCTCGTGGGATCAAGGTTACCCCGGGCAAAGACCTTGGGCAGAACATCTTTCAGTGAGGGATTATCCCGCTCAATGGCGTCCATTGCCGAGTCGACGTCTTTACCGATTTCAGGAAGCTTCGCCCTGCTCACCAGGTATGACCAGCGGGCAGAGGGAGGCACAAAGAATACATTTTCTGCTTTGTACTCATCCCGGTCTTCAGGATCGGCACCCTTGAAGTCGCCCTCACCTTTTTGCAGTTTCTCGTGAAGCTCTTCGAATGAGTCAGAAATATATTTTAAGAACATCAACCCCATGACTATATGCTTGTACTCGGCGGCATCGATATTCTTTCTAAGTTTATCTGCTGATTTCCATAACTGTTTTTCTATAGGTTCTTCTTTTGCGGTATCTTTTTTCTTAACCTTTGCCATGTAGTCTTTTTATCTTCCTTTATGATGTATATATATGTTTTATTTCTTACTGATGAATTTAATTTCACCAAGCATTCACATAAAACTCTATAATTACACCACCCGTCAATATTAATTTTTTAAATCCCCCTCATTTTCTTGATTAATTTCATTAATTACATCAATCAAGAAGTCCACCATATCCTGCAGTTTATCTTTTTCCCTAAAAATAGCATCCTTTTGCCTTGCATCTTTTTCCTGAGTATCCATAACCAGACCTCTTATCTTTATGTTCCGCCTAACGCTATAGAAAGAAACTCAAATGTCAACATTTAGACAAAATACCCTTAAAAAAAATCCGGACAAATTTTGTCCGCGACATAATCCGGAAATTCCAATAGAGAAAGAATCTTATCAAGTGAATCATTATCGAGATTCTTCACAAGATGCTGATATATTCTTCTATGATATCGCTTAACGTTATCAAGATCCAGGTTCATTATATTCATTATTTCATGGTATTCCTTGCCCTGGATCAATAACCTTAAGAGAATCCCCAGGCGATCCGGAAGCAGACTCATAACTGTTTCAATAATAAGTTCTTCTCCGGCCTTCTGTTCTGAGATATCCCTGCCCACTATCATTACCAGGTTATAATCTTCAAGGGGAAGCAGCGTACCGGAAGTTTCAAACCACACAGAGGTTCCATTTTTTCTGAGTAGTTTTATTTCAATCGGAGGTAAAACTTCATTACTGTCCTGAAAATAATGCCGAATCCGTTTAACACTTATTTCCTTAAAATCATCATGAATAAAATCGACACATGGCTTGCCTATCATTTCAGTAAGCTCATATCCCAGGCACGACAATCCAGGCTTATTGATCCACTGCACTCTTTCACCTCCGTGCAAAGCAATAAGATCTTTTCCCATACTCATGTACTTGCTGAAAATTTGAATAATTTCATCCATGGAGGATAGATCATATTTAATTAATGAGAGGTCAAAAATTAATTGCTTTTCTGGCGAATAATAATGATATTACAATTATTAATCGAGGGGATCAACATGGACTATCAGCTGCACCAGAAAATAATAGCCGAAATTGACAATGCGTTAAAGTCGGGAAAAACTCCCGCATTTTCATATGACCGAGTAAGCACCGAAGAACAGGCAAGCACCGGAACAAGCCTCGCCTACCAGGCAAATAATTCAATCAAATACGCCGAAAACAATGAGCTGTATATAATCCATAATTTTTCCTGTACAGAATCAGCCTTTAAAGAGGGCCGCAAGAACTTCAACAACATGCTTGATCTTGCCCTGCAGTTCGGGGTGAAACATATCATATTTAAAAATACCGACCGCCTGGGGCGTAACGACGTAGACTGGCCCCGCTGTAAAAAGCTTGCCCGCAAAGGCGGCTTTTTTATTCACCTATATGAACTGGGAACCATTTTCAATGAGAAATCGACGGCAGAGGAAGAGCTCTTTCTCGACAATACCGCCGCCATGGCTGCCTACTGGAGCCGTAAAATTTCCCAGGGAGTAAAAAGCTCCTATGAATTCAGAATAAGTAACGGCCGCGCCCCTTACCCGAATCCCCCTATCGGATATAAATTTGATAAGGAATCAAAACAGTTCATCATTGATGAAACGAAAAAGAATTTTATCGAATATGTCTTTGATACCTATGACAACAGCAGTATCAGTATTCAGTCACTTGTAAATGATCTGAATTCACAGGGGTACCGCACCACCAGGGGTGGAAAATGGAATAAAACCACCCTCAGCAGACTCCTTCGCAGCCCCTTTTACGCGGGATATTTTGAATATAAGGGAGAGATGTTTAAAGGATCTCACCCTATCTATTTTTCTTACCGGGATTATAAAAACCGCTTAGACAGGATGAATGCCCATACCAGCGGGCCGAATGGCAGCGATTTTCTTTTCAAAGGCCTCCTGCTTCACGGCGAAACAGGAAAATCCCTTTCAGGGGAGAAAAAGAAGGGAGGCCACAACAGCGGCACCTATATATATTACTCTCATCCAAAACCCTATAAATCAATCAGTGAAACGGCCCTTTTTGACCTGCTGCAGGAAGAAATCCAGGGGATTCGCTTCTCCGAGGCATTCGGTGAATACCTGAAGGAACTCTTCAGAGAAAGTGTTGAGGCCAAGACAAAATCACAATCAAAAAACCTGGAACTGATTTCAAAGGAAATTGTCAAGCTTGAACAGGAACAGGATAAGCTTTTGAAGCTGATGATTGAGGGAATTGATACCGCAGCCATTAAAAGGCGCATGGATGAAAACCGCCTGATGATTGAGAAACTGGAGAAGGACCGCCAGAACCTGCGCCTGGATAAACAGGAATTTATCTTTCACGTTTCCGATACAATTGACCGTATCAGGGAGTTTCCTTCTTTATATATGAAAGCTGATGATGATAAAAAGGCAGAATTACTGCGGAAATCGGTGCATACTATCAATGTCTACGGGGATCATGTGGAACTGGTGTGGAAGAAACCGATGTCTTTTATACTAAACAGGGAAGTGCTTGCACACTTCCCTGAAAGGGTTCGAACTTGTAACGTTATGGGTGGATGACGGGATTCGAACCCGCGACAACTGGAATCACAATCCAGGGCTCTACCGCTGAACTACATCCACCATTTGAACATGAAGTGACATTACCGGAAATCCGCCATTTTTGTCAAACAAATTCCATGATATTGTGTCTGAAAAATTTCATGTTTTTCTAAATTGACTCTTCCCTCCTTTGCTGATATCTTAGATCATTATATGGAGGAAACTATGAAAACATTACTAAAAATCACCTCTGGAATCATATTACCGGTAATATTTCTGGCCCTTCAATTAAGCTGTAAAACCACGGGAGGGGGCTCCTCTTCCAGCTCCCCTGAGTCCCTTGGGAAAAATATCATCGCCGCAATGCAGTCGAAACAGGCGCATTCTTCCGCAGACAAAATCTTTTTTACCGAAAAGGATTTCAAAAATCTCCGGAAAGAGGTATTAAAACACCCCGATATCGACGAAGTAATTCTGAAGAAATACCGTGACGATATAGAATTCAGTGTAACCGCCTTCAATGAACTGAAACCTGAAATCATCAGCTGCCGCAGGCAATGGGGCTTCATAACCGGGACCTACACAAGCGGAATAAAAAGTATATCCGGTGTCACAACCCGTGAGACCTCACGCAGAGTAGGAAAAAACGGTGTCACCGTCGCTACAATAAACATCAGGTTCACTAAAATTGCCGAAAAAGAAAAAACAGGCGGAGAGCTTAATCTCTCCGCCTATCTGTTAAATGGAGGGTATCAGATTAAAAAAATAGATGTGGTCCGCTGAAGCGGGCCGTCACTTCACAGCTGAAACTTTTATCACAGATTTAACCAGGGGCATCTTCACCCTGAAATTTATTTTTTCCGCAGTATCTTTAATGTCGAGGGGAAACTGTTTTGCCAGGAGCTTCCGCGTCAGGCTGATCTCTACAAAATCCCTGTAATCATTGTATCTGAATTCCCCCTTCACCAGGTTAATCTTTCTTATCTGTACAATTGCATAGCCGCGAAAAATCCTGAAAATCTCAGGTTTGTAGCTGTTCTGCCGCGCCGTTTCTATAATAAGACGCCTGATGGTGCCAAAACCTTCCCCCGCCTTCAGTGATTCATCCCCGGCAATTCCCTTCACGGTGTGGTACTCTGCTGTGGAAATATATTTTTTCTCCCGGCCGTAGTGCCGCGCCAGTGCCGCAAACTCTCCCTTTTTCTCAAGGGCAGCGACAAACTCCTTCGCCGTCTCCAGGTCCCTCACCACGGTGGCCCTCGCCTCCACAGATTCAATGGGATTCCACCAGGTTCGCATCCTGGCAAAATGTTCAAGAAGCTCAGGGGGCTTGAGGGGAAGTTTAAAGGTCGTCACCGGATATATTCCCTCGGAGGCAAGTCCGTATCTTCTGGAGAGAAAAAGGTCAGCAACTTCATTGTGGTCAAAACGCGCCGCCTCACCATAATCTGCCTTCATACGTTCCATCAACCTGCTGCTGAGCCTTGACTTTAAAAATAGCCTGATATTTTCTTTTAAGGCTTTTTTGAGGGGGGAAGTTTGAAGCTCCGCAATCTGCCGCCACTCTTCCCGGAGAAGGAGGTGGCGCAGATCATGCAGGTATAGTTTCTTCCCTTCATACTGGCCAATTAGTATATTATTTTTCTCAAGGAATACAATGTTTCCCTTCACTCTCCGCAGACGCATTATCTCCCCGGCGGCATCGGATATTCTGCTGCTGAAATTAAGCAGTCCCTCCAGGGCATTTTCCGGAACAGCCTTGCGGTAAACTTCCTTTAATATGACTCCCGCCCCCCTGCTCTCACGGGTACGCCTTGAAAGGAGCAGAAATTTTTTATAATGGGGGTCATCCCTCAGTCCCAGCTTTGAGGCAAGTACTCCCTTTGCTTCCTTTGTTTTGATCTCATCAATAAATTCTTCAGGAGAGACCTTCCGAGGAGAAAGGGAATAAAGGTAACGGAGTGTCCCCTCGCTGATTTTCCCCGCACCGGAGGATACAGGTACTGCCCTGCATGAAAGAAGAACTGCAGCTGCCGAAAAAACCAGGACAGCACTCCTTATTTTAACAGAAAAAATCATCAGCGGTTATTTCTCAGGTCAAGTACTCCCTTCTCCAGGAGAAGTACCGTAGTCACCAGGGTCTGGTTAATGGCGTAGCTCCCTGCATTCCGCCAGATCCCCGTGGAGGTGTTATAGAGAATATCATAGCTGGAACGGTAGCGACCGAGATAGGTGCTGTAGCCGTTCTCCGTAAGAATATCATCCACTTCACCATTGTGGTCATTGCTCCTTGAGTTGATGTAGGCCTTTACTTTATCGATGTCAAGAAGACTGTCATAATTGTTATCGATCCATTCCTCGTAATCGGAGTGGTTGTATCCTGTAGTTGAATGAATATGAACCTGCGCATTGGCGTCCCCTGCATAATGCAGCACCATTGTAAGGTAACGGATGTCATTTCCGGTGATGCTGTAGTAGCGCCCAGACATCGCATCGGACTGCAGGGAATGACGGTTATCACCGGCGGTACTGGAGCCCCCCTCAAGGAACCACTCGTTGTAATAAAATACAGCACAGTTGTCCATCGGTTCAAATATTGCCCAGTCCTGGTCACCGTAGGTTACCCATCCGCCACCGGAAAAGGTGTTGGGAATCTGAGTGGTTCCCCCGTATTCATCACCGCGGTCGGGACAGTTTCCCGTCAGGGAAATATCACTGAAGCAGTTATAGTTTGTGCCGTTATCATAGTCAGTCCTCTTTCCTCCCCCGGATGGATTCCCCACCGGTGTGGTGGAACCGTTCTGTTTATAATCAATTGCGGGATTACCACCCGGAATAAATGTATACTTTCCGTCACAATCGGAACAGTTTTCAAGATCAACCGTCATGTTGGCGTTGCCGATACCTACAGCAATGGTATAATCGAGGGAACCGAACTGATCGAAACCGACATTGGCCTGGTAGGACCAGCCGTCAAAGTCATTGTAATTCCAGGTAACAAGGGGATGCCCCCCGCTGTTGTAATCGGGATCACTACGCTTGTTAAAATTCATGAAGTGCGTAAATGATGAAAAGTTGCTTCCAAGGGCTGACCAGCCGAAGCCGAGAAGCCCGCTGTCCCAGAAAAGGTCATGGGCATAGTCGGGTGCGATTGCCCCGGCACGGGCAATCCCAACGAGGCCTTCCTCAGTCCCCTCGGTTTTTCCGTCCCCTTCATAAGACCCGAAGGTGGAGCCCTCTTCGTATCCGCCGCTCTTTGCCTTCAGGTAATCGACTACCCAGCGCTGCTGGTTAGTACCGTGGTCATTCATGTAGTTGAGGGCATCCCGGGCGCTGTTTTGATGTCCCTTATCCCAGAGAGCCATTGCACTCCCGGGAAAAAGAGATATTGCAGCCATGAATAAAATTATTATACTTCCGATTTTTCGAATGTTCATCTTTCCACCTTCACCATGAAACTTCCGCTTATCCGGAGGGGGTTGGCGGGATATCTTTTCCTTTTACTCTCCGCAGGTACCATTACGCCGTCGAAGGTCCCCTTCAGGGCGGTAATTTCACCACCGGCAAATACCGGTGTCAGAGCAAGGGAACAGCTGCTCCCCTCAGCGGTGCGGTTTCGCACCATGCCGCGCCCCCGGGAAATCCTCTCAGTCCGGGACATTGACTTCCATGTGGCGCCTCTTCGCCTGTAGCGGTTGCCGTGTTCTTCCTTTCCAGTGTAGGCAATCCTGTCATTTTTCAGCAGGCGCATTGAAGGGGCTGCATTGTAAATCTTACCTTTTTGGATCATAATTATCGATAGCTGGTGCCACGAGGTATTAAGGCTTATGCCCTTATCCGTGAGCTCGCCGTCCACTGAACCGCTGAGATTAAACATTACATCATTCTGCCTTGCGGCAATAATTATACGCAGCTGGCCATTCCGCTTTTTCACCACGGCAGATACATTATTGTCCAGGTTGATTGTCTTCCCCCTGAAGGTGACCTTAAGTTGGAAACTCTCAGAAGCGATACCGCCGGTGCGCATAAAAACCGACAGCACTAGAAGTCCGGTTGTGATATATTTTTTTCTCAGTTTCATGACTATTCGCTCCTGATAATATTGAAGTATCCGTCGGTGGCCGTCACGGTAGCCCCCCCGGAGGTTATTGCCCTGAGGGTGCCGTTAAAACTTCCCCTCACGAGCCCACCGATATTCTCCATGGTGCTGATGGTCACGGAACCGGCTGAACCGCTCTCGTTTTTACCCGCAACATACATGACGCGGTCACTGTTGCTGTACCATGAAAGGACCAGGTCATCCAGTGACCAGGTACCGGTAATGCCGTCACCCTGTTCAGGCCCGGTGACGGAGAGATTGAAGGTCCCCCAGACATTATCGCTGGCACCCTGCACCTTCACGTAATACCATCCCGCTCCGATGGCGGAGGTATCAAAGGTGATACGACCGTTTGCCCCGGCGCCGCTGTTATCATCCGCTGCGACCTGGCTTCCGCTCTGGTAGTAGAGAATCAGAAAGGTATCCGTATCACCCGTGGTCTCGACGGTGATACTCCCGGTATTTGTCACCCTGAAATGATACATAGAGTATGACTTGATTTTAAAAGCCGATGGTTTCTGCACGGCAGTCCTGGATGATTCCTCCCCCTGGATTCCGTTGACGAGGGCCCCCGGAACGGTACCATTCACCTTTGTTACCACGGAGCGTCCCCCCCCTGGAGCTGCGGGAGCCTGCGCCCCATCATCGGTATGGATGTAAAAGGAAGAGTAGCTGTTCCGGTCCGTACCGGTGCGCCCCGAGAGGGTGAATCCGTGTTTCCCAGTGAGAAACTTTTCATTGCTCTGTTTCAGTTCAGAACTGAATTCACCCTTTGTACCCCCTATCCGTGTGCGGATTCCGATGGGATAAAGAAGAATTGTCCCCACCGCCTGTGGTTCCGCCTGGGGCATGTCACCGGTAATTGTCACCGCAACTGTTTCACCCGCCACCGCGGCGTTTCCCGTATATCCGGTACTGGTTACGTTGAGGTTATATATTTTATCCTTCAGGAAATAGCCCCCCACGGAAAAATTCCCCGTGGCGCCGTCACTTGTTGCAGTCCTTTCGACGCCGTAATCATCTGTTATAGTTATAGAGGCTGCAACCTTCTTATCCGTGTCCCATGCGTCCGTTATATTTCCCGTGATAATATAGTCATAGCTTTTCTCAACAATAATTACGGTTCCGCAATCATTTGTCCCCGGGGCTATTGCGGCGCTGTCAACACTCCTCGTTTCATGATTATCGTGAGTCACGGTGAGCTGATAGACCTGGTTTTTTCTAAAGTGTTCCCCTGTGATTGAAAAAAGTCCCCCGCTGTCACTGATTGCGGTCACCGTTGTCCCGGAGGAATCTACTGTTGAAACTGTCACTCCCGCCACGGGATTGCTTCCGCTGCCGGTGATTTTTCCCAAGATGACAGCATCGATGAGAAGTTCGTAACTTCCCCCGTCAATGCTGTTGTCGTCGAGGGAATCGATTGTGGCGGATACTGTTCCGCTCCTGTAATTTTCCCTGGATATATTTACCTGGTAACCGGCGCCGATGTAGAAGTGATCGCTCTCAAGCCTGAACTTCCCATCCGCGTCAGTGACTGTACTTATGGGACTGCCGGCTTCGTCGGCAGATGAAACTGTTGCCCCCTCCAGGGGAGAACCAGTGGTATCATCGAGGACCCGGCCTGTTATTGCCCCATGGTTCGGAAAGAGGTAGACGGGATTATCATCTATGGCGGAAGTTGATCCGCTGACGGTTACCGTCACGGAAGACTTTGTAATATGACCAGTCTTTGATATGGTTAAATTATAGGAGCTCCCCACGTAGAGGTATTTGCCGCTGAGGGTGAAGGTGCCGTCCGCGGCGGTGACGGCGTGGAGGGTACCCGTGGGGGTTGCGGAGTTTTGCATACTCACCACGGCCCCCTCCATGCCTGCACCGTTAAAATCCACGACGCTTCCCGTAATGTACCGCGTCTCCTCCGATGCAGCTGTCACTTCAGACAGGGAGATACTCCCAAGATCAACGCGAAGATTTACCACGTCAAAGACCACGGCACGGCTTTCGTTCCTGAAGCTGCTGTGAACAAGCTGCAGGGTAAAGCCCTCACCGCGGGCAATCTCTCCGGTATCCAGGGAAAAACTTCCGTCATCACCTGTGGATGTGGTATATACAATACCATGCACCTCCATCATGAGACGGACATCCTTCACAGCATCTCCCTTCTCTCCGTTTACAACAGTACCTGTGACTCTGCCGTATTTTGAAAGAGGGGGAAGATTACTGTTGGTACCGAAACACCCCCCCAGGAGTGCCGGCACCAGAAATATTATCATCAGAGCTGTTCTGTATTTTTCCATAAATCGAGTCTCCCTGTTTACCAGATCCATACCGTTGTTGATGCGGATTTTATAGAGAATTCCACCCGGATTGTAACGCCGCTGCTCCACCCGGATGTTTCATTTTCACCATGGACAAGTCCCGGGACACCGGGATCGCACCAGGCATCTGCGTCGGAATAGTAGCCTATATGCCCGTTCGCCTTCCATGTCCCAAGGGTCGTAATTTCAATATCATTCCCGTCTGCGTAGTGAGCGGATGCGTGGTACTGAAAGTCCGCATCCTCCCAGATACAGTGACTTTTATTTGAAAGATTATGGGTCTCCGAAGGCGGCTGGCTGGTAAAGAAAAGATAGTCCAGACCGACAATTTCCACATTCCCGGAACCGGTTTTGCCGCCGTAGGTTGCCTCAACCTGTATTGTTGCGGTGCCCCCATCCTTAATGGCTGAGACGGTGCCGGCGGAACCCGCTGCATTGCTCACCGCAGCGAAACTTCCATCGGACACGGTCCATGCAGCTTTTTCCGTCACGTCATGTATGGAGCCGTCTTCACAGACAGCCACGGCGCCGCAGGTTCCGGAGTAGCCCGTATATATTTTAGTATTAAAAACCATTACCTGAATTTCTGTTACGGTCGAATCCGTTACCGTGAGGGACGTTATCGCCGATATACCATTCATCGATGCTGAAATTTCAGTGCTGCCCACGGTCCTGGCTGTCACGAGTCCCCTGCTGCCTGAATTATTGTCTATAATTGCCACATCGGAGTTGCTGGAGGCCCATGTCACCGAGGCGGTGATATCACAGGTACTTCCTGTAAAAACTCCCGTTGCAGTAAACTGTTTTTCAAGGTCTACCAGGAGGGAACTGTTCCCCGGAGTGATTTCGATGGATACCAGTTCCTCCTGAATAACAGTAAGGGTGGTACTTCCCTCAACACCGTCGAGGGTTGCAGAAATCTCTGAGGCCCCCTCTGCAAGTGTTGAAACCTGTCCCCTGCTCTCGTCTGCATTGCTTATGGAGGCGATTGTACCCTGCGCAGATGACCATGTAACCAGGGAGGTAATGTCACGGGTAGAGTTACTGTAGGTACCCGTAGCGGTCATTTGCCATTTGAGTCCCAGGGGGACCGCGGTGAATACCGGCGTTACGGTAATCCCCTGGAGCACCTCACCGGTAACAGTTATTGCGATGGTCTCTTCAATATCGCCGATTGTTCCCGTGAGGATCACTTCCCCCCCGGACTTTGTCGTCAGAATTCCCTTTGAACCGGGGGTGTTGCTGACTGCGGCAATACCTTCATCCGATGACCCCCAGTTGATCATTTCCGTTATATCACGGCTGCTTCCCGTCGTATAGATACCCGTTGCAGTGACAGAACCTGAAAGTCCCAGCGGAATCGCAGTGTCAGAAACATTCAATTCAATAGAAACAAGTTCCTCTTCGTTGACCGAAACGGAGCCTATGCCGGTGACGGTCTCCCCCATGCCGTTAACCATCGATGCAAAAACAGTACTCGACCCCTTCGAAAGGGTCAGAAGTGATGCAGTGGCGCCATCAATAGAAACCTTTTCTGTATCTGAGACACTCCAGTTTACCTGGTCAGTCAGATCAAGGCTGCTTGAATCGGAGAATACACCCGTTGCGGCAAAAATCTCAGTTGAACCCAATGGAAGGGAAATGCTGTAGGGGGTTATTTCGATGGCGGTCAGTGTTACATCCCGAACGGTGAGAGGGGCCTCCCCGGTAACGCCTTCCATGGTTGCTCGAATATCCACTTCTCCAGGGGCGATGGTCTCGACCTTTCCGGTCTCACTGACAGTTGCGAGGGTATCGTCTGTGGTTTCCCACAATACCGTCGCGGTAATATCCTGGATGGTATCCCCGGCGGTGCCGCTGAATGTTCCCAGGGCGCGGTACTGCTTTTTTAACCCCAGGGGAAGTTCACTGTTTCCCGGAACGACTTCAACTAAAGTCAGAATTCCATCCGTGACTGTAATATTTATTGAGGAAGTAACACTCCCCAGTGTCGCTGAAAGGATTGCCTTTCCGGTTGCGTGAGCCTGAAGAACGTCTCCTTCCATGGTTATAATGGTCGAATCAGATACAGTCCATGTAACCGTACCGGTAATATCTGACTGGCTGTCGTCGGTAAAAATTCCGGTGACCTTTAATGGAAGTACAGTTTCTGGGGCGATGGATATACTGTCGCTTCCCGGGGAATCCGCGGACTCAATGGCAATGCCCGTCAGACTCTTCAGTTGGGGAAGTGGCGCATCCGATAGAATACCCGCAGGAGAACAGGCGCCTCCGCTGATATATAGTACTATGGAAAGAAGAAAGAAAAATATCCGTTCAGTTGCAGACATAGGATCTCCCATGAAAAAAACATCATTAATTAAATCCCGGTGCCTTCATCAGAGATGATACAGCAATATTACCATGGCTTAATGCGTAACTGTGTCCCAAGCCTTATGGTAACACCGACTTCACCGGTAGAATCCATTAGTAATGCATCGCTGGCAATGCCAGATAAGCTCTTTCCGAGAGAGACCGAAGCTGCCGCTTCAAAAAAAATGACCGTACGCCACAGGTAGAGACCTACACCGACACCGGAAAGCCATGAGACAAAGGCACTGTTGTAACCGGCATCAAAACTGAAGACCTCTCCCGTTTCTTTTTTATGGTACTGCGATGTTAGATGAGTGTTCAGGACGGGACCTGTAAATCCGTAAAGGCTGAGATCCTTTATAAGGCTGCCAATACTTCCCATTTTTTCTGACAGGGAAAAGTTATACCCCGCCAGGAATGCGAAGGAGGCAAAATCCGCTTTAATTTCACCGCCGTCGATTGGAAGAACATTCTGATAATACCCTGCCTCAGCCATGAGAAGGATATTGTACCGAAGGAGGACCCGGGTCCTGATAAACGTTTCCGGAGATATACCTGTACCGTCACCGTTGCTGTATAGGGTGGATAAACGCATCCCCACTCCTGCACCGGCGTCGAACCACTGCAGAACACCATCGTTGAGAGGCATTTCCTCCTCTCCCACGGTTATTCCCTTTTTATCATTGTGAATGCGCGATGCCTGGAGGGGCGGCGTCATCATAAAAGAGAAAAGTAAAAGACCTGCAATCAATGTAGAAATCCGAATTTTCATATATTTTTGTTCTTATTCTTATATGTACTACAGATTAGAGTGACACTTCAGTCTAGTCTGCATGATATAACAATTTTGTCAATATAAAAATCCGTCTGGTCGTGTTCTTTTTTTACCTGATTTGAAAATTTTTATTTTAAAATCAGGTAAATATCAAATTTAACTGGATTTAATTTTCCAGGATAGTACTGACAATCTTTCTTGAGGACCATTCCCCCCTTGAAAGAATAAACCAGAGATCCTTTTTCGGATAGAGTGTTTTATTGATTTCATCGATGGAGAGCCCCTTCCTGTGAAGCTCCATAACCCTTCCCTGAATTTCTTTCAGTATTTCCAGTTTGGTTTTAATGCGATTTTTCCCATCGGTGAGGATCCCGGCATGTCCACAAAAGAGATCTCGAAAATCGAGATTCAGAATCATCTCCAGGGTATTCATTGCCTGCCCCATATGCTCATCAACAAAGGCGACTCGCTGCCTGGAGCTTACATAGAGATCACCAGTCAGGAGCCATCCCTTGTTCGGTTCATGAAAAACCACATGATTATCGCTGTGCCCCGGAGCCTCTATTACACGAAATTTATGTTTGTCCGTCTCAAGTACCTCGGGAAAAGGTTCTGCAGTGAAACCTTCACGGTTTCCCCAGGCAAGGGCGCGATAGAGGGGAAGTTTTGTGGGAGACTTCACCTTCTCAATATCATTTTTTTGCAGGTAAAAGGGGATTTTCATTTCCTTCGTCAGCCAGGGAGCAATACCGGTGTGATCTTCATGGAAGTGTGTTGCGGCTCCACGGATAACCCTTTCCTCTTTGAATAGTTCCCTGGACAAAACTCCCAGCCGTGATGGTCCCGTGTCAAGGACGAGGCCGTCAACAATATAAAAATGGGTGTGCATGGCCATACTTCCTAAAGAGAGTATTCCATGTGCCCATAAAGCGCCGTCATGATCACTCACCTTCAATTTTTTCTTAATGATTCCGCCGGCTTTTCTCATTTTCTTCCTTTTTCTAAAAAGTCTTTCAGAATTCCCTTCTCTATCATTATCTGTTTTCCCATCTCCGCTCCATTTTCAAGGGGCATTGCAGGATTTTCCCTCTCCACCATTTCTATTGCATCGGCGGGACATGCTGTGACACAGAGACCGCAGCCAATACACTCATCGGAATTCACGGTAACAGGCTCTTCTTTACTGATGGCTCCCACGGGACATCGCTCTTCCGCGCAGGCGAGACAGCCGATACAGGTTTCTTCATCAATTCGAGCGGCATATGAACTGGGAGCAAAGGCGTGGGGATGATTCAGTTCGGTTCTTCCCCGAAGGATGGTACAGCAGCAGGGACAGCAGTTGCAGATGATTCCCGGGCGGTCGCGATGATTTTCCACGTTATGTACCAGGCCCGCCTCATCACTTTGTTTAAGAATCTCCAGTGCCTCGGTATGATCTATCTGCCGCGCACTTTCTACTTCCGTCAAAAAACGCGCCACACCGCCAAAGGTAAGACAAACCTCCAGGGGACCGTCACAGCGCTGCAGACTTGCACGGCAGGCGCAGCGACTCACCGCAACGAGGTCCGCTTTGTGAACAATCTCCTTCGCCTGCTCGTAGCTGACTACCCGGCTCGTATCCTTAAGGGAAGCTTCCACAGGTAATACACGCATGGCGGGTGTGGGATTCCCCGAGAAGGCGACCCCCATGGCTTCGTGATGATATTTTTCCCAGAGTTGTGCGAGACGTTCAAGATCAAAGCTGCCGTCATTCTTCATATAGGGAAATTCGAAGAGTCCCGGTATCAGGGGCAGCAGGGAATATAGTTTTACTCCCTCTTTTTCCCGTCTGTGCAGTATGGCCCGGTTCACCATCGCATCAAGCTGAACTTCCACCTCCCCCTGAGGAAGCGAAAGTTGGGCGGCAATCTCTTCAACATCTTTGGCCCTGAAGCTTAGCTGCAGGACAATGTCTATATCTCCCCCGGGATAAAGAATCTGCAGAATCTCCGTAAGCCAGGGAGATTCAGGGGCTCTGGAAGGATGGGTATCCAGGATTTCTCTTAATTTCTCATAACGCTGCATTAACTTCCCCCCTTAAACATCTTTTGAAATTAATTCTTTTAAATCATTCAGCCACTGCAGACGCATTTCCTGAGCTCGGATGGCATATTCGACAATCAGCACCCTCTCTGTATCGACACCCCGGTTTTCCATATCAGCCTTTGCGGCTCCGTATTCTTTAAGACTCTTTTCCACATCACTGCGATGAGTGTTAATTTTTTCAATGGCAACAGGGGGATCAAGATATTTAAAATACATGCACTTCAGAAGAAATGGGTCCCGCCTTATCAGTTCATAGCGGAAGCCCTTTTCTTCCCCGGCAGGGCTTTCAAGCCAGGCATTGAATTCATCAACTCCAGCCTGTGTAATGTGAAAAAGATGCCGGTTTGGACCGTCATCCCGATACTCAATTTTTTTCTCAATCAGTTTCTGCAGCTCCATCTTTTTAAGGGTTGGATAGAGCTGCCCTTCGTTAATACCAAATTCACTGAGTATTTTGCTGAAAACGCTGTTCTTAATATTGTACCCGTAGTCAGGCTGCTGCATCAGGGCACCCAGTATTAATTCTTTAACCAATTACCTTACTCCTTATGTACCTTACCAATAAGGTACATAAGGAGTAAGAATTACAAGTATTATTTTCTGTAAAATTTAGTTTTTTTCTGTAATAACTATATAACTCTTGAGCTTTATTTGCTTATTATGTCAACCTGTGTATTAATATAAATGAAATAACTCAATTATTGCGAAAACACCCGTTACATTTTATTTTATGGAAATATCAATTTTTAGTTGTATTCCTGAACTTTGATCATATTGTGACGGCCTAAAAAGACACAGGACATAATACAGGGGAAAAAATATGTTTATCACCATTACTGTTCTCGGAGGCCTCGGCCTCTTTCTGTACGGTATGAAAATCATGAGTGAGTCTCTCCAGAATGCTACGGGAGAGCGGCTCAAGCGCATACTCTGGAAAGCAACAAACAATAGAATAAAGGGAGTCATTACCGGTTTTACTATTACGGGAATGATCCAGTCTTCAAGCGCCACCACGGTTATGCTGGTCAGTTTTGTAAGTGCCGGCCTGATTAACCTTCAGCAGTCCATTGGCATTGTCCTGGGGGCAAATATCGGTACCACCGTAACCGGTTGGATAGTGGCTATAATCGGTTTTAAATTCAAAATAAAGGCCCTGGCCCTCCCCGCCATTGCTATTGGTTTCTTTATCCGGTATGCCCGTAAAGAAAAGATGAAACACTGGGGGGAAGTTTTACTCGGATTCGGTATTTTATTTCTCGGTCTCTCCATTATGAGTGATGCCGTAAAGGATCTGCGCGGTTCTGAAATGATCATGGACCTCATGCAGCAGTTTAAGGCTACTGGGATTCTATCAACCCTTATGGTAGTTATGGTTGGAACATTTATTACCATGATAATACAATCATCCAGTGCCACCATGGCAATGACCATGACCCTGGCATTTAACGGCATAATAGACTTCCCGACATCATGTGCCCTTATCCTTGGGGAGAATATCGGGACCACAATTACAGCCAACCTTGCCTCTATAGGGGCCTCAGTTTCGGCACGCCGGACCGCAAGGGTGCATCTGCTGTTTAATACCCTGGGGGTCATCTGGGTACTGGCTATATTTAATTCATTATTTATTCCATTTATTGATAAAATTATTCCTGGAAATCCTTTTGCGGTAGATCTTACTGTTCGTTCAAAGGCTATCGCGGAACATATGGCGGCATTTCATACAATTTTTAATATTACCAATACTCTTGTTTTTCTTCCTTTTACGGGACTGCTCGCAGCAGCAGCGATAAAACTGGTACCGCAAAAAAAAGAAAAGAACGATGAAAAAAACTTTCACCTCAAGTATATTTCAACAACCCTTCTCTCTACCCCCTCAATGAACCTTAACCAGGCCCGCCTTGAGATAAAGCGGATGATGGACCTCACCATAAGCATGTTTGACCGTGTTATGGATATTCATAAAAATCCGACAGCAAAGATGGGAGAACTTGTCGAAGAGATCCAGACCGATGAAGATCATACTGACCTTCTCGAAAAGGAAATATCGGAATTCCTGGTAAAGGTCTCTCAGAATAAAACTTCCGAAGAGCAGAGTCATGAAATTGCAGCAATGCTTCAGCGTGTTAATGAACTGGAGAGAATTGCAGACCACTGTCTCTCTTTACTCAAACTGATAAGAAGAAAGTATGACAAACAAATTATCTTTACAGATCATGCCAATAAACAGATCGATGAAATTTCAGGAAAAGTCCGCGAGTTTCTCCAACTGATCCAGAAGAATATCTCCTCATCATCCACAAACATAATAACGAGGGCACGTTCCGTAGAGAACCGCATAAACGAGCTTCGCAGGGAAATGCGAAAGGAACACGTTAAGCGCCTCAGTGAAAATGTCTGTGATGTAGATTCGGGACTAATATTCATTGACATGCTGACCAGTTTTGAAAAGATAGGAGACCATTCGTACAATATTGCTGAGGGTATATCGGGACTCAGAATTTTCTAAAACGGAAGGATGCCATGAAAGACATTGACCCCCTGGTTTATCTCAGGGAAAAGGAAATAACCGGGGGGGACGAAATAAAGTCTGACGAACAGAAGGTCCTCGATTTTATAAACCAGAAAGTCGCGTCAGGCAACTCCCTTGAGGAGATTATTAACTTTCTTTTCGAAGAAATGCGAAAACTGATTCCCATTGACAGAATCGGTGTCGCCTTCTTCGAGGAGAATGCCCATCGCATGGTACTATTTCACACCGTCGCAGACTACTCCCCCCTCTACCTTGACAGGGGATACACCGCAGATGCGGAAGGCAGTTCTCTCAAAAAAGTTTTCGACGACGATACTCCCCGGGTCATAAACGATCTGGAGGAATACTTCCAGGAACATCCCGACAGCGAATCCACAAGGCTCCTCCGGAAAGAGGAAATTCTATCCAGCATGACCTGTCCCCTTAAGGTTGAGAGGCGTTCCGTGGGACTCCTCTTTTTCAGCTCACGGAAGAAAAATGCCTACACTGAACACGGCATCAGGCTTCATCTTGCGGTGAGCGAACGACTCAGCCAGGCAGTAGAAAAGGCGTGGCGCATCAATCAGCTTGCGGGCTCAATAAATGCCTACATGGAGATGCTCGGTTTCGTTACCCATGAACTAAAGTCTCCCCTTGATTCCATCATCACCATGGGCAACACCCTTGCTGACGGTTACCTCGGTGAGATCAATCAGAAACATGAAGACTATGTTCGGCGAATGATCCGCAAGGCTCAATATCTTCGGGATATGACGGGGGAATACCTCACCCTCTCCCGTTTTGAAAGTGACAAAATGGAATTAAATCTCCAGGAGACGGATTTTTTCGGGGAAATACTCAATGATTCCCTGGAAATCGTTGCCCCCCAGGCTGAAGAAAAAAAGATAAACATTACAACTCAGACGAAAAACCTTCCAAAAATTTCCTGTGATAAAACCCTGATGAAAATTGTGGTGAACAATCTTCTGAGCAACGGGGTAAAATACGGTGATGAGGAGGGTGTGGTGGAAGTCAGGGCCAGCAGTGAAAATGGATTCTTCTTTTTCTCAGTAAAAAATACCGGCCCGGGATTTTCTCCCGATCAGAAGAACCGCCTCTTTAAACGGTTTTCACGCCTTGAGGGGAAAGAACTTATGCAGAGAAAGGGTTCCGGAATCGGACTCTACACCAGCTGGAAGATAATTCAGCTCCACCACGGCTCAATAAAGGGTGAATCGGAAGAAGGCAAATGGGCAGAGTTTTCCTTTACTATTCCATTAGCTTAATGGTATCCATATATAACTTGAGTCGCGAATCTTATCTTTTTATTTCATAATACGGTGAAGTTCCCAATACTGAAGGCAGGTGTTGAGACGAATAATATAACAATTATTATCTTCGGCACGCACCTTGAAATATGAGTGTTCAGGTTCATACCAGCGATCAAGTATTTTGAGGACAGCCAGTTTTTTAACGCCCATTATAAAACTTTTCGGGTACTCATCTGCCTTGTAACCGCCATGAACAGATACCTCTACCCTTTCATAATCCATATTTTAATCATTCCTTTTCCGTGATAAAAAATATGCTAACTATATTATATAATTACAATTTTATCAAGATAAAATCTACAGCAGCATGGCCATAAAAAATTACTTGATTATTTGAAAGAGAAATAATCCAGTAATAAAAAGCGAACCAGGAGGCCACCTTGAAACAGATTATTTTTTCCTTACTCATTACAATATTTTTAGCCGGCTGCGCGCCACAAAGTGATTCTCCCCCCGTAAAAATAGGCATGACCTACGGTACTGCCCAGTCATATTTTTCACTTTTCGGCTATGAATTAAACGAGGACTATATCTATCACCTGTACCGCAACGGGGCCAGAATAGTTCAGCTTTCGGTACTCGATTCTCCGGAAGAGCTGAATGAAAAACTTGCCGCCATCCAGGGAGTTTTGGTTCCGGGGGGAGTTGATATAGAGCCCTCTAGATACAACGAGAAGAATCATCCGAAACTTGAGGGAATCGACGCTGATCTGGACGCACTTGAATTCAAGGTACTCACCTTTGCCGCAGAGAAAAAACTCCCCGTAATGGGTATCTGCCGCGGCCATCAGATGCTGAATGTTTTTCATGGGGGAAGTTTATATCAGGATATTCCGGCACAACATCCAAAGGGAAATGAGGTTCCACATCGTAAACAGCAGTCCCTGCTCATTGTAAAACCGAACGTCGCCTGTTTCCATGATGTTAAAATCGACGAAGACTCCATTCTTAAAAGTATTTTAAATAAATCATCTCTCAGTGTGAACACCTATCATCACCAGTCCGTAAAGAAAGTTGCCCCTGGCTTCAAAGCAACGGCAAAATCCGCCGATGGTACAGTGGAAGCCATTGAGAGTACCGGTAAACGCTTTATACTGGGAGTACAGTTTCACCCGGAAAAACTCGCCGGTGATGATCCAATCTTTGGCAAAATTTTTAAGCGGTTTATTTCCGAAGTAAGGAAAAAGGCCGAAGTTAAATAAGTTTTAAAACTTCCCCCCAAATAAAAAAATTCCGCAAATTAAATTTGCGGAATCAGAGATTAAGGGTATGGCCCTCTTGGTTGATGCGATAAAACTACGTCATTTTATTGCATCAAAAGAGGTACGTTATCCTGTTATAAAAACAGGTACGAATGCGTTTACTTTACCTGCTCGGCAACTTTTTTGAGCAGATCATCAATATCAACCGGTTTGGTCAAAAAATCATTTACATCGGGAAGAAAACTCTCCGCTTCATTCAGGGAAAACCTTGAGTTGGTCACCTGATTTATTGCAGTCAGCATAATAATGGGCACTTCACGCACATCCTTATACCGGGAAGAGTCTCTCTTGTCCCTGATCTGATATGCGGCTTCAAATCCCGCAGTATCGGTTTCCATCATTACATCCAGGATTACCAGGTCCGGCTGTATTTCCAGAAGGGATTTCAATCCTTCCTTTCCACTGTATGCCTCATAAACAGTATAGTCATGCTGACTCAATACCGCCGAAACTGTTGAGACAAGGTCTTTATCATCATCTACAATCAGTATTTTCTTACTCATTATATATCTCCATCAGTTATCAAGAAGCTGGTATATGACATTTCTTTCTTCCCATGCCTTGTTTCTTTCATACATGTCGATTGGGAATTCCATCTGCTTCATCTCAACAGGAGCAGCCTTTTTATCAACGAGTCCAAGGGCCAGGGCAACACCGAAAAGGATCGCTTCAGGCCTCGGAGGACAACCGGGGATGTAATAGTTTACCGGAACCGCCTTATGTGCTCCCCCCGTTACATGATAGGTGTCGAACCAGCAGCCTCCACCGGTTGCACATGATCCGATTCCGAAAACCAGTTTTGGATTCGGTACCGCATCATAAGCCTTTTTAACGAGAGGAAGAGTCGGCCTTGTTACTGCACCTGAAATCAGCATCGCGTCTGCATGCCTGGGAGATGCAACCAGCTTTATTCCGAATCGTTCCACGTCATAGTACGGGGTCAGAATATTCAGTATTTCAATATCGCAGCCGTTACAGGCCCCGGTATTGCAGTGATAAACCCACAGTGATTTTGGAAATGCCTTTTTAGCTAAATTCTTTAACATTATCTTCACCTTAACTTAGTCGGTCTCTGGTAATTTTCCGTTTCTTTCAGAATGTCCTGATCAAACTGTTCTGAGGTTTTTCTGATAAGGGCTCTTGTTTCCAGAGAGTCATAGCGGTATCCCCGGAGATCAAGCCTTTCAATGACATTACTGTGTTCCATGTCATAACACCGGCCGCAACGCTGACATGTCAGCATAAAGAGTTCCATGCGTTCCGTAATATCTTCTGTGTTATCTGTAGCGAGTTCAAATTCCGTTGTAATTGTTATCGCGTCTTCAGGACAGATTTCTGCACAACGGCCGCAGTAAGTACATCTTGAACCGTCATAGAGCATAATCCTCAGTTCCTGGCATGCGTCCCTTACCAGGATACATCTGGCGGAACAGTGATTTGAACAGGCGCCGCATCCGACACATTTATGATGATCCCAGGTGGGAGCCCCTCTGAAAGTTTCAGGAGCCGGCATTGGCTCAAATGGATACTTGAGGGTAACTACGCCGGGCTTAAGAACCATTAGTACCTGTTTAATTTTACTGGTTATCCACACATCGATCCTCCTTATCCTATAGTCCGTACGCAGTCAGTCCTACGGCACCGATTGCCATTACTACGAGGACCGCATAATATTTTACAGCCTGGTCAATACGCAACCTGGGATTGGTTGAACTGATCAGTGCGATGAAAACAAATACCAGGGCAATTTCAGCTATCTGAATAATCAGATCTATTGCATAGATGCCGCTCTGCAGATAGGGGACGAAAACCGTTACCAGGAGAGCAGCATAAAACATCTGCTTCAGCATCATGTAATACTTAAACATTGCATAACCGGGGCCGCTGTATTCGATGAAGGGACCCTCGAGAATTTCAATCTCAGCTTCAGCAATGTCAAAGGGCTGTTTACCCACAAAGGCCTGCAATGCCATAAGGAAGACCACCAGCATCAGGAGAGTTGAAATACCGAAACCGTTTCCCGCAAAGCTGAACATTGTTGCTCCGATTCCGATTGACTTGACCTTAACGGCTCCCATAATGAAGGTCATTGCCAGCACCGGCTCCACCATAATCATGGTAACCATTTCACGGCTTGCTCCAACCTGGGCATAGGTGTTTTTGCTTGCCAGTGCCCCGATGAGAACGCTTACCCCCCCGAGGGTCAGGAGATATATTATGGAGATTATATCTGCATAACCAGTCAGGGCTGTTTCCCTGAATCCAAGCGGGATAAAGGCTATTACCGTTATAATCGATGCAAAAGCCAAAAGTGGCGCTGCCTTAAACACGGGATTCCCCGCAGAGTTCATGGTTTCTTTACCCAGAAGTTTTAATATATCGAGATAGGGCTGATACAGTGGCGGCCCCTGTCTCGACTGAACCCGGGCTGTAATTCTTCTGATAATACCTTCGAAGAGCGGCGCCAGAGCAAGAAACAGAATGATATTTATGAATATTGAGAGTATCTTCATCACACTACCTTCCCTTTTTCATGTTCCTTGACATGTTTTCAAGTTCCATCCGGTTCATTGCTTCTATTTTGCCGGACTCCAAATTCACTATTTCTACACGGTCAGTGCATGAGAAACAGGGATCTATACTACCAAGAATGATGGGAAAGTCAGCAAACTGATCTCCCGTAAGCATATCAGGAACACCCTGGAGATTGGTATAGGTTGGGGCCCTCACCCTCCACCTGTCCGGACGGTTCTCTTCCCCGGTAATTACATAATGGACTGATTCCCCTCTCGGTGCCTCTACGCAACTGAGGCCATGTTTGAGTGCAGGAATAGCTTTATCGAATTCGTAAAGGATTTCTCCTTCCGGCATCTTATCGAGTGCCTGACGTATTATGCTAATTGATTCGAATATTTCAAGGATACGAACCACCACTGTCCCCCAGACGTCACAGCTGTCTACGACGGGAACGTCAAACTTCAGTTCATTATAAACTGAATATGGATGATCTCTTCTTACATCTATATCGACACCGCGTGCACGGGCAACGGGTCCGATTAGATCCCATTTGATTGCCTGTTCTCTGGTGATGGCACCGACACCCTTTGTTCTTTTATGGATTGCCGTATCGTTTTTGATAGACTTAAATATTGTATGAACTTCCCCTTCAACCTGGGTAAGAATCTTTTTCATGTCATCCTGGATATCAGGAGTCAGGTCCCGGCGAACACCGCCTATTATTACCATACCGTAGGTTTTACGGTTACCGGTGATTCGCTCGCTGAGCCACATGATGTGTTCACGAACCCGCCATGACTGCATGAATACCGTATCAAATCCAATAAGGTGACCGGCAACACCCAGCCAGAGGAGATGTGAATGAAGTCTTTCTATCTCCAGCATTATTGTCCTGATAAAATCAGCGCGTTTCGGGATCTCTATTTTTGCTGCCATTTCCACTGCCTGTGAATAGGCCGTGGCATGCACTGAACCGCAGATTCCACAGATCCGCTCTGCAATAAAGGGAACCTCATTGTAGCTCACCTGGGTGGTACAGAGCTTTTCAATACCGCGGTGAGTCATGAAACCGCGGTAGTCTGCCCCGCGAATAGTTTCCCCCTCTACAAATACGGACCAGTGATTCGGCTCGTGCAGTGACGGGTGAAAAGGCCCCACTGAAATTGTATCGCAACCTTCAGGAGCCTCGTCGATCTGGTAGGCTACATCTTCAGCTGCGGGGGGAACCATATCGTGGGGAACTTCTTTCCGCAGTGGATAAATACCTTCGGGCCAGTCATCTGCAAGGATGAGTTTTTTGGGTTTTGGATGCCCTGGAAATTTCATCCCCAGGAGGTCCATATATTCCCGCTCCGTCCAGCCGGCGCTGGGAACTTCATTGGTAATGGAATCAAATACAGGTTCACCTTCAGGAGCGGCGCTTCGCAGTGCCACCATTGTGTTTGATTTATCAAACGCGAAGGTGTGAATCAGTCCAAGGTTTCCGTCACGTTCAATGCTATCGTAACCGATACCCACCTGATAACGGGCGCCTTCCTTCATCAGTTCCAGCACGACATCCTTCAATCCGTCACGCTTTACATCAACATAAAGGCGATTTTCGGTGGAAGCATCGAAACCGGTGATTTTACTTCCGCAGCTGTTTTCTAATGTGCTCTTTAAAATATCAACTTTCATATTATACCTCGTCGCGTTTCTGGACGGTTATTTCTTAACATTCCCACCGGTCCACCAGAGGAAATTTTTCAGGGCCGCAAACATACTTCTGTCCCGAAAACGGTTATCGTCACTGAGATCCTTATAACCGCAGAGCCAAACATCAGCTTCCCGTTCTTCCGATCCGCCGGATCTGCTGAAAAGATAGGAGAAAAGGAATGCAAGAGACAGGACTCCAAGGAGTACAAGGGGAACTGCAGTGGA
Source organism: uncultured Spirochaetota bacterium (assembly GCA_942491575.1). Classification (GTDB taxonomy): domain Bacteria; phylum Spirochaetota; class UBA4802; order UBA4802; family UBA5550; genus CAZHNW01. The sequence goes on from CALOBT010000025.1 coordinate 519,493, forward strand.
ACTTGTCGTAGTCCCCATTGCATTCAATGAAACTCCCATTGCCGAACCGTCGAGTTTCTGCATCAGGTCACCCTTGCTGAAGGCATCGGCAACAATCGAACCTTTGGATCCGGCGAGGATATTGGTAATTACCGTAACGTATACAAAGGGAATGAGTCCCTGTATTATACAGAGTGCCGTAAGCAGCACCTTGGGTATCAGCATACTGACGGGTACTTCCTTTACTTCCTTCTCAACACTCCACTGAATACCGGTTGAAGTGAATGCCATTCCGAAGAACTTGACGTAGCATGCCAGGGTAATGGCGCTTGTAAAAAGGGCCACGATTCCAAATATCAGGAGGAAGAGCATTTCACTTCCTGCAAGAAGGGATGATGAGATGATTGTCCACTTACTTGCGAATCCACTGAATGGAGGAACACCGGCGATTGAGAGTGATGCAATACCTGCAACCACAGCGCTTACCGGCATCAGTTTAATGAGACCACCAAGCTTGTTAAGGTCCTTGGTGCCGGTTGCATAAAGTATGCTTCCGCTGGTAAGGAAGAGGAGTCCCTTGAAAATTGCGTGGTTGAGTATATGGTAGAGGGCGCCAACGATAGCTACCAGTCCGAGAAGTTTCATGAATTCTGAATTACCATTGATCATGATAAGGGCGCCGCCGATTGCAAAGACGATGTAACCGATCTGTCCGATTGAACTGTAGGCAAGAAGTCTTTTTGCATCAGACTGCTTCATAGACTGAACGGTTCCGATAAAAAGGGTCACTCCACCAATACCGGCGATGATAAATCCCCATAGGGATGCGTCAAAGTGTGTCCCTTCTCCGTGAGGCACCATCCAGAAAAATGTTCTAATGATTCCGTAGATTCCGGTCTTCAGCATCACACCTGAAAGGAGTGCACTGATCGGTGACGGTGCAATTGAGTGAGCGTCAGGGAGCCATAGCTGACCAAGGGGGAAGACACCGGCTTTGAATCCGAAGCCAACCAGTATCATACCGTAGACGATAAAGAGAGTGCCACCGGACAGTTTACCCATCAGCCTGGTAAGCTCGTGGATACTTGTACCCATGCCGGCACCGTCTATCAGGAATGTGGCCCCGACAATAAGCAGCCAGGCAAGTTCCATCAGGGCCAGGTATTTATTAGCGCTGCGGACATTTTCTTTTTTCCTGAATTCAAACTTAACAAGAAAATATGATGCCACAGTCATCAACTGCCATGCAATGGTAAATCCGAGTGTAAGATCATCGACGGTTACCAGTCCCACCATACCAAGTATAAATACTGGATAGTGAAAATAGTAGCCTCTCAGACTGTACTCCGGATAGTGTTCCATGTATTGTATGGAATAGAATGCCGCGATCATTGCCATAAATGAAATGATTGCCATGAAAAAACCGGAAAAGCCGTCAACCAGCATGTAGATCTTCATCGATCCGATGCTGACGGTATTCCCGTATCCGATAAGTGAATCTAAATTAAAGATTCCGAGATCGGCTACTCCGCTTTTAACATTAAATATCATTACCCAGGCTATGTTCATGAAAATAAGCCCGGCTATAGTAACCAGTATGAAGTTCGTCCATCCGGCAATCTTTCTTCGATTTGCCAGTACCGGTCCCAGGACAGCTGCCAGAACGAGAAGAGCCATTCCGGTCAGTAAATTGCCGTAGATATGTCCGCTCATCGATACACTCCTTTTGGACTGCTTTGCAGGATATTCATTATAAATTCTGTTACGATGTCAGCTGTCCTCGATACGTGGCCAGTTAGCCTGGTTCCGAAATCGATATCTTCCGCCTCTATTCCGAGCAGGAAGGCGCGCTTCCTGTAGTCCCGGAGTATCTGGTCGCACAGCTGCAAAGAAAGTTTATGAGTCGAAATATTCTTGATCATTTCATCGAGCAGAGAGAGCTCTCCGAATATTACCGCCCCGGCTTCAGATCCCGTCTGGATCGCATCCACCAGGATGATGTTATCATGGTGCGATTCTGTTATCCTGAAGATGTAGCTTTCCAGCACATCCTCAACATTGATAACCTGGATAGAATCAGCAGGAGCAGCCTTAGCTATTCTTTCAGCAATGACTGTTCCCACCGCATCATCGCTGCGGTAAGGGTTACCCATGCCGACAAGGCATGCCCCTTCCTTAAGGATGTTTTCCATTGCTGAAAGATTCATCAGATTTCCTCTCCGAGGGTCTTGATCTGACGATATGTATATACCGGGCCGTCGGTGCAGACCAGTGTTCGGCCAATTGCACAGTGCTGGCATTTTCCGATGCCGCATTTCATGTGACGTTCCAGTGTTGAAATAATTTCATCTTCCTGCAGTCCCCTTTCGAGAAGTTCGCCTATTACGGAATTGAACATGACTGGAGGGCCGCAGACAAATGCGACGGTATTTTCCACGGGGATGTTTGCCTTTTCGATGAGCTGATTGACATATCCGACTTCCCCGTCCCATCCTTCGGCGTGGCTGTCAACGGTGATAAATGTTTCAAAACCGTCGATATTTTTCCACTCTTCAATATTGTACTGGTACATAAGATCTTTAGGAGACCTTGACCCGTAAAGGAGAATGATTCGTCCGAAGTCTTCTCGGTTCTGCAGAACATGAACAATGGATGAACGAAGCGGTATCAGACCGATACCCCCGGCAACATAGATGACGTTCTTTCCCTTGATTTCTTCAAAGGGGAAACCGTTCCCGAAGGGGCCGCGTACTCCCACCTTGTCACCAACCTTCAGTTCATGCAAACCTCCCGTCACCTTACCGGCGTTTCGCACAGAGATATGGAAGCGGTCATTTTCAGGGCTCGGGGGAAGAGATACGGCAAATTCCCCGTAACCGAAAATGGTGCACATAATAAACTGACCTGAGCGGATTTTAAAATCCTTTTCGATTTCCGGATCTTCGAAGGTGAGATAGTAAGTTCTTACATCTTCGATTTCATCCTTGATCTCGTTGATTACCGCTACCTGAGGAATTGTAACGAGTCTGCTATCACATTTATGTTCGCTCATTGTTCTACCTTCTCTGAAATTTCTCGTCTAATATGGGTCACAACGTTGGGAAGACCTATATCACCGGGACACACCCAGGCGCAGCGACCACAGCCTACACAGCCGGGACGAAGATACTTCTTTGACTGTGAATAAGAGAGTTTACAGAAAAACCGTTTGTTTCTTCTGTCTTCAACGGGTTTTCGGGGATTATGGTCTCCCGCCATGAGGGTGTAGCTTTCAAATGAACAGGAGTCCCATTCTCGGATCCTTAATGTTTCTCCCGAAGGAATATTGGCATCTTCAATGTTGAAACATGAGCAGGATGGACAGACAAAGGTACAGGCGCCGCACTCAAAACACTGATTGCCGATGTATTCCCAGACATCCTGGGGAATAAATCCCGTGGTGATCCGGTTCATGACTCGGCTTATCCATGCCTTGTTTTCTACTGCTATTGTTTCGAATAGATCAATTGAATCGTCAACAGCCTTCTGTTTCTTTGCCATGTACTGGTTGTCAGCTTTTTCCAGCCCCAACTTTTTAACAAGTTCTTCCCCCTTCTCACTTCCGGTTTCCACAAGGTAATTATCCTCAAGTTCTGTGAGATTGAGATCAAAAAGTTCTTTGGCGGAGGGACCGCTGTCTGTACAAACACAGAAACACTGCTTAAAGGGTTTTGTACAGGTGTTGGTAACGATGAACATCTGCTTTCGGTGTTCGAGGTAGACTTCATCGACGAATTCCTGTCCCATCATGAAACGATCGAGACAGAGTATCCCCTCAAGATCACATGACCGCAGACCGAAAATCGCCCTGGCTTCAGGCTTGAATTCTTTTCTTATGTCAACGACTTTAGTTACCTTGTCATACTTATAGGTTAAAAGTTTTTCAATCTGGGGGAAGACCATATCCTTCGGAGGCAGTGAAGGAATCGGTGCACCAAGATCAATTTCACTTAATTCCGCAGCAGGCACCATGAATGTCTGGCCTGATTCCTTTTCAACCACAGGTCCGAAAACCTTGTAGGTTTTATTCAATTCTTCTGCTATTTTTAATACATCTTTTTTACTGATAAGATACATGACTATACCTTCTCGATGTTTACTTTAATGATGGCGTTCTCGCCCTGATCTATCAGTTCCTTATGTTCCAGAAGGAACTCTGAAATCATGTCCTGGATAAAATACGGAACAGCGGCAGTTCCAGGTTTGATCTCGCTGATAACCTTTACGGTTATCTGCATTGATCCGTAGGGAGAGGTAACTGTAACCGGCCACTTATCGCGGACCTGAATTTTTTTGGCATCCTCAGGGGATATTTCGACGTAACCTTTAGGATATTGGAGAAGCGTCGCATTATATTCCCTTTTCGGAATAAAGGTGCGCTTCATGAGATTGTTCTGATGCCAGAAATGCTGAGACTGCCCCATCATCAATAAGAAAGGGTATTTCGCATCAGTATCCTTTTTTCCGTAATCTCCACTCACGGATACGAAGTTGGCCTTTGAACCGTTCTTTCCGATTTCATAACGGGCCGTTCCATCGGGAGAAGAACTGTTGCATGGCCATTTAAAACCGGCAAGGCCGGAGAAGCGGTCATACTCAACACTTGAATATGAATCTGTGAGTTTTGCAACTTCCTGCATAACAGATGCGGAAGATTCATATGACCACTTTGCTCCGGCCTTTTCGGCGATTGCAGTGTATATCTTCCAGGCGGGTTGCGCATTGTTTAATGGTTCAGTTTTTTTACGGGATAACTGGATTCTACGCTCTGTATTTGTATAGGTCCCGTCATATTCGATGTATGCTGCAGTAGGTATGACTACATCAGCGTAATCGGTAAATCCGTTTTCAAAGGCACCAAAATATACTACCAGGTCGAGATCCTTCATCTCTTTGCTGAACCTGATTATTCGTTCATCATGATCAGTTACAAACAGGGCCTTCAATGAGTCATTTTCTTTAAGCATGTCATAGACTGATTTTCCCGGCACAGCTGTTGGCTCTGTCTTCCAGACATCGGCAAACTTCTTAACAACGGAAGCATCTTCAAGGGACTGGTAACCAGTGAGCAGATCAGGGGCAAGACCCATATCATAGCTTCCCTGGAGGTTGCAGATTCCCGTAATGGGATTCACACCGCATCCTTCCTTACCGATTTTACCGGCAAGAAGGAAAAGGTTGTAAATATAACTGATGGTATCCTCGTCCAGTCCGGAAATCCCGGTAGAGTAAAATACCATGGCCTTCTCTGATGCGGCCAGTTGCTGTGCCACCCTGTGAAACTCTTCCAGAGATAATCCGGTAAGTTCTTCTATTTCATTATCTTTAAGGGCACCGAGTGCATTGGCAAAACCGTCAAGACCCTCAGTATTTTGTTTAACGAATTCTGCGTCGTAGAGATTTTCTTCAAGGAGGTGTCGGGCAATTGCAGCAAGGGCAACCTTTTTAGCGCCCGGCAAGATCTGAAGATGGCTGTCACTCAGTTTGGCAATTTGATATTCTTTAGAACTGATAGTAACAATCCTGGCGCCATTCTGTGACGCCATATGAATCTCGCTTCCAACAATTGGATTCGACCGGGTAATATCAGTACCCACGACAAGAATAAAATCCGTATCACGAATTTCCTCGAAGGACCCGAGCATTCCGGGCATTCCCGTACCTTTCTGGAGTACATTCATACTGCTGCGGTGACCCGATTCTGAATCAACGCTGATATTATTTGATTTAAAAACGCTGCGGGCCATCTTCATGAAAAGATAGTTGTCTTCATTTGAGGCCCTTGGTGATCCAAGAAAAGCAAGTTCCTTTTCAGGATTGGTCACATGTTTTTTCACACCTTCGACAACGAATGCAATTGCTTCATCCATTGTTACTTCTTCAAGTTTTCCATTTTTCCTGATAGCGGGGGCGGTGATTCGATCCGCAGTTCGTAATAGCTCATGCATGTGCCATCCCCTGACACAGAGCCTTCCCTGACTTACAGGGTGATTGCGGGAGGCAAATACACCGGTAACCGTGTTATCCTTTACATTTAAAAGATGTCCACAGCCTGTTCCGCAAAAATTACAGATGCCGGCTTTGAAATCCATACACTGTTCTCCTCAGTTGACTTAATCGAATTTCCAGACTTCACTGTTCAAAAAAATATTCAATTCATGAGATCGAACAATATATACCAAAAATAAGGGGACCTTGTAAATAGGGGGATTTTCTTTTCCCCCAACGGGGAATTCCCCCATACATAGTGACAAATATGTTTATTTTTTTAAATATATGTAAAAGGAAATTTAAAAATGGGAGCGGCCCCTCCAATTGAAGGCGACATTGGCCAATGTCGCCTTCAATTGGGAATATTTTCATTGACATAAACCTCAAAATCCATCGATAATTAATTATATTCAGAAATCCATCAAAAACATGAAAGCAAACAATCTAACCATCAGCATACCCTATCGCGGCTGTGACCGCAACTGTCCCTACTGTGTAAGTAAGATGACGGGATACATTACAGCCGATGAGTACGCCTTTTCCCGAAACCTGAAAAAAGTAAAGATGGTTGCCGACACCTGCGGCATTACCTCCCTTCTTATTACAGGAAAGGGAGAACCATTTCTGAACACCGGCGCCATAGATGAAGTGATTACGACTTTTAGAAATTATCCCGTTGAAGTCCAGACAAACGGCCACCGCCTCCTTTCATGGTTTCATTCCGATAAAAATAAATTCCTTTTACGGTGCCGCTACTCACCTGGAATAAATGTTTTTGCCGTCTCCCTTGACCGTGCCGAGTCACTGCAGAGATGCCGTGACATGTTCCGTTATCTCGATGAAGCCGGGGCAGTGATTCGTGTTACCATGAATGCCAGCACCTGGCTTAAGGATACATCTTTTGAAACTTTTATTGATCACTGTCTGGATGCCCGCATCCGTCAGTTCAGTATCCGGAAACTGACCATCCCCAACTTCGTCGACAACAGTGACAGGGAAGACTATCGGAAAACCGCCCAATGGATTAACGACCATGCCAGCGGCTTAGAGTATGACCGCCTTATCGAAGAGTTTCTCGCGGGAAGTTATGAAAAGCTTCGGGAACTAAATTTCGGGGCATCCATTTATGATGTCCGGGGGATCTCCTTTACCCACTTTGATTACTGCATACAGGACAGCAGCACGGGGGAAGACATCCGCAGTCTCATCTACCAGGAAGACGGCCACCTCTATACATCGTGGAACAGCCGCGCCAGTATTATATTTTAAAAGGGACAGGGAACAAGAGACAAGTTTAAAGGCTCAAGTTGAAAGAAAAAATCAATCCTTATACTTGTTGCCTGGTACTTGCTACTTCCCGAAAAAGCATGCAAAAAATATTTCTAACATTTACTTTTCTGATTTTAATTCAAACCGCTATCACCGGAACCGAAATAACCGTAATCTGCACAGGAGACATTATAGCGGGCAGTGCCGTATCACCCCACCCTCCGTTTCGAAAAACAAAAAAATTTCTTCCACCGGACAATCTCTTCAGAAATGTGACATCTATTTTAAAACGTGGAGACATTACCATCGGTAACCTTGAGGGCCCCATATGCCACGGAGATAATTTTATTGTAGACAAGGGAAAGGACGGGTACAGCTTCAGCTTCCCCCCGCATACGGCTTCCCTGCTTCGTGATGCGGGTTTTACCGTACTGAACCTTGCCAACAACCACACCTTCGACTGCACCGGAGAGGGATTGTACGAGACATACCTGAACCTCTACCTGAACGGAATTACCTCCTCGGGTCTATGGAACATGTCGTGGCACATTCCTGAACTTCCCTTCGAAGCTGAATGGACAATGCCGGTGAAGGAAGTTAAAGGCCTCCGCGTCGCCGTACTCGGTTTCGCATCACGGGAAGTATTCAAGTCAATAAATTATATTGAAGATTGTACTGAAATGATAAAATCTGCAAGGGAAGTGACAGATATCGTCATAGTTAACTTTCACGGCGGCGCAGAGCTTTCAGGCAAGGTTAAAAACAGCATAGAATATTACATGGAAGAAAAAAGGGGAAACACCGTTGCCTTTGGCCGCGCCGCAGTAGATGCGGGGGCCGACCTGGTATTCGGACACGGCCCCCATGTGCTGAGGGGCATGGAATTCTACCGCGGGAAATTAATTGCCTACAGCCTTGGGAATTTCTGTGACATGGGACTGATGAAAGAGATCTATCCCGGTGAAAAAGAGATTGAAACCTCAGTCATACTTGAAGCAACCCTCGATGAAAGAGGTCACTGGCTCCGGGGGAAAATTCATCCCGTTACTACTGCCCGCGGGGGAATACCGGCAATTGACCCGAAACAGAAAGGGATAAATATTATAAATTCTTTGAGCAGGGATTATATCTTTCTCAACCGCCAGTGACGGTAAACACCTGAAATTGAGTCCAGGCTTTCTTTGGTATAAATATAGCCGTCTTCGGGACTATAATTTTATTCTGAAAACACTTCCTTTCAATCCCTCTTTTTTAAAGACAACCCTGCCCCTGTTTATTACGGTGAGGCTTCTTCCTCTTTTTGTTCTATTCACAACAAGATCAAATTTCGAACCGAAGGCATGGATATTCCGGAGAGCCATCCTGTTCCATTTTTCAGGCAAACGTGGATTGCAATTAAACGATCTGAATCCCGTGGGGTCGATCCCGAAAAGGCCCTCGGTAAAAATTCTGCAGTAGAGTCCCCCTTCAGCGGAGAGGTGTTTCTGGTTACCTTCAGGGTATGCCTCAACAGGATAAGGGACATGATCCCCCAGGAACCTCCTTTCCGTATACCTCTTCAGTTTTTCCATCGCCTGTTCAGTCTCCCCAGCGGCCAAAACGCCTCTCAGGGCAAAAAGGGTTGATCGGTCCCAGAATGTATCTATTCCCGCCTGGGTAGCAAGGCCGTCCTTTGTCCACAACCTTGATGAAAATAACGCATCAATGGTCCCCCCGGCTCGGTCAAAGATACCCACGGTAAGGGGAATGCAAATCCATGCACGCAGAACATTATTGCCTTCATAATACCTGTATGTTTTATAGCCTTCGATATCAGCCCCAAAATACCTCTCTATTGATTGTTTCATCCGTGCTGCCGCAGTATTATATTTATTGATGACCTCAGCCGGTTTATTCAATTCCTTACCCAGCAGTGCGGCATACAGGAAAGCACTGTAGGCGATAGATGATGTACTCAGGTTCATTTTTCCGGAAGGGAATCTTCCTTCGAGTTCATCTGAATCAGACGCTACAACTCCCTCTTTGGTGATTTTTTTCCTGCAGAATTCAAGAGTCCATTCGATAGTCCGCCAGAGCTCATTTGCAATTTTCCTGTCACCGTAAAGAAGTGCAAACCTGGCGGCACCGGCGCCAAGCATGGCGGCATCGCCCCTGTCTCCCGCGGCACTCCAGGCATCTGTTCCCTCGGCGATTACGGATGAAGGCACCGGAGTAAAATCTTTATTCAAATATTTTTTAAAAAGCCTGAAACTGTTTATTGCGGATTCATTACCGATGTCATACCCTAAAAAAGGGAAAAAGGGATTTATATACTGTATCTGATCATTCGTCCATATTGCAGCATAATAAAGACCTCCACCCGGGCCATGCATCAGCCCTCCCCTGGTGTCAAAAATTGATTCAGCTCCTCTCAATTTTGCAAAATCAAATGCCCTGTTCAAAATCCTGTCAGGAGTATCCAGTATCAATTTTCCGAAGAGATTATTGACCAGGCCATCACGTTTTTTTTCTTCCTTATCCCAGGCCAAAATAAATGGTTTATCCTTAACATTTTGTCCGCTGAAGGCTGCATAAAAATCAATTTCAGAACCGGGCTTCAGGACTAATTCACCTTTGCCCTTACAATCGTAGAGGAGACGGTATGAGCCGTGAACACCAAATTGTTTTTTAGTAACTATCTCTTCGCGTCGGGGCTTGATCTCTATTTTTCTCGATTCTGCCCCTTCATTTTTTAAAGTCCATTTTTCTACTATTGCCGGTTTATCAACAGATGGAAAAATCTTTCTTACTATCGAGATTCCCCTTCCGGTTTCGCTTTTGATTGCCAGGCTGCCCCTGATTTTTACCATGGATGGTTTTTCCATAGTGACATTTTTGTCATCAATTATAATATCAGGAGAATATGAAATATCGTAATTCCTGGTAATAAATCCGTGGGTGTCATTGGGAATAATTCGAAGGGTTGGCCACACGATGTGCCTGTTCAGCATCAGGGCCCCCTCCCTGTTTACTCCGTAACTTACAATAGTGGCAACCTTAAGACCGGCCATTTCAATATGATCGGAATGGGGCAGATATTTATCCTTTTTAACGTTCCATAAAATCGTTCCGTCTTCAGCAAGCCGGTGGCGCAATCCCGGATAAGGATTTGCTGTCTTTCCGGTGTCACACCACTCCGGGATATCATAATCTGCTTTAACCATTGAATAACCGGGCAGAAAAGATTTTCTCAGAGCATTTTTGATATCATTTCCTGTTTCCATAACCAGAAGCAGAAACATCATGTTCCAGATTATTATCATTACAAAGGGAATAATCTTATTTATTTTTCTGCGGATAATTTCCCCGTTTCTGCGGGCAGTAATTGCAAGGAAAAGAATATAAAGTATATTAACCAGGGTCAGGACAATAATTATAGGTATCCATTCTGTCTCAATTCCCGTATTGCTGACGAGAAAACTGTTAATGGGGCCCCAAATCTGTTTTAACAAAAAGATGACACCAAGAAAAAGTAAATAGTTGATCACCATCACCAGGTAAACTGAAAACCAGATAATGTTTCTTCGGTTGCCTCTATTCTCGGTCATTTTTTCTCTCCCTGATAAACTGTACTTATTACCTTGAAATCCTGGGTAACGGATAAAAAATATCCACCGTTAACTGAATCAAACTATACCTAAATCGATTGACCCGTCAATCAATATATAAATTAATACAAAAGTCGTTACGGAATGTTGGGATTGAAGATAAAATAAGAAAAAGAAAATACAGATTACACGGATCGGGTAAAAAGGTGCAAGTTTACCTGTTGCAGCGATGTAACCTTGTTACCTGTTACTTGTCCCTTTCAATGGACCACTACTTTCTTCCCTCATTATTGATTATCCACTGAACGGCGAAATGGTTAAGGTCTGATGACCGTGGAAAATTCATCTTGTTCTTAATCCTGTCCCGGTAATTTTCCACGGTTTTTACACTGATTTTCAGTTTCTCCGCAATGTTTTTGTTGCTGAGGCCGTGACCGATATGCTGAAATACTTCCAGTTCCCGCAGAGTCAGGCAGTCAACGGTGCATGTTCCCCTGACTTCCTCTCCATGAGATAATCGCTTCAGGAGGCTTTCCCTCAGTTTTTCACTGATATACTGCTCCCCCTTCATCACTGTACGAACCGCATCAATTACAGTAGCTGCATTCTCCTGTTTCATAATATAGCCGAGGGCCCCCGCCTTCAGGGCCCTTTCCGCATATATTGATTCATCGTAAATGGAGAGTACCAGCACCGGCAATCCCTCAAAGCGTGTCTTTATAGCACGAATAAGTTCCATGCCGCTGGAACCTTCGAGGGATATATCCATGATTACCAGTCGGGGTTTTTCCCTCACTATCATTCGTACCGCCTCTTCACTTGAGCTTGCGGCACCACAGACATGCAGATCATCCTGTCTCTCGATTATCTGGGAGAGGCCTTCCCGGACGATGGGATGATCATCAATAATCAGTATTCCATTCCTCTTTACCGTATCATCGCTAAAATAATTGTCCACCTCTCCGGAAGGCGGAATCGGCATTGTACTTGCGGCACTTTCCTGAAGGACACAGGTAACAATAGTTCCCCCGCCCTCATTTTTTGATATACTGAAGGAAGCGCCGATAATCCAGGCACGGTATTTCATCAGGCGGATGCCCATTCCATCCCGATTGTACCGGTCTCCTATTCCGGAGCCGTCATCAATAATTTTTAAAACCAGGGCATCCTTTTCTTTTTTAATGCCTATAATTATATTTGAGGCGCCGCCATGTTCCGCGGCATTTTCTACAGCCTCCCTGGCTATGTAATACAGATGGGAAGAGACAAGTTCATCTGAAACGGAAAGGTCTTCATCAACGTCCAGGAGAACATTCTGTCCCCTGGTTTCTTCTATCTTTTTCCGCAGCCCCTCCATTGCTATTACAATTCCACCGGCGCCGATGTCAACAGGTGAAAGGTCCCTTGCAAGGTCCCTGGTGCGCGCAATGGAATCCTTTATCATGCTGAGAATTTCATCCATTTCAAGTCCAAGATCTTCCCCCTGACCGGAAAGACGGAGTTTCAGTATTTCACCTTTAAATGCAGCACCGGCAAGATTCTGTCCAAGGACATCATGCAGCTTCTGCCCCACCTCGGTACGTTCCCGTTCACTGGCGCTGACAATTATTTTTTCGAGACGTTTCCTCTCTGTAATATCCAATCCTACAAAAAAAATATAATCGAGTTCTTTCGAATCATTGTATACGGAACGCCCGTGCCATTCAACGGTATGTTCACTTCCCCCCTTTTCAAGAATCTCGCATTCCATGAAGGTACGGTTTTGTCCCCGGGAATGGTCCATAATTACGTTTAGTACCGTATCGACGGAATTCTCTGAAACAAAATCATCCGCAAAGGAACGATCCATGATTTCTTCCCGGGTATATTTTATTGCATCCAGGAGAGACCGGTTCATTCCGAGCACAATACCTTCCCTGTTGACTGCGACATAATATGCAGGAGATACATCATCAACGGCGCGGATAAAGTCCCTCTCCCTGGAAAGGTTCCTGGCGGTTTCATTCAGGGCAACAGTGGTTTCCTCAACGGTTTCCGCCAGCTGATTTTTTTCCAGCCGCAGCTCATCTTCCGCATGCTTGATCCGAAGCATTACCTTTATCTGGGCTATCAGTTCCGCTTCGTCAATTGGCTTGGTAAGGAAGGCATCGGCACCGATTTCCAGTCCGTGGATTCTGCTCTCCACATTGGTCCTGATTGCGGTGAGAAGAATTACCGGAATATGTGCCGTAGATTCACTCTTCTTGAGGATAGTACAGACTTCGAATCCGTCCATTTCCGGCATCTTAACGTCAAGAATTATCGTATCAGGAGATTCCTCCCGGGCAATTTTTATCCCCTCAGGGCCGGAGATAGCAGTCAAAATTCTGCACTCTCCTAAAAAATTTTTCAGCAGCGCTGATATTGTAATCAGGTTATCCCTGTTGTCATCTATTGCAAGTATTGTGTCCATTCTACCTGTTCAGCCATTCCTCAATTTTTTGTTTCAGTAAATCTATGTTATAGGGTTTTGCAATATAGTCATCGCATCCCGCCGATAAAATCCTTTCCCTGTCTCCAGCCATTGTCAGTGCCGTAAGGGCAATTAATGGGATCCTCCTGGTTGCATCTTCCTGTTTCAATTCCCTGGCAACTATGAATCCGCTTTTACCGGGAAGAGACATGTCGAGGAGAATCAGGTCCGGTGAGGACTCTCTGATCATGTCCATGGCTTCCTGCCCGTCATAGGAATAGGTTACATTGTAAAGCTCCTTCAGGACTGCCTGTACCACGATGATGTTATCTTCGTCATCGTCAATTATCATTACCACGGGGCCGTCCCCTGTTGCACTATTGCCTTTACTTCCTTCAACATCGACATCAGTATCTTTTTTATTGTCGTGCTGAGTCTCAACGGTAACAGTTTCAAATCCTGCGGAGAAGGTGATTGCACCGGATTGCAGTGTTCCAGGTTCACTCCAGGAAAGGGGAAAGCGGAGTGTAAAGTTGGTTCCAACTCCCGGGGCGCTCTCTACATTGATGGCGGCCCCGATCAACTCAGCGGACCGTGCCGCAATTGCCAGGCCCAGGCCGGTACCCTCATATTTCCTGGCGTGGGTCCCGTCAATCTGCCTGAACTCCTCGAAAATCCCCGGGAGGGCAGATTCTACGATTCCGATCCCCGTATCCCGAATTGAAACGACAGCCTGATTCGTATCCGCTTCGGCAATCACCGCGACGGATCCCTTTTCGGTAAATTTAACCGCGTTTGAAATAATATTCTGGAGAATCTGGAAAATCCTTGTTTCATCACTTTCAATCATGGGCATATCAGCGGGAAAACTGCTCCTTAGCTGGATTCCCTTCTCTTCAGCCATATATTCATGATTGTCCAATATTATGGTAATAACTGATTCAAGTGATAACTTGCGAATTTTTAAATCCACCCTTCCCGATTCTATCCTGGAGAGATCAAGTATATCATTTATAAGGGATAGAAGTTTCGCCCCGTTTCTTTCAATGACATCCATGTAATCAGCTTCTTCACTGGTAAATTTTTCACCCGCCTGAAGTTTCAGAACACGTGAAAGGGCCATAATTGAATTGAGGGGCGTTCTGAGTTCGTGACTCATGTTGGAAAGAAATTCTGTTTTCAGACGATTGGCCTCTTCAACCTTTTTGTGCTGTTCTCCAAGTTCTTTATGCTGGAGCTTCACCCTGTCACGCTGATTTCCCAGTTCCTCTGCCTGTTTTTCAAGTTCTTTACGCTTGCCCTCAAGCAGCAGGTTCTTTTCGGAAAGTTCCTTTGCTAGTTTCCTTGTTTCTTCATCCGACAGAATATTGGCCAGGGCCATATTCATAACAGGACGAATCTGGTTTATTACGGTAAGTATATCTTCACTGTAGGGATGAATCGATGCCAGGGAGATTATGGCAACGGTGCGGTTGTTCACAACCACCGGTACCGTTATGATTTCTTCAGGGATTATGTCCCCGGCGATGGAACGGACCTTGACCATCTTGCTTTTAGAAATATTTTTTGTAATTGTCAGCTCCCGAGTTGCCAGGGCCCGGCCGAATTCCCCTTCAAGGCTTTCCGCGTGGAAAGATTCCATCGTCTCAATATCAAGACCGATTGAAGCCAGGTGTTTGAATTCATTCCCGTTTTTTGTCAGGATATAAAAGGCGCCGATGATGGAATGAGAAGTTTCAACCAGTTTATGCAGTACATTTCTGCTGAACTCATCAAGTGATAACGTGGTAACCATAACCTGTATTATCTCAGAGCTGATCTCCTTTACCATCAGCTCTGACGTAATAAGGTCCGCCATATTATTAAAACTGCGATAAAGCTGTTTGAACTCATCATTTCGCTGTGACTTCAGGCGAAAGGTATAATCCCCCGTCTTGATTTGATTTACTACCCTGATCAAACGATGAATCGGAGCGGTCAGATCGCGGGAAAGAATATATGCCAGGACAAGTATGATTAAACCAATAACAAAAAAAAGTATAAATTCCCGGTAAATTACCGTAAACAAGGTACCCTTCAGTTCCCGAAGGTCCTGCTTCACCGCAATGATCCACCCCGTGGAAGGAACAATTCCATAGGCGGCGAGGACATCCCTGTTCTTATAGTCACTGCAGGTTACCGTTCCCTTGTTGCCTTTTACTGCGAGGTCGACGTAGCGGTCATTTAATTTCATCGTAAGGGGAGACCCGTTGTATCCCCTGAGCCTGTTCAGTACCGTTTTGTCTTTACCGGCAATTATAATCTCTCCCGTCATCCCGAGACCGCTTCTGTCAAGGAGCTCACTGTATACCGTTCTTTCCAGGTATACCCGCATGACAAGTATCCCGAAGGGACGTCCAGTTAAATCACCTTTTTTTCTCAAAGGGACTGAAAGCACCATTGTTGGAATATTAAGTTTACGCGAAAAATAAATATTACTGACATACATCTTGCCTGTCCGGAGCGCTTCCAGTATATAGTGACTTCTGGACCGGTCTGTGCCTGTATTTTTTTCAATGGTTGAGAAGACTGTATTACCCGTTGCGGAGCTGACAAGAAATATCTCATAATAGGCGTCATAGTTCTGAATGAAGGGATTGAATTCATTATGCAGCAGTTTTGCTGATGCTGCTGAGAAACCGGAACAGAGGCGGTATCCCGCATCCCGCACCCTGCTTCGGGAAGCCAGATGTTCAATATCGCCGAAAATCCTTTTCATCCAGACATCTATCTCTTTGGTCTTAAGGTCCCTTATGGCGGAAAGTTTTGATTTATCCTTTTTTAATACCGAAGAGTTCACCTGGAGGAAGTGCGTTACCGAAACAGTAATGAAAAAAATAAGGTATATTACCAGAAGAAAAAATGAAAGCCGGCTCTGTATTTTCCTGAATTTTAATTTTTTCATTTATTACCGGTTGCCTGATTACATTGTTTCTCAAGGGCCATATTAAACAGATAGATGGTATTTGGAAAAACTGCAACTCCACCCATGAAACGTTCCCGTATCTCGCCGCGGGGAATGGCTTCTATTTTTTCCTGGATTATATGTAAATTAGATTTCAATTCATCCATTATTTGACAGGCATCATCTATTGAGTTATTCCTTAGTAATTCTATCATTAAACGGGGAATTTCGGATGATTTTTTTACCATCCGCCAGAGAAGTTTTTTAATTTCATCATTGAAATTTACGGTTAGTTTTTCAAATATACTTATTCTGACAATTTCGTATCCAGCCAGAACCTGCTCATTGTTTCGGTGCTGTGCAGCCTCAGGGTACAGCTCAAAGTATACGGATCCCAATTCAACCATATCCTCTGTTTCAAGAGAAAAACTTCCCCGAAGTCCTTCCAGTCCCTTCTGATATTCCCTGGGTGTGGGCATTCTTCTGAGGTAAGAAGCAGGAGACTCTGTCATATTTTTTCCCTCTCTGAATAAATTGAGGATTATAAGACAATGATAACAGAGCCCGTTCCCGTGTCCAGTGAAAAGATGTTTCTTTTACCCCTTGTACCGCCTGCACCGAGCGGAGCCGAGAGGTGCTAGTTAAGATGGGCGCTGCAACCCCATTCAAAACTGTATCCCTTATCATTAATACTTCTTTTGTAGAGAGGCGCTTCCACGAAAGAATTATATTTAAATTTATACCATATTGCAGCCTGTTGACCGAATTTAAAATTTAACCCTATCCCCGTACCGAAACCTGAATCCTGGTTCCACCAGGCAGAAGCGGAGAGCATATAGAGGAATGCCTCAAGGCGGAGATATCCGTCATTTCTCTGTTCAGTCAGGGATGTCCCGGGAACATAGGCATAATTTGCCTCCAGCTGAAGTTTCCAGTCCTGCAGAATATTGGCCCATTTATAGCCGGTCCAGTCACTACCTGTTTCCTCCCGTTTCAGGGCACGTTTCGAATAGAATGTCTGCTTTGCCCCGGCCTGGTAAATATTAAAAGAATAATTGCCCTCTACATCAGCAGTAGTGGCGAAATATGGCATCACACGGTATCTTCCCTCAAAAAGCGGGAATTCAACACCGGTACGAGAATAGGCGGGGGCCTCGACAACATTAGTAAGGAGCAGGGCTTTCAGAATAAGGAAGTCAAAGTCCCAGTCGAGTTCCAGAAGCAGCCTGTGATAGGTCACATCCGGGTCACTGTAGAGACGTTTGAATCCGGTGGTACCCTGGAGTTCCTGTACTGAGTAATTGAAGTACTCATCCCCTGCGGAGAGATTAAAATCTCCCCCCGGGCCATGGCCGTCATCATCAAGGGTAAAGGCACCATAGATATACCCGACCCTCAGGTAATGTTTTTTTCCATACCATGATGCACCGAAAACATGGGTTGCTGCAATATTATTACTGGAAAGGAAGTCAAGATTACCTTCTCCATCACCACAGGACTGAAAGGCGTAGGACCCTAAAATGGTAAACCGGTTATCCCTTCCCTGGCGGTAGACAGGGACTTCAAAAATCAATCCGGCAAGATACTGGTTTGCCGTTAAAATAGCATTTCCACCCACTTTAATATCAGTTTTCTTTTTCATTATAGAGTCATAGAATTCAAAGAAAAAGACTTCCACATCGTGAACAAAATATGGTGAAGGCGGCGTAGTATAGCTCTGGGCTGAAATCATTGAGCCGGCAGAGCAACAGAAAATCATTATGGTCATTACTGCAACTATTACCTGTTTGTTTAACATGACGTTTCCCTGCCTTTTAGAATTTATATGCCACTGATATTCCCGGCATGTATGAAGTAAATACATGGTCCTGTTCAAAACCCCACAGAATCCTGAAACCCGGACTGACGATTATTTTTCTTGTCACATTAAAGTCATAACCTGCCAGGACCATGGCCTGCAGACCGTCATCTCCAAGTTCGGGAACTTCGCTGCCGTTTATTTCCGGCTTTATCAGCCCCAGCTGGTATCCCACTGCCCCCCCAAGGTAAAAGCCCTTTATGAGACGGAGTCTGAATGCGAACATCAGCTGTACAAGGTATAAATTTAAATCATTGTATGCAGAGTCTGTTCCTTCATAGTGATAGATATTTGCAATATTCATCATGAATCCCCATTGGATCAGGTTCCCCGCCCAGTATTCAAGGCCAATAGAATATCCATGCTGACTTGTGTCCGCAGGAAGATTATCGATATAACCATGGGCACTGTAGGAATACCCCCCCCAGAGGCCCACCGACGACTCATATGCATGGAGTGTGCCGGCTGTAAGAATAAATAATGATGAGAGCAAAACCAACATGATTTTTTTCATTGCTCAACCCCGGTTTTGTTGATTATGAATTCCTGTTACTAATTCATTGCTTAAGCCAGTTAGTATCACTGCCGGCCCCCGGAGGGGAGGCTTTTAAAAATGGACACAGTTTTTATAACGCTTGATTATAAATTGCATAAGTAATGAATATTATAATTATTAACTCATTCTTTCCGGTAATGTCAATTGATATTTGAACAACTTCTCCTGTAAAAATTAAATCAATAACAGTACCTATCCCTAAACATTCTTATGCAGCAAAAGACTCCAGAGAGGTAGTGTGTGGCCCCCGCATTACAATCGGCAGAATTCGACACTTGACATATTTGTAATTTATTGATATTATCATATATTAACTTTGATTTCACTCTACACTCAACAGGACAATGAATGCCCCGGGAACCTGACTACTATAATTTCATACTTCCGCCATATGAGCAGTACTGTATCCCCGGCCTGAATGAAATCAAATTCATTTCCGAAAAGCAGACACTTTCACTGGTACTCGGCTCATGTACCTCAACGGTTCTCATCGGCAAAGGAGAAAAATTTATTCTTGGGGCAAATCACATTGTATTGGCCAATCCTGCAGAAGGAAGCAGGGTTGCCTCAAAGGGGGCATTTCAGCAGATAGAGGAAATGATTCAGACCTTCAATAATGTATTTAATATTTCCACTGAAGATATTCTTTGTTTCCATCTGACGGGAGGTGGCAGGAAAAAAGAAGATGGAACTGATGATGATTTCGACATTCATATAAAAAACATTAATGCGGCAGTGGATATTCTGGCGGAAAAAGAAATACCTGTAGTTTTTAACGATACAGGGAGCTACTTTGTCTCTAAATATTCAATAAAGGATAATTTTCTCTCAGTTTTCGTCGAAAATAAATTCAATAATGAACACATCTCCTTTATTGTAGACATGCTGGAACTATTTAAAATTGATCAGGCCATTGTCTCCCGCCTGCCGATTTCATCAATTGAACGGAGCAGTGAGTTCGAATACCTGATTGATGAGGAAGTCATTACTTTTATAACCGGTAAGCGGAACAGGTGACTGAAATCAGTCTCCCTGTTCCGTTTCTGTTACAGCCTGCATGGTATTGATAAATTTTATCCAGCTGCCTTCTTCGGATTCTACGGATATACTTCCCCCGTGTTTCTCCATAATCTTTCGACAGATATAGAGGCCAAGACCTGATCCCTTGATTCCTTCTGTACCCTTCTGCTTCAGCCTGCTGAATTTTTCAAAGAGACGCTCTTCTATATCCTTTTGGGAAATCCCCACACCTTCATTATATACGGTAAAAAAGACCATGCCTTCCTTTTCGAATACCTCAATTTTGATTTCAGTATTCTCCCTGCCGTATTTTACCGCATTATTTACAAGGTTGGTAACAACAATTTTCAGCAGGTTGGGATCTCCGAATACCCTGGGGATATCCTTCAGATCGGTTAAAATCGGCATGTTACGATAATTATTGCTGTATTCCGGGATTTCCAGAACAGGGAGGAGTACATCCTCTGTAAAGTGTATCTTCTCCTTGAATGATTCCATGTCATCGATTTCCATTCTGGATAAATCGATGTAGCTGCGAATTATATCTTCCAGATAACGGGTATTGCGGATAATTTTCTCAACTATCTCCTGCTGTTTATCGTCCAGTTTGCCAAAATATCCCCGATGCAGGGTTTCCGCAGTGGTTTGCACCACCGCAACGGGACTCTTAAGTTCATGTGAGACAATAGCCATCAGGTCAAGCATCTGTGCAGTTGAATTATCCTGCCTCGATTCAATGGCATTTTTAATTACGTCTCTGAACTCTTCAGGGGTAAATGGCTTGGGGATATAATCGAAGGCGCCAAGTTTCAGGGCCTGCCGGGCTGTTTCTGCCGTGGCGAAGCCGGTGAAGATGATTACAGTAACATCCAGCTGGCGTTCCTTGATAATTTTCAGAAACTCCATGCCTCCCATGCCGGGCATCATGAGGTCGCTGACAACCAGATCAAACTGAGAATTCTCGAGCTTTTCCAGACCCTCTTCAGCGGAAAATGCTGTTTCAATATTATAATCTTCCTTTCGGAGGATCCTCTGACAGCTCTTATGCACAATGTCTTCATCGTCAACAATGAGCAGTCTGATTTCCTTTTCCATAATTCCTCGCAATTTTCTAAGTGGATATCTATCCGACGCCGCTGCAACCCGGCACCAGAATGATATCGCAACCCACCCGGAAAAAGCAATTCACTATATTGCCATTATAGCAAATAGTTATTTTATTGGCAACTCAATAATGAAAGTTGTTCCTTTTCCCTCTTCACTCATTACCCGAATCTGACCGCCGTGCCGTTCAATGATTCCATAGGA
This sequence comes from uncultured Spirochaetota bacterium, assembly GCA_942491575.1. Classification (GTDB taxonomy): domain Bacteria; phylum Spirochaetota; class UBA4802; order UBA4802; family UBA5550; genus CAZHNW01. The sequence continues at coordinate 540,496 of CALOBT010000025.1, forward strand.
AACTGCAAGGCCAAGGCCGGTTCCCTCTCCGGTGGCCTTTGTGGTGAAAAAGGGATCAAAAATTCGTTCCCGGTTTTCTTCAGAAATTCCTGTCCCGTTATCGGTAACTTCCATCAAAATTCTATCTTTGGATTCATCATATCTTGTTGAAATAAAAAGATGACCTCCCCCGGGCATGGCGTCAGCTGCATTTACCGCGAGGTTGCTTATTATAGATTTCAACTGGTTAACGTCCGCCATAATTGAGGGCAGATTCGAATCCAGATCTTTCTCTATTTCAATATTCTGAAATTTATAGGTTCTCCCGAGAAGGGCCAGTGATTCGGTAATAATCAGATTCAGACTCGTCTCCTGGACCTGGAGCCTGGTTTCCCTTGCAAAATCGAGGAGCTCCCTGACAATATTTCTGCAGCGCATTGTTTCATCAACGATTGTTTTCAGGTCCTCATGGTATTCCGTCTCTTTCAGTTCATCGAGCAAAATACTGCCGTATGTTAAAATCCCCGTTAACGGATTGTTTATTTCATGGGCAACACCCGAAGCGAGACGCCCGAGGGAGGCGAGTTTTTCCGATTGAAATATCTGTTTCTCAGTCGTTTCCTTGAGCTGTCTGTCCCGTTCCTCAATGGCATCTATCATCGAATTATAGGTACTGATGAGCTGTCCCATTTCACCCTCATACTGCTTTTCTATCTTACTGAGAAGATTTCCATCTGTAACTTTCCTGGAGGCATCAACAAGATCTTTTATGGGGCTGACGATGATACCAATGAGATAACCGGCGAGGCCGACGGAAAGAATCCCCGCAAGTACCATGAGGATTAAAAAATATTTCATGGTCTGCCGTCTCAGCCTTATATACTTCTCTTCAAGGACCCCCACGTAGAGAATACCGATAACCTCTTTAGAAATATTATATATGGGCTGATATGCAGAAATATACCAGGTATTGACAACAAAGGCTTTATCAAGCCATGTTTTTTTATTCTCCACTACCTGGTGATAGACTTCCTTTGAAACACGGGTACCGACAGTTCTGGTGCCGTCTTCATTTCTGACATTTGTGGAGATTCTCACATCATCAAGAAATATTGTGACAGTCCCGAGTTCGAAACCGCCGATTTTTTCATCCTGAAATATAAGTTTCTTTATTCTGTCAACCAGGCCGGTGCTGTTATTCATTATGCGGGCGCCGTAGATCACCCCGAGGAGCCGTTTGCCGTGAAAAATGGGACAGGCAGCCACCTGTGCAAGGGCCCGGTCTTCCTTTTTCTTCTCCAGCTTTCGCTGACGGGGTGTTGAGATTACGGGAATGAATGATTTTCCCCCAAGATTTTCTCCATCACTAAGAAGGATATGATGGGGAATAACTTCCGTACCGGAAAATATTTTCTTTTTTTCAATGACAAATCGAAGGGAAGGAAGTTCAAGAAGAGGAAATCCCGTGGAACCTGTAATCATACGGCCGGAGGCATCAACAATCGTTAAGATATCCAGGTTGAAGTCTTTTTTCATTTCAGCAACGTGCTGTTCCAGGACTCTCTTTCGATTATACCTGAGAAGAGAAATAACTCCGGGGGAATTTGCCTCCATTCGAAGGGAGTTGGTAATCAAGACAATATCCTGGTTATATATATATCTTGCGGTATCCAGGTGCTTTTTTACCTGTTCATATGCCTGCATCAGAATACTGTTTTGAATGACATTTATACCGATAAAAATTGAACCGAGACCCGCTACAATGATTATGGCAAGAAAACTGATTACCAGTTTTGTCTTGATATTAGTTGGAAAAATATGCTTCATCGATTCCTCAGAACAAGTTTTCAGATACCTTTATAGAGACTGTCATATAAGTGTCTATAATAAATTTAAATCATTTTCTTCCTTTTGTAGGCAGGAAAATTACTTGCCACAACAGACTTCTGGTGTACCCTGCCCTAGACAAAATGTACTTTTCAGTATAATAACAATAGAATACAATTTCAAGGTTTGATATGAAAAAGGAACTCGTTCAAAAACTGGCCAAAAGCCTTACCAATCGAAAACTTAAAAATGAATACCGGATAATGGAAGTCTGTGGAACCCACACCACGGCATTTTTTCATACCGGAGTAAAGGACATTTTTCCAGAAAACCTGACCCTCATCGATGGTCCGGGATGTCCCGTCTGTGTGACCTCCAATGAATATCTCGACCGGGCAATCCAGATAGGAAAGGATCACAATGCCATCATTACCACCTTCGGTGATATGATTAAAGTCCCCTCTTCATACAGTTCATTAAGCAAAGAAAAGGGACAGGGCATGGATGTCCGCGTAGTTTATTCCCCCATGGAGTCTCTCACCATCGCAGAGGAGAATCCCGACAGGGAAGTAATGTTTCTCAGTGTAGGATTCGAAACGACGGCCCCCACTCAGGCGGTTACTGTTATGGAGGCAAAAAAACGGAATTTAAAAAATTTCAGCATACTCCCGGGCAACAAGCTTACACCACCGGCGGTTGCGGCCCTTTTGAGTCTCGGTGAAGTTCGAATCGACGGCTTTATAATCCCCGGACATGTTACCGCTGTAATAGGATCGGATGCATGGGAATATCTTGCAAAGGACCACGGGAAACCGAGTGTTATTGCAGGTTTTGAAACCCACGAACTGATAACAGGTACACTGAAACTCCTTGACCTGCTCGATGAAGACAGACACGAACTGGTAAATGAATATCCCGAAGTTGTCCGTCCCGAAGGGAATCCCCGGGCAGTTGAGGTACTCTATTCTGTCTTTGATCCCGCCGATGCGGATTGGAGGGGAATCGGAGTCATTCCCGGAAGCGGCCTCTCTCTGAAAAAGGAATATGCTGATTTCGACGCGGTGAATAAACTTCCTGTCACCCCCCCTGAACCTAAAGAGCATCCCGGATGCCGCTGCGGTGAACTGCTGCGGGGACTCATACTTCCACCTGAATGCCCCCTCTTCGGGAAGGCATGTAATCCGGAACGCCCCGTTGGGCCATGCATGGTTTCAACGGAAGGTCCCTGCTCTGCATACTACAAATACTGGAGAAAATAATATGGAAACAATTCAGGCCGGCCACGGAAGCGGCGGCAAACTGATGAACGATATGATCAATAACCTGATCCGGAAAACCTTCGGAGAAAGCAGTGTACAGCCCGATGATTCTGCGGTGCTGGATATTCCCGTATCAAAAATAGCCTTTACCACGGATACCTTTGTTATTACTCCGATTTTTTTCCCCGGTGGAAACATAGGAAGCCTGGCTGTAAACGGCACTGTCAATGACCTCGCCGTCATGGGGGCAAAACCGAAATATATATCCTGCGGCCTTATTCTCGAAGAGGGCCTTCCAATGGAAGACCTGAAAATGATTCTGGCCTCGATGAAGGAAGAGGCTGACCGTGCCGGTGTCGAAATCGTCACCGGAGATACCAAGGTTGTTCCTTCAGGAAAGGCCGACGGTATTTTTATTAATACCACCGGTATCGGAGTCTTTGAAAAGGAACTGCAGCGCCGTCCCATTGAAGTTGGCGATGCCATTATTGTTTCCGGCACCATAGGGGATCACGGCGTAGCCATTATGGCTGAGCGAAATGAACTCAGTTTTTCCCGGGGCCTCAAGTCTGACTGCGGGAACCTGAATCATATGATTGAGTCCGTAACTGAAAGATTGCCCGAAAGCATAAAGTTCATGCGCGATGCCACCCGCGGCGGAGTTGCCTCGGTGCTGAATGAAATCGTGGATAAAAAAGGCTTCAGTGCCGGGCTGATTGAAGATGACCTTCCAGTCAAAGAGGAAGTTGAAGGCATGTGTGATATACTTGGTCTCGACCCCCTCTATGTTGCCAATGAAGGCAAGGTGCTCTTCATTGTTGAGGGAAGTAAAGCGGAAGATATCCTCGCCATTATCCGGTCCGATGAAAAAGGAAAGGATGCTGCAATTATTGGTGCCATAACCGATGAGTTTCCCGGAAAGGCATACATAGAAACCCCCATTGGCGGCAAACGTCTGCTTCCCCTGCTTCTTGAGGAACAGCTGCCGCGGATTTGTTAAGGGTATATTTATTCCATAACCTTTTTGAAGGTGACATTGCCAATGTCACCTTCAAAAAAAATCAATGTGACTTTTAATATCAAAATCCCCTTCAAAATTTTCTAACAATAACTTGATTTTCCCTCAAAAAAGCATATCTTAACAATAGAAATTGCAAATAATGCCGTAATTACGGTGGTACATATATTCTCATTTCGGGCTGTCGATCCATTGACAGCCCATTCTGTTTTCATGCAAGGCTATAATAATCTCTACCTGACATGTTTCTGCCAGCCTGCACTTGACCTTAAACACTTTTTAGCATAAAATGATGCTGTGAGAAGTCTCAGTAAGGGGCCTGGAGCCTACTTTTAGCCGGCGGTATACATTGGATATTACCAAAAGAATACAGGTGAGTCTTTTAATTATTTCCCTCATATCCTTAATGGTGGTAGTTACAGGATTTTTTATCGTCAGGAACAATGTAACCATTGTCTCAAAAATAATACAAGACCAGTACCCCGCTACGATGTCCGTTATTGATTTGAAGTTTAATATCCTTGAAATTCAGTACTGGTTCACAAATATTTCAGCAACAAGGGCTGAAAGAGGATACAAGGGAGGATTTGAAAAAGCTGAATTCCACTACAATGAATCCAAGAAAATAATAAAACAGCTGCTCAAACACCATAAAAATTTTCCCGAAGAACAAAAAAGAATATTAAAAATTCAAAAAATCCTTAAAAACTATTACCAGATTGGGGTAGAAACAGCAAATGCATATATCGAGGGTGGCACCTTCTATGGCAATGAAATGCTGAATGTTCTTAATTTAGAAACTCAAAAAATGGCCTGGGAACTCGACTGGTTTTTAAAGGACAACAGGGAGGACCTCGACAAAGGTGTTGAGACTATCATCGGCCGAACAAGCCTCTTTCAGATCTTCTTTTTTATCGGGATTGTTTTCATAGTTCTTCTGGCGGGGATCACAACCTTCAGCAGGAAAATAATGGGCAACATAAAGGCCCAGTCCGTAAATTTTGAAAAAAATCTGATTAAATCAAAGCGCCTCAATGAGCAGTTGGAGGCCGCAAACCAGGAACTTCAGGCGGCAATGGAAGAACTTGAGGCTACCAATGAAGAATATGAGGCGCAGACAGAAGAACTGATGGCCTCCCAGATGGAAATAATGGAGAAGGAAGCGAGATTCAGGACCATGCTGGAACAGATGCCGTTGCCGGTTGTTATTTTCAAAGAGGACGGGATAGACTACATTAACAAAGCCTACAGTGAGGTATTGGGATATTCTCTTGAAGACTTCTCAACAATTGAAAAAGTCTGGTCATACCTCTTTCCGGAACCTGAATACCGAAAATCAAATATTGAAACATATAAACAGGTTATGCAGAAGGTCAGGATTGGAGAAATCATAAGCATTCCCCTCCACCTGGTAACCGCTAAAAACGGAAACACCCTCGAAATAGAAGCAAAAATTACCCGAATAGCTGACCTGTTCCTTACGATAATCTACGACATGACTGAACTTAGAAAAACCCAGAAGATGCTGATCCAGAGTGAGAAGCTTACCACGGTGGGAACTCTCGCAGCAGGTATGGCCCATGAGATAAACAATCCCCTCGGTGTAATTGTGCAGGGTGTTCAGAATACTTTACGGCGAATTTCCACTGACAATGAGAAAAATATTGAAACGGCTGCTGAAGTCGGTATTGATCTGAATAAAATGCACCAGTACCTGGAAAGAAGAAATATCCTTAACTATCTGCAGGGCATTGATGATGCGGGCATGAGGGCCTCTGAAATTATCACCAGCATGCTGCAGTTCAGCAGAAAAAGCAATGCGGAAAAAACCTCCGCAAACATAAATACCATCATTCAACACTCCATAGAACTCGCAGAAAAGGAATTCAATCTTAGCAGCAGGTATGACTTCAGAAAAATTAAAATCGAGCAAAACTTTGATATGAACCTGCCTGAAATTAACTGCTATGCAACTGAAATTGAACAGGTAATTCTTAACCTCCTTAAAAATGCTGGCCAGGCTATGTTTGGTTTACAAAAAAAGGAGACTGAATCGAAAATTACCATAACCACCAGCAGGCAAAATGATTACCTGAAAATCAGCCTCGCAGACACGGGGCCCGGAATAAGCGACACCATAAAAGACCACATCTTCGAACCCTTTTTTACCACTAAGAAAGACAGCAGCGGCACCGGTCTCGGCCTCTCAATATGCTACTTTATTATTACCAATAACCATGATGGAAATATTACGGTAGAATCTGAAGAAGATAAAGGGACCGAATTTATTATATCCCTCCCCGTCTCATAACCATCCTGAAGGAGAAAGAAACGAGCTTAAGCGAGGGTGTCAGAAAACTTATACCCTTATCCGTTACCCGTGTCCTGACCGAACCCCCAACCCGTAACTTCCAGCTTGAAGCCTGTCACTTTCTGTTTTTTTTATCTAGCAATTTCCTGATTGAACGGGCAAGAACTTCGTAGGGAATCGGTTTGGTGATAATTTTTTTAATATTAAGTTCGTCAGCCTTTTCCCTGTCTGAGGGTTCCTGAAAACCTGTGCACATAATTATCGGTATATCCTTTGAAAACTCACGTACTTCGCGGGCAAAATCGAAACCGTCAATCTTAGGCATTTCCTTGTCTGTTATAATGAGATCAAAGGCATTACGATTTTTTTCCAATTTCTCAAGGGCATCTGTGGCACTGGTTTCTCCTGAGGTTTGATATCCCAGATCATTCAGCATCTGCCGGGTGATATCCACCAGTTCCTTCTCATCATCTACAACAAATATATGCTCGTTCCCTCGGGGAATCTCCCCATTCTCCTCTTGCTTTTTTATATCATGTTTAGTTTCATCCAGGGGCAATAAAACATGAAAGACAGTTCCTTTTCCCTCCTCACTGTACACGGATATATCTCCCCCATGGTCACGGATAATCCCATGCACTACCGCAAGTCCCATCCCGGTGCCCTCCCCCTTCTCCTTTGTGGTAAAATATGGTTCAAATATTTTTTCAAGGATCTTCTGAGGTATTCCATGCCCCGTATCACTTACGGAAATTTTAACATATTCTCCAGGCGGCAGGAGGGGATAAATCCGGGCAACGGGATTTGTGAAATTTACCACAGACACCTCCATGGTACCGCCATGTTCCTTCATGGCATGTCCCGCATTAGTACAGAGGTTCATCATCACCTGGTGAATCTGAATGGGGTCCGCCATGATGGCATCACGTTCTGCCTCAAGGGTCTGAATAATGCCGATGGTGCTGGGAAGTGATGCCCGCATGAATTTCACGATTTCCTTAATAATAGGAGCAACCAGCACGGACTGCTTTTCCCTTTCTGCTTTTCTGCTGAAAGTCAGAATCTGTGCAACCAGGTCTTTAGCGCGTTTTGAAGCGGTTAGAACATTATTAAGGTTTTTATCCAGCGTTTCCCTTTTCTCCGGGTGTTTAATGGAAAGTTGAGTATAGCCTATGATGGCACTTAATATATTATTGAAATCATGTGCGATACCCCCCGCCAGGGTTCCAATGGATTCCATTTTTTGTGCCTGGCGGAGCTGCGTTTCCAGTTTCAACTCCTGGGTAACATCCCTTTTTATTCCTACATAATGAGTTATTGTTCCAGAAGAATCTCGAACAGGAGAAATTGTTGCTTTTTCATTGTAGAGATTACCCTGCTTTGTTTTATTTACAAGGCTACCATGCCAGGTGTTGCCCCTTGTTATGGTCCCCCAGAGTTCACTGTAAAATTCTGCACCATGTTCACCGCTTTGAAGAATTCTGGGATTTTTACCCTCAACCTCTTCCCTGGTGTAGCCGGTAATCTTTTCAAAGGATGGATTGACGTAGATGATATTTGCTTCCCTGTCAGTAATGACGATGATTTCAGCTGACTGTTCCACCACCGTTGCGAGACGCCGGTATTCCTCTTCAGCCTTTTTACGTTCCGTTATATCACGGATCAAAACCATCAGCACTATACCTGATTGAAGACTTACGGGACTTATATTTACTTCAGCAAAAAAGTTTCCTCCATTTTTTTTCCTGAAAATCCATTCAAAGAACTGGTTTTCCCCTGCAAAAGATTTTTCGATACCTTTATTAATATCTGAATTTTTTTCTTCTTTCGCATCTGAAGAGAAATTGACTATATTCTTGCTGATAATTTCATCACGATTATATTCAAAAAGTTTCTGTGTAGAACTGTTACAGTCCAGGATTCCGTCGTTATCCATAATTATAATGGCATCATTTGCAGAATCAAAAAGCTGACGGTAGCGATTTTCACTCTCCTCAAGGGCATCCTGTATTTTCTTCCTCTCTACAAGTTCCTGCTGAAGTTCTCCCGTTTTTATCATAACCTGTTTTCTCAGGGTACGGTTCCAGATGAAGACGACCAGTGCCACAATAAATATGAAGGTTACGGCAATTAATATACCATATAGTGTTTTCTTGGAAAAAATTCTCGAAGGCATGCCGATTCTGACCCATCGGTTATATATTTCATCAAGTTCCTTTTTTGAAACTGCATTCTGTCCCTTCTGAAGTATATTTCTGACAATAATATTGTTTTTACTGGTGGCGAAGGCCATTTCGCTGACTACTCCCGTCTCTCCAGCAATCCTGAGATTGGCAATTTTTTCTTTTTCTATGCGGTACGAAATGTAAGCAAGGTTCCCGATATAAGTATCGACTTCTCCACCGGAAAGTGCAAAAAGACCTAAAAGATCCTTCTGGACAGTGACCAGGGAAATCTGCGGATAATACTTCCGCAGATAATCTTCGATTATCCATCCCCTGGGGACAGCAACCCTTTTACCCTTTAAATCTTCAAGAGTGTAAAATCTCTTATCACTTTTTCTCACTACAATAACGAAAGGAAAGGAAATAAAGCTTGATGTAAAAAGAAATTTTTTTCTTCGTTCAGGTGTGGGTCCCATTACTGTGAAATGGACTTCACCCTTTTCAACATTACTTATGTGATCGAACCAATTGCCATGAAAAGGAACAACAACCATCTCAAAGCCGAGTCGCTTCTTCATAATAGAAAGGTAATCATCCAGCATTCCGGAATATTGTCCGTCGCTGTTAATAAAATTAAGGGGCGGACTCGGAATGTAATTAATCTTTAATTCATAATTTTGTTTTTTCAGCCACTCCTTTTCCTCTTCATTGAGAGAGGAAGGAGGGGGGCCTGAAGAATAAAACAGAGTTATGATTACGGCAGGGCTCACCAGCAGTGCACCAACAATCAGTAATTTCCACCGGTACCTTGAGAATAAATTCTTAAAGAGAAAGAATGCAGGCTTTTGAAGAACCCGGTACACCACTAAAACAAGTAAAACAATGATAAATAAGGCGATAAGAGCAATAGCTGGTTTCTGCCAGAGGGGTGTTTTTTTTACCTCGGGGATAATCCATTTATCAATAATTTTTCCCTTCTCTTCCCCGCTCATTGCAGCCAGCCCTTTTTCAAAAATTCTTGCCAGGGGTACATCTTCTTTACGGACCGCAAAGGAAAATTTATTTACAAAACCGGTTTTCCCGATAATCTTAACATTTTGAATCTGTTTCTTATCGATCAACGTAGAGATGTAGGCAAGATTAGATGCAAAAATTTCGATTTCTCCGGCAGCCAGTTTCTCGATGCCTGTTGCGTCATTTATAACTGTCTCGATACTAATGTCAGGATGATTTTTTCTGAGAAATTCTTCAAAGAGATACCCCTTTACTACCGTAATGGTTTTCCCTGATAATTCATTCAGACTGGAGGGGCCCGGATAGGATTTCCGAGTTGCCATGATATAAGGAAATTCGATAAATGCGGGAGTAAAGATAAAATCCTTTTCCCGGTCAGGAGAATTCTCCATTGCAAGAAAGTCTATCTTAGAATTTTTCAACATGCCTGATACATCGGCCCATTTTTCGGCCTTCACAAGATCAAGTTTGATATCGAATTTTTTAAGAAAAACACGGAGATAATCGACTACTATTCCGTCATATTCTCCATTTTCATTTTCAAAAGCCATGGGAGGGGCATTTATACCACGGATAAATCTAACGGTGTTATTTCGTTCCTCCAGCCATGACTGCTCTTCGGGAGCGAGGAGAATGTCGCTTTTGCATGCACCTAAGCCCGGAACAATGAGAAGTGTAACATAAAATAGTTTTATAATAAAATATTTCATCTTTTTTGAATTATTTTATCAGGAATATCCCTATAAAACAATTCAAAAAATCAAAATATATTATGAAGCAGCATAATGCTGCTTCATAATATCAGAACATCTAATCTAAAATCTTTACATTACCCCCCGCCTCGGACCGGTTGACAAAACCGATAAAAAGGGGTGAGCCTCCAACCATTGCTTTGATTACATTGCTGGAAACCTTCCTGGGGAGAGGTGTACCGTTTCTCATCTGTACAGCCTTCCATTTCCCGTCAACACCTGCGGGAGATGAACCCATGTACTTCGAGCAGAATCCAGCATAGATTGAGGAGTTGCTGTTCAGAAGTACTTTCACGGGACTCCCTCCGGGAAAGGATTTCATAGTTCCTGTAAAAATACGTTTAATCTGTGTTCTGGAGAGGCTGGCCTGGCTCTTGTTGACGATGACCACCACATCTCCCTGTGCCGCTACCGGGGCCTCGTATCCGATACCCCAGAAAAGGATGGCAGCACTGATTATGAATATACTGATTACTTTACTTTTCATGACTGCCTCCTTAAAATTGTAATGCCACCTGGGTTTTTAACTGCCAGTAATCATTATTTTCCGGCAATCCTGTAAAAGGATTATTCCCCTTTGAGTTGAGGTCCCAGTAGGCGTACTCAAGTTTTAACACCAGGTTGCTTAGAGGTTTTAGATTCAAACCTGAAATATATGCATTAATTTTTTCTACAACGTAATGAATGCTGTCATCGCCAACCAGTGTATACTCATACCTGAAGTATGGAGTGACCTTGTTCCACATGGTGTACTGAAGCTGACCATACAGGGCATAACCGTCATAGTTTTCTGCAGCAACTGGCGCCCCTAATGCACTGACCAGAATCTTTGAATCGTCCTCATCAACCCAGTAGTATTCAAATTCTCCCTGCAGTACAAACTCACCCTGCAGAGGCAGCCCAGTCATGGTAAGTTTAACGTGAGCCTGCAGTACTGTATCGGTCTGATACTTACTGAACTGCTCACCTCCAGCTGTACTGTTTATCTGGTAAAGATCAATATTTTTACCACGATAAAAGGATGTTCCAAAATCAACAGTCAACATATTGCCAAACTGGGGTGTCTGAAAATTCAGAAAACCGCCAAAAGCCTTATCATCACCGAACTGATCAATAACGGATTCCTCGCCGTTTACATTATCATTTGCCACATAGATTGAGTAGTCAGTCAGTATCCCGAGACCTGGAATTTCAACCTGTCCCAGAAGTTCAAAGCCTGTAATGCCTGCGGGGATCCCCGCTGTACCGGAATATGCAATAACAGTATTTGGCTGACGAAAACTTGTTATTAATGTTGCCGCATGGTCTTTGCTGTAGATACCGTAGGGGGTCAAAAGCCTGCCGACACGGAGAGATGCAAAACCAAAACGGTTCCATTCGATAAAGGCCCTTTCAATATTAATTGTCCCCCAGTCGAATCCTACATTTGTTGCATCAGTAGCATCATTATCAACAGGTTGGGTAATAATAGTAGGGAAACCACTGTAATCTGTTCTTCTTTCCCCACTGGGGATAAAGGTGTAACGAATTTCAGAAAAGGCCCTCAGATTATTGCCTGCATTGAAATTAAAATACATATGCAGACTATTTAGGGCAAAGGAGAAATCCTTTGAAACCACTGATGCTATAGTAGAACTATCGTCTTCAATAAAATTCTTGGTGGCATTAAAGGCGATAAATCCTGAAATTGTAAATCTTTGTTGAGTCTCTTCCACCATGGAAGGGTCAACAGTCCCCTCGGCTGTACCTTCCTGGGCAAACAGACTTATCGGCCCAAGACAAATAAAAAGTAACATACTTAGAACAAGGCTTGTTCGCTTCATATCTGACCTCCATAAAAAGTCGCTTATATATAAGCCGGTAAAAATTTCCGGCAACAAGCTTCTCTGCCCTGTCCATCCATTACGAAAACTTTCTCTCTATGTGGTACTCCTGTTACTCCCTCCGCATTTTCATACTGTCCTTTTTTTAAGTGCCTGTCTATTTACTATAAATTGTGCAGATATTCCGCAGGCATTTCAACTTTTTTGGCAATTTTTCTGAAATACTCTCCAATAAAAAGTGCCCGTGATTGATATTTCGATTACGGGCACTATCAAAAATGGATTCACTCTGGTTTTTTCAGGTATTAGATACATCATCCAAAAAATAATTCGACACAAAGAAGATACCTATTTCGGTGCCAGCTAAAAGTAGTTTTTCATCGTCAGAAATAAATATCCGGTAAAGAGTCAAGGGGGTAAACTATCTGCAGTTCTATATACAAAAAACGATCAACACTATTATACAACTGCCTGCCTTTGTTGTATTCAGATTGCACCTTGACTACAACCTATTTTTACACTACAATTTAATTTTAGTATTTAATTATCTTTGGCCCCTTTCCAGGCACAGGCGGTTCACATTGGATATAACCAAAAAAATACAGCTAAGCCTTTTAATTATCTCTTTAATAGCAATTACAGTAACTACTACTGGATTGATTGTTGTAAAAAACAATCAATCAGTTGTTACTGTAATTGTCACCAAACAATATCCTTCTACTATGACCGTTATTGATCTGAAATTTCATATCCTCCAGATTCAATACTGGCTCACTCACATCTCTGCAACAAGAGGAGAGCAATACCGCCGAGAAGGTTTTGAAAAAGCAGCGCATCACTTTAACATGTCTAATGATATATTGAGTCAGCTTTACGAAAAAAATAAAGCTTATTCGGAGAAACAAAAAGAAATCAAACAAATACAAAAATATTTAAAAAACTATTATGATACAGGTATTGAAACAGCAATGACATATATTGAGGACGGCACCTTCTACGGTAATGAAATGTTGGAAGTTCTTAATAAGGTGACAAAAGAAATGATCTGGAATCTCGACTTGCTTTTAAAGATCCAGCGGAAAAATCTTGATAAGGGTGTCGAAACTATTTCGGAAAGGACCAATATTTTCCAGATTTTCTTTTTTATCAGTGTATTCTTTATTCTTCTTTTTGCAGGTGTTACCATTTTCAGCAGAGAAATTATCGGGAAAATAAAACTCCAAGCGGAAAAATTGCAAAACAGCCTGCAAAAATCACAGAGTCTGAATGAAGAGTTGGAAGTGGCAAATGAAGAACTGCACGCAGCTATGGAAGAACTGGAGGCTACTAATGAAGAATATGAGGCTCAAAGTCAAGAACTTATAATTTCACAACAGGAAATTATAAAAAAAGAAAAAAAGCTAAAAGCCATGCTTGAACAGTTGCCATTACCGATAATAACATTTATTGAAAACCGGGTAGATTATACTAATAAGGCATTTAGTGATGTACTCGGATATTCTATTACTGACCTGCATTCACTAGATGATATCTGGAGCTGTTTATTTCCTGAGGCTGAATACCGGAAATCAATATTAAAATACTATAGACAGGTAATAAATGAAATTGAAAACGGCGCCATTGGTGAAATACCGGTTCACCATTTCACAATAAAAGACGGAAGCATCCTTGATGTAGAAGTCAAAATAACTAAAATTGAAGACCTGTTTCTTGCGATCATATACGATATTACAGAAATACGAAAAACACAGGAATTACTCATTCAAAGCGAAAAACTAATTACCGTGGGGACACTTGCCGCAGGCATGGCCCATGAGATCAACAATCCCCTTGGTATTATAGTACAGGGGATACAAAATACACTGCGGAGGATTTCCAGCAATACCAGAAAAAATATTGAAATAGCTGTAGAAACTGGAATTGATTTGAATAAAATGCATCTCTATCTTGAGAAAAGAAATATCATGAACTATTTACAGGGTATTAAAGATGCCGGCATCAGGGCATCATCAATTGTTGCCAACATGCTGCAGTTTAGCAGAAAAAGTGAAGTAGAAAAAAAACCAGCCAACATTAACACTATAATAAAACGTTCTGTAAAATTTGCTGAAAATGATTTTAGTCTGAACAAAAAATACGATTTCAGAAAAATAAAAATTATTGAAAATTTAAATGATAATCTCCCTGAAATCCCCTGCCATGAAACTGAAATCGAACAGGTTTTTCTTAACATATTAAAAAATGCCGCTGATGCCATATCAGGCATGAATGATTGGGAAGTCGATGCCACTATTACCCTAAGTACGCATTGTAATGGAGATTATTTGCAGATCAGCATCGCTGACAACGGCCCCGGATTGAGCGATGCCGTAAAGGACCATATATTCGAACCATTTTTTACTACGAAGAAAGTCGGCAGCGGTACCGGTCTTGGTATGGCGATATGTTTCTTTATTATCACCAATAACCATGGTGGACAACTAATTGTTGAGTCTGAAGAAGGACAGGGAACTGAATTTGTCATTTCCCTGCCACTCTCTCCGGAATAAAATCAACTACTTAAATCGATTATAATCGCCTGATAAAAACTAAGGTTTGATTAAACGTTGTATCAACTATAGCCATTCATATTTATCAGTTAATTATTTTAATATTGCCTTTAACCTCAGACCTCTTGACGAAACTGATAAAAAGGTTTGAATTACCTACCAGCATCAATATAACCTGACTTTTCATCATTCTTGGTTTAGGAACTCCATTTTTAATGCTTTGCCTTACCCAGATGGAGTCAAGCCTACTGCTGTCCATGTTAAGATACTTTTGGGCAAAGTTCTGATAGATATTGCCATTGCTGTTGAGCAATATTTTAACCGGTGACCCAGTAGGCCAATACTTGAGATTACCTTTAAACATCTGCTGAACCTGCATGCGCGTGATGTCTGGAGCATTCTTGTTTATGACTACAACCATATCATCCTGTGCTGTTACAGGGGCATGTATGAAAAAGATAACAACAATACTAAAAATGATTGCACCATAATTTATATATCGTAATAGCATTGCACTACCTCCTTAGAACGACAACGAAATTGATGAGAGTATCTGGTGATTGTCATTATCACCCTGTACTGCCGGATCTGTAACAGTATAATCGTAGAAATTATACTCAAACTTTAATACCAAAGCCGTGTAGGGCTTCACATTAATACCCACAGTATGAGCATGTAAACTCTTAACCAACGGATGTGCATTTTTATTAATATTTGTGTAATTGTACCGGTAATATGGTGTAATTAAATTATACATGGAGTATTCAACCTGACCATATGTATCCCAGTGTTCCCATTTTGGAACGAGTGTAAATCCTGGAGGTAAGGCTGCTGGTGTTACCTTGTTAGTATCCACTTCAACCCACTGGTACATAAATTCACCTTGAAAGATCAATTCTCCTTTTAAAGGAAGAGATGCTATCGAAAGCTTCACATGTGTTAAGGCAAATATATTATCATTGAAGGCCCTGTATGTATGCTCACCAGTTGATGTTATTGATATTGAACGGACATGCCTTCCCGAATATACAGATCCACCAAATTCAAAATTAACCGTGTCACCAAGTGGAAAGTTTAAGTTTACAAAACCTCCAAAACTTTTCATCTCTCCGCCGTAATCACCAAAACCGTTCTGTTCAGTGTCATTATTACCAATATAGGCTGCATAATCGAGCATAAATAAACTGAAATCCCAGGTTCCCAAAAATTCAAGTCCCACCATGTTTGGCTGGATGCGCAGATCAACTGTGGGAGGTGAAACAAGGGCCGGGAGACGCACCGAAGTAAGTATAGGCGAACCATGATCCTGACTCCAGATGCCATAGGGGGTAAGGTACCGCCCTGCCCTGACACGTAAAAATGAGAAACGTTTCCACTCCATGTAGGCTCGTTCGATAAAAATGCTGCCATACTGAAATGTGTATTCTGACTGGTCTCTGGTCTCATTCGCAACATACTCAAAGGTTCCAGGTGCAGAGCTTGGAACAGTCATGCCCGAGGGGGTAAACAAAAATCTAATTTCTGTAAAGAAAAGAAGATCCTTGTTTACATTAAAATTAAAGTATAGGTTAACATTGTTGAGCATAAATTCATTGTTTTTATTAAAAAGTCCGGAGAGGATACTGTTTTCATCCTTGTAACTTCGGTATGACCATTGCATATCTGCAAACCCGGAAATATTGAATAAATCCTTTTTTTCCTGCATTTGCAGCAACATCATAGCGTTAGTATCACTTTCTCCTGATTTTTCTTTTTCCTGACCGGAAAGCCCAATTACGTTAAAAACAAGAAACGTTGCTAGAAACAATTGAATTAAATACTTTTTTTTAATTAACATTTTACCCTCCCTGTGCTTACCTTAGCAAAAAGATTCATTGGCCCAAAACAAATAAAGAGTAACATACTTAGAACAAGGCTTATTCGCTTCATATCAGACCTCCATAAAAAGTCGCTTATATAAAAGCCGGTAAAATTTCCCGGCAACAAGCTGCTCGGCCCTGTCCATCCATTACTTAAACTTTCTGTTTATTTGTTGCTTCCTCTACTCCCTCCGCATTTTCATATTGTCCTTTTTTAAGTGCCTGTCTATTTACTATAAATTGTGCAGATAATCTGTAACCATTTCAACTTTTTTGTCGTTTTTACCGTAATACTCTTCAATAATGAACAATCGGGAACTGTTTTTTAATCTCTGTTGTATTTATTAATAAATTAACTCTGAATATCTCAGGAATTATCCTCTATAAGACCCACTTCTTCATCATTTTGCTCTTTATGCATATCCCTGTAGGATTCAACTATAAAGTAACTCATTAATTCCTTAATCTGGTTAGCCTGGTTGCTGAGCATATCCGAAGTGGTGGCCAGTTCCTCCGAAGTTGAGGCGCTGTTCTGGGCCGCGGCATTAAGATCACTGACCGCCTCAGTAATCTGGTTCACCCCGATCTGCTGCTCCTCTGAGGCGCGCGTTATATCCTGGATCAGTTCTGCAGTTTTATTAACATTTGGGAGTATCTCCCCGAAGAGACTTCCCGCCTTTTCGGCGATATCGACACTCGTCTTTGCTAGATTGCTTATCTCCTGCGAGGCTACCTGGCTTTTTTCTGCCAGCTTGCGCACCTCTCCGGCTACTACAGCAAAGCCTTTGCCGTGCGCCCCTGCACGAGCCGCTTCTATTGCGGCATTCAGGGCAAGAAGATTTGTCTGGTAGGCAATGTCTTCGATGAGGCCGATTTTTTGAGCAATCATTTTCATCGCCTCAAGGGTTTCCATTACCGCCTTTCCTCCGTCTTCAGATTGTCTGGAAGTCTTCTGAGCAAGATCATCCGTAACCTTTGCATTTTCAGTATTACTGATGACGTTGGCTTCTATCTGTTCGAGGGTTGAGGTTGTTTCTTCGATATTTGCAGCCTGTGTACTGGCGCTTTCACTTATTCCCTGGGAGGTGTCATTGATCTGAAAAGCGACTTCCGCAAGTGTCTCCGTGCTGAATTTAACATCTTTAATTACAGTTCGGATTTTAGCAATGAACTGATTGAAATACCTTGAGAGGTCGCCAACTTCATCACTGGATGTGACCGGCAGCTCTACTGTCAGGTCACCCTCCCCTTCAGACATGTCCTGGAGGCTTTCCACCACCTTTTTTACAGGATTTACCATGCGGGCTGACATCACAAGGCTTATTATTATTGAAAGAACTACAATAATCAAAGCGCTGAAAATAAAGGTCTGTTGCAGCAGGCCGGTACTTTTTGTGACTTTTCCCAACTTGGTCCTCAGGCTATCCTGGTATTCCTTTACGGTTTTATCAAGGGGATTAATCAGCTGTGTAGTGATATTTGAAAAGACGTCCAGCATGGCGTTGCCGTATGTTGCACCGCCCTCAATATATGCCTTTGCGACTTCCACCCCCATGGTATAATAGGTGTCAAGGCTGACCTTCATTGCGGCGAGTTTCTTTCCGGCTTCCGCATCATTTGAAGTTTTTTGCTGGAGATCTGCAATGATCTCTGAGGCTTTCTTATAGCTCTTTTCAGCTTCAGAAAATCCTGTATCGTATCCCTTGGCTGCCTTTGTAGCGGAAATATTTGTGAGCCACCGCTGGATCTGCAGCACCTCAATTTTCAGCTGGATAATTGCTTCACTGCCCGGAAGGACTTTATCATTGATTTCCGATACAGTAGTTTTATTTGAGCTTATAGTTATGATTCCCGCTATAAAAACAATAAGGGCTATCAAAACCACAATCATTGAGCTAATCAGCATTTTTATTCTCAGGCTCATCTTCTCCCCCCCCTGCATAGTTATTCGCTTTGCGTAACAGTTTAAATTATAGCATAAATTGAAATCTTTGCAAATATTTTTATCAGGCAGACTCATGCAAACTTCGGTTATGTGCTCAAAACATATCTTATCTCATTAGCAGGGGAAATTCTATAACCAAATTGATTACAATGGTATTAGAGTACACCCGCCCCCACCCCGAAGGGGGGCTAAGAGATACTCATATTCCCAATAGGTGCCTTTTGGGATTAAATTGATTATTAAACACGCAAAGAAGAGAATTGTAACTGGCTTTTATAGCAAATGCTATTTTTTGATCCCGACATACATCAGCAGTTGTACCCACGCCGTGGAGGGATCATCACGAAGGATTCTGAAAAATGCCGATACGTCACGCAGAAAATATTTGATCATGTAAAAGGAAGATTCACGCTCCCTGCCATAGTCAACTCCCAGGCGACGAAGATAGGGATAGTGTAACCCGACTCTTTTTTTAAAAGCATTCCAGTCTTTAACCCTCTTCGGTGACCAGGCCACTTCCGCCAGTGCCATGATCCTTGGGAAAAGTTTAGAGTCCACGGTTTCCTGCGGGGCATACTCCGTCCACATGTTTGCCTCAGTGCCCAGGATGAGTTCGACTTCATTATCAGTGAGATTGTATGGAACCGGATCAAAGGAGTAGACCTTCTCAAGGTCTGTTCTGGCAAGGCCGTAATCAAAGTACGTGTGGGAAGTTGGAGAGACTATTGCCGGGTGATTTTTTTTGCCGCTTCTACAGCGCCAGCCATTCCGCGCCATGACTGAACAATTGCACCTTCGGGAATTCCACCTTCACAGATTTCATCCCAGCCGATTATCTTTTTATTCTTCTGCGAAAGGAAACGTGAGAAACGGGTAATGAACCAGCTCTGGAGTTGATTTTCATCTGCCAGGCCCTCTTCTGCAATGCGCTGCTGACAGCGGGGACATGACCTCCACCTGGTTTTGATGCATTCATCGCCGCCGATATGGATATACTCCGAGGGGAAAAGTTCTGTCACTTCATCAAGTATATCCTCAAGAAATGAAATTGTCTCTTTACTTCCTGCGCAATAGACATCTTTCATTATGCCCCACTTTCCCTGCACATCAAGATGTTTTCCCGTACATGATAAATAGGGATACGCCGCAAGTGCTGATCTGCAGTGCCCAGGCAGTTCAATCTCCGGAACCACGGTGATGAATCGCTCTGCGGCATACTCAACTATTTCCTTAACTTCATCCTGAGTGTAAAACCCGCCATAACGTTTCTTGCCTGCGCCGCGCCACGCCCCAATATCCGTGAGGCGGGGATATTTTTTTATTTCAAGGCGCCATCCCTGGTCATCAATAAGGTGCCAGTGAAAAATATTCATCCGATAGAGGGCGAGAAGATCTATATACTTTTTAATGAATTCGACGGTCATAAAATGGCGGGAACAGTCCAGGTTGAGACCGCGCCATTTAAACCTCGGGTAATCTTCAATGATGCCGCAGGGAAGCTCAAGGTTCGCACGGTTTGCGGTACCGATAATCTGCCGCAGGGCCTGGGTTCCACGAAAAATTCCCGCTTCGCTGGTTCCGGAGATTTCCATACCCTCAGGTGTGATTACAAGACGATAGGATTCAAATTCCTTCCCGTTTTTATTTCCGGTTATTTGAAACTGGAGCAAACTTCCAGTAATTTTATTTTCCGAAATATCCAGGCAGATTCCAGAATCCTTTTTAACCTGGAAAGAAAAAAGTCCAGCAATTCTTTTCAATCCCGGTGATGATGCGGCAATGTGAATTGCAGTACACGACTCAAGTGAGAAGAAACCTTTCTCTTCACTTACCTTTGCGGGTGCAGGAATAATGTCTCCAATACTCATTCTGTTAGTCCTTTTCAGCTTAATTTCATGGTGCCCAACAAATACTTCTAGAGTTTGATTCCAAAGGTAATTTCACGGTAATCTTCCACATCACTCCAGAAGGCTGCGGGATGATCACTTATTGCAGTGAAACCCATTTTCCGGTAAAAAGAGATCGCTGTCCGGTTATGATTTGAGGTGCCGAGATGAATTCCGCTCACCTGCAAATCCTTTATATGGTCGATAAAAAGTGTTATCAACTTCCCCCCCAGTCCCTTTCCCTGGTATTCAGGTAATATGTTCATGTGCAGATGAGCAGGATAGAGTAGATGAAGATCACCGGGACTCTTTTTCTCTAGGTTTTTAATCCAGTGTATGAATTCTCTCAGGCTGGCGGGGTATCTCCACCATGTCACTCCAAGCAGGCGGAGAAGGATTCTCCAGTGCATGTGCCTGCTGAATTTTTTTTCCTGATTCACGGTGTCAGCAGTACCAATTATATAGCCAATGGCTCTGTTCAATTCATTACAGGCTACAAAACAGTGCTCAGGTTCATAAATCGGATAATACAGGGCGAAAATCAGTGCAAATAGTCGCCGGTCTTGGAATATTTTGCGCGATTCAAGGGATTCACCCATGTATCCGGTACGGAAGCAGATGTCGGATATGGCGGAGATATCCTTTTTCTCAGCCTTTCGGTAAATAATTATCATAATATTGACGAGTTTATGGCTGTTCTTAACATTGTGCAAGGAAAAATAGCATTTCCCATTATGCAGGCGACATTGGCAATATCGCCTGCATAATGGTCAAACCTGCAAATTAATTGTACCTTTTACGCAGATAGTTTGTTGACAATAGAATCATGCATTTTAGGATTTACTTAAATTTTTAAAACAGGTGGAATAAACATATGTGTCTTGCAGTTCCAATGAAAATAATAAAAATCGAAGGAAGTACCGCCGTAGCCGAATCAAGGGGTGTGGAAACTCCCGTTAATATAGCCTTGACACCGGACGTTAAGCTGGGAGACAAGGTTCTCATTCACGCCGGATTCATCATTGAAAAACTCGACCCGGAAGCAGCGAAGGAAATCGAAGCTACCTGGGACGAATATATGGACCTGGAATTTCCTGACCAAAAGCAGTAAAGCGTCAAAGAAACCGGCTGAACAGGAACCTGACCTGCTCAGCCAGAGTCAATGCCTCAGTCATTTATCATTAACTTCATTAATTCTACCGTAATAACGGCACGCACTTTCACAGGTGACGCTGGTTATCCCGAGGGTATTTTTAAATCCTGCACTCCGTGAAATCCCTCTTTTCCGCCTGCAACCAGGCTCCTGAAACCATACTGCATCATTGCAATCTTCTGAATTTTCAAAACAGGGAAAAATAACGACGATTTTAATAAAAAGGACAACGATGCAGTTGCTTAAATTATCTTTTAACTAAAAGAATTATTATGTTATACTGAAGATATTTTACTGCGGATGCTCCCAAAGAGAATATCACTAAATTCATACCGGGATATTTGTGCATCTGTGGGAATTTACTTTTTTTGTGGAGGCACATCATGCAGATAAAAGTCATACCTGAAAAACCGGAACTCTATGCCGAAATAAGACATGTTATCTGCAGTGCCTTCGGGCATGAGAATGAAGCAATTCTTGTGGAAAACCTGCGGATGAATAATCGATTCGTCCCGGACCTCTCCCTGGCAGCCATGGATAATGACAGGATACTGGGACACATACTCCTTTTCCCCGTCGATATCATTGACGGGGAAAAAAGGCATCCCTCACTTTCACTGGCCCCCCTTTCTGTTGAGGCAGAACACCAGAACCAGGGAATCGGCAGCATCCTGACCGGACAGGCTATTGAACGTGCACGAGAGCACGGTTTCCCTTCAATATTTGTCCTGGGGCACCCTGAATATTATCCCCGATTCGGCTTTAAACCGGCATCTGATTACGGTATCGGGGCACCCTTCTCTGTACCGGATGAAGCATTCATGGTACTGGAGGTCCTGGAAAACGGACTTCTTGGAATCAGGGGCACACTTCATTATCCAGAAGAATACTCTCAGGTGGAATGATTATCCGGAGGTATCCCCGTTAAAAGAAATCGTCTTGATTATATTACTGAGTGCAGTCATTTTACTATTAATTTCCAAACCAAATTTTCAAAACAGGAGAAAAAAATGACCCCTGATCGAGAAGAGGCCCTTGAACTCTTAAAGGAATTCAACAGTGATGAAAGTCTTATTCGCCATGCCCTTGCAGTAGAGGCGGTTATGCGTTACATTGCCCGATCACTTGGAGAAGATGAAGACGTCTGGGGGATAACAGGTCTCGTTCACGATCTCGATTATGAAAAATATCCTGACAATCATTGCACAAGGACAGGGGAAATCCTCACTGAACGCGACTGGCCAAAAGAATATATCCGCGCGATCATGTCTCATGGATACGGTATGTTTACCGATATTAAGCCTGAGTCGAAGATGGAAATGTTCCTTTATGCAATCGATGAACTGACAGGGCTTGTGGCAGCTACGGCCCTGGTGAGACCCTCAAAAAGTATCCTGGATATGAAAGCAAAATCAGTAAAAAAGAAATGGAAGGACAAGTCCTTCGCTGCAGGAGTAAACAGGAAAGTTGTCGAGAAAGGAGCAGAGATGCTGAAAATGGAAACTGCTGAACTCATTGAACTTACCATCGAAGGAATGAGAGAAGTAGCCTCAGATATTGGTCTTGAAGGAAATCCAGGTAATTAATGAAAAAAGGGACATCCTTAAAAAGGATGCCCCTTTGTAATCATTATTCAGTTCAATCAGGACCTGATGTGCTGATTACTCTCCAAGAGCTTTCTTAACTGAAGAAACCAGTGAGTCGGGGTTAACCGGCTTCTGGAAAACTCCGTTAAAGCCCATTGAGCTCGGATCAACGTTGGTTGATGTTGCGTCACCGATGCTGCTGAGGAGGAAAACGGGAACAGTTTTGTTGGTTTCTCTAATCTTCTGAGCAACCTTTGCTCCCTGATCAACACTTTCCATCATCATATCGCACAGTACCAGGTCAGGGTTTTCGCTATTAAAGGCGGCAACTCCCTCTTCTCCGCTCTGTGCAGTGGCAACCTGATATCCGTTTCCTTCGAGAATGGCTTTCACTGAATCCAGAATATCCGGATCGTCATCAATAACCAGAACTTTTTTTGCCATAGAATTCCTCCTAAAATTGCGGTCCGAAGGAGAGATCATCAGTGGATGACCTCTTATTCCAGCAAACCATTAAGCTTTTCCCTTATAAAACTGTAGGCTTCATTGAGATTACCCAGGGCTTTTTCTGTCATGGGGACATCAAATTCCCATTCGTAACCCCTTATAGCCAGTACATATGCCTCAACATCTTTGTTGAAAATTTCCTGGCTAAGAGCAAGAACTGAAGAAGGAGCCATGCTATGCGTCGTAAAGGTAATCGTGTGTGCCGCGTCGAGCCTGCTGAACTCAAATGGTTCTTTGCAGTCTATTGAAGCATCCACAAAAAAAACAACCTTTGCCTCGGCAATATCGTAAGCGTCCTCAATGTTCAGCTGATAATTACTGTCCAGCTCAATCCCTGCAATATTTTCTGCTTCCAGTTTATCAATAAGAACAGGACCCAGGCCGTCATCCTGACAGCCAGGGTTCCCGTATCCGTATACAAGTATCTTTTCTTTACTCACCCGTACTACTTACGCTTCTGATCAAGAATATTTCCCTGAGAATCCTCCAGGGTAATTTCAAGGGGCATCTGGCCAAGAGCGTGAGTTGCACAGCTTAAACATGGGTCATAAGCCCTGATTGCCATTTCAACACGGTTCATCATACCTTCAGTAATCTCAGACTGTCCGGTGAATACGTTTTTAGCAACACATTCAACGGCATTATTCATAGGCTGATTATTGTTGGTAGTTGAAACAATCAGATTCGCCATGGTTATCTGATCATCATCATTAACCTGGTAGTGATGGAAAAGAGTTCCACGAGGTGCTTCAATAATACCGACACCCTCGTTTGTTCTTGTTCCGGTTGTTACCAGATCATCCTTCTGAAGATCAGGATCATTCAGAAGGTCTTTGATAACCTCAGCTGAATGAAGAAGCTCAATCAGTCGTGCATAGTGCATATGCATTGAACTATGATTGGGCTTGCCATTGGTATAGGCTTTGTAGGCTTCAAATTCTTTTTGAGCAAGAGGAGTATCGATGAAATCACAGGTATTGAGACGGGCCAGAGGACCAACTGTATACCATCCGTTTTCCTTACCGAATTGAGTAAGGTATGGGAACTTCATATAACTCCAGCTTCTGACTTCCTCATTGATGTATTTCAGGTAATCCTGACAGTCAACATCGTTAAGGATCTTCTTGCCATCTTCGTCAACGGCTCGAAGGACACCATGATAAAGATCAAGGGCGCCGTCTTCTCTTACGAGACTGAGATGCTTTGAAGGGAATACTGCAAAGTTGTCGAGCATATCGGCATTCTTTGAGTGGTAGTCCTTGAAAAAGTCAAGTGCTCCCTGTGACCATTCAATCATCTTGTCTATATTCAGTGGATCTGCACCATTGAGAAAAATATCTCTTTCTTCAATGCTCAGGTTTTTGTTAATTCCACCGGGAATTGCGCCGGTTCCGTGAATTTTCTTACCGGCAGTGGCCTTGATAATTTCCTGGCCATATTTTCTCATCATAACACCCTGCACTGCCAGGTCCTTATGCTCGAGAGCAACACCGATTACGTTTCTGATTGCAGGATCGCCATCAGCGCCGAAAAGGAGGTCAGGAGATGCAAGGTGGAAAAAATGCAGAGCATGAGACTGGAACATCTGTCCAAAATGCATTAGTCTTCTCATCTTTTCACCGGTAGCAGTAAGGCCTTTACCGGTTCCGGCTCCTACAATAACATCGAGGGCCTTGGCTGCTGCCAGGTGGTGAGAGACGGGACAGATTCCACAGAGACGCTGTACCAGTACTGGTGCTTCCCAGTAGGGACGTCCCTGAACAAATCTTTCGAAGCCTCGGAACTCAACAATGTGCAGTCTGGACTGCTCAACATTGTTATTGTCGTCCATTTTAATGGTGACTTTTCCGTGACCTTCAACTCGTGTTACAGGTTCTATAGTAATCTTTTTACCCATAGTAATCCCCCATTAGTCAAACTTAAGAACTTCGTATGGAAGGTTGAGCTCTCCACCGGTTACCAGGGCAACCAGGGCTTCCCAGATCAGGTCCGCACGGGGCGCACATCCGGGAAGAGCATAATCAATCTTCACTATTTCACTGCAGGGATAAACCCTGTCTAATATCATCGGTAATTCTTCATCATTAGGAATAATCTTATCCGGATTAGCATCTTTAACAGTAGGACCGTCAAGATAGGCTTCTTCCAGACATTCCTTAACCGGGATTCCATTTCTCATCGCTGGAAGTCCGCCCATAATGGCACATTCTCCAAGGGAAATAAGAATCTTACAGTTTTTACGGAATTCGATTAAGTTTTCGACGTTTTCGCTGTTACAGCATCCGCCTTCGATTATTCCTA
Organism: uncultured Spirochaetota bacterium; assembly: GCA_942491575.1. Classification (GTDB taxonomy): domain Bacteria; phylum Spirochaetota; class UBA4802; order UBA4802; family UBA5550; genus CAZHNW01. The sequence continues at coordinate 566,430 of CALOBT010000025.1, forward strand.
TATCACACTGCTTGGTAAAAGTCTTGATATCATCAACTGGAGACTTGTTGAATTCTATCAGTTCAATAAGCTGAAGAATTCTATCATCTATATCAAGCAGCGACATATGGCATCCAAAACAGCCTGCAAGAGAGGCAGTTGCAACTACAGGTTTACTCATAGTCTTCCTCCATTCAGTTCCTTGTTATTTTTGAATATCGCTTCCGATTGGTTTCGTATCGAACTTACGCTGACCGATAGGAACTTTAAAACCAACTCCCTTCTTGATGATTGCCCCGACTGGACACATATCCATTGCCTTGGCTGCTTCATCATCAGAAAGTTTCTTTGCAAGTTCCGAATCAGCCTTGACAGCTGTACGGTCTCCCCTGTTTACAAGCCCGAAGACATGTTTGCCATCGGCAGTAACAACTCCACGGACGCAACGGAGACACTGGATACATCTGTTTGAATCAAGGATTAAATTCGGTGCAGAAGCGTCAATATCACGAACCGGCCAGAGGAATGGGAACCTTGGAGCCAACATGGTATATTTGTAACCAAGGGCCTGAAGTTCACAGTTACCACTCTTTTCACAGGTCGGACACATATGATTGCCTTCGACGAAGAGCATTTCTACGATGGCTTTTCTCATATCTTCCAGTTCAGGTATATTGTTCTCAACAACAACACCTTCAGTAACAGGAGTAGTACATGCAGCCATGTTTCGTCCGCCAACTTTAACTGTACAGATACGGCAGGTTCCGGCAGGCTTCAGTCCGTCGAAATGACAGAGAACCGGAATATAAATACCGTTATCCTTTGCAGCCTCGACAATTGTCTGGCCCTGCTTGGCAGTACAATCTTTTCCGTCTATGGTAAATTTAATATCACTCATATCAATGATCTCCTAAATTTGGTTTTCTGCCGGCTGCATCGCAGGAATCCTGTACTGCAGCTGCGAGGTCAAATTCAGTAGCATAGTCTGCGCCTTTCTGAAGTTTAGCTTCATAGAGACCGCGGAAATTCTGAATTGTAGTAGCGATTGGATTGGGTGAAGTCTGGCCGAGACCGCAACGGCTCATGCCCTTGACAATTGAACACCAGTCTTCAATCTCTTTCAGATCAGTTTCGGTACCTGCACCGTTCATAATCTTTTCAAACTTTGCTTTAAGGATGACATTTCCTGCTCGGCAGGGAACGCACCATCCGCATGATTCTTCTACAAAGAAGTCCATAAAGTTGTGAACAACTTCAAAAAGCTTCTCTTCAGAATCAATTACGATTATAGAACCGCCTGTTGCCAGGTCATCAAAACAGATTCGTCGACCGAAATCAGCTTTACTGATACAGCTACCTGAAGGACCACCGACCTGGACAGCGATTGCATTTCTGCCATCAACTTCTTCAAGGAGGGTCTGAACAGTCATACCAAATTCAATTTCATAAATGCCGGGTTTTTTACAATCACCGGATACGCTGAGAAGTTTTGTTCCCTTGGACTGAGCAGTACCCATCTTGGCATACCATTCGCCGCCTTCCACAACGATCTTGGCTGCGGAACAAAAAGATTCAACGTTATTTACAGAGGTAGGCTTACCTTTGTAACCATTCTGTGCAGGAAAAGGAGGCCTGTTTCTAGGCATTCCACGCTTTCCTTCTGCAGATTCGATCAATGCTGATTCTTCACCGCAGACATAAGCGCCGGCGCCAAGCTGGATAGAGATATCAAAATTAAATCCACTCTTTCCGGCAATGTCTTTTCCGAGAATGTTGTCTTTCTTCATACCTTCGATTACGCTTTCGAGGTACTTCTTAAGGTATGCATACTCTGCACGCAGGTAAAGGACACCTTCGTCAGCGCCGACGGCGTAACCGGCAACTGCCATACCCTCGAAAAGCATCTGGGGAATTTCAGTAAGGATTACACGGTCTTTAAATGTTCCGGGCTCACCTTCATCAGCGTTACAGACGATGTATTTCTTATCGCCCGGTGACTGTCGGGTAAATCCCCATTTCATACCGGTAGGAAATCCAGCACCGCCGCGGCCGCGGAGGTTAGAGATCTTTACTTCTTCAATTACATCTTCAGGAGAAACAGAAACTGCTTTTTTGACAGCAGAACCTGATTCGAAATCAGCAAAAAGGACCTGACCCTTTTTCTGAATATTATTCTGAACCATTGATTTTACAAGTTCAGACTGATTCTGGCCATCGCCAAAACCTTTAACCATTTCCTGAACACCTTTACCTGCTTTCATATCTGCAACCATGCCGCTCACATCCCCTTCTTTCAGGTTTGTGAAAACAACACCATTGATAATAGCTGCTGGTTCCTGGTCATTCATTCCAATACATGATGTGTCAAAAAGGCCGATGAGACCATCTGCTGAAGTTTTACCGAAACCTGCTCCAACTTCCTTTTCAAAAGCCTTGGCAATTGCTGCACGGCCCTTCATTGTGGCCACTGCACTGTTATTCAGATAAACTGAATATTTACCAACAGGTTCCTTTGAAAAGAAGTGGTAGAATGTTACGACTCCATCCACATCAATACGCGAGACATTTACTGCCTTGGCTATTGCATCAATAGCTTCGTCAGAAACACATCCGAGTTCTTCCTGAACATCTCTTATGATGTCCAGAAGTTTCCCAGAGTCTCCGTTGTACTTGTTAACTGTTTGTTTTACAACATCAACTAAGTTTGCCATAACCCCTCTTTTACTTTTATAGGATTAGTTTATATACCAGAATTAGAGACGTAGTACTGGCTGTTAAAATACTATGCAAGGTTGAAGCAGGTTTTCATTATTGCAACCAAAAAAAAATAAACATTTTTAATTTTTTTGGCATAACACCCGATTCAAGTTTAATACCTTAATTGTGTTATATTTAAGATAGGAGTAATACCCTGAGGGAATATACCTATACACATAGACATTTTTGTATAAATCATCAAGTTTTGTTTAATTTTTCTAAACATTTTAGGAAGAACTAATTCCGTTAGCTGCCGCAATCTGGCCGAGGGCAATACAGCCGTCATTTACCGGCACTTTATGGGGCAGAAAGACCTCAAAGGCTCTATCCCTCAGGCCTTTCTTTACCAGGCCCAGGAGCATCCGATTGTGGAAGGCGCCGCCGCTCAGAACAACTTTACCTGCCCCTTTAATCTCCCTCGCTTTTTCTGCCATGGAGACAGCGGCATCGGAAATTATATGATGGAAGGTGGCGGCGATATCTTTTTTGTCTTCCCCGCGGAGAATCAGGTCAATGAGAAACCTGACGATTTCTTCCACGGGAATTATCATTTCACCTGCATGTATAATCGATGGCCTCCACCCCCTTGCCAGGTCGCTTCCTCCGCGGGCGGCCTCTTCCAGGAGGATCGCCGCCTCTGCTTCGGTACTGATACTGCGGCGGATTCCGAGAAGCGATGAGACTCCGTCGAAGAGACGGCCCACACTGCATGTCTCGGGGGAATTGAGGCCCTTCGCCATTATCTCCACGAGCATCTCCGTTTCACGGTTTTTTTCCAGCAGGGGAAAATCCTCACCATAGGCCCCGTAGAGGAGAGAAAGCCCTATCTTCCAGACGTGTTTGATAGCCTGCTCTCCTCCGGGAAGCAGAAAGTACCCGAAATGTCCAAGGCGCTGAAAATCATTTCTCTCCGCCAGGAGAACTTCACTTCCCCACAGCTTCCCGTCCCTCCCGTATCCGGTACCGTCGAAGATTATGCCTATTACCGGCTCTTCGATTTTCCGGTCTTCCATAACCGAGAGGGCGTGTGCATAATGATGCTGGACCGCAATCCGCTCTAAACTTCCCCCCGCCAGCTCATCGGCAAAGGAAGTAGTCATGTAGCCGGGATGCTCATCGGAAACGATAAGATCAGGCGCCGCATCAAAAATATGAATGTAATGATCAACAGTTGATCTGAAGGCCTTCTGGGTCATCGGGTCAGCCATGTCGCCGAGGTACTGGCTCATAATAATAAAATCATTTCGCGCGATGGCAAAGGAATTCTTCAGGTCTCCCCCGACCGCAAGAATTCGCCGGTCAGTGTGAGATGTACCGAAGGGGAGCGGAACGTATCCCCGGGACCTGCGGACAAAAAGGGGTTCATCATCCTGAACAAAAAGAACACTGTCATCATTCTGAGTAACAATCTCCCGGTTATAGCTGATGATGTAATCAGCGATTGAAGAGAAGGCATCGAAGGCCTTCGAATCATTGTAAATAATCGGTTCATCCGCCATGTTGCCGCTGGTCATAATCAGAACCATGTCGGGATCGATCGAAAAAAGATGATACTGAAAGGGAAGATATGGAAGCATGATGCCCGCATGGTTCAGTCCGGGAGCAATTTCACTGCTTAGATTATTTTTTTTCTGCTGCAGCAATAGTATGGGGCGTTCTTTGGAAGTTAAAAGCTGTTCCTCTGTTTCCGACACCTCCGCCAGTTCCCGTATCTTTTCTATTGAAGACGCCATAAGGGCAAAGGGCTTAAAGGGACGCGCCTTCCGCCTCCGTAATTCTTTCGCAGCAGTATCACTGGAGGCATCCGCCGCGAGGAGGTATCCCCCTGCTCCCTTGATGGCAATGATTTTACCATCTTTCATCAGTTCAACTGTTCTGGCTGCAATTGATTCCGTATCCTCATCGAGAAGGCTCCCCTCCGCATCGTAGAGGCTCAGGTGGGGCCCGCAGACGGGACACGCAAGGGGCTGCGTATGAAAACGCCGATCATCAGGGTCTTCATACTCCCTGCGGCAGTCCTCACAGAGGGGGAAGTCTTTCATTGCGGTGTTGTGACGGTCGTATGGAATATCATGAACAATACTCAGTCTTGGTCCGCAGTGGGTACAGGTAACGAAGGGATAGTGATACCTTCTCTCCCGAGGATCACTGAATTCTTCAAGGCAATCATCACAAAGCGCAACATCGGGTGAATAAAAGGCAATTCGCTCCCCGGTAATTACACTGGGAACAATGGAAAAATCAGCGAAACCTTTGAGGTCTCCCCCTGTTTCTTCAAGGTGAATAATATGGGCCAGGGGCGGAGCCATGGCGGTGATATCATCTATGAAGCGTCGCACATCTTCGGAGTCTCCCTCCGCTTCGATATAGACCCCTTCCGTGTCGTTGCGCACGGTACCCATCACGGAATAATTTTCCGCAAGGGTAAAAATGAAGGGGCGAAAACCGACCCCCTGCACAATTCCCTTCACCCGTAAATTTTTATGAATTTTCATGGTTTTAATGTTTCTGTATTTATTTATCCGTCAACAGCAATTTGTTCTATTTTTCCCGCAGTCCGCCGAAGAAGGACTGCGGGAAAATAATAATATTTTTTCTTGACTTGTAACCATAAATAGATTTCAAGTCCTACATTAAAAACTTAAATATCTCCTTTGGAGGCATAAATATGGCGTATAAAATTAATGAAGATTGTACAGGCTGCGGCTCCTGTGCTGCTGAATGTCCTGTTGAAGCAATTGCAGAAGGCGATCCCTATGTAATCGACGCAGATACATGTACCGATTGTGGTGCCTGTGCAGATGTATGCCCTGTTGAAGCAATAATTCAGGGATAGGAAGTAAATGCTTAAAAAAAAAGGGACCCGAGGGTCCCTTTTTTTTGGCCGTCGCGTTTTCTTTCACACCGGTTATTTTTTGGCACGCATTAACTCATTATAACATTTATACCTGAAATCCATAATGTCATAATCCGGACGTCCCGCCTTCCTTGCCTCAAGTTTTTTTTGTTCCACACAACGCTGAAGCTCTTCCTGTGACACCATTTGCTGCCCTTCAGTTTGAGCAAAACCGTAATGGAGTTTTGCACCGCCTGAAACCATGAATACCAGTGAAAAAATGATAAATTTACTCTTGATATCGTCCCCCATAGCCTGTTTTCTTTTTGGGCAACTATATGTGCATAATCCCCATACTTGTCAATACATAATGAACAAAAAATGAAACCAATAAAAGAGCACATGCTTTTTCTGGTATTTCAGCCGTATTCTGCATAAGAAATAAAAAAATACAAGTTATGCCGCAATGCTGTAATTGAACATAAAACAGACATTCGGGAAAGCAAATTATTCGCGATCAAAGAAGAAAGAGTCAAAAATATCAAATAAACCTTGCTCGAGGCCAGACTCTGTGGTATCATTACGGTAGACATAAATCCTTTGCCGTCAAGAGAGGCAACATGGGCAACGATAGTGAACGAAGGAAATTTACACGCTTTTCAATGAATACCGGAGCCTATGCGGTAATTGATAACAAGCCTAGCGAAATGGGTCACCTCATCGATATAAGCACAGATGGAATGTCATTTCTTTATGCCGGTGGCGGCCTGGACGTGGACAGAAAACTTGAACTGGGTATTCTTCTCTACTCCCATAGTATTTATGTCAACAAACTCCCAGCAAGAATCGTCTCCCGGGTTGAAGTGAAGAATGACAGCCTCTTTGATTTTGTCGTTCTCATGAGATACGGACTGCAATTCAATAACCTCGACCGCGTTCACCAGGAGGAGATAATTGAATTGATTAAGAATTTCTCAAGCAACATAGTATAGAAAAACCTGTTATTTTTCTCCAATACCGATGCCCCAGGATGAAATGGCCCTATGATTAACAAAATTCCCCTCTTTCTGATCCTTCTGAAGCAGAGACATGAAGCGCATGAAAATCTTCCCCGGAAGTGAAAGCTTTCCGTATTCGAGGCCCCCTTTGAATACTGCTCCATTTTCAATTTTTAACCAGGGAAATTCTTTCCGGACTGGATTAAAATAGTGCCTGATTTCATGGCTCTTTTCCATGGGGCCCATTTGGGCCAGAAGAGCGGGAGCTTCTGTAAAAGAATCATCTGTAAAGACTTCGAAGGGAAGCTTCTCTCCATCTATTGCTTCGGTTAAGCGGAGACAGGTCCAGAAAAAATAAACGGTTGTCTGTTCAAGATATTCCCTGTTCCGATGGATCCATTTCTTAATTTTTTTCGGCATTTTGCCAAGAATAACGGGACTTCCGAGAATATAGAAATCGAAACTTTCAAAAATTATATTTTCATCGGCTTCTATTATCGTACACTCATGTCCCTCACCCGCCAGGGACTCACCGATAATTTTCGCAGCAGTGCCGGTGAAACCGGTTCCCGTAGCATAGACAATCGCACACTTCTTTTTCATAAATTTATCCATTTTAACTGAGTGCACACTCACTGGAACATTAAATTCTGTCCATTAAAATATCCAGCACCATAAAAGAATTTTTATATTCATCCTAAAAACGTAATTTGACAAAATAGAGCCTTCATGGTAATCTATATGCAACAAAGGAGGCCTGAGTCATGTTGGTAAAAAGCAATAACGAGAAGCGGTCTGCATTCCGATACACCTTTCAGGATATTGCCTATACGATAGTCAATACAGAGAATACCATGGTGGGGCACCTCATCGATATAAGCACGGGGGGACTCGGTTTCTCTTATATCGGTTCAAATTTCCTTGAAGGCGAGAATACGACTATAGATATCTTCTTATACTATATGAATCTTTATATGCAGAATATCCCTGTTTCTGTAATCAGCAACTTTCCATTGACAAATCCTTCTCCGGCATCGAGAGTGGCCATGATGCGGTGCGGCATAAAATTCAGTGAGATACCCGCAGAACAACAGGATAAGATACAGTGTATAATAAATTCCCTTATGGAGAGATGCAAAGTCTGACTCTCCCGATCGACCCTTTAAATGCATAACATTACAAGAAAGACCCTGGAAAAAATATACCTTTCCTACAACAGGCCTGAACTGATTTCCCCGGATCCGCTCCAGTTTCTGTCCGCCTACTCCCGTTCAGAAGACGTCGAAATAGCCGGTATTATCGCTGCACTTCTCGCCTACGGAAGGGTCGCACAGATTCTTATTTCTGTGGAAAAAATACTTCAGCCAATGGGGGAAAATCCCGGCAAGTTTCTAACCGAAATAAAAAGCAGGGACCTGCAGAATCTCTATGGAACATTCAAACACCGCTTCACCACCGGAGAAGAAATTATAAAACTGCTCACGGGCATCTCCCGCATAAAAGAAGAATATTCTTCTCTTGAAGAGCTTTACTATGAAGGAAGTAAAAGGCCCTCCGAATCACCTGCAGGGGCCCTGGCTGATTTCACTGACAAACTGCGAGAATATTCAGAGATGGGCGACTCCCATCTGCTTCCGAATCCTTCCAAGGGAAGTGCCTGCAAGCGCCTGCACCTCTTTTTACGTTGGATGGTTCGCCGGGACTCGGTAGATCCGGGATGCTGGAAGTCAATCTCTCCCTCGACGCTGATTGTTCCCCTGGATACCCACATGCTGAATTTCGGTCTCTGCTACGGCTTTACGGAGAGGCGCCAGGGAAACCTGAAAACCGCCCTGGAGATTACAGAAAAATTTAGAAGCATCAATCCGGAAGACCCTGTAAAATACGACTTCTCACTGACAAGATTCGGCATCCGGAATGACCTCTGCTGGGAAAACCTGGAAGAGATTATCAAAAGTTGAAAGTGGCGAAGTGCAAGTTAATGTTGCAGCAGCCCACACTTAATCCTCTAAACTTTAGACTTGTAACTTTTACTGGAAAGGTACAAACAGAAAGTCTCTGTATCTTTTTTCTTTATTTCCGTCAAAGTATGGATGTGGATCATTGGCTGCCTCATGGCAGCCCGTGCACATCCTTCCTCTGACATTCATAAGCGGTATATTTTTCTTTTTGACATAATACATCCATCCAGGGAAAGATTCCGGATTCATCGTCTTTAAACTTCCTTTACGAATCTTAAATAAAAAGTAGAAGGCTCAGAGCCATTACCATCATCCCCGCCACCAGTCCATAAATAGAAAGATGGTGCTCTCCGTATTCCTGGGCCGCGGGAAGAAGTTCATCCAGTGAGATAAATACCATTATCCCCGCCACAGCGGCAAAAAGAAAACCGAAAACCATTTCGTTCATAAACTGCATAAAAATCAGGTACCCGACAAGTGCCCCCAGGGGCTCCGCCAGTCCAGAAAGGAAGGAATAAATGAAAGCCTTTTTCCGGTCACCCGTGGCAAAGTAGATGGGTACCGAAACGGAAATCCCTTCCGGAATATTATGTATGGCGATTGCAACTGCTACCGGCAGTGCGATACTTGGATCCTGAAGACCGGCGATAAAAGTTGCCAGTCCCTCAGGGAAGTTATGGATACCGATGGCGAGGGCAACGAAAAGTCCCATGCGCAGCAGCTTCAGCCGGCCGGTTCTATCCTGATCCTTTTCCATATCCTCTATAAATCGCATTTCGTGGGGATTCTCTTCGGAGGGGATAAGCTTATCAATTATGGCAATGAAAAACATGCCGGTAAAAAAGGCAATGACTGTCATCCAGGTTCCCATTTTCGGCCCCAGGGCGTTGACGTAGGCATCCTTCGCCTTTACGAAAATCTCCACCATGGAGACATAGATCATGACTCCAGCAGAAAAACCAAGGGCGACAGCGAGAAACTTCCGGTTGGTGCTTTTAGTCATGAAGGCAATGAGGCTCCCTATTCCCGTGGCGAGGCCGGCGAAGAGTGTCAGGGCAAATGCGAACAGGACGTTGTCGTTCATGGGGAGATTACCTTCCTTGTTGTTGCCGATTAGCTTTTCGGTATGCTGAGTTTTATCGCTAAAATTGTCGAGTGTCAAGTATTTATGTGGGGTGTTTTTTAACACCGCGAAACGCTCTACACTTTGATATCCTTGCCAAGCATCATTGTCAACATCCAGGGACCACAATAACTAATGGGGATTTCCTTCAATGTTTAGCGTGTGTTATTTTTCCCCGGGACCCGGGGATTGGTTTTTGCTAAGGGGGGTTTCGCGACCCCCCTTAGCGATCCCGCGCGCTCGCTCAGAAGCCGCGAGTGGGCTTGCTGCTCACGCGCCGCGAGGGCTTAATCTAATTTTTCATACATTGGCAGGCATTGTTAAATCAAAATTTAATAAACTGGTTTGAATTATTGCAACAATAAACTTGTTCTGCTCGGGCTCAGATGCAGTCCTCCTGACTGCTGAGCCCGGAGAAGCTTCCTGCTTCTCTTATGGGCATATCCAATAAATGAGGAAAACTATACTGTGAATTCTAGTAACGGTGGATTGTTTATTTTTCACATGGACAAACACCCTAAAATGGAGTTTTATGCTTGAATTTATTAACGGCTTAAATTTTATTTGAAGTTATATTTAATGTCGCTTTATACCGTAGTTTTCGAAGTATTGCGACAAGTTTCGAATATGAAGTAGTTTGGCGAAACAGTCGAGAAACTTTGGATCGTCACGTCCTGTGCCATTCTAAATAACATTTATCACTTGACAAATATACCACATTTGGTATATTTGTTTTATCATGAATTACAAAATTGACATACTTGAACCGGCATATGAATTCATATTTTCCCTTGAAGTAAAATTTAAGGCAAAGACATTTAGAACTATTGAATTATTAAAATAATTCGGACCATTCCTCAAAGAACCTCATTCAAAATCGATAAAAGGACATAAAGGATTATTCGAATTGAGAGTTCAATTTGGTAATAACATTTTAAGATTATTTTATTTTCATTATAAATCTTCGCTTTATATTATAACTTCAGGTTACATTAAAAAAGATAAAAAGACTGATAAAGATCAAATTAGCAAAGCTATGGATTTAATGAAAACATATATGGAGCAAAATCATGAAGAAAATTAAGTCCTACAATTTTGATTCATTACTTGAAAAAGAGTTGAAAAATAAAAATTTCAAAGAAGCATATGAATTATTTAATGAAGAATTTACTCTTTCAAAGGACATCATTAGATTGAGAAAAACTAATCATTTAACTCAAAAAGAGTTAGCTGAAAAAGTTGGGACTTCTCAACCAGCGATAGCACGATTAGAATCTGGAAATTATAAAAATATTTCTCTATCTTTTCTAAGAAAAGTTGCACTTGCATTAGGTACAACACCTGAGATTAAATTAAAAAAAATAAAATAGAAACTAAACATTTAGAAAAGATTTCGACGTCCTTGTCTCATCTCAGGAAACTTGTTGTAACTCGACTGCATCGCCTAACAAAGCTTACACACGGCGCTCGGAGTACCTCGCTTGGCCTGCGGCACATTGCGGCAAAAGACCGCGCAACGTCGGGTAAGCAAGACGTTTCGCGAAAGCGGTGCCCTCTTGTCCTTCAATCTACTCTGTTACAAGCTGGCGTCGTGCCAGCCCGGTTGTGGGGAAAGATATTATTATTGTTTCAGAAATGTGAATGCGAAGATACATTGAGCGTCTGCTTTGTCTTTGTAGGCAAGTTCTCTGCTAAAAAAGAAAAAGGAATAACACAAATTGTTAAAACTGATAAAAGATGCAAAAATACGAAAAAGTAAAATGAGAAAAATCGAAGTATTACCATATAATAAAAAATGGCTACAGCAATTTTTAGATGAAAAAATTTGTCTAAAAAATATTTTTCGGACAAATGCAGTAAATATTCATCATATCGGAAGTACTTCTGTTCCCGGATTAGCGGCAAAACCAATTATTGATATAATGATTGAAGTAAATTCTCTCCAGGAAGTTGATTCAAAAAATAAAAAGATGATCGAGCTTGGATATAGACCATTAGGGGAATATGGAATAAAAAACAGACGGTTTTTTCAAAAAGGCCGGGATAACATAAGCCACCATGTACATATTTTTAAAATCAATGATGAAAATATAATCAGGCATCTTGCGTTCAGAGACTATTTAAAGGTTAACAAAAAACGATTAAAAGAATATGAAGAATTCAAAATCAAACTGGCAGATCAATATCATGATGATATAGATAGTTATTGTAAAGGGAAGGATTTTTTAATAAAAGAAATTGAAAAGGAAGCCCTCAATTATTATAAAAAACTGTAACGGAAAATATTTTTAGTACTGCCTCCACAGGCTCCTTCCGGACTCCGGGTTTTACTTAGATGGAGCTCTAGCCATTTCCCACATGGGGATCTCCAGATCAGGAAGTATTACTTCCTTTACTACTTTGAATCCATAATGTTCATACAGCTTTACATTATCTTCCGTATCGGTTTCAAGATAAACTGCTTTTTCTTCCTTATCTGCTTTTTCTATCAGTGCTTCCATCAACTTCCCCCCCAGTCCTTTACCCTGATGGTTTTGGGCAATTCCAATTGACAGTCCGTATATATATGGACCGATGGAGAGATTTTTCTTATCTTCATCCAAAATTTTACCGGTTACCTTCAAGATCTGCATCAATTGTTTTTTTATCTTAAGCACGGGAAAAATTGCCCCGCTTCGAATTACCTGCCAGCTTTTCATGATGGCATATTTTTCAGGTAAAAATGCAAGAATTCCCTCAAGATTAGCAGAGGTGGCATAGATTTCTCCATACCTTAAGCTGAATCTAACCATCATCTCAAACATATTCTGCATATCTTCTATTGGAATATTTAATTTTTTCAGCATTGGTTTTTCCGAAAAGGCATTTGCCAGAATTTGACTGGCTTTTTTACATTCAGATTTATTTACGGGATATAGCTCATCAATTAAACTCATTATAACGACCTCACTCTGATCTATAACATTTTATAGTAACTGGTATTTTGTATTGAAAGTATTAATACATGATAGACTAAAAATAAATTATTATTCTCTGTTTAATAATAATTTCAAACGAAATTCTCAATGATATTCGACAAATGATCTTGCCAACAGTCAAGAGAGGCCGCCTCTCCGGGGGATGAAAGCGAGGCAATTAGATTTTTCCCTAAAAAACAAAAAAATCTATTTGCCCTACAGACAATTTTTTCTACTCTTGCCATAGAAAAAATCCCGGAGAAACCCATGAACCGAGTAACCTGGTACGCGACCCTCATCATAAGCCTTGTGATAGTTTCCATCATCACCTATAGCCTGCAGATACAAATCTTCCATAAAGAACATGACACCTTCTTTTACATGATGCAGGATTTTGCATTTGTTCCCCTTCAGGTACTCTTTGTAACCCTCATACTCGACCGTCTCATGAAAAAACAGGAAAAACAGTCTCTATTAAATAAATTGAATATGCTTATCGGTGTCTTTTTCCATGAGATGGGGAATGGCATGATAGAATATTTCAAAACCTGTACTGAAAACTTCGAAGAATTCCAGGTAAAGCTGAAAGTCAATCCTCAGTGGAAAAATAAAGATTTCAACGAAGCGATAAAATATTTTAAAAATTATAAATACGAAATCTCCCTGCCCGCAGAGTATCTCCTGAGCTTAAGGGCATTTATGGTTTCACACAAGGAATCCCTGCAGGGCCTGCTGAAAAATCCGAACCTGCTTGAACATGAAGCATTTACTGACCTTCTCTGGGCGGGATTTCACCTGGCAGATGAGCTTTTCCATCGCAAAAACTTTGAGGAACTTCCCGAATCCGACATCATACATCTCAAGGGTGATTTAACCAGGGCCTATTCCCTTCTCATAATTGAATGGCTCCACTATATGCGCCATCTGAAAAGTGACTATCCATATCTATTTTCCATTGCGGTGCGTACAAATCCCTTTAATCCCGATGCTGAGATTACTGTAAAATAAGATTTTGCCTGAGAGTAATTTCGAGATAGAATCTCTCCGTAAATGCCTGAACAGTGATAATATCAAATAAAAAAATTCTATGTGTACATTTTCCTTGATAAAAAGTGCAATTACCATTATATTAGTCTCAATATCTTTTTTATATGAGTTCAACAATGAAATCTTTACAAGCAAAAGAAATTCTGCAAAATAATAATATCAAGCCTTCTCTCCACCGTCTCCGGATACTTCAATATCTGCTGGATAACCGTACCCATCCAACGGTTGATGTGATCTATCAGGACATCATAGAAGAGATTCCAACCCTTTCTAAAACTACTATATACAATACTCTGAAAACTTTTCTTGAAAAACATGTCGTCCTGGCAATTACCATTGAAGAAAATGAAGTCAGATTCGATGCCTGCGTTGAAGACCATGGCCATTTTAAATGCACACATTGCGGCGAACTCTATGACGTGAATATAAACACTGAAAAGTTAAACTTCTCAAAAATAGAAGGGCATACCATATCAGAAAAGCATTTCTATTTTAAAGGAATCTGCAAAAACTGTGCTGTACCTGGCTTTAGCTGATAATCATCTCACTCTCCCCCCATAGTCGCATAAATCCAATTTTTCCACATATTTTCGTTGATTGCTATTATATTCCATGATATAAAAGCAGATCTCAAAAACAACAGAGGCATTTAATTTAATGCTGATTCTTTTTATTCAAATATATCTTGACAGTACCCTCTCAAATTAATATAGTTACAATATTGTAATCATTCCATATCTTTAACAAAATGATATCAGACAGGTATCTTTAATTTTTGGAGACACCTGATGTTTCTTCAAATCAGTTAAGGAATAATGTTTTAAAAGGGACTGATTAAAATCTCAGGCTAAAGGGAGTGTGTTTTTCCCGCTTAATTATTTATTGTTTCACGAGGAGGCTGTAATGGATGCTGTTCTATTATCTAGAATTCAGTTTGCCTTTGCTGCTGGATTCCATTTTCTTTTCCCCCCTCTAACTCTGGGGATAACATTTATTATATTTATTATTGAACTTATCAACTTTAAGAAGAAAGATGAAATTTATGAAAAAATAAGTAAATTCCTGGTAAAGATTCTTGCCCTTATTTTTACGATGGGCGTTTCAACGGGGATTGTTCTTGAATTCTCATTTGGTACAAACTGGTCAGAATACTCACGGATGGTTGGTGACATCTTCGGTGCTCCACTGGCTGCGGAAGGAGTCTTTTCATTCTTTCTTGAGTCTGTTTTTATTGCAGTTCTCATATTCGGCCGGGAAAAGGTCTCCCGCAGGGTCTACCTCCTTTCCGCTTTTCTCGTTTTCTTCGCATCACATCTTTCAGGATTCTGGATTATCATCGCCAATTCCTGGATGCAGACCCCTGCAGGATTCAAAATGGAAGGTGGCCGCGCGGTATTGACCAGTTTTTTTGATGCGGCATTTAATCCATCCACACTGGTAAGATATTTTCATGTAATTGCTGCGGCATGGATTACCGGTTCCCTTTTCGTTTCCGGGATCAGTGCCTGGTACATTGTTAAAGATAAATTTGAAGAATACTTTCAGCCCCTTCTAAAAATTTCTCTCGGTATCTTCATAGCAATGTCGCTGCTTCAGTTCGCTTCCGGTCACATGCATGCCATACAGGTTGCAAAGACACAACCTGAGAAAATGGCAGCCTTCGAAGCCCTCTGGAAAACACAGAAGGGGGCCCCAATGTCAATAATAGGGATTCCTGATGAAGAAAAGGAAGTTACCCATTTCGAGATTGCCATACCGAAACTCCTCAGTTTTATGATCGATTTTGATACTGAATATGAAGTAAAGGGACTTGAGGCCTTTCCGAAGGATGAACGCCCACCGGTTTTTCTTCCCTACATGTCATACCATATGATGATTGGCCTGGGTACACTTTTTGCCCTGCTCGCCGGGCTCGGCATACTGCTAATTATCACGCAGAAAATATTTGAGTCAAAAAAATACCTCTGGCTCCTTGTCCTGGCATCTCCACTTCCCCTGATTGGAAATGAAGTTGGATGGATTGCCGCCGAGGTTGGCAGACAGCCATGGGCAGTCTATAAAGTATTAAAAACAGCAGATGCCGCATCGGTTGTGGTTCCTGCAGGGCAGATACTCTTTACCCTGATAATGTTCAGTGTAATTTACCTTCTTCTGTTCCTTATCTTTTTGAAAATATTTTTCAAAATTATACAAAAAGGCCCGGAAGAATCCGGAAGTGTTTATTAAGGGAGGAGTAAAAATATGGAATTATTAGAAATATTACAAAATATCTGGTTTATCCTGATAGGTGTACTTTTAATCGGTTACGCCATCCTTGACGGTTTCGATCTCGGCATCGGTTCACTCTTTCCACTTCTGGCAAAGAATGAAGCTGAAAAAAAGGCAGTGATAAAATCAATCTGGCCATTCTGGGATGGCAACGAAGTCTGGCTCCTTACGGGGGGTGGTGCCCTTTTTGCAGCCTTCCCCCATGCCTATGCGACGGTATTCAGCGGCTTTTACCTCGCACTGATGCTTGTACTCTTTGCCCTGATCTTCCGTGCCGTATCCCTGGAATTCTGGCACTATGATGAAGAACGCCGCCGCCTCTGGGGGTGGGCTTTCACAATAGGAAGTTTTCTCCCGTCTCTCCTCTACGGGGTAGCCCTCGGTAATGTAATAATCGGTATCCCCCTGGATGCGACGATGAACTTCACCGGTTCATTTTTTACCCTTCTCCGTCCATTCCCACTTGCCCTGGGACTTCTTGGACTTGCGGCAATACTTCTCCAGGGAAGTACATTTGCTGCCCTTAAAAATGAAGGAGAAATCCAAAAACGTGCACGGGACCTGACCTCAAAAATCTGGATGCTCTTCATCGGTCTCCTCGCCGTCAGCATTATTATGACCATCATATTCATGCCGGGGTCCCTGTCAAAGACAGCGCCATGGATTGCCCTGGTTGCAGTTATAATTTTCAGCTTTCTTGCAAAAAAATCTGCAGGGGACGGACAGGATGGAAAAAGTTTTTTAATGTCATCATTGAACTTTATCGCCCTGTGGGTCATTGCTGGAACTGTGCATTACCCGAATCTCGTCAAAGCCGGCAATGATATAAACATGAGTATTACCATTTATAACGGTTCCTCAACAGAACTGACTCTGAAGGTTATGCTCATCATTGCACTGATTGGAATGCCTCTGGTCATAGGTTATACCGCCTATGTTTACCGAATATTCAGGGGGAAGGTAAATCAGCAATAGCGGAAAAAACTTTTAATAAAACCTATTTTTTTAACGGCCCCGCAAGGGGCCGTTTTTTAAGTATCCATGCCAGTTTTATACAATTTCCCATAGGGGGGCATATTTTCTTTCAGTAAGATCAAAATCCATCTTCTGCCGTGACTTATCCTCGTCTATAAACTGTGCAGAAAAGTTATCCGAGAGTTTTGCCCCCTTTTTCAGTTCTATGTATCCGTAATCGACCATCTGTTTAAAATAGGTCCTGATAATTCCAAAGGACATTTTCTGAATCCCCACATCCCCGTGATGTTCGTGGTCATAGCGCCCAAGATTTACATCGGCAATTTTATAGTCTCCGATACTGGAATCGATATTTATCCCCGTCTCCACGCCATACATCTGCCAGAAGTGGACGCCGTTAAAAAAATCGAGGGTACCCGCCACCTCACCGGAAAGTGGATACGCCAGCTTTCTAAGGTTCTCCAGATCTTCGTGTTCGATAATTGAAAACAGGGGCTGTGCAACATATTTTTTTACACGGCCCATTTCCCGCCAGAAACTCGCCTTGGCGAAATCATATCCCTTCAGGACAGCACCGGCGAGGCCAAGGACAAAATGAATCCCGAAATATTCTTTGACCACATCCGCATCCAGAAAAACAACTGTATATTTCGCCGGGTCATCACCCCGGGCAAAACCAGTATTTATATGATAGAGGAGTCGCCTCATATCGGCTCCCTTCCCCTTCTCCTTTTCCATATCGGGGACACTGAAATCGTTGCAGATAATTACTTCCGTCCCTTCATAGGCTTCCTTTGCCCTTGTCTCGGTTAATTCACTGTCGGCCCCTGCCCGCCGGTGGGACAGGTAAATTTTATCAATTACAGAACCGATTTCATCCTGCAGGAGGGAAATCTTTTCAAAAATCAAATCAGCTTCCCTCTCGCCGAAGGTGGAAAAAACTACTATCAGCTTCGAATCTCCCTTTAAATTTCTTACCTCTTCAAGATTGAAATCAGATGCGGTAAAGTTATTAACAGAGGACATATCTATTCTCCATGGATAAATGGTATGGTACCTTCCACCATATGCCATTAAAAATATCCATTCAATACATTTTTGGCATGAATGCGAAGAAATTCCCCTGTGAAAAAAATATTTTTATCGTTGCTAAAAAGTAACATGTAATATAATTGATTCTCATACAGTTAAAAACAATTCTTCATAATTAATAAATAACTTTTACCGGCAATTATTTTATGATATACTATCATATTACAGCTGCTAACAATTTCCCTCACTGACATACAAGGAGAAGAGAGAATGAACAAACGTGTTGTATGGATATTGATCGCTTTTTTTATTTTATATTTCACCCTTGGGAACACCTCTACATTCTATACCGATTATGAGTGGTTCAACATCAACAACGGACTCGATATTTTCTGGGTCCTTTTCTTCACCAAGTTCAATGTGAGCCTGATATTCGGCCTGATTTTTGTGGCACTATTTTTCCTGAATTTTCTCCTCATCAGGGCTCTCGGGGGCAAAGGAAGGATATTTACCAGCAACATATTAGACCGTCTGCAGCTGCCCATACTTGGGTCACCCAGACGTGCCCTCTTTGTAATACTGGCCATCGGTGTTATTGCCATGGGGATTATAATGGGATCTGCCGCTTCAGCATTCTGGAAGGAATACCTGATGTTTACCAACGGTGTCCCCTTCGAAGGATTTCCAAAGGATCCCATTTTCAACCTCGATATAGGATTTTATGTATTTTCCCTTCCATTCTATAAATTCCTGTACGGATGGCTCATGTCATCCCTGGTAATTTTAACTATATTTTCTGTTGTTTTTCATTTTCTCAATGGGGGAATCTTTTTCGGAAATACCAGGCTTGAATTTTCCCTCTTTTCCAGGGCCCACATTTCGACACTGCTCGCATTTCTAGTGACCCTTTACGGAATCGGCTACAGAATCGAAGCCTATGATCTTCTTTTCTCCAAAATTGGAAAATTTTACGGTGCTGGATATACAGCAGTCAATGCCAACCTTATTGCCTATAATGTAGCGACCATTCTCTCCCTGGTCGCCGGGGCGCTGCTTCTTTTTAACATATTCAAAAGAAGCTTTAAACTCCCCATTATTGTCATGGCGGCACTGCTCCCAGCCTATTTCCTTATAGGTATTGTCTATCCCGCCCTGCAGCAGAGATTTATCGTAGATCCCAATGAACTTGAAAAGGAAAAACCCTATATAAAGCATAATATTCAATACACCCGAATTGGATATGACATCAATCGCATAAAGGAGATCCATTTCGCTAATAAAAAAAATCTCACCAACCAGGACATACGAAAAAATAAGGATACAATAGAAAACATCCGCCTCTGGGACTGGCGACCTTTGAAACAGACATACCGGCAGCTCCAGGAACTTAAACCATACTATAAGTTCATTGATGTAGATGTTGACCGCTACAAAATCAATGATAAAAAAATTGCAGTTAATCTCTCTGCCCGGGAACTCTCGATAAAACAGCTGACCCGAAATACCCAGACGTGGCAGAACAGTCATCTCATTTATACACATGGTTACGGTGCGGTTCTCAGCCGTGTAGATAAGGTCACCTCTGAAGGACAGCCGGAAATGCTTATCTATGACATTCCGCCGAAAATGGACATCCCCATTGAACTGAATCGGCCGGAAATCTACTTCGGCGAGCATAACAATGAATACGTCATTACCAATACGGACATCAAGCCTGGAGAGTTTGACTATCCCTCCGGTGATGAAAACAAATATACCACGTATCAGGGAAAGGGGGGCACCCTTCTTAATTCATTTTTCAAGAGACTCCTCTTTGCCATTTCTTTCAAGGATATCAACCTGATCATCTCGGAAAGTATAAGCAATAAGAGCCGTATCCTGTACAGAAGAAACATTGTTGAAATGGTAAAGACCTATACGCCTTTTCTCGAAATCGATGATGATCCCTATCTGGTAATATCCGAAGGAAAGATGTACTGGATGATCGATGCCTTCACTTCCACTGCCCAGTTCCCCTACTCGACCCCAATTCAGATCAGTAAAAAAAGGGTCAATTATATCCGTAACTCAGTAAAAATTGTCATCGATGCCTACAGTGGCAAAATGGACTACTATATTACCGATAAAAAAGATCCAATCATCCGAACATACGCCAGGATGTTTCCCGGCATATTTAAAGAACTGGATAAAATGCCGAAAGACCTTCAATCGCATATTCGCTATCCCGACACACTCTTCAGTGTCCAGTCACATATGCTGCTCCGTTATCACATGACAGATCCCAACGTTTTCTATAACAATGAAGACGCCTGGCACTTCCCGCGTCAGATATATGAGAACAGTGAAGAAACAGTGCAGAGCTACTATCTTGTAACTTCCCTTCCCGACGAGAAGGAGAGCGAGTTCATCCTGATAATGCCATTTACGCCCTACAAGAAGAACAACATGATCGCCTTCATGGTGGCAAAGTGTGATATGCCAAACTATGGTGAACTGAAACTCTATACCCTCCCAAAGGATAAACTGAGTTACGGTCCGCTGCAGATCGAAGCAAGAATCGACCAGACCCCGGAGATTTCAAAACAACTTACCCTCTGGAGTCAAAAGGGGTCCAGCGTAATCCGTGGCAATATGCTGGTGATACCCATCGAGGAATCAATTCTCTATATAGAACCCCTTTACCTGAAGGCTGAAACCAGTGAAATGCCCGAACTGAAGCGTGTTATAGTATCCTTTGCGGACAAAATAGTAATGGAAAAAGACCTCGCCTCAGCAATAGAAAAGATTTTCTACAAAGGCGACTATACGCTGGCGGAAGAAAAAGAACAGAAGGGAAATTACCGGGAACGCCTTAACAACCTGGCAGGCAAGGCCCTCAGTCACTACAACCGTGCCGAACAGGCGATGCGGGGGGGCAAATGGAAAGAATACGGTGATGAGCTGAAACAGCTGAAAGAAATTCTAACTATTATGAAACAAATTAAAGAATGAAAATAGACCGCTCCTTCGGAGTCCTTCAGCATATAACCAGTCTCCCGGGAAAAGGTGGAATCGGAACCCTGGGGGATGAGGCATACCGTTTTGCGGATTTTCTACACTCCGCAGGTGCCTCCTGCTGGCAGATTCTCCCACTGGGGCCCGTCTCGATGGTCCATGCCTGTTCGCCCTATACCTCGGCATC
Source organism: uncultured Spirochaetota bacterium (assembly GCA_942491575.1). Classification (GTDB taxonomy): domain Bacteria; phylum Spirochaetota; class UBA4802; order UBA4802; family UBA5550; genus CAZHNW01. The sequence goes on from CALOBT010000025.1 coordinate 587,544, forward strand.
TACCTTTGCGGGGAACTGGCATCTCATCAGTGTAAAGAAACTCTCTGAAGAAGTCTGGTTTCGGGGGAAGTTTAAGGCGCCTGAACTCCCTGAAAAACATCAGGTTGACTATCAGAAAGCAATCGACCTGAAACTTCCCATTCTGCGGCAGTGCAGTGAGGAATTTTTTTCTAATGCAGAGGAATCGGAAATTCTCTCCTTTGAAAATTTCTGCAGCAGGGAAGCTTACTGGCTGGATGATTTTGTTCTTTTCTCGGTACTTTCAGATGAATACGGGACAGATGACTGGCAGCAGTGGCCGGCTCCGCTTTCTGATGCAGCACAGTATGCACTTGATGAGGCAGCCGTAAAATTTAAACAGGAAATTATTTTCGAGAAATTCCTGCAGTATATTTTCTTTTCTCAATGGGGGAAGTTAAAAAAATACTGCAATAAACTCGGCATCAAAATGATCGGAGACATCCCCATCTATGTATCCCTTGAAGGTACAGATGCGTGGAGCCACAGGGAGATTTTCCAGCTTGATGATAAAACAGGCAGACCCGGCGCAGTATCCGGGGTCCCGCCGGATTACTTCAGTGAAACAGGCCAGAGATGGGGCAATCCCCTCTATCGATGGCTCAACCGGGATAATTCCCTCAACGATATTACCTTCTCCTGGTGGAAGCGGCGCATCAATCACCTGGTGGAACTTGTTGATCTCCTGCGCATTGATCATTTTCGGGGTTTTGAATCCTACTGGGCAATTCCTGCGGATGAGCCCACGGCGATAGAGGGGAAATGGATTCCAGGGCCCGGGGTTCTCTTTTTTGACCGCCTGAGAGAAGAACTTGGGGACCTTCCCCTGATTGCAGAAGACCTCGGAATCATTACCCGGCAAGTCGAAAACCTGCGTGACAGGTATGACCTTCCCGGAATGAAAATACTCCAGTTTGCCTTCGACTGGAACAATAAAAACAGCTACCTCCCCCATAATATTACCAACAAGAACTGCATCCTCTATACCGGTACCCACGATAATAATACCACCAATGGCTGGTTCTACGAAGAGGGGATAAACAAAGAAACCCAAAAATATATAATGGAGTACCTGGGGACCGATAATTTCAGTGATGTACACTGGCAACTCATCCGCGCCGCCTTCAGAACTATTGCCGATATGGTAATCATTCCCATGCAGGACATTCTCGGCTTCGGTTCAGAATTCAGGATGAACACCCCCGGAACCGTAGAAGGTAACTGGCTGTGGAAAGTCACCTCAAATGATATAACCCCGGCACTTGCGGAGAAACTGAGAAAACTTGGTGAGATGTATAACCGGCTGCCTGCCCGCAGTCACTAGCACCCCTTTGCGTCTCCTATGCCCCCGTCATAATATACAGCAATCTCATCATTACCTTTCACTGATGTACTATTATCCATTCACCCTGGTGCTGAATTTTTTTTCCTTGACTTATCCACGTATTTTATTAAATTGTAACCAATCGTTCACTTAAAGAGAATAACACATGGCTGACAAAACACGCATAAATGCTGAAGAACGCAGGCAAAGAATTATTGAAGCGGCAAAACCCCTCTTTGCTGATAACGGGTTTAACGGTACCTCAATTCGTGACATTGCAAATGCGGCGGATGTATCAAATGCCCTCCTCTACAAGCATTTCCCCAGCAAGGAAGCCATGTATGAAGAGATCCTGGGGTATGCCGATTACTTAATTCCAAAAATTAAACAAAAATTTGAGATTCTTGAAACTTCGACAGAAACCCTTGTTTTCATGTGCTATGCTTTTTACAGATTAATTCTATTTGAAGCGGGAGTGAACAATCTGGATCAGAAACGACACGAACGGCTCTTCTTTTACAGTCTCCTGGAAAATCTGGATTATGCCAGTAAAACCTTGAACCGCCTGCATGATGACTTTGAAAAAATATTATTGAACAACTACTACTATGCAGAAAAAAACGGCGATATTATTCATCCCGGAAGAAATATAAAAAACCGGTTCTGGTTCATGCATCACCTTGCCATGGGCCTGAATCTTTGTCATGTTTCAGGAGAGCCGGCTTTCAACTATACTACCACCTACAGGGAACTTGTTGAAGATGCCGTTTTCTTTGCACTGCGCGGCATCGGTCTGACTGATAAAGCGATAAAAAAATACTTTAAGCCGGAAAAACTGGAAAAACAAATAAGCACTTTACTGTAATGATATTTTTTTACCCGACAAGTAACCAAATGGTTACCTTGAACATAACAACAGGAGTAGAGTATGATTAAAAATGCTGATATAAGGCATTTATCCCAGGTTTCCAGGCATCACTGCAGCACGCTGGAAGCGGCAGAGGTGACAGCAGAAGCTGATGTTAAAAGCTTACTCCTGTATCACATTGGGCCGGGTATTCCGGGAAATCAGACATCTACAATGGCCCTGTCAGGATTTCAAAAAATACGGATTGCTTTTACCTGGAACCGGGCAGCACAGCAGGGAAACAGCAAAAGTATTCATATTTTTTTGCACAATAAGTAACCATATGGTTACTTTGTAAATCTTTTTTTGAGAAGGAGGACAAGATGGCATTTGGTAAGTACGCAGTAGATTACGAACAGCGTGTCAATTATGACAGGCTCAGAAAAGAAAGACTGGACCGGGCCAAGGAGCAGTTGAACCAGTCGGGAGCAGGTGCAGTTATCACATGGGACGAGGCCAATATACGATACCTGACTTCCTACTATGTAACAACCCCCATGCGTCCCGCTGAAATGCAGTGTGTACTGCTTCCACGCAATGGTGAGCCGATCTTATTTGGTGGTGGCACCCCCTCAGAAACAGAGAGGCGGATGCCCTGGATGCAGGGGCGTGTCAAGCCGGGATTCCCCCCCTTTAAGGTGGTAGCTGCAAACGAGGATCACATTGCAGTTCAGGTCACCGTAGACATTATCGGCAAGCTTCTGGCAGATTACGGCCTGGAAAAAGAGCCCCTTGCAATTGATGGCACTGTCTGCGGGGTTATCCTGGAACGGGCCTTCAAGAAGCGCGGAATCAATGTCATTCACGGCAAACCGATCCTGGATGCGGCACGTGTTATCAAGACAGAGGACGAAATAGAGCTTATGCGCATCACCTGCCAGAACTCTGAATCCGCCTTTGCCGCCATAGCCGATGCCATCAGGCCCGGTGTCAGGGAGTGTGACCTGGTCGGCATAGGCATAAAGGAACTGTATCATGAAGGTGCGGACCATACGGAAGATCTGGTCTGCTGTTCCGGCTACAATACCAATCCCTACGGCTGGTCCTTCACGGACAAGCCCCTCCGTCCCGGAGACCTGGTCTACATTGATGTGGACGGCAACTCCTATCAGGGCTACAAATCCTGTGTCTACCGGACCTTCTGTGTCGGCAAGGCTACCCAGGAGCAGAAGGAACTCTACCAGGAATGTTACGAGATGCTTTATGGCGCAATCAACGTGATAAAGGAAGGTGCGACTAACCACGATGTTGCGGCAAAGTGGCCGGATTCACCGGAGTACTGGGGATTCAAAGACTGGGCGGAAGTAATGCCCTATGCAGTGGGGCATGGACTCGGCCTTACCCTTCACGATCCTCCCGGTATCAGCCAGTACATGAAGACAATGGGACTGCCTCCCACAGAACTAAAAGCCGGAATGGTTATCGCCCTTGAAACTTATGCGGGACACAGGGGGGGAAAACACGGAGTGCGTCTTGAAGAGGATGTCCTTGTTACAAAAGACGGATTCGAAGTACTGTCACGATGGCCGATAAAGGAACTCATGGAGTGCTGGCTGCCATATAATTAGAATTAAAAGCATAAGTATAAAATCATTTCATTCAATAAAATTTATGAGAGGGACTCTAAATGAAAAAAGAAGATATTAATAAAATTCTTGTTCTTGGGGCTGGAGTAATGGGCCACGGAATTGCTCAACTCTTTGCTCAGCATGATTACTCAGTAACACTTGTGGATACCAGTCAAGAGGTTCTCGATAAGGCTTATAGCCGAATAAAGGAGAGTCTTGAAGCACTGGTACGGCTGAGTGAAATGCCAGAAGAAAAGCCTGCTGATATAATGGGACGTATCGAGATGACAACGGATCTTGAAACCGCCGCCGCCGATGTAGACATGGTTATGGAAGCGGTACCTGAAGTCGAAGAGATTAAGGAAAAGGTTTACAAAACTCTCGATAAAGTATGCCGTAAAGATGTTATCTTTGCCTCTAATACTTCCGGTCTTGAAATATTCAGCTTTGTAGATGTTTCAAATCCCGCACGTTTTCTTGCAGCTCATTTTTTTGCACCTGCTCAAATCATTCCCCTCGTTGAAGTCTGTCCGGGACCAGATACTGATCCTGAAATCTTAGACACAGTAACAGAAATCCTTAAAGATCTGGGAAAGGAGCCGGTAGTACTGGAGGAGTTTGTTCCTTCCTACATAGTCAACCGTATCCAGAACTACATTGCCATGGCTGTATTCGAGATTCTCAACAATGACTGGGCAACTCCTGAGCAGATCGACAAGGCCGTTAAGGCAAGTCTCGGAGTGAGACTTCCGGTAGTGGGTGTTGTTCAAACAATGGACTTCAACGGTCTTGATCTTGTGAATGACATCATGAAAAGCAAGGGAGTAACCATGCCAATAATTGATGATAAAGTAAAAAAAGGACACCTGGGAATAAAGACCTCAAAGGGATTCTTTGATTATGGCGGGAAGCCCGAAGCTGAGATGAGTGAAATAAGAGACAGGCACTATCTACAGATGATTAATAATCTTAAAAACATCAATGGCTACGAGCCGCTTTAAAATAAGGAGATTGAAATGAAAGAGAAAGTAATAATAACAGCAGCAATGTCAGGTGCCGGTACATTTAAGGCAAACAATGAGAATGTTCCGTATCAGCCTGAGGAATTTGCCATTGAGGCAGAAAAGTGCCACCAAGCTGGAGCAGCGATGGTACATGTCCATGCAAAGAAGGATGACGGAATGGCAACTCATGATATCGAACGTATAAAGGCAACCTATGATGCCATAAAAGACAGATGTCCTGAGCTAATCATCAATCTGACTTCAGCAGTAGGCCCCACCGCAACTCCGGAACAGAGAATAGAACAGATTTTGGCAATTAAACCGGAGATGGCTTCTCTTAATACCAACACTATGAACTTTGCAATAGCAGATCGAAAAAAAGGGAAAATTGCTTATGAATTTATTTTCACCAATACCTTTGCCATGCTGAAAGATTTTGGAGAAGCCATGGAAGAGAATGGCATCAAACCGGAGATTGAAGTCTATGACATTGGTGGACTTGATAACTACTTGTTGGTAAAAAAACAGGGTATTTTCACTGAACCCTACAACATCAATTTTGTCTGGAGTACCGCTGGGGGACAGGCATTCAGACCTGACGCCTTTATAACAATGGTTAATTCTTTACCTGAAAATTCAAATTTTACGACCTGCGGTATTGGCCATGACCAGTTTTATGCAGGAATGCAGTCATGTATTCTGGGTGGACATATTCGGGTTGGATTAGAAGACAATGTAAGAATGCCTGATGGGAAACTGGCAAAGGGCAGCTATGAACAGGTTGAATGGGCAGCACAGGTTGTCAGGTCACTCGGCAAGGAACCGGCAACACCTGATGAAGCCAGAGAAATCATGGGCCTCGGGCAACAGGAAAAGAACGATGAACAGTAAGACTGAAGATAGAGATATATTCAGAGCAGAAGGGATCAGTGAACTTTTCACTGATCCCGACGCTGACAGGGCTCGGGACTTTTTCAGAACAAAATCACGGGCACTGAAATCAAAACTCTCATCACCTGAAGAAGTAGTTAAAGCCATGATCAATGCTGGAGACTATATCGCCATAGGCGGATTCGGTGCGAACCGGATTCCCACTGCAATTATTCATGAAATTGTCCGTCAGGGGATAAAAAACCTTGGGTTAGCAGGCCATACCTCGACACATGATTTTCAGGTTCTCGTTGCAGGTGAGTGTTTTGATCGGTGTGATATCGCCTATATAATCGGACTGGAAGCCCGCGGGCTCTCCCCGGCTGCGCGAAGATATATCGAGAGTGGCAAAGTTAAGCTGACAGAATGGACCAATGCTACCCTTTCGTGGAGACTGAAAGCGGCTGCCATGGGCCTTTCTTTTCTGCCGGCGCGCAACATTCTGGGTACCGACACCTTTAAATACAGTGCGGCAAAAAAACTTGAATGCCCCTTTACGGGCCGGACGTATGCCGCCTACCCCGCCCTATATCCGGATTTTGCCGCAATTCATGTGCATGAATGTGACATTTATGGAAATGCCCGTGTGTACGGAGCATCGGTTTCCGACCAGGACCTTGCCAAAGCGTCAAAAAGGGTTGTCCTGACAACGGAAAAGATCATTCCAACCGAAAAAATCCGGCAAAATCCCGAAGGCACCTTTATTCCCTTCTGGTGTGTCGATGCGGTTATTGAAGTTCCCTTTGGCAGTTACCCCGGGAATATGCCCTATGAATATTTTTCTGATGAAGAACATCTTCGTCAGTGGCTCACCGCAGAGAAAAATCCTGAAGAGTATAAAAGGTTTGTAGAAAAGCAGATTTTTGAGACGAAAAATTTCTTCGAATACCTGGAATTGAATGGTGGTATTGAAAAGATTAAGGAACTTCGGGCTGTTGAGAATCTCATTGACAAGGAATAAGGAAAAAAATGACTGAATACAATACAATGGAATTAATGATCTGTGTTGCTTCAAGAAACCTTGAAAATGGAGCAACAGTCGTCGTCGGCACCGGCGCTCCCTGCGCGGCAGCCATGCTGGCACAGAAAACCTCTTCCCCCAATCTCTGTATAATGTTTGAGGCAGGTGGTGTGGCACCTCTGTTACCTTCGATGCCAATTTCAGTCGGTGATTCAAGGACCTTTCACAGGGCCCTTATGGCCGGTTCAATGCCTGAAATCATGGAGACCTGTCAGCGGGGAATGGTTGACTATACATTCCTTGGGGGAGCCCAGATTGATATGTACGGCAATATAAATTCAACCATGATTGGAGATGACCATCAGAAGCCCAGGGTACGTTTTCCCGGTTCAGGCGGGGCAAATGACCTGGCTTCTCTCTGCTGGCGAACCATGATGATGACACCACAAGACGCCAGACGTTTTACCGAAAAGCCAGACTTTATTACATCACCAGGGTATCTCCATGGCGGTACCAGCAGATATGATGCGGGATTGCCAGAAGGAACGGGGCCCTACCGAATCATTACGAATATGGCAATAATGGGTTTTGATGATGAAACCAAACGGATGAAGGTACTTTCTATCAATCCCGGGTATAGCCGAAAGGATGTACAGGAGAATTGCGGCTTCGAACTACTGTGGGCAGACAAACTTTCTGATACAGAAGCGCCTCATGATAAGGAGCTGGATATATTACGAAACGAAGTGGATCCTCTCAGATACATAATTGGAAGATAATATTAAAAAAAAATTATCTAGGAGAAAAGTAATGACAACAAAATCAAAAGTAGCAGTCATTAAGGGCGATAATCCTGAAGAAATGATAGAAAAGGCACTATCCCTGCTGGGTGAAATCAAAGATGTAATACCTTCAGAAAAAAAAATTATCCTGAAACCCAATGCGGGACATGCAAGCGGGCCTGAAACTGCGGTTAACACCTCTCCAGAGTTTTTAAGAGGCGTAATACGTGTAATCAAAAAAACCAGACCCAAAGAAATCATCCTGGCGGAATCATCAGCCGTTGGCGAGAAAACCATTAAATGCTTAAAGGAAAGCGGTTTGATGAAAGTGGCAGAGGAAGAAGGGGTCGACCGGATAATCGATCTTAAGACTTACAAACCCCTGGTTCGAAAGCCTATCGATCTTCCCAGCAGTGAAATAGACTACGTTGATTTGCCTGATATTCTATTGAGTGATGAATACTTCTTTATCAATCTCCCAATCTTCAAGTCACACACAAGCATGGTATACAGCTGCGCCATGAAGAACCTGAAGGGTATAGTACAGGATCGCCACCATATTATCATGCATGCAACAAACCTTGTCGGTTCTCTTGCTGATCTCAATGAATTAATTCAGCCGGACCTGACCATTGTAGATATGATCAATCCCCAGGAGGGATTTGGCCCCCATGCAGGGACTCCAATTCACGTGGGCTGTGTCCTTGCGGGAAAGGATACACTGGCCATAGATGTAACGGCATGCAAAATTGCGTCCTTACCCCTGGAAAAAATTGAATACTTTCCTGATATGGCAAAGCGAAATATTGGAAACTACAAAGATGAAGATATTGAACTGTTGGGTGATCCGATAGATGGCTTAAAGAAAAAATTATACCTGCCATACCTTGAAGGCTTTAAAATTTTCCCGGAATACACGGTCCATGTGGGCAAAGCCTGCAGTTCATGCCAGGGACTGGTATCCTTTAACATCGTCAGGTTGAAGTCTCTGGGGAAGTATGAAGAGCTAGCCGGGAGCCAGATCATCACTGGAACCCTGCGTGAAGAAAAGGTTCCAGAAGGCTTTGACCTTGATAAGCCGATTTTCCTCATGGGACAGTGTGGTATTAAAAACCAGAAGTTCCTCGAAGAAGCAGGAGCAAAAAGTATTTTCCGGATATACGGCTGTCCTCCCGGTGAGCCTACCCTCTCATGGACAATGATCGACAAAAAGGAATGGGACACCAGGGCCATAAAAAAGAAAAAACTCTCCCTCAGGGACAAGATCAAACTGGCCCCCATGGTAGTCAAGGTAAGAGCAAGAATGGCTTTAGAAACAAAATTGTTCATGAAGTGGCTTGAGAAGCAGAAGCAGGCTGAAGGTTAATTGATATGATGAGAGGGAAGTTTCTCTCTCATCTCACAAAATCAAAGTCAATTGGGAGAAGTAACCATGAGTGATGATTATCTAAAACTGGCAGAACGGCTGAACCTTAATCCCTTCAGGGTACCGAAACATGATGGTGAATTTACCGCATCTTTTATCGAGTACCTTAAATTACTCTACTCTCCCGAAGAAGCAGCCGTTGTTAAATATCTGTCACCTCTTCCCGCATTCACTTCAACAGAAGACCTGGCGCAAAGAGCAGGCCTTGAAGAAAAGCAAATCATTGATATGCTTTCTTCTCTTCTCAGGAGAAACCGCCTGACAGGCATGGGTAACATGTTCGCCCTTCCCCCCATCCCCATTCTGGTGAACATCCATCAGTTCCACAGGGAGACCGGTGAGGATGACCTTGAGGCTGCCCGGCTCTATCTTGATTTTTTCATAGAGAAGAAATTCAGCAGATACTATGAAACATCTGAAAAAGGAACTCCCGTTTTCCGGACAATTCCCCTGGAAAAGACAATCCAGGGAGGAGAAAAAATTCTATCCTATGAAGAGGCTGAACAGTATATACGCTCAATGGACCACGATAACTTCTGCCTTGTTCCCTGCCCCTGCCGGAGCCGCACGGAAAAGCTGGGTATTCGGGAATGCAAAGATACCTTTGATACGGAATACTGCCTGATGCTCGGTTTATCGGCCATGCATTTTCTATCCATCGGAATGGGGCAGAAGGTTACAAAGGATGAGGCGGTAAGCTATGTAAAAGAAATGATCGATAAAGGCCTTATCTGCAATACCGACAATGCCATGGCAAAGAATTCAATAATCTGCCTCTGCTGCGGATGCTGCTGTTCCCAGGTGAGAGGAAGGACACGCTGGGACAACATGAATGCCGTCGCTCCCTCAAATTTTATTCCCCGGTCCAATGACAACTGCATTGCCTGCGGAAGATGTGAAAAACGCTGTATGCTGGGTGCAATAACTGTAGACAGATCAGGAAAAAAAGTTATAATAGATATAAATGAATGCATAGGTTGTGGTGTCTGTGCCGCCGGCTGCACAAAGGATGCCCTGAAACTGGTGCGGCATAGAGAAAATGAACCTTTTCCTACATCGAGTAAAATGATAAAAGCAATCAATTCGGAAAATTCATCCTAGCTGCCTTTCAATTCTTTGACGCAGGAAAGAACATAACAGTTATGGAAAAAATCATTACCCTTAAACCTGGAGACAGACTACTGTTTGTACCGATGGACTCATAAAAGCAGGAAACACAAACGATGAGACGTTGGAAGGGACTCTAAAAACAAAAATAATTTCACACTATAATCAACAATCATTTATCTCTCAAGAATTGCACTGAAATGAGATATAATGCGCTTAGTAATTTCACAGAAGAGGCAGCTCTTGAGGATGATATATGCATAATTGCCAAGGAGGTTTAATGAAATTCTACTTCCTTATATCCCTTGCGGTAATAACGAGTCGACCGTTTTTGCTGATGGGGCTCACAAACAGACCATCCACGGTAACCATGGCGCCGTTTACCAAGTTATCATTTCTTCCCTTCTGGAACACGTCGGCGACACCGTCAAAGATATCCTTTCTGCGGTAATTCACCAGGAGGGTAAAACTTGTGCTCCCGGGAAGTTTTTTCAGGTTGGTTACCTTCCCCAAAAGCCTGAGGCCGAAGCCCCGGTAGAGGTAAGGTTTTTTTAGAATCTTTGCCGGCAGGATTTCAGCATAGCTACGGTGATCCACATCCATGATAAAGCGAATCAAAAAGTCACATTTCTCCCTTACGGAAAATGTAGCGTTACTGTTGTAAATCCCGTTCAGAACATAGGCAGCTTCATTATATTTTCCGGTTTTAATGAGTCTCCTGGCACGGTTGAAATCATTTTTTACTTTAGCTGCCGAGGTATAAAATTCCGGAGTCCTGGTGTGGTTGATTCTGTTAATCAGGCGGTAATCACTTCCTGAAAGCTGTACTCCGTCAACTGTTTCGGTGTGTATTTCCCCGGGCGGGGTTTCAATAAAATATTTTCCATAAAAGAAATACCCCCCCCAAACAACTCCTGTGAGTATCCCGCATAAAAGCACCGACATGAAAATGTATTTAATTTTTAAAGGAAGTTTATATTTTTTCCTGCCTGGATTTTTTCTTCTTGTTTCGATCCTATATCCTTTTTTACGGCTCTGTCTCAGGTCATCCCGTATATTTTTAGGAGGTGACGGTACGGATACAAAGTCTTTCAACCGCCCGCGTTTCTGCAGTAATGAAAAATCTCCCGCAGCCTGTATCTTTTTCAAGGCCTTCTGTAGACGGATATCTTCAGGAAATTTTCTGATCTGATCAACATAGATTGATACTGCCTGTTCACGAGAAGTGGCAGCCTTCATTTTCATGAATGCACGAAGCTGATTAGCCGGGGGGTAATCCCCTTCAAGAAGTTCAATCCGGTCGAGCATGTTATGAATTCCGCTGAAACGGTCAGAGAAGAGACAAATCACAGCCTGAAGGAAATAGGGGTATGGATCATCGGGACGGTTATCCAGAATATTTTCCAGAATGGTTTCTGCGTCACCATACTGTTTTTTTCCGAAAGCCCTGAAGGCATCTTTGAGAAGATTTGCCGTGCTGTACTTTTTACTTTTTCGGGCCATAGAGGAACCGGTGGCATGACGCAACCTTACTGGTCACGCTTGTCCCTCCTGAAAAGACTCCTGATCTCATATGAGACATCAACCTTTTCATCGATTAATTTCCCAATGATCAGACCAATGAGAGAAAGCAGGATAACCAGAAAGGTCTTAATCACTCCAAATATCAGGATAAGAAGGCCGATGACAAATCCGAGGAGGGCCCCAAGGGCCTGCCCCGGATGTTCATTCAGCCATAAACTGAAAAAAGCGAAAAAGCTCATTACTGCTTTACCCGCTCGATATATTCACCGGTTTCGGTGTTAATTTTGACCATGTCACCTTCATTGATGAAAAGCGGAACCCTGACCTCTGCTCCGGTTTCTACTTTTACAGGCTTCAATACGTTTGTTGCAGTATCCCCCTTCACTCCAGGTTCCGCATAAGTGACCCTCAGGACAACCGATGCAGGGGGAACAATAGAAATGGGGGCGCCTTCATGAAACGTGATCTCAACGATATCTTCCTCTTTCAGGTAGCTGATAGCGCTCCCTATTGCCTCTTTCATTATAGATTCCTGCTCATATGATTCGGTATCCATAAAAACAAGACAGTCCGCTTCATCATACAGGTACTGCATGGGCCGTTTTTCCAGCCGGACATCTTCTACTTTCTCACCGGCTCTGAAGGTTTTATCGATGACAGTTCCTTTTTTTACATTTTTCAGTTTTGTTCTAACGAAAGCACCACCCTTTCCCGGTTTAACGTGTTGAAATTCAACCACAGAAAAAAGATCACCATCCATTTTAATGGTGGTACCGCGCTTAAAGTCATTTGATGAAATCATTCTAACCTCTATATTACTCGTAATTCTTTTGTTGCTTGGGTAAGGACTTCCGCCCCCTTTGCTGTAACGAGAACCATATCTTCAATTCTGACGCCCCCCACACCGGGAAGGTATATCCCTGGTTCGATGGTCACAACCATATTTTTTTTCAACCGCAGGTTCCCTCCTTTTCTCAGAGCGGGAACTTCATGAACCTCAAGGCCGAGTCCATGTCCCAGGGAATGTCCGAAATTTTCACCGTATCCTGCATCAGAAATATAGTCGCGGGCGATACTGTCCAGTTTTCCTGTAGTAATTCCGGGCCTTACGGCATCTACCGCCCTCATCTGGGCTTTCTGGACCACTTTGTAGATGTTCTCGATATTCGGATCAATGCTATTTACAAAGACTGTTCTTGTCAAGTCTGAATTATATCCCTCAAGGGTACACCCCATGTCTATCAGAAGAACATCCCCGGATTCGATTTTTTTATCCATTGAAGTCTCGTAGTGAGGCATGGATGAACCCGCCCCGGATGCGACAATAGTATCAAAGGATGATTTACGGCAGCCATTTGTACGGTAGAAATGCTCTATCTCAACTGCAATATCCCATTCCGTCATTCCCGGTTTAGTGATGGAAGCCAGGTGCTCAACACAACGGTCAGTAATTGCGGCTGCGCGCCTGATCACTTCGATTTCAGAATCATCTTTCACCATCCGAAGAAGATTAACCTCATCCCCTCCGGGTAAAATTTTCATTCCACGAAGCTTTTTTTTCATTTCCAGAAATTGAGACAGGGTAAGTGAATGTTCTTCCAGAAAAAGTCTTTTTTCTCCCGTCGCCTTCACCGCCTCTTTTATATTGTTGTAGAGGTCTCCCTCCTGGAGACTGAATTCGACATTGCCGGGTAGAATAGACTCTGCATACTCCTGGTACCTGGCATCAGAGATGAAGAAAGATTTCTTTTCAGCGACAACCATGAGGGCATGACTGCCGGTAAATCCGGTAAGATACCTGATATTGGTCAAATCTGTTACCAGGTACGGGAGATTTTCCTTCTTTCGCAATTCGCGAATCAATTTCTTCTGTCTTTTAACTTCCATCACAATCCTCTCGGGCATATTTGTGATGCGTGATAATTATTGTCAAGCAGTTCACCCACGGGAAGAACGAAATTAAATATGAATAATATCTAAACGCTGTAGGAGATGAAAAAGTTGAATCCTTTAGCTCAGGCATTTTTTTCGGAATCCTTTTCCGTGCAGGTGATAATTTCAAGTAGTTCATTAACATTTTTATGAATACCCGGCAGGTCATATGCAGTAACCATTTTCCCCAGACTTTGCCCGTAACATTTAAGAGCCTCACTCCTGTGCTTCTCTCCTAAATTCACCAATTCATCCCCAAGATCCTTAATGCTGCTGAACTTAACTGATCCTTTCATTTCCTCAAGCAATGGCAGGATTTTCTCTTTTAAAATTGAATCGAGTTCAGATGAATCCACATGTTCTTCTTTTTCGAAACATATATTCTTTAATTCCACAATGGGAATATCACCTGGAATCTCTTTTTCTATGTATGAATAGCTGAGAAATTTAATCAGTACGGTAAACAAATCCCTAATATTAATCGGTTTTGGTAAAAAATCAGAAAATCCCTTTTTGCGACTCTTGTCCCTGGTAAGATTCTGTACAGATGCAGTAATTGCAATTACCGGTATATCCGCAGTTTTACTGTTCTCTTTAAGATTTTTAATTGTTTTATACCCATCCATAACGGGCATCCTGATGTCCATTAAGATCATAGCCGGGTTTTCTTTCCTCACCAAATCGAGACACTCCATGCCATTTCCAGCCTCCAGAACCTTCAGGTTTACTCCCAGAAGGACCTCTCTCAGGAATTCTCTGTTTGAAACAATGTCATCAACTATAATAACTGTATCGTTATTAAAACGCATACGGTTATATTCAACTTTTTGCCTTCTCTCCTTGTAGACGTCAACGGAAGCTACTGCAATATCTTCAAAGGTTATGGTAAAAATACTGCCTTTACCGACCCTGCTTTTTACAGTAATTTTTCCGTTCATGATAGCAATCAGTTTACTGCTGATAGCCAGGCCCAGTCCGGTACCACCGTAAATCCTGTTATCCTGACCGGATTGCTGTTTGAATGATTCGAAAATATTTTCCTGATCTTCCTCAGGGATGCCTATTCCCGTATCTTCTATGCTTATTATCAAATCAATATATTCATAGTTTTTTTCTTTTGCTACCTGATTCGCAGAAAGTTTTATATAACCCGTATTTGTGAATTTCACCGCGTTACCTATTATATTCAGCAATATCTGACGCAAACGAATTTCATCAAAAATCAATGACAGGGGTATTTTATCATCAAGGGAAAATTGAAACTCCAGGCCCTTCCCCTCGATTTTCATGGAAAATATCTCTGCAATTTCCTGAAACAGGGAATGAAGATTAACCGGCCTGTAGTTTACTTCAAGCATACCGGCTTCCATCTTTGAAAGGTCCAATATATCATTTATCAGCACGAGAAGACCTTTTCCCGCTGTTTTGATGGACTGAAGGTAGCTTTTTTGTTTTTCATCCTGAACAATCGAAGTCAATAGTTCACTATAACCTGTAACTGCATTAAGTGGGGTACGTATTTCATGACTCATATTTGCTAGGAATTCACTCTTAATCCTGTTCGCCTGTTCCGCCCTCAAGAGGGCTTCTCTCAATTCCTCTTCCAGCAATTCTCTTTTTTTGATTTCATCCTGCAATTCGTCCCTAGAGGCGGTAACCATCTTCAAATTTTCCGTCATGTTGTTAAAAGATCCCGCCAGGTCTCCGATTTCATCCTTTGAATTGATTATAACGGCATGATCAAGGTTACCTTTGCCGACGGCATCGGTGGCTTTTTTCAAAATATCAAGGGGGATGGTGATACTTTTTATAAGCATGAATGAAAGAGCGACTATCATCAACAGGAGAATCACCAGTACACTGATGGTAATAACAATTGCCCGTCTTTTAATCCTCATAATGTTTGACAGGGCAGAGTCTTTAAGTGTGGATGAGTTGGCAATAATTGATTGAGACGAAATAAATAATCGGGCACCGAGTCGTTCTTCAAGATTCCTGGCTGCTGTTAATTCCTGCAGGGACAGATCTCCCCTCTTTTTAGATTTTATTTTTTTATGATTTTCCTGTAATTTAACAAAGAGTTGTTTAATTATTTTGCTCTCAGATCTTATCGAGTCAAAGATACTTTTACTTTTTATATCATCAAATGTATATCCGGAGAAAGTCTGCTCAAGCATGGCGGTTAAAACCATATATTTCAGTTCCCACTGCACCTCCATTCTCTCCTGATGATGAAAAACATATTCATAGGTCAGAATATCCAGTTCAGAGACAGATTGATGTATCCCATGGAGTACCCTCAAATGTTCATATTCCCTGTCAAATAATCTTGATGATATAACATTGGCAATAAGAATAGTCGATACGAAAATCAGGATTAGTGAGGCATTTAAATTTAATTTATTCCTGATTGTCATTTTAGTATTCTCTGCAAAACTTCACTTATTTATTTTTTACGTTTCCCTTCTGAAGCACCAAAAATACTTACCGATTCAGGGCTGACTTTAAGGAGAGCATCAGTGTATATAAATTCAAGAAAATTAGGAAATTTTACATTTTTATTTTTCTCATTATCTATTATCCATCCAGCCTGGTTCTCCAGGGTAGCCAGCAGCGACTGTTCCAGTGATAGTATAAATTGAAAGGAATTCCAGTCTGCCGAAACTTCCCTTATTCCGCTTCCTGATAATCTTGAAGAAGTAATTCGAATTGATTCATCTCTGTTTTTTAATATAAAGTTTTCAGCCTGTTTCAGAGCCCTTAAAACCTTTTCTATCACAAGGGGATTCTCGTTTATATATCGATTTCTGCATGTAAGATTAAAAGTCATGAGGTAAATTGTATTATCCTTAAACTCTATTGCCTTTTTCCCCAGCTTATTTTTAGCCTCAAGTATGAAGGGATTTCGCATGGAGAATGCATCGATGTCTCCCCTCACCAGTGCACCTGGAAGGTCCACAGCTTTTAAATATTTAATGTTAAGCTGTGATTTCGGAATTTTATTATCCAGCAGGAATAGATCCAGGAAAAAATGGACTGCTGAATCTTTTTGGGTTCCGATTGTTTTCCACCTCAAATCAGCAGGTTTGACTATTCCTTTATCTCTCCTGGCGATAATCCAGGCACCGTTCTGACTCTTTGCAATACTGCAGAATATTTTAAAATCATTTCTTTTAAGACTCGCTGTCGAAATGGGCATATCCGCCACAGTTGCAAAATCGATTTCATTCTCCAGCATTGCCCTGAAGGCGAGCTTTCCACTTGGATAATCGACAACTGTTGCGTTCAATCCCTGCTGCGCAAAATAATTCCTGGCCCTGGCAACAAGTACCATTGCCGTAACGGTATTGGCCTGTATTCCAATGGTGATGTTATGGAGTTCCTGCTTTTGTACCTTATTACATCCTTCCGTATGCAATATAAAACATATTAAAATGGCAATTTCAGTTTTCCTCATAAAAACTCCTGCAGGCAAGTCGATCAGTTGATTCAATTCGTAAAATTCATTGAATTTATTTGAAGATTGATTATAAACTGGAAATTGCAGCAGGTCAATATTTAAACATTCTCACATCACCCACAGTGCAGCAAGAAAGGCCCCCTCCATTGAACCTTCAGCATTGCCGGCACTTTCTATCCCACGAATATCTGACAAATTCTCATTTTTCCCGAAATGTACGACACTTTTCATACTATATGGCTCTCCTCCCGCCGCTGCCAGATCCACGGGGGAACGAAAATAAACTTCCTTAAAAATGCCCCCCTTATGAGCCGCTTCCCTTGCACGCTCCGCTGCCCATGAACTGAGACTATTGAGGGTTGCCACAAGAACCTTTCCCCCGGGGCGTGTGACCCGAAAGAGCTCGTTAATGGCGCATGCCGCGTCCTCTATAAATTCAAGGGCTGTAATGGATACGGTAAAATCAAATAGATTATCCCTGAAAGGGAGCCGCAGCATATCCCCCTGAAGAAAACTGACCCGGGGGAGTTTGTCTGCGGCGAAACGGAGCATAGGCAGAGAAATATCGACGCCTGTAACGGAAGCCCCGGCTTCATCAAATAAACGCGTAAAAATTCCGGTTCCGCACCCGGCATCGAGGAGCAGGTCATCCCTGCCCGGATTGATCATTTTCATTACAAGGTCCTGTTCATAATGCAGAACCTGGGATCCTGTGGGTGTCAAAAACCATGATTCGTACTTTTCAGGCCATTCATCAAATATTTCCTTTTCTTTCACTGCCTTTATACCTGTTGAATATTAACAAAATTTCTGATAAATTCTTGACACATATTGACACATGAGTCAATTAAAAATCTAATATAAATCAGGAAAGACATTATGACACTTATCGAAACCTACAGCATTGAATCCCTTCGGGAAATCCGTCACAACCTGGCGCAGGAGCTTTCCGATGCATCCAATAATATCAGTAACAGCCTGGCATTTGCACGCCACGACCTGGGGAAAAATCGCCCCGGTACATTCGAAAATGCACAGGTACTTGTAATCGGCGGCAGCAACTGCGTATCCGCAAAGGCAACTAAAACTGCCAGGGGCATTGTCATTGATTCCATGACAGAAGAGCCCCTCCCTGTATTCGATAACGGCGAAACATTCCTGGATTATATTTCGGTGCACATTTCCGAATCGACTTCGCTTCTTGGACTAAATTTCGCCTATCCTATGACCCCCACGATCAGGGATAACCGTCTTGACGGGTGTCTCATAAAGGGGACCAAGGAACATACCTTTGATGATGTTGTTGGCAGGGAAGTTGGATTCCTCGTTGAAGAACACCTGTTGAAGGAGCGACAGCAGAAGGTTCAGGTTGTAACGGCAAACGATACCGTATGCCTGATCCTGTCGGGACTGGAGAAATACAGCACCCGGGGCCTTGCGGGGGGTGTAATCGGTACCGGATTTAATTTTGGCTTTTTCCTCGATGATGACACCCTTATTAATCTTGAATCAGGGAATTACAACAACTTTCAGAGAAGCGATTCCTGTATGGCGATGGATGAAGAACTGGAAGACCGGGGTTGCCAGCTATGGGAAAAAGAAATCTCCGGCGCCTACCTCTTCCGCCATTACAACTACTATGCCCAAAAACTAAAAATCACACCCGCTGTAATTTCATCAACGATTGAACTTGATAAACTTGCTGACAATGACACTAGTCCCGCGGGGGATCTGGCCAGGGAGATACTTACACGTTCAGCCTCTTTTGCCGCAACTCAAATTGCCGCCATTCACGATTTCCTTCCCGTTGACACTCTCAATGTTTTGATTGAAGGAAGTTTATACTGGAAGGGATGGCAATACAGGCATAATGTTATGGAAACCCTTTCCTCTCTTGGATTTTCTGAAAATTCCGTATACATTGATATGATTCCCAGGAGCCATGTAGTCGGCGGGGCCCTTCTGGCTCTTGGAAAGTAAATAAAAAAATGCCGCCCTATGCAGTCAGCATAAGGCAGCAGGAGAGAAAACATTTACGGAGAATAACCCTGGAGAAAAATCAGTTGAATTAACTAACCCTGTGCAGCTTCAGCCAGGACATTTTCCTGTTGCTGGGGAGCCTTTATCGTTTCAAGGAAACGGACCTCACTCCCGATGATTTTAATCTTCGACCTTGTTTTTCCATCATCACCCTCCCAGCGGTCCTGTCTTAATTTGCCAATAATTATAAGGCGCTTCCCCTTTGATACATTCCGGGAACAGATATCCGCCAGTTTTTCCCATGTCTCAACATCGATAAAGGATACCTTCGGATCCTCCTCATTTTTGGAAAAATGGTTTACCGCCAGGGCGAAACTGCAGAGAGACTTCCCGCTTTTGGTTTTTTTAATTACCGGTTCGCGGGTTACGAATCCTTCGATTGTTGCTGTTGCGTAATTTTGCATATCCTTGCTCCTTTAACTTTTTTACCGGGCTTCATTGCCCCCTTTGCTGAGTACACGAATTCTGGACGGTAAAATTGAAAAAACCGGGTAAAAATTTGGGAAGAATTTTATTTTTTTCATTGCCAAAAAGCAGGAGCAGCTTTGAGATATCGTAAATGTTATATCTCCCGAATATTCAGCATAATTTGATTCAATGACTCCTGCCCTGTTTTTCCATCTATCATGTGGAAATAACGAGAGCTTCAAGAGTTCAATATTTTTTTACAGGTTTACACCATGAAAAACGGCATCTGCGTATTCTGTTCATCAAGTTCCTCTACACCTGAAATATATCACCGGGAAGCAATCCTCCTGGGAGAATTAATCGCAAGATCAGGGAGACCCCTTATTTACGGTGGAGCCTCCATCGGCCTTATGGGGATGCTGGCGAAGACGGTTACCCTCAATGGGGGGAAAGTAATTGGTGTCATACCCGAAAGCCTTCAAAAACGTGGAATCGCATATGAGGAAGCAGATAAATTAATTCTTACGGGAGATCTTCGTGAGCGCAAAGCAATCATGGAAGATTTTTCATCAGCCTTTATTGCCCTTCCCGGTGGATTTGGAACACTTGAAGAGATTCTGGAAATTACCACACTGAAGCAACTACGGATGATAAAGGCACCGGTGGTACTTATCAATACAGAGGGATTCTACGACTCCCTGATTGAATTACGAAACCGGATGCTTGAAGAGAACTTTATGATTCCTGAAAACAGTAAACTCATTCATACCGCTGAAAATTCCAGTGAGGCGATGAACTACATCGAATCATATATTCATGAAGAAATGCCTTCTAAGTGGCTGTAAAAGTTTAAAGTTTCAAGGTGAAAGTGGAAAGCTGATAAAAAAACAGCCAAATGCCATTTCCCCTTGTTACCTGTAACTTGGAACTTTTTTCATCGTGTGGCTTTTCGCAGAAGTCGCAGACAGCGGTAGCTTTTTAGAATCCTGGCGTGATCCACTGCCCTTCTTCTGTTGAGGTCACGCGCGGATACCTCGGCCCCTGCTTCTAAAAGAATTTTCACCACTTCATCACTGTCCCGAAAAACGGCGTGCATCAGGGGGGTTACTCCAAGTTTATTTCGAGCATTCACCAGGGCACCCTTTTCAATGAGAAGCCTTACCATGGCAGTTTTTCCGCTGTCCGCTGCAAAATGAAGAGGGGTCATGCCGTCCCTGTCGACGGGACTTATTTCCGCATTGTATTTTAACAGAACCTTTGCTACGGAGAGATAACCTTCGAAGGCTGCAAAATGAAGGGGGGTTTGTTTCTGGTTACTGCGCAAATTCACATCACCCCCACGTTCGATAATAAGACGAACCTGGGTCAGGCTTCCGCGCCGTGCTGCCTGATAAAGAAGGGTTTCTCCATAATTATCCGGTTTATGTACTTTCTTATCTTCGAAGAGTTCATTGCGTCCGAAAAACTGGTTATTTCTGAACTCCCCTGCATATCCTTTTCCGTTGCTGTAGTACCAGTAGCCGAGACCGTGAAACTTCCCGTCTTTGAATTGACCTGAGTAGCGGCTGCCATTAAAAAAACGGAGGATACCCCAGCCGTTTTCCTTTTCATCTTTCACCTGGCCGGTATATGTGCTGCCGCTGGCATAGCGGATCTTTTTTAACGAAGACAGAAACAGGGCTGTATCTTTACTTCCCTTTTCTCGGGCGATCTGCAGTGGAGTTTTCCCTTCTTCATTGGCTGCAGCAAAATCTTTTCCATTTTCAATCATAATTTTTATAGCGGGAATATCATTTTTTTCCGCGGCGAGGTGAACAGATTCATTCTTTGAATATAGGGGAACTGCTGCAGTAAAAGAAAATAAAAGAACAAAAATGGAACTTATATATTTCATATTAATCAATCCGGGCCTCTTCATCATTTAAGATTTCTAACAGTTCCGGCAGGTTATCGGTAACAAATCCCTCGACACTGTACTGCCTCAACCTTTTGACTTCCTTCGCTGTTTTTACATTCCAGATATAAACGACAATTTTTCTGCTTCTTACTTCCCTTATCAGTACTCTGTTGCCCATGTAGGATGGACCGATTGACTCGGGAATAAAAAGTGCGTCAGCAGCAAATTTCTTTTTCATTGACAGAAGCCCTGACCTGAAGAGAAAATAGAGCCCTATTATGCCGAGGGGTGAAAATGTTGTCGCCACTGCAGGAAGTTTTTTACGTATTTCCTTTATAAACTTCCCCGATACTGAAGAAATAATCACTCTTTCTACAGATTCCTGCTCAATCAGAATATTCAAAACTTCCTTTACCAGCTTTATAGACTCACCCTCAAGATTCAGGGCAAATTTATTTTCCGGAAATGAGAGAAGCATCTCTTTTAATGTATGATATTTCTCACCGGCACCCCTCAGGGGAAAGGAATCGCCGTCTTTATCCGGGAAATAGTATCCTGCATCAACTTCAGACAGCTTATCAGAATTTATGGTGTTTACTGCAGCGATTGTTCCATCAGAGAAGGCAACATCCTCAGAGGGAACAACTACCGGTACGAAATCCGCAGTTAGACGCACCGTGAGATATACTGCATCGGCGCCCAGTTTAAAAGCCCCTTCAATGGCCTTTCCTGTTCCCGCGGGAATATCGGGAATAGCCCCGTTATTTGCGATAATTTCCGGTAACGGTGAAAAAAATTCTTTCATGAGATTATCAGTATCCTGTTTTTTTTATTGCTTTTCTTATAAAACTAATTATAATACAAATATGAAAACACAATATTTTTATCACAGGCTATAAATCAAGGATAATATTATGGCAAAAGCAACAGAATTAGTTAAGGCATATCTTGCAGAGGATATTCCCGGCGATGGAGGATTTATCGTTAGCGGATTTTTTGAAGGTTCCCAATATGCCATATATGAAATTACAGCATATAGAAATGTAAAAGATATATTCAGAGACAAGGACGGCGTCATTTTCAAAACTGACGGAAACAGAACTCATCTTCTGGTGGAACCCCCTACATATCCCCAGAAGCATATCGAACCGGTAAATCGTGAAGAAGGAAGGTCTATTCCCTACAGGTTCAATGAAGTTGATATTATCAGCGGAAAAAAAAGCGAAAAAATCATGGTCCCCCATGAACCGGTAATGCTCTATTCCTCTTTTACCATCCTCGAACATGGCAAAGACAGTTTCGCATTTATTTTCTACCCATCAGGGGACGTTTATGTAGCACTGAAACGGTTTATTGCGGACAGTCTTTACAATGACTGCAACCTGACACGTAAAGAGGCCCTGGAAATTTCTGAGAAGCTTCTCGAAACCATAAAGAAATTTTCAATCTGGCAGGGATGAGCAGACTTTCACTCTGCGATCATTAAATTGAAATTTGGTGTTGACAAAATACTCATCCTGAAAGAGTATACTTTTTCCGGCTGACGAAAAGGATGCCGGTGCAGCACTATTCCTACAATTGAGAGGTTGAATTAACCCCACTATGACATCCGAAAATTCGGACCCTGGTAGTAGTAATCTGGTTCAGCGCTTCAAGAGCTTCTTCTCCTCCGGCCGCGGCAAAAACGGAGAAAAAAAGTACAACTCCCGCGCCTATGAAAGTCTCGATGTCCCCCGACAGGATATGATCCGGGGTGTATTTGAACTTTCTGATCAGAATGCCCGTGAAATTATGATTCCCCGGGTTGATATTGTAGCAATCGAATCAACGATCGAGTTGCAGCCCCTGGTTAAACTGGTTAATGAAGCGGGACACTCCCGCCTTCCGGTATTTGAGGAAACCATTGATAATATCATAGGCATAGTGTACGCGAAGGATCTTCTCAAACTGCTGCTTGAAAAAACAGCAAAAACCAGAAAATTCAATATTAAAAAAATTCTCCATGAAACATATTTTGTCCCGGAAACCATGCCCCTGGACGAATTACTTTTTGAATTCAAAAAACGTAAGCTTCATATCGCAATCGTAGTTGATGAATACGGCGGAGTCGCCGGTGTGGTCACCCTGGAGGATATCCTCGAAGAAATCGTCGGCGAAATTGAAGATGAGTTTGATTCAGATACACTTCCTGAAATTCAACGCATTAATCAGACCACCTACGAGATCGATCCCAGGCTACCCCTTTCTAATTTCAACGAGGCCTTTAATCTTGATCTCCCAACAGATGATTTTGATACCATAGGCGGTTATGTATTCGATATTTTCGGTAAAGTCCCGGAAAAGGATGAAGAGGTACAGGAGAATGGTCTCTCCTATAAAATCAAAGATATCCAGGGAACCATTATCAGCAGAATCGTGGTGAAAAAAATACGGAAAAACAAATAAGATGTCTCTTCAAAAAGGGAATGGTATTGTTCTCTCCTCTACAGTTGTAGGAGAGGCGGACGTAATGAGCCGCATACTAACCCGGGAATTCGGTAAAGTCTCTATAATATTCAAAGGAATAAAAAAAAGCAAGTCACGCCCAAGAAGCGCAACGGAACCCGGTTCCTTTATAGCATTCGATTTTTACCGCCGCGAAGGCAGCGATACGGGGACTGCACGGGAAATCGCCCTGAAACGCTTTCATTCAAAACTGAGAGATGAATACCGTCTAATTGTATACCTCTCCTTCATGCTCGAGATTGCGGACCGCACCACCGGGTTTGATTCACCGGATGAATCTCTCTTTAATCTCCTCGCCTCGGGAATTGTCGCCCTGGGGGAGACAGACTTCCCCCTTCATCTTCTGATCTTTTATCTTCTGCATTTTATAAGGCTGCAGGGAATACTCCCTTCCCTGGAACACTGCAGGTCCTGCGGAACTTCCGATTTTCAGCAATTCACACTCCACCCGGAAGATCTTGGAATCCTCTGCAGGAGCTGTTCCGGTGCCCATGACCATCTTCTTAATAAGAATAATATCAGCTTCATCAAGAGTTGTCTTCAGTTCAAATTTGAAAATATTGACGGTAAGTCGTATGCAGAAAAAGATATCTCACACCTTACCTACTACTTCACACTTTTTCTAGAACACTACTTCAGCATTACATTCAGATCAAAGACCCTGTTGTTTCAAACACTGCAAAAAACAGACTGATTCTAAAACTTCCTCACGTGAATTCTAATTAATAAAAAGTCCCCGCGTTCTGTGCCGCCCAAGAATTCAGAAAAAATGCCTGCCTTCACAGCATACACTTTATTGATATTTTAAGGCTGTCAAGGATGACAGTATGGATGGATAAAAGTTATAGGGCGGAGCACAGGAAGTGCTCTCCCGCCCGTTTAGCCTCCCCGGCGCCTGAGGGGCGCCCTTTTCCTCTTTTTGTGGCGAGACAAAAAGGGCCCCCGGAGGGAGGTTGAAGTCAGGACATACTTATGTGTATAAAAAAGGAGTGATCCTTTGGCCCCCCCCCGAAGCCTGAGGGGATTCTTACAGGCAGCTGATAAATTTTGTTAAAAATTATACAATAAGAATATTAACTGATGATTCCCCGTTTATTATTCACTTCAAGCATGCGGCTGCTGTGGAGAATCCTTCCGTCGCGGATAACCATTTCCGGTTCCCGGCATGCCCTTATATCCTGCAGTGGATTTTTTCGAAAGGCAACCATATCCGCCAGCTTTCCGGTTTCAAGGGTTCCAACACGGTCGCTTATGCCTGCAATACGGGCATTATTGATTGTGGCACATTCCAGTATTTCCCTGTTGCTGAATCCGATTCGTGAATAGAGTTCAAATTCACGATAAAGTCCTCCAAAATAACTGAAGGGCATTCCCGCGTCAATGGCACATCCGATTAGCACCCCAGCATCTCGCATCTTGAGCAGATTCGCCCTTCCATGTTTTATCATGCTGAAATAGAGATCGGGATTCACGAGGAATTTCTTTTTTTCCCACAGTTTATCGCGTCCTATAGTTTTGTAGTATTTCAGAAAATCCATGTTCTGCCTGTGGAGTTCACTGTTACAATGCAGATGCGCCTCCTTCTCCAGGTATTCACGGCGTATCCTTAGTTCGTTCATGGTGAAGTCATCACGATATTGAGAAGGAAGTTTATCATAGGCCTCCTCCATCAGGTATGCCTGACCGATAGTCATGGTTGGCACGACGGATATTTTCTTTTTGGCCATCAGGCTGATTTCCGAATCGCTGAGGGTAGCATCGGATACAATATGTTCAAGGCTGTTCAGGGGATACTGTATTGCCCGGTCAAAGCCCCATTTGCGGTGACAGTGGGCTGAAACGGGAAGTCCCTTTTTTTCACTGAAACCGAATATCAGTTTAAGCTGCTCGTCACTGTATACGGCGATATCTTTGTTTCTGCAGAAGACTGACTTATTATCTACGGTTATCTTCAAAAAGGAAGCCCCTTCGGCGTTTTCGCGTATGACATCCTTCAGCTCATCTGTATCCTCAAAATTTGTCATCACCATCCCGATAAAAAGGGATGCAGGCTTCGCGAACACATTGATATCCGAGGGATCTGAGTCAGGATGCCCTCCCTTTACGTTCAGCATGGAGTTGCAGTAAATAACCCTTGGACCTTTCAGTTTTCCCTTTTCGATATCTTTTATGAAACCGTGGAGAGACCCGGGGAAGGCCCCCACATCACGGACGGTGGTAACACCGGATTCTATACAAAGCTCATAGTGACGCCTCTGCTGCTCGGTATGTTTAAAAATATCTGTCAGGTTAAATGCAAAAACCGGTGATATTGTGGTGTGACAGTGTGTATCGATCAACCCCGGCATTACATAAGCCCCTTTAAGATCAACGGCTGTGACTCCTGCAGGTATTTCTTTACCGGAAGAAATATTTACTATCTTTCCCTTCAGGACATTTACGGTCTGTTTTTTGGAAATTTTTCCCGTCTGTACATCAATCACATTGCAGTTGGTGAAGGCTGTTTGTTCACGGTAGGTAATCTCCGGTACATTTCTTAAATTGGCACTGCTGCAGCCCGTGGCCTGGGGGAGAATCATGGCAGCCCCTGCGACTCCGCTGTAACGGAGAAAATCACGACGGCTCATATTTTCTTCTGGAATTTTCATAATATACCCTCTCTTAACTTAACAAAGTTAAGCTTATATTAAGGGTATGGGCTGTCAATGAAAATATTCAGATATTATGTTTAGGTGCAATATTCCGGATTAACCGAAAAATTTATTGCGTTTACGATTACTGAATGTTAAAAGAATCGATCCGTTTGATAAAAGCTATTCATAATAATAAAAGCAAACCGGAAGATCCTGATTATGGCAAAAAAGAAATTTAACCTCTTTAAAATTATTGGACTACTCTCTCCGGAAATTTTATTTTTCTGCACGCAGCTCTTTCTGGTAATAAGCTGCTATCTGGTATTTGTCCGTAAAAGTGAAGACTGGATTGCTACTACCATTTTAGTCTCAAGCACCCTCACCTTCATGAACTTCACCATACTGTTCAGGTCCATGCGCCCATTTCAATTTAAAAAACATTTTTTCAAATCAATTCCCCCGAGTAACTGGACACTTGTACCGGTACCGGCTTTTTTCTTTTTTTACTTTATAGCAGGTTCTTTTATTCTCCCCCTGGTTATCCTGACTAAAACATCCTACGCGGCAGCTCAATTCATGATCATCAGCGGGACCGCCCCCGCAATAATTTTTCTCATAGGGACTATTATCGGGCGTAAAGGTGAAGGATTAAGCCGTCCCCTGTTCAAAAAAATAAGGGTGTGGCACGGGGCATCTGTTTTATATATTATTATTGGCACTCTCACGATTTTTATTGCGGATTGGAACCCCCTTCTCCAGCATTACAATGCCAGCCTGAAGGTTGTACGCCAGTATAACTCTACGGACGTATCCCTGAATGATATTTGCCGCGCCGATATCGGTGTCTATCCCGCAAGCATGAAAAAAGCGAAATGCAGGATCCGTCTCTTCTGCAACGGCAAAAGACTCTTCGGAAATCTTGGCCAGGGTATCATCGATTGCAAAACAACAGTCACCGGAGAAAACATAAATATTTACGGCGGTGATGATGTTACCAGTGACGGAGACCCTGCCCTAAGGATTAATACGCACAGGAAAAGACTGACATTTTCACGGCGTTATCCCCTTCCGGGAGGTGTTGAATTCGAAGCCAGTATTACATCCCTTAAGAAACTCACGATTCCTGTATTTAAAACAGAGAAGAAACAATTCTAGCAACTCTAACAATTCAGTCTTAACATCTGTCTTATTTTCCGGATATATTTAATATAGAAATCCAGGCCCCTCCGGGAAATCATAATGATACTGAATAAAAATGGGCTTTTTACAATTGATCGGAAGCCGCATTATAATATCGATGAGATAAAAAATATTACCACTTTGAGAGATAGAAGAAAGATTGTTTCTTCCCATCGAGGGAGGATAAGACAGTTATTTAAAAAAAAATAACCCCTGAATGGCTCAGGGGTTTAAGCAAATTGATTGCTTCAGAAGCTTTGTGGAACTTATCCGTGGAACGGATAAGGGGAATAAGCAAATTTTCCTTCTTTTACTTCATTGAAAGAATCTTGATTTCAACTCTCCGGTTTTTGGCTAGTTCTTCTTTAGATCCCTTTTCAACAATGGGATTTTCAAAGCCGTAACCCGCCGCGAGCATTCTGCTCGGCTTGATGCCGTTTTTAACCAGGTAGTTCTTCACGGCAAGTGCACGGTCTTCGGAAAGTTTTTTATTGAACTTATCAGAACCGATATTATCGGTATGCCCGGATATTTCGATTTTCATTTCGGAATTTTTTTTCATCATGTCAAGGAGACGTTTCATTTCCAGGCCGGATTCCTTCAGCAGGCTGTTGCTGTTATACTCGAAGTAGAGGCTTCTCAGGATCAGTCTTGCCCCCTCCTTTATCGGAGAGAGTTCAATATCCTTTAATACCGCATTGAACTTATCAAGATTTCTCAGGTCGAATTTTTCGGAATAAAAGGTATAGCCCTTTTTCTGTACCGCCACATCATATTTTTTTCCCTTGCTGAGAACGATAAAATATTTCCCGTCCTTTTCATTGCTTTTAAAGGAATGAGTGTATCCGTCTTCAACATCGGTTATTTTTATTTCAGCATCGGTAATCCTGTTTCGGCTCTCCTCTTCGAGCACTGTTCCCTCTACGGTAATCACAGATGACTGCTGCATCTCTTTTGGCATGACAACTTCCTCTATACGGTACTTCCCCCCCTTCTCGCAGGTGGGTCGGGAGACCATGATAATATCACCGGATGCCGGCACAGCTGCCATTCTGTCATCGTATTTAGTATTGATAGTTTTGCCGAGATTTACAGGCTTGGACCATCTCCCGTTGCTGACAATTTCTGTTTTATACAGGTCATATCCGCCAAACCCTCCAGGCCTTGCGGAGCTGAAAACAAGGGTCTTCCCATCAGCCAGAATAATTGGACCGAATTCGGATGTACTTGTGTTTATGGGAGCGGGCATACGTTGCGGTCTGCTCCACTTTCCGTTTATTTTTTTTGACATATAGATACCGAAGGTGTGGTCCCTGTAGCCCTTCTTGTCAGAACACTCACGTACAAAGTACATTGTTTTTCCGTCAGGTGATATGGAGGCAAAACCGTCATATCCCTTTGTATTAATGGGAGCGCCAATATTTTCAGGAAGTCCCCAGATTAGCGGGCCGAGACGTTTTGATATCCAGATATCTACATCCCCCTTTCCCTGCTTGTTGTCAGATGAAAGAAGAAGATAATTCTGATCATAGGTGATAAATGGTCCCGCGGTATTGTCTACCGGGGCATTGGCAAGTATCAGGGGAACAGGGGGAAGCCAGCTGTTCCCTGCCTTAAGGCGTACATATACCCTGTATTTATCAGGGGCCATTCTGTTAGACTGGTAAATCATCATTTTACCGTCAGGTGAGACGGAGGGGCTGTGTTCCGAATATTTCAGATTTCTTGCACACCCTGTAAAAGTCATTGCCGTCACTGCCAGCACAATTGCTGCAGCGGAAAATTTCTTAAAAATGCTAGTCATTCCTCATTCCTCCTGTATTTAATACCCGGGAAAATCATTTACCCGAAAATTTCCCGAATAAATCTTCGCAAAATATACCCATAGCAAAGCATTAAATCTCATTAAAAGCACAGAATATGCCCTTTTGGTTATTGCTATTTTTACATATGGAGAAATGGGAGGCCCCCCTAAGGGGGGTTGGGGGGAAACTAAAGGGATTAATTAAATGAAGTAAAATTGATCCTATCAGGAATCCATATAATACGGCTCATCCCCTGGCGAGGATGCTTTTTTGTTCAGTTTAAGGTCACCACCGCATGAGGGACACTGTTCAATGTCTTCCCTCACGGGATAATCGTTTCCGCAGTAAGGGCATGCCTTCAGTATCAGGTGATGCTGAAAGTCGCTGAAAATGTAGATTTTTCTTCCTTCCCTTTGAAACTCCTTTGCCAGTCCTGACCGCAGAAAGGTATTAATTTCCGCCTTCACCGCATCGGAATCACCCAGCGTTCCCGTTATCTCTTCGGGGAAAACCTCTCCGTTATTATGTTTCGCCAGCTTCAGCAGGCGGGAGCGGATACCCGCGGGACGCATTGCCATCCCCTTCAGAAAAAGAAAAATACCCGAAAAAAGAAAAAGAATGCTGCATATTATCAAAATGACCCCGGTCATTTTGCGTGACGGGTCTCCCTTTGCTGCGGCAAGAAACAGGATTCCCAGGCCTGTCCCGGGGACTCCGATAATACTTAGAAATGATCCGATGAATATCCTGGCGTTCATCACCACTGCTCCTTCGTAGTTCGATCGAGTTCGTCCCCCATTGCAGTGAAAAAAGCCTCGATTTTTTTATCCGTCAATACCTCTTCACTATATTTTTTAAATGATTCGGCAAATTCAGCCGGGTGAAGATTTTTAAATTTTACCCCCAGAGAATCGTTTATCTTTTTTATCTTATCTGAGAATTCAGCACTTCCCCCGGGAACATCGATTTTTAATTTTGAAAGGGTCGAATACTGGTCCTGGGATTTTTTAACATCCTTTACGCTTCCGGTGAAAACATCTATACCTTTTAGAAGTCCCTTCATCAATGCGATAAAAGAGACACTCTCCTGAATTCCCTTCTGAACATCTTCAAAGGCGATATTCAGCTCTCCCAGTTCTCCCAGGCTCCCGGTAATATCCTGTCGGTCCTCCCCAAAGGGCTCTCCGCAGTAGCGGCAGAAATAATAATTTGAGGTATTGTCCGATTTACACCGCCGGCATCCCCCCGGTTTTGAAGGGGCCCCCTGAATACCAAATTTTTCCCTCCCGGTCAGGTCCTGCAGGGAATCCATGAAGGCGGCCCGCTGGATAAGCAGCTCCCGGTTATGTTCAAGAATCGAAAGCTTCTCCTCCGTCATGGAGAGTTCAGCCTTTTCCTCCAGCCATTGATCCTGCATTGCAGTATCCTTTTCTTCCATCTTCAGCATCTGTTCCTGCCACTTTCCCCTGATCTCCTCGATCTGATCAATGAGATCATCACGGCGATCAATGAGGCGGTCCTTCTCTTTCTGGATTGCCTTCATCTTAAAAAAATTAATAATGAATCCGAACCCGCTGTTTAATTCATCAATCCTGTTGTTATATTCCGCAAGATCAGCTTCATAATTACCGACAGAAGCCTTTAATTTCTCTTCCCTGTTATCAAGTTTTTTATTATTGCCCCTAATTGCCGCTATTATTTCAGCTCTCTTAACATCATTAGTTGTCATACTGCCGCGCAACTTTTGCATTCGCTGCGTTAGATTTTTGAATTGCTTCTCAAAGGATTCACGTGCAGAGGGTAAATTTTTTTCATATGACTGAACCAGTTCCTTTGGAAATTCTGACTCTTCTTCAAAAAATGCTTCCTGAAGCCAGGTAATCTCCCTGGTGCGGATTTTGGTTATATTATTGAAATTCCCGTTGAAATATTCCTGAATTTCTTCAAGTTTCTCCCTGATATCTTTTACTTCCCCTTCAGTCTCTTCGAGAAAATCTATCATTTTGCCAAGACTACCCATTGCACTCCTCCTCAGAATAATGTTGCTCTTTCAATCCCTTCACACCGGATCCGCTGACACGCAGTCTCTTTTCACACTTCCAGATAAAATTACGCAGCCCCGGAGACGAGTTTTTCACCGTTTCAATTTCTTTAAATGATCCTGCGTTTTCCCAGTAGAGGGGACAGCCGCCGCTGCACATCTTCTCAACGTCGCAGCCGCTGCAGACAGGGGGCATGTAGCGGCGATCCCGGTAGTAGAGGGCCTGGTCTGAATTCCATATATGGTTAAAACTTTTTTTCAGCAGGTTCCCCACTCCCCGGTCATAACTCGAACAGGGCAGTATATCCCCGCCTGGATTGACCGAGAGGAGTCCCTTGATGCAGGCACAGGATTTTGATCCGAGATTATGATCCAGTGGATTAAAGATACAGAATGGCGTTGGGGAATACCAGACGAAACGTAGTTCTTCCTTTTCGCAGTATTCAAGAAGGGGTTTCAGGATTTCACCGATGCCGCTGTAGCCGAGATTTATATTTTCATTATCGCGGGCTATCCCCGTTGCAATAATCATGTTCATTGACAGGTATTCCGCATTGAATTTCTTTTTCACGAAGCCCGCAAGCTCAATCAGCTGATTACGGTTGCCACGACAGATTGTAGTATTCGTATGGGTATGAACTCCCGCAGCCTTAAGATTTTCGATACCCCTACATGTCTTTTCAAATGCACCGGGATGCCCGGTAATCTCATCATGGAGTTCAGAGGTGTGTGCCTCAAGGCTTACCTGTGCCGACTTCAGCCCTGTTGCTGCCAGTGAATCGACAAATTTTTTATCGGAACAGCGAATCCCGTTGGTGATAAGGTTTGTCCTCATTCCGAGATCAGCTGCATACTTAATGAGCTCAGGAAGATCATCGCGGAGTGTCGGTTCTCCGCCGGTAAAAGAAATTGTGGGAACATGTGCCTCGTAAAATATCCGGTCAATAATCTGTTTGACCTCCCCGGTAGTCATCTCCTTCATCTCTTCACCGCGGAAGGGACTGGAGGCGTAGCAGAAATCGCAGCGGTTCTGGCACCGATAAGTCAGGGCTATTTCCGAAAGAATGGGATACTTAACACTTCCGGGATCGAAGGGGATAGTGGTAATCATGGGTGCCATATTATACTGATCTTTCATGATGGCCAGTATCGTCTGCATCAGGCCCTTCAGGTCATTGAGGAGGACTTCACCGGAAACTTCATACCTTGCGCTGATATCCTGAAGGACCTCCTCAACACTTTTATTTTCCTGATACAATCCGTTCAGGAGTGCAAAGGCGGTTTCATTGCAGTGATGCAGCTTATTGGGTCTGATAATCAGTAGCCCGTCTTCCTCCCGCAGGTAAAGCACCTCCCGGGTATCATCGATAAATTTCTGTATGCTGGAGTATCCTCTGTTCATGGCAGCCTCAGAAACTTGATACGCATGCACTGTGACAGGCAGAGTGACAGGCGCTGTGTACACAGGCGCTGTGGCACGCACTGTGGCATGCACTATGGACGCATGCACTGTGACAGGCACTGTGGCACGCTGAGTGACAGGCATCATAGCTGAAAGATGAGACATTTTCAGCAACGGCTGCAGCCCTGGCCTCCACTGCCTTCAGGTCAGGCGGGGCAAAGAGGTTCTCCACATTTTCAACAATGCGGCTTGAAAAGTCCTCCACCTGCTCAACAATCCCTTCTGAAAAATCCTCAAAACTGTCCCGAAAAGTGGAGGCTTCATCGGAAAGACTTTCGAGAAACTGTGCAGCTTCCCCACGCTGCGGGTCAGAGGCGACCTCATCGAGAAATGTATCGGAGGCTGTACCAAAATCATCATGGATCAAGAGCCATGAATGGTCATCTTCGAAATACCGTTTTCGTGTATGATAATCTGACAGTGTAGAAAAATCATGCCAGTGACGGTCGACTTTTTTCTGGTAGGTCTCCGCGGTTTTATCGATGTCACCCTTCCAGACTTTACCCTGAAGAGATTTTGATACTGACTTCACTATGAGGGGTACCTTATTTTTGCCAAGTGAACCGTCCTTTGCAATGGAATCAAGAAAGAGTTTTTCATAGGAAGTCAGGGTATCATCCGCATTCTTCAAAACCTTCACCTGGAGGGGATTTCTGTTTATAATGTCAACAAATCCCTTTTTGAAAAGATCCATTACAATGAGGTTGACCGCCTTACTGGGACGGTTAAGAAATACCGCTGTTTCAACAGGATTAAGATTATCAACTGTTTCGGCAGTCTGAAAAGTTTCGATCTGAATTTCAGGCTGAATATACTCCGGTTTTTTCTCGAGTCGTTTTTTAATGGCAGGATGGATGGAAGCTATTCTCAGAAGCAGGGCAAAAAGTCCCGCAATGGTATACCATGTAATACGGAATGGAACTATCAGGCAGTTAAAACTGAAAATGTAACCCGAGGTTATGCTGAATTTTTTTCTTCCCTTCGGGAAAAAAACCTTTTCAAAAAGATCTATACCGGAGACTTTACCGGCAATAACGATCAGAATACCTGCTGTAATAATCTCTGTCCCCAGAAATAAAAAATTCAGAAAGTATGCCATGATAGTCCAGCCGATAATAACCCCCAGGAGCTCCCACATAAAATCATAGTCCCCCTCGGCAAGGTCCCCCTTCAAAAGATCATTCACCAGGGTCTGAAATTTTATTGAATCTGACACCCTTACCCTCGCCGGATCAAGTTTCAGTGCCATGGAAAGCAGGGGAATACTGTTACTGTCACTGGTGCTGCCCCCCACGAGGGTCACGTGGGGATAGTAATGCCTTCCCCCTTTTTTGTCCCTGAAGTAATCCCCCTTTTTGCGGTATCTGAGGGCTATCTTCCAGTTGGGGAATATTTTTGCAGTTTCCTTATCAAGTATAAGGGGAAGTTCAGTGTCACTTAAAGATATCTCCTTCATCTCACTTGTATAGCGCGCCTGAAATGGAAAATGCAGGGCCATGCGCACTGCCTCAATTGCGGAGGGGAATTTCATTCCCGCCCAGGAGTATCCCCCGCGGCAAAAACCGTCATAAATTTCAGGAATGACATTCATGGTAATCGATCGTGTGATAGTGATCCTTGCCTTAACGACATCGTCTTTTTGGGTCGGCTTTATTAATATAAGGTCATATTTCCCCTCGGGTGATTCCTTGTTATCTTTACCAATAGCCCTTCTCAGTTTTGATTTAACTTCCTTTCCATTCACCTGCACCAGGGGCTGTCCCGCAGTTGTATACCTGACAGGTACAGGTATATGAATCAGGCTGTTAAAAATATTACGTTTCCCATGTTCCGCCATGATTATATCGATAGTATTGATTTCCGTCAGAATCCGTTCATCATAACCGCTTTTTGATATATCCGATCGAATCATGACGCTCTTTATGGAAAAGGAGCCCTTCTCTATGATATCTCCGGCGGAGAAAGCCGCCAGACTGTAATCACCCCCTTCGGCTCCGATACTGATATACTTTTTCGGAATGAAAAACCTGATATTTTCCTTTTCGCTGGGGGAGAGGTTGTATTTCTCCGTATGAATTGAGAGGTAGTTTTTCCTTTTCCATTTTGTTGGATAAAAAATCCATCGCTTATGGGATTTTACCGATGAAGTGTCCGTCACTACCCCGTGTTTGTTTACAAGATTGTCTTTAATCATGTAGGCTTTCCGGTAACGATCCGGAATTTCAACAGGAAGTACGATCTGAACTTCCTGTTTTTTGATGGGGAGTGCCCACTGGATTGGGGGCCACCAGAATGCACTGTAGGGCTGATTATTATAGGTGGTATCGGAAAAAACAGATTTATCAATACGGTAGCGCATATGTACCGTGTAGAGCTGGTTTGTCCTGGTAGTAATATTAAAAACCGCGGCATAAAATCCGTTCCCCTTGCTCTGCATGGAGACTTTAAATTTTCTCCCGCCATGGGTCCCCCATGACTCGATGAACTGCATCGGTTCAATAAACTGGCCGATACTGCGGATACGGTCTCTGGTCTGCAGCTCTTTAAAGGTGAGAGAATAGAGAATTTCGCAGCGCCCCTCCTTAAGAACCGTTACATGATACTTCGCCTTCTCCAGGGATACCGGCGCCGCGGCGAGCATCAGCGGAGACATTATTATTACCAGCAGTAGAGCAATTCTGACTATAAGTTTCATCTTCGGGGACCGTCCTTTCCGGGTGTAGGTCGACTATGACAGCCCAATTTTATCCGATGATATTCATGAAGTCAAATATATTATGGCATGAGCCGTTCCCCTCCCTTAACCCGGGATTTAAACCCCGGGTTAAGGGAGGCAGGAGGCGTCAAATTCACGGATTCCCCGCAGCAGGTTGAGGCGCAGAAACGCTCCTCCCTTGGAAAAGAGAATCTCTTCGGGATCATACTCCGCCTGACACCAGGGGTTATCATAGCGGGGATAATCATGCAGGGAAATTTTTGTGCCGCTGACGATAAACTTCCCCCTCCAGCCAAAGGTTATTTTTCCTAGTGTGGGGGAAGTATAGGCAACATTCAGTCCCCGGAATGTTATTTCCGCTGCGGAGACTGCTTCTATAAATTGATCGAAGGAACCACTATCCTTCATGCGGCCCATTTCACAGATCCAGATATTTTTACCGCCGTCTGCGATTACTTCCTTTCCAGCATCTTCTCCCGAACTCTGCCACCTGTATTCATTACGGGAATAGAGGGCGATGTAGCCGCCGCCTTTTCTGCCGAAAATCCAGCCTTTAACTTCCTTCACATCGTCAAACTCCTCTTTCGGAAACCATGCATGGGTCATGAAAAGTTTATTGGTCATAAATAATCCCGGCATTCTCATCGCATTATAACATGCGATGAGAAGATTTTTATGCTGGGCCACACGGGGGAGTGTCCCGGACCCCACCCAGTATCCCCCGCTGGTTTCCCCTTCGTGGCCGGGGTGAGTTGTGAAAACGACCGCCTTTGGAGAGAGGGTTGCCTGCCAGATGTGCTGCTGGTCCCCTCCGTAACCGGGACGGTAATCCTGTGCGGCGGAGAGCATGTAGTCGTGGGTGCGGTACGTAAGAATATTAACCGCTTCACGGGTATTGCGGTCCACATCCTTTTCAATTATTTTCACGAGGAGGGGCAGCAGGTGGAGCCTTCGCCCGAGGGATATCAGTCCCCTGCTGGAAAGAAAGGGGGTAAAAAACTGGTTTTCCCACCAGTTGAAGCGATCGAAGAGCTTCATTACCGCCATGATGGTTTTCGGATTGGTATATGCCTCCATGGAGAGAAGCGTCATGGCATCATCGGGATTCTTCGTGTCGAGGCCGAAGCGATGGGCCTCCTTCAGGTCAAAACTCATCTGCTGGCGGTTTTCAATTGTTGTCTCCGTGTCACCGGCAATATCAGCAATTATCTTCGGCAGACCGTAGTTTTCTGAAAGGGCAAGACTTATGGCACCCATATTGTCGTGCCCGGCGTAGCGTCCCATGCCGAAGAGGAGTTTCGAAGTGTCACTTGTGGATTCCAATGCCCCGTCACGTTTTTCCTTCCCGTAACTCCTTCCGTGGGTTGACCCGAAGATACCGTAAAAGCTGTTGCAGGCCATATCGAGAAACATCAGATCCAGAACAATTTTACCACGCTGTACCAGTACCGGATCATTTATGAAATCAATCAGGTTCACCAGGGCTGTGATATCCTCATCATAGTAAATATGAGAAAGCCATTCACTGAATCCTGTCCTGAAGCGGAGATCCAGCCACTGAATAATTCTTTCCCGGGATCGTTCCATTCTCTGGAGTCCCGTGAATCCACCGTTGGGAAAAATTTTCTCCGGGTAGAGCTGTCCCGCACAGTATTCATTTACAGAGAACATTATCTGATGATTTTCCGTCCATGAACAGAGGGAATCGATTCCGGGTTCATCGGGCCAGTACTTGTAGTTTAGAATTACCTCTTCTGCCCGGGCATAAAATTTCCTGGAAAGGTTTTTACTTTCGGGAAACTGGTACATGATGCGCATAATTCCCAGGAGCACAAAGTCTGAACAGTCGTAGCGGTCATCAATATAATCGAGGGCCCCCATGAGAAGGTCTTCATGAATCTTTTTTCTTCCCCCCTGGAGGCGCGCCAGTTCATAGAAGAATCCCTTGAGGGAATCCCCGGCGGGATTATTTGCTGCAAATTTAATGAATTCTTTTTTCCGCTTATCAAATCCACCCCTGGAAGGAAAAGATGTATAGCTATCCTCTATTTTTTTCTTCGGATATCCCAGGGGGAAAATTCCCGTATCCTGAATTTTAAAATCACCTACTCCTGTGGTTTCGAAAAATTCATGGTTGTAGTTTTTTTCCTGGGTCATTGTAGATTCCTCTATAAAACAAGAATTAGGGGGATAGGGAGATGGAAGAATGATCCCCAATCCCTCTCTTTAACCCGGGGTTTAAACCCCGGGTTAAAGAGAGGGATTGAGTTCCGGGTCTTCAATATCTATCTATGGTTCTCTCCTAATCAGATTCTTTAATTTTTCATTTATTTGAAATTTTCCTGTTACAGGTTTATCACAGGCAAAATCCCTGCAAAGATATAGAGTTTCATCGTTGCTCCCATATTCCGCAGCAAATGGAGCCAATTGTCTCAGAAGCGGAAGGTTGTTTTCATTTACAGCCAGCCATACCGTGTCAGGAAAAAATTTACATTTAAGTGGGGCCAGTATTTCCGATGAAATCCCCGGCCCGGCAAAAACCAGATTTTTTCCTGTCCCATTCATCAGGTCAAGTGCAGTCAGGAAGTAAGTATAGCCATGAGGATGTTTATTTATTTGTGATGCAAAAACAGAAACCAGTTTATCAAAATATTTTTGCCAGGTTTCTTCTCCGGTTAAATGAAAAAGGTGTGCCAGATTAGCGGCCATCACGGAATTTCCGGAAGGCAGGGCGCCATCATACGCTTCTTTTGTCCTGACGGAAAGTTCACTATTTACTTCGCTGAAGAAAAAACCGCTGTCCCTGCTGTCCCAGAACTTTTCAATAGCCATATTCATCCATTGTATACCCTGTTGCAGGTAATCAATATTCAGTGTAGCCTGGTGCAGTTCCAGAGCCCCCCGTATCATGAAGGCATAATCATCCAGGTGGGCCGGCAGACCGCCTTTGCCCGTACGGATTCGTTTCTGGAGTTCCCCCTTTTCATTCAGGAGATGTTTAATGATATAACGAAAGGCCCCTTCTGCCATTTGTAGACATTCGGAACAATCAATATTTAATGATACCCTCGCCAGGGCGGCAATTAACAGGCCATTCCAATCAGTTAGAATTTTATCATCGAGTAGCGGATGAATCCTCTTTTCACGGTGAAGAAACAATTTTTGCCGTATCACCTGCCGCCGGGCATGCCAGTCTTCGGAGGAATTCCCATCCGGGTCAGCAGGGCCCTCGGGGATTTCAGAAAGGTGGGGAATATTGGCACCGCTGGATTTTCCTGTTGATTCATCGGTAAAATTACCCGGCCTGCTGACATTGAAATTTTTAGTAAACCATTCCAATTCATCCTTTTCCAGAATGGAGGAGACCTCTTCAAGATGCCACAGGTAAAACTTTCCTTCCTCCCCTTCGCTATCGGCGTCTTCAGCGCTGTAGAAGCCCCCCTCCGGATGTTTCATTCTATAAGCCAGGTACTCAACAATCTCTTTTGATGTCTTTCTGAAAAATTCGTCCCCCGTTGCGGCATAGGTTTCTCCATAGGCCAAAAGAAGCATCGCCTGGTCATAGAGCATTTTTTCAAAATGAGGCAACAGCCACTTATCATCGGTGCTGTAACGGTGGAAACCGAAACCAATTTGATCGTACAATCCCCCCATGCGCATCTTTCTCAGAGATTTCTCCACCATTTCAAGGGCATGATGTTCGTCCCGGTGAAACCAGTATCGGAGTAGAAAGAGATACTGATGGGGAGTAGGAAATTTGGGAGCTTCCCCGAAACCGCCATTCTTTTCATCGAAACTATTTTTAAAATAATCGTAGGCTTTCTCTTCTATGTTTCCTGTTAGATCACCATGAGAGCTTAAACGACTCATTTCCTGGAGCTGCTTATTTATATAATCTGCGTTCTTCAGTATTTCATCGCGCCGGCTATTCCAGTTTTGAGACATTCCCGGGAGGAGTTTAATCATTCCGGGGCGTCCATAGCGTCCATATTTGGGGAAATAGGTCCCTGTATAAAAGACCTCTCCTTCCGGTGTTAAAAAGCAGGTGAGCGGCCACCCCCCGGTGCCGGTTAAGGCCTGGCAGGCGGTCATGTGAAGTTTGTCAATATCGGGGCGTTCCTCTCTATCCACCTTTACTGAAATAAAATCATTATTAAGGAGTGCAGCCACCTCATCATCTTCAAAGGATTCCCGTGCCATGACATGACACCAGTGGCATGTGGCATACCCAATTGATAGAAAAATCGGTTTATCTTCTTTTGCTGCCCTTTCGAAGGCTTCGTCTCCCCAGGGATACCAGTCCACAGGATTGGCGGCATGCTGCAGCAGGTAGGGGCTCTCTTCGAAGACGAGACGGTTCCACTTCTCTCCCCCATCAGGGGGAAGCTGGCTCAGTTCTTCCGGAGCTGGAATTTCAATATGATGATTCGACATGGATTTCCCTAATCTCTTAATATTTCATTATCCCCTTAATTTTTTTTCTTTTCTATATATATGGATAATTTTGATCTATTTCAAAAATTTCCGGTACCGGTCATCGATCTTTTCCCAACTGCCGGATTCTGCTGATCGGTACATGGCATCCACCGCGGCAAGAACCGCGAGGGATTCCTCCACGGGAACCAGGTATGGGGTATCATATTTTACCCAGCGCCTGAAACCCTCGATGCTGCGAAGCAGGGGATGGATTCCCTTCAGGCCCCAGCGTACCGGTGCTTTTCTCTTCGGAACCTTTTCGCCCAAAAATTTTATTTTAGACAGGCCTCCCCCGGTGTAGTGTCCCCTTCCCTTTGAACCGTAAATGTCCGCGGTGATTTTTTCCTCGGGTTCTACGATCATGGAACTGGCAACCTGGAGCTGGGAACCGTTTTCCAGTTTTATAATTCCCATGGCGAAGTCTTCAACTTCAACATCCTTAAAGACCTTCTGTTCCGTAATGGCCCAGGCCTCCACGGGGTGAGAGTTCATTGCCTTGAGACATACATCCATTATGTGACTCGCCTGGGTAATAAGGGTTGCTCCCCCTGCTTCTGTTTTTTTTGCATGCCAGGGTGCCCCGGTAAAATAATCACTTGTTCGATGCCACGGAAGGTTGCAGCGGCCGTACCTGATTTCACCGAGTTCTCCATTACACCCCGCCTCTATGAGGCTGAAGCAGCTGTGATCGTATCGGTACTGGTAATTGATGCCTACCTTTTTACCAGTATCGA
The DNA here is from genome assembly GCA_942491575.1 of uncultured Spirochaetota bacterium. Lineage (GTDB taxonomy): Bacteria > Spirochaetota > UBA4802 > UBA4802 > UBA5550 > CAZHNW01. Next base: position 628,383 of record CALOBT010000025.1, read on the forward strand.
GGGACTTCCCGCAGACATCCAGTGCGTCATCAACGGTTATGGTGACTGGTTTTTCACAGAAGACATGATATCCCTTCTCCAGGCATTCCACTATCATATCATGATGGAGGTGATGCGGTACACCCAGGTATATTGCATCAAGTTCATCGTGATTGAAAAGTTCCCTGTAGTCGTTGTATATATGCTCGATTTTATTTTTTTTTGCAAATATTTCAGCCCGTTCACTCCTGGTATCCACACAGGCAATCATTTCTATATGACGGTTGTAGCGACATCCCATGGCAATGTATCCGCCGATATCCCCGCAGCCTACTATTGCAAGCCTCATTATATCCTTTTCCCGTGACATACACACTCTCCTTCTAAGACTCCGTATCTTTATATATCCTTCCGTCCCGGAACCGGGACCATATTTCCTCGAACCATTCCTCTTCTTCCGGTACGGGGCGTACCCTGACCCATTCATGGGATACCGATCCGTCGGGACAGAGACGGCTTTCAAGTATAACGTCCTCTGATTTTTCCTCAGAGGGGGGAATCTGCAGAGCCATCTCGCCGTCACTGCCCCTCTGAAAAATTTCCTCCTGGGTACCGACGAACCAGGAACCGCGGCCGCCGGTAACTTTGTCCAGGGTCTCCACTGTTGCATGAAGCATGACATATTCGGTAAGGAGGAGATCTTCATTCTTGAGAAAATATAAGAGTTCCCCTATGGAATTGATACCACTGTTGCGGTATTCCCCGGCCATGAGTCTGTTTTCCCCCAGGGCCTCTTCGATATTTTTCCGGTTTCGAATTATTCCCAGGGAACGGTCACTACGGTTCCTGATCTCACTCCTGTCTCCGGCGAGTTCCCTCTTTTGCGGGGAATCCAGCAGCCGGTAAATTCGTTCCCTCCATGCCTCTCCCTTCTTTTCGGGGAGGTCACCTTCAACTTCCCCCATACTCTCTTCAGATTGAAGGCGCCAGAGGATCTGCTGCGAGGCACGGTAACTCCCCACCTGCCCCGCATTGAGGGCGCTCCCCCCGGGACGGTAGATGCCGTGGGTTCCGTTGATTTCCCCCACGGGAAACAGGCTGCGCACCTCCGATTCCCACCATATTGATCCGCGGAGCCCGCCGTTGCAGTGCTGATGGTTCACTGCAATTTCCAGGGGCTCAAGGGCCAGGTCGATGCCGTTATTTTTATAAAGCTCATATGCAGGAAGATTCATCGCCTGCAGCCGTTCAATGGGTGTATTCTGGAGTGCACCGGACTGTTTCAGGTAAGTGTAGACCTCTGCCGGGAGTTTATCCAGCTGAAGGGGAATACCCCGCCACGAGGGATTCTGCCGGAAGTCAAGATAGACCCTCCTTCCCTTTAAGACGGTTTCCCGGTAAACGAACATATCTATGACGGAAGATGATCCGTTACGGCATTTTTTTATATCGAAGGGCCACATGTACCCCTTCTGAAACTGTGCAAGAAACATTTTCTCCGGTGAAGGGAAACAGTTTTCAAGAAAGGAATACTCGTTTCCCGATTCATCCACGGAATAATACCGGGGAAGAATCTGCTGGTAACTCCCGGAAAGGTTCCAGCGAAATTTCACAGAACCGATTCCAAACTGAGACTCCGTCAGGTTCTGTGCCGGGGCACCTGTTTTCAGAGCAAGGCCGAGGGACCCCTTCTGCTGATGCGGATAAACACTTCGGCGAAAAAGGGCCCCGGGGCCCCCGGTACCGAGTACCGTATGTTTAGAAGAAAATATAGTAACCCCGTAATTCTCATTTTCAAAAGAGGTCTTATCCAGCGCCACTGCTCCGGTGCAGCGATTATTTTCATCCGTTATTATTTCGATTATTTCATGTCTCTCAAAAATCGGGACACTAAGACGCTTCACCTCTTCAAGAAGGGCCTGGTACATCATGATACTGGTACGGGGACCTGCGGAAGTGCCGCGGTTTCGCGTATCGTGATCTGTCCGGTAACCTGGAAAATTTCCATAGGTATTCTGCGGGAAAGGCACACCAAGGGCCGCGAGGTGATGGAAGCAGAACTGAGACAGTGATGCCTCGATAAGGGCTATGTCCCCGTGCATGGCCCCCCCCCGGTAGAGCTGCCGGGCCATCTCAACAAATGAATCCCCCCTGCACCCCCCAGGATCAGCCTTGTAATATGTCTGCTTGTCCGAACCGGTATTGGCGCTGGTGCCCCATCCCGGGTGTTCCGTCACTACGATTACGTCGGCACCGCCCCGCTTCAGGTGAATTGCCGCGTTGAGCGAAGCTGTCCCCGATCCGATGACCAGAACATCTGATCTGATCATGGGTATATTATTCTTTAAATTCGATTTTTCCACTAAAGTCTCCTGAGATGGAATCCCCCGTCAATGTTGAGAATATCTCCGGTGCTGTAGGGCAGGTATCCCTGGACGATTCCTGAAACTGCCCTGGCAATATCCTGCGGGAGCCCCCATCTTTTCACTGGAAGCAGACCCTCTTCGATGAGACGGTCATATTTTTCCGTAACTTCCTTTGTCATGTCTGTTTTGATTATGCCGGGACGAATTTCGAATACACCGATTCCGTCACCGGCCAGGCGGGCGGCAAACTGCTGTGTCATCATGGACATTCCCGCCTTGGAAATGCAGTAGTCGGCACGGTTTGTAGAAACCGTGTATGCCGAGATTGAGGATATGTTTATGATATATGCAGGAAGTTTACTTCCCCGCAGGAGGGAAACCGCATCGCGTGTCAGGATAAAGGGGGCCACCAGGTTGACCTTCAGGAGATGGGCCATGTCTTCCTCTTCCAGGTCAAGTATATCCTTTCTGCCCTTTGAGGAGATACCTGCATTGTTTACCAGCACGGTAAGGTAACCGGCATACTCTGCAATTCCCTCAAGGAGGGACTTTCTTGCCTCTTCAGTGGAGATATCCCCCCTGACATAGAGACAGCCCTGGGGCCTTTTATTTTTCTCTTTGATTTCACTGATAAGGCCGGTAACTTCCTCTTCGGGACGCCGCCCGCTGAGAATAATATTGTATCCAAGCCCCGCCAGTTCAAGGGCGATTGCCCTGCCGATACCCGCGGTGGAACCGGTAACAAGTGCCGCGGGCTGATGATTTACTTCCCCCATGCTAACCCCTCCCTTCAACGGTTTTTCCTCTCTCGAGGTCTCCCTCAACCTCGAGATGGAGGGTCCTGTCCGTACGATGCAGGATTACATCCCTCAGCCATCTTGATGCAAAAAAACCGAGTTCATAGGTTGACAGATTAACCGTAGTCAGTTCCGGCCTGAAAATATCCCGCATGGGAGCCCGGTCGAAACCGGTGACGCCGAGTTCCCCTGGAACATTCAGTCCCATCTGCTGCATTTCATTCACGAAGCGTATTGCGAAATTATCATTAAAACACATTACCGCGTCGCAACCCGCCTTTCTGAATATTTCAACAGTGCCTTCGTCAATGTCATTGACCTTTTCCACATCCACTACAATTGCGGGATCAACATCCTGTCCGGCTTCCAGCCTTGACATCATATAGCCGCGGTATCGGTCACGGTTTACCATCTTGCTGCTGCATCCGAGATAACCGACCCTACTGTAGCCCTCTTCGTTGAGGAGAAGCCCCAGCTTCAGCATACCCTTAATATTATTTGCACAGACATAATTCTCCCCGGGGAAATCACGGTTGAGAAAAACATAGGGAATAGTTTTTTCCTTTAATTTCTTCAGCGCTTCATTCCGGGGACTTCCGAAGGCGAGAATTATCCCATCACTATGAAAGGTATCTTCCATTGCCTGTTCACTGAAATCTTCAAAAGAAAGAATTTCTATTTTTTTTCTCTCACCGGTAAAGTTATTATTGATGGCGTTGAGAACTTCCTTTATATCAAAAAAAGGATTAATGGTCCGTTCATCTTCATCGGGAATAACAATCATCAGAGTCAACTGTGCCCTCTTCAGGGGACGCTTTCTTCTTTGCAGGGTAAAATTATGTTCTTCACACACCTCCATAACCTGGGCCCTGGTTTCCTGGCTGATTCCAGGCTCATTATTGAGTACGCGTGAAATAGTACTTGGAGAGACATTGCATAACTTCGCAACATCTTCCAGGGTTTGAACCTTTTCCATTTTTTTCTCCTTCACTTGTTACTTTATACTTTGCCCTTGAAACTTTTCTCGTCATAATACTTACAGTAGACCCTCTCCTGTTTTTTCAGCAAATGGGAACACCCTCCGCATAATACACATTCCCTCACAGATTCCGGATTTTTCTTGAGGTGTTCAGGATACATCGGATCTGAAAGGTTCTGTCTGCCGAAGCCCGCAAAATCAACATATCCCTTTTCAATATTCTCATTTGCATAGAATGCACCCTTTCCCCCTCCGGCACTGTAGGCGGAACCGATAACGGGAATATCCGGGAATATCTCTTTTACAGTGCGGCAGTACCTGAAATGCTGCAGCAGGTTAAGTGAAGAGTTCTTTTCCGGCCTGGTAAGCTGGGGTGTCAAAACCGGTATTCCAGCGGAAATATTCAGATACTGGGCTCCCGCTTCTACAATCAGTTTTAAAATATTCATTATATCGTGGAGATCTTCTATTATTTCATCAGGCCCCGAGGTTCCACAACCGCCCCTTATTCCTTCATACAATGAGATCCTTGTGCCGCGTACAAGTTCAGGTGCTTCCTTCCGGGCTGCAGACATTATTGATGTGAGCATTCTTGCGCGATTTTCTGCCGTCCTGCCATACCGGCCATGCCGCAGGTTGGCGGGACGAAGAAGCTCTCCCCCCAGGTAGCCGTGACAGGCTTTAATGTCAATTCCATCAGCTCCCGATTCCTTAGCAAGACGGACTGAGTTTAAAAAATTTTCAGTTATCTCATCTATTTCGTCATCAGAAAGCAGGTCCGCTTCAGTATCATCTTCGATGGCCTTCACCCGCCTGGAAAATTCCCCGCTGTTTCTCCCGGAGTGGGTAATCTGAAGCATAATGAGGGATTTGCTGTTTATTTTTTTGAAGGATTCAACCAGTTTTTTGAAGCCATCCAGGTTTTCAGCACTAAGAACCAGTCCGTTTCTCCGGGCGAGGGATTCCGGGGTCACTGAAATTGCTTCGACAAATACGATTCCCCAGTTACCACGGGCGAGATCATCGTAGCGATTGATAATATTACCGCCCACAGCCCCTCCGGCTTCTCCGGAATTTATTTCCATTGCCTGTGCAACAAGTCTGTTGGGGGCTTCTCTCCTGCCAATTGCTGCGGGAGAAAAAAGGGTATCCAGATCCCTGTTCATAATGGCTCTCCTGTTTAAGAATAAACTATTGTGCTTGTTGCATGCATTTAATGCAATAACTTTTTGTAAAAGTTCAATAAAAGAGGGAAACTAAGACTGCAGGCTTGATCCTTACCACTGTTTTATCGGCGCAGATAAGAAGAACACTGCATTAAAACACCAGCCTGCCAATAATGTCAATATAATCGCATATATTTTCTTTATCCAGTTTTTGACTTTTTTTAATTATTTTCAATTTTATGGAAAATAATCTTTATTATACTTGACAAAATACAATCACCAAGTACTATGCCGCTATAGATACGAAAATGATATGTATCAGCGGTATAGTTTCAAAAATTCCCATCCGATTTTCTCTCCCTGTATTACACTTTGAGCTAAAAACGGCATACTAATTTAATGATCCTATATCAAGCAGCATAGTTTTATTGTGTCTGAAATTTAAGTTATAGGAGCAACCAAATGGAACAAGGCACCGTTAAATGGTTCAACGACAGTAAAGGATTCGGATTTATTCAGAAGGACAGCGGAGAAGACATCTTCGTACACCATTCAGGTATCATCTCTGAAGGTTTCAAAACCCTTACCGAAGGCGCCAAAGTTGAGTTCAACGTAGAACAAACTGAAAAAGGCCCCCGTGCCGTTTCAGTTAAAGAACTGTAAACAACTATTTCATATACTGTCAGTTCCCCTTTTTTATAATCGGAGAACTGACAGCATGAAATCCATTTACCAATCATTATGAATTATTATTATGAGTTTTTCACGCAACACCCAAAAGCAGATTCACCTGCAGTAAAAAAAGAAACCTGTCAAAAAAGCCAGACGACAGATTCCAGCACCGTAAGAGTAATCAAGAATTAGAACATGAACTGCAAGACGAGTGATGAAGGCCTGAGGGCCTTTTGATTCTCAAAATAAACCAGTTACAGCCCGTCCGCAAAAACCATGCCAAATCCATCGCGGATCAAGACATTCTCCTCAATAAATCTAATCTGAAATATTTTGTCAACACTACCGGCAATACACTAAAGTAATCATGCTCGTCCCCTGCCCCTTTGCAGGGCTATCAATCTTTCAGAGGTAAAACTATTCAGTTGATTTCATCAGGGGTGAGGTCTTTATATCATGTCCTGTAACCGGCAGCTGAAGAAACCGCCGATTACAGGTTATATAATCAGCCCTGGGGTGACAGGACAGCTTCCTCTGCCTTCCTTTCCCGATAAAGCATTCTAAAGTAAATCAGTGCATAGACTGCATTAGCGGCAATACTTATAACGGCAACAAGCAGCATCAGGTTATAACTCCTCGGTACAAGCAGCTCCATCTGCTCCGTAAAGCGTGGGAAGGTAAAATAATATATAAACCATGCTGCCAGAGTAAATGCACGTGCCTGGAGCCATGTCCCCTTTTTAATAAAAAGAGCCGGCAGGGTACAGGAAAGAAGCACCATGAACTGTGCCGATGCGGAACCTGGGAAGTTAAGGTAGACATAGACCCAGTTCCAGATGTCATAGGCAATAATCCAGAAGGTTGTCATCAACGGCCAAACCATGTCCTTTTCTTTTGTGTTATCCGGGGCAATACTCTTCCACCCATAAAAAAGAGTTACAATACTGAGTACACCGGCGATTCCGTTCAGCAGATTCGGCAGATACCCCATAGAAAAATCCTGCATTACAGCTTCGGCTATATTTACCGCAAGAAATAAAGCACATATAAGTTTTGCCCAGTTGTTTTTGTGAAGACTGGTAAAGCGCATAAAAGTAAACCATACTGCAGCAAAAACCACGGAATAAAGCTTTACCCACTTGAACCAGTAGGTAACGCCATGATGAGACCAGACAAGGGGTGTCATGGCAAGGGGGAGAAGGATATAAAAAGCTATCGATGCCTTCTTCGATTTCCGGAAAAGCTCATTAAGGGCTATCAGCACAATGAGTATAAGAAAAAAATGGATCCAGGAACCTGACCTGCTATACGGTTTAACAACCCCGACATAGGCTCCCTTTTTGTAGGCCATGGTTTTCTTACTCTTTAAGGTAAGGACAGCCCCGTCAAAATCATTTATGGCATCACCATCTGCGCTTTGAACAAGTATTCTGTTTTCTTCGACAGACCATATCTTTTCTTCAACTATTGTGTCATGTCCACCGAACTGTTTTGTCACTTCAGCGGTACCGTCATTTCTGAATTTGAGCCTGAAGAAAAGAGCCCCCTCTCCCGGCTGTCCATCGACTATCGTCTGCCATGTTCCATTAATCGATTTTGAATCAATTAATTTTCCTCCGATGCTGACAGATTTTTCTTTGTTGTTCAGTTTACTGACTTCTTCCGCGTAAAGCCCCGCCCCTGACACCAGCAACAGGGTGACTGCGGTAAAAACAGTTAAAAAAATTCGTTTCATGAGTTTCCTCCACTTCAAAGCGAGCGGAATAAATTCAGACAACCCCATGGGAATCCCTGATATCCGCACCTTTTTTATTTTCATTAAATATATGTTTCTGAAAACCTTCAGAAATGCGGAATGAACGTTCATTCCGCATTAACTAAAAAATACTCTTTTTTTTAAAACCGGCAAGGAGTGAATTCCCTGTTTTTTTATAGGGGAATCCCTATTCGATTCTGGTCATTAATTCAGCATATAACATTTTTTATATTTTAAAATGCTGCTTCATCACCATGTATTACCCCTGCTTTTTACGGAAAACATGTACGATGTTCGCATTCAACGGTAAAAATTTTTAAATACAAACTATTGACTTAGTCCTTGTTATATGATTAAATAATTACATATAACTCATAACTTCACTCTACGGAAGGAGAGAAAAATGCAGAAGCCGAAGATGAGAAAAACTGAAGAAAGACTTTACAATTCAAAAAACCCAAATGAATATATTAGCAACAGCCTTAAAGTAAAACTTTCCCCCGCAGAGAAGGCGCGTGTCACAAGACTATGGCTTGAAAAAACCGGTTTTACTATCGAGGAAATACAACATGCCAGGAACATCCACCCATACTGGAAAAAGAAAAAAATGGAAGGAAGTTATGAAAGAAATGAATATCGCAAGATGCAGCATGATTATTCAAAAAAGGGATCTATAGAATGGGACGAAAAAAGAATTAAAGAATTTATAAAAATGAACTCCAAAGACAAATCAGGAAAATACCTCTACAGGGATCATGAACTTGCCAAACATTTCAGTTCATCAATTCCCGGCATTCAACACTATAGAAGAAAATATAATATGGCAATAAAGATACTGGCAAAAGGAAAGATAAAGCCTTCAGTGGTCCGCATCTACAACCTGATTACAAACAGTGAGCAAATACTCAGGAGGCAACTCTCAAAAAAAGGTCGTAAATAGGCCTATACTGGCAGTGTATCGGATTATAATTTCCCCTCATAAACAGTTTCACTAAAATTGTTTATCATTAAATCTAATTTTCATTGACATAACAGCGATAGTGAAAAAAAGATAAATAATGCAGTTACAGCTGCACATTCCAGAAAAAAAAATCTTATTTAATCTTCGTGGAGGAGTCTATGTGGCAGTATGAAAAACCGGATAACCTGGTGGATTGGTGGATTGAAAGTGAAAAAAAATTCAGCAAAAATGTTCTGTTTTGGATCAGGAATGAAGCAGGTTCTCTGGATAAAATCACCTATGGCGAAATTGGCAAACGAATAGCCAATGCCCGGGGCGGACTGGCAAAACTCGGTATCAAAAAAAATGATTCAGTAGGAATAATTGCAAACAACAGACCTGAATGGGCAGTGCTTTCCTTTGCTACCTATGGCGTTGGAGCACGTTACATTCCCATGTATGAAAAGGAACTCGTATCAACATGGAAATATATCATAAAGGACGCTGCTATCAAATTTTTACTGGTATCAAAACCGGAAATCTATGAGCAGGTCAAAGGTTTCAAAAAAGAGATTAAAACACTTAAAAATATCTATCTCATAGAAGCTGAGGGAGACGAAACGCTCGATTCACTTGAAAAGCTGGGGGAAGAAAATCCCTTCGAACCTGTAATACCCGATCCGGATGATATTGCAGCACTTATCTATACGTCAGGGACGACGGGAGACCCAAAGGGTGTACTCCTCTCTCACGGGAACCTCACATATGTATCACGGGGCGGCTATGAAATTTATCCTGAACTGGTGGAAACCCAGATCGGTATATCCATGCTCCCATGGGCACATTCCTATGCCCTCAGTGGCGAACTTAACAACTGGATTCAGTTTGGGGGTTCACTCGGTTTCATGCGGGATGTATCTACCCTTGCTGAAGACCTGCAGCTCTTGAAGCCGACCTACATGATTTCGGTACCTCGTGTTTTTAATAAAATTTATGACGGTATCCAGATGAAAATGGAAGAGGCCGGGGGAGCCAAGAAAAAACTTTTTGACGCAGCCTGTGCGGCAGGAAAGAAGAAAAGGGAACTGGCTGAACAGGGAAAATCAAGCCTCGGTACTAATCTTAAATTCTGGTTTCTCGATAAACTTGTCTTTTCAAAAATCAGAGCAGGATTCGGGGGAAGACTTTCCGGCTCTCTCACTGCAAGTGCTGCAATGAATAAAGAAATAGGTGAATTTTTCTACGACTTAGGGATTCCAACCTATGATTGCTACGGCCTTTCCGAGACCAGCCCTGCTGTTACAATGAATAGCCCCGATGCTATCCGCCTCGGCAGCGTTGGTAAAGTACTCAGGGGCCAGAAAGTTGTCATCGATAAATCAGTAGTTGAGGATGGAGCCGATGACGGTGAGATCGTTGTTTATGGCCCCAATGTAATGAAGGGATACCATAACAAACCTGCTGAGACAAAAAAAGTCATCATGAAGGATGGCGGTTTCCGTACAGGGGACCGCGGGCGCTTCGATGCAGACGGTTTTCTCTATATTACCGGGCGTATCAAGGAGCAGTACAAACTTGAAAACGGTAAATACGTATTCCCCGCTGCAATCGAAGAAGAGATTAAACTGCTACCCCAGGTTGCAAACGCAATGGTATACGGAGAAGGAAAAGCCTATAATGTGTGTATCATTATTCCTGACTTCGAGGTTATTGGAAAGTTTGCAAAGAAAAACGGCCTCCCCAGTGACCCTGCTAAACTAGTCAAGGAAAAGGCTGTTACTGAAATGATTCAGAAAGAAATTGATTCTGCCCTGAAGGGTAAATTCGGAGGATACGAAATTCCGAGAAAATACATCTTCGCAGCAGATGACTTTACACTTGAAAATGGTATGTTAACGCAGACCCTGAAACTGAAAAGAAGGGTTGTAGTTAAGGAATACCAGTCACAAATCAACAAACTTTATAAGTAAATATTATTACCGGCTGGTTCTAAAAAACCAGCCGGTAATTTAATACAATCCTGTAGCCTTTACATACATTCAGCCTGCCTCGATAGTAGTGTATATTAAATTTAAATTCATGCCTTTGTAGAAATTTGACTTCCCCCATTAAAATATTTTCGAATATTATTTTTATTAAAAATTATTGATTGCATAAACAACCAGCTTCATTTTGGATGGATAATCTGCCGTATTGTTTTTAAACCTCTGACACCGTTTTTTATCAAATAATGACATATGAGAACTGTCAGATCATAATATATTATTACACTTTAATGAGGTAATCATGATAGAACGTTATTCAAGAAGAGAAATCGCCAGCATATGGGATCTTGAGAATAAATTCCGTATCTGGCTTGATATCGAAATAGCCGTGTGTGAAGTTTATGCTGAACGGGGAATAATCCCCCGGGAAGACCTTGAGATAATCAAGGAAAAAGCAGATTTCGACCTTGACCGTATCCTGGAAATTGAAAATGAAGTGCACCACGATGTCATAGCATTCTTAACCGCAGTAAATGAGAAGGTTGGCCCTGCGGGAAGACATATCCACTACGGACTAACCTCAAGTGATATTGGAGATACTGCATTCTCCATCCAATTGAAGCAATCAGCGGAAATTCTACTGAAAGACCTGGAACTTCTCCTTGAGGCGCTAAAAAGCCGTGCCATTGAACACCGAAACACACCATGTATAGGAAGATCCCACGGGGTACACGCCGAACCGACCACCTTCGGTGTAAAAATGGCCCTCTATTACGAGGCTTTTAAAAGGAGTCACAAGCGCCTGAAGACTGCCATGGAAAACATTTCCTTCGGTAAGCTTTCCGGTGCTGTTGGTACCTTCAGCAATATCGATCCCGATATCGAAGCGGAGGTTTGCACGCGTGTTGGACTAAAACCCGATCCGGTATCTACCCAGGTTATTCAGCGGGACCGTCACGCTGAATTCATGTCCGCACTGGCCATTGCGGCGGGAACCCTCGATCAACTTGCAACAGAAATTAGACACCTCCAGCGAACTGAAGTCCGTGAGATAGAAGAACCATTCCAGAAGGGACAAAAGGGCTCATCAGCTATGCCACACAAGAGAAACCCTATCCTCTCTGAAAGGGTTACCGGTCTATCCCGGGTCATCAAGGCAAATATGAATGTTGCCCTCGACAATATTACACTCTGGCATGAAAGAGATATTTCCCATTCCTCCGCGGAAAGGGTTGTTTTTCCCGATTCGATTATTGCCCTCGATTATCTCCTCCACAGGATGATTTTTATAATCAGCAATCTTCATGTTTATCCTGAAAACATGATGGAGAACATCAATCGTACCGGCGGTCTTTTCTATTCGCAGTCACTTCTTTTGAAGCTGATAGAAAAAGGTATGTCACGGGAGGATGCCTACAAGGTAGTCCAGGACCTTGCCATGAGGGTCTGGAAAAAGGAAGGAACCCTGAGGGAACTTGCAGAAAAGGATACAAATATATCCGAAAGAACAACAAAGGAAGAACTCGATGTCATCTTTAACCTTGAGCGTTATCTTAAAAATATCGATGCCATTTATCAAAAAGCTGAATTAGTTTAGTTTTGAGCAAAACCTATTACATAGAAACATTCGGCTGCCAGATGAACAAGAGTGACTCTGACCTTATGGCGGTATCCCTTAAAGAAAAGGGATACCTGGAAGCGGAGTCACCCGAGGGTGCAGACATAGTCATATACAACACCTGTTCCGTAAGGCAGCATGCAGAAGACAGGGTTACCGCCCGAATAAAGACAAACCGCCATAAAATCCGGCAGCATGGAGGAAAAATCATCCTGACGGGATGCATGGCGCAAAGGATCGGGGATAAAATTCTTAAGGATGACCTTGCAGATCTGGTAATCGGCCCTTACGAGTCCCCCGGAATCGGAGAAATCCTCCAGGCCCGCGATGAAGGGAAGGAAGAGAAAAACCTCTACATCTCACAGGCGGGGGATGACTTTCAGGAAAGGCTTCATCCCGATATTCTTTCTGCGCGCAAAGAGCATAACTGGCATGAATGGGTCACGATCACCCACGGATGTGAAAATTTCTGTTCATACTGTATTGTCCCATATGTCAGGGGGAAGCTTATATCATTCTCATCAGAAAAAATATTAAATCATATAAAGACAATTACTTCCGAAGGAATTACCGAGATTACACTTCTCGGGCAGAACGTCAACCAGTATGGCCAGGATACAGGTGATATCCCCTTCTACCGCCTCCTGGAAGAGGTGGCCCGGATCAGGGGAGTTGAACGCCTTAGTTTTCTCACCAGTCATCCGAAAGATTTTTCCAGCGATATTATTTCCGTCATACGCGATCATGATAACATCAGCAGAAATATTCATCTTCCCCTTCAGAGCGGATCAGACACTATCCTGAAAAAAATGAATCGTCACTACTCTATGAAGCACTATTTCGGCCTCGTAGAGGCCCTGACTTCCACCCTGAAAGACTTTTCTATTTCAACAGACCTGATAGTCGGATTCCCCGGTGAAACGGAAAAGGATTACCTGGAAACCATAAATGCCGTTGAGACTATCCGCTTCGATGAGGCATTTACATACGCCTACTCTCCCCGTTCTGGAACCCCTGCAGCTGATATACAGGAGTTTCTAAATCGAGAGGAAAAAATCGACCGCCTGAACAAATTAATTGATCTCCAGAGAAAAATTTCAGTTGAAAAAATGACGGCCCGAATAGATAAAACAGAAAGAATGATTCCAGAAAAAGTCAGCAAGCTGTCTTCGGGAGAGATCATGGGCAGGACCTTTCTGAACCACCCTGTTGTTGTCCCCGGAACTGCAGACGACATTGGAAAAATAATTTCAGTTCAGGTTACCGGGATTAATGGATCGACCCTTCAGGCAAAAAAAATTATATAAACAGAAGTTCATAATAATTCTGTTCCTTTTCACTTCTGCCACAGGGGTATACTCCGCTGAAGATGGAGAGACGTCCCTATTCAGGAGCATTCTTTCCTGCCATGAAGGCGGTAATGCCCGGGCCCTCCGGAGCACCGCCTGGAAATTTCTGAAAAGATATCCAAAAAGCAGCCGGGTTCCCGATGTACGTTTCTACATGGCTGAAAATGAATCTGATTCTGACCGTGCCATCGATCAATACATGCGTATCGCCCGTTACTACCCGCATTTCAGAAAGGGCGACTTTGTCTACTATCGAATATGCCAGATATCCTTCCTTAAATCAGACTGGAAGGGCCTTGCATCAGCAGCGGAAAAGGCCGTTGTGCGACATCCCCGCTCCCCTCTCAAATCAGAATTCCTTCTTTATCAGGCCCAGGCATCAATAAAAACGGGAAATCTTCAGCAGGGAGAAAAAATTTGCCTTGAAGTCCAGAAAAATGATCACCGCTCCCGCTACATGGCACGTTCGCTTTTTTTGCTGGCTGTAATCCAGAAAAAAAAATCAGGCTATTCCCGTGGCTACATATATTCCCTCCGGGAGATACTTCAGGGCTTTCCGAAAAGCGAAATCTTCCCTTCCGCCCTTTTTCTTACCGGTGAATTCTACCTTCATCACGGCGACAGGAACAGGGCCTATACCGCATTCAGTGATCTGGTTGCCAAATTCCCCGGGTGCCTTGAATCCGCTGAAGCGAGAAAACACCTCAAGGAACTGAAAAAAAGTAATCCCGTCAGGACAGCTTACTTCCCCGACAGGGGCATAATCAATAAAACAACCGATCTGGATATTTCTCCGGAGCATACTCTTCCGGAGAAAAAAACAAAAGACTGCTTTACAGTTGCCGTCGGTCCGATGCACACCCGGAAAAACAGCAGCCGAATTTATCATCTCATTAAGGGATACGGAAAGATTAAATCCTTTAAAACACGTTTGGGCTACACCCATTATTTAGGCTGCCGCAGTACTCCCGAAGGTGCCCTGAGTCTGAAAATCCGCCTGGCGGAAGAACTCGGAATAAACGGGAATATCGCCAGAATTGACAATACCGCCAAAGGCAACTTCATTTACGGAGAAGAGCGATGAACCAGAAACTTACCCCAATGATGAAACAGTACCTGGAAATAAAAAAGAGACATCAGGACGAAATTCTTTTTTTCAGGATGGGAGACTTTTATGAAATGTTTCTGGAGGATGCCGAGGAGGCATCAAAAATTCTCGACATTGCCCTGACTGCTCGACAAAACGATATTCCCATGTGCGGGATTCCCTACCATGCAAGTGAAAGTTACATTGCACGTCTTATTAAAGCGGGAAAACGGGTCGCCATCTGTGAGCAGATGGAGTCAGTACCCTCGAGCGGAACCATCGTAAAAAGGGATGTCGTGCGCATTGTTACACCGGGAACGGTTATTGAATCGAATTTACTCCAGTCAGACGATAACAATTTTCTTTCTTCTGTGATTATTGGGAAGGAAGAAATAGGCCTTGCATTTGTGGACATTTCAACAGGAGATTTTTATCTTTCTTCCATCGAAAAATCTATCGATCTTTTCCGCGGCGAAATCACTCGTTTCAATCCACGGGAAACGGTCCTTTCCGACGGGGAAGAACAGGATGATGACCGTTTCAGCGATTACATCAAAGGCAGGGATATCCCCGTATACCGGATTAGTGAATGGCTTTACGATACTGACTACCTCAGGGAAACAATCAACGAGGTATTTCATATAGCCAGTCCCAAGGGACTTGGTATTGTCACAGAAATGGATATTCTCGCCGCCGGTTCTATACTGCAATACCTTAAAGAAACACATCGGCAGGCCTTCGATCACCTGAAACATCCCCGTAAACTCCTCTCTTCTGACAGGATGGTTCTTGATGATGCCACAATTTCTAATCTTGAGCTGGTTAAAAACCAGCAGGACGGCTCCAGAAACAGGACACTTTTTTCAGTTTTGAACTTTACCAAAACCGCCATGGGAAGGCGGGCCCTGGAACGGGCGATACTTGAGCCGCTCCTTTCCAGGGAACAGATCGAAGAACGCCTGGACATTGTCCAGTACCTTCATGATTTCCATGACCTTTCGTCTGCTCTTCAGGAAATACTCAAAAATGTTCATGATATTGAACGGATAGTATCACGTTTCAGTCTTGGAAGAATCTTTCCCAGGAATTTTATCGCCCTTGATTCATCGATAATAGCTGCGGAAAAAATTCGCAGCAGGTTCATCGAACAGCCCGCAGAAATTCTGCAAAAACTTGCAGGGGATATACCTGAGCTTACCGGTCTTTCTGAAACCATCAACGCAATGATAACCGATGACCCTGCCCTCACCCCAGAACAGGGCCGCATTTTGCGTGAAGGCTACAGCAGGGAACTGGACAGACTATACAACCTGAAGACCAATGCAAAGGAATGGATTTTAAAATACCAGGATGAAGAAAAAGAAAAACTCGGGGCGTCCACCCTGAGAATAAAATATAATAAAATTCTTGGTTATTACATAGAAGTAAGCAAGGCTCAGACAACAAACATTCCTGAAGAATATTACCGAAAGCAGACTCTGGTCAACTCCGAGCGCTATACAACGGAAATACTGCAAAAATTTGAAAGTGACATTCTCTCTGCTTCCGATAAAATCGTTGCCATCGAAAAAAAGGAACTGGAAATATTGAAGGCTTCCGTACTGGACAACCAGGAAAAACTGCAGTCCCTTGCAATGATTCTTGGAAATATCGATCTCTTCAATTCCTTTGCCGTGGCCGCAGTGGAAAACCGCTTCAACAGGCCCGTTTTCAATGACAACAGTTTAACCTCCATAAAGGAAGCCCGCCACCCCGTAGTGGAAAAATATTACACTAAAGAAGTTTTTGTCCCCAATGATATTCATCTCGATTCTGATGATCATACAATACAGATTATTACCGGCCCCAACATGTCTGGAAAATCTACATATATCAGGACCTCGGCGCTGGTGCAGCTCATGTCTCAAATTGGCTCCTTTGTCCCTGCCAGGGAAGCTGACTGCACCATAGTTGACAGGATATTTACAAGAATTGGTGCCTCCGACAATATTTCCAGGGGAGAATCTACTTTTCTCGTTGAAATGAATGAGACCGCCAGTATATTAAATAATGCTACTGATAAAAGCCTGATAATTATGGACGAGGTCGGAAGGGGAACCAGCACCTACGACGGCCTCTCCATCGCATGGGCTGTTGTAGAATATATTCTCAGGTATGTAAAGGCACGAACCCTTTTTGCGACCCATTACCATGAGTTAACCCAGCTGGGAAGTAAAAAGGGAATCGAAAATTACAATGTTCTGGTAAAGGAACATCTCAGTGGAGTGGAATTTTTACACAAACTGGTTCGCGGATCAGCAGACCGTTCATATGGTATACATGTTGCCCGCCTCGCGGGTATACCGAAACAGATAATAAACCGTTCCGATACGATTCTTAAAAAACTGGAAAAAAACTCCGGAGGAAGGGTTCAGGTTACCGAAGAAGAGAAGAGTAATGAGCAGCTAGAGATCTTTAATGCTTCAAATCATCTGGTAATTCAGGCAATACAAGCCGTAAATCTTGATGATCTGACACCCCTGGAAGCACTTAATGAATTAAGCCGGCTTAAAAAACTAATCGATTAGATAATAAATGTCTCTGAATTCTTATTGACGTTAACAGCATAAACTAATATGCTTCAATGTATTATCGGCAGGAGAAAGATGCGTGAATTATAGAATTTTTATCGAAATAGATGCAGCAATTGCCGATTTTATTAATAGAATTAATAACGACTGTTCGCGCATACAGGAAGCAATATGACTGCCCAGCAATTTAAAATAGAAAATTATCTGGCCAATTCCTTTATCATTGTTGAAGGTAAAAGAAATGCAAACAATTTTTATATTGTTCGCAGTGGCAGAGTAAAGGTTGCCAAGGAAAATGCCGTTGTAGGAGAGGAAGCTTATTCAATAATGGGCCCGGGAGACTTTTTTGGCGTTATTTCCTGTATGAGCGGCCATGCACGTATTGAAAGTGCCATAGCCCTGGAAAATGTTTCACTGATTTCCGTTGAAAGGGAGATGTTTGGGCTCCTGATTCAAAAAAATCCCGCAGTTGCAATGAAAATAATCCGGTTTTTCAGCAGGAAGCTGAGAGAATTCGACCATGCCATTGCAAATCTTACATTTAAGAACCAGATGGAAGAAGATCCCCGAAATCTCTTTAAAATAGGGGAATATTATATTAAGAAAAAAGCCTTCAAACATGCTATTTATGCATACCAGCGGTACCTCCAGTACTGTCCGCAGGATGCCTATACAAATCATGCACTTGAACGACTCAAGGCCCTTAAAGCCCCTTACAGGGCACCTGAATCACCTTTAAGCAATCAGATGAATCGCTCCTATCCTGATAACATGATGGTTTTCAGCGAATATGAACCGGGTAACGAGCTTTTTATTATACAATCCGGCCAGGTGAAAATTACCAAAATTGTAGATGAAGAGGTCCTTCTGGCAGTACTGAAACCGGGTGATATCTTCGGAGAAATGGCTCTCCTGGAGAATAAACCGAGAAGTGCCTCAGCTATTGCCTTTGGAGAACTGAATGTGCTTGCAATTAACAAATCCAACTTTGAAGGCATGGTACAGGCTCAGCCGCAGCTGGCTACCAGGCTGATCCAGCTGCTGAGCGAAAGAATCTGGACTGCATACCGTCAGCTTGATAATCTCATAATTAAAAGCGATGCTGGAAGAATCTATGATACACTGTTGATTCAAATAGATAAACAAAAAATAAAAATTGAAGCAAAACAGCCCCACAACTTCGAATTTGGAACGAAAGAACTCATAAACATGGTTGGCCTTCCCCCTGATAAGGGTGATGTCATCATGGTTCAGATCCTGGAAGACAAACACATGAAGCTGGAAAATGGAAAAATAATCTGCACAGATCTTCAGGAACTTGAAAAAACCGTTCATTTCTTCAAGAAGCAGGCTGCACTGGAACGGAAACGTGAAGCTAGTAAGAATAAAACTTTTTAAAATAATACTAATAACATTTATTGCCCTTTTTTTACTTTCTGTCGCAGGGATATTTGCATTCATACAATTCTATCCTGAAGAAAAAGTATTAGAACTGGTAATCGAAAAAGCTGAAAAAACCCTCCAGAGAAAGATTACCGTAAGTAAGCTGGAATACAGCCTGAGGGGCTTGAGTCTTCAAAAAATAGCCCTATACGACGGCAAAACCACGAAGGCGCCCCTGCTCTTCAGTGCCGAGGAGGCGAGTCTCGGTTTTTCCCTTGTTGACCTCTTTGATCGAAAATTGTCCATTAATTATCTCTATTTCAATAATCTCAAGATCACCATCAGTTATGACGATTCAGGAGTCAGCAACCTGCATTCAATATTAAAAAATCTTACTTCGAAAAATAACAAATCAGATCCACTCCTGGAAACTTCAATCGATAAAATCCGGCTCAATAACATGACCGTTACACTGGAGAATCCCCAGGGAAATCTTGCCCCACTTGAAGGAACCTATACCCTCTCCGCCCTTTTGCTCATGAATCTCAAAAAGGACAAAAACATCAGGGTAACAAACTGTTCAGTTACTCTGCCAGAGGATCGGGGACGTGGCAATCCAGATATAAATATTTCAATTGCGCCGGGGGAAGTTACCATCACTGGAAATGTTGGACTGGAAAACACCTCAGTACTCTGGACATATGCATGGACAAAAAATCCAAAGGCGCAGCCGTACCACAGGGTAACAGGGGATGTATCAGACCTGAAGCTTTCAATATTTCCACCTTCATCTCCAAAGGGTGTTCCGGAAAGAACTACTGTTAAAATAGAAGGCCGGGTAAAGGCAACCTCATCGCTTACTACATCGAACAAACTGGTTCACGCTGAAGGCTTTGCCAGTATTGACAGTCAGAAAAGGTCCATATATATATCAGGCGTTAATGGAAAAATCGATACATCATCCGCCAGTCTAGAAAGGCTCCATTTTTCATTTGCAGGGAAAATATTTGATATCTACGCATCCCATTTTTCTTTCCAGGTGGGGGACCTGAGATCCCTCCTGCGTTTTATACCAGAAAAATTATACGGCAGACTTGAAGGAAACCTCTCCTACCGGGCAAAAACAATCAACTCCTCCGTCAAGCTCATAAACATGGGATATGATGCAGAAGAAAAATACTTCAGCAATCTTACAACTGAATTGAAAATAGCTGACAACCTTTTTAAAAAGGAACAGATACCGGTAAAAATTATGGGCAATAAAGCCCTTGTTTCCATAGCATCTGTAGATCCATCACTGCAAAAGATTTTCGTCAATGTAAATACTCCTGATTTTATTTTTCCGAAAAAAACCGGCAAATCTGAAAATAAATCAGGCACTGGCAAAAGAGCCCCGGCTTTCACATTTAATTTTCCAATTGCTATTACCGGCCGCATTGATGCGGGGAGTCTTTCATATGATGTTCTCAAACTTGACGGACTCGCGGTAAACTATATAATCTCCGGAAATAAAATAAACATCAAGCAATGGAAAGCTGGCATCCTGGGTGGAAACATCATGGGCCAGGGTTCTATCATCTCTTCAGGGGGGAAGTCAGAGGCCACTCTGAGCTTTAATTTTCGTGATATAAAAATCCAACAACTGGGAAACCTTCATGAAAAAATGGAAAACCGCTTTTTCGGTATTGGTATCGGAAACGGGCACCTCTCTTATGTAATCGGCAGCGGGGGCCTCCTGACCGGTATGAAGGGGATGGTTGAATTTCAAATTGCCCGCGGTAAAATAGTAGATACCGGGATTCAGAATGGTCTCGGAATCTGGCTCTCCGAATTAAAATATAAACTGAAGGATCTTGAATTTAACACCATTTACGGCAACATTACCCTGAACATGAATAATTACCTTATCAATTCCTTTGTGTTCAACTCAGACGACATTCGATTAAAACTGAAGGGAATAATTAACAGCGACCTGATTGCAAGCGACATGGATATAAGCCTGGACTTTACACGAAATTTCATACAGGACCTTCCGACTCCTGCAATCCGTCTTGGACTGGATAAATACCAGAGAGGAAGATGGTACATCATTCCATTCACTGCAAATGGTAATATTACAGAGGGAAAAAATATCCGGCGGGTAAAATAAAAGAGGCGATCAGGAACTGTTCCCGCCGCCTCTTTCAATTATTGTTTCTTTCTGTTTAATCAATAATTCGAATCGGCATAGTCAAGCCAGCCGCCCGCCTCAATCAGGTCGCGGTCAAAGTCTGAAATACTGAAGGGTATACTTTCTTCTTTTCCGGCACACTTCAGTATAAACTTCCCCCCTGAAAGGTCTGCTTCAATATCAACTTCTTTCCCGGCATAGGCATCAAAGAGGTACTCAATTTTTTCGGCAGGCAGTTCAACGGCCATCATTCCGCAGTTATACATATTCTGTCTGAAGATTCTGGCAAAGTTTTCTGCAATTACAAGATTAATATCATTAACCTCCAGTGCCCATGGAGCATGCTCCCTTGAAGACCCACATCCAAAATTTGCCCTTGTTACAATAACCCTCACATTTTTCAGACTGGTTGAAGGATCAAAGCCATCGATCTGCAGGTCCTCCAGCAGGTATGGCTTCAGGGCCTCCTTGGTACTCTCTGTGAGATACTTAGCGGGAATAATCTCATCAGTGTTTATATCTGATCTATCAAGAAATATAGCTTTTCCTTTAAATGTTTTCATCTTAATACCTATCCTTTATACAGCTCTGAATTTGTAATATATCCTGCAACAGCCGCTGCGGCCGCGGAAGAAGGACTCATAAGGTGAACCATCCCCCCCTTCCCCATTCTGCCGTTAAAATTCCTGTTCGTTGTTGTAGCTGCGACCTCTCCCGGAGCCAGAACACCGTTGCTCATTCCGAGGCATGCACCGCATGTAGGATTTGTAACCACAAAACCGGAATCCATAAATATTTTAATTATACCTTCATCAAGGGCCTTATTGAAAATATCAGGAGTCGCGGGAGAAACAATTCCACGAACCGAATCACTTATCTTTTTTCCTTCAAGGACTTTGGCAGCTTCTCGCAGGTCTTCAATTCTACCATTAGTGCAGGAGCCGATATATACCTGGTCGATTTTTTCGCCTTCAAGCTGGCTGATTGTTTTTATCTGGTCAGGTTTGTATCCGAATGTTGCAACCGGTTCCAGATCAGAAACATCGATGCCTATCACTTCTTCATATGAAGCATCAGCATCAGAAATCCATTTTTGGTAATCTTTCAAGGCTTCTTCTTTTGAACTAAAATCACCTTTTATAAATTCCCAAAGATATTCAACCGTAGTCATGTCAGGATAACAGATACCGCTTGTCCCCCCTGCTTCAATAGCCATATTACAGATTGTCATTCTTGACTCCATAGACATTCCGTCAATAACGGGTCCGGTAAATTCTATAATTCTATTCGTTGCACCATTAACGCCTATTTTGCCGATTATTGAAAGGATTACATCCTTTGCGTATACCCCTTCCCTGAGTGAACCCGTAATGTGTACCTTCATTGTCTTTGGAGCCTTAAAGGTACATACCCCCTTCAGGATTCCCACCTCAAGATCTGTTGTACCAACGCCAGCAGCGAAGGCACCGAATGCTCCGTGGGTACAGGTATGAGAGTCACCCATAATTATGGTATACCCTGGACGGGAGAATCCCTTTTCCGGAAAAAGGGCATGGCATACGCCATTCCTTCCGATATCATAAAAATCTTTTATGTCATTTCTTCTAGCCCAATCACGAAGAGTTTTTCCCTGAATGGCGGTTTTGGTGTCTTTAGCCGGCGTTACATGATCAATAACAACCTTCACACGGGCAGGATCAAAAACACGGTCTTTTCCACGGTCAGAGAGATCGTTAATTGCAATCGGTGTTGTTATTTCATGACAAAACACCGCGTCAAGCTTCAGTACATGAATATCCCCTGCGAGTTCATCAACACGGTGGTCATCAAAAATTTTTTCTGCAATTGTTTTTCCCATAATGTTATCCCTGTTATTAAATATGAATTTATTCCCCGAATATTTTTCGCGGTGGTGTGATTACCCATAGGGCTTTCAGTGGATTCTTCCCCGGATTGGTCAGCAAATGGGGCATATCCGATGAAAATGCGATACTGTCTCCTTCCCCCAGATTGTAATTCTCTGTTCCATAGGAGAGAGTACCCTCTCCTTCCAGGATATAACCAAATTCTTTACCGATATGTCCATATTCCTGACTTCCTTTTTCACAGCCAGGATCTATCTCCATCAGGAAGGCCTCAATGGAATACTCCTCTGATTTATCACGCATTACAGAAAGCTGACGGTAGGTAACCTGGGGAGTCACAATACTTTTGCTTTCCTCTCGCCGAACCAGGTCAACTTTCTTTTTTTGTCTGAGGTCCCTGAAAAGATAATCAGGATCTATCTCCAGTATTTCAGCCAGGTGCAGCAATGTGTCAATTGAAGGAGATACGCGATTCCTCTCAATTTGAGAAACCAGGCTTTCACTCACCTTTGCCTTTTCAGCGACGGATTTCAGGGTAAGTCCTTTTCTTTCCCTTACTTCTCTCAGCTTGTCACCAAATCTATATTTCACATCATTCTTCAATTATACTTAACTCTCTTTAGTATTTGTTAACAATATAAAAATATTAATTACCGGTGTCAAGGGATTGTATCAAAATTTATCAAAAAATAATAACCATATCCATTAATCCCCTGAGTTTTTTGGCGATCCACATCAATTTCTTTTGAAATATCCTTAAAATAAACTTAATATTTAACAGAACATACTGAGGAAAAACCATGAAAATAATAATTGTAATATTTCTCCTGGTTCTGTCAGGAACAGCATGTGATAATGCAGCAAGGGAAGAGGCGGAGATTGAAGGAACAATATCTTTCAATCTTGACGGGGAAGCATTCGAGTTTATAAAATATGATGAAAGTTCCACCACAAGTAATGATCCATTCGGAGCTGCAGTCTGCCAGGTGGTTACTCAAAGCGATAATACGATCACTCAGATCTTCGGCAAACGATTCATAGGTAGTGAAATCGAAGAAATAGTCATATCTATCCCATATCAGACAACCGGCTCCTGGGATGAGAATTTTTATGATCCGGATATCGGATCAGCAAATCTTCCCAGGTTTCTTTTCCTTTCAGCAGCCTTCAGCAGTCAGTATGCCCGTGCCGATTATTCGTACCGCTACAAAGGAGCAGATTTTGATATTTCTGTGGCATCTTTCGGTGGAAATGGGGGAAGGATTACCGGTACATTTGAGGGCATTCTTCTACTTCATGAAAAAGATCAGGAAGAAAACTGGGTTTTACCGACCGGTGAACTTGCCTCAATTCCGGTAAGTCAGGGCTCCTTCGACGTAAAAATATATTACATCAACTGATTATTCAGATTTTTTCAGTATGCTCCCCACACCAAGAGCCGCTTTTCCGCTCTCCTCTTCAACCGGTTTTTCTTCAATTATTTTAAAGGTAACCTTACCGCCCCTTGTGGCAACCTGCATGGAAACTGCCTTTTCATATTTTCCCGTGAGAAGTTCCCGGGCAAGATTATCTTCGATTTCCCGCCGGATAGTGCGTTTCAAATGACGAGCACCGTATGTGGCACTAAAACCCTTTTCAATTATCAGTTTTCTAAGAGAGTCGGTAAAATGAAGCTCTATCCTGCGTCTTTTCATCTGTTCCGAAACCTTATCAAGCATCAGATCAATAATTTTGCGTATATGATTTTTTCCAAGCTTGTGAAAAAAGACGATTTCGTCGATTCGGTTTAGAAATTCAGGACTGAATATTTTTTTTAGTTCGTCGGAAACTTTTTCCTGATTATCATCCTTTCCACTGTCATTGGCAAATCCCATACGGGAAACTTTCTGAAATTCCCTGTTCCCGATATTTGATGTCATAATTATTATTGTGTCCCGAAAACTGACAGTGTTCCCGCTGCTGTCAGTAAGTTCACCCTCATCGAGTATCTGTAAAAGAATATTAAATATATCCGGGTGTGCCTTCTCTATTTCATCAAATAATACGATTGAATACGGTTTTCTCCGTATTTTTTCCGACAGCTGTCCGCCATCGTCATATCCGATATACCCCGGTGGAGAACCAATTAGACGGGCAACGGAATGTTTTTCCATATATTCCGACATGTCGAGTCGAACAATATTACGCTCATCGTTAAAAATAAACTCAGCAAGGGCTTTTGCCAGTTCAGTTTTCCCAACTCCTGTTGGGCCGAGAAAAATAAAAGAACCCTGGGGGCGATTGTCCCCACTCAAACCGACTCGTGATCTGCGAATGGCACGGGCGATTACCGAAATAGCCTCATCCTGCCCAATTATCCTTCGATGAAGTTCATCCTCTATACGGAGAAGTTTTTCTGTTTCTGATTCCTCAATACTTTCAACAGGGATCCCGGTGCTTTCGGCAACTACTGCGGCAATAATGTCAGAATCCACAATAATCGCATATTCATTTTCTTTTTCATTCCAGTCATGCAGCTTATGTCCCAGTTCGTCCTTCTTCTCAATTATCTGATCCCGGATAGCTGCTGCCTGCTCATATTCCTGATTCATGACGAGATTATTTTTCTTTTTATTCAAGTCTTCTATTTCATTTTCCAGCTCAATAATATCGGCAGGTCTTTCAAAATTTTCAAGCCGTGCCATTGCCCCGGCTTCATCCAGAATATCTATGGCCTTATCCGGCAGGTAACGGTCATGGATATATCGGTCTGAAAGATAAATGGCCTCTTTCAGAGCGGCAGGTTCGTAATGAACCTTATGATGTTCCTCATATCTATTTTTAAGGCCAATCAGGATTTCTTCACTCTCTTCAGTACCCGGCTCATTTACCATTACGGCCTGGAACCTTCTTACAAGTGCTGCATCTTTCTCCACATGAAGCCGGTATTCATTCAGGGTTGTCGCACCGATGCACTGAAGCTCTCCCCTGGCAAGGGCAGGTTTCAGGATATTTGCAGCATCAATTGCCCCTTCTGCAGCACCTGCGCCGATTATTGTGTGTAATTCATCAATAAAAACAATTATATTGCTTAACTCTTTTATTTCTTCAACAATTCTCTTCAGCCTGTCTTCAAATTCTCCCCGATATTTTGTTCCGGCAACAATTGCAGCCATATCAAGAGAAATCACGCGGCAATTCTGGAGTGCTTCCGGGACTTCCTTACTTACTATTTTTTGCGCGAGTCCTTCAACAATGGCAGTTTTCCCCACCCCTGCTTCACCAATAAGAATGGGATTGTTTTTACGCTTCCTGGACAAGATACGAATTACCCGACGAGTCTCTTCTTCTCTTCCAATGACGGGATCAAGACGATTTTCTATTGCAAGTTGTGTCAGGTCCTGAGAGAATTCCTCCAGTGCAGGAGGCTTGGCAAGTGATTTCGGTTTGGTATTTTTATCAGAATTTACCTTTACCCCCAGTACTCTCAATATTTCACTTCTAATAACGTTGTAGTCGATTCCGGCCTTGCTGAGATTGTCCAATCCTGTTGATGTTCCATCCCTGAAGATAGAAAGCAAAAGATGCTCAGTACCGATATAGGAATTTTTAAGTTTACGGGCCTCTTCTTTTGATATTTCAATAATTCGTTTATATCGGGGGCTTATAGGTATCTTACCCAGAACAATGGTTGAGCCATTCTGTTTGACAGATTGTTCGATTTCCTTTTTCAGACGTTCAAAATTTATTCCTAAATTTTTCATTATTCTGGCAGCTACGGAATCTTCATCGTTCAATAACGCTACCAGTATATGTTCCGGTCCCAGAGTATCAGAGTTTAACCGGCGGCCTTCAGCCTGTGCCATTTCTTCAAGGACTTTTCTGGATCTTTTTGTAAATTCAAACATCAGACAGACTCCAGGGCATTAAAATTCATTCGCAGGTACTCACTGCGATATTCTTCACTTTCCAGGCTATTTTCAAATTCCCGATTATAATTTTTCTGCAAATGCGCCATTTGAATATTAACCATCATAGTATGAATAAAGGGAAGATCAATATTTCTCAATAATCCGAGAATGAGACCAAGACGTATATTAGACAGATGCTCCATAGCTTCAGCATAGCTTATTCGACGGGAATATTTCATCAAGCCGAGAGATCTGAAAACTTTATCTTCTATTTCTCCCCTGTGCTGACCGACGAAGTCATCTCTGGCAGTATCTTCAAGATCTATTATTTTATTTACCAGGCCGTCGAGAATCTCAAGTATATCAATTTCCGAAACCCCCAGAGAAATCCGATTTGAAAGCTGATAGATACTGCCCATGGTACGGTTACCTGCACCGTTTGTCCCCTTTAACTCAATACTGTCTTTTCTCAGGGAATCGGCAAGTTCTGGAATCCTTTTTAAAGAAGTGAGTACAGGCAAATGCATCAGCACAGAAGCCTTCATGGCAGTACCAATATTTGACGGACATGCCGTTAGAAATCCAAAATCGGGAGTAAAGGCATATGGCACTATCCGGTTTAGACTGTCATCTATCCTGTCAGCTATTTCATATGACTCACGCAGCTGCAGACCCGGCCTGATAACCTGAATTCGAAAATGGTCCTCTTCATTTATGAGAATTGAATATTGCTCTATTTCATTTATGATGACAGCACAATTGGCCTGCTTCTCCATTTCATCAGTGATCAGATTCATTTCCCGGAGAAGGCGTTTTTCTCCGGGAACAAGGGTAAAAAGATCAACAAATTTCAGGGAACTACTGGAATCGTCCCTTTCACAATACTTTTCCGCAATATTAAAAATTATATCTTTTTCATTATCTTCAATTTTACCGGGAAAAGGAACTGATTGAACATTTCTGGCAAATCTAATGCGACTGGATATTACAGTATCATTGAATGGGCCTTTTTCCGACCAGAAACCCTGCTTCAGCAATTGAATCTTTTCAAACACTTGGTACCTTCCCTCTTCTATCCTTTCATCGCCTGCCTGATTTTATCCCTCAGTACAGCTGCCTCTTCAAACCTCTCGTCAATTACAGCCTCATCCAGTTTAATCTGCATATCTCTAATTGAAATATTTTGAGGTTCAACATGTCTTTTTTCTTCCTGCCCCCTGTCGTTAAACCAGACAGGAATTTTGCCGGCATGCCGGATACTTCCATGGTAACTTTTAATTACAGACGTAAGAGATTCTCCCAGGTAATGGTAACAATCACTGCATCCCAGTTTGCCTTCTTTCATGTACTGGACAAAACGGGTACCGCAAATCCTGCAAATTCCCGCCTCTTCCGTGGGAGAAACATCATTCACTTCAAGAAATGATAACATTTCGGGCACAGAAAGAGAAAAACCGGTTAACTTGGTGTTCAGGCCAATATCACGTGCACATTCTTCACATAAATGAACTTCTGACTTAACATCTTTTATTATTTCTGTCAGATGAATCGATGCTTCAGTTTTTTTGCAGCGTTCACATTGCATTGGATGTACATTCTCCTCTACCAGAAAGTAAAATATAACACTTTTACCCGCTAAAATAAATATATAGCATAAGGCATCAATTGTAAACCATTATTTAAATCTGCCTGTTATGCCTGAAAATCAATGAAAATGTGATGTTTTCCTGATGATATTTTCCTGCAGGCTTCTGAAGGTACTATTTTAAATCTTAATAGTCAAATATGTATAAACTTATTGACGTTTAAATCTACCGGTATGTATTATTGGTAAAAAAATAAAGTATGATCGGATATCTCTCATCCGTAAAAACCTTATTACAGGCTGCATGAAATAAATCAAACACTAATATCCAAATGTTTAAAAAAAAGATAAGCAAATCAGAAATAAAACTTTTCATCTCTATTGGAGCAGGCCTCAACCAGATGCCTCTCATAAAGGAATCAAAGAATCTCGGATATCACATCATCGGGGTTGACCAGAACACCTCTGCCCCCGGTTTTCTCGGTTGTGACCTTAAGATTCAGGAATCGATAAATGACCGGGAAACCATTTATCAAAAACTGAATGAAATGCTCATTGATGGCTCCATAGCCGGCATTTTGACTAAGTCATACGGTGAGGCGATTAAAACAACTGCATACCTGGCGGAAAAATTCAATATTCCTTATCTGCCATTCTCTGAATGCGACAAATTTATCAATAAAACGTCAATGAAAGAGGCCTTTATTTCCGGCGGAATAAAGACCCCTGAAATTTTTTCTCTTCCTGCGAAAAACAGGATCGATAAAATTCCCCGTTATATCTATCCGTTAATCTGCAAACCCGTAGTGGGACATGCCAAAGAGGGAGTCCGATTACTGCAGAATGCTGATGATTTAAGGAAAAACTGGCCAGATGCAAAAAATAAAAAAAATTTGATCTTCGAGCGATATATTACCGGAGATGAAATAATAATTATAGGTATTGTTCATCGGGGGAAGTTTTATCTTGTGGATGTAACGGATAAAAAAGTTTCGGATGATACCTCCTTTGTCGATTTAATACATACATCCCCATCCAGATATTTTCATCGTAATCAGGATTTAATCAAAACAGGCCAGGATATTACCGACCTGTTCAGATTAAACTCTACTCCTCTCATTATCGAATGCATCGTCTGTACCGATGGCAGTATACATGTTATTGAAGCAGTACCTGAATTTGGCGGAGAATTTCTGAGCGATATTGCAGTTCCTGCACGGACAGGATACAACTTCATCTCACAGGCGATCAGATCCCAGACCGGACTCCCCTTCAAAGCACCATCCCTGAAGAAACCACGCCATGCAGTTGCAGTAAGATACATCACGGGAACACGGGGGAAACTCGTTTCATATAATCCGGAACAGCCCAGACGGAACAAGGCTGTTAAATTTTCCCGGATTTTTAAAGAAATTGGCTCAGAGGTTATTCCCCCTGAAAATAACCATGATCGCCTGGGTGTTGTCATCACCCGTGGAAAAAATGTTGAAGATGCCCTTAAGTCTGCAGAGGATGCAGTAGAATTATTCAATATACGGATTAAAGGATAATCTATGACAACCTGGCAGGATCATTACCGAAGAAACAGATCACAACTGAGCTATCCCGATGAAAACCTGGTGAGGCTTCTGTGCAAGGCATTTCAGGAAAATTCCTCATGGCAGGATCCCGTTGCCCTTGATCTCGGCTGCGGCAGCGGCCGGCATCTTTCACTCCTGGAAAAATTTGGATTCTCAACAATACTGGGTACCGATAACAGCCTCAGGGCCCTGGAAATTTCTAAAAATTTCCCCGCTTACCTGTTTCAGGGTGATAACAGGGCTATTCCAGTGAAGGGGGAATCCTGCAACCTTGTTGTTGCCTGGGGATCTCTTCACTATTCAACAAAAGAAGATTTTAATACAATGCTGCGGGAAATATACCGTATACTGAAACCGGGGGGCCTGCTCCTCGGGACCCTCAGGACAGATCAGGATACCTACCTGAAAACAGGCGAACATCTTGGTAATAATGTATGGCGTACTGACCTGAAAGATATTTCAGGGACACTTGCATCATTTTACGACGAAAATGAACTCAAAAAATTTTGCAGTATATTCGATTCTCTTGAATACGGTATTGCAGAAAGAAGCCCTATCGGGAAGACATCCGCTATCATATCACACTGGATTTTTTATGCAAAAAAACAGGGAGGATGAAGGCCATGGCAGTAGTTAAAAAAATCAAGCAGGATCAAAAAAACATTAAAAGTCTCATTTACTCCGCTGAAGAGCTGTTAAAAAAATCGGTACAACATCTTTTCCCCGACTCCTGGAACGAAGAAGATGCCTCCTCTCTGATATGCAGAAGCATGGCGTCATTTTTAAATGATAAAACCGTTCAGGTTTTCGGCAACTCTGTTAATCTCAAGGCAGCCAGCTATAAAAATATTTCAGATCTTAAAAGATTCAGTTCCATCGGCATTCACATGACGATTAATTTTCATGATGGTCAGGAATTGAACGGAATATGTTTTTATGATATTCATCTGCGGGACCGGAATAAACATACATTTTCATCCATTCGCAAGGATCACCTTCGCAGTATGAATGCACATTCCCGGCAGGCACGGCTTCTCCTCCTTGACTATGATCCTATACCGGTTGAATCCATGGCGGTGGGTCCCGATTTCATGGTGGGAGGCTCCCCTCACAGCTGGCATCACTGGATGCCCGTAACCCATGCAACTGCAGTGCCTGTTGAGACTGTTCTCCACCTTGGAGAAAAAACCAGGTCCCTCTACAAGCTGTCTCTTCCCTTCTCCTACCAGATAGTCTTCCGCCATCCCTTTGGTCTTGACCTTCAGCATAATGAGGCTGCAACAAACATCCTCACGGGGCATAAATCTGACAGGGGAACACCATCAAATATTCTTCAAATCTCGGCAAATATAAACTCTTCCGTCGGAGAATTACCCAATATCGGACTGGAGGAAGCCATTTACCGCTGATACTTTTTTCCGCGGTAGATAAACTTCCTCACCCTGAATAGCCCGCAAATATAAAATAAGTCTTGACAGACGGTTATTGATCATTTTATAGAATCTGATATAAAAATCATCTAAGGAGTATAGTATGGTCAAAAAATCATTAATTGGACTGGGTCTTATTCTGTTTTTCTCTTCAACTCTATTCGGTATGCGCATAAGCGGTATTACCATGCCGGAGACCCTGAAGTCAGGGGGAGATACCCTTGTGCTTAACGGAGCGGGACAAAGAACAAAATTTTTTATCGACGCCTATGTGAGTGGTCTTTATTTGAAGCAAAAAAACCGGAGTGCAGCTGCCATTATCAATGCTGAAGAAAAAATGGCGATACGCCTGCATATTACCTCCAGTTTGATATCGGGCAAAAGGATGGCTGAGGCCACCAATGACGGCTTTAACAAGTCAACCAATGGTAAAACCGCCTCACTTCGAAGCCGTATCGACCGTTTCATCTCGGTTTTCAAAGCGGGAATAAAAAAAGGCGATGCGTACAACATAATTTATTTCCCCGGCACAGGTATTAAAGTTTATAAAAATGGGGAATACAAGTTAACGGTAAAGGGAAAAGACATGAAACGTGCCCTTTTTGGAATCTGGATCGGTCAAAAACCACCCACATCAAAACTAAAAAAACAGATGCTGGGCAGCTAAAATATAAAATAACCCTTTCCATACTGCTTCTTGAATAATCACTGCGGATGAAAGGATAACTTATGCCGGGGAAAAAAACCCTTTACAAAATCTCCCCGATTCGTGCATAAGTTATCTTTCAAGTAACACTGCAGGGATAACATATGAAAAATGTAACAATAATCGGTGCCACTGGTTTTGGCGGTCTCGGATTAATTGAAATACTCCTGAGACACCCCGAATTCAAAATTAAACAACTAATTGCGCGAAAAGATACGGGAAAATCCGTAAATACGGTCTTCCCCCACCTTACGGGATATTGTGAGATTTCCGTCGATGATTATAGCGACATGGATTTTGATACCGATATCGCTTTCTTTTCCACTCCTGATCGGGCCGGTATGACCCTCATAGATGATTTTACAGAGAAAAATATCCCCGTAGTAGATTTCAGTGGAGACTTTCGATTTAATTCCTTAAAAGACTATGAAGTCTATGCATCCAATAAGGGGATGGAAACAGACCATAAGGCCCCGGAGTCCCTGAAACGGGCAGTTTACGGCCTCCCGGAAAAATTTCGAGAAAAAATCAAAAGGGCCTCGATAGTCGGCAATCCCGGCTGTTTCGCCATAAACATGATCCTTGCCCTGCTCCCGGCTTTTGAGGAAGGAATTATCTCTTCTGACACAGTCATCTGTGACGGTAAAACCGGTGTTTCCGGTGCGGGAAAAAATTCAGGAGAGGCTAACCTCTATCCGCAGCGTCACGAAAATATGAACACCTACCGAGAGGCACGGCATCAGCATCTGGTGGAAGTTGAAAATATTCTCAACAGAAGCGGAAATACCGATAAAAAAATACTGTTTGTACCACAGATTGTCCCCATCAACCGCGGAATACTGATGACTATTTATGCGGACCTCAATAAGGACTTCGATACGTCAAAAGTTCAGGAACTGTACAGGGATTACTATCGTGATGAACATTTTGTCCTGGTAACTGACCAGTCTCCCAATACGGCTCATGTCAGGGGATCAAACCG
This sequence comes from uncultured Spirochaetota bacterium, assembly GCA_942491575.1. GTDB lineage: Bacteria > Spirochaetota > UBA4802 > UBA4802 > UBA5550 > CAZHNW01. Next base: position 661,238 of record CALOBT010000025.1, read on the forward strand.
CTGTGAAATGAGAACTATGGTTGACGAACGGACCGGCAAACTGATAATATCATCTGTAATCGATAATCTCGTAAAAGGACAGTCAGGCAACGCGATTCAGAATGCGAACTTGATGATGGGTTTTGAAGAAACCCTGGGACTTGAGCAGCCCGCATTTTATCCCTGATTACACAATATCTTAGAGGAACAGGAATAATAGTAGAATCATGTCCAGACTAATAAAAACAGGAACAATTGCTGCACCGGGAATTAGGATCGGAAAGGCCTATGTAATTCAGGGGCATAAAGTATTCATCCCCAAGTATATACTCCGCGATGATGAAATCGAGAAAGAACTCGCCCGGTATGAAAAGGCCCTGGAAAAAACAAAAGATGACATCAGTGAAATCCAGAAACAGATAGCCAAAAGCCTGAGCAATGAAATGTCCGATATTTTCACCAGCCACCTGATGGTTCTTGAAGATCCTAAAATGGACGACAAGGTCCGTGAAACTATTCGGAAAGAGAAAAGAAATGCCGAATGGGTAATAAATGATAACTCCCTTGAACTGATAAACAGTCTCAGCTCAATTGAAGATGAATACCTGAGGGAACGGATTGTTGATATTTCCGATATAAACAAAAGGCTTATTTCAAATCTTCAAAAAAGCCAGGCAACATCAATCACCAACATCAAAGAGGAAGTCATCGTCTTTGCCCCGGACCTCACCCCCTCTGAAACGGCAACAATGGATAAAGATCTTATACTTGCCTTTGTGACCAACAAGGGTGGCAGAACATCACATACAGCCATTATGGCAAGGGCCATGGAAATCCCCGCCATTGTCGGAACAATAAATGCCACCTCACAGGTAAAAACAGGCGATACCGTTATTGTTGATGCCGTACATGGACAGATAATTATTGATCCATCCGAGGCTGAAATAAATGAATTTCAGAAATACCTGGAAGATTTTGAAAAGCTTGAGGAAGAACTGTCAAAACTGACAACACTTCCCGCACAAACCCTTGACGCTGAGGATATATTCATTTATGGAAATATCGAAATCCCTGAAGAAATGAAAATTATTCAGGACCACGGTGCCCAGGGTATCGGTCTTTTCAGGTCAGAATTTCTCTTTCTGGACAAATCACTCCCGGATGAAGAGAGACAATTTCAGGAATATAAACGTGTGGTGGAATTTTTCGCACCCTTCCCTGTTACAATTCGGACACTTGATGTTGGTGGGGACAAAGTATATGCATACACGCGGCCTCACAAAGAGCGTAATCCCTTTTTGGGCTGCCGGGCAATTCGATTCAGCCTTGAAAACGAGGAGCTTTTCCGGATTCAGATAAGGGCCATACTTCGCGCCAGCCATTACGGGAATGTTAAAATGATGTTCCCTATGATTACCACAGTTGAAGAATTAAAACGTTCAAAAACCATTGTTGCTGAAATAATCGAAGATCTTAAAAAAGAAAAAATTCCCTTCGATGAGAACATGCCCATTGGAGTTATGATAGAGGTGCCCTCGGCTGTAATCAACGCTGACATCCTGGCGAGGCATGCAGATTTCTTTTCCATCGGGACCAATGACCTGGTCCAATATATACTGGCTGTTGACCGTATTAGCGAAAAAATTGCCTACCTGTATAATCCTCTCAACCTCGCAGTTCTAAGATTTCTCCGACAGATTGTTGAAGTTTCAAATAAATTTGACATACCGGTTTCTATTTGCGGGGAGATGGCGGGGGAACCTCAATATACCATGCTGCTTCTCGGTCTTGGATTTAAACAGCTATCGATGAGCCCCACCTATATGTACCAGGTAAAAAGAATCATTCGATCAGTCAGAATGGATGAGTGCCGGTCAATGGTTGAAAAACTCTTTGAACTGGAAGACACCGAGGATATAGAAAGTATTATCAGAAACAGCTTTAAAGAAAAGTTTAACGAGATAATGATGTAGCATGCTTCTCTACGAGGATCTGGCTCCATATTATTTTGCGATTGAAAGCAATCATCGGGAAATTGAAAACGATATAATCCTGATACGTTCCTTTCTCCACAATATTCCCACACCTGCAATTCTTGACCTCGGTTGCGGTACGGGAGAGCATCTAAACCAGCTTAATAAATACGGCATACGATGCACCGGCATTGATAACAGCCGTGAAATGCTTGAAATTGCCCGGCAGAGATCTTCACCAAAAATTGATTTTATTCAATCTGAACTTACCGATTTTGATTATTATGATGATTTTGACATGATCATTTCACTCTTCGGATCGATGAATTATCTGCTTACCGATGAGGAAATAGACCGTTTTTTCTGGAATATATGGAGGGGGCTTCACGATGGTGGACATGTAATCCTTGAAATCTGGAATTCCGAACCGATCAGGCAAATAGCCCGGCGGGATATAACCCATGTCTCCACCACCTCCAAGGATAATATTGTCATAGACAGGGAACGTGGTTTTGTCCTGACAGATCCCCACCAGCAGAAAACAATCGTTGAGGTTTATTACCGCTACACCATTCACGGTCCTTCAGACACAGACACCCTGTCTGACAAACATATAATGCGCGCCTTTACTCTCAGTGAAATTACACCTTTTATAACGAACAACGGGCTCACCGTTCTTAATACTTTTTCAAATGTTTTAAAAGAACCCCTTAACCGCTTCTCAAATAAAATAATCCTGATTTTAAAAAAATAGCAAGCAAATTTAAAAATAAGGCTCTTCGCTGAAGAGCCTTATCCTGATATTCTTTATTTTATATAATTTTACATTTTTATCTGATTTTCATCCGGTACGATGGCGTTAACATCAACGGTCCAGTCACCAAGGGTTTCCTTCCACTGATTGTAGAGATTCAGGGTTTTTTCATGGTCCTTAAAGAATTTTTCCGGGGCTTCAAGGGCCAGAAACAGGACTTCCTCCATTGTACTGACAGGATGGAATATCATGCTTTCCTTCACATATTCGGGTATCTTTTCCAGATCTTTCTCATTATCCTTTGGGAGGATAACATGTTTAATCTCACTTCTATGAGCAGCCAGGACTTTTTCCTTTAAGCCGCCAATAGGCAACACCTTTCCCCTCAGAGTTATTTCCCCGGTCATTGCTACATCACATCGAACAGGAATATTACTAAGTAGGGAAGAAAGGACAACCGCCATGGTAATACCCGCGGAAGGGCCATCCTTCGGAATTGCTCCTTCCGGAACGTGAAGATGGATATCATGTTCGGTAAACAGCTTATCTTCTATGGAAAAAAACTGATCATTTGACCTTACAAAAGTAAAGGCGGCCTGAGCAGATTCCTGCATGACCTCGCCGAGTTTTCCTGTCAGTGTAAGTTTTCCCTTCCCCTTCACAAGGGATGCTTCCATGCTCAGAATATCTCCACCGACTTCGGTCCATGCCAGGCCGTTGGCAAGACCTATATCATTAAAAAGCTCTTTGGTTCCATACTTGAATCTGATTGGCCCCAGATACTCCTGCAATACTTCTTCATTAATTATTTTCCGGAAGTCAGGTCCTTTTGCAACAACTTCACGAGCTACCTTTCGGCATACTTTTGCTACAACACGTTCAAGGCTTCTGACCCCAGCCTCACGGGTATAGTGTCTGATGGTATAAAGCATTCCCTCTTCTTCGTATTCGATGTGTTCAGGCTTTAAGCCATTTTCAATGATCTGCTTTTTGAGCAGAAATTCCAGGGCGATATGAAGTTTTTCAGGTTCAGTATAACTGGAAATTTCAATTATTTCCATTCTATCCAGCAGGGGAGCCGGTATCTTGTGCTGCACATTTGCAGTGGTAATAAACATTACATCGGAAAGGTCATAAGGGACCTCCATGTAATGATCGGCAAAACTGTTATTTTGCTCTGGGTCAAGAACCTCAAGGAGAGCCGATGAGGGATCTCCCCGAAAATCCATGGACATTTTATCTATCTCATCCAGAAGAATAACGGGATTTACACTGCCGCTTTTCTTCATCATCTGTATTATCCTGCCCGGTAGAGCCCCGACATAGGTTCTTCTGTGCCCTCTAATCTCCGCTTCGTCCCTGACCCCGCCAAGGGACATTCTGACAAACTTCCGCCCCAGGGATCGCGCCACGGATTTTCCCAGAGAAGTCTTTCCGACTCCAGGAGGCCCAACGAAACAGAGAATCGGTCCTTTTAATTTTTTACTCAATTGACTGACTGCGATATATTCAACAATTCTCTCTTTCACATCATCGAGGCCATAATGATCTTCATTCAGGATGGCCATTGATTGTTCAATGTCTTTTCTGTCCCTGGTTTTTTTGTGCCACGGAACATCCCTGAGCCATTCGATGTAGTTTCTGACTACTGCAGACTCAGCAGACATTGGAGGCATTCTTTCAAGCCGTTTCAATTCCTGAAGGGCCTTCGTTTTAGCTTCTGAACTCATTTTGGCTTCATCGATAGATGTTTTAAGTTCGGTTATTTCATCGACCTCATCCTCTCCGCTGCCAAGCTCTTTCTTAATAACCTTCATCTGTTCGTTGAGATAATACTCTTTCTGGGTCTTTTCCATCTGCTTGCGCACCTGACCCTGAATTTTTTTCTCAATATACATTACCTCAATTTCGCCGTTGATTAATTCAATCAGCTTGGTGACTCGTTCAAGAGGATTTCCAATGTCCAGAATTGATTGCTTAAATTCAATACGCATCTCAATATGAGAAGAGATTACATCTACAAGCTGGGAAAGCTCGTCAATGCTTGATGCGGTAGTAAAAGCCTCTTTTGGAACCTTTTTATTCAGCTTTATATATTTTTCGAAAACGTCAAGGAGGGTCTTTCTCATTGCCAGGGTATCGGGAGAAGACTCAGTAGCCCTTTCGATATCTTTTACCTGGACTTCAAAAATATCCTCACCGGATTCGAACTCAGAGAGATACCCCCGTGAAATGCCTTCGACCAGTACTTTAATAGTTCCATCGGGGAGCTTTAACAGTTGAAGTATTTCTGCAACGGTTCCAACATCGTAGAGATTTTTCCTTTCCGGTACGCTGACCTGTGCATCCTGCTGAGTAGCCAGAACGATTAAACGGTCGCCTTTCATTGCTTTATCAAGGGCATTAACAGATTTTTCTCTTCCAACAAACAAAGGAACGATCATATGGGGGAAGACAACTACATCTCTTAAAGGGAGTAATGGATACTTCTGGGAAAAATCTATATTCTTTTTCATGGTATTCCTCTTTTACAATCCTTTCACATACTGTATGACCGGGGTTTTCAAGACTTTATTAGTAATATTATACCTAAGTCATAGATATTTGTAAATAAAAATCCCGGATGTTACGCGAGGTGGTTAAAATATGGGGCTTCAGGGAGAAAAGTGTATATAATCTGTGACAGGGGGCTCCCCACCGTTTCGGGTGGGAAGCAAACGCCTGAATCAGGCGGACTTTTCTTCTTCCCTGTAGATAATTTTCGCCTCTTCCTTGCCCTGAATTGTTTTTTTGGTAATAATAACCTTTTCAATATTTTCCTGGGAAGGTATATCATACATAAGACCCATCATTACCTTTTCCAGAACAGCTCTAAGACCACGGGCACCTGCTTCTCTTTTTACTGCAATATCAGCTATTTCTTCCATGGCTTCCTTTTTAAATTCAAGCTCGACATCTTCGAAAGAAAATATTTTTAAATATTGCTTTACAAGAGCATTTTTAGGTTCCGTAAGAATCTTCATTAGAGCATCTCTGTCAAGGTCTTCCAGAACAGCCGGGACAGGAAGTCTTCCGACAAATTCCGGAATCAATCCATATCTGATCAGGTCATCCGGTGTCAAATAATGAAGGGCGTTAATATTCTGTATTTCATCCTTTGACTGGATATCCGCACCAAATCCCATTGTTTTATTGCCGATGCGCTGCTGGACAATCTTTTCCAGCCCTACAAAGGCTCCACCAACTATAAAAAGTATATTTTTCGTATCAATAGAAATAAATTCCTGGTGAGGATGTTTCCTTCCCCCCTGGGGAGGAACATTGGCAACAGTACCTTCAATTATTTTCAGAAGTGCCTGTTGTACCCCTTCACCGGATACATCACGGGTTATCGACGGATTATCACTTTTTCTCGAAATTTTATCAATTTCATCTATGTAAATAATCCCTATTTCAGCCTTCTTGATATCTCCGTCAGCATTCTGAATTAACCTGAGAAGAATATTTTCAACATCCTCCCCGACATATCCGGCTTCAGTGAGAGATGTAGCATCTACAATTGCAAAAGGTACCTGTAAAATTCTTGCCAGTGTCTGTGCAAGCAGAGTTTTACCGGAACCGGTTGGGCCGGTTAAAAGTATATTGCTTTTTTCAAGCTCGACGTCGCTCTTTTTTAAATTATTGTTACTGAATATACGCTTATAGTGGTTATATACAGCAACGGATAAAATCTTTTTTGCTTCATCCTGACCAATAACATATTGATCCAGAATATCTTTTATTTCACGTGGTTTCGGAAGATTACTGAAATTACTTTCAAAAGTCTGACTGCTTTCTTCTGCTACAATCTCGTTACAGAGTTCAATGCATTCATCGCATATGTATACATCCGGTCCAGCTACGAGTTTCTTAACAACTTCCTGGCTTTTCCCGCAGAAGGAACAGAATAATTTCGGTTTGATTTCCTTTTTCTTAGAGGCCATAGTTACTCCAGAGTTTATTTTCGATCTATTACTTTATCGATTAGTCCGTATTTTGCAGCATCCTCACCGGACATAAAATAATCTCGATCCATATCTTTTTCAATTTCTGCAACTTTTTTACCTGTATGTTTTGCATATATCTCATTGAGATTCTTTTTCACTTTTATAATTTCTCTTGCATGGATCTCAATGTCTGATGCCTGACCCTGAAATCCACCCATGGGCTGGTGAATCATAATTCTTGAATTAGGCAGTGCTGACCTTTTACCCGCGGCACCTGCAGCAAGAAGTAATGATCCCATTGATGCGGCCTGTCCAATACAGATAGTGGCGACATCAGGTTTAATATACTGCATTGTATCATAAATGGCAAGTCCGGAGGTTACCACTCCACCGGGGGAGTTAATATAAAGAAATATATCTTTATCGGGATCATCTGCTTCCAGAAAGAGAAGCTGGGCAATTATCAGGCTTGAAATATGATCGTTGACCTGTTCTCCCAGGAAAACAATTCTATCTTTTAAGAGTCGGGAATAAATATCATAAGAACGTTCTCCCCGGCTTGTCTGTTCTACAACTATTGGGACAAGACTCATATGAATACCTCTTTATTATTGTATCTATTTAATTAATTCGGCAAAGGGGTACCTAAATAAACACCCCTTTTTTTAAGAATAAAGCTAATAGTGGCCTTAAAGTGCAACTTTGTTACACTTATTGTTCCCTCATTAACGCTTCAAGAGTGACGGGCTTCAATTTTTTAATTTTTGCGTTTTCGTAGATGAAATCCATGGAATTTTCAAGCAGCAATTCCTGTTCTATATTCTCACGGGAATTATTCTTTTCAATTAATTCCTTTATTTCCTCTGCGGGTTGACCGCTGTTTTTACTGTATTTTTCAACAAATTCGTTAAATTGTTCATCGGTAACAGATAGTTCTTCATTTTTGATTACTTCAGAAAGAACAAGGGTGGTTTTCACTGAACTTTCCGCCTCATCCTTAATACGGGCCTGAAAGTCTTCCCCAGGCATATTCATCATGTCAGCAAATTCTTCCATGGAATATCCCTGTAGAGTCTCTCCCGGCAAACCATACTGTTGTGAAATTCTATCCTTTGTTTTTCTGAAAATTGCCCCCATTTCGGCCCGAACCATAGATTCGGGGAGGTCAAATTTACTGCCTTCAACGATAGACTGAATTATTTTTGCCTTTGATTCCCCGCGCGTTCTGTTCGTTACATAGTTATCGAGGTATTCACGAATTTTATTTTTCATATCTTCGACTGATTCATACTGAGCTTTCTGAGCCAGTTCATCATTGAGTTCCGGAAGTGTCATTGTACTCAATTCTTCGATTTTCACCTGGTATTTTACCTTTTCTCCGGCGAGATCTTTTATGTAATAATCTTTAGGATACTTGACTTCAACTTCCTTTTCTGCCCCGACCTTCATACCAAGTATCTTTTTATCCAGTGCTGAATCATCTTTTGTCTTACCGACAACAATGCTGTATTCTTTGAATCCATCACCTTCTTCAGGTTCTTCCCCGTCCAGACGTTTTACTTTTATTTTGGCCAGATTGCCGTTTTCGATGACACCTTCGTCGTCCTTTTTTTCTACTTCAGCAAAGCGTTCCCTGACAGAGTCGACCTCGTTATCAATATCCTTGTCTGTTACCTCGCAGACCTTTTCATCTGCGGCAACTTCTTTATATTTACCAAGCTCAACTGTAGGATAAACCTCTATAATGGCAGTGAATTTAAAGGCCTCTCCACGTTTTATTCCATCAAAATTATATGCAGGTTCAGCAATGGGATTCGTCTGTTTTTCGGTTATTGCATCAATAAGGGCACTTTTCATCAGATTTTCGGCAACTTCCTGGTCTGCGTATTCTCCATATTTCCGTTCAACAACTTCAACCGGGGCTTTTCCTTTACGGAAACCGTCAACTTTAGCGGTTTGTTTTATTTTATCAAATGCAGCTTTATACTCTATTTCGACTCGTTCAACCGGTACTTCGATTTCGAATTCAATACGAGAATTTTCCAGTTTTTTATCTTTAATGATCAATGTAGGCCACCTCTATTTTGTAGTAAAAGTTCAATTCCCAGTTCTTCCTGGAAGAGTTCACAAATTTTACACATGATTAAATGAGCTTGAAAGCGTCAAACATTTTTTCGAATGTGACAATAATTTGGAGAAGATATCTTTGACTGATTGAATCAGGAAATATGTTTAGAAATAAAAAAAGACTGCCTTTTCAGGCAGTCTTTACTGAGCGGGAAACGGGATTCGAACCCGCGACGTCAACCTTGGCAAGGTTGCACTCTACCACTGAGTTATTCCCGCATTTTATTTTTCTGTGCGAGCGAAGGGAATCGAACCCCCACGCCTTTCGGCACCAGATCCTAAGTCTGGCGTGTCTGCCAGTTCCACCACGCTCGCAAATGCTTATGAGAAACCATAGATAATCATTGATAATTTTTGGCAAGCATTTTTTGAAATTCATCGCTTCCCTTCCCTGTATTTGAGGGAAAAATTTCAAAATGATAAAATTTTTTTAAACTTCCCCCGATGAGAAAGACAAAATCATGCTGCTGCCATAAGGAAATTATTAACATATATTTGCAGATCACTTCGTTGCTTCAGGACAGGCCGTTGCCGAGGGGAAGGTAACGGCAACAACATTGGATTGATCGCTCTGCCGCCCCCCATCCCATGCTGTCAACCAGAAATAAAATGTAGCACTACCATTATAGGTAATTGTCATATCCTCGGTAATCAACACCTCACCGTAGAGATAATAGAGATTAAAGAAGTCTGACGGCTCAAACCCGGAAGGGTCCGCACTGGAGGCGTAGAGATAAAAACTCTGTTCGTTCCCTTCTGCATCGGTACCGCAGGAATCTGCATCATTGATGCAGGCGCCACTTTCATTGCAGCAAAACTTAAAGGTTACCTGGTTTTCACACTGATTTGGATAGACAGGGTCTGAAGTATCTATCCATATAGCAGGCGTATCCGGTTTCTCCCCGCCTTTTATTCTGGAAGTATCATTAAAATAATCTTCTCCGACGGGATCATTTAGACATGAAACCGTCAAAAGCGTAAAAATCATTATACACTTTAAAAATATGTGCAGAAAGTCTTTCATATAGGTATGATAATTAATAAGTTTGACACATGGCAACAATTTTATAGTTTTTAACTTACTTTTTCAAAGGAATTAAACATATGTCCGACCTTCCAGAAATTTTATACGAAGATAATCATATAATAGCCATCAGCAAACCTGCGGAAATCCTCTCGCAGGGAGACAGTTCCGGCAGGGAGACCCTGCTTGAAATTCTGAAAAAATATATAAAAGTCAAATACAACAAACCGGGGAATGTTTTCCTTGGTCTTGTACACCGACTGGACTTTCCTGTAACCGGTACTATCGTCTTTGCCAGAACATCCAAGGCTGCGAAACGGCTGCACAGCCTTTTTTTAAACAAAAAGGTTCAAAAATTTTATCTTGCCATTGTACCTGCATCCGCTAAATCCAGTGGTGGATGGCAGCAACTGACAGGATATGTAGTCAGGAATGGAGACCGCACCCTTATAATAAACTCCCCCACATATGATGCCAGGGAGGCGTCCCTTCGTTTCAAAGAAATCGCAGGCAACAATAGATTTTCCCTGCTTCTCATACGACTCGTCACCGGCCGAAAACATCAAATCAGGGCTCAACTTTCCAATGAAGGCCTGCCTGTTGCTGGAGATTTTCACTACGGATCAAAAATCCCTTTTTCAACTGGTATTGCCCTGCATGCATACTATCTGCAATTTAAGCATCCAACACGTGAAGAAATCATGACTATTACCGCACCAATACCGGATAGTTTTTACAGCCTGCTCCCAGAAGCAGTAAAGACAGAAAAAAAGATAATTGACAGCATCAAGGAAGAAATTGCACGGTAATATTTTATAATTAATCCCGACACAATTGATTTATCAGGAAAAATGAGTTTAAAAAGAAACGCAATTCTGAGTGCTACATTATTTTTATTTTCAGCCCTCCCTGCCTTCTCCGCAGAAATTGAAATTTCCCGCAGCCAGTCCGGGACAATAAAAGTGCACCCCCTGAAAAATGATGCCACCACAGAAAATTCGCTGAATCATGTGTCCATGTTTCCGGTGTTTTCACAAATAGGAATGGGAGTTTCCGTGTTCACAACCAGTGTTCTTTTTGCTACCGGCTACAGCGAAGAGAGGCTTGTAACCGATTTTGGAAACCAGTTCAACCTTGAAAATTCACAGGGTCCCCGGCAGGGTATCTATGCTGCGGAAGTCCTGCTTTTACTGGGAGCCCTCACCGCTTCATTGTTTAATTACAATCTCGGTTTTGACAATGACATACTGGCAATAATACCGATTATGCCTATCCAGGTGGCCGCCGGCGGCAATAATTCTTTCCAGACAGGCAATGACCGGCAATACAGAGTCCAATACGGCATCTATTTTTATTTCAGCCGTGACTTCTAACTTTTGAAAACTGACTTGACATTTTTATAGTTTAATCCAATAAATTTAACCTGTTCCTCAAGGAAACGGAGCAATACAATGAACAAAAGCCTGATAAAAAAAGAAATTAAACTTTTTGATGCCGATACCCTTGAGAGTTGCGGCTCAATACTGGTACAGGGAAAGGAATGGCAGTTTTCAAACTGTCCCAATGAAGACCTGGTTTCAATGACTACCGGAATGCCCCTTAAAGCCGTTCTGGCAAACCTGATAATGTTCAATATGGTTTATGATGAGATTGATTATGAGTAAAAACCTGCAAAGGTAAACTCTGATGCTGCCGTTCAACAATAAAAACCACGAGGTTCAAATATATGCCTGATAGTGACGACCTGGATTTCGGTTCACTATTTGATGACGAACCGGAACCGTCACAAAAAAAAACACCGGAAAAGGAGTTAGCCGATACTTCTTTTACCGATTTAGAGGAAGATCTGTTTTCTTTCGACGAGCCGGAAGAAGACAGTAATACCTCTGATTCTGTCAGTTTCAGCGACACCCTTCCGCCGTCTGGGGAAACACCGCCAGCCATTAATGATTTACCTGCTTCATCGGCGGGAAGCAGAAGAACATCAAAAGATTTTGCTCCTGACATGGATGCCCTGCTGATAACGGCACAATCTTCAATGATTATTGAAGGAATGAAATACATGACGGGAAACAAATACGATTCCAAGTCGCTGCCCGTTTACACCGAAGCCATAAAAGGCATTGAACTTTACATTACCATCCTTGAACGAAATCCTAACAATTACCATAAACTATCAAGTATTATATCGCAGGATATTGATTGCCGTGAAGTCGAAAGACTCTCCTTCCAGTTATTTAAAAACAAGCATGGAGAAAGCCCCGAAACTGACATCCATAAATTGAAGGCATACGAACTTTTCAGAGACAGGCTAAAGAATGCCTACTACAAGGCACTGATAAGTGCCACCATGATTGGAATGAAAAAATATTTTCTACTTTCCGGCGGAATCGATGAAGAAAAACTTTCAGAGCTTATCCGCAAGAATGATAATTCCCTGAAAACTGATATTGCTAAAATCAGCCAGCAGATAAATATAGCCATCAAACTCCTGAAACATGGTAATGCCGAAATCAATCGCGGCATGAAGGGGAAGGACATGAATATATTTATAATCAAAGCCAGCCAGATTCTTCAATACTGCCAGCAGGCGATGGGAAAACCTGAGAGTGCCGGCTATTACCAGAGACTCCATGAGACCTATAAAAAGTATTTTATTGTCCGTGATTGATCCAGATAAAATTCAACGTGATTATCTTACGGCAACAAAGATTCAACGATACGATAAATTATGTTGTCTGACATAACGAGGTAATTGTAAGCAATACGAATGTTTTCTTCCCCGGTCTCTGAAGTCAAACACTGAACCTGCCCTTCCTCTTCGAGAATCTTCACTGCCCTGTACACACCTGCAGGCAAATCACTGTTGAATATTTTTCTAAAGGAAGTTAACGACACCCTATCAAGGAGACGCAGTCCCGTCATAATAAATTCGACCATCGCCTGGTCGCGGCCCCGGACATCTTCCATTCGAGGGAATTCCTTCCGGTTTAAATATTCATTCAAATCAGGGCTGTTTGACCATCTAACTCCATCAATAAAGGAATGGGCGGAAGGTCCGAAACCTGCATATGGGAGATACTTCCAGTACTTAAGGTTATGTTGCGACTCCTTACCCGGTCTGCAGAAATTTGAAATTTCATAGTGAATATAGCCTGCGGAGACTAATCTTGCAGCATTTTTCAAAAATACATCCCTTTGCAGTTCTTCCAGTTTTTCATCCTGAACTACCCTGCCAGCCAGGGGGGTACCCTCCTCTATAGAAAGTGTATACACAGAAAGATGAGCAGGTTCAAATTTGAGTATCGCATCCAGTTGTTCAAGGTAAATCTGCAGGGACATGCCGGGGATCCCTGATATTAAATCAATACAGTGATCTACCCCCCCGATGGAAAAAAACTCATCCAGATCATCCATGCTGCAGGGAGTTGCGGTTCTGCCGATACATTCATGAGCTTCCGAATCAATGGTCTGAACCCCCATTGTGATCCGGTTACAACCAGCCTGCTTCAATTCTTCCCCTATTGAAGCAGTGATCACACGCGGATTGGTTTCAATGGATATTTCACATTCCCGACCTACAGAGGAGAATGCACGCACAGTGTCAATTATAACAGAGAGGTTTTCAACAGGCAAAAGTACCGGGGTACCGCCACCGAAGTATATCGTATCTACGAAGTATCTTCCTTCCCCCAAAACCGCCTTGATTTCTTCACAGACCCGCCGTGTATATCTGTTCATCAATCCTAGCGATCCGTTTCGGTCAACGACGGGCAGGGAGTAAAAGCTACAGTAATGGCATTTTTGCAGACAAAAGGGAATATGTATGTATATCCCCGTCTTCATTATTTGTTTTGCGAATATTTTTTATATTCAATATGTTCAAGCAGACGTGGCTTTAATCTGCCGTTAAGTGCAGCCACAAGCTGATTTATCGATTCACTGGTGTTTGAAAAACTCATCAGAACAGTAGTTTCCCCCTCCGCAAGCAGTGCAGGAAATGGATTGGCAGTGCAAATCAAAACAGGCTCGAATCCCTTAGTGGAACATATTTTGATGAAATTTCTGATCCGTCCTGTATCCGGACGATAAAAACCATAATAGGCCACTACCCTCTTTGTGTTCTTTGTGTACTTTGAAAGTTGCGCCAGCGAATTCAGCTTCATGTCATTGCCATCACCACTGATTCTGCTTTTCAAAGGTGTTTCCTCAAAAATAAAAATCCTCCTGGCCTCTGCATCAGGATTTATACGAGAGATGGATCCGGTATAGCATATTGATTTTTCAGTTATAGTTTTATTCAGCAGCTCAGCATCATCCAGAAGTTCCACCTCCTCTTTAGTAAAAAGGTGCCGTGGGCTTGCAACATCACCATTGAAAACATCCATTATTCCGTAACGCATTTTCATCTCAAGAATTCTTCTGACACTCTGATTTATCCTTTCCTCAGTCAGTATCCCCTTTTTATAAGCCCCCGTGAGAGTCTCATGAATATCCTTTACATTTTTTCCATATGAACTTATCAGAATAATATCTGACCCGGCAAGAACCGACTTCAGGGCAGCTTCCCCTATTCGTAAATTCTTGGCTATTGCATGCATTTCAAGGTCATCGGTGATAACAATGCCCTTAAATCCCATATCCTTTCGAAGCAGGTCTGTCAGAAATTTGCTCGAGACTGTAGCCGACTCCATATTTCCAAGCACATTGGGATAGGCAATGTGGGCAGTCATAATGCATTCAACGCCATTCTTAATGGCAGCCCTGAAAGGTGCCAGCTCCAGTTTTTTCAGACGGTCCATTCCGAACCTGATAACAGGAAGGGTCAGATGGGAATCCTTGTCAGTGTCGCCGTGTCCCGGAAAATGTTTGCCAACAGCAATGCATTTAGATTTCTGAAGCCCCCGAATATAGGCGACTCCGAGTTTTGAAACGGTTTCAGCATCGGAACCGAAGGAACGTGTATTGATTACAGGATTCTCAGGATTATTATTAACATCCAGAACAGGGGCTAGGTTCATGTTAATACCGGTACGCCTTAATTGCATACCGAGAATTCGCGCCCACTCTTTTACGAGCTTTTCACTGCCGGAAGTTCCAGCTGCCATATTTCCTGGAAACTGGGTAATTCCTTTTTCAATCCGCTTTACCTTTCCCCCTTCCTGATCAATTGAAACAAAAAGAGGTATGCCGCTGTTTTTTATTGAGGAGGCCTGGCATGCATCCACCAGTTTTCTTACTTTATCTTTATCCCTGCCGTTGTAACCGAAAAGAACAACCCCTCCCGGCAAATATTTTTTCATTAACGCGTCACCCGATTTTCCAAACCGACTGCCCGGGAGGGCAAACATAAGCAGTTGACCTATTTTCTGCTCAGGAGTCATACGTGAGAGGTAGGTATCAGCCTCTTTGAACATGTTTTTTCTTCCACATTGAAGGGAGAAAAAACAAAAGATAATAAGCATCAATGGAGTAAATAATCTCTTTTTCATTATTTCACCGGAAATATATTTATTAAAATTAATCATAGATTCATGTCCTGTTTCATTTTAATCTGTATGATATTAAATATTTCTCTATTTTAATTCAGCTCTTCTAAACACTATAAGCAGTAAATTTTTTATTCCGATGTCAATACTCCTTTCCCGATTATCAATTACAAGCTTTTTATAAAAATTAAAATTTAGTTATTGATTTTTTCATACAATAAAATATCGTAGTAGACCGCAAGCCTGAGTTGATTTTCAAAAAAATGAGTAATTAAAATTTTGCAGAGCAGTTATCAAGCATCCATGGCTACAAAGGGACAAGAAATAGGATTTCTGGACAGTTATACTGCAGATACCTCAATTATACCTCAGGTAATAGATAAACTTATTACAGACCTGAAAAAAGCCGGGTACCCTCAGGAAGACATTGATGAGATAGTTTTGTCAATGGACGAATCAGTCACAAATGCAGTTCAGGAGACAATAAATAAAAACAAGTCCCGTACCAGCTGTGCGGAGACAAGAGACATTACCATAAGGTATACAATTAACTCCTCTGAATTTGACGCCACCATTATTGACCACGGAAAAGGCCTGGACCTTTTTAATATGCTTCATGTCGTTCCCGATAGGGAATCAAATAAGTATCATGACCAGATTGTAATCTATGCGACTGAATCCGAACGAAGCAAAATAAAAATCCGAATAAATGGAGAGGAAGTACCTCTGAAAGGCATTGGAGCCGGTCTAAAAATAATTCTCCACTTCATGGATGCAGTAACAATAGATCTGATAGACAAAGAAAAAGTTCTTTCCAATTCAGTTTCAGAACATACTGACGGCACCATCCTTAACATGAAACGAAAAAAACGATATGCATAATATCTAAACTACTGAATAGCAGGGAAGTTATTCTTTATGACAAATGATTCTAAAAAACCGATACTTGCCTTCAAAAATCAAAAATTTTTAGATTCCAGAGAAGCAAGAACCCTTCGAATACTGAGTGAATATATTGAACCGGAAATGCGCTTCGAAGAAGAGGAAGTTCTTCACACTGTTGTCTTTTTTGGCTCAGCACGTCTCGAACCCGACAGCAAATACTACATCGCTGCGGAAGAGCTTGCTTTCAAGTTGACTTCCCTCAGCAGAGAACTTGAGCAGGATACTGGCAGCGGTTTTTATGTAACTACCGGCGGGGGCCCGGGAATAATGGAAGCCGCCAACCGTGGTGCAAGACGTGGAAATGCAAAAACCATTGGCCTGAATATAGAACTTCCCCACGAACAGGGCTGCAATGATTACATCTCCCCTGAACTGAACTTCGAATTTAACTACTTTTTTATGCGAAAACTCTGGTTTCTCTATCATGCCAAGGCCATTATAGTTTTCCCCGGAGGATTCGGAACTTTCGATGAATTGTTCGAAACCCTTACACTTGCCCAGACAGGAAAACTGGAAAAATTTAACATGCCCATTATGCTCTATGATGAAAAATACTGGCGTGATCTCATAAATTTTGATAAACTGATCGAGTACGGACTCATCTCCCCGGAAGATATGGATCTGATCCATTTCTTTAATTCAACAGATGAGGCGATTGAGATTCTCAAGCCGAAAATGAAGGAATTGATGGAGCACCTGGAAAATTATCATGAAATTTAAGTCTCTTAGACTTCATAAATGGATGATTATACTGCTGCTGGTTGCCATAACACAATCCGGTCCACTGACTGCAAATACCTTCGACGAAGAAGACTATACGAGATACAAAAATTCAAAATTCAGATTCAGCATTCTTATCCCTAAATACTGGAATCGAGAAGTCGCCAATCTTGAATATAAACAGGTAATCACTCTTCACAAGGGGCGATATACTTTAATTAAGATTACTTCCGCAGCAACAGATCCTCAGGAAAAACGAAAGTGGGATACCATAAAAGACTGGTACCTTACAGGTCTTGGACGTCGTGCAAACAAAATAATTGAAACAGAAGAGATTTCCATAAATCGTGGAGTCAAGGGCCGGCTATACATCATCGAATTCAGGAAACACCGCAAAAGGATGCTGAGACGCATACTGGTGTCCAGGTACAATGATAAAATTCTTGTTGTCGAATGCGGAAGCAGTGTGAAGAAGTTTTACAATTACAGTGAGATATTTAACAATGTGATGGGAAGCATCCTTTTCAATGAGACCTCCCGCATTGAACTCGACACAGATAAAAAAAGCAGAGAAAAAGAAATTGAAAAAACCAGAGAAGATACTGAAAAAATCAAACCCCATGACAAAAAGGCTCAGGAAAAAGAATCCTTAACAAAAGATGATGTGCAGATAGAAGAAGACGCAGATAAAAAATCAGATAATCAAAAAGAATCTCCTGCTGATGAACGCAAAAATGAACCTGAGAAAAAAACTGAAAAAAAATTGAGTCCGAAAAAAGAAAAATCGACTGAAAATAAAGAACTTACAGATATTGATAAAATGATGGATGACTACTAATAAAAAAAGAGGCTATTTCCAGCCTCTTTTTTATTGCCCAGGGAGGGACTTGAACCCTCACGGACACAAGGTCCAAGGGATTTTAAGTCCCTTGTGTCTACCAATTCCACCACCTGGGCTTCTTGAACTGTAACTATACCAGCCGTAACCAGTAATCAATTACATTTTTAAAAAATTTGAACCATCCTGATGAATGGTTCAAATTTTTCAGATGAGGCGCCGAGCGGATTCGAACCGCTGCATAAAGGTTTTGCAGACCTCCCCCTTAGCCACTTGGGTACGGCGCCATATTGATCATGGGTTTATCCATATATTTTGAGAGACTGTAATTGTCAACTGAAATATTTTTAACGAGATCAATCCAGCTTCCTGAATTTCACCACAAATACTGCAAATTTCCAATCATTTTAACAATACATTTTTTCATGTGCATTTTTAAATTATTTTCTCAACCGGTTAGATATCTATTGACATATTATATTGACATTAAATAATTGCTGTATGTCATTTCAAAAATTTAAAAAGATACTTAGACGCTCGATTCTTATGATTAATTTTTTCTGACAACCAGCATAGAGAAGAAAGAAGAGAAATGGAGTACCAAAATCTTAACACAATTTCTGTAATGACAAAAAAACTCATTTTCTATTTTAATTAAAAGACTTTCATAGGAGGGTTTTATGACTAGAAGGATCGAAAAAGTAGCCGTTATTGGCTCCGGGATCATGGGTGGTGGAATCGCCGCTCTTTGCGCCTCTGCCGGTATTCAAACGCTGCTTTTGGACATTGTTCCTTTTGACTTAAAAGATGAAGAGAAGGATGATCCCAAAGCAAGAAACAGAATCGTTGAAGCTGGTCTCCAGGCAGCGATTAAGTCCAAGCCTGCACTATTCATGGACAAGAAAAATGATGCAAACCTTGTTACCACAGGAAACCTTACAGACGATTTTGACAAGCTTGCAGATTGTGACCTGATTGTAGAGGTTGTTGTTGAAAATCTCAAAATCAAGCAGGATCTTTTTGCTCGTGTTGAAAAAGTAATGAAGCCAGGCGCTATCATAGCTTCCAACACTTCAGGTCTTCCTCTTGAAGCCATGGCAGAAGGAAGAGGAAAGGAATTCAAAGAAAACTTCCTCATTATGCACTTCTTTAATCCTGTACGTTACATGAAACTTCTTGAGCTTGTTTCTGGACCTAACACAAGCAAAGAAGTATGTGACTTTGTCTCCGGATGGGGAGAAAAAGTTCTCGGAAAAGGTATCGTTTGGGCAAAAGATACTCCCAACTTTATCGGAAACAGAATTGGCGTTGGCCTTATAGCCGAAGCTTTCGCTCTTGTAGCAGAAGAAGACATTACACTTCCAGAATTTGATGCTGTATTCGGACCTGCTTTTGGTATGCCCAATACTGCAATTTTCGGACTCGGAGACCTTGTTGGTCTTGATACTATTGATCATCTTATGGACAACTCATATGAGATGCTTAAAGATGACGAAAGAAGAGATGCTTATAAAGCTCCTGCTTTCTTCAAGAAAATGATTGAAGATGGCTGTCTTGGAAACAAGACAAAAGAAAAAGGCGGATTCTACAAAAAAGAAGTCGACCCCAAGACATGGAAAAAAATATCCAAAGTTCTTGATGTTAAATCTGGCGAATATGTAGAATTCAACAGAAAAGACAAGCCAGCTATCGTTGGTGAAATTAAAAAACTTAACACCCTCGCTGAAAAGCAGGCCAAGATCCTTTATGATGACTGTAAAGAATCTAAAATTGCATGGAAACTCGCCGCAAGAGCTTTTGCCTATGCTGCAAACCGTGTTCCTGAAATCGCTGATACCATTGTCGGTATTGATGACGCAATGAGATGGGGATATGCTCTTGAAGCCGGTCCTTTTGAGTCATGGGATAATGTTGGCGTCAGAAAATCAGTAGAAAAAATGGAAGCTGATGGATTTCCCGTACCAGCCAATGTTAAGAAAATGCTCGACGGCGGAAATGAAACTTTCTACAAAGTAGAAGGCGGAAAAAAGAAGTTCTTTGATTTCACATCAAACAGCTACAAAGAAGTTATCGCCAACGAAGCTGCCATTTTCCTCGCAAACCTTAAAGCTGATAACAAAGAAGTATTTTCAAACGATTCCTGTTCACTCATAGACATAGGTGATGATGTATTCTGTATGGAATTCCATACCAAGATGAATGCTCTTAACGGGGAAATCGTTGATTCTATCCCGGAAATCGGTGAATATGTATCAAAGAATGGAGTTGGCCTTGTACTTGGAAACCAGGCTCCCGGAATGCCAGGCGCATTCTCAGCTGGAGGAGATCTCGGTTACATGGGTGAACTTGCAGCAGCTAAAAAGTGGTCAGAAATTGATGCATTTATAGCTAATGTTCATAAAGTACTCTTCGGACAAAAATATGCCGGATTCCCTGTTGTCGCAGCTCCTTACGGAATGACACTCGGCGGCGGTTGTGAAGCAT
The DNA here is from genome assembly GCA_942491575.1 of uncultured Spirochaetota bacterium. Lineage (GTDB taxonomy): Bacteria > Spirochaetota > UBA4802 > UBA4802 > UBA5550 > CAZHNW01. The sequence goes on from CALOBT010000025.1 coordinate 681,557, forward strand.
GTCTGTCAGCAGATAAGATTGTTGCCCACTCTGACCTTTTCATGGGTCTTGTAGAAATTGGAGCCGGTCTGCTTCCTGCTGGTGGTGGATGTACCAATCTCTGGAGAAAAATCATAGAATCTGTACCCAAATCAGTTAAAGTTGTTGATTACGGTGCATACTTCATTCCTACACTCATGGCCATTGCCCAGGCTAAGGTTTCCATGTCTGCTGCCGAAGCAAGAAACAATGGATTCCTCGGACCAAAAGATAGAATCGTTTTCAATAAAGATTTCATCATCGGTGAAGCCAAGAAAGAAGTTCTCAAGATGGTCGACGAAGGCTATGTAGCACCTGCAAAAACAAAAATACCTGTAATGGGTAAAGAAGCCCAGGGAATGATCCATGCTGAGATGTTCAACATGGCTTCAGGCGGATTTGTACCGCCTCATATGGAAATGATCTCTAAGAAAATTGCATATGTAGTTTCAGGTGGAGAAGCAAAACAGGGTACTATGGTATCTGAAGATTACATGCTCAAGCTTGAAAGAGAAGCATTTGTAGAACTCTGGCAGACAGAGAATACTCAAAAAATGGCTGCACATATCCTGAAAACAGGTAAGCCATTAATGATGTAATACATCATTATAATATTTTTGGAGGATAACTATATGAGAGACGCATATATTGTAAGTGCTGTTAGAACACCCGGTTGCCGTAGAAATAGAGGTGCTTTAGCACAAACAAGACCAGAAGAATTGATTTCACATGCAATCAAATCTGCTGTTGAAAAAATTGATCTTGATCCTGCTGCTGTTGATGATATGATGCTTGGATGTGCTTTCCCGGAAGCAGAACAGGGCATCAACCTTGGAAGAATTGCCGTCAAAATGGCTGGCTTCCCTGATTCAGTTTCCGGTGCTACAGTAAACAGATTCTGTTCAGCAGGTCTTGAGTCTATAGCAATTTCTGCTATGAGAGTTATGACCGGTTTTTCAGAGGTAACTATGGCTGGTGGTGTTGAGTCCATGAGTATTGTACCCATGGGTGGAAACCTTCCCCGCCCTCACCCTGAATATGCAAAGACAAATCCTGAAATGTACATCTCAATGGGTGTTACAGCTGAAAACGTAGCAACCAGATACAATGTATCAAGAGAAGACCAGGACGAGTTTGCTTATAATTCACACATGAAAGCGCTGGAAGCCCAGAAAAACGGATACTTTACAGAAATCGTTTCAACTCCTGCTAAAAAATATGTTGAGCAGCCTGATGGAAGCATCAAGGTTGAAACTTTCATGCAGGATTCTGACGATGGCGTAAGAGACACAACCACTGTTGAAGGACTTGGAAAACTTAGAGCTGTTTTCTCATCAACAGGTTCTGTTACCGCCGGTAACTCTTCACAGACTACTGACGGTGCTGCTGCATCAGTCATCATGAGTGAAGAGGCAGTAAAAAAATACGGCGTTAAGCCCATTGCAAAGCTCAAGTTCTATACCATAGCCGGATGTAAATCAGACGAGATGGGTGTTGGACCTGCATACGCAGTGCCCAAACTTCTCAAGATGGCCGGATTAAAGGTAGAGGACATTGGACTGTGGGAACTCAACGAAGCATTCGCTTCACAGTGCATCTACAGTGCAAGAGAACTTGGAATCGGCGATAAGAAATACTGGGCAGCAGACAGCCCTGACAAAATAATCAATATTAATGGTGGAGCTATTGCTCTTGGACACCCCCTCGGATGTACAGGATCAAAACTTGCCGCTACTCTCCTTGCTAACATGCAGAGACTTGGCGTTAAATACGGCGTTGAATCAATGTGTATTGGTGGTGGAATGGGAGCTGCTGCTCTGTTCGAACTTTGCGACTAATCATTTATTGATTTTATATAAAAAAAGCTGCCTGCGGGCAGCTTTTTTTATTTTTCCTCCCCTGCTCCGTCCCTTAAAGATACTGTTTCTCAATGCCGATGTTATTAAAAACTTCATAGCTACGGGGAGGTCTCTCATGATAGGTAAAACAACTAATATATCAAACTGGAAAGCAGACCAGATTAAATATTTCAAGGAATACCTTGCGACATTCGATAAGGGATCCCGTGAATACAAGCTGATAGAAGACGGCATACATAGATTGGAGAAAACCTTATAATTACATTTATGAAGGATAAAGACGCTTTTACAAAGGAGGCCCTGGAGAGGATAAGATCAGGCGATAGATCCATCCCCGAAAAAAAGGGCAGAAAAACCGGAAGAATCATTCTCATCCTCGATGCGGTCGTAATAGTTCTTATCTTGCTCTTTTTCTTCGGAAGAGACCCCCGCACCACCTACAAATCAACTACTGTCAGCTACAGTGGCGTCCAGTATCGCCTCTCAGTTTCTGCCAGCGAAGCGGATAAAGATATTATTTTTTCATTGTCCCTGAAAAATAACGGTACTAAAGCCTATAAATTTCCCTTCTCATCGAATAGAGGGAAATTAACAGTAAGAAAAGGAGAATCGGTTCTTCACAAAAGCTACTTTACCGGAAAAGTTGTTCCCCTGATATTAAAACCAGGAGAAATTTACACGGAGACTATTTCAGTAGCAGAAAATGAACTGAAATCCCAGGGTGGTAAGGACAAACCAAAAAATAAAGGGTTTCTCTCACTTTTTAACGGGAAAGGTGATAAAATAAGATTAAATGCGCTTGCAGAAATTTTTTTGAATAATATACTGACCCTTTCATTAAACTTTACACTGTGAGGCATGTAATGAGACCGAGACCTTCCTGGGATGACTACTTTATGACAATTGCAGATGATGTTGCCAGCAGGTCTACCTGTACCAGAAGAAACGTCGGCTCTGTCCTGATTAAAGATAAGCGTATTCTGGCTACGGGCTATAATGGCCCCCCAACAGGCATTTCACACTGTACGCCAGAAACATGCCTTCGCACCCTGAATAATGTTCCATCCGGTGAAAGGCATGAACTCTGCAGGGGGCTCCATGCAGAGCAGAATGCAATAATTCAGGCTGCATACCATGGAGTCCCAATAAATGGTGGTATAATTTATGTGACGCACCAACCCTGCTCTATCTGCACCAAAATGCTCATAAATTCCGGAATTAAATCTTTTATATTCAAAAACCCCTATAACGACCCACTTGCAGATGAAATGGCAAAGGAAGCAGGAATTGAGCTAATTATCTACAAAAAGAGTACCGATAATAATCAGCTAAAAGCGTAAATTTTTAATATTTTTTAAAACAGAAATGGCTCTTTCATTGTCATATCTATAACCAGAGAAAAGAAAACGCTGACAACGGTGGAGACTGTAATGACCAGAAAAATACTCCTCATACTATTTGCCCTCTCCTTTTTGCCCCTGCAGGCTGAGCCAGATAAGACATCTGATGTATACAAAAAGGCCGTAAAGTATTTTTACCAGAGAAAATTTGAGATGGCGGAAATACTGTTCCAGGAATCTATAAAGAAAAATCCTGAAAATTTCAAGGCCTATTGCTACCTTGGTGACATCTTTCTCAACAAAAAAAAATTTAACGGTGCTCTGAACTTATATAAAAAGGCAGTAGATTTAAAACCCGGAGATGCCGGTAATTATTTCAGACTCGGACAGGTCTATTATTACAAAAAACTCGGAGATCTTGCCATCGAAAATTTCCAAAAAGCACTCAGCCTGGACAATACACTTTCTTTCGTCTACTATCATATTGGTCTCTCCCAGCTCATGCTAAAGCGTAATAAAAATCTTACCATCCAGAACTGGGAAACTTTTTTACGACTTGCCCCCGAAGATCCCCAGCATGAAAGTATTCGCAGAGTAATTGAACTTCTTAAAGATCCTAATTTTAAAATCCCACCACTTGGGAGTGAAATTTCTATTGAAGAAGCCCTTCTGCTTGGAGGCAGCACTCTCTCTAATAGCGAAAGGAAGGCAAAAGAAAAAAAGGCCGGCAACGAAGCAAAGAAAACCAAGAAAAAACTTGAAGGCCTCTATCTGGACGATGACCTATAAAAAGGAGGAATCATGCTTAATAATATTGACACCAAAAAAATAGTCGGCGGAGGACTGCTTTTAATCCTGTTGCTTTCCGGAGGGTATTTTTTATTCAGAGATAAAACCCCCTTGGTTGAAGATCGACGTCTGAAACAGGTTGAACTATACCTTCAGCTCCTTGAAACCGATCCGCGGAATGGAGAAACCCTGACAAAAATTGGCATGCTCTACAAGGGAATGGGTGAACTGGATGAAGCCGTTGAATATTTCAAAAAGGCCCTTTCCATAAATCCGAAGGATTATTATGCCCTCAACGAACTTGGTCATACCTATGCCCTGAAAGGCGATTATGACAGTGCTATCGAAACCTTCAGGAAAGCCAAAGGATTGAAACCAAGATACCCGAGAGCTTACAATAAACTCGGCAATGTTTATGATAAGCAGTTAAAGCACTTAAAGGCTCTACAGGAATATAAAAAAGCCAAAAAAGTTGCCCCTAAAGATCAGGAAAGCTACAAAAACATTTCAGATCATCACCTGAGGAAGGGAGACAAGGAAAAGGCGGAAAAGATTCTGGAAGAAGGAATCAAGAAGAATCCGCAGAGTGCTGAAGGATACTACAACATAGGTAATCTGCACTATCGTCAGAAGAAATACAATTCATCACTAAAGAATTACAAAAAGGCAATTGCTTTAAATCCCAATGACTCAAAATTTCACCGTGGGGCAGCAGAAGCCTATCTGCGCTTAGGAGAAACAGACAAGGCCATTGCGGAATTCAAAAAGGCTCTGGATGTCAACAATTCGGATTCGAAGGCTTCGGAAAGGCTGGGTGATATTTATGCAAAAAAAGGTGACCATTTAAATGAAGCCATGTACTTCAAAAAAGCCCTCCAGTATAACAACCGCGATAAAAATCTTAAAAATAAATATGCCAGAGCATACAAAAATTCGAATATGTCGGAAAAAATTGCCGCTGACAGACAAAGAGACAGGGGAGATACCTCTGACCGGAGGGGAAGTACAGACCGAGTATCCCGGGATGATTCTGCAATTGACTCTGGTTCTCCCGGTGATACGGAGATCCCCGATACACCAAAAAGAAAAATTGATAAAGATGCTTCAAAATGGCGGGAACTGGGCATAAAAAAAGTCAAGGAAAGACAGTATGATGATGCTCTGAAGGCATTCCGCAGAGCAACAGATTTCGACAAGAATGACGACTACAGTCACCTCATGCAGGGTAAAATTTATCAAAAGAACAAAATGTATGATGAGGCAAAAAAGGCATACCATAACTCAACCCTTGCCAACCCGAAAAATGCAGATTCTCATTATCGCCTGGGCCTGATCTACTACATGGAAAAAAAATATAATGCGGCAGTAAAATCATTCAACAGGGCCGTGCATCATCAGCCTGATTTTCCCAAGGCATTTTATTCCCGTGGACTATCCCATGTTCAGCTAAAAAGCAGAACCAGTGCCATACGTGATTTCAAAAAGGCAATAAAACAGGATCCTAAATTATCCAGGGCCTTATTCATGCTGGGTAATGTCTATCTTCAGACCAAAAACTACAGTGAGGCCCTGAAATATTTTACAAACGACCTCAAGCTAAGGCCGGAAAACCCGGACACTAACTTCAAGGTTGCTGAAGCATACCACGAAATGAAGTCATACACCAATGCCCAGCAATTCTACAACAAGGCAATCCAATATGACCCTGATTATTTTCAGGCTTACTTCAATATTGGACTAATCAACCAGATAAAACATAAATACACTGAAGCAATAGCATCATTTAATAAAGCCCTTTCCATAAAATCTAATGATGCCCCAGCCTATTACCAGCTCGGCAAAGCCTATGAAGGCTTAAAAAATGATGATAGCGCCATCTCAAATTACAATAAGGCTATCTCACTGAATCCTACATACACAAAGGCCTATATTAATCTGGGGGAGTTATATTCCAGAAATAAACTCTTCGATAAGGCTATTCAACAATACAGAAATGCCGCCTCGAACAGTCCAAAATCTTTTATTGCCCATTATAACCTGGCAAATGCCTACAGGCAGTCAAAGATGTACGATGAAGCAATTGAAGAATACAGAACCTGCCTTAATATCAAGCCTGTTGATTCAAAATCACACTTTTTTCTTGGAGTAAGCTACAGGGAAAAAGGAAACTTTTCCGAAGCGGTGCGCTCCTTCGAAAAAGCTTTACAATTAAACGGGAAAATGTATGATGCTCATGAAGAACTGGGAATGATTTTCTACAGGAAGATTAAAAACAATCAGAAGGCAGTTGGTCATTTTGAGAAACTACTTTCTTTAAAACCGAATCATCCAAAAGCAGATAAAATTCAGAGCATCATTAACTTATTAAAAAAGGACCAGTGAAAAATATATACTTAATACTAATTTCCTCTGCAGTAATTCTCATGACCGGGTGTTCTGCCTCTCTCCTGGAGAAGCAGGAGGCTTCAGATTTTTTTTCAGAAGGTTTCTTGAACCAGCACTGCTTTCAGGTGCTGGTTACGGGGAAACCAGGCAAAGAAGAGGCAAGCCTGATCGACTCACGAGAAGATGCCTTTTATGAGGCTAAATCTAATATCAAAAACCAAACCAGAAATACACTAAAAGAATATATCCTGAAAAACAATTGCAAATCTCTGAAAAATGTAAAAAAAATTCCAGATGAATTATTGACAAAAAGTCAATTCATCCAAAAACTGGACGAAATCATCAAATCGGGCACTATCGTACAGGAGTATTACAAAAAAGATAACTCAGCGATTCTGGTATTCAGAATTGTTCAAAAAAATCTTAAAAACAGGCTTAATTCTCTCGGCTGCTCAAAATAAAAAATATATATCCGGGCCGATCACTTAATGTTACAGGAGAGAAAGAATGGAAAAATTTTATGCCTACACGGTTGCAGCATGCCTCATTTCCTCGCTCGCAATTATCGGCTGTACCAGGAATATTTCGAAAGAAATATCAAAAGATGTAACGATACAAAAAAATACATCTGAAGAATTCACAGAAATAAAACCACCCGCCAGAAAAACTCTTTCCAAGAAGTATCTTTCAGAAGGTTTTATTGGAAGCGATATTTTTCGTGTAATCATACTCGCTCCTGTAGAAGAATGCGATAATGGATTTACAGAAATTCAATATCGAGCCAAAAAACGAGCAGAAGCTTCACTTCAAAAGTTCCTGATTTCGAAAGACAGAATTATTGATCAAAATGCAAGAGCAGGAATACTAAACCTGATAAACAATTTCGGGGAATTTCATGCAAAAGACATACACTGTGAAGGGAATAATGTCTTTTATTTTGACATTCAAAAAAATAACTTAAAAAGACATCTGAAAAAAATCAGCCAATCCAGAAATTAAAATAACTTGTGCCATGACCCTGTAATTGTTAACGGAATTATGAAATTTACGTCTATCAGTAAATTGATATTTACACAGAAAAGACACAGTGCCGTTACCTGTTTAGCTATTATTTAAACGGTGAGGGCACTAATGGTATAAATAGAGGGCCAGCTGCTGGAGAAAAAATAAATCGAGTGACTCCCTGTCCTCTTCATATATGCTGCTGAACATAATACCGATGCCAAATTTCTCATCAAGTGCATCACATCTGACTACCATTGCCAGTGCTTCAACCTGTCTCGAGTCATCTGCACTGGCGGTCAGATCTATTTTCACTCGTATTATAGAAGATATCTCTATAGGCTCCTGGTATAAAAAGTAAAGCCCTCCCCTGCTTATATTTATTGCGTGTCCAATGATACTTTTTGCATTTTCATCTTCACCGGTTGAGTCGATAAGTTTCTCAACTATATTTACAGGCAGCTCTATTTCCATTCTATAAAATTTTCTGTCATTATTATCTTCATCATCACTCACAAATCGGGTTTTCAGCCAGGAATCAAAGTGGGAGGCGAACCATTTCTTCACCGAAATTTCGATACTCTCGGATGAATTCTCTTCTTCAACGTGAAATTTGTCAATTTCACCCTTAATTTCTTTAACAAGTTGCTCGTATCGAATAAAGTTATGTTTCATAGGTTGCCTGTTGTTTTTTTTAAATTTCCACTGATATGTAGAATATTTTCAATAAAGTTAAAAGCATATAGATAAAATTGCAATTAATTTCTTGCTTTTGAACGATATTTTAACTATAAAAGCTACTCCAACTAAAATATATCTTATAAATTTTTTATGGAAAAATTATATAAATCCCTATGAATCGCATTCAACTGATAATCCACCTGCTGTTTTTCAATATAATTCTATCAGGCCCCCTTATTGCCTCTCCCCTTTATAGTACAAAACAACCCAGGTCAATATCTAAAATCATTACCAGTGAAAAAAAAATAGTCCGAACCAGGGAACTCATCGATATTGTTTCCTGGATTGATAATACCTATACAACCTTACCATCCAACTTGAAAAAAGGGAAGAAACTGATCATCTTTTTTGATCCTGCTCACGGCAAATTACCGGATGGACGCTGGCAGGGGGGAGCCGCCACAAAACGTCTCAGCTGCACCGGTAAACCGGAAGAATATTATTCCATTCGGATTTCAAGAAAACTCTACGCCACCCTGAAAAAGAATCCGCATATTGATGTCTACAGTACAACGGATTTCTTGAAGGTTCTCAAAGGTGAGTCTGATACCTATGAAAATATCCCCTTTAGTCGCACGGTAAAACTTGCCCGCGAACATAATGCATTCATTATAATTTCAGAGCATTTGAACAACGTCTCCCAGATATACAAGGCAAGCGGGCAGGTAAACCTGCCGGGAATACATATAACCCGCGATAAGTATGGAAGACAAACACTGAAACACGTGAAAGGAAGCTATTCCGGTTTTTTGACCCTCTACAATGAACTCGATGCGAGCGGTTTCTCTAAACAATATGCAGTAAACCTGAAAAAACACCTCACCAGGGGGGGGCTTAAAGCAAACTCTTGGGAATTCGGTGCAGTTGGAGATGACCGATTCAGTTATTTTACTGACTTTCCCCTGTCTGTGATATACGAATCAGGCTTCATTTCCAATCCTGAGGAGGAAAAAAAGCTTTCCGATGAAGAATATCAGCAAAAACTTGCGGATGGGCAGTACAAAGCATTACTGGAAACCCTCCATTCAAAATTCGGCATAGATATCTCAGGAGAGGAAGTCAAATATACTTCAAACGAAGCCCTGCGCAGTTCCGAGCTATTAAAACTTTCGAGAATAGCAATAAACTATATAAAAAACGGGGATACCCGCAATGCCCTTAAAACGATCAATACCCTTCAATACCGTTTCCGCGGAAGAGTGTTTAAAAATGACATTAAATATTTTATCGAATTAAAAAACAAAATTATTCGTGCGGAGCGCTATTTCAGTATTGGTGAAAAACATCGCAAACGCAGAAGATATACAAAATCAAGACGCTGGCAGCGGAAGGCACGCCGAACACTGGGAAATAAACCCATTTTTTATGCATATCATAAAAAATACAATAAATACAGCAAAAAGCGCTACCGGAGCCATCAAAGAAATACTAAAAAATCTATCAGTTATAGAGAAACTAAACCTTCAGAGATTAAAGTATACAGAGCCCCCCGAAGCAGAAAAATTATACTTTCAATTGAGGAAGGTCAGTCCCTCGAAGAAGCAATAAATACTGCACTTGAACCGGATCCAGACACTTGCAGAATCCTGTTTGATAAATTCAGGAATGCAAGAGTCAAAAAATATAGAAAAGTTCGCTATTACTCAAAAAAAAGAAAAAGATATGTCCGATACAGGAAAAAATATTACAAACGAATCAAATTTACCAGTGGCATTTATATAGTAAAACTTGACAGAAAACTCAATGTAATTGATGCTCGACGTGTTTCAAGGGTTCTCCTTAATCCCGGAAAATACCAAAATCAACAGTTTTTAAAGAATTCATACTTTGCCACTACAAAACGATACAAAGCCCTCTAACCCTGGAAAATGGAGCGGTAAACCATACAATTTTTTTGGTGATTACCTCTGGAACAGGTATGGCTTCCGCATTCTGAAACTCCCTGTCAATGCCGGCCTGATTTGTCCCAACCGTAATGGCAAAAAGGGTTCCGGTGGGTGTATTTTCTGCTCTGAAGACGGTTCCGCTTCTCCCACAGCAATAGACTCTGACTCTATACGGGTACAGATGGAAAACGCCCGTGCCAGTTTTAAACGATCCGATAAGGATACAAAATACCTGGCATATTTTCAAGCCTATACCAATACCTACGGACCAGCGGAAAAGCTGAAAAATCTGTATGATACTGCACTTGAACCTAAAGATATAATAGGCCTGATGATAGGTACCCGCCCGGATTGTCTTGAAGATGACATAATTGACCTGATCGCATCATATGAAAAAATTACCGATGAGTTATGGGTAGAACTCGGAATGCAGACAATGCATGAAAAATCATTGAAATTCCTCAACCGTGGTCACTCCCATGATGAGACGCGCAGTGCAGTACAAAGGCTCCGTTCCAGGGGAATAAGTGTCTGTATCCATATTATACTTGGAATCCCTGGTGAGTCATGGGAAGATATGATGGAAACAGCCGAAGAAGTGGCCTTTATGGATATACAGGGAGTAAAATTTCATCATCTTCATGTAATAAAGGATACCCCTCTTGAGGACTTTTATCACAAGGGAGAAGCCCCCATGCTCTCTATGAAGGAATACATCTCAACCCTGTGTGATTTTATTGAAAGAATTCCCCCTGCAGTACAGATTCACCGTCTAAGTGGTGACCGTAATGAGGAATCACTGGTCGCTCCATGCTGGGGACACCACAAAGGAACAATTATAAGAAATATCGAAAATGAATTTTGCAGGCGGGGCACTTACCAGGGTTTTTTATTCAGGGACTCCAATTATTAAATACTTTTCTTTTTTGGCCCCTTTGTCAAGATTGGCCGTATATTCACGAAAATCGAATTTAAACAGGTAAAAGATGAAAATAGCAGTCGCAATGAGCGGGGGTATCGATTCGACCGTTACGGCACTCCTTTTGCAGGAAGAAGGCCACGAAGTTATAGGAATTACTGCCAACATGAAAACTGGTATACCCGCCGGCAAAAATAATCCTTTTTCCTCAGACAGGGCCATCGAAGACTCGAGAGAAATTGCTAAAAAATTTGCCTTTCCTCATTACGTTTTAAACATCACAGAGGATTTTTATCACCAGGTTATTTACCCCTTTTGCAACGAGTACCTTAAGGGAAGGACTCCAAATCCGTGCATTAACTGCAATCCCCGGATTAAATTCAAAAACCTCCTCGACTATGCAGCTTCACTCGACTGTGATAAACTTGCCACAGGTCACTATGCGGGTATTGAATCAACGGAAGAGGGCCGGTATTTTTTAACGAGGGGCATTGATCCCGTGAAGGACCAGACTTACTTCCTTTTCCGTCTTTCCCAGGAGGTTCTGGGAAGGACTCTCTTTCCACTGGGAAAACTGCACAAATTGGAAGTCAGGGACATTGCACGCAGATTTAATCTTCCCATTGCTGACGGGCCTGAAAGCCAGGAAATCTGCTTCATCCCAGATGAAGACTATGCCCGGTTTATCACGGAAATGACGGGAGAAACTCCACCTCCGGGGGATATTATTGATTCCTCAGGAAATGTTCTTGGCAGACACAATGGGATTCACCGTTACACAATAGGCCAGCGACGCGGTCTGGGGATCGCTGCACCACGCCCACTCTATGTAATCAGAATCAATCCTGACTCAAATACAATTTTTGCAGGGTACCGGGAAGATCTGGATGCCCGCTCACTGCTCGCTGTCGACATAAACTACATGAAGTATAAATCATTGGATGGAATCCGTGCACTTGTAAAAACCCGTTCTACCCAAACCCCCGTCCCGGCAAAACTGGAAAAATACGACTCTGGAATAAAGGTAATTTTCGATGATCCCCAGCAGGGAATATCTCCCGGACAGGCGGCAGTTTTCTATAATGAATCGGGCCACCTCCTGGGAGGTGGCACTATTGATCGATCAGACTAGGCTATTTTAATATTTTGCCGGTAATAAAACGGTCCAGTGAAAACTTCCCGGCTCCCTTAAGGATTATCGCCAGGGCAAGTCCTACCGCAAGTATATGGAATTCATACCCCTCACCCTTCTGGGTTCCCATCCAGTTCATGAAAAAACCATTCTGCAGGTGCACCATAAAAATGGCTCCGTTCATGACCATAAAAATCCCAAAGGCCATAAACCTGCTGGCGAGACCGACCAGAAGTGCCACTGCACCAAGGGATTCTGCCATAATTACAAGGAAAGCAGCCAGGACGGGCATTCCAGAGGAAGCAAAGTACTGCATGGTTCCGGAAAATCCCTGTCCGCCAAAAAGCCCCAGGAGTTTCTGGGCCCCATGGGGTATAAAAACCAGTGCCAGTGTTACCCGTGCTATTGTTATACCAAAATTGTCTTCAGTGTTTAAAAATTTAATAAGCAGTTCTTTCATATCATTCACCTCTTTAAAAAGAGAATTCATTACACACAGTACTGCTATTAGATATCTTAAAACGCTTCATGTTACTATGCAGAATTACATTTTCAAGAAGGAAAAAGGGCTGTTACGAGGGTATATCCTGCTCTTCTATCTTTTCAATAGTAAAACCTGTATATCCGTATACAAGTGAAACAAGGGGCGTGAGTAGATTCAGAAAGGCATAGGGAAGATATGAGAAAGTAGAAACCCCAAGCGTGGACGACATAAAGGCACCGCATGTATTCCAGGGTACAAGGGGGGAAGTTATTGTCCCGCCATCCTCAAGGGCTCGGCTCAGATTTTTCTTTTTCAATCCCTGCTGCCGGTAGGCTTCGCGGTACATTCTTCCGGTTATCACAATGGATAGATACTGCTCTGAGGCAAGGATATTAGTCATAATGGCGGTACCAAGGGTTGCCGCAATAAGATTCCCCGTACCATGTACACCCTTGAGTATACCCTCGGCGATACTCCCCATCATCCCGCTTCCGTCCATAATTCCTGCAAAAAACATTGCGGAAATAATAAGCCAGATTGTATTCAACATTGCAGACATACCCCCCTTATTCAGAAGGTTGTCTACTTCCTTTATTCCGGTACTTGATTTAAAACCACCGGCGGCGGTCTGAAGGCATGTTTTTAGCTTTACGACACTGGAATTAAGCTGTTGTTTACTGCCGATTGCTGAAAAAACCTCCGGCTGAAAAATAATGGCAAACACAACACCGAGGATAATCCCGAGAATTATGGCGGGTATGGCTGGAACCCGTTTTGCCATTATTCCAATGGTTATCACGGGAGGAACCAGCATATATATACTGGTGTTAAACATTTTATTGATGGCACCTGTAATTAGATTGATCCGCGCAGAGTCATAGGTTCCGTGACTTACCGCAAATCCCAGAATCAGGAATAGTATAAGGGTAATAACCAGTGCAGGGGTTGTTGTATAGAGCATATGTTTAATATGTTCAAAGAGATCTGATCCCGCCATTGATGAAGCGAGATTGGTGGTTTCAGAGAATGGGGAAAGCTTATCACCGAAATATGCCCCGGAGATAATTGCTCCCGCGGTCATTCCCATGTTGATGTCCATTGCCTGGCCGATACCTATAAGGGCAACACCAATGGTACCTGCGGTAGACCAGGAACTCCCCGTTGCCAGGGAAACAATTGCAGAAATGACACAGGCGGTAAAAAGAAAAATTGACGGAGAGAGCAGTTTCAGTCCCCATACAATAATCGAAGGTACTATTCCTGAAAGGATCCATACACCGATAAGGGCTCCGATAAGCAGCAGAATCAATACCGGCTTCATCACGTCTCCCAGGGTGTCAATGATATGCTCCTCCAGGTCTTTCCACGAATGACCATGAGTCAGGGCGAATACTGCAGCAAATGTTGCGGTAAGTATCAGGGAGGCCTGTACAGGCCCGGATGTCGCTTCATCACCGAAAAGTATAACGGTTGCCGTCAGTGCAGCCACAAGAAACAGGACGGGAATCAATGATATTAAAAAGGAAGGTGTCCTTCCCGGGGATTTATCTTCGGTAGTCAATGTATTTTCCTTTTAGGGAGAGTTTTTGAAGCATTGTGAAAAACTTCCCCCCTGTCAAGAACCTTTATTCTTCTTCCTTTTTATCAGGCTTCCCATTGTACCTGATTGCGTGTGGATGGGCCCTGTCATACATTTTTTTCAGGCCGGAAGTGGTGGTATGAGTATAAATCTGTGTCGTAGAAAGACTTTTATGACCAAGCATTTCCTGTACTGCCCTGAGGTCAGCCCCCTCATTGAGCAATTCCGTTGCAAAGCTGTGACGAAATGTATGGGGTCCCAGCTTTTCGATCAATCCAGCCTGCCGGATACGTTTTGTTACAATATAGAATATTCCCCGTACAGTAAGACGTTCCCCGCGGTTATTTACAAACAGGGGATCGGATAATACTTTAAATTGCCTCTCACGCTCCTTCAGATAGGATAAAAGCTGAGCAACAGCATCATCTGTAAGAAAAACATAACGTTCCTCCCTTCCCTTTCCATAGACTCTCAGGCGGCCTTCATCAAGATTAAGGTTCTGCAGATCCGCTCCAGCCAGCTCTGCGACACGGCACCCCGTGGCATACATTGTCTCCAGGAGTGCCCGGTCACGAAAATCGAGAAAGGTCTCCAGTGGAAAATCGAGTATTTTAAGAATATCCTTATTGTATAAAAATTTAGGAAGGCGCTTCCGTTTTTTAGGGTAGTGAATTTTTTCTGCGGGATTGTTTTTAATAACGTCTTTTCTGTAAAGAAAAGCGAAAAAAGTTCTTACTGAAGCCACCTTTCGCTCAATAGTAGATTTTTGAAGCCCACGGTCGTAGCTGTATTCAAGATAACTTCTGATATCTTCCCGGCCGATGGATAAGATATCTACATCTTCATCGGCAATGGCAACATTGATTTCATAGGTCCATTCCCCGGGCTGTTCATATTCACCCAGGAGAAAACAGCAGAATTCATTTAAATCACGGCTGTAGGCCTCCCGTGTTTTGGGGGCGGCATTTTTCTCTACTTCAAGATACGTAAGAAAGGCATCTATTTCGTATACCATATCAGGGCTGCTGTCACTTCTTTTCCTCTTCATCCAGGAGTTCAACGCGGTAATCACATGTTTCCTTCAGGCAGTGAAGGTCTTCTCCCCTTCCGCGAATCTTTTTCTTAAAAAGCAGACTTTGACATTTCGGGCACTCCTTGTCAGAAGGAGTGTCACGTGTGACAAATTCACAGTCAGGATAGTTGCTGCAGGAGTAGAAACTTCCCCGCCCCTTTTTCGACGTCCGCTTAACTACATCGCCGGTTTCACAGTCCGGGCACTTGCCCAGAGGAAGGGACTTGGCGTTGCGGCACTCCGGAAATCCGGAGCAGGCAAGGAAAAAGCCGAATTTACCGAGCTTTTTCACCATCATTTTTCCGCATTTTTCACATTCCAGATCAGTCTCTTCATCGAGGATTCCCTTCATTTCCTCAATATTCTCTTCTGCTCTTTCAACATTTTCAATGAAGGGGCCGTAGAATTCATGCAGCATTGCCTTCCAGTCAGATTGAGCGTCTTCAATAAGGTCCAGTTTATCTTCCAGATCGGCAGTAAAATCAACGGAAACAAATGCAGGGAAGTGTTCAACCATGATGGTATTTACGAGTTTCCCCAGGACTGTTGGAACCAGCTGCCGGCCGGACCTGGTAACATAGTATCTCC
Organism: uncultured Spirochaetota bacterium; assembly: GCA_942491575.1. GTDB lineage: Bacteria > Spirochaetota > UBA4802 > UBA4802 > UBA5550 > CAZHNW01. The sequence continues at coordinate 697,351 of CALOBT010000025.1, forward strand.
GAATAAGGGTATTTATTGTTGGGGCATATGTAGAAGGCCTTCCAACTCCGGACTCTTCGAGAAACTTGACCAGGGAGGCGTCATTAAAACGGGGAGGCGGTGACGTAAAATGCTGTTCAGGTACAAGCTCTTCGATAACGACACTCTCACCCTTTTCAACTTCGGGCAGCGGCTTCTTTTCACTCTTATCAGCTTTTTCGAGAACGGCAAAACCTGTAAAAATAATTCTGCTCCCCGATGCCCTGAATAGATATTTCCCGCTTTCCAGGCTCAGTGTTGTAATCTCTGAAACTTCCGGTGTCATCTGAGAGGCAACAAAACGCTTCCATATCAGTTCATAAAGTCGAAACTGGTCCCTGGTCAATTGACTCTTCAACTGCTCAGGTGTCCGTAATAGATCTGTCGGTCTGATGGCCTCGTGAGCGTCCTGTGCACCCTTTTTATTTTTATAGACATTCGGCTTTTCTGGCAGGAATTCAGCATCGTAATTATCTGAGATATATGACCGTACCGTATTAAGTGCCAGATCGGAAACCCTCGTTGAGTCTGTTCTCATATAGGTGATAAGGCCAACGGGGCCTTCATCCTTCAATTCAATGCCCTGGTATAATTGCTGGGCAACCATCATACTTTTTTGAGAGGTAAATCCGAGACGGTTCGCCGCATCCTGCTGCAGCTTACTGGTAATATAGGGAGCCTGTGGTTTTCTTCTTCTCTCTTTTACCTTTTTTTCCGTTACCGCTACGTCCTTACCCTCCAATTCTTTAAGGATTGCATCGGTCTCTTCCTTTGTTTGAATCTCTACCTTTTCTCCATCTATTGAATGGAGGGAGGCTTCAAACTTTTTACGGCCAGCCTTGCAGAGGGCATCAATGGTCCAGTATTCCTTTGGAATAAAACCATCGATTTCACTTTCCCGCTCACATATTACCCGCAGTGCAACGGACTGAACCCGGCCGGCACTCAAACCCCTTTTCACTTTTTTCCAGAGGAGAGGACTGATATTATAACCGACAATCCTGTCAAGGATACGCCGTGCCTGCTGTGCATTGACCATGTCCATGTCAATTTCACGGGGGTGGCCTATTGCTTCCTTCACTGCATTTTCAGTAATTTCGTTAAATTCAATTCGTTTGATATTATCATTCTTAGCACTAAGGGCATTGGAAAGATGCCATGAAATTGCCTCGCCTTCCCGGTCGGGGTCAGTTGCCAGTAAAACAAGGGAGACTGAGCCGGCAAGTTTCTTTAGCTCATTAAGGATTTTTGCCTTCCCCCTGATCGTTATGTAATCAGGTTTAAAATTATCCTCTACGTCGATGGCAAGCCTCGATTTAGGAAGGTCGATAATATGCCCCACGGAAGAGGAAATTACATAGTCACTACCAAGATATTTATGAATAGTTTTTGCTTTAGAGGGGGACTCTACGATTACCAGTGTACTCGGTTTTTTCTTCATATTTATATTCCTGCAAAACTTCCTTGAAATGTCCTCTTGCTAAGTACCCATTTTTTGAATATTGTCGATAAAAACTGGAAAAACATAAATAACTTACACAATATATTCAAACAATCACTAAGATTTTTAATAGATTGTCCTATTTTTTTAAAAACTCTACCGTATTTACTAAAAAACCAGGATATATTTCCATTATGGATATAACCTGGTTATTTTCCGGCATTATGTCAACACTACAAAAAGTTATGATTTGTCAAACATTTCTTTAATCTTTCCACCCGGTTCCCATTTGAACAGCAGGAAAAGTATAACGCACAATATCAGTGTAATTCCGGAAAAGATGAATATCCTCTCTCCAGTGTAGTAAATATGTGCATCAAAGGGCTGACGAATATCCAGATAACCGATAATATCTCCCTCCCGAACTGATTTATGACAAAATCTGCATCGCTTCTTTGCAACTAGCGGGAGCAGCGAAATAAATTGATTAAATTTTATTTCTGATGAAATTTTCCTTTCACCTTTTTTGATTTTTTCAATTGTATCCTCATCCTTTCCCTTTATCAGATTTCCAGGATTTTTTACAAAATAGCCGTAACTGTTATATATTTTTCCATCGATCTTATATTCCATTTTCAGGTTATCCAGAAATATCCAGGCTGATTCGGGTTTGCCGTCAATTTTTATATTCAGAAAGGCTTCCCGTATTATCTTCTGCTGATTCTTCATTTCAGCAAAATATCCCGATTGAAATTTAGGGTACAACCTGTCCGCAAAGGGAGGAACAGGAAATACCTGCAGCAATGATATGATGATAAGGAAAAGATTTATAGCGATAAAAATAATTCTGATTTTCATGATTGCATAACTCCCCGTGCCGGCTTCATCACCCGGTTTCCCATTTTTTTCAACACCCCGTCAAGTTCCATATACAGAATCGTTTCCTGAAGCTCCCCTGGCGAAACCTGTAATTTCCTCAACAGTGTATCCATATCAAGGTCACCTGATTTCAACTCCTGCAGGATCTTCCCCCTAAGGCCTTTTTCCCCGGATTTATCCGGATCAAGGGGGAGCATAACTTCCTCTTCGAATGTTATTGTTTTTTTCAGTGAGACGTCAGTCTCTTCGGGGAGCCAACCAAGTTCATGCAGTATATCAGCGGCTCCCGTAACCAGAAGTGCCCCCTTCTGAATCAATCGGTGACACCCGAGATACTCCTCGTTAAATGAATAACTGCAGCAGGCAAAGACTTCCCTGTTCTGATTAAGGGAATAGTCAGCTGTTATCAGGGCGCCGCTTCGTACCGGTGCCTGCACTACCAGGGTACCGGAACTTAAGCCGCTTATAATACGGTTTCGTCTGACAAATGTAAACTTCCCCCCATATACACCGGGGGGATATTCTGAAACAAGGGATGAATCATTGACTCCAAGAATTTGCTGATAAATATCCCTGTTTCGTGTCGGGTACATAATATCCAGGCCATTAGCCATGACACCAATAGTTCTTCCACCGCCATGCAGAGCCCCCTGATGGGCGGCACGATCAATACCGGAAGCCATTCCGCTGACTACTGTGCAATTTTCCCCCGCCAGGTCCCGGGCAATTTTCTCTGCCATCTCCTGACCGTTCTTATCGGGTTTTCTGGTGCCTACAATAGCAATGTTTTTTTTGCAGGATACTTCACCAATATGATACAGCACCAGTGGAGGCCTTGAGATTTCCCGCAGGAGTTGCGGGTAGTCATTATCCCAGTAGGAAAGCAGTGAAATATTTCTGCAGGCAGACTCGTGAAGTATTTCCTCAGCTGCTTTCATTACATCCAGAGAATACTTTTTGGCAATGAATTGCTGGGTCACAGCCTCTCTTCTGCCGAATATTTTGTCCGCCAGGGACTCTGCGGTCTCCTCTTCCTTCATAAATTTCCATAAACCTGATGAGGCCTGTTCATTCATTACGGAGAGGGCAACGGCATACACCTTATCTTTTATTAGATTTTCAGGCACAGCTACCGGCTCATCTCCAGCATAATGCGGGAAATATTTTTTTTACATTTTGTTTTAAGCTGATCAACAAGAGGGGAATCCTTTTTTCTCTGTAAATCGCTGTAGAGACTTTCGTAGACAGAAAGGGCCTGTGCGGGATTTCCTGATTCGTACCAGACCCTCGCAAGGGCAAACCTGGCGGGGTAATAATCAGGCTCCTTCCTGTTAATATTTTCCAGGCCCTTAATTGCCTCCTCCCGTTTTTTCTGGAGGCGTAATTGAACCATGGCAATACCGTATTCGGCATCAAGGAGATTACTGTTTTTCTGCAGGGCCCTGCGGTAATGAAAAAGTGATTTATCAACATCCTTTTTAGAGGGTATCTCGTTGGCCCTGTTGGCATAGGCCTGTCCCAGCATGAAATGGGCCCTTGCTCCACCACTGCCATAGGAGATTGCCTTTTCAAGAGAGGCAATTGCAGGGGTCCAGTCTTTTTTCTGCAAAAGCTTTTTGCCGAGCTTTTCAAAGGCATTGCCTGCCTTCTCTGCAGATTCGACGTGGTCCTTGAAACGTTTTTCCGCTTCATCAGCTTTCTGCTTCAATCCTTCGACATTTTCAGATCTGACTTTTTTTACGGCTCCGGGGAGAAAAAGTGTATCAAAACCAAAAAAATACCCCACAACAGCAATGGTCCCAACAATTATAACCGGCAGTATAAATTTTTTCATATTCTTTTCCTTAAATTGCAACAAATAAAAGAATCCGGATTTTTCCGGCCCTCTATATACATTTACGAAGAAAACATCCATTAATTATAATATTTTTTATATTTTTGGAAGAAACGTATTCCCCTCGATATCGGATAACCCCAATTTTTATTGACAACTAAATCAATTATGATAGCAATCACTTCAAGGATGAGATATATTATGAAAAATGTATTAACACTGTTATTATTTTCAATCTTTATTCTTGCCACGGACGGCGTTTCGGCAACAGGTATTCCAATTTCCCTCTCTGAGAACAATGAGCAGGTATCTGTTGATGACCTCATGGAGACCCTTGAGGACCCTGGGGGCAATCTGACCATTGAAGATATAATCTCATCCCCGTCAAAAGATCAATTTGTCCCTGTCAAGGATTCCATTCCCAATTACGGTTTCACAGACTCTACATACTGGGCGCGATACGCCGCAAAAAATGACACCACCACTGACCAGATATGGATTCTGGAGATAGCTTTCCCTCTCCTGGATGACGTAGAAATTTACTCTGAAATCAGAAAGGAAGGCAAAATCAGCTGGGAGCGGTATCGCCAGGGACGGGAACATGCATTTAATGAAAGGATCGTCTATCACCGGAATATTCTGTTACCAGTAAATATCCCCAGGGGAGAGACACGCAGATTTTTCATGAAAATCCGCACCGGTGACGGTATGATTTTTCCCGTTACCTTCTGGAGAGAGAAGGCCCTTGCGAAACACCTTCAACAGGAACAGTATTATTTTGGCATTTATTACGGAATCATTATTGTAATGATCCTCTACAATCTTTTCATTTTTGCATCAGTGAGAGATCGCAATTATCTCTATTATGTTCTATATATTGCTGCCTTTGGCCTGTTCCAGATGGCAATGAACGGCCTTGCCTACCAGTACCTCTGGCCGGGATATCCATGGTGGGCAATCCACGCAAACCCTGTTCTCATTGGCCTGAGTGTTCTCATGGCAACGAATTTTTCTATAAACTTCCTTGAGACATCAAAACATGCTCCCCGTCTCGACAAGGCCCTTAAGGTTTTAATTGGTTTTTCCGGAGCTCTGACAGTTGCCGCTTTTTTTATTTCATACCGGATATCAATTACGGCGGGGCAGCTTCTGCCCCTGGCAGCAGTGGTGTTGATTATCCCCGGGGCAATAATAAGTTACAGGAAGGGAAACCAGGCAGCCCGCTACTACCTCCTGGCGTGGTCAACATTTCTTTTCGGCATAATCCTCTCAACCCTGAGAGTTCTCGGTTTGATCCCTCATCATTTTGTTACTGAATACGGCCTGCAGATTGGTTCCGGTCTTGAAATGGTACTCCTCTCATTTGCCCTTGCGGACCGCATTAACATTATAAACAGAGAGAAGAAGGAGGCCCAGGAAAAGGTTATCATAGCCCAGCAGCAGATGGTTGACAACCTCCAGAAATCCAATACGGCCATTGAAGAGGCAAATAGAAAAATCAGTCTTTCCGAGGAAAAATACCGGCTCCTTGTGGAAGGCTCCAGTGACATTATATTTTCACTTGATGAAAATTTTAACTTTATCAATGCGAATGATGCATTACACCGGGAACTGAAGATTAGACCCGACGCCGTAGTAAATCTTAACATTCTTGACCTTATTTACGAAGAGGACGCAGAAAACCATGTTGGCAAACGTATCGTCAGGAAAAAGCTGAAAGACCTCTCCAGGAACAAGGAAACCCAGACCTTTCGCGCACGCTTCTGCAGCGAATCACACATGGAACCGAAAGAGATGAGGGTACAGCTCGAGTATCTGAACATCGAGGGGAAAAATGAAATCCTCGGTAAATTGTCAAATATTGCAGAGGACTCCCTCCTGAATTTCTTTCAGGAGGAAAAACAAAAATATGCCATCAATAATTATCTCGCTAATGCGGAAGAAATAACCCACAGAATAACCAGGAATATGAAAAAATTCATGGATGCAAGGGAAGTTACTTTTCTTCGTATTGCCCTGCGGGAAATAGTGATCAACTCCATAGAACATGGTAACCTCGGGATCACCTTTGAGGAAAAAAGCCTGGCAATCGAAGAAGATAACTATTTTACATTTATTAACGAGCGCCAGCTTGATCCTGAATTAAAAAGTAAAAAAGTGCATATCGAATACAGTCTTGATGATAAACGCGTAGCATACATAATAACCGACGAAGGCAACGGTTTCAATCACAGGGAAGTGATCAACTCATCGGTTACTGACGCCAACAATGACATGCTGGCCCATGGCCGCGGCCTCGCAATGGCACAAAACGTTTTCGATCGGATAATGTATAACGAAAAGGGCAATCAGGTGGTTCTGATAAAATATTTTTCAAAAAGCACTTCTCCCCTCAAAGAGAAAATACTTGCTTGACATATAAATAATTTTATACGATTTTTACTGCTCAAAGATCAAGGAGGTGCCTGATATCGAAAAGATAATTGCAGTCTTCATTATTTTCCTGCTGATCAAGTTTTTTTCAGCATACAAAGAGAATCAGAGCCTCAGTATATTTATTACCCCACTTGTGACCATTACGGTTCTGGCAATTCCATTTCACTGGCTGTTTTCCGGAAACAGCAGCACCTATGGCATTTTTCTCCTGGCGGGTCTGATACTTGCCCTTGTTGCGGATATGTTCATGACGGAAGCTGAAATCAGCGAGGAAAAATTTCAACTGGGAATCATCTTTTTTTTACTCTCTCATGGCGTATATATTGTCGCTTTCCTTGAACGTTTTCAGTTTCAATCGTTTCACATCGCCATTATAATCTCAGTACTGATAATACTTGCCGTACTCTACATAAATTTTAAGGATTCCCTCCAGGACCCGATTATGAAAATCGGTGTTCCCCTTTATATGATTGTTCTCAGTGCCATGATGTTTTTTGCCATTGGAAATATCGGCGGCAATCCCGGGAAAGCCGATTTGCTTATTGCGGCAGGTTCTGTCATGTTCTGGATTTCAGATGTAATTATAGGGATTAATGCCTTCTGGAAGGAAGTTCCCAAACATCTATGTTTTGTATGGATTTTTTATGCCCCTGGACAATTACTCATTGCACTATCCGTAATATACCATTAAAATGAAAATTAACTTGCCGAAATAGGGAAGTCCTAATAAATATCCCTTTCGCCAATGCGAAATAAAAATTTATATCCACAGGATATTTAATAAACCATTCTATACCTGTAGCAGGAATCAATCAGCATGATTAAAATCAAAGAAAAAAGACAGAATGTTCACCATATAGAATTCAGTGACGGTCGTGAACTATACCTTGTTGGAACCGCTCATGTTTCCCGTCAGTCTGTTGACCTTGTGGAAGAAATCATCAAGGAAGTTGAACCGGACACAGTCTGTGTGGAACTCGACGACCAGCGCTATAAAAGCATCATGAAAGCCCAAAGCTATGAAGATATGGATATTATTAAAATCATCCGTGAGAAACAGCTCTTTTTCTTCATTGGCCAGTTTATTATGGCTTCATACCAGAAAAAAATTGCGGAAAAAACCGGAAGCCGCCCCGGCATGGAATTTAAAAAGGCCATAGAACTGGGGGAAGAAAGGGGCTCCCGTATGATCATGGCTGACCGTAATATCGGAACTACCCTGAAAAGGGCCTTTAGACTTACCCCCTTCTGGCATAAAATGAAATTCCTTGTCAGCCTCTTTGTTGCCGATGAGGAAGATATTGAAGAACTGGATATAGAACAGCTGAAAGAACATGATGCCATTGAGCGAATAGTGGAAAGCTTTGAGAACGAACTTCCCGTTACCAAAGAGGTTCTGATTGACGAAAGAGACCAGTACCTTGCCTCAAAAACCTTTGAGAACCTGGGTAAGATTACCGTATCGGTTGTAGGAGCCGGCCATGTACCGGGAATGCTTAAGCAATTCGAAGCCCCCCTCAGCGAAGAAGAGAGGGATGCCATCGACTTCATTCCACCTGCAGGAACAATGAGCAGGATACTTCCATGGATTATTCCCGCCATTGTGATCGGCCTTTTCATATGGGGATTCAGCAGTGGAAGACGTGAAATCGCAGAGGATGCAATCCTCTACTGGGTCCTGGCAAACGGGGTACTTTCTGCCCTCGGCTGCATTATTGCACTGGGCCACCCCCTTACGATACTATCCGGTTTCATTGCGGCCCCCATTACGAGTCTAAATCCAACAATTGGCGCAGGTTTTGTAACCGGAATAGTTCAAACTTTTCTAAGTAAACCAAGGATTCGCGATTTTGAAGAAATCCAGAATTCAGATTTCAGTCTGAAGCTGTTATGGTCAAACAGAATTACCAGAATATTCCTGGTCTTTATATTGTCTTCAATTGGTTCATCCGTGGGGACTTTTGTCGCCCTTGGACCTCTTTATAAACTGTTTTCACAATAAGAATGACTAAAAGGAGTAGCATCATGAAAAAAATCCTGTTCTCTTTAATTACCCTTCTTTCAATCGCCCTTATCGCCTGCGGAGGCTCTAAGGAAACCGTGAAAGATACCAAAAAGCCTGCAGTCGATGACAATCCCCCTATAGTTGCTGCAGGTGGTCACAATATGTGGGTTGACCAGTCAAACAAGCAGCTGGCTAAAATTCCCGTTGAAGGTTTTGGCTACAAAAAATCAAATGTACCGGCACAAAAATGGGACAAATGGGCAAAATTAAGCGCTCCCGTTATTAAAAAAATCCTCGATAACATGCCAGCGGGATATGTTCTCCAGGTTACCGGGCACACGGATGCACGGGGACCGGAAGAGCCCGAAGGAGCAAAACCGGGAAATATTAAGTTATCCAATGACCGTGCAAAGGAAGTTCACGATGCTCTGAGACGGCAGGGTATCTCATCACCTAAAATGACCTATAAAGGAATCGGTTCATCTGATCCCCTTTCAGGTATCAATCCAAAATCGCCTCAGCAGCGCAGGGTCACCTTTAAAGTTATCCCTGAATAACAGAAATAACTTATTTCTCTCCGGATCCCGGAATAATCCGGTTTTATTTCGGGATCCAGGAAAATTACTTCCTCTTTAATTAGATATTTCCCTGGTAATCGTTAAATCAATTAAGTTGCGTCCATTTTTGATTTCACAGTTAAAAAGTTAATTCACACGGCAATGACGGCCTCCACCTTTTGTGTCTGCCCTCAAACTGTAAAAACTTCCCCGGGACAAAAAGCTTTCTAAAATTGTATGAAAATGAATCCGATATACTATCTAAAGACAATACTGATTCCGGTAATCCCATGAACAAAAAGAATAAAATAGTAATAAATACATTAATCATCATACTTTCATTTTTACTTCTCTCGGGATGTGACCCCAGATTCAGGGGGAGTAACCTGATACGGCAGAATACAATTCTCAAAAAAGAGAATAAAAATCTCCAGGGACGAATCAATTCTCTCACTGAACGAATCAGTAATCTGGAAAGGAAGATGAGTCTTCTGCGGAAAAACAACTATTCTCTTCTTTTTACCGGGGACATACTGCTTGATAATGAGCTGACTGATTACATGAAAAAGGAAGGACCGGACTACCCCTTCAGAAGGATTCATAAGCAACTGGAAGGCTATGATGTAGTATTTGGAAATCTGGAGACCCCCATCTCTAAAACAGGGGTCCCGGTGAGGAACAAGCCCTATGTTTTCGCACTTGACCCGGCATATAAATCAGTACTTAAAAGTGTCAAGCTCGATGTCGTCTCACTCGCCAATAACCACATCCTTGACTACGGCGTCGACGGTATGCGGGAAACTATCAAAAATCTCGACAGTATCGGTATTCACTATTCGGGTGCAGGAGAAGACCTGAAGGAAGCAAGGAAACCCGTTGTTTTTCAACTGGGAACTACTGAGGTTATGATATTTTCCTATTGCAGACGTCCACCGGCTCATTTTTTTGCAGGGAAAAACAATGCAGGTACAGCCCCACTCTATCTTAAGTTCATCAAAGAGGATATCAGCCGCTATAAGCACACTGATGCAATAATTATCGTATCCCTTCACTGGGGGATCGAACAGACTTCACAGCCTCAGCGTTATCAACAGTTGCTTGCACGGGCCATTATCAATGCTGGCGCCGATGCGATAATCGGCCACCATCCCCACTGGCCGCAGGGCATTGAAATCTATAAAAAACGTCCCATTGTCTACAGTCTTGGCAACTTTGTCAACGGCTACTACAATAAAGTTGAAAAAGACAATATATTTACGGTACTTCATTTCCGCAGAACAAAACTTCAAAAGATGGAAATACTACCCATCGCCGGTAAAAACCGTGAAATGTTTTTCCAGCCCTATATAATGGCTGGAGAAGCCGCAGCAAAACATATGAAATCTATCCAGAGACTCTCAGCAAGACTTAGAACCCGGCTAAAAATTGAAAAAGGCCGCGGAGTTATTCGCTTCTAACAAATTTTTTTTCTGTTTTTCCTTTTTTCTTTTGACTTCATGTTCAACTGCGTGTAAACCTATATTGAACAATACAGGTTTGAACCCTCGTATTAAGGATTTGGAGGAGCAGATGGACCCAATAAAGAAAAAAGTTCTGATTGCCCTTGCCTCTCTGTCGATTCTATTCTTCTTTATAATGTTCGGCCCACCCGGTGTATTTAAAAAAACTTCCACTCCGGATTATTGCGGCAGCTGTCATGTCATGGAAGAGCATCATGCCCACTGGCGCCTCACGGGACTCCATAGCAAAATCGTCTGTGTCGACTGCCATCTCCCGAATAACAACCCGTTTAATCATTTTGTATGGAAAGGACTCGATGGCTTGAAGGATTTTTTATACTTCCATCTCGCCATTTTTTCGGAACCCATCGAAATAACGGGCCACGGTAAAAAAACAGTACGAAAAAATTGTGTCCGCTGCCACGGTGAAATGGTCAGCCGAATCGATAATGAACGCAACTGCTGGGATTGCCACAGACGTGTTAACCACAGGGTAATCCCCGTGGTAACCAAGTAACTTACAGTATGGAGGATTAAAATGAAAAAGCAGGGATTTCTATTCTTTACATCTGCACTGATACTTACCATTCTCTGGGTTGCCTGCAGCCCTTCAAGTGTTGAACCGGTAAAGGTCGGTGGTATTGCCGACAATGAATTCGATCCTGAAGAATGGGGAAAAGTTTACCCCCTCCAGTATGAATCATGGCAAAAAACGAAGGAACCCAAGCCGGCAGATAAAAGCCGCTACAGAAAGGGCTGGGATACTGATAAAGTCGTTTATGATCGTCTGAGCGAATATCCCTTTGCCGCCCTTCTCTATAACGGATGGGGTTTCGGCATAGAATATAATGAACCGAGGGGACATCAATATGCCGTAAGAGATCAGATCGAAGTCGACGGCTCAAGAACGGGTCCCGGAGGAGTATGCCTTGCCTGCAAAACCCCCTTTCATAAAAGCTATACTGAAAAACATGGGATGAAATACCTGACGGCAAAATTTAATGATGCCCTGGACATGTTCCCTGAAAAACTGCGAGAAATGGGCCCGGCATGTATCGATTGTCACCGCAATGATACAATGGGCCTTACCACCAATAAAGCCCACATCAAAAAGGGATTGAAAATGATAGGGAAAAAATCCCTTTCTCAGCAGGAAAAGCGGACAATGGCCTGTGGGCAGTGTCATATGACATACTATGTACCCAGGAATCCTAAAGGGAAAGTGGCGGGAGATGTAATCCCCCCATGGACCGGGTCCGAGTGGGGAAATATTTCCATTGAAAAAATTGTTGCTGACCTCCGCACTGACTATAAACGGCTGGAATGGAAACAGAAGGTTACCGGTTTCAGAATGCCATATATACGCCACCCAGAGTTTGAACTTTTCACGAAAAACAGCGTGCATTCAAATGCCGGACTGGCCTGTCCAGACTGCCATATGCCATATAAACGTGTTGGTGCACATAAAATTTCCGACCACGATGTCACCAGCCCCCTCAAACGAGACATGAAACCCTGTGCTCAGTGCCATACAGAATCAGCCAGCTGGCTAAAAACTCAGGTTTTTGCAATACAGGACAGAACAGCTTCCCTTGTAATCAGAGCAGGATACCAGACCGCGACGGCTGCTAAACTCTTTGAGAAAGCCCATACCGCGCAGAAAGCCGGCAAAGCAATTGACAAGGGTCTCTATAATAAGGCAAAGGATCTTTACATGAGAGCCTTCCTGAGGGTCGTTTTCATCAGTGCAGAAAATTCAATGGGTTTTCACAATTCCACAGAAGCTGGCCGAATAATGGGTGATGCCATTGCTTTTTCGGCAAAGTCCGAATCCCTTCTGCGCCAGGCCCTGACAAAGGCCGGCGTTAACGTGCCTCAGAATTTAAACCTTGAGATTAAAAAATATATCAATGGACGGGGGAAAAAGAAGCTCAACTTCAAGAGAGACCAGATGGTCACAGATCCATACGATATTCAAAAGCTTCTGCTTCCTGAGGCGAGCTGGGGCTTATAAAAAATTATTGTCGAGAGATAACAAAAAATGCTGCGGTAAAAACCGCAGCATTTTTTTATTCTTCCCAGAGATAACTGTCGTAGAAGGGGACTTTCCTCAGGGAGACCTTCTTTTCCCCTTTAAGGATGATAAAATCTTCCTCCAGGGTAAAGTTCTCCTCAATGGGACAATATTTGAAATAAGTATCCTTATCTACAGAATATTTTTCTTTAAATGACCGGCTGACCATCATTAATTCATTCATTTTAATGGCAAATCCGCGGGGAGTATCAACAACAAAGGCTGATTCTCTCTGGTTACTGCCTTTCCCTTTTCTGGTTTCGAATACAATGGCAACTTTTCCCTGATTGATTGCGGCGAGTTCTTTGAAATATTTTTTCTCTTTGCTCATGAATAGTGTCATGCAAAATTCCTCTTTTGTCAGTCGAAGCTAACGTATCTTTAAACTTTCAGCTTCGTAAAATTGAAAGACAGACCATTATCAGTCAAGATTTTTATGATTCTTGCTGTGATGGTGCACGGAAAAATACTTTTAATAATTCCAAACAATACTATAATTGCCGATAGAACCATAATTTATAAATCATCACCCAGGAGTCTCTAATGAACAGTCAAATAGTAACATCAGGAATAACCTTCGGAACAGCCCTCGCTATCGCAATCAGCTATAATGCCAACCATTCGATTTTTTGGGCAATAATTCATGGGGTTCTCAGCTGGATATATGTAGTTTATTTTGCAATTTTTTACTGAAAATTACTCCAGTTCCCTTGCAGCGTCCGCATGATTTCCCTTATTCGCTCTCCCCAGGGGTGTATCTCCGTAAAAATCTCTACTGTTCTTATTTGCACCCGCTTCAATAAGTAGACGGATCATCGGAACATTTCCCATCCCGGCGGCAACATGGAGGGGGGTCTCACCATCAAGGGTTTTAACATTTACCCTGCCCCCTCCCGCAAGGATCAATTTAACCATGTGCAGACTTCCATTTTTTACTGCCAGATGAATGGGATAATAACCGTAAGTGTCCCTGGTGTTTACATTGGCACCTTTTTCGATCAAAAATGTGGTAATGGCTTCGCTTTTTCCATCTGCGGCACTATGCATGGGAGTACGCTTGTTATTGTCATTCCTGTCGTTAATTCCCGCACCTTTCAGAATAAGTAATTTAACTGCAGGCATGTTCCCAAGTTCTACGGCTTTATAGAGAAGAGTTTCTCCTGCACGGTTCCTGGAACTGGCATCTGACTTTTCTATTATTTTTTCAGAGAGCATTTTAAGATCATTTTTTCGTAGAGAATCAAACAGATCCTTTTTTTGAAATTTTGTTTTCTGTTTAGCAGCAAGAGATTTTTTAAGACCTGCCTTTATCTGTATTAGAAACTCGCTGGTTTCTTTTTCAGTAAGGGTAAAACTGACCCTGGTTCCGTTTTTTACTTCCTCTGTCCTTATTCGTCCGATAATTTGTTGAAACCTTTTAAGACTTTGGCTATTTATTTTTAAATCCTTTTTGGTAACGGAGCGTGAAAGACGGTTAGCGAAGGGTATTGCAAGGCTTGTGCCAACAATTAAAAAATGATTGAACATGGTTAAATTTCTGGAATCACTATTATCCTTACCGTGCATGGAGAGTGAAAAAGATAATTTTTCATTAAATTCAACTTCTGCAGTTACATGTTGAAGATTGATAAGGGATCTTACAAAAACATTTTCGTTGAAACCACTTCCCCCCAGCCCCTGCCCCATGGCTATTGTCCTCTGAAGTTTTTTCTCCAGCAAACGTGCCAGTGGCACATAGAGAAAGGCATGAGAGGTTTTCTTATCGCCTACAATTTCTGCAAGATGAGGGGATAAGGTGGTTTTTTTTGCCTTTTTTGAGGAGATATATTCCTGTATATATTCCAGGTAGCCTATCAGGTAGAGACCATTTATTCTGCAAAAATAGGCCTTGTCCGCAGCATCTATTTCATAAAGAGTATGATCCATGAAAATTTCCTGCTTTACTGTTTGCAGCGTCTTCTGCAGATCGACGATCATTTCCGGACCTTCCACCAGTATCAAAAACTGTTTAGGCTTCTTCTTTTTAAACTCTTCCGCATCAGCGGCTAGGACGATTTTTTTAAGATTTTTAAGGAAGGATTGGTACATGGTATTTTGAAGGGGATTTTTTTTGCCTGCACCGAAAACAGTTTTTAATAATTCGTCTTCGCTTAAACCGTTTTTAATCAGAAATAAACGGAGAGCAGCAAGATCTATAGAGAGAAATACATCTGTTCTTGTGGGTATGTACTGAAGATGCTGCTGCCAGTCAACTTTTTGACTCGCCCAGATAGAGGGTAATGTTATAAAAAATACTAATAAAATATTCAAAAACAGGACATTTTTTTTCTTCATTCTTTTTTCCGGTGTTACCGGCTCACGCAGAATTAGCCGGTATTATTTTTAGATATAAACAGTTTATATCAGTTTATTCCAATCACAAACAATAATCTTCAATAAATCTTCAAATGCAAGAAATAGAGGAAAATTACAAAAAATTTCTGGAAAAAACTTATAATAGTCGGTACATTTACCAGGGTAAGATCTGTTATTACAGGTGTCGAGAATATTTAAGGAGAGAAGGGATGGAAATTCAAAATATAAGCGGATCCGATTCCGTTCCAAGGGGATTTGATGTTGATACCGCTCATCGGGAAGAGACTCAAACAGAAGAAACAGAAAGAGTTATTGAACGACGCCCCTCGGAGGAACCGGGAAAAGGTCAGCAAATTGATACCTACGCATAAAGGGAAACTTTATAACCGTAAAATAAAAAAAAGTTGCCCCTTTGAAGCAGATAAGCATATAAATATAAAAAGGTTCATTAAATCAAAGGGGTAAAGTGGTAACTGCAATGAAACAAATACCGGTACTTCTTATTTTCGCCGTACTCCTGGCAGCAACTGCCTGCACAAAAAGGGACAAAATGCCCTATGATGGCCTCCAGGATGTTGGAAGCGGAGACGGTTCTCACGATTCTACTAATACGGTTTTATATCAGAACCGGGACCTTGCACATTAAATCTCATCTGTCAATTTTTTTCGGAAATTTTGTATAAAACTTATTATTAAAAACAGAAGTCGCAAGGTCCCATGCTAACGCTTCCCGGAAGATAGTGTTATGAAATCGATATGGGAGAGGACACTTCCCCCGGTATTATCGCCATCGGCCATAATGGCAATCCTCGCCCTGCGGGGAGGATTCTTCCCGAAACTTAAACGGTAATCCTTAACAATATTAACAGCTTCATCCATCCATTTGTTAACTCCCCCGGCTCCGGACCTTAATACGTAGAGTTTAACCCGGTCAGAATAGGGACTTGAAATAATTTTTTCAGAATGACTCCGGTTTGCCCAGATATAATTCAGGCTGCTATGGGGGGGATACCCGCCGTAAAACATCCGAATAGCGTGATACTTTATTTTCATTCCCAGGGGAACGCCTTCCCCACTGTATTCGAAAACAATATAAACACGGAGGGGGTAATCATCGCCTTTTTTTTCCCTGGCATTACCTTTACGATGAACATTGCGTATTTTCCAACGCCAGCGGAGATGGGGATAACTGAATACGTCAAAGGAAGACTTCATGATCAATGCCGAAGCGGAACCATTGGCCGCTGCTTCAAGAAAACTCCCTTCACCGTCCCTGATAATCCGGTAACCGGTCTTTTTCGCAATTCCCCTGAAATAAAAAGGTTGCCAGCGGGAGAGATCGTTGAACTCTTCTTTAAAAAGTTCCGTCTCTTCCGGTGTAGCATTTGAAGTGGAAAATATAAATGTTAGAAAAATAATCAGCAGAATTTTCATTTCGATTTACACTGTAAGCTGAAAATAATTTTAATGATTTTGTTTGATTAAAATTATTCTAACAAATCACAAAGATCATGTATTTCTTTATATCTTGACATTTTACCCGTATACCTGTCATTGTATAGCAATTTTAAAGATCAGGAAAGATATTTATGGTTGAAACACTTGAAAAATGGATATTTAATTTTCTTCCCCATGCCAGACTGGCCATGATTCTTTCACAGGTGATTGTTCTTTTCGGTACAATGGCAATCGGTTTTCTTTTAAAATTTCTCACAAAAAAAATTTTTCATCGCTTTATTATTGAAACAGTAAACAGAACGAAAAATAAATTTGATGATCACCTTGTGAAAGCGGGAATCCTTCGGCATTTTTACCAGCTTATTCCCCTGATCATCATTTATTTCAGCATCTGGCATATCTTCACCCCTGGGGATACAGTCGGGGCGGCACTTGAACGCGTGATGCTTTCAATAATTTCAATCGTAGTTATCATGACAATCAACAATTTTCTGGACGCGATTGATGGATTTTACCAGCAATTTGACATGTCCAGAACAACTCCCATCAAAAGCTATATACAGCTGGCAAAAATTTTCCTCGTTGTAATGACACTGATTTTTGTAATTTCAACATTAATTAATAAATCTCCATGGGGAATTATAAGCAGCATTGGGGCGATGACTGCGGTAATACTGCTTATTTTCAAGGACTGGATACTGGGACTGGTGGCAAGCATTCAGATAAATACCAATGACCTCGTCAATATAGGTGACTGGATTGAAATGCCAAAATATAATGCTGACGGTGATGTCGTCGAAATTTCGCTGCTCAATGTTCGGGTGCAAAACTTTAATAAAACCATCACCTCCATCCCCACTTACGCCTTGATTTCAGAATCATTTATCAACTGGCGGGGCATGAAGGAGGCGGGGGCCCGCAGAATTAAAAGGTTGATATACATAGATGTGACAAGTATAAAATTTGCAGATAAAAAACTGTTATCCAACCTGGAAAAAATAAATTTGTTAAAAGACTATATACAGGAAAAGGAAGAGGAGATTAAAAATCACAATACAGCCCTGGGGCTGTCCCCGATCGATTCGCTAAACGGGCGGCATCTTACAACAATCGGATTGTTCAGGGAATACGTAATCAGGTACCTGCAAAACCATGAAAATATCGACACCAGCCTGACATTGATGGTCCGTCAGAAGGAACAGAAACAAACCGGTCTGCCGGTTGAAATATATGCCTTTGTGAACGACACGGTATGGCAAAATTTTGAGGCAGTACAGGGGCATATTTTCGACCATATATTTTCCATTCTTCCTTACTTTGAACTCCGCCTTTATCAGGCTCCCACCGGGTATGACATGAAAAGCCTCATTTCCCCCTTCACGGCAGAATAGATTTATGGTGGAATGCGGCATTGCCGATGTCGCATTCCACCATAAATTTAACATACCCTTTACAATTCATTGCAATTTACCGCTGGACACATTCTACCCTGTAAGGCATTCTCTTTGAAAATAAATTCCGGAGCAGCCCATTGAGATATCACTTTTTACAACATGTCCCCTTCGAGGGCCCTGCTTATATTCAAACAATAGCGGATGAAAGTTCAATACCCCTGGAGAAAACAGCACTTCACATGGGGGTTCCCCTTCCACATCCCGAAGACTTCGATCTTCTCTTTGTACTGGGAGGTCCCATGGGGATACACGACAGCAGGGAATTCCCATGGCTTACGGCAGAAAAAAAATTCATTGAAACATGTATAAGATCAGGAAAAAAAATAATAGGAATATGTCTCGGGGCACAGCTTATTGCAGACGTTCTTGGTGCCGGCGTTTTCCGAAATGACAGCAAGGAAATTGGCTGGCACAGGGTAAATAGACTTCCTTCACATAAAAACAAAATCAGCGACCTCCTGCCGGAATCATTTATGGCATTTCACTGGCATGGGGACACCTTTGATATCCCCAAAGGGGCCATTCACCTGGCAGAAAGCGAAGCATGTTCAAACCAGGCCTTCCTGTACGACAGCCGGGTACTTGGACTCCAGTTTCACCTTGAATCTACTGAATCAAGCATTAAAGACCTTTATTTGAACTGCTCTGACGAACTGGACGGCACAACGTGGGTGCAAAGTCCGGAAGAAATACTGAGTACGGAACACATTTCAGACAGCAACAGAATAATAAAGACGTTAGTCGATACTATCACGGTCGGAAACAACTGAAAACATTCAGCCTGTAATCCAAAAACTGTCCAACCTCATTCAAGACGCTCACGATAAAATAACAGTTGTAATGTTATTACAATTCGGTTATAGTATTGGTACTGCATTGCCTATTACAGCATTGCCGGTCAGAGCGGAATTATTCAATCCGCTGGAGTTAAAAATCTATAGGGAACGGTGATCCATATGAAGCGTTCGATTCTTCTTCTTGTTGCCCTTTTCTGTTTAAGCGGCCTCAATGTCCAGTCTCACCTGCAGGCTGGAGACAGGCACACGGGACTTTTACTGGAAACAATAGGTGTTCTATCGGCTCAGGGCATATATCTGACCTATACATCAATCGGAACTCTCGCTGACGGTCATTCAAAGGGCACCTATAAAAATGATTTTGCAGTAAAACTTCTTAATGAATACAACACCCTCTGCAGAACTTCAATGAAACAGCTGAACAAGCTTCTGTCATCAGGAGTACTGGGTGACCCGGATATTAAGTTTGTCAGCAAGCTGATTCAAACCTATGAGCTGCTTATAGGGGAAGCAAACGGATATAAAAATTACATCCTTACAGGGCAGCGGGCCCACATAAAAGTATATTCCGAGAAACGCCGTGCCGCCTGGAGCAACATTTCTGATTTACTTGGACTGAACAAGTAATATTAAAAGCAGTGCCCCCATAAACATCAAAAGCGCTCCCGCAAGACGGGAGCGAGCATTGCTCTCCCTGAACATCACAATTCCGAACACTACCCCAAGAAGCATCTGCAGGAGGGTCAAAGCCTTTACGTAGATAACGTTAGCCGCAACATTCTTTGCCCACTGGATACCGAGCATTTGAGAATAAAAGGCGACTATTCCCAGAAATCCCTGTACCGCAAGATGCCCGGCTTCAGATTTCAATTCATGCCAGTACCGGGGGGCCTTTTTAACATTCAGGAACATTGTCAAAAAAAGCCCGGCAGAAAAAAGATTCCAGTAGAGGGAATATCCGAATGCCCCTCCCCCGGCTGAATCGATGGCAAGACGATCAAGTGTAGTGGTGAATCCATAAATAAAGGCAACCCCGAGAAACATCAGGCCGCCTCGGTTAACAGCAAGGGACCTAAAGGGCTGAAAGATAGATTTACCTTTCTCTATCCCGATTACATAGGCGCCGATAGAAAGAAAAATAACTCCCCACAAAGATACCGGATCAGGTGTCTCTCCGAAAACCAGGTAGACACTTATAATCATAAAAAAGGGAATGAAGGACATAAAGGGAAGTGATTCGGAAAGATCATACTTCTTCACAGCCTGCAGCTGCAGCAGTGAGGCAATAACGGTGAATGTTGCGGTTACTGCAATTGTTTTCCAGAAAAGGCCCGTATCCGATACTTCTATAGAATTAAAGGGAAGGAGGGGAAGTAGAAAAATCAGGCTGAAAAAACGTCCAGATAATGCCAGAACACCGCTGTTTACGTGAGAAAGGTTTTTTTTAATATAAACAAACCGTAGGGCAAAAAAAAGGGCAGCATTCAGGCTGGCGATTATCCACATAATACATTTCTCCGCTTATAATCCCCTCTCTCCTTCACTCCGCATCAATCCCTCGTCTCCGGTCTTAAGTACATGATCAATGGCTTCTATCATTGCCTTTTTATCTTTTTGAAGTGTTCCATTGATGGGAAGATAATTAGAAGCATGAATACCGACAAAACGCATCCCTTCCAGGGAAATATTTTCAATGATAATTTTCATCTCTTTCAGGGTCTCCATGGGATTCAGTATACTGAACTCCCCCCTTTGAACCTGGCGATTTAGCAATGTTCCCGGGACGGGAGTAACCGTAAGGGCCGCCAGGTATTTCGGATTCATGGCATTGGTTATCGCTGCAGTATCAAGGGCATGTTCTTCCGAGGCTTTATCTTCCCCTGATAGTCCGAGGAGTACCATTGAAGAGAGATTCATTTCGGCTTCCACCAGCATCTGCCCTGCACGGAGCATATCCTCTGCCGACACTCCCTTATTTACAGCATTTAATATTTTATCGTTTCCCGTTTCGACACCGAGATAAACCTTTGAAAGCCCGGCTTCTCTCAGTGTCTTCAGGCCATCAATCCCTTTATCGAGGGTACTCCGGGGGCCGACATAGGTTCCCACGTGACGGAGAGACGGAAAGGAGGAATAAAGTTTTTGCAGCACCGCCAGGAGCAGGTCCGTTTCCATAGCCACGGCATCACCATCAATGAGAAAAACCTTTTCTACATCGCCGTAATGTTTTTTAGCAAGATCAATATCGTGTAAAATATCCTCAAGAGGTCTTACGCAGTATTTCTTGTCGATATACATACCGCAGAAAGTACAGCTGTTATGAGAACAGCCGATGGTACACTGCAGCAGGTAACTGTTGGCCTCACTGAATGGCCTGAATATATTTCCCTCGTAGCGCACTTTTCCCTCTCAAAAATATAAATTACATGAATTCTAATCCATTCGATAAATTTCTACTATACATGTCAACGACATATCTCAATCCCATGTGTACATTTTAGTATACTCTTCGACTAATTTTAAATCTGATTTTTTCCCTGAAAAACGCCTAAGGCTTTTAAATTGAATTTTACATGATTATAATCAACTAATTAATCAATAAATTTTCAAAATAAATTCTGATAGACATGATTTTAAGCTCCCTGCTAAATTGCCATATGACAGAGATGATTTTAATTATAGAAGATGAGCAGGGCATCGCCGACACTATTTCCTATGCGCTGAAGACCGAGGGTCTCGCAACCCTGCACAGTCCAACAGGAAAAAACGGCCTTCAGGAAATTGAGAACAATCCCATTGATCTGGTTATCTTGGACATCGGCTTGCCCGATATAAATGGATTTGATCTTCTGAAAAAGATCCGCAGTACTTCAGATATACCGGTTCTTATCCTTACTGCCCGCAGCGAAGAAATCGACCGCATACTGGGACTTGAACTCGGGGGCGATGATTACGTGGTAAAACCCTTCAGTCCCCGGGAACTGACTGCGAGGGTAAGGGCCATTCTCCGTCGGAGTAAAAATGAAAACACTTCCCCTACCCTGAGTCCTCACCCTTTTAAAATTGACCGCAACCGGCGGCAGATCACCTATTTCAATTCTCCCCTGTCTCTTTCTCGTTATGAATTCGAAATGCTCTGCCTTTTCATCGAACGCCCGGGCTGGGTCTTCTCCCGGGAAAAAATTATGGACCTTATCTGGCTTGAACCCGAAGAGAGCTTTGAACGTACGGTGGATGCCCATATAAAAAGTATTCGGGCAAAATTAAAGGAAGTTAACCCTGACCTTGATCCCATCATGACACATCGTGGTGTCGGCTACAGCCTCAGAGAGGATACATGAGCATACGAACCAGGATACTTCTCGCCTTTCTCGTTATCTATGCGGTGTTATTTTACAGCATACTCGATTTTGTGGTAAACGAAATCAGGCCCCGTTATCTTGAAACAGTAGAAGAATCATTAAACGATACTGCGATTCTTCTCACCTCCCTAGTCGAAAAAGAACTCAGGGGTAGAAAAATTTCGACGGTTACACTCAACCAAATTTTCACCAATGCAAAAACGAAAAGCATCAGCGCAAAAATATACCAGGTGAAAAAGACCAGCCTGAATCTACAGGTATATGTAACCGACAAAAAGGGTTTCGTCATTTTCGATTCTGATGACAACAAGCGCCTTGGAAAAGACTACTCGGAATGGAATGATGTATTTCTTACACTGCGGGGATTTTACGGAGCCCGTTCCTCTCCCGATATTACCGGAGAACCAGCCACAAACTCGCTCTACGTGGCGGCGCCGATAAACCGTAATAAAAAAATCATTGGTGTATTAACGGTTGTCAAACCTGAAAAATCAATTCGCCTGTTCATAGACCTGGCCAGGCAAAAGGTAATAATAGCAGGAGTCCTGACTTTTCTGATTTTTATATTTCTCAGTGTAATTATCAGTTTCTGGATCAACCGCCCAATACTCCGCCTGAGAAACTATGTACTGGAATTAAAAAATCACCGCCGCGTACCTTTTCCATCTCTGGAAAGCAGTGAAATCATTGAACTTGGACTTGTCTTCCAGGAAATGCGGGAGGAACTTGAAGGCAAAAAATATATTGAGCATTATGTTCAAAGCATGACCCATGAATTGAAGTCCCCCCTCAGTTCACTTATGGGAGCTGCAGAACTCCTCCGGGAAGAAATGAGCACGGAAGACAGAATAAAATTTGCCGGAAATGTTTTAAACGAATCTCACCGCATCCGGGAAATAATCGACCGTCTGCTGCTTCTGTCCGCACTTGAAAATCGTCAGGAACTTGATCACCTTTTAATGATCTCATCACATGACCTGATAAAAAAAATCACCTCCAGCATGGCCCCCCAGGCTCGTCAGCAGAATGTGAACATCATTGATATATCCAAAAAGGATATAATTTTTGAGGGGGAAGTTTTCCTTATTCGACATGCACTTTTAAATCTGCTGCAGAACTCCCTGCAGCAGAGTAGCAAAGGGAATACAATCAGGATTGAAGCAACATCAGATGAGAAGAACATAACTTTTCGTATCATTGATGAAGGCAGGGGCATACCTGACTATGCGGTGAGCCGCATTTTTGACCGTTTCTACTCACTTCCCATAAAGGGCAAAACCAGGGGAACCGGACTGGGGCTCTCCTTTGTCCGTGAAGCTGCCCTGCTTCACGGTGGAACTGCTTCAATAGAAAACAATCCCACAGTTGGAGCAACTGCTTTATTCACTATTCCACTCACCCAGGAATAATCTCCGATTCGATGGGATTTAGCTGTTGACACTGCAATACTCCATATGGTATCTTTGGGGAAGTTAATTATTCGGAGGAAAAATATGAAAAGAACGGCATTATTTGCAGCTGCGGCAGCCCTTGTATTCACAATGGCTGCAAAACCTGCATCCGCCGGCTTCTTCTGGGCCCCCAAGGCACAGATCGCCTACGGATTCAGTGATATGCATACTGACGGCGATGTTAATCCCGCAATTGGAGGCGGTGTAATTCTTGGATTTGGCGTGATGGATATGATCGCCGTTGAGGCCAATGCAGGGGCGATGTACTGGTTTACAGAAAGCAGCGATTTTACTTACATGTACTTTCCACTTCATGTTGGAGCAAAAATAAGTTTCATGCCCCTACTGGGAATCGTGGGGGGACTCGGTTTTACTACAGTCTACAGTAAAGTGGAATTTCTGGGAAATACCACATCATCTACAGATTCCTACTTCTCCTTTTATATTGGTGTAGAAATATCCCTGGCGGGTCTCTTTATTCGACCGCAGATCTATTATGTATCCAGCGACAATGCCAGTACTTCCGCAATGCTGGAAATCGGCTACCGTTTCTAGGTACCTTCAAAAGAGACTTTTAAAAAACCCGGTTTAAATACCGGGTTTTTTTGTTTTTTTCTGACTTCCTTCACACTTCTTTCATAATCTTTTCATGCTGCCCCGGTATTTTACCTTATGAAATGATAATTTCTGACGACAACTCCAGCAGCAGTTTTCAGGAAAAGTCTATAATTCACAATACGGAGGCAATCATGCATTCACCAGATATTCGAAAAAATATCCTTTCAAGGGCGGGAGTTATCGGCGTCCTTGCTCTCATCCTTCTAATCCCACTGCAGATGGTGGCGGGACTGGTGGAGGAGAGGGAAAACCGCCAGAAAGAAGCCATTACGGAAGTCAGTTCTCTCTGGGGGGCACCGCAGCAGATAACGGGGCCGGTAATGATAATCCCACTAAAAAGCGTCAAAAAGGATCACCCCAAAAGGTATCTTCACGTATTACCGGAGGCACTTAAGATTACCGGTGATATTGAACCGGAAAAGCGTTCCCGTGGTCTCTATGATGTAATGTTATATAAAACAGACAACCTGAAACTCTCCGGTAAATTCAAAGGTACAGCCTTGAAAAACCTAGGTTATTCTCCGGAATCTCTGCTATGGGAAGGTGCCCGCATAGTGATCGCACTCTCCGACGCAAGGGGTATCCAGAACAATCTTTACCTCAAGTGGGACAATCAAAGCCGGAAGTTTCAGCCGGGAACCCCGGGCTACAATCAATCCTCTGCGGGGATCACCGCCTTTATCGGTGATCCGCGAAAAAAAGAAGGAGACCATTCATTTTCATGCTCAATCACTCTCCGGGGCAGTACATCACTGTCAATTGTACCGGTGGGACGCATCACCCGAGTTGCACTGAAATCACCCTGGCCCCACCCGAGTTTTTTCGGTTCATATCTTCCGTCAGAAGAGGCGGTTTCCGAAGAAGGCTTCTCTGCAGTCTGGTCAGTAACCAGTTTCGGCAGCGGCTTCCCCCGTCACTGGACTACGGGAAATGGTCCCTCTTCCGCCTCTATCAAAAAGTCTTCCTTCGGTATATCCCTCTTTCAACCCGTAGATGTCTACCAGAAGGTAACGCGGGCAGTTAAATACGGCATTCTCTTTATTTTACTGACTTTTCTCACCTTTTTCCTTTACGATCTATTTTTCTCACTGGAACTTCACCCTTTACAGTTTCTGATGATAGGTTTTTCACTCTGTCTATTCTTTCTGCTCTTTCTTTCCCTTTCGGAACATATGCCATTTACTATTTCCTACATCCTTTCAAGTTTCTCAATTATCGGAATGATTACCGGTTACAGCCGTGCGATACTGAAAAATAAAAATCGCGGCAGTGTCATTGCGGGGCTGCTGACTCTTCTCTACGGCTATCTTTACATTGTACTGGTAAGCCGTGATCACGCCCTGCTTCTCGGTACAGTTGCCCTCATGGCGGTTTTGAGCGTTGTGATGTATTTGACCAGGAATATAGACTGGTACAGCCTGAAAAAGGCTGATGTTTAATACTGAATTGCCGGTCCGTAGAGGGCCGGCAGAATTCGTTATGCAATAAATTCCTTTACTTTCAACTCCTTTGAATACAGAATTCATTTACAACATCCATCCAGGAAAATACTTAATGAGAACTCTTAAATATTTAAATTTTTTCATAATATTAACATTAATCATTACGGGATCAGCCTCCCTGTATGCCGGGGCGGATAAACCTGCCTACAATATTTTTTCCAGGAAGGGAACACCGGTGAACTATGTTGACATGTTGAACCGTGCAGCAAAGGCGGATGTTATCCTTTTTGGGGAGCATCATCACATTCCCCTGGTGCACTGGCTGCAGCTTGAGCTTGCAAAGGACCTGTTGAAAGTGCAAAAATCTTTAATTATCGGGGCTGAGATGTTCGAAAGAGACGATCAGCTGATAATTGATGAATACCTCCAGGGATTTTACAGCAGAGGTCGTTTTGAGGGGGAAGTTAAACTCTGGCCCAACTATCGAAGTGATTATCGTCCCCTCATCGACCTGGCAAAAGAAAACAGATTGAAATTCCTTGCCACCAATATTCCCCGGCGCTATGCCTCAATGGTATTTAAAGATGGATTCTCTGCATTACAAAAAGTCGATCAAAGAGGGGAAAAATTTCTCCCCCCCCTTCCCGTTAAATATGATCCGAAACTGAAATGTTACAGCGATATGGCTCTCAGGCTAAAGGGAAAGGGACATAATTCACCATATCTTCCCAAGGCGCAGGCCCTGAAGGATGCCACAATGGCACATGTAATACTTAATAATGTAAAAACCGGGACTCCCCTGCTGCACATTAACGGGGCCTGGCATTCCGATAATTTTGAAGGGATATACTGGCACCTGGCTCAATCAAAGAAAAGACTGTTTATCCTTACAATAACCACATCTGTGCAGGAAGACATCTCCTCCCTCCAAAAATCGGCTGCGGGAAAGGCGGATTTTATCATCCTAATCCCGGCTTCGATGACCCCATCTGGGAAAAGGAATTAAAAATTCGTGCCATCATAAAATAAAAAAAAGTTACTTTATGAAAAATTGGTGAATTTTTTTCAAAAATATCAATTATTTCACACTTTTTATAGTTATTTTTATTTTTTTGCTCATATTTCACCAAACTAATTCCTTGACAGAATAGGAGGTATTCCCGACATTAAGTAGGCACCCTCATTCTTGAAACAAAGCGAGGTACTCCGACACTTATTTATAAGAGGTAAATGCCTATGAATTCATACGTGAATAATAACAGCATCTCAACATTTGACCAACTTCTCGCCTATAAGCCTGAACTGGCCGGGGATAGAGAAAAATATGAAGAAATTATCAAGGCTCATCCAATGAGAGTGACGCCATATTATGCCAGTCTCATAAACTGGGACGACCCCGAGGATCCTATTCGAAAAATGTCAGTTCCGAGCCTTGGAGAGTTGAATACTGATGGGATGTATGATACCAGTGGCGAATCTCAGAATACCAAGATGGAGGGTCTGCAACATAAATACCGCCAGACCGCCCTGCTTCTCTTTACCAACACCTGTGCCATGTACTGCCGCCACTGTTTCAGGAAAAGACTTGTGGGACTTCCTTCAAGTGAAATACTCCACCACGCCAATGAAG
This sequence comes from uncultured Spirochaetota bacterium, assembly GCA_942491575.1. GTDB lineage: Bacteria > Spirochaetota > UBA4802 > UBA4802 > UBA5550 > CAZHNW01. The sequence goes on from CALOBT010000025.1 coordinate 724,661, forward strand.
CGGTAAAATATATCGGTGAACATAAAGAAATAAACAATGTTCTTGTCAGCGGTGGCGACCCACTGACTGTAAAAACAGACCTCCTGGGTAAGATACTCAAGCAGCTCGCGGCAATAGCTCATCTCGATTTTATCCGGATTGGTACAAGGGTTCCCGTGGTAGATCCACACCGGATTATTGAAGATCATGCTCTCCTTGACCTTTTTGAAAACCTTACCCATTCGCAAAAAAGAATTTATATCGTAACCCAGTTTAATCATCCAAATGAACTTACGGATATCTCAAAATCTGCAATCCAGGCAATCCTTGACCGCGGAATAGTAATCCTCAACCAGGCGGTACTGTTGAAGGGAGTTAATGATGATCCCGGAGTACTGGCAGAGCTTATGGCAGAGCTGACGCGTGTCGGCGTGAATCCCTACTACGTTTTCCAGTGCCGTCCAGTGAAGAGAGTGAAAAACGCTTTCCAGCACTCTATCTATAAAGGCTACCAGATAATAGAGGAAGCGAAAAAACTGATGAACGGCCCGACCAAACGTTTCAGATATGCCCTCTCCCATGAAACGGGCAAAATTGAAATAATCAGCATGACAGACAAGGAAATGTTTTTCAAATACCATCAGGCAAAGAATCCGGCAGACTACGGCCGCTTCTTCTCACTGCCTCTCGATAAAGAGACGGGCTGGCTCTACGATCTCTGACGTCATTTATTCTGTTTTTTGACCGGCAAATAAACCCTAATACTGAAAATTGAATCCCTGAAAAATGCAGAGACTGATCCGCTGTGGTTTTCCACAACCTTTTTAACCAGTGAAAGTCCGAGACCGGCACCAGGCGAATTATTAAATCGTTTGAAGGGTTCAAATATTTCTTCTAAATCTTTTTCGTGGAAGTCTTCCGTCCTGTTATCGATGGAGAGGATAATTTCATTCTCATCACTGACCAGGGAAACAACCACGGAACTTTTTTCAGCGGAATATCTCACTGCATTATCGAGGAGACAGGAGAGGGCCATGGTAATGTCTTCCTTCACCAAGGATACCGGGAGGGGATCCGTGCTGATCGTTCTGTTCAGCTCCAGGTCCTTTTTATTGAAAAGGTCCCGAAATCGCTCAAGAGACTCTTCAAGCAATTCACTGAAGCTTACCGTCTCCTTTTCGATTGAGGCATTACGCAGTTCCACCTTTGCCAGGTTCAGTATCTGGCCGACGAGGTGATCTATTTCCTCTATCTCACTGTTAAAGGTATTGAAGATGCGTTCGGGAAGGTCCACTTCCTGCATTCGCGCCTTTTCTTCTAAAATTTCTGCCGCAACCCTGAGCCTCGCCAGGGGTGACCTGATTTCGTGGGATATATTCGCAGTCATTTCACGGGTACCCTGCACCATATTCTCCAGGTTTTCCGCCATCCTGTTAAAGGCGGAGCCGAGTTGACCGATCTCATCCTTGCCGGCAATATCCACCCGTTCATCCAGGTGCCCCCGGGAAATCCTCAGGGCGGAATCGCGCAGTTTTTTCAGGGGCCTGGAAATATATCGGGCGAAGGGGAAAAGCAGCAGGGCAAGTATTACGCCGATTATTATCAGACCCCGGAGAAACCTTGTTTCATGTAACTGGTAGTTGCGTGCATTATAGAATATAACCAGGGATTCATTACTCCCTTCACTCTTTAGGGGAATTATCACCTTGAAGATCATTCTGTGCCGTTCCCGCATGAAGGTATATAATTTTTTTCGGGAGGTCTGAATCCCCTCCTTCAGCTGCGGTTGTTTATCACCGTATGTTTTAAATGTTACTTCTTTATCATCTTCGATCCAGATCTGCAGGCCGGATTCATTCGAGATATTTTGGAGGTATTGAAAAAATCCCTCCCTTCCCTGCCCCTTCAGCTGTTCCGCCACAAAGGGTTTTGTAACTGATAATACAGCTTCCAGGATATTTCCATACCGTTTGTGCGCCGCATCTATGGCGAGGTGCTTAAATAGCCCGAATATGAGAATTTCGGATACAACCAGCAGCAGCATGAAGGACAGAAAAATCTTTATGTATATGCGGCTTATTTTCATTTTATTTTCCTGAAGGCGTAACCTGTTCCCCAGATGGTTTTTATCTCGGCGCGGCAGTCAGGCAGTTTTTCCAGTTTGGTCCTGAGCCTGCTGATGTGCACATCAATGCTCCGCTCAAAGGCGATGAAGTCTCGTCCCCTTGCGCGGTTCATGATTTCGTCCCTGGTAAAAACACGCTCAGGATGTTCCATGAAAAGCTCCATCATGCGGAACTCCGTTGCTGAGAGTTCCAGTGACTTATCGCCGCAGGAGAGTATGTGGCGGTGAATATCCAGAACCAGTTTCCCCGCCTCAAGAAGGGACTCTTCTTTAATCTTCTGTTTCTCCTCCCTGCTGCGCCGCAGTACCGCCCTGATACGTGCAAGGAGCTCCCGGGGATTAAAGGGCTTCGGGAGATAATCGTCGGCTCCCACTTCAAGTCCGATAATTCGGTCCATATCATCTCCACGGGCGGTGAGCATTATCACCGGAAGCGAAGAAACCTTACGAATATCCCGCAGAACCTCGAAGCCGTCCTTTCCCGGCATCATCACATCAAGTATCACCAGGTCAGGTTTTTCTTCTTTAAGGGCCTCCCTGGCCTGGATGCCGTCAAAACGGGAAGAGACCCTGAATCCAGCATCCTGAAGGTATTCCCGCAGCAGGTCCTGCAATTTCCGGTCATCGTCAATAACCAGTATGTCTCCCGCATTATTTTCCATGTCTCTATGATAATAATGAATTCCCTGAATGCTATTCCTTTTTACACTTTTTTTACAATTTCACTCCCCACGTAATACTTTTGAAACAGGCCCTGGCTATATTCGTATCCGAAAGGGAGAATAACTCCCGGTAAAAAAGTGAGGTACACAATGAAAACAAAACAACTTCTTATTGGCGGACTGATTCTAACTGTTGCGGGGGGCCTTCTTTTCGGAGGGTGTCGTCACCACCGCGGACATTTCTGCGGGGATAAACTTCCCGACAAAGTTCTAAAGCGGATGGACAAAAAAGTGGCAAAGCTTGACCTGAATGATGCCCAGCAGGCAAAATATCAAAAGATCAGGGGGGAAGTCAAAAAAGACCTCCTGGATATGCAGCAGCGTCACCGCGAAGCGGGAAAGGTCATTAACAGTGAACTGGCCAAAGAGACTCCGGACATGGAAGCCATTGTAAAGGTTGCCAAGGATACTCACAGCAAAAGACCACAGGTTTTTGACAAATACGCGGACCTGCTCCTCGACTTCTACAACACCCTTGATGATGAGCAGAAAGAGGAAGTATTGGATAAATTCCGCGACCATGCGGAAAGGTTTAACTGCGAATAAATATTCTCTCTCCCCGGAGTCCCTCCCTGAAGGTGAGGTTGGCCAACCTCACCTTCAGGGAGGGACTCCGGAAACACATCCCCCTTAAATTGATCCTTTACAACAGACATCAAATTTTACATTTTTTCCATTAAGTTATTTGACATTTCCCAAAATTAGTCTAGTTTTTATTAAAAGAGCCGGAGTATCTGTATTTTCCGGTATCTATCAATAGACAATACTTGACCGGGGAGTTCTTATGAAGGGTAAAACTGCACTAATTACGTTACTGATTCTTGCATTTACTGCACCGCTTTTTTCTGCGGATAAGATGCGTATTGCTATTCTTGACATGAAGGAAGACGGCGTATCCAGGCGAATCGCAAGGGTTGCCTCAAACATGATCCGAAACGAGTTCATCAACCTTCGAAAATATACTGTAGTTGAACGTAACCAGATGAACCTCATCATGAAGGAACAGGGATTTCAGAAATCAGGCTGTACCGACCAGGAATGTGCCGTACAGCTTGGACGCCTCATGGCAGCCAGAAAAATCCTTGTAGGGGAAGTATCCGAACTGGGAAAATCACTGATACTTACTGTCCGCATCGTAGATGTAGAAAAGGGAATTTCTGAATTTGCCGCGAAGGAAAAGGCGGGCTACATTGACCAGCTCGATTCCGCAACTACCCGGCTGGTACAAAAACTTTCCGCACGGATAAACGGCGGATCATTTACCCCCAGAAAAGAAGAACCGGAAAAGGAAGATAAAGGACCGCGGGTGAGAAGCAGCACCGCCTATTACCTCTGGGGAATAATCCCCGGTGCTGGACAGATATATGCCGGGAGTACCGTCAAGGGTGTGGTGATAATGTCCTCCTTCGCCGCCGCAGGAGGAGCCTTCGGGTGGGGCATTATAAATTACAATTCACAAAAGGATGATTACAACGATCTTCCTGCCGGTACCTCCCAGGATGAGTTTGACCGTAGATTTGACGAATACCAGAAAGCGGGAACCATCAATATCATCTTCGCCAGCCTTCTTGGTGCCGTCTATATCTATAACTGGATCGACCTGATTTTTATCACCGATTTCAAACCTGGTCCGGTTCTGGCGAAGATGCCCCGAAAGCAATTCTTTTACACCTGCACCGTCTATGACCGCACCTTAGGACTGAAAGACGACCGGCGCTACGAAGTAGTAGTGGGCATGAGATTCTAGGGAGGTTTGCCATGAAAAATATTAAATTAAAAACAGTTATTCTTATTATATTGCTTGCCATGTTTTCATCATCCTGTATTTTCACCGCTGATAGAAGCAATCCCAATGATCCGAAATCAGGGGCAAGTGATTACCAGATATTTGTAAGTTCTGACCGCGGATCTGATTCAAATGACGGGAGTCGTTATTCTCCGATTCAGTCTCTTCAACGGGCATTGGAAATCTCCCCCGCCGGAGTTAATATCGCCGTGGAAGCGGGAACCTATGAAGCCAATGAGCTTGCCCTTGCGGGCGTCAGTATCTACGGGGGATTTGCGGCTGACACTGATTTTGTTGAAGCACAGAGAGATCCGGCAAATAACATCACCACCATCAATTCCTCTGGTGCACAGGGGGGCGATACGACCTATCCCGATGCCATTATTACCATTGATGGTGACGAGAACAACCAAACCGTCGTTGATGGCTTTCATATCAATGGCAGCACTTCAGGTAGTTACCTGGCTGCTGTGAAAATTTATTGCGATAATGGAAATTCCTTTGATGCTGTTATCCGCAACAATGTTATCACCGGGGGTACTGCCACACAAATGTCAACCGGAATTGTCCTCGTAAGCAATGAGAATACTCCCAATTCCACCATCACAGTTTACATTGATTCCAATACAATAAATCCTGCAACCGTAAGCAGCGCCATGGGAGATATTGACAGCCAGGGCATTCGTCTGGTTGGAAAATTCCCCTCTTCAGAGCAGATAGATGTGAAGATCTGGAACAATGTGATAGATGCTGGTGCAGCTACTTCCTCTATGAATGTAACAGCCAGAGAAACAGGGATTTACACCGAAGGTATTTCACCTGATATCTACAATAACACAATAGTAGCGACTTTCGATCCGACAACAAGCAGTGGCACTGAAGAGATCATGCTGATAAACATGGCTGGCGAGGCTTCCCCCAGGATCATTAATAACATATTCTCCATTGCGGGCCGCACTACCATTAACACATGGGCAATCCATGAAGATAGCAATTTGAATGTGCAAATGATCCGGAGAAACTGCTTTCACGCTTTTGACGGCGGGACAGAGTACTACTATTATGATATGGATAGTGTAAAAAATTACGGATATCTTGACATCCAGGGAAGAATCTGGGACGGAACGTCCATTGTGCTAAATGATGAATTTATAGGAAATAATGATGGTATTCCATTATTTGAGGTAGGAACGTGGATACTCACTACCGGAAGCGATGATGGAATTATCAATGGCGGAGAGGTTTTACCTGATTTTAATTATGACCGTTCAGGAAATGAACGTACGGATCCCTGGTCCATGGGTGCCTATGAATATGACTGATCTGCAGTAAACTTTACATTGGGTAGAAGATAAAAAAGGCGGCACTCCGAAGTGCTGCCTTTCTTATCTTCACTTTTTACCCCAGTGTCTTCGATACAATCGCTACTATTTCCTTATTTTTAAAGATTACACTAGAGACCTTTAGTTTTTTAATTTCTAGCACATTATACACTAGAATAAAATTGCAATTGACACCATATACTCTATTATGACAATATAGCGGTCTAAATATTTATCTAAAAAATGTTTTCTAAATATGATAAAATTGGATTAAAAAAATGAGACAATTTTTAGTTTTACTATTTGCCATTTCCTGTTTAACTCTATTCAATTTTGGTTGTGACGATGAACCAAATGGCAACATTGACGGAAAATCAAAATGGGGTTCCGCTAAATGGGGACAACATACCTGGAATCCTTAAAGATTTTGGAGAATACTATACTTCTAATAAATATAGACTGGGAGATAAAAAATGAATAACCAAAAATTAGCACATGAAATTGAACAACTCAAACAAGAAATTGCTGAGATGAAAGCCAATAGAGGAATTTCAGGATTTTTAAAGAAATCCTTTTCTAAGATGAATGTTTTAGTTGGAGTAGGAATGACAGTTATATTAACCTCTATGATACTATGGGCGGCACAGATTACTTTTACAGATGGTACAATTATATCTGCTAATGATGTGAATTCAAATTTCACTGAACTTTATAATAGCTTTAATAATATAGCTCCTATTGGTACATTATTAGCCTGGCACAAAAATTTTTCTAATACTCCATCCTTACCGGAAGGCTGGGTCGAGTGCAATGGACAGTTAATAAATGACACAAAATCGCCTTACAATGGCCAAAATGCACCTGATTTAAATACTGAATTATATGCAAACAATCTTGGTTATTATCTTAGAGGAAGTTCAACATCAGGAAATTTTAATAATTCAACCAAAATAACTGATACTTCTGTGGCTTATTCTGTATCTTCTGGTGTTTATTATGGAGCAGGACATTTAGCTGTTCAGAATACTGAAGAGAATACAAGTGGGTATTTATACTCAACTAGTTCTGATGTAGAAGCTACTATCCAAGTTGCTTCTATGTCCGTTGTTTGGATTATAAGAATTAAATAATATAAAATATATTTGTTAAAACTATAAGCTAACATCAATAGACAAATGTTTTCTTATAGTTTTTTTATACTTATGACTGCGAGATTTATAAAAAAATTCACGTCTGAATTATTATCCTATTTTTCTTATCGTATAATACGCCAACATGCGGGATAGTGTCATATCATATGGGACTTCCCCTACTATTAAAGACCAGCATATCCTGGCACACAAAGCATCAAAAAACCACAATTCCGCTTATCGGTCACAAAGGATCTAACTTCACCTCCAGAATAATTCCATCATCCCAGTGTCTTCGACACAATTTCCATTGTATTTTTGGAAAGATCTTTGCTGCCTACAATCCGTTCCAACTCAATCTTCATCAATGGCTTCCGCTTTTCATCAAGCTTACCGTAGAGTTTAAATGCAGTAGCCATCCGTGAGGCGATCTGGGGATTAAAGCCGTCTATTTCAATTACCTTATCTGCGAAGTAGCGGTACCCTGCCCCATCCGCATCATGAAAACGGACCTGGTTCCCTCCGAAGGCGCCGATAAGTGATCGCACAAGATTTGGAACCTTTATATCAAATACTGGATTCTTTTCGAGATCCTTTATCCGCTCAAGAACATCCCTCTGCGGCGCTGAAGCCTGCACGGCGAACCACTTGGTCATTACCAGCTGGTTATCCTTCCACTGATCATAGAATGCATCGAGGGCCTCCGCGTCAGGTTTTTCTTCACGGTGGGTCAGCAGTACCAGGGCCCCCATACGGTCGGTCATATTCGTTGCTTCATTAAAATGATTTTTGGCAAGATCAAGGGCTTTCTCTGAACCGGAGGCGACGAGATAATCGAGGGCTCTGAGCCTTAATTCCCGTTCTCCCATGGCCTCTACAGTCAGTTTATACTTTCCCTTCTGGTCAAGGGAATGGTAGAGCTTTTCAAAATCATCGAAGAGGATTTCTCCGAGATTGCCTTTCATGAAACCGCGGGCCTCATGTATCGCATCGAAGTCTATAATATCATAGCCCTGTCCCAGGAGGGATTCCCCCGGGAGCGCCAGCACCAGGGATTTAAAAGAACAGTCGATAGAATCATCCGCTATTATTTTACCGTATACTTGTGCAATGCTGTCATCGAAGGAGCAGCTCCCCTTCTCCTGAATGTCATCGATGCAGCCTGAGATAAAATTTCCAGCCACTTCCTGTCCCGCATGCCACCGGTTGACGGGATCCGAATCATTGCCGAAAAGAAACAGTGAATCTTCAATAGAAAGATCACTGTTCACTTTCACAGGAGATGAAAAATTACGGTTGAGGGAGAGTACCGGTTCTTCCGCAATATTTTCAAAGACGAACTCCTCCTCTTTCTTTTTCAGGTGAAGAAGTTTAGTGGCACTTCCCCCGCCCTCTGCAAGAAGTTCATTGCCGCTTTTGTCCAGAAGGCCAATGGCAAAGGGGATATGCAGGGCCTCGCGTCCAGTATCGGCGGCAGTTTCGGGAATCTCCTGTGTCAGCTTCACAGTGTAGCGTTTGCTGCCGCTGTCATAACTTCCTGCAACGGTCACCATGGGAGTACCCGCCTGGCTGTACCATAGCATGAACTGCGAAAAATCCTCACCGGAGGCGCTCTCCATGGCGGCTACAAAATCGTCACAGGTCACCGCGGAGCCATCGTGGCGCTTGAAATATTCCTTCATGCCCGCCTGAAATTTTTCCTCTCCGATGATGGTGTGTATCATGCGGATAACTTCCGCACCCTTTTCGTACACGGTGAGTGTATAAAAATTATTCATTTCGATGTAACTGTCGGGGCGAATGGGATGGGAATTGGGCCCAGCGTCCTCGGGGAACTGCATCGTCTTCAGGTCTTTCACATCGTTTATCCGTTTCACGGGACGGGACTGAATGTCCGCGGTGAACTCCTGGTCACGGAAAACCGTAAGGCCCTCTTTGAGGGTAATTTGAAACCAGTCCCGGCAGGTGACACGGTTTCCCGTCCAGTTATGAAAATATTCATGACCGATAACAGCTTCGATTCCGAGATAATTTGTGTCCGTGGCGGTATCCGGATCAGCAAGGACATACTGTGAATTAAATATGTTGAGCCCTTTATTCTCCATTGCACCCATGTTAAAAGTATCAACGGCAACAATCATATATATATCCAGATCATACTCGAGTCCGAAACGTTCCTCGTCCCACTTCATTGATTTTTTAAGGGATTCCATCGCGTGGTGGCAGCGATCTTCATTACCGGGATCACAATAGATTCGAAGGTCGATGTTACGACCTGACATGGTGGTAAAACTGTCCCTGATCATCCCAAGGTCTCCCGCCACAAGGGCAAAGAGGTAACAGGGCTTCGGAAAGGGGTCCTCCCACACAACCCAGTGACGCCCGTCTTCGAGCGTGGCGGTGTCTACGGGATTTCCGTTTGAAAGCAGTACCGGACAGGTCTTTTGACTGGCAATTATTTTGGTCCTGAACCGTACCATGTTATCGGGACGGTCGAGAAAATATGTTATCCGGCGAAAACCCTCCGGTTCATTCTGGGTACAGAAAATATTTCCCGATTTATAGAGGCCCTCCAGGGCCTTGTTTTCAGAGGGATTGATTTCAGTAAGGATCTTCAGAATAAACTCATCCGGGACATCGGTAATTGTCAGATTTTTATCATCAACAGTGTATTCATCCTCGTGAAGGTCTCTGCCATCAATCTCAACGGCAAGGAGAATCATTTTTTCTCCGTCAAGAACAAGGGGAGTATTCCCATTTTTTTCATGCCGCAGCACCTTCATCTCCGTGGTAACCATTGTTGCGGTATCGTGGAGACTGAATGTGAGAAAAATTTCGGGTATGGAAAAATCAGCGGATTTATAATCTTTTCGGTGTTTAACTTCAGGTCTCTTCTGGTTCATTAAATGGTGCTCCTGGAAAAATTATGTGCGGAAAAACAGAAGCCTTCCCGCCGGATTGTCCGGGGGAAGGCAAAATGTCTGTCTTATACGCCGGTAGCGTAGAAGGTTATGGAGGTTATGAAATTTTGTAAAGCTCATTTTAAATAATTTTTTATTGCACAGACAACAATTAAAAATTATTATACTCTCGTTGCACACTTGTTATATAAGGTGACTGTAACTATATTTGTTACGGAAGAATAATTAAAAATATGAAAAAAAAATATGATACAGTTATTGTCGGCACGGGCCCCTCAGGTCTCGGTGCAGCCTTCCAGCTAACAGAAAAAAACGCCGGAAGCATCCTGATGATTGACCGCTCCAGAATCAGCACCGGGGGACTCCGCAACGACTGCAAACAGAACTACACCTACCCCGTTGGATTCCCCACAAACATCTGGAGCAGGGATGAAGCCGATCATTATCTGGCACTTGTAAAAAACCATCTGAATCCGCAGCTGGAAATACATACGAACATAGACCTCTACATAAAGAGGGCGGAACGCCTCGATGTCACCCTTCTTGAAATTGACCAGTGCCATGTCGGTACTGACCGGGCAGTGGGCCTGATAAAGAACCTCACCTCAACACTGGAAGAACGCGGTGTAGAAATTTTTCTGGAAACAGAAGCTTTGCGTTTAGACATTGAAAATAAAATTTTATATATTGACAAGGAAGTTGATTCCATCGCATTCGAAAACTGCGTCCTTGCCCCGGGGCGTTCAGGAGCGGAATGGATGCAGAAAATAATGCAGGAGTGCGGCGTACCCTACAGTGATAATATTGTCGATATAGGTGTACGCGTTGAAGCCAGGGAAGAAAACTATCCCATAGTCAAAGATTACTACGATCCGAAGTTTCACTTCCCCGGAAATGTCAGGACCTTCTGCACCAATTCAGGCGCCGCCTACGTGGTACGGGAAAAATATGAACACTACTTTTCAGTAAACGGCCACTCCTTCAGCAAGGACAAAAAACCGAATGGCCTGGTAAACTTTGCCATGCTCAATACTATTAATTTAACTGACCCGGTGGTGAGCGGTCAGCAGTTTGCTGCAATCCTCGGCCAGATGGCAATGCAGCTCTCCGGGGGCAAACCGATGATGCAGCGTATTGGGGATTTCAGGCTGGGGAAACGTTCAAAGCGGGAAAGCTTCAACAGTGACCTCTATGATTTCGAAGCTACTCTTTCCAGTGCAACCCCCGGCGATATAAGCCTCGCTATGCCTGCGAAAATTCTGAGAAGAATCTGGCGCGCAATGAAGCAGCTGGATACTATAATCCCCGGGGTTTTGCATCCATCAACTATTGTCTATTACCCGGAAATTAAAACATATGGAAACCGACCAGAGTTCATCGATCGTCACTTCCAGGTCAGGGAAGGTCTCTACATGATTGGTGACGGTGCAGGGACCAGTCGGGGTATCACCGCAGCGTGGGCTTCGGGAATACGTGCCGCAGAGGGGATTTTAGAGTAAACCGACTTAACCCATTAAAATAGTTTATGCCCACAAAACACCCCCCAACCCCCCAGAGGGGGGCTTTCACTATTATATATTCATCATAATCAATTTTAACTCAATAAATTTTGCAGTTAAGTCCAGTAACAATTATTTTTTTAAACCAAAGATAAAACCTATTTAAGCCCCCCTTAGGGGGGTTTGGGGGGAAGGACATAGAAGGAAATTTTGGCACCTAATATTTTCGCCACAACTTCAGGGAATAATATTCAGTTCTGAAACCAAAAAGCTTAAAGGCCTCAAGGTATTCACTTTCGGCAGCGGCTTCACCGTTAATTTTTTCCACGGTAATATTCTTGAATGGATTAAAGGGCCGTTCCGTTAAATCATTGAAAATCCGGAAGTACTCCTGGATTGCCGGCTCGGATGGAGGCACATGGATCTGCAGCTCCTTAAAATTTTTACGAGCAGTTACCACGATGCGGCTTCCATGAAAAACCATCCAGTTACCCGGCAGCCTCGAGGGGAAACGTCCCCTTGCATCATCAAGCTTGATTCCCGCCATTGATGCAGGGTCCGTGGCATTAAGCCAGTATATGCCTTCTTCCTTCATGTTATTACGGAGAAATCTATAACCTTCACGGGATATAAACTGCAGCCCCGGAATGCCGCTGAAGAAATAGCCCCCGGTAATTTCCCCGGAGAGTTCCATTATACGGAGTGTCCTGAAGAGGTTTTTCCATTTCAGGGGGGGAAGTTCACGCTCCAGTATCTGCCTGAATAGAATGCCGTAACGCCGCATAAGAAGACGTACCCTGTCACGGTTTAACTCTTCCTTTTCAAGGATGTCGTCAGGGGATTCGGGAACCTCCAGGGCATACCAGTTTCCCTGGACGGGACGGGAGGACTGCCACCGGCTTGCCCCGGACCGCCGCGGGGAGGTCTTATTCGTGGGAAGATCAGCGGCCCTGAAATCGTGAAGTATCCCCCTGCGGACCGTTTCAAAGGTGTCACTGGCAACATGACCTTTCCAGGCATCCTCCCAAAGTTTTTCAGTTACAACGGCAGAAGGAAGTTTTGTCTCAGAAACGATATCAAAAAAATCATGAAGCCCCCTTCCCCTTACCAGTTTTTCTTCACAGGTTTCAGGTGCTTCGTCATTTTCGATAAAAAGGTCACGGTCCTGTGGAAAGGCGAATGTGACTTCCCCCCTTCTGCATCCGTACCATGCAAGATTGCTGGTCTGCATAAGGGAATCTAGCCACGATGTGTAATAGGGCTTCAATCGCGCGGGGAAAATAAATTCCTCCCAGGCGTGAGCCTTTGCGGGATATGCGAAAAACTGCTCCAGCACTTCTTTGAGACCATCCAGATCAGCGGTGCCGGTGCCGCTTCCGGTGAATCTGGCAAGAAACATCTGCAGGTGTTCGGTATCGTATACCGGCAACTCCTCTCTCTGCTCGCTCCTCATCATCCTGAGAAGGGTTTCCAGGTTCTGCTGTTCACAGATTTCCTCTGTTTCTGAATTTTCACGCATTACATCGAGAAGAATTCTGTCATCCCTGTTCAATTCAAGAAGGGCATCATTGAGAATACTTTCCGGGACACCCCAGAGGGCACTGATTTCTTTTTTCTCTAATGGGCCATAACAATATAGCCATTGAATCAATACCTCGATAAATCCGTTTCCTTCCCCTTTATCTTCCAAATGATAACTCTGAACATTCTTCAGGATGTGGTCACTAATTTCTTTCTCACCGCTGAGTGGTGTAAGTTCCAATTCATATGGGGAATGCCCTGTGGCACGGCAAATCCTGGATACCTCGCTAATTGCGGCGATACCATGTACTTCCGCACCGGGAAGTTTAATGCGAACCAGTTTCTCTTCTGCGGCAGAAAATATTTTTCCTACTTCATCTTCATTTTCTTTTACAATTATTTCAGTCAGAGTATCCCATTCCGGAGCCGGAATAAGCAGGCGTTCACGGCACCACTGTACCAGTTCATCCCCTGCTGATGGTGCATACCCAGGGGCTGTCCGCTGCAGCTTCGACATCAGGCTTTGAATTAATCTTTCCGGAATTTGAGGGCGCAGGTGGGAAGAGAGGGCAACTTCCCGGATGAGGTTATTCCTCAGTCCCGAGGGGCTTCCCCCAGCCGGGGTATCATCGTCATACATATATTTATTAGTCTGCTGAAAAATCATGTCCCCGGCGAAGGGTGACGCCTCGGTGGTTACACATTCACTGATCCGGATTTCCCCGTCCTGAATTTCATTGAGGAGAAGCTTCAGTCGATTGATGTCATATTCATCCTGAAGGCATGAACGCCATGTCTCCAGGAGAATGGGGAAATCTTCGTATCGGCTTACCCCCTCGAGAAGTTTTTTTGCCCTGAGCCGGTTCAGCCAGAGGGGCATCCGTTTATTGAATCCCCCCGATGGAAGGAGCAGTGCCCTTCCGGCATTTTCCCTGAAATGGGCGCCGAACAATCCTGTTTTTTCGAGACGGCTGCGGAGTAATCCCTCGATAGATTCTGTACTTATCATTTCAAAAAGATTAGAGGGATTAAAATCATGCGGCAGCATCAGGAGTATCGTGTCATTAGTGTACATCACCTCCAGGCGGTATTTAAACTTCCTTTCCCATTCTTCAACAAGGGCAAGGGCGAAGGGTCCGTTAACCTTCCCCCCCCAGAGGGTATGAATAATTACCTGTTTTGAATCAGATCGGTTCAGTGGATCACTGAAATGTTCAACCAGGAGGTGTCTCCGGTGAGGAAGTTTTGCACCGGTAATTTCCTTCTGCCGTTTCAAGAAGAAAATAAGTTCTTCCGCGGCAGGTTCTTCCATAAAATATTCTTTCTGAAGAAACTCCGAATAGTCTTCATCGCCGAGTTTTTCCTCCGCCTGAAGAAGGAACTCGCCTATTTTTTCTGAAAAATGAAAATTGCGGTTCATCTCCCCTGCTCGCCAGAAGGGAATGATCCCTGGCCTTCCCTTGACCGGTTCGACTTCGACATCGTTGTGCGAGATATTTTTTATTTTCCATGTCCGGTTGCCAAGAGAGAATGTTTCTCCAATGGTCCGTTCCCAGACAAATTCCTCGTCGAGTTCTCCCACCTTTGCCTTCGAGTCTTCAACCTTCAGATCATAATATCCCCTGTCGGGGATGGTACCACCCGAAAGATATAAGTGATACTTTGCATTATCAAGGGGAACGATTTCATTTTTTATTTTGTCGTGATGGATTCTCGGCCTTAATTCCCGTATGCGGGAATCCGCATATCTCCCCTCCAGCATTTCAAGTATCAGGTCGAAATGCTCCCGGGGCAGATTTCTGTAGGGATAGCTGCTGCGAATTACCGCAAACATCTGATCTGCACTGCAGGAATCGGAAACCGCCATGGAAAGAATTACCTGCGCCAGGACATCCAGGGGGGCTTCTATTATTTCGATTTCCTCTATATCATGATCCATTACCATTTTCACAAGAACTGCCGCGTTGAGAAAATCCCTTCCATGGGTAGGAAAAAGATATCCCCTGCTGGTCTCTCCCACGGCATGTCCGGCTCTTCCGAAACGCTGAATGGCCGATGATGCGGAACCGGGGGTCTGGATACAGACTACCGCGTCGAGGTCGCCAATATCAATTCCCAGTTCCAGGGAACTTGTGGCGACAATTGCCTCAAGGCTGCCGTTTTTCAATTTTTCTTCAACGAGTAAACGGACTTCCCTTGAGAGACTTCCATGGTGGGCATAGGCAAGTTCCCTCGGTTCATTTTCATTTATAAAACGTGCCACCTTCTCCACCATCCGCCTGCTGTTACCGAAAAATAATGTAGAATTATTCTTTTCGATAACCTCCTTGAAGGAAGCAGTGAGGGCTGGCCACCAGGATTTATTTTTCATAGAGTCCCGTGCATCAAGGGGAAAATCAACGGTAACATGATACTTCTTCTGTGAAGCTGCCTCAATAAGTTTAACAGGACGTTTTTTGTACGACGAAAAGTTACCGGATTCTACAGGTATTCTGCCTCCAATAAAATCGGCAACTCTTTCAAGTGGACGCGCAGTTGCGGAAAGTGCTATCCGTTGAAATTCACCGGAAAGACCCACGAGACGTTCAACCGCGGTGATCAGATGTGTTCCCCTCTTGCTCCCCGCCATGGCGTGCACTTCATCCAGGATTACTGTGGCGATCCCCCTGAGGACTTCCCTTGCCGAAGAGGTCAGCATAAGATTAAGACTTTCAGGAGTGGTGATAAGGATCTCCGGTGGTTTACGTATCATTTTCCGCCGTTCCTGCTGGGGTGTATCCCCGCTTCGTGTCATGATACTTATATCTGGAAAATCTGCCCCCTCCCTGGCAAAAAGATCACGCAGCTGTCCCAGGGGGTAGATGAGGTTTCGCTGGATATCATTGTTCAATGCCTTCAGGGGAGAAATATAAAGCACCCTGACCTGTCCGGCAGGCCATACTCCTGACACAAGGCGATCAAGGGCCCACAGAAAAGCTGTCATTGTTTTACCGCTGCCGGTGGGAGCCGAGACCAGTACATGGCTGCCTGAGGCTATCTGAGGCCACGCCTGCCCCTGAACGTCGGTGGGGGTTCCGATTTCCTCAAAAAACCACCTGCTGATCAGGGGATGAAACATTTCCATTGATTCATTTTTCATTTTTTTCAAAATAATTATCCTGTGAGATATTTCTATGGTCAAGCAGTATATTAACTTTTCGCTTGTTTCGACTACCCTCAACTAGCGGAGTATATCATACGCTCATCGAGGGTAGTCGAGATGAGAGATACGCGGGGATACCTAAACTTTTTTCATTTTTTTAAATTTTTTTGCCCTCAAAAGTTGCCGATGCATTTGATTTTTTATATATTAGTCGGATTTTCATTTTTATACCGAGGAGTCATCATGGACAGATACTTATCTAATTTACCGCAGAAACAACTTGCTCTGGGAAGACAGATCGGCTGCAAAATCCTTATCCTCGCCAGCTCCAAAGAAATTCAGGAGAGGCTGTCAGCCCTTGAACTTCTTTCATCTCTACCATCTCTTCCGTCTAACGGGCGGGAATTAAAAGAATATGATGAAACAAGAAAATTATACAAGCAGATATTTACAACCTGCGCTTCAACAATTGTTCAGATCCTCCATTCAGATCATGCCTGCGGAAGACATGATCCGGAGAAATCTTTTAACTATTCCGTCCCCCCGGAACCCCTTGATGCAGCAGAAAAAATTCAACTGCTTCCCCAGGCATATATGAGTGAACCCATCAAAGCAGCCCTCCGTAGCCCCTATCGGCAGGTCCGCTTTGCCGCCACACAGTGCTATCATAGATTACCCGACGACATTCAGTACTGTGGTCTCTTCAGCGAATCTGATAGAAAACAGATTCGTCGTGAAATGCAGAGTTTGTAACTCCCCGATACATACTCTACAAAGGCGCTGGATATACTTTTCCAGCGCCTTTTTTTCACTTTTTTCCCTTAATATTCAATAAATTTAGCAAATTATTAATAATGTCTTTGACAAATTATTATAATTTTTATAATTTATGACAATATTTGCATATATATTATTACATATACTAGTTTTCTAGCAACAAGGGAAACTGTTGTGTATTAAATAGTTATCCAAGGAGGTATTAGTCACATATTTTCTTTCAGAAGAAATATAACCTAAATCAATCTTCAAGAGGTAATGTATGACAGAACAACAGCTTTTAACGGACCTTGCCGTTGCTGAAAGAAATATGAAGAGGAAATCAAGCGTCTACAGTGTCACTTTCTTTAAGAGTGTAACAGATGCTTTTAAATCGACAGCAACCCATTCATTCGCTGATCTGGTTCAAAAAGACATCTCAATGGCACTCCAGCTGCGGGACATTGCAGTACAAGAAAAATTGCTATGATATAAATATACATGAAAAAACAAAAGGGCCGGAAATTTCCGGCCCTTTTTATTTATTATACCTTCTGATCAAAACAGATCAAGGAACCTGCCTCAATGACCTGCCGTGGAATAAAATATATTGAACTTCCCCCAATCGTAACAGAAGTATTATTATCAGGAATACGTCTATCCGGTTATTGAATTTTCTTGACTCTAAAACTGATATATACATAGTGATTATTCTAAAATAAAAACATAATGAGTTAGGTCATGAAACCAGAGGAAAGGAAAGAACAGATTTTAAGCAGCGCTAAAAAGCTTTTTTCGCACCACGGATTTTACGATACACAGATATCCGATATTATTCAGGAAGCGGGAATTGCCAGGGGAACCTTTTACCAGTACTTCAACAGCAAGGAAGATATTTTCAGGCAATTGCTTGAAATATTTTTTCACGATTTCAAAAAGGTCCTTTTTTCTACAGTAAATGGAGAGGCATCCCTCTCCTATCGCAATTTTTTTATTGCAAGAATCAAGCGAGCCTTTGAATACTTTGATTCTGACAGGGAAATTTGCAGTATTGTTTTCAGAAAGGCCATCGGTCTGCCCACCGGACTTGAACTTGGAATTCGTCGTCTCGAAAAACTCGGAACAGATTACATGAAGCAGGAATTAAAAACAGCGATGGATCGGGGGATTCTAATGAAAGACCTCAATATCGATATTGTATCCAATATAATCGCCGGGGCCTTTTCCAGGACTGCCTATGATTTCTTCAGCGTTGAAGACAAAGATTCATATCCCGAGGGATTGGATAATCTTTCTGAAAACTTCATCAATGTTTTTATCGATGGCCTGGCGGCCCCTGGAATTTCCAGCAGGAAATAAGCCCCCCATACCCCCCGGAGGGGGGCAAAAGCTAAAGGACAATAATCGAATTTAAAAAAAACTTACCTGATTCGAAGATGTTACTATTTCAAAAACTCCTTATTTTTCACCTCGATAATAGTCGGAGCCGACCAACCCTGGATTGAAGGTTCATACATACATTCCATTCTGGCGGGACGAACCATAAATTTTCCGGGAAGTTCCGCCCTGATAATATATGCCACTTCATAGACCTTTCCCTTTCTCAGGTTCGTAAAAAAGTAAACCATTCGATTGTCCCAGCGCTCAGATCTTACGAAGGGCTTATGAATATCATAGGCATACTTTTTGACTACTTCAAAACCCGAAGGGAGAAAATCTTCAAGAAGAAGATATTCGAAGTTGTCAACTGCACGGAACCTGATTTTAACCAGCAGCTCGTCACCCACCTGGATGAGTTTCTTCGGGGACATTTTTCCCGGGACCAGGTATTCACGGTGCTGCAGGTCCTTCACCCGGTGCAGGGAGGCGTAGCTTCTGAAAAGGGAAATGCCATTGGAGAGTACTGCCAGGGACCGGTCTTTGCTTTTGAAAATGGAAGTAAATCCCTTTGGTTTGAAGTAGAGGGTTCCGGCGACACTGACATCGTATGAAACATCCTTACCCGCTTTACCGGTTGATTCCACTGTAATATTCTTTCCCGGATCCATGCCGGAAAGTTTCACTGTCTTTGACAGGAGCATTGCCGGTTTCTTCTCTTCGGGATTATATTTTATCGATATGACGGGCTTTTTATTAAGGGAAAAACTCACGTCGATTTTATTATCTTTTGAAAGCCCCTTTCCTTTCAGGTACTCAGTGAGGGCGACTATTACGGTTGCCGTTTCCTTGGTTGAATTCCATCGGCCATTTTTACTGCGCCGGGCAATTGATGAAGCGGCCTGTGCAGGAAGAGAACTGCTGTCTCTCACAGCCACGAGAGACGCCAGGACGTGAGCGGTCATCTCTGTTCTGCCGCCGGGCCATCCCCAGCGCTGACTTCCCCTGCTAAGCCAGTAAATGCCCTTTGTATCCCGCTGAACCATCCCCCTAAGGGCGGCAACTGCTTTTGAGAGCTCTTTCTTACGATAGTCTTCATTCTTCACACGGTCGGGAGAATCGATTACACGCATCATTTCTCTTTTTTCAAGGGCTTTAATAATGAAGGCAAGCTGATAGGGATTATGGCCTTTGAAACTACTCAGGCTTTCCCAGACAGTGTAATCCCATTGGCCAAAGAGGGAATAGACATAGAGAAGATAAGCTTTTGAATCCATACTCTTAATATTTCCGGATAGAAGCATTCTTCTTACAGCCCTGAGTCCATTTTTAATAGAAGCGTCGGATACACGGTAGCCGTGATTCATGGCATGAGACAATGTGATCATGGCATATCCCGTCAGGGAGGCGTTCCCCCTGTCGCCGGAGAACCATCCCCAGGACCCGTCGGATCTCTGGAGACGCTGGAGCCGTGCAACCCCCTTCATGGTCTTTTCCCTGATTATCGCAACCTGTTTCGGCGGAACCAGGTGAATTGCATTATTCTTTTCAAGGAACCGGTGAAGCTGCATTACCGGCATAAAGCTGTTTATGGTCTGTTCAACACAGCCATAGGGATACTTCACAAGGTACTCCGATGCACTGATCATTTTGTAAAGTGGCGAAGGACTGACTGTGATGCCTACCTTTTCCGGAACGAACTCAAAGTCGTCTCCACCCTTGACCGGTTTCATGGTAATACTTTTATTCTCCGCCATATCACCAAGACCAAAAAGTTTGAAGGAGGCACCCCGCTTTTCCACGGGGACCTTAACACGGAGGGCATCCTTTGCCCGGCTGTCCGCAAGTGCATCGAAACGAAGAACCAGTTCCTCTTTTTTCGAGGGTACCGTAATGAGGTAACGATTTCTTGCAGAACCGAAGGCGGGCAGAGAAAGTGACCTGGAGGTGTGAGCCTTGACTTCCCCCCCATTAACCTTAAAGGTACTTTTTATCTCGGGAAGACCACGGTTGGTATTGCTGTTAATTATTCCAAGAAGAGAAAGTTCATCACCCTCAACAAAAAACCGTGGTTTTCCGATTCGGGCAATGAGGTCCTGGGTAACGAGAAACTTTTTCCTGGATTCACCGACACGCCCCGTCAGGTCATGTCCCCTTGCGGTAAGCCGCCAGGTGGTCAGATTATCAGGAAGCGTAAAGGATACAGTTGCCTGACCCTTTTGGTCCGTTCTAACATTGGACTTCCAGTAGGCGGTGTCCTCAAACTTCTCCCGCACCTTCACCTTGCCTTCCTTTCCCGCACCGGCGAGAATATTTATTGGATATGAATAGCTGGTGAGGACCCAGTTTGAAATTTTAGTATAAAAGAAATCCTTCATCTTCGGTGTATGATCCCGCCTGATGGAATAGATTGCTTCATCAACCGCCGCAAGAGACAGGTCGGCAGCGACAGGTTTTCCACCGCTGTCGGTTGTCTTCACGGCAATATTAATTTTTTGTCCCGGAAGATAGACTTCCTTCTCAGGCTTGAGGGCCACATTCAGCGTGGTCCCCTTTACCGGAATATTAATGCTTTTAACGGAACGGAAAAGGGCCCGCTTGCGCTGCATAACCGCAGATATATAAAAGTTTGGCGCGTAGCTGTTTTTCACCGGCAGTACGACGGGCATTACATTCCCCTTCATCTTCACCACCTTCGAATAGTAGACATCGCGTCCCTCAAGGGTAAGACAGACATACCCGTCGGTGAAACGACTTTTCAACAGGGCGGTTACATTTCCCGCACCCTTCAGGGTACTTTTGTTTACTGAAAGTTCAAGATTCCTGAAGCGTGAGGCTACCCTGCTCCCGAAGGGATTGTAAACCCATATTACCCTGGAGGCGGTGATCCTGTTTCTGCGGCGGTCGAAGCTTGTGGCCACGATATCATATTCACCAAAGTCTGCAAATTTTGCAGGAAGTTTTAACTCCGCCTCCCCCTTTCTGTTAGTGGTGAGCCGCTTTTCGAAGCGGGGCTGTCCTTCGTGTACATAGACACGCTGGTAGGGTTTCCATATGTATCGATAGAGGGCAATTTTTACCGGGGCACTTATCGCTTTGCCTGTATGGGTAAGGGTTTTTATGTTAACCTTTTTCTGATCACTCCCGGCAAAAAAGTTCTGCAGAGGATTTATTTTTATGTAGTATTCACCACGGCCGACACGAACTTTTTTTCGGGCGGTAATACTCACGTTCGATTCATCTATTACCGTAGCCTCCAGTGTAATCTCCCTGTCATAGGGATAGTTCCCGGCAAAAACCTTCAGGGAAACGACGCCATTGGCATCAAGGTACTTTTCACCATCCAGCTTAACCCGGTTGTACGACCTGCTGCTGCCCTCCTCTTCCCACCAGTAGCGGGTGTCGGTATCGCGGAGCCTCGATTCGTAGAAGCGGTAACGCACAAGCCCTCCCTTGAGGGGGGCGCCGAAAAAGTATTTTGCCTGGACCCGGAATGAGACATCATCTCCATTGATGAAGTAATCCTTTTCCGGTGTCAGCTCTACGGTATATTCAGGTTTCCTGTACTGTTCAACATAGAAGCGTCCCCTGCCGTAGAGATTTCTGCGGCTGGGCCCCGCCTGGATATAGTATGTTCCGAGACCTGCACTCTCCGGTATTTTCAACGAGCCGTGAAGGGTTCCCCACTGGTCAAGGCTGGCCTTACCTTCTTTTACGGTACGCCCGCTGTCACTGTTTCTGATTTTATAATAGACAGTTTTTCCCCCCATGGGAAGAAAATTTTTCTTTCGTTCTTTCGCGACGACCTTGTAGCTCACCCTGTCTCCTGACCGGTATACAGGGCGATCAGTATAAATAAAATATTTATATTTTTCTCTCTGGAACCTGCTGGGGGATCCGGTATTACAGATGGCGTAACTTCCGTCGGCGCCTATTGCAAGGAGAGAAAGGTGCGCTTCGGTTTTATGCTCATACTGATATATTCCCCCTCCGTCGGTTTTGGCTTTATGGATTATTTTTACGGGAAGGTCTTCAATTCTTTTCGGCTTACTGTAGCCTCTCCGGCGGGCCCTTCCCGTCCCGCGGTATTTGGTGGCATCAAAAACAACGATACTGGCACCTGGTACCGGTTTGTTTGTCACCAGGTCCGTTACATAGGCAAAGACCCTGCTGCGGGAACGCTTAACAACGGCCCCCACTGAGGTTACCGTAAAATATCGGCGGCTGATAACCTTCCCCGCACCCTTCACTTCGAGACAGTAACCTCCCGTTGAGAGGGGCGTTTTTATCAGAAGGTTCTGGTACCGCCACTGGTAGGGAAGAAAATTTTTAATGGGTTCATCCCAGGAGGTTACCTTTTTAAAACCCTCGGTTTTTGGATTCACGGAATCGGGATCTGACTTCCCCTGAACAAGCACCTCAAGAGGCACCTTATAAATTGAGGCTGTGACCTTTTCAAGACGGAAGGTTCGCAGATTAAATGATAATGCGTTTCCCGGAACAAAGGTATACCTGTAGGCATAAACATTAATCTCAGGATTTTTTGCTTTTACAACAAAGTCCGTGTCTTTTACTTCCTTTCCCTCGGGGACATATATCTTTTGTTTGCTCTGTTTATAGAAACCCTGGTGAGTCAATTTCAGGTCATAGTAGCCCGGCTTAAGGTCTTCGATCCGGTATGTACCGTCCTGGTAGCTGTTCACGGAATGCCCGGTTCTTCCCGTCGCCGTTACATTGATGTTGCGTGCCGGGACATCAAGATCCTTTATGGTCACCTTTCCGGTAATGGATGCGGGTCGAAACATCTTCATGGGAAGATTAAAGGGCTCTCCCCTTCGGAGTCTTTTCAGTCGGGCGGTTTCCGATATATAACCGCTGCCGGTAAATGTTGCGGAGTAACGTCCCTGTACAAGTTTGGCGAAACGGTATTTCCCGTCACTGCCGGTGGTGGCAAAGAGTGGACGTCTGCTGCGGCTGTAATAGCTGTAGCTGCTTCCACGGCTTAATTTCACTTCAATTCCCTTCAGGGGTTTCCCCGCGGAATCGGTGACAGTCCCGGATAGGACCGCCTCCGGATCAAGGTATATATTTTTGCTGCCGGGACTGATAGTACCGGTGGAGAGATAGGATACATAGCCAACGGCTGAGACTTCCATTACGTAGCGGACATGGGGAATAAATTCCCTGATGATATACTTTCCGCTGCTGTCGGTTTCAACGAGGTAATAGCCAATTCCCATATTGGCATTTTTGACTTCCACGCGGGCATTTCGTATCGGTTTACTGGTTTTGCTGTCATAGACATAACCTTCTATAACAGCTTCTTTTTTAAGTTCTTTCGCAGAGGAAGTTGAATATACTTTTTTCCCGTCATCAAGGGTTTTCACTCCCGCTGTTGAACAGGCCATAAACAGTAATCCCGCAGAGAGCGCTGTAATGACAGCAGTTAATTTTTTCATGTCTCTTCTCCATAATTATTCAGCTTTTTGAAGTTATTTTTATTTCTTTTTATTTCTGATAGTAACTGCCCTGAAGGATGCCCTGGACAGTACTTCTTTTTTTTCCGCTGTTTTTTTAAGATAGTCTACGGTTCTTACCTCTGCCGGTACAATAACAGCACTTGATCCGTCCTGATAGAAATATAAAATGCCGTACTGCTCAAGATCTATGACCTCAATGTTTTCTATTCCCGACGGCTGAGAGGCTACGGTGATAATGACTTCCGAATCTTCCAGCTCTTCAATGCCAAGGGGTGGATACCGAGGATCGCTTCTCAGAGCCCCCTTCAGGTACCGCCGAATTGTCCCTGAAAAATTATTGTCCAGGTGATGGAATCCGCCGAAACATCCCCTGACGCGTTTCCCCTTCATTATGGTAACAAAGAGGCCCAGCCTCCCATAGTATGGTGGTGTCTTGACTGAAAAAACAGATTTTTTCCCGCCCCCGGTAAGGATCGCCTTCGCTTCACCTTCCAGCCATGCCACCAGGGATGTGCCGTAAGACTCGCTGAACTTTTTCCACCGGTGGAGGTAAACTTCCCCCCCTGAAAAACCGGGAGAAACCGTAAATATCATTAGTACCAGTAAAGTTATCAGCCTCTTCATGATCTTTCTACTTAATATATACCGGGGGATAAAAATCACGGTAGACGAGGAAACGTTCAATGATTCTGTTTTCCTTCATCTTTTTACGGTAAATATATATATTCATTCCCGGCCTGATTTCACCCTTCTCTTCATCTTCACGGAAGGGTATGGAGACCTCCTCTTCATCAGTTTCTATGACATACCTGAAGCGGGGCTTTCTCTCCCCCAGAAGAATTATTGTCAGACTTTTTGAATTCATGCTGACGCGAATTCTGATGGTCTGATTCAGGGAATTTTTCATCCGAAGATTTTTCTTGCCGTACTTAATGGTTGCATCGAGACCAAGGGGAACATAGGTCACCGGCTGATAATGACGGTGCCTTTCAACAATTCGAAAACCCGCCATGAGCATTGCATTAAAGATGGTGGAAGAGACCTGACATAAACCGCCTCCGGGTTCCATGCGGATTCCCTCACGGTACATAACGGCTCCGTCAACAAAACCGTTGGAGGCGTTTCCCTCACCGACGATATCGCTGAAATTAAAAATGTTCCCGGGGATAATTACGGCCCCGTCGAGCCTGTCAGCAGCGAGTTGAATGTTCTGTTTAACGGATGGAGTCTGATCGGCAACGGAAGTTGAAAATGATGCAATAATAATTTCCTGCGGGGACGCCGCTGCGGGCACTTCAGACACAGCGAAAAAATTCAACAGGAATAGAAAGAGGTACAGGGAAAAATCGTTTGGGAATTTCATTTGTCTTCCTTTTTCTCAAGGGCTTCGGCAATTGCCCCCTCAATTTCTTCAATACTGTATGGCTTCACTATATAGCTCTTAAATCCGTAATCACGATAATTGGCCATGACCCGGTCATTGGAGTATCCGCTGGAGACCACGGCACATACGGAATCATCTAACTTTTGCAATTCCATGATTGCTTTTTTTCCTCCCATACCTCCCGGCACAGTTAAATCCATGATTATAACATCAATGGGATCAGGCAATTGCTTTTCCCTGCAGTACATGCCGATGGCCTCCGCCCCGTCACTGGCAAGAAGCACTTCACACCCGAGTCTCTCCAGCATATTTTTGCCAACCCTGAGCACAATCTCATCATCGTCCATAAGGAGAACACGTAGATTTTTAAATGAACCATGTTTTCCCGCCACCTTTATTTCCTGAGGTTCCTCCAGGGTTGCCGGCAGGTAAAATTCAAAAGTGGTCCCCTTATCGGGCCCGGTTTCAACAGAAATTTCACCATTGTGCTTTCTGATTATTGAAGCGGTTACAGCCAGGCCAAGACCATTCCCCTCTTTTTTAGTAGAGAAAAAAGGATCAAAAATCCGGTTCAGTATTTCCCCTGGAATGCCCGTGCCTGAATCCCTGACAGACACCCGTATGTAACGTCCCGGTTTCAGGTTCTGTTCCGATGCCTCATTTTCAATAAATAAATTATTTGCGGATATACAAACAATTCCGCCTTCGTGCATCGACTGGCGGGCATTAAGAACCAGATTCTGAATAACCTGACCGATTTGCCCCCTGTCTACCTCGGCATTCCAGAGATCATCGGGTAAATCAAATTCACTTCCCACTGATGATCCGCTGAGAACAAAGGAGGCGGCGTCAATAATTATGTTTCTGAGGGATGAGGTTACCCTTATCGGTGCGCCACCTCGGGAAAATGTAAGCAGCTGATTAGTCAGGTCCTTTGCCCGCAGTGATGCCTTTTCAGCATCATTGAGAAATTCAGTATTGGCATTATCGGCACCAAGGTTCAGCCGGGTAATGGAAATATTTCCCAGTATTGCCGTCAGGAGGTTATTGAAATCGTGGGCAATTCCACCTGCAAAAAGTCCCAGTGATTCAATCTTTGAAGCCTTTAGAAGCTCTTCTTCCATTTTATGTCTTTCTGTTACATCACGAAAAGCCATAACGGCGCCATTGATCCTTTCACTGCTGTCTTTAAGGGGCGTGATTATGGAGGAGATATATTTCATGTTCCCCATTTCGGTAACAAAAATTGTATTCTGTTCCAGTTCTACGGGCTTTCCCTCCTCCAGGACCATGGAAACAATATCATTAATAGTACTGTCATCTTTATAAGGCTGTAATTTTACCAGGGAAGAGATATTTTTATTTTTCTGTTCTCCTTTGAGTTCAAGTATGTCCAGGGCGGCTTTATTAATACCGAGAATAAACCCGTTTACGTCCATGGTAATCACACCATCACCGATACTGGCGAGGGTGGTGCTTATCATTTCCTTTTCCCGCTTTATATTCTCATTTGAATCGAGAAGGTCCTGATGTGTACTGATAAGCTCATCATTCATTGCTTCCAGTTCTTCACTGGAGGCGGCGAGTTCTTCATACTGGGCATGTATTTCTTCTTCCTTGGCGAGGACATGGTAAATTGCGCGTTTATAAATATTAAAAATTTGAAAACAGAAAAAGCCCGCAAAGAAAAATGCAGTCACATTGTCCATCAGAAACTCTCTCATGACAGCTGCGGACTTCCCATAATGGTTCCCGAAATAGATTGCGGAAAAAACAAGCAGCAGGAGGTTGATGCCGAAATAGAGTAATATACCCTTTTCCCTTTTATAAAAAATCAGGGGCGTCATCATCAATGCAGCCAGGATGAGTACAATGGAGTCCATCCTCTGAATAAATGGTCCTGATTCAAAAAAATGAACAAACCAGAGCATGGCCAGAGAAATAATCAGGGAAGAGTGGGCAAATAGCGAAAAGTGTCCACGTCTGAGAAGAACCAGCAGGCTGAACAGCACCATAAATCCAAGAGAAAAAGGAAGTAGAATACCCAGGTCTCTGGTTTTGATTGTTAGGAAAAAAATAGTATAAATAAAAAAAACAAGACAGTAAGTGATAATAATAGTGAGGAGAACCCTCGCCTTCTGCTGAAGTAAGAAATCAGCATCATGTATATTTTCTAAAAAGAAGTTATATATTTTCTTTAACACTAAGAGATTCCCCAGGTTCAGCTCTATTTTTCCGTTTCTTCTTCCATAGTGTAATATCTTTTTTCTTCAATGCAAGATTAATTTTAAATCATATATAATCAGTAAATGGGTGCGGTATATTTAAATACAAAATATATTCTAAGAACATTTGACTCTAAAACTCCCTCTGAAACTCATATTTTCTTTTTTTTTCATCCAAGGTAAATAATACTCAAACCCTGCCAAATTAGTCACGGCAAATTTTATTATAAACCACTAATTTTCTACAGAAAGATGCCGATAATAAAGATGTGACATAATGAATCAGTCAGATCAGAAAAGGAGGTGGACCATGAAAATTACCCGATCATTTCAATCAGTGAAGAGATGGCAGCAGGAAGAAACAGCCGCATCCGGTTCCACCAGAAGCCGGCGTATTATCAGAAAAAATGATACTGGAGAGGACAGAATCGAAATATCCTCTCTGGCAAAGGAGCGTTTCGAAAGGGAGCAGGAGATGCGAAAGCTTTCAGATGAAAGAACTGAATTGCTGAATAAATACAGAATCAATTCCGTAAGCGGTGAAATAAAAAAATATATCGAGTCTCTTAAAAAGCAGCTACAGGAAGGACATTATGACTTTGATAACCCGGAAAGACTGAGAGGCGCTGCCGACAATATACTGTTACAATTTTTTAACAGGTAAATCACACCCCCTCGCAGTCGTGAGGGGGTTATTTTCTTTTTACTTCCTTTTCCATGACGCCTGAAAAAAAATATTCCAAATCAGCAGCCTTCATCCTCCGATCCAGCCGCTTTCGCACGAATAGCCTTCTTTCTGACCCCCGGAGCCTGAAGGGCAACACCACCCTGAGAAGCAGCTTTCTTCTTTAGTTCAGCTGCAGTAATATTTTCATAGAGAGAAATATTTTTAACTGCGGCGACCCACCCCTTGAAACCGTCTTTAATTGCATAAGTATTGTATCCCGCAGTATGGAGAAGCAGCCACGTTTGAATCGATTGTGTCCCGTTTGAACACATCAGGATATAGGTACTCTTTTTATCCAGGTTACGAGAAGTATAATACTTTGACATAAGCATCATCAGCGGCACATGCTCAGAGCCCTTAATTGTTCCCTTTTCCCGTTCTGATTTATTTCG
Source organism: uncultured Spirochaetota bacterium (assembly GCA_942491575.1). Taxonomy (GTDB): domain Bacteria; phylum Spirochaetota; class UBA4802; order UBA4802; family UBA5550; genus CAZHNW01. Next base: position 753,149 of record CALOBT010000025.1, read on the forward strand.
AATATCGAGAATTTTAATACTTTTTGCCCCGGATTTAATCATTTTTTCCACATCTCCGGCACTGATAAATCCCTCATTGCGGAGGATTTTTTTTCCAACTTTTGCCGGCTCAATGGTAAATTTCCATCTCTGTCCGTCAGGAAGCAGCAGAAGAAGAAGGGCCACTGCAGCAGCCGCGATAATACCTGTTTTTGCCTTTTTTGAAAGATTCATATTTTTCTCCGTTATCCAGATATTCAGGTTCTATTATTTAATGACTTCACCGGATCTTTTTTCAAAGAATTCCCCTGCTGTAAACATGCCGATTCCCAGAAGAATGACGACAAAACCGATAATTCCAGCCTTTACTCCCAATGCGATATCAAGGGTATACCTTTCCTTCGCTCCGGATAGAAAAAATTCCTTGAAAAGGGGTACGGTTTCCCCAAAAACAAACATTCCCAGCATCAGACCTCCCAGATAGAAAAAGGCATCTATTTTTACCGTAGACAGCCCGGCAAATGTTGTTCCCGGACAATATCCTCCGATTACAAATCCTGCCCCCATAATCAGTCCCCCGGTTATTCCGGGCCAGAGAAATGTAGGGTTGATATATATCTGCTGAAAATCAAGAAAGCCGAATGATGAGAGGATAATGATTCCACTCATTGCGGTCATAATGGCGGTGAACATTACTTTCACTACGGTAAAATCTTTAAGATAGAACTGCAGAGCCAGTTTTCGTGAATTTCCGAAACCTGCCCTTTCCAGAACAAATCCGAAGGCCAGGCCAATAAGGAGGGCAAAGAAATAATTTACACCGGGACTCAATTCAAATATTTTTACTATTGGTGCGAACATAATATGCCTCCTAGATCCACTGTTTTCGAACAAAAAGGGCGAAGAAGAATGCCCCTGCAAAGATACATGCCATGGTTATCCAGCTCCCAACGGCAAGTGTTGCTCCGCCTGTCAGGGCAACACCACTTGTACATCCCCGGGCAAGGCGTGCTCCATATCCAAAAAGAATACCCCCCAGTACCGCAAAGGCCCAGCGTTGTTTATCACTAATACGTGGTCCGCGGTTCGTTTCTTTTTTAAATCGCCCCGCCGCAAGACCGGAAAACAGTCCTCCCAGCATTACTCCGATTATTTCAAATACAAGCCAGTTATTTAAAGGATTTTTATCACCCTTCCCGTATTTTGCGAGATAAAAATTATTATCCACGTGTTCCTGCACAACAACCTTTTCCGCGGCTACCACGGTCCGCATAATTGCCCCGGATGCCCCTAAACCGCGTCCTGAGATTACGATGGCCATTAGCAGAACCAGGCCGAGGGCGATCCCGGCATAATATGGATTCATGTATGGTTTTCTCTCCATTTCTCAGCCTCCTTTTGTTAAATAGTATTTCTTTCTTTCAGTTATCCTCTAAATCATGTGAAAGATTATTATAACTCCATAACTATATTATTCTGACTCTTAACAGGCCCTCCCTTCTCTCATTATTGTCAAGACATTTTAGTATTTTAGTAATCTATAAAGCTTCTTGGATTCATAAATTTCGAAAAACAAAGATTTTTTTTAACCTGTATTAAGTTGTTATTGTCATATTATTTTTGCATACTCTGGTAAAATATACAAAATAAAAAATCATTTGACTTTCTTTATGTGTGGAGAATCAATCTTTATATCAATATAAGCTTATGAGGCAAAAATGAGACACTATACGATATTACTTATAGCCGGTCTGTTCCTGGTTGCGGGACTCACCATACCGGCAAAACCTGCCATTGCAGTGGACAGTCAGACTGAATTTCTCAGAAGGGCAACAGCAAAGATATTAACGGTCTTTATAAAACCGGACTATAACAGTCCCTGGAAGGTATCTTCTCCACAAAATAAAACCGGGACCGGGGTCATAATCTCCAATAACCTTATACTCACCAATGCTCATGTAGTTTCCGATGCCACCAGCATTCAGGTGCAGCGGGAAAATGATCCGGAACTCTACAGCGCAAAGGTTCTGCACATCGGCCATGAATGTGACCTCGCTCTTCTCGTTGTTGACGATAAAAACTTCTTTGAAGGTACTTCATCACTTCAGTTCGGAGGTTTACCTGAGCTCCGGAGTAAGGTGACCACCTACGGATATCCCCTTGGAGGAGAGCGAATATCAATTACAGAAGGAATTGTTTCCAGAATTGAAATAGGAACATACACCCACAGCGGTAAGGCTGGTTTTCTGCGGATTCAGACAGACGCAGCCCTGAACCCAGGGAACAGCGGGGGACCTGTAATCCAGGGAAATAAAATTGTCGGCATTGCCTTCCAGGTTCAGCAGAAATCGGATAATATCGGTTTTATGATACCTGTCCCGATCATAAAACATTTCCTGGAAGATGTAAAAGACGGAACGTTTAACGGATTCCCATCCATGGGCATTTTCAGCCAGAAACTGATGAGCAGAACCATGCGGGATTATCTAAAAATGCCCGCTTCAACAACGGGAGTGCTGGTTACCCATATAATAAAATCAGGAAGCTGTTTTGAAAAACTTCAGGCGGGAGATATAATTACCTCTGTTGGCTCCTTTGACGTAGCCAACGACGGCAGTATAATGAATGGAAACGGCCGCCTTGACTACAGTTACATTGTATCCTCAAAACAGGTAGGCGAAAAACTGAAAATTGATTTCCTCCGGAATGGAGAACAAAAATCAACGACTATAACGATGAAATTATTCCCTTCCCGCATCAAATGGTATGACGAATATGAAGAACTTCCCGAATACTATGTCTTCGGTGGGATAATTTTCCAGCCCTTCTCAAAGGAGTACCTTAAAACATGGAATAAATGGTGGTATAATGCAGACCAGCGCATGCTCTACTACTACTATTATCACCTTAATGACAAGGTGCTGCCTGAACGAAAGGAATTCGTTGTTATTAACCGGATACTTCCCGACAGGGCAAATACCTATATTTCCAATATCAGGGAGGAAGTAGTCCGCCAGATAAACGGTGTTGAAATATCCTGCCTTGAAGACGTTGTACGGGCATTCAAGACACCGAAAGACGGCTTTCATGAAATTCTCATAGACGGATCAGAGTATAAAATTCTCCTGAATTCAAATGAAATGAAGGACGCCAACCGCAGGATACAACAGAATTACAGAATCCCCTCACTCTCAAGATTCAGAAAAAACAGGAATATCAAATAATGAAAAAACGTATTATTTTAATGGTTACACTATCTATTTTACTGCTCCCATTACTGGCATCTGCGGGAAACGGAGATTTCATTAAAATTATTATTACCTCACAATCTTTCGATCATGATTCGCCATGGCAGAAGAAGAGTATCAATAAATCCGTTGCCTATGGATGTGTACTTTCCGGAAATAAAATCCTCACTGCAGCTTACTCCCTTTCGGATCATGTAATGATTGAACTGGTTCGCCCGGGAGAATCGATGAAATTTGCAGCAAAGGTACTCGTAAAGGATTACCATACCGGACTTGCCCTTATTACTGCTGAAGATCCCTCATTCTTTGAGGGAATAAAAGAGACTACCCTTGCAGAGGAAGGAAACATTATCGGAAAAAATGCCATTATCCGGAAGTGGGACGACCTCGGAGCAGTAAAGGAATTCCGGGCAATGGCAATTAAATCATCAATCAGAATATATGAGCCGAACTGCCCCATAATGATGCACATCATGACAACCACAATGAAAAGCGGCGGAAGCGGTGAGCCCGTATATATTGACGGAAAACTGGCGGGTATCTGCACTGGACTGGACAGCAACTCCAAAACCCTCTATGTCATTGCAAACACCTCTATCCGCCGCGTTCTTAATGATGCAGCCGATGGCAACTATGAAGGTATACCCTATTACTGGATGGATTATGTAGCGGTAAATGGAAACATCAACCTCAGAAACTACCTCGGAATGAAGAAAGAGGATACGGGTGTTTACATCTGCGAGATTCCGAAAGCCAGCAGCGGAAGTGATGCCCTGCAGAAAGAGGACGTCATTCTATCAATCGAGGGAAAGGATATCAGTGACGATGGCATGTACCGTGATCCCAATTATGGCCTGCTGAATTTTTATGGCCTGATCAACATGGAAAAATCCGTTGGCGATACAGTATCAATGAAAATTCTGAGAAAGGGGGAACGTAAAAATATAAGTTTTAAACTCAAACCGATGAAGTACAATAACTTTATCATCCCCCTTATCAGCTATGACCGTCAGCCAGTCTACACCATTTATGGAGGGCTTCTTTTTCAGGAAATGACTCTCGGATTTCTTCAAACCTGGGGTAAAGACTGGAAAAAAAAGGGTAACGACCGTTTCATCTTTTATTACGGCAGCGAGAAACATACCACCAGGGATGACAATATGCGTTTTGTTGTCATGAACAGAATACTTCCCGCACCCTGCAACAAGGGCTATGAGTACCAAAAAGATCTCATGCTGACTGACATAAATGGAACGAAGGTAAAAAACCTTCCCCACCTGAAGTCCCTCCTCGAAGGGATAACGGGACAATATGCAGTTTTCAACTTCAAGGGCGGAACCAGTATAGTTCTCGATACTGCTGAGGTTCAAAAATTCCAGAAGAAAATTATGAGAACATATAACATTACCAGCGATACCCATACAGGAAAATAGAGATGCAGAAAGAAATAACTTCCCCCATAGAACTTCTTGATGATTCAGGAAAAATAATTAAAGAGGGATGGGCGCGTCATCCATACTGGCACTACGACCGATCAAAAATTAATGCACACTGGTCCCGTATCAAGGAATGGGACTACTACGCGGTTATATGCAACAGGAGCGGATACGGCGTCACCATGACCCTGGCAGACCTCGGTTATGCCTACCTGGCGGCGCTCTGCTGGCTTGACATGAACACGGGCCTCTATGAACAGGTTGATTCCACGGCGCTGATCCCGAAGGGGAAAAGCGGATTCTCTCCCTCATCCGAAATGGGGGACCTTCACTTTAATGACGGGAAGTTGAGCCTCCATTTTAAAATATTCGACGGAAAGAGGACTTTAGATTTTGATGCACCTCTTTTTAAAGTTCCCGGCGGCGGCATCGGTCTGAAAGGAAGTCTTGAACTGAACCAGCCCGCAGATATGGAGTCTATTGTCATAGCCACCTCCTGGGCCAAAAAACGCGATGCCTTTTACTATAACCAGAAGATCAACTGCATGCCCGCAAAGGGAGACATACAGGCTGGTGAAGAAAGGATAACATTCAAGCCTGAAGACGCCTTCGGCTGTCTCGATTGGGGACGCGGCCGATGGACCTACCGGAACCGATGGTACTGGGGTTCCGCTTCAGGGCTTTACGACGGTGTTCCCTTCGGCTGGAATATCGGATACGGTTTCAGTGACCGCAGCCCCGCATCGGAAAATTGTCTCTTCTACAACAACCGTGTACATAAACTTGAAGAGGTTACATTTCATTTTGATGCAAAAAATTTCATGAAACCATGGAAATTCACCAGCAGTGACGGACGCTTTGAACTGGACTTCGAACCGGTCATTGACAGGCAAAGCAACTTTAACCTGCTGCTGATCCGCTCAATACAACACCAGGTCTTCGGACATTTCACCGGAACAGTAATTCTCGATGACGGCAAAAAGTTAAAGCTTGATAAATTCCCAGGTTTTGCGGAGGAAGTTTTCAACAGGTGGTAGTCCTTCCTAAATGGCGAGGATCATCTCCAGGGCCCGCAGATTCAGCAGGGTTTTGGGTACAAGTGAAGGAAGATAAAGATACTCCCGTGCCCCCGGATCTGTTTTGTCTCCCCGGCTGCGATGTGAAAACTTCCCCGAAGGGCCAAGGCCGTCAAGAACTGGAACATGGTCCCATATCAGATTACCGTCACTGAGGCCACCACGCTGTTCCTCTTCCACAAAAAAGCCAAGTTCTCCCGCAGCCCTGCAATAGACATCAAATAAATGTTTTGTACCGTCATTGACCGGCCATGAGGGAACTGACCTGATCTCTTCAACCACCAGAGTTGACCCGGCGGAACCTGCGGCGCCGTCTATACTGCAGGTTTCAGGAAGGGAAAGTATTAATTCCCTGCCGTGCCCAAAGGCTGCTGGATCAAAGGCGCGCATTTCAATTTCCGCCTCTGCATATTCCGCAATCCGGTTAAGGCCGCTTCCCCCCCTGATGGTACCGGTATTAAAGGTGAGCCCCCTGGAATAATCGGTGAAGTAATGTATTTTTGTAATGGCTTCAGAGAGGTGATCGATGGCGCTGACGGCTCCATGGTGATCAACCCCTGCATGGCCTCCCCTTCCCGTGGCGGTTAAACGAAAGACTCCCCTTCCCTTTCGAGCCGTTACAATTTTAAAGCTGTCTTCGGAAAAATCCCCCGCTTCAAAGACAAGGCATGCCCTGGCATCAGTGGGAATCCGGTCACGACAGAGCAAACCGAAATCATCAGAGCGGGTCTCTTCCGTTGCATCAAGAAGGACCAGCCATGAAACCTTTTCAAAGAGATGTGGATTCTTTTTTTGGAAAGCATCGATCAGCATGTAAATGAGGAGGGTTCCCCCCTTGATGTCATTGGTGCCGGGACCAAAAATCCTGTCCCCTTCCTGCTGGTAGATAAAATTTTCAGCGGCCTCTTCTTCCGGGGAATAAACCGTGTCAAGATGAGAAATAAAGGCGACAGTTGATATCCCTTTCCCTGATCTCGAAAGGAGGAGGTGCTCCCCCGGTCCGTGCTCTGCTCTGATCCTCTCTGCAGAAAATCCTTTCGAGGCGAAAAGTTTTGCAGTATATGCGGCCAGTTGGTCAATCCCTGCGGCATTCCCTGTCCAGGAATTAATGGATACCATTTCCCGGAGAATATTCAGGTAGCTGTCGAGTCTTTCTTCGAGAAATTTTATCATTGAGCCTGCAGACCTATTTTACAATCACATCAAGGTGTATATACCTGGGAAGTTTTATCCTCCACTGCTGGTCTCCCGTCAAGTTTTTTCCCGCCTCAATGTAATAATGCGCTCCACGGGGAATGCTCGTCTGAGCAAAAGGAAGATCGAAAAATTTGAATGTGGATACTGAATCTGAAGAGTAAGAGTAGTTGAACATGTTTATGGAACCGAGGGTATTGCCAGCGGTATCATCAATGCCGGAAACACCTGAATTCAGCACAAATTCTGCCTCGGTGGCAGGATCAAGTTCGAAATTACTGAGAAGCTCTGCAACCCCCCAGTACCGCATTACCTCGGAGAATTTATTGGTGCTGTTAATATTATCGCTGTCAGTATCAACATCCACACCAAGGGCTGATGCCAGGGCCCGGTAGTCATAGTATTTATTCTGTACAATATCCTGTAAGATAGCCGCCCCGTCATAATTTCTGATAAGAAAAGCCCCGAAGGCGTAGCTCATGGCGTAGCTTTTCAACACTTCGCCTGCATTCGTATTAAAATCAATCAGGGAGATATTATTATTTTCAACATACAGGGGCAGCCTGCCATTCCGGAGAATCGGAGTACCCGCGGACAGATCGCTTGGGATGATTCCACGGGGTCCGAGGATTGACATATTGTTGTCCGCATCGTAGATATTTTTGGCGATGAGATCTTCAGTCGCCATGGAGAGGAGTTCATCCAGCCAGGTTTCCGTATACTGTGCTGGGTTCTGTAATACCTTTTTTTGATAAAAATGAATCATATGCTGGAATTCGTGGGCCAGTGTGGAAATAATCTCTGAGGGCCAGAAATCGGTAATAGCCCAGTTACCGGTGCCATCACCGGGATCATCGTAGGCAAGCATTACCGCATCCATAAAAAACATGACGCGTTCATTTGAACCGGTAAGTCCCCCCGGACCGGACACATAGGAATGGGCATTGGTAAAATAACCGGCGACACTCCCAGTGGATGATGTTGCAAAGGCGTCGTCATCATCATCAATATCATAAAACAATATTGTAATGGTATCATCAGCTGTTATCAGGTTACTGAATAACGTACTGGCTTCGCTCCCCCATTCTTCTCCAAAGACACCCGTCACCCAGTCATAGATATCATTGTCTGTACCTGCCTGCAGAAACTTTTCCGCCACGATGTCAAGTACTGAATGAGGGCTTACGATATCATCTTCAATAAGATATGTCTTACTTCCGCCACTGTCGAGACAGTCCGTGGCGACCCATATTTCCAGGGTCTTCGTACCGTCACTGTAGCTTTGAAGAAATTTTGCATCAACGCTTGCACTCCACGAAGAGGAAGCCGTATTGTATGTGGTATTAAATGTGTTGGTATCACCGGGTACAAAGGCCTGTGACACCTGAATGATAACCGGGAGTGTTGCAGACCTTTGAGCTCCTTTATCCAGCGATTCCATAATTTCCCTGTTAGCGGCGGATATCTCCGGTGAACCCCGCAATGCCCCCGGGGGCGCAACAGTTACCGGTTCAGTAATCTCCCCCCCGGTATAATACGAATCAGCAGCCACACTTCTTGCGGTCTGGGCTGCGATTGCCGGAATAGTAATACTGTTTTCGGGACTGGTATTGCTTACTACAAAGTAGACATCCCGGACTGCAGCGCCGAGTTCCAGATTGTATGTGAGGTCAACATCTCCGGATTTGGTAATACGGTACGCCCCAAAGGTCCCACCTGCAAAAGTTGTTGTTGATTCCACCTTAAAATACGTGATGCCGCTGTCACTGCTGCAGCCAGTCAGGATGAAGAGAAACATCAGCAATATTATAGTTCTGCATATATTTTCAACCATCGTGATTATCTCCATTCAAAATCAGTCATCACCGGGGGTTTGCGGGAACAGGCTGGTGATATTAAAGCCCCCTATTAATATAGCATTTTTTCGAAAGATTACAAGAACTGTGTAATATTTTTGAGGGAATTAATGAATATCACTACTCCCGAAGTGGTGGCAATTATCCGGAATGTTAACATTGTATATTAAACTGCAATGTCGATTGCCTGGATACATATTCGTAAAATAAGATAATCAGATCTCTATTCTTCAAAAGAAATAATAAAAAGCTTGACGATTTGGCACAATGTCCATATTTTAAGTACATTATACGTAATTATCGTTTTTCGATCTCAAATACAATTTTTTATAAACATTACTACAGCGCATTTCCATAAATGCGGTTTTTTTTAAAACAATTACGTACCGTCTGGACGGTCAACTGAACAATAGTAAGTTATATGTTCACTTTCCATCCGGAATTAAATTACGCAGTCTCACCTGAAATAAGTGAGATAAAAAAAGTTCTAAGATATGGGGGTATCAATGAAAAGGGTGATGGGAATATTTATTATGCTGTTATCGGTCCTGCTTTTTGCAGGCTGCGATTCGATAACAGGAGAAATTGAGAACTATGGCGATGCCCGTAGTTCCAATGCCCTGTTAAAAGATCTGAAGGTTTCGGAAGGAGAATGGGAATATGCTTTCAACATGTATGACAATGAATATAAAATTTCTGTCGGCAATGAAGTTGAATCAATCCAGGTAAAACCGACAGTTGATCATGTTTTTTCCACAGTCACAGTTAATGACGAAGAGGTCTCCAGCGGATCTAATTCTGGCGCCATAAACCTTTCTGTCGGCCAGAATACAATTACGATAGCTGTAACTTCCTGGGATGAAACTCTGAATACATATACCCTGACGGTTACACGGGAACTAAGTACCATAACATCAATTACAACCATTGCCATAACGGATCCCGTTGATGCCCAGATTACCGATGCGGGAAATAACAACTATACAGCGGTTGTGGGAAACAGTATTGAAACTATTCGCTTAAATATCGAAACTTCCCATGCCGGTGCCGCAATTGAAATCCGTCTTGCTCATAATGGCACTGTAGATATAGGCAGTGATATAATTATCAACAGCGGCTTAAATCTTTTTCTAATAAAGGTAACTGCTGAAGACGGTATTGCTAAAGAATATTATACTGCGGAGATAACCAAGCTGAGCGGGGACGCAACGGACTGCAAGGTTAACTCTCTCTCTATTCAGAAGACTACCCTTGATCCTACATTTGACGCCGATGATCACAACGGAGAGGCCTCCTATGATTTCAATGCAGAAATTTCTTCCGGGAAGCTGACCGGCGGCGAAGTGACGACAAACCTTATCCTTATAACCAACTCAGGAATCGCCACTACTGCCATTACAGATCCATCAGGTACAGCTAATTATTCAGAGGGCGGCCAAATAACTCATCCTCTCAATCAGGCGGATTTTCCACCGAGGGAGGCTCCATATGTTATTACCTGTGTTGTTACTTCAGGTGACAGCAGCAACTCAGTGACCTACAACATAAATCTCACTGTCAGGGCGGGAAACAACGATGCCACCCTCAGTAATGGTGATGGGATTACACTTAACTGGGGCAGCGAACATAACTCACGTACCGTAGTCTACCCGGGAACATTTGCAAGTCACAATCCAAGGACATATGGATTTTTATCCAACTACAACGATTACATTGCGGTAATGTATGCAACAGATACCGTCAGAGTTACAGCGAAGGCAAATGATCCAAATGCCGCTTCGATAAAGATTAATGGAGTGACGGGCTCTCCCGATGCACAGGGCTGCTTCTCAAGCGATGTTGCGCTGTCAGTCGGATTCGTAACCGATGTTGTGGTAACAGTCAAAGCGGAGGATAATACGACAACCGAGATTTATACAATACGGATTAAACTCCTTAATGTCCACGAATACTACTGGGGAATATACAGTCCCGTTAACAGTAAATCATATGCAAGGTGGGATTACTGGAAGAACGAAGAGCATGGTCTCACCATAGATGATGAACTTTATGATTACACCACAGCCGATAATGTCATACTTGGCAACGGTTATCTTTACTGGAAAACCACTACAAAACCTGATTCATACATGAAGTGGATAAACTATAATGACGGTAATGCCGGCGGCGGTACATGGGATGTTAGAACAGATTATAATTATAATCATCCCACTGATCCAAACCTTGACGGTTTTGTCATTGGGGAAGGAGAAACCTACGGTTATTTTGAAGGTATATCAATGGATGCCCGTGACGGCTATGTTTACGGCGGCTTTACCCTTGATACACCATGGGGAGACCCAATTGCGGAGGTAATGTCTCACTACTGGATAAATGATCAGATAAAGGTAGTCTGTGACGAGTCATGGGCTGAAGTCTATTACATGGGAGAGCTCCACAAGATGATGTATGCCGATGACAGTGGTCCAAATCCCTTTACCGATCCGAGTTTTGACTGGGAAGTCCCCTGGGTTCCTGCCGGTTATCCTATAACAGGATATCCAAAAGCGAAACCTGATGGGTGGTCATGGCATTTACAATATGATAATCCACCTAATGAAGATCCGCCTCCCGGAAACTGGAAATAAGATACCGCCGCAGGCTACTTTCGCCTGCGGCTGGTCAAAATGAGGAAAAGTGATGAAAATATTTGGAGGAAAAATGAAAAAAAGGAATTATATAACATTTTCTATTATTCTGCTGTTTCTATTCCTTTCCGGAACAGCCATGGCCAACAGGCTCATTCAGGAAAGGGGGATTTATCCTAACCAGAGCGCAGAATATGTAAGAACATTGAACAGGTCTGCTTCAACTGACGCGGATGCGGCATTCTATAACCCTGCGGGCCTCGCCTATATCGGCGAAACAGGATTATATGTCATGTTCAGCGGGCAGACCTACTACGCTAAAAAAACACATACCATGGACTATTACGCCATCAAACTGGGAGACAAACCCACGGAGATGACCTACCATACGAAAGAAGATTTCACGGGTAATATGCCCGATGAATACTTTGCTGAAACCACAGCACCAATACTCCCTGATCTTGATATAATTTTTAAGGGAAAAACAGACGGACATGAATGGGCGGCCTATTTTGATCTCTCAGTACTGCAGGCAGCTCCTAACATGAATTTCCCCCTCGGTCTTGCGGTAATAGACTGGGGAAACCTGGCGGAGCAGGAATCGGTTCTTTTTGACACGGGACAGGTCTTTGAGGCATACAATGCTGATGCGAAGGCGGTCCGAACGGAATATCTGATCGGCGGTACCCTTGGAGGAGCATACAAGGTAACCAAATGGTTCTCCGTGGCTCTTGGCGGACGATATATTTACGCCATGGGAAACATGAACATCCAGGTGGATAATATTTCATACACTGTAGATGGAACAACGAGTTTTGGTACGAACTGGCTCGTAGATACAGACTACAAGGGACATGGAGGAAGTGTTATTGCGGGAATTCATTTTAAATTTGAAGAAGCCCCGGACAATTTCCCAAAGTGGCTGCGTCCCTTTGATATTGGATTTAAAATAGAGTATCATACCCCCATTACTATGAAAAAAACCACTAACAACTTCGTCGTACCCGGTACGGTAGAGGCAAGTGGCTCACTAAACCTTTTTAAAGACGGCACACCGAGTGATGATATGGTTTATGAAGCAGGGAATGGCGAATCGGAATTCACCTTTCAGTACCCCACCCAGTTTAACCTGGGGATTTCATATAAGATACTGAAAAATCTTAAAGTGGAAACATCGACTGAAATAACCCTGCGCAAGGCTCGGGATCTGAGTGGTGAAGAAGATGATTACAAGCCCATTGGCTTTAAAATCGGTCTCTGTGTTGAATGGGGTTTTATGAAGAACGTGGTGGGAAGTGTCGGCTACCTGTATAATGATTTTGGAATCAAAGAAGAATTAAGAGATGAAGCCGATATGATGCTGCCGAGTCATGCCTTTGGAGGAGGAATATCTGTTTCTATTTCAGAACGCCTGAACTTTACAATTGGCGCCTACATTGAAATGTATGTACCCAACAGTACATATTCCACAGAATATACAAATGTGACGGCCCCGACATATCATTATATCAGTAAAGATTTTAAAGAGAACAGGTATAGTGTCGGTTGGGGGGTAACCTACCGTTTTCTTGGTGGAAGCCCCGTTGAACTTGGAAATCAGAAAAAGAATATGGATCTCTAATGAAATATTTTAAGGAGGAAATAATGAAAGGAAGAAAGCATAAATTCGGATTCTATATACTATCCTTTGTGTTTATTTGCAGCATTTCGCTTCTAAACGGATGCAGCAAATCCACATCGATGGACGCTCCGATAGTCGCTCCGGGTATCCCCACTGACCTTCTTGCCAGTGAAGGTACAGCAGCAAATGTAATTACTCTTACCTGGACTCCACCGGCAGGAGAAGTCCTTTATTACAGAATATATCGTGCCCCGGTAATAAACGATGTTACCGGCGAGTATGTCCTGAGAAAAGATTTTCTCTATCCCGAATTAATAAATGAAGGCACCACTGCTGTTTTTGATGATAACAGTCTTAGCGCATCAAAAATTTACAGCTACAGGGTCGCTGCAGTAAATGAAGGTGGAGTAAGTGAACTTAGCGACGCCAAGAGGGGTTGGGCTGATGCACTTGCTCCTAATCTTCCCTCTCCCCCGTCTTCGGGAATGAAGGCTACAAATAATGTGGTTCATGAAATATATTTAGACTGGGCTGCTGTAAGTGGCGTCACAACCTATCACCTGTATCGATGCAGCACCCCAATGGGAGAATACCAGGAAATAGCAGCAGTTACAGAGTTGGCTACTCTTGAGTACGACGGATTAAACTACAGCTATTGTGATAATTCCGCCCTATGGCCCGGCGGATCGGTTGAAGGAGAGGCCTATTACTACCGTATATCCTCTGAAAACGGTGAAGGCGAAGGCCCCATGAGTGATATTCTGAATGGCTGGTTTCCCTACCAGGTGCCTGACATCGCCCCTGCAAATGTGGCAGCATCTGACGGAACCTATGCAAACAAGGTTGAAATCACATGGGAACCCGTAGCCGAGGCAAATTCATACGTAGTATATCGCAGCCCCCAGGTAGCGGCAAGTTGTCCTGATACGGGAGCTTCAAGCAGTTATGTATCAATCGGAGCTGTATCCAGTACATCATTTGATGATGTTACCGCCGATGCGGTGCTGAAAACAGTATACTGCTACTCCGTACGTGCAAGAAATGAAGCTGGAGAAAGCAATGTCTACAGTAATGTTGATTCCGGAAATGCCAACGCCGATACGGGGATTGCAAGCCCCGGTAATCCATCAGGGCTTACCGCAACTACTGATGGTGTTAACCTGATTACGATTGGCTGGACCAGGGCTGATGATATTGCCACTCATTATCTGGTCTACAAAAGTACCGAAGCCCTTTCAGGATACAGCCTTGCAGCAACAATAGCCGATTCGGGTGCGGCTGATTACACCTGGGATGACGGCAATGGAAGCATCGGCTCTGTTACAGTAGATACAACCTTCTATTACAAGGTAAAAGCGGTAGTTTATGAAGGTGGAAATCCTGCAAATCCAATCGAAGCAGAAAGTTCACTGACTGACCATGCATCAGGTTTGGCTTATCCTACAATTCCAGATGCAGCAACAGTTACCGCAACGGAAGATGCCTACTGGAACCGTATTGACGTTTCCTGGACAGCCGTTGACCGCGCAGTGACCTATACACTGTATCGAAAAATTGGACTTGGCGGCGATTGGGAACGACTGGCAAAGGACATGACAGCTACAGAATACTTCGACACCTCTGCTGAAGTTGAAGCTATTTGGGGTATAGATGTTACATACAGGGTTTATGCAGTAAATTCCAATGGCGACAGCACACCTGACCCGACTAATGCATCTGAAACTGCCAATTTTGGAGAAGATGTCGGGACTGTAGAACTCGGAGTACCTCAAAATGTTTCAGCTTCTGATGGCGGAGTCTGGAAAATAAATATCAGCTGGAATGCCATAACAGAGGCAAATTACTATATCCTGGAACGGCAGAAAGACGGAGAAAGTTCCTGGGTAGAAGTAAATCCAAGTATTTTAAAGACAGGCACATCATATCAAGATGCTCCTGGGGAACTCACCAGATTCAGATATCGTGTAAAATCAGTAAGGGGATATAATTCTGAAGCCCATATTGGTCCCCCTAGCAATTCAACAGGTTTGGTATGGTGTAACTAATTATATGTAAAAATTTTCAAATTGGGGGGGCATGAAAGCCCCCCTGTTTGATTATGTTTAGCTTTTATTTTTGTTATAAATATAATTGGTCAGGAGATACTGATTCGAGAAAAATTTCATGTAGAAATAAAAATAAATCCTCCCCTTCAATGATAATAAAGGGGAGGAAAAATACCAGGGGAAATCATCAAAAAATAACGTGGAGGCTTCTTTTGATGTAATAAAATATAAATTCAACTCCCCCAAAGAAGGGGTGCCCCCTTCCATAAAATTACTTTTTCCCCTCACACCTGAATGTCAAGCAATTTACATAAAATAAGAACAACACTCGACATTATCGTATAAACATACATTTTAAATCTTTATTGCATTTTTCCTGCATTAAATACAGATATGGTTAAATCAAATAACACTCTTCTGCGGAGAGATATCGATGCCGCCCCCGAAGACCAAAAAAGAAAAATTATGAAAATATCCTCACGAACAATATATAAATCACTGTTAAGCCTTCTTTCGGGAGCATGCCTTGTGCTGGCCTTCCCCCCCTACGACTATTACCTGCTGCTCTGGGCGGGTTTTCTTCCTTTGCTCATAGCACTCGAGGATACGACAAACCGCGAAGCATATCTTCTCGGCATCCTCATGGGAACTGCCGGCATCATGGCGTCATTCCCATGGCTGATTCATGTAAACAGGATTTATCTGGAACTACCCGTACCGGTAAACTATTTTGTATGGTTCGGCTATTCCTTTATTCACGGGCAGGTTTTGGGCATAGCAGCCCTCACCTACCGTTTTGTACAGAGCAGAACTAAACTTCCCCCCGTTCTGCTTTTCCCCTTTATATTTGCCGCGGTCTGGTCACTCATCCCGACACTCTTCTTTTTCAACCTGGCGAACGGGACAGTCCCATTCAAGGTGGCCCTCCAGCCGATAGAGTTCTTGGGCACCTGGAGTTTAGATGTGATAATCCTCCTCAGCAGCGCCCTGCTCTACAGCCTGCTGCGATTGTCCCGTTTCAAATACAATATTCCCGCAATTTCCGCGGGGGTACTCATTGTTACGGCCTGGTTTTTCTCAGGCTATCACCTATACGACTCGTGGAAACAAAAGATAAATTCGTGGAGTAAAAAAAATATCGGTATTGTCCAGTCAAACAGGCCTTCATCCCGATATATACTGCCACCGGCAAAGGGATTTTCTGACAGGTATCCACTCGCAATGGATCTCTCTTTTAAACTTCCCCTCCAAAAAAACCATCTGATAGTATGGCCCGAGGGCAATTTATATAAATACTTCGAAGACCTTGATGTCCATGAATCCTTTATCAAAAATGTTAAAAAGCTTGGAGTCCCCCTTCTCTTTCACGACTACCCCTATGATTTCAAAAAGGGTAAAACCCTCTACCGGAATTCGTCGGTTGCTTTGAGTAAGGAAGGAAAATTTCTCGGAAGATACGACAAGCGGTTCATTGTCCCCTTTGGGGAATATATCCCATTTCTCGACTACGATGGAAAGCTGGCGCAATGGTTTAATGTTCCGCCCCCCCTTACCCCAGGGGAGGGTCCGGAAATTTTTGAACTATCCGGCATGAAGGTGCAGCCATTGATCTGTTACGAGGTTGCCTTTACTGATTTTGTTTCCGAATCCGTCGGGACCAACCCCCGGGGGAGAATTCTTGTTGTACAGAGTAATGACGGATGGTACGGAACAGGCGGCCAGGTCTATCAGCACAACAGTGCAGTCTACCTGAGGGCAATTGAACACCGCCTTCCAGTTATTCATGTGCTCAATAACGGGCCTTCAATTGCTGTTTCACCTGAGGGTAGAAACCGCTTCACCTCCCCCTTCTGGGAACGCGGCAGCTGGACAGTTTCAATGCCCTACTCTGCTGATTCGGGGGGAAGTTTATATTCGCGCCATCCATATATATTTCTTCTTTTTATTCGAATTATATTTTCTGGTTTACTGCTGGCCTGCTTTAGAAAAAAAATTACAGAGTTCTACAATATGATTCGCTGGAAAAATTCAGAGGAGATGAAGAACTGAAAAACATAATGCCTGCTGGCATACTATTTAACCCAGAGAATCTGGTCGTACTTCACTCCCTGGGAAATAACCAGTGCTTTGTATTTCTTGTTTATTGTTGTTCCCACCAGGATTGAATGGTACAGCTTGATTCTTTGGAGTTTTGAGCTGCTCAAATCCGCACCGGAGAGATCAGCACCGGAAAGGTTAGCGTCGGAAAGATCAGCCCCCCTGAAACTTGCCCCCTTAAGGTTTGCACCTGAAAAATCAGCCTTCATCAATTTAGAGCCGATAAACTGGGCTCCCTCAAGATCAGCACCGGAGAGGTCTCCCTGCCAGAGGATAACCCCGTTCATCTCCGCAGAGCGGAGAACACTCCTGCTGAAATTTGATCGTGTCAAATCTGCTCCATTGAGCCGAGCGGTTTCGAAGACCCTCTGTTTCAGATCGATATTTTTTAAATTGGAAAAGTAGAATTTATTTCTTTTAAGGGTAGAACCTGAAATTTTTACATCCTGAAGATCGGCGCCAAAAAAATTACTGTTGGTAATTTCCGCTTTTTCAAAGTCCGCTTCCATGAGAAAAGCGCCGGACATATCCGTGTCCTTTAGACGCGCATTTTTCAGAATGACTCCCTTCAGAACCGCCCTCATAAAATCAGCCCCTGTCAAATCGGCTCCTGACAGGTCTGCTCCGGTTAGATTCGCCCCGTAAAACCTTGCCCCCTGAAGATTCGCACCTGAGAGATTAACGTTAACCAGTTTTGCCCTTCTCAGATCAGCCCCCTTCAGGCTGCTGTTGCGTAAGTCAGCTCCCTCCAGATTTGCATTACGAAAATCAGCATTTTCCATGAGAGATGAATGTGCAGTTGCACGCACCAGGGATGCTTCATTAAATTTTACCATATTCAAATTGCTTTTATTCAGCTTCGCCTCTTCAAGACTGGATCGACTCATATCCGAACCGGTAAGTACAAGTCCTGAAAGATCCATACCTTCCATATTTTTACCGGCCAGGTTTAATCCCTTCAGGTCTTTTTTTTCTACGATTAACTTCCTGATGTCATGCCCCGAGGAAGAACATGATATACATGATAAGACCATAATAAACAAAAACAGGGGCATTCTCCTCACCAAAGACTCAGCTCTCTCATTGCATCTCTGAAAATTGATCATAATGAATTTTTCCTGAAAATTTTTATATTTAGTAGAACTTGCTTGATATAGTACAGCCAAAAGAACATAATGATATTGTATGATCACCTGCATATTATATTTACACTGCAAATATAATAAAGTGCAAGAAATATTTAATCGGTCAAAACAAACTTAAAAATGGATTTCCGGGATGAACATTAAAACGCATAAAAACATCAGCACTCATCTCTGCGGCACTCCCATAGAGATACATAAAAATTCAGCTATTGTTGAATTAACCACCTCGGAAGACATGGCCGTGGACAGTCATGGATTAATTCACGGGGGTTTCGTCTTCGGCCTTGCAGATTATGCGGCAATGCTTGCGGTAAACCACCCGAATGTCGTTCTCGCCGGTTCATCATGCAAATTTCTCAGACCCCTCAAAGCCGGAGATGTGATTCAGGCCTCCGCAGCTGTATCGAAAATAGAAGATCACCGGTACTCCGTCACGGTAAAGGTCACACGAGATACCGACACTGTTTTCAGCGGTGAATTTTCATGTGCCATCCTCGAAGAACATGTCCTGGGATTAGATTGATTTATTTTTTTGATTGAACGGTTGTCCGTAAGGACCTTCGGAAGAAATTCCCTCCCCACATGTTACATAGGGCTCTCCTGGATCCTTCAGGATCAGCTGCAGGAGAATTGATTCTTCGGAAAAATCATCCGGCATGGTAAGAATATTATCGATCAGTTTTCTCTTTGCTCTGTTCATAACTTCCCCCTTTTATAAGGGTATACGAAACAGAAACAGAAAAATTGAAATTTCAACTAAGAATTTTTACACACTGATGTTCTTTTAAACTTCCTTCACAAACGCAATCTTAAAACAGTATTAATTCCTAAACACTTTTACGCATCCCAATAGTTGGTGTGTGGCCCCCGCAGGGGGCCACACACCAACTATTGGGATTTCATCTGGAAGATATCGCCAATGATCTCAAATCCCTGCGAGATCATTGAAGGGATTTAACATTATGGCTTGTCATCTTTTCACTTGTTACTGTCATAAAACTAGTTATTTTTCTGGTAACCGATGAGACGATTCGCCACTTCCCTGAAAAGTACATAGAATTCTTTGAATTCATCATTATCCCGAAGATCTCTCATTTCCGGTTCGTTCCCTTCGAGAATATCTTTCATGTGCCGGGTCATTACAAAAATCGGCCCTGATATTCGATGGGTTACACGGATAAGCCTGAGGTAAAGAAGAATCATCCCCGCAACAGTCATAATTACAATTGTAATTATGAGCCAGAAATTTCTATTCATGATCTCCAAATTCGATTCTACAATTTTATTATTGGATGACATGGCAGCGTTCAGCTTATCAACATTACCGTTATAGTCGGTAGTCATTTGGGCCGTATAGGCCTTATGATCCGCTATTCCGGACCTGTGGGGCAGAAGGGAGTAATTGATGAAAATATTCTGCTGAGATGATATGATACTGTTAATCAGTTTTGTATTTTTGCCGATGCTTTCATTGTTTGACCGAATCTTATCATTATTTAAACTGATGAAAATTCCTACGGCAAGAATAATAACGACAGTTATAAGGGCGGCAAAACCCGTCATAGAGAAAGATTTACCATGCTGAAATTTTTTATCTATTACGATCTGTTTGCGGTTTTTCATATAAATATCCTCAATAAAATAGTTTCAATGATATCTAAAAAGTACCTGTATATTTTTTCCCGGCTATGATTTTGTTATGTTGGCTGTTTTGCCTAAACATGCCACAGCTTCAGGTTTTTGTCAAGGGGAAGTAATATAATTATGTACCGACTCATGCTGGGGGCAAATTTATTTTTATTTTAAAATAATGCTTAATTCTGAAAATGACATTACCCCAGCCCCGGGAGTTTAGAAAAATCAGTCTTCCCGTCGATAGGGGCATTCCACTTTTCCGCAGAAAATACATGGTGATCGATGGTCAATTGATCGGGCTGCAATAATTGTTCCCGATATGGACTTTTCAGGAAGCATCATTCCCGAGGAAAGTTTTTTAATTCCGATAGATTCAGGCTGCAGAAATTGAAAAAAGGCATCCTGGCCTACGCCGGTTTCCCAGTCACAGTAACCGGGACTGAAACGCGCCGAGATTTGCAGATCTTTTTCAGACATGATCTCTGAAATATAATTCTCAACCTGCATTGCGTATTTTTCCGCCAGGACAGAACCGGCGGCATCTACAAAAAATGCCCGGGTCATAGAATCTTTTTGAAGGAATTCTATGTTGCTTGAAAGGTCTTCCCCGAGGGTAAGGGCAAAGGCTGTAATAAATGATGGTTCGACAAAGGAGGAAACAAGGGCGGCAAGTTTTTTGCTCTGAATTATCAGGCCCTCACCAATGACAGAATCTGCTGTAGCCTCAGTTAGTTCAGTTGTCTTATATATTGCATCAGGGTTAATCGACAATATTGCGATTTCCGCTGATTTGACTATTTCCAGGCGCATTGGTTCCGTTACTGCTTCTGATGAAGCATATCCAGATCGCAGGACGATATCTTCGTAGATATCAGAGACTTCGGGAATGCTGAAAGGTATATGGTTACTGTTCATTTTTTTTATTTTCCAGAGAAGGAGGTGTTACTGAATTGACTCTACTACTTTCTCAGTCTGATCAATAATTACTGCCCCTCTCCTTATCTCCAAAAAAGGCGCAATGAAAGTCCTCGACAATACATTTAAATCCCCCTCAGGGGGAGCTGGGGAGCCTGCAAAATTATTAAAGATCTGCATAATAATAATTCTACACTTTTTTGTGTATATTATTCAATTGCAAGAATTTTTTCAACATCATCAGGTGCGGAGACTGCATTCTCTGAATAACCATCAGCACCAAGGGAAATTGCAAGATCCCTGTCCAGGGAAGCCCCTCCTGCCAGAATCCTCACCTCAGGATGTATTTTTTTTGTCCAGCGTATGATTTCTTCCATATGCACCAGAGAGGTTGACATCATTGATGAAAGTGCAACAATTGAAGGACTGTATTCTCCTATGGCGTCAAGGAGTCTGTCCCGGTCCACTTCCTTTCCCAGGTCAACTACTTCAAATCCAGAGGCATCCAGCACGGCTGCAACAATATTCTTGCCCAGGTCATGGACATCTCCCTCGACAACCCCTATAAGCACCCGGCAGTTTTTTTTCGGTAATATCTGATCGGGGAGTATCTCCTTCAGGAGATCAGCTCCCCTCCTGAATGTATCAATACTGAAAAGAAATTCGGGGATAGATATGATATTATCCCCGAGGTCATTACGGCTTTTCTCGATCCCTGCAGAAAGTGCATTGAGAATCCTTTCACAAGTTACTCCACTTTTATCAATATTCTCAAATATATTTTCGAGGCCCTTAACATCCGCACTATGCACAGTCTTTTCAATATCCATCAATAAATTTTCCATATCATTACCCTGGTCTTTCATTATCGCATTGGTTTTCCCTTTAACAGATCATTTCCTGCGTCAGCCGTAACGCCTGGCCGCCTCCATCATTGCAAAGGCATTTGTCAGGGGAATATTGGGGGGATACTCGCAACCTGGAGCCATGATATATCCCCCTCCCTTTGCCAGTACGTCAATCTGTCTTCTGCACTCGTCCATTACTTCAGAAGGTGTTCCCTTCACAAGAAGAGAAGTGGGGATATATCCGATAATTGTAATCTCTTCCCCATAACGCTTTTTAAGATCTCCAGCGGTGGCGCAGTCATCTGGAAGATGGGCAATACTGAGCACATCGGGTTCCATCCATTTTAACTGAACATCCGCATAGGGGCTGTGACCGCAGTTATGGACCCCGACCATTACTCCCTTCCTATTTATTGCATTACTTATTTCCTTTACGAAGGGACCTTCAATCATCTCCCATACATCTTTGGGGAGACCGCTGCGGCTGGCATATAATGTATCTATTGCAATAGCGGGAACTCCCGTTTCACACTGGGCCCCGGCATATTCAATCAAAACTTCTGTTACCGTTTCACAGGCCTTCCTGACTTCATCCGGATACAGCATGCAGTCCTTTAAAAAATTTTCAGCCCCGCGCAGCATACTTAAAATCCCTGCGGGACCGAATATAAAACCGCCCACCAGCCCCCTGAACCCTACCCTTTTTACCATAATCCTGCAGAGTTTAAGAAACTCCTGCATTCGCTTCGCCTCGGAAAGATTAATAGTCTTTAATCCTGCATAATCATCAATGCCCGCAATAACCGGCCTGTCATAATCAGGCCTGGCGGTGGTATCATTGGGATACACCATTTTCTGTCCGAAGTCTGCAGCCTCAACGGAGAGATCAAGCATCAGTACAATAAGGTCTCCCCCGATAAATTCAAAACCGGAATAAAAAACATCTGCAGCGATTTCTCCGTTAAGTGAAAGGTCCTGAAAATTTATACCCTTTATCTGACGTCCCGCGGAACAGACCAGTGGAGTTACCGGTACGTGATCAGGCTCTTTATGAAAAAGGGCACTGAAGGTCCTTTCAACAGATGAAAGGTCCGCCACCTTGCCCCTGAGGCTGATAGCTGAAGCAGCGAATTTCAGTATCGGCTCAGGTATTTCATTGGGAGGCGGAATTATTCCCTGACGCAGTGAATTAAATATTTTTGTAAAATTCATGATGAAATCCCGGTGATCTTTTAATTTTTACGACCCTCAAGCAGAACTTCCATATCAAGAGGAAGTGGCTTTTCTGTGTCCCGGTACAGCTTGAGAGCATCATTGGGACAGCGTTCGACACAGAGACCGCATCCCATGCAGATATCCCTTTTATATTCAATCTTATCGGAAAGGAAGTTTAAAGCGCCGTAATGACAATCCGCAGTACAGGTGCCGCAGCTAACGCAGATTTTTTTATCAATCTTTACAGAATATCCGGAACATACACTCTGGGACAATTCACTTCGAATTCCGGAAGTAACCTGAGACGCTATCAGACTGATACAGCTCTCAGGACGGCAGTTACAGATAACACCGGTGGATCCGCCCGTGGCAACCTTAAAGAATGCCTGGGTAACATGCCCCGTTTTCCTGAAACTTTTGACAATTTCGATCGCCTCCTTCGGTGTAATTTTTCTCACGTTATATTTTTCACAATGCTCTAGCCAGAAGGCCGCAAGGTAACGGCCTATTCCAATACAGCAGTTTACTGATTCGTAAGGAGGGAGTGACTTTTTGCAGGGGCAGTACAGTGAGCCCTTTTGTCAACACACGATATTTAAAAAATAAGGTGGACTCTCACTTTTTTATGCTGCCTTCTTTTCTAACTCAGGTTTAAATTTTGAATAATATATTTCATCCGGTGTGTCATAATCAAGAGACTGATGAAATCTTTCTGAGTTATAGAATCCCATGTATTTCTTAATTCCCTCTTTCAGGTCAGCCATTGAGCTGTAATCTTTAATATAAATATCCTCATACTTCAGAGTCCGCCAGAATCTCTCAATGTAAATATTATCAAGAGCCCTGCCTTTCCCGTCCATACTTATTCTGATCTCCCGGTCATTTAGCCGTTTTGTAAAAGCATCCGAAGTAAACTGACTCCCCTGATCGCTGTTAAATATTCCTGGCTCTCCATAACAATGAACCGCTTCTTCAAATGCCGAGATACAAAATTCAGCATCAAGAGTATTGGATAGCTGCCAGCTTATTATCTTACGGCTGTAAAGGTCGATAATTGCCACCAAATACACATGACCACCTCGAAGCCTTATGTATGTAATATCTGTTGCCCAAACCTGATTAGGGAGCCATATATCCATACCTCTCAGCAGATAGGGATATTTTCTATGACTCCGTACCGGCATTGAAAGTCTTTTCTTCGGGTAGATGGCCCTTAAGCCGGCCTTGTTCATTATTCGTCGAACCTGTTTGCGTGTAACATCCGGATGCTCCAGTGCTTTGGCAATTTTTCTGTATCCGTAAAAAGGATGCTTATTTAATTCTTCTATTATTACTCTCAGCAATTTAATTTCATTTTCATCAACGGTCGGCTTGGGTACATAGTAATATGATGACCGACTGATATTTAAAATTTCACACTGTTGCTTTATTGACAAAGCATTGGAGCCCGGTTCTACAAGTCCGGCTCTTTCCCGTACAGTTGACGGTACTTTTTTTAAAAAATCATTCTCGACCTTGAGCTTGCCGATTTGGCTGTAGAGATTGTCCTCTTTTTTCTCTGTTGCATTATCAACCTGGTTTTTCTTGCCTGCTTTCTCAAATGCTGAGGTTGCGTTATCAAGAAGCTGTTTCTTCCATGTGGTCACCTGATTCGGGTGGACCTCATATTTCTGGGCAATTTCCTGAATAGTTTGTTCACCTTTTATTGCCTCGAGTGCTACTTTTGCCTTGAAATCTGTACTATGCTTTTTTCTCATAGTTTTTACTTTTTCTCCTTACTGGTAATTTTTCAAGGAGAAATCAACCTTAGATTAATAAAAATGGTGTTCAGATCTCAGGGCTCATTATACAGTCCATTACTGCTATGTGGTCCGGATCATGAAATACAATGTTATGGGCATATTTAAATGGAATAATTTTCTTGTTCTCTTCTGAAATTATGGTAACATTCTCATCCAGCTCAAATATCTTTCGCGTGTCATCGAATGAAAGAATCTTTGCATGATAACGGTTATACATCATCTGAAAAACGGGAGCAAAAAATCGAATCGAGGGCAGCCATTTTAGAAAGACCACGAATCGAACGGCGGCCTTTATGTAGGTGTGATAAAAGACAAAATAGATATAGTGATGAATAAAGCGGTCCACACGCCATTTATGAATTTTAAAAATTCGTTTTGTCGACTCTTTCACATACATACCATTTTTTTGATTTAATTTTATAAAACCTGTTTCATCACCTCAATTTGTCAACTATTTATATTTTCGATACGTTTTATTTATTATTTTAATATCTATATTTTGGAGATACTTAAATAACGAAGGAAATATCCGGGGCGATTAAATTCATCAATTAAGTTTCAATTAGTTTTAAGTAAAAAAGTTACGATGAATATAGAGAATGACATTACCCCGGCCCCCCGCCGATTCATCTTTGAGTAATTCATAAATTCTTTTCCGGTCACCCACAGTCTTACCGTCGGTAGGGACAATACATTTTCCCACAGAAAAAACATGGCCCACGGTGATGAATTGATTTTGCAGGGATTCTATGTTGCCGGAAAGTTCCTCTCCGAGAGTAAGGGCAAATGCTGCTATAAATGAAGGTTCTACAAAAGAAGAAACAAGGGCGGCAAGTTTTTTGCTCTCTATCTTCAGTTCCTCTCCAATGACAGCATCAGCGGTTATGTCATTTAGTGTCGAGGCAGTTTTATATACTGCATCAGGATTGATTGATGATAATGCTATTTCTGTTGATTTGACAATTTCCTGAATAATTGGTTCAATTACTGCATCGGATGAAGAATATCCTACACGCAGGACTATATCTTCATAGATATCAGAGACTTCGGGAATGCTGAAAGGCATATGGTGACTGTTTATTTCCTAAACCAATGATAGTTTTCGGCAACTGCAATGGTTTACTCTTTTCAGTGGATATTCTTTGATTGCAAGGATTTTATGAGACAATCAATATTGGAGGAGCAAAATTCAGGTAAAAAAGTAAAACTGACTAGTCAGTACAAACAATAAAAGCATCCCAGAAAGGGATACTTTTATTGTTGATCAAAATAGAAGTATTTACTTACTACAGGCTAGGGCAGGGATTAGTTGAGCATCCGTAAATGTACCTGAAACCGCTGCAGCATTTCCACTGGTTACCGAAACAGTGGTTGAAGTACCAGAACCAAGACTGGCAGCATAAACAGCTTCATATGTTTGACTGTCATTCATAAAATATGGTGCACGCTCAGTATCACACTGATCTCCAAAACCCGTAGCACCTACTGCATCAGTCTCTAAAATAGCAGTCACATAATATTCACCAACAGGGACATTGCTTATTGTTACCACAACTGAACTCCCTATTGTAACTGCATCACCTGTTGCAGAATTTGATAATGTTGGCAAATCCCCTGCAAGCATTGTAGCTAGACTGCTATAAACACCTATCAGTGCTACACCATCACTTGTTGAATTATTGGTCACTGTGACCTCAATCGATCCCTTCGCAGTTCCACCATCATCGCAGGCAACAAAAGCAAAAGTCATCATTGCAGCAATTAAAAGCATAATTATTTTCTTCATTGGTTCCTCCGTAAAATATCTTTTATTTAAAACATTAATTAAATCATTAATTAACGTTAAAGTGCTAAATATATACTTATTTAAAATTCATACTTGAGCTCCAGCAGAACCGTGTTCTGTATCACATCAATTTTATCAGCGATTACAAAACCGAGGGTGGCGCTGACACCATTGGTCACTTTGTAGGTAGTGTTAAAATTAATGGTATAATCGATTTCGGAAAACTGTGGATCAATGCTCAGAGCATACCTGAGTGACAGTTCCAGTACGTCGTTTGCGAGGAAATTTCTCTGGACCACACTTGATACCAGCCACTTATATCGGTAATCCTGGTCATATCCTTTGACAAATTCTAAATTGGTACCAAATTCTTCAGTGTAATTTATCACCCATACCTGACCCGCGTAGAAAGAAAAGAAAATACCCATCCCTATATTTGTTGATTCGATTCCCGTAAGATATTCCAGAGTAGGATTTCTCTTTGCATAATCAGAGCCTGAAAAATCTTCAGTTATCTTAAATGCCGCTGATCCTTTAATCGCAAATAAATCCTTGATATCATAACTTAAATCAAGCGTAGGAGTCATTACCCTGTCATAGTAGAGATCAATTGCAATTGATGGTGAAAGGGTCACCTGAGAGTTGGGTAAATCATCGTAACCGTAGAGGAAAGCCAGGCCATATCGAAAATTATCCCCCACATTGCCTGAAATACGGGCGGCATATTCGCCATTAGCTATTTTATAGTCCGGTCTTGTTACCGTGGGTACAACTGCAAATATTTTACCCCTGTTTGCTATTTCCTCGGGGGGAAGTTTTGACGGCTGAAAAACCGGTATCCACACCAGTTCCAGTTTATGGTTCTTCTGAATAAAAAAGTTCGCCGCCAGTGCCGTAACACCGATCTTATATTCCTCAAAGGAGGTTGTTTTTATCGTGTAATCCCAGGGGCAGATAATATCCGTAGGAGCAAGGATGCCGTCGATTTCTCCCCATGTCATCAACTGGTGCCCCGCCCGCAGGGAAAACCAGCTGGAAGGATAGAGATCGATATAGGCTTCGATGATTTTCAGGTATGGCTTTGCCTGCATATCATCCGGATTCTCCTCATCGTAGTTATTATACTCGATATTGGTAGCTGTAAAAAAATGCGCGAACTTCGCGGCATGTCCCTCCAGCTGAAGCTGGAGTATCGCTCCCATGAGGGGATTTTCAAAATTGTCGTCAAATTCCTTGTCCTTTTTCATGGTTACAAAATCAGCCCTGAGAAACCCATGAAATGAAAAAGTTTTCTGCTTTTTATCTTCTGTATTTTGGGCTGAATCCTTATCTGCAAGTCCCATGATACCTGGATCTTCCTGAGCCTGAACATGGTGAATCCCGCTGAAAATAATTGCCGCAGCCGCAAGTGATATGTTCAAAAAATTTAGAATTCTCATGTTACCACCACTTCCTTAGCAGGTATTGTTCGGTAAAAATATCCGTACGGATATTAGCGTCGCCTTCCACCTTAATGTTCCTGATAAGAAGAAGGGTTCGGGATCCCCTTTGAACATTCTTCATCTCGATTCCGGTGGTATAAAAAACAGTCTCTCCCCTTTTATTTTTCTTTGCCAGGAATGATTTTAGAGAGAAGACTTTAATCTTTTCCATTTTCTCATTGAAGTAGTCAATTTTCAGGGTCAGCATAGAGCGTTTATTCACATTAATAAAATAGGAGATCTTTTTGCCGTAACCATTCTCATTTTTTATGCTCTCCGTCTTTGGTTTCGCTTCAACCATATCGCATTCAAACATTTTTCCCTTAAAGGAAAGTTTTTTCTTTCCGAGGTAACGATAGTTGTAGTCATTATAATCGGGAAATCCCATATCGTTATTATAAAAGTCACTTCCGAAAAAGCTCAGCTTTTTTGATGCTCCTGCTACCTTCTTGGCTTTACGTATTCCCTTCAGATATACGAACTTAACGTCCTCCCTGTTTTTGTAATCATATGCCAGGTAGGAGTTGCCGCGATCATCGGCGGGTTCTTTAAAATAGGATATCGAATTTTCTTTCTGTCTCGTGGTTCCGATATGTTCAGTATACTGGGCAATAATCATCTTTTTTATAAATTTCATTCTTCCGTCTTTTCCATAGATCTTCAGAATGATATCCGCCTTTACTTTCTCGAACTTTGGCTGTGAGTCATTTTTTTTAGCAAGGCTCGTCCCCATTTCAACTGGTGAGATGGAATATCCCGCGGCGGCAATCCCAAAAAAAATTGCCGCCATAAATGAACATTTGTTCTTCAAATTATTCTTCATACTTTTCTCCATGTTGATCATAAGAATCTGTTTGAATCGGCATTATCGGTTTAATTTTTTTTTCCGCCTCCATGGTCAGGAAACCTGGTTTGAGCCAGAAAATGATGGCGGGTAGAATTGTTATTGATGCTACAGAGCTTACCATCATTGCCAGGGCAACCATGAATCCTGAAACCGAAAGCATTTTAAATGTCGAAAGCATCAGTACTGCAAATCCTCCAGCCATGGAAAGTGCGTTTATGGCAATGGCTTTACCGATTGTCCTGAGGGTGGAAAAATAGGCCTCTGTAAAATCTTTCTTTTTTACCAGGTGTTCATGTTTGAATCTTTCCAGGAAGTGAATAGTATAATCTATTCCGGCACCGATTGCAATGGATGCAATGATAACAGTGCCGTAATTTATCGGGAAATCAAACCAGCCCATAATCCCTAGATTAATTCCCAGTGTTATGGTAATTGGTATGATTGACATCACACCCCCGGCAAAGGAAGAAAAGATAAAAACACAGGCAAGAAAAACAATAACCAGTGTAACAAGTATTGACTGCTTCTGCTGGTCTAGGAGCATTCTGTTCATGGTCATATTAATGGCTGGCAGACCTGATATTATTATTTTTTCCACGTAGGGGTCATCATCAGGAAAGAGGGCCTTCACTTCAGAATAAAAATTTCGGCTGAATTCATTTAAGAAGTCGGCCTTATCACTCCTGGTGTAGACCATAAACTGGATCAATTTCCCGTCGGGTGTTGAGAGGCTTCTGAATAATTCAGGTCTCGAAGCACTGAACTGGTTGATGCAGATCCCTATTACACCGCGGTCAGTAAGGGTTATATCTCGTATACCATCTTTACTTACGTCGGGGATTTTATTGAATCTTTCATCTCCGTCATGATAAAATACCTTGTAAATAATTTTAAGAGTATCCGTTATACTTAAAATTTTACCGACTGGCTTTACTTCCCTGCCATTTATAGACGCCTTTGGCTCATCGAGTTCCTTCAATCTGCCTGCGAGGCGGTCAATTTTTCGAAGTATAGCAGGCTGCTTAATATCTGTTTCAAAAAAATCCGCCAGGTGATTGAAATCTTTTTGAAATACCCCGGCAGTTTTCTGTTTTTTAATTTTCCGAAGTTGTATGATAAAGTTTTCGGATAACTTTTTATCTTTCTCTGTATTGATCACACCTGTTTTTTCAAGTATATCTGCGATGCCACTTTCAATACCCTTTGACATCCCATTACCGGAACCGGTCATGGACAGGGAAGAATCATCCGAAAGTGAAGATATATCAAAGGCACCGGAATCAGGTTCCGTCTTCTTTTTAACGGTCTTCTTCCCACTGCTCTCCACTTCATAATTTTCATTCAGTATATTTTTAAAAATCCCTATCCTTGTCTCGAGCTCCTTCTGATGACTCTGAAGATCTATCTTAAAATCACTTATGTCTCCGGTAAAAAAACCATTCAGAGCACCAGCCTTTTGCAGGGAAGGATAATTTTTCAGAATATCCCCGTAGGATTTTAGGTACACATCAATTCTTTTTGACAGCTCCAGTTTAACTTCCTTTGAAGAAATATTTACCGAGTCCCTCATTTTAAAAACTATATTCATTTCACCGGTACCGGTAAGATTCTTGTCGATGAACTCTGAAGATACCCTTATAGGATTTTCATCCCTGAAAAAATAGGTAATACTGCTTTCGGTTTTCAGAAAGAATATTCCCGTAAAGGCGATCACGGAGATCAGAAGTGAGATATAAAATATACGTTTTGGATTTTCATGTGTAAATCTGCCAATTTCCATTACCATCCTTGATATAAAATTATCATTATCAGCCTCCTGGCTGACATTCGGAAGGGGAAGCAGGGAAAGTATCGCAGGGATACATGTATAGGTAAGCAGAATGGTAATGAAAATTCCGATTGATGTGAGGATTCCGAGATATTTGACATCGGTTACCCCCGCTGATGATACAACAGATAGAAATGCACTGATTGTAGTAATGGCGGTAAGATTGATGGCAACATGAATACTCTTAGTGGTATTAATAATAACATCCATTTTATCCTGGCTGCCATTTTTCAGCGTTTCTTCATAGTACCGCGTCAGATAATGTATTACGTAGGCACTCCCGATGGCGAGAAGAATGGTGGGCAGGGTTATGGTACCGGAGGTAATTTTAAGACCATATAAGAGCATTAAGGCCATAACCCAAATAATCGAGATTACTACAGCAGTGAGGGGAAGAATTACTCCCCTTTTGGAACGAAAGCCGAAATATAGTATAAAGATTATGATCAGGGAAGTAAAAATCATGAATATGGACATGTCATTTACGACATACTTTTCAATAAGTGCCTCGGCAACGGGCCTTCCCGCGATGTAGATTGATATATCTTCCGGTTTATCTTTGCTGGCCAGGTCACTCAGCCGATTATAAAGCACCCCGGTGTCATAAATATTGTCTATTGAGTATATTTTTGATTTAAGATTGTTCCGGCTGAATACATCGAGAGATTCAGTGGTGAATGCGTATATCTCATCGATCACGTCATCATATGTTTTCTGGTTATCAATGTTCTCATAGATATAATCCGTTTCAATCCTGGTGAAAACATTTCCCAGGTATTTTTCATCCAGTGGTGTTGACTTCAGATATACATGGAATTCGTCATTTTCTTCCAGTATATCCTCAAAGAGGTTAATAAAAAATTTCTTAAACTTTTTCCTGTTCTTTTCCGCAAGGCTGGAAATATAACCGTCATCCACTTTTACATTCTTGATACTTTTATTATAGATATTATGGGGGAAGTAATTTTCACTGCCGGAGAATTTTTCTCTCAGGTTATCTGCGTTTATCATTGAATAAATTTCTTTGCGGATAATCTTTAACTTATTCTCAGAAATTTTCTGAATCGGAACCAGCACAGCACAGGCATTTTCATTTTCCGAAATAAGTGTTCCCTGAAGAAGCTTGTTTTCCGAAATCACTTTTTTGAGATGGGGTATCAGTTTTACCAGGTCCTCATCATTTTTCGGGAGGGTTTCATCTACACTATTTCCATTCCGGGCGAGTCCCGCCTGGATCTTTGCTTTACTGGTAAGGGTACCGAGTACAATGGTGTTGGATTTTTTATCCACATTGATATCGTCCACATTGATAATGCTGATAATTTTATCCGGGATAATACCGGGGGGAACATCGATCTGCTCATCCTTTCCGGAGAGGAGGTTTTCATGGATTTTCTCAACTTTTACATTCCGGATTTTTTCTACAAGATTTTCGACATAGCGAAGGGTCTTCACACTGAAAATGCTTTCTTTGCTGTTTTCAATACCTATAAGAATATAATCCCTGGTACTGAATTTTTTCCTGGTCATGTTGTAGAATTGAACTACATCAAGGTCCCTTGAAAAACTTTTGGTGGGGCTTGTTTCAATGGCGAATTTCGAGACAAGAATATAGCCGCTGACAATTGTAATCAGCAGAATAGCAGCCAGGACCTTAACCGGATTTTTAATCGAGAATTTGACAAGCCAGAGCATAATTTGAAAACTCCCTAATCTATCGTTTAATGAATAAGTTAATTAACAGGTTAATTAACTTATTCGCAACAGTCAAATACTAATTTTTTTTAGTTTCCATTTAACATTGTTTTAGTTTCCCGATTCTCTGATATAATAATCAATCATATTTAATTTTCAAATAAATTACTGGTATTTTCGCATTTTTTTTACAATTATTGAACGATGTTAAAATATGAAACTATTTTAAGATTTTTCGTTTCCAGACGAAATCATTTTCGTTTCCTGTTTCATTAACTTTCCCCCCTTCCCCTTTACTTTTTCTAAAAATATTTAATTTTCCCGGCTTTTTCTTTTCTTCTATAAGGGAACCTCGGTAATATAAATTTTGGACGTTCCCTTGTGGCTACAATACATGAGAAAATTAGGAATTTGCATTTCCTGGTATATGAAACTCCTAATTTTTAGAGGCAGCCATAAATGTATTGACACGGGAAAATTGCAGAGAATATCTTAAGGTCAACATTCCAAAAAGAGAGGAACAAATCATGAGCCTTCTAAAACAGATTGAATCAGACATGAGGGAAGCGATGAAGGCGGGAGATACACTCCGGGCCGACACACTTAAAATGGTAAAATCAGACATTATGTATGAAAAGGCCAAAACCGGCGAAAACCTGTCCGAAGAGAAGGTGTTGGAAGTCGTAACCCGCGCCGCCAAAAAACGCCGCGAATCGATGGAAGAATACCGGAAAGGCAATCGTGAAGACCTGGCTGAAAAGGAAGAAAAAGAGAATGAAATCATTCAGGCATACCTGCCCGAGATGATGTCAGAAGAGGAAGTCTCTTCAACTATCGATGAAATAATTGCAGGTGCCGGAGCAGTGTCAAAAAAAGATTTCGGCCGGATTATGGGAATGCTGATGAAGGAGCTGAAGGGAAAGGCTGACGGAGCAATAGTGAAAAAACTCCTCGGCGAGAAACTGACGGATTAAAAGGTGCAAGTTAAAAGGTGCAAGTTACAAGGTGAAAGGGACAAGGGGCAAGTTTATTGATACTGACTTGTTACTTTATACTTGAATCTTGAAACTTTTATAGATACCTGTTACTTTATACTTTTATTGGCAGCTGAAACAGGAGTCATAGACAAGGGCCTGTACGTCTTCGCAGCTGACAACCTTGCGGTATACGGGACACTCTCTGCATGAAGGAAGGGGATGGAGACACTTCTCCTCTGTTGCCCAGCAGGGGCTCTTACGAATTGCACCGGTGCGGACACATTTATCTATCGTCTCCTGCGAACAGTTTCGGAGTTTCCAGCAGGGAATAAAGGCGAGCATTCTCCTGAGGCCCTCGAAGTTCATCCCCTCTTCCTGGATCATTTTTTTTACACACTTGATCTTCTCCAGTTCCAGATCGGAAAAGAGGCGGCGCCCCGTTTCGGTTTTGAAGGGTATAATCAGGCCTTCAGCCTCATAAAGCCGAATTGTATGCACGGAAAGGCCCAGTTTTGTCGATGCGACACCGATTGTATATATCGGTTCGTAGAAATCCCGACTGTGAGTCTCTTCTGTCACATGATTATTATTAGTATCTGATTCAGCCATTATTTACCTTTTATAAAGAACTTTCCCTGCCAGACAACAGTGCCTGACAGGGAAAATCTTTGCAACATAAATACGTTTTGGTACTAGAATTTGTAAGAGAGCCCTGCATCCAGAGAATACTGGGTCATTACAACATCACCCATACCAACATTAACGGATGCTTCTGGAGCATACATTGCTGCCAGATCCACAGAAATCTTTTCTGAGAGATTAAGGCCCAAACCAAAAGTAATGTGCCACTCTGTAATAGCAGGGAAAGCCATATTTATTCCTGCTTTAGCTACATTTGTTTCTATAGGCATTTTTCCATAGTTAAAACCGGCTCTGGCGGTAATAAGAGGTATTGGAGTATACTGAACTCCGAATTTATAGACTAGCTGGTCATCCCAGTCCATATCCATATTCGTTGCCATACCACCCATATTCATTTCCGGGAGGTTGTTTCCATTGGTTTCTGACCATCGAATCCACTGAAAATCGAAGGCAACAATTAGGCCTTTGATGGGCTCAGCACTAACACCAATGGTTGCATTCATTGGCTGATTAAAATCCATTGTAGTTTCCCAGATTGAATCATCAGCATTATACTGGTTAAACTTAAAATCCTGGAACCAACTGGTTGATTCATAGACAACACCTATAGTAACCATTTCTATGGGCTTCACTTTTACACCTATGGTAAATCCGCCTCCAAAAGCTGCAGATCCCATATTTGCCATTTGGCCCATACCCATATCCATTGAATATTCCATAGTTGCATACATAATGTTTGCAGTCACACCAACAGATACCATATCAATAATTTTATAGGCTACGCCTGGGGTAAATCTCATTAGAGAATATGATGTGTTTACAAATTGAGTACCAAGATTAAAATCAACACCCATACCGGATACACCATAGGCACCAATACCAAAACTTAAGTTCTCCATTGCAGTTGGAACAATAAGCCCAAGAGCTGGAACAGGAGAAGCGCCTTTATCTGAATCAAAATTTCCGCCGGCAGTCTCAAGAGTTACAATCGGTGAAAAAAAGCTAGCACCAAAATCAATTCTTCCGCCAAGATCAACCATACCTGCAGGGTTGGTGATCGTTGCTGCACCGTCAAGGGTGGCACCTACACCAACTCCCCCCATGGCCCTCTGTACGGGACCAAAACCAATAAGCCTCATGCCGTTTGTGGCAAAGGCACTGCTTGCCAAAAGCAAAAATATTGCAGTTGACAAAACCGTAGTAAGTCTGAACTTTTTCATGATTCACCTCATTTATTTTTAGCCTTTCCGCGGTTTTTACGTACCCACATACGATACCGCGGGAAGGTTATACTCAATTACCCCAAAGGTAACAGAATAATCATTCTAATTAAAAAATTCTTAAGATCCGCACCCCTTCAGCTTCTTCTTACCGCCGCTGCGGCGACGCTTTCGGGGTTTTGCCTTTGTAGCGGTATCCTCTGCGGAAACAGTATTGATTCCGGAACCGCCGTTAAAATAGTTCGCCACGGAGCTTGCCAGGTTGTACTTCAATATTTCATCATCAGTGGCGTCCTTCGGTGCCTTCGGGTTCAGTATTGTGTTAACCCAGCTGTTAAATCCCCCTTCAAGGACCACCGCATCAATCCGTGCCGCTTTAAGTACAAGCCACGCCTGGTGTGCATGACTGTTGCCATTGGAATAGAGCACCACGGTTTTATCCCTGCGCAGATCAGTATCAATGGCGGTCTTCTGTAAAAGCTTCTCCAGGGGGATATTCTCCGCTGTTCTGATGGCTCCCTTTTTGAAGTCCTTTTCGCTGCGGATGTCCACCAGCTGATAGTTATTCTTACCGGCGATGATCATCTCCGAGAGCTCCTGCGGTGACATTTGATCTTCCTGTTCAATTATCGCCTTTGATAAATCTGCCGGATCAAAGGCGTACTTACTGACGCTGGCTCCAGGAAGAAAAAGCATGATGACTGCAAGAATTAGGGCCACCATGGCGCCGATCTGTTTATTTTCCAGTTTAAGTTGCATGTTTCTGTCTCCTTTTCTTCCTTATCTATTCAATAACCTGTCCCATCTTCTTCTCTACCCATTCGGATCCGAAAAATCCCGCGATGGCCACAAGCATCACGATAAATCCGATGACGCCGGCAGATACTCCCAGTACCTGGTAGATGGTTACGGCACCCATGTATCCGCTTGCCTCTCCGCTCATGAAGCCTTCGATATACGGTGCTACTTCGCCGAATACTGCCATGCCGCCGAAAATTCCCGTGAGATAAAAAACCGCATCTACCTTGAAGGTGGAAAGGCCCACCACGCTGGTCCCGGGGCAGTAGCCTCCAATGGCAAAGCCAAGACCCATGATGAGGCCCCCCACGATACCGGGCCAGAGATAAGTTGGATTGATATACATGCTGCTCACATCGAGCCAGCCGAAGGCATCCATAAAGATGATACCCGTCATACCGGTAACAATAGCGGTAAACATTACTTTAAAAACTGTCAGATCACGAAAGTAGAACTGGTAGGCCAGTTTTCGTGAATTTCCGAATCCGGCGCTCTCAAGGGCAAAGCCAAATCCGATTCCTATTATAAAAGCGACAAGATAATCTACGCCGCTGCTCCAGTTGCCAATTACAGATAATGGTGCAAACATGGTCTCCTCCTATATCCAGAGTCTTCTTACAAAATATGCCAGGGCATAAGCGCCGGCGAAAATTGCCATCATGGTAACCCAGCTTCCAAGGGCCAGGGATGCCCCACCGGAAAGCGCTACTCCGCTGGTACAGCCACGGGCCATACGGGCACCGAAACCGAAGAGTCCGCCTCCGATAATGGCGAAAATCCAGCGCTGCTTATCGGTAATCTGCTCCCCCCTGTTGGTCTCTTTCTTAAGTCTTCCTGAAATGGCTCCGGAGACAAGTCCTCCCACAAGAACGCCCAGGACTTCGAAAACAAGCCAGTCATCAAAGGGATTCTTTTCTCCGCCCCCCATCTTTTCCAGGTAGCTGTTATTATTCACATGTGACGGCACTACCGCCTTTTCAACGGCTACAACTGTCCGCATCATGGCTCCGGAAGCACCGAGTCCCCTTCCCGCGACAAAGAATGATCCGAGAAGAACCAGGCCAAGGGCCACGCCGGCAATATACGGTGAAATGTATTTCTTCGGTTGCATTTAACTTCCTCCAGTTTTACTTTAAGTCTCAATGAATTATTTTCTTATAATTACTTACAGCTTTGATCTAATTTCAGTGGTTAGGAACAAGTTACAAGGAACAAGGTGCAAGTCTCTAGGACGAAACCCTTAGCCTTGTACCTTTCAACTTGTTCCTTGTACCTTTTACAGCATCAACTTCTCTACATTCATCTCCCGCGCGAGACAGCATGCCTTTACAAGAACAAATCTGAGTGACAGTCCCCCGAAAAGCACAAGTGCCGGGGGCAGGTACGCGGGAATTTTTCTTCCTTTCGATTCAAGCCACTCCAGGAAAACCGGCAGGAGGAGCCCCATGGATACTACAAATATCCAGAATACGGGAGCGATGATGCTTTTATCTATCAACAGTCGAATTGCCTCCTGCTGGGATGCACCCGCAGTGAGCTGTCCAACAATATAAAGAAAGAGAAGAAGCAGTTCAGTGCCGATGAGCATCATGTCTATTTTAGCAAAATAGTTGCGCTCTTCCCCTTTTGAAAGGAGCACAATCAGTGCAACCCCCGTGGAGGCCCCTGAGATGAGGAAGAGTGGTCCGAGAATAGATGAATTCCAAACTGGCCTTGCACCGAAGGCGGAAAGAAGAACCCCAGTATAGACACCGAGTCCGATACCGACGGGAATGGCCATCCTGGCCCAGAGCTTTACATGCTTTTCTGAAAAGTTTATCAGCCATGTAAAGATCCCTTCAAGGCGGGCATTCCATGTTGTCTTAACTTTTTCTTCAATCCAGCTGTAGGCTTTTGGATATCCCTCTTTCAGTGTAGCCAGGATCATGAGGATGTTTATCGGATAAACAAGTATCAGTATCCAGGCACCCCAGGACATCACAGAGGTTACCTGAAAGCTCGTATAGAAACGCCATACGTAGAGTTTATGAGTCAAATCCAGAAAGAGAGCCAGCATTCCAAAGGAAATCAGAATGGGAGCCAGAAGAATTATTTTATTTGTGGCAACGGGGTATTCTTTTCCTTTGTTGCGCAATATCATCAGTGCCGCGACGATAAGTATCCCCGCAGTAAGACCGCCGAGGAAAAGGTAGACGGGAATTTCCCATCCCCATATGTGCCATCCCGCAGCATGGGCGCCTGCCATCTTATTTGTTGTTATTGTTAAATCCGTCATCGATTCCCCCCTTTACACCAGGTAAAAAATATTAGGTTTTGTACCCACTTCAGGAAGAAGCGCTTTAGACTTTCGCTTACGCAGAAGTTTGGACACATTACTCATGGGATTATTCAGATCGCCAAAATGGATCGCCTTTGCGGGACATACCGTTGAACATGCCGGCTGCTCCTTTATATCAAGGCGGTGAGAGCAGAATGTACACTTGCTTGCATTCCCTTCCGGCATGGTGAAACGTGCCTCGTAGGGACAGGCCGCCATGCAGGCCTTGCAGCCGGTGCACTTCCCAGCATCCACAAGAACAAGATTTTCCGTACCCTTTTTGTAGTGACTGGCGCCGGTGGGACAGGCGTGGACGCATGGAGCGTTAGAGCAGTGATTGCATCGCTCAGACCGTATCTCCATTTCCAAATTAGGGAAGGTGCCTTTAACTTCCTCAACCACCCAGTCCCTGTGCCTTCCCTCCGGGACTTCATTCTCTGTCTTGCATGCTACGACACAGGCGCCGCAGCCGACACAGGTCTTTGTATCTATAACCATTGCATATTTTTTCTTTAAAAGTTTCATCTGATACTACCTTCCCTTACACTTTAAAGGTTACGAAATTACAGTGGATTCCCTGGCCGCCCATAATGGGATCAACCTTGACGCGGGTCATCAGGTCCTGATCATCGGCGCCTTTTTTGTAAGCCCGCTTCAGTTTCCGCTGCGTTGATCCGAATCCATGGACCATGAAAACACAGTCAGGGCGAATACGTTCCGTCACCTTCACTTTTATTTTTTTACTGGTGGCCCCATCCTGGTTTTCCATCTTCACGTACTGTCCCGCCTTCAGTCCCCAGTCCGATGCAACGGTGGAATTAATCCAGAGGGTGTTTTCCGCATTCACCTGGGTAAGGAGGGGATTGTTAGTGGTCCGGGCAAAGGAGTGTGACGGGGAACGCCCGTAGAGGAGACGGTAAAAACCCTCTGGGGGTTCCTCGTGACGAGTATATTTCGGAACCGGATCGAATCCGTAATCTTTCAATACATCCGAATAAAGTTCGATCTTTTTGCTGTCTGTAGGAAAATCGAAGTTTTCTCCCTTCGCTATGTAGAGGGGGTCCTTCCTTTCCATATTTTTCACACCGAGCTTTTTCATTTCATTCAGGGATGAACCAACTTTCTTCAGTCGGTGATCAAGGTAGCCTTCAATGTCCTTCCAGGGGAAGTACCGGCCAAGGCCCATCTTTTCACCGAGATTTTTTGCAATCCACCACGCAGGCTTCGAATTATACCGTGGAGAAAAGGCGGGACTGCGAAGGGCAATCTGCGGCGTACGTCCCTGTGACTGGCGAAGGTCATCGTAGCGTTCAAGATAAGTGGTGTCGGGAAGAACAACGTCTGCCCAGCCGGTAATCTCCGTCGGGAGAATATCCACCACCACAACCAGCTCAAGGGACTGAAGGGCCTTGATGGTTTTTTCTCTCTGGGGAAGTGCCTTGATCAGGTTCGATCCGTAAATAAACCAGCCTTCGTAGAAGGAGCTCTTTTCCCTCACGCCGTGTACCGTAGCGTCACAGACACCTGCTGAGATGGCGAGATTTGCCAGCTCGAACTTCTGTCCCGTTGGAGTGTTCTTGAAACCCTTCTTCGGCTTTGGCGGCTTCGGTGCCGGATATGCTGGAACCTCCGCACGTTCAGGAAAGAAGAATCCCCCCTTTCGGCCCCAGCTGCCAAGGAGTGCGTTTATGATGGCGCCGGCGCGGACACGCTGAGTGTCATCGCCGTACCAGACATTGTGTCGTCCCGGGTGCAGAATCGTCGCGGGGGCGTTTTTTGCCATTTCCCTTGCGGTTTCGCGGATGACTTCAGGTTTGATGCTGGTTATCGGGTATGCCCATTCAGGGGTATTATCCTTCACCGCAGCCTTCAGTTTCTCGAAGCCTTTGGTGTAACGTGCAACATAATCCTCATCGTAGAGGTTTTCATTTATGATAACATTTATCCATGCAAGAAGCAGGGCAATGTCAGTACCGGGTTTGATCGGCAGCCAGTG
Organism: uncultured Spirochaetota bacterium; assembly: GCA_942491575.1. GTDB lineage: Bacteria > Spirochaetota > UBA4802 > UBA4802 > UBA5550 > CAZHNW01. The sequence continues at coordinate 793,475 of CALOBT010000025.1, forward strand.
TTTTGCCTTGCTTGCGGCGGTGGAGAATCTCGGGTCAGCAACAATAACAGTTGCCCCGTTGCCGATTGCGGTGGTAAACTCATTCACCTGCTGGCTGTGGGTATTCTCTCCCAGGTGAGAACCGATGAGAACGATACATTTACTGTTTTTCATGTCGGTACGTTCAGGGCTGTCGATAGGTTCACCGAAGGTATTGATGTATCCTTCTTCCCTGGGGCCGCGGCAGTTGGCATATGACGGCGCGGCAAAACTGCTGGTGCCGTACGCCTTAAGGAGTTGTTTGAACCACTTCCCCCCTGAACCGTGACTGAAAAGGGCAACAGATTCCGGACCGTGCTTTTTCTTTATATCATCCATTTTTTTGGCAATGTATTCGAAGGCCTCATCCCAGGTAGCTTCCTTGAAAACCTGCTTACCCCTCTCCTCTTTTCTGATGAGGGGAGTTTTAAGGCGGTCAGGATCATCATAGACTCCAAATCCCGCGGATCCCTTGGTACAGAGGCGGCCATAGGAATGTTCATCAATGTCATTACCAACGATTTTCCATGGTTCTCCGTTTTTCAAATACGCCCAGCCGGCACACTGGTAGGTACACATTTCGCAGTAAGTGGCGGTTTTGGTGATTACATCTTCTTTATTGTCATCACCGAGAGCCGAATGGACTGCCTTCCCCACACCGCCAGTGACGGCGAGGCCTCCGAGTCCTGCACCGGCAATTTTTATAAATTCTCTCCGTGAAAATTCCTTTGCCATAACACTTCCTCTATAGATTGATATACTATTAATTGCTCTTTCGTACTAGCTTTTCTAGAGTGAAAGGTATAGATTTAGTGAATTATGGTCAATAGATTTTTTCAAGAAACTGGAATTTTTTAGTAACTTTTACACATCTAACAATATTAAACAGGTCTATTTTTTTTGATAAAATACCAGCACTGAGAGGAAAATCGCAGCAAAATTATATCAGCAGGGGAAAAACGGGCATGCCCGTCTTCAACAGGTTCAATTTCAATACCGAGAAATTTTTCAAAGGGATCCTTTGAAATCTGCCCATGAATATTCGCCATAAAAATGCCCCCCTTCCTGTAGATGTGATGATTTTATCCGAGCGGAGAAGTTTTTCTTGACAGCCGGAATTTTTAAAAAAATCATGGGTGAAGGAAGTTTATAAAAGGATAAAAATCATGGAAACTACCGCATCCCCGGTCATCGGCATTCTACTATATATATCAAGTTTTTTCTCAGAACCTGTCGTGGCAGATCATCCTGTAATTGATAAAACCACACAACTTCCGGTACTCACATTTCAGCTGGTAAAGGAAGAAAAAATCTGCACAGGAAAAACCATAACGGATCTGAAAACAAAAAAAAATATATGCCTCGACAATGAAATTCTTTTAAGCGACATTGATATCAAGAAGGTGAGTCTTTCCCGCAATCCCTATGGCCGTCACATCGTTCTGCTGGTCCTCACTCGAAGGGGCGCAGAAAAATTCGCCGTCATCACCGAAAAAAACAAACATAGTAAGCTTGCCATTATCTTCAATGGAAAAATCCTCTCCGCACCGATTATCCGGGAAAAAATTTCAGGGGGCCGCCTTCAGATTTCCGGCAGCTTCACTATTGAAGAGGCACAGAAGATTGCCGCTTCAATCGACGCAGCGGCAAAATTTGCCCGGAAATAATATGAAAAACTGGTCGCCCATACTGGTTCTGCCGGTACTGCTGGCGTACAAACTAAAAATTTTCCCCTTCATTACGGAAATGATATCTCCCCCTGAGCTCTACTGGCTGAACATTCCCGGCATCCCCCTGCTCCTCTTTGCGCCGCTGCTGCTGATACTGAACCACCGCCGAAGATTCATTTCTGCCTTTTTAATCTATGCCTTCTTCTCCCTCGTTATTGTGGTACAGATTCTCTATATGCGGTACTATACGCGCCCCTTCAGCATTCATGTCCTGCTGCAGCTGGGAAACCTCCAGGGCCTGGGGCCGAGCATCTGGAGCATTATCAGCTGGCGGGAAATCCTGCTGCTGTGTGACATTCCCGTTCTATTATTTATATTCAGAAAAATCCCTTCCTCTAAAGAAAACGTCAGGAAAAAAATGCCCGCGGCGCTGATGATACTTACTGCCCTTTTCATGATATCACTTGGGCCTGCAAAAGATAAATTTATTTTCAAGAGAGACATTGTCAATATATGGCGGGAGGAAGTCAACCTGGCGAGTTACAATGTTATCGGTTACTACTTCCTTGATCTTGCGGTGACCCTGACGTCACGGCTCAATGACAGCCTGACACCCGGGGAGATAAAAGAGGTCACGTCGTGGATGAAGGAAAATCAGAAAAACTATTTACCGAAAAAGGAAGACACCCTCTTCGGATGCGGGAAACATAAAAACGTCATCGTCATTCAATGTGAAGCCCTGGCAGGCTTTGCCATTGACTGCAGCTATAATGGGAAGGAGATCACCCCAAACCTGAACCGCCTCATCGGCGAGAGTATCTATTTCAGCAATTACCATTGCCAGAACTTCCACGGGGGATCATCTGACGCGGAGTTTATTCTCTTCACTTCCCTCCTTCCTCCCCTGAAGGGAAGTACCTTTTTCCGTTTTCCAAACAACCGGTATCTGACACTGCCTGAACTGCTGAAACAAAGAGGCTACACAACCCTGGCGATACACGGAAACCAGTCCTCGTTCTGGAACCGCGGCGAGAGTTACCCTTCGATGAAGGTCGACACCTTTCATGATGCACAGAAACTCTTCGGAAAAAGCGGATGGGTAAACAATGACCGTAAGGTCTTTGAGAAGGGCGCCGATATCATCAAAAATCAAAAGGAGCCATTTTTCAGCATCCTTATTACAATTGAAACCCACCTGGGAGGTGACCTGACTAATGTCGAAGGGTACCTGAGGGCAGTAGAAAAGCTTGATAATGAGCTCGGATTATTTATAAAAAACCTGAAAAGTTCAGGCCTGTATGACAGGAGTCTCCTGGTCGTCTACGGGGACCACCCGCCATACCTGGACTACGAGACAATTAAAAAATCGAAGAAAGAATTCGCATGGATTTTAAAACCGGGGCGAAAAATCCCAATGATTATCAGGGTTCCCGGCATAAAGAAAAGGAAAATAGAAAAATTGACCGCCCACGTCGATGCCTACCCCGCAATAGCCCACATAATGGGAATCAATCCCGATAAATATGCGGGAAAAATAATGGGAAAGAATCCCTTTACCTCAAATGCGGACTGGGCCCTTATCTATCCGGACCAGTACCTTTCAAATGAAAAAGATACACCCCTCCGGGAGGTGAGTCATCGTAAAGCCGGATTTCATATTGCAGATAAGATAATTCGGAGTGATTTTTTCAAGCAGTATCGGGTTGAAAAGAAACGGGAAACAAGTGACAAGTAGCAAGTTAATACTGGCTGAGTATGTTAAAATAACATCTTTACCCTTGTCACTTGCACCTTGTCACTTGTACCTTTCTACTTCGAACCCTGGAACACCAGCACCTCGTAGGAAAATTGCTTCTTTGCCGAAGCAGGCAGGTCCGGATAATATTTCAATGTATACTTATCAACCTTGTATGTTTTAAACTTTAATTTTTCAACAGAATACTTTCCTGAAAACTGCCGTTCGATTTCAACCTTGACCCGCCTTGGGAGGGTATTGACAATTTCTGTTCTATAGAAATAGTGTTCGTAATAGTTCTTGACATAGGGCTTCTTGTAATAACTCAATTCGACATTAATTTTTTCCCTTTTGTAATCCTTCAGGTGCCGCTGAATCACAACATCCTTTGACTCCCCAAGGGACAATTTAACCTTGTCTCCATTTGCAATATACTTTATATTGATCGCCGCCTTGAATGAAAGATCATTTTTTTGATTTTTAGAAAAAACCATAAATCTTCCGTCAGGCAGGGGAGATTCTCCCAGCTGGCCTTTTCCCTTCTTACCCTTAACCTTCTGGTTTTTGAATTCATAAAATTTTCTAACGGTTCCTCGGTACTTCTTATCTGACAGACGATAAATAGTCTGCATGGGTACATTCTCAACGTAGATTGAATTAAGCCGTTTTTCCCATCCATTGGGAATAGTCTCCCGGCCCTCGATGGTAAAAATGAAATACTCCGAGAGGCCCTCTTTTATAATCTTTTTTTCCCTGATGCTGCTTCCATTCATCTCCATGTCTGCCGCTTCAGCCTTGCGCATGTAACTCTTAAATTTTCTCCGATACCCGGCGCGCTTTGGAGCTGAGAGCTTTCGATATGAAACAGGTCTTTGAGCCAGCTGAGAAATTTCTTCAACCAGGTTTATAGTCCCCACGACAAGTCTCACCTTTGCATTGGGATAATCTTCACCTGAATTATTTATAACCTTTACATACCCCTTCACATCCATCTGCTTTTCATTTTCCGTGGTGATACCGACATAATCAGCCTTCCATGTAATACCGGAAGTAAAATAGGTGATCCCGACCTTTGCGGGGCCGCTCAAACGTGACTGGACATTCCACTGAAGGGCATCATTGCGCCCCGGCGGATAGGTTGTATCAAGTAGATCAAGACTGTTTTTCTCCGTGATGAACCTCAGCCGCAGAGAGGTGGGATCTATAAGTGTTCCCGCCCAGGCAAACTGTATGGTATTGAGACCCTTTTTAAAGGTGAGGGTTCTTGTTTCTCTCACCAGGGTGATATCCGCGGAATTATATATTGTCAGCTGAACCGTATCACGGCTCGGTACTGTTACAAGATCTATCGCTGATTCTGATACTGATGTTGCAGCAAGGAAAGCAATCAGTGTCAGTGTAATTCTTCTTTTACTTTTAATTATGCTTTTTTTAATTGTGGTATACATTTCAGGCCTCCTTACCAACGGTTCCTGAGTTCAAGATGAACATAGAGATTAAATTTCCTGTCCTTTGTATGTGGGACCTTGAAATCGATTTTCAGATTGTTTACATCTATCTTTTCCGTGGAAACCATAGTTTTATGGGGAATTTCTTTTTCACTTTTTTTGTTCCGTTCCCCTGTTTCTTCTTTCAAAACAATTTTTTTCAGCACCCATTCTCCATCGGGATGCGCTTTGATGGTGAGGGGAACAATTTCCTTTTTGAAATTTTCAACCTGGTATTTCAGGACACGGGTGATATTTTTAACCGGTTTCTCAACATAATTTTCTTTACTCCGGTACAAATATTTTTTTACTTTAACTTCCTTCGCCTGCCCAAGGTAAAGTGACATGGTTTTGTCCCGGGGAGTATAGGCCCCCCAGTCTTCACCGAGAAAGGCTTCGGTCCCTGAAGAATCCTCCTGAAAAATTCTCACCTTCCCTGCCGGGAGGGGAAAGGAACCCATGTTATTCTTTTTAATATTTTCAATGAGATAATTCATCCTGACATTTTTACCGTCGATAACGGGATCAAAGAGATACTCCTTGACGATGGGAACATCGATAAATTTTGCCGCGAGCATCTTTTTGGATTCCCCGGATTTAAAGGTTTTATAGAAATCTTTTCCGAAATTTATCTGCACCAGGGCATTTTCAAAATACTCACCGCTCAGGTTTTTCATGGTAAAATATGTTTTCAACATCATCATCTTTTCATTCCGGTCTGCCGTTGCCTCATAGGATATGACCTTGTTGATATTGCTGATCAGGTAGGAAATTCTGAATTTACCGGGTCCCGCCTTTCCCGAATAGACCTGCCAGTAGAGGGCGGTTTCTCCCGGGGGATAGTTAACATTAAGCACATTTGTTGCTCCCGGGGCTTTTATGGTTCTAAATTGTATGGATTCTTTCCTGATGTAGGTATTGGCCCATGCAAATTCAACATGGTTAACACCCTTCTGCAGATTTATGGTCCTTTCTTCCTCTACCAGAATATTGTGGTCATTTTTTAAATCTATTCTGACCATTGACCGTTGAGGCAGTGTGGTAAGTTTGGTCCTGGCGGGGGAGGTTTCACTGCCAAGGGAAAATATTGCCACCGCCGCGGCAATGATATAGATTGAGGATACAAGTCGTTTCATGATACTCTCTCCTGCATATAATATTTGAATCAACACCTGAGATTGCGGTGGGGACTCTAACTGATACTATGACTGGAGTTTATCACAAATCGTTCATATTTTTTTAATTTTTTTTCAGACCGGTGTCATGAAAGTATGAGCAACAATAAATTAAATAGCCCCCCGACCCCCCAGAGGGGTGCTAAGAGATACCAATGATATTATAAAATCCACCCCGGGGAATTTATGAGGTTTTCCCTATTGGTTCCTATTCTAACGGTGAAGGTACCAATTTATATTCAAGTCCCGATGAACGCTCCACCCTGCAATTGATTGTCCGCTGGATAGTCTCCTGGCTTGCGGCAATTTCAACAAGGTTTCGTGCCCGGGTAATTCCCGTATACAGGAGTTCCCGTGTAACCACGGGAGAATCCCGCCGGGGAAGAACAAGTATCACATGATCGAATTCAGATCCCTGTGACTTGTGAACCGTCATTGCGAAAACTGTCTCATGCGGCGGCATCATGGCGGGCAACACGGAACGTACCCCGAAGCCGTCTGGTGCGGGGAAGTATATGCGAAGATTCCCGTTATCATCTTCACGGACTATACCGATGTCACCGTTAAAGAGAGAGAGCTGGTAACTGTTGCGTGTCACCATCACCGGCCGGTCCCGGTACATTCCCGAACCGCCCCTTATCAGGCCCGACTCCCTCAAAACCCTTTCCGCCAGCTGATTCAGGGCATTTACGCCCTCGGGCCCCCTTCGCAGGGGTGCAAGAATTCTAAAAGTCTTCATGGCGGCCAGGGCTGACTCCGGATCGGGTGCCTCAACTACTTTTCGATACTCCTCAATAATTCTATCCCGAAACAGTTCAGTGATTTTCCCCTCTGTCACATCAAGAAGTGAAATCCCCTCATTTTTACCGTAATCTGAAAAAACTTTTTTGACATCTCCGGGACTTCCCCCCCGGTTTATTGTTTCAGCAAGGGCGCCGATTCCGGTACGGTGCCGAAAGCGCCAGCTCTCCTTCAGTTCAATTACATGTCCCCGGAGGGGGCCCTTTTTATCAAGGGCGCTCTCGCATATATCCCCAAGTATCGCCCCGGCTTCAACCGAGGCGAGCTGATCACGGTCTCCCAGGAGAACCAGTCTCGTTTCCGGGGGAAGGGCTCGGCAGAGCTTCGCCATGAGGGAACAGTCGATCATCGATGCCTCATCAATAACTACAATATCCTGCAGCAACGGGTTCTCACGGTTATGGCGAAATTCCCCTCCCCGTGGAAGATACCCCAGCATCCTGTGGAGGGTACGTCCCTTCAGGCTCCCCATCTGTTCCATTACCGCTTCATGGTTTACCGGTCTCTTTTCTGCAGTCATGATTTCATCCAGCTGTTCACGGGCAACTGCGATGGCCTCATTCATTCGCGCCGCAGCTTTGCCCGTTGGTGCACCCAGGGCAATCCTGGTATCGGGATCACGGGAGAGCATAATGTATAAGAAGCGTGCAAGGGTGGTTGTTTTCCCCGTCCCGGGACCGCCGGAGATGACCGCAAGGCGCCCGGAGAGGGCCATCGCCGCAGCGCGCCGCTGAAGATTATCTTCCCCCCCGGGAAATAGAATTTCAAGGAGATTTTCCTCTTCCAGTGCCAGGGTCTCCCCTGGAGCACAGCTCCGTTCAAGAAGAATCCTTGCAATATCCTCCTCGTACTGCCAGTAGCGCTGCAGGTAAAGACGGTTTTCTTCCAGAACCAGCGGCGTAAAATGGGAGCCGTCACCCGCCATCCCTGATTCGATAAGTCCACTCCGCCACTTTTTCAGGGATGGGAGAGGAAATTTATCCGCATCATTTTCCGGTATGAGCCCCTTCCCCCTTTCAAGGTTTAGACATATATGCCCCGCAGAGAGTTCGGCGCTCACAAGGGCTGCGCTCAAGGCGGCCAGTTCAGGCTCACTCCCGGCATGTTTCATCATGAAACGGGCAAGGTGATAATCGATGTCACTGAAATTCTCAGATTCTTTAATGGCTGTTATTACATTCACCTGGCAACCCCTTACCGGCAGAGCATGTCGCTCAGTTTTTGAATTTCATCCAAACCGGGCCTGGCGAAAAAAATGCCCCGGCTGGTTCCTTCCTGCACGCCCCGTAAGAAAACATAAAAGACGCCGCCAAAATATTCATCGTAGCTGTATCCCTCTATCCTCGCAGCAAGGAAGCGGTCAAGGGCAACGGTATATAAAAGATACTGCAGGGTGTAGCGGTGGTCCCTCATTGCCGCCGCCAAGGCGGCCTCACCGTAGCATGACTCGTCGCCTCCGAGGAAATTTGATTTCCAGTCAATAATGTAGTAGCGGCCTCCGTGGCAGACAATGCTGTCGATAAAACCTCGGATAAATCCCTCTGAAGGGTTCACCGTGAGGCCCTCATCAATAAAGGCAAACTCACTCCCTTCGATGGACTTGAGGGGAAAGTAAAACTCCATCTCAGTGAGGCGGTTCTCCATGGTAATTTCACGGAGAGAAAAGTTTTCTCTTCCCGGAAGGGAGGCGGAGAGGACATTACGCACCATCTCATCTATGACGGGAACTTCCCCGGCATCCTCTCCCTGCAGGGAATAGGCCGTAAGGATTTCATTTATTTTTTCCCTGTGGTCCCCTTCTGTAAAATCGATCTCTTCGAAAATCTGATGCAGGGCGGTACCCGCCCTGGGACCCTTCGCAAATGCGTGTATACCCTTAAGCTCTACTGTTTCTTCAGCTTTCTCTTCACTGAAGGGATCACGGTCCTGCGCCTCGGTTGACCTCCCGTGGTCTTCACCGTGACGCTCCGCGGTGAGTGCACTGAAACTGGTAATTTTCCAGGTGTTATTAAATTTCCCGGTGAAATTTCTGCACTGCAGATGGCCGGCATCTTCCTCCGAGGGCTGATACCCTGCTGCGGGGGGCGCCGGGATTTCCTCAAGGGAGATTACCTCCGATGAAGCAAGCCTCCCCGGGGCATCGTGAAGAAAATAGTGTGAGGCGCAATTTTCTCCATGCTTCATGTTTACCCTCAGGAGATAACAGCGGTGCTCAGCACGGGTTACCGCCACATAAAAGAGACGGAGTTGTTCCGCCAGGCTTTCCCCGCGGGCAATCTCCAGACCTTCCGGATTATCTTTACCGATCTGCAGAATCTCCTTCTGCTGTTCATGATAGATAAAGGTATCATCATCACGTGGTTTTGCCTCTTCATGGAGAAAGGGGCAGAATAATACGGGATACTGGAGCCCCTTGCTGCGGTGGATCGTCACAATGGAGAGGGCATTGGCATCAGACTCAAGGCGCTGTTCGTATTCTTCGTTACGTTTATTTATTTCCGTGAGGCGTTCACCGAACCACCGGAGGAGATGATGCATCCCGGAACCGCTCTCTGCGGAACGCCGGTGAAGCAGTTCCATTATGTGAAGAATATTGGTGAGACGCCTTTCCCCCTCGGGATGGGCAACAGTTCTGGAGGCAAGATCATTCTCTTTCATGAAACGGGTAAACATTACCATAAAGCCGCGCTGCTCCCAGAGGCGGTTCAGTTCCCTGAACCTGAACTGCCAGAATTCCCGAAGTTCGTCTTCGTTATTAAACCTGAATATTTCCTCAGGGGGGACCCCCAGGAGAGATGTTGACAGGGCGCCGCGGATCACCCCCTCGTCTCCCGGCTGGGCAATGGCCTTGAGGCAGCGGTAGAGTTCTCCCGCTTCCATTGTATCAAAGACCGACGCAACGGCATTCATTATTGCGGGGACTCCCCACTCCGCAAGGAGCTGTTTCACCACATGCCCCTGCCGCCAGGTCTGAACAAGGATGGCAATATCCCCCGGGACAAGGCGCCTCTCCCCGATTCTGGTATCGGCATGAAGCAGGCGCAGTATCTCGGAAACAACGGCGCGGGATGCAACTTCAAGGTGGCGTGTCTTTGAAACGGCATCGTCCTCGGGGAGGTTCCAAACCACCATCGGTTTTTCCCGCTTCCCCTCTATGGTCATGGGTGAGGCATCGGCGCGCCAGCTCGCCTTCACTGCCTCATAACCAATCTCATCATAAAGAAAGGGCAGCTTCCTTTGAAAGAGTTCATTGAAGGCCTGCACCAGGGGTGATTCGGAACGCCAGTTCGTCTCAAGGGTATGCCGCGAGGTGACGGCGCGCGCCGCCTCCATGTATGCAAAGATGTCCGCGCCCCTGAAGCCGTAGATTGACTGTTTAGGGTCCCCGATGAGGAAAAGACTTCCCCCCCTGTAATTAAAAATGGTATTAAAGATATAATACTGCACGGGGTCCGTATCCTGAAATTCATCGATGAGGGCGCTCCGGTACTGATTGCGGAGAGTATTGATTAAAACTTCCCCGTCACTGCTCTTCAATACCTTATAGAGGCGCATTAAAAGATCATCGAAAAACTGAACGTTCTGCTCTCTCTTTCTTCGGGGAAGTTCATCCCTCAGGTAAAGGAGAAGGCGCCCGCGGAACCAGTAGAGGGCATCCCCGGCAATCTCAAAAAATTCTTCACAGCGGTCAAAGAAGGCATGCTCCGGCGGTTCCTTTTTACTTTTTGTCTGATCTTCGATATTGCTGCGGGTAAGTTTTTTTAGGGCCGCAACTGCCGGTGCATCACTTTGGAAAGACCCGTCGATTTCTTCGAAGAAGGCATCAAGAATATCGGCCTTGAAGTTATCCTTGTTTCTCTTCAGGTCGGGAGAGGAAGTGATAATTTCCCTCACCTCCCCGCGGTTATTTTTCCATATCTCTCTCAGTTCAGACCAGACTTCCGCAAGGTGGCTCAGCTGAAAATTTTCCGGGTAACGGATTTCAACGAGGTGACGGCTCTGAGCCGCAGAGGCGAAGGAGACCAGGTCATCAATGCCGTTATTGGAATCATCAAGCATCCGGAAAAGAAGCGGGTCCGCCGTGACAATATTTTTCCTGTAGAAGTCCATCACCGCTTCCTTCAGGAGTTCACTCTGGTCGAGGATCATTTCCGTTTCGTAGGGCTCGCCGGTTTCGAAGGCGCTGTCCCCGAGGACGCGCTGACAGAAGCCGTGAATGGTAAAAACAGAGGACTCATCGAGCCATAGAATCGCCTCCTGCAGGAGAGCCAGGCGTTCTCTTCTGTCGTCACCCCCGCGAAATTTTTCTATCAATTCCGTTACGGCGTCTTCCCTGCAGGTTCCCTTTTCAAAGGCGTGCACCGCTTCGGAGAGGAAGTATCGGATTCTGTCCTTCAGTTCCGCCGTTGCGGGCCTTGTATAGGTCACCACCAGAATCTTTTCGATGGGTAGTTTTTCCTCCACGACAAGGCGGAGAAAGAGTATGGCGATGCTGTAGGTCTTGCCGGTGCCGGCACTCGCCTCCACGAGATTTGTGCCACCCAGGTCTACCTTCAGGGGATCGAAGGTCTTTATGTCACTCATTTATCGCCTCCTCGCGGGAAACTTCAATAAGGGGCTCGTATACTCTTTTTGACAAACTGCGAAATTCCTTTTCAAGACCGTAGAGATCAAAACCGGAAAAACAGGTGGAAAACCAGGTATCATTATTCTTCTCACCGGTAAATTTAAAATTATCGAGAAACTTGCCGTTTGCCTCCTTCATCGCCTTCTCCTCATCGTCCCTGGCCAGGAGCTTGTCAATATAGGCCCATGAACTCTGGGGAAAAAACGGCAGGGGCTTTTCCAATCCCCTTCGATAAAGAGCAAGGAGGTCTTTCAGCAGTTTCTTCGAATCCTCCGGCGGGGCCAGTAACAGCATGGTGTCCGTGGCGATGAAACATGATTCCCGCGCCACCCCCGAGGCGTTACATAGAAGGTGTGCCGTCCAGAGGCGCAGGCGGTCCCTCGCCTTCAGCCTTGCGGGGCGGTACATTACCAGTCTCCCCCTGCGGAGGCCTCCACCGCGTCCAATCACTGTTGTACCGTCGATATCGAGGCGGCAGTTCCATGTCTCCTCCGGGGCAGTCCCCACTTCGCTGTTTATTCTGGCGGCGAAGGTCTCCATAGATTCCCGAAGGGACTCCCAGAGCATCGTTCCCGGTGTACCGTGGGGAAGTATTCCACCGGCGCGGTAAATCTCACCGGTAGCCCCGGTATCCTCTCCGCGGAGGCTCCTTTCAAGAAGGTCTGCCTGTAACTTGTAACGCTCCAGGTTATCGAGGCTGAAACTTTCAGTATCTTCCCCTTCGTCAAAAAATTCTTCAATTGATATGCTGAGGCGTCCCTGCATAAAATGCTTCGAAGGGTTTGAAAGGAAGGAAACAATATCATTCCCCGTCAGTGTCTCCGGGATTTCATTTTCAGTGAGGGGAATATCCGCCCCGGCAAATGATCCCGGAAGTTTTCTTCCCCCCGCGGCAATGGATGCGGCGACACTGCATGATTCTTTGCGATATGAGAAGAGGCGCCCAGCATCTCCGGCAAAGTACCGCCGGGAGAAGGCCTGGAGGGGATGTTCCGTGATGAGCCAGTCCCCGGTATCTTCACTTCCTTCGACAACGAAGCTGTCTTCGATATATGAGATGAGCTCCGTGACAAGATTTGAAGGAATCAGAATCGTGTTGTCGCGGATACTTCTTCCCACATAGCTGATATAGAGTGACTCCCTGCAGGAGAGTATCGTTTCAAGAAAAAGGTAACGGTCGGATTCCCGGATATTCCGGTCTCCTCTGCGTGACCTGTGGGCAATGAGGTCAAAGCCGGGAGAACGGAACCTCCGCGGGAAGGCACCGTCGTTCATTCCCAGGAGTGCAATAATCCTGAAGGGGATACTCCTGAGGGGCACCATGGAACAGAAGGTGATGCCCCCGGTGATAAATCCCCGACCCGTCATGTCCGTATTGAATCGCTCGGTAAAATAGCTCTTCATCACCTCGAAGGAGACCATGCCGCGGTACCCCGTAAGCTGCTCCATTTCGGGGAGACGGTTTATCTGTCCCAGGATATATCGAAGCTCCTGCTCCGTGTCACTGTTTTCAACAAAAAATGTTTCAAGGACCCTTGAGAATGTGCCGTGCCACTCCACTAGGTGCATCGACTCACGACAGGAATCGAGGAGGGAAAAGAGCTCCTCGCAGAATGAAAGAAAATTCCCCAGGACCGCCGCCTTCTCCCCCTCGGGGGCTCCGAAGGGAAGAATATCCATGAAGATATCCTCGTTTGCCCCGTCCGCTGCATATCCTAAAATCAATCGATGGAGGCCCCGCATCCAGGTATTTTCATCGGTTCCCGGGAGGCCCAGGGACTCACGAAAGGCCCCGTCGCGGCCCCACCGGATTCCCGCACCGCGGGTTGTATCCCGGAGCATTTCCAGGTCACTCAGTTCAAGGTTAAACCTGCGGCGCACCGGTTCTGCATCGAGTATGGAGAATACCCGTGAAAGTTCAAGGCGCGCCCCAACGAGATCAAGTATTGAAAGGAAGGCATCGGCAATGCGGGATTCGTTGCTGATGGTACGGTCCGCAATAGAAAATGGCATTCTCTCATTTTCGTGAGCGACTCCGAAGACACCCTCGATGTAGGGGGCGTAGGCATTTATATCCGGTGTCAGTACAAGGACGTCCCGCGGCTCCAGTGACGGGTCTTCGTCAAATTGAGAGAGGAGATAATCCTGCAGGGCCTCAACTTCCCGGAGGGGGCTGTGGCATGATGCAATCTGCAGGGAGGTGTCCCCGGCATCAATTTCTTCTTTTTCGAATTCCTTTGCTTCGGATTCTTCATGGCCGCGGTCATTAAGGTTGAGTATATCGCTCTGTATTTTCTGCAGCAGTGTTGCATCCCCCGGCTCGGCGAAGATCCCCCTGTCTTCAACTTCCCCATCGAAGAGAAGTGAATAAAAATCCATCCCCGCCTTGCCCATGCTTGCCAGGAGCCTGTTTCCACGATCAATATGGGCATCCGCAGGGTCACTGAGGCCCATCTGCCTCTCCTTCCTCACCCTGATACGGTCAGGGGTGAGATCTTCCCAAAACTCACGGGAGGGATTCATCGCAAAAAGATAGAGGTCGCTGTGGCGTGCACAGCCCCGCAAAAGATCAAGATATACGGGGGGAAGTACAGAGATGCCGAAGGCAATGACCCGCTGCGGGAATCCGGTTATGCTTCCCGGGAGGGTACCTTTTATTTCCTCCCGGAGATTTTTCATCCGCTCATGGCGGTTCTCGAATTTTTTACCAAAGGTTTCAAGGAGGCGTACCCACAGTTTCTGCTGCCAGATTTCCGCGGGAAGGTCACTGAAGGAAAGTTCTCCCCTTTCCCACCCCTCAAGGAGGTCGGGACGGTAGACGGCGTACTGATCGAAGAGGTCAGCGATTCGGGAGGCGATCTGGAACCGCTTAAGTTCACTGTTGCCCACGTACCGCTTCAGGGGGGCATACTCAGGTTCATCCAGGAGATTCCCTTCAAGAAGACGTGCCACCGCCCAGGTAAAGTTATGGCGGTCAAAGGGAGATGCCCCGGGGCGCCCCCTTCCCGTTTTCTCTTCGAGAAGGCGACCGAGACCATCCGGGGTGAGAAACTTAAAGCCCCCGAAAATACCCGCCATCCGCGCCAGCTCAAGGGAGAGCCACCGTTCCATTCCCGGGGTCTGCACCACGAGATATTCCGTTGCAAAGGGTGAATCGAGGGGATTTTCCCGGATCAGCCGCGCCGCGTGTTCAGCCAGCAATTCCAGGCGGTTGCCGTATATGACATTGAAATTTTCCATATCTGATATCCCCTAACGGAGGAGACATAAAAAGTCAAGCATCATTGAGGATCTTTCGGGCGAGGTTGACTGTAGGGGTTGAGGAAAGGAGTTTTCTCTGTATTAGAGAAAACTTTATGCTTCCGGAAAAGCGACATTGCCAATGTCGCTTTCAGGAGTGTCGCTTTCAGGAATGACACCTCACCGTGGAGGCCAGTTTTCGTATTCCCGGTCGCTGGTGAGATCCTTTTTCTTTCGGTCTTTCCAGACATACCAGTTTGGGGCGACATAGACCCAGAAACCCTTCCGAGAGCGGAGGCCGCAGTAGACGTGTCCCTGGTCGTAGGGGCCGTACTCGTAGTGCCCGCCGTACTGTTTTTCATCCTTTCCGCAGGGTATCACCTGGAGAAGTTTAGAATATCTGTACTTGTATTCGGTGTGGTCCTTTGCCGCGGGTGGGATGTTATCTTTTTTCAGGTCTTTCCAGATATACCAGTCGGGATAAACATAGACGTAGTGTCCCGGTTTTGATTTGACACTGCACCATACCCAGGGCTCCTGATAGCCGTATTCGGTAAACTTTTTGTAAAACTTACTATGACCGGGACAGTTTATTTTTTTGACCAGCTTATTATACTTTCCATTAACTGAGGCGAGTTTTGATGGGGGAAGTTTTTTCTTCGATTCTTTTCTCCATACATACCACTTCGGGCTGACATATACGTAATAACCTGCAGGGGCCTTTGCAGTGCCGCACCATTTTCCACCCTTAAAAAAACCGTATTCCTTGAATCCGAAGTGCTCAAATTCCTTGAGGGAAGTTTTCGGCAGGGGACAGTCTATGGTTGTGACCAGTTCGCGGTATTTTCCGAAAAGGGATGATTTATGGCTTTCGCTCTTCCCCGTCGTAAAAATCAGTGCTACCAGACATGTCAGGGTGATCAGCATAAAGGTAATATTTTTCAAAACTGGAATCTCCTCAATTAAATGCAGTAAATGTTATCCTGAAGCCTTTTGAGAAACAACGAAATTTTTCAATTTTTTACATTTATTCCCCTTCCGGCTTTTTGGGGAATATAGTAGCTACAAGTGTCAAGGAGCAAGGAACAAGTTTTTTTGCTGACAAACTTGTTCCTTGCAACTTGCAACTTGCACCTTTTACTTGTACCTTGCACCTTTTAATAAAAGTTGTTGAATCTCCCTCCGGTACTGGGTAACCTGTCATTGAAATTTTTCAGGACCGGTATATCATGAGAATTATTAACTTCCTTTTTCGTATCACCCTTTCCCTTTTACTCCTATCAACATTAAGCTGTGCCATGTCCGACATCTTTCAAAAAGAAGATATTAAGCATATTACAGTAACCGTTTCCGGTAGCGCCGTCAACGACCTCGGTCAGGTGCTTATTTTCAGCCGGGATAAAGAAAACAATGAATTCGTATTTGTTAAAGAATTTTATTCATCCTTTAAAGACCGGGCCGCGCAGCGAAGGGATATGCTGCGTTACAGAAAAAAAATAAGACGTCTCCACAACAAAAAAGTCTCGATATCCTACTTCGAAAACCGTGCGGGGAACCTGGTCATTTCAGAAATTTCCAGGCTTTAGAAGGATATTAAGTCAAGAATGGGAGCCCTGTCATGACTAAAAAAATCCTGGGACTCGTCGGCTCATACCGTAAAGTCGGCAACAGTGAAATAGTGGCAAAGGAAGTTGCCGCCAGAATGGGGAGCGGTTATGAACTGGAACTGGTGCGCATGCCCAATATTTCAATTCAACCCTGCAAGGGCTGCTATGCCTGCCTGCTTCCGGGAAAAGACTGTAACCTGAAGGATGACGTCAACTGGCTCAAGGACAAAATTCTCAACTCCGATGCCTGTATTGTCGCCGCACCGGATTATGTTCTCGGCCCCGTTGGCATCATGAAAATGCTCGCTGACCGAGCCCTCCAGTTCTATGATTCCCTTGAGCCCCTGGGAAAAATACCCACAGCGGCGGCGCTGACCCTGGGCAGGGAAGATTTCCGCGGTTATGCCGACGCGGCCCTTCTCGCCATGGTCCGCAGTATCGGACTCGACTGCAGGGGGATAGAACTCTTTCACGGAACCCATCCCGGTGAAATTGCCGCTGACTCCACATTTAATAAAAAAATTGAAAATCTTGTCCGCGCCCTCACCTTAACAGAAGAATCTCCCTCATGGGGAAGAGATCGCTGCAGCAACTGCGGCTCCGATCTCTTCAGGGCACGCGAAGGAAAAATATTCTGCTCCCTCTGTGAATCAGAGGCGGTTTTCTCCAATGGGACCTTTTCCATTACCTCCGCGACAAATAAACTCGAGGCTGAGGGGCAGCACGAACACCTTCTATGGCTCACGGATAAAAAACTTGAGTATTCAGGAAAACGGGAAGAACTGAAAAAAATTCAGGACCGCTACCGCAGCGGCGACTGGACGACCCCCGATGATAAGTAATTATGGATATAAAACTTCTCTTCAAAAATAAAATCGGCCTTGCCCTCGCTGGAGGTGGCGCAAAGGGGGCCTACCAGGTTGGCGTTTTCCAGGCAATACATGAGCTGGAACTGCAAAAATTTGTAAAGGTTGTTTCCGGTACCTCCATCGGGGCGCTAAACGGGGCACTCTTCCTTCTTGAGGACCCGGCTCTCTGGAAGGAAGTCTGGGAAGATGCCCGATTCAGCAATTTTCTCTCCTCGGAGGATAAGGACAAGAAGAAGGAAGGTATCCGTTCTTTCAAGGATCTGCAGTATCTTTTCAAGGAATCATGGAGCAGGGCGGAAGAAGACTGGGAAAACTCAGCAGGCATAAGTGACTTCCTGCTGAAGCAAAATCTCAATCTTTTTTCCCAGAAGGGACTCACTGAGGTCATTAATAAGCATGTCAATCTGAAGGATGTCATCAAGGATAAAAGAAATCTCTATGCCTGTGCATACAACATTGACCTTCTTGAACCGGAGTACTTCCTTCTCAATAATCTAGATAAAAAGAATGCACAGAGCGTACTCCTCGCCTCTGCCTGCATACCCTTTATGTACGAACCCGTCTCAATAGGTCAATACCGGTACATGGATGGGGGGATAAACAATCCCCTCTACAAAAAAGAGAATACCGACAAGATACCGGTAAAGCCCCTCTTTGACGAGGAATGTGATATTATTATCACTGTGTTTCTTTCGCATGAAGATTCAATTGATTACAGCATCTTCCCGTCATGGAAAAAGAAGGTGATCCTGGAGATTTACCCCACCCTCCCCCTGGAGGATTTCAAGGGGGCCGGGACATTTGATTTTTTCCGGTCATCCCTCGATGAGCGGATTGAACTTGGGTACCACGACGCGATGTTTATACTTGCCCCGATGATTGTGAAATTACTCCAGGGGAAAAGCATCAAAGAGGTGATCTCCCACCACAATGAGTTTAACCGGAAGTTAAGGGATAAGTTTGTGAAACTGCGGACGAAGTGAGTTTTTGTGTTTCCTAACCCGGGGTTTAAATCCCGGGTTAGGAGGAAAAAACTACTCTACACCGGCCCCCTTAAGGGTCTTGGCAGAAAGACCTGTAATTTCAATTATATCATCAAGACTGATCCCTTTATCTCTCATTTTTCTGGCGTCTTCCAATTTACCTTTCCGAAGCCCCTTTTCAATACCTTTCTCAATACCTTTCTCAATACCTTTCTCAATACCTTTCTCAATACCTTTCTCAATACCTTTCTGCTCACTTATACGCATTAATTCGTCATCATGTTTTTTCAGAGCGGTTGCAAACATTTCGTGAGTTTCCTCCAATTCGTCCAGAGATTCGATAATCTCTGTATCTTTAAATCCCAGAAGGTCATTTAGCCAGTTCTTGATCAAATTAATCACTTCAGGGCTCTCTGTCACTAATAATTTAACAATATTATTTATATTTTTGCGGGTTTCTTCTATGCTGCTGTTTTCGATATAAAATATGGCCGAAACAGCATTTTTAATCTGCAGCAGTGCATCTCTGGATAATTCATTTTCCAGAACCGGGTAATAGGTAAAATTCGGAATATACTGTTCCGGAATAACATGGTTTATCAATTCCTTAATGTTATGTTTTGCTGTCCAGCGGGCATCACCATTGTACAATAATACCGGAAATACTGCGGGGAGTTTTTTTATCTTCTGTTGAATCAAAAACTCATAGAATTCGCATATATACCGAAGGATTCTCAGCGCCATAAATCTGTCCACTGTTGACTGAAATTCTATGAGCAGATATATATAGATTTCCTGATTCTTAAAATGGATTTTATAAATCAGGTCAGATTCTTTTTCCCGAAAGCTGTCTGTTACAAAAGATTTATCTATTCGTTCGAGAGTTGAGAAATCAAGTTCTCTGATAAAATCTTCTTCCACAAAAGATTCAAGAAGTTCACGCAACAGTGTTGGATTTGAAAACAGTTTCTTGTAGCGTTTATCGTGTTGGTTTGTTTTTTTCAATCGTTCATCCCCTCATAGGATAAACGATTGAAAGAACCGGAAGATTAAGATTTTATTTAAAAAAACATTTTTATTATGGTCCACCTGTGTCAGGGGGAATAATGTGAAATAAACAAGTTGGGTTATACGGGTCGGGGCTTTTCTGATTTTCCTGATCAGCGCCATCAATCAATTGATACCTGCCGGGAATCCCCAGCACCCCTAATTGATATTTCTTCTCGGGAAAAACAACCTTCCTGCTTTTTGATCGATTAGAAGCTTTCTGATGAAAGTCCTTTTCATTTTCCGGTTATAAAGTACCGCGAAGATTTCCGGTTTATCGATTTTGTGGTTTTCCAAGGAAATAAAATGAATTTTTCTCCTAACCCGGGGTTCAACCCCGGGTTAGGAGAAAACCGATGACTGAGAAAACTTCATAAGTTATGCTGCTGCTCTATTTAATTTTTATTATCCACACAACTGTCATATTTATGGGACGGGTTTCACTGGCTACTCTTGGAGCACCATGTGTACCATCGTTCCCTGGTTTTAACATGGAAACGTCACCTCTGGAGACAGTCCTAAAGTCTATCAGAGCACGACCAGAATACCCGTTTTGTCCGGTGACAATGGCATTTTCTGCCCGAACAGAACTATAGTAGGTTGGACTAGCATCTCCAATGCCTGAAATAACTCCCTGCCACCCCTGGAAGGCATCTGTCTGCACTGCACCGGAAGTTGTCCCCCCTCTGAGAAACCTTTTCTGACCATTAAGATTAGGCACTGCCCTTCCATTAAATGGGCTATCTGAATCAGACACAACAGCTCCATTACATTCTCTCCATCGGTCATTGAGAGTGAGAGTTGAAGCGGCTCCATTTTTATGCCATGCGGTAATTGTACCCACGGGAGTATTGCCGTCATTTACCAGTTCAAAATTATTGTTTATATCCTCTGCGTAAATTTTCTCTCCCGGAGCAAATATCTTCAGTTGATTTATTGCCGCTGCACTGGCATATACAACTATTACTGAGGTTAAAACAAATACTGTAAAAACCAGTAAGGCTTTTTTACTTTTAAAGATTTTTTTGAATCGAGATATAAGTTTATCATCGATATTGATTACTATTTGCATTTTCATACTCCGCTAAGTGAAGGTTGCAAGGTCAAAGTTGAAAGGGACAAGTAATTTTTCAATGCATTGAGTTCTTTGTATTGGCCAAAATGTCAAATACATCAATAAAACTTGAAACTTGCGACCTTCATCTTTGAACTTTCTCTTAATAGTGCCATGTACAAGGGAACAATTCTGCTCAAACCAGTCAACAAACTTTCTATTAAAAGTGTCAAGGGAGTAAAAGTTTCAAGGTGCAAGGGGGTAAAAGTTGCAAGTACCAAGTAGCAAGGGACAAGTGATTTTTTCCTGCATGAAGTTTAAGAATCTGCCTAAAATATATGACACCCTAATTAAGCTTTCAACTTGTTCCTTGTACCTTGTTCCTTATATTCTGTTCCTTGTTCCTTCTCATAAAAAATTATTTCGATCTCCCCTCCCCTAATTCGTATCCTATATAAAATCAACAAAAAAAACGAGGTTACCTTTAATGTTCAAATTCTTTAAAAGTTGCAAGTAAAAAGGTACAAGGGACAAGTGATTTTTCCCTACATAAAGTTCTCCACATTCCAATAACAACCGATCCATGAATCAAACTTGAAACGCTTTATGTCAACATAGATGACGCTTTTTTTATGCTACATCCTTTAATTTTTTCTCAGGATTAAGAAAAACAGTATCTATGTTTTCCCATTTCCGAACTTTATTTACCCAACGCTCTGGGTGCATTGTCTTGCAGCTTCAATAACCTCATTTCGTTTTTTGAAAATATCAAGATCGATACCAGTACCTCTTTGAGCCGGTGTGACATATCAAATTGCTGAATGACGATGCTTTGTATTGTAAAAATTTACAAATTCTGACATCCATTCCCGAGAATGCTTTAGATTTTTGAATCGTCCCGGATATCCAGGATGGTCTCAATTGTTTTCAAATTACTTTATTTGGCCTTTCTCAATTTTCATTCAACCATCAATCATTATATTGCTCTAAGCTTATCTACAAGTTTTCTCTGAAAATAGAATACTATCATTAGTGAAGTTAAATAAATATATAAGCTATATGGTATATAAACATAAATGGATAATATTCTGATAAATAGAGAAAATAAAAAAATCGTAAAAAAACCTGATTTAAATAATAATTTTAAAAATATTTTATTTCCATTTTTCTTATACCAAACAAAACTATCATAGATATCATATAGTATATATGCAATTAGTACTATGAAAGGTATTGTAAAAAACCGTGCACTATTACCACTTAGTTCCATTAATTTATGATAAGCCCTACCTGTAATAATTGTATGTATTGATTCTATTAGTAAGAATGGTAGGACATAAACTAAAGGAATATTGTCTTCGAACTGATAATTTATCATTTAAATCTATAGTGCTCCATTTAAGATACATCTGTTATTTTGAGTTCTTTCTTTTCGAGAATCTTTATTTTCCAGAACCTTTTTTATATATTGCGCCGCGGCATATCCAGCAGCCTCATTTTTAGAATTCATTTTTAAAGTTGGCCCTGTTGGTGTAATACCTTTATATACACCTGTTAAAAATTCTTTCATTGCATCTTTACTTGATTTTAATTTTTTAATACCTTCCTTGCCTATTCCTTTTTCTATTGTGTGCATAAGACCTTTAGTAATTTGCATATTTCCGGCAAAATCCCCAACTTTCTTCCCCTTTTTATAAGACTTTTGAAAAATTTTCCTATGCTCTCTTCTCTCAGCAGCAGGATTTTTTCCACCTAATTCAGAATCAATAGTTTCCAACATCAGCTTACTAACATTAAATCCGGTGTAACCATCTAAAACTCCTCCAAGCTTACCTGCTAGTCTTATAGTTTCTCTATTAATTCTTTTTTCTGTTTGTTTCGTAATACCGGCTCTTTCAAAAATAGCTTTTAGTTTACCGAAAGGACTTCCACCAAAATCAAACTTCCTGTGACCAGTCGGATCTTTATATTGAATTGGATTCCCAGACACATATGAATATCTATTCCATCCTTGAGAGTCTGAAGTAACTACATTGCCATCATCATCATACCCCTCACCATCAATAACATTATCCGCAGTGACGTTTTTAACGTAGACGTAACCCGCCGTTTTCGCGCATAGAAATTATAAAGGGCCGAAGAATAAGCTCCTCGAAATTTAAAAGAACAATAGCATCGGGAAGAGTCCTTATATTCATATCAATATAGCCAAAAACAGAAATATCAAATATCCCGAAACGTATAACCTAATAACGAATAATCTCAAAAGGAACCCTATAGTCAAGAAGTATAAAACCAAAAAATCCCGAACTATTCTTTTTCCCGGGGGTGACATTTACGATGTATTTCTTTCAGGTCGGTTATATCTACACGGAGGTATTTCTCCGTAGTCGATATACTCTTATGGCCTAGAAGCTCTTGAACATATCGGATATCGGCGTTATTTTTAAGCATCAAAGTGGCACAAGTATGTCTAAAGGAATGAGAACAGATACGCTTTTCGATACCCGCCTTTTCAACGTACTTCTTAATAATCCTTCCTAAAGTCACGGGGGTTAAAGGTCTTCCTCGTAAGGTCAGGTACAATAAAGATTTATTCTCTCCCGGATAAAGGCCCCTTCCCGCTTCGATATATTTCATCAACCAGTATTTAGCCGATTCTCCGAAAGGGACAAACCGTTGATTATCCTTCTTACCCTTACGGACGAAAAGTATTTCATCATCAAAGTCTATATCAGATATCTCTATATTACAAAGCTCGTCAGCTCTTAGTCCCGTAGAGTATAACAGTTCGAGTATAGACCGGTCTCGTAAAGTCATAAGGTCGGTACCGGTAGCGGATTTTAATAATCTATTCATTTCTTCAGGCTTTAATATATCTCCCGGTAAAGATACTTTCTCTCTCGGAATAGCCACATTAGAAGCCGGGTTTACATATATCTTTTCTTCACGGAGTAACCAGTTAAAGAAAGTCTTCAGGTTAGCCAGGTACCGTCTTCTTCTATTTCGGGTCATTATCTTTCCACGGCTATCCTTCATAGTTACCAGATACTTTTCGTATAAGCGTATCATATCACGGGTTACGGAGGTTATCTCTTTTACTTCGGGGTAGTTACCGGTAATAAATCCGAAGAAAGTTTTTAAGAATAGTTCGTATTCAGCTACGGTACTTTCACGGTACTTCTTTCTTTTAGCGTATTCGATATACTCAGCTATATACTTATTCATCTTCATCATCCAGAATCTTTTTACCCAGGGGGTGAGTATTCCGACAGACTTTCTTTAGATATTTCTTTTCTACCCGGGCATAAGTAGTCGTTACGGGACAGGTTCGGTGGCCCAATATTTCTTTTACCGCAGATAAAGGGGCGCCATTATTTATAAGGTCAGTAGCGCAGGAAGTTCTCAAAGAGTGACATACCCCTTCGGATTCTATACCCGCTTTTAGTTTTCTCCGGTTTATCATTTTACGAATAGTCCCTTCATACAGGGAAGCTCCGAAACGGTTTAAGAATAAGGCTTCACAGGGCTTATCGGTATTTATAAAAGAAGGTCGTATTTCAAGGTATTTCCTTATCATCCTTACCGCTTTCTTTCCTACCGGTACCATACGGGAAGAATCGTTCTTTCCGAAACGGACAATAAGCTCTCCATTAGCCAGGTCGATATCTTCAAGCTCTAAGTTTACCAATTCCATAACCCGGAGGCCGGAAGAATAAAACAGTTCAAGTATAGCCTTATCCCTTTTACCGGTCTTCGTATCAGGAATAGAATCTATAAGCTTTACGATTTCTTCATAGGATAAGTAAGGGGTCTTAGATACGGGGGGAATTTTAATACGTTCTATATCCTCTACCGGGTTTATAAGTATTTCATTTAGGCCGAGTAAGTAAGAATAGAAATCCTTCAGGGCCGTTACGGTCATATTATAAAGTTCCGGGGAGATACCGGCCTCTTTAAGTTCTTCGAGGTAGGAAAAAATAACTTCCCTATCAGATTTCCGGTATTTATCGCCTATCCATAACAGGTACTTTCCTATCCGGCGGGTCTTTCGTATTACCGTAGAGGGCTTTAATCCCCGATAAAGTTCATATTCTTTAAAGTCTTTCAGTACGGCAATAGTCTCTTCAGGTCTCATTTTTTCTTCCCCCTCTAATTCCCTCCCGCAATAAGTCAATAAGTCGGGTCGTTTTTATCGTAACCATTAATCAGTTCAGCACTTACACTTATTGCTCATAGGGCAATAAGTTAGCAATAGGTTCGTTAAGTTCTTAAATTTAAGTCCGGCACAAGGGTATCAACAAAGGGGCCGGGAAGATTCAGGTCGGTTTTAATAATCTCCTTATCGTCAAAGGGAAGTAACCGGTAGAGAAACATCTTTCCCCGGGAGCCGGATACCCGGTAGATATATTCAAGCTCTTCGAGTTTATCAAGAAGGTCTTTAGCCATAGAAAGCTTCCAGCCCGTATATTCTCGGATTTCACGGCGGGTAAAGGTAACATCATAAGGGCTTATCCGCTTATCCTTAACAGAATCAGTACAGTATTTCTTAATCACCATACAGGCGTCATATAATCTTTTCGTTAAGTCACTTCGGGAATACTTAAAGACATAGGAGGCTATCTCATTCGCCGTATCAATATCGGATTTATCCACGGTTATAAACTCGAAAGGCTTTCCCTTAGAATCAACTTCACGGTACCGGGTTTTATTAACCTGTCGTACAAAGGCTATCGTATTCAGTAACCGGTAATAGCTTTCAAGTTTACGGGTAATTACCGGGAGGTCAACATTCAAGGTTATCCGGTCGGTAAAGGGATTTACTACTCGGAGGTTCGTATCGAAGGTTCTTTGTAGTTTACGCCAGAAGGTTAATATCTCTTTACGGCCCCGGTATATCTTTTCCCCTTCAAGAGAATAAGCCCTTCCGATAGATTCAAGAATCCGGTTCCGGTGAGATTCAGTCAGGTCGTTATAGGTAATAATAAAGCGGGACATCGTTTCTTCATCGAAGATATCTTTTACCCCGGAAGAGAGTACCGGTATATCTACCCGGATTCTTCGCTCTACGGTTTTAAGACTTCCGGTAACGGCATCCTTTTCAACAACCGATACGGCAAGCTCCCCGGCGGATAATAACATACGAATAGGCTCAAGGGATTCTTCCATACCACATATCTCTTCGATACAGAGTACCTTTCCCTTCAGGTCGGCTTCGGTCATATAGTATAAAGCGTTCGGAGAAAGACGGGAATAGCGGAGTACATCTTCCGGGGGCATTAAGTCCATAATCATAGAAAGGCCAAAACTCTTTCCGGTACCGGAGGGGGAAATATCGAGAACCGAAACCGGTCTACCGGTAAGGCGGGAAGTAGCGGAAAGATAAAATAGCTTTTTGTTTACTTCCTCTCCCACATAGCCAAGCCGTTCCGTATCTTCTAAAAGCAGTTCATTTAAAATATCTCTTTTAGAGACAGCATCAAGTATCTTAGACTTTTCACCTGGGGTTATAACGGTAATATTCTTATCCGGCACATTAAGCTTATCCGAAAAGGCTTCGTTTTGAATTTCATCAAGGAGGGCGTAAATCTTATTCAGGTCTTTCTTTACGGTATCGATAGATATATCTACTTCAGTAGAAACCAGTTCGGCAAATCGGTACCGGGAGAGGCTACGGGATAAGTCTACCTTATCAGGAACAACCATACCGTCTATCTCAAGGGAAACCATTACCAGCTTTTCAAAACCTTCACGGATAAAGCCCCGAATACGATAAGCTCGGTCTATAGCCTTAAACAATAATTCCCGTTCCGTTTCTACCAGTATAAAGTCTTCCGGTACGGCGGAAGTATCAGATAAGATTTTCTTTTCACTTTCAGATTCAAGTAAGTTAAGGAAAGACTCTACCGACCAGCGTTTAATATATTCCCGGAGGGGAAGTTCATCCGGGAGGGTTACGGATATACAGGTTATATCCGTACCGGCAAGTTTCTCTTTCAGGTCTTCATAGCGGGAAGAGGTATTAAGAAGATATATCCTTTCGGTATCATTCCATTTTAAGGCATTAATAATATCTTCAATCATACCGGTATCCAGTACCGGGACGACATTCTTTTTCACGGAAATATAACCGGTAAAGAAATCTTCCAGCGTATCGACAAAAAGTATTTCTTTAAACGCCCAAAAGGCTTCAAGGTTTATTATACCCTTATCGTTTAAAAGTACCGGGTTATTACCGGAAAGGTTTATAAAGACAATATTTTCGATTCGTCCCAAGTAATTCCTTATCGGTAAGGAAACCATACCGATAAGATATTCTTCCAATAGGCCGAAGTCATTTAAATATTCCTCAATCTCAGAGGGTAACTCTTCCGGGGCCGGTACAACCACTCCCATTTTAAGTTCCGTAAAGACTTCCCTATCATTTATCCCCTTTCGGTATTTCAGTTCTTCAATTACGTCAGCCCGGTCAAGGAGAGATTCAGACCAGTAATCAATCAAATTGATCAGGGCACTATAACTCATATAATTTCCCCCCATAACCCTTTTAAATATCTATATTCAAAGACGATAAATATATTTGAGAATTTACGATACTCTTATGAGATAGAAAGTTCTTTAATCGATAGATATCCTTCGATTCATTCCAGAAGTTTATAGCGGCAAAATGTCTTACACTATGAAGATTATACGAGCGGTTTAAAATACCGTCACGAACTAAGCGTTTTCCGAAACGGGCAAACCATATCTTTATCGTTTCAGTCCGGTAACCGTCAAAGGGCCTTTTACAGTCAAAGCCCAAGTCTTCAATAAGGGTTAAAACTTCAGGAGAGACTTTACCGGTTACGGTTCGGCCCTTACTCAAAGCACGATACCGGCCCCGCTTATCTATCTCAAGATTCGGTAAGGCCCCCACCCTCAAAGCGGTATCTTTTATCAGGGCCAGGACAAGTAAACCCATCTTACCGGCTTTCACTTTTCCCTTATACCCGCTCCCGGAAGTAATAGAAAGATCACGATAGAGGGCCATTTCCATTTTACGGATTTCCTCTTCACCGGGGATATCATCAGCGGACTTCACCTCAAGACGTTTTTCAGGGAGGCCCTTTAAGCCCTTACAGTAATTTCTATCAAGGACTTCAATCCGCACAAGGTAGGATAAGAAGCTCGATACAGCAGCTATTCGTAACCGAAGGGTATTATCAGATATCTTCTCGTTTTTTAGAGAGGATAAATAGTCGTCAAGGTCTACGGCCTTCAGGGTTATAATAGACTTTCTCTTATCACGGGAATTTAACCAGCTTAAGAATATATCAAGGTTATCCCCATAGCTTCTACGGGTAGCCTCAGACTTATAGCAGGAGAGCCACTTCTTCTTTAGCTTTCCGATATCAGTCTTATACTTCTTAATCTCTATTTTCAGTTCTTCTTTCAGCTTATCAGTCAGTAGGCTTTTAGTAATAAATTCCAGTTCACGTTCATTTAAGGTATCCAGCTCCTTAGAGGTAAGAAAGAGATCAACTTCACGTATTATTTTCCGCTTAATTTCAGGGGCTAAAGCCGTCATAGAAACCTCTTCATTTTCTATTATTTATCTATTTATATTTATATAACTTATATTATAACTACCATAAAAAGTAAAGAATTTTATTATAAAAATTTGTATATATTTCGACCGTTTCAAGCCATTCTCAGGAGCATACAAAAGCCCCCACTCAAGGCCCTCTCATCATACTAATAGGTCTATCAGATAGATTACATTTATTCTCAGGAGCTATTTACACAAGGAGTCGAGATTTCATTAAAGTTTACGGTTATTCATTCAAAAGGTTCTATTTACAGAAGGAGTTAACAGGGAAGGATTTTAGTTATTTAAGGAGTCTTAGAATTAAAGGGTTTCTTTTTATTAATATTTAGGGAGGTATCATTTTCAGATATTCAGCATTTATCCCCAATCATCATATTCTACAATATCCATTACTCGTATATTCATAGAGAGAGTTTTCATCATAGGTATTTATCAAGGAGGTATTATAATTTTCTCTTAGAATAGAAAGGCTATTACTTATCCCTTTCAAGCATCGTACCGGTTAGACAATCAGGCCCTTTCTAATAACGGTATTCTTTCAAAGGGGATATTCTTTATTACATATTATTCAAGGAAGTATTCAGGGATTTCATTTATTCAGGTATATCTCTACAGGGAGTATTTCTTATCAGTAGTTTCCGGGGTATATATTATAGGTTTTCCATTCAGGGTAAACATATTCATCATATCCAATCAAGGGGATATACTTATTCTTCTACATCCATATACAGGATAGGTTTCTTACAGAGTAAATAGCCGGTATATATTATAGGCAAGAGTACTTCTTTTCATCATCAGAGGTAAAAGGCTATTTATTATCCCCTTCTTATCATCAGGTAAAAAGATAAGGCCCTTCTACATATCGATATCCTTCCATCAGGGAGTTTTCTATTCAGAGAGATATTTTCTTAGAAGATAGGTTTATCCCCTTTTTCTATAGAGTAAAGGGAAGTCTTTTATATCGGGTATTATATCATCAAGGGATTTCTCTATTATCAGGGATATCCTTATCGGTAGTTTCCGGGGTATTAATTATAGAGAAAGGTTCTTCTTTTCTTTTAGGTCTCTTATAGGGTAAATAGCGGGTATATATTATAGAGATAGTATTTCTTCTTAAATCTTAGGTTATTATTATATCGATAGCCCCGCCCCTGGTATTCTTAAAATAGATCCCCTTCGAATTTTATTCTTTACTTTACAACTCCGATATAGAGTCAATAGCCTCGCTTAAATTATCAAAATTCGGAGGTTACTATGAAGAATTTACTTCTTATCTTTTTCCTACTACCCTTAAGCCTATCCTGTCGTACTTCGGGAGAAAGGCTTACTCCCCTTAACCGGGATAATCTCATCAATAAACCGATTTATATTCTTTCGGATATAGAATTCGGAAAGGTAAAGTCACGGTTTACCCTTCTCCCGAACGGAAAGATTTCCGGCGACTTACTTAAACATTATAAAGGTTTATCGTGGGCTTATAAAGACGGGATAGAAATTTACTATTACGAGAAAAGAATTAAACTTACTTCTTATCTTAAGTTCGAAACGAAGTCTACTCTTACGGTTTCTATCTACGATAATTATCTCGATACGGTAAAGTTTATTTCTATCGGCGGAGAGTCGAAAAGAATAACCTACCCCTGTATTATCGGGAAAAATAATATAGCCCCTGTTCTTAAAGAAAGAAACCGGAGACTTCTTTCCCGGAAGGAATTTCTTAAAAAACTTCCTAAACGTTTATCCGGGGGAAGACTCGGAGGCGGTTACCTTTCCCTAAAATGGGGTAATCCAAAGGAAGATGTAAAAAGAAAACTTAAAAACTTAAAACTTATCGAAGAAGACGCTACTACTTTAACTTTTAAGAAAGGCTATCTTCATTTCGACTGTTATTTCTACGAAGGAGTTCTTTATACCGTTACGGTAGAACCGAGGACTTCGAGAATTAAGCCCTTTGATATTTTAAAAAAGAAATACGGTCGTTCGAAAATTATTTACGTTAAAGAAGACTCCTTCTTAAAACAATCAGGTTACTGGCTATTCGAACGAAAAGGACACCGGTGGTACGATGGCTATACGGAAATTAAAACCGAATCGAGTAGACTTCTTAAAGCTCCTTCGGGCTACGAAAATTTCGGCTCGAATCCTAATCTTAATCCGAGGGTTTATTATAAGAGCGTTAAAATCGACCGGTATCTCGAAAAAATCCGAAAGAAAAAAGAATACCAAAAACTTCAAAATAATTTCTAGAATATTATAGAGGAGAGGTTTACCCTCTCCTCGCTATATTCAAGAAACCTATCTCCGATTAATCCCTTTTATCTACAAAGAGTTCTAGGAATTCTTCGGCTTTAATAAAGAAGTCTTTTAAGTCTTCTCCCCTCGGGTCTAGAAGAACATTCGTTAAAGCCCTTTTTAAATCTTTCTTTTCGGTAAACCGGTCGAGGAAAAAATCAAAAAAAGGTCTTCTTCTACCTTTGGGTATTTCATTAAAATTTTTCTTACGAGTTTTTAGTTCGGCGTTAGTAGAGATTTTATCAAGAGCTCGTTTAATTCTCCAATCTACTTCGTACTTAATAACATCAATATCCTCTTCGGTTAAGCCCCGCTTCCTAAGATATTCAAGCCCTTTCGTTCGTTCTTTATTTATATAGATAGGATTATAGTCATTTATCGTTTTCTTTTTTCCTTTCTCTTTAAGCTCAACTTTAAAAGTATCTTTTATTAAACGTTCGGAAAACCTATAATCGGTAAAGGGCTTACGCTGAAAAAATTCTTCCGGCTCGGGATATAACTTCGAATATATTTCAGAAAAGTCTTCTCTAAGAGTTTTCTTAATTCTCTTATCTATAGTTATAAAGCCTTTCGTTTTTAACTTATAAAGCCATTCCTCCTTCATCTCCCGACCTTCTTTTCTTAAGGCTTTTTTATTACGTTTAATCTTATCGTTAGAATCAAGAATATCGATATAAGGATACGGCTCGATGAACTTTTCGACAGTCTTTTTATTACTATCGAAAGTATCCCGTTTAATTTTCTTTTTACCCGGACTTAAAGCCTTAAGGATATCCCCAAGGGTTTTATTAAAATATTCCTTTACGTTCGATAAGTCGAGATTATCCCAATTCGGGTATTCGAGGTCTTTTCTACCTACTTTAAAAGCTTTCCTAAGATTATCAACATATGATATTCTTAATTCGGCTTTTATATAATCTTCGTTTCTCGAATGATATTCCTCATCGTAGAGTACCAGAGTACGTTCGGGATAATTAAAATATACGGTACTCGGTTCGTCGGTATTCGGGTATACTTCTATACTATCGCAAGATTTTATTATTAAGGGAAGCTTTGTTATATTTTCCCGAAACGGGCCGTGAAAGAATTCTCTTTGAGATTCGGTAGGTATTATTCGAAAGAAATAATCGGTTCGGATAATCCGGGCTTTTACGATATTCTCAAGATAGAAATTCCGAACTTCTTCGTTTTTAATACTTAAGAAGACCTCAGTTAAATAGACTTTTATATCCCCGAAAGTTTCGATACCTTTTCCGTTCGATAATATACAGCTACTTATATCGGCGAAAAGAATACGAAGATTATATTTATATTCTTTTGTTTTTTTATCGTAATACGGTACTAAGCCTATTTTAAACTCGTTCTTCGTAAATCGATTAAGCCAATGAATATTTTCCCTCGGGTCTTTCGTAGACCTTTCTTTATCGGGAGTAAGGTAGTTTTTTTCGAGGGTTATCCCTATAGAATGTACATAGTCCGGTAAATAGTTCATAAAATATATCCTTTAAAACTTTAATATCCTCTCTATTACTAGTAAGGATTTTTTAAAAGTGTTTTTTACTACTCCTTAAGAGATTTACCGGCCCTTAAGGAGTAGCTTCTACGAGTAGGATAAAGATATATTTTTAATTTTCGAACAACTATTAGTACGGATTTACTTATAGGTTCTATTTATTGATTCGAGCGAGGGTACGGGTGTTGGTTTTACTTCAAATGCTAAATTCTTTTATCAATATAATCAATCAATAATCGATTAATTTTTATTATACTCTTTTTCCCCTCGGCTAAATTCTTCAAGCTCTTTGCCTTTAATTTAGTATTTCTAGTTACTTTTCTTTTCCACTCAATATAATTTTCTGGAATATTATATTCCTTTTTTATGTACTTTTCCCATGAAATTTCATCAAGATAAATACGATAAGAAATTTGAAAATTAAATTTTTGTCCAAAACATTCTAACACTAAATTAGTAGTCCAATATGGCTTAGGTTTTATAAAATATATAGAAATATTCGATCTTTTATAAATCTCATTATAAATCATTACTACATGATCTTTATTTTCTCTCAACAACCAACTATCAATAGAATTTCTATCTTCAGAAATAGCAATATTACAATATTTACTTGAAAATTCTTTAATAGATTCAGGAATTTTATCTGGATATATTTCAGGTTTAAAAAACGTTCTTTCAAATTTACAATCACACTCTGTTTCTAAAGCAACTAATGTTTCATCTGACTCCATTAATCCATCTAGAATATTTTGTTTATTACATCCAACTAAAACTAATATAACCATAAAAAATATTATTCTTTTCATCTATTTGACCTTTTCAATTTTCTCAAAAGTTCCAGACGTATTCGACCTAAAACTAGCAAAGTTATTTCGAGAAGCAGTACTAGTTTTTCCAGGAGACCAAGGGTCTATTCTTTTTATTTTTTGAGAAAATGGATTTAAATAGTAAGAATTCGCATGTCCACTTCCAGAGCCATATCCAGCTAAGACCTTTCCGTCATTCAATGCTTTAAAAGCTTCCCTACTATTTATATTCTTAAAATAATATTCTCCTTTCTTTTTCTTTCCTAGCTCATCACTATTTTTAGCTTTATTTATTAATTTTATATTATCGCTTTCATAGTTCTTTTTATATTCCTCTCGTTGTTTAGCTGATAAAGACGAATAACGCTTAAGATTAGAATTTTTAAAGTGATTAAAATTAGCTGCAGCTCTATCAAATTTACCATCTAGCTGTAAACGATTAGTTCCTTTCTTTCCATCATAGAGAGTTTTTTCCATTAAATTCATATAATTATTTCTACTAATTCCATCAGCTTTATTTTTTATCAATCCCTCAGCCATCATAGCCATAGTTTTCGACGTAGCTATACAATTTTTTTGGCCTATTCCTACCTGAGGAATCTCAAGTCTTTTTCGTATCATATTATCGAACATTTTCGATTTTTGAGATTTATTCAATCCTTCAGTAGATTGAACTTTATCATAAACTTCTTTCCAAACCTCAGAAGAATTTTCATACTTTTCACCTTCCGCCGTGTGCCCAGTCGGATCCTTATAAACAATAGGATTCCCCTTAACATAACTATACCGGTTCCACCCCTGAGTATCTCCCTCACCATCAATCACATTATCCGCCGTGACAACTACAACATAACTTGGATAAGGAAAAATAACGGGCTTTAGTAAATAATTGAAATAACTTATAACAATAAAATGAATCTAAATCCCTTTATAAATAAGTCAGAGCTATTCCATTACAGACTCCCTAAAAGATTTACCGGCCCTTAAGGAGTAGCGTCTACGAGTAGGACTAAACATATATTATTTTTCGAACGTGTATTAGTACGGATTTACTTATAGGTTCTATTTATCGATAGGAGCGAGGGTACGGTGTTGGTTTTCGTTTATTTTCAATTTACCTATTTGTCTTATTTAGATTTGGGCATTTTGTACATATAGATTTACCATCTAGATCTCTCTGATAATGACAAATTAAACCATTCTTATCATAATAAAAATAATCAACCGATGTACCATCATCATCTTTTAAAAAAAGTACTCTGCGATACCTAAAAATTTTTCCAACTCTAAATATTCTTTTTTTACTGTTATAATCACGATCTTCTCTCCGATATGTACCATTTTTATAAAAATCATATTTCATGTGCCAATCTCCGATAGTATCATCAATGCCACAAGATATGAAATCATTTACCTTTTTAAAAGATGATATTTTTGCGAGGAAATAATCAACGACCCATCCTTTAATAGATTCATTTTCACCAACTTTTGTATACTCTGTATCTATATACACCCAGATTCCTTTTACTTGTTTATTTGAATAAACAACACTACTTCTTTTTATTATTTTAACCCTCTCAGCTATTTTTAATTGATACACAATTGGTGATGTGGTTGTAGGATTTTTACGAACATTTATATTATTGCCGACCACAACAACACTTTTTTTATATTTTTCTATTTTGCCACATATGGCATAGTTAACATCAACAACAATGAAAACTAAAAAACTTATTAAAATAATTAACTTTTTCATAAACTTTTATCCTTCTATCAATCTGGTCTAATTGTAACATGCATGTGAGTTTTATGGATTTTTTCATTTTGAGTTTCATTTCTATTTGGCTTTGCATTCATACTCCATGCAGTATATACTTGACTCACCCTAGAATCATTCCTCAACCAATTTTTTAACCTTTTCGCAAGAGCGGGTTCATTTGGTTGTCTATAATCGGGTTTATCACGAAATCTAGCATATTCTGTTCTGCGACCGACCTTTCTAGTAGCCGCTGTAATATCAAGACCTCTTCCTTTACCATATTGATGTGGGTCATTTTTAGTTTCAGGGCTTCTAGCCATACTAGTTAGAGTAATTGAGGATAGCTGATTCTTTTTTGACATATCTGCTAAAACAGTAAGAGACTTATCACTCATTTCCTTTATAGATCTATACGGATCTTTAACTCCAACTAATGATACTTTAGTTTTTCCAATCATGGTCCATGCTTTACCATCTTGACTTTTACTCTTAGTAAGACTCGCTAGCATCTCTTTCCGAAACTTCGCCCCCCTACTATACTTAGTACATTTAGGTAAATCGAGATTATTTCCGGTTAATTTTTTCCTAGTTTTTTCAGAAGTGTCATCCACAGGAAAATCATATTGATCCATACCAGTATATTCTTCTTGAGGGCCATCATATTCCGCTCCCCCTTCTTCAATATAATGCCCTGTCGGATCCTTATAAACAATCGGATTCCCCTTAACATAACTATACCGGTTCCACCCTTGCGTATCCATCTCACCATCAATCACATTATCCGCGGTGACAAAACGGGCTATCTCCGGATCATAGTGCCGTGCATTATAGTAATAATACCCCGTTTCCTTGTCAAGTTCCTGGGAATTATACTTGGGTGCATGATTCTGCTCGCCCTCTTCGAACCATGTCTCACCATATGGAAGATACTCAATCCGTTTAACCGGAAGTCCGGAATCGTTCACCACGAACTTTACACTGTCCACCTGGGCCCTCCTTTCGGCCTCCTGCCTCGTCGGGCACTACGCCATCCGTGGCGGGCGTCTGTTAGGTAATACTGGGCGTCCCCGTTGGGGGCCACTACGGCGACACGTACACCGTTTAGGTAGATATTATTCACGGCGCAGTGAGAATCCTCAATTTCAGAGCCCCCCTCGGTGAGGTGACGCTCTATGCCGAAATACGGTAAAAGTTAAAAGGTACAAGTAAAAAGGAACAAGAATTCTTTTCGTAGCCGAAAGCTTTTCGCACCGAATACTGTAATTACATAGGCCGTAGCGGGCGTTTAACCAGTACTCCCCGTTATCAGCGTACCCGAAACGGGTTGCCCTTAGTAAATAGAACCTTTCGTTTTCAAAGAACCTTCTGCGTTACGGGAGCGTTTGTCCCGCCATCCTGACGGAGTGTCGGTACGCTCCCTATCCGCTCGCCCTCCATGGCTCGCTAACTTTTTTCTTTTTTTCTACTATCCAGCGTTGGTGCTTTACCAAATCGTGCCTACCTGCCGAACTTCACTAGTATTTTTATATATCCTGAATCGCACCACGTCGCTCCGGGTGGCATCCATGCCGTCCTCGCGACACTGTCACTCGCCTTCCGTGGCTCGTTCCTTTTGTTTTATAATCAATTTTATCGTGAGTAATTCCGCTTCGTCTGGCAGGTATCACGATTATATTTTGCTTTGCTGTCAAATAAAGTAATTACTCATAAACTTAAAAAATAACTCATGCATTAAATATTTAGTACTGAAAACAAATAAACTCTTAACTTGTTCCTTTCACCTTGTTCCTTCTATTCACAGGCCGCTGTAAATAATGACAGTAGTAGCATACCTAAAAAGATTGTAAATGTGGATTTGTTTGTTTTCATGGTTATCTATAAAAGTTGCAAGTATCAAGGTACAAGGTACAAGTGATTTTTTCCTGCATGAATTTCATGTATTTGCCTGAGATATATGACACCCTAATTTAACTTTCAACTTGTACCTTGAACCTTGTTCCTTCTCATAAAAAATTATTTCAATCTCCCCTCCCCTAATTCGTATCCTATATAAAATCAACAAAAAAACGAGGTTACTTTTAATGTTCAAATCATTCGAAGAAATTCTCTCATGGCAGAAAGGCCGTGAATTAGTTAAAGAAATCTATCAGTTGACAAACACCGGTGCTTTCAGCAAAGACTTTTCTCTCAAAGATCAAATTCGACGCGCTGCTGTTTCCGTAATCTCAAACATTGCCGAAGGTCACGAACGGAACAGCAATAAGGAATTCTTATACTTCCTCAACATAGCCAAAGGTTCTGCCGGAGAAGTACGTGCTCAGTTATATATTGCCCTCGACCTCAAGTATATCGGGGAAGAGGATTTCAATCGCCTGTTCGATTTGAGTCGAGAAGTTAGTCGACTCATCTTCGGATTGAAACAGCGTATAAATTAAAAGGAACAAGTTTCAAGGTACAAGGTACAAGTGATTTTTTCCTGCATAAAGTTTGCGAATTTGCCTGAGTTATATGACACCCTAATTTAACTTTTAACTTGTTCCTTTCACCTTGTACCTTTCACAACACTTCAACCTCTCTATACTCCACATTTTCGCCCCACAGAACTGATGCATTATATCCAATATCACGAGAAAAAACAAAGGTTACCTTGATACGAAGACCATCAATTTTATATTCCTCGGGAAGCAAACCGATAAAATAGCCATTGCCGTCATCACCTATAAATCCATAGAATCCACCCTCCATGGAGATATATTCCATTGACCCTGTTACCGTCATGGGGTGATCATAGTCAAGACCGAAGGTAAAAGTTTCTGGACAATCTGTATCTAAATAGTACCATTCAATCTCAAAAACAACCGCACCTGTTTCTCCATCAATTTCATCAGTAACGATTCCTTTGACTCTAAACTTCCAGTGACGTTTATTAGCGAACCATTTGAACCTGCCTTCCGGGCAATCAATCCGGTACAGGGTGCCGTTATCAGCATCAAAAAGCATATATGCTTCAGTCACTTCTTTTACGAAACCAATTAAACGAAGGGGAGAGACAGATTCATCTGTTGCTGTCTGGTCTTGATTAGCTGTTGTCTTATCCTGGTCAGTTGAGGTATCGGTTGATTCGTCCTGCACAATTGAAGCATCGTATGGATTGTTTGACGGAGCTGTATT
Organism: uncultured Spirochaetota bacterium; assembly: GCA_942491575.1. Taxonomy (GTDB): domain Bacteria; phylum Spirochaetota; class UBA4802; order UBA4802; family UBA5550; genus CAZHNW01. The sequence goes on from CALOBT010000025.1 coordinate 830,920, forward strand.
GTCACATGCTGCTGTGGACAATAATAGCAGTAGAATACTTAAAAAAATAGTTAATGTGGATTTGTTTGTTTTCATGGTTATCTATAAAAGGAACAAGTACCATGGTACAAGGTACAAGTGATTTTTGCCCTGCATGAAATTCATGTATTTACCTGAGATATATGATACCCTAATTTAACTTTTAACTTGTTCCTTTCACCTTGTTCCTTTTATAAAATTTATCGATAGAGCGAGGTTATTGTGTTGGTTTATACTTTTCCCATGGTGACAGTTAAGTGAACTGTCACCCTTTATAAGGCTTTATATACTTTCTTTAGTTTAGCGCCATTTTTCACAAGGATTGAGTCAACTTCATCACTTATAGCATCATCTAAAACTGTGTAGCCGTCATTGTTAATGCTATTTACATTCGCCCCACTATCAATTAATAATTTGATTATTAGAATCCGCTTTGTTTCCTCATGTTTGCTTTTTTTTCTTAAACTAGCGATAAAATGCAGAGTTGTATCACCATCTCTGTCTTTGCAGTCAATTAATGCTTTTTTGTTAATTAGGTACTTAACAATGTCAATCCGATTTCTAACCGCAGCGTATTGTAAAGGAGGTCCATCTTGGTCACATCCATAATTCAAATCAGCATTATTCTCTGCCAATATTCGAACCACATCAAGGCTAGCCGTAAAATGCAAGGGTGTTCTCTGAGTATGAGCCCAGTGAGAATTTACATCTGCTCCACTTTTTAACAACATTTCAACGATATCAACATATCCCAAAATCGAAGCATGAAGTAAAGGAGAATAGCCTAATGAATCTTTCTTATTTAAATCATATTTTTTTGATTTCAGTATGCTATCAACAATAGTTGTATCTCCTAAAATTACTGCTGAATGCAAGTCATCAATAACTGCTCCATTTTTTACCAACAAATCAATTAATTTCTTGTTGTTTAGGGTATTACTATAAGCATCAACGCTATGCATTAAAGCAGTCTGAATTACACTCTCACCATGAAAGTTTAAAGCAAGAACATTTGCTTTATTCTTAATGAGCAGTTTAGTTATAAAATAATTACCATTCTTAACTGCATAATGAATAGGAGTATTGCCAAATTCACCTTTTAAATTAATTTCCCGCCCTTTTTCAATATAGACAGTTAATTTTTTTTTCTGATTATTCTTAATTAATTTATGTATATATGCATCTACTGGTTTATTTTCAGATTCTTTTAAGTAATTATTTATTATTAAAAAAATAACAACGATGCCAACAATGCTTATTATTATTTTTTTCATTAAAGTTTACCCCGACTATTATGATAATAGAAAACGGCTCCATTATTTTTTAAAATTACTTTCCCTTTGTTCAGAAGTCCCTTTGATCATTTCATTTGTAGGCATTGTTCCAGTTGTATTAAAATAATTCTTTATTAGCTTTTTGTAGCCACTTTTTTGCTTATCACTACTTCTTCTTAAAAATTTAGATTCAAAGTCAAAATTCATATTATCCGAATACCAATGATTACTTCTTCTCTGATTACTCATATTTGCATCTAAAAGTTTTAGACCTGCGACCTCCACCGCTTTCCCTCTTAAAGAAGTAGCTTTACTATATAGAGGGTTTTGTCCTTGCAAGTAAGCCTTTCCTTGTATTGCCAACCATTTATCACCTGAACTTACACTTTTTTTACTAGTGTCATATGTTTTTAAAAATTCACTAGTTATTAATTCTGTTGGATCAACGATTATAGATTTGACATTTTTTATTTTTTTCTTAGGACCATATACTTTGTTGTCATTCATTTTTGCTAAGTTTTTTACATTATATATATCAGTATTATAGTAAGTATTCATTACACTGGAAACAATTCTTAAATTTCCTCCTTGTGGAACTTTTATAGATGATATGTATTTCATTTTACCTGTTTTTTTAGCTCCAGTAGTTTCAAATAAATCTTGTAACATTTTATTAGCAAACTCAGTTTCTTTCTTGGACAATAAACCATCATTATTTTTGACTTTAATACTACTAAAGTGACTTTTATAATATGATTCTTGAACATTTTTCATCTGTTCAAGAGATAAAGATTCAGTGGTATCATGCCCAGTCGGGTCCTTATAAACAATAGGATTCCCCTTAACATAACTATACCGATTCCACCCCTGAGTATCCTAAGTAAAAGTTGAAAGTATCAAGTTCAAAGTAAAAAGGAGCTTTTCATATTATGAAGCTCCTTGCACTACAAGCGAATACTGGTCACCTTCAGATAACCTTTTTTCTTTACTCTTTTATCTTTCAACTTTTACTTCACAGCTCCCAATAAAACCATTGCTTTTTGTTGGGTGAGGTTTGGTGTTGGGTTCATTTCCCTTTAGGTGACACAGTTGAGTGAACGGTCTCTTAAAAACCACTAATACCCAACGTTTTTTACTATATATTTCCCGTTTATAAATTCAATATTCCATAAAGCACCTGATTCTGCTTCACTTACATAAATATACGATTTTTTATTATTTGAAATTATGCAATACTTAATATTATTTATTGTAAATTGAAAATCTTGTATATATCTATACAACTCCCCATCCTTCCTTAAAATTACAATATACCACTTGTTAGCAACGCGATTATCACGAAAGGCCACTACATACTCAACTCTGTTATCATAATCTAAATCTCCTTTAGAAATAAAGAATGGATTATATTTTTTGTAAAAACTAATAGAATATTCATTTTTGATATCATTTTGATTTATCATTCTTGAATTATTGAATTTTTTAGGTAAATTTGTAAATTTTACTTCAGAATATATTATGCTGCACCATAATATCATTATAAGCATTGCTATTTTTCGCATAATACTATCTCCTAATAAAGATTTTCTACTTCAGTTGGTCTTCTTGCTCTACCATTAGCATCCTGCTCTTGATAATGAAGATGTTCATCCATTGGAACCGCCATTGTTTCACTACCAGAATTTCCAACAGAGCCTATTCTATCACCTGCGCCTAAAGTATCTCCTTTTGTAACTCCTTTCCCCTGCAAATGCATATAATAAGAATTTGTACCGTCATTGTTTCTTACTTTAGCATATAATCCTCCACCAGCCTGCCCATCACGACCAGCTTGATAGCGAGTATAGAGGACCACTCCACCTTTTGCAGCTACTACAGGCTTACCTGCATTCCCACCAGGGACGCGTCCTAAGTCAATTGCTAAATGATCGGGTCTTGCCCCACCATAACCACTTGTAATTGCTGAATTTGCTACCGGTTTTACAACCATTGTATCCTTTTTCCCTGTTAGATCGTATGTTTTATATTGGTTCAATAACGCCTTTTCCAATTTATTCATTCCCCTATTACATCCGCCTTTTATTCTAATTGCCGTCAGTTTCTTTTGTAATTTATCTATCTTCAAACCTTTTGCTTCCATTTCAGCAACTTTTTTTTCTGTATCAAGACGGGAATCCTTATTAAAGGAATTTAAAATTTCTTTTCCTCTTTTTCCACCCCAAGCTTTAGTTTTATTTGTTACAAATTCACCTGTCTTATATTTATTTTGTACTTTTTCAAAAAAATCAGTAACTGCATTATGCCCAGTCGGGTCCTTATAAACAATAGGATTCCCTTTTACGTATGAATACCTATTCCACCCCTGAGTATCCCCCTCACCATCAATAACATTATCCGCCGTGACAAACCGTGCAATCTCAGGATCATAATGCCGTGCATTATAGTAATAATACCCCGTCTCCTTGTCAAGTTCCTGAGAGTTATACTTTGGTGCGTGGTTCTGCTCGCCCTCTTCGAACCAGGTCTCACCATAGGGCATGTACTCGATACGCTTCACCGGAAGTCCGGAATCATTCACCACAAATTTCACGCTGTCCACCTGGTCCGTCAGGTAGTACTGGGCATCCCCGTTGGGGGCAACCACGGCGACACGTACACCGTTGAGGTAAACATTATTCACGGCGCAGTGTGAGCCTTCGATTTCAGAACCGCCCTCGGTGAGGTGTCTCTCGATGCCGAAATACGGTAAAAGTTGAAAGGTACAAGTATAAAGGGGCAAGGATTCATTTCGTTTCCGAAAGCTTTTTGCACCGTATGTTGAAATTGCATCGACCGTGGCGGGCGTCAAACCAATATTCCCCGTTCACAGCATACCGAAACGGGTTGCCCTTAGTGAATTGAATATTTCGTTTTCAAAGAACCTTCTGTATTTCGGGAGCGTTTATCCCGCCATCCTGACGGAGTGTCGGCACGCTCCCTATCCGCTCGCCATCCATGGCTCGCTAACTTTTTTCTTTTTTTCTACTATCCAGTGTTGGTGCTTTACCAAATCGTGCCTACCTGCCGAACTCCGCTAGTATTTTTTTATATCCTGAATCGCACCACGTCGCTGCGGGTGGCATCCATGCCGTCCTCGCGACACTGTCACTCGCCGTCCGTGGCTCGTTCCTTTTGTTTTATAATCAATTTTATCGTGAGCAATTCCGCTTCGTCTGGCAGGTACCACGATTGAATTTGTTCTGTTGACAAATAATCTACTTACTCATGAACTCATTATTTAAATAAAATGAAACTTATCAATTATTCATTATCTTTTGGAATAAATTTTTTCCAACCAAAATCGTACTAAAAAATATGCTACTATTACAACCACCCACATTGATTCAGATAAATTTACATTGATGAGAAATATAATATATATAAATATTATTAGGATTGTTATTGAATGAATTTCTGCGAGATACAATGCATTTTTAGATTTTTTAGTATATATAAAACTAAAAAATAACCATCCTATAAATATTAAGTGTTCCATAAATTGACTATTGTATTTTTCAATCAGGAAATTCAGTCAACTGCCGTTTCCCATTTTCTTCTTCTAAATAGCTACACCCTTGTACAGTAGGCACACTGTCATAATTAAAACCATATGAATTTATTGGAGAACTATTAAAAGCTTTCATCCCATAAGATGCATTTATAGAATACTTTCCAGCTTTATAAATAGCATCAAATATTGCTGGTATATGGTGAACTGTCGTTGCTCCCAAAAGTTTTTTTAATTTTCCTTCTTCTTGAGCTGCGTTACTCAAGGTATATAAATCAGCTGCATCATCATAAATTCTAGCTCTTAAAAGTCTTTTTGAATCCCTTGATACTGATTTTAATCCTTTATATTTACCTGTAAATAAACCGGGTGCATTCTTTAGTGGCTCTTTCCATCTTCTTTGTCTATCTAAATCAAATTCTTTATTAATAATTGAACTCAATGATACATTATCACCTTTCTTTCCAAAAGTCGAATCTTTAAATAAGCGAACGTCATAATCATATATTGCAGTCATATTTGTTTGAGAGGTATCTGCAAAAGTCAATATTTTATAGCCTCTCGTAATTTCTCCTATAACTTTCCCATTTGCCCTTACTTGTGTGACACGTTTTCTATAAGCCAGTTTGTTATCTTTCATATATACTTCAATGTCCATTTTAGCTAATTTTTTAGCTGCCGATCGCGGACTCGAAGTTAGTAAAGTCATTGAAGCCATATTTTGTTCTTTTTGCGAGACGTCCCTTTTGGTTTGTTTTAATTCTACATCATGCCCAGTAGGATCCTTATAAATAACAGGATTCCCCTTAACATAACTATACCGGTTCCACCCCTGAGTATCCCCCTCACCATCAATAACATTATCCGCAGTAACAAAACGGGCGATTTCGGGATCATAATGTCGTGCATTATAGTAATAATACCCCGTCTCCTTGTCAAGTTCCTGGCTGTTATACTTCGGAGCGTGATTCTGCTCACCCTCTTCGAACCATGTCTCACCATAAGGAAGATACTCGATCCGTTTAACCGGAAGTCCGGAATCGTTCACCACGAACTTTACACTGTCCACCTGGTCCGTCAGGTAATACTGGGCGTCTCCGTTGGGGGCGACTACGGCGACACGTACACCGTTTAAGTAGATATTATTCACTGCGCAGTGAGAGCCTTCTATTTCAGAACCACCCTCGGTGAGGTGTCTCTCGATGCCGAAATACATTGAAGGGTACAACACCTCAATCTCCCTCATCTCCGCGTTGATCTTTCTGCGGGAGACCTTTCGTACCCTGAATCCCTGATCATCAAACCAATACTCGCCGACGACACGGTTTGCTGCAGTGTCAGTGACTTTTCGGATACGGTTGTATGAGTCGTAGGCCATCTCCTTGGAACGGTTCCGCACGGAATCAGACTGGTAGGTCATGTTACCCACTGCGTCATAGGTCATGACAAACCGCTGCGGTGATGCCGTTGATTCCGCTGCTTCAGTGGTGTCGATTCCCGTGACGGCATGATTGCCGCCGCCGTAGGTGTAGCTCCAGCGGTCTTTTTCTGTTTCGGTTACATCATCATAGATGATCTTACCCGTCATGTTGCCGTTTTGGGCGTACTCAAATCCCCGCAGGTAGTTGCGGTTTATAGTGTCTGTATCCGTTACCTTGGTGTAGTCACCTTTGGCATTCACAAGGCGGTTCAGGCCGTCGTACTTATAGTTGTAGGTAATGGTACTGGCATTGACCCCCTCGGTATCGATGGTACTAATATTGGTCACCGAGGCGATGCTGTTATCGACCCTGAAGTTGTAGTCCACATCCTGCAGTTTTCTCTCCATGCCGTTGGTATCGGTTGTGGTGAGAAGGTTATCGAGGCGGCCCCGCACGTCGTAATTATATGTGGTTACCGTACCGTTGCCCCGGGTCAGTTCAGAGATCTGGCCGAACTCGTTATATGTGATCGATCTGACAATTTCCTTGGTATCGGAACCATTGTAGGTGGAGATACCCGTCACACCCATGGCGCCGTGTTTATAGGTGACGCGGATGCTTCGGTTTGAACGCGGGTCCCTCGGATAGACTATGGTCTTCTTACGGTTCATCAGGTCAAAATCGAAGCGGGTCACAAAGGTCCCCTTCGAGATAGTATTACTTCCTTCTTTGGAACGTATCTCCCGAATTTCCTTTTTGACACGTCCCATACGGTCGTAGCTGAACTCCTTACGCTGAGCCGGATCATCGATGGCCACCACCCGCCCCAGGGCATTTTCACATCCATCGAGGGTGTCATATAGATAGGTAATGGTCTGCTTATCCGCGGGATTCTCAAAATCAGGTACGCTCTTTGTCTTCAGACGCCCCAGGCCGTCATAGGCATAGGTCACCGCCCACTGATCTCCCCGGCCGTCCATGGAACGTTCGATCTCCCCAAAGGCGGTATAGCTCACTGCGGAATATCCCATGTCAGGATCACTAGATTCAATTACACGGCCAAAACCGTCATATTTCCATTGCGCAATATTGTTGCCTGAACTGTCTTTACTTCCCCCGTTGAAAAGAGAGTCATCAATGGTAGTAGACATTGAAGTGGAATTAAGATCCATTTTCTTGACACGCTGCCCCGCAAGGTTATAGGCAAATCCCATCTTTGCACTAATTGTTTCCACTTGCCCTGAGCCTGCCGAAGGGTCGCCGGTGCCGTTATCGGTGATATAGAGAACCTGTCCCCGGCTGTTTTTCACCGTGGTCTTTGACCGGCCGATACTGTGGGTCGTGGTACTTGACCATGGATTCTCATAGGGGAATGTAGATGTAACAGAAGTCTCCTTCGTTTCTCCCGTGGCACCGGGAAGGGTCACCTTGCTCACCCGTCCTATGGCGTCATATTCCGTGATGGTGGGATTCTTCTCCCCACTGGATGGACGATAGAGATCGATCTCATCATCAGATGCCCAGTGAGTCTGGCTCTTTCTGATAAGACGCCCCAGTGCGTCATAGACGAGGCGTCCCGATTTGACATATTTGCGTCCACCGGCAGTTTCCGCGCTGGAGATGCCGTGAATGGCCCGCCCCATACCGTCCATGTAGGTACGACTCTCAAGGTCCGGGTCATCCGTATCGGTATAGCGGGTCACCTTTCCGCTGAGGGGGAAAACCGTGCTGTAGTGATAATCATTGAGGGTGCGGGTCCCCCCGTCGGTGCTGGCGCGCTGACGGCTGATTCGTCCCAGTTCATCATATTCAAAATAGGTACTGCTGCCATTGGGATCACGTATTTCGGCGATGCCCCCGAAGGCACTCTCAAGGTTTATTGTGTAGGAAGTTGAAAGCGTAAGTCCGTTGTCACCGTAACTGGTCTTCTTTACCGCGTACTGGTGCAGGATGTCATCGTATTCTACAGTGGATATCCGTACGGGAGATCCGCTCAGGTTCTTCGACAGTATGCGGTTTCCGTAGTCATCGTACTGGTGCTCCATGATCACAGGCGCCGGTACCTGGAGGCCAGAACCTGTATAGCTCTTCTCTTCCCCGGTGAGATTTCCACGGTTATCATAGTGGTAGGCTGAGGTGACCTCATAGGCAGAATCCTTCAGGTCACGCTTCTCCTTCAGACGCATCTCATTGGTGGCATCAATATTTTCAAACTCAGAATAAGAAGAAAGGGTCAATTCAGCATGCACCCCATCAGTAAAATGATCCGTAACGGATTCCGTCTTGCTGACCATCTCATACTTGCCCGGCGTAAGAACGATGTTTGAGTTTTTAGTCTGAAAAAGTTTCTGGTTCTTATACTCCTTCACCTCTACGGGCTCCACCAGAAAGCTCTTTAAGCCCCCCTCCGGGGGGTTTGGGGGGCTAATTTCATGTAACTTATATTCATATTCCGTCCTGGAATACTCCTTCCTATCGGTACCAAAAACACCTGTTTCTTTAACCGCTCCAGCGAGGGCACGGTTCTTTCTGAAATCATCAAAGGGAACATTATAGTAGGTGGATATAGACTTCCCCCCGAGAGCATCTTTAACCTTGAAGGTCCCGAAGCCGAAATAGTCCGTTTCTTTATAACCATTAATAAAAGAGGAAAATGCATATCCGTCGGAATACTCGTAGCGGCTGGAGATGGAATGCCCCTGCCCATCCTCTATGGTAAGCCTCGAACAGACCTTGTAATTCATGGGGAGGTCGGGGATATTGTCATCACCGGTATTGTCCAGGGTTGATGAGTTAATATACTCAAAGCCGTAGGTGCCGCCGATACCGTTTTTCACACGGTTGATCAGATCAGGTACCGTTCCCGTTGTCAGGGCGAAGTGCCACTTCGCTTCCTTCAAATGCAGAAAGCCCAGGTCAGTTTTACCGTCACCGTTATAGTCACCCTGGAGCCAGCGCACCGGGGCAAAATTCGGATTATCTATCAGGTCCTGACGGCCGAAATTCTTCTCCGTGGTATTGCCTGAAGTTACGGAAGTAATCCGCAGGCTGCTGTGAGTGAGATCCGCGTACTTTATCAATCCCTCGCTGTCCCGCAGCAGTGGATTACCGTTCTCATCGAATGACCCCTGCCAGGTGAAGGTCTTGTCAAGGGAGGCGCCGCTCCGCTGCGAAACAGAGCCCCCTCCCGAATCGATATCGAATTCGATCAGGTGAAAACGGAGGGACCCGTTATCACGTGTGGCATAAACCAGCTGTCCCGTATCCGAGGCGGATTCCGGGGGCACTACGAAATACTCCCCGCTGTACCCCTGGGTATACAGCTTATCTCCGGAATTGAGTTCCTTAAATGAAAGGGATACGCCGTTATAATCGTAGGTAAAGGTACCGAGATACCAGATATGATCATACCCTGAAGTATCTACGATGAGAAGATAACGGTGCTCGTCGCTGCCGAACTTACCGGAAAAGCGCTTCGCCGCAGACGGTTTTGTCCGCAGCAGGTTCTTCACTTCATTGTTGCTGTTAAAGGTGACACTGTCATCAAAGGGGACATTCTCTACATCGGGGCTGCTGTTTCCATTTTCATGGAGAAGTTTAAAGGAATTACCCGTGGCACTGTCAAATACCAGGAGGCGCTTTTCACTGTTGTCTTCATCCGCTTCCCTGTCGAAGGCATCGAAAAACCAGACACTCTGATCAATATTAAATGATTCAAGGGTCTCCCCTGAACCGACGGTAAAGGCCGTGGGAGTTTCCACGGAAAAATCATTCCCGCTTTTTTTAATTATGTTAAAGCTGTGCTGGCCGAAACTTCCCCCGCTGGTATAGAAAAAAATGGAATCATTTTCAGAGAGACTCCCCCGGCTGGTCTTCAGTACACGGTTTCTGGCATCTGTCAGATCAATACCGCCCAGGGCATGTTCTGTCTTTTTAGAACTGCTTTTTCCGTTAGAGTCAGGCGTAAAGGAGTACCACCGGTCACTGCTGTTTTTGTCCTTGTTGAAAACCAGAATCTCACTGCTGTTTCCGGAATAGTTGCCTGCAAATATCTTTTCCCCACGGTCGGCACGAAAGTTGCCGTCGTACTTGTACTTCAGGGATTCAACCTTGCCGCTATTCATGGCAATGCCGGTACTGTTTTTAAGGTCCACTTCATCCTTCGGTAGCGGCGCACGGAGAATTTTCTCAGGATCAGGTCCGCCGTAATATATATCAGCATAGGCGCGGTACCTGAATCCCTGTGGATCAGCTTCCCCCACCCAGAACTTCTTATCCGTTTTGGAATAAAAACCTATATCGGTTCGGCCGTCCCCATTAAAGTCACCCTGTATCCACCGGGTGATGTCCTTGTTATCCGGGACTTTTGAAAACATCCGAAATTGTATGGTGTTGTCCCCGGTTTCACCGAGCCAGAATTCCCCGTTGTCCCGGTTGAAAACAAGAAAATCCGAGAGGCCGTCGCCGTTGAAGTCACCGCTGAAACGGTGATGACTGAAGAGGGCCTCCTCATGAACGGCAAATTCCTTGTAGAGGGTCCACTCCAGCTCAAAAGGAACGGAACCATCCTTACGGTAGTTGGCCCCGACGTACCAGCGTCCGGTACGCCCGTCATAGACACTTATATCCGTGCGGCCGTCACCGTTATAGTCACCGGAGAGAAAATTAACCTTATCGCGGTCCTTACCATATTCCGAATCATCAAAGGTGGACTCACTGTCAAGGTTGCTGTTGGGGCTGTAGTCTGACCGGAAAAGGTTTTTAAAGTGTTTCGAAAACTTCACGAATTCAAACCGTCCCCCCTCATTTGTCATGAGAATCCATTCTCCCGTCGCTTCATTAAAAAGCACCGTGTCGGAGAGGCCGTTCCCGTCATAATCCCCGGGAAACCATTCGCACTTGAATATATCGATATCCGTCAGGTAGAGGGTACCGTAGTGTTTAAAATCAAAGGTTTCGCCGTTATGTTCTGCAACCCAGAATGATTTCGTTTCCGGCAGATAGAAGGCAATGTCCGTGCGTCCGTCACCATTATAGTCGCCGGTGACGCCTCCTTTAAAAAACTGGATCTTTTTATCTGAATCATAGCCCTTGAAGCGGTTTCCGTATACGGGATAGGTATAACTTCCGTCACGGGTTGCCTCTACGCCGCGCCAGTACCCTGTTTCGGGATTAAAAAATACAATGTCGGAGATACCGTCGCCGTTGAAGTCCCCTTCAAAATATTTAATCGCACCGGGATCTATTTTATAATCATAGGCGTGGGGATTATTCACATTTTTCCAGACCAGAGAATGCTCCGCGGGCTGGTAGATGAATTCAGGCTGCGTGGAGGTGCGGCTCGACTTAACCGTCTCCAGAAGGGGCCTCTTTGAATCTTCGGATGTCTCGTAGACCATCTCGTAATCCCAGAGGGTCTTCTCCCCGGAGAGCATGCTGTCGGGATCATCCCAGCCTATTTCGATGCGGTCAAGTATACGCCCCATGGACATGATAAATCCGGGAGCCTTGGAAACATAGGCGTCGTCCCGTTTATCATAATGAAAGCGAACCCACTGATTCGCCCCCTGTCCCGTGACAATATTACCGGTATAACGGATTTCTTTCAGATAGAGGATATGATTCTCATTGTATTCGGAGGTATCATATACGGCATACATATAGTTGCCGTTCAGATCTATGGAGCGGGAGAAGTTCCAGATATAGGTTTCGTTTTGATCATCAGGCCGATAGATGCGGCTTGATTTATTCTCACCGAAAATGGTTACGGTCCCCGCCTTGTCGTAGACCTTCCATACACCCCCCGATGAAGTATCGGAGAAGACAAGTTTAGAAAAACCTGATTCAATTTCGAGGCGGTAGGTCCCCTCTTCGCTGTTGGAGGGCCCTTCAACCTTCACAAGGCGTTTGCCGTTAAAGGTAAAGGTGTCCCGGTGATCGTAGTAGAGCTGACCGTGACGCGTTGTTCTTGTAATCACCCCGAGACCGGTACCCATGGACCAGCCGATACCCACCAGTCCGTCACCCCCTGAAGAAGAATAGCTGAGCCCCACTGAGGGCTGCATGCCGCCGCGTCCACCGGGGACATCAAAGGGATATCCGAAACTGACAGATCCATAATTATTTATCTGCGGGGGCTTCACAAAACCCGCCGCGGCGAGGGGATTCAGTTTCGGCGTGGTTTCACCCTCCCGGCCGCTGTGGTTGGTAGAGGAAGATATGGCGTCGCTCCCGGAAGGGGCACCCGCTGAAGGAAATCCCGGGGCATCCGGCTCATAGGGGGTCTCATCATCGGAACCCCCGTAGGTTACGGTAACATTCTTTGAGGTGACCTCATCGGCAATGATACGAATCACGCTGGTGGTCCCTCCGAAAAGCTTTGTGGAGACACCAAGGTCATCGTATAATTTTATTGAAAGTGTATAGAATCCCGTGGCAATTACTTCTTCCGCAATGGCACTGTCCAGCTGGGTATTAAATGTAAGCTGTGTTGGAAGAAATCCCTTTTTGGTGAGGGTCGCCTCCACCAGGGGATTGTTCAGGAGATCCATGTCCCAGTCAACTTTCAGGTGAAGCATGCCGAATCCATCGAAGGGTTCCACATCTACGGTGGTACTTGCTGTTTCTCCTGAGACAATAGTTGCGGTGTTTGATCCACCCGCAATGGACTTCCCTTCAGGATTTAATATCTCTACGTTGATGGTCCATGCTCCTGCCACCAGGTTTTTAATGGTTACTGGATCATCATTGAATACAGTCTCACGGAAGTCTGCCCCGTCGGGGCCGGTACCAAAAATTATATATGTGCGGGGAGTCATATCCACATCGGGGATATCGGTCCTCTCCCCGGAAATCGCACTGTTTATATGCACCAGGAGATTACCACTTTTAGAACCTCCTCCCCCCTTACAACCAAAGGAAAAGATGCTTAAAGTAATAAATAAAATCGGAAGAAGTCTTTTCATTATATTATTTCCGTGTATTCCTTTCATGAGACTACTCATAGCAGGTCTCGCCAAAATTCGAGATGTCATATCGCGCCGAAGGCTGGGTCTGTACCGTAGCAGTTACCTTCGTCGACTCACCCCGCGAATTCACCGCAAAGACCCTGTAGTAGTGAGTGGTATCTTCAATTGCGGCGGTGTCGTAGTATTGATCCGCATCTGCATCCAGCTGCGCCAGCTCAACATAGGTCTCACCGTCCGTTGACCTTTCAATGTGGTAGCCCACTTCATTGAAGGCATGATCCGACCAGGTAACCATTACTTTCGTACTCGTGGAGGCCGTGGCATACAATTCCGTAGGTGCAAGTGGAAAGCTCCTCAGGGTGGTGACGAATACCGTCACCATTGATGACTCTCCGCCATTATTGAAGGCCCGTATGCGGTAATCATAACGGTAATTTTCTGTCCGCTCTGTATCGCTGTAACTGGTTGTATCAGGACTAAGAGTGGCAAGAGGAGTAAAAGTGCCGCCGCCGTCATTGCTCCGTTCAAGGATATACCCCTCTTCGTTAAAGGCAATATCATCCCATGAAAGATTTACCTGGCTCTCAGATATTGAAACCGCTGAAAAATTTTCCGGGGTATGGGGGATACTTTTCAATGTTGTCACGCTTTTGATGGAAGTTGAAGCTTCGCCGCCGTTATTATATGCGGTGACGCGATACCAGTAAGCGGTATCTGCATTGAGTCCCGAGTCGCTGCAGGAAGTCACACCAGGTCCGAGGGTATTGACCGCGGCAAATACAGCACCATCCGTGGAGCGTTCAATCCTGAAGCCCTCTTCATTGACTGCATTATCAGTCCATGACAGGCTAACCGTATCCTTTGAGTTGCACGTAAGGGTCAATTCCGTGGGAGCCGCCGGTACTGTCTTCAACGTAGTTGCTGTAATTTCAGAATAATAGGCTTCACCGCCGTTATTAAATGCGAAGACCCTGTAATGGTACTGCGTGTCCGGGGTCAATCCCGTATTGCTGTATGTTTCTATGTTTGAATTGGTAACTGCAATCTGTGAAAAATTTTCTCCATCGGCAGACCGCTCAATTTTAAAACCCTCTTCGTTGTATGAATTATCACTCCATGTCAGGGTAATGGTTCCCTGCCCCGGTGCGGCTGCCCCAAGGCCCGTCTGGGCAATGGGCTCCATGTAGAGGGTCGTAGCGCTTGTCTCCGCCGCCGCGGAGGTGCCCCCGTTATTGCGTGCAGTGACGCGGTACCAGTACTTTGTATGTTCAGTCAGACCGGTATCCTCAAATAATGTTGTTCCCGGAGGCAGCACCGCCTCTTCCGTATAGAGGATACCATCTGTTGAGCGTTCGACGATATATTCCTCTTCGTTATAGGCGATGTCACTCCAGGTAAGATTCATCCGTGAATATTCAGGGGAGACTGCCACGAGGTTTTCCGGCGCCAGGGGCATTGCCTTCAGGGTAGTCACTGAGTCGGATAAATACTCCGATTCACCGCCGTTATTGAAGGCGAGTACCCGGTAATCGTAATGAGTATTTTCCGACAATCCCGTATCGGTAAAGGCAACCGTATCGGGATCAACCGTCGCGGTGAGGGTAAAATTACTTCCGTCAGTGGAGCGGAATATTTTAAAGCCCTCTTCGTTATATGAGTTGTCTGTCCACGCAAGGTTTACTTTATTATAATAATTGCAGTCAACCGTCAGTCCTGAAGGGTTAATGGGCTTCGATTTCAAAGAGGTGACGTTTACTACCGCGTAGTCTGAACTTCCCCCATTATTCTTCGCTTTTACACGGTACCAGTACTCTTTGTTCTCACTGCAGGTGGTATCCGTGTAGCCCGTAGATCCCGCAGCCAGGTCATTTTTCAGTACAGAATACTGAATGCCGTTTTCGGAGCGTTCAACAATATAGATTTCTTCATCGAAGGCTGCATCCTGCCACGAAAGAACCACCGTCGTATGCAGAGGGGAACGGGCTGTAAGATTTTCAGGCATAAAGGGAATATCCCTCAGGGTGGTTACATTGAGAACTACAGGTTCAGAAGCCCCGCCGCTGTTGAAGGCAACAAGACTGTACCAGTAGTCGGTGCCTGCGGTCAATTCCGTATCCTCATATTCAACAGTACCTGCATCAAGCTCTGCAACAATCTGATAGTTTACCCCATCGATTGAACGGGTTATGCGGTATCCATATTCATTAAATGCGTTATCGGTCCAGGTCATTTGAACCGTATGAAATACCGGGGATGCAATCACCGCATCGGAAGGCTGAATGGGTATACTCCTGAAGGTGGTAGCCGTCACGTTCATTGAATAATCTGTCAGACTGTAACCGCTGTTTTCAGGGGTATTATTAAAGGCGCGGACACGGTAGAGATAGGTGGTATATTCATCAAGGCCCGTATCTCTGTATGTAGTAATATTTGTTGAGACTGTCGCTATTTCAGTAAAATTTATTCCATCGGAGCTTCGTTCTATTTTAAAACCGTCTTCGTTGGGGGCATTGTCCCTCCATGAAATGTCGATGGTATCATGTGAGATTACAGAAGCCTTTAGTTTGGAGGGAATAATATTATTAAGGTTATAGACCTTAAAGGTAAAGCCCGTAGATCCGCCGCGGCTGCTGTCGGGATTAAAGGCGACTACATCGAGATTGTGCATCCCCGGAGTAAGAATACTCCCCACGGTAAATGAATCTCCTTCTGATGCGTACTCCCCGTCAATGAACCAGGTATATTCAACGGCTTCAGCCTCACCGGGTGATGCCGCGGTAACCGTCATATCGGCACCTTCAACGAGATGATCAGTCAGACCCTCCAGGGTGACATTAACGGGATTCTTCATGTCCACATTTATGGTAACATTCAGGTCACCATACTCAGGAATATCTCCCGGAATTATACTCATGGATACCGCCGTTGTGAGATCAGGAGAGACCTGCATTACCTGTGCTGCGCCTCCGATACTGGTCTTTAGATCCAGTTCATCATTGGCAAGGTTACCCCTGCTGTCATAGAAGTAAGCCATAAGTGTATAGACACCCACGGGACGTTCCAGTGTGGCAACCGCCTTCGTGGGAGATACAATCTCGAAATCAACATAAAGTGGAACCCCTCCCCGCCTGATAAGCAATGCCTTCAGCCGGGGATTGGCCACCGGTTCATTCCATGTAATTTCAAGATCTAACGAGCCGTAACTTTCGTACTTTTTTGTAATAAGCAGAGACTCTGCAACTTCTTTCTTAATGACCGTAACATTCTGCGAGGTCCCCTCCACGGGATCTCCCGTTTCGTTGAGGGCCTCAACATTTACCTGCCACGGTCCCGGCACGAGACCGGTAACTTCAAGCTTTCCTTCAGGAGTCACTCTCCTGAAGGTCTGTCCACCGGGGCCCATACCATACACCACGAAGCTTTCAACCACGGTACCCGTTCCCGCCGAGGCAGTCCGCACAGAAGAATCACCTTCCGATGAAGAAATGTTCAGCGCAAGGATTCCCCGTTCCGGATCGCCGGAGCAGGCGATGGATGCAGCGGTTAAAAGCAGCAGAATGTAGTGTATCAGTTTATGTTGCATGATATGGATATTTTACCCGGTTATTTTACTTGTTTTGACAATTTCCACCTGCCAGCAGCAGGCGGAAATGAATCTCTGCTATTTAATTCGCATAATCCAGACCACTGACATGTTGACAGGGCGTGTTTCATCGTCTATTCGCGGTGTTCCATTTGTTCCATCTGAAAGATATCCTCCCAGGAAATTAGCAATACTGTTCTTATACTGATAATTACTTGAAATATTATTCCGACCAGTAAGAGCAACTCCTGAATTATTGGTTGTTGTAAATCCAGCAGCATTACCAGTACTTCCATTTTTTTCAACGTGCAGCTCTCTTAAGTGGCCCTGAAAAGCATCTGCTTGGATGTTCCCACTGGTTGTATCGCCCCGTAAGAAACGACCATCATTGTTCAGATCAGGTATATCAATTCCAAGCAGGGGACTTTCGGAATCAACAACATTACCACCACTACATTCAACCCATCCTTCAGGGATGGTCAAAGTCGTATTTGATGTGGCATTTTTATGCCATGCAATGATAGATCCAATCGGAGCAATCATCCTGCTCTTCTCCGCAAGTTCATTAGTGAGCTCCGTTACCTTATTATCCAATTCGGTAAAATTTGCATTAATCTGCTCTGCATAGATTATCTCTCCATCAGAAAATGTAAATGACATAGCAGCATAAAGAACCATAGAGGTAACAACACCTGCAATAAGAACACCTGCAAATACGCTTGTTCGATTAAGAGCACGCCCTAAATAACCTTTAAGGCCCTTCGATTCGTTTCTGCTTTTCAGTTCAGCCATTTCAGCCTTTAGCTGATTCATTTGATGCATTATATCTTGTTCTTTCATTTTTTATTCTCCTGTATATAAATTAATGTAATGATCGCCATTTTGTCTGGCCAAATCGTGAAGAGCCGAAGGTGGCAATATCTTCCGGTCTTAACGGAATTATTACTTTTCGGCATGACGGAATACTGACTCCATACTTGTTGCTTGCGGCAACACAGACTGTATAGGTATTTCCATCCGTATATTCATATTTACTGCTATCAATAATGTACTCCTGGGTACTGTAGCCGAATGGTTCAACGGCGAGCCACTCAACGGCATTGATCCAGTCATTACCAGTAGTATCAACCTCGGCCTTTGAAATAAGATCTTCCGTATCGACCGAAGAATCCCCAAGGTAAATAGTATAGTTCTGAGCATACTGAGAATTGATATTTTCAAACTTGATATACATATTGTCATGATATACACCGGGAGTGTAATCTTCCGGAAAGGGAGGATCTGTACTGTATCCGGGAGCATTGGGACGATATCCTTCCACTACCTGAACTTCATTGGAAACTGAGGCGCGCAGCAGATAAATACGCTGTTCCATTGGAGAGAAAAAGTAGTCATCCACCTGTTCTGAGGAAACAATCCCATCACCGTGAAAACTCGCAACTGTATCCTCAAGAAGTGTTGCATCCGTCTCCTCAAGACCTGCCCAGTAATCAGTGATATCAGTTACAGCCTTATCATTTCCATAGAGAAAATCAAACATCATGTATCGTGGAGCACTTCCGTAATCCGCATAATTTCTTATGGGATCACCTGCTCCATCCATCTCCGGTCTCATCCAGATGCTGTCACGATACTTCGGTTTCGGTATAGTTCTGATATAGACCTTGGTATCATCACGTCCACCCGCAAAGACATTGGGGAGTCCCCAGTTGCCTGTAGGGGGCTTAAAGTTAATTTTAAACTTCTGCACATCCTTATCCATGTAACTGGAGAAGTAACAATCGATGACCTTTGTCTCATCTTCATGCTGCAGTCCGTTAGTGGTTGGATCCGCCGGCTGCAGTTTCAGCCACCCTGACCCCTCATTGAAGTTTACTTCAAAATCGACCGCTTCAAGACCAAAGAGCTGGCTGGCAATCCGGGGAGAGAAACGTTTCTGGTTATAGTATTGATCATATTTAACCAGGAGATGTTTTGTATTGCTGTATGCCCCTACGGAATAATCAGTACACTCATTATTCCTTGCGAAAACTTCTATTGCATAGAGACCATCTTCAAATTTCTGTGCCTCAAGTTTTGTTGCAGCAGGTGATGGTACCTGAATACTGTTGAAACCGTCGTGACCAATCACTTCAGTTACCGTGGGGCTTCCATCGGCATAGTTGATTGGCCCGGTACATCGGATTACATAATATTCCGCATCGTCCGATCCATTGATGCTCACATTAATTGTGTTTGTAAGTCCCACGGAACCAAAATCGAAGGGAGTTGGTGAAACTTCCGCTTCCTTTACATATACAACTATGGCCTTGCTTGAACTCTTTGTTGCAACTGTTGTACTATAGACTGTTCCGACTGCAGAAACAGATACTTTATATTCCTTACCGCTGCCGCTTCCGCCGGTAATTTCGCTTACACCGGTAATGACGGACTTACTGTTCAACACAGCGGAACCATTCTTTTTCGCCAGTTCATCAGCGGTAACGGTTACCGTTCCCTTGTTGGCAGAATTTGCAGTCTCCTCAAAGGTAATTTCATACTTTGCGGCATTCTCCGATTCGTTAATGGAAACATGAATATTATTCATGCCACCATAGGCAGAATGGGTAAACTCACCGGGAATTCCCTGGGTTATCTTTTCATCTTTTTGAAATTGATAATCGAAGTTGTAGAGATAACTTTTCTTTTCTTCTTTATCTTCATATGCATCTCCGAATCCTTTACTTTGATCTGCGGGGTCAAAGAGAAAACGGGACTGGAGCAGATCAATTTCCAGTTGTACTACATCATTGGCCAGAACTCGACCAAGATAGACAGCACGGGAATAGTCCCCTGCTCCGTCGGAGAGGGCATTCCAGCGTGTATCAAAGAGCATCCTCGATTGTGTTTGAAAGGGGGCGTAGGCGTAACTCTGCATATGCTGGTTGAAGTCATACATATCCATGCAGACAATTTCGTAACGCTCACCCGCCCAGATGGGATCATTCAGGTCACCTTCGTAATAGCGTCCGTTATGAAATACAACCCAGAACTTCATTTTAAGAACTTCTTCCTTATTCAAAAGTTCGTTCGGATTATATGCGGTATTATCTTCCTGATTGAATGGATTGTATTTTTTAAGCTTACCTATACGTCTGATTGTTTCAATCCGCTTTGTCTCATTTCTTTCATTGATATAGGTCTTTACATAGGTCTCAAAGTTATTCCAGGTATTCCCCTCATAATTTGATTCAGAGAAAACATATTCTTCTTTATTTGATGCAACGGCCTTCCATTTCAGGTTAGAATCGGCAACGGTGAGGTCACTCCCTCCCTTGTCTGTTTCCCATGATTCGCCGTTACCCACACGATCACGTAAAATGCGAAAAAGCGCTTTTTTCAGGGAAATACCGGGGGATATATCGTAATCACCGGAGACTTCATCGAGATTTTCGGTATCAAAGGCGCAGACCCGGTAAGTGTCGCGGATATTCTCACCAATAATCTTAATGGTGGCTGTACGCGCCTTTGCGGTCTCCTCGACAATCTTAAGGTTATCAACACCTGGATTGTAGTTTGAATCCTCCACGCGGTGCATGTCGTAACTTACGACATGTATCTGGGGGACATAGCCGTTGGCGAGGGCCACCATCACTTCCCTGGTATTGAGATTCTTAAATTCAATGGTATAGGGCCCCAATTCTTCATCACCATATACTTCCTGATTGAACTGTGAACCGTTTTCATTCAGCAGGGTAAATGTCTTCACCGGCAAATGTTGTCCCGAAGGAGTTCGAAATGAGAGGGTACATTTCACATTTGACATTTCAACCGGCATGTTCACGGAGAGATTCTTTATAAACATGGAGGCCCTTACATAGCCGTCTTCGGGACCGATCTTTTCTGTCTGTTTCACCTTGGTGCTCTTGCGGTAGTTGCTGGTCATACGCTGTACCGTATCGCTGGTGAATTCAACTCCATTGCGGTCCTGGTTATCGATGTAATCGACATCTTTAAATACAGTTTTTTCACTCATGTTTGAGGAAGAGAAGCTGTCTTCTACGCTGCTGTTTTCACTATTGCTGGTTGATCGTTCAGTTTGCACACCAAAACCGTAAGCTAATTTAGCATAACCCCCAACCTTTGAACCTCCTTCGACTTCTGTATTTAAATTAAAAGCATCCTTTGACGATTCAGATCCCGAATATCCATATGAATCAGCATGTTTTCCTTCCTCAGAAACACTCTCTTTAGTAACATAGGGCGTAGTCTTCTGGTTTGCCGAGGTGTAGTGCTTATCCTCCATGCTGTTCTTGATGGTTTCCTGGAGGTCACTTTCGGTGAGGGTCTCCGTATAGTTCTCTTCAACAGATGAAGTACTGATACGAATCTCCATTGTTATGGGTGAAGTGATCCGTGTTACAATACGGGGATAATCCGCTACAAAGGGATTGGTGATAATCTCTTCGCTGTTGAGTATCCCGTCGCCATCGTAGTCATTTGAGGGTGAATGTCCCGTGGGGTCCGGATCGACGGCTCCCATGCTGGTTGACATGTAGGCCATGCCAAGTTCACCGTAGAAAAGTAGATGAAGGTTCCCGTCTTTGCCTCCGGGCAGCTCCTGTTTCGGTATCTCAGGATCTTCCGGATCTACGGGTCCCGCAATAAGGGGTTCCCCCCCGCCTCCGGATCCGCCGCTTAATCCACCGCCGTCGCTGCAGGATGCAGCAGCCAGCAGAGAAATTAACAGCAGAAAAATTGATAATCTGTTAATGTAATGTTTCATTGTTCCTGTTCAAATCCTCCTTTATGGTATTAGATACCGAAATTAAATCCGGCAAACGGGAGAAGTGATTCTTCACAGGATGAAACTGTCATATCAATAAATTGATTTGATTTTTTGAGTTTCACCATTCTCCCCAGAAAGTGATAATTTTTATATACAATTAATTTTATTTATTTCATATGATTGTATAAATATTAATTATTACGTAAAATTTTTCTTCAAAGTGACGAACGGGGGTAGTTTTTGTCAAGGATTAATCGCTCTAAATAATGTATTGAGTAAGGAAATTTACTCCAAATGAGTTTTTTTCCTCCTAACCCGGGGTTCAACCCCGGGTTAAGAGGAAACTCCCTCCCCCCTTGACGAAACCGAAATTCTCTGAGATAATAAAAGCATATCTTTAGAGAGGAAACATCCCCATGACAGCTACGGACAACAATCTAAATGAAAGTGGCGGCAAGCCCGTACTCCACCTGAAGGAGCACCACATCAGCGATCCAACCACAGAGCACATTTTCAGCATAACCAGAAAAACCATCGAAAGATTTAATTACTACGTAGAGGACTTTTTCCAAACGAGAGAAATACTTCTCGAGCAGTCAGAATCTTTACGGGATTCTGATGACCGGGCGAAAAGGGAAGAAAATTCAGAAAGTCTCCGGCAGGTAATGATGCGAATAAAGGAAATAAAAAATTCAATGAGCTACCTTGTGGAGGAAATGCCTGATCTGGTAACGATTGAAGAAGAATAGGCTGTAAACAGGAAGATACACGACGGCACAACGACAGGCCTCTCCCGGAAATCCGCATCCATCGAGGCATCACCGCATCCTGTTGAAGAGATGTGACAAAAAGGCCTGTGAGAAAATTTAATTCTTACAGGCCCAAAATAGATATAGTCGAAAATAAGACGGCGACGAGCCGCCCCTATTTGAACTTGTAAACCATTTTCACAAACCACCAGTTGCGGTTTATTTTTTTGGCGGTTCTGAAACGGGCAAAAACGGTGCCATAAAAGATATCCGTCATCCTGTATCTCTTTTTCACGTACCTGTATGTTTCACTCTTTTTAAATTCACTGTTATATTTATCTTTCAGGTCAGAATTCCAGCTTTGAATATTATTTTTTTTCAAAAACTCAAAAGCAAAGAGAGAATTCTCCATTGAAGTATTAATACCGGAGGCACCCGATGCTTCGAGAAAACCTATGGTATCTCCAACAAAAATCATACCCGGTATCATGACAGATTCACTGTGCAGCGCCCCGACGGGAATGCCGGTTATCCCTTCATGAACGACCTCTGTATCACCAAGCAAGTCCTTCAGATGGGGATACGATTTTTTCATTTTATTCCATACTTCCTGAACATAGTCATACTCTAAATTTATCAAACCGGGATTTATTTTATTAGCAGCGCCGGCAGGGATATAGAGTCCCGTCTCCGCCATATTGTTTCCCCTGGGAAAAATGAATGCAACTGCGGGGGGAAATCCCGGCGCATAATCGAGTTCATCGTTGGCAATAAAGAAGTATTCAAATCCGGGATAATCACTGGTGAAATTTTTGACGACACTTTTGGTAATAATGGAATTCATTTTGTCATAGGGAATACCCGCGAGTCTTCCCAGGTTGCTTGTGTGTCCGTCACAGGCAAGGATTGTTTTCCCTTTTATAATTTTGCCGTCAGCAAGCATAACTCCCACACAGATTCCATTATCAAGTAGAGGTTCAGTCACCTCTGAATTGAAAAGAAATTTAATTCCCGCCTTTTCTGCACGTTTATACATGCCTTCAATGAGATCATCCCATTCGAAAACAATTGATACCCTCCCCTTTGAGAGATTCATGGCGAAACTTTTCTTCGCACCGGGGCTGTTGAATTTCCTTCCGCTTGTTTTATAGAAACCAATTTTCTCCATAAAACCGGGCTCGATAAGCCTGTCATAGAGGGGGTGATCATAGACGGTTTCCGCGCGAGGAACCGGACCCGCCTTGCTTCCCTTCTCACAAATTATGACACTCATTCCATCCTCGGCGCAGAGTATTCCCGCGGCAAGACCTGAAGGTCCCGCACCGCTGATTACTACATCATATTCTTTATCCTGTGACATTACCTGTTCTCCTCACTATCGCTGAAATTTTCTTCTATCTGAGACAGCAGATCAACCAGAAGATTCTGTTTTTCCTTTGATATATTTTTAAAAGCCCGTGATTTTAGCTGTATGCTTATCTTGTCGAAAAGTGATTTTAACTTTTTGCCATGTTCAGTCATCGTAACATAGGTAACCCGGTTATCACTTTTTGATTTTTCTTTTTTTACGAAGTTCATTTTCTCAAGCTTATCGACAAGAACGGTAACGGTGGGTTTTTTTCTGTTTATCAATTCCGCAATATCAGAAAGCCTCATCACTCCGTCGTGGCCGTAAAGTGCATACAGGATTGCCCCGTGGGTATAGGAGAGCCCCCTGATATTCTCCCGCTCAAGTTCATCCTCGATATACCGGTATGCATCCTTTCGAATAGATGACACCATGTATAAAATCTGATCGGTTTTTTCCATTAATCTACCTTTTACCGCTGATGAAAATACCATATAAATCATCGGCTTATTTGTCAAGATTTAATTAGATGTCTAACTATTGTTCGTAAAGGAAGTAGAAAATTTTTCAATATTTTTGTGGTTTTCCCCTGTTAGCCCCCGGCGCACTATAAATATTGTGTTTTTATATTAACAGGCGCCACCCCCGGAAGGGGTTACAAAATTGATTGATTACCCCCCTCGGGGAGTTAAAAAATCATTCTAAAACCCCCTCCGGGTTTGGCGGGAAAAAATATATGAAATATATTATAATTCATCCGCCGGGGGACGGGGATTAAAAGAATTAATTCACAACAAGACCTGAGATTTAATACTCTGCCTGGCAGAGAAAATCCGTCAGAGCCGAAGACCAAACATAAGTGCAAAATTAACATTCATCATTCTTTCCGAAGAATAATGAATCCAGTTAAAATATGAACCAATTTCCATGAAATAAAAATGACTCAGTGTATATCGGTAGGCCAGTCCCGTCTGCCAGTCAAAATCAAAGGATTTTTCAGTATGTTCACCAAGAAGATTTTCATACTTTAGCAGAGAACCTGTAAAACCTCCCCTGAAACGGAGATAAATTCTCATGTCACGCCTCAGGTTTATAAATGCAAAGAGGCCTATTTCATTTGTGAATATATTCAATTTACTGTCTACCCGGTTCAGGGCTTCATAACTGGTAAACATATTCCATGTAAACTGATATTCCATACCGAAATATTGCAGAAAGGAAAGAAAACCCGGCAGGCCGAAGCCGGAAAAATCATACCCGCAATAAAGAAGAGCCCCTGCGGGAGAAAAACGATAGGCTTCATTCCACTGGGGCAGTACCACTGCAAAATTATATCCGAGGGCTACGTTCAATCCACCCAGGGCTGCCAGTCCGCGGGAGGGATCCCCGACGGTTACATTCAGTTTATTTTCTACGGCACCCTGAGCAGAATCGAC
Source organism: uncultured Spirochaetota bacterium (assembly GCA_942491575.1). GTDB lineage: Bacteria > Spirochaetota > UBA4802 > UBA4802 > UBA5550 > CAZHNW01. Next base: position 856,032 of record CALOBT010000025.1, read on the forward strand.
CTCAACACTGTATAATCCCGGTGACATGGCGTCAGAATCTGCAGTAAAATTGACGGAGTTTTTATTGCTTTTAAGGGACTCTGCCAGCACATGTGAACCCGGCGATCTCAGGCGTACACCTCTTACATTTTCGAGATTCTTTCCCGAAATAGAAAATTCAATTTTACCGGAAGTGGTATATATTTTACCCGGAGAGATGTCAAATGCCTGCGGTTCCTTTTTTCTGATGATTTCATCTTTGGCTGCAACGATCACCCCATCCGGTTCTAACTTCTTCTCTACGAGGAAAACTTTCTCCTTCTGGTGACGCTTTCCGGATCGGTCCACTGCGATAATTGTATATTGCCCCGGAGAAAGACTGCCCGGATTAATTTTAAAGGTTATTTTTTCCGGGGATACCAGCTGCATATCCTTTACGGGGACATCTTTCCCGTTGATGCCGAGGTAAATGCTGATACCCTTTCTAAAATTTTTCCCGGAGAGACTCGCTTCAACTTCCCCCCCATACTCTTTAAAGATATCAGGAAAAAGTTTTTCTATAACGGGAGCCGGAAAAGACTTCACAACAACGGCCCTCCAGTTGGACCGTCCGTGGTTCTTTTTAAATTTATTCTGCCCGGTTACCCGCATTAGGTAGCGCCCCGGTTTCAGGGCAACCTTAATACGATTATTCCATGAACCGGTTTTTATTATTTCCTTCCCCCACCGGTTCCGGATCTCTACGATATACTTCACCGCGCCGGGAACACTCTTCCAGGTCAGGGTGACCTTTCGGGTCTCTTCCTGCGGTTTCTCCTGTGCACCCGCCGCCGCGGATATTGTTGAAATCGCAAGGATTGATATCAGGAAAATAAATATATATTTTTTAAGGCTAGTCCACATATATGACCTTTGGATTGGTTATTTTTATTTTTTTCGGATCTGCCCCTTCTCCGAGGGTGATGCTGAAGTAATTTTTCTCAGCGGGGCCCCGGGCAGTGACTGTATTGTTTTTCACACGCAGGGGATGGAGTTCCCAGTAGAAGGTGTCGATATCCAGCAATGAAAAGTCCTTCAAAAAATAATCCGTTGAAGTAACACGCTGTGATAACAGTTTCCGGTTAAAGAATCCGCGGTAACGATAAATTGCCAGTTCATAATGGGTGGCGCCGCGTACCGGTTTCCAGGTGAAGCGGAGGTTATTTTTAAAGCGTACATTGATGGTGCTGTTTTGGCCGGGGAAAACGACTTCCGCAGCGGGAAGCACCCCGGCAACTACAGCCGGCCATGACTTCGAATACTTTTTAACCGCTCCCTTCTCGTCAAGGAGGGCCACCCTCCAGTAGAATTTCCCTGCGGGTATCCCGCCGATTTCAATGGAGTCTTCTTTGGAAATCCTGCTGATAAATCCTCTGGTTGATGCTGGGGTCTTTAAAATTTCCACGCGGTAGCTCCCCCAGCCGTTGGGGTCTCTCCAGCGGAAATGGATCTTTCCTGTTTTAGGATTTATAGACTCATTTTTACCCGGTTCAACAAGCACCACATCGAGGGAATCAACTATGGAAAATTTTGCCACTGATGAGAAGGGAAGTTTTTTACCATCTTCTGCAACTCCCCTGACCCTCCAGTAAAATTCTCCACTCTTCAGTTGTTTTGTCAGGGACTGATAATTTCTGACTGTTTGAGAACGGAATTCAATATTTTTAAATTTTCTGTCCCTGCTGACTTCAATTTCATATCTGGTCGCTTCAGGGTCTTTCTGCCAGTTCATCATTAAACCGTTCCGGCTGAGAGCTTCGCGGCTGGTTTTCTCTCCCTTCAGGGGTGTAATCAAAGCGGGGGGAGAATATCCTGCAGTTTTTCTCACGATAAACAATACGGGTTTACTCGCAAAGACAGAGGCTGAAAAGGAATAACGCGATTTAACGCGGCAGAAATATTTTCCCGGTGCACCGGGAATGAATTTATACCGTCCCCCCTTCGTGTTATGGGAAGTTATAATTTTTTTAAACCCGAAATCTTTAGAAATCTGCACATCGTAGGAAGTCGCGGCACTGCTTTTTTCCCATATAATTTCAATTTCAGGAAACTTAGAATAATATCGGTACTGCTTAACTCTCCCCGGTTCGGTGATTACCGGAGGAGCATCCCGCAGAAGTGTAAATTTTCCCGTTGCGGAAACGTCTCCCGCCTTTCCCGGTACCCTTACGCGCCAGTAATATATTCCCGGGACAAATCCCCTCTTCTGCTGCTTAAGAAAAGTTTTCTTTACAAGGAGCAGCTTTTTAAAGGAAGGAGAACTGGAGACTTCAAGAACAGTCTCTCTCTCCTCTGATTTCCAGCTAAAGAGAATCGGGTGCCAGGATTTTTCAGATACAAAGAAGGTACCGTTTGCAGGGGATTCTATTTTTACCGACTGTTTTGCAACGGAAACCTCATTCCCGGAAACGACGGCCTTCATGCCGCTCTCAATTTTGCGGCTTCCGCCTTTCCCCCTCAGGGTTGCCCTTCCCGATGAAACGTTAACCGCAAGCTTATCCTTCTGCCCGGAGAGGGTCAACTTCCCCCCCCTGACCTTTACCTGTGTATTTTTTCCTTTTACTGTAAGTTCTTTCCCGGTGCTCCCTGAAGAATCAGTGGAGAGATGGCCGTGTTCGAAACCGATATTAACTGCTTTGCCCGCCATACTTATCAGGACCAGGGTATTCTCTTCAAGGTCAATGGCGCTGCCGTCCTGGAGACGTATCCGCGCAGTGGCCCCTTCTACGGTTCGGATTGAGTCAAAATTGTAGACCGGTTCATGCTGATCAATCCCCTCCCATACAACCTGTCGCTTGTACTTCCTCTCTGCCTTACGAAAGCGGTAGGTGACGGTGCCTATTTCCTTCAGGCCGCTTTTGTCAATTCGCGCCGTCATCTCCCTGTAGAGGAGAACAGAAGCAGCTGCAATGGCAAGAAGGGTAAAGAGGGTGAAAATTTTATCTTTAGCCGATAATTTCATACTTTTCTTCTTTCCGGTCCGGATCATATGCCTTGAGATCTTTTTCGTTTATTCCGAGAATTTTCCTCAGGTCTTTCAGTTTCTTAGGCCGGCTCTCATCATCTTTCCTACCCAGCACGGCATATACCTGCTGAGGTTTCTTCTTCCCCTTCACGAGGATTTTCTGCATGGGAACGAGATGATAAACTTCCTTCACCTTATCCCTTGCATCCTGGGAGATTAAAATATCCGTTCCAAAGGGTTTATTCAATCCCTCTATTCTTGAGGCAAGGTTCACGGCATCACCGATAACGGTATACTCCATCCGGTCATTAGATCCTATTTGTCCCGCAATGACATTCCCGCAATTGATTCCGCAGCCTATTTTAATGATGGGCTTTTTCTTTGAACCGCGGTTCGCATTAAATTCAACCAGGGCCTTACGCATGGCGAGGGAGGCATCTATGGCGTTTTCCGTATCGTTCCCGTAGGATACGGGGGTTCCCCAGATCGCCATAATTGCATCACCGATAAATTTATCGACGACACCGCGGGTATCATTCACACAGGCAACCATTCTGGTCATGTAATCATTTAGAAATTCTACAACCTCTTCCGGTTCTAGATCTTCCGATATTTCCGTGAAGGAGCGGATATCAGAAAAGAAAATGGCTACACTCTTACGTTCTCCACCAAGTTTCAGTTCGTCACGAAGGGCCATCTCGGCAATTTCCTTGTTCACGAACTTCCCCAGGGCGTCCTTCATCTTTTCACGTTCTGAAAGTCCCGTCCCCATGGAGATGAAGGATTCCGTGAGCTGACCGATTTCATCCCTGGTGGTCGGTTTAATCTCCACATTAAAATCGCCCTCTTCGATCTTTCGGGAGGCCCCCACCAGGTTGCGCACCGGTACGGTCAATGTTTTTGCGAAAAAGAAAACGATAAGAATTGCTAGATTGAGAACGATGATGGTGATATAAATATTCTGCCTTTCGATACTCCGTACCGCCTGAAAAGCCTCAAACCGGGGAACAGTAGATACAATACCGGCATCACCGAAGGATATTCTTTTGAATGCCCCAAGATAGGTCTTGCCGTCATCCCCGCGGTATTCCGTCTGGCCATTATCATAGGCGGCCTTCATCATCATGCTGACAACACGCAGGTGAGAAAAATTGGTCTGCCCCTTTATCAGGTTCAAATCATTGTGGGCCAGAAGGTCTCCCCGGCCATTGACGATAAATGTTTTCTCTATATCGATTGACTTTACCGCGGCGAGGAGCCTCTCTGTCTTTACGTACATGATTACAATAGAATCAGCCATGTTTTCAGATATGCGCACATAGGGAAAGCTTATCCCGATTACGGGTTCACCGAAAAGGGGTGTACTGTTATGTATCTCCTCGCTTTGCTTGAAACTTTTATCGAAGAGATTCTTCTCTCTTGAAATTATATCCTGGAATTTCTTCTCATCATATGCAGCGGAAGCTTTTCTGTTCACCACTCCTTTAACGAGGTGAAGGCCCCGGGGCGACTTTCTGGCTATCCCAGTGAAGAGGATGTCCTGTCCGCTCTGAAAAACCAAACCGGATACGTAGCTGCTCCATTCACGGTCTTCTTCTGATCCCTGCTCTTTTAATATTGAGGAGACTATAAGTGTCCCCTTTTCTCTCAATGCGCGGAAGTCCGCCTCTACCTTCAGGGCAACCACCTGTGCCAGCTTATGAGAAGATTCCTTAATCCGGACTTCATTGTCTTCTGTAAAATTATAGGTGGCAAGAAAGGTCATCACCGAAAGTGAAACGATGATAATCAATGAAATCATTGATATCAGTTTAAAACCGATGGGTATAATAAACTTTCGTTTTTTCTTTTCTGTTGTTTTATTTTTCTTTTTCATATTATTTTATATCACTAACTTCCCTGTAAATCCCTGTGAGATTTTTTCTACGGTGCTATTGTAAAAGAAAACTCTGCATCTCCCGAAACGAGCGGGTTACCTCCCGCATGGGGAGGCTGAAAATTTATAAAATTATTCACTGTAACTGTTGATCCCGGCACGAAAGTAACTCCCGTATCATCAATGACCAGTGTTCTTGTACTTGTCCACGTTGCAAATGGTGAAGCCGCATTATATGTAGTACCGCCGACATCCACACTCCATGCCGCAGTTGTATCCACTGGATCATTAAAGGTCATCGATACGGTGGCAGTCCCATCGATATTGGCTGCACCATCTGCCGGAATAGATGACGTCAACACAAGTCCGTTTGCAGTCGTAAAGGAAGTATTACTCTCACTAGCCAGGGCATTCCCGTATGAATCCAGCACATCGGTGGTAACCCTTATGGAGTACCCCGTTCCCCACTTGAATGTCTCAATACCGGAAGTGGCAGTATTGTAATCCGAATCCGGATAAAAGCGTACCACCGTTGCGGTACCCTCCGTGTTTGTGGTTACGACTAAACGTCCTGAAACCAGAGTACCGCTGTTTTCAGAGATAATTATATTTTGTTCCGTCAGAGAACTCCCCATCATTATTTCACTAAAGACAACGGTAACGTAAGTGGTAATCCCCACATCATTGGTCGATGGCGAAGTCCAGGAAATTGTCGGCGGCAGAGAGTCAACCTCCGCAGAGGCTTTTTCCCAGAGGCCTGCATTATATTCGCAGGCTGAAAAGGATAACAAAATTGTAATGATAATAGCAGTATTTAACTTGAGCAGTTTCATAATTTTCCCACCAGTGAGCATAATTCAGAAAGACAGATTCATTTTCAACCATGTTTTTTATCTTTTATGAAAATGTAGCAGTTTTCTACACTCCCTGATTGTTATATAACAATTACAACTCAATTTCATCAATAATTTTATAAAACCGGTTGTCCCTGCTGCAACCGTCTTCAGAGTCGGTTAAACATCAAAATAAGGAGAGAAAAACATCACCTCCATATCTTGACACACCCCGGGGATAGCATGTATAATGAAGCAATAAATGTACATTTATTGGCTAAATATGCTGAAAAAATTAATAGAAATTCTATTCAAAGAGGCGATAAACAGGGAATATATTGTTTACCGGAAAACACAGGTTCTTTTCAAATTTTCATTATTCATTCTTTTTGTTATACCGGTAATACTGATCATTTATTTAGTTTCCGGCAGACTCACAAACAATATTTCAATTACGCTGATATCCCTTTTGGCAATAACACTTTTAATCCAGATATTTTTGTACCGGGGCATGCTGAAAACCTACACACACTCGCTTCTTATCACCTTTCTTCTCACTCTCTGGATAGTTATTATTTTTGATACGGCAAAACCCCTTCCCTCACGCATGGATACTGTTATATTTATTTCAGTATTGCTTGCGATGACTCCAATGACAATTTTCAACAGCATATGGACTATTGTATTTTATTTCACAATTAATATTATGGCCCTCACCGGATATGCATTCTTTCTTTATGAAAAATTCAATTTTTCCATCTTCACACTGAAGGGTTACATTCTGGACAACACCATTTCTCTGACGGTGCTGGCTGTAGTATGTTACTATATTTATCATACAAACCTCAAGTCTCTGCAGAGAGCAGAGAAATTTAAACTTGATACGGAGGAAAGAAACAGAGAGTTAACCGAGGCCAATAAAAAACTTGAATCTCTCAACGATGAACTTTCCCATTCAAGGGATGAGTTAAAAACCAGCGAAGAGCGGTATCGTCTTCTTTACCACGAAGCGCCGGTTGGTATGATAACCGTCAGTCTCCCTGAAGGAGAAATATTCAAGACAAATGCAGCATCCTCCCTGATTTTCGGTTTCGGGGAAAACCATGATCTCCGGGAAGATTTCAGCTTTTTTTCACTCTTTTATTCGGAATCAGAGGCAAAGGATTTCACCTCGGAATTATTGAAAAGCGGAGAAATTTTTGACAGGGAAATAAGACTAAAAGGCAGGGATGAAAACTTTTTCTGGGGGGCCATAACTGCAAAACTTTCCCTCGATGACTCAAAGGCTGAAATAGTACTGATTGATATTTCACAGAGAAAAATTGCTGAAAACTACATCCACCAGTTAACATTTTTTGACTCACTTACCGGGTTCCCCAATAAAAAACTTCTTGCGGAACACATGTTCAGCGAAATAAAAAAAACACAGCGTAAAAGCCATGGAAAAATATTCGGCCTCATGTCAATTCTTGTGGAAAACTACAAAAATTTTTCAGATACACATGGCGCTTCTGAAGCAAACAGTCTTCTGCGGAAAACATCACGAAAACTTAAAACTATTTTTAGAGATGATGATATCCTCGCACGTTATGACGAAGACAAGTTCATGGTCTTTTTAACAGAAGTAAATTCAACAGATGATATAAAAAAAATTGCGGATAAATTATTCAGTCAATTTTCCAAACCGCTTCTTATAAACAACATTCAAACAAAAATTAACCTGATTTGCGGAATCAGCATTTATCCCAATGATGGAAACACTCCGGAACTGCTCATTAAAAACAGTGAACTTGCCCTCTACATGGCTCGAAAAAAAGGAAGGAATAATTATCACCTCTTCGACGCCGACCTGAATGAGGAATTACTCCATCACATTTATATAGAAGAAGAATTGCAGACGGCAATTATCGAAAATCAGTTAATCAGTTATTATCAGCCAAGGATTGATTCCGATGGCAAACTTCGTTCAGCTGAATCCCTGTTAAGATGGTTTTCCCCTTCTTCGGGAACAATTTTTCCCGAAGATTTTATCCCAATTGCGGAAAAAACCGGGCTCATCCGTGAAATAGGGAAAAAGACCCTTCTCCAGGCCTGCAAACAGATTAAGGAATGGCACAAAAGCAGTGATAATTATTTTTTTATTTCCGTTAACGTCTCCCCTGTTGAATTAATGGACCGCGACTTTGTTTCCACCCTGATCGAAACCGTCCAAAAACATGATGTTAAACCAGAATACATTGAACTGGAAATTACGGAACAGAGTCTGGTATACAACGAAGCAGATGCGGTGCAAAAACTTGAAAAAATACACCAGATGGGTTTTAAAATAGCTATAGATGATTTTGGCACCGGGTACTCCTCCCTGAGCAAATTGAAGGACATGCCCATAGATACGATTAAAATAGATAAATCATTTATCAGCCAGGTACCCTCAGATGAAAAAGCAGTGACCATTGTAAGGGCGATTATTAAACTTGCCAGCAGTCTCGGCTTTTCCATAACTGTTGAAGGTGTAGAGACTCGGGAACAGCTTGATTTTCTCAAAAATCTTCCCATAAATGAATTCCAGGGATATTATTTCAGCCGGCCACTTTCACCGGAAGATTTCCATAAAAAATATTTGTCCAATGGAAAACAGTAATCAACCGGTGTAATTATTTTTTCAAAAGATTCTTCACGGACTGGTCTTTCGGGAGTTGACCACCTTCTGCATAGCCGCCGATTCATGGATAAAAACCCCTTCCCCCTTTGAAGCTGCTGCAAACGCCATTGATTGCGCAACCGCTTCTCCCCGAATGGCCCGGAATTTTCTCAGGGGTCCAACAAAGAGAAATGTCAGCAGTCTATAGAGAATAATACCGATATCCTCCCTGAAGCGTTTCTCTTCTCTTTCTCCGAGAAGCAGTGAAGGCCTGAATATATGCAGGGCACTGAAAGATAATTTCTCAATGTCCGTTTCAACTTCCCCCTTAACCCTGTTATAAAAAACGGATGATGAAGATTTTGCCCCCAGTGCGGTGATTATAAAAAAACGCTGCGCCCCGTTTCTTTTTGCAATGTTTGCCGCCGCCAGGGGATATTCATAATCGACCATGCGGAAGGCTTCCTTCGAACCTGCTTTTTTCATCGTTGTTCCGAGACAGCAAAATACATCATCAACATTAAAAAGCTCCCGGTAATTTTCAAGACCGGAAAAATCGACAACAGCTTCTTTCACCTTGTCATAACCGAAATTTTTTTTACTACGAAGAAGACATGTAATTGTAGAATATGTTTTGTCTTCGCTTAGGATTCGAAGAAGGTGCCCTCCAACAAGTCCCGTGGCTCCGAGTACTAATGCCTTTCTATCATTTTCCATAACAACCTCAAAATAGCTAAGAGTATAATATATAGAATTCTCCCTAAACTACTTCGTTATTTTTATATATCAAGTCAATAAGGAAAAAGTGTCAAGGTACAGGTAGAAAAAGCAAGTTTATCTCCTGCATTAAGAGAAACTCATCCCTTGCCCCTTGTTCCTTGTTCCTTACCCCCTTCCTCCCCTGTCCCATTTATAAGTATTGACAAAATAGCCCCTGTTGTCACAAAGGAACAAAAATAGAATATTTTTGAAATTTACTCCGGGGTATTTATACTTGATATTGCCGGGAGGCTCAATATATGAAAACGCCAACCATTGAAGAAGTAATCGAACTTGATAATCATTCTATAGATGAATGCAATACTGAATTTCACGGTGAAGACGTTCCTGAAGAGCTCTGCGTAAAAATTGTCTCTGTAGCTGATTTCCCTACTGTTTACGGTCATTTTAAAATAATCGGTTTTGTTAACAATGGAGATTTCAAGGACCATACAGTCATCCTCAAGGGTGATATCAGCAGCGGGAAGGAAATTTTGACCCGTATCCATTCTGAATGTTTAACCGGTGATGCCCTGGGAAGTCTTCGCTGTGACTGCGGACCCCAGCTGCATACGGCACTGCAGGCAATTGAAAAGGAAGGATGCGGCATTGTATTATATCACAGGGCGGAGGGGCGCGGTATTGGCCTCACGAATAAATTACGGGCCTACGCACTTCAGGATAACGGCTTTGACACCCATGATGCAAACACCACCCTTGGATTCAAACCGGACGAACGGGACTACAGCATTCCCGCTGAGATGTTAAAAAAACTTAACGTAAAAAGTGTCCGCCTCATGACTAACAATCCGGAAAAAGTCACTGAACTGGAAAAACATGGTATAAACGTATCGGAAAGAGTACACCATGAATTGCCTACCCATTCACACAATGAAAAATACCTTTCGGCAAAGAAGGAACGTTTTGGGCATATACTTAATCTCAATCAGGAATCCAGCGACTAGAAATACAATAAATATCTTAAGACACAAAAAAGCCGGCTCAACTTTTGAGCCGGCTTTTTTTATCGATATTTTATCGCTGGATAATTCAACCATTTATCTCCCCAGTAGTTAAAATTTAAAAAATCCCATGTTCCATTTAATATGCCTTAAAAATTGACCTTTTAGGTCAGGAATTTTAGAGTTATAAGTGATACTTATTATGCACGTTAAATTCATAAACTAGTTCACTGCTGTCCCATAGATTTTAAAATCCAAAAGTCATCTGCAAGTTTGTACTCATATTTTTCCTGGTTTCGGGAAGAGCTTTCTCCCTTAGCAAGTCAAATAAGTCGTAGCTATGCAGAATATTATCCCTTAATATCCTGAACGTTTTTAGCAAAGTAAATGAGCTTTTTGATTTAAATCGTATATATTCAGTCAGCAGATATGCAATCATTGCAGTCCAGATTTGTATTTTTACAGCATTCTCAGAAGTGCCTATAAAAGTCTTAATCTTCAAATTTTGTTTTATCCATTTAAAGAATAGTTCAATGTCCCAGCGAGATTTGTAAATATCCGCAATCGTCTTTGCCGACAGGTTGAAATTGTTTGTCATAAACTCGTAGGTTCTATTAGTTTCTATATCCCTATATCTAACGATTCTCAAATATTCTGGGTATTCTATCTTCTTGTAACTGCTAAATTTTACTTTCCAGTCTGCTCGAATATTTTTATGGGTTTTTTCCATTCTCTCTATTATTCGGTATTGAGTGTTGGATTTTGTTCTGGTAACAAAAAAAGCCCTGTTTTTATTGATCTTTTGAAGAAAATTGAAATCTATGTACCCTTTATCCATTACAATAATAGCATTTTTAACAATTGGCATCTGGCGGGCAGCCTGAATGTCATGCTCCCCTGCTACGGTGCTTATCATAAATTCTGGAAGCTGCTCTCTGGGGTTCAACATGACATGTAACTTGATACCGCCTTTGGTTGTCCTAAATTTTGCCCAGTCGAATAAAGACAAACAAAGACCTATTGTCGTTGAGTCAAGTACTCGAACCGGTAGTTTAAATTTAAACCGTTTGTCAGCCAACAATCCTCTTTCATTTTGAAGTCTGCCGAGAAGCATATAAAATGTTTTCTCGAATATTTCCTGTGGCCTTTTCCCAAGCGCATACGACAAATTGTTTCTTGAAATCGACTGTAATCCCAGGTGATACCAGAGATTCTTTTTACTTGATAATGAATCAATAATATCGCGGATACTTTCCTTGGCTGACATGTGAGTAAAAATCATAATGCTCATCAGGTTTTTCGTGCTAAATTTTCTGATGCCTTTATCTCCATTGTGTGCTAAAACGACTTTTTCAAAATCATATCCAGAAATAAATGATTGCATTTGTGACAGTATTGTTTTAGTTGTAAACATGCTATTAGTCTCCTTAACTGCTGATTTGTTGAGTGTTTGTCGACATCAACTATAAATATCGGCAGGGAGATTAATAGCATTTTTTATCTATCCCTATATTTTATGGGACAGTAGTGAAACTAGTTGATTCTTACTTTATCTAAAGAAAATTCATGTTTCTATATTTTCTGGTTAAACATCTATTCGCGAAGGAAGGAGGCCTGAGCGCATGGGATGCGACCGAGGACGGGCAGGAGGCCCTCCCGCAGGACGCCTGAAAAAGTCAAGGTAACTGAAAATTCAGGCCCTCCGCCGAGGAGGCCGCAGGGATCTCTAAGGGGGGTTCGGCTCAACCCCCCTTAGAAAACTTCCAGTCCCGGATACCGGGACATTACACAAAAAGGGGGCACCCTTTTGGGATACCCCCTTTTTTTTAAAATTTTATTTAATATTTATTTTATTGAATCTTTTTTAATCTCCGGTTTTACATTCAGGTCAGGCTTAAGGCCGCTGCCGTCGGCAGAGAATTTTTTCACATCCGGCTTTACGCCTTCCATGGCCTTTTTATTCTCTTCTTTCTGAGTATCAACACCTTCCTTAAGGGTTTCCTGCTTATCCTTCATGTCTCCCTTAATTGCATCGATGTTTGCCTTATCCTGTCCCTTCTGATCTTCAACCCGCTGCTTATCTTCTGCTTTTCTGTTATCGATCATTTCACGATTTCTTGCTTTTTGATCCTTAACCACCTGTCGGATTTGTTCCCGTTGTTCTTCGAAACGCCTCCGGATATCCTTCTGCATCTCCCTTATTTCCTCTTTAATCTGACGGAGGTTTTTCCGGTTAAGCTCGGAGAGTTCCTTTACACTGAGTGGTTTGCCAGGCTCTACTTCAACTTCTTCCCCCGCCTTGACTTCAACAAATTCTGATTTTTCAACAGTGGCATCCTTTACAGCAACCTTACCTTCAATACAGGAAACCTTTCCTTTTCCATTTTCCTCAGAGACCATGAAATCGGTACCACGGATAGCCGCAATGGTTGTGGGTGTACTGATTTTATAGGAATCACCCTTGGAAAGTTTTTTGCTGATTTTTGAAAATGCATTTCCCTTTTCAAGATGCAGCTCTGATTCTTCCGCATTGAGTTGAGGATTCACTATCAGTTTCTTTACTTCAATAATAGTGTTTTCAAGTATTTTAACGGCATTTTCGCCAAAGTAGATATCAACGAAGGCTTTTTTACCTGTAATGATTTTCATTCCCTGCTTGACTACATCTCCCACCTGTGCCGCTGTTTTATTGCCATCAGAAACAAGAAAAACTTCACCGCTGAGGAAGTTTACCAGTCCCTCACGGGCAATCTCAGCCTGTTTTTTTTGACATCCCGCTGCCAGTACCACGAGTGAAGTAATGACTGCGGCTATTATAATTTTTTTCATGAGTTCCTCCTGAACAATTATGTATCCCGGTAAAATCAAGAAACAGAATACACGGATCTAAATTGAATGCAAGTATTAAATACGGTGCATTCTCTAAAAATAGGCTTAGCTGAAATTGTTTTTTTGGGACTTAAATGATAAAGAGCCGGTGAAATATTCACCGGCTCCATTGCGATGAGTTCATATGAAAACAGTCTTATCCCGCAACAACTTTAACGGTACCGTTTTCAATCATGTGCTGCAGCTCTGCGAGGAGCTTCTTCTCCTGTGCATCGATAACCCCGTCTTCATCCGCGAGCATTAAAATTCTTTCGCGTTCCATCTGGGTTACCTGCCCGTCTTCGATAGCCTTTTTAATCATTGCATGGAGTTTTTCTGCTGATTTGCTCGGTTTCATCATGGTACTCTTCCCTCTGAATCCTGTATTACAGCCAGTGGTATATCAGCTGTGTTAAAACATTCATATTCACCGCATTTATTTTTGTCAACTGTTTCAGCATTTAAGTCTGGGGTTGCTCTCCTGCTCCCGGGATTGATTTCTGAACATATCAAGAACAGCCACCATAAACGGTTCAAGGTCTTCAATATATCTGACGTCGCTGGTAAGTCGCCACATGGTGAGGGCACCTTCGTGAAGATGTATCATCCGCTGTGCCAGGAGCCTGTTATCCAGATCCCTTTTGAGAAGACCATTGTTTTTCATGGTATTGAAAATTCCATCCAGTATGCTGTACCAGCGGTTTATTATATCATTTATGGTTTTGCCCATATCACTGGTGGAGTAATCTATATGAAACGCCGCCTCCGCTATGGGGCATCCGCGGTAATTCAGCTGCATATCCTTTTTAAGCTGTACCACCCATTCCCTGGTAAAATCTTCAAAACTGTCGGATTCTCCCGCAATCCGCTCCATGGTTGCGATTATATAATCATTATAGCCGAGGACGCACTCCCGGACCAGGTCATTCTTTGAAGGAAAATGCTGATAGAAGGTCGCCTTTGCAACCTCCGAATCGGCAATAATCTGATTGATACCGGTACTGAGAACCCCCTGAACATAAAAAAGCCTTGTTGCAGTTCGTATTATCCTCTCCCTAACCCCTGGCTTTTTATTCATTTCTAACCTTTTTAAAAAAAAATTTAAATATTTAATTGACACCAGACAGACTTGTCTGTCTAATCGCAAATGTTGATGAATATTGCAAGTAATTAATTAACTGAGATTCTACCAACGTGAGCAAATTTCAAGTAATAAAATTCATCATCATACAGGATGATTCGGAAACGTGACTACGGCTTTTTTGAAGTTTATCGAAGATATGGATTAAATATCAACCGGTTTTCAGAATCTGATTAAAATTGTTGATCCACAGGGTAAGTTTTTCGAAACAGGACCCTGATCACTCCTCACACACAGGCGCGCCGAAAGGCGCGCATTTTTTTTGCCCCGCCTGCAGAAAAAAAAGGGGTGCCCCCTTTGGAGCACCCCCTGAAAAACTGAGTAGCTTTAATGAAAGAGTTGAATGCTATTTCACTCCGGTAATATCCTGAATGAAATGATTTATCTGAGTATTATCAAGAATATCAGTTCCGGGATACCATGATCCCTTATAGACATCAAGTTCATCCACTCTTGCGCCTTTTCCGTAGAGTCTTACCAGTTCATTGGTGTGCTCAACAGGCATTCCATACTCATAGGAAACTTCACCATCCGGATACTGTGGTATCATTCCATACATAAAGGAAGGATCATAACTCTGTGTTGGCAGATCTCCGCTCGCCAGTGTGTTGTTCGGATCAAAACGGATATAGCCATTGTTATGATCTGCAGTGACAAGAATTATGGTATTTTCCCAGGTAATGCTGTCTCCTTCCTGATCAACATATGCTGCAGCGGCTTCGACAGCCTTGTGAAGGTCATAGACACTTCCAACCATGTGACTGTAATTTGCAATATGATTCGCCCAGTCAATGTCCCCCTGTTCGATTATGGCAAAAAAACCGTCTTCATCCTGGGAGAGTACCTTCAGGGCTGCATTTACAGCATCCGCAAGGGTCGGATCTTCATCGTTCGCACGGGTAAATGCAGGAGATCCGGGAGTGTCTGACGGTACATAATGGTCGAACATGTTTCCCAGAGGATTATTCTCCCCGCCAAAGAGAGCCCAGAGTTTTTTCCCCGCCGCAATAGCGCTGTCTGCAGCAGCCAGAAGATTGGCGGCTCCATCCTGACCATCAATACGCTCAACAAACTGATATTCAGTATCCGCCATAAGTTCTGTTTTCAGATCATCGGGAAGGTAGGTGACAATACCACCACCCTGGGCAGAAGCGTCAAAAGGATTTTGTCCTGCGGCAATTACTACTTCCGGTTTGGCATTCCTGATCATGTCTTCTGCAATGAATCGATCGCCAAAATAGTTGGAATCGGAACTCCAGTTTTCCCTTTCAGGATTATGAGCAACAAATGCAGCGGGAGTTGCATGGTTGAATGGTACCGTAGAAATACATCCAAGTGAATAACCCTTCTGATCACGAAGTTTTTCCGCGATGGTGACCAGTTCTCCATCCGCGGGATCCCCAATGAGCCAGGAGAGGTTGTGATACTGGGTTTTTTTTCCCGTTGCCAGGGCTGTTGCTGAAGAGGCAGATCCAGTTGCGGGAATCTTTCCATACAGTTTATTAGTAAAATAATCATCCGCAGGAGTGTCCATTAGTGGATATGGCTTTGTTCCGCCTGTAACTGGATTATACCCATAATAAGGATTAACATTTTCAGGATCATAGAGTGATACCAGGTAATCTGTAATATCAGAACTGCTCGCTCCAGCTTCAGGCACCCAACCTTCAGAAGTTGCCTTATACTTACCATAGGTGTCAGCATCCCATGTAGTGACATTTGCCTTATAATCAAAGCTATGAAATGAAAGTCCATTGTCGGTACCGGTGAGATAGCGGCTCCCCGCTACTTCCGAGTTATACCCCATCCCGTCTCCGATAAACAGAATTACATGTTTTACTTTTTTTGAAGCATCCCCTGAACCGCCGCTATCACAGGCAGCTATGGGCAACAGCAGTGATACAAAAAGAAATATCAGCTTCTTAATACTCATTGTCTCCTCCAAGAGTTTTAATTAAAACCGCAAAGCGGTTTATTCCGGTTCTCACTTTCTATACCGCTCTTTTAATCTATTTGTCTGCCGTATAAAATAAGTGAGTTATCATTCCGGTTGTACCTTCTTTAGCACATTTTAAGGGCCTCAGTCTTATGATTTGCTGATATATCAGAGGATAGACGTGATGATTTTCAGATATCAGTATTTGAAAAGTGGAAGTAAAAAACATTACGTAAAGGCTATTAAAAATTCACGGGATATAAATTTCAGGATTATGCCGATCTATCAGGTTTTGATTAAAAGAGGTAAATGAGAACGCAGATAACGCGGCAAATAAGATTATTGCAAAAAATATATGGAATTATGAAAACAGGATTCCTGATATTTTAATGATTATATTTCGAGGCGGAAAAAAAAAGAGGACCCGGAGGTCCTCTAAATAACTGGTTGTTTAATGGGACTAAATGAAGCCGTGTAATATTAAAGTATTTTCAAATATTCATAAATCAATTCTGATGACTCTCTGTGGAACCGCTGGAATTCCCCTTCCCCTCTCCAAACTTTTTTTTCCCGAAATCAATGCATGACAGTAAAAAGACAGTTAATATACTCATTGCAATATATAGTGAAACAATGAATAAATTTGAAAAGAAATGTTTTACATCCATTACTCCGCCTCTCATAAATATTATTTGTCTTCGTCAGTCCTGCAACCAATCCATTACGCTATTTTTTTCATCTCCCTGTACCTGTAATCATAATAAAAATTCATCAAAGGTCTTGTAGAAAACTGATAAATCAAGAGTTAATATGATCAATTTCAGATATCAAATTCTGCTTTAGATTTCAAATATGAAAAAATTACTGAATAACATAAAAAATTGTTGCCAATAACAAACAATGTATTATATTTGTTATTAACAATACTTGCTAGTGTCAACAAAAATTATGAATAGAAATATAATAGAAACCATACTGAAAATTAACAACTACTGCCTATCGGAACGACAGAAGAAGGAGATTTTATCCGACCTCTCTGCGAAAGAGGCTGAAATCGTTATTTCAATAAATCCGGAAGAGCAAATCAGCAGTACGGATCTTGCATCCCGAAATGACCTTTCCCCTTCCCGGATGAGCAGAATTGTTGACAAACTGTGTCAGAAGGGTTATTGTATAAGGCATTCATCGGAACAGGACCGAAGGGCAATTGAAATTTCACTCTCAAAGACGGGCCTTGAACAGCGGGAAATATTGATCCGGCACAGCATGGCCTGTGAAGAGAATCTGCGGGCGCATCTCAACCCGGAAGAACTGAAAACGGTTCAGGATGCCCTTGACATACTGATTACAAGTTTTGACCGAGGATAATATGACCATAGAAAAAATAACCCTGCAGACCATCAATAACAGGTACAGCGCCCTTTCGGAAAGCGCCTGCTGCCTCTCCTGCGGCGGCGCCATCGATCACTGTGAGGTAAAACCGGGGGACACCTGCGTAGACCTTGGAAGCGGACGCGGCAATGATGTTCTCCGCCTTGCGGATATGACCGGAACAGAAGGCAGGGCCTACGGTATTGATGTTTCCGATGGAATGCTGAAAAAGGCGAAAAAAACCGCGGAAAAATTCGGCGTTACCAATGCTGAGTTTATAAAGAGTGAACTTGAAGATATCCCACTTGATACAGAGTGTGCGGATATCATAATCTCGAACTGTACAATAAATCACGCTGAAGATAAAGAGAGGGTCTGGAAGGAAGTTAACCGGATTCTGAAAAAAAACGGCTGCTTTGTCGTCAGTGATATTTATTCAACAGAAACGGTTCCCCAGGAATACCGTAGTGACCCGCAGGCCATTGCAGAATGCTGGGCGGGGGCTGACACAAAGGAAGTTTATCTTCAGACATTAAAAAATGCCGGTTTCGAAGAAATCACCATTATCGAGGAAAGTACCCCCTATCCAAAAGGCTCAATAGAAGTAGCCAGCTGGACGATTAAAGGGGTAAAGAAATAGAAGAGGTAAGTTGAATGAAGTCTCTTATTCAAAAAAAAGAATCAAAAGATTTATCCGTAGCTCAATGCTGCGCGAAAGTTTCCCCCATTGTTGCGGGATGCCACGACTGATTCATCGCGGGGCTGCCGGAAAACAATTTTTCTGGCAGCCCTATTTTAGAATTACAGCATGAACTCAAAAACGAGAAAAACATTATGAACAAAACATTTTCAAAATACAACCTGATGGGTAAACTTACAGATTCAGAGAATTATTTTCTTATAAATCCACTCAGCGGCAATGCGGACATTCTTGATCCCGCAAAAGCAGAGGAAATCACCACTGAGTCTTTAACCGATATTGATGAATATATCGCAAAGGGATACCTTGTCGATCCTGAAGAAGAGAAACAGCGGTACCGCCGGGCCTATCTGGACTTCATCGATAACCGGGATGAATCGGAAATTCAGATATTTTTTGTTCCCCACTACTCCTGTAATTTCAACTGTTCCTACTGTTACCAGGATGAATATGAATGGGACATGGGCCCCCTTACAAAAGAAATAATTGATGCATTCTTTTCATATGTTGAAACCGAGTTTGCAGGCAGGCAGAAGTATATAACAGTTTTCGGAGGAGAACCCCTGCTTCCATCTAAGAAGGTAAAGGAGAACCTCTCCTACTTCCTTCAAAAATCAAAAGAAAACAGTCTCGATGTTGCAGTGGTAACCAACGGCTACCACCTGAAAGAATATCTCACTATTCTGGAGAGTGCAAATATCAGGGAAATACAGGTTACCCTGGACGGCACGGAAAAAATACACAATGCCCGCAGGCAGCTCAATGGCGGAGGAGAAACCTTCGGTGCAATAGTTGAAGGTATCGACAGCGCCCTCCAATCGGGATTTCCCGTCAACCTGAGGGTTGTTGCGGACCGTGAAAATATTGACGACCTCGTCGGCCTCGCAGAGTTTGCAAAGGACCGCGGCTGGACCGGCAACGTTCTTTTTAAAACTCAGATCGGCCGCAACTATGAACTGCACCACTGCCAGGCAAAGGCGGCTACCCTTTTTGACCGCGCCGCCCTCTACGAAAAGATCTACCGTCTTATCCGGGAATATCCCGTAATAATGGAATTTCATCGTCCTGCATTTTCCATCAGCCGGTTTCTCTTTGATAACGGAGAACTTCCCGATCCGCTTTTTGATTCATGTCCCGGCTGTAAAACCGAATGGGCATTTGACTACACCGGGACAATCTACTCCTGCACCGCCACTGTAGGGAAGAAAGAAGAGAAGCTGGGAACATTTTTCCCGGAAAGAACTCTTCGTGAAGACATCACGGAAGAATGGGAAGATCGCGATGTAACCTCAATACCCGAATGCACCGATTGCCCTTCTCAGCTTCTCTGCGGCGGAGGTTGCGCAGCGGTAGCTAAAAACACCCACGGAAAAATTCAAAGCCCTGACTGCAGGCCGGTGAAAGACCTGCTCTCACTTGGAATTTCATATTATTTCGAAAAGGAGATGAACAATGAGTGAAAAAATAATTTATATTAATACAGACCAATGGGAAGAGACTGTACTAAATGGAAAAAATGTAATTGTAGATTTCTATTCGACGGAATGTCCCCCCTGTGAAGCCCTTGCTTCAAAGTTTGAGGGTCTCAGTGAAATTTACGGCGATGATGTTGTCTTCGTCAAAATTTTCAGGCAGGAGAACCGTCAGCTTGCGGAGGATCTCGGCATTACCAGCTCACCCACGGTACTTTTTTATCAGGATGGAAAGGAAGTTGGAGAACGTTTCTCCGGGGGCATTAAACGTTCCGACCTTACCGTAAACCTTGACAATCTCGTCGGCGAAGAGAAAGCAGTAGAATTAAAAAGTAATATCAAACCCAAAACAACGGAGTGTGATGTACTCATCCTTGGCGGGGGCCCTTCGGGACTTACTGCGGGAATATACAGCGCCCAGGCGAAACTCGATACGATAGTTGTCGATACCGCCCTCCCGGGGGGACAGGTCACCACGACTCATCTGGTTTCCAATTATCCCGGTTTCGACAAACCTATTGAAGGCTTCATGCTGATGCACTATATGAGTGAACAGGCCAAAAACGCCGGAGCAGACTTCAGGTCAGCCGTAGATATAACTTCCGTCGACCTGAACAAAAAGGAAGTCGTTGTAGATGGCATCGAAACCATAAGGGCCAAAAAGATTATCCTTGCAACGGGAGCAAGCTACCGTGAGCTGGGGGTTCCCGGAGAAAAAGAATACAAGGGAAACGGAATATCCTACTGCGCCACCTGCGATGCAAAATATTTTGAAGACAAACATGTTATTGTTATCGGCGGCGGCAACTCCGCCATCGAAGAATCACTGTTTATTACAAAATTTGCCCGAAAGGTCACCATCGTACATCAGTTTGACACCCTCCAGGCAAATAAAATTGCCCAGGAAAAGGCCTTCGCCAATGAAAAGATTGAATTTGTATTCGAACATGAACCGCGGGCCTTTATAAAAAACGATGACGGGACCATGGCAGTGGAAGTGGAAGACCTGAAAAGCGGATCTCGGAGAGAGATGCTGAGTGACGGTGTTTTCATCTTCGCAGGAATGAAACCGAATACGGAAGACTTTACCGGTAAACTCGAATATGACCAGTGGGGATATGTAAAAGTTGATGAAGAAATGCACACCAGCCTCCCGGATATATTTGCCGCGGGAGACCTCCGCGGAAAGATGTACAGACAGATTACCACAGCGGTTGCTGACGGTACCGTAGCATCCATTTCTGCCGCAAAAGAGCTGGAATAATAAGATGGAGAATCAGCACTGAAGGCACACCCTTCGGTGCTGACGGGATAAATTATGAATTGCCTCAATTGTCAGAGCAAGGCGTGTAAAACAGAAAAAAGAGACTGTACCGGAAACCGTGATAATACAATTCTCCGGTATCAGGATGACGAACTTGCGGACATGTTTGGAAATGCCGATGCCCTTGTGGCAAAGGGAAGAGCTGGCACTCTTTCCCGGATTGAAGAAATCGCAGAATACAGCGCCCTCCAGGGATATACAAAAATCGGTCTCGCCTACTGTTTTTCCATGGAGGATCTCGCCGGTAAAGTTGGTAATTTTCTCCAGGAAAAAGGTTTCAGCGTATCATCTTACCGCTGTACCATTCAGGGTATACGGGAAAAGGAGATAAATGAAAATCTGGGGGAATCCGCAGCCTGTAATCCCGCGGGACAGGCGGAAACCGTAAATAGAGGGGATGCGGAATTTGTTATTGAAATGGGTCTCTGCCTGGGACATGATGTTATATTTCACCGGTATCTCAAAAAACCCTTCACTGTTTTTACGGTAAAGGACCGTGTCTTAAATAACTGCCCGCAGAATTTTTTCGAAGAATAATCAGTCCTTCCAGGTTACTTCAATTTCTTTTTCTCCCAGGTGCTCCCTGGCGATATTACAAAGATTTTTGATTTCTTCCTTACAGCAGTCGATATCTTTTGCATCGTCTATACGCCTGATAAGTTCATCTGCAAATTTGTCAATAGTTATGATTTTTTTCATAATACTTCTCCCTGCCTGATGATTTTTCCAACAATAATCAATTTTTGCCCCTTTTTATGCCCAGAGCCGGCCTTATAAGACATCATTAGTATCTTTTAGCCCCCTCTGGGGGATTCATGGACAGCCTTTAACTCCCTGCACTGTTTTTCCATTCGCTTATGAAAGCGATAAAATCATCCACGGGAAGTGGCTTGCTGTAATAGTACCCCTGAATTATATCGCAGCCGATTCCCCGCAGAAGGTGCAATTGATCTTCCTCTTCCACACCCTCTGCCACCACTTCCATGGAAAGGCTGTGACCCATGGCAATAATTGCCCGTGAAAGGCTTTCATCCTCATCATCCTTAGTGATATTTTGAACAAAACTCTTATCAATTTTAAGAGTACTTATGGGAAAACGTTTCAAATAACTGAGAGAACTGTAACCGGTTCCAAAGTCATCAACCGAGATGGAAATTCCCATTGCAGCAAGGCTTTCAAGAATTATTATCGCCTCTTCAACATCCGCCACAAGGTAACGCTCTGTAATTTCAATCTCCAGGTTTTCAGGAGGAAACCCCGTCTCATCAAGTATCTTTTTTACCTGGGCGACATAGTCAGTATCCTTGAATTCCTGTGAGGATACATTCACAGCAACCCGTATCGGCTCCCCGTAAACTTCCTCCCATCTGGACGCCTCAATGCAGGCATTGCGCAGAACGAATTTCCCTATATCTACAATCATACCATTGTCTTCTGCAATAGCAATAAACTCATCGGGGGGAACAAAACCGAGGGCTTTGCTGGTCCAGCGAATCAGACATTCCGCCCCCACTATGCTTCTATCCTTTGTCGATACCTGGGGCTGGAAAAAAAGAGTGAATTCCTTATCTTCAAGGGCACGCCTCAGATTTGTTTCAATTGCGAGTCGTTTATTGGCAGTTTCATTCAATTCTGCTGAGAAAAAATGAAAACGGTTGCGTCCTTCATCCTTTGACAGATACATCGCCGCTTCTGCATTCCTTAATATCACATGGGGATTATCTCCATCATCAGGACATACGGTCAAACCGATACTGGCTGTGATAAGGAATTCATCATCCTTGACGAAAAAAGGACGAGAGATAGTCATAAGAATTTTATCCGCAATAGATTCCGCCTCAACAGCCTCATCAAGGTCCTGCAGAATAATGAAAAATTTATCTCCGCTGAAACGGGCAACCGTATCGGATTCATTTACACAGGAGAGTAATCTTCGTGCAGTCTCCTGCAATATTTGGTCGCCAATATCATGACCTACCGTATCATTTATCTTTTTAAAATTATCCAGGTCAAGGAGCAAACCCACAAGGATACCCCCATGAGCCTTTCCCCTTTCAACTCCCAAATGAAGCCGGTCCTGTAGAAGAACCCTGTTGGGGAGATCAGTAAGACTGTCATAGTTGGCCTGGTGAACCAGTTTATCCTCGTACTCCTTGCGTTTTGTAATGTCCTCTTCCACGGCAACAAAGTGTTCGATTTTTCCCTCCGGTGACTTGATAGAAGAAATATATGCATAGACCCAGAAGAGATCACCGTTTTTTTTCTTGTTGTGAAACTCGCCACGCCACTCTTCTCCGCTGAGTATTGTTTCCCATAAATTTTCATATATGCTTGCTGTGGCATGGCCCGATTTGAGGATACTCGGTTTTTCCCCTACCACTTCATCGTGGCTATAGCCGGTAATTTCGCTGAATTTTGGATTTACATACTCGATTCTCCCATCAGGATCGGATATAACCACCATTGAAGGGGATTGCTCAACGGTTCTGGAGAGTTTTCGCAGTTCCTCCTCTGCCTTTTTTCTTTCGGTAATATCACGGACTATGCCCATTACATAGGTTTTTTCATTTACCACGAAGGCATTGAGACTTATTTCTGCGGGGAATTCCCTGCCATTATAGGTTTGAAGCACCCACTCCCTGAACTGAGGTTTCCCTTCAATGGTAAGCTGAAAATTTTCATTTATTATCTCGGAAGGATTCTTCTCTGTAGGTTGAGACAGGGAAGTATAATATATAGCTCCCTTGCCAATAACCTGCTCACGTGTTGCTTCAAACAGTTCAAGGGTCTTCTTATTGCAATCTACAATTTTCTGATCATCAAATAAGACTATCGCATCATTGGCAGCTTCAAAGAGCTGCACATACCGCTCTTCAGACTGTTTTCGGGCATCTGCTTCGAGACGAATTTTTTCAGCACGCCTTTCAACTTCCTCTTCGAGATACTCGTTATAACGCCGGTTCGCCTTTACCAGGTCAGACCGCTGCAAAGAGGTTTTTATATAATGCAGAAGAACCTCCATATCAATTACAGGTTTGGTTACGAAATCCCAGGCGCCTGAATTTATTGCCCTGACAGCCTGTTCAACGGACCCTACCCCGGAGATAACAATTATCGGCACATCTGCATCGTCTCCACTGACTTCCTTTAACACCTGAAATCCGTCAACTTCAGGCATATTAAGGTCTACAAAAATCAGGTCGGGACGTTTTTCATAATAAACCTTCAGCCCTTCCGCACCATTGTTGGCCATCAGGGTATTAAATCCTGCATCTTCAAGAAAGTCGGCTATGGTTTGACAGAGTAATTCCTCGTCATCTATAACCAGAATTGTTCGTTTTTCTTCCCCCATATACTCCTCACTAGGCTCTACTGGCAGAGTATTTTATCACAGGAAGGGAAAAACGGCAAGAACTTACGTTAAAATTTTGCATATTATTTTGATCCGTCATATACTTGGGAATGAAATCATTTATGTATTATAATTAAAAAAATCACTCTTGAGGCCCCCGGCATTGTTTCAATTTATGAATATTCAGTATTGGATTAATTGATTTTTTTCTCCTTTTCACAGATTTTATCTTGACTATCATCTGTGAAAGGAAACAATTTCTGCACAATAACGATATGAAAAAACCTAATAACATCATATATTTCGATAATGCAGCCACTTCATGGCCCAAACCGCCGGAAACAGTAGAGGCAATAGTAAATTTTCTCAAAAATACCGGG
Source organism: uncultured Spirochaetota bacterium (assembly GCA_942491575.1). GTDB lineage: Bacteria > Spirochaetota > UBA4802 > UBA4802 > UBA5550 > CAZHNW01. The sequence continues at coordinate 880,630 of CALOBT010000025.1, forward strand.
GGAAATCCCGGCCGGTCAGGTCACCGCCTTTCCATCGATGCGGGACGAATCATTTTCCAGGCCAGGGATAATCTTGCTGAGCTCTTTAACATTGCCAATCCACTGCAGATTGTATTCACCCGGAACGCCACGGAGGCCCTTAACCTGGTAATCCTGGGAATGCTGAAACCACAGGATCATGTCATTGTATCCGGCATGGAACACAATGCGGTAATGAGGCCCCTCCGCTGGCTTGAAAAACAGGGACTCGAAATATCGGTAATCCCCTGCGGCCATGACGGCACACTTGATCCTTCATCGATACGGGGATGTATCAGGGGCAACACCCGGGCGGCCTTTATAACCCACGCAAGCAATGTAACGGGTACCATAATGCCACTTCGGGAAATCGCAGCAGAGCTCCACAAAGAAGGAATCCCCCTTTGCGCAGATGCAGCACAGACCGCGGGAGCGCTCCCCCTTGATGTAATCGAAGACGGCATTGACCTTCTAGCCTTTACGGGGCACAAATCCCTGATGGGTCCCCAGGGGACAGGAGGCCTCTATATCAGACCGGGTCTTGAACCGGAAATTCTACCCCTCATGCGGGGAGGCACCGGCAGCAGCTCAGAGCATGAAGAGCAGCCGGATTTCATGCCCGACCGTTACGAATCGGGAACCCCCAATACATCAGGTCTGGCGGGTCTCGCCTCGGGAACAGAATTCATCCTGAGAACAGGCATTGAAAAAATACGGCAGCATGAGATAAAACTGACGCAGTTGTTTACTGAAGGATTAAAATCCATTCCCGGCATAACCTGCTACGGCCCCGGCGACATGAATGCGAAAACCGCAGTGGTTTCCATAACGTCCGAATATGCAACATCTTCGGATATTGCCTTTTTCCTGGATGAAGAGTACGGGATAATGTGTCGGCCCGGATTACACTGTGCCCCCTCCGCTCATAAAGCCATTGGGACACATCCACAGGGAACATGCCGTTTCAGCTTCAGCTGCTTCAACAATCAAGAAGAGATTAAAACTGCCCTGAAGGCACTTGAAGAATTATCCTCTAGGAGAAAATAAACATGATTCAAACAGTAGACACAAAGGGATTGTCATGTCCGCAACCGGTAATACTGACACGCAAGGCCCTTCAAAAACATAATGCACTCAAGGTAATAGTCGACAATACAACCTCACTGGAAAATGTTAAACGTCTCGCAGAAAAGGAAGGCTGCAATATCGAAACAGAGGATAAGGGAGATGGTTCTTATCATCTCATACTGACCAGAGACGCTGCCGGGGCAGCCATTGAAGCAAGCAAAAGTGAATCACCTGCAACAACCGCCGGCCCCACGGTAATTGTTATTTCGGAAGACCGCATGGGCCGCGGCAATGATGAACTCGGCTATGTTTTAATCAGGGCCTTTTTCCATACACTCCTTGAAATCGAGAATCTGCCGGATATGATAATCTTTTACAATACCGGGGTCAGGCTCACAGAAGATAATTCAGAAGTAATAGATGACCTCAGGGAACTGGAAAACCTCGGCGTCGAAATTTTGATATGCGGCACCTGTACGAACTACCTTGAAATCAGTGACCGCGTATCCGTAGGAACAATATCCAACATGTATGATATTGCAACATACATGACCGGTGCCGGGAGACTGGTGACCCCGTAATGGGAGACGAAATTTTTCATGTAGTCCTTTTTCATTCAGTCAGCCACGCGTTAAAGGCTGAAAGACTCTTTATAAAGAAGGATATACCGACAAAACTTATACCGGTACCGAAACATATAAGTTCAGATTGCGGCGTCTGCATCCGCTTTCTTTCTGAGGAAGAAAAAAGGGTGCGTGAATGTATCACAGGTGTTACAGAATTTTCCGAGATCCGGCCCTTGAATGATGGATAGCATTGTAAACTTCCCCCTTTTTGTCATATCCGGAATCATTCTCAACCTCACACCGGGACAGGACACCTTCTATATAATCAGCAGAACCCTCGGGAACGGCACCCGTGCCGGCATTGTATCGGCACTGGGGATATCCACTGGGGCAATGGTGCATACCCTCCTGACTGCACTTGGCGTTTCTGCGGTTCTTTCAGGTTATCCCGGCGCAATTAAAACCCTGCAATTCTGCGGCGGGCTTTACCTCCTCTACCTCGGCATCACCACTTTAAAGTCTATTTGGGGGGAAGTTAAAACATCCCCCCCCGAATCAAATTCTAAATTGAAAGCTATTTACAGGCAGGGATTTATTACCAACTTATTAAATCCCAAAATATTTCTCTTTTTCCTAACCTTTCTTCCACAGTTTGTGAAACCTGCTGCAGCTGACTCACCCCTCCCCTATCTTTTCCTCGGAGGCACCTTCATCACCACGGGAACCATATGGTGTTTTTTCCTCGCCGCCATCAGCGGAATTACCGGAAGGTTTATTTTTCAAAAATCAGGGACAGGTAGAATAACTGCGATTGTCTCGGCAATAACACTTTTTTCTCTCGGCACCATTGTGCTCGTATCTCTCCTGTGATAAAATATTTATACATACTGCCGGTACCATAATAACAGCTTGGCCCAAAAGAGCAGGTTAAACTTTTTATTCTTCACTTAAAAAAGCAGGAAGTGCAAAAAATCCTGTGATATCTATTGACTAATTGATATCATAATTTATCTTTACAGATAAAAATGAAATTAACGGGGAATGCCATTATGGAAAAAATCATAATTGTCGATGAAGCTGACAATCAAATCGATACGTGCGAAAAACTTGAGGCACACCGGCTGGGACTTTTACACCGCGCCTTTTCTATATTTATATTTAACAGTAAGGGCGAATTCCTCATGCAGAAACGAAATCCCAACAAGTACCATTCCGGGGGACTCTGGAGCAACACCTGCTGTTCCCATCCGAATGATGGTGAATCTATAATGGAAGCGGCTCATCGCCGCCTTAAGGAAGAAATTGGCATCAACGCAGACCTCACGGAAATTTATACCCACCACTACAGGCACCAGTTCGACAATGACCTGGTAGAAAATGAAATCGATCATGTCCTGACGGGCATTCATGAAGGCCCCTTCCAGCCTGACCCTCTGGAAACAACCGAATTAAAGTGGATGACCTATGATGAGCTGAAAAAACTTGCTGAAAAAAACCCCCATGAGTTTACCGTCTGGTACCGTCAGCTCGTGGATATAGTCTGGGAACATTTTATGAATAATCATAAAGGTAAATTAAATATACCGGAGGAAAAGTAGCTTTACCCCTCACCTTCTCAAAATCATTCCTATTACAACAAAAAGATGCAAAGGTTGCCGCCATTGAATCACTGATATTCAGTACCAGCTAACCTCGACAGCCATTTTCAACTTCCTTTCAGACAAAGAAAGCATTTCGTCCCCTGCCCATATCTAACCTGAAACATTCTTATAAAGAATCAATAAAAAAAGGGGGTGCCCCATACGGGACGCCCCCTTTTTGAAATAATCTTAAATTAAACTTACTCTTCGGGAGCTCCGGTAAACATTTCGGTGCTTGCCTTGATAACAGCAGCTTCTCCCCACATGAGTGATTCTGCACGGCCGAAGAATTTTGGAACTTCGGTTCCGATGTAGAACTGTGAAGATACAACTTTACCGCTGTAGAATGCAGCTTCCTGGTTGTCCGCAACAATCTTAGCTCTGTCTTCACCTTTGGCATCGCCAATAATTTCTTTCATTTTAGGAATAGAAATAGTGAGTGCCCAGAGGTGTACCCAGCCCATTGCAACAATGTACATTGCCTGCTGGAGAGGAGTAGCATTCATAAAGAGATGGAGAAATTTACCTTCTGCCATCTGCTTCTTAAGCATTTCGATAATTTCATCAAGCTTCTTGACTGAACGATCAACAAGTTCGATGTACTTATCATCAACGATGCCTTTTGCTTTTTCAAGGGTATCATTTACCCGTGCACGCCAGGTGTTATAGTTGAACTGGTCCTTGTTCATGAGAATCTTTCTCATGGTAAGGTCCATTGACTGGATTCCGTTTGTTCCTTCCCAAATGGCAAGAATCTTTGAATCACGCATCATTTTTTCTACGGGGTAATCAGCACAGTAGCCGTAACCGCCGTAAATCTGCAGAGCCTCAGAGGTAATATCAACACCCTTGTCAGTTGCACCTGCTTTACAAATCGGAGTAAGAATTTCAACGATTCCTGCAGCTTCTTTTGCTTCATCACTTTCAGGATCGAGAATTCTTTCTGCAAGGTCAATATTGCTGAACATGTAATTGATGAGCATTCTCTGGCCTTCCAGGTGTGACTTCATCCAGAGGAGCATTCTTTTAACGTCGGGGTGATTTACAATTGTTACACCCTGAGCTTCAGGATTCAGCATCTGTGTTACGTGAACACCCTGCACCCTGTTCTTTGCGTAGGTGATTGAATGCATGTAGGCTGCAGAAGCGTTTGCATGTCCCTGAAGAGCAACACCCATACGGGCAAAGTTCATCATGCGGAACATAATTTTCATACCTTTACGCTCTTCACCGAGAAGGTATCCGACACACTTGCCGTTGTCACCGAATGCAAGCTGTGAAGTAGCTGAACCGTGGCATCCCATTTTATGTTCGATACCGGTACATACTACATCATTCTGCTCCCCAAGGGATCCGTCGTCATTTACAAAGTACTTGGGTACGATAAAAATTGAAATACCCTTTGTACCGGCAGGGTCTCCCTCGATACGGGCAAGAACGGGGTGAACCATATTTTCGTAGTAGTCATTTTCACCGGAGGAGATAAATATCTTCTGACCGGAGATGAGGTAAGTTCCGTCATCCTGCTTTACGGCTTTAGTCTTCAGTGCTCCTACATCAGAACCGGCATCCGGCTCAGTAAGACACATGGTACCGCCCCATGTTCCCATCATCATAGGCTCGATATATTTAGCCTTCTGCTCATCGGTACCGTAAACTTCGATAAGTTCCATTGCACCGTGGGTAAGACCGGGGTACATATTCAGGGGATAGTTTGCAGCGATGAAATATTCATTACAGGCTGCTCCCATAATTGCGGGCATCCCCATACCGCCTACATGGGGATTATCAGCCAGTCCCATGAAACCTGCTTCATAGTAGGCATCCAGGGCCGGTTTGTAGCACTTGGGCAGATAAACATTTTTGGTTGCCGGATCATACTTGGCGCCGCCCTCTTCTTCACCTTCCTGAGAGGTAGGCAGCAGCTGTTCTACTGCAATCTGCTCTGCAAGATCAAGAGTAGCTTCATACGTGTCTTTGTCGAAATCAGCGTATACGTCATACTGGCTGTACTTTTCAAGCTCGAGCATTTCAAAAAGTACGAACCTGATATCACGTGAGTCAACGAGTGGATTTAATGCCATAGGGTCCTCCTTAAAATTGTAAATCCCATTAGTTATAGCTTTATAGTTTTAACACCATCTGAAACAAAAAGTTTACAGCCGGGAAAATCTCCGGATGTAAAGGGTGGCGGATGAGAAGAGAGTTTGATTTCCACTGCAGGCGAAAATCCCATTTCTATATCTTACCTGCCGGTCCCAAATAACGGATAGAGCTGGTTCTCCCCAACATATATCCATGATTTTACGATAGTGATATGCGGTTATAATTTTGCAAGCAAAAATAATTTTTTTAAGCCGACGGGCTTATAGTTTCTCAACACAAAATACAAAATCCCTATTTTGTCGGTTTTTATATTGCATGAATCAATTCACCGTATCCTCAACCGCATTGACACATAAAGACTGATATCCGGGGTTAATTCATTTTCGGATAAATAAATTATCATGGTCTGTGAAAACATTTTTTCTCCTGTAAAATACATTTTATTGTTGAAGAAATCTGCCTGAAAAGTAAAAGAAACGTCAGACAATATTTTTTAATACTATTTTTTCAGGATATACCATGGGAAGTACAAAATACTGGATAGCCCTTGAACAGGCTCAGGGTATCGGTCCGGTACATATGACAGAAATCCACCAGGAACTCCACCGGATAGACCTCTCAATTTCCGATCTTTTCGAATTGACCGGGGATGAAATAAAAGAAGAGTTTTCCTTCCCGGAAAAGGTTGTGGAGGGTATATGCAACGCCATAAGCCTGGTCCCTGAAATAGAAAAAGATTACTTTGCCCTTCTGGATGCCGGAATTGAAATAATTCCCTTTTTCAGCACAGACTACCCACCCTACCTGAAAAAAACCATGGGAAAGGGAATACCTCCAATACTCTATGTATTCGGAAATAAGACTATTCTCAAACAGAAGGGAATTGCAATTCTCGGTGACCGAAACGTAAGCGATAAGGGAGAACTTATTGCATATCGCGCCGCAAGAGAACTGTCACGTCACGATATAGTAACGGTGAGCGGATTTGCCAGTGGTGTAGGAATGATAGCCCACCGGGCAGCCCTGGAAAACAGGGGCATGACTACGGCGGTGCTCCCCTGTGGAATCCTGAATCTGAATGTTCCTGATTTCATCAAGGAGGTCCTCAATCCCGATTCCATAGTTATAGTCTCCCCATTTTATCCCAACACGGAAGCCAATAAATTTAACGCCTATATCCGCAACAAGGTTATCTGCGGCATGTCCCATGCCGTCTATATCGTAGAGGCCCCGGAAGAGGGCGGCATTTTTGAAGCCGCAAAATCTGCGGTAAAGCTGAACATTCCGCTTTTCACCTCAAAATACGGAGAATACCCGAAAAACGCCCTGGGGAACAAAAAAATACTGGAAGAGCTGAAAGGCAAAGCGGTAAACCGTAGACGCGACAGCGAAGAGCTTGAGCCAAATATTGAAGAAATGATAGCATGCGCAAAATTTTGAGGATATCATGATAAAACGAATTACCCTGCTACTTATTATTTCCGTATCGATATCTATTGGATTCTTCCTTTTTTTCAATGCACCTCCCGGGATAATGCAGAGTGAAGATTTCATAGTAAAACCCGGGACTTCCATCAACAGGGCGGCACGCAACCTGAAACAGATGAACATGGTCCGCAGCGAAAAGTTTTTTCGTGCCCTCAGTTATATCCTTATGAGCCGGCACATCAGAAGCGGCAAATACCATATCCACCGCGGCATGACATCCATGGAGATCTTCAGCCGCCTCTCATCCGGTAAGATAATTACACGGAAAGTCACCATCCCCGAAGGTTTCAACCTGTACCAGATAGCAGAACGACTCGACGAAGGAAAAATCTGCTCCGGGGGGAAATTCCTTCACCATGCCTTCAACCGTTCTTTTTTATCCGGCATCGGTATCGGTGCAACCTCTGCAGAGGGATACCTGTTTCCCGACACCTATGTCTTCCCTGAGGCTGCCGATTCACGTGATATCATCATGGCAATGTTTAAAAAGATGAAGAGAGTATTGGGGGAAGTAAGGGCGGAAACGGGTCTGCCGTCAAAAATAAAGCGCCACGAACTTCTGATACTTTCTTCCCTCGTAGAAAAGGAAGCAAAAGTCACGTCAGAGAGGAAGACAATTGCGGCAGTTTTTCACAACCGCCTGGAACGTAACTGGCGGATGGATTGTGACCCCACGGTACGTTACGCCGTCAAAAAATTCACCGGCAGTATCACCTACCGTGACCTCGCCAGTGATTCTCCCTATAACACTTACAGGCACCGTGGACTTCCCCCCACCCCCATATGCTCACCGGGAAGGGCATCAATACTGGCGGCACTGAAGCCTGAAAAATCCGACTATCTCTTTTTCGTCGCAAGAAATGACGGAAGCCACTATTTTTCGAAAACCCTGCGGCGGCATAACCGGGCTGTGAAGCATTACCAGCGGGGTGAAAAAGTAAACTTCAGAGACGACCAGCTATAAAAAGTTTAAAGGTACAAGGAACAAGGTACAAGTTAACCGGTTGCAACCGCAATCTTGTCTCTCGTTCCTTTATACCTGTTCCTATCAGTTAACTTCCATAGTTGCCGGTGCCTTTAATGCTACGCCTTTCTTCACCTGCCTCAGGGCGAGGAGCGCAACTGCAAGAGCCAGCACCAGCAATCCCATGTAGAGATAAAAGGCACCGTGATAAGAACCTGTACTGTCCCTCACATATCCTGAAAGGGGTGTTCCGATACCGGAGCCTATGGTCATAAATATGCTGATAATACCATAGATCAGTCCGTACTGCTTGAGGCCGAAGCAGTGTGCTGTCATAAGGGGGGGAATTACCGTCTGGATTACATTACCGAATCCAAAAACTACCACAAATACCACCGCCAGCCAGAGGACGTTAACCCTTGTAAGAATTGCTATCCCTGCAAAAACAATTGACACAAAAAGGGTGACTGCAAAGGACAATCCCCTGCGGTCACTGAGGGCGCCAAGTGATATCTTTCCCAGCACGGTCATCCCGAGATATGCTCCGACAATCATAGCGGCAGCACTCTTTGTAAATCCCATGTCCGCATTGAGATACGGGTAGAGATGCTGATTTATCCCCATATTGATCACACTGAAGAAAAAAGCCATGGCGGCTACCAGCCAGAACATTGAGGTCTTCACAGACTCACCCAGGGTAAACCCTTCACCGGATGTCTCTTCATCCTGCTGCACTTCTACACCATCGGGGAACTGTCCCATTTCAGCGGGAGTCTTTTTCATCACAAAAAGGGCAATGGGAATAATAAATATACCTGCGATAATGCCGCTGATAATATAGGCTCCCTGCCAGCCAAATTCCATTTTGAGAAAATTCTTTTCAATCAGCCATGTCACAAAGGGATTCAGGACAAGTCCGCCAATACCGGTACCGGCAAAAACGATTCCCGTGGCGAGGCCCCGTTTTTTCACAAACCAGTTGTTTATCATAGTTGTTACCGGAATAATGTGAGTTCCCGCGCTGCCGATTCCTAAAATTACGGAAACACTGTAAAACTGTGCAAGGGTTCGACACTGGGAATAAAGAAGGATTCCCACGGTAAAAAGTACCGTTCCGGTCACCATGATGATACGAATGTTTACCTTCTCAATAAGTTTTCCCACCACAATGGCTCCCACCATCATGGAAATCGCGGCGATAGAAAAGAAGAGGCTGAAGTCACCCCGCTTGAAATGAAGTGTCGAAACAACTTCCTCTATAAAGATCCCCACGGTATTGATGGCAAGACCAATACCAAAGAAAAAAAGAATAAAGCCCCCGGTGACAATCCACCAGCCGTAAAATTTTTTACTTCCTGTTTCTGTCATTCAATCCTCCCTCGTCCATTTTTAGCGGTCTCGACCGCTTTTGTCCCGGGCTGTTTATTACAGCAAAGACACATCCCCAGACAGGTTTTCATCGTTCAACCTTGTATGCGCAGTGCGAAAAATTTATTTTTTTCCGTATAGTACTTTTATATTTGTGCGTTATTGTCGCACAATGTGCGTCATATAACACTCTTACATCTTTCAGATAAAAAGTCAACAACAAACAGTCTGGCGGGACTCTTTTTGCGCAAACTATTGAATCCCAGACCCCCATAAATCTCCTTTAATATAATTGTTGGCTGGACTTTTCCACGGTTAAATAAAAGCAGATTTCAGCGATAATCTTATTATAATTTTATCTCTAATATTTTAAAAATCAGGAGGGTCAAATTTTTTAATTCATTTTACTAAGAACCAATATAAAATATAATAAATGTTTTTATGTGAAGAAACCAGGAAATGTAGAATGAAAAAAATATTAAAAAATCAAATCTACCACCTGCTAAGTTATGTTATATTGGGGATATTAATTATTACATATATTCATAACAATTACAGCGGCGATAAAACAATAGTTGGATTAACGACAATAAAATGGGTAATAATCTCCTGGATTGCTGCGGGAATATTTCAATTCTGGATTTTATTTTTCTGGAGAATTGAATTGTATTACCGCAGGATTAGTAAATACTTCGGTGACTCCGGATTTTTAATCTTTAGAATTGGCTTTGTAATATTTGCGGCGATAAGACTATTGCCGATCATTCCCGTCTCCCTTCTCTCAAAAAACTCAATGGAGATTAACATTCCATTAAAAATAATTCTGATTGCAGGGACTACGCCTTTCATAATGTGGGCGTTATTTTCCGTGTTCTTTTATTTTGGAATAAACAGGGCTTTTGGCGCAGACCATTTTTATCCGGAATACAGAAAAAAATCCCTGGAAAAAAGGGGCACCTTTAAATACATCCCTAATTCGATGTATACAATAGTATTGTTACTGCTTTATCATCCCGGATTATATTATGAAAGTACCCCGGGTCTGATTTTTGCTTTTACGCATCACTTATTCGTGTGGGTTCATTACTTCTGTACGGAGAAACCCGACATACGGGAAATTTACGCCAGCAATATATAATGAGCCCTGAGATCTGAACACCATTTTTATTAATCTAAGGTTGATTTCTCCTTGAAAAATTACCAGTAAGGAGAAAAAGTAAAAACTATGAGAAAAAAGCATAGTACAGATTTCAAGGCAAAAGTAGCACTCGAGGCAATAAAAGGTGAACAAACTATTCAGGAAATTGCCCAGAAATATGAGGTCCACCCGAATCAGGTGACCACATGGAAGAAACAGCTTCTTGATAACGCAACCTCAGCATTTGAGAAAGCAGGCAAGAAAAACCAGGTTGATAATGCAACAGAGAAAAAAGAGGACAATCTCTACAGCCAAATCGGCAAGCTCAAGGTCGAGAATGATTTTTTAAAAAAAGTACCGTCAACTGTACGGGAAAGAGCCGGACTTGTAGAACCGGGCTCCAATGCTTTGTCAATAAAGCAACAGTGTGAAATTTTAAATATCAGTCGGTCATCATATTACTATGTACCCAAGCCGACCGTTGATGAAAATGAAATTAAATTGCTGAGAGTAATAATAGAAGAATTAAATAAGCATCCTTTTTACGGATACAGAAAAATTGCCAAAGCACTGGAGCATCCGGATGTTACACGCAAACAGGTTCGACGAATAATGAACAAGGCCGGCTTAAGGGCCATCTACCCGAAGAAAAGACTTTCAATGCCGGTACGGAGTCATAGAAAATATCCCTATCTGCTGAGAGGTATGGATATATGGCTCCCTAATCAGGTTTGGGCAACAGATATTACATACATAAGGCTTCGAGGTGGTCATGTGTATTTGGTGGCAATTATCGACCTTTACAGCCGTAAGATAATAAGCTGGCAGCTATCCAATACTCTTGATGCTGAATTTTGTATCTCGGCATTTGAAGAAGCGGTTCATTGTTATGGAGAGCCAGGAATATTTAACAGCGATCAGGGGAGTCAGTTTACTTCGGATGCTTTTACAAAACGGCTAAATGACCGGGAGATCAGAATAAGTATGGACGGGAAAGGCAGGGCTCTTGATAATATTTACATTGAGAGATTCTGGCGGACTCTGAAGTATGAGGATATTTATATTAAAGATTACAGCTCAATGGCTGACCTGAAAGAGGGAATTAAGAAATACATGGGATTCTATAACTCAGAAAGATTTCATCAGTCTCTTGATTATGACACACCGGATGAAATATATTATTCAAAATTTAAACCTGAGTTAGAAAAGAAGGCAGCATAAAAAAGTGAGAGTCCACCTTATTTTTTAAATATCGTGTGTTGACAAAAGGGCTCACTGTAATAAAAGGCAATTCTAATTGTCATCATGGATAAATTTAATGTGCCAGTGCTGACCACTGCAGAATAGCTACGTGGACGAGGCTCCGCAACGGCAGTGGCCCATTGTTGATTTTCCCGGAATATTTTCTCCTTTCGAATTTCCACAATTCTCTATTTAAATTTCAGTGCAGTGACCATTTTCCGTTGCTCTGATGACTGATTAGTCTCATTTTTACTCACTCTATTTAATCTTTTACGTATAAGTCAAAACGTCATTAAGTTTAAACATAAAAAATCAGTTGACAGTATTTTAGTAATTTACTATTTTATTATATATAAAATTACTAATATTCCAGTGAGGTTTCATGGAAAATATTGAAATGATCATCTTTATTGCGGTCTGGTTTATTCTGAACAGGTGGCTTCTTCCTAAAATGGGAGTGCAGACTTGAATGAGCAATGGGTGTTCTCAGGTTGAGAACAAAAAAAGTGACGTGAAAAAGATTGAAGGGATTGACGAGCTGAAGAAATAGGTTTATGATCTATTTCTTCAGCCAGTCCACCAAATCCCGGCAGTAGCCAACCTGCCGCTCACAACATTAGCATAGCATAACTGCTAAAAATTATGTATCACATAATACATATTTAATTTTAAATCTTCAATTTTGTCGGCAATGCCGATAACATCAAAACGTCTGAATGCATTGAATCCGAAACCATGACCACCTTTGAAAATAATTTCGATCCCACCCCCTGCATCCAGTGGCATGGCAACATTAAACATTGTTTCATCGTTGAAGGCGAGAAACATTTCAACGCCCCCCAGGATATATGGTGTAAAATACCCCCAACGAAAGCTCAACGGCATCCGCAGCCTTAATGCAAACTGGTAATCTACTTCAAATGAATTCACAGATCGCATAGGATCAATACTTTCAAAATCATTCCTATCTTCCACAATATGTTTCAGGTATCCCCCATAGAGGGTATGAGAATAACTTATGTATTTAAAAAGGCCGAATTCACCGCCAATGAAGATTCCGAGTCCTGTTACCGATTCATTACCATCGTATTCATTGTTAAAATACTGAGGTACCATTCCTACTCCCATATAAAAACTGTATGAACCGCTTTCAAACTCCTGCTCTTCATTTTCTTTAACTATTTTTGGCTCTTTTTCAATTTCAAATTCAAAAGAATTTACATACCAGTGCCCCCGTTCATAAACCAGTTGAACTTCATGGGGAGTTTTATCAACCTCAATGATAGCTGTCGCTGTTGTCCCCTCTGAGCTTGTTACAGGTAATGTTTTCCATTTTTTAAACTTTGAAGTTTTATTTTCACCATCAAGATGAGACCTGAAATTATACCATATTGACCAGGATACACACTCTCTCATAGCATCGAAAAATGAGAGAGATTCAAAACGCACTTTCATTTCTGCTAAAAATTCTTCTTTACTCTCATTGAATAATTGTATAATTGAGTTCCAGCCTTTCTCGGCAGTCATGGATATTGATACGAAGCGATGGGCCTTTGATGAATTCCAGGAATTACTCTTTAACTGTTCATTAAAATCCTTCATAAACAGGGAGAGTTCCTTCCTTACTTCATTCCTGTTTTTTCTGCTTCTTTTTTTACTTTTGTAAAGATTTATAAGATCCCTAACCTTTTTAGCCGGAATTGCAAAATGTGTATCCTGACGACCTATTATGGTAAAGGCTGAAACTCCCACAACAGACCATCTCCCTGTTCCGCGATTTTTCCTCAGCAGGGGCCCTCCACTGCTTCCGGGATCTATTGCGGCGGAATGCTGTATGAGTTTACATCTTCCCGGATCAACTATGCTTGGAACGGCAGTACTGAAATTGGTTACCACTCCCTTTGAAAGCTGCCAGGTTGGACGTCCCAGTAGATCCGGATATCCCGCGGCGAATATTTCCGAGCCGTCATCTACATTACGGGTATACAATGGAAGGGCATTAAATTTTCCCATATTGCGGGGAAGTACAATCATGGCTATATCAAGATGACGGTCTTCAAAGATTATTGCATCTTTATGAAAAAATGAAAATTTACGGCGGGACTCATTGAAGCTGATGCTTATTTTTTCACTATCACCCAAAACATGCTTATTACTGAAAAGATAATATTGCCCGTAACTGTCCTTAACGACAAAACCGGTTCCCTTCCAGCCATTTTTTAGACTATTCATATATTTTGAAATATCGTCGTATCCATTTTCAGAAAAGCTGGAAGAAATGTTATCCAGTGCGGATTCAAATTTTTTATTGGGAGTACATTCTATAATCGCAATAGACTTACGCGGGGAAGCACCAAGGGCTACTGAGCCAGTAAGCATTACAATTATAAAGGTTATACGCATCAATTTCATTAAAAACTCTCCTGTTTAGACTTTACCTTTAATCAATTCAAAATCTCTCATTTCCGATATTTTGTCAATTTAATAACTCCAGTATAGCAGGATTTTAATGTTAAATATATTTTGGAAGTGAAAAAGTCTTTAGTGATATAGGCGGATACTGACTTTTTTATACATCTTAAGTCTCATATGATTCGAAAATAAATATCTGATTTGATACATACCTTGCCAAAAGGTAAATAATTCGGCCAGTTAAGGGGAAATCACAGTAAGATTGTAATCGTTAAGCGCAACAATAAGAAAACACTAGAGATAATATTTGGGACGAACCAAAACGTTTCAAATACTAATCATAACCTGTATGCTGAGTTGAATGCGGTTTTATATTCAGATCCCATTCCATCAGAAATATTCTGAAGATCCTCCGCGTGGAAATCAAGAACCTGTACCTGAGAGGCCAGTTCTCCAGAGGCCACCACATTCTGCTGAGTGAATGAATTATGTTGATTCATCCCCTTACAGATCTGATAAATACCTGCTTTTAGTTATTAATTGATAGTGTCTTAATCGCTATTTTGTATTTGCTGAAAAATGATAGGTCATTGGTATAATGACATTAACCATATCAGCACCGAATGAAATTTTTTGTTGAAAAGCATAACTCACACCGGCACCTATTGAAAAGTTTCCCAGTCTGAATTGATAAGGCACAAGGCTCAACCCAAAACTGGTATTCCCACCCTGTGCACGCTGAAGTATGAATCCTACGGAAAAACTCCAGTAAGAAACACCAATTGTGGAATTATCTCCAGTCGCCCATTCACTTTGAAACATTTTCGGGCTGAAGGAGAAGTTTAATGGTGCCACTGAATTGAACAATCCCATTTCGAGTGATGAAGCATTGACAGAAAGAGTATGGACACTAACACCGATACTTAGAAAATCAAAATGGGCTTTTCCTGATTTTACCTCCTGTGAAAGGGCTGCCTGTGTTGAAAAGAACAAAATGAATATTACGATTATCAACCGTTTCATTATCATACCTCCATTGTTTGCATGATAAAAATATAATATTCAATGCATGGTTACTTTTCAAAAAAAATGCGTTTAAAAATTTTTTCTTTAATCAGGATAACTATAATGAAAAATTCGAAAAGTTTTTTTTCGGTTCAAATAATATGTTTTTCGATCTCTTTTAACAAATTCAATGCTAAATCGTATTCGAATGAATCTAAATAGTTCTCTATTTTTTCACATTCAGGATAAAACCCCCTCTTGAGAATTATCTTTTTTAGCTGCAAAAAACTATCATTTGAATCGACGCTATATTGTTCCAATTGTTCTTTGAATTTTTCAACCAGAGAAAACAAATCTGATTCCCCGGGCAAATTATCTTTACCTGCATCTTTGGACAACACGGGCAAGCGTAAATTCGATAATTGTTCAAACTTTTCTATAGAACTAAGAACCCTGTAAAGTTTTTCAGTTGCTTCGAACATCATCGCATCAATTTTATATCCATCCGTATCTTTTTTCTTTAATTCATCATTCAAATTTTTAAAAAAAACATACAGCTCGTCAGCTGCAATATTTCCTGTTACACCTTTCAGTGTATGCGATATCTGGTCCGCTTTTAAATAATCACCTCCATTAATTGCTTCTGCAATTTCCTGAATCACATTCCCGTAATTATTTTTAAATCTAATCAGTAATTTTCGATATAGGGTTTTGTTATTTGCTAAAATTTTCAATCCCTTTTCTATATTTAATCCTTCAAGAAGTTGAAAACAATCTTCTTCGATTTCCTGTTCTATTTGATTTACTGTCTCGTTTTGAACATACGGTATTCGCTCTCCCGGCTTAATCCATTGATTAAGAGCCTTAAACAGGTCACCCCTGTTAATCGGTTTTGTAATATAATCATTCATACCTGCTTCAACTACTCTTTCCTGAACACCGCTCACAGCATCAGCAGTCATGGCAATTACCGGTAGTTTTTCGAATCGCCCATCCTTACGAATGCCTCTGGTGGCAGCATAACCATCCATAACAGGCATTTGCAGATCCATAAGTACTATGTCAAAGCCGTCCCCTCTGAATGATTCATCAAGTTTTGTCAATGCCTCTTCACCATTCCCGGCAACGCTGACATAAAATCCTTCGTCCTCCAATATTTCCTGAGCCACCTGCTGATTAATCTCGTTATCTTCAACAAGAAGGACTCTGGCGCCACGCACTTTGTCAAAGCCATCAGGAACAATGGAGCGCTTGCCTGAGACAATACTGCTTTTTATATTAAATCCGAAGCAATTCATAATTGCATCAAGAACATTCGATTGAGTTGCAGGTTTTACCAGAAATCCATCCAATCCAAATTCTTCCGCTTTCTTCATGACATCCTCTCTCGAAGAACCGGTGAGCATAATAATTTTTGGTTTATGAGAGATTGACTGATCAGTTAAAATTTTTCTGGATGTTTCAAGTCCATCAATTTTCGGCATTCTCCAGTCCATCAATATAAGCTCATAGGGATACTCCTCTTCCTCTAATACTCTCTTTAATTCCCCGATGGCCTCATCACCCGAAGAACATGCTGTCACAAAAAATGAAAATTCCTCAAGCATCCCTTTGAGAACGTCCCGTTCATAAGCTGTATCATCCACTATCATCACACGCATACCCTTTAAAACTTCAGGAAGCTGAAAATCTCTCGACCAGTCAGAAACCCTGAAGAGGGCTGTGAATGAAAAAGTGCTTCCTTTCCCAGGTTCGCTGGTAACACCTATTTCTCCCCCCAGCAACTCAACAAGATTTTTACTGATAGCAAGACCAAGACCGGTTCCGCCAAATTTCCTGGCCGTTGATTTTTCCGCCTGAGTGTATGACTGGAAAAGTTCTGCCTGTTGTTTTTCAGTTAAACCGATTCCGGTATCGCTGACGGAAAATTCAAGCAATCCCCATTCATCATCGCCTTTGAGGATATCAATATTTATAATTACGTGCCCGGATTCAGTAAATTTTATAGCATTGCCTGTTAGATTAAGTAAAATCTGGCCAAGGCGCAGGGGATCACCCTCAAGTGCCACCGGTACATCAGGTTCAACTGAAAAAACCAGATCCAAACCTTTAGTACGTGCTTTATCTCCGATTACACTCGCAAGCTGATTTAATACTTCATTGAGATTAAAGGAGATCGATTCAATATCAAGCTTGCCAGCCTCAATTTTTGAAAAATCCAAAATATCATTAATAATACCAAGAAGGCTGTGAGCTGAATATTCCACTTTATTGGCATAATCTCGCTGTTTCATCGAAAGATCTGTTTTTTGCAAAAGATGATTCATACCAATTATGGCGTTCATAGGAGTACGGATTTCATGGCTCATGTTTGCCAGAAAATCACTTTTAGCTGCCGTGGCAGCTTCGGCAATTTCGCGTGCTTCTCTCAATTCTTTCTCAGCTATTTTTTGATCAGTAACGTTATACGCAAGCCCTGTAACACCCGCGACCTCTCCTTTTTCATCAAACCTTGGACTAAAGGTAAAATCATATGCTATTTCACCGACTTGCTCAACGGTCTTTATTTCTTCTCCTGTAAAAGCCCTTTTGCAGCAAGCAATTATTTCGGGATTCTTTTGGTAAAAATCATTGATTGAACTCCCCAACATTTCACAGGGCTCAAGGCCGATATCCTTTAATCCCTTACCATCTGCGAAAATGATATTTCCCACCAGGTCACTGGCCCAAAGAATCACATTTGCTTCGGAGACCATCCTTTGCAGCCTTTCTTCACTTTCTCTGAGGGCGTCATCTGAATGTTTGCGTCGAATTAAAGCCCAGGCTGTTTCAGACAGAAGGGTAATTTGATCTATATCAAATTTATCATAGTAGTTAAGTTTATTACCGACACCAATAATTGCAACCACTACATCCCCATCAAAAACCGGCAATCCGAGATCTCTTATTATTGGTACGTGCCCCTCCGGAAACCCCTTTTTATCTGCAAGTTTTTCATAATTATTATGAAAAACAGGCCTTCTTTGCCTGAGGCAGTCTACCCATACTCCAGCTTCACAGACAGGATAATCAGACCTTTGTTCACCAACCTTACACTCCTCTAAAGCATTTTTAGACCATGCCTGCACCTGTATGGTTTCCTCGTCTGGATTTACAAAATGAAAATAACCGATATTACTTCCGGTAATTCTTACACATTCTTCAAGAGTAAAATCTATAATTTCATCAACAGATAATGAAGCCATCCGGTTGAGGTGCAAACAGGCTGTTAATGCTTCTTCGCTCCGTTTCCGGTTATTAATATCTATAATCTGTTCAATTAAATGCTGAGGCTTCCCATTTACATCCCTCATCACCGATACACTCAACAGTACCCATACAGAAAATCCCTTTTTATGGATGCATCTTGTTTCTATTTGATAAGTTGATTTTTCCCCCTTAATCACTTTACCAATACTATTAACATCCTGCTGCAAATGATCAGAGTGAGTGATGTCCATGAACTGTATATTTAGCAGTTCATCTTCTGAACGCCCGGTTATCGCGCATAATACCGGATTAACCATGATGAATTTACCTGAAAGATCTGTAAGAGCCATACCGTGTGCTGCTGAATAAAAGACTTTTCGAAATTGTTCTCCCCTGTGGCGAAGTGCTTCATTGGTTTTCGAAAGTTGTTCAGTACGTGTTGTTACCAGTTCTTCAAGGTGCTCCCGGTAGTTTTCTAATTCTTTTTCAACATGAACACGATCCGTAACATCCTGAACAGTTCCAAAAGAACGGACCGACTTTCCCCTTTCATCATATACTTCAATAGACTTTCCATGAACATATTTGATTTCACTTTCAGCCGTGACGATTCTATAAGTTACTTCATAGTCTGTCCGATTTTGAACCGCTTCAGCATATGCAATATTAACCATCTCAACATCATCAGGATGAATCATTGAAAGAAATCCCTCATAGGTTGGTTCGAATTCTTCAGGATTAACATCGAAGATATTATAAATTTCATCTGACCAGTAAAGTTTATCATTGACGATGTCAAGTTCCCAGTTACCCAGCTTGGCCATACCCTGAGCTTCTTTGAGACTTCCTTCGCTTTTTATCAGTTTTCCCTCCAGGGTCTTTTGCTCCGTGATGTCAAGAAATGAACCGGCAAAAAAGCGTGGAATCCCTGATTCATCTTTCAATAAGCTGGCAGAATACTTCACATCAAATAATGATCCGTCCTTTCTCTTCCCGGTAGCCTCTGCAATAGTCCCGTCATTGTTCTTCAATGCTTCCAGAATTTCCAAATACCTATCCCCTGCCCAAAATTCAGATAGATTTTTTCCAATAATTTCATCTTTTTTTTCATAGCCCCACATCTTCATCATGGCATTATTTATATAGATTACCTTACCTTCAAGATCAGCAATCCCCATACCATTTATTGAAGACTGTACAAGGAGGTCCCGCATGTGAATATCCTGCTCTCTCCTTTTACGTTCAGTAATATCAATGGCCATACCAGCTGTCCCGGAATAAATATTGTTTCTAAAAATAGGACTGGTATAGACAAGAACGTCAATGATACTGCCCTCTCGGGATATAAGTTGATATTCATTTCCTGTGGATTTTTCTCCCTCGATGATTTTTCTTCTGTTTTTATCAATGCGCTCAAGATCCTCAGGGCTGAATAATTGTGAAACATGAAGTCCTTTATCCAGATCCTCCTGTTTATATCCGATGGCTTTTTGTCCGTAGGTATTCAGAAAGGTTACTCTGCCATTAATATCATTTTCAAAAACAAATTGAGGTAATAATTCGACCAGGTTCTGGAACCGATTCATTGATACAGCATGAGCTTCTTCAGCATTTTTACGATCGGTAATATCCCTGATAATACCATCATAAGAGATAATTTCCCCTTTTACATTATACTGGGGCACCTGGGTATTTTTTACCCATCGCACTTGCCTGTCCTTCCTTTTAATACGGTGTTCAATGGGTTCTGTTTTTTCTCCTGATAACAGCAACTCCGTCTGTCGGAGCACAATCCAGCGGTCGGATTCCGGAACCATATCGATCCAGAGATTTGGATTTTCGGTAAATTCATCAATAGTATATCCAGTAATTATGTAGCATGACTTTTCATGAATAGTATTAACCGCATTTCCATTCTCAATATCTACATGATAGATATAATCGGTAATCATTTCGGTAATTCGCTTGAAGCGCTGCTCACTAATTCGTAATTTTTTTTCAGTATTCATACGGACAATTGAACTCCCAACATGAGCCGCAATTGATTCAAGAGATTCCCGTACAAGGTTCGGTACTACTTCAAATTTAGGGGATGCCACATTTATACAGCCTATAACCTTATTTTTGTAAAGTATGGGCAGTACGGCAATGGCTTTTAGGCCCTCCCGGTAATTCTCATCTTCCATGTTTTTCAGTAAATTCACATGTTGTGAATATACAGGTTTCCCCATTTTAATAAGTTTTACATTTGATTCGTCGGAATCATAATGGGAGACCTTATCGGTAAATTCTTTTGAGATACCATAGTGATATACGAGATCCAGGCTGTCTGATGCTTCATTAAACAGATATATACCGCCGCAATCCATGCCCGAAACCTCAAGCACGGCATTGAAGCAAAGTTTCAGTCCTTCTGCAAGTGAAGATACAGAACTTAAAGCGAAGGCAAGATCATGCTGAATATGAAGCAGCTCCTGCATTTTTTGCTTTTCCGTAAGATCAATGGCAAATCCCAACATACCTGCCATCTTATTATTTTCAAATATTGGATATCCGAAAGACTTAACAGTTATACTCTCACCGGACTTTTTTTTAAGGACCATATCCCTGGCAGTATTTTGAGCCCCTGTTTCGATGACTTCGTTAAAGGCTCCAATGACATTTTTAACTTGATCCTCAGGAAGGATTGTTCGAAGATTTATATTTGAAAGTTCTTTTTTGGTGTAGCCTAGAGCTTTGAGAGTAGTATCATTTGCTTCGATGAAATTGCCTTCAGAATCGATGACAACAACCATATATGGTGCTTTATTAAATTTCTTCTGGAAAAAAAATTTGGATTCATTATAATCAATACCTGGCTTCGCGGGATTCATCGAAGTCCCTCCATTAATTGGCCAGACTCTTGCCACACTCGGGAAAATGTCCCGAGTTGCAATTCCAAAAATATGGATAATAAATTATCTTTTATGATTACAGCATTATATCATTTTCTTATAATGCTGCAAAACCACAAGGTAACTCTATAATACCATATAACTATTATAATGTCAAAATTTTTTAAAATTATACCAATTATTCCGTATAACAGACCACAGTGCAATCACACTATATTATTCGACTTCAAAAAAGTTGCCACCTGAAATAAAAAAGATAATCCCGGGTATCTATTTATTTCCCAAAAAAAATTCAATGGGCCATAATAAATAATTTTTTTTTCAAGCATATTTTCTGATTCGAAAAATGAATACAGAATGAGTTATATCCTGGTGGCGCAACCATCAGAATAGTATCCGTTTCATGCAAATCTCACAAACCTGTACCGGAAGAACCGCCTCTTAAGGTTTATCGCAGAACCTGCAGTACAACCGGTTGAATATTATATTGACAGAAAGCAATGGACATACAATAGTTCTTTAATTTTTTATATTAAGAGTAAAAGGAACTATGACAAATAACGCAGATACAGTTATTGTACTCGACTTTGAAACCACTGGTTTGTCTCCCAAACTTGGAGACCGGGCTATTGAAATTGGAGCCGTACGGTTGGAAAAGGGAATGATCACTGACCGTTTCCAGCAACTGATGAATCCAGGATTCAGGATAAGTTCTTTTATAGAAAATTATACCGGGATAACCAATGAAATGCTGAGAGAAGCTCCGCCATGCCACGTGGCAATGGATCTCTTTGCAGACTTTATAGAAGGATGTAACCTTGTTGCCCATAATGCATCCTTTGATAAACGTTTCCTGGATGCTGAACTTGCTGCAATAAACAGGCGCTACTCTGGTTCCATCGCATGCTCAATGCTTGTGGCCAGAAGGATATACCAGAATGCCCCTGACCATAAACTTGGCAGCCTGGTGAAGTATAAAAATATTCCAAATGACGGCGTATTCCACAGAGCCCTCGCAGATTCAGAGATGACTGCCAGACTCTGGCTACAGATACTTGAAGATATTAATGACAGATTCAGCATTGGACCGCAGCTCAGTTTCAAACTGATGCAGCAGCTGTCAAGAAAACCGAAATCAGATATAGACAGTTTTCTTTCCTGCCGCAGTTGATCCGGTCATGCTTTTCTGAAGGGTTTATAGAAAGTTTGATCAGCCAGCTTAAACATCGCCAGGTCACCTTTGCTGTCACCATAGGCATAAACCGTTTCATAGGCCCTAAGATCATACTTCTGTTTTATCCTATTGGCCTTTTCTTCTTTAAAACAGTTGGTGGAAGCCAGTTTTCCGGAAAGTCGTTCCGCTGATAAATCTATCCGTGTCCCGATCAGGTTTAAATCCAATTCTTTGCACCAGGCTTCAAGCCACAATTCACAGCTGCCGGTAACAACACATATTTCATGCCCCTGGTCTTTGTGCCATTTAATTCTTTTTAATGCCGCCGGTCTCACAATATCAGAAATATGATTTTCTGCAAATTCCCGGGATAATTGTAGAAATTGCGATTTTCGCATCCCTTTAAAATAAAAGGTCAGGTACCAGACTTTCGCATTATGGTGATCTAGTAATCCCGTCACATACAGAAAGTAGAGGGGAATTAAAAGAAATTTACCTGAAAAAATTTTCAATTTGCTGCAGGAGTACTTGATAAATTTATCTGTTGATTCAGAATTTGAAATTGTACCATCAAAATCGAAAAGAGCCAGTTCCATTATAATCCCCTGTTGTTTTCTTTCCAGGTTTACCAAGGGTTTAAAAAAGTAAAGCAGAATTGCGGAGGTTCATATAATCGAGATAATGAGATAATTTTGCGGCCGCTAAAGCGGCCGCAAAATTAACTATATATTCTCTATAAGAACTGCAACTCCCATACCACCGCCAACACATAGTGAGGCAATACCGAGTTTACTGTTGCGCTTTTTCATCTCATACATTAATGAAATAATGATCCTTGCGCCGGTACAGCCTACGGGGTGCCCAAGGGCAATACCTGAACCGTTGACATTCACTTTGCTCCGATCAAGACCAAGGCCCTTTTCACATGCCAGGTACTGGGCAGCGAAGGCTTCATTTATCTCGAATAGATCGATATCATCAAGGGTCAAACCGGTTTTCTTTAGCAGCTTTTCAATTGCCGGAACCGGACCATAGCCCATAAGCTCAGGGGCAACACCGGCGGCGGCATTAGCTACAATTTTAGCCATTGGCTTAAGCCCCGCCTTTTCGGCATTTTCCATTGAGGTAAGTACCATCGCTGCTGCGCCATCATTTAGACCTGATGAATTTGCCGCAGTAACACTTCCGTCTTTTTTGAATACCGGACGCAGTTTAGCCAATCCTTCCATATCAAGGTCATGACGGATATGCTCATCAGTATCAAATACTACCGGTTCCCCCCTTCTTTGGGGAATCGAAACCGGCACTATTTCATCCTTGAATCTTCCTGATTTACTTGCCGCGGAGGCTTTACTGTGACTTTCAAAAGCGACCTGGTCCTGTTCTTCCCTTGGAATACTATACTTTTGAGCAAGATTTTCAGCGGTTTGTCCCATTATATACGGTTCACCCAGCAGTCCGCTTCCGGAGTGAAGCAGTTCCCACATGGAATCTGTCATCTCACCGTGCTGAAGACGTGCGCCCCAGCGCGCATTTTTAAGTACATAGGGGGCATTACTCATTGATTCGGTGCCGCCAACCAGTACATACTCAGA
The DNA here is from genome assembly GCA_942491575.1 of uncultured Spirochaetota bacterium. GTDB lineage: Bacteria > Spirochaetota > UBA4802 > UBA4802 > UBA5550 > CAZHNW01. Next base: position 904,557 of record CALOBT010000025.1, read on the forward strand.
ATCGCCCGCAATGATCTGCTGTGAGCCGAAAATTGTAGCCTGCATTCCCGATGCACATTGACGCTGAATGGTCGTTGCGGGAACTTCTATTGGTATGCCGGCTTTTAATGCTGCAGTACGTGCTGTGTTAGCTTCTTCGCTCGTCTGAATACAGTCTCCCATAATTACATCATCTAATTGACTTCCTTCTACCCCTGCTCTGCTCAGAGCCTCTTCCATTACTGTAGCTGCAAGTTCATATGCCTTGACATTTTTTAAAGATTGTCCAAAACTTCCAATAGCTGTCCTGCACCCGGACAGGATGACTATATCATTGTTTGCCATATCCTTCGTCCTCCCTGATTTTTTATGCTGTTATATTTTTTAAAACCTGCCGGAGGATTTCCCTCGCAGCGTGCCCATAGTTTCAGTCATACAAAATTTTTGTCAAAGCATTATTTCATTTTACGTTAAGTGGTAATCCTGGACTAAAAAGAGCAGCCCCTGCGGAGGCCGCTCTTTATTGCGCCTTTTATTTGGTTTGCTGATTTTTTTCCGGCTATTTTTTCTTTTTGTTCTGAAGCTTCGTCATACCCATCTTCTTTGTAATTTCTTCCGCAACCACTTTACTGAATATATCAACTGATTCGCTGTAGGATTCCGGTGCACTGCCGATGTAGACACTTCCCTCTTTCATCCAGTTAACAGTGTATGTGCCATTTCCAACTTCCCTGCACCCGGGAAAGGCAAAAAGCTGATGATACACATTTGCCATATTGACGGAATCATTATAAACAACAACCGATGGGACCCAGAGTACATAAAGATATTGGACCCCGAGCTTTCTTGCAATGAGGCTTATTTTACGTTTGTCTGTTTTACTGAAATCAGTAACAGTTTTTGTGTAGGTCTCCCTGAAAGGTCCCTTAACTTTAAAGGGGTATGACGGAAAGGCCCTCTTTACCGCTCCCTGTGACATAAGACGAAACCTGCTCTGTTTTTTTAGTTCTTCTGTCATTTTCACAGCCAGCAGAAGAGGTGCTTCATGATCAGTCGCTGATATAACAGCCAGTTTAGCAGGCTTTACCCTGTGTGTTTTATCTATGACAGAAAACCTGGTCTGCCATAATCCACATGAACTAAAAATCACCAACGAAGTTATTACCAATAAAGCAATCCTGATTTTTTTCATATATGTATTCCCTGCACTATATTTTTTTATGGCTTCCCGTAGCTTTTGTGATTTTAAAAACAAGCTGCATAGCTATTCCATTAATCATTTTATCAACAGCTTCGTCATCATCAGAAAAAGTGAAGTTACTCTTTCCCCAGCCGAATGAAGAAAACGCAACAATTCTCGCCGAGGGATAGGCGATCATTCTCGAATAAACCGGCATATTCAAACTGTCGAACATACTATCGCTGTACATAGTCTTGGTAACCCCCTCTACCCAGATTAAAATAACATAATCTACATTAAGCCTGCTGCGAATAAAATTTACAGCCTGCTTTGACTCCTTTGAGAGATAAGGTTTATTTGCCCTTTTGTCTCCCTTTAATTGGAAGTTGATAATAGTACGGGGATATCCCGGAACCAGTGACTTAATCTTGTTTTGGGAAAGCACCCTGAACTGACTTTTAATTTTGAGACCTTCAGTGATTCTTTCGGCAAGAACCCTGTTTATTTTGCTGTCAACGGCTGAGACTACCGCAACGCGTCCCTTCTTTTTAACCTGAACCTTATAGCCGTCCGACTTAACAGGTGAGAATATATCAACCGTTGTGGTGCATCCAGCTGTTAAAATAAATACTGCAGAGAGAATCAATGATATTGATTTATATATACTTTTCATGCTTCCTTCCTCTATTTCAGTTATGTTTAGAAACGATAAAAGGCGGATAAATTCAAACCTTCAATTTCATAGCCATTTTTCCGCATATGACTTTCACTGCCTGCGGCATCATTCATGCAAAAAATCCGGGGACTGACAGAAAGGGAAGCGTAGCATTTATTGGCAACCTTCACAAAATCATATGACTTTATCATATCATAGACGATTCCGATGGCCATCATTCCCGCCCAGTACTCCCATCCGATAAAAACAGGATTATTTACATAACTGGTTATCGCAAGCCCTGCAAAGGCACTTTTAAATATTACCCTGTACACGCCGCCAGGATTGAAACGGGCATTAAAACTTCCGCTCCAGACCGGCAAAATGGAAACACCCGCCGCAAGCACTGGGGATTTTTCTTCATAATCGTAATATTTGTCATATTTATTCCAGTCGAGTTTTCCCGAGGCGGCGCTTAACGCTGATAAGCCCCCAACCAAAACGACTGTCATAAGCGACAGGGATAGAATAAAAAATAACCTGCTGTTTTTCATAACTGCTCCTTTAATCGTTTTTGATAAGACAATAAAATATTTATTATTCCATTTGAAAGTTTGTTTCGGACATTGACTCTTCGCAGGAGGCCGCAACTGGATGTAAACAAAACGATAGCAGAGCCGCGACAGCTGCCGGCATGCACAGTCTCTTCATAAAGACCCACTCAACTCATCGGTATATACCCCGGCAGGAATTTTCAATTAATGAATAGTAAAAATTACAGCGGGATTTTTTATTTAAGTAAAAATATTACTTCCCGGAAAAAAATGTCAATAACATATTAGGGGCTTTTGAAGTTACATGTTTTTTTCAACAAAGTGAAACGAAATACACGGCAGAGAAAACGGCAGGAAGGAAAATATAACATTGCTCAGAGGTGATTTTTGCAAACAGGAATTTTTAAATCAGGCATTCTGAAAATTTCATTTTCAGAATGCCTGAAATTAATATCAGTCTCTATTAAGAAGTTTTACATAACTGTTCACGTCATCCGTTGCGGAAAGATACGCAGGCCGAATAATTTTGCCCTGTACTATCTGCTCAAGGCGATGTGCCGACCACCCCGCAACCCGTGCCATGGCAAAAATCGGAGTAAAAAGTGACTGTGGGATTCCCATCAGTTTATAGATAAATCCTGAATAAAAATCTACATTTGCGCGAATGGGGACTCCCTTCCTTTCGCTGAGCATTTCAGAAGCAATGTTATCCACTCTTTCATAAAGCAGAAATTCGTCCAGAGAGCCCCGCTGCTTGGTAAATTCCCTTGCATGTAACTTCAATATTGTTGCCCTCGGGTCAGAGAGGGTATAAACGGCATGTCCAAGACCGTAAACCTTTCCTGTCTTGTCGTTGGCACGTCCCTCTATCACGTCAGTCAGATATGCCCGGATAGCCTTTTCATCTTCCCAGTCCTTGACATACTTCTTAAGGTCCTTCATCATTTTCATGACTGATTCATTGGCGCCGCCGTGAAGATGACCGCTGAGAGAGGCGATACCCGCCCCTATTGCCATATATGTATTGGCACCGCTTGAAGAAACAGTACGTACCGTAAAGGTTGAATTGTTACCGCCGCCGTGCTCCGCATGTAGAATCATGCAGAGATCAAAAAGCTGGGCTTCTGTTTTATCGGGAAGTGTCCCCTTCAGCATATAGAGAAAATTTTCCGCGGTACTCAATTCTGGTTTAGGTCTGAGAATACGCAAATCCTCACCTGTTTTAAAACGGGAAACATTATAGTTATAGGCTACAATTGTGGGCATTTTTGCGATAAGATTGAGACACTGCCGGCTAACGCCCTGAATATTGTAATCATCGGGATGGGCATCACAACGGCTCAGGTGGGAGACAACACTATGCAGACCATACATCTGGTTGTCGTTCTGAACTTCCTCCATGATTACACTTCTTTCCTGCTTGGAAAGGGAACGGCGCTTGGCAAGTGCAGAAGTAAAGTCACCCAGGTCCTTTTCATTGGGCAGTTCATTGGTGAGAAGCAGATATACAACTTCATCATATCCAAAACCGTTTCTCAGATAAATTTCATCTGCCAGTGTCTCTACATCATAACCACAGTAGTAGAGCTTACCTTCGGTAGGAACTTTTTGTCCGTCGGCATTCTTTTCATATCCAACAACCCTGCCTTTGGTGGTTATACCTACAACTACTCCGGTGCCATCGGCGTTTCTCAGTCCGAGTTTAACATTCTTTTTCTTAATCAACTCGGGTGACAGGGAATCATGTGCCAGTGTCAACTCTTCGATTTTTTGTAATACATTGTCCATGAGTGACCTCCTTAAATTTTTCGTATTGTATGAAATAAATTCAGTTGTCAGATTTCTCAAATAAAGTCTCCATTCCTGAAGATATTCAGAAATGGACAGGGAAGAAAGATCCTGCTATATTCGATTTTTTGTTTACAAAACGGATAATAACGTCACTTCGCAATTAAAAATTGATACGCTGAAGCTGTCAACATATTATTTAATGCTTACTGCTCACTTTTAGGGAAGCTTATCATAACAGCTGTCATATCATCTTTCTGGAGTTCAGGTGTCCCCAGGTAGTCATACACAGCTCTGAAGAGGCCGTCAACAACCAGCTGGGGATGAAGGCCCGCATAATCGAGAAGCACTTCCTCCACACCCTCGTCCCCGAAATCATTACTGCTTCCATCCTGCCTGTATGCCTCAATAATTCCGTCACTGTAATAGAGGATGGCATCCCCTTCGTTGAGAATATAACTGCAGCTGGGACTTTCGAGATAAGAATCCCCAAGCAGGGCCCGGATATCACTTCCCAGAAGATACCCCTTGTTTGGTATCCAGTCTTTCTGGGGATAGTTGAGGTTCTCTATTGCAAAATCTTTTTTCCCCTTTTCCCTTATTACAATGGGGAACAGCATACTCCGGTTATAAAATTCAAGAAAAAACTTGCCGTCACGGTTCTGGACGATGGTAAAGTTAACGCAGGCAAAATCATCTGAATTTGATTCATCCATAATATCTGTAAACTTTGCCGCAATATTACCGATGAGAACAGCGTGGTCCATGAGACCGGAAGTTTCGTAAATTTTTCTCATTTCATTGACAGCCAGTGTAATGGCTGACCGGAGACGTACAAGTGTTGTATAGGCGGGAAGCCCGTGTCCGCTCACATCGGCGAAGATAAACATATACGTGTCTTCCGTAAGACGGATGAGATCAAAGTGGTCACCTGAAAGAATAGATCCATATGCGCGCTGGAAACCAATGCCGACTATCAGGCGGCGCTTGTATAAATTCTTAAAGAGGCTGCGAATAAGATTTTTATCATTTTCCCTTACGGTATTTGCTTCCGCTTTCAGGATGTCAAATTTAAGCAGCCTGTTTTCCACAGTATCCTTGTCGTTAATATGAATCATATATTCTGTATCTCAAAAAGCCCTGTCTCAGAGACCTTTCCTTTCTCTCCTGCAGTATTCTATAAGTGAATTCGTAGAACTGTCATGGCCCGCTTCCTCTTTTCCCTCAAGTTCTGGGATGATCCTCTGCGCAAGGGCCTTTCCGAGTTCAACTCCCCACTGATCAAAGGAAAATATATTCCAGATCATGCCCTGCACAAAAATTTTATGCTCGTAAAGGGCAATCAGTTTCCCCAGGATTTCCGGTGTCAGTTTCTCCGCCATAATGGTATTGGTTGGTCTGTTTCCTTCAAAGACCTTATGGGGAACGAGTTTTTCCGGCACACCTTCACTTCTGACTTCCTCTTCGGTTTTCCCGAATGCGAGGGCTTCCGTCTGTGCAAGAAAATTTGCCAGAAGTTTTATATGATGATCACCCTCTTCATGAAGTGAACGGGCAAAACCGATAAAATCCGCAGGAATAATCTTTGTTCCCTGGTGCATCAACTGATAGAAGGCATGCTGTCCATTGGTTCCGGGTTCACCCCAGATCACCGGTCCTGTCTGATAGTTGACCCTGTTTCCCTGACGATCTATATATTTTCCGTTTGATTCCATATCACCCTGTTGAAAATACGCCGGGAATCGGTGCAGATACTGTTCGTAGGGAAGAATGGCATGGGTTTCACATTCAAAAAAATTGTTGTACCAGACACCGAGGAGGGCCAGGATTACGGGCATATTTTTTTCGAAGGAAGTTTTTCTGAAATGGGTATCCATTGCATGAAATCCCTTCAGGAGTTCCATAAAGTTTTCATAACCAATACCTATCATGGCGGAAAGCCCGATGGCGGAAGTAAGGGAATAACGTCCCCCGACCCAGTTCCAGAATTCAAACATATTTTCCGCATCGATACCGAAGGAAGTTACCGCATCGCGGTTCGTAGAGAGGGCAACAAAGTGCCGCGCAATGGAAACTTCCTCTCCCACTTCCCTTCTGAGCCATCTGCGTGCAGTTTCAGCATTGGTCATGGTTTCCTGGGTCGTAAATGTCTTCGAGGCAATAATAAACAGAGTCTCCTCTGCAGGGCATTTCTTCAGGATTTCCATAATATGGGCATCATCGACATTGGATACAAAGAACAGCTCAAGGTCATCACTGCTGTAATGTTTTAATGCCTCCGTAACCATGACGGGACCCAGGTCTGATCCGCCGATACCGATATTGACAATATAACGTATCGCTTTTCCCGTATGCCCCTTCCAGGAGCCGCTTCGGATTTTTTCAGAAATGTTCTTCATCCGCTGCTGAACTTCACGGACACCGGGCATCACGTCTTCACCGTCAACAATTACCGGTTCCCCTGAAAAATTTCTTAAGGCCACGTGGAGTACCGGGCGGTCTTCCGTTTCATTAATTCTTTCTCCACGGAACATTTTCTCAATCTCACCCTCAAGATCACAGGCACGGGCAAGATTAAAAAGAAGTTTCATTGTCTCTTCGGTAATCCGGTTTTTAGAATAATCGAGATAGAGACCCTCATCTTCAAGAGTAAACTTCCCGCTTCTTGCGGAATCTCCCGCGAAGAGATCTCGAAGATTAATATCTTTAATTTTTTTATAATGGTTCTGCAGGTCTTTCCACTCCTGCTTTTGAGTTACATTCGTACCGGGCATAATAAACTCTCCTTTTACCGGTTTAAATTAGACAAACCGGAAATAACTTCCTTCAAAATATCCTGAATAGTATAGCACAGCTGCTGAAAATTGACAAAAAAAACGTTGATCCTGTAAAGGCGGCAGTCCTGAAAAACCGGGATAAACTGGATATATATACCAATATGGTTAAACGGAAACATAAAGGTTACATATATTATTTATATTACACAAAGAGTTCATTTTGTCAAGTATTTAATTAGCCAATTCCTTCAGAAAATCCCTTTCGCATACCCGAACATGTGGCGCAATCACCATTTAATATATTGAAAAGTTTCTGAAGGGATGTTACCATTACAGGTATGAGAGAAGATCAAAAGAAAAAAATCCTCGTAATAGATGACGACGCCACTATCCGGAAAGTAATATCTTCCTTCCTGGAAAAAACCGGGTATACTGCAATAACCGCGGAAAATGGCCGGGATGCCATTGCAAAACTCAACGAAGAGATACCTGACCTGATTATTACAGACCTGCGTATGCCGGGAATGAGCGGCACTGAATTGATTGAGCAAGTCTCCAGGGAACATCCCGCCACCGAAACCAAGGTTGATATCCCCATAATAGTAATCTCCGGAACCAGCGACATATCCGAGATGGTAGCCGCACTGCACCACGGCGCCTGGGATTACATTACGAAACCTATAGAGGATCTCACTATTCTCACATACGCCATTAAACGGAGCCTGGAGCGTTCACAGCTGCTGCTTGAAAACCAACAGTATAAACTGAACCTGGAAAAGGAGGTACAGATCAGAACAAAGGCCTTTCAGGATGAACTTATCATGCGGAAGCATACGGAAAAGCTTCTTCGGGAAAGCATGGACGATCTGAATAAAATCCTTGAAGCAGTAATTGCAACCATTTCACATATTTGTGATGTACGTGATCCCTATACGGGGGGGCACCAGTACAGGGTGGCCCGTCTTTCCCAAAAAATTGCTGAAGAAATGGAACTGGATAAAGACAGGATTAAATCTATCTATATCGCCGGCCAGCTTCATGATATAGGCAAAATTGCAATCCCCCTCGAGATATTAAGCCGTCCGGGTAAGATCTCAAACCTGGAAAAGGAAATGATAAAAATTCATACCACCACGGGGTATAATATACTCAGGGAGATCGATTTCCCATGGCCAATTGCGGAAATCGTATACCAGCACCATGAAAGGGAAGACGGCTCTGGATATCCCCTCGGACTGAAGGGTGATGAAATTCTCCTCGAAGCAAAAATAATTTCTGTTGCGGACATCATAGAAGCAATCGCCTCTCACAGGCCATACCGTGCCTCCCTCGGTATGGAGACAGCCCTCTCAGTTATAGAAGAATACTCAGGCATACATTTTGATGCTGAAGTTGCCGCCGCCGCCAGGAAAGTGATTATTGATAAAAAATATACCTTCGAAGAATTCAACGACGATAAATTTATCAAATAACGCGGCATGCTTAAATGCCCTGAGGGAATTTCATGTATTGACATTTCCTGCGGCAGGGCTTTATAATGAATTATTATCTTTTAAAAACGGATCAGCAGAGAAATAATATGAATATCAAAGAACTTCAGGACAAAATTTACGCAAAAATTGATGAACTTCCCACTCTGCCAGTGGTGGTTCCTCGACTCCTGGAGCTGATGGAGGATAAGAAATCGTCTGTTGCGGACATTACCGCTATCATCAGCAATGACCCTGCCCTTGTTTCAAAAATAATGAAAGTTGCCAATTCCGCATATTACGGTTTCCCACAGCAGATAGCAGATCTTGACCGGGCGGTTCCCCTCCTCGGTTTTAACATGGTACGATCCCTGGCACTTTCACTCGGTGTGATCAATTCACTTCCAGGGGCACAAAAATCCGAGTACTTCTCTCAGGAAGGCCTCTGGCTTCACAGCCTTGCGGTAGCTACCATAATGAAAGAGATGGGGGGATTTCTCGGACAGCAGCAGGCGGGATACCAGTTTATAATCGGCCTTCTCCATGATATCGGGAAACTGGTGATGGACCAGTTTTTTTATGATAAGTTTCAGGAAGTATTAAATATAGCAAATAGCGGTGAGGCCCAAAAACTGCACGCAGCCGAAAAAGCAATAATCGGCATTGACCATAATGAAATTTCAGCAATGCTCCTGAACAGATGGAAGTTCCCCCCGGAGATAATCAATCCCATTATGGATATGCACCGGGAAAAACCTAACCCGGAAACGAGTCACTTTGACAGGGCCCTCCTCAGGGTGGCAAACAGTATTGCGCAGGAACTCAATTTCGGCCTGGAAGGCAACAGTATTCCCAACCCGGTACATGACGGTGATGTAGCGATACTTATGATTTCCATGGAAAAACTCGAAAATATCAGGAATAAAATTGAAGAGAAACGTGAAGGAATAACCGCATTCCTCAACGCCCTTTTTTAAAGCGCCGCGGAGGCACAGAGAGTTTGCCGGGGGGACATTTGATTTTTGGTCATGCTGCAAACAACAGGAAAGCCGGATATATAACCCTAATTTCTAAATGGTGTCAGCCATAGAACATCATAGGGATTCATGGTGATAAAAAGACTCCCCTCTTCGGCGAACCATTCCATGTGACTGACAAAATCAAACCAGTGGTTAACATCTACTCCCAGATCGTCCTGAGAAATGGCGATGGAAACAACCCGGCCAGTCACATTGGTGAGGGTCAGTACCGGATTATCCCCTTCCGGAGTAAATCGAAGAAGGACAAAAATAGAAGGGGATAAATCTAACACCCTCTGGGGGCCATTGGGATGGAAGGCCCTGATTTCCGTCCTCAGAACCAGGAGCCTTCCCAGTTCCCGGTTGATGCGTGATACTTTTGAAAAGGGGTCTTTCAGGGCCTCATCCAGAGCCCCCCTGCTGATAACTGTCCGGTTGATTGCCCGGTTAGACTGTGTCTCCAATACTGCATTCACATCATTGCGGCTGCCAATCAGGCCATGGAGATAAATCCCCGGCACCCCCTTCAGTACAAGGGCAATTACCCTTGAGGCCACAAAACGTTTAACCTGGAAGGCAATGTCTTCGTCACTGTTATCATCATTGATGGCGCTGTACCATGTAATGTTCAGTTCGTATGGTACATCCTCACCGTTTTCACCGCTCTTGTATGAAATCAGGCCACCGTGCGACCTGGCGCGGTTAATTATCCGGGCGATATCCTCCACTTCGAGAATATCCTTCACGGCCATGAGTCCCACACCGTCATGGGAATCGAGAAAATTGAAAAAGGTGGTCATCTTTGATGGCGTTTCCAGGCTGCCTGCCCACTCTGATAATACAGTTGTATCTTCGGAATAAAAACTGTGGAGGACCAGGGGCGGCAGGGCAAAATTATATACCATCTGCGCCTCATCGTATCCGTTTCCGAAATAGGAGATGTTCTCATCATGGGGAACATTGGTCTCGGTAATAATCGCCGCCCCGGGGGCAACAGTGTCGAGTATGTCCCTGAAGAGTTTAACAATTTCATGTGTCTGCTCCAGGTGGACACACCGGGTCCCCGGCTGGGACCACAAATAGGTAACGGCATCAAGGCGAATAATGTCTGCGCCGTGACGCACATAAAGCAGCAGAATATCAATGACCCGCATAAGAACATTGGGATTCATGTAATCCAGATCAATCTGGTCCCTGGAAAATGTAGTCCAGACATATTTCGGACCATCTATGGTCATGAATTTATTTAATATATCAGAGGTTCGCGGCCTGAATATCATGGCCCGTTCCTCTTCAGTCAGTTCATCGGGGGAGTTAAAGGTAATGAAAAAATCACGGTAGTACTGACTCCCGTTGAGAAATTCCTGGAACCATTTGCTCTTAGAGGAAATGTGATTTATGACACCGTCGAACATCAACTGGTAACGGCTCTCGAGATTCTCTATATCCTCCCAGGTGCCGATACGGGGATCAACTGTTTCAAAATCAACTATGGAAAATCCCCGGTCAGATGAATATGGGAAAAATGGAAGAATGTGCAGTGTATTGATAGTCCCCGCAAGATAGATGTCACAGAAATCACCAAGGGTAACCAGTGAAGCCTCTCCTTCCGCCTCCATGAGGTCGCCGTATGTAATCAGGATGATGTCCTTTTCGGTAAAACGTTCTTCCTTATCTAAATCCTTTTCCCTTTCAATCATGGCATCAGGCTTATGGGCATAATAAACCTTCAGAATACGCAACAGTTCATCGAAATAAACTTCCCCTACATCCTCGCCATAGATTAATTTTAAACGGCCCAGCATAACTTCCTTTTTTTCGGGGGGAAGTTGAAACTGCGGGCGGTCATAGTCAGGTTCCTGATAGTGAACGGTATCGGTGAAGTTATTTTTTGTCATCTCAAAAATCCGGAAAATCAGATGTTTATTTATTCACAGTTACAAAACATTTTATTATACCGTCTCGAAGGGGCAGCGGTCAAGGATATTTACCTCATCTCTCAGTCAACCTCCCTTCTATTTCAGCAACAGTCATCTCCTCGAATATGGCGGGATCTATACTCGAAAAATATCGGCCATCACGGCAATTATCGGAAATACTGAAGGAATAAACTTCCCCCCCAAAGAAAGCCCTGAAAATTCAATGCAGCCGGGACCTTGCCTATTTAAAAAAACCTCATTGTGTATATAACTTCCGCATATAGATAATGATCATCTACACGGTATAGTGTATTATTACCCGAAATGGGCCTGTATAAATAATAGGCGTACCCAGTTAGAATGTTTACATGAGGAAATGGCCTGATAAGAAAAAGACCGTAAATTACATTGCCGGTAAACAGGGTCTCTTCTTCGGCTTTTTCATATGAATGATTCAGCAAAAGCTCATCGGCAATGATAAAGCGTAAAAGGTCTTTATAGACAGGAAAAGAAAATCCGAAATAATGCTGTGTCCAGAAACTCGCATCAACCTTCGATGTTACACCCGCGGTAACCTTTTCTGTTTTAAACCTGTACCATGGATGGAAGGTATAAACGAGGGCGACAAAATCGAGGTCATACCTGATTGTATTGACCCAGCTTATGGTATGCCTGGTATACCGGTCAGCATAAGCGGCTTTTGTCTCACTGGTATTGAAGTTAAGTACCCTGTAGCGTGGAATTGAAAGCAGAATAAGTTTCTTCACAGGCCGGTATGTAACGAGGGGCCCAACAAAAAATTCCGTGAGCCACAGCCCCTCCGCTTCCCTGTCGACAGTTGCTCCGTTAATCTTTTTGCGAAAATATGCATTTGTTCGAAAACCGAGGCTGGTATAAAGCCCAACATTTGGTGTAAACATTCCTACAAAGGTTGCCCTTGGATAGGGCACAAGCCTGGTTGCCTTTATCTCCGTTGTTGCCCCGTAAATACCTGCAGTCGAGAGAGAAGTGATAACAACAGTCAGAAGTAATTTTTTCATCATTTTCTCCTTTCATGATAATGCTGGTTCTCACCACTATTCCAGCATTAGCTCATCGATTATTGCGCCTGCTTCCCTGTTATGAATAATAACTTCCGGGTGTCTGAAGAATGGTTTTATCATTTTTTTAGATTTAACTGACATGCTCTGCCATAGAATTTTTCTTTTCCCCGGTGCCATTTTTAAAATTTCCGCTGCCAGTACCCTCAGCTGGGCATTGACAAAACCGCCTGTCTTCATGGAAACATTATTCATTTCAGCAAAATCATAATCCTCGTTCACCGCGGCGAACATCATATCCCTGAGAAGCATATTCCACTTTTCTGTTGTTTCCTCTGATTCTTTCTGTTCCAGTATCTTTTTTATCCTGCTCCTGAATTCCGGCATTATATATTCATCCATAACATCCGGGTTATAGACTTTACCGAAGATTGTTTCAGACTCATAACGGAATCTTTCGGAAAGATTCCTGAGCCATTCAAAATATGAGGCATTAACTCCACCCTGGTTTGCAAGAAAATCATAAAGAACGGTAATATTACCTTTGCCCAGGATAATATCCGCCTTTGACGTATTCGGACCATTGCTGCCGCATATAACAAGGTTTGCTTTAATATTCTCTGCGTTCATTACCGTAAGAGTATTCTCAAGAGCGGCGAGGATAAGAATATCACAATCAAGCTCAAGGATTGACCTGCTCCTATCCCGCGAGAAGACTTCATTTACATTTTTTTCCGCATCAGTAACGGACGGCCGCTTCCCCCTGAGGGGGGCCTGCCCTTTAATTGCGAGTATCTCCTTTACATCCAGGTTTTCTCCCGCCACTGCCCCGCCTGAGTCGGAGACGGCAATGACATTTACTCCGAATTTATCAAGTTCCCTTAAAACAGATTTTCCCACCTTCCCTGCGCCTTCAATTACGATCCTCTTTCCTTCCAGGAGTTTTTTATATATCGAAGAATTCAGCACCTGCCATTCATCTCCGGTAACCAGGTTTTCCCCTTCCTTTTCAATAATTACAGATTCTGTTATCGAGGAGACCTTCTTTAAAATTTCCATTTCCTGATTACTCAGGTCATCTTTTACTTTCCACTCTCCGCTGAAATATTTTTTTGAAACAATTGCCATAATGCAGTAGGAGAGCCCCCTTCCGGTGGCGCCGTTTCTTGCGGCAATTCCCATCTTCGGTTTCCCCGTAATCTGTGCCGCAGCCACCAGTTCAAGGTACTTCTCACTTACCACAAGCTCCCGCAGAATTTCCGGCCTTTGAATATCGATATCAAAATTTTCCTCGAGAAGCCGCCTCGCGTCATCTACGGAGATGACCCTTTTTCCAATTATGCCCAGTCCCTTCTTGATGCCATAGACCATCATTGCGAGAACATAGAGGGCCGACTTGAATCCCTGGAAAAGATCTCCTATTTCTTCCGCGCCGCAGCCAACATCACCGGCGGGAACATCCCTCGAGGGGCCCGTAACGAGAAAAAGGGCACGGCCAAAACTGGTAAGTGTATCAAAAAAATCCATTTTATTATTATCAAAAAGTTTCGGATTCAGCATGAGGCCACCCTTCCCGCCGCCAAAAAGCACCCTTGACCTTGCACACTTCCATGTCATCATAAATGCAAGGGCTGCTACTTCCCCGAATCTGACGATGGGATCGATCCTGAGGCCCCCCTTGTAGGCCCTGCCGCGGACCGCATTATGCTTCGCCCTGAAGCCGGGAACATTTAACAGGTCTTCTCCATTTTTACTTAAAACGAAAAATTCATCAAAACAATCAAAGGCGAGGAAAAGACGGATAATTTCACTATTATTATCAAGTTCCAGAAACCGGAGTCCCTCCATGAAATCAGTAAAGGAGTTAAGAAGGAAATTTCCGATTTCGGTTTTTTCTCCGATGTCACTGTTTGTTTTAACGAGCTTCAGCAGTTCACCCGTTGCGGTTTCAAGTTTATCAACGGGAACATTTCTGCTGCTGAAAATTCTGACTATTTCTTCAAGGTGTTTTTCGAGGATAAATTCATTCTTCAATACTTCGATATGACTGTTACTTTCAATGAGTGACAGATCTTTTTCCAAACCATCCGTATCGGCATCCCCCGGAATATAAATCGAAATAATACCGATGGAGTAATTGGAATTTCCATTGTCCAGAAGGTCATAATAGGAACGGGTAATATTTATACCCCTCTCCTTCACTGCGTTTAAAACATCTATTACTGTATTCTTCCCGGGACTCTTACAGCCAACGGTAATTCTCTTTTCGTTATGATCAGTCTTTTCGAAATCAACTTCCTCCCCGGTCTCCTCTACCTGTATTACAAAGCCCTCTTCAGCTGTTTTTTCAAAAACTTTTAAATGACGCTGTATCCTTCTTGGATGAACAGGATTGTTAACCTCCTCACTCAGATAGTTGTCATCAAGGCAGTTTAAAAATTCCTCTGCATGTTTATATTTTTCTTTTTTTCCGAAATCCCTGATCCTTTCAATGAGGCAGTCTATTGTATACCGGTCTTCATCAGAGAGGGGAAACCTTCTCCGTTCTCCCCTTTTCTCAACGGTAATAATTATAATCCCCGACCTTGTATAGAGTGAATCGTAGGATACGATGTCCATCTCTACATTTTCCCTGATAATTTTAACGAGCCTGCCGGGAAAATCCCTGCCAATATTAATGAAGTAATTAAGGACATTTCCGTCCTCACTCACCTCCTGAAGATACTCCAGGTTCGCACCCAGGAGCTGACTGATCACTACGACATGACTGGCAATCTCTTTTGGGGTGTTGCTGAAAAAATACCACCCGGGAAGGTAGTCCGGAGAAAAATATAAACCCAGGATTTTCTCCGTGGTATTGATATCTATCTTGTAACTGTTTTCAAGAATGTATCTTACCTTCCTGGTAAGCTCCTTCATTCTGTGTGCTATTTTTGTATTGTATTCTTCCAGACTTGATTCGATTTTTTCCATATAACATCCCCCTGTTATATCATGATTATAATATAATATTGATTCTAAAAACATCACAATAATATACACATGGAAATAATTGAAAAAGAATGTTTTGCAGTTGTTTGAAATGGCGGTAATATTAATTCATCCGAAAACAGCGCCTTCAGCTTTTCAGGAGAGATTTAAAATAAGCGGGAATCTTTGTTTCAAAGGTCATCTTCTCTTTTGTAAAGGGATGTATTATTGTTATCAGCCCCGCATGAAGGGCAAGTCTTCTGATCCCCTTTTCCTTTACCCCGTAAACTTTATCTCCGGCTACGGGACAGCCTTTTTCGGAAAAATGTGCCCGAATCTGATTTTTTCTACCGGTAAGCAGATCAATTTCAACCATGCTGAACTTTTTTGCTTCTCTCAAGACTTTATACCCTGTCTTAGCAAGTTTTCCATCTCTGGGATCATCTACAGAATACATTTTATGAACACTATTTTCCGCAAGATAGGAAGCTATTATGCCTTCCTGCTTCGGCAACTTTCCATGCACTACAGCGTAGTACTTTTTATCAAATTTATGCCACTGTTCCTGAAGATAGATCTTGGCATTTTCATTCTTTGCGAAAACAATAATACCGGATGTATCCCTGTCCAGGCGATGTACGATAAATATCCTGTTTCTGGATTTCTGATTTCCTTTTCTAACGTAATCAGTCAGGAGATAATAGGCAGTCTTTTCTTTAACTTTCTCATTACTCACTGTTAAAAGACCACTCATCTTATCAACTACCAGAATATCATGATCTTCATAGAGAACAGAAAGCCCTTTGGGCTGAAATCTTTTTGGCGGGGCTTTAAATTTTTTTTGATTTTTCTGCATAATGTTTATTTAATAATAGTAAACGGCGAAACAGTTCCTTTGAGAAATTTATACTGCTCCACTGCTTTGATTCTTATTTATCCTTTTTACAGTTCAGCGGTTCAGGAAATACGTGCCTTACCGGCTGTCCGCTGGAACGGTTTTTTAACTTTTCTTTTCTCTATTTCGTTCGTCCAGAAGATATCTACGCAATTTACACTCTCCCCGCATTGCATAAAGTATATAGACTTTATCATTATCCACTCTGTAAAAAACACGACAAGGTTCGATAATAATTTCTCTATATAACGTTTTCTTTAGTTCTGGCGGTCTGCCACCAGAGTCTGGATCTTGCTGAAGGCGTTCAATACTGCTAAAAACTTTTTGAACAAGTTTCCGGGCAGCTTCAAAATTATCCAGCGCAATATATTCGGCAATTTCTTCCACATCATGAAGAGCTGGATCGGTCCATATCAACTGAGCCATTTTTTCATTTTCCGCTTTGCATCTGCATGAGTGTGCACACGGTTTTCCAGAATAGCTCTTTCGCCCCTGGCAATACCTTCAAGGACTTGCATTCGTTCCTGCATCATTTCAAAATCATCAGCGTCGACCAGATACGCTGAAGGTTTCCCATGCTCAGTTATCAGTACAGGCTCTCGTGTCTCATGCAAATCAGCCAGTATTTTTGTAGCATTTCTTTTTAATGTGGTAACTATTTCAGTTTTCATATAAGTGATACTATAGTATCATTTATATTTTGTCAAGTTTTTTACTTTTACAGTCAATGCCTGAATTAACAGGGCTGGCAATACACAGTCTGTTTTCTATTCGATGTTATCACGGTATTCAAGCTGCATGCCCTTAAGGAAATTGCGCAATATCTGGTCTTTACACTCCCGGTAATGTTTATTCTCCGGCTTGCGGAAAATTGCACTCAATTCATGTTTACTAAGGGTCAAACCTGCAAGCTCCAGAATTCCCAGTACATCTTCCGCCTTCAGATCCAATGCAATTTTCAGTTTCTTTAAAATGATATTGTTAGTCAGCCGTTTCTCCGGCACAGGAAGGGGCCCTTCCTTTTTGCCGCGTTTATCGATAATCAGGCCATTCAGAAAATTCGCAAGCATTGTGTCGCTGCAATTCTTATATGCAGGATCATCATCTTTTTTCAGCCAGTCACTGACCTGCTCCCGTGTAACTTCCTGATCAACCAGGCCGAACAGGGCAATCATTTTAGAATCGCTGAAGTCGAAGGCATAACGGATACGGCGCAAAACATCATTATTAGTCATAAATATGTCCTTATCTGAACTGAAGTTGTGTTACAATAACTCTTCGTATGGTTTTTCTGGCAACATATAAAAATTTTTCAGCCATTTTGTAAGTACCGGAATCCCAATCTCCACATAAATACCGAAATCACTCTGTACCCGGGATATCCCCCTAACCGCTTTTATTATACCCTGTACTGACAATTTTTTTCAAGGGGGCATCCTTCACAGATCGGCTTTTTCCTGCAGTGTTCCTTTGCATGCTCCACGAAGAGGGCGTGAAACTCCCGGTACTCTTCCCCTTCTCCGCGAAACCCTTCATGAAAGAGGCTCCGCACATTCTCATATTTCTCCCTTTCATCGATGATCCCCATGCGGGAAAGAAGCCTCTTCGTGTAGGCATCAACGACAAAACTCTTTCTGTCATAGCCGTAGAGGAGAATCGAGTCTGCCGTCTCCGGCCCCACTCCCCTTATGGTGAGGAGTTCATTCCTGAATTCATCGAGAGAAAGCTTTTCAAGGGGGGAAGTTTTAACGCCCTTCGCAAGATACCATTCCGCAAGGGCCTTCAGCTTCAGCGCCTTCTGGTTGAAGTACCCCGCGGGGCGTATCATGGCGGCGAGATCTTCATGTGGGGCTGCCAGGATGTCTTCCCCCCGGAGCATATCCCGGGATTTCAGGTTATGCAGGGCCGTCTCCACGTTCTTCCATGCGACGGATTGAGTCAATACTGCCCCGGCCATCATCTCGAAGCGTTCATCTTTACTGCGGGGAAGACTTCCCCCGTAAACTGACTTCGCCTTTTTGACACTGTAGAGGGGCCACCACCCCTGGGGACCGTAGTGCGCCAGGAGCGTGTCGTAGAGGTTATTTAGTATAAACGATTTCTTCATTATATTGCTCTTGTGATATTAGCATCTTTTAAATATGGCTTGATTCCACCCTCCCTCCGGGGCCTCTTTTGTCTCGCCACAAAACGCTGCACACGACGTGCGAGTGTCGAATCGTGACAGGAAGTCGCGAAAGGCTTCGACGAGACAAAAAGGCCCTCGACCGGCGTTTTTTGAAACATCGTGTTTCACGCCGGCACTCGAGCATCCTGCTCAGCGTTCAATCGCCAGAGAGGCTCAACGGGCGGGGGCGAGGTCAATCTTATTACCAGAAAAGGAATATACTTCCCCACCTGAAAAAAATGCAATGAATTTTTACTGAAACCCTTGACGGATATACCGACTGCAGTTATGCTGGCAACAATAAATTAAGGAAACAATCTTGAACAGAACTCTCATAGCAAACACCCTCATTCTCGTGAACACTCTTGTCGTGGTAGTGGTGGTGGTGCTATGCGCCACATATAAAATTGTGCCGACGGGTTCTGCCTGATACAACAGAACATAGCAATTACAAAGCCCCTGTCGGTCACACCGGCAGGGGCTTTTTTATTTTAAGGGGGACAACCATGAAAAAAACAGGATCACAGATTATTATCGATGCCTTGCGGATGCACAGTATCGATACCGTCACGGGAATTCCCGGGGGATCGAACCTCCCCATTTATGACGAGCTCACCAGGAGCGGCATACGCCATATCCTGGCGCGTCATGAACAGGGAGCAGGATTCATTGCCCAGGGAATGGCGAGGATTACCGGCCTTGCCGCGGTATGCCTTGCCACTTCCGGCCCGGGGGTTACCAATCTTCTCACCGCCGTTGCGGATGCCAATAAGGATTCCATACCGATGGTTGCCATCACCGGACAGGTTGCAACGCCCCTGATCGGCACCGATGCCTTCCAGGAACTCGATACCGCCGCGATGATGCGCCCCGTTACAAAGGCAGTTTTTGCCGTTGCAGATGCCTCGGAACTTATTGACGTAATGCCGAGGGCCTTTGCCATTGCGGAATCGGGCCGCCCGGGACCTGTAGTCGTCGATGTCCCCCGCGATGTACAGCTCCAGGAGGTGGAAATTTCCCGTGCACCGGCGCACCTTCATATTGCAGACCCCGGTCTTCCAAACCGGAGTTCAATCCATGAGATGGCAGCCATGATTAACAGCGCCGATAATCCGGTCATCTTTGCCGGGGGGGGCGTCATAACTTCAGGCGCCGCGGAGGAACTCAAAGAGCTTGCACACCGCCAGGAAATCCCCGTGTCCCTCTCACTGATGGGGCTCGGGGCCTTTCCCGCCGACGATGATCTCTACCTGGGCATGCTGGGAATGCATGGTGCGGGATACACCAATCTGATTATGGAGGAAGTTGATCTAATCATTGCCCTCGGGGTTCGCTTTGATGACCGTGCAACGGGAAGGGTCCGGGATTTCTGTCCCAATGCATCCATTATCCATATCGAGATTGATCCTATTGAAATCGGGAAAATCAAAAAGAGCAATCTCCATTTTCAGGGAGACATCAGGATGACCCTTCAGCACCTGCTTCCCGTGCTGGAAGAAAAAAAACGTACCAGGTGGCTGCGTCGAATTGAGAAACTGAAGAGGAATCACCCCTTACCGGAAGCACCTGCAGATGAAATTTTCAATCCCCGCAGTTTCCTTCGGAAGCTTGCTTCCTTCACCAACAGGGATACAATCATTACCACTGACGTTGGACAGCATCAGATGTGGACGGCACAGGAATACCCCTTCAGGGAACCGCGTACACTTCTGACTTCAGGGGGACTCGGTACAATGGGCTTCGGTCTTCCCACGGCAATTGGCGCTGCTCTGGCGGCACCGGAGAAACAGGTTATCTGTATCAGCGGCGACGGTTCCATTCAGATGAACATTCAGGAACTAGCCCTCCTTGCGGAATTGAACCTGAACGTGAAGGTCATTATCATGAACAATGCCTCCCTGGGCCTGGTGCGCCAGCAGCAGAAACTTTTCTTCGATGAAAATTATTCTGCTTCAAACTTTGCCATGCCCCTCGACTTTGCCGCCCTCGGGAGAAATTTCGGCCTGAGGGGAATAAACCTGGCCGAATCGAAGGAACCGATGCTGGATTTTGCCAATCTGTTAAAAACAGAAGGCCCCTGTATTATAGATGTACCGGTATGCAACGAAGAAATGGTTTTACCCATGGTTGCCCCCGGTGGGGCAAACCGTGAAATGATTGATGAAGTAAATGTGAAGAATTATCAGTTATGACGATAAGTCCCGGGGGATACCCCCGGGACGGTAAAAGTGACGCTGGTTCCGGCCCCTTCACTGCTTTTAATGGATAAGGTGCCGCCGTTCTTCACAATGAATTCTCTGCATATTATCAGGCCCAGGCCGGTACCCTTTTCATTCCGGGTACCCCGTCCCGGTTCGATGCGGTCCCCTTCAAACAGGAGTTCCTTCCGTTCTTCATTCATGCCTGTTCCGTTATCGCTGACGGTAATGGTATGAAACGTTTCCCCCCTTTCCACTGATATGGAGATTCTGCTTCCAGGGTAAGAAAATTTAATTGCATTCGAAAGAAGATTCCTGAAGACTGCAGAGATCATATCCGCATCCCCGTGAAGAATAGTATTATCTTCAACTTCCACATCGATATCAATTTCCTTTTTTTCCGCCTGGTTAAGGCATACCGACACAGCCTCATCGATCAAATTTATAATTTGATGCTCTTCTGCTTTAAATGAAACCACATCGAGCTGGATTCGCCCCCAGTTAAGAAGATTCATCAGTAAATCATAAATCAGTTTCGACGAATCAGTTGCGAGTTGCAGGGCCCCCTGAATTTCCTCCGGGGATAAATTTTCAATGTCCTCCCTGTGCATGTTTAAAAAATCATGCAAACCGCTGAGGGGGCTTTTCAGATCATGGGCAAGTACGGTAAAAAAACGATCTCTCATGGTAACCGCATCGTTTAATTTTTTCTCATTTCTCTGAAGTTCTTCATTTCTTTCCTGGAGCTGCCGGTATAAAACTTTAATTATTGCTTCCACCAGGGCTGTGACGATTATAATATTGAAATATAGTAACAGATAACGCAACATGTAAGAGGGGAAATATGAGGGGAACCAGGTCTTTCCGTCTCCAGCCAGATATATTACCGAGCATATAGAAACGTAAAAGAACGAAACAGCTGTACCCTTCCTGGCTCCAAGTAGAAAAATTACAGGAATAGGAACCAGCAGGGAGTAGAAGGGACCGGTAGCTTCTACTCCCCCTGAAATAAAAAAATAGAAACTTACAGCAATAACCGCTATAGAAAATATATATGATATCTCCTGCACTGCCTTGAATCTGTATAGAGCATAGAGCATTAAGGTGATAAGAACAAGTGAGGCGCCATCAATATAAAGGAAACTGTAATTTTCCTGTATAATATTAACAGGAATGAAAAAAAGAAACAACACTACTGCTGCAGCGAAGAAGGCATAGAGGAGCAACGCCTTTCTTTTTTCATCGAAATTGAAATATTTGAAGGCACTGCTGGCAAAAATTTTTCTGAGCAAATCAGCAAGAGTGTTCATACTATATTTTGAAGGATTTTCGCGAAAAGTCAAGAGTTGCGCAAGAAAAAAGATAATACCATGGGACATATTTATAAAAGTATCAAGTTACAAGGGTAAAGTTGAAAGTTTATCTACACCAAACCATTCGCCCCCCCCCTGAACCTTGATATTTTCACCTAGCTACTTTAAAAAATCTATTATCTCGCTGTTAATCATTTTCGAATGAGAATATACCAGTGAATGAGTTACTCCCTTGAATGACTTTAGTTTTACCAGGGGTATTGCAGCAGCCACTTTTTTTGCTCCATCAAAAAAAACTGATTCATCTTCAGTACCCCAGAGGAGAAGTACCGGTTTCTTCTGTTCCCCAATTGTCTGATAGTATGATTTCAGGTTATGCATCGGGTAATTACGGAGAGTCGCAAGCATCGCCTTCCACGCCCCTTTGTACCTGAACTGCTCAGCAAAGAGCCGTACCATTTTTTCTGTTGCATACCCCTGTTTTTCTTCACGCTTAAAGTCACTGATGAGGCTATCCTTCCCCACCATGGCAAAGAGGTACTCTCCCAGCAGGGGCACAAGAAGAAGGGCATTTTGCCCTGAAGGTTTGTTCATAAATCCAACCGGGGCGGCCAGAATCAGCTTCTTTACCAGTTCCGGGTGACGGGCGGTAAATACAGTGGCGATCCCCCCTCCCAGGGAGTAACCGAGAAGGTACACCGGTTTCGTAATCTTCAGGGCCGCAAAGAGATCTGTCATCTCCTTATCGAAAAAGTCTTCATCATAGGTGCCTTCCGGGCGGTCAGAATATCCCCTTCCAAAATGGTCAAAGACCAGGACACGGAAGCCCGCCTTTGTAAAAACCGGCACATTTTTATCAAAAACGAACTGCGGTGTTGAAAATCCGTGCACCAAAACCAGCACCGGTCCATTTTCAGGGCCGTGCCATGAATAGTATATACTCCCCTGCTCCAGTTTCACTACGGACCCGGATAGCTTACCACGGATATCATCGGTCAACGCCTCTTCATTTGCAGTTACGGCGAGATAACTGATTATCATGAAGAGTGTCAGCATTCCTACGAGAGATATTAGAATTTTTTTTAATTTTTTCATGCTGTCCCCCTTTAATGAGGTTTCATTTTTAAAAGATTTCCAATGAAGTCATGTTCAATAATGACTTCTGTAATATACACTTGCAAGCATCATTTTTTTTAAACTGAAAAGTCATTCCCGGATGAACCGGAGCGGCTTATAAACTCAATCTACTTTGCTGTGGGATTCAACTCCATGTCTGCCTTATACGGCTGGTTCTTCGAGCTGACCGGGACTATTTTGCTGCAAAGGCAGCTGCGGGCAGCATAAACATTAAAACAATAATTATTACAATTTTTTTCATTAAAAAATCCTCCGTGTATATCTTGACACTGTTATATTTATAATTAACCATTAGCAATCACTTTTCGACTTATACATTATGCAGCAACCAAAAACTCCCTTTTTTTATTGACAGATCAGTACCGGCAGACAATTAAATAACATTGTAATCTTTTCCGGTAATATAAATTTAAGAGGTTTTCATGAAAACAAAAATAACAGAACTCTTCAAAATCAAGTATCCCGTTATACTCTCCGGCATGAGCTGGATCAGCACACCTGAACTTGCCGCGGCGGTATCTGAAGCGGGGGGCCTCGGAATTCTCGCCACGGGCGTACTCAGTGTCGATGAAACAAAGGCCTATATCAAAAAAATGAAGGAACTTACCAAAAAGCCCTTCGCTGCCAACGTGACACTCTATTTTCCGGGTGCAGAAAAGAACGCCCAGATCCTAATAGATGAGAAAGTGCCCGTGGTAAATTACGCCCTCGGTAAAGGGGACAAAATTTGTGAAGCAGTACACGCCTACGGAGGAAAAGTGGTCGCCACGGTAACTACACTGAAACATGCCCTTGCGGCTCAGCGTGACGGTGCAGATGCACTCATCGTTACCGGTCATGAAGCGGCTGGACATGGTGGAGATGTAACCTCCCTGGCTCTCGTTCCATATATTGCAGATAATGTTGACATCCCCGTCATTGCCGCCGGTGGATTCGCCGATGGCCGGGGCCTCTCCACTGCCCTTCTTCTCGGCGCAGAAGGAATTGCCATGGGGACCAGGTTCATGAATACACAGGAAAGCCCCGTTGCGGAGGCACAGAAGGCCGTCACAAATGACCTGGATCCTTTTACCACTGTATATACTGATCGTGTCGACGGCCTGAAGGCCCGTGTCATGGATTCAAAGGGTGCCCGCCGTCTCATGAATAAAAAAATGAATCCCTTCAGCGCACTGCTCCGTTCCAGGAAAATCGCTGAAATGCTCGGATTCCCATGGATGAAACTCGCTGTTGGGATTGTCCTCATGGGTCCCCAAAAATCAATCCAGATGGCCCGTATGGCAATCGGTTTTGATGCCTTTAAAGACGGTACAATGGAAGGTGACAATACGAAGGGAGTCCTTCCCATCGGTCAGATAGCCGGCATCATCAAGGATACCCCAACGGTGAAGCAGGTGATCAACACTATCGTTAAGGATGCTAAAAAGGCGCAGAAGGACCTTGCAGCTAAACTATAAGGGATTCGATGATTCATCTGATTATATGATTATTGAATGTTAAATTATTTGAATGCATTAATTTATTTGAAGAGCATTTTGAAGAGCATTTATTTGAAGAACATTTTGAAGAGCATTTATTTGAAGAACATTTATTTGAATGCGTGATTTTTTTTTGAAGGCGAGGATGCCATCCTCGCCTTCAAAAAAAAACGAAAAACAACAAACCTTGTGAGGAGGAATACATGCCTGTAGCAAAATGGGAAAAAGACGGAACCGTTGCCATTGTAACCATGGATAACGGCGAAAACAGACATAACCCGGAATTTACCGATACCATGCTCGGAATCTTCGATGAGCTCGTAGCCGATGAAGAAGTCAAGTCAATGGTACTTACATCCAGTGATCCGAAGAACTTTTCTCTCGGTGTTGACCTTACCTGGATGATGGAACATGCCGGCAAAAAGGACTGGGACACCATCAGCAAGTGGCTCTACCGTCACAATGAAGTATTTAAATTCTGTGTAATGGCTCCCTTCCCAACCATCGCCGCCGTTACCGGTCACGCCTTTGGAAACGGCGCCATGCTGGCCGGTGCCTGCGACTTTCGATTCATGCGTGCAGACCGCGGATACATGTGTCTGCCTGAAGTCGATATCAACATTCAATTCACACCATCCATGATTGCATGGATGAAGCGCGCCCTTACCTACCAGCTCTTCATCGATATGAAGTGGTCAGGAAGAAAAGTCGGCGCCCCTGAACTGGAAAAGCACAATGCAATCAAAAAGGCCTGTGCATCTCCTGAAGAAACACTTAAGGAAGCAATAGAGTTTGCCCGCACCTTTAACAAGCCGCGGAAGACTCTTGCTGAGATGAAAAAACGGACCTACAAGCACATTGTTGACAAAATGGAAAACGAAGATGGTCAGTACCTCGATCCACCCGTTTTCATGTTTACACCGTAATTTCGGCTAATTAAAAATGTAAAAATAATAATAAAATTATCCCGGGATCTTAATCCCGGGATAATTATTTCAGCAGGATATCATTGTTTACTTTCTTTAACACATTTTCATCATGGCTCTATGAAAGCAAAATAAGAATTCTAATATTCGCATATCTATATTTTGCAATTCCCTATCTTTTATTGAACCACTTCCACATAACGGAACCGGCCTATATATATCTTTTCTCTTTTGAAAAAACACTACCATTTATTCCATCAACAGTCTGGATTTACCTGACGGACTATTTTCTCCCTGTAATGGTCCTCTACCTGACCAAAGAGGAAACACACCTGAAAAGGCTCATTCCAGCCTTTTTTGCTCTACTGGCACTGCACTACCTGGTCTTCTTTCTGTATCCTACGGTGTATCCCCGCAGTAGTATGTTCACGGATACGGCAGGATTTACCGGTCTGGCCTTTTCACTCCTGCACTGGATTGACACCCCGGCAAACTGTTTTCCCAGCGGCCATGTCAGTATCTGTTTTCTATGCGCCTTCACCATGTATCATGTAAACAAACGCACCTTTCCCCTGTTTCTCCTTTGGGCAACACTTATCAGTCTGTCAACCCTCACAACAAAACAGCATTATTTCCTTGATATTATTGCTGCAATCATCCTGGCATACGGAGTTCATTACTTATTCTGGCGGGGGATAAAAGTAGCAAGGAACAAGGAACAAGTTTTCTAAACTACAGCCCTTGGCCCTTGCACCTTGTTCCTAGTATCTAATATCTACAGCCGGACATGCTTCTGTGAATAGGTTTTGATAAATCGTCTGAAATTTCCCAGGTCCTTATCTGTAAAACTGTGCCCTGCGGTACGGGCGGCTCTTCCGTGAAACATGACCTTAATGTGGTCAGCCCTTCCGATATCTCCAAGACCATTCCATGAGAGACGGTACCTGTTAAACTCTTCAACTCGTCCATCGGAGAGATTTTTCCTTTTATTCAGGCTTGCTATGGCTCTGAGCCTCAGTTTCTTTATACCTGTATCAAGAAGTACGGTATTGCCGCGTCGAAAATGTCCCTTTTTTACGGCACTGCCTGCTTCTCCGACATATTTAACTGTCAGGTGATACTCAGTGTAATTAACGATAGTCATCTTTACAAGACCTACATAGACCTGTCTGTTTTCAGAACCTTCAAGGGGATATTCCGGTGTATATTCTACGTCAATTTGCCTTGCATTTGGCTTATACTCCTTAATGACATATCCCGTGGATGTACAGGCCGGCATGGCAAGAGCTATTGCAAAGATAGTAATACTGATGATTGTACGTAATTTCATGTTACCTCTCAAAATGTGAAAATCCGCAGAACTTATCATTTTGCCACAATATTTGTCAACAAAAGTATGCTTTACAGGAAAGTTTATTTAAATTACTGTGAAAAAATGAGTGAAATAATTACTTTTCAATTCATTTGTACAGATTCCAAACATATAATTCGAAAAGGTCTCCCCGATGGAAACAATTATTGTCTACATGTCGAAACATGGAACCACAGAAAAAGCAGCTGTTGAATTACAAAAACACCTTGGCAGGGCCAGGCTATGCAACCTGAAAAAGGAAAAACCTGATCTCAGAAATATTGATACGGTAATTATCGGCGGTTCAATTCACGCCGGGAAGATGCAGAAAAAACTGCACATGTTTCTCCACAGGAATATGCCCGTACTCCTCCAGAAAAAACTCGGCCTTTTCCTCTGCTGCATGGATGAAAAAAAAGCGGAAGAACAGTTCAATGCTTCATTCAATGAAGAATTACGAAGTCATGCAGCTGCAATGGATGTCTTCGGGGGAGAATTTATCTTCGAGAATATGAATTTCTTTGAAAGGAAAATTGTAGAAAAAGTAGCAGGAACATCTGACTCGATTTCTAAACTTGATATGGAAAAAATAAAAAAGTTTGCTTCAGCAGTTAAGAACTGATCCTGCGCCAAAAAATTAAAAAACTTCCTTAATAACCGTAATAATTTTGATTAACCGTTGACATCTCTACTGAAAATTTCTCTAATCAGTTTATCATAATTTAAGGAAAATTTATGCAATCCAGTAAACCTGAGGGACAACTTGCCCTCGTAACCGGGGCCTCCAGTGGTATCGGTGAAGCCTATGCAAAAAAACTCGCCTTAGAAGGCTGGGATCTGATAATTTCGGCACGCAGAAAAGATAAACTCCGGTTTCTTGCGGCGGAGCTGAAAGCAAATTACGGTACGAAAACAAAGATAATAACCGCGGACCTCAGCACCAATGCCGGTGTTGAACTCATTAAGAAAAGAATTGAGAAGGGAAGTCCCATTGATCTACTGGTGAACTGTGCAGGATTCGGCACAAGGGGGCACTTTGCGGATATCGATCCTGAAAAAATCGAGCGCATGGTCTACCTCCACTCCATGGCACCGGCCCTTCTTACCCGGGCTATACTCCCGGGTATGATTGAGCGGAACAGGGGGACAGTTGTTGCCATCTCCTCCCTGGGGGCTTTCCTTACAACTTCAGAATACACTACCTATTCTGCCACCAAGGCTTTTCTTAATACATTTTACAAGGGACTCCATGATGAACTTGCCGGGAAAGAGATAGAGGTTCAGGCTATATGTCCCGGCCTGGTTCGAACCGGATTCATGGAAACGGATGAATATAAAGATTTTGATTACAGTAATATTCCCGAATTCGCCTGGATGTCTCCGGAACGGGTTGTGGATATCTCCCTGAAGGCATTAAAAAAAGAGAGGGGGCCAATTGTTATTGCAGGATTAAGCAATAAAATATTTATCGGCCTTATGCATACTGCAATTACGGGACCCGTTATCAGGAAAAGTCTAGGCTATTTCAGCCGAAAACGTGTTATTGAGGGAAAACCCGCACTTTTTTAAAAGGATAAGATCTAAATATATACTATGAGCAATTTTTTCTTTAACCTGACCCCTGACAGCGTAATTCACGCACTTGAATCCAAAGGCTTTGAGCTGACAGGGCACTGCATGGCCCTCAACAGCTATGAAAATCGAGTCTATGACCTGAAATGTGAAGACGGCTCTCACGTGGTTTCAAAATTTTACAGACCCGGACGGTGGACAAGGGAACAGATTCTTGAGGAGCATCGTTTTCTCTACCAGCTTGAGGAAGATGAAATTCCCGTATGTACGCCAATGCATTTCAGTGACGGCACTTCCCTGGATGAAACCGAAGGAATTTATTTTGCGGTATGGCCCCGCACAGGTGGCCGCGCCACGGATGAACTTAATGACCTGGAACTGGAAACACTGGGAAGGCTTGTTGCCCGGATTCACAACAATGGCGCTGCAGACACCTCGTCAAAACGAATTGAACTGACCGGGGAAACCTACGGCCTGCAGAATTTAAACTTCCTTCTCGAAAAAAACCTCCTCCCGGAGCACTGCCGTGACAGGTACCGGGATGCCGTACTGGAGGTTGTGGAAATCTATGAAACCCTTAGAAAGGATGTCCCCTTTCATCGAATCCACGGGGACTGTCACCTCGGAAATCTTTTAAAGGGTGACCTGGGATGGTTTTTTCTCGATTTCGATGATTTCCTCACGGGACCCGCAGTCCAGGACCTCTGGATGCTGGTACCCGCCCGGGACCAGCACGGGTTGCACCAGCGTGAGATTTTCCTGAATGCATACCGGCAATTCAGAGACTTTGAAACCTCCTGGCTGCGTCTCATCGAGCCCTTACGGGCCCTCCGCTATATCAGGTATGCGGCATGGATTGCACGGAGATGGGATGATCCCGCCTTCCCCGCCGCGTTTCCCCATTTCGGTACTGTCAAGTACTGGGAAGACGAAACAGCCGACCTGGAGGAACAGCTGGAATTCTTTTACGGAAACACGGAAGACCTGCCGCCACAGATGCAGCGGGAAGAGGCAGAGGAAGAAGAGGAGCTGTCCAACAAGGATTTCTTCTGGGACTGGGAAGAAAAGTAATGCGTTTAATAAAAGGATAAAAAACTCCTTTTCTCACGGTTTATCACAAAGGACAGTTAATGAAACAATATATTTTCATAATTTTGATTTTGATGTCTTCTCCATTATTTGCAGAAATTCAATTCGGATCGCATCTCGGTTATAATTTCACATATAGTGATTTATTTAAAACCATTGATTCGGAAAAACCTGCCAACTATGAATTCGGCACGGGAGGATTAAGTGGAGGCTTTAACCTCTGGTATGGAAAAGAATTTTTATGGCTAGGCCTGGATATTTTGCATGCACCTCAATATGAACTCGGCTTTTCCGGAGATATTGAAGGTTACCTGAGTTACTTCATCCTATCTGCCAGAATAAAAGCGGTAACAGAATCAGGTATATTTGGTGGCTTCGATATTGGAATGGCAAACCGGTTTAAACACAAATACCTGCGAAACAGCGACGGGCAAAAACTGTCCACAGGATTGTTCATCGGCTATTCATATGCTATTTGGTCATCTTTTCGAATTGGTCTGAATTTACGAGGTCTGCTTATTTTTGATAGCAATATTATATATAGTTTTATTCCGAGTATTAGCCTTAACTATACATATTGATTTTTTTGTTATCATTCCCCTTTTTGATATAAAACAGACCATTTCTCTGACTCCCATAGTATCGGGAAATGCCCCCATCATCACTTATTTCTTGACAAGACCGGATGTATGGTATTCTCTAATTATCTAAACAATTAAGTGGAGGAATTATCTATGGTCAAAAAGAGAAAAATAGCCCTTGCAGCTGCCCTTCTGGTTGCACTTGCAGCTTCCAGTGCCTTCGGTTTTATGCTTGGCGGAAAGGAAGTTGTAAAACTCGGTACCGGCGCAAGAAGCAAAGCATTTCTTACGGTTTATTATGCCAGTCTCTACGCCCCTCAGGACCTCAAAGGACAGGGATGGAAGGCAGTTCTCGATGCAGATGCACCCATGTCTGTAATTTTGCTAATAGACACCAGGTTTATGAGCACTGAAAAAATGATAAACGCCATACGTGACGGTTTCAAGACCGCAGCCAATGCGGGCTACAAAACAACAAATCAGCAGCAGTTCCTCAATCAGTTTAAATCTGTCAGCACCGTGAAGGGTGACCGTTTCTACATGAATTATGTTCCCGGCAAGGGCCTTACCACTTCCTACAAGTCAAAGGCTACCGGTAAAACAAAAATTCTCGGCACCATTAAGGGCCTTGAATTCAAAAAAGCACTCTATGCCATCTGGATTGGCCCTAAGCCTGTTCAGAGCAGCCTGAAAAAACGGATGCTTGGAAAATAAAACATCAGCCTGTATCTCCCCGGTGATGCAAAACTCCCGGGGAGATAACCGGATAAAAACTTCCCTCAAAAATCTCCCTGCCTTACACCTCAATACACTTCCTCTCCTTACTGATAGCAGTCACGGTAATTACAGTATTCTGCAGTCACACTATGGAAAAAATCAACAGGATTGGCCAGGATATGGAGCATCCACTTCATTAATGTTACATATCGATTGACACCGATGCAAAGTCGTTATATAGTAACCAAAAAGAAGGAGGACAATAAAATGGGTATCTTAAGAGACGCAAGTGAATCTATTTTGAAATACAGCGGCATCCTTGTAAATAAAACGGAAGAATATACACGGATGGCAAAACTGAATCTTGAAATTAAAAAAATTGAAGGGGACATCGACCGTGTTCACCGAGAAATTGGCGCATACATTGAAGAGAAGGCCAACGGTGGCGCATCATCAATTGAAATTGGCGATGATTCCATTCAGGGACATCTGGCTTCGATCAAGGAATTCCGCAGTTCCATAGGTTCTAAAAAAGATGAAATTGAGGAATTGAAAAAAAACACAGACAGTGGGGATGACTCAAAAAACGAAGCCTCTTCCGATTCGGATTCCCAGGCCTGAGCAGTAACTATTTATGCCCCTTTCAGCAAAAAAAGTAATAGAACATATACGCACCAGGAACGGTTTATTTTCCCGGCAGGACTTAATCAAAGAATTGATCGCCCCGAAAGTTGAAAAGAATCGCCCCGGCAAAAAAAACAAAAAACAAAAAACAAAAAAATACCACCCGGAAAAAGATACGTTCAGAATTGATGAAACCCTTGACGCACTATGCCATGCGGGCCTTCTCATTAAACAGAGAAAAAAATTCAGGGTGCATCATGATCTTACAATGGACGCATTGCTACTGCTCAATACCAGCGGAAACGGTGTCGCCATCACCGCGGATGATGATGAAATAATCCTGAAAAAAGAATCCATCGGTAACGGACACAATAATGATCATGTGTCGGTACGCATCATCGATTTTAGACGCGGATATTTCTACGGGGAAGTTACCGGCATTCTAAAAAGGCACCGCAATCGGTATATGGCCCGCTTTGATTCCGTCACAAAGGGAATGATAATTTACCATCTCTCCGATGTACCGGGAAACCCTGAGGTGGTGATAGACCGCCAGAACCTGTCTACCCCTGAAAAGGAACTTACCGATGCGTCACGTTTCTATGTAATCAGCCTGGAAGAAGGAATGCTGGGGAACCGCCAGGTCTGCAGGGTGCTGGAGTACTTCTCCACCTCCGATGAGCGTTTTGACCTTGACCGCATCAAGGTTCGACACAGCCTTCCGGGGGACCACCCCGAATACCGGGAACTCGATAATGCCGAAGATATTATTGCCCGGGAAGGAAGTAAAAGGCAGGATTTCAGGAACCAGTTCACCATTACCATAGACGGAGCCGATGCGAAAGACTTTGATGATGCCATTTCCCTCACCAGGGATGAGGATAACTTCAGGCTCTTTGTACACATCGCCGACGTATCAACTTTTGTCAAAAAAGACGGTGACCTTGACAATGAGGCCTTCGCCCGCAGCACCAGCTATTATCTTGGAAATGCGGTTATTCCCATGCTGCCGGAACGTCTCTCCAATGACCTCTGCAGCCTCCGGGCGGGGGAAGACCGACTGGCAATGTCTGCGGAAATGCTTATTTCACCGGAGGGGGACCTCCTTGACTACAGATTTCATCACAGCGTGATAGAGGTAAACAACCGCCTCACCTATACTGGTGCCGAGGAAATACTCCGGGACAGCGGCAACGATACCCTGGAACGAAAGCTAAGGCAGATGAATGAACTGGCTCAGATTCTCTACAGCAAACGAATTCGTGAGGGGCGCATCGACCTGAACCTTTCGGACCGCCGCCTTGAATTCGAAAACGACAAAGTTACTGACATAAAAATCATGCCACGTTTGCAGAGCCATCGTATTATTGAAGAATTCATGCTCACCGCCAACATGGCGGCAGCCCATCTCCTGAAAAGAGAAAGTATACCTTCACTCTACAGAGTACATGAACCTACCGGAGACGACCGCCTTGCTGACCTGCAGCGATTTTTAAAGCTCTACGGGATAAAGCTTTTCATCGATGAAAATGCCGGTACATCCATTCAGCGTGTCCTTGAAAAACTTTCCGGTAACGAAAACGAAGAAATGATAAACATGGTTGTATTAAAGTCAATGATGCAGGCATATTACGATAATATTCCCCTGGGTCATTTCGGCCTCGGTTTCGAGGACTATACCCATTTCACCTCACCAATCCGCAGATATCCCGATCTTATCGTTCACCGCTGTCTCAGCTCCTTCATACACGGCAGGCATCACCCCTACGAAAATGGCGAACTTTCAGCCATCGGGGAGCAGAGCTCAGACCTTGAACGGGTGGCTCAGCGGGCCGAAAGGGATATGACGAAATTGAAAAGCTGCCGTCTCATGGCGGACCATGTGGGAGATACCTTTGAGGCAATCATCAACGGGGTTTCGAAATTCGGTTTCTATGTCACGCTTGTTGACCGCCCTATAGAGGGGATGGTGCCCCTGCGAACCCTGACGGATGATTATTACCTGATAAAGGAAGACGAATATACCGTAATAGGCAAACGTTTCGGCAGACGCTTTCGCATCGGGGATGCAGTCACAGTCCGCCTTGTGGAAGTAAACATCGAACTCTTCAGGATAGATTTTGAGGTTACATGAAGTTCGTCATTCACCGGCACGTTACCACCCCGGAACACTTCGACCTGATGCTTGAAGCAGAAGAAGTACTTCTGACCTGGCAGCTTTCCGTGGAAGCGATGGAGGGACTTGTCCGGGGACGACGGGTGGAGGCCCGGCAGATCCAGGACCATCGAAAAAAGTATCTGTCGTATGAAGGCCCAATTAGCTGTGACAGGGGCTCCATTTCAATCTTTGACAGCGGAGAGTACCGCCGGCTCAAAGAGAAAGGGAATACTACGGAATATTTTTTCAGCGGCAAAGAACTTCAGGGACGCATTCTTTTTACGGAAAATGAAAAAGAAACGCTGCTGCAGTTCTTCGGTGCAGATTGCTTATAAATTTATTCTGACTTTATGCGTACCTTTGACATACCCTTTACGTTATAAAATCCCTCTTTTGTCCCGTTCATTTTAATAATCCAGGTGCTGTATTTAGCTGCGGCTCCTTTCATATCCTTTGAGGAGATGGTTTTGGAAGTTCCTTCGTAAATTATCCGGAAATCATCATAGAGGGCTCCCTTTTTTTCCGATCCGAGAATCAATACATTTTTAAAGACTCCCATGGTTTCAAATTCAATCTGCCACTTTTTCCCCGCGTATGAACCGGGATTGAAAAAAAACCATCGCCCTGCCCCGATTCCCTTTTTGGTATACCCGAAAGAAGAGGTTTTTCCGATTATTTTCCATCTACCGGCCGGGGAATATCCCTCTTTCCTGTACGGCTGTAGTGTCTCCTTTTTTGCCTGTCCAAATTGCCGGTATTTCCCACAGGTATCCGGATTATGTTTCACCCATTTTCCAAAGCGGTAGTAATAGTACCCGTCACTCCGTTTTACATACTGTCCCTTCTGGTATTTCGAAAGGCTGAAGGGTTTGTTGCATATTTCCGGAATAAATTGTTCTTCCTTTTCTCCTGTTAATAAAGAAAGGGATTTCACACAATTCTCCAGAAATTCTGACGAGTAGGACCGTCGAAGCGGTCCCCTGCATTCCTCCCGTGCCATATCAATGGCGGTTTTCCCCTGGCCATTTTTTATGCGAGGATCAAATCCCGCCTTCAGCAGTTTCTCTACATAATCAGGATTTGTTTTAATACTGTTCAGGCTCGTACTGTAAATGGTGTCTCCCTTATTATCACGAAGGTTTACACTTGCTCCTTTTTCGATAAGCAAATCGGTGATACGATGATTAAAATTTTTCCTTCCCGTATAGAAGAGGGCACTCCTTCCATGATTATCCCTGCCATTTACATCGTATCCACTCTCCAAAAGGCTTCTGACCTCCTCCAGATCTTCCCTATCTGCAAAGAGCGGCAAAGGAGATACATCCCACCTGCCCCTTCCAAGAAGCCATTTCATATCCTCTTTTTGCCTTGTACACTGCAGCATGGAGGTACCGTATTTATGCCGGTATGCCCCTAACTTCCATCCCCTCATCTTCCAGATGTTATCTATCCAGTAACGGGCAAGGGAAGGTTCAAAACTGAATGCCTGACAGGTATATTCTTTCACCGGTGTCAGACTCAGTTTTCTTTTGCGCAGCAATTTGAATATTTCAATGGCATGAGATTCTTCCTGTTTTTTACCGGCCTGACTCTTACTTCCTGTAAGTTTACGATAAATTCTATCCGTATAGGGTCTGACACGATGAAGACTGTTCAGCAGAAGTTTCACCATTGCAGGATCATTGTTTGCAATTGCCACTGTAAGGGTATCCGTCTTCTCTTGGCCGTGGCGGTATTCCATCCTTGCCCCCGCTTTAATAAGGGCCCGGGCATTCTCCAGTCTGCCAAAGTTGACGGCACTCATAAGGGGGGTAGATTTGCTAACATCCTTCGATTCAAGATATGCTTTGCGTTGAATTAAAAACTTAACGGATTCACTCCCCGGACAACGTGCCGCCGCCTGAAGAAGAGACTGGTTACCCAGATTGGCACTCTTCTGATTTTTGGCGGCACCGGCACTCATCAGCAGCTTTAACCACTTTGGGCTGCACGCCATTTTGAAAATTACTGTTTCTCCAAAATAGTCTTTTCGGTCAACCCTCAGACCTCGGCGAATCATTATTTTCGCCAGGTCCATTCTATTCTTACGAAATGCCAGTTCAAGGGGCATTTCCGTATTAGAGTCTGAATAATAAAAATAACGTGGAATGGAATATTTTTTAACACTGGAGACGGAACCGTCAAGGATGGCCCTGTGGAGGGGATTATATTTTTTAATTGTCTGCTGTCTGTTTTGAGAATTAATTTCATTAAAGGGGGTAAAAATAACTAAAATAAGAAATATATTCATAAAAGAAATTTTTTTCATTTTTTCCACCATCGTTCCTATCTTTGAATCTAAGGGTCCCTATCCTATTCTAAAAAGATGCATGAGTCAATTTTTTTCTCACTTTTTGTTTCAGACCTGGGTATTAGAGTTACTTAAGAAAAAATAATAGAATGCAGATAACGTTATTATGCAGGAAAGAATCTAATTATTTTTGTCAATTACTGAGAATCAAATTCTGTTTTTTCATTCCCATTCTTCATTCTGCTTGACATAATTTAAAAATCTATACTCTTATTTCTTTCAGCAAAATAAGCTTCTTCCTTAAATAAAAATAAATATAAAACGGTTAATGGGACTAATAATATGGCTACGATCAGAGACTATTTTCTAAAAAATTTCAGTAAACAAAAAAATATTGAACGCCGCAGGGCATCCCTTCTTCTTTCAATAAATCTGGCAATAATGGCAATAATGGTTCCCATACCTCCACTTGTATGGATCTCCGGTGGAGATTTCTTTCGCCCCCTGATAATTGCCCTGGTTCCAATACTTGGACTTTCTCTGAGCAACCTGTTTCTCAGAAAGGGTTGGTACTATGCAGCTGCAAATACCGCTTCAGTGGTAACCACTTTCAATATTATTTTCGGCCTCATCTCCCAGTTGGCTGCTGATCAGGATCTCGGATTTTCCTCTATTATAGTTATGAACCTGGTGGGAATAATTTTCAGTGCCCTTTTCTGTTCCCGTGCCTGGACAACAGTATTAACCCTGCTTTTTGTTGCAGGTGATTTCTTTTACTTTTTTTACATTTCCGGTTTAGGAACTGTAGACATTACCGTATTAAGAACAGGGCTGATAATCAACCTCATATCCATAGCAATAATTTACGCCCTCTCCATGATGATTATTAAATCAAACCGTGACGCGGTCATGGATGTAGAAAAAAGGGCTGAGGAGAGCAAAGAACAATATCTCCAGGTACGCCAGCTCCTTGCATCAGTAAATACCGGAGCAGAAAATCTTTCAATGCTTGCGGGGAACATGTCCGCAACTACCACAACCTTTTCAGATACATCCCGCGACCAGGCGGCATCACTTGAGGAGATAACCTCAACTGTCGAAGAGGTTACATCAGGTATGGACCTTGCAACTGAGAGCATAAGGGATCAGTTCGACAATATTGATATACTGATCCAGAATATTGAGAAGCTCTCTGATATGATTGTGGGCATGAACAACATCATTACCGACACTGCCGTTATGGCTTCCGGGACTTCCGAACAATCCCGGGAAGGTCAGGAAAAACTGAATGCAATGAGCCGTACCATGGATTCGATACGGGAGAGCTCCGGAATGATGACTGGAGTTGTTGATGTTATCAATAATATTTCCGACCAGATTGCCCTGCTTTCCCTTAATGCTGCTATTGAGGCGGCACGTGCGGGAGATGCGGGACGCGGTTTTGCTGTTGTTGCCGATGAAATTTCGAAGCTCGCGGACCAGACCTCCGAAAGTCTCAGTGAAATTTCAAGGCTTATTAACCGTACAGAGGAAGAGGTTAACCGTGGCGCAACGGGAGTAACTGATGCTGTTACCTCAATAAATCAGGCCATAAGGAATATTTCTTCAATGGGAACCCGGATCGAAGGACTCACCGATGATATGAAAAAACAGGTTATCACCAACAGCCTTGTCATGGAAAAGGCGGGAACTATAAGAGACCGTTCGGAAGAACTGAGAACTACCCTGTCAGAACAGAAAAATGCCTTTCAGGAGGTAACCCGCTCCATTTCAGGATTAAATGAATCAACCCAGTCCATCGCTGGTGGTGCAATCAATCTCTCCGGCACTGCGGGAGAACTCGCCGATCTTGCAGAAAATCTCCATAATGCGGTGGGGGGATTCGGGACAGGAAATACTGAAAACTAAAAATATATAACAGTGTGATGTAAAATTAACCGGTTGATAAAAATCTATTGACAATAGTGTCAATTTTGATCAAATGTACATGTGCGGAAGACTTTCCACTGCTGTGCAAATTAAATATAAACAAAAAGAGCACTTTAATAATGGCTGAACGAAAAAATAAAGGCGAACCTCGTCTTATTCAATCTATACAGCGGGCTTCGAATATTCTTGACCTGTTCATGAATCGAAAAGAACCGATGGGTATCTCTGACCTTGCCCAGATTCTGGAACTGCCGAAGACAACAATTCAGGGAATTGTAACCACCCTGCTTGAACTAAGATATCTTGAAAAAGACCGGCATTCATCAAAATACCGCCTCGGATCGAAGCTCTTTCAACTCGGAATGTCATACGCAACAAACCTGGACATAATGACCCTTGCCAGGGTGTGGATGGAGCGTCTATGCTTTAAATTCATGGAACCGATTAATGTTGGAATGCTGGTTGGAAAACAGGTTGTTATTATTTTCAGGGCTGAGCCGGATAAACGGTTTATGACCTTCCCCCAGAGCGGTTCACTAATTCCGGCACACACATCCGGAATAGGAAAGATTCTTTTTGCCCACATGAAAGAGAATAAACTGGAAGAAATCCTGAGCTCCTATACGTTCAACAAGTTGACCCAAAACAGTATCGGATCAGTTGAAGAATTTAAAAAAGAACTCGAAAAGGTACGCGCAGAAGGCCTGGCATACGACAACGAGGAAAATTTCATAGGCCTTGCCGGTATTGCCGCACCAGTTTACAACTATACCGGCCAGGTAATAGCCGCCTTTGCAGTTTCAGGAAACGCTGAACATATTAATTCTATACGCCCGGAACTGACCAGTGAAATAATTGAAACAGGCAAGCAGATATCAGAACAACTTGGTTATCGCGGCTGATATCGGTCCGATCCAACTGCCCTTTTTCCGCATTTTATGGATAATTTTGATATAGTCATCGAGAAACCTGCATTCGGCGGTTCCTTTATCGGTTTTCATAATGGTAAAGCTGTATTTGTTGAAGGTGTCCTTCCCGGAGAGAAGGTGGCTGTTGTTCCCTCTCTGGAAAAAAAAGATTACATTGTTGCAGACCTTTTGGAAATAAATGAGGCATCTCCACTCAGATCAAATTCCCCATGTCCTATATATCTTGAATGCGGCGGCTGCAGTTACCTTCATACCGATTACGAAACAGAATTACATCTGAAAAAAACAATTGCTAAAGACACACTGCGCCGCATTGCAGGAATTATTTCTGAAAATATTTCTCTTCTCTCCGCTGATCGATTTCACTATCGCAGCCATGCAACCGTTAAATTACAAAATAGCATATGCGGTTACTATAAAAAAAACAGCAATGACCTGGTTCCCCTCCCCTCCGAGGGCTGCCGGCTCCTGGCAGAGCCACTGAATAAAATTATAGCTGAAGGCTTTTCCGGGGAAGATGAAATTCGCCTGGCACTTGATACCGATGGAAAGATTCATACTTCTCTGAGCCCTGAAAAAACTATAATTGAATCTGACGGGGGTATTTCTTTTAAAAGAAAAATATGGGACTTCTACCAG
The DNA here is from genome assembly GCA_942491575.1 of uncultured Spirochaetota bacterium. Lineage (GTDB taxonomy): Bacteria > Spirochaetota > UBA4802 > UBA4802 > UBA5550 > CAZHNW01. The sequence continues at coordinate 943,900 of CALOBT010000025.1, forward strand.
GCCAATCTATTTCTGAGAGAAAAAATGCTGGAGGTAGCTGAAGAGTATGCCGGACTCGATAAAAGCAGAAGTCTTCTTGATATTGGCTGCGGTGTTGGATTCTTCACCCTGTTTCTTGCGGGCAATGCAAAAAAAGCTACCGGAATCGACATCAACAGAAACACTATCGAATCTGCAAAAAAAAATGCCCTTTTCAACAATATCGAAAATGTAAGCTTCATAAAAATTCCCGCGGCTCAGCTTCATCCCCAGCGACATGCCGCAGATGTAATCATTGCGGATCCCCCCAGGGCAGGCCTTGATAAAAAAACCAGGAAAACCATACTTGCCATGGAACCGGAACGAATAGTCTATATTTCCTGCAACCCCTCAACCTTCGCGCGGGATGTGAAAAGCTTTGCAGAATCAGGGTATTCCATGAAAAAAATCACTCTGCTTGATATGTTTCCGGGAACACACCATATGGAACTGGCTGCACTGCTATTGCGCTGATCCGAAATACTTCCCCAGCCATTTTCTAATTTTTTTGATTATATACTTTATCCACAGTTTGAATTTCTCAAATCCCCTTGCCGCCAGGTACCTGCGTACAGCTTCAAAGTGTTCCACTTCTTCCTTTGAAAACTCCCGGCGGGTCATATTCTCTTCCGCCTCTACCATCAGGCGATCAAGCTTTGAAGCCGTCTCAATAACATGGCACTCAATCTCATTCCATCCAAGTGCACTGGCAGCCTGGATTCTTCGAAATCCCGCTATGAGTTTATTGTTTCCGGTAATTGTTACCGGATTTAAAAGACCATGGCGGTCCATCGATTCAATAAGGGGAGCAAGGTCTCCTGTTTCTTTTCTTATACGTTTCCCAATAACGATGTCTGTTATTTTTACTTTCATTGTTTTTTCCAGAGTATAAAAAGAGTTTAAAGGCTCAAGTTCAAAAATTAAAGAGAAAACTTTGAAAAAACACTTTTGACTATTTGCTTCGTTTGCTTTTAAGCGACCGCCTTCAGGCAATTTTGATCATATCCCAGGTATGAAATAAATCAATACCATTTTATGAGGATGAAACAAATATGTATTGTGTTATACCAGTAATACCTGATCAACTAATCATCTAATAAAAGGACCAATAAACTTCCCCTCCCGCCCCGGGGGATTTCTCTTGATAAAATCACAGGATTAACTAAAATGTGATTATTATTAAACCCTTTCTTTTATTTTTTTCATTTCAAATATAGCAATAATCCGAATCAAGGGTTACAATATATTCATTGGAGGAAAAATTGATACAAACCGGCTATAAAATTCGCAGGGCAGAAAACAGGAATGACGGGAAGAAACTCGGCAAGTTCTTTGAGGAAGTATTTTATCCTGAGAAAATCGGGAAGTTGACAGAGGTCTTTTTCAAATACCTTCCGGGAACTGACAACCGCTACTGGTTCATTGTAGAGGATAAAAAATCAGGAGAAATCGCATCAGCCCTTACTCTGATTCCCTGGACATGGCAGATGGAGGGGATTGAACTGAAGGTTGCTGAAATGGGAATTGTAGGCACCGGAGAAAAACACCGTAAAAAGGGACTTCAAAAAATTCTGAATTCAGAATATGCACAAACGATAGAAGAAGAAAAATTCGACATTTCAGCAATACAGGGGATTCCCGGATTTTATCATCAATTTGCCTACTACTACTCCGTGCCGCTGGAGAACCATATAAATATCGGTTTTCATAAAATTCAGGACCAGACCAAAGATACTCCCTTCTCTATCAGGAAAGCAACAGTTTCAGATATTCCCTTTCTGATGAAGGAAGATGAAATTTTCAGTAAGAAAAGTTTCCTTTCTGTGGTCAGGAGAAAAGAGAACTGGAAGTATCTTTTTTCACACAGCCTCAAAACAGAATACGGATCTGATTTCTGGATTATCGAAGAGAGCTCCCAAAAGGAGGCATGGTATTTCAGGATTTCACTGGAGGGTTTCGGTGAAGGACTTATTATCAGCGAGGTGAGTGAGGGCATCACCTCCGAAGCATTCAGCTGTCTTCTTTCATTCTGCCGAGACCTGGCAATAAAAAGGAAAAAACCCTTTCTCCGTTTTAACGTAGCCAAAAAATCTTCAGCAGGGAATCTGGCCCTTTCGGCGGGGGCCATTATGGAGGGCCATTATGCATGGCAGGTACGGATTCCCGATCCGGTTCAACTTTTGCAAAAGATGAAACCGGTACTTGAAAAAAGAATTGATAGAAGCAGCTTCAGGAAATATTCATGTCCTTTCAAGATTGATCTCTACAGGGAAGCTATTGTTCTCAATTTCAACGAAGGTAAGATAGAGTCAATCGTTAGAACTTCCGAAGAGGTGCCGAAGACAGTATCTTTAACAGCCGACCTGTTCCCGGCTCTCTGTTTCGGCTACCGTTCATGGAAGGAGCTTCAGTACTGCAGACCGGACCTGATCATTCCGGACAGCGAAACGGGGCTGCTGACGGAGGTTCTCTTTCCGAAAACCCATTCATGGATTTACTGCCAGTATTGATTCAGGTTATATTCTTCCATACAGTATCAGATTGATCAACCTGGCGACAAAATAGGCACCAATAATAAGAAATACCGGCAGTGTGGCAAAAATCGCAATAAACTCATACTGCTTGATGACACCCTTTTCATAGACCTTTTTTCCGAAAAAATTGCGGTAATAAAATTTCGGATTTTTTGCCCTGCGATAGACGTTTACAAAAACAAAAACCTGAATAACCAGGGCAATTAACAGGGCCAGTCCCGAAAGGAGCCAGAGGACCATCTTCAGGTCTACCTCCTGTATCATTTCGGGAAACTTCAAGGCAACCACGCTGATTGCAGTCATCAGCATTGTATTTAAAATGGCTGAGATAAAAAAGGCATAAAAAAACTGCTTCTTTCTTTCGGGAGTTTCACTGGTAACATGGAGTCCGATAAAGAGGAGATGAACAGAAAAAGAAAGGGCCAGTGCCAGCAGTAGAATGGTAATAATCATCTTTTGCGATATACTCCGAATATGACAATTTGTATACCGGACGGACGGTTGTGTCAAGTATTATATCTCTAAACGTCTTTTATCAGGACAGAGTCAATGCTCTGAGCCTCAAAGCATACTTATTTTCAGAAAATTAATATTATTGCAGGGGCTCAGAGCCTATAGAATTTCCGGTAATTTAAACCATTGCGGGGGCTCAGAGCAGTAAAGGTGGCAACTATTCTGATTAAAAACAATAATGTTGCTCAGAGCCTGTATATTTTTAAATATTCCGGTAAAAAACGACCTGCATGGCTCAGAGCCTCAGGAAATCCCGAAAATATCGGGAATACGCCATTCCTTAATCTGATGCATAAAACAGCAATGTTTTGAGAACATCTAATTAGGGAAGTTATTTAATAATCAAGAAAGATATACTGCAAAGAAAATACAAAACACTTTCTCCTCAGCAGTCTTTTAAAAATAATTTACTATTTCTACTTTGCGTAGCTGGCCAGATCTAAATCCACATAACTTGTATCAGTAATATCATCCGGTACCACAAAAGTTGCTATACTGTATATCTGATCTCCAGCATCATCAGCAACGGGATCATTAGCATCCGCGGCTGGATTCATTGTATCAACGAAACTACAGAGTGTGTATGTTCCCTCGGGAACCTGGGAGAGAAGCAGGTCCGCGGAGCCTCCTGAGACAACAGATGCACTGTCAAAATAATCGGGAATGGCTGTTGCACAATCCGTATCTTCTGTCAGAATGATATAGACGGTATCACCATCCGCCACATCGACATTAGTACCACTCACGGTAAAATCAATATCATAGGTCTGCTCATCATCATCCCCAAAACAACCCGTAAATAGAAACACCATCGAAGCAGTAAATATGATAAACATAACTACTGATAATTTTTTCATAGTATTAAAACCTCCGGAAATGTTAATTTTCCGAAATAATACCACAAAATGAGGTTCCGGTCAAAAAAATAATGGGATTTCTAAACGTTTATTTTTCTTTGTTATACCGGTCGATATACTTCAGAAGCTGTCTGGCTCGCTGGTTGCGGGGATCTCCCTTCAGGGCCTGAGTGGCATAGAAGCGGGCTTTTCCCCTGTTTTTATGTTTAAAGTAGAGTTCCGAAAGGGCAACATTGGCATTTGTATGGAGTGGATTTTTATTGATTACTTTCAGAAAATAGTCCCTTGCGGTACGGTCTTCATTTTCCGGCATGGTTGATTTTTTATAATGGAAACGTCCAAGGTAATAATTGATATCTTCACTTTCCGGATATATTTCCAGCGCTTCAAGGGCATACTTTATGCCTTCCTGACGCATCACCTTTCTTTTTTTCCCGGGCAGGTATGAGTAGAATGTTTCCCTGAAACGCACCTCTGTCATTCCCTTGAGAAGGAGATACCGGTCTTCATTGTCATAGAGGCGTCCCATATTTTTATATGCCTCAATAAATTCTTTGAAGGCGAACTGAAGCACCCCCTGATTCAGGTAGATGTAGCCGAGGGCAATATGGGCTTCCGGATTTCCACGGTCGAGTTTCAGGGCCTTCTTATACTCGGCAATGGCTTTGCCTGTTTCCTTCTGTTCAAGGAAATAGTCTCCCCTTCCGCGGTATATGCGGGCATATTCTGAATACTCATCTGAAACGCGCTGCACCACCAGGTTATTTATCCTGCAATGCCTGAAGTTTCCGGTTCCCACAAGGAGATGCCCCAGGGACCTGTTTTTGAAAACTCTTACCACGCGTATCCTTGCAATAATCAACTGGCGCCTGTCGATGACAAAAAGTTCATCACCCTTTTTTATACCCCGGTGATCGCTGAGTCTCACGGTAACCCGCGACTTGCTCCGCACCTGCTGGCGCAAATCATCCTTCTTTATATCAGAATCGACTGAAAAACTTATTATTTTCCCCTTCACCAGGGCCTTCCATCCCTTGATATCGGTTCGGGAGTAAAAGACTTTTGTTTTTGCCGGACCGCTGTAGACCAGGGAGACGGCGTGCATTGCCGATACGGGTAACATGATAAAAAGAAATATTGCAGGAAGTTTCTTAATCATTATCGCAACAGCCTCAGTGGATTCAGGGGAGTAACATACTTTCTAATTTCAAAATGAAGATGGGCCCCCGTGACGGCACCGGTCATACCGGATCGGGCAATGACGGTTCCCCTTTTTACGAAGTCATTTATCCTGACATTGTTTTTACTGTTATGGGCATAAACAGTAATATACCCGCCGCGGTGACGGAGGATAACCACCTTACCGTAGCCATCCTTCCAGCCGCTGAAGATTACCTTTCCACCGGCGGAGGCACGGACGGGAGTTCCCACATTGGCACTGATGTCTATACCGCAGTGAAATCTTCGTTTCCCGGAAAGGGGATCGCGTCTTGTTCCGAAACCGGAGGTAATCTTCCCCCTCATGGGCCAGTAAAAACCGATTCGTGACTCTCTCTTTACGCTACTTTTGTCAGTTTTTGCCCTGACGATATATTTTCTTCTGAGGGGAGCCTTTTTCTGCGCCACTGCCCTGCGGAAGGGTATTCTTCCATCAGGGATAAAAAGTTTATTCCCACGGAGGATACGGCTTCCCCTGAGCCGGTTCTGTTTGCGGATGGCTTCAACTTCCCCCCTGTACCTCTTAGCAATCATACTGAGGGTATCACCTCGCCGCACGCTGTGATAGACACCGCTGCGATTGGGAACGAGAATCTCACTGCCCGGCTTAAGAAGATCCGGTTTTGAAAGATCATTAAATTTCATGATTAATCGATGGGAAATATCAAATTTTTCGGCGATCTTCCACAGGTTATCACCACGGCGAATCCGGTAGCTGCTCAGGTGCCAGCGCCGGTCAGTTTCCTGAAGTTTTTTTAATGCGGAATGGCTCTGAGCCTTTTTTTGTCTGCCTACCGGGGCATACTCCGGTTTCTTTTTTTTTCTTGAATTTTCGGCGATTTTCTTTTTCCCCGGTGCAACCGGAGAGGAGCCGCCAAAGTTGTCATCAAAATAGATAGTACCACGGGGAGAGACTTCCTTTTGCGGTTCTTCAGAGTCCATTTTCAATTCACGGATAATGATGGAATTTTCGATATCGAGTTCTTCCCGGGTAATGCCGGTATCGTCTGAAAATACCGGTACTGCTCCGATGGTGATGCAGAGAATTATAAACATAGCGGAAAATACATTATTCTGTCTCATAATAGAATTTTCGGCGTAATTCCGCACATTCTTGATAGAGATTCCTGCTATTTAAGACGCTTAAATTCCCAATCCTTTGCTTTCTGCTTCAGGTATTCAATAAAGGTCTCTTCAGAGGTGAAGTATTCCAGATATGGAGAATCGTAAAACTCGCACTCACCGTCGGCAATTCCATGTTCACGGCAAATTTTCGGACGCTTTTCATAAATTCCGCAGCGGTTATCCTCCAGCTGTTCTTCACAGATGGTTCGGAATTCTATATACCACTTCTTTTCATGGTCGATGAAAACATTTACATCCCTGTGCAGAAGATACCAGCGTATATGATCATAATCCTGTTTTGCCTTCGGTTTATCTATCTCTATTGCCACGTAGCGGCAACATGATCCGCCGCACTCTTCACAGGGGGCCTTAAAATCACTCATTTATTTTTCTCCCGTTTAATCAGGAGCCAACCATATTGACACATTCCCGTATGTCATTAAATTTTTTTTACTCCTGTTTGACCCGGAAACAGTGGAAAGATATTTTGCCTTTAAGCCGGCCGGTTTAATTCGCCACCCCCTGCGCATAACATCTGAACACTTCTGGCTGACGGACATACCCTCGACAGTGCCGGCGTGTCTCTCTTTTCTCTTCAAGAAAAATTGATGTCTCAGGTGTGTCATTTTTTTTAAAAATGATTTGCATTTTATCAGCTGGCCGGTTTAATTTTATCAGTAAACAGGTCCCCCGGAGAGATATTATGAAACAGCCCACCAAACGCTCTGAGCAAAACAAAGAAAAAATTATAAAAGCAGCCCGAAGCGTAGTATCACAACAGGGAATCAGCAATACAACCCTTCAACTCATTGCTGATGAGGCGGGAATCAGCAAGGGAGCCCTCTATTACTATTATAAAACAAAGGATGATATACTTTATGATATAATGGAAGAAGACAATGCCGAATCTAATAAAATTGTTCATAATGTCACGAATGAATCATTCGACCATGATAAGGTGATCAGGAATATTGCCGAGGGTATCATGGAACGCATTCACTCTGACGAAAAAAATCGTCTCAATCTCTACCTGCAGGGTGAGGCACTCCAGGGAAATTCTGAACTCCAGGAGAGATATCAAAAAAAATACTCAGAATGGGTTCAAAATATCGAACTTATTATTACCAAAATATTCGGAATGAAGCAGAGTTCCCTCACGCGCACATTCGCAGCTGTTACACTTGCAGCTATTGAAGGGATGTGTATTCAAAAAATCCTCCTCGGAGATATTCTCATTGATGAAGAATTCCTGAAAAAAGTCGGCCTCCTTTTTATGAAACAGGAATTTACACAAATCTACTCAATGATAGAAGAAAAAGCCTGAAAAAACAGAGCAAAACCCTTCCAGCTATCCTGTTTTTACCCATAATAAAAGTCCCACCAGTCTGACCAAACCTTCAGATGTGAAATTGAACATATGCAATACTATTGTTCTGTTTTATTGAGAGGAAGTTAAACATTTTTCTGCCTATATTATCTGCATAAATAACTGGAAACTCCACAAAACTGAAGGGGAAAATGAAAACGAACATAAAAACAATTATCACTATGCTGTTAACCATGACAATTCTCACAAGTGCTTCATGCTATGAAGATTTTGGAGACGAAGGGGATTACAGAAACATAACTTCTCAAAGAACAATACATGCCTGGCCGGAGGGAAAGATACATTATTCCATAGAGGGAAGATTCAATGAACTCGAGCGGGAATACCTGCAGAATGCCATGAATGAATGGAGCGACTATGCAAAAGTTGCATTTATTCAATATAATGAAACAGTGAACAATGCAGGTAATGAAGAAACCGATAAATTGGCAAGAGTACTCCATGTTGGCAGGACCGAAGGCGAATCCTATGCAACGGCAGGATATGCCGATGAACCTGTATTAATGATTTCATCAACAGATAGAATGTATCAGCGCTATATAGTACAACTTTTCGGCCATGTTCTGGGGCTCCTCAATGAACACCAGCGTCCCGACAGGGATAATTACATTCAGGTTAACTGGGAAAATATCGATAGTGAGGCCCTTCAGCATTATGCAAAAATAGATAACAGTCTCATCGAAGAGGAAGATTTTGCATACGATACAATGTCAGTAATGCATTACACCCGAACCCAGGGGGCCAGAGAATTCGGGCTCAGAGCCTTTGACTATCTCTACCAGGAATATGACACGAAGGCTCACTATGTCAGCAAAGGTGATGCGGAAAAAATTTCATTTATTTATGGTGCACCGGTAGAATAAATTAAAGGTGATATTACAATTTTATTGAAGGCGTGAAAACGCTTCCGCGCCTTCAATAAAAAAACCGGGACTGATGGCTGCAGTCCCGGTCAAAATGAGTATTATGCTAGTTATTGTAAGGAAAATGTCGTTTTAACGTTTTACCCGCCAGGTCCCGTTTGAATTTATATATTTCTTTACTGCCTGAAGAGACTTTTTAACGCCGTTTTTCTTGAACATATTTTCAACAAAGGAAGGCACCTTCTTAATGGAAACATTACTTCCGTATCGGGCAAGGGTTTTGCCGTTTCCATATGGATAAAGTTTCCAGTATCCCCGAAGATCCTTTAAATCATTTTTAAATGTCGGATCCAGCCCCCAGTGAAAATACCTGTTTATGGGATCGAAACGGTGAATTACCCTGTAGACGTAATCGAGCCAGGCGACAGATAGATGAAATTCAAGATTGTCTTTTGCCTGGGCCTTGCTGATAATATTGATCTTTTCGATTTCCTTAAGGTACTTAATCTGGTCCTGTGTACGAAAAAGCAGGCTCCAAACCTGTTCAGGTGTCTTGTCAAATACAATGGCAGCCTGAATCAGGGAGCTTTTATTTTTTCCTTTTACATCTGCAGTATAAAAAACGATATTTCCGACAGCAAGTGTTGCCTTCTGTTTTTCTGTCAAACCTCCAAGTCCATCGGTGCCGAAATCAGGGGCTCCCGTTGCCACAGTGGCGGAGACAAGGATAAGCATCATTATCAAAGCTATACGTTTCATGTTTCTACTCCTTTTATTTTTTATATATTCAGCAATATAGAGGCTCTGAGCCAAAATATTTCTATCTCATAAAAACTGGCGAATACAGCACGTCAAAAGCCCCTCTAGATTCGATTTTGAATCTGTACTCCCCGCCTTTTTCTATAACTGGACAGAGCCATCGCGTTTCCCAGAGAGCCATACCCTGATCTGGTTTATTTCCGTAATGAATAACAGCAATATCACTTTCCTGGTCATTTGCGGTAATTCCGTTGATTTTCAATGGTTTCCATGACTTTCCATTTTTCACCTCAACACTTACCAGGGGCTGGCTAATATTGATTTTGTCTGCCATTACATCCTGCCAGATGAAACTCCAGTACGGTTCTTCCGAGATACTTGTTTGGATAAAGGAAGGTTCATTCACCACAGCCCGTTTACCCGCCGGGAAGGATTCTTTTGGCATATACTGCTTAATATTCATATTAAGGATCAGCGATGCGGAAATACTGCTTCCGCTTCCGTGCAGCGCCATTTCACGGCTCAGAGCCGCTGCATGTTCTGCAACAAAATTTCCGGTATTGGGACCGTAGAAATTACTTCCTCCCTCGTAAAATTGCGCTGAGTACTCCTCCGGTGTATTCAGGTAGCCGAAGTAGCCGTTGGAGGTGTCACAAACCAGCGCCTCCTTCAGTTCCTTCAGGCCGCTTTTTCTTCCTTCATCAAGAGCCTTTTGAGCAATCCTCCGCCCCACCTCGGTTGTCACCTCCCAGGGGAGGGGTACAAGGAGAGTGTCCGCAACCTGGATTACCTGAAACAGGCAGTGCCGGGGATAGTCCTTCTTTTTAAAGATCAGGCGAAGGAGGCCGAAGAGGGGAACACGTTTCGCCCCCTGCTCCCCGTTTTTAAAAATAAACCGCGGCATTCCTGCACGAAATGGGGGAACATAGCTGTAGGGGGTACGGCGTCCCTTCCCGAGGGCACCACCGGCTGAGGCATATCCCGGACTCGGATTCTTCGCCAGAGAAATGCCCCCAATGGTTCGCTCCTCCTGCAGGTCCAGGCGCCTCGCTCGAAAGCGGACCGGGACATTACTTTTAAGTTTTTTATCGAGGGAAGTAAAGAGCTCCAGTGTCTTATCTGCGATTATCTGAGCCATTAACTTCTGGTGGGTAAAATTTTCATGATATTCCTGAGCATAATTGGCATTGACGTCCCCATGGGTCAGGTTCGCAGCACAGTGCACTGGACGGTACTTGAGACTGTATCTTTTAACCAGTTCATTTTCAACAATACGTTCGGTAAAACCGGTAACATCTCCGCTAAAGAGGGAACCGATGAGTTTAGGATTCGTATTTGGATGCAGGGAAAAGTTGGTAAAGGCCCCAAGGGGCATAAGTTTTCCCCCGCGGTCTTTTCCGTCGACCCGTATCATGTAGAGCCACGGATTAATAGCGGTATGGGCATTTTTAATGCTCGATTTGTCGGTGAGGGTTTCATTCTTCAGGTACGCTGGAAAACTCCGGTTAACCGTCACTCCATGGATTTCGGTTTTACCCGTGGCAATCTTTGCGGGCACCCGCTTATCAAAGGCCTCGATTACAGCATCGGCAATGCGGCGGCTTAAAAATTCAGTATATCCATAGTCGAGGCCAGGTTTACTCGCCGCCATCATGTTGTAGAAATTACTTCCGAAAATACTTCCCGGACCTGAATGGGTATGGGTCCCCGCAATCAGAAGGCCGCCGGAATCTATATCGGTACGACCCGCAATCATTTCCGCCACCTGGTGATGAACCAGGATACTTCCTGAGAGACAGTCAAGCTGCACAAGGGCAATCCCAGCTTCATTTTTATCCTTGAGATAAAGGACGCGTGCAAACAGACGTGTACGCACCCCAACTGCATTATCAGCAAATGTCGAATAGCCCGACATGGTCATTCCAGGCGGGGGAGTAATATCAATGCGGGCCATCCCCGCCAAAGTAGTTTTCTCTTTTGATGGAAGCTGTGGTGTGCGGTATGTCAGTTTAATTTCTTTTTTCATATTTTTTCTTGTTTCCCGAATTCGAACGAACTGAGTCGTCGCTCATTTGCAATTAAATCTATCCGGACGGTTTTTGTTGTCAATAGTTTTTCCTGAATATTGTTAAATTATAGAGTATTTAGGGGCTCAGAGCCATAATCTTTAATATCAAGGCTCAGAGCCTCATTTAAAAAAAATCAATAATTTTTTAAATTATCAACATCCTCCTTCGTATACCAGGTAGAGAAGCATATAACCGAAAGGAGGAAATCAATGTCCAATAAACCAAGAATCTGCGAACCTGGTCTTACCTACCACAGCATGTCCCGATGTATAGAATTGAAATCTCTCATGGAAGAGGATTTTGTAAAAGATATGGCCATGGATGTAATAAAACAAACACAGAATAAATATAATTTTAACTTTATTGCCTTCGCTTTGATGGATAATCACTTCCATTTTGTGATACAAACGGTGAAAGAGGGAGCCAACATTTCCCGTATTATGCAATATATAAAAGCTCGAATTGCAGAAAGATACAACAAAATCATGAATCGTACCGGCCCCTTCTGGAATGAGCGTTTTACAGATATAATTGTGGAAAACCAGGAGAACCCTAAACAATATCTTCTCGGACTCCTCTGGTACCTCGGTTTCAATCCGGTAAAGGCGGGAAAGTGCAGTGATCCAAGAGACTATAAATATTCATCGATAAAACACTATCTGGTTGAAAATATTAAATCTACTGTAAAAATTGTTCATCATCGATATTTTGAAGAGTTGGGGGCAACATTTGCTGAAAGGGTGCGAAACTTTTTATTTTATGAAGAGGCATACCGCAAGAGATATGCCCTTCTGTTTTGATCTGATTAATTATTTCTTCTGAATGCTATTATTTGCAAAAATTCCACTCTTCCCTTGACTAGTTGCGTCCATTTCTGAGAAATATATATTTTTTAGTTATCTATAATTGGAATTAAAACATCTGTTTTGCACCAATAATGGCTGTTAATTTATTATAGCCATCAATAATACTTCCTCTTATGATTTCCTGTACTTCAAAATGAGTAAATAATAATCATCAATTCATAACTATATTTATTGGCTCTGAGCTTTGCTGTATTTATCTATCAGGCTCTGAGCCTTTTTTTCACTTAATCCCGAATATAAATCTTGTTTTATCATTGAATGAAATAATTGTCATGATATACTAAAAACAAAAACCATAAATCAACCGGATGAAAAAACTACATATTATCCCTATCAGTCTTATAATACTAACAATAATTGCAGGAACCAGGCAAATATCTGCCAAAACTATTTTAAAGGAGGGCAATCTCTGGTTCCGCTACTACCTGTCAGCTACCATAACCGAAGAAGGCCTCGAAGCCTTCACATTTATAGGCTCTCGATATAACTTTTCAAGAAAGCTGAAAGACAACGGCTCTGAGCAACCGACTAAAACGCAGAGGGCCTATCTCCAGGAAATTTCCCTGGGACCAATAATCCCCCTCGTCAGTTACAGGAACCTCTCCATAAAGGGAATACTCGCCTACTCCCCCGCTTTTTATTACATTGATGAGAGGGCCGGCGACTTCTACGTCCGCCATAACCTCGAACTCCACCTGCAATTTACCGTTCAGCTGCATACTGCATTTCTCTGGTACCGTAACATCACCATTGATTCCCTTCCCGGAAAGGACGGGAGCGGCAATGACCTTAAAAACCAGGTCATTAACCGTCACCAGTTCGGGTTCGCCTTCCCCATCACCTCCTGGCTGGTACCGATAATTGATAACGAAATTTATATCCGGATGAACCCGGACATCTCAGAGGGTGAAAAGCCCTTTTTCATGAACATGCTCACGGGAACCCTCCGCTTCAAGACACCGGCAAAGATACATTTCGATCTTAAATATATCTATAATTACATTCTCGTAAATAAAACTGCTGACAATTTTACGATCATTCACCAGCATATGATTGCCCTCTGGATACGGCAGAAAATACGACTATAGATTCCTTGACAAAAACCATCTTCCCCCCTTTTCTGGTTGCTCCGGAGAGAGAAGACGCGTATTATATATGCCGGACAAGGGAATCATGAAAAAAATAACCGCAAAACATCTCAACAATGAATTCGAAAAACGGGGAATTAACCTCTCCGAAAAACAGGTAAACCAGTTTATCCAGTTCTACGACCTGCTGGTAAAGTACAACGACGAATATGACCTGTCACGCCTCAGGAATACCCGGGATATAATTGAAAAACATTTCATTGACTCCCTCTACTTCACACGCTATATTGACATGCCCGCGTCTCTTCTCGACATCGGTACCGGTCCGGGATTCCCCGGCATCCCCCTGAAGATCGCCTTTCCCGACACTGAAGTAATTCTGGCGGAACCACGTCATAAGCGAGTCACATTCATGGAAATTGTTATCGAAAAACTCGGACTCGAGAAGGTATCCGTCTATCCCCACAAAGTTACGGATAAATCGTTCTTTGATGTTGAGGCGGTAGTGACCCGTGCCCTTGAAGATGCCGACGGCACCCTCACACGGGTCCGCCATTTTCTACCTGCCGAAGGAAGAATTCTATTCATGAAGGGTCCCGGAGCGGATCAGGACCTGGAAGACCTTTCCCCTGAAAACCGCGACCTCTATGAACTGGAGCAAAACCGCCCCTATACCCTTCCCGGCTCAGAGCATCACCGCTGCCTCCTTGTTTTCCGTAAAAAGGCGGACACCCCGGAGAAAACCTTCCCCATTATGCGCAACATTGAAGAAACAAACGGGCAGGCCATCACCTCCACGGATAATAAGACATTTAAATCACTTAAAAAACTGACAACACCTGAAGGAGTACGAAAAAATCGGCAGACCCTTGCGGCGGGCCACCGCATTGTAAAAGAATTATTCGAAAAGCGCATGGGGGAAGTTCATAACTGCATCCTCCTCGACGGATACCGGGAAAAAGATCCCATGATGCTTGAATTTTTTGAAGAGATAAAAGGAAGGGGGAAGTTACTGATTCTGAAAAAGTCACTCTTCAATGACCTGGACCAGTTCGGCACCGGCGGTCCAATCGCATCAGTTGATGCCCCGGAACTCCCTGAATGGGACCTGACCGACAACGAAGGTCTCACCCTCATGATTCCATTTCAGGACCCGGCAAATGTGGGAAGCGTCATCCGCAGCGCCGCAGGTTTCGGCGTAAACCGAATCGTCCTTCTCCGGGAAGCGGCGAACCCCTTTCACCCAAGATCCGTACGCACATCCTCCGGGACCGTATTCAGTGCCCCCCTTTTCCGCGGGCCTTCAATAAGGGATCTTGAATCACTTGAACTTAACGTACCGTTGATTCCCCTTGATCACGGGGGGACGGATATCACTGAGGTAAACTTCCCCGAAAGCTTCTGCCTGCTTCCGGGCATCGAAGGCCCGGGACTTCCGGAATCGCTCAGAGCCGCGGCGGTTTCCATTCCCCTGGAAGAATCTGTAGAATCATTGAATGCCGCCGTGGCGTCCTCAATTGCCCTTTTTGCATGGCGCCGGCAATTATAAATTAATTTTCCTAAACCCCCGCCGGGGGTGGCCGAAAAAGTATCAATGAACTATACAACTATGCATCGGCGGGGGACGGATTATTAACATTTTAAAAATTCCGCAAAAATTTCCTGCTAAAAATTAATTCTCTAAACTTCCCCACCCAAAAAAATGCAACCTAAACCGGCCACTTATTTTCTTACTTGACAGAGACAGAAAAACAGGCGGGAATCTATTATTAGTGACTCTACTCAAATCATAAATTACATAAACACGGAAAGACCCGACTATGACACGAAAAGCAATAATTGCAGAAGATTATAACAGCATCATCCACGTCCCCCATGATGGAATTTATCACGGAGAAACCACCGCTGAAAAAACCGACGCCACGGAGACAGCCCTGAAGAGGGATCCCCGCATCGCAAGCCTCCTTATTCCGGCGGAATGTCTCCATCACCGCAATGCTGCCGTGGCAGAAGAAATCAGCCGCGACTACGGAGACGTCAAAGATCTGGAGGTGCTTGTAGTCCTCACGGGGGCCTTCATCTATGCCAGCGATATGGGGCGGGCCATCTACGAAGCTGGGGCCATCAACACCCGCTTCCATATGATCAAAACCTCCGTCTACGACAAGGCCATCAAAAGTACCGGTGAACAGTACCGCGCCGTGGAAATGACCCTCGCCCCGCAGGACATCGACAACCGGGACATCCTCGTGGTGGAAGACATCACCGACCAGGGATTCACCATGACCTGGCTCCTCGATTACCTGAAAAATGAACGCTACGTCAACAGTATCCGGACATGCAGCCTCCTGACCAAGCGCCTTGACAATCCCACTGACGAGGTAAAGAAACTCCGCGATGAACTGGTAGTTGACTATACAGGTTTCGACATCGAGGACATCTGGATTTCAGGGTACGGCATCGACACAGCCCATGACTTCAGAAATATCCCGCACATCGTCGGCATTAACGAGGAACACTTCCGCTAAAAAACATGTGACATTTTATTCCAATACCGATAAAGTAACTCATCTTAATTACCGGGAGAAAAAACCATGCGGATCATACTCAACAATGCTTCAATAATTGATACTGAGAAGAAGAAGATTCGTGAAGGAAGTTTACGCATCGAAGACGATATCATTGCCGAGGTCTCAGACACGCCACTTCCCGGAACAGGCGCCGACACGGTAACAGACCTCGAGGGGGCCATTCTTTCTCCTTCATTTATTGATTCGCATATCCATATCGAAAGCAGCATGCTCTCGCCGCTGGAATTTGCCTGCACCGCCATACTCCACGGAACCGGTGCGGTTCTCGTTGACCCCCACGAAATCGCAAATGTATTCGGCGTTGATGCGGTACGTCTTTTTATCGATCTGGCGAAAAAGATGCCCCTTGATATGTACGTGGCAATTCCGTCATGCGTGCCCGCAACTGACATGGAAAATTCCGGCGCTGTTATAACCGCTGAAGATATAAAAGAATTGCTGCCTGATCCGCAGGTGTACGGCCTCGCGGAGATGATGAATTTCCCCGGCATCATAGAGGGCTTCGGGGATGCCCGGGAAAAAGTCGATGCCGCCTTTGAAGCGGGAAAAATTATCGACGGCCACTGCCCCGGCGTCACGGGTGATGGGCTCAGGGCCTATGTTTCTAATGGTAAAAATGACGGTGTAGTCCGCATCATGAATGATCACGAGACTTCCCACCCGGAAGAGGCCCTGGAAAAACTGGAAACGGGAATGTTCCTCGCCATACGCCAGGGAAGCGCAACCCGCGACCTTGAGGCGATTCTTCCTGTTCTGATAAAAGAGAATGCTTCTCTCGAAAAATGTATGCTCTGCTCCGATGACCTCTCCGCGCAGGAGCTGAAAACCTCCGGACACGTCGATCGTATCATCCGCCGAACCCGTGATTTGCTCTCTGAGAATGGGGCTCTGAGCCGTGATGAGGCTACCCTGCAGGCAATTGCCATGGCAACGGAAGTGCCGGGGCGATATCTTCAGCGGTACCTTGACCTGACGGATCAGCCCCCTGTTGGCAAAATAGCCGAAGGATACAGGGCAAACCTTATTGTTCTCGATTCCCTGGATTCTCTGAAAGTAAAAAGTCTGATTTATCACGGAGAAATGCTCATTGATGAAGGAAGTTCAAGCTACACTCCCCCTGCATTCAATTTTGCACCCTTCAGCCGCAGCATCAATATTGGCAGAACAATCACCGCGGAAGACTTCGAACTCAAGGCGGAACTTGCATGCACCAGTGTCAAGGTGCGCGCCATCGATCTTGTCTCGGAGAGCCTCCTGACCGGCTCAGTTGAAATTCCACTACCGGTGAAATCCGGTAAACTCCTCCCTGATCCGTCACAGGATACGGCACGCATCGCAGTATTCGAACGTCACCATGGCACAGGTTCAGGCTCACGGGGCTTCGTCAGGGGTCTTGGAATCAACGGCGGCGCCATAGCCTCCACCATCGCCCATGACAGTCATAACCTGATCGTCACCGGTTATGCCCCTGAACTGATGGCACGGGCGGCTAACCTCCTCGCCGAAAAAGGCGGCGGTATCGCACTTGTCACAGGCAGTGAATCATTTCATTTATCACTTGAAATCGGCGGCCTCATGACTAACCGTTCAATCGATGAAGTCATTGAGGACTATGACATGTTGAAAAAAGCCGCCCTTAAACTGGGGACTCCCCTGCGGAATATTTTCATGACACTCAGTTTTCTGTCCCTACCGGTAATTCCGGAGCTGAAAATTACAGATAAGGGGCTGGTGGATGTGAATACTTTCAGTTTTACGGATCTGGTCGTTTCTTAATTCAATTTGTTTTGGATAAATAAACGTTGGGCGATATATTAGAAGAGAGGAATATGGGAGATAGAAGTAATGAATTGCCTCCCTGTGGATTTTTTTTGCGCAGTTTGTCCTTCATCTTAAAAGGAAAGTTATTAAAATTCAATAACCATAATTCATAAGCAATACAAGGAGAGTAATATGTCTGGGATAGACACAAAAAAATTCATTTTTCTAGCTGTAATATTTTTCTATCCGGTTACTCTTTGGGCTACACGCGGGGCCGAAGATTATGGTATAATTATGGCACTCATGGCCTTTTTCTTTTCACTGCCGGTCGGCTTAATGTTGCTTGGTTTCATTATTTATTCAATCTCCAAATTAAAAAGTAAAGAGACGCCTGATACAAAACAGGGCAAAACGGTTTTTACTTTATCCCTGATAATAATTGCAGCTTCAATAATAATCCCAGTATTGTTGATCTATGGGGCTGAAAATCATTATAAAATGTTTGAATTGATGTCGGGGGTTTTCATACCAATAATCCTGTTATCTATAATTTCTTTAGTTTTAGCTATTAATGTTAAAAAAGGTTCGCGAAAAATTGATAACAATGAATTTAAATTGAGAACTTCAAAAAGTGAGATATCAGGGACCGTTGACAAAAGATTTATAAAAAAATCACTTATTATAGGGTCGATTCTTTTTTCAATAGTACTGATAGCAATAATATTCCTATATTTTTTCACTTAACTTAAGTTAATAATTTGTTCAGTAATAAAATTTAATACAATCGCATTTCCTGAAATCTCAGACTCATTCCCTGGTCAATTCAGGGAATGGGCCAATCCTTAAGATAGCGTAGCGACAAAAAGGCTGAGGCTCGCCTCATGCCACTACTCAAAAGATTATTTCTTCTCAACCGGCATATCCAGGCTGGCAAGTTTCTCCGGTGACTCCCTGCCCACACGGTAGGGCCTGATCCGTATCCGGTAACTGTATGGCTTTGCAGAAAGTTTATACTCATCATGGACAGGAGCCCCCCAGCTGTCATCCCCTCCCACACCCATCTGCCCCAGGTCCAGGTTAAGGTTCACCAGGTCACGTTTTTTCACATCAACTGTGTGGCGCTGCTTCTTTTCAATGCCCGGGTCGAAATCCTCTTTCAGATGATTAAGGGCACTGAAGCAAAGGAGCGGGTCACCCGAGGCCAGCAATCCTGCGCCGGTACTGCTTTCCAGGGCGAGCCAGTACACATCGCTGCGGTACCCGTTCTCCTGTGGTCGCACGTAGGGGTGATAAAGGTCACTGATCCTGCTTTTATGCATCCCAAAAAGGGCACTGCTTTTCCGGTCTGCGTAACTCTCATGGTGACCGCGGCCAAACCATTCAACTGTCTTGAAATGTCCGGGAAGCACCAGATTCATGCCAAAGCGGGGCATTTCTGGAAGTTTATCTTCTCCGGGCATAAAGGTATTTTGAATTACGATATCTCCAGTGGCAAAAATCAGATAACTCATGGCAGCATTGGAATGAACCGAAGGGAGTTCATAGTAGGCAGTCAACTTAAACTTCCTTTCAGAAATCTTTTCAACTGTAATATTTTTAAGCCGGCGCTGTTCCCAGGCATTTTTCCATGGAAGACAACGCTGCGGCATACCGTTTCCAAAATCGTTATCTGTCGGGGCCCTCCAGAAATCGAGGCCAGGGGCCTGTTTGATTATTTCAGTACCATTGAAGATATATGATACCAGATCCCCTTGCTGAGAATCGAAGGTAATTTTAAAATCTTTACCGGAAATAATAGTCGTATTTTCGCTTTCCTTAACGGCTAACCGGTTTTTTTGAACATCGGATATGGCGACAGTTTTTTTGATACTGGCAAGTTCAAACTGTTCAATGGCAGTGACATGCCCAGCCGCAAGGAGGGGCATTTTCTTTTTATGAGCAAAAGTCAGCGTCAGGTGATAGACCGTACCGGCATCTCCTCGGATTTTCGGCAATGGCAGATCAATGCTTTTGCTTTTATGTGGTTTTACATTCGGCAGAGGAATGTTTCCTTCTGCGAAGAGCTTACCATTAGCCGTCACTCTCCATTTACCTGAAAATTGATCCAGGTTTAAAAAATCATTACCATTATATATTATTACCCTGCCGGTATTGAGATCAACCGGTTTCACCAGTATATTCCGGTATACCTTTGCTACCTCCAGGAGATGAGGATTGATAGACCTGTCCGGCTGCACCAGACCATTAATGCAGAAGTTACCGTCGCTGGGAGTTCCCTCGGGACCGAAGTCTCCCCCGTAGGCAAAGAAGGAGTTGCCATGTGCGTCCTTTTTCAGAAGTCCCTGGTCTACCCAGTCCCATATAAATCCACCCTGGAGACGGGAATAATTTCGTATTATTTTCCAATAGTCATCGAGGTTACCCACACTGTTACCCATTGCGTGGGCATATTCACACATGATGAGGGGCCGTCTCCTCGATTGGATTGCATATCCTTCAATTGTTTCGATTTTGGTGTACATGGGAGCAACGATATCGGTAAAGGGTGTTGTCCCCGCAAGGTCATACTGCACCAGGCGCCATGGGTCCCGTCCCTTTACCAGGCTGTAGAGGGCCCTGAAGGTTGCGCCGAAACCTGCTTCGTTTCCCAGGGACCAGACAATGATGGATGGATGATTTTTATGGATCTCCACCATCCGTTCTACCCGGTCAAAGTGAGCGGTGCGCCACTCGAGACGGTTCGCAAGGGTGTTGTCTGGATGATAGTGGATACCATGAGATTCAATGTTGGCATCATTAACCACGTAGAGGCCGTACCGGTCACAGAGATCATACCAGCGCGGATCATTCGGATAATGACTTGTGCGGACAGCATTGATATTATGCTGCTTCATGAGGGTAATGTCCTTCACCATAGATTCCATGGTAAGGACATGCCCCAGTTCAGGATGATGTTCGTGGCGGTTTACCCCCTTTATGAGAATGGGGACACCATTAACCAGGAGTTTCCCTTTTGAGATCTCGATTCTCCTGAAACCGGTATTTACTCCCGCCGACTCCATGACGGAACCATTGCTGTCCCTGATTGATATTACAATCCGGTAAAGCGCCGGGTCTTCAGCATTCCAGGGACGGATATTTTGCAGTTTTTCGTTTACCTCGACAACACTTACCGAACCGGAAGAAGTCACCGGTACATTAATTAATTTTCGAAAGACTTTTATCCCAGATGGATCATAGCAGGCAACCGAAACACGGTAATCCATTATTTCCCGTTCCAGTCTGTTTGCAATTTTCATCGAAGCGCTCAAGATTCCGGTTCGGTTATCCTCCGACAGGTTTCCCCGGACTGCAACATCCTGCAGGCGGAGCCGCGGCCGCGACAGGATGCGCACATCCCCCTCAATGCCGGAAAGACGCCAGAAATCCTGGTCTTCAAGATAGCTGCCGTCACTCCATCGGTGAACCGCAACCGCGACGATATTCTTCCCCGCACTGATAAATTCAGTAACATTAAACTCCACGGGAGTCTTGCCCCCTTCATGGTACCCTGCGTATTTTCCATTTACATAGATCTCCATGGCTGAACTGACTGCTCCGAAGTAGAGAAAGAGATCCCTCCCCTTCCACTCCCTGGAAACATCAAACGTCCGGCGGTATGAGCCAACAGGATTAAAATCACCAGGAGGAAACGGCCACCGAACCTCGTAGGGATATCGGACATTGGTATAAATGGGATACCCGTGCCCCGCCATCTGCCAGCTCATGGGAACAGTAATGTCAACAAAGCTGCTGATATCAAAATCACTGCGATAAAAGTCTGCGGGATGTTCCTTGAAATTTTTTGACCAGTGAAATTTCCATATACCGTTAAGCGAAACATAACTGCTGTTGTTTATACTTTCCCCGCGTTTCGCCTCTTCTTCCGAACCGAATGAAGTAAAGGTACTGCGGGCCTCTTCACGATTTTCCTGAACGATTTGTGGATTCTTCCAGTGTGGCAATCCATTGAGGCGCATAGAAGAGCAGATCACCCATGATATTGACCCCAGGAACACCAGGAGCGACATCGATACGGCGAAGGAAACACTCTCTCGTTTCACTTCTTTATTATCATTGTTTGAATTGAGAAAAAAGATGAAGGCAATGGCTGCACCCGCCAGGGGAAAGGTTATGACCAGGTTGTACTGAATGTATAAATATGAAAACCAGTACATGGCCTGGAAGGTAATAAGAACAGCCAGAACTGTAATCCAGGTGCTTTTAGGTGAAGGAAGTTTAGAACCATCTGTAACAGTCAACGCGGGAAGAGCCCAGAAGGATAATGCTGCAATTAAATACCAGAGTTCTCCCGGAGTCACCCCTGAAAAAAGGAGGACAATTCCGATAAGCATAATTATAAAAAGAGCCCCGGTAATTTTACCCCTTCTATCAGGAGACTCTTTTCGAATCAATACCCCAAGGAGGTAACCCGATCCGGCTGAAAGGGTTACAATCAGTGTTGAAAATGCATACCCCCTGGAAACTATGTGACCAACTTCCTCTGGATTTGCAAAAAGTGCCCATGCAAGAAAAAGCCATGGCCCAAGGGCCGCTAAATTTTGAAAACCTGGATGTATTAAAAAGTCTTCACCACCTGAAACGTCTTGGAGAATACCGAAAAGAAGTACTGTGGCCATTACCGACAAGGCCAGTATAATCCCTGCCGAGAAGAGAACGGGATCTCCCGCAAACTGATAGGAGAGTGTCACCGTTCGAAAGAGCATCTCAAGAAGCAGTGCCGCAGGCAGTGCAAATACAATTGGAGAGGAGGATTCATCCTTTACCGGTTTCCACTGCAGCAGGAGAGCAAAGAGCCAGAGTGAAAATATTGTTCCAAGTATTGAAAAACCTAGCTGTGGAATTTCCTGTTCAGGGCCAAACCAGAAAAACTGCAATCCCACACGAAGGAGAATCACCAGTGCTGATAATATAACCAGCATTTTACTTCTGGAAATAATTTTATTCACCAGGGGAAACAATAACACGCTGAAAAAAAACATGGAGCCCACAAGGGCAAATGTTTCCGGGAAGAATGTATTGTAGTCCCTTATTGAAAAAACCAGCGATGCCAGGTTTCTGATCAGACTGAGTGACAGGAAAAGAATAATCGTCTCATATACGGTAGATCTGGTTTGTACATTCCACTTCATTAGGTCCTCCGGTGTATTTTTCAAAACTCTGTTTTTACAACACTTAATCTATCATTATATATCTTTTTTAATTCTGTATCTTCTGTATAGTGAGGATTAAACTTCCTTCACTACCAAAAGATAACGTAGAGTATAATCGTAGCTGCCACAATTCCGGCGCCCCATATTTTTGCCAGGGGTGACGGTGACAGTTCAATTTCTTCATTAACGGGCATAACAACAATCTCAGACAATGGTTTTAGCGCCGTCAGAAGAGCCATCAGGAGCATCAAAATAATGAAGGTTATGGCCATGTGATTTAGAAAAGCCATATCCGGAAAAAACCAGAGAAGCAGACCATAGATGGGAATATTCAAAAGCAAGGCCGCGTTAGCCGCCACCGGTGGAGTCTTTTTAATGATTATCCCGAATATGAAGACAGTTACGATTCCCGGTGAGATAAAGCCCTGAAACATCTGGATATATTTGAAAATTCCTCCAAACCTGGGATCAACCAGCTGTGGTGCCATGAGGCAGCCTATTACCACGAAGAGTCCCGTCATGGTCCGCCCTACTGCGATTAATTTTTCAGTTGGGGCATCCTTCTTCATGTGGCGTTTGTAGAGGTCCATTGTAAATATGGTGGATGCTGAATTGAGCATTGAGTCGAGACTGCTCAGTACCGCCCCGAATAACGCAGCGAACATGACACCGCGAAATCCCGCGGGAAGAATATTCTTAATCAGTGTCGGATACGCCTGGTCACCGTTTGCAATCTCTGCTCCATAAAGCTGGTATGCCATAATACCGGGGAACACAATAATAAATGGAATAAACAGTTTCAAACTTGCCGCAAATAGGACTCCCCGCTGCCCCTCCATAACACTTTTTGCACCGAGGGTTCTTTGAGTTATAAACTGGTTAAGCCCCCAGTAAAACAGGTTGGGAATCATTATCCCGAGGCAGAGGGCCGTCCAGGGAATTTCCGGGTGGTCTGAGGGCAATACCATGTGAAGTTTATCCGCATTAGTTGTCATGAAGGCGCTGACACCACCCACCGCCTGAAATCCCAGGACCATGACAATTGCCCCACCGATGAGAAGTGCCGCCCCCTGGAAAAGGTCTGTCCAGACCACCGCCTTTAGGCCCCCATAAACAGTATAGACACCGGCAATAATTCCAATGAGCCAGACACCCTTGACGAGGCTTACATCAAAAATAGTGGCAAGGCCCAGAGCACCGGAATAAAGAACTGATGCGATAGCTACAAAAACATACATGAGCATCATAAAGGCAGCCATTATGGCACGTGCCGTGGCATTGTATCGATATTCCAGATATTCCGGGATGGTGTAAATTCCGCTCCGAAGAAATCGCGGCAGCAGAAAGATTGCAACCAGAACAAGTGTGATGGCGGCAAACCACTCATAGCTTGCAACGGCCATTCCGATGGAGCCGAAGCCTGCACCTGCCATTCCAACAAAATGTTCTGTGGATATATTTGAAGCTATAAGAGAAAAACCGATGAGCCACCAGTTCAGTCCCCTGCCTGCAAGAAAGTAGTCCTGGGAGGTATTCTCCTCCCGTGATTTATAGAGAGAAACACTGATAACGACTGCGAAAAATATGAAAAAGAAGATATAATCCCACATTGTAAGCGACATGAAAAACCTCCCGGAGGACTCACTATTATTATTTAATCCATGAATCCGTTAATGAATCCCACAGGGAAACCTTTTCACAGATTGACTCACGTGTCAACCACAAATGTCTCACCTGTGCCATTTGAAATACACCATCGGCTCAGAGCCTGTTTTTCCCAAAGAAGAGGCTCTGAGGATAATTAAGGAGGCATTGAACCACCTGCAAGTAACACAAAATACAATTCTGTTCAGAAGGAGTTGATATTTCCTTGAAAGTTCATTTAATCTGTAATATACATTAGTTAGAATTATAATCGGTGAAATATCATATGGAGGCCGCAAATGACACTTAAATTATTACTCATAGTATTAGGTTGGTGTTCAGTAATCAATCTGGGGTTATTAACAATATGGTTATTATTATTTTTGATTGCTCATGATTTTATTTATAACCTGCATAACAGGTGGTTTAAAATTCCCGTGGAAACCTTTGATTCGATTCATTATTGCGGCATGCTTTTTTTCAAAATAGTAATTTTATTTTTTAATATTATTCCTTATTTGGTATTACGAATTGCTCTATGAAATATTTATATCCAACAATTATTATCCCTGACTAATTTGAAAACAGATGGCAAATTCATGGGATCAAAAATGAGGTAAGGAAAATATTTCGTCGCTTCTTATCCAATCTCCAAAAAGCAGTTATAACTTTTTTAATAATTGCTACGGGGCTCTTTTTCTGGATTGGTGTGATATACCTGATACTTTATTTTTTCAGAAAATTTAACTGATACCAGTGGATAATAAAATATAATCAACAAACTGAGTCTTTACATTATACCTTCTTGAAACACCCACCGTTAAGCGAACTGTTCCGTACCATGTTGATAAAATAAATTTTTAATAAAAGCAGCTTGAAATGCAATGCAAGTCCGGATAGAGTTGTTAATAACAGGCTACTGACGGAGGTTTATTGTGTTTCGCATTCAATTAGTTACCATATATATATTTTTCCTGCTTTCCGGCTTTGTTGCTTTTCCAGCAAATACACTTTATGCAAAAGCAACAGTTCAGCACAACATTGGCCATTACAAACCTGACTTTTTCCAGCCGATAATTTCCCCTGACGGTAAATACATGGTCACCACGGGGGACAACCGCGTCAAAATATGGGACACGGAGGGAAACCTCATCGGTACATTTATCGACGACAAACCATACATCAATCCCCCAAATGAATGGAAGTACTGGAATCCGAACCGTAATATTAATGCTGTGGCATTTCTTCCAGACAGCAGGCATGTAGCGGTTTCAGTTTTTCCACGACGAGTTTACATTCTTGACCTGACGGGAAATCTTCTTAAACGGATCAAGGTCCCTGAGAAAAAACTTGAACCGGGAGCTGGAGCCGATATAATTTCAAAGATCCTTTACTTCCCTGATGGAAAAAATATCCTTACCTTTGAGCCGGCACAATATGATATCGTTATCAGGGATTCAAACTTCCACCCCCTTCGCCGCCTTGATATGCGCAACGGCACCTGGGTAATCGGATTCAGTGACATTCGAATTGATCCCAGGGGAGAATATTTTGTGGTTGTTCAGAACCATGCAGTTCCTTCCAAAAATGGCTGGAACGCTGTAGTGCGCCTCTACGACCGTCGTGGAAATTTTATCCGTGACCTGGAAACTGATCGTCCCGGCAGGATTAAAACCGCCCACGGCCGCATTAAAAAATACTTTTTCAAACCGGAAAGAATCACCTTCAGCCCCGACGGGAAATACATTGCCTACCTGGGGGGAAACGCCCGGGTCAGCCACGACGATCCCCTGGGCCGCACCTACCAGCGAAAAAGCAAATCATGGAAAAACACTGAATTCAGAGAAAAATACAGGATATACTCAAGGATCCGCAGGGTTCACCTCGCAACGGGAAGACAGTTTGAAACTCTTGTTCTTCATAAAAGCGGCCCCACGGTTAAACGTGTTTTTTTCTCTAACAATGGAAACGAGTATATTGGTCTGGGGAGCAGCAATATCTACCGTATTTCTTTTTCGGGGGAAGTTAAAACAATTGCTCCTCATCAGAAAATTGAATTGGAGAGACGCAACGGACGTAAATACCAGCGCACCTTCAGTTCCTCTTACCAGACACTGGCAAATAATAGAAATACCATAGTTGGAAGTATTGACGATCCACTCAAAGGCATGGTAGTTTACGACTTAACAGGCAAAATAAAAAAAATCATTCATCCACCGAAGATCATTCCCCGCAGTGTCTACATGTCCCACCAGGGAAGATACCTCTCATTCGAAATTGAACGGGCAAAAAAAACAATTCTGTGGGACACCAATAAAAACCGTGTCACCACCGAGGCGGCCTCCATCTTTTTTGACAACTGGAACAAACAAAGCCGTCTCAGTCACAACAGGAAAAAATACATTAATACTATTTCAATAAATGGCGAATCCTTGAATTTCAATGAACGTGAGACCAGAAACTACCGCCTCATGATTCTTCCAAATCGCAGGTATGCTGATCTCACCAATGGATTCACCCTTTTCAACAATGAGGGAGACGCCCTGCGTCGTTACCCGAAGGCAAAAATCGGTATTGACACGGTGGTACATCCAAAATTAAAATACTACATTGCCCCCGATACCTCGGCAAAATACAAGACAGTGGAACTATTTAATCTTTCAGGAAAAAGGATCAACCGCTTCTACGTGGGGGCATTTTTCTCATTTGCCTATACTGTCTCCCCTCTTGGGGAATGGATAGTTGGTGGACATGATTCCGCCGGTTATATCCAGGTATGGAATAACAGGGGCAAACTGCTCCACAGATTAACGGACCAGCAAAGTGTAGCGGTAAAGGGACTTGCAGTTACTAAGAAGAGGCGTTTCCTTCTATCTTCAGGGGCTGACGGTACTATTAAATTACTGGATATGAAGACGAAGAACCTGGCGCGCATTACTCTTCTGGAAAAAAATCGATTCATTGTTTCCGATAAAAAGGGCCGAGTTGACTGCAGCGATAACGCCCGTTCCCTGGTATCCATTGTTAAAAATGGAAAAAACAGATCAGCAGGATTATGGTCCCACGCCTACACTCCCGGTCTTCTGCGAAAATTTCTCAAGGGGAAATAAATGTTCTCATTCCCCTCGCGGGCGCGAAAACACTTTTGCGCCTGCGAGATGCCTTTATTATAAAGCATCCCCTTTTAAGGATGCATTAACTTCCTGAATTCTTCCCCGCGACTGGTCATAAATTCAATATACTGTCCCTTCGTCAAAAGAGACTCCGGTATCGGAATGCGGATATAGACTTCCCCCCCGCCCTCTTCTATCTTCATTTCACGGAGATGCTGAGCCATTACCATGTACCCGACACGAAGAGTTTTATCAAGCTCTGTTTTATCATTAACGGCTCCGTAGCTGATGACATGGCGCAGCACATGGTAGTTTTTTCTGAAGGGGACTTTCTGTGCAATTATGATCCTGCGGGAGGTGACCCGCACCACGCAGTTTTTAAAAAGAGTCCCCTGGGGTGTACCTGCCTGGGTTACGGAAACCCCCTCCTCTTCAAAGAGTATTTCTTCACCCGGCAGAGGGGCAAGTTTCTGCAGGGTACTGTTGCGGTAGAGAAATGCCACAATGATAAGCAAAATGAAAAAAATTATTACTGCAACAAGTTCAATGCTCATAACTGCAACTCCTGTTCATCGGAATTGATCCCGGGCCTTTTAAGTTCTGCACACAACTCCAGGAAAGATATTACCTGAAATGCTCATATAAAATTATCCCCATATCAATTCCCTGTAAAGGGAAAAAACCGTCGCGACAACTCGCGACGGCATAAATTAAAGCAGTTATATTCCGCCTTTACAGTCTCAACAGTACTAGAATTTGAATTCAGACTGGATTGACATATTGTAATCAGCGTCAGCATCACCTGTTTTTGAATAATCAAAGATTATGGCAACCTGTACCATTTTATTCAATGTGCATCCGGGCCCCACCAGGAATGACATGGTATTGTCACCGGTATCGGGAAGGATCATCTGAAAACGGGCGAGAACGAGGAGAGGCATTCCCGCAAGGTCTTTGAAGTTTACGTTTACCCATGAATCAAGGTAAGAGTTCTTGTTTTCATTGTCATAGATAAAGTTGAAACCAGCCTTATACATCTTGCTCATCCATGCAACACCGCCGCCAAACTGCACTTCCTGGGAGGCGCTTACATCTTTGGCATACTTGAAATAACCGTTAATGAGAAGTTCTTTGCCGATGGGTTTGATTGTCAGAACTGTATCTGAAGATTTCCCACTGTTTTCGTCTCCGCCGATATGCTTGTAGCCTTCACCGTTCATGTAAGCAGTAGTGATAGCTGCGATACCGAAATCGAGACCGAGTTTAGCACCGAGGTCAGCGGAGTTATTCAGCTTGGCTGAATCCATCTGGTTTTTGGTGATCCATCTCATACCGCCCATTTTGTCAGCAAGTCCGAGAATGGGGTTGCCAATCTGGCCAACCTGAAATTTTGTCTTGATGCCGGCAACTTTGTCCTTGTACTGAAGGTATGCATACTTCACGAAGAAAAGACCGCGGGATTTGGTACTGGCAGTATCAATACTGGTACCGTCAGTGTCAGTATCCGCTTCCGCATACTCTGCGCCAAAAACATCCATTGTTACACGAGTTGAGAGTTTCTCTCCAAAGTTCTTCTGATAGGTGAAGTAAACACGCTCAAGATCGAAACCGTGAACTTTTTCATCTGCACTGAGTGCGATGTTGTAATTAAGATAAATCTTTCCTTTAAGAGTGCCAAGTCCGTCGTTCTTCTTCTCCCCGGCAAAAGCAGCACCTGCCGAAATTATAATAACCACATGTGCTAAAATAAGAGATTTGAACTTCATATGTTCCTCCATAAAAGTTTTTACGGCCCGTCTATCTTTAAATTTGACCGTAAATAATTGAGTTCAGTCTTGAAATACTGACCAATAATAGAGATATCATGTTAAGTTTTTTTAAAGATTTGGTAAAAAGGATGTGAGTTATGTGCATTAGTTGAAAATTTTTAAAATATTGCATATAAGTGGAAACGAATGTTTGTAAATTATTTTATGTCAGGAAAATCTCTCGCCTGTGGAATATTTTCCGTGAAATGTGGAGAAATTTAATATTTTTATTGTGTCTCAGAGAAAAAACAGATAACTTTTGGTAACTGAACTGCTGTTATTGGTCTTATATTCGAGTAGTATAAAACCTCGCTAATATGTAAAAAACCAATCATTGAGGAGATTTTTTATGAAGAGTCGCAAAAAACTAATACTCCGGGGGATTTTACCCCTGTCCATGGCACTGATATTCGGTATCGGAATGGTTTATGCTGACCGCACCTTCCTGCGTGAAGCGGAAGAAACTTCCCCCCTGAAAAATAAATTCGAGAATGTCAAGGCCCTGCAGAACGCCTATAGTGGTATATACAACGAGTACAAAGACAGCGTTGTGTTTATTTCTACCGAAAAAACTGTAAAAGTAAGGTACCGGAATCCATTCATGGACGATCCCTTCTTCCAGCAATTTTTTGGCCCCGACAGAAGAAAAGAACGAGGTACCCGTACCAGAAAAGCCAGGGGACTCGGAACAGGCTTCATCATTTCCAGTGACGGATATATCTGCACCAATCACCATGTCATTGCAAATATGGACCTGGTAACGGTTAAAATAAACGATAAGGAATACAAGGCGAAGGTAATCGGATCAGATAAACTGATTGATATTGCACTTCTTAAAATAAAAGGAAAAGGTAAATTCAAGCCTGTTCATTTCGGCGATTCTGACCAGGTTAAAATCGGTGACATCGTCCTTGCACTGGGCAACCCCTTCGGTCTTGACCGGACCTTCACATCCGGTATTGTCAGCGCGACGGGACGTCGCGGTGTTGATCAAATCGGCAACAGTCATATACAGACCGACGCAGCCATCAACCGGGGAAACAGCGGCGGACCACTCATCAATATCGACGGAGAGGTTATCGGCGTAAACAGGGCAATCTTTTCCGGCTCAGGGGGAAGTATAGGAATTGGTTTTTCCATACCGATGAATATTGTCAAGTCGACCCTGACAGATCTCAAAAAATATGGTAAAGTTAAACGTGGATATATTGGTGTTTCCATATCCCCCCTTACAAAAGAATTCTCGAAGGAACTGGGCCTGAAAAAACCTGAAGGTGCACTTGTCGGCGGTGTTGAAAACGACTCTCCGGCAAAACGGGGGGGGCTCCAGGTAAAAGATGTCATAATAAAAGTTGGAAAAGAAAAAATTTCTGATTACCGCGACCTTATTAAAACAATCGGTAAAACAAAAATAGGGAAAACCGTGCGCATAACAGTCTGGCGGGACAAAAAAGAAAAGAACCTCTGGATAACAATAAAAGAACGGCCATAAATGTAAATACACTCAATAAAAAAGCCCAAAGAAAATTTCTTCGGGCTTTTTTATTACCGTTATTTTATTTCTGTTTATAGTTGATTACAATTCTGCAACATTTTCAAATTTTTCATTTGGGGCTATTGAATCCGAGACTTCATTTGTACTTTTGTTGACACTCTCTTCTATCTCAGAATCATCATCCATGGAGTCGTCCTTCTCCGGGGCCATGCGGTCTTTAATACGGTAAAGGATTTCACGGGTGCTCGTATCTTTCCATTCTTTCGCTGTTTTAACATGACGCCCCTGGGGGTAATCCTTCAGGTAGCGCTGAAATTCCCTCGCCGCCAGATCAAAGCGTTTGGTCATAAAATAACTGTATCCGCGTTTAATTCTCGCATCCTGATCCTTATGTGTATAACCGTTACTGAGAGTACGTCCATAGTAACTGATGGCTGAGGTGTATTTTTTGAGGGCAAAGTAGTTTTCCCCTATCCAGTAGAGTGCATTTTCCGACCTTTGTATACCGGGAAAAAACCGCAGAAGCCTTTGAAAGTGCCGTATCGACCGGTAATAATCTCCCTTACGAAAAGCATTGAGGGCGCTGGTATACAACTGACGCTGATAGGCTTTACGTGTATCTGCAGAATAATGGCTGAAATTGCCGTAATATTTCAAAAAGTACTCATACATATCATATGCTTTTTCATCCTGACCAATACGCTTAAAGGAGCGTGCCTTGCCGAGGATGGCCTCTTCGTTGCTTCCGTTTTCCTTCAGTGCTATATCAAACATTCTTCGCGACTTTTTATAATTTCCCTGCTTCAGGTAGGTATGCCCGAGTTCAGTGTATACACGGCTTCTGAAATCCCGGTTCTCAGAATCAGTAAGCTGCCCCAGCAGTTGATGTACTCCCTCTTCAGTATGAAACTTCATAATTTTCAAACGAGCGATACGCGTTCGGATTTCTTTAGTCAAACTGTCAGGTAAAGCGTGGCCTGTTTTAATAATATAGATGTATTTCAGATAAGCCAGGCGGTTCAATCCGAGTTTTTCATAGCTCTGAGCAATAAAATAGTATGCCTCAGATGAAGCCGTTGTATCGGGATATTTTGCTATAACCTTTGAAAATAAATTTATGGCACTGTTTAATGCCTGTCGGTCTCCCCGCTCGAAAATCAGTTTCCCTTCCACCAGCAGTTCGTAGGCCTGGTTTGACCGCATTTTCGGTTTTTCAACACGGACATAATATATAGCGGATCCGATCCCCGAAGTTATGAGTATAATTGCAATAAATGCGATGAGTGCTTCCTTCTTCATGGAAAAATGCTCCCGATATAATTTTCCCCTTTCATTTTGTCGGGGAATTTAAAAATACGCCCTATTCTTTCAGCCGCAGCAAGGCAAATTCGCGCCAGAATGCCGCTTCTTTTGGATAATGGGCTGCTACATCCTTCATGCTTAATATCGTAACTGCTTTTCGATACCTGCCGAGCTCTACATATGACCTGCCGATAAAGAGACGGGCACGTGCCCTGTCTTTTATATTGTCGGTCCTTTCCATCACACTCTGCAATTCTTTTATTGCCCGCCTGAACCTGTCCTTAAAGAATGTACGGCGAATGATTTCATCAACTGTTCCGGTTTCCTTCTCCTCTTTGTCCTGATAATCATTTTCATCATCTGGTTTAACAATAATTGGCAGGCTGTAATCACGCTCCAGATCGATAATCTTTTCTTTTTTGACAGGTTCATTATCCTCAATTTTTTCTACTGAAGATCCCTTGATTGATATCGGCCTTCGGGTTATATTTACGCCCTGGCGAATAGCAAAACTTCCCCCCGCCGACTCCTTATATGGAGCAAGGCCGTAGTAGAATGTTCCCCCGGGGGGATTTTTATCAAGGAATTTCCCCGCCTTTATTTCAACGTCTGCAAGAACATTTTCCTCATTTACGGCCTTGATATCCTTGAGTAGTCGCCTCGTTCTGTAGAGACGGATGTACTTGTTTCCTGTTTTTCCCGAGTAGTCCCATGTTACTACAACATTATTACCTGATTTTTGTGCCCTGATCATAATTACCCGGTGGGGATCAGACTTTATTTTTACAGGCAGGGGTTTTACATATATGCCTTCTGTTATGTAATTCTCCCTCGCTTCGAGGCGGCGGTCTTCAGGACCGTTAAGATATTGAAAGGTAACCGCATAAAAATAGGTGCCCCCCCGTGTAATATTCTGGTCAATATACTGTCCCGCATCGGAAAGTTTTGCTATTTTTTCTCCTTTGCTGAGACGTTCAATGGAATCAAGAATGGTTGTACTCCGATATACAGTATATGTATGTCCCTTCCCCCCGATTTTATCCCAGCTGAGAAGAATTACCGTATCACCAATCAATTTTGCATTAAGATTCTTTAATTTTTTTACTTCAACCGGGCCTTTAACTTCCTTTATTGTGATCGATTTGACGGTATAATTTACATCCGGCGACAGGTATATCTCCTTTTTTTCAATCCTGGGACTTTCAAGTATTACATAATAGTAGGTACCTGCGGAAAGATTCGAATCGATGAGGACCCCACGCTGTCGTGCAGAAACAGTTCTCACTGTTTTTGCCGCCAGGGCCCTTTGACTGGTATCTATTACTACATTTGACCGACCGACAATGAATTCATCGGTATATGAAGAATCAACATCCCAGGTAATCATTATGGCATTGGGTATTCCCGGTATGGTGCTCGCCTTGATATTATATGCCATAAATTTAGGGGGTGTTTTCTTTTTAGCGGGCTCTTTCTTTTCTGTAAGATCTTCGATTATAGGTTCGTCTTTATCCATCAGAAACTGAGACTGTAGTATCCCCGGATTCTGAAGGAGTAAAAACGTCGTTGCCAATAAAAGAAGGATTTTTATAATATTTTTTTTATTTTGCATTATCACAGCTTATTTCGCCCGAATTTGACGACTATTATCTATAAAGGTATAATATTGTACATTAAATTTGTAATATTTTTTTTAATCATCGACAAATAAAATGCCATTCTGAACAAGAATAAATAAAACTTCCATCTTCACGACTTGACATATACTATTCAGCTGAAATACTATTTATGTTGACTAATTTATGATATACTTTTCTTTGATCCATATCTCATTTTACAAACAATCAATATGCCCGAATTTGACCTGAAAATACGCAGTCGTGACATCGACACCCTCGAAAAGGCCGTCAGAAAATACAATACTGAGGGTGACCTGAACATTATCAGGAATGCATATAATTTTGCCTACGATGCCCATATTGACCAGAAACGGCTCTCCGGGGAACCCTATATTATACACCCGCTGGAAGTTGCCCTGATTCTGGCCAGCCTGAAAATGGACACCACTACAATAGCTGCAGCCCTTCTCCACGACGTGGTGGAGGACACAGGCACCACCTTTGAATTAATTAAAAAACAATTCGGGGAGGAAGTTGCCAACCTGGTAGACGGGGTCACGAAAATATCTCACATAAAAGACCGCTCAAAGGCTATGGCCCAGGCAGAAACTCTGCGAAAGATGCTCATGGCCACCGTGGAAGACCTCCGCGTTATCATAATCAAACTTGCTGACAAACTTCACAACATGCGCACCATCATGTTTCAGCGGGAGGAGAAACAGCACAGGATCGCCAAGGAGACCCTTGACATCTATGCCCCGATTGCCAGACGCCTCGGAATGACTAAAATCAGCTCAGAGCTCGAGGACCACTCCTTTCACGTTCTCTACCACAAGGAATATGACCGCATCAGAACCCACCTTGCC
Organism: uncultured Spirochaetota bacterium; assembly: GCA_942491575.1. Taxonomy (GTDB): domain Bacteria; phylum Spirochaetota; class UBA4802; order UBA4802; family UBA5550; genus CAZHNW01. The sequence goes on from CALOBT010000025.1 coordinate 978,609, forward strand.
CAGCGGGACCATGAAAGGGAGACCTACCTCGACCAGATACGAAATATAATCCTCTCAAAAATAAAAGAACTCGATATTGATGCTGAAATAACCGGAAGGGCAAAACACTATTTTTCTATCTTTAGAAAAATGAAAATTCAGGATAAGTCCTTTAACGAGATATATGACATCAGGGCCATCCGTATCATTACGGAGGAAGTCAAAGACTGCTACGCTGTACTTGGTATAATACATACACTCTGGTCTCCCATCCAGGGACGATTCAAAGATTATATAGCGGTTCCCAAATCCAACATGTACCAGTCACTGCACACAACGGTTATTGGTCCGGAAGGCCACCCCCTGGAAGTGCAGATCCGCACCCGGGAAATGCACGAAACCGCCCAGATGGGTATTGCCGCACACTGGATATACAAAGAGGACAAAAAAAATCCCCACCGTGAATACAAGGACCTGACACTTCTGAACAATATCAACAAGCTCTACGCCGAAGAAGGGAGCACAAGGGAATTCATGCAGGACCTGAAAATGGACCTCTACGAGGATGAAATTTTTGTGTTCACACCCAAAGGAAAAATCATAAAACTTGCAAAGGATGCCACGCCGATAGACTTTGCATTCGCCATTCACTCCGAGGTGGGCCTTCATACAACCGGAGCCAAGGTAAACAACAGGATTGTCCCCCTCAGAACGAAGCTCCAGAGCGGTGATATTGTGGAAGTACTTACAAGCAAAAACGGTCATCCTTCCGAGGCGTGGCTGAAATTTGTCCGGTCCTCAGGAGCCCGCTACAAGATACGCAACTGGCTCCGGAAAAACACCCGGGAGCATGAAGAGGACGAGAGGCCAAAATCACAGGCACAGAAAAAAGACGTTCAGACTGCGGAGGTTACAATACCTGCGGAAGAGCAGATAAAACTGAGTAAATTCTCTCGCAGGAAGAAAGGGGAAGGAATTTCCATTGAAGGGGCTTCCAATGTACTGATAAAACTTCCACAGTGCTGTCAGCCCATACCAGGCGATAATGTAGTCGGTTTTATCACCAGGGGACGCGGCATTACTATTCACAAAAAAAACTGCCCATCCCTGAAAAGATTGCAAAAGGAAAAAGAACGTTTCATCAAAGTGGTATGGGAAGAAACCGAAAATGCCATGTATCCGATAAAACTCGCCGTCGAAGGAATTGACCGCCCCAACCTGCTGAAGGATATTGCAGATGAGATTTCTCTCTGCCATACCAACATCATAAAAGCGGAAGCCTCACTAAAGGAAGGTGGCAATGCTTCCTTTAAATTTATTCTTGAAGTAAAAAGCAACAAGCACCTTGAAGCAATAAAAGTACGAATCAAAAAGATAAGTAACATCACTGATGTATACAAGCTGAACGAAAAGGTTATATTGAAATGATTGTCATTCTCGGTTCCGCTTCCCCCCGAAGAAGGGAACTGCTCTCCAGTCTGATCACTTCCTTCAGGATAGAAATCGCTGATATTGACGAAGTTGAAATTCCGGGAGAAGATCCACTTATACACTGCCGCCGGTTATCACAGGAAAAGGGAGAAGCCATACAGAAGCGCCTTTCTCCTGACACTGAAGACACCCTTATTATCACATCGGATACCATAGTTGCCCTGGAGGATAAAATTCTCGGTAAGCCGGAAAACCGGCAGCATGCCTTCAATACCCTTAAATTCCTTAATGGAAAAACCCACCGGGTGATAACCGCCATATCTCTTTCCATATTAAGGAGGGGCGGCGCATGGAAAACAGCAACAGAAAGCGAATCAACTTCCGTAACATTTAAACATCTTTCCGACAGGGAGATAAACTCCTATCTTGACTCTATACATTACATGGACAAAGCAGGGGCCTATGCAATACAGGAGAATGGAGGGATGATTATAGAATCCGTGAAAGGATCAGAATCAAATGTTATTGGTTTCCCAGTAGGGCTCTTTAAAGCGATGCTTTCGAAACTGGATCTGTCTCATATCCTGGATAGAGACAACTGATAAAAAAGAAAAGGAGGATGTCATCCCCCTTTTCTTTCCAGCTTACTTATCTCCGTAACGGTCCTTCAAGGCCTTCACCGTCTCACCGAATTGATAGTAGAATGACTTCAATTCATCACGGTCTCGAAGGGGACGCGGATTTGGCCACTTTCCTTCAGCCAGTTCTTTCATATAATTGCTCATTACGAAAATTGGTCCCGATATTCTATGCGTTTTCCGTATCATGAGAAAATAGAGTATGGCGGACTGAAGCACAACAGATAAAATCAGCACAATGAGGAGAATGCGGTTAAAAGAAATAATTCTGTTGAGTGTATCCATATTATTACTGTGATTTTTTGCAATCTCCTTCATGGCTCCCTTTAAAGCCTCATCCTGTGTACCCATTGGGCGGGATGTTAAAAAGTGTACGATATTATCTTCTATTTCATAAATATTCTGTATTTTAACATTATTATAAACAATTGTCGCCGCAAGTGCTGCAATTATAAGTGCTGATATTATTGATACAATTCCAATAATAGAGAAGGTAGTTCTCAGCTGGAACTTCCTGTCAATAATATACTGCTTTCGCTGTTTCATGGTTTATCTCCCTTTTATCAGTATTACTGCATTAACATTTTCTTCAATGATTCGACTATTTTAGCTACAAGCGGATCCTTTGAATTCTTACAATAAACAGAGAACGGAATCGGAGGCTTTATCTTCATTTTATAGAGTTTGTAATAATTTGTCTTGAAAATGAGGTCATACCGCCCTCTTTTTTTTGCAAAAAAGAATTCACTCATAATTGTCGTTGGCTCATCGGGATCGAAAAATTTAACAGAATGACCGTAACCTGAAGGGAAAATATCAGTCCCATCCTTAATCTTATAATGCAGTGTATCCAGTGATTTCATCTTGTAGGAATAGTTATCCCTGAATATTTTACCGCTTATAATGTCCATTTTAAGATCTTCGATTCCCGTCACAAACTTTGAGGAGGAAGACCTGCGGTTCTTGAATTTTTTAATATCCGGGAAATATTCCACCACACGATCTATCGAGTTATCACTACCCTTATCAATAATCTGGGAAAAGAATTTACTTTCACCAGTGAAATCCCCAATAATTATATGGGTATCATCATCAATCGATTGGAGGAAAAAATAACTGCGGTAATCACTCGGTATCGGAAGCAACCTCACCCTTTCCCTGGAGAGTAAACTGGTAAAAAAAGAGTTTCCCTGCAGAGCAAAAGCCGAAATAAGAAGAATTGCGACTACAATTGAAATTCGTTTTAGCTGTTTCATAATGTTTCCAGCCTGTTTGGTTTTATACTATACATTTTAAAAATTTGTACTGATATTATACCACTATAGAAATAACTATTCAATAAAAAATCAATATGGAATATGATTTTTTTTATAACAAATAAAATTAGTCAAAAGAGTAAACATCTTTATTAAAATCTTCTTGACTCCGAAATTTATATAAGTTCACCTATTTTTATACAGAATTCTTTTTATAAGACAAGTCTGGAAATTATAAATATAAAAAAATTTCTATACTAATTTTTCTATCTTAACACTGAAGGACTTAAGCTATGAAAATACGTACCTTTGTCTCCCTGATGGCATTTTTCAGTATTATTATGTGCATACTGATTATGACCCCACTTGTCTCACATACCGGAAAGGTAGACATTGACAATCTCATCGACCTGAAAACTGATTTTAAAAAAGTAGACCAATACGTGCAGCACATTCAAGAGCACGTAAAATTTGAAAAAATCAATTTCCATGTACATAAAGTAAAGCGGGGAGACAACTTCTGGAAAATCGCTAAAGAATACAGCATCAACATTGACACCCTTATAGCAGTAAATCCCTTCTGGGAGAGTCTTGTGGCACATGTGGACCAGCAAATAGTTGTCCCCACAGAAAAAGGGGTTCTATGTTTCATTACTGATTTCCGGGAAATAAAAGAACTGAAAAATTTCTACGGTGCCCGGGAAGATGATATAGTTTTTCAAACTCTCCCCCCCCTGTACCGTCTCTATTATGGAATATTTACAGGAAAACATCCAATTGCAGTTTTTATCCGGGATGCCCGTCCCAATCCTGTAGTTATGACTGACAAACTCGCCAGGCAGTATACCCTGCGGGAAAAATTCAGGTCTCCCCTGGGGGGCCGTTTCAGCTCATTCTTCGGAAATCGAAAGCATCCCATATTCAGAAACCGGAGCTTTCACAACGGAATCGATATAGCTGCCCGAACAGGAACCTATGTCGGTGCCGCAAGGGAAGGAAAAGTCATCTCAACTGGATGGATGGGGGGCTACGGCAAGGCAGTTATTATCGCTCATCCTGAAGGCTACAAGACCCTTTACGGACATCTTTCACAGATAGCTACCCGTCCCGGCCGTTATGTCAAGGCAGGCTCCCTCATTGGTCGCGTCGGTTCAACGGGATTTTCCACGGGGCCCCATCTTCACTTTACCCTGTGGCACAAGGGGAAGTTGCTTAATCCTATGAAAATACTATGGTAAGGATGCAGGAATAATAATATGGATGAAAACAGCTATCCTTCTATAATCGAAAAAGCAAGGGAACTCTCTCAACTACTGAAACAGCACCCTGTTACCCTGCGCTACCAGGAATGCCTTGAAAAAATGAAGCATGATAAAAATGCCCAGGCCCTCATGGAAAAGCTGGTAATGCTGGGGCGGGACATCAATTCTGCCAGCATGGGACTTGCAGGTGAAGGTCCCGGTGACGCGGAAAGGGCCCTTGTTGAAGAGGAACTGGAAAAGAATCCCCTGGTCAAAGAACACCTCCTGGCCCAGAAGGAGTACCTCGCCATGATTCAGCAGATGCAGGAACGGATCAGGAATCCGAAATAAAAGGTGCAAGTTAAAAGGAACAAGTTGAAAGCAAGATAATCTTAAAAAAACTTGATACTTTAACCTTTACCCTTGCAACTTTCAAAACTCTTCCAGTTTCCACACATCATATGCTGGCTCCTCGTAGGGATGTGCCGTCTTAAGGGCCGCAACGGCGTCGCCAATCAATTCATCGCTGCAGACAAGTTCCACCTTGTATTCCTCCACCCTCTCGACGGCTCCTTTTTGGCCGATAAAGGGATTACTTCCTTCGAGGGGACGGAACTGCCCTTCTCCCTTCGTTTGCCAGGAACAGCTGTCGTAGTCACCTATTTTACCCGCACCGGTTTTAAATACCGCTGCTTTGACTTCCTCACAATGCTCAAGGGGAACAAAAAAACTGAGCTTGTACATAACACCTCCGATTTTTTCTGTGAAATCATTGGGCTTTTCCGTTCTTTAGCAAAAAGCCTCTTTCAACATTTAATATGCTGATCCAAAATTTTAAATGATTCAAAAGTAATTATTGATTGATACAACTATCCCCGTCAAATGCAAAATGTCTCTTGACGATTTTACTATCAAATAGATGCTGACTTAAAAAGGCTCAGAAGATGATTGGGGAAGGAAGAGAAAAGAAACCGGAAAATACCTTCAGCTGGATGTACCGTGACGACCGCCAGGATGTTTCAGGGGAGATCCGACAGGTATATCTCGAAGTCACAACGGCATGCAATCTCTCCTGCCGAAGCTGTGTACGCTTTTCTATAGAAAATTTTCATGCCGCACCGATGGAGATGTCTCTTTTTTCAAAAATCCTCGAGGAGCTGCGGCACATTGAAACCCTGGAGCGTATTGTACTCCTGGGATTCGGTGAAGCCCTCTGTCACCCCTCCATTGCGGACATACTCAGAGGCCTGCGCACAATTAAAACTGAAATCGTGCTTGTGACCAACGCCAGCTTCCTGTCGGAAGAACTGCCCGAACTGATATGCAGCCTCCCCCTGGACCGGGTCGTTGTCTCATGGGACGATGCGGTTAATGGCAGCAAAAACATAATACGCCGAGGAAAAGATCCCGGGAAGTCTTCTGAAAATATCTCACGCCTTATTAAATGCAAAAATAAAAACGAACCCCCGGCTATAGGAATGCAGATAGTCGCCATGAAAAGCAATATCGATTCCATAACGGAAATAATAGATTTCGGCGACAGAACAGGTATCGATCACTTCCTTGTAAGCAATTTATTCCCCTACAGTGAAGCGATGCAGGATGAGATTCTCTACAGCGCCCCGGTAACCCGGAAAGAAACACTCCGGAACAGGTTTAGAAAATATTCCAGGCTATTTTCGATGGAGGTTGCAGCCTCAGAACCGGACAGAAGCCGCAAGTGTCCCTTCATAGAAAAGGGAACCGTATTCATTACCGCAATGGGAGAGATTGCCCCCTGTCCTGAACTCGCCTATACGCATAATGCCTGGTACTACGGTTCACCGAGGATTCACAACCGAAAGATATTTGGCAGTCTCTCAGAAAATTCCATCTCCGGTATCTGGCTGGAGGATAATTTTGATTCATTTCGCAGGGATTTCAAATACTGGGACCTCCCTGACTGCAGCAGTTGTGAAGCCCAGGGAGACTGCAGTCACCGCCACTCCGGGACGGATTGTTACCGGGCCACCACCCCCTGCGGAGAATGCCTCTGGGCCAAAGAAATAATTATCTGCCCCTGAAGGTTTCAACTTCCCCCCTCAAGCCCCGAAAAACTTTACTAAATATTATTACTGTCAGTAATTTATATTCAATAAAACTTAACGCCATTCATTTTTTTATTGCAATCTTAAAGGATCTCTGCTTTTCTGAAAAAAATATAGAATTTCAGAATTATCGTTATGACAAGAAGGTAACATGGACAATCTATTTGGTAAAAATATCTCGCGGAGAGATTTCCTCAAAACAACCGCTGCAGTCACCGCCGCTGCCGCCCTGCCGGATTTGACAGGCTGTGCCTCCCTTCCGGACCGCTCCATTCCACAATTATCTTATAGAGACCGTGTAATTATCACCGGTGCGTCAATTCTTGACGTCAGCACGGGAAAACTCATCAAGGGAAAAAACCTGGAATTCAGGGGTAAAACAATCACCATGCTGGCTTCTCCTGAAGAGACAAACCTCAAGGGAGCGGAAATAATTGATGCAAAGGGCCTCTGCATAATCCCGGGACTCATTGACGCCCATTGCCATACAACAGTTCCCTCTGCGGGAAGTTTTGAACTTTTGTCCATGTCGAGCTACATGATCCAGCTGAAACGAAATTTTGTTCAGCAGATAGAAAGCGGAGTCACAACCGTAAGGGATATGGGGGCGCTGCCGAAATATCTTTCAAAGTTCAAAAAAATGATCAGCGACGGAGACCTGAATGGTCCGCGCCTTGTTTACTGTAATGCCATTACCAATATTGAAGGAGGGCACCCGGATATTGATCCATCAGATATCAGTATCTTTGCACGTCCCACCCAGTTAATCACGGGGAACCAGAGTGCCTGGTTTGAAAACAGCAAAGAATTACGAATCTTCCTGCAGGAAAATTATGAGAGCAGGCCGCATTTCATAAAACTGACAATGGACGACCTTTCTCTTCTTTGTGGAAAGGGGAGAATCCCCATATACAGTGATGAGCACCTGAAGATAATCTTTGATTTTGCCGAGAAACATGAACTTCCCATATCTGCCCATATACACCGAAAATTCGGTTTTGACCGGGGACTCGCCTGCGGGATCAATTCGATGGAACATACCATCGGTGATGCCAGAATATCAGACAAAGAGATTGCGGAAATGGCGAGAAAAAACATCGCCACGGTGCCCACTCTGACGGTTGGACAGGTTTTCTCTGCAGAAGAGGCGTACACCATAATCCCCGATAGATTCAACAACGACTATATAAGAAATGAACTGGAAGTAAGAAAAAAATTCATAAACGCTGACCTTTCCAGGTATATAGAGGATGACATCCACAAGGCTTCAATGGAGTCACTGAAGGCATTCAAAAAATATGGCTGCGAAAATCTTTTCGAAAAAAAGATTATGGGGCCCGATCCAGAACTTTATTTCGGAATCATAAAATATGCTCCGGATAACATCAAACGAATGAAGGCTGCAGGCGTTCGTATCGGCTGCGGAACGGATGCGGGAGTCCCCTTCTGCTATCACGGAACATTATGGCGTGAAATTGAAGCCCTTTCCAGAACAGGTTTTTCTCCTGCGGAGGCGATTCGCTCAGCAACGCTGGTTAACGCGGATATCATCGGAATGAAAGATAAAATCGGTTCCCTTCAGAAGGGCAAGTATGCGGATCTCGTTATTCTGGAGGGAGATCCTACGAAAGACCTCTCTCTTCTGAGAAATCCCCTTGCTGTAGTAAAGGAAGGAAAAATAGTATTTGCCAGTAACCAAAAGCTAAAGTCTAATGAAGGAAAAATAGAACTCAACTAGACAGATGTAAACAGGGCTCGTGTGGGGAATATGCGGTTAAATTTTATTTCAGCGGTATAATAGTATATTTACAGCTGCTGGAGGACGATAACTAGAACATGAAAAATAAAACCGTTTTATACTTCATTACAGTTTTTCTATCGCTGTTCATGAGCATTACTGCATATACAGCAACTATTACCATTGATAATTCTCTGAGCCGGAGTAATGTATCCAAAGATATTTTCTATCTGGAAGATGCGGAAGGCAAATACTCCTTCGAGGAAATAAAAACCTCCCCACTTTCATGGCGGAAAAACGATCGTGAAGCTTTTAATTTTGGTTTTACTTCATCAGTTTACTGGTTTAAATTCAATATTATAAATCCCACCAGGGAAACATTAACGTGGTACCTTGAGATAGCCTACCCACTCCTTGATGACATTACCCTTTATTCACCGGATCAAAATGGATTATACAGTGAAAAAAAGACCGGGGACCATCTTCCCTTTAAAAACAGGGATATTCGCGACCGTAATTTTTCATTTATTTTCAAGGACCATCCCGGAGAAAGAACCTATTATTTCAGAATTCAAACAACCAGTTCAATGAACTTTCCATTTATTGCCCAGTCCCCCCGGGCCTACCTTGACCGGATATTTCAGGAATTACCGGTATTCTGGATATATTACGGGATCATGATTGTCATGGCCCTTTACAATCTGTTAATTTTCTTCTTCGTCAGGGATAAAAGCTACATATTTTACGTTCTTTTCATTGCCTGCTGGGTACTTTTCCAGCTGACTTTAAATGGCCTCAGTTTTCAATACCTGTGGCCCGATTCTATTTCATGGGCCAACAACAATATCAGTGTATTCATGTCACTCATTGCCTTCTTCTCATCTCTCTTTATAATTTCTCTTCTGCAAATCCAAAAACACAGCAAAATTATGTTCTACATAATTGTCGCCTTAATGGTTGTCCCCAGTATTCTTTCAGCCCCCATGACCTATATACTCGGAAACCATGCCGGTATAATTATTGCCACGGGCCTGTCAATGTTTGTCGCCACATCCTTCATTTTCATTTCCATGATACTTTCGATAAAGGGTGTCCGTCAAGCCAGATTTTTTTTCCTCGCCTTTGTTGGTGTAATATTTGGAATAATAACCTATACGATGAAAACCTTCGGTATCCTTCCATCAAATTTCATTACCAACTGGTCGATACAAATCGGTTCAGCAATGGCGGTAATCCTCCTCTCCCTGAGTCTTGCCGACAGAATCAATACCATGAGACAGGACATGGCCTGCATGAACACAGACCTGGAAGAAAGTGAAAAAGTATCAAAGGAGCGAGCCACATACCTTGAAGGTATAGTAGCTACCGTGAAGGAAATCTCCAATGTACTTCTTGGTGTGAGCAATGAACTTTCCGAACTCGGAGAAAAATTCAGGATTCTTTCCCAGGAACAGGCGGCTACCAGTGAAGAGATGTCCGCAACCTTTGAAGAGCTCTCGGCATCCAATGAAAATATTCACCGGGCCACGGTACGGCAAAAACAGGAGAGTGAACGGACTAAAGAATTAACGGCGATTTTAAAGGAATCCCAGAAAAATATCGCGGATGCAAGTACCGCTGTTGTAGAAAATATTGGTGTAATATCCGATTCGACAAATATTACCGAATTTACTCTTAAAAATATGATCAACAAAATGGATGTCATAGACCAGGGCGGGAAAAGCATCAACGCCTTCGTGTCCGTTATTGATGACATAACCGAAAGCATAAACCTTCTTTCCCTGAATGCCGCCATTGAGGCAGCCCGTGCAGGGGAACACGGCCGGGGCTTTGCCGTCGTCGCAGATGAAATCAGCAAACTTGCCTCTGCGACCTCTGATAATTCAAAAGAAATCGCCTCAAAAATAACTGCTATTACCGCCGACATCAATGAAGGGAAAAAAATCGTAGCCAATACGAAGGATGCCATTGATGTTACATTCAAAATGGTAAACTCAATAAATGATAAAACCGACCAGGTGGCTGTACTGATGACACAGCAGGGAAATGCTATAAAAGAGGTATTTCAGCAGGCGGGAATGCTGGAATCCATATCCAGGGAGGTTGCAACTTCAACCAGCGAACAGAATATATCAATGAGTGAGACGTTAAAGACAATTGAAAAGCTATCAGAGATGGCTCAGGAGATTGGTCTCTCAAACCGCAAAATAATTGATGTGACACAGGAAGTAAACGAGAAGGCCCTTCAGCTGGACAATCTCATAAAGGATATCAATTAAAATTTCTCTGCAAACGCACCTGATTGCCCCGCCCAATAAATTCGACTGTATCAAAAACATTTTTTGCCATCAGAATACCACGTCCATGGGCCAGCATTTCATCATTTGCCTTTGCACTATTTACATTCAATTGATCTTTGAAGTCAAAACCGTTGCCCTCGTCCACAATAACATAGACTACCTTCTTCGAGTTAACCAGATATTCAATGGTAACACGTCTGTCACGGTATATTGCCTGCTTCTGCCTTTCTTCGATTAAATCGAGGTAAGTCCCTTCGATCATGGCCTCACTTTTATCCTCGAACTTTATATCAAGATTACCATGTTCAATGGCATTTACGATTATTTCTCTTAAAGCAAGTCTTATAAAATCAACATCACGCTGGCTGCAAAATTTTGTGAGATTCCGGGTCAATCGTCTGCTTACTTCATCTGCACTAACCAGGTAATTCTCAATTTTGAATTGCTGCTTTTCTGTTACAAAATACTTTAACAGACTGTCTTCTGTTTCTCTTGATGCCCTTCCTATAATCTCATCCTTCCCTTCTACGTTTATGTATTGAAGCTTTACCTGCATCGCCACCGGTTCTTTCATGTTAAGTGAAATTAATTCTGTCTTGAATCGAACTGATTTCTTTTTGCGAAGCAGCTCTTCCGCTTTCTTTTTGACAAACTCTGAATTCATAGCCACATCCTTCCCTTCATCATGGATAAACTGAAGAAAATCCATACCGGCTACCTTTTCCGGGTCTACCTTAAGCAGTTCCTTCATGGAATTATTGGCGGTAATAAATCGAAGGTTTTCATCAAGGGAAAAAATTATATCATTGGCCCCCTCAACTAGAACGCGGTATTTTTCCTCCGAAAGACCAATTTTTAAATTTGCCTGGTTCAAATCTTCAACTTTTTCCTCAAGACTCCGATTGAGGATTTCAATTCTGTTATGAACATAAACGAATCTGTTTGCCAGCATGACTGTCATCCCCAGGATGACTATAAAGAAAAAATATCGGCTCAAGAGAATATCGTAATGAAAAAAAACCGCATCTGCAATATCAAAAAGAGTCGTAAAAAAAATTATAATTACCCCAATAAGCAGGTTACCCGATACCGTACCGGCCATCGCCTTAAATATAATAACGGCCCTGCTCTCTTCAATTCCCCTGAGGGTGATGTATTCCCTTGCTTTATTAATGAATTGATAAATAGTAATCCCCGCCACATACCCGAGGGGGATAATTGCCGTGACCTGCCATATACGCAGTATGTCATCGGCAAAAGAGAGCGGGAGGGGGATTATCAATAGAGAGAAGAAACCGTATAAAAATAGTATTATCCTGCTTACTATACTTATTTTTTCATTTAAAAGATAATCAAAAAAATGCTGTGCCATGGGAAGAAGCATAAAAAGTGATATGAATTCAATACGGATAAGATACCTGGAATCGGGAACAATATTCTGGGCATAATGAGTTCTGGATAAAAAATAAAAAAATACTGCAAAAATCATCAATCCAAAATAGAGATTATAATATTCCGATCTTCTGTTATAAAAGAGGAGTAAATGATAAAAACCGACAAATAGATACATAAAAACGAGTACCAGTATAACTGCCTCGGAACGTCCATGATCAAGTTTTTTATATTCGTCAATCAGGTAAGGACCTCCCGGAAGAAAACCGGTATTGAGGTGGGTCGGATCACCAATTATCCTGAAGGCAAGAATATTTTTCCCCTTTCGCAGGTAGAGGGGATTTATATCCACAAGAACATTTCTATGTGAGCATAGTCTCTCCAGTGTGCCGTCTTTACCTGGATGCATCTCACGATGTATCAGCTTTCCATTAAGGTAAATTTCCCAGTTAAAAGCGATTCGTTTTATAAAGAATCCGGGAATCCGAATATTGTGTATCATTTTTGAGGTCATAGAAAAGGAAGTTACAAAAGTAAACTCTTCCGGCTTATGGCTGAAGGGAGAGAGAAAGGTACGTTTTGCTACACCCGGTATACCCAGTTCCCTTATCCGCAATGGACGCTTTCCAGTGTCTGAAGCCTGCACGAAAAGCCAGTTATCTCCATCTGGAATTTCAGAAACCCACAGCTTTTCGAATCCTTTTCTTACATATATTTTTTCTGCAGTTAAGTCAATTGGTGATGCAGAAACTGGTATTGACAGGAAAATCAGTACCAGAGAAAATGCAGCCAATTTTAATTTTTCGCTTACCATAATTCATCCTTCTTTCAAGATAAAAAGACTATACAAAATATCTGAAAAGTCAAGTAGTATGTAATTATTATATTGACGGTGGGAAAAACATTTGACCTACTCTTAATAAATCTTGAGGCAGGTGTACCATGAAAACAGGCATCGCAGGAGCCGGAGCCCTCGGTTCTCTTTTTGCATATAAACTTTATCAGTCAGGAATCCATCCGGTTATTTATGAAAAAAATGAAAATACAGCATCGGCCCTGGTGAATGGATTATTCTTTGAAGATTCTGACGGTATTAAAAATAAAATCAACATAAAAGAAATAAGTTCATCCCCATCAATTCTAAAAAATTGCGATACAATATTTCTCTTTATAAAAAGTTATGCAACGGAAGATGTAATGAAATCAATTTCGCCGTTAATATCACCGGATACAATTATTGTTACTCTCCAAAACGGTCTTGGAAATTTTGACATTATTTCAAGATATATACCTGTTAAAAACATATTATACGGCACGACAACCACCGGTGCCACCAAAACCTCTCCAGACACTGTTCGATTTGGGGGAGCGGGAACCATTACCCTCGGGGGAGAAGATAAGAGCAGACTCCAGGGTGTCACGGACATACTTCTTAAAGCCGATTTTTCAGTTACCCAAACGGATGAACCGGAAAGGACTGTCTGGGAGAAGGCAGTTATCAATGCGGCAATAAATCCCCTGGGGGCCCTGTTGAAGGTCTCAAATGGCAAACTTGAAGAAAATAATGAAACCAGAGAGATAATGAAAAATATTATAGATGAAGCAGTCAGAACAGCGGGGGCATACGGGATCAATCTTGATAAAAATGTTATGATTGAAACAACCATGACTGTCTGCAAAAACACCTATAACAACCTCTGTTCCATGCTGCAGGATATAAATGAACAGAGAAAAACAGAAATAAATTCAATAAATGGTAAAATTGCTGATTTTGGCGAAAGGAAGGGCCTTCAACTTCCTGTAAACCGCACAATAACCGGCCTGGTCAAATCCCTTGAATCATTTGGCAGTTCCCGGCAATAGGGGATCCCTGTTTATAAACCTTGAACTTTCCCAACAGGTTAATACCTGCATAAATATGGAGTTGCCCCCGGCATGGATATAGATGAAAAGGAAGTCAAGACTCCTTATTTTTACAGGAATCCATAAAACATTTGACACAAATCAAATTGAGTCTATCACTTTCCTTAACTTAAGAAATTATAAATAAGGAGAATAGTTATGTCAGCATGTACCTACACCGTTGATGACTCCGGCATCGCACTCATGGTAATTGACAATCCGCCAATGAATGCACTCTCTACACCGGTACTGAGCAATATAGAGGAAGCTGTCGACCAGGCCCTGGCAGACGAAAAAGTCAGAGTGGTTGTATTTACCGGAGCCGGAAAGGCATTTATCGCCGGTGCGGATATCAAAGAAGTTGAAGGTCTGAATACAGCTGAAGCAGGAAGCGCTTACCTGGAAAACGGCCAAAGAATCCTGAACAAAATTGAACTTGCCGACAAGCCATTTATTGCTGCCATAAATGGATTTGCCCTTGGTGGCGGCATGGAACTGGCGCTCTCCTGTCATATCAGAATTGCTGATGAAACAGCTCAACTCGGTCTTCCGGAAATTAAACTCGGTATTATCCCGGGATATGCAGGAACCCAGAGAACCCCCCGCTTTATTGGCACCGGCAGAACATACGAACTGGTTTTATCCGGGAATTTCATTTCAGGAACAACCGCTGCAGAGTATGGCCTGGTGAACAGAACGACTCCCAAGGGAGAAGCGGTAGAAGAAGCCAAAAAACTGGCAAAGGCAATTTCCCTGAAGGGCAGACCCGCCATTAAAGTAGCAATGGAGACAATTCGGAAGGGTCTTAAAATGGATCTTATGGATGCCCAAAAATTCGAAAGGGAACAATTTGGCACCCTCTGTGAAACAGAAAACAAGAAGGAAGGGATTTCTGCATTTCTTGAGAAAAGAAATCCCTCCCCTATTGATAAATAGTAAAATTTAACGAAAGGGGTAACCTGAAAGAATTCTGAACCGGTTCGTATCAGTATTTCCTGCAGGATACCCCCTGGTATTTTCAGACGATTAACAATCCATGAGTAATTTGACAATCCTTTACCAAAAAGGCAATAAAAATGATATAAAGGCCATATACGAGATTGAATGTATGGCCTCCAACCTCTGGAAGGAATCCTATTTCGTTAATGAACTGCATAATACCTTTTCCTATATAGCAGTTGCCCTGTATGAAAGCAAAATAATCGGTTTTGCCGTAGCATGGAACGTCATGGAGGATATCCAACTGAATAATATCGGTATTCATCCGGATTTCAGGAGAAAAGGTATTGCCACGGGTCTGCTCCGATTTATTGTTTCAGAGCACCAGGAGGCTTCACCGGAGAGAATAGTAATAGAAGTAAAGTCTTCTAATGAAGGGGCGATTGCCTTCTACAAAAAGCTCGGTTTCTTCAACACCGGAACAAGACAAAAATATTATGGTGATGATGATGCAATACTTATGGAGAAAATTTTAGTTAACAATGAAGTTTAAAAACACATACTTTGTAAAAAGCTGCAAAAAAAGCAGTACTTTTCCCGATTACAATTATCCTGAATTTGCCTTTTTCGGCAGATCCAACGTGGGAAAGTCATCCCTTATCAATATGATACTGGGCAAAAAAAATCTCGTAAAAACCGGCTCCCGCCCCGGGGTAACACAGATGGTAAACTTTTTCGTAGCCGATGAGAGGATATCATTTGCAGACCTGCCCGGATACGGTTTTGCCAAGGTACCGAAGGAAATACAAAAACAATTTTTTCCCCTCATTAGAGAATATGTAACGGAACGCCCTAACCTCAGACTTGCCTTCCTGCTGGTTGACATCAGAAGAAAACCGGGGGAGGAAGAAATCAGGATACTGGAACTGCTCACAAAACAGGAGGTGGCTGTTGCAATAACTGCTACTAAATGTGATAAAGTTTCCGGAAATTTACGGGCAAAGAACCTTAAAATCATATCCGAAACTCTTGGAATCAGCAAACAGGACATATTCACGTCTTCCTCCTCAAAGGGTGAAGGGAAAAAAGAGTTATTAAAACTCATTACTGAATTTATCCAATCCTGATCAGCATACAGTAAAAATCGATTGACTGTATTAAATATTTTTGTTATTGATTCCTAACTCATATGAGGAGTAATTAATGCAGTCTGAGGCCCCAAACGTTTTGCTGATTGAAGATAACGAAGATCATGCTGAACTTGTGACAAGAAGTCTGAAAAATCATTCCAGAAACTGTAATATTTTTCATGTAACTGACGGAAGTCAGGCAATAGATTTTATCTTTAGAAGACATGACTATGTAAATCCGGAAAAAAGCCCCACACCGGATCTTGTCCTTTTAGACCTCAGAATGCCAAAAATAGATGGGATTGAAGTCCTGCAGAAAATTAAGAAAGAAAAAGAATACAGCTCAATCCCGGTTGTAATTCTTACGACTTCAAATGCCAGACAGGACATTGAAGTGTCGTACAAATACCATACAAACAGTTATCTGGTAAAACCGGTTGACTACGATAAATTTAACAGCCTCATGAAAGATATAGCCTCATACTGGCTCAACTGGAACAGACATCCAAATAGTATTGACCCCTGAAGTTATATCTGTAATACTAAAAAGCGTAAGGAGAAAAGACTCATAATAAAATCCAGCCTGTCAGGAAAAAAATAATTTGTAATAATCATTTTTGAAAATATCTATGGCTATTGAAACTAAAAGAATTAATGTCTACATCCTGGAAGACAATATTGATCACGCAGAACTGGTACTCCGCGCTTTCAAACGTGATTCATTCTTTATTCCCCATCATATTGAAAGTCTGGCAGATTTTAATCCCGAAAACATTATAGATTCAGAAACACTACTTCTTTTTGATCTTATTCTACCCGACGGCAACAGCCTGGACATAATTAAAAGATACAATCTGGCCGCAAAATACCCAATCATAGCCATGACAAGCTTTGGTGATGAGACCAAGGCAGTTGAGGCCATGCGTATGGGAGTTCTCGATTATGTGGTAAAATCTGATGCGACACTTCGTGCAATGGCGCGTATTTCAAGAAGAATCTGGCGAGAATGGAAAAATATTGTAGCACGAAATGATGCTGAAAAAGAATTGTTGCATAGTGAAGCACGATACAGACTTCTAGCCGAGAATGCGTCAGATATCATTTTCACCAGTGACCTCTCACAAAATATAACCTACATTTCACCATCCATTAAAAATATAACAGGAAAAAAACCCGAAACTATCCTTGGAAAAAAGTTTTCAGATCTCCTCACTGAATCTTCAAAAAATATTGCCGATGAAATTCTCAAAGATTTTCTAAAGAAAAAAACAACACCTGACATACAAAAGAATTTACTCATAGAGCTTGAATTTTTAAGTAAAAACAACAAGTCTGCATGGGTGGAGATAACACTATCCAGGATTACCGGTATAGAATCAGGAACAACTGGACTGATTGGAGTTGCCCGCAATATATCAGAAAGAAAGCTTGCAGAAAAAAAACTTATTGAGAATGAAAAAAAATACCGGCAGATTTTCGAAAATGCAAGTGATGCCATTTTTCTCATAGATGCCGAAACAGGTACAATTCTTGACAGCAATCGCGCCGCCTCTACTCTGCTCAGAACCAGACAGTCGGAAATAAACGGCCGTCTTTACAGCGAAGTCGTTAATGGCGGCTCCGGCAAGATACCAGAACAGTATCGCAAAAAAGGAATAGAAAAATTTCCCGGAGAGGCTTTTGTTTCAGTTTACAATAAAACGGGAGACGAAATCAATCTAAATGTTAGAACAACTGTAATAGAAATTGATGATAAGCCGGTTGTTCATGCGATATGTCACGATATTACAAATCAGAAAAAAATTGAAGCACAGTTGATACACGCTAAAAATTCTGCCGAAATGGCCAATCGGGCAAAAAGTGAATTCCTGGCAAACATGAGCCATGAAATAAGAACCCCCCTTAATGGTATAATGGGAATGACAGAACTGGCACTCCTTGAAGACCCGGCAAGCCACCAGGTTGAAAGGCTTGAGGCGGTAAAACATTCCGCCAATTCACTTCTTGATATAATAAATGACATCCTTGATATTTCAAAAATTGAAGCGGATAAATTCGAACTTGACAACACAACTTATAACTTTGCCGAACTCCTTGAATCCGTAATTAGAATCACTGCAGTGAAGGCCCATGAAAAAAACCTTGAATTAATGTGCGACTATGACCTGACAATGCCTGAAACTTTTGACGGAGACCCTTTAAGAATAAAACAGATTATGCTAAACCTTGTAGGTAATGCCATAAAATTCACAGACAGTGGTGAAATTACCATCAAGGTACGATATTCCCGCCACAAATATTCCCATGACTGTATCAATATATCAGTAGAAGATTCCGGTATTGGCATCCCCCCCGAGGATGCCACAAAAATTTTCAATGCCTTCCAGCAAATTGACAGTTCAACATCAAGAAGATTCGGTGGAACCGGTCTCGGACTTGCCATTGCAAAAAGACTTATAAGCATGATGGGTGGAGCTATTGCCGTAGAGAGCATTCCCGAAAAAGGAAGCACCTTTACCCTGACTTTGCCGGTTTCCTCCAGAGGAAAACCGGCATCCAAATCCGGCAGAAATAAACCGGCCTCCTTTCCTTTACCTATTTCATGTTTTATCGTTTCCCCAAATTCAAAGATGAAAAGGATTCTATCCAATTACATACGCGCCTGGGGAGGAGAAAATATTCACACCTCTTCTCCCTCAAGAGCATTATCGTCCTTTTCAAAACTTATCAATGAAAACACCATACCTGACGCTGTCATTATTGATACCGGAATGACGGATATAGACGGGATCACTCTGGCTAAATCCCTGGCAAACCTGAGACAGGAATCCAGAGACAGTATAATTCTCATGTCCACTGCCCTGGATTGCAAGCACAGAGAATTTCCGGAAAACACCCGTTATTTCCAGCGTGTACTGAAACCAATGATGCCCCATTACTTCTATTCTACGATCATTGACATCATATCCGGTAAAACCATTTCAGGAAATATTGATCGTAATTCAAAAAAATCCAGCGCCAGTGCAATATGCGATCCGGTTAATTACTCCATCCTTCTTGCAGAGGATAATGTCATCAATAGAAACCTGGCATCACAGCTCTTGAGAAAAAAAGGCTGGGAAGTCTGGACCGTAGAAAACGGGATGATGGCTCTTGATATTGCAAAGCAGAATAAATTCGATCTTATCCTTATGGATATTCAAATGCCAGTCATGGATGGCCTGGAAGCAACGGAGAGAATAAGAAAGTTTGAAAAACATACCGGTGCATATACTCCCATAGTTGCCCTTACGGCACATGCAATGAAGGGAGACAAGGAGCGGTGTATCAATGCAGGGATGGATGATTACATTCCGAAACCAATCAATCCATCGGAAATGTTCAAGATTATTGAAAAAACCGTAATAAGCAAAAAAAACAGCTGCTAACAAACCGCTACAATTGAGTCATTAAATACATAATCCTGCTGGCTTTTGCCTTTGGCATTAAAGTTATTAAATAAGAAGTAATACTGGCCTGACCTGTTTCTGCTGCTGTGGCATCCATCTGTCGCAATACATCTATAATAAGGGGCTCTTCCCAGTTTATCATGATTTTCACCGATTCTTCAGGAGGCATATTTGATATCTTGTCAGCAAGTTTTCGAACATTATCACGATAACCGGAATACTTTTTCCTTTCCGCAATAAACTTTTTCTTTTCCAGATCAAGTCCCTTTTTCACTTCTTCGAGTTTTTCTTTTTCAGCTTCAATCTCCTTCTCTTTTTCAGTGATTAATGCTTCCCGCTTATCAAGCTCCTCGATTCTCTCCTTCAGCCGGTCCTTCTCTTTCTCAAATTCCTCCAGGGCGATCAGGGAAGGATCATCCCCTTTTGCATCCATTACGGAAGGGGGTTCACTTTTAAAGACTGAAATATAATTTCCCATATCTACCATACCGATACTGTCCAGCCAGAATAGACCAAACACGGAGATAAACAGTATAAGTATAATCAGATAAAATGCCTTGGCTCTGTCAGATATATTTCTCATGATTGATTACCCTTTTTCCACTACTTGTTTTCAAGATAACTTGAAATTACCTTTTGAACGTACTCTTTAGTTTCTTTATATTCAGGAACTCCGCCTTCCCTGTCTACGGCTCCGGGACCCGCATTGTATGCCGCAAGGGCTTTCTTATAGTCACCATGATACTTATCCAACAGTCCCTTAAGGTAACCGACGCCTGCCCTGATATTTTCATCAGGGGCGAATGGGTCCTGCACATTCATGCTGCGAAGAACCGTCGGCATCAGCTGCATCAGGCCTTTAGCACCCTTCGGAGAAACGGCTTTGCTGTTATATCCCGACTCCTGTGTGATTACCGCCTTGACCAGTTCCGGTGATATTCTATTCTGGGCGGAATAGCGATCGACTAAATTATTGATTTTTGCCCTGCTGTCTACAGCAGAGATCTTATCCTGACTATTGCTGCTTTTCTGGACTGCATCAAGGGTTTTCTGAAAAGAGGCTTCGGTTTTTTCGGGGGAAGTTTTTTCATTATGTCTCATAACACCAAAGCGCTTCTTTATATCACTGATTCGATTCATTACGGCATACATATCTTTTATCATTTAGACCCCCTCTGATTCTATCAGGCGACGCATGTATATTTTCTGATTCATGTCATCATTTTCTTTCGTAATTTCCCGATTCATTTCATAGTTATATTCTTCGAGTTTACGTTCCTTCAGTTTTTCGACAACCTTCTTTTCTGTCGAGGCAAGAACAAGACGTCCCCGTACTTCATTAATTGCAGGTTCCATTTCTTCTATCCGGCGATCTGCAAAGGTTATCGCCCTTCGGGAGAGATCGACAAATTTTTCATACATCATCATCTCTTCCGCAGTTGCAGTACCGGCTACCATTTTTTTTCTTATGGAGTCACCAAAGCTGCCGATTTTATCATTTAACTCCTGCTGCTTCATTCGCTCCACATTCTGCACACTCACCAGGGCTGAGAGTTCATTCTTCAATTCCTGTTCACGTGCCTCCCGTAAATCAAGAAGCTTTTGTAACCTGAAATCGAACTTTTTCATCCCCTACTTCCCTACCTCAGAACCTGGGCAAATGCAGGCGGCGCAGCCGGTGCAGTCGTTGTGGCGGCGGTTGAGCCCCCTTCCTTAAACATTGCAGTCATACGTGCAACAATCGAGGCGAGTCCATCCTCTTCATAGATACCCTGCTTCAAAAAGTCCGTTATCTCTAAATGCATATCTATTGCCTTATCTGCAACTGGATTAGATCCCCTTACATAGGCATTCAAATTTATCAGGTCTTCGATATCCTGGTATGCAGCGAGAAGTTCCCGCATTTTATTTGCCGCTTCAATATGTTCCTGGGAGACAACATCCTTCATGCATCGTGAAATTGACGAAAGAACATCTACAGCCGGGTAATGCCCCTTATGGGCCAGTTTCCGATCAAGAACGATATGGCCGTCAAGAATCCCCCGCGCTGCGTCGGCAATAGGTTCATTCATATCATCCCCCTCAACCAGTACGGAATAAAAACCGGTTATACTTCCACCGGAATCACTTGTCCCCGCCCTTTCCATCAGCTGGGGAAGCATTGTAAATACTGATGGGGGATATCCCCTTGTAGCAGATGGCTCACCCGCAGCGAGGCCCACTTCCCTCTGGGCCATGGCAAAACGTGTGATAGAGTCCATCAGGAGATTAACCGCCAGTCCCTGGTCCCTGAAATATTCTGCAATGGCGTGCGCCAGGAATCCTCCGCGGAGTCGGAGCATCGGCGGCTGATCCGAAGTTGCCACTACAACAACAGTACGTTTTAAACCCTCGCTGCCGAGTTCTCGCTCTACGAAATCCTTGACTTCCCTTCCGCGCTCACCGATTAGAGCAATGATATTGACATCCGCATCGGTATATCGGGCAATCATACTGATAAGGGTCGACTTACCGACACCTGACCCGGAAAATATTCCGATCCGCTGCCCGCGTCCAACGGTATTTAATCCGTCAATGGACCTGACCCCAACTGATAGTGGTGTATCTATAACCGTTCTTTTGAGGGGATTGATGGTGCCCCCGTCAACGGGATACTTCTTTGTGGTGATTATGTCTCCTTTCCCGTCAAGGGGCTTACCCACACCGTTGATTACACGCCCCAGGAGTTCATCCCCCACGGGAACCATCAGAGCAGATCCCGCAGCGTAAACTTCCGCTCCCGGAACGACCCCCTTCATATCGCCAATGGGCATAAGTATAACACGGTTGCGGTTAAAACCGACCACCTCCGTCAGGAGGTATTCCCCCTGCGCCACCTTAATACGGCAGAGGTCACCGTATTTAACCGCCGGGCCCACGGATTCAATGGTGAGTCCCACAATCCGTTCAACGCGGCCGGTAAACTTAATAACATCGACTTCATCAAGAACCCTGCGGTATTTACTCAGTACATCAACTTTTTCATGAGGAAGAATTTTAATCATCTCTTTTACCTATAGTGTACTGGTGTTCCTGATGGCCTCTTCAATGGCATCAAGCTGCGTGGATATTCTTGCATCAACTGCACCCACATCTGTTTCAATAATACAACCGCCACGCTCGACACGGGAATCTTCATAGATGTTGACCTTCTTCAGTGATTCCATCATTTTGATCAGCTCGTCTTTGTGGGCGGTGGTCATATCCAGGTCAGCAAAGTTTACCCTTATATCAATACGGTCGCGGTCTTTAACCCGCTTTATTGATTCTTTTATATTGTTGATAACAACTTCCCGTCGTTCTACAATTTCGTCTTTAATGACCTTACGGGATATCATAAGTATCATTTCAGTCATCAGCTTTTCTGAATTCCTGATGATTTCATCACGGATATCCACTGCGGTGGAGACAACGGTACCGAGACGGTCAATGAGTCGCATAACTTCCGCCTGTCCTTCCTTGTAACCTTCCTCACGACCTGCTTCGTATCCTTTCTTATATGCCTCATGTTCGATCTCGGAGACCTTCAGTTCAGCCTCTTTGATCATTTTTTCCGCTTCGAATTTACCCCGTTCTATTTCCTGTTCGGAGTCGGTCTTCAGCTTCTCCATCTCCATGGCGATCTGCTCACGGGACTGCTGGAGTTCTCGGAAAGCGGCTGACTTACCTTCCTCTTCAATACGCCCCGCCTGTTCACGGGCGCGGTCGAGCATTTCCTTGACTTCTTCTTCTGTTTCACGGCGATAGCGCTCGAGTTCCGCCTCCATTTCCTCAATGGATGGGCCATGGTAGACATCAATGGGATTTCCCTCTTCGTCTACTTCAAACTCCTTGAACTCTTCTCCTTCAATCAGGTTATGCTGATATTTAGAAGGAAGTTCTATCTGCTTTGCGACATTGGTCTGCGTGACCTGTCCGGTTTTAAAAACAAGCTTAGACAACGAGTTCCTCCTCACCGGCACGGGCAACTATAATGTCACCGGCATCTTCAAGTTTACGGATAATATTTACAATCTTCTGCTGTGATTCCTCAACGTCCCGCAGTCGTATCGGTCCCATAAAGTCCATGTCCTCACGCAGCAGTGATGCGGCACGTTTTGACATGTTTCGGAAAATCTTTTCCTGTACTTCCGCATCGACACCCTTCAGGGCCTTTGCCAGGTCCTGGGTATCGACTTCCCGGAGGACCTTCTGGATGGAGCGGTCGTCGAGGAGTACGATATCTTCGAAAACAAACATCCGCTTCTTGATTTCTTCTGCAAGTTCCGGGTCTTCCTCTTCCAGGGCTTCTATAATAATCTTCTCCGTACCACGGTCAACATTGTTGAGCACCTCAACGATGGCATCAATACCACCCGCGGAGGTAAAGTCTTCAGATGCAAGAGTGGAAAGTTTCCGCTCGAGGACCCGTTCAACTTCCCTCAAAACATCAGGACTGGTTCTGTCCATCACGGCAATACGCCGTGCAACGTCAGCCTGAACCTGGTGGGAGAGCCCCGAAAGAATCTGGGCTGCCTTTTGTGGATCGAGATAAGCCAGAATAAGTGCGATGGTCTGGGGGTGCTCACCCTGGATAAAGTTAAGGAGATGACTCGGATCAGTTCTCCGGATAAAGTCGAAGGGCCTTACCTGGAGAGATGACGTCAAACGGTTAACAATATCGATGGCTTTTTGAGTGCCGAGGGCCCGCTCGAGAACATCCCGTGCATAATCTATACCCCCGTTGGAGATAAACTCCTGGGCCATCATCATTTCCTGGAATTCCTGCAGAACCCTGTCCCGGTCTTCAGGCTCAATTTTATCAAGCCGGGCTATCTCAAAGGTAAGCTGTTCAATTTCATCTTCGCGAAGATGTTTGAATATCTCTGAAGATACGTCGGAACCGAGGGAGACGAGAAATATTGCCGCCTTCTGCCTGCCCGTTAGTTCTGCCTTTTTCGCCATTGTTTCTCCTCAACCCATTTCAGATGGGGTAGTACCTTAAAAGTATCTAATATTACGCCGGTGCAAAAGTATTTTTTTGCACCGGCTTGGTTTTTTCCTTAGTATAATTGTCGGTAAAAATAATAAATTTAAACAGGATATTTGCTCTTTATTCTTCCGCCAGCCATGTTCTCAGCAGCTGTGCCACATCATCGGGTCGTTCCTTCGCCAGGTTGATTGCATTCTCCTGGAGCTCCATCCTCGCCCTGTCCTCAAGGGAAAGTTCCACATCGATCCCCTCTTCTTCGGCGACACGCAGGGCCGCTTCCCGCATCCTCTGCTGCTCAAGGGCTAGCTGTTCTTCCCTGAGACGTCGGCGGCGCTCCATCTCCTTCTGAATGGTTCTAAAGAGGATAAAACCGACAAAAAGGGCCACAACGCCGATAAGTGCGGCGAGGAGCAGCTTTTTCATCTGCTCCCGCTTGCGGTACTCTTCACGGATTGAATTCCAGTAGGCGGTCCGGTCAAACATTATGTTTTCAACTGCCACCTGGTCTCCCCTGGCCTGGTTAAAGTTTATCGATTTTTTAACAATATTTTCCGCTTTCTTTAATTCATCCGCGTCAATGGCAATCCGGGTCGGTTTCTTAGCGGGATCAAGATCATAGGATCCGTCAGTATTCCGGGGAAGATCCTGTATGCCGTCAATAGCAATGGCAACAGAAACCTTTGTAACATCATAGTTGTCCCGGACGATTTTTTTCTGATTTTCATTGATCACATAATTTCGGATATTTTCATTCTTGTCATACTTGGCGAACTGATCATCACTTGCCTTGTATCCGGGAGGCTTGTTCCCTTCTGTTCCGGCGGGGCCTTCGGGATTCCATCCGTGCCCCTGAAATTTCTCTGCTGTCTGCTTTTCCGAAAGAACAAGTGAATCTTTCACCTTTCGGGTATTATAGGGTTTTGTCGGGTCCTGGGGCTGCATTTCGATGGGAGAATAGATTTTCATCTTTTCTTCCACCTGGTCCCAGTTGAAATCCATATTGAGACGGACTATCTGAATGCGGTCATCACCGTAGATACTGCCGAGGCCCTTTTTGATATCCGTGAGATAACTTATACGTTTCTGTTCTTCAAGCTTTCGCTGGTACTGAATCAGGGTATACTGCCGTTTTTCCTTTTCAAAATCATCATCAAAATCGGAGATAATTTTACCGTAATCATCGGTTATAGTGACATTCTCAGGTTTCAGGCGGTTCCCCACTGCCCTGCTCACCAGGTAGGTAAGACCCTTGATCTCTTTTTTGCTCAACCTGTCGTAACCGGGGGCAAGATGCACCGT
The DNA here is from genome assembly GCA_942491575.1 of uncultured Spirochaetota bacterium. Taxonomy (GTDB): domain Bacteria; phylum Spirochaetota; class UBA4802; order UBA4802; family UBA5550; genus CAZHNW01. Next base: position 1,004,401 of record CALOBT010000025.1, read on the forward strand.
AACTGCCGAGGTATACGGAGCCTGCTTATCCGTATAGAGGCTGTCCTTCGAAATGGCAATTTCCACAGAGGCTTTGTCGATGTTCTTCAGTGACTCAATATGCCTGCGAACCTCATCACGGAGGGCCCTCATGAACTTCACATCGAGCTCACGGTCCGTTTCAGTCCATTTGGAGAGGTCAAATAACTTCCACCCGGGGATGCCCTTGGGAATGGAATCCTCCTGGGCGAGTCTTGTAAGGATTATGTCTCTTTCGGAGGGACGGACAAGAACCGAAGTGGTGCCGGTAGAGGTATAATAGTACCCCATTTCCTCGAGCTTTTTGGTGACTTCCCCGAAATCCTTGGAAGAGAGCTCCGAGAAGAGGACAGAGTTAGGCTCACCACTGGAGACCGAAAACAGTACAATGAAGGCAACCACGACAACACCCAGCACGGCACCTACAATAATTTGCTTGGTACGGTCCAGCTTGCCGAATATTTCACGTACCTGACCGATAAGACGAGTAAAGAATTCGCCCATGACTTCCCCCGAAACTGATAAATTTTATAAACACCTAAGGACAATGAGACATAATGCATTCTAAAATGAACAAAAAAAAATGTCAAATAAATTCCTTAAAAATAACGTAATTTTGATAAAATGTATATAAATTTTGTTATAATCATTTTTCGGGTTTTTTAATTTTAGCCTTTGGCCCCTATCTCATGTTAATAATGTCACGGTATGCACGAATTGCTTCATCCCGTACTGCGCGGGTAAAAGAAAGCGCCAGTTCAGCCTTCTGCTGTGCAATCATTACAGAGTGAATATCAACAGATTCGGGTTCATATATCATTTTTCGGGTCATATCCTCAGAGTCGACCTGGAGATTGTTAACCTTACTGACGGTCCCCTTTAGCATTTCGGCAAAACTTGATGTTACGTCATCACCGGGGAGTTTTCCCTTTTTTACGTTCCCATAATGGAGATCGTGGTCCGTTTTCATGGTCACCACGTTGCCGTTAAAAATTTTATCTGCGATCATTGTCGCACCTCCCTTTCCCTGGTCACTAACCCATCAGGTGTTTTTTCCACTGACAATTCTTCATGTATTCTTTTCAGCCTTTCATATCTTTTTACGTCTGATCTTCGGGAAATATCATGGGTGATGTGGACATCCATCATTCCGATTGTTTCATGTAACATTTATTATCCCTATCCTCCTAGACGCCCCGGCTCAACTCAAGGGCCTTGTTAAACATACTCTTGGCATTATTTACCATCATAATGTTCGCTTCGTATGACCTGGAAGCTGAAATCATGTCGGTCATTTCACTGACAATATTTACATTTGGCATCTCGACATAGCCCTTTTTGGGACCGGTGTTTATTGCGTCGGGATGGTGAGGATCGTAAACAAGGCGAAAAGGGGCCTTGTCGTTTTCAATTTTTAGAACCCTTACCCCCCTTCCGGTACCGTGATCCATTCTGCCGGGAACCAGGGGAGATTTATAGAAGGGACGCACATTTACCGGGGCAAAAATTGCCCTTTTTCGGCAATAGGCACCACCCTCAGGTGTCCGGGTAGTGGTGGCATTGGCGATATTGTTACTTATCAGATCCATTCTCAGGCGCTGTGCCGTTAATCCTGTCGAGGCTACATTAAAACTGTCAAACATTCCCATAGTTGCTTCTCCCGGTTAAAATTAAGTGGTCTTCATCGCCATTTTGAGCATTTTATAGTTATGACCGATGCTGGAAATAAAACTGTTGTAACGCATCAGGTTCTTTGCTGCATCGACCATTTCTTTCTCTACATCAACATTATTCCCGTCATTCCTCATAGTGGAGTTATAATCGAGATTGATCCTAGGCCCTACCCCCCTGACATCTCTCGGAACAAAAAAGGGTATGTGACGTTCACTTTCGAGACGTGAAGGAAGTTTATTTTCCATTCGCTGCTTATCAGTTATGGCCCTCTTCAATTCACTTTCGAAGTTTACTTCACTCCGCTTGAAGTGTGGAACATCAACATTTGCAATATTATTGGAAATCACCTTCCTGCGGAGGGACTCAACATCAAGGGCCCTTTCAAGTATATGGTTGGTTTCCATCATTTTTGAGGAATTAAACATACATTTCACCAGTTTCCACGTCGATATCCGGAATAAATTACCGGAGGGAAAGTTTCTCCCTGTTATTCACATCGGAATAATTTTAAATTTCATAAGGTTTTTTCCACAGGAGACATAATTTTTTTGTTTTTTTGAATGCGAGGTTGGCAACCTCGCATTCAAAAAAAAACGAGATAAATATTGACATATATCCCTTTCTCAAACATTTGTCATTTCTGCATTTGACTTTTCCCTGAAATACTTTAAAATAACAACTGTTATCATCAGATAATCATTAAATGTGAAAAAGAGGAGAGCATTATTATGACAGAAAGATCAGAGTACACCCTGTACAGCGGGGCCCACAAAGGGGCTGAAACTGAATTCGGCAAATTGGCCGAAGAATATGGCATTAACGAAGTAAATTTCTCCTTCGATGGGCACCAGATGGAGCGCACCCGCGGGACAGTAACCCTCTCAAGCGAAGAACTGGCTGAAGGTGACGTCAGCATGGAAATCGTTTCAAAACGTCTCGGCAGAAGATACCACCAGGTAGATAAAATCCGAAAGGTCATCCAGTCAATATTTCACATGGTCAACAAGGGCTATCAGGTTTTTGCCATCGGCTGGATTCAGCCCGACGATACCGTCAAGGGCGGAACCGGCTGGGGAGTTGAACTGGCAAAACTGTTCAATCGTCCTTTGAGTGTATTTGATCAGGATAAAAAGAAATGGTTTTCCTGGAAAGACAATTCCTGGATAGAGGATGCACCGGTTATTTCAGATAAAACCTTCGTAGGCACCGGAACCAGAAATCTGAACGACGACGGACTTCAGGCCATAAAGGAACTTTTTCATCGTTCATTTGAATAAAAGAATTTCTTCCCCGGGCTAAAATCCGGGGAGAAAGGTGCATTAGAAACAGAATAACCGGGATGCCGCTGACGAAGCAGAAAACGCGGCTTTCTTTTCATAGGGCATAAAAATCTTATTTGCTGAATTTATTTTCGCAGAGACGGCATTTAAAAGAAATTACCCCCGATCTTTTATCTGATAATTCCATCAACCGTATTTTTTTTCCCCTCTTTTCGAAGCAAAATGGACAAAATGGCCCATCACCGCTCTGAGTGTAATATATCTCGCCCTTCTGCTTAAATTCACCGGCACCCTCAATTTTCGTTCGCAGCCAGCGGATCTCACTTTTCTGCAATTCATTCTCACTGATAATGGCGATCACTTCAGATTTCACGGTATCAAGTTCAGTGTATAGTTGAGATATGGCCTTTTTAAGATCATTATCATCTGTTTTATCGATACAATCCTTAAGATTATCCGCGGCACTGGTGGCACTGGTTAATATTTCGTCTATCCTATTTTTCACACTACTCTTCCATACATACGCTAATTTACGGGATTCTCCTAATAAAAAGATACAGGCAATAAACTGTCAAATTTAAAAATTAATTTTAAAAACCTCCCTTGACTCCTAAAGGGCTCTCCGAAAATCTTCCATGCAGACTTTTTTTCGTTGGACACAAAACAGATGCTAAAAAACGTATATTAATAATTTTTATAGAAACAGTCGCCGCTAAATGCGATAACTTTTATCTTTCTTAAAATATAAGAATATTGTCAACACCACTATCTCTAATTTCATCCTGCCAGATAAAGGTTTCTTTAAGATGACATCCCAATAATATGCTCATTTAACTTAATTTCAAAAACTCCCCCCGGCATACTCATACACTGACGGGTCAGCAGTGGCCTGAATTTTATGCCACTTATATTTGTTGAAATTAAGAGTCTAATCAATTAAAATACTATACGATATGAAGGAAAGACGAAAAACTAAATTTATTACTACAGTAATTATACTTATAATGACGCCAGTACTATATGCCACTACAATTGAGCTGACTGGCGACGGGGAAAAGTATGCACTGGGGCCTTTCCTTGACTACCTGGAGGATCCCTCCGGCAGACTGACAATTGATGATATCGTTTCCGATAGATTTGATTCAAAATTTATCAGGAACAAAAAAAATGTCCCAAATTTTGGATTTACTAATTCCGTATACTGGGTACGTTTCAAACTTAAAAACAGTAATGTGCATACTAATAAATGGCTGCTCGAGCTGGGACATCCAAATATGCATTATGTCGATTTTTATTATCCGAAGGGAAAAACACCGGGATATAATGTCAAAAAAACTGGAAAGCTTCGACCATTCAACACAAGAGATATTGCATATAAAAAAATTGTATTTAAACTTTCTCTAGTTCCACATACAGAAAGGACTTATTACATAAGGTTTGAGTCCGAGTCCTCCATGCAGTTCCCATTAACGCTCTGGTCTCTGGAAAGCTTTGCAGTAAATAAACTATCGGAACAACTATTCACTGGAATTTTTTACGGCACCTTTCTGCTTGTCCTGTTATATAATTTATTCATATGGTTTTCAACCAGAGAAATAAGTTATCTCTATTATGTGATATTCATTTTCTTTTTTGCACTTATCCGATTAACCTTCGATGGACTGGCCAATCAATATATTTTTCCTGACAATTACTGGCTTAATTACTATGGATTAATTTTTTTTATTCCACTGTTCAATATTGCGATTATTCTTTTTGCAATTTCTTTTCTTGAAACCAGAATCCGTCTTCCTTTTCTGCACAAAACTTTCATGTTATTCATAGTCTCCTATATTCTGGGGACTCTTGGTTTACTGAATTTTAGCTTTAATATTCTGATTAGATATTTATTAATCTGTTTACTTTTCAGTTTTCTCCTTATGATCATTTCCGGCTTAAAGTCTCTTTTAAAGGGATACAGTCAGGCACGATATTTTTTCACAGGGTGGCTGTATTCTTTTTTTTCAATCGTAATAATTCTACTGGTACGATTTGGACTCCTGACAAGTAACACTATGACGGATTTAAGCTACCCCCTGGGAATGATCGTATTGATAGTTTTCCTCTCCTTTGCCCTTGCTGACCGCATAAATATCATGAAACTTGAAACAGAAAATGCCCTGTTTGACCTGCAACAGGAAAGAGATTTTAATAGAGAAATATTTGACACCACACCTGCTTTTGCCATTGGCATTGATAATGAAGGAAGGATTACACTAATAAATGAAACCATGCTGAGAACCCTCGGATATAATCGGGAAGATGTAGTTGGGAATGTATTTGTAGATATTTTCATACAAGAAAATGAAAAAGAAAAAATCGCTGATATACTGAGCAATATTAACGGCAGGAATCCTGAAATAAAAAATGAATATTATATTATCGCCAAGGATGGGACTCGCAGGCTTATTGAATGGCACACAAGTACTGTCTATGACAAAGAAAAGGAAACTAATATAATCTTTAAAATAGGACTGGATATTACAGATCAGCGTAAACTGGAAGAACAACTCATCCAATCTCAGAAAATGGAAACAATTGGAACCCTTGCGGGAGGAATTGCTCATGATTTCAATAACATTCTTGCTGGAATAATAGGCCCTCTCGGAATCCTGGAAAAGAACCTTAAAAATAATATAATTGATTCAGATAAATTAAAAAAATATTTAAGTATCATGAAGAAATCTGCGGAAAGAGCAGCCAGCATTGTAAAACAGCTCCTCTCGCTATCACGAAAACAAGAACTTTCATTCAAGTACATTGACCTTAATATTTCGGTAAAACATGTTTTGGAAATATGCCAAAACACCCTGGACAAATCAATAAAAATATCTTTCAGTAATCCGGATAATCCGGCAATAATCCTGGCAGATCCGACTCAGATTGAACAGATAATCCTCAATTTATGTGTGAATGCAGGACATGCAATGACATTCATGAGACAAGAAAATGAAGAATGGGGAGGCTCCCTGATTATTTCAATTGAAGAATTTTTTGCGGATAAATATTTTTACAACTTGCATCCTGAGGCCAATGAAGACAACTACTGGCTTCTAGCCATAAAGGATACGGGAATTGGCATGGACAGTTCAACGCAATCCCAAATATTTAATCCTTTTTTTACCACCAAAGAAAAGGGAGAAGGAACGGGACTTGGCTTATCTATGGTATACAACATCATCAAGGAACATAAAGGATTCATTGATGTATATTCTGAAGTCGGTACCGGATCAACATTTAATATTTTTTTACCTGCATCAAAGAAAGATGCAACTGATGCTAATAATAAATCAGAAATAAATTTTCCAACCGGCAGAGGCATGATTCTTGTTATTGATGACGAGGAAGCAATAAGACTTACCACGAAGGAGATGCTCTCCGATTGCGGATACGATGCAATTCTTGCGCCTAATGGTTTAGAGGCCGTTAGTATCTTTAAAAAATCATATAACGAAATCAAACTTGTTATCCTTGATTTATCCATGCCGATTATGTCGGGCAAAGAGACTTATATTAAACTAAAAGAGATCAATCAGAATGTAAAGGTACTGCTCGCCTCGGGATTCCTTAGGGATGATCGTGTGGAGAATTTGATGCAACTGGGAGTGAATAGTTTTATACAGAAACCTTATACGCTCCAAAAACTCACACGAGAGGTTCACCGGTTAATATACGAAAAATAACTTCGACGTATGAATTTATAATATTAAAAAAATCTTGACAGGAATAGTTCGAGAATTATACTCAATAAGGTTAGCGGTCACTAACACTATTGAGTATAATTATATATAAAAACAACTTTTCATAAAATTGCCCAGCACCGGGGAGAAAATCAATGAAACTGAAACATCTATGGATCACCAGCCTGTTTTTAATCCTTCCTGTAAACATTTTTGGTGATACCCAAAATCAAAATAATAATGATATTTTCAAAAAAGTCTGGGAGGGGGCCACGTGGCATGATGATTACTATATAGTAGGAAAATTAAATGATGAAACCTACGCAATATCAGAACCGACTACAAAGGGTTATTACAATACCAACTACCTTATTGTGGGAGAGAAAACAGCAATCCTTTTTGACTCAGGATACCAGAGAGATATCAGTCCAATAGTAAAGAGTCTTACCAAAGTACCTGTCTTGACATTGTATTCTCATCTCCATTTTGATCACATTGCCTTCATTCAAAAACAGAAAAATATCGGAATGATATCCCTGCCCTATCTGCGCGATAAAGCAAAAGGCAATAAATTAAAGTTATCGCTTAAAGATACTCTTACATTTCCTAATCCGGAGGTAACAATTTCAAAATGGATAGAGCCGAATGAAACGATTGACCTGGGAGGTAGAACAATCAAGGTTCTTTATACTCCAGGACATACAGATGCGTCAATTTCGCTTCTTGATGAAAAGAACAAATATTTATTTACAGGTGATTTTCTTTTTGATCCGATGTTGGACTACGTTGGGCATGTACCCGGTTTCAATGAGGAATTATCAATAAAAACAGCTCTGAAATTCAAGAGAGATTTTGATGACAGCTACAAAATACATGGTGGACACGGTTTCCCGGAACAGCCATTCAGTTTGACTGATAAATTCATAAACCTTCTTAAATCCATCAGGGATGGAAAAATTAATTATAAAATTGAATTCAGCTGGGGCAGTTTTGTAAAAAGATACGAATTAAATGGAATGCAGATAGTATATCCCCTTTACGGAGGCAGCATCCTGGGGCAGTGGGGAATTAATCTTTTAATCTTATTCTTCTTTCTATCATTTATTGCTCTGAAAGTATGGAGAAAATCTAAAACATGATATTGATATATGGAAATTTGATTTAGGAGCAAAGTAGTCAAATTTGCAAAGGCAAAAAAATATTTTCAGGAATACATAGATTATATTTATTAACATTTTCAACAAATAAGGTACCATAAAACACCCTCAAGAATAACGGCCATTAAGTTTTCAGAACACAAAAATATCATAAAAACCTCTCTCCCCAGCAGAGGAAGAGAGGTTTTTATTTATCTAATTCAAGTATTCCAAAATAGTTGAGAAATTTTTCGTACTCAAAACTTTTTAATGCAGTATTTCATATAACTACCAAATTAAAAATTTGAAAAATCCACCATCATCACAATAAAAAGAAATGGTATCAGAATACCCGCAAGTGTCAGCCACCCCCCGATACCGGAGAGACCATTATCCCGCTTGCGTACTACAAGACCGGTAATAGCCAGAATGATCAGAGCGACGGCATATAGATCGGAAAAGTATGTCCACCATTTAATTGGATTATAGTGAAGATAGTTAATCCCGTAAAATAAAGGTTTTCTCACCAGCCTTTCCCGCATCCCCTTCTTTGTCCGGGTATCTATGGTAATACTACCCTCCCTGGTGAAAACCTTGAGGGTAGTACTGTTTGGATAGTAGTGGCTTTTATAATCATACTTTCCCATGTAATCATCGAATAGTATTTTTATTGTCGATTCATCCAGGGCATCCATTTTGCCGTCATATTCAATCTTTACTTCCCTTTGAATAACTATATAACTTGGATCCCAGTCATCCAGGTGATTCATTGCGATACCGGAACAGCCGTAGACCAGAGTAGTGCCAAAAAAGAAAAATCCCAGGTACCTGTGAAGCCAGTTATTTGCCTTTCTCCATTTCATATTTTGCATCCTCTAAAATTCTTTTTGTAAGTGCAGACTGTCTATAAAAACCGGTGAATAATTTTAAAGCCTTTTACTTCCCCTCAACCCTGTTATAACCATGACAATCAATATAGTAAGCAGGCCCAGAAAATGTTTTTCGAACATTGGCGTCGCGCACATAGCCGTATATCTCAAGAGTGCGCCCCTCAAAAAATCTGCTGAACTTCAACACACCATCTCCGGCTGCCACCCTGATTTCATAAGAGGGATCATCACCGACTAAAAACAAATCGCTGAGATTATTCTGCCCCACCCTCACACACATTCCGGTAATCTTAACAAATGTCCCCACGTATCTGTCACCATGCAATCGGAAGTCATCGAAGGTGATGACTTCCACCTTTTTACCGTCACGAGATGTCTGCAAATCCCCTGATGGGCCGCTGCCGCATGACATTAAAATGAACATTATCATTATTATAAAACCAGCTTTCTTCATTCTGTTTACCTGTATATTTTTATAACTTTTTAACCTGTTCGAATCACGATTAAAGTAAGTCATATATTATGCTTAGACCTTTCACCGATTAAAAACTGTACTTCACTTTCCCATACACCATATCATTCTCATTGTATTGACCATACTTCCCCTCATCTCCGATAAAGATATTTGCACCGATGAGAAGTTCAAATCCATCGGCAAGCTTATAGATAATTTTCGGTCTGATAAGGGCATCCCTCTGGTTAACTCCGAAATAGGAGAATACCTCCAGATGAAGTGTCTCTCGAAAAAAATCGCGACTTATAAAGAATGTGACGGTACTTTCCAGGCGGTCATTTTTTATATAATCATCATGTTCAAGGATAGCCTTCTGTATAATTTGAGAACTCAACTTGATTTCCCAAACGGTATAATCTATGCCGATGAGATAATGAAGATAATTTTTTTTAATTGTACCATCACTACTTGTTGGATCTTCCGTCTGAAAATATTTTCCGATGTAAAAGGCCCCTTCCCCGCGAATTACAAAACCTCCAGGGGAGGCGCTGAAACTGGCCCCGGTCAATCCCAGTCGGTGATGACGTTGAGCAACGGTCAGGCTTGCAAGCTGCTGTGTTGAGGGATCAACAGTTTTCTCAATAATATGCAGTGCTGGATCATCATCCCACATATACCCTCCCATTACCTCTATATCAACAAGGGAGGTGAGAGCCGAAAATTTCATAAAAGCCTCGCTGTTTTTCAGCTCAAATGGTACATCCTTATCACTGGAATCAATGGTGGGCACTACGGGAAAATCAGGTTTAACAGCCCAGATAGAATCTCCAGCAGGGGAAACAGTCGCAGTGAATACAGGCACCCACACCAGCTCCAGTGTATGGTCCCCCAGGTAGTAATCTGCTTTCAGGGAGGTCACACCCATACGGATCTCATCAAAGTCACGCAGCCGGTACTCAGTGAGATCCTTGGGGGAAACAACGTCAGTAACAAAATCTCCATCAGCCTTTCCCCATATTATCTGCTGCTTACCGAGGCGAATATCCAGGCTATCAAAGTAGATATCAAGATAGGCCTCCCTCAATCCCATCGAGATATCCTCTCCTGGATAGTGATAAATATAGGGATTAACCTTAAAGGCTATCTTTTCCTTTTTTTGTTCTATGTTTAAATTAAATGTATTCTGTACAATGGCAAAATCATTATTATTGACAAGAACTCCGGAATAATGCCGCACATAACCGGTCACATCCGGTATTTTTGCATTGAGGTCTTTCAAAAAAACTGACAGCAACAGAATACCGGAAACAAATAAGATATTACAAATTTTCACTACAATCCTCTCCGCATCCGCCTTTCGGTAAACATCGAATTAGAAATACCCACGTCAACGGAAACATCGGAAAGACTCATGTTGGTGGTGTGTTTTTTCTGGACGTTTTGCATTTCACTTTCCAGAATTATCCAGTGCCCCTTGATATGCCGGTATTTCTTCCGCTGAAGATTTTTTAGCAGGTGATTATTTTCATCATAAAAAACTTTCTTAAGATCAATCCATTTATTTTTGATCACCCAGGTTATAGTGCGGGAATACATATAACCCTTCTCACGGGGAACACTCTCTACAACATAGCACTCCTCTCCATTTAAGGTTTCCTCGCGCAGTAACCGGTGACGGTCCTTCGAAGGATGCCGGTCCCCCAGATCATCGTAGGTAAAATCTGATCCCATAAAATAATCAGATTTACTGTCGCTGGAAATTCTTTTTATTTTTTTTAATGCCGGCAGGTAAATCCATTGATCATCGTCACGGTTGCTTTTATCGTAACTCCAGGTCATGAAGGCAGTATTTCTAACATCTGCGGGAGACATGAAAATCATAATTTTCTTTTCCATTCTGCCGAGATCTTTTGTGAAACGTTTCAGCTCGCGGACCCTCTTGCTGCCCCGTGAGTTGATCAGTGACATGGTCAGCTTACTCTTCATATTGTTTCCTTCGGATCTATTATAAACATTCCGAATTATCTGCAATCCGGATATTTTTTTCTGTCCATAGGAATGCATGGAAAGTGTAGTCGTTAGAATCAAAACAAAAAATATTGTTCTTTTCATTTTTTTATAAACTCCATTTACGTTGTTAATGCACAGGGATGAACAACTTTTATAATCATCAAAACCTGGTTTTTTCAAAATTTTCTTTATTTTTTTACAGTAGCATTAATTATTTTTACTAGGTTTTCTATATATGCTTTTGTTATTGATCCGTTATGGTTATGCAGAACCCTTCCGGAAGGATCGGTGAGAAGTACATTTATATCATTATCTTTGAGATGCCATTCATTAACCATGATCCTGTTACGATCAAGTAGATAGAGGACGTTCTTATTCGACTGGGCCCTCTTTTTTATCATCCTTCTGATAATAAAATCAGGAACAGATGTTGCCTTTGTATTAATTACAAATGTTACTCCAAGTACAGCAGGTGAATAATTTAATGAGTCGATTTTTTTAACCAAAGGCATCACATCACCTTTCTTTTGTGGAACAACATAAAGGATAAGATTTGTTTTCCCTTTTAATTTGCCGCTGTTCCATTCTTTACCGGCAACGGTACCGCCATCGTCCCCCTTTAACACAATCCGTTTGAGAGCTGACTGCTGCCCGGGGAAGAGAGTACCTGTGAAAAACAATATACATGATACAATAGTAATAATTCTTAATTGTCCCATTGTGACACCTTCTCTTCTTTTTTATAGTAAACATTTGATGCATAGAGGACTACAAACATTATGGTTACCGTACCTACAAAACTGGTAAACATATTCAGAGAAACCAGAGCACCAAGTGCTCTATTCGGGGGAAACACTGAAAATAACAGCACAAGAAATCCTGCAATGACTACAACTGCATTAAATGCAATTGCCCTTCCTGAATGCTCCATGGTCTGGCGGCTGCATAATAATTTATCGTTGCATGTTGAAGCAATCAACTGATAACGCTGTAAAAAGTGAACGGCATAATCAATACCTATTCCAATACCTATACTGGAAAGAATAGCAGTGGTAGTTCCAAGGGGAATATTAAAAAGTCCCATCATCCCAAAGCTGATCATTGCGGTAACGGCAATTGGTATAGATCCGATGAGACCAATAGTGAAATTCTTAAACATTATTGAAAGGAGAAGCACTACAATCGCAAAGGACATGATGATACTCAAAATCTGTCCCTCAAGAATCAAATCGGTAAAAACAAGGGCCTTGTATCCCGAACCGGCATACTTTACCCTGACCTTTAATTTGTCAAATTGGGGAAGATGTTTTTCAATAATGCCTATGGCACTTTTAATCGCCCTGGAGTTATCGCTTTTAAGCTGTAATTTAAGATTTGCCTTTTTATATCCGTAATCAACAACCTTCCATAAATTGTCTGGATTTCCTGACATTTCATAGAGCAGCAGGTACTGCGCAATAAGTTCCTGTGAATCAGGAATACTATTATACTCCTCCTTATCTGCATGCATGACCTTGTTCATCCGTCTCAGGTAATCAGTAATTGCAAAGGAATTCCCGACTACCTTTAGAGACCCCTCGACGTCTGCCTGCATTTTATTCATGGCCTTTAACACATCGGGATTCTTAAAGGCCATTGGATTATCCGAATCAAGAATGACATTGAGTGTAGATGTCCCGCCAAAATGTTCATTGATAAACTTATCTGTTAAAACGATATCACTGTTCTTTTCGAATTTTTCCAGAAAGCTTGAATTGATCCACACCTTTCTCATCCCCATCAGGGAGAGGAAGATAATAACCACTGTGAGAAAAACCGTCACAGACTTGTATTTAATGATATAGTCAGTAAAGTGTGAAGAGAAGATCCCGTTTCTCTGTACCTTTTTCTGATCCTGCTTTTTCCATCGGGGGAGACCAAATGTCATAATTGCAGCGGGAATCAACACAAGGGAAAGAAACATGGCTGATAAAACTCCAAAGGCGGTAAAGACACCAAAATATTTAATGGGATATACCTGTGATGTGAGGAGAGAAATAAATCCAATAGCGGTGGTTACTGATGTCATCACTACGGGTTTCCACATTCCCCTCATCATTTCCGTTACCGCTTCTTTTTTATCCGCGTCCGGTTTCTTTCTTAGATACAATTGCAGGGAACTGAAGAGATGAATGCCATCTGCGACTCCTATGGCGATGAGCATTACCGGTATCATTGTTGAAATAGAATAGACGGGGATTCCTGTAGCAGCCATAAGACCGAAGGTCCAGATGGTACTTAACAGTACAACTAACAGAGTAAAAAGGGTGCTCTTTAGGCTTTTCAACAGGAGAATCAGTACAATAATTATAACAGCTATAACAAGAGGCACCATACGCTTCATGTCACGGGGTCTCTGCACAGCCATGGTACCTTCAACGATGGGACGGCCCGCAACATAGGTTTTTTCCGGACCTTCAAATCTCTTTGCTGTTTTCAAAATTTGATTATAAAATTTCTGTGAAAAAACATCATCGCCAATTTCTGCTATAATAACGGCTACTGTCTCGTCTTCGGAAACGAGTCTTTTAAAAACCATTTCATTGCTTTTAACCTTCTGGCTCAGTTCTATAAATGCTTCTTTCGTTTCGGGTACACTTTCAAAGAATGTTTTTACATCCATCCCATCTTCGGTACCGACAATATTATCTGCAGTGTAGAGGGAGGTGACATCATCCTTATTTATTTCCTTCATTCCCTGAAGGATTTTAGTAAGTTCTTTTACCTTTCCTATGGTTTTCTTATTATATATACCATTTTTATTTTCAATGGCAATAATTATCTTATCCTTGATATTAAACCAGTCTTCCGCCTGGTTACTGTAAACAAATGCCGGATGATGCTGAGGCATATATTTATCCAGATCTGTTTCCATTCTAGAATTCTTTTTCATTACAATGAAAAAACCTGCAGAAATAATGAGTGTTATTACAAGAATCAACCTGGGAAATTTAATAATTCTATTGATTAAAGCATCCATAAATCCTCCTACTCTATGTTTGTAATTACTTACTTACCTTATTTCTGGCAATAATATTACAAAAAAAATTTAATAATTTCCTGAATCGCAGTACATATCCCCCTTTCTCAGGGGTATTACGAAAATATAATAATCAGATATCACAGAATAGTTTATTCAAGTTAATTTTTCCTTGACCTGAGTCAATATTATACGAAATAAAAGGCATTCAGACACTTTTTTCAGCATCTTCATTTTTAAAATAATTAATAAGGAAGTTAAATTTTTCTTGACAATTATCTTACTAGTTAGTAAATACTTACTAACTAGTTTGTACCAGGTTGCCAAACCTCATTAAGTGAAAGAATAACCAGCCTTTCACAACAATAATTATTATTCCAGGGGGCTTTTAAACCCCCTGGAATAATAATCAGCCACAATGGATGTCGTGGAAATTTCAAACTTATACTTAGTAATAAGAAGCAACTTGTCATATAACATAACACTTAAATCAAGAGATAAGTCAATTCAAACAATTAGAAGCATAGCTTAATCAACTTCACCCTTATAGTAGTCATAATTCCTTGCGGCCTCTTTTAGAGGCCTTTTTTTTGCATTGAAAATCCGTTTACATTAATTTTTATATATATCAGTTCATCCAGTCTGAAACATTTTTAAAAAAACTTGACAATAAATCTACATGGTAGAGCTTGGTTAGTAAGCAACTACTAACTTTAAGTCACCCTCAACCGGTACAGGTTGACACTTCACGACTTAGATTACTCCTCAGTACTTGCACGAAAAGCTCATAGCAGCCTTACCCTTAATTAACAATACTATTGTTGGGCCTCATTTTGAGGCCTTTTTTTTTACCAATAAGCCAAAGTCACTCCCCTCCCTCAAAAAAACTTGACAGGTGGGGAAAATCATACATTGTGGTTTGTGAGTATTTACTTACTTTTCGTCTGTTATTGTCGGTGATCATCTGATAATACGCTACTAATCTTTGATTGAAAAGGAAGATTAGCTAAATCAATTCAAGGAGTTTCAGTATGAACAAAAGGATTCTTATACTTTTAGTGGGGATTACATGCATTGCCGCATCAATTGCCTTTGCGGGCCGTCCCCCCATTAAAATAAAAAAAATCGGCACATCAATGGGCCAGGTAGAAATAGACCACAGAAATCACAAGCTATACGCCATTGATAAAGGGAGATGTAAAACCTGTCACCACAAAGGCAAATTACATCAATCCTGCGGTGATACCGGCTGCCATAAAAATGACGGCGGCGGCGCAAAAATACATAAAACATGTATTGACAGGTGCCATAAAGGAAATGGGAAAAAATCTCCTACTTCCTGTGCCGATTCACGGTGTCACAAATCAAAATAAACCGGAAAAGAAATAAGGAGTATTTAAAAATGAAGAAGTTTATCATCGGTAGCGCGAACATTCTCCTCGCTGGGATAATGGCGGTATCGTGCTCAACAAAGGCTGACGACCTCGCAACACAAGATGTCGACCTGTCAGCCGTAAAGGATGGTTCATATAAGGGCAGCTACCGCTGGGGAAGAACAGACCTGTCTGTATATTTTGTAACCACTACGGTGAAGGACCATAAGATAAAAAAAATTGATCTCCAATTTAATGAGAAGATGACCACAAGGTATACACGATCGGCAAAAAAGATTATAGACACCATTATTGCAAAACAGACCCCAAAGGTTGATGTAATAACAGGCGCCACACTCACAAGCAGGCAGTACATGAAGGCAGTGGAGAATTCACTGCTTAAACCGGAAAACTAGGATTTTACCCGTTTGATTTCAGCGGCTGTCCCTGCAACACTTCAGGGACAGCCTTTTTTATCCATGAAAAGACTGCTTAAACTTCCCCCCCAGCCCCGTGAACATAATGATAAAAGATGTTAACTGAGACTCAAAAAAATACCGGCGAAACGAGGCTCTGAGCCTATCACCGGGAGAATATTCTTTTGTAGATTAAAAAGATCTCTCAAGCAGCGGGACGACATGGATTCCAATGCTAAGACCTGAGGCTTATTTTTTCTAAAACTGCATTTACAAATTTCATGAGAGATATTTTAAAAAGAGAATTGCCGGGGAAGAGATCAAATGGAGATTTTTCAGCAAAGACAGTACCCGGATATATGAAGTTTCGAATTTGAATAAACTTCATATACCCGAAGGGTAACTGCTACTTCAAGGATACTCACATATCACCCAAGAACTTCCAGTGACACAATGAGCATCGCCCCCAGCATATAGAGAGAAGCACATTTAAAAAGCATAAAATTGTTCTTTTCCGTAGGGCGAAAAACACATGCCAGGGCCAATCCCAGAATTCCCACGGAAAGAACCATGAGAAACCTCATATAGCCCCAGGAGAGTCCAAGGGAGAAGGCTCCTGAGACAATTGCCATGGCAGCTCCAAAGGTTGAAGCTGCCACAATGAACCTGGTATTCCTGTTTCCATACCGTGAAGGAATAATTGGAATACCAGCCCTGGTATAGTCATCGTAATATTTAATGCTGAAGGTCAGAATATGAGTCGGTATCCATAGAAGAATAGAAAGGGCCAGAAGGATTCCGATCAGATCTACTCCCCCCGTCCCCAGCACTCTTCCCGCCAGGATTGGCATACCACCGGAAATACCGCCCCAGATAATGGACCAGGCAGTTTTTCGTTTTAGCCACATTGTATAGATAACAACATCAATAAAAAGTCCCGCAAAAACCACAAGACCATACGGAAGTGACATATAAAATGCCATCGCAAGACCGATGATGGAGATTGTTATCCCCACCACCAGAGCCTCTTTCGGAGAGATCTTACCTGAGGGCAGAGGCCTTCTGCAGGTTCGATTCATTTTACTGTCGATGTCCCTGTCATAAATCATATTCAGTATGGTACTTCCGCTGATAGTGAGAAATAAACTCACAACGAGACCTGCAAGCGTATCCATATTAAAGACGGGACAACGGGCACTGATGTACCCGGTAATCCCAGTCGTCAAGAGAAGCCCCGTCTGCAGACTCTTAATCAGCTGCCAGTAGTACTTAAACTTTTGGGTGGCATTTCCCTTTATTTTTTGATTGTGATTGTCTGTTTTCAATAACATAGCTGAACTCATTTTCTCTCTCTACCTTGTCAGGACATCGATTTCCTATATTTTTTTTACGTCACGGGCGCATCGGAAACCGACACTGATGCTGTAATACTCCGGTCCTGAATTGTTTCGGGTCCAGGCGGTAGTTTCATGTTCATAATTCCCATGGCTTCCACCGCGCATATAACGGTAATGCTGGTCGGCATAATCATCTCCACACCATTGCCATGCGTTACCCGCCATGTCATAAAGACCGTAGGGACTCTTTGCATCAACGGTCTTGTACCCATTATGGGTTTTACCGTTGTAGAAACCTACAGGGGTGGTGCCCCCCATTTTTCCGAATATTTTTTCATACGGATCACGGCTCGCATAAAAATTCACCTGGTTGCGCTTAATGGTATCGCCCCATGGGTATGCACGTTTGTCGTCACCCCTGGCTGCCCTTTCCCACTGAATTTCCGTTGGCAGATACCATCCGAAAAATTCAGCATAGGCTTTAGCGCCATACCAGGTAACCATGGTCATGGGATGATTCCCAAAACCCTTTTGTACCGAGAAGGTTTTACCATCATACCTGATTCGCAAACCCGGTTCATTAAGCCTAACATGCAGCTTGTCTCCATCCTTGATCTCAAACTCATGATGGTACTTATCGAATTTATCGCCTTTGTGAAAACCCATTATGTCATTGCCTTTAATCTTTATCTTACCGGCAGCAAGGGCCCTGGTAAGGTAATCGACATACTGATCGTTAGTGACATGGGTTATCATAATCTCGAAAGGTTTCTTCACTTCCTTTGCATGAGCGTGAATCCCCTCATAGAACTTACCAGCTGGAACCAGTGCCCAGGCATTGGAATCCACGCCGGTGTCTACAAATGGTACATTTATTTTAGCCTTTTTTATAACATCTTCGCTGCACCCCATGAAAGAGATGATAGACAGCATAAGAATTGGGAATATTATTCTTTTCATAATTATTCACCCTCCCGCTCGATCTCTTCCAGATCTTTTTTCCATGAACCGTCCTTCTTAAAAAGGTCAATGAGACGCCAGACAAGGAACCCGGCAAGTAAGACCATTGTTACTCCAAGACCTATATCCATAAGGATCATGAGGTTATCTACATATGTCTGCTGACCAAATTCTGTCATAGTTAGACGTTTAAATGAAAATAGACTGGCGGAAGCAAAGGCGATATCGGTACCAATAATCAGTATCCAACCGAACCATTGTCTCACTTTCCCCTTCATACCCATCTTGTCTGCGTAGTACATTAAAATGATACTGGCAATCAGGGTAGAGAGTATATGCCAGTGACCACTAAGGGTAATCCGTTCTTCCCGCCATGGCCAGATTCGAAATATTTTATCAAGGTTTACCGCCAGAAATATCCCGACAAAACTGCAGTTGAAATTCATAAAAACCATCTGCCAGAGGGCGCCAAATTTCAGTGGATCATGAAAAAGGGCCTTAAGTCCCTGTACAAAACTTGCCTTTTCAATTCCCTGTTCCGCCAGACGCTCCTTGGTAATTTTTCTCCATCCGAAGATAACCAGCATAAGGGCGGCCCACATAGCGAATACTGATCCGACATAGATGATGATATGCGCAGTAGCTTTCCACGGTACAACAGTCCATACACCCAGGGTCAGAATAAATGTACCAACAATCATACAGGGCATTGCTATTTTATGGAAAATACCTTTAAAATCTAACCAGCGGCCGATTACCAGGGTGATTCCAACGGCGACCAGGGCAAGCATGATGTGAAGATGTCCGATAACTGCAAGATCAAGAGGATTCTTGTTGGGATAACGAATGGTATTTTCCGCCAGGAAAGCCTCAAATCCATTCCCGAAGTAGGCCCCGGCTGCGGCTCCAAAGAGGGCTGATCCCAGGGTACACCAGGCAAGGGTAAAAAAGGCCATCCTTTCCAGGTCCATACCTTTCTTTGTATGAGAGTACTCGTTGTCGGTACAGCGATACTCTTTATTCCAGGGATTGAGGGCAATAGCAAGAAGGATTCCCCCAAAAAATAACAGTGCCTGCCCAAAGACAAACAATCCATGGCTAAGCCAGTTGTGACCAAAATAACCAAAGAGAAGACCAAAAATCAGCACCAGCATGTATCCTGCAGTAACTGTACCATTAATGAATCTCTTCATGTAGTCTTTCATTGCCACAATGTCAGTTATGAAATATACTTCAATAGCGACTACTGTCAACGCGATACTGTGATACAGGAGAACCAGTCTCCCCTGGCGCTCCGATGGTTTCAAATCGAAACCGAGGAGGTCCACTACTATCTCTCTTATGCCCAGTTCTGCCATGGGACCGGATAGGGTTCCCCAGACAGCGGCAACAAGTGCCAGCATGGACATAGCTACCAGGACCAGACCCCTGGTAGAACGAAAAAGATAGTTCAACATGTTTCCAATCATTTGCATATTTTTATCCTTTTCCTTAATTTTAGTTTTACTGTTTAATACCTGCTTGTGGAATTAAACGTCAGCATTCAAGTCATGATAAATTTACATCATACTCTCCGGGATTCTGATTTAGCATGAATCCCGGATGTTATTATCTTCTGAATGCCGTATATTGCCGCCATTTAGCTTGTAAGTACTTACTAACTAAATGGGCCAAAAAAATTGAGCATCAATACTCAATTTTTTTCACCAAATAATAATCCTGTTAACTGATTATCTTGCAATACTCCTCCCAGAGTGAAGGTATACTATCATTGAATGAATAAGTATAATCAGCCAGGGTCCAGAGTATTACATTGGATTGAATCATACCAAGAAAAATAGTTGCAGCTGATTCAACATTTATATTCCCCTTTATCTGTCCGTTTTCAATTGCGGTATTCAGCATTTTTTGAATAAAAGTCAGATAATTATTAAGTATTCGACGAACTTTCTGCTTCAAATCTTTATTCTTGTGCTGAAGAAATTCAGTAAATATTATCCTCGGTATTCCCTTATTTTCTTCACAGAATTCCAGCTGAAATTTAAACAGGTTGTGCAGTTTTTCCAGGGGATCTTCAATATCCTTAACCAGCGCTATTACACGGGTGAACATTGTTGTTTCTATCTGTTCGATCATAAATAAGAGCATTTCGTCCTTTGAAGTGAAATGCTTATAAATTGCAGCGTCGGTAACCCCTACGCGTTTGGCAATTTTCATCATTGCCAGATTCTGCATTCCCTCTTCAGATATGATCTCCATTGCCGCCAGGGCAATCTGCTGTTTTCTGTTTAATATTTTTTGTGATAGCATTTTTTAAAACCGTTATTTTCCGTTAGTATCCACTAACAGAAAAAGAAAATTTACCCAAATAGTCAAGCCATTTTTAATATTAATTTACATATACACTTTTTTAGGAATAGTATTTATTTGACGGTTCCATCTCTAAAATAATCGTTGATAAGCCATACCTGACTGCCTTTTAGACAATTTCAGTATGCAAATCCAGTATTACACTTTCAAAGATATACCGAGCATAAAAGTATGAATAATTCCACCGTACCTGTAATCATCAGCAGGATCCGCCTTATTTGTATTTCTTTCAAAGAGATATTGAAACTGATATGTTGTGATGATTTCAATTGGCCCCTTTAATATTAAAATAGATGGCACCCTGAACTTAAGACCAACAGAACCGACAACCTTATCATTATCAAGATAGTTCACAGAATCATCCATTTCATCTTCAGCAAACACAGCTGGCTGATAGTATATTCCGCTTAATATTGAAAACCAATCTAAAATGCGGGTATCCATCCCCAATTTAACGACCCAGACATTTTTTGCCTCAGGCAGCTGATAACCACCTTCATCAGCAGATTGACTTTCATCAATCCCCAGTGATACTTTATACTTTGACCAGAGTTGACATTCAACATCTGCAGATATTTTAAACCGACCTGCTGAATAACCGAACCCAACAACCAAAACATGGGGGGAATAATACTCAAATATCGACAGTAATAAATTCAGCTGATATGTTGTCCCTGTGAGATTAGCCTTAGCCTCAAAGGGTTGAATACTTACCGCAGATTCCTGCCGGTAAGAGGCCCCCAGAGATAAACCTTCCAGAAAAGGTGCAAAGGTGGCAAAATTCAAGTATAGTCCGGCTAAAACAGTAGGTTTGAACTTCATATTCATTTCGATTTTTTCTGCAACAATGGGTTCCCCAACTGTTGCATCGTTTATATCTATATCACCAAGATTGGCATTGGCGTGCCCTTCACTGTAAGCGGCAACTCCGATACCAACACCAAATAAATCTTCAAAAAAACCAAATCCAAGTCCAAATTTTGCCTGCAGCACCTGTGAATCTCTGCCATAGTTAATAAAATTATGACTCTCAGGATGAATTTCATTAATCTTCATCAGGTATCCGTTATCGATCAATCCCAGGCCAAAACCAAATCTGGCAGAAGAAATAAAAGAAGGTAAATTAACCACAGTTTTTATGTTTAATGCCATTGTTGCCAGTATAACACCGAAATTGCCATCCCCGGCATTCTCACTGTATCCATTATTCGTATAATCAATATACATTTGTGAAAATGTATTCAAATATGCAATACTGAAATCATTATTCCTGCACATTTCATTGTTTATCGAATTCCCCTCTTGCCCGATTTTTGTGTTTTCAAGCCCAAGTCCAGTATTTTTTTCTAAACCAGGGGATCTTCCGAGGCCGGCAATATTATAAAAAACAGAAGAACCGTCATCCACAACTGCCACCATTGCATTCCCCCTGGCCATGCCTTCAGGGGAAAAACCGAAGGTATCGGCAAAATTAGCGGCATATCCATCAAATACGGTTGCTAAAACCATAAATTGAATTATTAAACAGAGTGTAATATATCTTTTCATAGTAAATTTAAACTCAATCTTTTTATATTTTTTTCATACAGAACATGCAGACATCTATACGGATAGAAGGTTCTGGCAAGTATTTCTGATAGCATTCCAGATGTTGAAAAGTGCTGAAAAGTCATTTAAGAAAATGACTTTTCAGCACAATTATTAATTAAAATGCACTGCAATCCTCATTTTGGGCAGTAACTGTTTTTGTGTAATTCAGAATAATTTGTTTTCCAGTGTAATCAATTTCGCTATCGTCGGAAACAGTTATAACTTCAGTGCAATTTTCATTTGGAGCATTTAATGTTTGTCCAGATGTTATGGTATCACCCGTAAGTGTGAAGTCCATATTCATTGCTGCAACCATAGTTTTCACTGTTAAAGTGGATCCAGTCCTTTGAACTGCGACGCTTGTAAAAGGTGTAGTGACCATTCCTTCGGTAATACCAGTGCAATTGCCATTATCAATGTTTTCAATAGTAAATGGAACCATTGGAGTATCGGCAAGATCCATTCCATTCATTGTAACCGGCACACCTACACCTAAGTTGAAATCTTCACCTGAATTTGCTGCAAATGGTGGGGATGGCAGAGTAAAAATCATTTGTAAATCGTATGTACATGATTCACCGATGATTGTGGGAGTATTACCACTATCGTTATCACATGCGAAAAAACCAATACTGATTAAAACAGAAAACAGAACCCCTAAAATCTTTTTCATAAAACCCTCCAAGTTTGTTATTTAGTTGCCAATGTTAAACTTCCACTGTTAGTTATTATTCACTCACTAATAATGGAAGTTTTTATATAACTTTCTGAACGTGAATACCACAATAAGTTAGTAAGTACCCACAAACATTATCTTACGATGAACAATAGTTAATATTTTGTCAAGATTTTTTGCAAAATTTAAGAGCAAAATATACAATTTATGCCAAATGTTATAGTATTTTATTAACTACTGATATTATAAAGTTTTTCAACACTGACAGACAAAAAAATAGTTATCAAACTACTTCGATGGAAACTTCGCACCTGTTCCGATATAATTAAACAGAAAAGTTATGCATAATTTTCAACCGGTGGACCTTGAAACAGATACCAGCCAAACGTCCGCTCATGAGCCCCATAATTACACACATGATAATATCAGTCCAGACTTCCATCCCGGAGAGGGACGCCGCCACTGCTTTGGCAATTACAAGTAGCCAGATGAGAGCAAAATAGATGCGGTCAAAGGAGAGGGTGATACATTTTGCCTCTTTATGGACTTCCATGGGAACCAGTCGGCTCAAATGATAACCTACTGCGAGACTGAGACAGACAGTCATGAGCCCCCAGAGCCAGTGAAAAATTCCGAGGGAAACATCCTGGTAGAGGCTGATACTGAATAATGAACTGAATAGAACAACGATACCGGCTCGTATGGCAATTTTTACATGACTCTGTTTTCTAAGGGGGGGGAAGTTTTCACGTCTATTATCCGGCATTGTTTTTCTTTCCCTACATCAAGGTATCATATATTTTTAAAAGAAAGGGATGCCTGTATAAGACATCCCTTTCAATATTAAAGTTAAAATCAGCTACCCTTCGAAGAAGAATGCTGACGTTAAGGAGCTTATGCAGTCTGAGCTATTGCCTCTTCATCCTCTGCACCGGTCATTCTCTGGAATAACTTTGGTGACAGGTATAAAAAGAACATTACACCGCTGATAATTGGAGCAATTGAGAAGAGAGAGAATCTTCCAAGCTCAATGGTGGTTTCAATAGCCAGGGGCGTACCCACTACAAGCTGAAGGAGACCAGCGGCAAGACCGACTACACGCATCCAGTCTTTAGGTGCAATGAGGATACCTGCTGTAACGATACCCCAGCCAATACTGGAAATCCAGTGAAGTCTCTGTACGAATACGAAAAGCGGGGTTCCGATTGTAAGAATACGGCTCCAGCTTGCAATTCCGTTCATGAAACAGAGAACAAAAGCCATTCCGGTAAACATTCCAAGGACGGTACGTCCCCATGATACATTACCGACTTTTCTGAGTATAAGAAAGTAGAGAATAAGATTTGGAACGAAAACAATAAAGTATACAGGAGGCATACTGGCTGACATAAAAGGTACATTAATAAACCAGCTTCCCTGCAGTGCCAGCATGTTAGAAATTACCGCAAGGCCGAAAGCGCCCTTTTTGCCGGTAAAGAAAAGATAACCGCTGACCATGTAGCCGAGTCCCGCAATCATTGCCATATCACCGAGTGTCGGCATAATGTACTTAAGAAGCATCTCGCAACCGGGTTCTGCAGCTTCAGCTGTCATTCCACGCTCATACCAAAGGAGGAAAATTGCCATGGTTCCAATTGCGGTAAACAAACCGCCAAATGTTGCCAGGATACCTCCAAGTTTTTTGTTTTGATTCATATTAGATCTCCCAGATGTTATAAATTTTTGATCAATCCCTTCTTTCAATTTATTAAAGATGGGATCCTATCTATTCACTTTAAGGATGGTCCCATCTTAGACCACAGCCCTCAAATTAAAGTGCATAACCGAAAAGTTAGAAATGATGATGCGCATCATCCCTTTTCCAAAATTTGTTCAACCTTTTTCATTTGATCCTGGATCATCTTTTTGAATTCAGCCTTCTGCTCATTACTTCGCAGCAATGACTCAATTCCCTGATGAATTTTCCCTGTCCTTTCAGCGAAGGCCTTTATCTTCTCCGGATCTTTTGATGCCTTCACCGCCGCAGCTTCTTCCGCAGTGGGTGAACCGGCTACTATTTTTGCAATTGCTTCAAGTCCTCTACAGTCAAGGCCCAGTCGTTCCGCAAAGATAATTGCCTTTGGAGTAATATTCTTGTTATCTCTCATTTCCTTAAACTTAATCTTCTGATCTTCCGTTAGAAATGCCTCTATTCTACTCACCTTGGACGCACTTCTCACCTTCGCTGCTTTCAGCAGAGCTTCGTTGTCACCTTTATGCTTTGAACGGTCCCTGGCGGTCATTCTCTTTGTATCATTGAGAATATCTACCAGCTGTCTCATCTGCTCATTGTTTAGCTTTAATACTTTTGTAAAAGCGATGGCATGGTCCATGGTTGTATTCTGATAAGAATCATCTCTGCCTTTGCACTGGGTTAAAAAAACCGCCCCCAGAAGAACCAGAGAAACCAAAATTTTAATGCGAGACTTTAAATTCATATAATCCTCCAACTGAATTTTTCTATAATTTTTATTCTACCCCTATAGACTTTATTATCATAAGGGTAAGTTGCTGCTCACTAACATAGTGATACTGTTTAAAATAATACTATCTTATACAGGCAACCTGTCGAAATCAAAGTACGATCAATGACCGCACCTCCCTTCGATCAATTTCCGGAATACTATCTTTTGCTCATCATTAAGAAAATGCTCAATCTCCTTATGGACCTTATCTGCTTTCTTTCGCAGTTCATTGACCAATGATGGATCTCCCGAATTCTTCGCCTTGATAAAATCCTCTTTCACGGGTGCACCGGAGATAATAGGATTAATTCTTATGGTGACCTTTCGGTTGAGGCCAATTCGCTCTCCAAGAAGGAGGGCCCGATCTGACACTTTCTTTTTTGACCAGAGTTTCCTGAATTTAGTTTTTTGATTTTCCTCGAGGACAGATTCAAGTCTTTGAATCTCAAGAGCTTCTCTCTCTCTTGCCGCCTTCAGCAGGGCTTTATCATTTCCACGGTGCTGATTCCGGTCCTGCTCCCTTATCTTTTTTACATCGTTAATAACATTATCAAATTTTGCAGTCTGTTCGCTGGTGAGTCCGATTTTCTTTTTCATCAGATATGCTGTTTTATCCAGATTCGGATCTGAACCACACTGAATAAGAAGAGTGCTTAACACTATCAGCATAAGAAAAAAAATACCGGAACATGACTTTATTGTATGACCTGAAAACATCCCTCTATCTACCTCTAATATTATTAATACTGTACAATAGATAATCAGTGAGAACAAAAGCCGTTACTGACATCTGACTATTTGTACATTCCCCCCTTCTCTCAGGCCCCTCTCCCCAAATGGAGAGAGAGGTTACTTAGGAGGACATCACATGGTACTGTTTGTCCAAAAGGCCCGTTGAAGGCAAAACTCCAGGTGAATTTTACCCTTTCGGGAACTTCTAATACAAAATTCAAATTACCGTAAATGATGCAAAATTTTAATCGGCTGTGAAGGCAAACTTCGTTTGTAAGCGCTCACTAACCCTTCTCTCTATGATTCGAATATCCATGAACCTCTTTGTCAAGTTTTTTTCTCATTTTAAGAGGATTTTTTAAATGACCATTAATGAAATCAAGAGTTGTAAAAACAAGACAACAGTGAATGAATGAAAGTTTACCAAACATATCCGGAAATGGGAAGAAACAAATCCATAGGCTACAACTCCCGGATTAAAAACTGCCATTGACTCTATTTACATCAAGATATAATTTCCTTCGAACTTACCTGCAGCATCTCCCTGAGGCTTCCTTCCTTGTATGAATTAATATGATCATCCAGTAATTCATCATCGTTGACTATTATTTTCAAAATCCTGCCCCTCTTCTCAAAATCAAGGTAACTAAATATCTTATCATCCTTTAGCATTTCACGGGCCATCCTCAGGGTTCTGAGTACCAGATCGATATTATCGGGAATATATTTTTCCAGCTCCCTTCTAAGCCTTGCCGCCATCGCGGGAGACGCCCCTGATGTAGAAAGAGTCATGAGGAGGTCTCCCTTTTTATATATTGAAGGAATAAAAAATGAACAGTTATGGGGATCATCAACTGAATTTATAAGTATATTTTTCTCCATTGCTTCCCGGAACACATTCCTGTTTATACCTGGATCATTTGTGGCGGAAAAGGCAAGTGTCGCCCTCTCAAGATCTCCCTCAGTATATTCTCTATTTACTATTTCAATTCTGTCTCCAAATTCCCTGGCAAACTCCGCAAAACCTATATGAATTACCGGGGAAATAATCTTTACTACTGCACCGGCCTCAAGCAGGTCTGCGGTTTTACGCAGAGCAACCTCCCCTGCACCTATCATAACCACCAGGCTTTCTTCAAGATTGATCATTACGGGATAAAGTTTCATTTTACCTGAAGCTCCTCCGGTCTGTCGAAGTCCTCTCCCCTTTCTTTAAGTGATGCCTTAAGATCGGCATTGAGACCAATCTCTTCATCAGTGAGGTAACACTGAGGATCCGGAGCCCAGGGATCTCCGTAGGTTCTGTACCCCCTCACTCTCATCGCACCGGTACACATATCGGTAAACTTGCAGACCCTGCACCGCCCCTTGATATGCTCAGCTTTATTCTTCAGGCCGTGCATAATGGGGTCCGACTCATCCATCCATATATCACCAAAACTTCTTTCCCTGATGTTGCCAAGGGTATGATCCTGCCAGAACTGATCTGGATGTACATTGCCGTTGAAATCAATGTTTCCTATTCCCACACCGGTGGAATTGGCTCCACCGCCGTTCCATGAAAGAAGGGTTCGAACTTCCTCTGCCCTCCCGGAATTTTCTTTTAGAAGTTTCAGGTAAAGGTATACACCGTCGGTATGGTTATCAACGGTGAGAATATTTATATCAAGTCCCCGCCGGAAATAATCATCTGTCCGCTCACTGATAATATCCATTGCATCTCTCGATTCACTGTATGTGAGGTCATCCTTGAACATACTGCTTCCACGTCCGGAATAAACAAGGTGGTAAAAACATGCCCTGTCAATTCCTTCTGCCTCTATAAAATCAAAAATTTTGTGGAGGTCCCTATAGTTTCTCTTCGTAAGGGTAAGTCTGAGTCCCACACGCTGCCCAGCGGCCCTGCAGTTATCGAAGCCCTTCATGGCCCTCCTGAAGGCCCCGTCAACTCCGCGGAATTCATCATTAACCTCTTCCATTCCATCAAGGCTGATGCCCACATAGACTATTCCGGAATCCTTGATTTTCTGCGCCATCTCACCGTCAATAAGGGTTCCGTTGGTGGAAATCACGGGCCTTATATTCCTGATTACGGCCCTGTCGATGAGCTGAAAGAGGTCCTTCCTCATCAGGGGCTCTCCTCCTGAAAAAAGAAGTGATGGAATATCAAAGGAGGCAAGATCATCTATCAGGTTAAGTCCCTCTTCCGTCGAAAGCTCTCCTGAATAAATTTTATTGTCCGAATCAGTATAGCAGTGAACACATTTCAGGTTGCATGTCCTTGAAGTATTCCAGACAACTATGGGCCTGCGGTCACTGGCGAGTTTCTCAATCCTGTGGGGAGCATTTCCATGTGCATCCACATTTGATTTTGTTCCATACCGGAGACCATCTCCTGTTGAACTTCCGCCGCAATAAATTTTCCCTATATCAATCATTTTAACTTCCCCCAATTCTTAAATTCATCTGAAAAGTATGTTATCTTCTTTTTTTTAAATTCCCTAAGGGACCTCAATACCAGTTTATCTTCGATTCCCGATTTCATGGAAAGCCTGTTTATAACGGTCTCAAGCTCACTCTCACTTTTTGCATGGATCATTGCAAAAAGGGGATGCTCCCATTTTCCCGGGTGTATTGTCCTCATGTAAAGGTGGGTCACTTTCTCCTCATCGATAAAAGGCTGGATTACATTCTCCGCCTCATTCGGTGCCACCCTCCAGGCGGTCATTGCATTGAAGGCGTAGCCCGCCTTCCTGTGCCTCAGAACAGCGGCATAACGCCTCATAATATTTCGTTGTTTAAAATTCCGGGCTATATCAATCAATCGCTCCTGCTCCAGATTCTTACTCCCTTCTGCCAGTGCCGCAAAAGGCTCTTCAATGAGAGGCATATCCTTCTGAAGCAGGAGGACCGCCTTCCTCTCCTCTTCCGAAAAAGTAACATCGACCGGGATTTCCCGGGCCCTGCCCGAGGAAAGGTCCCTGCCGTCTTTTCCTTTATTTCCAATGGAGAGCATAAAGCCAATCTTGTATAGCTTCTCATTTCTCATTATGAGAGTGTCCCTGGCGCCGCTTTCCGCAGATATAGTATCAATGGCCTTTCTAAAACTCTCTTCGCTTTCTTCTGCAAGTGTAAACCATATATTATAGTCGTGGTCCCTCAGGTAATTATGGCTCACCCCGGGATGGCTGTTGATCAATTCAACGGCCCCTTCGATGTTGCTTTCATCAACCTTCAATGCCACCAGGTTCAGGTAGTACCCGAGGGATTCCCCGTTAAAGATACCAGCAATATTTCTTATAACACCCCTCTCTTTCAGGTCTTTCAGTATATCAATAATTTCCCGTACGGGGATTCCAGTATCCCCTGACAACTGATCGAAGGGTCGTTTTTCCAGGGGAAATGATTTCTGTATTTCGTTGAGAACATTCGATTCCTTTTCCGTAAAGCCGCTCATTTTTTTACGGCTCCCGGTTCATAGACACAGTAGGGTTCCTCATCCAGATAGTCATCAACTGCGTAATGGGCCCGGGCTCTGCACCCGCCGCATACCACCCGGTATGCGCACTCCCCACACTTGCCCTTAAGAAGGCCAGGATCCCTCAGGGACCTGAACAGGTCTGAATCTTCCCATATGTCCTTAAAAGGCTTTTTCAAAACATTTCCCGCAACCATCGGCAGATAACCGCATGGCTGAACATCACCAGTGTGGGAAATAAAACATACACCGCTTCCCGCCAGGCACCCCCTGGTCATTGCCGCCATTCCGTCCTCTTCAAGGCTCAGGATTCGCCCCTCCTCCTTTGCCTGCTGTCGGATTATACGGTAGTAATGTGGCGCGCAGGTTGCCTTAAATTCAAGGGGGACTTCCTTTGACCTGCCATAGAACCAGTAAAGAACTTCTTCATATTTTTCACTGGATATCATATCAGTTTCAGCTATCTCAACTCCACATCCTACGGGAACGAGCATAAAAAGATGAAGTGCCGCGGCGCCCTCATCCTCGGCAAACTTAAGGATGTCTTCTATTTCCTCTACGTTCCTTTTTGTCACCGTGGTATTAAACTGGAACTCAACGCCGGCCTCTCTGAGCAAACGTGCTCCCCTTACCGCATCATCAAAGGAACCGACGATACCGCGAAAACCATCGTGGGATGCTGCGGTGCTGCCATCTATTGATATACTGACCCGGGCGATCCCGGTATCCTTTATCCGCTTTGCAGTTTTTGTATCGATGAGGGTTCCATTCGTCGCGAGGGCGACACGAAGGCCCTTCTCTCCCGCATAGGATGCGATATCAAATATATCCTTTCTGTACAGGGGTTCTCCGCCGGTGAGAACCAGTATCGGCTCTGAGACCTCAACTATATCATCAATCACCTTCTTTGCCCGGGCCAGGGCCACTTCTCCGGAATAATCAAAATCCTCAGCCTCAGCCCTGCAGTGAAGGCAGGCAAGATTGCATTTCTTCGTCAGTTCCCAGAATATCAGTCTGGGTATATCGGGCATTTTCATATTATTGTCTCCTTTATGACAATGTATCAGGTGCTCTGAGCCACTTCCTTGACGGAAGTCAATAATGGGATTATTTACAGGGCTGGAATACCTTTCCTATTGTGTTTGCAATTTCCTTCACCATGGCCTTATCTTCCTCTCCGCCATTTTGCCCGTTTTTCAAATATGTAATGGGATTATGAAGAGTTTTGGTCATTATCTGACTGGTCAGTTCTTTGATAATTCTGAAATCATCATCCGAAATATGTTTTAATTTTTTCCGCTTATATTTTTCTACTTCCTGTTCCCTGATCTCATCAAATCTCTTCTGTAATTCTACAATGGTGGGGATAATCTCCAGCCCGTCATACCAGGAAAAAAATTCATCAGCATCGGATTCAAGGAGGCGCTTTGCCATTTCCACTTCCCTCAACCTGGTTTTAAGATTTTCATCCGCAATGGATTTCAGATCATCAACGTTGTAAAGATACACGTTCCTGATTTTTCCAACTTCAGGATCGACACTCCTGGGAACAGATATATCTATTATAAAAAGCGGATGCTTCCCCCTCTTCCTAATAATTGCCCTTACATCATCAGGATTCACAATATATTCAGGAGAGGAAACAGATGATATTATTATATCAGTATGACCTGCAGCAGTATAGATATCATCAAGGGGAATTATGTGGGCTTCCCTGTTTATTTCCCTTGCGATTCTTTCAGCATTATGAAAACTACGGTTTGCCAGAACCACCTCACGAATATTAAACTTGCTGAAATATTTCAGGATCAGCTCCCCCATTTCACCCGCCCCAATGAGCAGTGCCTTCCTTTTAGAGAAATCATCGAAAATACTCTTCGCAAGCTCTGTGGCGATATAGGCTATTGAGAGGGGGTTCCTGGCAATCTCCGTTTCCGTTCGCACCCTCTTTGATGTCTTAAAGGCGTTGTGAAAAAGTTTGTTCAGAATCTGCCCGGTCCTTTTCTCATCTGAAGCCTTTCGGTAGGCCTCCTTTACCTGTCCGAGTATTTCATCCTCTCCAACAACCAGGGAGTCCAGGGATGAGGAAACAGCAAAAAGATGGATAATTGCGTCACGGGAATATTTTCGGTATAAAAGCGACTCGAAGTTTTCCCTGGGAATAGAGGATACTTCCTCCAGTATCCTTAAAATTGACTCAACAGAGGAATGTATATTATCCGATGCAAAATATATCTCCACCCTGTTACAGGTTGACAGGCATACAGACTCCATCGTACCTTCAGCATGCAGCCTATCCATGTATTCGGAAATTTGATTGTCCTCCAGCGAAAAGAGTTCCCTCATCTCCACTGAAGCGGTTTTATGACTCAGCCCGATAAGACCGATTTCAGGTATGTTCTCTTTTCTGTTCATATTACTTGAAGCTGTGAAATCCCCTGGTTATGTAAATATTGGTAAAAACAAAAAGAAACATTACTATTGAAAAAAGTATTATATTGGCAATATTGGCCCTGCGCGGATCTATATTGAATATACTCCTTAAGCAGAAGAGACCGCAGATTATAATCCATGTAAAATAGATATGTATCTCCTTTGCGGTTCCCAGGAATGGAGTGAGGTAGACAAAATTAGTCATCAATACTCCCAGAACAACACCGACAGATATCATGACCAGGGACCTTATAATTGCCCACCTGTTAAAATTTTCGATAATTTCAAGATTAGGAAGTCTGTAAATCAACTTCATGGAACCTTTTTTCTTCAACTGCCATTCCATTAGAAGATAGAGAACGGATCCGACGAAGCTTAAGAAGAAAAAAAGTTCTCCCAGTATGGTAATGAAGACATGGGCAGGCAGCAGGTTATTAAGCAGCGGAGAATGCTCCATGTTAACAATTACCTTTCTTGTGGAATCAATATATGGAATGGACACTGCAAGAATTAACGCAATAAAAGGTGCGGCGAAAATCAAAAAGGACTTCCACCACTTCCCCCAACTGGAGAGAAAAAGGTATAGGATCATGAGGATAAGCACAAAAAGAAAAAAGTAGAAAAAACCCCAGATACTGAATACAACCTTGACAAAGGTGTAAAGAGAATACCTGTATATCCAGGCTATTCCCAGAGAAAAGAAAGATACCGTCGAAAGGGAAAACAGGAGCTTCAGAAACTTCCTGTTCTTCTTATCATCATTGTAAAATGAATAAAAACTGAAAATGGAAGTCCCAGTAAAAAGTACCAGTGTTAATATAAACAGTGCATTAAACATTACATTTCCTGTTTACACCCATTTATTCTTCAGCAAATCCCTGGTATGATATGAAATAATCATATTAGCTCCAGCCCGAAATATTGAGGTCAATACCTCCATGACAAGTTCCCTTTCATTTCCAAAACCATTCCGGACCGAACTTTTCACCATGGAATATTCACCACTCACATTATAGGCACAGACCGGTACTTCCGAAATCAGGCTGGCCCTGAGAATTATGTCAAGGTAGGACAATGCCGGTTTGACGATGACAATATCGGCCCCCTCGTTTATATCGAGAAACACCTCACGCTCCGCCTCTTTCCCGTTCCCCGGATCCATCTGGTAACTTTTTCTGTCACCGCACAGGGGAGTGCTTCCCGCGGCGTCCCTGAAGGGTCCGTAAAAGGCAGAGGCGTACTTCGCGGAGTAGGCCATCAGTGCCGCTTCAGAAAATCCCTGTTCATCCAGGGCTTTTCTTATTACAGCGATCCGTCCATCCATCATATCAGATGGTGCCACCATGTCAGCCCCCGCCTCAGCATGCGAAAGGGCAATCTTCGCGAGAAGATCGATGGTGGGATCGTTTAAAATCTTCCCTTCTCTTACTATCCCGCAGTGACCGTGGCTGGTATACTCACAGAGACATACGTCGGTTATCAGATGCAAATGGGGGAAGTTTTTCTTCACCTCCCTCACAGCTTTCTGGACAATGCCATTCGCTGCATATGCTCCGGTTCCCATTTCGTCTTTTATTTCAGGAATTCCAAAAAGGTGAACAGTCCCGATCCCCAGCTTTAAATCACTTTCAATATCATTCAACAGGTTATCAATACTTACACGGTCAATACCCGGCATCGAATCTATCCCTGTTCTTATTCCGTTGCCCTCACAAACAAAATGCGGCATTATAAGCTTCGAAGGAATTATGGAAGTCTCCGCAACCAGGTTCCGGATCGCAGGAGTTGCCCGAAGCCTCCTGGGTCTGTGTTTCATTTTTCCTGCTCCCTGTAATGATCAACAATGGCATCAACTATACCGTCAATTGTATACTCCCCTGCCTCAATCTTCACCTCATGCCCGTTTCCCAGAACAGCCTTTGAGGTAATGGGGCCGATGGATGCAATGTCTCCATTTACAGACTCAACAATAGAAAAGAAATTTTCTACAGTTGATGAACTGGCAAAGGTTATTATATCGGCATCTGCAATTTCATTGATGTCAACTTCGGAAGGTTCATCAGGAATCCTGATGGAGTAAGTATGTACCCGTTCAACATGGGCCCCCTGGTTTTCCAGTCCAACGGAAAGGACGTACCTCGCCTCCTCAGCACAGGGTATAAGGACCTTTTTCCCATTGATGTTATATCCCTTCATAGCCTGGACCAGGCTCTCTGCAATATACTTTTCAGGAATTACATCCGGTTTGATTCCATACCTCAGCAGTTCATCTCCAGTTGCAGGCCCTATCACGGCGATCTTACAATAACCGAGGGCCCTGGTATCCCTTCCCATTTTAAATAACTCATCAAAAAACACCTGTACACCATTCTGAGAGGTGAAGAGAATCCACTGAAACTGATAAATATTTCGAATTGCATTCTGCAGGGAAGTCATATCGTCTGACTGGTGTATTTTAATAGTAGGAAATTCAATTACTTCCGCCCCAAGACTACCCAGTTTTTTGGAAATTTTTGATGCCTGTTTCCTCGTACGCGTTACCACAATTTTTTTCCCGAACAATGGGAGATTATCATACCACCTCAGTTTGTTTCTGAGATTAACAACTCCACCCACTACAATTATCGCCGGGGGTGAGATGCCCGACTTCCCAGCATTCTCAACAATATTCTGAAGGGTTCCCGTTATAACCTGCTGCTGAGGCCTGGTACCCCATGAAATTATCGCGACCTGAGTATCTGCGGGAAATTTTTTTTTATCAATCAATGCATTTATAATATCAGGAAGATTTTTCATCCCCATAAGAAAAGTATATGTACGATCAGGATCATAATCAGGAAAATTAACATCATCGCCGGTACCGGCATCATCCCTTCTGTGCCCGGTAATAACCTCCAGGGCACTGGCATAATCCCTGTGAGTGAGGGGGATTCCCGCATATGCGGGAGCAGAATAAAAGGATGATATGCCGGGTACAATGCAGAATGGTATATCCGCCTCCACGAGGTCCTCCGCCTCTTCTCCCCCTCGTCCGAAAATAAAGGGATCACCTCCCTTAAGGCGCACAACCACCTTTCCTTCCTTTGCCTTCTTTGTAATGAGCGAATTGATTTCATTCTGGGTAAGAGTATGATCGCTCCCCTTTTTTCCCACATAAATTTTTTCACAATCGAATTCGCTTATGAGTGAAGAATTTGCCAGGAAATCATAAATTATACAATCAGCTTCTGCCAGGACGTTCACAGCCTTCACTGTAATCAATTCCGGATCGCCGGGACCGGCCCCTACAAGATATACAAATCCATTTTTCATAACAGGTTATCAGCTCCTTTTTCTTTGAGTCTGCGCGCAAGCTCCGCACCTGTTTTCACAGGATCAGCTCCCTCGATTGATTCCCTGCAGGCCCTGGAACCATCCGGGGATGCCACAACTCCGACAAGAAATATTTTGTCCTTATTAACTTCCGCAATAGCCCCAAGGGGAATATGACATCCCCCGCCAAAGGAATGGAGAAAGGACCTCTCTGCCAGTATTCTCTGTTCTGTAACGTGATGGTTCAGAAATTCTACAGCCTTTCGGGTGATTTCATCACGCTCCCTTATCTGGATCCCGAGAGCCCCCTGTCCCGGAGCGGGAATAAATTTATCAGGGCATAGATCTATCACCTCAAGGCCGCTGGTATCAAGCTCAATCCTTTTTACACCTGCTGCGGCAAGAACAATGGCATCATAGTTTCCTTCATTAAGCTTTTTCAGGCGTGTATTAATGTTTCCCCTCAAAGGATTTACAGTCAGATCAGGCCGAAGGAGTTTCAGCTGCGCCAGGCGCCTCATGGAGCTGGTACCGACAACAGCCCCCTCCCCCAGAGGAAGCGGATCTTTACCGGAAATTGACTCGCGTCGAATCAAGAGCCTGTCTGCAGGGTCCTCCCTTTCGGGTATGGCGGCAATTGTGAGCCCCGGAGTATTCTCAGTTGGGAGATCCTTCAGGGAGTGAACAGCAAGATCAATTCTCTTATTCAGCAGGGCTTCCTCTATTTCCTTCGTAAAGAAACCCTTCCCCTCCATTTTATCAAAGGAGACATTCTGAATCCTGTCACCTGCGGTTTTTATCACCATAATCTCTGTTTTATCACTGCCGATTCTCTCTGCGATAAACCGTGCCTGCCACATGGCGAGGGCACTTCCCCTTGTACCAATTCTAATTTTCATATAAATTTTTTCTCAAATTTCAATTATGCAAAACACTGCTTCATTAACCCTTTGGTTAGTGAGCACTTACATACTTTTTTCATCCATAATTATTGTCAATACTTTTAAGAAGAAAAATATAAATATGGAAAATTACCCGATGGAGGTTTTTAAAAGGAAGTTAAAAAAGAGGTGAAGTTTCACTACAACCCCCGGTCAGAGAAACCTGTTTTCTAAACCACACAAACGCTAGAAGAGAGCATCCATAAGAAAACCAATCATACATTTACTTCATCAATCTTTGCGGTGGAGATTATGACTGAAGGCTGAAAACCCATTTTTCTCCATGTTTCTTCCGCCTCATGGTCATAGATGGCATATTCCAGGACCAGGTCATAGACCTTATTTCTTTTAAAAAACTCAACCAGTTCCTTCACCATTATTTCACAGGTTCCCATACGACGGTATTCCGGTTCAACCCAGACATCATCGATGCGACCGGTACGGGGAGGATCATGTTCATCATTACTGACTATTTTCCCCAGTGACATGCCCACCACGTTTTCCGGTTCGCCCTTCACGTAAGCCAGGAACAATTTTGAAGAGGGTTTTCGTATTTTTGATTGATAGTAGGCATTAAGATTCTGGATAAAACTGTTGCTGTGACACAAAAACAGTTTATTGTTCTTTTCCACATGTTTTTCTAGTTTCTTACGCATTTCTATCAGAAATGGAATATCCTGCAATTCTGCTTCACGTATTTCTATTTCTTCAGACATATTTAGACTCTCCACAATTTTATTAGTCTAAATATGATGCAGATTTGCTGTCAGGTCAAATTAATCTTACACCGACAAAGATCTGATATTTCACCAGGCATGGAAGGGATGATAGAATTGAGATATTCATACCTGAAGGCAGCACCTCACAATGCCGCCTTCAGGTATTTGACACATTATTCTTTTAATTCGGTCGACGTACCGTATCCAGTATTGCCTCGACGCGTGTTTTTATCTGGCCCGTATCTGCATCTGAATAGTCCGAAATAATTTTTAGAAAGGGCAGCCCATGTTTTTTCTTAACGTAATTGCCTACCTTATGAGACTCTATGTTGTATGAATGACAGGCATGCAGGATAAAGTCAATGACCACATCCGGCTTAAAGCGTTCAATGATACCATCCATTGCCTCCAGACGGTTATCATTGGGTGTCATACAAGAGCAGGGAATACCGAGATATTTTTCCGAAAGGGCCGCAACCGGATCTGCCGTGTCTTCCCGGGCCCTCGCAGCAAAGGCCTTCATTCCGGTACAGGAATCCAGGGCAACCACAACTGCCCCCGCTTCCTCAATTATTTTAAATATTTTGGCAGCATCTCCGCCAACGGGACAGCCGGTGACCATAACCCGCGGTGTCCCCGGAGAGACATAGCTGTATCCATCCCTGCATCGCTGTTCCAGTTTTTCAGCAATATCAGTAAGTTGGGGCTCCAGTTCTTCATAGGTTGCGGGCATGGCAAGAAAAACTATATCGTAAATCTCCTTCCAGCTGATTACAGGGGGTTCCATGGCAGCATAGGAGAATATCTTATTAACGGCTTCGCACTTTTTATTCATATCCTTCAGGGCAGCTTCGATGGCACCATCATCGGCCTTCCTGTCAAAAGTTTTCTCAAGGAATGTCTGCAGTTTTCGAATCATCACAGTCCAGTTATCCTTTGCCTCCTTATGGTCAGGGAGCTGCGGGAGGTCCATAACCCAGAGGGGACGCTCTTCTGCAATGAGTTCAAACATCTTCTTTTTGCCATCACAGGTGGTTTCTCCGATAACAGCTTCTGAAATACCAAAAAATGGACAGGTATCAGATTGAATGAATCCATAACTCGATTTAATCAATGGACACAGGTTGGCAGGAAGCACTTCCTCTGCCTTTTCTACTGTTGAATTTGCAAAAGCACAGAGCAGTGCCGGCTTGATGTTCATGGCATGCAGCAGTTCAATAGGCGCATAACTGCAGTAGATGCCCGCGACGGGCACACCCTGCTCACGATGAGACTGGAGAAAACTAAAGACCCGTTTTGTTGGTGGTTCACCGATAAATTCATCATTAAAAAGAGGGACGGCTTGTTTCATATCAGCATCCTTATTAATTGTATTTGCTACAACAATCTATACGGAATCTCATATGTCAATTATTAATATTTCAAATATATCACATCGATATTTTAAATAGTCACTATTATCAATAAATCCACCCTATGATGAATTTAAAATTTCAGGAATTCCATAATATTGGGACTTAAAATAAGACGAATAAAAGAGAAGGGAGATAACACGGCATGATAAATAAGTTTAAAGAAACAAGACAATATGATGTGACCTCCTTCTTGCAAATTCGCGGATTTACCAGTAAAGTACTGGGATTACCGCATACAAGAAAGGAGGTCACGATGAAAAATGTATACTATGTAGGTATGGATGTCCACAAAGAAACGGTTGAACTCTCAGTTCTCCTAAACCGAAGAAAAGAACCTGAATTTGAAAGGCAGCTTCCCAACAATAAGCAAAAGATAATTAAGGTGTTGAAAAAGCTTCAAGAGCAAGGTGAAGTCATGGCATGCTATGAAGCGGGTTGCATGGAGCAAGTTTACCGATAACATAAATCCATATCTTCGCGCACCCAGTCCCAGACGGTCTTCCAGGCTCCGGTAAAAAAATGGTCGTTCGCCTCTGACATGGTAACAACGGGTATACTATTTTCAGCAGAGAGTCTCATAACAGTCTCTTTGGGATACCAGTTGTCTTTTTTGGGAAGTAAAATCGTTGATTTGTCTCCATGAAGAACCAAATCCGGGAAAGTATTATATCCCTGAATAAAAAGCCTTTCCAGAAAAATTCCCACTTTGAATTCGAAGGAGACCGCATCGAGCCTCTCCCTGTAATTTTTACTTTCCCATATCTCCGGTGCCATCCACATGCTGTCCGCAAGAACATGGTGAATTAAATCCTTATCCGAGGTAAGAGCAGAAATCAACACATTAAATTCCATTATTGTCTTCTGCTGGTACATATAACGGAGAGATTCGATACTGTCAAGTACTGGAGAGATTAGAATAAAACGGTCAACATCCCCGAATGCAGTACCATACTGCAGCACTGCATTCGCCCCTGCACTGTGACCGACAATATAAATTGGAGAATCATCCCTTTTATTCACTCCTATGAATTCATTCAGATCCGCAATAGCTGCTTCCGGAACAAACTGCCCGCTGGAATTTCCATGTCCACGTGGATTAAACCGGATTACGCTGATACCGGCTTTATTAAACTGTTCGACGGGACACCGGTACATTAAAACACTTCCCCCCATACAGGGCCAGATAACCAGTGTCGCTATGGGATTTTCAATATAATCGGCAATTACTTCAATATCTGTTTCATCAGAGGTAAAAAAAATATGCTTCTTTATATTCACTGTTTGCTTCCTGTTATTCACCTGCTGTTCAGGAGAGGTTTTTACTTCCCCCCAATATCTTTTCTATATTTTTACTGTAAAACATTTATTCTTCGTTTTAACGGGTAATAATAAAACAGGTGATACACCGTAGAAAAAAAACTTTCACTTCTATTTCAGAATCAGATGAATCGTCCAGGCCATCTGAAAAAGTGAAATTATTCCCGTTGATGCAAGAATAATTTTGGACATCGGAAGAGTAAACTCGTTATGTCCTTTTCTTATAAAAAAGGTATGAATAACCATGGCGAAGATTCCCCCGGCTGCAAGGAGCAGGGAATATATCAGGCCCGAAGAGGCTCCCCGGGAAACCTCAACAAGCCCATAGAGGATAATTCCCAGAAGAGGGAGGTGGATAATCAGAAAACCCTGTACTCCCCCTTTCATGCCAAAGAGATCCCATTCTTTCCAGTATGCTGAATCAATCTCATGATTGATCAATAAAACAGCATTGAGAAAATAAATCCAAAATAAAATATCCATCTTAGAAACTCCTTTGCTGAATCTCCGGCAATATTTTTTGTTCTATTATTTAATGTCCCTGAGACTATCCATGGTTCTTCTATGTCCGGGGTAAAATTCCAGAATTGTTTCATAGTCCGATCTGGCCCCGATAAAATCCTTTTTCATAAATTTACATGCGGCCCGCTGTTCAAGGAGAGTTGCCCGAAAGGGATTTGATGCACTCTCAATCTGAGTGTCAATAAATGAGATTGCCTTATCGATTTTTCCAGTCATAAGCATTTTACCTACTTTGTTTATCGCAGGTGTTTCAGTTTTATCATCCAGCAGATCAGTAAAGTCTTCACCACTCTTTTCCTTTATTTCGACTTCCCCCTCCAGGGCCTTTTCCATAAGGGCACTGGCCGCAGAACATGTCCCCTCTTCAAATTTCTGTAGAAATTTTTCAACGGGACCCGTCAGAGAATCATCAACTTCCCCACCCTCTGCAGCCGCTGCCTCAAGAGATGTCTTCAACTCCGCGGTAAAAACTGCCTCAGTCATCCCCTGCTTTTCAAGGAGCAAATCAAGCAGCTGAATTACCTGGAGCGCAACGGAGGCATCCTCTTTCTTATACTCACCACTGAGGGGAACATAAAAGGCCTTGCTGACCAGTTCCATTGCCTTTAAATAATTTTCCTTCTCGTATTCCCCTTTCGCCTTTTCAAGATTTGCAGGGGCATTCTTCCTCTCCTGAGAGGAGATGAAATATCCAAACAGAAAAAATAATATGATCAAAACTGCGATTCCGCCAATTATGTAAACTACATTCATAAGTAAACCTCACTAATTATTTGATTGATTCTTCTCAGCGCATCCAGCACTGTTAACTGAAATTATATTTTTGTTTCAGCTGTGACAACCTGATAGTTACAGGGATTAAAGTCCAGTATATATCTGGAATATTGCAATTAACGCATGTTAAACTTATCATTTATGAGAGACGATCATCTCTTCCATGAACTTCAGGTATTTCTTAAAAAGTCCCTTTCCGTCCCTTGTGAGGTAAAAAAAACTCTGTACTTTGCTGCCTATAATTTCCTTCTTCTGATCAACGTATCCAGCCTCCTGAAGTTTCTGGAGGTGGGTGTATATGGCGCCGTCACTTCCCCCGATAATTTTTTTTAAACGATTAAATGATACCATGTCTTCTTTATAGAGTACTGTCATCATGGAGAGACGGGTCTTTTCAAAAAAAACGTTATCAAACTGGGTGAAGAGTTCTTCTCTGCTCATTGGTCCCCTTTTTCGACGCGCCGCGTCAGCTCCCCCGTAACAGCAAAGGTAATACCGAGAACCAGTCCCGACAGCAGGTATGCCATATCCTTAGGTATGGGAAGAATATAAAACGTCACTGCAACCAGTACGAGGATATATCCCATGCCATAGTAGAATAAGTGAGACATCTGCGCGATGTTCATGAGGAATACTCCATACATAACCAAAATAATATGAGGCACATAACGGTAACCTGTAACCTTTGAAGAGATAACCAGAAACAGTCCTACTGCTATCATCTGCCCCCCCATTGTGAGAAACATTTTCAATGAAGTAGTATTAAACAGGGGCATCGATTCCTTACTCATCTGTTTCAGCCACGCTATTGTCTCAAGAAATGCCGCTACCAAAAGCAGGGGAAGCCAGACATAGAGATAAAGTTTTGGTTCCGGCATATCACGGCTGATGCGGAGCCAGTAATGGATTAGCGTTCCGATAATGATAAGGCCGCCCCAGGTATAAAAGGCCCAGAACTCAAGAAAGGGGCGCTTCTCCACATCCATGAGCATCGATTTAATGGTGGCCAGATCGTCGGCATATTTATCAATATTATGGTCTTTATGTTGTTCCCTCATGATAGCTGTTCGGACTCCTTACTTTACATCTCAAAGTTACTTTACAATACAAAGTAACAAAATTTTTTATCTTCGTCAAGTATTTTCAGCAAAAAGCGACACGTTACCGTGCCGCTTTTTGTCAGTTTATTTAATATTGATATGCCAATGTCCAAAAAAAATTAATACTTTGCCTCAAGCTTCAAATATATATTTCTGGTTGCCGATGCGCTGCCCGTTTTGCTGAAATCGAACCATATCATGGTCTGTACATACTTGTTGAATTTATATCCGGGTCCGGCGCCAAAACTGGTGGTACTGTCTCCACTGTCAGGCTTCACGTAACCAAAGAGCCCAGCAATGAGAATCGGTACCCCTGTAAAAGATTTCATATTAAGATTCAGATAGGCGTCCAGAATCATTTGATCAGCCACACTGGCACTACCGTCAGTCATCGTAAAGCGCAGACCGGTTTTAAGCAGTTCGCTCTTCCATCCGGCAGCACCGCCAAAAAAGAAATAATCCACACCGTCAGCCTCCGCCTCATAGGTGAAGTAACCGTCAACAAAGACATTCTCAAGAGGAGTAATGTGAAGCACGGTATCCACCGCCTTACCGTAATAATCCTCCACAACCTTTTTATAGCCTTCACCATTGAATACAGCCACGTCAAGGGTAGCCAGTTTACCGAAACCGAAGTTCAACCCGGCACCCACATCAGCCGTTGATTCAACCGCCCTGGTTACTGTTTGATCAATCCACCTGAGTCCACTCATGGAATACATTAATGACTGCATGGGAGTGGGTAAAATACCGACACGGCCCCGCATATTCATGAAACCAAAATCGTTCTTCCACTGAAAATAAGCATTCTTTAGATAGACCTCGTATCCCTTCCCCAGGGCAACTCCGCCGCTGGATTCATCTGCCTCCATCTGCCCTACATCGGTTGTCACTTTAAAAAGCATATTTTTCGAGATACTTTTTTTCCAGGCGAAATAGACCCGTTTAACGGTAAAGGTATTTGGATAGTCTCCATTGGCATCCTTATCAAGCTCCTGTTTGAATTCCAGAAACGCCTTACCGGAAATACTTCCCAGCATACCCTCTTTTTTCTCCGGCGCCCCCTGGGCAACTGCCGCTGCCGATAACGCCAGAAGTAAAAACACTGAAAATAATAATGAACTGATTTTCATTATATTCCTCCTGATTTAATTAATCATTCTTCGCATATGGTGTCTTTCTATTACATTTGCAAAAATAAGCCGGACAAGTTCTCAAGTTAAAAGATTGCAGATTTAGCACTGACAGGTCGCGACCTGTCAGTGCTAAACAAAATTATTTTAATCGATAGGAAAGGAAATACTTCGAATCTTCACCTGACGCGAGGGGCCTGATCCTGA
Source organism: uncultured Spirochaetota bacterium (assembly GCA_942491575.1). Lineage (GTDB taxonomy): Bacteria > Spirochaetota > UBA4802 > UBA4802 > UBA5550 > CAZHNW01. The sequence goes on from CALOBT010000025.1 coordinate 1,047,910, forward strand.
AGGAATAGTAGTATTCTACATTCTTTTTTAACTTGAACTCATCATGAACCTGGTGAATTGCCGGAACATCTCCCCCCACACCGCGCTGCTGCAGACCGACATTCACCGTTAAAAAATCACGTTTAGGCAGCATATGGGGATGCGTAGCATCTTCCAGGTCATCCTGCCCGTAGGGCCAGACACTGAAATTAAGGGAAGTTCCCCCCTCATCGGAAAAAAGGATCCCTCCCCCGTCACGGTTGGTAAAGGAAAACCAGTGTACATCGGTACGGTTTCCATTCTCCTGGGGTCTCACATAGTCATGGGGCATATCTTCCGCCTTCATTGAATAGAGGCCCGTTGCTGCACCGGTTTTTCTGTCCCACTGTGTTTCATGGGGACCTCTCCCAAACCAGGTGACGGTATCCAGCAGCTGGCTTATGCGCAGATTCATACCGTATCTTATCATATCCCTGGCGGGGGTAAACCTGCTTTCAACTACGAGGTCACCGCTTCCATGAATTATATAATTGGTTTCAAGAAGACTTTTCCCCTTCGAAACTGATTCATGTACTTCGACGGTTATGATTCGGTCTCCCCTTTTAACAACTGAGAATTTTTTCAGTTTTCTTTTTTGTGCTGCATTTTTCCAGGGACCGGGGCGATACAGGAAGGTAGCATAATTACCGTATGCAATATCATTATCTGTGGGTGCACGCCAGAAATTAGGCTCCAGGCATCCCCGCAGCATTTCATGTCCCTGCAGCATAATTGACACCAGGTTGCCCTTTCTTTTGTCGAAGGTGTAGGAAAAACTCTCTGTAAATATTTTTACAGTATCCCTCCTTTCATCGAGCTGAAGGGAGCGCCGCAGTTCCTGGGGGGGCATCGGTTTTTCCCCCGCCTCAATGGACAGCTCCAACTGGTCCCATGCGACAACGTGTCCGGCTGCGGCCCAGGGCAAATCATTTTTAAGAAAAAATTTAAACGTCACGTGATACTTTCCACCCGGAACCGGCTTTATCGAAGAAACCGGAACCTGCACTGTCATTTCCTCACCGGCTTTACAGGTCAGGGGGGGAAGTTTACCATTCAGGATTTCGCTGCCGTTTTCCAGAATTTCCCAGCTTCCGGCTACGAAGGAAAGATCGATAAAATCATACTTGTTTTTGATTATATATGTTTCTTCGCCGGATTCACGAACAGATATCTGCTGATACACCTTCTTTACTTCAAAAAGTGCCGGCTTATCAGAACGGTCGGGCATGACAATTCCGTTGGCACAGAAGGCACCGTCATTCGGTTCATCACCGAAATCGCCGCCATAGGCCCAGTATTCCTCACCTTCGGCATTTTTTGCGATGAGGCACTGATCGGCAAAGTCCCAGATAAAACCCCCGCAGCAGTTGGGATACTTCTCAAAGACATCCATATACTTCTGAAAATTCCCGAGACTGTTTCCCATTGAGTGAGCATATTCACAGATTATTCGGGGAAGTTTCTGGTACTGTTCCGGTTTCACGATGGTTCCCGGATCGAGGAGAGTCCGTTCACCCATACCGACCTTCGTTTTCTGGAAGCGCCCCGACTCCTCCATTTCCTGGGGTGTTGAATACATTGTGCTGAATACATCGGATATATCCAGGTGATGGTCCCCCTCGTAGTGAATCGGACGGGAATCATCAATGGAAATCGCAGCAGCTTTCATCTTTCGAAAGGTCTCACCATACCCTGCTTCGTTGCCGAGGGACCACATAATGACTGAAGGATGATTCTTGTCCCGGTGTACCATTCTGACCATGCGGTCGATGCAGGCACCCGCCCATTCAGGTTTGCTGCGCGGAAGTCTCATGCGCATCCCGTGGGTTTCCAGGTCACACTCATCCATAACGTAGAGACCGTATCGGTTGCAGAGATCATAAAAACGTTCATCGTTGGGATAGTGACTTGTTCGAACTGCATTGATATTATTCTGCTTCATCAGCAGTATATCACTGAGCATTACATCATAGGGAACAGCCCATCCGAACCTTGGATCAAATTCATGCCGGTTAACGCCTCGAAAAATAACCGGCACACCGTTAATACATACCTGGCTCTGAACTATATCGACACGGCGAAAACCCGTCATTGTTGAAAGCACTTCAATCACTTCCCTGTCGGGACCAATAAGGGTTAGTATCAGCCTGTATAAAACAGGTTTCTCCGCCGACCATGATTTCACTGCCGGGGCTTCTCCTGATATACTGCACCGGACTGAGGTATCGGAGCCAGCCATTATTTTTTTACGAAGAGGCGACAGGGTCGAGAGGCGTTTTCCCCTCTCATCAAAAAGTTCGGCCTTAATCTCAACTTCCCCCGAAGGGGCATCCTTATAGGTTTTCAGTTCAAGATCAATATCAATAATACCGCGGGAAAATGTTTCATCGAGGGAACAGCGGGCGAAATAGTCACGGATATGTACCTGGGGAGCCGACCAGATATAGACCTCACGGTAGATGCCGCTCATCCGCCACATATCCTGGTCTTCGAGATAACTCCCGTCAGACCAGCGATAGACCTCAGCAGCAATGTTGTTCTCCCCTTCCTTTACAAAGTCAGTAATATCAAATTCGTGTGGTGTCATGGATCCCTGGCTGTAGCCGACCTTCTCTCCGTTGATCCAGAGGTAGAAGGCAGATTTCACGGCACCGAAACAAATAAAGATTCTACGCCCCTTCCATGACTGAGGGAAAGTAAAACTGTGCCGATATGAACCGACGGGATTATACTCACGGGATATTCGCGGATACCTGAAGGTGTTCAGACTGTAGGGATATTTTGTGTTCGTATAGATGGGAACACCGTACCCCTGCATCTGCCAGACTGATGGGACATCGATTTCATCCCAGGCTGATATATCATAATCCCGGCGATAAAATTCTACAGGCCGTTCCGAGGGATTTTTTGACCAGTGAAATTTCCATCTGCCATTGAGGCTCCTGCGGTATTTTCCGGCATCACTTTCAACATCTTCCGGTCTGTCCATTGGGACCAGTGTACAATGGGGTTCTTCCCTGTTAATTTTATATATTTCAGGATTTTCCCAATCCGGTCTTTCTTTCATAGCCTTTCCTCCTGATAATTTCATTTTTCAGGTCTTACAGAGTCGAGGAGCATTTCTACAAAATGCCTCAGCATCTCTGCGGGTGACGAATTCTGTTCTTTCTCTATGTGATGTCCCCGTATAATCATACGCTGTGCCATACTGATAAGACAGTTTCCCATGGTCCGTGCCGTCAGCACCGCATCAATATCCTTCCGGATAGACCCGTCGTTCTGTCCCCTGTGTAAAAGCACCGCAATAGGATTACCGTCTTCCTGGATAGCACGGACAAATTTTTCCGATTCTTCCGAAGCAGGATAGTCGCCGGAAAAATAGTGATCAAATACACCTGTAAATTTAACTTCCCCGCCATGTTTTTCTATATATAATGGCAAAGAGCGAAACAGGTTCTGCAGCATTTCGTACCCGCTACCTGAAATCGTCTGCAGGTACTCTTTCAGGTCACGATAAAAGGTAGTAAAAACTCTCGTTTCAACGGCAAAGGCGAGATCTTCCTTCGAGGCATAATACCTGTAAAGGGTCCGCCTGCTGATCTTTGCCATCTCTGCAATTTCCGACATGGAGGATTCTGCCAGACCCTTTTCCACAAAAAGGGTCTGCGCAACATCGAGAATTTTCTCAAGCCTCTTTGCCCGTTCCCCGGAGAGATTACTGTCATCAATGGTTTTTATTTTTTCAATCAAGAGAGTCTCCTTACTGTTCACTATTAACATCATGGCACAGGTGAGTCAATTCATTAATGATAATTTCATCTTCAGGATGCATATCAACTTGAAAAAATAAGGGTTTAAAGGAACAAAATTAAACAGTGCCTTCGAAGAACTGCAGGCGGGAACATTTATCAGAAATACCGGCTGACCTATTGAAGAACTGTTACCAGGTCTTCAATAATGCCACCCCTTGAGTCATAATCCCGTTGACTGATAATATAATCGGCATTACGGACAAACACAACATTACCGGCTCCAGCCTCCTTTGAAACTTTAAGGAGAGAAAGAAGTACATTTTTCGTATCTGAAAACTTCATGGAGTTATGTTCCTGATAGATGGCGGCTCCAACGGGAATCCCCGTTAATATTTTTTCTTCAATGATCAGTTCAACCCTGCCAAGTTTCCGCATAATATAAAGAATGATATCAACGGCCTCTGCGAGAAAACCGGTATGTATAAAGCCGACAAAGAAGAGGCCATCATAGCGGAGAACAACATTATCCCGGCTCGATCCAGCAGCCGCAACGCTTTCATTAAGTGCCCGTGCACATTCTTTGACCACGGCATTACCCATCTCGCGGCCATAACTTTTATTTATTTCCATGAGATTAAGCATTTCAATAACAAAAACAAAGCGGGGATCACTCCCCTGGTAATGTCCATCGCCGTCATAAAGCCCGGGTACTATAACATCCTCGAAGTATTCCCTTTTCTTCAAACCGGTGAGACTATCGGTATACATTTTTTCCAGTTCACCCAGAACACCGGCATTTTCTTCCGATTCATTATCTGTGATCGTTTCAATCTCCAGCCCGTCGATTAGATTTTCTTTCTGCAATTGATCAATTTTTTCGAGTGTAATTATTTCTTCTCGTTTCAGGGCTTTCACGAAGGGACTGTGCAGCAGTGATGCAATAAAAAAACCGAAACTGCATGCCGCTTCAAGAAAATCACGAAGTGAGATCTCTTCGCGGTCAAATATAAGGGGTACCATCATCTTGCGGGAACGGGTGAATAGAGCATTTTGATAAAAATCGTAGTTTTGCTCAATACGCTGGCTTACTACTTCTTTATTATTCTCATAATTTCTGGTTATTTCAAAGATACTGTTTGCTATATTGTAAACTGAACCTGAAATCTGTTGAAGTACTTTCATTTGAAAGGAATAATTTACCCCTCCATCCCCAGGGAGGGTTCCCTTTTCCACAAGGTTCTCAAGAAAATAATCTGACTCTATTCCTTGCGGCATTTCAGGTTTTAAAAATTCCTTCAACTTTGAGCCGATCAGGTCCAGACGTTCGAGGGTCAATTCCCGGCACCTTTCCAGAAGAGGGGGGTGAGCCTCAAAAAAATTGTCATACTCACGACTGTCATAAGAAAGGGGGATGTCGTCACCTGGAAATATCGGCTCTGCAAAGTATCTAATGAAGGCATCGGTGAGACGCTTAATTCTGAGAAGGGGACGGTTATTGTTTTCTTCAAGCCAGGCACGAAACTGTGTTTTCGCTTCAAGCCGGGCTATTTTTTCTTCAATACTTTTACCATGCTCGATATAGGATGTATTTATTTTCTTCAGTTCCTGAAGACGGTTCTCAAGGCTGTACTGTTCCGTCTCCTCACGCTCAAGGTTCTCCGTATTTCGGGTTTTTGCCGATTCGGTAAGCAATTTTTTGCTGTCATCAACAGAGCCGTCATAATCACTCAGAAAAATAACCTGATTCAGGGTTTCAACCACTATACCTTTCCGAACGGTAAAGTATGTAAGTATTAATCCGAGGATGGTCTTATTCAAATAATCAATCCTGGAAAGACGGGCAACTTTACCATTTTTAAGGGGTTTATCCATTAAAAACTTCAGAGCCCCCTGAATTCCATGGGACTCCTTCTCCTTTTTTATCAGATTCTTTATTCCCCTTTCAGCAGCTTCGGCATTTTTTATCATGCCGATATAATGTTTTGCAAGAAGATCAATATTACCGGAAACCTCTCGGGCAGTATAACAATCCTTCCATGAAATCTGATTGAGGTCACGTACTGTTTCTGCAACTTTTTGAACCTCTAATAAAACATTATATTCTTTGTTGCTCAGCAGATAAAATTTTTCGTTCAGGTTTTTTTCAAGAAATGGAATCAAATTATCGGTCATTTTCTTCAACCGTTTATGACAATCGTGCAGAATTTTCCCTTTGATTCTATGAGAGAAGGGAGTTATCGTACCAAAACTTAAGGAAAATCCAGTCAGCCTGAACCAGTCGAAAAAGCGAAACCGGGAAAAGCGAAGCTTTTTAACCTCTTCGTCACGTTTTTTCTCCTGAAGCTGCAACAGACTTTCCCGTTCATAGCGCTGCTTAACTTCATGAATAAAGTCTTCCGCCATCCGTTTCTTTACCAGGGGTTCGTAGCCTGAGCCAGTAATGGCCTGTAATTTTTTGGATTCTTCTTCGGTAAGAAATACATTCCTCTCCCGTACAAATTCGAGGAATCCCCCCACAACATCTTCAAGCTGTACCGCGGCATTTTTTTCCCTCATCCCTTCATCACCGGACTTCATACTTTCTACGAGTCGGGAAAATTTTCCGATGTAATCGCTATGCTCCTTAGAGAACACCTCAATGCCGCCAAATTTCCTGCTGAGCCTCTGCTGCAGGTGGGCCTTTATGTCAGGATTATGTTTGGTCATTATTACTATTCTTAAAAGCCAATATAACTATTGATTATTTTTAAAGCCTTCCAATTTATTATAAGATAATCAGGAATCAATGCGAAAATTATTTTTTCCTGAAAATATTAAAATTACTTGCCAATACCGGAGCAGACCAACTCCCTGATTGGTAGAATTTAAAATGAGAATACTCAAACAATGCTGAAGAAAAAAACCAGCGCGGCAACCATAACCGCCCTCATCCTGGCGATGATTCTCTGGGCAAGCTCCTTTATTGCCCTGAAAATTGCCTTTCGCGGTTATCACCCCATGGTGGTAATTTTCGGCCGCATGTTTGTTGCAAGTATAGTATTCCTGATCTTTTTTCCCCTTTTAAAAGGAAACCGGATAATAAAAAAGGATATCAAGTACCTGGTACTGATGGCTTTTTTCGAACCATGCCTCTATTTTGTTCTGGAAGCAAAGGCCCTCCAGTATACCGGGGCAGCCCAGGCGGGCATGATCACCTCCCTTTTCCCCATGACCGTCGGCATCGGTGCAGCTCTCTTTTTGAAGGAAGTTGTTACCCCGCGAACAATACTTGGCTTTCTTATCGCCGCCGCCGGGGCAGCATGGCTCAGCCTGTCCGGTGACATTTCCGAGGCGGCGCCGAATCCACTCCTGGGAAATACCCTGGAATTCCTCGCCATGGTGAGCGGTACCGGGTATGCCCTTCTGTTAAAAAACCTGACAAGCCGCTACAGCCCCTTTTTCCTGACGGCATTTCAGGCCTTTGTTGGAAGTTTCTTTTTCTTCCCCCTCATGTTCTTCTCGGATGCCCCTGCGGTTCCTGAACTCCACCTGGTTCCTCTTTTAGCCATAATATATCTCGGTGTCGGAGTGACCCTCGGGGGATACGGTCTCTATAACTTCGGAGTAAGCCGCATGCCTGCAAGCCGCGCCACAGCCTTTGTGAACCTGATACCGATTTTTTCCCTCATTCTTGCATGGCTGATACTTGGTGAAACCTTCAACAAGTGGCAGTATATGGCCTCAGCCATTATACTTACAGGGGTTTTCATCAGCCAGAAACAGTAATCCTCCTGAATTCTTTATAAACTTCCCCCCTGATAAAAAATTATTAAATTCCTGTAACTTTAGCATATTCTAAAATACTAATTTACTTTCTGTAATTAAATGTATATAATTCATCTTTGGAATTGATATTACTGTACGAAAAGGCATTATTACATACAGGGGAATAAATCAGGAGGTTTAATATGAAGGAAGTTGAAGTACTTATAATAGGTCAGGGGCCTGCGGGGCTCTCATCGGCAATTTATGCAGCCCGTGCCGGTCTCAATACGATGATCCTCGGCTGTGATCCTAAAATTGCCGGGGACTACGATATTGACAATTATTTCGGTTTCGAGGAAACAATATCAGGGAGGGAACTCATCGACCGGGGAATCCGCCAGGCGGACCGTTTCGGTGTGAAAATGAAATGTGACCGGGCACTCTCCATTCATTTTGATGATTCGGGGAAGTATAAAGTCAAAACGGTGGCAGAGGAAATCCTCGCCTGCTCAGTAATCCTCGCAACGGGTGTATCCAGGAAGAAACCCCCTGTATCGAATCTCGATGAATATGAAGGCCGCGGTGTCTCCTACTGCGTAAGCTGTGACGGTTTTTTCTTCAGGGATAAAAAAGTAATGGTTGCCGGGGAAGGAAACTATGCGGCCAACCAGGCCATTGAACTAAAGGAATACACACCAAATGTATCCATTGCCACACTGGGCAAAAAATCTACTTTATCCGAAGAATATTTGAAAAAACTGGAGGATCTTGAAATTGAGATAATAGAGAAAAATATCAGCACACTCAATGGAAAGGATAAACTTACTTCAGTCACCTTCGAAGACGGTACCGATAACGAAACCGACGGACTATTTATCGCCATGGGGGATGCATCATCACTCGACTTTGCTCTGAGCCTAGGGGTATTCACTGAAGGAAACTTTATACAGGTTGACCGGGAAATGCAAACAAATGCACCGGGCATCTTTGCCGCAGGTGACTGTACCGGGGGATTTCTCCAGATAAGCGTTGCCGTTGGCGAGGGGGCCATTGCTGCAAAATCAGCAATTGAGTATGTGAGAAAAATATGCCGGGGGAAGTAGTCCCGGATACCATCTGATGATAATACGTATCGAAAATCGACTGGCCTGTAACGGCAGTCTGCCTGCCAGTCGATTAAGTTTTTCCGTTAATGAACATCAGGGGAATTCTCGAAGGGGGCCATTTATGAAAAGAATGCCCTTCTCAAGAAAAAGATTTGTATCAAGCTCAACTATTCGAAATATTTTCTTTACAGGCACATGGCGGGAAAAGGCCCTTTTCAGGTCCGTATTCCTGGGAAACCTGGATAAGCCGTACTGGTCCAGGAGATATATATTATTATTGATTCGTGCTATTACCAGGAGATGGATATCCCTCGTGACATTCCTCCCCGTTTGAATACCCGCTACCACTGCGGGGATTCCCTGACTTCGCAAAAAATAGAGGTTTAACTGGGCAAATTCACTGCAGTCACCGGAACGCCGGCGAAAAGCCTCCCTGAAATCAGGATTATCTGAAACAGAATAACGTGTCGTCAGCCTGGTATAGGAGAACCAGAATACCATGTTTACCAGTTTTTCTCCTTTAAGTGCTTTAAACCTCGCTGCAAAATACAGGGGATCTTTTTGATAAAATTCATTATTGTTTACATAGAAGCAGGATAGAACCAGTTTTTCACGAAGATCTGACTTTAAACGGTTTTCAACCTGCAGAAGCGGTATCGCATTCATTCCATAAATATCTGCCAGGGATATGGCACGGGCCAGGAAGGATGCGATTTCCAGCTTTTCCACATTCCCGACTGAATATTTTTTATCGCAAGTTTTTATTTTCTCGTATCGATTGAGTATCCCCTTCAGTCTCCCCTCTTTAGCGAGTCTGATTATTTCCGATAAATTTTCCCTTGTCTGGATTTTTCCGGTAAAGGAAGTGAAAGCTCTTAAGTCAGAGAATACTTTTTCATCCAAAGAATAAGAAAAAGCCTTGCACAGGGTGGGGTTATTTACCAGAATAGGTTCAACAATTGCCAATAATATAGCAAATAGAGATATGCATACACTTATACGGAGCACTTTCTTCCTTTTTTTGAAACCCTTTTATATATAAACTCTCTCATATGCTTTGTTATTAAAAACGGCGCTTAATCTGAATATCAGCCTTTATATTCAATCAATGAAAAATTTATTAAGAAATTTATTTTTTTCTATTCATTGACAAAGTTATCAGGATTTATTATCTGGTTACGATTAAAAACTATGGTCTATTTTATGAATAAAATCCCAATATTTGTACTCATTTTTTTTTTAGCGCCCATAATTGTCTCGGCAAATGAGAACAGGGCAAACAGGATTAGTCTTAAGGATGCGATAAATAATGCGCGCCAGTATAATCCAATATTCAAAAAAGATTATCGCGCATTGAAATCTGAGGCTGACCTATCCAAAATTAATGTGATCCGTTTTTTCCCGGACATGGCTGTAAAGATGCAAACCGGCCTGGTACCGGAAGCAAGGGGCGACTATACGAGTTCACCCGATTCAGCCTCTGATCTTGACGGACTTGGACCATTTTACCAGTTTGAATTCAAACTTTCCTATCCAATCTACACCTTTGGACGATATACCAACGCCAAAAAGGCGGCAAGACTCGGTATTGATATTGGAAAGGCAAAAACCACCTATGAGAGAGAAAAATATCTACTGACGGTGATAAAAAGTTACTGGTCTCTTTCGGCAGCCAGGGAAATGACAGAAATGGCAGCTGAAATGCAAAAGAACTTCGACAAGCTGCAAAAGGAGACCCAGGAGAGGCTTCTCGATGAAAATTCAGACATTACAGACAGCCATTTACTTGAACTGAAGTCAAATGCATACAATATCTCGGAGATCCATCAAAGCAGCATTTCCGGTGAAAGATATGCTGAGAAGGTTCTTCATGAAATTACCGGACTCAGGGTGGATACAAGTTCAGAGGTCGGCAAAGAGGAAGTCCCATCCATGACTTTTAAGGAAAACGATCTTCCGCAAATTATCGCCATTTCAAGAAGAAGTCACTACCAGTTCAAGGGTATGCAGAGTGCAGCCAGGGCGATTAAGGCAAAAATAAAATATACAAGCAGTACGCAGCTCCCTATTTTATATTTCGCAGGTGCCTATAAATATGGAATTGCTCCCAACAGAACTGATATCTCAAATCCATTTCTGGTAGACGGCTATAATTATAACAGCCTCGGCACCTATATTGGACTGAAATGGGACTTGAATTTTTTGTCGGTACAAAAAGATCTTAAAAAACTGGAATATGATTACAAAATACTATCGAATGAAATAAAAACAGTCGGTAAAAAATTAAAGCTTGATCTGCATAAAGCCTTCTCCAATGTTCAGGACAGGGAATTACTTCTAAAAAAATGTCAATCGAGCCTGAAAAGTTCAAAAACATGGCTGAGACTGACACTTGACAACTGGGAAATGGGTATCGGAGAACCCACACCTGCAATCAAGGCATACAGGATTTATTATGACCTGTGGGCATCGGAAATTAAAATGAAATACAGGCTTAACATCTCCATTGCACAACTTGCTTTTGCAATGGGTGATATAACGCATTATACAAGGTGGTTGAAAAATGAAAAAATTAATTTTAAGTAGTATTATCCTTAGTCTGCTGTTGGGTTTCGTAACACTCAATGCTGCACAATCACCAATAGGAGTGATCAAGTCGTCTAATACACGTGTGCAGAATATTCTCAAAGGTAAAGACAAGGTCGATCCTGTAACAGAAAAAAAGATATATGGGATAATTGATGGTATGACCAGCTGGTCATACATTTCCAGAAACGCAACAAGGCTTTCATGCCTTAAACTAACAAAGGCACAGTGTGATACATTCAACAATACATTTCAAAAATTACTGAAGGTATCATCGATAAAAAAGACCGGCCGTTACCGTGCAGATGGATTTGAATACCTTGGCCAGAGAGTTACCGGTCGAAACGCAGTAGTAAAAACTATTGCCATCTATAAAAAGGATCGAGTTGTGCTTGACTATCACCTAAGTTTCGTCAGCGGCAAATGGCTTGTGACAAACTATGTAGTCGACGATGTCAATACCATTCGTAACTACAAAAAACAATTCAGGTTGATGTTCAGGAGTAAATCATTCACTCAGGTAATCAATGTCCTCAACAACCGTATCAAAAGATACGAACAGGAATTATAAACCTGGCACACCGATACAGCCGGGACAATCCCGGTTGTATCTCAAATCAGGCAAATCTAACTAACCCATGTAAAATCCGGAGTTTATCTTCATGAAGCTTTCATTAAACGATATTATAAAAAAATGGTGCAGGATATCATACAGGCATCCATATATCATACTTGTACTGGCAATTGCCATTACCATTCCTGCATTCTTTCAAACTCAAAAAATACGACTCGACACAAAATTGTTAAGATTACTGCCGAAACACAGTACGGCTTCGGTTTTAAGCAAAGAACTTGAAGGGGTCGCAAGAGAGGGGGGAAGTTTTACGGTCATTCTTGAAGATAAAACAAAAAAGAACCTTAAGAAGGCACTCCTTGAAAGCGTCGCCAGGATAGAAAAACTTGAGGGAGTTGATTACTGCGATTATACATGGCCACTTGACTATATAAAAAAATACCGATACCTGCTGCTCACCTCTGACAACCTGGATATTATATTTACCGAGCTGATCAAATGGGAAGCAGAAGCAAGTCCCTTCGTGGAAAACCTGGTTGACGGGGAAGGAGAAAAAGGAGCCAAAAAAGAATCCTTCGGGGAAAGAGAAGAACGCGAGAACATGGAGAAAAATCTCATCAAGTACCTGAACCTGACTCCCTACCATGAAAGTGAAGACAAGACTGTAATGGGAATTAATGTCAAAACATTAAAAGGGATTAAAGATTTCGGAAAGGTGCGTCGTCTTCAGGCGAATATCCAGACAATTCTTGATGACATAAATAAAAAATATAATGTCTGGGCAGGTATTGGCGGATCTCATGTGAATAAAACTATTGAATATGATATTATTACCAACGATATCAGCCGCTCAGGAATAATTGCCGGATCTCTCATCCTGTTAATTCTCCTTCTTACATTTAGATCTGTTCTCCCTCTGGTTCCCGTTGTCCTTCCCCTTGCAATGGGACTCATATGGGGTTTTGCCTTTATTCCGTCTATTATGGAAGGCCTGAACCTGATAACAGCATTTCTGGCACTGATTATTTTCGGTATGGGTGTTGACTATTCCATTCACCTGGTTAAGAGATTCCAACTGGAACTCTCCTCATCGGAGCCAGAAGGTGCCCTGATAGAATCATATCTTTCTACAGGATCTTCCATTATCGTTTCCGCCTTTACTACGGCTGTCGCCCTGCTGCTGCTGGCATTTTCAGAATTCCGTGGATTCTCTGAATTCGGTATTATTTCTGCAATTTCCATTTTTTCTGTATTGGCTGCCATGTATCTCACACTTCCTTCAATATTGATAATCAGCCATCGTTTGCACCTTATCAAACCGAAAGATCTCTCCTCTCACTTTTCAATATTGCCGAAAAAATGGCTTACCTACGGACTGCTTGGATCAACGGCACTTGCACTGATAATTTCAATTTTCTTTATGAAATTTGATTTCAATCTGCGTAATGTTACTGTTAAAAAGGGAGATCACCCCGAAATAAAAGATGTGCGGATTCGCCACAAGAAAGTTTACAGCACAACCACATCACCGGGAGCGGTATATCTGGCAAAAGATATAAAAAGCCTGGATGCAGCCCTCGATACCGTTTCAACAGAAAAATCAAAAGAAAATCCTTCAATTTTCGGCAGAGTAAGAAGTATTCGTCAATATGCACCCCGGAATGAAGAATTCAATAAAAGAATAGCCCTCATTGGTGAAATAAAAGAGCAATTGCAGGGATCCTGGATCCGTCATGTGAAAGATGAGGACAGAAAACGGCTGATTGATGATTTTAAAGCATGGAAAATGCCCGATATCAAACAACCGCCACTGAGTGAAATTCCGCATACTTTCAAAAAGGGATACACCTCAAAAGACGGATCAGGAAGACTACTGCTGAATATTCATCCTTATGCTGACCGCAAGGACGGCAGAAATGCCATGAAGTTTACAGATAAACTTTACAGGTTAAAAATGCCGGAGGGGGTTATCGGCCCCATAGGTGAGACCGCTGTTTTTGCAGAAATTCTCTGGATAGTTCTCAGTGAAGCTCCATGGCTCAGTATATTCACGTTCCTCGGTATTTTCATTCTGGTATTTATCAATAATCGATCCGTAAAGGAAACAATTTGGATTCTTACTCCACTGGCGACGGGATTAATTCTCACCTTTGGAGTGATTGCTGTTCTCGGTATTAATATCAATTTTTTCAATATTGTTGTTATCCCTGCCCTGCTCGGCATGGGAGTGGATGATGGCGTTCATTATTTTCGTCGATGGAAAGAAAAAGAAAATGATACACTGGGTACACAAAAAGAAATGTTTGAACCATTAACAGTAACTACAATTACTACAATGCTGGGATATTCAGGTATGGTCTTTGCTCATCATCCCGGCATCAGGTCAATAGGTATATTTGCCTGCATTGGTTTGTTAATTATCTGGGCAACATCACTTTTCCTTCTTCCAGGCCTGCTGAGCCTGGTGGAAAAAAAAATAAAGGTAAATTCTCGTAAGAATTAGTAATATTTTTCAACATTATTCTTGACAATTCACCGGAAGTGACTTTATTATGTCAAGCGTGACACATTAAAGTCACAATTTCTGGTAACAGGATTGTATAATATGGCTGCCTGACTATTCAAGCAGCCTTTTTTTTTACAAAAATCTGGTTTCCTCCCCGTTAGCATGTATATTTAGATTAGAAGTACTCTGAAAATTTTATTCGCATGAGGAGGATGGTTATGCCAGGCCAACGAGTCAAAGATTACTTGAAAAGCCATAATGTCGCATACACCAGCATTCACCACCCCATTTCATTTACCGCAGCCAGAACAGCCCATGCTGCTCACATTTCCGGCCTTGAAATTGCAAAACCGGTAATGTTAAAAATGGATGGGAAAATGCTGATGATTGTAGCTACAGCCAACGAAAGGCTGAATTTAAATTTTTTAAAGAAAATGTTTCATGCCTCAGAGATTGAACTGGCTAATGAAGAAGAGTTTAAATATATCTTCAAGGACTGTGAAACAGGTGCAATGCCTCCCTTTGGCAACCTCTACGGTATTGAAGAATATATTTCAGAGGATCTGACCCATGATGAAGAGATTGCCTTTAACGCAGGCACTCATACGGAATTGATCCGAATGAAATTTGATGATTTTGCAAAGCTGGTTCATCCGAAGGTTATCCAATTACACTGAGAATAGTGTTCTAATTGGAATCCCCTCGGTATCTCTGCATTGCTGATTTTACTATAAATACAGTGAGCAACAGGAACGCACTGAGTATAAGAAGATATTGAAAGATATCTCCTGTTATTGTATAAAAGGTTCGATAGTTGAAACTGAAATCAATGTTTCCTGCTACATGCCCCTTCTTTAAAATAGGCATTGAATTCTTAATACGTCCATGAGGATCAATAATTGTAGTAAACCCCGTATTCCCGGCACGAAGGTACCAGACTCCATTTTCAACCGCCCGAAAGATTGAAGCAGCAAAATGCTGCATATGACCACGATATTTATCTGTCCAGCCGTCATTAGTAATATTTATCAGGTAATCTACTCCAAGTTCCCGGTACTTCCTGCAAAGCCGGTAAAAAATACCTTCATAGCATACCAGAATGCCAAAGTTTCTGCCATTAAATTGAAATAATTCCGGTTTATCCCCGGGGATAAAACTGGAGCCGCCGTATCTTGTTGTGAGATCCTTAATGGATTTTCCGATAAATGGTAATTTTTCATAGGGAAACCATTCCCCAAAGGGGACGAGGTGAATTTTTGCATAGGTCGTTACAACTTCACCGCTCTTATTAATCAGAACGGCATTATTCTGGGGATAATAGCGGGGGAAAAATCCTGTGCCCTTTTCAATTCCGATCTCACCGGTCAATAATGGTCGGTCGCTATACTTCACATACTGGAGGAGTTCTTCCTGAAATTTATTTAGTTTACCGCGATCATAGTTAAAGGAAATCGTTTCCAGGGTGGCAGATTCTGACCAGATGACCAGATCAGGTTCTTCAAATAGTGAGATTTCGGTTAATTTTTTAAGCTCCCTCAGGTATCGAAAGCGGTTTTGCCTCCAGTTCTCCCAGGGAGAAATACATGACTGAACGATGGAAACTCTCAGATCTTTTTGAACAGCCCTGTCTGTGGCAAAAAGTACAACCCCGCCGGCAATAATAGTAACCGCTACGAATGAGATAAAAACAATAATAGCCCTGCCGTGAAATCTGCTTCTTAATTCTACTAACGAAAGAGAATTATCTCTTTTTATTTTAACTGTTTCGGCACAGAGGATCTGCCAGAAAATCATCAAAAAGTTAATCCCGAGAGTTCCGATAATTGACGCCACCTGAATAAAGGGAGTCACCGGATACTGGGAGTAAGCAATATTGCTCCACGGGAATGCCAGGTAACCGATGGACTGTATCCAGTCAAAGAGTACCCACATCAGGGGAAAGGCCAAAAGCCGCAGTTTGGGGAATGATCGGGAAATCAACTCCGCAAGAAATATTTTAAGTGAGAAAAAAACCGCCATGGAGGGGACAAGAAAAGCAACAATGATTGTGTATCCTCCGGCATGCTCTCCCGCGAAGTTTCCAATCCATTCAAAGTTAAAGAAACATGCTATGAGACCGGTCAAGAAGACAGCTGTATAAACTTCCTTTAAAGACTTATCTCTGATATAGAAAAAGAGGGGGACCATGGAAAACCATGCGATAAGGGGAAATCCCTTCAGTATCCAGACATCAAAGGTCGGCCCTGAAAGAAACATAAGCAGGGCGGTAACGAGGTAATAATTTCTTTTAAAAAAACCAATGAATTTATTCATTAACACTATTTCCTATTAAATCAAGAAATTCAGTCTCACTCAAAACTTTGATCCCCAGGTCTTCTGCTTTTTTCAGCTTCGACCCGGGAGAATCCCCCGCCACAAGATAATCTGTTTTACCGCTCACAGAGCCGGATGCCCTTCCTCCGTGGGCCGAGATCATAGCTTCGATTTCTTTTCGGCTGAATTTGGACATTGCTCCGGTAACAACGAGGGTTTTACCTTCCAGGACTTTCGAAAGTTCTGTAGACTCTTCTTTTAATATTTCAACACCGTTGTCCAGCATCTTTTTGATAATGGAAAATGTTCTTTCATCATGCAGGTATGAATATACTGAGCGTGCAACCTCAGGACCAACTTCATGAATACCGGTAAGTTTCTCGACATCCATGCTCAAAAGATTATCAAAGGTTCCCGCCGCTTCTGCAATTACCCCGGCAAGGTGATCTCCCACATTCCGTATAGCGATACTCCTTAAAAACAGGGAGAGGGGCATTCTGCGTCTTTTTACAATATTCTCAAGTATTTTGTCCGCCAGTTTTTCCCCCACTCGGTCCAGCTGCAGAAGGTCTTCACGCTTCAGGGCAAAGATATCTGCCATATCGGAGAGGAGTCCGGAATCCTGAAGACGCACCACAAGTTCCGGTCCGAAGGACTCAATATCCGCACCGCTTTTAGATACAAAAAACTTCAGGTTTTCAAAACGAATTGCGGGACAGAGGGGATTCTCACATCTCAGAAAAATATCTTCTCTTGTCAGGTTACTGTTACATGAGGGACAGTGTACCGGCTCTACAATCTCCGATACAGTCCCCTCCTCCCCCTCTGCAGCGCGTGAAAGAATTTTTGGAATGACATCACCGCTTCGAACTATTGTTATCAAATCACCTGTTTTGATATTTAACCGCTTCACCTCGGAAAAGTTATGAAGGGTAGCCCGTTTTACCATAACACCGCCGATGTTTATTGGTGTCAGGTTAGCAACGGGCGTAACTATTCCCGTCCTTCCCACCTGGAGATCAACGGATTCCAGGCGAGTGACGGCCTCTTCGGGGGGAAACTTCCACGCAGTGGCCCATCTCGGTGCCTTTGATGTTGATCCGAGTTTGCCCTGCAGCCTCAGGTCATTTACCTTTATTACAATTCCATCGATATCATAGTCTAGTTCGAAACGGGAATCCCTGAAATTTTTGTAAAAATTTCTAGCCGTATCCAGATCACCGTAGCGGATATTTTCCGCAACGGGAATATTCAGGCTTTTCATCAGAATAAAGGCATCTTCCTGGGAGGTAACTTCCCCCACCCCCTCTACCTTGCCTATACTGTAGAAAAATACATCCAGCTTTCGCTGCGCCGTCACAGCAGGATCAAGCTGACGCATTGAACCGGCTGCGGCATTTCTCGGATTGGCAAAGGGCTGCTCTTCCCCTTCTTCACGTACCCGGTTGATGCGTTCGAATTCACTGATGCTCATGAAAACTTCCCCCCTGACGGAAAGGTAGTCAGGGATATTTTCCCCCTCCAGGTAAAGGGGAATACTTTTAATAGTGGATACATTTGCCGTTACGTCCTCGCCGACTGTTCCATTGCCCCGCGTTGATGCGGTAGTCAGCTTCCCGTTTTCATAAACCACCTCGATTGCAAGGCCGTCATATTTCAATTCAATTGAATATTTAAAATCATCACTGCCAAGATTTTTAACACAGCGTTTATGAAACTCAACAAGCTCTTCGTCATGGAAGACATTTCCGAGGCTCTGCATGGGGGGATCATGTACCACCTCGGAAAAAACAGCCGAGACAGTGCCCCCGACACGGTCAGAGGGGGATTCTTCTATTTTCAGGGCGGGATGACGCGACTCGATATCAATCAGCTCCCGCATGAGCCGGTCATAGGTTGCATCATCGACTGGGGGCTTATCCAGATCATAGTACTGATGATTATATTCAGTAAGAACTTTGACAAGTTCCAGGTAACGCGTTTTTACTGTATCCATGCGAATGTTTCCCATATACCAATTTTCATCTTCACCTGTTCCCTGATTCTTCATGAAAGTGAACAGGTGAGAGAGTGATTAAACCCATGCCTTTACTTTACGAATCAACTGTCCCCTGACACGGTTTGAGGCCAGATATCCTTCAGATATCAGATGAGAGATATCCGAAAAATCAAGGGTACCCACCTCCACCAGGTTCGGTTCTATAAGCACAGAAGGATTATAAAACTTCAACATTAAAGCAGTATTATTAAATTCCATAATATCTATCGCCTGGGAGATAGTTTCAAAAATTGATGGAGGTTTCTGCTCATCTCCACCATGTCTAATCCCAAGCCATGATTCGATAGACTTAAGCCAGTTCCCCTCTTTCAGGTTTTCCGTATCAGGAATTTCTTTTACCGTTTCTATCTGCAGGTCCCTTGAATCTACGATTATTCCCCCGCGGTCGACATTATCCCGCAGGTAACTTTTCATCGTCCCCTTGGTCAGACGCGGGTGAAGGTTTACCGCCACGGTCAGCCCGGCTCCCATCTGTTTTGCCACATTAACCGGTAATGGACAGGAGACCCCTCCGTCAAGTAAAAAGGTGCTCCGATACCTGACAGGGACAAAAACACCCGGAATAGACATACTGGCCCGGACAGCCTCAAGGAGGTTCCCGCTTCGAAAGACCACTGCCTTCCCGTTGTTATAATCCGTGGCGACAATACCAAGGGGAATTGGAAGATCCTCAATATTTGTATCCGGAGGAATATACTCCCCAAGGAAATCCATAAATCTTTTTCCATGAATCAGCCCCGCCCTGGGAAAGACGGGATCAACCAGGGAATACATCTCCCTCGTCCCCCTGCGGAGAAGGTCTTCTTTGAATTTCTTCAATACTCCTGAACAGTAGAGGGCCCCCACTACAGCGCCTATACTGGAGCCGGCTATCATATCAATGGGGATTCCCATATTATTGAGGTAGTCAATAACCGCAACATGGGCCACCCCCTTTGCTCCGCCGCTTCCCAGGACCAGACCGACTTTGCGGTTACGAAAATATTTTAATGGATTTAACATGTCAGCTCCAGATTAATCGTTATTTCATTTTATCTGATCAGAAGTCTAAAGTTTTTCTTCACAGGGTCAATTATTTTCCTGAATATTCTTAAAAATGACTCCTTAACCCCAGCATTTGCTAATTTTTTCAGGAGGAAAAAATTTTTTCTGAAAAAGGTTGACACAGGGGACATAGTTCATTACGTTGTCGCAATGATCGCGCGGTGGAGCAGTTGGTAGCTCGTTGGGCTCATAACCCAAAGGTCGCAGGTTCAAATCCTGCCCGCGCTAATACGGCGAGGTAGCTCAGTTGGTTAGAGCACACGGCTCATATCCGTGGCGTCGGGAGTTCGAATCTCCCCCTCGCTAATCTCGCCTCACAAAAAAAGCCGTAATGAAAGCAGATCAAAAGTCTGCAGCCATTACGGCTTTTTTTATTTGATAGCGACGTTACCAACGTCGCTATCAAATAAATAATTCTTATGAGGGGAAGTTAAAATACCCCTTCGCATTATTATAGGCAATACCCTTCACCATCTCTCCAACCAGAGCAAAATCCGAGGGGATAAGCCCCCGTTCCATATCCCTGCCCAGAATATTACAGAGAATCCTTCGAAAATACTCATGCCTTGGAAAGGAAAGAACGCTCCTGGAATCAGTGGTCATCCCCACGAAACGGGAAAGAAGCCCCATGGCGGAGAGGGAATCGATCTGTTCCTCCATCCCCTTCAGCTGATCGAGGAACCACCAGGCAGTCCCGAACTGCATTTTTCCCGGAACCGATCCGTCCTGAAAGTTTCCAATGGCAGTTGCTATCATGGCGTTATCTGCGGGATTTATCGGATAAATAATTGTTTGGGGAAGTTTATTCTCCTGCTCAAGGTTATCGAGGAATTTCACAAGTGATTTTGCATGAGAAAAATCTCCAATTGAATCGAAACCGGTATCGGAGCCCAGTTTTCGGAACATCTTTGTATTATTATTCCTCAGAACCCCTATATGAAGCTGCATGGTCCATTCCTTCTCACCATCCATGGAGGCGAAAAAATGCAGCAGTGCCGATCGGTAGCGATTCAGTTCATCTCCCGCAAGGGGCGCACCTTTTCTCATTTTTTCGAAGGAAGTCCTGACTTCCTTTTCCCTGAAGTCATCTGCACAGGGGGTCTCCAGGCCATAGTCTGAGATACGGCATCCCTGCTCATGAAAGTAATTGTGCCGTATTTCAATGGCCTTTTTGAAATCCTCCAGGGTACCGATCTCCTGCCCGGATATTTCCGCAAGAGCATCTATCCAGATGTTTAAGGCTTCAGGAGAATCCCCCTTCAGAGCCTTGTCGGGCCTCCAGGCGGGGAGCATTTTAAATCCCGCATCACCTCTGTCATTAATAGCCCTGTGATGCTCCAGATTGTCTATAGGATCATCAGTGGTGCAGAGGTGACTCACCTTCATTTTTTTCAGAAGATTCCATGTGTTGAAATCTTCTGATTCAAGCATTTCATTGCAGCGGTCATAAATTTCATCTGCAGTATCAGGCCCGAGGAGCTTATCCGAAATGTCAAAGTAACGTGCCAGCTCCATATGGGTCCAGTGATAAAGGGGATTACGCAGGGCTGCGGGAAGGGTCTCCGCCCAGGCCCTGAAACGCTCCCTGGATGGAGCGCTGCCTGTTATCTTATCTTCAGGGATACCATTGCTGCGCATTGCCCGCCACTTGTAATGGTCACCGCCGAGCCAGACTTCGGTAATGTCCGTAAATTGATGATTGCCGGAAATCTGTTCCGGCGCCAGGTGATTGTGATAATCGAGTATCGGCATTTCCGCAGCATATTCATGAAACAGGCGCCGTGCGGAATTTGTTTCGAGGAGAAAATCCTCGTGAATAAAATCTTTCATTACTTTTCCTTGCTGAATATATTTCCCACAGTTTGTTGTCTGTTTTATTTATCTATTTTGAAAAAGTCATTCTCACTTCCCTTAACGGGAGGCCAACACATTTAGGCATATCGTGTGTTCTCGTTAGCATCAACCTAATCATGAGAACGCCGTTGAATGGAGTGTGATAAATCAAGTCTGGAAAAATCAAATAATTCATCACCCCCTCACAACCTCCCCCATCAAGGGAGATAAATCCCCCCGCCAGGAAGATAATCTCAATATTTTTTCAATTTAATACTTTCCATACAGCGGGCCAAAATTTTCACAGGCGCGGTAATCGGCGCCTTCAAGGTCTGCTGTCCCGAAGGCGTCCCACGCCCCTGGACGGAATATTTTTTCCTCCGGGACATTATGCATTGATACGGGAATCCGCAGGATGGACGCCATGGTAATCAGGTCCGCACCGATATGCCCGTAACAGAGGGCGCAGTGATTGGCCCCCCAACGCTTCATGACGCTGTATACATCTTTAAAGGCCCCCTCTCCGTTTATAGTCGGAACGAAAAAGGTTCTCGGCCATGTCGGGTCTGTTCTGCCTACGATTTCGTCATAAATATTTTCCTGGAGATCGATGGAGTATCCTTCCGCAAGCTGCAGCACCGGCCCCATTCCCTTTACCAGATTAAGGCGCGACATGGTCAGGGGCATCCCCCCCCTGGACCTGTAGGCGGAGCTGAAGCCCCCTCCGCGAAAGGTAACAAGTTTTGCCTCTCCCCAGGTGGTTGCCTCGATGCAGGACTCTGCCTCATCAGGGGTAATGTCCCAGAAGGGCTTCATTGCGGGTTTCCCGTCAATACTGCATTCACCGGAGCCATCAAGGGCGGCAGCCCCGGAATTAGTCAGATAAATAAATCCATCCCCCCCCCTTCCGGGAATGGTCTCTCCGCTGACACGTTCAATGGCGTCGCGGCTCCAGCAGGTTCTGACATCGGCAAATATCTGTGCATTTCCGGAGAGGAGATGCCCGAAGAGCATTACCGCCGCGTTGAGAGAATCGTTTTCCGTGGCGATGATAAAGGCCTCGCGTATTCCATTCCAGTCAAAGGAAGAATTAAGGATTGCCTCCATAAAATCCCCGTTAGGAAAATGATCTGTCCACTGCCGCTGCCCCTGGAAACCCGCGGCTATTGCATTGTGTCCTTCAGATTCTTCCGCGTAATCGATTTCCGCCAGCTTCGGGTTACCGATCATCAGGTCACGGGCAATGAGGGCCATCTTCACTACGGTTTCCCAGTTTTCATCCTTCTGCTCCCGTGTCTCCCGGATCTCCGGGGGATTTGGATCTTCCATCTCAGGACAGTTTTTCTTCACCCACTCCAGGGCACGGGTATACTCCTCCCGGTCATATATTTCACGGTCGATCCTTCTGACAAATTCAGACATATCGACGTATTCATTTCGCATACCGAGGTAATTCTGAAAGAAGTGATCATCAACAATTGATCCGCCTATTCCCATGGATACGCTTCCGATGGAAAGATATGACTTCCCCTTCATCGTTGCTACGGCGACGGCACATCGTGCGAAACGGAGGATATCCTCACGGACATCTTCGGGTATCGAATAGTCGTTTTCATCCTGAACGTCTTTACCGTACATTTTAAAAGCTGGAAGCCCCTTCTGGTCTGCCGCAGCGGTGGCCCCTGCGAGATAAACGGCTCCCGGTTTCTTTGTTCCATTGAAACCCCAGATAGCCCTGGGAATCGCCGGATTCATATCAATTACCTCCGTGCCGTAACACCAGCAGCGCGTAACATCGATAACGGCACCGACACCCTCCCTCTGAAATTTTTCTGCACACCGGGCCGCTTCGGCGACGCCCCCAATTGTTGTATCGGCGATGACACATTCAACGGGGAGTCCGCAGGAATGGCGAAGGTTTTCCGTAATCAGCTTCGCGCAGGACTCAGCCATGGCCATTATCGCCTCTTCAAGGGATTCCCGCACGCCGTTTCGCCGTCCGTCGATGGTGGGACGAATACCTATTTTCGGGAGACTGCCGTTTAGACGGTTTACCGGTTTGTTTTGTTTCATGGTTGTTGTCATTTATCCTCTGTGCAAAAGGCGCGAGGATGAAGGTGCGAAAGCGCTTTCGCACCTTCATCCTCGCGGACTCGCTCTCACATTTTTCCTTTCAGAAACTCGATACTTCTCTTCACCGCCACATCCGGATCTATGGTGTAACCGAATCCCAATTCCACGGCGAGGAATCCCTCGTACTTTATTTCCTTCAGTTTATCGAAGAAGAGGTCATAGTGCATTTTACCGTCACCGGGGACCATGTGATCGTCGGTGACTCCCATGTTATCATCGATATGAAAATGGGTGGTGACCCCCCGGACCTTGTCCATGGTATCTACTATCGGTTCATGGTTAACAAAGAGATGCCCCGTATCGAGGAGCAGTCCCATATCGCTACCGAGTTCCTTTACTGCCCTGAGGCCGTCATCCGTGGTCACTACAAGGTCTGACTCGTAGCGGTTAGCCGGTTCTAGTATCAGCTTCAGGGGCATCCCCTTTGCATGGGCCAGGAGCTGCGAAAAGCTGTCTATCATGGCATCCCATGCCTCCGCAACGCTCTGACCGTAGAGACTGAAGCCGGGGCATAAACTGACATAGGGGGCCTCCACTGCCGCGGCAGCGTCGATGCTTTTTTTCAGGTAGTCGATACTTCCGCTACGGATTGTTTCGTCCGGGGCGGCAAGGTTCGTTGGATACCGAAACTGTGCGGGAATAAAATTCGAAATGGCGATGCCGGTTTCATCGAGGGCCGCCTTTACTTCCTTCACATGTTTTTCATCCATATCGTCACAGTAGGCGTGGGGGCGCCCACCCCAGAGTTCCACTCCGTCGTAGCCGAGTTTTGCGGTGCGGCGTATCGCCTCGGGGAGGCTGTATCTGAAATATACGAATGTTGAAAGACTCAGTTTCATTTTTCTTCTCCTTCAAAAGTCCAGTCCCGGTTCGGCACTTCCCCCACCAGGTTTGATTTCGTCAGCAGTATGTGGGGCCATGCAAAGGCCATGGCATCATTCTGCAGCTGTGCCGGGGGTTCATCCCCCGTGTAAGGGGCAACCATGATGGTAAAGCGCTGCCTTCTTCCGGCGAAAGATGGCGCGTAGGGTTTTATATGATCCGATGCGCTCGCCTGGATGGCAAGGAAGCGCCCCAGTCCAGTGAAGGCGGAGTCATACCTGTACTGGCTGCCGCTATAGCTGCCGAAGGGATTCATACGGAGGGAAAGGGTGTTACTGTATTCTTCACTGGTCCTTACTGGACAGAAGGCCATGCTGGTCAGCTCATTCGCCGTCTGGGCCAGGAGTATCCCCCGGCTGCCATTGGAGGCTGCGACCCAGCCATTGGTGATCTGGTTGTTTACGGAATCAAGAACACGGTTTTTTGAAAATATCCCGTAGTGAAGATCAAAGGTACTTACATGACCACAATAGTTGTGTTTCCATATTCTTAATGGATTTTCGTCCGTACCGGTAATTCCCGGATTAATTTCACATGGCATTACCTCTTTCCAGCGGCCGTCCCATGTCTGCTGCAGGCGCTCTGCCTTCCCCTTATCATACTTCTTATGGTCTGTCTCGGGATAATCCACCGTCATGGTGACGTAGAACCAGGGAAGATTCGCCGCTACCATTATTTCCCTTTGAAATATTACTTTTTTATTGCCGCGTCCGGGAAGATAAACCTCTCCTTTCAGGTTAATAGATCCTGCCACACCTGATGCGTAAACTTCCTTTTTCTCTGTCTGCCATTTAAGGACATCGAGGCGCATGCTGCCGTATGTCACGGAACTTCCAAGGATGGATTCACTTTGAAAAATTTTTTCTCCATTTTTTATCTCAGTGCAGATTCCATCTTCATTAAATAGAAGATTTATCAGGCCGTTGCCAATACCGGTTTCGGAAATTACCACGGGATTTTCTATAGCGGCACCCGGGCTTTCCTCACCAGTTTTTTCGAGGCGGTAGGTTGACTTTTTCCCAGCCTTCATATCCTCTACGAAAATGATCGAACTCCCTTTTTCATCCTTCACCATGGCGCTGGGAATAATTTTTTTGCCCCTGCAAAGGGCCACCGGCGCATCGGAATCAGCAAGGGGAATTCTCACCAGGCTGCGGGATGACTTCACATCAAAGGGAATCACACCGGAGGGTACACCGCGACGGTAATCCATCAGCTGCACTTCATTTTTCTTCAGTTCTTTCAGGGCACTCCTTTTAAGGATAGCAAAGCCATCGGAAGATTTTGACATAAATTCGCCGACAAGGTTCCGGGCTACACCGAGGCGTGTCAGGTTCATCACAGGCGCCGCCATGCCGAAATGGGTGGTAGAGAGAAACCGCAGGCGGGCATCGAAGGCTTCAGAGAATAGCTTTTTTGCCTTTTCGGCAGCCGTTGCCCCTGCCCTTTTCATCAGGCTCTGAGCCTGCATCTCCATCAGCCGGGACCGGTCAACCCCTGTCCAGAGTCGCTGATTGGACCACTTTTCCGCCCAGCTGGAAATCCCGTCAAAGCTGCCGTCCGCGGTATCCTGTCCGATTACAATTTCACCCACCGGCTCATGGGTCTCAAGGTAACGACAGGGAGTGTCGAAGACCACGTAATCAAGGTCAGCGATGGACTCAACAATTCCCTGGAGGCCGTCCACGGTGCGCCAGAATTTTGGTACCACCGGAACATCAAAGCCTGCCCAGAATTCATCATCGGCATCCATATCCACCAGGAGCATCAGGTCCCGGGGATTTTCCATGGCAAGCTGATCTTTGTGCATCCGCTTCACCCATTTACGGATAGAAATATTATCAATGAGATCCCCCACATTTACAGCAGGCATCAGTGTCATGGTCTCTTTGATTCCCGGATAGGAGAGAGTCAGGGGATTGTAGCGTTCCTCCGGCGAAAGGAGTGGCACAAAGTTACTGAAGCCGTTAAAGGGAAGTGAGCTGTAGAAAAGGCTTATGGAATCAATACCAAGGTTTCGGTACATCTTCAGATGTATCGGGGTGTACATCATCTCCTGGGGGCGCACCATGGCACCGTAGTCTCCGAATAGGTCCTTCAGGCCGGAACCCCCGGGATTACTGATGGCTCGTTTCATGGCGGCATCAAATTCAAGGGGTGTCGAGGCAGATACCAGGCCGTTATTATAGGACATGAATTCAACCTCGTCCATGCCGCTTTTTACACGTCTCTGCATACCCTCGATGATATCGGGGCAGTGCTCCGGCATAATCTTCTCAAATGAGAAATAATTTTCGAAGTCCCAGGTACCGCGTACCGGTATTCCCTTTTCGTTGAAGTCATCAAGGACCTTCAAAATATGACGAATGATGCGGATGTCCTTTCCGAAACCGAGTTCATCCGGGGTATCCCCACGGTAGGAGTGATAGTAGTTACCGTGAAATCTGAACGCTATATGAATACTTGCTGAAACCATTGTTTTATTCCCCTTCAAGAAGTTTCTTTATTGCCTTTGCCCCGTCAACGGCACTTCTTCTCAAGCTCGGCGCCTGTCCGGGAAAAACTTCAGGCGGTTGCGGGTCTCAGGTGAGAGATGCTATTACCATATATTTGAATCCACTCAGCGACTGATACGTCCCGATGCATCCCCGCCGTAGAGTTTCATAATATCATCCAGGGATGAAAGATTCACATCACCTTCTATTGAATGATTCAGGCATGAAGCCGCCACGGCAAAATTGAGGGCATCTTCTCCCGAGTCAAAATTAGAGAGGCCGTAGATAAGTCCCGCGGCGAAACTGTCTCCACCGCCGACACGGTCTACGATATCGGTTATCTCATATGTTCGGGAAAAGACTGTTTCCTTCCCGTCACCGAGACAGGCGCTCCAGCGGTTATGGGAAGCGGAGACAGACTCCCTGAGTGTTATGGCAAGGAGAGAGAGATCACCGTAGGTATCAAAAACACGCCGGGAAAGTTCACTGTAACGATCCCGGTCGATCTCACCGTGAGTGGGATCAAGGTCTGTACCAATGCCGAGACTCTTCTGCACATCCTCTTCATTGGCAATGATCACATCAGCCAGCAGGGCCAGTTTAGGCATCACATCCTTTGCGTCTTTTCCATAGTTCCAGAGTTTCGCCCTGAAATTAAGATCAATGGAGACGATCGCCCCCTGTTTTTTTGCCTCTTCAGCTGCCTTAAAGCTCAGAGCCGATGCAGTTTCAGACAATGCCGGGGTGATACCGGTAATATGAAACCAGGAAACCCCGGACATGACAGACTTCCAGTCAATTTCGTCAGACCTGAGGGTACAGATGGCACTCCCGCTGCGGTCATATATTACCGATGAGGGACGCTGGTTTGCCCCCTTCTCCAGAAAATAAAGCCCCATCCGTGAATTTTTCTTCTTAACAATCCCGGATACATCCACGTTAAAACCACGGAGTATCCGCAGCGCCTGCTCTCCCATGGCATTTTCAGGCAGGGCAGAAATAAACCGTGACTGCAGGCCCATATTGGCAAGGCTCACCAGTACATTCGATTCACCGCCCCCGAAGGTTGCCTTCAGTTCAGGGGACTGGAACATTTTCTCAAATCCTGGAGCGGAGAGCCGCAGCATGATTTCGCCCATTGCGGCATATACTCCTTTTTTACCCAGAGGGCCCTTTTCAAATTTTATTGTCATGGTTTCATACTCCGCTATAGTTTGTTAACCAGATCTACGCAGCCGCGTATCTTTGCGGTCAGTTCATCAAAGCGGCCTTCCTTTATCATCTTCGAGTCAAAAAGCTTTGATCCCATGCCGACACATACTGCCCCTGCATCAAACCAGGCACGACAGTTCTCCTCGGTTGGCTCCACTCCGCCTGTGGGCATGATCTCTGCGAAGGGCATTGGACCCATAACTCCCTTTATCATAGCGGGACCGCCGCAGGCACCACCGGGAAAAAGTTTGCAGATATCAGCTCCGAGTATATGTGCCTGCATAATTTCTGTGGGGGTGCCGCACCCCGGCATATAGGGAATCTTTCGGGTATTGCAGACCTTTGCAGCATCTTCACTGATGCATGGTGAAACTATAAAATCAGCCCCGGCATTTATATATTGAGCTGCAGTGGCTCCATCCATGACAGAACCGGCACCGAGTACTATTCCCGGAAACTTTGCCTTAACTTCCTTTACCATGGCGGAAAAGACAGAAAGGGCGTCATCACCGCGGTTTACAAATTCAACAACCCGAAGCCCCCCCTCCGCGCATGACTTCAGCAAATTCAGTGCTGTTTCGATATCCTCATGATGAAAGAGACCCACAAGCCTTGTTTCCCGGACAGTCTGAAGTGTCTCATGTTTTTTGTAACGCGCCATTACTTACTCCCCCTTTTCATTTTTTCTATCGCCTCCCAGAGTCCCTGGAGGTAAACCACTCCCATGGCCCGGTCATAAAGACCGTATCCGGGTTTTCTTTCTTCATTCCATACATTGCGTCCATGGTCAGGGCGCATCGGGCCGTCGAATCCGGTATCATGGTAGGCCTTGACTATTTCGAAAAGATCAAGACTTCCGTCATCGGAGAGATGGGCCGACTCATGGAATTCCTTCTCACCGGTAATTTTAATATTTCGGACATGGGAGAAGTGTATGCGCCCTTCCCCGCTGAAGCGCCGGACAATTTTTGGAATATCATTTTCACGATTTGAACCGAGTGAACCGGAACAGAGGGCAAGACCATTTGCACGGCGATCTACCAGGCGGAGAAACCGGTTGAGATTTTCTTCTGATGTAATTATTCTCGGTATCCCCAGTACAGGCCAGGGGGGATCATCTGGGTGAATCGCAAGAAGCACCCCCGCCTCTTCAGCAACGGGTATTACTTCCTTTAAAAAATATTCAAGATTGTCCCACAGGTCCTCTTCGGAAAGGGCCCGGCTCTCCTTAAGCATTGCCTCAAGGGTTTCCGGGGTATAGGTGGTGCTCCATGCGGGAAGTTCACTGGTCAGGTCAAGTTTTTCCAGGTCGTCATGGTTATAGCTCAGAGCCGTGGAACCGTCAGGGAGCTCCATTGAGAGACTGGTACGAATCCAGTCGAAGGCAAGCATGAAGTTATAGCAGACAACAGGAATTCCCGCCGTCCCTGCATTCCGGAGACTTTCTTTGAATATGCCAATCAGTTCATCCCGGTTCTCCTTTCCAAGTTTTATATCTTCATGAACCGGGATACTTTCAATGACATCAAGGGTAAAACCTGAATCTTCGCAGAGGGAAACCAGTTTCTGGAAACGCTCAACGGGAATAATCTCATCTGCGGGGATATCAAATGCTGAGGTAACGATTCCCGTCACGCCGGGAATCTGGCGGATTTCGTCGAGGGTCACGGGATCATCGGGACCGAACCATCTGAATGTTACTTTCATACGCTTCTCCTATATATTATCAACGAGAAATCCGCCGTCGACTGGAATATCGATACCGGTTATAAAGTTTGCCGCTTCATTGCTGGCAAGAAAGAGTATTGCCCCCTGAATTTCTTTATAGTCACCGAAACGTCCCATGGGGGTTCGCGAAATAATCTTTTCTCCCCTTTCGGTCAATACCAGGGGTTCATCCTGCTCGATAAGGAGATCATGATTCTGTTTCCCCACAAAAACTCCCGGGGATACCGAATTTACCCGAATTCCATGCCGGGCAAATTCAAGGGCCGCTCCCCTGGTCAGATTCATGACACCCGCCTTGGCAGCGCCGTAGGCCCAGACTCCGCTCCATGGAGAATATGCCGTCATGGAAGTAAAATTAATAATGGAGCCCTTATGGCCTGCTTCAATCCAGCGACCGGCAAAAACCTGTGTAGGAAGTATCATCCCCGCTACGAGATTCATGTAGAGCACTTTCTGGAAGAGTTCGATGTCCTGTTCGACAAAACTCGACTTTCCGCGGTTTCCTCCAACCCCGTTTACTAAAACATCCGGTATCCCGGAAAAGTCTTCGGTTTTTTGAAAGGCAGCCGCAAGGGCGGAATGGCTTCCGCAATCGACTGCCTGTATATCCAGTTTCATATCCTTCAGGTCAAGACGCCCGGTAATTGCATCCCGGGCCTCCTTCAGGGCTTTTTCTTCCAAATCCCAGAGACTAACCGCCGCCCCTGCCCGCAGAAATCCTTCTGCGATATAGCCGGCGATAAGGCCTGCTCCGCCGGTAATCACCACAATCTTGCCATTGTAGCCAAATATTTCTTCTGAAAAATTCATTCCACACCTCGTTCGTTAAAGGCTCACGGCAATTTATTTTAGTTTTTGCGCGCAAACAACTAAAGTATGGTCAATATAATAATGCGCACTCCTCTTCGTCAAGAAAAATTTCATCCAGGGTGCTTTTTCAATTCAGTATAGAATATGCAAATGCTGGAATCAAGTATATCAGAGGTGAGGAAGTAAAATTTTAGTGAAAAATGTAAATCTGATTAAGCTTCATATATTGAGTATTGAGGCTCTGAGCCCTAAAACATACGATTAAACTAAATACAGCAACTCAATGTCTGAAATATTCGAATCAGTGAAATATTTACCCGTAAAACACACTTTACATTTACTCATTTTTGAATCATAATTGCACACGGTTGAAGACACCTAACAGAGGAGGGAATATTTTTAAAGAAGCGGGCAACAGGGTCACTATGATGAAAGTAAACAAGAGTGGGCACATGGTTCTTTTTTATAATGGCGGACCGAAAATAAAGGCCCTTTTTATAAAACTTTTAACTAAATAATCCAATAGAAGCTAAAGGGAGATCATGGGGCCTGGCGGACAGACCTCATGACTTTGTTCAATCCCCTACTTCCTCACACTATCGCCCTTGACAATTTCACCGTCCATTTCAATACGGAGATTACGGTTACTCTTGTTCAGGATATTATCACGCAACCAGCGGGCCGCAAGGAAACCCATATCATAGGAAGGCAGACGAACCGTAGCAAGAAGTGGTTTATAGATTTTTCTCAAAGGGGAATCATCAAAGCCCGTCACTGAAATATCATCAGGCACCTTTTTTTCCCTTTCCTTAATTCCATTAATTAATTTAATCGCAAGAAAGTCATTAAAACATACGACGGCATCACAATTCCGTTCGATAAAGTAGTCTGCACTCTCTTCACTGACTGTAAGCATATCTTCAATGAAAAGCACCAGGTCCTCATCAACTCTGATACCGGATTCCAAAAGTGCCGTCCGGTATCCGCGATACCTGTCCTGATTATTTCTATTATTGGAGTGTCCGAAGTAACCGATACGGCGGCAGCCACGTTCTATCAACATGGTACAGAGTTCAATTACAGCCTTATATCCATTGCAGATGACGTAATTCTCTTCCTTCATCACCCTGCTCAGAAAAACATAGGGAATCTTTCTTTTTTTCAAAAACTCCATATGCTCAGAATCTATATCACGATAAGCAAAAAGGATTCCATCAACCCCGGGAATCTCCTGTTCTATCTCTGCCATAAAATCTTCAATAGAGATAATTTCGATACTTTTTTTATCGTCGGCAAATGCCTCATTAATTGCACTGATCAGTTCGGATATATTCAGAAAAGGATTAACTGAAAGTTCTGACTCTTCAGGAACAACAACCAGTAATTTTAATTGAGACCTGGTAAGGGGACGTTTACGTTTTGGCAGGGTGAAATTATGCTCTGCGGCGACTTCCAGTACCCGCTTCCGAGTTTCCATTGATATTCCCGGTTCATTATTTAAAGCACGGGATACGGAACTTATGGAGACACCGCAGATGCCGGCTATATCTTCAAGTTTGATTTTTCCCTCTTTTTTCAACGGTTTCTCCTGGCGCTACTGATACTGACCAGTCTCTTTATTATTGTAAACATAAAACTTTAACCGGTCCAACACCTGGTTGCTTTCTGTAACATGAAGAATAACGATCTGGTATTCACCGGGCTGATAACCCTTGATGGATCCGTGAACAGCTTTCTTTTCAAGATCAATATAATCGGATCTGCTTGTGTACTCTATCCAGCCAATTTCTTTTTTTTGAATAACAATACCGATATTCCTTCTTGCCGTTACTTCAGGAAATACATAGGTCCACTGAACTTCTTCACGAACATCACATTCAAAAGAGCCGGTTGTTTTCCGGAAAACATCATCACTGAACCTTCTCAGGGCAAACTCGCCTTTAAGTTTGCCGCAGGAGCCAAATAAAATCAATGCCGGAAGAATAATGATAAACACTCGGCAATATTTCATATAATTAGTCCACATGATACTCGTCTTTATCCAGTTCTATTACATCTTTATCCCGACCCCCGGCACCGGGACGGTTCACACTATTTCGTTTCTGGTTATCCATCCGTTTTTGAGCCTCATTGACATTCTTTTTCACAAAAAAAATAAATCTGACAAGGCTGTATATGAGATAGACGAAAAAACCTATAAATATAAGTTTAAATAGATTAACTAGCATATTTTCCCCGTTATTTAACGAATAAAGCCCCTGTTTTACAGGGGACATCAACAGTGCAATGTATTGCAGCAGCTACCGGCCCTTAACTATATCAGCCATCTCCCGCACCGCTGCTGCCAATCCGATAAACACAGCTCGTGAGACAATTGAATGGCCAATATTGAGTTCATGAAGTCCTTTTGCCTTAAGTATCTGTACCACATTAGAAGTATTGAGTCCATGACCCGCATTTACTCCAATACCGATATCAACTGCGTGTTCAGCGCAGGAATAGATCCTCTCGAGCTCCCGACGGACATCTGCCTCTTCACTGGCGTTGCAGTATGTGCCTGTATGAATTTCAATGTAGTCTGCCCCTGCTTCTTTGGATGCATTTACCACATCAATGTCCGGCTCAACAAACAGGGAAACAGTAATACCAAGATCCTTAAAGTCTTTAACTACAGTTTTCAACCGATCCCGGTGTCCAATTACATCAAGGCCCCCTTCAGTTGTTAACTCCTCTCTTTTTTCAGGGACAAGAGTAATCTGATCGGGAACAATTTTTTTTGCAAAATTGATAATATCATCAGAAAGGGCCATTTCAAGATTCAGCACACCCCGAACAATGTCCTTCAGGGCAGTAACGTCTTGATCCTGAATATGCCGGCGGTCTTCACGGAGATGAATGGTAATACCATCGGCTCCGTTATTTTCACAGATCCGGGCACCCTCCAGGGTATCCGGTTCAATACCCCCACGGGCCTCCCGCAGTGTTGCGATATGATCAATATTTACTCCAAGACGAATAGAAGACATTTTTCCCTCTTATTATTTTTTATCTATCAGAATTTTAACTTTTTCCGGAGCAATGGAGATTATATCTGCAGTAATTTTGTTGTTTTTCAACAGTATTCGCACCGGAAAAACCTTCTCAACAGACTTTTTTCCTGCCATAAGCTTATTCAAATTGACTCTGGCCATATCAACTGAGGCATCAACATCTTCCACAAGAAGACGCCTTTTATCAGTTGATTTCACATAAATTTTTACGGTCGGTTCCGAAAAAGTATATTTATAATCTGCATTGGCCTTTCTCACTACTATAGGAACTTCCAGACGATAAAGGTTTCCATATTTTATAATGGGAATAATGACTTTTACACTCTGCTCGCTGAAGGTTACTCCCTTATATTTTTTAACGTTCAGGTCTATTTCCTTAATAATATTCTCTTCCGCGCCGGCTATGGAAATATCCTGGGTAAATATGGTTTTAATTGTTTCAACAATGGAGCGCGGACCTTCGGCAAGTATAAATTCCGGTTCAACCCTGAGTTTCCCCACAAAATAATCCTTCTTTACATTACCGAAAATTTTAGGCATGACGCGTACTTTCTGGTAGACCAGCATTTCAACTGTTATATCAACCATCTTGCGATTGAATTCAATACGAATATTTTCCGGAACTTCTTTTTTAACCAGCTCAATCAGGTACTTTTTGGTCTTGCCGATTTCCGGTTTTTTAAGATCAACCACAGCCCTTATATTTTTAATCTGGACATTCTTCAGGTGTTCATTTTTGCCCTGAAGAGTGGCAATGATATTTCTCTGGGAAATATATGATACCATCATGTTCGCAGGAAGGTTTTCATAGCTGACCGGGATTTTAAATTTCAATTCACCGGTCTTGCTTTCTGAGATATAGGCCCAGAGTATAACTGCCAGGACAAGACTAAATGCCTTCGGCGCCACGTTGCGGCCCTTAAAGCGGTTGATAAAATTCTGAATTAACTGTATAATCAACCCTTATACTCCTCGTAGGCAGTTTTGGGATTCATATAATAAAGAATCATGTTTTTCAGATCAGTAT
This sequence comes from uncultured Spirochaetota bacterium, assembly GCA_942491575.1. Lineage (GTDB taxonomy): Bacteria > Spirochaetota > UBA4802 > UBA4802 > UBA5550 > CAZHNW01. Next base: position 1,082,782 of record CALOBT010000025.1, read on the forward strand.
CTTTTACACGTGAATACATTCTGCCATTTACCATTAGCGAAACAGTTCCATTCTCTTCGGAGGTTACTATTACCAGGGCATCCGACTCTTCGGCAATTCCCAAAGCGGCCCTGTGCCTGGCGCCGTGCTGTTTTCTCAATTGTTTTGAATCACTCAGCGGCAGATAGCAGGCCGCAGCGGCAATTCTTCCCTCCTGAATGATAATTGCTCCATCATGCAGCGGTGTCAGGGGGAAAAAAATAGTTCTGATGAACTCTTCTGAAATGCTTGAGTCCACAACAACCCCTGACTCAACAAAACTTTTTAAACCAGTATTTCTTTCAACCACAATAAGTGATCCCACCTTTTCATCTGCCATGGAAAAAATGGCATTGACCAGTTCATCAAGAGGGAATGCATCGTTGACCAGATCTGTCGATATCCAGTTTCTCTGACCAAACTGTGTGATCAGTCGCCGCAATTCCGGTTGAAAAAGGATAATTACCGTAATAATAAGAGAGGAGGTTATATTTTTTATCAGCCAATCAAGGGTATCAAGCCTCAGGAGACTTGACAGCATGGCAATAAAAAATATTATCAGAACACCCTTAAGAAGCTGGATAGCCCTGGTCTTATTCAAAAAGGTATAAATCCAGAAAAAGATAAAGGCAACGATGGCAATATCAATTACATGTCTGAAGTATTCCCAGAAGCCTGAGATGAAGAGCAATATTTTATCAAAAAGACTTTCCATATCCGAGTCAAGAGACCTTTTTCAACTTTAATAAACTTTCTACAATCAACGCGTGTTCACGAACATCATGAACCCTTATTATATCAGCTCCCTGTTGGATTGCAACTGCATTAAGGGCAATCGTTGCCGGGAGCCGGTCCTCCTCACCGATAAGTTTGCCAATCAGTGATTTTCGGGAAAGTCCGATCAATACGGGATATCCCAGTTCTTTAATTCGATGTATATTGTTTATAATACGGTAATTATCATCAAGCGTTTTCCCGAAACCAATCCCTGGATCAAGAATTATTTTTTCTTTTTTGATACCCGCATCAACGGCATATGCCGACCGCTCTTCAAAAAAGGAAATAATCTCCCCCATGAGGTCATCATACCGGGGGGCCAGCTGCATTGTCCGGGGGGTTCCCTGTATATGCATAATTACTACGGATGCATCAAATTTTGCCACGGTATCTGCCATTTTTTCATCAAAGGTTAGGCCGCTGATGTCATTAACCATACCGGCACCTGCACGGAGAGCCGCCTCGGCGACTGCAGCCTTGCTGGTATCAATGGACAACATTGTTTCAGTACTGCTGCTCAGTTTTTCAATTACCGGAACAGTTCTGCTGATTTCAACATCTTCAAAAACCGGATCAGCCCCTGGTCGTGTCGATTCACCGCCGACATCTATTATATCAGCACCTTCCTTTATCATTTCAAGAGCATGTGCATGAGCTGCTGAAAAATCTGTAAACTTCCCCCCATCGTAAAATGAATCCGGGGTCACGTTCAGTATACCCATTATCTGCGGTCTATTGTCTTTCATAAAAAATCTTTTAACCCCTTTCAAAACAGCAGAGAAAAGGAAATGGTATTATTAATTCCATAATCGATATTATCGAAGGAAAATCCGTATGACACGGTCATATTGTAGAGGTTAATTGTCATTCCAGTTGAGAAATAGGAATCATTTACCCCAAGATAGAGAGACAAATATTTGGCCATGTCATACTGTACGCCGGCGTGAACCTGGTAATTATCCTGTTCCAGCTTCTTTATTACACTGAGAGCAAAGGTGATCCCGCTGTCACTGAGCAGTGCAATGCCGAGGCGCAGCGTCGGATTTGCGAAATCATATTTTTCCTCTACACCGGCTTCCGTATTCATCGGAATAAGTCCTGAGCCGAGATCCTGAACCATAAAACCGACTTTTAAGAATGGAAGTACAAAAACCTGTGTACCGACATCAACACCGGCGCCACCATAGTTTATCGTATCAATCCTTTCATACAGGACCTTCACTGACGCACCGAAGGATGCAATCCCAAAATCCCATCCATATGAAAAATAGGAGGCCCCGGCAATATAGTTGGTAGTTCCCGTTGAGATACCGGAACTATCATAGGTCTCAATATCGAGAGAAAAAACAGAATAGAATCCTATGCCCGCAACCCCTCCAAGCAGATTAAAGGCTACCCCCGTAAAGGCTGCCTGGCGCGAAAGATCAAGCACCGAAGTAGAGGCTCCCACATGAACAACGGTTTGCTCCACATTATCCTCGGAGAAGTTGAGAAGGTCCTTTTCCGTTATCTCATTGGCATTTCCCCTTCTCACCGTTTCCTTCACTGACTCGGGACTCAATTTCTTTTTTCCTCTTAATTCGGTGAGACCTGCGGGATTCCAGTAAATAGCATAAACATCATCAGCCAACACCTCAGCAGTCATCCCCGTTGCGACGTATCGGGCGCCGACCCACCCCCCCCGGGTGAAGGAGGCACGGCTTCCTGCATTATCGGCAAAAACAGTACCGGTTGAAAGAACTGCAAAATTGATAAAGGCTGCTAAAAAAAAGGTTATTTTTATGATGGTTTTTTTCATCAATATTTCACCAGTATCCTTAACAGTTTTTTCCCATAATCACCGTTAGTGTCGTTTTCAACGATTATCATCAAAATATAGAGACCTGGTTTTACTATTCGCCCCCGACTGTTGCGCCCGCTCCAGGTTATCGGTGATGTTGCGGAGGCATAAGACCGTTCAGTGACCCGGTCACCATTAATATCATAAACCGTTAATGTCACACGATAGGAAGCCGGAACATCTATTGACAAAACACTTCCCTGCTTAGGATTAAAAGGAACCGGATAAGCCTTAATGCTGGAAGTATCATAGGCATAAGCAGCAGTAACCGTTAAAAGCACTGTGAGTATAGTAAAAAAATGCTGCATTTTCTTCAAAATAGTCTCCATAATCTTGCCTCTCTAAAATAAGGGCGCACCTTTGTATAAAAACAAAGCAGTAAAGAGGGGTCAACAAATATTTTCTTCTTCAAGCAAAATTGCGGAAAAGAACCGCAAGAACACGCAAATAAACCGTTTAAACATTAAATTACCCTGTCAGGGCGTATCAAATATTAGACTCCCTTCTTGACTTCCACCTGAAAATGAATATAATCGAAGAGACATGAAAAAGCTAAGATTGCACATATTGTTAAAAATTTTCCTTGTCCTGGCTATCACGCCAATTTTATCTCAGGCAAAGTCTGTGGAGACGGTTAAGAAATTTCACCTCAGCCCTGGTCAGAAGTCGTGGCTTGCCAAGAACGGGACCATCCTGACAGCAGCCTTTCTGCCCCATTGCCCTCCTGTCGATTTTTCCGATGACAGAGGGGACCACAGGGGGATTGCCCCGGATTTTCTCCATGATATCGAAAAAGAGCTCGGTATCACTTTCAAAATCAAACGCTACAAGGACTGGCAATCCATCATTAACGCAGCAAAAAACGGGAAAATAGATATTATTCCATCAATAGAAGAAATAAATAAAAAAAACCTGCCATTTCTTGATTTCTCTCCAGCATATCTCACTACCCCCGTTGTAATTGTCACCAGGGGTGATGCTCCACTGCGACACAATATTAAAAATCTTCCTAATAAAAACATTATAATTGCAGGGAGTTTCCAGCTGTTCAATAAATTCAGACACATCTATCCAAATGCGGAAATGATTCCAGATGAATCCATCCAATCTTCACTCTTTAAATTGGAAGAAAAAAAAGTTGATGCCGTAATAGCGGGCAGAATCCAGGTACAGTATGCCATCGAATCACTAAATATACGCAGCCTCGCCATTGCCGCAGAAACGGGTCACCACTGCCGGTTCCACATGGCAACGCTGAAGTCAAAACCTGTCCTGGGAAAAATTATTACAGGTTTCCTGCAAGCGGTGACCGAAAAGGAAAAAACCAGAATTATAAATCGCTGGAGTACCGTAAGAAAAATAACACCGGAGAGGAGAAGCAAAAACTGGTATCTTTTTCTCCTGATCAGCAGCCTCCTTATATTATTTTTTCTCATCGGGGGAAGTTTAATCATCTTAAGGCTTTCACGTCACGAGAGCAATCCCCTGTCGGGGAAGCTGCTGACGGGGATTACTATATTTTTTTTACTTTTATTACTGACTATTTCCAGTATTGTTTTTCTCGATACCCCTTCCCCTTTTATTGAAGGATCCAATTTAAACTTAACCCCGACAGAAAAGGAATGGCTGAAAAACAACCGCAACGACGTCACAATTGATGCGGGCTACAATCTGCCCCCAGTGGCCTTTTTCGAAGGAAGAAACTATCTCGGAATTGCAGTAGATTATATAGACCTGCTGTCAAATAAGCTCGGAATTACCATCAGGCCCGTATTGGTAAGCAACTACCGTGATGCAAAAGAAAAAATGAAAAAGGGTGAAATAAAAATCCTCGGGGGAATGCAAAAAACCGAAATGCTCTCCCATCACTTCCTTTTTACCGAACCATACCTGTCTTCACCTGTGGCGATACTGCAGCGAAAGTCAGACGCCCCACTATCCTCTCTCGAAGAGCTTACTGGCAAAAAAGTATCCCTCCCGGCATCATTTTTTTTAATTTCTGCTATCAAACAGTCATATCCTAAGATTACCATTGATTTGTGCGATTCCTACCGTGATACACTATTAAAGGTAAGCCAAAAACAGAGTGACGCCGCTGTATTAAACCAGATAATCGCAGACAATCTTATCGAGAAAGAATCGATACCAAATCTGGCCATATCAGGAAAGACCCCCTTTACTCATCATTTATCCTTTGCTGTCCCTAAAAGCAATCCAATACTTTTTTCCATTCTGTCAAAGGCAATGAATGCAGTTACTCCTGATGAGCATGAAGAAATCAGGCAACGGTGGCTTTCCTTAAAATCACCATCCCTGATTTACGAAAAAAATTTTATTCATTACCTGCTGATTTTTTCAATATTTATTTTTTTAACAATTCTTATTATTATATCGTGGAATATTATACTCCGAAAAAAAGTACATGAGCAGACCCGCATCCTTAAGGAAGAACTGGCAGAGAAAAAAAATATTGAAAAGGAACTCTCCCAGAGCCGCAGTGAATACCGTCACCTATTCAGAAAAGCCCCCGTGGGAATCTTCTACTATGACATGGGCATGCGCGTACTCAAGTTCAATGATGATTTAGCGGGTATACTTCAGTCCACTCCAGAAAAAATCAACCTGCTAAATATGAACGATTTAAAGGACACGAGGATTTTACCGGCTCTCAGGGCCCCCCTTGAAGGAAGTGAGGGACTATACGAAGGTCCCTACACTCCAACCACCGGCAAGGCCACTCCCTACATCAGACTGAAAACAGCCCCCCTCCATGGAGACTCCGGTGAATTAATTGGGGCCGTATGCATCGTGGAGGACATAACCGAGCAGGTAAAGGCCGCCCATAAAATACAGCAGCAGAATGAAGAATTGAAAAAATTAAACAAACAAATGGAAAACACCAATGAAGACCTCTCGGCAGCAATTGAAGAGATGGAAGCATTAAACACGGAAATGATAAAATCTCACGAGGAACTCCGCGAACAGGAAATCCTTTACCGGAGTATCTTTGAGGGTGTTGCCGATGCATTACTTATTTTTGACAAGGAATATCGAATTAGGGCTGCCAACACCGCCGCCCTTGATATTTTAGGTTATAACAGGGAGGAAATAAGACAACTTTCCGTTGCTGCTGTCATGGACCAGGAAGTAAACGAACTATCCGTCCTGCTCCAGGAGAGTATTAAAAAAACAGGTAAATTTCTGGAAATTATCCGACAATTCAGAAGGGACGGAAGCACCTTTCCTGCTGAGGTAAGGGGAAGTATAATACAGTTCCACGGAAAGGAACACTACCTTGCTGCGATACGGGACATTACGGAAAGACAAAAAACTGAAGAACTAATTCTGCAATCAGAAAAAATGCATACAGTTGGAAGCCTTGCAGCAGGCATGGCACATGAAATAAACAATCCCCTGGGCATTATCATTCAGGGGGTTCAAAACCTGGAAAGACGACTGACTGCTGATATCCCTGCAAACAGGGAAGCGGCGGAAAAACTCAATATTAATTTTGACATATTGAAGGAGTATTGCAAGACCAGGGGCATCAACCGCTACTTCAACGGCATCAAAGAAGCAGGGGAACGAGCAGCAACAATCATCAGGCGTTTAATTAATTTCAGCACACGTGGAGAATCATCCCGGTCAACCGTTAATATTAACGTATTAATAGAAGAAGTCCTTGATCTTGCATCCAAGGACTATGACCTGAAGAAAAAATATGATTTTAATAACATTAATATTATCACTGAACTGAATCCCAAAACCCCTTCCCTTCAATTAATCCGCGAGGATATGGAACAGGTTTTACTGCATATAATCAGAAATGCCGCGCAGTTCATGTCTCAAAAAAAATATGACACTGAAGGAACAAAACCAGAGTTAACCATTTCTACCGGTTTTCTGGCAGATAACGTCTGGATAAAAATTAAAGATACAGGCCCTGGAATCCCCGCAGAAAAACTGCCTAAAATTTTTGACCCCTTTTATACAACACTTGAAGTCGGCTCCGGGACCGGCCTGGGCCTCACTGTGGCCTATTTTATTATTTCACACCGACACGGTGGATCAATTACCGTTGAAGAGACTGGAAAGACGGGGACAACATTTTTAATAAAACTGCCTGCAGAAATCAACCATTGAGAGCCTCATGGGCTCCCATCACGGCATCTTCCACCAGAAGGGAAATATCCGTCGATGACAGAACAGTCTCAGGTGCAGCTATTCCATAATTAAAGTGAACAAGAAATTCGATATTGCCCGCAGGCCCCTTTACCGGCGACCATGTAACTCCTGCAATATAAACACCTGACTCCTGAAGTTTCCCAATAACCCGATTAAGGATGTCAGCATGGATCTCTTTCTTCCTTACCACACCCTTAACGTGTTCACCCGGGGCTGCTTCGAATTGAGGTTTCAGTAAAAAAACACCCCGCATGGAAGCAAAAACCTTTTGAAGAGTCTCAAATATTTTTAAAATTGAAACAAAGGAAAGATCCGCCGTTAAAAAATCTACATTGTCCTGAAACATTTCCCTTTCAATGGATCGTGCATTAGTACGGTCCATAACCACAACACGCTCATCCCTCTGAAGTGAATAATCGAGTTGACCATACCCGACATCAACAGCATAGACCTTAAGGGCGCCACGTTTCAGGAGACAATCTGTGAAGCCCCCCGTGGAAGCACCAAGATCAATAACGGTGAGGCCCTTCACATCAATATTAAAGCAGGAAAGGGCCCGTTCAAGTTTTTCACCGCCTCGGCTGACGAAGGATCCGCCTGGCCGCTTCACTGTTACTGCGGCATTTTCGGATATTTTTCGGGCGGGATCATGAATTGTTTCGCCATCTACCTGCACCCATCCGGCAATAATTTCCCGCCGGGCCTTTTCTTCTGATATGCTGAGGCCTTTCCGAGCGCAGTACTGGTCGAGACGAATTTTTAAAGGTGCCATACCATTATTTCATTAACCGAGGTTTTTCAGTATCCTTTCGGTAAGGGATTTAGAATCAAGACCGTATTCTTCCATCAGTTTATGAACGGGACCATGACCGATAAACTCATCGGGGAAGCCACCGGCAAAAAGGAATTTCGTTTTCGACTCAGCCGGAAGCAGAGAAAGAATCAGCTCATTTATACCACCGTTAATATGCCCGTTTTCAAGGGTGATAAAATGATCCGTTGCCTTGACTGTCCTCAGAATTCCCTTTTCATCAAGGGGGCGAATTGACAGAAGATTAATCACTGTTGTTTCAATCCCCTTTTCCTTCAGCATGTCCCGTGTTTCCCGCGCAATGGCAACCATGTCTCCAAGGGCGAAAATAGCAAGGTCACTACCTCTGGTTATTCGCTTCATTTTGCCGGGAATAAATTTATTATATTCCTTTACGGAAAATCCCGTCACATCCTCTTTCCCCCTGGGGAAACGTACCGCAACGGGACCATCATCGTAGCCTGCGGCAAAATGAATCATATCGCGTAATTCCTCTCCGCAGGTGGGGGCAAGAAAAATAAAATTCGGTATGGATCTGATAATTCCTATATCAAAAAGCCCGTGATGGGTTTCCCCGTCATCCCCGACGATCCCGGCCCGGTCAATAAGTATCTTCACCGGAAGGTTCATAATACCGATATCATGGATCAGCTGGTCCGTAGCCCTCTGCAGGAAGGTTGAGTAAATTGCAACAAAGGGTTTTATCCCTGTTCTGGCCAGGGCCCCTGAAAAAGTTATGGCATGCTGTTCCGCAATACCTACGTCAAATACACGGTCAGGGGCAACCCGTTCAAATTCCGAGAGTCCCGTACCAAGTTTCATGGCGGCGGTGACTGCCACCAGCTTTTTATCCTTTTTTGCCAGGTAAGCCAGGGTCTTCCCTGCAATCATGGAAAAGCTTTCGTGACTGCCATTTTCCGGACCAATACCTGTCGCCCTGTCAAAGGGGCCAATCCCGTGAAAGCGCGAAGGGTCGAGTTCCGCAGGTTTATACCCCCGCCCCTTCTGGGTAATCACATGAATTATTTTAGGTCCACTGTTGATGTTTTTAACTTTTTCAAGGAGTTCGCAAAGCTGATCGAGATTATGACCGTCAACAGGGCCAAAGTAGCGGATGCCTAGATCCTGAAAAAGATTTCCAGGAACGAGAAAATTTTTAAAAGAACCAGCCACCTTTTGGATTGCGCGATAGAGAGCATCTCCGATGCGCGGAATGCTTTTCACCAGCTTCATACTTTTACGCCTGATACGGTTGTAGAGACTGCCGGAAATCATCCGTGTCAGGTACGTAGACAGGGCTCCTACATTTTTTGAGATGGAATGCTCATTATCGTTCAGAATTATAATCAGATCATTATCCATGTGTCCGATCTGATTAAGTGCTTCAAAGGCCATACCGCCGGTAAGTGATCCGTCACCTATGACGGCAATAACCTTATAATTCTGATTCTGCATATCCCTGCCGACGGCTTCACCAATGGCGAGGGAAAGACTGGTACTACTGTGTCCGGTATTAAAGGCATCAAAGGGGGATTCATTTATTTTGGGAAAGCCGGAAATACCATCATACTGACGAATAGTGTGAAACCGGTCCCGCCGACCCGTTAAAATTTTGTGGGCATATGACTGGTGCCCCACATCCCAGATTAATTTATCAGTCGGCGTATCGAAGACATGATGCAGGGCCAGTGTCAACTCGACAACTCCGAGGGAGGAGGAGAGGTGTCCTCCCCTTTTGGAAGTGGTTTCGATAATCAAATCTCTCACATCATCTGCAAGTTCATGCAGATCTCCGGGAGACACTTTTCTCAAATCAGTAATTGTTTTTAATTCTTCAAGTTTCATATTTTATTCTATTTAATATATAAAAAAGAAAATATACCGACTGTAGCAGAGATACATTTTCACATATTTCCAGCGTGCAATCTATCCCGCCCCCCTTCTGTTGTCAAATTTTTACTTGGAATTTTGTTAATAAAATAAATATAGCCAAAGTCGGGAAAAACCTCCAAACAGCCGATAGAAATAATGCTTAGTTGACAACTTTTTTAAAGATAAATTAAAAACAAAAAAATATTGTTTGCCAGGCAAACAATATTTTCATAAAGTGACCGAAACCATTGGAAAGAGTTTATCCGGAAAAAAGAGACTTGTTTTTTTCTCCTATTAAGGATATAAATATGGTAGCTTTAATGAATGCAGCTTTTATCTTTTATATAGAAGAAATATTCCGTTTTCTTCTATATAAAATCTAAAAAGATTTGACAATGCCTGAAGCAATACCATTCATAAACAACGAACCAGCGTTTTATTACATTATTTTTAATATACAGGATTGTAAATTTATCTAAAAAGTAATACTCTATCATGAAACATTATGAAACCGATGTAATTGTAATTGGCGGGGGTGCCACCGGAGCAGGCACTCTCAGAGACCTCTCCATGAGGGGCTTTCAAACTGCCCTTATTGAGAAGGATGATATTGCAGCAGGCACTACGGGACGAAATCATGGACTTCTTCATTCCGGCGCCCGCTATGCAGTAAATGACCTTGAATCTGCACAGGAATGTATCAGCGAGAATATGATACTCCGTAAAATTGCGCGGCACTGTGTTGAAGAAACCGGCGGTCTCTTCGTAACCCTTCCGGATGATGATCCGTCATATCACGGAAGACTTCTCGAGGGCTGTAAATTTGCCGGCATCAAAGCAGAAGAGATCAGTGTCCTTGAAGCACTTGAAATAGAACCTAATCTCACCCCCTATGCCCTTTCGGCAATAAAGGTTCCCGATGGAACCATAGATCCCTTCAGACTGTCTGCATCAAATATCCTTGATGCCCAGGAAAGGGGAGCACTTATTTTCACCCACTCACAGGTTATCGAACTGGTACAGACTGGCGGTGCAGTCACGGGTGTCATCTGCATAAATGACAGGGGGGAAAAATTCGCCGTCTATGGGAAAATGGTAATCAACGCCTCGGGAGTATGGGGACAGCATATCTGCAATCTCGCAGATATCGAACTCCAGATGTTTCCCTCCAAAGGATCCATGCTCATTATTGATTACCGGACAAACCGCGTAGTGGTTAACCGCTGCCGCCCCCCCGCAGACGGAGATATTGTTGTACCGGGAGATACTGTCTCTCTCATCGGAACAACTTCCCGAAAAATAAGCTATGATAAAATTGAAGAACTGACTGTCAATGATGACGAAATCGACGTACTGCTGGAGGATGGAGAGAAGCTGATTCCCAATGTAAAAAAAACCCGTTCACTCAGGGCCTATTGCGGTGTACGTCCCCTCGTGGCAGTATCGGGAGAGACCAAGGGACGTGACATCAGCCGTGGAATTGTCCTCGTAGACCACCTGGAACGTGACGGTGTTGACAACTTCATCACCATTGCAGGCGGGAAACTGATGACCTACCGACTCATGGCTGAAATGACCGCCGACATGGTCTGCGAAAAACTTGGCGTCAACAAAAGCTGTACCACTCATAAAGTACCACTTCCCGGTTCGGAGAAAAAAATCCGCCACCGCCAGACCATGAAACAGTTTACAGGGATCCCCGATTCAGTTGTCGGCTCGACACATTACCGCCACGGTCTACGGGTGAACAATATCCTGAAAAAGGACAAAAAGAACTACCGGATTATCTGTGAATGTGAAATGGTCACTGAAGGGGAAGTTGCCTACGCCCTGAAGAAACTGAACACTAAAAACATTGTGGACCTGCGGCGCCGCACCCGTATCGGCATGGGCCCCTGCCAGGGTGAACTCTGTGCATATCGCGCTGCTGGCCTCTTTCACGAGTACGGCGATGTATCTTCAGGCGAGTCAACCCTGCTGCTGAAGGACTTCCTCGAAGAACGATGGAAGGGAATCAAACCGGTTCTCTGGGGTGACGGCCTTCGTGAATCAGAATTCACCTACTGGATTTACCAGGGCCTCTTCGGTCTCGGGGATTTAAAACAGGATACCGGAAAAGTGAAAAACGAAACAAAAACCAAAGAGAAAAAAGAGAAGAAAATAAAGGGACGGAAGAAAAAGTGAGTTACGATTGTATTATTATCGGCGGAGGATTATCCGGACTAACCTGCGGTATGAAACTTGCAGCAGAGGGTATGCGTGCCCTGATGATTTCCAATGGGATGAATGCACTACATTTTTCATCCGGATCAATCGACCTTTTCGGATACAACAACAGGCGCAGGGCCATAACAGAGCCCTACGCATTTTTAAAAGACTTCGTAAAAGAAAACAAAGATCACCCTTATGCCCATGTGGGAGTAAAATCAATAAGAGAATCCCTCGATTTTTTCAAAAGTGAAGTAGAAAAGGAAAATCTTTACCTGTACAACAATGGAGAAGAGAATCATTTTCATGTCACCGCCTTCGGATCGACAAAACCGACTTTCCTGTCTCAGATAAGCGTATACAATGAAAAAATTAAAAACGCCTTTGAAAGGAAGTCAAAGATTGCCGTTCTTGAATTCGACGGCTACCGGGATTTCTACTCCTCCCTTGGAATTGATGAATTCAGGAAGAACAGCATGTTCAAGGATACGGAAATTATAACAGGCACAATACGAATGCCTCACTATTCCAGAACACAGCGAAACCTTCATGAATTCAGGTCAATTGACCTGGCAAGGGTTTTCGATTCGGAACGTTATCTTCCCCGCCTCGCGGAAGAAATAAAGAAAAAGGCCGAGGGAGCGGAAATTGTCGGTCTCCCCGCCTTTATTGGTATAAACAATTACAATCTCATCTATCGGCGGATTCAGGAACTTACGGGTCTCATCATTTATGAATTACCCACCCTCCCCCCGTCAATTCTGGGGCTTCGCCTTGATAATGCCCTGAAAGGACGTTTTGCCGCCCTCGGCGGTGAATACTCCGCGGGAGACAAGGTCGTGGGGGGCGAGATTGATAAAGGGAAGCTTACCCATGTATACACGGAAAACTATGGAGAGACAAAGCACAGAGCAAAACACTTTGTACTCTCTACGGGAAGTTTCTTCAGCGGAGGCCTTAAGAGCACCTTCAATCATATGGAGGAACCGGTATTCAACCTGCAGTTTAACAAACCGCAACCGAGAAACCAGTGGTATTCAGAGGAATTCTTTGACAAAAAAAGTCACCGCTTCCTGGAATACGGGGTCGATACCAACAAAAGTCTTAATCCCTACGACACAAACGGAAGGATTATTAAAAATCTCTACTGCACAGGATCAATCCTTTCCGGATATAATCCGATAAAGGAAGGTTCCGGCGGCGGTGTGGCCATCGCAACGGGATACCATGCCGCATTAAAAATCATCAAAGATCACAAGGGTTAGTCACCAATGATTAAACTTGAAAATATAAGCTTTGACCACTGCATAAAATGCACGGTCTGTACAATTTACTGCCCCGTAGCGAAGGCGACCCATCTTTTTCCAGGACCAAAACAGTCCGGACCGGATGCGGAGCGCCTGCGTATCAAATCACCTGAACTTGTCGATGCTTCGTTGAAGTACTGCACCAACTGTAAACGCTGCGAGGTTGCCTGCCCCTCAGATGTAAAAATTGCAGACCTGATCCAGGAAGCCAAGTGGAATTATGGTAAAAAACACTTCAGCCTGCGCAACTTCCTGCTGAGCAGAATGGACCTGATGGGAAAATTTCTGTCTCCCTTCAGCCCCATTGTAAATTTTTTCACCGGTCAGCGTGTTGTAAAATTCTTTATGGAAGTAATCATTGGTATTGCCTCCGAAAGAACCTTTCCCCTTTTCAAGCGTGGTTCCTTTCGAAAATGGTTCGACGGGGAGGCACCGGACCAGAAACAGTTCTCCCGTGAAGTCGTATACTTTCACGGCTGCAGCGTCAACCGCATGGACCACGATCTCGGAAAGGATATCGTGAAGGTTCTCAACGCAATGGATATAGGCATTACTGTACCGAATCAGAAATGCTGCGGTGTACCTGCAATTGCCAACGGAGATGTGAAGCGGGCAAAGAAAAATGCCACATTTAACATTGCCTCCCTCCATAAGGCATCAGGCGAAGCAGAGAAAAAAATCGTCCAGACATGTTCCAGTGGAAGCTATGCCCTGAAGCATGAATATAAACAGTTTCTCCATTTGGATAATGATGCCATTTATGACAGAATCGAATATATCACAAAATTTCTATATGATGAATTTGAAAATGGAAACATGCCGAAAATGAATCCTGTTCATATCAGGGCGGCATACCACAGCCCCTGCCACCTGGAACGAATGGGGGGTGTCATGTACACCATTGATGCATTAAAACGGATACCGGGACTCGATCTTGTGATTCTTCACTCAGAATGCTGCGGGCTTTCAGGAACCTACGGCTTCAAGAAGGAATACTTTGATATTTCAAAATCCGTCGGCTCAGAGCTCTTTAAACGGATCGAAACAGCCCATCCGGAAATCGTTATAACCGACTGCGTCACCTGTAAATGGCAGATTGAAAACTTTACACCATATAAAGTCGTACATCCCCTGACACTTATTGCGCAGGCTATAGGGTAAGAAAAGTTTCAAGTTTCAAGGAACAAGGGACAAGTTTACCGGGCACTATGAAGTAAACTTGATCCTTGCCACCTGAAACTTTTACTGACTTGCTCCCTGCTGCTTTAAACTTGAAACTTCTACCCGCTTATTCTACAGGGTTAAATAGTACATTGGGAAACCAATTATGAAGGAAATTTTCAGTTATCTTTTTATTGCCGGGGCTTCACAGGGATTCCTCCTGGGATTTGCCCTTCTCACCCGTCCCGCGAATCACCGGGCCAACCGCTACCTCGCCTTCCTGATTCTCTGGATCTCCTTTACCCTTCTGGGGCGCTTTTTCTGGCATCAGGAATTGTTCAATATGATTATTTTTTTTGACGCGCTGCTGATTCCCTCCATGGGACTTCCGGGCCCCCTGATTTACTTTTATACCGGAGTCATGACAGGGAAAAAATTCACTTCACGTCAAATACTGCCTCATTTTCTTCCCGCGGGTATATTCTTCATTGCTACCATTATTATCGGTATCTTTCTCTACCGCCCCGTATCGGGATGGAAGGACCTCGAAACGGTATTCAGCCACCCCCTCAGCATCATAGGCCCGGTATATATGCACATTATTATCCTTGCAGCTATGATATACGCAATGAAGGCATGGCTGCAGCTCAGAGCCTACAGTGCAAAAATCAGGGACTTTGTGTCTGATGTGGAAAAAATCAGCCTCAGGTGGCTGCAAAAACTCCTCGTAATGATCCTCACTTCCTTTACGGTTTTCAACATCATGCATATTCAGTTTCTCCTTACCGGGCCTCCCCGGGAGCATGAGCCCCCACTCCCGGGCATGATTTTCATTCTGATCCAAGTCTCGATAATTATTTACGTTGCCTACTATGCCCTGCGGCAGCCGGATATCTTCCAGTTTCTTCCTTCTGAGGGGGAAGTTAACGGCAACAGACCGGATACGCCCCCCCGATACGAAAAACAGGGTATAACAGAAAATCAGATGGAAGAGTATCAAAATAGGCTTGATGCGTATATGAAGACAAATCGCCCCTACCTTGACGAGGACCTAACGCTGAAGGATCTCGCTTCACGGATAAATATCCCGGGACACCACCTTTCCATGACACTTAACATGAAGATGAACCAGAATTTTTACCTCTATATAAATTCCTTCCGAATAAAGGAAGTAAAACATATTTTATCCGATTCGGACATAGCCGGCATCTCCATCCTTGATGCGGCATACCGTTCAGGATTCCGTTCAAAGTCAACCTTCAACAAGGTATTCAAGGAGGTAACGGGAGAAACACCCACTGAATATCGCCTCCGCCTTACATCATCCCCGGGGAAACAGGGCATTTCCTGAAGCATCAACTTCCCCCCCCCAAAAAATCTCATAAAAATTAAACCAAACCGGCCGAAAAAGGGTCTATCCCGGTGAGGTCGGACGATAAGACTTTATTTTTAAATTATATTGTCACTATTATTTAATTTTTCGGAGTACCTGAATGAATTTAAAAACCACCACGGTCCTGGCACTGATAATCCTGGCTATTATTCCCGTCGGAGCGGAAAACACCAAAAAACTATCCCTTGCTGAATATCAAAAAATAATAACACGTCAGCTCCCGGAGATAAGAAAAAATATTCTCGCACTGAAGGGTGCAGAACTGGACATTGAGAAGGCAAAAGGAAAAAGGGACATCAGCCTTAATTCTTCCTTCAAATATTCCAGCACACAGTACTCAAACCTCTCCTCTTTTCTATACAGCGGAAGAACCGGAGGCCACAGCTTCAACGCCGGTGCCGTAAAAACATTTGTGGAAACCGGCACTTCTCTATCGTTGGACATGACCAGCAATGGCACCTACCCTACGGGAATTTCCGGCGTCCAGAATTCTTCAGTGGCTCTGAGCCTGAAACAGCCCCTCATGAAAAACTGGCTGGGGAAAATAGATAAATTTGCGGAAAAAGACGCCGCTGCAGCCCTGGTAATAGAAGAAATCTCCACTCTGCAGAACGACCGGGAAATTCTTCTTTCATACGACAAGCTCTACTTTCAATGGACCCTTTACCGGCGGCTTATGCAATTGACGAAAGAAGAAATTTTAAACGCGGAAAAGCTCCACCGGCAGGTGGCCCGCAAGGTAAAGGTTCGTCTTGCGGAAAATGATGATCTCCAGAAGGCAAAGGTCTCACTCCTCAATTACAGAAACCTCTTTAAGCAGTATGAATTGACCGCTGATGACCTTGAAAACCAGATTGTGGTCTCCACGGGACTCACCAAAATTTCCCCGGATCACGGGCAATTCCAGCTTAACTATAAGTTAACTTCCCCGAAAAACTACATTGCAGTTTCTTTTGACAAGACCCTTTTAAATCGCCATCTGAATCAAACCATGAAACGGTATCTCCTGGCAAGGGATTACCATGACAATGCACAGCTTCCTGAACTTAACATCATCGGTTCAGTAACGCAGAAAAAGGAGGCAACATCATTTTCCGAGTCGATGAAAATGAGTGACACGGACTATTATGCGGGATTTGAAATAACCCACACCCTGGGAAACCGATCCAATAAAGCCGCCTACCGTCAAAGCCTTCTTAAAATCAAAGAACTGAAAGAGGAACAGCGGGCAGTGAAGCAAAACTATCGGAAAAATCTCCTCTCCACCATAGATGCCATCAATAAATACCGCTCAATGTCGGAGATAAAAAATGAAACTGTTGCAGCCCTGAGATCGCAGTACGCCACGGAATACCGGAAATATACCCAGGCACGCCTCAACCTGCAGTACCTCCTGGACACCAGGAACAGCATCATGGCGGAAGAAATAAACATACTCAACCTTCAATTCCAGCTCATCACCCTTGACCTGGACTACCAGAACCTGACGGCAAAATAAAGGAGCCAACAATGAAACGTATTATAGAATTCTTCTCCAGGGAGACCATGCTGGTCAACTTCATAATTATACTGGTCACCCTCGCGGGTATCTTCTCATTTTTTAATGTTAACCGGGAAATATTTCCAAATGTTTCTAATGAAATGCTGTTTATCAATGTAGTATATCCAGGAGCCAGCCCGACGGACGTTGAATTGAATACCATAGTCCCAATTGAAGAAATTCTGAAAGAGATAAACGGCATCAAAAAGTATTCCTCCGCATCCATGCAGGACAAGGGATTCATCATGATAACCATTGATGATGAAGTAGATGATATCGAGGGAGTGAAGGATGAAATCTACCGGAAGGTGAGCAAAAATACCATCGAAGACCTTCCCGATGAAGTGGATGACGTCATGGTTACGGAACGCAACTCTGAATTGATCCCGGTATATATTTTCAGCATCAGCCCGAAGAAGGGACTCAATGTTACAGACCGTGAACTCTACGACACATCGGAATTAATGGATAATCTCATCACCCGGGTAGCAGGGGTAAGCCATGTCGAAAAGGCGGGATACCGGGAACGGGAGATTCATATCAATGTGGATCCGGAAAAGATGACCTCCCAGCATATTTCCCTGGCGGAGGTTATCTCCGCGATTCAGCAGCGTAACGTCCGCCAGGCAGGCGGCACCTACCGAAGTGTATCCAGGGAAGAGACCGTGCTTACCATAGGGCAATTTCAGAATCCAAAAGAGGTGGGTAATGTAATAATACGTTCAGGATTTGAACAGTCCGTAATCACAGTGAACAATATCGCTACTATTGCTGACACACTGAAAGACGAAGAACAGCGGCTTAAAATCAACAACCGTACAGGCGTGGTCCTCATCATTAAAAAAAAGGGTACTGCGGATATAATCAAGACGGTGGATAAGATAAAAAAATTTCTTGAGAAAAACAAATCTCTCTATAACGACCGTTTTGATTTAACACTTGTTGAAGACAATGCCGACTCGGTGCAGTCTCTTATAGACGTGGTGGTAAACAATGCTGTAATCGGATTCTTCCTGGTTTTTTTAATCCTGGTGATCTTTCTCGATTTAAAAACCAGTTTCTGGACAGCCTTCAGCATTCCGGTATGCCTATTCGTGGTAGTGACCTACATGATGGCGACGGGAACCTCCCTGAACCTGATCAGCCTCGGTGCCTTCATAACCGTCCTGGGGATGCTAGTCGATGATGCCATTGTCATTGCGGAAAATATATTTGAAAAACGCCAGCAGGGTCTCCCGGTAACTGAAGCAGCAGTCGAGGGAGTACTGGAGGTGGCTGGCCCCGTCGCCGTAACCATTCTCAGTACCATTGTGGCCTTCCTCCCCATGCTCGCGATTAACGGCATGATGGGGAAGTTTATCTCCGTCTATCCGATTATTATCACCATCACTCTGGGGGCATCCCTCTTTGAGGCATTTTTTCTGCTTCCGAATCACCTGATACACGGCTGGCAGCCGAAAAAGGTTCGCAGCACGGGATGGTTCGAAAGGTTGAAGAAAGTTTATGCCTCTGCATTGCGAAGGGTTCTCCGATTCCGTTACCTCGTGGTGGCCCTTTTTATTTCCCTCCTGATTATTTCTGTTGCGGTTTCAAGGGATACCATCAGCAACTTTGTCCTCTTCTGGAATGACAGCGGTGATGAAATCACGGTAAACCTAGAAGGCCCCACTGGCTCCACCCTGGACAGCATGGAGAAACTTACATCACGCGTGGAGAAAAAGGTCCGGCAGGTGATGCCGGCAGAAAAGGTAATATCGGTTTTCACCACCATCGGGACCTACGGCGGGGATCATATGAAAATGGACCGGGATTATCCACACTTTTCCAATATTGTTGTCAAACTGATCCCCTCAACGGAAAGGAAGGAAAGCATCGATGATTACATTATGCTGCTTCAAAAGAAATTAAAGCCAAAGGATTTCAGAGACCTGAAGGTTATCGATATCCAGGAAAACAAGCACGGCCCCCAACCGGGAAGTGCCGTGGACATAAAAATCATCACCAACAACATGTCTCATGCTGCGGCGGCCGAAAAAGAAATAACCGGATTTCTCAACTCCCTTGAAGGCGTGGAGGGGATAGACAGTGACAACAAAAGGGGAAAGGATGAACTGGTCCTGAAATTCAATTACCGCAGGATGGCCCAGTATGGCATCACAGTGGCGACAGTGGCAGATACGGTACGGACCGCCTATGAGGGCAATAAAAGCACCTATGTGCAAACAACTGATGATAAACTCTACTTCCGCGTTCGCATCGACCGGAAAAAACTTCAGCAGCGGTCAATGCTGCTGAATCTTCTCATTAAAAATGAAACCGGCAACATGGTGCGTCTTGGTGACATTGCCACCTTCAAACGGCAGCCCGGTACTGCTTCAATTAAACACTATAACAGCATCCGCGCAACCAGCATTACCGCCAGCCTGGATGAGTCGGTTACAACATCGAGGCTGGTAAACAGGGCTATCGCTGAAAAATTTCTGGATATTACATCAAAGTACCCGGGACTGTACCTGGTCTTCGGAGGCGAGCGGGAGGAGACCGGCAAAGCCCTCTCGGGTCTCGCCTTTGCCTTTCTGATGGCACTGCTCTGCATCTACTTTATGGTGGCATTTCTTTTCAGGTCTACTCTGCAGCCCTTTATCGTAATATCGGTGATCCCCTTTGGCATTATTGGTGTGCTACTCGCCTTTACTGCCCATGGTATCCCCCTCTCCTTCATGGCGATTATCGGTATAATCGGCCTCTCAGGAATCGTAGTCAACGATAGTATCCTGATGGTTACCTTCATCAACCGGCAGGTACTTTCAATAAGGGATTCCCCCGGGAGGGAAATTATCAAAAAAATAGCTGAAGGTGCGGGAGAACGACTCCGTCCAATACTGTTAACAACGATAACCACAGTGGGGGCTCTGATGCCCACAGTATATGGAATCGGGGGCTCATCTTCTTCTATCATACCGACAGTTATGGCAATGTCTTACGGACTCCTTTTCGGGACACTCCTGACACTTTTCCTAATACCATCGGTGTATATGATTATGAGGGATATTACAGGATTCGGAAAAAAAAGGTCATAACAAAATTAATATATGTGCAGAAAACTTTTTTATCTCCTCCCCTGCCGTTATATTTAATGTATCTATTTCAGTTTTCCAAAAAGGGAGGAACCAGATGTTTCTCAGAACAGGAGAGTGGTTTATGGCCCACGGGGACATGAACCCAATGGATGTAGCACAGGTCTTAAAGTTCCAGGAGCACGGAGAAAACAAAAAATTTGGCACCATCGCCCTTGAACGGCAGATGATAACTGGCCGCGATCTCCGTGAATATGAGCGTGACCTGCGCCTGCATGGCTAAAATCTTATCAGTTGAATGACATGCTGCAGATAGATTAACGGTATGTCATCCGGCACAGCCTTTAACTATCAAGCCACTGTTCCGCTTCGGTGACTTTTCCAAAGGCTTTTCTGTCCATATTAAATGAACTCACCTTATGTTCCGCAGCCATTTTGGCAATAACATCATGGGAAAAAATTCCCGCACTGCGTGTCACCCCGTTCCGAATCAGCATTTGTGATCCGAGCTCAAAAAGCACCGCCGCTTCAGCGCCTGGAGTCTTCATTGTGGTCATATCAGTCAGGCATGTAAACCCGCTCCTGAGATATGAAGCAGCATACTTTAAATCAGTCAGGTAGCTCGGAACATCCGCCTTCGACTGCCAGAAACCCTTGATTTCGAGATAAAGCCTGTTTTTCTCCTGGTTGATTCTAATGCTGTATTTATTTGTGCTGGCAATCTCCATAATTGCCCCTCCAATATTGATGTTATTTTAACAAACATATCACTACAATGGAGGCTTGTCAAGTCCGGTTTTCATAATTTAAATCCGTAAATCCACACTTTTTAGCGTTTTTCTTCCTTAAATTCAGGCTCTAAATTTTTACCCAAAGAAGTGGAAAAGCTAAAAATAATATTTATTGTAGACAGGGAAAAAGAATCATGTAAATATTATCTACATCCTAAATCTCGAGGTTTACCCATGAAAGCCTATCAATTGACGGTACCTGCAGATAATCAGCCGGGAAAGCTTGCCGGCGTAACCAGCATTCTCAAAAAAGAAAAAATTAACATACGTGCTATTACGATTTCCTCCTTCGGCGAACGCGGATTCTTTAATATTCTCGTTGATGATCCGAAGGGGGCCCAGAAGGCTCTTCTGAAAGAAGGCCTTGATGTAGAATTGAGGGAAGTAATCGCCGCCCTTATAGAGGATAAACCCGGGGGCCTTGACAGTATCGTTCAGCTCCTCTCGGCAGAAAAAATCAATGTCGAAAATGCCTATGGCTTTGTACTGGAAAGCTGGAAAAATGCCGTATTTGTCATCGAAACCAGCGAAATAGACAGGGCGATACAGCTTTTAGAGGATCATAAAATAAAAACACTCAGCGCCGAAGCGCTGGCTGCCGTTGAACCCTTCCACTATATGAAATATTAATTACTTAACCAGGCTCGGCAGAAAGAGGGCAATCTGGGGAAATGGTATCAGCAGCAGGGTACCTATCACCAGGGCTATAAGCAGTGGAACAACCCCCTTGAAAATCACATTGAGGGGCACATCCCTGGCAACACCGCTAACCACGTAGACATTTACTCCCACTGGCGGCGTGATCACACCAATCTGTGTTACCAGGACAATGACAACACCAAACCATAGGGGATCAAAACCGAGTTTCATCACCACTGGATAAAAAATCGGTATTGTAAGCATTATCAATGCAAGAGAATCAATGAAACATCCACCGATAAGATATACCAGTATTATAAGGGAAATGATCACAGCTGCAGGAAGGTTGAATCCGGAAATCCAGTTGGCAATATCAAAGGGAATTCTTGATACCGCAAGGAAATGGCCGAAGATTGTGGCCCCGGCAACGATGACAAGTATCATAGTAGTAATTCTTGTCGTTTCAAAGATGGAAGTTACAAGTCCATCCATGGAGAGGTTTCCCCGAAGCATTGCCACAACAAGTGTCCCGAAGGCTCCAACTGCACCCGCTTCGGTGGGGGTAAAAATACCACCGAAAAGTCCCCCCATTACGAGAATAAAAATAATAAGAGTCTCGAAGATACCGGTGAGAGACTGAAACCTTTCCTTCCAGGTAGCCTTTGGCCCCGGAGGCCCCAGTTCAGGATTTAAACCCACCCATATCAGTATTGTAATGACAAAAAGAATTGTAAGCATGATTCCCGGCAAGAGACCCGCCATAAAGAGCTTGCCAATGGACTGCTCTGTTAGAATTCCATAGACAATAAAAATAACACTGGGGGGAATAAGTATCCCTAAACTTCCCCCAGCAGCCACAACCCCCGTGGCAAGTCCCGGTTTATAATTATAACGTTTCATTTCAGGGAGTGTTGCGGCAGCCATGGTTGCTGCAGTTGCATTTGTTGATCCGCAGATGGCAGCAAAGGCAGAACAGGCACCAATCGTTGCGATGGCCAGCCCCCCGGGGAGATGACCGATAAAACGATACGCCGCATCAAAAAGACGTGAACTGATTCCAGCATGAAAAGAGAGCTGCCCCATCAAAACAAAAAGGGGAATAACCGTCAGATTATAGGAACCAAAAACATTAAAGAAATCCTTTGCGATGAGGTTCAGTGATGCATCAACGGATACGATGGAGGCGAAACCGAAGAAACCGATAATGGCCATAAGAAAACCGATGGGCATCCGTGAAAAGATCAGGATAAAAAGGGCCAGGATGCCTATTATTCCGATAACTGTGGGGCTCATTCCGTATTGACTCCTCTGAGCAGCCGCATGATTTCAACCAGCAGTACCAGGCAGAGGAGAATGCACCCTGTGGCAATGCCGTAGACAAAGGGATAGGTGGGAACCTGCAAGGTCATAGAGACCTCCCCTGCCTTCATCAATCCCGTGCCGTAAAGGACAGACTGCCATGCAGCAAGGATGAAAAATATCATTGCGATGAGATTATTGATTACAGATATGACCATTCTTGCTTTTTCCGGAAAACGCTGTACCAGGAAATCAACGGCGATATGTCCCTTCTCCATGGATGTATAGCCGAGGGCAAAGGAAATTGCCAGGGCCCCCAGGAGACCAACGATCTCATAGGTTCCAGGAATGGGGCTCCGAAACAATCGAAGAATGACATCAAGGACCGTTAAAAGCATCATTAGAACCACCGCGATGGCTGATACCCAGTTGGCCCTGTCTGCAATCTGTAATATTATTTTTTCAAAACGAATCATATTTTATTTCTATTAAATAAATATGAATGCCCCGACAGAGGTATTTTCCGTCGAGGCAGTCATTGGGTCAAGAGAATGTTATTTATTGAATTTGGCAATAAGTTTTTTCAATTCAGCGACTGCCTTCTTGCCATCAATTCCTTTCTTTTTGGCTTCGGCCATATAATTATTGATAACTGAGTCAACAGCCTTCACCCATTTTTTATTTTCTTCTTTTGAAAGTGTGACTATCTTGTTTTTCAGTTCTTTGGTATACTTTCTTCCTTCTACGTCTACCTTGTCCCAGGTTTTTCCGTGAACAGATACCCATTCGTCACTGACATCGGTAAAAATTTTCTTCTGGTCATCGGAGAGTGAATTATATTTCTGAAGGTTCATAACCACAAACATTGAAGTGGTATATCCAATGTCACGACAGTCCGTGGTATACTTGATTACTTCCGCCTGCCTCCAGCCTTTCAGGGTTTCAATCGGGGCGAAGGTACCTTCAACGACACCCTTCTGCAGGGCTTCATAGGTTGCTCCCTGTGACATTGCAACGGGAATACCTTTCAGGGCGGCAACAACCTTTGCGCTCAGACCCGTTGAACGAATCTTGAGCCCCTTTATGTCATCAAGGGATTTAACTTCCTTCTTGGTATGAAGAAGACCGGGACCGTGGGCATGGATATAGAGTACCTTGACATCCTTTAATTCAGCAGGATTCATCACTTTATAGAATTCATTAACTGTTTTAGTTGCAACCATACCGCTGGGATATCCAAGGGGGAGATCCACCCCTTCCATTACGGGGAATCTGCCGCGGGTATAGGCAAAACATGACATCCCGATATCTGTTATACCCTTCACTACGCCGTCATAGGTTTCGTTTGCCTTTGTAAGGGTTCCCCCGGGAAATACATTGATCTTAACGGCGCCATTGGTCCGCTTTTCAATTTCCTTTGCCCAGCTTATTCCTGCCTTACACTGATCGTGCGTAGGAGGGAAAAAAATGCTGTAGGATAGTTCAACAACTGCGCCGCCTGTTCCGGGGGATTTTCCGCAGGAGATCAGGGAAAAGGAGAGAGCAATTGCCAATACCATAAATGTAAACCTTTTCATACCAGTTAACCTCTGTTTATAATTAATTATTTGATGAAGAAGACTGACGATTGCACCATTCGGTTCCCGTCTTGATGAAAATACCTCTGTTAAAGGTTGAATGACAGGAAAAACTGCCGCATTCAAGAGTTACGCATTGTGTCAGCCTGCAACATCAGTACCACTTTAAATGATAAAATCAAGTAAAATTAAAGAGGGAAATAAAAATTGTAGAATACTCCTAATTTCAGAGGGAAGAAGGCTCTGAGCCATATTATTTTTCATAACGGCTCTGAGCCGCAAAATATTGCTTGAGTTTGATATTATAGTCAGGAATTCTGCAATCACACCATTTCCTGCAATATTCAGGCAGTGAGTAAAAGTTTAACCAAAGAGAGGTAAATATGATACTCCGCATAGACCACATTGCCATAGCGGTAAAGGACTACACAAAGGCCCGAAACTTCTTTACCGAAATTCTCGGGGCAATTCCCGGAAGTGCCGCCGATGATAATCACGCCATGATGTACCGGTGGGAGAACCTGGGGATGGGAGACCTCTCACGACTGGAACTTCTTACTCCCACGGGTGAAGGAAGTTTCCTCGACGGATTCCTGGCACAAAAGGACGGGGGCGTGCATCACATTACAATGCAGACCTCTGATATATATAAAACAAAAGAGCTTCTCGAGAAGGAAGGAATCCCCTACTTCGGATTCAGTGACTATGGAGATACCTGGAAAGAACTCTTCATTCATCCCCGGGACGCCTTCGGTGTCCTGATTCAGATTGCCCAGTTTCGTCCCGATGACTGGATTGCAGATGAGCTTAAACTTCCCCCGGGTCAGCTCTTTAACATGCTAAAGGAAGACAATGGCATTCTACTAAAAATATCCCATGAGGGAGGCGGCGTGGTTACAGCGAGATTAACAAATGAAGAGGCTATGAGGCTCCGGAATGAATTGAATGAGGTGCTGAAATAGGAAAATGTAGCAAGGGGAAAGTTTAAAGTTTTTAAAAATAATCAAAATTTGTCATCTTTATACTTGTACCTTGACCCTTGCCCCTTTTTACTTCCTAATATTTCTTCCGTTCCTTATCATGATTGAGGCGGTTCATAATATAGAGTGCAAGGTATGCACCGAGAAAGCCGGCAATCACGTTGAATCCTGCACCCTCAGCAAGAAATTTCAGTATCTGAACCGAGATATCGTAGAACAGTCTGTCGAGTATAAATCCACCGATGAGGGCTCCGATAACCCCCACGACGAAACCTCCGATGTAGCCGCCGAAGAGTTCACGGCGCTTCATATTATAGAAGACAGATGCAACGGCGGCACCCAGAACCAGTATAATGGCGATTACCTTCAATATATTGAGAAAACTTTTAATCTCTGGAGACATAGCGACCTCTTTTCTTATTCTGTTTCAGTGTATATTTTTGTGTCAGTATTTTATCTTCCCTGAATGTGTCCATTAAAAAAACACTTCCCCCTTGCCTTCTCTGATAATTTCAGGGGAACCGCTGGTAAAATCGACAACAGTGGAAGGTTCAGGAATTTTAGGTCCCGCGTCTATGACCAGATCAACTTCATTTCGATACATTTTCTCAAGCTCGCGGGGATCCATAATATATTCACCTTCCGCATTATTGACAGAAGCGGAAAGTATTGGACGCCCAAGAGTCTCCACCAGTGCAAGGGCGATTTTGTTGTCCGGAATCCTGACTCCGATAGTTTTCTGATTTGTCATCACTATTCGCGGCACCAGTTTTGAAGCGTTAAATATAAATGTATATGGCCCTGGGCAGGCCTTTTTCATCACCTTGAAGGCCTCGTTGGAGATATTGCGAACATAGTCATTAGCATTTGAAATCTCCGGAAAAATAAAACTCAAAGGTTTCTTCCTGTTAATTTTTTTTATCCGGTATATAGTCTCAACGGCACGTTTATCCTTAATATCGCATCCATAGGCATAGACTGTATCAGTTGGATATATTATGACCCCTCCCTGCTCAAGAATTTCACAGGTTTTTTTAATCAGTCGTTCCTGGGGATTTTCTTCATGTATTACGAATATCATTTGCTTTTTCCAAACCTATGAACAGGGATCTCTACTTATTATCGAATAAAATATAAGGATAATTTATAATCTTTTATTAAAATTAACATATAAATCCTATTCCCGGAAGTCAGTCTGCAAAAGAAAAAGGCTTTTGCAGATGTGCATTCTGCAAAAGCCTTCAACCTGGTAAATGTATTTAGTAGGAGTGTAATTATTAATCAATTATAAAATCGGCACTATCACGTAACTATTTAATCCTTTTTTATGTCTCAAAGGAGATTTCAGAAAAATCCCTCTGTATTTCTATTTTTTTCCAGTATTTATTCCTTAAGATGATTTTAAGTGCAACAATAAGCCAGAGAGGTGGTGTGTGGCCCCCTGCGGGGGCCACACACCACCTCTCTGGAGTCTTTTGCTGCGCAAAAATGTTTAGGAATAAGTACTGATTTTTTTCGATTAATTCATGAAATTGGATAGATTCTGCTTTTTCTGAAGATATTTTCTTGAACTTAATTGCACTCCTGCATAAATTGCTGTATACTTTTAAAATCACCAGAAAAACGGAGTATCAGATGAGGCAAGTAACGATAATCCTGGGGCTGTTTCTATTTCTTGCATGCGATGGCAGACCGAAAATTCATTTTGAACGTGTAAATCATGATTTCGGATTCATTCGCCAGGAGGAGCAGTTAACCACGGTTTTCTCTTTTATGAATAAGGGAACCAAATCACTGGAAATCCTCAATGTGCGGGCAGGTTGAGGCTGCACGGGCACGCTCCTCTCGGATCGTGTCATCCCTGCCGGCGGCAGCGGACAAATTGAGGTAACATTAAAAAGCGGTAATCGAAGGGGGGAAATGATGAAACGTATCCATGTCACCACTTCTGATCCTGAAAAAAGAACCATCATTCTCCTGGTACGGGCCTTTGTTGAAGAGGGTAATGAAAAAGGGAATAAAAAGAAACCTTCCCACACATCGAATAATCCCCTTGAGCAGAAATTCTGGCCCGCTGCAGGAATGGGATATCCCGGATATCACGGATACAACCGAAGATGGTAAAATTCCCGGAACAACTTAACACTATCCCCGGGTTTCCCCTTCCCCTGGGTGCACATATTACCCGCGGTGGTGTGCAGTTTTCCATCTTCAGCCGTAATGCTGAATCTGTAGAACTGGTTCTCTTTAAAGGGAGAGACCAGAATTCCGACTATGTTGTCATCTTTCTCGATCCGGGAAGAAACCGTACCGGTGACATCTGGCATATATGGGTAGAGGGACTTAATGAAGGCCAGCAGTACGGATATCTCATTGACGGACCTGCAAATTATAATGAGGGGCACCGGTTCAACCGGAACCGCCTTCTCCTTGATCCCTACGCGAGGGCTATTACCGACAACTTCAAATGGGACCTGAAACAGGCACAGGAATATCATCCAAAAACAGGTGAATGGTCCCGCGAACTGTTTGAAAAAAAGAGCATCTATGAAGTTCCCCGCGCCATTGTTATCTCTCCCGGGGATTATATTGAAGATCATTCGATAAAAATTCCACCTGAGGACACCATCATTTACGAGCTGCATGTAAGGGGATTTACCCGTCACGAATCATCAGAAACGGAGTATCCAGGAACATTCAAGGGCCTTACTGAAAAAATACCCTACCTCAAAGAACTTGGCATCAATGCCGTTGAACTTCTCCCCATTCAGGAATTTGATGAACACGAAAACATCAACATAAATCCCCTGACGGGAGAAAAATTAAAAAATTACTGGGGATACAGCACCCTCTCCTTCTTTGCACCGAAGGGGACCTATTCATCAACAGAAGCAATGGGCCTTCAAATCCTTGAATTCCAGGAAATGGTAAAGGCCTTTCATGAAGCTGGCATTGAAGTTATCCTCGATGTTGTCTTTAATCACACAGCAGAAGGTGATCATCGGGGGCCCACCATATCCTTTCGCGGTATTGATAACAGTATCTATTACATCCTTGAGGAGGACAGGCAGTTCTACCGGAACTATTCCGGCTGCGGCAATACCTTTAACTGCAATCATCCCCTGGTGCGCGACTTCATCCTGGACTCCCTCCGGTACTGGGCTGTGGAGATGAGAGTAGATGGCTTCCGTTTTGACCTGGCCTCAATTCTCGGCCGTGACCAAAACGGAAACATCCTCAGCGATCCTCCCCTCATCGAACGCATCGAGGAGGACCCCATCCTTCGCAACACTAAAATTATCGCCGAAGCATGGGACGCCGCCGGGGCCTACCAGGTGGGAAACTTCCCCGGGCGCTGGCAGGAATGGAACGGCCGGTTCCGGGATGACATACGTCGCTTCTGGAGGGGCGATCCCGGAATGACCGGGGCCTTTGCAACAAGAATCTGCGGCAGTGCAGACCTTTATGGACATTCCGGAAAAAGACCCTGCCGGAGTATAAACTTTATTACCTGCCATGACGGCTTCACCCTTTCCGACCTGGTAAGTTACCAGGAAAAACACAACATTGCAAACGGGGAAAATAATCGAGACGGGGAAAACCACAACCTGAGCCGAAATATGGGCATAGAAGGCCCCGCAGAAACCCCCCTCATCCAGGGCATACGGAAGCAGCAGGTAAAAAACCTCCTCTCTACCCTCTTTTTTTCACAGGGTATACCGATGCTCCTTGGGGGAGACGAGGTGATGCGGACCCAGAATGGAAACAACAATACCTACTGCCAGGACAATGAGCTGGCCTGGTTTGACTGGCGGCTAAAGGAAGAAAATGAAGATATCTTCCGGTTTACACGTGAAATTATCAGCTTCAGGCGGGAACATGCAATTCTGCGTAGAAGAAACTTCCTCTCGGGAAAACATGAAGAGGGACATTCCGCGGCGGATATAACATGGCACGGAGTAAAGGCCAACGAGCCGGACTGGTCCGCCAGGAGTCAGACCCTCGCCTGCTGTCTCTGCGGTTCCTATGCGGCTACCCCGGAAAATCCGACACCATCAGACCTCTACCTGATTTTCAATGCGTCTACGGTGAGCAGGTATTATGAACTTCCCCCATCACCCTCGGGGCGTCCCTGGAAACGGGTTATTGATACTTCCCTGCCAGCCCCTGAAGATATACTGGAGGGAGGTAAAGAGATTACTGTAAATGAAGACCGTTTTTATGTACCCAGACTTTCCACAGTAGTTCTCACCACCTGAGAACAGTGAGCAATAGAAACAAAAAGGCGCCATCCGAAGATACCGCCTTTTTGTTTCTATTGCTTCTATTGAATATTACCGTTTACTTTGCTGCTTTTTCATTCAATTCAGTAATTATTTTTTCAAGCGTTGCTTCATCAAATCCATGAGCCTTTACGCCCTGCTCAATAGTTTCAATTGTACTTATGTGGCAACCGATACAGTGCAGGCCATATGCTCCAAGGATGGGAGCCGCTGCTGGAAACTTCTGAATTAGTTCACCAAAGGTCATATCTTTAGTTATCGCCATGTGAACCTCCCTCTGATATTTGATGTTTATATAGGGAATTTACCGAAATTTGTCTATTGTTTTTTGAAAAATAAGTTGGGCACGGCACAGACTATAAATAGTCCGTGACCGTGACCCAAAGTTTCACCAATCCCGAAGGATTGATAAAACAACGAAAAGAGATGCAAAGACATTGGCAAATACTATATTATATACTATAGATCTCAGCTGTGAATGTCAACATAAAATGTTCTTTACGGAAAGAAAAAGGGTGTTTCACTTTGTCTTCCAGATTGTCGAAAATAGTAAAAATGCCCTGTCAACCTGCTGAAAATATAAAAGAGTAGCTTTTCAGCAGCGATTTTTATACTATATATTCGATACACTAAAGAAGAAAGTGATCAAAAACAGGCTCTGAGCCTGATACAATACTGCTTACGGGAACATATGAGTACAATTTTAATAATATTTGTTTTCCTGATCATCCTGATCCTCATTTGGGCCCTCTTTGGCGGAGAAAAAGAGGCCGTTGAAAAAAGGCCCCCAGAGCAGGTAGATAGTCAGACACCGCCTCCCCCGGAGGAGATGTTCAGAAAACGTGCCTCTGACCGTGAAATAGAGGAGCAATTTCCGGAAGAACTGCAAAAACGAAGAAGAAAAACTGACCGGGAGGCCCCCCCTGAAGAGGAACAAGGGGAAGACTCAGAAGATGGATTTAAACTTCCCTACCTTGCCGATGATATCATCCCTGACACATCCCGTCTCCGTGTTTACAAACGGACCCTGACAAATTCTGAAATTTATGCGGGAAAGGGAGACTTTAACACCGCCATATCTCTCTACGATGGAGTCAAGTCAAGGACCAGAGATACTGAGATGCGTTTTAAAATAGATGAAAACATCGAGTATCTGAAAAATTATAAAAGCAATAAAAGACGCTCCGAAGATAAGGAAAAATTAAAGAAGAAAAAGGAACCATCCGGGGAAGACCAGAAGGAATTAAAATTCAAACTTGAGGGTCCCCAGACTATTCAAATCGGAGTCGTTGACGACCAGAAGGTTTCCACTGATAAAATCGTTGAAAAGGTATCAGAGGAGATTCGCAGCGAACTGAAACAGCTGCAGAAAAAAGATATCCGGGACATCAAGGATTCCCTCAAGGACCTGCAGGATGATAATTCCCGCCGCATGGAAGACCTGGAGAAGCTCTATCGTGACCAGCAGCGCCATGAGGAAAAGACAGAAGAACGCGACAGTGATCTCTCTCAGGCAATCCGCAAGGAGATGGAGGAACTCTCAGGCCTGAAGGACGAGCTCAATGAACTGAGCGACAAACTCAATCGTTCCATGGAAACGATTCCGGAAATGCATTCACAACCGACTGTCCTGGAAGCACGTTATGATCAACCCATCCCTGTACAGATCGATCCGAAACCCATCCTGGAAATTCTGGAAAAACTTCCGGGGAAAAAAGTGGAAGAATCGAAACCTGAACCTGCTGCAAAAGATGAAATCACTAAAGATGAGTCCGCGAAGGAAGTTAAAGCTGAAACTTCCCCCGGCGGGCAACCTTCAGCCGAGAAGGCATCTGATGAAACAGAAGCTTCTCCCGCAACCAAAGGTGATGCCGGGGAAGACATTCCACCTGACGATACAAGCCGTTTCGCAGAAGAGAAGGACATCACTGAACATAAAAAGGAAGAAGAGGAAGACGAAGACTTTGAACTGCTTCAGGATATCATAAAGGGGAAGGACGAGGACACTCTATCTGATGAAGAGATTTTTGACCGTCTCCTGAGCCAGGACCAGAAGCGTCCCATGGATAAAGACATCGAAATCCTCGGAGAAAAAAAAGATTCGACGGATGAACTGGATTACCTTTCCAGGTCAGCTGATGAACAGGAAGTAGCAGATGCAGACTTCTACCGCAACCTCCTGAAATCAGATCGCCGAAAAAAGCGGGAGCTGCCTATTCTGAAAGTCAGCTTCGACTTCAAAAAACTCCCCGATGAGATGAGCCTTTCAAGGGAAAAAAATCTCCTGCAGCATTCCTTTTACCGTTACAAACCGATGCTGGAAAAGGCGCAGCAGTACATTGACAAACGCCAGGTTCGTGATGCCATTAACTACTACAAGGTTGTAATGGCGCAGAACATCCCCCCTGAATTTAAGTCAATGATCCGTAAAAACATCAACGACCTGACAGAATATCTTGAAAAGTATTTAACCGGGGATTAATCATCCTAAAAAAATTAAGATCTTGCAGAATATCCCTTAATGAATAATCGTAACGGACTCAGGCTTCACTGATTTTAATCTCTTTACATAAATCTAATTCAGATAATTGGGAACCTTTGTTTTTTTCTGCAGAACTGTTTTTAATTCTCCATCGCGCTTCATCTTCCATGGCTACAATCATTGCCTGCGGAAGAGATATGATGAAATTACTTTTAAGCCGTACCTTCTTGAGGTATTCTTTTTTAGTCCAATGGTTTTCTGCAAAATCTCCCATGTGCTACCGTGATTCATTTGCACGAATTTTTCTGTTTTTTTACAGCGAGTGTTAAAATTTCACGATCAAGACAGGGGATTTATGAATGAATTCATATGTTAAATTTTTAAAAACTTCCGGCCTCATTGTATCATCCATAGGGCTGACATGCCATATTTTGCAGTATACATAAAGAGAGAAGCTGATACTTTTAATTGAGTAACCTCTATATTTTCTTGAAGATACCCCTCTTATTTGCTATAATTCATCTACATTCGCAGACTTAGTCCCGACGGAGATTCCCGTATGAGCAAGAAAACTGAAACTCCCTTCCTTACACGAAGACAGGCATTAAAACAATGCCTTTACTGCAGCCTTGGTTTTACCGCACTCAGCTATGACTATGAAACTGCTCCATTACATGGTGCCGACATCAGTGCTGTGCACCCGGCAGATTTCTGGCGGCCTTTACCTGACAGTAGAACAGAATGCCTCCTCTGTCCCAATAAATGCATACGCGACGCGGGAAAAAATGGACTCTGCCGCTCCAGGGGGAACCGTGGGGGCAAACTATATTCTCTTACATATGCCCGACCCGCGGTTATTGCCCTTGATTATGTTGAAAAAACTCCCCTTCACCACTTTCAGGTAAAGGGCAGGGTATTCAGTATCGCCACTGCGGGATGCAATATGAGATGTCGATTCTGCCAAAACTGGCAGTTCAGCCAGTCCGGCCCCAATGAGGTCAAAGAAACCTTTTATCTACCACCTGAAGAGGTTATAAAACGGGCAAAAAAACACGATGTAGACACCATCAGTTTTTTTTACACCGACCCTGTGGTTTATTATGAATATATGATGGACATTGCCGCCCTTGCAAAAAATAACCATATGAAAACCGTTTGTGTCACTGCGGGCTACATCAACGAAGAACCACTCTTAAAGCTTATTCCGAAAATCGATGCATTTGTCATCGGACTGAAGGGCTTCACCAATTCCTTTTACAGAAAATATATCGGTGGCAGGCTCGAACCCGTCAAGGATACAATCCGCATTCTCAGCAGCCGAAAAAAGGAGACCTGGTTCGAGGTGGTAAATCTTCTTATCCCGGGCATCAACGATGATTCAAAATCACTCCAGGACATGACACGATGGCTGGCAAGCAGAGCCGGTAAAGAAGTTCCCCTGCACTTCACCCGTTTTGAACCTGCATACCGGATGAAAAAACATCCCGCAACACCGCATTCGTCCCTGAAAAAGGCATATACCATTGCGAAGCAGTCCGGCCTTGAACATATATATATAGGGAATCTCCCGGGAGTTGCAGGACAGAACACTGTCTGCCCCCGCTGCGGGAGGATACTTATTGAACGGCTGCAGTTTAAAGTAATAAAAAATATAATAAAGGATGGGAAATGCCCCTGCGGACAACCCGTACCCGGGCGATGGATACAATAACTCAAATGGATAAAATTGAATGAAAATTAAATCTTTCTGCTTTATCACCCTGATCCTTATACTTCTTTTAGCAGGGGTAACTTCCTCCGGACAAAGGAGCGAAAACACCGCCTACCTGAATTCATGGGTACGGCAGCTTGATGAAATGAATCACCTGATCATGAAAATTTCCGCCCTCAATATCATCTATGGCCTCTCCCTCTCCAAAGACCAGGTGAAAAAATTAAAAAACCTGTCGCTGCAGGTGACTTCCACCAATCCCCCTGTCCCCGACATGAAGGGAAACGCAAATGCTCAACTGGTCCGCATCAGGACCTATTACCAGAAACTATTCCGCTACCTCTCGGCCCGAAAAAAAATTCCTGAAAAATTCCAGGAAAAAATTTTCCATATGCGCATACAGGAATCAGAAATAATTAATCGTTCCCTTGCAGGTGACCGAAGGGGCCTTGAATCGAAACGTTGCCTGAAATGCCACGTCTCCCCACTCAGGTTCCCGGGTGGAAACGCCGCGGCTCTGCGGATGAAAAAGCATTCAGAGGCTGAAAGAAAAAAAATCGACGAGGCACATGTTATCGGAATGTTTGGAAAAGCCGGCATGATAAAGATCTGGGAACTGAAAAAGGAAGTTGACGCACTGCTCACCAATGGACAGCGCCTTCAGCTTAAAAATTTCAAATGCTGTTTGATACCGCCTGAAAATCTGCGAAATCCGGTGAACATCGGACAGGCCGCCGCAACGGACAAGTGGTTGAAATATTTTGGGGAAGTCAGGGCTTATCCCGAAAAAACCTGGAGGGAAATCCGTCACTTTTATTTTCAGCCCCTGAAAGACCTCATCGCAGCGCAGTACCCTGGAATCCCCGGGAGAACAAAAAAAACCATACTGAAAAAAATGATCTCCACTATAGAACATGCCAGGAAGCTTGACCGTATCGACTATGAACTTAAGAAGAAAGACCTCTGCATCCGCCTGCAGGACCAGCTGAACGAACACTTACTTGCCAGGGAAACCTCAGCAGAAAAAGAGATTCGCCTGTTTCAGTCTGCCATTTTTCTACTGTTCCCAGGGACGGATAAAATTTATAACCGGATGCTTCGTTAAATGCTGACAATCAATAATACATTCACAATTTTTAAATGGAGAATTATTATGAAAAAAACACTTCCCCTTTTAATTGGATTACTGCTTTCGGCATCAGCCTGTATCTCCCTCGGAAAATGCGTCAAGGGTACCTGCCTGAACGGAGAGGGAACATACCGACTCAACAATGGAGACGAATACAGTGGAACATGGACCAACTACCGACTCAACGGCAAGGGAAGCATTATTTTCGCAAACGGCAACCGGTACATCGGACACTTTAAAAACAGCAAACTCCACGGGAAGGGATACTTCTCATTTGCATCCGGAGAATGGAAGGGAGGAAACTACAAAGGTGATTTCAGAAATAATAAATTCCACGGAAAGGGTACCTTCACATTCGGTTCAGGAAAGTGGAAGGGGGGAATCTACACGGGCGATTTCAGAAATAATAAATTCCACGGACAAGGCACCTTTACCTTCGGACCGGGAAAGTATAAAGGTGCAGTATACAGCGGGGACTGGAATAAAAATAAAATGAGCGGCAAGGGCACCCTTTCCTATCCCAACGGCAGTAAATACCAGGGAGACTGGAAGAACAATCTTCCCCACGGATACGGAACCTATCAGTTCAATGACGGCCCATTGAAGGGGGCCACCTACAAAGGCCAGTGGAGAAAGGACAAGATGTATGGAATCGGAACCCTCACCATGGCAAACGGCAGTACATACAGGGGACAGTTTAAAAACAACAGGTTCCACGGACGTGGAACCCTCACCTATTCTTATGGGAAAAAGATGTCAGGAATCTGGAGAAACAATAAGCTGGTAAAGCCAGACCGGTAGATCTTTCGTACTATTTAGGTCTACGTGTTTGTTGGCTCCTGTCACCACCCTTGTTTTTCGGCTCAAACGTTACGACTTTCCGTTTCTTTTCCTTTGCCTTCTTCTGAGCCTTCATATGCGGCTGCTGCTTTGGTGCCTTCATTTTCTTCCCCGGAAATTTTTTCCAGTCGAATTCATGCACTACGTCAGCAAGTTCCTTCAGGTCCTTGTGTATGGTATTTTCCTCGCCGCACCAGAGGGTCACAGTGGCCCCTGATTCCTGGCATGCCTCCACGGCGGGAATAAAATCACTGTCCCCTGCGACAAGAATGGCATGTTGAATATGACCCGCTGCGGAATGACGAACCATATCTACAGAAAGAAGCACATCAACCCTTTTCTGTTCGAAATACTCCTTGTTGCCGTCCCAGCGTCGCTGGAGCACACCGAGACGTGAAGCCCATCTCTCCTGGCTGGTAATTGTATTCATAAATGTTTCATGTTCTTCCATACGCTTTTTTTCATTCTCAGTCGGCTCCAGGGACATCCAGGGGGCGCAGTAGTAGAAATTACATCTGAGCAGGTCAATCTGGACTGATTTTCGTAATGGTTTTAAAAGATAATCCGCGAGATCCTTGTAATTCGGTGAAATATTATTCTGTTTCATAAGTTGAAGCAAATATGCTCCGTCGATAAAAATTGCAGCACGCATCGAAGCGCCTCCGTATTGTTTTATATAAAATTTATATCAGATAAAGACAGATATCAAGACATTGTTTTAAAAAATGGCAAAGTATAGACTCTCTACTATTATTGCAAGAAAGAAAAGATGTCCAGATTTTTATTCTTTTTCCGGTTATCCATCCTCATTTTCGCCTGGATCGTTAAAAACAGGTTTCTCCCCCTTGAGAAAGGCTGCGATACCGGTCATGCACTCCCCGGCGGTTATAAGGTCAGTTGCCTCTTCCGATTCGTGGTCTAGTGCCGACAGGTAATCCAGGTCCGGAGTTTTTCGGATAACAGAAAGGGCCTTTCGGACAGAGAGTGGTCCGTTGGCTGCAATCATAGCTGCCCGTTCCATTGCCAGATCCATCACTCTCCCTTCGTCGCTGACTCCATTCAACAGGCCCATGGCAAGGGCCTCCCCGGCTTCAATCTTTCTTGCGGTAAGTATCAGGTCAGCTGCAACTGCAGTTCCCGCAAGACGGGTAAGGGCGGCGCCTCCACCCCAGTCGGGCATGAGACCGAGCTTTACCTCGGAGAAGCATATTACAGATTTCGGATCGGCGAAACGCATATCACAGCGAACTGCAAATTCCGCGCCGCCCCCGTAGGCGACCCCGTTTATGGCTGCTATTACCGGAACAGGAATTGCAAAAAAACCATCCGTCCAGCGCCTGATATTTTTTATAAGCGCCGCCACGGGACTCCGATCATGGGATTGAACCGCGCTAACCAGGCTCCCCACCTGGGGATTTTCCGGATTCACGTCGAAACCGGCAGAAAATGCGGCATCCCCCTCTCCGGTTACCACCACAGCCCTGGGGACCCTTTCCCTGAGACGCGCAGTCACCCCTTCCAGGGATTCCCACATGGCGAGGTTAAAGGTATTTCTTTTTTCCGGACGATTAAAGGTCACCAGTGCAATCTTTTCATGATATTCAAGACAAACCAGTTCTCCGGTCATATTCTCCTCCGTTTCATGAAGGTATGAATTAAAAATGTCACCTCCATAAAATGAACAACCCTCTTTTCGAAAAGGAAATTCAGGCCCCGGACACCGGAACCCGTTCCTGATTCATAAATTATGATGAAGGTGCTGCTCTATTATCTCAATATATCAGTTATCCAGCAGTTCAGGAAAATAATGAGCGTTAACTTCCTTCTCCATAATATCCCTGACCTTTTTCATCAGCTCATCGATATTCTCTTCAGAGTAATCCTTAACTGATACCGGCCCATGTATCTTCATCAGTGCCTTTCCCGGAAAGAGATCCAGAGTATTATTGGGAAGAATATCCTTTGTTCCAATAACGGTAACCGGCAGTATTGGCAGCTCAAGATCCAGTGCCATCTTGAATGCCCCCTTTTTAAAATCCCCCATTTTACCGTCATTGCTGCGGGTCCCTTCCGGAAAAAAAATAACCGAGGTACCATTGACTATTTTTTCCTTGGCGGCATTAAGCGATCGCAGGGCGGATTCATGATCAGTACGGTCAATAAATATATGTCCCACCTTTTCACAACCGATGCCAAGGCCGGGGATCTGCCGCAGCTCCTGCTTCAGGACCCACTTAAAATCAATACCAAGGAACCCATAAAGGACAAAAATATCAAACTGACTCTGATGGTTTGCCACCACCACATAGGATTGTTTCTTATCGACCTTTTCTCTTCCCGTTACCTTTACGAAGATTGGAGTCACCCATGCATTAAGGCGGGCCCATATGGCTCCCCCCACAAAACTTGCAATCCGTGCATTAATCAAAAAGGCAAGGACTACAGCGGTAAAACCGAAAGAGAGCGTAGAAAGACATAAAAATGGAATGTAGACCAGCCACTTATATGGCTGGTAAAGAAGTCGTAGAACTTTTTTCATGCGCATACCCTTTTTTTTTAATCCGAATATTGAACTGATATATCAGTTTTGTCAATAATTATCTGGATCTTTTTTACCTGCACCGAACCGGAGGGAGTATAGACATTTATTATTTTAATCCTTTTCATGTACTGTTTAAAATCAACCGGCACTTCTCCATTTCTCAACAAGTTTATTAAACACCATTTGGGCCTGCTCCTCAGTTTCCTCAAGGGAACCTGAATTATCAATAATATATTCCGCCATGGTTTTCTTTTCCTCAAGGCTCATCTGGGTCGCCATGGTTTTACGGGCGGTTTTTTCATCCAGATTATCGCGGGCCATCAACCTTTCCAGCTGTACCTTTTCCGAAACATAGACAAGAATTGATGCATGGAAAAAACTATTCCATCCCGTTTCATACAGGAGGGGAACATCCACAAATACGGGCATACCGTCATTTTCCTCACGGTAACCTTCGAGCCTGACAAGCACTGCCTCATTTATGCGGGGGTGTATAATTGCATCGAGTTCCTTTCTTTTTGTACTGTCATGGATAATAATATTCCGCAGGGCATCCCGATCCAGGGTTCCGGAACCGTTAAGAATACTACTTCCGAAGGCCTCCTGAATTTCAATCAGCGCGGGCATTCCCGGTTCAACAACTTCCCTGGCAATCAGGTCAGTATCGATAATATGCCCCCCTAATTTTTTGAACATATTTGCCACTGTTGATTTGCCCGAAGCAATACTTCCGGTGAGGCCGGTGCAGCGGTTAAGAAAAGTTACGGTTTCTGTTTTGACTTCCATACACCAATCCTGAAAAAAAATAACACTGAATATATTATTCAGCATGTAATGACACTTATAGACATCAGTTTACTGTTTTTCATAGAAAGAACCACAGGTCCATAAAAAAACAATTAATCCGCTATCGGGACCTGCGGTTCATAAAAATTACCAGGGATAGAAATGTTATTCCGCCGGTGCCCCGGAAAATATATACGGATTAACCTTCAAAACAGAGGTCTCAACATTCAGAATACTCTCCCCAACACCAAAAAGTTTCGGCAGTTCAGATCCGAGAAAATACTGCGAGGCAAGGACCTTTCCCCGGTAGAAGGCTGCTTCCAGGTTATCTTCCAGAAGTTTTTCCAGTTCCTGTCCCTTTAATTCACCACAGAGCTCCCTCATCTTCGGTTCTGTAATAGAAAGAGACCAGAGGTGCAGCCACCCCATGACCAGGATAAACATGGCGTCGAGAAATGGTTTAGCGTTCATCACTATCTGCAAAAATTTCATTGCATCAAGAAGCTCTTTTTTCTTCTCCACGATATCGGTAATAATTTCCAATCCCCTTTCCAGGGTGGAGACATACCGATCATCCACGATTCCATGTGCCATGGCGATGGTAGCCTCAACCCTCTTACTGAAAACTGAATAGTTATACTGTTCCTTGCTCATGAGGAGTTTTCTCATTACCAGATCAAGGGCCTGGATGCCATTGGTCCCCTCATAGATTGTCGTTATTTTTGCATCACGCATAAGCTGTTCTACAGGATAATCCGCACAGTAACCTGAACCACCGTAAACCTGCATCGCCTCTGATGAGACCAGTACGGCCCCGTCGGTATTACCCGCCTTGCATATGGGGAGAAGCAGGTCAGCAAGTGCCTTCGCCTCTTTTCCCTCTTCAGAATCATCACATTCTTCAACAGTGAGACATTCCGCCATAAAGTATGAAAGCATCCGCATTCCCTCCACATGTGATTTCATCCAGAGAAGCATTCTTTTCACATCGGGGTGTTCTATAATTGGGACCGCCTTCGCTTGAGGATTCATCATCTGCGAAATGTGAACCCCCTGTACCCGGTTACGTGCATAGGTAACGGCATGCATGTAGGCAGAGGAAGAAAGAGCAAGCCCCTGGATCCCGACACCGAGTCGCGCTTCATTCATCATCTGAAACATTATCTTCATCCCTTTACGTTCCTCCCCGAGGAGATACCCGACACACTTTCCATTTTCACCAAAACTGAGGGTGCAGGTCGCTGACCCCCTGATCCCCATCTTATGCTCGATACCTGCACATACCACGTCATTCTTTTCTCCGATACTTCCATCGGGATTAACGAGATATTTTGGCACCAGGAAAATAGAAATTCCCTTTGTTCCCTGGGGGTCACCATCGATACGTGCAAGTACGGGATGAATAATGTTCTCATAGTAATCATTGTCACCGGCGGTAATAAATATCTTCTGCCCTGAAATCAGAAAAGTTCCATCCTCCCGCCTTTCAGCCTTTGCCTTCAGGGCTCCCACATCAGATCCCGCTTCAGGTTCCGTCAGGCACATGGTGCCGCCCCATTCACCGGTGAGCATCTTTTCAGTATAGAGCTGTTTCTGTTCATCAGTACCGTAGTTATGAATCAGCATCATGGATCCATGTCCGAGGCCGGGATACATCATCATCGGTACACTTCCCGCCATGAACATTTCGTTACAGGCCTGTGTAATTGATTGTGGCATTCCCATGCCACCAATCTCAGGTGATTCACCCAGGGCAAGAAAACCTGCCTCGTAAAAAGCCCCTATCGGTTCTCTATAACATTCAGGAATTTTTACTTCACAGGTATCAGGATCATAACTGCAACCTTCCTTGTCCCCCTCGGTGTTTGAGGGATATATTTTTTCAACGGCAATCCGTTCTGCCAGCTCCAGGATCTCATCATAGATATCCCTGTCAAATTCAGCATATTCCCCGTATTTCTTCCCCAGATTTTCTGTCTCCAGCATTTCAAACAGGACAAATCGAACATCCCTGCTGTCGATTATAGGATTTGCAGCCATATCAGCCTCCCGGTCCATTTATTTTTTGAACATCCAACCAATATATTGGACGCTCGACCAATAACCCTCATGCAGTCTATAATAAATAATTTCCATTCGTCAAGGAATTTACTCCTTTTGACTATTTATTAATTTGGATTATACCGGAATGCAGGGATTGAAGATAAAATGAGAAAAAAGAAGGCTGACAGCGCGGCAATGTTAAAAACAGAAAAGGGCATTATTGCAATTATTTCAGTATCCCCCGAAGGGCAATACTGTAAAATTCATTCGCCATAGCCCCAAGATCAAGGGAATTGATATGTTTTTTCTTCAGAACGAAATAGTAATAATCGACTCTCAGAAAGGCCCCGGCAATCATGTTTGATGCCATTTCCATATCGAAATTTTTCCGCAGGAATCCCTGTTCCCTTCCCTCCCGGAGTTCAACCATTATGCATTCCAGCATCCTGTTTTCAAATTTCTCAATAAAGGGCTCAAAGAGTGTATTAGCCCCGGGGCCCGCCCTGAAATAGATATTACAGAGATCCTCATGTTCCTTAAAAAAATAAAAACTCCTCAGAATAAGTTCATGGAAATATTCTCCCGAACCGGCTTTTTTACCTGATTCCGCCTGGAGTAAAACTTCCTTTTCCCATAAATCAAGAAACATTGAAAGGAGGGTTACAAAGAGATCATCCTTATTATGATAAAACCGATAAAAGGTTCCCTTCCCCACCTGTGCATGCTTTATAATTTCATCAATTTTTGTGTCATAATAACCATGCCTGGAAAAAAGAATCCGCGCACTCTCCAATATTTCTTCCTTACGTGTATCCTTCATTTTATTTTCTTCCATAACAGGACCTTTTACCAAAATTGAATCTGAAATTATTCAAATATTCTTACTGTGAAGTTGTTTCTGTCCATTATTTTATCTTTTACCGTGATGAATTGTAAAACTCCACCCTTATTAAAAGCATGGCTCAGAGCCATATCTGCAGCTCTGAGCAGTGATTTAATCTAGCCGGACCATTGAGGCTCAGAGCCTCTCGAATTTATATTAAAAAAATCAAATAATTACCAGAAAATTTTTATTGACTTATTTGATTATTTGTCTACTATTAGACCTGACTAGTCAGGTAATTATGTGCATATTTCTTAGGCAAAATAATATTTGCAGCCTTAATTATTGGACGGCTGTCCATCGCCAAAGGAGGACCTATGCGCGCATCAACACGTTCATTGATTAAAAAACACGGCTTGCGCCTTGACCGCACTCTACACAATTACCTCTACTTCACCTTCTATTATCCCTATGTCTTTTCAGTATATCACACTTTCCGTTTGATGGGAAAATACCTTTCCGGGATGAAATCCCTCAACCCACTGCTCAGAGCCGCCTTTAACCGATATCACGCCAAGGTTCTTTCCTTCGGTGATACCCAAAAGATATTCACCCTTGACCATGACGTGGTGGCCCTAACAAAGCAGAACAGGGAGATCATCCCTTTTAAATATGCCTATAAAATACTTTTTCAGGAGGCTGACCACATTGCAGTCATGGACTGTCCCTGCAAAAAAACACTGGGCGACCGGGACTGGACTATCAATTCCTGTCTTGCAGTCGGCAGGGGCATTGCCGGTTTCTGGATAGACCATGGTAAAAAATACAATGCCCGTAAAATTTCCCAGGATGAGGCCCTTGACCTGATAAAGAAATTCAGAAAAGAGGGATACCTGACACAGGCCTTTTTCAAGGTGGCAACGGGGGGAAGTACAGGCGTTATCTGTAACTGTCATCCAGATACCTGTGTCAGCCTGCGATCTTCGAAAATCGGCAGGAAGTTTAATCCTGAATTTAACATGAATTCCCACGCAGGATACCTGGTGAAACAGAACACCGAAAGATGCGAGACCTGCAATTCCTGTGCAGAAATCTGTCCCGCAAAGGCCATTTCTATTGGGAAAGACGGTTCATGGAGCCTGGAAGGGGCAGACTGCTACGGATGCGAACTCTGTGTTGAACACTGCCCCAATCAGGCTCTGAGCCTCTACCGGGATCCCTCTAAGCCGGTCCCACTGGACATAGATATAATTGAGGATGAATACACTGATCCGGAATAAGAAAAAGGGAGAAATACCGTGAACAAAAAGAAGGAATATGACGTAATAGTTGTCGGATCCGGAGCGGGGGGATCAACGGTTGCACGGGAATTGACCAGGAAGGGGAAAAAAGTCCTCCTCCTGGAGAGGGGAGGCAGATTCAACTGGATGGGGAACACACTTACGCTCACCCGGATTTATAAACGAATGGGACTTACGCGGAGCATGGAAGGTTACAATGTGGTCTTCCCGAACAATCTCGGTGGTGCCTCCAATATTACTGCGGGGTGCGCGGTACCGCCACAAAAGATAATCTGGGATCCCCTGGGTATAGATCTGACAAAAGAAACCGAAGAGGCGAGAAAAGATTTGTGGATCCAGATCCTCCCGGATAAACTCATAGGAAAAACAAACCTGAGAATCATGGAAGCAGCTAATGAGTTGGGTTATCAGTAGCAGAAACTGGAAAATTTCATTGATGCCTCGAAATGCAGCGGAAAGGGGGACTGCATGCTGGGCTGCAAAAGTGGAGCAAAATGGACAGCAAGGGTATATATCGATGAGGCCCTTCAGGAAGGCATGGATCTATGTCTGCATGCAAGTGCAAAAGAAATAATCATTGAAAATGGAAAAGCAGTGGGTATCAGGGCACATCACATGGGAAACACAGAAGATTTCCATGCAAAAAAGATTGTTCTTTCTGCGGGACTCGACAATGTACATTTGCTAAGAAAAGCCGGTATCGCTGAGGCAGGACAGGGCTTTTGCTGCGACTGGCTACAGTTTGTGGGAGGGATAATTCCGCAGATGAATACCTGCAGTGGAAACAGTCCAATGTCAGTAGGAACGAGTGAACACTATGAGTCCGATGGGCTTGAACTTACACCGGTATTTCCAAACTGGACAATGTTTGCAGCAATCCTGTTTTTTATGGGAATCAGGTATTTCCCCAGGTTCACAAACTACTGGAAGTATTCCGGGATTATGGTTAAAATCAGGGATGAAACCTGCGGCGAGATATACAGTGGACTGAAATTTTCCAAACCCGTTACCGAATCAGACCAGAAGAAACTTGATATGGGAGTCGATATAATCAGAGAAATATTCAAAAAAGCAGGCGCCCCTGA
The DNA here is from genome assembly GCA_942491575.1 of uncultured Spirochaetota bacterium. Classification (GTDB taxonomy): domain Bacteria; phylum Spirochaetota; class UBA4802; order UBA4802; family UBA5550; genus CAZHNW01. Next base: position 1,127,282 of record CALOBT010000025.1, read on the forward strand.
AAGTTCAATAATCCCCCTCAAACCGATGGGGGCCCATCCCTCAGCGACATGCAGAATTGGAGAGATAGTAGACACCGATCTTAAGACTGAAATCGATAACCTCTACTGCTGTGACGCAAGCGTAATGCCATCTTCCCTCGGAACACCAGTAGTATGGACTGTAGTTTCCCTGGGAAAACGCCTTGCGGAACATCTCAACCAATCTTTATAATAATCCTGAATAAAGATATTGAGCTTTATTCAACACGCATATACAGCCCCCCTTCTCTCATGAATATAAGTTGACAGGGTTCAATTATTCCCTCAAAATGTTTTATTCTAATATTGTCTGTTCTGTTTTCGGCCTGAATAAGTTTTCGAACCGTACGATGTCGACAAATCAAAAGGATACAACAGGCATGCCATTTCATATATTCAATATCCTGAGGTAAACTGTGAAACACCTGATAAATCTTCTGCTTCTTCTTTTTCTGCCAGTCATTCTCCATGCCAGCACCCCTGAATGGATTGAACTTCAGGATACATGGTATCTCACGGAAGCCGAAGACACTACGGCAAAAAAAACATCCATGCAGCCCGTCAAGGTTCTGCAATTACTGGGACAAAAATCCCTGCAGACTGACCGGGTATTCCTTCACCGCTTTGAGATTAAAAAATTACCCGCAGAAGAGCCGGTCATTTACCTCAGGACACACTTCCAGGCCACATCCCTTGACATTGATGGAAAAAACATCCAGCCGGAAAAGCTCTCCGATTATGAATATCTTTTCCGGATATCCGGTGAAGAGCTGAAGGATTCGACAAATATTCGCCTGACAATTGAAAGACGAATTACAAATGAAAAGGATGTAGCCCCTGTGCTTTACCTCTGCAGTGCAGCGGGGCTTTCCCGTATCAGGAATGGTTTAATAAATCTCAATGCAGAAGAGCTGGATAAGAACAGGTTCGTTTCCATAGCGGGACCACTCCATTTAAAACGTTTTTCCGACAGTGAATATGAAGCCTTTAAAAATGATCCCGGTCAGTACAATCTTGATTTAACTAACCTGCATGTCGTAAACAATCCTACAACTGTTAATCACCCCCTCATGGGACCTGACGTGAAACGTCTGGTGCACCGGGCAGTCATCTCTTTTTCTGGAAAAAGCCTGCAAACCCTCGCTCTTGAAATCCCTCAAATAGGGGGCCCTGACGAAGTATACCTGAACGGAACCCTGATAGGCAAGACCGGTGAGGTTGGAAATCCTTCACGCTATTACTACGATAAAAAAAGGCTCTATGTATTACCGGATTCATTAATAAAAGATGAAAGACAGGCAAACCTGACAATTATAAGTAATTCATCCACCCCTGATACTATCGCTATTATTCAGGGAAATGACATACGCATCAGCCATATAAAAAAGGCCTTCGATGATTTTACCATAGCGGAGGTACGACAGATGGTGCTTGTGGCCATCTATTTACTCCTGGGCCTTTACTTTGGAAGTATATTTCTCCAGAGGCGAACAGAGAAGAGAAACCTTTTTTTCTTTTTCTTTGCCATAGATATTGCCGGCTATATTTTCCTCAGGTCTGAATTGAAATACTTTTTCTTTGATGACTTCCTTATCTTAAAACGAACAGAATACCTGCTGCTGGTAATTCTCATCCCACTGGGGACGCTTTTTCTTCATTTTTATTTTGCATCCCACCGAACAATCATTGAAAAGTTTGCCCGTCTCTGTTATTTCATATACCTTCCTGTAGCAGGTATATTTGCCCTGAGGGCGATATTTGCCCCTGACATACAGGCCCTGAACAATATGCTGGATGGTCTTTTTCTCAGCTGGATACCCGCCCTCTTCTACACATCATATATTATCACAAGGGATACATGGTACTTCCTCTTAAAAATTATCGACAGGATTTCTGGCAATAAATTCCTGTCTCTTTTTAATAATTTCGAAAACAGAGTAACCGGCACAAGAAAAAAGTGGAGCGTATTTATCAGCAAAGCCCCTGACAGGCTTGCCCCCCTTTTACGGATTGATCCTGCCCCCTTTGCCGAACGGGTCCGTTCTACCGGCATTGACGGATTATTTCTCTTCGCCGGTGTAATCTTCATTGTCATCACAGCTATACACGATACTGCAATCGTCAAGGGAACCGCAAAGGGAGTTGAGCTCCTTCCCTACAGTGCCCTGACCCTGATGCTGGGTGTAGCGGGAATGCTTTCAAACAGGATCACAAGTCTTTATAAAGATGTAGAAGAGCTCAACGATGGACTAACAGAAACAGTTACCCTTTCAGAAAAACGGGCGGAACACCTGAAGGGGATAATAAAGGGAATCACAACTGTTTCACAGGAACTGATAGGTGTCAGCGAAGAGCTGAACACTGTAGGTAATCAATTTTCCACCTTTTCCAAAAATCAGACGGAAGACACGGAAAAGATGGCGACTTCATTCGAAGAACTCCTCGCCTCTACCGAGTCCATAAGCGATTCCGCGGGCCGACAGGCTGTAGAGGGAGACAAGACACAGGACCTGGTGGAAGTTCTCAATGATACCCAGGGGTCTGTTCAGGAGATGAGCTTTGAAGTATTGCAGCAGCTCGAAAATGTCAGTGACACCAAAATTCAAACAGAGAGAAATCTTCAGGAAATGATCCAGACCATGAACGTCATTGACCAGGGAGGACAGGCAATTTACAATTTTGTAGGTATCATCAATGATATCAGCGACCAGATAAATCTTCTCTCCCTGAACGCTTCAATTGAGGCTGCCCGCGCTGGAGAACACGGCCGCGGATTTGCCGTCGTTGCCGATGAAATCAGCAAACTCGCCTCCGCAACATCCGAAAACTCAAAAGAGATTTCAAGTCAGCTCAACACTATAATCAAGGACATTCAAAAAGGTACTGTTACCGTTACAAGCACCAAGGCATCGACGGACGAAATATTCGCTCTCCTGGATGAGGTCACTCAGAGGATTGACGGTGTAAGTAAAATGATGGACAAGCAGTCCGATGCCATCATCACGGTAGTCGGCCAGGCCGGTATCATCGATGAACTTTCCAAAAGCATCGCTGCTGCCACGGAGGAACAGCGTGGATCAATGAATGAAAACATGACAACTGTTGAAGAGCTTGCCCGCCTCGCAAAGGCAATCGATGATGCCAGCGAAAAAATTCTCGCCTACACCTCTTCGGTTAAAGACCGTGCCGGTGATCTGAAGTCAATGATTGAAAATGTGGAGGAGGAGTAACCTTCTTCTTTTATTTATCCGAAGGAGGCCATGCCTCCTTGAATGGACGGTCTTTCAAAAAATCTATCATGTAACGGGCTGTGACGGCAGGCTTCTCCTCCTGGGGGATATGGCCGCACTCGGGAATCACCACCAGTTTTGAATTTTTCAAATCCTGCCGAAAACGGTACCCGACAGATTTTAATGAAATCCAGGCATCTTCCCTTCCCCATATAATCAGGGTTTTAAATTCCAGATCACGGATTCTATCGATATATTTTCGAAAATCATTAAAATTCAGGGTTCTGCATAATTGCACCTGTGAATCAATATGCCCCTTAGTTCTCATCCTGTTATAATAGGCTTCAACCTGTTCTTTTGTTATCTTTTTCCTGTCGTAAAAAACTTCCCCCAGGTTCCATTTAATCACCCATCTTCCGTAAAGGCAGCTTACAGACTCAGCAGAAAAGGGGATGCCTGCCATTTTAATAATCGTTGGTTTCTCCATCGGATAACCACCGGCATCCACGAGTATCAGGCGATTAATTTTATCGGGATGCTCGATGGCGAGGAGAACTGCCACTGCCCCGCCGAGACTGTTCCCGGCGAAGGTCACCTTCGTGAGATTCAGTTTTTCCATCCAGGAATTCACATCTTCCATAAGGGTAAATGGATCATACTTTACATTTACCGGTTTTTCCGACCAGCCAAAACCCTTCATGTCGAGGGCCCATACATGAAAACCTTCCCGCATAAGCTTTGGGGCCACTTTTTCCCAGGTATAGGAAGATGAACCGAAACCATGAAGAAGGACTACGTCTTTGCCCCTGGTTCCGTATTCTGCATAGTGGTAGTTTATACCGTCAATTTTTACCAGATGGTCACGTGCCCCGGGAGTGACTGCATTTAATTTTCCAGAGGGAAGTCTTTTCGTAAAAATTCCGCAGCCGGGGACCACCATAGTCAGCATCAGCAACACCATTGGAAAAGGAAGTTTATTACAAACAGACTTCAGTTCTTTCATTTTCAGAGCCTCGTTCTTCTATTGTTTTATTATAATGGACGCCAGATATTTATTTCAGGATTATTATAACACTTCCTGCAGAATGCCCTGGTGTCACCGTGTCCGCATCCGTAACACCAGATATCAAAGATACGGCAGTCAACGCAGAGTATTTTGCTGCATCCGTCACAGTAAACTGCAGACTTTTTCATGCCGCACTCCTGGCATATCTTCCCATTAACTATCTGCATTTTCTGATTCGAAACCCTTTCTGGTTATAATACCCGTCAGGATATCTTCCGCTTCCCTGACCATATCACGAACAATATCACCTGCCCCCTTGATTTCATCAAGCTGCCCAACAACCTGTCCCGCCGGGAGCGAACCGAATGCGGTATCCCCATCCATGAGCCCAGCCTTTATCTTCCCCTTGCCGAACTGCAGCATCTCATATGTTGGGGCGACCTTTTCCTTAAGGCGATACTCCGCGGTAAATTCATTTTTCAGGCACCGCATGGGAAAGCCGGTAAAGTGACCGGTTATAGTTGTGTCATCACTCCCGGAAGAGATAATCATTTCCTTAACACTTTCATGAATGGGACACTCCTCTGCAACAAGAAATCTCGTTCCCATCATTACCGCCTCTGCTCCCATGGCAAGACAGGCCACCAGCTGTGATCCGTCGGCGATCCCCCCCGCTGCGATGACGGGGACCCTGCCTTTAACTTCCTTCACAATTTGCGCAATAAGAGGGAGCGTGCCGATTTTTCCTATATGACCGCCCCCCTCCTGCCCCTCTGCAACGATCATATCAGCCCCGGCGTCTATAACGGGCCCCGCATGCCTCGTGCTGGCAATCGTGGGAATAAGGGGAATTCCTTCCCTCCTGGCAAATTCCATTACCGGTATGGGATTCCCGATTCCGGTAAAGAGGGCCTCAATCCCCATCTGACATGCCAGGTCTGCCTTCTCCCTGACTTCATCGTCGCGGATAAAACAGTTCACCCCCAGGGGCGCATCTGTCAGTTTTCGGAAGTTTTTAATTTCTTCTTCCAGCTCATCAACTGACAGGTTTCCCGATGCAATGACCCCGAGGCCTCCCGCAATACTTACCGCGGCGGCGAGACGATGGTTTCCGGCAAAGGCCATGCCCCCCAGGATCAGAGGATATGAAATATTCAACTGCTTGCAGAAATCGGTTTTTAACATAACTCTCCTTTAAATAAAAAAATATCACCCTCCCTGACGGAAGGTGATATATAAATCAGGATTTCGAATGGGATAACCCTGAAGGTAGAATATCCCCATCAGGGGTTATGACGCTGCATTATTCAAAACATCTTTGGCGATGAGAACCCTCTGGATTTCAGAAGTTCCCTCTCCTATATCACCCAGTTTCGCATCACGGTAAAGTCTCTCAACTGGGTACTCACTTATATATCCGTATCCGCCAAATACCTGTACCGCCATGTTTGCACACTTCACTGCATGCTCACTTGCGAAAAGCTTGGCACAGGATGCAAGAATTGCAGAATCGTGTTTTTTGGTCTCCTTGGCCCATGCCGCCTGAAAGATGAGCAGGCGAGCCGCATCTGTCATAATGACCATATCCGCTAATTTAAAACTGACTTCCTGGTAGCGGTTTATAAACTTCCCAAAGGTCTTCCGTTCCTTTGAATAGGCATTGGCATAACTGAGACAGGCCGAGGCGATCCCAAGGGATACCGTGGCCATACCGATTCGGCCATACTCCAGGGTCTGCATAGCCTGAATAAATCCCCTTCCGACCTCCCCCAGCACGGCACTTTCCGGAACTTCACAGTCTTCAAGAAAAATTTCCGCTGTTGGCGATCCCCTGAAGCCCATTTTGTCAAAGGGCTTACCTACAATAAATCCCGGCGTCTCCCGATCGACAATAAAGCATGTAACGCCCCCGCCGGGACCCGCATCCTTGTCGTTATATGCAAATATCAGGGCAACATCACATATGGTTGCATTGGTAATAAAGGTCTTGCTGCCGTTCAGAATCCACTTATCCCCTTTCTTTACCGCGGTAGTCCTTATTGCAGCGGCATCGGATCCCGCTTCAGGTTCAGTCAAACCGAAACAGCCGATAATTTCCCCTTTGATTATTCCGGGAAGGTACTGCTGCTTCTGTTCCTCTGTTCCGAAAAGTTTCAGGGGCATACCGAAAAGACCGCAGCTGGCGCCGGCGGACAGGAAGGAAGAGGCGCATGCCTTGGCAACTTCCTCACTTGCCACGACATGACTTATGAGGTCATTGTCCGATCCACCGTAGGCCTCGTCATGGAGCATCCCCAGATAACCGATGGAGGCGAGATTTTTTATATTTTCCTTTATCATTTCTGCAGCATCTTCTTTCGAAGCCTGGTCCAGATCCTGAGCGCGTGGTTCGATTTCCTTTGCACAGAAATTCTGAAAATTTTCTTTTATCATCAATTGTTCTTCGTTCAGATCATAATTCATGGCTGCCTCCTTTACATAAATCCCAGTAGTCTGGAAATAATGAATCGTTGAATCTCAGATGTGCCGCCGCCAATCTGTGCAAGTTTTGCATCACGGAGCATTCTTTCTACGGGATAGTCGTGAATAAACCCGTATCCGCCAAATATCTGTATCGCCTCGGAGGCTGACTGGATTCCCCAGTCTCCCACAAAGGCTTTTGCGGTTGAAAGGTGCATGTGGTTCAGGGGCTTACCTGAATCCTTATCATGGGCAACACGGTACACAAGCATCTTTGCCGCTTCCATGGTGACCTTGATATCAGCGAGTTTATGCTGAATAGCCTGAAATTTGGAAATTGGCTTTCCGAACTGTTCCCTCTCCAGTGAATATTTCGCAGCCTCTTCAAGCATGAATTTCAATCCGCCAACAAAGGGAGCCAGGAGGGCACTCCGGTCCCAGGAGAGTGTTTCATGGGTATAGGCAAAGCCGTGTCCGATTTCACCCAGAAGGTTTTCCTCGGGAACCTCACAGTTATCCAGGAATACCTCTGAAGTGGTGGATGCCTTAACACCCATTTTATGAAAGGGCTCTCCCGTTGAAAATCCGGGAAAATCTTTTTCAACGATAAAGGCCGAGATGCCCGCGTTACCGAGAGTTTTATCTACAGTTGCAAAAACTACACAGACATCACAAACCGGAGCGTTGGTGATAAAAGTTTTTGAACCATTTAGAATATACTTATCTCCTTTTTTAACTGCCGTGGTAGACATACTTGCAGCATCGGAACCTGAACCCGGCTCTGTCAGGCCCATGCAGCAGATCCACTCACCGGAGGCGATTTTTGGTATATATTTTTTTCGCTGTTCATCTGTTCCATTTTTATAAATGGTGTCTCCACCAAGATAGGTATGGGCACCCATGGCAAGCAGATGCCCCTGATCGACTCCGGCATGCCCGAGGGCCTCCGTGGCTACACAGCAGGTGGTGACATCCGCCCCGGAACCTCCCAGATCTTCAGGAAAGGGGAGCCCGAGTATTCCCATATCCCCGAGTTTTTTCCAGATTTCAAAAGAAAATTTGCTATTTAAGTCAGCCTCTTCACACAAATCTACGATCTCTTTTTTGGCAAATCGGTAGACCGTATCACGAAACATTATCTGCTCTTCAGTTAATCCAAATTCCATTGGTTTCCTCCTTCTTATTTACCGTGTCCAAATACGCTACTTAAGTTTAGGTGGAGGTATCACAAGGCCTTCCCCTTCACCAACCGACTCTCCTTTCTGGTTTGTCCAGGTGAGCTTCATCTTGATCCACTTTCTTTCTTCCAGTTTTTCAATTACTTCTGTTGTTGCGGTAATGGTATCGCCAATGTAGGTGGGAGCCTTGAAGCGAGTTTTGATTTCCAGGGCAACTGTTCCCAGGCCGGGAAGTTTTGTTCCCCATACCGGGGCGATGAGGCTGTGGGGTATGCCCCCATGGGCAATTCGTGTTTTGAAGGGAGTATGTTTGGCAAACTCCTCGTTCATGTGCATCGGATTAAAGTCACCTGAGATTGCGGCAAAAAGGGTGATGTCCGTTTCAGTGATCGTTTTTGAAAATGATGCCGTGTCACCAACTTCAATTTCGTCAAAGGATTTCCCCAGTTCGTAGTCCATATTGTGTCTCCTTTTTGAATTTCAGCATGGCTGAAGTTGTATCTTACGGGCAGCACGGATAACATGATCCGTATATACCCGGGAATTCAAATGGAACAGTCTACAGGGCAACCTTTGACGTGATAACAGGCAGTCAGGGAAAAACCTTTCAATTTTCCGAAAGAGTTCTTACTCCTTGTTCAGCAGCTTGAAAATCTGCTTTGTTACCTTGTCAGAATACTGATCATAATCAAAGGCATCACGATCGATGACATATTGAATTATCATTCCCTGTACGACTGAAATAATTACTGATACCGTGTATTCCACTTCTACATCATTGAAGACACCCTTCTCTATCCCCTCAAGGATCAAACTCCTGCACTCGTCCCGGTATCCCTTCAAAAGTTTCTTGTTCGTACGGTGCATGCGTTCGCTTGTTTTGGAGAGCGTCCAGAAGTCAAATATGACCTTAAAATAATCTTCATCATTACCCAGCTTAAAGGCATGATTCATGAATATTTCAAGTTTCTTAACGGGATCATCAATGTCCCCGTAGCTCTTAATCAGATATCGCCTTATATTGTCATTTATCTCTTTCAATACCGAAACAAGCAGGTCCTGCTTATTCTTAAAGTAATAATGTACAAGTCCCGTTGAGAGATCTGCTTCCTTAGCAATGTCTCTTATTGTAAAGTCATGGTACCCCTTTTTGCTCAGAACCTGGTAGGCGGCCTTGATCAGCTGTGAACGTCTGATGTTGATGATTTCACTTTTACTTTTTTCGTTCATCTTTTTAAAACCTCTTGATTTCTTCGTTCAGTCCGTCCCCATGTACATGGGAAAACAACTCCATTGACTGAACATCCAACCAAATCTAATTTCCCGCCCTTTCAGGTCAACCACTATTCCTTGAAGCGTTGGAACCCTTGCCATTATTAAAACTCCTGTTTATACCTATACCCGCCTTTTCTATTTCCTCTTGATTATCTTTCCAGTCCGATTCCCGCAGCCATAGATCAGGCAGAACCGATGCATCGGGACCGCTGAAACGGTTTTCTTCGACAGAGGATGTCCCTCCTGTCAGTACACTCAGGGAAAAGCCTCTGCATTTTTTACCGGGATCAATGATAAGAAAACCGATATCATCATACTCGATTTTCCCCGACAGCCCTTCAAGGCTGTCTGTTAAAATATCTATAATTACTTCAATTGACTCATCGTAGAGCATGCTGAACTCTTCAGGAGACTGTACCCCGAAGACCTGCCGGATATAATCTGCAAATCCGTCCGTTGCCAGTACTATCCGGTCCCGGTCAGGATTTATCCGAATTAAATTTACCGGAGCTTCGGAAATACTCCTTCCGGCAAAATTCATATCCGCTGCGGTCCTGAAACGCCTTTCCCTTTCATAGAGGTCCAGTATCATCACAATGCTGTCTCCGCCGCTTGCAACTGCGGCATGCATTTCCTCCTGTTCCCTGACAAAACTGATGCAGCTGAAAGTTGTTTTCTGATTATACTCCTGCTTCTGATATATCCGTCGTATATACTCCTGCAGCTCATCTACAGTGGGTGCTTCATTCCCCGCCGCCAGTTCTTCGCCAAAACACTTCAGGAGTTTCCTCGATGCATAGGGATGACGTTCGCTCCCGTCTGCAACCGCGAAGGTATCATGTTCAAAATCAAATAAAAGACAGTCCCCGTTCCCAAAACCGCAGCGTACCTTCTCCGTTCCGGTCACAATAAAACCTGCGGCGTAGCTCCCCGCCTTGAGGGACCGCCTTGAGGCATTTAGCAGTATGGAATTTTCACCAATCACGGTTCAATCGACCACCCTGAAGAAATCTATATCACGGGTGGATCCCCTTCTCTGTTCGGCAAAAACCGCTTCGACACGTGCCCCAACCTTAACCTTTGATTCGTCTTCAAGGTCGATGTAGTGTTGAAAAAGGGTATCGGCGCCGTCCAGTTTTATGAATCCGTAACCATAGGGAACAGGTTTCTGTTCTCCCGTTTCAGGATCTATAAATGCATACCTGAGTATGGTGAAGGAACCAATTACTCCCCCGGGCCCCACTTCAACCCATTCATTCATTTCGACGAAACATTTACCGCAGACTCCTCTCGGGGGAATATATACGATTCCGCACTCAGGACACTTTATGCCCATAATGCGTTTATTATCCCGTGTCTCTTCAAAAAATTTACTACCGTGCATCCCTACTGAATACTTAAAGGGCTGCTCCGCCTTACCTGATTCTATTATTAAATAATCTTTATCACTCATCGGTTCCCCCTACAGTTGCGGCTTGTTCCTGCCGTGAAGAAGCATATCCGTCCACCAGCATCCCCCGAAACCGGTACTGACGGCAAAATTCACATCCGGTACCTGACGGTCTTCCGCCTTACCCATGACCTGCATGGCAGCCTCACAGCAGCGAATCAGTCCCGTTGCCCCTATTGGATTACAGGAGATTACTCCACCGGATGGATTGATGGGAAGTTCTCCCCCCATGTCAGTATTGCCGTCCCAGATGTACTGAGGGCCTTCACCGGGGCCGACGATACCCATGTCCTCGATCCAGATAATTCCCGCGAAGGAATATGGCTGGTAGAGTTCTATTACATCGATCTCTTTGCGCGGTTCCTTTATTCCGGCTTTTTTAAAAACTTCCTTTGAAGAGTCCGCCATACTGGTGAGTCTTCCGTAATCGGCATCGCCGAGATAGCTGTAGCTGTGGCGGTTGGAAGTCGCCCAGATCCAGTCAGGTTTATCGGTGATTTTTTCCGCATACTCTTCACTGGCCATAATCACCGCGGCGGCCCCATCCGTACGGGGACATACATCCAGGAGATGTATCGGGTCCGCCAGGAAGGGAGACTCAAGGACCTCCTCAATAGAAACTTCCTTTCTAAGCTGAGCATGGGGATTGTTCATTGCATGCTTCCTGTCCCTTACTGAAACACGGGCGCCATCCCTGTCAGTGGCGCCGTAGCGCGCAATGTAGGCCTGGGCCTCCACTGCCAGTCCTGAAATGGCTCCGGCGAAAACCTGACGGTCCCACACGGGATCAAATGCAGTGGTGATGGCGCCGGTGGTATCGGACTCGGAATTTTTCTCCCAGCCGATTACCAGAACCTTGTCGAAAAAACCCGACGCGGCAATATGGTAACCCCCGATGGCAATACTGGCACCGGTTGTTCCCCCTGTGGTAATTTTTATAATTGGTTTCATCGTCGCCCCGGAGCCGTCAACACTCCAGCAATCAACATAGTTAATACCCTCGAAGTGATCCATGTTGCCGATAACGATTGCGTCAATATCATTGATCGTAAGATCCGCATCCTGCAGGGCCCGCTGGACCGCTTCATTTATCAGCTCCTGCCCGTTTACGTCGGGACGGTGGCTTTTATGAAATGTCTGACCTGTTCCAACAATTGCTACTCTGTTTGCCATTTGCAGTCCTCCTATTTATCCGCCCCGAGTACCCACACGCAGTGGGACTGTCCAGAAAGACCATTGACGCCCTGGGCGACTCCGGTTTTCGCACCCTTAACCTGGTATTGCCCCGCATCTCCGCGAAGCTGTTTCACGACTTCCGCGATGCGGATCAGTCCCGCGGCAATTACGGGATGCCCGCTGAGGAGTCCCCCTGAGGGATTGACAGGAAGAGCGCCGTCGATATCAAAGGCCCCTTTTTCAAGAAGGGTCCCCGCCATGCCGTCTTCACAGAGTCCCATTGCCTCCAACCACATCAATTCCTGGTAAGTGAAGGCGTCATAAACTTCCGCTACATCAATCTCTTTATCCGGATTTCTGATTCCCGCCATTTCAAATGCCTTCGAGGCGGCCTCTTCAAGGGAACGGACCCTGGAGATATCCCGGTCACCGAAAAAATAAGCATCGCTACAGAAGGAGACACCCTTGACCCATACAGGAGTCTGCTTGTACTGCGTAGCCCGATCTTCGTTTGCTATTATAATTGCGCAGCACCCGTCAGAGACTGGAGAGCAGTCGAGCTTATGCAGCGGATCTGAAATCATTTCAGAACTGAGGACATCATCCACGGTTATTTCCATTCCCAGCTGTGCCTTCGGATTTTTCATGGCATTACCGTGGTTCTTTACGGAGACACGGGCCAGCTGCTCGCTGGTGGTGCCGGTTCTATGCATGTAGGCATTGGCCTGCAGCGCACATGCCGTTACCATATCCATGCCAAGGCTTCTTTCATATATGGGATCAAAGGCGGCATTGGTTATCAGGCTGGAAACGGACTGAGATCCCTTTGAATGGGCCGTAACCAGGGTGGTTCCGTAAGACCCGGAAAGGGCACGGGTGAGTCCGTAAAAGGCCCCGAAGGTTCCATCCCCCTCGACACAGGAAACATTTTTATTAGCGGCACCGCTGGCATCTCCCACGGCCATACAGGAGATGGTGCGGCCATCCCAGAAATCATTTGAGGTGGTAATTACATTATCTATATCATCGATGGTCATTCCCGCGTCATCAAGGGCAGCCCTTACGGATTCATATGCCATATCCGCAAAGGTATCCCTCACCCGGTTCCCATCGATTGATGTCATTCCGACACCGATAATTGCAGCATTTTCCATTCTAGACTCCTTCTTACACTGGCCTGAAACAGGCGATGTCCTGGATGGTTCCGTTTCGGTTTTCAGAATATTCCACTTCAACGGCCATACCAACAGTTACTTTATCCGGATCGATTCCTTCGATATAATGAAGCATCGCGGTATCAGACCCCTCCAGTTTGATAAGGGCATAGGTAACGGGGACCTTTTTCGGAATTGAGGCGAGCTGACGCCGAGCCACAGTAAAGGCCTCTACTGTTCCCTTGCCTGAAAGCTCTATCCATTCAGTATTATCGGTGAAGCAGGTGGGACATGTTTTCCTGGGAGGCACATATGACTTCCCGCAGGTGCCGCATTTTACCGCCAGGAGTTTCTTATCATCCCGGAGCGCCGTGAGAAATTTAGTGGCGGTCTCCCCCGCCCACCAGCTGTAGGGAACGCTGATCTTGCTTTCGCAGACCATCGGTTCAACGCCGGCAAATTCATCATTGATATTATTTTTATTTCCCTGGTTCATGGATCACCTCGTCTCCCTGCTACCGGCCAATTACATACCGGTGAGGATCAACTTCCTCTCTCAAAATTCTTAACTCTTCTTCATTAGGGGCTTCCGTATCAGTAATTTTATCAGCCCACAGAAGTTCGAATCCGCAATTCTCCTGAACATCCTTTCGATTGTAGCCGGGATTGATTGACAGAACCTTCATGCGTTTACTTTCATCGTCAAATCCCATAATTGCCATATTGGTAATAATCCGGTATGGGCCGGTCCCTTTGGGAAGCCCCGCATCATAACGTGAGGTTCCGCCTTGAAGATAACCAGGTGATGTAATAAAGTCAGGTTTCTCGGTAAAACGCCTGGAATCCTGGGGCGTCATCATCATGGTGCGCCAGCAGAGTGAGGCCAGGTCATTGGCACCGCCGGATCCCGGAAAACGTACCTTCGGCTTTGCGTGATCGTCACCGATCATGGTGGAGTTAATGTTGCCGTACATATCAATCTGGGCACCACCTAGAAAGGTATAGTCCACCATGCCGCGCTGACAGGTTTCCATTATTTCAGGCATGGAACTTGCCATGAGGGCCCGGTAAAATGTTCTTGAGTCACCAACTGATATGGGCATTGAAGGAAGTTGAGGCGCGACGCCGCCCGCCTCGAACATGATGCAGAGATTCGGCGAATGGGTTTTTTGCGAAAGCATGGCGGCAGCGCATGGTGCACCGGTCCCGACAACAACGGTTGCCCCGTCTTCCAGGTTCCGTGCCGCCACACATATCATCAGTTCCATTGTGTTATAATCAGCCATTATTTTCCTCCATCACCGGTATCAATCATAAATTCAATTGCACGGAGTTTTTTCATCTTTTCAAATCCGCCGTTGAGCATCAGGTACTCTTCGAAATTCTTTGTACCATAAATCTGTTTATCTATGAATTTTTTGAATTCTTTCGGTTCCTTCTCAACGGTGAGCCACTCCTTGATGTGCTCTTCATCTGAAAAATATTCATAAGGCATGTTCCCCGGATAGCTGCCGTAGGGGACCTCAACTACCGCATCGACACACCAGAAGGGAATAAATGTCCCTTCTGGATTCTGCCTGATTTTTTCTGTCGGAATAATTCTTTCCGTTGTCAGCACCACCCGTTTCGATGCCTTTGCAAGGTCCTGGTCAGAAACTGAAGCTCCAAAGACCCGTGCGTTGCCGTAGATATCACATTCGTGGACATGTATCGCGGCGAAATCGGGATAGAGCGCCGGGAATGCCGCATATTTCTGGCCGGTAAAGGGACAGTTTATCTCCCGGGCCGCACTGTATTCGAATGTATCGGTTCCCAGTATATTTCGTGCCGGCAGGAAGGAAAGTCCCATGGCCGCTGCCTTGAGGCGCCATGAAAGGGTCGCATTGGTCCATTCCGTCAGTTTTATTTTTCCGCTCTGGACCGCCCTTCGCGCGTTAGGAGAAAGCCCCCTCGCCTCAAGTCCGATTATGTAAGCAATATCACAGCGATTGACACACTCACCGGCGGTAAGTATCTGGAAATCATGGGTCGAAGTATGTCCGGCGAATCCAAGATTCTTTTTTTTCTGCCTGACGATTTCATGTACAATGGCAGTGGGAATCCGATTCGCCCCGAATCCTCCAATTGCGATATAATCGCCGTCACTGATCATATCCCTGACGATATCTTCTACTGTGGACAATTTTGACTTCAGGGCTCTCGATTTTGTCCGAAAGTACTCACGGGCCTTATCCGCATTCGGGTCCGTAAACAGTTCATTTTTACCGGACTTTAGCTGATTTGACATATTCATAATACTCTCCCTGACTTATTCTTTTGTTACCTGACACCTTCGTGCTTTGCGACAACCTCTTCACTATACATTGCTTCTATTTCATTTATATATTTTTCCTTGATGACGTTTCTTTTTACCTTGAGAGATGGGGTCAATTCCCCGGCTTCCTGGGAAAATTCATTTTTAATGATTGTGTAGCGCTTGATTGTTTCATATCGTGCCAGATGCCGGTTACATTCGTTTACATGCTCCTGAACAACTGCAAGAAACGATTCGTTCTCAAGGAGGTCTTCCGCTTTTTTAAATGATATCCCCTTATCACCCGCCAGTTTTTCCGCCTGTTCAAGGTTGATGTTGCACAAAGCGCTGAGATATTTTTTCAAATCTCCCACCACTATAAACTGACTGAAAAGCGGATCCCCCTTAAATAGATTCTCAATCTTCTGGGGGGCCACGTTTTTTCCCCCGGAGGTAATAATTAGATCCTTTTTCCTGTCGGTTATAAGGAGAAAACCTTCCCCGTCAAAAAAACCGATGTCTCCTGACATCAAATACCCTTCAGCATCAAAGGCTTCATTTGTTTCTTCTTCCATCTTCCAGTAACCCTCGAAGACATTATCCCCCTTAAGAAGAATTTCTCCGTCATCAGCTATCCTGATATCCATACCGGGTATGGGCGCCCCCGTCGTACCAATGCGGTAATGGGCAATATTCTGCATGGTTGCCGGGGCGCAACTTTCAGTCATGCCGTACCCCTGGATCACCATGATTCCAGCTGCATTAAAAAACCTGATGATTTCTTTTGCTGTGGGTGCCCCCGAGGCGGTCATCCATCGGACCCTTCCCCCGAGAGCCTGCTGAAGATTCTGAAATATCAGCTTATAGGCTACGCTGTATTTAAATTTCAGGTTAAGGGGTATGCGTTTCTTCTGCTCACGGTACTCACTTATTCTGTTACCCACACTCTGGCCCCAGTAAAATACCTTCTGCTTAAAAGGAGAGGCAGATTCTGCAGTGGCTATTATCTTCTGATAAACCTTCTCACATACCCTTGGCACTGCCAGTACCACTGTGGGTCGCCTTTCCGCGAAATCACTCAGCAGGGTATTGATATCCTCTGCATAGGAAGAGGTGATCCCGACATACATGCCGTACCAGTGACCCGCGACACGTTCAAAGACATGACTCAGGGGGAGGAATGGTACAGTATGGTCAGTATCAAATGCATAGTGAGGCTCCACCGCATCAAGGGAACGGATTACGGAGATGACATTTTTATGACTTATCATGGCACCCTTTGGCAGCCCCGTTGTTCCGGAAGTATAAACAATGGTTGCCAGATCGGAGAGTTCCACGCTGTCGGCAAGTTTTTCAAAGAGAGCGGAATCCTTGTTCTGAATTTTACGTCCCATCTCAATTAATTTGGAGAAGGAATGTATATAGTCAGTGGTGTCTTCGACATCCTCATCGGTCATCACACCAATACACTCAAGAGCGGGGACCCGTTCCCTGACGTAGAGGGCCTTTTCCAGCTGCAGGCTGTTTTCCACGAGCATAATTTTTGCACCGGAATTTTCCACAATAAACTCCGCTTCTTCAGCGGTAAGTGTCGGATAAATGGGAACCACGCAGGCGCCGATTCCCATGATTCCCATATCTGAGTAGAGCCATTCAAGCCTGTTCTCCGAAAGAATAATCACGCGATCACCCTTTTCGATGCCAAGTGACTGGAGGGCCAGTCCCAGGGCGCGGGATCTCTCGTAGTACTCATTCCATGTAGCCCCAATCCATTGACCATTCAGCTTCTTTTCAATTGCCAGTCTGTCTCCGAATTTCTCAGATCTGTTCCTGAAAACCTGATTTATAGTCTTCTCCATCACTCTCTCCCCGCGGCAACACCTCTGCTGCCGTGACACTGTAATTTGGATTATAACAGGCTACCTGCCCCGCTCATCTTTAAAATTATATTCTTATGCGGAACTACCTGCCTTTAAATTCCGGTCGTCGTTTTTCCAAAAATGCCGCTATACCTTCCTTCTTATCTTCACTTTCCGCAAGCCGGCCAAAAAGAAAACTCTCCAACTCGAGTGCTTCCTCTATCGGCATATCAATTCCCTCAAAAACGGATTCAAGAATTGCCGCAACTGCCAGCTGCCCTTTATATGTTATTTCCTTCGCAAGTTTCAAAGCTTCATCCATCAGGGATTCAGCAGAAACAACCTTATTCACAAGACCTACTCTCTCCGCTTCATCTGCTGGAATAAATTTACCGGTAAGCATGTATTCCAGGGCCCTTGAAGTCCCCAGCAGTCTGGACATCCTGACGGTACCCCCAAAGGCGGGCATAATACCGAGAGCAACTTCAGGCAATCCCAACTGGGCCCCCTCTGCTGCTATCCGCATATGACAGGCAAGAGCCAGCTCTGTTCCACCGCCGAGGCATGCCCCGTTAATCGCAGCAATTACCGGCTTCGGAGATCCCTCGATGAGGCCCATTATTTCGTGAGCCCTCCCGGAGAGACGTGCCCCCTCTTCAGCTGACGGAATATTCTGCACCTTGTTGACATCTGCTCCAACCACGAAGGTGGCCCCATCAGCGGTAATAATTATTACCTTTGCGCTCTCATCAACTTCTATCTGATGGAGGGCAAACTCCAGCTCAAGCATGGTAGTCTCATCAAGGGCATTCATTGGGGGGTTCTTAATAGTAACAACCGCGACACCCTTTTCGTTTACCGAATAATTTACTTTTTCGCCCATTGTGTTACCTCAATTTTTTTGAAGGCGCGATTGATGTATAAATGAAGGTGCGAAAGCGCTTTAGCACCTTCATGAACACCTTCAAACCGCCTTCAAAAATACCTATTTCAATCCCATTACTTCTCGTGCTTCATCGGGTGTTGCTATTTCACGCCCTACACATTCAGCAATACGGACAGCCCACTCAACCTGCTCGTAACTTCCCTTGGCCAGGTCACCGTTCGGTATACGAATATTATCTTCGAGACCGACTCTCATATGCCCGCCGAGGAGACATGACTGCATGATGGCAGGAAACTGTTCATTCCCGACACCGCAGGTGGTAAAGTTTGCATTCGCCGGAAGTGCATGCATCATATTTACAAAGGATTCTGTCCTGAAGGCCTGGCCGCCGGCAACTCCCCATACGAAGTTAAAATTATAGGGTTCAGAGAAAATGCCCTGCTTGGCTATAAGCATCCAGTTATCCATCCCTCCCATGTCGTAGACTTCGATTTCAGGCTTGACGCCATTTTCTTCCATGGCCTTGCCGAAATCCTGCAGCATGGTGAAGGTATTCTCGAAAACGAAATCAATGAATATCTTTCCACTCTTACGATCGAGTATACTGAAGTTCATGGTATTAGTATTCAGCGAGGCCATTTCAGGTTTAACATGAACGATCTGAGAGATACGCTGTTCCGCGGTTTTACCCATACCGACTGCAGAACTCAGGTTGACAATCAGTTCCGGGCATTTTTCCTTAATAGCATCATGGGTATCCTTGATCCGCTGATGATCATGTGTTGCCATACCGTTTTCTTCACGGGCATGTACATGTACCATTGCAGCTCCAGCCTTGTAACACTTATAGGCCTCTTCTGCAAAATCTTCAGGTTCGTAGGGAACATTTTCATTCTGCGTTTTCATGGTGGCGGCGCCGGTTAGCGCAGCGGTTATAATTGCTTTTCCTGTCATGTCCGGTCTCCCTCCTGCTGTTTTCATTTTAGGAACTACACCAACACCCGGTTCGGATACAGCGGCACCACGATCCCTTACTTCCACCTTGGGTGGTGTGTATGGCTTAAAATGATCAATATCGAGAATGGTATTTGTGGTTTCATCTGCAAATATCGCTTCCACCTTCATTCCTGTTTTTACTTCCTCAAAATCAACCTCTTCGAGAATATGGGGAAATGAAGTATCCGCCCCATAGAGCTTGATCATGGCCAGAACAAAGGGGGCCTTGCGTGGAAGATGTTTATCATTATACCGAACGATTGTGAAGTTGGTCACCTCACCGGTATTTTTTAAAGTCACCCAGTTGTCCCTGATATCCTCAAGGTCTTTTTCGCAGACCTGGCGCGGGGGCACATAGACCTTGTCGCACTTGGGACATTTAACCCCCATAATCTTTTTCTTATCCCTGATTGTCGTAAGGAAGGTACTCCCCACCCTTCCGGCAAAATAGGAATAAGGAAGTGCCATTTTACCGTTAACAACAAAACTTTCTTCGAAACCCGGTTTAATGTTCTGATTCATTTTCCCATCCCCCTCTATTCATCAATCTCAAAGTACTGGATATCAGAAACATCACCCTGGCGATTATCCTTCCATACCGGACGAAGTCTCGTTCCCTTTTTAGAATTGCGGCCCATTGTGACCTTTTCGAGCTGGTCCTGCCGCAAGAAATGCCACATGGTTTCATTTCCCTTGCATCCATCAAGCAGTACATTTATCGCCCCGTATGGAGTCTCCCTTGCTTCACCTGTGAGTGGATCAGGGCTGGAGTAAAAAACTTTTTCCATCAGTCTCAGTTCACCCTTTGGGCCTACTTCAACAAAGTCAGTTACCTCGACGCGGCATTCAGCACATATTTCCCTCGGGGGAAGCTGCATCCTTCCGCAGGAGGGACACTTGTTGGCGATAATTTTCTTATTTTTAAGATTGTTAAAAAACTTCCCCATTGTGGGGCCCGTGGCAAAGCGGTGATTCACGGAAATGGTCTTTTTCAGGACAATCAGTTCCTGTTCAGCTTCCTTGCCCCCCATGGGATCAACGTACTTCTCAAAGAGCTCCCCCCATTTCATAGCCGTGGGAAGATCCCCCTTAACCGAACCGGCACCGGCTGCCATAAGGGTCTGAGCATCGATCTTCCCGAGAGTCAGCTCAACCCAGTCCTTCGATTTACCAATTTCAAGGGTTACCGTCGGTGTCCCTTCGATGCCTTCCACAACCTTACAGGTTTCATCCTTAATTATAACAGACCATTGACCGCCGTCATCATCCATGATATCGATGGCAATGATAACATCCATTCCTGCAGCGGCTGATGGTTTGAAGCGTTCTTCAACGGTTGCGAACATATCAATGAGATAATCCCTGATGCTCATCTCTTTTACAGGGGCTACGAACTTACGGAACATCTTGGCGGTTTTTCCCAGCATTCCAATATCGCCGTCGACCTTGAACTTGCCGGAAGTAAATGCACTGGTTCCGTCAAGTTTACCGATATTAACACCAACAAAGGTATCGGGATCGGTAACCGTGGTACAGATGCAGCCGCTCAGGTCATCGGTCTGACCTAGAGACATCTTTTCATCTTTTACTGTAAGCTTCCATTTCCCCTTTCCGGTTATATCATAACCGAAGGATGCATCAATGCCCTTTGAACCCTCAGGCCGGAAGCGTTCTTCCATTGTATTGAATATATCTTCTACTTTTATGCCATATTCTTCGCTCATCTCATGCCCCCTCCCAGTCGAGTTCTTTTTCAAGCATAAACAACACGGTCCACATGGTTCCACCGAAACTGGAAGCCAGTGCGTGGTTTACCGGTGTCGGTATCTGGTGTGGCCCCGCGTCACCCCTTACCTGCTTGGCGGCTTCTGCAACACGCACCAGTGCCGTGGCTCCGATGGGATTTGCGGCGATCACACCACCCGATGGACATACGGGTAATTTACCGCCAATGGCGATTTCTTTCTCTTCAATCAGCTTCAATGCCTCGTCTCCTTCAAGGAGTAAAAAATCCCTGAGCCAGTCAGAGCCCCACCAGCTGGAGGGATCATACATTTCAAAAACATCAAAATATTCCACGGGATCCTCTATTCCATTTCGTTTGTAGAGATTCTCCGCGGCAAAACGCTGTGTCTTGGCAACGGGATGACTTTCCGGATGATTCCCAAAAACATTAAAGGTTTCTTCACGGTGCACTGTGATGTGATCCCGGATCCATACCGGTTTCTTCTTCATCTTCTTTGCCTTCTCTTCTGAGGCAAAAATAACTGCACAGGCGCCGTCTGACTGTGAACACATATGAATAAGTCTCAGATCACCAACCAGGCGTGGAGAATTTTCTTTAAGATCCTCCTTCTGATCCCAGTCAAGTTCAAAGGCGCGGTGAGAATTGGGATTAAGGCATGCATGCTCATCCATGATAATACGGTAGGTCATGGCGGCATCCTTCGCCCTTTCTTCCCCGAACTCCTCAATCATATCATAGGCGGTGGAACCGGTAAGTGCCCCTGACTGCAGCTTTCGAAACCAGAGGGCATCCGCCATATTGGTAATACCACCTGTGGTATGCCCCTCCTGGAGTTTTTCAAAACCGATTGCAAGGACCACATCGTACATCCCTGAAGCAACAAGATAATCACCCGCACAGGCAAGGGTACCACCTGTGGTTCCCCCGGTTGTGAGACGAATCTCATCCTTGCCGTACATCATAGCTCCCATGCTGTGCCAGAGGTCAGGCTGATGAACCATTTCAAAAAGTTCCATGTTACCGTGTACAATGCATTCTATTTCATCTATGGATAGACCGCAGTCATCCAGTGCTTCTCTGACAGCTTCAAAGATCATTTCCGGCTGATTAACATCTTCTCTGTGGCTCGAAAATTTTGTTTCTCCGATGCCGACGATTCCGACATGTCTGTTCTTTTTCCTGTGTGCCATATTATCCTCCTTACTTCTCAAGAATCACTACACCCTGGTGCTGGCCACAAGCACCGGTAGTGCCATGAGCAAGGGCTTTTTTAACACCATCAATCTGCCGGTCACCGGCCTCGCCTTTCAGCTGCAGGTAACATTCTGCGACTCGTGCCGCACCTGCAAGAAGAAGGGGATTACCATTGAGCATGCCCCCTGACGTATTAACATTCATCTTGTCAGGACCACCATCTTCAATCCACTTTCCGCCTTTCCCTTCATCGGCGATACCAATCCCCTCTGCCCACATGGGGAGCTGATAGGCGACCGCATCTGAAAGCTCAAAATGATCAATGTTTTTCTTAATATTTTTGACACCCGCCATCTTTGCAGCCTTGGCCGAGGCCTTTTTCAGTGAAAAATTTGAGGTAAGATCCTTATCACCAAGAAAATAGCTGTCCATACAGCTGCCATAACCGGTGAGCCATACTGGATCATCACAAAATTCCTTTACTCTTTCTTCACAGCAGAGAAGAAAGGCGTATGCCCAGTCTGTTACTGGATACTGGTGAAGTTCCCTAACGGGATCAGAGAGCATGGGAGAGGCAAGCACATCCTTTTTAGTTACTTTGTCAGTAAGTCGTGCATAGGGATTTTTTGCGGCATTGCTCCGGGACCTGACAACGACCTCAGCCAGATGTTCATCTGTAACGCCTGACTTTTCCATGTACTCCCTTGCCTGGAGGGCATTGGCACTCTGGAAATCAAGTCCGAGGGGCCTGTTATAGAATGGATCAAAGGCAAGGTTGGTGCACATCTGCCGGCTTTCAGACTGCGATTCCTTGGCATGCCCCACATAGAGAACAACGTCATCATGCCCGGAAAGTATCATTGACATGGCATATCCGAATCCATTGATCGATTCCTGTGCCACTTTTTCCTCTCCCCGAAAGTGGGCACCAACGGCGTCAGTTACACCGTTGTCCGAAATTGTTCTTGCATCAAAAACATCATCAGAACAGGTAAGAATATTCCTGATACCCTTCTCCATATCATAGGTAACTCCCGTATTCTCAAGAACAGGCTTGATACACTCCTGGAGCATTCCCTGAAATCTCTGATACCAGATGTCCGGTTCGTTTTTAATCTGTGCCATTGCACATATTGCGACACGTTTTCCCATAGTATTACATCCTCCTTTAAAATAACGTGGATGAAAGTTTATATCGCCCGAGGACCAGGACTGCCTGGGCCTCAAGTTGGTTCGCTGTCCAACCAGCCTGCAGTTCTTTTCGGCTCTGCAGCCTAACCGCTAGATGTAGCAGTTCCAGAAGTCTCCTTTTTTAACCGCCATTATAATAGAATCCTTATTTCGGTCAGCATCCATTTCGATCCATGCCCTGCCTATATTGACCTGGTCATGGGAATCATCGGAAGCAATCATCGGGTAATCCAGAGATAGATCTTCAAACTCCTTCTCCCGAAATCCCTTTGAAGTAATCTCCACAGCCCCTATGGGGAATTTCCCTTCAAGTTCCCTGAGACGGTCAGCCGCCTGATCAGGGGTAATATCATATTCCCCGATATGGTTAAATATATACAGCTCATCATTATCCCCTTCAATGTGGTTCACATGAACATATCCCTTTACAAAAACAGTTAACTCCACACCGTAGAAAATAATCATACCTGATTTTACCGATTCTATGGCTTGCCGATAGTCCTTTTTAAGGAGATAATCATGGTCGGTATATGCAATGAAGTCATAGCCAAGACGTTCATATGCATCGGCAACCTGTTGAGGGGTTAACCTGCCGTCTGAATAGGTAGTATGAGTATGCAGACACCCCTTCAGCAGCATCCCTTTTCTCCGGAAAATTTAAAAGATCGACTCTTGATTGGACGATCGACCAACAACAGCCTTAAAAAAAAGAGGCACAGGCCTTCTGAAATAAAAATATCTCTTCTCTTCACTAACCATTCTCATACTGAACAGACTGTCAATAATTTGGTTGAACGTCCAATTAACTTATAGATATTCAGGAAGTAAATGTCAAGAAAAAAAGAACTTCCTTATAGATTAATGATGTATTTAAGAATCTGTCAAATATCCACCACGATGAGGGTCACGTCATCATTGAAAGATTCGGTTTCGTCCATGCCGCACCATCCCCTCACGGCAGTGAGTGTATGCTGTGAAAATTCTTCCGGGTCCATTGTGCTTCCCTCTTTTATGAGTCCGTCAATGTCCGCTTCCATAAACATGGTGCCACTATCATTTCGGGCTTCCACAATTCCATCTGTATAAAAGAGTATACGATCACCCTTCTCCAGTTTTGTAGTCAGGGTTCTGTACTCGGCCTCTTCCATCCACCCAAAGGGGACACCCCTTGTAAAGGGTCTCAGCACCTCCTTTGTTTTATCCCGCCATATCAGGGGAGGCCAGTGTCCACCGCATGCATGTGTCATGGTCATTTCCTCCAGATTGATGACTGCGAAAAGAGCCGTTACATACTGATCTCCGGTAAAATCATACATCGATTCATTCAATTTCTGCATCATAATTTCCGGTTTATAATCGTTTTTCAGCTGAAAGGTATAGACGACTTTTAACATGGCGCAGATAAAGGCGGCGGGCACTCCATGCCCGGACACATCGGCAATCAGAAGGGCAATCTTCTTGTCATCAAGTTGGCGAATATCGTAATAATCACCCCCCAGTTTTGTCATGGGCTGATACTGCACCGCAAGATCCATTCCCTTTATCTCAGGGAGTGTACCGATAAGCACCGACTCCTGGATTTCATGGGCCATGGCGATATCATGATTCAGGATATTAAGCTCCGTAGTCAGCTTTGCGGAGTTCTTAAAAGACATCATGCTGCTTACCCTGGCCAGCAGTTCCTTCCTCTCAACGGGTTTGGTAATGTAATCGTTTGCCCCCGCTTCAAATCCAGTCAAGAGATCCCCGGGACGATTTTTTGCTGTCAGCATTAAAACAGGGAGATCATACGATGAATGATATTCCCTAATCCTTCTGCAGACGTCATATCCGCTGATACCGGGGAGCATTATATCCAGAAGTATTATATCCGGCTTAATTCCCTCTTCTATCGTGGCGACGGCAGATTCCCCGTCGGTACAGGTAATAATGGTAAATCCAGCCAGTTCGAGATAGTTTCTCAGGACCTGCAGCACCACCGGTTCATCATCAACAATCATGATGGAGAAATTTCCTTCATTACGAGGTTCCGGCTCCCATACATCCCGACTGTTGAGCAACTCACTTTCCTGTAATAATTCATGGCCAGCTTCCCACAATGCAGTATTCGTCAGCGTAATCTCCTCAAGGGGGACCGGTTTTTCCTCAGTCGCAGGGAGGGAAAAATAAAATGTGGAACCCATATTTTCTTCGCTCTCTGCCCAGACTTCCCCCCCCATGAGTTCCACAAGCTTCCTTGTGATGGAAAGTCCAAGACCGGATCCCGGCAAATTCGACCTCTTCTCCACATTCACCTGCTCGAAGGACTCGAATATTCTGGAGAGCTGGCTGGGGGGTATTCCCACACCCGTATCCTTAAAGGATATGCAAATATATTTTTTAGAATCATTACTGAGAGTTTCTTCTGCGGATATCCGGACTTCTCCACCTGGGGTAAACTTAATTGCATTTCCCAGGAGATTGAATAAAACCTGTTGTATCTTGTCACTGTCTCCAAGGGCAGTAAATTCCCCTGGATTTATTGTATTAATTATTTCCAGTTCCTTTTTCCTGGCAAGGGGGGAAAGAATGGAAACCACCAGTTGAATTACCGGGGCAATATCCATGGGCCTGGGGTAGACATCTACATCACCATGCTTCAACTGAGAAAAATCGAGAATGTTATTAATCATATTGGTAAGCCGGGTTGCACTCACTTCGATAAGGGACAGATCACGATGTCCCTCTTCGTCGGCTTTACATTCCGGCTTCGCCATCAGTGACTGGGTGAGACCAATAATTCCAAACAGGGGCGTCCTCAGTTCATGGCTGATATTGGCAATAAAATAATCCTTCAGTTCATCAAGGCGACGCAGTTCCCGGTTATTTTTCTGCAATTCACTGATCTGCAGGGTCACGATATAGGCAAAGTGATTAAAGGTCGTTGCGAGGCGACCGAATTCATCGTGTCCCCTCACGGGAATCCGGTAATTAAGGTCACCGCTGCCAAGGATTTCTACACCGTTAATGAGCTCCGATACGGGGCGCGTAATAATCCTGCTGAAGATATAACCGAGGACAATCACCAGGAGTATACCGCAGGATATTACAAATATAATCAGGTGGCGGAGCTTATGGATGGAAGCAAGGGCACCTGACTCGGTGAAAATCAACCTTGCCGCACAGATGGAGGCCTTTCCCGGAAGATTGCCGGTAGCAGTGAATTCATAGCAGCTGTCACTGAAATACTCAATATACCGTTCCGAAAAGGAACTCTCCTTGTTTATCATGGCAAGTTCTTCAGGATAAATTTTCCCCTCCGGATAAAGGCCAAGTATACCCGTTTCGGAGTGCGGGTATGACGCAAGGATCAGTCCGTTATACTCCTCCTTCGATGACAGAAGAACTGTATCTGCATAGACGAGTCCGTCCTCCTCGAGGGATGACACAATGGAAATGATTTCCCTGGCATCAAGACTGGTACTGGGAATATTTCCCCCGTTCATCAGAAGAACATTAAGGGTAGATTTGGCCAGTATTCTGCAGTCGGTAATACCGCGCCGGATGAGGAGATTCTTTTTCTCCTCTTCCTGCTTATGAAGAATAAAAAAGCTCATCGGAATCGATGATATCAGTATGATAATAATAAAGGCGAGTATCTGTTTATACTGAATGCGCATTTCCCCTCCTACTGAAATTTTCGGTACGCTTCATGTCTCCTGCGGGCACGGCGTATATAGAGGGGTGCCTTTCGGTTATTCGGATCGGCAAGAAGTATTTTTTTCCCAAGGTTTATACTCTCCGGGTACTTCTTTTTATTATAGAGATCCACCATGGTTTTTTCAAGTGCATCAATCCGGGACTTAAGCACTTCCCGGATATTTTGAAGTTCCGTCTGTGCGGAGTCCATCCTTCGGTCGCACTTTTTCAGAAGTGTAATGGCGCCGAAGAGGTCCCCCTTCTCCTTCAGGGCTGCGGCCCTTTCAAAAAATTCAAGTGAAGAGGTAATTTTTTTTATATAGTTTGCAGCTTCAATATGTTCCGCATCTAGACTGCGCACGAGATTAAACTGTTCCAGCGCAGGTTTAAAACTTCCCCCCCCAAATAACTCCCTGCCTTTATTGTAATGGAATTTTATTTTCCGGTACGGGACGGAAGTGTCCGTCTTCTGAGGTGACTTCACGGAGAAACCGTAACCGAAGCCCGCCAGAACTTCATGAGACATGAAGGAACGTCCCGACAGGTCATTTTCAGTAAAGCGGTAGGTGATACGCATCTCAAGGCCTTTATATATCCGGATTAAACATCCAGCAGTTCCCCCGAATCCGACCTTAAGGGCTTGAGCGGTTTCCCCGCTGTTCTCCCCGTGAAAAAACAGGTAGGAGCCTCGCATGACAAATCCGGCGAATAAATCAACACGTGTAAAGACAGGATATCGGAAAAGTGTACCGGCTGTCAGCGCTGAAAGCATAACATAGGATTTTGGAGAGTTCTGTACGTTCAAATAGCTCCATGAGAGTTCCGTATCAATCCTAAAGTATTGCCACATCCAGGGCACAACAAAGAGGCCCAGGGTGGGACCACCGGATAATTTTTCCTCAAAGTAGCCGCTCACATTTGTATAGCCCCCCTGGAGTCCGATAATGGGATATCTTGCGGGGGTTATCGATTGTTCAGAATCAGCGGAGACAGAAGCTGGAACGAGAGAAAGAGCGATCAGAAGAGCAATTGAGAAAGTGGGGGTGGATTTTAAAATTCTTTCGAAGGTACTACTACTGAAGCGTAATAATCCATAAATCATTGTAGAATTGACTCTTATCCTCATTGCGGCCACCAAAGAGAACAAGGGAAGTGCCGTCACTTTCAAGAACATATTCACTTCTCCCTGCTGCCTCGCCATCATATGAAAAACTTTCTCCAGTAATCGTACCGGTAACAAGTAGAGAATCGATACCGGATGCCCCCTCCCCGCTGAATGAATAGAGCAGACCATTCAGTTGCGCCAGGGCAATATTTTCCCGTTGAAAAATATCTGCATCAACAGGGACTACTGCAGTATTACCGCTTGTTATATCATATGTCCAGATATTTTTAAAAAGAGTGCCGTCTGCGGGATTCTGTCCCCCCGCGAAGTAGAGTTTACTGTCTATAAGGGCAGCACCGTGCCCGGATCGGGGCTCGGCGGTGACCACTTCGCTCCATACATGCTTACCACTTGATTTTGTGGTGACAAACTCAAGACGGTAGAGACTATCATCTCCGCCCCCCCCGCTCAGAGCCCCACCGTGGACATAAAAATATCCATCACAGGCAAAGGCAATGTGACGGCTCCGCGCCTCCGGAAAGGGACCATTCGTATCACTGGTGGTAATAGGGGTATTCCAGTTCAATCCCGTGTCAAAGGAGACCAGCAGCCTTGTCTCAGTCAGGGTTTCATCAATTCCGCCGAAGAGAAAAAGGTTATCACCAATCACCGTCATGGTGTGATGGGCCCTTGCATAGGAAGTAGGATAGGAACTGCTCTCTCCCGTGGTCACGTTAATCAGCCAAAGTTCACTTCGTATCCCCGAAGCATCTTCCCCGCCGTGGAGATAAAGAATTCCGTTATGGAGTGCCGCGGCGGCACCGCCGAGGGGGGTTGCCACATGACCGATTTTTTCCCAGAGATAGTTGCCCGGAGACGTGGTACTCGCATCAATCTCCTTTTTCAGGGCACTATCAAAGCTGCCGTCGCATCCGGGAAGCAGGAGAAGAGAAAGAAATACCGGCAGCACAACACTCAAGAGGTGCCCGACCGTTTCTTTTAATTTTGTAACCACTGTTAACATTACTAAAATTCTCCCTCTTCCATTCTATCTCAAGTACTGACTTTTTTATAATGTGTTATACGCCGTAAATAATATACTGAAAATGGCCAAATCAACCAATTGTAATGCTGATTTTTTACAAATATATTTCAAGGACTAATGTATCTGGTTAGTAAAAAATGATGTTATTCAATCATTAACACTCTTCAGACAATACCGGAGTTACGATGGGGGAAGTTTATTTCGTCTTTGGGAAAGTAGAGGCCCTTTTTCAGACAATCATTCGGAAGTGATTGAGGGCTTCACCATCGGTGGTGAACATTTTAATAAACTCATGGAGGCTTACAATTTTAAAAACAGACATAATTTCAGAACTGACATTACAGACAATGAGATCACCGCCGCTGCTGCGAATCTGTTTCGCCGCGGAGATAAAAACTCCGATACCGGAACTGTCGATATATTCAAGATCATGAAAATCAATCAGTATTTTTTTGCTGCCCCCACTTATAAGGGTGTTTAAAAAAATAACATACTCCCTTGAATTATCAACATCAATCCGCTTCGATGAACGAATCTTAAAAATTAACATGTCATAATCGATATTATTTTTTTCAACAGGTGATAGTTTTATTATATCAAGTTCTATGCTCATAGTTGACTTTTTTAAACCTCAAAGCATCTCTGATTTTACAGCACTGAGAGAGTCACTCAATTTCCATTTACACTTATTTTGACAAAAACTTTCGCATAACGGAATCCAATGCTTATTTATTCTAGCCCCATCCGGCTCCTTTGTCAAGTTCTTTGATATTTAAAGAGTCCTCAGCACCGCAAGTATTGCCTCCTTCAGTTTATCGGAATCATGTTCATAATCAAGCTCCCGATTTGCCTTTGTGGAATCAATATAGTGGAATGTACTCCCCAGAAGTGCCTGCTGGGAATTAAGCATAATACCAAGCCCCCCCAGGAGGTGCGCCACGGGGGTATGAATCGCAGGGGGAGAGAAGTGAGACAGTTTCAATTCGGGGAAGTTCTCACGTGCAAGGGTACGCACCAGGCGAGTAAATTCCTTCATGGTCATATTTTCTCCACCAAGAAGATATGATTCTCCCGGAGTCCCCTTCTCCAGGGCGGCTATTATACCGGATGCTACGGCTTCAACGGAAGTATAACTGGCCCCTCCGGAGAGGACCGGAACCCCCTTCAGGGCGCGACGTATCAGGCCTACCGTTGTGGTGGTAGCACTTCCCACTTCGGGCCCCACAAGAGATCCCGGCTGCACAATTACCGCAGGAAGACCGTGATCCTTAAAGGCGCGGTGTACGATTTCTTCCGCCTCCCGCTTGACGTCCCCGTATATTGCTGCCCCCTTCCGGTATTCATCTGTTTCTTCGGTAATCTGCCGGGGCGGATTCCCCTCGCTGCGGAAAAAACCACGGGAGGCTACACTTCCCCCGAATACCAGCTTTTTAAGGATTCCCTTTGAAAAAACTTTTTCTGCAACGGAGATAATATTTCTGGCAGTATCCACATTTATTCTGCGGGAAGTTTCATGATCCTGGTGGTAATCAACGCCGCCCACCAGTGATATCATATAAGGGATTTTTTCCTTCGAGAGGTATGCTTCTATCTCGCCGCAATGATCTTCCACCAGGAGATCTCCTTCAACTGTTGCAGCGATATATTCCCGTATTGCAGTATCGGATTCACCGGGACGAAGCAGGGCATGCACAGGGTAGTCTTTTTTAAACAACTCGCTGCAGACTCGAATGCCGATGAATCCCGTTGCTCCGGCGATAAATATTTTTTCTTTCATTGATGCAGTCTCCTTCGTACATTCGATCTCAGCTGACGAAATATCGCCATCATCCTGCCAAAGAATAATCTGTGAAAGACATTTTTTTTGGTTCAATAGAGTTTATCAAGAGAATTTCTAATCTATTTTATTTTATCTTTCTGGGATATTTCACTGCGACTCTGATTTTTCCTGCATTTTTCATTGACATATAGGCTTTTTACTGCTCAGTTAGGATATTCTCCAAAAGGGATTATCTCATGAATAAGAAAAAACCGTTTCAGATACTTTTACTCTTTTTCCTTGCCGCAGCCCTCTCCTTCTGCGGCTCCCCCCAGAAGAAAAAAAGTAATAACCGAAATTATCAGAAAAATAGTTACCGGTCATCATACAAAAAACAATCATACCCCCGCACCCGGAGCAGGTCTTATCTTAATATGAAAGATTCCAGCACCAGGTCTCTCCTCTACAATCTAAAATCTTATCAACGTGACAAACGTCTGGCCTCGGTACGGGAACTGGGCAACCGGGAAGATGATAAAAATGAAATTATCATTCCCCTCGCCTGTGCAATGAGCGACTCCTACCGTGCAGTACGTGTCGCCGCCTTTGAATCATTAAAAAAACTCGGTGAAACAGACCTGGCAGAAGCGCTGAAACAGTCATACAGCTTCCACAAAGCCGACCTGGGCTTCAGAAAGGTTATGGAGCTTAAGGATCCACGATTACTCGGGGTCTATCAGAAAAACCTCTCCGGAGGGCGTGTCAACTATGCCTGGCATTCTGCAACCGGCGTCAGTCTAATACTGGGCAATAGAGAGACTGCCCGTCAATTCGGTTTTGACGATTCCCAATACAGGCATAATGTAAAAAAATCCGTCCAGGGACTTCTTTATATTCACAGCAGAACTTCAGGGAGAAAAAAAGAAGCGGTAGAAAAGGCCATTATTGATCTGGGGACACCTTCCCATATACTGGCGATAAAAGAACTAAAGTCCTATAAAAACAACAGGAGCAGGCAGATACAGAAAATGATTTTGGATAATCTGGATGCCTTTACTCCCGCCATCAAAGAAATATTGAACCGGCATAATCATCCGGCAACCAAAAATATTCTCAGCATCGTCAACCTTCTTCCGGGGGGTGACATTAAGGATACAATTTACCGTCGCCTTAAAGACGGTTCCCTCAAACCAACTCCTGAAATAATTGGTTTCCTCGGCGGCATAGGCACAGAAAAATCCCGAAAAATCCTCACTGAACTATACGAAAAAGCAGCATATAACTATCATATAAAATCACTGATTATCAAGGAACTGGGTAAAATCGGAAGCCCCGATTCCTTACCCCTCTTCGTAAAAAACCTTACAGATATTGATCCCAACATCAAACAAAGCAGCATTATCGCCCTGGGGATCTCCGGCAACCGCGGCGCGGTGCCTCCCCTTATTGCTCTTCTTGAAAAAGATAAAAATATCAACGTCAAAAAAAAGACCATCGAGGCCCTTGCACGCCTTGATGCCCGCGGGGCAGTACCCGCCATTAAAAGGGCTGCGCAAAAAAACAACATACTGAGGGCAGCACTCATAAAAGCAGTTCCCCTCATGCCTGACCGGCGTTTTCTCCCACTTGTAGAGGAAGGAATGATGCCGGATAGAACCTATCGGTACCGGACATATACAAAATATACAGACCATGAAAAGGCTCTCATTGCCATTGGTCCGGCATCAATACCCACATGTAAAAGAATTATACACGGGGAAAAGGGATCCGGTCATACCACTTCTAACAATGCAAAGGAAACCGCCATCACGGCACTGGGAAAAATAGGCAGCAGGAATGCCATCCCCATTCTTCTTTCGGAATTAAAGATCAACAGGAACCCCGGCACCCGGATTAAGATAAGACAGGCCCTGGGAAAAACGGGCAGTCCCTCGGTGATCCCCGCACTGTTAAAAAAGACCTTTAACTCCAATGCGGGAGCGAAAGAATCCCTTATCCTCATTGGAAAACCGGCAATCCCCAGATTGAAATATTACGCGAAACAGGGAAAAACTTCCGCCATAAAAAACATTGCCGCTGAGGCCCTCATGGAGATTTACAATGCCTATACCAGCTACCGTAAGGGCAACATACTTTTAAAAATGAAAAAATACGGACCCGCCGCCACTGCCTACGGGGATGCCCTCAGAAGAAAGCCGAATCTCCATGAAGCGCACATCAACCTGGGAGTATGCAAGTATCATCTAAAAAACTATAACATGGCGATACGGAGTTTCAGAAATGCTGCTGCGGAATATCCAAAACTCCGCGCCGAGGCGGAGATGAACCTGGGGGCGGCCCTGCAGAAGAGAGGAGATACCGGCCTGGCCCGTGTCCATACCGCAAGGGCCAGAAAATTAAAGAGACGCCTCACCGGGGCCCACTACAACCATGGATGGATCCAGGATGAAAGGGGAAATCTCAACTCCGCCACCAGGGACCTGAACCAGGCCCTTAATATCAACCGGAGGCATGCAAAATCCCTCATCACCCGGGCTTCAGTGAATGCAAAGAAGGGCCTCCGCATACAGGCCATGGCGGACCTTAAAAAGGCAGAGAGCTGCATTGGCAGCGACGATGAGGACCTGCAAAAAATTATAAACAAAAATATGATACTATTGGGGAAGGCAGAATAATGAAGGGCATCACAAGAAAATCAGTTATAGAAAAAACAGCAGTGCTAATCGCTGCCATGGGGCTTCCCGCAATTTTTTTGAAAAAACTCAATGCCCGGGTCAATTCCGTTCCCCTCCAAAGGGTCATGAACCTGGAGGCAATGCCCGAATCAGACGGCTCCTGGGTGCTTGAAATACCAGGATGCAAAAATGGTGAAAAATATTTTTATTTGAACAGCAGTGCACGGGAGGTCTGGGAACTCATAGACGCTACAAATACCACCGGGGACATCGCAGCAATTATATCTGAAAGGTATTCCATATCAGGGGCTGATGCCCTTGAGGCGGTACAAACCCTGGTTTCGTCCATGCGGGAGCATCACCTGGTTATCTGAAATGAAACGATACTATCTCAACACTGAAATGACTTCCTTCTCAAGGGGGGAAGACCTCATCGCCTATTTTCCCCTGAAGGAGACGGTACTGCAGATTAACAATGCCGGGCTTGATCTCCTGACAGAACTTCAGGGGGAAGGAATTGCCTCTTCTGTGGAAAACCTGCAGTTCCTGGACGGCCTTGCAGAACTTGAACTCCTCACAGAGAATAAATTTTCCGCTGAGCCTGCAGCTCCCGCAGCAGAAGATAACACGGAAAATTATTCCTTTGAAAGCCTCACCCTCTTTCTTACTGAAAGATGCAACCTTAACTGCAGCTACTGCTACGCCGACGGCGGAAGAAGCAGCAAAAGCATGTCACTGTTGATGGCGAAGCAGGCAATCTCCTGGATGGCACAGCATGTTTCTGAGAAAAAAAGCAATGAACTCCATGTGGCCTATCACGGTGCGGGGGAACCGACCCTCGAAGAAGAACTCCTTGAAAAAACCGTAGTCCACAGCCTGCAGAAAGCTAAAGAGTATGACCTTGAGGTCTATTTCAGTATAGGCACCAATGGAGTAATGGAGGAGTCTACCCGCCAGCTCCTGATTGAAAATAATTTTGACATATCCCTCTCCATGGATGGTCCGGAGGAACACCATAACAGGCTGCGCCCCGCCCAAAAAGTCAACTCCTACCGGGAAGCCCTCCGCACCGCGGAAGCCTGCAGCGAAAAAGAACTTTCCTTCTCGATACGAAGTACCGTAACGGCTGAAAACCTTTCGAGCCTTCCTGAATTTGTCACCTTTATCTTTGAACACAGTACCTGCGAAATAATTCAGCTGGAACCCATCTACCTGACGGGGCGTGGAGCAGGGATGAAAACTTCCTCCCCCGAACCTGTAAAATTCATTGATATTTTCGAAGAATGCATGGACCGCGCAGAAGAGTATGACGGAATAGTCACCTATTCAGGGATTTCCTACCCCGCATTAAGGGATCGTTTCTGCCAGGCCTGCGGCAACAGTCTATGCATAACCCCCCATGGGGCCCTTACAGGATGCTACGAATCTGCGGGGCTCTCTGAAGATGATCCCTTCCACTTTGGCACCTTCGACGGTGAATCGGGTTCATTAAATATCAACGGGGTGTCACTGAAAGAAATCAGAAACCTTGACCGGCTCCGCGATGAGTGCACAGGGTGCATTGCGCGTCATCACTGCGCCGGTGACTGCCCCTCAAAAATGACAGAACACCCCGGTAATGAAAATTACCGATGCAGCATAAATCGTGAACTTTTAAGGCGTTA
Source organism: uncultured Spirochaetota bacterium (assembly GCA_942491575.1). Taxonomy (GTDB): domain Bacteria; phylum Spirochaetota; class UBA4802; order UBA4802; family UBA5550; genus CAZHNW01. The sequence goes on from CALOBT010000025.1 coordinate 1,162,321, forward strand.
CATAATCCGTCACCTCGATTACCACGGGGAAGGCTGGATTCAATTCAACTGAGGATTATACCATGACTGATAAAAAAAATGAAAAACCGGAAATTATAAAATTCGTCAAGCCTGAAATGGACCTCTACGTCGCAGAAGATCTGGAAGTCCCGAAAAAACCGGATATCACGGTACCCGGCCAGAAGAGCAAATGGAAATCAACCAGGGTCACCCAGGGGGGGCGAATGGTCTGTACCTGCGACAAGGTCTGCACCTGCAACCTGGTAAAAACCTACACCGGACAGAAAAGCAGTGGGGGACGCCGGCGCAGTGGTGGCTACCGCAGGCGAAGCGGAGGCTACCGTCGGGTATGCTCCTGTGTACCCGTGGCTCACTGATTGCGCAAATAAATGGACTGTTTGCTCATACGCCCGCCATTTTTCCGTACCGGATTTGACCAGGACTACCAGGAGTCCCTCGGTATTGGCTACCTTGCATCCTCCATCCGAAAAAAAGGTTTCACTGCTGGTATCATCGACGGGGAACTCCAGGACCTGACCCCCGAAGAGATATCGGAAATGATTATCTCCATCAGACCTGCCGTCGCCGGTTTCTCCATCATGAGCGCCGCCGCCATCGACGGGGCCGTTGAAATTGCCGAAATGATTCGCAGGTCCGGGAATAATGAAATACACCTCACCGCCGGGGGGCACCTCCCCAGTTTTTTCCCCGAAAAAATAATGGAGACGTTTCCTCAACTCGATTCACTGAGCATCTTTGAGGGGGAAGTTTCTCTTCCCCTGCTGATTGAAAACCTTTCGCAAAACAGAAAGGGAAACATTCCCGGTATGCTCTTGAGGGAAGATATAAAATCTGCAGACACAAGAAGTCTACCCAGGGGCCATAAAAACCTGGACGATATCCCCTTCCCGGCGCGGGATATACTGCGGGAAGTTCTGGACCGCAACCTTCCCGCAACGGTATTGACCTCCCGGGGATGCAGCGGAAGCTGCACCTTCTGTTCAGTGGTCCGTTTTTCCATGCACTCCTGCGGGATTCCACTGCGGCAGCGTTCTCCCCGAAATGTCGTCGATGAATTGATTGAGCTTGTCAGGGTGCGAAACGTATCCGTAATTCATTTCATTGACGATGACTTCATCGGATCTGCACCGGCAGGCCTGGTACGTGCGAAGGAAATCGCCGAATTGATTATCGAGGAAAACCTGAAATTCCTGTTTTATTTTGAATGCCGCCCGGATCATGTCGAGAAAGATACCTTTAGAATACTGCAGGAGGCGGGACTCAGTGGAGTTTTTCTCGGCATAGATTCTGCCGTAGAAGAAACGAGGAAACTCTACAATAAACGAAGCAGTATGGAATCGGTCCATGAGGCCCTTATGATCCTGAATGAACTTAATATCCAGGTAACTGCAGGTTTTATTCCATTTCATCCCCTGACAAAATTCAGGGACATCGAGAGGGAACACAATTTTTTATTCGAAAACAACCTCGACACACTGCATACTCTGATGAATCGCCTCTACTGCACCCCGGAATTGCCCGTAACACGGTTTTTAAGAAAAAAGGGGCACATTACAGAAGGAGAAAATTTCGAATCGCCGTGGGACTTTACCGATAACAAAACCTCGCTGTTTTTTGAAATTGCCTCAACGGTACTGAAGCCATTTTTTCCGCAGTGGTACAATCTCTACCGTGATGTCTGCAGCGAAAGAAACCGGAGCCTCATTTCCGGCAAATCCCTTTCTGGAGAGGCTGCCGGGAAACTCGCCGCCATTAACGACAGGGTTCGCCAGACCGTAATCCTGATTTATGACTTCGTAAAGGAAGACCAGGCCTCCGACCTCCTGGAGTTTACAAGGGAATTAAAATCAGGACTGAAAAATCATTTTCGCAGCAGTGGAGAAGAAACTTCCCATGAATAGAGAACTTACCGATAGAATCAAATTGCCGGGAAACTTTGAAATCCATGCTGCACCTGGGGTAATGGCAAAGCGGGATGGTGAAACAATTTGCCTCTATTCGCCAACCCACCACCTCCATGCCGATATCCCGCCAACAGGGGAATTCACCTTTGAAGACAGAAGTATGACACTGGATGACTTCACCGACTGTTCCCGCCTCCGGGAAGACACAAGGGTCCGCATGTACCGCCATGCCTTCCTAAAACCCCACCCCCTGTTTTCGAGTATAAACATTGAGGTAACCCGAAACTGTACACTCAACTGCCCACACTGCTTTATTCCTCAAACAGCTGAGAGAGGAAACAGCAGGTCTCCGGGGAAAGAAGTCCTGGACTTCCTTGAAAAAAAACGCCCTGCTGAAATCAGCCTCACCGGGGGAGAGCTTTTTCTCGATAAAAATCTCCCTGAATTTATAAAAAGAATCAATTCTCTCTACAAAACCAGCAGCCCCCATCTCCGCCTCCTGGCAAATGGCACCTGGTACCAGGAGAGACAAAGGGCTGAAGAATTTATTAAAGAAATCACTTCAACAGCTACTACAGAAATGGAATTTCGCTTTACCCTCTTCGATTTCCGCGGCAGCTACCACGATCTCATATGCGGTTCATCCGGAAATTTCAGATCACTCATGAAAATTACCGACTTCCTTCAAAAAATGAATATTCCCGTATCGCATAATTTAACCCTTACCTCTTATAATTTCGACAAAAGACATGACGCGGTAGAAAATCTCCAACCCGCAAGTGTTTCTTCAATTATCTACCCTTCACTTCATGCTGAAGGGGCTGCAGCACAGCTGCAGGTTTCGCCAAAACAATTCAAAGTCCTTCTAAATGAAAAAGAATTCAGGAGTCTTGCGGCCCAGTATACAGATCCTTCAAGGCAGTGCCGGTACCACTGCAGCTTCCCCATGCTTGATGCATCGGGCAATCTATACCAGTGCAACCTTCCGGATCTGCGGTCCGGTCTGCCTGAAGATATATCAGCGGAGCAAAGCTGCCCTGCATCATGCAAAGGATGCCCTGCGGAATTCTGGTGCAAAAAATGCCCCTCTGCGGTGCCCTCCTTTAAAGATCATTACTGTCCTTCGGCACGGGCCGCGGTAGAAAAGGTATCTTCAGATACAAAAGAGAAAATTAACAAAGGATTTCAATACCTGAACTCATCACCGCTTTAAGAATTGTTTTTAGATAATTCTCTTGAATTATTTAAAAAATGGGTTATACTCTGAGGGTAACTTTACCTGGAGGTTGACCATGAATCGTTATCTTTCTAAAGTTTCAATCGGTAAAAAACTGCTCGCACCGGGCATCCTGCTATATATCCTTTTTGGATTTCTTATCGCTGCATATTTTTTACCCCTGGTAAAAAAAACCATGATCGATGAAAAGCGTTCACAGATGATATCTATCGTGTCTATAAATCTCAACACCCTTTCGAGACTGAACACACAGGTTGAATCAGGCACAATAACACTGGAGCAGGCAAAAAAAATCGCACTGGACCAGTTTCAGTATCAACGTTTCGGGCCTGACAAAAAGGACTATCTCTTTGTCTTTAACTATAACAGCACAATGATTATGCACCCCTACTCCCCTAAACTTAATGGCAAAAACCTCCATGACCTGAAGGACAAAAAGGGTAAATTGTTTATCAGGGATTTTATGTCCATGGCCCGGAAGACTGAAGGCGGATTCGCCGATTACTGGTGGCAGTACAAGGACCAGAAGGATAAAATCGTACCTAAAATTGCCTTCGTACAGGGATATAAACCATGGGGTTGGGTCATATGTGCCGGCATTTATATTGAGGATATTGAAAAAACACTGACTGGATTATATATCAACATATTCTCAATTCTTGCAATTTTACTTATTGTATTCATTATATCTGCTATTGCTGTCAACCGGCGAATTATCGGTGCCATGAATGAAGTACTCGTAGCCTCACGGTCTATTGCCTCCGGGGATCTCACCACATCAATATCAGTAAAGGGAGAAGATGAGGCGGGGCAGATGGCCATGGCACTGATTGAAATGCAGGAACACCTACTCTCCATTATCAGGGAAATTAAGGAGAGTGCCAGTTCCCTAGCCTTATCATCCGATGAAATAACCTCCACTTCCATAAACCTGAGCGAAGAGGCGAACTCACAGGCCGCAGCGGTTGAGGAAATCACATCATCAATGGAAGAGATGGGGGCTGCCATCACACACAATACAAAAAATGCAAAGGAAACAGAGGCCATCTCGGCAAAGACCGCCCGTGACACTGAAGAAGGAAGCAGAGCAGTTAAACGAACTATTGAAGCAATGGAAACCATTAAGGACCAGATCAGTCTCATTGAAGACATTGCATATCAAACAAATCTTCTTGCCCTTAACGCTGCAATTGAAGCGGCGCGTGCGGGAGACCAGGGAAAGGGATTTGCCGTTGTAGCTACGGAAGTTAGAAAACTCGCAGAAAAGAGTCAGACGGCAGCACAGGAAATCAGCAAATTGATACTGGAATCAGTTGATGTCGCCAATACCTCGGGCGAAAAACTGGATGCAATCGTTCCGGGAATCCAGAAAACCGCAGAACTGGTACAGAGCATAACCATGTCTTCCGAGGAACAGGATTCAAACATTTCACAGATAAACTCGGTTATGGGACAGTTGAACCAGTCCTCTCAGACAACCGCATCCTCTTCAGAGGAGCTCTCATCAACGGCAACGATGCTGAATCAGCACGCCAACAACCTGGCAAAAATCACCGGATACTTTACGGATAAAACTAAAAACACCCTGGAGGTCATAAAAGAATCTTAAGTATTTGACATAATTCTTAAACACCTGTATTGTGACACATACCATCATGGAAAATCAAACACCATATCCGGATACAGGAATATTATTCTGTGATATCGAATCAAAAGAATTCCTGGAAGATACCATCAAAGCCTCAGAAGAAGAAACCATACTTCGAGTCAATGATGGTATCGGATCGTTTCAAACACTTGAAGAAACATTCTCTTTTTTACTCAGGGAAACACAAAACATTTTACCAGCCGACATCCTCTTCGTTGCCTTTTTTCTTGAGGAAGGAAAACGCGCCATTATTAACCATGCAGAGGGGGCCGGCCCTGATTCGAAAATAGAAAAGGGCCTTGTATTCGACATGCAGGGTTCAATTTTCGACGAACTCCATCAGTGGCGTCATCCCATGATTCTGACAGATACAGAACTTTTTTTCAGCCACTACCCCGGCTTTGATGTCGCAGGAAAACTTGTAGAAGAAAAAATCAATTCCGTCATGATCTGTCCCCTTCAGGTTGAAGGCAGGACTGTTGGCTTCATATTCAGGGGTTCCCGGGAAAGAAATCAGTATTCCATCCATTCGATACGGGTGAATTTAAGCATTCACCAGCGTCTATCCGAAGCAATGGAAAAAACATACATGATCGAACAGTTGTCAGAGGCTGTTAACTCCTACATGGAAATGCTCTCTTTCGTAAGCCATGAGATGAAGAGTCCCCTTGATTCTATTATTTCAATGGGTGACACAATCGTAAAAGGCTATTTTGGTCCCGTTAATAAAAACATCATACCCTATATTCAGCGAATGATCAACAAGGCGCGATTTCTCCGGGACGTCAGCTATGAATATCTTACCCTTGCAAATTTTGAAAATGGAACATTAAAAAGCAATCCCTCTGAGTTCAACTTTTACAATGATGTCTTAAATGAATCTATTGAAATAATTAAACCGCAGCTGAGAAAAAGAAAGCTTAAACTCAATATTCCAAAAGAAAGCCAGTCTGCAACGATAACCGGCGATCCTGTCCTGTTAAAAATTGCCGCAAACAACCTGTTAAGCAATGCAGTAAAATACAGCTTCGACGCGGGAATTATTATCATTTCACTTGTCATCCAGAATAAAGAGTTGATACTCTCAGTTCACAATGAAGGACCCGGTTTTTCAGTTAAAGAGGGCAAACATCTCTTTCAAAAATTTTCACGCCTGGATAAAAGTGATCTTCTGGAGCGACGCGGGACAGGTATTGGCCTCTATATAACATGGAGGATAATTCAGTTACATAAAGGATTTATTCATGCCGATTCAAGGGAGGGAGAATGGGCGGAATTCACTATTACCCTTCCTCTTTAAACTCATCCTGGTAAAAAGTAAACATATTCTTCCCATTTTTCTTTGATATATACATGGCATCGTCTGCCTTTTTTACCAGCTCCTCCATATTCTCTCCATCCCGGGGATAAACACTGACACCTACGCTGGCGGTTACCCTGGCCTCCTCTCCGCCTATATCAAAGGGGGTATCAACATTTTCAATGATCCTTTCTGTTACATGTATTATATCTTCATCATTCACTACACTTTCTAGAATAACAGTAAACTCATCCCCCCCCAGCCGGGAAACGATATCCACTTCTCTGACTGAAAGAATCAGCTGCTCAGCAACTAATTTCAAAAGTTCATCCCCCGCGTCATGTCCAAGACGGTCATTGACCTCTTTAAAACCATCAAGATCGATAAAGAGCACCGCAAGATATTTCTCCTGCCTTTTTGACCGCGCCAGGACCTCTTGAAGCTTTTCGTAGAAATGCCTCCGATTTGGAAGCTGAGTCAGGGAGTCATGGGTGGCCATTTCAATCAGTTTCTGCTCCGCCATTTTTAATTCCGTGATATCCGTTGAAACACCAAGGACATGTTTGGCCGTGCCGTAGAGACGATCATCCAGGGGCACCTTAATGGTTTTCAGCCATTTCACAGAACCGTCCCCTGAAGTCAGAGTTTCTTCACTTATCACCTTCAACTTTCGGGTTTCCATGACTTCACGATCGTCATTTAAAAACTGTTCAGCCTCCTTAAGAGACGGAAGAAAATCCTCATCCCTTTTACCAAGCATCTCATCAACGGATGTGCCTAGAAGTTCCGCTATGGCTTTATTGGCGAGGGTAAATTCCCCTTCCCAGTTCTTTACGAAAATAGGATTTGGACTGGTATCAATTACCCTGCGGAGAAACTGTTCGCTATCCTTCAGGCGCAGTTCAATTTCTTTCCTTCGGGTAATATCAACAATAATACCGATTATACTTATTGTGTGCCCACGTGGATCTTTAATGGGAGTAACCGAAAGACTTCCCCACATAATTGTGCCGTCTTTACGGATGTATCTTTTTTCCATTGTATAACTGCTGAGAGTATTGTTTACAATTTTTTGCAGCTGACTCCTTGATTTACTCAAATCGTCGGGATGGGTTAACACTGTGAACTCTTTGTCCATCAATTCTTTTCGTTCATAGCCGACCATTGCCAGCCACTGATTGTTGCAATCGATATATTTCAACTCGGTATCAAGAATGGAAATTCCCATTCCGGCATTATCGAAAATGGTACGCAGCCGTTCTTCATTCTCCCGAATCGCAAGTTCTGCCGTATATTCGCGGCTCATGTCGCGCACCTGCGCGAGATAGCCGAGACTCCTAATCGCCGTTATCTCAACCTCGATATAGGCGATACCATGCCTTATCGAATCGTAGTCCCCTGATTTTCTAATATCCTCGAAATCGACTTCAGTGGTAAACCTCAACCTGTTGCCAAGATCAAGCCCTCCGCGATCCTCAACCCTTATAAGGATATTATCAAAAAGATTAAAATCCTTTACGGAGTCGATTTCAATAATTCCAAAAATACCGAGTGTGGCGGGATTTAGATCAATTATCTTCCCATCATTATCAAAAAGAAGAATACCAAGGGGGGATTGAGAGAAAATTGTTTTAAACGTATTTTCACTTTTCCTCAAAGCCTGCTCAGTCTGTTTCTGTTTTGTAATATCAAAGACGGAACCGATTATTTCTCTTATTCTATCATTTCTTGAAAGGGGATGCACTCGAGTAATCGTGTAATAAATCTCATTTTTGCAGCCAACATGCCGCAATTCCATTTCAAAGGGAGTTCCCTCTTCGACGGCACTGTTAAATTTCTCTTCGAACTTTAATCGATCTTCATCATAAATGCTTGAAAGATAACTATCGATACTTACATCTTCTCCCAAATTTTCAAGACCGGCGATGGCCGCGGCTTCTTTTGATATGGAAAACTCCTTACGGCGTATATGATATTCCCAGGAACCAAGATTTGCCAGTCTCTGGATTTCCGCCAGACGTTCTTCACTTCGCAAGACCTGGTTTTCCGCCAGTTTCCTTTCTGTCATATCCTGAATCAGGGCTACATAGGCAAAGTGCTCTCCAAGAGAATCCCTGATCACATTTATCATAACCTGGAGATATATACGCCCTTCTCTTGTCGAAGGGAACCGTTGAGGCCTGTATTCCGAATCAAAGTTATACCAGAATTCAAATTTTACATCAGCACCATTAACCAACCTTGAAATTAATGCTGGATCAGCATATTCATCCTGCAAAAAATTATACGACAGAACATCAACAATGCTTTTTATGCCGAACAGTTTTAAGGCTGTTTCATTCGCATCGACAAGATCACCATTTTTATCAAATAGTTCTATTCCAAGGGGCGAGGTATTAAAAATATTTCCGAACCTTTCTTCAGTCCGTTCAAGCTTTTCTGTTTTTTCAATAATAATATTATCGAGTTTACTGTTCAGATCAAACAGCTGAGTTTTAAACTGATGCCTCTCACCGATATAGGAACCCACCAACATCAGGATCAATACAAGTACTGCAATATATAACTGCATGACCAGTATCCTGTTTATAGGATCAATGACGGAAATTGCCCCAATGCCATTGTTTGTTGCAGCCATAATATTAAATACAACAATTGTTACCGCAACCATTCCGTAGCGATGATTAAAACGATAGAGTATCCAGAGGATAACGGGAATCATCAGGTATAAAAGGGAAAATTGGATTTCAGGGATGCCCCTTGCCCCGAAGGTTAAAATTATTACCAGGGCCAGAACAGATGACGCCGCAATCAGTTCAAAGTTTTTCTTTTTATCAAAGAATATTTTAACCTGAGTCTCCCAGGCGAGGATCATTGGCGACACCAGCATCATACTGATAAATCCTGAAGCCCAGAAAGAAATAAGCTGCTGCCAGTAAAGATCATTTCCTAAAATGCCGGCTTCAACCATGCATACTGCGAGACTCCCCGCTATTGCTGAGAGTGCTGTGAAAAAAGAAAATATGACAGTCTGATAAACTGAGCGGTACAGGGAGGTTTGCTCCATGTACCTTAAAATAAGCCATGCTCCTAAAAAGGATTCAGCCAGTGTTCCGAAATTTCTTCCGGATATTATTTGATAAAACTGTCTAAAATCAAGGCCCTCCCCCGTTTGCAGGAGAGCTATGGAGACAAGAGAAAAAAGGGATCCGATAATCAGAGAAGGAAAATAATGGAGTCCCCTCTTAATAAGTACCGCGAGTGCAAATCCTGTTGGAAACCAGATTGGAACACTCTTCACGGTATCCGGCATTACCAGGTAGCTCATAGCCCCCAGGACTGCGTAAATAAGCGCTATAACAAAATATTCCTGTATATATATTTTAAAACTTTTATTTTTATGAGATATTTTCATTTTTCCTGGAACCAATTTCCAAAGGGCATTCATCTTTATGCATTCATTGTATACCCCGAATCCGCCCAGTTAAAGCATAATTTTATTTAACTTTGTACAATATTAACGGAATGATTAAATAATAAAAAAGGCCGGCTCTTTTCTCAAAGAACCGGCCCCTCTATGACAATATAAATTATTTATATAGCTAATGCTTCATTAAATTTCTGATACCATTTGATTTCCGCGGGACTGAAATTATTAACGATTCCAAGGTCGAAAAAATAATCCTTCATTATCTTCAGATGAATAATCTCCTCCTCTTCTTCAGTGTACAATGCCCTGTCTTCTGAGGTTACTTCATAATATGCATCATCTACCCAGGCGAAAAATTCTGCTTCTCGGCCACTGAAGATCTCACATGCCGACATGATGTCAAACTTTACAGTGGATACTGCTTTCTGGAATGACTCTTCATCAAGTTCAATTAATGATGAGGCCATTTCTGTCTGAAAGTAGTCTCCCCAGGATATGATATTTGGCAATACCCCATAACGTTTTTGGAGTTCATCAACGTCACGCTCTTCCAGATATTTTTTTGAGGCAACCCTATCAATAAACTCTTTAATATAGATAAGATCATGCATTCTTTCGACAGTTATTAAACCGTCATTTACCAGTGGCATTAGAGCGTCATTGAGAAGCTGTATCATCACCATTCCCCCCCGGGGCTTTAAGTATATTTGAGGTGTATCCCTCATTATACCATTCGGTAGGGGTGGAAAATTGCCTGAGTATTTTTTTTAATACAGGAAGTTACATGCAACTGAAGCCATTACTTCAGCTGTTCATTATTTATTCCCTTCCCTGTACTTCATAATGCCGTCATAACATTCATGAGGGATCACTTCCCCTGGTTTGTAAAAACCTATATTTTCCCCCTTGTCTCCATGATAGTCACTTCCCCCGGAAACCAGGAGTCCATACTTTTTCGCAATACTTTTATACATCGCCGCATCTTCGGGTGAATGCATATCGGAGTATGCCTCAATCCCGTCCAGGCCTTCAGGTATCAGCTCTTTCAGCAGTTTTTCAAATATTTCATAATTACCGGCGTTAAGGGATGCAGGATGGGCCAGGATTGAGATTCCCCCTGCATTCTGAATAAGCCTGAGGGCCTCCCTGGCTGAGATTTTCTCTTTTTTTACATGACCCGGCAGTCCCTCCTCCAGAAACTTACGGTAGACATCATGGGGATCCTCGGCGTATCCGTGCCGCACCAGAACCCGGGCCACGTGGGGTTTCCCGATTGCCCCTCCCGCCGCCTCCTTCACCACCTCGTCGTATTTAATGGCAATGCCGTGGGCATTGAGATCATCTACGATTCTTTCCGCCCTTGAAGCTCTGAGCCGGGCAAGTTCATTCACTCTTTCTACCAGTTCCCTGTTTTTCCAGTCGATATAGAGGCCCACCAGGTGGAAGGTTCCCTTCTCATAATTCACGCTGAACTCGATGCCGGGAATTACTTCGATGTCCCTGCCCGCCGCGTATTTCAGGGCATCCTCTAAGCCGTCTATCGTATCATGATCGGCAATAGCAAGGGCCTTTATTTCATTCTCGATCGCGTAGGCTACAAGTTCATCCGGTGTTTTCAGCCCGTCTGAGGCGGTGGTATGGGTGTGCAGGTCGATTTTCATAGAGTCACCAATAGAGTTATTTATTTCAAAATACTTACTTAAAAGTACCGGATAATCCCCTGTCAATCCCCTTTTTCCAAACCTCACTTATCCTGAAAGAATAAATAAACTTCCCCCCCAGCCCTGAAAAAAAGAACTTTACTGATTATTTAATTATTTATGAATGGATAAAAAAAACAGGAAAAAGATATGTATGTTGGAATAGACATTGGCGGAACAAACATTAAGGGTGTGCTTACAAATAAAAACGGGAAAATCCTCAGTTTTCTCTCTATCCAGACACCTGGTACTGAAAAACTTATAGAAGATGAAGTATATAATCTCATTGAAAACCTGGCCACCAGAGCATCCGTTTCAAAAATCGATATTAAAGCAGCAGGTGTAGGTTCCGCAGGTACAATAGATCGAAAAAAGGGTACGGTAATAACAAGTCCAAATATACCCTGCTGGCAAAATTACCCCCTGGTTAAAAATTTTTCAAAAAAAACAGGCCTCAAAGTCTATCTTGAAAATGATGCCACTGCGGCTCTTGTGGGGAGCTGGTGGCAGGGAAATGGAACAAAATTCAAGAACTGGATAATGCTCTCCGTAGGGACAGGAATCGGTGCCGGAGTAATTATTGATAACAGGATATATACCGGACAGAGCGGAAGCGCAATGGAAGCAGGCCATATGTCAATAGATATGAACGGACGCCCCTGCAAATGCGGAAATATCGGCTGTTTTGAAAGATATGCCTCTGCAACTGCCCTTATGGAGTTTGTTGAAGGGGGATTAAAAATGAAAGAGAATAAGAGTTCATCCCTTCATGACCGCAGCGGGAAGGAAGCACTCACGGGAAAAATAATTTTTGAAGAGGCTGAAAAGGGTGATGCCTTCGCCAGGGAGGCCCTGAATGAAATTGGCACCTATCTCGGGATCGGGATTTCCAACCTGGTAAATATTTTCAATCCGGAAGCAGTAATTCTCGGGGGTGGACTCTCCATGGCCCATAAATACCTGATACCCAAAATCAAGGAGACGGTTAACAACCGGGCCCTTAAGGGCTGCAAGGAAAGGGTTAAGTATCTTCCGATTAAAGATCAGGCGAAAATTCCCGCACTTGGTGCAGCCAGAATGGCAATTGATGCCTTGAACGCGGGAAATTAACTACTTTACCACTACTTCCAGCTTTTTAATTTCTTTCTTGAGGTCTCTAATGTCTTCCACATAATTGGAATACGTGCTTTCCATGCCATTTTTCTTTGCCTGTTGAGCGAGGCACTCTTTCATCTTCAATTTTTCCTGTGCAAGTACAAGCTCACTTTTCTGCTGCATGAATAGCTCCCGGTAACAATTAATTTACAGATAATATATAGTAAAAATGAAGGATGACCAATGATTTTCAAAAATTAATTGCAAAATATAAAAAAAACTTACTGAATTCAAAATCATTCTTTAATTTCACATTTCTCTTTTGTTATTACATATATATAATCACTTTTCCTTGACTTTTTTAGAGGTTTTTCAGTTCATTGCTAATAATTTCTTAAATAAATAGTACAGGTGAATAAGATGAAAGGAGAAATGGAAAAAATCCGGGAAACAGCTCTCCAGGAAATAAAGGGCACTGCAACAATTGATGACATCGAACAGCTGCGTGTACGCATCCTGGGAAGGAAGGGGGAATTAACCACCATCCTGAGATCGCTATCCGAGTTGCCTCCGGAAGAAAGGGCCCAGGCTGGAAAACGTTCAAATGAAATAAAGAAAGAACTTGAATCTGCCATTGATTCAAGAAAAGAACAACTCAGCGAATCTGAAATAGAAGGATTGCTAAAGGAAGACTGGATAGATGTCACTCTGAACAGCAGCAAAAGCACTTTTTCTCCTAAAAAAGGTTTTATTCACCCACTTTCCCAAATCCAGTATGAAATTGAAGATATTTTTTCTTCAATGGGATTCCAGATTCTTGACGGACCGGAGGCAGAAACTGAATATTATAACTTCGAAGCACTGAATATTCCCAAACACCACCCCGCCAGAGATATGCAGGACACCTTCTGGACCGAAGATAACAACCTGCTGAGAACGCATACTTCCGCAATTCAGGTTCGCGGGATGGAAAAGCTTAAGCCACCATACCGGGTAATCGGTCCCGGTCGTGTATTCAGATATGAATCAACTGACGCATCCCATGAAAACACCTTTTACCAGGTGGAGGGGATGATGATCGATAAGGATATATCAGTTGCTCACCTGATTTTTTTCATGAAACAGCTTCTCAAGGAAATTTTCAAACGGGATGTGGAAATAAGATTACGCCCCGGCTACTTCCCCTTTGTGGAACCCGGTTTTGAACTCGATATAAACTGTCTCATATGTGGCGGTAAAGGCTGCAGTGTCTGCAAACAGACGGGCTGGGTAGAACTTCTCCCCTGCGGACTGGTCCATCCCAATGTTCTCCGATTCGGCGGAATCGATCCCGATGAATGGTCTGGGTTTGCCTTTGGACTCGGCTTAAACAGGCTGGTCATGATGACTTACGGTATCAATGATATACGTCACTTCCAGAGTGGCGACATCAGATTCCTGCACCAATTCTAATTAAAGGGTTATATAAATGTGGTTATCCAGAAATATTATACAAACAATGGTAGATGTCAGTGATATTGAACCAACGGAACTTGGTCTGAAAATTACCATGTCTTCTGCAGAAATTGAGTCAATCGAATATATGAATCAGCACCTGGAAACAATAATTACTGCAAAAATTACGAGTTTGAGCAAACATCCCAACGCGGACAAGTTAACCCTCTGTGATGTTGATACAGGCTCAGAAAATTTAAAAATTGTCTGCGGCGCCCCCAATCACAAGGAAGGGGACATCGTGGCCCTGGCAACAGTGGGGACCAAATTCAATGAGGAATTTACTGTTCGAAAATCAAAGATCAGGGGCGAAGAATCCTTCGGGATGCTGTGCAGTGAACGTGAAATGGGGCTCTCCGAAGCCCACGAGGGAATACTAATACTTCCCCCGGACACACCCCTCGGCAAAAAGATGAGTGAATTTTATCCTGACTGGCAGGATGTTCGTTTCGAAATCGATAATAAATCAATTACCCATAGACCTGATCTCTGGAGCCATCACGGCTTCGCCCGTGAAATCGGCGCCCTCCTGGACCGGCCGGTAAAGGATCCGGTAAACTGGAAACTTGAAAAGACATTCAACTCCAATGATGAATTATCCGTTACCATCAACAATCCCGAAAACTGCCCGCGATACAGCGGCCTCGTGATAAAAAATATCTCCATCGGGGAATCACCGGAATGGCTGAAGGCAATGGTGACCTCAATTGGCATGCGCCCCATCAATAATATTGTTGATATCACAAATTATGTCATGGCAGAGATAGGCGAACCGATGCACGCCTTCGACAGAAAAAAACTGCGTGGCAATGAGATTATTGTAAGAAATGCCGCAAAAGATGAAAAACTGACCACCCTTGACGGCTCAGAGCATACCCTCATGGAAGAGGATATTGTCATTGCAGACAAAGATGGAGCCATTGCCCTGGCCGGAGTAATGGGTGGAGGAAACAGCGAAATCGAAGAAGGAACCGATGAAATAGTTCTGGAGGCTGCGAATTTCGATCCCGTTACCATACGAAAAACCGCACACAGATATAACAACCGAACCGAGGCGGCAATCAGGTTTGAAAAATCCATTTCACCGGAGCTGACAAAAGCCGCCCTTATAAGATGTTTTGATCTTATTAAACAGTGCAATCCAGAAGCAGTTGCGGAAACCGGGATTGTAGACGCATATCCGAAAAAACTGGAAGCAATCACAATAGAGACAAATACTGATTACATCAGGCGCAACCTGGGAGAGGGTCTTTCCGATGATAGAATAATCGGCATTCTAACCTCACTCGATTTTGATGTTAAGAACAGTGAAGGAAGTTTAACCATCGGAGTCCCTCACTACAGGGCTACAAAGGATATTGGTATTCCCGCAGATATCGTTGAAGAAGTCGGTCGAATCTATGGCTATGACAATATTACCCCCCGTTCCCCCATGGTTCCCTGTACTCCCCCGGCAAAAAATCAGAAAAGGCTTCTGGAAAGAAGGGTCAAAGACATACTGAGTTTTGACTATAACATGACGGAAGTCAGCGGTTACTCATTCACCTGTGAAGAAATTCTTAATCGTCTGAAAATAAATGAGGATAAGGAACTTCGTCTCAGGAATCCCCTCTCGGTGGAACAGGACCGCCTGAACCGGAGTCTTATTCCGAATATTGTTCAGAATATTGAATTCAACCAGCGTTACCATGAGGCCTTTTCCATTTATGAAGTGGGACGTGTTTACCTGAAAGAAGAGAGAAAATCACCTGAACTGATTTCAGAAAACACAAGGATCACCGGTGCTGTCTATGCCCGCAAAGGCTCTGAGCCGCAGTTCTACGAGGCAAAGAAGGCAGTAACCGGCCTCATCGAAAAATTGAGGGTTGCAAAGGTGGAATTCAAACCCGCTTCGGAGGGCTTGCCCCCCTATGCACATCCTGCACGGTCAATGAGCATCTTTATCGACAAAAAAGAAGCAGGGCTCGTCTGTGAACTTCACCCGAAGGTGTACAAAGATTTTGACATCAGCGGAACAGCTGCAGTATTTGACCTGGACCTTGATCTGCTGCTTGGGGCGAAGAAAAAAGAAATCATCTTTAATGAACTCCAGAAATACCCTGATGTTCCATTTGAAATTTCGGTTGTTGCCGGAAAGGATGTCTATGCCGAAAGGATTATGAAAATAATCGCAAACAGTAATCAAAAATTCATACGAAGCATTGATGTAATTGACATTTACCAGGGAGAACAGGTCGAAGAAGGAAAAAAATCAATTTCCTTCAGGATCATTCTCTCTGCAAAAGAAAGAACAATGGAACCGGATGAAATTGATTCAATTCAAAAGAAAATTATCGAAGATCTGAATAAGAAAAATTTTCAACTCAGATAAAGATATTAAAAGGAACAAGTGTAAAGTAGAAAGGGAAAAGTGAATTCTTACTACCCTTGCTGCTTTACACTTTGCACTTGAAACTTTTCACTCTTTATCCTTTTCAATTATCAGTTCCATGTATGAACGGGTTTCGAAATCTTCGAGACCCAGTTCACAGGCCAGTTTAAACAATTCTTCCTCTGCCCTTTCCTTCTCTTCAGCCTGAAACTCCAGTTCAACAAAAGTTCCAAGGCCATCTATTTCATCGAGACAGATTTCAATATCGCCGATTTTCCATACTTCCCTTTTTTTTTCTACAATAAGAACTTCCTCAAAACTGAGGGCCTGGAGAATCCGTCCGGCAACATTACCGTCTCCGACACTGACTTCCTCCTCCACCCTTGCCTTTGAACGCGTGGAAAGTTTTGGTCCCTTGTATGTCAGGTAGCATTTTTCACCGATAGAACGAATCCTGAAGGCTTCGTCGGTAAGGGCAAAATCCCTGGAGGGATGGTTAAAGTAGCGGTCTCTATCATGTCTGACTGAAATTTTTTCCCCACCCATTTCAGTCACCCTGTTTCGTATCTGAGCCAGGTCTGTACAGTATGCCTTGATTTCAACCTCCAGCACCGGGTCATCTCCTGCGATGGAGAGGTCCGCTGATGGAGAGACCATCACTTCCGAGGGTTGATTTACGGCGGCCGTTTATTGTTATCTGAACTGCCTGCACCTCTTTAAATTGAGTCGCGGTATAGATAATCTGATCAAGGCGGCTCACCAGGATGTTGCCGTTACCCTGGCCCACCGTGGCATTGAAATCAACCCTGGCAATACCATCCTCTATCCGGACACTGCGTACCCTCACAGAGGATGGGACGGCATTCAGATAACCCCTGTTTTTTTCTCCGGAGGAGAGCCCCTTTACCAATTCCTTCAGTGAGGCTTCAACCCTTTTGGAGGATGCAACCATTCGTCTCACCGGGGCCAGATATATTTTTTCAGTCCTTTCATCCATGCGTATAAAATAGACGCGAACCGGGAGCATCTTTTCTGTTTTTACCTTTTCAGGTTCCTTATCTTTTTCCCGGATTGCCTCTTTTGGCTTCTTTTTTTCAATTTTTTCAGGTTTGTCTGCAAGCTGTTTCTTTTTGGATGGAGTGCGCCGCAGCTTTTCAGTCTTCTTTTCAAATTTTGGTAATGAAAAGTTCTTCACCGGAATAAAATCGCCCGCCATCAAAACAATAATGGTAAGAAGAATCATTATAAGGAGTACCAGTACGGCACTGCCCCTGCCGCCGGTAGCCTGAGGTGCTCCCTTTTTACCCTTTGGGGCAGGTTTTTTCGTATTTTTTTTGGGGGAAGTTTTCTTTTTTGTCGCCATATCCGGTTTCTTTTCTTAACTGACTCACTCCAGTAAATTTCAGGACGCATATTCTGCAACCCATTAATTATATTTTCGACAGGTCATGCCCCTGCTGTTACCATTTTCAATACTTTTGTTAACCTGACATTATAGTCAGTTTTGCCTTGACTTTTGGGAAAAAATTGATAATACTTTATCTACTGAATAAAACATCATACTTTGGAAGATACAGAAACATATAAAAAAACTGTATAATATTTTGCTTTTAAAAGAAGGAACGGCCATGCTGAAAGGGACCGATATTACCCATGAACGGTTAAAAAGAGATTTCAGTATACTCCTTATTGACGATGACCCGGAAATCGTAAAAACAATTACGAGAATTCTTCGCGCCGCCAATAATTCCTACTATATAGAATCTGTAGCTTCCGTTGAAAACGCCATTAATCTAGTCAACAAAACCTACTGGGATACCATTCTACTCGACCTTGCCCTCCCCTACAAGGAAGGGGGGCGTGTTGATCCGGAAAATGGAATACGTGCATTAAAAATTCTGAAGAGTGAACTGAAAGTAAATGCCCCGATAATTGCAATCACCGGCTTTCAGGATGATGCAGACCTCTCTGAAAAGGTACTTGATCTAGGTGCCTATTACTTCCTCAACAAACCCGTAAGAGCAAAATCCCTTGCGGCAATTGTCCGGAACGCCATGACCTTCCAAATGACCGGTTTTGATGGATTAACGGGACTTCTCAATAAAATCACCTTTGAAGAACGCCTGAAATCCGAATTTGAGCGAATTAAAAGAAGAAATCTGGAAATACAGGACATAAACAATGGCTGCACTCCGGGATTAACATCCTCCTGTATTTCTCTCATTTTTCTCGACGGGGATAACTTCAAAACAATCAACGATACCTACAGTCATCTTGTGGGGGACCAGGTTTTAAAACATATCAGCAGCTCCTTTATTGATGAAAATCTTTATGACGTATTAAACGAAGGGGAAGAAGCCGTAAAATATATTATACGCCCCTATGATATAGCCGCCCGTTTTGGAGGTGATGAATTTTCTATTTTTCTCCCGGAAACAAATCATCTGAATGCCCTCGCGGTAGGCCGCAGGATAAGAGACCTGATTAAAAAATTCAGCATTGAGGATATCGTCGGTGAAGATGATGTGATAGAGGACGTCACAGATTTCAGTCTCTCCATGGGAATAGCCACCTACCCCGAACCCAATGCCGCGCATGACTATGAAGAACTTATTCATTTTGCAGATAATGCAATGTATGCCTCGAAAGAAACAAGAATCGGATCAATTTTCGGCTACAGCCCTGAAGGTATTCTGATTAAACTCGATTAAACCGGATCAGGAAGTTGGAACTACAGGACAAAAACCTTCTGCTTTTCCTTAATACGTTCTTTATTTATTTTCATGCTTTCTTCACAATATTCAACAGCTTTGGCTGGATATGGAAAAAAACAAGACTTCTTCATTTGATAACAGTCTCCCTGACGGGCATTTCCTGGTTTGTTCTCGGAATCTGGTACGGATGGGGTTATTGCTTCTGTACCGACTGGCACTGGCAGGTGAGAGAGGCTCTGAGCCTGCCGGTGGACTCATATTCCTATATACACTTCCTGATCAGAGAACTGACCGGCATCGATTGCAATCCAGTGTTCGTAGATGCCGCCGTATTACTCTTTTTTTTTACCGTTGCCTTCCTGACTGTATTTTTCAACTTCAGGGATTTCCGCAACAGGAGAAAGTCTAAAAATAGTGAACCGTCTCGCTGAAATCAGCCTCATCCCCTCTTTTCTTACGATTTTCTTTTTTGAAGTCCCTTCTATTGCTGCCGGTGATTCCCTTGCCTCTACTTCCCCCAAAATAGGAAACTGCCCCCTGATAACATTTCCTCCAATATGGATTGTTTAAATCCGCATAGGAAATTTTTTTTCCTGTTCTTGGTGCGTGAATGAACCTGCGGGAACCTGTATATATACCGACATGAGATATTCTCTTGCGGCCGGTTTTAAAGAAAACAAGGTCTCCCGGCTGAAGTCTCCACCTGGAAACCCTTGTACCATTTTGATACTGACCTGAGGTGGAGCGGGTAACGGCTATTCCATTCTTTCGAAAAACATAGGAAACGAAACCACTGCAGTCAAAACCCCGGGGAGTAGTCCCCCCGTACCGGTAAGGGACACCGAGATATCTTTTAGCCGTTGAGACAATCTGCTTACGGCCCCCACCATGAGATAAAGAACCTCCATTGTGGTAGTAATTTTTACGCAAATGAGGAGGCGGCGTACAGGCAAAAATCAGCAAAAGAGGGATAATCAGATGTAAGGCATATTTATTCATGCTATATTATCGGAATTATGCATTATATTCTTTCCTCCCATTCCGTATAAAAACGGAGAGAAAATTCCCCGGCAACCCTAGAGAGTCTCATTTGGGAAGTTTATATTTTTGAATAAATTCCTTTTCAGGAATAACTCTAATATAATTATCAAGACGGGCGGTTTTAAAAATTTTATTGACAGGTTCCAGTAAATTGATGAAAAACAAGTCGATATCTTTCTCCTGAGATACTTTCATAAATTTAACGAATGTACCGATAGCTGCTGAATCAAGAAATACCAGCTCTCTGCAATCAAAGGCAATAACCTCAGGATTCTCAACAATAACTTCATCCCAGTTTTTTTCCATTCCATGAACTGATTCGAGAAAAAAATCCCCCTTCAGCCTGAAAATTATAATCGAACCATGTTTTGTTACAGTAATTATCATTATGAACCCCGTAATACTCTCTATCCGCAGTAAAAATGATCTTCCATTATTAAAAATTACCTATAAATGAATTGACCGACAGATGATACTCCAATATTATACCTGCTGATTATTATTAAAAGTAAAAAAGGTTTTTCCCTTACCTTTTCTTACCAGGAGCTGACATGAAAGTCTTAAATGGGGGTCTCGAAGCAGTCCCGGGTTTTAAATATTCATCAATTCAGTGCGGCATACGTTACCAGGATAGACTCGACTATGCACTTATTTATTCTGAGAATCCCTGCAACGCAGCAGGTCTCTTTACCCTCAACAGGGTCACGGCTGCCCCTGTTAAATTATGCCGACAAAGGATAAATGGAGAGATACAAGCAATTCTTGTAAACTCAACAAACGCGAATGCCTGTACGGGGACAGAGGGCCTTAATGCAGCGGAGGCTCTGACTTCCGACATCGCAGAACTCCTGGACATCCCAGAAGAGGCTGTACTGATGAGCTCAACGGGAATAATTGGCCATCAACTTCCCCTCAACAAAATGATGCAGGGGCATAATAAGCTGGTGGATCAACTCGACAGAAAAAATGGTTCAACAGTACCTGAAGCAATTATGACCACTGACACATTCCCGAAAAGTTGTGCCTGTTCCTTTGAAACATCAAAGGGGACCTTCACCATTGCGGGAACCGCAAAGGGATCCGGAATGATAGCACCGAATATGGCGACAATGCTTGCATTTTTAGTGACTGACGCACCGGTCCCTAAAAAGCAACTCGACTCCATTTTTAAAGAAAAAATCCGCATAAGCCTCAATGCCATCACAATTGACGGTGATACATCAACCAATGATACGGCAATAATTCTTTCTCCTGCTGTGAGTCCACCCCTGACCGACAGGAGAGACCTTGAGGCATTCGAGGAGGCACTCGGCTACATCCTGGCAGAACTTGCCGCCATGCTCATTTCCGATGGAGAAGGTGCCACTAAAACAGTATTTATTCGTGTAGAAAATGCAAAATCAGATGAAGATGCCGACAGGGCCGCCAGGACTATTGCCAACTCCGCACTGGTTAAAACAGCCTTTTTCGGGGAAGATCCAAACTGGGGACGTATTGCCATGGCTGCCGGCTACTCCGGAGCGGAACTTGTAGAGGAAAAACTCAGCATTTACTTTGGGGATATTCTACTGCTTAAAAACGGAAGCCCCCGGGACTATGACGAAAATAATCTGAGCAAAATAATGGCCCAAAAAGAAATTACAGTCACAGTTGATCTTGGCCTTGGAGACGGATCATATACCATGCAGACTATTGATTTCTCTTATGATTATGTAAAAATCAATGCGGAATATACTACCTGAAAAACAGAAAGATTTCAAAAATAGATCAAAGAGGGTTTATTTATGATTCGGTTTTGATATTGACAGAAGAAAAAATCTCCTGCATTATCGTCCTTTATGAATCTAGAGCAGGCATTTACATCAAAGGATTAAAAATGGCCTATAACTATGGTAATTCAAAAAAACATTAAAACAATTATTTCACTTCCCCTGATACTGCTGGTTCTCCTTTCATCTCCCCTTTTCGGAAAGGAAAAAGCAGCCAATGCAAAAAAAAAGACAGGTTCAATTGTTGTATATAAATTCGCCCTGAAAGGCGATACCGGAAAAATTGAATACTATTCAGAAATCCTTCCTAAGACACTTTTTCAGTACCTGAACAAAACAGGAAAATATAATCCTGTTTTGAAGATGAACACTTCCCCAGGCATCTCCCTTAAAAATCCCGGGGGGGAAGGAGATATCAAAATTTTTCAAGAACTTGCCGAGGCCGATAAAAATGTCCATTTCATCTGCACCGGCGTTATAGAGGCCACACCCGAAGGAACAAAAGCCACAATTATTATATATAATGTTAAAAAGGATAAAATCAGGGTACTCCCGGCATCACGACTTGAAAGCGGAGCAGTTCTCGGTTCCTCAATGGATACCCTCTCAGATTCCGTAATGACGAAAGTCGACTATGCCGTTGCGGAAGCTCGGAAAGAGGCTTCCACTTCCCCCTATCTCTCTTTTTATAATTTCATGTCTTATTTTTCTTTCGGTCTATCATCGGGATACACCTTTATCACCGGTAATCCTGGTGATGTATATGACGATGATATCGAAGTTAGAACATATATGGACATCAGCCTCAGGGCCCTCGTCCCCAACCTTTCCATACGCTGCTCCGGCAGTTTCTTCGGAACTTCCAACCTGGTTGAGATTATTCCCATTGAGGTTGGAATCAAAATATGGTCCGCCGGGGGTTCGGTACTATACTCACTTCCCATCATAAAACATTTTTCCATATCCGCAGAGGCGGGGAGCGGAGTCGCCATGGCCACCTTTATTAATTATGATATCGCAGACAGTAACAGCGGCCCCATGCAGAGCAGTACTGAAAACCATCAGAACGACGCCTATATTTTTACCGCCTTAACTTTTGACTTTCACCTGAAGCCAGTTACCATAAGTGCAGGTACCGGCTACCGAAGAATATTTTTCAGCGCCGAGGCAATGAACATGTTTTCAGTTTTCGGTTCTATTCAATATCATTTATGAATTGATGAATAATTTACAGTTTATACCATAAAAAAGGGGGGCTCTGAGCCCCCCTTTTCTTTTATAGGATGATACCCAGACACACCCTGATTTGGCTTTACATTTCCCCCTTCCCAGGCCCTGACAACCCGCCGCTTCTGCCTGTTCAGGAATTGAGAGGGAAAAGGAAAGAAGAAATGCGATAACAATCATGGCGATTCGAAATAACAAATTTTTTCTCCCTTATTTTATTATCAAAATGTCAGGAAATTACATATCATCTTCAGTATTTTGCCCACCGGAGGGGTATGGAGGCTGAGCAATCAGTGCATTTTAATTGCTCGAAATTATGACTTGACCGGAAAATATTTCCATTCTATTTTAAATTTTCAGGAGAGAAAAAATGCTTACTGAAGAAAAACATGTTAGACAGATACCGGGAGAGGGATTTCGCCGCTGGTTCTTCGATGATTACTTTGACCTGATAATCTGGTACACAGACAACCGGTCACTTAAGGGATTCCAGTTATGTTACGACAAGTACGGAAGAGAGAAGGTTCTGACCTGGATCAAGTCAAAGGGATACAGCCATGATGAAATAGACGACGGAGAGGTTCCCGGGGAACATAAAAAAACACCGATCCTGGTGGCGGATGGCCCCTTTGATAAAAACAGTATCGGACAAAAATTCCTTCAGGCAAGTGAGAACATTGAAAAGGAAATCAGGGACCTGGTCTATAATAAAATACTTGAACATAACATCTGAAATAACTTCTTGACAATATTTCTATTCATGTCTTACTGCGAACAAAATCGGGTCTCCCCCCGATTTTTTATTTTTTTTGAGGTGAATAGACCATGAAATCTGCCAGGTTAAAAAAAATCATTTCTTCTGACAGGGAGTTCCTTTTCCAGAACTACGGCAGCAGGCAGGAAGTCTGTTTTATCCGGGGGGAAGGCTCCATCCTGTATGATCAGGATAACAGGGAATACATTGATTTTTTCTCCGGCATTGCCGTGTCCAACCTGGGGTATAACCATCCCGCATTGTCAAAGGCACTGCACCGCCAGGTTGATTCCATTATGCACAGTTCAAATCATTACTATAACCGCGAACAGAACGAAGCCGCCTCTCTTATCTCCGAGCTGGCATTTCCCGGAAAAACACTCTTCTCAAACAGCGGTACCGAAGCAAATGAAGCAGCCATAAAGCTTGCCCGTCGATACGGTCTCAGTATAGACCGCGAAAGATATCAGATTATCAGCTTCAAAAACGGTTTCCACGGACGAACAATGGGGAGTATGACCGCAACGGCGCAGGAAAAAATTCATGCTGGATTTGGCCCCCTCCCCCGCGGTTTCAAATATCTTCCCTTCAATGATATCGAAGCCTTTGAGAAAGAGATCAAAAAGAGCAAAAAGACCGCCGCAGTTATTCTTGAACTCATCCAGGGAGAAGGAGGAATTGTTGTTGCGGGAAAATCCTTTGTGAAAAAAATATTCGATATATGCAGGAAAAATGACATCCTGGTTATTGTTGATGAAGTACAGACCGGCATGGGCAGAACCGGCACCGCCTTTGCTTTTCAGCAGTATGGAGTCTCTCCCGATATCATTACCATGGCCAAGGGCCTCGGTGGAGGTATACCCATAGGCGCCATGCATGCTAAAAATTTTCTTATTGAGCACCTGGGACAGGGTACTCACGGCAGCACCTTCGGGGGAAACCATCTCGCCTGTGCAGCGGCAAAAATTATGCTGAAGGAACTCAAAAAGAAAAACATTTACTCAAATATAGAAAAAACTTCCCGCTATATCACCGAACGTCTTCAACTCCTGAAAGAGAAGAAGAGTATTGTGAAGGAAGTCAGAGGTCTGGGACTCCATATAGGATTCGAAATTGCCTCGGGGGGGCCAGATCTGGTAAAGAAGGCCCTGGCATCAGGACTCATAATAAATTGTACTGCGGGAAGTATCATCCGAATAATGCCCCCCCTCACCATTCCATTAAGCATTGTGAAACAGGGCATGTCGATACTTGAAGATTTACTATTGCAGGCAGGTGAATAAAATGAAGATACCACAGGTAAAAACCAAAGATCTACTGGCTGTCACAGACCTATCCTATGATGAAATAATAAGTATTTTCAAACTGACAGCTAAACTGAAGGGAGACCGGAAAAAGGGAAAACGCCACAGAATCCTGCGGAAAAAATCTCTCGCAATGATATTTGAAAAGAGTTCAACCAGAACACGCGTTTCCTTTGAAGCAGGCATCTACCAGCTGGGGGGCCAGGCACTTTTTCTCAGCTCCGATGATATACAGCTTGGCCGTGGGGAGACTTTTTCTGACACTGCAAATGTTCTCTCCCGTTACGTGGATTGTATCATGATCAGAACGGATGATCACGAAAAGGTGGTAAGCCTTGCCCGTGAAGCCTCAATTCCGGTTATTAATGGTCTTACCGATTCATATCACCCCTGTCAGGCCCTTACAGACTTTTTCACCATGTATGAAAAAAGCGGAAGTCTTAAGGGATTAAAACTGGCCTATGTCGGTGACGGAAATAATGTTGCAAATTCCCTTATTCTTGCAGGGGCAATTCTCGGTGTTAATATTGCCATTGCCTCGCCGAAAAAATATCAGCCTGATATTTCAATTGTAGCAGAGGCATACAGGCTCTCGTCACGCTCCGGGGCGACCATAACGATAACTGCAGATATTGACGAAGCAGTCAGGGGAGCCGACTACATCTACACTGATGTCTGGACCAGTATGGGACAGGAAAAGGAAGCGGCACGGCGCAGGAAGGCCTTTGCAAAATACCGTATTACCACAGAAATGCTGAAAAAATGCAATCCCGGCTGCATGGTAATGCACTGCCTGCCGGCACACCGCGGAGAAGAAATCGATGGGGATGTAATCGACTCTTCTCAGTCTATTGTATTTGATCAGGCTGAAAACCGTCTGCATGTACAAAAAGCCGTGATGTGTACCCTTATGAAATAAGGGCTTGATTCAGATAAACTAAAAGCATATAATAATTGAACGACAGGCCCGGATTACGGGCCCTTAGAATAAGTGACATATTATGAGGTAAACAATGGATGTCAAAAAAGTTGTCTTAGCCTATTCCGGAGGACTTGACACCTCCATAATCGTTAAATGGCTTCTCGATACATATAATTGCGAAGTCATCTGTTACGCCGCCGATGTAGGCCAGGAAGAAGAACTGGACGGTCTTGAAGAAAAGGCCATCAATACCGGCGCGAGTAAATGCTACATAGAAGACCTGACAGAAGAATTTGTCAGGGATTACGTTTTCCAGGCAATTAAGGCAAATGCCATTTATGAAGACCGCTATCTCCTCGGCACTTCCCTTGCACGCCCTATAATTGCGAAACGCCACGTGGAAATCGCCCTTAAAGAAGGAGCCGATGCGGTATGCCACGGTGCAACTGGAAAAGGAAATGACCAGGTTCGCTTTGAAATGGGTTTTATGGCCCTGGCCCCACAACTCAATATTATTGCTCCCTGGAGAATATGGGACCTTGATTCACGGACAAAACTCTTCGACTATGCTGAAAAACACGGCATTCCACTTCCCATCAGCAAGGACAAGCCCTACAGCATGGACCGGAATATTCTTCATATCAGCTACGAGGGAGGAATACTGGAAGATCCCTACCGTGAACCTGATGATAGCATGTTTATTCTTACTAAAAATCCTGAGGACGCACCGGATACCCCCACCTATGTGGAAATCGATTTCAAACAGGGAGTTCCCGTTGCTATTGACGGTAAAAAACTCGGCCCTGTCGAATTGATGAAAAAGCTGAATAAACTTGCCGGGGAAAATGGCGTCGGACGCATCGATATTGTTGAAAACAGACTTGTTGGTATTAAGTCACGGGGAGTATATGAAACACCTGCAGGAACAGTCCTGTTGGCGGCTCACCGCGACCTTGAATCAATCACCCTTGACCGGGATACACAGCACCTGAAGGACAAGCTAGCCAGTGAATATGCAACCATTGTCTACAATGGTCTCTGGTTCAGCAAAAAACGGGAAGCCATGGATGCCTTCATCGATGAAACCCAAAAGAATGTTTCAGGCACGGTACGCGTAAAGCTTTACAAGGGCAATGCCATCGTCGTAGGAAGGAAGTCCGATGAAACCCTTTATGAACCGGACATTGCAACCTTCGATGAATCTGAACTCTATGACCAGAAAGATGCTTCAGGATTTTTAAAGATTTACGGACTCCCCTCCAGGGTAGAGGCACTGCTTCGAAATAAATAACCGGAAAATTAACCATAAAAAAACCGGCCATAATTTTGGCCGGTTTTTTTAATTTAAAATAATGCAAGAAACATCGTCTGCAGGATATTGTATTATACACTACCCTGCAGACGATAAATTATAAAACTATCAAGGAAGTAAAAGAAGGACATACTGCTGAATTTAACTTTATTAGAATTTAAGATAACATATACAATCCTTAAATTCTAATAAATAGAACGGGAAGGTCAAGCACAAAAACCGTCCAGATGGTTTTTTATTTTATCCAACAGTGCTTAAATTAGGGTTGATTTTCATCAGTAGATAGTACAATTATTAAAAAACAGGGGCTCTAATGATATGGAAAACTTTCTTAAAGAAATAGAATCTTCCTTTCACAAAAGATTTTCCGGAGAAAATGGCCTGAAAAAGCTCTGGAAGGAAATCAGCAGTCACTTCCCACCGGAGATGGAGACCCTCAAGGACAAGAGTCCTCACCTGATATTGGCGGGCCAATGCGGGGATATGGGCCTGGCAATACTCTGGATTGTCCAGACTGTTCTGGTGCATCGCCTCGTTGAAATTTGCCGCCACAGCTGCAGCAATAAAAACAACAACCCTCCGGCCATCGATCTCAGTGGCTCCCGGATAGGAGCCCTCGCCCACTCGGAATCACCTGAAAATCCCATGATTATCGAAAAAATCTCCCCCGGAAAATTCAAACTCACGGGAACCAAAAAGTATATAACCGGAGGACTCACTGCGGATATTATCTTTGTTACGGCAAGGAGACAAATGGGAGAAAAAACAGACTCTCTGATTGTTATCCCGACTTCGTACCTGGAAAAATTTCATATTGAGGAAGTCGACCTGCAGAGTCTCAATACAATTAACCATGGACGCCTTATACTGAAAGACCTCGAGATATCAGAATCGATGATAATAGATTGCGATGCGAAAGACCTGAGACGCACGATTCTCATCCTGAGTAAGATTGAAAGGGATCTTATCCTTGAATCCTATATTGCCTACATGCAGTACCTGAATGACCGTCTTGAAGAGATTCTGGGAGAATACCCAATTGAAGGGGTTATCCTGAAGGATCTTCTCACAAGCCAGAAGGCAACGACGGTGCGGCATATTGAGGATATGAAGGAGGGGAGAAAACTTGAAACAGGTGTCACTGATTTCCATGCCCTGGTAACTTCCGTACGGAAACTGCAGGAACAGGGCAACATATCCATGGACAGCTTACCTGATGAGCTGAAGAGCCGTTTCATGGATCTGAAATTTCTTCAGTCAATGGGCAAAACTCAGGATTGAGCAAATACACTTCCCCCACCTTAAAAATAGCCGTAACGCGATAATATACTTGCAATATTTACATTCCCTGTTCAGCTGTTCAGATAGAACTCTATACCGGTTCACTGTGAATTTAATTACGACAGGTGATTACAATGTTTAAAGATGTGGAAAACGCCATTGCCTCACTGGCTCACGAAAAATATATTGCCTCAAAGGAGATCGCCACAACGGTCTACCTAGCCATGAAAATGGAAAAACCCGTACTGGTGGAAGGCCCCGCCGGTGTAGGAAAAACAGAGCTTGGTAAATGTGTCGCCTCAGCCCTCGACATGGAATTGATCCGTATGCAGTGCTACGAAGGCCTTGACGAAGCGAAGGCACTCTATGAATGGGAATATGCGAAACAGCTTCTGTACACCCAGATTATGAAAGACAAGCTCTCCGCTATGATGGCGGAGGAGGCGACACTGAGCGGTGCTGTTGCACGTCTCTCTACCGAAGAGGATGTCTTCTTTTCTGAGAAATTTCTTCTGCCCCGTCCCATCCTGAAAAGTATCACAAGTGAAAAATCATCGGTACTGCTCATTGACGAAATTGACAAATCAGACTCAGAGTTCGAGGCTTTTCTCCTTGAAGTTCTTTCAGACTTTCAGGTTACCATCCCCGAAATCGGCACCATTACGGCGAACAAAAAACCCTTTGTTATACTGACATCCAATAATGCACGTGAAATGTCCGACGCACTGAAACGACGCTGCCTTCACCTCTACATCGACTACCCCGCCCGTGACCTGGAAGAACGCATAGTATCTCTCAAGGTGCCCGACTGTAATGAAAAGCTGATAAATGACATCGTCCGGTACGTCCACAAGATACGTGACCTGAAACTCAAAAAAGAACCGAGCATCAGTGAAACCCTCGACTGGGCCCGGGCTCTGGTAATCCTTGGACACGGTGAGATCGACCGTGAGGTTGCCATCGATACACTCAACTGTATTCTCAAATATGAAAAGGATATCGAACTGGTCAAAAACAACGCCAGTAAAATATTTTTAAACTAGCATAAATGAAATCGACAAGGCCCATATATCGTAAACTCTATGACTTCATCGACATCCTTCGGGATGCCACCATCACCATATCTACAGATGAAGTTTTACAGGCCTTTTCGGCGATGCAGCATATTTCCCCTGAAGACCGGGATATCTTCAAACAGACGCTTCAGACAACCCTCATAAAAGATTTCACAGATATTCCCGTCTTTGAGAATTGCTTTAAGGCATTTTTTGAGCAAAAGGGGGAAGTCGAGGCTACCCTGGCAATCCTTTCCGGTGAACCGAAGGAATCACTCCCACCTGAGGAAATGGCAAATATTGAAGAATTGCTCGATTCCTGGCTTGACAGTCTCGACGAGGATGAACTCTTCGCCACCCCTCCTCAGGATCTAATGGCCCTATTCCTTGATGAAATGGAAGAGCTGGAACAGGGTGGAGGAGGCATGGGAAACCTCTTCTCCATGGCCCGAAGTTTCATAATGCAGCAGGACGGGAGGCAGGCCCCTGAAGGTGAGGCTGATCAGTCCGAACAGGAAGCCTACGGCAACATGCTTCTCGAAATGATAGGAAACAGGCGCGAAAAAAAACGCATTGGCACCGAAATACGCAACCGCGAAGAATTTCTCTTTAATAGAAATATTCATCAGCTCACTCCGGATGAAATCAGAGAAATGAGATTTCTTATTCAGCGATTCGGACAAAAATTAAAAAACAGAATATCACTTCGTAAAAAGAAATTAAAACACGGTGGTATTGATATCAAACGGACACTTCGAACATCACTTCAGTACGGTGGCATCCCCTTTAAAATTTTCAACAAAGACCGCAAAATCGACCGCCCACAGGTTGTGGTACTCTGCGATGTTTCCGGATCAGTAAGCCAGTATACCCGGTTCATGCTGCTGCTTACACACACCCTGCAAAGTCTCTTTTCCAAGGTTAGAACCTTTGCCTTTATCAGCAACCTGGTGGAAATTACCGATCTCTTCATGGAGATGGATCCGGAGATGGCCATTAATTCAATTTTTGAAGATACCAACTTTACTTATGGGTGGGGAAGTAATTACGGCCAGTCCTTTGACCAGTTTATTGAGGGCTACAGCGATTCCCTCAATCATAAAACAACCGTACTGGTACTGGGAGACGGGCGAAACAATAATCAGGACCCTGGCCTTGAATCATTCATTACCATTCATGAAAGGAGCCGCAATTTATTCTGGCTCAATCCAGACCGGGAGCACCTCTGGGACTGGAGTGATTCCATTGCGACACTCTACCAGAAATACTGCACAGAAATGAAGGAAGTAAACACTTTTCTTGATCTCTCCGATTTTATCGACAGACTTTTCAACGAATAAACTCCACCACTTCCGTAATAGTGTTTTTTAGCAAATACATCATTTTTATGCTTTACAAATATACTGGAGAAATTATAGGTATAATGAACTCATAGTCATAGAAACATAACTTTTCAAAAAGAGATGATAAAAAATACTTTTCATTGAAAAGTATTGACATTTAGTCAAAATACAACTACTATATCTACTTAAATATATCAGGAGTTTAAGTCTATGGAGATCAGCTTCAAAGAAATGGCAGAGCATAAAATTATCGAAGTCAGCGGGGAAGTTGACCTCTATAATGTAAGTGAGCTCAAAAAAGCATTGTTCAGTATTACCGACGGTAAATTCTCCAGTGTCATTGTTGATATGGCTAATGTTAACTATATGGATTCATCCGGAATAGGGGCACTGGTGGCGGGACAAAAGAAAATGAAAGCCCATAACGGCAAATTCGCTCTTATGAATATTCATGACGACGTTTTAAATATATTAAAACTCGCAACATTGGATAAATTCTTCAGAATCTACGACAGTGAAGATGAACTTATCTAATCCAACTGTTTAAACCTGTATTACTCTACCCTTTTTAAGACCAGCATTGTCTCATCATCATGGGGAGGAACATCTCCCCTGAAATCATCAACCTCCTTCACGAGAAGGTCAACAAACTCATCCGCATTCAGGGTATGATTTTTTAGCATCATCTGCTGAACACGTTTCATGCCGTACTCTTCTTTTTCTGCGTTTCTCATTTCCGTAACACCGTCAGTATAGAGGACAATTATATCTCCCGGTTCCAGCTTTACCTTTGCCTGTGTGTATTCAACATCCTCCATAATACCAATGGGAACTCCATCCAGTTTTGTTGCGGTGCAGGCATTTAATTTAGCGCGGTAACAAAAAAGCGGCCCGTGTCCAGCATTTGAAAAGGCCAGTTCTCCTGTGCTCCTGTCGTATATCATAAAAAAAAGCGTAGCAAATTTATCTATTGCAAAATCCGCACTCAAAGAATCATTGATGGCCCTGACCACACTTGCACAATCAACGTCGCTGCGGGTAATATATGAAGTGAAGACCGTTCGAATCATTACCATTACCAGTGATGCGGGAACACCCTTACCGGAAACATCACTGATCAGGGCCCCAACACGGCGGGAATCAATATCGATATAATCAAAATAATCTCCCCCTACTCCCTTTGCAGCACGGGTAAATCCCTTTATCTGAATGCCATCTTTATCATAGTATCCCATGGGATTCAACCCTTCCTGAATATCCTTTGCCATATCCAGCTGTTCTTCCATGAGCCTCGATTCGATTTCCTTATCCTTGGCATTCTTTATCTGGCTGGTCATGTCATTGAATTCACGGGCCAGCATACCAAGTTCATCCGACCTGTTGATCTCTATACGGTGATCAAGATTACCTCCGCCAATAAGCATTACCCCCTTCGAAAGAATCCTTATCGGCTTAATTGTAATACTTGCGAGGATAATCGAACCCACAATCGAAAGTCCGAGAAAAATAAGAGATATCAGGCTGATGACCTTTATTACATTGGCAACCTCTTTCCGGATAATAATATTTGAAAGACCGATAATTACCGCACCGATCGGTTTATTATCGACTTTGTTTAATACAATACGGGAAAAATCATATATCCTGCCGCCAATATCATCTGGATCCTTATAGTCCTTTATCACCACCTGATTGCTGTTTTTCCGTTGTTTCAAATTACGGGTTACACCGTCAGTAAGTTTTTCCCCGATAGTTCTCTTGAAGCTGCGCCTATCAAAATACTGAATGATCTGACCTTCATTATTTATCACAAAGGCGTATTTCAGATAATCTATTTTTTGAAGACTGTTGATTGCCCCTATTATTGCCAGTTCATCAACACCGATTGATTCCTGAGCCGTATTGGTCAGGTGAACCATCTCACGCTGTATTGAAGTAAATATCTGCTCAGTAAGAAGATCACTCTCCCGGTATACGAAATATATAGTCATGGTTGCAAGAATTACCGCAACCATGGCAATAATCGCAAGAGAAAACTTAAGGCGAAGACCAAATTTTATCTTTGAGGCCTTGCTACCTTCATCCTGTGAAGTTACAGGTGTGTTATCATTTTTTTTATCAGGCTTTGCCATATGTTTTTACCGTCCGAGAAAACCGAGAGATTTCCTTATATTATTCTTTGCTTTGACATTTGCAGGGTCAATTGCAAGCACTTTCCGCCACTCATCAATAGCCTTCTTGAAATTATTATTGGTATAATAACTGATACCGCTGTAGTAAAATTTTCGAACCAGAAGTCTCTGACGTGGCGTTAATCTTTCCCTCACCACCTTTTGCCCAACCGGTGTTATCCGAAGCTGTGATTCGATTTTATTAATACTGATGACGGCCTGCACATTATCTGGATCCTTACGCTTAACGTCTCGATAAGCTGCTAGTGCTGCGAGAAGATTTTCCTTTCCACCTTTTTTATAAAACAATGCCGCCTTTCTCAGCTGTTCCTTCACTGTCCGCTCGTCATTTGCATTGAGAACCACCTTCGCTGCCTTTTGACCGCGCTCGGACCCGGCAATGAGGGCTGCTATCCCCGGATAATTCGGATCTATGGACTGGATAAGCTCAAATTTCTTCTGGGCCTCCCGGTATTTCTTTATCTTAAAGAGAGTCTTTCCTTCAGCGATTATCCGGCTGGTAAATTCTTTGTAGGAAGCGGGATTCAGCTTCAATTCACATTTCAATAAAAATTCCGTGGCAATTTTATTCTTTGGAAACAGTTTCAGAATGTTATCCCATTTTTGTCTTGATTCATTATACTTCCCCTTTACATAGAGGGCCTTTCCTGAAATAATCAGGGAATTTACGATATCGAAATAGGGGGAATTTTCATCAATAACCTCTTCTGCAAGAATCTGCTGGGCATCCTTTGCCCGCTGTAGATAATCTCGTGCCTGGCTATCTTTCGGATTAAGCCTCAATGTTTTTTCAAAGGAGGCAATGGCACGGCGATAGTTTCCTTCCGTGTAGGCAAGAATCCCCTCCTGGAATTCCCGGAAAATAATCTGCAGGCGCCGCCTTCTTTCCCTTGCTTCAAAATCTTTCCTGAGCCCACCGAGCTCTGCAAGACGTCTTTTTGCATCTTTATAATTTTCAATCAGGGCAAGGGCTGACTCAAAGTCTTCCTCTGCCTGGTTATAATCATTCTTGCGAATACTCGCCAGTGCGGACTGGTAAAAATTTTCAGCCTGTTGAAGCCGCTGCTGATATCTCCGCTGCTCATCAAGCTCATCATCGATATCCCCGATTAACTCTTTTGCTTCAGTATTTTCAGGATCAAGATTTACGACCTGTACAAATTCGAGCCGTGCCGGTGCATATCTTTTATTTTTCAGAAGCTGCTTACCCTTTGCCATGAATCGTTTTATTTTCTCGAACTTGATACGGTTATCAATTGCCAGCATTGCTTTTCTCTTTCCTTCCTTTGCCTGGGGGTCCTTTGGAAGGATATCGAGTATTTGTTCCCACAGCTTCATGGCATCGGCGTAGCGCTCTTCCTTCATGGCGGCGATGGCCAGAATCAAAATTTTGTCAGCCTTCAGACGGAGCTCTCTCCTGAGACGACGTTTCTCTTCCTCAGCGGAAATCTGGTCATTGAGCCTCCGCATATCCTCTTTTAGCTCCTGAAGCTCAGGATCTTCAGGATCAATCCTGTATGCGGTAATATAATTATTAATTGCAACCTTCGCCTTTGATCTCCCCACCTCGTAATTAGTATCAATGGTTTTGCGCGCAATCCTGTAATTTAATTTTGATTTCTGCAGGGCAAGGTCCTTTCGCTGTTTTAACTCATAGATCATTTCGATCTTTTTTTGGATACGTTCATTTTCCGGATCCACTTCGAGTATATTCAACCAGAGAGCAATGGCACTGCTGAATTGTTTTTTATCAAAATGGCGCTGTGCCTGTTTGTCCATCTCATCTACGCTCTGAGCCGACAAAAATGCTACAGGCAACAGGCATGTAATTACTATTACTGCTAATTTTTGAAGCATGGAACGTCCTTTCTTTTCGTTACTTTTACCTGATACATTATTAGACAATTCAGCCGTATTTTGTTATCGATCCTGTTAAAAAACATCCGGAATCCATCAATTTTCATGAACTTATACACGTTTTTGTCAACTTTTTCAAATATGATATTTCCCACAATGAAATCTGAGGAAGCTATCTTTACCGGTGTAATTTCATAATGCTGTACTTCCTTAAACTTCCCCCCGCCCCCTGAAAAAAACTACAATTTAAGAAGAATCCGCAGGCGATACCCTGTTAATTTCAAGTAGAAAACAAAACGTGTACCAAATCCTATCATTACAGTTATCAGCGTAAGAAATCCGACTGCGAAGGTGACTATAAACAGATCCCTGCCGATACGATCAATGAGACGTTCTCCGTATCGCTGAACCGGTGAAAGAGTGACCGGTATGGAAACATTAACGGTCATTTCAAAAGGTTCTGTCCATGTATATATTTTTTTTCTCCCCTTCAGTCTGGCGTACCGTCCCCTTGCGGAAAGATGGTATGTACCGCTGGTAAGATTTTCTACTTTTAGAATATTCTCTGCTGTTGTCAGTTTCTCCGGGGCTGTAGCCTTAGTCCTGCTGATAATTACTGAATAGCCCGAGACTGCCTTTTCCTTGACATTCTTTATCTTCATCACAGCATCAAATGATGTTTTGGTATAAGGCTTTGACACATCAAAGGGGAAGTTAATTTCAACCTCAGGTTTCTTTGCAAGGTATCTGATTTTAAAGGGCTGCTTTCTTTTGGTCTTGTCAAGAAGATCATCCGGATTAATAGCTTCGGCTCCACCGGCGACGATATAGTAATCGGCAATCTGACTTCGTTGATTTGTTCGATCAATGGCACTCAGGCTGAAGAAATATACCCCCTTTTCCAGGTTATTAAAGGTCTTTTCGAAATCCGTTGTGAATTTTTTCGGATAGGTGGCGGAATCCTTTGACAGGCTGTATACAAAACCTTTTAAACGTTCCCTGTCACCCACAGCCCATCGAAATACAGGTGATGCTGATTCAATTTTTTTCCCCTGGGGATGTGTAGGCGAAACAACAACCGGCATTGGTAAGGGGTTGGCGCTCACCTGGATTTTATAATGAATGGTCCTGCTGAAATTACCGGCACCATCTATTGCGCGTATATGAAAATAGGTAATGCCATCCAGGAGTCCAGGCAGGACAATACTCCTGTTCCCGGCCTTAACATTCTGGATGGCTGGATTGATATCTTCGACTCTCCCCTTCTGGTCGGCCTTACTGATGATAGTGGCATATCCGACTATCCCCGATTCATCAAGTGGTGGAACCCATTCAATTCTGGCGACTGAATTTCGAGACCATTTCCCCTCCGGATGAGTCCGGGAGAAAACCCTGGGAGGTTTTACATATACATCGCTATATTTTGCAGTAATCCTCTTCCCTTCCTTCCAGAAGACGACAGCTTTATTGCCGGATGTTACGGGAAATGGCCCACGGGCAACTCCCCTCTTCAGGGAGAGTTTAACTTCCTTTCCAAGCTTGTTTTTTCTGACATTGTACTCTCTGGAAAAAATTGACAGGGGCCCCTCCCGGCTGTCATACCATGTCACCAGGAGAGTATCTTTACTGCTGAAGGCAAGTTTTGGCCCATAACAATCTGTATCTGTTTCAGAAATCTTCAGAGGTTTTTCGCTCCATGAGCGTCCATTTCTCTGTCCGATGAGTAAACGGATGCCCCAGGATTTCTCTTCGTTATTCTGATAAACCAGGTATATTGTATTATTTTTTGTCAAAACAAAAGGTGCTGCATCATTTGCCTTGCTGGAAGTAATTTTCTCCATACCGCTCCAGCTGTTTCCATAATTGCCGGATTTCATAAAAAAGAGATCATCTTTATATGCCTTTCCTTTACCCTGCCAGACAAGATATATATTTCTTCCCTCAAGTTGGATTGCCGGGAAAAAAGCCCCCTTCATATCTGCCGTTAATTTCATCAGGGCCCCGGTATTTTGAAACCTGGTTTCATCCACGCTTATGCTGTGGTAAAGATTTATAATACCCCCGCTGAATCCGTGATAAAAGATATGGACGTGATTCCTGTCATCATAGAATACGCGGGGAAGCATTTCCATGTCATACCCGGTATTCAGAAGCTCCGCTTTGGACCAGGTAGCTCCCATATCCGCTGACCTGGCATAATAAATCCTGTTTGCAGCCTCATCAACAACATGGTTTTGCCACACGATGAAGACATGGCCGTTCCCTGATATGGCCACCTTGGGATTATTGGCTATTACCGTATTAACATCAGCAACCTTTACCGGAGCCTGAAAAAAGATCCCCCCGTTAAATGAAATAGAGACATAAATCCCCTGATTTCCCTTTTCAGTCCCTTCATAAGAAACGATTACCAGTTTTCCCTTCGCTGCTGCATCAAAATTTCCTGTTTTTATCCACGCGGGAACAACATAGTAGCTTCGTTCCCATCCAACCGGGCGGGTTATTGTATTACGTTCGGGAAAAAACAATGAAACCAATACTGTGATTACCAGGGTTATGAAAAAGACCCATATAAACTGTCGTATATATTTAAACCGAAAGTAGAGCTGCAGCATGTAAGTGGAGAAACGTTTCATAAAATATATTAAACCATATTATATTTTTTCCGGTCAAGGGTAAAAATTACCCCTATTATCTTATCGGCACCTAAACCATAAAAGTAAGAACAGATTGCCGTCTTTCACCTTTTTCAATAAATATAAAATTTAATTGAAATTACAGATCAACTGAGCATATTATGTCATATTATTTCAATAAAAAGATCCGGGTCTTTACATATAATAAACTGAAAAAAGTAAAATTACTCTATGAATGCATTTGCCAAAGAAGAAATCGTTATCCTTTTCCTCAGTCTCTCTCTCATGCTTGGCATGGCACGAATCCTCGGTGAGGTATTCAATCGACTGAAACTTCCCGCTGTAATCGGCCAGATTCTGGCAGGGATTATCCTCGGCCATACCGTACTGGGGCGACTGGCCCCGGAACTATCCACATGGCTGTTCCCTTCTGCTACACATGTATACACAGGACTTGAGGCCTTTATATTACTGGGTGTCGTTTTACTGCTCCTGACTGCCGGTCTGGAAGTTGATCTTTCATCAGTTTTTCAGCAAGGGCGATCTGTTATCTACGTCAGTTTTTTCAGCATTCTCGTTCCCTTCTCGCTGGGGGCCATTATTGCCTGGAATATGCCACACCTTTTCGGAAAGGGGGAAAACAGGCTTGTCCTGGCCCTGTTTATCGGCATCGCCGTCTCCATCACTGCCCTGCCTATAATAGCAAAAATTCTAATGGACATGAAGCTTTTCCATTCAGACCTGGGCATGCTGATACTCTCTGCTGCAATAATTAATGACCTCTTCGGGTGGCTTCTTTTTTCAGTTCTGATTCAAATTGTTGAGACCGGGAATATCAATATCATTTCCGTACTGAAAACTGTCGGTTTAACTCTTATCTTTTCGGTTTTGATATTAACGGCGGTACGCTACATTATCAACATCGCCCTCGGGTGGATCCAGGCAAAAACGGAGTGGCCCGGTGGAGTCATATCATTCGCAATTGTGACAGCTCTCCTGTTCTCTGCCCTGGCAGAAGCCATTGGCATTCACGCGATATTCGGGGCATTTCTTGCGGGAATTGCAATTGGTGATTCACCGCGACTAAAAGAACACACAAGGGAGATCATCGACCAGTTTATCAACAATATTTTTGCTCCCCTGTTCTTTGTCTCAATTGGTCTCAGAATTGATTTTATCAATGACTTCAACCTGTTACTCTCCCTGCTGTTCATTTTAATCGTTTTTACTGGAAAACTGGGGGGTTCCCTTCTTGCAGGTCTTGCGGCCAAAATGAAAATCCGTGAAGCCTTTGCAATTGGTTCAGGAATGAGTGCAAGCGGTGCAATGGGCATTATTCTTGGTCTTTTTGCCCTCGAGTTTGGTTTTATATCCGGAGAGACATTCGTTGCAATTGTTATTACCGCAGTGATTACTTCAATTTTGAGCGGTCCCTTTATTAAATTTTTTCTCAAATCCAAGGAAGTGCTCCACTGTATTGATCTCATCGACAGCAAACTATTTATATCCAATCTTTCCGGAAGCAATACAGAGGAGGCAATCAGAGAATTATCCGCACTTGCGGGTAAAAAACTTGAAATCAGCAATGAGATCATAGCCGGAAAAGTAATGGAAAGAGAAGAGCTGATGAGCACCGGCATCGGAAATCACCTTGCTGTGCCCCATGCGCGGCTAACCGACCTGAAACAAGCCTCCATCTCCATAGGTTTATCTCAAAAGGGTATTGACTTTAATGCGCCGGATGGTAAACCGGCACATATAATTATTATGATTCTGACACCATTTAACGACCAGAAATCTCAGATACAAATTCTTTCAGACATCTCAAAAATATTTTCAAAACCTTCAGCGCGGCGGGAAGCCCTCGCCTCTGAAGGTTTTAATGATTTTATGTCAGTAATTAAAATGGCATCTTATACTGCATTAGACTAGAGGAGACTTCATGAACCTTTCAGATATAATTAAAAACGATACTGATCGGCTGTTTATTGTCGATCCTGAATGCTTCATTATCTTTACCGGTGAAAGCTCTCTCGACGGAAAGCCTTTTATAAGGATAGGCTCCTGGCCGGAAATGCCCGCAACACTTATACCCTTCATTGAAAATATAATTGTACCCGACGGCATGATAGGAAATCCCGCCTTCGAACAGTTCAATATCGACGTCCGTGACCTGGAAAACAATCGATACATCGGCAGTGAAAATATACTTCAAAGATTTCTAAATTACCAGAAAATCTTTGGCCTTGATCTCAGGAACGCAATAATTGTAAATATTGAGAAAGACCTGCCGGAACTTTCCAGAGAGAAAACGATATCTGAAAAAAACCAGTTCATAGGAGTATTTTACCGTGATGGTAATTTCAAAACCGTTCACGGGAACCGGGAAATATTTGACCTGAAAAAAGCAAGGGAAATGACCCTCCCCTTTGCGGGCATCCATGATCTGGTTGTGGAAAATTCAATCAGTACAAGCCGTTACAGTGAATCCGGAATGGTGATCATTGACAATAACCCGCTATTTTTCAATTCAGGGGCATTTACATCCTATCTTTTTCCAGCACCTTACCTTACCGCATTTTCACAGTTGAAAATATCACCGGAAAAAATCAAAGGGGTAATCCACCCATCGGGCAACTTCATGAACCTGACCAGATTCATGAAATGGAAACATCACAAAACCGGTCAGTTAACCATAATGAGTGACCACAATGACGAGCTGGCAACACTAAAGGCTCTTTTCCGAAACTGCACCCTGCGCCAGCAACCATTTGATGAAATGAATTATGAATCCCCTGATGGAACTGTATATACACAATACCACAATTCATACAACATCAAGGTTCACTTTAAGAAAAAAGATATATCCGTCGCATTCGTGAAAGGCATTTCAGGCATACGGGAAGTACTGCAGGATGATCTTGATGCCATTCTAATCGAATACAGCGTATATGAGGAATCCACACTTCTATTCAAAGCATCATCTATCCCTGTTTTCCTTATAAACGATACAGGGAAAAAAATCGAACATCTCCTGAACGAATCACTTCAACTCGCTCAGAATGAAATTCCATATATCTTCAACAAAGCCGTATCTTTTCAAGACCTGATCACCGCCGCAGATATTGGAGAAACCGCTTCGGAAATTTTCGAAACAGGAGACCCTGAAAAAATAAATAATTACATTCAAACTTTAACCGGTGGGGAACATATATCTTCTGAAAAAATAAAAACAGTTCACAACTGTTACAACCTCCTCCGCTCAATAAGTGATTCCACATCAGATCGCCAGCTCTTCGGCAGCTATCGCTCAATATTGCAGGACCTTCGTACTTTCCTGCAGAATAATGAGAAATTCCTTGCAGATAATAATATTATGAAAATAAATTTCTTCAACAGTGGCATGTACATCTTCCTTAGCTCGATCACGGAAGAAGCTTCCCCTGAATTAATAGAAGAAATAAGGGAGCAGGATGAGGAAATATTAAATACCGACAAAATATATCCACTCCAGAAAACTGCACTGAACCGGATTACAGCTGACCGAAAACGTCTGCGACTGCTTCTTGAAATTCTCCTCAGGGAAAGACTCGACAGTGGTCTTCTGGAACCGGAAGAAAATGCACGTCTGAAAGAAGCGATCGCAGTAAGGAAAAGTTTCTACAATATTGATATTCCGGAGATGGGCGGAAATTATGACAACTCTCAATCCACCGGTAAACTCTCCTCTCTTATCGGGGGAAGGAAAAAAAATACGTCCATAAATGACTACGGAAAGCCGGCGAAAAACTTATTAGATGCCGGCATGCCCACCTTTGAACAGTATGCTCCTAAAATCAGCAATTCCCCCCATTCAGGTACTGAGCAGAAAAGTAACAATACATCACATAAAACAACCGATCTGGACAAAAATAAACAGGCAATTAAAAAAACCAGAACGAACAGCAATAATTCAGGTTTTGAGAACACAGGCTTGTACATCTCAGAAAATGATAAAGTTTCTCTCGGCAGTCAAAAGAAAATAGTCCTTTCCTCTATTGGGGCGATAATTTTACTGGCATCTATACTGACTATTTACAGTATTACATTCAGCGATGAAGACAGCAGCTTAAGCTGCTTCCCCGGCCAAAAAATTAACATTAAACGGGACACCGGATCGTCAAAAAATATTACCAGGAGCAATAATATACTTACACCTGAACAGAAGGAAAACTACGATAATTTACCGGCTTCGTTCAAATCAAATATTACCAATACCGATATTTATCGTTATGCAAACAAGGTCGCATTAAAAAATGGTTATGCAGAGCTCAAGGATGCGGGTATTAAAACAAAAAATCCACACTGGATATACCCCGGGAATTCCTTTGTGCTTCTTGATGACCAGAAAATTACAGTCAGTGATGGAGACACCCTCTGGTCAATTGCAAAAAGAAAATTAATTGAAATGGATATTAAATTTTATGATATTATCAATAAGAGCGAAAAAGAGACTGGCAGCAGGGCAGAGCTCCTGAAGGCTGCTCAGGAGTACTCATTTTCCAGGAAACATAAAGCCATTTTAGAAAAAATTAAAAATCAACCATGAAAAAAGACAGGAAATATTATTACATCGAACCGGTTGAAATTGAGGTCTATCTTAAAAAAATCGGAAAGGTCCGAACAATCATACGGGACCTCTATATTGAGCTAATAGACGTAGAGCCTGCGGGTGCTAAAAGCCGCGAGGTATTCGATTTCTTCAAAGAGTCAAATGAACCAATAGACTTGATGGAAGTTCAAAATCATTTCCCTGAGTTAATCAAATATATTTACGAATCATACTACAAGAATATGGATATTTTTGAAAAACTCAGCATGCACTTTAAGATGGGTCTCGGTGACAGTATTGATGCCTGGAGAAATGCCCTCTATTTCACTGAACTTCTCCTTAAATACGAGCCAACGGTTGCGTCCAGTCAATACATTGGAGATTTCCAGATTTACAACCTAAACTACTGCATTATTAAACTCAATGAAATGGGTGAAAAATTTCTTCTTGAAGATGAAACGGTTTCCCTCCTGATAACAAGAAGAAACCTTGCGTATAAAGACAAACCCAGGGATCGTGAATTTGAAAAGCTTGTAGAATTATGGGAGTATAATGTAAAAGAAAAAATATTCTAGCTTTTTCACCATCAGAAAGGGCCGGCGTTTAAAAACCGGCCCCTATACACCATCAACAGTTATCGATATGTATCAAGCAGTGAATTTCTTACAGAAGCAATTTCGCCATCTTCAAGACCAACAAATATATCATTACCGGAAATACTTG
This sequence comes from uncultured Spirochaetota bacterium, assembly GCA_942491575.1. Taxonomy (GTDB): domain Bacteria; phylum Spirochaetota; class UBA4802; order UBA4802; family UBA5550; genus CAZHNW01. Next base: position 1,205,242 of record CALOBT010000025.1, read on the forward strand.
CAGAGGTCTTAATTTCTTTTTTAAAGATATGTGCCCACTGCAGTGCACCTGATTTTTTATCGAGTGCAAGAACTCTTTTACCGCTGGTTATTACAACCAGATTACCAATTGAGGCAGCCTTCGACTTCACTTTGCTACCTGCATTAAATTTCCAGAGGACCTTACCGGAATCTTTCAGAATAGCATACAGCTTGCCATCATTTGATCCGAGGTAAATTGAATTACCAATAATTAACGGCGTGGAAAAGATTGAATCACCGGTCTTCAATTTCCATTTTTCACTTCCTTTAGATGCATCAATTGCAAAAAATGATCCGCTGTAGCAACCGATATAAAGAGTATTCCCTTTTATAGTCGGAGCAGAGGATACCATCCTGCTGTCAGCCTTAAACTTCCACTCAATATCCCCATCCTTTGCATTGAGGGCATAAATATTATGATCTTCTGCACCAACATAGACCAGCCCCTCCCTGTATGTAACAGATGAATAAACTCCATTTTCAAGATCAACATGCCATTTCTCCTTTCCGGTAATGGAGAAGGAATATACTCTACCGAAACTCGTAGCCAGGTAAAGACTACCGGCAGCTACTATTGGCCTGGATCCAAAAAGAAGGGAACCAAATATTTTTTTCTTCCAGACTATTCCCCCTGAACGGGCATTGAGTGAATAAAAATCACCATTACTGGTAGCAACATAGATTTTATTCCTGTACACTAGAGGGGTTGATTCAATTCTCCTTTTAAGGTCAGCCTTCCAGATTCGTTTTCCTTCCCTATTAACCATCAGCAGATTCCCATCATTGGTTGCTATAATCAGATTTTTCCCATAAACAACCGGTTTCACAAGGACAGTTTTTCCCATTTTATGCTGCCAGTTAATCCGCTCCAGTTTCTTCTTGCGAATAAGTTCTGCTTTAACAACTTTTTGCTCACCTGCATTTACAGTAATCTGCGAGTTAAATTCTTTAAAACCTGGGGCCTTCACCTGAATTGCCAGGATCTTTTCAACTTCGGGATTTATAAGCGCCTTCCCTCTTCCGATATATTGGCTGTTAATATAAATTCTACCATTTTTCACCGGTGAAATAACAGTCAGGGTCGCCGCCCTGTTCATTACCGCAGTTACTGTTTTAGTTTCACCTTTTTTGAGTTTCAACTTTACAACGAAGGGGCGATACCCTCGGGCCATTATTTTAATATTGAGTTCTTCTCCCGTTTCAGGTTTCAATAGTGCATTATCATATCCGATAAATCTTGTATTGATATATATTGCACTCCCACGAACAGGACTGCTGATTTTCAGTTGCGCGATTTCCTCTTTCTTTTCGACTTTTACAAGTTTTCTGCTTCTGGCATCCGCAATATCCTCGTCGAGTTTTTTTACTTCCTCTATATACTTTATCTCAACTTTTTCCTGCTTCTTGATTTGCTTTACTTCATTTTTTTTCTTTTTCATCAGAAGCAAAGAAGCGAAAACTTTCTTAACCCTTTTCTCCTGTTTAACTACTGTTTCTCTATTCTCAATTTTGATTTTTTTCTCTTCAGGTTTATCTGTAATTACTTTCTCCTTTTTTTCGAGTTCTTTTTCTTCCTCTATTTCTTTTTTGATTACCTCAACTTGTTCAGTTACCGCCTCTTTGATAATTTTATTCTCCGCTTCAGCTTTTTTATTATCAATAAAGGCTGATTCATTTGCATCAATCACAATGGTTTCTTCTTCGATTTTTTCCTTCAGCGTCATTAGAGCTTCTGATTTTTCCATTACCTCTTTGTCAATCTTCTCAAGAACTGGAACGCGTCTTTTCAATTCCACCTTTCCATCCACAACAGCTACCTTCATTCTCTCTCCGGGTTTTGATTCAACAACAAACTTCGTTCCGCGCACAGCAGCAATTGCAGTTGGAGTTTTAATTCTGAAGCTGTCCCCTTTCAATAATTTCTTGGGGTTCACAACACTTTTACCGATTTTTAATGCCAGCTGGTTATCTTCAGCACCACTGACATCCTTAATAATTTTTTCAAGAATAAGGTGGGATTTTTCTTTAATCGATATAAATGAATCCTTACCGATTACAATATTGCATTGAGATTTATTTCCTGTTTTAATCTCATCACCCTGAGTCAGTTTCATCTGATTCATCGCCGAAGCCCAGGAGGTATATTTTTTAATTTTCACATCGCCAATGGCAAATATTACCTTTGCATCATTTAATTTGCCGGATGCCTCGTCAGTTCCTTTCGGACCACACTGTGTTGCGGCAAAAATTGCCAGTGTTGAAACAAGTATTGAGTATAGATATCGGTTCATAATCTTAACCTCCCCCTTTATATTTCCGGGCGATACCGGTGCGTCATGGTTGTGGAATGATTACTTTTGTTCTTTAAAAAAGTATACTTCAGTAACCAATATAATTCAAGTTCTACTTCATGCCCATAACAGCCCACCCGTATGGGCTTTGCGTCATTATTGCTGACACTCCTTACAATATATATAATATGTACTTAAAAAGATTGAGAAAAGGTAAATAAATTCGGTTTTTTGTCGGAAAATAGCGCCGGCAACACGTTTAGCGGGATTATACTGCACATTTTAAGCACCATACTGGCATAATGTAATATACTACTGAAAAATCCAGTAAAGTATATCAAGAAAAAAAACACTCATTATAAAACAGGAAAGAATAACTATTAACCGCCAGATATATTTCATTTTTTCCTGCCGCCTCGAATAATTTGAAAAACTTTTTTCTCATTATTTCGAAGTACAACAAGCGTAACGACAGTTCCCGGTTCCCCCAGGAGAAGATTTCGATAAACGTAGCCATGCTTCATTCCTTTGATGGGAACACCACCGACCTGTACGATGACATCATCCCCCTGGAGTCCCGCCTTGTATGCAGGGCTGTTCTCAATAACTTCATGAACCACGTAGGGAAGTTCATCACTGACCCGCTCATCTCCAACCGGTACAACAATACCAAGCTGCGGCCCCTTTTCACTTTTACAGCTAGCCATACAGACGGGGAAAATTATGGCGGCAATAACAATTCTTTTAATTATATTTTTCATTATTGAACTCCGGACAACATTTAATGATTAAATCATTTATCCATGAGGTCTATTATTCAAGTACTTTTTCCTTATTCATTTTCCTGTTACCTGGATGTCTCCTTTTTTTCTTCCGGAGTTTTTTTGGATTCGTCTTTAGGCACAGGGGGGACTTCCTTCTTTTCCTTGCTGATCGTACCCTCTTCTTCACGGTGAGATTTCATGTCATCTTCAACCTTCAACTTGTCTAAAAAAGTTTCCAGAGCGGAACTCTTGCTGAGTCTAAGATAATTATCCTTCAGGTGAACTTTCATTTTATCATAATCAAGAGCCGGTGCTGCTGTCCCTTTTAGGTCTGCTTTCAAAACATCAAAAGTAGCTTCGATGAGTTTATAATTAAAATCATCGACATATTTTCTAATAATATCCTCGGCCCGGTCAAATTCATGATTCATAAGGAACCTGGCTGTTCTTGATTCCTGTCTGAACCTTACTCTTTTCATTACCTTTGTTTCAAAAGATCCTTTTATACCGCTTTCCAGCTCTTTTTTTTCGTTATCTTCAAAAGAGATATTTAACTCGGCTATAAAGGGCTCCCCTTCTTTTTCCAGGAATCTGTTATAAAACTTCTGTCCCTTCTCTTTCTCCTTTTTCAACAACTGGTTGAAAATCTTGATTTTTATATTTGAAGTACGACTTTCAAAAAGGGCAAGAAAACCGTAACGCTTTGCCCTTCTTGCCATTTTAATTCCTTCTTCAAATTTAAAAATCTTATTTGAAAAAAGTTTCGGGTTGGATGCGTCCCCTATCGTATAGTGAGTCAAACTTACTGTTCTATCCCGGTACCCCAGAGTCAAGTAGAGCCGGGCTCTTGCATTTTTTGATTTAATAATTCCGGGGGCCATTTTATCAAGAATATTCTTTGTATCTTCCAGGTATAAATCCCTTAACAGTTTTTCATACAACACGGACATTTTCCCCTGGGATTTATAGATTTTTTTAAAGGCCCTCTTATAATCAGACTGCAAATATGCTATATCCGCGTTAAAATGAATACGGTAAATATCTTCAAAATCCGCATATTTTTCCGGAGCAAAATTCGTAATACAAACATTAATAAATTCAATATATTCCTTATTCTCATTTAGGATACGTTCTGTCGTAGCTTGATCGGAAAATGCGAACGAACTTGATGAACCTGTTATTATAATAGTTATCCCCAGAACCATGCGTAAGAGAGTTTTGCTGTTTTTCATTTTCCCAATACCTTTTTAATATAATCGCGGATATGTTTATTATCGTAAAAAACATTGAGTATACAAATATATTTTTTCATATATATGTTATAATCGTTATATATTGCTACATTTTACAGGTCAAATATATTTGCTCAGGCTTCCCTTTTTTATCTCCCGCGGGGTTAAAGATAACTCAAAATATTTATATTGACATTAAATATCAGAAACATTATGATAGAATACTGTATATGTAATTTTTTATGCATATATAAATTTAATATATCAGCGATAAAGTCATATTATGAGCGGTGATTTTAATACCATTACGGATTCCAATATAATGATAGTTAAGGCACGTTTTAAATCCAGTGCCATGAATCTCTACGGACAGGTTTTATTAATATTTAACAATAATGGGGAACTCGAAAACCACAATCTGGCGATTTCAACCTACTCCGATGCCTATGATCTGGAATTACACACTAGCTGGGATAAATATGAAGAATTCATCGCTGATTTAAAGTGGAAGGGTCATTTTAATAACAGTATGACGACTTCTCTTATGAATCAATTTAAAGAGCTTTCTACAGACCACAATCTGATTAAACGATTCTATGATAACATTTATAATTATGACTATGATAATCTTGATATCACGCTATATGATCTCATAAATCGAGTAGTACATGAGAAGAACCTGATTCTTGAATCCGTCATTCAGGAAGTTACCCCTGCTGAGTTTAATGATGTTAAAAACAAGCGGAGTAAACCCGCGGAAGACTCCACTGGGCCTTCCGCATCCGCCTCAAATCAATACGGACTTGGCAATGAAGCAGTAATACTAACAGTCAAACCACTGCTTGCTCCTGTAAAAGGAAAACCAATTTACGAACTGAGGCTGAGTGATCAATTGATGGTAAAACTTTTACCAAACTCAGAAATTCAAAATCACTATATAGAACAATTACAGCTAAAAGAAGATAATCAAATCAGACCGATACCTGGAGAAGTAATTGATATCAAAGCCGGAGCCGGCAAAAATGATCCAATCGAAATCCTCGTACGTATTGCTCCAAATATTTATGGAAAAATTCTCGAAGATGAAAAGCAGGTGAAATTAAGAATGTACAATCCTGCAGTTGATGGTATGACTTTTCAAGGCGAAAGCAAATCAGGGAAAAAACAGGTTTCAGCCAGATCAATGGAGGGGGACACCCCAATTGGCCTCTCGAAGGGAACCGTAGCCATGTTTCTGCTTTTTATCTTTATACTCGTGATGTTCACCGTGTTAATATTTTTAAGCTGGTAATATTTACCTTCTCCAGTATAGCATCAATTCAAAGCGGAGCAAAAGACAACAATGAAACAGGACAAAGAATATATACTAAAACTGGCCCATGAAAATAATGTCAAATTTATCCGATTATGGTTTACAGATATTCTTGGTTTTTTAAAAAGTTTTGCCATAACAATAGACGAACTCGAGGATGCATTAACCGAAGGTGTTCGTTTTGACGGATCCACACTACAGGGCTTTATCCGCTCAGATGAACAGGAAATGATTGCCATGCCTGACGCATCAACATTCGCGATACTGCCCTGGCGTCCAAAGGAGGATTCAGTTGCCCGTATTTTTTGTGATATTTATTCAGTTGATCATGAACCATTTGAAGGTGATTCCCGTTTCATCCTGAAACGCATGCTGAAACGGGCTTCAGAATCAGGATACTCCTTTTATACCGGACCTGAAATCGAATTTTTCTTTTTTAAAAATTCTTCTACACCAGAAATTCTTGATAAGGGCGGATACTTTGACCTGACTCCACTTGATATTGCTGCCGATTACCGCCGCCAGGTTGTCCTTACTCTTCAAGAAATGGGTATCGGTGTTATTTCCTCCCATCACGAAGGGAGTTACAGTCAACACGAAATCGACCTTCGTCATGAAGATGCCCTGACAACAGCCGATTCAATTATGACATTCAAATTGATAACAAAAGAAATTGGACAATTGAATAATATATATGGTTCATTTATGCCGAAACCACTTGCGGGGCAAAATGGATCAGGGCTTCATATTCATCAGTCTCTTTTCAAAGATGATGAAAATATCTTTTTTGATCCCGACAGAAATTATCACCTGTCTCAAACAGGAGAACATTTCATCGCCGGTCTCCTTAAACACAGCAAGGAGTTTTTTGCCATAACAAATCAATGGATCAACTCTTACAAACGACTTGTCCATGGTTACGAATCACCAACTCATGCGACATGGGGTGTTACCAGCCAGGAGGCAATGGTTAGAATTCCCAAATGCCAGCCGGACAAGCCAAGTTCCATGAGGGCAGAGTTAAGAAATCCTGACCCCGCCTGCAATCCATATCTTACATTTGCTGTAATACTTGCCGCGGGCCTGCGTGGGATTGAAGAAAAATATACCCTCCCGGAACCCCTGGATAATGTTTCGGATTATAAAATGTATGAGCACCTCCCCTCCCAATTGCAGGAGGCTGTAAAATACTTTGAAGAAAGCAGTCTCATGAAGGAAGTTCTCGGTGAATCTGTCCATAAAAGATTTATTGATAATAAAATCTATGAGCTTGATAAATATAACAAATATATTACTGATTATGAAATAAATGAATACTTACCGATCCTCTAAATCGATACAATCAATTTATGAATAATAATTATATCGCCTTAATCGGTTGCGGCCGCATTGGCTTTCTTTTGGAAAAAGACCCTTTAAGGAAGAAACCCTGTACCCATGCAGGTGGAGCATCTGCAGCTGGTCTTACAATCACACATGCGGTTGACATCAATACTGACCGGCTACGGGAATTTTGTCAAAAATACTCCATCCCGGAAAATAATTGCAGTACTGATTACAGATTATTATTGAAAACGGTCAGACCATCATGTGTTATAATTGCCACCTGGACGGAGTCTCATACTGATATTGCTATTTTTGCAGCTGAAAACGGTACAAGTATAATAATACTGGAAAAACCCGTTTCCTATTCATTGCCATCTGCCAAAAAACTTTTAAATAAATGCAATAACCACGGATGTAAACTGATTATAAATCACGAACGAAGATACGATCCCCGATATCAAAAAGCTTTTAATCTCATCACCAATGGGAAAATTGGAACGATTAAAACTATTCACGCCTCAATACTTACCGGGCCATATCGTGGCAGCTCCAAATTGAAAGAGGGGGGCGGCCCACTGTTGCATGATGGTACCCATATCATCGATATTATACGTTCTTTTATCGGTAACATCACAGAACTCACGGGAAATTTCGAAAGGACCACACGAGATACCGGATATGAAGATCGTGCAACTGCGTGGTTAAAATCGGAAAATGGGATTGATATCTTTCTGGAAGCCGGGGGAAGTCGGAACTATTTTCAGTTTGAGATATCTTTTTCAGGGACCGAAGGAAAAATAATTATCGGGAACGGATACCAGTCTCTATTCATTTCCAGGCCCTCGAAGTTCTATGAGGGCTTTCGTGATCTTTCCGAGGTCAATTTTCCAAAATTTCGCGAAAATAACTGTTTTACCGAATTATACAAAGAAGTAAAAAACCATATGAATAACAAATCCGAAAAAATTACTTCGACCGGACTTGATGGATATAAAACTCTCGAAGTTATCCATGGAATATATTTATCTGCAAGTAAAAATGGAAAAAAGATAAATCTTCCCATCAAGAAGGGTTCAATAGATATCAAAAGAATATTTGACATATCTGATTAAAAATTTCAATATAGCAGGCAAGAATTTATTGAAAGTTTACCTGTTTTCAACTATGATTTAATCTTCATTTTATTCCGGGACTCTAGAATCCTGTAAAAATAATTGTTTACAGCAAATTTTCAAGGCTGGATCGGTTATTTGAGTGGTAAATAAAATATGAAAGGTACCTGTATGGAGATATCCATCACTATATCAAAAAAGAAAAGAGCAATGGCCAGACTGATTGGCAAATTTAATATAGAATCTGTGCCAATGTTCGAAGAAAAAATGGAGAAGATTTTTGAACAGGATATCACTGCAATTATTTTTGATTTCAAGGAACTCAGGCTAATTGATTCCTCCGGTATCGGATCACTGATAAAAGCATTAAACATAGCTAAAAATAGAGATATTGATTTTTTCATGTTCAATGTTTCCGAGGAAATTAATAATATATTTATCGTTTCCTACCTGGATAAATTTTTTAAAATTAAAACTGAAAAAGATCTTCAACAACTTTATCCGGAACTTGATTTATGATAGAAAACCTTCTTCCGAAAGTTTTTTCATCAATACGCTATCTTCAATCCCCGATCCTTTAGACGAATGCAGCATCTTTTCAACATATTTCGCAAGAATGTCAACTTCGATATTAACGGCATGGCCTTCTTTCCATTCACTTATTAAAGTATTACCGATTGTCTCGGGAATCAGATAGAGGGCCAGAGAATCCATACCTGCTTCAACTACTGTCAGGGATATACCGTCAATGGTAATAGATCCTTTGTTAACCACATACTTCATTATATTTTTACCGGCATTAACCCATACCTCTACACCGGTGGAATCCTTTTTAATAGATTTAATTATACCGGTTTCATCAACATGCCCCTGAACAATATGTCCACCAAACCTTGACCCCGGAGTCATGGCCCGTTCAAGATTCGCTCTGGAATCCTTTTTCAAAGTCCCAAGTGTGGTAATGCCTGATGTAACCTTGGAGACAAATACTGAAAATGTCTCTCCGGATATACCAGTTACTGTCTGACAGGCCCCGTTTATTGCAATTGAGTCCCCAACAGCGGTCCCTTCAATTACTTTTTTCGCAGCAACTGTAAGAATCCTTCCATCTGTCTTTTCGCCAACTCCCTGAATGACACCAATTTCTTCGATTAATCCGGTAAACACTTAATGACCTCACATCATTTCAAAATTATATTTCTCACGATAGCCATTTACTACTATATCCGGCCCCACCATTGCTGCAGTAATATCATGTAATGATTGCGCTTCTTTCATCAATCCTTTTTCTTTACCGGAAAGAGGACCAATTCCGCTGCCAATTATCTTTGGAGCTGTTACATAGAGGAATTGATCAATTTCCCCGGCATCAAAAAAAGATCCCGCCAGCAAACTTCCCCCCTCCAGCATTGCAAACATGACACCATTTTCAGCCAGTTCCGTAAGAATATTATGAGAAAATTCATTGTAATCCGACCTGGGAAGAATTTTCACTTTATCCATATCTACAATTTTAGAAAATATATTATTTTCTTTCTGCAACTTTTCAAATTTATGTTTTTGTTCAAAAATCATATAATTGGAATCTTCCAAAAAAAGGCTGTCCTTATTCAGTGTATCAGGAATCCCAATCAACACCCGTAAAGGTTGAGGAAAATTTTCGTCTTCGGGAGAAAGGAGTTTATTGAAAAAATAATTATCTCTTCCGACGGTTTTAATTACATTATTATAAAAATACTCGTGAACACTTTCATCGAAATCGTTCAAACGAATGGTTAGTGCCGGGTTGTCAAGAACCATTGTATTTTTACCTATAATAACTGCATCCACCTTTTGCCTGAGGCGATGTGCCAAAAACCTGCTATAGGGAGATGATATCCATTTTGAATCTCCAGTAGGCGCTGCAATTTTACCGTCAAGAGTCATTGCACATTTATGAACCAGATAAGTTTTATTTCGGAGAATCATTTTTTTGAAGGGACGAATCAGGTCCCCGGCAGCATCCGCATATTCATGATGTATTACTACATCAATTCCAGCCTCTTTTAATTTCTGCACTCCCTTCCCTGCTACAAGGGGATTCGGATCAAGTATCGGAATGTGAACCTTCCTGATTCCCGCATTAATAATTGCATCAGTGCAGGGAGGCGTTTTCCCGAAATGACTGCAAGGCTCAAGAGAGACATAAATTTCCGATCCTTCAAGTTTCATTCCGGCTTCACAGGTAGATAATTGAGATGCTGCTTTTATTGCTGTCACTTCCGCGTGGTCTGAGCCTGCAGGACATGTCCCCCCGGTAGATATAACTGAACCATCTCTTACAACTACTGCCCCTACCGCTGGATTCGGAGAAGTCTTGCCGATATGATGAAATGCAATATCAAGGGCCTTTTCCATGAATTTATCTTTTTTCATATTCCCTTCAAACCATATTTTCTCAGTAAAAACCGCTGATCATTTTGAATATTGAGTTCCCTATAAATCTGATCCTTAGCTAAATTCCCTTGAGATGTATTGTACTTTTTTGACATGGAATAACCACCCACGATACTCCCTGTATAAAAAAAGGTTGCGATTGCCCCGAGAAAAATACCTGCAGAGTCAGTATTATACCTGAAGGCCAGGTAACTGAGGGAAGAACATAGAGAAACCATCACAAAGGTGAGAATCCCCGTACCCGTTTTCCCTGCATAGAGATACCCTAATCCGGGAATTATACCAAGGCTGGCCCCAAGGTAAGGATTTTTATATGATGAAATAAATTCTCTACCATGTTTCATTACACTACTATATGAATCCGGCAAAGGGGACTTTTCCAGCTTAAAAAAATCTTCCCTGCTGCCGCTGATTCCAAGCATAATAGCAGTAAATATTCTCCTCCTTTCAATTATTCCAGAAAACAATCTGTCATGCTCATCTTCCACCCCGTTTAATAGCTTTATCCCTTCGACGTACTTGCCGGACAGGAGTAAACTGTCAGCATGAAAAATTCTATCTGCCGGTCCCGGAAAGCTATTATAATAGGCAGGCACCTTGAATACTTCTTTATACTGTTTCCCCTGAAGGAGAAGAAATTCTTCCGTTACTGCCAGGGAGGAAGGATGGGATAATTCAGGATAGAAGTGATAATACCTTTTCAATTCAAGGGTAGCACGATAGTATTCTTTCTTTTGAACTAAAAATGAGATAAAGCCGGTTATTTTTTGAGGGCTGTATGACTCAGAGGGAAGAACCTCAGCACTTCCCTGCCCTGTCAGAAGAAGGATCAGGAGAAGTGCTGTTGCTGCGTTTTTTTTCACTTTAAATTATTTATTAAAAATCTTCTCCCAGGCAACCAGAAGGGGAGATGCAACATAAATTGACGAGTATGTACCTACAAAAATACCAAAGAGAAGAACAAGTGCAAATTCATTCAAAACTTCCCCTCCAAGAAGGTAAAGCGACAGTACTGCAAAGAGAGTCGTCAATGATGTAAGTAATGTTCTATTCAATGACTGACTGATTGATTTATTAATAGTATCCAGAAAAGTTTGTTTTGATTTCATCTGAGTATTTTCCCTGATACGGTCAAAAATTACTATTGTATCATTAACAGAATAGCCAAAAATTGTCAAAAGTGCCGCAACAACGGGGATATTCATTTCGACACCGGCAAAACCAATAAAGGCCAGAGAAAGAGAAATATCATGAACCAGGGCTGCCATGGCTCCCATGGAATATTTAAATTCAAATCGAAAAGATAGATAAATCGTCATCAAGATCAATGCCACCAGAAACAACTTCAGGGCAGATCGTTTCAAAATATTACCAATTGCGGGACCGACATTTTCCTCACTGAGAAATTCGATATTTTTAAATGAAGCGTTTAAAGACTTTTTAACTTCTTCCAGTCCCTTTTGGGTACCATTTTCACCCTCTGAAAGTTTTGTGGAAACGATATATTCATTTAACTTTTCGTCGCCTATCTGCTGAACAAGGGGATTATAGCCTTCAAGTGCCTTTCGGATATCCCCTTCCTTAACACCCTGTTCGAACTTGGCTATAATTTTCGCTCCACCCACGAAGTCGATTCCAAAATTCAGTCCACCTTTTGTAACGATACCAATGACGAAAACAACTAAAAGTACAGCTGAAAGGCCAGTGGCAATATACCTGTATTTTAAAAAATTAATTACCCGTTTCAACGTAGGACTCCTTATATATGCAGTTTCTTAATCTTTTTATTTAGAGAAATAATTTCGTAAACAAAGCGAGTTACGTAAAGCGCTACGAACATACTGGAAAGTATACCAATAAAAAGAATTACTGCGAATCCTTTAATCGGTCCTGTGCCAAATTGAGAAAGAATAAATGCAGCAATCAAAGTTGTAAGGTTGGCATCAAATATTGTCCAGAAAGCCTTATCGAAACCATAGACTATTGCCATCCTAACCGATTTGCCCGAAGCGATCTCTTCTTTTATTCTTTCAAATATAATGACATTAGCATCAACCGCCATACCAACTGTAAGGATAAATCCCGCAATTCCCGGCAGGGTCAGGGTAAAACCAAGAAGAGACAGCAAAGCAAGCATGAAAATCATATTTAAAATCAGGCCCAGGTTTGCGATCAAGCCACCTGCTTTATAATAGATGAGCATAAAAAGCATTATTCCTGCAAGACCGATAAGGATTGCATTGATACCGGAAGCAATTGAATCGGCTCCAAGAGACGGTCCGACTGTTCTTTCTTCGATAATTTTCAGATCAACAGGGAGAGCACCCTCTTTAATAATTCGAGCGAGGGTAAGGGCTTCCCCATGTGTAAAACCGCCGCTGATCTGACCGCTACCGGTTGTTATCTGATCATTGATATGCGGAGCATTTCTTACTTTACCATCAAGAATAATTGCAAGTCGTTTTTTCTTGTTTTCTGCTCTTGTAACTTTTGCAAATTTCGTGGCGCCTTCTGCAGTTGTCTTAAAAGATACTACTATTTGACCATATTCATCACGATCTACAGTTGCCTCTTTAATATCAGTACCAGCAACAGCAACTTTCTTTAGAAGAACCATTGGATTTCTTGGAAATATCTTTTTAGTAGTATTATCTCTTTCGAAATAATAAAGCATTTCAAGATTGTCAGGCAGGTTTATTTCTTTTGAAATTTTATCAATAAGGTTTTTCTGAAGCCCAAGTTCCGCTGGAAGGGCCTTCTCTTTATAATTCTTTGCCATCCACTGCATGGCCTGGTTTGTATAGTTATCATCCACTAAACGATATTCAAGGCTTCCCGTATCACCAAGGGCTTTTTTTACAGCCTTCGGATCTTTTACTCCCGGGAGCTGTATTTCAATCGCTTCAGTACCACTGGGTCTAATGGACGGTTCGGATACGCCGAATTTATCAACTCGGTTTCTCAGCAATTCAAGGGCCTGCTGAGTAATTTCTGTCTTATCCTTTTCCGTGAGGGTTCTATTCAGTTTCTTTTCGATACTGGAAAAATTGGCACGAAGAACAAGATGCATCCCCCCCTGGAGGTCAAGCCCCAGGTTTATTTTTTTAGCCAGTAGCTTTTCTTCTACCCAGTGCTTCAGGAGTTTTGCATCTGAGACTCCAGGAACAATTTTAACTCCGTTAACAATAGCGTCGTTAAGGCTTCTTCCGGAGATGAGTATTTTATTATCTTTTTCTTCTACGGAAAAATTTTCCGTGGCAAACCTATCTTTAATCTTTTGCTTTTGCTCAGCTGTTATTTCTCCACTGAGTGTAATTGCCATTTGCTTTTCGCCCACAGTCGGGACAATAAGAATTGCTGATACTGAGATTAAAAACAGTATCCAAACTGCTTTATATAACATTCCTCGTGTCATCTTTTTTCACCTGTTGGGAAAATTATTATTTAGGAAAACTTCTATGAACACTTCTGCTACTGCGGGATCTGACCCTGTATAGGAGAAAAATTATCAACAACAAAAGTGCGAGTCCAATTTTTGCTACCCAGTCAGCCGTCTTTTTTTCAAGTCCCAAAAAGCCCTTCTCTTCGATATTGGTACTTTGCTTTTCAGGATCATCCAGGTTCTCAGCAGAAATATGAACAAAATCATTTTCCTGACTTTTTTCACTCTCTTTTAAAACTATTCCGGGGATACGACTATATTTAAAGTTCCCTTCCTTTATCTGAAGCAGGGCTCCATCCGGCGGAACCTTTTTCCCTTCAGTAACCTGTTCTTTATTCTCACTCTTTTCATTAACCGATTTTTCGCGAACAGCGACTGCTTTTTCAGTTTTTTCAGGTATTTTTACATTAATTGGCTTATTAACAGTACCCGGAGTTTTCGTTTTAACAACTTTTTTCACTTCTCCAGGAACAATATCTGACTTATCAGCAACTGCGGGTTTATTCCCCCCTGCTGTGCCTTCGACTTCCTTTTCCGTGGAACCGGGCAGCTTATCCTGTGCAAGCAGCCCGGAAGTCATGCATAGAAATACGAAAAATAAAGTATATTTTTTTACCGGTACAAAAACCATAATCAGGAGACTTTTGATTGAATTGAACTTCTTGAAAATTCCACCTTTGTGCCATCAGCGATTTTCAGGATTACAACCGTTTCATCTTTAATTGAAGAAACAATTCCGTAGATACCGCCGACAGTAAGAACCTTGTCACCTTTCTGGATCGAATCAATCAATTGTCGACGTTCTTTTTCTCGTTTCTGCTGGGGCCTGATCAGTAGGAAATAAAAAATTACGATCATTAAAACGATGGGCACCATACTGAGCCATCCGGATCCGGATCCCTGTGCTCCATTCCCGCCAGGATTTTGTCCCATTGCATGGGCAACTGTTACAACGTTAAGCAATGTAGGCCTCCATAATATTCAAAAAATCAGAGACAATAATCAGCAATTGCATGATTAATGTCAACCTTTAAAATTGACTACACGTTATTATATTAAATAAGAGCAAAACAGAAATGGCTATTCTGCAGAAATAATAACGGGCATGCCAATCCTGATGTATTGTTCCATTTCAATTATATCCTGATTATACATGCGAACACAACCACTTGAAGCCAGGTACCCTATTGAATCGGGATCATTATTGCCATGGATGGCGATTCCGCCACCAATTGATGAAAATTTTCCTTTTTTCACCGGAATTTTCCCCTGTTTCAGCAGCAATTCATAATTCTTTTTATCATTTTCATTGGGATAGTCTATTTCGAAGTAGCGTGAACCATAGACATTTTTCCCAAGATCCGTATCCGGTTTCCGAAATTTATAGTGTCCGGAAGCTGCGGTAAAGTAGACATTGTTCATTTTTTTCAATGTCCTGTAAGCATTTGAATTTTTTTCTGCATCGATGCTCAATATTCTGGTGATACAATAAGTTCCTTCCGGGGTTCTGTTGTCCCCTTCATAATGTTTCGGTTTCCTGTCCTGATTTTTTCCATAACCAATCTTATATTGTATAATTTTCCGTAAATCCCGATTGAAAACCTCTAGGGTGAATCTTTTCTTACTAATGTATACCAGATAGGGCCCCTTATATTCGGAAAAAGCGGCTTTGATACGGTCCGATTTGCTGCCCAGGCACCCTGCAAAGGGAAAGATAATCATCAATAGCAGAGCTACTCTTAAGGTCAGGTATATACAGACTTTCTTCATAAACTTTTACCGGGAGACGGGGGCTGATCGTTTTTGCATTTTTGTATAGTACCGAATAACATCTTCGGTAACGTCATAGTGACCATCCCCGTAGAGAAGCCCCTCTCCATAATTTAATATAAAATCAGCACCGGTATCCTTTGCAACTTTCTTGAGAACATGATTTATCGATTTAATTATTTTAGCTTTCAGATCTTTTTCTTTTTTGGAGATCTCGCCCAATTCTTTATTTATGAAAGGAAGTTTTTGCCTCTGTAGTTCAGAAGGATTTTGTTTTAATATTTTTATTATTCCTTCCCTCTCCCTTGTCAATTTTTCCTTTTTTATCTTCAATTTAACCGCAGAAGGATTTTCGGAAAGGACATATCGATACACCGCCTGTATGTCACAATATCGGATAACATAACCGTTTTCATTCTTTTTTGAAGGAAGAGAACATGATGAAAAACCGAGAATAGAAATCAGCAGTAAAACAGTAACTGTTTCTAATGAATTCCTCATCAGTACCTCATATCACCGATCTGAAACTGAAATGTCAACCTGTCCACATGCCTGAAACCGCCATCGTAGATTAACTTTTGACCAAACCAGAATCGAAGTGGCATCATCGGGATTTGAATCCTGAAGCCGAAACCATAGGAATACTTAAAGTATGATCCCCAGTTTGTTTTAAACATATCATCGATGTTTTTCAAATCGTTGCTATCCAGATC
Source organism: uncultured Spirochaetota bacterium (assembly GCA_942491575.1). Classification (GTDB taxonomy): domain Bacteria; phylum Spirochaetota; class UBA4802; order UBA4802; family UBA5550; genus CAZHNW01. The sequence continues at coordinate 1,221,660 of CALOBT010000025.1, forward strand.
ATCATTAACAGTATCCAGTGAATCACCGGTAAGCTGACTATTCCAGAATTTATCCCCCCAGAGGGCCCCCGCATCAAAAAATCCGATGAGCCAGAGCATCTGCGGATGGATGGGAATCCTGAACTCAATCCCGTAAAGTATCCTGTGATAAAGACCGTTGGTTCGCCATGATGAGGGAAGATTGAAGTCATAATAATCCCATCCCCGAACAGTTTCCGGCCCACCGAGATACAAGCGGTCTTCTGATTCGAGCCACTGATTTTTAGTATGGTCCTGGTTTACGGAACCGAGGGGTTTTGTAATGAAGGTACCATTAAACCGAAATTCGAAAACACACCGGTGACTCTTGAGAAATGGCAGATGAAAGGGGGATATATAATAGTTAAATTCAGGGGTAAACTTAACGTAATGATCATCACCACCATAGATCACTCCACCGGTCAAACCAACAGAAAGACCAATGCGCCACCCCCTGGTGGGATTAAGGTAGTTATCCTTCGAATCACGGAATACATAGAAGGTCTGGGTCCGCTTCTGCTGCATCCCCTCAGCAGCGGCAATCATGATCTCATCGGAGGCATTACCGGAGGGATTCATATATGTTTTAAAGGCGTGCGACCAGGTAGATCCCACCACATAGTAGTACCAGAAACGCCAGCTTAAACCAAGGGAATAACCGAGAGATTGTTTCTGGTAATCTGCATTAGCGCCGGTATTAAACATCGAAGTTGTTTCAATATTATAAAGGTTATAAAAAACAGATGTGTTAAAAGAAAGGGGAACATCAAAAAGCCATCTTTCGGCAAAAGAAAGAGTTATCGATGACTTCTGCGGACCGTATTCAAATTTCACACCGACCCGTTGACCGTTTCCAAGAAAATTGTTTTCGCTGATGTCTGCAAATATAGAAAACCCAGAGGTGGTACCATAACCGCCCCCCAGGGAGATTGTCCCCGATGGCTGCTCTTCTACATCTACAATAAGATTCATATAGCCTTCGCGACTACCGGGGCGAACATCAATATTTACCTGTTTGAAGTATCCCAGGTTGTAGACCTTTTCACGCGAAATCTGCATTTTTGCAGAACTGAAAAGTTCTCCCTCTTTAATTACGAGCTCCCTCTTTATAACCTTATTTTTTGTCTTTTTATTTCCCTTTATAATGATCTGTTCGACATAGGCCTTTGATCCCTCGGTTATATCGAAGGCAATGCTGACAAATTTTCTTTTTTCCTTTTTGCCATCAATGACAACTTCGCGTTCTTCAATAGTTCTCTTCGGAACAACCCGGGCAAAAATATGTCCTTTTGAGGCATACTTGAAACTTATCATCTGCCTGTCACGCTGAAACTTGGTATAGTTGAAAATTTCCCCTTTTTCTTTCAGCTCGAATCCCCGCATAAGCTGTTCTGCAGTAAACAGTGTTTTGCCTTTTTCTCCATTTACAGTAACACTGTACTTATCAAAATAGTACTTCTCCCCTTCCTGGAGTTTTATCAGCAGGAAAAGAACCCGTTCTTCCTGCTTTTGGGGATCCTTCCATTCATATTCAATTTTATCTTCAATTATTTGAGCATCAAGAAATCCCTGTTCTTTATAATAACCGATAATTTTTGCTTTATCCTGCTCATATATATCCTTTTTAAATGAACCATCGCGAATTATGCCTTCTTCCTGAGTTTCCATGAAACTCTTAAGTTCTTTTGAATATATCTTACTTGCTCCGAAAATGGAAATCTTTTCGACTTTGATCTCTTCCCCTTCATCTATTATGAATTCAACATTTACATAATTTAATTTCTTGTCGGGTTTGATTTTAAAAGAAATCGAAGCATTAAAGAGGCCCTCCGCGTTATATTTATCCTTCAGCAATTTTAGACTTTTTTGAATAAAGTCTTTTCTAAAAACCTCTCCTTCCTTCAATAATATAGAATCTTCCAGATCGGTTTCGACAAATTCGTCGTTTCCCTTGAAAACGATCTCTTTTACTCGCGGGCGCTCTTTGCAGGTGAACCGAAGTTTCACTCCATCCTGAAACTCATCTATCTCAACATCAATCTTTTCAAACTTCCCCTTGACAAAAATCGTCTTGATATCTTTTCTCATCTCTGAAGAATTCAGGGGATATCCGACGGATGTCTTCATTTCATACAAAAGTTCATCTTTATCAGTTACGGAGAGCCCCACAAAGTCGATTTTTCGAACAATTTTACCCTCATACTTTTGCTGCTGAGAAAAAATTCCCGATATAGAAACTTGAAACATTGCGAAAATTGTTAAGATGATTATATATTTTTTCATTTGACTCAGTTTTTGGCCTTTTTAATTATTTGACATCTCATATCATTCACCCGCAATCCATGTCAAGAATTTTGGGAATAATTCCTTTTTTTTGGCTGCAATAACTCATTGTGAAGTGGAAATGGCAAATTTAGGTATCCCTGCCTGATTAAGCCTGTCTATTACTTTCACTATAGTGTCATAGTGGGCTTTTCTGTCACCCCTTATGACAACGTTATTATTTTTTTTGTTTTTAATAATTGTTCCTATCTGTTTTTTTAAACTTTCCAGATTTATCGCATTATCGTTAAGAAATATTTCGTTTCTTTCGTTAATAGAAATAATTATAGTCCCGCTCTTGTATTGCCCGGTCTGTACAGCCTTTGGCAAGTGTACTGTAATCGAAGATTCGGAACCAAGTGATGACGTAACCATAAAAAATGCCACAAGAAGAAAAACGAGATCGACCAGTGACGTAATATCTATCAACGCCCGGTGTTCCATTTTTGTTTTTAATTTTAGCGCCATCGAATGATCCTGGTTACTCGTTTAGCCCTACAGCTCAATAAGGCTGTTGGCTACATACTCAATTTCTCTGGTAAATATTTCACTTTTTGAAACCATGTAGTTGTAAAACATGATCGAGGGTATTGCCACCATTAGTCCAAGGGCCGTTGTTATCAATGCTTCCGTTATTCCCTGTGCGAGCAGGTCCTGAGCCGATGGCCCCATACTGGCAAGACTGCTGAATGATTTCATCATACCGGTAACAGTACCGAGAAGTCCAAGCATTGGCGAAACAGTGGCTATTGTTGATATAACACCGCCGAATCTCTCAACTGTTCTGACGCTTTTTTCCGCAAGGTCCTGAATATAGCCTTCACGATCATCAATCGAGTTCCAATCTTCGATTACGCGTTTCATCATATTTACCACGGGACCTCCGTAGGCATCGAGCATCTTTTCTGCATCTGTCAGCCGGTCTCCCCGGACCTTATCCCTGATACTGTTTACCAGAAGACGGTAATCATGATTAATTTTACGATAAAAAAGAGACCTTTCTATTATCACTGCCAAAGCAACAATAGAACTAAGAAGGATCGGCAGTATCATTACCCACAGGGGTATGGAGTCGAAAATGGAAATGATAATTTTTCCGGTCATACTTTCCTCAAGTTATTTATTTTCGTGGAGACATTCCACACATGACTGATACTTAATCTCTTTCAGGACTAATTCACTGAATTTGGTTACAGTTTTCCCGTGATCTATTTTTTAAATTACAATTCTCAGACCTACGAGAGCCGTTAATCCCGGTTCCGGATAACTATTTATCAGACTGTAAGAATTATTATAAAGATTCTGCAGCCTGACATTAAAGTGGAGCGTATCTATCATTCGATACTGCAGCTGCAAATCACCTGTAATGACATCTTTAAGTTTTGAGTCTGTATCTGGATCCGTATATACACTACCGCGATAACTGTTTTCCCAGGCAAGCTCCCACCTGGATGACTTATAGGCAATTTTCCATTTAACCAGGTGAACAGGCCTGTATGTAATATTAGTATCGGAGTCAAAGTATTGGAAACGGTATGTGCCATTCAAATTCAGGCTCTGATTAAATATACTGAAAACAAACAGTATGGAAGAATCGGAATAGAGTGTCATAACTTCCTGAGAAGTAACATCAAGAACACGTCCGTTGCTGTCGGAGGGACTGGCAATATAATTATAAAAATTATTATGTTTCCCCCATACTCCATTTGCCTTGAATTTTATTTTTTTGATATAAAAGGAAGATTTCTTTTTAAAGGAAACATCAAAGGAGGTATCCAGTTTTCCCTTGTGCATCTTAGAGGGGGGAAGACTTCCCCGCGGTTCAATATATTTCTGGTTAAAATAAAGATCTTCAGGCTGGAATGGATTCAGAGTATAGGAATAGGAGCCCTCAACAGAAAAATATTTTAAGCTCGTGCTCGACAGCAGTACTTTACCCGAAGGGAACCATCCCGAATCACGGTTCCAGTCAATAATTGCTCCACCTGTAAGCTTTACATATTCGGTGAGTTTAAAATTTAATAATATTTCATTGGCAACATGTGAATCATTTTTAGCGGCAACATCTTTATAGAAGTACTGCCAGTAATAATGCCTTAATGCAAAACTGTTGGATGCCGACCAGATATATTCCCATTTTATTTCTTCATTTAATTTATAGCAATTGAAAGATATCGGATCATCTCCATTCAGGCGATGCACATACTGAGCGCCTCCAAAGTTAAAATGCCACCGGGCAGGTGTCGGTTTGTATTCATTCTTCAAAAATACGACAATTTTATCTTTCTCTTCCCGACTGAAAATTGCATTATCAAACATACCGTGTGATTCATTATTTACCGCAATTTCGGGAATGAATGTCCATGTCTTGTTCAAGTCGGCCTTTCCCGTAAAGCCGATTTCATTATTATAAAATGAAGAATTCTTATGGCCGAAATCATTTGATCTTTTAAATTCGGAGTTTAACTGGTATGCAAAAGTCTTGTTATTCTGAATCAGGCTTATTGCAGAGAAAATGTTATTATATTGCCCATAAAGCAATTCAGCATCAATATTAACATTATATTTCTGATCTGTGTTTTCGCTGTTTTTTGACGACACGGAGGTATTGATAGGTGAGGAGGTTGCTACCGGGTCAATCTCCACCGGCTCTTTAGTATCTTCATCCAGAGCCATTGACATGATTGCACCAGCGTTTAATATAATTAAAATTAGAAGTTGCCTGTATATTTTCTTCCAGATATTGGACATGATAATTCCATTTTGAAGATAGGGGAACCTCTATTAATTTATCTCTGAATGTTCCCTTGTGGCTACAATACCTGATAAAATCAGGAGTTCTCTTTTTTTTTATTTATGAAACTCCTAATTTTTAGAAGTAGCCATAAATTAGAAATATACAGACTGCAGAATAAACTATATTTCTTCTCTCTTTACAGAATTCCCGCACTTCCTGCACCTGTATAATTCCTGGGGTATTCCGAAATCGATAAAGACCTTCACCTGATAACCACAGGAGCAACTGTATCTGAAACTTCTCATTCTGGTACTCATACCACTCTCCCGATATAATAAAAAATTTTTATATAATTATTATCGGAAAATCAGGCCTTGAGCCTGGAATAAAAATCTGTTGCTGCATACATGAACAGCAACAGATCAAATTACATTTTATTTCAGGGCATCAATTTTGTCTTTCATTTCCCAGACAAAACCCTGGTCTTCCCGACCGAAGTGACCATAGTTGGTGGTTGCCCTGAAAATTGGATTTCTCAGTTTCAGGGTTTCCAGAATACCAACTGGTTTCATATTAAAAACAGATTTAACACGATCTGCAATTTTTTCATCTGAGATGGTACCGGTACCAAATGTATCTACCATGACCGAAACTGGATTGGCAACGCCGATTGCATAGGCAAGTTGAACTTCACAGCGATATGCAAGGCCTGCAGCGACAATATTTTTTGCGATATAACGTCCCATATAAGCTGCGGAACGGTCAACTTTGGAAGGATCCTTACCGGAGAAGGCTCCACCGCCATGACGTCCCATACCGCCATAGGTATCTACAATTATTTTTCGTCCCGTAAGGCCGGTGTCGCCATGTGGCCCCCCGATGACGAATCTCCCGGTAGGATTGATATATATTTTAGTATTATTATCCATGAACTGTGCAGGGATTATTTTTTTAACAGTTGTTTCTATTACCCCTTCACTTATCTCTTTAATATCAACATCAGGGGTATGCTGCGTAGAAATTACAATGGCGTCAACCCGTACAGGTTTTCCATCTTCATACTGCACGGTTACCTGTGACTTGGAGTCAGGACGCAGAAAATCAAGCTCTCCTGTTTTTCTGACTTCCGCAAGCCTTTTAACCAGTTTATGAGAGAGGGATATAGGCATGGGCATCAATTCATCGGTTTCAGCAACAGCATAGCCGAACATCATTCCCTGATCACCGGCACCCTGCTCTTTGTGGAGCCCCTCTCCTTCCGTTACCCCCTGTGAGATATCCTGGGATTGAGCGTGTACATTTACATTTACTGTACATGTCTTTGCATCAAATCCGATTTCCGGATCAGTATATCCGATATCGGTAATAACTTCACGGGCAATTGAATCATAATCAACACTCTGACCGGAGGTAATTTCGCCGGAGAGAACAACCAGATCTGTTGTGACCAGTGTCTCCAGGGCAACCCTTGAAGCGGCATCGCCTCTGATATGCGCATCCAGAATGGCATCTGAAATTTGATCGGAAACCTTATCAGGATGTCCCTCCGAGACTGATTCAGATGTAAAAATAAAATCTTTTAATGACATGTTTACCTTCCCATTATTATTTCCAGTGTATACATTCAGCAGGACAGTTATCAATTACGTTCTGGAGTTCATTCTCTCCCGAATCTACCGAATCAATAACTTCGCTTACACCTTTATTATTCATTTTGAACACGGCAGGAAGCATATCCACACATAGTTCGCAACCTGTACATTCAGTTTCATCAACAACCACAACACGTGCCATTGAAGTACTCCTCCACTGCAGGAATTATTTTACTGCGGAATTTATTTTTCAGGCAGCTTCGGGGCTGTTTCCTTTTTTTTCTCACTCTTTTTTAACACTTCTGCAGGTGGTTGATCAGAAGTCATTATTTTTTCTTTCAGAGAAGTGGTTTTGCTGGATTCGAGAACAGCCAGCCCCAGTGAACCGAGCATGAAGAGGGCCACCATTACAGTGGTTATTTTTGTAATAACATCCGCTGTAGATGAACCAAAGGCTGATTGACTGGACCCTCCGAGGATACCCATTCCAGCACTTTTATCTGACTGCAGCAGAATTACAATGACCAGAATTACGCAGAGTATTGCAAATAAAACAGTTGATATAGAAACCAGGATTCCCATATTTTTCCTCATTTAAATAATCATCCCCGAGTAGAGATGAATAGTATTTTGATCCTTTAATCAAAATTTTAAATTTTGATTAAAGGATCTATAATTTTCTATACAGAAACGGTTGCAATGGCCAGGAAAGAGTCAGATTTGAGACTTGCTCCCCCAACCAATACGCCATCAATATCAGCTTTCTCGAACAAACCGCCAATATTATCAGGTTTTACTGAACCACCATATAAAATCGGTACTTCGTTTGCAACAACTTCTCCAAAAAGTTCAACCAGAAGTCCTCGAATCATTTCATGAGTCTCCTGGGCTATTTCCGGTGTTGCAACTTTTCCGGTACCAATGGCCCAGACCGGTTCATAGGCAATAACAACTTTTTTCATTTCTTCAGAGGTAATATCCTTCAATCCCTCTTCAATCTGAGTTTTCACGACCTGTGCCGTAGTCCCACCTTCACGTTCTTCAAGCAATTCACCTATACAGAGCATAGGCTCGATGCCATGTTTAAAGGCGGCCTTGACTTTTTTGTTTATATCAGCATCAGTTTCCCCAAAGACATGACGCCTTTCGGAGTGACCTATCAGGATATAACGGCATCCAGCATCTTTAACCATCAGTGGAGATACTTCCCCTGTGAACGCCCCTTCGTCTTCAAAATACATATTCTGCATTCCCACATCGACGGAAGATCCCTCACAGAGAGTACAGAGGTCGCGTGCCCAGGGAGACGGAGGAAAAATAACGACTTCCCTTTCCCCGATATTACCGAGTCCATTCTTAAGATCCTCAGCCAGAGCCCTGGCGTCGTCAAAATTTTTGTACATTTTCCAATTGCCGGCAAATATTTCTCTTCTTCCCATATTATTTTACCTGTCTATTTTATTACCTGTTAAAGCAGCTAGCGGCGGAATTAAAATTCCGCCGCAACAACAAAACAAAATATGTTATCTGCTATTCACTTACTTAGTGATAAAGTTAACGAGGTCAGCACATCGCACTGAATAGCCCCATTCATTGTCATACCAGCTGAGTACCTTCACCATTCTGTTGCCCATAACTACTGTTGATGGAGCATCAACAATTGATGAATGGTTATTTCCGGTAAAGTCAATTGATACCAGCTCTTCTTCACAGAATTCAAGAATTCCCTTCATGGGGCCATCAGCAGCTTTCTTAAGGGCTGCACTGATTTCTTCTTTGGTTACATCCTTTTTAACCATACAAACGAAATCAACAATAGATACATCGGGAGTCGGAACCCTCATTGCACCACCGTCAAGTTTTCCCTTCAGTTCGGGAATTACCAGGGCAACGGCTTTTGCTGCACCGGTAGTGGTAGGAATCATTGAAAGTGCGGCTGCACGTGCCCGTCTCAGGTCGCTGTGAGGCAGGTCAAGAATTCTCTGGTCATTTGTATATGAGTGAATTGTAGTCATGGTGCCATATTCGATACCAAACTCATCATTCAATACTTTGGCAACCGGTGCAAGACAGTTTGTTGTACAGGAGGCATTAGAGATGATGTGATGCTCATCTTTGATGTATTTGTCCTCGTTTACACCGAGTACGATAGTAATATCCTCATCCTTTGCAGGTGCTGAAATAATTACCTTTTTGGCTCCCGCCTGGATATGATATCCCGCCTTCTCTTTATCCCTGAAAATACCGGTACATTCAAGAACAACCTCTACGCTTTCAGCCTTCCAGGGAAGCTGGCGGGGATCTTTTTCTGAATGTACTTTAATTTTTTTCCCGTTTACTACGATGGCATCACCATCTACCGATACATCTCCGTTAAAAATCCCGAAAACTGAATCATACTTAAAGAGGTGCGCAAGAGTTTTAGCGTCAGTAAGGTCATTAATGCTTACCACATCAATATTTCCATACTTCTCCGTGTCGGTCATAATAGCTCTCAGCACGTTTCTTCCGATCCTTCCGAATCCGTTGATTGCAATCTTAACAGTCATGTTTTCCTCCATTGAATTTGTATAACTTGTATGTGTTATATATTATTTTTTGGCGTAAAAATTAATTTTCCATTGCAGTTACTTCCCGCAGAAAAACTGAGAAATAACGGCATATTTGCCCTTAACTGTCATTTAAAAACTATATAATATCGGAATGCATATCGAGAAACAGCTAAAGGACAAAGCAGTACTCTCACCGGATATTAATTCGCGCCGGCAAGGGACTCTCAAAAACAAAGTGGAACAATCACAAATCGCTTTTTTTTTGTCAAGCACTTCACTGTATATTAAAATCATGAATTTTTCAAGGCTTTTTTATCATCAGACTCTGCACAGTCAGCGAACCCGGGGAAAGTTTTTCTTAAAAATGCCTCCATTTCAACATCAAAAAGATGAGCATATTCGAAGAAGGGGACATGCCCTCCCGCATCAAAAAGGATAAATTCCGCCCCCGGAATCCCCTTCGCCAGTTCTTCCGAAATCTCCGGAAAGAGGAGTTTATCCCCGGCATTGGCAACAGCGAGAACCGGTACCGAAATATCCTTCAGCCTCCCGGAAAAATCACTCCCCCTGCAGATGGCAAAACTCTCTTCAAAAAGGTCCCTGTCGAAAAGATGAAGATTTTTCATTGCCATGGATGTCATAAGGTCCCCCTGCCTGCTGAAAACCAGGCGGACAAGAAATCGAAAAAAATCCTCCGCATCAGAATCAAGGAGCCGCTGCAAAAATTCAGAAACAGGAATTCTGGCCCCCGTTGATATCAGGACCATGGCTTCAACCAGGTGAGGAGACCTGAAATAGAGATCCATGGCAACCAGGCCCCCGAGACTATGCCCCGCGAGGGTGACTCTTTTTAAATTTTCAGCTTCGATAACAGCCAGAAGGGAATCCGTGAGGTTCTCCATGGTCAGGGCCGCTCCCCTGCGGGACTGGCCGTGTCCGGGGAGGTCGATGGCTATTGAGGTCAAAAAAGCACCAAAGTGATTCAGCTGCTTCTGAAAAAACCGGGAATCAGCTCCGACTCCATGAATAAAAACAATCCCTGACTCGCCGGGGTTCCCCTTCACTCGGTAAGAGACAGTTTGTCCCGAGACTTCGATATTTTTTATTACAGTTTTCACTATAGAGTTAATCCCCTTATACAACTGAGAACCAGACGTTAACTGAGCAGTCACTCACGTCAATACTTTTTCGTTGACACCGCAGTCGAAGAAAGAAAACTCACACCATGAATGAAAAAATCAATATCTGCCGCCCCGGTCACGGAGCCTCCTGTGCCCTCTGCTGCGGCAGCCACAATTACCTGGCATCACCGGAGCATATATCAGCACTTTTCAAAGAAAGAGGTGTACCAAAAAAAAAGAAAGAGCCTTCCCCTCCCCCAAAGCGGCTTCCCGACGCCATTCAGTGCCCCCATGTGGGATTCACTGGAGAAAACAGCACCGAAATCGGATGCCTGAAATACAATGACGATTCGATGGAGGAAGATACCTTTTTTACGAAAACCTGTAAAACATTTTTCTGCCCCGCCTCAGACAATCTTTCTTCAGAAGAGGTTCTATACGCGGCAGAGCTCTTCGGTGACTGGTATTACTACAGCCTGCTGATTCATGAAATAAACCTGCTCCTTTCACTGATGAAAGAATTTCCGGCACCCGGCATGGTTACGGAAAAGCACATAAAAGAAGTAAAGACAAAACTGTCAAAGGCAATAAATATCCTTTGACACCTCATAAAGGCGAAGAGGCGCTTCTCTGCCTTCATGAGGTGTCAAGATAAAAGTTCCCCCAGGTGTTTGATCCGCGGATCAAAACGGTTAAGGCGTCTAGCCTCTTTTAATGCCCCGGCGGCTTCCTTTTTTCTTCCGAGACAGATTAGAACCTCCGTAAGTTTCAGCCAGAGACCATAGTATCCGGTTCCCAGGTCATTGGCGCGGCGATACCATGTCTCCGACTCGTGGTAGTCCTCTCGAAGGAATCGTAACTCCCCCATACGAATATAGCCCCAGATATTTTTAGGGTGCCTCTGAATCACTTCCCGGTAGATATCTTCCGCTTTATCATACAGTTCTTCATCAAGGTGATAATCGCCTTCAAGGATTCCCGTTACCCAGCAGTCGGGGCCCATAAGTTTTCTATGCTGCTGAAAGTCCTTTTCCCGGTACCAGGACCTTTCCCTTATTTTCCCCAGCTCATTAACCAGCCTGATCACCATCTGCCGCGTTTCTTCGTCGTTTCGGACATAAAGTCCCGTATCACTGCTGGAAAACCAGTCTTCGTCTGTGACCTTCCCCCCATGCTTCATCTCTTCATAGAGGGCAGTGCCGGGGTAATACGCCACGGGGGAAACCAGTCCATCACCGGGGAGAATTTCCCGTATCAGTTTTACAGTCTGCTGCAGGTCCCTTGAGGTCTCCCCGTCGATTCCCGTCATGAGATAAATCGAGAGATAGATTCCGAGCCTTCGGGTATCCGCCGCGGCGCGGCGTACATCATCAAGTTTAATATCCTTATCGAGACGCTGGAGAACCCTCTCCGATCCCGATTCGACTCCGTACTGAATGTGTTCAAGACCCGCCAGTTTCATCTCCCGGAGCATATCTTCATCGATGGTATCGACCCTTGCCTGGCAGTTCCACATAAGGTAGAGTCCCCGCTCACGAAGCAGCCTGGAAAACTTTATGACGCGGTCTTTTTTCAGGGTGAAGTTATCATCACGAATTGAAAAATAGATGATGCCGAGTTTCCGGTGGATGAACTCAACCTCATCGGCGAGGCTTTCCGCGCTTCTAAAGGTGACACGGCGCTGCCAGAAATCGGGAGAGGCACAGAAGCTGCAGCGGTTGGGACATCCCCTGGTTGAGATTATTACCTTGTACTGCTCGTGGGGATTGACACCGGGGGATTTCCCATTGAATGAAGCGGGAAAAGGAAGTTTATCGAGGTCTTGCAGCCTGATACCCTCAATGAGCCTTGAAGGTATCCTTCCCTCCTTCAAATCTTCAAGAAGGGAAATCCAGGCATCTTCCCCTTCCCCCTTTATGAGGTGATCGATTTCCGGATAACGCCTGAGATTTTCTTCAGCGAGGGCCGTTGCGTGATGTCCCCCCACGACAATGCGGATGCGGGGAATTTCCTGCTTAATCTTTTTAATCAGTTTCAGGGTTTCAACACGATTGTATGAAAAGAGGGAAAGCCCCACCACTGCGGGTTTTTCCCGCCGAATCAGTTCCATGGCCCCCCTGATTCCCTGCCGGGAAAGGTTTGCCAGGATTATTCGGTGCCCCGCCTTTTCGGCAACAGCCGCCAGTGACGCCATTCCGTGTGGTATGAGGGACATGTAGTAATCGTGACGCTGGTCGGGGGGGCAGACATAGGCGAGAATCACCTTCACCGGCAATCTCCGCTGATGGCGTTAACATAGATCGGGGCGAGGGACCATGCCTCTTCCTTCCCCCAAAAGCTTATCTTCAATTTTTTATATCCGAAAGGTTTAATCAATCGGTTCCAGTCATGGAGCATCGCCTTCGAAAGGGGCAGGTATGACCAGTGCCAGCGCTCTTCATTATAACCGGCATCTCGCCCCGGGGAATATGGCTGCGCGAATCCGAAACGGTGTGCATTTTTCCGCAGCCAGGTATAGATTATTTTCCCCTCACCCTTTTCGTAATATTCATTGGTGAGGCTGTTGAAATCGATATCGGTCCCCCAGTGGTGACGGCTCGTACCCGGCATCGAGGAGAATTCCAGGATTTTCAGGGCCCGCTCCCGGGGATCCTTAATGGCCCTGTTCAGTTTTTTTCCCTCAACCTTGCGTTTGCCGCTCCACTTTGCCTGCCAGATATAGCGCTGATCAAAAAAATTCCGTGTCGCACTCCGCACAAATAGTTTGATCTTCGGGTGGTCCCGATGAAAGGCAGCCATCATTTTTTCCAGACCGGCGGCGGCCTCTTTGCGAATATACATATCCTTGCGGCTCACTGGAATTTTTGAAACAGAAAGATTCACAAAACATTTCATCTTTTCAGGAAGGAAACGTCCCGTCAGGTAACGTTCCGGAGAGAGTCCGCAGTAATCAGTCTTTTCAGCGGGGACACACTGCGGCAGCAGGCATAAAAAAAGGACCACCGGTAAAGCATGCCTTATTGTTCCTGTAAATATTGCACGCATCACCAATGATCCCCCGTGGTACGAATAATAATTGAACGATTATTTCAATGGTCTTCCATCTGACTTGCTGCCGGAGGATAGATCCCCTTATGGCGGCGGTAGATGGCGATACCAAAACGAATACATCCGGAAATGCATACAAAACCTATAATGAGGGCAGCGATCCAGATAGTATTTGTGGTAAGTACGTGATATTCACGGACGAAATCGAGTATTGCTTTATCAACTCCCATAATCTTCTCCCTTTATGATTACGCTTATTCCCTTCTATATCCAATTATCGAAATGTCAATTGTAAAAATTACCGTGACAAGTTTTTTTTACATACATTTTATTAAATTTACCGGTTTTTTTCGCTTATCATTTCAACACAATCTTTTCATCTTTTATTATACAAAAATATTTTTATGTCGCACTTCTTTAAATCTATTGGATTTTTTATCTTTATGATTTAAAAAATTTTCCGGAACCTGCAGGAAAATTTGTCTTCCCCCACACCCGGTAATATATTCAACAAATATAGTTTCGGGAAAAGGAGGCACCATGGAATCGAATATAATTTATCTGATTTCTACGATCACCGCCATTGCACTGCTTCTGGGAATAGCCTTCCGGCTCAACCGCCGGCAGGAGAAGGATATTTTTGACAGGTAGCCTCAACTTTTTTCAAAAAAGTTTTCTTAGATAATCGAGATGTATTCCGGATAAAGCCTGGTACCAGTATTATTAATATAATATTCCATAATATATTTCTGGGTGCGCCCCCTCCTGATTTTATCTCCAATAAATAATTATTGATTATCACAAATAATATGCTATCCTTATACCGGCACTAACCTGCTAAAATGTGTAAGGAGAAATCCAGCATGTCTTTGACAAGCCTGATACCAGCACTCTCCCCTCCTGAAACTGAAAAGGAATACCGCCTTCATTCTTTCAGTCAGGACAGAATACAGGCCATTCTTGCTGTTGCATTAATGCTGTTTCCCGCTATATTTTTTATAAAGTCCGATCACCTCCTTTTTTCAGTGTCTGCAAGCTTCTACCGTCTACTGGCAGCCAGGCTTACCTATATTGCAGTCTCTCTGATAATTGTTTTTGTTGTCTTAAAAACCAGAAAAGTGGCAGTTTTCGACTACGCACTGTTAACATTTCTCCTCTCACTCTGCGGAATAATTATTTTCGTTAACCTGTCCCGGCCACCGCGGTATGTTAATCATTCTATCATTGATATCCTCATCGTCATGCTCATGTATCTTGCAGCACCAGCCCGCCTGCAGCACCGTGCATTGTCTGCACTTTAACTGACCTGTTTCAATGTAACCCTGATCCTGATTCGCCATCCGGATTTACCGGGCCTTGCCTTTAATGTTTTGATTGTATCATATGTCCTGGCGAATGTAATGGGTTTAATAATATCGAGAAATGTTCAGCTCTCAAGACGCCGGGAATACATGGCCCTCCTGGAACAGAAACGGACCAGTGAAGATTTAAAGGCGGCATTGCTGAACGTAAAGACCCTCCAGGGGCTGCTCCCAATCTGCTCCTCCTGCAAAAAAATCAGAGATGACAAGGGATACTGGACAATGCTGGAGGAATACCTTATAGCCCATACCGATGCAATGATATCCCACAGCATCTGTGAGGATTGCGCTGAGAAACTTTATGGTCACCATGACTGGTATCAAAACAAGAAAAGTGAATCAGAGTAATGTAAGGGAGTGCCTCCCGGGAATGACATCCTTATAAAAACTGATAAAAATAAAAATTTAGTGGACATATTTACCCTACCGCAGACTCTGGCCAGTGAAATGAAGTGATCCTTCGGCAATCTTCTACCGTTCCATCCCCTGGCAGCATAGCGGCATAAACATCTTAAGCCCAATATATCTGCACCGGAATTTATAGATTATTTCTGTTGAGAGCATTTTGTATCAAAATAAGCCGACAACAGGAGTAGTCATGTCAGAAAAACAATTCGACAGCCTTGGTCTGTCATCACGTATTATGAAGGAAGTTCAACGCCGGGGTTTCGAGGAACCTACAGCAATACAGGAAAAGGCAATTCCCCTTCTCCTTAAAAATGAAAAAGATCTAATCGCCAAATCACAGACCGGTACCGGTAAAACCGCCGCCTTCGGCCTTCCCATACTCGATATGATCGAAGAAGGAAGTGATCACGTCCAGGCACTGGTGATGGTCCCCACCCGGGAACTGGCCCTGCAGGTATCGGAAGAATTGAATTCCTTTCTCGGCAAACGGCCAATCAGTGTTCTTCCCGTTTACGGCGGCCAGTCCATGTCAGACCAGCTTCGCCGCCTGAAGAAACAGGTAGACATCGTCGTAGGAACCCCGGGACGAATCATAGACCACATTAAAAGAAGAAGTCTCCACCTTGAGAAGATATCCTTCGCCGTCCTTGATGAAGCGGATGAAATGCTCAACATGGGATTCGTAGATGACATAGAAGAAATTCTGAGCCATACCGCAACCTATAAAAGAACCATTCTTTTCTCCGCAACCATGCCGGAGCATATTTATAAAATCGCTAAAAATTACATGGGCGAGTATGAAATAATCGAAGCGGGGGGCAAGAACCTTACTGTTGAAAAAACAGAACAGATATACTTTGAAGTAAACAACTCTGATAAATTCGAAGCCCTCTGCCGCATCATGGATATAGAGGATGAATTCTACGGTCTGATATTTACCCGCACCAGGGTCGGCGTTGATGAACTGACGAACCGCCTCCTTGCCCGCGGCTACGAAGCGGAGGGAATTCACGGCGATATCTCACAGATACAGCGGGAACGCTCCCTCCAGAAGTTCAGAAACCGAAAGGCGAACATTCTCGTAGCAACAAATGTTGCCGCCCGGGGAATCGACATTACCGACCTTACCCACGTCATCAACTATTCACTTCCGCAGAATACCGAAGACTATGTTCACCGTATCGGAAGAACAGGCCGCGCGGGAAAAAAGGGGACAGCTATCACCTTCATCAGTCCCTCGGAATATCGGAAACTGAAAATAATCAGCAAAGAAACAAAAAGCACCATTCGAAAAGAACAGGTGCCCACAATCTCCGACATAAAAAGTGCCCGGCAGGAAAAACTCTATGCCGAGCTTTTGAACAATACCGGGGAAAAACCACAGAAGGAATTCCTTGAAATGGCGGTTCAGCTCCTCAACGGAAACGATCCCCTTGAAGTTGTTGCGGCGATGCTGCAGCATTCATTCCAGAACTCCTTCGATATGAGCGCCTACGGCGAAATCAGGGAGATCCCGAAAAAGTCTGACAAAAAAACCCGTCTCTTCCTTTCAAAGGGCAAAAAGGACGGCCTCTCCCCGCAGAAGCTGCTTCGCATGATTAAAAACGAAACAGGCATCGGCGGATCAGTCATAAATGATATCTGCATCAAAGAGTACTATTCGTTTCTGACTGTTCCCGGAAAAGAGGCTGATAAGATCATTAAAACCTACAAGGATGGAGACAGCCGAAATAAAATGACGGCAAAAATCGCAGGCAAAGCCCCCAGTGAAAAAAAATCACCGCGGAAGCCTTCACGCCGACCCGCCTAAATTGTCACTAATACTTTTCACAGGAAAGTCAGCCTGCTGATATCTTAAAAATATCTCAGCAGGCTGAAATTATTAAAAGATTTTTTCAGGGGGAAGTTAAAACCACCATGAGAATAATAACCCGTCCCGACTTTGATGGCGTCGTCTGTGCAGTTCTGCTTAAAAATGCACTTAAAATTTCAGAACCGGTTCTCTGGGTAGAACCGTATGAAATAGAAGATAGAAAAAATGAGATCATCGAAGGGGACATTATTGCGAACCTGCCCCCTGTAGAGACCTGTTCATTCTGGTTCGACCATCACTCATCAAACAGAACAGATAAGAAATACCCAGGTTCATTTCAGATTGCACCTTCAGCAGCGGGAATAATTTTTAATTATTATCAGGGGAAGTTTAATCGCGACTTTTCCGAAATGGTGGCTGAAACCGATAAAATAGATTCCGCCTCCTTTACCCCGGAAGAGGTTTTGAACATGCAAAACCACCCCTACTCCATGCTTGCATCCACAATATCGGGGCGAGATAAGGAAGACGAACCCTACTGGAATAAAATCGTCGGTCTCCTGGAAAAAGAATCCATTGAAACAATTCTTCAAGACTATGAAGTAAAAACAAAATGCAGCCATGTCCTGGAAGAGAATAAAAATTTTACCGGGTACTTGAAAAATTACACCCACTGTGACAATAATGTAGCCATAACGGATTTCCGCTCACTCGACAATGAACCTAAGGGAAATAGATTTTTAATATATTCCCTGTTTCCCCAGGTACATACTGATGTGAAAATCCGCTTCGCAAAGGACAACAGGGAGAAGATAATCGTCAGTCTTGGTAAAAATATATTCAACACAACCGGAAGGGTACACCTGGGAGAGCTTGTTGCCAGATTTGGCGGCGGGGGGCACCATGGAGCCGGATCATGCAGTTTTCACGCAAACGAAGCGGATTCCGGAATCGAAGAAATAATTAAAGTGCTTAAAAGCAATATTTAGATCACCATACTGAATAACATCACCTGGAGACAGATATGGCATTCTGGAAGGATATTTTCAACAAAGAATCCCTGAAAACAGTTCTTTCTATAATTTTCCTGCTTTGGATTATTTATTTCCTCAGCATTATTTTGCCTGTAAATGATTATGGCATAATCCCCCGCAGAATATTATCTCTGCCGGGAATTATTTTTTCTCCTTTCCTTCACGGGGGGATTTTTCACCTTCTATCAAATTCCATCAGCCTGCTTTTCCTCGGAACAATTCTGCTGTCATATGAAAAAAGAAGGGCACTGCCGGTAATTATTTTACTGATTATATTTTCCGGTGCAGGCACGTGGATAATCGGACGCAACGCAGTTCATATCGGCGCCAGCGGTGTCATCTACGGGATGCTGGGCTACCTGATAACTCTCGGTTTTTACAAACGGGATTTCAAAACAATATTTATCTCTATCGGTGTCTTTATCCTTCAGGGAGGCGCAATACTCGGCATATTACCGGGGACAGGGCCTGTCTCATGGGAGAGTCACCTCTGCGGATTTATCGCGGGTATTTTTATTGCACGCTTCAATGCTACCCCTTCAGGTTAGAAGAAGCCGGTGATGCAGGATTTTGCCCGTGTACTATAAATTGGAAAGGCCCTGCCTGCAACAAAAACAGAGATAACCAGTATCAACGATGCGAAGAAAACTGCTCGTAGGCGGCAGTTTTATAATTACAATAACAATCATCCGGGTTTGACACCAGGATAAATACAAGACAGTAACTTTTCAAAGGATAAAAAATGATAGAAATCGGCAAAATGAACAGCCTGAAAATAGTCAGAACAGACAATAAAGGAACCTTCCTCGATGGGGGAGATTCAGGGGAGATTATGCTGCCTCGAAGGGAAACCCCGCGGGACCTTAAAACAGGGGATAATATTGAAGTTTTCATCTACCCCGATTCGAACAGAAAAATTGTTGCGACGACAAAAAAACCCCTGGGAATGGCGGGGCAGTATGCCTGGCTTAAGGTAATTTCAGTTGATTCAGTGGGGGTATTCATGGATTGGGGATTACGGAAAGATTTAATGGTCCCCTTCAGTGAACAGAAACAGAGATTGAGAGAAGGAAGATCATATATTGTTTTCATCTACTTCGACGAGAAGAGCAATCGGATAGTGGCCTCTTCAAAACTGCATAAATATTTCAAGGATAATCCCACCGGCTACAAGGAAGGTGCGGAGGCAAATCTCATGATATACGGCCAGACAGAGATTTTTTATAAAGTTATCGTCGACAATGCCTACCAGGGTGTTCTGTATAAAAACGAAGTTTTTCAGAAGCTCTACCTGGGACAGCAGATGAAGGGATATATCAAAAAAGTCAGGGAAGATGGAAAAATAGACCTTCTCTTCCATAAGCCTGGATATACAAAAGTAAATATCCTTGCAAAAAAAATAACGGAGAGACTTGAATATGAAGGGGGATTTATCGCAATAACAGATAAAAGTTCTCCTGAACTGATTTACAAACTCTTCGGAGAAAGCAAGAGTACCTTTAAAAATGCCATTGGCCTGCTCTACAAAAATAAAACCATCAACATCGAAAAAGACGGCATAAGACTTCGCGAAGAATAAACAGGATACTTAGAAAAATATGCAGATTTTCATAGATGCGGACGCCTGCCCTTCCGCAGTTAAAGAGATCCTTTTCCGGGCTGCAGAACGGCTTCGGATTCCACTGATCCTTGTGGCCAATCAGAAAATACAAATTCCTGATTCCGATTTCATCTCAAATATTATTGTTGAGGCTGGCCCAGACCTGGCGGATGACCGCATTGTTGAACTGGCACAAAAAAATGACCTGATCATCTCTGCAGATATCCCCCTTGCTGACCGAGTTATCCAGAAGGGGGCATTTGTAATTGATCACAGGGGTGACTTCTTTACCGCTGAAAACATCAAGGAACGTCTTGCCGTCCGGGACCTGATGGCGGAACTTCGAAGCGGAGGCATGGAAACGGGAGGTCCCCCCGCCTTCAGTCAAAAGGACCGAAAGGCCTTTGCAGATCAGCTGGACCGCTTTCTTGCAAAACACTGCAGGTGAATTTTCAACATGAAATTGCTGTCCCCCTCGGCTTTTCAAAAAATAATTATTTCATTTTTTTTCCCAATGCAGAAATCACTACTGCCCGCTGAAACCTCTCATTAAAGTTTTTGGGATTGCTCAAATCCATCCTTTCAACATGTCTCTGAAATTCATCCGGCACCCTAACAAAAAGTTTTCCGGCTACACCGAGCAATGTGGCGAACCTGTCGTCTCTCATGTTTACCACGAAATCTTTCAGGGAAGTTCCCAGTTCATATTCTTCATCAGTCAAATTACTACCGAAGGGGAAGACCCCGTAAAATCCCTGTTCCTTGAATTCTTTCAGCAGTCCCGTGATTTTTTCCGGATAATTATTCCTGAATTCATCGGGAAGAATATAATCTTGTGAAACCTTTTTATATTTTTTCGCCTCTGTCAGAAGATTATTCTGGAACCTTGAATCTGCGATTTTAATCATTTCGATTGCACACTCCTCCTCATTACAACCCTGAAGATCGGCGATTCCATATTCCGTAATAATAATATCCCGCAACTGCCGCTGTATTGAACAGCCGCTGTATTCAAATACAATATTTGACTGAACTTCCTTTCCATCCCCCCTTGTGGCGCTTAGAATCAGTATTGACCTGGCATCAGGCAGGGCATTGGCCATTATGACAAAATCAAGCTGTCCCCCCATTCCACTGACTACCTGCTGGTTTTTAATGGTTTCTGAAGCTACGGCACCCGCAAGGGTTGCCACGAGGGTAAAATTCATAAAACGGCCGTCTCTTCTCTGCTCGCGTTTTATTGCCTCATCGTTGTTAAGGGTATTAACAAATTCTATATTTCTAAGCGAAAAAAGTTTTTTCTCCTCCATGGACATCCTTTCAAGTCTTTCATACGTCTGCTTCGGAGCAATCATAAGGGTTGCATGGATTAACTCTCCACCATTGAGGGTAGTCCCTAATATTGATTTAAAAGATTCATCCCCAAGGGCTGAGCTGAGGTCTGTTGACACCTTTGAACTTCCCCCAATCAAAAAATCTTTAGTATATTTAACATCACTTTTTATGATCCCATGCTTTACAAGATACTGATACTCTTTCTCCCTGAGTGGTGTACCTATGGCGCCTGCCTCCCATAGCCTTTTTACCATTTCGACAGAGACATCTGCGCTTATTTCTTTTTCATTAATTAATTTCTGAATAAAATAATCATCATAAACCTTTCTCTTGATTACCCCCCCGTCATAGAGATCAAGGAATGAATCAACAAACATTTCAGAGTCACAGAAGAGACCTTCCTCGAAGGGGGAATCGCCGCCATATTCATCTATCAGTCTGCGTTTATATGATCGTATTCCGCTGTTTTCAATGAGTTTCTTATATACATCATTATGCCTGTGACGCATAAGAATTCCATTTGTTATGGCATCCCCAAGGGAACCGATACCCACCTGGAGGGTCCCCCCATCCTTTACAAGGAGACTGGCATAGAAGCCCATAACATGGTTCGATTCGCTGATCGCCTCTTTTGGCGGGCAAAAGGGCATCTGGTTAAAGGCATCCCCCTCAAAGATATAGTCATACATTTCAGGTTTATAAAACATATCTCCCCACAGAAATGGAACTTTGTCGTTGACTTCCGCCATAATCAGTCTTTCGGAATTCTCCCGCTCCTTCAGAAGCCAGTCAATGAGAGCAGAAATTACATCTGAATTTCCACCGCCTGTAATTACTTTTTCTCCATCGATGTCAACTGAGGCTGCGAGGTGACAGAGAAGATTAATATCCTTATTTATAATATCCCTGGGAGCATCACTGAAGTTACTGGCAACATGCACCTTCTGCCCCTTATCATGCATTATATAACCGCCGGGGGGAAGCATCCATTCATACAACTTTACATTGTCTGGAATGGAATTCTTTCTTAGATCAAGGACATGTTCAAAATCAGGGCCATCCTCAAATATTCTTGAAATCATAGGCTCCAGCAGTCGTTTCTGCAGTTCATTTGTTCCCTTCGGCTTTTCAAGGGTAAGGGCACTGATGATGGTGAGATCAATTTCCGGATCTTCCTTTGCCCGAAGGTAAAGTGCATTGATGAAGTTAACGGGCTTTCCTACCCCGCAGCCGATGCCGACACATATTTTTTTATTCAGACGGCCTATTATCTCATCCAGGCATTCTTCTATATTGCTGTGATAGTTTTGTTTTTCGCTAACATCTTTCATTTTTTTGCTCCAGGCGAGTTTAACTCTTTCGACAGGGAAGCCCCCTCCCCTTGAATAAACTTAGAATGCAGATTAATTAAAAATTCAATCCCCTGAATTATTGCATAAAATTCCATTATTGTCAACATTCTGACAAACAGATAATCAGACAGATTATTGTATTTTGAAAAAGTATATTTTGTTTGTTCAACGAAATCAGGTAACGTGAAGTTTTTTACTTTGATATTCTGGTTGCAAAATTTTATATATTAAATTGTAAAGGTGATATTAAATTTCGGGGGATAATTCATGAATTATTATTTTCTTGCTTTTGAAATAGTGATGATTGCACTTCTAATATTCTGCCTGGTACATGCCTGGAAACGGAGCTACCTTGATGTGCTTAAAATTGTCGGCGGTGTCTGTTTCGGCCTTCTCCTTGAATGGGCGACAATACAGCAGACCCAGTCCTATACCTATGGAACCTTCCCACTCATGATCGCGGAAGTTCCTGTTGCCATTGGTATCGGCTGGGGGGTTATAATATACAGTGCGGGACTCTTTTCCGACCTGCTCGCGGTTAAACCGTGGATGAGGCCTGTAATTGATGCATTCCTTGCATTAAATATTGACATGGCAATGGATACAGTTGCCATCAGGCTTGGAATGTGGAACTGGGGCATCCCCATGGAGGCTCAGTTCTTCGGAGTAAAATGGGGAAATTTCTGGGGATGGTTCTGGGTAGTGTGCGGTTACTCTGCAGCGTTCAGGATACTCTCTAAAAGTAAAATCAAGGCACTGCGCCTCGCCTCTCCCCTGCTCTCAATAATTATCGGTACTGCATGTGTACTGGTGACAAACCATATCATTAAATTTATGGTTCCCGATGAATTCTATCATGTGGTGGTTATTGTTTTCCTTACAGGGACTCTCGGCTACACCCTGCTTCAGAGACCGAAGCTGACGTCAAAGGTATTGACCCTGCCGATAGTAGCGGTACCCCTTGCCTTTCATGCATATTTTCTCCTGGCGGGCATTATCTCAGGAACCATTTTTCAGCCGGTGTACATACTCTTCATCAGTATTGCCATGATACTGGTGGCGGCGTGGCTGCACCGCCATCGACTTTTTGCATCCTTAATAAAATAAGGATTCAGACAGGGGGAGAGGAAGTTACAACAGAATTTCTTCAATTAAAGACTTCTGGTATTATATTGAAGAAATTCTGATAAACAATGTTTTCACCTTCTTCAAATAGTCATCACTACCTGAGACTTATCTCGGAATATACACCAAAATGATCCGATGGATGAACACCAAAATATTTTCTATTCGCACATACCCCTGATTCAAGCACCGATTCTCCGGTAATGTATTTATTGGTAAGTATAAAGTCTATTCTGATTCTTGATAAGGTTAAATATTTATCCATGTGTTCATACAATGAACCGTATTTTTTATTGAGATCATAGGCATAATATTTTTTCACATTTTCATTCAGCTTATTATCCCAGGTATATCCGGGTTTTTTTGCAGCTGGTTTAAATGTATCTTTATAACCGGCATTTATTATGTAATCCATTGCGGGCCAGCCAATCTCCGCGTTAAAATCTCCCATTAAAATCAGGGGGGCTCCCGTGGGGACAATACTTTTCAGGTAAGAGACTAGCAGCTTTGCTTCATCAAGTCTCCACTTTGTATTTGAAGCAACCTCTGCCAGGGCGGTTTTGTATTCTTCATCGGAATATCCAAATTTATTTTTATACTCCTTCATTTTTTCCCGGTATTCATTTATATCCGGGGGTGATGAATGAAGGTGTGTTACTGCGATATATATATCCTTTCCCTTATTTTTTATTTTCCCAACGAGAACCTGTGTTGCATCTTCAAGATGGAAAGAGGCATGATTAAAAACGAATCCACCCGAAAGCTGTTTGCGCCCCACATCTTCAAGAAAAAGCCCTTTTTTAACAAGGAGGGCATCTCCCTCCCGAAGGTTCCACGGAAGACCAACCCTGGAGATCCTGACACCGGAAATTCCAACGTGATATATGAAATCATAATTAATATCTTCGGCAAGACGTTCAACATAATCCGGGAGAAAGTTTGCTTCGTTAATACCAATCACATCAGGATCTACAACCTCTATTTCTTTCAGCAGTGCCTTATAACGCCTTTCCCGGATTTCATCAGTTTCATGCTCGCCCATTTTCAATGTGCCAATGTAATCAAGGCCTGACCAGACATTTAAACTCATAATTTTCAATTTATCCAAAGCCAGGCTTTTTTGAGGACCTTTGCTGCATGAACACATGATTATTGATGTCACGATGGTACAGAGAGGAAATAATATTTTATTCATTTTATTGACCTCTTGATTTTTTAAGTTGGCTGCCATGCTGAAATATTCCAAAGGATCGCATGTCGTTTACTTAATGTCAATGGTTTAACATACCGTTGTATTGAAATTTACATCCATGAATTTCAAATAATACGGGCCTGCTACACATAATATTTAAAAAAAGCTTGCATGATTCACTATTTGAGTTTTTTTGACTACTGGCTCTAAAAAAGTATACCATGAAATTTATTTTTACAGTGTGGATTTATGCAACTCCCCGGACACATCTTCACCTACTCAATTATTGTTATCACCGCAGGAATAACTATTCTCGCATGGAGAAATAAACATCTCATGGAAAGAATGATCTTTTCGATAGAAGAGATTATTCAAAAACGTGATTATCTTCGGTTAATCTATTCAATTTTTATCCATGCAGATATTTCTCACCTCGTCTTCAATATGTTCAGTTTTTATGCTTTTGCATCGGGAATTGAGGGACAGTTCGGATTCAAGATAACAGCATATATTTATTTTTACAGTGCCCTGGGAGGAGGTATTTTATCCCTTATTCTCAATAGAAAGAATCGACGTTATCGTGCTCTCGGTGCGTCAGGGGCAGTGTGCGGAATAATCTTTTCATCCATATTTCTACTTCCGGGGGGAAGTATATATATCCTGCCTATTCCCATTCCAATACCGTCCTGGGCCTATGCAATACTCTTTATCGCCATATCAATTTATGGCATTGGCCGCCAGCAGGGACGTATTGGACATGATGCTCACCTGGGAGGAGCCCTTACAGGCATAATCATGGTCATGACGATAAAACCGGAAGCCCTTTTCAGCAATCATATTCTGCTTCTTGGTATTCTTGCACCTATCGTTTTATTTTTTATTTTTAAATCGCCAATCGAATCATTAATTAAAAGTAAAAACAGCTCCGGATAAAAACTAGCGCCAAGAGTAGTGCTGACTCTCCGGATATTCATCAATTCAGGAGTAAAATCCAGTTTTTAAACTTGTCGAAAAAACTGCCAACGGAACGAATTTCCGCCAGGGTGACGGCTGCTTGAATCGCCTTGTAAAATTGAAAAAATATATATTTTTTCAATTGAAATTATCCTGAACCTCTATCTTAAACAAGTCAAAATCAAACTAATCCCGTGTGAACCAACTATCAATTGTCACCAGAAAATCATCATTGAAAAGATTATCAGGCCCGCCATTATATGTATTTATCAATAAAAGATTTCTTTCCTGCAAACACCATTGATTATCATCAATTATAACGATCTTATCCATGTTTTCTTGAGGATCCAATCCAAATTTTTCCAATACTGTTCTTAGATCTTTTCTGCTATTTATCTCATCATGATTATTGAAGGTGTGCATGAAATACTTTCCCAGTCCTGCTTTAGAAATAACCTCTTCGATATAATTTGGAAAACTGTGGGTAAACAATGCCAGTTGATAATTTTTCATCAACATCCCCAGGAGTTGTTCAGCACCGGGCCTCACTTTTACACCTACTCCGTCGGGGGCAAACTGATCATCCCAGTAATATGATACCGTAAAATCATAGTCTGTGAGTTCAACAAATTGATCAGATTGGATCAATGTGCCATCAAGATCAAATACAATAATATTCTTCACATTCATTTTCCGGTTTTATATTGATAAATTCGCCATTGCAATGAATTAACAACAAAAGCTGATGGACTGAAATAATCACCGATAACACGCATCTATTTTTTTTCTTAAACCTCTAATACGCAATTCATATAAAACAGTACAGTTATCTTCGGCGTCACAGGTTGAAAATATAACCTTTCCTTTTTTTACCATTTTCCGGATATCCTTTTTCCATGCCGCTTTTCTCTCTGCATAACCTTCAGGAAATCCCATCATGGCCTGCTCAAAGCAATGCCCCTCAAAGGCTTCACGCATATGGTAGTGGGCTGCAAGCATCGCCCCCTTTGTTGCCTGTTTTCTTCTTCTTTTCCGATCCTTCTCATTTTTTTCAGGAGCACCAGTTGCCGTTATTCGATATGAATCCGATCCACAAAATCCCTTTTTTAAATTCTTGACTGTTTCTTTCGACTGATCATTCCTGCAGATAAAATCAACACTTTCATTTTCCTGCAATCCGGTGCATGCTGTAATCACAAATAAGAAAAAAAGATAGATTTTATTCATCAACAGTTTCTCCTCTTTGAAATGTATTATTTTAAAACTTTGTATAATATTCTGGTCAGCATAAAAAGTATTATTTTTCAACAGATAAAAATTTCTTTCTAAAGATAAAGTTGATTTTATAATACAATTCTAGATCTATTCCTCAAATAACAAAAAATTTCTGAAACTAATTATTCCTTTAACTTCCTCTCCAGACTTACTCCATTTTTTGAATAAAGATATCATTTCCTCAGGTCCATCACCGGATTTCAGGAAAATAATTTAATATAACTGTAAGGAAATTACATTAAAATTTGGTAACATATCACTTCCTTTCCAACCATATCAGTATCTCCGAAAAGGAAGTTCTTATGAAAATCAAATCAGTTTCTTCTTACTTCAGTCAGGCTCTAATAATAGTTATATCTGCACTTGTTCTGGTCACCCTTGTAAAGGCAACAAATATCATTCTCTTAACCGGTTCCCTGGCGTTGATTTTTTCCAAAAAGCTGATTTTCCAGCTCTTAACCATTGCAATTATACCTGATATTTTAACCTATATAATACTTATCAGTTTTGGTTATTATTTTATGAAAAGGAATACTCAGCTTAATGCAGAAAGAAATCAGAGAAATATGGAGATTGAACGAAGACAGGCATCATTCGATACTGCACAGAAAATGACCGGTCTCATGATAGATATAATTGGTGAATGTAATAATCAGATCAAGGACTGGATCTACAAAAGAAATCAAAAGGGCCAGCAGCCACCGCAAAGGGTAGAGCATGCCAGCACCATGATTGGTAAATCACTACAGGCCCTTACTGAATTTTCCTATATTATGCCATATATTGATAACAAGGAATCATCCCTTGATAACGTTATTGAGGATATGCGATTGCAGTTAAAGGAGAGTGGCGATATCAAAAAGATAGAGGCTCCTTTAAGCCTGCAATAAAGAAGAGGACATATTAATAATCAATTTTGCATTCGGGTCATGGATGCTATAATGCATCAGCAATGCAGGAGACAGGAAGAAGGACCGCCACAGTTTAAGGCATAATGTTGTTATTACAGCTATCTATACGTCCATACAAATCCACAATCCTTTCTGCCAGGTCCAAATCACTCGCATACAGAATCCCACTGTTATTCATATAGGTTGTTTCTGCAGGATTAAACTCAAGGTAATGACCGGAGATATCCGCAACAACAGCACCAAGTTCCTTAAAAATACAGGCACTGGCGGCGTAGTCCCACAAACTCCCGCCACCGGCTTCCGTTTTTGGAAATTTAAAATAGCAGGCAGGTTGTTTTTCGATTACCCAGCATGCATTCATGGCTGCTCCACCGTGCCTTATAATATTAACTCCCTTTAGCCCCTTTTCTAAAGCAATCTTTTCGAATTCAGCCGCCACCTGATTGAAAAATTCATGTTTTAAAAAACTCCGATCAAATATCAGAGTCAGGGATTGTTTTCTGTTCGATGAGGATTCTTCAATTGTCCATGCCTTACTGTTTCGCAAGGCCCCCTCCCCCTTCACTGCAGAATAGAGGGTTTGCCCAACCGGATCAAATATTACTCCCATATATGGCTCTCCGGAGCGGGACACAAGGGCGATGGAGACTGCATAACCTGAAGTTCCCTCCACAAAAGAAAGCGTACCATCCAATGGATCGATACACCAGAAGAAATCTTTATCCAGGCGGCTCCGGTCATCAGGAGTTTCTTCACTCAACAATGCCAGATCATACATTTCGCATGTTGGCAAAAGGGTATTCAAGATAATCTCCTGGCTTAATAAATCAACCTCTGTTATCACTTGCGAAGCAAGACTATCGCCTGCAGTTTTATTTTTTACTGAAACATTTTGATGTGTATATTCGGAAATCAGCCGGCCCGCCTGACAAGCTGCAGAAACAGCAAGGCGGCTTAAGAGATAAAGATCATTATCATTTAATTTCATAAGACAGTCCGTTTTATAGACTGAAGCTCTTCTATTACATGACGTGCCAGGCCTTCGCTATAACTATTTATTTTCCAATGATCCGGGCTCCAGCCTTTAAGGAAGCGGTGAAAGTCAGTCCAGGCGACGGGATACAAACTGCGCCATTCCCGTTCCATAATATCTGCATCTATATCTTTTTGCTGTATTTTCAGTGCCCCTCTCAACTCCTTGAAATAAAAATTTAAAATATCAGATTCATAACTCTCACACTCATCTTCATTTAGGCAGCTGCCGACAAAATATGCTACATCTTTCATGCCACAGCCCCCGCCTACGTACTGGAAATCCACGGCAGCAACATTTGTACCATCCGGAGAAAAGCAGAAGTTAGCCAGTTTTGCATCTCCATGTACAAAAGTTTTAAAGCGAGCCTGTTTCAATTTTTGATCGATCCTGCCCGCTGCATTTTTCAGGGGAACATCAGACAGCACTTTTAATTCATCCGGCCGGGTATCCAGATGCCAATATGTCCCCTGTTTCCATAAATTATCAGGTTTCTCTCCAATAAAAACAGCATGAAAATTCGCCAGCCATGAGAGGCATGTTTTCATTTCATTCCATGATACACTGCTTTTACGTTTGGGATATCCTGCAGCATCCAGATCCTCCAAAACCATTAAAAATTCATCCCCCTGCCACTCAAGTGCCAGACATTTCGGCACGCGGCACCCGTCATTACAATTATTGCTATACTCTTTGTACCAGGCCATCTCTACTTTATAGGATTTTAATTTTCTCTGATGAGACAGGTTAGTGTTCCACCCCCGGGGGTGATTACTCTGTTTAGGAAGCCTTACATTTTTAACAATGACGCTTTTTATATCTGTTCCCGTTAGACCATAACGCAAAATTTTCCCGTAACCGCTCCATAAATCCTGAATCTCTTCTATTTCAAAAAGATCTTTTGCTTTTGTTGCCTTCAGGATAATTTTCTGAAAATTGCTGTTCATATTAAAGAATATATCTCCGTATGTTTTTTGTTATTTATATAACAGGTCAGGTTTAATAAAAACTGAAAGAAGCCTTGCATGCCTGTTTATATCAACAAGGCAAAATCTGACACTTCATAAAGCAGGCGATCAAGTTCGCCTTACCATATTAAGAATTGTGCCTTCTAACTTTATTGCATTATCAGGGCACATTTCCTGACAGCAATAACATTTTATGCATGTTGATTTATTGGCAAAAGGGAATCCATCTTTCATTTTCATTGCATCAACAGGGCAATGATTTATACAAATTCCGCACACCTGGCACAATTCATTATCTATCGCAGGAAGACATGTAATTCTTGTTGAAAGAAATCTGTTGAGAAACACCCCCATAAGCCCGGGCACAAATGTTGCTGGCATCTTATAATTTTCAAGCTGTTTTATTCTTCCTTTTATCTCAATTTTCGATAATTCAGTTTCACCAAGCCCTCTTTGTCCTGCAATTTCCACAAGAGGTATGGCTGAGACCTTTTGTTTTATCATATGCAGAAAAACAGTATCAAGAGATACTGCATTATTACTGGCAAGAATCTTACCCGGATGACGGAGACTCCCATTTGCAGGACCATTGCCTTCCATCGCAGTTATTGCATCCATTATTGTAAGTTCAGGCGGTCTGATACTGTAGATATCAAGCATGGCTTCAGCGAATTTTACCGGTGACGGCGCCAATGAATGAACAAGCATTTTATTTCCACCGGTAACATACCCAAAAGTATTTTTTATTCCTCCGGTAATATACGTCAACCCATGAGTTTTCATTTTGGGAAGGTTTACAATAATATCTGCCTCAAATATTTCGGAAGAAACAGAAACACTATCAAAGTATTTGGAGTTCAGGTTATGAGAAACAGGTCTTAAAGCTATATTCTCAAAACAGCCTTCAGATGCATCATATATCCCGGTTTTTTTAGCTGCTTCAATAACTTTGCCATACCCTTTAACCCCAGGATTATCTCCAACGATAACATCTGCACCTTCATTTTTTAATTGCCTTACAACTGCCTTAACAAGCAGGGGATGTGTTGTAATACCTTTTTTAAAATCTCTGGGAGCAAGAATATTTGGCTTTACAAGAACTTTTTTGTTTTTCCATTCATGAGGGAATTCGGCGAAAATTTTCAATACAGCTTTTTCAATTGAATTGTCATTATATGATCCGTCACAAATCATTACTTTTGATTTCATGAAAAAACCTCCGGAAATCGTGATGTAATTTTTTATTAATTACATCACACCTGTATATCCCGTTAAAAAAACTTCAAGCTCTTTTATATGTATTTGACCCGGATTCGAATTAAGATACACAAAATACTGTTTGCACACATCAATATTAAAACCAGACTTTCCTGATGTTGCATGAACAATCTAAAAACGATTTGCCATTCCTTTTTTTCAAATCATAAAAAACTTTGCATACCCTGAAGTTTTTGGGGAGGCAGGCTATAACCAATCAATTTCCATCGCGGATAGACTTTTTCCACGTAGCAGAGGTTATTGTTTGAATATTAATGGTTAAATATTGTCACTATGTTGACTTTATATTAAATATTTTCACGATCACAATTTATAAAAGAATAGACTTCAATATCATTTCGTCTGACCCAACCCCTGTTGGACCAGAATTGTTTAGCAAAATCATTATCACTTAATATGTGTATGTGGGACTTCAATATTCCTTCTACTTTTAATGCAGAGATGCACAGTAAGATTAATTTGCTGCCAATGCCTGAATTACGAAATTGTTCATCAACAGCCAGATGATGTATGTAGCCACGTTTGCCATCATGTCCGGATATAATAGCGCCTATGATTTCGTCTTCATCCTCAGCGATAAAACTCAGCCCGGGATTACGGGATAAATATTTATCGATTCCTTCCCGTGAGTCTGCCTCTCTAATTCGCACCCCCTCACATTTCTGCCAAAGGCTATAAACATCTTCGTAGTCATCAATTTCCATATTTCGATAGTTCATGTATGCTCCTGAAAATTCATGGTTTTATAAAAAAAATCACTGCTGTCCCATAGATTTTAAAATCCAAAAGTCATCTGCAAGTTTGTACTCATATTTTTCCTGGTTTCGGGAGGAGCTTTCTCCCTTAGCAAGTCAAATAAGTCGTAGCTATGCAGAATATTATCCCTTAATATCCTGAACGTTTTTAGCAAAGTAAATGAACTTTTTGATTTAAATCGTATATATTCAGTCAGCAGATATGCAATCATTGCAGTCCAGATTTGTATTTTAACAGCATTCTCAGAAGTGCCTATAAAAGTCTTAATCTTCAAATTTTGTTTTATCCATTTAAAGAATAGTTCAATGTCCCAGCGAGATTTGTAAATATCCGCAATCGTCTTTGCCGACAGGTTGAAATTGTTTGTCATAAACTCGTAGGTTCTATTAGTTTCTATATCCCTATATCTAACGATTCTCAAATATTCTGGGTATTCTATCTTCTTGTAACTGCTAAATTTTACTTTCCAGTCTGCTCGAATATTTTTATGGGTTTTTTCCATTCTCTCTATTATTCGGTATTGAGTGTTGGATTTTGTTCTGGTAACAAAAAAAGCCCTGTTTTTATTGATCTTTTGAAGAAAATTGAAATCTATGTACCCTTTATCCATTACAATAATAGCATTTTTAACAATTGGCATCTGGCGGGCAGCCTGAATGTCATGCTCCCCTGCTACGGTGCTTATCATAAATTCTGGAAGCTGCTCTCTGGGGTTCAACATGACATGTAACTTGATACCGCCTTTGGTTGTCCTAAATTTTGCCCAGTCGAATAAAGACAAACAAAGACCTATTGTCGTTGAGTCAAGTACTCGAACCGGTAGTTTAAATTTAAACCGTTTGTCAGCCAACAATCCTCTTTCATTTTGAAGTCTGCCGAGAAGCATATAAAATGTTTTCTCGAATATTTCCTGTGGCCTTTTCCCAAGCGCATACGACAAATTGTTTCTTGAAATCGACTGTAATCCCAGGTGATACCAGAGATTCTTTTTACTTGATAATGAATCAATAATATCGCGGATACTTTCCTTGGCTGACATGTGAGTAAAAATCATAATGCTCATCAGGTTTTTCGTGCTAAATTTTCTGATGCCTTTATCTCCATTGTGTGCTAAAACGACTTTTTCAAAATCATATCCAGAAATAAATGATTGCATTTGTGACAGTATTGTTTTAGTTGTAAACATGCTATTAGTCTCCTTAACTGCTGATTTGTTGAGTGTTTGTCGACATCAACTATAAATATCGGCAGGGAGATTAATAGCATTTTTTATCTATCCCTATATTTTATGGGACAGTAGTGAAAAAAAATTAAAAGTTGATGCGGAACTGTAAGTTTTTGTCTCTAAAATAACTCCCTAATCCTTTGTGTGTTCTCCTGTATAAAAAGGATATCATTTAGCTTATTACATGTCCAGCTTAATAGTGAAACGACATAATATTAGATTATATCAAAAATTTGTATCAACAGTAAAAATGCGTTCATATTTATAAATATGGACGACAGTGATTATTGTTTTCATTTATCATTTTCGGGTTAGAAACAAAACAATTGCAAAGGGATTAACATTGTTTTCTATATTTATGTTTATTTAGACTCATATATGTGTTTTTCAGGGGAGTTGCCCGAGCACCAAACAAAAACCTGATCATGAAAATCAGCGGAAAAACAGAAAAAGGAAAAATATCATGGTAAAATATCTGGAATTCAATGATGGAAAATCAAATAAATTTTGGGAAATCGAAGTAAAAGACAACAGCCATACTATTCGATTTGGAAAAATTGGTTCGAATGGATCAACAAAAACCAAAAAATTTACTACTACTGAAGAAGCAGAAAAAGATGCTGAAAAATTAAAAAATTCAAAACTTAAGAAGGGCTATAAAGAAATAGGAGCATCAGATACGAAGGATAAATCTGGATTAATCAAAACCGTAGCGCAGGGCATGGTTCCACCCTGGATCGAAACCAATGTTAATGAGCAGGAAAAACTTGGAATAGAAAACAATGAGACAAAAAAATTTATAGAGGAACTCAAGTCATTACCATGGCATAAATATGAAGAGGATTGCAAGAGTGATTTAATAGAATCTTTTCATTATTTAATGAAATATCATGAAGAACAATTAAATGAATCCCTCATTGGATTTTATGCCGAATTCTCTAATTGTTATGACAGGGAGAATCCGATCTGCTGTGATGAATTTTCCTGGGGTCAGGGAGATGATGAAAAATTCAGGTCAGGACCGGAACGCGGTGGAATATCCGGACTCTGGGATATAACCGAAGTATACTTTGATGCCTATGATGAATTCTCATCTAATGCTCAGGAAGACAGAAAAAATTTACAGATCATAAAGGAATATATGTGGAGAAAGATTGCATTAACAATGGGCAAAGCAATGAAAGAGGCTGTAGAGAGTGATGAATTTAAACGATTACCCATGGCTGAAAAATACAGTTTCTACATCAATGAACACGATGGTTGGGCATGCTCACTGGATAAAAAAGGATTATTTTTCATTTGCGAATAAAAGGCATGAAGTAAAATTAAAAATTTTGCATTAAAATAAACCAAAAAATTAAATTTTTCATTCCCCATACTCCCCAACCGTATACCAGGTATGGGACAGCTTAACAAAGAACAACAAGCAGCGGCAAGGCCCACGGGAGGGCACCACCTGGTCATTGCCGGTGCCGGCACGGGAAAAACAACAACCCTCCTGCAAAAGGTAATCAACCTCATTGAGTCAGAAATGTGCCGCCCCGAAGAAATACTCCTCCTGACCTTCAGCCGTCTCGCCGCCGAAGAACTAAGGGAGCGCTTAAAGGAACGCGTTGGAGAAACATCAGCTGAAAAAATTGAGGCGGGCACCTTTCACTCTTTCTGTATCAGGTTTTTGCGGGAACACAGGATGGAATTTTTGAAATTCTCAGGAATGGATAAATTCCCCACGGTTATGGAACCGGGAGAGAGCAACCTCCTCCTTGATGAAATTATCAGGACAGACCTCCACTCATTCCTTGGATTGCCTGTAAGTGTCATCACATACCTGGTATCTTCCGACTTCCTTCCCCCGGTAATCAGGGAACGAATTTCTCAACTGGGCCTGGTCGATGACATAGCAAATATCAAAAATAAATTTGTAGCGGAAAAATCCAGGCGCTCACGAATTGACTTTTCAGACATGATGCGTTTTACAATTATGCTTCTTGAACAGAATAAAAAACTGCAAAACGAAATCAAGAATCGATACCAATATATCCTGGTAGATGAGTTCCAGGATACCTCAAAAAAAAACTTCACACTTTTAAATCTTCTCCTGGCAGAAAACACAGGCCTCTTTGCCGTCGGTGACGACTGGCAGAGCATATACGGTTTTCGTGATGCGAGAGTAGAATACGTGGTGAACATGAAAAAATATTTTCCGGAAGTAAAGGTACACCGTCTTACGCGGAATTACCGTTCTCACAGGGAAATCGTTGATCTTTCAGGATCGTTCATCAGTCAGAACAAATTCAGGACAAAAAAAACTCTGAAGGCCTGTCGAGGAAAAGGCGGCACCGTATCAAGAATCAATGTTTCAAGCTGGGGCGAGGAAGTTAAAGCCCTTCGTGACTTCCTCGAAAACTCAGATCAAGTAACTGCTGTTCTCTACCGGAACAACTGGCTGGGCAGAAAAATTCAAAATGAACTGCCGGATTTATTCGAAAGGAAAAATTTCCATTTCATGACAATGCATGCATCGAAGGGACTGGAATTTCCCAGGGTCATCATAGCCGGTGTTGCAGACCATATCATACCGGATCCGGCCTCTGACCTGGAGGAAGAGAGGCGACTTTTTTATGTTGCCCTGACACGTGCAAAGGATGAATTGGCAATAATTACCTACAGTGACGAGGAAGGCAAACTTTCCAGGTTTGGAGAGGAGTTAAAAATAAGCAATTTCAGGATTAAGTAACGAAGGCTCACAGATTTTTTTATTCCTGAGGAGTCTGCGCCGAGGGCAATCGAGGTGATAAAATATTGACAAAAAGTCACGGGTCTGCAAAGTTTAATCGATTTCCTGTTTTCAAATTCAGATAGATAAAAGGGAAAACTAATGAAAAGAAAGTTATCGGGTGTCGCAGGCGTTCTACTCCTCCTTGGACTGATCTGGTCTTATAAACTGATACTGGGAAAACCATTCAGTTTTAATCACGCAGTAGAAAGAGTTACAATAACGAATCTGTTAAACGATCCTGAGATGCTCTCTTTTCTCGGAATGATTGATAATACTGCTTTTGATTTCCATAGCGATAAACTGACCGATGCCTCACCAGCCTATGAGCAGAAACTGATCGATACGGCCCATATAAACATAAAACTGATACAGAGCTATAATCGTGATAATCTTGGAAACCAGGAGAAACTTACCTATGACATCCTTGAATGGTACTGCAATGACTCCCTTCTTTCAGAAAAATTCAGGTATCATCAGAATAACATAAAGTGCATGGGGCCATACCCCGTTAACCAGCTTTTCGGAATACAGGGGGAACTGCCTGATTTCATGGCATCAACCCACCGCATAATAAACAGCAAAAGTGCGGAATATTACATATCCAGGCTAAACCTCTTTAACAAAAAGTTTGATCAGGTCATTGCATCGCTTAAAAAACGGGAAGATATGGGAGTAATACCCCCCAAATTTGTCATCGATAAGGTAATTGACCAGATGAACAAAATCATTTCTACCCCCCCCGAAAATAGTATTCTTTATACATCATATGCAGACCGTCTTGATCCCCTTGAGAATATTGATGAAAAGAGAAAGGAAGTTCTGAAAAAGTCCGTTTTAACAGGAATCAATTCATCGGCGTACCCCGGCTATACAAAACTAATCGCCTACATGAAAAAATTAAAAAAGAAGACAACCCCCGGTGCCGGCATGTGGAAGCTGCCCAATGGTGACGCATATTACCAGGCACTGCTCAGGTATCACACCACAACCAGCCTTACCCCGGAAGAAATTCACAAACTCGGCCTTAGCGAGGTAAAAAGAATACATTCCGAGATGAAAGCCGTTTTGCATACCGTAGGAATGGGCGGTACCGGCGTGGGGACTGCCATGAAAAAACTTTCAGTACAAAAACAATTCCTTTATCCTGACAATGCAGAAGGAAGAAAACAGATACTGGCCGAGTACTCTCACATAATAGACGGGATCAATTCAAGCCTTGAAAACTTTTTCGGGATATTGCCCAAACAGAAAGTTATTGTAAAACGGATTCCGGAGTTCAAGGAGAAGGGATCACCAGGGGCATACTACAATCCCCCTGCAATGGATGGAAGCCGTCCCGGAGTATTCTATGCGAATCTGAGAAATGTCAGGGATGTAGTTAAATACGGCATGAAAACCCTCACCTACCATGAGGCTATCCCGGGGCACCATCTGCAGATTGCAATTGCCCAGGAACTGAAGGGAGTCCCAACATTCCGAAAGGTTTTTCCCTTTACAGCCTACATCGAGGGCTGGGCACTTTACGCAGAACGCCTTGCATGGGAACAGGGATTTCAGAATGATCCATACGACAACCTGGGAAGGCTCCAGGCAGAACTATTCCGTGCGGCTCGCCTTGTAGTTGATACGGGAATACATTACAAAAAGTGGACAAGAGAAAAGGCAATAGCCTATATGTTTAACAATACGGGAATGCCAAAGGGTGACGTTACTGCCGAAATTGAACGATATATTGTGATGCCAGGACAGGCATGCGCATACAAGATCGGCATGTTAAAAATTCTGAAACTTCGTGAAGAGTTCAAAAAAGGAATGGGTGAAAAATACAGCATTAAAACATTCCATGACCTGATCCTGAAAAACGGGAGCATGCCCCTCGAAATACTCGAGAAGATCGTAAGGGATTATATCAGCAAAAATAAAATTTGATTTACCTATGTTTTCCAGACACCTGAGAATTTTTTTAAACTTCCCCCATATGTCAAAGAAAACAACCAGACAGGTTATGCAGATTAATACAAGACAGGTTATGCAGATTAATACAAGACAGATCTCAGATATATAAGGAAGCGGAGAATCGGCAGAATGAGCGATAACAGTAAAAATAAAATGGGGCTGACAACACAAATGATTACAGCCCTCGTTGCAGGACTGACCTTTGGGGCAATTCTTAATTTTATCAATGGAATAGCCGGAGAGAGCATTAGGCTTTTCATCAATCAGTATATCGTCACGGGAATACTCGGAATTGTCGGCAAGATTTTTATAAATGGAATAAAAATGCTCGTTGTTCCCCTGGTACTCGTTTCCCTTATCTGCGGTGTTGCCGCCATTGGTGACATAAAAAAACTAGGAAGGGTCGGCGGCAAAACGGTGACATTTTACCTTCTGACAACTGCGACAGCAATTGCACTGGCGCTTATTATTTCAAACATTATCGACCCGGGATCCGGGTTAAAACTTGCCTCCGATACAACAGAATTCTCTTACAAGAAGGCCCCTTCCCTTTCCGAGGTTATTGTAAACATTGTACCCGTTAATCCATTCAGGGCTGTCACCGATGGCAAGATGCTTCAGGTTATCTTTTTTGCCATGCTGACAGGGATTGCCATTGCTACACTGGGCAAAAAGGTTGAAACCGTTTTGAAAATTTTTGAAGAGCTGAATGAAATAGTGATGAAAATGATTACCCTCATTATGAAGGCAGCCCCTGCAGGTGTATTCTGCCTCATTGCAAAGGTTTTTGCGGAACAGGGTTTTTCCGCCTTTCTCCCGCTCCTGAAGTATATGATCACGGTTCTGATTGTTCTCCTGGTTCATCTTCTCTTTGTATATTCAGGGACATTGAAAATTATAGGCAAACTGAGCCCCGTCATGTTTTTCAAAAAATTCTATCCCACCATGCTTATTGCATTTTCAACCTCAAGCAGCAATGCCACCATCCCCGTTACAATGAACACTGCAGAAAAAAAAATGGGGGTTTCAAGATCAATCGCTTCGTTTTCTATTCCCTTTGGTGCAACAATCAATATGGATGGCACTGCAATCATGCAGGGAGTTGCCGTAGTATTTATAGCACAGGTCTATGGAATCGACCTTTCAATGGCGGATTTTCTCCTTGTCATTATTACAGCGACACTGGCATCCATCGGCACCGCGGGAGCCCCTTCAGTAGGCCTGATTACTCTTTCAATGGTCCTTCAACAGGTCAATCTCCCTGTGGAAGGTATTGCCCTGATAATGGGGGTTGACCGGCTTCTGGACATGTCAAGAACCGCAGTAAACATTTCCGGTGATACGATTGTTTCTCTCATCGTCGCAAGAAGTGAAGGCGAGTTTGATGAGGCTATATACAATGATCCTGAAGCGGGACAGGTCAGCGAAGATGAAAGTTTTCATGATATCAATGAAGAAATTCATCAAAGCCATGAATTCATTGAAGATCTTGAAAAAAGTATAGATAATAATTAAAAAACTGTTATACTTTTTACAAAAAAATTATTTTACTTAGAAGAGACTACCATATCATTAAAGTCGCCATGAGCAATATAGAAATGATATCTTTAAACATACAGAACAAGAAATCAAAAATCACCGGTTCCAATTTTAATCACAGATGCTTATTGATACTATTATTATTTCCCCTCCTCATGTTTTCATCCTCTCTTTATAGCATTGAAAAAATCAAAATGAGGGGAGACCATAACTACCCCCCCTTCGAATACATTGATGATGCCGGCAATCCAGCGGGCTTCAATATTGAGATTGTAAAAGCTGTCGCAGAAATAATGAATCTGGATATTTCCATCCAGCTGGGTCCCTGGGATAAGGCAAGAAGGGAACTTGAAAAAGGTGAAATTGACGCCCTTGCAGGGATGTATAAAACAAAAGAACGTGATAAAATTGTAGATTTCTCAATACCCCACCTGGTCGTTTCCTATGCAATTTTTGTCCGTAAAAATTCAGATATTAAAAGCCTGAATGACGTCAGGGATCGATTGATCATTGTTCAAAAGGATGACCTGGGCAACGACTATGTACGTCAAAAACAATTGACGCACAAGATCATAGAAAAAGGAGACTGGGAAGACACCCTTAAATCTCTTTCCGAAGGTGAAGGCGATTGCGCCATTGTCTCCCGCCTGCAGGGACTGAGGCTAATCAACAAACTCGGCATCAAAAACCTTAAATCTGTTGGCCCTCCGATAATTCAGCGGAAATACTGTATCGCAGTCAAAGAAGGTGATTATAAACTACTGGCAAAAATAAATGAAGGTCTCAGCCTTATCAAGACAACCGGGAAATATGAGAAAATTTATGAAAAATGGTTCGGGATATATGAAAAAAATTCTCTGAATAAAAAATTGAAATATCTCGCCGGGATAATTTTTATCCTGATTGTGATTGCCGGCACAGGATTTCTATGGTCATGGTCCCTGAGAAAAAGTGTGGCGGTAAAAACCCGGGAATTGCAGGAGAGCGAAGAAAAATTCAGAATTATCGCGGAACAGACCAGGCTTGGCATTGCTATTTTACAGGATGACACCCTTAAATTCGTCAACCAGGCATTTGCAGATATATTTCAGTATCCGATGGAAGAGATGCTCAGCTGGAAGGAACTCCCCTACAAGGAGATTATTCACTCCGAAGACTACCTAATGGTCTACAATGAAGCACAAAAAAAACAACGCGGTGACGATGACAGCAATAATAATTATGAATATAGAATTT
Organism: uncultured Spirochaetota bacterium; assembly: GCA_942491575.1. Taxonomy (GTDB): domain Bacteria; phylum Spirochaetota; class UBA4802; order UBA4802; family UBA5550; genus CAZHNW01. The sequence continues at coordinate 1,262,180 of CALOBT010000025.1, forward strand.
TATCAAAAGATGGTCGAATAAAATGGATTGAAACACACTCAAAAACTGCCCTGTACAATGGCCAGCCTGCTGACCTAATTGCCCTTACCGATATTACAGAAAAAAAAATAACCCAGGAGCTGTTGATACAAACAGAAAAAATGATGTCCATTGGAGGCCTTGCTGCCGGCATGGCACATGAAATAAACAATCCCCTCGGAATTATATCTCATGGGATTCAGAACACAATGCGCCGTCTGAACACGGAAAAGGAAGATAATGCCAAGGTCGCAGAGGAATGCGGCACTGATATGGAAAGTATAAACTGCTACCTTGAAAAAAGAAAAATATTCAGATACCTGGAAGGAATCCATAGCGCGGTTGACCGTGCTGCTGAAATCATCTCTACGATGCTGAAATTCAGTCGAAGAAGCGATCAAAATGTTAGCTCCGCAAACATCAATCTCCTCTTAGAAGAAGCCATTGACCTCGCATCCAAGGATTTCGACCTGAAAAAAAAGTTTGATTTTAAAAAAATCAGAATTAATAAAAAATATTCTTCATCGATCCCCTCTATAAAATGTTACAAAACAGAAATTGAACAGGTAATCATGAACCTGCTAAAAAATGCTGCTCAGGCTATGAATGATAATAAGAATGGCCCCCCACCTCAAATTATTATAGAGACATCGCTTGAGGAGAAAAATATTATAATCAAAATAACTGACAACGGTCCCGGCATTGAAAAAGAAAAATTAAAATACGTCTTCGAACCATTTTATACAACCAAACCTGTCGGTACCGGCACAGGCCTTGGACTATCAATTTCTTATTATATCATCACCAAAAACCATCGCGGGGATATAACAGTCAATTCAGAACCAGGCAGTGGGAGCACCTTTACCATCCGCCTGCCCCTTGAAAGACTGTGATAGATTATCCATCCGACCATGCAGGCATGGCCTTCATATAGTATTCGGCCCTCTTCATATAATCAGCCCCCTCCCCCTCAGGGGCAAAGCCCTGAAGCCACTGGGCAATTCCCTGCTGAACCTGTTCCCTGGAATAAAGGTTACCCTTTTCATCGGCACAGCATTCACAAAAATTTCCCCTTGCCATTGTTCCCGCCAGGGGCATACCGCAGGAATAGCATGAACTTGTCATAGCAGACCTCCTCAGAAATGAATTGATACTGTAAAGATAATAAACTGTTATGACAACCCTGTGTCAGGGTTAATACAGGCGGGTGATCTTTTCCGCAGTCTCTTTAACTATATCTCTTATCCTTGCCGGTTCAATAACTTCAACTGCATCGGCGAAACTTAATATATGTGCTATGATCCATCTATCATCAGGAAAGGATACTCTGACCAGGAGATATCCATCATCATCAATGGTAATATCCTCTTCTCCGTAATAATCTTCCACATGGACCTGAACGGCGGGATCAAACCTCAGAACCATATCAATCATATCCGGTTGTTTTTCATCGTTTGTTAAAATATCTCGATAGGAAGTATCACGCCTGGTAAAGGTTTCCTGCAGTATTTCAACATTTTTCATCCTGGAGATCCTAAATAGACGGAAATCATTTCTGAGGGAGCAATATGCAAACAGGTACCATGAATATCCCTTTAATATGAGAGTCATCGGTTCTACTGCCCGCTGCAGCAGCTCCCCCTTTGCGCTCCGGTATGAAAAGTGGAGCATTTTGCTGTCTGCAAGGGCAGAATGTATGTGTTGTAATTTATGCTTCTGTTTATCACCATACCCCCAGGGAAGGATATCAATTACGACCTGTTCAAGAGACCGTTTCACTTCATCCTTCCTGTCGTGCGGAACCAGGCTGGTAATTTTTTCAATGGCATTATCGAGTTCACGATCTTCCAGGGTTACATTCATTCCCCGCAGCGCTGATAGAATTGCTGTCATATCACTGAGAGTAAGCAACTGATGGTCAAGTTTATAATTTTCCATAATTCCGAATCCGCCATTATTTCCCGGATATGAAATAATTGGAATACCCGCCATATTCAGTGCGTCAACATCCCGATATATTGTACGAACGGTTACTTCAAATTTATCCGCCAATTCCCTGGCGCTGATTCTTTCCCTGTTCAGAAGCATTACTGTTATGGCGAGAAGTCTGTCAAGGCGCATGTTTTAAACCTGTTTTGAATGAAATGTATTAGTTTAAATTTGTTGTTTCCTTAAGAACTGAGGCTATTGTCGAAGCAAGATCAAATATTTTTATCGGCTTCTGAAGAACCTTCCGTATCCCCCACTTCCTTTTTTCCTGCTCATCGAAATACGGAGCATATCCTGTACAAATAATTACCGGCATATTTTTTCTAATCTCCGATATCCTTGCGGCAAGAATGTCTCCGGGAAGAACCGGCATGGTAAGATCTGTTATTACCAGGTGAAAAGAATCAGGGTCTTCTGAAATAATTTCCAGCGCCTTTGTGCTGCTGGAAACCGCAACAACATTATAGCCAAGATCAATTAACATATCCCTGCTGACCTCAACGATATCCAATTCATCATCAACAAATAAAATTTTTTCACCATTCCCCATTGGAGGTTCTCCCTGTTTTGGAACCGGATTCAACCTTCTATCATCCAGTTCAGGAAAAAGAATTATAAACTCAGTCCCCTCTCCAGGTTCACTGGCAACAGTAATATCACCGGCATGGTCAATAACTATCCCATGAACGACCGATAATCCCAGACCGATTCCTTCACCGACTATTTTAGTAGTAAAAAATGGTTCGAATATTCGACTTAATATCTCTTCACTCATACCATAACCGGAATCTTTGACTGTCAACTTAATGTAATTCCCTGCCTCAAGATGATGAAAAGATTTTACATTTTCCTCATCCAAAGAGGTATTCTCCACTGAAACTTTCAGTCTTCCCCCGTTTTCCTGCATTGCATGGAGAGCATTTGCGGAAAGGTTCATGATTACCTGGTGTATTCGTGTCGGATCAGCCATAATACAGCCTGCATCTTCATCAATATCCATGACAATTTCAATAGATGAAGGAAGTGATGCTCTGATCAATTTTGCTGCTTCTCTGATAATTTTACTGATCCGTAATGGCTGCAGTATAATTTCACTCTGACGGCTAAAGTAAAGTATCTGCGTAACAACATCAGAGGCGCGCTGTCCCCCACCTATAATCCCATCAATATATTTATGCAGTTTAGAATCGTGGGACAGCTGTGACTTAATCAGGTCTGCATATCCCATCTGCGCAGCCAGAATATTATTAAAATCATGAGCTATCCCCCCCGCCATAGTCCCAAGGGCTTCCAGTTTTTGGGTATGATGCATCTGGGCTTCAAGTCTGCTGTTTTTTTCTTCAGCTTCCTTTACATCAGAAATATCCTGCAGGATTCCCGGCAATTGATTTCCTTTTATCCCCGGGATAAAGTTTTGTTTTGACCAAATCTGTATATATTTAGTCAGCCCGTTGTGGCACTTAATGCGGCATTGGAGGTTCAGGGGAATTTTTTCCTTAATTAATCGATCATATGAATACTCCGCCACCTTCCGATCTTCGGGATGTATCAGATGTAAAAACTCATCAAGTTTTCCTGTGAATTTTTCTCTGTCCAAAGAGAGGATTTTAAGGGCTTCTTCAGAAAATTCTAATTTTTCATCATTTATATTCATTTTCCAGTCGCCGATTCCGGCGAGGCGCTGAGCTTCCGCAAGCCTGAGACGGCTTTCGATCAACTCCAGTCTGGTTGCCATCAATTCATCTTCTGTTTTTTTTTGCCTCGAAACAATCAACGAAATAAAAATCACAGCGACCAGAAGGAAAAAAAATATTCCCCCTATCATGATAGCCAAAGAAAAATATTCCTTCATAAAAGTATTTTCGACTGTTTCTTGACTGCTGCTTACACGGATAAACGAATTATCATGGTTTTGAGGCACCGAATGGATGGCATGTCCATTAAGGCAATATAAATTACTATTATTAATTACATCTACCTGGAAGTTAAAACCAGCATGTTCTCCCGCACCTGGTATTGCAGCAAACATTATAACGAAGGATATAATTATAGAATTTATCATGTAATTTTTATTATGGGTAGACCTGTAAATTAAAAGTCTGGTAAACAGTTGAACGATGGCTCCTGATTTGATTCGATTTTATCACAAAAAAACGAAGTTCTGCATGGGAGCCCTGTTTTTAACTTCCTGTTAAATACCGAGAGCCGACATCATACCTGATCTCAAATTTGACATGGATGCCGGTTTTCAATAAATCAATAAAGAAGACTTCAAAATTAAATGAATAGAGGTCCCCTACAGGCATTTCCTTATATCATATTTCCCATTAAAACGCATCTGTCAAGTTTCATTAGCCTTTGCCCGGATTATCAAGTATTTTCTTATAATTATACAGGGAATATTTCCTTTATATTTTCCAGGGATGTAATAGCTTATTCCATTACATCATTTTTTTATATGTATTGACATATAAAAATAAAAGGGTAACAATAAGTTGAAGGCTAAATAAAAATCTGTCCTAATAGAAAAGCTGACCTTTCTTGCGACAGATCGAAGAGGAGGAGATAGAGGATGCTAAAAAAATTATCAATTTTATGTTCAGCCATTCTACTTGCCTGTTTTTTTTCAACGGCACTCTTTGCCCAGGATTTCGAGGATACTGAACCCGAAAAAGAAAAGCCATCTCAGCGGCTCAGTTTCTATCAGGATAACTATTTCATCACTGGATATAAATACGGTTTCTCTAAATTCAATGATCAGGATGATAAAGACAATCAGGTTAAATTTCAATTCAGCATTAAATACCTCCTCGACTGGGATGTGGGAGACTGGCTCACTTCTGATTTTTTTAATTTTTATTTTATCTTTACTCAAAAACATTTCTGGAACATCTATGATGCTTCGGCCCCCTTTAAAGAAATCAATTTCAGTCCCGGTCTGATGGCCAACTTCAATTTTGATTCAATGTTTCTTTATAAAGTCGATTTTATTCCGATAGTCCATGAATCGAACGGCAGGGATGGCCTTTGGGACCGGAGTTGGAACCGGGTAATATTAAACCTTGGATTGGTAAAATTCAGATACTTTCAATTCGATACTGCGGCTTTCTATGTTTATCCATTTAATAAATCAGAGTACAATGACAACATTGAAGATTACAGCGGATACTTCGAACTTTACGCAAAATTTTCAGACAATGTTGACAGTCCTATTTTTCAGCTTGATTACCGGTTCAGGGCTGCGAAAGAAGGAATGACCCATATTGCTGACATGAAACTGGCATTGTTTCATCTTATAAACAGCAGTTTTCCTAAAGATGTAGTCATCCATATGCAGCTTCACTATGGCTACCTGGAGAGCCTCGAATTTCATGAACGAAAAACGGCCCGTATTCGCCTCGGTATTGGGCTGAACTAATTTTTAAAAATTCTTTCTTCGTATGCCGTTTGATAAATTACAGGCATATGAAGAAAGAATTTTAAACCTGCACCTATCCTTTTGCTGAATAGATTAAACAAAGGTCTCTCTGAAACCCGTTTGTTTCCTGAATTTTTCCACACAAAAAACATAAACAAAATTTAAAATACGTTTAAATTATACTTGACTCTAATTCAAGAATAACTATTATGTCGCATAAGTAATGTCAGCAGAGAATCGAGGTTATCTTAAATGATGAAATGTACAGGGGCCACAATAGACGTACTGCTCAGCATTCTCAAACATTCACTCCCTCCCACGGAAGAAATAAAGATAATCGATGCCAACCAGGATGATAATTCCGTAATATTTAACTGGCGTAACAACGGCTATATTTTAAGCTGCTACCAGTGTCAGCACAGCAAGGAAAACAAAAACCGTGTTGCCGTAGGCAAAATCTGTGCCGGCCGATACTCCGATGACAATTCACATATCCTCCTTGAACTTCTCATGAATCAGAATCTCACAGAGTATCAAACAGTCTGCCCCCTCTGATATACCAGCAGCATTCCATATTTATCCGCATAACAGGGGCCATGAACTTTCTCATTACCGTATTTTCTTTATTTCATGATTATTCAATTCATGCCTGAAGGAAAGAACCTTTCTGCTCCATCTTGAATCGCGGTTACGTTCTAAACTGGAATAGATGCACCCGCAATATTCCTGGCGGTAAAAGCGGTATTTTTTGGACAATTCAACAGATTTTTTGAAACCGTCATTCTTTTTAAAATCAGCCTCCAGAAAGGCAACACCATATTTTTCAGATAATTCAGCTCCGATACTATTTATCATTTCCGCATCCTTATGGGGGCTGATGGATAAAACCGTGGCAACCGTGTCTATATCCAGGGAAACAGCCTTTCTGAATGTTTCCTCCAGTCTAATTCGGTAACAGTGCCAGCACCGTCTGGAACGTTCTCCATAAAACCTGTAATCCCTCACTTTTTTGACCCAGCTTCTAAAGGTATATTCCCCCTCAATAAGAGGAAAATCCTTTAATTCGGCAAAACGTTTCAATTCATCCAGTCGCTTTGAGTATTCATTCCTGGGAGCAATGTTGGGATTAAAAAAATATGCGTGCACCTGATACATGTCTTTTAGGCTTTCATAGACATGGCTTATACAGGGAGCACAACATGCATGGAGAAGAATCTTTTGATTAACTTGCACTACTTCAGATATTTACTGCAAAAATTTTCAAGAGTTGTGGCTTTATCGGGATTAATTTTACTATCAAACCAGAGAAGCAGTTTAGACCGGATGGGATTATCTTTACAATATTCATGATGAATTACATGTTTTGCGATATCAAACTTCAGCTGTTCAAATATTTCTTCTGCAATTTGAAAATTGGACGGGCAAGGGCCAAGGACATCACAAATTTTCACCAGTATTTCATGTTTATCTATTTCACTCAGTTCAGATTGCCACTCCTTGAAAACTGAATTCCATAGATGAACTTCTTCGCGTCTTTCCACAAACTCTCCTTTGCCTTTCCCGGCATTTTCCATGGTTTTCCTCCGAGACTACTGCTTTACAGTTACGCTGCGGGGTATATCTATTATCTTATACAAAAATAAGCGCAACGTCAATAAATCATCAAAAGAAATGTGGCAGAGAAGAACTTTTTTTTAGTTTTTTACAAAGATACCTACACAACCTTGAATAAAATGGACATAACATCCGATTCAGGTGCAGCAAGTCCCATAAAAGAACCGAAGGACTCTTTAATGATCCCGGATATTTCTGCAGGTCTTCGGGACCGGTTATCCCGGACGATATCCCTGAGACGAACCAATCCAAACTTTTCCCCTTTCTGATTCTGGGAGTTAATCAATGAACGGGAATAGAGAATTCCTATATCACCGCGCAACAGGTTTGTCCGCCCGGTCCCAAAATTAGATGCCCGGTCGTACCCGAGGGGGATACCTTCCGTATCCAGAGAATCAAAGTCATTTTTTTCTACACGAAACAAATCCAGGGCGGGAAATCCGGCATTTGTATAAATGAGCCGTGCTGACTTGATGTCATAATAAAAATAAAAACTGGTTACCATATCCCCTTTGCCGCCGGAATATTCATACAGAACCCGATTCAAATTATGAGTCACTGAAAACGTTGATGGAGCATCACTCAGTGAGGCATGAAATGAAGACCGCAGAACTATTGAATATAGTACGCTGTTTACTCCCGTTCCGGATACATCCGTGGCTATCACACTTATTCCATGATCACCGAAGGGTATAATATCAAAGTAATCCCCACCCGTTTCATACTTTGGCACAAGAAAAACACCAAATTTCATCCCCGGTGAAGATGGAAGACTGTCCGGCGTTGACCGGTCTAGGATATACGAGGAGAAGTCTGAGGCCCTGTTTTTAAGCTGTTCTTCACTTGCTTTTGCATAAGTCAATGTATTGGATAGTATATCATTACACTCCTTCCGGAAGGAGATGAGTTTTTCCATCTCGTCGGGTGAGTAGGAAGCAAGTGAATCCTTCTCCCCAAGACAGATAAAGCCATATACTCTTTTGTCATGATAAAGCGGAATGATTGTCACCACTTCATTCTGCACAAAAAATTCCAGCATCTCTTCACGAATCTCTCCGAATTCACGGTCATCGGTATAAACCCGGTTTACATTCAGGACTTCCTGGTTTCTGACGAACCATCGTATCAGTGTATCTGTCCGCTCAAGGGATTCAACTTCCCCCCCCTCAATCCCCCTGCCCCCGGAGAAAACATATTCCCTTATGGAATCACTGAATTTCATGACGAAGGCTTTTTTGATAAAAAGACTTTTATACAGCAAATCAACAGCATTATTTAAGGCCTGGTCAGGATCTTTTAATTCGCCCATCTGCCTTGAAAAGGTATCAACCATAGTTTCAAACTCGTATTGCCGACGCTGGAATATATTGTCAATTCGGGGAGCTACAAACAGGGAAATCATGATAAAAATAAAAACCATAAGTGTTCCCATAACCGTTATGGGAACACGGTCGAAAAAGAGAACCCCATTGTAATACATAATGATCAAAATATAGATGGGAATAAATATAACCGCAGAAAGAATAATATACATTACCGTTTTATGGATAACAGTCCTAATATCCATAAGGTTATATGCGATAACGGAATAAAAAAGTGCAGCGGTTACAATAAAAGAAGCAATGGAGGGGCCGATTGCGTATAGTTTGGAATATTGATAAACCTTCGGGAGAACCATTGAACATATTGCCGCAAAGATCAAAGCGATACTGGAACCTACAAAAAGGTATCGCATCTGCAACCGGAAAATTTTAATCTTGGTTATTATGTACTTGCGTATAAAATTCACCGTTCCCGCCAGAAGATAGGAAAAAGCAAAAACTGCATAGTAGGTGTAAAATTCTTTAAACTCACGGACCAGTTCGCCGTTTTTAAAATAGGCGGCGGTAATGGTCAGTTCCATGGTGACCACTAGCACTCCGATAGTGGCGGCAGGTGCGAGGACAATTAGCGTTATATAGAAAGGAAAGGGTTTTTCTCCCCTGGGAAAGACAAGGGACATGGCAAAAAAGGATGAGAAAAAAAGGAGGGAAAACATCTGCGTTATTCTATTAATCGTTGTCAGGTCAGGACTGTCCGGCATGGCATAGGTAATAAACATGGTAAAAAGAATTCCCAGGGCCATTACATTCCAGAATACATAATAGCGGTTGACCTGGTTTTTCCAGTCCTTAATTAAGACAAAGATGGCCATACCAATAAGTATTACCGAAGCAAGCAGTGCTGAAATCATATTTATGGTGTTCATATGATACTCCCTTTCCCAATACCCCCGAAGGAGGTTCCCTTATGACTATATTATCGTACAACGTTTAAAGATATCTGAGCAGCAAATAATAATATACAGATAAATCAAAAAAGATTGACGATAGGACAATTTCGCATAATAATAAATAGATACATGTAACTTCAACCTTTATTTTTATACATGCCGAGGTATTGTGCTTTCAAAAAATACAGCTCTTATTATCGTCGATATGCAATGGTACTACCTGTCAGAAGCATCGAGTTACTGCAAATACTTCAGTTATCTCTGGCCTGACAGCATGTCCTACATCCTTGAGCGATGTACAGATATTGTTATTCCAAATATTCAAAGGCTCATCAATTATTTCCATGACAATGGCTGCCATGTTATCTACCTGCGGCTCTGCGGCACAGACCCGGAAAGAAAAGATATACATCGTTTTTTCAAAGAGACCTTTGACCGCGGGAAAGAACTCGGTTTTCACGATATCTACCCTCTTGAGGATGATCCGGCATCGAGGGTTGTGGACGCACTTAAACCTGATTCTGAATATCCCGGAACCACTGTAATTACCAAAACCACCTACAGTGCATTCACTTCATCCAACATTGAAGAGATACTCAAAAAGAAAGAAATTTCCACCCTGGTCTTTACCGGTCTTGCCACCAGCCAGTGTGTTGATACTACCGCAAGGGATGCATCTGATCGCGGAATCAATGTGATCCATATAGAGGATGCACAGGCGGACTATGATGAAATAGGTCACACTTCATCACTTTACAGTTCACAGGGAGTTTGCGGGGGGAGAATTTTTGATACTGATGGATTAATAGCCTATTTTTCAAAAATTGAAAAATAGGCACTGAATATTTATTCGAAGAATTATTTAGTCAGAATTTACTTAAAAACCCTGAATCTTACACGCATATCACCCTTTTCCGGTTCCCGGTATCCCTGGTTGTTATTTTCTACCGGGGAGTTAGTCCCAACCGCCTTAAAATTCTGGTTAAAAAGCGGTTGATTCCCGGATGATGCTTTATTATTGGTTACACTGTAGACAACTTTTCTAAATCCAAGATCCCTTCTGAGGCGATTAAAATCTTTGTATGAGATTTCTCCTTCAATAAAGAGATCAGAAATTTTCAATATTCTGGCCTTATGGTCGCCAATTATTTTGACTACCTTCGAGGTGTCATTTCCAGGCATGGAGGAAGTCACCATTGATCCCTCTATACCTTTATTATCCAGGGAATCAAAGAAGCCATTATTATATAAACCGGCACTGGTGATAAGTATAAACGATGCCGCTACAGCAGGAAGTGCACGGTAGATTTTATGTTTTCTCTGGCGCCAGACCAGTTTTTTCATGGTCATTCCCGATATATCAGTCAAACAGAAATCACAGTCGCGAAATGCCTCAAGGTGACAGATTGTCTGTTTTAATCTACCGTATTCTACATTACAATCGGTGCATTCATTAAAGTGTTCAATAATGATCTCTTTTTCTTCCGTGGTATCAATCAGATTGTCATGAAGATCTGACATCTTTTCAAATGGTATGTGTTGCGCCTTCATACGAGCCCCCTGGCATGAAGCCTATTCTTTAATAGTTCGCGACCTCGGTGTATGCGAACTTTGACATTTGAAAGCTTGATACTCAGAATCTCGGAGATTTCGTTATAAGAAAGACCATCAATATCTCTCAAAACCAGCACATCCCGGTAATCATCTGGAAGCCGGTAAATCTCCTCTTTCACGATACGCAGTGAATCACTGAGTACCACATCCTGTTCTGGATTAGATCGTTCATCCGGCAGTTGGATCTCATACTCTTCACTATCTTTTGAAGAACTGAGGGGAACCGTATTATAACGTCTCTTCTTTTTTCGATAGTTTTTACAGTAATTAACCATTATACTGTAATACCATGTCGAAAATTTCGATTCCCGCCTGAAACTTTTCAGGGCCTCCATGGCCATGATGAAAATATCCTGTGTAATATCGAGGGTTTCATCATAATTATTGAACTGAGAATAGACATAACGGAAAGTCATATTCTGATACTTTTCAATAATGGTAGAGAATGCCTCGGTATCACCCTCCAGAACACGATCAATAATTTCAATGTCATCTATGTTTGACATGAAGCTCCTATTTATGTTACATTATTTTCATAAATCTTCGTTTTCCCACTTTCAGGATGCCTTCCCCCTCTGCGGGCACAACTACTTCAAAATCAGGATCGACAATTCTTTCTCCATCGAGAGAAACTCCGCCGCCCTGTATCAACCTACGGGCCTCACCATTTGATTTTGCCAGTCCGGCCTGTACCATGAGTTTTACTACCCAGATTTTATCGTCCTGCTTATCTTCATCGGGAACAGTATATTCCGGCAAATCATCGGGAACATCCTTTTTTACAAAGATCCTGTTAAATTCAGCCTCTGCAGCATCAGCAGTTTCTTTGTCATAAAACTGAGCACAAATTTCTTTTGCCAGATTGACTTTTATATCCCTTGGATGCATGGATCCATCCTTGAGGCCATTTCTATACTTTACTACTGCTTCAAGAGATACGTCAGTCACCAGTTCATAGTAAAGAAACATCAGCTCATCGGATATTGACATTACTTTTCCAAAAATTTCTTTAGGGGGCTCATCAATTCCGATGTAATTATTGAGGGATTTACTCATTTTCTGGGTACCATCCAGTCCTACCAGAAGGGGAAGAGTCATTATAATCTGGGGTTCCTGCCCGTATTCACGCTGCAGGTCACGGCCTACGAGGAGGTTAAACTTCTGGTCCGTACCTCCAAGTTCAATATCCGCTTTCAAGGCTACTGAATCATACCCCTGAACCAGTGGATACATAAACTCAAGGATGGAAATTGACTTCCCCCCCTTATACCTCTTTGAAAAATCATCCCTTTCGAGCATTCGGGCTACATTATAATGTGAAGTCAACTCAAGAACGCTGGCAAAATTCATTTCAGCACACCATCTCGAATTAAATTCAATCACGGTTTTTTCTTTATCAAGAATCTTAAAGACCTGTTTTTTATAGGTTTCCGCATTTTCCAGGACTTCTTCGCGGGTTAACTGCTTCCTTGTTTCGCTTTTACCCGTAGGGTCGCCTATCATACCGGTAAAATCTCCAATCAGGAAAACTACTTTATGGCCCATATCCTGAAAGTGCTTCATTTTTCGGAGCAAAACCGTGTGTCCCAGGTGGATATCAGGTGCCGTAGGATCAAAGCCTGCCTTTACAATCAGAGGCTTATTTTCCTTTTCTGAACGCTCTAGCTTCGAGGTAAATTCGTCCATGGGGATAATTTCCTCGGTTCCGCGTTTGAGTAACTCAATATCATTCTTAATCATCAATCAAATCCTTATAAAGCTAAAAAATCAGTAGTTCAAACAGGTTAGACAGCCACTTTTAATAAAAAATCAATGTTCGGGGGGCTCGTCTTCATCATCTTCTTCAATATCGAGATATTCTTCCAGATCAAAATCAGGTCCCATTTCTGTTGTATAGTAGTACTGGGCAACGATGGCAACAAGTTCATTCCTAGCCTCTTCAGCTTCCTCTTTATTTTCGAAACCTACCACGATGGGTTCTCTGACACCTTCCAGAAAAACTTCGAAGCCATATTTTCCCGATTCATCAATTACAGCTCCAATAGCTGATACCTGAGGTATGACTAATGCGATACTTCCGTAATCTACAACTGGCAACATGGCTTTTCTCCCTGTTTTGTTAACTACCGTATACCGTTTTTCCGATACAGGTTTGTTATATTTGCAATCCCCGTCAAGATTAAAAAAACGTTTCACAGTAAAGACAGGAAAATATACAATTTTGAAAAAGACCGGTAAATTATCTTTACCGGTCTTGTCTGCAGAATACTGATTTTAATTCTTAAAGGTCTTCTCCGGATAACCTGGCGAATTCCTTAAGAAGTTCCTTCTGTTTTCCGTTCAATTTTTTCGGCACATCAACATTTATTTTCACCAGCTGGTCTCCCCGTCCGTAGGAACCGAGGTATGGAATTCCATTGCCTTTTAACCGAAAAATCTGTCCGTTCTCTGTTCCGGGGGGAAGTTTCATCTTTGCCTTGCTGCCGGAAATTGTCGGAACTTCCGTTTCACCGCCGAGGCATGCCAAGGGAAATGAAATACTTACTACGCTGAGAAGATCATTGCCATGCCGCTCAAAAACAGAATGTTTCCTTACGTGGATTACTACATATAGGTCACCGCTTGGACCTCCCTGCGGTCCCTGTTCACCCTCGCCGCTTATTTTCAATCGTGAGCCAGACTCAACACCTGCGGGAACCTTAACAGTAATGGTTCGCCTCTTTTCCTGAAGGCCACTTCCTCTACAGGTTTTACAGGGGGAAGTTATAATCTTCCCTTCTCCACGACACTTGGGACAGGTCTGTGTTATTGAAAAGAATCCCTGGGTCTGCCGTATCTGGCCTGTACCGTTACACATGGGACACACGGATGGTTTCGATCCTGATTTTGAACCGGTTCCTGAACATGTTTCACAGGTTTCGTGGCGGGGTACTTCAATTTGAACTTCCTTGCCACTTGCCGCATCTTCAAGAGTAATTGCCAGATCATACTGAATATCGGCTCCTCTGCGGGTACGCCTTGTGCGGCCACGTGCCCCGAAACCTGATCCGAATAATCCTTCGAATATGTCGCCGAATCCGCCAAGGTCTTCGAAAATATCTGCAAAGTCGCGATATGCAGCTCTGCCGAAATTATCAAAACCCTGTACCCCCTCATGTCCAAATTTATCATAAGAGGCACGTTTTTTAGGATCACGCAGAACTTCGTAAGCCTCGGTAGCTTCTTTAAACTTTTCCTCAGCTTCTGCGTCCCCCTTATTCTTATCAGGGTGGTATTTAAGTGCAAGTTTTCTGTAAGCCTGCTTTAAATCCTGTTCGCTGGCATCTTTTGACACACCCAGCACTTCATAATAATCTCGTTTCGCCAATGTTACGTCCGTCCTTTATCCAGTTTTTCTCACCCTGAATATATCCCGTAATCCTGAAAGCTTCTTTCGGGATTACGGGTATATCTGTTCACACCCTGCCGGGTATATTATTTTTTTTCTTCTTCGTCTTCGTCGACGACTTCATAGTCAGCATCATAAACCTTCTCACCGTCTGAAGTTGTATTCGAATTCGATTGTTCATCAGGATTTCCAGCTGCTTCCCCTGGCCCACCTTCAGGATTCTGCTGATACTGTTGAGCAGATTCCTGATAAATCCTCTGGGCAAATCCATGGGAGGCCTGCTCCAGCTTGGATTTTGCTTCCTTGATTCTGTCAATATCATCGCTCTCCATTGCTGATTTGAGATTTGCGATTTCAGCTTCAATAGAAGATTTTTCATCTCCCTGAAGTTTGTCTTCGTTATCTTTGATCATTTTTTCCATAGAATAGATGATAGTATCCGCTTCATTCTTTGTTTCTATGGCTTCTCTTGCCTTTTTATCCTCTTCGGAATGAGCTTCTGCATCTTTCACCATCTGATCTATTTCAGCCTCGGATAGACCGCTCGAGGACTCAATGGTTATCTTCTGTTCTTTTCCGGTACCGAGATCCTTGGCAGATACATGGACGATACCATTGGCATCGATATCAAAGGCAACCTCAATTTGCGGTACTCCCCTCGGTGCGGGAGGAATGTCTGTCAGGTCAAAACGTCCGAGAGTCCGGTTCTGTGATGCAAGTTCCCTTTCCCCCTGGAGGACATGGATTGAAACTGCAGGCTGATTATCCGCAGCGGTAGAAAATACCTGGCTCTTCCTTGTGGGAATAGTCGTATTTCTTTCGATAAGTTTTGTCATAACACTACCGAGAGTTTCGATTCCAAGAGATAGTGGTGTAACATCAAGAAGGAGAACATCATGTACATCTCCGGCAAGAACACCCCCCTGAATTGCAGCCCCCAGGGCAACAACTTCATCGGGATTGACTCCCTTGTGTGGATCTTTAGCAAAAACTCTTTTTACCAGTTCCTGCACTGCGGGAATTCGTGTTGAACCTCCCACGAGGATTACTTCATCAATATCTCCCGGAGTCAAGCCTGCATCCTCAAGGGCATTGAGACAGGGAATACGTGTGGCATCTACCTGGTCTTCTATCAGCTGTTCGAATTTTGATCTGGCAAGAGAAAGAACCAGGTGCTTGGGGCCAGACTGGTCTGCAGTGAGAAAAGGAATATTTATTTCAGTCTGCATTTTGCTGGATAACTCGATCTTTGCCTTCTCTGCTGCTTCCTTGAGACGCTGGAGTGCCATTTTATCGGCTGAAACATCAATTCCGGTCTGTTTTTTGAACTCTTCAATAAGCCAGTCCATTATGCGATGATCAAAATCATCCCCACCCAGGTGGGTATTACCATTTGTAGACTTAACTTCAAAAACGCCGTCTCCAAGTTCCAGTATTGAAATATCAAAAGTACCTCCACCGAGGTCATAGACGGCAATTTTTTCGTTTTCCTTGTTTTTATCAAGGCCGTAGGCCAATGCTGCCGCTGTAGGTTCATTAATAATCCGCTCAACTTCCAGACCGGCAATTTTACCGGCATCCTTGGTTGCCTGTCTCTGTGAATCATTAAAATATGCAGGAACAGTAATAACAGCCTTAGTAACAGGTTCTCCGAGGAAATCCTCCGCTGTTTGTTTCATTTTCTGCAAAATTCTCGCAGAGAGCTGTTGTGGAGTGAATTCACCGGCAACCGTTTTAACAACAACGTTGTTATTGCTGTCTTTGTCAACGGTATAGGGAACCATTTTCATTTCATGCGTAAGATCACTTTCTCCGAAATTAAGTCCCATAAATCGCTTAATTGAACGGATTGTATTTTCAGGATTAGTAATAATCTGGTTTTTAGCCGGCTGTCCTACGAGACGCTCACCTTTATCATTATAGGCGACTATAGATGGTG
The DNA here is from genome assembly GCA_942491575.1 of uncultured Spirochaetota bacterium. Lineage (GTDB taxonomy): Bacteria > Spirochaetota > UBA4802 > UBA4802 > UBA5550 > CAZHNW01. Next base: position 1,278,432 of record CALOBT010000025.1, read on the forward strand.
TGGTACGCTGTCCCTCTGCATTCTGAATAACAGTCGGTTCTCCACCAGTCATGACAGCAACACAAGAGTTTGTTGTTCCGAGATCTATTCCTATTATCTTGCTCATTGGATATCTCCTTTTCGTTTATTAAAATTAAATTGTTTACAGTTTAATACCTTGTAAATTGATCAGAAACTTAGTGTTTCTGTCAGTTAATACATTTAAAGCTGTTACTCACCTTCCGGCGGTGTTTCTTCGGCTACCGGTGCACTCTGCTTTGGCATCGGTTTTGCCACCTTTACTTTTGCACTTCTTACTACCATTTCATCAATCCTGAAACCTTTCTGATGAACATATGTCACGGTGTCGACATCTACGTCTTCACTCATCTCTATTTCCACGGCTTCGTGAAAATTGGGATCAAAGGGCTGACCTTCTGCTTCAATCTGCTCAATACCGTAATCCTGAAAGGTTTCCTCAATTCGCTTTGAAACCATGGAGACACCCTCCACAAAGGACTGGTGGGTCTCATCACTGGTGCCTTCTTCCTTACTGACAGATGAAGATGCCTCTATAGCACGGAGAAGGTCGTCATTGATTAAAATAATATCAAATGCAAAGTCTTTTATTGCAAACTTCCTGCTATCTTCCATCATTTTTGCATTGCGCTTCTTATAGTTGTCAAAGTCTGCCTGACGTCTCTGCAGCAGATCTTTTAGAGAATCGGCTTCACCCCGAAGCTTAAGAAGTTCTTCTTCCTTTTCTGTTACCTTCTCACGCAATTCAACGAGGCGAGGGTCCTCTACATGAACTTCCTCTTTCCGCCTTTCATCATTACGACGTTCATTTGTTCTTCTTTCACCTTTTCTTTTATCTTCTTCTTTTTTGGCTGATGCTTCAGCCTTCTGAGCACCGGTGGTATCAGCGGTGTTTTTTTTTGACGGGGCATCCTCTTGAGTTTTTGCTTCTTTTTTAGCAGCCTCGTCTTCCATTTTTTTGCTATTCTTACCCATTAAGTCGCTCTCCATTTCTTTATATAGTCTGCATGTAAGTTATCTTGACATCTTGGTCAACAACTCAGAAACGATACGCCCCGTATAATCCACAAGGGGGACAACCTTTTCATAATCCATCCTGGTGGGGCCGATAACACCAATTACCCCCACCTTCTTATTGCCAATTTTATAGGATACGGCAACTACACTGCATCCTGAAACCTTCTTACTGTCGATTTCCTCGCCGATACAGGTTTTAATTCCATCCTTGGTTAGCGCCTCTTCCAAAATTGAACGTAAAATATTTTTTTCTTCAATTATATTCAAAAGACTGTTCAACCGTTCTTCTTCGACCATTTCAGGTATTTTCATTAAATTTTCAATACCATCAATGTGCAATTCAGATTCTTCTTCCCCACCCAATCCGAGTTCAGCTATATCAAGGGCCATATCAGTATTAAATCCCTGAACCGGGCTGTTTCGCAGATATTCAAAAATCCTCTCGCGAATTTCAGAGATTGAATAGCCACATAACTCTCCTGTGAGGTAACGGGAATACTCATAAAGGGAATCCGGAGTCAGGCTGACTGAAACGAAAACTTTTTTCGTTAAAACCATTCCGGTCCGGGCGATGAGGATTAAAAGAATCTCATTATTATCAAGAGGGATTAACTCAATACGTTTAACTACAGCGAAATCCGGTCGCGGTGTAAGCATGATACCGGAATAATTTGATGCCTGTGACAGCATTTTAGTAATTGATTCAAAAATTTTATCAAGCCTGAGTTCTCTTGAAATAATTTCTTCTTTTATTTTTATATCTTCATTAAATGAATAGCTGTAATTTTCCAGCAGGGAGTCTACGTAATACCGGTAACCCCTGTCTGTTGGAATCCTGCCAGCTGAAGTATGAGGTTGCTGCAGATACCCAAGGTTCTCAAGATCAGACATGATATTTCGCATTGTTGCAGGAGAAATAGAAAAATTATATTTCTGCACAAACGATCTGGAGCCGACAGGCTTACCCGTCAAAATATATTCATACACCAGAGCACGCAAAATGGCGGCTTCGCGTTCATCCAGGATTCTATCAGATACTTGATACTCAGTCATATTCAATCCACTTATTAGCACTCAACACTAGAGAGTGCTAATAATATACTGAATAAACCATGACCCGTCAAGGATAAATGAATGAAAAATTGCAGGAATTACTTTTTTTTCGATTTATTGTCGTCTTTTGCCTTATCTTCGGCTTCCAGAGTCTGCTTCGCAGCATCAATTGTATTTTTTAATTTTGTCGCCTCATCGTCTTCACCAAAAAGAACATGAATTTTCCTGAGAGCGGCGAGCAATTCAATCGATTTTTTCATGTCATCACGGGCCCGGCCGGAAAGCTCATATTTTGTGCGATACTGCTTTGCAGACTCTGCAAGTGTATCCTTACATAACTGCATCAGATTTAATCTTTCCCGGTAAAACTCAACCCTGGGATCACGATATTTTGCAACATCGGAAAAATTTGTAATATTCTTGGTAATTACTGAAACCCGACCCTGAAGCTCCACGAAGGACCATTTCCACTTTGACCCCTCACCTACCTTCATTTTTAGCAATTGAAACATATCATGAATCCTTTCCATCAATGAAAGTGTTTGAGCAGGATCGAACCGTTCTATTTTCTGAATATATTCATCATTTTCTCTTAAGGAACGGTCAACATCATCACCAACCGTCTCTTCAAGCATCTGAAGTATTTTATAAAACTCTTTTCGGGCATTATTTAGAAAGGTCTCATTTTTAATTCCCAGCATATCAAGGGAGAGGTCATTCATTTTAAAGAAAAGCCTCATATTATAAATATGATACGTGGCAACCTCCAAATTATAGTAGGACTCCATCTTGGAGTTTTTTTTCTTTTTTGCCATAACCTCATTAATTATCTTCGTAGTGGCTTCTACTTCCTTTTTTATATCCTTTATTTCATCATTATATGCAGCTTTTTCTGCTTTACCAATTGCCATATTCCTTACCCGGTTTGCCTTTATCCAAATATAAATATAAAAGAAAATCAATCAATAACAACTCTTCTATTATATATCGGCGATTTTTACATCTTTACAATGATATTTTAACTAAAACATATTCAGTAAAACAATATATCTTTCAAATACCAAAAAAAACCGAAAGAAAATATATGCAAATAGTAAAATTATAATGACAAATAAACTTTCTAAAATTACTTGACTAATAATACTTGTTAATCAACACTACAAATTATTAATAAATCGAGCTTGTATCGATTTATTTTTTTTTCAGGGATGACCATTCATACCTTAAGCTAATTACTTAAGAAAAAAAGCAACACTATAACCGCAACAAGGAGAAGGCATTGGTTCGCAAAAATAATGAAATAGCAAAACCAGAAGGTAAACTGGGAATATTAATACCTGGTCTTGGTGCAGTAAGCACTACATTTATTGCAGGAGTATGCGCAATAAGAAAGGGACTTAATAAGCCTATCGGTTCACTTACTCAGATGGGTAAACTGAAAGTTGGCAAAGGCGATGATGCTAAAAATGTTAACATTAAAGACTTTGTACCCCTTGCTGAATTAAAAGACATTGAATTCGGAGGATGGGACATTTTCGAAGATAATGTGTATGAAGCCATCCTCAATGCTGCAGTATTAAAAAGAGAAGATGTTGATCCAATTGAAGAAGAACTCGCAGCCATCAAGCCATGGAAAGCAGTTTTCAACAAGGACTATGTTAAAAAACTTGACGGTTCCTGGATTAAAAAAGGTGCAACACACTGGGACCTGGCCGAGCAGGTTAAAGAAGATATTAATAACTTCCAAAAAGAAAAAAACATCAATCGAATGGTTATGGTATGGTGCGGCAGTACTGAAATTTACCAGGAAATGATCCCCGGTGTACATGACACCCTGGAAAATTTCGAAAAAGCACTGAAAGATAATCACGATAAAATTGCCCCGAGCATGATCTACGCCTACGCGGCCATGTCACTCGGGATTCCCTATGCAAACGGTGCCCCCAACCTCTGTAACGACATTCCCGCACTCTGGGAACTCGCAGAGAAAAACCAGGTACCAATGGGTGGAAAAGACTTCAAAACGGGCCAGACACTGATGAAAACCATTCTTGCTCCTGGTTTTAAGGCCAGAATGCTTGGCGTAGAGGGCTGGTTCTCAACAAACATTCTCGGCAACAGAGATGGTGAAGTTCTTGATGATCCAGAATCATTTAAGACCAAAGAAGTAAGTAAACTTTCAGTTCTTGACCAGATTTTTCAGCCTGATCTTTATCCAGACCTCTATAATGACTACTATCATAAAGTCAGAATCAACTACTACCCACCACGTGGTGACAACAAAGAAGGATGGGACAATATTGATATTTTTGGATGGCTCGGTTACCCAATGCAGATCAAAGTTGACTTCCTCTGCCGCGACTCAATTCTGGCAGCACCTATCGTCCTTGACCTTGCAATCTTTCTTGATCTTGCCAAGAGAGCTAATCTCTACGGAAATCAGGAATGGCTCTCTTTTTACTGGAAGAGTCCCATGCATACACCAAAAGAAGATCCAGAGCACGATCTCTTTGTCCAGCTCATGAAACTGAAAAACACTCTCAGATGGTTCATGGGTGAACCCCCGGTAACCTTCCTTGGTTCCGAAACATACGACTAAGATTTATTAACATATAACAATAAAAAAGCCGGCATAACGCCGGCTTTTTTATTGTTATATTAGAATTCGATTAAAGATCAGATAAATATCCTGTTTTTATCATTTCCAAGGTACTGGCCGATTTTGACCATTTTAAAATCATCCGGCAAGAGCCCCGCCCTCTCCGCGAGTTGCTGCATGGCAATATCAATACGCAGCGTTCCCGATGGTGCCGCTTTCATTTCAAAATAGAGCGAATCTCCCTCCTGGAGCCGGCAACTCCTGACTGCATCATCAAATGCAACTTCGCTGATACCCTTTTTTGTTTTTTTGGAAAACGACGGCTTTTCCCTGCATAATTTTTCTATTGTCTCAAGAGAGGCAGAGTCGGAATCAATACGGTAACAGAGTCCTGAGATATCCCCCATCAGGGCTGAATTTTTGTCAACAATTGACGATTCGATCAACTCTATTCCTTCGGGGAATTTCCCCCCAAGATTGTTCACAGTCTCCCCATCGACAGCTCCGTAGAGATCAATGTCAATAATCTCCGATTCACTCTCAATTCCGAGGGGAACAGGATATCCAGTTGCAATACGTTCCCTCTTGTTGAATCCCTGGGAAAATGCCACGGGGATATCCGCCATTCTCAGCGCCCTTCGTATCACTTCAAGAAAATCAAGGTGTGACAGATATCGGGATCGGCCAAGCTTACTCAATTTCAACCGAAGAATAGAGGTCGCCTCATAGCGTTTTTTAAATTTTTCAAGTCCCTCTAGAATTTTTTCCCTGTCGAGGTCATCATTGTAGCGCCACTTTGCACCCGGGAAACTGCTAAGATCCACACAGCGGGTCTCCCACTGGTTTTTTAATTTTTCATATCCCGTTACCACACTCTCCCATGGAAGGGTTCCTTCTTTTCGCGAATTCAGATAATCACGCCACCAGGGCAATTCCGAATCAAGTGTCGAAAACCAGGTTTCCGCTTTAAAATATTCACGCCACGAATCAAGGCGGCACCCCTGCCGGTAAGCCTTAAGGATCACTTCCCCGAGACGCTCATCCCCCCGTGCAAAAATCCCCTCCAGCACGGTGAGACTGAGATCATGACTCTTTATTTTGATAGACCGCGGTAATTCTTTTTTCAAACGAAAAACAACTGAATCAAGGTATTCTTCATCTCGCTGAATCTCCCGCTCAAAGGGGGTGTGGGGTTTCGGAATAAAGGGGGAAACGGTTACATTCACGTCACGGTTTTTCCCGCTTATGTTTTTTATCTTTTTAAGAAGGTCAACAATTGAAGCGGCTTCATCAATCTCTTCTGATCCCGGGAGGCCGATCATAAAATAGAGTTTCAGCACCTTCCAGCCGTGGGAAAAAACATATTCGACTATTTTAAGGAGCTCCTCTTCATAGACCTTTTTATTCACCCTTTCCCTTAATTCAACCGACGCGGCTTCCACGGCAAATGTAAGGGAAGATTTTCTTACATCGGATATCATTTCTATAATATGCAGGGTTGTAGAATCAACCTTCAGGGAAGGGAGAGAGATGGAAACCCCCTCCTCATTTAATTTTGGCAGCATCCGGTTCAGCAACACAGTAAGGTTTTTATAATCACTGATGGAAAGAGAGGAAAGGGTCAGTTCATTGTAACCTGTATTCTCAAGTATACTGAAAGTTTTTTCAACAATAGAATCGACATCAAAGGGACGGTATGGAAGGGTATAATATCCGGCATGACAAAACTTGCAGAGATTATAGCAACCCCTGGCAACCTCCAGAACGGCGCGCTCCTGTGTTATCCTCATCGATGGAACAAGGGGCTTTACGGGATCCGCGGGTTCATTTCCGCGATAGACTCTTTTCTTAACGGGAGCATTTTCTTCCCCCTCAGCCTCAATGCCCTTGAATTTAAAATTGTAACCGGCAGGATTCAGTACGCCATCGATATTCGCAAGTGTTTCAATAATTTTCTCCCGCGGCCACTCCCCTTTCTTCCCCTCACATAAAACCTTTGCAATTTCTATAATCGCATCTTCCCCATCTCCGAGAAAAAAGAGATCGATAAAATCGCTGAGTGGAAATGGATTGGAAACAGCTTCACCACCGGCAATAATTATCGGATCAGCATCCCCCCTCTCCTTCCTCAGCAGCGGCACTTCCCCCAGGTCAAGAATCTGGAGGATACTGGTTGCCATCATTTCATGGGAAACATTAAAACCGATACAGTCAAGATCACCAAGCGGGGTAAAGGTTTCAAGGGTATAGAGGGGAAGTTTATTATCCCGCAGTACCGTTTCAAAATCCGGGGCGACGGCAAATACCCGCTCGCAGGCCATTCCCTCTACACTGTTTGCCCGGTCGTAGAGAATCTTAAGACCATTATTGCTCATTGCCACTTCATATAAATCGGGGTATGAAAGGGCCATCCTCGCATCCGCGGTGAATTTAACTTCAGTATGAAGTTCACCACCGATATATCGGGAAGGCTTTTGAACTTTCAAAAGAATTTTTTCAAGTTTTTCAGGTATCATTTCAATTCCTTTATCGGGTTTCCATTATCATTTTATTCAAGGTACGGGCCATTGCAACATATTGATCAAGGTGAAGCTCTTCACCACGTTTTTTCCCATCGATTGAACACTCCCCCAGAAGGGTACGCACCATTTCACGATTCAATTCCATATGCGGTGAATCGGAGAGTGATTTCAGCAGAGTTTTTCTCCTTCCCCAAAAGGCTGACTTAATCAGGTCATGAAAGAGGCTCTGTTCTTTTTTTTCAAGCTCGCCCTCTTCACGCCTTGTGAGATAAAGAAAAACAGATGTGACATCAGGGCGGGGATAGAAGGATTCCCTGTTTACCGTCACAGATGATTCAATGCGATAATAATAACCGAGGGATACCGTCATGGCTCCATAGCTTTTGTTGCCAGGGGATGCAGCCAGACGGTCTGCCATTTCCTTCTGCATCATCACATAGACCTGACCGGGTCTGAAATCCTTCGCGATACGGAATAATATTTCCGATGCGCAGTAATATGGCAAATTGGATACGGCTTTGTTAAAGGTTCCAGGTACATCCTCAGGGGAAAGCCTGCAAAAATCACCATGGATTATTTCGACTCCCGCTTTATCCCTCAATACATCAGAAAGGTAACGGCAGAAACCTGAATCGATTTCCACCACTGTCAGCTTTCCGGATTTTTCAGAGAGTTCCCCTGTCAGGGCCCCGAGGCCGGGGCCTATTTCGAGAATTGAATCCCCCGGGGACGGATCAACGAGACGGATTAATTTATCCACCATATGGTCATCAAGAAGAAAATTCTGCCCCAGTTTTTTATTCGGCGCAAGGTTGTACCGGCTGCTGATAATTTCGATATCACTTTTTTTCATTTTTCTGTTAATATACCTGTTTGGGCATTGTTGTTATCCGGCGCTATCATTCAAATCATTTTTCAAAAATAAAATATACTGAAATTCATGCCCTGATATCATTCCGGGTATAGATGTATAATTATATGAAATTTTAATAAAAAAACAATTTATAAATATTTTATCAATAATTAAAATTTTAATTAACAAATAAATCACCTATGTCACTAATGGTTATACAAAAAACAATTGAACTGTTCAAATTTTGCTTTATAATCATTCTAACAGGATAAAACTGATATCATTATTCCGAAAGGATCAAAAATGAAAGAATCAAAGAAAAAACCCTCTATCGAAAAAGTAATTGAAAAGAAAATTGAAAGGAAAATTGAAAAAATTGAAGCCGCGGCTGACAAGATTGAACACCATCTTGAGGAACGTCGAGAAGAAATCAAACTGAAGTATGAAAATATTACAATAAGAAGAAAAATACTCCTTGGTGTTACCGCCGCTGTAATCCTTGTTTGGGGTATATCAAATATCCTCTCCCTCTTCGAGCTCAGAAGTATCGGACGTGAGGGTATTGTACAAAAATCAAGGGCCATCACAATGATGGGGGAAGCAATTCGCGAGTACCAGTCAGAAAACTGGAAGCGGGGTGTTTACGATCGGGAAGAGCTGAAAAGAGATGTACAGGGGAAGTTTGTCTATACTGTTCCCATTTTTTCCTCTATCAATGCCATGAAAAAAAAGTCAGAGGAGCTCAACTATCAGTTCCGTGTTCCCAAATTCGAGCCGCGCAATCCTGAAAACAAGCCGACGGAAATAGAAGGGAAAATTCTGAAAATGATGAAGGCACAGAATATTGATGAACACTTCTATCTCGATACTGACAATAATGTAGTCCGGTATTTCAAGGCGGTAAGACTCTCTAAAGAATGCCTTCTCTGTCATGGCGACCCGAAAAAATCAGAGGAATACTGGGGCCGAAAGGACGGAAGGGATCCCACCGGAAAGAAGATGGAAAACTGGAAGGAAGGGGAAATTCACGGCGCCTTTGAAATTATCTACTCCATGGAAACGTATTTGAAAAGAATGTTTCAGCTGGTTTTCAAAACAGGTATTATCAATATAATAATCATTGTTATTGCCATTATCCTTATACGCCTTCTGGTATTACGGGCCCTAACCCCCCTTGACAACATGTCGGTGTCTCTGATAGAGCTGAATGAAGGAGAGGGAGACCTGACCCGCGAAATAGACATTAAAACCGATGATGAAGTGGGTCACCTTGCGGGTCTCTTCAACACATTCCTGGGTCAGATGAAGGGAATGATGATATCAGTCAGGGAATCATCCGACCATGTGGCGGCGTCTTCTACTGAAATGACCGGATCGAGCGTTAATCTTGCAAATGTTGCACAGGATCAGGCGGCATCTATCGAAGAGACATCTTCTGCAATGGAAGAAATAAAGGCTACCATTGATTCTGTCTCGGAAAATGCAAAAAACCAGGCAAAAAAGGCAGATGCAACCCGAAACTCTATGGAGTTTCTCGCAAACGCCATCAACGATATTAACCACAATGCCCAGGATGCCAACCAGGTTGCAGAAGATACCCATAAGTATGCCATAGAAGGAGAGCAGGTCCTGGGACAGACTGTCACCAGTATGAAAGAAATATATGACTCCTCTTATAAAATTACTGAAATTGTCACAATTATTTCCGACATTTCAGATCAGATTAACCTCCTCTCCCTGAACGCATCCATTGAGGCTGCACGGGCGGGGGAACACGGTAAGGGATTTGCCGTCGTTGCGGAGGAAATTTCCAAACTCGCCGAACAGACTGCAAACAGTTCCGATGAAATTAAAAAACACATTGCGGAAAGTAATCAAAAAATAAGTTCAGGCTCAGAGCTCGTTGAAAAGACTGCAGATTCACTGCGGCAGATTATCGACAATGTAAAACAGACTGTTTCCCTTATGGACAAAATTGCGAAATCATCTGTGGAACTCAATCAGATGAGCGGTAATGTTTCAAGTGATGTTGAGCAGGTAAACCAGATGTCCGAAGAAATATCAGTAATGATGGAGGAACAGTCAGTTTCCAGTAATGAAATCATAAGGGCAATCAATCAAATAAATGACATTACACAGACAGTGGCTAGCGGATCCGAAGAACTTGCAGCAGCATCAGAGGAGTTGTCAAGTCAATCGGAAGTACTCAAGGAAATCGTAAACCGCTTCAAAATTGACTGATTTTTTCAATACCTTCAATTTTCGATATAGCCCCATGGTAATGTTACATGATTGTAACATTACCATGGTTATTTCATTATTATGTTCACCTAACAAATAACATATGCTATATCTGTTTTCATTTGTTACATATTTGTTAAAAAGCACCTGTTTAACAGGTATTTTTGCTTTCGGGACTGGACAAAGATCGACGTTGTTTGTAAATACTATCTATAACATTTGATCAGTTTATGCCACTGCCTTTTTCAGGTATAACAACTGATTACAGTAAAGAAACCAAACTAATTAAAATATGTGCCGGAGGAACCATGAAAAGGAAAAATCCAATTATCGCAGCTGAGCGTCAGTTTGAAATTGAGCGCGGAATAGATGCCCCCATCTCTTCATATTTTGGAGAAGATACTTTCAACGACAGGATCATGCAGGACAAGCTCCCTAAAAGCGTATACAGAAAGCTCAAGGCAGCTATAAATGAAAACAAGACACTTGACATAGATACTGCAAACTCTGTCGCCCATGCCATGAAAGAATGGGCCATCGAGCGGGGAGCAACCCACTTCGCACACTGGTTCCAGCCTATGACAGGAGCAACTGCAGAAAAACATGATGCCTTTATCGAACCAACAGGTTCAGGTGAAGTCATTGAACGTTTTTCCGGCAAGCAGCTGGTACAGGGAGAACCTGACGCATCAAGTTTCCCCAGCGGCGGAATCAGGGCAACATTTGAAGCCAGGGGATATACCGCATGGGACATGTCAAGCCCTGCATTTTTACGCAAAAACGGTATTGGTACTACTCTCAGCATCCCTACTGCATTCATTTCCTATACCGGTGAAGCCCTTGACAAAAAGACCCCCCTCCTCAGATCAATCCGGGCAGTCAACACCAGTGCTCTGAGAATGCTGAAACTCCTCGGCCACACTGCGACAACAAAAGTTACATCGAATTGCGGCCCGGAACAGGAATACTTTCTTATCGACAAAGATTACTTCTACAAGCGTCAGGACCTGGTACTTGCAGGCCGTACCATTGTAGGTGCCGCCCCTGCAAAGGGACAGGAACTTGATGACCAGTACTTTGGCAGCATTAAGGAACGGGTTCAGTCATATATGCATGACTCAGAAGAGGCCCTCTATAAGCTGGGAATCCCTGCAATGACCCGTCACAATGAAGTTGCACCGAGTCAGTTCGAAATCGCGCCCATGTACGAAGAATCAAATGTCGCCGTCGACCATAACCAGCTCATTATGGACACCCTGAGACTTGTTGCCAAACGTCACAATTTTGCGCTTCTCCTGAATGAAAAGCCCTTTGCCGGCATCAACGGTTCAGGTAAACACGTAAACTGGTCTCTCTCTACTGATGACGGAATCAACCTCCTTAATCCCGGAGATACTCCACATGAAAATATCCAGTTTCTTGCATTTCTTACTGCAACAATAAAAGCAGTACACAAGCATGCAGACATCCTTCGGGCATCCGTCGGATCATCAGGAAATGATCACCGTCTCGGAGCGAATGAAGCCCCTCCGGCAATCATTTCAATTTTCCTCGGAGATCAACTGTATAACATTCTTGAGGACATTGAAAAAGGGACTATTACTGCCGCATCAGATCAGGAGATAATTGATCTTGGAGTTGCACAGATCCCGATACTGAGTAAGGATAACACTGACAGGAACAGAACCTCACCATTTGCCTTTACCGGTAATAAATTCGAATTCAGAGCTGTGGGTTCAACACAGTCAATAGCCTTCCCGCTTACTGCTCTCAACACCATTGCGGCAGAAAGCCTTGATGAACTGGCAGACAAAATAGAAGCGAAGGGCGGTGATGCAACCAAGGCTCTCTTCGAAGTTATCAAAGAGGAAATGAAGGTTATCAAGCCTGTTCTCTTTAACGGCGACAACTATTCTGAAGAATGGCATAAGGAAGCAGAAAAGAGGGGTCTCCCCAACCTGAAGACCACTCCTGAAGCACTTCCTGCTCTGATTACCGAAAAATCACTTGCCCTCTTTGGCAACTACAAGGTGCTTTCACCTGTTGAAATGAAGGCCCGATACTATGTCAGACTTGAGAAGTATGCCACTGACCTGGAAATAGAAGCAAAGGCACTGATCAACATTTCCGATACTATGATCATCCCCGCTGGAATGAAGTATCAGAAAAATATCGCCTCTTCGATTTCTGCGGCAGCTTCAGTTCTCGGTGATGCAGAATTGGCTCCACAGAAAGAGTCTTTGAAGGAAGTTGCAACCCTCATCAATAATATCACTGCGGGCATAGGCGACCTCAAATCACTCCTGGAAAAAGGGGAAGCGATGGAAGACGAACAGGCCTCTGCAGACTTCTTCTGCAACGACGTTAAAGTACTCATGGAAGCCATCAGGAAAGACGCTGATGCCCTTGAAGAACTCGTAGATGATGAACTCTGGCCGATGCCAAAATTCTGGGAAATGCTCTTCATCGGATAATCATAGAGTATACCCTCTAAATAAAAAAGCGCCCTCGCAAAAGGGCGCTTTTTTTATTTCAAAATATCATTTAATCAAACATAGAAATAATTTTTACCGACCCGGTCTATCATCTGAATTGTCTGAAATTTTTTGGACTGCTTCGCTGATTCCAGCATCCGGTATCCTTCACTGGTGCAGTGATCACAGGCTGAGACGGGAATCTCCAGTCCGAGACTGAGGGGATTTCTGCTTGAAACTGATTCGATACGAAGAAGACCTGCACACTTGTCACAGACCATAACCGATTCGAGCTGTCGCTCCTGTATACCATCGGTATCATAGAATATATTTTTTTGCCTTCGTGTTAAATTTCCAACAGCGGGGAGGCTTCTATCCCTGGGGGGACTAAAATAGTTTTCAAGCACCGGTTCAGTAAGCTTTTTAATATATCGGGTAGTTTCCCGGCTTTGCTGAATGGCTTCCCTGTTAAAATCCGGTTCCATCACATGGGAATAATCAATTCCCGCCATGGCGAGAACTATGCCGAGATTTACATATGGGAGCGCTCCCTGTATGGAATACCCGCCTTCAAGGACACAGATATCCGGATTGAGACGGTCATTCAGAATTGCGTATCCCTGCGCAGAAAAATTCATATTGGTTATGGGATCAGTATAGTGATTGTCCTGCCCTGCGGAATTAATAATTATGTCAGGCTGAAAATCCCTGAGAATAGGCAGCACCATATTATCTATGGCGTACAGGAAACCGTCATCGGAGGTTTCCGGCGGCAGGGGAATATTTATTGTACGTCCCCGGGCATTTGCCCCCCCCAGTTCCTCCAGGTGCCCTGAGCCGGGATAGAGGGTTCTCCCGTCCTGGTGAATTGAAATGAAAAGAACATCAGGATCATGCCAGTAGATATCCTGCGTACCATCGCCATGGTGACAGTCCGTATCGACAATTGCGATCCGCTTTTTCCCGTACTGCTCCCGTATGTACTCAATCATTATTGCTTCATTATTTATATTACAGAAACCCCGGTTACCGTGAACCACCTTCATTGCATGGTGTCCCGGGGGCCTCACGAGGGCAAATGCCTTATCTACTTCCTTTTCCATTACAAGACGGGCTGCACGTATTGCCCCTCCCGCGGAGATCATGTGAGACTCAGTGGTAACGGCATCGACATCGGGGAAGCAGAAATGAAGTTTCATTACATCTTCAGGGTCTGCGATATCCGGTTTAAATTCAGTGATACCCTCAATATCAAAAACTCCCTCCTCACGCAGCTGATCCTGGGTATAAAGAAGCCGCTCCTCCCGTTCCGGATGCGTGGGAGATATCGCCCAGTCATATGCCGGGAAAAAAATAATCCCTACCCTGTTTCTAACCTTTATCATTGCTACTGCTCCACCTGCATTATTACCCCCGGTTTCACCTGGCATTTAACACGTAAATCATATCCGGAACTTGCATATCCCGAAACCATTTTAAAGGCCGACGATTCAATGACCTCAATATCCTCTTCTTTCATCGACGGATCAATATTTTTCGCATAATCGAAGAGGTACCCGTGAGCATCAGAGATTGCATCCTCAAGGGTATAGCGGCTGGTAACATTTTTTCTTATGTCGAGATTAGGAATAAGCAGTTCCCCCTTCCCCGTATCGGCGAAGAGCTCAATTTCAAGAGTTGTTTTTGCCAGTGCTGCGCCGATGGCATTCACCACCTGGTAGTTGGCGGGGATGATAACTTCCATTTCAAATATATTCTTTAAAAGATTTTTAAATCCGTCAGCAGGCCCACCCATAACATAGAGCTTTTCCGGGGCAAGCTGATACCCCTCCACCATATCATGAATGGTATAAACCGGTTTATCATTCAGCTCATCTACCAGATCGTTGACGGCGCGGAATATCTCTCCCGTGGCACCTTCAACGGCTTTTTCAGCCAGCACCGCCGGATCAAGACCCGACGCCGAGGCAAGTTTATCAATTCCCTTCCCGGAGGCTTCACAGTCCTTCAGGCATACTTCGCCGCGAAAATTCAGGGCATCCACAAGAGTCGGCCAGCTGCCCCCCTCTGCCATGCTTGGGCCTTTCCGTTCGGGACCGACCCGAACAGTACCATTCTCGACAAATATTGCAGAGTCTCCACCGATACCAATAGAACGAGTCTCAAGGGAACGTACCAGGGTGGGACGCCCATTGAAGGAAATTCCCTCACGTTCTATCAGGGGGACTCCCCCCATCAGTATTGCGATATCCGTGGTGGTGCCGCCGATATCCAGCAGTATTGCATCCTCTTCAATATCACAGATACCGAGTATACCGAGGATGCTTGCGGCGGGGCCGGAGAGTATCGACTCCACAGGCACCTGGCGGGAATAATCGAGGGGCATTGTGCCGCCGTCAGCTTTTAAAATATTTATATCTGCAGTAAGCCCCAGTTTGTCCATGGAACGCTCAATCGCATCCGCGAAGCGGTTATATATACGCCAGACCGCTGAATTATAATACGCAGTGCTGACCCTCCGTGGAAATGAAAGCTGACCCGAAAGTTTATGCCCCAGTGTAATGAAATCCGTCATTCCTGAAAGGTTTTGCTTTATATTATTTTCACTGTCAGGATTCCGTGTAGAAAACTTTGTTACGCCGGTAAAAACCTTAAGATTTTTTTTACTGAATTTTTTGACCGCCTTTTCCAGTTCACGCTCGTCAAGATCCTGTACCACGGAGCCGCGGTGATCGATGGAACCGTTCACTACATGGCAGTTTTTCCCGATACAGAAAACTTCCGGATTAATTCCCGGACCGGAAGAGATTATAACCCCTACTTCTTCGAGGGTATCTTCAACAATGGCGTTGGTAGACAGGGTGGTACTTAAATTTATTTTCCTGATACCGCTCTTGTCAATCCCCTCAATGACCTTTTCAAGGGCAACATTCATTGAATTAAGGAGATTCTGATGGTCTGTTACAGCCTTATATGATGCAATGACGCGGTCTTTTTCAATCACCACCGCATCAGTGTGGGTTCCCCCAACATCGAGTCCGAGAATCATGGCACCTCTCCGCACAAATCTTAAACTATCTATTATTGATTCCACTCCCCCGGATTGTCAAGGAAGATATGGAAATAAGCTTGACACCGGTTTACAATGGAAGATATTTAAAAAAACAGGATAAAGTACTTCGATATGCAGAAAATATTTCCCCTCACCGGCCGCATTCAATATTACGACTGGGGTTCCCGAAATGCTATTCCAAAAATCCTTGGCCTTAAAAACAGTAAAAACAGGCCTGTAGCAGAAATATGGTACGGCACCCATTCAAAGGCACCATCAGGAATAATAACGGAAAAAGGCGAAGAGAGTTTGCAGGAAGTTATCAGCCGTTTCCCGAATCGGCTCCTTGGTGAGGCAAATGTAAAACGCTTCGGCTCAGAGCTGCCATTTCTGTTAAAGATCATCTCCGCCGCTAGTCCCCTCTCGATCCAGGTGCATCCGGACAAAAACAGTGCCCGTTCCGGATACGAAAAGGAAGAAAAAAAGGGAATACCCGCCACAGCTCCCGACAGAAATTACCGTGATGCAAATCATAAGCCGGAATGCATCTACGCACTTACGGAATTTCATGCCCTGAAGGGATTTCGTGATTATCGGGAGATTATCGGCAACCTCAAAAAATATGCTCCGAAAAGCCTGGATGAAACTATCGAATCTTTTTCTCAAAATACCTGCGAAGAGGGAATGAAAATTTTCCTAAAACAACTTCTTTCCTCTGGCCCGGCAAAACGTCTGGCCATCCACAGTGAAGCAATGGAACGCTCCTCTACTGCAAAAGAAGAAGACAGAACCGCAGCATGGATACACAGACTTTGCCGGCTCCACCCGGAAGATCCTGCGGCACTCGCCCCGGCATTTCTCAACCTCCTCCAGCTGAAACCCGGAGATGCACTTTTCCTGGAACCCGGTGAAATGCATGCATACCTGGAAGGTACCGGCCTCGAAGTGATGGCAACATCAGATAACGTTATAAGGGGAGGACTCACAGAAAAGCATGTCGATACCGAAGAGCTGCTTAAGGTGACCTGTTTCAAACCATCTGCAAATAACATCATTTCTCTCTACACTGATAATAATTTATCTGCCCTTCCTGCTTTTGCAGAAGAGTTTAAATTGTCATTTTTCATCAGTGAAACAATTCAAAAAGAAGCTGAAATCAACAGCACAACGGGGCCCCTGATTATTCTCAACCTGGAAGGTGAATTTGGGGTATCAGTTAACAGCGATGATAAAATTCAAATAAAAAAGGGGGACTCGCTCTTCATCAGTAGTGAAGCGAAGAATGTCTTCCTCTCAGGGAAAGGGACTCTGGCAATTGCTTCGATTCCGGGTAAAGAAGATTTTAGTTCCTGATATTCATGTGATATCCGCACTTACTGCAGTTTTCCCCCTTAAGTCCGGTTATTTTTGTCCGGTAGCCGTAACGTTCAACGGTTACAGCGCCACATGAGGGACATATGGTATCACTTCCCCCCCTGCCCGAAGGAATATTTCCGGAATAGACATACTTAAGTTTCTCACTGGCGAGCTCACAAATTTCAACAATAAAATCAACGCTGGTCTCGGGGGCCTCATATTTATAACTCGGATAGTAGCGGGAAACATGCCATGGAATAGAGGAATCTATCCCCGCGAGGAAATCTACAATCTGAAGTAATTCATCTTTGTTATCATTCATATCGGTCACCACAAGGGTGGTTACCTCCAGATGACAACCCGATTCATATACACTCCGAATAGTATTCTTTACCGCGCCAAGCTCACCCTTCTGAATTTTACGGTATGTCTTATCACGAAAGGCCTTCAGGTCAATATTCATTGCATCGGTAAAAGTCAGAAGTTCCTTCAGGGGTTTCGGATTAATGAAGCCGTTCGTTACCATCACATTCTTGAGGTTCTGCACTCTGGCAAGGCGGGCAACATCACGGACATACTCGAACCAGATGATCGGCTCAGAATATGTATAGGCTATCCCGATTGATTTACGCTGATCAGCAGCCGCAATCACCCGTTCTGGTGCCTGGAACATGGTACGTGCAGTTGTATCCTGAGAGATGTGCCAGTTCTGGCAATACTGACACTTAAAATTGCAACCGACGGTTCCGATGGAGAGAATGTCCCGTGAGGGATAGAAATGATATAGGGGTTTTTTCTCAATGGGATCCATTGCGATTGAACTGACGCGACCATAGATGTCAGAGAACAATTTGCCATTGTCATTACTGCGCACACCGCAGATGCCTTTATCTCCTGGCTTTATAATACAGTTGTGAGGACACAGATGGCATGCCGTTTTATTAGAATCCTTTAATTCGTAATAGGCTGCTTCTCTTTTCTCACTCATCAGGTTTGTTGCGTTGCGCCGCCCTTTCCTGTGGTCTGTTTTTTAGGTTTGTTCTTCCGTTCATCTTCACGAATCATTTCGCACTTTCCTTCAAATACGACACCGTCGGCAATTTTCAGCTTCGCGGTACGTATATTCCCGTAGAGCTGGCCTGCTTCATGAATTTCCAGGCGGTCTTCCGCCTCGACATTTCCGTTTATGGTACCCTTCAAAATTACAGTTTTAGCCTTGATGTTGGCCTTTACTTCGGCACCTTCACCTACCACCAGAATCCCCCCGGAGGTTATTTCTCCATCAAATTTTCCATTAATCTGAAGGGATTTCTTAAAGGAGAGATCTCCTGAAAGTTCAGTATCTTTTGAAAAAACTGTTGCGATCATTCCAAAATCATATACGGGATTTTTACTGACCTGAATTATTTTTTTTGTCATTATTCTGTCCGTTATATTAGAAGTGGTTTCGACAATAGCTGAAACCGGGTTTTATTTTGTAGTCATGGTAAATACACCGTCCCAGTCTTCCGGTGGCGGTGACATTTTATAATCCTTTGAACGCTGGAGATAAAGTTTTGATGGTCCGTCTTCAGGATCAACTTTCAATGCCATTTCGAAGGATTTTATTGCATCATCCCATTTTTGCTGCTTATAGGAGGTAAGACCCAGATTATAATATTTGAGAACCTCTTCCTTTTCTTTGCTTAACATAGTGCCCCCTGAATAAATGAATAATACCGACAGTATATCTTAAAAGGTACCTTTGCAAGCATATATTGATCAATAATTCCTATCAATAATAAAATTTGCCAGTTCTTCCATTATCGTACGATTCTCACTTTCCGGTATCTCCTTAAGAATTCCAAGGGCGTCGTTGATATACCTGTTGGCAATGCCAAAGCAATAATCAATCCCACCGGCATCTATTATCATCTGGCGAATTTCCGGCCACTTTTCTGCTGACGGTTGAGCGGCGATCTTTTCGAGTTCATCCCTCTTTAGCGAATCAACATTTTTAAGAAGATAGAGAAAAGGAAGTGTAATCTTCCCATCCATGAAGTCGTTACCGCTGTCCTTTCCGGTAACGGCGTCGGCCTGTGCAACATCCAGAGTATCATCAATAATTTGAAAAGCGTAACCAAGATTCAAACCATAGAGTCCAAGTTTTTTAGAAAGATCCAAAGGCAGATTTGCCTTCCGTGCACCCAGGGATGCACAGGTTTCCATAAAACTTGCTGTTTTCAATTTAATAATATTATAATAATGTTCTTCCGTGATAGACTCAATATTAGAATACTGAAGCTGGTAGAGTTCACCCTGAACCATATCCTTCGTACCGTGAACCATAAAAGGGAAAAGATCACTACGCTCATCATCGGCGGCAATTTTCAAGGCAACAGTATACATATAATCACCCGCAAGAACGGCTGCCTTGCTGCCAAACTTCTCCGAAACGGTCACGTCCCCCCTCCGGAGAAGGGCGCGATCAATAATATCATCATGTATCAATGTCGCTGCATGTACAATTTCAGCGGAAGCAGCAAGGTCAATGATTCCATCAGGTTTTTCACCGAAAAGTCCACTGGTCAGTAAAACCAGAGATGCACGTATTCTTTTTCCTCCGCGGGAAAAAAGGTGGAGTGCACTCTCATCGAGTAACTTGATACCGGTTGTTAATTGCTGCTTTATGCTTTCGTCAACTCTCCTGAGATCCGGCTCAAGGGGCTTAAGAATTTCCTGTAATGATTTGGCCATTTTTTTATCAGTCAAATGTTGAAAGACATTCACGGCGCGAATCGAAAATTTCGAAAACCTTATCCAGCATGGTTGTCTGGAATAATCGCATCAGGTTATCATTGACGATAACCAGCTTGATATCGCCTTCATTATCTTTTATTTTTCTTTTTATTGCCACCAGGGCTCCCAGGGCTGAACTGCAAATATGTTTCACATTTATCATGTCAATGCAGATGTTGAGACGCTCGTCATCAAGACACTCCTGAAGTGTTGATTCAAGTTCTTCTGATCCTTCCTGATCGATTCGCCCTTCAAGCGTAATTATTTCTACTGCATCATATGATTCTCTTTTCATTATGACAACTCCACGTTGATTTTATGTATAACTGGGACAGTTTCGGTATTTCTATGCAAGGAATACAAATATCAGTTATTTTTATACATCATATATTATTTTTCAAGCTTTTTTATAGGTGCCCTTGCCAGTGTTGCAGAAAAAATTTCCTCTGCACCGGCTTCCTTCAGTATCCTGCCACATTCGTTGATGGTTGCCCCCGTGGTGAACACATCATCAATAAGAATTATTCGCTTCCCCGATAGACTGCAGGGCTCTTTTATTCTGAATTTTCCGGGAACATTGAGAAATCGTCTCGCATAGGACATATTTTTCTGATTAGTTTTACCCGGAGAAGTCACCAGCACCTCTGAAACAGGCAAATTGCAGCGTTCTGCTGTTTCCGAGGCGAGCAAAAAGGCCTGGTTATAGCCTCGCTCCCTTAACCGTTTTTTAGATACCGGAACCGGAATAATCAGGTCAATTCTCCTCATGAACTCCTCTCCGGAGAGACGATCAGCCAGGATTGAACTGAGATGCCGGTAGAGACGTTTTTTCTGGTTTGCCTTAAACTGAAAAAGGAGTTCCTTTAACTGTGTATCATACTCCAATGCAGCAATATTCCGATCTATATACCACATTCTGTCACTGCAGACCAGGCAGTTTCCATCTTCAATTATCCCGCCGCATCTGGAGCATTCAGCATTAACCTGTTTCAAACTATCGAGACAGGACCTGCAGCAGTGATGTTCATGGAAAAGTACCGGTTTTCCGCAAATACAACACCTTTCCGGCAGCAGAAGGGCCAGTAGTTGCTCTGCCAGAAACGGCTTAATCATTTTTACGATACCTTGTAGGATCAGCAATCCCGGCTTCGGCAAAACCATTAATGCGAATCAGGCAACTGTCACATACTCCACAGGATGAACCATCTGCAAAGGGATCATAACAACTATGAGTGAGGGAATAATCAACCCCCAGATCCGCACCCAATCGAATGATTTCAGATTTTTTCAGACTGATGAGGGGCGTTTCGAAAGAAAATTTATACCCGGAAACCCCTCTCTTTGTCCCCTTCCTGGCCATTTCACTGAAGGCATCAAAAAACTCGGGACGGCAGTCAGGGTATCCGCTGTAGTCAACTGCATTTGCACCGATAAAAATATTCTCAATATCCCTTGATTCCGCAAGTGCAAGGGCATAGGAAAGAAATAAAATATTACGCGCAGGAACATATGTATCCGGAATCTCATTTTCATCTGCAGCCGGTCTGCCCCGTGGTACTTCAATATCTGAATTTTTCAGCAGGGCCGTAGAAAATATTTCTGAGGGTATTTCGACGAATACATGCTCCGCCACCTGAAAGAAATCAGCAAGTTTTCGCGCAAAGGTCAACTCCACATCGTGACGCTGACCGTAATTGAATGTCATGGCCACCAGGCCAAATCCGCGGTGGCGTGCTATCGCCGCAACGGTGGCACTATCGAGTCCCCCACTGAGAAGAACAACAGCCTTTTTCATACTTTCCTCCTTCTGTTTAGTATACGAATTTGCGCATGCGGATATTAATTAAAATTCCGACACCGATCATTGCCATGAGAAGGTTAGACCCGCCGTATGAAACGAAACAGAGAGGAAGACCCGTTACAGGCATAATACCGATAACCATGCCTATATTGATAAAAAAATGGAAGAAAAATATTGTGGTAATTCCCGATGCAAGAAGGGCCCCGAATTTATCCTTTGATTCGAGGGCAATCTGAATACCCCTGAAAATAATAATTCCAAGCAGTACAATGAGAACAAGGGCTCCGATGAATCCCCATTCTTCGGCTACGACAGAAAAAACGAAGTCGGATGTTTTTTCAGGCAAAAATCCGAGTTGGGACTGACTTCCTTTCAAAAATCCCTTACCGGTCAATCCCCCGGATCCGATGGCAATTTTAGACTGGATAATATTATAACCAGAACCATGTGGATCCAGATCGGGATTTAAAAAGACAAGAATCCTCTTTTTCTGATAATCCTTGAAAAGCCTTTGAATAACGACTGAAGAGAGGAAGCCAAGGGAGATTACAAATCCCAGGATATAAAATCTTCTGATTAACTTTTTATTATAAAAGTTATGCACAAGAAAAGCGACTCCTGACAATGCCAGCAGTATCCCCGACACCATAAAAATCATGTTAATATCTTTAAAAAATTTGAGAAGGAAGTTATTCGCATCTGCCCCGACCCATTCAGTATATGTGAGAATCATTGGAACAACCAGTGCTATCGCGGCAATTATAATAATTGATATCAGATGGGAAACATCCGCTCCCCCGATAAAAAGCATTGTAAAGAGTACCGGTATAAAAATAACTGCGGTACCAAAATCAGGCTGACGCAGGACAATTATCACGGGCACAAGTGTCAGCAGGGAGGGGACAATCAATTCCCGGAAATTTTTAATATCCCGTTCCCTCAGTTCCAGGTACTTACCCAGTACAATGACAAGTCCCAGTTTCATAAACTCTGACGGCTGAATTGAAAAAAAACCAAAGTTAAGCCATGCCGTAGTATTTCGAATAGGGGTACCAAAAATTGTCGTAAAGAGAAGAATAAGCAGAAGAAAGCCGTATATATACAGTGCATAATCACCAATCTGCTGATAGTTAATAAAGGTCATCCCCAGCATCATAATGAATCCGATAATAAACCAGAGAATCTGTTTTTTAAAGATACCATTGTTTATTTTTTCGATAGGATCGAAACCACCACTATAAATCATCAGGCAACCTAAAATCACGACAATGGCCACAACGGTAATCAGGAGATAATCTATTTTATAATTACTGTCTCTACTTAACATTAAAAAACCTCTGCTTATACAGGGCCTGAAAAACCCTTTCTGCAACGGGTACTGCAGTGGCTGCTCCGGCAACACCATACTCAACAATTATTGCAACTACTACTGCATCCTCGGGGGTACTGTCATAAGGACCATAACCGACAAACCATGCATGCTGAGTAGCATCATCCTTTCTTCTGGAGCGGGTCTGAGCAGTACCGGTTTTCCCCGCCACCTGAATTTTCAGAGAACGGAGCCGTATGGAAGTACCGCTGGTTACACCGAGACGCATCCCCTGCTTTACCGCATTCAAGGAAAGCGGCGAAAGTGGTATCTCCCTTATTTTCTCTTTTTTTATAACGGATAATATTCTGCTGTTATCGGGAGAGCGGACTTCCCTGATCAGATGTGGACGGTATACGATGCCGTTATTAACTATACCAGCAACGAAATTTGCCATACCGATGGGAGTTACGTTCAGAAATCCCTGGCCAATAGAGAGGTTTACTGTATCACCGTCAAACCATGGCTGTCCGAAGGTACGCAGTTTCCACTTTTTGGTAGGAATAAAACTGGAAACTTCCCCGGGAATATCTATTCCACTCTTCTGGTTCAGGCCAAAATAATCGGCATATTTCAGTATGCTGGTGGGACCAATTTTATATCCCAGGTTATAGAAATAGACGCTGCACGATTTTGCTATTCCCCAGTAGAGATCGAGTCCCCCGTGAGTTTCATAGCAATAAAAATCTTTATCCCGGTATCCCTTCAGGGTGAATTTTCCGGGGCAATAGTACCGCTTTGATGGATATGACTTCTCAGTTTCAAGCGCTGCAATGGCGGTTACCAGTTTAAAGGTGGATGCCGGTGGGTATCTTGACTGAATAGTTCTGTTTAAAAATGGCCTGTTTTTATCGGCATAAAGATCGCGTATAATGCGCCGGTTATTTTTTGAAATTACCTGATTGGGATCAAAATCAGGTTTACTGACAAGGGTAAGCACCTCACCGGTTGAAGGTTTTATGACTACAACGGCCCCCTTCCGTTCCCCGATGGCATCAAAGGCAGCCTTCTGGACATTAAAATCGATGGTCATGATCAGATTGTTCCCCGCCATAGGTTTCAGACCGATTTCTTCCCCCTCTGTTCGGTTTCTTACATCAACAATACGCCGGATGTATCCGTCATGGCCGCGTAGTATTTTATCATACTGCTTTTCTATTCCAGTTTTACCAACCTTTTGATAGTGTTTATACCCGGTATGCCTTCTTTTACGATATTCCTCCCTGCTGATGCTGCCGATATAACCGATTGCGTGGGAAAACATATTCTTATGGGTATATACCCGTACCGGGGCGTCCTCCCAGTCAATAAAAGGGAAAAGATTCCTGTGTGAAGCAATTTTAACAATTGCATCAAAGGAGACATCTTCCACTAATGTAATCCTTTCCCATGGATTGTGACTTTTAACTTCCTTCAAAATCCCACTCTTTTCAACTTTTAAAAGTTTACTGAGGTTGGATAATGTTTCATTGAATCGATTTTTATCAGGGAAGCTGGCCGGAATGGTAGACAGGTTAAAAGATGGCCTGTTGGAAACGATGACAGCTCTCTTTTCGAGTGAATTGAAATTTCTGTCATATATTTCACCGCGTGAAGCGGGTATAGGTATATTATTCTCCATATTTAGACGGGATTTCTTTTTATATTCCTTCCCCTGGAGAAGCTGCAGATTCAATAACTGGAGGATGAGGATCAGAAAAACAGAGGCAACGATGGCAACAAAAAAGTACATCCTGACCCTGAAGGCTTCCAGCATCCTAGCTTTTAAGGATGTCTGAACCATTTATAAATGACCTTCCCGTTCCAGCTCTCTTTCGAAAAGTTTATCGAGAAGCAGAAACAGTATCGGAGAGATAAGGGCGTTATAAAATGCCTCGGGGAGTATCACGCTCACCACCATGGATACTGATGCCTGGTGAAAAATATAGCAAACAAAAAGGGTAATAACTCCCTTCAGCAGAGAAGCGAGAAAAAGCATCAGGGTTACCGTTACAATACTGCTTTTAAACATTGCCCGGCCGAACATTCCTACGAGAAATCCCAGAACCACCTTAGGAAAGGCAAGAAGCCCCAGAGGGGACCGCGAAATCGCATCGTGAAGAAGTCCCCCGATAAATCCGCTTACTTCACCGTAAAAGGATCCAAAACTGTAGGCAAGGTACACGATAATAATGAACAGCAGATCAGGTTTTACACCTGCAATTCTGATGACATCAAAGGATGGGTGTCCCTGAACGATAAGTGATGCAATTATTATTGCACCGGTAATTATATAGCTGATTATCATTCTTCTCCCTCGAGAAGTTTCATTATTTCACCATCGGGGTCCCTTTTGATCACAAAAACCTCTTCCACGAGGTGATAATCAATAAAGGGAACCACTACAGCACGCTGATAGGCACTGCTTTCAAGTATCTCGGACTTGACAATTTTCCCCACGAGCATTCCCGGGGGGAAAATGCCTCCCTGACCGGAGGTAATTACAACATCACCCTTTTTGATTTTTGCCCCCCTGCTGATATAATCAACCTTGCAGAGACCGCTATTACTTGAATAGCCGTATAGAAGACCGGGATACCGGTTTTCCTGAAGCTGAACTCCGATACGCAAATCAGGGGAGATGATTGGCTGAATGCGCGATATACTGCCGCGGGCTTCAATTATCTTTCCAATAACAGCCTTCTGTCCTTTCCTGAAGGCAATCACCGGCATATTCTCTTTTATTCCGTCTGAGGTTCCCCTGTTTATAATAAGGGTTCTGAACCAGTTATCGGGATCTTTCGATATAATCGATGCTGGAACTGAATCAAAGGTAATACGCTCTTTCATTCCCAGGAGATGTCTCAACCTCTCATTTTCACGCTTTACCTCGGAAAATTCTTCCGTGAGAGATTCATATTTCTGCAGTTTTTCTCTGGTCGTCTTTAATTCTTCGCGGACTTCGCGTAATTCCGTAAAGCCCGCCCACAATGTCTTAATCCCCCCCTGCAGGCCGTCATATGCTTTCTGAAAGGGCATAACGAAGGCACTACCAATACCCTCCAGGGTCAAAGTAAATGAAGTTGACTGGACTGAGAGGGATATGACACAAAAAAGCGTGAAGCTTATAAATGCGACAACAGTTTTATTTCTTTCTATAAATTCCACGTAATCTGCTATTTAAAATTTGCCCTGTAAAGATTTTTAATTTCCTCCAGAAATTTTCCCGCGCCGAGTACAACACATGTAAGTGGATTTTCTGCAAGGATAACGGGAACACCCGTCTCTTTACTGATATATTTATCAAGCCCCTTAAGGAGAGATCCTCCTCCCGTCATTACAATGCCACGTTCCATAATATCCGCGGCGAGTTCAGGGGGCGTCTTTTCAAGTGCATGCTTTACACCGTCAAGAATCTGATCTACAGGCTCTTTCAGCGCCTTACGTATTTCAGCAGAATCAATTTCAAGGGTTCGAGGAAGACCGGATATGGCATCACGACCCTTTAATTCCATTGTCTCGACCTTTTTCTCAGGAAATGCATTACCGAGGCGAAACTTAACTTCCTCGGCCATACGTTCTCCAATCACAAGATTGTACTGAGTTTTCATATATTTAATAATGGCATCATCAAATTCATCACCGGCAATCCTTATTGAATCGGCAATTACCATTCCCCCCAGGGAAATAACTGCAATTTCTGTAGTTCCACCACCGATATCCACTACCATATGCCCCGCCGGTTCATGAATAGGTATATTGGCGCCAATGGCTGCGGCAAGGGCCTCTTCGATGAGAAATATTTCCCGGGCTCCCGCCTGTTCTGCAGATTCCCTCACTGCACGTTTTTCAACCTCAGTAATACCGGAAGGGACACCTATAACCATTCGGGGACGAACAAGGGTTTTTCTTTTATGAACCTTGGTAATAAAATACCTGATCATTTTCTCCGTAGTGTCAAAATCAGCAATAACACCATCCTTGAGAGGTCTGATAGCAACTATATCTCCGGGAGTTCGGCCGAGCATTCGTTTTGCTTCATGCCCCACGGCAAGCACCTTTCCGGTACTGGTCTGCACTGCAACAACGGAGGGTTCACTTAAGACAATCCCCTGCCCCTTAACGTGAACCAGAGTATTAGCGGTTCCCAGGTCGATCCCCATATCATTGGAAAACATCCCGTATACTGAATTGAACATCATTTATTCTCCTGCAAATTATTATCTAAATGAGGGATTTCTTATTTAACCAGAGCTCCCGAAGCAGCATTTATTAATTTCTGAATTCCCGTATTATTCCGTATCACACAACCTTCCGAAAATATCCGGAAAGAACATTAAAATTTGGATATGATACAGACTGAGATTTCTGTAAACCATATTCAAATTTTTTGTCAAGCCATTATCACTTAGTAGCAAAAAAGTAAATCACATAACACCCAGAAGTCGACGGACTTCTGTATTTGATCTGTCTGTGGTGAGAACTTCGCTCCATATAGCCCGGGCCCTGTCTCTATAACCCAGGGCAGAGTAATTTTTCCCTATCCAGATTCGGGAAAAATTATCCTTCTCGTCAATTTTCAGCGCTATTGTAAAATGTCCCAGTGACTCTTTAAAAAGGGACTGGCTGTAATATATTTTTCCAAGGTTAACATGTATCAACTTACGCACCCTTACATCATCGGAGCGGGACAGGGCATCTTTAAAGTTCATGATTGCATTGGTATATCGCATGGCAATGACCTCCACGGAGGCAAGGAAAAGCCTTCCCTGTATGGAATCCAGGATAGCCCCATGGCTCTGAAGCAAATCAAAACCCTTTTTCTCATCTCCATTCAATATTGTCATGAGTGCCAGGAAACGAATATCTTCAATACGGTTTTCAAAATTCTTTGCTTCAATCCCCTTCAGAAACAGGGCAATATCAGTATCCGAATCATACCGGAGGAAAAAAAGTGATTTTGCCAGCATCACTGTAAATTCCGGGGAGTACGAGGCATCATTTTTCAGGGCAATTCCCTTTTGAATATTTTTTACAGCCATCAGGTAATACTTTTCAGCTTCGGAGTTAAGCCGAAAAGTATTTCCATTTATAATGCGTTCGGAGAAGGAGCCCGCCATACTCGATTCGGCAAGAAGGAAATTTATTTTCCCGGTCATGAGGAAGGCTTCTGCTTTTGTTGAATTTTCCAGTTTATATGCATTAAACTGTTTCACCAGCTGCAGAAGCTCTTCTTTTTTACTTTTCTGCTCACTATGGAGGGTTTTTTCAATTCGGTTGTTCAGTTTATTATAGGAAAATTTCCAGAACTGCAGATATTGACGATACCGGTATCCATAAAAAGCGGTCACTCCAATCAGGAGTACGACAATTATTTTTTTGAAAATCTTCCGGTCTTTCTTTTTAACCTTATAGCGGTAATACATTTATTCCAAGCCCTGTTCTGATTGATAATCTCTTTTTTTACTTCTTTGCAGACCTGCTTTCCAGGAATTCTTTATATGCTTCCCTTGCAATATCTGCCAGTACTGTTTCATTCGGCAAAAGAAAAAGTCGAACCGGGGACCCGGTGCGGTAGACAACAGCAATGCTGTTCCTGCTGAAATATATTTTTTCAGCTTTGATAAAATCAAAACGGAAAAGTTTTTTCCCACAGTAGAACGTAAGCCCTTCTTTTTCGAGAACCAGGCTGCCCTCGTCAATTCGTTTAATTTCACGATAGTGGTCGAAGTCCGGATCAATAATCCCCTTCTCGCTGCTGTAGTCAATCAGCTGTGAGGAATCTTCATAGAATACGGCCCTGGCGGAATTGACGGATTGACTTTCGGTGACAATATCCTCTTCTGACTCATCTTCGAATTCTCCTTCGAAGACAGGTTCATCTACAGTTAGAACTTCCTCTTCAGAAACACCAAAATCCAGCAGTTCTTCCGATGGCGAGGAAGACACCGCATCATCTGCAATGAGTTCTTCTCCGGAAACGGTTCGAACTTCCCCCCTGCCCTCTTCTTGAAAAGTTCTGACAGGTCTCGAAGGATATCCTTCTGAAGATGACGAAGGTATCTGGGTGCCTCCCACTTTCTTTTCGGACATACCGGCGATTACCGCATATATCAGCAGAACAGCCCCTGAAAAGATTAGTAAAAGTGAAAAATATAGCATCCGAACCAGCCCGATTCCCTTCTAGAAATTGCCGAAATGAACAGTGTTCCATTTCTCTATTACAAAATATTTTTTGTATGTTTTACAAAACATGTCAAGATTTTTTCACAATATAATGAATAAATGTGACATAATATTTCAGGAAAGAAGAAAAACAGCTCATTTTTGCTTCCACAGGGCAACCTTCAGATAGGGTTCACCCACTACTGTAAAATCCGATGATTCATGCGCAAGGAATAGCCGCTCCCACCTTGAGGGATGATACGACAGGAACTCATCTACACCGACGGAAATTGAATTAATTGCGGTAAGAACATATCCCCCCGGTGCAATGCCCCCCAGGGATTCAACTATTTTTGAGAAGTCCTGCTTCACGGAAAAGGTCTGCTTTCTATTACGGGCAAAGGTGGGTGGATCAAGAACAATAAAATCAAATTTTTTATCCTGTCGGGCAAAACGCTTTACCCAGGAAACTGCATCTCCATAGATAAAATCACGGCCATCAAAGGCGAGATTATTCAGCCTGTAATTCTCCATGGCCCTCCGGAGAACCCCGCGGGAGAGATCTACATTTACAGCGTATTTTACCCCGTGCAGAAGGGCATGGACGGAAAAAAGCCCCGTATAACTGAAAAGATTCAACATCTTCTCAGGCAAAATTTCCCGGTAAAAAGATTCCAGCTCACGGCGTATCTCTCTCATATCAAGAAAAATACCGGTACTCTGCCCCTCAAGGAGATCAACAATAACCTTTACTCCACACTGGGTAACTCTGTAGTCTTCGGGGGGAAGTTCACCTGCAGCAACATGGCTTCTTCTGAGTTCTCCGAAATCTTTTCCCCCGGGACTTTTTATCTTTGCCCGGTTCTTAACCAGAACTCCCCTGATGTCAGTCGGCAGCTTTTCCGCCGCGGCAACTATAGCGTGACGAAGATCACTCCGAAGAACAGCCCCCCCTTGAACCCGGGCAACATGTTCGTCATCAAAGTACTGGACCAGAATAAATTCACCGTATCGGTCTATGGTGAGGGCGTCAATGCCGTCCCCTTCCCCGTTGAAGAGACGAAAACAATCCGTATCCTTTTCCTCAAAAAGAGGTTCCCGGGCCCTGAAGGCAAAATCTATTTTTTCCTTAAAATTCATTACAACAGTTTTCCGGAAAGGCTATATCTGTCAACCCGGAATTAGTACAATTAAAAAAGGGGACACCATTCAGTGACCCCCTTCTGTTTATGCAGTTTTTTAAAAAAATATCGGCGGGATTATTTCACTGAGGGATAAGAAAGTTCAATTTTATTTCCATCAGGATCGAGAAATACCACTGTCTGTCCATTTCTGATATTTTCAGGTCCATGGACAATGGCAATTTCATTTTCTTCAAGCTCCTCAAGGGCATCGTCAAAATCTTCTTCATCGACGAAAAATGAAATGGCGTAGCCTGAATTTTCCTGACTTGTAAAACCTTCCTCTTCATTAAGAGCTATCAGCATATCCCCCATTCTGAGAAATGCCTGTCCTGCCCCGCTGATTTTGTCGGCGACATCAAAATCAAAAAGCCCCTTGTAAAACTGAATTGACTTTTCAAGGTCAGACACTGTCAAACCGATATAGTTAATTCCTTCTATGATGATCATTATAACCTCTATTGTGCAAGATCCCGTAAGATCTCTAATAATTAATCTGCTCTTTACCTGTAACGGTATCTAAAAACTCTATGTCCACTTCGTATTATTGTCAATAATTTAAAAAGCAAGGTACAAAAAACTTAAAAGACATTTCCCCTACTCTACAGTTACGCTTTTTGCGAGATTTCTCGGCTGATCGACATCACACCCCTTAAGAACGGCTATATGATAGGCCAGTAACTGCAGGGGAATCACCGTCAGCAGGGGAGAAAGCATACTGTGAATTTTCGGTATATGGATTACATGATCGGCATAGTTATATATTTCCTCGTCACCTTCATTGGCTATGGCAATAATCTTTCCACGGCGGGCACGGACCTCTTCCATGTTACTGATGACCTTTCGATAAATCTCGTCATCAAGGGCAATGAAAACTACCGGCATATTTTCATCAATAAGAGCAATGGGACCATGTTTCATTTCCGCTGCAGGGTAACCCTCAGCATGGATGTAGGAAATTTCCTTTAGCTTCAGGGCGCCTTCAAGGGCTACAGGGAACTGTGCCCCCCTCCCGAGATAGAGGAAATTCAAACTTTCATGAAAGTTTGCGGCGATATCACGGATACTGTCATCCTCAATTATACGGTTTATTGGTTCTGCAATATTCTCCAGGTCTTCAAGTATTCTCCTTCCTTCCTGTGCCGTCATATCCCTTTTTCTGGACAGCATGATTGACAGAAGAATTAACACGGTAACCTGTGAAGTAAAGGCCTTTGTAGAGGCGACACCAATCTCCGGACCGGCATGTGTATATACTCCGCCATCGGACTCCCTGGCGATGGTACTTCCCACTACATTGGTAATACCGACAACCTTTACACCACGCGCCTTCGCTTCACGCAGAGCCGCAAGTGTGTCAGCGGTTTCTCCTGATTGAGAAACTGTTATGACAAGGTCACCCTTGTTGAGAACCGGTTTCCGGTACCTGAATTCTGAAGCATACTCAACCTCTACGGGAATACGTGCAAATTCCTCTATCAAATATTCACCGATGAGACCGGCATGCCAGGATGTTCCACAGGCGATAAAAACAATCCGTTTAATACCGAGAAGTTCTTCATCGGTCAATCGAAGACCATCAAGACGAACGTTACCCTCTTTTGTAATAATCCGTCCCCTGAATGCGTTAACAACGGTGGAGGACTGCTCGTAGATCTCTTTAAGCATGTAATGATCAAAACCGGATTTTTCAATGGACGCTATATCCCAGTCAATTGCCTCGATTTTTTTCTCAATATGATTCTTCATCAAATCATAGGTCCTAAAATGATTCCCCGTTACCTCAATCAATTCATTGTCTTCAAGATATATCACCTTCCGTGTATGTTCGACAATGGCACTTGCATCCGAGGCAAGAATCATTCCGTCATCACAGACACCGAGGATAAGGGGACTCCCCTTTCTTGCGGCGACAAATTTACCCGGCTCTTTCCTGGAGACAACAGCGATGCCATAGGTCCCCTCAACCCTTTTCAGGGCCCGTATTACCGAACCTATAAGGGGCTCAGTCTGGTGATAATGCTCGATAAGATGTACAACGACTTCAGTATCCGTATCACTGGAAAACTCATGCCCTTCCTTGATAAGGGCCTCCCTGAGTACATTATAATTTTCAATTATACCATTGTGCACCATGGCGATATCACCGGAACAGTCCATGTGGGGATGGGCATTATGTTCTACGGGTTCACCATGGGTAGCCCAGCGAGTGTGACCGATTCCCAAATGATATCTTTCTAGTTCTTCATAGTTAAGACATTCTTCAAGTTCGGCAATCTTGCCCGGCTTTTTACATATATAGATATCCCTGTCCATGAGAGCAATGCCGGCGGAATCATAACCACGGTACTCCAGCCTTTTCAGGCCCGTCAGTATAATTTCTGACGCATTACGATTTCCGACATATCCCATTATTCCACACATAGCTGCTCCTCATAAACGCTCAGTTTCATTATTTATTTTTTTCCATTACCCATTTACATTAATCAAGGGTAACATGCAACAAATTAACTCTATTTTATCGCCCATTTCGTTCTAATGTGACATCTTTATAATCTTCATAAAATCATCAATCTTTTTTTTATCTTTGATACCTTTTGCAGCTTCAAGACTGCTTGAAACATCTATACCACAGGGGTTGATTTTGTTCAGGGCAGTTTCGATATTTTTAATGCTGATACCACCGGAAAGAAAAAGTTTATTGGTTCCACTAAAACTATCAAGTAAATTCCAGTTAAACACCTTTCCTGTTCCTCCCGGTTCACCTTCAACAAAGGCATCAAAAAGGAGGTAGTCGACATCATAGTTTTGAGAATCCTCTATATCATCCCGTCCACGGATCCTCATGGCTTTAATAATTTTAACTTCCCCGAAACCCGCCTTTTTCAGTCTCTCTTTTAAATCTGTAACATCAGCAGGCGTTTCCGTGCCATGAAGCTGAACCATGGTCAGGCGGGCCATTTTCACTGTAGTTAAAATATCCTGAAAGGGGGCATCGACGAATACCCCGACGCGGTGCAGTGACGGGTATAATTTGAGCAGCTCAGTACTGATAAGTCCCGCCCCACCCGGTTCAATATAGCGTGGACTTCCTTTATAGAAAATAAAACCGACAAGATCAGCCCCTGCAGCCGCTGCATTGACAGCATCTTCCAGTCTGGTAATACCACAAATTTTTATAAGGGGTTTATTCATAATATTATATTATTGTACTAGTATACTTTATAAATCAATATCAGGGCAACATTCAATTATTTTAAAAACCGGAACCACAGGGGCTCAGAGCCTCTATGGACTGATTATTATATTCAGCCGGCAAAAAATCAATAAAAATATGCATTTAATGTTTCGCAGGCGTTAAATATCAGTACCGGACATGACTTTTTCTATTTCACCGGTTATATTATCGGAGCGCATAAAGGTTTCACCAATGAGAAAACCATCCGCCCCTGCGGAATTAAGAAAGAAAATATCCTTAAAATCACGGATACCGCTTTCAGAAATGATAATCCTTCCTTCCGGTTTTCCTTCTCCGGATAAAATTGATGCGGTTGTTTTTATATCAGTAACGAAGGTATTCAAATTCCGGTTATTGATTCCGATAAGGGATGCGGATCCAGCAAGAGCCCTCCGGTATTCTTCAACGGAATGGACCTCAAGAAGGGGGGTCATACCGATGGCTTCTCCGATTTTTATCAGATTTTCCATCTCTTCATCTCTCAATACAGCAGCAATAAGAAGATATCCCGTTGCCCCGAGCGAAGCCCCTTTATAAATCTGGTATTCATCAATAATGAAATCCTTCATGAGGCGAGGTTTTTTCAAGATTCTGCCGGCTATTTCCAGATTTTCATAACTCCCCTGAAAAAAATCAGGTTCTGTCAACACGGAAACGGCGGATACATGACTGCTTGCTTCATAGGCATCGGCGATCATTACGGGATCAAAATTCTCACGGATGATTCCCTTCGATGGTGACGCCTTCTTAATTTCGGCAATTAAAAATGGAGTTCCGGGCTTTCTTCCTGCAAGAAAAGAAGGGTCTGGATTCTTTTCCAGTCTCCCTTCGACTGAGGCCTTCAGCCTTTCAAAGGGAAGAACTGTCTTTTCCTTTTCAATTAGTTTCTTTCTGTTTTCTATAATTTTTTCAAGGATTGAATTCATCGTATCAGCCTTTCTGCTTTTTTGATCTGTTTTTTAAACACGAGGGACAACCCTACTGCCTCTTTTTTGTGTGTCGCTAATTTTTTAATAATTCCATTATTTTTGATTCAATATACTTAATTAAGAAGATAAAGCAGATTACGCGGCTAAAAACCAAAATCTGCACAATTCTGTTAAAGCCCCCCTTCGGTTTTTTTGGGGGAAGAAAAAGGAACAATTTTATCAAGCCAGAGTTCAATGATATCACCGCCGGCATCCCGGGTCAGGCGGAATTTCTTTATTCTGCCAGTAATGGAAAACAGCTTTCTGGTTCGCCACCATTTTCTCAGCAGTTCAGGATCTCTTTTCAGGAAAGGCTGAAGAGCCTCACCGTCGATCTCTCCCTTTAGCTTAAGCCAGCGGCAGGTCTTGAACCTGCAGGTAACCTGAGGACGGGTAATTGATTCCGGTACCAGCAGTATAAACTCAGCCGGCGTGGTTATCTGTTTTCCCCGGAGGCTTTCAAGGAGATCCAGCAGTTCATATTCATTATATTTTCTGCTGCCAAAAAGTCCCTCGTGCCAGAGGGTATAGGCTTTTTTCAAGCGGTAGTAGTTTTCAACTGAAGATATCTCCGTT
Source organism: uncultured Spirochaetota bacterium (assembly GCA_942491575.1). GTDB lineage: Bacteria > Spirochaetota > UBA4802 > UBA4802 > UBA5550 > CAZHNW01. The sequence goes on from CALOBT010000025.1 coordinate 1,313,672, forward strand.
TTTTCATATTTTTTCTTCTCCAGATTATTCTCCGCATCATTCGGCGAAGGAAGAAAAAGAAGAATCAGCAGCGAAAGGCAAATTTCTCCTTTAATATGGAAATCAACTGACAGTCTCATCGGCATCTCTCCAGTATGGAAACTGCTCCCGGTATAAATCAATCTCATCCCGGTTAAGGGTTACCACGCAGGCCCCTTCCCCCTCTCCCAGGAAAGCGAGTTCTTCCCCGCGGGGACCAAAGGCGGCACTGTGGCCATTGTAACCGGTTGCATTACCGTCGATACCGATTCGGTTAACGCCGATACAGTAACTCATGTTCTCAATGGCCCTTGCCCGCAGCAGAATGTCCCAGTGAAGAATGCGAGGCGCAGGCCAGTTGGCGGAAAAGATCAGGCAGTCATAGGCAAGACTCCGGTTCCGTACCCAGGATGGAAAGCGGAGATCATAACAGATAAAGGGAGAAAACCGCCACCCTTTAATAGAAAAAACCATTACTGTCTCACCGGGAGTAAATGATTTATCTTCTCCCGAAAGGGGAAAGAGATGTCTTTTGTCATATGTTTTGACTTCCCCCCCCTTAAAAACGACGACAAGGCGGTTAAAAAAATTATTGTTTTCCCGAACAATCAAGGTACCTGCAAGGGCTGTTTTCATTTCTTCGGCGCGACTCTTCATCCATTGAATCGTCTCTCCAGACATCTCCTCTGCCAGTTTTTCCGTCTCCATGGAGAATCCGGTAGTAAACATTTCAGGAAGCACAACCAGGTCTACTGATTCATTCAACCTCCCCATATGTTCATCGAAGCGGCGGCGATTCCCCCGCGGATCCTCCCAGGAGAGGTCGGATTGGACGAGGGCTACTTTAAGTTTTGCATTTTTTTCCGTCATGGATTTTTACTGAATATTATTTACAGGATTCCCAGGTGCCTGTATCTCTATTTCGCCAAATTGATTCTCATACCTGTTAACATTTTCCGTCAGCGCCATGAGAAGACGTTTTGCGTGCCCGGGGGTGAGAATCATCCGTGACATCAGTTTCCCAAATCCGGGGGGAGGAGAGGGATGCACAAAAAGAAAATCCACCACAAACTCTTCCGGGGTATGGCTGATATTTGTAAAATTCGCAAAATTTCCCTGCGCCGTTGATTCATCGATTTTTACTTCGATCTTTACATCTTTTTTTTCCATGCTGTTTATGCTCCTGTGAGTTCTTTCATTTTTTCATTCCACCGTGATGAATTACATAGTAGTATGGGCTGCATGATCCCGTCAAGCAAATGCCCCCACTCCACCCAAAGGAGCACAAATATACTGCTTTCGATATCTAAAAAAATTACTGTTGAGGTTAATTGCCCCACCCTCAGGGGATCAACACTTTCGGCACTTCCCATACCTGCGTGAGAGGGGTCTGGATAACCGCCTGCATGCATAAGTCAGGATGATTTATAATAGCCTGCCATTAACCTCATCGTGAAAACGCGGCTGGGAAACAGGGAGAACTAAAATATGAGAAAATAATGAATTCTGCTGGACTAAAAACAGGATATATGGATAGTTCTAAACTGCCATATTATTTGGGGATTTCCCAGCGTTAAAAGATATCCGGATGAAAAGAATTTATAAAAACATTATCCTGCTTATAATTATACTTTCCGCATCAACAGTCTATGCAGGAAAGTACCATGACATGGGCCGCATTTATACCCGCGCGGAAATAACCTCCATTGAGGAACACCAGGTCAGCCGCGGCAAAAACCTTAAGATTACGGAAACCTGGGTAATGCTGAAAATCCTTGACGGCCACCTTGAGGGAAAAACAAAAAAGGCCATCTTCGGGGGCAAAAGCGACATGCCCGTGGAAATGCAGTACCGCGTGGGGCAAAAGGTTTTTATCGGTATAGCCGAAGAAGGTTTCGAGGGGAGCGCTGAGTACATCTCCATTTATGATACGGACAATACCATCTACATAATTATACTGCTTTTCCTGATGGCCGCCGCCATTATAGGAATAGGACGCATAAAGGGATTATTCTCTCTTATTGCCCTTGGCATATCAATTCTTCTTTTTTTCAGGGTATTGATCCCGGCAACCCTGAAGGGATACTCCCCCCTTCCCATCGCGGTGCTTCTTTCAATTATTTCAATTCTGATTACACTTCCCCTTATTGCGGGGCTTAAAAAGAAGACCCTCGCGGCAATACTGGGGGCCTCCGCCGGGATTGTCCTTTCTTCCCTTTTGGCCATGTTCTTCGGATCAATAATGCACCTGTCGGGACTGGTGACAAATGATATGCTTACGGTCTTTTATGCCGCGGATGTCAATATCGACCTGCGGGGGCTTGCCCTCTCGGGAATGATTATCGCCGCCCTCGGGGCGGTCATGGATATCTGTATTTCCATTTCCTCTTCCGCTGCGGAAATCTTTCATGCCAATCCCGAAATCAGTGAAAAAAAAGCCTTCACTTCTGTACTGACCATCGGTACGGATATTCTCGGTTCGATGGTAAACACCCTGATTCTTGCCTATGTGGGAAGTTCCATGTCACTGATCCTCCTCATCGCAATGAAGCTGAAACCCGGCATGCCCTTCTGGCTAGTACTCAATTACAATCCCGTCCTCGGTGAAATTATCAAATCCGTAATCGGCAGCCTTGGCATGTTTCTCTCCATTCCCATTACAGCCTGGATCGCGGTAAAACTTCACCACAGGACTGTAATCAGCAGACAAAAGGAATTTTAATCATGATGACTCCTGCAGAAATGAAAGACCTCCTTTCCCGGCACCTGGAACTCCCGGAACTCATCAAGGAGGCCCGTCGCCTTCCCTTCGGTGATAATAATGCGGACTGGCGTCCCCTTGCTGAAAATGAAATCACGGAACTGAAAGATGGCGGAAACCGGAGTAGCGACTGGAGCTTATTGCGGGTCCACCCGGACTTCACCGCTGAAAATATTCATGACTCCACATTCCACGGATTCTGCAGACTCGGAATATTCAATGGCGTTGCCTTCATCATTGATGAAGAAACGAAACTTCCCGACGGAATATATTCCTCTATTATCTCTGACAGCACAGTTATGAACGGCTCCCTGGTACTAAACACGGGTCTCCTCTCACGGTACCTTGTGATGGAAAATTCACTTATTATGAACTGCGGCACAATTGCAGCTTCATCCCGTTGCAGCTTTGGTATCGGAAAAGAAATCAATCCCGGAAGCGAAGCCGGGGGGAGAGAGATCGCCATTTATCCCGAGGGGGGCATCGAACCAATAGAAACCGTTATACGAAATCGAAAAAACAGCGAGATAAACAACCTCTACCTGAACAATCTCAATGATTACATTAAAGCATGTACCTTTAACGGAGGGATCATTGGGGGGGAAGTTAAAATCACCGGCACGCCGAAAATAACCGGCAGCTACATCGGCAGGGGAAGCCGCATCGAAGAAGCTACCCTTATAGAAGACAGCGTGCTTCTTTCCGATGAAAAAAACAGTACCCGGGTTTCTGCAGGATCCATTGTTCGCAGCAGCGCCCTCCAGTGGGGGGCGGAAGCAACGGACCTTGCCATTGTTGACTCCAGTCTCCTGATGGAATACTCATCGGCGCGGCGCCACGGCAAGGTTACCGAAAGTGTCATCGGCTCAAATACTGAAGTTGCCGAGGGGGAAGTCACTTCCTCTCTCATGGGCCCCTTTACCGGTTTTCACCACCAGTCTCTCCTCATAGCAGCCCTCTGGCCACAGGGGAGAGGGAATGTCGGGTACGGAGCCAATGTCGGATCAAACCATACCGGCAAGGCACCCGACCAGGAAATCATCTGCGGAGAAGGAATGTTCTTTGGCCTGGGGAGCAGCATAAAATTTCCCGCCAACTACGAAGATGCCCCCTATACCATAATTGCCACGGGGGTAACCACCCTTCCTCAGAAGGTGGAATATCCATTCTCCCTGATCAATTCCCCGGGGCAGTGCATTCACCAGGTGCCGCAATCATACAACGAAATTTCCGCCGGGTGGGTACTGACGGGGAGTCTTTATACGGTCATGCGCAACCGCCTGAAATTTAAAAAACGGAACCGCGCTACACGATTCATCCCGGAACCTGAAATTTTCCGATATGACCTCGCAGTAAAAGTAAAGGATGCCAGGGACAGGCTGCAGAACATTCAGATGAAGCGCGAGATCTACCTTGATAGAGACATTCCAGGTATTGGGAAAAACTACATGACGGAACGGAGTAGAAAAAGCGCCGTATACATATACTCACTGTTTATAGAATGTTATGTACTGCTCAGCCTTCTCGATTACATAAAGGAGACAGATAATCTTGATGAGGATTTTATCTGCAAAACCGTCTCAAAAAATTCCACCTGGGAAAAGGCACGCCTCCTGATGCATGATGAAAGCTGGTTTCCATGTACACTTGATGTCGCGATGAAAAGACTAATAGTTATATTAGAAAAAATTGTCCGCAATACCAGAACTTCAAAGGAACGTGACGACGGCAGGGGAAAAAAAATTATTCCCGATTATGACAGAGTTACCACAAAGCCTTCTGAAGACACAACAGTTATTGATACTACAGCCTGGGGGGAGTCGATTACAGCAGATGCAGAGAAAATAATATCACGACTCTGATATTTCGTATTCTTCTATACGTTCAACCAGTCCCGTAAAGACATCCTTAATTTTAGCCGACAGGGAGAGTCCGTCAAGGTACTGCCGTGATTCCGATACATAGTCCCGGAGAGTCACTTTCGTTTTTTCCAGGGCTCCTGACTGCAGAATTATTTTTTTTACTTCCTTCACGTCACCTGCTTTTTTCTTCTCCTTCATGAGTAGTTTCATGAAGGCATCGCTTTCATTTTTTTTCAGGCTTTCAAGGGTCTCCTGCACCAGAAGAGTCAACTTCCCTTCACGAATATCAGCTTCGGCAGGTTTTCCAGTATCGGACTCAACACCGAAGGAACCGAGAATATCATCCCGTATCTGAAAGGCAAGCCCCAGTGGCAGGGTAAACCTTTTTATTTCTTCCATCTCTTCTTTTCTGCCGGGCCCCGCAAGGATGTGCCCCATCAGTACCGGATAATAAATAGTGTAGTGAGCAGTTTTAAGGGTACTTATGGCGAGGGGAATATTGTCAGATATTTTCATTTTCTTAGGCATTGAATGAAGGGTATCCATCACCTGCCCCCATGCGGTCATCTCATAGGTGGATGAAAATATTCCGAGAAAACGTTTTCGTGCACGATTACAGATATCTGCGCCACTGACCATTTCAAGGGCATTTGCAAAAAGGACATCCCCCAGGACAATGGCAATATCATGTCCCACGGAAGGCACACCGGTGTAATTTTTATACTTTTCAGCAACCCTATGAAGTGCCGGTCCGCCGCGGCGCGTAGGGGCCTTATCAATTATATCATCCTGTACAAGAAGCATGGCATGCATCAGTTCGAGAGAAGAGGCAAGGTTCATCATCTCATCGGTATTTTTTTTCCCCTTTGCATAACCGAGATATGCAGCCAGCATAAGGAGCGGGCGTATACGTTTTCCGTCACGCCCCAGGTACTCGAGGAGGTCCCGGTACATATCCTGCATAAATTCATAGGGTGCCGAATCAATCTTAGCCATATAGAATTCACTAATCAGGCTGTCGATGCCGGGAATATATTCTTCTGAAAATTTATTATAGGAATTCATAATCTGAAACCACCCTCTCATTGGGTAAACTATCCTTTTTTCAACATCCCTATGTCAATATCTTTTCCTTTTAGTAAATTAAGGGCGTCAATGAGATCGCACTCCCGGGCTGAATTCAATAGTTAAAGCACACTTTATGAATTGTATTTTAATTTCTAATATTTAAAAGAAAAAAAGAGCTTACACAAAATTTTATGCATTCATATATATTAGCACAGTAGTCACAATTCTATATTATTTATGCAATTTATGAATAAAAAACTTTTGACAATAAAACTACTTAAAAGAGAGTAGTAAAAAAAATCGCTCTTTTGACGAAAGCTTGCAAAATTTTATTACTTCTACAAGGAGGACTCATGAAACGTATTCTCATCAATTTTATACATCTTTCTATACCTTCAATATTTTCAATTAAAGCAAACAATGAAAGGAAATCCAAAACAATGCCACTAAGTATTTTCATGGTAATGATTTTAGCCCTGTCATGCTATGACTCGAAAACGACAAAAGTAACCATCCCCCTGAATAATACAAAAAGGGCCGCGCCTGAAGCTGTAACAGGCTACAGGCTGATTATATCCGCAAACGATATGACAACCATAGATAAAACCATAACTACCGCCACCGAAAGTATTACAGTAGAGGTCCCAACCGGCGAAAACAGAAATTTTGAATTAAGGGCATACGACAATCCCGGCTATGCATCACACCGGGGAGTGACTACAGCCAGTCTGGCGGGGGGAAGTGATGTTACTATTAGCATTAACATGCAATTAACACTCAGAATGCTTGGTAATAACTCTACGGTAAATTTCAATCCAGGTAATTTCACAGAGGTTAATGACCTGGTTTACTTTAGCGCCAATGACAGTACCGGGGACGAGATCTGGGTTTTTGACCCGCAACAGGCAGTTGGTACATCAAATCCTCATCGAGTGACCGATTCTTTTGCAACATCGAATTTTATTGAAGACATTGGAGTCTACGAGAACACTCTCTACTTTGGTGCAGATGACGATTCTTTAATCGGTTATGAACTCTACAAATTTGACACATTATTACCCTCTCAAAATGGTACAAATCCAGCTTTTGTTGTTGATCTATACAATAGCGAGCCTCCCTCATCGTCATATCCCCAAAACTTTTTTGAATATAATAACAAAATAATTTTTCAGGCATATGCACCCTCTACGGATTATGAATTCACAGTACTTGATCCGAATAAGGCAATTACATATAACTCTTCAGATCCAGGGGATACAAATAATAATCCCTTTTTCGAAGATTTAACCGGAGGAGGATATGCTTCGTATCCCAAAAATTTTCTAACAAGGAATGGTATATTATACTTCTCAGCAGCTAATAGTAGTCCACGTGATCTTTTATTCCGCTATGACGGCAGTATGACGCCGGCACCAGCATCAGATACTGCCAACATTTCATTTAATTCAATATCTGAAACAGTTCTTTTTAACGGCAATATTTACATGGCGGGCAATCTTTCTAACGTTGTAGACCTATGGGTTTATGATGGGACACTAAATCAAAAGGCAATCGATATAAACACTACAGGCAGTGACGATCTAAAATCGCTTCATGCCACACAATCCTATCTCTATTTTATTGCCAACGACGGGACGGATTCGGGCCAGGAATTATTCAGGTACAGCGGAACTGGCTCTGCGGAGAAATTAACTGAGACTTTACCATTCTACGATTGCAAAATCCTTGGCGTCATCGAAGAAAATGTTCTGATAGCCAATTGGTCGGACGGGAGCAACCTGAATCTGTATATTTATTCCTCAAACGGTGATTTAACGCTGATAAAAACAACATCAGATCATGATCCAAATGCAGAAGTCATCGGCAACCGCATCTATTTCTCAGCTCCGGATGGCGTTGACGGCACTGAGCTGTGGGTTTTTGAATTCTATAATTAAAAATATAAACGGCATTATTTTTGAAAAGAAATTAAACAATGGGTGTCTCTGACAGAGACACCCATGATTATGCCTTACTGATACATTTCATCAATCATATCACTGTACTTATCCGTAATGACTTTTCTCTTCAGTTTCATTGTTGGTGTAAGCTCTCCCCCTTCCTGGGTCAATTCATTCAGAATAAGGGCGAACTTCTTTATCTGCTCAACACGGCCGAGGGAACTTGTCCTTTCAGCAATCCTTTCCTCGTAGAGCTTTAAGATTTCCGGTTTTGCGATCAGCTCTTCTCTAGAAGTATATTCAATTCCTTCATTTTTGCAGTACTGATCAAGTATGTCGAAATTCGGTACCACCAGGGCAGAGATAAATTTTCTTCCGTCGCCTATAGCAACAAACTGCTCCACAAGGAGTTCATCACCCATTAGCATTTCGATCTGCTGAGGGGAAATATTTTTACCACCCGCAGTAATGATAAGATCTTTTATCCGGTCGGTAATCTTTACAAAGGTATGGGGATCTCCATCGTTTTCCTTTACGATGAGCTCTCCAATATCCTGCGTCTTGAACCAGCCATCGTCGGTAAAGCAGTCTTTAGTGGCATCATCCTTTTTATGATACCCCTTCATGCACATGCCCCCCTTAAGCTGGATCTCTCCGTCATCGGCAATTCTCATGTCGCACATGGGAACCTTCGGCCCGCAGCCGCCGGGCATGCCGTAGTCTCCAAAACCGACACAGACAGGAAAAAATTCCGTAAGGCCGTAACCCTGTATGAGATTGATACCAAAGGCCTGAAAGAACTCATTGATTTCACGGGCAAATGCGGCACCGCCGACATGGTAAACCATACACCGTTCGGTTCCAAGTTTTTGCCGTACCTTTTTAAATATCAGGGCATTCGCCACGGTATACTTAAGCTTCAGAATTAACCCGGATTTTTTTTCATCCAGTTTATTCCTGTACACTTCCAGGCCGACACCAACAGCCCAGTTAAAGAGATTTTTCTTTACAGGTGAAGCCGTCTTCAGGCCGTCATGAATGGTACCATAGACCTTTTCCCATATACGCGGCACACTGGTCATACACTGTGGCTTTAGCTCAGCCATGATATCTATAAACTGCTTTGGGTCAGGGCAGTAGGCGATCTGTACGCCTAGTGACATACAGCCGTATGACCACATTCGTTCAAATACATGACTCAGGGGCAGTATTGCCAGTGAAATCGTATCCTCTTTGACGACAGGTGCAAATCTCTGCCCCGTGGGAAAAATACCGTTGAGAAAACTTCGGTGGGTATGTATAGCCCCCTTTGGGGCCCCCGTGGTGCCCGAGGTGTAGATGATGGTAAGGGTATCATCGGGTTTCACATCATTGAGACGTTTTTCGAGCTCTTCCTCTTTGGAGGATTTATATCCTGTTTCCAGGAGATCATCAAGGTGAATGCTCTCCCCACCCTCTATTTTTGTCTCTCTATCAAAGACGACAATTTTTTTGAGGTATTTATTGTTCCCAATTATCTCTTTTGCCCGGTCATACTGCTCCTGGTCCCCGGTAAATATAATAGATACTTCCGCATCATTTATAATATATTCAGTTTCTTCCTTTGAATTTGTGGCATAAACAGGAACGGAGACTCCCCTGACAGCGAGGATTCCAAGGTCAGCAATTGCCCATTCCGGCCGGTTCTGGGAAAAAATTGCCCCCATATCTCCCGGCTTAAGAATATCCATCTCCAGAAGGGCCTTTGCAACAGCCTTTACGTCTTCCCCAAACTTTCTCCAGGTCATCGATTTCCAGGAACCATTGACCTGGTATCTCAGGGCGGTCCGTTCACCGAATTTTTCAGCATTTTTCAGCATCAGCATGGCAAGAGTTTTATTCTCTTCCAGGAAATTTGCAAGTTCACTATCCCAGTCTCTCTGAGACTCCTTTAACTGTGCGACCATGATCATCCTCCTCAGCATCATAATTATACTGTATCTTTATTTTTATACTCAGGAAAACAGATGTTGATTTTATCGCAAGATATTTTCAGATTTTTTGGAGAGAAATTTTGTCTGGAAGAAAACCACGGGGACACGCTTAATAGAAGCCCCCGGCTCGAAAAAGTTACATTGCATACATGGACTATAGCCTCGCCACCCCCAAAGGGGGTTTATGAATACATAGCGCATTGCCTTTTCTCATTAGAAAATAATTAAGCCCCTCCGGTTTTTTTTGGGGGGGGCTTAAATTATATAATTATCAATAATATGAAACAGTCGCCAGGATTCCACCCTGGATATCCATACCCTCTTTCTGGCCGTCCATATCCTTCATATAATCACGAAGAGAAAAGGAAGGAGTCAGGGCAATGAGGCCGCCGATACTGATTTTACAGTTTGCGTAGTATTCCATTGCGAAATCATATTTGCTGCCTTCATTGGGATACCTAACTACAGAAAATCCGTACCCGGCATGCATAACAATTGAGGGAGTAATGGCATAACCAAATTCAACATAACTCTGAACATTCCAGGTATCCTTTATCTCAAACTTACCTGTGGCAATGTTTTCGATAGAGACGGCGGCTCCGCCATAGTATGTACTGTTACCATTTGACTGGGTTGTAACTCCATAGTTAGCGGGATTTACTAAAAATCCACCGCTCATGGCAAGTGTCATTTTTCTAAGCTTTGCTTCGACATTCACATATGCAAGATATGAATAAATCCAGTTTTTGTTGAATTCAACGCCCGATTCAGATCCGGAAAGATAATAGACATTACCGGCACCACCTACTCCCAAATCGATGTACTTGCTTTTATATTCATAACCCGCGGCAAACTTTGGAATATATGACTTGATGTTAGAAAGACTCTGGCCGGTAGTAACATCACGGTCAACATTTACCAGTTCAAATTCAGTTGTGGATCCGGAACCGGATGTTGGATTATTTACAGTCTGTTCGAAGGTATATGTTCGCTTCGCCACATTGGGCTTCATGATATCAATATAGAAACCGGAAAAAGTAAGTTTTATCTGCAGGGTAGGATCCTCATACATTGCACCAAATCCCTCGGAACGGAAGTAATCAGCAGATTCATGTGACCACTTTACATAGGGAGACCAGGTCTGTCCGATTAAAAGCTTTCCAAAGCTGAGCTTATATTCTCCAAAGGCCTTTCTAATCTTTACTTCACGGTCATTTTCGATGTCGTCGATTCCAAGTTCAAAGACACCCTTATACTTTTTGTAATCGAAGTTAAAACCAAGATTACTGTCATCCTTGATACGGTAGATTACATCCGCATCAATGGATTTTGACCCACCGCTGTCATAGGTCTCATCATAGTTACCCCCGAGAAAAAGATAAAGGTTTCCGTAGGGACGAATATGGTCCATGGGACCCGCTTCAGCTTTACGCAATGACGGTATGACTGCCATCAGTATAACCAGAGAAATGAAAAAAAACTTTTGTGCCTTCATAAAAGAATCTCCTTTTTATATAACCTGTCGAATGTCCATAAACTGCTCCCTCCGGGAGTATCCATGGTTATTTTTTCCGTGACGCCAGGGCCCGGTATATTATTTTCCTTTGTTCCATAGAGCGTTCAGTCTTCAGCATACTTCTAAGTTTTTCCTTTACGCCGGGTTGATCCCGGTGCTTTACGAGGTAACGGTACATTCCCCCGCGGATTATTTCGTTATCCTCTCCATTGAGACTATCCATAACAGTCTGCAGATTCTTTCCCGTCGGTTCTCTCTTTATAAGGCCAAGTACTACCGCATTGCGTACGGACTCGCTCTTGTCATTTTTCAGTGTAGTGGAGAGGACTTCATCGACTTCCTCATCCTTGAAACGGGAAAGGGCCGCCATGGCTGCCGCGCGCTCCTGATCATTTTCCGACTCGGCAAATTCCATCACCGGTTTAATCATTTCACTATTGCCCGTATTGCCTGCAGCATGCATCAGGGCCACCTTTGTATTGAGATCACCTGCCTCTGAAAATTCCGCGGTTAACTTTGACCGGATCTCCTCAGCCAGGGCCTTCTTTTCATCATCGCTGCTATTATTGAGGGTGGAAGAAATATTCCCCAGGGAAAGAAGAGCCGTGGCGGAAACCTCCTTCACTCCGGGATCGGCACTGCCCCGCATATTATAGGCCTGCCAGAGATTGCCGAGGGAATCCTCAGTCGGCTTTGCGATCATCGAAAATGCCACCGCCGCCTGTACGCGATTTTCTTTTTTAAAAGATCCGTCAGTCATTATTGTTGAGAGGGCTTCCTGAGCCTTTTCATGTCCCGTTCGGCCAAGGGTATGAACAATCATGGCACGCTGCTGAGCATTCAAACGATCTTCCCTCAGCAATTCAGGCATCTTCAGGGCTTCATTGGGATAGAGTTCCAGATAACGGATCATATCCTGAACTCCCTGAGAGGAAAACTTTATATCCTTAAGGAGTATCTTCTTAAAAATTTTCAGACAGTCAAGAGTGCCGTAGCGCTTGCGGATTTTTTCCCTGTCCGCTTTTACCGCAAGGGGTTCAGTATTTTTAGGCAGTGCCTTCCAGCCTGCGATGATCTCCGAGGCGTTCAGGTCATCCCTCCAGAGTGCAAGGTCAATGCCTGTACCGGGACCGGTATAGAAGAGACTTATTCGGGAGGAAGTTTTAAGCATTGTCTGGCCGTCATTTTTGAATGCCAGAAGCTCTCTTGCCTTTACTTCCTTCACCCAGCTCTTGTCTTTATTAAACATAAAGGATGAAGTGGATTTTTGTATTTCGATGGAAGTTTCTTTCTCTCCCCCGGCATTGAGGTAGACTGTTTTGCTTTTCAGCAGCTGGTTCTTGTCCATACGATAACGCGCCTCAAATGAGCCATGTTCGTCTTTTTCTTCGGTATCCCATGACGAACCAAGACCGGAGGAGGTAACGTACTGAAATTTTTTCACCACTGACTTTACAGTCTCTTCGTCTTCCGCGGCGATTTTGTTATTGAAGGAAAATGATTTCATAACTCCATCGGCATCGAGGTCAACGAAGAAAAGCCCCGCAAAAATATTCTCCGATGAGGCACTCCGCTGTCCCTCCGCGCGTATTTCCACGGGGGAGAACTGCATGCCGAGACGAATTGAATCTTCAGAAACAGAAAACACCCTGACATTGAGATTTCCCTTCATGGTGATGCGTTTATGCATTGCTGCCGATCCGGGCATCGTGGAACGGATCACGTCACGGCTCGACAGGGAATAGACGAGACGGTCACCGGGATTCCAGTTTACGGCAACAACCTGCCCGCTCCCGAAAAAAAGAGTAAGGATGGCGGCACCGACAACCATGGCTGCAGTAGTTACTATGTACCCCCTACGCGTCATGGTTTTACTGCTGAGCCGCTTCGTCATATCTCATGAGAGTGGTATACTTTTCATCACCAACATCTGCCGGCAGGGCGTCCGATCCCCAAATATTGGAATAAATGGCAAACTCGACAATTGGAATCCTAAAGGAACTGTAACGATATATCTCCCATGACCACCTTTTACTGAAAAGGAGAAAATCAATTTCAAGATAGAGATCAATATATCCCTTTGGCCCCGTAAGATAGATACCGAAGTCACGATAGACTGTACCCTTTACCGCCGGCCAGGTAACACCGGTATCAACATTGGTAACGGTTCCATGTTCTGTTCTGGTGCCGGTACTCTGAATCACATCAAATGTAAGAACATCACACCAGGTATAGACCCCCACTCCAGCAAGCCCCGCAATACTTATGGAAGCGTCGGCATGAACTGAACCTACAAGGGTGGCGTACTTATCAATCTTCATGCTTCCATCATAATTCAGATCCAGACTGACTCCCGGTGTCAGGATTACATCAATACCGGCAATGAGCCTGAAACGGAAACACTTGACCCACATGGTCTTGGTCCATTCTCTGCTGAACAGTGTAATTGGCCAGTTCCAGTCATTGCTGCTGTGTCCCAGGGAGGCATCGGAGAAGTAGACCTTCTGTGCCGCCTCCACGTGAAAATCGAAGGCCGTCCTGTTTGGATCTCCAGGAGTACAGATGGCATTCAGGTAGGTATCCATCAGGCTGTAGGTATTGCCGAAGACGGTACCATGAGCTCCCACACCGAAACTGTAAAGACTGAAATTCCTGAAGAGGCAGCCTTCATGAATCTCCGCCCGCGCCCCGAAATCGGAGTCTCCCACCTTAAACTCAAAACCGTCCCAGAAAATTACCAGCTGTTTGTCATTCTCTTCTTTTTCGGCGAGATCAATTTTATCATAGGGATAGACCTTGATGCCTTCGTTTGATTCGACTTCCATCTTTTCAAGATTTATAATAAAATCATTTTCCATAGTATTGTTTGCAGTGGTACTTGCCGCTCCAGCAGGATCATAGTCACCATCTTTTGAAGAAAGAAAACGGCTCTCATTGATGGTCCCCCCCGGATTCACCACGGCCACAATCTTAAAGTTATAGTTTTTATACACGTCACCGTCACCGATACGTTCCCGAATGGCCATTGCGTCATCGTCTTCCCCGCCATCTTCTTCCGTATCGTAATCACCGTCATCGGGTATCCGCAGTGCAATATTTACCCGCTCCGTGGTATTGGCCTTCAGCAAGGGAATATAATAAGTAGTTACCCACCCCCCCATATCGAGATCATATATTTTCAGAGGAATTGAGATAGCTGGAGATATGGAAGAATCATTACTCTCCAGCCTAAATTCTATAGGAACATTAAGGGCATCGCTGGCGGAGGAGCGTACATGGACATTTCCCATAAAGGTTCGATCAGAAGCGGAGGGAATTATATGAAAGGGAGTCGCCAAAGGATTTTCAATTTCAACACCCGGAACATCTATCTTAAAATCCTGGGCCCCGGGGAGGTTTCCAAGATCGAGATCGAGAAAGGTCACAACACTGATATCATCGCCGCTACCGCCTGTAAAATTCAACTCTTCGATGGAGAGGTCAGGTTTACTCATATATTCCGTGGTGACCAGAATGGTATTCTTATCCCGGTAGGCCTGGTCTGCCAGTTTTGTTTTAAACTTTTCATAGACTGTATAAGCATCGACTTCAGCGTCTCCGTTCTTGTTGACCTCGCCGACGATACAGAAAGTTCCGGTTTTCCAGTCTCCAGTCATTTCATCACGAGCATCATTTGAGGGAACATTGATTGAGAGCTGATAGGTGTTGGTTCCAGCAAGCAGCTGATCGATGGTTGTCTCGGGAGTTCGGTCAATATAGTACATACGGATATCACCGACATCACCGATTCCGTTCTCCACCTCTTCGACATCATCAATATTCAAAAGATATATCTGGATGGGCACTTCTGTTTCCGGATATTCAGCAGTCAGTTCGATATCAACTGGGAGATCATGTCCGATGTGAACTTTACGATCCGCATTGGAATTGGCGGACGAACCGTCTCTCGTTGTATCTACCGGGGCTGCGATACCCTTCATATCATAAGTGTTAACCGCCACGGCACTGTCATCGATACAGGAACCGGTAACCAGAACCAGGGATGCTGAAAGAATCATTATTATCAGTCTCATTTTTTTCATCTCGCTTTTCATTATGGGCCTCCCTAGTTATTATCCGGAAACAGGGATAGAAAATATTCTGTAGAGTGTTCACTCCAGTTGTAGGGATTACGCATAAAGTACTCCTTGGCTCCCAGAACGGTGTCGTAATAGCCCCTGTCGGTGAGATCTGACACGTCACCATAGTCATTATCAAGGTCAGCAATGGTATTAACACTCTCTTTTCTTACCGAGAGCCAAAGCTGATCTGGTTGATAGTCACCGCCCGAGCCCATGGATCCCCACGCAAATGGATCAGTGGGATTTGTTTTATAGTATGCCTTTCTGAATGTTGCTTTTATAAGAGTAGCTATTTCCGAATCATCAAAGGCGGGGCTTGTAACCAGCATTGACCGGACCCGTACGGTTGAAATAGAAACACTACCTAATACAGCATTATGATAGGGATAATCTTCATATATCGCAGCTCCGTTCCCTTTTAGGCTGCCGGCTCCATCCTGAATATAAGCATCAGGAGCAGTCCCATTAAAACCGACTGCAATAAGATTTGAGGAAGTTAATTCGGTCGTCACATCCCAGGTATCATGAGAATAGTACCTTTCGTAAGGTAATCCGGATAATACAAAAGCAGCATCATAGGTATGGCCATTTACCAATGCCGCATTATCTACTCTCGATGGGGCAATATCAGGGGCATCAAAGTAGTAAAAAATATTATCCGCTTCATCAAATCCATAAGTTTTTACCACATTCATTGCGGTTACAAAAGTTCCTGAAGTCTTTGGCCCTACATTAACACCCTTTAAAGGGAAATTTGCAATAGATCCAATACCACTCCCCGTATTCACCAGCAAATGCAGATACTCATAATGCAGAGGCATCACCTTCTTCATCGAAGCAACCCGCACACTGTCATCCATCATTTTACGGTCGATATAAAAATCAAAAAGGTCATCCTGTACCATCGCCATGGTACAGGTGCCATCGGTAAGTCGTATTGCATTTTCACGGGCCCCGGTGCTGTTTACTTCCTTTAAATCAATATCAAGATTATGGGAGAGAAGCCATATCAGCTCACCCGCCATGTCACTGGCGCTGGTGCCGTCATCACCGCTGTAGATTTCAGGCTCCAGGTCAGAACTGTTTATCACAGGGGCCCCGGCGACCTTGCATATCGCCTTATAATTTGTTACCTGGGGATTGTCCCGCATGTACTGCTGTGACCGGCTCATGGATACCTCAAGCCATTTCCGGTTATATGAAGAATATTCCTGTGCACGGCTCAGAGCATGATCGATGAAGATATCAATAACGCGGTCATTGAAAGTGGGCCCCACGGCAACGAGGCTTTTCACCTGGATATTACCGGATACAGATTCGGTCTGGAAGGCATAGTCTTCCGCATTGATTGAGCCGGTTTCGCTGTAGTATTTTTTGCCCGCGGGCATAGTAACCTGAATGAGTTTTACACTGGCATCACTGGCAATGGCCTGGAGGGTTGCGTTGGGAGATGCCGCAACCATGAAGGCGGCATCGATGGTACCGGTAACGACATTTTCGACGGCTGTTGCAGCATCCTCGGTATTGCGAGTCGGCGTAAGACCATGGGCATCAAGAATTGTGGAGGCGGTGATATATGTCCCTGAACCAGTAGAACCTATATTTACCGTTTTTCCGGCAGTTACGTCAGTAATGCTGTTTATTGCACTACCTGTATTCACCAAAAGGAAAACATCCTCCTCATACGCCGCCATGACAACCTTCAGCTGGGAGGCAATCTTCAGATATTTTTTCTCGGCCGTATCGGGATCGGCTGCATACTGAGCAATATATTCATCTCGCGCGTAACGAAAGATATCCTCCTGAACAAGCCCCATATAGGCGGTACCATTTATCAACATAGTGGCATTTTCGAGGGTTCCTTCCGTGGCATAATTTTCCATAAACATTCCGAGGGTTTCCCTGGCTGCATCTATCACGCCATTCGCAAAGGGATAATAGGTTCCATAGGCAGGACCGCTGGCAAATTTTGGAACCCCGGGCCCTCCCCCGTCATTTACCGCGCTGACATCAAAACAGCTGAGAAGAAGTGACGACAGGAAAGCGGCTATTAAAAAGGCAATGTTCTTTTTTATCTTTAAGTTCATGGCAACCCCCGATTGAACTTTAAATTACATCTTTCTGAACGAAACAATTTTGCTTCATCTTTAACTCTTTTAAAATGCCACGTCAAGCTTTATACACTGTTAAGTGTATTAATTTTCATATTTCAGTTCAAGTTTTGCGGCAATCTTCCTGTTCCGTTAAAATGGCTCTGAGCCAGAAAACAAAAGGACAAGGCTCAGAGCCTATAATTACTGTTTTTATCTGATATCGTTATTATGTCCTATATTCTACACAAAAGATGGAAAAATCAAAATAACAGATAAACACATTTAACAAATTACTATTATTGGTTCAAAATGGAAGTTATAATACAGGATTTAATTCGAAAAACACTCATATTTCAAAACAATGGTCGCAACTGACCACCGATAAAAATAGAAACATACTTGTTTAAATTATCTTTTTTGGCAGGGAGATAAAAAGATTAAAACATAAGAGCATATCTCTTACGGTAAGCCTCTTCATAATAGAGAAATTTCTGCACCCTTTCTGCAAAAGTTGCTCCCAGATCTTCAAAATATCGATGACGTACAATTTTAACCTCGGATTCAATATTTTCAACCAGATAGTGGTTTATGGATGAATACTTATAGTCCCTGGGATCGCTGCACTTTCCTGCTTTAACCGCATTAAAGCCGAGATACCAGAGGAGCCAGCGAAGATACTCTGCGGGATTTTCCTGTTCATCCACGATAACGTCAGTGAAACGTTCATTCCAGAAGGGGCCGGTGCGGTCCATAAGCTTATTGTATGTTTCTGCGATGCGAGCCTTAATATACTGCATAATTCGGGAGATAGTTTCGCCTCCCTCAACGGTTTGTATGACAAAATGGAAATGTGTGTCCATTAATTTATATGCGATAAATTTGAATTTATACTTTTCCTGTGTCCGTTGAATTGCATTCATCGCCATATCTTTTATTGCATCCTCTTTCATTAAGGATTTCAGTTCTATGCACCGTGACATGGTGTGGTAGGTAAGACCAGGGGTACAATTTCTCGGCTGATTGGACATGGGTCGCCTCCTTTAATAAATGCGCCTATACCTGGTATACGAAGGAGGAGGTTGCAGATTGAAATTTTTTTGTGTTTTTTTGAGCTCAGAGCCATATTGACATGCCATATCCCATTCCTGCAGAAAGGCTCTGAGCCTGCAAAGATAGAGCTCAAATAAGGAAAAGATATTGCAAAAAAACATGAGAGATAGACCCTTGTACCCTATAATTCTACAAAAACAGGAACGGTAACACACATGCTGGCAAAAAGAATCATCCCATGTCTCGACGTTGACAATGGTCGTGTGGTTAAAGGCGTTAACTTTGTAAATCTCATAGATGCGGGCGATCCCGTTGAAAACGGGAAGTTCTACGATGAAGAGGGCGCCGATGAACTCGTTTTCCTCGATATAACCGCTTCATCTGACCGGCGCAACATCATACTGGAGATGGTACAGCATGTTGCTGAAACGGTTCACATCCCCTTTACCGTAGGAGGGGGAATCCGTACTGTTGATGATGTCCGTATGATACTGGAAAACGGAGCCGATAAAGTATCAATAAACACTGCAGCGGTCCAGAATCCGCAGATAATCGAAGAGGCGGCAAAACGTTTCGGCTCGCAATGCATTCTCGTGGCAATTGATGCAAAGGCTAATGAATCCGGCAGCTGGACCGTTTATCTTCATGGAGGGAGAACTCCTACTGAACTGGATGCAGTAGAATGGGCGAAACAGGCGAGGGACCTCGGCGCCGGAGAGATTTTACTCACCAGTATGGACCGTGACGGGACAAAAATCGGTTACGACCTTCCCCTCACCCGAACTATCTCAGAAACAGTGGACATCCCGGTAATTGCCTCCGGGGGAGTCGGCAATATTGATCACATGTATGATGGACTTACGGAAGGAAAAGCAGATGCGGTACTGGCAGCATCAATTTTCCATTTCAGAGAGATCTCGATAAAGGAAGTAAAAGACAATCTTACGTCACGGGGAATTCCAATCAGGCCGGTTATCAAATAAACCGGTCAGGAAACGAGAATAACGATCGTTACTACTATACCGATAAACAACAGTATAAGAGCAATGAGAAGCGGCAGGCTTATCGTCGTCCCCTCTTCTTTTTTATTTTTTGCCGGATCTTCAATTGCAACCTTAATATTTTCTTCTTCTTCAAGTATTTTTACATAAATGCCCTTTGCAACAATAACAAATATATGATACCCGTCTTTCATCGAATGCCTTATCGAAACTATCCTGCCTGGAATAGCAGTAATATTTTCATTTTCAGAATCATAGGCGTTAAATGCCTTGGCGACCTGAATGGCTTTCGGCCCCTTATCAAGAATTTTGAGCTTAATACGGTCTCCTGTTGAAAGCTCCGAAATATCCACGCCCTTTATCGGTGATAGAATAAGACTCCCGTTAAGGACCAGCTTCACCTCTTTTCCTGCCAGAGGGTCTTCTGGATCAGCTGCTTTTATCTGCTTCCCGTCTTCATCTATTTCAGAAGACCTTTTCTGGGATTCAGCTAACTCTTTCTGGGTAATCTTTTTCGAACTGATTGAATATAGCTCCATATCAAGAGAAGATACAGGTTCTGCATCAACGGAAATCTGCACCTGTTGAAATCCAAGACTGTCTTCAATATATTTTTTAACCTTATGATTGATACTGATGGCATCATCATTTTCGATCAGGCGCTTCAATTCGTTGCCAAACTCAAGGGTAGCCCCTGCAACCAGCTCTTCACGTGCATGATTACACATAACCTGGTCATACTCTTCATTATCGTATAGATCTTTTATCTCTTTCTCGAACTCCCGCCAGCCAATATTGGTTTTAATATCCTGGATAGAATAAGATTGGGATATCAGCACGTAAATACTGTTCAACTGTATATATACTTTATTAAAAAAGACAAGAAAGACGCCATACTGGGAAGAGGAAGAAAAACGAACTTTAAGGGCACTGACATCTTTATAAGAGCCGGCAATCATCTGTTTTGCCTTTTCCATATCTCCATGGGTATAATAACTGGCAATATCGAGTCTTTTCGTCTGTTCAGCCAGAGAGTCCGCCGCTGATTGTAATTGATCGCTCATATAAATTCCACTGCCTTTCCTACAAATGTATATTAAAGGGGAAGTAAATGCTCTATTTTACATGTTTCAAAAGAACTTTTTTTAGACGCTCCAGTACAACCCGCCGATTTATCGGTTTTAAAATAAAATCTGCTATTCCCATGGATATTAGATCCTGCATTACCCCCTTTGTCGTATCCTCACTGATAAATACCACGGGTGGCCTGTTTTCCCTGTTTTTTAATTCAAACATTAATGCGTAACCATCCAGAACAGGCATATCAAGATCTGTGGTAATTAAATCAGGTGGTGGAGCAATATTTTCGAGGGCATTAAGAGCTTCCTTTCCATTAACTGCCGAACCGACAATCTTATATTGTTCTGATTCAAGTATCTGGATCAGCTGCTTCCTTTGAAAATCTTTACCTTCAACAACAAAAACCCGGTAGGGCTTTCCTCCCGGCTTCAGGCCATCTGCATTTTTAGTATTGAGATTTGGGAATGATTCATCCCTTGCCATTTGAGAACTCCATAAAAATATAGTATAAAGACTAACAATAATTTGAACATAATAATGACAATAACAAAATGCCCATATATCTTATTATATGCAGGAAAGTGAATTGTCAATTTAAAAATCTGCAATCAAGCTCCCTTAAAAATAAAAAAATGGATTTAAAAATGGATTTAATGATTGCAATAAAAATGCGAGTAAAAGACTTGATTATTTCCGATTATTAAATAGACTTAGTGAAAATCGAATAAAAATTAAGGAGAAAACTGCTTTGAACGATGTAAAGCAGTCCAGTCTGGTAATAAATCCGCCTGATTTTAAAAGTGCAATAAAGCAGGAAAAAGATTTTTTTCTTCAATTCCACCACATGACCGGTGAAATTGATGCCATTATAACCCGCATTATTCATCGCTATCTTCAGGAATATGATATCCTTTATATAAAGGATACGATTCTTACCATTGTCAAGGAACTGATCAATAATGCCATAAAGGCAAACCTGAAGCGGCTCTATTTTAAACAGAAAGCCCTCGATATTACAAAAATCGAAGACTATCGTGATGGAATGGAGACTTTTAAAGATGAAACCTACCAGGATGACATAGACTCTTACCTTTTAAAACTGGAAAAATCAAACCTGGTTATAAGAGTCGCCTTTAAGACATCCCAGGGTCACATTCATATCAATGTGATAAACAACATTCCGATTCTGGACCAGGAACTGAATAAAATCAGTGCCCGTGTTGCAAAGGCATACAAGTATAATGACATATCTGAAGCCTTTGAAGATGTTCTCGATGATTCGGAAGGTGCGGGGCTCGGTCTGATAATGGCGATGATGCTCTTCAAGAACACTGGTCTCGGCTCTGATAACTTTAAAATATACAGAAAGGGCGACTTGACCATCTCTACGCTGACTGTTCCTAAAAATATGACAGAACAGACCTCTACTCATGAAATTACAGAGCGAATTCTGAAAGAAATCGAAGAAATTCCCGCATTTCCGGAAAATATTACGGAAATTCAAAAATTATGCAGCACCCCGGACACTCCCATTAAAGTTATCGCTGATACTATTTCACGGGACCCGGGACTAACCACATCCATCCTGAAACTGGCCAACTCCGCAGGTTACCTGACCATAAGAAAAGTTGATACGATTGAAGAGGCCGTAATGAAGATAGGCATGAAGGGAATCAATACCCTTCTTGTTGCATCAGGTGTCTATAAAATAATAGACACCCGTTATAAACGATTTGAAAAAATCTGGAAAAACAGCTATAAACGGGCCTTTTACGCACAAAAACTGTCCCATAAACTGAAAGAAATGCGAATTAGTGAATTTGCATACCTTGCAGCACTTCTCTCCGATATCGGCAGCATCGTCCTACTGTCGATTGACGAAGAATTAATTGGTCGCCTGAAAGAAATTGCCGGCTTCAAAGGTATTGATGACTCCAACCTTCTGGAAGAAATCAGCCTGGGTCTCAGCCACAGCACACTTGGGGCTATGATTGGCAAAAAGTGGAAGTTTAATGAGGCGTTGACAACAGCCATTGAGCTTCACAACAGACCACACCTGGCACCGGACCACCTTAAACACCTGGTGTATATCGTCTATCTGGCGGATATCCTTGTTGAAATCGAAAACAGAAAACATCGCTACGAAATTATTGACGAAGATGTTCTGGAAGAAATGGGCCTCACAGATCGAGATGTATTTGAAACAATCCATCAGACTCTCAAGGATGCCTACGAGGGACAAAGCTGATTTAAATCGTATCTTTTATGCCGATTACACCAGGCAGGGGGCGGATTAAATTACTTGACGGGGACCCGGTACGTCAATAGGTATGTGCAGTAATAATCAGAATCAGGAATAATACTATGCATTTTCAGGATATAATTGCGAAATTAAACGAATTCTGGGCAGAAAAGGGCTGCAGCATTATCCAGGGATATGACCTTGAAGTCGGTGCCGGCACCTTTAATCCTGCAACATTTCTCCGCGTTTTGGGGCCGGAACCCTGGAATGTAGCATATGTAGAACCATCCCGGCGCCCCACTGACGGACGTTATGGAGAAAATCCCAACCGTTTACAGCATTATTATCAGTACCAGGTAATTCTCAAACCATCACCTGTAAATGTGCAGGATCTCTACCTTGATTCTCTCCGTTATCTCGGCGTAAATCTGGAAGAACATGATGTACGATTCGTTGAGGATGACTGGGAATCTCCTACACTGGGAGCAGCTGGCCTGGGGTGGGAAGTATGGCTTGATGGAATGGAAATTACCCAGTTTACCTACTTCCAGCAGTGTGGCAGTATTGACCTGGACCCCGTTGCCGTGGAGCTGACTTACGGTATTGAGAGAATCTGTACTTTTATCCAGGGAGTGGATAGTATATTCAATATAGAATGGACCAACGGTGTCACATACCGTGATGTACATCACCGCAGTGAATTTGAATTTTCACATTACAATTTCAATATTGCCGACGTAGCCCTTCACTTTCAGCTCTTTAACCTCTATGAGAAGGAATGCCTGTCAATACTGGACAATGAATCGGTATCAATTGTTTTACCCGCTTACGATTATGTCTTGAAATGTTCCCACGTCTTTAATATGCTGGATGCACGTGGAGCGATTTCTGTTACAGAACGTGTTGGATATATCGCACGTGTCAGAAATATTGCACGGCGGTGTGCAGAAAAATATGTTGCAATTAGAGAAGAAATGGGTTATCCACTTCTCAAGGAAGTCTCCGAAACGGTAGGATAATGGATATAGGGTTTAAGAATCTTGACAGCTATCTGAAAAAATATGATAAGATCATAATTTCAACGCATGAAAGTCCCGACGCCGATGGTCTCGGGGCCGAGATAGCATTTCATGAACTCCTGCAGGACATAGGCAAAAAATCAATTATTATCAATTCTGATCCTACCCCGGATACAGTAGAATTCATCGACATTGACAATGAGATTAACATATACGATGAATCTTTTCAGCTCCCTGATGACATTGAAGAATATGCTCAGATAGTCCTGGATACCAATGATTATGATAACATTGGTGCCGCCTATCATAAACTCAAAGATGTCGTTCAGGACCTGTTTATCATCGACCATCATGAAGGTGATAGGGACAAATTAGAATTAAACTTTATTAAAGTTGAAGCATCCTCTGCATGTGAAATCATCTACGATATTATAATCAACTACAAACAGGAACTCAGTTTCAAGGCAGCACAGGCTATTTATACAGGAATGCTCTTTGATACGGGAAGTTTCAGATATCCTAAAACATCTCCCTGGACCTATAATATTGCCGCCCACTGTATCGAAAAGGGTGCAGATCCCTTTAAGATCTACGAACAGCTCTACGAAAGCAATTCACTTTCAAGTTTTTCTCTCCGTGGAAAAATCCTTGCCTCGATGGAAGTTCTTCACAATGGTAAAATGATTGCCATGAAAATGACTCCGGAAATGCTGAAAGAGACAGGGGCATCCTTCACTGAGGGAGAGCCTGCCATCAATCTTCCCCTGACAGTCAAGGGGGTCATTGCCAGTGTCCTTATTAAACAGGATTTTGATGGCCCCGTAAAGGTAAGCATGCGAACCAAGGGCGATTATAATGTTGCGGAAATCGCCATGGCAAATGGCGGCGGCGGCCATAAAAATGCCGCCGGTTTCAAATCCAAGCTCTCCTTCGATGAGACCTATGACCTCGCCATCAATGTCGTTGGAAACCTCTTTAATTCCTGATCTGTTCTTTCGCAAGTATCACTTCAACAATATCAGCAAAGGCTTTACCGGCTCCGGTTTCGGGATTTTCAGCCAGGCCAAAGGGAGTACCTTCATCACCCCCCGTAACAATTGCAGGCTCAATTGGGATTCCCCCCAGAAAAGGGACTCCCATGTCACCGGCCATGACTTCCCCTCCCCCCTTCTTAAATATATCTACCGCTTCACCGCAGTGTGGACAGGTGAAGCCGCTCATATTCTCAACAACACCGGCAACCGGCATATCAAGTTTTCTGCAGAAGGTAATTGACTTCCTTACATCACTCAGCGCCACATCCTGGGGAGTCGTTACGATAATTGCCCCGTCGGGATTTTCGAGAAGCTGAATCACAGAAAGGGGCTCATCCCCTGTACCGGGAGGCGAGTCAACAATGAGGTAATCGAGCTCCCCCCATTCCACGTCCTTAATAAACTGCTTTATTACCCCATGTTTTAACGGCCCCCTCCAGACGATGGGATCGTCATTGTCATCAGTGAGAAAACCGACAGAAATTACTTTCAGGGATGATGAATGTACAACAGGAAGCAGCTTCTTACCTTCCGCTCCCTCAGGCTGCACCCCGGCAAGCCCCAGCATGCCCGGAACACTTGGGCCATGTACATCAATATCAAGAAGCCCCGTTTTAAATCCGCGGCGGGCCAGTGTTGTGGCAAGATTAACCGCAACAGTACTTTTGCCGACACCCCCCTTTCCGGAAAGAACAACAAAGGAATTTTTTATTTTCCCCAGGGCCAGCTTCAACTCCTTTTCATCTTCGATTTTAGCGGGATCAAATACCGGAGCCCCACCCTGTTTATTTTTATCATTCATTTTTTTCTCCATTTTTACTGCCTTCTGATTCATGAAGCCATGTCTTTGAATTATCTATTTTCCTGTCGAAGCCTTTTTCTCTGCCAGCCTTCTCCATCCAGCCTGCGGAGACATGGGAAGCGGCATCAATTTCCGGATTGTAGGGTTTTATATCCAGTAGCGGCGTCCCGTCCAGCATGTCAACACCTTTCACTGTAAGTGATGTCTCATCAACCTGGACAAGCTGCACAAGGGTCAAGCCAATATGATTCGGACGATGTGGAGATCTTATGGCAAAAATCCCATGTTCCGTCTCATCAGCGTATGGTTTCGCCCTCAGGAAGGTTCTATCGCTCCTGTTAAAATAGTAGAGCAGATAGACGTGAGAAAATTCTTCCAGATGAAGCAGACCATCCCGAAAGGCGGGATATATTTTCACTACACATTCAGTATCTGGATGGCGCGCTCCCTGTATCGGAATTCCATCAGAGACTTCTTTATAAGGTGAATGTATAATACCTATAGGTTCAATATCAAGTTTCAAGTTTTTCCCTCACTTTTTGCCAGAGAGCCCTCAGCTCTCTGCTTATTTGCCCATTACTGTATCGCACAACCGGGAGTCGGGCAATCATAGCAGCCGTAAAAACTTCATCAAAGGATATTTTTCCCGCAACGGGAATATTTTTAACGCCACAGTACGATTCCAACTCAAGGGTCCCCTTTTCGCTCAAATCGTACTTATTTATGCATACCATGGCGGGTATTTTAAAATGCTCAGCCAGCTCAATAATCCGCTTCAGATCATGTATACCGGAGACTGTAGGTTCCGTGACTATCAGCACGAGGGAGGCCCCGGTGATACTGGCGATAACGGGACATCCGATGCCGGGAGGTCCGTCGATAATCAGATAATCCATATCATTGTCCCGGGTGTAAATCCTTGCGCTGTTTTTCACCTGTGAAACAAGTTTCCCCGAGTTGTCCTCAGCTGCATTAAGGCGGGCATAATAGAGGGGGCCGTATTCACTTGCCGCCTCAAACCATTTTCCCGTCATTTTATCTTTCAGGGTAATTACCTTCTCAGGACAGAAGTGAACGCAGACATTACAGCCTTCACAGCTCACAGGATCAATGGAAAAATCATCATTAACTGCATCAAAACGGCAGAGATCCCGGCATGTCCCGCATAAACTGCACCCGCTTAAGTCAGTTTCGGCAATCCTGCCTGAGTAAAATTCATGCTCCCTGTCTATTACCGGATCCATCAAGATATGCAGGTCCGCGGCATCAACATCACAATCCGCAAGAACGGAATTTTCAGCCAGTGCCGCAAGGGAGGCGGTCACACTGGTCTTTCCGGTTCCCCCCTTCCCGCTGATTATTACAATTTCCTTCATTATATATCCTGCCTTTGTCTTACCGCATTGAGTATATCACTCAGTATGGTGCCGTAGATATCCCCCAGGGTTTGAATTACCTTCCCCTCCGCATATGCCTCGGCAATCTTTCTTGAAAAGGGGATTGATCCCAGCACCGTGATTCCCTCCTCTCTGCAGTACTTTTCCACACTGTCATCCCCTGCATCTGACCGGTTGATAACAACCCCGAAGGGCATCCTCAGCTCCCTGATCATCTCCACTGCCAGGGTTAAATCATGAAGCCCGAAGGGTGTCGGTTCCGTCACAAGAATGACAAAGTCACTCTCCCGCGCGGTTTCAATTACGGGACAGCTTGTCCCCGGGGGGGCATCAAATACTACCAGATCGGTTTCCCCAGTCTCCCCTGCAACAGCCTGTATCAGCGGCGGGGATTTTGCTTCTCCCACATTCATGCGTCCCCCAAGATACTGTACAGAACCCATGGATCCCTTTTCGACAATACCAATGGGACGTTTTATTTCCGTTATCGCATTTTGCGGACAGACCATGACACACCCTCCGCATGAATGACACATATCCGAAAAGAGCAGAACCTCTTTATTGATCACCACGATTGCACTGAACTGACACATTTCACCACAGGCTCCGCATCCTGTACACTTCCCTTTATCAACCTGAGGATTTAGAACAAAAACTTCCTTTTCCGTATCAACAGGGGATTGCAGAAAAAGATTAACATTCGGTTCCTCCACATCGCAATCCACCAGGGTGACCCTTTCATTTGCCTGAGAAGCGGACCATGCAAGACCGCAGCTGAGGGTCGTCTTACCGGTCCCCCCCTTTCCACTGGCCACTGCAATTTTCAGGGTCATGAATTATCACCGCATCTGCTGCCGCTGAACCTGCTTCTCATCCCTACCCTTCTTCCGTTAATATAGATTTCACTGTTTTCATTGTCTGCCTCCACCACATGAAAACCGCCGCGGCGGCTCGACTCATTTTCTCTCCCGGGGCGGTCTGCCCCTGAACAAAAGCCATGTCCCCTCCCTGTCATGCTTCCTTTGCTTTCAGGACCTTTTCTATCTCCACCTGGCATTTCTTTTCTCCTACCAGTGACCTTCAACATCCGCCCCCGCCGCGGGGGTCAGGTCACCGGATTTATATTTTTCTATCGCATCTGAGACAGTTCCGGACACCCCCGTAAAGACTTCCACTCCCGCAGAAGTAAGGGCTCTGAATGCCTTTGGGCCGACATGGCCGCTGAGAAGCACCCCCGCACCTGCATCTATAACATTTTTTGCAGATTGAATTCCCGCCCCCTGCGCCGCGTTCAGGTTCTGACTGTTTCCTTTATAGACAAAATCTCCGGTCTCAACATTATAAATAATGAATCCCTGTGCACGTCCAAAACGCGGGTCCATCGGTGCTTCAAGGCTGTTTTTCTCTGACGCTACTGCAATTTTCATCGGATCTACCTCCATTCTCTTTTCGTAGATATATAAAATATCCCGGTACCGCGGGCACTGCCCGGACTGAAAACGCCTTTTCCACCGGCAGCCTGGCATCTGGTACATCTGCACGGTGAGACGTTTCTGAAGCCACGCTTCGATGACTTCCTTAACCTCCCCCCTGATTCCGGGAATAATTTCGATTCCCCCTTCATGAATCCGGGAAGAGTATTCCCTGCCGATGGCACTGCAGATAAGGAGTGTAATTTCCTTCGCCTGCAGCCACCTTGTCCATGAAGAGGGTGAAGAATTCAGAACCTCCAGTTTTTCTTCCCCGGTAACAGTCCCGTCAGTGATGTAAAAAATAATCACCTCTGAGGATACATCAAAAAGCGGAGCGATGCGCCCCCTGCAGTGGGGAATTAGGATTTGACCATTCATGCCAAATATAAAAGCACATTCCGTGCCATAATTTTAAATTTTAATTTTTCTTTAAATATTTTTGTGAACAATAAATTGTAATGAAGATATTCTACGGAGGAGATTAAAAGGAAGGCGCGATAGCGTTATCCCCCCTTCATTTTAATCGTTTATGATTGAGATAAATCACAAATAAATTGCATTCTGCAATCCAATATTTATCCTTAAATTGCAAACTGCATGAAGTAAAAAATTTCTTTGACTTCCCATATTATGAAGAGAAAATGCATTCAAATTATCAGCTGGAGTGAATAATGGGTCCGGAAAAATCTTTAAAGCAGGTCAGGGGCAAAACAGATGGGGGGGAAGTCAAAGGCGGCACCGGAACCTGCAGACACTGTAATGGCAGTGGGATTCTCCCGGGAACTGAATTCGACTGCCCCTGCAGGATGAATATAATGGACGAAGAGGGGGAAGTAATGGCTGCCCTTGCCAGAACGATAACCGGGCATCTTGAGCAGGAATCAAAAGATGGTGCCGCATTGATTGACTTTTTAAAAAAGGTGAGTCATCGGGAAGAATAAATCAGCCAGTCAGGCCCTCCCCTAAAAATTTCAAACCATAATTCCGACATCGGAATTATGGTTTGATTCCCACAATGAGTATTTACATATCAATCACTTCATCAGGATCAATATTTTCTGAAAGCCGCGCCGGCACCTGAGAAACAACTTTTGCAGCTGCATGACTTGCAAGAATTCCAGCCTCTTCCATTGAATATCCATGGGTAATGCCATAGAGAATACCCGCAGCATACATATCTCCGGCACCATTGGTGTTAACCACATCGGCAGATTCCGGATTAATTTCGTAGGTTCTCCCTCCGAATCTAATAAGGCTCCCCTCTGAACCAAGTTTTACCACGGCGCATTCACAAACTTCCCCAAGCTCAAGAAGGGCCTCTTCGGGAGGTTTGCCGGTATAGGCCGTCGCTTCTTCCTCATTGACAAATACGATTGAAACATACTTTTCAAGGGCATCCTTAAAACGACCGTGTATCCTTCCGATCAGTCCCGGATCAGAAAGGTCTATGGAAATGCCAAGTCCCTTGGCCCGGGCAATTTTCATCGCTTTTGTACAGGCAAAGTGCAGGCCGTCAGGCTCAAAGAGATAACCTTCAAGATGAAGAACCTTTCCCTTCTGGATATCTTCTTCAAGTACATCCATGTCATTAAATTTAAGCGCAGCCCCAAGATGGGTTGCGAATGTTCGTTCAGCATCAGGGGTTATAAAAGTAATGGCATGCCCGGTGAGAGTAGACTTCCTTTCAATGGAAGTGTCAACACCCTGTCCCTGCGTCTTCTCTATATATATTGAACCATGCTCATCGTCTCCGACACATCCGAGAAGAAGTGACGAACCACCGAAATTAACCACACCGGCAAGGGTATTTGCAGCGCTTCCCCCGGGGGCAACTTCAATATCCATTGAGGCAATCTTTTTCTGAATTTCCCGACTTGTATCTTCGTCTATCAAATGCATCTGCCCCTTAGTAAGGTTAAGGTCTGCCAGAAAAGCATCATCAACTTCCACAATCAGGTCAAGAAGGGCCGAACCGATTCCAACTACATCGAGCTGGCCGTTTTCATTTATTACTGTCATTAATCACTCCGGTTACTCACAGGTATTATTCATTAAAACTACAATGATTTATTTGCAGGTTTATATTCCATTATCTTTGAATGGCTGCAGAGACTATCTACAAAACCAGTGAAAAATCTACAACCCATTTTCTCAATGTTTAAAAATTATTCATCAA
Organism: uncultured Spirochaetota bacterium; assembly: GCA_942491575.1. Lineage (GTDB taxonomy): Bacteria > Spirochaetota > UBA4802 > UBA4802 > UBA5550 > CAZHNW01. The sequence goes on from CALOBT010000025.1 coordinate 1,344,297, forward strand.
GGTCGTAGCGCTTGATTTTACGCCAGAGGGTTGAGGCATCTATGCCGAGTTCATCGGCGCTCTTTTTTTTATTCCAGTCATTACGGTCCAGGGTACGCAGGATATGCACCCTTTCCAGCTCATCAAGGGTCTGGTATCCCGATGAACAGTCTTCCACTGGCTGAAGATACCTGGGGAGGTGCCCCACCTGAATATTGAATTCCTTACAGAGAACAAAGGCGTGCTCGACGATATTTTCAAGTTCCCTGATATTCCCGGGATAGTCATGAGCCAGCAGGATATTCATCACTTCATCACAGACACCTTCAATATTTTTTTTCTTTATGACATTGAAATGCTGTATAAAATGACGCAGCAGGAGTGAAATATCCTCACGACGCTCCTTCAGGGGGGGAAGTGTCACGTTGATAATATTGAGGCGGTAATAAAGGTCTTCCCTGAATGAACCCTCCCTGATTGCTGCGGAGAGATCGCGATTTGTAGCGGCAATTATCCGCACATCCGCCTTTGCCGGTTCTATTCCGCCAAGGGGCTCATATATCCTTTCCTGCAGAAACCTGAGCAGCTTTACCTGAACGGCGGGAGCCAGCTCTCCGATCTCATCAAGGAAGAGGGTTCCCCCTTCCGCAATGGCAATTTTTCCAGGCTTGTTCTTTTTTGCATCAGTAAAGGCCCCCGCCATATAGCCAAAGAGTTCCGATTCGATAAGATTATCAGGAAGGGCCCCGCAGTTCACCACCACGAGGGATTTGTTCATTCGATCACTGAGATTGTGAATTGCCCTGGCAATCAGTTCTTTACCGGTACCGCTGGGACCATCGATAAGAACGGAGCTGTCGCTCTCCGCAATATCCGGGAGTATACTGAAGATGTCCTGCATTACATGGTTTTTGCTCACCATGTCTTCAAAGTTATATGAATTTTCAAGGGTCCTTCGGAGTTCTTCGATATCTGAGATATCCCTGAAGGTCTCAACCCCTCCGATAATATTGTCTTCTTCATCCTTCAGAAGGGCGGTACTGACACTTATTGGAATGCCGTCGCCGTCAGGATTAACTATTCTTACGGAACGGTTGGCTATATTGCGTCCGGTCCGCATTGTTTCACGAAGTACGCATGAATGTTCACAGATATCGGCATGAAAAACATCGCTACAGAACTCTCCGAGGGCTTCCCCCTCAGCAAGTCCAAGAATACGACGCGCTGCACTATTAATAAAGGTTATACGAAAATCAAGATCAATGGTAAAGACACCATCGGCAATACTATCAAGAATTATTTTATCGTAATCAGGCATATATTATATACATGAGAAGAGGCAGTTCCGCTACTTCAGTCTTCCCTTCAGGTTATTCTTTTTCAGGATAAAATGCACCACCGCGATATCCCCGCGGAAATCCACTCTATCAATAATACCGTCCCGACCCGGGACAACAGTGTCATCGAAGGCCTCTTTTATGAAGTAATAAACATTCATCAGAGCCGCCCTTTTTGCAGATTCAAACCGCGCCGCTCCAACAGTACCTTCCTTTACGCCGCCGCTGCAGGCAATCAGGAAGGTATTACTGTCTTTGAATTTTTTGTATACCAGGGGTCCCCCGGTATTTCGGGCACAGCCGCTGAAAGCCATTAAAAAAAGGATAAAAACAGATAATATTTTTTTCATACATTTTCCTTAAAATAACAATATTCAACAATGATTGTCATACAATCATTGTTGAATATTGTTAAAAAATATCTATTGGTCCTTCTATTTCGCCCTCGACGAACTGCGAGGTATACTCATTATCCATCGCGAAGAACTCCTCACCGGTGCCCTGAAAAACTACCTTTCCCCCGTAGAGAAGGGCGATGGTATCAGCCACTTTTTGGGCGACCTTCAGGTCATGGGTCACCACCATGGAGGTAGTTTTCATACTGTTTCGGATTTCCAGTATCAGGTCTGCAATTGAATCAGAAAGTATCGGATCAAGACCCGCCGTGGGATCATCAAAAAGAATAACATTCGGGTTCGTACAGGTTGCCCTGGCCAGTCCTACCCGCTTCTGCATCCCCCCGGAAAGTTCCGAGGGAAGTTTCATTTCACTGCCGGAAAGGCCGACACGGGCAATTGAGGACAGAACACGCCCTTGAACTTCCTCTTCATCGACTCCCATTCTTCTTAAACCAAATGCAACATTATCAAAAACATTCATGGAGTCAAAGAGTCCTCCCTTTTGGAAGACATAGGCGACACGAAAATCATCAAGGCTCTCCTGGTGATGGCTCTCCCGGCCATGGTAAAAATCATCAATGGATTTTTTATTAATGGTTATTCCTCCACCGTAGAGATCGACAAGGCCCGCAACCGTCTTAAGCAGGACGGATTTTCCGGCACCATTTTTACCCAGGACCACCATGGTTTTACCTTCAGGGACCTCAAGGGTAATTCCGTCAAGGACAACCTTTCGGCCGAAGGCAACGATAATATCTTCAACACTTATCACTGCAAAATTCCCTCAATACATATTGGCATAGTATTCCCTCAATGAAGCCAGGATATTCAAATAGGAAATATATCGTTCTTCCGGAATTTCACCCTGCTCAACGAGTTCTTTCACCCGGCAACCCGGCTCATGATCATGGCTGCATGGTGAAAAACGGCATTCCCCGGCTTCCCGAAACTCGTGGAAGAGGTTTCCCAGTTCCTCCGGTTCGATGTCTGTCAGACCGAATTCACGGACCCCAGGGGTATCAATGATGGCGGTAGAATCATCGATTTCAATCATCTCCACATTGGTAGTGGTATGCCGTCCCTTTCTGGAACTCTCAGAGATATCACTGGTGCGCAAATCAAGGCCCGGATATATACTGTTGAGAAGTGACGACTTCCCCACACCGGAATACCCGACAAGTATGGATCTTTTGCCATATGTTGCCTTCTTCAATGCGTCAAGTCCCTCCCCCTCCATGGCACTGACAACGAGGACTTCAACTCCCGCGGCATGATAATAATGCATCACCGCATCCTCGTCTCCCGCTTCAGCGAGGTCAGACTTATTGACACAGAGAATAACCGGCACACCTTCTTTTTCTCCCCGAACCATGATACGATCGACAAACCTCAGATTCAATGGGGGATCATAAAAAGCCTGGATAACCAGGATCTGGTCTATGTTTGCCGCAATAAGATCTTCTTTTTTATGCCCCCGGTCTTTCCGGGAGAAGACAGTTGTGCGTTCCTTTACTTCTTCGATTACACCGGAGCCGTCATCATTCAGGGAAACCTCAACAATATCCCCTACTGCAGCGGCTTCCGAAAAGCGACGGAGCCGCTTATCCTTTTTAAGGCGCCCCCGGAGAACGGAATTATATTTTTCCCCTTCGCACTTGACGGTATAATATCGTCCAAAAACCTTTGTGACACAACCTTCCGGCATAGAACCTTCCTGAAAATATTTTATGAATCCGAAAAAAAGTATTAAAGAATCACCATGCAGCTGCCGAGAATATCCGTACAAGTCGTTAATATGATGTTTCCCTCCCGATACTATCATATTTATTGCTTGGCACTGCGTTCACGGAAGGCAGAATAGCCGCCCAGCTATTCTGCCTTCGTTTATTAATAATCCTCTCTATGGGAGCCTCTGCAGAATTCGCGGTGAAAAGGATAAAAGTTCACCCGTCACAAGTCCAAGGGCCCCTACGGAAAGAACCTTGAAGCTGACACGGTAGGTCATACCGGGGTGAAGATTAATGAGCCCACTCTCAAGCCTTTTCGAAATTTTTTTTATTTCAATGGAAAACTCGATATCGTGATTTGCGGTATCATAAAAAACAATCTTTTCAAATATTCTGTCATAGACCTTGAGGCGCAAATTCATGTTTACCATCTTTCCCCTGAAGGCATCAATGGAGGCGGCAATTTCCTGAAGTGTCTCCGGTTCTTTTACAGCAGTGCCTGCAGGTTCCTCCCCGAAAATACTGCCTGGAACGGCCAGCAGCAGGAAAAACAGAAATGTCTGGAGTAATCTCTTCATAATATGGCCCATGGTACCTGTTTGTCGATAATTTTCAAATACATTTTATTCCAGCACATGCCCCTATGTGACTCAGAAAACTTCCAGCATACCGCTGCCGATAAAGAATCCCCCGAAGACGAAAAGGAAGATACCGCAGATGAGAAACACCCACTGCTGGAACCTGTCACCGAAAAACAGGCTTCCCCTTGACGAAAACCAGCTCAGAGCCGTCAGCCAGAAAAGATCACAAAGCCAGTGAACGGTCCCGAAAAGTATAATCCCCTTTATTCCGAATTGACGGGCACTGATGAGCAGTGAAGCCCCAACGGTGCCCCACCAGATAAGAAAATAGGGATTTCCCGCACTGAGAAGAAGTCCCGAAAGAAAGGGACGCCCCTTTTTCCGGTTAATTTCAGAATTATCCTGACGGGCATTTCGCAGCATCCCCAGGGCCATCATGAAAAGTATTGCCCCGCCGAGGATAAGGACAGCCGGTTTCACAAGTGGATATGTAACCAGATATCCGAGTCCCGCTGCAACGGCGATCATAAGGGGAAGTTCAACGGCTCCATGTCCAAGGGCAACCAGACTCCCCGCCCAGGGAGAGCGGTTTCCTTCTCCAAGGGTTACAGCAGTAATGGGCCCCGGGGCCAGCACCCCTGAGAGAGAAATGGCGGCAGTGCTGGCAAGAAAGGCAGTAAGTGTCATGAAATTTCTCTATTTTTTCCTGGAGAAAATTCCCTTTACCTTTTCAGAAAGGGACTTCTTTTTCTTTTCAGTCGAGATTGCCTGACTCTCAACTTTGAAATCTTCACCATATTTCTGGCTGTAATAGGCGAGACGCTCATCCATATTTCCCTTCGGATTCGCCTTTACATTTGTTTTCTTATTAGTTTTTACGCCTGCTTTGTTATAGGCCTGTTTTTTCTGCGGCCTTCTCCGGTCTTGATTTGCAGATACCCCCTTTCTTCCTTCGGCGGGCTTTCTATCATACTGTTTCCGCTTATTACCGGTTCCTGTGCCGACGGCAGCTTTCTGTTCATCACTGCGGATCTGCTTGCCTCCGTCACTGACAGCACCCTGCTGGCGTTTTCTTTCAATGACCTGTCGTTGAGAGCTTGGTTTCTTTTTGTTGCGGTTCGGCTGCTTCTGACCCTGACGGGAATCATTCCGATTACCCCGGTCTTTATTTCGTTCCTTTTGAAGGTCAAAGTACATCCCGCGGCTGGCATCTTCGATATAATCCTCTTCTTCCGCCCACCCTACCGGAATTTTAATGCCGGTAAAGGATTCGATTGCCTCAAGTCCATAGACATAACGCTCGCATGAGAGGCTGATGGCTTTACCGGTTTTTCCCGCCCGGGCTGTCCGTCCTACGCGGTGCACATAGTTTTCACAATCCTCGGGGATATCATAGTTGACCACCAGGTCGAGATCATCGACATGCAGTCCCCGGGCAGCAACATCTGTTGCAACCAGTATGGGAATTTTCCCCATTTTCATATCCTCAATGATTCTGAGACGCTTTGACTGGGGAAGGTCCCCGATAATATACTGGGCCTTTATGCCGTTTTGTTCAAGACGATTTGCCACCTCGTAGGCGGCCTGTTTCGTATTGGTGAAAATTATAGAATTTTGGGGATTTTCCCTTTTCAGAAGGCCAAGGAGAAGTTTCATCTTTTCATGGCGCCCCACATGAAAGAGTTCCTGTTCCACCCTTTCAACCGTAACCTCTTCGGGATTGATGGTTACCTCAGCGGGATTTTTCATATGCTCCCAGGAGAGGTTCCTTACCCGTGTACTCAACGTTGCAGAGAAAAGCATTGTTGTTCGATTTTCCAGTGGTCCCATTTTTTGCAGCATTTTACGAATGTCCGGATAGAATCCCATATCGAAGAGACGGTCTGCTTCATCAATGATGAGCATATCAATATCCTTAAACTTCAGTTTTCCAGAGTCACCGAAATCTATCAGTCTTCCGGGAGTACCTACAATGAGGTTTACCCCCTCACGCAGTTTCTTTTCCTGGCCGACATAGCCTACGCCGCCATAAAAACTTCCAATGGAAAAATCAAGGTAGCGCCCCAGCAGTTCAGCTTCCTTTTCTATCTGAACCGCGAGTTCCCGTGTGGGAACAATAATCAGGGCTCTCTTTGATTTCGGGTCTTCTGCTTCAAGAAAAAGTTTAAAAATAGAGATCAAAAATGCGGCAGTTTTCCCTGATCCCGTCTGGGACTGTACCAGCACATCTCTTCCTTTAAAAGTTTCCGCGAAGGTTAACTCCTGGACCGGCATACATTCCTGGAAGCCGGTTTCCTTTATACCCCTTAACAGGTTTTCATTTAAATTCAATTCTTCGAATTTCATATTCCTCTCTTTAACTTCAATAATTCATTTTTTCGATTCGATCATTACTGCTTTGATCATTCTACATAAATCTCGCCGTCTCTCTGGAAATGGATGATTCCATTATCGTAGAGGTCCCGCATGGTTACCGTGATAATACCGCGGCACTCTTCAACTTCCTTTAGCCTTACGGGCCCCATGGTGTCCATTTCCGTAAGAATATCCGTTGCCCTGTTCTGACTCAGATTCCTGATAAATTTAAAACGAATATCATCTCCGGCTCCCTTCAATGCACGTGCAAGAATTTCATCATCACTGATTTCATCAATCAGTACGCGTACGTCCTGATTGGACAACAGGACAACCTTTTCAAATGATACCATTTCATCGCGAATTTTTTCGGAAAGGGCCGGTTCTGACCGGTCGAGTTCCTTTAATATTCCCCGTTCCTGGTCTCCGCTCATATGCCCCAAAATAGTAATGAGAGAATTAAGCCCTTCGGTTTCAGCACCGAGGCCCCCGTCCTGGAGAAACTTCCTGTATCTCTTCTTCAGGGCCCTTGCCACCTCAACAGCCGACTCGGGAACAATATTTGTCATTTTCGCCATACGAATGGCAACTTCCTTTGCCATGTCCCTGGAAAGCCCCTTCAGTACATCTGCCGAAAGCCAGGAGGGCAGATAAGTCAGAGTGAGTGTGATAATCTGCGGCATTTCATCTTTAAGAAGCAGGATAATGACTGACGGTTCCAGCTCATGAAGAAACTGAAACTCTTTATCAACATCCACGGGGGGAAGTTTATTGATAATTTCATCCGCTTTTTCTTCTCCCAGGGTATCCACAAGAAAATCCCTGGCATGTATGGTTCCCCCGAATAGTTTTTTCCCCTCTTTTCTAAGGGTAATCATGAAATCTCCGATGAGGTCTTCCCTCTCCTCAGGGGAAAGATTTTGAATCCGGGCCATCTCAAGGGATATTTTTTCAATACTGTCTTCATCGAGATTTTTGATAATTTCAGATGCAATTGAAGGCCCCAGCGCAACCATAAGAGCTGCAGCCTTTTCACCGCCCTTCATGTCATGGATTGACTTCATTGACCAGTCACTTCTTCCGCTGCAGGAGTTTTTTCTTCTTTCTTTTCCTGCATCTTTTGATATTTCTTTGAAATTTCTATCGGGTCGATAACGGGGACCGGACAGACTTCAGCACAGGTTAGACAGTTCGTACACTTATCATAATCAATAATGGCATGAAAATCAATAACCTTTACTGCTTCTTCAGGACAATTCTTTTCACAGAGTTTACAGGCAATGCATCCGACGGTGCATCCCTTTTTCATCACCGGGCCCTTTTCTGCATTCAGGCATATTACATGAACATCCGTTGATTCCGGCACCAGTGTAATGATATTCCTCGGACAGACATCAACACAGTTATTACAGCCTGTACATTTTTCACGGATTACTTCAGGAAGACCATTCTCTCCCATATGAATGGCATCAAAGGGACATACCATGGTACAATCACCAAGACCGAGGCACCCGTATTCACAGGTTTTAAACCCACCCATGGTATTATTGGCGGCACTGCAGCTTCGGGGGCCATTGTAAACAAATCTGGTCACTGCAGTATGTCCCCCCTGGCAGTGTACACGTGCAGTCATGGGAATGGCGCTCTCAACCGCTTCCAGCCCCAGTATGGAGGCTACTTTTTGAATGGTTTCATCTCCACCTACCGGACAGAGGGAAATTTCATACTGCTCTTCAACAATTTTTGTTGCATAAGCCTGACAGCCGGGGAGTCCGCAGGCACCGCAATTTGCTCCAGGAAGGGCATCATTAACCAGTTCAATTTTGGGATCTCTTTCAACCGCCAGTTTCAGTTTGGCAATAGAAAGAATCAGGCCAAAAAACAGACCAATTCCCATAAGGGTCAGCAGTGCTGAAAATGAAGGGAAAATTGTTTCAATCATATAACACCCTCTACCTTAGAGTAACCTTGATAATTATGTACAGTTTCAACTGTTTTGTCGCCATATTTTAGACTCATATTTTCAAAAACCGGACCGGAAAGCTTTTCGGAAACATATCCAGCGAGGACATTTTAGACATACATACTTAATTTTACCAGAAAAAATATTTTTAAGTCTATTTCAACAACATATTTTTTCTACTTGAAAAAATTTTGATTCTATAACTACCATGGTGCCGTAAATAAAAAACAGATACATGCAATAATATCATTTTTTTGGAGTTTTCCTACTGCAATGACAGCCCATGATACCATACAGACAAAGGACATTGACCGCAATTTCCAGAGAAATGTTATTACCGCAATTAAAAACGGTGATGATATTGTTTTTATCACCTACTCTGTCATAGATGATACCGAGGAAAAAATAAAATTTTCCCTGCTAAAAATCCTGGAAGACTACAACCGGCAGGAAATTTTCACACCGGTCCTATCATGCATAAAAGAACTTATCGCAAATGCCACCAAGGCAAACGCCAAAAGAATTCTCATTGATGAGGGGAAGATAACCAATCCTGACAACCCGGTTCAGGTAGTAAAGGAAATACGCTCCATCCTGAATGAAGAGGCACTTCTCGAATACGGCATCAAAGCAAAGGAAAAAAGGCTATCCACCCGAATATACCTGAAGGTCCAGCACAAGAACCTCATTGTGGAAGTCATCAACAACCTTCCCCTCTCCGAAAGAGAGCTGAGAAAAATCTCAAGAAAAATTGAACAGTCTTCGAAATATGACAATATCGCTGAATTCTATATGGAAAATCCCGATCCTGAAGCTGAAGGTATGGGACTGGGCCTCTCAATGATTGTTGTTCTTTTGAAGAATATTGACATCTCCCATAAAAACTTCATGGTCACTACAGACAGCAACAACAAGACCTATGCAAGAATTCTTGTTCCCCTGATCCACTGATTAACCCTGCCGACGAACTACCTGAGTTGATAAAAAGTCCCCCTCTCCATTTCTTCCTGCAGCAGACAGCCTCCCTCTTCAAGCTGATAAAGCAGCTTCTGCACCTCAACGATACGCAGTCCCAGCATCAGGGAAAGGTCTTCAACCGTTGAGGGGCGCCGGCGCAGTATTGCTGAAACCATCTCCAGACGTTCATGGACTGAAGCTGGGACCCTTCGGTCCGGATCCGGCTTTCCTATTATCTCAACCGGTAAAGGATAAAAGAAGTCCTTTACGCGGAGAAATTCCTCCCAGGGAAAGGTCTCAATCCAGTCTACGGCTCCGGGACGATCGAGACGGTTAAGCTGCACCAGGTCCGGTTCTATTCGCAGGGCCGCCTCTCTTAAAAGAGTCAGTTCACTCTCAGTATCGTTGATGCCGGGAACAAGAAAAACTTCCAGCATGATCTTTCCCGAGTACATTTTTCTGAAGGCGACCAGTCCATCCACTATTTTCAAAGGATCCAGATTTGGGGCGGGACGAAGCAACTTCCTGAATGCCGCATCCGTTACCGCATCAAGTGACGGCACTACGGTATCCGCCTTCAGGAGGGCCTGCCGTACTTCTTCCTTCCATAAAAGCGTCCCATTGGTCAAAACACTGACGGGGTATTGGGGATACTTCTCCTTTATGAAGGCGATAACCTCACCGAGACCGCTGTGAAGGGTCGGTTCTCCGGAACCGGAAAAGGTGAGAACATCCAGCTTCGGTTCATCCTTCAGGTATGCATCGAGTTCCGCCAGAACTTCCGCGGTGGGAACATATTCCCTTATTTCATCCGTAAGGTCTGTTGTCTCCCCGCACTCACAGTAGACACAGTTGAGGCTGCAGGTTTTGTGGGGAACCAGGTCGATACCGAGGGAGATACCGAGTCGCCGGGAATTCACCGGCCCGAATAAGTATTTCATAATAGCATCCTGAAAATAAATCGCCGTCACAGGAACAGATATTCCGTGACGGCGACAGGTCAATCATTTTAAATATCTATAATCTGCTATCTCATTGCAGGCTTCACCGCCACATCCAGTTCGACATTCAAATATTTCCCGGATTTGCTGCCGGAGAGATAGATATCACCGATACTGGTGGTCATTTGTTTCATTTTATCTGCAGGTACCTTTGTGGCCAGAAGGCTTCCAAGGAATGGATTCTTTTTTATAAACGCCATCAGGAAGACCTTACCGTTCAGTTTCTGAAGCAGCATACCCCTCCCCCGGGAATGCTTGACTGTTTTATAACGAAGGGCCTTCTTCAGGGAAAGAATGTTATTAGAAACATAAAGCCCCTTTGCGTCCTGAACAAAATAGATTTTCTTATTTTGCCTCTCCAGTAACCAGAACCCGTGCTTTCCCGCGATGCGTGCCGCGCCGAACTTTTTCTTCTTTAACATCGTCTTTCTCATGTGACTTTTTACTTTAGCGAAGAGGACCCTGCCGCGGCCTGCATTCTCATAGGGAACGAATACCACCATATCATTCATATTCATGGTATCCATAATAACATTGAAGGACCCCTTTATTGCAGGAAGCACATCTCGCTTGTAGTCAGCACCTATTTGCCGTTTCAGCTGCATCTGCATCTGGTTGTACTCACCACAAACGGGAAGAGGCCCGGGACAAAGGGTATCGAGTTTTTTAAGATCAAGTGCCGCGTGTCCGTAAACATAGGACATTTTCGGATAGAGAGAAAATTCCGCCATTCCGGTTTTCAAAATATCAAGGGCAGCAGTAACCATGGGATTCGAATCATTAAGCTGTGACCCGAGGGACACTGAAATGCCCGATGCCCTGAGGCTTAATGTCATGGCGGCAAAATCAACGGCATCCATTGGTGATGGTCCGCGTCGGTGACGCATTCCGTAGGGTGTTCCTCCATGATAGGGGGTACCTCTATGGTAGGGAGTACCGCCATACTGGGCAGGAATAATATTATAATTTTTCTCATTCGTACCACGCATTCCCTCATGACGCCTGTTATTGCCGGGATGCTTTTTCCGCATTAATCCCTTCTGGGCAGCCCCGAAGGCCTCCCCGAGGAAAACCTTATTCATGTAAAAAGCCATATCTGCATTTTTATCAATTTTATCAAGAAATGCCTGATACTGGTCTTCAGATGCCAGTGACTTCCCCCCTGCTTCCGAAAGGTCAATAATCTGCCGGGCCAGCTCCCCCTGTGAAGTCATAAAAAAATACCGGTCAATTGCACCGCAGAACATGTCTTTCTGCACCTGGTAAATCCTGTTATTACGATACTGTGTAATAACGGGATTCATATCCTTCTTTTTGCCCTTTTTGGTATTTTTCATTATTTCAATGAACTTCAGGGGAAATGCCTTGCTGTTGAGAACCGGCAAAAGAATTATCATTTTTTCAGGCCCCGGTTTTCCCTCTATATAGGCAAAACCGAGAGGCAGTGAGGTATCAAAACCGATACGTTTCAGCGATCCCTCATTCAGGGGATCAATTCCCGTTTCTGCCTTGAGCTTATTTATTTCCACCATAAAATCTTTCTTCTGGTCTGGCGTCAACGCGGTATTTATGAAAGTATTGACTGATTTTATTACCTTGCCGATGGGTGCACTCTTTAAAAATGCCCTGGTTTCGGCTGGCACCAGTGACTCAAGAGAGCCGCGACTATTTACACTGGTTCCGCCAATCAGAACCAGAAGTGCAATTAATGCATAGGATGTTCGTTTCATCTGATTTCTCCGAATAGTATGAATGCTTACGGGGAGTGTAATTCAGTTTTGCATGGAATTATCCCGTAATCATATATTGTAGCTAAATGAATGGTGAATGGGAAGCAAATAAATTGAAAAAACCGGAAAAATTTATAGCAGGGTAAAGCAAGGGGGCAATAAAATGCCCCCTCAAGTTCTATTTTTTATTCTATAGTGATCCTATGCCTGCACCGGAAAGGTCTTTTAAAATACCGGATTCTGGATTTCTCTGAACAGATCTCATGTTGAGAATTGATTTAATCTGATCTTCCCAATTGCTGGCGTCATCAAGATAAACATTGCTGTTAGGATCATTTTTGAACTCGACAATTAAAATTTTACCAATGGGTACATCAAAATCGTATAAATATTCTGTTCCTGTACTGCCACTGTTATTGATGTAATAGTCGAGCCTTATGTCAAATGTAGGCAATTGCTCTTCAAAACCTATAAGCGCAAGTTCATCATATTGCAGGGACGATACATAAAACATAGTTGATAGTAGTTCGTCTGTCCAATCATTAGCACTGCTGTCGCCAATATAATAATCAGTAACTTCCGCCCCACTATCGTTATTGTATAATGCAACATAAGAATTCTTTAGATAAGCAGGTGTATCATCATCCCCGCCGAGAAGTTCACACCCTGTTGTGGCAACAAACAGCACAGCTCCGATAAGAATAATTGATGTAATCTTAAAAATTCGTTCCATTTCTCCCCCAATTAAAGTTTTTATTTTAATAAGGGACAGAAATCTCTGTCCCTTATATCAAAAACAGGAAATCAACTTTATAGAAGTGTCAATGAATAATTTAAAAAAAAGGATTAGACTCATAAAAAATGGAGAAATTTGCACTTTACACAAAAATTCAGCAATGTAATCAGTTGTTTTTTTATCTATCATACTAAAATAAAAGACAAGTAACTCTATATTAAAAACATCCCCGATTAATTGACAATTTTTAATCTTGATAAAAATATCCATTTCTGTACAAATGGTACCGAAAAATATCGTTCTTTTCGGCCCAAAGAGCACCAGCTCCAGGCCAATAGTATGATCTCATTTCGAGAATATTTTGCGGGCATGACTATAACTTTATAAACTTCCCCGCACTAATATCAAAAAGCAATACAGAAAAACGAGGTACCAGGATGCCGGACATAGAGATAAAAAAAAGCTACCAGGAAATTAACGAAAAAATCCGCAGGGGGAAAGCAGTTGTGGTAACCGCCGAGGAGATGCCCCGCATTGTTGAATCGGAGGGTGTAAAAAAGGCCTTCGACAAGGTCGATGTTGTCACCACGGGGACCTTCGGCACAATGTGCTCATCCGGGGCCTTCCTCAATTTCGGTCACACAAAACCGAAGATGAAGGCCAGCAACGTATGGTTTAATAATGTGCATGCCTATGGCGGAATAGCCGCCGTTGACTGCTATCTCGGGGCCACGCAGGTAAGGGAGGGGGACCCCCTCAACGCGGTGCATCCCGGGGAGTTCAAGTACGGCGGGGGCCACGTAATTGAAGACCTGATTGCGGGAAAGGAAGTAAAATTCCGTGCGGATTCCTACGGTACCGACTGCTATCCCCTGAAAGAGATTGAAAAAACCATAACCATAAATGATTTGCGAAACGCCATTCTCTACAATCCGAGAAATTCATACCAGGGATACAACTGTGCCGTCAATTCCGCAAAAAATACCATCTACACCTACATGGGTATACTGAGACCGGGAATACAGAATGCCACCTACAGCAGCGCCGGTGAACTCTCTCCCCTTCTCAATGATCCCTATTACTGGACCATCGGAACCGGCACGAGAATTTTTCTGGGCGGCGCCGCCGGTGCCGTGACATGGTATGGAACACAGCATGCCCCCGATTCGCTGCGGGGAGAAAACGGCGTCCCCAGGGAAGGAGCGGGAACCATATCCGTTACCGGCGACATGAAAGAGATGAGTACTGATTATATCAAAGGGGCGTCCCTGGCAGGGTACGGCACGTCTCTCATGGTGGGAATAGGAATTCCCATTCCGATTATCAATGAGGATATGGCATACTTCACCGGTGTAAAAAACCGCGATATCTTTTACCCTGTCGTTGACTACGGAAAAGATTACCCTGAAGGTAACGGCAACACCCTTGGAGAAGTATCATTCCAGGACCTGATGTCTGGCACCATAGAAGTTCAGGGCAAACGGATTCAATCTTCACCACTGAGCAGTTACCCCCTGGCACGAAAAATTTCCGCAAACCTGAAGGAATGGGTCGAGAATGGCTTCACCATCGGGGAACCCCAGGTTCCCTTTCCCACGGTAAAGCCCGTTATAAAAAGAGGGTAACGGGGAAAGAATGCAGACTGCCAGGTATCCGAAACGGTTTTACCGCAGCTTCGATAATACGGAGAGATGGAAGACATTCCAGGTAAAAAAAGACACCTCCGACCTGTATATACGTGCCGCAAGGGACCTCTCCACAGAAGCTGCCGGTATTCTCAAAGAGGCAAGAAGCTGCATTGAAGAATATATTTATTCCAACAATGATTTCCTCCACAGCCTGCACCCCGTAGCAGCCTCGAAAGATGCACCGGAAATCGTCAGGGAGATGACCGAAGCCGGAATATTAGCAGAAACGGGACCGATGGCGGCGGTGGCAGGTGCCGTTGCAGAAAATGTAGGCCGCCACCTGCTGCAGTTTTCCGATGAGGTTATTGTTGAAAACGGCGGTGATATCTGGCTGAAAACAATTGAGGCGGTTACACTGAAGGTTTTTGCAGGTAATGTGTTTTTTAAAGACGGTATTGCCATCCGGATCCAAGCAGCCGATACACCCTGCGGGATTTGTACCTCCTCAGGAAAACTTGGTCACAGTCTAAGTTTCGGAAAGGCAGATACCGTAACGGTGATTGCAGAAAGTGCAGCCCTTGCGGATACCGTTGCAACTGCCGCGGCAAACCGGGTAAAGGAAGCAGACTCGATACAGACATCAATCGATTACGCGGCATCAATAAATGGAGTTACCGGCATTCTAATTATCTACCGTGACAGTATCGGAGCCTGGGGAAACATAGAACTCTGCGACCCGGAAAAAATTTAATGCAGTAATATAATTAATATATTGAAAGATGATACCAACAGGAGCAAATCAAATGGAATCAAAAAATGTACTTTTAATCTTTAAAAGAGAAATTATGTATAAGCCGATTATTTATCGACTGGTCAAAGATTTTAATATAATTTTCAATGTTCTCGAAGCAAAAATATACCCGAAGCAGGAAGGACGTATTATCCTTGAATTAAAGGGTGAAAAAAACGATCTCGATAAATGCTTCTCATATCTCTCCAAGGAGGGTGTACAGACAGAAAAACTCTCTGACATGATATCGCGTGATGAGAAAAAATGCGTCCACTGCGGAGCGTGCACAACGGTATGCCGTGTAGACGCCCTCTGCATAAACCGCAGCACCATGGAAGTTGAGTTTGATGCTGAAAAATGTGTAGCCTGCGGGTTTTGCATGAAGGCCTGCCCTGTCGATGCAATGACAGGAACAAACATAGACCTCAATATCAGAGAAAAATAATGCTGGAGCTGAGCGGCTACCGCATAATAAATCAGACTTACGAAGATGATTTTACAGCCTACTATAATGTAATCTCTGATGATAATAACCGTGAAGCTACTGTCCGCATAGACAAACATCCATCATCCATGAGCGGGGGAAGACATCCCCTGCTCCACGACCTTGCACTGGTTGAAAAATACAATCTCAGTGCCAAAAAAATATACAAAGAAATTAGGAATATCGGAAGAAGCGCTGTACTGATAATGGAACCGGGTGAGTTCATTCCCCTCTCTATCTTTATCGAAAAGCATCCCCTCTCTTTTGACAGAGTGCTGATCATATCATTAAAACTGGCCCTCGAAATAGACAAGATTCATGATGCGGGAATTATTCACCAGAACATTACACCCGCCAATATATTCATCAATCAGCAAACAAATGAAATAATTCTGACAAATTTCAGCAGGGCCACAATCCTCAAGAGGGACTATGCCGCAGACAGTAGAGATGTCCCGGTAAATCATCCCGTGCAATACATTTCTCCGGAACAGACAGGACTTACAAACCGTTCAATAGATTACCGGTCAGACTACTACATGATGGGAATCATTATGTATCAACTGACAACTGGCTCCCCCCCCTTTACCGGCATGAACCACAATGACATTATTCATTCCCATATTGCCGTAAGCCCCACCCCGCCGATTGCTGAAAAAAATAAAATTCACCCCGCCTTTAGTGCAATCATTATGAAACTGATTTCAAAAATCCCCGAAGACCGGTATCAGAGTGTCGGCGGGCTTTTACTTGATATTGAATCAGTTAAAAATACATCGATTGAAAAAAATAAAAATAATCTATATAAACTGGGGCTGCATGATATCACTAAATTTTTTCAAATTCCAGAAAAAATTTACGGCTTTGATGAGATTCTCAACAACATTAAAAAATTTGTCATCGATTCGGGGGAAGTCAAAGGCAGATTACTCATTCTCACCGGTACATCCGGAAGTGGTAAAACAACCCTGCTGGAAGAAACGGATCAACTTTTCCGAAAAAACAATATACCTGTTCTAGCCAGTGATTTTTCGCAGGAGAGAAAACATATACCCTACAGCGCATTTAATGACATCCTGAATTCACTGGTAAAACTGGTTCTTTTCCGAAAGGAGAAAGACATTCAGAGAATTCGAAAAACTATAGAGACTGAAATAATCAAGCCGGTAGTAGTTCTAAAAGATACCATTCCATCTTTGGATATACTCATACCTTCATTAAAAAATGAAAGCAGCAACTTCAGTGAAACTGAATATCGATATATACCCGCCTATTCTTCTCTACTGGAAATTCTTTTACGGGAAAGCAACAGGCTTGTTGTCGCCTTTGATAATCTCGACTGCATAGATAATTTCAGTCTTGAACTGATGGAACATCTAATCACCAATAAAACAGGAGAGAAAATAACTTTTATCGCAACAGCAGACAATGAGTTCCATCCTGACAACCTGGACCCTGCATCATATTTCACTGAAAAAAATATAAAATATCAGCAGGAAGCCATCCCGTCTCTGCAGCCCGAAGACATCAACTGCCTGCTGCAGGATACAATCCAGCTGCCTGAAAAAGAATTGAGAGATATTACAAAAATAGTTTTCTCAAAATCGGAGGGGATCCCCCGGCATCTCATTGAATTACTGGTACAGTTCCATGAAAAAAAAGTTATCTTTTTTGATGGAATTTGGAACTACGATGCTTCACTTGCTGAAAAAGAAATTTCCATCAACAGCAAAGGGACAGTCAACCTTGACAATATCAAGACAATATCTGACAGAGAATTGAAAATTCTTAAATTTTGTGCGATATCAAAACAGCCAATAACCGACCAACTCCTGACAAATCTGATGGCGCTGCCCCGCACAAAGTATATTGAATACATCAGCAACCTTATAAATAATGGTTTCCTGGCAAGCAGGAAAAACAGGTATTCCCTGCGTCACAAGTCTCTTAAGAAATCCATCCTCAACAGAATGTCTGCTGAAGAAATTCAATTATTTAATTACAATACAGCCCTGGCTCTTCTCTCAAACAATCTAACATCTGAAACAAATGAAAACCTCTATGTAATAACCAGCCACCTCAATGAAGCAGATAATCTTTGTCAACTTCACCACAAAACCGGTATTTTATTCAGTATGAACTACAAAGCAGGGCTTCAGGCAAAAAAGGCACGGGCCTTCACAACCGCTCACCAGTTCCTTTCAAAAGCAGTAAAACTCTTTCCACGGAAAGAGATAGAAAAAAGATCCTTTGAGGCGATTGAGCTTTTCTCCGCTTTCTGTGAAGTCCTTTTCCGGGAAGGCCGCATAAATGAAACTGAAGAATATCTAGAATTATTATATCTTGCCTCAGGGAATAATATCAATAATCAGGTAAGGATAGAAGAGATCAAGATCACCGGGTATACTCTCAACTACAGATATGACCGGGCAATTGAAGCCTCACGCAAAGCCCTTTCTCTTCTGAGATATAATATTCCGAAAAAAAATTTTAAATTGCATACTATGCGTGAAATCGCCTTCTTTAAAAAGAATCTGCCTTCGGATATACTAAAACGTGCTAATAAGCTATCACTATCATCTGATAATAAAGATCTCCTTATTGCAAGATTGCTTGCAATGTCCGTAATTCCCGGATTATCAGAAGACAAATCTTTCGCGGAATACTTACTTCTCCGTCTGATGAAACACACCCTTACCCGGGGAATATCTCCATACTCCGCATATGCATTTGCAACCTACGGAGGAATTTCCTGCAGGTCCCTGGACAATATACCGGAGGGCATTGTAACGGGCAGGATTGCCCTGCAATTACTGGAAAATACACCGGAGGTTGAATTTCAGCACCAGGTTTATCACATCCTGGGATCAGCCATATTTATCTGGTTCCGGCCTATAGATGAAAGTATAAAGATGCTGAACATCTCCCTAACCAGACAGGCTTTCATTCCGGAATATGCAATGACGGGCAACACCATCCTGCAGCTCCTGTTTCAAAAATTCCATGCAGGTACGGATCTGCAGACACTGACTGAAATATGCGATCAATACCATTTATTTTTACTAAACCACGAGGGGAATCACTTCACTGAAGGCATCAATATTTTTATCCGCATGATTGATTTTCTGAAAAAATCTTCCGTCTTTTCAAAGACTTTAATTGAGTCCCCTGCTCCTCAAAAAAAAGAAAAAAAACTTCCCCCCGAAGAAGAGTATTTTTTAGATGGCATATACGGTCTGGTTAATTTAATCTGCAGTAACTACAGTAACAGTTCTATTGATAGCTGGCCAGCATTACTTACCGACACGCACATTCCTTTTGAGTTTGCAGGAACAATTTTTGAAGTGGAACTGACCTACCAAAGGGCTCTTTTTTTATCCATGCAATTTAATGAACTGGATCGAAAAAGAAAAAAAAAGGCACTCTCCATAATAAAAAGTTCCTTAAAAAAATTCAAAAAATGGTCTGTGATCAATCCCGACAATTTCCTGTATCGCTATAAATTCATAAGTGCATTGAAATTCAAATTTGAAGAAAAATACAGTGAATCCCTTGAAGAATTTTATACTGCAAAAAAATATATTTTATCAAGCGGCGCAAACCACGAGAATGCACTTCTTAATTTCCAGATTGCCGGCTTATACACTGAAACAGGAAGAAAAAGTGAAGCCGTAGGCTATATCCTCGAAAGTTACAACAGTTACCGGATGTGGGGTGCAGCAGGCATTTGTGAGAAAATAAGAAACACGAACAGAGAGACCTTTTTCGATGCAACAACAGGCTTAAGCGACAATCTCTCAGGAATGATTGATGTAGACACTCTTCTCTCATCTATCCAGAACCTTTCCAGGGAGATAGAACTTGATATTCTCCTCAAAAAACTAATGAAGACTATACTGAAAAATGCCGGTGGTGACAGGGGCTTTTTAATTCTTAACCGGGATGAATCACTTAAGATTGAAATCGCATCAGGTAATACGGATAATTCATTCGAAACACTTTCTTCAATCCCACTTGAAGAATACAAAGACATTCCGGCTTCGCTCATCAGGTACACCTATCGGACCCTTGAAACGGTGATAATCAACAAATATGACAAAAACCTCTTTACCGTAGACCCGTATTTCAGTCAAAAATCACCTGAATCCGCTCTCTGCATGCCTGTTTTGCACAAAGGGGAGTGTACTGCAATTATTTATCTCGAAAATTCCGTCAGCAGAAATATATTCTCCAGTGACCACCTTGAAATGCTGACAGTCCTTGCAACACACTCTGCAGTATTTATCAGAAACGCCCTTCTATATGAAAAACTCAACAGGGAAATTCAGGAGAGACTGCAAACTGAAAAGAATTTATCGGAAAGGGAGTACCGCTTCAGATCACTTTTTGAAAATGCCCATATAGGCATCAGCATGGTTGATACTGAACTTAACATCCTTCAACCAAATCCTGAACTTCATCACATTACCGGCATCAGCATTGAAAACCTGAAAAATAAATCCATATATGAAATCTGTCACCCGGACGCTTTCGATACAGTTTCTTTTCACCAGGAACAGATAATTTCAGGGCACAGGGACAACTACCGAATTGAATTTAAATTCTACGACTCAAAATTAAATATCCTGTGGGGAGATCTGACCGTTTCCGCCATCAGAAATACCACTGGCATACTTGTTCACTGCTTTGCAATGATCGAAGATATCACCTTCAGAAAAAAGATGGAGCAGGACCTGCTGGAATCAGAAAATAAATTCAGGAACCTGTTTATAACATCCAAGGATGCTATATCTATTTTTAACGAAGAAGGAATTATTGACTGCAATGAAAGTTTATGTATCCTTCTCGATGCGCCTGAAGAAATAATAAAATCATCAAATCCACAGATTTTTGCCCCTGAACTTCAGCCTGACAACATCCCCACCAGCATGAAAATGAAGCAGCAGATGCAATTGGCCGACCAGGGATCACGCAAACAATTTGAATGGCTTTTCATGACCTACTCCGGAAAGCTATTCTATGCCGAAGTAAAATTAAGCCCCGTAATCACAGGCGGGAAAAAATTTTACCAGGCAGTAATAAGAGATATAAGCGAACGCAAAAAAATGGAAAAGAACCTTCTGGAAAATGAAAAAAAGCTGCGAACACTGGTGGAAAATGGTTCTGACATAATTTCCATTGTTGATGGAAATGCCGATAGAATTTATACCAGCAGCAACTCTGTAAGAATTATTGGATTCACCCCGGAAGAACTGACGGGCTCAACAGTTTTTTCACTTATTCATCCCGATGATCTCGAGGCAGCCAAAGAAGTGTTTACGTCTTTGAAAAATAGAGAAAACGGCATCACCTCTTATAACTATCGCCTTCAGAAAAAAGATGGAACATGGATTTACATGGAAAGCTCTGCCCGCAACCTGCTGCATGACCCCCTCATAAACGGCATTGTTATCAATTCAAGAGATGTAACGCAAAAACTCGAAGCAGAAGAAGTGCTTAACATTTACAAAAATATCGTATCAATCTCAAAAGAATTAATGGCATTTTTCGACACGGAGGAAAGGGTTCTCGCATGCAATGATGCCTTTTACAATATACTGAATCTTGATCCGTTACCCAAAAACGAATTAACTCTGGAAACAATATTTTTTAAAAATGAGATATTACCGGCTATCCGAAACAGTTTCAACCACTGCCGGCAGGACAATGAAGTTCACACAATGACATGGTATGACAGATCTGATACCAACAGGATACTCCTTGATATTTCCATGTACCCCTTTACAGACACAAATGGCCAGGTTACCGGAATTGTTATGAACTGCCGGGATACCACCCGGGAAATTCAGCAGGAAATGGAAATACTCAATTCAACTGAGAGGGAACGAAAACGTATCGGCATTGAACTTCACGATGGACTCAGCCATGAACTTCTTGGTATCGCGATAAAAAGCAAAATACTTGCAGACCGTCTGCAGGACCTGTCATTGGATGAAAGTCGGGAGGCCCTTGAAATTGAAAAACAAGTAAACGAGGCCATCAGCGCAACAAGGGGAATGGCACACGGCCTGTTTCCCGTTAACCTGGAAAAGACCGGCCTTGACGGACTTCTTTCTGAAATTTCGATTATCCTTCAGGAACAGAATGGAATCATTTGCCATCTGGACATGGGCGATCCTGTTTTTATCAACGATCAGAAAAATGGACTTCACCTGCACTATATAATTCAGGAATCTGCGGTAAATATAGTAAAACATTCCGGTGCAACCGAAGTCACTATTTCGATGAAAAAGGAAGATGATTTTATCGAAATATCAATAAAAGATAATGGGAAGGGATTTGAAATTGATAATACGGGGGGAGGAATGGGATTAAATATCATGCAGTACCGCGCCAGGTTAATTGGCGCAGACCTGAAAATAACCTCCACAGCGGGGGAAGGGACTATCCTTTTCTGCCGGTTCAAACCATGATTCACAAATAATATTTCCCTCAAAAAAAGGGAGAGTCATATTTTCTTATTGCCTTTTATAGTGTCAATTATATCCTTGAGCAGTCAAATATATATTAAATAACAATGAAAACTATAACCAGAATATTAATAATTGATGACCACCCGATAGTAAGAGATGGTCTTGAACATCTCCTCAGCAGGGAAGAGGACCTGCATATATGCGGGCAGGCGGAAGATGCTGAAAATGGCCTGACTGCCTTAGACACAACAAATCCTGATCTTGTTATCGTCGACATTTCTCTGCAGGGTAGCATTAGCGGCCTGGAACTTACAAAAATCATCCACGAGAAGTACCCTGACCTGCCGATACTTGTTCTCTCCATGCATGACGAGGCCCTTTATGCGGAACGGGTTATCCGATCCGGAGCAAAAGGCTATATAATGAAACACGAAATGACCGGTACAATTGTTAATGCCATTCGCATGGTCATGAACAACAAAGTCTATCTTAGCGAACGTATGACAAGCCGCTTTCTCAATGAATTATCCCAGGACAAATCACAGAAGATTCAGAACCCGATTGATAACCTTTCAAACCGGGAACTTGAAGTCCTTCGCCTCGTAGGCCAGGGAATGAAAACCAGTGAAATTGCAGAAAAGCTCCACGTTGGAATTAAAACAATAGATACCCATCGCCACCGCATTAAAAACAAACTCAACATGAAGAACAGTGCCGAAATGGTTAAATTTGCCATTGAATGGATCAACAGCAACTAGATTCTCCACTTAATTTTTTAAAAAATTATTAAATTTTTCCCCCGCAGGCTTGACGATTAAAAATATTCTTTGTATATTCTTTTTGTTAGCACTCACTAAAGATGAGTGCTAACAAAAAGAATAAGGGAGGTTTACTATGAATTTTCCACTTTTACGAAAAAAAGAAACAGATACTGCTGATCATTCCAGCAAAAACATCCCTTCACTTTTCGATAGTCTGTTTAACACGGACGACTTTGACCTCTTCCGGGGAGTCTCAATACCCAGAATTGACGTAGAGGAAAAAGACAAAGAAATCCTTGTTCGGGCGGAACTTCCCGGAATAGACAAAAACAACCTGAATGTTTCAATCCAGGAGAATCTTCTGACTATTTCCGGTAAAAAGAGCAGGGAGAGGAAGGAAGAAAAGGAAGAAGGACGCTGCATAAGATCAGAACGAAGTTACGGATCCTTTTCCCGGACCATAACTCTCCCCGGGGGGATAAAGAAGAATAAAATAAAGGCTGAATACAAGAAGGGATTGCTGGAAATCCGTCTCCCAAAGGAAAAGAGAGCAGAACCTGAAAAAATCAGCGTAAATGTACACTAATTGTCACTACAAGGAGGACACCATGGTACGCAATACAGTTTTACACGATATGCTCAATCTCGGGAAAATAGTTGATGACTTCTTCAGCGTCACACCCCAGAGAAGCGAACGAAGCGGCTTTCCCGCAGTAGATATCTACGAAGGGGCGGACGTTATTGAGATCCAGGCGGTGATGCCGGGGGTATCCAGAGAAGACCTTGATATCGAACTCTCCGACAAGACCCTCACTATCAGTGGTGAAAAGAAACAGTCCGAAGAGGATCATTCATACCTGAGGAGAGAGCGAATTTTCGGGAAATTCTCCCGATCACTGGAACTTCCCTACCATGTAGACGAAGAGTCCATCAAGGCGGAACTCAGGAATGGCATCCTCACCATAGAGCTGACAAAAAGCGAAGATGCAAAACCCCGTAAAATCGAGATAAACTAGGAGGTTCACCATGAGACAGGAACTTGAAAAAACATACAACGAACAAAACATGCGGACACTGGCCCCGGTAACCGACATCTACGAGACTGAAGATGCCTATACAATGCTGATGGAAATGCCGGGAGTAGAAAAAGAGAACCTGAACATAGTCATCGAAGATGACAGTCTCGAGATTCGGGGAAGTCTAAAGGCATACGACAAGAAGGACATGAAGCTGAAGTATTCAGACTATCAGACAGGGGATTACTACCGGAAATTCAGGGTCGGAAACGATATTGACCGAAACAATATCAACGCCAGGCTAACAGACGGGACTCTCACCCTCACCCTGAACAAAACAGAGGAAGTCAAGCCGAAGAAAATTGAAATTTCAACCCACTGATAACGAATATCAGTCCCGGGGATCAATCAAAAAGGCTCTGCCGAAAATGCAGGGCCTTTTTTTACACATACCTGTCGAAATGTTCACCAAGACCGGCCACCTTCGCCCCGACAGTAACCTTCATCATCTTTTCATCAAGATTCATCTCTGCATTAGTCATCAATTTAAGCATATTGTTGAGCTGCTGGATCTGCTCTGTCATTTGAACAGTACAGGCATCGGCTACTTTCATACCTGCCTCCAAAGGGAAATTTCCCCATTTTATTATCGGTGGCATAGCGCATAAACTGTACCTTTTCAGTTGAAAGTAATCGCAAATTGTTTAAAACTCATCAAAATGTCCTTGATAAAAATTCAATAGTTTTATTTTCTTACTCAGTAAAAGCTAAAAACTAGTCTTTATAGGAATTTACAACTACTGAAGGAGGACATCTAATGTCTAATGAAAAAGTCATGAATCGCTGGTTCGTCGTTGTCGGCGCAATCTTGATTCAACTTGCACTGGGTGCTATCTATGCATGGTCAGCATTTACTAAAGTTCTAACGGACGCAAACGGAGCCTATAAATTTACTGCAGGCCAGACAGCATGGATTTTTTCCGCAGGCCTATTCTTTTTTGCTCTCGTAATGGTCTGGGCAGGGAGACAACTCGCTACGATTGGCCCACAAAAACTCGCCATGGCTGGTGGTATTGTTCTTGGTACCGGATACGTTCTTGCTGGTTTTTTTGGAAGCAGCTTTATCACACAACTTGTCTTTATTGGTATTATCGGTGGTGCAGGTATTGGTCTTGCATATGTTGTGCCTATCGCAGTCGGAGTCAAGTGGTTCCCCGACAAAAAAGGCATGCTCACTGGTCTTGCCGTAGCAGGTTTTGGTTTCGGTGCTACAATCTGGGTTAAATGGGCCGGATCATGGGGCGGCGGACTCCTCAACAACCTTAACCTTGCCGGACTTGACGGAACACGAAGTGTCTTTTTACTTTATGGAATTATATTTGCCGGCATGGTACTACTGGGCAGTCTTGTCATGAAAGACCCCCCTGCAGGCTGGTTACCCGAAGGCTACACTCCTCCTGAAGCTGGAGATGCCGGAGCAAGTGGAGCTGTTGAGTTTGAATCAAGCGAAATGATCAAGACCCCACAATATTATATGCTTTTCATAACATTTCTTTTTTCTGCTCTTGCCGGTCTTATGGTTATCTACTGTATCAAACTTTTTGGTATTGACGCACTGACCTTTTCAAAGCTCGGTACACTTGATCCTTCAAAAGAAGGATACGAAGCTGTCGTTAAAGCAGCAGGTGCTACAGCCGGTACCGCAATGGCATGGTATGCAATCCTTAATGGTCTTGGCCGAATCGCATGGGGAACCGTTTCTGACAAAATAGGAAGAAAAATGGCCCTCACTCTAATGTGCCTCTTCCAGGGCATCATCATGTTAGCTTTCTACAAGCTCGGTGCAACCGAAATGGGACTAATCATCGCTGCCTGTATTATCGGCTTTAACTTCGGTGGAAACTTCGCGCTATTCCCGTCAGCTACTGCTGACTTCTTCGGCACAGCCACTGTAGGGAAAAACTATGGCTTTGTTTTCTTCGCATATGGTATTGCCGGTATCGCTGGTCCCCAGATAGCTGGTATTTTCAAAGATGCAGCTAAGGGAGCAACTGATCCTTCAGCATGGTTAACACCTTTTGTAATTGCAGGTGTAGCATGTCTCGTCGGTGCAGTAATTTCCATTATTGTAAAACCGCCACAAAAAGCATAAAGATAAATCTTATAAAGAGACACTGCTCTTCACTGAGCAGTGTCTCTTTATATTCTCACAAAACCTACCCCCCATCGCCTCCTCTCAAAAAAAGCTTGCAAATAGAACAATTCCCCCTACTCTGGGAAGGGTATTTTATACATAATTTTCCAGTGAGGCTCAAAAGCCGCGCCACGTGAAGAGGGGAGACAACAATGTCCACATATATTTCAGACCAGAAGCGCAAGATTACCACGTCAGTCCTTATGGAAATGAAACAGGCGGGAGAAAAGATCTCCATGATCACAGCCTACGACTACTCGATGGCAACCATCGTCGATGCCGCCGGTATCGATGTTATTCTTGTGGGGGATTCAGCATCCAACGTCATGGCAGGCAACGAGTCAACACTGCCCATCACCCTGGACCATATGATTTATCACGCACAGTCAGTAGTCCGCGGAGTACAGCACGCCATGGTGGTTGTTGACCTCCCCTTCGGAACATACCAGGGAGACTCGAAGCAGGCCCTTAATTCAGCCATCCGCGTCATGAAGGAGAGCGGCGCAAACGCGATAAAAATCGAAGGTGGCCGTGAAATAAGGGAATCAGCAGAACGAATCCTTACCGCGGGAATACCCGTCATGGGCCACCTGGGCCTGACACCGCAATCCATTAACAAATTCGGCACCTATACGGTAAGAGCAAAGGAAGACGCTGAAGCGGAGAAACTTATTGAAGATGCCCACATATTGGCTGAAACGGGATGTTTTGCCATTGTACTGGAAAAAATCCCCTCACACCTTGCGGCCCGCGCAGCGAAGGAAGTGCCGGTCCCCTTTATCGGCATCGGGGCAGGCAACGAAGTCGACGGCCAGGTACTGGTTCTCCACGACATGCTTGGAATCAACAAGGAATTCTCTCCCCGCTTTCTCCGCCGTTACCTGAACCTCTTTGATGACATTAAGGGAGCCGTGGAAAACTATATTGAAGACGTCAAATCCGTTGATTTTCCCAACGAAAACGAGCAATATTAACATGTCGCCGAAGGTGACATTGGCCAATGTCACCTTCGAAATTTATCGTCATATTAAATCCCGGTAATATTCCCCCGTTACTGGATCCTTCAATTCCGAATCGAGTTCCGCGAGATGCTTTACAATGAAATCCCTTTCCAGGCGCCGCGGATGGGGAACAGCCAGGTTTTCGCTGTTAATAATCTGTTCGCCGAAGAGAATTATATCAAGATCAATAATGCGGGGCCCCTTCGGAATTTTCTTTTCCCTCCCGAGGGCCTCTTCGATATTCTGGAGAACTGCAAAAAGATCTTCAGGCGGAAGGTCAGTCTCAACTTCCATCATCTGGTTTATAAAATCGGGCTGATCGAGGTAATCTACGGGCTCCGTTTCAAGTCGTGTGCTCACCTGAGTCAAGGAGATACGGGGATTGTTTCCCAGGAGACTAATCGCTTCAGAAAGATTTGCATGACGGTCCCCCAGGTTCGTTCCGAGGCCTATAAATACACGCGTCACCTAGAGGGTTTCCCGGTAATCTTCACCGGTCAGTTCCATAATTCGACACATCTCCCGCAGACGGGAAAGGATACGCCCCTCGGAGAGCTCCCTGAAGGTCTTAACCGGATCATAGTTGGAGGTAAATATTGTAAACTTCTCCCCCTCGTAGCGGGCATCCACAAGGTTATAAAGGGTCTCCTGTTCCCAGGGAGAGTCCCTCTGAACACCGAAATCATCCACTATAAGCACATCCACTTCCGCCAGCTCCTTCTCAATGGCGTGGGACTGGCCATAGGTAGTTGATGCCTCGTTAAAGGTAGCCTTCAGACGGCTGAAAAAGTCTCTCGATATTTTGATAAACCTGCCATCAACGGCATACCGGGTAATCAGTTCGGTGAGTATTATAGAAGAAATAAGTGTCTTTCCCGTACCTGGATTCCCCCAGAAAAACAGCCCCTTTTTAACGTCGGGGAATTTCACGATAATATCATAGGCTGCATTTTTTGCATCATTGGTCATTTTACTCCTGGCAGCATCATAGTCTCCCAGGTATTTCCACAAAAATTTACGATCAATACCGGACCGGTTGTAAATTTTCTTTATCCTGTCAATTCTTGTCCGGTAAGGACGGCAGGGGCAGTCGACAATTTTCCCCCCTTCACGATAGAAATAGGGCTCTTCTCCACTGCACTTGCAGAGGGGTATAACACACCGCGGACAGGGAATCAGGGGGTCCTCTCCCAGTTCCATAAAATGATCCGGGTGAACAATACCGCTGTAATCACAGTATTGACATAGCTTAGTCTCTTTATGCTGTTCCGGTTTTGGTGTCATATGCTTTAAAGGTCCTCCCTGAAGTACCTGTTACGAAAAAACAGGGACACGACATTGTCAATAAAAATAACACCCAATTACGATTAGGACAACCATATAATTAAACAACTGAGCCGAAGGGCTCAGAGCCCTGTTTATTATATTCTATTTTTTCTCTTTGAAAAGGAAGTTTAAAGTTCTTTTTTTCAAAAAAAATCTTCACTCAGGGCATGTTTTCATAATTTTTATAATACCAAATCCTCTTTGAATAATTTAACTTCCTCCGGAGTACAGCCATGGCATACACTTATCCAGGCCAAAATAGTTAAAAAAGGCTGGGTATTTAAGTCATATTTCTGTATATTTAAACAATAATGACAGAGTACAGGGTTTATACTACGATTGCAGAAAAATAGAGGCATATAGCCGGGTGTGACAATTTTTTTTCAATTTTAGACGGCCTCATGCCGATATTTCTACTGTAGTATACTATGAATCACAAGGGGATACCTATGGTACGGCAACTTGAAAAAAACTTCCTCAGAAATGCACTCCTGAGTTTTGCAGCTCTTTTAATCCTGACCGGGGCAGTATCAGCTCAGAATCAACCGACAGATAAAACCGACCCGGACAAGGGGACCACTGCGGTCAAAAAGGAAGATAAAATTGCTCCCGACAACAGGGGGTGGCGCATTCGTGACTTCCAGCCTTATGTTAAGGCAATCAAGGAACTGGAAAAACTGAATAAAGAATATTCAGAAAACCTTTTAAAACTGGCCATTGATGAATATGCAACAGGTCTCGACATCCTTGAAGATATGGAAAACGAGCTGGTCCGCATGATTGAAAAAAGCAAAAAAAGCAAGAACCTTAATGAAAGGTGGTACTGGCAGGAAATAGATCGAAAAAATCAGGAACAGCGCCGTATCGCCGGAAAGAAATACGAAGCCAAGATGAAGGCGATAACCTATTTCACCAAGTCTATAAACTATCTCGATGAAATCCAGAATGTGGATGTCCGCAAGGACCCGAAGTTTCTAAACTTCCAGTCACGGCTCTATCAGGTTTATGTATCAACCCAGTATGATCTGAACAATTTCAAACCCTGCATCCCGATTCTGGAACGATATCTTGCTCTGTCTGAAAAAAATAAAAAAGATGTCTGGGCACACAAATACCTGGCCAGCTGTTACGGCTACATGGAAGCGGTTCTCACAAAATACAAGCATGCGACAGAAGACGAAATAATGCAATACCGGAATAAAAAGAACAGAAGCATGCTTGAGGCAGTTGAGATCAAATACGGAGTTGACTCACCTCATTACAAACAGCTTCAGGAAATTGTTCAGCAAAACGAGAAGAAAAGCGAACGGATCAACGACTTTAATTAAAAAAGCTCAATCTCAATATAAACATAAAAAAGGGCCGCCCATAACAAAGTTTTGGACGGCCCTTTTTTATGAATAAACTGAATAAAATTTCACTCCATCACAGTTTCAGATGAAAAGGTATGCTGTTTTCCGTCAAAGGTAACACTTATGCGGATTATCCTGTTTTCAGGAAGGAATATCCTGCGGGGCCGTGGTTGAAGAATATTATTGGCCCGCCGATACTGGCGTTTTTTGCGGTGAAGCTCCCACCTTTCAAGTCTTATGACATGGTAAGAGTCCCCTTTCGCTGATACCTGCAATTTTTTATCAAGGGACGCCACTCCTGTTTCAGTTCTCCCCTCTTCATTACCATCAATAAATATCTTATAATAGACATGTTTTTCTTTTTCTGGTGTCCCCTCAATCTTATCCTTCACCAGGAAAACCAGATTATTATCCTTCGGTTGAACTGGAGCACTTTGACCACTATATAGGTAAATATTTTTAAGGGATACCAGGTCGATGATTTCCTTTTTGTCCCCTCCAGTAACAATGAGGAGACGGCCATCCACTATTTCCTTTATGCCTGCTTTCCCCTGAAGGGTTAAGGGAATACGATGATTGTTCATGTTAATCCGGCATTCCTCCGGGCAGCCTTCAAGGATAACAGTTTTTTCGCCGTGGAGAACAAAATCATCGACATTATTACAAATGCCGGTTTCTCCGCTGTTGAAGTTCAGGCGCAGAAGACTTAAACTTCCCCCACCATCGTCTTCATTCTTTTTTTCCCGGTAATGCAGAAAAAACAGCTCTCCGGCGGAATCGATTTTTTTAATTTCAGCCCCGGGGGGGAGATCAATCAGGGGCCACTGCGCCAGTACCTTTTGATTTTTTAAATGATAAAGCCCCGCCACATACCTGAGCAGTGGAACATTATCTTCAGATGGTTCCTTCTTTTCATCCGAGGGCTCAGCCGGAACAGGTTCAGTGCGCAGATAAAAAAGCTTTTCCCCCCTCACAGAAACAGCAAGGATATCTTCCGGAAGGGAGAGCTCCCTGTGTCCCTCTGCGGAGAGATGCAGCACTTTATTATTTTCAGATACTGATATGTATTGTTTTTCACCAAAAAGGAGGATTTCAGCGGGACCGGCATAAAGAAGTCCGGAACCGGTTATAAAAAACAGGAGCAACAAAACGCAATATCTGCATAATATACCCCTATAGCTTTTCAAAACGGTTTCTGAAGTCTGCCTTGTAAATTTTAACACCGAGGCGATCCTGCTGTTCGATTATTTCCTTCAGTATTTCAGGAGTTGTCAGGGGATTGATCGTAACCGCCCTGAGTATAACCACATTCTGATAGAGATACCGGGGAGAGTCAAGCATTGTTCGGGAAACGAAGCTGTCATCCTCCTCACGGAGGGCCTTGTGGAGTTCTATATTAAGTTCATTGAGGACTGCGTTAATCTGTCCTATCCTTGCGACCTGGCGTTTAATCTCTTCCGGCTCCTTGCCGCGAATGTCCAAAAGCAGTTTTTCAAGTTTTTCCCTTACCTTTTTGGGAGTAAAGCGGTAGTTAAAAATGAAAAGTTCAGGCTGATTCATCGGCTCGAAATTACAGTGCATCTCAACGAGTCCCCTGAGAACAGAAGAAAGTTCCTGTGCGTGTTCGAAGAGGAGCTTAAAGCCGTCCCTGCCGAGAATCTTCATTGTTGTCCATGGTTTCAACGCGGAAAATGGCCTGGAGCCCTCGATATTGAAGCGGCCCAAATCAACGGAATCCGGTCGGATGATATAGTTGGCGGAATGCTTCAGGTGATTTATCTCCTCTTTTTTACGGAACAGTACCATACCCATGGAAACCGGCGTGTAGAGAAGTTTATGGGCGTCAAGACATACCGAATCGGCTTTTTCGATACCCTTGAACATGTAGCGATATTCGTCTACCAGGAGCACTGATCCACCCCATGCGGCATCCACATGGAAATGGGTCTTATGGTCATCGGCAATTCGCCGCATTTCACTGAGATTATCAATATTCCCCGTTTCCGTGCTTCCAGCGATACCGATAAGGCTGATTATCTTAACCTTTTCTTTACTGGTTTTATTGTGCTGACGTATTTCCTCACAGACCTTTTCAACACGCTGAATATCGACCTTATTGTTATAATCTACGGGGACCTTGATAACATTCTGGTCACCTATGCCAATTAATCGTGAGACCTTATCGATAGAATAATGCCCCCGCTTGGAGACGATGAAAACCGCCTTTGAAACACCATAATGCCTGAAAGCCTCGTAGGCACCGGCAGCCCTGATCCCGGGGAAGCGCTCATCAGGGGGAAAGGCCTTATTCCTTGCAACCAGCATGGCAGTCAGGTTAGCCAGAGTCCCGTCAAGGGTTACAGCCCCCAGGGCGATATCCCTGTTTTGAATGTTTGCACGGTAATATTTCGGATCCCTGTCATAGA
Source organism: uncultured Spirochaetota bacterium (assembly GCA_942491575.1). Taxonomy (GTDB): domain Bacteria; phylum Spirochaetota; class UBA4802; order UBA4802; family UBA5550; genus CAZHNW01. The sequence goes on from CALOBT010000025.1 coordinate 1,376,512, forward strand.
CCAGGCGATGCATCCAGGAAAGAAATTCACGCTCAACGAAGGTCGAGGCTTTAGCAGATTCTATCTTAACCTGGTTCTGGTTCAGGGCGGCAATGATCATCTCGAGGAGAATCATGAAGTATGGTATTGCACTGGTCATATGACCGATATAGTAGGGATTTCCAACTTTAACGGAATGTGCAGTAATTTTAGATTTAATTTCCGAAAGAACGTCCTTTAAGAGATGGGGCTCCTCCGGAATATTAATATTAGAAAAGATTTTTGCCAGGTCAGGGAGAGAAATTGCGCTATGGATACCACCCTTTTCCTGGAATGAATCGTGAATTACATCCAGGAGTTCAGTTCCAAATTCAATAAATTTGTCGGGAGAGTCCGGCATGATAAAGAGCTTTCTCAAATGCTCCATATCCGAAACAAGTATCTTTTTGTCCCCGTCCTGCGTCTTCATCTATATGACCACCCTTGGAGTATGGTACCCCTCTTCTGCCTGTTTTACCACTCTATTTTTATCAGAGGCATTAGATTGCTGCAGGGGCGCCGGGTATTTTTCATTCTACAGTATCTCCAGTAAAAATCCCGATACGGTTTTTTCAAGCCAATTTTTCTGTTTTCCCGAATATCCAGACTCTTTTCACAGATTACTTCTACGTTTCTTCTTTCTTGAATCAGACTCAAAATATTCCCCCCGAAAAGTTGAAGCAGCCTGAAGTTTCAACAGTACATAACAGTTATGATGGATTACATTAATACGCTGAATAATTATTTTTTTTACTTAATAAATTCAAGGAATCAACGACAATATAACTACAGGGGTACGGATACTCCTTTTAAAGTCATACAAAAACAGGGATGTTAAAATAATATGAGACACCAAGAATTCGAAAACAACCACTGGGTTTTCCCGGAAATTATCACCTTCGAATCCGTTGCTGATTACAGTCAGTTTTTTGAAGGACTGACGGGAAAAGAAGGGATCACCTTTGACCTTTCCCATACGGAAAGTATTCATTCTTCCTTCATCGGATTTTTAATCCATGCAAAACATATGCTCGGCAAAGATGGAGCAGCTTTAAAACTAAGACTCTCATTTACCGCAGAAAGAATACTGATAATGCTGAATATTCTTGATTATTTCGGCCCGGAAGTATCAATCGTACCTTCACGAAAAACGGCCTGATTCTCAAGAATCTTAAAAAAAAATTGACAGAAAATCAGCATTTCATAGAATACCTAAATACTAAAACACCCAAATGGTTAAAGGTAATTAATGATGCTATTTTCTGAATGCCAGATAGATACCGCAACTGAGGTTTTAAAATCAATAGCACATCCCATCAGGCTTAAAATCCTCTGCTTCCTTCTTGAGGGAGAAAAAAACGTCAGCGAAATAGAAAATCAATTCGGATCAACCATATCGAATATTTCCCAGCATCTAACAGTTTTGCGCAAGGCCGATATTATCAATCGAAGAAAAGAAGCAAATTTCATGTACTATTCGATTAAAGATAATAATATCGAAGCATTGATGGAGACCATAAAACAAAACTTCTGCTAATGCGCTGCAGACTTTTCACCCTTCTACTTGTACTTTCCTGTATACTCCCGCTGATCAAGCAGGCGCAGGCAAAACCATTTAAAAAGCTGACCGTCCAAGGAACCGTCATTTTTACTGAAAATGCAGTAATCAACGGTTCAGGATTAACAAAATTAATAGACACACAAAAAAGTACCGCTTCAGTCACAAAAGCCATTAAACGATTTTATAAGTCCAGGGGATATGATCTGGCAACAGCCTATATCATCCGTAACAATCCCGGGTCAATGGATATTTTTGTTGATGAAGGGCGCCTTGGAAAAATTGTATTTCTAAACATAAATACCCTTGATTTTCTCAGAATCCGTTACGATTTCCGGTTAAAGAAAAAAATCTTCAACCGATATCACGTCCGGAAGGAATTGACTAATTTAAAAAAAACCTTCAGGTTTCACCACGTCACCTACCGTATTAAAGAAATAGAAAATTATGACAATTCTTTTTTCCAGCTTGATCGGAATCTAAAGGTCCCCATGATTGTTTCCCAATTTATCCCCTATCTTGAAACCTATGCACCGCGGTATATACTGGAAGTTCAAATCGTAAAACGGGCCGGGGGGAAGTCCTCACGCAACGGCTTCGGAATCGGTCTGCAGGCCCGGAGAGGGACTGGTTTCATGCCGGAGGTGCGGTATTATCACCATTCCCTCCTCGGCAGTGGAGACAAACTTAAAATGGGATTTTCTTCAGGGGTGCTGTACGGCCTTGACCTGAAATTCAAAGAAGAACCAAGAGCCACCTTTTTCTCCTTTGACGGACGTTATCTCCTTCCCCCACTCCTGAACAACTTCTTCACTCCTGTAACCGATATGAAGATATACCACTCAAATCAGGGGAGAGCAGATATATCCCTCGACCAGTTCAGGTATACAAGATACCGGATCACCGCCGCACCGGGGATAACCCTGCTGAAAAAGCTACTCCTGTCAATTGGTGGCGGATATGAATTTATCAATCACTATACAAGCATACCTTCAAATGATTTAACAATCCAGGAAGATATCCCCTCATCGGAACAGTTCTATATTATAAAAACTGAACTGGCACTGGATATTATTCCCTTTGTTCTCGGAAATACGGTAACTAAATCTTTTACATTTAATTACGATGCATATCTTGACCATGTCAATTTTCATCGCATGATAGTATCAGGATTGTATGATTTTGATCTTTCACGCCATGACCTGCTGTCACTGAAATTCAGGTTCGGCTTTAACTGGGGCCCTGTCCCCCTGGTATATGAATATCCGGTTTCAAACGAAGTCTTCAAGGGATTTCAGGGTAAGGGGTATTACTGCAACAGGATTGCCTCCCTCTCCCTTGAGTATCGCTTTTCCATTTACCGGGACTACATCTTTACCGGCATATTCGGAGAGACAACCTTTTTCAAGGCATCCGGGCGTGATCTATCAGGTTTTAAATCTGGAATTATCGCCGGGATTACATTCAGGATTATTCTTTTCGATCAGTTCGAGACAGTAATTTACCTGGGGCAGGACTGGCTCGTTGCAACGCAGGAAACACAGTTTAATGCATATTTTTCATTGACTAAGAAATGGTGAGGGCTTCAATATTTTTTGTATTCTTGATTCTCTAAAATAACGGTCTTCTTCCCTCAGGTAGCAGAATGCCCTTATGTACTTTTTCTTTCCGTATTGAATAACTTCATGGGGTATTATTTTTCTTTCTGTAACCATGCCATGAGAATCCCTGTAATGAATGATCACGGCCTTCCCTTCTTTGATGCCGTCAATAGAACCCTTTCCGGGCCATAGAGATTTTATATCCGCCAGACAGACAGGATTTTCATGAAAACTCCATAGATCCTTCAGCCGATGCGAACCCTTTAATTTAAGGGATTCGAGGGACCGACGAAACACTTCCATGCAGGCGGCGGCATCCGAGAGGGCCTGGTGATGTTCAAGGCTGATGCCGAGGTGCCGGCAGAGTGTATCAAGACGATGGTTCTCCAGTTCAGGAAAGGCCCTCCTGGCCAGCACAACCGTATCAACGGCGATAAATTCAGGCATCGGTATGGATGCCTCACGGCATGCCTTCATGATAAAGGATAAGTCAAAATGTGTGTTATGAATAACCAGAACCTTACCCTCGAGGAAAGATAGAACTTCCCCCATAATATCCGTGACAGTCGGGGCACCCGCAAGATCTACTGATGTTATGCCATGAATTTCAGTTGCCCGCGGCATAATAGGCATTTCAGGGTCGACAAAACTGCTGTACTGGTCTATGATCCCTTCAAGGGTAAAGGAGACCATGCCGACTTCAATAAGGCGGTGAAGTGCAGGATTGGCTCCGGTTGTTTCAAGATCAAGGGCGCAAAAGAAAATTTCGCCGAGGGTGATACTATCTGAAAGCATGAAATCAGAATTCGCCGATCATTTTTATTTCAGTTTCAAGTTTTATCCTGAACTTTCGGTAAACTGTCTCCTGAATCAGCTCTATGAGACTGCGGATATCCTGAGAGGTGGCCTTCTCATAGTTGATGACAAAATTTGTATGTTTTTCAGATACACGGGCACCGCCGACACGGCATCCCTTCAGTCCCGCTCGGTCAACCAGCTCCCACGATGAGTGCCCCGGAGGATTTTTGAAGACTGATCCCGCGGAGGGAAAATCGAGGGGATGTTTTGTTTCACGGTCCGCGAGAATTTCTTCAACTTCGTTTTTTGCCTTTTCACTGTCATTCGCTTCAGGAAGTTTGAAATATCCCCCGGTGATAGCCACATATTCCCCCAGGTTCATTTCACGGTAATCGGACATTTCCAGGTTAACGTCGACTTCTTTCATGTCACCGTTTCTGTCAATGACCGCCACCCGCTTAAGGATATCGATAAAACAGCCCATAAAGGTACCGGCGTTCATTTTTATACCGCCGCCGATAGAACCTGGAATACCAGTCATAAACTGGACACCTTCAAAACTATTATCCAGGGCAAACCTGATAAACCGCTCTTTGCTGACTGAGGCATCTGCATAGATAAGGCCTTCCTCATTGATGACTATACGGGTACAGCCCGGGCTCTTCTCGGAAAAGCAGAGGACAATGCCCCGAATCCCCTTGTCTCCAACAAGCAGGTTGGAGCCCCCCCCCATTACGGTAAGCTGCAGGCCCTCTTCGCGGGCAAGTTGAATTACTTTTTTGACGGAGGCGCAGTCTCTAGGCTCAACAAGGATATCGGCGGGGCCGCCTGTTTGAAAAGTAGTAAAATCAGATAGCGGAGCATCAACAGTCAAGTGACCGCAATGCTTCAGGGTTTCGATAAGTTTTGGCGAATATGTGGTTGTTTGTGCATTCATAGCCATGAACAGTTTAATTTGTATATTCTTTAGTGAAGGAAGTTTAAATCTTTCCCGCCTAAAGTTATCATAAATCCATTTTCCGGCGATGCGGCTATATGTCAATCATAATCGTTTCGACAAGCAGAGAGCCTGAGTCAAAACAGTGGAGTCTCCCGGGAGGGGAAGTACCGGAGTTGCGGCGATTCAGATATGTACCGCCACACCCAGTGCAATGATCCCGCTGCTGAAATTGAATTTCAAACGGCTCCCGTCACCGAATCGGGCAAAATTTACATTGTGTAGTTCGGAAAAAGTTCCGTTCTCATCAATGTTTTCCGTCCATTGGCGGTTGCCGTTGGCTTCATAGATTTCAGGTGTAATGTCCGTGGCGTAGAGGAAGCCTCCGCTTAGATAAATGGAAATACGCTTTGAAATAAGAAATTCCACCTTAATCGAAAAGTTGAAAAAATGAGGCATCGTAGCTTCCTGGGCGATACTATCAACAATAACCCGTTTGTTCTCAACAGAACTTTCCGGGGTACCGTCATTATTATTATCTGTTACAATAACAACTGGAAAATCTGAAACATCCTGCTGCACGCGGTTAACCGCCAGTGGCATATACTCAAAGAGAAGCCCAAGGTGAAGCCATCGAAACAGGGGAAGCACTCCCTCAACGGAGAGTATTGGCCCCTGTCCCTCTGCATGATACTCCCTCCTTATCGGGGTGGCAAAGGTGTAGGTGATGCCGCCCCCTGATGGAGTATAATTCTCACTGTAAAGTTCCCCGGAATTGCGGAAAAAGCCATAGCCGATACCTACCTTCAGGTATCGCAGAATTCTATAGGATGCCCCGACCTTGGTAATCATACAGGAACTAAGATCATCCGCGGGAAACATGAACATCTGGCTGACACTGAAAGAAATGCCGTAGCGGCTCTCAAAGGCGGACCAGTAACGCTGTTTCGATTCGGCAATTATATCTTCACGGGGCAGATCGATTTTCTGGACAGAAATCACTTTCCCTGTTTCGGTTTCTATCAGGCGGGCATTTACCTGTATCCTGTCTCCCAGTTCGGCGACACTCCCGGTAATAATCAGCTTCGCCCCTGCAAAATTACCCGCCTTCACGGCGGACTCACTGCTTATCAGGCCGGTCATACCCGTTTCAACTTCCTTCACAAGAGAAGCAATACGTGCCCTTTCAACCTGCTGAAATATGGTGCTACGGGATAATTCAGCGGACAGGAGCTCACTTACTGTTTCACCGGCTTTTATAGATGCAAGATCCTTTGATTGATCGGCAAAGGGAAGTACCGCAAGGGTCTCCCTGAAGAGGATATTACCTTTCTTCTCCGCATAATCCTGAGTAAATCCCCTCGCCATCCTGTTGAGGTCCGGGGATGCAGCAGTCAGAGATAGAGTTGAGAAAAACATCACGAAAATAACCAGAACACCCTGTTTCATTTTTTCCTCCTGCAGGTCATACTCTTCAAGGTCTCACCATCTATTATTTTATAACATATTATTCAGAAAGAATTGCTTAAAAAACACAAAGCATTCCAAAAATTAAGAATATAAATATATTGCTTCAAAATCCTCATATCAACAAGGAATTTTTATTGTACCCGTAAGCATCTAATGAGAATAGCTAAAAAACTTTCCTGAAATAATTTTTCATTATTACTTCGAACTAAATATTATTAATTTACTTTTAAATTTACCCGTAGCAGTTATTTCCATTAAACTGCCAGGAAGATCAAAGAAATGCACTGTAATCAAATATTAAATACAGAAAAATCCTTATAAATAGTTGAAACTTTCTGCTTATTTTGACGATTTTATATAGAGAAGCAGAATATTCTTCGATTGGCTAAAATTGTATCAAATGAAAAAAGATAAAACAAAAACAGTAGTCAGTGACATGACTGAATTTACCGACGATGAAGGAAAACGCTGGATTCAGACATCCACGGAAGACCTCTTCTCGCTGAAGGAATTCAATGATCTGATTGAATCAATGGAGAAGGACCGCGATGAGGGGGAAATTGTTCTCGCCCGCATAGATTTTCAGAAGGTCAACAAAGAGTATTATGATACCGCCCTTGAACTGCAGCAAAAACTTGAAAAGCAGACTGAAATTCTAAAAAAAGTAATCAGCAACTCGCAGCAGATTATCAACAGAAAGAACAAAAAGCTGAAGGAACTGATTCAATATATTCGTAAACTTCACTATTTCATCTCCAATCTTGATTCAGGGCTTGAGGATTTAAAAAACCTCCAGGTACCGAGAAAGCATCTAGCTGCCACTGATGATGAAATTTTTGAAGAAGAAGCAGTAACACCGCGACGTAAATCAGTATATGAAGAAGTTGAAGAGATAGTCCTGGGCATTGATGACGATGTTGACAAGGCATTAAAATAAAAAGGGGCCCCCATTCCGGGGTACCCCTCATATATTTTTACAGGCACACCCTGTAATACTACATATCGGCCTTCTTCTTTTCTACTGTTTCTACTGTTTTTTTATTTCCGGAAACCATTCCCCATAGAGAATCAAAGTCATATGAGACTGCAAATGATGTCGCAACCGGTGTGGAACCGTCAGCGGTAATACCCTTGGATGCTGAGTAGCCGGAGATAAAATCCGGCCCCCGGGTAAAAATGTCAACATTAAGCACCCAGTCGAGACGCACATTATAAAGTTTCCAGGTCAGTCCGAGATTCATCTCAGTTGTATTAGAATTATTTATGGTATCACTCCACTCTGATGTCGGGTTTGCAGCACCGTCAAAATCATAAAAACTACTGTCAATCATTGTGGTATTATACAGCACATGGGAGAGGCCAATACGAAGCTCCAGGTTTTTATGCGGGCGCAGTTCCATCCCCACGTAGAGAGGAACCTGCACTGTGGTGGAATCCCCCTTATAGCTGTCATTTTCCAGAATTGTATTATTTGGAGTGGAGTTGGCATTGAATTCATAGCTGAAAAGCGAATAAACCGCATTGATGCCGACAAAAATAGTAAGATTTTTTGTAAGGGACATTTCGTCGGAGACCCCCACCCTTATTTCGTGCCCCTTTCTTGAAAGAGTATCTGTAACTGCTTCTGTTGTATCACCTCCAACAATATCCCTCGTATCAAAGAGAGACGCAATAGTGGAGCGGTTAAGAAGACCGTACTGGATGCGGGTATGGATTTTCTGAATGGCTCCGATTTTAATATTATATCCGACACCGGCTACTATGTCCATCGCCCCGTCACTGCCATAGGAAATATTGGTTGTACCCGGGTTAACCGAAGTATAAGTCATATCAAATTTATTCTCAAGATCATAGTACTTAAATGTAACATCAACGGCTAGATCCATTGTATCATTCAGCTTGAAGGCTGCACCCGCTGTAGTATCATACTGCACCTCCGAGAGGGAATAAGAATCTTCGTCTGTTCCATCGGTATAGGACTTATCATCCCACCCGGATGCGAATCCGAAGGAAAGACCTGCATTGATTTTACCGAAATCATAGGCGGCAACAATTCTGAAGGCCTGCTGGTTCAGATCGATTGCCTCATCACCGAAGGCGGGGTCATCGAGTTTTATATCGATACCATCCTTCAGGGTCGTCCCCTGCAGCTGAGTATTCTCAACAGTCGAGGCCTTTGAAACGTAATTTCCCTGGTAATACAATCCCTGTGCCGCAGTACTGTTCCAGAGGCTGTTACTGACTTCAAGACCGGAAACAATACCTATAGTCAGGCCAGCCACGGGATTCCAGAAGAGTCCCCCTGAATTATACCCGCTTTCAAAACCTGTGCGGTTAAAAAAGACCCGGTTCTTGAAATCCACCGCATAGGCAGGATTGGTATACAAATACCCCTGAAGACCATCAATCATCCATGGTACGTCAGATAGTCCCATACCTGCGTCTCTTGATAAACTGGCGGAAAGTCCCGTGGCCCCCAGAAGTATAAACGCTATTAGAAAGCCGTTAATTTTTTTCATTACCATAAACTCCTTTTTCAAAAAATAAATATTACGGAAGATTTTTCATTCTCCCCTGTTATAAATGATATCCGAAAATTATATTCAATCCATATGATGCAGAGGGATTCCGCTCAAAGTAATAATAAACCACGGCCTCTGCACCTACCATGTAATGTTTCGCAAATGTTTTCATCGCTGCAAAACCTGCATAAAAAGTAAAATCGTAAGAATTATTTAAAAGCTCACCCGTGCCGGTACTTATATTGGATCTTAACCATGTCATGCCACCCCCCATACGGCCCTGCACTTCGAGAATACCGAATGGCTCAAAGTTCAAACACAGATATGGAATTGAATGAAAGTAAAGCATCCCTCCATCTATTTCACGGTCCTTCAGATAGGCGGTAGACACCTCAAGGCCTGCTCCAAAAGGCGAAACAGGCTGGCGGTAATACTGAAGAAAAACCTTCCCGGTAAAAAATCCCGGCTGCAGATCATCATTCATCGAACCGAGGGCAGAAAAGAAGCCACCCCCGGCACCAACCATGACGGGAATTTCAGTTTCTTCTTTTTTGTCTTCCTCGACCTTTATCTTTTTTCTTTTCTCCCCCTTCTTCGTGCCCCCTTCGACGAGAAGCGGGATATAGGTAGGCTTCTTCTCGGCTCTTACAGGAGTCGCGGTCATCACGGCAAAAACTGAAAAGATCAATACCGCAGCCAATGTGAATAAAATTATTTCTCTTCGTTTCATAACAGATTTACCAGTACTCCTTTACCAGTCCATTGATTCCTTTGATCCATAGGTCAAATCAGCAAATTGGTTTACTACATGAATTTTTCGGTTTGAACGTCCGATGCCCTGCACATCAATCTTTGCTGCTTTCCAGTATCTCGGATTGCTTGCGGACCATCCCGTTGTGGGGAAGTTAATTTCCCTTGCCATGCCGAGTGAATCATATACCCTCATGGTTATGGCACTGCCTGCAGGCATCCAGGTGGTCCCTGACCAGTTGTGAACCGTGAAGGTATATATACCCCTGGCATACTGCACCCCGGCATGGCGATAGAGATTCATTGCCTCCGGGCCGTAACCGCCGCTGGTAATATCCTGCACGAGACTTGCCGTTGAACTTGAGCCGGTGGTATCCCCGCTGCCGGAATAACCTCCGGTAATCTCATCAAAGGATTTATGGCCGCTCCAGTATGTATGGAACCGGTCACTGTCACCATCAGAGTCACTGACATTCTGAGATGAAGGACCTACAAGATGCAGGTCAAGATCATCGGGAGTATTCCCCCAGAGAACAATCACCCTCACCTGGGGTTCAGAGAGTATCTCACAGATAGCCTGACGTCCCATAGGAAGAGTGCCGTTTACAACCTGGTTATCAACGGTGAGATCAAAATAATTATCATTTGAAATAATGACCGTATAGGTACCTGCGGGTACATTCGATACGGTATAATAACCGCTGCTGTTAGTTGTACCGGAACCCGCAACGGTAAAGTCACCAAGTCCAACATTCCAGCCGTACACTGTAACTGTCGCTCCTTCAATAATTGAAGCGGTATTTGCATCAACCAGAGTACCGGTAATGTCCCCCTGTGAAGCACCTGATGGAACCAGGTACATGCTGCCTATGTCAGTATTTTCTCCTGCCACCACAGTGACATTGTTTTTTACGGTATTTCGTGTATCGACTTCACACACAAGCCTGTATCTGTTTGTACCTACCGGTACATTCTCAATAAGGAAACGTCCATCACTTCCTGTCTGAACTGTCACATCCTGGGGAGTCTCCTCGTTCGTTAGAACAATACTGTTATCACTCATATATCTCAGGGTTATCGTTGCGCCATCGATGGTATTATTATCCGTATCCTTCACCAGTCCGGAGATACTTCCCGTTACTTCCACACCATCAGAAGCCTCGCCCCAGTTCACACTCCAGTTACTGCTGACGTCCTGCACTTTCACCCGTGCAAAATAGCGGGAACCCTTCGACTCCGTATCCGCAATGTAATTATAACTTCCGACATTACCAATTACCCCCTGGTAAAGGGGATTATCAAAGTCAGCGGTTCCATCCGCTTTTGCCCCGGCTACCTGGATTTCAACATTACCCGTGTTCGCCGGATTATCCCAGGAAAATGATACCAGTATATCATTTTCATAACTGCTACTGCTTACCTTGGGAGCTTCAATAAAAACTACATTCCATTGGAGAAGCGTCGGAACTGACTGCCAGTTACCGATGGAATCACGGCCAATTACCCTGAGGGAGTAACTGTTACCGGGGGTCAGACCCGACTGACTGATAGTACTGGAAACATCCTGCTCTCCGATTCCTCCCCAGTCGGGACTTGCATCATTGAGGACATACTTGTATGCCACGACACCATCTCCCCCGACACTGATATTTACGAAGGTATCCGTGGTATCTCCATTATTTGCCGGTGCACTTACAAGGCTTGCGACAGGAGCAGAACTGTCTATCTTCCATGTATATGACGTGGCGTTAGAAATACTCTGCCACATACCCGATTCACTTTTACCAATCACATAGAGGCGGTGATAGCCGTCAGAAAGTCCCGTCGCTGTAATATGATTTATAGCGTTAATGCCGTTATCAGCATCTCCCCCATCCTGCCAGGCTCCTTCATCAAGTTTATACTTGTAGGTATTGACAGCGGCAGAACCGTCCTCGGTACCTACAGTAATGTCTAAACCGGTTGAGGTTGTCTGTTCTGAAGGAAGTCCCGTCAATTTCGCTGTAGGCAGAGAGGTATCAATAGTCCAGGTTACTGTCGTTGCATCCACTACTTCCTGCCAGTTCCCATAGATATCCTTCCCGATTACCTCAAGGATTATCGTAGAATCCGGGAGAGAATCCAGAACAATATGCTGCTCAATGGGCAGAACCGGAGACCATACCTCATCATCAGGCGCTGATCCATCAGTACTGAAACGATACTTATATCCTTCAAGGGTCAATGGTCCCACAAGGATATCAGCAGAGGCCATACTGGTGGGACTTCCTGGAACATTGTTCAGTTCGGCAACTGCGGAAGCGGTGTCCACCCGCCAGGTGTAAGTTGTCCGGTCTGCGTCAGCCTGCCAGTTTCCTGCGGCATCACGGGCAATAACATAAATATTGTGAGTAGTTTCGGACAAACCGGTTTCTGAAACAGGCGTTGCAGCATCTATCTCCGTCATTGCCCCCCAGCTGGGTGATGCATTATCAAGAGAATACTTATAAGCAACTACACCGATACCCCCCACAGTAATACTGACATCAGTTGCATTGGTAACATCATTAGGTTTATTATCCAGGTCCGCAACGGGGGCGATGTTATCCACTGTCCATCGATAGACAGTGGCATTGTCTGTTGTTTGCCATTGGGCCCCCTTCTGACCTACTACGTAAACAGCGTGTTCCCCTTCACTCAAACCGGTCAGACTGATGGGAGTGCCGACACTGATAACAGATGAAAAGGAAGCCTCGTAGTCAACGCGATACTTGTAATTTGTAATACTGTCACCACCAACAGTAATAGATGCAGTAGTATCACTTGTTTCTGCATCCGGAGTATTGCTTAGAACAGCCTCAGGAATCGATGTGTCAACAGTCCAGGTTATGATCGTTCTGTCTGCATCGGTCTGCCAGTTTCCTGCGGCGTCACGGGCAATAACATATAAATTATGTGTTGTTTCTGCCAATTGGGTGCCATTAGTTACAGGAAGGGCGATATCAATTTCCGACTTAGCTGACCAGTCAGGAGATGCATCATCAAGAGAGTACTTATAGGCGACAACACCAACTCCTCCCACAATGATGGAGATATCTCTCAACGGCGTCGGATCCGCAGGTAAATTAGAAAGGGAAGCGGCAGGTGCCGTTGCATCAATGGTCCATGAAATTGTTGTGGGGGCATCAATGGCCTGCCAGTTACCGGCGGCATCACGGGCAATCACCCTCAGCTGATGGGATGTTTCAGTCAGTCCCGCCAGAGCAATAGTATCGGCAATCGGATGCTCCATACTCCAGAGCCCGGTATCGATACGGTATTTATAACCGACTACATCAGTACCGCCAACGGTGATATTAATAATATTTGTATTTGCCAGCTCCGGGGGTGAGCCTCCGAGAGCTGCCTCCGGAGCAGTAAGATCAATAGTCCAGGTATGCTCCGTGGCTGCCGTCTGATCAATCTGCTCATTTCCAAACTCATCAACAGCTGAGACTCCGAGGGTATGACTTCCTTCGCCAAGACTGTTTATTTCAATTGGGTCTGTTACTTCGAAGTAGCCACTCCAGGTTGATCCATCGAGCCTGTAACGGTAACGAACAATGTCGTTACCTGTGACTGACACATATATGCTTCTGTCGCTGCTTTCAACCGCGGGAAGGTTCTCAAGTACTGCTACAGGAGCAATGCTATCGATGTTCCAGGTATACTGTATTGCTTCTTCTTCCGGCTGAATAGATGCTGAAAAGTCAGCACCACGTACCCGCAGGGTATGACTTCCCTGGCTGAGATTTTCAAGTTCCACCGGGGTTGCTATGCTGTAGAGCTGTGACCAGTCACTTCCATCGATGCTGTAGGTGTAATAGTATGCACCTACGCCGCCAATACTGACAGATGCAGCACTATCGTTTGACTTCTCATCGGGAAGATTTGAAAGAGTGACCACTATCTGTCCCGGTTCTATTATTCTGAAATTGTATACGGTTGCGTCGAGCTCCGCCTGCCAGTTGCCTGCGGTATCCTGTGCAATAATTGAAATGATATAACTCCCGGCATCGAGGTCTACCAGGGAAAGGGCCTCGGACACGGGTGTCTCACCAGACCATGTGCCCCCCAAAACCAGATCATCTGATTCAAGAAGATAGCGGTAAGCGGTTACATCGGTCCCGTTAAAAGTAAATTCGATATTGGTTTCTTCCGTTACGGCCTCCGGCGCTGAGGAAATCCTTGCCTCCGGCGGCGTCAGGTCTACTGTCCAGTTCAGTTTTGAAGAATAATTGATTTCCTGCCATGAGCCGTCACTGTGTTTCCCCACTACCCTCAGTTCATGTGCACCCTCAGCAAGTCCGGTAATGGATATGTTCTGAACTACGCTGTATTCCCGGGACCATGCACCGTTATCTACGCTGTACTGGTAGCCAACAATATTATCACCCGCTACTGTTACATTAATAGACTCCTGATTGGTTGAAGCCGGTACATCTGCTGTTATGGTGGCAACAACCCACCCCTTCCCGGTAAAATTATCTGTTCTGTAGCTTATGACATTTTCATTTTCATCTGCCACGTTCTGAACCAGCAGGGTATACTGAATACCGCTTTTCATACGGTGTTCTTCTCTATCTGTCCAGAGAACCAGATCAACGGTTTTCTCGTCTGGCATCTCAATATTTTTTACAACAATACGGTTAATTCCCTGAATGTGGTAATTGCTCAATTCCTGAGCTGAGGCAGGGTCTACGTTTTCAGAAAAAGTAATCCTGATACGATCCGCTTCTACTGCTTCAGTGCCGCTGATGGATGGAGCTGTGAGATCTTCAACAGGGCCGGGCACAAGACGAGTCTCCCTTGTTTTCTTATAATCATCAAAGGCATTACCACTGCATGATGCAACCAGTGCTGCAAGGATTATTGTCGTTATTAGTAGCGTAATTTTTTTCATGATTAATCCTCTTAGTATCGCCTTACCTGAACATCATCTATTACAATGTATCCCCCGGTGTCACCGGCAGATACAGCTTCGATACGAATCAGCACGGAAGACTCTCCCGCATAAGGAGAAAGATCATAATAATGCGTTACCCAGGTTGAGGGTGTCATTACCTTACATCCGGCTCCCACATTTACAGTTTGACCGGAGGCAATGTAAATCCTGTCTGTACCAAAAGTATTTTCTGAGACTGAGTTAATGGCAAACCAGGCTTCCGAAGCATCTACAAAAAAATCAGTAGAAGTGTCTATTCCCGATACCACTGTATCATCCTGGGGAATCCTTATCCGGCCATCACTGGAACGGTAATCATTAGGATCAAAATTATCCAGTCCGGTACCTGCATGGGTAATATAAACAGGCGTACCGGCGAAATAACCATATCTGTATACAGTCGAACCAACGGGATTAAAATTACTTCCCCCATCAGTACTGACACTGATTCGAAGATGATCTCCAGCAGGAGAGAGGGTCTCATGAGACATCCTGACACTCATGATATAGCTACCCCCGGTAGAGAAGTCGGCGCTGCTCCGCTGCTCAAGGTATGCGACATCACCATTGCTCCATGCCAGGGTCGGGGCTATAGCCATGGATGTTCCCTCGAAGGGTATTGCCGTGGGATTACCTGACTTTACAGCCTGTATCCACTCTCCATTATCACCTGCGGCATTTGTATAACTGGAAAAATCAGGTTCACTGTATGATTCAAAGGATTCAGATGCCTCACTGATCAGCACTGAGCCTGAAAGGGCGGAAGTAGTAAAGGAAAGGCTGTTTCCTGAAAGGGGATTTCCCGCAACATCGGAAAACCCGTTCAGGGTGACATTATAACCGGTACTTCCAGTTAGAGTGCTGCTTACCGGAAATACGACGGTAGTATTACTATTTGACCAGGAGGCGCCGCCGACGCTTATACCGGAAAGGGTACCGGCTGCCGTCATCGGTTCACTGAAGTTAATCACCATCACCGGGATATCGGTACCGACATTGGTCGCACCATTTACAGGTAGCGATGAAACTATAGTCGGTGCACTACCGTCACTGCCGGTAGTAAAGGTAAGGGTGCCCCCGATTACGGGAGTCACATCCAGTTCATTACCATCGGTGTCCTTGAAGGGCCCCCACCATGATTCGAAGGTAACAGTATATTCCGTGTTTTCAGCAAGGGTGCCGATAACGGGATATGAAATGGTATCACTGTCAACCCAGGTGGGATTCCCCAGACGGCCCGGGCCGCCGGAAAGGACTGCATTTCCCGATGCCTGGTCCATGGCCCTGGTAAAGTTAATTGTTGCTGTTGATAGAATAACACTCACATCAGTATCCGCATCTCCGGGAGAACATGATGAAATGGCCGGAGGAGTCGTTGGCGTAAAATTCCACGATGTGCTGTTCAGGTTGTTACCCGCAAGGTCAGCTATTCCCGTTGTCAGGGTTACATCATACTGAAGGCCTGATGAAAGTGAGTCCCTGGGGGTAAGAGTTGCTGTTTTTGTTGAGTCGTCATAGAAGACATCAACATTTTCCACGGGAGATCCTCCCTGGGAGAGGATAAAGGTCGTATTGCTGACACCGGTTACTGACTCGCTGAAAACAACGCTGACAGTCGGGCGAACCTGCGCCCCACCCCCTTCCGGTGTATATGAAGAGACAATAGGTTTAATCGTATCTGTGACACCGGTAGAAAAAGACCATGTATATGCCGAAGCCAGGGGATTGCTTGCAAGGTCTGTGATACTGGTTTTCAATTCAACGGTATAGGTGGTACCCTCCAGGAGGTTATAGGCTGGCGCCAGGGTTGCCGTATTGGTTCCATTGTCATAATTGACGACTGCAGCCACGGCCACACCATTTGTCTTGAGCTGAAAAGTACTACTGTTAACGTTCTGAACCTCTTCACTGAACTGAGCGGTGATACTGGCAAGATTAAGGGCCACACCGGTACTGGCATCAGTGGGGGCCACGGTATTTACTTCAGGCACCGTAGTATCCGGGACCTGACCTGTCGTAAAACTCCATACGTAATCAGCGGGGATTGAATTCTGCCCCAGGTCCTTAACTCCGGAAGCCCCTGATATTACATGAACAGTGTATTCCGTTGTTCCATCAAGGGGAGTATCAAGACTAATGATTGCCATCTTGCCACCGGTATCAAAATTATAGGAAACGTCAGTTTTCTTAATTCCCGTCGCAGTTTCCTCAATGTAAAAACTGTTGGTACTTAATGATGACAGGTCAAGGTCTTCACTGAAAGAAACTGCAATAGAAGTATTTATTGATATTGCCGTAGATCCATTTCTGGGAGATTCACTTCCGGACATTACTGCCGGCGGGGTTGTATCCGGTTCAGTAGTAAAACTCCAGGAAGTTCCAACAAGGGCGTTTCCGGCATCATCAGTAATGCCTGAAGTTAATGTTACAGTGTAGGTTGTTCCCGTCCCACGGTTCAGGACGCTGTCTTTCAGTGACCAGATCACCGTACTGGAGCCTGCATCATAGCTGACATTTACCTCACCTGCAGTAAAGGCATCTCCCTGGTCATCCTCCACAATGAAAGTTGTGGCATCTATACCATTGACATTTTCGTTGAACTTAACAACAACCGCTGTATCAATAGCAACATCGGACTGACCGTTTGTTGGAGACCGCTCCTCAATGACCGGGGCTGCCGTATCGGGTTCAGTAGTAAAGGTCCACGAATCCGCAATAAATGCATTGCCGGAGAGGTCCTGTATCGCACCGGTCACTTCAACAGTATAGACAGTCCCCCCCTTCAGATCCTCATCAGGATAATATACCGCGGTTTTTGTTGCTGCATCAAAGGAAACCAGACCGGAAACGATATCAACTCCCTTCTTCAGTTTGAAAGTTGTATTGGATACACCGGTTACAGACTCATCAAAAGTAATGCTTACCTGACTTTCAAGGGCGACATTGCTATCACCGTCACCAGGATTCCGGTTTAAAATAACGGGTGCAGTTGTATCGAGGGTGCTTTCCGTCTCGAATGACCAGTTCATTGCCGCCAGGGCATTTGCATTCGCAGAGGTATCTGATATTCCCGCGGTGAGATATACTGTGTAGCTTTCATTATCACCAAGGTAACTCGTAGGAGTCAGAATAGCGCGCCTGGCATCACTGTCATAGGTTACAACAGAGGTTACGTCAGAATTAACGCTGTTTCTTAAATAGAAGGTAGACGTTGATACACCTGTAACATCCTCAGAGAAGTCAACAATCACACGGCCATTTTTCTTAACTGCAGTAGCAGCCGATTCAGGGGAACGGCCTGTCACCACCGGTGCTGTTTCATCCGCAATTATAAAAGTCCAGGTCTTGGGCACCAGTGGGTTACCGGCTCCGTCCTTGATAGTGTCGGTGCAGCTGACAGTATAGGATGCACCTTCTTCAAGGTCACTGACCGGATTAGCCGTGGCCCTTTTATTCACACTATCGTATGTAATGGTGGTGGACACAGTAGAATTATCACTGTTTTTCTTTAAGATTACAGATGATGTGGAAACGCTGGCAACATCTTCATTGAATTCTATAGTAATATCAGTTGAAGGGACAACACTGCCGGCACTCTCCACGGGAGAAACAGAATCAACGACGGGGGAAACATCATCAGGAGCATTACTGGTAGTAAAGGTCCATATTCTGTCAGCTGCGACTGCATTAAAAGAAGTATCCATGATGCTGTCTCCGGATCCACCTTCAATGGTAATTTGGTAGAGAGTGTTATACTGGAGATCCCCGGAGGGCTTCAGGGTAACAGCTTTAGACAGATCATCATATTCGACACGGCTGGGATAGGTGACACCGGTACTAACCTCTTTAAGATAGACACTGCTATTCGTGGCATTGGTAATTGATTCGGAGAAAGTTACCTGAACCTCCGCGTTAGGTGGTACATTATTCGCATTTTCAAGAGGACTGATTGTCGATATCTCCGGTGGAGTAGTATCTTCTATTTTAAACGCCCACTCAGATGTAACAAGGGCATTACCTGAAGAATCCCGAATCCCGGAGGCGCCTCCGATACAGGTAAGTGTATACTGTGTTCCCTCAGCAAGATCAGCATCAGGAACGAAGGTGGCAATCTGTTCAGAATATGTAACGCTGCCGGTAACTGCATCACCCGTTGCGGTCTCCCGCAGGGTTACCGTGGTATCAGAAATATAATTAACCAGCTCACTGAATTTAATCGTAATCATTTTACCCGATGGAACATTCTGCTCCCCGGGATACGGGCTCCGCTGGGTTATCTCCGGATTTTCAGTATCATCAATCTCTCCGGTAATAAAAACCCATGATATTGGAGCCTCCTTGATATAATTTCCCACACGGTCACGAATGGCGGCACCAAGGGTGGCAACATAGTATGAATCCGGCTCAAGAGTCTCCCGCGGCGTCAGAGTAGCAGTATAGGATGCGTCATCATAGGTAACGTCAGCAGGAACATCTGTGGCAGCACTGAGCCTTCTAATTGTAAAAATGCCTGAACTTCCATTAATGCCCTTAACGGACTCATTAAAGGTAATTGTAACAGATGCAGACACTGGAACATCCGTAGCATTAACATCAGGATAGCGGACAGAAATCTCAGGGGGTTCCGTTTCAGACTTACCGCCCCCCCCCAGACAGGCTGCAGAAAAAAGAGATACCAGTACCAGCAAGAAAAAAGCGGCAATCCCTCTTCCCCATCTGTACTGCAGTGACTGTTTTTTCCGGAAAATTCTCCCGTCTACTCTCATAATGCACACCATTTCTAAATAAAAATTGTAAATATACCTCAAATTCAAACTAAGACAGTATTGAAATGATGTCAATATTTTAAAACCCGCACAGGCGGGTTTTTACGTTTTTTTTAAATTAAACAGTGTTAAAGAGACATAATCAGGCAAATGCGACATAAAAAATTTTCACTTTTGATAAAATGAGTGATTCTTTTTTTGATTTATACTCAAATCCATCATAAAATAATTAATAATATGTAATTCAAATCCCCCGGGTCGAAACATTGTTTTTCCATGATAACGATTCTGGAAAAAAGATTTGACAACCTGCCTGCAACTGGCTGACACATATAGCAATAGAATATACAGTATTTTCCATATGACACACTCGGAGCCGGATCAGAAGGTTTATTATATGGAGACAATTGAAGAGAGAGGCTATCGTGACACTGAAAATTCACAACACCCTTAGCGGACTTGCGGATGAACTGATTCCCGGAGGCAAAAAGCAGGAAAATCCCGCTGACTATCCCCCGGTGACAATATATTCCTGCGGACCCACCGTATACAGCTATGCACATATTGGGAATTTCAGAACATTTATCTTCAATGACTTTCTGCGGCGCTATCTGCAGTTTAGGGGCTTTGCCGTTGATCATGCCATGAACATCACCGATGTTGATGACAAAACCATAACCGGATCCAATGAAGAAAATGTTTCCCTGGGAGAATACACAAAACGGTATTCTGATATATTCTTTGAAGATCTACAGACGCTGAATATAGAAACGGTGGAGCATATACCCCGTGCCACGGAATCAATCGACGCCATGGTGGACATCATCAAAAGCCTGGAGAAAAAGGGCCTCACTTATGAAAAGGAAGGCTCTACCTATTTCAGCATCTCCAAGTGGGACAGCTACGGCCGCCTTAGCCGTCTTGATTCCAGGGAGATCAAATCAGGTCTCCGCTACGATACGGATGAATACGAAAAGGATGATGTCCGGGATTTCGTTCTCTGGAAGGCCTCAAAGGAAAACGAACCTCACTGGGACACCCCCTTCGGTTCGGGACGTCCCGGATGGCACATCGAGTGCTCTGCGATGATTCGAAAAATATTTGCCAAAACCATCGACATTCATACCGGCGGGGTTGACCTCATCTTCCCCCACCATGAAAATGAAATTGCCCAGAGCGAGGCCGCCTACGATGAGCCCTTTGTTCGTCACTGGATTCATGCGGAACACCTTCTCGTGGAAGGGACAAAGATGTCCAAATCGAAGGGAAACTTCTACACCCTGCGGGACCTTCTGAAAAAGGGACACTCTCCCCGCTCCATCCGGTATCTCCTGATATCTTCCCACTATCGGAAGCAGCTGAATTTCACCTTCGATGGCCTGAAGCAGGCAGACCAGGCACTTGAACGAATCGACAATCTTCTTCTCCGTCTCAATGACATAAAGAAGAAAGAAGGCAATTTCCCCGAACTCGAATCGATCATCAATGGTTTCTTTGATGAATTCACAGCGACGGTGGATGACGACCTGAACATCGCCGGGGGACTGGGGGTATTCTTTGACTTCCTTCACAAAATTAACAGCCTGATTTCAGAGGAAAAACTGGCACAGCCTGACGTAAAAACTGTTCTCGAAGCCCTTGAAAAGATCGACACGGTCTTCGGTTTTATTTTCTTTCCTGAACCGGAAGAGGAGAACTTCGACGTCGCAGCAATCGAAGCCCTCATTGAAGAAAGAATCGCCGCAAAAAATAAAAAAAACTTTGCCCGTGCCGATGAGATACGGGACCAGCTTATTGCCGATGGCATAATCCTTGAAGATACAAAAGACGGGACACGATGGAAGAAAAAGAAATAATATTCGGGAGGAATCCCGTAACTGAATACCTGAAAAACATCAAACCCGGCACTGGGGCACGGCTCCTTCTGTCGGAATCGGCCCACGGAAAAATTATCAGCACAATCCGCGCCCTGGCTAAAGAAAAAAAGGTCGCCGTTACTGAAAAGGAAAAAAAATTCTTCTCACGCTTCGGCCCCTCTTCAGCGCACCAGGGTGTGGCCCTGGAACTGTCAGGCAAAAGGGAAAAAATATCCATCGAAGATTTCCTGAAAAGCGTCGCTGAGAAAAAAGGCGTCGTTGCCATCCTGGACCACCTGACGGACCCCCACAATGTGGGAGCCATTATCCGATCAGCGGAGGCCCTGGGCCTTGACGGAATTGCCATGCCCCGTTCAGATTCCGCAGACATTACAGGCACGGTGATAAAATCTTCCGCGGGGGCTACGGCACATCTGCCGGTACACCGCGTCGCCAACACGGTACGGTTTATCGACCAGGCAAAGGATGCGGGATTCTGGATCATTGGCACTACCGATCACGGTGACCGGGAACCAGGAGACCTCGCCGATATACGCCCCGCGGTGATAGTCATCGGTAGTGAGGGTACCGGCATGCGGCAGCTTACTGAAGATAAATGTGACTACCTGGTTCGAATCCCCCTTAAGGGAAAGGTCTCCAGCCTGAATGCCTCCGTTGCGGCGGGGATTCTTTTTTACGAGATAATGAAGGATGAGAATTGATCGCGTTTTCATAAGAAGGTGCGAAAGCGCGTTCGGACCTTCTTATGAAAACGCCCCCGTAAATACAATTCTCCTCATACTTACAATACTCCTCTCCTCAACTCATGCAACAAAACTCCATGCGGACACCCGCCGCGTTTCCGACATCCGATCTCCGCAAAATTTTACAAGAGCAAAGGTCAGGGGGGGAAGTTTTCAAGCCTTTCTCCGGAACCTCCCACTGAAAGCACCGGGGACCCCCGTTAGATACTTCGACGGAAGTCTGAAGCCAGACCAGTCTCTCCATCATGCCGTAATCGATATCGATGTGGGAAAATACAATCTCCAGCAGTGCGCCGATGCGGTAATGCGTCTCCGCGGGGAATACCTTTTTCACAACGGAAAAAAAAACAGAATACAGTTCAACTTTACTTCCGGCGACCCCTTTATCTATCAAAAGTGGGCCCGGGGCTACCGGCCCAGGATCCGCGGCAGTCGGGTTCGTTTTATCCTGAAGGGGAGACCCGACTATTCTTATCAGAACTTCAAAAAGTACCTGACCATGACCTTTCGGTACGCAGGAACATGGTCCCTTTCGAAGGAAATGATTCCGGTAAGAAATATTCAAAGTATAAAGGCAGGAGACGTCTTCATCCAGGGGGGATTCCCCGGCCATGCTGTTATCGTAGTTGATACTGCTCTTCATGAAAATACCGGAGAGAAAATATTTCTCATTGCACAGAGTTACATGCCGGCTCAGAGCATCCACGTTTTAAAAAACCTTAATAAACCCGCCATTTCTCCCTGGTATTCTGCGAATTTTCACAAACGACTGGAGACTCCCGAATGGACTTTTAAAAAAAGTGACCTGAAGCGATTCAGGCCCTGAATTCCCGAAGACGTATTTCATATTTAAGGCGCGAAGAGGCATTTTTGCTTTCAATACACATCCAATAAATCTATTGCCTTCCCACCCTTCATGTGATAAAATTCAGGATACGGCAGCACATTAACTGTTTTTATCATTAAACTAATATAATTTATTAGCAGCTCAAATATTTGAGAGATACTGTGCACTTACTGAAAAAATACATACATTCTGCTTTTTCATCCTCCGGAAATATTTTGCCTCCAGGCGTCCTAAAATTCAAGATTTGTTCATTTCGCAGTGTTACGACACTCTGCCTCCTCATGTGTTTCCTGCAAATCAGTCTTCTTAATGCTGACTCGAAGGAAAAGGTAGTACTGCAGTTAAAATGGTTTCATCAATTTCAATTTGCCGGCTTCTATGCCGCCCATGAAAAAGGATTTTACAGGGAAGCAGGGATTGATGTCTTAATCCGCCAGGGAGGCCCGGGGATAGACATTACAGGCATGGTTGTTGCCGGCAAGGCTCACTACGGGGTCATGTCTTCCGACCTCCTGGTAGAACGGAACAAAGGAAAACCGGTAGTCGTCCTGGCGGCAATATTCCAGCATGCCCCGGAAATACTGCTTGCCAGAAAAGATTCCCGTATCGCCTCTCCCCATGACCTTGCTGGACGAAATATAATCATCGATGAACATACCATGCTGGCAATCTATGCAATGATCAAAAAAGAGGGTGTCCCCCTGGACAAAATCAGAATAATACCCAATTTCAAAAACAGTCATGAGGCTGTAATAAATAGAAAAAATGATGCTGTGGCAGCCTACCTGACAGATAAACCTTTCTATTTTATTGAACGGGGCATTCCCTTTAATGCTATCCGTCCCATCATGTATGGTGTTGATTTTTACGGTGACTGTCTGTTCACCAGCGTGGAGGAAATCGCTAAACACCCGGAAAGGGTAAAAAAATTCAGGGAGGCAAGTCTCAGGGGATGGGAATATGCCCTTTCACATCCCGTAGAAATAATAAACCTTATATTAAAAAAATACAGCCCCACCTCGAACCTAAAGCATCTGCTTTACGAAGCGGAAAAAACAGAAAAACTTATAATGCCGAAACTCATTCAAATAGGACATATGAATCCCGGGAGATGGAAGCATATTGCAGAGACCTATGTTCAGCTGGAAATGCTTCAAAAAAATTATTCCATCAAAGGATTCCTCTACGATCCAAACCCGCCTCCGGATTACAGATGGGTATACTGGACACTCTCGGCGGGAGCGCTTGTTCTGGTGATTATTTTATTCAGGCTGGTATCGTTAACCTTTTTCAACAGGAAACTTTCTGCTGCAGTTGAAGAACGGACAGCGGATCTGAAACAGGCAAACGAAAAACTGAAAAGACTTGCAAAAGCAGTATCTCAGGCAGATGAAATAATATTGATCACCGACTATAATGGAATTATTCAATATGCAAATCCCTCCTTTACAAGAAAAACCGGCTATACCCCGGAGGATATAGAAGGGAAAACTCCGATAATACTTAAGAGCGGCAGTCATCAAAATAAATTCTATCGGAATATCTGGAAAACCATTCAGAATGGTGAAGTCTTCAAGGGTGACATTATCAATAAAACAAAGGAAGGCTCTATCTTCCATGCTGAAACAACCATCAGTCCCATCAGGGATGAAACCGGAAAGATTATTAACTATGTGGCGGTTTATCGTGACGTAACGGAAGAGAGAAAACTTCAGGACCAGCTGCGGCAGGCCCATAAAATGGAGGCCATCGGCACCCTGGCGGGGGGTATCGCCCATGACTTCAATAATATACTTACAATTATACTGGGAAACAGCCAGATGCTGCAGAAAAAAAATGGTGACCCTGAAAAGAACTCCAGGCGCTTCGATGAAATTTATAATGCTGCCCTTCGCGCCAAAGACCTGGTATCACAGATACTCACCTTTAGCAGGAAAACAGATGTAGAAAAAAGACCCGTAAGCATTACCCCGTTACTGAAAGAGACAATAAAATTTCTCTCTGCATCCCTCCCCTCTACAATCAGTATCCATAACTCTTTCAATGTGAAGCGCGACCGGATCATCGCTGATCCAACTCAGGTTCACCAGGTAATAATGAACCTCTGCACAAATGCACTCCATGCAATGAAAAACAGGGGGGGTTCCCTCTCTCTGCAGCTTGACAACAAACAGCTGGGACAGGGGGATAAATCAATAATACTTCCACCGGGAGACTATCTTCAGTTGTCCATAATTGATACGGGCTGCGGCATGGACAGGGAGACACTGGACAGGATTTTCGAGCCATATTTCACCACAAAAGAAAAGGGTGAAGGTACCGGTCTCGGTCTGGCAACGGTTCACGGTATAATCAAGGATCATGGGGGAAGTATTTCAGCCTACAGCGAACCGGATAAAGGAACAACTTTTAATGTCTTTTTCCCCCTCGCCCCGGACAGCGATCATGCGGAACATGGATTTGCTGAGAAATTTGCTCCCATGGGAGATGGGACTATTCTATTAGTAGATGATGAAACAGCTATCACTGAAACCGTTTCAGAGATACTAAGTTCCCTTGGATACACCGTCCAATCATGCAATAGCGGCAGAGACGCCCTGGACATTTTCAGATCACAACCGGAATCATTTGATGTTATTATTACGGACAAAACAATGCCGCAAATTACAGGATTTGACCTTGCCTGTGAGGCAAAAAAATTTAGAACCGATATCCCCATTATCCTCTGCACTGGATTTACTGAAGAGGCTGATATAAGACTGGCGGAGTCCTGTGACATCAATGAAATTTTGACCAAACCGATTCTCCGCGATACCATTGCACAGACCCTGTACAAAGTACTGAAAAACCGGCCACCACGGCCATAATTCGGCCTCTAAAAATTCTTATTTATGTGGCGGCAAAATCGCTTTCCCAGCTGCAAATATAAAAAACACTTGCCAGAAATGACCCGGGATTAAACTTATTGTCAGAAAACCAGTTATAGTATATAAATTAAATTATCCTGCCCGGGCGGGAGACTACACAGGAAAAAAAGATGGACCTGCAGCATATCAGAAATTTTTCAATTATTGCCCATATCGACCATGGTAAATCAACTCTGGCTGACCGGCTCATTGAGACCTGCAAACTTGTTGACCCCAGGGATCACAAGGACCAGATGCTCGATACCATGGACCTGGAAAGAGAGCGCGGTATTACCATTAAATCAAATGCCATTACCCTCAACTACCAGGCCAAAAATGGTGAGCACTACATTTTTAACCTCATTGATACCCCTGGACACGTTGACTTCACCTACGAAGTATCCCGGGCCCTCACCTCCTGTGACGGTGTACTCCTGATTGTAGATGCCTCCCAGGGAGTTGAAGCCCAGACCATTGCCAACATGTACCTTGCCCTGGAAAATGACCTTGAGATACTCCCGGTAATTAATAAAATTGATATGCCCAGTGCCGACCTTGATATGACCAATGAAAGTATTGAAACCAGTCTCGGCCTCGATCCCGCCGATGCAATCCCGGTATCCGCAAAGGAGGGAATTGGAATCGATGAACTTCTTGAAAAAATCGTCGAAGTCATCCCTCCCCCGAAGGGAGATGCCGATGCCCCCCTGCAGGGGCTGATATTTGACTCCTTCTTTGATCCCTACCAGGGGGCCATTATTAAAATCCGTATTATGAATGGTACCCTGAAAAAAAATGATACAATTCGCCTCTTCTCTACCGGAAAAGACTATCAGGTTTCAGATTTAGGACACTTCCGGATGAAACGGGAATCACGAAAAAGTCTAGGCCCAGGGGAAGTAGGCTACGTTGTCGCGGGAATTAAAACCGTTGTTGATACCAAAATCGGTGATACCATTACCCTGGCGGGAAATCCCTGCTCCGAACCCCTCGCCGGTTTTAAGGATGTGAAACCTATGGTATTCTCAGGTCTGTACCCCATGTACAGCGATGACTACGAAGGCCTGAAGGAAGCCCTGGAAAAACTGCAGCTCAATGACGCATCTCTTCTCTATGAACCAGATAATTCATATGCCCTCGGATTCGGTTTCCGCTGCGGATTCCTTGGTCTGCTTCACATGGAGATCATCCAGGAACGCCTTGAGAGGGAATTTGACCTCGCCCTGATCACCACCGCCCCAAGTGTAGAATATAAGATAAACATGATAAATGGCGATACATTACATATTGATAATCCGGTAAAAATGCCTGACCCTGGCTCTATTGACAGCATCGAAGAACCATATGTCGATGCCGCCATAGTAACACCGAAAGACTACGTAGGAAATATTATGGCCCTCGTTCAGGAAAGCCGCGGCATACATAAGGACATGCAGTACATCGATACACGGCGCGTTCAGCTGAACTATGAGATCCCCCTGGCAGAAATTGTTTTTAATTTCTATGATAAACTGAAATCTGTATCCCGTGGTTATGCCTCCTTCGACTACGATATCAAGGATTTCCGTCCTTCGAACATGGTAAAGGTAGAAATACTGGTCAACGCCGAGCCCGTTGATGCCCTCAGTTTTATTGTTCATGAAGATAAGGCGCGGGCCAGGGGAAAGGACATCATCAAAAAACTGCGGGAGATCATCCCACGGCACCAGTTCAAAATTCCTCTCCAGGCAGCCATCGGCGCCAGTATAATTGCACGGGAAAACATCAGCGCCATGCGCAAGGATGTTACTGCGAAATGCTACGGCGGTGATATCTCCCGGAAAAGAAAACTTCTCGAAAAGCAGAAGGAAGGGAAGAAAAGAATGAAGCAGGTGGGAAGCGTGGAAGTTCCGCAGGAAGCCTTCATGAGTATCCTGAAAGTAGACTGAAAGCGAGAATGGCAATCCCCGGCCATATAACCGGCGCATCCTCGCAGCTCCTGAGAGCGACGATGCGCATCGTCGCCCTATATCCTGCGACATAGTCGCCCATCTAACCGGCGCATAGTCGCCAAGCGAGTAACAAATGACACAAAACATATACAATCAACTCCAACAGCATTTTGGCCTGGAGTCCTTCAGAAGTTCACAGGAAACCATAATCAAAGCGGTCCTTGAAGGTGACAACACCATGGTGCTTATGCCAACCGGTATGGGGAAGTCCCTCTGCTACCAGTTACCGGCCCTGATGCTTCCGGGACTCACAGTGGTTATCTCCCCCCTGATTGCCCTGATGAAAGACCAGGTTGACGCCCTTAAAAAACGGGGCATCGATGCGGAATATATAAATTCCTCCCTGAGTGCTTCAGAACGTAATGCACGGTACAGGAACCTCCAGGAAGGAAAGTACAAACTCATCTACGTGGCTCCTGAACGCTTCAGAAAAAAAGATTTCCGCGAAGCTATTCGGGAAAGGGATATCTCTCTCCTTGCCCTTGATGAAGCCCACTGCCTAAGTCACTGGGGACATGATTTTCGCCCTGACTACTCCCGTGTCGGTGAGTTCAGGGAATTTCTAGGCGAACCCGTCACCATTGCCCTCACCGCAACTGCCACCACTGCGGTTCAGCAGGACATACTTGAAATCTTAGACCTCGATGATGACGAGATTACAATTTTCAACGAAGGGGTCTGCAGACCAAACCTGGATCTCCTGGTGACAGAGCACCTGGAGGAGACGGAAAAATTCGAAGACCTCCTGGAAATAATCATCGCCAGAAGGGGAACAACCGTAGTGTATTTTAATCTCATTGCCAGTCTCGAACGTTTCAGCCGTATACTGGAGATGAAAAAGATTCGCCACCTGAACTACCACGGAAAACTTGATCCCTCAAAACGGCGCTCAGTGCAGCAGCAATTCGAAAAGGGAAAAGATATTCTGATGCTTGCAACCAACGCCTTCGGTATGGGCATCGACAAACCGGACATCAGAAAAATCATCCACGCGGAGATTCCCGATTCGATTGAATCCTACTACCAGGAAATCGGCCGCGCAGGACGTGACGGCCTCACCTCGGAGTGTCACCTCATGTACACCCAGGATGACCTGGCGGTACAGACAGAATTTCTCATCTGGAAAAATCCCGATGCAAACTTTATCCAGAAGACGTACCAGGTGATGGAATCTCTCGGGCAGGCTCTGATAAGTCACGATTACGAAGATCTGCAGGAAAAACTGATCTACAAAAACAAGGGAGACCACCGACTGGCGACAGTCCTCTCCCAGTTTGATCGCCACGGGGTAACGGAAGGAAGTTTAACTTCAGGTACCCTGAAACTGGTAGATACCCTGCCGGATTTTCTGGTGGATGAAACTCTCCTCAAGGACAAGGCGGAGGGAGACCGTCAGCGCCTCATAGGTATTCTCAACTACGTTAAAACAGAAGAGTGCCGCCGTGACTTCATTCATGAATACTTCGACGCACCACCGGCCACCTGCGGCACCTGTGACAACTGCAAAATTGCCTGAGGGGGCAGTTAATCCTTTATTGTTTTTTTCAGGATATATCCGGGGTACAGTTTTTCAGTACATTCCGGACAAATCCCGTGGGTGAAATCTGCTTCCGAATGTATTTTAATATATGACTCAATATTATTCCAGTATCCATCATCATCCCTGATTTTTTTACAGTTCGAACATATTGGCAACAAGCCCCTCAATACCTTTTCCTGAACAATATGATGCCTCAAGATTCTTTCATGAATATATAGAATTACAGATTCAATTATCAAAACCGTAGTGACAACATAAACCGTAATATCATTATAGGCTATTGTAATGACATCGAACTTTGATAAAACAAACTGCACCATCATTATCGCTAACTGTACTAAAAACCAGAAGACACCCTTTTTGTCTCCCATATAAAAAAAATATATCACGGGTGCTAGAAAGAGCCAGAAGACTCCAGCCTTTTCGATCCCCCCGGTTTTAAACAGATAAACTATAAGAAGCTGAAAAATAATAATTTGTATTATTTTGGAGATTGTTGCTTTTTTTGTTTTTGCCGTATAGAGAAAAGCGATAAAAAAAATCAGGGAACCGGCAATTTCCAGAATACCGATGACGAAACTGCCTCTATAAATATTTATGGATCCGTATACCAGCAATCCTGCAAATCCTATAAAATTCACCAGAATCAACACAGAATTCTTTGCATTGGCTACAAACTGTAGTCCTGATTTACTATCCTCAACTGAATAATTCTGATTCAAATTGCACACCAATCCTGTTAAATTAACAATTTCAATAAATAAATTTTTTTAATTATACTGGAGATTAATTGTAATTTCAACCAAAATAGATGAGTATTGCAAGAAGGGAATTAAATTGCCGACGGATTTCCTTTCTCGTAAAAACTAAAGAAGAAAATACCGGCAAAAAACTTACATATCAGAATCGAAGGAAGTTTACCTTCACGCATCCTAAAACTGTCCAATTCGTTCCGGACTTTTATGAGGATAAAACTCACATCAAGGACAAAGCGGAAGGAGACCGTCAGCGCCTCATAGAATTCTTAATTATATAAAATAAAAAAGATTACTACAGTAATTTTATCTATAAATACTTCAATGCACAACCGACCATCTGCGACACATGTGATAACTATATGATAATTAAAAATTCTACAAAGCACCGATCAGTTCTTCTCGACTGAAGGGTTCACCATGTGAAGAATAGATAATTTTCGCCCCCATATTCAGAAGCCTGCGCCAGCTTTCATAAACCTTATTCATATCTTCTGCATAAATAGGACGGTGGTTAAGACCACAGAAACCCATTATATTCATAGCCACATCGCCAACGAAAGCATTCCCATCCTCAAGAACTACAGAAATGGAATCGCTAGTATGTCCGGGAGAATAAAGAATTTTTCCTTTTATACCTATCTTATCAAGCAGCACATTATCATCACCATCTACGACCAGATCCTCCTTTGATAGTACCACTGGAGAATAGCCGAAGTCATCATGTTTCTTCTTTTTAAGAATAGAGAAAGCTTCAAATACAGTCTTTGAACAGACATTGGCAGGTTTTACTGTATGAAGCGATCTACCTTTAGAAAGGGGAAAAACTGCCTGACGGTGTACAATAAGGATAGCCCCAGTATCTTTAATCAGGTCAGCAGCAAAACCCGCATGGTCATCATGATGATGCGTCAGTAAAATATATTTTATTTCTGATAGACTGATCTTTAAAGTCTTCATTTGTTCTTTAAAATCGTGAAAACTTCCGGCGAATGCCGTATCAATGAGGAGGAACCCTTCACGGGCTTTGAGCAGGTAGATATTCACTGAGCCGAGTTTAATGCGTTTTATTGAACCGATAGATTCAACCTTTGAACCAGCGGTTTTCAATATTTCACTATATAAAAATAAACTTACAGTCATGAAAAAAACTGCAAATAGTGACAAAAATATTTTTTTCATATTCATCCCTAAATTTATTTTAATGATGCAGGGGAATATATCCGGCAACGTGTGGTTATCTTCCCCCCCCCCCGGTAAAGCCCTGATCAAATCAATCCCGATGCCAGGAAAAAAATGGCCATACCGTGAGTAATTGCAGCGGGAATGACTCCGAATTTCATCCTTATCATAGCGGCAATAATACCCTCATAAAGGGCAAATACAAGCAGGGGATAGCCGATTCCGGTAACGGTAAGTGCCAGAAAAATATGGCCAAGACCAAAGGTCACCCCTGATGCCAGGGCGGCATGTAATGGTTTCATCCCCCCCCTGGTTTCAAGGAAACCCTGCAGGTAGCCTCTGAAAAGAACTTCTTCGTATAAATTTCCCAACAATGTAGTCAGTAACAGTGGTCCAAGAAGCAACGGGGCCACTGCACCACCTCGCACCTCAATGGGAACTTTCAGATAGACAAGGAATAACGGCAGCGCTACGAAACACGCACCTCCCAGCCCTGCAGTTATACCCGTTATTTTATTTCCTTTAAACCATACGAGGAGAGACTTCAACTGCGGATCAAGGAGGTTCATCAGCAGCACCATCACCCCACTGGAGATACCCAGAATAGATAGAACGGTGAAATCCCCGATGAATCGTATCCAGAAAAATCCGCCCCCGCCGAATGACCAGAAACCTGCTGGCGTCATGGCGTCACGAATGAAGATAAATAAAAACAGGTACCCGGTCAGTCTCAACAGATCTAGCCTTCTGGGAATAACAAGGAAAAAAGCCGCCGCCATCATTATCCCCGGCAGCAATCGTATCAGGTAATTTATAAAAACTTCCATTACTCCTCCTCACTGAATCCTCATCTCAACTCTCTCAACATATGAACTTTAGTTCACATTGTCAAACAAAACATGAACTTTTTTTCATATTTTGTTTGAATATTATTACACGAAATGTTTTAATGAAAAGGCTACAATCAGAGGGGAAATAACGGAATGGCAAAAGAAAAAACAGTACGTACACCTGTACAAGATCGGGGAATTGAGACGAGGCAAAAGATTATCAATGCTGCCCGTAAACTCTTCGCAGAAAAGGGATATTTTAAAACAAATTCAAAGGAGATAGCAAAGGAAGCCGGTGTCTCCACCGGTTCTTTCTATATGTATTTCAAGGACAAGAAGCCCCTGTTCATTGATATTTTTCACTCCTACTACCGGGAGATAACTAACGAAGTACTCAAAGGCAACTTCGAAGAAATGCTGCAGGATAAAGACAGGAAAGTAGCCATCCAAAAATTGGTCTTCCTCCTTTACAAAGCGCATACCATCGATCCCGCCTTTCACCGTGAAGCGGTATCCATGATTTATAGTGATCCTGAGGTGCAGGAAATAAACAGGATTGAGGAGGAAAATGTTATCACCCTCCTGAAAGGATTTCTAAGCCTGTTTGAAAATAAACTTTCCGTAACGGACATTGAAGCCTCTGCCCGCATTATTCATAGGGCTGCTGAAGAGGTAATCCATTCGATCAAAATTTTCGGTTCCCCTATAAAGGAAGAAAGAATGCTAAATGAACTGGTTGATATGATCTACCGGTATCTCTTCTGCTAAGTAGTAAAAATACGGAGAAAATAATCCAAAAATAAGACGGAATGTACTCTCTCCGAATATCTTTACCTTTTAAATTCTCTCCCTTTTCAACTCAGTTCCTTCGGCTTCAGGATTTTAATTTTATTCCGCTTTAGAAACTCGGGGAAATTATACAGTTGCGTGCCCCCCGCCGTCATTGTGACTGCCTGTGTGGGACAGTTATTGAAGCAGCCGAAACAGAATACACACTTGTCCCGCTTTACCTCGGCAAAATCAGGACTGATGGCACCGACGGGACATACCTTTTCACAGGTGCCGCAATTTATGCATTTTTCCTTGTCAATCTTATGGTTCCGGTAATAAAGCTTTGTTGCACCTGCAACGGGGAACCACGTCAGCATTTCCCTTGCGTCGGCCTTTCCGCTTACCGCAACTTTTTTATCATTTCTGATATTTGCCAGGCACTGAAGGCCAAACTTCCTCACCCTGTCATAGGTTTTATCATTGGGAAGATGCCGATGGCCGATTGTTCCCCCGGTATCCCATTTGGGAGGGGGAAAGCTGCTCATATTCATGAAGTAATCGATGCCTACGGGGACCCCTCCCCTCTCTGCCAGGAGTTCCAGCATATTATTTGCCGCATTATGCTGATTCCCTTCCGGGCCGCCGAAGGAGACAAATGAGGATACTGCGGTTCCTGGTATCTTCGGTATTTTCTTCAGCCACTCAAGAACATTTACCGGTGCATCATAGTAATAAACCGGGGTTCCCACCATTATGAGATCATAGCCGGAAAGGGCAGCAGGATCGACTGTACGGTATTCTTTTACGTCCGCCTTCAGGCCTTCCTTTTCCCATATCTTTGCGATTAGACGGGCATACATTTTTGTATGTCCAGTCTGGCTGTAATAAATTGCCAGAGCGGTTTTTGGTGTTTTTGTTTTCAGAGGTATCATTTCGTCTTTCACATCCTTTGATGAACAGCCGGGTATCGCCAGTGATGCGGCTATTACGGCACTTTTTTTTATAAATTCTTTTCTTGTTTCCATATTTTAATTCTTCCCCCTTCAGATTTATGTTTATTATCATACAGAATTTTAATCCTTCAGGCGCCTCTCCGCGGTCTGGACCATGAATTTTTTTACGAGCCAGAAATATACTCCCTTCAGGGGGCCTTCAAATTCCTTTGCGACATTTTTCAGTTCTTCCTGAATCGATATCTCCTGGGGGCATGCCTTCTCACAGAGACCGCATTCCTTACACTGGGAGGCATAGGAGGTAGTTCCCTGAACGGTTACTCCTCCCATGGTACCGACATACATTATTCTGGACATGATGGCCTTGCCCCACATGTGGCGGTTATTATACTCTTCAAAACATCCCGGAATATTTACCCCATGCGGGCAGGGCATACAGTAGGCGCACCCGGTACACCCCACCTTCATAAGCTCACGAAACTTCGCCTCAACGCGGTCCACCAGTTCAAGTTCATGTTGTTCAAGGGATGAGGGTAGCGCCTCCGAGGCAATGCGAATATTTTCCTCAATATGGGCCTCGTCGTTCATTCCGGACAAAATGGTAATGACCTCAGGGCGGTTCCATATCCAGCGGAGGGACCATTCCACGGCGGATCTTTTCACCGTGGCCTCCTCCATTATCTTCTGAATTGCCGGTGGCATTTCCCCTGCCAGGTTCCCCCCCCGCAGTGGTTCCATAACGATCACCCCGAGTCCCTTCGAGGCGGCGTAGTCGAGTCCCGCGGTTCCCGCCTGGTTTTCCTGGTCGAGATAATTGTACTGTATCTGGCAAAAATCCCAGTCATAGCCGTCGACGATTACATTGAAGTCATTTTTCTGTCCATGGAACGAAAATCCCGCGTTGATTATTTTTCCGTTTTGTTTTGCTTCATCAAGAAACTCAAGGACATTACGTTCCAGGGCCTTCTGCCAGCTTTCCCCGTTAAGATTATGTATCAGGTAATAATCAATGAAATCCGTTTGCAGATTTTTCAGCTGTGCCTCGAGGAGAAGATGCATTTCTTCCTTCGTCTTTGTTTTCCAGTGGGGAAGTTTTGTCGCCAGCTTCACCTTCTCACGATAGCCGTCCCCCAGGGCCTTTCCGAGGAAGGGTTCACTTGCCCCCATATGATAGGGCACCGCGGTATCAATATAATTCACACCGCCATCGATTGCACTGCGTATCTGGGCAGTTGAACGTTTTTCATCGATACGGTTCCCCTTCTGGGGAAGCCGCATGGCCCCAAATCCAAGAATCGAGATCTCATCTCCGTTTTTAGGCATTTTCCTGTAGAGCATTTAAATATCCCTTTTTTCTTTATTGTTTTTATCTGATGATTTTTTATAAAATTTCACATACCAGGCCCGGGTTGAAACCCGGGGCTATATCATTCTTCACTGAGGGCAACGGTTGCGGGAACTGTTTTTCCACCTGCGACCTGTTTCTTTATCTTTAAAATATCCGGCCACCACCGGGCTACGGGTACCGCATCCCCATATTTCCAGGTCTGTCCTATACGCGGCGTCGCCACGGTAACCCTGTTTTTTGCAGCGGCTTTTAGTATACGCTCCACAGGTTCAGTCCAGTCATGGATGGACAGGTTATAGGCACCCCAGTGTATCGGGATCAGTATCTTTCCGCGCACATCCAGATGGGCCTGCAAGGTTTGTTCCGGGAGCATATGTACACGCTCCCAGTTTTTATTATACTGACCATTCTCCATAAGGGTCACATCGAAGGGGCCGTATTTTTCACCGATTTTTTTAAAGGAAGGATTATAACCTGAATCCCCGCTGAAGAATACGCGGTGCTTCCTGCCAATGATGACCCATGATGCCCAGAGTGTATCGTTGCCGTTAAAAAATTTCCGTCCGGAAAAATGCTGTGCAGGGGCTGCGGCAATTCTTAATCCCTTTGCAGTTACGGTCTCCCGCCACCAGTCAAGCTCTGAAATATTCTCTTCAGGAACACCCCATTTTTCAAGATAGGCCCCCACTCCCAGGGGGACAATAAAATGCTTCACCTTCTTTTTAATCGTTTGTATCATATCATAATCGAGGTGGTCATAATGGTCATGGGAAATAATTACCAGGTCAATTTCAGGCAACTTTGAAGGATCAAGGGGAAGATTCCTGTGATAACGCTTTGGCCCCATGAAGGAAACCGGCGAGGGACGTTTCCCCAGCATCGGATCGGTGAGAATCAGGTTGCCTTCCATTTCAATAATTGTAAATGAATGCCCCAGCCAGGTAACCTTCAGTTCATCTCCTCCACCCCCCGTGAGGGCCTTCGGATCAACCCTGACAACCTCCAGAGGTTTTTTCGGAACCCGCTGCTGGCCCCCGAAGAAAAGTTCTTTTAATGTTTCCCATGTGGAACCCGTCATGGTTGAGCTGTTCCCGTCGAGGTTGGCAAACTTTTTATTTTTGAAATTTGCAGATTTTTCTATATTCATCTTCCGGTCTCCTTCATAATCCTTCCTGCTCATTGAACTGCAAGCTGCGGAAAGTGTAACTCCCACAAGGGCCGTGACGGCAAGGGCCATCGATATCTTTCTGCCGCGGCTCCTTCTTATTTTCTTTAAACTTCCTTCACCTATATCTTTCTCTTTCATTCGTCTTCTCCTTATGCGGATCCCTGCATATGCCGACGGTGTATGTTGTGTGGATTTACTCTCTTTTTACTTCCTTTAAATATAATCCTTTAAAAATCCTGTTCAAGAATTAGTCCCCGCCGGAACCGATGTTCTTTTCTGGACTCCCAGTCCAGAGAAAGTTAAAAAAATTTATACCTTTATGCCCTCACGATAAATCTCAGTGTGGGTCATAATGGCCCTTCGGATAACGTGGCGATCCTCTTCTTCCTCCGCAAAGATATAAAGACTTACTATTCCAATTACCGAGGCGTAGTAGAGCATTAAAAATTCTTCAGTATTTATTTCACGAATCAGTCCCCGCTTCATACTGTTCTTCAGCAGGGCATCGAGGGTTTTGGTCGATTCAACGAAAAGACCCTCCTTCTCTTCCATTATTTTCGGAGGAATCTTGGAATGAATCATTCCCTTGGTGCTGAAATGAGAAAGGGCCTTGAAGTAATCGGTATACTCATCAAAAAAACGGAAAATAACCTCGCCGAGTTTCATAAATTCCGTGTCGAAATCCTCACCCTCGGGATCGATGAGTAAACTCAGGTCTAACAGTATCTTCAGGGCATCGATATAGATGTGGGAGTAGATCTCCTCCTTGCTTTCAAAGAGGCCGTAGATGGCACTCCGTCCGTATTCCACGGCGTCGCAGATATCCTGTATCGTCACCTGATCAAATCCCTTTTCAAAAAAAAGGTCGCGGCTCGCCTTCAGGATCAATTCCTTTCTTTCTTCCAGTTCCCGCTGTCGTCGGTCAAGTGGCCCCATCTCTCTCCTGTTCCTGTAAAATTTTGATAGATTTTGGACTACCAGTCCAAATCAGTCTATGAGTTTAAAATAACAGGAAAAATAAGGATCGTCAAGATTATCATGAAAAAAATTTACCAATCAGAGAAAAAATACAGGTTTTACCTGCCTCCTTCCCTCTTTTCTGGGAATGGGGGAAGGAAACAGGCCCTAACCTGCCCCTTCGAGGTTACTCCTCTTCTTCCGTGTACTCCTTGACTACATGGCGGATTCCCATGTAGTAACTCCCTGCAGTTGCCAGTAAAAGAACCGCGAAGCCACCCATGAGCATGGTATCGTGAAAATGAGGCTTAAGAAGAAAGGAAGAAATAACTATTGTGGGGACCAAAAGCATAATAAGTGGAAGAAAAAATGAAAACTTCATAAAACCCTCCTTGTTTTAACCGTCTGGTCGGTTTTTAAACTACAGTGACAAATTGTCAAGAATTAATCTATAATATAGTATATTATTCGTTAATGTCGTTAACTGTTCCATTTGGACAATTTTCTTATAGACAACTTATTAAAATTTT
The DNA here is from genome assembly GCA_942491575.1 of uncultured Spirochaetota bacterium. Classification (GTDB taxonomy): domain Bacteria; phylum Spirochaetota; class UBA4802; order UBA4802; family UBA5550; genus CAZHNW01. Next base: position 1,414,293 of record CALOBT010000025.1, read on the forward strand.
TACATTATCTTGACTTTGTCTGTTATATGTTATAGAAACGGGATAAGGTACCGGTCAATGAAAGACTTCAGCAAAGAACCTGAAAACCATAAAGCATTTACAGAAAAAATGAATCTGGAATATAACCGATTTGCCCGTATCTATGACTGGGCAGTGAAGGCATTTTCCGGATACCCCGATGAAATACTGGCATTGCGGGAACTGAAGCGTGTCATAAACCCCCGGGGAAAGTTGATCCCGATTGATTTTGTAATTCCCGAAAATAAAAATTTTGCAGGGAACCTGTTAGAGAGAATAATGGCCGCAGCGGGGGATATCATAAGGGACCTGCCTGCACTTTTCAGGAAAGAGGGTTTTGTTTTTAATAAAAAGAAAATTGGCGGTTTCGGCAGTGTGGAACTTTACATTGCAGAGAAACAATGAAAATAATTGATTAATATTCTGAAAAGCTGTAAACTTTATCAAATATAGAAATCATGAACACCACTGTAAAAACCGGAGGCTATCGGTGCTGAAAAAATTAAGGAAAGCAGTACTTTACAAATACAAAGATGCTTCATTTGAGAAAAAAAATCTCGCCACGGCACTTCTCTATTTTTCAATAATTCTTGTTCTCATGATATCATTCCTTTTCGTGGCAATTCTTGCCTTCAATCCCTCTGCGTTTCTTACTGCGGGGCCGGTAATTATCACCCTCTTTCTTTTCACCGCCCTTACAATCCTGGTTTTGCGGTCCGGGAGATATAACATTGCCGCCAATATCCTAATTTCCATAATATTTTTCGCCCTTATCGCAGCCCTCTACGGAAAGGCCCTGAAACAGCCCCATATGGTTTTCTCATCGAACATATATTTTATGCTCGCGGCAATTATACTGGCTACACTCTTCTGTCATCGATATGTTGTTATTACCTGGACAGCTCTTTCAATCATCAATATCGTGATTCTGTTTTTTATAATAAAGGATAATCTTAATCCCGGAAACCTGGAGGCGGCAAAAATCGGCATGATCTATTCTTCCACAGCTACCGTTCTCGCCGTGGCTGTCACCCTGCTTATTCATAGAATCTTTACAACAGCCCAGCACCGCCTGAGAGAGGAGCTGAAAAAAAACTCCGAGCAGTATGAAATCATCCAGCGCCTTTTTCATTCAGCACAGAATACATCTAAAGACCTGTCCCAGCTTTCACACAGCCTTGCGGATACCTCGGGAACTTTTCTCGAGTCATCTCAAAACCAGGCCGCTTCCCTAGAAGAGATAACCTCCTCCATAGAAGAGATTACCGCCGGCATGGAAAGTATGGCGGGTTCATCCGTTGACCAGATGAATACAATGGAGAATCTTATCGGTGAAATTGAGAACATGTCCCGGATAACCGGAGATGTGGGAAGCATCACACAGGAGACTCTTGATGTAACCAACGACATTGCCACCCAGGCATCCACGGGAGAGGCGTCACTGAAAAAAATGAATGCGAGCCTCAGCAAGATTGTGGAAAGTTCGCAGGACATTACAAACATTATAGGAATAATCAACGATATCTCCGACCAGATAAACCTTCTCTCCCTCAATGCATCCATTGAGGCTGCCCGTGCCGGCGATGCAGGAAGAGGATTTGCCGTTGTTGCCGATGAGGTTTCCAAACTGGCGGAGCAGACCGCAAGCAGTATCAAAGAAATAGACCAGCTCATCAATATAAACAATGAAGAAATAAGCAGCGGAATGTCAAATGTCATGGAGGTCATCGAAACCATCAGTGGCGTAATGGAGGGCATTGAGTCCATCGCTGAAATGATGGATAAAACAACGGAGTATGTGGCGACACAAATTTCCGTTAATTCTAATGTCAACAATGAAGTAGACAATACAAGAATAAAATCCCAGGGGATCAGCACTTCCATCGAAGAACAGAAGGATGCCTTCAATGAAATAATGAAGGGCATATCAGAAATAAACGAAGCAAACCAGATGACCGTCTCCGAATCTGAAAAAATATCCGGGGATTCAAAAAAAATCACAAAACTGGCGGACGATCTCGAGTCTACCATCAGTCTCATCGAAGAATAAATCAAGCGGTGGTCCAGCATTATCATGGGAGGCCCACTGGAAAATCTGAAAATTCTCGACTTCACCGGGCTCCTCCCCGGTCCCTACGGCACCATGATTCTTGCCGACATGGGAGCGGATATTATCAAGGTGGAAAATCCCCGCAATCCCGACCTGATGCGTTTTGTCCCGCCACTGGCTGATGGGGTTTCCGCTGTATACAGCCACATCAACAGGGGCAAACGCTCTCTGGCACTGGACCTTAAAACAGGGAAATCAATTGAAATAATTTATGACCTGATTGCGGAATATGATATCATCGTTGAACAGTTTCGTCCCGGTGTTATGAAAAAACTCGGCCTCGACTTTGAAAAACTGAAAAATATCAAAACCGATATTATCTACTGCTCCCTCACAGGGTACGGACAGACGGGCAGTTATGCGAAACGATCAGGCCATGACATTAACTACATGGCCCTTTCCGGCCTGGATTCATTTTCCGGGAAGGAAGACACGGGCCCTTCACTTTCCGGACTCCAGGTGGCCGACATCGCCGGGGGTTCTAAAAATCTGGTAATTGCAGTTCTGGCTGCATACATCAAAAGGCTCAACACCGGCAAAGGGGACTATATTGATATCTCAATTACAGACAGCGCCTTTGCCCTGTCGGCCTTTTCATCAGCTGCCTTTCTAAATGACATGCGGGAACCGGCACGGGGAGGAGAAATGCTCAACGGGGGCTGCATCTATGATTACTACCGTACAAGTGATGACCGCTATCTCGCAGTGGGACCCATCGAGCCACAGTTTTTCACCGCCTTCTGTACAGCCTTAGAAAGAGAAGATCTCGCCGTGGAAGGTATCGGCTGCAAAAAAAATAAAAAAATAATCGCGGAAATAATTGCAGGCAAATCCCTCGCCAGCTGGGAGGCCATTTTCAACATGACAGATGCCTGCGTCGAACCGGTGCGCAATCTCTCTGAAGCTACAGGCACGCCTCCCATCTCTGAGCGGGACATGATTATTACAGTCTCTTCTCATCGTGGACACCAACTGTCACAGACGGGAAATCCGATTAAGTTTGCATCAGGACATTACCATGCAAAAACTGCCGGCACCCCCGCGGGATTTCACAATGATGAAATATTAAGAAATCTCGGCTACCCTGAAGAGAAACTGGACCTCTTAAAAAATGAAAAACTTATTTAGTCGTTATATTCTTAATTATCAGAATCAGAGACACCTGAACTTTTCATAATCTCCTCCAGCTGGTTAACATGCTCCTGAAGTTTTTTGGCGGACATTGCTATCTCATCCGAGGAGCTGGCATTTTCCTGAGAGATCATATTAAGTTGATCCATTGCTGAATTTATTTGATTCACTCCGCTACTCTGTTCATCTGAGGCGGATGCTATATCCTGGACAAGATTTGCAGTTTCCTTAATGGCGGGGACGATTTTCCCTATAACTTCCCCCGCATCTCCGGAAACCTTCACACTCTCACTGGCGAGACTCCCTATCTCCTTTGCGGCCTCCTGACTTTTTTCAGCCAGTTTACGCACCTCTCCCGCCACTACTGAAAATCCCTTGCCGAACTCCCCCGCCCTGGCTGCTTCAATTGCCGCGTTAAGGGCAAGAAGGTTTGTCTGATAGGCTATATCCTCTATAATTGCAATACGGTCCGCAATCTGCTTTATGGCCACTACAGACTCCTCTACTGCGTTGCCACCAACGTCAGCAAGCTCTGATGACTTCTGTGCGATGGCTTCGGTATTTTTAGCATTTTCAGTATTCTGTGCAATGGTGGCACCTATTTCCTCGATTGAAGTTGAGACCTCCTCTACATTAGACGCCTGATTCTGAGCATTGATGGATGATGTATCTGCATTGGCAAGAAGCTTCATAGACTCCTCGGAAAGTTCACCGGAGAGCACCTTAACTGATTTAAAGAGCCCCCTGATAATGTCCGCCTGCTCCCTGTCTTTCTCTATACCAGCCCTGAGTTGCCGAAAGGCAGATTGAGAGGTTGCCAGGATAAGATAACAGATCAAAAATATAAAAAGAGCCTCCAGGATATAGCTCCTCAATATAGCGGCCTTTGAAACAGCATCAAGGGCTCCCGGCTGCATAAAAACCAGAATACTGACTACGGCGGTAACCGCAGCAGTTACCAGAATACTGAAACGTGTTCCCAGAAGTGCGTTAAGGGCAAAAAAGATGAGCAGGAAATAGAGGGTAACATAGATACCAATTGGCGATTTCATTTCCGAAAAAAGCGTCATCACCGACATGGCAATAAGGGTACTGAACAGTATCATGTTTGCAGCATGATCATACTTTCCCATCTTCAGAAAATAAAGGCTGACTGCCGCAAAAAATATCATAGCTAACTGAACCAGGTTAAAAACAGAAACGATCGCCCTGTCCTGACCTATATTTACGAGGGGGAGATAGATTACGATAAGTACAATTGCTGCCAGGTTAAAATACATGAGCATGCGTGCCCGTTCCCGGGCCATAAATGACCTTTCTCGATATGAAACCAGAAAGATCTCACCAAGCCATTTATTCACAATATTACCCCCTACGAAATTTTCATTAAATTGAATTTTACCACTTCACCGGGCCCATGTCAACACTCCCGTGACACATGCCATGAAGTACTTTATTCTGTTGACATACGACCATATGCACCTCATCACTGTATGCAACGTGTTGCAGACCGGCTCAATCTAGAACTGTCCTGATGCCCATCAGGCGGCCGGGCATCAGCCGTGACCATTAATATATAAAATAATCCTGAGAAGGAAGTAAAAAGCGCAATGAACAATACATCAGAGATAAATACAGAACAGAAAATAATAGATTCTGCCATCCGTTTCGCGCAGGAAGAAATGTCCAACCTTCAGCCAAGCCACGGGTGGGACCATGTGAAACGTGTTCTGAAAAATGCTGAACATATCGCCGCGACAGAACAGGGAACTGACCTCTTCATACTCCGCACCGCCACAATACTTCACGACATTTCCAGGGAAGAACAGGACCGCGCCGAGGGTAAGATCTGTCATGCCGAACGTGGAAGCACCAGGGCCCGTGAATTTTTACTGGAGCAGGGTCTCAGTCCCGTGAAAACAGAAAAAATCGCACACTGCATCCTTACCCACCGATTCAGAAACAGCCATACACCGGGAAGTATTGAAGAAAAAATTTTATATGATGCGGACAAACTTGATTCAACAGGGGCTGTAGGCATCGGCCGCGCCTTTCTCTTTGCAGGGGAAGTGGGGGCGCGACTCCACAATCCTGAGGTGAATATTCTCCAGACAGATTCATACAGCTATGAGGATACCGCTTACCGGGAATACATCGTCAAGCTGCGTAAAATAAAGGAGAAAATGCTCACCCGTGAAGGGCGCCGCATCGCTGAAGAGCGACACCGCTTCATGGAGGAGTTCTTCGCGCGGCTTACCGATGAAGTTCTTCACGGTTCTTGAAGAAATTTGAAGGCGGGGATATCATTCCCGCCTTCAAATTTCTTTCAAATTTCCCGCCACTTCCGCGTTGAAACATCAATGCCAAGCTGACCGCCGGGATTCATAATATTATTCGGATCAAAATGTTTTTTCAGGGCACGGAGAGCCGCCATCTGTTCTGAACCGAGATGCTCTTCCATCCATGGACCGATCATCTTCCCCACCCCGTGATGATGACTCAAGGAACCCCCGCTCTTCTGGACTGCTTCGATTACTCCATCCTGAAAGGCGCGGTACTCCTCGATATCATCGGTCTTTATAAAATAGATGTAATAGAGGTTGGTCCCCTGTGGGTAAAAGTGAGAACTGTGACTCATGTAGAGGGTATTGGGACGCTTTGCCATAAAGCCATTCACTGCACGATGGGCCTCATGGAGTTGATCCCAGGAGAGACCGCTCTCAAGTGTATCGGAGAGGATTCCGAAATCCTGCAGGTCTTCCCTGATATATGGATGTTTGAAACGGTCAGGTTCCCATAACTTCTGGGCGTATCCGCTGATATACATGGCGCCGTGTTTTTTACATATTTTTTTCACCCGTTTCTTTACATGTTTCGCATAACCTTTCTCTCCGTCTGCGCTGCCGAGAAAAAGAGAACGGTTCCCGTGACGATAACCCCGCAGGGACATGAAACTGTCCGCAATGGTCCCGTTTATGCCGTACATCTTGATTGCAAAATCCGTTTCATTTTCATCAAAAACCCGAAAGACTGAAGGCATACCCGCTTCATCCTGGGAAACTTCCCTCGCCGCCTCGATGGCATTCTCAAAACTTTTGAAGAGAAAACCGAAGTACTGCCTGTTTTCCGGACGATAACGGTGCAGCTTCCATGTCACTGCCGTCACGACACCGAATGTTCCTTCCATGCCCTTCATCATATCAAGTACTTTCGGCCCGGTTGCCGTTGCGGGGTATTCCAGGGTGTTGATGGTACCGCGGGGGGTTACAACTTCCACCCCGAGACAGAGATCGTATGCATCCCCGTAGTGAGAGGAGTTCTGGCCTGAACCGAGGGTAACAATCCACCCCCCGACGGAACTGTATTCAAATGACTGGGGAAAATGTCCGCAGGTATAGCGATAATTTGTCCTGAACTTCTCCGGTGCATTATTCAATGCCTCTTCAAATGCAGGACCCATCGTACCCGCCTCGACCCTGACGGTCTGATTGGTTTCATTAACCTCAATGATTTTATTCATGTGAGTATTGAGCACGAGGGTGATTCCCCCCTTCGATGGACGCAGACCGAAGTTAACTGATGATCCCCCGCCATATACATAGACTGGCAGTTTTTCTTCATCACAGAGGGCCACAATTTTCTCCACATCTTCCCGGTTACGGGGATGAACCACAAGGTCACAAACCCGGTCCACCTTTCCGGCTCTGAGCCGCATCGCCTCTTCAAGGGTCTTCCCCGTAGAATACTTCACCTTCTGGTACGCCTCTGTGGATACATTATCCTCTCCGACTATTGATTTAAAGGATTTCACCTGGTGGGGGCTCAGAGCCGTTGCGGTATTACAGGTAACAGGCTCATCACCTTCCTTTATTCGTTCTTTGAAATCCTCATCTGTGAGTTTAAAAACCTCTTTTAATTCATCATAGAGGCGTTCTCCAGGATGCTTTACTCCAAGGGGATCACCCCATTTAAAAATCGAACGCCAGGAGCCATCCTTTGGCGCTGAATCCCTCCATGGAGGGGAAAATTTCTTTTTTTTGCTCATAAATTCCTCCGTTCTTACAACTGTATATTGGTCCAATGGTCCGACCAATATACAGTTAACACTGTTAATGTCAAGTAAATTATTATATAATCCATCTTCGGGATTCACATCATGGGAGGGTGGAGGGATCTCACTGATAACTATTCTACTTCTCCTCCCGTTTCTTTTTCCGTTTCTTATACCACTCCTGATCCCTATACAGCTCTTCCTCGCAGACAGGGCAGATTCCGTGACTGAACTCTGCATCAGAATGTTTTCCAATATAGGTTTCAACCTGGTGCCAGTAACCATCGTCATCTCGAATTTTTTTACACCGTGAACAGATTGGAAGCAAGCCGCTGAGGGCATTTACCTCATCGACTGCCCTTTGCAGCTCACCAATCATCTTTTCCCGCTCTTCTCCATAATTTTTTTTCTGAGTAACTGAATAGCCATAGTAGAGACATCCGAATATAAAAACTAATAGAGCAATACCATAAGGAATAAAAATAAACAGGGCATATTGTTTTTTCAGTTTTGACAGTTCTTCAGCAGGAAGGAGATGAACCACTTTCCAGAAATATTCCTCTTTTCTCAGATATGATTCGCTTTTGCCAACAGCCTCGGGACTTCCCGAACTTGAGACCATTCCCTTTTTAAGTGGATAGACAGTCGTAAATATGAATATTCCTTTCTCTGTTTCTATTTCACCATTTCTTTGTTTTAGAATCGCCTTCCATTCTTCCGGGTAGTCGCGACCGAAGGTCCTTTCTTTTTTTTCCCTGAACATAAATCCCCACTGATCATCCCGGTCAGGTCCAAAAAGCCAGTATCCATCCCTGTTTAAAAGCATTACCTTATTATCAGTCACATCCTCCTGGTGCAGGGCAGTGGAAAATTTTTCCAGCAGTCCTTTTCCCAGGTAATTGAGGAGAACAATACCTGTTTTGCGCCCCCTTCGATCATATACAACAGAAGCCAAACGAATCATCGGCTTAAGTGGTTTTTCAATTTCACCCTTTTCGATATTCAGGTCAAGGGGAGACATATAAATTTCTCCCTGCCCCAGCTTAATTGAGTCTGAGAAGTAATATCGATTCCCCTTGTACTGCAGTTCCCCTTGCGGCACAACAGCAGACTTTCCTTCGCTGTAATTTACCCTTAACAACTCCATGCCCCTGGCATTCAGAATCCTCACCTGGTCATATTTCTCCTTAAATTGACTGAAAAGCCTGAAATCATTTTCGATCTTAGAACGAAGATATGAAAAGGGAAAATTTGATGATGCCAGAAGATCTCTTACGTCACTGGTTTGTGCAAGATAATTAAGGTCAGATTTTATCGATGCCAATTCACTGGTCAGGAGTCCCGCATGGAAGCTGGAACCATGGATCAATTCTGCACGAATTATATCCTTTCGGACAGAATAGCTTAATATAAAAATAATGCAGGTGATAATGAATGTGAAAGCAGAAAGGGGAATAAATATTTTCAGTCCCTGTTTTAGAGCATATAGCCGGTATTTTTTTTCCAGCCTCCAGATCATTCCATCCATTCCTTCAGGTAAATATCCATACCAAAAATATACCTTAAACAATCACGGAGGTCAATTGTTATTACCTTGGTGCGAAAAGATCAGTAACCTGATTTATTCTCCCGAGCAACTGCCGGTACAACTCATCTTCACCGTCAAGAGAAGGTTCCATGGCCTTTCCGGGACAGAACGGTGGTGGCTCCACGGTGACACCGATGGAAATCGATGTCACCCAGTTTCAGAGTCTGCGACGAAGGGATCGATTATCCTCTTCGAAACCGGGTAGGAATTGATTTTTTTACCGGCAATAATAACTGGCCAGAAGAGCCACACCATCGGCTTTATTACCCTGCAGGGAGGGCCGCATTTTAAAAATTTTTATCATTACCGTGAGAGTCTGATTTAGAAAACTCCCTTTCGGCATGGTACCCACCAGGTGTACCCGAAGATAAACGTCTTTAAGGCAATTGTTCCCCGGGAGACATCTCGCTCTTTTAACATTCGCATGGCAAGGGGCACTTCCAATATATGGAAGAAAGCCAGGGCCATCAGGAATATCCAGGACATAAAGCCCTTTTCCGGATAAAAATAGAAGCCTATGCCTGCAAGGACTCCCCAGAGTATGATCGTTGCGGACATTTGTATGTACCAGAATATTTTTGAATTCATTTATACTTTCCCTGTATTTGAAATTTGCCGGTTGCAGGATACGCCTTAAAACTTCCCCCATTTTCCACTAAATATTCCCAGTAGTAAATGTTGCTGCCTGCGAAAAACCCGGTTTAATGAAACGGCTGAAGACGGAACACTTACCCGCCTCAACCTGTAAAATAAAACCTCAGAGCCCGATGTCAATATAGATTATGAAAAGGCTCTCTCCATTCTTGCCGTAGTCAACAAAACGCTGAATTGTGCGAATCAATGCAAAAGGGCAATATGCTGAATAACATTAAAGCATCGATCAGTCATCAAAAAATGAATAGAGCATCCAGAGAAGTCTCAATACTTCGATGTAAAGCCACACCAGGGTAACCATTAGACCGAAGGCGGCAAACCATTCAAAATCTGCAGGCATTCCCTGCTCAACACCGTCATCGATCATCTTAAAATCAAGAAGAAGGTTCATTGCGGCAATTATTACGATAAAAACGCTGATGCCTATTCCGATGGGACTTGCCTGATGCAGGAATGGTACGGAAATACCGAAAAAGCCGAGTATCCATGTCGAAAGATATACAAGGAAGATACCCCCCGTTGCGGCAACGATCCCTTTGGCGAGTCCGCCGGTGACCTTTATAACACCGGTACGATAAAGAAAGAGCATCGCAAAAAGAATTCCGAATGTTATCAGCACCGCCTGAAATGGAAGCCCCGGCATCAGGTGATTGTAGTATGCGGAAAGTCCCCCCAGCAATAGTCCTTCACAGAGGGCATAAAGGGGTGCGGTAACACGAGCCCATTCAGCCTTAAATATTGTTATTATTGCGAAGATCAATCCACCGACAACTCCGGCAATCATCAGGTTCCAGCTCTGCTCCGCCCCTTTGCTCCAGGTAAATAGAGCCGTGGCAGATGCGAATAGAAGAAGAATGCCAATTTTATTAATGGTGCCGTTAACGGTCATTACCTCACCGGAGGTGGAAGAATATCCGCCCCCACGGTTTAATCTGTTTAATGCAGGATTTTTTGTTCTCATGTCACTCCTTTTCACTATCAGAATATTTTTTACACAGGACCTTAAAAAGGCCTTTTTTCCGGAAACAATCCTGTTTCTACGAAAAAGTACAATTAATAGAATAGCAGGCCCGGTCACAGTAAATAATAGTATCTAAAATCGGTTCCAGGTTACGCGACACTCTATAAATGTATACAATTTTTTTACCTTTTTACAGGAAGACAGAAGCAAAATGATAATCTGGGATTGATATTTTGTTGAATTTTTTAAGAATCTGATCATTCTTGCCAAACCGCCGATTCGCTTATAAGTGGTTCATAAACATTATGCATAAAACGGCAATATTTCTATAATTTGATTGCGCACTATTTAGCGTGAAACGTCTCTTTCAATTTACTGCGTTATTTTTAGTCATGACATTTCTATTTTCCTGTTCAAAAAAAATCAGCTCAGGGATGGGGAATTTCCTGAAACATATATTTAAACCTGCATCTGAACCGGGCTCAGTTTTTCAATCTTGGCGGTTTCCCACATCAGGTAACGCACGATGTGGCTTATTTTTTCCAGGAGTACAACTATGGTTTCATCGGTACTATTCATTGACCACCCGTCCTGCTTACTTTTTATTGGCGGGACTTTTAACTTCCAGCAGATCAACACCACTGGTGGCAAGTAAACTTGAACGTCGCACACCGCTGGCAAGGAGCATGCCGTACTTCCGCGCAAGATCAACGGAACGGGTCGTGGGGGCAGAACGTGACACGATAGCGGGGACACCCACCATTATGGACTTCACAGTGATCTCACTTGAAATACGCCCCGTGGAAACCACCAGGCAGTCATGAAGGGGAAGATCCGTAGTCAGGGCATAACCGAGAAGTTTATCCACGGCATTATGACGGCCAATCTCCTCGAAGAAGGCAACCATCTCCCCGCTGCTGCGGTAGAGGGCGGCGCCGTGTACGCCGTGGGTCCGGCCATGGGTATCGGAATGGCCGAGAAATTCAACCATGATACTGCAGACTGTATCAGCATCCACCCTGAAATCCCTGAGGGTTTTCGGGGGGGAAGGGAGATCATCGTCATCGCCGCCGTGACCGCATCCGCTGACAATTGTCTTCAGGCGAAAGAGACGCTCCAAGATTTCATCGGTCTCGACGGTTTTTACATCGATGCTCATCTCGTCATAGTTGACAATCACTTCCTTAATTTCATCCGGGTGCCGGATGACACCGAGGGAAAAAAAATGTCCCGTCGCAAGCACTTCAAGTTCCGCTCCGTAACAGGCAATCTTTACATATGGATTTCCATTGATACTGAGGGTAAAGGCATACTCGGCGCTGACGGGAAGGCTAATACTCTCCAGGGCACCATTCCGGTAACGGTGTCCCGACATATTTATTTCAACTGGAAGAGTTTTTCCTATAATCATTCTTCTTCCCCCACGGCCTTCTTCAGGGCTTCAGGGGCAAGTACGGAGCAGCCGATCTTCGATTCGGGAAGTCCCCCAAGTGCATCGGCGATATCATGGGCAGTAATGGTAAGGGCATCTTCGACTTTCTTCCCCCTTATCATCTCCGTATACATGGAAGAGGAGGCAATGGCGGCGCCACAGCCGAAGGCCTTAAAGCGGACATCGGTAATGATACCGTCTTCGATTTTGAGAGTAAGATGTATCATATCACCGCAGGCGGGATTCATGGTCCGCCCCTGGGCATCAGGGGATTCTACCACACCAACATTGCGGGGATTTTTAAAATGTTCCATTACGGTATCGTTGTAGCTCAGCACTGTCATTCACCACTTTATCTATAATTCCGCCGCCGAGGACTATATTCCCACGATAAAAAACGGCGGATTGTCCCGGACTGATTGCATGCAACGGTTTTTCAAAACTCGCAAGCAGGGATCCGTTCCTGCCCGGTGTAATTAGTGCAGCCGTTTCCATGCCTGAAGAACGTATTTTCACCGTGCCGTCAATCGATCCTGTCAGCCTCTCCATGGCAATCAGGTTTGCATCGGAAATAAGGGCTCCCCGGTGCAGTGTTTCCCCATAATTACCAACAACAACTGTATTGCTGGCGCTGTTCATGGAAACAACATAAAGGGGATCATGATTTTGTCCCCTGCCGCCGAGACCAAGACCGCGTCTCTGCCCCGGGGTATAGTTCCATACACCGCCATGGGTCCCGAGTCGGCTCCCCTCTCCGTCAACGATCTCTCCACTGCACTCTTCATGGCGGAGGAGTTCCCGATAATCACCACTGTAAAAATCCTGGCTCTCCTTCTTTGCCAATGCGGAAAGACCGTAATCAACGGCGATCTTCCTTACTTCATCCTTGGTCATTCCCCCGAGGGGGAAAAGGGTAATCGCCAGCTGCTCCTGTGAGAGTCGATACAGGAAATATGTTTGATCCTTCTTCGTATCCTTCGATCGTGTCAACAAAAATCTTCCGCTTAATGGGTCAAAATTACTGTCGGCGTAATGCCCCGTGGCAAAACGATCGAATTCTACTCCCTTCTGCCGCGCCATTTCAAGAAGTACGCCAAATTTCATCAGGTGATTGCACAGGACACAGGGATTGGGGGTCCTTGCGTTTTCATATTCCTGCCGAAAATTTTCAAGAATCAGCTGCTCATATTCCTCTGCGCAGTAAAAAACATGATATGGGATGCCGAAACGGTCACAGAAACTCCCTGCTTCACTGATATCCTCCGCTTCATCTGGGCCATAACAGGCATTTTTGCCGCCCCCCTTGTATTTTCCACTCCATATTGCCATGGTAATACCGATCACGTCATGGCCCTGCTCCTTTAAAAGCAAAGCCGCAACTGATGAATCGATACCGCCGGAAAGTCCGACTGCGATTCTCATTTTTTTCTACTCCATTTTAGCCGAGGGCCTTTTTCAGGGCTCCGATGATATCATCAATATGTTCCAGGCCGATGGAAAGGCGAATCAGTCCCGGATCAAGTCCCGCCGCCTCCTGCTGATCCTCATCCAGCTGTGAATGAGATGTGCTGGATGGATGCAGTATCAGGCTTTTGGCATCACCGACATTTGCCAGGTGAGAGAAGAGTTCAATACTGTCAATAAGTTTCACTCCAGCTTCGTGGCCACCCTTGATACCGAATACAACCATGCCGCCGAATCCGCGCCTCAGGTATTTTTTCGCAATTTCATGCCCCGGGTCTTCCGGAAGTCCCGGATAGCGAACCCAGTCGACCTTCGGGTGGCCCCGGAGAAATTCCGCTACTGCCTGCGCATTCTCACTGTGACGCTCTATACGGAGGGGAAGTGTTTCGATCCCCTGGAGGAACATCCATGCATTGTCAGGAGAAATACAGGCCCCGAGATTTCTCAGGGGGATCAGTCTCAGCCTCATAATGAATGCAAGGTGATTGGCATCTCCCAGGTCATGGGCAAATCTGAGGCCTCCGTAGCCGGAATCCGGTTCATTATAAAGGGCAAATTTTTTATCGCTCCAGTCAAACTTCCCCGCATCAACAACAACACCGCCGATTGCGGTACCGTGGCCTCCCATCCACTTGGTGAGGGAGTGTACCACGATGTCAGCCCCATGCTCAATGGGATTAAAAAGTGCCGGTGTGGCAAAGGTGTTATCAACCACCAGGGGCAGCTTATGCTTTTTCGCAACGGCTGCAATCTTTTCAAAGTCAGGAACCCCCAGTGAGGGATTACCGATTGTCTCCAGAAAAATCACACGTGTCTTATCCGTAATGGCTTCCTCAAAGGCCTCAGGCCGGTCATGGCTGACAAATTTAGCCGTAATCCCAAACTGCGGAAGTATTGCATCAAACATGGTGTAGGTGCCGCCATAGAGATTTGATGCAGCCACGATTTCATCACCCTGACGGCAGATGTTGATGATGGTGTTATAGATTGCAGAAGTCCCGGAAGCAAGACAGAGAGCCGCGGCGCCCTTCTCCAGGAGGGCAACACGCTGTTCCAGTACATCCTGCGTAGGATTCATTATCCTGCTGTAAATATTTCCAGGTTCCTTCAGCGCAAAGAGATCAGCACCATGGGCGGCATCCCTGAAGACGAAGGAACTGGTCCTGTATACGGGAACTCCGCGAGAACCCGTGGTGGGCTCTACTTCCTGTCCACCGTGAAGGGCAAGAGTTTCAAATTTATATTTTTTATCAGTCATTAGTTTTTCCTGTGATTAATTTTTATTTTTCCTGAAAAAGCCAGGTGCTCAGGTACCGCTCTCCCGAATCGGGAAGAAGTACCACAATAAGTTTTCCATTATTTTCTTCCCGCGAGGCCAGTTCAATGGCCGCCGCCATAGCCGCACCGGCGGATATCCCCGCCAGCAGTCCCTCCTCCCGGGCAAGCCTTCGTGCCATATCACCGGCAACTTCATCCTTTATGGTTATTATTTCATCAACAACATCACGATTTAGAACATCCGGGACAAAACCTGCTCCGATACCCTGTATTTTATGGGGCCCTGATTCTCCACCGGAAAGTACAGGTGAGTTTTCAGGTTCAACCGCAACAATTTTCACCGATGGCTTCTTTTTTTTCAGCACCTCGCCTACTCCGGTAACAGTTCCCCCGGTGCCGACTCCGGAAACGAATATGTCAACTTCACCGTCGGTATCCTTCCATATTTCTTCTGCGGTGGTTCGTCTGTGTACCTCGGGATTTGCCGGATTCTGAAACTGCTGCAGCATAACGGCACCACGGGATGAGACGATTACTTCCGCCTCATCGATGGCGCCCTTCATGCCCTTCGGTCCCTCTGTCAGGACCAGTTCCGCCCCAAGGGCCTTCAGCAGGGTACGGCGTTCCATGCTCATGGTCTCCGGCATGGTCAGGATCAGTTTATATCCCTTAACCGCGCAGACATAGGCGAGGCCAATACCGGTATTGCCGCTGGTTGGCTCCACGATGACGGAGCCTTCCTTCAAAACGCCCTCTTTTTCCGCCGCCTCAATCATGTTCAGGGCAATGCGGTCCTTTACACTGGAGAGGGGATTAAACATCTCCAGCTTTGCGGCGATGCGGCCCCCACCGGGATTCAGCTTCGTGACTTCAACCAGTGGCGTGTTTCCGATAAGTTCAGTAATATTTCGATAAATATTCATCTTTCACCTCGCTATATATGATACATCAGGGGCCCATGCTCCTGACGGTACTCTTCAACAATTTCCTGAAGGGTTATGCCTTCCAGAAAGCCTGTAATGTGATCCTCCAGGCGGGCCCAGACATTACGCGTAGGACACCCCTCCACGGTCTCACAGCTTTCAGGATTTCTGACGCAATCGACAATTGAAATCTTCCCCTCCGCAGCCTCAACTATTTCCTTGAGGGTAATCTCTTCAGCGGGACGGGCAAGCATGTACCCGCCGTGTGCCCCCCTTGCTGAAATTATCAGCCCCGCTCCACGGAGTGGTATTACCAGACGGCTCATATATTTTTCTGAAAGATTTTGTTTTTGCGCCGCATCCTTCAAAAATACAGGGTGTCCCGCCTCACGCATAGCCAGCTCAACCATGAGCCGGACAGAGTATCTGCTTTTTGTAGAAAGTTTCATTTCACCTCTAATTACTACCAACATAGTAGACTTGGTAGTAATTAAAATAAATCAACCCTTCCAGTCAAGGTTTTTTCCGATTTTATTAAAAAAAATGTAAGAGGCTTGACAAATAGGGGACAAAATAGTTAGTTCACATAAACTAAATTCTGAATTATCATTCAATATTATGAACCTGATAGAAGCAATAGACAATCTGACCAGAACCATTGAAGCAGCCCAGATGGATGCAATCGCCTCCACACCCCTGGCAGAATTGACGGAACGCCAGCTCTTCCAGCTTGAAATGATTGGGCAATTAAAAAATCCGACAGCGGGAGAACTGGCAAAGGCCTTCAAGGTGAGCAAGCCCTCCGTAACCGCAATCATTGACCGGTTTACCAGTAAAGACCTTGTCAGGAGAGTCGCCGAAGACCAGGACCGCCGTACCATGCACATCCACCTCACTGAAAAAGGTGAATCCCTGGTTTCACTGCACAGTGACATACACCGGCAGATAGGCGAGAAGCTCACTGCATGTCTCTCTGATAATGAAGCATCGCAGCTTCAACAACTGCTGAAAAAAATACTCTCGCAATCATTAGAATAGTACAATACCATATATTTTTCGGATGGCACAATCTATGAACTTAACAACACAGCAACAGCAAACCCGTTACGGCTACCTGGAAGGCTGGCTTTCCACAGTGGCCAACATACTCCTCTTCGGACTGAAATACTGGGCGGGAATCGTCAGCGGTTCCGTTGCGATTATTGCCGACGCATGGCACACCCTCTCTGACTCACTCACCAGCATCATCGTCCTTGTGGGGACAAAAATTTCCTCCCAGCCAGCGGACCGGGAACACCCCTTCGGCCACGGCCGGGCGGAACTTATCGGATCTGTCATAATCGCGGTACTCCTCTCCATGGTGGCCATCGGTTTTGTCACCGAATCGATTGAAAAACTCCGCAGCCATACACCGGCGCACTACGGCATGGTGGCAATTGTGGTAACAATAATTTCTATTATTGCGAAGGAAGTTATGGCCCAGCTGGCATTACGATGGGGCCGCATTAGCGGAATGAAATCCCTTATGGCAGACGGATGGCACCACCGCTCCGATGCCATTTCATCGGTCATAATCCTCGCAGGTATATTTGCAGGAAGTTACTTCTGGTGGATTGATGCGGTCCTTGGACTGGTTGTCTCCGGAGTTCTCTTTTATGCAGCATACGGGATCCTGAAGGATTCAGTCAGTTCACTCATCGGTGAAGAGGCGGAAGAGGAACTGCAGCAGCAGCTAAAGGAAGTTGCCGCCCGCATTTATCCCGAAGAGCTGCACCTGCACCATGTTCATGTCCACTGCTACGGCCGCCACAGGGAACTGACCTTTCACATCAGGCTCCCGGACGGACTCACTCTGAACCAGGCCCATGAAGTCACCTCAATGCTTGAGGATGGCATCCGAAATGAGCTTCAGATGGAATCAACAATACATGCGGAGCCGCTGTCGTATCATCCTGAAATGCAGGAAATTGACTTGTAAAACCCGGAGGGGCGGGGGAGATGACAGCTATGATTTCATTCTGGTCACGGCTCGAAGTGAGCAGGTGGAAAGGCACTCCCTTTTCAGGTAGACATCTGCATTCGGCATAGACGCCCAAACCGGGTAAAAATAAAAAAATCATATATTTTTAGATAACCTGTAAAAATAATAATTCTTCACTTTAGTCTGAAAAGACATACCGTCTCCCTCTATAGAATATCCCTCACGCTGGTATAATTCTATTGCCCGGGTATTATTCGTTTCAGCAGCCAGCATAATATTGGTCAGCCCCAATTCTTTTCCATAATTATCCAGATGAGCCAGGAGGGCTCTTCCTACGCCCCTGCTGCGAAAGGATGGATACACGGCAATGCCATGAAGATAGAGTTCACTTTCTTTGGGACTGAAAAATGGAAAGGTATCCGATCTCAGCAATACCCCCAAATGAGACAGCAGGCTGAGACTTAAATATCGCAAAAAGAGAATTGTATTTTTCATATTACCTTCTTTCTTCTGAGCACCGCTGTATATCATCATCATACCTGCGGTTTTGCCGTCAGCTTCGGCGATAAAGCAGTTTTTGTAATTCATAAATCCGCCGCTGTGCTTGAAGATATTCCTGTGTAATTTTTCTCCTCCTCCCCCCATGGAATCTTCGATAAATCCATGGGCGGCTTCGATCAGGAGTTCTGCCACTTCCGGGGCGTCTTCGGGAACCGCTTTTCTTATTATCATGGGGACACCTCACAGATTAAATTTATTGCCAAATTTTAACCATTTAATGGCAGCAGTCAAACCAAAAATGAGTGACAGCTCAGTTTAATTGGTTTTTACAGGTAATGTTAGTTTATAAAAAAATTGTGGAACTTTTATATAACGCAGCATTGACAAACAGACAGCAGTTGAAAAACCAAATTGAGCGATTTCTCAAAATTTCTTATCCACCTCCCTGTCATTAAGATTCAAAATTGAAACAGTATGGGCGCATGCAGGTACGATCTTCGGACTCTGGATGCAATTGGTGAGGTTGTTATGATATGGGCGGCTTCATATAAGTCCTATGCGTTTTGATTTAGCTTTTCCTTGATAAGCGATAAAAGATTAACAAAAGAATAAGGTTTTTCGATAAATGTAAATCCACTTTCCTTTATGGTTGTGAGCTTAGCTTTCTTTTCTGTGTACCCACTGCATATTATAACATTCAGATTCGGCTTTTGTGCGATGAATTCATTCACCAGATCAAGGCCGCTGATGTCGGGGAGAACAACATCACTGAATATCAAATTAAAGTCACCATTGTGTTCAGCGAATAGTTCCGCAGCTTTTTTACCATCCTCCGCGGCAAATACTTCATAACCGTTGTCGGTGAGGTACTCTGCAGAAATATGTCTCACTTCTTCCTGGTCTTCGATGAGAAGAATTTTCTCTCTGTTTCCCTGAAAATTTTCAGGGTGTTGTATTTCGAAGGTTTCTTCTTTAGCTTCACCTTCAATTGCTGGTAAATATATCTTAAATTGTGTTCCAATGCCTAATTCACTGTAGACATTTATCCATCCTCCATGCTGTAAAATAATGCCATAAACGACTGACAGTCCCAGGCCAGTCCCCTTACCAGCCTCTTTTGTGGTATAGAAAGGATTGAATATTTGCTCAATTACTCCATCCTCCATTCCGGTTCCAGAATCGGAAAAGACGATGCAGACATAGTTGCCATCTTTCGCTTCGGGTATTATTTGACTATATATTTTATCGATGTATTTGTCTTCTGTTTTTATATCAATAGTTCCGCCATCTGGCATAGCATCATGTGCATTGACCACCATGTTAAGAATTACCTGCTCAAGTTTATTGGGGTCGGCACTAGTACTCCACGTACTATTCAGGCAGGTGTTTATCCTAATGTCTTCACCAATAATTCGCTCAAGCATATCAAGCATATTTTTTGCAATGTCATTAATATTAACTATGGAATATTCAGGTGTGTCTTGTCTTCCGAAAAGAAGCATCTGCTTGGTAAGGGCTGCAGCCTTTTGCGAAGCGTGATCAATCTGTTCGAGATATTTGTAGATTGTATTAGCTTTATCTATTTTGATCATCGACATCTCAACAGCACCCTTAATCGCAGTTAGCAAATTGTTAAAATCGTGTGCGATGCCCCCTGCGAGTGTCCCAATTGCTTCCATTTTTTGTGACTGAAGAAGCATATCCTGCATCTTATCTTTTTCCTGCTGCGCATGAATTCGTTCAGTAATATCCCGACCTTCAGCAGTGAGGTAAATAATTTCCCTGTCATCACTGTAAATGGGATGCATGCTATATTCTATTGAAAGTCGACTATCATCCTTTATTCGTATTATGATATCACGAAAGATTGTTTCGCCACGAGCACATTTCTTGATATCTTCTTTAATGGTATTACTTATCTCATTTGAATAAGTCCACCAGTAGGTATCATAGAATTTTTTCCCAACGACATCCTTTTCGGTCAGACCTGCGATTTTGAGAGGCGTGTTATTCACAAATATCACTTCACCATTGAGTTCAAGAACTGCGACAAAGGTAATCATATCATTGAGAGTCCCGACAAAGAATTTTTCGCTTTTTCTGAGGGCTTCATCCGTCTCAAGAAGTATTTTTTGCGACTTGCGCAGTTCTATATTCTTCTCACGAAGAACATTATCGATTTCCCCTCTATTAGTAATGTCCCGGTCAATACCTCGGTAACCCAGAAGCTTTCCATTTTCAGAGAAGAAAGGATTGCCGTTTGTTTCCCTGATTACTTCATGACCGT
This sequence comes from uncultured Spirochaetota bacterium, assembly GCA_942491575.1. GTDB lineage: Bacteria > Spirochaetota > UBA4802 > UBA4802 > UBA5550 > CAZHNW01. The sequence continues at coordinate 1,434,672 of CALOBT010000025.1, forward strand.
CCTTATGAAGACATGTATTAACCAGGCATTCGATGGGATTTTCATTTTGAATCAAGGATATAAATTTTTCTGCCAGGATTGCTTTCTCATCGGGTGGCATAAAACTAAAAGCGCTCGTACCTACAACATCTTCTGGTTCATATCCCAGAATATCTCGTACCCTGGGGTTCGAATAAGTATAGATTCCATCAGTATTTACCTCCCATATCCAGTCATTGACTGATTCAACAAGAGTCTGGTAATAAAGACTGTTTTGTTTATTATCACTATCAAGCTTTTGTTTTAATGCATCATTATCAATATTGAGTTGTTTTAATTTTAGGTCATACTGATTAAGTTGTTCTTTCAGTCTAAGTTCTCTAAGGGCAGTTTTTATCGAGTGTATGAATTGATATCTTTCCACAGATTCCTGAATATAACCGGAAAATTCAATCCCCTGAAGTGTGGATATGGCTTCGGGAATGGATGTTGCAGCTAATAACAGAGAAATAGAATCTTTTAAATTTATTTCTCCTACAACTGATGTGAATGCATCGGTAAATAGTGAATGGTCCACTACTACTATTGATGATTGTTTTCCAGATATCTGCGCCATTGCTTCATCTGCTGAATGAAGAATTATACTGAAAATACTTTCTTCTCTTAACCATTCTTTCCACTGAAGACAGAGGGATGAATTGCTGTGTATAATGAGTACAGGATATATAGTCATTCTGCAATTCTCACTTTTTTGATAAACATAAAAAACAATTCATGGTTATTAATATCTTACATCCTTTTTCACTCTTCTGTAACAGTAAAAAAATCGAGCATCTTCGTGAGCTCTTTTGAGTGCTGGGTCAATATTTCGGATGAAGAGGCCAGTTCCTCGGATGAAGCCGCATTCTGCTGTGTGATATCGTTGAGCTGTCCCATACCCGAGTTAATCTGATCTACACCCTGATTCTGTTCCCCTGATGCCCGTGTAATAGTCTGCACTAACTCGGCTGTTCGTGTTATCTTTGGCACAATTTGACCCAGCATACTTCCCGCCTTTTCTGCGATAGCCACACTATTACCAGCCAGTTCATTTATTTCTTTGGCGGCAACCTGGCTTTTTTCGGCCAGTTTTCTTACTTCACCGGCTACAACGGCAAACCCTTTACCATGATCACCGGCACGTGCCGCTTCAATGGCTGCATTAAGGGCAAGCAAGTTCGTCTGGTAAGCAATATCTTCTATAAGATTAATTCGTTCGGCTATCTGCCTGATAGCATTGACCGTCTCTTCAACGGCTTTTCCTCCTTCAACTGCCATTCTTGATGCGTCCTGGGCAATGGAGTTCGTCTCTTTTGAATTTTCCGAATTTTGTGCAATTGCTGCCCCCATTTCCTCTAAAGAGGAAGATATCTCTTCCACACTGGATGCCTGCTCGCTGGCAGACTGAGCTAAATTTTGACTTGTTGAATTAATATCAGATGAGGCATCATTCATCGTATACATTCGCAATAAATTATAAAAGAGTGCATGCATACAGGCTCAAGAAAGCCCTGTGCCATTTTTTTTTCAAGAATATATGCTATTGCAGGGCAATTTTGAGATTAAAAAATAATGGTTCATTCTGTAATGCCTGAAATGGGTTATTAATGCAGGGGAATCATAAATGATTCACATAACCCTCTGCAACAGGGAGGTTTTTGATTTCTTACCTGAATGCCGTAAGCGTTATTTCTCTGGGATCATCTACGGTTTTTTTGCTTTTCTAAAATTATTTATCCTTTAGAGAATCAACAGGCTCATTCTTATTATGCGAATCGTATCAAACAAGAGAATTCTTCAATTTCCATCAAGTACCGCCATATCTGCTCCCGCATTAATAATTAAATTAAGGGTCGCCTAACCCGGTAACTATAATAATATTTTGCCGCAAAACTATATGCATTTTCGTCAGTCATTCACCTTTTCCCATTCCATTTTAGGGCAGACATCGGCAATAAAAGGGATGCCGGCTTTCGCCAGAGCCTGATTGAAGGCTTCATCCACCACTCCGATTTGACACCAGACCAGTTTAGGATTGAGCCGAATAATATCATCTATTAAGTCCCCCAGCCGATTTTTATTGACAAACAAATCAATCCAGTCTGCATTTCCGGGAGACAATTCGCCGAGGCTGTTGACGCATTTTTGTTCCAGGACAGTGTCATAAGCCGGGTTAACCGGGATCACCTTGAATCCTCTTTCTAATAGAAACTTCCCCACACGATGACTTGGACGATCGTCTTTGGGTGATAAACCCACAACAGCTACCGATTTATTTTGGCGGATTAATTCCAGAGCTTCCTGCGTACTTAGCATGGTTATCCTTCTTATTATTATTGTTTTCAAGATTGATTATTAAGCAACCTTCATCTTCATGTTTTCTCATTTTTTCAGGAAAATCAATTCTGTCAGTATATTGTTATAATTTACCCTCATTTAATAATATCTGACAGGGTCTTTGGGGATGGAACGTCGCTGATATTTTTACCGTAATATGCATATATAATCGTTTTATCCGTTCCTACTATAAAAGCTGCCGGCAGTTGTGTTTCCATGCCCTCGAACTTCCCGTGTTTATGGCCCTTAAAAGTCGCTTTGATTGCAGCCATAAGACCTGCCGGATGCAAATATTTCAGGATGCCTCCGGGCATGACAGAATACAGTCGAAATATATCGCCTGATGGGTCACTTACGATTGTAAAGGGCCAATCTTCTTTATTGGCAGCAGAAGCAACAACTTCGGGCGAGCTTTGCAGAAATACAAACACACCGGCGTCCTTTTGGGCAAATAGATCGATCTCATGCTTTAAGCTGGCCATCTCCATCTGACAGACCGGGCAGCCTTGATAGCGTAGAAAAATAAGGACTGATGGATTTTCGCCCGCTGCCTTATAAAATTCCAGTCCCGTCTGCCAGGGCGTGACAAAGTTAAAATCCGGGGCATTGTCACCAGTTTTTAGTTTTATTTGCATATTTTCCGATTCCTCGTTTTAAATTCTCGATGTTAATTGTGCGAAATTTAAATTTTCATTTATGTTCCGGGATTTCCCGCAGACAAAAGGCAAATGGAAAAATGAGAAGTACTCTTAAAATGTAAAAGTATTTCACATAACTCCCTTCCGCTGGCAATAAGTTAATTATTGAATAACCATATTGTTTACTGTTTATACTTTTTCTCAATAAATCAATGCAAAAACAATTTAAAATTTGCATTTAATTGCTTTGTAACTGTCAAAAGAACACCACATATCCTTTTTAAAAAGTAAACCTTTGTCCGCTCCCTTTAAGAAAAGGAATATATTATGAAAAACTCAAAATTAACAGATAGATGTCAGGCATGCTGGCTGGCACATACAGAAGCCCACAGAAATCCCCCTACCCTTCACACCGCTGGCCGCTGCGCATTTTCCTGATCACATCATTAATCCCCGGCACCACCAGACGATAGATCATAAGCTTAAAAAAACCGGGACGATTCAAATAGAGCGATGAGGTAAAGTACTCCTCCGGTTCGTGGACACCGTGGTCTTCAATAACCGCATCCATCTGGACAAAACCTTCCTCTTCAAAATCGAGTTCTGCCGTGGAACTTCCCCCGCTGCATGAAATTGAAAATCCCGTGTCCCAGTTCCGTTCCGCAAGGATACATTTGCCTGCGTGATAAAAATCAATGTCATTGATATAAGAATCAATGCGGTGCCATGCGCCTTCAACTTCCGCCTCAACCCAGCTGTGTGAAATCGTATCCGGCATGAGGCGATACATCAGACCGGTAAAGAGTCCCCGCTGGATTTCCTTTTTTATTGATGAGAAATGAAGCCTCGCATTAATTCCGGCGCCGCGGCAGAGGGCCAGGAAAAGAATCCCTTTATTGTTGCACTGTCCCATACCGGAAGAGATCGTCTCAGAGGCGCTTACAAGGTCACCCGCCGATGGAAATCCGAAATCAATTCCGTCACGGACATAGTGAAAGATGGCCCTCACTTTTTCTCTGTCACCGGTCAGGGTCGCCGTCAATTCTTCCGCTTTTTTTTGCACCAGGGGACTGGCAGTGTCTGCAAGCTGTTTTAATTTCATGATCATCTCCTTCTCCTATTGTATTGCAGGGGAAGGTACGGATTTTATCAGGTAATGACTTGAATAAACCTGCTGACCTGTGAACTTTTAAAAACGGTCAGCAGTGTCATGCCAAAGGTATCCGAAAATGTACGCGAAAGGTGAGCTGAATCTGAAAAACCCGCCTCGTGGGCGGCGTCGGTAAAATTCATTCCGACGGTGATGCAGTCAATGGCATCACGAAGGCGAAGCCAGAGGAGGTAACGACGAAAGGGAATCCCCGTATATTCGGTGAAGCGGTGAAGCATTCGGCTCTCGGACAAACCGATTACATTCGCTGCCTCAGCAGCCGTACATCGCTTCCCTTCGGTACTTTTGAGAAAGTCAAGAAGGTGATCCATTCGTGGATCAGACTCCCCTGCTGAATTAAAAACTTCCCCTGCCCCGAACAGCTTATTCACAAGAGGGTCCATTTCATCCCCGGGGAGACATTTTTTCGCAGCATCGATAACTTCCCTTAAATGAGCATCTATCCATGATTCGGAAAATGTCTTCCAGTCTCCCCCTCCAAACTCGGCGCGAATTCCCGCTGCCGCAGGGCCCTCGGGATCAAAAAGAATAAGACATACAGTTTCACCACCGCTGTCGATTCGATGCGGCACATCCGCATCAATAAAGCCCCCCTGAAAAGAGTAGCTTTTCTGCAGCAGAGTCACTTCAAAAACCTTCTCCAGTGAGGCGGCAACCTGCAGCATATGATGCCGGTGCTCCCGGTTATCACTGATGGGGCCGAAGTAGAGGGCATAGCCGTTTCGAATGTACAGGAGTGGTTGATTCATATAGTTTTTATAAAACAGGCGGTACACCGGTCAATTACTTTAGAAAATAAACAGGGTGATAAATATATATTTCGTGGCCGTGTTATTTTTTAATTAGTGCTGAAACCGGAAAATCATGTGATCTTGAACTTCAGGCACAAAGAATCCGTAAAATTTATTGCCATTTATCCGGACTCAAGCTATAATCCGAAAATGATTACTAAAAAATATTTATTGCTTTTTCAAAATATACAATTCAAAATACTTTATGGGTAATAATATTATATTAGACCACTGGTTGACAGATCAGCTGAACCGCAAAGTCTATAGAGTAGAACTTGATAACAATTTTATTAATAAAAAACTAAAAAGTGAGTATAAATTTTTTTATTCATTAAAAAAGAATCCGGTTTTCATGTATTCCAAAGTCCCGGAAAGAAGTTTTAAATATATTAAATTTCTTGAAAAGCAAAATTTTCATCTTGTTGATACAAATATTATTCTGATTAAAAACAATATTTCAATTACTAAATGCAGAAGCGTCTGTAATATAAGATTTGCCAACCCTGAAGATGAAACAGGAATAATTGAACTTGCAAAAAAAACTTTTAACCACAGTCGATTTCTTGTCGATGAAGAGTTTCCCAATGAGAACGCTGTTAATATAAATGCGGAATGGGTCCGGAATTATTTTTCCGGAAAACGCGGATATGCCATGATTGTTGCAGAAATTGACGGTTCAATTACCGGTTTTTTACAGATTTTAAAGGACGAAAAAACATTTATAATTGATCAAATTTCAGTAGAAAAAAAATACCAGCGACAGGGGATAGCCAGCGACATGATATCCTTCATGGAAACCACCTTCAAAAACTTAAATAATATAAAAGTAGGAACACAGGTATCAAATATTCCTTCCATGAGCCTGTATCAACATGTTGGATTTAAGGTTTCTACATCAAAATATGTATTTCATTATTATAATTAAAAGGGGAATTCCAATAATATTGGTTGTACACCAAAAAAATTGCAATGCTTAAAGAATTTTATTACTTTAATGTTAGCCAAAAAAGGAGATAATTGCCATGAACGTTAAATCAACCCTTGGAGCTATAATTTCAGTCCTTATTTTCTTTTTTTCAGCACTCAGCTGCTCAACGGACACTCCCGCCAGAGTAACAATCAATCTCGGTCTGCCGGGAAACGAATATTCTATTAAGGAAAAATCAGTAATTGACCATATTCTTGATTTCTTCTCTACTCCGGCATTTGCCCAGACAGCTCCGTCAAATATTACTTTAATTACACTCAACATCAGTGCGGCTGACATGACAACAATAAACCAGACCTATCCTGCCGGTACAAGTTCAATAACCATAAGTGTCCCCCCCGGAGACAACAGACTCTTTGCTTTGACAGCAACTATTGATCCGGCTGATCCCGGTGCAGTTCTATCTTATGAAGGATCGGCGCAGACAAATCTTTCTCCGGGAGAAACCGTAGATCTTCCTGTTTCAATGGTTGTAGGTGAAACAAAACTGGTTATCCCGGATTATTATAATTACAGGGTTGTTCAGATAAACAATATGACCGGGGCTGGATGGAGCGAAATGGGCGGCACAATAATTCCAGGTTTTTCTTCATATTTCCTTCCATCTGATATTGCTTTCGATTCAACAGGAAGAATATATATAGCGCTTAACCATTCCGGGTCAGCCGGCCCGCCGAGAGTAATTAGAGTTGATAATATTTCAAGTACAGTGGCTGACGTTATTATATCTGATTCGGGGCCAATGAATGTCAATTCCATTGCCCTGGACAGGAACAACAATATTTTTTATTATGCAAATAGCAGTAGTCTATACAGTAGCAATCTCGATGGTACGAATCAAACATTATTCTCAACTCCTTTCACAAACATCAGAGGAGTGGCTGTCGACAACGACGGCATGGTATATGTCGCACATGAAAACCAGGTAAGCAAATTTAATCCAGGTACGGATTCAATAATTGGCACACCTTATACCGTCCTGAATGAATCCTCCGATGTCCTTGTAAAATCATCAGCTCTTTACGCAGCTGATTCCACTTTACTTACAGGAAAAATTATTCAGCTGGATCTCAATTTAAATTTACAGGCCGAACTCCCAGATTCCGCATCCAACGATATGTATGGACCAAGACGATTTGTGGCGATTCTAAATGAAAAAATCACTTTTATTGACGAGGAAGGCGGCACTAATAACGCTGACAAACTGGTTTCCATGGATAATATAAGTGGTGATAACTGGGAAACCTATGGTACATATGGCTCTGGTACTGGCCAATTCCAGTTTTACTATTTCTGCTAGGCATGAAAATTTTATATTACACGGCAGGTGTTGCCGGTTCCGGTCGTGTTGTTCGTGGTATTACAATCGGCAATGCCCTTAAGAGAAATAATATAGAGAGTGATTTTATAATTCTAAGCGGTTCTTCTTTTTCCCACCTTGCGGGCCTTTTCAATATCAGTCATATTGAAATTCCCATGGAAGACGAGAGACAGCTTTCAAAAACTAACTTTCATGAATCCGAATTGTATAACGCGATAAAAGAAATCAATCCGGATATTCTGATAGTTGACCTGCTTTGGTTTCCACTTCACCATTTCACAGCTGAACTCCCCTGCAAAAAAGTATTTTTATGCCACCAGGTCTATGACAATTTTTTTTCAGTTCCGCTCCCTGATGGGAATATTTCCATCAATACACAGGACTATGATTTACTGCTTGCGATTGAACCCTTTAACAGCATTGTTCCGATGAAACAGATAAATCCCCTGATACTTCGAAACCGGGATGAAATCCTCTCAAGGAAGGAGGCCATCAAGGCCCTGTGCCTTGATGGCTCCCGTGACATTTGCCTTTTCGCCTTTAATGGCCGCCCCGGTGATTTCGAAAAAAATAAAAGAAAATACTCATACCTGGAGAGTGCCGGATACCAGATGGTATATACCAGTAACTATGAGGGAGGCCTCTTCCCTGTTGTAGATTATTTCAATGCCTTTGATTTCATTGTTTGCGCAGCCGGATACAATCAATTCTGGGAAGCAATCTATTTCGGAAAGGAGGCAGTATTTGAGAATGTGCCCCTCAATTTCAGCAGTACAGAGAAAAGAATCGATGAGTGCATTGATTTTCATTTTGATGAAAACGGGGCTGACCAGATTGTTCAACTGATGCTGAATTTATAATCCGAGCCTTTAATTTTTTGAAGCAACAACTATTAACACATCATCAAACAATTTACTCAGAACACTTTTTATTATGGGATATTTGTAATATCTTAATGCCCTGTATTTTTTAAATAACCGCACATAGGTCTGCACTGGAATTATTTTAATTGTATTGAATCCGGTTTTATTAAGCAGTCCAGTTAATGTTTCAAAATTAAAATAGAAAAGATGATATGGAGGAGAAAAAAGGGGCCAGTTTTTTTTCATTATTCTTGCAGCAAAAGAACTGATGTTTAATGTCTCAATTATCAGTGCTCCATTTTTTTTTAGAATTCTATTTGTTTCAGAAAGAATTTCAACAGGATTATATAAATGTTCCAGCACATCCCACATTGTTATTATATCAAAAAAGTCATCCGCAAAATTTCCTGAAATCAGGTCTCCATTATAGACAGTATGTTTACCGGTATTTACCGCATATTCCGATGCATATTTGGAAATTTCCACACCACAGACTTCATAATCATCTTCCCGTGCAACATCAAGGAAGTATCCCATGGCACACCCAAAATCGAGAACCCTCCCCTGTTCGGGAATATATTTTTTTATTTTGTTAAGTTTGATCCTGAAATTTTTTTTCCGAAATTGTTCTTCCTGAATATAATTTTGATAGACTTCCCCATGGAAATAATCCATGGAATAAAGCTCGTTCGGATCCATGCAGCATCCTATTAAATTTTCAAACATAATATGACATTTGCTGCATTTTAAAACCGTATCATATATAGTTTCACTGCATACTGATTTGCAAACAGGGCAGATAACCTGGTCCGTTTTTCCAATTTCATAGCTCATAATGTATTATACTACAGCCATATAAATCGGTTCAACAAGGATTTCTTTTCCTGAAAGTCGAATACCAGTGATAGAATACATTTATATTTATTAAAATGCTGCCATTGAACAAAAGATATAGAAGAGACTATAAAAAAAACAGTCTTCAAGTAACTTTTCACTTTACTATATACTAAAATACTATTACACATGCTATTATTTCCAAAACATGGAGCATATTAATGAAATCAAAGACTTTTTATTCCGGTATTGCCCTTATCTTACTCCTCACCGCCTGCGGCGGAAATCCCGGGAAGGCAAGAAGCAAAATCGTAGACGGAAAGGTGAAAAACGGCCTGCGGGAGATTATCATTCCACGTGACGGTGAAATAAAACTGACTGTATACCGAGGAGATTACATCATTCCGGTTAATCAGGAAAATACTGCCTACACAGTCAGTATTCCCGAACTCGGAATAAAGAAAAATTACCCTGTAAAAGCCGGAGACAAAAAATATATAAAAATGAAAAAACTCGGAACCTATTTTTTTTCAATCGGCAACCAAAAAGGTTCCATCAGTGTCGTTGAATACAAAGAACCCCATTACCGGTCAGTATCCTCCGATACAGCGGTAAATATCATTAAAAATATCAATCCCCTGATACTTGATGTGAGAACACCGATGGAGTTCAATATGATACGGATCCCCGGGGCAAAACTGATCCCACTTCAGGTTCTGCAGGAAAACCTGGCTCAGCTTGAAGACTACAGGGAAAAAGATATTCTCATCTACTGCGCGACGGGAAACAGGAGTACAGTTGCTTCAAAGATCCTCATCGACGCGGGATTCAAAAGAATCTACAACATGCGCTTCGGAATCGCACAATGGAAGCGGCTCGGATATGAAACTCTTCCCCGCAAAAAATAACAGTGCAGGCATCCGGGTCGGCGATAAATCCGACGGCATTTACTTGACGAAATGTCCCCTGTCTATTTTAATGTCCCTATGAAGTCAATGGGTAAACATATTGCCGTATTTCTGCTAGGGATATTTACCCTGATCATCGGGGGAACCGGTACCGGTATACATATCCACCATGAGAATCACGGCTTTGAAGAACCGGCCATCATCTATTCATTCGGTGAGGCCGAAACCGATAACTGCCGGAACCACTGTGATGGCGAAACCATCTTTGATCATTTACTGGGAAATCACGGCTCCCTCTACAGCAGGACAGCAAATAGCGTACCGGTAAAAAGTCCCATTGCAGTTATCGAACCCTATATACTGATTATCAATCCCCCTCCTGCAGCGACACCTGCACTTGAGCGGGAAGAAATCATTCATCACCTGATACTTCAAAACACACTGCCTGAACGCGCACCCCCCTTCTCCGTTTAAATAATACAACAGATGTCTGAGGCTCGGCTGCCACAAAAGGCAGACTTTGTCATCGCGTCTCAATTTATTAATGGAGAAAAAAATGAGAACAAAAAAATATTTATTCATCCTGATTCTAATCACCGCAGCGGCCAGTCTTTCTGCGGGAGAAACCAGAAACAAAAGACAAAATTCTATTTCATGGCAGAAGGTCGCCATTAGTGCCGCGGAAAATCATCCGGATATCAAATCCCTTTTTTTCCGATATAAAGAGGTCAGGGGGGGGGAAGTTAAGGCGGCGGCCCTTCCCAATCCTGAAGCTGACTCGAAGATCATGTATAATTTCGACGGCGGCAGCCTGGAGGGGGAAGTGACCCTTTCCCAGAAACTTGAACTTGGAGGAAAACGGGGAGCCCGCATAAGGGAAGCCCGCAGCTCCTCGAAAAAATATTTCCTCGCCCTCAAAATAAAGCAGGATGAAACCATTGCAGAGACCATACTTCTCCTTAACCGGCTTCATCAAATCAAAAAGGAAGAAGAAGTATTAAATGAAACAAAGCAGACCATGGATCACCTCACTGCACGCCTGCGCCGCTTTCCGCGCCTCACTCCGGAATTAAAAATCAGCCGCTCCCTCTACCGTATGACACAGGAAGAGTCCGGCAGAAACGCCGCGCTTCTCACCGCGGAAAGGGAAGAGATAATCGGCCGTCTGAAAAGATGGACGGGTTTACCGGAAAATAATCTGCAAAACATTTCTCTCTCCGGCATTAACTCATTGTCCGCTGTCGAGAACCATTTACCGGCAAAGAGCCCCCGCCTCGCCCTTCTGCGGGAAGATATATCTCTTGCAAAGGCAGCACTTGATAGAGAAAATGCGGAAGCTATTCCTGATATCGGCATCGGCCCCAGTTTCAGCGGCTCCGGGACAGGGAGCAACAGGGAAATTGCAGCAGGGGTGAGCCTTTCACTTCCTATCCCCATCCTGAACCTGAACAAAGGGGGCAGAAAAATTGCAAGGGCCCGCGTGGAATCGTCTAAACAAAACCACACCATTCAGGAATCCCGCCTGAAGGCTCTGCGAAAAAATCTTCTGCAAAGGTATACCCGCCTGAAGGCAATATCAGGCGCTGCCGATAAAAGGCAGTATGATTCAGACCATCAGAGTCTGCACTCTCAAATGAACAGGGGAATAATTTCCCCCTCTATCATTATTGAATATCACCGACAAAGCCTGGAATCAATAAAAAGCCGTTATGCTCTGCAGCAGGAGGTCCTTAAACTGTACTGGACCATACGAACATTAGACGGTACGGCACTAAAGGAGATTAGACATGCAGAAAAATAATATAGCAATTACAGTCCTGATCACTTCACTTTTTTTCTTTGGAGCTTGCATCCAGAAGCATGATGACCATCAACATGAGGGTGACAGTGATCATAAAAAGGAAATGGCAGACAAAGATCATGCCGGGCATAAAGTACATGATGATGACGATAAACATGCTGAGCATGATGATCTCGACAAAGAAGAAAAACACCCTGAACATGACAAACATGGTCATTCAGATGTCTCAACGAAAAAAGCCGTCATTAAGACTGATGAGAAAAAAGGCATCCAACTCTCCCCTGAAGCAGAAAAGACCATAGGACTAAAAATGGTTCCGCTTAACAGATACAACGCCGGGGGAAAAAAACGTTTCAAAATTCCCGCGTCCTCCCTGGTAAGACATGAATTCGACAGGAGCTGCTACCTGCAATCAGGTCCGTGGTACCGCCCGGAAAAAATTCGCATACTCGAAAACCGCAAAGGTTTTCTACAGGTTGAGATTCCAGGTGCACGGAATAAAGACAAACTGGTAGTGGCGGGTGCTCCGCTGCTGCGTCTCTCCTACCTGGAGGCCTTCGGCGCTTCCGGTCACGGACATGGACACTAAGGGATAACACTATGATAGAAAAAATAATTCGTTTTTCCGTTAACAATAGAATGATGGCTCTCGCCGGGACTCTGGTTCTGGCAATTGCGGGATGGTTTGCCTACATTGGACTTCCCATAGACGCAGTACCGGATATCACAAACGTGCAGGTTCAGGTCAACACCCCCGCAACCGGCAAAAGCCCGGAACTCGTAGAAAAAACAATTACCTTCCCCGTGGAGAATTCCCTCCGCGCCCTCCCCGGCACGGAAGAGGTGAGATCCATCAGCCGCTTCGGCCTCTCCCAGGTTACGGTTGTCTTCAAAGAGGGAACCGATCTCTACAGGGCCAGGCAGCTGGTTTCCGAACGTCTTCAGTCAACTGAACTTGAAGAGGGTATCGTTCCACAGCTGGGACCCATCGCCACCGGGCTCGGGGAAATTTTTCACTATGCCCTTGATACAAAAACAATTGCAAAAAACCGGGACGCCCGTTTAAAACAGTTAATGGAACTAAGAACCATCCAGGAATGGCAGGTAAAGCCGCGCCTCCTTACCGTTCCCGGTGTCACAGAAATCAATACCGTAGGGGGTTACCCTGAACAATTTTATGTTCTTCCCGACCCGAAAAAAATGGCCCGCTTCGGAATCAGTTTTTCCGAAATACTGACAGCACTCAAAGAAAACAGTACCGTCACCGGTGGTGGTTATATCACACAGACTGCGGAACAGCTGCTGGTCCAGGCGGATGGACGATACCGGACACTTGATGACATCAGGAAGGTCCCGGTAAAAATGCTGCAGAACTTCCAGACCGTCACTGTAAATGACATCGCCAGGGTACGTCCCGACAGGGAACTCCGTACCGGGGCGGCGCTTCATCGGGGCAAAGAAACGGTCCTCGGCACCGTTATTATGCTCCTTGGAGAAAACAGCAAGGCGGTTGCCCATGATGTCAGTAAAAAAATCGATGAGATTCAGAAGACCCTGCCAAAACATATAACCATCACTCCCCTCTATGACCGCTCAGAGCTGGTGGAAAAAACCCTGGGTACTGTGGAAAAAAATCTTATTACCGGTGCACTCCTGGTAATAATAATACTTTTTCTCCTTGCGGGAAACAGCCGTGCCGCTGTAATTACCGCAATTACAATTCCCCTTTCTCTCCTGGTCACCTTCATTTTGATGCGCCTTACGGGAATTCCGGGAAGCCTGATGAGTATGGGTGCCCTCGATTTTGGTATTATTATCGATGGTGCCGTTATCGTAGTAGATGCCTGTGTCCGGGAGATACAGATGCGCTCGGGAGAATTAAAAAGGGATCTCACGCGGCGGGAAGTTGAAGAGTCGGTAATCTCCGCCACCCTTGGCATGCGACGTGCCGCCGGTTTTGGTCAGCTGATTATTATCGTGGTATTTCTTCCCGTATTTGCACTGACAGGTATCGAGGGGAAAATGTTCACACCAATGGCGGCTACATTCTGCTTTGCCATTGCGGCGGCATATTTTTTCAGCTTCACTGCAATTCCCGCCATGGCGGCCCAGTTTCTCTCCGGACGCCGGAAAAAGGAGAGTTCCATAATCATGAAACCGGTAGAAAATTTCTACCTCAGAATTCCCTTAATGGCGGTCCGCCACAGCAAAAAGATTCTTATTACTGCCTTCCTGATCATCATTATGGGTGTTGGATTCTTTCTCAACCTGGGGGGTGAATTTATACCGCGCCTCAATGAGGGATCCATGGCTATTCAGGCAATGCGGCCAGTCACAATCAGCCCCGAACAGGCAGTGCGCCTGCAGAGCATTACAGAGAAAAAAATTCTCCAGTTTCCAGAAGTGCGTACTGTTTTTTCACGCCTCGGGACCGCGGAGATATCTACTGATCCGGCTGGAATCAATCATGGCGACACCATCATTACCCTTAAGCCGGAGAGCCAGTGGCCCGAAATCAACGGCAAGAGGAGAAGCAATGATGATCTGGCCCGAGACATGGCCAATAAGCTGACAAGGGAAATTCCCGGTCAGAGAATAATGGTGAGTCAGCCCATCGAGTTGAGGTTCAATGAACTTCTGGAAGGGATCAAATCTGACATTGCTGTAAAAATCTATGGTGAAGACATGGAAAAGCTGCAGGTCATCAGCAACCGGATTGTTGAACTCCTGGAAAAAATCCCCGGAAGCGGAGATGTAGAAGCGGATATCAGGGGCAAGGTCCCACTGATGCAGATAGTTCCTAAAATGAATGTTATCAACCGCTACGGCATTTCCAAAAAGACTATACTCGATACAGTTGAAATTGCCGTGGGGGGCGCACACGGCGCAAGCATTTATATTGACGAGAAACCCTTCCCTGTAATGGTTCGCCTTCCAGACAGTTCCAGGAAAACTATCCATGTACTGAAACAAATCCCTGTAGGCGTAGCGGAAGGATTTACCGTTCCCCTTCAGGAAGTTGCGGAAATAAGGATTGTGGACCAATTCTCCTATATTCTCAGGGAATCTTCAAAACGCCGCAGTGCCGTAATGATAAACCTCCGGGGACGCGACACGGAGAGTTACGTAGATGAGGCGCGCAAACTGATAGAGAAGGAATTAAAACTTCCGGAAGGATACTACCTGAGTTGGGGGGGAGACTTCAAAAACCTGAAACAGGCGAGAAAACGCCTTTTTCTTATCGCCCCCCTTTCCCTGTTACTGATATTCATTATGGTCTATTCCGCCTTTCACAGTGTCTCACAGACTCTGCTGATTTTCAGCGGTACCGCCTTTGCCATTGCGGGAGGCATCTTCAGCCTGGTAATAATGGGACTTCCCTTCAGCATCTCCGCCGGAATTGGTTTTATTGCCCTCTCCGGTATTGCTGTACTTAACGGAATGGTTCTGATCAACCAGTTAAACCGCAGCAGAGAAGAGGGACTTTCCGGTATCGAATTGATTACCTCGGGAACACTCCTCAGGCTGCGCCCCGTACTGATGACGGCACTGACGGATATCCTCGGTTTTCTACCGATGATGATTGCCTCTGGCATCGGTGCTGAGGTACAGAAACCCCTGGCAACTGTTGTCGTGGGAGGAATTATGACCTCGACTATTCTGACACTGGTGGTTCTGCCGGTTCTTTATCATAAATTATATGAAGAAAAAATAGCGAGTTGATGAATATATAAATTTTCAAGAAAGAATTCTAAAAGAAGCCACGGATCTACACAGTTTTAAAAAGAAGGATTCAGGTACAAAGTATAAAGCAGCAGGGGCTGCAAAAAAGATACTTTAAACTTGTCACTTTAATTAAAGATCTGTGGCTTCTACCTTCGAATAAAGCCACAATATTGCTGTTATTTTAAAAAGCAATATTTATAATAACCGACCCTCAACAGTTGACTTTTCTTTCAATCTGTATAATAATGCAATCACATTAATGCAGGATTTATTAAATCAATGGCAGATGAAAAAGCATCAAAAAACTCCGTAGACCGCTATCATCTCTTCTATGTCGAAGCAATAATGCAGGACTCCTCCTTCCCGCAAATTCATCGAGTGAAACCGGTTTTCGAAAACCTTTCCCTCGATGAATTCATTGAACTTATTAATAAATGTGTAAATAATTCTGAATATGAGGTAATACAGCAATTTCTATATTTTCTTATTTTATTCAGAGACATGGAACACCTCAGGGAATACCTTAATTCTGAAAAACTGAGCCTTGAAATTCTTGAAAAACTTGTAATATTTGTTTATGGCCACTGCACCATCCATGACCATTCCACGGAAAGAATCATTGACGAGATGCTCTCCTTTCTTGACAACAAACGCCTCATGGAACTGGTGATTAGCTCAAAATTTATTTCAAATGACAAACTAATGCTTTTTTTTATACTTTCCCGGTTTGACGTGGACCTGCTCAATAAATACTTTGCCAACATTAAAAATGTAGGCGAGTTCATCCAGTATTTTCTGAAACTTCCTGAAGAAGTGCTCCGATCAATAATCTCCCGAAATTACCATCTCTTTCAGTATATTATGCTCATGATGGCGGAAAGTGATTCGGAACATAATATTTCAGTAGATTTTTACAAAAAATACCGGTCGGATATTGAACAATTCGCAAGGCTCAACGATATGGTGCGAAATCTGAAGAAAAATAATAACATGCAGGAAACGAAGAACAATCCCATGGAAAGGATCAATATGGATCGCATTTCACTGCTGGTCAACATGGTAGAGGAACTTCCGGACCCGCAAAAGGCCGTTGAATATTTTGACAGCGAACACGTCTTCATGAATGAAGAAGAGAAAAAAATGGTACTGGCCATCGCCACAGACCCGCTTCTGAAAAATACCTTTGCGAATTATGAGGGTATGCTCTCGCCGTAGCTGAACACCTCACTTCTGAGTTCATAAAAGCTTTAATCTTACAACTCCCTTATTATTGCACCGGCAAAAGACTGCTGCGGCGAAGAACAAAAAACTCCCCCGATTCATTGCAGAGAAGAAACCTGTCCCGGCCCAGAAAACAGATCCCTTCGCACTGCCCTGCCCTGACGGGGAGCCACCACTTCCTTCCCCTTAAAAAATCATCACCTTCCGGCGCCTCAAGGAGCCAGATAGAACTATAGGTTAAAAAGAGAAGCAGCCTTTCACGGGGATAGCAGTCCGCCGCAGTAACAAGGTCATCAACCTGAAGGTAACCGGTAAGAACCGGGAAATGCATCTTTCTATCATCCAGTTTTCCAAAGCGGTAGAGACCGGTCAAGTTATCAATACGACGTTTTGTAAGAAGATAGGCCGCATCATTATAGATAAAGAGGGCCTCCGCATCAAAGGCATTGCCGTAAATTATTTTTTTATACTGTTCCGGATACATGAATGAAAATTTTCCGGATGCATATATTTTATCCAGTTCATCCGGTTCGGCAACTGTGACAAGAGAAATATTCTTTCTGAGACTAAAATTATTTCCAGTATCGGCAATAACAATATTCCCCTTACTGTCCAGGGCTACATCCTCCCAGTCATGATTTTTTTGATTATGGAGGAAAAATTTCCCTGTTAACGATACGGAAAATTTCTTACCCGATGAAAGCTCCAGGCGATAGAGCCAGGGGCCGTTCCCTGAATCACCAATGGCCCAGCAAATATTTTTCTGGCTGCTGCTCATAACAATTCCGGAACACTCCGGAACAATCCCCCCGGCTATTACGGCATCCGGTTTCAGAATCCGAGGTTCAACAGGGGGAAGAGATACTGCAACCACCTCCCCTCCCGCGGGAATTCTATTCATGGAGCAACAGGTAAAAAACGATAACAAAAAAGCTCCCGACAGAAAAAAAGATAGTACCATCACATTTCTCATCTTCATTCAGCTAGATCTTTTTCTTAGAAAGAATTCGACGGGCAATGCTATCAATGGCCATACAAAGGGAATTTGAAAGATCCGAGCGGGCGCTGTAATCAGCGGATACCAGGTTTGACACCCTCCCGTCTTCGATAAACTCCCATGCCCTTCCCCATCTCGATTGGCGGTTACGGTCATAAACCCCAAGGGCAAAGCCGCCGTTTTTTCGAACCAGCGAAAAACAGGGAACATCGGTATATCCGTCACCGACAAAAATCATTTGATTAAAGGGAATACGCATATCCGCAGTTGATACTTTTTTATTCACCATAAAGGGCTGCCCCCGATATCCTGGACCGGTAAAGCCCTTTGATATCTGGAAGATATAACGGGTTTTATCAGTAAAGCTTATAACCTTTCGGGGATAATTAACAATCCCTTTTTCGTCATAATGATATTCGCAGCACCAGATATCAGAAAAATTTTTGGCTACGGAAGTATTACGCACTACATCACCGATACCGCTACTGATAAGAAAAAATTCAATGTCAATATCAGGAGAGAGAGAAGCGGCGTGTTTTCTCAGACGGTTGAAAATTGATGGCACCCCCCTGAACACCTTTACTTCCTCACCCCATTTCTGAAGAGTTTCCCGGGTAACGGGTTCAATTACTCCCGAGGACGATTCTTCAATAATGGCATAGAGGTATGCCGGCACGGGATCCCAGTCATCCTCAACCATTTTCTGGACATTCTGCCAGAAAACCTCAACATCCACGCCAAGTTTTTTCAGAAGACCAGTTGTACTATCCGGAGCAAGGGTGTCATCAAAATCGAAAATTACTGCGATGGTTGATTTCAAAAAGGCACCTCGAAAAATATTTATATCCTGCACACAGACTAGGCCTTCCCTGTTAATCTGTCAAATATATTCCATTGACATTTACTTCCCCAAAAAATTAAAGATAGGATTGGGGGGAAGTTAAAATGCTCTCACCAAACAGGCATGTGCAGTGGAGGGCTTTAGTGCAAATAATTGTATTGACTTCGAATCGTAAATTTCAATCATGGTGATCATAGAATTCGAAAAAAGCAGAATTAAGGAAGAAAAGGTATGAATCCATATACACTCATGGTTGACTGCAGCGACAGGGAAGGTCTCGTTTATCATGTAACAGGTATACTCTTCAACAATAACTGCAACATCATCAGCAACGGTGAGTTCGTGGAAAAATCCACAAATCATTTCTTCATGCGGACAGTTTTCAGCGGTGAAGCCGATACTGAAAAAATACTCGAAGAATTAAAAAAGGCGCTTCCCCCGGACAGCACGATCCGTCTCTCCCGGCAGGAGAAAAAAGATATCATTATTCTGGCCACGAAGGAGCATCACTGCCTGGGAGACCTTCTTCTTCGGTACCATTTCAACGAATTAAACGCCAGAATTCTGGCTGTAATCAGCAACCATGAAATCCTGAAGGAATTAACAGATAAGTTTGAAATACCTTTTCACTTCATACCTCATGAAGGAAATTCACGGGGGGAACACGAGGAAAAGATTATCAGGATAATAGACGGATATAATCCGGAATATATAATCCTTGCAAAATACATGAGAATACTTTCACGCAGTTTCGTATCAATGTACAAAAATCAAATGATAAATATTCACCACAGTTTCCTGCCAGCATTTATCGGGGCAAATCCATATAAGAAGGCCTACGACCGTGGTGTTAAAATCATAGGGGCAACTGCGCATTTCGTCACTGATGATCTTGATGAAGGTCCAATAATATCACAGAGTACAATCCCCGTAGACCATACACACTCTGTTGATGACATGATAAATGCCGGAAGAGATGTTGAAAAACTTGTCCTGGCGCAGTCACTGAAGATGGTCTTCGAAGATCGAATTTTCGTAAGCGGCAATAAAACTGTTATTTTCGACTGACAGCTTTATTCCTCTGAACTCTCATCAGTATAACTTCCTTTCACTTCCAGAACCTGTTCAATTTTTTCAAGGAAGGCGTCTACCAGACGGGCATCAAAATGCTGTCCACGCTCTTCTTTTATCAGCTTAATCGCATCCTCAACTGGCCATGCCTTTTTATAGGGACGATCACTGGTAAGTGCATCAAAAACATCGGCTATCGCCACCATCCTCCCGACAAGTGGAATATCTTCACCGGCAAGACCTCTGGGATATCCTTTTCCATTATACTTCTCATGATGTGTAAGCGCTGCGACACAGGCAAGTGATAAAATTTTTGATGAATGTTCACCAATAATTTTTTCCCCTATTTCAGGGTGCTGTTTCATAATAATCCACTCTTCATCATTAAGCGGTCCCGGCTTTGTCAGGATTTCATCGGGGATACCAATCTTGCCAACATCATGCATGGGAGAGGCATTCATGATCAGATCAGCTTCCTTTTCAGAAAGGCCACTGCCAAGGGCAATCAGCTGACAGTATTTACTCATGCGGATAACATGCATACCCGTTTCATTATCCTTATATTCCGCTGCACGGCCCAGGCGCCTGATTATTTCAAGACGGGTCTCATTCAGTTCACTGGTCCTCTCCCTCACTAATTGTTCGAGGGCCCTGTTCTGGTCATAAACGGCCAGATGGGTTTTGACCCGGGCCCTGACTATATCGGGATTGACCGGTTTGGTAATGTAATCCACAGCCCCCAGTTCAAATCCTTTTGACTCATCAACCCGATCATCAAGGGCTGTGATAAAAATAATCGGTATTGAAGATGTTCGCGGGTCCTGTTTTAACAGCTCACATACTTCGAAACCATCCATTTCCGGCATCATGATATCGAGAAGTATCAAATCTGGAATTGCCTGAATAGCTATATTTACAGCTGTTTTTCCATTGATAGCGGCCTTTAAGGCATAGCTGTCTTCAAGTATACCACGCAGGATATCAATATTTTCAGGGACATCATCAACTAATAAAACAGTAGCTTTATTCTGGTTTTTATCCATATCTTTTACCCTTGTGATGCTATTCTATTATTTCAACTATGTCTGTTCAATAATATTGAGTTGGTCCAGGGCTTCTTCATATTGGTAATTTTTAATTAAATTTTCGAGTTTTGACATTTCGTATTCTTTTGTATTTTCAACATTTTCCCGAAGCTTACCAAGTACATCTTCGGACCTGGTACTGTAACTCTCCAGGCATTTCCTTAACTCACTGAAAAGTCTGGATATTTCAATTTCCGATGCCGAATTGAAATTGGAATTTTTATTGTCCATTTTTTTTTCTCCTCCAAATACATTTTCAATAGATGTCATCACTTTCTGCAGTTCCCCTTCTGCATTTTTCATTAAACGCTGAGCAAGTTCAAAATCACAGGATTCCTTCTTCAATTCGTCATCCAGAACCACTACAATTTGATGAAGATTTACTGCACCGATATTTCCTGAGATCCCCTTCAGGGTATGCATTTTCCTTTCCGCCTCTTCATAGTTGCAGGCAATCAATAAATTTTCTGCATCTTTTATTATATCACTGTTATTTTCCTTAAATTTTAACAGCAACTTACCATACAACTCACTGTTCCCTGCAACTCTTTCCAATCCCTCTTTCCATTCGATACCTTCTAACCTGGCTAATTTTTCTTCCATGATAATTCCTCCACCCTCTTTTTCTGTCCGGCCCCCCTGACTCTCATTGCTTATTTTATTCGACCATCTTTTCAGTTTTTCATAGAGGGCTTCAACATCAAGAGGCTTGACAATACAATCATTCATACCCGCATGCTCTGTTTTTTCGATAATCCCATCCATGGCATCAGCAGTCATTGCCAGTATGGGAAGATCCGTCAATTTCAATTCATTCCTTATATACACTGTAGCTTCATACCCATCCATCAAAGGCATCTGGAGATCCATCAGGACAAGGTCAATCTCGGATGAGTATTCTTTCAAAAAATCTACCGCCTCTACTCCATTTTCTGCAAAAACAACCTTCATCCCTTCATGCGTGAGAAGTTCTCCCGCTACCTGCTGATTAATTTCATTATCTTCTACAAGGAGAACGCGAATCCCGGAAAGGGATTTGTCTTTATTTTCCTTTTGCCTATCGGGAACTTTCTCCTGCACGAAATGATTTTCATCAAGATACAATTCTCTTATGGTATCAAACAATACCAGCTTACTCACGGGTTTAATAAGAAATCCTTCAACTCCAGCCTCTTCTGCTTCCTTCATAATTTCTTCACGACCATATGCTGTGATCATAATTATTTTAGGCTTTACAGTAATATTTTCATTACTTAGAATTTCTGCAGCGACCTGAGAGCCATTCATGTCGGGCATTTCCCAGTCAAGAAAAACCAGTTTATAGGAATTTTCCCCATCCGTTTCTTCTATTTTACGAAGGGATTCCTTACCATTTGAAGCCGTATCAACCTTGAGAGAAAAACTTTCCAAAAAACGCTGAATTATTCTCTGGGCAGTGATATTATCATCAACGACAAGGGCCCGGCCTTCGATCAGCTCAGGGGGTATTTCAAAACTGCGTTCCTCTTTCATCTGCCGTCCGAAACGGACCGTAAAATAGAAGGAACTTCCTTTTTTCTGAATACTGTGAACGGCGATTTCTCCCCCCATGCTTTCTACCAGTGCTTTACTGATACTGAGCCCCAGGCCGGTCCCGCCATATTTCCTGGTGGTAGATGTGTCAGCCTGAGAGAAGGATTGAAAAAGCCGCTTCTGCTGATCCTCCGTGAGGCCGATTCCTGTATCCTCCACGGAAAATTTTAAAAACACCTCTTCTGTCATTTCTCTATTAAGCGAAACGGAAACAACAACTTCTCCGCTATTTGTGAATTTAATGGCATTGCTGACTAAATTAATAAGCACCTGCCCCAGTCTCAGGGGGTCCCCAATGAGTTCAAATGGAACGTTATTATCAACATTAATTATCAATTCCAGATTCTTTTCAACTGCACGAATATTCATCAGGTTAACCATATTATCAAGCACAGTGCCCAGATTGAAATTTATTTTCTCAATTACGAGTTTACCTGCTTCAATTTTTGAAATATCTAAAATATCATTAATTATTCCGAGCAGATTCTGAGAAGCCATCTGTATCTTTTTTACATAATCCATTTGCCGATCAGCAAGATCGGTTTTCAGCAAGAGATGATTCATGCCTATAATTGCATTCATTGGAGTACGTATTTCATGGCTCATATTTGCAAGAAAATCACTTTTAGCCCTGCTTGCCATTTCTGCATCTGCCTTGGCAATCCTCAGTTCTTCCTCGGCCTTTTTCAACTCGGTAATATCCAAAACAGATCCTCGAATCCCAACGACTTCATCATCGAAAATTATCGGTTCTGCGCTGGCCTGTGCAAAAGCCAGTGAATTACCGGGCATGTAGTGACGCACCTCCACTTCGAAATTTTCACGATACTTAACAAGTCTTTCATATTTTCTGTTAAAGATCTGACGATCACCTTCATCAAAAAGACTCATATATTCATCCATAGAGGCGATACCATTTGCTGGATCTCTTCCGAAAATATTAAAGGTTTCCTCAGACCAGTAGAGTTGGTTCGTATTAAGATCAAGTTCCCAGGTTCCAAGTTTTGCTATTTTTTGGGTTTCCTTTAACCGTTCTTCATTTCGCCGCATGTTTTCGGCAGCAATTTTTCGGCTTGTAATATCATCTTTTACTGCAACAAAGTGGGTAATTTCACCTGTGTCATTAAAGATAGGCGCAATAGATGCATACTCCCAGAATTCTTCACCATTCTTTTTACGGTTGCTCAGTTCCCCCTTCCACACCTTTCCGGAAAGGATTGTTTCCCATAATTCTCGATAATGCTTCTCCGGCAATTTACCTGATTTTAAAAATTTAGGATTCTCACCTATAGCTTCGTTCAGAGAATAACCTGTCACCTCCGTAAATGTAGGATTTATATATTCTATTTTTCCTTTATTATTTGTAATCATTACCGTTGATGGAGATTGTTCAATTGCCTGGGAAAGTTTTTTTAGTTCTTCTTCAACCTTTTTTCTACTGGTTATATCCCGTGAAAAAGAACATATGTATTCACTGTCTTCATAGTCTAAATAATTCAAAAGTACTTCAACTGTGATATCCCTGTTGTCACTGGTATGATATTTGGTTTCAAAGTTTACAGACCTGAAGCTTGCAATCTGCTCCCAGTGTTTATCCCATTCCTCCCTTACAAAAAAGATATCAATATCAAAAATTGTTTTCCCCAGGAGTTCACTTCGACTGTAATTCAACTGTGAAACGGCAGATTGATTTGCATAAACAATCCTTCCATCCCGATTAAACCAGATTACCGCATCGGCACTGCTGTCCACACTGAATTGGGTAAGACGCATAATCCGTTCATTGGCTTTACGGGCGGTGATATCACGATCTGTTCCACGGTACCCGTAAAAATTATTTTCATCATCGAAAAGCGGCAGTGCATTTGTTTCTACCGCCACATTTGTTCCATCCCGGTAGACAAAAATACGTTCCATACCGTTTATTGCTTCGTTTTCAGAAAAAATATCTTTTAACAGACTTGAATATTTCTCTTTACTTTCGGGAGGGATAAAATCAATCATTGTTTTACCGAGAATTTCCTCAGGTTCAAAACCAAACATTTGTTTCGCCCGCGGACTTACATATGTATAAACACCATTATGATCCGTCTCCCATACGAAATCGTTTATGCTTTCTGTAAGGTTCCTGAAGCGCTCTTCACTGGCATGCATTGCCCGGTTGGCCCGTTCAAGCTCAGCAGTCCTTTCAAAAACCCTTTGTTCAAGATCTTCATTAAGGGACCGCAGTTCCTCCTCATACCCCTTACGCCTTGTAATATCTGTAACAAAGGCAAAGAAAAACTCTCTCCCGTCATAATCAAGGTAGTTCCCGTTGACCTCAACAGGAAAAGAGGTTTTATCTTTTCTGACGAAATAAGTCTCTATCTTGAAACTTTTTTCTTCTTTACCTTTTTTAAAAATTTCACTGAACATATCTTCATTAAAATTTTTTACAATATCCCTTACAGACGAACTCATCAATTCATCTGTTTCATACCCGAGATTTTCGCAGGCCGCTTTATTAGCGTAAAGAAATGACCCGTCAGCTGATATCCAGAAAATAGAATCATTACTGTTATCAATTGTGTACTGCGTCAACTCAAGTGTTCTTTCTGTTAATTTACGGGCGGTAATATCACGAATCCCGGCTGTTACAATTACGCCTTCATCTGTCTGCATTGGGCTGAGACTTACTTCCACCGGAAAGCGTTTGCCATTTTTTTTCATGGCGAAAATATTTTTACCCTTCCCCATTGAACGAAGCTCGGGTTTCTTCATATACCGGTCACGTTTTTCAACATGATCCGCGAATGTCTCAGCAATTAATATTTCAATTGGCTTACCAATAAGTTCCTCACGGCTGTATCCGAAAAGCGCAACCCCCTTCGTGTTAATATAAAGAATTTCGTGAACACTATTTACAATTATCATGCAATCAGGGGATGACTCCATAAATCCATGAAACTTTCGATCACTCTCTTCCAGGGCATGTTCAAGCTTATGCCGTCTTTCAGATTCTGCTTGAAGCATCTGGTAACTTTCCCGAATTTCTGAAAAAAGTTTCCTCTGTTCTTCTTCAATTAAATAATGCTCGCAGGCTTCCTTTAATACCATGCTTACAATATTTTTTTCCCAGTCTCTTGAATAATAACGGAAAATATTACCTTCCTTTACTGCCTTGATAATTGTGGCATTATCTATTGTAGATGCCGCCAGGACTCTTGTTATGGAGGGGAATTTTTCATTGATAGATTTAAAAAAAGATGCACCGGTGGTGCCGGAAAGCTCAAGATCAGCTATTACAACATGGACATTTTCCTCGGAAAGTATTCTTTCTCCTTCAATGGAGTTGTCCGCATACAAAAACATCAGATGAGGCAGCCCGAGACTTTTTACGAATTCAAGGTTTTTGCCCTCATTGTCAACTACAAGGATAATATGTTTTGTATCGCCTGTCATTTTTCTTCAATACCAGTAAAAATTTTAAAAGCCTTCCTGCGTTAAAACTTTTTACTATCCTTCTGTTTTACAGGCAGATAAATTCTGCACCTGTTTTTACCCGCAATAGCAATATACCCCGGAATCTGCTTATTTAAATTTATTGATTTTTATAATTTTCGTGAGCACCTGTCACAATATTCAGCTTGAAGCTTATTCTTTTTAAGTTATTCTACTGTATCATAAACACAAAATAAAGACAAGGGGTGTAACTATAATTTTTTTATGTAGTGTCTTTGACAATAACAGTTATTAAAATCACTTTTTATCCGCAGAGTGTTCTATTGCACCAACAGGACACTGAGAGAAACAGGATTTACAGAGAGTACAGTTTTTCACACTGCCTGGAAATGACTTTCCCTGATAAATGTTATAAACCCCGCGGGGACAGACAGTAATACAGATTCCGCAACCGATACAGACATCCTTCGAAACAATAATATCCGGCTTTATACTGGGTAACAAATTATACTTCAAAAGAGGAGACCAGCCTGTAAATTCGTTGATAAGATAGCAGAATCCTACTCCCAGAGTAATAGAACTTTGCAGGGGTAAAAGATTATTTTCTATCATCCCTAAAATATAAAAACCCGCCCAGCCTGCCACAACACCACATACAATGGACCATACGAGCACATTTTGAATCGGCCGACATGGAAAAATAATCCCATGAAACAAAGCAAGCAGATATATAATTGGTAAAAGAATAAAAAGATAAGCAGGATCAATAAAATTATAAATCAGCAAAAGCACCATTACAAGAATTGCCGGGGAACCAATAGACATTTCTATCCGCTGAGTCAAATTAAATGTCGCCAGGGGAAATCTGCTATTATCTTCTCCGTCCATATATTGAGAGAGTCTTTTACACGAATGTGGACCAAAAACTCCCCTGAAGCCGCTTCTTCGTTTTAATTCCTCAAGGGAAATCCCCGCCGCAATAAGCTGCGGGAAAATTAAACGCCGCGTCGAAACAACCTCAGACAGACCTGTTAATTCAATTGCCTCAACAACCTTTGCTGTACCGAAATGACCCGCAAGGGTTGAACACCATATGTTCACTCCCCTTGAGTCACAAACCAGCAACCAGGCAGGTTTCCTGCCGACTCCGTCCACCACACGTCTGACAGTCTCATCATAATTACCGGTAACAACAACAGGGTCATTATTTTCCGCGCCATTTAAAGGATAGAGGCCAACCGGTACAGGGTACGGAAATAGTCTCAAAATTATTTCAGAGAATATTTTCAAATACATTTTCCTTTTATAGGCTGGGGGAAGTTTTCTCCCCTCATCCAGTATAAATGTATTTTCATTTATTTTCCAGATATCTATAATAATCAAAAGAAGAATCAAGGCTGTCAGGCAACAACTTCCCCCTTCAGCAAACCCTGCGATTCCGGGTAGGGATACCGACAGAGAGTAAAACAAGCGGAGTGCAATACCGGATCCGATAATTATATTAATAAACAGTATTTTGCGCTGAAGCAATCCCCTGGCCAGAACCAGATCAGTACCGAACCAGGCAATCCCGGCCCCAAAGAAAAATAATGCAGGAGCAGCGGGCTCACGGGAAAAAGAAATCATTTCCGCCATCACCACGCCGCGCACCACGGCTCCCGCAAGGACAAGAGTCCCCATAAACATGGAAACGGTTACTTTTATCAGAACTATACCCCCCCCCTCCTGTATCTCTGAAGTATTTAATTATTATATCAATTTTTTGCGAATTACAAATTAATTTCTTTAGAGATATCACCATAAATGTATTGATAAATTCGCTCCTCAAATATTAATGTCCCTGAACTCAATAGAAGGAAAAAATCGATGATTACCGCGGTAAACCTGAGCAAATCATTCGGGGCCAGGACCCTTTTTGAAAATGTCAACTTCAGCTTCAGTCCGGGAGAACGTATAGGTCTTGTGGGACGTAATGGAGACGGAAAAACCACACTGCTGCGCATCATTACCGGCGAGGATCATGCCGACGATGGTGAAATTACCATCCCCAGGGATTATAAAATCGGATACGTCCAGCAGCACCTTGCCTTTACAAAGGATACTGTTCTGGAAGAGGGGGCGGAGGGACTGCCGGAACATGCAGAGGGAGAACACTGGCAGGTTGAAAAAATACTCTTTGGGCTGGGTTTTACCAGTGAAGACATGAAACGCAATCCCAATGAATTTTCCGGCGGTTACCAGGTGCGCCTCAATCTTGCGAAGGTTCTGGTTTCGGAACCGGACATGCTCCTTCTCGATGAACCGACAAACTACCTTGATGTTATATCCATACGCTGGCTTTCCCGTTTTCTTAACAGCTGGAAGGGAGAACTCCTTCTGATAACCCACGACCGTTCATTCATGGATAGTGCAGTTACACACATACTCGGCATCCATCGCCAGCGCATACGTAAAATGAAGGGAACAACTGAAAAATATTATGAACAGATAATCAAAGAAGAAGAAATTCATGAAAAAACCCGCTTGAATGACGAGAAAAAACGAAAGGATGCCGAACAATTCATCAACCGGTTCCGCGCCAAGGCACGTCTCGCAGGAATGGTTCAATCCAGGGTAAAGGCATTGGAAAAACAGGAACAGCTCAGCAAACTGGAACATATCAGCTCCATGGAGTTCTCCTTTACCTTTAAGCCTTCCCCGGGGAAAAGCGCCCTTCACGCAAAAGATCTCTCCTTCGGCTATGAAAAGAACAAGCCACTCATAAAGGATTTGAGCTTCTCCATCGGTCGGCAGGACCGGATTTGTATCATAGGTAAAAACGGCCGTGGGAAAACCACCCTGCTGCGCCTCCTGGCGGAGGAACTCTCTCCCGATACGGGAGAAATACTATCACATCCCGGAACGAAAAATACATATTATGCACAGACCAATACACTGCGCCTCAACAACAACAGCACCATTGAAGAGGAAATAATGAAGGCGGGATGCGAACGGCAGCGGGCCCGTGACATCAGTGGCGCAATGTTATTCGAAGGTGATGACGCCCTGAAAAAAATCGAAATCCTTTCCGGGGGGGAGAAGGCACGGGTATCCCTGGGAAAAGTTCTGGCACGGTCTGCGAACCTGCTGCTCCTTGACGAACCGACCAACCATCTCGATATGGAATCATGCGATGCCTTTCTCTCCGCCATCGATAACTTCGAAGGCGCGGCGGTAATTGTCACACACAATGAGATGTTTCTTCACATGCTGGCGAACCGCTTCATTGTTTTCCAGAGTGACGGTGTTCACCTGTTTGAAGGAACCTATCACAGCTTTCTGGAAAAAATAGGCTGGGAGGAGGAAGAGGCTGGAGCTTCCCCGAAAGAGGACGATGAGAAAAAAAACCAGAGTAAAAAAGAAAACAGAAAAATCCGTGCCGAAATAGTCAGCCGCCGCAGTGCGGAATTGAAGCCCCTGGAAAAAAGAAATACCGAATTAGAAACTGAACTGGAAACACTGGAAAAAGAACTTGGCGAATTAAATGACAGCCTTATCGCCGCCTCTGCATCGGGGGAAGGAAACAATATATCGGAACTTTCAATAAATCTTCATAAAATCCAGTCTCAGATTGATTCCCTCTATGAAGAATATGAAAAAATAACCACTGAAATAGAAAATAAATCAGAAGAGTTTGATCGCCAGCTGGAAGGGCTTTAGACCGGATCCTCTCCATTTTTAATTGCATCGAGTTTTGCATGTATCCTGTCCTGATACTCTACTATCTCGTTGCGCAGAATGTTTAAGTCCGCAATACGGTCATCCAGTTTCAGAAGGTGCCCCCCGAGAAGCTCCAGCAGCCGTGAAAGAACTATTTCATTAGATTTCTGAATCGACCACATCGCTTCCAGTTCCTGCATTTCCGTCAGGGTAAGCCCCAGTATTTTCAGGCGCTTAATCAGTTTCAGGCGCCGCAGGTCATCTCCGGTATAAACGCGTTTTCCACCTTCGATGCGTCGCACCGAATTGAGCAGTCCTATCTCTTCATAGTAGCGGACCGTCCGCTGACTCATTTCAAGTTGTTTCGCGATCTGTCCTATGGAAATATAAGCTTCCTGTTCTTCCATTTAAAACTCCCGGGAATAATTCTACAGGCAGAAACAAGCTTCCCCCTGTTAAATCCTCGTATTTCAGTCACTACACCAGCTAACTCCCCGATAGGCAAGAAAAAAAAGGCGGAACCGTATTCACGGACCGCCATTATGAAAAAAGGTAAGCGCAATATAATTAAATACAGGCAGACATCTTTTGAACTGCCCGTATCTAAATTAACTACATAAACTCAGTTTAGCCTGAAACTGCTCCCGCAGTTTAAACTTCTGTATCTTTCCACTTGCCGTCATGGGATATTCCTGAACAAATTCCCAGTATTTCGGTATCTTATGCCTTGCGATCTTCCCGTTACAGAAATCGACAAATTCGGAGTCCGTTGCATTTTCACCCTCTTTCAGCTGAATCGCAGCCAGGACCTGCTCGCCGTATTTCTGATCGGGAATCCCCACCACCTGCACATCATTGACTTTCGGATGCTGGTAAAGAAAC
The DNA here is from genome assembly GCA_942491575.1 of uncultured Spirochaetota bacterium. Taxonomy (GTDB): domain Bacteria; phylum Spirochaetota; class UBA4802; order UBA4802; family UBA5550; genus CAZHNW01. Next base: position 1,464,877 of record CALOBT010000025.1, read on the forward strand.
TCTTCAATCTCTCGTGGATAAATATTTTCACCCCCTCGGATAATCATATCCTTAATGCGGCCGGTAACCTTGAAATAACCGTTTTCATCCAGTTCTCCCAGGTCTCCGGTATGAAGCCAGCCATGGTCATCAATGGCATTTGCAGTTGCTTCATCCATTTTATAATAGCCTTCCATGATACATTCACTTCGGGTAACAATCTCTCCCTGCGTATTGGGGGGAAGTTCCTCTCCCGTCTCCGTATCGATAATCATTCCCTCAATATCAGGCAGCAGTCGCCCCACCGTGGAGACACGCAGCTCAACGGGATCATCGCGGCGAGTCATAGTCATTACCGGTGAGCATTCAGTCTGGCCAAAGGCAATGACAACTTCCTCGCAATACATCTTTGTCCTTACCTGGTTCATCACTTCAACGGGACAGGGGGCCCCCGCCATAATTCCCGTCCTGAGGGAAGACATGTCATATTTCTCAAAATCGGGATGGCTCAATTTCGCAATAAACATCGTGGGGACACCGTTTACTGCTGTACACTTTTCTGAATCAATGGCCTTCAGGGCAAGCTCCGGCTCAAAAAAATCTAAAACCACCATGGTTGATCCATGATAAACAGAATTAAGGGTGGACATGACGCAGCCGAAACAGTGGAAAAGCGGCACCTGGATAAGCAGGCGGTCCCTCTCGGTGAGTCCCATCACATCACCCACCATGCGCGCATTGTTTACAATATTGTAATGGGTCAGCTGAACCCCCTTAGGGAATCCCGTAGTACCCGAGGTGTACTGCATGTTGATGACATCATCCGTATTGAGAGTCGCCTCCCGGGCTTTAAGGTCACTGTCGGAAACACCACCGGCGAGTTTTATAATTTCATCAAAATTATACATGCCGGGGGTATCCTTTCGATGCCCTGCAAAAATAACATTTTTCAAAAGGGGAACATTTTCAGAGGAAGTCTCTCCCGGAGGGGAAGTATCGAGACCTTCAATTACATCCCGGGCAATTTCATAGAAGCTGGTGTCACGGTACTCTTCCATCAGCACCAGGGTAGTTGAATCCGACTGCTTGAGAATATACTCCAGCTCATGGGATTTGTAATTAGTATTTACCGTCACAAGAACACCGCCAATCATTGCCAGGCCGAATTGCATGTAGACCCATTCCGGTATATTGGAGGTCCAGACACTGACATGTTCATCTTTTTCAATTCCCAGTGCCAGAAATCCCTTTGCAACGGTGCGGCACATTTCATAGAATTCCCGGTAATTCTGGCGAACGCCGAATTCCGGATAAACCAGTGCCTCATGATCAGGAAGCCGGTCTACGGTATCTTTTAAAATTTCTCCGATTGTTTTTTTTACGAAGGCTGACATGATTCAACTCCTTTAATTAGTTTTACCCAGTTAACGTGAAATGGCATTACATCACTTTACGTTAACTGGCAAAGTTGAACACCATACCGGTCAAGTGTCAACAAAAATTGACCCTCTGCAGTTATAAAACATAAAAATACTGAAAATTTCCACATAAAACTGGACATTTGGCCAATTTTTTCGCATTTATACTGTAAATTTAATAACTTCCTTCTCAAGAAAAAACAAATAACATGTTTAAATTTTCATAAACTTCAATTCTGATTTATTCGACTTTTTAATCCCTTTAGATTAAGGCTGGAAAATACAAACAGAACGCCCGACCTTCTTCTTCCTTATTTCCCTTCTGATCTTTTATGGTTATACAGCCTGAAACTGACTTAATGAAAAGGCGCAAACCTGATCGATGATCCGAACAAAACATCACAGGAACCGAATAAGCTTCTCTGCACAGCAGGCCTCAAATGATAAATTGTATAAATCGATTTCTGCGATCAGTGAGTTTTCACAAAAGACTCCCCGGAATTCATAAATGGTAAAGAATACGGCACGGGGGATGAACCAGCAGGCTGTCCAGTTCATTGAACAGATCGCGGCTTTCAAGAATTAGCCCAACAGTAAGCCAGGTCTTGAATATCCCGATTCGAGATATTTAAGACCGGCGATTGATACTAAATTTTTTTTCAGTAATCATGGACAATAATCTACAGTAAAATTTCCATTCACATAGTTATTACCATCGAAATCAAGATCAACCTTTCCGGTAACTTCATTATTGGTCATTGTGTCAATGGAAGTGATCTCGATTGCCCCTCCGCTGGTAACTATCTTATTGCTGCTGCCATCATAAATAGTTGCGGTCTGGCTGGAAGAAATTTCGTATACACCCACCTGTGCCGGTACACTGAATAGTATCACTTCATTTGCACCTGTAAATGCCAGCAGCCCGCAGGGATCACCACCTGCAGGATCAATACCGTACAAGTCGATAGAAACTTTAGTGTTATCACTAAGTGATTCTTCCGCCAGCCCCGAAACGTATGTCCATACGGTACCGGCAATTTCACCCTGGGCATCCTGATCGGTGAAACTGTATCCTCCACCTCCACTGTCACCGAAACATCCGGTACATACCAGAATTGTTAACCCGATAAAAACACCTGAACAACTCAGCTTCATCATCTCCTCCTAAGATACTTCCCAATAAACCAAATAACAATAACCTCTCAAACCAATACAATCAACTTTCAAAACAATCTAAAAAAAGAAAAGACCAAATTAAATCAGCCCCCTCCACCTGTAAGATCCAATGCCAGCGCCTTGAATGTTCCCTGCACTACAGTATTATTTCCATCGTCCAAAGTCAGAGTAAAACTTCCCTCCACAGCAGTTCCAAAAGAAGTAACTACAACACTGCTGGTAGTTACCGTATATTTAGTACCGCTCATTTTCACATAAGTACTTGAAGTATCCACCGAAAATGTTCCGGCGGCTATCCCATCAAAGGCGATCTGCACAAAGTCATCCAGACTGGCAAAAAGACCACCAACTGATTCCGACAAATAATTAGAAAAATCTGTACCAGTATCCAAAGCAACAAGTGAACTTGTTGAGGTAAACATAACAACAGGAACATTCCCTCCATCGGTGAAACCTTTATCATAAACTACACCTTGAGCTCCCCCGGCTACATTGAAAGTCACATGATAATCGCTGCCTCCGCCGCCTCCACCATCACAGGCAGCAAGTACCAGAAAGCAAGACATTAAAAAAACAATAACTATACGCATAGATTTGCCTCCAACATATTTACCTGAAAAAAATTCAGGTGCATCCCTGGTTTTTTTCTTACATGGATTGTAGCAGAGTGACAAAGAAGTTTGCAATAGGAAGAAATACTGATTTGGGAGTAACAAAATCAATCACAAACATATGTTATGCGCAAAGCCAGTCATGTGTAAAAATGGCCTTATTTATTAATGACTGACGAATCTTATCATATAAATTTGGTTGTTAAAATTGCTTGAATTAAGATTTCAAAAGAATACACCCAAAATGCGAGGAAAGACTCCGAGCGTCGCGACCGCCATTCTTTGCCCCTTTTGTGGCGAGACAAAAGGGGCAATCTCCTTTAAGGGATCAAGGTAGTTATAATGGGAGTATACCCGTTTTAAAACATCAATCCTTAATACGAATCCTGGCATCAAGTGCAACCACGCCGCTTCCGTCTTCAAGAATACGTACGGGATTAAGGTCGAGTTCTTTTATTTGGGGATAATCCCCCAGGAGGACGGAGGCACGGTGAATCATATCGATATAACCCTCCACATCTCCCGATTCCTTGCCGCGGGCACCATCTAAAATCTCATGAGACTTCAGTCCCCTCACCTTCGACGCAATTTCATCAATACTGGAGGGACACAGAAGACACTGAACATCCCGAAATACCTCTATGTAGATTCCACCGTAACCGAAAAAGACCACTGGACCAAAGGAGGCGTCACTGGTTCCCCCGATAAACATATCGTAACCGGGGCCTGCCATGGCCATTACCCTGACTCCATCAAAACGTGCCCCGGCTTTATAACTCTCCAGATTTTTCCGAATTTCGATGAATTTATCCCTCACCCCTGCTTCATCAGCAACACCAACGGCAACTCCACCCGCATCCGATTTATGCAGGGCATCCGGCGAAACAACTTTCATGACAACGGGAAATCCCAGCTCAGCTGCTGCAGATACGGCCTCTTCTTCTGAAAGCGCCACTTTTGAAGGGGCAGTTTCAATACCATAGCAGGAGAGAAGTTCAAGTGCGTCCTCCCCTGTATCCCCGGGATGTTTCTCAATCCACTGCATGGCGGCATCTCCCACGATGTCGGCGAGACCGTCAGGGTAAAATATTCCCGCCTCTTTACCGGCATAATAATCACGCTGCCGGCGAAAGGCCATGATCATCTCTTCAGGTGTATTAAAAATCGGCATATGTACATTCTGTTTCATCCGTGCAATAGTTTTAGCAAGGCCGAAGATACAGTTACCCATCGGTTTCCCCGAAGAGAGAACTCCCCCGATCGCTTCCTTCGACAGATCAGTCTGGAACATTCGCGTAAAGACATCATCTCCACGGGGCATATGGGGCCACTGGCTTACATATATGGCGCCATCAACATTTTCATTATGCATCACGGAATAAAAGATATGCTTATACATGTCAATATCGTAGATATCACCCATATCAAGGGGATTGGAAAAATTTATCACTCCCGCATTTGAAAACTTCTGAAGGTCCCGATAAAACTCCTCGCCGGGATCGGCAAACTCAAAGCCGTGCTTTTCACAGAAGTCCGCCATCATGACACTGAACCCCCCGGCGGGGCTCATCACCATAAGACGGTTTCCACGAAGAGGCGGCAGGTTAAAGGCCTTGGCAACTGATATAAAATCGGCATAGTTAAAAATGCGGATAATTCCGGCACGTTCAAAGGCAGCATCAACTATTTCATCATTATTGGATAGCGCCGCGGTATGGCTCATAGCTGCTTTTTTTCCCGCCTCACTGGTATTTGCCTTGAGGATTATTATCGGCTTGTCAATTTTTTCTGCCACCTCGATAAGTTCACGTCCACGGGGAATCGATTCGAGATACATTCCGATAACCTTTGTTTCCGGATCCCGACCGAAATATTCAAGAACTTCCACCTCATCTACATCAAGCTTGTTACCGATACTGGCGAATTTGGCCATGCCGATATTTTCATCGGTCATAATATTCCACAGCATCAGGCCAACACCCCCGCTCTGACTGATAATCGAAAAACCGCCACCAGGAGGGGGATAGGAGGGCACGAAGGGTATACAGAGACCATTGGCCGTATTGGCCACCGTCACAGCATTGGGGCCAATAAATCGCAAGCCGTACTCAAAGGCAATGGATATACACTGCTCACCCAGCTGCTGTCCCTCATCACCCAGTTCATTAAACCCCCCCGAGGGAATAGCCATCCAGGGCACGCCCCGTTTCCCGCAATCCTCTATAACCCCCGGCATAAACCGTGCCGGCACCAGTGCAACCACCAGGTCCGGGGCAACGGGAATATCCGCAACATTCAGGTACATCCGTATTCCATCAACATGGGTATCATTACCGGATGGATTTACACCGAAGATCCGTCCCTGGTATCCCCAGCGGATAAGATTCTCCAGTATAAGGCGGGGAATATTACCCGCCTTCGAAGAAAGACCGTATATTGCTATGGATTCAGGATAAAAAAGTTTTTCCATCATCTCCTCCCGGCGTTTATAAAATTCCGACAAAATTCAAACTACCATTATATGTAAACAGCTCTGAAACATTCTGTCACTTAATTTTTTAGGGTCACTACCCTTTATCCGCTGAAAGAGAAATTTTTTTTCACTTCCTGAAACAGGCCCCCCTATCCACTTGAGGGGGGCCTGACCGGGGAAGATAAATTATCCACACAGTTATTTATCGAGCCTTAGTAAAACTAACGGTATCCGAAACTCCAGAAGAAAACTCCAAAAATAATATTTCTATTGACTCGCATTCATCCGATAACTACATTACAATTAAGCAAATCAGGAAGACACCTTATGGAAGATTTTATAATACACCGCATCCGGGGATACATCTCCAGGATACTATTGATAGAATACGATGACCGGATGCTCCTTATTGACAGCGGCAGCAGGAACGACGTGCCGCGAATCAGGCGGTATTGCGAAGAGAAACTGAAACGTCCCGTATCAGACATCAAACTCTGTATTGTGACCCATATTCACCCCGACCATGCAGGAGGGGCAAAACTCCTGAGAAAAAAATACGGCATAAAACTGGCAGCACACCGTGACATAGACCGCTGGTATGGAGGCATAACCGGATCCCTTCAGCATATTCTTGACAGCATAATGGCTCATTCGATGCGGACACTTCAGGGAAACAGGATTCAACGAGTCTGGTACGATAAAAAAATCCATCCTGATATTATACTCGATGAGGGAGATCACATCCCCGAATTCCCCGGCTGGGAGATACTTCATGTTCCAGGTCATACGCTCCATGATATTGCAGTCTTTCACAGGGAACGAAAAATACTATATGCCGCTGATGCAATTATTAAGGATCGGGGGAAGTGGCTTCCCCCCATACCGGTTTTTTTCCGCGGGAGCATGAAGCAATCATACAAAAAGATGGAAAAACTTGCCCCGCTGCAGATACTCACTGCCCACGGAGATGATATCGACAAGTCTGAAATCGTTGATGTATTTGACATAATGATCAGCAGGCTTGAAAGCCCCCTCAACACTATGACCCGGACAGCATACAGCATTTCCATTTTTGCTCCCCAGGTATGGAAACGTGCCCTGCAGAAAATGGCGGGGAAAAGAAACAAAAATTCCTCACGGAAAAGCCCTGAATAATAAATTTAATGTATATTCCTGACACCCGGAAAGAAAGTCAATGAGCGAAGATAAAAGAACTATCGCATGCAAAAACTGCGGAGCAAAGGTATCCCTTGCAGATTCCCTCTGCAGGTACTGCAATACCCCCATAGAGTCGAACCGCGATCTCTCCGATACTGACAAAAGAATGCTCCTTTCCGTCATCAATGCAATGGAGGAAGCCCTGAAGTCTTCGGCTGAGAATTCCTGGCTTACCGGTATCAGCTTTCTTATTCTCTCCGGAATTGCCGTAGCCCTTTATTTTATATACACATCAGTTTTTTCTGCCACACTTCACATATTACTATTGTCCCTTTTTTCCACAGCGATATTATTTATATTTTTCGGATTCATCATTTCCGTATCGGAAAACCGCAGCTACCGCAATTCATACAACAATGACATTAAGGTTAGAATCGGGGAATACCTGAAGGATAAGAATTATTCACGCTATCAATTCGACATTCTGGCTGACCATGAACTTCCCCCAAAAGCAATACTGAGAAGATTTTTATTTCTAAAATAAGAGAGAAGATTCTGTCAGAATGATTTGGCCTTTGCCTTCTCTCGAACCGGAGCAATTTTCTCCTTTGATGCGGGGGAAGACTTTTTTGAAACACCAAAGGGATTGATATTTCCCCGATATGGAGGGAGGGCCTTATTGGAAAGACGGAGAGCCTGTTGAAAATCTTTCAGGGCCCCTTCAGTATCGCCGCTTCTGTATCTGGCCAGTCCTTTAATGTACCATGCACGATAATTTTCAGGTTTCATCAAAAGAAAAATTGACATATCCTCCATGGCACCACTATAATCACCATTTTCCAATTTTGCCAGGCCGCGAAAATACCACGACCGGAAGTAATCACGGTTTATCTCAATCGCTTTACTGTAGTCCCCTATTGCACTTCCCGGTTTATTTTGATAATGCTTTGAGAGAGCCCTGTTGTGATAACTGTGGTACCCCCGGGGATTGAGCTTAATGGCCCTTGAATAATCAGCGATGGCCCCGGCATAATCCCCCAGGCGGTGTTTTGTTCCCCCGAGGAAGTGCCACGCTTCGGAATTTTCCGGATCAAGCCCCACGACGCCGCTGAAAAAAGTTTTTGCCCTTTCGAAATCCCCCTTCATGTAATAGATACGTCCGCGCCTGAAAAGTTCTCTGATTGTTTTTTGGGGGGAAGTTTTTTCCTCAGCACCTGCCTTAACACCCGGTACTGCTTTTTTTTCTTCTGCCAAAACAGAGGAGAGACAGAATAAGAGGAGAATTATAATTGTATTAAAAATTCGATTCATTTCTCTTTTCTTCAAACAATTTGATTTATCACAATTTTATATAAACAGGGAATCCTTTCATTGTCAACCGGTAATTATATCAGGTAACATCATCAAAGGAATGATTTAGGGAACTCCAGTAATTCAATGCCTTAATGAGCATCCTCGAAAAATCATCCGATTGGAGATACCGGTTTCTACGTACAAAAGCCTCGAACCTGTCGAATCCGAAAAGCTTACCTTCACGATTGCGGGGAGGGAAGAAAAAAATGAGAAAAGTTCATCAACTGTGACATGAAAAGGAGGTGAAATTTACAAATATGTCAGGCTGGAAATTCATCCGGATTTTATTGTTTTGCCCTCGATTTCGCTTCTTCGATAAGAGAAAGCAGGGAAGAAACCTTGTCACGGGGGGAGACAAAAATCGTCTCCTGTTCTTCCGCGGAATAGTTTTCTTCGATAAAAGCTGCAATATCTATTTTCTCGAACCAGCAGTTCTTTATACTACGGCAGGGGAGCCCTTCCTTTGAGGTACGGCAATAGGTAAAGGGTATGCGGTGTCCAAGCATACGGCAGTATCCTGCTTCCCTGTCAAATTTTTCAATACTCATTTTCAGCCTCTTCGCAAATACTGTAAAGAAAATCCGCGGGCGGTTAATGCCCCCCGCGGATTAAAGCGTAACTCTATTCTCAATGGCAGTCCATTACCATTTTCCAGTTTTATTCTCTGAAGCTACGGGATGTTCCCTGACAACTTCAAGAGATTGCTCAATTTCACCTGCGGAGAGCTCATGGTCCATAAGAAGTCCCTGCATATACTTATCGTATCCGTACAGGTCCATCAGGCCGTGTCCGCTCAGGTTGAAGAGAATTGTTTTTTCTTTGCCTTCTTCCTTTGCTTCCTTTGCCTTGCGGATAGTGGCTGCAATGGCATGACTTGTTTCAGGTGCAACAATAAGACCTTCCGTACGGGCGAAGATAAGGGCTGCTTCATAACATTCCATCTGCTGAATAGACATGGGAGTATGGAGCCCCTCAACAACAGCCTGTGAAACCAGTGGAGACATTCCATGGTACCGCAGCCCCCCTGCATGAATCGGTTCCGGAACAAATCCATGACCGAGGCTGTGCATGGGCAGGAGTGGTGTCATCCTGGCAATATCTCCATGGTCGTATACAAATGGTGCCTTTGTCAGTGTCGGACATGAAGCTGGCTCCACGGGAATAATTTCGATATCGGCTCCGGCAATTTTATCGCTGGTAAAGGGAAAGGCGAGACCGGCAAAGTTACTTCCGCCGCCGGCGCAGCCAATAACGGTATCGACTTTATCAACACCGATCTTCTCAAGCTGCTTCTTCGCCTCCAGGCCGATGATTGTCTGGTGCAGCATGACATGGTTCAGCACACTTCCAAGGGCATATCGGGTTTCTCCAGTGGGATCCGTTACGGCTGCCTCTACGGCTTCACTGATGGCAATGCCGAGACTTCCCGGTGTATCGGGGTGTTTAGCCAGAACATCGCGGCCCGCCTGGGTTTCGTTACTGGGACTGGGGGTACACTTCCCCCCCCATGTTTCCATCATTACCTTTCTGAAAGGCTTCTGGTCAAAGCTGATGCGTACCATGTAAACTTTACATTCAAGTCCTACAAGGGCGCAGGCAAATGAGAGGGCACTGCCCCACTGACCGGCTCCGGTCTCAGTGGTGAGACGCTTGATGCCGAATTCTTTATTATACCATGCCTGAGCAACCGCCGTATTGGGTTTGTGACTCCCGGCGGGAGAGACACTTTCATTTTTAAAATAAATTTTTGCAGGGGTATCAAGATAGCGCTCAAGGGCTCTTGCCCGCTGCAGGGGCGCCGGGCGCCATCGGTAGAGCAGTTCGAGAACCGGCTCAGGTATATCGATCCAGCGATCGGTACTTACTTCCTGTTCTATCAGGTTCATGGGGAAAACCGGTGCGAGCTGATCCGGTGTTACGGGATTTCCGTCCGGCCCCAGTGGCGGCAGCATCGCCGATGGCAGGTCAGCCGCCAGGTTATACCATTGGCGTGGCATTTCATCTTCAGTTAAAAATACTTTATGCATACTGAAAATCTCCTTAAATTTATTTATTTTAATGTACCCCTGCGGAGATTCAGGCACCGCAACAGGCAAGAAATACCGGCAAAACATGCTGTATATGGCACTGAGAATAGTCCGGTATGTTTCTATTCGTAGAAACGATTCTTTTCATAGAAACATATTTATGGCACATGTTTTGTCAATACTTTTTGATTATTTTTTCCTTGCGGAAAAGACCTTCCCTGCGAGAAGATGACGGAAAGTCTGATTGACAGATGGCAATAAAAGCTCCATTATATAAAAAGGAAATTTTCATGATACAGAAATACGACCTTCATCTTGCTGTGGCAGCACTGCTGGTATTCTTTTCCGGCAGTGCATGTAATGCGGAACCACCCGTCAGAATATCCTTCACCGGCGACATCATTATGCACATACCGGTGAAAACCGCGGCAAAACAGAACAGTATAATTGACAAAGAACAGAAACAAAGTCTCAACAACAGCGGATTTGACTTCCTTTTCAAAAACATAAAAAACCACCTGAAAAAATCTGACATTGTACAGGGAAACCTTGAGTTTCCAATTGCCCCCCCCTATACCAGCAAACCCCGCATATTTAACTGTCCCCCCCGGGTACTGGATGCCCTGAAGGATACCGGATTTACCATGGTAACCCTCGCCAACAACCATATGCTGGACCAGGGACCGAAGGGGGTGACATCAACCATTTCCCATGTCGAAAAAGCAGGACTGGAGTATATTGGAGCCGACAGGACAGAAACGGATGCAAGAAGGGGACGAATTCTCAGAAAGAGGGATATCCGCATCGGTTTTCTTGCCTATACGGGGGTGAGCAATTATCCTATAGGGAAGAGCGGCAAAAAACCGTATCACATCAACTGGTTTTACCATAAAGAAAAAGTGAAAAAGGATATCGCTGCGATAAAAAAGGAATGTGATTACCTGATCATGACTGTGCATACCGGAGTGGAATATGCATTGACTCCCGCGGCAGAAGATAAAAAGTTAATGAAGGAATATGCTGAAACCGGCGTCGACCTGATAATCGGTCACCACCCCCATATTATTCAGCCCGTGGAAAGATATGCCTGCAGTGATGGAAGAAGGGCCCATATTTTTTACAGCCTCGGTAATTTCATCTCCAACCAGAGCAGCACCCACCGGCTGAGAAACAGCAGGCTCAAGACAAGCACCCGCGATTCCATTATTGTCACCTGCCTTTTAGAAAGTAAAGACGGTAAAGTCATTCCCGGTTTTGAAGTAACCCCGATAATGACCTACAACGGCCGGGACAGAAAAACATGGAAAAGAACGATTCAGACCTGGACCATTGATGACTTCAGGGCACACCACAAAAAAACCCTGGCTGGAAAAGCCGGAAATTATCCCCTGAAAAAAACATTAAAAAGCCTTGAATCAAGAGTGGCGGCACTGCATCATATAATCAATGGTGCAGGCAGCCATAAAGATATAACAATTACATCTGGGAAGAACAGGACGGCAAACTGATATGACGGAAAATTTTTCAGTAAACACCAGGATAAGTTACGGTTATGAAATATTCGACATTGAAGGAGACCTTGAGAAGGACGACCTCATCCGTATCGAAAATATCATTAAGCGCGGAGTCCCCGAAGGCTCCAGGGTCATCCTGAATATGGAGAGGGTAAGCTACATCAGCAGTACCGGACTGAGCTACCTGATCAACATGAAAAAGGACCTGCCGGTAAACATCCTGATAATGTCGGCTGACGAAAAACTGATGAGCATATTTTACAGCAATAAGGCCATGAAGCTTTTCGACTTTGTCAAAAACGAAAAAGCACTGATGAGCAAGGAAAAATCAAAGGAGCTGGATGACATCCTTAATGATCCCGGAGAGAGCTGAAAACCTCCAGCAGAGCATTTGTTTTTTCGTTCCTGTCCTTCACCAGGGCCTCATTACCGGAGAGAAAACAAAAAGGAAGGAGTTCCACCAGAAGTCTCTGCGGCAGTCTCTTTTCATAAACCACTCCCAGGGCCTCTCCGCAGACATCCTCTACTACACTGTTAAATTCCCCTTCATCAACAACCATCTCACCTGAATGGTTAAAAATCGGCATCTCCGCGTCGACCTGTATAGTCCTCCCCCCGTCCTTCAGGGCAACCTGCAGGCTGTTCCCCATTCCGTCGGCATCCCGGATTTCAATAATGGCAACGGAACGGTCAGGAAGTTTAAGGAGCTCCATCACCCTCGCCTTCTGACGCTTCGCCAGTTCGGGACTGATGCCGGCGATAAATATACGCCCTGCAGTAATTTCAGGATTATCCAGAATTTCAAGCTTTGAAATTTTTTTCGCCTCGGAAGGGTAGATGCGGGCTTCGGCACTTCCCCCGCCGGAGCCGTAGAAACCGAAACGCTGGAGCTGCATGCTTCCATAGAGACCCATGTTTTCAAGGTAATCATTGAGGCTTTCACGGATGCAGGAAGTTGGAAGAGACAGCTGACTGTGACTTACTCCATGGCAGTCAAGAACAGTTCGAAAATCACGGCGAAAACACCATGGCGCAAGGTAAAGAACCAGTTCAACGAAGGAAGAAAATTTTCCGCTTTTAACCTCCAACCGATAACTGTCGAAGGATCCAGGCTGAAAAAGTATATCACCCGCTTCCGTGTCAAATTTGCCCAGACCTGCGGCGGCTGTAAGGGCGATGATATCCTCAAAGATGGGAAGATACTTCGGGTGTTGTGAGAGATAAGAACCGGCACCGCTTATACGAACCGGTTTTTCATAGGCAAGGGCCACTGCACAGATCTGCCGCAGAGATATCCAGTCAAGACCGGGAATATCTGCTGCAGGAGGAGTCACCCCTGGGCCTTCCGGTTCATGTAGGGCTGCAGCGCCTCCGGTATTTCAATAGAGCCGTCGGCCTTCTGATAATTTTCCATAATGGCCGCCATGGTTCGTCCCGCTGCGAGACCGGACCCATTGAGGGTATGCAGGTATGCCGCCTTCCCCCCCTTCTCCTTTCTATATCGGATCCTGGCGCGGCGTGCCTGGTAATCGAGAAAATTCGAACAGGAAGATATCTCAAGGTACCGGTTCAGTCCCGGCATCCAGACTTCAAGGTCATAGGTCTTCGCGGATGAGGCGGAGGTGTCACCGCTGCATAGGAGAACCTTTCGGTAATGAAGATTAAGGCGTTTCAAAACCTCTTCGGCATTTGCTGTCAGTTTTTCCAGCTCGTCAAAACTGGTTTCCGGTTCAACAAACTTTACCAGTTCCACCTTCTGAAACTGGTGCACCCTCACCAGGCCCCGGGTATCCTTTCCTGCCGCCCCGGCTTCCCGGCGAAAACAGGAGGACTGCATCGTCACATGGATGGGAAGATCTTCCCCCTCGATAATTTCATCACGGTATAGGTTAGTCAGGGGAACCTCCGCGGTGGGGATCAGTGAGAGTCCGTCACGTTCCATCCGATAGTACTCATCCTGAAACTTTGGATACTGGCCGGTTCCGATCATACTCTCGTCATTTACTATGAAGGGCCCGAAAATTTCAGTATAATTATGTTCAGTGGTGTGGAGATCCAGCATGAAGTTTATGATTGACCGTTCCAGCTGTGCAGCCAGTCCTCGGTAGACATAGAAACGGGCACCGGCAAGTTTTACCCCCCGCTCAAAATCGAGGATGCCGGAATCGGTTCCTATTTCGTAATGGGGTTTCGGTTCAAAATCAAAAACAGGTTTTTCTCCCCATTCGTAGACAATTTCATTGTCCGCTTCGTCTGCACCGGTTGGGACCGATTCATTCAGTATATTGGGGATGGAGAGATGCATATCATTATAACTCTCATTGAGCAGGTTAAGCTTTTCATCGAGGGCCTTTATTTCATCACCGATACCTGAAACTTCCTTCATAACCTCTGAAGCGTCTTCACCCTTTGATTTCAGAACACCTATCTGTTTAGAGACACGGTTTCTCTTTTCCCTCAGTTCATCTGTCAGGGTAATCAGTTCACGCCTCTGCTCATCAACACTTTTGAGCTCATCAATATCAACGGCCTTCTCCATGTGGCGCCGCTTAAGCAAGTCCCGGATGCCTTCAATATCTTCGCGAATTATTTTAGGGTCTATCATAGCGCTTCTCCGTATCGGTTTCTGGAGGGACATTAATGAAAAATTCTGTTCATTTTGTCAAGAGTATTGAGGTGACGGGCCCCATTTATCGAAGGTGAGGTTTCATTTATTGAAGGCGAGGATTCATTTATTGAAGGCGAGGTTCGCCAACCTCGCCTTCAATAAATGAAAAATGATAAATGGGAATTAATAAAATAAAGGACTTGAAAATATTCAAGTCCTTTAATGGGGTGTTGAAGATTGGTCAGGGACGGAGTCGAACCGCCGACACGGGGATTTTCAGTCCCCTGCTCTACCGACTGAGCTACCTGACCCCTCAAAACAAGAACATAAATAATATACGGTCGCAATATGTCAACCAGTAAAATAATTTTTCTTTCACTCTCCATTTTTTTTCACAGCGAGAGTGCACAAGATACATCCCTGTTGAAAGAATCATGGGATTTCTATTACAGACGGGGAATGCTTCAATACAATGCAGAGATGTACGACTTCTCAATTGGCAGTCTCCAAAAGGCCCTGCGAAAGAAACCTGATCTCTACCAGGCGGCCAATACCCTGGCCAAAATATACCAGATGCAAAACAAGCAGCGAGATGCCCTGCTGGCTTTTGAACGTTCTCTGAAAATCAAGGAGCGCCAGCCTGAAGTTCTCTGCGAGGCGGCTCTGCAGCATGAATTTTTTGCACAATATGAAACCGCCTTCCGCTATTTGAAAAAATCCATCGCCCTCGATGCATCATTTGTCAAAAGCCATGCCCATATCGTCCGCTTCTATTACCATAAAAATAACACCTCCCAGGCACGCCGGCACCTCGCCAGAAGTATTGAGCTGGGGAAAAAAAAGGGCCTGGTCCATTTCGAAAAAGCCCGGAGGGCGGAGACTGCGGGGCAATATAACCTCGCAGTCAATCTTTACAAGCTCTCTCTTGAAGAAAGTCCCGCCTGGACTGATGCCCATCTGCGTATATACGAAATTTACCGAATGCAGAAAAAATATCCCGCCGCGGTAAAAACGCTGGAGAAACTGGTTCGCATGATCCCATTCCATGAGAAGACCCGAATATACCTGGGACACCTCTACTTTGCAAAAAAAATTTCCAGATACCGGGATTACAATATCCGCCTCGCCCTCAAACACCTCAATAAAGCAATGGAACTGAATCCGAATAATCCTGAAACCTTTCATGTCCTCTCTGACATCTATCTTTTCATCGGTGATGACGTGAAGGGGGAAAAAATGAAGAAAAAGGCATATGCCCTGGAAGAGGACCAGGGTTTAAGCGGAAAGTAGCATGCCAACCACCTTTCAACCTGCAACCATCCGATCTGTGCAAACCTGTGACTATACTTTATTTTCATGTTCACTGTTCAGGAAATCACCTGCATCTATTAGAGATATACTGACTATAAATATGAAAAAGTCAAACTGGCACCTGAATAAATTTATCTTGAATAAATCCTCAACCTGTGGTAATGATTAAATATTAAAAGTTATGAAATCATCAGATGTCATTGATATAAACTCATTTACACGCTTTCCCCTCACTGCAATTTCATTGACAATAATCGCCATTGCAGCCTCAGCAATTATTGCATATTTTTCATATGAGGCATCTTTTAAATATGCACAGAAACATTACCAGGAGATGTATCTCTCAAAAGCCCGTCTTGTCGCAAAGGAAGCGCGCAACAACATCAAAAAACCGAAAAGAGAGCTCATTAAAGCGATTCAATCCTATTATTATTCCATCGGTGCAAGGCCATCTGATGAATATCTCTGTGTGGTGGACAGTCGTGCCATTCTTCTTGTTCACACCGCCCACGAAAACACAGTAGGCAATAATGCCGGGAAAAATCAAATTCTTGACCAGGAAAATCAGCCCCTCTGCTCCCTTTCTGATCTGATTCAAACATCAGGAGACTTTGTTGGCAACTACATCTCCAGCGCAGGAGAGAGACAGGTTGCAGCCTTTGTAAACATAAAGGAACTCGACTGGACAATCGGGGTACACCGAAAAAAAGATGCCCTCTTAAAGGAAGTACGCGCGGACTTCATACCGGTAATAATCGGTTTTATCATAGTAATTCTATTATTCCTGCCATTTTCATTTGCAGTATTAATATTTACCTACTACAGAACCATAAGAAAAAGGGACCTGATCGAAAATCATCTTCATAACTCCCTTAGAGAAAAGGAAGTTATGCTGACTGAAATCCACCATCGTGTAAAAAATAACCTCCAGGTGATTATCAGCTTAATCAATCTGCAGATCATGGGAAAGGATTCAGAGTTAAACAATGAAGCCTTAAAAACAATAGAACAGCGCATCAAGTCAATGGCGATAGTTCACGAAAAACTATACCAGTCTGACAACTATGCTGATATCGATTTCAGGGAATTGCTTGATTCCCTTGTACGTGAGTCGAAATACGCCTTTTCAGAAACAATAAAAAACATCAACATCACAATCAATATTGATAAAATATCAATCGGCCTCAACCACGCTATCCCCTGCGCCCTTATTATCAATGAATTGCTCACAAACTCATTCAAACATGCATTTCACAATAGAGATGACGGTGAAATAGTTATATCCGCTTCCACCAATCCAGAATCCGGTGAGGTACATTTCAAATATAAAGATAACGGCCCCGGATTCGACCGGGAAAAACATGCAAAAACCGGTATTGGACTGACCATAGCTACGGCCCTGGCGAATCAACTCTCTGGAGAACTGATTATCAATTCCGACAGGGGTGCCTCATACATACTTTCCTTTCAGCCTGAACCAATTGGACACAAAAGCAGAATAAACTCTTGACAGACTTCCACATGCGAATGATAGCTTTCACATGATTCAGAGTAAACAACATACAATATATGTCACCCGAGGCCAGGGTCCCTTTGAAAATGCCAGGGCTGCCCTCGCCCAAATTGATCCCTTCCTGTACCAGGGAAAATCTGTTCTTATCAAACCGAATGCGGGACGTATAACTCACCCGGCTTCAGGGATCAACACACACCCGGAAGCACTTGCGGGAGTAATCGAAGCGCTGCAGAAAGGCGGTGCCGGAAAAATTGCCATCGGAGAAAGTCCCATTGTGGGAGTCAATACCATGGAGTCCTTCAGGGCTGCGGGTATTGCTGAAGTAGCTGCACGCTACAATCTTGAGCTTATTGATTTCGACGCGGGGCAATGGTCCCTGAAGGATATCCCCGACGGAAAAATTCTCAAAAATACAAAAATATGCAATCCCGTCCTTGAATTTGATATTCTCCTTTCCCTTCCCGTCGCCAAATGCCACATGCATACGGGGGTAACCCTGGGAATCAAAAACATGAAGGGCTGCCTCTACCGGAGGGAAAAAATCCGCTATCACCAGCTGGAATATCCTGCGGGGAATGAGCTTCCCGAAAAAACCCTCGATACCGCCATTGCTGACCTGGCAACTATCCTTATGCCGGACATAACAGTGATAGACGGATTTATCGGCATGGAGGGACTTGGCCCCTCCGGGGGAGAAAGTCTGCAGTCTGATTTCGCAGTGGCATCAGCGGACCCCCTGGGAGCGGACATCATCGGATCAGTAATGATGGGAAAAGCCCCCGCAGAGATACCGCACCTGCGACTCATTGCGAAAAAAAGTGATCGTTCCATCAATGCAGAGGCCTACAATGTTTCCCCGGCAAACTACAGGGACTTCAGCTCAAAATACAAGGCCCCGCCCACGGATATTTCTGTAGAGTTTCCCGATGTCGAGCTGATTGATAAAGACTCCTGCAGTGCCTGTCTTTCAACAGTGATGCTCTTTCTAAAACGTTTCAGAAAAGACCTTAATCAGTACATTGCAGATGACCGGGGACTATCCATTGCCATTGGGAAAGGAGTTACCGAAGAAGACATTAAAGAGTACACAATTCTGGTGGGCAACTGCGCCAAGCAGAATTCATGCGACAATATCTTCGTCAAGGGCTGCCCTCCAGTGGCTACACGTATTTTTGAAGCCTTTACCGGAAGCGAACCCGCTGACAATGAACCTGATGTAAAGTGATATTTATTTCCCCGACAAAGTCATTATTACCTCTCTATTTAGATATAATACCAGAACAGAGAGGGGCCTTGAAGTTGACATCAATACATTCTATTGAAAAATTCTTTTCAATCATCAACCTGAGCAAAATAATACACGAGACAATGAACTCATAAATATGATAAAAAGGAACAAGGTTCAAGGAACTGGTGGTCACTCCCAAACCTGAAATTTTCGGTTTTAGCCTTGAGCATTGGTGGGGACAAAATAACTTGCCCCTTGCCCCTTGTCCCTTATAACTTTCTACTTTTAAGCCCTCCCCATAACAATACCGAGCTTATCAATCTTTCTTTTTATCCGTTCCATGTCTTTATTCATGGTTAACCTGTTCAGGACACAGTGATCAATAATTGTTCCCATCCTGGATTCAATCCTGGAAATATTTTTTTCAATCTGATCATAGGCGACGGAATATTTCTTCTCAATCTTCTTCTGTTTCATTCGGTCCGCGTTACCAGCAGGATTATCCCCCAATATCCAGACCCCCTTAACGGTAACCCTCTCCTTCGGCCATGAACAACTCTTATAGGCGGCGTGATAGGCGGTATTGACGGCCTCTTCTTCACTTTCAGCCTGCAGAATTACCTGCTCATTCATTTGCTCCACAAAATTAAAAATAACCACGTAGTTTTCCATTTTCCAGCTCCTTTTATCCGTTCTTACTGAGGATACGAAGGAGCCCCGCAGATATTTAAATTATTTTACTGAAATTTTACTTTTTTTGCAGACTTTAAAGAAGTATTCATGTAATCTTTACAGATATATTTGCCCATCGATACGATCTTTTGTTTCCGTTTATTCGCGAATTTCTGTTAAAATTTAAATTCAATCCATATTAATTAAACCAACTGTAATATTGAAAATTTCGAACAATCAATTACTGTAAACTGCCGGCTATTTATCTGAAAATGTATCTTTAACCTTCAACACTTCAGGAACCACTTCCATAAAAGCAGGGACAAGTTCAGGATCGAAATGCTCCCCCTTCTCATCTTCGATTAGCTTTAAGGCTTTTTCTACGGGCCATGGTTCTTTATATGGCCGCTTGCTGGTGAGGGCGTCAAAAACATCTGCTATTGCGGTAATTCTGCCATAAAGGCTGATCTCCCTACCTGCAAGCCCCTGAGGATAGCCTTTTCCATTCCACTTTTCATGATGCTCATAGGAAACGGTAGCTGCAACGGTAAGCAGGTCAGAGGACTGTTCACCAATTATCTTATAGCCGTAGTAACTGTGCTTTCTCATTTCATTCCATTCATCATCATCCAGCTTACCCGGCTTGAGTAATATCTTATCTGAAATACCTATTTTCCCTATATCATGCATCGGTGCTGCGTGAAGTATCAGTTCCGCTTCATTGTCACTTTTACCAATGGCCTGTGCTATCAGTTTGCAGTAGTGGCTCATTCGCATTACATGCATACCTGTTTCATTGTCCTTGTATTCTGCTGCCCTCCCAAGCTTACGTATAACCTCCAGCCTTGTGGCGTGGAGTTCCGCAGTACGTTTTTTCACTTCTTCTTCAAGGTGATCCCGGTGTCGCTTCAGTTCCATATGATTATGAACCCGCCGCTTTACCAGGCCTGGATTAAATGGTTTTGTTATATAATCAACAGCCCCAAGAGCTAATCCCTTTTCTTCACTGACAACTTCATTCATTGCAGTAATAAAAATAACAGGAATATCCTTTGTTACTGCGTTGGATTTTAAATTTTCGCATACGGTATAACCGTCCATTTCAGGCATCATAATATCCAGAAGGATTAAATCAGGCTGTTGATGAGTTCTTGCCAGCTCCAGGGCCCTATCACCCCGAGTTGCAGCTGTTACGGCAAATTCATCTTTCAGTATTTCCATCAGGACTTGAATATTGTCCGGAATATCATCAACTATGAGGACCTGCTGTTTTTGATTATTCATAATATCTCCTTCACAGATAAATAATTATTTATATATACTGTTGTATTTTAGAATAAAGTTCATCTACCTCTACCGGCTTTATTAAATACCCAACAGCTCCTGTTTTCTCTATGTTATCAGCCAATTTTGATTCATTCGATCCGGAAATATATATTACCGGTATATGCTGCGTCCTTTTATCTCCCTTCAAGCGTTTACATATCTCGTATCCGCTGACATCGGGGAGAACGACATCCAGCAGAATAATATCAGGCAGAGGATCCTTATTGATAATCTCCATCATCCTTTCTCCCGTTTTAGATACAACTACAGCATATTTATCTTTTAATATTTCCACCATTATCTGTAAATTTTCAGCAGCGTCATCTACGACAAGAACCTTCTTTTTCGAATTCAATTTACTCCTCCCTGGAGACTGTTATTCCATCAGCCATTTTTTTCAGCAAAATATATGCCTTCTCCGTATCAAATTCCGTCATACATATTTCTAATTGAGAATAAAGGTCCCATAGTGTAGAACCTTTAACATGAACTTCAAGTTCTTCAAGTTCATCCAGTGCTGCCCCCAGATCATTATTAATTAATTCAGTAATATTTTGAATAATTTTAAAGACTTTCTCTTCATCAATTTCCCTAGACATACTTGTTTCAGCTGTTACTGCATCTTTGCCGGCATCAAGGCCTTCAATTGTTTTAACGACTCTTTTTAACTCTGATACAAAAGTATCTGCCAGGATTTTAAGCGATCCGGTGTCTTCTTCGTTCAATTGCAGCAATATCCTTTCAGAAATTTCGGACAGGTTTACTGCACCGATATTTCCCGCAACTCCCTTGATCATATGCACTAATCGGGACACCTCTTCTGAATTTCCCTCCGATAAATTTTTATAAATATCTTTCTCAATCGATTTGTATTTATTCTTAAATTTAATCAGCAATCTTAAATAGAGGTCTTCCTTTCCTACAACCCGCATCAATCCTTTTTCTAAATCGAGCCCTTCCAGTTTCATATTATTAAAGATTGTCCCGGAAGGCTTAAACTTAAAATGTCCCTTCCCCGGCTTGCCTGTTTTATTCTTTTTTACCCCTCCCCATTGAATCAATCTTTTCAGAAGTTCATTTGGATCAATCGGTTTAGCCACATAATCATTCATTCCACCGGATATTATATCTTTCTCAACACCTTTTCTTGCATCTGCAGTCATTGCAATAATGGGGATTTTATTATACCGCTCAATCTTTCTGATTTCCCTCACAGCTTCATACCCACCCATAAGGGGCATCTGAAGATCCATCAAAACCAGGTCGAAATAATCATCTTTTGCTTCTGTTAATATTTTCAGGGCCTCTCTTCCGTTCTCGGCCAGTACAACAATGCAGCCTTCATACTCAAGAAATTCAATGACAACCTGTTGACTAATCTCATTATCTTCTGCCAGCAGAACTCTAACACCTTCCAGATTCAAGCCAGTATGGGGAGCCCCCTGATACACGTTCATCGAATCCGATTTTTTATCCAGTATATCTGACCTGAGAGCCTCCATTACAGAATTCAGCAACATGGAAGGCGTGACCGGTTTATTCAGGAAGCCATTCAGGTTTAAATTATTCCCGTTTTTCATTACTTCTTCCTGATCGTAGGCACTGACCATAATAATCCTGGGATTGTTTTTAAAATCAGGGT
Source organism: uncultured Spirochaetota bacterium (assembly GCA_942491575.1). Lineage (GTDB taxonomy): Bacteria > Spirochaetota > UBA4802 > UBA4802 > UBA5550 > CAZHNW01. Next base: position 1,486,889 of record CALOBT010000025.1, read on the forward strand.
ATTCCCTGATTAAGGCCGAGGCATCGATACCGCTTAATCCCGGCATTTCCCAGTCCATAAAAACAACATCATATAGCTTTTTATCAGCCTGACTGTTTTCCACCAGCTCATTAAAGGCCTCCTGGCCGGAACTCACCATGGTGACATCACAGAAAAATCGTTGAAGATATTTTTTTAAAACTTCCCCGGCAGTTATGTTGTCATCCACGACAAGAATTTTTAAATCCGCTATACTGGAGGAATCAATTTGCCGGTCATTATTCGTCACAACTTCAAACCTTACGGTAAAATAAAAAGTACTTCCTTTACCATATTCACTTTTCACACCTATGTTTCCCCCCATCAAGTGTACAAGTCGCTTACTGATGGAGAGGCCGAGACCAGTGCCGCCGTATCTTCTGGTTGTAGAACTGTCCCCCTGGGAAAAAGCCATAAATAATCGCCCCTGTTGTTCCTGTGTCAAACCGACACCGGTATCATTGACCGAAAATCTGATCACTGCATTTTGATTATTATGCTCGACCAACTCTACATTGATACTTATCTCTCCTTCACTGGTAAACTTAACCGCATTATTAATAAGATTCAATAATACCTGTACCAGCCTGTGGGGATCCCCAACAAGATTTGCCGGTACATTATCAGAATTTAAAATTATCAATTCCAGTCCCTTTTCATGAGCCTTGAAACTGATAACATTAATTAAATTGCTCAGAACATCATTAAGATTAAAAGCGATGTTCTCAATATCAAGTTCTCCTGCTTCAATTTTTGAAAAATCAAGAATATCATTAATTATTTTCAACAGGTTTTCAGCAGAGAGGTGAATTTTTTTCACATAATCACGTTGTTTTGCATTCAATTCTGTACGCTGGAGAAGATGATTCATACCGATGACAGCATTCATCGGTGTTCTTATTTCGTGACTGATATTGGCAAGGAATTCATCTTTAGATTTACTGGCAGCTTCTGCATACTCCTTCGCCTGAAGCAGTTCCTTCACCATTTTTTTCCGGTCGGTAATATCCCTAAAACTGCAGACGACACCGGTCATTTCCCCCTGAACACTTTCAATCACGGTATTCGATTCAATGAATACCCTGAAAGAACCATCCTTCAAATTTACTTCAATCTCTTCTTCGAATAGTTCTCCACCTTCTTTGATTATATCGAAGGGACAACGATATTTACTGGTATCTCTTTTTGAGCACAAATAGCCAGAAAAAATGTCATAACATTTATTACCGATAAGATCGCCGTAATCCATTTTCCAGAGAGACAGAAAGGGCCTGTTTACTTTCCGGATCACATAATCCTGATCGATGACCATTAATCCTTCAGCGGTAAGATTAAAAATACGGTCGAGATCCTCTTCGGTTTTTTTTCGTTCTTTAATTTCTGCAAGATACTGTTCATTAACCCTTTCCAGTTCCAGCGTTCTTTCCCTGATCAGGTTCTCCAGATTTTCCCGATGCAGCTCCAGCTCATGTTCTGTTCTTTTTCTCTCCGTCACATCACGAACCACTCCCCTGAAGCCAATAGCCTTTGCATTTTTTTCTTTAATCTGAGATACTGATACTTCAACTATGATAGTTGCACCGTCCTTTCTAATCAGTTCCCAGTCTGTCCCATGATTTGGCTGCCCTGTTTTGAAAACTTTATTGAAAGTTGAATAAACCTTTCGGGCATTTTCATCATTCATGAATTGTCTATTGTTCATTCCGATAAGCTCACTGCGTGAATAGTGCAAAATATTACACATGGATTCATTGAAAAATATCATATTTCCTGCTAAATCAACTTCATAGTAGCCATCTTCAATATCGCTCAGAATAGTGCGATATTTATCTTCCCTGAACCTTGATTCTTCCTCTACGGCTATTCGATCGGTAATATCACGAACAGAGGCAATGACGATAAATACATTATCTATTTTCAAGGGGCTTAAAGATACCTCAACGGGAAACTCCCTTCCACTTTTATGAAGGGCATATATATCCAGACCGGAATTCATTACCCTGATATAGGGATTTTCCATATATTTAATTCTATGTTCATGATGTTCAGCGCGGAATCGAGGTGGTATCAGCATTTCAATTGTTTGCCCCACAAGTTCTACCGCAGAATAACCAAAGAGTTTTTCACACTGATCGTTAACCATTTCAATTTGATGTTTTTCATTGAGCACGATCATTCCGTCAGGGGCTGACGAGAGAAAAGTTCTAAACTTCCTCTCGCTATTCATCAATTTGATCCTCGCCTTTATTTCTTCGGTAATATCCTTATCTACGCCACGGTAACCGATTATTTCATTTTTTCCATTAAAACGGGGCACCCCATTTGTCAGAAGACATATCTGCCCTCCATCTTTTTTGATGTTCCAGTTTTCCAGATCTACAATATTCTCCCCTGAAGAAACTGTTTCATTGAAGATATCCTGTAACCTTTCAGCTTCTTCCTTTGGCATCAGATCGAAGGGAGTCTTACCCAGAAGTTCCTCAGGTTGATATCCGAGTATTTCCATCACTTTCCCGGAAACGAAGGTATAGCGCCCACTGGCATCGACTTCCCATACCCACCCCCCATACTGTGAGAAATATCGTTAAAGCGTATTTCACTTTCCCGAAGAGACGCTTCGGCATTTTTACCTTCGGTAACATCTTCAAGTACAATGATTATGTATTTTATTTTGCCAGATTGGTTTTTAACTGTTGAGGCTGTTAAACTTCCCCAAATTATTGATCCCTTTTTTTGAATGAGACGAATTTCCAGCCCACAGGAATTGTGTTTTCCTTTCAGTAACCTCGTCATGCACTCATTCGATTTATTTTTATCCTCTTCCCAAATGAGATTATTCAGATTCAGCTTACCGAAATCTTTATGTTTATAACCAAGTATCTCACCCATTTTTGTATTTGCCATCTGAAAAGAGCCATCCGGATTCAGATGAGCAATCCCTATTGGGGCCTGTTCAAAGCTTTTTCGAAACTGCTCTTCACTGATTTTCAGTTTATCAATAAGTTCAATATTCGCATTCTCCAGAAGCAGCTGGTACTCTCTTAAACGGATATGTGTATTTACTTTTGCCATCACCTCTTCAGGCTGGATGGGCTTTTGGATAATATCTACGGCTCCTGTTCCGTAGGCCGGGACTTTATCAAGAACACCATCACTGACACTGATATATATTACCGGAATCGACTCTAATTGAACCTCCCTCTTAATATTTCTGCAGATATCATATCCGCTTATATTCTCCATGGCGATATCAAGAAGAATAAGATGAGGTTTTTCTAAATTCATTGACTGTAAAGCCATGTCTGGCTTTACAAAGGGGCGGGGAAGGAAACCGAGTCTTCGTATAACGGCAGCAAAATCGTTCAACACATCAACTTTATCATCAATAATGATGACAGAGATTTCAGGATCATTTCGCTGCATTATTTTCATCTCCTGCCGAAAGCAGTTCCAGTAAATTTTCGTAACGGTGCCCCTTAGCCAGTTTTTTAAATTCTACCGCCAGGTTGCTGTCATAATTTTCCACTTCCTCAATCAATAGATTAAGTTTCTCCATTTCACCCAGCAATGCGATTTTTCTGAGTCTGCTCACCAGTTCAAGGGGGAGCAGGTTTACCAACTCGAAGGAAAGAATTACCTCTTCAGATAGGGCACTCCTCTTCTTTGCATTTGATATTTTGCGTTTATTTCGATATTGTTTTTTTTTATTTTCCGCAAACATAGAAAAGTCTTCATTAGGTGGAAGCACAAGCCTAAAGACGGTTCCATTTTTATCATCGGAAGATAAACTTATCCGGCCATCAAGGTAGTGCTCCCCGAGAAGCTTCATACTGTATGTTCCCAAACCGAATCCCCGAGCTGTTTTTGTGCTGAAATTACGGCTAAAAATGTGACGTGCGATCTGTTCAGGAATAACTGCTGAATTTTGCACTGAGAATTCATAACTGTTTTCATGGTCGCCTGCCGCAACAGAAACGGTCCCTCCTGATTCTGTTGATTCACAGGCATTGACAACCATATTGGCGAGCACTCTCATGAGAATATGATAATCCGTTATCAGGTTCAGGTTTTCCCCGGAAAAATTGATATCAAGATTTTTCCCTTTGGCGGATTTATGTGATTCTATAATAACCTGTAGAGAGGAGAGAATATCAGATACATGCAGTTTCTCGGGATGCAGTTCCAGCTCTTCCTGTTCACCCAGCATCAGCAGTTTATGTTCATCAATCTCAGATGCCAGCTGTGCTGAGAGATCAATAATTTTACGGGCAACCTCTTCAGGGTTTTTTCCATTTTCATAGTTACCCAGTCCCCTCATGATATCCAGAATATCCTGAATATCATGGAAAAAAACCCTCTCGAGCACTTCTTTTCTTTTTTGTGCACTGATATCAATCAGCACCAATACAGTAAGGCCATAATCCTTAATCCGAAGGGGTGTAGATTTCACCCTGAACTCCGCAGCCACCCGCTGATCGCCTCGCGCCATTAGCATTCGACATTCGTCCACAACGGGTTTATTTTCCAGTGAACTGGCCAAAATCGATATAACGGCTCCGCAAGTACGGCATGCCCTGGAGGTGCCGCAGCCTCCAGGTCCTTCTGGAAAATATAAGCAGTTAAATGCTTCTCCGGGTCTCAGACCAACCAGACAGCTTTGATCGTTTACACCGAGACCTTCCAGCACTTCCGGGTTGGCCGCCAGTACCTGTCTCTGTTCGTTCAGCACCAGGACATAGCTGCCGGCGGCATCAAGAATTGTTCTGACAATGGGATTTTCCATTAAAATATGAGAGATTTTTTCAACCTCATCTTTCTCAGCCTTTTCGGCAGGCGCGAAATATGTAGATAGAATCTTCTCATCATCCTGAGCGTGTGCCATTATCCCTCCTGGAGGGTATTCTACTTAAATACATATCCTGATAATGGAAATGGATTTATCCTGTACACCTGTAAACCTCAAGCCCCATAAAGAGCATATGGAATAATTATACGCTATCAAAGAACCCAAATCAAGAAAAAAAGCGCATATCCCGCCTTAGGCGAACAACCCGGTTCCCAAAATAGATCTTTAACGTTATGTGAAATCATATCACAATAAATTTTTCTTTTTTTATAAGCCGGAAGGCGATACCGGTAATTTCAGGTTGCATAAAACCGTAATACGGTCTGCTTGACAGAAACAGCCTCGACTGCTAAAGTAAACCAATATTTATGCAGGAAGGTTATATCCATGAAGGAATTGTTGAAGAAAAAGAAAAAACCGTTAATCATATCTCTAGTTATTCTTCTTCTGCTGATCACCTCCTTTCTTTTTCTTTTAATTATTCCAAACAGGGATGCTCTTGTCCGTTCTCGTGAAGGAAGTTACTTTCGTGCGCGCAACATACTTGTTGCAGGGCCCCTTGCGGTAATGCTGGCATCGGAAAACCGGTTCAGGTCACGAAAAAAGGCCCTGGCGCAACAACAATCTGACTTCCACCTGAAACTCTTCACAATTAAGGAACTTCAGCTCATTGAATTTATTGAGACAGAAGAAGATACGGAAGATACAGGAATCATTCCGCCATATTATTTCGGCACCTATAAAATAATTGCGGCGGCTCACCGCGGAATACTTAAACTCTGGGTGCACAACGGCGGGGTCTACGGAAGCATCCGTTTTCCACACTGGGCCCGGGGTAAAACCGAGTACCTGAAGGGAGTACGCATCAGGGGGAATAATATCCGCTTCACCAGGTCCGTAACCACCCTGAAGGAACAGCGGAGAATCGGTTCCAGTGCTTACTTTACCCAGGTCTATTACGGGAAATACTACCTGAAAGGAAAAAAGATCAAAGGGTACTACACCCGCAACGGCCACAGGGGTTTATGGGAAGCGAATAAATAATTTTTAAAAAAATTTAAATTTTAACGTTGATGTCGAATTTTTCGTAGAGTTCGTCGAGGGTTTCCAGTATCTCCTGATCCATGGCATCAATTTCCTCTATACTTCCCACCTGTTTTTTCATGAACAGGTTAATAAGCTGGCTGGCCGCTTCATCATCCATGTTTCGCATGACGCCGCTTATTTTATTAAAGTCAAGATTAATGTCCAGGCCCTTATCCCCTGGATTATGGCCAAGGCCCACAAGGGTCAGCATGATGGCAACATGGAAATAACGCTCCATGTCACGTTTCTGTTTCTGGAGTATATTTATATTATGAAGCAGTATTTCCTCGGAAGACTCTATCCTGCCGATCATGGTCTGAATCAGGGTCTGGGCAAATTCAACATTGCTGGTTATCAGGGCATTAATGTTATCACGATCAGCTACCGCGGTGATGCAGTCGGAAATACATTCAGCGGTATCACTGCGCCGCTGATTTCCAATTATTGCTGCTTCACCAAAAACCTCCCCGGAATGGGCCTTTCCCATTATGATTGACTCTCCAGTCTGGGTGGTTTTATAGAATTTAACTTCCCCTTTTTTAAGCAGGTAAAATTCCTTCCCTTCCTCACCCTGGTTGTATACAATTTCTCCAGCCTTCATCATCCTTTCTTCCTGCATGGTGGAAATGGGACGCATAAAAAAACGGCGGGTCCCTTCAAAACCGGGAAGTTTAAGCAGGAATACCAGGCCCTTCGTAATTCGAAATATATAATATCGGAATAAAAACCGGGCAAAGTTGAGATCCCAGGCCTTCAGGCGTACAACGGTGCCAATGGCCTCCTGTCGGTTCAGGTGATTCTCCCAGATGACTTCCCCCTTAATATACCGTGATGAAAAACGGGGAAATTCAAAGTGGAGGATCACCTCCTTTTCCAGTCCAACAGGTTCAGAGGTTCGCAGAAAACAATTTGCTGCCGTTATATCATAGGTGATGAGATACTCGGTCATGATATCTTTACCCTGTATCTCTACATCTGAAATAATGGGAATCTTTATTTCACTCTTCTTAAAAAAGTTCGGATTTATGGCACCCACCATAATCAAAATAAAACTGATTGAAATAGGAAAAACACCAAGAATTATAACCTCTTCTTCCTTTTTCAAAACTACGTTAAGGGCCTCCATCACCTGATGCCCGTAGGAAAGTCCGTAGACTGCAGCAATCATAAAAACGATCACAAGCAATATCTGAAGATAACCTGGACGCCATACGAAAAAGGCCACCTCTTCAGTCCTCGGGGTCCCCATTGACCGGAGAATCCAACGCTCATAACGGGGCTGCCGGTTCACTGTCAGCCAGTCTTCAAAACGAAAAGAGAGTGCCTCCAGCATCTTCCTGGGAGCCAGGGTTTGCGAACGTGCGAGAAGCAATTCAAGAAAAACAACCAGGCAAATCAGCAGGGGAGATGCCAGGTAGGCAACGGTTCCACCGGCAATCAAAACCGTATCGAAAATACCATGCATTATAAATGCGATAAAAAATCCCTTCAGAATATAATTCATCCGGTACACACCGGTGTCACAGAGACGGCTCTTCCCGAGATAATGCCCCAATATTCCGCAGGTAGTGAGATGAAGGGGAACAGTAAATAAAATACGCAGAATAATTACACCGCGACCAAAAGTGGCGGCATAAAATACATTTTCAACGGTGGAAAAACCGAGACCAAAAAGCATCGCCGTCAGTGTCGCTTCCATTACGGTAAATTCAGGAAAATGACGCTGCAACAGAATGATTATTATAAAGGCCCCTGTTTTTTCAACGAGAGCGGCATTTAAAAATCCCATTGCCAGGGCATCAAGAGACCTGAAGTGTTCTATAACATAGGGCGATACGAGAATCAGCATCAGGGCAAAGGCAATCCCGGATAAATAGGCCTCAACATGTTTACTGATTACCGGCTTAAAGGTAAAATAGCGCAGATAGATAAGGTAAAAAACAGGAACCGGAAGAAGGGAAAGAAAAATACGTTCAATCATTATATGCGCCCGCGCTTTCCGAGATGATATTATTCAATCATATCAGAAAGAGAGCTTAATTCAAGAACTCTACCTATTCGTTCTGAAAGATTGGTAAGTTTCAAGCCCTTTTCTTTCTCTTTTAAAGTCTTTGAGAGTGTCAGCAATACCCCGATACCTGAAGAATCGAGATAACCGACATTTGTAAAATCGATAATAATATCTTTATTATTCTGATGAACAATTTCAAGTAGACGTTCCTTCAGACCTTTCATCGTAATCATTTCGATATCACCATTAATTGCAATAGTAATATTATCCCCTGTTTCCACTGTCTGAATGTCCATGCACAACTCCTTTTAAAATAATACACTTTTTGTTAATTATTCGTGCCAAGGCTCATACTGCGTGTATCGTATGATTCGACTCCGCTCATCATACGGCGTTTACTGCATCACCTATATTGGCCAGTCCGACTCCGCTAACTATGACACGAATTCGAAGTACCTGTATTGACCAGTTCGACTACGCTCACTGTAAACTCTACCGAAGTATCTGTACCGAAGGGAGTCGAGGTACAATAATGCATCATCTGAGTATATTTGTCCAGTTAAATTTGTTGAGAGAGATAGAACAATTTCCCCGGCTGGTATAGCCGGGGAAACCGGTATGAGAGGTTTTATTATCGTGAAAATTTCTTTCCGTAAAGCTCCTCAGCACGTTTGTAATATTTTTCACTCTTCACATGACGCTTTGCACCCAGGGCTGTCTGGTAGGGATGTTTTTTAGCGGCAATATTTACCATCCACGCGGGGACACTGCCTCCCAGATCGGCATGAACCTTGTAGGTTACTTCAAATTTTCCATCGGCTACCTGTCTGAATGTGAATCCTCCGGACAGTCCCGGCATGCGGACAAAGCCTGCATCCTTTTTATATTTGCTCTCTATTGAAACAAGCTTCATCCAACCGCTTTTCTTTTCCATGTCCCAGTCACCAGTGACACGAACCACCACATCCCGATCAGTCAGTAAAGGCATATCCAGGACAAAATACATCAGGTATTCCTTCTCACTGATTTTTTTTATCACATAGAGTTCTTTACACATACCATACCATTCATGGTAGCTGTCGCAATCCTTTACCATTTCAATACCGACTTCAAATGGAACATCTACAAGTCCCTTTGCAAAAAGTTCACGATATTTTGAACCAGGGACTGAACGGGCAAAGACTTCAACTCCGTTCTTGCTTTTTAAGAGTTTCCAGGGAACGGGTTTAACTTTTTCTTCCTTCGCCCCAATCTGCAGTGAAAAAACTGCCAGAAAAATCAAACAGATAAAAAGTGAAATTTTTTTTCTCCAATTCATAAAAACCTCCCGTAAATAATTTTGCGGTCGGTAAGACATACGGCCCTTTCGAAGTTGACCGATCTCCGAAGGCCGGCTCTGGAGAAACTTTCTGTTTTTTTTATAGGGGAGCTGCATAGAAAAGGCCATGCAGCTCCTTTCAGACTTTTTTAGCTGTTAAACTTTTTCAACAAGAAGGGCTCCGGCATTACCGAAGGCGCCGCATAGAGATGCCATTCCGTATTTCTCATCACTGAAATCTGACTTCATGACGTTAAGAAGCGTAACAAGAATCCTCGCACCGGACTGTCCCAGGGGGTGTCCCAGTGCGATGGCTCCTCCCCAGACATTGGTTCTGTCAAAGGGGGCATTCGCATTATCAAGTTTCAGGTCACGAATACAGGCAAGGGCCTGACTTGCGAAGGCCTCATTCAATTCAATTGGACCGATATCGTCAGGACCGAGCCCGGTTTTATCAAAAAGTTTTTTAATTGCAGGTATAGGACCGATTCCCATTACCGTGGGATCACATCCCGCAAGAACTCCGTAGCTGTACTTGTGAGTATATTCAAGGCCAAGTTCATCCGCCTTCTTTCTGCTCATCATAAGGATCGCACAGGCCCCCTGGGTTAGGGGAGAAGCGGTAGCAGCAGTCACTACACCGCCCGGTTTGAAAGAGGATATCATGGTTTTCATTTTATCACGGTCCACGGTATCACGGATCCACTGGTCCTTTGTTACTGTGATTTCATTTCCTTCATCATCATGTCCCTTCACCGGGATTATTTCACCGTCAAATTTTCCCGCGTCTCTCGCCTCTGCAGCCTTCATGTTTGACCATGCAGCCATGTTTTCCATGTCGTCCCTTGAAATGTCCCACTCGTCGGCCACCTTTTCGGCAGTGGCTCCCATCAGAAGATCAGCCCCATTATAATGCTCGAGAAGTCTCGGGGGGAAGTTCATGTTAGATCCCATGGGAACCTTCTCCATATCCTCAACACCGGCTGAGATCATAATATCAGCCTCACCGGTCATTATTGCCCGTGCAGCATGCATTGTGGCAGACATCCCGGATGGGCACTGATTGGTAAGTGTATTGGAAGGAACTGAATCCGCAAATCCGGAAGCGAGCCAGGCAAGACGCCCTATATCATTCTGCATACCCGAAGGATTTGCACATCCCACCATGAGTGCATCCACATCTTCAGGTTTAACCTTGCTGTTTCTTTCAAAGAGTGCCCTGTATACTTCGGTGAGAAGTTCATCCGGCCTGAGATTTCTGAACCATCCCTTTGCCTTGTGAGCACGGCCATTGGGGGTACGTATTCCGTCAATAAATACACATTCCTGCATTGTAATTCTCCTTAAAATCAAATATCAATTATCAAGAGTCGCTTCAGCTGCGGCTTTTTCCCGCAGCAGCTTCTTATTTACTTTCTGTACTTCCGTGAGGGGCATCTCGTCGATAAAAAAGACATGGCGTGGTATCGCATATTTAGCCACCTTCTCTTTCAGCAATTCGATAATTTCATCCTTTGTAATCTTTCCCCTGAACTCCTTTACCGGTTGGATGTAGACCGCCACCCGTTCGCTCCCCTCACGACTCGGATCGGGAATTCCAACTGTTGCGGCCACCTCAACCTTCTCGTGTTCGATGAGGATATCATCCAGCTCCCTGGAGTAGACCTTATAACCGGATACGATTATCATATCCTTTGTACGGTCCACAATGTAGAAGTAACCCTTATTATCAAGCCTGACCACATCGCTGGTATGCACAAAGCCCTCTTCATCAAGGCCCCTGCCCGCTTCCGGCCAGTAACCGAGCATCCGCTGCGGTCCCCGCATGATCATCTCACCGGTCTTCCCGCCTTTAACTTCCTCCCATGAGAGTTCCCTCAGGGATTCAACATCGAGAAGTTTTATCTCCGTATCAGGAAAAGGAAAACCGATGGTTCCCCTTTTCTCTCGGCTGGTTCTGACCTTTTTTTTCTTCCTTCCCGTAAGCTTGAAAAGCAGCCCCAGCTGACGTGTAAAAAACCACCCAAAGGCCTTCGGCCCGATGAGACGTACCAGGCGATTTATTATAAATCCAATCGGAGGCACCCGCAAAAAACTATTGATGATTATAAGGGGCAATCTTCCCCCCAGGAGCCTTAGAAGAATTGAGGTATTAAGATGGGAAGTTGGGGACATCTCCGAAAGCCCGTACCCTTCCATGATTCCCCCGCCTGACTTTTCCTCGTACTCCTGCTGAGTGCTGGAAGGAAGAGGTGCTGATCCGGAAATCCCCAGCATACTGATGCCCTTCAGCTCCCGTTTAGAGAGTTCCATAAACTGCGTCGGCACTCCAAATTGTATTACCGGGTAGTGTTCCCGAATCATGCGCACCATTGCATCGGTGTCACGTGGTTCCGGTACCAGTACCTGGTTAAAGCCAAAAAGGGTCATGGCATGCATAATCACGTGGCCGTAGCTATGAAAGAAGGGAAGTCCAAGGAGTACCGAAAGTCCCCCCCGGGCGACAAGTCCAATCTGCCCCAGTGCGTGTATTGTCTGGAGAGAATTGGCATTAATATTTCCATGGGTCAGCATACAGCCCTTTGGCAAACCCGTTGTTCCACCGGTAAAAAGAAGCGTCTCAATATCATTTTCAACATCAAATTCGATATCCGGAGGCTGTGGTGGAGTATTTTTGATCAGGGTAGTCATCCACGCTGTACCCCCTACATCATAATCCTCCTCTTTTCCCGACAAATCGACAAGGTTGCTTCCAAAGTCATCCAGCTTGGTAAGGATCATGTATTTGATGCTGCTTCCTTTCAAGAGCCCCTTGATGGTATTTGCATGTTTAGCCATGCATATTATTACCCGGGGTTCACTTTCGATAAACTTATGCTGTAGAGTATCCGCCGGCTCCAGCTCACTACAGGGGACATGAACCAGTCCTGCCCTGGAGATTGCATAATCCGCCAGAACATACTGAATGGATGTGGGAAGTATTGTCACCACCCTGTCACCCTTTTTCATTCCCATAACAAAGAGGGCGGTGGCGAGACGCGCCGCCTTGTCCCTCAACTCGGGATAGGTCATCTTGTAGCTATACTGAATGAGGCCGTTTTTTTTATATTTTGCTGCAGCTTCTTCAAGCATGTGCCAGACAGATTTATTGCTGTATGGCTCAAGACTTGAAGGTATGCCCAGAAGACGGTATTCCCTTTTCCAGGGGATATTTTTTTTTCCCATTGATCTGCCCCTCTTAAGGAATTTCAGAGAGATACCGGCAAAAAGTCTGCCGGTATCCGCTGATATGAGGTTTCTTTTGAGATATTGCTGATATTTAGGAAAAAAGAGGCTGTGTTGACATGGCAAATCCCATGTCACCTTCGATTTTCATAGCTCCGGACATAAAAAGATTTACCGGATTAGTTTCTTTATTCATGAGAGCTGTTGTATCTGCCGCACTCATTTTAAAAATTGATTTTGGTTCCATTGCGCCGTTCAGAATCGCTTCAACTGTAAAAACAGATCCATCATCATTGGCCACTTCAGCAATAAAACTTCCCCGGAGGGTACTTATGGCATTATACTTGGCCCTGTTCAGATCCTGCTGAACACCGAGGATCATATCAAGATTTCCGGTTTCTATCATCTTTTTCAGATCATCTTCTGAAACCTTCATTCTCAGCATTGCGTTTTCAGTATCTGCCTCTGAGGCCTTAATCTCCTCTCCGTTTGACAGGATATAGCTGTAAGCATTTGCACCGACTTCAACTACCATACTTATTTCAGTTCCATCAAGTTCAGCCTTGGTATTATTCTCTACCATCACACTTTTAGCTGTGGCAGGCATAATTTCCATAAGCAGGTCTTTAATTGAAGTATCCTTTGGGACTTGGGGTAAATTTGACATTCTTTTTCCTCCTTGAAAAAAATCGTACAGAATACTGACATATCAGTTTCTTCGGTACTGGCATGTCAGTATCAATTTCATGCAAATGTCAACTATTTTTTCAAATCTTTTTCCCCTTTGGCCATTTTGCATTTTTTTGTATATAAAAATATACACTAATAATAAATGCTTTTCCTTTAGCCTAAAAATTAAATTGACAGAGGGCAACTGCAAATGCTAATAGATTTTTATATACAGATACTTGCTAAAGAAAAACAATCAGCACTCATTCCGGGGGAATATATGTCAAGGGCTGCGGAAACCAGAATTAAAATCCTTGAGCAGGCTAAACGTCTCTATTCACAGACAGGCTATTTCGACACCCAGATTTCTGACATTATCAGGGAGGCAAAAATAGGCCGTGGAACCGTTTACCAGTATTTCAAGAATAAAGAGGATATTTTTCTCACCCTCCTGGAGATATTCTATAAAGAATGGGAACAGGAAAGTTCTACCAACTTCACGATAGAAGAACTCGCCTCCATGTCACCGAAAGAATATCTGAGGCGGAGAATCGATCAGACTCTGAATTACTTTGCATCAGACAATGACCGGACAAACATTATACTCAGGATTTCCCTCGGACTGGGGGGAGACTTTGAAATAAGTATTAAAAAAATCGAAAAAAGAATTACCACCATCATCACCAATGACCTGAAACTCGCAATACACAATGGCCATGTTGACAAAGACCTTGATCTTGACCTGGCGTCTAATTTTATAGCCGGTGCCCTCTTCAGGGTCAGCTACTTCTATTTTGCCAGAAACCGCAGACAGAAACAGTCCCGAAGCCTCGAAGTAATGGCAGAAAAAATCACCGAACTCGTTGCATCCGGCATATTTTAAAAAAAAATCATTGACAAAGCTCCTTTTTTACTGCATTTCGATACTGACGTGTCAGTACCAGTCGACACGCAGCACAGGAGGAGACAATGAGTGAAGCACCCCTCTGTTTTTCTCTCTCAGAAGAACAGCAAATTATGAAGGAAACAGCATCTCAGCTGGTACAGGATATCATTCTCGACAATGCTCACCAGATGGATAAAGAAAAGGCTATACCTGAAGAATATCTGGAAAAGGTGTGGGAACTGGGACTGAGCGTTTCCCCGATTCCTGAAGAATATGGGGGATACGGTATGGACCCCTCACCGGTACTTAACGCCATCGTACTTGAAGAATTAAGCGCCGGGGATATGGCATTTGCCATCGCAGCCATGCTCCCGTCAGTTATTATAAATACCCTGCTTGACGCGGGTACCGATGAACAGAAGGCGAAGTTTTTCCCTCCCTATATTTCCGATTCGTACCAGACAGGAACTGTTGCCCTTAATGAACCCGTTTTTGGTTTTGATGCGGCTGCCCCCAAAACGGAGGCCACCAGATCAGGAGACAGCTATACAATAAATGGCACCAAGTGTTTTGTCCCGATGGCAGACCGCGCCATTCACTTCCTGGTGGGCGCCATGACTGAGGATGGCCCCACCCTATTCATTGTAGAAAAGGGCACTGAGGGAGTAAATATCGGCGATAAGGAAAAAAATCTCGGCATCTACGCCCTTGACAGCTTCAAGGTAAGTTTTGACAACTGCGTAATTCCCGCCGCAAACAGAATCGGTGACGGAGAAGCCTATGACAGGTTTATTCAAAGAAGCAGGATAGCCATATCCGCTATTGGCACCGGTATTTCAAGAGCCTCTTATGAATATGCGAGGGATTACGCAAAGGAACGCCATCAGTTCGGTGAACCTATCGGCACGCGACAGGCGGTTGCCTTCATGATAGCCGAAATGGCTTACGAGGTTGACGCCATGCGTCTCCTGACTTGGAAGGGCGCCTCCATTCTGGAAAATAACATCGATGCTCACAGGGATTCATACCTCGCAAAACTCTATTGCGGGGATATGTCAATGACAATTACAGATTACGGTGTCCAGGTAATGGGGGGTCACGGTTACGTCCGGGATCATCCCGTTGAACGATACTACCGCAATGCCCGTGGTATTGCCATTCTCGAAGGCCTCGCTTCGGTATAAAGGGAGATAATCAATGATTAACCTAGCAACACCGCAGTATATTGAAAATATGCGCACAAGCCTAAACAGCCTGGCAAAAAGCGTATTACGCCCGATTGCGAGAAAATATGATGAAGCGGAACATGAATATCCTAAAGAACTGGAGATGTTCCGCTCAATGAAAGTTATGGGAGGGGCACCGAAAAAGAAGGCGAAATCGGATGATCCCCAGAAGAGTTCAAAACCGAAAAAGGGAGTCAACCTTGGAACGGTTGTTACCATCGAAGAAATGTGCTGGGGAGATGCCGCACTGCTTCTATCCCTTCCCAATGCAGGCCTCGGCAACGCAGCCATAGCGGCGGTGGCAACAGAGGAGCAGCTTGCCCGTTTCGGAGACAAATGGGCCGCCATGGCGATAACCGAGCCGGGTTCAGGGTCTGACTCCGGTTCGATTACAACAACAGCCCGTCTTGACGGTGATCATTATGTACTCAATGGCGAAAAAATATTCGTTACCTGTGCAGACCGCTGCGACGTTGTCGTTGTATGGGCTACAGTTGATAAGAGCGCAGGCAAAAACGGCATTAAATCATTTATTGTAGATAAGGATACTCCCGGCTTCAAACTGGAAACCCTGGAACATAAACTCGGAATCCGCGCCTCAGATACCGGGACCTTCGTTCTGGATGAGTGCCGAATTCCCAGGGATAATCTTTTAGGCAGTGCGGAAGTAAAAACAGAAACTGAAGGCTTCAAGGGAGTAATGAAAACCTTCGACAATACCCGTCCCATGGTTGCTGCAATGGCCGCCGGTATAGCCAGGGCGGCACTTGATTTCACCAGGGAAAAACTCGAAGAGAATGGCGTAGATCTTTCCTATAATAAAAATCCCAATAATCTGAGCAGCGTAACAAAAGAATTTTACTCGATGGAGGCGAACCTTGAAGCAATACGTCTCCTGACATGGCGTGCAGCATGGATGGCTGACAATGAACAATTTAACAACGTGGAAGCATCCATGTCAAAAGCAAAAGCCGGCCGTTATGCGACTCTGATCACACAAAAATGCTGCGAAATCCTGGGCCCCCTCGGCTTCAGCAGGGACTACCTTGCCGAGAAATGGATGCGTGACAGCAAAATCATGGATATTTTTGAAGGTACAGGACAGATTCAGCATCTGATTATTGCCAGAAATGTTCTTGAGCTTTCCAGTAAAGAGCTTAAATAATAATTACAGGTAAAACTAAATAAAAGGAGTATCGATATGAACATCGATGATGTAAAAAAAATAGCCATTATCGGTTCTGGCGCAATGGGGCATGGTATTGCCCAGATTTGCGCCATGGCAGGTTATCAGGTCTACATGAAGGACATCAAGCAGGACTTTCTCGATAACGCTGTCAAAAAAGTAGAAGAATCTCTTCAGTTTCTTGTCGGCAAAGGTAAAATGACACAGTCTGATTCTGACAATATTCTGAATAAACTTCTTGTAACCACCATGGATACTGCCGAGGCAGTTAACGGAGCTCAAATCGTAATAGAAGCAGTCCCGGAAATTATGGACCTGAAAAAAAAGGTCTTCAAGGAACTTTCCGATCTTGCTTCAAAGGATGCAATACTTGCAACGAATACTTCTACAATGAGTGTATCCGAAATCGGTTCCGTAATTGAGAACGAAGAAAGATTTGTAGGAATGCACTTCTTTAATCCCGTAACAAGGATGAAACTGGTTGAAATTATTTTCGGTGCCAACACCTCAGCAGAAACAGCAGAACTTCTCTGCCAGGTATCCGAAAAATGCAAAAAGATACCGGTAAAGGTTCTGAAGGATCGTCCCGGCTTCATCGTAAACCGCATCAGTGCCCCCAATCAGGCCCTTCTCAGTGCTATACTTGACGAAGGAAAAATCAAGCCCGAGCAGATAGACAGCAAGATGAAAAAAATGGGCGTCAAAATGGCCCCCTTCGAAACAGCCGATTTCGTTGGCATTGATGTATTCTGTCACACCCTTGATTATTATGCTGAAACACTTTCCCCGCAGTATAAACCGGGTACGTTTCTGACCGATAAAGTGAAAAGCAATAATCTTGGCATGAAAACCGGCCAGGGCATCTACAAGTGGGAAAACGGCAAGGCTATAATTGATGATTCTTCCGAAACCGAAGAGATCACCCCGGTACACTTTATGGCAATCCAGGTTAATGAAGCGGTAAAGGTCTTCAAAGAGGGAATAGCACAATCAACACAGGACATCGATGACGGTGTTAAATACGGCATGAATGCCTTCGCCGGCCCCTTTGCACTTGCCTCGGGTATGCCGCCTGAACAGCTGACAGATGCACTGAAGTACCTGAAGGAACGATACAATCTTGATTTCCTAGAGCCTGAACCGGAAATTATTGACGGTTCCTTTAAAACCATGGGAGCATAGGAGGAAGACATGGCTGATGAAGTTCTTTTTGAACAGGTAGATGGTATCGGTCTCATTACCATTAACAAACCCAAGGCAAATCAGTTAAGCGGAGAAGTATTTGAAAGGATTCGCAAGCTTCTGGACGTCAGCGAGCTTGATAAAAATATTCATTCAATAATAATTACCGGCTCAGGTGAAAAGATCTTCAGTGCCGGAGCAGACCTCTCCAGCGGTTTCGGCGACTTTAATGCCGTTGATTTCCTGAAAAGGGGACAGGATGTCTGGAATAAAATTGAAGACTACCCTAAACCGGTTATTGCCGCCATGAATGGCCATGCCCTGGGGGGAGGCTTCGAACTTGCCCTCGCCTGCCATTTCCGCATACTGAAAAAAGGTGCGAGGGTAGGCCTTACTGAAACCAACCTGGGAATAATGCCGGGATACGGGGGAAGTTTAAGGCTCCCGCGTATCATTGGCAAAGCCCGCGCACTTGAAATGATGCTCCTGGGAGACCAGGTTGAATCTGAAGAGGCCCTTAAAATAGGCCTGGTAAGCCGGGTCTGCGAAGAGGGAACAGTACTGGATGAGGCAAAGGCCCTTGCTGCAAAATTAAGCAAAAGGCCGCCCCTTTCGGTAAAGGCCATCCTGAAGATAACCGCCCTGGAGGGTTCCGTTTCAAAGGAACAATACCTCAAAACCGAAAGGGAAGAACTGGCGAAACTCTTCACAACCAAGGATATGATGGAAGGTATGATGGCTTTTGCCCAGAAACGTGACGCTAATTTTATTGGAGAATAAAATAATTTGCTTTTCCGCTATCTGCGGATTATTCCGGGGTCCTCTTTTTTGGTCTTTTATCGATCCTTCTTGATTTGAGCAGAAGCGTACTGCTTACGCTCTGGAGACTCAACCTGACTTCCGGAATAATCTGCAGAAGCTTTAACAGGAATGAACACAATTATGAAATTCAGAGTATTACTCTACATGCTTTACCTGTTTCCTCTCCCTGACAAAAGAACTCCCTGTTCAAACTGATGAAAGCACAATAGCACTATCGCGCCTTCATCATTTTGAACCAATTTTTTTTCTGATAAAACCGTCAATTTCACGAAGACGCCCCTTAAACCTGCGGTGAAAAAGAGAGTAAACAGCTGCATGCTCAGAATCTTTTTTATAATAAAAATCTTTCAGCCTTTTCAAAAAACCAAAAATGCCCTTATCCGTTTTTTTCCCCCTGGGGGTCACGGGTGATAAAGCAAAAGAGGACTCAACATTCCCTGCATTTGCATTTATGACCTCCGGTGCAACGGGATGCCAGGCCACCTGGTACAGGTATTTTGTCTCTTCCCTCCGGTGAGACAGGATCGGAGGCATCGGCCAGTTGAACGAAACATGATGTCCCTCTTTATGGATACCGAGAATTTCTACAGCGGCTGGCTTTTTTACCGGCAGGGCCATTACGGTGCCCTCGCTTTCCCTCATACCCGGTCTATGATATCCCCCGCTGACTTTTCGGGCCGCCACAACTGTTTTGCTTTTCTCCCCTTTATTAAAACTCTTCAACAATCCGGCAACATTATGCCTTGTCAGCATATACCGCGGAATCTGGAACCTGTCAGTCAGCTGCCCCGGAACAACCGAACCGGAATCAACTGTAAAGGCATACCGATATCCCGCCTTTTTGACCATCGCAACAGCCTCTGCGGAACGCCCCCCGAAGGGATATACAAAAATATTCACCTGCCCACCCAGTTTTTTTTCAAGCACCTTCCTGGATTTAATGATTTCACGTTTGAAAGATACAGGATCACGGAGGTAGAGCCGTTTATTAAGATGAAGGTGGTAATAACCGTGTGCTGCGATGGTGCAGCCATCACGCTTCAGCCTGCGCAGCTGCTCCCATGTAAGGGCATATTTTTTATTCCCCACAACTGCGGGATAAATTGCCAGAAGGGGACGAATCCCAAGGGGTTTTAATACGTGATAATAGGCATCGTATGAACTTCGGTTACCGTCATCAATGGTGAGGAGAATATTTGCAGAGCCTTTCAGTTTCCCATTTTGAAAATCTTCGAATGAAACAAAGCGATATCCCTGGCGGACAAGGGATCTGCACTGCCATTCAAGTTCCTTGAGAGAAAAACAATACTGATTATTTTTTCTCAAAAATGCGTGATAAGCAAGAACATGCACTTTTACTTTCACCGCCTGCGGTGAAAGTAAAAGTGAGCCGGTTAACATCAGTGCAGAAATCATGGATTGAATGTAAAACCCCCCGGTTAATCGAACTCCACTCCCACTTCCGCGTCAATGAACTCCTTTCGTCTCTCAATCGTTTTCCCGTATTCCGGCACCACCTGCAGTACACTCTTTTCCAGAAGATTAAAATATATCACGAAGGAAGGAAGTATATATTTTTTAATATGCGTGTAGTCATTCCAATCCTCATCCTTTTTTGTCTCATCCATAGTATACTCGATCAGACGTTTTAGACGAAATATCTTTTCATAAAAGGCAGTCACATCTTCCGCTTTTAATGACTGCAGTACATCTTTTAAATCTTTCTGCTTTTTAACGGCGCCCTCCTTCACAGAACTGTGAGAATAGACAAAATCAAGTTTCAGGTCAGGATCGAATCCGCTCTTGAAACCGATGGCGGCAGTAGTTTTTGCAAGTATAACCTTCTCCCCTTCTGTAAAAAACTTACTCTCACTTTTAAAGAATCGGTAGTAGGTTGCGCACTGTACCAGGAAAAGCGGTACAAGCAGAAAAGTTATAATTTTTTTATTCACCATTTTCTCCTTAATGTAAATGTTCATCCCGAATAAGCATATCCTTTTCGATTTCCCTTGCGGCAGTCCGCCCCGCCACGCTGTTAATTTTATCTGGAGATATGCCCACGCCCGGTCTAAGGGCAATCAGATCGTTTTTGCTGATTATTGTCCCCTCCGGAATAGTTCTTCTTGCAAAGAGGCTTCGCCGGGCCCCACGGGCGATTCCAGCTTCAGATTCGCCGAAATCTATTTCACCACTGCCGCAGGCCACGATGGCCTCTTCAACTTCCTCTATAAGAGACGAAAATCCCTCAGGTGTTACTGAAACTTCTTTATCGGGACATGGGTAACTGTTGTCAATGGTAAAATGTTTTTCGAAAACACGGGCACCCAGCATCGATGAGAGCTTCATCAGCTCGCTACCCCTGGAGTGATCTGAAAATCCGACTTCCACCCCAAGGTTGTTCCGCAGTTCATTAATCCGGTAGAGATTTGCATTCTTCGTTTCAAGGGGATAGTTGGAGACACAGTGCAGAAGCAGCACGTCTCCCCTCCCGTCAAAACAGTCCAGGGCAGCTTCGATTTCTCCCATCGTTGCCATTCCCGTCGAGATAATACAGGGTTTTCCCGTACCGGCCACCTTTTCAACAAGAGGCAGATTCGTGACTTCCGAAGAAGCAAGTTTATACAGGGGAACCGGCACATCCTCAAGCAGCTCAACGCTTTTTTCGGCAAAGGGGGAAGAAAAAAAGAGAATCCCCTCTTCGCCGGCGATTCGTGCCAGTTCGCGATACTGTCCCGGATCAAAGGAAAACTGACGAAAGAAGTCAATTGTTTCATAATCCCGGTATTTTTCACTTCCTTCCTCCATAAGAGCCTTTCCGAAGGAAGAAACCAGTTCTTCGGGAATAATGGTCTGAAGCTTTACAGCATCCGCACCCGCTTTTGCTGCGGCAGCAATCATCCTGGAAGCCATCGGGATATCACCGTTGTGATTCAGACCTATTTCGGCGATATAGCATCCCTTCCGTCCCTGATGTCGATTTAGTATTTGATAGATTTTATTCATTGTTTGCTATATATACCGCACCCTGAAGATGGGCAAGAAGTTTTTTATTCAACACGGCTCAAGGTTGCCTTATGTCCGGTAAAAATTATTGACAGGAGGGGATTTCCTGAAATATAATATATAATCATCAGAATAAACTATCCTTTTCAATTAAAATCATGCCCCTGATAAGGCATGATTTTAATGATTAAAAGGTTAGCAGAAATAAAAATAAAGAAAGAGGAAATGATGGACAGAAAGTTTTTAATCTCTATCGACCTTGGAACTACCGGCAACCGGGTTTTCTGCTTCAATGAAGCCGGCCAACCCATATCAAACGTCTACAGCGAATTTACTCAGCACTTCCCAAAGGCAGGCTGGGTAGAACATGATGCGGAAGAGATCTGGGAATCGGTTGCGAAACTGATCCCTGAAGCAATTGATAAGGGAGGACTTCATCCGGAAAATGCCCTTGGCATAGGTATTACCAACCAGAGAGAAACAACCGTACTCTGGGACAAAACGACAGGAAAACCCGTATACCATGCGATTGTCTGGCAATGCCGGCGAACTACGGATATCTGCAATGACCTGAAAAAAAAGGGCCTTGATAAAAATTTCAGGGAGAAAACAGGCCTTGTTCTCGACGCCTATTTCTCCGGCACAAAAATCAAGTGGCTCTTCGATAACGTTACCGAGGTAAGGAACTGCGCAAAGGAAGGCAACCTCCTCTTCGGCACTATCGACACGTGGATTTTATGGAAGCTGACGGGGGGGAAGTCTCACAAAACTGACTATACCAATGCTTCACGGACACTGATATTCGATATTAAAAAGAAAAAATGGTCGAAGGAACTGACAAAGATACTTGATATCCCGGAATCAATACTTCCGGAAGTCACGAATTCTGCTTCAAATTTCGGGAAAACCCTCGGTGTGAAGGGACTCCCCGACGGGGTGGTTATCGGCGGTATTGCGGGAGACCAGCAGGCTGCCATGGTGGGTCAGAACTGTGTCTGCCCCGGGACATTAAAAAACACCTATGGAACAGGCTGCTTTATGCTGATGAATGTAGGTGATGAATTTATAATTTCCGAAAATGGTCTTCTCACGACCCTTTCATGCGACACCAATGGCAAGCCCTCCTATGCCCTGGAAGGCTCCGTCTTTATTGGCGGCGCTGTAATTCAGTGGCTGCGGGATTACATGAAGTTTTTTCACAGGAGCTCCGAATCTGAAGGTATGGCCACTTCTCTCTTTACCAAACAGGATGAAGTAGTGCTTGTACCTGCATTTGTCGGTCTAGGTGCTCCCTACTGGGACATGGACGCCCGCGGTGCCATTTTCGGTTTGACCAGGGATACAACCAGGGAACAGATAATCAGGGCAGCCCTGAAATCAATTGCCCTTCAGTCAATGGATGTCATTGAAGCGATGCAGGGAGATACCGGCAAAAATATCAAAGAACTGCGTGTGGACGGTGGAGCGACACAGAATAATTTTCTCATGCAGTTCCAGGCGGATATCCTTGGAATTCCCGTAATGCTTCCTGAAATTACCGAGTCAACGGCACTGGGAGCCGCATACCTTGCGGGAATTACCGTTGGTCTATATAAAAACATTGAAGATATTGCAAAAAGTAATAAAATAGCAACCAGATTCGATCCTGTAATGAATGATTCAGTTCGTTCTCATGAGATCAACCTGTGGAAAAAAGCGATCAAAAAGCTTCTTTAAAAAATAAATTATCCCTGTGCCGTCTTTTGGCGGCCTCGGGATAACCATATTAAATCGGAGGATACCAATGGCAAAACCATTACTGGGGGAAATACTACTTGAGAATGGTGAAATCACACAGGAACAACTCGACAAAGCCCTTGAGGTTCAAAAGAGTGAGGGTGGTCTCATTGGAATAATTCTTGTAACACAGGGGGCCATCAGCGAACAGATTCTCGTTAAATATCTGGCTCTCCAGGCTGAGCAGATAACAAGTCAAAACTAATTTTCCATGATATATCCGGTCAGAGTCGTAAGATTATTACTTCCCTGACCGGGACCTATCAGCTGCTGATGATATCCAGCCAGTTATGTGTATCCTCAATATCCCCTGTCTGAATTTTCACCAGACGTTCATAGAGGCTTGTTATTTTTTCTCCTGCATTTTTCCCGTCACCGAAAACAAATTCCCTGTCCCGATACTGGATATGACTCACGGGAGTAATAACCGCAGCGGTACCTACAGCTCCTACTTCATCAAATTCCGCCAGCTCTTCGACGGGGACAGGACGGCGTTCAACTTTCATACCCATATCGGCAGCCATAATTCCGAGGCTGTCATTGGTGATACTGGGCAAAATGGAATGTGAGGCGGGAGAAACAAAGGTGTCCCCCTTAATCGCAATGAAATTAGAGGTACTGAACTCATCAATATATTTTTTCTCTGCAGAATCAAGGTAGAGCACTACGGGAAATCCTTTATCTTTACCAAACTGTCCGCCTCCGAGACCGGCGGCGTAATTTCCACCTACCTTACAGTCGCCAACGCCAAGAGGTGCAGCACGGTCAAACTCCTCAACGATAAGTGCCTTAACCGGGTTAAAGCCGCCCTTGTAATAGGGGCCAACAGGTGTAACCATAACGACAAAAAGGTACTCCGGTGCAGGACCGAGGCCTACTTTGGCCCCCGTACCGATAACCAGGGGTCGAATATAGAGACTTGCACCGGTTCCGTAGGGTGGCACAAAATGTGCGTTGGCACTTACAACACGCCGAACGGCATCGAGAAACATTTCTTCGGAGATTTCAGGCATGAATATTCTCTTACAGCTCTTCTGCAGTCGTTGTGCATTTTGATCGGGTCTGAAAACTACAATTTTTCCATCTACAGTCTCAAAGGCTTTCAGACCCTCAAATGCCTGCTGACCATAATGAAGTGACGGTGCAGCCATGTGCAGAGAAATATTCTCATCTGAAACCAGTTCACCTTCAGACCATTTTTCATCCTTATAGGTAAATCGAATATTATAATCGGTTTTAAGGTACTCGAAGGCTAAATTTTTCCAGTCAAGACTGGCCTTTTGCTTGCTTGTCATATTAAATCAGCTCCCTTTATCTATGATTATTTCAGGTAATCCGGCAATGCCCGGGCGGGCAAACTACAATGGTTTCCAGCATACGGGAAATGCAGGAAAAAAGTCAAGTATAATCATTACCTTTGTATTCCTGCCCGCCGCTGAAATACTATATGGCATTAATTTTATATTGACTTGCTTCTAAATATATAATTATTGCCTTATAGTAGATATTATATTAGTGTTGCATAATTATATTATAAAAATTTCGGTAAAATGAATACAAAAAACGCCTTCATCACCTCCGGCCGTGCCCTGGCCAAAAATAAAATGAGATCAGCACTGACCAGTATTGGTATTATAATAGGTGTTTCTTCTGTTATTGTAATGATCGGTCTTGGCAACAGTGCTCAAATCGCTGTTCGAAACAAGGTTTTCAGTTATGGCTCCAATGGCATGGCAGTAAAAACAGGAGTTCACCAGGTGACCAATTCTGATATAATTACCCTGAAAAAACATTACTACCAGATAGAATATATTACCCCTGTGGCATTTAAAAAAAATGTATTAACCAAGTTTCGAAGGGATCATATCAACTCACGTCTTTTCGGAGTTAATCACCAGTTTCTGAGAATCCGCGGCCGCAAACTTAAAAAGGGACGTTTTTTCTCCGCGGGCGAAGTCGTCAGAAACGCAAAAGTTGCAGTAATTGGTCCATCACAGGTAAAGGAGCTCTTTGGAAACAAAAATCCGATCGGGCAGCAGATTATTCTTGATCAATTTCCCGTCAAGGTAATAGGAGTTATGGAAACAGCGGGGTCTTCCTTCGGTGGAACCGACTTTGACAATGTTATAATAATTCCCTTCACCACTGCAAATTCAAGAATATTCAAAAAAAGAACCTTCTGGGAATTCTATGTCTCTGCCAACAGTGCAAAGA
Organism: uncultured Spirochaetota bacterium; assembly: GCA_942491575.1. GTDB lineage: Bacteria > Spirochaetota > UBA4802 > UBA4802 > UBA5550 > CAZHNW01. The sequence continues at coordinate 1,512,357 of CALOBT010000025.1, forward strand.
ATGTAGAGGAAACCAAAAACCTTATTCACCGCTATCTTCGCAGGAAATTCAATTATCACCCCGGAAAAGAAGATAATTTCAAAATCATGACAAGTAAAGAAAAACAGAAAATTGCCAATGATATCTCCGGGGCCCTCTCAATACTTCTTGCTGGGATTGCCTCGATTTCATTATTTGTAGGTGGTGTCGGCATCATGAATATTATGCTCGTATCTGTAACGGAGCGTACCAGGGAAATCGGAATCAGAATGGCCATCGGAGCGAAAAAAAGGGATATAATGATGCAGTTTATTATTGAGTCAGTAACCCTCAGCACTATCGGAGGATTTGTCGGCATCCTCCTTGGTCTGGGAATATATTATATAATCATTATTGTCGCGGAATGGCCCTTTATCTTTTCACTCTTCTCTATTCTTATATCCTTTCTATTTGCTGCTGCCGTAGGCATATTTTTCGGATACTATCCGGCACGAAAGGCATCTGCCCTGAAACCGATAGACGCGTTGAAGTTTGAGTAATTACCCTGAGATTACTTTCTTTAATTCAACAATCTGTAATTCACATTCCCTGCGGGCGGTACTTCCGATAGAGGCCTTTCTCTCTGTTGAGAGTTCAGGATTCAGGATATCCGCTATATCATCACCAATGGCCTCAGAAAAATGTGAAATATCCTCCAGCTTCAGGGTGAAGAAATCCTTATTATTTTCTTCACAGAAACGTACGATATTGCCCACTATTTCATGGGATTGACGAAAGGGGACTCCCTTCATTACAAGGTAATCAGCCAGGTCGGTGGCAGTCGAAAAGTTGCTGTAGACGGACTCGCCCATTCTATCCGCATTTACCGTCATTGTACGAATCATTTCTTCCATACCCTCAAGACTCAGGGCCACCGTATCAATGGAATCGAAGAGGGGCTCTTTATCTTCCTGCAGATCACGATTGTAGGTCATGGGAAGCCCCTTTAATATCGTAAGGAGAGATACGAGGTTGCCATTAAGACGCCCTGACTTCCCCCTTATCAACTCTGCCAGGTCCGGATTTCTTTTCTGGGGCATGATTGATGAGCCGGTGGTTACCGCATCCGCAAGACGGATAAAATTAAATTCCGAGGAAGACCAGAGAACCAGTTCCTCTGACAGACGCGAAAGGTGTGTACCCAGTACGGAAGCAAAATACAGGAAGTCGAGGATAAAATCCCTGTCACTGACGGCATCCATGGAATTTAAAATAATGGATTCGAATCCGAGTTCCTGCCTGAGAAACTCCCTGTCATTTTTATAATTAACACCCGCCAGGGCACCGGAGCCGAGTGGAAGGGATGCGCAGGATTTTTCCACCGCCTCCAGACGGACTAAATCACGATGAAATTTCCATGCATAGGCGAGCATATGATGGCCGAAGCGTACAGGCTGTGCAACCTGCAGATGTGTATATCCCGGAATAAATACATCCAGTGTGTTTTCAGCAGTATTTACCATGGTTTTCAGCAAGGCAGAAAGAAGGGAGTGAATAGTTTTGCATTCATCTCTCAGGAAAAGCCGCATATCAAGGGCTACCTGGTCATTCCTGGAACGGGCTGTATGCAGTTTTTTGCCCGCGTCCCCTATCCGTTCAGTGAGACTGGCTTCGATATTCATGTGAATGTCTTCAAGGGCAAGGTCAAACTGAAAAGTACCCTCATCAATTTCCTTTTCAATTTCTTTGAGACCGGCGACAATACTTTCCAGTTCCACTGAAGAGAGCACTCCCATCCGGTTCAACATACCTGCATGGGCTATTGAGCCTCGAATATCCTGCCGGTACATTCTTGAATCATAATGAACGGAAGCAGAAAGACGTTCGGTAATACTGGCGGCACTTCCTGCAAAACGTCCTCCCCAAAGTTTTTTCTTATTCTCAGAACTGCTCATCTTTCACTCCAGTTTCTTTCTTCGTAATTTATCTGTACGCTGCGGACAGGGGCGTACGCCCTCCAGGCGGGGAGTCCCCTGCCTGATCATTTGCTGAAAAAATATCTTTCTTTGGGCGACAGGAAGGCACGGAGTGTATTTTTCGTCAAGTATAAAGAACTCACATTTAACTGTTTTCCACTTCAAGGTGTTCCAGCAGTTTTCCCATCAATCCATCAAGTTCTTGCATTACCGGGACCAGCTCATACTCCAGAATATCGGAGAGACTGATAATGTCATCATTCTCCATAACCTCTTCTATCTCACTGAGAAGATCCTGAAGTTGCAGATTTTTTTCCTCCAGGGAACTTTCACCCTCACCTTTGATCTCACCGGGATCGAGAGAAAAGACCGGGACTACCTGGTAACAACTCCTGGTATAGGCGTAGATGAAACCTATAAACCGGTTCAGGCTTTCAACACCATCGGCATCATTTCCCCCCTGAAAAGCGATGGCTGCTTTTTTCAGGTTTTCGATCTCTGCCGGTATTGCATTTTTAATTTCAAGAAGCGAAGAGAGTAAGGTATCAGGTGAATCGATACTTTTTGCAATAAGGGTTCTCATTTCATCACACGACAGAAGGAGACGAAAAATTTCTCTTATGTATGTAAAAATCTGTTTCTCAGAATCGAGCCTCTCCAGGACCTGTTCGAGATTGTCTGAGGAAACAATATATTCTCCAAGGGAATTTGCATTTTCTATAAACCGGGCCAGTGGTTCATCCATATAAAGGGCAGTTTCCGGATCCGCACCAATCAATTTCACAACAGACAGCAGCACATCCGAAAGCCATTGCAGGCCGTCTCCGAGATGCTTCAATTCTTCTTCCGCATCACCCAATCTACCTGTGACATCATCGATAAATGTCTTTGCTTTTTCGCAATACCTTATTCCGGCATCAATTGAAGAAATAACAATATCTGCCCGTGATTCAATGAGGCAATTGATCTGGCTGGTATCATCAACAGACATTTCCGGGACTTCATCAACGGCAAAACATTCTCCATCTATGATAACTTCACTAAAAATAAGATCACGTTCCTTCGTCCAGTCCATCAGCGATTCTATTACCTTCGATACCGTCGATTCATTTTCCAACTGAAAATCTATTGCGTGATTGTTAATAAATATCTCCACCTGCCACTCCCTCTCAATTATTTCTTTTTGTCGTTATTACCCATTTGAGCATTCATCCAGTTTCTCTGGGAATTCGCACCCGAAATGGCCTTTTCCATGGCGCCAAATTTTGCTCTCAGTTTATCTTCATATTTTTTTAAATGATCTGTTTGTCTTACAATCCGTTCATTGGCCAGTTTAATGGATTGATTCTCCATTTCAATTTTACTGGAAATAATATTTCTTCCGAAGCCGACATATGCCTTCAGCTTTTTATTCAGGTTATAGGCCATACCTGCATCAAGGCGGTTATCCCCGTCGGTATCGGAACCGAAAAACATTGAAACGCCTTCAGGATTATCAATTATTGTATTTTTTAGAATTTCTTCATCTATGACCAGCTTACCAAGCTTGATAGACTCCCAGTCTGCATTAATTTTTCCTGTGGAAATTCCCATCTGGGTAATTATTCTTACAGGTTTTTCAGCCCTTGTGGGATACGCCGCATTTACTGTCCGTTTCATCATATTTTCTATCCGGACAATAGTCATATCTCCAACAAAAAGCCCCTGATCTCTTTTCTTTTCCTTGTAATCACCCGGTTTACTCGATTTTCCTGTTTTTATCAATTTTCTATGAAAATCAAGGTAATCGTTGTAGGCCTTTACAAATTTCCTGATTTTGTCAGTAGCAACTTCGATATCGTTTTTAATATTTATTTCAACGGGAACCTTGGAGGCCATACGCAGATCAAGGTTAACACCCTTTATAATATCAGTCAGGCCATTGTTATTATCACGGGTAATTTCTACGCCATTCACCTTGAGTTTCGCGTCCTGTGCTTTGGCGATTTCGTTTTTCAGCTTCATTCCCCCCTCTTCCTTTGAGGGAGTCAAAAGCTTTGCCTTTGAAAAGGAAGTTTCACCGTCATTGCAGTAAAAGACCACCTTCTGAATCTTTTTATCTTTCATGTCCCGCCCTACGGGAAGAACCTGCTTTCCCTTAGACTTCAGATCTACCGGATACAGTTTCTCTATTCTCTTACCATCCTTCCCTGTGGTGACGACACCGACTCCAATAATAGAATCGAATTTTTTATCAGGGGGCTTTTTCTCAAGTTCTCTGATGCGGGAGATATTGTATCCCCGCAATACAATACCTTTGATGACAATTTTTTCATCGGGTCCCATTTCAAGTCTTTTTGGGACTGCATCTTCCTCACTGATCGGTTTTTTATAATTAAAAAAGAATTCAAGGGTTGTATCCTTTTCAGCCTTCACTGATGCAGGGAGTGTATATTCCCTCCACAGAAGACCCGTCATATTGAGAACATGCCCGTCTTTGGAAACACTGATTTTTCCGTCTTCTTTTCCAATTTTTCTGGTACCAAGGTAAGAGGTAAAAAAACGTCTGTCAAAGGTAAGAGCCGTAGATATTGCATCCTTTTTCTTTTCTGCCCCGGTAAGTCCCGTTTTTGAGAGAAGGTTTTTACTACCGGTTATTTTAATTTCTCCCTTCTTCCCCTGAACCTTTGACTGGAGTGTCAGGATATAGTCATTCCCAACAGTTCTTACCAGTGAAGTTGAGACGGCATCCTTTGCTTCCTCATCAATTCTGGTCTGGAGAGCCTTCAACTTCCCCCCCTTGAACCTGATGGGATATTTTTCTCCATTAACCATTATCGTGATTTTACCGCCGGGGAGACGGAGATCCTTTTCTATGGTGTCTGATGCAATTTTATGTGTCGAGGCAATCTGCATCACCTCAATTTTATGACTTCCCACATCAGCTATCTTTGAAGCCTTTGCACTGATCACACCTGCGTTTGCAGAAATTGCTTTCTTATCATCATAGGAGGCGCGAAAACCGTAAAGATCCCTGGAGGCACTGTTTAAAGCTTTCAGGTGCCCCTTTAGCTGATCAAGGGCCTGCTTGCGCCTTCGGTTATTTCTAATATCCTCTTCAAGTTTCCGTATCGGCCTTGCTTCAACTTTCAGGAGTTTATCTATAATGGCATCGGTTTCAATACCGGATGCGACACCACCCATTGTTATCGGCATCTTACTTCCTCCTGTCTAAGGGGACCGTAGCATACATTTACCAGATGTCAGCAGGTCACTCTATAAGATAACTTCTCGTTTAATTATCGTCAACTTCTGTATTTTGAAGAAGAACTTTACGGAAGGGACATAAAAAAAAGGGGAAAACGGGGTAATATGAGGGGGGCTATACGCAGGTTTGAATATAAAAAAAAGGCAAAAGTCCACTGATACACACAAATTCGGTTCTTATGTGCATTAATGGACTTTTATTTTCCGTCTGAATGCATATATCTACAGAATTTTCCCTTATCTTGATTCATCTATAATGACACCAAGAAAGTCCTGTATATGTTCCAATAGTTTTATCGCATCCTTTGCCGGAATTTCACGCAGAACTTCATCGGTGGAAGGATCAATCACCTTCATTATTACCCGATGAGTCTTTTCGTGATAGTGAAAACTTAATTTACCGTTGAACCTGTCAACAGACTTGTTCAATTTATCGACAACGGCTATAGTTTCACTTTTACCAGGATCTTTTTCCTCCACATGAACTCCGTTATTTACGGAAGGAGGGGAAGCTTTCCTGGAACTGTTATTCTTCAGTGTATTGTCAATGCTGTCTAAAATTATCCCTATACTCATGATATAACCTCCGTGTTACACCGACATCCTCCTTGAAATTTAAAAAGGTCCCCCTTTCCGGCCTCCCGCCGGAAAGGGGCTGAAGTCAACCGCACTGCAGAGTTGACTTCTTCTTTACTGATTCTATTCAACCGGTACTATTCAAGTAGCTTCATAATCAGCTTTGGCTTGAAATTCGCTTGCGCCAGCATCGCGGTACCAGTCTGAACTAGAATCTGGTCCTTTGTGTACTCAACCATTTGAGCTGCCATATCAACATCACGAACGCGAGAGTCTGCAGCCATCATATTTTCATACGATAAAGTAAGAGCCTTAATCGTATTCTCCATCCTGTTGTAATAGGAACCAAGATCTGCCCTCTGTCGATTCAATTGCTCAAGAGCAAGATCGACATATCCGATCATGGCATTTGCCTGTCCAACAGTAGAGATAGACCGCTTCTTGTTCGCTGCATCGATTAGATTTAAAGCCTTTCCACCGATGGTCGCGATATAGACGCGAATCCTCTGATTGCTATTGGCTCCCACATGGAAAAACATGCTGCCCACTTTGCTGTTCTTGGCAAAAGTTCCGGTAAGCATCTTCATCCTGTTAAACTCAGCAGATGTGGCAATTCGATCGATTTCCTCAACCAGCTGGGATACCTCAACCTGAATCTGGGTTCTATCACTGTTCGAATAAATCCCGTTGGCAGATTGTACAGACAGCATCCTTATCCTCTGAAGCATATCATTTACCTGCTGAAATGATCCCTCCGCGACCTGAATGAAAGAAAGCCCATTCTGGGCGTTCTTTTCAGCCTGGATCAGGCCATTAATCTGTGTACGCATCTTCTCCGATACGGCCAGTCCGGAAGCATCATCACCAGCACGGTTAATGGCTTCACCTGAGGCAAGCTTTTCGATTGATTTGTCCATCCGGCTTGCAACAGTCTGCATTTGCCTGTTCGCAAAAATGGCACTCATGTTGTGATTGATTCTCATTTGAACCCTCCCTTGTTGTTGTCGGAATTATCACTTTTAGTTCTATGAATAATTCCGGATTTTTCAACAGGACATCATGCCCCTGCCGGGATCGTTTCCGATCCAAAGGTTGTCTCCTTATAATCGCCGTCCGGACTGCCCATAATCCAGACAACACCGGCACCGAATTGCTCCGGCAGCCGGTGATGCCCTCCCTTCATCACAAGCTGCCGGAACTTTCGGACCGGCAACCGGTATATGCTGAAGAAAAGGCAAAGATTCACATGGCGGCCACCCCCTTCTGTGCGATGACGCACATCAGGGAAATGGGACCATGCAAATCCAGAACCCTTCTCCAGCATTTTACCGGACATAAAATCAGTGATGTTTGCACACCCCTGACCATATTTTTCTGGGCAGTCACATAATAAGAAAAGGTATGAGAACCTGGTTAAGTTTTCAAAGAACCGAAAAAGTCTTACTCTTTTAATTTTTTCTGACCTAAACTGAATTTAACAATCTAAGCGCTGACTGAGTCTGCAGGTTAGCCTGTGCAAGCATCGCTGTACCACTCTGAACAAGCACCTGATTCTTGGTAAAATCAACCATCTCTTCTGCCACATCGGCATCCCGGATTCGTGATTCAGCAGCCTGGATGTTCTCAAAAGCTGTCATGAGACCACGAGCGGTCATGTCGAGACGGTTATAGTATGCACCAAGGTCAGCGCGCTGCTTGGAAAGAATCTGCAGGGCATTATCCATAAGACCAATCGATGCGTTAGCACCACCAGGACTAGAAAGGGAGACTGATACTTTGCCTGTGGCATCTCTGAACTTAAATGCCTGTGCAGTCATAGTACCGATATAGACCCTTTCTCTCTGATTCATGTTGGCTCCAAGATGAAACCACATGCTGGCCTTACCATTTACCCGAGAAAATTCTCCAGTCAGAACTTTAAATCTGTTAAATTCGGCTTGCGAAGCTATACGGTCAACCTCATCAACAAGAGCAGATACTTCAACCTGGATAAGCTGTCTATCCCGGTCGGAATAAATTCCGTTTGCGGATTGAATAGAAAGAACCCTGACCCTCTGGATAATACTTGCAGTTTGTGCAAGATATCCTTCTGCGGTCTGAACAAAAGACATACCATCTTCGGTATTTCTCTCAGCCTGACGCAGGCCCTGGATCTGGGTACGCATCTTTTCAGATACTGCCAATCCTGAAGCATCGTCCCCTGCCTTGTTAATCCTCTCGCCTGAGGAAAGTTTTTCCATGCCACTGGTAACTTCCCATTGAGAGAATTTCAAGGATCGGTTAGCATTAATGGCACTCATGTTGTGATTAATTATCATTTTACACTCCTTTGTATGTACTCTTTACTGGCTTCCTTGCCATGTCGATTCTGAGGGCACGGAATCGACAGAATTACCAGGTTAAAAACTGAAAATGCTCAGTTAATGACCCCGTTCCAGGCTTGTATCTGGGCACATACAAGCCTGCAACACCTACAAAGGACATGACACCATTTTAGTATAGCTCCTCGTGCATTCGTTGTCAAAGATCAAAAGAGTAAGCAGGGATCACTCCCTGTTCGAATTCTCGCCCCCTTTGGCGGGTATATTTAACTCCGCTATAGACGATTACAGGTAGTTACATGCGTTTATATGAAAATATACCATCATACGAGCACAATTGATCTCATTTTGAAAAAAATCACTTTTTTAAGATTTTTTTTGGGGGAAGTTTAAGACAGATTTCTTGAAGTAAAATTTTTTGATGGCGAGGAAGTGAACATCCATGAAAACGCTTTCGCGCATTCATGAATATACGCCTTTTAAAATTTATCGAAAAACAAATTCCGTACGCCTGTTTTTGCGTCTCCCCGCGGGGGTTTTATTGTCAGCAATTGGTTTCCTTTCTCCAAAACCGATCGCCTTAACCCTTTCCGGAGAGATTCCGCTTTTGATCATATATGCTACAACAGAATCCGCCCTCCGTTCAGAAAGTTTCTGGTTATGGGCGGTGCCCCCGGTTGAGTCGGTATGACCATGCACTTCAACATGCAAACCGGGATTCTGCTTCATGATTCTGACGAGGCGGCCAATAATATCAAGAGATTCCTTTTTGAGGTAGGCCTTATCAAGCTGAAAGAGAATATTTTTAACAATGAATTTTTTATCGCGCTCAATCTTTGCAAGCTCAATATCTTTTTTACTCTCCTTTTTTCCGATTATAAGTTTTTGAGGAACATAACCCGGGGCTTCAATAATCACTTCGATATTTTCTTCGTAGGGAACTGAAATCTCTCCCTTTCCATTTATTCTCTGTTTTTTATTATATATAGTCTTGCCCCTGTAACGATACTTGATTTCCGCTTCCCCGTCTAAGGGTCTGCCTGTTTTGTCCTTCAGGTTCAGCTGAAACTTTTTCATTCGCAACCCGGAAATTTTTTTCCCGTAATCAGGTCTGACCGGAGGGGGAAGCTTACCATCCTTTTTACCAGGGGTTACGGCATAACCACTTCCCCCATCAATAACCTTGTCGTAATATTCCGTACCTATTGCATAAAGATAATTACCTGCCGGAAAAAACAGTATCCCCCCCGAGGCGGAGGGCTGCCCTACAGCTCCCGGAAAAGGTGTCCGGTATTCCCAGAGGGTTTTGGCGTCACTGAAATTTACCGCCCTCACCCGGCCATAAACGATCCTTCCGCCGTTTTGATTCTTTCTCTCATTATATGCAATATACATCTGATCTCTGACTAAAACGTAGTAAGGACTTACCTTCTCTCCAACAGCAATTGTCCTCTCGATTTTCTGCGAAACAGTATTAAATACGGCAATATCACTGTTATCAGCAATAAATATTAGTGAGCGGTCCGTTACTGCAATCTGTGAAGAAATGACCCGTTTTACATCCGCCACCCAGAGGGTACTTCCGTCGCTTTTATTCAGACAGTATATTTTGGAACCTGATGTAATGTAAACATTCTTATTGTAGATCACAGGTGCAAATATTTTAAAAGGCCGTAAAATATTTGCCGTCCATACTTCTTTTCCGCTTGAACCGTCAATAAAATGTATAGTGTATTTCCCGGTTTTGTAATTCATTGATTGTGTAATAATAAACCGGTCATAAAAGGTTGGAAAAGCGCTGTAGGTTTTTACCCCCCGGTTTTCCCATGCATCATGTCCGTTTCTTATTGTGCGGGATAGAAACATATTTCGCGTGCCGTAAATAATCCTGTTCTGATGAATGAGAGGATTGGCATAGATGCCATCAACCATTGGAAGTGACCGGTAACCGGAAGGCCCTGTGAAGGCCTGCCGTTCCTGTCGCATACCCGTTCTGGCCCAGATAACCCTCCCCGTCTGCTTGTCAAAGGCATAAATGGCAATGGGGTCACTGAGAAAAATCATATTCCCCTTGATCAGGGGATACTTCACCTTTCCTGCAGCCCTTGAAAAGGAACGAAAGCGCCGGCTGATCTCTTTGACAGGAACCTTCCATTTAAGCCTTCCGTCATCTTCATTGACGGAATATAGTTTTCCGTATCTATCTATAAAATACACATATCCGTCTGAAATTACCGGATTGTAAACAAGGGAATCTCCCTGAAACAGCCATTTGAGGTTATTATTTTTAACTACAATTTCATCATTATTACCGGTAAAATAGATATTACCCTTGTAGATAGGCCAGTCAGTAGTCGCAGTATTGAGAGGGGGCACAAAAAAAAGAAAAATAAAAAAAAATGAGATGGAACCGATTGCCCTGTTCATAAAAATGCCTCCGGCACGTCGGGGATTCTAAAACATGAAAACTATCCAGCACCCTAACCGTTTAAACAAGAAGCAACAGGAAAAGGTACGGTGTCTTTTCCCGTAAAAATATACAGATCTCAAACAGAAAACTGCTTAGATTTAAAAAATTAATCGGTTTTGATACTAGTTCTGATTGATTTTTTTTCTCAGGTTTTTTATATATTTTTTCCAGATACTGCAGTAATCCTTTCCCCAGAGGGTAATTTTTAATTCTTTTTCAACCTCATTGAGAAGTCCCTTTGCCTTTTCAGTATCTTCGTCTTCGATAAATGCTTCAGCTAAAAATATTTTATTCTGAGGAAATTCAGGAAATTTTTCCACTGCCTTCTGCAGTGCATCGAGGGACTTATCCAGATCTCCTATTCCCTGGGGCCATGGTGGGGCCTTCAGATAGAGCATACCGGAAACCCGCAGGGGACCGCCAAAATCAAGTTCCGGTTTACTGCGTGCTACTTCCAGCATTTTAACAACCTCTTTCAGTCTACCGAGGGCCATCAATCCCTTTTCACGGATAACCATCCCGAGGAAAAGAGCATGATAATAACTCACCTCGGGATCAATACCGGCTCCTGCTTTTAGTGAAATTTTCAAACCCTTTCCTGAAAGATAATAGGATGATTTTTTATCTTCAATAACGTCAACCACCAGGAACAGGGATCGGAGTGCATTCAGGGCTGCCATTCTGTTTTCAGGATTTTCCTGATAGAGTAGATAAGCCTGGCGCATTAATGTTTTTTTCACCTCAAGGGTTTGCTTTCGGTGTAGTTTATCTCTATAGCCGACCAGGACATTATTCAGTCCCTTCCGTTTTACCTCATCGAAAACAACATCCCCGGTTTCCCAAAACCAGCGCTTTGTCATTTCACGCTCAGAAACTGTTGAACAGCCTCCTGCCATGACAATTACAGTCAGTATAAAAAATTTCAGTCTAATATGTTGAAAGAGCACTCTCCACCTCTCCGGCAGTTACTTTTTCAAATCCCTGGATACCAAAATTCCTGCAGACCTTTTCGCCTTCCTGAAGGGAACACATTCCCGTAATAGCAGCAATTATTTTCGGCTTCACCGCTGCATTTGCCGGTGTATTTACCATCATAAGTCCAAGAGCAGGAAGAGAAGGTGATTTATAGACTACAGACAGCTTTTGAAAAAGGGAAAGCCGTTTAAGACTGTTATACTGCATCCGGTTAAGAAGTACACCATCAATTCGATTCCTGGTAAGCCTCCGTACTGCAGATAATGGACGCTGCGTCGGCTTGAGACTAAAATAAGTCTGAACATTTATACGGTTTTGAAAAATTATTCGGCTCAGAAATCTTTTATTCTCATATAGAACATTACCGGAAAGTTTTTTCCCTTTTAGTTGTTCCAGACTGCTGTATCTGCCTTTTTTCACCAGCAGAAAGTACTGTTCCCTGTCGCTTCCCTGCATGGATACTTTTGTCAAAGGGACCAGGTTCATCTCCTTTCTATTTTCTGCGAAAAATCCGATAGATCCCATTATAAAACAATCCTTATTTTTTCGGATATAACTTTTCGCACTCGAAAGACGATTGAAATATTGTCCCGTTAAACGAGATGCTCGAATCCCGGTCATCTTTGCCAGGTTCCCCAGAAATTGATTCAGGATGTTTTTTCCTTCTCCCTGCGGATCAGGCCCTCCTGCAAAAACTATCGCAAAATGGATCTTGCCGGCTGAATATGCAGCCTTCTGCGGCGATATATTCATCGGAAGTATCGTACAAAAAAATATTACACCGGTCATTAAAAGAATATATTTTCTATTTTTCATCATTGTTTTCTCTGGTTCTCCTATAAAAGATAAGATCTATCACTGAAGGCAATACTATTAATGCCGAAATCAGGCAGAGCGAAATACCCACGAGGAGGATAATTCCAAAAGTTGAGACTCCCCCATGACGGGCAAAAACAATACTAAAAAGTCCGGTAATGGTAGTTAACGCGGCAAAAGAAACCCCCCTGCCGGTTGTTCGCGATGCAATAAATGCAGTATGATCAGGTTGCTCCATCCATCGATGAACAATGTGAACACCATATACCACGCCCAATCCAAGAAGCAGTGGGAGCCCCGCAATGTTTGCAACGTTATAGTTTACCCCAAGGGCATACAGAACTCCCTGCATCCAGAGAAGCCCGACTACCAGTGGAATCAAGGCAAGAACTACCGCCACGGGCCTCTTGAAATCTAAAGAAAGCAGTAACAGAACAATAACAAGGGAATAGAACATGGCCTGCACAACGGCATCAGCCGCCTGCCTTACGTACACTCTGTGTGTTACCGGAAAACCTGTTACATCAGGTGAAATCTTTTTAATATTATTGACGAAACGGTCCAGAAAATCCACATCCCAGATGAGTCCATTCGGATAAATATAGGCAACATAGTTTCCCTTAGGACTTTTAAATCGTTTAAAAGTTTGACCTGGGAAGTCTTTTTCCTCCAGGGTGTCGACTTTCATCCAGTCCTGCACCAGGGTTGTAATAAATTCTATTGATTTGAAAAGCTCCTTTTCAAATGCTACTGTTCGAATCAAGGCCTCATTTCTTTTCTCACTTGAAAAAGATTCCTCAATGGCGTAAAGATTTTTAATAAGCAATTCAAGTTTTTTTACAATTTTGGTTTGTCCGCCGGAAAATGCCTTTTCCTGGGCATCTTCAAAGTATGAAGTAATGCTTCCCAGTTGAGATATATAATCCCCACCTGAGTATTGTCCCTTATAATAGGGAATTTTGAAATTATCAAGAAACTCGAGATACTGACGGATATATTTAATTTTATTCTTCTGGTCTTCCGGCATCAGACGTGCAAAGGAATCAACCCTGCTTACTTCCTTTAATTCCGAAATCTTTTTTGACATTTCCTTTAGCTTATTAAAATCTTTCGAGGTTACCGCAGCAAAGGACATTTTAAGATCGCTCTTCTCTTCCATTTTTTCCTGGTAGAGAGTCGATTCAGTATCACGCGGAAGAAGCTTAAAAACATTATAATCAAGGGTATTTTTCACTGCTCCGTATATACCAAGAAGAATAAAAACGACGGAGATACCTACAATGACCCACAGCCTTTCTCTCGAATGAGGCCCCTTTGTGATTTTTTCAGCTTTTTCCAGATCATATTTTCGCGGCTGGATGGGAAGGTTTAACAGCATAGCCGGCATCATAAAAAATGTTGTAAACATAACAATCAGGATTCCCATTCCTGCGGTAATTCCCAACTGGCTATATCCTGAAAATTCGGAAAAAGAGATGGCGAGAAAGGCAAAACCAGTAGTCAATCCCCCGGTAACAATACCTTTTCCGGTTATGACAACGGCCTTGTGAACAGCATCCTCCAGGGGCAGACCGTTACCGAGCTCCTCTTCCGTTCTTCGTATCAGGTAAATACCAAAATCGATACCAATTCCGAAGAGAACTGCAAGAAAAGAAGAGCTGATCAAATTAAGCTTACCCAGCATAATGGATATTATACCGGTTGTGATAATAAGACCGCTGGCGAGAGGGACTACACCGATAACCATCTTACGAAGTGAACCAAATCCGAAAAGAAGAATCAGGGCAACAAAGATTATAGATACAATTCCGGCTTTCCCCACATCGGAGAATACAGTCTCTGTTTCCGTATAAATATGAGCGGGCATACCGGTGAAGGCGACTTTAACTTTCCCCTTCAGATTCGGATACTGCTCAAAGACACGATCACAGGCTTTTCTCATTGCACCTATAAAGGGTTTAAGATAGGTTATATCATCGTTGGAAGATCCCGGCTGCACCAGGAGATACAACATACTGAAATCACGGGAAAAAAGATAACCTTCACTTCTAATCAGATCAGTTGTTTCATTACCCGGCACCAGGAGTGTGTCAATTGGACCGATTCTGTTATGGGATGGATCAACAAGCCATGTTTTCCATTCTTCGAATAAATAGTTTATACTTTCAAGTATCCGGAGAGCCATCTCCACATCTGTATCTTTTGGAGCTTTTCTAATCTGCCGGTTCATCATCCCCAGTAGACTGTAAATATTATTAATATTACGAAGCTCATTTATTGAGTTTCGATTCTTGTTAAGGAAGACAAGTCCTTCCTTCAACTTCTCTGCAGGGATATAAAGAGGAGCGTGCTTCATAAAAAAATCAATATCCATTTTATAATATATTGATTTTACCCACTCCGTTTCCTTCTTTATCTCCCTGGCAAAAAGTTCAGACGATGCTTTTATGGTTGAACTCTCACCTTCCAGGACAACAATTAAATTATCTGAAAGCTCAAATTCTTTCATAAAAGAAAGATAACGGGCCTGTTCCGCATGATCTGCAGGGATCAGGTCCCGCTGTGAGGATGATATTTTTAAATTAGGAATAAAGAGGGCAAACAAAACAGTCAGCCCTCCCATGACTGCCAGAAGTGTTCTGCCTCTGAAAACAGCCAGAGAAAAGATTTTGTCTAAAATTTTATTAACCATTGGTAGTATTTTCAAAAAAATTAATTGTTTTTCTCACAATAATTACTTATTGTCAACTTTTTAAATAACTAGTCGATGCAGCCAATTAGCTTGGAAATGATCTGAAAGTCCAGTTATTTATTAAAAAAACATACCAAATGTGACAAAAGAGGATAAAATGAGCATAAAAATTGAACAGAAAGAACTTTCACTAAGGAATGTTTCCTCATGGCCAATATGGGAAAAGGAAATATCTGAATTCGACTGGCATTATGATTCTACAGAAGAGTGCTTTCTTCTGGAAGGTGAAGTCCAGGTAGAAACAGAGGAAGGAAACACCCTCACCTTTGGCAAGGGAGATTTCGTTACCTTCCCCAGGGGGCTTTCATGTAAATGGAAAATAACATCTCCGGTAAAAAAGCACTATAATTTCCGGGATTAGTTCTCCCATCACCCCGTCAGCGCCAGGTGATGGAAAACTCCGGATCAAACTTCCTGACCCCGTCGGGATGCCTTGGAATTATCCTTGCAGTAAATCCGAATCTTCCCGACTTCAGGCAGAGCATTTGACCTACAAATTCATAAATTCCATTACTCTTTTTTTCGTGCAATGACATGGGGAGAGCGGCTCCCTCAACAATTTCCTCAGCCTGGTTCAAGGCACCAAAATACAATTCAACCTGAACATCATCAGGATTTAATTTCCCAAGCTGAACTTCAGCAACAACTCTCACTTTGGAACCAACTTTAATTTCGTCTTCCCTGCTGAAATCCATTTTTTTAACGGCCACGTCGTGCCACTTCAGGCTGATGCCCTGTTTCCAGGCGGCAATATCCCTGGCCCTGGAATAATTATTTTCCGAAAAGTTTTCAAAATTCCGATGAGCATTAACATAATACTTTTCGGTATATTCCTTTACCATCCTGTTAGTATTAAATACAGGTGAGAGCGTTTTCATCGATTGACGAACTTTAAAAAGCCACTCCCTCGGCAAACCATCAACACCCTTGTCATAAAAGGCCTGACGAACTTCCTTTTCAAGAATATTATACAAATGCCAGCTTTCCACCTCATCCTGAATGGCATGATCATCATACATTTCACCTTTTCCAATTGCCCAGCCATTGTCCGCCTCATAGGCTTCATCCCACCATCCATCTGGCACACTGATATTAAGCCCCCCATTGGGCAACACTTTCATTCCGCTGGTACCGGAGGCCTCCTTTGGTCTGATAGGATTATTTAGCCATACATCAACTCCCTGAACCATGTAGCGTGCAATATTAATATCATAATCTTCAAGGAAAACAATTCTGTCCCTGAAACGTTCATCAGTTCCCAGGTGAATTACCTGTTTAATCAGTTCTTTACCCATGTTATCACGCGGGTGCGCCTTTCCTGCAAATATAATCTGAATAGGACGTTCTTTATCCCGAAGCAAAGTCTCAAGTCTTTTTAAATCCCGTAATATCAGGGTTGCCCTTTTGTAAGTAGCAAAGCGTCTGGCGAAGCCTATCGTTAATGCCTCCGGATCAAGAACTGAATTTGCCCTTTCTGCTTCTTTCAGGGGAAGTCCACGGGCCAGCAGCTGTTCCTTGAGTTTCTTCCTGGTAAATCCCACCAATCTTTCCCTTGCCCGTTCACGACATCGCCATAATTCAGAATCCGGAATATTATCAAGGTTTTTCCAGATCGTATCATCCGCTGGATTATCAATCCAACGGGGCCCAAGATAACGGTTAAAAAGCCGCATCATCTCATCGGAAGTCCATGACAGGATTTGAATACCATTGGTTATGTACCCGATTGGAACTTCATGCTCAGGCAGCGTCGGCCATATTCCCTTCCACATATTCCGTGAGACCTGGCCATGAAGTCTCGATACACCATTACTTCCCGCCGCTGTTTTAAGGGCAAGTACCGTCATACAAAAACTTTCTTTTTTATCGGTAACATTTTCACGGCCAAGGCCCATGAACTCTTCTTTTGTTATACCGAGTTTGCTGTAAAAGTTAGAAAAATATGTATTAACCAACTCGGGATCAAATCGGTCATTACCTGCAGGAACCGGGGTATGAGTGGTAAAAACATTACTGGCAGAAACAAATTCAACAGCTTCGGCAAAGGTCATTTTATTATTAATTATTGCATCTTTGATTCTTTCTATGGAAAGAAAAGCAGCATGTCCCTCGTTCATATGAAAAACAGAAATATTTTTTTTCATAGCCTTAAGGGCCCTTACTCCGCCGATACCGAGAAGCATTTCCTGTTTTACTCTCATTTCATTATCACCTCCATAGAGGTGATCGGTAATCGTTTTATCCTCAAGACTGTTTTGATCAATATTTGTATCAAGCAGATACAAGGTAACACGTCCGATAACAACTTTCCACACTTGTGCAAAAATATCCCTGCCGGGGAACTCAACTGATATTGTTATTGATTTTCCCTCATCATCGATGACCAGCTCAATTGGAATATTGTAAAAATCTATTTCAGGGAAGCGTTCCCCCTGCCAGCCATCCATATTCAGATATTGCCGAAAGTAGCCAAGCCGGTATAAAAGACCAACCCCTATCAATGGAATACCCAGTTCACTTGCAGACTTAAGGTGGTCACCCGCCAGTACCCCGAGGCCACCGCTGTAGATGGGAAGACACTCATGAATTCCGAATTCAGCAGAGAAATATGCAATTTTAGCATTTTCGAAACCGGACATATTTTCTTCATACCAGGATTTCAAACTAAGATGTCGATCTAGTTCTTTTTCAACGCGTTCCATGTGAGCCAAAAAACTCTCAGATTCTGCAGCCTCGTCAAGCTGCATCTGCGAAACAGCACCGAGGAGTTTAATTGGATTATGTTCACATTCTCGCCACAGGTCAACATCAACCCGTCTGAATAATTCTATAGCTTCAAAATTCCAGACCCACCACAGATTTTTCGCAATTTTCATCAATGGCTTTAACTTTTCAGGAAGGTATGGTACAACATGGAATTTTTCAATATGTGGCATTTGGGATCCTCTTTTATGATTTAAGTTTTTAAATTTAAAATGATTTCTGGAAGGTCATCAAGAATTGACCGGCAAATAAATTCGAAAGGATGTCCCCTTCCCAACTTCAGAATCGACATCTATATATCCTTTGTGTCTCTTGATAATTGCATAACTGATAGCCAGACCCATCCCGCTGGCCATTTCTTTTGTGGAATAATAAGGATCAAATATTTTCCCTATATTACTGCTCTCTATGCCACATCCTTCATCACTGACAGTAATCATTAAATAATCTGACGGCTGTAAGGATATTTCATGATGGGATTGTTCGTTATGCACCGTTACATTTTCTACACTAATCTTCACTTCACCTCCCGCCTCCATAGATTCCATTGCATTTGCAATTAAATACTCAAAAACATGCCCGATTTGGAATTCATCTGCATCTACCATCCATAGATCATCCTGCAATTCAAGATGATATTTATATTCACTATCCCCTATTAAATTTTCACATGCTCTCTTTAAAATTGGCGCAACAGATATTGTTTTCTTAACAGGTTTTCCCCCCTTGGAAAAAGTACTCAGCTGCTGTGTTAAATCTTTAACCCGTAGAGCAGCATTTTCAGCATCTGCTATAGCCTCGAACAAGTCGCTGTTGCTCTCATCGATATCCATTTTTGCGAGTGAAAGGTTTCCTATTATAGCAGTCAACGCATTATTGTAATCATGGGCAATTCCGCCGGCAAGAATCCCTATTGCTTCAAGTTTTCTAGCCATGAGCAGTTCCTGTTCAATTTTCTTTTTCTCAGAAATATCCCTTAAAATTCCATTGTAAAAAATGCTTCCGCTGTACTTTGTTTTTATTACTGACGCAGAGGCCTGAAAGATTATTTTCCGTCCATCTTTTGCAATTGCAGTCCAATCCTGCAGTTTTTTTGTCTTCTCATTTTCATTATAATTTGAGAAATACTCAATTATCTTCTTTTTTTGATCTTCGTCCACGTAAGAACTGAAGTTAGACCCGATAAGCTCTTCTTTTTGATAGCCCAGTTTTTCACAAAGAGCCCTGTTAACATAAAGAACTCTTCCATTCAGGTCCGTTTCATAATAACCATCTTCAATACTTTCCATTACCGAAACCCATTTTTCTTCGCTTCGCCTGATGGCCATTTCATACTGCTTTTTTACTGAAATATTCCGATACACTCCCTGTGAACCGACAAACACATTTTCGTCTTTGCCATTTTTCTTATAAACACCCTGGGCACAAACGGAAAATATCATTGAATCCCTGGTAGCCTGACTGTCAAATTTCAGATTGATAACATCTTTAGTTTTGGTGAGAACTCTCAATTCAAAAAATCGCGTCATCCTGTCACCGGTTCTCCTCTCAAGAATTCTCCTTTTTCCCTTTTCAAGGTCATCCGGATGAATTAAATCCAGGATATTTGTACCTATCAATTCATTCTGACTATAACCATATTTACTTATTGAATCACTGATGAATTCAATTTTGCCGTCCTTATCGACACGATACACAATGTCTGGAATAACATCGAGCATTGTTTTTAATTTTTCTTCGGCTTCAAATATTTCTTTTTCCAATTTTATATTTTTAGAAATATCAGAGAGGATTATTGTTAGATGTGCATCACTGCGATTTACGATATCATTGGAAATAGTTATTTCTTCGCCTCTTACTTCCAACAATATATTAAATGGGGTTTCATTCGTAGACTGAATATTTTTCCTGTAGTCAACTGAAATTTCAAATAGATTTCCCCCCATATCCTGCATTCCGAGCCCCAGAATCTCCCGGGCAGTACTATTTGCGTGGAGGATATCCCCGGACATATTGCATTCAAGGATTCCTATATTAGCATTATCCAGATATTTTTCGCTGATTTCCATTAGGCCTCCGGCAAGATTTTAACACTTATCACCAATTCTATCAATTACTTTTCACCGGAAAATCGAAACCGATAATAACGATATCATCTTCTGCCGGAGCATTTCCCTTGAAACTATTCACTCTTGATATTATAGTATCGAGGCTTTTTTCAAGGGAATAGCCTCCGGTACTCTTAATAATTTCCATTAAACCATCATAATCAAGCAGCGCACGGGATTCATTAGTTGTTTCATGCAATCCATCAGTAAAAAGGTACATTCTTTCGCCAGGGTTAACAAGAATTGATCTCTCTTCTATTTCAATTTTTTCGAACATACCAATAGGCTTGCCACTGGGAACAATCATTTCAGTACTTCCTCTTTCACAATTATGAATGATTGGGGGACAATGTCCACCTCTTGCAAAAGAGAATTCAACTTGGTCCTTATGCACTTCGAAATATCCATATATGGCGGTTAAATAATAAGTCGCCATGGTGGTAAACAGTTCTTCATTCAAGATCTTAAGCAACTCTGCCGGTTTTTCACCAAATTCCTGGACATGTCTGTCTATTGATGATTTAACGAGAGCAAGGTATAGAGCTGCAGAGACTCCATGTCCGGCAACATCTCCTACAAAAATCCCTTTCCTGCCACTATCAAAATTGTAAAAGTTAAAATAATCTCCACCAACAGCCTCAAGGGGTATATATCGGAATGCGCTATTCATAAATTCCAGATTAAATGAAGCCTGTGGCAGCATATTTCGAACTGCGATTTGGGCGTACTGCAACTCTTTCAACATAGCCAAATTTTTAGCTCTTAAGGATTCTTCACTGATTTTCAGGGCTTCCTCAGCTTTTTTTCTTTCTGTTATATCTTCTTTCACAGCTACAAAGTGAGTAACCTTTCCGTCCCTGCTTCTGTAAGGAGAAATAGAGGCAAACTCCCAATATAATTCCCCGTTTTTTTTCCTGTTATGAAACTCCCCCCGCCACTCTTTTCCCTGCAGAATAGTTTCCCATAAATTGCGATAAAAACTTACCCCCTGTGAACCTGACTTAAGGATTGAAGGATTTCGCCCCAATACTTCTTTTTGGCTGTACCCTGTCAGTTTAGTAAATTTTGGATTAACATATTCAATATTTCCATCAATACTTGTTATTACAACGGATGCGGGACTCTGCTCTACCGCCCTGGAAAGCTTGTCTCTTTCCTCTTCGGCTCTTTTTCTCACCGAAATATCTTCAAAACTCCCCACCAGCTGTTTCTCATCTTCTGCTACGGTGAGCAGGGAAATTTGAACAGTTATTGTATGATAGTCGCCACTCTCAGAAAAAAAATACGTTTCAAAATTATCCTCTTTATTACCTGTAGAATCAGATAACAACAAATTAACCCTGGAAACTGTTTCTTCATTAAATACTTCAGAAATATGATTACTGATTATCCCGGATGTCGCGTAACCGGTCTGCTCAACAAAGGATCTGTTCACTAGGATAAATGTCCCATCACTATCAATAACAAATACCGGGCTGATACTGTTCATTACATTTTCAATAAAATCATAAGAACTTATCAGCATCTCAGTCATTTTTTTATATTCGGTAATATTTTCAGCAATTTTCATATAGTGAGCTGTATCGCCAATCCGGTCGAGGATAGGTGAAATAGTAGCTGATTCCCAGTATAGTTCTCCATTCTTCTTTTTATTATTCAGCTCCCCTTTCCAGACTTCTCCCCTGCTCAGAGTCTCAAAAAGTTCACGGTATATTCCCTCTTCCACATCAGAATATTTCAATATGCTGAAATTTTTCCCCAGGACCTCAGAAGATTGATAACCTGTCATTTTTTCAAAACCGGGATTAACATATTCGATAATTCCGGTTTTATCTGCGATTATTACCGACACTGGACTCAGTTCAATGGCTTGAATCATTCCCTGCAATAAATCTGAATTTTCTATACAATTTCTGTTTTCATTTAACAGGCACAGATACGTTTCGCTTTGTTCATCTATGCTGAAAATTTTTAAAGTGCACTTAATAATAAGTTGATTTGAATCGAGAAGAGAACAGCTGTAACTGTCGCCCGGGAATGTATTTGAATTAAAAAAAACAGAGGGTTCTTCTGAGAACAGAAATGAAATATTTTTTTTTATACTATCTTTAACAGGGTAACCGGTCAAAACAGCAAAGGCATTATTCAGACAGGTAATTATATGGGATTTATCAACAGCAATAAACACCTCACTGCTATTATCAAAAAACAACTGAGCATACTTTTCATTAACTAATGCCATTCAAGCATTCCGTAGATTATAGACTATTGGAAAAATCCTTTAATTCCTGAAGTTTAATTTTGGCTTTCCCGGTTTTCACAGCATCGACGGCCATTTTCACTCCTTCAGAAGGCTCGATACCCCTTACAGCAGCAATTGCAAATCCCGCATTAATACATACAATATCCTGTGCGGGACCGCCTTTAGCATTAAAAATACTGGTAATTATTTCCGCATTTTCATCTGCTGTTCCACCTTTTATAGCAGTTATATTGCTGAGATTGACACCGATATCTTCAGGGGAAAAAACTGAAGATTTTATTTCTCCGTTTTTAATTTCCGCGATGTATGTTGGAGCTGATATTGAAATTTCGTCGAGACCATCCTCCGATGATACAACATAACCGGCCTTTATGCCAAGATTATATAGTACACCTGCAATAATATCAACCAAATCTTTGCTATAGACCCCAAGGACCTGGTATGAAGCGGAAGCCGGATTGGTCAGGGGCCCCAATATATTAAAAACTGTTCTGATTCCCATTTCTCTCCTGGGACCAATTGCGTACTTCATTGCCGGATGAAGTTTGGGAGCGAATAAAAATCCTATTCCTATTTCATCGATACACCGTTTCACATCCTCAGGTTTTAAATCTATATTTACATTCAAAGATTCCAGCACATCGGCACTTCCGGACTGGCTCGAAATACTTCGATTTCCGTGTTTTGCCACATGAATTCCGGCAGCAGCTGTGACAATAGCGGCTGCGGTAGATATATTAAATGTGCCGGAAGAGTCTCCACCTGTGCCGCAGGTATCCACCAGATTTTCCGCATCCGGATGAATCCTGATGGCCTTTTCTCTCATTACGTTGGCAAATGCAGTAACTTCCTCAACAGTCTCTCCCTTTAGTCTCAATGCAGTTAAAAAGGAGGCAAGTTGAGCATCAGTTGTTCTTCCCTCCATTACCTCCAGCATCAATTCTTCAGCTTCCCGTCCATTCAGATCTTCACCATCGATAACTTTTTGAATACCATTTTTAATTAGCATTCCATCGGCTTTCGAGGCATAGCTGTATTCAAGAAAATTTTTAAGAATATTCTTTCCCTGTCCGGTAAGAATTGATTCCGGATGGAATTGAACCCCTTCTGTCAGAAATTGTTTATGTTTAACACCCATTATCTCGCCGTCTTCGCAATATGCAGTAACCTCAAGTTCCGCCGGAAGAGTATTGCGATCAATGGCAAGAGAATGATATCTTGTTGCTTCGAATCCTTTTGGTATATCTATAAAAACACCGGTATTATTGTGATCGATCTTACTGATTTTACCATGCATAAGCTTTTTAGCAGAAATGATATCCGCACCAAATGCTGAACCTATACTCTGGTGACCAAGACAAACTCCAAGTATAGGAATTTTCCCTGAATACTTCTTTATAACATCGATTGAAATACCGGCATCTTCCGGTCTTCCCGGACCTGGTGAAATAATCAAGTGAGACGGATTAATTTTTATGATATCATCAACCTCAATTGCATCATTCCTCACGACAGTAACCTTCTGTGATAGCTCCTCCAGGTATTGTTTCAGGTTATATGTAAAAGAGTCATAATTATCGATTAATAAAATCATTTAAAATCTCCGGTCAATTCGATTGCTTTAGTGAGGGCCTTCATCTTATGTATTGTTTCGTAATATTCTCTTTCGGGAATTGAATCTGCAACAATACCCGCTCCAGCCTGCAGATATACATATCCATCTTTTACAATCATAGTACGTATTGTAATACAACTGTCAAAATTACCGTTATATGACATGTAACCAATAAGTCCCGAATATATTCCTCTTCTCTCAGGTTCAAGATCCCCAATAATCTCCATTGCCCTTATTTTTGGAGCCCCGGAGACTGTACCCGCCGGGAAGGATGCCTCTATGAGACTAAACATATCATGCTCTGGAGACAGCTTCCCTCTAACATTTGAGACAATATGCATAACATGAGAGTAATATTCAACTATTTCGAGATCTTCAACTTTTACCGTTCCCCCGGTGCAGACTCTTCCAATATCATTTCTCGCAAGATCGACGAGCATAATATGCTCTGCGCGTTCCTTTTCATCCGCCATCAATTCTTCTTCATTGATTCGATCCTCTTCCGGGGTCTTTCCCCTGGGCCTGGTTCCTGCAATTGGTCTAATGTTTACCGTTCCATTCTGGAGTTGCACATGGACTTCCGGAGAAGAACCGATAATCTCGGCATTACTGCATTTAAGATAAAACATGTATGGCGATGGATTTACTATTCTCAGGCTGCGATACAGATTGAAGGCATCTCCTGAAATAGGAATTTTCAATCTTTGAGCCAGCACCAGTTGAAATATATCACCTTCAAAAATATGTTCTTTAGCTTTTTCTACTGCAGCTTCATAGCTCTCTTTTGAAAAATTCGATTTATATTTGTAACGACCGTTATCCTTTTTTAATGAAACGGGGGCGGGAGTTTTCTCTTTCCCTGTCAGCAGTTCTGCCATATCATTTACTTTATTGCAGGCTTCCCGGTAAGCATCTTCTATTTTCTGCCCTGAAGTAAGGACTGGTGAATTAACGATAATTAATTTATGACTGAGATTATCATAAATGATCACCGTATCTGTGATAATTAATTCAAAGTCATTAACGCCAAGGGAGTCATTCTGAGGGAAGTTGATAGATTCAAAATATTGAACAGAATCATAACCTATATAACCGACTGCTCCATTAACGAAAGGAGGGAGACTGGCATGTTGATAGGGGACCATTTGGTTGAAAAAATCACGGACGTATTCCAGCGGATTATCAAGTCTCAATTCCTCGGTGATTTCTCCATTTTGATAATGACTTACTATATTATCTTTACATAAAACTGCATTTTCAGAATTACCCATAAACGAATAACGCCCCATATATTCGCCACTGACAGCGCTTTCCAGTAAAAACTGGAATGAACTTTTCCGCATTTTCAGAAAGAGAGAAATTGCAGTATACATATCCCCCTGCAATTCCATATACACTGGTATAACATTATATTGAGCTGATAGCTTTATAAATTCATTTTTATTCGGGAAAATTTTTTGCATAGATATGTAACCAACCTGATTATTTCCAAAAAATACAGAGTACAACTAAATCTTAGACGTGCACAGTTTTCAACCATTATTTCCTAAAGCAAGACGTAATCCATAAAAAGGGCTTCTAGCGGTAGGACATCTTCTAAATCTATATTGAGGGATTTTTTGAATTTCTTCACTAAATAGAGATCCACCCCTGAGAACCTTATACACTTCTCCATAATCTTTATTGCCGTCACTTCCGGGATACCCCTTGTACCAGTCAAAAGTCCATTCCCAGATAATCCCTGTCGGATGACACCCATCAGAATCAAGGGAATGCTGTAAAATTCTGTCGCAAAAATGGCGGAGTTCACGATTATTAATATCTATACTTTCTGCGCTCTTAACTCCCCTTTCCAAAAGTACCTCTGCGAATATCTCCCATTCGGCCTCCATGGGCAAGCGCACAACATTCCCTGTCTTTTCAGACAGCCAAGTACAATAATTTATGGAGTCATTAAAACTTATCTGAAGCACTGGAAGATTTTCTTCATAATACACGAAATCAAACTTCCCCCCAGTTGGACGCTTCCAGGTCAATCCATTCTCTTTCTTCCATCCGTTCTCCCAGGTCCAGGCCCAACCATCGACTTCCGCTTCGGTTATATAACCACTTTCATTCACAAAATCTTCAAATTCTCTTACAGAAACAAGTTTATTTGAAATTAAAACTTTATTAATTTTTACAGTATGTTCAGGAACAGAAGCCAGAAGATACTCTTTTTTAGAATGAGTCTCATCGCAATTATAGCGTTTGAGGATAATTTCAGCACAGGTTTTTCCCAATCCGATTGGATATTGGCCCGCCTCAATAAATGTAAAAAATTCCTTGTTAATAATCATAAAAATAGAATGAAAGATGAACATGTTATTCAATTAAATCAATCAATGAATTAATATCATTTCCATCATCGGGGAACTGAGCAGTTAAAAAAGTGACCAGCAACTGGATTTCGTGGTCACCAAAAGTATCAACAATTTTATTGCGGATAACATTGGCAAGGGGTACTGTAAAATGCTTATCCTTTCCGGGTAATACCAGCAGGATTTTGTTACGATCATACCGAATTGAAAAATCATGATCAGACAATCTGCTCTTCACAATCTTTTCAATTTGCTCTATCAGTTCTTTACCTTTTTCATATCCTTTGAGATTGTAGTACCTTCTGTAGTTTTTAATAGATAACATAACCATACTGACTGGTATATTCAATTGATCTGCATTAACAAAAGTCTCTTCAATTTTTTTATATAGCACATCAAGGGTATCAATAAATTTATCGGCCTCATGTTCTTTCGTGTCAATATGCCCTAAATAATCAAAAATAAAACCGGCGACCTTTTTTAACTTAAGATCTATATCTTCAATAGAAGCCTTCCCCATGGTTCTAAAAACACTTATAAAACCCTCCAGGGATTCACTTATAACAAAAGGGAAAGCCCTGAAAAGATTCATTTTCTCAACAGAACTTTCACCAAAAATTTCATAAAGCATGTTTGCATGTTTAAAATCTTCAATCACAACAGGAGCTTCCGATCTTAGTAAATGAGCGGTAAAGTTGCTTTTACTTGGAATATTTTTCCTGGATTCTTTAAGGCCAAGGAAGTCTTCAATTTCGACGAAAACCGGCTCAAAGGCATCCTGACTGGAACTCCTTCTGTACACTGCGTAACTTAGAACACCTAATTCTTCAAAGACATTCCGCAAATTCAATTCGACCTGATCAATACTTTTTTCCTGTTTTATCTGTTCCTGAAACCAGTCAATTTCCCTGTATTTACGGATCGAATCTCTGAGACCATCAATTTCTTTTTGCAATTTTATTTTTACAGTAAGATTGTTAAGAGTAATCCCTGCGGCTTCACATAATATTTTGATAAACTCTTTGTCTTCGATGGAATAATCTTCAACCGTAACCTTATCGCCCAGAATTACCACGGCCAGGAGTTTTTCACCGTAGGATATTGGGGCAATATATCGTGCATCAATAGAAAGGAAATGATGATAGTCCTCTCCATATTCCGGATCTTCTTTTAATTCATCTATGTCAATAATCTGCAGGTTTTCAGAAAGATTTTTTAAAAACCCCGTTTTTGCCTCGAAAAATAATCCCTTACTATCAATAGTAACACCCCTTGATAGTGCCATTACCCACCGGTCTTCATCTGCTGAATCAGGAATAAGAAGAGAGGATGTTGAAGAGCCTATTTGCCCCATTAAATTAAATAAAATTATTTCATACAAATCATTCAGAGTGGTCGTACTATTGATTTCTTTTTCGGTTTCGTAGAGCAACAGATAATCATCAAAACCACCGGAGATTACCGAATCTCTGTCAAATTGAATTAATCTCTCTTCACCCACTGCTCCAACATCTGATTGATCCATATCACCGGGATCATTGTTTGATTCCACAGGATATTCGGCTGAATCTGATTCTGAACCAGTGACTTCAATATTTTCATCAAACTCAAGGCCCCCCGAAGTGTCCTCTATGATCACTCCACTGTGGCTCTCAGCTGAAGAGCTGACTTCTCCTATATTTATTTCCGTTACTTCTTCCATGACATTTTCAAATTTATCAGGTGTTTCATCCAGAATGTCTCTGGATTGCGCTAAGGTCTTCTGAATTTTATTCCCTTCAAGGGCAAATTCCTCAAGCATTTGATCATCTATTTCTTCATTTTCAATAGTTGATTCAAACTCTGCAGTAAAATCATGATCTTCCAATACGAGATCATCATCCATACTCTCTATTTTCCCTGGCGATGAATCACCGCCTGAATCGATTATTGGTCCATCTGTTTTATCATCAACAGGGGTTAAATCTTCCTGTACCAGCAGGACCACTTCATTTTCAATACTCCCTGTTTTTTCTTTTACCACAGAATCTTCTTTATGAGACTCCTCACTGTAGATGAAATCTGTAGATGCCGGACCCGCGATTTTATCCATCACAGTTTCGTGTCCCTTTTTATTTATCTCATTTTTATATGTTAATGCCTTTTCCAGGAGTCCCATTTCAGATACCCATTTCATTTAATACTTTTACATACGTATCGAAGTATTCTGAATCCGCAAATTTTTTAATAACTCCCTCTGGCAATTTTTCAAACAATCCATCGAGATACTTCAGGAGCATTTTCATATCATCCTGCTTTTCATCCGGAAGTTCCTTTACGAATCTATCCACATCGAGATCATCTTCGATAATTACAATATTATCCGTAATATCGTAAACTTCTTCTGTTATTGTCACAGTCTGAGGTTCTTTAACATAAACCTTTCTGCCAAGTTTTGCCTTGATTTTCTCTATGTCTTCTTCAAATATTAAAGCACCTTGAGCTGAAATGTTTTCTTCTATAGATTTTTTCTCTTCCGGAAGAAAACTGTCTTCTCTGGGTAACAGATAATTGCAGAAACGTTCACTCGTTAATGAGCCAGCGGCTGTTTCTTCCCGGATTAAGTTAAAAATCTCATCCAAATTTACATTAATGTATTCCTGAGAATATAGTTTTTCATCAATAAGGGCAAATTCTTCAGAATCGAGGCCTAGTATTTCCCTGGCAATACTGATTTCTTTCCTGCCTTCTATTTGATAGAGTTCATCAATTTCATAAATATACCTGGTGTAATCATCTTCAAAAATAGCATTCTCAACAAAATCTAATTCATCGTCGCGATATTTATATTCATCATCTTCAAATTCTAATGTTAATTCATCAAATTTTTTAAAGTTGCCGGTTTCTACTGTTGTCCCCGGAATTGAATCATACTCCTCACTCTCTTCCAGGACAATGCCTTCAACCTGGGATAGATCAATATAATCTGCTGATAATTTTTCAATACCATCTTCAGTAAATATTACAGATTCGTCTATATCAGGCTTTTCGATTAAAATATCATCAATAAAAGTAACATTGTCTTCAATTACTTCAAGTGCCTGCAACTCATCAGGTAAAATTTCTTTTTCAAATTTTTCATACACCTCAAAGGAAAACATTTCAGAAGCAGACGACAACTCGATTTTCTCACCAGTAGACTTTTCATCCCCTGGATCGACTTGCCCATTAGCGAATTCCTTATCTACCTCGAATAATTCTACCGGTTTTTCATCTATATTTCCTTTAACCGTTTCTTGAGAAGAGGATATATCATCTGGCTTGCGAAACAAATCTGCGGATGAGCTTTTAAGACTGCTTTCCTGAGCAACAGTTAAATTATCATCAGTAAAAATTATATCATCAGAATCAGCTGGTTTAGTCGACGAGATATCACCACCCTC
The DNA here is from genome assembly GCA_942491575.1 of uncultured Spirochaetota bacterium. Lineage (GTDB taxonomy): Bacteria > Spirochaetota > UBA4802 > UBA4802 > UBA5550 > CAZHNW01. Next base: position 1,541,978 of record CALOBT010000025.1, read on the forward strand.
TTTTTCTTCGGAATAGCTTGTTTCATCCACTACTAATGGCATATCAAATAGATCTTTGGAAGATTCTTCAGATGTGATATGATCAATTTCAATCTTTCTTGATTGTTCAACATCCCCATTATCTATGTCACTTTCCGGGAATACATCTGGTTCATTGTCAGATGGGGTTACTTCAATTATGGCAACCTCGATATTATCATATTGACCTTCGTCAAGATTTCCTTTTTCTTCGATGGACAGTGCTTTTTCTTTTATAAGTACCTCCGTCTCAGGTTCGGCATTTTCGATTATTTTTTCAATTGGAGGGAGTTCATCATCTTTTCCCAGATTCAGATTCATTCCGGAGGAGTCGGCTTGAATTTTTTCATCTTTCAGAGGTATAAGTTCAAAATCCTCAAGACCTTCTATCAGATCACTTTCAGTCAAAAACAACATGCCTTCATCGGCAATCTCTTCAGCTTCTTTTAAGTTGATATTACCAATATCGCTAATATCAAAATCTTTTAAGATATGTTCCCCGCTCTTTCCTGAAATTTTTATGGTAACATCATCATTTCGTTGACGGTAAATATTTTCTGTTTTGACGATATTTTTCCTTTCTCCGGGTAGTTTGTCTTCAGATTGAGTAGCAGCATTAGAATAAGATATTTTTTTATTCTGATATTTTATCTGAACATGCCTCGTATTTGGTTGGCCATATTGATCGAATTCATCAACAATAATATCATGATCTTCCTTTGAACCAGATATTTCCTTTTTATTTTCAGATTCTGAGGTCATTTCCTCGTCATATGCAAGGTCAATACCGGTTATTTCTTCATATTTTTTAATTTTTTCACTCATATCAGATCATATGGATAGTTAGATTTTATCAGCCGAAACAGTTATAATTAAATAATAGTCATGATTCGGGGTATTTGTCTATTAATTTCTGTTCCTAAAAAAAGAATTCCACTCGTTCAGTTAATTATCGGTAATATTATACAAATAAGATGATAAAAAAAAAGGATGCCCGAAGGCATCCTTGCATACTCAATGAAGTTAAACTCTATCTAAGAGCGACCTTTAAACGTGCTTTAATTTTTTCTTGCTGGAGCTTCACTTCAATCCGTTCTTCGGAAAAGCTTTCCATTTCAGATTGTTTATCATCAAGCTCCTTATATAACTTATCCAATTCTTCTTTATTAAGTTCATCCTTCATCATTGCGTTTTCAGCTAAGATGATCAACTTGTTTTCACGAATTTCTACTATCCCACCTTCTACAATCAGGTATTCAGTAGATGTTTTATCTCTTAACCTGATTTCTCCTATTCCAAGTTCTGAAATCAGGGGAGCATGGCCTGGTAAAAAACCGAGTTCTCCATCATGCGCCTGTACGACAACGAAGTCGATATCGCCGTCGTATATGGTTTTTTCAGGAGTTAATATATTACAATTTAGTTTCCGGCTCATAATCAACTACCTGCTTCTAATTTTTTTGCCTTTTCCACAACTTCGTTGATATCACCAACCATGTAGAATGCCTGCTCAGGGAGATGATCGTAATCACCGTTAATTACAGCTTTGAAACTTTTAATGGTTTCTTCAAGTTTTACGTACTTGCCTTCAAAACCGGTAAACTGCTCGGCAACGAAGAAGGGCTGAGAAAGGAAACGTTCTATTTTTCTTGCTCTCTGAACAAGAATTTTATCCTCTTCAGCAAGTTCATCCATACCAAGAATTGCAATGATATCCTGGAGATCCTTATATCTCTGCAGAATTCTTTTTACTTCCATCGCTATTTCATAATGGTCAGCTCCTACAAGCTCGGGAGCAAGAAGTCTTGAAGAGGATTCAATAGGATCAACAGCAGGATAGATACCCTTCTCTGCTATTTGTCGAGAAAGAACTGTCTGTGCGTCAAGGTGAATAAACGCTGTTGCAGGAGCAGGGTCAGTAAGGTCATCAGCAGGTACATAAACAGCCTGTACTGATGTAATCGAACCACCTTTTGTTGAGGTAATCCTTTCCTGAAGCTGTCCCATTTCACTTGCTAGAGTCGGCTGGTAACCAACAGCTGAAGGCATACGGCCAAGGAGTGCTGATACCTCTGAACCCGCCTGTGAAAATCGGAATACATTATCGACAAACAGGAGTACATCAGAACCTGACATATCACGAAAATATTCACACATTGTAAGTGCTGTCAGAGCAACACGGAGACGTGCTCCAGGGGGCTCATTCATCTGACCGTATACAAGGCAGGCTTTGTTAATAACACCAGATTCCTGCATCTCAAGCCAGAGGTCATTCCCCTCACGGGTTCTTTCACCGACACCGGCAAAAACGGAAAAACCACCATGCTGCTGAGCAACATTATTGATGAGTTCCATGATAACAACCGTTTTTCCAACTCCGGCACCACCAAACAGTCCGGTTTTACCACCCTTAATATAGGGAGCAAGAAGGTCAATAACCTTTATACCAGTCTCAAACTGCTCCGCCTGAGGCTCCAGATTATCAAATTTAGGTGCAGGCTGATGTATAGCACGGGTATCCTTTGCATTTACAGGACCGGCTTTATCAACAGGCTCCCCAAGCAGATTAAAAATTCTACCGAGAGTTTCTTCCCCTACAGGTACTGAAATTGGCGCACCGGTATCTAGGATTTTAGCTCCCCTGGGTATACCATCTGTTGAAGCAAGTGCGACCGCACGTACTCTATTACCACCGAGGTGCTGCTGCACCTCACAGGTTATTTTAATCTTTTCACCCATAACTTCAATATCAAGAATAAGGGCATTATAAATTTCAGGTAATTTTCCTTCTGCAAACTCGGCATCAAGAGTTGAACCAATTACCTGCACTACTTTTCCATAGTTTTCACTCATTATATTCTCCTTAAGTTAGCAAATTTCATTTTTTAGTCAAGAGCTGCAGCACCACCGACGATTTCTGCAATCTCGTTTGTAATCTTTGCCTGTCTTGCTCTGTTGTAACTGATAGTCAATTCACGAATCATTTCATTTGAAGCATCAGTTGCATTTTTCATTGCAACACGACGAGCGAAATATTCGGAAAATCCTGATTCGAGAAAGCAGGTGAAAATTTTAACTTTGATATACAGTGGCAAAATATATGCGAATATTTTTGCCGGATTTGGTTCAAAATAATAATCGGTTGCTACTGATGGCAGCGCTTCAACCTGCTCTTCCACTTCAGGAGATATTGGAAGCAGCTTAATAATCTCAGGTTTTTGAACTACAGATGAAAATACTTTAGTATAAGAAAGATATACCTCATGAAATTCACCGCTGAGAAAAAGTTTTGTCAATTCAGAACCAAGCTTCGCAGCGTCTTCAAATGAAAATTTATCTTCCATGTTTTGTTCAGATTTAAACATTTCCTGGTTGATAAAATTAAAATAGTTAAAACCCTTTTTACCAACTACGTAAAGTTGAGTTTCTTTACCTTCCAGTTCAAGCTTTTCCTTGAATTCAATGGTTTTTTCTATACTGTTAGTATTAAAACTGCCACATAATCCACGATTACCGGAAACCTGAAGAATCAGAGCCCTTGAAGGATTAGCAACTTCTTTCAGAAGCGGATCATTGAATGAAGATCCGCCGAAAGAAACGAGATCGGCGATAATCTCATTTACCTTAACCTCATAGGGCTTCGATTTTTCCAGTCGACCCTGCATTTTTTTCATTTTTGCAGTGGAGACCATCTCCATGGTACTGGTAATCTTCTTAGTATTCTTTATAGAACTTATTCGTCGTTTAATGTCTCTTTGATTAGCCACGCTATCATCCTCTTATCAGTTAATTTACCTTAACCGAGAGTTGAGAGATACTCCTCAACATAATTGTTGATTATTTTCTTGAGACCCTCAGGATCTTTAAGTTCGCCGGTTTGTTCGATACCATCAAGCAAATCCTGATGAGAAGATTTCATGAACTTAAGAAATTTGACTTCAAAATCCGAAACTTTATCGACGGGAACACTATCAATAAAGCCTTCAGTGCCCGCATAAATCATAACTGCCTGTTCTGTGACATCCATTGGAACATACTGACCCTGTTTCAGAATCTCAACGAGACGTTGTCCCCTATCGAGCTGCTTTTGAGTTGCTGAATCAAGTTCTGTTCCCATTTGTGCAAACGCTTCAAGTTCTCTAAACTGAGCAAGATCAAGCCTAAGAGAACCGGCATATTTTTTCATTGCCTTAATCTGTGCATTTCCACCTACTCGAGAAACGGAGATACCAACATCAACAGCGGGACGAATACCAGCTGCAAAAAGGTTCGGCAACAGGTAAATCTGTCCATCCGTAATGGAGATAACATTTGTAGGGATATATGCCGAAACTTCACCTTCCTGGGTTTCAATAATTGGAAGGGCTGTCAGGCTTCCACCGCCGAGGTCATCATGCAGTTTTGCAGATCTCTCTAGAAGTCTTGAGTGACAATAAAAAATATCACCAGGATATGCTTCTCGACCCGGAGGACGTTTCAACAGGAGTGAAAGTTCTCTATATGCATTTGCCTGTTTGGAAAGGTCATCGTAAACACATAGAGTATGGCCATTCTTTTCATACATAAAATATTCGGCCATGGCAGTACCAGCGTATGGAGCGATATACTGCAGTGGTGCAGGATCTGAAGCGTTTGCAGCAACAACAATGGTATATTCCATTGCGCCATACTGTTCGAGCTTCTCAACAACCGCTGCAACAGTAGATGCCTTCTGACCGACTGCAACGTAAACACAGATTACATCTTTGCCTTTCTGATTTATTATAGCATCGATCGCTATAGCAGTTTTACCGGTTTTTCGGTCACCAATAATAAGTTCCCGCTGTCCTCTACCAACCGGAGTCATCGCATCGACCGATTTTACGCCTGTCTGCAGAGGTTCCTTAACGGGCTGACGATCTGCAATACCAGGAGCGTTGAATTCAACAGGCCTTCTGGATGATGAGTTAATAGGGCCTTTATTATCAATTGGCTCACCCAGGGGAGTTACAACTCTTCCCAGCATTTCTTCGCCAACCGGTACAGAAAGAATGGTGTTCATTCTTTTAACGGAATCACCTTCCTGAATAGTAAGGTAATCACCGAGAACAGCTACACCAATGGAATCTTCTTCGAGGTTAAGAACCATGCCCTGTGCGCCATTGTCAAATTCAAGCATCTCAGCTGACATGGCATTTTCAAGACCATGGATCCGGGCAATACCATCACCAACCTGGATAACAGTCCCCACTTCTGAAACATCGAGTTCTGCCTTATATCCCTCAATTTCCTTCTTAATTATGGACTTTATCTCTTCAGTTTTAATCTTCATAAGCCACTTCACTCCTGACTTTACTATTTAATAAATTATATCTAAGTTTTTTCAAATTGTTAGCAAGAGAACCGTCAATAACGAGGTCACCGACTCTGATGATAATCCCTCCCAGGATATCTTCATCGATCGATTCAGAGAGAATGACTTCCTTATTATATTTTTTAGAAAGAGCATTTTTTATCTTATCAAGAGTAGCAGCATCGAGTTTCGAAGTAGAAACAACTTCCACCCTCATTCTATTGTTTTCTTCATCAGTGAGATCATTAAAAGCCTGAAAAATGTCAGGAATTGCGGACTGTCGCCCATTATCAATCAATACGTTTAAAAAATTTACTGTATTATCGGAAAGATTTCCTGAAAAAACTTTTTCAATAAATCCCTTTTTAGATTCAATTGAAAAGCCTGGAGACGTAAGATATTTATAGAAGTCTCCATCCTCCGCTAAAACATCTGAAACAAACCCCAGTTCCTCTCCCAGTTGAGACAAGACATTTTTTTCCTGCCCTATCTCAAGCAGTGAGGTTGCGTATACACGAGCAATATCATTACCAGCCACTTTGACTACCCTTATTTTTAAAAGAATTGTCAGGACAGTTCAGTATTACTGAACTGTCCCAATTTTATTTAATGCTTCTTCTACGAGAGCATTTTGATCTTCAGGTTTGAGATTTTTTTCTATAACCCTAGAAGCAATTTCTGTTGAGATGTTGACAATTTCAGTCTTTAGCTCATTAAGCGCAGTTTCTTTCGCTAACACGATTTCTTTCTTTGCTCTTTCAGCTAAATCCTTAGCTTCTTTCGAAGCCTTCTCAACAATTTCAGTTTTCACCTTTTCTGCTTCTTCTCTTCCCTGAGCAATAATCTTGGCAGATTCGCCCCTGGCGTTTGCCATAAGTTCCTTATGTTCCGCCAGAACTTTCTCTGCTTCCTGCCGCGACTTATCGGCTTGATCGATATCGCCGCGGATTTTTTCAGCTCTTGCATCAAGAGCTTCTACTATAGGCTTCCAGGCCGCTTTCCAGAGGAGCAGCAGAAGTACGAGAAAAGTAATAACTGTCCACAGTAATAGTCCCGGATCAACCTTTAGTAAACCTTCTTTTATAACTTGCATGACTTTATCCTATTACTACTTTATCACACCTTACTGAGCATGTTCTGCTGTTGCAGCTTCTTTTGCTTTAGGCATTTCAACAGGTACTTTTGGAGCCTGAGTTGCAAGCATAAAGGTAACAACGAGTGCGAAGAAGGTGAAACCTTCAATAAGAGCAGCTGCAATGATCATAGCAGTTCTCAAGTCACCACTCATTTCAGGCTGACGAGCCATACCTTCAAGAGCTCCAGAAGCAAGGCGACCAATACCAAGTGCTGCTCCAAATACGACGAGACCTGCTCCTAAACCAGCTCCAAGATACGAAAGTCCTAAGTATTCCATGTGAATCCTCCTAACAAGATTTCTTTAAAGTAAATATTAAGTTACTTAATTGTATTTGTTCTTAACGTACATTAAAAGTACATTTTTGCGCATAACCCAAAATGTCATCATCAATGACCGTGCATAGACTCACCGATAAACATAGCTGATAGTACGGTAAAAATATAAGCCTGTATAAAAGCTACCAACAACTCAAGAAGGAATATCATCAGCGAACCGACAACGCCGCCTACACCGACAGCATAACTCTGAAACATAACTGCAAGATAAAGAAAGATGATAATTACAACGTGACCTGCAGTCATATTAGCAAAAAGTCGAACAGTAAGTGCAAATGGCTTAATGAGCAGACCAAGCACTTCAATTACCCAAATCAAGGGGAAAAGAGCAGAAGGAATTCCACCCGGCACTATTCCTTTGATTATAAATAATGGCCCCTGCTTTATTGTGCCAAGTGTTAAAATACCCAGCAGAGTTAATATTGCAAGACCACCGGTTACGGCCAGATTACCTGTTGCAGTTGCCGAGCCGGGAACCATGCCAATATAATTAGCAAAAAGGATAAAGAAGAATACCGTACAAAAATAAGGCATAGCTTTTTTTGTTGCAGGACCATGAAAATTAGGCTCAACGACTTCATCATGAACAAAGCCAATAAGGGCCTCCCACATATTTACCCAGCGTGACTTAGACCCCATAGCATCGCGTTTAATTTTACGCGCAAGAGGAATAAACACCAGCAGACACAAAAACATTGTAATCCAGAGCATGAGAACCCACTTGGTAATTCGCATATCAAAAATACCAAATAGCTTCTCATTCAAATATGTTGCATTAATTTTACCAATAAATCCGGAGGTGAGAACGTGGTCGGTAAGGTGATGCATGACGATGTCATACATTGATTCCTCTTCACCATGACCTCCGCCTGACGTAACGTATGTGTTAACGAAGTGAATAAAACGGATCATAGCAGTTTTACCTCTCAGCAGTTTTTAATCCCAAATCTTTTTTTTATCTGCTGTAGAATCTCTATAACAAATTACGAATATTACAAAAATTCTCTTTTTGTATATCTTAACTTTAACAACGATTCAATCGTATGGTATAAATTTGTAAATACTTTTTTTTAATTTTTCTGAATTAATTTCCGGGTTCCCCCATTAGTATTTAGAGGATTCCCCCATACTGCATCCAACGCGCTGAAAAATAACACCGGTATTTCAATAAAACTTTTTTCAAGGTTACATCCAACGAACCTTTTTCTTTTCATCGTCGTCATTATCATCGTCGTCATTGTTATTATTCGTTTCGCGTTCATCTCTCTGCAATTCTTTCATCATGTGATAGAAACCGATTACCATCCCGATAACGGTACCCAGTGCCAAAAAAAGAGGTGATTTTTGATATTTATTATCCAGGTAATGTCCGCCATATACAAAAAGAAAAATAGTAATCGCCAGCTGCAATCCAAGGGTTATATGCGTAAAAATTATTTGCGACGATTTTCTTTTCTTCATTAATTTCTCCTTTGTTGTTATTCTCCCCTTAAAACAATAATTGTCAATATAATATGACATTCTTTATTTAAAAAAATTAAATCAACACTGACACTATGACGATAATAATTGAGAACTTAAAAAGGGAATTAGTCTTTCTCTATCATATCCATTCAACGTGAAATAATTTTTATTATAGAAAGGATCAAACATGCATATATCAATTAATCTAACAGAAAAAGAGAATGAATATATTGCAAACTGCCCTGAACTGGACATCAACTGCTATGGAGAAAACAGGAAACAGGCAGTACGCAGGATACAGCAGGTAATAGAATTTTATATTCAATCTGCCCGAGACCTGGGACTGGATGTTGAACGATTTAATGAAGTATCAATTGAAGGAGAAAAAACAAAACCTATTCACAATAATTTGCTGGTACCTATATCAGAAGCCATCAATTAAATATTGGAGGGATGCAACACAGTTAATTCTTCATATGAACATCAAGTTGCGGGAAAGGAATAACTACTCCGCTTTCATTAAATCTACGGTAAATCAGAAAGTTTACATCACTGATTATTTCGAATCTTCTCTGAACATCCGTTATCCAGACCTCGAGAGTCATATTAATTGATGAATTGTCAAACTTTTCCAGTAAAACCACCGGGGGCGGTTTACTTAAAATTTTCTCATGATCTTCAGCAATGGCAAGAAGTACGTCCCTTGCTGCTTCCGGATTCGATTTGTATGATATACCAACTGGAATTTCGATAAGGACATTGTCATCATTCAAGCTCCAGTTAATTACATTTTCGGAAATAAACTTGGAATTAGGAACGACCATCAATATATTTTCACGAGTTTTAATCAATGTACTCCTTGCCTGAATACGATCAACGGTGCCGCAAATTTTGTCCACCTCCACATAATCACCAACCTTAATGGGACGCTCCAGCAGAATAACCACACCGCTTATAAAATTACTCGCGATATTCTGCAGACCGAAACCAACGCCAACCATCAGGCCGGCACCGATCGTTGCGAAAACAGATAGATTTATACCATTAACCTGCAAGCCAATGATAACACCTGTTGCGATTACAAGATATTTTACGAAATTATCCAGTATATTCTGCACACCAGGATCGATATTTGTGTTGGGATACACATCTTTTCTCAACAGCAGGCTTGTATAACGTGCAACAAATACTGATACTGAAACTATAATAAGAAGAAGTGAGATTGAAATAATGGATACCGGTGAAGAGCCAATATGGAAAAATGGCTTAAACAAAAGAAGGTAAAAGTAATATATAACTGATTGTTTGATACCCGCGAGCCTGAGCCCAAGAGAAAGACCTCCCGCCAGAAGGAACAGGCGAAGGACCGATTCAACAAGAAAAGTACTTTTCCCGAAAAACTCCCAGAATGCGGCCAATCGTTTTCTCAACACGCCGATTAAGATCCTGCCCAGAAAATAACCAGTCAATGTCGAAAGGATTACCTGAAGAGAAATAAGGGGCGTAATCTGAATTGAACCTATTGTAAAGATGACTGTATTCAAAAATATCATAGAAATTAATAAAAAGAGAGGAGTAAAAAACTCCTCTCTTTTCTATTTTTATTTAACTTCTTCGAGTTTATCTTCAAAAACGGTAAAGCTGTTCTTTGCAAGCATTTGCTTTTCCCAGTTTCTTCGTTTTGCCGCCTTTTTTCTATTGTGCAGCATAAATTCTATTTTTTCTTTCACTTCATTGAAAGGCTTAACGTCCATCTTCTTTTTTGACTTATCTTTTTTGTTACGTGCCATTCTTCTCTTTTTATCTTTTTCATATTCTTCACGGACCTCTTTTGGAGTTACCGTAATTCCCTGAAGAACAACATCATTTTTATAAGCATTTGCAAGTGTATATTCGAAATAAGCATTCCATTCTTTCTGAAATTTTTCTTCCTTTACTATACCTTTTTTAACAGCTTCTCTTGCCATAAGTTTTTCATTAAAAATTTTCGTAGAAAAACCACGTTTCTTTTTATCGTCAAAAGACAATTTTTTTCTTCCTGAGGACACCCTTTTTTTGTCAATAAATGCTACTAAATCATTCAGATCTTTTACAAGGAATGATTGATCACCTATTTTAAAAACAAGAGCCTGAGGATTCCTGAAATTAACCTTTTCGATATTATTCTCAACGTCTTTAGCTTCGAATAGCTTTTTCTCAAGATCCCGAGCAGAATTTGCCTGGAGTCTATTCACCAGACGTTTTGCCTCTTTTTCATCTTTGATAATACCTTCGATATTACCATTTGTTAATTCAACTTTATCTTCGGCTTTAATTATGTAGAGGGCATTGCGGATTATTATCGCCTCTTTTGTGAACTCACCCTTGTTCAGTTTAAAGGCTGCATCCATAAATTCCTTATCACGCATCCCCAGTGTGAGATACCCGATCTGTCCGCCTTTCTTTTTTGAATAATCATCTGAGTGTTTTTTGGCAAGGGCCGCAAAATCACCCCCTTTATTCAATTCTGCAATAATCTTAACAGCTTCTTCTTTTCGTTTCTCGACAGCTAATTTCAATTCTGCATCAGAAAGTTTTTGTTTTTTGTTTTTTATAATCTTGTAATTTTTTACGCGAAGCTTGATAATACTGACATTCACTGCGTTTTCTTTAAAGGAAACATCTTTCCTCATGTTTTTTCTAAAACTATTTGCAGTAAAGTTATCCTTAACGAGAGATAAAATTCTCTGAAAATCTTCAGTTTTATCATAGTTGGCTTTTTTTGCCTCAGCAACACTCAATTTATCGAGTGCAATTTGATTTAGTTTTGTTTTTTGTTTTGCCTTACTCTTCAGAACAACCTTTTTGGAAAGATGACGGGCTTCGATCCACCCGTAAAATTCTCCCCTGGTAATTTCGCCGCCAGTGAAAGATGCAAGTACATCACTATCACTTTTACATCCTGAAATCAGAAAAGACAAAGCAAGCACGCTTAAAAGGACTATTTTCCTCATCAGTCACTCCTTTTTATTTAATATGGGGGTACTTTACTATTAAATGGAGTTTAAATTGTCAAATTTAATTTAATTTTTAGGATCAGAAATTACCACTGGGACCGAATGCCCAGTGAAATATTGATATCTCTACCATTTCGAAGATCAACCATTGACTCAAGTGTTAACTGGAAGGCAAACAGGTCCATTTCGAGTCCAATAATATATAACGGCAAAATATACTTCGGCTTGAATTTATTAACAGAAAGAACCTGCACCGTAGCTACGGTATTAACCCCACCAGTACCGGTAATTGCAGTATCATAATCAGTATCATCTGTAGTGGCATCCCCCGTGGCCTGAAGAGTAACATCGAAGGAACCGAAGTTTATGGCGGTTCCGAATCCGGTATACAGGTTGAATATAAAGAAGAAATTAACATATACCAGGGCCTGGGCATTAGCGGCTGCCAGAAAGTAGCTGATTGATCCGGTGTAACTTGGTTCAAATTCAAGTTGAATATCCTTTGGAAATGGAGCCCCCGTGCCGGGATCTATGGTAATGGCATCCAGGGGATAGTTATAGGCGCCGGAAAAATCAATCTGGCCGTACATTGCGTCCCCTCCCGCAGTGAGGGTGATTCCTTCGAAATTGAACACACCGGGCATCAGTGTCTTTCTTTTTACCAGGTTATACCTCAGTTTTCCACCGAAGGAATAGATATTCATCTTATCAAGGGTTAAAATACTGTAATTGACAGGGGGATGGTAAAAACCGGTACTGTAGACGAAAAATTTTCCAAGAACGTCCAGTCCCTTGCCGAGGCCAATGCCGAAGTTGATTACCGGATTCAATCCGAAGCCGGGAAAAACATCTTCCTTATTAGGGGTGGCGCTGTCAAAACGATGCATATTGGTGAGGCCGGAATTGAAACTTATTCCAATAAAAAGATGCGGAAGGCTGCCGATATAACTGGAACCTATGGGGTAACCGGCAATATTGCCAAGGGCGTATGCATTGGCGATGGCGGGGCCGAAATTTCCAGAAAGAGTATCAATAGCTCCTGTTATATCCGTAAGTCCATCCGTGGGGATATCCGCGGCGTTTGGACCTGTAACATTAATTGTGGTGCCGCCATAAAGATAGCCCGAGGTAAAAACTATACATATCGAACAAATAAGTATAAACTTTATTTTTTTCATTGTGTTAACAGCGATATCGGCCCCTCATCAAATGGTTGATCTCAATTTGATATAAATCGGATACTAAAGCAATCAAATTTTAATCCGACTACTGTATATACCCATTTTTATGCCTGCTGGGCAAAATCCTTAAATTTTATTCTGCCAAATTCATTTCAATTTGAGCATATGCAGAATGATTATGTATCGACTCCATATTTTCTGACTCAACGGAAAACCAGATAATCCCCTTCATCTTCTTCAGTTTTTCCGCAGCATTTCGCACAATATCTTCGACAAAGACGGGATTTTCATAGGAACGTTCTGTTATATACTTTTCATCTTCCCTTTTCAGGATTGAGAAGATATCTGAACTTCCGGAACTTTCTGCAATTAGAATAAGGTCTTCAATCCATACCTTATCACGGGCTTTTATCGCAACAGAAAGAATGGATCGCTGATTATGTGCTCCATATTGAGAAATCTCCTTGGAACAGGGACATAGAGAAAGGACGGGGACCTTGACTTCCAGCAGGTAAAAATCATCATCGGAATTTGCCACGAGGCGGCTGGTATATTCCATTTTGGCCTTTTCCCGTGAAACAGGGGCTTCCTTTGTGACAAAATATGGAAATTCTATCTCAAAATGTGCAGTTTCTGCGTCAAGCTGCTCTATCATTGCCTCCAGGATCTCCCGTATATTCAGGGTACTGATGCCTTTACGGTAACGGTTGAGAATTTCAATAAACCTGCTCATATGTGTACCGCGGAAATGATGAGGAAGGTTTACATACATGTTTACACGTGCCACAGTATGCTGCTCTCCCTGGTCCTTGTCAAGGACCACAACCGGATAGGAGATATCCTTAACACCGACTTTGTTTATAGCCAGATTTCGATGATCCCTTTCGGACTGCACATCTTTTAAATCTTTCTTATTCATAATCTTCCTTCCCGTCTGTATGCATTATAGACAAAATACATTCAGATGGCAAAAGTTTTTCTTGTAATTTTACAGGTATCTATTGTACCGATGGGGATAAGAATGCAGCATGATATAATTTGGCAAGTTTATTTTCAGGAAGTAAGAACAAGAGGGCCATGCCCGGTTACGGCTACGGTTTCTTCATACTGTACCGCACATGCTCCATCGGAAGTTTTAAGTGTAAAATTATTCCGGTCTTTCACAATATCACCGTTGCCGGAAGTAATTGCCGGCTCTACAGCAAGAACCAGTCCCTCCTGCAAAAAAATTCGGTGACCACTGTTTTTATAATGTGGCACCTTTGGAGCTTCATGGAGAGCAAATCCAACGCCGTGCCCTGTGAGACTGGCTATAACACGAAATTCAGTCCTGCATATTTCTTCATCTATTGCATTGCCGATACTTTCAAGAAATTGCCCCGGCATAATAACGGAAAGAGCCTTACGGAAGGCCTTTTTTACCGTTTGAGCGAGAAGAAGCCCCTCAGGAGACACACTGCTGACCGTAAAGGTTCTGCAGGCATCGGCAAAATACCCCTTCTGCACCACGCCGATATCCACTTTTACCACATCTCCGCCGAGGATATATCTTTTTTTAGATGGTATGCCGTGAGCCACTTCATCATTAATTGAAATACAGGAGGAGTAGTTATATCCATGGAGGGTCTTGAAGGCAGAACGGGCCCCTGTCCGGTTAATAATGCCGTCAACAAGGGAATCGAGTTCCCAGGTACTCATCCCCTCCATGGAGAGGGAATCGAGATACCTGAAAACATCGGCACAGATTGCACCGGCTTCCTCAATTCTTTTGATATCATCAGGTGTCTTTAGCCTGATGCCACTTGAAATCATACTTCCTTACCCCATTTATTACTGTGGGGCCTCTTCCGGCTGTTTATCTTCGATCTTCTTATCTTCAATCTTCTTATCTACGGATTTTTTCTTAACATCCTCTTCTTTTATCAATCCCGTAGCCAGTTTGACTTTTTCTTCAACATCCTGAGCGATGGCAGTATTTTCGGAGAGGAAACGTTTCGCATTCTCTCTTCCCTGGCCGATCCTCTCTTCGCCATAGGAATACCAGGTTCCGGCTTTTTTAATAATGTCAAACTTCACGCCTAGGTCAAGAATACCGCCTTCACGTGAAATACCTGAACTATACATAATGTCGAATTCTGCCTGCCTGAATGGAGGAGCTGTTTTATTCTTTACCACCTTTACCCTGACACGGTTACCAATTGCCTCGTCACCGGATTTAAGTGTTTCGATTCGGCGGATGTCCATCCTCACGGAGGAATAAAATTTCAGGGCATTTCCACCGGTAGTCGTTTCGGGGGAACCGAACATGACACCAATTTTATAACGGATCTGATTTATAAAAATAACGGATGTTTTTGACTTTGCGATTACCCCGGTGAGTTTCCTCAGGGCCTGGCTCATGAGACGCGCCTGAAGCCCCATATGAGCATCTCCCATGTCACCGTCAATCTCCGCTTTCGGTACCAGGGCCGCTACGGAGTCGACTACCACGAGATCAACAGCACCGGAACGGACCAGCGCCTCAACGATTTCGAGGGCCTCCTCTCCCGTATCAGGCTGCGAGACCAGAAGTTCATCGGTGTTTACCCCGAGTTTTGCAGAATAGATGGGGTCAAGGGCGTGTTCCGCGTCAACAAATGCTGCAACCCCGCCGGCCTTCTGAGCCTGGGCAACGACGTGAAGAGTCAGGGTTGTTTTCCCTGAAGATTCGGGGCCATATATCTCAATAACCCTTCCCCGGGGAACCCCTCCGATACCAAGGGCCACATCCAGTTCCAGTGAACCCGTTGGAATAGATGCTATTTGAACCCGGGCGTTTTCATCACCAAGTTTCATTATTGATCCCTTGCCGAACTGCTTCTCTATCTGCATAATTGCCGCATCAAGGGCCTGGTTTTTCTGATTAAGTTCTTTCTGGTCAGCCATTTTGCACCTCTTATTAAGAAAATATTCCTGCTCTCTTTATTAAGGTAACGAATTAGAGACGGGAAAATTTAATTTTTTTCATCATAATTTATGTCGTATTATTTCAATATGAATGCAAGCATTTTATCCGGATGCCCTTACCTCTTCGACTCCGGAAGTCAAGGATGCCTGCTTAACGCATATTTAGTACATTATTTATATCGCAGGATATGTCAAGAAGATTTACTATATTTTTGTGTAGTTGTTGAAGAAAGTGACAAGGTAAAAGTAGCAAGGAACAAGTTCGTCAATCTGTGGTGGCAAACTTGTCCCTTTTACATTGCTGCTTTTAATTAAAGGGCGACGTTATGAACCTTTCCGGTCATATCACCCACTTTTTTCATATATTCGATCTTGTTCAGGGCATCCACGAAGGACATGATCCCCGCAATGGATATATCAACATTCATTCCTGTTCCAAATACCTTCAATTCTTTACCGTTAAATTCTTCCACAACCGTTGCGGTTACTTCAGAAAGGGCATCAGAACCTCCCGTGATGGCCACAAGGTTGAAAGATTTCAGGTAGGCATTGGTACCGGTAATCATTTTGACAGCTTTTATTCCGGCATCAACACCACCATTACCATGGGCAACTTCAAAGATATCCTCCCTGTTAGTTTCATGGTCCTTAATGGTGACCATCGCCATGGGTGGAGAAAACATCCCCGTGGATATCTGTACATTCTGCACCTTGTACCGGCGCCGCTGTTCTTCCTTGAACATGGCCTCCCCGATAAGGGCCACCAGATCCTCGTCGTAGACCTGCTTTTTGCTGTCCGCAAGGGTTTTGAAGAGTTTAAAAAACCGGTCCAGTTCCTCCTGTGTAAGTTCAAAACCGAGTTCCTTTAAACGGGTCAAAACCGCATGGCGCCCTGAGTGTTTACCGAGTACCAGGGTAGATTTGCTGATACCGACATCTTCCGGCTTCATGATTTCGTAGGTCATGGAATTCTTTAAAACGCCATCCTGATGAATTCCTGATTCGTGAGCAAATGCATTATCCCCCACAATGGCCTTATTGGGCTGCACGGAAACACCTGTAATATTGGTAAGCATTTTACTGGAAGCCATTATCTGCTTCGTATTCAAAGTTGTCTCAACGCCGTAGATATTTTTCCTGGTTTTAAGGGCCATGACAATCTCTTCCATGGCGGTATTACCGGCACGCTCGCCGATACCGTTAACGGTACATTCAATCTGCCGGGCTCCCGCCTCGATCGCCGCGAGTGAATTCGCCACTGCAAGTCCCAGGTCATTGTGGCAGTGCACAGAGATAATCGCATCATCAATGTTGGAAACATTATTAAAAAGATATTTTATGATTCGATAAAATTCCGAGGGTACGGTATAACCGACGGTATCGGGAATATTTACAGTGGTGGCCCCCGCTTCTATGACATCGTGAACCATGGTGGCAAGGTATTCCATATCACTGCGGGTTGCATCCATTGGAGAGAATTCAACATTATCAGTGAATTTCTTTGAATAGGTTACCGCCTCAACTGCAAGATCAAGGACTTCCGCACGGGTCTTTTTGAACTGATGTTCAATATGAATATCAGAACTCGATATAAATGTATGAATCCTTGGATTTTTCGCCTTTTCGAGGGCCTTTACTGCGGCATCAATGTCCTTTAAATTTGCACGGGCGAGACCCGCCACCTGAACATTTTTAACACGTTCAGCAATTCTTTTAACTGCATCGAAATCCCCGTCGGAAATAACGGGAAAACCCGCCTCGATAATATCAACCCCGAGTCTTTCAAGCTGTTCCGCAAAACGGAGTTTCTCTTCAATATTCATGCTGAAGCCGGGTGACTGCTCCCCGTCCCTTAAAGTGGTGTCAAAAATATAAATCTTATCTTTATTACTCATTTTCTGTCTCCATTATAGTATTTCAATTTTCACATATGCCGGAAAACCGGCACTGCGCTGATTATCCATGTCTCTCATGAAAGAATAAACGGGAATCGCATCCCTTCCACCTCCGGTTCTTTGCCAGAATTATCAAAAAAAAAGGCCGTCACTTTTTTCGTGACGGCCTTTTGGTTTATTTTCTATTACAGGGCATCACGAAACAGCTCCAGGCTTTTCCAGGAGAAGAAGGAGAGCTAAAAGATTTAGATTTCCCATGTTTCGTAACATTATAAACATTATTTCCTTGTTTGTTCAATAATTTAAAATCAACTTATGGAGAGAAAGCATCTCTGTCAATAGAAAAAGGTCATCTTTTTTGAAGAAATTAAAAATTTTCCTTGTTCAATAAAATTAAATATAAAAAATGAAACTACGGGAAATGAATCTCTTCCTTTTTTTAAAAAAGACTGACTGAGAATTATCTAAGTACTCAATATATGGAAGTTAACGGAAAAATACAATCTTACACCATGCAGGAGAGGGACTCCCTTATCGATTCGACCAATAAAGTGCTTGAGCATGCGGGAATCGGCCCCCTGTCGGAAGACATTTTCTCCTGCGTTGATGAATTAATAAAAAACTCCGTTAAGGCAAATTATAAATTCATTCTGATCCGTGAATATATAATGTCAAAAATCATTGAAGACTTCCCAAAACTGACCCTGGAAGAATATGAAGAAATATTCAATGAAATGACCTTCACACGTATCTCCTTTGATACCCTCGCTGTCGAATTCATGCAAAACCAGGATATTTCCGCTCTTGTTCGGCAGGCTCTGACCGAAGAAGGCAAATTTCTCAGAATTCTCAATACCGCCTTTAAAGAAAAAAGAGAATTGACCGGTGAAGAACAGGAAATTATCAAGGGACTGGGACACCTAAATAAAATCAGGGAAAAATTAAACGAAAACAATATCAATATCTATTATAAAGTCCATGCCCTTGAGGGGCACGTCTACCTGGAGATAACAAATACAGCCCCGATCCTCACGAGGGACCTGAAGCGTATCCATGAAAAAAGAGATGAATTCAGGCGCTGCCGCAATGAAGGCCGTGAACATGAATTTTTCATCAACAATATCGACACATCCGAATCAGGCTTTGGTCTCGGTTATGCCAAGATAGACAGTATTCTCTACTACCTGGGCCTGGAACCGGAAGAGTCCTCCGCTATAATTTCCGCCGGGGATACCACGGTGATGCTAATTCTTCCTTTAAACAGACTCAAAGAAGCGGTGTAGAGAAGTTAAAAGGTACAAGGGTAAAGGAAAAAGTAAGTTTATACTTTATGCTTAATACTTACAATTTGTTCTTTGCCAGCCTGAGCAAATTTAAGGACTTTATTACTTAAAAACGATCTACTTCAAACGACACTTCACTAAAATCCAGAGGCAAATAAAATGATTACTTCCTCCCCCATCAAAGCGGCAAATACATTAAAGGCGAGTCTACTATTTCTTCTGCTGTTGCCAATTCCCGGCTGTTCTCCACTTCCTGTAAATAATGCACCCCTGAAGGGATCTGTTGATCTTCAGGGACACCGGGGAGCCCGGGGGATGCGGCCGGAAAACAGTATTCCCGCATTTATATACTGCATTGAACAGGGGATGGATACCGTTGAACTCGACACGAATCTCACCGCCGACGGTAAATTGATTGTATACCATGACTCAGAACTGAATAAGGAACTATGCCTCACACAAGAAGGAAAGGCGGCAAAGGGAATACCCGTCAGAAGCCTGACGGTTCAGCAGTTAAAAACCTACGATTGCGGGGCGGTTAAAAATAAAGAATTCCCCCGACAGAAGGCCGTAAAGGGACTGCAGATGCCGACCCTGGATGAATTTTTTGAATTCGTAAAAGAATATGAAAAGAGACATTCCGGCGCCGCCAAGGTACGGTTCAATATAGAAATTAAATTTCCGGAAAAATTTGAGAAAAAGTATCTTAGCGATTCAGCGGCTGAAATGGTGCGGACAATAGAACGGGCCGGCATGGCGTCACGCACCACGGTGCAGAGTTTCATCCCCGAAGCACTTCCCCCTGTAAAAAAGAAAAATCCGGCAATCAGAACATCTGCACTCTTCAAGCCGACATACTGGAAGGGATTCAAAATGATACTGGGACTTCAGGCGGACAGGAAAGAGATTATCAGAAAAACCGTGGAGGTTAAGGCTGATATAATATCTCCATATTACCTCTATGTGACACCCGCCTTCGTTAAGGAGTGCCACGACAGAAGAATAGAGGTTCTCCCCTGGACAGTCAACAGTGAAGAGAAAATGATTAAGATGTTCGATGCAGGCGTCGACGGGATAATATCCGATTATCCCGGGCTTCTGAAAAAGACATATCTGAAATGGAAAAAAAGCCGCGGGGAATAAATTCCACGAATCATCACAAAAAGGCTTGCAATAATTATCCGAAACGAAGCACCCTGAGAAAAACAATAACAGAAGGAAACAACATGAGCATACGGGCAGACATCGAATCAATGATTCTTCAAATGCAGCGGCAGGGAATCCAGCCGCGCTATATACTTATAGGCTTTGACCAGTACAACCGGTGGCTGGAGGAACTGAAGGATGCGGGAAACCGTAACGCCACCGTGTCAGACACCTTCATGAACTGCAATGTGGTTATCTGCAGCAGTGACGTCATAGAGGTGGTTGCGGCCCCGGAGGACCAGCATAAAATTTTCAGCAAGAACCGGGATTTCAATTATTGAGAATGAATTGCCCTTGAAGGCGCGGTTGCGCAACCGCGCCTTCAAGGGCAATTCTCCGCGCCTTCATTCGAGCGAACGATTCGCTTTATTCGAGCGAACGATTCGCTTTATTCGGGCGAACGATTCGCTTTATTCGGGCGAACGATTCGCTTTATTCGGGCGAGGATGCCATCCTCGCCTTCAACGCCGATTCGCCTCCATCAACTCCACGAAACTCTCGACACGTGTCTGCATCTGCCCCTCCGAAAATGCCCGGGGATCATTCATGTCACACTGGAGAATTAATACGGGTACTCCCGTCTGTTTCTGAATCTCCTCTTTGAGGTCACTCATGCCGGTACTGGAGGGTCTGCATGACATGTTCTCATGAAGAACAACTCCGTCCAGTTTATACTCCCGCACTACGTCGACAAAATATTTTATCCTGGTTTCGAGATTATATGCATAGGGAAGATTCATGATGATACGTGCCACTTCCCTGAGACTCTCTTCAATGGTGAGCCCCAGTGTCTTCCGCGGTGCGAAGGACCAGGTGTAGGGCTCGTAGGTCACCACGGCACCATACTTCGCCAGGTCATACATAAAGCGCATCCGGTACCAGAAGGGGATGCCCTCATACATGAGGCGGAATTTTTCCTTCCCCTGTGTGATGGTGCCCTCACCCTTTGCGTCCCTCTCCTTTATGTCAGCAAGGATCTTTTCGTAGAACTTTATTCCCTTGTCGACGCCGGGCATTACCACGAGGGGGAAAAATGATGCGGAGGTCTCCGCTGAACTGTATGGTGTGGGAATATTTTTCCGGTACTGGTATATTTCGGACCAGAGGCTGCAGAGACGTTCCGATTTTTCCAGAACACTTCTCATCCTGTTTTCGTCCAACTTCCTTCCCGTATGTTTTTCCATGAAGTCATAAAAATCGTAGAACTGCTCCACCACGTAATCGACGTACCCATCGATGACCTTCTCACTGGTTCCGGAAACGACACTGGGAATATCAAATGAAAAGAAGGGGACCTTCAGCTTGTGGGCCTGGATCTGGAACCACTTCCAGTGGGTGTCACATATTGTGTTGGTACAGGTGATGATATCCGGCTTGTCGAGACCCCCCAGTGTGGTTTTGATATTGGTGTCGTAGGCGGCGAAGCTGGTCTTGCAGTAGGAACAGAGGTCCCGGGAATAACCGCAGCTTTCGGAATGTTCGATGAGGCGCAGGGACTGCTTGCGCGCCGCCGCCACGGTGGCCATGTTCTCAGGGTGATGAGGAAAAACATCATAGGCCCAGAGAAGCTCCACGGGGAAACCGGCACAGGTCCAGGCTGTCTTCTTCCACGGGAGGACACTTGCAAGCTTCCCCTTTGCAAGGTACCAGAGCATTACACCCTTCAGGTCTCCCGCGTGGGGAAGCGGCTCGATGCGGATCTGTTCCGCGTCTCCGGTTTTATTTTTATTGCTGTTATTTTTCTGATTCATCATCTTCCTCGCAATTGTCTCATATCGTTTCGGTAAAGGCCATAAGGCGGTTCACCACCTGCTGGTCCATCGTGGGAGTAAATTCACGCTCAAGGTGGAGCACCCGGTATCCCGACTCCTTCAGGGCCCGGTTCACTTCCACACAATCGTAGGCGTAGGGTTCACAGAATTTCAGGTTTTGAGAAAGGACACCCCTCACGGGGGTCTCTTTTAATGATTTTTGAAGGAAGTTGATGCGGTCCCCGATTCCCAGCTTGGTTGCGGGCCGGGGAATGGAGAGATAATACCCTGCCAGGGCCTCAAGGGGATCCTCATCTTCGGGAATGAGTGATGCGAACATCCTCTCCCCCGTGGAAAGATCATCCCGGACAATGCGGATATTACAGCCATCGAGAAGGTCCATCCATTCCCGGTAGGTGGTATCGGACCCCGTCAAATAAAGCCTTGTTTTATTATCGGGGAAGTTTTCACGGTTTTTCCAGTCGGTATAAACTGCACTCAGTAGAGCTTCCAGGTCAGGACCCGGCTGAAGAACCGATTGTATCACAGCAAAATATTCCCTGTTTAAAATATCCTTTTCGCTGCGCAGTTTTGATAAACCCTGAAGAATTCTTTTGATGCGGTTCGAAGCCTGAATGGACTCCTTGAGAGATTCCTCTGAAAAAACAACACCCAAATGCCTTTTTAGCGAATCCATCATTCTTTTCAGTTCCGTGACAAAAAAACGTCTCGCCGTTTCATCATTTTTCAGGGGGGAGTTAAACCAGTGGAGAAATGGTGTTTTTACATGGCGTTTCCATACATCGTAGTGACGGTTTGTGGCATCACAACCGTGGGCGAAGATGATTCCCTCCCACTGGTCAGATCTTTCCAGGGCCTCAGAAAGCCAGCTTCTCGCTGCAGGGCAGAAAAATTTTGCCAGGTACCGGTCAGCCTCATCGGTCCCTTTATGAACATCACCGAGTATTTTATATGGAAGAAAACCCGCTGCGCTGATGATTTCCACGGGCATATCATGGGAGGAGTCAAAATAGGCTATAGATTTCATTTTTCCTCTTTACTAACATTTATATGTTATTATCGTACGGCGTACACATTCAGCATATACCTTCCCCAGGTCTTTTTTTTCAAGGATTTTTTATTTTTAATTCTGATTGCGAAATGAAAAAGCACGGCTCAGAGCCTCCTTTTCTGAAGGCGACAATGCCATTGTCGCCTTCAGAAAAGGAGGAAATATTCTATTCCTCAATATTAATATTGACATTTGCCTTAATATGCTATAATTAACCGGTTAATTAATAAAAACAGGATGATAAATATGCTGAAAAAAATTGCCGCCTACATGATGGTGAAGCGGGGAGAGAAAAATACCGCCTCCGACGAAGACCTGGACAGGCTCCAGGTGCCGCCGGAAAATCCCGCCTTCAATGACAGCTTTTATTTTACCGGTCACGATGATTCAGGGACCTGGATTATTACCCGCATGGGGTTTCGCGGTGACGGCAGCAATGAACTCTGGTTCGACATAAATCTCCCCGGTACGGGCAAACTGACCCCCGCCGAAAAAGAGTACCAGCGAGGCACCGGCATAAGCCAGGGCCCCCTCACCTACCGGTGTATCATCCCCGGTGAGAACTGGCGGATTACCTGGGACGGCGCCATGACAAATAAAGGCAAAACCGTTAAGGTGCAGGCGGACCTCAGCTTCGATAAGACTATGCGGATGGTGAACTTTAAAAAGGACACGGACACCTGGAGTATCGCGCGGCACCTTGCAAAAGAGAAATGGACCCTGGAATGGTTCGAAAAGCTACGGGAACTCTCCCAGGTTCATACCGAGCAGGGGGGCATAATCACCGGCACCATTACCGTTGACGGCGAAGAACACCCTGTGAAGCTCCGCGGTGTCAGGGACCACTCCTTCGGGACCCGCAACTGGGGGGCAATGAAGCGTCACGTCTGGCTTGCGGGATTGATGGAAGACGGCAGCGTTACCAATATTGCACTGGTCAACTACACCTTTCTCCCCTTTATGCATTCCGGTTACGTCGGACTGGAGAATTCGATTCTCCCCGTTACCGATACGGCTGACTTTTCCGCTGTGCCGGAGGGAGACCCCACGGGGCAGAGCTTTTCACTCCCCTTCCGTTACAGGGGAGGCGGTGACCGCATTCTTGAAGTTGAGGTATTCGACAGGTGCACATACGAAATGGGCAACGACTACACCATCTATGAAGGTGTGGCACGATTTACTTTAAACGGGAAAAAGGGAGTAGGCATCAGTGAATTCGGTTACAGCAACAAATAAAGATATGGCACGATTGATTCCCCTCTCCGGAGTTCAGGGAAACGAAGCCGGGGGAAAGGCGCGGGGGCTCAAGGAATTAATGAGCGCCGGCGCAAGGGTCCCCCGGGGATATGCAATTGTGGGGGGAACCATCGATGAAGTGGCTACACTCCTGGAAAAACTCCCCCCCCGTGAATTATCGAAAACCTGGGCGGTACGCTCCTCCGCCATGGATGAGGACGGAGACGACGCATCCTTTGCGGGACAATTCGAGACCTATCTTAACGTTAGCGGCATCGAGGCAATAATTAATGCAATAGAAAAATGCCGCGCCTCATCAACATCAGATCGGGTATCCTCCTACAGCCGGGGAATGCACCCCGAGGCAACATGCACCATGGGAATTGTCCTCCAGGAGATGATCGATCCATTGTATGCGGGGGTAATCTTTACCGCCGATCCCGTTTCGGGACGACGGGACCACCTGGTGATTAATGCCGTGCAGGGCATCGGCGAAAAACTGGTCAGCGGAGAGGCAGAGGGAGACCAGTATACCTTCACGCGCTCCGGAAAACCGGTATCGGTTACTACCGAAGAAGATGAGCCGATGCTAAAGGAAGTTTATCTGCAACAGCTCTTCACTGAAGCGCGCGCCATTGAAAAAGCTGCAGGATTTCACGCTGACCTGGAATGGGCCATTGACAATGAGGGAGTCATCTACTGGCTGCAGCTGCGTCCAATCACCACCCTTCCCGATGTGCACATGAATGAACTCGACTCCACCATTGACGAAAAAGGATATATCACGACTAGATCAAATATCGGAGAGATGATGCCGGGGCCCGTCACCCCCCTCACGTGGTCAGTCTTCGGCCGCGCCATCGATTACGGATTACAGGAATTCTACGTGCAGGTGGGTGTCCGTAAAAAAATAACACCGGAAAATTTCGTCATCGACATGTTCTACAACCACCTCTTTTTGGGTTTAAGCGCCCTCTATGAGCTCACCGCAAAGGTGATGATGACGAAAAAAGAAAACATCGATCACAGCATTCTCGGACATATACTTGAAGGCTCAGAGGCGCCCCCCCGCGTAAATAATCTACGGCGTTTCATTAACCTTATTAAATACATCCGCTATATTTCAAAGGCATCGAAACGCCTCAAGAAACTGAAAAAAATGGCAGAGAATTTTTCAGTTGAGGAAGCCGGCATCGAAGAATTTTATCAGAATATTTCAAGCAGTATTGATATCCTGAACCTGGCATGGAGTTACCATTACACCACCTCGGGAAAATCCGGCGCCCTCAACACAGCTATTCTCCAGATCCTGAACGGTGGCTCCCCCGAGGCCGCCACAGAACACCACAGGGAACTGGCTGGTCTCCTGATTAATATCGAGGGCATTGACGGTGCCGATGCACTGGCATCCCTTGACGGCCTGGCGGAGGCCCTTCTGAAAAACGAAGAGAGCAGAAAAATCCTGGCCGACAATGAGATACCTGAAATTCTATCGTGGCTCGAATCAGACGCGGCTGGGGATGGTCATAAACTTTATAAAAAGTATATGGAAGACCATGGACACCGTTGTGTCCGGGAAGCGGAACTGCGGGAGAAAAACTGGGCCACAGAACCCTCCTCTCTCATCAGCCTGCTGCAAATCCGTGCCCGCAACTATACAAGCAAAAAAAAGATTTTTAACGGGGGAAGTCAGGGCTTCGAAGAGAACCGGGAAAGGGTATTAAAGCGCCTTAACTTCGGTGAAAGGTTAATCCTGAAGAAACTTCTCCCGGGGGCACGCGCCTCCGTTGCCAACAGGGAGAAGACTAAATCACTCTGCATCAGGATGCAGAACAGGATACGCCATGCCTACATCCGCCTGGGACACCTCCTTACAGAAGAGAGCCTGCTGGAGGATTATGACCAGATATTTTTCCTGACGCATCGTGAAATCGGACTCCTCATCAGTGAAAGAAATCCGGAATGGAAAAGCCGCGCGGCGCAGCGGCGTGAACTTTTTCCGAAGTTCAATGACCTGTCATTCGAGGATGTATACTTCGGAATACCGGAACCGGCAGAGACCTCAAAACTTCCCCAAATGAAAGATGGATCACTTCGCGGAATACCCGTCAGTGCCGGCACCATCACGGGGAAGGCACGCATTATAAACTGCATCGAAGACGCGGGGGAACTCCTCCCGGGGGAAATCATGGTGGCATCCTACACCGATGTTGGATGGACCCCCTACTTCAGTATCGCCGCGGGACTTATCACGGAAATCGGCAGCTCCCTATCCCACGGTGCCGTTGTTGCCCGTGAGTATGGAATACCCGCAGTGGTGAACGTGAAGGGAGCCAAGAAAGTTCTCTCTACGGGGGATATTATTTCTATTGATGGTGAGACTGGGGTTGTAGCAAAAGAAGAATAAAGATCCGGTAAAAAAATGTATTCTGGAGACATATAAAAGACTTCACAGTCTTGCCATAGATTGATTTTTCAATATTTTCACGGAATAATCAATCGTTCCGTCTTCCCCCCCCACATCAATGGTAATATTCCAGTGGCCGGTACGTGGCACTATAATTTTAGCGGGAAATTCCGAATAGAGTCCGCCATGATAGTAATATGGCTTATCATACTTGTATTTATTAAAATTAATGTCATTGGTGAGCATGACATTACTTTTGCGGGAACATTTCACCACAACCACATCACCTGAATTGAGATACTCGCGCATATGGATAAATTCCATAGTTACTCCCGATTACAAAGGTATTTAACGATACAACCTGTCACTATAAGAGATTGGTCTCTTTTGTACAGTACTATAAGCAGTAAATAAAAAGCTGAGATATTGCTGCTGCACTTTTATCCGGAAAGACTTCTTAAAACAGCCCTGCATCCGGGGCCATAACACTAAAGACTTCCAATTATATTTAATATTCACCTTCTCAACAATAGTGACACGTAGCGTCGCGCAACAGTGGTTTCAGGGACTTTAAAATCAAACCATTCCTGCAGATGAAAATCGAAGCATTGCCCGTGCATGTAATTCAGCAATGCCTTTTTAAGGCCATAGCTGAACCTGTCATGATCGCAGCCTGTTAAATCTTCATATTCACAGTCATTGTTGGCAAAGCTGCCCGTTTCGTGAAGCGAACGAACACTGAAATTTTCAGGAATCATCCCCACGGGGCTGTGTATTGTCATGGCAAAACGGTGCCAGAAGCCGCTCTGTACCAGGTCATTTTCAAAAAGCTGCCTCACAATTTCAAGGGCGTCAATAGTTTCCTGTGCACTTTGTGTTGGGAAACCATACATCAGGTAGGCGTGGACCATTATTCCCGAATCCGAAAGAGACCGGCAAACCCGCACAACCTGTTCGATGGAGACTCCCTTTTTCATTTTTTTCAGGAGGCGCTCCGAGGCGACTTCCAGTCCCCCCGATACGGCAATACAGCCTGCCTCTGCCATGAGTTCGCACAAAGGGGCATCAAAGTTTTTCTCAAAGCGTATATTGGTCCACCAGGAGATATGAATTTTTCGCCGTAGCAATTCGAGAGAGAGTTCACGTAAAACCCCAGGGGGGGCCGCTTCATCAACAAAGTGAAATCCCCGCTCTCCCGTTTGGGAAATTACAGCCTCGATGCGATCCACCAGATCCTCTGCAGAAGTGGCACTGTACCTCTTTATATAATCGAGGGAGACATCACAGAAGGAGCACTGGTGCCAGTAGCATCCGTGGGCAAGCATCAGTTTATTCCAGCGGCCGTCACTCCAGAGTCGGTGCATGGGATTTGCAATTTCAAGCACAGAGATATACTTATCAAGGGGCAATCCCCGGTAATCGGGAATGCCCGTATCTCCATGAGAGTAATCGGAAAGGTCTTTATTATCAAGAAATATTACACTGCCGTCACGAAGGAGAAATGTCCGCACCAGGTTGTCTTCCCCCCCATCCCTGAGAAGAAAATTCAGAAGATGATGAAGGGTCAGTTCTCCGTCATCAAGGCATACATAATCCACCAGCTCAAAAAGCCGGGGCTCATTCAAACTTCTCAGCTCAGTATTAACGTATCCTCCGCCGAATACAACTGCTATATGAGGATACCTCTCCCTGATAAATTGAGCCCCCTTCAGGGCTGAAAGAAGATTGCCGGGAAAGGGTATGGAGAAAGCCACAACATGTGGATTGAGTTCCCGAAGAGAGTCGTCAAGAATATCACACATCATGCGTGTTATCACAGTCTCCCGGAAAAGAGATGACATCACCTTATCAAAATCAACTGCATCAATGCCGATCCGTTCCGCATAACGGCTGAAACCGAAATTATCATCGACATGTTCCGTAATAAAATCACCGATATCCTCAAGGAAAAGGGTGGCAAGATATTTCGCCCTGTCAATGACTCCCATGTCGCCAAAATGCCAGTCCAGGTCAGGTATATTCTGAAAACGGGGCCCTTCGGGAAGAGCCCCCCCGCAGATAGTGTAGGCGAGACTATGATCGTTTCCCCTTAAAAAATTCATTACCGGTTCAATCCACGAAAGGTATTTTTCCTGTTCAATATAGACATGACTGGAATCACTCCCTGCAGCAGACTCCAAAAGCGACTTCAAGCCCTTGAAAGAAAACACCCCATCAATAGTTTCTATTCCCAGGTCAAGCTGCTCAACGGAAAATTTTTTACCCCTCAAAAATCCCTTCAAAAACGGGGTCGCCGGATAGGGTGTATTCAGCTGGGTAAATGGTGGAGTTATAAGAAGGACATCTGTACTCTTCAAGTTTCACCTTTATTCTTTTCAGGATATGGTAAAACCTGTATAAGAAGTGAAGATTTTGTCAAATACTGTTTTCAAGCCGGATCAATATAGAATTAACTTCATTTTACAGGCAATTAAATAACGGCACTAAACATTCTTAAAATCAAATCGATGTATCTTAAATTTGCCGGCATCTATTGTTCCTATCCCACCCTGGATGCAGCCTGCAATCTGCTTTCGGGTATTATTATCTTTATCCGGATCAAGATACGGCATATAGGGTGATATTATTTCCTTACATGCGATGTAGTCTAATGTTGCGGGATTATTACAGGCAAGAACAGCATCGGTTTTTTCTGCGGCACCCATTCGTGAGTAGCCAGCCCACAATGCGGGCATAATATATAAAACCGGCTGAACAAAATTTTTAATATACCTGGCAGTTAAGAGACCAGCCTTAAAGGCATTCCCTTCAGTATAGGTGGCATTATGGATATTTTTATGGTCATTCATCCCGCCGCTCACGCCTCCGGGAATTTCAGTAATTCCAAAAAAAGATTTTACAGCAGCGGTGACCCCTGCAAAATCCTCTCTATTATTCCCGTGATTATTCAGGGTGGGCATAAAAATGGTTTTCACTTTTTTTCCTGTTGTTCTGCCGTTTTGAAATACACCATGCTTCATATCTATTATGGTCCCCTCTGAAAGGGGTGACTCAAACACTGGATATGACAGAAAAACTTTAGCACCTTCGAAGGTAAAAAAGTCCCGAACCCAGCCGGCCCCCTCCCTGCCGCCCTGCACCTGTCTGCCGCCATTTTTCCATTCCTTCACCGCTACAGGCTTGCCCTGTTTCTGATAGGCCTCTGCCAGGGTGCTCCAGTTATGTTTGCTCCAGTTATGTTTTCTGTCCCTGCCGGGTCTGGCATTAAATGCCGTTCCGGCCCAGACATTACCGTAGTCCTGGACATTATCACAGAGATATATTTCACCGCTAAAATTCTTAATCCTTAAAATTGCATCTATTAAAACTTCAATACACCCGGTATGGGTATACCCCTGCCGGACCCACTGGGCATTCCCCTTTATGACCACATAATCATCAGGTCTTATATATTTCTCGATACCGCCAAGCAACTCAAGGAGTTTATGCATATTTGTTTTATAATCGCCATTTCTGACGATATACACATCAGCATTTTTATTGTAAGAATCTTTCAGGGGACCGGCCTTATTATCCGCTAAAACAGCTGCTATATTTTTAGCCTTTTTAAATCGATTAAAGATCATTGAAGGAAGTAACAGCAGGCTCGAGAGGGATACAGCCTGGAACAGAAATTTTTTCCTGGTAACTACGCTGCATGAGGTCTTTTTATTCCCGGTAAAATTTTTTCTTTTATTGAACTTCATTACTAAATAGTATATTCATTCTAAAAAATGTCAAAAAAAATTCCGCAAATTCAGCACCAGAAACAGAGTACTTTCTCATAAATTTTTTCCCTGAAATAATCAGAAAATATCGTATAAACATAGAAAAATAATATATTTAATCTATATTTGAAATATCACATGGATTTATTATTAAATCTAGGGGGAGGCAAAGCTTATGAAACCTCCAGTTTGTGAAATATGCGGAAAGGCACTCAAGGAAAAAGAGGGGGGTCTGGTCTACTTCCAGAAAACAGAAGCGGATCGTCTATGGGATGTTGAAATGGAAGAATTCCATATGAAGGGAGATCCCCCCTATGCAGGATGGTTCTGCAAAAAACATTATGAAGACGCCTGCGCACTGTCAAATTTTCACTTCGATGATGCGGTAGCGAAAATAAAGAAAAGTGAAAAATAACGGGCTCATTAGCGACCTCTCCTCTTTCCGGAAAGATACATGCGTAAATTCAAACGCCAAAACAGGAAATGTAAATACCAAAGTTTATTCAGATTTATTATACTTCCGGCTTTCTTCCAGAAATTCTTTTACCAGATTATCTGCAAGTTCCAAATTTCCCCGGTCAAGCCAGTGAACCGGAGTTCCCCGTCGCTCCATACCGCGAAACCAGGTAGTTTGACGTTTGGCCAGACGATGAATGGCTGTCTGAAGTGACGAAACCATCTCATTGTAGGTGAGTTCCCCCGCTATGTGTTCCGTGATAAATTTATATTCCATGCCGAGCATTATGAGTCTCTCCGCCGGAACTCCCCCGGCAATGAGGCCCCTGACTTCCTCAACCATACCCTCTTCAAGTCGCTCCTCCAGACGCTGATTTATCCTCTCCACCAGTTCTTCCCGGGGATAGGTGACCGCAAGCACCAGCGGATCAAAGGCAGGGGCATTTTGATCTGAAAAATGTACCGTGTGGTTTTCCTTGTACCAGGCAATTTCAAGGGACCGGATAATTCGCTTTTTGCTTGAAAGGTCTGTTTCTGAAAAGAGCTCAGGATCAATTTCTGCAAGTTTATCTGCAAGGTCTTCCTTCGGTACCTCCATCAACTCTTCCCGAAGTTCGTAGTTTTCAGGGGCATCGGCGATTCGATACTTTTTCAACACCGCCTCGAGGTAAAGGCCAGTTCCGCCGCAGGCTATGGGAAGCCTGTCCCGCTTCTGGATAGTTCTGAAGGCGGCATAGAAATTATCCATGTAATGGTAAAGGCTGTAGGTTTCCCGCGGATCAGCGATATCAATAAGATGGCAGGGAATGTCGCCTTCAGGGCGGTGATATTCACCGATATCCTTACCGCTTCCAAGGTCGAGGCCCCGGTAGACCTGCCGGGAATCGACGCTCAGGATCTCTCCGGAAAATTTTACCGCAAGGTCAACCGCAAGGGCAGTCTTTCCTGTGGCGGTGGCGCCGCAGATAACTATAAGAGGGTATGCTGATGGTGATTGAGATGAATTATTTGCCATAATATTTTATCGCCCGGGATCGCCCTACTTGGGAGACGCCTGTTCTTTCCCTTATTAATTTCCATGACCCGAAGACCAAAGCGTCGGACAATCTTCCTTTTAATTATGAGTGAAAAAATTCTTAATTATAAATTGAACAATTTTCTCAGGGATTCGCTGCACGCCGTCCATGGTAAACTGTATTTTACTGTCGATTTCCCTGGCTATACTGAATTTCCTTCTTTCCATTTCATGTCCAATCAAATCGGCAACTATCTTAAAAAAAATAAAAATTACCAGAAAAAATATCTTCGTGCCGGAATAAACCATCAGGGCACCCCCGCCGATTGCCCCCAGGAAAAGTATCAGAAGTACCCACAAAAAACGGATATATGGATTAATCATCAAAATTCTGATTGTAGTTCTTTGATACTCACCGCCATTTATATAGTTCTTTTTAAAGGAATAGCCGTGACTTATCAAAAGTGAGAGTATTCCCGGCCACGCCTCTTCTATTGCATTTGCCATATTGATTTTCGTATCAGAGAAAAGAGACACTACAAGGTAGACCATGGCACCGAGAAGAACCGCCATGGCTCCGAAGTGAACGGCAAAAATAGAGCTGTAAAATATTTTAATTACAAGTTGAAAAACCAGAATATCTTCATACTTCTCCATTTTGACCGTAAGCATTTTTAAAATATTATAAAAACCGATAACACCTGTCTCAAGGACATAGACAAGGAGCACATCGAGGAAACTCCACTGAAAGAAAAGAACCCCCGCGAGGGGAACAAGATTTGCCCCGATAAGAATATAGGACGATGAATGCTTGATTTTTTTAAAAAATTTTGTAATTTGATCCATTGAATATTCTTTCGTATGGTTGAGAAATGAAATAATTTTCAGTACCCGAGAAATATCGACGAAAAGCCCTGACCATGCAAGGCTTTTTTATAATTTCCGGTTTTTTCCTGTCCCCGGTTAATGCCCCCGCCAAAGCAGGAGAATCTTTTTTCGGTTTCAGCACAAACCGATCTATTCTCAATGGATCTGAAAAACCGGTACTGAAGTTGACGATCATTTTTTTTCAGACCGACTCAAAGTGAAAAAGCAATGCTCCAGTTTGGAAATATTCTTATAATAAGAGGAGGTAAAAGAATTGATAGATGGACTGTTTCCAAAAAATAACAGCTTATGTTATCTTTTATTCTTTACTGGAACCAAGAAAATCCGGGAGATAAAAAAATTATTCTTTGGCTGATATTTTGCTATACTGACATCAATATAGCAAAATATTGCAACCTGCTCACGGCAGGTTTCAGACGCCTCAGGAACCCCCATAGCCGACGGTAACCCTGCCGCCTTCTACAATTACCGGGACCTGCCGTCGCCCTCCAGAGAGTTTAAGCATATCATCAAGCCCTGCAACATCTTTTGCTACATCAATATATTCTGCATCTGCTCCGAAGGCCGACCTGGCCTTATCCGTATAGGGTCACCCCTGTTTGCCGTAGATTATTACTTTATCACTCATGAAATAACTCCTGAATTATTTTATTGCAAAGACTTACTATAATTTAACCTGAACATTGCATTTAGAAACTTTTTGGCTATATTTAATCATTGTACTATTTTTCATCTTCAATAACATCGAAATCAAGAGCTGCAGTTACTCCCCCCTCTTTTTCATTTGTTACATTCAACGCTACATTGTCATAATTGAAACCAAGCCTTTGCACTATATTCCCAAGAGATTTTGAATAATCAGCTTCACCATTAAGCCCTGGGCCGTTATCCGATACGCGAATGGCGATATGATTACTCTGTTTTTCTACAGTAATTGCAATCCTGCCAGTATTATTTATATTCATGACACCATGCTTGAATGAATTTTCGACTAATGGCTGAATAATCATCGGGGGTATGAAAACATTTGAGAAATCCCCTTCTTTATAAATTTCCACCAGGAGCATATCTTCATACAGCAACTTTTGAAGCTCAAGATAATTGCATACGAATTCCCATTCTTCATCAAATTCAATTAATGACTCGGTAGATTGATAAGTCAGGTATCGATATACATCGGAAATAATCAGAAGAGATTTTTTGGCTTTTTCAATATCCATTTCCATGAATACATAAATTGAATTAAGTACATTAAACAAAAAATGAGGACTCATCCTGTCCTGTAATAATTTATATTTCAACTCCTGGTGTTCTGAAATTGTTCTTTTCAAAGAAATCAGGGTTTTAACGCGAATCAGCAATTCTTCTCTATTGACTGGTTTCGTAACATAATCATTAGCACCTGCTTCAAATCCAGCAACAAGATCGGATATCCTGTTTTTAGCCGTCAACATAATGATGGGTAAATCAAAATTAGAATAAGCTTCCCTCATTTTTTTACACACATCATAACCGGAAATTTTCGGCATCATAACATCCAGAAGTATTAAATCGAAATTTTCGTTTTTCACCAATTCTAACGACTCCATCCCGCTGGATGATACAGTAATATTAATGCTTTCATTATGAAAAAAATTTTTTATAACCTGTAAATTTATCGGATCATCATCTACAACCAGTATATTACCCTTTATTTTTTCTTCAACATTTAAGATGAAATCATTTATTGATTCGTCACCACCTTGCTGGTTTATAAAAATTTCTTCAATAATTGACCTGCCTCTATTTTCAGGTTTCCCATCATTTTTTTCCTGTATATGATTATTTTTTAAACTATCATACTGGGGAAAGGTAAAGGTGAATTGAGAACCTTTGCCTGATTCTGATTCAACTGAAATCGAGCCGCCATGCAGTTCCACAAGATGCTTCACAATGGAAAGGCCAATACCGGTACCCCCATATTCCCGGGATATTGAGCCGTCTCCCTGTTCAAATGAATCAAATATATGCTCCAGTCTATCTTCCGGTATTCCAATGCCAGTATCAGTAACTTTAACTTCTATACAGTTTGTTTTCGCATCATTTTGAATAGCCGAAACTGTCGATGCGGATATGATTATTTCTCCCTGTTCAGTAAACTTTATTGCATTTCCAATGAGATTAAAAAGAATTTGTTGAATCCTGTTTTCATCACCCCTAACACAGGGGGTATCGGGGCTGATCCTGTTGGTTAATATTAATTTCTTATTTCCAATAAGTGAATTTGATATATCAATAACTATGTCTGTGATTGTTTTTAAATCCACAGGGATTATTTTTAATTCAAGATCCCTGTTTTTTAATCGAGAAAAATCCAGCATGTCATTAACAAGATTCGAAAGTCTTCTACTACTCATTTCAATCAAAAAGAGATCCTGCTGAGCTTCCTCAGATAATTGTCCTCTTACTCCGTTTATCAGGCTTTGGGTTATACCAATTATTCCATGGAGGGGCGTACGGAGCTCATGAGTGGTATTGGCAAGGAATTCATCCTTTAATTTATCCGCCCTGTACAAATTCTCTATAGCAAGCTGCTGCACCTCATCTTTTTCCTGCTTCATGATATTTATCCTGTCACCCAGGGCTAGAGATAGAAAGATCAGGTTGATCCCGGTGCCTACCTGGACAGCATGAAGGGTAAAATTATTGTTTGGAATCAGCGCATTGATTCTCAGTATAAAGATAATACCTCCAACTAAAAAAAAGGACCAGGCCAGTAGATAATATTTTGCAGATCTGTTCTTTTCATACAAGGATATAATACAGGTAAAGAGGATAAATATAAAAGTAAATACAACCAATGCACTCAATATCATAATATACATTGAGTAACTGAAGAAAAGAGGAAAGGACAAAGTCGCCACAGCCAGTATTTTTAGTAAATTTAATATTTTATGCAATATACTAAAACCTTGAGAAGTATTTAAAAAAGATTGGCTGAAATGTATTACAGTGATAACACCAAATGATCCTGAAAGTGGGACTAAATGGTAATATTGATAGAAAGCCTCCGGCAATAAATATTCATACAAATAGCCGTCCTGGACAATCTGGAAAAATGTATAGCTGAATATATAAATAATATAATAAAGAAAAGTTATATCTCTTATTGATAAAAATAATAATAAATGATAAATGAACATAACAATTACAAGGCCATAAAATATCCCCATAAAAAATTGCATATTATGATCATTCTTCTGAAAAGATTCAATTGACCATAGATATAATGGAAACTCCATTCTATCTGTATTTTTGAAGTGCATATATACAGTTGTTAATTCATCAGTGAACTGTAATTTAAAAAGGAAATTTCTATGATAAAATTCTCTATGTGAAAATGGATAATTAAAGCCGGCGGTTTTTTTTATATATTTGTCATCCTGGATTACATAAAGATCAATATAATCCATCAGTGGGTAACGCAATTCCAGAAGCCAGTTTTGTCTGATATTTGCTTCATTATTGACTGTAAACCGAACCCAGTATTCTGAATCCGTATATCCGAAATTTGGAATATTCTCAGGTGACTTTATAAATTTATTTTTTGTTTTATCGGATAGTATATCCTCTATTGTTACTGTTCCGTCCTCATCTTCAAGTATTTCCAGGAATAAACCGAGTTCATATTTACCTTTTTCTTTTTCCAACACTACATTGGTACCTGAATAAACAGGGACCGCGGCAGAGATCGAAAAAAATATTAGAATTAAAAATTGAAATCGTTTCATTAAAGATCAATACCCTGCCTGCACTTTTTTACATATATCATCATTTTTCAAGTAAATACAAATTGTTCTAATTTTCTCTGAAAGATCAAGCGAAATACTGAAAATTACCGAACTGGATTGAATTCATGAGACAAAACAATTTGCCTTCACAAGGCAGAATGTATGCCGGGCTCTTTCCTTGTTAACCCGGGATTTAAATCCCGGGTTAACAAGGAAAGATCAACAAACTTCCCCCAATGTAAAAAAAATTTGACATTACCTGTTAAATGCCGGTAAGATAGTCGAATTCTTCAAACATTCTATTCAGGTGAGGCATCAACATGAAAAAATATGCTCTTCTTATTATGGTTATTTTTCTATCAATCACTTTCATAAACGGCTGCAGCAAGTCAGCAAAAGAATATTCAATTGCCTGGTCACATTACACCGGGTGGGAACCATGGGATTATGCAGATCAGGCGGGAATCCTGAAAAAGTGGGGAGACAAGTACAAGATAAAAATTAAACTGGTTAGGGTAAATGACTATGTCGAATCAATAAACCTCTTCACCGCCAAAAAATATCATGGCTGCACCATGACGAATATGGACGCCCTCACCATTCCTGCCGTGGGTGGAATTGACTGTACCGCCCTTATAATTGGCGATTTCTCCAACGGAAATGACGGTATTGTAACTAAAAAAGAAAAATCGATAAAAGAGCTGAAGGGAAAAAAGATAAAACTAGTCCAGTATTCAGTTTCCCATTACCTTCTTTCAAGGGCTCTTTCGATGAATGCCATGGAAGAGAAGAACCTCACTATAATCAATACCAGTGACGCCGACATCGGCCCCGTATTCCTCTCAGAAAAAGACGGCATAGCCGTTACCTGGAATCCAATACTTATGAATATCGCCAAAGAAAAGGGAACCAACCTGATATTTGATTCATCAAAAATTCCAGGAGAAATCATAGATATGATGGTGGTCCATTCAGACGCTCCGGATGAATTAAAAAAAGCCCTAACCGGTGCGTGGTATGAAACAATGGACATCATAAAGGAGAAAGGAAAGGCCAAAAAGGCCATTGCCTACATGGCAAAAAATTCAGGTGCCACCTATGCGGAATTCGAAGCGCAGCTCAAGACAACAGCAATGTTCTATGGAGCCAAAGAAGCTGCGGAATTTGCCGGGGACAAGAAGCTGATAAAAACCATGGAATATGTCCGCACCTTCTCCTTCGATAAGGGTCTCTTTGGACAGGGCGCTTCCTCAAAAGATTTTGTCGGAATAAAATTTCCAGACGGATCAGTGCTGGGAAATAAAGAAAATATCAAGCTCAGATTTGATGATACATATATGCAGATGGCTGCCGACGGAAAGCTGTAAATCAGCAAACGAGGTTATCTGTGACATCAAAAAACCCACAATTCCTGGGGCTCCATGCAGCCCCAGGCCGACCGATGCAGGTCTTCCTGAAAATACTGCCCTTCATTCTCTGTATCGCCCTCTACATGGCAGCTTCTCATATCCGTCACCGGGAAAATCCTCATGACAAGATACTGCCCAGCATCACACAAATGGCAAATGCAATGAACCGAATGGCCTTTGAGGCGGATCCCAAGACTGATGAATATCTTCTCCTTTCGGATACCCTTTCCAGTTTAAGGAGACTTTTCATAGGAATGATCCTTGCCTCCCTGCTGGGTCTCATCATCGGAATAAACATGGGACTCTTCCCGGGCGTTGAAGCCCTTTCGGCAATATTTATTACAGTGATATCAATAATACCCCCACTGGCAATTCTGCCCATCCTCTTCATTGCCTTTGGAGTTGATGAACTGGCAAAGGTGGTGTTAATATTTATCGGTACCTTCCCCCTCATCTGCCGCGACATCTATCTGTTCACCCGGAAGATACCCCGTGAACAGATAACCAAGGCCCTTACACTTGGAGCGAGCCAGTTTCAGGCGACCTACACCATCATTATGCCCCAGGTTATGCCGCGTCTCATCGACACAACACGCCTATCCTTCGGAGCCGGGTGGCTCTTCCTCATCGCATCGGAAGCCATCGCATCAACCAATGGTCTCGGTTACAGAATCTTCCTTGTTCGACGTTATCTTGCCATGGATATTATTATTCCCTACGTATTGATAATAAGCATCCTTGGATTTTCAATCGATTACATGCTGAAAAAACTTGTAGTTCACCGTTACTCCTGGTACCTGGAAGAAAATGATTAGGAACGCCTATGAAGGAACTTAAAAATAATATCCTCTATCTTGAGAATGTCTATAAACGGTACGGTACCAGGACCATTCTGGACGACATAGACCTTTCAGTGAGCAGCGGTGAGTTCGTCACCGTCATTGGCCCCAGCGGATGCGGCAAGTCAACACTGCTGCGACTCATCCTCGGCCAGGAACTCCCTACTTCCGGAACAATGAATTTCCTCGGAGAGCCCATCGGATTTTCAGATACCCGAAGGGGCATTGTTTACCAGAGGTATTCCCTCTATCCGCACCTGACGGTACTGGAAAATGTCATGCTGGGAAAAAAGCTTCAGCTCGGTTTCTTTAAACCAAAGAATAAACTGCGGCAAATTGAAAAGGAGGCAATGGAATTTTTGCGGCGTGTACGCCTGGAAGCACATGGTTATAAATATCCCCATGAACTCTCCGGGGGCATGCGGCAGCGGGTGGCCATCGCACAGGCCCTGATAATGCGGCCGCGAATTCTCCTTATGGATGAGCCCTTCGGCGCCCTCGATCCGGGAACCAGGGAGAGCATGCAGGTTTTCATCCTGGAGATATGGGAAAAATCAGACATGACGATATTTTTTGTAACCCATGATCTCGAAGAGGCGGTATTTTTAGGGACAAGAATCATCGTACTCTCACAGTTCTTTACCGACGGCCGTGGAGACTATTCCGACAGGGGGGCCCGCATTGTTGCAGATTACAAATTAAAGGACAAAGCCATGTCCACAAGGGCAAAGGAGACAGCCGCCTTCGGCCAGCTGATTGGTCAAATGCGCCACGAAGGATTTAATCCGGAGCAGCTTCAGCATACAACAGACTTCAACCTTCAACACCCCGACTCTTTTCAGACACTGACTGACGAGGAAAAGAAAAAGTAAAAACCGGCACACCTTCATAATTTAGAAAAAAGCCACTGATAATAAAACCGAAATACTCGCGGTTAAACTAAGAATAAAAAGCACGGAGTGCCGTCTGTCTCTACAGGACACTCCATGCCATTCCGGTAATACTATTTTTTAAGACCGCAAAGCATTTCCGCAAGTTCCAGGTAAAACTTATCCAGTGTGGCTTTTTGCCCCCACCTGCTTGTAAAATCAAGACCACTGCCAACAACATCCTCGTGATCGGCATTAAGGGTTTCGATATGATACCACCTTCCCTTCTCCGGATTTTCCGGCAGGCCTTCAACATGTGTATCTTCCAATCCCTCATAGTTCAGGAATGGGTATATCTGACTGTACGTATTTAGAACACCATCATTTGCCCACCACCTTTCATCGATGGAAATTCCGTATTCCAGCTCCGCAGAATAACCGCATATAAGCAGGCTTATCGGCATTAAATATGGTGCCATTCTAAAGCCAGGCCTCTGGTATTTCGGTGTCCAGAAATAAAGAGATACTGTCTGTTTTGTCGAGTACGAAAAGTAGTATGTCCCAGGGTGTGTTCTTTTCATCCATTTATGATCTTCATAGACCTTGACAGGATGGAGGTCATGAAAACAGAAGTCTTCACTTTGCCAGATCGAGCTGTTTTCCACCTTTTCCCTGTATTCCCTGTAACTCTCACCATCCTCACGAACAAGGCCAAACTGTTCCAGGTCGAAATTGTAGGGCAGTTCATCAATTGAGCTCCCTTCCATCAAGGTAGAAATGGCGGCGAGAATTTTCTGGAATACTGATTCCACTGCGTTGCCGAGTTGCGGAACAAGGGAT
This sequence comes from uncultured Spirochaetota bacterium, assembly GCA_942491575.1. Taxonomy (GTDB): domain Bacteria; phylum Spirochaetota; class UBA4802; order UBA4802; family UBA5550; genus CAZHNW01. Next base: position 1,582,091 of record CALOBT010000025.1, read on the forward strand.
ACTCCGTTATTTGCACCTGCAATGGTTGTTATACTGTGAACCAGGCCAGTAGTATCTTTAGCAATATCAAAAAGAGGTGAGATATCATCATAGTCTCCGGTTTTCTTTTCTTCCATCTCCCTTTCAGAACCTTCTTCCAAAAGCTGGACAAGGAGCCTCGCAGTGGGAGCGCCCATACTGTGACCAATCAGATGTACCCTGTTCTCTTTACTGAATTTCACATCACCATTCTCACGGTAATACCTGTTCTGCTTGAACCTGTCATGATTGTGTTCGGCGGCATGGACTTTTCCGTAATCGACATATCGGGAATTTGCAAGCTGGGCATACAGTTCGCACGCCCTGTCCCAGTTACTGGAAAAGGGTCCCATAGAAGCAGTTAATACCCTGTATCCAGCATTTTTTAATACGAACTCAAGATCAGAGACTATCCCACCCCAATAATAAATGTTCCCCACCCCGGTGTTCATTTCATCTCTGCCCCAGCCTATAAATCCGTGCACGAATACAATAGTGTAATCATTGCCCGATTCTGCTGTCATGTTGTAATTCTCGTTGTTGTGAGTCAGAGACAAATTATCATCAGAGTCTATGACTCCCGATTCCGCAGTCGTAGCATTATTGTCATTTTTCTCAAAAACAGACAAATTGTCATCACAGCCCATGATGAAGGGAAAGACTAAAATCATCACCGCTATAGTCAAAACATACCTTATTGATATTGTTGATATCCTTTTCATAACATTCTCCTTTTTTTAAAGCATCTATAAACCGTATGGACGGTTTTGTGCTGCAGCAAGGTAACTTTAGATTAATATTGTTTGACTGTCAAACAATATTAATCTTTTTTTCATTTTACCGGAAAAGAAGATTTGACATGTAATGAACCCGCGGCCAAAATCCAAGACACATAAGAAAAGGGTGGCCCGCTGATGAAAAATCAAGAACTCGAAAAACTCCTGGGGCGACACCAGGAACTGCTGGAGATTATAGTTAAAGCATTCAATGTATATGCCAACATTCATACGCGCCAGGCCTTCTACAGCACAGAGGAGACTGTCAACCTCTCACAGATTCAGGTGATTGAAACAATATTGGGAGGCAAGGATAATAACATGAAACAACTGGCAGCAGTTCTGGGCATAACCAAGGGAACGCTGACGGTAAATGTAAAAAGACTTGAAGAGAGAAACCTGGTAAGACGCTACAAGCTGCCGGAAAATCGAAAAGAAGTCTATGTGGAAGTTACCGCTACCGGTGAAAGACTGTATAGTCAGTATCTGAAACACGTATACGAAAAGTTATTCAAAAAAGTTTACGAAAAATTCGACGCCATGTCCAAAAAGGATCTGAAGCTTTTAAAGGAGACCTTTGCCCTTACTGTAGATTTCTTGGAGGCTGTTGAGCCTGAGAAAAATTAAAGAGCCCTCTTAAAAAATATTCAGGCTGAGGAATCAAGTAACAGGTTATTATATGTAATATTTTCAGCAATAACGGTTTCATCAATTAAATATCCTGTCAGTGACTGAAACAATCCCGACCTTTTCCCCGGCCCAAAAGATAAATAAGTATTTTCTTTATAAAAAAGCTATTATATATAATAATTCATCCAGCAAAGTATATCCTCATAAACTTCATGTCTGTTGACCTCATTCAGCATTTCATGACGACCTCCCGGATAGAGTTTGATAGTTACGTCCCTCACCCCCCACTCCCTGTATTTCTCATATACTTTTATAACATCATTACCCTTAATTCCCCCAGCGGGATCGTTATCACCCGAAAAAATATAAAGTGGCATATCTGAAGGAGTATTCTTAAATGCTTTCGTTTTACAGATACCCAATGCGCCTTTTGAGAGTTCATAGATATATTCCGGTGTTACGGTATAACCGCAATATAAATCATCGATGTACTTCTGAACTTCCTCTGGATCTTTGCTGAGAAAATCATAATCCGTAACAGCATTTTCTATTCCGTCATTCAGTGTTCCGTAAACAAGTTTATGCAGAAAGAGACTCCTTGACTTCCTGCCTTTTAATGTCATTGCCATTCTGGAAATAAGCTTTGCTGCATTGAGCAATATTGGAAAACCGCCAGCGGTTCCCGATATAATTGCCCCCTGCAAACCTTCACCATGTTTTGAAATATAATCGCGCACCAGCATTGATCCCATACTGTGCCCAAATAGAAAAACAGGTTTTTGGGGAAATTCAATATCAATGTCCCCTGTAATTTTTTTAAGATCTTTAATTGCCAGATTCCAACCGTCTTTTTCATCAGAAAAGTAAGAAAGATTTTCCTCTGAACCGGCAGTTTTTCCATGACCTCGAAGGTCACTGGCATAGACTGCGTACCTGTTATCAGTAAGAAATTTTGCAAATTCCATATAGCGGTCCACATGCTCAACTGATCCGTGAACAATTTGCACGACAGCCTTAGCCTTACCTTTTTCGGGAAGACATTTATTGACATGAATTAACATGCCATCACTCGACTCGAAAGTATATTCCTGCTTTTTCATATTCTTTTCTCCTTTATATTTCATTTAATAAATTATTGTTTGATTGTCAAACTATTTTTTTCGAAAACACTCCGATGACAGCAAATAATCAAAATTTGTTTGACAATCAAACTAAATTATTCAAATAAGTAAAATTCTGAAAGGTTTCCTTGAGGTATTTCTTTCAGAAAAATAGATACAATTGAGTATAAACCATGAATAGAAATTTCTTTATCGTCACTGTTTTTACTTTATTTTCCTTATTGATGGCATGCTCCAGGCCTGTAGAGATTGATTTATCCAGGGAGTGGAAATATAGAGTAAATGACTATAACGCAGGCATGCCTGGAGATGCAATAATTTCCGCACCCCAATACAACGACAGTGAATGGAAAAACTTGAAGTCACTTCCTGCGGTCATAACCAGGTTAAAGAAAAAACAGATTATCTGGCTTAGAAAACAGGTTTTCATTCCTGAAAGCTGCCGCAAGAAAGACCTCTCGATTTTTCTAGGCCGTATTTGGGACCAGGAAACCACCTATCTCAACGGCGTAAAAATTGGCTTCACCGGAAGGGAATACCCCCTCTTCCATTCAACATGGAATAGTACTGCTTGCCACTACCTACCGGGTAAATTGATAAATTATGGCGCCGAAAACTGTATCGCTGTACGTCAATTCACCAATCAACAGGCCAATTTCAATGGAAGCCCCTTTATAGGAGATGCCTTCAGCGTCAATGTCTATAATTTCAGAGAGCATTTTAAGGCTGAATTATTGCCCATGATTTTTGGAATATTTTCCCTTCTACTCGGCACAGGAGGTATCATTGCCTACTTTGCCAGCGGCAGTAAAAACAGGCTCATTTTAAAATTCGGAGGCATGTCTATCTTCTGGTTTTTCCTCTCTGCTCACTTCTGGCTCCCCTCATTTGGCATAATACCATGGAATTTACAGGATAAACTTTTCCCTTTTCTGACCTTTCTACTTCTAGGGTGGATCTATATATTCAATGAAGACGCTCTTGATTTACGAATTATGTGGACCCGTACTGTTGTTGCCACTATTATCTCTGCTTCCTTTTTCCTCTGCATCACCGCAACAGACCAGGATCCCATTACAGGGTGGAGGTTCAATATACTGGGCCCCCTGGGATTCTGCATCATGATTGCATGGAGTGTGCTTATTTTCAAAGGTGTCAGGCAGAAAAAAAGCGATGCGAAGGTACTTTCAATTGGATATGCATTCTTCATCTTAACTATTATTCATGATGCTTTGATGAGCAACCGGATCATATTCTCAGATATATTCATGGTCTCTGTGGGATATCCTTCCCTCTTTATATCTTTCGCCCTCATGTTTGGATTGCGCGTCATGAAAATTGCGCATAATTTAAATGAATCTACAGAAATTATTCAGGATAAAAACAGCCGTCTGAAGAAAATTCTTGAAAGTGTTGTGAAATCAACGGATGAGCTTATCATGATCGGTGCCACAGTAAAAGATACTACGACAATCCTTCATGACGGAATGCAGACTCAGAAGATGAATCTTGAAGAAACAATTTCAATCGTAGCAGAAATGTCCGATTCCATTGAGAAGGTTGCAGGGAATGCCCGGGAGCAGGACATGGATATAAAAAAGAGTGCCGATTTATTGATGGAGTCTGGTAAATCCCTCAGCAGCATTACCGGAGCGGCAGAATCCATGGTTAGACTTGTAGAGAATGGCAGGAAAGAAACGGCTGCAATTACCAACAAGCTTAATGTCGTGAAAGACGGGATGTTAAAGCTGAAACACTCAACATCAACAATAGAGCAAATTGCAGAGATGATAAATACTATTGCCGAACAGACAAATCTTCTTTCGCTGAACGCATCCATTGAAGCTGCCCGTGCCGGAGAGCACGGCCGCGGGTTTGCTGTTGTTGCAGATGAAATCGGGAAACTGGCTGAGAATTCTGTGGAACAGGCAAAAACGATTCAAAGTATAGTAAAGGATATTGTAATGGATATTGAGGGTGAGACAGACCTTATTCTTGCCTCATCAAGCTCCATTTCCGGAATAAAAAACCTGGTTGATAATGTAAACGGGGCAAGCAGGGATATCCTTAAACTCTGTATGGCCCAGGAAGGGATGACCAGAAATATTCAGATAAATATTGCGTCAGTATCCAATGGTTCCTCTGAGATTTCAACTGCCACCATTGAGCAGACATCAGCTATGGAAGAAGTGGTAAGAACAGTTGAGATGCTTCAGAGTATTACGGAAAGTGTTGAGGTAAGCTCTGACCAGATAATTCAGATTTCAGATACACTTTCCCATAGTATCGCAATTTTGAACCGGATTGTTATCAGTAACTGATAACATCATATTGGTAGATAATATGAATCTGGAATATTAAAATTTCTGTTTCAGTATTATCATAGTAAAGCATGCAACCGCAAGGAGAACATAATGGAAAAAAATTATATCCTGGCATTGGATCAGGGCACGACAAGTTCACGAGCCATACTGTTTAACAGGGCGGGTGAGATTGTACAAATTGCACAGAAAGAATTAATCCAGTTTTATCCGAGAGCCGGTTGGGTAGAGCATGATCCCATGGAAATCTGGGGTACTCAATCAGGTGTGGCCAGAGAGGTACTGGAAACCGCTGCCGTTGATACTCATGAGGTTGCGGCCATGGGGATTACCAATCAGCGTGAAACCACCGTTGTCTGGGATAAAAATACGGGAAAACCGGTTTATAATGCAATAGTCTGGCAGTGTAGAAGAACAGCGGGTATCTGCGATGAACTCAAGTCAAATGGCCTGGAAGATTATATACGTGATAATACGGGACTGGTAGTGGACGCCTATTTTTCTGGAACAAAAATAAAATGGATACTGGATAATATTGAAGGGGCTCGTGAACAGGCAGAACGCGGAGATCTGCTTTTCGGAAACATCGATACCTGGTTGATTTGGAATGTTACCAGGGGCAAGGTCCATGTGACTGATTACAGCAATGCTTCGAGAACAATGCTATTTAATATAAGAGATTTGGAGTGGGATGAAAAAATAATAAAGGAACTGGATATTCCCATGTCAATGCTACCCCGGGTCTGTTCTTCCTCAGAGGTTTACGGCTACACCGATCCCCACACCTTCGGCGGTGCGGAAATTCCCGTCTCGGGCATTGCGGGTGATCAACAGGCGGCACTTTTCGGACAGGCATGTTTTGAAAAGGGTATGGTAAAAAATACCTACGGTACCGGTTGTTTTACACTGATGAATACAGGGGAAAAACTAATCACATCTAAAAATGGTCTGCTGACAACTATCGCCTGGGAACTGGACGGAAAGGTCAATTATGCCCTTGAGGGATCAGTTTTTATCGGAGGAGCCTCGATTCAGTGGCTGAGGGATGAATTGAAATTAATCAGTGATGCCGCTGATAGTGAATATTACGCCTCAAAAGTTAAAGACACGGACGGCGTATACCTGGTGCCCGCCTTTGCTGGTCTCGGCGCTCCTCACTGGGACATGCATGCTCGCGGAATAATGGTGGGACTGACAAGGGGATCAAACCGCAATCACATTATTCGTGCCACACTGGAATCAATTGCCTATCAGAGCCGAGATCTTATATGTGCCATGGAAGAGACATCCGACATTGAGCTTTCAACTCTCAAAGTTGACGGCGGAGCAACTGCCAATAATTTTCTTATGCAGTTCCAGGCGGACATACTGGGAGTGAATGTGGAAAGGCCTGTTGTTACAGAAACAACGGCTCTCGGGGCAGCCTATCTCGCAGGCCTTGCCGTAGGTTTCTGGAAATCTAAAGAAGAGATTGTAGAGAACCGTGCCATCGACAAAGAATTCACAAGCAATTTCGATAATAAAAAAAGGAATAGAATGATATCAGGATGGCAAAAAGCTGTTGAGAGGGCAAAGGCCTGGGACACTCCTGCCGCTTTTTCAGAATAAGGTGGGAAAATTTTTTCCACAGATTAAAAATCCCCGCTGCCAGGCAGGTTTTTTCATCCGAAATCCCCTGAGATTTCTGCAGGACATTTTATGGGACATGTCTTTATTAATGCAAAAACATACTATTTCTACCCATGTTACAAACACGCATATACTATATGAATTATTTAACTTTTTGAAAATAGCTCCTGTCACTCTCTAACGTTAGAACAACTTAATTTTATTTTCTTTTTAAAGCCCCATAAATTATTGTTTGACAATCAAATCATAATGTCCCAGTATGCCAATTATTGTTTGATCGTCAAACAATAATTGGCATACTGGGAAAGACCTACAAATCCTTCCTGCCAAATACTATTAAATAAATGGAGATCTTTAATGAAAAAATTTAAATCAATCCTGCTGTTTATGGCGATGGCAATGCTATCCGCATCAAGTGTGTTTGCCTACCAGTGGAACTATAATGTTTCCGGTGAAAGAATCCAGAGTAGAAATGCCGCAGTTGGCACTATCGATGCGGCATACTATAATCCCTCGGGGCTTATTCAGCTAAAAAATGGAATCTACCTGGATATTGGAAACCGGGTCCTTAACCTGAAAAAAAAATCCACGGGGAGCGGCCTCACAGCACTGGGAGACACTTCTGTTAAATCAAACCAATGGGGATTTATGCTCCCAAATTTAGCAATTGCCTACAAAAACGACAGGGGCGCTGTATTTTTCACCGCAGATATCCGTGACGGCGGAGCCGGGGGAGACTGGAAGCAGGGAAAAGGAGCAGCCATGGTAGCAATGGCAATCACTCAGGATGGAGCCATTTCAGCAACAACCGAAAGTGCCAAAGCCATGAGCTTTACTCTTGGATATACAGGTGGAGTTTCTTTCAATCTTACTGACGTAATTACGGTAAGCGGCGCCTTCCGCACTTTTCACAAGATTGAGACAGTGAACCTGAATTTCAATGGGACCGCCGGTGTCAATAAAATTGAAATTACCGATACAGAATACGGCTTTGCTCCTTTACTGGGGATCATGATTACACCACTGGAGGGTCTCAACATCAGCCTTCAGTGGCAGGGGAGTTCTACCCTGAAAGGCACTATTGACACCATGACTGACGGTACCAGTAGCAAAACTGCAACATCCAATCATATGCCGGACTATTTTTCTCTAGGTGTGGCTTATAATGTTTTAAATAAACTTGATATTATGTTGTCCTATACAGCTGAATTTGGCGGTGAACTAAAGGTAAATGACATTGTTATTGAAAATGAAAACATTAAACATGTTCATAAAATTGGGCTGGGAACGCAGTACCGTATCATGCCGGCTATTGCCGTAAGTCTCGGTTTCATGTTCCAGTCTACGGATGTCGATGACGTAAACAATGTCGATTTTACAAATGCTTCTTACAACCAGATAAACGTTGGCAGCGGCGTTGTAATTACTCCTCTGCCAAACCTTAACATTGAAGTCGGCATTTCGAACTATATCTATCTGGATTCAAAAGCCTCTTCCGGATCGGCAATTAGCTCCTCATTGCATACTCAAAACGGATTTTTAATGTCACTCGGTTTTAACTATAAAATCTAACCAGGAAACCTTGAGATCAAAAAACCGTTCTCTTTAAACTCTCATCTGAAACAAAATAAACAGTACCAGGGCCTCGTGAGCTTTATTGTAAATAGACCGTCTGAAAGTTTAATTTTTGACGGTCTTTTTTTTAAATTCACAGAAAAAAGATTCACGCCTGACCTGCACACAAGATAGAATCATTCGTGTCTGTACCGAACGGATTCGGGATACCTGCACCATCTATATAGAATCTCTCTTTTTACTGCAATCCCCACATTTTTTTTTATTACGCCAATTTACTGTATATTATTTATACAACAAGTAGAGGAGGATATTATGAAAACAACACTCAGTCTGATAAAAGCTGATATTGGGAGTATTGGCGGTCATATTAAACCAAGCAGTCTACTCATCCAGGCAGTATGGGAATATGTAGAAGACAACAGCTCAGGACTTGTTCATGACTTTCACGTGAGCAATACCGGAGATGATATTGCGATTCTATTCTCCCATGAGGGAGGCACAGGCAATGAAAAAATTCACAAAATTGCATGGGACGCCTTTCTGCACGGAACTGCCGTTGCAAAAAAACAGGGCCTCTACGGCGCCGGTCAGGACCTCCTCAAGGATGCCTTTTCCGGAAATGTAAAGGGAATGGGGCCTGCTGTCGTTGAGATGGAATTTGAGGAAAGACCAAACGAGCCCTTCTGCATGTTTGCGGCGGACAAAACAGATCCCGGGGCCTATAACCTGCCCCTTTATCTTGCCTTTGCTGATCCGATGTTCTGTTCCGGCCTGCTTCTGAGCCCCAGTATGGAAAAGGGATTTGAATTTAAAATTATGGATGTATCACATACCGAGGGCGACAGAATAATTGAATTGAATGCCCCTGAAGATCTATATGATATAGCAGCCCTTTTGCGCGACAATGAAAAATATGTGATTGAAAGTATTCACTCCAGAAAAAACGGTGAACAGGCGGCAGCTGTAAGCACTACCAGGCTACACAATATTGCGGGCAAGTATACGGGGAAAGATGATCCCGTCTGCCTGGTGAGAGTACAGGGAAATTTTCCCGCCACAGGAGAAGTACTGGCCCCCTACAGCATAGGCCATTATGTGGCGGGATATATGAGGGGCAGTCATGTGGGGCCTCTTATGCCGGTAAAGATCAATTCTCCCGTCTCATATTTTGACGGGCCGCCGGTTGTATCATGTCATGCTTTCTGCGTTCATGAAGGAAAACTGACAGAACCCGCGGACGTCTTCGACCATCCCTTCTGGGATTACATCAGAAACAAGGTGGCCAGAAAAGCTGTTGAAATAAGAGAGCAGGGATTTTCAGGAGCAGCCATGCTGCCCTTCAGTGAACTGGAATATGGCGGAATTGTTGAAAAGTTGAAGAAACTGGACAAGCTTTTTAAAATTGCCTGATAAATTATCGAAATTTGATTCTCAGGAAAATGGGTACAAACTGACCTGTTCATCAGACTGAAATATTCTCATCCTATTCTATTGCCTCACCCTTTCCTGGGATCTATGACTTCTTTTTATTTGACAAAACCAAATTAGTTACATAAGCTAAGCAGAATATCAGTCCCAAAAACTTATTCTCTGAGAGGGTACCGTTATGAAACGCTTCACAGCATATCATTATTTTATCATCATTACATTTTTAATCCTGACAATTTTCTCTTCTTGTAAAAAGGAAGAAAAATCTCCAGCGATTTCCGGAGACATCCAGACCGGTGACTTTGCAGGAGGAGACGCCATAAGGGTTCCCCTCATTGCCTGGGGGGCCGACCTGGTTACCATTTATGCCAATGGCAACATGCCCAAAACCATCAAGGGATCAATCTTTCACCAGGAAGGCCTCAACGTCGAGCTCTTCAGGGAAGATGACTTCAGAAAACAGACTGAAATGTTCATCCAGGGATCCCTTGTTTATCTCCGGGGCACAATGGGAATGATAAACATGGCCTCTGAAAAGCTGAGCGGCAACCCGAAAACGCGTCCCGTAATAATCTACCAGCACTCATGGTCAGCCGGCGGGGACGCCCTTGTTGTGAAATCTGGCATAAACTCCGTCTCCGATTTAAAGGGAAAAACCGTAGCAATACAAAGTTACGGTCCCCACGTTGACTACTTCATGAAACTACTCACGGATGCCCGCCTTCGTCCATCGGACGTAAATATTGTATGGACAAAGGACCTCCTGGGACCAAAGGGTGATACTCCCATGGCAAAACTATACCAGAAAAATATTGATGCCGCCTTCGCCATCATTCCCGATGCACTGGCCCTCACATCCAACGGCACAGTGGGAACCGGAGCGGAGGACTCTGTAAAAGGAGCGAAAATTCTCCTCTCCACTAAAACGGCCAACAGAATAATTGCCGACATCTATGCAGTTCGGAGAGACTATTTCGACCGCAACCGGGAAGAAGTCAAAAAGTTTGTGAGGGCCCTGATGAAGGCGGAAGAAGAGGTAAGGGATCTATTCAAAAGGAAGTCAGGCGATCAGTACAGCAATCTCCTTTCCATGGGGGGTAAACTGCTCCTGGATGATCCCGGGGCCACTGAGGACACGAAGGGCATGTATTTTGATGCGGAAATGGCGGGATACAACGAAAATGTCAGGTTTCTGTCAGACACAAAATATCCCCGAAGCTGCAGAAAGCTGACACTGGAAATACAGACATCCATGATGGCTCTCGGAATTATTTCCAGACGGTCACCAATAGATATTGCAAACTGGAATTTTGATGAGTTAAAGGCGGGACTCAAATATGCAACTGAAGTCCAGATATCCAGATTTGATCCGGGGAAGGTCCAGGCTATTGCAGAAAAACTCAGCACCAGGAAGGGATCTTCCCTGTTTTCCTTTGAAATATTTTTCCAGCCTAACCAAAGCATTTTTTCAGCAAACCAGTATATGACAGAATTTCAGCGGGTCATTGAAATGGCCTCAACCTATGGTGGCGCCATTATCACCGTAGAAGGACATTCTGATCCCATGAGCTATCTCAGAAAAGAGAAGGAAGGGGCGGGACAGGTAATGCTGAAAAAAATAAAACAGGCTGCCAAGAACCTTAGTTACAGCAGGGCCAGTTCCGTCCGTGATGAAATCGTAAAGTTTGCCGCATCACGGGGAATTACCATCGATAAAAACCAGTTCACGGTAATTGGACACGGCATCAGTTCTCCGAAAAACACCGTCCCGAAAACAAGAGACGAATGGCTGAAAAACATGCGGGTACAGTTCAAGATCATGCAGGTCGAGGCAGAGGAAGAAGTCTTTAAGCCACTGTAACCAAAGGAGGCGCTATTATGAAAAAAACCACATTACTATATTTACTGCTGCCGCTTCTCTTTACTTCCTGCACGAAAAAGGAAGCATCGACAGAAAAAGTTAATGCAGTGGAAGAAAAACCGGTCATTGCCTGGTTCGGAAAGATAGAGAATGTCGCTGTCGAGACTGAAGTTTCCAGGAGAAACTTCTACATTATCTTTGACGGATCAGGGAGCATGAGCGGAGAAAAACTTGTTGTAGCCAAAAAGGCCCTGAAAAAATTCATAAAGGTAATACCCAAAGAAGCAAACATTGGTCTCTTTGCCTTTGATAACAATGGAGTATCAGAACGTGCCAAACTCGGATCATCGCGCGACTTCATTATACAACAGGTCGATATCATAAGAGCGGGGGGAGGAACCCCCCTGGGAGAATCCGTTGAAAGGGCATACTCCAAAATCAAAAAGCAGGCAGGCACCCAGCTGGGATACGGGGAATACAACCTGGTAATCATCACTGACGGGCGTGCCACGGACGGAGACACACTAAATGATGCTGTCACCATGGTATTAAATACAAGTCCTGTAATTATCCATACCATAGGCTTTCAAATAGGGACTGACCATGTGCTGAATCAGCCCGGAAAAATATTATATAAAACTGCCAACAATTTAAAAGAACTGTCACAGGGTCTGGAGAAGGTCCTGGCGGAAACGGAGGATTTCACCGTCATTGATTTCAAAGCAGGAAAATTTTAAATTGCATTAAAAGGACTGAATCCCGTTTCAAGTAAAAATTATTTTATCAACAGAGAAAACTATGGACAACATTAAACGATATTTGGGACTTTTCATATTACTTGCCGTAATTGGTGCCGGGATAAACGTATTCTTCCTGAAAAAGGAAGAAACAAGAAAAATAACCTACAGCACCAGTGACGCTAAAAATCTTAAAGGCGATATATCCATCGCCCTCGACAGCTGGATCGGTTACTTCCCCTTTCGCTCACCTGTTTTCGGGAAGCTTATGCGTGATTCGGGATACCGCATAAAAATAATTGATGACAATGCTGACTACGGCGGCAGAATGAAATCACTGAAAGCGGGTGAAATAGATTTTGCCGTATGCACCGTCGACTCATATATAACCAACGGAAAATCCGTCTCCTATCCGGGGGCCATCGTAGCGGTCATTGATGAATCGAAGGGAGGGGATGCCATTGTCTCCTGGATGAGAACAGTGAGCAACATTGACGAACTGAAGAAAAAGACCGACGTCACCATAGCATTTACTCCCTCTTCACCAAGCGAACATCTCCTCAAGACTATCGGTGTCCATTTCGATGTTCCCATGCTGAAACAGAAGGATGGCCCATGGAGAATCGAGGTGGACGGCGCCGAAGCGGCGTACAAAAAATTTATTAACAGAGAAGTTGACCTTGCAGTCGTATGGGAACCACATGTCTCGGAGGCCCTGGCAAAACCGGGGACAATAAAAATAATGGGATCGGAGGATATTGACAAGCTAATTGTAGACATCCTCCTGGCTAACCGCAAGTTCGCTCAGGAAAAACCTGATCTCGTACTGCTGTTTCTTAAAAATTATTTCGAAACACTTAATGTCTACCTGGCATCCCCTTCAAAAATGGCGCGGGATATAAAAACACAGGTAAAGGTTAACCAAAAACAGATCTCCTACATGCTCAAGGGTGTAAAATGGATAGCGTATCCTGAAAACATACGCTGGTTTGGTCTGGTATCACAGAGTACTTTAAACCAGCCGGAAATTATTGAATCGATTCAAACAACCGTGGGCATATTGAGGGACATGAATGACATCTCGGCAAATCCCCTTCCCGATGGAGACCCCTACACTCTTATCAATTCATCTTTCCTCCGAAAAATGTACACGGCAAGGTCAGGGGGCACCTCCCTCAGCCGCTATGAAGGCAATACCCTGACAAGGAAGTTTAAAAAACTTTCAAATTCAGAGTGGAAGAGGCTTAAGGTTGTTGGAGCGTTAAAGCTGAGGCCCGTCTCATTCAGAAGCGGAACCGATACACTCGACGAAAACGGAAGAAATCAAATACGGAATATCGTAGCAAATATCCGTCACTATCCCAACTTCAGAATTATGGTAAAGGGGCATACTGGACTGCGGGGTGATCGCCGGGCGAACGAAAAACTTTCCAGGGACAGGGCAAGTGCCGTAAAAAAGGACCTGGTTTATTCCTATAACATTGACGAAAACAGGATAAGACTGGTGGGGGCCGGCTCAAATGAACCGCTGCCGAAAAATCCCGACGAATCAGACAGGGAATACAACAGCCGGCTCAAACGGGTGGAACTCCTTTTTATCAGCGAAAAATAACCGGGCTGATTATGTAGTCTTCTTCTGCTTTTTTCCCAATCCATCGAATTTGATGGATTTTTCCAGGAGGGAAAGCTCCGTATCGAGATCGAGGTAATCGTCATCCTGAAGCTTCAGGAGCTGTTTCTGGAAGGCGTCCTCGATTTTCACCATCATTTCCTCAACCTTTTTAAGGGTTTTGGCATTTTCAGAATTCGCCTCGTACTGAGAAAGGGTGGCATAGCGCTCTATGATACGAATAGTTGCATCCAGGTAGTAGTTGAGAAACTGACGGGCCGCCTTGACATCCTTGGGATCATATTCAAAATTATCGAATATTTTTTCAGCCACCGAGATTATGTCCCGGATCCTCCCTTTAACTTTTTCATCATCAACCTTTCTGGCCATTTTCTGCATCAATTTGATTTGTTTTTTCCCCTTTGAGATTATTTTTTTCAGGTGTTCAGGACTCACACCGTGAATCTCTTCCAGTTCAACAAGTTTCTTATTGATTTTTTTCGGGGAGAGGAAAAGGGCACTTCCTATAATGCCCGCAATGGCAGTCGCCGCGGATAAAAGCAGGCCCATTTCAAAAAGTGAGAAGAATACAAAAAATACCCCCGCACCGACAGCGGATATGATGATGGATCGTAAAAGGCTCTTCATATTTATTTCCTTTGCCGGTCACATCTGCTTATGCTATCAAAGGGGCCTAAACTTCCTCAACATGAAACAAACAGATATGAATGGCATTCAGCTGAATTCTTTAATAATAAAAAAAACGACTGCCTATGAAAATGTGAGGCTCTGAGGGTAATGTCAAGATAAATTTTAAGACTCCAGAGGAAAGAAATCCCCACCATACCATTGTTATTTTTATTGACACAAAAAGTTACTGTACTATGCTGTCCTCAACGGAATGAACATTCATTCCGATATGGAGTCAATGTTGAAAAGTGATAAAAAAGACCGTATCCTTCAGGCGACCCTGAAACTGATAACGGAAAATGGTTTCCACGGCACTCCCGTATCAATGATTGCCGATGAAGCCGGCGTAGGATCCGGTACAATATACCGGTACTTCACCAATAAAGAAGCCATTATCACTGAACTCTATGACATTGTTCAGGAAGAGCTGAACCAGGCAATTCTGACGGGTATACCGGAAGGGGTAAGCATCCGGGATGAAATCTACATTAAATGGAAGAACATCCTTACCTTTTACACGAAAAACCCCTATAAGGCAAAATTTCTTGATCAGTACGCCTCGTCTCCCTTCGTAAGCAGTGAAGTGGCCAGAAAGAATAAAAAACGCTTCAGCCACTACGATGAATTGATCAAACGGGCCATCAGCGAAAGGGTAATCCGTGATGTTAACTACAGTTCCATCACAGTACTTATGTGGGGAGCAATTCAGCAGCTCGCTGAGAGGCATCGAACCCAGGGATTGAACATTACCACAAAGCTGATCGATGAAATATTTTCAATTTTCTGGGACGGCATCAAAGCCTAGGGATCTAAATACTGAAGTATAAAAAAAATTCAGTATTAAAAAATATAAAATGCTCAAAAACGGAATGAATATTCATTCCAAACACAGTGCCGTTTTGTGTGACCCGGCACTGCCTCAGGCGCGCCTGAAATATAATGTGAGGAGTTGTTGTTATGGATAAAATTGTCGATAAACGCGACCAGGATTTCGTTCTCTACGAAATGCTCAAAGTAGATGAGCTTACAAAAACAGAAAAATACCAGGAGTACGATCAGGAAATGTTTGACATGGCGGTCTCCCTTGCCAAAGACATTTCTGAAGAGCATGTACTCGGATGCTACCAGGAAGTAGACAAAGAGGGTGTTAAGTTTGACAACGGTGAAGTCTACGTACCCCAGCAGTACAAAGACCTCCACAAAATCATGAATGACTCAGGGCTTTTCACCATGGGAATCAGCCAGGAATCAGGTGGACAGGGCTTCCCCTACACCATCGACATGGCTTCCAAGGAATACTACACCTTTCATATGGGATTTTTCCTCTATCCCGAACCGGCAATTGGTGCTGCTCACCTCATCGATGTATTCGGAACAGAAGAGCAGAAAAGAAAGTACATGGACAAGATGTATGCAGGCGTCTGGGGCGGCGACATGGTTCTCACCGAACCCGATGCCGGATCTGATGTAGGTGCCCTGAAAACAACTGCAGAAAGAATGCCCGACGGACGCTTCAAAATAAAAGGAAGTAAAATATTCATTACCGCCGGTGAAAACGATATGTTCGAAAACATCGTTCACCCCGTTCTTGCAAGAATCGAAGGTGATCCGGAAGGAACAAAGGGAATATCAATCTTCCTCGTATCCAAGTACCACATTAATGAAGACGGATCACTGGGAGAAAAAAATGATGCGGTTTGTACCGGCATCGAACACAAGATGGGACTCAAGGGTTCCGCAACATGCAGTATGAGCTTCGGAGACAACAACGAATGTTACGGAGAACTCCTCGGTGAAGAGAGGAAGGGAATGAAGATCATGTTCCAGATGATGAATGAAGCCCGCCTCGGCATGGGCCTCCAGGGACTCTCCACCGCTTCAGCATCATATATGCATGCACTCCAGTACGCAAAGGACCGTGTACAGGGAAAACATATCAAAGACATGATGAACCCCGAAGCAAAATCCGTGGCCATCATCAAGCATCCCGATGTTCGTCGAATGCTCATGAACATGAAGACTACCGTTGAAGGACTCCGAGGAATGGTTTACTACTGTGCACATGCCCTTGACAAGTCCCATGCTCTTGAAGGCGAAGAGGCGGATAAGTGGAAAAACCTCCTCGAACTCCTCGTTCCCATTGTAAAATCATACGGAACCGACGAAGGGTTCAGGGTAACTGAACTCGGCATCCAGATTTTCGGCGGCTACGGTTACTGCCAGGATTACCCCATGGAACAGTTCATGCGGGACCTGAAGATTGCTTCTCTTTACGAAGGAACCAACGGAATCCAGGCCCTCGACCTCGTGGGAAGAAAGCTGGGAGCAAAGAAAGGTGCGGTTCTCATGTCTCTCCTTGCAGAGATGAACGCCACCTTCGAAAAGTACAAGGAAACTGAAGGACTGCAGGCTACTGCAGCGGCAGTTAAGGAAAATATCGACCTTCTTGCGGGCATGGCAATGTACTTCGCACAGTGCGGCAAAGAAGGAAAATTTATGGTTCCCATCTCCGGGGCTTTCCCCTTCCTGAACATGATGGGAGATATACTCCTTGGATGGTTCCACCTCTGGATGGCCGGTGTCGCATCTGAAAAGCTTGCAGACATCTACAGCCAGAAGGGTGTTGATACATCCGATAAAAAGGCCCTCAAAGCCCTTTCTGCAGACGACAAAGAAGTCGCCTTCTACCAGGGCAAAATGATGGGAGCTTCATATTACGCTATGAATATTCTTCCCCGGGCGAAGGGATTGGCTGCAAGCATCAAGGCAGAGGACATGTCTATGATGCACATTCATGACGCTTCATTTGCCTGCGGAGAACTATAAATCTCATCCATTACCCCTAAAACCCATTATTAACGACCCGCAAGGGTCCTCCTGATTATAACCGGGGTTCGCTTCTGGCGAGCCCCGGTTTTTATTTTTCTCTCCTCATTTACATTGACATTTTATTCCCTTTCTTGCAGGCTCTTTTTCAACAATTAAAGGCGATAATACTTTTTCATGGGATGGGAGAGGAAGTTTATCTCCCCCCAATCCCAAAAAGTTGCCATATGGAAAAACGATGAAGAAAAAAATTTCGGGCATACTCTTTGACATGGACGGTGTACTTGTGGACAGCGAGCCACATCACTATGATGCAGAAACCATAATATTTCAGGAATTCAAAATCGATATTCCCCCTAAACTGCGCCATTCCTTTACGGGAATGTCAAATCATAGCATGTGGGAAACCGTGGCAATAAATGCAGGGCTGTCAGAGCCGGCTCAGAGCCTTCAGGAGAGGGCGGATGAAATACGGGTAAACTATTTCATGGGCCTTAAAAACCTGCAGCCAATTGATGGCATACCGGAACTCCTCGATTTACTTGAATCAAAAAAAATTCCCATTGCCCTCGCCTCCTCATCGTCAAGGGAGTTGATAGAGCTGATGCTGGAGCGTATCGGATTAACAGATTATTTTCCCTGCAGGATCAGCGGGGACGAAGTAACTGCTGGGAAACCCGCACCGGATATATTTCTTGAGGCGGCACGTCGGATAGATGTTCCTGCGGAGAACTGTGCGGTAATTGAAGATTCCCGTAACGGCGTACAGGCTGGCCTGGATGCGGGGATGACTGTTTTGGGATATGCCTCACCCGGTGCCCCAGTTCAGGATCTGTCCGGGTCAGAGGAAATTTTTACTTCCATTAAAAGGCTCTCTGCATTTATCATGCAGCATACTGATTGATTTTAAAAATTAAATCCAAAAAGGAAAAATCCATCTCCGTGATAAAAATACGCCCCTGCACCGAAGAAGACCTTGAGGCTGTAAAAACACTCTATGCTGAATTCGTCGCCTATCATGCATCCCTGGACAGCAGTTTCACAAAAGTAAAACACCACGCCGGTCTTTTCGCAGAGTACATCAGGGAAAACCTGAAGAATGAAAAATCAAAAATGCTCGTGGCAGAAACGGAAGGCATCATCGCGGGCTATGCCTTTGGCCAGATCATGAACAAACCACCGGTCTACTCCTCTCCCCGTTACGGTTACGTCGACAATCTCGCAGTAACAGAATCTCATCAGCACCGGGGAATCGGAGAAAAACTTTTCAACACACTGAAAACATGGTTTTCAGAGGAAAATGTTGACCGGATTGAAATATTTGCCGCACTGAGCAATCCTAAATCAACCGCCTTCTGGAGAAAAATGGGTTTTTCCCCCTACATGGAACAGATGTACCTTAAACTGTAGTTAATCAGAGTAAATCATTATTCCTTTACATAGTCCCGCCATGACTTTTCGTTGATGAGAAGATCAACAATCGAGGCCTTTCCATGATAGTCAACCGAAAGTACCAGTTTCCCCTTACCCTTTCGTACCACACTGTCGAGTTTGAGGGCATGTGCCTCGGGGATAAAAAACTTCTCCACACCTGCGGTAAACCTTCCCCTCTGGCATCTGCCCTTCAGAATAATATCACAGTCTCCCCGGTAGCGGTCGATTGAACTTCCCCTTAAGGAACGGCTGCTAATCGAACCATCGTCTTCTTTATTGATACAGACAAGAACATCCCCATAGGCGGTTTTACCGCTGCAGGCCCCTCCCGTATTAAGATCAAGGCGGTAAATCAGGTAATGTCCCGAGAGAAGGTCACGGGGATCAAAACCTGTAACAGGTATCGTGACCCTTTTCCCCGTCATTACCTTCACCCCCTTATAGGTCGCCAGAAGTACAAGGCAAATAATGGGAAAAATTAATGCGGCAATCAGTTTTCTTTTATCAATATTCATTGCAGTGCCCCCCTGAGCCATCCCTCGAGATTATCACGTTTTTTGAACCAGAGCATGGCGGCGCCGATAATTATCAGTCCTGAAATAATAAGGCCAAAACCCGTCGTAGCGAGATTTTCAAACACCTGAAAGTATACAACAAGGAAACGTACCCCCATCAGGAGCGTAACCAGGTGAAAAAGTTTTTTATTATTCCTTATGATAAATATCATTCCCGCCAGAAGCAGCATTACAAGGGTATAGAGTGCGCCGAAAAACTTCCCCACCCCTCCTAAAAAAAGAGTGCTGCTGAACTCATGGGGCAAAAGAATGAGAAGCGTCAGGAGTGACATGACCGAAACAATGACCTTTTCCCTTTTTGAAAATTCTTTATCGGCAAGACTGATGATTGCCGCCGGAATTCCGACAATAAGAACAGGCAGAGCAGCCCCGGTCACCGGGTCCATATGTTTTGATGAAAGAAATATATCCATCCAGATGATGGCACCGGCAAGGGACGGGAGTGTCCACATCAACAGGGCCTCACCGTGACGGCGAAGTGGGGCAACCCTCTTGAACAGCTGCGACAGAAGCAGAAGAATAAATGGGAGAAAAATAAATATTGCATAAACCAGATCAAAGTCGTGTCGCGACTGCAGGTTATACCAGTAGGATTTTCGCGAAAAGGCATACTGAAGGTAGGTAATCACCGCCGCCCCGCACCAGAGATGCACCAGGAAGATACGCCGACCCAGGAGGGTTGCGGGGAAAACAATAACCAGCCAGAATGCAAGGGCCTGAAAGAGTTCCCCCCCGGTATGGAAGACCTGGGAGATGAGTCCGATACTTCCGAGGCAGAGAAAAACAAAAAGTGCCAGGAGGGCATCAAAAACTATATCATTATCTTTTTGCGATACTTTATAAACAGTGAAGGCAACAGCGGAGAGAAAAAGGAGATTATTTATAAGTTTCACCATGGGGGGAATTCTTTCCCAGTTCGCCGCAATGAGGGAGATCACTCCAATACCGATAACCACGACTCCGAGAATGATAAATCCGTATAGAACCCAGCGGGTACGGACATCACTGCTCTTTGAGGTTTCATATTCGAGGATACTTTCGGCCTGGACGCCGGTAATAAGCCCGTTTTCAGCCCAATCACTGAGATATTTCTGCAGTTTTTTCATTCTCTGCTTCCCCTTTTTTCGAAGTTTCAGTTTAGCGCACCTTAGCATATGCTTCGGGAACCGTCAAATGGTAAATTGGGTATATTATGGCAGGCTCAAGTATCAGGAATGAGGCTATCGCTCTCTACCGCCACTACGGTTTCGAGTAATACGGAGTCAAACATCTTTTAGGGCGATACAAACAGTCCTACTTCCCTGATTTATAAAAAAAAAACGGCAAAGGAAGTTTAAACTTCCTCATCCGAAACCTGTGTCAGTTTCATCATCACCACACCGTGTCCTGGAACTGTGCATGAAACTTCCCCCTCAAAAATACCGAGATCTTTTTGCCGCCAGATATCCCGGCCAATGCAGCTGGAAAACAAACCAGCCCCCTCAAGGTTAAGTTTAATCCTGAACCTGAAGGGAAAGCGGTTAAAAAAACATACCGCAATTGAACCGTCATACATCTCCCGAAGCCACACCTCACGCATAAAGCCCGCGGGTATGCACCGCGGCACCGCACCGAGGGGGTCCTGGTTAACCGACAGCACCTCGTCATTGGTGAGAAGCCCCCTGGTGAAATCATCTATACCGGAGAGGTCACAGGAGAGCATCAGTGGCGCCCCCATTATGCACCAGAGGCTTACCTGGCTGTACTGTTCAACGGGGAGGAGACGTGACTTTTTGAATTTTCCGTCGCCGCGGTTCGGCATACCGAAACTTCCCACCTGCAGCATATCAGGATCATTGAAGTGTCCCGGGGCTGAAAATTTCAGCCACTTCTTCTGACGTGAGACGATATATGAAATACTCCACCACCTGTCCGTAATATCCCCGGTGTTGCGCCAGCAGTTTGCCAGGCGTGACAGGCCACGGGCATTTTCATATGGTGCGGTATTGGATATACTGAAGACAATATCCCTTCCGCAGTTTTTCAGCTCTTCATGGAGGCGCTCTGTCGTGGGGGTATCATTCGGGTTCCAGTCATACTTAACGTAGTCAAAACCCCATGCAGCCCACTGCCGGGCATCGGCATCGCAGTGCCACCGTGGCCCCACTTCACCCATCCCCTTCCTGATTGCCCTGGGATAACGTCCGAAGAGCTGTCCCGGCTGCCGGCGTTTATCTGCAGGAAGTGCATACTCATCATATCCTTCTTCAGGTTCTGTGCCGCCGACAAATCCAGCGTAGCTCCCCATCCATGGAGTGGAATAAATTCCAGCCTTCAGGCCGCGGTCATGGATGTAATCGCAGAGCCCCGGCATATCAGGAAACTTTTCGTTTCCCTGGATTGCCCCCGCTTCACCGCGGCGCTCCCCCTGCCAGCAGTCATCAATGTTTATATATGTCCATCCGTGATCTGCAAGACCGCTTGCATCCATTGCTGCGGCTGCTTTTCGGATATTGTCGTGGCTCACCGCCTCACTCCAGCAGTACCAGCTGTTCCAACCCATTGGCGGAGTGAGACATATCTCCTCACCACAGCGAATTTCAAGGTCCGTTGATACTGATCCCAGGTTGTTTTTCACGGAAAGCCTGACCTTATAGCTACCGGCCTCTTTTATGGTTCCGGTGATGATTCCTGTGGAAACATCGGCATTAAGTCCATGGGGAAGATTATCTGCATCAAAGGTGAGGGGCAGTTTGCCTGTAGCGGCAATTTTGAAAAAAAAGGGGCTCCCGGGGCGCACGCCGAAGAGGCGGGAACAATTAATGCGTGGTTCATCAGGCGGCGGGGGAGTAAGGATCTCCCCGGAAGAGGAGAGGCCCCACCGCCTGATGCATAAGAGGATCAGAAGGGAAATTACAACTACTAAAATTAAAAGCATAAAAATTATTCTCTATACGGTAACGGAATTATTTAAAGAACCATTAAAGGGTCTTTTTCATACTGCGATACGATGCTTCTCTTTTCCTTTGTTCAATTTCAGAAGGCGACGGCTTCCCTCTCCGGTGATAATCTCAAGCTCCAGACCGGGACCAGTCAAATTAACCTCTGATTCAATTACGATGACATCATTTTCACCTGATCTTTTTTCACAGATTAGACTGACTTTGGTTCCGCAGACATGAAGCCCCTCAATACCGTGGCGGTCGAGACGGTACAGGTTCCAGATAATTTTTTTCTCATCCCCCTGCACACGTATTCCCAGAATATTTTCAATCAGCATCGCCACGGGGCCTATGCCGCTCCAGCCGGTAAAATCATCCTTGCAGAAATTTTTCCCGTCTTTTTTTGTGCCGGGAAGAAAGTTACCATCCCTGTCCGGTTCAGGGGCGTAGAGTTCATATACGGTTTTTTTATCCCGGTAAACGAGGCTCATTGCATTCAGATAACGCGTGGAAATTTCACGTGCTTCATTTTCATAACCGTAATTTGACAATCCCCGGACCACCATATAATTGGTCGGAGCCCAGACGCCGCCGAGCCAGTATCTTCCCCCGGGGTCATAATCTTTCTGATCACGGGCAAGGGCCGGTACGGGAACCGGGGAATTAAAACTTCCGGTATCATTTAAATGATCCACAAGTCTCACCGCCTGCTGCGGTGATGCGATACCCGCCAGGAGGGGCCAGAAACCTGCTGCGGTTTTTATATTTTTTAAACTTCCCCCATCATCAATATCATAATAGAAACCATCACCTTTATCCCACATGAAACGATTGCAGGCATGGGAAATCAATTCCGCCGCACCTTCGTGACGCCGGGTTTCCCCCTCTTCACCGATACGCCGGTAGAGCTCTGCTATCATTTTATGATTCAGCACCACCTGTGCTGTCAAATCGATCCATCCGCTTCCGCGGCGCGGGGTGTTGTCCATTCCCGTACCGTCTCCGGTATTCCAGAAGAGTTTATGCCGGGAACGTTTGCTTCGCATTGAATCGTCCAGCCAGCAGCTCTGAGCCTCGAGGGCCGGGAGCACTCTTTTAATACGGGAATCATCCCCGGTCATTTTCATGTATTCGACTTCGGTCCAGGCGAAGAGGGGGGGATTTACCGCATTTGGATAATTCCCCCACCAGTGCTCCCTCCCGGTCTTTTCTGAAAAAATACGCCAGATCATCCCGTCTTCACGCTGCCTGGCATAGAAATTATCCAGGGCCCCGATTGCGGGAAAGATGTGATGGATATACCGGGCATACATGATAATGAAGGTCATGTCCCACTGGTATAGTTTTTTATCCAGTGCCGCGTCAATGTAGGGGCTGCTGAAATATTTACCCGGCGGATTCATGTGACGGGTAAAGACAGATTCCCATACCGCGTCGTAGAGCTCGATCCATTCAGGATTGTCCTCCAGTACAGGCCGCGGTATCAGGTGACGGACTTCTTCATACACAGGGAGTTTCCCCACGGGGGATATGTCCGCGGTAAAATAACGTCCCACCCTCCCCTTACGTCCCATGGGTAAGAGGCGGTAAAGGAAGGAAGTTACATCGGGATATCGCGCCTCAAATTTTTTGGGCTGCCGGTTAACTCTCACGGCAGCCATCGATTTCAATAAACAATAAATTCATGGAGGATATTTTCCTTCCCCCTATTTATCTGCCTTGCGGGCCTCAAGCTCTTTTCTTATTACATCGAAGCTTTCCCTGGTAATGGGAAGCAGCTTCACGAAAATGGCTGAAATCATAAAACTGATCCCTGGAGCCACCCCGATAAGAAAACGCACGGACATAATGGCTGACGCGGGCTGTACAATTACCTGCGTCGCCGCAATGGCGGCGTCGGGACTCGCCTTGATATATCCAAAGATATCCAGCACTACCCCTGTCAGGGCAATAGCAACCGCGGAGGCAACCTTATAGAGAAATGTGGATATACCGAAGAAGGCGCCCTCACGTCGTATCCCGTTATGGTACTCATCGATTTCAATTACATCGGGGAGTATCGACCATGGGATAATCTGTGAGGCGGATATACCAATACCCGAGAGGGCGCAGATAACGATGGTAAAGGTAATATTTCCTTCAGGAACGAAAAGACACCCAAGCATTACCACTGTGAAGTAAAGGGCAGCAATGATATAGGCCTTCTTTTTTCCCAGCTTGTTGCCGAGAAAAATCCAGAGGGGGGCAGCAGCTACGGCAATCACCAGGGGAATGGCCATGTAGATGGTGGCATCACCCTTCACCTTCACCACGTCGGCAATAAAAAAGTAGAAGTTAGCCATTATTATATCAAAACCAATCATATTGAAGAGGAACATCCCGAGGACGATACGGAATTCTTTCAGTTTAAAAAACGAACCGATGGTCTTAAAAAATCCTTCGAATTCATGTTCCGGCACCCTTGTCCTTTCATGAGTACCCATTGCGGTAATAAACAGGATACCGATAATCAGGACCCCGAAAATCATCCCCATGTAGGAGAAGCTGGAACTCTTGGCTACATTACCGAAAAGAACATCCACTACGAGGGTAACTCCCGCCGCTCCGATGAGGGTACCGACAAAACTGGACCCCATGCGAAAACCGGAGAGACTGGTCCGCTCATCATAATTCTGGGTCATCTCCGCCATGAGAGATCCGTAGGGAACCGCCACCACGGTAAAGGATGTATTAAACATGATGAAAACCAAAAGGTAATAGAAAAAACGAAACAGCTCAGAGCCCTGTGGGACAAACCAGAGTCCCGCGAAACAAATGCCCATGGGGATGGCACCGAAAAAGATATAGGGCCGCCTGCGCCCCCACTTTGACTTCGTAGCATCAGAGATGCGGCCCATCAGGTAATCGGTGATGGCGTCCCAGGCCCTGGCAAGACCAAAAATCAAACCGGCCAGACCAGGAGAGATTCCTCCCACATTAACCATAAAGTAAAGCATATAGAAACCGATGGCACCATAAGCAATATTGATGGCGGTATCACCGACACCGTAGGCTAGTTTCTCTCGAATGGGAATAACATAATCTTTTTTCACAATTTAACTCCACATAATCGGTTTTTTGCATTTTGCATTATTTTCTTTGGCAATCAAGTAATCTTTTCCCGGAACGATTGACAAGTCAGTCAACATCATGAATGCCAAATTGTCAACAAAAAACCGGCTGGAAGTTTTAGTTGCATCTTACGGATGTTTTTTCACCCCCCTCCCCTGTAAATCTGTTGAATTGGAAGAGACAGCATGTTAAGATTTCACATGGTGTCTCTTCCAGAACCAGAGATTAAAATACCCCTGAAGACAAAACTTTTTTCCAGGCAGGTCTACGGCATCTGGATTTAGTCTAATTCTTAAAAATGAGCAGCGAAAACATGATATCCTTTGAAGAAGAAATAAAATGAGCAAGAACAAACAGCACCTGGTAGATGATAAATATCTTTTTAAGGACCTGGTGGATATTGAGCGCCTCAGAGAATTATTTGAAAGCTTCTCCCTCTCCACAGGATATACAATAGGGCTTGTCTCCCACCCGGACCAGGAACTGCTGATCAATACCGGCTGGAGGGATGCCTGCATGCTCTTCCATCGTGCCGTTCCCGATTCCAGGGCCAGCTGCGAAGAGAGCAATCGTAAACTCATGTCTCACCTTAAAAATTTAAAAGAACACAGCATACGGCATTGCGAAAATGGTCTGGTGGATGGCGCTACTCCCGTAATAATCAAAGGGGCCCACGTGGCCAACCTGGCGACGGGACAAATTTTTTTTCAGGAACCTGAGTTGGAACGCTTCAGGGAACAGGCCGAGGCCTACGAATATGATTTAGAGGCATATCTTAAGGCGATCAAGGAGATCCCCATAGTTACAGAGGAGGCCTTCAGAAATACATTATCCTTTCTAAGTGGATTGGCGGTAATGCTGGCGGAACAGGGACTGGCGGAGATTCAACTCCGTGAGTCAAGTCAAACCGTCTTAAAGGAGGAAACATACCTGCGGACGCTAATAGAAACAATACCGGACCTTGTCTGGATGAAAGATCCCGATGGCGTATACCTTTCCTGTAACCGTAAATTTGAAAAATTCTTTGGGGCAAAGGAAGCGGAAATAGTCGGTAAAACAGATTATGATTTCGTAGACATAAAACTGGCAGATTTTTTCCGCAAAAATGACAAGGCAGCCATGGCTGCAAATGAGCCGAGTATAAACGAGGAGGAAATTACTTTCGCTGATGACGGACACAGGGAACTGCTTGAAACGATCAAGACACCTATTCACGATTCTGAAAACAGACTCATAGGCGTACTGGGCATTGCCCGCAATATTACGAGGCACAAAGAGACCTTAAAGGCACTTCGGAAAAGCGAAGAACAATATCGTCTTTTAATAGAAACCATGAATGACGGTTTTGCAATTCAGGAAAACCAGGTATTGACGTATGCCAACAACAGTTTTTGTTCCATGCTGGGCTACACAATAGACGAACTAATTGGAAAAAACATAAATATTCTTTTTGATAAAAAAAATCAGAAAAAACTAAAAAACGAATTAGCTAAACGTGCAAAAGGAACAGCAGAGCCCTATGAAATAGAGATGATCAAAAAAGACGGCGAAACAGTCCACATAATAATTTCCCCAAGTACAATGAGCTTTGACGGTAAAATCTTTCACGGAAGTTCCGCAACATTTACAGATATCACAAGCCGCATACGGGCGGAAGAAATTTTACGAAGAAGTGAAAATGAATACCGTACAACAATGGAAAATCTCTCCATAGGTGTCCTCGTACATGCAAAGGATACACGTATTTTGCTGAACAACAAAAAAGCGGCAGATATTCTTGGATTCAAAGGCAAACAAATGCTGGGAAAAGGTGCCATTGACCCGGCATGGGATTTTGTTCATGATGATGAAACTCCAATGAAAGTTAAAGATTACCCCGTATCGAAGGTAATTTCAACGGGGAAACCGCTAAAAAATTACCTCGTGGGGGTAAGCAGGCCGGAGAGAGATTATACGACCTGGCTGACCGTTAATGCCACTCCCCTATTCTCCGATGATGGTGAACTTGAAAAGGTCATTGTAAATTTTGCAGACATCACCGAAAGAAAAAAAGCGGAAAACGAGCTGCACCATTTACGAAACTACCTCTCCAACATCATAGATTCAATGCCCTCAATTCTCATCGGAATTGATTCAGAGGGTATCGTGACACAGTGGAACCGTGAGGCCGAAGTGGCAACCGGGATTTCTGTTGCTGATGCAGTGGGACAATCTCTTGAAACATCTTTCCCCCGTCTCTACAGTGAGATGAAACGAGTGCGGAGTGCCATCGATGAAGGGCGGGAGCAGACCGACAGCAAACGCCCCCGGCAGGAAGAGGGTGAGACTATTTATGAAGATATAACCATCTACCCCCTCATTTCCAACGGCAGCGAGGGGGCGGTAATCCGTATCGATGATGTGACAGAACAGGTGCGCCTGGAAGAAATGATGGTACAGTCTGAAAAAATGCTCTCAGTGGGGGGCCTGGCAGCAGGTATGGCCCATGAGATAAACAATCCCCTTGCCGGTCTGATGCAGGCTGCGGAAAACATGTCCAGGCGCCTTACTAAAATAGACCACCCCGCCAACCTGAAATCCGCAGAAGAGGCCGGTACAAACATGAAGGCGATAAACACCTTCATGGAAAATCGGGGCATCCTCCGCATGCTTCAGTCGATAAGCGAGGCAGGCATCAGGATTTCCGGCATAGTGGAAAACATGCTCAGCTTTGCCCGCAAAAGTGACTCCTCAGTTTCTTCTCATGATATAGAGGACCTCCTTGATAAAACACTTGAACTGGCCGCTACTGATTATGATTTGAAAGGTCAGTATGATTTTAAAACAATCGAGATCACAAGAGACTATGAAAAAGACCTGCCCCCCGTGCCCTGCGAAGGGGCAAAAATACAGCAGGTTTTTTTAAACATTTTCCGCAATGGCGCCCAGGCAATGAGTGAACATCGGGCAGAGTGTAATGCCCGTGGTATAAAATGCGAACCTCCGCGTTTTATTTTACGAATATATAAAGAATCGATACCCGCCATGTGCTGCATAGAGATAGAAGATAACGGACCGGGTATTGATGAAAAAACACGCAAACGAATCTTTGAGCCCTTTTTTACAACCAAGCAGGTTGGCATGGGAACCGGTCTTGGATTATCAGTATCCTATTTTATTATTTCTGAAAACCATGGAGGAACCATGAACGTTCAGTCTAAACCGGGAAGGGGCGCCAGGTTTATAATCAGACTGCCTTTTGAAAGAATTGATCGACTGTGAAGACAATCCCCGCTTGAATTATAAATTGCCATTTCAATAAATTATCGGCTGATATGATATCCGGTAAAGATCAGGCGGGGGGAAGTTTAATCCTTCGTTTACACAATTACTCTACGGGCATATTTTCTCAACGGCCCGGATAATTCTGTTTTTTCTAAACAGAGAACACTCTCTTCCCCTGATATAACTCACTTCCTGCTCCACGGCTTGATCAAAACTGCAGCAACATAAAGAAATAATTGACAATTTAGTATACCGTTCTACATTATCGTACATATGTCCGATTTAATGCAATAGATTATTGAAGGGATTACTCTTCCCTTTAATAATATTCCAGCACCTGAAGGTGCTGTATTCCACAGGAGGATTTTATGTCATTTTCTACCCGGTTCTCATTATCTCTTATTCTACTTTCCCTGCTGATATTCCCTGTTGCTGCCCTTGCGGAAGACACAATTGATTTAAAATCATTACCGGATGATGCTGTTCAGGAACGAATAAATTTCATCCAAAAATCATTCAACGGAGTTCAGACCGGTGCCCGCTGGTGGTCCTGGGGCTGGATTAGCGGTTACAGCGCCCTGACAGGTTACGGCGTCTATGGGCTTTTGTCTGACTGGCCGGAAAGAAAGGCCTATAATATTGTTTCCATAACCAAGACAACCCTCTCCGGATCCCTGCTCATTTTCATGCCATTTTATCCCCGGCATACAGCATCCGACTTCAATCTACTCCCGGAGGAAACAACTGAAGATCGCCTCAAAAAACTGGAGAAAGGAGAAGAGTGGCTCAAACGAAATTCCGCGAAATGTCAGAGCGGTATCCACTGGCTCAAGAGTCACATACTTAAGATCAGTGTCAACCTTGTGGGAGGAGGTATTGTCTGGTATTTTGACGGCTGGAAGCGGGGACTCCTCAGCGCCGGCCTCGGAATAATTGTCGCAGAGGCAACAATCCTGACACAGCCGACCCGCCCCATCAGGGATTACCGCGATTATATAAAACGTTATCACGGGGTAAAAACTGCCGCAGTTGCGGACATCGAACCAGGCTGGTTTATACAGCCACTCCCCGCCGGAATTATTGCGGGAATCCGTTTCTAATACAGTCTGTAAATACAAATGCCGGCTTCCCCGGGAAACCGGCATTTATAAATTATAATTCCGCAATCCAACATCAGTCGCTGCATTATCAGACCTGCCGGAGGATTTTTATTTAAACGTGTTTTATAAAATTACTCACCGAAGATGGCACCCTGGAGCTTGATCCCTTAAGCTTTGCAGTTATCAGTTCCTTCAGAGTAGTAACGGGATTCATCTTTACATATGAGGCGGGACTCACCTTCATCAGATGAAAAAGGGCCTCTGCGGTCTCCTTCAGGTTATTGCATTCACTGCTGAGGTAGACATTTTCGCGGCCCAGGCGGCTGATCAGTTTTGTAGAGATTTCACTGATGGCACAGTGCCCCACGATGAAAACCTTTCCGGTAATTGCATCCACCTCTTCGGGATTAAAGCCCTTCCCCATCATCATGGTCCAGCCGCCACGGCCGCCGTGATCCAGGGCCATAATCTGGAGACCATTGAGTGGGTTATTCACACATCCTTCGGGACATGCGAGGTCTTGCCCCATGATGATCTTCACATTGGGATGGTATTCCGGAATCAAATTCCAGGAGTAGTGACCTTCAGCGGGCATGTCTCCCATGAGGTCGATCTTTTTCAGGTCAGTAATATCTCCGTGAAATTCAATATCTCCCAGGGATGTTACACCATGGCCGAGTCCCTTTTCGATACTGATTTTCAAATGAGGGACATCAGATACATCGAGACCAAAAATCCTGGCCCCGGCAATATCCGCAGCCACGATATTTCGGCTGCCGATAATAAGCCTGAAGGGTTTCACCACCCTGTCAGCCAGGGCTGTTGCGGGGAAATGTCCATGAATAGTCCCTTCGATCCCTTCGATAAGTGTAACATCAGGAGAAATCATGGCGAGAACATCCACAAGTTTATAGGGAAGATTATAATTATGATCAAAGCCGCGGGAGCTGTGCATGGGAAGGCCCCACTGGTTCTTAATCCCCAGTGTCACCACCCCCATTGAGTGGGTCTTAAGCTTCGGTACATTTATATAGAGATGCCGGTCCCGCTCCCGTATCAGCTTCAGAACAGTCCCAGGGAGAAGACATTCATTCAGGTCATAGCCTTCAGGATTCTCAGGGGAGGCTTTATTCTTCCCCCCGAATTGAACCACCTCACTCTTCTCTTCATCAAGATAAACCGGGACCGCCCCGGTCTGACGGCAGAGCTTTGTGTAACCGGCGGCCCTGAAAACAAGACGGGTGTAATTGGCCTGAGTTGCATTTTCGAATAAATATATTTTTTTTGCCCCTGCTGCCTTCCAGTAAAGAATCACCTCACGGAGTAATTCGACTCGGGTGTGGGTATAGGCTTTGGCATCAACGGCATTTGGTTTGATGTAAACCTCGCCGCTCTCCTTAAGAAGTGAAGCACCACCCAATCCATCAAAAATTTCCTTCACGGACCTTTTGATGTCATGCTGCATGGCTTTGCTGAGAGGTTTAAATATAGAAAAACTCTCTTCCTGATGAGGTGACTGCAGTTGTTTTATAATAACCTTTTCTTTCATGACTCACTCCCGTTTATTCAGGTGATCCAGCTGCTGCAAAAAAATCCTTCTCCATGCTGTTTCCGTATAATGACAAAGTATTTCAGATTTGCAAGTTTTTTTCAAATTAGAAAGACAGAAGATTACTGATCAGGCGTTATGCGAAAGGAAGTAAAAGCGCAGTATACCCGCTCTGGTTGAGCGGGCAATGGCAACTGCGTCTTCGGCATGAAAATACCGGAGACATGTAAAAACAGAAACTATTGATGATTTTCCTGCAGGGATTCTTTTTTACTCAATCCCGGAGGTATCAAAATCATCTGTCGGGAGGGGCCCCCTGCTCTCGTCATATGAGCGTTCCCAGACCCGAATAAATGTTTCCGCTGAGTTCTCAAGGCTTCCGGTATCAACCCCGAAATTTTTAAGTTCCCTGATAATATCCCCGATTAAACCGATATGTGCGAATCCCTTTGAATCGAATTCAGTACCGAGTCTGTTTTTCTGAAGGGCCTGCTGCTCCTTTGCTATATTTTCATCGCCGGAGGCACCGCATGATTCCTTCTCTCCCCCGAAGCGTGGACGAATCTGCTGAATATATCCATTCATATCACTGGCAAGGGCAACATTAACCTTCAATCCCTTTACCCCGTACTGGTAAATCTGTGCAAAGGTTTTAGTTGAGCCGTCACAGTCATTGGGCACACCGGAATGGATGTATGTTTTTGTCTGCAGGGATCCGGTTCTGAGCCCGAACATACCGCCGGTTTCCCTGATGACTCTCACAATCCAGTCAGGTGTGGTCTTTTCCTCATTCTGTTTTTCTTCCATCATAATTGACCTGAAATGGCCATGGGAAAGAACAAGTGGATAATAATTTACTTCGCGGGATATTTCATATATATCCGCAACTCCCCTTTCTGAAATATGAGAAAGGTCAATGATCATATTCAGGTCCATCATTGCCCTGACAAGCTCCTTCCCTTCCGCAGTCAATCCCAGTTTATTTTTTCCATCTTCATCGGTATCGTATCCGAGAGAAAGCCAGTCACCACCCCTGATATCTTCAATAATCTGAAAAAGTTTAAAGATAAAGTGATGGGGGGCTATTCCTGAAAAACGGTTATCCAGCTGATGTGCCAGCTGAATTGAACGGACTCCCAGGTCATAATAATACTGCAGTTGAGGCCGCCAGTCTCCCTCGGGAAAAATATCTGAGATTTCAATGGCAAGAACCATGGCAAGCTTTCCGGAATTCACTATGGAACGCGCCTCTTCGGGAGACCTGGCAATTTCAACCCAGTCCCGGTCTTCAGCAAACTTCAGTGCCGCCTCAAGCTGACGGTCAACAGAATCGTGGTCACTATTTCCCCACCCCTCTACTTTATTCTGCGGGGGCATCACTTCACTGAGGGGCCTGAAATTAACCGCAGACATAATGTAGAGGCTCAGTCCTGATTCGTGGGCCTGCTTCAAATGCCCCTCCCAAACCTGCTGGTGGGCAATGGTGTCCCACCGGGGCCATCCTTCGTATGAGGGATAACCATTTTTCCTGAAAAGATGGAGTCCCGTGTCACCCCAGGTTCCAGGATTCTGGCCGAGAAAATCATTGAGGGGATAAAGAAATGTCTGGGCATGATCGATGCCGCCGTCACAGGGTGCCATGGCAATATGTTCCGGCCCCTCGTAGCTCCCGTGAAACCATGCCCCGCTGTAGGCAAATTCCGCCAGTTGGTGAATGTGGATATCAGCAAATCCCTTTACGGGTTCCGTGATAATCCCGGAAGTATTCCCCGGGTTGGGTGATTCGCTGCTGCCGGTACTACCCTGATAATCGCAGGAATTAAAAGAAAGGAATAAAGACAGTACAATTAAAAAGAGAGAAAACCGTGATTTCATGTCAGGACCTCCTGTAATTCACTATATGTAATAATTTTTCACTATAGTGAATTACAGGAGGTCTGTAAAGCTTTTTTAACCGTCCAGACGGTATTATTTTTACCTTCAATAAAACCAGAGTATAAGGGGAAGGCTCATGAATGCTTCAGTTTCTAATCTGGTATAATGGGTTCCGATTTTTCCCGGGTGGAGATCTATAATAGATAGAAAAGGCGGCCTTAATGACCGCCCTGGAATTATAAGCATAACTATAAAGGGGAAACAGATTAATCAGATAACTTTCTCAGGGAATTTATCTCAGCATGAAGAATTTTCGTTGATTCCATCAGGGTACCGATTTTGTTCAATACACCGTTCATGATTTCATTTAAAAAATCCACTGACTGGGTGACTTCCTGCATGGTAGTTTTCTGCTCGCTTGTTGCCTTTGTTATTTCCGTTGATCCGTTTGATATTTGTTCCAGATTATTTAGAATGGTCTGAGCATGCTGTTCCTGCTGAATACATCGTTCAAGTATGCTTGAAACTGCCACATTGGTGTCATCAACGGCCTCTCCGATTTTATAGATAACAGTAGATGAATTCATGATAATCTCAGTTTCATTTTCCACGCTTGCAACAGATTCCTGTATGTGCGATTGAATTGATTTTGCCTGTTCAATGGTCCTGTCGGCAAGTTTACCGATTTCTTCGGCAACCACGGCAAATCCTCTGCCGTGTTCTCCGGCGCGGGCAGCCTCAATAGCGGCATTCAGAGACAGTAGATTTGTCTGCTCCGATATTTCATTTATCAGTACAGTGATATCACTGATGGCCTTTGAGGATTCTTTAATGGTCGCCATGCCATCGATTATATCAGCAAGACTTTTTCGGCTTAATTCCGTCTGCTCTCTGCTCGTTGCGCTCAGCCTTTCCGCTCCCCTTGCAGCCTCAGTAATTTCGTTTAACGACTGTACATAGCTTTCAAGAATTTTGTTATTTCCTGTTATAACCTCATCCTGTTGATGTGCAGTATTTGCTATTGATTCAATTGCTCCGGTCATCTCTTCGAATGCAGCGGATGTCTCCTCGAGGTTACTTCCCTGGCTGGCCATCTCTTCCTGCAGGCCTACAACGGTATTGTTTAACGTATCAGAAAGGCCTGCAAGTTCATCTGAGGCACTTCTGGTATTGTCAAGAATTGAGGAAAGATTTTCATTATCCTTTTGAATTTTAGTCGAAAGACTTTCCGCTGTTTCAAGGGCCCTTGAAAAACGCTGAGATAAACCGTATGACTGGGATAAGATAAAAGCCAAAAGGCCTGCCGGAACAATAATGGCAGTATCTAATATATACAGCATATTCAGGACATCATTTACCACGGCAAGCATAAGAAATATTGTACCAAAAAGAAAAGCCGATGCCCCCTCCCTTTTCCTTTTTGCCGCAATTACAATCATAGTTACAAAGTATATTCCAGCTGCCATTGTAACATACATCATTGGATTGATTAAGTAAGAATAAATTCCCGGCGGTGTAAACAGGATTGCAGCTGCCAGAACAGCGGCTATAACCGCAATAACCTGAAAAATCCTTTTTGAAAATTCCATTGAGAACATGGACCTGAGAAAAGCACCAAGATTCACAACGGCCGCAAGCCACAACAGCACATCCAACTTGCTTGTTGCAGCAAAGGGAATTTCAGGAATAAGAAACAGTATGATTCTTTCGTCTGTTAAAAATGTTCTCAACGCAATGGCAATACAGAAGAGGGCAAAATAGAGGGGCGCCTTATTTTCCGTTTTTAATATAAATATAATAAAATGATAGAGGCCGATTATAAAAATACTGCCAATGAGAAACAGGGCCAGCATATACTTCTTGCCCCATATGTCCCGGATCTGTGCAGGAGTTCCAAGAACTGTATCATACCATATTCCTCCGCTGTAGTAGTTGAAATTGGATGCCTGGACAATGATTTCAACTTCCTCTCCGATGGAACAAAAATTTACAGCTGTTGGATACATGTACGATTTGGAGGTTTCTGAGGAAGTACCGACTTTCCCAGCAGCATGCACTTCAACGCCATCGATAAACACACGGGAGGCAGTCCCTATTGCGTGAAGTTTTATTCCCATCACCTGCTTTTTGCCGCTGGTAAGAATCCTTACACGGTAGGTGGCATATCCCTTTGCGGGAAGTGTTTCACCCTTCAATTTCTGACTGTTCCACTCCTGGGGAGCGTAGGCATACATGGACATTTCCGGTTTTTCTTCTGCGGAGAAATCTCCGGGTGCCAGTAGTTTCTTCCAGTAGAACTCCCAGTCTCCGGAAAGTTTTACCGGTCCGTCAGACTTGTAATTCCAGTTTCGCAGATCAAGGATTCCCTTTTTGACGACTGGGGCATCCTTTCCGCTGTAGGTTTTGCTGCAGGAAATCATCAAAGGTACGATCAGAAGTAGTAATATAGTTTTAAATTTCATCTTTACCTGACAATAGTATATAAAAGCAAAGTCACTTCACCGCAAAATCATCATGGAGAAAAATATTTCACACTATTTATCCTGATCCTGACGTCGAAATCAGTCCGCTCTTCAAAAATGTCAATATGTTCACAGATGGTTGCAGCTTTGCAAGGATTTTTTAGTAATTTAATAATATATAGCCCGTAAGATCAGACAGTATTTTCTCCACAATATCAATACTATGCTGCCACTCTGTATGTTTAAAGTTTTTTCTTTTTGCAAATCATTCTATAATTTACAAAAAGAAAAAAGAAATAAATGGGAAAGAAACAATTCAACCAAATTGCCTGCAAAGGAAACAAATTATGCAACATATAATCTTTCAGGATATATAATCCTGCTTCGCTTCTTAATAGTCGAATCCACCGACCGCATCCTTATCAGGGATGCATCTCCTCCTAAAGTCAGACTTTGAAAAATTCCATTTGGCTTCTAAGAGTCTCTGCCTGGGCTGATATTTCTTCCGCAGAGGATGCAATTTCTTCAGCTCCCGCTGCCTCGGCCTGTGTACTCTGGTTAATCTGTTCGATAGTTTTTGCCATTTCCTGATTTGTCTGCATCTGTTCACCAGTTGCGGTTGAAATTCCCTCCGCCATATCCTTTACCCGTCGGGTATCCGCAAGGACCTTCTCACTGGCCAGTGCCTGCTGTTCAAAAGCATCGGTAATATTTCTAACCAGCTCCTCTGTTTCTTCTATATCACTGATAATAGTATTCAACGCACTGCCGGTTGAATCGACAAATTGCCGCCCCTTGTTAACCTCATTTAATCCTGAATCAACAAAATCAGATATGCTTTTTGCGCTGGAGGCTGTCTCATCGGCCAATTTGGAAATCTCTTCTGCAACAACCGCGAATCCCTTTCCGTGCTCCCCTGCTCTGGCTGCCTCAATAGATGCATTTAATGCGAGAAGATTAACCTGATCGGAAATATCACTGATGAGTCTCACCATGTCTGCAATCTTTTTTGTACTGGCATCTATATTGTCCATACCCGTAATGGTATTCTGCATCAAAACACTTCCCGTTTTTGCCTGACCGGTAGTGTTTTTTGCCTTCTGAAGAGCCTCAGTTGCAAATCCGACAACTGTTTCATTGTTCTTTTTCAGTTCATCCATAGAAGCAAATGTTATTGAAGCAAGCTCAGACTGTACCCCGGCATTATTATTGATTTGTTCAATTGAGCTGGAGACCTCCTCGATTGAGGCTGTGGCTTCTTCGACAGATGCCGCCTGTCCCTGGGAACTCTCCGAAAGATTCTGGCTGGTCGCCGCCAGCTGTTCCGCCGAATTGGAAAGCTGAATTGCCGCTTCAAGGGCCTGATGAATAATATCCTTTAATTTTATTCTGAAAGTCGAAAAACTGGAAAGAAGGGTGCCAAATTCATCTGGCAGATAATCGTCACTTTCAACAGTCAAGTCGCCTTCTGTGAGACTGCGAATAACAACAAGTGTATTCTGTATAGGGACAGAAAACCTTCGGGTAATAGTATACATAAGGAAAAATATTACCACCCCGAGAAGTAAAATTGAAAACATCATCTGGAGAATTATCGAATTTAAAAGTTTTACAAAATGAATTTTATCCACGGAATAAATAAGCTGATTCTGCACCATCGGAATTGAATATTTAAAAAACAGCACTTCCCTTCCTTTATAGATGTAAGACAAAAGCTCATCCTCCGGTGCTTCCAACAGGTCTCTGATACCCCTGTTGCCGTCCCCTTCATCGGTTATATTTTTTCCAATTACCGTTCCGATCAGTTCACGTTCAGGATGGAAAATAATTTTCCCTTTTTTATTAATCATCAAAAACCGTCCAGCACCGGAAAGGGCGGTATCTTTCAGCAATGCATCAACCGTATCTATCAGAACAGCTGCCCCCATAATACCGGTAATCCTGTTACCGGCCATTACCGGAACCGCACATACCACAATCTGACGACCCGTTGTTTTATTTATTACCGGATCAGAAAAAACAGCTGACCTGAGTTTTATGACTTCCCTGAAATATGTCCTGTCACGAATATTTCTTATTGTTCCGAGACTGTTCGGGCTTTCCCCTGCCATGTTGGCAGCAAAAAACAATTCTATTTTATCCCCTTTACTTTTATGGATATCTTTAAGAAAGACTGACATATTCCTGATATTCATCGAGCGTATTTCACCGGAAGATGCATACCCCTTTAATTCAGCAACTGTTTCCCTGAAAAGGGAATCTATAATCTGAGAATTTCCTTTTACCTTATTGCGCATTTCACCGCTGTACTGTTCAAATATACGTGAATGGCTGATTCTATACAGGCCTGCTGAAGCAATAATTAGAATCAGCATAACCGCGGAGATTACAGGGATCAGCAGTTTTTGAAAAATGGTTAGGGGGGCATAGTCGAACCTGTCAATAAAAGGAAAAAGGATAATCCTGGAAAAATAATAAAACAGACCCCCTGCAATACATGCCTGGACCACACCTATGATAAAGAAATATATACCCTGAACACCGGAAAGAACAACCCCCTGCTTAGCTCCGATAATTACAGTAAGCAGTGGACCACCCGAGCAACCCGCTATTAAAAGCAGCATTCCTTTACGTGGAAATAAATTCACAAACATTCCATCAGAAATACCGTCAGTTGCCGTTTCAATGAGTATTCTTCTTAATTTTTTATTTAAAAATGAAAAAAGAAGCACAAATATAACAATTATAGGCGGAGCCAGTATAAGCACTATCTTCAAAATACTGAATAAGTTTTGCATACCGAGGGCAATTAAAAGTGAAAAAAAGTATACTGAGGGGTGAATTACATATAACAATATATACCATTTAAATAAATCCCTGTTTATCCGGCTGAAATCCTGATCCATTCTTTGCTTCTCCTCTATCCCGTAGTAAAAGATTCTACCACATAAAACTTTTAACTCAATTGTTATTTTCATATACAAGAAAACAACCGGTACATCCTTCGCAGATTACATTAACCGAAACCAGTCATTACAATCCGGTTTTACTTTAATAAATCATAAAAATATTTAAGGCTAAAGATACAGAAAATAAAAGGAAAGCAGATAGCAAAAATTAATCAACTAATTAATCCAATAAAAATTAAAAAACAGCCAGGAGTAAATACCGGCTGTTTTTTAATTCTAAAAAAATTATTCAGTCAAATTAGCTGTACTGCATAAATCGAAGCATCAATATCGATAATGATCCGGTTTGTATGGGCCATCCACACTTACACCGATATAATCTGCCTGTTCCTGGGTCAGCCTGGTCATATTCACACCAAGTTTTTCAAGATGCAGACGGGCAACCTCTTCATCGAGATGTTTCGGCAGGACATGAACACCAATCTCGTATTTCTTTGTTGCCAGCTCTATCTGCGCCAGTGACTGATTGGTGAAGCTGTTACTCATTACAAAGCTGGGGTGTCCCGTGGCACATCCGAGGTTTACAAGGCGTCCCTCCGCCAGGATGATGATACTTCTTCCCGACTCAAGCAGCCACATATCCACCTGGGGCTTGACATTGGTTTTTTTGCACTTGGGATTGCCTTCCAGGTAGTGCATGGCAATCTCATTATCGAAGTGACCGATGTTACAGACAATTGCCCCCTCTTTCATTTGCTCCATGTGACTGCCATTGATAACATCGAGGTTACCGGTAGTGGTGACAAAAATATCCGCATAGGAGACGGCATCTTCCATTGTGGTAACCTGGTAGCCTTCCATTGCCGCCTGAAGTGCGCAGATGGGATCGATCTCAGTAACGATTACACGGGCACCGAAACCACGCATTGACTGTGCACAGCCCTTTCCGACATCACCGTAACCGGCAACAACTACAACTTTACCGGCAACCATAATATCTGTTGCACGCTTGATGCCGTCAGCGAGGGACTCGCGGCAGCCATAGAGGTTGTCAAACTTTGACTTGGTTACAGAGTCGTTAACATTGATGGCGGGAAAAAGAAGTTCATTGTCCCGTGCCATCTGGTAGAGGCGGTGAACACCCGTGGTTGTCTCTTCGGATACACCCTTGATTTTTGCGGCAATCTTAGTCCATTTATCACTGCTCTTCTTAACACTTTCACGGACACGGTCCATTACGATGGAAAATTCCTTGTTATCGAATTTCTGTTCGAGAATTGAACTGTCTTTTTCAGCCTTCACTCCCTGGTGAATGAGCATGGTTGCGTCCCCGCCGTCATCAACGATCAGATCGGGGCCGGAACCGTCGGGCCACGTCAGGGCCTGCTCGGTACACCACCAGTACTCCTCAAGGGTCTCCCCCTTCCAGGCATAAACCTTTGCGGTACCCACTTCGGCAATTGCCGCTGCGGCATGGTCCTGTGTACTGAAAATATTGCATGATGCCCAGCGTACATCCGCGCCGAGGGCTTCAAGGGTTTCGATCAATACTGCTGTCTGGATAGTCATGTGAAGACTTCCCATAACCTTCAGTCCCTTAAGGGGCTGCTCTTTGCCGTATTTTTCACGTATCACCATGAGTCCCGGCATTTCGTCCTCGGCAAGCCTGATCTCCTTGCGGCCCCATTCGGCCAGTGAAAGGTCAGCCACCAGGTATTTGAGATCAGGATCCACTTCAAGGAATCCATTGGTATTCTTAATATTCATTTACTTCCTCCTCATATTGTTTTCGATAAAATTTCCTTTTTTTATATGAAGGCGAGTTTGGCCAAACTCGCCTTCATATAAAAACTCGCCTTAAAATAAAAAATCCCCTTAAAAATAACACCTCAAAAAATATACCACACAACAACCGTTAAAACAAACAACTTTACCCTCGTACTCCGTGATACAGCACAACCTTCAGTCCCTGTTCTACGGAAAACTCCCCGCGGTCCTTTACGTCGAAGCCGGCATCCTTCAGCATATCCGTCATGTCCCTGTCATCAAAACCGAGCCACCGGTGACCGTAACGCTGCCGCAGTTCCTCGTTGCGGTGCCGTGCCAGGTCAACAATAACCAGACTGCCACCGCTCCGTATTACCCGCGCCGCCTCTTCCAGGGCCGCCTTAGGATCATTCAGGTGATGGAGTACCATGTTGATCACCGCGGCATCCGTTTCACCCTCACGCATGGGGAGGTGTTCGATTTCTCCTATTCGAAGATCGGCACTTCCCGAGCCGATACGTTCCCTTGCCAGGTCAAGCATTCCCGGGGAACGGTCAACACCGATGCAGGAGTAGCCCTGCTTCTCCAGATGTGAGAGGAGCTCACCGGTTCCGCATCCCAGGTCGGCCACCCTCTCCTCTTTATCAAGATACGGGAGCACAGCGGAAGCGGCATCGAAGTCACCAAGGATGTCAGACCTGATGTCTTCCCAGTCAGGGGCAATGGTATCAAAATATTTCGCCTTCCGGGCGGCACCCTCATGCATGAGGCGTTTCAGTCGGTCCCGGTCGGAACTTCGGTTTTCTTCTTCATCCAGAAAGGGAACCAGGCAGGAGAGAAATTGACTTCCTTCCCCCCCATCCGCCGCCTTGTAAAAAACCCAGAGACCGTCACGGCGCGACTGAAGAAGCCCCGATTCGCTCAGTATTTTCAAATGACGGGAAATGCGGGATTGTCCCATCTCGAGGATGGCGACAATTTCGTTCACGTTCAGCTCCTGCTCTCTCAGAAGATTGAGGAGTCGGAGACGCGTTTCGTCCGCAAGGGCTTTAAAATAGATAATTGGCTGCATTATTATATCACTATATCAAGATATATTGATATAATAATTACTGCGGCTGTCATCGTCAAGTTTTTTTCAGAAAATCAAAAAAAATCCTGTATTATTACTGGTAACTTTGAATATACTCTATAAAATCATCTTTTTGAATCCCTAAAGGGCCAGATCAATTAAATACAGAATGCACAAAGAGGCGCTCATGGCTGGAAGAAAAATATTCTTATACCTGACACTTACTCTCATTATGGGGGGGATAATCTCCTGCGACCGAATTGATATTTTTTCTCAGGCGGTCAATAATGTCACCGCCTCAGCTACTCCCCCTTCTGCAAGTTTCCTCGGGAGCCAGGACATCAACTCCGAAATTATAATTGAATTCAATCATTCCATGGACACAACAAGCCTATCCCAGGGAGGCGACATTGGTGATGCCGAATTCACCTGGTCTACGCGGACCCGTAAAAACGATACTGTGACGCTGAAACCTGAAGGTGCATGGAACACCGGGGCCGCCTTAACTCTGACAGTCAGCTGCAAAAGCAGCAGCGGTCATACAGTTACTCTCGATAGTACCTACGATGTGTTCCCCTCACTTCGATTCGTCAGTGCCGCAGCCGGTACAGGGGCCACCCCCGTCGGGAGCAGAAACGCCCCCTTTACGGACATTCAGGATGCCATAAACTCAATAAGCGCCCCCCTTCCGGGGATGATTCTTGTTGCGGGGGGTACCTACAGTAAGGCGGATACCTCATTCAACCTTAATGGTAATATAAATATCATCGGGGGCTGGGCGGCGGACTGGAGCAGCCGTGACCCGGAAAACACCCCCTCGATACTTATAGATTCCCGAACCGCCCCGTCGGGGCTGAACAGTGTCATTCAGATTCATGCAGGGGTTCCCAACACGGCAGAAATTGCGGGCTTCACCATCCAGGTGACCCCCATTGCGGGGACCACCACATACGGTATTTGCATTGAAGGGGCTTCACCGGTAATTCGCGATTTCAAAATCACCTCTCCCGATTCCCCTGACTCAAACAACCTCCATACCGTAGGGATTTACCTCTCCGCAAACAGTTCAGCAGTAATTCATGATGGCACGATATCACTTGGGGGATTCACCAGGGATGCCGCGGGTTCGAACAATTGTATTAATGAGGGAATTTTCTTTGAAGATTCCTCTCCGAGAATCTACAATCTCGCAATCAGCATAAAAGATTCAATCGACAGCACAAACCTTACCAGCAGGGGGATATCAGCCTTAAACAGCAACAACATCCCACCAGGCAGTATCAGCAACAGCTCCATCTCCCTGGGGGCCTATAACCAGGTTACAGCTGCTGCATCAGATTCCACAATTGACGGTATTTATTTAAACAATTCCTCTACTGAAATTACCAGTGTCAACATTACCAGCAGGAATGCCTCAGGTGGTACAAATATCATCACCAGGGGAATTAACATTACCGGGGCCGGCAACGCGAAAATTTCCGCGGGGACCATTCAGCTGGGGAATGTCAGCGATGGAGGCGGCTCCTCAGATTGCCATAATTACGGCATGACCATCACAGGGGGAACCCCTGAAATTTTTAACATGTCCATTCATGCCGGTGTGATCACCGCACTACTCGGACAGACCTTCGGTATCTATGTCAGCAGTGCATCTCCTGTAATCAGAGAAAATATATTAATCAATGGGGGGAAATCAACCCATCGAGCCTATGGCATTAAAATTACGAACATTAATTCAGCCAGCATTGTTGATAATGATCAAATTTCAGTAGACGGCTGCGATGTCCAGTCATTTGGAATACATGTGGATACAGTAGCTGCCGGCTGCGACCCTGTTTTGCGCAACAATACAATTACCGGCGTCGCGGGGAATTCCGCATGCGGAATCTTAGTCCGTTCAGGAGCCAATCCGACAATCGATCAGAATAAAATTCGATTAATCTCAGGCGATGTCAATAGTTATGGTATTGAAATATATTCAGATGCCGCCATCAGCATTACCAGAAATATTATCCGGGTGGATGCTGCAACAAATATCGCCCACGGCCTCCTCATTGATGGTGTTGCCGCTAATGCAGTAACCGTCACCAACAATGTAATATCAGCGGGGGGAACAGGGGCCAGCGACTCGCGGGGAATTCAGCTGACGGCATCAAGCGCAAATATCAGAAACAATACCATCAGCGGGGGCAAGGGTAATATCGCCTGCGCAATATGGATGGACACAAACGACTTTCCCACGGATGAGGTAAACATAGAGAACAATCTTCTTTTTGCCGAAAAAGATCCCGTCAGCGGTTCCTATGGAATATGGGAGGAAACCAGCACCTCTGATCCCGTCATGCTGGCCTATAATAATTTTTTCAATTGCGAATTTGCCTGCAGGGATGAAAACACCACCGATGTAGGCCTCGCCTTTATAAACAATGATACCATGATCACTGGAACATTCACCCTCGCGGGCAATGACAATGAGCCCATTTTTGACAAACTCGATCCGGATAATGATTTTCAGCTTCTCCCTCTCTCTGCTGCCGAATTGCTAGCTCTAAATTTTGTTACCTCTGGTGATGATGGATCGGCCTGGCCCTTAACAATAGATATTCTCGGCAATGCCCGCACTGCAAGCGCAAGCAGTCCCCCGGGATGGTCCATGGGGGCCCATGAGTATGACTTTTAATATAATTGCAAAACCATAGGGCCTGCGGAAGACCTGGCACCGATTCAGGTTTCTGCAGGCTGATCCCTCCACAATTTTCTCAGATCCTGCTGTCATAGTCATCTGCTGGTCAGCATCAAAAACTTAAAAAAACCACTCACACTGTGCCCAAATTTGATTATTCAAATTTCATAATCAAATATATTTTTTGTTCATTTATTTAACATT
Organism: uncultured Spirochaetota bacterium; assembly: GCA_942491575.1. GTDB lineage: Bacteria > Spirochaetota > UBA4802 > UBA4802 > UBA5550 > CAZHNW01. The sequence continues at coordinate 1,626,241 of CALOBT010000025.1, forward strand.
TTTCAGGATATTTGATTGACTTGTCTTATCAATAAATACAAAAATTCAATGTCCGCCCGATGGGGCTAAATAATTCAACCATGACAATTACGAAGAGGTTTCAATGAAAGGAAGAAAAATCCTCAGCGCCATTATACTTTTGCTAATGACATTAAGTTTACTCTCCTGTGATCGTCACGATATATTCGGTATGGCAAACGATCTAACCCCCGGCGCTGTCACTACAACGGCTACACCATCAACGGGCAACTGGATAGCCAGCACCGGCCTGAACAAAGATATCGTCATCGAATTCTCCTCTTCCATAGATACCGCCACACTCCAGCTGGAGGGCACCCTTGGAGGGGAAGCCGACGCGGCATGGACAGAGCGGAGCAGAGAAAATGACACCCTCACCCTCACTCCCGCCGCGGCCTGGACAATCGGCGCGGACCTTACCATGAAGGTGAACTGCACCAGCATTGAAGGAACCTCCATTACCCTTGACCTTAACTACAACGTGGCGGGCACTCTTCGCTACGTCAGTGTGTCCTCTTCAGCTGCTAACGAGACGGGCACCCGTGATGAACCCTTCAAGGACATTCAGAGTACCATCGGAAATATGAACGGTACAATTTATCCCGGAGTGATTCTCGTCGCCGCAGGTAATTATGAAAAGGCGGGAACCGTTGTCACCATAGAATACAATCTAAGCCTCTACGGGGGATACAGTGCCTCAGATTGGGACGTGAGGGATGTACAGAATCATGTAACGGTACTGAGAGACACCCGGACCACAGTTGAAAACAGTGACATCATTGATACGGGACTGGGAACATATAAAGGGAGTGCCGCATATCCCTTCAGAACTGTTGAGATTATAACAACATCGGTCAGCAGAGATACCCTACTGGATGGCTTCTCTATCTATGCGGCATCATTGACAACAAACAACATCGACGTCATTACCAAAAATTCCATAGCTTCAACGGCAATCAGGATTGAGGAAGGGAGCCCCACTATCTCCAATAATTACATCTCCGGAAATACAAATTATACTACTGGAAATGTAAATATAAATTCCAGCGGCCTCGACATTACCGGTGTAAACAACGCACTGATATCCGGTAACTATATTACCGGCGGATCAAGGACCGAAACCAATCCAAGCGGTACAACTTCGCACGGTATGGTAATTGCATCAAATCCATCAGTTTCAACATGCACCGAAATCACCGGCAATGAAATTCACGGCGGGGCGGGGACGGAATCGAAGGCGGTGGCAATTCAGGCTGCCAGTCCGAAAATTACAAATAACTCTTCCATTACAGCCCAGGCAGTTACCAATGCCTACGGTTTTCATATTACAGGAGATTCCAGTACTGAAATTTCCGGCAATACTATCAGCAATATTTCCGGCTCATCCGCGGCACGGGGCATACAGATTGAATCTTCATCCACGCCCAGTATATCCTTCAACTACATCAGTGACCTCACAGCTCCGACTACATACGGCATACGGATCGATGCATCAACTGCACCGAACATAACTGATAACACCATCAGCAACCTGTCCGGTACTGCAACGATATATGGCATTGAGATTAATAATTCAAGTCCTACAATATCAAAGAATACCATCAACGGACTCAATGCACCAACAATCATCGGCATGAAGGTTTCCACTATTTCATCACCGGTAATATCCTCTCCTATGATTTTAGAGAATACAATCAGCGGTCTCTCCGGGAGTACTGTAACAGGAATATTCAGCGACGCCTCCACACCGGGCATCACCTCCAATATCATCAAGGAACTGACAGCACCATCAATCTATGCCATTCAGGTATCAAATGCCGATGGAGTAAACATTGTCACCAATACAATTGAGACATTAAATGGTGAACTGGTATACGGAATAGATATTAATACTTCACCACTGATAACACTTGACACCAATACTATCCGTGACCTGAACCGTACTTCAGGCAATCTGGATGTATGCGGCATTCATTTAGCGGGAGCCACAACTGTTGCGGATATTGCTGCAAATGTCATTACCAGTTTTGACGGGAACACCGCAGGCATTACATACGGGATATATGATTCCAGTACAACATCCAATATAACTGAAAACAAGATTAATGGCTTCAAAGGCTATGAAATTCATGGTATTTATTTCTCCAATACGACTACGTCGACGGCAAACAAAAATGAAATAGCCGATCTCAATGCCTCGACAAGAGTTTCAGGCATAAAAGTCCACACCAATGCAATACCAAAAATCAAGGCAAACATAATCGGAACTTTTACCGGTAATGATGTTAATGGTATCTTCATTAACAACGGAAATGATACCGCCGCAGTCGAAATACTGAATAATGTTATCCATGCCGGTTCTGGTACCAGCGAGGGATCCGGCACTAAGGGGATCTGGATCTATACAGATGTCACTAATGTTCACATCCGGAACAATACAATCAATGGCGGAGGTGTTGGTCTCTTTACAAATATGACCAACACCGCAATTGAGCTGCGCAATGGCGGCGCCGCAGCCTGGTTGAAAGTAGCTATCGAAAACAATCATCTCTTTACGGATAACACGGCAGACAATAGTTATGGCATTTATGAATATCCTGACAATTCAAACCACAAATCATACCCGACAAGCGTGAGAAATAATAATATATTTAACTGTGCTATTTTATATTCAGATATTGCTGATGAGATCGAAACTACAACTCACATTGATAAAACTGATAAGGACGCAGTCAACGACATCAATGAAGGTACTGACAGTATGCAGTACAACCTGAATATATCAGAAAATATCTACGGTGCAGATTTCACCTGGGGCAATTTGTTTCATTATGATGGAGATATAAACCTTTGGAGCTTTGACACTTCGGGGCTCAACGGAGTTACCGAGGGATGGGGATGGGATGAATGGGTTGATCGTATTGGAGCTGTCCGTACATCTACGGGACAATGGTCTATCGGAGCCTGCGTATACCCCTGATGCGAATAATTAAAGCGGACTAAAACACGGGGAAAACTTTGTGAAGATACAATATTATCACCGTACCTTCACAAAGCAGGGATTCATTAACTGAGATTATCTAACAGCTGCTCAAGATATTTAAGATTAGTACTTCTTTTTTCTTTTCTCAAGGCTCTGTTTACATCTTTTTTAATTTTATTTTTAACCATTTTCTCCACGAAGTTGCCTCCGCTGAGGTTAACCTTTGTGAGGGTTCGATATGCCTTGCTTCGCACAGAACCATCGCTGTTTAGCGAAGCGCCATTGACAACTTTCTGCACCTTGATGATCCGTTTTGAAAGTTTTTGTCCGTTTAGAGCATTCTCCAGAAAATTACCCTGGTCATCTGTGCTGAACTGGCTGTAGGTACATTTTTCAAAATAACGTAAAATCCGGTAGTCATCGTGCATAATATTTCTCAGGCTGTTACTGGCGCCAGTTGATGAGGATGCATCGTTATTCACCGGTGCACGGTATGTTCTGTAATTAAACAATCTTCTTGTTTTTACAGACTTCAGTATCCACTGCTGGTTTTGCTTTCCGGTATAATCCCACTGTATGACATGCGCTCCGTTTTTCCTGATCTTCCCCTTGGAAACATCAAGGACACGTCCGTCAACCCGCATTTTGATGTGATAGGTTGTCGCGTCAACGGCGAGAAATTTCACATCCCGCCCTGAGGTTGTGTGTGTTGCCCGAGATCCTCTTTTTTTAATGTCTCTAATGCCTAGATATCCGCCGCGTGTCGACTTGATATTATACATTCCATTACGGACCTTTTTAAATGTCCACTTTGTGCTCTGCTTGTAACATGGAAGAAGGACCATCTCTTTATACCTTTTGTCATTTTCAACACCGAGACAGAGATTGCTCCCCTTGGGCATGATATAAAAATTTTCCCCTTCAGGAAGATTATTTGCCACAGGAAATGACCTGGACTGCAGGGACAGAACACCTGCCAGTAAAATTACCGATGAGATTAAGATCTTTTTTTTCATAATTTTAATTATTCCTCCAAATAATTACTGGTGGCGGAAAAATATATTTCTCCCCGCACAATTCATTTGCTACAAATTCAACAATGTGACTATTTTTTCACCCTACTGAACAGTAAAACGGAAAGATAAGTATCCGCCAAAGAAATTGCAACAAAAAAACCCATTTGGGCTTTTTTTATTTGCATTATAGAAATATAATAAATTGATACAACGATGAATATAGGGGATTGCGAATTAAGGGGATGGGGGTTTCCCTTATCTAGCGGTTTATGTACTGGACAACATAACGACCGCGTTCCCTGCCGATAAGTGAAACTCCACCGAAATCAATGTTAAGCGTAAACATATGCTTGAGAGGAATATGCAGGAGCCACGCAAGCAATGCATGAATGGTACCGGTATGTGTGACCACCACCGCCCTTTCATGCCCCGCATCGATGAGATCATTCCAGAAGGAGACGGTTCGTCCCTGAAATTGATCCAGGCGGTCTCCCCCGGGGATTTCATTCTCCGCAATATTGGCGGTCCATGCGGCGAATTCGTCACGGCTTATCTCCTTCCACGATTTCTGCTCCCAGTTGCCGAAGTTGAATTCGATGAGTCGTTCGTCGATGATAACATTTTTACTCAGCTCTTCCGCCAGGAGGCGGCAGCGCTGCAGTGGACTGCTGGCGAAGTGAAAGTCTTCAAGGTTCGGGGGAAGTTTACCCCTCACAGCCATCACCTCCCGCGGGAAGGTTTCACAAAGGGGGACCTCAGATATTCCGTAGCAGACCTTTTCTTCAACCGCAACTGATGTATGACGCAGGAGATAAACTTCCATCACTCATCCAGAATTGAAAAATCGAGGGTGGCGAAATAATCATCAAGGGTCTCCGCCCGCCGGATTTGCTTTACGGATCCGTCTTCCCTGAGAAGAAGTTCCGCTGACCTAAGCTTGCCATTGTAGTTGAATCCCATGGCATGCCCGTGGGCCCCGGTATCATGCATAACCAGTATATCTCCGATTTCGATCTCCGGCAGCATCCGGTCGATGGCAAACTTATCGTTATTCTCACAGAGGGAACCGGTGACATCATATTCATGGTCACAGGGGGCATCCTCTTTGCCGACAACCGTGATGTGGTGGTAGGCCCCGTAAAGGGCGGGACGCATCAGGTTCGACATGGAGGCATCGAGTCCGATATATTTCTTATAGGTATGCTTCTTATGCAGCACCGTTGAGACGAGGTATCCGAAGGGGCCCATAATCATTCGGCCGCTCTCCATGTAAATCTTCAGGGGATCGAGACCCGCAGGAATAATCACCGCCTCGTAGGCCTGACGGATCCGGTCACCAACGTAGGCCATGTCTACCGCCTCGTCTTCGGGATGATAGGGTATACCAAAACCTCCCCCGAGGTTAATAAACTCAAAATTGATATCCAGCTCTTTTGAAATATCCGCAACCAGTTCAAAGAGCATCTTTCCTGTATCAACAAAATATTCATTATCAAGTTCGTTCGAGGCGATCATTGTGTGGAGCCCGAAACGTTTCACTCCACGGTCCCGGAGTATACGGTACCCTTCAAAAAGCTGTTCCCGGGTGAATCCGTACTTTGCCTCTTCAGGTGTTCCAATGATGGCATTGCCACCACGAAGGGGGCCGGGATTATACCTGAAACATCCGATCTCCGGAACGCCAGCATGTTCGATGAGAAAGGGGATATGTGTCAAGTCATCGAGATTTATTATTGCACCCAGTTTTGCGGCATAGATGAATTCTTCAGCGGGGGTGTCATTGCTGGTGAGAATAATATCTTCGCCGGTGATGCCGGTTTTTTCCGCGAGGACCAGTTCAGCCAGGGAACTGCAGTCAGCTCCGAATCCTTCTTCCTTCAATATTTTCATGAGATAGGGATTGGGGCAGGCCTTCACGGCAAAATATTCTTTAAACTCAGGGGCCCAGGAAAAGGCTGCAACCAGGTTTCGGGCGTTTTCACGAATTGCCTTTTCGTCATAAATATGAAAGGGAGTCGGATGCTCCCTGATTATTTTCTGTAGCTGATCCCCGGTAAAGGGATGAGTTTTTTGTGACATTTGCGATTCCTCGGATTTTTTGTTCATCAATACTTTTACATCATCAACGATTTTATTTCTAGCGGCAATGTCAACCCTAAAAATCATCCACCATCAGAAAGTACTTTCTTTATTTTTTCAGAAAGCACATTCAGCATGTAGGGCTTCCGAATAGTATCGGCAATACCTGCATCTCCTGCCCTCTGAACAGTCTCTTCCTCCAGTTTTCCCGAAACGAGAATACACTTTACTTCAGGATTGATTTCTTTCAGGGCTGCAAAAACCTCAAAGCCGGACATGCCCGGCATACTCAGATCGAGAAGGATGACATCAACATCTTTGTATTCCCGCTTATAGAAACCGATTCCCTTTTCGGGACGTGCCGCTGTTGTTACGCGGTACCCGCATTCTCCCAGTATCGCCTTTGCCAGACGAAGCAGAGGTTCTTCGTCATCTATTACCAGGACATGCCCCTCTCCCTTCGTTAGACAGATATTTTCAGGGCCTTCACGCCGAACTGTTTCATACTCCTCCAGAAGCGGCATGTAAACAGAAAAAACGGATCCCTTCCCCGGTGTTGATTCAGCCAGGATTATTCCCCCATGCTGCTTCACAATACTATAGGATATGGCCAGACCGAGACCGGTTCCGGCATTCTTATCCTTGGTAGTATAAAAGGGATCAAATATTCTTTCCAGTTCTGCTTTGCTGATTCCCACACCCTGATCCTCAACACGAATGACCACGTAGATTCCTTCCCTTTCCAGGCCGGGAACAGAATAAGGGGATTCCCTTTTTATTTCCGTTCTGACAGTAAGTCTTCCCCCCTGGGTCATGTCATCCTTCTTCATTAAAGTCATGGCATGGGAGGCATTCACTGCAAGATTCAGGATGACCTGCTCTATCTGCATCGGATCACCACTGACCATTACAGGCGAATCGTTTTCCATGAAATTAAGTTCTACTGATTTTGGAAAGCTGTTGGTGCAAATCTTTTGAACATGCCTGAGTGAAAAATTTATATCCGTGGGAACAAGTTGCAGATCTTCCCGCCGGGAAAAAGCAAGTATCTGTCCCACGATATCGGCGGAACGCCGGGATGCCTCCATTCCCATTTCCAGATATTTTTCAACATCCCCACGACGGACAAGTTTTTCTTTTTCCAGAATAATTTGCAGCATATTTATACTTCCCATTACGCCCCCGAGGACATTATTAAAATCATGGGCGAGGCCCCCCGCCAGGGTTCCAATGGCCTCCATTTTCTGGGCCTGGGCAAGCTGAGACTGTATCCGGCGTTTCTCCTCCTCGGCAGCTTTCCTGTCACTGATATCCCGTATTATTGCCAGAAGATGTACCCCCGAATAAAACTCGATGGATTTCAGGGAAACCTCCGCGTATAAAAAAGTTCCATCCTTCCGCTGATAGAGCCATTCGTACTGCTGAAAACTTCCTTCGAGAGCACCGTTTATTTTTTTTATCTCATGTTCCTGTGAACCTTTTCCATCAGGTTGCGTATCCGGAGAAAGGATGGCCGCTTCGCGCCCCGTCAGTTCATCGCTGGAGTAACCAAAGTATTCCAGTGCCCTGGTATTACAGTCAATGATACGGCCGCTTTTAATTACCAGAATAGCATCACCTGCAAATTCAAAAAGGTTACGGTATTCCTCGGTGCGCTGCATGAGTTCAGTCCTGCTTTTCACCAGCTCTTCATTTTGCATTTCGAACTCTTCATTGGTAGCCTCCATTTCTTCGATGGTGGCGTTCAGCTCTTCATTTAGTGCAGTCAGCTCAAGATTTTTCTGCATAATTGTATTTTCAGCTTCCCGCAATTCTGAGATATCCCGTCCCTCCGGAACAAGGTACCGCACTCTTCCCTTTTCATCCCATACAGGCGTCAGGGAGAAATCTACATTATACATCCTCCCATCACCCCCCTTATGAACTGTTTCAAAACGGATAAATTCCCCCCTTGAAGCCTTCTTGATTGCCTCTTTCAATCTTTCGTTCTCGGAATTCCCGCCCTCCCACCAGGGTGCCATCCAGAAATACTCTCCTTTCATTAAATCGATATCCACTCCGGCAAACTTCATTGCTGATTCATTTGCATCAAGGATGCGTCCCTCGATATCAAGGAGGCCGGCAAACTCATACATACTATTGAAAATTGCCCTTCGCTGAATTTCCACATCCTCCAGTTTTTTCTCCACATCGGCGAGTCGAATAATCTCACCGGAGAGCTGAATACTCATGACCGACATAAAACCGACAAAACTGAATTCTGTTAAAAAAATCCATCTGGTCTGAAGGGTTATAATAATTATATCATTCAGGTTTCCAAAAAACAAAAGCAGCACTGCCAAAAGAAGCATCAGGGCTTTCTTCTTCTCCCCTCCGCGGTACTGCCTTATCAGACAATAAATAACCGCAGAATATATAAAAACCAGAAATATATAATAAACAAGACTCCAGATACTTGATGTGCTATCCAATAGCCAGATAATCTCATTCCAGGGAAGCTGCCATGGCTTCATACCCTGGACGCCAGAAATTGTTAATGCGGCAGGATGAAAAAACCGGAAAATAATAAAAATCGAAAAACTGATGCTGACTAAAATTTTAAACTTCCATATACCCTGCTCAGTATACAGGGCGACAAACCAGAGAAGGGATACAAAAAAGAAGGGCACCGAAATAACCTGTACCTTCAAGTACGTGAAGTAGACTTCTGTTGAGGAAGTCATATATTCCAGAAGTGTACATAAAATATAAACTGCAGCGGCAAAACTCATTATACTGAAAAATAAATGCTTTCTGTCCCAGCGAAGCCTGTAATATATGAAGATATAGTTTATCCCCAGGTAGATAGAAATGCCGATGAAGATACTCAGCAGCAGGGTGATTATTGACATTGTATAATTCCTGACCTGAAATTTTTACCCGAAATATTTCCCAACTGCAACTATGGAGTATATGGGAAAGTTTTAATCCTTTAGAGTGTATCTCATATACTCCTCTGTTTCAATCAGAAAAGCAGTTTATAACAGACTGACTACTATTTGTTAAAGTAGACGATACCGTCCTGTTGTTCTTTTTTCCAGTATTATTATAAAATCTTGATGACATATGAGAGCCATCATTTAGGATATTGTAAAAATCTCCGGAATAAGAATAAAAAACTGACACTGTGTCAGTTTTTTTACATATAGATAAAAATCCGGGGCGGCATGATTGCAGCCGGGTAAGCAAACATAAAAAAAAATGCAATCAGGTGCCATACTTTTTAATCAGGGTATAAACATGGCAGAAAACACAACGGTTCTTTCTTCAGCAGCAGATATGGAACAGACCGCCATTTTTGGCGAGGTTCTGGCGGCGAACAATCGCCGTATGATTAAGGCTTTTTTAACAATAATGCTAATCGCTAATGTTGCGGTTTCAGCAATCAAGGCCACAGGTAAGGGATCAAAATATCTCACCTTTACCGATATCCTCATCGAATTTTTAACGGTTTCCGTACTTCTTGGAATCACCACACTCGTTGCCAATAAATACCGCGGAAAAAAACGATCAGCCTATTCAACCATGACGGGGGTAATGCTCTGCCTCTGGATTTTCACCTATTCATTCTATGGAGCCAGTGAACTATTCGCCACCAATTATATCGCACTGGCCCTGAGTGTCTTTTACTTTGACCGTAAAATGTCACTCTATGCGTTGTTGCTGGTACTCATCTCACAGACATCACTTTTCATGCTTAAGCCTGAACTCATTCCGGGGGGGCCTGCGAGCAATCTCCTGGTCCGATATATACTCTATTTCATGGTGGGTATAGGAACATCCGCAGGGGCTGATGCCACGAGAAAACTTCTGCAGCTGGCAATTGAAAAAGAAAATGAGGCCAACAACAACCTGAACAACCTCAACAAGGTTATTGCCGCCATAGTCAAATCTATCGGGATATTAAAGGAAGAGTCCCATGAACAGGATGACGTAGCCACGGAAATGAATGATGTCTCCAAACACCAGGCAGCCTCACTGGAAGAGATATCCGCGTCCCTTGAAGAACTTGCGTCTAACTCTGAATCCATTTCTAATATTGCCCGTTCTCTTTTCGAAGAACTGGACATTACAGTTCAGTCCGTGGAAGACCTGAAAAGCGTCAATGACAAGACACAGAACAGTTCCGAAGCAATTAACAAAACCCTCAGTAATGTCACCGATTTTTCAAAAAAATCTTCTGAACAGATAAACAGCACCATCGACCGCTTCATGAAACTGAAACAACAGAGCCAGAAAATGTCAAACTTTGTCCAGGTAATCAACGATATTGCCGACAAGGTAAACCTGCTCTCTCTTAATGCTGCCATCGAGGCGGCCCGGGCCGGTGAAGCGGGAAAGGGATTTGCTGTTGTTGCAGATGAAATTTCAAAACTCGCGGAAGCAACTACCCAAAACTCCAGTGAGATAGAAAAAATCATACGTGATAATAACTCACTTATCGAAGATTCCAGCAGTCTCATCAATGAATCATCCGATAACATGCATGATCTAGAAAAAGCCATTGGAAGCATCCGCAACGAAATACTCGAAGTGGGAACCCTCATCGGAGATATTGACCTTACTATAAAAACCATCAGAAACCTTAACACAAAGGTCCATGAATCGAGTAAAACCATTGAAAATTCCACCAATGAACAAAAACTGGCAACAGATGAATCGAGCCGCGGAACAGCGGAGATTGCCAAACAGGCACAGGACCTGGTCAACTTTGCCATGAGGATACATGATTCCACTAAAAAGATAAACCGGATTACCGATGAATTGAATCTCCTGGCAGACCAGACTCAGATGGAAAATTGAGTCTGGTGACAGCCCCAAAATCATCCGTGAGGGGATTGAATTATTTTGGGGGTATCGTCGTGCTTTTCAGCTGCCCCCCCACGGCGCACTTCAAGTATTGCCTTTATAAATTCTTGGGTTGAAAAATAATTCGCTCCTTCCACGCGGTATCACTTTCTCTTCAATTTTGCCTTGACGTATTTGTCCGTTGCATTCTCATGCCTTCCATATATTAATTACAGATTCGGAGACATCATGAAACTCGGTATTATCGGCCTCCCCCAGACGGGAAAAAAACTCCTCTTTCAACTACTTACCGGTACAGACCTGTCAAAAACAGCTGTTGATTCCTCTAAACCCCTGACGGGAATTGCTGAAATCCGGGACAACCGTTTTGACAAACTTGTAAACATGTACAACCCGAAGAAGGAGGCACCGGCCCGTATTGACCTGAAGCTTCTCCCCCGCTTTGAAACCGGCAGCGACAAGGAAAATGAACTCTTCCGTGAAATCGCGGATGCTGACGCCCTTCTGCATGTGGTCCGTTCCTTTGAGGACGAATCAGTTTATCACGTAAACGGATCAGTAGATGCCCAGCGGGATATCGAATCGGTAAACGGCGAACTCTGCCTGCAGGATCTCCTGTTCATAGAAAAGCGCCTGGAACGAATCGAACGTGACCGAAGGAAAAAGGAAGATCCCCGCCTGAAGGAAGAAGAAGCCCTTATTATCCGTTTCAGGGAACATCTCGAAAAGGATCTTCCCCTGCGTACACTGGAAATAACCGATGAAGAGAAAACCACTGTTTCAGGTTATCCCTTCATGACCTTCAAACGGATGCTGGTGGTACTCAACATCGGTGAAGATGATATCGGCATCAATACTGCAGTAGAAAAACTGACGGAAAACTTCAAATCCCAGGAAATTGATATTTTAGCGGTACCGGTAAAACTGGAGCAGGAAATTGCCCTCCTTGAAACGGAAGAGGAACAGAAAGAATTTATGGAAGAAGCGGGCATTACCGAATCTGCTCTGAGCAGGCTTTCCGGTCTCGCCATGAAATCCCTCGGACTGATGTCATACTTTACCGTCGGTGAGGACGAAGTAAAACAGTGGCTCGTCCGTATCGGGGCATCCGCACCGGAGGCCGCGGGAGTTATTCACTCGGATCTCCAGCGGGGTTTCATCAGGGCGGAAGTTATAAAATACCTGGAATTGATTGAACTGGGCAGTGAGGAAGCCGTTAAAAAGGCAGGGAAGTTTCTTGTCATGGGCAAGGACTACATTGTTGAAGATGGCGACATCATCAATTTCAGATTTAACGTTTAACGGCATCAACGGGAATAACAAATGGAAGACAACATCCTCCGGGTTGGATCACTCATAGAAAAATATGATATTCCGGTTTTCAAAAACCACCAGGAATTATATGCACGCCATAATATTAAACCGGCAATGGCGGCGGTTATTACCACGGAAGATGCGGGTTCCCGTTCATACATGCGGGGTATAAAAAACTTCACTGAAAGTTACGGCATCGATTTCCATGAAGTGACAGCCCGCAATACCGCTGAACTTGAGCAAACCATTTCTGATTTGAACAATGATCCGAACCTCCATGGAATAATGGTCATGTATCCCACGGGATTTGACCGGAAGGATACGCATTTCATGAACCTGGTAGACATACGAAAGGATGTCGAAGGCCTTCATTTCGGTCACCTTGGCCTCCTGGTGCAGTTTCAAAAATTCAGAGATCCGCAAAAACTCCGCAAGTGGGTCATGCCCCCCACCGCGAAGGGGATTCTATATATTCTGAAACGCTACTATGAAATATATGAAGAAGAGTACAATAATGAAGGAAGTTATCCCGACGGCTCACAGGAAAATCCCTTTGCCATCGAAGGAAAACGTTTCACCATCATTAACGACTCACTCTCAGTGGGAAGATCCCTGGCACTTATGCTCCTTAATGAAAACGGTTCCGTACAGGTATGCCATCGCTTTACACCCTACGCGGATGTTCTGAAATTCGTAAAAAACTCCGACGTTATTATCTCCGCTGTACCGTCAGAGGACTTCATTATACCTACGGACAGTGTCCCGGAACATGCACTGCTCTTTGACATTTCCTTTGAGGGAAATTTTCAGTATCCCGGCATACTCGATAAGGTAAATAAAATCGCCCCCCGCTGGGACATCATCGAGAAGGGTGACCGCATCAATGACATGACCCTCTACAGGCTCATATCAAACCTCTTTTACCTGATAAACTCTCAGCTCCCCGATGAGATCCTGAAAGATTTGAGCGAATGATTTACTTCAACCGGTCTCTTTCTCAAGCAATCCGATTCTCACTATAGCGTCATCCAGGGAAGCACCGCAGAATTCCTTTGAGGGAGTCCACTCCAGGCAGACCACGGGACGTGAATCACTGCCAAAGATACCGCACCGGTTATCTTCTGTGAGGTTTATACAACGTAGCCCCGCTGATTTTCCCCAGGGCATTCCCGGTATCGAGGATGAAATTGATGGGGCGATGCAGCAGGCACCGCATTGATTACAGGTATTTTTTTTCATTTTTAATTTTTAGATATTTTTGTATCGCAGAAAATGTTCAGCAAATAAAATAGCATCAAAGTAAGCCACATACCTGCCTGCAGCCCCTTTCTTTTTATAACAACCGAATCAATATATAACTGCAACGCCCTTCTGCTCCAATAGTTCGATAGTCTCAGAGTCTTCCTCAGCGATTCCATATAAAACCAGTGATTCCAGGGCGGGAAGTTCAAGGAGCACCTGAAGAGAGACAATAGGATTATGAGAAAGATCAAGGAATAAAAGGTTCTGCAATTCCCCCAGAGCCGTGATATTCACTATATCATTATCCGCAAGGTTCAGGTAGACCAGTTCACTGCACTCCGCAAGGGCATTTATGTTAGTGACCATGTTTCGGGACAGGTCAAGAATCTTCAGGTGCGTCAGCGCCGCAAGGGGAGCAATACTCTCCAGATTATTCCCGGAGATATCAAGAACAGAAAGGTTATAACAATAATCTATGCCCTTGAGATTTTCCATGTCACGGTCAGCCAGGATCAGCTCCTCAAGTTCAACCAGGTCTCCCGGCTGAACCTGGAGATCTTCGCTCACCATATTCCCCAGCATCTCTTCATTGATTACCTCTCGAAAACCGAAACCCGCCTCATATTCAGGAGCATAGTATTCCTCGTTAAAGATATCTGCATCACCGGAAAAACGTTCTCCGCTTTCTTCGTTTTCAGAGAACTCGTACCACCCCGCAGGACTCGACTCATCAAAGGCATAGACCTCCTCGTATTCCATGCTGTAAGCAGCAGCATCCCTTTCAGGCAAATCCACATAACCGGGCACCCCCATCTGGGAGGCAAATTGTTCCAGCCGGGAGAGATCTTCCTCTTTAAGTGCAGCATCGATATTCTTTTTCAGGGATTCGATTCTATCGGGATGATAACTTTTAATAAGTTTCAGGAAAAGCCTGTTCATTGAAGACTCATCGCCTTCTATATCAAAATCAAGGCGCCGTCCGTACTGGACAAGGATACGGTAATTTTTCCCACGGTAGGCTGAAATGATTTCAGATGAAATTTTTTTCAAACATTCCGGAGTACAGAATTTCATCACTTCATGATGAAGGGACGTGGCGGCACTGCTCATGGGCACCTCAAATATATTTAATATAATTTAGCTGGCGATTGAATCTTCAAACCGAAAAGGCACGGAGTTGGCATCCTTCAGGGAAACGCCGAACTTTTGAATTTCAACAGCTATCTGCTTCACTGTTTTCACGGGCAGCTTGAATTTTACCGCCTTCGATTTTCTAAACCGCAGGAGAACCTGATTGTTGAGAAGCCCTGTAATCCCTTCGACATATAAGTCATCCCAGGGGATAAAAAGGTTCGGTGAAACGACTTTAAAGGGAGGGGGAAGTGTAACCAGCAGTCCCCGTGAATCGGCACCGAGGAATAGAATATTATTATATCCCATGATACCCATGCGTCCTGAAACAAAGTGCCATTTCTTTCCGCTGAATGAACCGAAGGAACCGCTGTGACGGTAACGCTCAGCAAGAGTTGACCAGCCGCTCATCCTGGAGATGACAAAAGATATCACTCCCCAGAAAAAAATAAAAATTAAAATAAATGGAAGAAAATACAGAATATCTGAAATCATAGTGCCCCCATTTGCCCGTAAAATACTTGAATTTGCCCAAAAGTCAACTCACTTTCAAACCTGGAATTGAAAAGACACAGTATAATTAAAAATCCCCGGGACATCAGTCACCGGGGGTTTTAATACATTGTTAATAATCAAATGTTGTTACTTCATAAATTCTTTCACCTTTCGGACTATGTTCTCCGGTGTGAATCCGAACTTCTCTGCCAGAACTTCTGCAGGGGCGGAAGAGCCGAAGTGATCAATGGTAACATAGAGGCCGTTACCGCGGGTATACTTTTCCCATCCCATGGTTCGTCCCGCCTCAACAACGGCCACGGGGGTCCCCCCGGGAAAAATTGAATCACGATAGGTTTCATCCTGTTTATCAAAGAGATACCATGACGGGAATGAAATGACACGGGCGGCAATACCATCTGACGCCAGGGTTTTGGCGGCATCAATTGCAATGTGCACCTCGGAGCCTGTTGCGGTAATAATAATATCAGGGGTACCGTCACAGTCTTTAACAATGTAGGCCCCCCTCTTCAGGTTTTCCGCTCCCTCTCCCTTTGAGCGGTCAAGAACCGGCACGTCCTGTCGAGTCAGGCAGAGCACCGTCGGACCGTCAGTTCCTTCCAGGGCAGCCAGGTATGCCTCGCGGGTCTCTTCAGCATCGGCGGGGCGTACTACATTCAATCCCGGAATGGCCCGGGCAACCGCCAGGTGTTCGATGGGCTGGTGCGTGGGCCCGTCTTCCCCTACAAAAAATGAGTCATGGGTAAATACATATAGTGTCTGCAGTTTGCTCAGAGCAGCAAGGCGAACTGCGGGGCGCATATAATCCATGAAAATAAAAAATGTTGCCGAGAATGGAATGAATCCACCGTAGTATGCGATACCGTTCTGGATGGCACCCATTGCATGTTCACGTATTCCGAAGTGGATGTTTCTTCCCACGGCGCCGTTCCCTGATTCACTGTAGCCCTTAATAAAGGTCTTGTTGCTGGGGCCAAGGTCTGCTGATCCCCCCAGAAGATTGGGAAGCTTGTCGAATAGAACTTCCAGCATTTTGCCGCTGGCACTTCTGGTGGCAACGGATTCTCCCGCTTCAAATGTGGGAAGTAAAGAGCGCAGGGAAGCAGTATCCGGTGCAGTAAAAAAGGTGTCCCATTTTTCTTTCCGTGGACCCGTCACTGCGGCGCCGAAGGTTTTCTGCCACAGTGTATAAACTTCCTTCAATTCGCCCTTTCTTTTATCAAAGGCCTTATAGACAGATTCGTCAACCTGGAAGAAACTCTCCGGATCGACTCCGATATTTTTCTTTGTAGCGGCAACCTCATCTGCACCGAGGGGTGCTCCGTGGGAAGACTCGCTCCCCTCCTTTCCGGGGCTTCCCTTGGCGATACTGGTACGGGCGATAATAAGTGATGGCTTACCCGTCTCCTTCTGGGCTTCTAGGATGGCTCCCTCGATCTGGTCAAAGTCATGACCGTCAATTTTCTGTACATGCCAGTTGCAGGCCTCGAAACGTTCTCTTACATCTTCAGAAAAGGTGAGATCCGTGTCACCTTCGATGGAAATATCATTTGAATCAAAAATATAGATGAGACTCCCCAGTCCCATGTGTCCCGCCATGGATGCGGCTTCGTAGCTGATACCCTCCATGAGGTCACCGTCTCCGGTGATGGCATATATATAGTGGTCAATCACCTTCTCAGAGGTGTTAAATTCATCCGCGAGCATCTTCTGCGCAATTGCAAGACCGACGCCATTGGCAAAGCCCTGTCCCAGGGGACCAGTGGTTGTTTCAACACCGTCGGTATGTCCGAATTCAGGGTGCCCCGGAGTGAGACTCCCGTACTGCCTGAAATCTTTCAGGTCATCCATTGATACATCGTAGCCGGAAAAGTGTAGCATTGAATAGAGAAGCATGGAGCCGTGTCCCGCTGAAAGCACAAACCTGTCACGGTTCGGCCACGCCGGGTCTTCAGGATTATATTTCATAATTTTTCCCCAGAGGACGGCGGCTATTTCAGCACATCCCATGGGCATTCCGGGGTGTCCCGAATTTGCCTTCTGTACCGCATCCATGGCGAGGACGCGGACACCGGTGGCTATCTGTTGTAATTCATCTTTTTGCATGGTCATTACAGATCTCCCTGTGGATTTATTGGAATTTTAATAGTGAGTGATCGCTCAGTGAGTCACTGCTCACTCTTCTCTAATATTCGATTTTTTTGCAAGGACTTTTTCAGGTTATCAATCTTTATAGTACCAATGAGACCTTATCCCAGGAGACCTGTGCTGAAATACCGCTCCGCCCTGTCAGGAAGAATTGTTGCAACGGTATAGCCTGGATTCTGTTTCACCAGCTGCCGCGCCGCCCAGATATTGGCGCCGCTGCTGGTCCCCACCAGGAGTGAATCTGAAGCAGCCAGTTGTCTTGTGGTGGTCACCGCTTCTTCATCGGTCACCTCCATAATCTGGTCAATCAGTTTCACATCCAGGACCTCGGGTATAAAACCATCACCGATTCCCTGAATCTGATGAAGCCCCGGTTCGTGCCCCAGTAGTGCAGAAACATTCTGCGGTTCAACGGCCACAACTTTGATGTCGGGATTGCGTTCCTTGAGGAACTTCCCCACCCCCTGAATTGTTCCGCCGGAACCAATTCCGGAAACAAATATATCGATTTTTCCACCCGTCTGGCGCCACAACTCCGGTGCGGTAAACTGGTAATGTGCCAGGGGATTATGGCGATTGGCAAACTGGTTGGGCATGAAGGCGCCCCTTTCCTTCTTTATCTGCAGTGCCTTCTGAACTGCCCCGTCAACAGACTCTTCATCAGGGGTAAGAATGAGCTCTGCACCCAGTACCCTGATTATATTTTTCCGTTCCTCACTCATACCTTCGGGCATCACAATGGTGACATCATAGCCCTTGCTTCTTCCCACCATTGTAATACCAATGCCGGTATTGCCGGAGGTGGGTTCAACGATGGACATCCCGGGCTTCAACTTTCCTTCGAATTCGGCCATTTCAATCATGGAAAGCGCCACACGATCCTTGACACTTCCCCCGGGATTTAAAAACTCCGCCTTTGCTACGATCGGTTCGTTATTTATCTGGATAAGCGGGGTATTGCCAATTAGATCAAGGACATGACTGGTGAGCATACTATTTTTCTCCTGCTGTTCGATATCGATTGGTATCGCCATAAATGAAGATTGTTATATTAATTGCAAATACAATTTGAGGCAGATTTACCGGGGAAAAATGAATGGAGCCCTGATCCGATGAACCAGGGCTTCAGTTGTTAAAACCAAAAGAAAGTACGATCTACTTGTTCTGCCCTCTTCTCCTGGACATGGCAACCATACGTCGTTCCTTCTTGCGCTGTCTCCGTTCAGCTTCCTGCTTCTTGCGGCGCTTCTCAGCGGAGGGTTTCTCGAAATGTCTGCGTTTTTTAAGTTCTTTAAAAATGCCTTCATAAGCCATTTTCTTTTTGAGCTGTTTCAGAGCTCCTTCAATATTTTCATCTACATAAACTTCCAGTGGTTTAGTCAAACTACCTGCCTCCATTAATTCATTGTAGTAATATAATAGCCATAAAATATTGCGGGCACAAGTATCATTTATCGATACCCTTAAAAAAGGCGATCAAAAACCGATACAGTCCCTTCAGCTTCCGCTGTCAGCTTGCAAAAATGCGGTTTGAACCGCAGAGGGGACAAAAAAGATCCTTTTCAGTTCCCTCAGCAGCGATTTCATCATCCCACTGATTTGCACAATCTTCGCACATGGCAAAAACTTCCTGAGAGGAAGAGGATTCTTCTTCAGCACCCTCCTCCTCATCAACCCTGATTTCAACTACTGACTCACGGTAGAATTCATCCTCGAGCTGCAGTTCATCATCGATGGCAATATAGTTTCCCTGATCCGCCATATCCCCTACCCCTGATTATTTTTTTTTACTTCGAATATGGGTTGACCGTCATTGATTATTATTCACTATAATCAATGACACATTTACACGATCCTTGATGCCAAATTACCATCCACTCCTTCCCCTGTCAATGATAAGTGTATAAAAATAGCATTTTATCCAGCTCCATATTTACATGAAATATAAGAAAAAATTCGCTTATTTTAACGGCTCAGCGGGTTCCTCGATGATGTCTTCCTCCACAATTGCATAGGATCCATCCTCCCGGTGCACCTCGTATCCCGTAATGGGAGGCACGAAGACACACATGAGACGCATCATTTTCGTGCACCGGAGGAGGTGTTCATCATTCTCATCAAGGGCATACATTACACCCGGTTCAATCTTATAAACTTTCCCTGTTTTGAGGGCTTCTACTTCCCCCTCACCCTCTACACAGTATACCGCCTCGAGATGATTCCTGTACCAGATATGGGTCTCCGTATCAGGCATTATAATAGTCTCATGAAAGGAAAAGCCCATCCCGTCCCTGCGGAGTAAAATTCTGCGGCTGGTCCAATTGCCATTTTCCGCGTGGACCTCCCGAGCACTCCCGATCACTTCGTCGATCCTGCGGTAAATCATAATTCGGCTCCTGTCACAAAGGCCTGTTTCTTTTCCAGCACTGAAAGAATTGATTCATCAATAATGGAAAAACCTTCGTGCAGAAGCTCTTCGTCAATAAGCAGGGGAGGAAGAAATTTCACCACATCAGCTTTTGCACCCGCCAGCTCTATAATCAATCCACGCTCAAATGCCTCTGCGGAGATCTCACCGGCCATTCCCGGTTCCGGTACATGAAGGCCGTAAATCATTCCCCTTCCCCGAACAGAGGCGTTAAGTTCCGCGTACTTTTGCACAAGTTTCCCCAGCTCATCTTTAAAAATTTTCTCTTTATATGCCACCGCATCGGTGAGGCTGCTGTTTTCCCAGTATTCCAAAAGCTGAGCGGATGCAACAAAAGCAAGGTTGTTTCCCCTGAAGGTTCCCGTATGCTCACCGGGTTTCCACTGATCCAGTTCAGGTTTCATCAGCACCATGGACAGAGGAAGCCCTCCCCCAATGGATTTGCTCAGGGTAATTATATCAGGATTCAATCCCGCCTTCTCAAAACTGAAAAATTCACCTGTACGTCCGTTCCCCACCTGAATATCATCTACTATCAGCAGTATGTCATAGTCATGACATATCTGTTCGATTTCACACAACCATGCCGACGAGGCGACATTAATTCCCCCTTCAGCCTGCACTGTTTCAAGAATTATGGCTGCGGGAAGATCCACTCCACTACTCTGGTCATCCAGAAATTTTCTAAGATAGGCTGCGGTATTCACCTGCTCTCCAAAATACCCGTCGTAAGGCATGAAAGTGACATTGGCACGGTTGATAAATGCTTCATCACGGTAAAAGGCATTCCCGGTGACCGCCATGGCTCCCATGGTGAGACCATGAAAGGCATTGGTGAAGGAAATAATATTGGAACGCCCCTTCACCATCCGTGCCAGCTTCAGGGCGGTTTCCACGGAGTTCGTTCCCGTGGGGCCGGAAAACTGGATCTTATACTCCATGTGTCTTGGTTCTAAAATAATAGAATTTAATTTTTCCAGAAAATTTTTCTTTGCTGTCGTAGCCTTATCAAGACCGTGAACAATACCGTTACTCTGAAGATACTCAATAAGCGCCTTGTTTACCTTCGGATTATTATGACCGTAATTAAGAGTTCCGGCGCCGGCGAAAAAATCGATAAAACGATTATCCTGTTCATCATATATTATTGATCCTTCTGCACGGTTAAATACCGCAGGGAAGGATCGCACATAACTTCTTACCTGTGATTCAAGTTGTTCAATAATTCTCATAATAGATTACTCCTGTAAATTTTTTGTTTACCAGCTGTAAAGCAGCCGATTCGGAAAAGAACTTCCTCCTCGTGCTCACCCTCTTCACCGAATAAATTTCCGGGAAAAATAATACTTTCTTCGATCTCGGTGTTCAAAGAATCCGCCAAACAGTAAAAAAGCTTTCGTGATGACACATTTGAAGGGGTAACAGTGGTTTCGATATATGACACTTCAGAACAGATGGGCCGCTGCAGAATTCCATGAATCATTCGAACTGCGAGGCCCCTTTGCCTGAATTCCGGATGTACCGCTACCTGCCACACAAAAAGGGTATCCTCCCTCCCGGGGACCAGATAGGCGGAAATATAACCGACGATTCTTTCACCCTTACGGGCAACAATGCTGGAGTTTCGAAAATGTTCAGACAGAATCATATAACAGTAGGGTGAATTAAGATCGAGGGGTTTGCATATATCCACAAGCTCGTAGAGAAAGGGACTGTCAGTTTTTACCGGTTCATCCAGTAAAATAGTACCGGTATCGGCAGAAATAGAATTACTTATATCCTCTTTAATAGGGATCCTCCGTCATCTTCTCTGTTTCATGTGATACAAAGGCGGGCAAAAACCACACCGCGAAGAAAAAAGCATATTTCACATACTATCAAAGTAGAGATTGAAGGCGTACCGGTCAATACACCCTATGGTGTAGATTATCCTCTATTTTAAGTAGATTCTCATATATAAGAGACTAAAAGCAACTACACTTCGATGAAGCCATTTTTTATTGCGTAGGCAACAAGGTCATTGACTTTGTGCATATCCAGCTTCCGCATAATATTCACCCGGTGAGTCTTTACCGTCTGGGGTGAGATACGAAGAATTTCGGCAATTTCCCGACTGTTACTTCCTTCTGCAATCAACTTCAGCACTTCCCTTTCCCGGGGAGTGAGAATTTCAAAAGGCGATTGATTATTTTTCTCTTCTTCCATATCACTTTGAAATTGTATCGCTTCGCGGATTATGCCAGATGCCAGACGGGGGCTCAGGTATAGATTTCCCTTTACAACCTCCTTCACTGCCTTAATCAGTTCGTCAGAGGCATCATCCTTCAGTATATAACCCTCCACCCCGAATTGAAGCACCTGCTTAACATATTCATCCTTATCATGACGGGAAAGGATTAAAATTTTCATATTTGGGAGATATTTTTTAAGATGCCTGGAAAGCTCGATACCACTCATGGAGGGCATTGAAATATCCAGCACCGCCACATCAGGCTTCAGCTTTTCAATCATTTCGTAGGCTTCCCTGCCGTCTCCCGCCTCGCCAACAATATTAAATTCTTCCTCACTATCGAGGATTAGTTTTAAGCCGTCCCTGAGGATGGAATGATCATCCGCAAGAAATATTTTCACCTTTTTTTTTATCATTTCGTGCTCATAAATATTAATATTTTAGTTCCGGTGCTTTCTCCCTGCTCTATGTGCAGTGTTCCATAACAATCCTGCACCCTTCTGCGGATATTTTCAATCCCGAATCCCCTGCGCCTTCCCTCTTTTCTTATATCAAAGCCAATTCCATTATCAGAAACCTCAAGAAAAATACTATCTCTGTCACTTCTCAAACTCAGGCTCACCTCAGTTGCCCTGGCATGACGTGTAATATTGCTGACCAGCTCTTTAATTATCCGATAAAGATGCACTTCAAGGTCCGCAGAAAACCTCTCTTCTATTACCACTGAAATTTCTGTTTTAATTCCCTTTACTTCAAGATAATTTTTCATCAACCACTGAATTGTCTTCTCAAGGCCGTGATCCTTTAACAGGGAGGGATACAGGTCATCACAGATTTCCCTCAATTCCCGGCTCACCATATCAAGAAACTGTATTCCCACATTAAATTTTTCCCGGTAATTGACGGAATCCTTTTTGTAGGCGAGGAAGTTTATTTTTGCAGCATGAATTGTCTGCGCGGTACTGTCGTGAAGATCCCGTGCAATTCGCTCCCTTTCCATTTCCTGGGAACGGTACATCAGCCACTGTAGCCGCCGGTTTTCCTCTTCAGCCTCTTTCTGATCTGAAATATCCACAAAAGACGCCATACGTCCCGCAACGTTATCATCATGTTTCATCACAGCGGTAGAAGAGACTTCCACGAAAAAGGTACTGCCGTCCCGTCGGTGCACTTTAAATTCCCTGGTCTCTCCATCAACGGCATCGATATTTTTTTCCACATCGGAAAAATTCCTTATCTCCTTGTCGGCAAACAGATCTGCCGCCAATTTTCCCGTCACCTGGGAGGAGTCATCATATTCGAACATTCTCACAAAAGCGGGATTGGTATAGACAATTTTTCCGTCAAGCCCTGCAATAATAACTCCATTTATTGAAGATTCAAGGGCGTTATAAACAATGCTGAGTATTTCCTCGGCATTTATCTTCTCAAGCTCGCCCCTGTCAACAGAATCGAGTTTTTCACGCATTAAATCGGATTCATATTTATCATTTTTCATTATATCGCTTTTCTCCGGAAGACTCCTGGTCTGCCATCATGGATTTTATACAGATCTGAGGATGATTACCGGCATGGAATGCCCCAAAACTTCCCCCCTATAAACTTATTCATCGCTTTTAAATTAGTTAAGGCTTCCGTAACAGTCAATAATACAGTTGGCGTAGAAAGGCCCGACAAAGGGAGTAGATAATTTACCTTAGTAAAGGCAAAAGGGTGCCCTCAAAAAAACGATACATTATGGTCCTGACCTTTTTAATATTATCTATAATTTCCCCGTCAGTTTCATGTTCAGGTGTATCAGAAATAATTTTAAAAAGGGATACAGGTGTTTTATACAGGAAAGCTGCCTGCAGCACTCCCGCACCCTCCATGTCTACCAGTTCAGCCTCCCTGCCGAGACGCTCCCGCTCTCCCGGGTCAAGAACCGGCACGTCTCCCGTTGCAAGGTTCACGACGGGAAAATCAGCGAGGATTTCTCCGTGAAAAAATCTCTCCTTTTTGCTGATTAATTGGGGGCGGTCATGTTCCCAGACTCTGTCAATCTGGTAGATTTCCCCGACACGGAAACCTTCTTTCAATGCCCCTGCGGCGCCAAAATTGAGAATGCAGTCCGTTGAATATTTTTCCACAAGGTAAACCGTTGCCATCGCTGCGGCGGCCTTTCCTATTCCGGAAATAATGCAGTAGCCGCCTTCTCCCCTGAAAACCGGGAAGGGTTTTTTTTGAAGGGATTCTGAAAAATATTTTTCCAGGAAGGGTGCAGCCTCAAGCTTCGTTGCCATTACCACACCGATTGATTTACAATCCTTCATGGCAGGATTCCAGCCTGTTGAGCCATATCCTCAAGTATACGGACCGCTTCCCTCCCGTTTTCTCCGAGATCAATACTGTAGGAATTCACATAGAGATTTATATGTTCCTGGATAACGTGATCATCCATTTCCCGGGCATAGCGGCGAATGTAATCTTTACCCGCCTCGGGATACGAAAATGCATATTCAATGGATGATCTGAGAATATCATTGATGCGGTTCCTTTCGGAATCGGATGCATCTCCCCGCAGGGCAATACAACCGAGGGGTATGGGCATTCCCGTTTTCTTTTCCCACCATTCTCCGAGGTCGACGATACTTACCAGGCCGTATTCGGGATACACGAAACGCCCTTCATGGATTATCAGGCCCGCATCGAATTGTCCCGATGCCACTCCATCAAGGATATTATCAAAACGGGTAACCGTCACAGCACCCACATGGGGCTGCCAGAGCCTCAGAAGCAGGTAGGCAGTGGTAAATTCCCCCGGAATCGCCACCCTGGCCTTTGTGACATCAAGGGACCCGCTTCGTGCAACAAGAAGTGGGCCGCAGCCGTACCCGAGGGCAGCCCCCGCATCGAGCAACCGGTACCGGTTTTTCAGAAGAAGGTAGGCATGAAAGGACAACTTCGTCAGTCGGTAGGTTCCGCCGAATGCCGCCTGGTTCAGTTCTTCCACATCGGCTATATATGGATTGAATCCGAAATCACCGGTATCAACGAGCCCGTGAACCATTGCGTTAAAAATGAAGGTGTCATTTGGACAGGAGGAAAAGGCGGTATCAATCTGGATCATGGAATCCCTTTTATTAAGTAACACATTTAGAATGAATAGTACTTAATCATAAAAGGAAAGACCGTCAATAAAAAAACAGGATAATTCCTTGACGAAGGGAGGTTCCTTAAGTATTTTAGTAAAAACTACAAAATACTTACATCCAGACAATAAACTCGTAAACAGGAAATTCTCAAAATGAAACGAATAATAATTTTTGCCGCGATATCCGTATCCCTCCTGTTTATCATCTCCTGCGGAAATGATAAACAGGGAACCGGCAGTGATGACCTCAGCAAGGGCCATGGAACCAAATGGTACACCTTTTCAGAAGGTTTTGCCCTTGCCCAAAAAGAGAAAAAACCGATGGTAATCGATTTTTATGCGGAATGGTGTAAATGGTGCAAGGTCATGGACAGGGAGACCTTCAGCGACAGTGACGTTATTAAAAAATTGAGCAATGAATACATTCCCATCAGGATACATACTGACCGGCCCAACAGTGAACGAATCAAGTTTATGAAACACGATTTTTCCGTCAGTGAATTCAGCAGCATGCTGGGAGTTCGGGGACTGCCCACTCTCATTTTCATGGATTCCTCGGGGAAACCAATTACCAAGATTCCGGGTTTTGTAAAAAAGGAAGTTTTTCTTCCTCTCCTTGGGTATATTACCGAGGAATGCTACCTGAAAAATATCCCCTTTGAGTCATACCTTAAGGGGAAAAAGCTGTGCAGGAAGTAATCCTGCCCCCTGAAATATCCTTCCTGAGGAAGCAATAATGTTAATCAGAAGAATCAAACAGATTTTTTTCATGGGAACAATCCTGCTACTGAGTGCATCAGCCATATCCAATACAGCTGAAACAGGACCTGTATGGCACAATTTCAACCGGGGCATTGCCATTGCAAAACAGTCTAAAAAACCGGTACTGATTGATTTTTATGCAGACTGGTGCCACTGGTGCAAGGTCATGGACAGGGAGACCTTTTCAGATCCTGGGATTTCCTCCTACCTGCGCCGCCACTATGTATCGGTTCGAATTAATACCGACAAAAGAGATCAGAAGATTAACTATAAAGGGAAACAGTATACCCCGCAGCAGTTTCTTTCCCTGGTGGGGGGCCGTGGTCTCCCTACGGTGGTTTTCATGGACCGTGACGGGAATCTGATCACAAAGATACCCGGTTTCATAGAAAAGGTTGTCTTCCTTCCCCTCCTCACCTACATAAAAAAGGAATGTTACCGGAAAATGGTACCCTTCGATGAAAAATATATTACCAGGAAGAAGGAATGTTCCTGAAGCCGGTTAAAGGAGATACTCGAGGGGCAGGCTGATATATAGTCCGATATTGATTTCGTGGAAGGCAGTGTCGGTCCCAACATCCCCATACACATCCGTATCAAGATTCATCATCACATAGCCGTAACTGAGATTGAGTCCCAGGTTGATGGAGCAGACATTGAGTTCTCCCCCGATACCGATTTCCAGTTTATGACCGTCAATACCTGTTTTATTACCTGTAACCGTATCAATGTCAGCCTTCGCGGCATAGGCATTGAGTTCACCATGGAAGAAGTTGCCGTAAAGGGCAAAAAAGACCAGTCCCCAGCTGGCGGAATACTCCCCTTTCATACCGGTTATGGTAACACTGGGGGCATAACGAACAACCATGCCCACAACACCCTCATAGTAACTCATAAGAGTGCCTGATTTTGAGGTTTCCGAACCGTTTTCATTAACATCAATAGTTTCCTGAAAAGAGTGAAACTTCACGCCCCCCCTTACACCTATTTTTACTGCATGGGCCTCATTCCCAAGGATAAAGGGCCTGAAGGGAACCAGATCAAGTGTGACATCAATTGCTGTATGAAGAAATGAGGGTTCACTGTAATTATAGGTATCGGATTTGGCCGTATCAAGTACCGTCGCTTTCTCCCGGTCCATAATAGGGCCAAAACTGCCAAGATTCCATGATACCCCAAGGTTTACATGCAGAAAGGCATTCAGAAACTCTTTTGCGCTCGCCGGAAGGGCGGTAATAATCAATAAAAAAATTGCTGCGGCTGTTATCTTTTTCATTTTCATCAAATTATAGCTCGGTTATATTACATCGATCCGTATTGGTCCCCTGTCAATGCCGCAGAAGCATAAAGCGGGAGATTGCCCTTTCAAGGTTATAGAGATTTTCCATATGCTCCGAAAGGCCGG
Organism: uncultured Spirochaetota bacterium; assembly: GCA_942491575.1. GTDB lineage: Bacteria > Spirochaetota > UBA4802 > UBA4802 > UBA5550 > CAZHNW01. The sequence continues at coordinate 1,653,494 of CALOBT010000025.1, forward strand.
GATCACGATGAGCATTGTCTTTTATTTTCTGTATCATCTTCTTCAACAGAAGAAGATCATCCCTGCGGCTGATCTTCTTACTTTCAATTACTGTTTTAATCAAGTCAAAATTATATTTCCGCAAATTTACACGATAAAAAAATTCAATCCCGTAAATTCGAAGAACCTTATCGATTGATTTCAGTGTTGCAGCCGTTGAAAGCTCCCCGCTCTGTTCAGAATCAACAGCCCTTTTCTTCACAGGAATCTTTTCCGGAACAGGTTCCTCAATTACTTCTTCCGGCTTTTCAAGGGTTTGCGCCAGTTCCTCCCCCCGCTCTTTCAACAGTGACAGGATTTTTTCTTCTTTCCAGCTTTCCGTATACTGATGAAATTCTTTTTCAAGAAGAAGTTCATACTCTTCAGTCATAATTGCCTTATTGGCAATAAAACCCATGGGAGTATTGTTATACATGTGCATCTTGGGGAAAAGTTCACGGATTATCTGATGCGCCATGAGCCGCTGATGATTTTCTTCCTCATAGATGTCCTGAAGCAGCTTCTGATAGATATTTTTCAGGCGTCGTATTGTAGAGAGGTCTGCGTCAATGTATCCCTGAATCCTTTTTACATCATGAGACTCATCTTCCTGGACGATTTCAATGATAAATATCTTGTGAGCATCCTTAAGAAGCAGAATACATTCTTCTATAAAATCAGCAGTAAAACCGTGGATGGATTCCATTTTTCGCCTGAATTCATCCGAATGAGGTATGGCATCCCTTGAATTCTGGGCATTCTGTGATATAATTGCTTTAAAAATTGTTTCGATACTATCGCTGAGCATCACATGTCATCCCTTCTACATCTATATTCTGCAAATCGTAAACAATACAGGATGTGCGTGCATCGTACAGAAGCAATATACAGAATTCAAGCTTTTAAAGAAGAGAGAGAAAAAAAATTGACAAATACTTCCTGTTTTTAATAAGTAACAGTATTTTCCAGAAGACACACACAAACTGCACCGAAATTATTATTACCTGGAGATAATAACATATCTCCTCTTGACACAGATACTTTATCAGGGTACAAGCTATATAGGATTTTTTTACCAATTTTAATGGTAAAGGAGAGACAAGACATTGAAAGGATCAGAAATAATCATAGAATCATTGAAAAAGGAAAATGTCGAGGTAATGTTCGGCTATCCCGGTGGAGTGGTAATACCCATCTTCCACCAGATTTTCAATGCTCCGATTAAATTCATTCTCACCAGGCATGAACAGGGCGCAGTTCACGCCGCAGACGGTTATGCACGAGCTTCGGGTAAACCGGGAGTAGTAATTGCCACATCCGGTCCAGGTGCAACAAATCTTATTACCGGTATTGCCACTGCACACCTGGACTCTGTTCCCCTTGTCGTAATAACCGGCCAGGTATCCCGGGACATGATCGGCAATGACGCCTTTCAGGAAGTTGACGTTACGGGAATTACCCGCCCCATCACCAAGCACAATTATCTGGTACAGGATATAAAAGATCTCGCCAGAATTATAAAGGAAGCTTTTCATATTGCGACCTCAGGAAGACCGGGACCTGTGGTGATTGACATACCCGTGGACATTTCAAACTCCACCTATAAATTCAGCTATCCGGATAAAGTGAACCTTCGGGGATACAAACCCAACTATGAGGGTCACCCAAACCAGATAAAAAGGGCCGCAGATCTTATCGCAAAGGCAAAACGTCCCGTTATATATGCCGGTGGCGGTGTTGTCATCTCCGGCGCATCAAAGGAACTACAGGAGCTGGTAAAAAAAACCGGCATTCCCATCACCACGACCCTGCTGGGCCTGGGCATTTATCCGGAAACAGATCCCCTTTCCCTTGAAATGCTGGGAATGCACGGCACCTATTACGCCAATCATGCGGTAAACGAATCAGATCTTCTCATCGCAATCGGCGCCCGGTTCGATGACCGCGTCACCGGGAAGATAGCAACCTTTATACCCGAGGCGAAGGTAATCCATATTGACATCGACCCCGCATCGGTAAGTAAAAATGTTGCAGTTGACGTCCCGATTGTCGGAGATTGTAAAAAGGTACTGACAGAGCTAAACAAAATCGTAGAGGCTCCAAAAATTGATCCGTGGGTTCAGAAGGTAATGGAGATGAAAAAATCCAATCCTCTGACCTATGAGGATTCAAAATCAAAAATAAAACCGCAATTCGTTGTGGAAGAACTATACCGTCTGACCCGGGGCGAAGCGATCATCACTACAGAGGTTGGTCAGAACCAGATGTGGGCGGCGCAGTTCTACAAGTATACGGAACCCCGCAGTTTCATTTCATCGGGAGGACTCGGGACAATGGGCTACGGATTCCCCGCCGCAATCGGAGCCCAGCTGGCCCGCCCCGACAAGAGGGTTATCGACATAGCGGGTGACGGATCAATCCAGATGAACATGCAGGAGCTTGTAGTGGCATCTCAGCATCGTCTGCCGGTAATTATTGCAATTCTGAACAACGGTTTCCTTGGGATGGTACGACAATGGCAGCAGCTATTCTACGATAAAAGATACTCCCACACCTGCCTTAACTTTTCTCCGGACTTCGTCAAACTGGCAGAGGCTCATCATGCCGTGGGTATCAAAATAACGAAAAAGGATGAGGTAGCCCCTGCCATCGAAAAGGCCCTCAGCATAACCGATAAACCAATTATTCTTGATTTCCATGTTGCCAAGGAAGAAAACGTATACCCCATGGTACCTGCGGGCAAATCAGTAAAAGAAACAATTATGAGGGAACTGGCATGAAGCAACATGTAATTTCCGTGCAAGTGGAAAACAAATTCGGCGTTCTCGCCCGGGTTGCAGACCTCTTTTCAGCCCGTGGCTATAATATCGACTCCCTTGCAGTCAGCAATACCTGCCATGAAGATGTTTCGGTAATGACCATCGTGGTAAGCGGCGACGACAGGGTTCTTGAGCAGGTAAAAAAACAACTCAATAAACTCATTGATGTGATAAAAATTTCTGATCACACAGACAGCAGTTCAATACAGAGAGAGACAATACTTATCAGGGTAAATGCTCAGCCGGCTAAACGGGCTGAAATTATCAAGCTGGGGGAAGTTTTCAACGCAAACATTGCTGAAATTTCTCCCAAGTCAATAACACTCGGGATTAAGGGTGAACCGGAAAAAATAGATGAAGCAGTTGAACTGCTTCGGCCCTACGGCATAAAAGAAATGATGCGCACAGGGCGAATTTCGATGCTTAAAGAAATTTAAGCAAAAACGTCAAATCTAAGGAGACACACCATGGCAAAAATGTACTATGACTCAGATGCAGACCTCAATGTACTGAAGGATAAAACAATTGCGGTTATCGGATACGGCAGCCAGGGACATTCCCAGGCACAGAACCTTCGCGATAGCGGACTGAATGTTATTGTTTCTGAACTCCCCGGCACAGACAATTATAAACTGGCTGAGTCACATAACTTCAAACCTGTTTCTGCAAGCGAAGCTGCGGAGAAGGCAGACCTGATCCAGATACTTGCCCAGGATCACATTCAGGCAAAGCTCTACGAAACCGAAGTAAAACCTCACATGAAGGAAGGCAAGGTACTTGTCTTTTCGCATGGATTCAACATCCATTTCGGGGAAATCACACCACCGGAAAATGTCGATGTAATCATGATTGCCCCGAAGGGACCGGGACATCTGGTCAGAAGCGAGTATGAAAAGGGCGGCGGAGTACCCGCACTCATTGCTATTGAAAAAGATGCCTCCGGGAAAGCAAGGGACTACGCACTGGCATATGCAAAAGGTATCGGCGGAACCCGCGGCGGTGTTATAGAGACTACCTTCAAGGAAGAAACCGAGACTGACCTCTTCGGCGAACAGGCAGTACTTTGCGGTGGAGCATCAGCCCTCGTCATGGCGGGTTTCGAAACCCTCGTTGAAGCAGGATATCAGCCGGAAATCGCCTACTTTGAGTGTCTTCATGAACTGAAGCTTATCGTTGATCTCTTCTACCAGGGTGGCATCAACTACATGCGCTATTCAGTTTCGGACACTGCAGAATACGGTGATTACGTAAGCGGTCCCCGTGTTGTTAATGCCGAGACAAAGGCTGTAATGAAAAAGATACTATCCGAAATCCAGGATGGAACCTTTGCCAAAAACTGGATGAAAGAAAACGAAGACGGCCGTCCCAATTACAATAAGCTCAAGGAAGCCGGCAAGAACCACCAGATAGAAAAAGTCGGTGCAGAACTGCGAAAAATGATGAAGTGGATTGATTCTAAATAATCTACCCTGCAAATGAACAAAAAAGGGGGAAATCAATAAAATGATTTCCCCCTTTTTACAGGTACTCCCCTATTCCTGAAAAGTATTTTCCCCTATCCAAAATAAATATCTTCGCCTATATACCCGCAGAACCGGTTTTAGTATTATAATCTAAACAGGATTCATTCCTGTTAGCCCTTACATTTTTTATATACGTGTCAAATGTCCTCTTCGGGGCAGATGACCGCATTCTATTAATCCTCTAGTCAAAGGGGGCATCATTTTCCTGTGCCCCCTTTGCGATTAATTACTTGTACAGGATCCCCCCCCTCAGTAATGTGTGTACTTCAACCGCATTAAAGATAAAGATGAGGAATTAATACTACCAATGAAAAAATGGATCCAGAAGGTGAACCATACGTTACTGACCAGACCGATTTTCAGTGTATCCGATATTGAATGCTACCACCCGGAAAAGAAGGTCAACCACACCTTTTTCAGATTGAGCACCCATGACTGGATAAATGTAGTCGCAAAAGATGTAGAAGGAAACTATATTATGGTTCGCCAGCACCGCCTTGGCACTGACGAAATCACCATTGAAACTGTCGGTGGATTAATTGACAAGAATGAGGCATCTGAAAAAGCGGCAAAGAGGGAACTGGAAGAGGAGACGGGCTATACTGCAGAAAATATTCATCACCTGAAAACTATGACGGTAAATCCCGCCATTATGGACAACTCCATCCATGTTTTTTATGCAGAGAACTGCACATTAACGGCAAAGCAGAATCTTGATCATGCTGAAGATATTGAAACTCTACTGCTTCAGGAGAATGCACTGGTAGAGATGATTCAGAAAGGGGAAATAAATCACTCGATAGTGATCAACGCCTTATCTCTCTTCTGGCTTTCACCCTATAATGAAAATAAAACTATAATTATTCCTTAAAAATTACAGTTATTGAAGTTCATCCACCCGTTTTCTGAAAACTTCAAGATCCAGGGGACCGTCAATGTCGTTCTCCCAGTGGGCTGCATTTCGTGTAATAGGAACATTAGCTCCGCCAAATTCACTCAAGTCGATTTTAAATAGTTTTGACATAATATTCAGCATGGCATCAATCATCTGCTTTTCATTGATGCACTTATTTTTCACCTGTTTTACAAGGTCAAAGTACTTCAATTTCCACAGTTGAAATATTATCTTTGAAAAATTGCTGGGAGTAAGGGCTTTTCTGATATTATAGAGGAAATTCACCGATTCATTCTCCATTAAGCCGTCCATACATTCATGCTTAATGATAGCCCCGGAGTTACCCACCCGAACCTGTGAATCAGTCAAGCCGACGAAACTTTTCAGTTTACCCTTATTATTTCCTCTTTTGATATATTTTATCCGGTGTTGCAGCCAGTTATCTTTCATGTCTCTGAAACGTACCACCCCAAAAAGCATCCTTTGAATCATTCCACGGTGATCCTTTTCACCAAGGACATTACTAAACTCCTCATGAATCCATTCGGCATCTTCAGAAGTGATACGGGGTGTATCACCAAAATAAACATCAACCCGCTGACCGTATTCTATATGGTTGAAATAAAAATCTTTCCAATGCCCTCCCACCGATTCGGTCATTTGAATTACCTGAAGATTCGGATACCGGGAAACATCAATGACATCGGAAAAACTTTCGACATCATTGTATAAAAATATTTTTTCATAAAGGGGATTACCGTCTTTTTTTGCATGAAAAACCGCATCAAGGACATACTGAATAACCGGTTTGCCCCCGAGGTCATAGAGAAATTTATTATTCCCGATATATATCTCATCGCCGTCATAGGATTCGATGATTTCCTGTCTCCGTTTCATCTTGGTCTTTTTATCGACCTTATCATAGCCCGCCAGAATCAGGGCATAGGGTCGAGAATCAGGCTTGTTATTATTCTGTTTTTTTTCGTCTGCCATCTGAAATACCATTGTCCCAAAAATGAATCACCAGTGATCTTCAAAGAATAAATAGAAAATATCACTAAAATGTTATAAATCAGAAAATGAGGAAGAAATGCAAGTTTTTTTTTATTTAGCAGGTCGAAGTTAAAGTTGAGTATTCAGGTAGATTGAGATAAGAGAACGCCGATTAAACATTAAGACAAAAAAAGTATTAATATTCTAATAAAAATTTTTGCTCTGAAAAGTGAAGAAGCCCCTTTTCCACTTTTCAGAGCAATTTCAACAGCAGCTAATTCTCCAGCATTTCCTGAACGGCGTTAAGGGGAATAGATGTATGTTTTGAAATCTCTTCATCACCCATTCCACCATCCCGAAACCTTTTAACGACGACCGAAAGGGGTTCTGATATCTCAATAATATTACTGTCCGGATCAAGAATTCGAAAACCACGCTGTCCCCATGGATGCTCATGAATTCCGTGAATAACCTCAATTTCATGACTCTCTAATTTTTTCCAGGTTTCATCCAGTTTATCCGATTCGAAATAGAGCTCAAAATGTCTTTCCTTATTGGTGCTGTTGAAGCGGGTATCCTTTCCATAGATCATCTCGAAGGCATGGTTTCCCTGCCATATGGAGAATCCCCCCTCAAATGAAACATGCTCTCCATTATCCATTTCAATTTTTTGTCCCAGGATATGTTCATAGAATTTTTTTGATACTGCAATACTCTTTACCAGCACTGCAGGAGCCACAAATTTAACATTCATAATAACCTTCCTTATATTATTTTAATCGGAAAATATCAATTTGAGATTATGTTGTCTTGAACGAATGCGACATCGGCGTGACTTTTTCCATAAATTTCCGAGGGCATTAAACCGGTAAAGGCCTTTATTTCCCTAGAAAAATGAGCCTGATCTGAATACCCGGAATCAAGTGCGATATCCACCATGGAATTATCCCTGCAGGCGAGCAGCTTAAATGCGGATTTGAACCTGACTACTCTTGCAAAACAGGAAGGAGAAAGCCCCACCTGTTCCCTGAATTTTCTCTGAATCTGCCGCGCCGAGATTCCTGTCTTTACTTCCAAATCTGCATTTGAAAAAATCCCGGCATTGCCGGAGATGGACTGAACAACAAGCTCAGTAAGGGCATCTATGCCGTTAACTTCCTTCACCCTGTCAAAAAAAAAGGCATTCAGAAAATTTATCTTTTCTGCAACCGTTTCGAGCTGAAACAACCTCTCTTCCAGGTATCGATATTGGTTTTTCCACAACTCGTGGAGTGGAAAAATTTCATCTGCAATTTCATTTATGGGCAAGCCCAGCAGGGGAAAGGCAGAACCGGGATGAAAACTGACGCCTATTGCTTCAAGGTGGCCCCTCATGCCGATTATATCCGGTTTCTGCATAATGCCGGAAACAAATGACCTCTCACCGTTTAAGTCACCATCGCCCCGAACAAAGGGGTCTCCGAAATTAAAAATAATATCCGTGCAGGTATCAGGGAAAATTCGGTTATTCCAGGTTGACAGAAGGGGCTTCTCAGAGCTGATATACCAGTAGTGCTTGATATATCTCGCCAGAGAGAGATCTGGTTGTTCTGTGTAAAAAGTAATCATATAAAATTTCAGGCAGCTGAACCGGGTAACACTCCCGGACCAACAAGCTAAAAATGCCGGGAGTATTTATCGATAGTTGTTGCCTCTACTTTATTATTCCTTGATGGGGAAGACATAGAAGGTCTTTTTTGCGGGCATATCATAGAGCTCATAGGCATTGCCGCTCATACCGTAGCCCTTTTCTTTGACATATTTGGAAAGTGCGGGATAACACTTCATTGGGCCAACCATATAGGAGAGGGCCGTTTTAATGGGAAATTCCACAAAGACGCTTTTGCTTTTTTTTATAGTAACAACCTTAAATTTAGCCTTAACTTTTTCAAACTTCGGAAGGTCCTTTTCTTCGATAATCGAACCGCAATGGCTTCTCAGTTTCTCTTCCGCCACCTTCCTCGGATCATCAAAGTAAATACCAAGTCCCCTGGTGGTATTGATCCCCTCTTTCTGAAGTGCCTTATAGACCCTGTCGAAGACGGGGCCAGTATCCTTGTAGGCACCGGTAAATTCTTCATACACAAAGGTATAGGGGCCAAAAACCTTCTCCCCCGGTTCCAGTGTAGAAAACATCCCCAGGTATCCAAGAAAAATAACAAGTCCAAGACCGAAAACAAGTATAATACCGCCGACAATTACCAGAATTTTTTTCATTTTATTCTCCTGTTCTATTATAAGGGAACCTCGATAAATTGAATTTTGGACGTTCCCTTGTGACTACAACACATGAAAAAATCAGTAGTTTTCATTTCTTAGTTCATGAAACTCCTGATTTTTAGAGGCAGTCATAATATACCCTGAATATACAAAATGGTTGTGACAACAGTATGTCAGGTTTAAATCAAGTCGTGAAAAATGTTAATTATAATATGATGCATTAATCAAGAACTTCCCGAATTACTTTTGCCAGTTCATCTTTTTTAAGGGGTTTCATAAGAAAGGATTTTACACCTATCGCCTTTGCCTTCTCATCATCTACCTTTGAGCTGTATCCGGTGCAGAGTATAATGGGAAAATTCTTATCAATTTTCAGTATCTCTTTCGCTAATTCCACACCTGTTAATACCGGCATGGTCTGATCAGTGATCAATAAATCAAATCCTGAAGGATTATTTTTAAAAAGCTGAAGAGCCTCTTCACTATCAATTGTTGAGGTGACTTCATAGCCCAGGGAAGCCAGGAGATCCTTCCCCATTTCCATTACCATAGGTTCGTCATCAACAAAGAGTACTCTTTCACTCCCCATTAATGTTTCCGTAGTTCCTGTTTCCTCGGGGATGGCATCTTCAGCAGATTTTGGAAAAAACAATTTGAAAGTCGTCCCCTCTCCTTTGACTGTCTCTACCTGAATATCTCCATTATGGGATTGCATGATCCCATAAATCACAGAGAGGCCCAAGCCTGTCCCTCTGCCGACTTCCTTTGTCGTATAATATGGTTCAAATATATTGGGAAGAATATCACTCTCAATACCGACACCCGAATCAGTCACTTCGATTATTGAGTAAATATTCGGTCTGATCAGATCGATTACACCCTGTTCCGTAATTTTTATTTCCTTATCATAAAGGGAGACTACCAGCTCCCCCTTCTCATCCATTGATTGTACAGCGTTGGTGCCAAGATTTAACAGTATTTCATGCACCTTTGTTGCATCCGCAAATACTGTCTTAACATCTCCATCTATATCAATTGTCATCTTTACCGAGGATGGTATTGATGCCTTCAACATTTCAATAGCCTCATTTACTACAGAGACAAGGTTGATGAGTTTTTTTTGTTCCCTGTCCTGCCGGCTGAAGGTAAGTATTTGCTGCACCAGGTGTTTCGCTCTTTCTCCCGCCTTAAGTATCATCCTCAGATTTCTGGCAAGAATGCTTTCCTCCGGCACCTGATCAAGAGACATGGATGCATAGCCAAATATCCCAGCCAGCATATTATTAAAGTCATGGGCAATACCACCTGCGAGATGACCGATTGCCTCCATTTTTTCAGACTGGCGAAGGCGCTCTTCCAGTTTCTGCTGTTCGGTGCGGTCCTCATAGAGAGCGACAATCTTCCCTGAGGGGAGGCGATAGACGTGACTTTCCACCCACTTTTGTATCCGACCATCCTGGTATTTTGTCAAGGGAAGGGACTGTGGCTCACCTGTTCTATGGGCAAGCCGAAGGCACTCGAAAAGACCCATCTTTTTTACTGCCGGGAAAAACTCGGTAGCACGTCTTCCAATTATTTCTTCATACTTGGCCTGGCTCATACGCTGACCCGCGGCATTAAGATCAGCTAAGATGAAATCATCACCATCATCTATCGCCTCATAAACAACAACGCCTGAGCTCATGTTCTCGAAAAGATTGCGAAAATGTTCTTCACTCTCTTTCAATGCCAGTTCGGCACTTTTTTGTGCAGTAATATCTTTTGAAACCGACCATAAATTTATCAAAATTCCATCTTCGATAACGCCATGCCAACTTTCCAGCCCATAATACATTTCTCCGCTTTTAAATTTTTCAAATATTTGATGATTATACAAATTATAATTATTATGAATGAACTTAGAAAAAAACGCATCAAAGGTTCTTCCCTGAATAAGTTCGAAATATTTTTTTCCTATCAGTTCAATTTTACTGTGAAATCCAAAAGTTTCCCAGGCGGCCCTGTTCGCATCGACACAAGCGGAGCAATAAAGCATTTCAATTTGCTCCTCAACAGGTAAATTTATTTTTAATCCTTCGGGCATTTTCCAGTATGTCACACTATCACTCGATGCGTTGATAAAATCTTTATAGTGCATCTGTGTTGAATGCAGTTCCTTCTCTATTCGCTTGCGTTCAGTAATGTCCCGACCAATTGAAATAATAAATTCAGGTTCTCCCCGCTCATCCTTAATTACCGATACCCTGTATTCCGTAGGGACCCTGCGTCCATCCTTACAGATAAGCTCCAGTTCGATTGTCCCTACACCTTCCTCAAGAACCTTTTGAATAAAGACACCTGCCCTTTCAAGATCCTCAGGACTGTAATAGGAGTTTGGTGCCGGCATCCTCGCAATCTCTTCATCAGTATAGCCGGAAATTTCCCGAAAAGATCGGTTCCAGCGCAGCGCCTTGCCGGTGGCAGGATCCAGAAGAAAAAAGGTATCCTTCTGGGCATCCAGGGCGGTATCGGTGAATTCCTTCTCGCGCTGCAGTGCATCTTCGACACGCTTATGAACAACGGTCTCCCATGCCATGTCTGCTAATTTTTGAATCGTCTCTACATCATTCTCATTGTAATCGTTTTTCTTGTTTCCAACTCCAAGAACCGCTACAATATTCTCTCCACGAAAGACAGGGACCACCAATTCGCGAATGACCGGGGTATGCCCCTCCGGAAGTCCCTTCTTATGGGAAAGGCCCGCGTAGTCGTTGTGAATTACCGGCCTTCCTTCACGGACACAGTCCATCCACACCCCGGCGCCAGATATCGAGTAATGCATGCCTGTGCCCTCTGCGCTACACATTTTTTCCAGTGTATTCGTCGACCATGCCTGGAGCGAAACATACTGGTGATTTTCTTCAAAAAAGTGATAAAAACCGATCTCGCTGTCGGTGAGTTCTTCTGCTTCATCCAGAAACTTTTGCAGCAGTTCCCATATTGAATAATTCATACTATACTCGATGAGCCTCAATTGTGCAGCCTGCATGTTTTCTGTTCGTTTCCGTACTGTGATATCGCGGGCCGATTCAATCACCTGTACAACCTCACCCCCTTCATCAAAGATAGGTGCAGCAACAATTTCCACATAGGTCTTTTCTCCGGCGGCATTCAGATGAACATGTTCGACGGCAACTGAACTTTTTCTTTCAACCACTTCCCGCATCGGGCATGGATGTTCCATCCCTCTACATGGCAATTCATTGTGATGTGAAACAAGGTGGCAAAGCATACGAGAAGAAACAGGATCTCTCCCACCGGTCATTTCGCGGACGGTTCGATTTGCAAGGGCGATCGTGAAGTCCAGGTTTACAACCATCAAAACTTCAGGAAATCCATCGATAACCGTCTGCATAAATACCCGGGTACGTTCTCCCTCAGCTTCAGCCAGCTTTCGTTCGGAAATATCCACATGAGTCCCCACCATGCGGAGGGGATTCCCCTCTTCATCACGCTCAGATATGCGTCCACGTCCGAGAATCCACTGCCATGCACCGTCTTTCCGTTTATACCGAAACTCAATAGCGAAGGTCTCTCCCGACTGCAGAGACTTCTGCACCTCCGGTTCACACCTTAGAAGGTCATCGGTGTTAATCAGGCTGCGCCACATTTCCCAGGTGACAGGAAATTCATCCGGTTCATATCCTAACATAGTATAACTGCGGGGACTCCAGTAGACTGCGCCGGTTTTTAAATTCCAGTCCCAGAGTCCATCACTGGTGGCCTCCTGGGCCATACGAAAGCGTTCTTCGCTTTCCAGTAACTGATCCTGGTATTCTCCATAAGTGAGAGCCACAGCAGCGAGATCACCAAATCCCCGGGCAATTTTGGCATCCCTCTCTGAAAATCCACCGGGCTTATTCCCAAGACCGATAAGCCCAACAGGCCTATCATCAATAAGCAATGGAGCAAAAAGGACATTATCCAGTTTAACATGACCGGGGGGCATAAACTTTACCCATTTGCTGTCAACATAATTGTTATCATAAGCCGCCTTCCCGGTTCTGTAGGCCACTTCCCTCAATCCCCTTATAGGCATTGGAAGTTCCGGATCAACAGTACATGGCAGACCGCCGGCATCCAGAAACAATACCTCATTCTCACTACGATCCTCGGAAAGAAGGGCGACGTAACCGGATTTTGCTCCGATCAATTCCCTGCAAATATCAAAAATCTTTCTGGCGGCTTCCTCAAAGGTTCTGCAGAGTGGTATGGCCTGAGAGGCCTCAAGCAGGGCTGCTATTTCTCTCTGACGTAAAGTAGCTTCTTCAAGGGCCTCCTTTATTTTATTTTCCGCCTCCTTCCGATCGGTTATATTTTCCGCCACCGAAATGATCCTGTTAACGGATCCGTTACCGGCAAAGAGGGGCACAGTGCGATACAACTGATACTGGTTGTATATATACAGCTCAAAAGATTGCTCCTCCCCCTTAAAAGTCTTTTCATAATAACCACGAATAAGAGGCGTATTATCACCAAATGCCTCCTCAAGAGTCGTCCCTATATACTCTTGTGGATCCAGATTCTGTTTTTTGAATTCCTGCCCCGAGGTAAAACCAATGGTATAATCCTTTTCAATGATTGATATAAAGGAATTGGGATAATTTTCTGCAATTTTACGCAGCAGCTCCTCGCTCTGCTGCAACGCTTTACCATGCTTCAGTATCTCCCGCTGTGATTCTTCCAGCTGTTCGTTTGTCGCCAGCAGCTCTTCATTGGTCGCCTCGAGCTCCTCATTGGTTGCAACCAGCTCCTGCTGATGGTCTCTGACACGCTGTTTTTCTTCAAAAAGCTTGAAGGCCATGTTGATAGATGCGTTGAGAACCGTTGCACCTGAGTTCTTAACAATATATCCATAGCAGGTAATGCCTTCTGTCTTCTGCACCACTTCCGGTTCCGTGTGGGCAGACAGGAAGACAAGGGGGATGTCAAACTCGCCAAGTATCTGTTTTGCCGCCGTGGTGCCATCAATACCTCTTCCCAGGTCTATATCCATGAGAATAAGATCTATGCCACGGGTTGTTTCGACAGTTTCTACGGCATCTTCACCAGTATATACAGATATTACAGCATAGCCACTATTTTCAAGGGTCTTTGATGCAGCAAGGGCCGTAACAGCTTCATCTTCGACGAGGAGAATTGTTCTTTTTGATTTCCCGTTCAACATTTACGGTTTCTCTGATTTTTATCGATTGAGAGTTATCTAAACATAAATGGCCGCAATATTCAAGTTATGCAAAAAATCAATGTCAGAGGCTTTATTATATCGCTTTAATGCACTTAATTATACACTTAGTGACGTGAGATGTCAATTTACTTTAGAAGGATGAGGGGAAGATGAATTAAACTTCCCCTCAAACTATTATCGAAAAACATAAGGAGAAAGAAGCAAGAAGGTCGCCGCACAATCCGATAGCAGCACCGGGAGATACAGGCGATAATCAAAATTAATTTATCTCATAATTACCAGCGGAAAATTCCTTTACAAAAACTTCGGCGTCGCGCAATCCCATATCAAAGGCTGCCTGGCTCCCTTCAAGATTGGTGTAGTCCCATTTGGCAACAGGGGGATCTTCTGAAGGCTGCAGATAGAGCCTTCCCGGCACCTTCGGAATAATCTCCTGCGGATACCGGCGGGAGAGGAGAACCAGCGCTGAACCGGTATCATCATCGAGGGCCGCCACGGGCACGTTATCTATGATGCCCCCATCCAGAACAGGTCGCCCGTCACGCTTCATAATGGGGACAACCGGTGGCGTACAGGAAGAATGAAGAAGAAGGTCCGCCAGGTCTGATACGGTTTCACAGGTATTTACTGATACTACTTCCGCGTTGTAACCAATCTTTGAGGCCCAGCGGGGATGAACAGGATATGATATTTTTTTTTCGAGTGAATAGGCCATCAATCCGAAAAAGGTACCGCTGCGCGGCCCCAGGTACCATGGAGGGCGTGACAGGAGCACCCTCACTTCGGGACCATCTTTGATTTTTTTGAAGGCCTTTTCGGTAATAATTTCCATGATCGCACTTCGGTACATTGCATACTGGGGAAAAGCGGCATCGCTGCTGAAAATTTTTGAAAAATAAAAATTCTTCTTGTTCTCGCCGGTAATTTTTTTAAAGAAATTCAGACCCTCCAGGATTCTGTCGCCGATACACATGCAGGCCATGGTGGACCCGGCACTGACACCGGCAATTACTTCCGGTTTTAAATCAAGGGCGGGACGGGCGACCTGCCAGAATCCCGCCTGCCAGAGACAGCGGCTCCCGCCACCGGCAAATACAATTGACTGAAAAGGATTTTTCTTTTCCATTTACTTCCTCACACAAATTATTATTCCGATTGAATCTATTTTTTTAACAGGTTTTCACAGGTAAGATTTTCTTCATGCACCTCTTCTGAAGGAATGGAAAGGCAGAGGATTTCATCGCTGTTGAGCTGCCGGAAAATCATCAGTTGACTGACTTCCCCCATTGAATGAAAAAAACATCCCTCACGTTTCTTTAGTATTTCCTTTACAAATAAAAACCGGCTGAAATCCGCCCCTACCAGCAACGGCCTGGGGTGAAAGACAATTTTCCCGTCACCGTTAATAATGTAATAGAAACCGCTTTTGGCCACCCTCCGGGTTTTGATGGAAAGAATGGCATTTCTATCTTTTGCAATATCACTGCGAAAATTTTCAACATCCTTCTGGATAGAAGCAACGGTGACGGGGCCGGTAACGGAACATGCTCCCGCAAGAATTATTGCCATGAACAGCAGCCCCCCCTGCAGTTGACGTAACATTTTCATTGCCGCCTCCTCGTATATTCTGATAATTATATTTTGGTAAGATTCAAAGCCTGCCTGGCAGATTTGTCAAGTGCAATACCGGAGAGCCTTTCCCTGCAATAATCTGCTTGACCGAAAGGACTTCACCCGGCAGAAGTTAACAATTGAATAGAGAGGCGGCATAAAAAATGACAATGGACCCGGCAACCTTTGCAGTATCATTTCTTTTCGGTATTTTATGGGGAAGTTTTTTCTTCACCCTGGCCCTCCGTTTTGTCGACGGCTCCATGGACCGTTCTCCCAGGGAAGCCCTCATGGGACGCTCCCGGTGCCCCCACTGTAAAAAGCCGGTTCACGCCATATACCTGGTGCCGGTATTGGGTTACCTGGTTCTCCGCGGCAAATGCGCTCACTGCGGGGGAAAAATTTCCGCCGCATATCCCCTCGCGGAAACCGGTTTCGGTCTGCTCCTTGCATTCTTCGTCTACACCTTCGGCATCAACAGTATGACATCTGTATATTTTCTGCTGGCCAGTATTGGAATCTGCATCAGTATAATCGATGTAAAGACCATGCGTATTCCCGATTCCCTGCTGCTGGTATTCATAGGGCTTTCCCTTTATCCCCTGATTATATCCATGGAATGGAAAAGTCACCTCATGGGACTGGCTGTGATGGCGGTATTTTTCCTGGTGATTCTTCTAATCTTTCCGGGGTCATTCGGAATGGGGGACATGAAATACGCAGCGCTGATCGGACTCCTCGTGGGTTTCGAGCAGTCCTTTGTGGTACTGGAGACGGCACTGATCACCGGCGCCATTACCGGCGTCATCTACGCGTCGGTTTCCGGAAAGGGGCTCCGGTCAAAAATGCCCTTCGGTCCCTTCCTCACACTGGGAATGATTATTTCAATGGTTTACGGACAGGATATTCTGCTGATGTATTACGGATTTATTAAGTAAGAGGGGCAAGGGTCAAGTTGAATGGTACAAGTAATGTTCATTGAAGGTGACAATGCGCATTGTCACCTTCACAATATTCGCTTACAATAATTCCTTCACGCCCTTCCCTTCAGGATTCTCAACAACACCCTTCTCGGTAATAATGGCGGAAATCAGCGCTGCGGGGGTAACATCAAAGGCGGGATTACGAATAGTAATCCCTTCTGGGACTATCTGGGTGTTGCCAACAAAGGCGACCTCATCAACGCTCCGTTCTTCAATGACGATATCCTCCCCCTTCTCCGTATTGGCATCGAGGGTTGTCACGGGAGCCGCCACATAAAATGGTATATTGTGATACTTTGCTGTTATAGCATGGGTATAGGTTCCGATCTTGTTAGCGGCATCACCATTTGCGGCGATACGGTCAGCCCCGACTATAATTTTCTTAATGACACCTTCTTTCATAAAATGCGCCGCCATATTGTCTGAGATGACTGTCACCGGAATCCCGTCAGCCTGAAGTTCCCAGGCGGTAAGCCGGGCACCCTGCAGCACCGGTCTGGTCTCACATGCAAAAACAGATATTTCTTTCCCTTCTTCAATTGCGGCCCGTATCACTCCAAGGGCGGTTCCGAATCCCCCCGTCGCCAGGGCCCCGGCATTGCAATGTGTCATTACCACATCCCCATCTTCGAAGAAGCCGCTCCCGTTGGAACCGAGACGGTGGTTGGCATCGATATCCTCCTGAAGAATTTTTTCAGATTCGGTCCTTAGGCGCGCTGAAAGCTCCTTCGGGGACCCTTCTCCGGAGAGTATTTTTTTCATTCGCTCAATGGCCCAGAAAAGATTTACTGCAGTAGGACGGGTTGCAGCAAATATATCACAGACCTTCTGCATTTCTTCGATAAATGCAGCCCGGTTGGAATCCTGATGGAACCTGGCACCCAGGGCAATCCCCATGGCGGCTGTGATACCGATGGCGGGAGCCCCGCGGACCGTCATATTACGGATAGCTTCGGCAACACCGAGATGTTCAGTATATTCATTATAAACTTCTTCCTGGGGAAGTTTTCGCTGGTCTAAAATTGAAACTTTATTATCTTTCCATTTAATGGTGTGCATGGTCTTATCCCTGATTTTCGTTTTGTTCTACCCTGTTTTTCCTCATAGTGATGCAATTTCCCTTTTCATTCCAGAAAACCTCATCCATATGAAGCTGTATTATCAAAAGTCCGCGGCCGCTGTTCTTAAAAAAATTTTCCGGGTCACGGGCATCCGGCAGTCCCCTGTAATTAAAACCCGGGCCTTCATCCTCGATTATATATTCAACGTGTTCATAATTCTGCTCGTAGGAAATTTTTACGGTACGGTTTTTATATCTTTCATCTTCTTTTCTTTTTTCAATCTCTTCATTGAATGCCTTTACACCACCCTGCTCCCTCATTTCGGAACTGATTTCCAGGTTGCCGTGAAACATGGCGTTACTGATGGCCTCCTTAAGGGCCATGGAAATATTTTCCGCAGTTGTGGCATTACAAAGACCTGACGGAACAAGGTTTTTCGTCAGTTTATAGGATATGGTGTTCATGATAGAGGTATCAACCGGAATCCGGAAAACAGATTTTTCGTATTCGGTAAAACGCGCAAAGCTTTTCTCGAGTAGACGTTCATGTTTCCGCCGCAGTATAGCTCTCACTGAAGAGGCGACATCATTGATGTCGAAGGGTTTTCGGATAAAGTCATTGGCCCCGAAACGAAGGGCAGTAACGGCATCCTCAACATTCCCATGCCCCGTAATGAGCATTACGGGAATCGGTTCGTCGAGGGCCTTAACACGGCGCAGTAGTTCGATACCATCCATCTTTCGCAGTTTTATATCGGAAATAATCAGGTCAATGGACTGTTCATCATTTTTTATCAGGTAGAGCGCATCTTCCGCTTTTTCAAGGGAAATGACGTGATACCCCAGGCGGGAAAGTTTTTTCTGAAGGGTAAAACGGATTACCTCTTCGTCATCGATAACAATTATTGTTGCTGACTGTTCCGGCATTAGTCGATATTATCCTCTTCTCCCATAATAAAGTGTCCCATCTTATCACGCTTCGTCGTAAGGTACCGGACGTTCTCGTCCTTCGCCTGAATTTCGATGGAAACCCGCTCGGTTATTTCCAGGCCATAACCCTCAAGACCTATTATCTTCTTTGGATTATTTGTAATCAGGCGGATTTTATGCAGCCCCAGGTCAACAAGGATCTGAGCCCCGATTCCATAATCCCGAAGATCATCGGCGAAACCGAGTTCAATATTTGCCTCAACGGTATCCATTCCCTGCTCCTGCAGCTGGTAGGCCTTGATTTTATTTCCAAGTCCGATACCGCGACCCTCCTGGCGCATGTAGAGGATGACACCCTCTCCCTCCTGTTCAACCATCATCATGGCCCGGTGGAGCTGGCTGCCGCAGTCACATCGCCGTGATGCCAGAACATCACCCGTCAGACATTCTGAGTGAACGCGAACCAGAACATTTTCTTTGCCTGCTACATTACCCTTTACCATTGCAACGTGGGTTACATTCTCAAATTCGGAATCATAGGCAATTATTTTAAACTCACCGTAATCGGTAGGCAGGTTCGCGGAGGAAACATGGTTTACCAGGCGTTCACTGTGCTGCCTGTGTTTAATGAGATCTGAAATTGTTGCAATTTTCAAATCATGCTTTTTGGCGAATTTATCGAGATCCGGCCGGCGAGCCATGGTACCGTCTTCATTCAGCACCTCACAGATAACACCGGCTGACTTGAGTCCAGCCATCCTGGCAAGATCTACGGCCCCTTCACTGTGTCCGGCACGGACAAGAACCCCTCCCTTCCTCGCCGCAAGGGGGAAGATGTGTCCCGGTTTTCTCAGGTCCTCTGGACAGGATTTTTCATCAATCATCACCTCGACGGTTTTTGCCCGGTCAGGAGCGGAAATTCCGGTGGTGGTTCCCTCTACGGCATCAACGGAAACAGTAAAGGCGGTGCCGTATTTGTCGGTATTTTCCGTTACCATCAGTTTCAGATCGAGACGATCAATCATCTCCTGTTCCATGGGTACACAAATAAGGCCGCGCCCGTACTTCGCCATGAAATTTATTATTTCCGGGGTACAATGTTCCGCCGCGACAATCAGGTCCCCCTCGTTTTCCCGATCCTCATTGTCTACAAGGATTATCATTTTCCCCTGACGGATATCTTCAATTACTTCGTATATTGAGCTGGATTTCATGGCAGGCTCCTTCTTGGCTGAATTGACTCATTACATTTTGCCACCTTGAATAGTCAAGGTTTTTTACAGCTTTTACCCACAGCATAAGTGAGTCATGTATCACTCCGGCTTTTCAGCAATAACCGTCGCAGTGGCATAGTGGCGCTCATGGCTGATGGAAAGGTGAAGATTCAATCCCTCCGCAACTCCTTCCGGAATAATGAAAAACGGCGCCCCGTGAGAATCTTTTTCTATTATTACATGGGGGAAATTAAAGTCTCTGTTTCTGAGGGCCTTCACCAGTGCCTCCCTGGCGGCGAAGCGTCCCGCAATGAATGCGTCGGGATCACCCTTAGGTATGGAAGTAATTTCTTTTTCTGAGAGTATCTTCCGCAGAAAATTATTTCCGTATTTTTTTCTCAGTCTCCTTATACGGGAGATTTCAACAATGTCGGTGCCGATTCCGGTTATCATATATAAACTTCCTTTCAAATCAACTCTTACCAGCTGCGTATCATGAAGGCAAGCAATTTCCGTCTCATGAAGGAGCGAAAGCGCTTTCGCTCCTTCATGAGAACACAAGAGACTTGACAAATCATTTCAACTCTGTAATCATTCGTTATCCTGAATAATTACAGAGGTATAACCATGACATCATTTGCAGTACTGACCGCCCTTGGAGCCGACAGACCCGGACTCATCGATGAAATAAGTTCTTTTTTATCAGAAAAAAATATCAATATTGAAGACAGCCGCATGGCGGTACTCGGCGGTGAATTCGCAATAATCCTCCTCGCCTCCGGCGAAGGAGACCTTGTTAATATCCTGAGACAGGATACTGATAAACTGGAGGCACTGACCAAACTTGATATATTCATAAAATCCACCATCTCCCCGAAGGAAAGATCAATAGAGCCTTCACTTCCCCATCGCATCAGCATCACCAGTCTTGATCATCCGGGACTTGTCCATGACGTAACAAAATTTCTCCATCAGTACAATATCAATATCGAAACCATGGATACCCATGTGAAAAATGCACCCATCAGCGGTACTCCAATTTTTAACATGCAGTGTCTCATAAACGTACCGGTAAAAGTTAGGTTATCCGAAATAAAGGATGGCCTCAAGGAGCTGGAACACCGCCTTGATGTCGACATCGATTTTGAACCGGTAGACACCATGTAACCGCAGACTGATCATGTCATTGCCCGTATCAGAAAGCAACGTCGCTGTCATTATTATCTCTGCAGATACCGAATGGAAGATTATCAAAAAAATACTACCTTCTTCTACTGAGTATAATCCATCCCCCTTCGGGGAATGGTGCAGATATCAGCTCCCCGAAAAAAGAGATGATCCGACAGTGGCAATTTTGCTTCACGGGGGATGGGGCAAAATTGATGCCGCAGCCTCTGCCCAGTATGCAATCGACCGGTGGCGTCCGGACAGGATAATAAATATCGGCACTGCCGGGGGTTTCCCCGACAAAAGCCACCAGGGGAAAATCTATCTCGTAGAAAAAGCCGTAACCTATGACATTCATGAAAAGATGGGAGACTCTGATGAAGCAATAAAATATTACTCTTCTGAGGTCCCAATTCCTGAGGGGCTCGAAGAAAAAAATTTTCCCCTGATAACTATAGCGTCGGGAGACCAGGATCTCTCACCGGAAAAAATCCCTCACCTTGTGGATCGATTTGATGCTACTGCGGGAGACTGGGAATCAAGCGCCATTGCACATGTGGCAAAAAAAAACAGCGTCACATGCCACATCATCCATGGCATATCGGACATCGTATATCCGGAGGGAAGCCATGCCTATGGCAACCTTTCCGGCTACGAAAGGGAAACGGAAAAAATCATGGTAAAACTTTTTAATTTGCTTCCTGAAATTCTTTTCTGAAAGCGACATTGGCAATGTCGCTTTCAGAATAAACAATGTCGCTTTCAGAATAAACAGTGTCCCCTTCAAAAATATAATCCTGAAATTTTTGAATAACTCTCAATAAGTTGCTATCTTCATTTTACGGGGGTTGATCACAATGAAAATCTTTCAACACCGTATAGATGCTGACGAAGAGGCAAAAACCAGAGGAAATGAAATTGCCCGACGCAACGGTCTCCCATCAACAGTCAAAGAACTTCCCCCGAATAAACACTCCTGGAGCCACATCTGCACCTTCACCAGAACTCTTGGTTACCGTAGAGTATATGACAGCTTGGATACCTATAAGCTGGGCAAAACCGAGGTAAATCTCCTGAGAAGGGCCTGCGCACGGCTTGGTATAATTCCGGTTTTCAGGGGCGATTACATTACATTTGATTCATTACCACGTAGAAATATAGTAGTGGAAGAGTTTACCGGGAGCAGTTTCCGCAACGGAATAAAAACCATAACAAAACATCTCTATTTCGACGTTGAAGACTATGTCTCTCTTGAATAATTTACCAGGGATAAAGGCGGTTAAAACTTCCCCCTTTTTAAGATAGTAACTCAAATCACCTGAGAGCATCCCGGATTCCACTTAATATTTAATTTATTCATGTCCCTTCGAAATTCTTCAACTTTTCATGGAAATGAACCTTTGGAGCCAGTATATTTTAAACAGAAGAATTGTGGTTTTCCTTAAATAACGCAGGGGATAATATAATGAAAGGACATGCAGGTTCCCTGTTTTCAATAATGTTCTGTGTTGCCCTGGGATGTTCCAGCGAGCAAATAGATCTTAGCGGAAGCAGCACTCCGGCTAAAACTCTGCCGAAGAAAGAGACCCCGATTACCGGCACCGCATTTCGTAATGCCCAGCTCAAAAATGCCGACTTTTCCTATACGATGATGCAGAGAGAAGACTTCAGCGGCTCCAATCTCGCGGGGGCTCTCTTCTCCAGTGCTGATCTTCGGGAGGCAAATCTGAGCGGCACCGATTTAACGGGAGCAAACTTTACCGGGGCAGATCTTACAGGAGCCCGTCTAACGGGGGCAAAACTGAAGGGAGCGGATTTTACCGGGGCCAACCTTATGGGAGCGGAATTGCGTGCTGCGGACTGTACTGACACAATTTTCGCCAACACAAATCTAAGGCAGGCAGATCTCAGCTTTGCCACAATGGAGAATGTCTACCTGGGTGGCGCCGATCTGAGGGGAGCTACCATCAGTAAAAAATGGCGCAACATTATTGAGATGAAGGGTGTCAGGTCTGGAAACAGGATTATCTGGGTAGAGTAATCAGGTACTCCAGTTAAGAATTTCCCAGGATAATTTCTCCGCTTCCCTCTGCAGCCGGGGTGAGGGTGTTACGCAACGGGGATTTCCCACTGCGCCGAGGATAAACCGGTCCGCCCATGCATCCCCATAGTACCATGCATTTTCCAGGGAGTATCCGTTTTCACGGCAGTACTCTTCTGCACGAATCAACTTTTCCTCTCCATGGCAGTAACGACGGGAAAGTTTTCCCGTAAGGACGCCGTCTATGACTTCCAACTCCGTGCAGAGGACACCATCCATTTCAAGATACTCCGCAATTCGGGAACAGACAAAATCAGTTGAAGCTGACAGGAGTACGGTTTTTCCACCCCGACTACGATGCATCTCCAGTTCACGTACCGCATCAGGGCGAATGTCATTTTTCAGATAATCATTAAAAAGAACAGTATTATGATCAAGGGTCTCCTCAAGGGTGGCCCCCCTGTACATCCCGACAATTATTTCCATGGCCCGATAAGAACTGATCAGACCCAGACGGTATGGAATAACGGCACGGAGAAAGCGTAAACTGTGGGAAGGTTTCAGCAATTTCCTGTCTTTCATTGCACGCACCATGTGCACCCCGCTTGATGTATTCAGGATAGTCTCATCAAGGTCAAAAAATGCGATGTATGACGGATTGTTATTCAAGCTTCACTCCTGCTCTCAGACAAATAAAATCTCTTCATCTCATACCATCCCCATATTTATTATTTAAAGACGTCCTCTTGTCTATCCATAATTATACTATCAAGAATTTCATGGACGGCTTCAACAGTTGGAGCGGTGACGAGTTTTTTGCGGATGCTCGAGGCATCGCGAAAGCCGTGAAAATATTTTGCCATGTGCTTCCGCATCAGCATAAGTCCCCAGTCTCCGTAATACTCAATATTCATTCGGAGCTGTTCCTTGACGGTGGCTATCCTCTCTTCAACAGTCGGTTCATGTCCGGAAAAAATCCACGGATTCCCGAAGGCGGCACGTCCGATCATCACGGCAGTACAGCCCCCCTGGTTAAGGCGCTGCATTGCCTCTGCATGGTTTTCTATGTCGCCGTTCCCGACAACGGGAAGTTCAGTCATGGCTGCAATTTCTTCTATGGCATCCCAGTCAGCCTCGCCGCTGTAGCCCTGAGCCTTTGTTCTTCCATGTACCGCAATGAGAGTGATCCCGGAATCCTCGAGGCGGCGAACCACATCCCGGTAGGTCAGTTCATTGGCATCCCAGCCGAGACGGATTTTTGCCGTTACCGGAACTGAGACACGTTTTATCACCGCCTCCGCAATGGCACCCGCCTTCTCCGGCTCTCGGAGCAGGGCCGACCCGGAGCCGACTCCCGCCTTCACTACCTTTGTGGCGGGACATCCCATATTGATATCGATAAATTCAGGCTTATGGCCTTCAACAATTCCCGCAGCTTCCGCCATCAGGTCTGGATCGCTGCCAAAGATCTGTATCCCCAGTGGGTGTTCATCATCGGCGCTTTTCAGCAGATTCACGGTTTTCAGATTATTTCGAACGATCCCCATGGCACTGATCAGTTCCGTCACCACGAAGCCGGCGCCGTTTTTGAGGGCAATACGTCTGAAGGGTGAATCAGAGTACCCCGCAACAGGGGCCAGAACAAGTTCATTTTTTATTGTACAACTTCCGAAGGTAAACATACTGCGACCTGTTATTCTTCCTCTGACAAATCAACAGTTCTGGTAGCTGTAATCATCGAAGCTATGCCAAAGGTTTTCTTTTTGATTTCAACTTCCCCAAATCCCGCCGTCTTCAGCATGTCAGAGAGATGATCCGGATCAAGGAAGGTCGCAATAGTGGAAGCAAGATAACGGTATGCCTGTTTCCTTCCGGAGAAGAGCCCTCCCATCCGTGGAAGAAAAAATGAAAGATAAAATTTATAGAACAACCCGACCAGGGGATTGGCAGGCCTGGTCAGTTCAAGAATCCTGAAGGTGCCCCCATCCTTAAGGACCCGGAAGGATTCATTCATCAGATTCTGCAGGTCAGGGATATTTCGTATCCCGAAGGCAATGGTCACCATAGTAAAGGAAGTGTCCCGGCATGGAAGTTTCGATGCATCACCGGCAAGGGCCATATCATCAAGCCACTTTTTCTCTTTCCCCTTCTCCAGCATGGGGAGGCAAAAATCCAGTGAATAGACCTTTGCCCCGGCTCCGCGAAGCTGTCTGGAAAGATCCCCGGTTCCGCAGCAGAGATCAAGCACCGGCTTGCCCTCAAGATCACCGGAGGAAGAGACTAGATAGCGGCGCCACCGGCGATCGATACCTGCGGAGAGGAGACGGTTCAACAGGTCATAGGTGGGGACAATATCATCGAAAATTTCCCGGATAAATTCCTTCCTGCCGGAGGCGTCTCCCTTTTCCTGTTTATAGTTGAGATCACTCATTAAAATTCCTGTAAAATATTATATTCAGAATCGCGCTGTACCGGGATGTATCCCGCATTGCGGATAAGGTCAATCATTTCATCCATGGTGGTACTGGTTTCAATCCCTGTTGCCTTGACGACAATTTCTTCAGTAAGGACTCCACCCATATCGTTGGCCCCCATTGCAAGGGCAACCTGGGCCAGTTTCATCCCCTCGGTAAGCCATCCCGCCTGGATATAACGGACATTGTCCAGATAGATACGGGCAATGGCAACAATCCTCAGGTAATCGAGACCCGTTGCGGGGACCACATCTTCCATCTCTGTATTGCGCGGTGAAAAAGACCAGGGTATGAAGGCACGGATAACACCGGTTTCATCCTGGATATCCCTTACGACACGAAGATGTTCAATCCGTTCTTCAAGTGTCTCCCCCATACCGTAGGTCATGGTGGCGCTCGATTTCATTTCATTTTCGGCAAGGGCCCGCATGACATTGCACCAGTCGTCAACACTGATTTTATTAGGACTTACCGCTTCGCGGATGCGGTCGACCAGCAGGTCAGATGCACCGGGTACCGAGTTGAGTCCTGCTGCCTTCAGCCGCGCCAGTACGTCTGTTTCAGTAAGGCTGCTTTTATCTGCCATATGAACGATTTCAGCGGGAGAAAAAGAATGCAGATAAATATCAGGAAAGACGCTGCGTACCGCCGACACCATGGCAATATAATCATCAAGGGAATACTGTGGATGAATGCCCCCCTGGAGCATTACCTGGGTGCCACCGGCGTCAACCAGTTCCCGGACCTTTTCAATAATCTGGTGGTGATCAAGTTCAAAGGCCTCGATTTTCCCAGCACGTGCATGGTAGGCGCAGAAGCGACACCGGGCTTCACAAAGATTGGTAAAGTTAACTATCCGGTCGAGAATAAATCCAACCCTGTCATCTCCGTAGCGTGCAATGAGACATTCATTGGCTGCATGCCCCAGGTCAAGGAGGTCCCAGCTGAAGAGCTCAAGTGCCTCTTCTGAAGAGATCCGGTGCCCCGACATTATTTTTGTTCGCAAATCTTTCATAGGTATCCATTCACCAGTATAAAGCCATTATGACAAGAAAAAAATATGAGTACAGCTATATCGAACAAAAGATTGATTTTTAAAAAATCCTTGCATATATGAAAAATTCAATAAAAAGATACGATATAATAATTCTTTTCACCTTCTCAAACAGGGGACATAAAACATGATAAACGCTGATGAACATGTAAATAGGATAAAATTACTGCAGAAAAAAACAGGTGAACAGCAGCTTGATGCTTTCCTTGTCACCGACCAGGAAAGCATTTATTACCTGACCGGGGCCTCCTACATCCCCTTTGAAAGGCCATTTGTTGTTATAGCCTGGCCGGAGGATCCCCCCACCCTGTTAGTCCCCATTATGGAGGAGAAACACCTCGCGGACAAGCCGGGTATCGGAGAAATTATTACCTACTGGGATTATCCCTCAAAAAGCGGAGAGAACTGGTTCGACAGGCTGAAAGAAATTCTCGGGAAGAGTTCTTTTATTGGGGTGGAGCCCTCAATGATTATGGAATTACACAACCAGCTCCAAAATTACCAGGTAAAAACCATTCCCCTCATCGAAGAGATGAGAATGATAAAATCTCCCACTGAGATTCAAATGCTCCGTACCGCATCACACTACTCCGACATGGGAATGGCGAAAATCCTATCCGACTCATATTACGGGACAACTGTGCTTGAGACATTCACCCATGGAAGAACAATCCAGACAAAACTTATCAGCGAAACCGACTTCCAGCCGATGGCCTCCAGTGTACTCACGGTAGCCCTTCCGGCTCCCTTCAGCGGAAATCCCCACGGCATACCCCCTATTGATGCAAGGCTGAATAAAGGTCCCCACGCTGCAGCCAGTGTAATGAGGGTAAACGGTTACACTTCCGAATGTGAAAGATCATATTTCCACGGTGAACCTGATGAAAAAAGAAAAAATGCCTTCAGGGCAATGCTCGATGCACGGGAATCTGCCTTCTCATTGATCCGGGACGGGGCATCATGTTCCGACATTGATGCCGCTGCAAATGGATTCCTGAAGGAGCAGGGATATGGGGACTTCCTTTTACATAGAACTGGCCATGGCCTTGGCCAGGGCAACCATGAAGGCCCCTGGATTTCAGAGGGAAGTAACGAAATCCTCAGGGAGAACATGGTCATCAGTGTAGAGCCCGGAATCTATATGCCCGACATCGGAGGATTCCGCCATTCCGATACCGTCCTTGTGACAAAAGATGGTTACGAATGCCTGACAAAATATCCCGTAGATATCGAATCCCTTATTATCAGGCCGAGAAAGGCCTTTAAAAAAATTAAAGGGAAAATTATCAGAAAAATGGCCGGGATAGAATAAATTGTTTCTTTCTGTAAAGCAAGGATCAATTCAACGACTCTCAATTTTCAAAGACAATGGAGATACTATTCATCTTTTTGCGAGGTGAGCTTCCTGAATGCATTTATTCCATGCTTTAATTAATTCACGCTCCACTTTAAAATAACTATTGAAAAATTCCTTCATTCATTTAGTCTGGCAAAAAAAGAACTTTTTTATGCAAAGGTTACAGTATGTTTTTTAATAAAGTTTTCCAATCAATTCTTGATCCCTATAAGAACAGTTCCTATCTTGAAAAAAAACAGGTCCAGACACTTTCCCTTTTTCTGTTTTCAGCACTACCCTTTATGATTCTCATGTTCCTTGCTTTTGTTTTTATATTTCCCCTGGAAGAACTGCCCGTGCAGGGGACAATGGTAGCCACCGTGTTCACTCTGGCGGTGACATCTCTCCTGCTGATAAAAAGGGGTCGTTATACTTTTTCTGCAAACATGGTTACCCTCGCCTTTGCAGTCCTTGCCACGACAGGCCTGCTGCGGCAGATTTGGTCAGGACCAAATTTCGGATATACCTCTTATATCTATTTTTTCGGAATGATAATTGTAATGAGCGCCCTGTTCTGCAGGCCAGCTATTATCTATATTGTATCCTTTTCTTTTATTAGCGCTGATATCTTTTTTTTCATAATGGCATTTGAAAAAATGCACCCCCTCTACCAGGCGACAGCCCAGTACGGCGTTGTAGACAGCTGCGTGGGACTTTTCTTTACCTTTCTGCTTTCATTGCGAATTCAAAAAATTAACCGAAATGCGGTTAACCGCGCCGAGAAGGAATCTGAAGAAAACAAAAAAAACTTCTTTCAGATCAATGAACTTTTTACATCAATCAGCGATACCTCTGATCACCTGTCCGGTTCTTCTGATATTCTGCTGAAGTCGACCTCCCACTTTTCGGACAACATCCGCAGCCAGGCAGCTTCCGCCGAAGAGATTACTGCCACCATCGAGGAGATCTCAGCCAGCATTGACAGAAATGCAGAGGGTATATCCAACCAGAACGAAAGCATTACTACCCTTATAGACCGGCTTGAGAACCTCTCCAACAGTCTTGCCACCATGGATATGGATGTTACACGAACTAAAAATATGGCATCTTCCATAGCGGAGCTTGCTGAGACAGGTGACAAAAATTTAACTGACATGAATTCCATAATGAAAAACATAATGGACGGCTCAGCCCGGATGAATGACATTCTCGGCATTATAAAAAATATTGCGGACCAGACGAACCTCCTCTCCCTGAATGCCGCCATTGAGGCGGCCCGTGCCGGGGATGCCGGTAAGGGTTTTGCCGTGGTTGCCGATGAGATCACTAAGCTGGCAGACCAGACGGGACAGAGCCTTGGCGAGATTGGCAGCATCATCAATCAAAACCTTCAGGATATACAGAAGGGGAACCTCACCATGGACCAGACCGTATCGGCCCTGAGTGAGATAGTTACAAGTATAAACGAAATAGACGGCATGACGAATCAGCTCCTGACCAATATGAACAATCAGCAAATGATAAACAATGAAGTAAACAGCAATGCCACCATGGTTAAATCGAGGGCAGACGAAATTCTCCAGGCCATGGAAGAACAGAAAAATGCCACCAGTGAGATAGTAAAATCAGTATCCTCCGTTAACGAACTGACCCAGGCCAACTCGGAAGAAACGGAAAACCTCCTGCAGCATGTAGAGGACATCGAAGGGATGTCAGACAGACTCAGACAGCAGGTTGAAAAACAGAGCAGGGATGAATAATATTTCATCCAAACAATCAACAGCACATTAACGGTGTTCACCTTATGTTCATTATTGTCTTGACGGAATCAGGTGAAAGTTATCTTTGACACTCCTATTTAAATAACATATAATGAATGCGTACAGGCATTCAATACCGGTTACAGATAGACCATCATTTGCCTCTCTCCATAAATAAAATCAGGGAATACATTTGAAGCAATGATAGCCGGTTCATGCATGGGACAACCTGCCTGGATCAGGACTTCCCATGCATCCATTCGTGAGGAGAAATTATGGATTACAACAAAGAATACACTCAGAAACTTGGCTCGGCAGAAAAGGCAGTTTCCGCAATAAGTTCAGGAGACGTAGTAGACTACGGATCCTTCAATGGAAAACCCGTGTTATGCGATATAGCCCTGGCGAACAGACATGAAGAACTTAAAGACGTCAGCGTTTATGCGGCAGTAACGGTACCACCAGTACCGGAGGTATCAAAATTCCCGGAAAGTTTTACTTACAGCGACTGGCACTGGTCTAAACTGACCCGCATGCTGGGATTCCACGGACAGCCATTTTATGCCCCCATTCTGTACCAGCGCGCTCCCTTTCTGCACCGTAATGCCCGTCCCCGGTCGTACCGCTCAGTCTACTACGACAGGCCTGATGCCAACGATGTAAAATCCATTGCCATCCTGCAGACGGGTCCCATGGATAAATACGGTTACTTTAATTTCGGCCCCCAGTGTTCCCACACCTGCGCCTGTGTTGATACGGCTGACATTGTTATTGTGGAAGTTAATCCTAACCAGCCTAAATGTATCGGCGTCGAGAATTCAGTACACCTCTCAAAAATTCACCACATCGTAGAAGCCCCTGAGGGACAGCAGTTATTCCCGATGCCGGGGGACAAGCACTCCGAAGTGGATATGCAGATAGCCAACCACATCATGCGCTACATCCATGACGGCTGCTGCATCCAGCTCGGTATCGGCGGGATGCCGAACCTTGTGGGTGAAATGATTGCCGAGTCTGACCTGAAAAACCTTGGGGGACATACGGAGATGTTCGTAGATGCCTTCGTAAAGATGATCGAGGCCGGGAAAATGAACGGCAGCAAAAAAAATATAGACCATGACCTCTGTGCTTATACCTTCGCGCTTGGCAGCCAGTATATGTATGAGTTCATGGACAATAATCCAGGCCTTATCGCCTATCCCGTTGATTATACCAACAACGACGAAATCATCGGACAAATCGACAACTTTGTAAGCATTAACAATGCCCTCCAGGTTGACCTCTTTACCCAGGTAAATGCGGAAAGCATGGTAACAGACGGAAGACACCAGCAGATTTCAGGTAACGGTGGGATGCTTGACTTTGTCATGGGATCTCATAAATCATACCGGGGAAGAAGTTTCATCTGCATGTCCTCAACCTTCACTGACAAAGATGGAAATGTTCAGAGCCGTATCACTCCGAATTTCGAACCCGGGACCATAGTCACTGTCCCCAGGCAGGCGGTTGACTTCATTGTTACCGAATACGGCGCTGAAAGGATGCAGGCCTGCTCGACATGGATGCGTGCGGAAAAGCTTATCAATATCGCACACCCTGATTTCAGAGATGACCTGATAAAAAAAGCGGATGAATTCAAAATCTGGCGACGCAGCAATAAAATATCATAAATTAAAAAAGCCCGCTCTTATGCGGGCTTTTTTAATTTAAACATGAACCTTCTTTTTCTCTGTTAATAAAACCATTTGTGTCCCTTTACATTATTCAGAAAAAAAATCACTTCTCATAATAATTAATTAACCCCACCGGTTCAAGAAGCCCCAGCGATGCCGCCTCATCAAAGTAGAACCTGAGGGCCTCTTTCAGAGACGGTGTAAAATCAAATTTCAACAATTTATAATAATGTTTAATATCATAATGTATTTCAGGATATTTCTCTCCCGCAAGACGAACCACTTCCTCTTCATTGGTACGCAGCTCCTGCAGGGAAAGGCTGTATGAAGCGATTATCTTTTTCACTGTCTCGGGTTTTTTTTCGAAGGATGACTTCCTTACCACGAAAACTGCAAAAACAACGGGATGACCGGTTTTCCGCAGCCAGAGATCACCAAGGTCATAGCTGTATTGAATCGGTTCAGCTGAATCGAGCATTGCCTCATTGCCGATTACAAGGGCACCATCGATATCTTCATAATCTGGATTGGGATCTACGGTTACATATTCCGGTTTTACACCATAATATTTTTCCAGTAATATTTTCAGGAGGATAACACTGGTTTGTGAAGCGGAAGTCAGGCCTATTTTCCTGCCATCCAAATTTTCTATGGGTACCTTGCAGTTTAAAACAACAGACTTTACATAACCTACAGAACTGAGACAGAAATAGGGAAGCACCATAACATTATTCTGAATATCAGCAAATGCCGCGGAGGAAACGGGACTAAGATCCAGTTCATTATTCAGCATCATCCGGTTAAGACCGCCGGGATATGCTGGTACAACCTGTACATCCCTTATCGGTTCCTTCTCAAACATGTGATAATAAAAGGGGTAACAGTTCAGGTAATCAATATATCCGAGTTTCATTGAATTTTATTTCTCCAGATAAATGTCTATTGCGCAGAGCCCTTTATTTTGTAGTCAGCTGTGGCACGAACCGGCTCACGCCCTGCGGAGGTTATAAGACGCCGTAAATGCTTTTCTGTTCCGTAGTCCGGTGTTCCCGCCCCAGCTGCATGCACCACCTTCTCATAGTGGTAGGTTGCGCCGATATCATCAACACCAAAATTTAAGAGGAGCTGTGCCATTTTTTCACCCACATACATCCAGAGGGCCTTAATATGGGGAATATTCCGCAGAAAAATTCTCGCCGTGGCGTACAGGCGAATATCATCATAGCCGGTACTGATCTTCCTCTTTGATTTGATCCTGGTATTCTCTTCATGAAACTGCAGGGGCACGAAGGTTTTAAAACCGCCGGTTTCTTTTTGCACTTCACGAAGCAGTGACATATGGTTTATGATATCATCGAGATCTTCAATGTGATTATAGAGAAGTGTCGCATTGGTTTTGAGTCCCATGCCGTGGGCTATTTTCATAACCTCAAGCCATCGACTGCCTGAAATCTTTTTCGGAGCAATAATTTTCCGCTTATCCTCCGCGAATATTTCAGCCCCCCCTCCGGGGATTGCCCCAAGTCCCGCATTGATGAGACGACTCATAACTTCTTCTACCGTCAGATTATTCAGCCTTGCGAAATAATCATATTCTGCCGCAGTAAAGGCAACTATGAACAGATCAGGTTTTATCGCTTTTATCCGGCGAAGCATCTCCTCGAAGTAGTCGAGTTTTAATTCAGGGTGGAGTCCCCCGACAATATGCACCTCGTCGATACCAAAGGAAACCGCCTCGCGGACTCGCTCTTCGATATCATCAAGGCTGTAAAGATACGCATTCTCGTCACCTTCATCGCAGGAAAAGGCACAGAGGGGACAGCGGAGTTCACAGATATTGGTGTAATTCATATTCATATTCACACCGTAATAGGCCCGGTTCCCGTTGATCTCCTCGCGTACATGATTTGCCATGGCGCCGAGACCGATGATATCATTGGTTGTCATCAGCATATGTGCATCTTCGGGGGTTATATCCTCCCCGGCACTGACTTTAAGTGCGATGGGACGGAGATTTGGATCGATTATATTTTTCGGATCAAGCATGGTTTATTCTCTGCATCAGTTATTTCAAAATATCCTGTATACATGCAATAGCTCACGGGGCCTTTATTTTTCAATAATAAAAAAGAAAAACCAGAGATATAGCAGCATGCTGCTCTAACTCAATCTCCTGCCCAGGGGGGAAAGAGGTCGTGATCGACATTCAGAAGATTTAAAATTTTCCCAACAATAAAATCGATAACGTCATCAATGGTTTTCGGATGAGTATAGAATCCCGGTACGGGCATTACAATTTCCGCACCGGCACGTTTCACCGACGCGAGATTTTCGATATGCACCAGGCTCATGGGGGTCTCCCGCGGGACCAGGATGAGGCGGCGTTCTTCCTTCAGCGCCACATCCGCACCCCGTGTAATCAGGGAATCACTGTATCCATGTGCCACCGCTGCGAGGGTCTTCATGGAACAGGGGACAATAATCAGGGCTTTAAACTTTGCCGTCCCGCTGGCGAGGGGAGTAAAATAATCCTTCGGTGAGTATTCACGGAGACGCTCTGCATTAACTTCCTTACCCAAAGCATCAAACATTTCATGAACCGTCCCGGGTACCGTTCCCCCCCCGAAGAGTTCATAGCCTATGGTTGCCCTGGCATCATGAGAGATTACCGCTCCCACATCCTCCTGGTGCCGAAGCAGCTCTTCAATCAGACGCAGTCCCAGAACAGGTCCGCTGGCACCGGTTATTGCAACATGATACATCTATAATCTCCTTCGAATCTTTTCCCTGGAACAGACGCTGTCGAAGCCACCTCGCGCTTTTTTACTTTCCTGTATGAAACATATATAAAGATGATGCGTCAACGTATATTTTTTAACAACCGCATCAATCTTTTTGACGAACATGGTCATGCCGGTGATGAAGGTCAGGCTCATGGGGATGGCTATGCTCCCCCCCATGGTGTACATGTGTATGAATATGAGGTTTTCCCGCAATAACTCCGGCATGATCGTGGTCGTGATGATCGTCATCGTGCCTATGGAGGTGTATATGTTCCCTATACTCATGGCTGTGAAAATGGTGATGGGTGTCACGGACGATAAGAATAATAGAAACCATCATAATCAGGGCTGCCGCAATCTGGAGGGGGGAAATACTTTCCCCGAGGAGAATGACGGAAAATATCACACCGATAAAGGGTGAAGAGGCGAAAACAATCTGGCTCCTGGTTGCTCCAAGGTTCTGGGCGGAAGTGATATAGAGCATGATACTTATGCCATAGGCGAAAAGTCCCGTAATCATTGCAGAAATAAAAATTTCCGGGGAAACTGCATGTGTACCGTGATAAAAATATCCGAGAATAATATTTACAGAACCTGCAGCTACGCCCTTGATACAGGTTGACTCCCCCGGTGTGATCTCATCCACCAGTGCCGTAAAATGATTGTCCAGTCCCCAGCAGATACAGGCAATACCGACGAGAATTGCCGCAGTCACGCCTGAACTTCCTTCATTAAAACTTAGAAGGACCCCCGCCGAAAGGGTCAGCACTACGGAGAACCACCCCCCCTTATCAAGGTGGTCTTTAAAAATAAAATGACCAAGGAGGGCCGTCGCCGCCAGCTCAAGATTCAGCCAGAGCGATACGGAGGCTGCAGAGGCGTATTGCAGTCCGAATAGAAGAAATATGGGACCCAGGATTCCCCCGAAGAGCACCGCGGAGGAAATTTTCTTCATATTTTTCCCCTTCATCCGGAGAAAAATTCCGCTCTTTCTGCGCATCAGCACGAAGGGGAGCATACCGATACCGGCACCGAGATAGAGAAATCCAGCAAGATAAAAAACCGGCAGATCCTCCAGCAGTTTTTTGCTGACGGGAGTAGCCGCTCCGAAAAGAATTGCTGAAATAATTGCGATGGATATATATCTTATTTTCATTTCAATCTGTATTATAAAAAATTTAGTCATTTTCGACAGGAGACTCCATCTTTTCAAGGATATTACCTCCATCGATACCTGGGGGAATACAAAAACAAACCAATCGTTTTAATGGACTAATATTATTTTGGTTGACTAACTTACCGCATTAAATATAATGCCTGTTATAAAGAATAAAACAGGGAACACCCGTGGAAGTATTTTTCATCATTTTCATGAATATCAGGAAGAAGGAAGTCAGCGGAACAGGAGAAATTAATCTTGGGATAGAGTTATTTCTGCCTGGGAGTCATCAACGCAGGCAGAAATATAATCCGGTTATTTTTCAGGGCTGATAGCCTCTACGGGACAAACATCTGCACATGCGCCGCAGTCTGTGCAGGTATCAGGATCAATCACGTAGGGAGATCCTTCAGAGATTGCATCTACCGGACACTCAGGCATGCATGATCCGCATTCGGTACATTCATCAGAAATAATATAGGCCATAATAGCCCTCCTTATCTGCTTATTTTGTGATGCAATAATACGTTGATAAGGGATATTTGTCAAATCTGACATAGAAAAAAATTTCGCTTGTTTGATTCGGCTAATTTAGAGGCAGACTAATTCAATAAACCTGAAATTCAATCTGCAAAAATAAATTGACAAAAAAAGTGAGTTAGTAAGTATTAACTAACATTATTGTAATTTTACTTCGTGCCGGGACAGAAATGCAATGCCATTCAAAGGCAAACCGGCAATCAAACAGGAGAAAAAAGTATGAAAAATAATATACGCACCGGTAATACCGAAAACAAAAAAAATAAATTAAGTCTGACTAAAGGCATTACCTTTTCACTGCTTATTTTCATTACAACAAATCTTTTTGCCCTCGACACTACAGAAACCTTTACTCCCGGGGCGGTTACCGAATTCGAAGGCTACTATTCCATGGGGGCAAACTCATCAGGGCGCAGCCATGACCTGGAACTGCTCATTGGAGGGGGCTTCACAAAAAATTTCAGCTATGGGGTAACAACAGCAATTACCATGAACGGCAGCGACACTGAAATTTCCAGTATCGGCCTCGGATTTACCTGGACCATTATTGATAATGACAGAATTGCCTTTGATTTATTGCCATATGGAGGGCTGAATGCCTGCTGTCAGGAAGGCCACATCAGCTATCCCGGTCTTGATGCCTACTCCTTCGGTACTGACATGGAACTGAATTTCAAATTTATCCGGACTGCTGAACCCTTTCTCCAGAGCGGCTTCGGAGCCTCCTATCACAGGGATGACAACAAGCTTCACTGGAGCATACCAATGGCTGTAGGAGTGATGGTTCCCCTGTCTGAAAATACCGAATTTTTCCTCCAGGCTGGATGGGCCCCGGCAGATGAGAATACCTGGGCCGGCTCAGAGCGTATCATTGCCGCAGGATTAAATGCCATGGTGGGTGCCAGTCTCGAATTAATCACTGAGACTTCCTGGGAATTCAGCAGCAATAATCTCTCCCTGAATCTGGGGCTGATTTACGCCCTTTAATACCGCGCTTACAGCTAAGCTGTGCACAGGTGGGTTTAAAAAATGCCGCCCAGTAAAGGGCGGCATAAGAAAAGTGTTATTACAAATTATGGTTAAAAATTAAAAGGAAGCCTTCGCTCCCATGTAATAGGTTCGTGGTTTGGCAGGCCCATAGACATAGCCGGCATCACGCTCGCCGGTTACAGCATTTCCGGAAACATCCAGACTGTCCAGATCCTTCTGGTATGAGTTACCGATATTATCTATACCGGCGAATACTTCGAGATTTCCATTACCTGCGATACGAAACTTATAGGCGAGCCGGGCATTAAACACCGCAAAGACATCCGTCTCTACAAGGCCGCCCACATTATCATTGTAGATTTTCTGTTTTCCAATAATTACATTGGAGAAACTCGCCGTCAGTCCCTTCCAGAAAAAGTCAAGGCTGGTGAAACCGCCAATATTCGGAACTTCCTGCATTTTTGTGCCATCTTCCAGTTTGTACATCTGCATTACCGTGAAACCACTGCTGAGCTTAGCCCATTTTGACCAGGATACTGCAAGTTCAAGATTATAGCCGAGCAGCTTTGACGTACCATCCACATTAACCCGGTCAAAATAATTGATCTGGTTGACCGCATCCACCTCACTGGGATTTTCGTAATCGACTTCCATCTTGTCCTTAATTAGGGTAAAGAAAAGACCTGCCCCCGCTTCGATATCAAATTTACCGAAATCAATATCAGCGCTGAAATCAGAGCTGACACTGTGACTGGTTTCCGCCTTCAGGTTTGATGCATTACGGAGTCTTCGTGCATAGGTGGAACCGGCAGAGGTTGACTGCTCAATATGAAAGTCTTCATCAAAAACCTGGGGAGCCTTGAATCCGGTGCTCCACCCGATTCGCCATCGCAGGTCATCGGTTATTTTCCAGATTCCATTAAAGCGCGGAGATACCTTGACCGTGTCCATTTCCGAATGCTTATCAATTCTTAAGCCCCCCACAAAATTAAAAAGTTTATGATCCCAGTCAGCCTGAAGGAAACCGCCGATATTGTGATACTCCTCGTCTACGGATGCGGTATTATCAACTGCAGTTCCATCCCACAAGTCATCATGCATGAATTCTACCCCACCGGTGAGAGTCAGCGGTTTCAAGATTTTGTAATGCAATATGGTTGAGGCAAGGTGATAAGGATTTTTTGAACGGCCATATTCATCCATTGCACCTGCCAGTTCAGAACTGTCTGTAATATCACTGCGGGCACCGTAGTATGTCTGTCTCACCATATAGGAGAAGTTATAATTCACCTCATAAAACATCTTCTCATTTACTTCATGTTCGAATTTCAACATTGCCACGGTAATGTCACTTTGAATTTCTTCCGCAACGAATGCTATGGGAGCCGGACTATCAATATGATCGCCGCCACGCCGGTACTCATGGATGTTGAAAAACTGAAAGGTCAGATCCATTCCACTGCCGAAGTTATAGAAACCGTTTCCCCCGAACATGGTATTCTGCAGCTTCGCAAGGTCGGATACATTGTCTCCATTTCGGTCATAGGGA
Organism: uncultured Spirochaetota bacterium; assembly: GCA_942491575.1. Classification (GTDB taxonomy): domain Bacteria; phylum Spirochaetota; class UBA4802; order UBA4802; family UBA5550; genus CAZHNW01. Next base: position 1,691,552 of record CALOBT010000025.1, read on the forward strand.
TCCAGCTCCTGGCGGCTGCCGTAGAGAGCAATACCCATTTTACCCGAAGGTGCCACTGCCGAGGCATATCCGGAGACAATCCATGCCATACTGTCCGTACCCTCAAGAAACTCGTATTTGGTACCGAATGAGGCATTATTGGAATTGGGCTTTCGGGTAATAATATTGACCACTCCGCCGATGGCGCCGCTTCCATAGAGGGCAGACCCTCCTCCTTTTACAACCTCAACCCTTTCGACCATCTCAACCGGTACCTGCTGAAAAAAATAGGTGCCTGCAAGATTTGAAATACCGGGTACACCGTTCACCAGAATCTGGGTATAGTTTCCTTCAAGTCCATTGAGACGTACCGTATTAAGACCGCAGTTCTGGCACTGGTTGTCCGCTACGATACCACTTTCACCATTAAGGGCATCAAAGAGGGTATTGGCGCTTTTTGTCTCCATCTTTTTCCGATCTACCACTTCGGTTTTTACCGGCGCCGTACGGTAGAATTTTTTTGTACGGGTTCCCGTCACTACTATCCGCGCGTCTTTCTCCGATGTTTTTTTCTTTGAAACGACCTTGTCATCACCGGACTCTTTCTTTTCATCTCCGGTTTCTATTTTAAATTCCTGTGCCATGGTTACCCCGCTACTGCAGATAAAAACAGCAGCAAGAACCAATAAAAAATTATTACTTATTTTCATATTTGTTCCTCCGCATTCAGAATGTTTGCATTCCGAATAAATATACCTGTCCCTTTCTGATGTTATAAACCAGTTAAGAACTGTTTCGACAGACAGACAATCCTGTTAATTCAATTCTACTGTTCCTGATCCTCCATGAATCAGGCAGCAATTAAGGAAAGACTATTCGAAGGAGGAGCTCGGATTGAATTTAATGATATTAAAAATTCTGAAAGAAAAATTATATCAAGTTCGGGATAAAATGATTCAGATAGAGAGATGACGAATATTCTGATCCACCCCAGATCAAGGAGATCTATATTCAGATACGATGAAAGTTGACAAAAAATATCATAGTCCACCCCAAGGTGCGGATCAAAGGTCTCCTTCGGCAGGGCGAAGGAGATAAAAGTAAAGGCAAGCAGGAGTACGACAAGAACTGCCTTTCTTTTTTTCATATTTTGCATCAGTTTCCTCATAAGAGTCACATTATTATAATCAAGAGTATTAAGTACGCGATGACAGTGAAAAATTAATCTCCAGTTTCAATACCAGCATATCATCTTCTATATGAGCTGAATATGGCTTAAAGGGATAAGCCTTCTTAATGGCTGAAATGACCGCTTTAGTTAATTTCATATAACGCGCCTGCCGGAGGATTCTCACCTTTTCGATTTTTCCATCTCTATTAATATACAGTTTCAAAACAATCGAACCTTCATGTCCCTTCTTTTGTTCATCAACAGGATACACCTTATTGTATTCAATTTTATTAACGACATAGGAATAGTAGCGTTCTTTCAGTTCCTCTTCAGTAAGCTTATCATCTTCAACAGCAATTTTTTCGGTCTCCTCCTTTTCTTTCTTCTTCGGGATTTGGGATACCTTTTTTATATGATACTGTTTCTTCGATTCACTTTTATAAATCTGTGTGACTTCCCCCGATGAAAAATCGATACCGGATATCAGCACTCCCAGAAAAATTCCGAATATTATAAGGCCCTGAATATAACGATAGAGTTTTCCTTCTTCCAGCAGATTGAGCAGATGCTGAGAATGATCGCCCTCTTTCAGTTTCATCTTACATTTCATATATTAATCCGATTCATCTATTTCTTATCATGCTCTACGGAAAAACTGGTGGCCCCCGCCGCCTTCGCAATATCAAGAATCTTCACAAAGGTCTCATAGCCAATCTCTTTATCTCCCCGAAAAATCACATCATACTTGCCCAGGGCGGCCATTTTTTCTTCCAGGGCCTTCTGAAAATCAGTTTTTTCAGGATCAATTTCATTTTTGTTGATAAAAATACGATTCTTGCTGTCCACTGTCACCACCAGGTCGACCTTTTCCAGTTTCTCTTCAAAGAGGGCCTTGGGAAGTTCCATTTTCAATTTTGGTGTAATGAAATTGCTGCTCAGCATAAAGAATATCAGCAGCAGAAAAATAATATCCACCAGGGGAGCAATTTCAATATGGGGCTTCTCGGTTTTCTGTCTGATAAAATCCATCAGATCTGTTCCTCCGGTTCTTCATGATGTATCAAATCTCCTGCCCTTGCGGTTTTTCCGTGACTGTCACTACATGAGGCACTGCTGTGCAGCTCTTCGTCAAGGTAGGTGATAATATAGCTCATCCTGTTGGCCCGAGCCGTAACAACTTTCTCGAAATAGAGATAGGAAAGCTGTGCAGGAATTGCCACCACCAGGCCAGCTGCCGTGGTGAGCATTGCCTCCCAGATGCCGCTTGCAAGGGCGGTGACATCCACCTGACCCCCCAGTTCGGAGATGACAGAAAATGAACCGATGATACCGGTCACTGTGCCAAGAAGTCCCAAAAGGGGAGAAACATGACTGATGGCACTGAGGCCCTTGAAATTCTTCTCCATTCTTTCAATTTCCTCAGAACCTACGCGGCGCAGGGCCTCTTCCCGGCTCCTGTTCCCCTTTTCGATGCTGGCAATGTAGGTGGCCACCACCTTCTGATAACCGCTTCGGTTCCACTGCTGCTGAGAAATCCAATGCTTAAAACGTTTTACAATATTTTTTTCACTTCCCGAATACTCACTGCCATCAAAAAGATCTACTTCCCTCATTCTTTTCCCGGAAAGAGAATCCAGCAGCAACCCCCTGAATTTTTCATAATTCACTCCGGTAAGATAGAAATATAGAAACCTTTCAATTATAATTCCTATTGAAACGATACCCAGGGCGGCAATGGGCCACATGACAAATCCGCCCTTTTGTATTAATGAAATCATTATTCTCTCCAAATTTCAGCATCTAATTTTGTTTGACTCGACTAACAAAAGTCAATTGACACAACTATAGTATACTTGTCAAACAATTTTCAATTTTTAGTCTCACTGTCGCAAAAAAAATTCATCCCGCGCACAATCTCAAAACCGTTGATTTTTTTTCCTGAAACAGGAAAAATACTTGTCTCCCCGTAACAATTCTGCAATTTTGAACTATATTAGTATAATAGTTTAATTTACAGGCAGAAATAATGAATAAAGAAAAAAGAAAAGAAATCCTGGCCGCGGCGGAACGACTCTTTAACCGCTTCGGTATCGGGAAAACCGCAGTCGACGAAATCGCCGATGAGGCGGGTGTTGCCAAGGGTACCATCTACAATAACTTTGGCAGCAAAGCCGGTGTAATCAACGAGATAATCAAGGACAAGCTTGCCTCCTTTGAAATTAAGGCTGAAAAGATGATGCAGGAAGTGAGTGACCCCGCAAAGGGGCTCCAGGTACTGATAACCGAGCGCATCCGTATACTGACGGGAACCCCCTTTCTCTCCGACGGTTCCCTTAAAAAAAATCCCGGTACCATGAAAAAACTCCAACAGCAGGTGGAAGAAAAATTCCGTGCCATGGCGGAGACCATCATGAACTCAGGGCGAAACTTCCGCCCCCCGAAAGAGGAAATGGAAAATATTCTCAACACCATCTCATACACGGTGAAGGGCATAGAAGAAACCATCCAGGGGACCCTGAGTAAAATCCCAACTGATAAAATCGAGAAGGAAGTCAACTTCCTCATCTCAAGACTATTCCCCAGGAAAAACAACCAGTAGACGAGGACCTTTATGACTATCCCAATAGATATTATAGACGGATTATTTTTTCAGTTTGTGCTCTTTTCAATTGCCGGCTGGCTGCTTGAGGTTTCCTTTCGAACCATCGAAAACCGCCGTTTTATTAATCCAGGATTTAATATCGGCCCGTGGATTCCCCTCTACGGCAGTGCCGCAGTGATACTCTCCTTGACGGTCACCTCCGTATCAGGTTACCCCATCTATATCCGGGCCCTCTTTTACCTGGGAGTCACGACTATACTTGAATACGTGACGGGGGAACTGCTTCTTCTCTTATTCAAAAAACGTTACTGGGATTATTCTAAAAATTTTAAAAATATCCGCGGCTTCGTCTGCCCCAGTTTTTCCCTCGCATGGATGGTGGCGGCCTTCGTATATGAAATTTTGCTTCATCCCGGAACTGTACAGGTCATCTCACTTCTTTCGGTGAAGACAATCCGTTTTGCCAATGTCACCTTCATGGCGGCCCTGACTCTTGACTTCACCTATTCTTCAGGCCTGCAGAGACTCTCAGCAGAATGGCTCAGGAGTCTGGGGGGGAAGTTGAATCAGCACCTCAACCAGAACAACAACCTGGCGCCGGCATGGGCATTCATAAAAAAAGTCGAGGGGCTGCAGAACCTGAACCGGCACATAAACTTCCGAAACAATGACATCCGTGGCCGCATCGGTTCCCTCCGCCGAAGGGGAAAGACACTTTTTGCGGACCTTCTTCAGGAGATACAGACATACATTAAAGACGGGAGAAAAAAATAATGGCATCTGAGAACAGACTTCAACTTCCCCCCATAATCCGAAAACATCCCGCGGTGGAAGAAATACTTGAAAATGAAAATTTTCTTTCAATGAGAGATTATCTCCATCACGGCAACATCAACTGCCTTCAGCATACCCTGCAGGTGGCAGCCCGGGCATATTACATGACACGTATACGTCCCGGTATTGATGTAATCAGTACAGTGAGGGCGGCCCTGCTCCATGATTTCTATCTCTACGACTGGCATACCGACAGCCCTGGGCTCCACGGCCTGAAACACCCGACTATTGCACTGGCCAATGCACAGAAACTCTTTACGTTAAATGAAATTGAACGGGATGCTATTAAGCGGCACATGTGGCCCCTGACACCTTTTCCACCGAGGTTCCGGGAATCATACATTGTCACCTTTGCGGATAAGCTGGTCACATGGGGAGATTACTCAGGCATGATGGAACCATATAAAGAAAAATTAAATCCCAGAAGGCTTACCGGCAGCATATAGACGGGTCAACGTTTAATAACTACCTTTTTCATATTATTAAGGATGGTTTTGCCGCCACTGACACTCCTGGCCCTGATATGAATATAGTAGAGACCTACACCGAGTTCTCTTCGTGACTTGTTGGTCCCCCGCCAGCCCTGGTCCTTGATATTCTGTCCCCCCTTTCGCAGTGCCCCGTCAAGAATTGTGGCAACAGGCCTCCCCTTTATATCATAGACTTTTATGGTTACGTATGCATCCTCGGAAAGATAATATGCGGGATAGGCCACAGGATTGCTTTTTGTAATGACATTGTTCAGTATACGTGTCGGCCACGGCTGAAAAGTCGTAGTTGAACTTATTCTGAATGTCCATTCCATATCATTGGGGTCTCCGGGAGGGACCTGTTCTGCGGGATCAAAATCCGAATCATGATCAGCGTATGAATTAACTCCGTTTTTTACACTCTCTACAATAAATTTGGCTTCCGTGTTATTGACCATATAACGGTTCGTCGTCGGTATCTGTGCCGTCCATGTATTGGGCCCTGACTTTGCACAGGCGATCCGGTCATAGTCAGTCCCCTCGGTACCGCTTAGACCGACCCCTCCCACCAGGTCAGCCCCGGGGAAGTCTGACAGAATAATATTCATCGAATCTGGCTGACCTTCCACTGAAACGAAAAAAACAGTAACATGTATAGCGCTGTTTCTCAAAGGCCGGTTCGATGGAACCGGCACAGCCTCACCGGTGAAGGCACTGTCCTGATACCGGGTAATACCATCAGAAATGGTCACCTGGAGCTCAGTAGGGTTGGTAACAATTGAACTGAAATCGGTTGCGGTACCGCCATTTTCATGAATTGCATCGGAAAAGCCCGTGGTGGTATCGACTTCCTGCCCGAATACATCAATAGCGGTTATATAATAATTATATTCCTTAAAGGGAAGAAGACCCGAAATGGACATGGTGCCCGTGGTAACATCACTCAGGTCATAGGTTTCTGCCGGCCCGTAACCGCTGGTGGTTCTGTCGATAATAGTCCAGGATCCGGCAGATGCTTCTTTGTAATAAACCCTGTAGGAATAGAAATCCAGATCATAGGGAGGACTGCCCAGGGCCGAAAGCGGAGTCCAGTTCAGGGTAATGGTCTCCGCGGTCTGCGAATAGGAAAATCCAGTGCTGAAGGGTGTTGTGCCGACACCTGCGGTATCACCGTGATAGTTCGGCGCGACACCGTTTATACCCGGTGGATCATTCCGGTCCCAGTATACAACCGGATCAGCAAGGATATGATTTATCCGTGAATTCTGGTACTGCCCCCAGTTGTTGGTAGCGTGCCCGTCATAGGCACCGCCATAGATTCTTATTACCTCGTAGCTGAGGGTTCCCGTTGTACCGTCGGGAACCTGAACCGGCGTGGGTATTGTAATCAAAGCATTGCCGCTGGCAGTTGCATCATTTATCTGCACAAGGAAAGTATTGGTACCGTCACTGACCACAGCAGAGGTATTTCCGACAACATTCCCCCCGCCGTTCTGGAGACTTGCGGTGACACGTATCCGCGTCCCGGCGATATTCACACTCCGATAGTAATTGGGTGCATCGATTCCGCCGCCATCATAAATCACAATGGAATCAACCTGTACCTTGTCACAGTTTACTGTCAGGGTATTTACAGAAGTTTCCGTCGCACCCCCGGTGTTCATGGCCACCCGCACATCCCATGTATGGTTCCCGAGACTCCCCGGGTCTCCCCCCAGATTATCATTCATATAATCGACAGGAATTGCATAACTGACATTATCACTGTCATCTGCATCGGCAGCAATAGCAGGGACGGTCGTTGCCCCATCAACAAAGAGTGTACAATTGCCCGTTTCACCGGCATCGGTATCCTCAATGCGGTTGGTAATGCTTTCACCCGCCACATAATAGACAATACGCCCCGTCACATTAAAACCCTGGTGCCATGGATTCACCCGCCCGTCAGAGGCATCGCCATCCTGGGAAAAATTCAGCACCTGCATCTGTGAGCAAACCCCGTAATTCATTGTCACGGTATCGTTAGCCGTACTGGTTCCGATGACAGTTGCCCGTACCTGGTTGGTCGCCGCGGCATTGAAGGGAGTGGCAGTCCAGAGAAAGCGCAATTGTATTGTATAATCAAGATTGGTATATATAGCTGTATTATCCACGATGGAGTCAACCACCACCCCGTTCTCCACCGTGGCAGTATCCGTTGCCATGGCAATAGTACAGTTCTGCTGGGTACCGCCGGAGATAAATTCAAGCTGAATACTGGTCCAGTCTCCCTTACCGGTTGCGGCGGGGTCCGCCGCCTGGACCCTGAAGGTGTAGACAATACCCGCCGCGTAGTATGACTTGGCATTGGAAAAAAGCGTTGCCGCTGTAGGTGTGAGGGTCACTGAAGATATGGCCCCTTTTCCCGATTTTCCTGAAAAAATCATCAGCACCAGGGCCATTATTATAATCTGGCTGGCCGGCTTTAAAAGCCTGTTTATTTTGTGGTTTTTGTCTTTACCGGATGGTTTCATATGAGTATATTATTACCGTGTTTTTTAAGATTTTACTTATATACTAATATAAGGAAGTTTTCATCATAATGTGCAAAAACTATTGACTGAAGGCAATAATTTTTTTAATACTCTGGCGGTAGAATAAATTTTCATTATATAACATGTAACAGAGTATTAACATAATACAAGGATAAATTAAATGATATCTGCTGATTGAACAGGCAATTATCAAAAAAAGGTTACCGAAAACAATACCATGAAAAATAAATTGCTGAATATAATTCTGACCCCGCTGGCAATCCTGGCCCTGCTTCTGATGGTATCATGCGGCAAGGAATCACCCACGGTGACAAATCCGGATATCACCTCCACGGGGAGCGGGGGATCCAGTGCCGGATATTACTACCCCTCCATAACCGCGGTCTATCCAGCCGATGGAACCGCCACGGCACCGGTAGATACGGAATTCATGGTAATATTTAATATCCCGGTAAACAATGCCGACCTCACAGGCGGAATTTCAATTTCTTCCAGTTCGATTGGAGCCCTGACAGAGACTACACACTATACAATATCATCCGCCGGCGCATCAACAACATACGCCAGAATCACCTTTATTTATGGCGGAATCTATCCCCTGCCTGATAATGAAACTGTCACCATAACTCTAAACAATACCATAACCGATGCAGTCAACAGTGTGGCCCTGAACAATCCCCAGACGGTATCATTCTCCGTACCCCTCGGGGCAACACCGGATGAAACTCCTCCGGCGGTAAATACCGGGACGGGAAGCCCCGCTGACAGTGCCACGGGTATTGCACTTACTCCGGGAACGGTATCTGTTAATTTTACCGAAGCGGGAGAACTCGATCCCACAACAATTAACGCCTCAACCTTTTATCTCTTTGACGGAACCAATAATGTGGCGGCAACCTACAGCTACACCGCCGCAACCAATACGGCAACCCTGACACCTGCAGTTGATCTCATAGCCAATACAAATTATACCGTAACCATAACCACGGGTATTAAAGACCTCTCGGGAAACGCCCTGGCGGCTGGTGACACCTGGGGATTTCAGACCACCACGGCACTCACCGATCCAGAACCGGGGGCCCCGGCTATTTCTGACAGCCACGAGGTGACGACAGCAACCACCACCACGGCAACCATCCGGTGGACTACTGATGAGAATACCAACTACACATTAAATTACGGCAGAAACACCACAACGGCATCATCAGTGAGCGACCTGGCAAATTATTTATCAGTCCATTCCGTGACCCTCAATCCACCCCTCACGGCGGGACAGCGTTACTGGGCAAACATAGACTTCAGCGACTATGCCGGCACGGCAGGCACCACCAGCGGCACGATACAGTTCAATACCATGACACCGGAAACCCCCAATGATATCCAAAGCGGTGCGGGCAACCAGGGAACACCACTGGTATTGATCAACTCCTGGAATGTTGCCAGCAGCGGAGCCTTTCTTTTCTGGGACAACGACAGTACCGGGGTTACCCATGTATACGGTCAGCTCCATGATTCCGCAATTGCAAAGCAGTGGAATGCCGGTAGTCCCCTGGGCCTCTTCACCGAAGGCAGCCAGAACTACAGCTACAGCTCCTCCACGGAAGACCATCTCGGGGGAGTAATTGTCATGGCTACCCGTACCACCGGCGGTCTGACCTACGCCAAGCGCATCAGCGCCGGGGGTGCCTTTGACTGGGGACATACCGCAGGCGGTACCGGAATGGAAGTGCACAGCGCCGCCATCAGCAACGTTCAGGCAGCTCCCGTATATACCGGCATGCTGACGGAAGTACAAACCGGCACTATTGACAGGGGCTCGCTTACCCTGACAAATCCCGTCTACGAAGATAATGACTTCGACGGCGGAGCACCGATACAGACCCTGTTTGATGTGGTTTCCGATGGAGATATTATTTATGACACCACGGGTAATGCCGGGACAACAATTGATATAACGGGCGGTGACCACGAATATATCATCGGCAATGACGGGGGCATCCTTGCTGCGGGAGATGTCTATATTGTTCCGAATCAGGCAACAACGGGTTCCATTACCGTATCAAGTCACACCATGAATGTTGCCGGTGCTAAAAGTTCTGCTACGACCACCATTTATACGCAGCATGGTTTTTCCGCTCCGGGAACCTTATCCGTTGGTGACATTATTCTTAATACCAACAACAGCCAGTACGCCCAGATTACCAACATAGAATCTAATCCGGACTCCCTTTTCCCTTTAAGTTTTATCTCAGGGACAGAGAGTGCAATCCGCACAAATCATCTCATTGACGGTTCAGTTGATTTTACCGGATCTGGTGTTTCTGACTGGGCTTCAACTACACCAGATCTGGTTGAAGAAGCAACAGGAGCATCTGCCTATGCAATAGTGAGTACGGTCAGTACAAGTGATCTCACACTCTTTTCTGATATTTTTCCCCTGGGCACCGAAGACTATAATATATACAATCACCTGACCAATGGCACAAGTACTGCAGGGACCACCACAACGGTTCTTGAGGATACCACTAAAGACTTTTCCGCTGCGGGCCTCGGAGTTTCTATTGGGGATATTATTGTTGTAACAGATGGAGCAGGAAACATTTCAGCTATTGCGACAGTAGATACGGATCCTGGAGCCGGTCCGGGTGTAACAACCCTAAGTGTCGGTGTGGTTACTTTTACTGCCGGTGGAGGAGAGAGTTATAGAATTTACGATGTCAGCAGTGTTGTGCTCACCGGCACCGCCACTTCCCAGAGAACAGATCACCTGATAAACGGTGGCGAAACCTGGTCATCTGCCCCGGATCAGGTATTTGTTGATGACCTGGTTGAAAACCAGACGGGACCGACATATGCCCTTGCCAGTGTCATAACGGATACTGACCTGACCCTGGATACGGACATTTTCTCCGGTGCGGCTCTTGATTCATACCGCATTTACAATGAGTACTGCGAAACTCATACCACAACACCCGTCTCATCATATTACAGGATAACCATCGATCATGACATAAGCGTTGCCGACGGACATGTTCTGGAGATTTATGACAGCGAAACGGGCTATACGGGGACCATTGATTCTTTTCCCACCAATCCCTTATATGAAGATGATACTGACCTGAGCTCACTGGGACTTGCCGACGGTGACATTGCCTTTAATGCCACCACTGGGAATTTCACCACCCTTGATGTCAGCACTTACCTTGAGCCCTATGCGGTAAGCCTTGCGGCAAATCAGTTTACCGCTGACAATGAAACATACTATCTCTACCAGTTTGCCTACGGGAATACCAGCAGTACCGACATAATCGACTCCGGTAATGCCGACAGCAACACCTTAAATCACCTCACCGATGCAGGTCACTTCGGCACTGTATCTGCTGGAGACATTGCCTACAATGCATCCACGGGGGATTACGCCATGGTCACCGCGGCAGCAGCAGGCGACCTGACCCTCTCATGGGATGCCTTCCCCGCAGGGAATGAACCCTACATGATCATCAGTCAGCCCGGGGTACTTTACGTCTGGGAAGAATCTGGAAATATCCGCGGCAGAATCATGAGCCTGGAGGGCTCTCCACCAGTTGAACTTCGGAGTGCCTTTAATATAGTTACAACTGCCAGCAATGCCAATGTCGTTTCCGACAGCCGGGGCAACGCAGTGATAATTTACAGCGACGGCTCCTCTCAAATCCAGGCCATCAAGGTAAACGGATACGGCACATCAATAGGGACTGCCGCAATCGATACCCAGACCGCTGCCGCTGAGACCATAGTTGATGTAATATCCGAAAGATCCGGCAGCGCCAACGACGGCATTATTGTTCTTTATCAGAAGGGGGGAAGTCTATATGTTCAGCGCCTCAACTGGAACCTGAACCGGCAATACAATGCAGTCAATGGCCAGCTGATAACCGGGGCAGCCAACACCGAGCACTCCATGGTATTTGACAGCGCCAATGATGCCATACTCGTTGCCTACAACAGCGGCAACAACATATGGGTTTCACGTGCCTACAACGGCGGATCTGATGACCAGCAGATTACAAGTCTTGCCAGCACACAGCAGAATCCGCAAATAATCCTGACTGCGGGCAACACGGCACTGGTTTTCTGGGGAGACAACAGGTTTCTCTCCTATGCAAGCTACGGTGTCTTCGGGATGAGACTGGTAAACACTGATCTGACTACCTTTGCCAAGGATACTTCATGGTATGCCAATAGCGCAGGCGGGACAGATGACACCGATGGTGTTGCGGTAATCCTAAATGATTTTAATGAAAGCTGGCCCCTGACACTGCTGGTACCAATCGACAGCGGCAATGAAGCAATGCTCATCTGGCATGATTACCAGGACCTGGCCACCTACGGTAGCGATCTAAAATATATCAGTCCCATCAGTGACGTTACTCTTCCTTATTAAAAATTAAAAGAAATTTTGATGGTCGATGAACATTATTGAAGATAATAAATTCCCCTGCTACTTAAGCCACTCCACATTCTGTGTGCCATAAAACTTCAGGCGCTTCTGCAGTGACGCCGAAGCGTAGATCCGCATATCATGGTCCACCATGACCGCTTTAATATCTTTACGCTTTGCCAGTAACTTCCCCCCCTCAAGCGGGCCCATCACGAAAAGTGCCGTGGCATATGCGTCAGCCGTTACGGGATCACCGGCAATGACCGAAACCGATGCAAGGGAGGCAGAGGGCTTCCCTGTGCGGGGATCTATAATGTGATGATACTTCCTTCCCCCATATGAAGCAAAGCGCTCATAATCACCGCTTGTGGCAATTGCCTCACCGTCATTCATAGCAAGGGCTGCGAGAAGATCATCCTTTCGGGGATGGCGGATTCCCGTAAGCCATGCCTTTCCGTACTTGCTTCCCAGGACCTGCAGGTCACCCCCCTCCTCTACAATGGCGGCTGCGACACCCTTCTCTCGCAAAACTTCTATACCCCGTTGAACCGCATACCCCTTGGCGATACCCCCGAGCCCGACTTTCACTCCCCTTCTTCGAAAGGAGATCTTTTTCAGACGATCATCAAAATTTAACAGGCGGTAGTCCACCAGAGGCAGGGCCTTTTTTATCAGCGCATCCCCGGGGGGTCTGAAATTTTCACTCCGGTAGTTCCAGAGGTGTGCCATTGATGCGAAGGTAATATCAAAGGCGCCGCCGGTTTCGGCGCTGATATCCACTGATTTTTTCATCAGCCGCCATGTCTCAGGGGAAACGGAGACGGGTTTAATATCTGCAAGACGGTTGAGAACCTCCACGTCACTCCCCTTCCGATAGGGGCTCATCAGTTTTTCGATGCGGCTGATTTCATCAAAGACCGCCTCAGCCGTTTCCGTGGCCATCCTGTCTTCGGCGATGAAGGTGAGATTGATTACCGTCCCCAGCATGGGGCGGCTCACACGCTGAATTTTTTTATTGCATCCCGTAGAGACAATCAGTACCATAACTGCGGCAGCAGTGACCCTGAACATCCATTGCCGTGATGCAATCATTCTGATTCCCCTGCGATTTTTCTGATCATGTCCGGCACCTCGTGAAAACTTTCCACGATGAAGGGTTCCCCCTCGATTTCATCCATACCGGCATGCCCATAGGCGCATCCTATAAAGGGAACATTATTCAGATGCGCCGCATCGCGGTCTGATTCACGGTCGCCAACCATAATCAGAAGGTCATCTTCACCGAGACGTTCAAGATAAAGGGCCACAATATCCGACTTATCATAGATGGTATTACTGAGAAACAATATCTCATCATGAAAGAAGGGGCGAATTTCGTGGGCCTCCAGAATCGCTTCGATGTACCCTTTTCGGCCATTAGATGCCGTCAGATTTATATACCCCTCCCCATGAAGCCGGGCGAGGACATCATATACTCCCGGAAAAAGTCTGCCATTATGGGACATGATGAGATTCTTGAAACTGTTGTGACAGGAATCGTTCAGATTCTGAAGTTCTTCTTCAGTAAGCTCCGGAAAAAGCCGGACATAGATTTCATGTGCGGGAATCCCCACGAGGGAGAGTATCTCCCTGTGCCCCGGAACAGTAAGCTTCCGTTCCGTCAGGTGTTCCGTAAAATATCTTATACCTTCCTGAAATGCGGGAACTACGATATCCGCCGAATCATATATTGTCCCGTCGATATCAAAGGCAATATAGGTTTTCCCTTTTTTCATCTCTTTTTCTCTTCCCCCGGTGGCTGTTATACCCAGCAAGAATCAGTCACATTTACAGCCCGTGTCAATAAAAAAAAGTCGATTTTATTCCTTGACGCTCCCGCAGCGGAAAATATAAAAGTGGAATTTGATTTTAGATCTAACCCGTCATCACAGAGGCAAAATATGGACACCAGTATCAAGATCGGAGACGTAACTCTCAAGAATCCCGTCACTGTCGCATCCGGTACCGCCGGCTACGGTGAAGAGCTGAGCAATTTTATTGACATATCCCGGCTGGGTGGAATTTTCACAAAGGGACTGAGTCTTGAACCCCGAAGGGGAAATCCGGGAAACAGGATACTTGAAACTCCCTCCGGTGTCCTCAACTCAATCGGTCTCGAAAACGTCGGCCTGAAAAAATTTATAGACGAAAAACTTCCCTTTCTACTGAAAAAAAAGGCCCTCACAATACCCAATGTTGCGGGCCATTCAGAGGAAGAAAACACGGAACTCTGCCGGATACTCTCAACAACTGAGGGCATTGATATCCTTGAACTGAATGTATCATGCCCCAACGTAAAGGAAGGGGGAATGGCCTTCGGGACGGACCTGACAGTATTTACCCGTTTACTTGAAAAAATAAGAAAAGTGACTGAATGTTCACTGATAGTAAAACTCTCTCCAAATGTAACCGACATCACCCCCTTTGCGGTGCGTGCGGAGGAAGTAGGGGCAGACGCCATTTCCGCAATAAATACATACCTGGGGATGAAAATTGATACGAAGACGAGACGTCCCCACTTCGAGAGGAAGGTTGCGGGCCTCTCCGGTCCCGCCATCAGGCCCCTGGCTGTACGGGCGGTCTACCAGATATTCGAAAAGGTCAGCATTCCCATAATCGGACTCGGTGGTATCGCTACGCTGGAAGATACCCTTGAATTCATCCTTGCGGGTTCAACCGCCATTTCAGTTGGCACCATGAACCTTGTAAATCCGTACCTGTCAATTAAGCTCATCGAGGGACTTGAAAAATACCTGGTGGAAGAAAAAATAGGCTCGATTAAAGATCTTGTCGGTGCCGCACACGAAAACAAAATTGCAGGCGGGGAAAGTTGCGGAGTTTAGCAACCTGCAGGTGCTCATCTGATACGCACAGAGTCTCAGTGCCGACCTGGCAAAATATAAACAAAATGAAGCAATATTTAAATACCTTAAAAAATACCGAGGAAATATGAAATACTGGAACAGCACATTAAAAAATATGGATGAATATATACCGGGGGAGCAGCCCGCCAATATCGATGAATTCATCAAACTCAACACCAATGAAAATCCATTTCCTCCTTCCAATTTTTCACTTGAGGCGATAAAAAAAGAAGTCTCCGGTAAACTGCGCCGCTACCCTGAAGCGACTGCGGATACCCTCCGAAGTGTTTTCGCGGAGCAGAACAACATCAATAAGGAGAATATTTTTATAGGAAACGGTTCCGATGAAGTTTTCACCCTGATATTCAGGGGATTTATTGAAAAAACAGGTCTTGCGGCATTTGCCTACCCCTCATACAGTCTCTATGACACCCTCGCCCAGGCAAATGCAGTTCCATTCGAAAAAATCGATCTCAATAAAGATTTTTCATACAACCTGAATGCATTTCTGGAAAAAAAATACGACCTGGTCATTATTGCAAATCCGAATAATCCCACGGGGACCTACTGCAGTACCGATGAAATCAGGTCCTTTCTCGAAAAATATGAAGGACTCCTCGTGGTTGATGAGGCATATATCGATTTCTACGGCGGTAGCGTCATTGAACTGATCAGGGAATATGACAATCTCATTGTAACCAGAAGCTTTTCAAAGTCCTACTCCCTCGCGGGGCTTCGAGTCGGCCTTGCCATCGCACACCGTGATATAATCAGGGGTTTCATGAAAATAAAGGACTCATACAATGTAGACATGCTTGCCATTGCGGGGGCTGCAGGCGCCCTGAAAGACACTAAAACATTCAAATATAATTTACAGATGGTAACGGACAACAAGGAGTACCTTGAGGAAAGACTTAAAGATTTCGGTTTTGAGGTTACACCGTCGCGGGGAAACTTTCTGTTCGTAAAACATCCTGACATCTCAGCGGAAGCACTCTATGAAGAGCTGAAGAATAGAAGGATACTGGTTCGCCACTTCAAGGGAAGATGGCAGTCAGAATACCTGCGCATCACCGTGGGAACCATGATGGAAGCAAAAACCCTCTGCAAAGAAATTGGAGCAATTATCGGAGCCGGATAATTTTCCCTGCAGTATTGGTAACGGTACTCCGCTGAACCACTTCATCAAAGGTGAGGCGGCCATCTTCAAAACTGATCACATCCTCCTCACTTACCCAGAGGTTAACCTGCTCTCTCATTATGGGACTTTGCCACGAAAATCCGATGACCATACCGACGATTTCACTCTCATGGAACATGCTCCGGGCGGAATTAACCGTTGCCATGAGGGTTTTCATGTTATCCTTAATCAGGCCGATTGCCACATCTCCATAACGGGTATTATTAATAGATCCGGAATCGACATCGAATCCGAAATAGAGACGGTTGCGGCGATTTGACTTTTTGTCAAAATAGAATCCGACACTTCCCCGAACAATAGAGAGCTTTTTGTTTTCCGTAACATCCCTGGCGATGGCAATGAGAAATTTATAATATTTCTTCTGAAAAACAGATCCCCTGGTGGTATATTTTTCCAAATCAACCAGGTATCCTGCATATTTTTCTTTTACCACGTCGGAGTATTGTTTCAGTATTTCATTTTCACGGACTTTATCCCGCTCCTGGCGTTCCCGTGTCGAACGGGATCCGCAGGTTGCACAAATTAAAACAATCAGAACCATTGATATGATATTGATATTTTTTTTCATATTATTCACCGACTGATAATAAAAAGTATACTTTTATTCTGTATCAGAACATATTGCCTGTCAAGTCTAACTTGATTCAAATATAAGCGATTAAAGAGATTATTCTGAAATATACTCCCGTAATAGCCGAAGAAATAATATGAAGCTAAGAATTTGCCTGTTTTTCCTATTTATATTTTTTATTCAATGCAGTGGTATTCCCCGGTATTATCTTCCCGAAAACAGCACCAGGGTCAGGACAGGCCTTGAAATTTTCCTTGATAAATACGCCGATGATTACCGCAACAAGAGAGCACTCCTCGTCACAAATCATTCCGGTGTCGATATTCACCTGAGGGACAACATTTCCCTTCTCCGAAAAAAGGGTCTCAAAATATCAAGGGTACTTGCTCCGGAACACGGTATATACGGATACCAGAATCAGTATGATAAAAAAACCTGGTTTTATGATCATAAAAGAAACCTGACTATCTATAACCTTCATAAAATAACCGGCAAAGAATTTCGCGATATGGCGAGGAAGACGGATGCGGTGATTTTTGACATCCAGGATATGGGAATGCGGTGCTATACCTATGTATCAAACCTGAAGTTCATTATGGACAATATGCAGGGACTGAAAACCGAGCTGATTATACTCGACCGGCCGAATCCTATAGGATTTATTGAAACCGACGGGGCGTATCTGGAAAAAAAATTTACTTCCAGATTTATCAGTGCATTCCCGGCCCCCTTTATCTATAATATGACCATGGCGGAGGCGGCACGGTATTACCGGTACGAGTTTAAAAAAAACATCAACCTGAAAGTCATTCCCATGAGGGGTTATTACCGCGGCATGCTGTTTCACGAAACCATGCTTCCATGGGTACCGCCTTCCCCCAACCTCCCCACCTACGAATCAGCCATTATCTATACTACGATGGTTCTGCTGGAGGGGATCAATATTTCACTCGGAAGGGGCACCACCAAACCCTTTGAGTACCTGGGGGCCCCCTGGATTGAACCTGTCTCTTTCTGCCGCGACCTGAACAGACTGGGCTTCAGAAACCTCAAATTCAGACCCGTCTATTTCAAACCGACCTTCAGCAAATACGAAGAAGAAATCTGCGGGGGAGTCCAGATATTTTACACCGGAGATGATTTCAGTCCCACGGAGGTGGCCTACCGCCTTATCACTTACCTGTTCAAAAAGTATCCCGAAGTAAAATGGGAAAAGTACCGAAAGTGGTACGATATCGATTACCTGGCAGGGACCGATAAATTCAGAAGATACCTTTCCGGAGGCAGGCCCTGGAGGGATTACAGGAAATATATCAGAAAAAATTTGAAAGTTTACAAAAAGAAGCGGAGGCGGCATACCCTGTATTAACTCTATATGCATTAAATATTACCTTAAGAAAGCATGCAATGGAGCTACCGAGGCTCTCTGGCAGGACAACAGGAGAGGCCGCCTGTTGTTTAGTTATACCTTATTCTGTCTTTGACATTAACACGCAAGAGGTTATTCATGAAAGTACATCAGGAAATTTTCGGCAGCCTCCCCGACGGCAGGGCGGTACACAAATATATTATCCCATCAAAAAACGGAATCGAACTTCATATACTATCCTACGGGGGAATCATCTCCACCCTGTTGGTTCCCGACAGCAACAACCGCCCCGTAGACGTCGTCCTCGGCTATGACAATCTCGACCAGTACCTGGCGCCGCATCCGTTTTTCGGTGCCATGGTGGGAAGGTACGCCAACCGCATCGGGGGCGCAGCCTTCAACCTGAATGGGAAAAAATATTCCCTTGCCGCCAACAATAACGGCAACCACCTCCACGGGGGGAACACCGGATTTGACAAGGTCCTCTGGAAGGGAAGTTCCTTCTCATCAGACAGTAAAAGGGGAATAATCCTGCGGCACAGCAGTCCCGATGGAGACGAGGGTTATCCGGGGAATCTCAGTGTATCCATAATATGCAGTGTTACCGATGAGAATGAAGTTATCTTTCAATACCAGGCAAAAACAGATGCGCCGACACCGGTAAACCTGACAAATCACAGTTACTTTAATTTTTCAGGTGGAACCAGAGACATCCTCAATCACAGCATTTCCATAAATGCCGACACGTTAACCGCAGTAAATAAACAACTGATACCTACCGGAGAACTGATAAATCTTACGGGCACACCCTTCGACTTCAGGAACCAGGAACTTATCGGGGCACATATCGGGGAAGTCAATGGCGGCTATGACCATAATTACTGCATTAATGGTGATGCGGGAACCCTCCGTCATGCAGCCTCCGTTACGGACAGGGAAAGCGGCATTAAGATGGAAGTTGAAACCACCAAACCGGGCATGCAGTTTTACACAGGTAATTTTCTTGATGGTACCCTGAAGGGAAAAAACAATATAAACTATCACAAAAACTGGGGATTCTGCCTTGAAACACAGTACTACCCTGATTCACCGAACCAGGCATCATTCCCGAATACTATTCTCTACCCCGGAGAGGATTACCAGCACACTACCTTATATCGTTTTCTTACATTTTCATAAACTCAAAGTAGTGTTCCATTTCTTCGGGATGTTTACCTTCCGCATTCTGGTACTTCTTGAAGCGTCTTTCATATCCCTCAATGGTCTTTTTGGAAATATTCTTATACCGGGTCGCGTACTTGGTAAATGCGGGCATGTTCTCCAGTCTTGCCCGAAGGTCATGGGGAAAGGGGATATGCTTAAAGAACATTTCCCTCACCACCGCGTTCAGTTTCATTATGCCGTCCTTTTCGAACATCACCCACATGAGATAGTCATCGGCAAAACGGTCACGGTTGGTACGAAGGCTTCTGAACTTTTCCTTAATTTTATCCTTTGCTTCAGCAGAAAGATTTGAATTCTTTTTATAGGTATTCACATAGTCAAAGTATTCACCGGTAACACCGCCATCTATTGGGTCAGCCCACATGGCGCCCTTCATGGTACGGTTCAGCTCCCAGCGGAAGCAGGCTACTGTATGGGCCAGGTTCTTTTGCAGGTCCCCAAGGAAAAACATGGGAACCACAATTCGCCCACGGGACCTCTTGTTGGTACCGGAGAGTTCCTGCCAGAGGAGGGTTCTGGTACCGAAAATCGGCAGAACGATAACATAGGGTAAAATTTCCTCCATCACAATCTCCCGGGCATCACCGATTTTCAAAACGGTTTCACGGTAGAATGCGGAAAAATCAACATCCCTGATATCGCTGAGGGTTTTCTCGATTTTAGCCTTTGACGAATGCATTGAAGCGAGGCTTCCCTTCACCGCAAGGGAGGTAAGTATAGGAAAGGCCGTTGATGTTGAACCGGAACAGACCGCAGCGGTACTTGCAAGACGCTGTTCTATTTCATAGATGGTCTTTTTCAGGTTTTCATCAAAGACCTGTGCATTCCGACTCTCCTTACGGCTTCGATGCTTCTCCTCCTCCCGGAGATGCGCTTCATAGGTGAGGCCCATTTCGGTAATACTGGGCATTTCCGTCTGGTTATAGATTAAAGAGAGAAATTCCTCTTCATAGAGAATCGGGAAGGTCTTGCTCTCCTCTGTCATACGGTAGAGATCGTTTAACTCCTGGAGCTGTTCAGGTTCCACGAGAGCCTCATCAAGGTATCCGTAACGAAGCATCAGCTGCACCGGCTTGGGAAGTTTCGATTCCGACTTGCTTCTGATATATGCCTGCTTGTATATTTCCCAGTAGAGCTTGGTTATATGGCGGCGAAGTTTTCTGCCGTCACTCTCAGTATTAAAGGGATTTTTCTGATTTTTAAAATCATTGAGAAGCTTCAAAAACTGGTTCTGAACCTCTTTTTCAATGACTGCAAATTCAAAAACCTGCTGAATGGAATGATCATATCCCGTTACGGTTAAATTTTTCTTTATAGCCGGGGCGCCTTCAATGACAGCTTCTCCTGATGACGCCGCTTGAACTGCCGGGGGCTGGTCCTTTTGGGAAGTAAAATACTGGTGAATCAGCCGGATACCGGGGAAATTGCCGGTCATTTTGCGTCCCGTCATTTCTTCATATACGGCATTCAACTTCACCAGGAGGGTAAGAAAGTTTTTAATAAAATCATCCGTGAGCCTGCCGCTTCCGCGCCACTCATTAAAGCCACCGTTCTCTACAAGGTATTCTGACCAGCTGCCGGATTCGCCGAAAAGTTTATCAAGTTCACTGTCTATGGAGTCTACAGTCATGTTAATCCTGTCAAGGACCTTCAGATAAACCTCAGCGGACATACGGTACATATCAACGGCAATGCCGGGATCTGTCCGTATCATGGTCCCGCTCAGTTTCGGGGGAAGTTTAAGGAGTTTCTTAATGAACTCAGAGACATCCCCACGATTGATTGCATTTATGGATTCTCCGGGAATTTCATAGCGTCTGCTCAAAAACCGGCTGTTATCCGCCACAAGAAACTGGGCGCCGAATTTTTCCGGGAACTGACCCCCGCTGGAGATAAAATTACCGTGAAGCATTTCAGCCTTAGAATGAAGATTTTCTGCAGCATTTGACTGTGATAATTCTTTATAGATCAATGAAATATTGTCACTGATCATGCTTATATTCTGAAAGAGTTTTGCCAGTTTTCCCGTTTCAGCTATCGAGGCATTTGCCCGGCTGTAGAGCTGCCGCAGAACATTCACCACCTGAACGGGATCTGAGGCAGTCATCGATTCAAAACTTCCCCCTGAAAAGGGAATGCGTACAATAGAACAATCAGATGCAGCCCGCAGGGAATTGCGATATGGTTCACCCGGGATCGGGCTGAGACCTGCAACAAGCCCCTTATTTTTAATAAGGGTGACACGTTTGCTCTTTGATGCGATAATTCCGCCGTCAAGACCGGCGAACTCACCAGAGGCGATAAGAACTTCCAGGACACCATCCTGCAGCATAATAAATTCCGCGGGCATCTCTCCCTGGATGAGAATCATTTGTCCGCTTTTTACAACTTCCCGCCTCTCGTCTGCCATCAGTCCTGATGCCCGTCCTTTTTAATTTGATTCATATATTCTTCCCATTCTGTCGGGAGGAGATATTTTTTCTTATTGTTGCACTCCTTACAGGCGGCAACAATATTTATTTTTTCACTCATCCCCCCACGCGAGAGAGGAATTTTATGATCCATGGTAAGTTCTTCCGGAGAAAATTTTTCACCACAGTAATGGCAGAGGCCTTCACTGATTTTCCTCTTCCACCAGGGAGTCTTTCTCATCTCACGCGCCTTCTGCTTCTCACGTGAAACGTGTTCATCCATAAGTGAAAATTCACCATCAAAATTCTGCTTCTGGTTCTGGCGGCGCCTTTTATCTCTTTTATTTCCCTTCGACATGGAGCGATTCTTCCTGAAACTATTATGCTATCAATTACAAATATCTGTCAATGATTATTAGAATATTACAAATCACCTTACCATAAAGGCACTTTTGCACAATGCTGTCTGCAGGGGAGCTTCAATTTAACAAAATTTCAGCCCTCTCCTGTGGGTACATATTTTATAAGAATCTGGCAAATAAATACATTTTAATATTTTATTAAATTTGAAAAAATCTCCTTAGAATGCAAAAAAGAAATATAAAATATAAATGTAGAAAAGTGTGTATTCGATGAAAGGGACAGGTGCCAGGGAACAGGTATCAAGATTTAATCAATGCAGCCTTTAGACCTTTTTCACCCGCATAATCCGCCTTCTAAGAAAAACTCTCCCCCGGCTCGAGGCGGGCGCCGTTTAAAAAAGCGGGTCCATCCATCTTCTTTTTATTCTCCATCTGCAGTTCCAGGATTTCAAGGGGACCGGAACCGGTTCCCACCAGGAGATGTTTTTTACGGTAGCGCAGAAGTTCACCCGGAGCGGGATTCGGCAAATCGGTAAAATCGGCACCGACAAGGGAAGTTTTCCATATGCGGATATTCTTTTCACGAAATGCAGACCAGGCTACTGGACGCGGATTGAGTCCCCGCACCAGGTTGTGAATTTCTTCCGCGGACCGGGACCAGTCGACACAGGCCATATCACGGGTTATTTTACCGCAGTGAGTGGCATCCTCTTCTATCTGCGCTACAGGTGTTATAGTTCCCGCAGCGAGTCCCTCGATTGCCATGTTTACCAGCCGGGCCCCCATGGGGAGCACCAGGTCAAAAAGTTCTCCCGAGGTAATATTCTCATCGAGTAAAAACTCCTCCTGCAGAACTATATCCCCTGCATCCATCCTTTCATTGATAAGCTGTACAGTGACACCGGTTTTTTCTTCCCCGTTCATCAATACCCATGGAATGGGTGCGGCGCCGCGGTATTTCGGCAGCAGTGAAGGATGCAGGTTGATTGTTTTCAGGGGGGGGAAGTTGAAAATTTCCTTCGGGATCAGTTTCCCGTAGGCGACCACAACGAATATATCCGCATCGTAGCTTTGAACTTCCTTCACAAACTCTTCATCTTTTAAATTATCAGGCTGCAGCACCGGAATATCATGGCACACCGCGGCATCCTTGGCGGGACAGCACTGCATATGCTGGTGCCGCCCGGTAGGTTTATCGCAGGGGGTAACGGCAAAAATAATTTCATGTTCCTTTGCCAGCTCCTCCAGACAATGGGCGGCGATATCGGGTGTTCCGAAAAATCCGATTTTCATATTTTTTTATTCAGCTTCCTGATTTTTTTCAACTGCGACCTGAGTTCATTCCGTTCATATGGTTCAAGGTAGTCTATGAAAAGTTTTCCATTCAGATGATCAATCTCATGCTGCAGGACCCGCGCGAGAAGACCATCCGCCTCTATCTCAACTTCATCCCCGTCTGCATTCAGACCCGTTACAAAAATCTCAGAGGGCCTGACAATATCCGCAGCAATGGCGGGGACCGAGAGACATCCCTCTTCATAGGATTCGGTCCTGTCGGAGAAATCTTTGATCACCGGATTGATCAGGGTCATAGCGGGCCCTCCGCTGTCCTCAATATCCAGAATAATGAGACGTTTACTCACTTCAACCTGGGGAGCCGCAAGACCTATTCCACGATTTTTATACATCACTTTGTACATGGAATCAATAAGTTTAATTAATTTACCATCGATTCCCGTCACTTCTTCCGCTATCTGCTTTAATGTTTCGTTTCCATAATATACAAGTTTTGTTGCCATGATCCTGTCCGCCATTACAGTATTTAATGGTTTACTAAAATAATAATAAATTTTTACCTGCTAAGCAACTATTTTAGGCAAAATCACCCATTTCCTGTCAAGGTTGATTTTCATATACTAAAAAAAATAAAAAATCGTTCCACCTGGACGGTTTTTTATTGACACCCTGTGTGAAATTCTTTACACTATCATAAAGAGAAATACAATGAAGCTAATTGAAACAGGGGGCTCGGATGACAAAAAAAATTCTGTGTGTGACTTTCTTATCCTTAATTCTGCTTCCCGCGGCACTTTTCGCCGGCGGAAGTGACGACAGCTCAAAATGTGATACCATCTACCCGATAGTTCTCTCCCACGGCATGGGAGCGAGTTATGAAATTGCCTGGGGCATTGAAAAATACTGGCATGATATCCCCGGTGCTCTGCAGGATGAAGGCGCAGAAGTTTATATCACTTCTGTTGATGCCATGGGAACAACAGCAGAGAAGGCGTGGCAGTGGTACCAGAATATTCTTGAGATCAAGGCAATCAGCGGAGCCGAAAAACTTAATGTAATCGGCCATTCCCACGGATCAGTTTACACTCGCCTTGCCATCAGCAATTATCCAGGCGTCGCAGACATGATCGCCTCTCATACAAGTATTGCCGGTCCGCACCGGGGCAGCGCAATGGCGGAAGTCGTAATGGGCCTCATCAAGGATAACTTCCTTGCAGATCTGATTGATGCCGCTATAAAACTGATAATGTCCAATAATAGTTCAGATACGGTAGCCAATCTGGCTGACCTAACCAGGGATTACATGAATAATGTATTTAACCCCAATGTTCCCAATGCAGAGGGAATCTATTATCAGAGCTACGCCTACAAGATTTCTTCACTCCTGGGTTCCGGTCTTTTTGCCGCTACATGGCCCATCCTCTCCTATCTTGAGGGAGACAATGACGGACTCGTTTCTGTAACCTCTGCCAAATGGGGAAAATTCAGGGGTGTCATCAACGGTACATCGTGGATCGGCGTAAACCACCTGGGAGCCGTTGACATGATGTGGGGCCTCACCCCGGGTTTTGATGCACCGGATCATTTCATAGATATTGTTTCTTCCCTGAAAGATATGGGATATTAAACCTCCATACATATTATTAAAAAGGCGGCGTTTAAAAACGACGCCTTTTTTTTGAAGGGGCCGTTGGCCAACGTCACCTTCAAAAAAATAAAAAAATATTTTTAAATTTTATTGACAGATATTACCCATATTGTTTTATGTATCTCGCAGCAACGAAAGGGGTGTTAGCTCAGTTTGGTTAGAGTACCTGCCTGTCACGCAGGGGGTCGCGAGTTCGAGTCTCGTACACCCCGAAGCTAACAGAAAAAGGATGTCCGAAAGGGCATCCTTTTTTATTTTATCTGATAAAAATTTACTGTTTGGTGTAGACTTCACCGCCTACCAGGGTACTCGGACGTGTTGACTCAGCACCGGCTATTGTGAGAGTCTGACCACCGTTTGTAATAGCATAAATATCATACATTGTTGTATCAGAGATGAGGTAATCAATTGCCGTAGCCGTGCCACCTTCGGTCAGGCTAACTTCCCCCCCTACAGTATAGGTGGCGTTTATAGTATCACCGTTCTGAAGTTCACCAGCGCTGCAGGTACCGTCAGTTGAGGAGTAATCGTATTCAATCCTCACTACTGAATCATCACTGCCAAAGGTCAAATCCCTGCCCACATCATAACCGGCCTGGTCAATATACTCGCAGGAAATCCAGTTCCCCACCAGGGAATAACCTCCACTGTCATCTTCACACATAGCACCACTCAGGGCCAAAAAAGCCATAGAAATAATCAGAAAAGAAAAACATTTTCTCAACATAATATTTGCCTCCAAACCTGTAATATATACTGCCCAAAATACTTCTAATTGGAGGAGTAATCAAAATTTTCTTATATATTCCAATCCTTATGGGTAAAAAATTCAACAATCCCCGTGGATATATAACCTTCCGTTTTCCGGTATTATATGCCTTATTATTTCACTTGACCACCTGCGCATCCGTGACTACAGTATTAGTTATGTAGAGATAAAAACAGGCGAACATAATCATCCTCCGGGAAAACCTGCCATGATAAAGGAGCATCGGAATGTACAGAAATGTCTGGTCAGCAAAACAGCGTAAAGAAATGATAAAGCAGGCACAAGCCGGTGAATTTGATCTTATTATTGTCGGTGGGGGGATCACCGGCGCCGGTATTGCACGCGAGGCGGCCCTCAGGGGGCTCTCCTTCTGTCTCCTCGAAAAGAATGACTTTGCCTTCGGCACATCCTCCAGGTCATCGAAACTTTTCCACGGAGGTCTCCGATATCTCTCCAGCGGCGAGTTCGGCCTGGTGCGGGAATCCACCACTGAAAGAAACTGGCTGATGCACCACTTCCCCAACCTGGTGCGCCCCCTCGGCTTCATGTTCTGCAGCTATGAAAAAGGGAAAGACAGTCCCTTCAGGGTATTCCTGGCGGTAAAACTCTATGACATCCTCTCCAATTATTTCAGTAAATTCAAAAACTTCCGGCGGGCACGAATCTTTCGCCGTGACTTCATTGAAGAATTCGAACCCACGGTTGCCCTGGAGACACCTGAGCTGGGCAAACTCAAAATGGCTGGATTCTATTATGACACAAACTGTGACGATTCACGGGTCACCCTGGAAATCATAAAGGAGAGTGTCGCCAGGTCAGGCAACACCTCGGTTGCCCTGAACTACTGCAAAGTGTTGAGTTTTAATGATGAAGGAAGTCAATGCCCCTGCGTCACGGCATTTGACTCTGAAGGAGAAAAAAAATTCACAGTAAGGGGCAAGGTCATCGTCTCCGCATCAGGTATCTGGACGGATGAACTTCTTCAGGAAGGAAGGTACTCCGAAGAAAAAGTATATCCAACCAAGGGGGTTCACATCGTCGTCCCCAACGAAAGGCTCGGCAACAGAAATGCCTTCGGGATCCGTTCCCTCGATGACGGGCGCTTCTTCTTCATTCTGCGCCGGGGAAACACCAGTGTTATCGGCACAACCGATACCGCCTACTACCCGGAGTCGCGCAACCTGGATGAACCGTGGTGCAAAAAAGAAGACTGCGATTATCTTCTAAGCACGGTAAACCGGTTATTTCCCCATGCGCGCCTCACCTACGATGACATCATCGGCACATGGGCGGGGATCCGCCCCCTCATCAAATCTGAAGGGGCGAAGCATGAATCTGATGTTTCACGGACCCATGAAATATTCGAAACCCCCGACGGCATTGTCTCCATTGCGGGGGGGAAATCTACTACACACCGACGTATGGCGGAAGACCTCCTCTTCCACCTCTATGACACGGGAAAACTCCCTGAACCTGAAGAGAAGGAATACAGGCAGAAAAACTTCTCCATGCAGCCCTTCACCGTTGGCCTCACACGCGAAGAATTTGACCGCATTGTTACGGAAGAACACCTTGCGGAACATTCATGGCCGCAGCAGCTTGAATACCTCCACCAGCAGTTCGGCATCCAGGGCATCGAGATACTGCGCATTATAAAGAAAAAACCGAAACAGGGGGCTCCCCTCCTGGAGGGATATCCTCACTGCGAAGCGGAAATACATTACATTCTGGAACATGAGGCGACACCCCACCTTGCAGACATTCTCTGCCGCCGCACAGAGGCCCAGTGGAACATCTGGCACTACCTGCAGAAAGAACTTGCAGCAAAGGTTGCCGATATCATGGCACACTACTACCGGTGGTCACCGGCAAAAAAGAAGAAGGAAGTCGCCGCTTACCTTGATTATGTAAAAAAGACTGTCTCTTTTATAAAATAAATAAAAAAGGGGGTGTCCCAAAAGGGTGCCCCTTTTTGCGTAATGCCCCGGCATCCGAGACTGGAAGAATTCTAAGGGGGGCTAAGCCGAGCCCCCCTTAGAGATCCCCGCGTCCTCCTGGGCGGAGAGCCTGATCAATCATTGATTAAATATTCTATTCTGTCATAGTAGTACTGCAGGAGAGCGGATTGATTAATCTCGAAAAATTTTTTTAGACGGCACAAAAATCGAAGACAATGCGAATAAATATACTTTCGTGTGGGGATTACTCAGTATTGCTCATAATATGTTGAAAATACCAATCTAATAAAGCCACAAGAGTAAATTGGCAAAAAATCCAGTGTCAAAATATCTATAAAAAAAGGCCGCCCAAAACTTTGTTTTGAGACGGCCCCCACAGCATGCCATGAGTAGAAACATGTCATAAAAATGAGAGAAATTGTTATTGCCGGTTTTTATAAAGTTTCAGGATTGTGCCCGCCGGCACAATCATATAAAATCCTTAACGATTGGTTTCATCCGCCTTTGAATATTTCAGTACATAGACGAAACGCATCAGGTTGCACTCCAGTGCATTGATTTTTATGCCGCCGCCCAGAAATGATGTTTCGATAAAGGTCTTGCATCCCTTCTCCAGAACCTGTGCTACGGCATGTGCATCGTCGAAGTTGCCGGCACCGCAGATGGCGCCGTTATCCTTCAGCAATGCTCCGCTGCGACGTTTTAATGCCTTTAGAACCGATTTGACAGTTGATGCCTCAACGGGGAGAGCATAATCAGCCACTCGAACCGTTGCACCTGCGATCTGTGCCAGGTCATCCAGCATGGGGTAAACGGTTTTACCCGCCCGGGAAGAGGTCATTACATTGAGCTGATTCGTATGAATCAGGGCATTAAACTTCTTCTTGCTCCTGTAAATTGCACTGTGCAGGGGGGCCGCCTGAGAGGCAACAAGCCCCTCTTCGCTTCCGCCGGTTGCCAAATCCACTACAACCAGATTTTCCGGGGTACACGCCGCAATGTTCATCCCCTCAAAGGTAATAACCATTTTATCATCGGCGCGGCAGCTCATGATGCCTCCCTCAGAAGGAACAATCCCTTCTTCTACAAGACGGGAAGCCCACTGACAGAGATATTTTTTTGCTTCTGTTACATTCATTTCCTTACCTCACCCCACACTTTTTAAGATAGACCTCATGCATTGCTGCGGGATCAAACTTTTTCACCTCTGGATTCTGTTTCAGAAATTCCTGTTCAATGTATTCTTCACAAGCATCCTCAAGGGTCCGTGCCACCTCAAAGGCTTCCTCCATGTCACTGCCGATACAGACGGCGCCATGATTGGCCATGAGGGCCGCTTTTCTTCCTTTAAGGGCTGCGGCAGTCCCTTTAGCCAGTTTACCTGTACCGGGGAGACCGTAGGGGGCCACCCGGATACTGGGACCGATAAGGCGGGCCATATCTTCGTTTATGTGAGGCACCTCACGGCGTGCTGCTGCAACGGTTGAAGCGTTCATCTGGTGGGTATGTACCACTGCATTAATATCACTGCTCTGCTTATAGACCTCGGCATGAAGTCCCTTCTCCGATGAAGGTTTCACCCCACCGTCGTAGCTGAGATCCTCAATTTTAACCTCGACGATGTCATCGGGGGTCAGAGCTTCGTATGTCCTGCCGCTGGGAGTGATCACGAATGTCTCGGAATCAACCCGTACACTGATATTTCCCCAGGTACGGGCAACGAGACCTTCCTTTACAAGTTTTCTCCCGGCATCACAGACAATCTGTTTTGCTTGCTGTTTATCCATTATTATACACCTTCGATATTCTGAAATACTTTATCGAAACGTTTCAGGGCATCATCAATGAACTTATTGTCCTGCATTGCATTGGTATAGAGACGGCTTCCCGCGAGGGTTACCAGGCCTTCTGCCATGTATGCACAGCCCATATGTTCCATAACTTCCTTTCGAGACTTCGCTTCTTTGATGGTACCGGGTATAGTCCATGGTTTGCTCCAGTTTACGTCGAGAAGCATTGTTCCCACGGTTTCGAGGTGACAGATTGATCCCTGGTTGAAGGCCACAAAGGGAAGATTATACTTCTTTACCAGCTCCTGCAGGCCCCTGGTGAGACGGTCCCCTGCTTTGCCTGCCTTTTCAGCTGCATTCGTCTTCTCAATCTCACAGAGGGTAAAGTAACCCGCTGCAGCAGTTAGTGGATTGGCCGCCATGGTACCGCCAACCAGTGCCTTCTTTACCTTCCCGCCGGCAATTCCCGCGGAGAGATACTTCATGTATTCTTTCTTTCCGCCGAGGCCCCCAGCAGAAGGATATCCGCCGCCTATTACCTTACCAAAAACAGTCAGGTCGGGGATCACATCAAAGTATCCCTGGGCTCCGCTCATACCGAGTCTGAAGGCGGTTACAACCTCATCAAAAATCAACAGGGCGCCGTACTTGTCACAGAGTTTACGGACCTGTTCGTTGAAGTCCCTGTCCAGGGGACGGGTTCCGCTTTCGGGACCGATGGGCTCAATAAGAACCGCTGCGGTACCGCCGCGAAATTTATTCATGAAGAGCTTTCGTTCAAGTGAATCTATGTCATTGGGGTAGAATTCCTGGGTATACTTGAAACAGTTTCTCGGAACACCATGTGCCTCCAGGGACTTGGTTCCTGGAATTCGAATTCCGTATGCAAGCTGATCACTCCATCCGTGATAGGCTCCCCCCATTTTGATAACATATTTGTTTTTGGTAGCAAGACGGGCCACACGGATTGCCGCCATGTCAGCCTCGGTTCCGGAGCCGAGCATTCTAAGCATATCTACACCGGGCATATTATCCGCTACTTTTTTACTGATTTTATACTCATATTCATGGAAAAGTCCTGTTGTGGGACCGCATGTATTGAGGAGGTCAATAACCTGCTCCCGGACCACCTTCGGATTACTTCCCAGGACCGTGGGGCCCCCAGCCTGAAGGAAATCGAGGTATTTATGGCCATCCAGGTCATGAAGATAGGCCCCTTCAGCCTTCGTAAACACAAGGGGAAATGGATGGTTGAAGGCCAGATTATGCTGAACCCCGCCGGGGATGTAGTTCACCGCTTCATCAATCATTTCCTTTGATTTTTTACAATTATTATGAAACCACTGTTCATATTTTTTGAGGGATGATTCAGTAAGACTTCTCGGTGGCTGGCTCAAAAGCTGGTCCAGCTGCTTGTATACTTCCTTTGTATCATGGTATTCACTTATGGCGAATCCTGTTGACTTCACTTCTTTTGCGTTTTTATTCATCCTGACCTCCAGTTAATTCCTATGCCGGGGAGACGAATCCCTGACTCATTTTTCATATTTACCGGGGGATTTCCCCTGCTCAGTTAACAATAGATACACAAATTGAATTAAAATGTCTATGCACAACCTGATTAATCATAAATTGCTAAAATTTAACAGCCATTATTTTTCTATTTATATACAATTATTCTACCGTGAGGATATTTCAAGAATAATCGCTGAAAATAACTCTTTTTATAGAAAAATTCTACTTTCCTTTTTATCTTTTAAGTGGAGGAGTTGGAGCAAAAGGAAGATGAGAAACACAGAAAGAAGGGAATTCGGCCGCAGAAAAGATGAACGAAGACTCTGGCCACGCCGTACTGGAGACCGCCGCGTCGCAAACCATGGAATAGTTGCCAGATCGGGATTTGCCGCACGCGAACCTGATGAACGCCGAATATTCGATCGTAGAGATGACGATCGCCGCATGAACAACCGCCGCCGCATCAGTCTGCCCTGGATATCAGGCGAAAGCCGGACAGGAATCGACCGCCGGGTCGAAGACCGCCGCATGGGAGAACGCCGAACCTGTGACCGCCGGGATGACGAGAGCTGTTACAACCGCGCCCTTGAACTTTCAGAGCGAAAAGGATTCGACAGGCGAGTCCATGACCGGCGGCATCACCTGATCCGTCGGATTGCAGACAGGAGATTTCTCCAAACAGCGTAATGAGTCGCCCTGGGGGCCTTCTCGTCACATTGAATCACCCCCAGGGCTCCAAAACCCTTTCAAGGGCGTCCCTACCCTGCATTGCCGAAAGAAATATACCGTAATTGGTAAAGGGTACACCAAGGGCTTCAAGATCGCGGATCCGGGCAGTCATTTTCTGCCTGCTGATCATACACCCCCCGCAATGAATTATCAGGGAATACTCCGCAAGCTTCCTGTTTTCCTGAAATTCCCGTCCAAAGGCGTGGTCCACGGTTACGCCGGGAAATTTTTCATTGATGATACGGGGAATCTGAACGGTACCGATATCCTCACTGATCCGGGAATGATTACACGCCTCGGCGATAAGGATGGAATCACCCGCCTTCAGGTTATCCAGGGCCCCTATACCCTCTGCAAATGAGGCTATTCTGCCGCCGCTCATATACTGAATCATCACAATGGAAAATGTCGTAAGGGAAATATCTCCGGGACACCACTCCTTCATCACATCCATCGCCTGAGAATCGGTAATCATGCATTTTGGCTTTTTCCCCAGTGCATTAAGGAAAGTTTCAAAACGGTTTCTTTCCCTTTCACGATCCCCATTTTCGCCCCGCGCCTCCCGGAGATTAAGCCTGAAGGAAACCGGCCAGGCCCAGTTTCGGGTAATATATTCTTCCGTCATGGCCTGGGGCCGCAGGTAACGCCCCGGAGGGGTTTCCTCATCCATGGGAATGATGAGAATATAAAATTCATCCCCCTCAATAAAGGGGAGCAGGTCCCCTGAGGGATTCTCCGGTTCATAGTGTGCCAGTATAAAATCAATTAAAGGCTTACGAAATGAGTCATCATTGGCGCGAATTGATATTTTTTTATGAAATTTCAGCATGTCGATGGATGATTCCACTCTTTCAATGAGGGAGGCATCCCCCCTGTTGAAAAGGTTATAAACAATGAGAATCTGGGCGTTCAGATCCCTTGCTTCTGCAAGAAGATTTTCCTCATGAAGAAAGTCATCCTTTGACGGATCAATAACAATAAGCGCCAGGTTACATTCCTTTAAGTCACTCTTAACCTTCTTCTTTTTCTTTTCTCCGAGTTCGCTCTCCTCATCGATTCCGGCGGTGTCAAAAATCCTGACCGGGCCGATGCCGTGAATCTCATGAAGGGATATTTTGGTATCCGCGGTGGTACCCGGGGTATCGTCGACAATTGAGGTCGCCTGCCGGGTTATAAGATTCATAATGGAACTTTTCCCGACATTCATCCTGCCGAATATGCCTATATTGTCCCGCTCAACAAGTACTGCCATAATGCATCCTCTTTTTGTAATGAATCGAGTGGCCTGGATTTCGCAGTTCAGGATTCATCCCGCATGCCCTGCTCATAGAAATCAGCTGTCCCATAAAATCTGTGTAATCCCTGCTCCCCAATGGTTTGTTATTATAGAGCATGTAGTCTTCCCTGAATTCCTGTGGAGAAAACTGCGGCATAATAACATTGGCTCCTGCGTTAAGTCCCAGTTCCCTGCCATTGGGACTTAACGTTTCCAGTGCTGTTGTGGCGGCAATATTTATATCAGGCATTACAATCCTGAGCACCGCTATCATGTTTAATCCGAGATTGAGAGACTCTTCAGGGGAATAGGAACCATTATCAAGCGGTGAACCCGCGCATGGAATATAGGGCCCCATCCCGCACATGTCAATATCCAGTTCCTGTAAGAAAAGAATATCACCCGCCAGGTCACCAATGGTCTGGAGGGGAGAATTAATCATGACACCGGAACCTACCTGGTACCCGATTTCCCTCAGGTCACGGAGACAGCGAAGCCTGTTATCAAAATCCATTTCTTCAGGGTGAAGCATCCCGTAGTGTTTTTTATTCGATGTTTCAATTCGAAGCAGGTACCGCGACACCCCCGCATCAAACATTCGCTGGTAATCTTCTCTTTTATGCTCTCCGATGGAGAGGGTGATACACATATCGGGGTAACCATTTTTAATATTATCAATAATGCTGCAGATAAAATCCACAAAGGAACTGTCCCTCCTTTCTCCCGACTGAAGTACCATGGATGACAGCCTGGAATGTTCCATAATATCAACACATTCCATAACTTCCCCCATTGAAAGCTCGAAACGATTAATCTTTTCATTTGATCTTCGGATACCGCAATAGAGACAGTCATTTACACAGATATTGGAAAATTCTATGAGCCCCCT
Source organism: uncultured Spirochaetota bacterium (assembly GCA_942491575.1). GTDB lineage: Bacteria > Spirochaetota > UBA4802 > UBA4802 > UBA5550 > CAZHNW01. The sequence goes on from CALOBT010000025.1 coordinate 1,725,473, forward strand.
GAAATAGATATTTTTCGACACTGTTTTATCTCTTATATCAACAGCTCTCCGGAATAGCTGTTGCTGCTCGTCGCCTTCAAGAGAAAGAAGTTCGATTATCTCCTTCTTAGAAATAGATGTCACGGTCCCCTTCCTCAATTTTTTTAAGGTTATTCAGGGTCTCCCTTCTTCTCGACTCCTCCGGAATCGCTGCACACTCCTTTTTAATAAGGTCATTTCCCAGGATGCGTGTTTCCTCGTCGGCATAATCCATGAGGTACTCCTTCAGGGTGAGCAGGGCATTGGGCTGGCAGTGGAGCTTAATAAGACCCGGTTTTGCCATATCCATAAAATCCCGTCCCGTTCGCCCCAGTCGGTAGCATCCGGTACAGAATGATGGAACATACCCAAGGTGCATGATATCTTTGATGACTTCCTGCAGGGGCCGGTGATCCCCGAGGGAAAACTGGCTCGCATCCTCTTCCCCGCCGCTGTAGCCCCCGGGATTGGTTCTGCTTCCCGCGGAAATCTGTGATACCCCCAGGGCCAGGGTTTCACGGCGCATCTCCGGTGACTCCCTCGTTGACATGATTATACCGGTGTAGGGCACCGCAAGGCGCAGTATGGCCACCAGTTTTTTAAAATCACTGTCGGTTACACGATTCGGGGGCTCCTCCGCCACCGCTGATCCCTTCGCCGGTTCGAGCCTCGGAACGCTTATTGTGTGGGGCCCCACTCCGTATTTCTCTTCAAGATGCCGGACATGCTGCATCAGGGCGAGGACCTCAAAACGCCAGTCATATAAACCGAAGAGGGCACCGATACCGACATCATCTATCCCCGCTTCCATCGCCCTGTCCATGGCGGTGAGGCGCCACTGGTAGTCACTTTTCCTTCCTGTTAAGTGCATCTTTTGATAAGTATCATGATGGTAGGTTTCCTGGAAAAGCTGGTAGGTGCCGATGCCAGCCTCTTTCAGGAGGCGAAACTGGTCTGGTTCAAGTGGGGCAACATTGACATTAATTCGTCGGATTTCACTATTGTTGATTCTGGTTTTGTAAATCGTATCAATTGAATCAAGGATATAACGAAAGCCCTCCCTCGGGTAGGATTCCCCCGCCACGAGAAGCACCCGTTTATGCCCCTCCCGGATCAGGCTTTGAGCCTCAGCGGCAACCTCCTCCTGGCTCAGAGCCTTCCGCTTCAACTCCCTGTTGGCAGCCCTGAAGGCGCAGTAGAGGCAGTCATTCGAACAGAGATTTGATATATAGAGGGGGGCAAAAAGGACCAGCCGGTTTCCATATATGTTTTCCTTTATCTTTTTTGCCGCCGTAAAGAGCTGATCAAGGAGTTCAGGGTCAGTGATGCCGGCGAGAATGGCGATGTCATCAATATCGAGTCCCCCCGGTTCAAGGGACTTCGCCAGAACTTCCTTCACCATGTTTTTATCATCACCAGTGCGGGACAGGAAACGAAAAATTTTCTCTTCATCTATCATGGGACCGCCATGCTCTTTATCTGTTTTGTAGCTGCTCATTTTTTCTTTTTCAAACAACAGAATCGATCCCCGGATAATTGTTGCCACATCCGGGAGACATCAAACATCAGTCCATTACCGGGGCGGTATTCTGTCAATAAATCTTATCAACTTTCATTATAGTTGAGATGTGAATTTTAGCCAATAGTTAAAAAAATATTTTTATGGGGGAAGTTTTTTCACATGACGCGGGAAGAGGATTATGCGGCTTATTAAATTATAAAGACATCCCTGATCCCGAAGGCCTCTGGTCACTGTAAGGGTTGACAATCCAAAACATATGGTATGTAATATTACCATCACAAATATGGGAGCGCTCATGGAAACTCAACTTCGCGTAATGATTATAGATGCCTCAACGGGTTTTTACAGGATTAAACGATATAACCTGGGAGATTTTTACGGTCCCGTTGACCTTGGACTCCACCTTTCATCCCGGCTGAACAGCCTCAACATTGGCACGGGGCTCCTGGCGGGATCAATATTTCCCGGCTCCAACCGCCTCATCTTCAACGGTTTTTCCCCCTCATGGGGAGGATTCTACATCTCATCCATGGGTGGAGCGGGTCTGGTTTTCGATAACCTGGGACTCAACATGGTATCGATTATAGGCCGGGCACCTCAGCCATCGACTCTCTACCTGAACCGCCTCCATGAGGAGGAAATTCAATGTGAACTGACCCCCGTTGACCTCGAACAGGCATGGTTTAAAGAGGACAACGGAATATATGGTTTGTTCAGAGACACCCTTGAACGCTTCGGGGGCCGTTACGAAAAGGATGTCCGCATTCTCGCCACGGGTCCTGCGGCACGAGAGAGCGATAACGGCGCCATCGGCTCCGTACCCATAATAAAAGGAGAGCTGACCCACGTCGACACCTGGGCGGGACGCGGTGGTTTCGGCTCCCGCCTGCTGCAGGAGCATGGCATTGCTTCGATAATTTACGGCGGCACCTTCCTTGACGATGACTTCCGTGACCGAAAGGTTGCAGACCGTTGGTTCATTGACCGGTACGAAAAGAAACTCGCCGCAAAGGACATCGAGGCAACCACCAAGTACCGCTACGACGATAAATTCAACACCGGTGGGACCTTCGGAGTCAACTATGCGAAACTTGCGGGAAACATGATTTCATTCAACTACCGCAGCATATTCATGACAGAAGAGGAACGACTCGACATACATGACAGGTTTGTACTCCAGCACTACCTGAAACAGTTCAATGAAGAAACAATCGAGGCTAAACAACAGAAGACCTGCGGTGAGCCCTGTGCGGCGGTCTGCAAAAAAATGAACGGCCACTTCAAGAAAGACTACGAGCCCTACCAGACAATGGGCCCCCTCTGCGGCATCTTCGACCAGCGTGCCGCTGAAAAGGTCAACCGCCGCGCCGACAGCTACGGTTTCGATGCAATCTCCGTTGGTGGTGTTGTTGCATGGCTCATGGAATGCATCGATGAGGGGCTCCTCTCCCCTGAAGAATGCGGTACCGATAAACTTCCCGTATTCAAAACCGAAGGATTTGACGTCGTGACGGACTCAATGCACAATGCCGGGATTGCCATCGATATACTCGACGCCATCATCCACCGGAGAGACATCCTGGACCTGAGTGAAGGCGCCCGAAAATTCGGCCGCCGCCTTTCACGGAAAAAAAAGGTAAACCTCCTGGACCGTTTCATCTACAACGCCTTCGGACGCAAGGGATGGATGGTGCCAAACCAGTACTGGACCCCAGGGGCGATTTCTCCCATGGCCATCATGGGAAAATACTACATGTACTACGGCGGCGACTTCCTCCCGCCGCGGGAACTTGGGCGCAGGGATGCTGAGCGTTTCAAGAAGGAACTGATACTCGACAATATGGGAATCTGCCGCTTCCATCGTGCCTGGGCTGAGGAGATGGTACCTGAAATAATGGAAACACTCTACGGTGAGGGCGAGGGATATATTGAAAAGATAGGTATTACCGCCACGAGAATCAACTGCCGTAACGCTTCCATATACTGGGAGTCACAGAGAAATATAGACTTCCTTTACGAATTTCTAAAGAAAAAGCATGATATTGAAGGAAGTAAAGACGAAGAACTGCTTATGTGGCTCAAGGCCTTCGAGGAAGACCGTAACGAAGCGGCCCTGAGTTTCTGGTACGAGATCCACAAGGGAATCACGGAGAGCCTAAAGGAGTTCTGATTCATTAGACACGAAATTTTGAGTATGAAGGCGCGAAAACGCTTTCGCGCCTTCATACTCAAACACCCTCGCACTCACCACCGCATGAACAGGTGAGACTGCCGCTTCGTGCCTTTGCCAGGGACTCCCTTCCTTCACTGAAGGCGAACCAGGCTATACCGAATCCTCCAAGGACGTCCACGTAGGGGATGGCAAAAAATTCCCAGGAGAGGCTTGAGGCGAGAAGAATAAAGGACAAATAAAAACAGGTTTTGGTACAACCCGCATCAGCAATTATCGGTGCGGAATTCAGTTCTGTACCGGTCTTCAATTTTGACCTGTAGAGAAACCACATGGTAATAATTGATATGGATGAAATAATAATGCCAACCAGTGTCGTCTCAGGCTTTGCCCCGGTGTAAATATTTATAACGCCCCCCACCACAAGGCCTGCGGCAAGCATAAAGAAAGCACCCGCTGTAATGTAGAGGGCACGCCGCTCAAATCGATCGTGTTCTTCAACAGATGTTTTCCGCATTCTCATTACCATGTGGAGAATACCCGCCCCGGATATAACCTCTACAAAACTGTCGACGCCGAAACCGAAGAGTGCAATGGTCTCATCACTGTAACCGAAGACGGTCGAAATGCCCCCCTCCACCATGTTATAGAGTATAGTTACAATACTCAACAACATGGCCTTTTTCAGCAGGGCCTCATGTTTTTTATTTTTTAATACCAGCATTTATCACCTCACGCAAGATGTTGCTTTTGAATACCAACTCTGCAGCGGCCATTTTCACGGCATGAAAGGCGCCGGTCGAATTCAGCAACATCGGTGGATAAGATTTCATCTTCAAGAGACACAATTGTCTTCTTTAAATTTTTAACTGCATTGGACAAACTGTCAGGAACTGCCCTGTAATAAATCCATTTGCCGTCGCGCTCCTGATCGATGAGTCCCCGCGAAGCAAGGCCCTTCAGGGCCTTTGATATATTATATTGGGGAACTTCAAGGGTATCCACCAGTTCGCAGACACAAATTTCTTCACCTGTTCTCACCAGAAGTGAAAATATCCGCATCCGGGTTTCATCCCCCAGTGCCTTAAACAGTTCATATGAATCAATTGTCACTTGCATATTTTGGCATATGTGCACATGTATACTATAAAGTCAAGTTAATTATTCAGTTGTGACGTCACCAGGGCAGTGCCTGCCGGTTATTCCAGGAGGGTTTCAAGAAGAAGGGCCCGCAATCCACGTTCGTCGTCAAACCTGTCATATTTCGCATGGAGCTCTTCAAAAAGGGTATCACCTTCTTTATCGAGATCCAGGATACAGGTTTCTGCATCTTCCTCATCAATCTTATCGGGATCACACTTTTCAGGATTACCGAGGCTGACATAGATGCGGCACGTCAGGGGCCGCAGGGGATAAATGGAACACCTTCCCTCCGGGTCTACAAGCATGCAGGGTCTTTTAAGTATATAAAAACAGGAGAGAAGCACTTCCCGGTGATCCAGGTCATGGGGCACTTCCCCTTCATCAGTCACTTTTTCTGAAATTACTTTATCCAGGTATTCCAGGTGGGCAGTATCTTCTTTCAGGGAGGCTATAAATCCGGGAATTTTTTCCGGCATGTTTCTTTTTATATAATCAGAAAGAATTTCGGCTTCGAATGAATAGACATCATCGACCCAGTGGCAGCAGCAGAAGGAGCACCCCTCGCTGCAGGTGGCGTTGACACCGGAGCCGATTAAAACTTCCTTCTGATAAAGATCATAGAGTTCATGAATTTTAAAAAAATGTTTTTTGAATCCCTCATCAAGGCATGAGGGGTAATCAAGGGCAATGAGCTTGCGCAGTTCACGAATAATGTCTCCGTGAAGCTCACTTGATCTTTCGTTATATTTTATCGGGGGCCCCTCTGCCATCACCAGCCCCTTAAATCTTTCCCCTTCCGGTAATAGGGATCCGGTATCAGACTTTTGAATACCAGTCCCACACGGTGTTCATTGTTCTCAATGGCGTAGGAGTAGCGCCCTCCGATGGCCAGGGAGATATATTTATTCCCGAGAAAATGACTTTCTACTAAAATTTCAATACCGGCTGATGAAATATTTTCTCCTTTTCCATAATTTCTTGTATACCCATAGTCATAGAAGAGGGTTCCAATCAGACGCTTGATATATATAATGTCCCCGATCCCCCAGGAATCAGGGAAGATACCGGCTGTATTTAATATTGGAAAGGAGTAATCGATACTCCCCTTCAATAAATGATCATGCCAATAAAAATCGTATCCCCGGACATAGAGCAGTTGACTGGGAAACAGATATGAATCTATCTGCTGCCATTCATACCCCCCCCCAATAGATAAATTATGAGTACGAAAAATTCCCGGAAAATAGAGGGTTAATTCCGATGAGAGAAGTCTCCCTTTATAATCGCCATAAAACGGAGTATGAGAATAATTAACATTGATAACCTGGCCCCACCGGGGACCAACCTGAAGGTTATGGCCCTGGAGAAGATGTGCTGCAGCCAGTGAATATCTGAAATACTGCAATTCCCCATCCCGATTCATATTATTAATTGAAAATTCTGGATGGTCTTTGTTAAAGATATGTATGTATCCGAAAGTTGTCGCCAGGTTAAGATAGACTCCATGTACCCCCCTGCTGAAATCGAGGGGTATCCCGATAGAAGCAAAGGCGGTACCTTCGTCCCACCGCATAATATCAGATTTTTCTTCACCATTCTCACTATAATTTATCAAGGCCCCACGCTGGCCGAAACTTCCTGCAAATGAAAAAACCGGGAACAATCCCGCATACACCAGTGACGCCAGTCCCGTATTTGTTTGTTCATTGAAGTTAAAGATGTAACCTACATTTACAGCAGTTGTCTGGTGAACATCAAGGGACTGAACGAGAAGAGTGAAATCAATTTTACTGGACTTGGTAGACATATTCCATTCAGCAAAAAATGAAGGAATCCAGCCATAAAAATTAATACTGTTTAAAAAGGGAGAATAGTTTTCAACCGGGTATTGTTTCTTCGGGACATTCTCCTCTATATCTAGACGTTTTCCCGCCTCCTGTTTCATGATGGGATCATAATAATTGATGGAACTCCGTTTGACTTTATCAAGGGGTGTCCATTTTGCAGGCTCAAAAGGCATCGAAACGGCATTATATCCATTCCCGGTATAATCGCTAAAGTATATATTTTTACCATCAGAACTGACAGCTGGACTAAAGGCGCCGTATCGCCGGGAAGTTACCTGGTAACGTTTTTGTGAGACCGTGTCAATGCAGTAGATATTATCAATACCGGAATAGTCAGAACAGTAAAATACATACCGGCCATGCACAAAGGGAGATCGAAGCCGCTCATCAAGTACCGGTGAAACCAGGTCTTTCAGCGAACCATCTGCCGTATCGATGAAAGTCAGACCATTCCCCTTTAAGGAGAGTGACGCCGCCACCAGTTTTTTCCCCGTCGGATCAAAGGCGGGATCAAAATAATAGGTCCCCTTACCGAGACTATGTCGAGCAAGAACCTTTTTAGAATCAGTATCATAAACAGAAAGGCGGTAAACCAGATCGGTATCATATGATATGCCGGCGGCTCGCCTGCCGTCACCTGACAGGGCGGAGGCTATAAACTTCCCCCCCTGAGTAATTCGTTTCTTCTTCTTTGTCGCCAGATCATAAATCACCAGATTTTTCCAGGTACGATAACCCCAGCGGGGATCAGGGAGGGTCTCACACCAGAGTATTCTGCCACCTCCCGAAGAAATTCCACGTTCGTTATGAAAGGCGGCAGCGGCAATAGAGGCGGGTACCTGGCGAAGTGCTTTTTCAGTACCGTCACTCTTTATCTCAATCAGTTTTGCCACATCGTCCGTGGCATAACTGATTGCCACGAGGGAATTCTCGGCTGCCTGTTGCGGAAACAGGCGGGAGCTCCAAGGCCCTTTTTTTTGCAGAGTAAGATCCTTGACCGGGGAGACAGTCACTTCTTTGAGCTGCTTCTTCCAGAGCCGTCTGTGCTCATCCATGGCGTCATGGTAGAGCTGTACAATACTGCGTCCGGTAACCTCAACCAGCGCATTATCAAAATTCTTTAAAAGAAAATATTTGCCTACACGTTCAAGAACCCGGTCCCAGGCGTCGCCTCCGTAGTGACGCCGCACATAGGCACATAGAAGAGCCCCCAGGCGGTAGTGGTCCGTGTAGGGATATGCATCTTTATATGAACCAAGATACGACCTGTAATAACCATACCTCTCACCCTCCAACTCCCGTGTACGGTGCCACATATTAAATGAAGGCAGCCTTCCCCGCCCCCCCCCGGAAAGTGCCGTCTCAGTCACCACGGCATCCCCTTCGAGGAACCACATTGGCAGGTACAGACCAATCAGGGCCCCGGTTCCATTGGCCCCCCCGAGAATCCGCCAGGCGAATTTCCCGGGACCGTCCTTCATTTTATCCATCTGCACCATGTGGCGCCCCTCATGAATTGCCAGTGCATGAAACCATTCCGCAGCGTTAAACGAAGACGGCGTGGTAAACCAGTGGGAATAAAAGGGAGCGGGAGAGACGAAACCGTTGGCGGAGGCATACTGGTTCACCAGTACAATGGGTATCTTCCTCGCCTGTGTTTTAATGGTTTTATGCAGATGGGGGCGGTAGTATTCCATCAGGTTCGCAACCCGCTGGCCCAGCTCCTCGTTTTCTGCAGGAAATATGATACGGTAGGTGCCGGTATCGATTTCTTTCCATTTCTGACTCCAGGGATTCTGCATTGCCGCGGCTGGAAGGGAGATAAAACTAATTGTGAGAAGGAGTAATATATATGCTTTCCTGATCATTCATTCATCCTGTTTTCAGTTTTCAAGAAAATATACCGTATACGGACAGGAGAGTCTATTCTCAGAAAAAATCAATCATATTTCAAATTCAATAATAAATCTTGTTCCATTATTTTTCTCGATTAAACAACTCCCCTTCAGCTGCTTGACCAGGAGTTCCACCAGTTCAAGACCGAATCCCCTTTGTTCAGTCTTCTCCAATTCAGATATCCCGATGCCATTATCTTCAAATATTATTGTAATGGAACCGTTATTCCGCATGGCAGAGATTACAATATTCCCAACTTCTCTATCTGTGAAAGCATATTTAAGAGAATTGGTCAGCAGTTCGTTTATTATAATACCGAGGGTAAATATAGTGTCTGTGACAACAGTGAAATCATCGATCCGTTTCTCAATCCTGATAAATTTGCTTTCCGGGAATAGATCAAATATTTCATCTATCAGGCGTGACAGGTAATCCTTAATTGAAACATCATTATAATCCTGTTTCCTGTAGAGCTTTTCGTAAAGAATTCCCATGCTTTCAATACGGGAAACAGCATCCTGAAATATTTTATCAACTTCAGGCATACCCAGTGCTTGAGACTGCAGTACAAGAAGGCTTCTGATGATATTCATATTATTTTTAATCCTGTGATGCACCTCCTTTAATAAAATTTCTTTTTCACGGAGCAGGCGCTGAATTTTCTCTTCAGCCTTTTTGCGATCGGAGATATTTCGTGATGCGCCATACAATCCAGTAAGAGCACCATTTTCATCCCTTATCGCCTTTACATTGTTCTCCATCCAGACCAGGGAACCATTACGATGAAAATATTCCACCTCTACGGTAATGGATCTTTCAGGATCAGTACAGTCATTTTGTTCACGTTGTAATTCTTCCTGAAATATCAACATAACCTTTTCGAGGGACTCACTTGTAATTACTTCATCGAGACTCTGTTTTTTCCGCTCCTCAGGCGTATACCCAAGGACCTTTTCAACGGATGGACTAACATATGTAGTTCTAAAATCACGGTCAAGGGTCCAGACAATATCCGCCATGTTCTCGCTTAGAAACCTGTACCTCTCCTGACTCTTTCGCAGTTTATCCTCTGCCATATAACGTTCGGTAATATCAACAACTGAAACAACAGCCTGATTATCATTGAAGAAAGAACTCCTTACCTCAACAAATATTTTATCACCATTCATTGTTCTGTTGACTCCATCGAAAACAGCTGCTTCTTTATTATTATATAATGCGATTAACTGGTCTTTGAAAACCGGCAATGATTCGGCGGTGAAAACATTATTCAGATCAGCAAGGATTTCTTCTTTATTCTCTGCGTGATAAATTTTAAGGGTGGCGGGATTTATATCCAGTATTCTTATTAATCCTGCACATTTTATTATTTCTTCAGGATGAGTACCGAGATAAGAACTTAAATCCATTCCGTTGTCTGCATTTTCCAGCTCTTTCAGATAGCTGAGAACCTCTGAAAAATCCTCCTCCCAGAGAGAGATCGGGCAATGTTTGAAAAAATTGTGAAATTTCAATTCGCTTTTTCGGCTTTTTTCATCTGCGAGTTCCCGCTCTTTCATGATTCTGGATATTACAAAACCAAAAAGCAGAAACAGACTAACGATCACAAGTCGAATATACACTTCATGAGGAGGTACCCGCAGTATCAGCAATCCTGAAAATGTGTCCCGATAATAAAAAAGGGAATCCGTGACAGAATCAATCACCCAGAAGGAAAGGCCAAACAAGAAAGAGATAATTATAATTTTTGTTTGTCTTTTCAAAATTCAGACCGGCATCAATATATATTTTCAATATTTCCCTGCATTTCATTCTACCTCATTTTTGTTCGTATGTAAATATATAAATTGATTAAATATAAGCGGGATCGCAGGTCAATATACAGGAAAGGATATCACATTACAGCAGTAAAATTGTAATGCAGATACAAAAACAATACACTGAGAAGACAAATATTTCCCTGAAGGCGAGATAACGCGATCTCACCTTCAGGGTTATTTCATTTATGAAACCCATAAGTCAAACTCCCGATTTCTTCCGGGATATCCTCTGCGGTTATGGTACAGAGGATCTCTTCCGTCAGCGGGGTTATCGCTGCAATACGGTTTGCCTGTTTCTCGACTATTTTTTCAAAAAGGTTCCGCACCAGTCGACCATTTCCGAATGTTCGCGTCCGGCTTTCGTAGGCTTTGGTTATAACTTCCTTCAACCTGACTTTGGCCTCTTCTTGAACTACAAACGAAACATTGCCGGAAAAAATATCAAAGATTGCCATCAGTGCATCCGGCTCATAATGATCAAAATAATAGTATCTGCGAAAACGAGATTTTAATCCCGGGTTAGATTCAATGAAGGTTTCCATCTCGTCGGGGTACCCCGCAACAATTACAGCAAGGCGTTCCCGATGGTCTTCCATACGCTTAAGAATTGTATCAACTGCTTCCTGACCAAAATCACGTTCACCATGTCCCGTCGCCAGGGTATAGGCCTCATCAATAAAGAGGACACCGTCCAGCGCCTTCTGCACCACCTCGTCGGTCTTGGTAGCGGTCTGTCCCACGTACCCTGCGACGAGTCCCACGCGGTCCGTTTCCGTCAGGTGTCCCTTCTCAAGAAGGCCGAGGCAGCGGTATACCTTTCCCAGGAGGCGGGCGATGGTGGTCTTCCCCGTTCCCGGAGGGCCGTAAAAAACCGCGTGAAGAGAAAGTGGGGTCTCCGGCAGTCCCCGGTCACGGCGTTCCTTCTGGATCTTCACAAGATTGATAAATGTCTGGATTTCATCTTTAATGTTATCCATGCCAACCAGTTGATCAATTTTAGCCATCACCTCTTCCAGGGTCTCCTCTTCCTGTGGGACCTCTTCTTCCGGCAGGGGCCCCTCCCCCGCTGCGGCGATGAGGCGGTTGATCTGCTCGAGACGTTCACGTTCCGCATCATTGATTGTACCATCCGCCTTCATGAGCGACTGGGCATAGGCGGTGTAGGCGGCACTGAGTGTATCGAAATAGAGGGTACCGTTAGCCGCATCGTATCTGCGAATCATCATCAGTGAAGGAAACATATCATCCCGCTGATTCAGGCCACGCTCCTTGATAAACTGCGATGCATGGTCCCAGTATTGCAATATATCATTCTTTTTATTTTGGGGGAAGGAAGAGGCCTCCCTGATATCGCTGCTGAGTTTTTCATAATCTGCATTATCACCCGGATTCAAGGGAAGAAGCACCAGTGAAATCATCAGCAGTTCAGGTTCCAGAAGGGAACCGTCCGCCACTCCCGCAAGGGACGAAAGCACTATCAGGTCATCAAGTATTGTCTGCTTCAGCAAATCATCGCTGACATTTTCCAGGCATTCGGAAAGCCGTCCTACTATATGTTTTGATGCTACAAACAGTTTTTCCTCTCTGCCGATATCGGGTTCTTTTTTGACTTCCCCCTCGAGAAGTTCCGCAAGCTGTTTCTGTGCTTCTGTAATTTTCTCAAGAAAACCCGGCATTGCATCGTGTTCTACATAAGACTTCGCCAGCACATCTCCACTCTCCCCTGCAGATGTGCTGGAAGTCAGGACTGTTTGACTTCCACCAATCTCTCTTATTTTTTCCGCAAAGTTTTGTGCCCTCGCCGCGGTAATGAAGGCGCGGAAAGAAGCCCCTCCGCTGTGCCTTTGTATCTCAAGGTTCACCGATGAAGGGCCGCGTTCCACATCAATATTTTCGATATCACCGTAGGGAATAGCTACAACGGTATTGTCTCTTTTATCATTAGATACAAAAAGAAGACTGGTACCCGCAATGACAAGAACACCGGAAACACCCTCCACAGAAGAGGAACTGTCGGGGCTGAAAAAGCCATCGATTATATCAGAAATTTCATCTCCCGTTTTCACCACTTTCCGAAGACGATCGAGAACCTTCTTTTTATTATGCACAAAATGCCAGTGCTGTATTTTTTCCAGTTGTTCCTTCATGGGTACTTCCTGTCTGTTTCAATAAATTGTATTTTCCAACTATTCAAGAAGCAGAAATAATACTATGACCGTTTTTAAATTTTGTCAATAAGGACTCTGCATGGCCCTTTTATTCTGAGGTTCATTTATCCTTCTTCCTCTTCCTGAAGGGTTTGTTGTACCCTTTTCAACATTTCCCGTCAACAGGAATACACTCTTCTTGATTGACTTATGTCAATGACAGATTATTCATAAGGTTATATAATTGAAAAATATAATGACTATTCCAAAGGAACGCGATTCACCCGGTTATGATGGCATCAGACGAGATCAGTAAAAATCCTGAAAATTTCAGGATAAAGACATGCAGTGGTTTCAACCGCTGCAAAAACACCCTGGCTGATTCTGCAGCTGATGCGGCAGCATTCAAGGGACTGCACAAAGAGCTTTCTTCTATCAGTAGCAACGAAAAGCCCCTTCCGGGAAGGCCCCACAGCCGTCTATTTTCAGTTTCAGTTTCCCTCTGCCCCAACGGATGCACCCGTCCGCAGATAGCCGATATAGGCGTCTTCGCCGTCACCTATCCCCTATTTGTTTATAACCGCTGCAATGCCTGCGGCAAGTGCATCACCGCCTGCCGGGAAGGGGCTTTAATAGCTGCAAATGAAGGGAAACCTGAAAAAACCGATGCCTGTATCGGCTGCGGTGACTGTTTCCGGGTTTGCAGCAAAGGGGCCATAGAATCCGATGAGGGGGGATTCAAATTACTCCTCGGGGGGAAACTTGGGAGGCATCCCCACCTGGGTGAAGACACGGGGCGTCTCTATAGAAGCAGTGAAGCAATAACTTTGATTATAAAGATATATACATTCTGGCTGAAAAACCGAAATCCGGGGGAGCGCCTCCGTGAACTGATGAACAGAAGGGAGCTACCATGAACATTATCCGCATTATCACTACTGTCTTATCCCTATTACTTGCAGCAGCCCACTATATGCGCGCCGGTCACACTGAAATAACATTCCTTTTTGCCTCTCTCTCCTTCCTCCTCCTTGCACGAAAAAGATGGGCAGACCTGATACCTGCGGTGATAATATCAATTATGATTCCTATATGGGTACATACTGCCCTGCGTATCATTCTCATCCGAAGAACCGCTGATGTCCCCTGGCAATTGGCTGCCCTCATCATGGGCATAGTGACCCTTACGGCCCTTGCCGCCGCAATTCTCGGTTTCAGGCATGTCCGACTCGAAGTTAAATCAGGTAAAAAATTCGGCATCCCCTCATTTACATCATTCCTGCTCACGGGGGGGATACTCATGCTTGCACGCACCAAGGCTTCACTGACCATTCTGCTTCCGGACCGCTTCCTTCCGGGAAGCGGAATAGTCCTTATAATAATTCTGGCGGGTTATGCCGCATGGATTACAGAAAAATATATTCGCACAGATGATACATCCATATTGAGACGAAGAATCTGGCTTCTCTTTTCAATTGTTTTTTTCAGTCAGGCAATACTCGGCATTTCAGGAGTTGAGAATCTGCTTATGACGGGAAAACTCCACATACCGGTACCTGCGGTAATTATCGGCGGCCCCATCTACCGTGGTGGCGGCTTCTTTATGACTATTCTTTTCACCAGTACTCTTATTCTTGCAGGGAGCGCATGGTGCAGCCACCTCTGCTACTTCGGGGCATGGGACAACCTGGCGGCAGTTCAGGAAAAAAAGACCGGATCGGTCACCCCCTTCATGAAGGAGGGACGCTATATTTTTCTTTTTTTAACTGTAATTACTGCCCTTCTTCTGCGAATCTTCGGGGCCCATGGAGCACTGGCCGCCGCCACAGGGATCACATTCGGCCTCGGTGGTGCCGCAGTGATGCTTTTCGTTTCCAGGAAGAGGGGTGTAATGGCACACTGCACTTCCTGGTGTCCCCTGGGACTCCTGGCAAATATCGGAGGAAAAATTTCTCCCTTCAGGATACGTATTGAAGACAGCTGCAATTCCTGCTTGGCCTGCACGGTTCACTGCCGGTATGGAGCTCTTGGAAAAAATGAAATCGCCGAAAAAAAACCCGGTCTCTCCTGCAGTCTCTGCGGTGACTGTCTCTCTCGATGTAAAGAAGGCGCCCTTAAATATTCATTTTTGAAACTGTCCGGTGAAAAAAGCAGAATACTCTTCATCATACTGGTAATATCGGTACATGCAAGCTGTCTCGGACTGGCACGAATATGAACACTATATTTCCAACCACAATAGAGGAAAATACCGGATAATTTATTTCACTATTTTTCAATTGAATTACAGCACCTGATATGCTATAATATGTAATTATCCCTTTAGCCTTTAAATTGCCGGGAAGATTATGAAAATCAAACCATTGAATCAGGTAAAAATTATAATCACAACTCTTGTATGCATTGTACTATCGATCACTCTCCTTTCACTTTTTTATAGTCTAAATGATTCCACTCAACATTCAAGGGCCCTGGCAGCAGAGAGTGCCAGGTCACTCTTTATGGAAATTGTTTCCACAAGAAAATGGAATGCCATGCACAATGGCGTATACCTTATCGTCTCCGGAAAAAGTAAACCAAACAAATACCTGATCGACCCGAAGAGAGATCTCTACACGAAAGAAGGTATTCACCTTACTAAAGTAAATCCTGCATTTATGACCCGTCTTATTTCCAATGTTTTACAAAAAACACAATCAATAGAATTTCGCATTACCAGCCTGAAGCCGCTTAATCCTTCGAATACACCAGATCCATGGGAAAAAGAATCCCTGAAAAAATTTCGAAAATCAACCAAAGAAGTTACTTTTATCAGGAAAGGTAAAACCAGCTATTTCAGATACATGGCCCCCCTTAAAACCGAAAAAGCGTGCATGAATTGCCATGCCAAGCAGGGATATAAAATTGGAGATATAAGGGGAGGAATCAGTGTAACCTTTCCATATACAGCCTACCAGAAATCAATGGCAACCATTAAAAAGTGGCTTATTTTATTCCATACCCTGATTATGATTTCAGGAGTCGGAATAATTCTTTCTCTTGGGATTCTTTTATACCGAAATGTCAAAAAACTTGAAGGTGCCCATTCAGAAATCGAAACATTAAGCGGACTCATACCCATCTGTTCAAACTGCAAAAAAATTAAAGACAGCAAAGGATACTGGAAACAGGTAGATTCTTATTTAGCCGATCAAGCCTCAGTCTCCTTCAGTCATGGCCTCTGTGAAGAATGCACAGAAAAACTCTATGGCAACGAAGAGTGGTATAAAAAGTCCAAAGAGACTCGAAAATCCGACAAAGAGTAATTAAATGTATTTTTCTTACTTGTAATGTCTTTCAACATGACGATGCACCATTTCATTCAGAATATCAAGGGGCATGGCGCCATCATTTAAAATCAGGCTGTGAAAATCCTTTATATCAAACTTAGAACCGGTTTTTTCCTTCATTTGATTTCTTAGCTTCAACAGTTTCAACATACCAATTTTATATGCACAGGCCTGACCGGGGAGGACTATATAACGCTCCACTTCCGCAACAACATCCCCCCTGGGCATACCGGTAATATTCAGCATATACTTGATGGCTCGTTCCCTGGTCCATTTTTTCTCATGTATCCCAGTATCAACTACAAGGCGCACTGCCCTGAAAAGTTCCGCCTGCAATCTCCCCAGGTTACTGTAGGGATCCTTATGAAATCCCTTCTCCCATGCAAGGCGTTCAGCATACAGTGCCCAGCCTTCTACATATGCCGTAAACAGAAACACCCTCCTGAAAGTGGGGATCCCTTCAAGACCCTGTGCAAGCGAAACCTGAAAATGGTGCCCTGGAACTGCTTCATGGTAGGCCAGGGTCCGCATTCCGAATTTAGGGGTCTCCCTGACGTCACGAAGATTGGCATAAAAAATGCCGGGACGGCTTCCGTCAAGTGAAGGCGGATGATAATATGCGCTTGGAGATGTTTTCTCCTTAAAAACAGGAACACGCTTAACCTGGACTTTTTTAATATCTTTTATAGCAAAAAACCGAGGCAGTTCCCTTTCCATTTCAGTAATTATATTTCTGTACCCTTCGAGAATCATGGTACGTCCTTTGTCATTATCAGGAAATATAAAACGCTCTTCCCTGGTCATCCTTTTAAGTGCCGCAGCTATTGAAATACCGGCATAACCTTCGTCGGCAAGAATCCCTATCATTTCCTTTTCAATTCGTTTCACCTCTCTTAACCCCGTTAAGTGAATCTCATTAGGGGTCATTTTTGTAGTAGTATGGTATTCAAGGAGATAGGCGTAATATTCTCCGCCCCGGGGCAATTTCCATAATCCAGCGTCCCTGTTTGTTTTAGAAAGAATCGATAAAAAATAACTGTTCAGTTTTCGATACGAGGGATAAACCGTTTTAATTATTTCCGCTTCGGTCCTTTCCAAAAGCAACTTCCTTTCCATAGCATCAAGATTTTTCAATTTTTCTATTTTCTCTTTGAAGGAAGTATAAAGAATATTCTCATGCACTCCATGTACGATAAAGCCCTTGACCTGCTCCATCACCTTCTCCACAACAAATCGCGGTGGCAATACCCCCTTTGCTTCCCTCCATTTCAGGCTTTCAATAAGCTGGTCAAATTTTTTTTCAAAACCTGCAAGCCTCTGAAGGTAATTTTCAGCGCTCTCCAAATTCACTATCTGGTGAGAAGATTCAAGCAATGTTGGAAGATCACTCTGAATTCCAAAAAGCTGATTTGCCGGATAGGGACCATTGCCGTCTATTCCCGAAAAATGATATCCGAAGGAGCCTCCGCGAATAATCATATTGAGGTGCCAGAGAATAATTTTTTTTGTAAGTTTTTCCTGCTCATCAAGTGATTCAGTGTTATATGAAAGAACCAACTCTTTATGCTTTTCAGCCAGTTTCAGAATATTCTCTTCAAATGCCGGTGAAGCATCGGTAAGTTTATTGCTGTGAAAATCAAAAATTGTATTATCAAGTATGCCCAGATAGGTTAGGGTCTCCGGATCGATCAGAAGACCCTCAAACATAATTCTTTCAATAGCGTGATTAAAACTGAAGGGTTTGCCTGCAATCAGCTTGAATGCAAATATTCCGCCTCCAGTCAACAAAAGAAAAACTGCCAAAATAACCAGACGTTTCACATGCTGTGCCCCTTAATTACCAGAAAACAGCTTTCCGCTTTTTTTTCAGGTGTATATAATTTTGCTTTATTGAAACCCCAGCATATAATAACATAGATAGACCAGACTGTCCAAAATTTTATTATTACAAGTGGAGACTTATCTGGAGAAAATAAATGAAGGACATAAAAAATTTTCCGATTTCGGTTACCATAGAGATCGCATGGGGTGACATGGACGCATTTGGTCATGTTAATAATATTGTATTTTTCAGATTTTTTGAAACTGCACGCATCAGGTATTTCGAAGAAATAGGTCTCACGGCATACATGAAGCAAACTGGTATTGGCCCCATACTTGCGGAAACTTCCTGCAAGTTTAAAAAACCTTTGTTCTACCCGGAAACGATCAAAGTATGCACAGCTGTTTCCCAAATAAATGAATCAGGCTTTATTATGGACTATAAAATCATAGACAGTTTTGGAGAAACAGCCGCACTCGGCGAGGCAAGAATAGTAATCTTTGATTACAGCTCCTCAAAAAAAATTGACATGCCGGAACAAATCCGAACTGCAATTGAATCACTTGAGAAAACAAATTCTGAATAAACAATGCATATCAACAAATTAATATTTCCACGAAGGAGTCATCACATGAAATTTCTTTTACCAGCAGTTATTACCCTCTCCATGATCAGCTGTTCATCACATGAGTCCCTTAAAAAAGTAGACCCTTCAAAACCACATATTTCAATTGAATTTGCATTTAACACCGAATCTTATCATTCATTTATTAAAAAGTTTTATCCCCAGATTGCCATTTGGCTGAAATCTGACACAGCCCCGTCAAGAACTGTTTATGTCACGTCGAAGGGGGCAAAAAATGACTGGTTTGGGGCAGATCAACGGCCCTCAGCCCTGCCGGTTTGGCGGAATTTTCAGAATAATCAGCCTGAGTCAAAAACTGACAGCATAAGCGGCGCCACACCCTCCGGCAGCACCTACCGTATCGCCTGGAACCTGCCAGAAAATACTTCCAGTAAAAAACCACTGAATATTTTTATCGAGGCCAATATATCCTTTGATTACAATAAATTCTTCCCCAAGGATGCCCCTGAAAACGCTAAAAATTTCACCGGGGTCAACGGGCAGCCTTCACTTATCTGGCGTGGATTACTCGATCCATCCAGAGGAATTACAGATGTCCGTCCGGAAATAATCGGCCGTGGCAGCCTGCTGGGAAAAGATGGAAAAATACATAAGGATCTTACGGGCATAACAACCGCAAAAAAAATATTTAACTATATAAAAATCCGGTATCACGAGGGAACAGTCAAATAATGAAGGAAGGAGAGAAATAATTAAAAATGATATCATGCTTATATTATTATAGATAACATAAGCATGATATACCATTAGTTTTTCTTCAGGCCTTCCAGAATTATAGCAAGCCCTTCTTCAATCAGCTCTGCAGGGCCAACACCGGTAATCTCAGGTACAAATCTCTGTTCAAGCAATAATATCCCATCCATCAATCCCCATAAAACCTGTGCTGCTTTATCAGGATCAACGGGATTTAATTCATTTTTTTTAATTCCATCCATTATTATTTTTTTAAGAATCCCCATAAGATCTTTTACCCTCCCCTGCAGAGACTCAAGAGACGCATCATCATTCAAAAAATCTTCCTGACCCAGCCCCAGAATTGATATAATATCATAATAATCGCGATAGTTTTCAAAAAACAACAGGTAAGCCGCTGCAATGGCCCTTAGACTGTCTACTGATGACATATCTTCAGATTTTATTGATTCCACAATAAGGCCTTCGAGTATCCCGATACCCTCTATATTGAGACATCTGAATATTTCCGTTTTGCTGCTGAAGTAAAGATAGAAAGTACCGGTACTTACTCCAGCTTCTGCTGTAATATCTCCGATTGAAGCCCCCTGGTAGCCGCGCTGTGAAAAAAGTACTCGAGCAGCATCAACGAGTCTTCTTCGTTTTATTTCCTTATCCTGATCTGTTCTTGCCCTTATTTTCATATTTGTTATGCTTATAATATATATTTCCCAGTAAAACCCTTTTTGGATTAGATATAAAACCACAATGATTCATTTTTAAGCAAGTAAATTATTTTGCATTTAACATATAACGTATAGAATTATATTCCTTTTTTATTTCACTTATAATACCCATTATGATTTCAAAATTTTCTGAAGCCGCCTTCACCTCAACCGCTTCACTCAATCTCCCAAGTTCGTTAAACCTGAAATTATAGGAGGCCCCCTTTAATTTATGACTGTAAATCTCAACATTTTCTCGATTTTGCTCATTAGCCGCCTTTTCTAAACTTTCAATTACCTGTTCGCTGTTTTCTAAAAATGTGTTTATCAATTTGTCCAATGCATCTAAAGGTATTCCCAACTGTGCAGCAACTTCCTTTTTGTTATATGCTTCACCCGAAACTACTTCTCCCCTCTCATGTGACCGGACTTCTATACCGGATAAAAATTGCAGAAGAATTTCCCTGAGGCTGGATTCCTCAATCGGTTTTGGAATATAACCATCCATTCCCCTGGAAAGCAAGTCTTCACGATCTCCCTTCATTGCCCTGGCAGTAAGTGCAACAATTGGTACCGGTTTGAGATTGTTTGTGGACTCGTAATATCTTATCATTTCGGTAGTCTCAATACCATCTGCAACCGGCATATTTATATCCATTAAAATCAAATTGAAGTCTTCGTTTTTTCGACAATCAAAGGCTTCAATACCATTAGAGACAATAACAACATCGATGCCATACTCCTGCAACATGATGCGCATCAACATCTGGTTGACCGGATTATCTTCTGCAACAAGAACTTTAGCATCCAGAATATACTTAACAGGCGCCCTCCAGACATTCGAATCGTCTAACTCAACAATGGCACCATTATATGTCTCTATAATTGCATTGAATATTTTAGAAGGATTAAGGGGCGGCATTACAATTCGAGCTTTTTCGCTACGCAATTCATCCAATCGCGCTAATCCTTCCGCTCCGGAAACTATTATTACCGGATACTGAGGATACGCTTTTATGAATGCAACAACATCGTACCAGTTCTCATCGTGGTAAACGAAAAAAACAACATCGGATTTTTTCTCAACATTAAACTCATCAAGGTCATTAACTTCCTTCACTTGAAACTTAAAGGAAATCAAGTATTTTAACAGCAGGTCTTCCAGTTCTGAACCATGGTTTCTCCGATACAATACAACCTCGGGCAAAGTTTCAAATGGGACTGAAAGCCTTCTTTTTTCATCCTGAGAACCTACACCGAATTCCAGTAAAAAATAAAAATCACTTCCTTCCCCCTTCTTGCTTTTTACATCCAAATCCCCCCCCATCAACTTAACAAGATTTAAAGCAATTGTTAATCCCAGGCCTGTCCCTCCAAACCTTCGCGTTATTGACGGATCCATCTGTTCAAAGGCCTCAAATATTTTATCCTTTTTATATTCGGAAATTCCGATCCCACTATCTGCCACAGAAAACAGGACTTTACATATGCCGTCTTTCATTTCCTGCTTTCTAATAGTTACATTTACAAAACCGTATTCCGGTGTAAACTTTAATGCATTACTTAGAAGGTTCGAGAGAACCTGTTTTATTCTTAAAGGATCCCCTATAATCTCTCCGGGAAGATTTGGGTCTATGAATGACAATAGCTCAATATTTTTTTCAACTGCGCGAACATAGAAAAGATCTATTATAGATTCAAATTCTTTCAGTGGATCAAAAGGGGCCATATCAATTTCAAGTTTTCTGCTTTCTATTTTTGAAAAATCCAGAATATCATTGATTATGCCCAATAGACTTCTTGCGCTCAAACTGACTATATTCATATATTCCTGCTGATTTTTATCCAACCGGGATTTTTTTAGCACTTCAATAAATCCCATTATACCGTTAAGCGGAGTCCTTATTTCATGACTCATATTAGCCAGAAACTCACTTTTTGCTCTATTCGCAGTTTCAGCTTCATCCCGTGCTTTTTTCAGTTCTTCTTCAGCCCTATGCCTGTCAGTAACATTTCTTACTATTACTAAAACCTCTGATATACCTGAGACAATAAATCTTGCTTCATAATATCTCAAGCTATCATTAATTTCTACAGGATACTCATAGGTCTGAATTTCATTTGTCCTGAAGGCCTTTGCCAGAGCTTCAACTATTTCAGAATTAAGCTTCTCAGGAAAGACTTTTGATATTTTTTTCCTGAAAATTTCATCGATAAACATTCCCTCGTCATTCAGACGAAACATTAAATCCGGAACAGCCTCTACCAGGGCTCGATGCCTCTTTTCACTTATCATTAACTGCTGTTCATTTTTTTTTCTTTCAGATATGTCTTTAAGTAAAACAGTATATCCGATGGCGGTCCCTCTCTGATCAATCAGTGAAGCGACACTCATTTCAAAATCATTTTGCGTTTCCCCTTTCAAATGACTTTGATAATCAAAGGTGATATTTTCCTCAGTACCAAACACGCTGCTGCAATACTTTTCAACCCTTGATCGGTCTTCCTCTGAAACATAATCCGTGAGCCTTTTTCCTGCCACATCACTTTCACTTGACTCACCCACCAGATCAACGAATGCCTTGTTTACCTGGAGTATCTCACCTGAATCAGAAAGTATTGCAAGACCTTCTTTAATAGAAGAAAAAACAGTTTGAAATTTAATTTCAAACTCCTCCAGTTCCTGTTCAATTTCCTTATACTCTGTGATATTCTCTTTTATCGCGACAAAGTGGGTAACTTCCCCTTTCCTGTCTTTCAGGGGAATTATTGTTGCCGACTCCCAAAAGGTTTCACCATTTTTACCACGGTTACTTAATTCGCCTTTCCAGATATCGCCTCCGAGAATTTTATTCCATAATTGTGAATAAAATTTTTCATCTTGCTCTCCTGATTTCAAAATCCTGAGATTATTCCCCACAGCCTCTTCAAAAGAATACCCGGTAATATTTATAAATTTTTCATTCACATATTCGATTGTTCCGGCTTTATCTGTAATTACTACCGAGGATGGCATCTGCTCTATGATGCGATTGAACATATTTATCTGCTCTTGAGCGTCCAAATATTCAGTAACGTCCTGAAAGAAAACGACAATATTTTTTATTGTCTCGTAAAAGACATATTTCATATAGACGGAATACTTTCTTTCATCAATTATTGAAATGTTTTCGTTAATTTTAACTTCGAAACGAACTCCCTCTGGATCTATTTTATTTCTATTTTCATAAAATCTTTCAGTTATATTTTTTTCGAATATAGAATCTATTTTTTCGCCAATTAGTTTTTTTTGGCTTTCCCTAAATGTTGCCTTGAATGATAAATTACCGTATAAGATATTAAAATTTTCATCAGTAAGGCAAAAGGGCTCAGGAAAAAAGCCTCCAAATTCAGAAACCACTGACATAAATCGCTTTTCCCCATTAAATTTGTTTTTAGAAAAAATGTTCGATAAAGGGGAAAATTTATTATCCATGATAGAATTCTTGAGCAGAAACACAAATCCGGGGATATCGAATTTATCGGAACATTCTGAAAAACTATCTACAAAATAGAAACATGACATAGAAGAATCTAAATTATTCGCCATTAAATATTCTAAAAGATCCTCAATAGCCCCAGATACATCATTGAGTATATACAGAAGTTTTATTGTTTTATCATGTTTACAGGCTGTAATAATTTCATCAATAGAATGCAATTTATAATATTCACCACCTGAATATTCAGTCAGTATTTCAATTAAAATATTATCATTCCCTGCAAACAATAGTTTGTTCATAATTTATCCCAAAAGCTCAAAACAATTACATATGGACTCACTACCAAATATCCAAAATGGAATCTTCTCAGGTACTACTGATTATTTTATTGTTTTTTTTATTTTTTTCCACTATTATTATTCAAAAGAGGAAAAATGAAGACTTATTCAAAATTTAACATCAAGGCAATTTCCATCGATGATGATCAATCTAATCTCCTTCTTATTGAAACAATGGGAAAAGAACTCAACATTGAAGTATCTTCCTATACCAATCCAATGATCGCCCTCGAAGATTTAAAATCGGCAGATTACGATATGGCTTTTGTGGATTACAGAATGCCGCATATTGACGGAATATCACTTATAAAGGAACTTAGGAATTATCACCCGGAAATTCCGGTAATAATGATAACAGGTGTCGATGCTGATATTGAACTAAAGATCAAGGCAATCGAAGCAGGTGCCACGGAATTTTTATCCAAACCCCTGAATATGCCGGAATTCAAAGCCAGGGTCAACAATCTTGCAGAACTGAGAATTGTAAATTTGTTATTAAAGGATAGAGCACAGCTGCTTAAAGAGGAGGTTATGCGGGCAACCGACAAACTTATCCTTAGAGAGCAGGAAACACTTCGCATACTCGGAAGGGTCAGCGACTTCAAAGATATAGAAACGGGAAATCATATTACCAGGGTTGCATATTATGCTAAATTCCTTACCGAAAAAAATTCAGAGAATAAAAATTTTCAGGAATTAATTTTTAATGCAGCCCCCCTTCACGATATAGGAAAAGTGGGCATTCCTGATGAGATTATAAAGAAGACAGGTCCTTTAAAAAAACATGAGATAGATATTATGCAAAAACATCCAATGATAGGTTACCGAATACTTGAGAATTCCGAGAGTCCATCCCTCAGGTGTGGAGCTATCATTTCCCGTTCTCATCATGAAAGATATGATGGTAGCGGATACCCCATCGGATTAAAAGGAAAAGATATCCCTCTTGAAGGTCGAATAGCAGCAATTTGCGATGTTTTTGATGCACTGAGGTCAGAAAGACCCTATAAAAAAGAATGGAAAATTGAGAATATATTAAAATACTTTTCAGAACAAAGGGGTATTTTATTTGACCCAGAACTTACTGATATAGTCCTTGCGAATTCCGATACTTTCGAAGATATTTTTGTCAGCTTTCGTGATTAAATCTATATTAATGAATCTATGTAAATTTCACAATCGCCCATAGATATAAAAATCCGCTCAGTATCAATAAATTCGACACCGGCAACAACAAATCCGTAATGGCGTCCCGCAACAAAGAATAAATTACCGGAGCTGAATCCTTCAGACATCTTTTTTAAAATTTCAAGGTCCAGTTGTTCTACTTCCGACAAACCTCTCAAATCGAGTATTACAGCATCATTTTTCACAGTTTTAATAAATGTTGAATTCAATAAACGCTTTGATTCCTTTATCATTCTGGCATTGGACATATTATCCATAAAGGAAATAATTGTCTTTCCCGATCTTCTATTTATTATCAGACTATTGGAATTTTTGCTTCTCTCTGACAATAATATTGAGTGGTATAGTGCGATTTCAACTTTTCGACTTAGCATTTGAATATCAAACGGTTTCAGAATATAATCTACAACATCAAATTTCATTGAGGCTATAACATCTTCTTTCGCAGACTTTGCTGTCAGCATCAGAACGGGGGTATTCCTGGTAACTTCTTTTTCCCGAAGTGTTTTCAAAACATGAAACCCATCGTATCCTGGCATACTTATGTCAAGTATGATCAAATCTGGATTTCCTGTTTCGGCGAGTCCAACTCCCGTTTTACCGTCGCTTGCGGTAATTACATTATATCCCAGCTTTCCGAGTTGAATCTTGAGCAATTCAAGTAACGTGGTATCATCATCTATAGCTAGAATCAAATCCATTTTTTTCTTCCTGCATATCACTTTATATTAAATGATAGCATGCAATCTTCAGTAAAACAATATAATTTTCGCTTTAATTCTTATAAAAATAATATCTAATAATTAAATCACCATGCTTTGAAATCTGTATTAAAGTCAAAAGAAGTTGTAACTTGAGAATGAAGGTAATGTTGTTTAATATTCATTGAATAGTAATAAAACAATACATGTTTCAGGGTTAAGCCCAGAGTGGAGTTAAGTTTAAAAGTCAGACCGTTTTGAAATTCACTGCGCAGATATCTTTTATTACTGGAAACATCTCCAAGGGACAAAAAGGCATCAATGGAAAGGGAATACTTCATATACTTTAAAAAACTTATATTGAAATTTAAAAGTGTTTCAAAACCATATACAACTGCACCTGCAGGATCAACTATTTCTTTTTCAATACCGAATCCTGTATTCCCTGTCAGGTATTTCGTGGCAATATTTACTCCAACAGTCTCCCTCATTATGGTTGGCCGCAAGCCTTCTACAGAAGCAACAACAGTATCAAGCTGAGATTTGTGATATGGATTCACAAAATACGGAATGTTAATTTTATAGAAAATGGTTCCTCTTAACAAATTACTCAAATATACATCTTCCTGTCTGACATAATGAATCATTGGAGTGAATTTCAAATAATGAAGTCTGTTATAGGTGATAAAATCAAGTCTACTTTCAATTCCCCACCGGGTATATGTATCCGAAGGTTTGCCCGGGGGAGTTTCAATGTTACTACCGGCATTTACCAATGAATTTTCGTATATAAATGAGACAATAAAATTTGAAATAAATCTGAAAGTTCCATCAATACTTTTTTCATTTATATTCACCAACAATCTTTCATTTCTTAGATCTGAAGAAACAGTCTGAAAAATATTACGCCATGTATTTTTATTATTTATTTCTCTGCGAAGTTTTTTCTTCAATATCCTTAAGACCGATTGAGTCGCCACTATCCGGTATTCCCGATGACTTTCAACCGAATATCCCTGAACTTTCCCTCCTGAATACCCTCTAATTAAATATACATCATTGATTACCCCTATAGTTTCCAATTCATGTCCCTTTAATTTAAAGGTTATAATTGGAAATTCAGAATGTATCAATGATAATAATTTCAGGTCTGTAATTTTCCCCTGCAATGTTTGACTTGAAATTGCGCTTTTGTCCAATAGACATATTTCACTATTATATTTCTTTCTTAGCAAATCTGCAATCTTTGTTCCATCAATTTCAATTGTTCCCGTTTTGGTATCATACACAACTCCGGCAAGATCCTTTCGCAGCAACTTTTTCCATCCGGAAATTCTTCTGATAAATTCTTTATAGCTGCGACTATTTACTTTATACGATTTTGCCTCAAAAAGTTCAGCTTTTTTAATACGCAATCCAGTCTGGACATCAAGTTCTATCTTTAAATAGTCAGCCGTTTCAGGCATAATTAAAATTGATCTTTTGTCATCAAAATCAATTCTAGTGCTGTTACTCCCAAAAAGCTTTCCCCTGTTATCACCTCCAGTTATAACGAGATTAATTTTTTTAAATTTACGCATCAAATTAAAATTTTCTTTAAATGACAATCCAGACAGTAATACAAAATATCTGGCTCCTTTCTTTTCGGCATCGTCAATTGCCTGCCCCACTGCATCAACTGCTGTTTTTACATCTATTTTCTCGATAACCTTTTCTGTTGCATCCACTTCGATTTTGTTGGAAGAAATTCCGATAAAGGCAATCTCCTGCTGTCCGATTTGTTTCAAAAAATAAGGGTAAATAAATTTATCTCCCGAAACATTTAAATTTGATGAGAGAAAAAAAACACCTTTTCTTTTTCCAAGAAACCTGAGATTATTCAGCCCTATCTGGAGATCATGGGAGGAAATAATAGTACCACTACAATTGAATGATTCAAAAAAATCCATTACTGCAGAACCATAACTGAATTTTGAAACAATTCCCGGATAAAATGAATTTCCAAGATCAAAGTAAATTGCATTTTTTACGGAAAGTTCTTTTGATACAGACTGCCCCAGACGAATCAAAGGATCATTTTTTTCCTGATTTTCAATATCAGCATTAAATTTTCCTTTGATATTACCTGTTACTATTATATGCAAATTCTCCCCTGCATCCAGATCCAGTATAGATATAAGCGAGAGAAGAAAAAAGAAAATAAGAAACACTGCTTTTAAACTGTTAAACATGGATTTATTTCATTCCTTTATTGCTATTTGAAAGCCTGGTTTTTCTTTCTTGATCCATTTGCTTTAACAAATCTTTATTCTCATTTTCCAGTTTCTTCATTAACTTTAGAGATGAAACATACTTTTCAGAAATATTTTCGAATTTTTCTCTCAAAGATATAAATTTTGCTTGTTCATTCTTACATTTTTCATTTTCATTCTTTAAATTTTCGGATAACTCTTTTATCCTTTTTTTGTTTACATCTAACTCTATTTGAGTTTTCCCTAATAAATCTTTATTAAATTTGATATCATTTGATAGTTCAAATTCACGCTTTGCTGACTGATTTTTCATTAATTTTATTTTATTCAAATATCCTATTTCTTTATTGTTCATCTCTGCATTCAATCGTTTTATATCAGCGGTTAATTTATTTTCGATATCCGCATTAAGTTTAGTCAGCGCCTTGATTTCACCCTTACTTTTTTGACTGAGAATTTGGAATTTCTGGTTTAAATTTGCATACTTTTCTTTTAACAGGATAATGTCCTTTTTATAATTTTCCTCAATCAGTTTCAAATGGCTTCCGACATTCTCAATTTCTGCATCTTTTTCTTTGATTGTTTTCCTCGTCTGAATATTTTCATCTTCCAGAAGCATGTTTCTTCTTTCAACTGCAACCAGTCTTTTTTTAAGGACGAAATTTTCCGATGATAACTTTTCAGATTTATTTTCAGTTTTAATTGGAGCTATAACGCAACCGGTCACGAGAATACTCCATAGAACAATAAACATTCGAATTCTCATAATCTACTCCTGAGGGGGCTTATATCTTTGGTTTAGACAACCTTTATTTTCCGAATCCTGCTTTCAAGTTATTTTTAAATTTATAATTTTAAATTTACGATTAAAAAAATTTACTTTTATAAATTTTTTTTATTCTTATGTCTCATTATACTGAATTTAACGTTCCAGGTGCCGATAATAATAACCGGGAAAGAATGCCTCGACTGGCAAATTGACCTGGAATTATTATCTTCATCATTTTAAAGGATTTTGCAATGAAACAAGTAGAATTATCCCCCCAAACTCAGGAGCTGGTTTATTATTCAATTTTTAAAGAAAAAAAAGAGGACCTGGAATCTTTTATCAGTAAAGAACTTGATGTATGGGGAGAATATGAAAGCATCCCTACATACATTCGAAATATAATTGACAGGGAATTTGTTGCTCTTGGAAAATATGCCAAAAGAATAAATGTATTCGAAATAGAAAATCGCATTTCCACTACGGAACAATAAAACTCAAAAAAATTTTATTTTCACGCCAACCAAAATTGCATAATATACTTTTCCTAGATTATACTTATCCTGCAAATAGGTTCCTGAAAGCATTGTGGCATATGGATCAACATCGGAAGGGAATATTTTGAGTTTGGCCTGATAATAAAAAAATTGAAGAACATCTCATGGAATTCTTACCACTGCTGTGCACCCAGTGATCAGATAAAATCACCCCGATCCTCATAGCACCAAAATTATTGAATGGTCCCACTCCGTACAACAGGCTGGCATCAAATTTAAACACAACATCTTTTCCACGATATAAAATATATGTAACAGGATCATAATAATCAATTGGAAATGAATAAAGCACTGCAGTTTTTTTTAAAAAAATTTCAATCTTGGTACAGCTGTCAACCTGAATCCTCCCCTTTTTTCACCTGAGATATTTTTCCTTGCGTCAAAATCATATTAAGAAGCCGGAAACTCCCCGGACTGTTGTAAATTGGAAAACTATAGTAAACATCACAAATCATACCAGGGCCAAGATTATTGACTGATGCCCCAAGTTTTGTATCAATGTACCAGCCTTGAGTATTTTTCTCATATGGTACTTTGTCATCATGATTTTTAACTTTAATTGGAAGTGAAGCTGAAAAACATAATATTAACACCAATACCTCATGCCAAATATATTTCATTTATTGCCAACTCATACCATCATATCAGCCAAATATTAATTCAGGATATAAGCGGAATGGCATAAACTGCCAGCAATTCTTCTTTGGATTTCAACCTTGAATAATGAAAATCATTAAAATCATTTGTACAATCGCTTCGATTTTGCTCTAAATCTCTTTTTCTTAACTGATCCTTTTAAATAACAGTATCAAATATATTTTACTTGATTCGCCACAAAAACTCATTTAGACTGTAAAAATGTTTACCAATTCGAAAAAGAGGTAAAGGATATGGCGGCCAATATTC
The DNA here is from genome assembly GCA_942491575.1 of uncultured Spirochaetota bacterium. Lineage (GTDB taxonomy): Bacteria > Spirochaetota > UBA4802 > UBA4802 > UBA5550 > CAZHNW01. The sequence continues at coordinate 1,755,420 of CALOBT010000025.1, forward strand.
TTATAGTTGATGACTCAGACCTTTCTCTTAAACAGGTGGGCAAGTTTCTAAAAAAAACAGAATATACTGTCACACTTGCAGAAGGGGCCCCGGAGGCCCTGAGCCTGATTGAAAAAGAATATTATGATATTGTGATAACTGATAAAAACATGCCCGGACTGCACTCTGCTTCAGATGAGGGTGGAATGGAATTACTAAAGCATATCCAGATAAACTATCATGATACTGAAGTCATAATGATGACTGGATACGCTTCCATTGAAACAGCAATTGAAGCAATGAAACTCGGGGCTTTTGACTATCTTATCAAACCTTTCACACAAAAAGAATTACTTGACAGCATCCAACGCCTTTTAAGCTACAAGGGTTTTATTAATCCGGGACATACTATTTCTATTTATAAAGAAATGCACAACGAAATACTAAAATTAATGGAAAATCAAAAAATAATCAATGATGAAGAGATGCATCAATCTTTAAAATCACTCGATATGAAAATAGATCATTTTTTTAAAACACAAAAAAATTGGGAAAAAATTATTCTAACACAACGTGAGTCACTTGCCAATATCATTCCAATTGCTGAAGATTTAAAGAACAAATTTGAAAGCGATAAAATTGTTCAAAATTTACTAACAAAAATTATTGAGCTAGCTGAAAACCGGATATAGGAATCACCATGACCCCTTTAATTTTAAATAATTATCTGGAGATAAACCGGTGAGCGAAATAATCATTGGCATTGGCGAACTTCAGATTAGCAACGATCCAAATTCAGTATTAAAAACATTCGCATTAGGTTCATGTGTTGCTATTATCATCTATGATGAAAAAACAAAAACAGGCGGCATGGTACACATAGCACTCTCAGATTCGAAGGTAAATGAAGAAAAAAGTAAAATCAAACCTGGATATTTCGCAAATACAGCTATTCCCACGCTAATTAATACATTCAAAAAAGCTGATAACTCTTTCGATCCATCAAGATGCACCACAAAACTTATCGGTGGAGCCTCAATATTAAACGATGAAAACTTTTTCAATATTGGGAAAAATAATATTGAGAGCTCCAAAAGAATTCTGAAGCAGCATGGGTTTAAAATCATGAAAGAAGACGTGGGCGGAAAGATAAGTCGTACGGTCAGTCTTTTCATAGAACAGGGAACGGTTATGATATCCAATGCAGAAATTGGAAAATGGGAATTATAAACTGCCTTACCTTGCAGACATTAAATTCAAAAAAATCATACAATACCAGGTTCTCATAAATGAATTGACCTAAAACACATCATCCTGTAATCTTATCGGCATGAAACATTTAACTTTGCTGATTATTTTCTTATTTCCCTTATGCCTCTCAGCTTCAGAAAAAAATTATATCCCCTGGAGTCGAATTTCCCATAAGGAGCGAAAGGAAGTAAAAAGTCTCTCCATACGTTTCTTTGATGCTTTCAATAAAAACGAATTTCACAAAATACGCGAAATTATTCCTGAAAATGAAATTAGTTACCGCGGCCATCTCTGGATGTCTATTCCCCACTTCTCCTATATTATATCCAAAATCAGGGAAAAAGGGAAATTGAATTACAGGACAATATATGTATTTTCTTTTGATGATTGCAACAGGGATTCCTTTCTCAAAAAAGAGGCAGTGAAGCACTTCAAGGTATTTGACAACAACTGTTTACTGGCAATTACAAGAACAGGAAAAGCAGAAAATCCAGAAGACAGTTCTCACGCCTCGCTGATTTTTCAAAAAAACAACAAAACCGGCAATTGGAAAATTATATCAATATCAGGTTTCAACACAGAGCTTGAAAAACAAAAATTTGACAATCCAGTACTTAAAGAAAAAGGATGGCGAACCGATACGATCCATCAACTCGACCTGACTCTACTGATTCCTCCCGAATTTTCCTACCGCAGCAATCAAGGAAATCTCATGGAATATTATTATAAAGAAAATCAACAGAGAAAAGGTGCCATTCAGGTTATGGCAACCAAAAACTCGAAAACCCTTCTGAAAAATTCAAGGGAATGGATCGCAGCATTTCTCAACAACCGACGTTTTACAACTGTCAGGATAAAATTTTTACCGATAGGATATCGCTTTGATTTTGAGATTCTTGATAGAGACGGCAAAAAAAATAAGATTGTAATCGCCGCTCTTAAAAATGGCCGCTATTCCATATTCGTAGTATTTATTGGTTACCTTGATTTATATAAAAAATTACATCAGAGGATTGATTTCACAGTCAACAATTTATCAATTGAATAAAGTATTTTAGATCATACAGATTCTCTTACTGTTCCAAATACTGCCCCCCCAAGATGCTGAAGCAAGTCAATTTTGGACATATCAATTGTTTGATCCTCAGTCATAATCCCTTCCCTGCACCATGCCGACCTGGCATGGCCAAGGACCAACTTATGATCCCCTACAGCAATAATGTCTTTGACTTCACATTCAATTCTACCGAAACACTCAGAAATATAAAAATTATCAATCATTTCACATGAATTTGTGGATAAGCCTGATTTTAAAACCTTATTCTCATCTCTTCCCGATACAGAACCGCAGTAGATAACTTTTTCTTTTAAATCATACTCGGGTACATTAATACAGAAAGCAAATGAGGACTCAATAAGTTCAAGGGAATAATGCTTTAAGGCCAGGGCAATAGCAAATATTTTGGGGGAACCACTGACAGGCATGTGCCAGGCAATGGGAGTAATAGTTTTTCTCTCATTATCCTGAGCTGTAATAACTATGACTGAACCTGCATTTATTAACCGGTGAGAATCTTTAATTTCCATCTGAATCATTTTAATTATTACCTATAAAACCTGTTATATTTTTCTAATTAAATCGATGAGTTTTCCTTTCAACTCGATTTGATTGTGCACTTTATCAAAACTGTGAATATATTTTTTAAGATATAATTCGAGTTTTTTATCGATGAGTATTTCATTTTCGCCAGAGTCAGTTTTTATTTTTTCCGAATTGTTATCCTTCCCGGTAATTAATACCTTTTTCTTCTGTGACTTTTTATCTATTTCTTTTTCAAATAATTTTTGCTGTTTTTTATTCATGCTGCTCCTCCTGTTGAGAGTGGCAAACAACCTGTCAACAGCAACAGGATACGCCGATAAAGTAATTATCGGCTGAAATAGGACAGAAAATTAGAATCTGAACTTAAATATTTTCCAGAATCAGTGGGAGGGATTCACCGGTTTTCATTGGAATAAAAATATCACTGTAATTTTCAAAAGTATCTTCAGTCGGATTGATAACAATAATTTTTGCTCCATTTTTTTTAGCCTGTATCGGCAAATAAGAAGCCGGGTAAACAGAACCGGACGTACCGAGAACCAGCATTACATCACATTTCTCGGCGCAAGAAAATGCTTTGTCAACATTCTGTACTGTTTCTGAGAACATGACTACGTCGGGACGCATAATTGAGGAACAACGGGGACAATTCTCTGCGGTAGAAATCAGCGATTGAATGGAATAGTCTTTTAATTTTTTAATTCTTTCAAGAAAATTTTTTGAAACTCTCTGCCGGCTTTCCTGCTTTATAAACCGACAGGAGAAACAACGCATTCTAAAAAAATTACCATGCAGCTCAATTATGTTTCTATTCCCGGCTTCATAGTGAAGGCTATCACCGTTTTGAGTTATAACTTGCTTTAAAATATTCATTTCTTCAAGTTTTGCCAGAACAGTATGACCGGGATTTACTTCTGCCCTGATGAAGGATTCCAGAATTTCGATACAGAAGGGAATTAATTCTGCTGCGTTTTTTTCGATGGTCTTTATGAACGCCTCGGGGGTGGCAACACTGCTTACATCAATTTTATCCCAGATTCCTCCGACATCGCGAAATGTAGCTATCCCGCTTTCTGCGGAAACACCTGCCCCGGTGCTGGCTATAGCATACCGGGAATTTTTTATAATTTCAGCAGCCTTTTGAATCAGTTCATATTCCATAACATTTACCTGTGATAACAGAAACAGAACTATAGAATATACTGGTTAGTCAATATTAATTTTGGGGACAACCACATTAAAAAGCAAAGACAAGTTGACGATCATCAATTATTGATGATTCATCATCCAGGTTGGACATCGATATCCCAAGCAATCTAACGGATTTACGATTAGCTTTTGTCTTCAGCAATAAATCTCTGGAAACATCAAATATATCTTTTTTATCATTAAACGATTCTGAAAAAGACCTGCTTCTTGTTGTCTGTTCGAAATCGAAATACTTAACTTTTAAAGTAACCGTAAAGGCATTAATACCTTTTCTGTTCATTATTGATGCTACATCCTCTGAAATACTTTCCAGGCTGCAATACATATCATTAATGTCTGAAACATCAGAACTAAAAGTCCTTTCTTTCCCGATTGATTTCCGAACTCGTTGAGTTTCAACTTCACGATTGTCTATTCCACGGACAATATTATAAAAATACTGTCCTGCCTTGCCGAAATATTCTACCTGTTGAAAAAGGGAAAGTTTTTTTAAATCACGTCCGTAATGAATACCAAGCTTTTCCATCTTTTTTTCAGTCATTTTCCCTACTCCGAAAATTTTACGCACAGGAAGATTTTCAATAAATATCTCTGCCCTGGAAGGAGTAACAATAGTAATGCCATCAGGTTTATTGCAGTCAGAGGCAATCTTTGCAAGAAATTTATTATAACTGACTCCTGCGGATGCAGTAAGATCAGTTTCACGTTTAATTGATTGACGAATTTCTTCTGCAATTGATGTTGCAGATGAGTATTCTTTCCAGTAATCCGTTACATCAAGGTATGCTTCATCAAGGGAGAGGGGCTCAACCAGGTCGGTATATCTGTTGAATATATTATTTATTTTTTCAGAAGCTTCGTGATATGCGTCAAATCTTCCCCGCACAAAAACCGCCTTGGGACAGAGGCGATAAGCCCTGCTGGAAGGCATGGCAGAATGGATGCCGTACTTTCTCGCTTCATATGAACATGAAGCAACTACACCACGTGAATCCGGAGGACCACCTACTATAACGGGTCGCCCCTTCAAATTCGGATTATCCCTCTGCTCTACCGATGCATAAAAGGCGTCCATGTCGACATGTATTATTTTTTTTACATTCATCTCTTTTTAGCCTTGTATTATCTGCGCGGGAGCCATGCATTCATTAACGGGTATACAAAAATTTCCACACTCTTCATGATTTCTGGATCGAAAAATCACTTCCGGATTAACTCCAAAATTCAGCAAAAGTCCATGCTCACAACATGTAGTATCGCAGTAACTGTCAAGCCTGCGTGTATCTTCCTCATTTATAAAATTATGTACCGTTAGAAGGAGTATAAACTCATTATGCACTAAAAAATCAGGTTCACACCTGCCGATGGTCACGCCATCGTAATACACGTTAACCGGAATATGATTAAGATATGAAATATTACGATTATCAAATTCCAGCATTAAAGCCTCTTCATAAATTTTTTTATCAAAGCCAAATCCGAGTGTTGAATATACTTTTTGAAAAGCATCCCGAATTTCCTGATTTAATTTATTACTATCCATATCAACCTCCCTGTTTTAAGAACGATTTGCGATCCGTTTATCTTCCTGTAATATCAAAAACCGTGCTGTAAAAAAAATTCTTCCGCTTCTTCTATTTTTATACCGGAGTCATTCTCATGCAGCAATCTCTGGCTTACAAGGTATGTCGACAGGGTATCAACGGTGCAATATGCTACCAGTTTTTCTCCAGACTCTTCATTTCCCGCCTGCCAGCGGTAATAGAGGTCAACTGCCTCAAAACCATCCACACCGATAAGTCCCTCCGGCCTTTCAATATTCATTACCTCTTCAATATATTTTAATCCACCGCGATATCCCCGGTAATAAGCTACCCATCTAAGATCGACATGAGGACAATCAAGCTCAGGTATATTAAAAGTCTTTTCAAGAAAAGGAATATCAAAACAGTTCCCGTTAAAAGTCACCAGCAGTTTTGCCTCATCAACGAGCGAAAGAAAATCATCAAGATTCTCACCGAAGCGAAAGACATGGATCTCTCCCCCATGGAGGGCTGTAATCACCGAAGCATGACTCTCATACCAGGAAAGACCGGTTGTTTCGATATCGAAAAAAGTAGCATCATGAAAATATTCCGCCAGTATTCTCCACTTCTCCCGTGAAGGATATTTTTTCACAAAAAATTCTATATCACCTTCACTTCTTGCCCTTTCACTCCTGGCAAGAACATTAAGCAATTCGTATCGCCGTCTTTCCCCCAGAGGTATTCTTTCCGGCTTTTCAAGACAATCCTGCCAGGAAGATATCCCGACTTCTCTTAACCGGTTATCCGTACCCGGTCCGATTCCGGGGCAATGAGTAAAACATCCTGAGATCAATGGAGTCTCTCCCTCTTTTTCTTCAGTATTCTTGAGGCGCGGTCCAATTTCTGACTTATTTTTTTTCTCTCGTCATCTTCCGGTGGAGCCGAAATCTTTTTGCCGAGAGATATTCTGAGGCTTTCAATCTGAGGTACCACAACCATACCCCCTAACATTGCTTCGAGTAATGAAAGAGTACACTTCACTGATCCGTCAGTCTGCACCATGAGTTCCTCAAGGTCTTCAGATTCGACACCCGGTGGAAGAGGGGGCACGCAGGAGGGACAACCGCTGATACAATCACATTCTTTAACTATAGTCTCACAGAGGGTAAGACATTCATCCATATTTTCATATACCTTCTCGCTGTATCCCACCCCCCCTTCAACCGCATCGTAAAGATAGAGGGCAGACTTCCATGATTGGGCCTCTTCTTCGACGAGGGAAACATCCGTGGCCATATCCTTCACATCCGCCATACATAGAATAGGTGCAGTATGACGCAAAAGATAACTGAGACCAAAAAGAGCTGCACCGACGTACCGCTTATCGACCTCCTCCATTGCCTTTACCCATTTTCGCGGAGCAAGGAGAGAAAAACCTGTTGTGTCGTATTCAAATGCAGGAAGTGTAATGGGCCCGTAACCGATATTCTCGTAACTCCGTTCACGGATTTTTTTATAAAGTTTCGGCTGTTTGTTTACATTTATATAACCAAACTCAAGACGCGCCCCCTTCATGGTCTTCTCATCATCTGCTTCAATAAGTTTTATATGTCCATGCCATACCGCTTCAGTGAAATAATCAACCTCAACGGGGTCTACGAGACAGAGCTTTTTTTCAAGATCAAGGTCCATTGACATGTATTTTCTTCCGAGGTGCTGATAAATCGCATCCCTGTAGAGGGTTCCCCTTGCACCTATGGGATCTATTTCACCGATTACTTCCGTGCCGCTGATAATTTCAATATTATAATCGGTAAGGCCCCGCAGGTTAACACCCCGCGCAGGGTAATCCTGTAATGCATATCTGTATGTCTCGTGATACGGAACCACCGCCTTATCTTCCTTCAAAACGCCCAGAGCCTCTTCATAGATTAAATCATTGAAGAGAGTTTCCTTTTCACGCAGTGGGTGTTCATGGGCGGCGCAGGGCAGATGCTGAAGCATGATGTATGGATTGTCCGCATTCAGCAATGCCTCTTCAATTGGTGCACGCGTAATAAATTCGGGGTGATGCACCAGAAACTGGTCGATGGGGCTGTCCTTTGCGACATAGACAACTACTGCCTTTTTTCCACGGCGTCCCACCCTGCCTGCCTGCTGCCAGAAACTGGCTACAGTTCCGGGATGTCCCGAAAGGATACATAGGTCCAGATCTCCGATATCGATACCTAGTTCAAGGGCGTTTGTGGTAATTATAGCCGTTAAATTTCCCGATACGAGGTCCCGCTCAAGCTTTCTCCTTTCATTGGGTAGAAGGCCACCGCGGTACGGTTTTATTTTAGCGGCAAGGTCAGGATTGTTGTCACATACCGTCCGGTAAAGACGCTCGACCTCCTGGCGCGCCCTGCAGAAAACAATTGTCCTGATCCCCCGCCGGACAGCCTCCCGAATAAGGGGGACCGACACCGATGCAGGCCCCTTCCGGTAGAGGGCATGACCGTGACTCTGCACCAGCGGTGGATTGATAAAGAAAAATTCACGGTCCGGTCTCGGTGCACCGTCTTTATCGATAATATTGAATTCATTGTGAAAAAGAGACCTGACATGGTCTCCTGGATTACCAACTGTCGCGGAGGAGCAGATAAATACGGGCTGGCAGCCGTGTATGGCACAAATTCTGAGAAGTCTTCGAAAAACATTGGATACGTGTGAACCAAAGGCCCCCCTGTAAATATGGACTTCATCGACAACGACGTACCGAAGACGGGAAAGAAAGGCCTTCCACCGCCGGTTATGGTTCGGGAGGATTCCGCTGTGGAGCATATCCGGATTGGTGATAATAAAATCAGCCGACTGCTGTATCCTGTTTCTTTCATCACGGGGAGTATCGCCATCAAAGGTGCCGAGACGATCCGTCTTCTTCACAACGGACATCAGCTTTCCGAAGGTACTCTCCTGGTCCCGGGAGAGGGCCTTCGTAGGATAGAGGAGGAGAACGGAAAAGGGTGACTCTGCTGAAATATATTCATTCAGTATCGGCAGAAAAAACGAAAGGGTTTTTCCGCTCGCCGTATGAGATACCAGAAGGGTATTTGTATTGCCGCTTATACTGTCAAAGGCCTCCCGCTGGTGGGTATAGAGTTCCTTTATTCCGTCTTTCCGCAATACCCCGGAAAGATCTTTATCAAGGGACTCGGGAAATTTCCTGCAGGCCCCCTTTTTACTGTTAATCTCCAGATGGGCCCTTACTTCCTTCTCAAAACGGCGCATAAGAAAATCTTTGAATTCATTCATATTCAGCTCCTTAAAACTTCCCACCCGATAAAACAATATACACTACTCAACATATATGTGTCAACAATTGTTTAGCATACAGGCGTTTTTTTGTTAAATAATATATACTACTTTTTCTGTAGTAATTCTTCAAATCAGGGCTGAAATTTCTTGACACTCTGTTTTATTCGATTAAAATATGCAAAATTCACCACATCAGGGGAGAAAACCGTGAAACGTACGCAAATATTTTTCAGCGTTACCGCTATACTTATATTTACATTTATTATATCATGCACCAAAACTGACAGTACCGGCAAGGGTATTATCACCTTCACCGTCGGGACCGTCACCATTACCGATACAACAGGCAAAAAACACACCGCACAGGTAACCGATACCGTAGCCCCCGGCGCCATTATCACCACTGGCCCCTCATCTGAGGCCACCATACAGGTAAACCGCCTGGGACTGCTGAGGGTGCTTCAAAACTCGAGGATCGCCCTCACTTCCCTCTTCGAAAAAAAGAAAGGAAGTATGGTACAGGTTGACAGGGGATCCCTTTTTTCGAAAATCACAAAGATGAAAAAGGGGGGGAAGTTCCAGGTTAAGACCCCTACATCACTAGCCTCGGTACGCGGAACAGAATTCCTCACCAAGTATAACGCAGGGGATAAAATCGCAACCGTGTCACTGAAGTCAGGATCAGTTGAAGTCGTTTCCACCACAGAAACAAAAGCTGTCCCCAAAAAGGTTATCAGCCCCGGGGAAGTTGCAATCGTCAAGATGTCAAAAACCGAAATCAAAAAACAGACTCCGGGTGAAACACTTGAACTGGAGAAACTGAGCCTGCACCCCTTCATCGAAAGGGCCGGTAAAAAGAACAGAGATGAAATCAATAAAGAAATCGATTCTATAAAAGGGAAGGAAGTTGAACTCGAGAAAGAGATTAATAAATCTCAGGATCTCAGCAAACTACCGCCGCTTGATCGTCTCCGTGCCATGGGACGCACCCTGACTAAACTGCACCTGCGTGATGGCAGCAAACTAATCGGGAATGTTAAATCTCAAAATGCAAAGGTAATCCGCCTGGATAACGGGATACGGGTACTGACAATTCCGAAATCAGATATTATCCGGCGTGAGCCGGTACGCTGACGGGAAGGAAATTATAATGAAAAAGATTTACTTTATTTTCCTGCTGCTCATGCTGTTTCCATTTGCATTAAGCGCAGAGGTTATCTACCTGAAAGACGGTCAGGTTGTAAACGGTGCAATCATTAACGAGGATACTGCTTCAATCACGGTAAAGACCAAGTATGAAACAAAACGAATTCTACGCGCATCCATCCAGCGCATCCTCTTCGGGGAGCGCCAGATGGAGACGCAGTACATCCTCATGAAAAACGGTGATGTAATCAAGGGATTCCTTGTTGATCAGGATTCGAAAAAGGTAATCATCAGGGACGAAAAAAAATCGAAAAGAGAGAGGATCCTCTATAAGTCTGACATCAAGCAGATGTCCCGGGAAGAGATCAGCCCCCTCTTCCCCGACATGACACTCCGGATTGGACTCTTTTATCCCTTCAACAGCGGCGGTTCAAAGGGGGAATACACCATGTTTTACGGTGCAGGAAGTTCAATCAATTTTCCATGGATAGAGAATATGCGGGTTTACTTTGAACTCGGATTCATACGGAGTACCGCCTCAGACACCGTTGCCCCTTTCAATGAGCTATATCTTATTATGGTTCCCCTGACGGCAAGTTTCACCTACCGAATACCGGCAGGCTTTATTGAGATAGTACCGAAACTGGGGGGGGGACTTTCCGTAACCAGCTTCAATAACGGTGAAGGAAAAACCTTCACCGGGGCTGACGGGGTGCTGAGTGCCGGAACCGGCCTCATCTACCCGATAATAAAACGAACCCTGTATCTGAGCCTGTGGAGTGAATACACCCTTTTTATAGAAAAAAGCACCATGCTTCATTCAATGATACTGAGTGGCAGCGTCAGTTATCGATTCTAAACGCCGCCGAAGAACATGTTTTCTGTGAACTGATAGAACGAGGAGAACAATGAAAAAAAATTTATTATTTTTTCTCTTAAACGCTTTTATTATCATACTGATAACATCAGGCTGCGGCGATGCCCCCCTGACTAATGCCCAGGATTTTATACCGAACAGGGCACCTGTGATTTCTGACCTTGGCAGCAATCTTCCGGAGGGGGCAGTCGACTACCTCGTCCCCGGTATGGTCATCGATATTACCCTTTCCGCTGCGGATCCGGAGAACGAAGCATTGAATATTGAATTTTCATCTGACTATGGAAGTTTCAGAAACCAGGCTACCGCCGACGGCATCACCACCATAGAATTCATAATTGGAGAGAATATTCTTGGCGATGTGAGCGTCACCATTACCGTCGATATTACCGATGCATCAGGGGCCCGCTCAACCAGGACCCACAACCTCGGAACAGGGAAATCAGGGCCGACAATTTCAGAAACAGGTACCCCTAACCGGTACACGCGTCCATATTCAGGTGACGTTGCCGACGAAAGAACTTTTATATTCACCTCTGACAGTGACGGCATCTACCAGATACAGGTAAACCAGTCAGAGGAGGACATTGCATTCAACAAGGATGAGGCGGTATACCTTTACTATGTGAATGAAGCGGATACCATCGAAGTTATAGTCAACGAAGTGACTGCCGTCCCGGCGGTAAAACTGGACTCCGAGGGAAAATACATTGTCCATGTAATCTTTAAGGACTTCTTAGACCAGACACAACAGTTCAGCAAAGTAATTATTGTAGACGGAAGTCCTCCGGATGCGGGAAGCATCACCTGCCCTAAAGAATTTACCAATATCGCAACAACAGATCTTACTATTTCGGCAAATTGCGATCCTGAAACGGAGAGTCCCATTACCCATATGTGGTTCTCCAACGACGATTCAGTTTTCAGCAATCTTGATGATGCAGTATGGGAGCCCTATACTACCACCAGGGCAAACTGGGCCATTGACGGTTCGGTTGATGGAGAAAAAACAATCTTCGCTCTATTTAAAGATCAGGCAGGAAATACCACTACTGCCGTTACGCCCATTACCGGTTCTATAACCCTGGACCGCCTGGCACCCACGGGAAGTATAGATATAATACCGGATAGAACGAACAGTTCCGGTATCGTCATTACCCCAGATGGCGACCCAGACCTGAGCGGAATAACAGATGTGGCCTTTTCCGACTCCTCAACGGGCCCCTGGAACTGGGTGGCGATGCCTGTCGCGGGCTCAAATGTCATTTACATCCTCCCCTCTTTAACCGAAGGTACCAAAACCGTCTATGCGGCATACCGGGACATGGCAGGAAATATATCCGCCAATCAAATAAGTGATACGGTAGAGGTTGACCTGACGCCGCCTGCCGAAGTAAAGGGACTTACTGCAGATCCCTTCAACCACAGGATTGAACTAAGCTGGAGCAATCCCGGCGATATGGACCTTGCTCAAATTATTATTTGTCGTGAAACAGGAAAACTACCCACTACGATAACAAAAACAAATATAATTAAAACAATAACCAACAAGGATAGTTCCCATTCCGACAATTCCATATCTCTTATCAATGGTTCCTCCTACGGCTACCTGATAGTGACACAGGATTCAGTTGGAAACAGGTCATCCGGTTCTCAAATAATGGCAACACCGATAAACCATGCCCCCAATATCCCGGTAGAGTTTAAAATCGCGGCACAGGCATCGGATCAGTTTACACTTTCATGGAATCACGCAACTCCCCTTGATCTGGATAATGATGAAGTAACCTACCAGATTTCAGCCAATAGCGACGGGGGTGAAAAATATACAATAATTGAAAATACCATCCCCTCCACTAAAACCTCTTTTACTATATTTAAAAATGAACTTTTGGAGAAAATAGGGAATTCGGCTATCTACTATATTACTATATCCGCCATTGATTCGGAAAACCTCTTCAGCGGCCACTCCGATCAACTAGAGTATCTGCTCGTCTATGAAACTGCCTTTTACACCGATACTGACATTAATTTTAAAAAGGTAAGTGCAGACACCAATACTGCCTTTGTGATAGATTCAACCTCAGGCAATCTGCTCAATTTCGATATTACGGATAAGTCCAGCATTACAGCCAACACAAAATTGAACGCCCCGGGCTTCAAGGTCGATTTTGCCACGGCCACAATAGATACAATGACAATTCTTTCTGGCACAACCGGATTAACCAGCAATAACATTAATGTCTACGCCTACAACCAGTTAAACGGCATGGACAATCCGGACCTCATCACATTTGGAACCAGCAGTTCCCTTGCGACAAGCCTTGCCGTTGAAAGCACCTTTCTATTGATAGGCGCCAATGACGGATTTTATACAAAGAACAAGGCCGGAGAAGTTGTAAAATTAAATCTTGGGGGATTGAAAGCATTTTATAATATCACGGGTATTGTCTACGACACAAACCTCTACCTGGCATGTCACGGAATGATAGAAGACTCTAAATATTACAATAACGGCATCTATATCATTGAGCCGGAGGAACCGGGTCCCTTCGGAGAAACCGGTTTCAACACCCCCTACCTGGTGAGGCCTTCAAAGCTTGCCAGTTTCAGGGCCATGGGCATTGCCGCTGCTGATGGATTTATTTATGTGGTCGGTACTGCCGATGGGGAGGGTACGTCTGGCTTTTATGTTCTTGGCAGCAAGGGCACCGATATTGGAAGCTATCAACACAAGGACATGCAGTCACCTCAGGGTGTGGCGGTAATAAATGAATATGCATTTGTCGCCGCAGGCTCCAGCGGTATGGCTATTATTGACATTTCAACTCCTGAGACCCCTTCCCTCTACAGTTTTATCAACAATCATGAGGCATGGGATTTCGCAGTGGTGGAAAATTATCTGGTTGTCGCCGCAGGAAGTAACGGTCTCCGTGTATACCTTGTACCGGAACCGTAAATTAGTTCTCCACGGGGAGGACCACCGTAAATGTGGTTCCTTCCCCTTCCTTACTTTCCACATCAATGGTGCCGCCATGCTGCTCAATAATACCGTAGATTACCGCCAGGCCCAGCCCTGTTCCTTCCCCGGACTGTTTAGTGGTAAAGAATGGATCAAAAATTTTATCAATATTTTCCCTGCTTATGCCGGTCCCGGTATCGGTAACGGTAACAACGACAGCCCCCCTTGATCTGCTGAAAACGGTTTTTACAATGAGACTCCCCCCATCGGGCATTGCATGGGCTGCGTTTTCACAGAGATTATTAAAAACCGACCGCATCTGATTGAGATCAAGGGACATGTCCGGCACAGTAACATCAAGATTTTTGACGAAGGAAATATTTTGAAAGTTCATATGCGGTTTCAGCAGGTTCAGTGTTTCATTTATTATGTCATTCAGATTTGCTCTGACCTTTTCGACCTGGGTATCCCGTGCAAAGTTAAGAAGGCCCCGTACTATTTTTCGGCATCTCATGGTTTCCCCGACGATAGTTTCAAGGTCTTCCACATATTCTGTATCTTCAAGGTCTTCCTTCAGAAGGCTGCTGTAGGTTAGGACACCCGTAAGGGGATTATTGATTTCATGGGCAATTCCGCTGGCCATGCGTCCCAGGGAGGCAAGCTTTTCCGATTGAATAAGGGCCTTTTTGGTTTTGACAAGCTGTCCATATGAATCGGAGAGTTCTCCCGCGGTCTTCTTTAATGTTTCGATCATGTAAGGAAGACACATCTCACTTTCTGCCAGTCCCATATGAATTGCGATGGCATGTTCGATGCAGGTGTCATAGCCGCATGCTCCGCAGTTCAGTTCGTCGCGGGGATTAAACTTCCCCTTTCGTTGTAGAATTGTCTTCAACTGTGAACGCGTAGGAACAGGCAAACGATGATCATTGTCATGAAAAATAACGGAAATATCGAGATCATCAAACTGCCTCATTTCCTTTTCCCATTTTTCCAGATCAGTTTCAGCATACCGTTTACGGGCATAGGCGGCAACATATCCCCGTTTAGTGAGGCGGGGAAGTTTAGTAGTCATACCAGAGCCGCTGATACAGCCGTTACAGCAGAGAAGTTCGAGAAGTCCAACCTCATGAAGCTGGGATTCAAATTCACGGATAGCATGAACAAATTCCTTTGTGCCATCCGCGGCAATTATATTCGTAGAAAAAAGGTCTTCCTTCAATTCAGATGCCTGAAGCATTCCCCTGCCTATAGGATAGATCGCCCCCTTTCCTGAAAGTGGCGGATCAAATTCGCTGCGATCTGTTGTCCCGGGAGTTATCCCATTTTTTTCAAAGAGTTCGTGAAGCTCTCTGAAGGTGAGTACTTCCTTTACGTCACCTGTAATATCAGGCCTGATAGCCTCTTCTTTTTTTGCAAGACATGGACCGATAAAAACAATATCAACATCATCACCGTGAAGTTCATGAATTGCCCTGGCTGCCGCAACCATGGGTGAAGCAATTGCCGCAAGATTTTTAACCAGGGTCGGGTGGTACCGTTCGACATAGGAGACGATTGCCGGACAGGTCGTTGCAATATAATTTTTATCGTGATTTTCCGAAACAAGTTTCCGGTACTCCCTGGAAACAAGATCTGCACCAAAGGCAACTTCCAGGACGAGATCAAAACCGAGGCTGCGGATCATTCCTACAACATTTTTATAGTGAACATCCGGGAACTCCGCGGGAAAACTGGGGGCAATAATCGCTGCAATTTTGCGATCTGACACGAGAAGTTGCTCAACCTCCTGTATGGAACTCCGGGTTTCCTTGGCCTCCTGGGTACATACCCGTACGCAGTTGCCGCAGCCGATACAGCGCTCAATTATAACTTCCGCCTGCCCGCCTGAAATTTTAATAGCCTTGGCGGGGCATTCCCGTACGCAGGAATAACAGACACGGCAACGTTCCTGTATTGTTTTAACCAGTGGTTTTCGGGATTCAAGGGCCATATGCTTTCACCTTCCAGCAGATTATACACTCATGCGGGAAATTTTATATCATCAGTTTTAGATTAAGGTAAAATCTTTTCAGCTTTGTAAATTTTTGATGCAGCTCTGTGCAAACCTTACAATTAAGATACTAATATTATTAACCAGCGTCACGCCTTTTAGGTTACAGGTCAATAATTTATCGTAAAGCATTGACATCCTCTACTTCTCAAAAAAAAAGAGTTGTTCAATAAAGCGTTGTTTTCCAGGGATAATTCTCAAAAAGAGCAATTTTGACATATTCCCACAATTAGTCAGTTTCCCTCATAGATTAAAAGCCCGAAGCGATATTGTTTAACAAATAACTCTTGTTTAAAGAATATACGTTCACATTTATAAAGGTGAAGGAAAAATTATTGTTTGTTTATCAATAATTAAAAAGCCCTGACTTCCCCTGTACAAAAAATCATCTTTCAGGGAAAAAGATTATTGAATGTCTACCACAGTCTTGATTCCCTCCCTGGTAAATTCAAGATTTACCATGAGTTGCTTCGTTGAAAAAAAACGTTGAAAGGTGTCCCCTTTTTTTATTTTTTCAACGGAGACCACCTTTGTAATTCCGTTTCCATAGATTGAATTTTCGATCCTTCCGCTTTTTTTATTTAATGAATACCTGCCACCGGAGGGGCACTGCAGTTCAAATCCGAAAGAATCAAATGCTGCCCTGTTGATGTCTTTTGCATTCCTGAAAATATTTTCAAAGAGGCGATAGGTACCATAATTATTTATACTGGCTTCGCGTGCCGATTCCATCATGTTCAGGACATACATACTTTTCTCTTTATTAATCCTGGCGGGCATGAATTTTGCCCTGACATTTCCTTTCAAATTATTATCACCTGCTTCTTCAGCCCCGTCGATAATCCTGTACATATATTCATCTGTACTTGTCATTACATAATGCCCCTTATGGACTGTGGTAAAAACACGAAACTTCAATATTCCAAAAAAAGAGAATTTAGTAACATTAATTTTTTTACCATGGTGTTCAATATAATAACGGTCTACGGCAAAATCATTACCAATGGAGCGTGAAAGCTGTAATGTATTTCTCTCGAATCGGTTTATCAATTTTGCAGACTGTTTGGGATCCCGCAGAGGCAGAGAAATACTGATGGGATGAAACAGTGACCATGCGGCAATCACCGGTAGAATATATTTTGTTCTAAACCTGCTCCCGGAAAAAACCTTTGAAAGCTGCGCCGCATCAAAATCAACCATAGGTTTTGCATCGAGCATCCCGATTCGGATCTGGTTTCTAAAAATATCAGAAAAGTGCATACCCGCATTACCCCTCCTGCCGCCGGAGAATATTTGCTGAAACATTCCGCCCTTCAGAATACGCTCATTAAATTTGGCTGAAACACTCATCACCTCTCCGGGAATCCTAATACCAGCTTCATCGAGCATAATAGATTTCCCGCCGAAAATCTGAGTTACAGATTGGTATATGGAATTATTAATCAGTGGGAGAATACATGTTTCAATTTTAGTTTTCCCGTCGCTTTGTCTTATACGAATACCAATGGGATCAAAATATTCACGCCAGTAATTATTATATTCATTCAGGAAGTTTTTATAACCGGCTGCCTCTGCCTTTGAGACTTCCGTTAATTTTTCATCGATATTTGCTTTAAAATAACCCATTTTGCCCCAGGTATCACTGACAACTGCAAATGAATCTTTATCGAATCTAAGACCCTCGAAACCTTTAAGTTCTTCAGGGGAAAATTCCTTTTCAAGGTCCTTGAGGCTCCGGGGACGTTTTCCGTACAACTGAAAATAGAAGAGTCCTAAACGTTCCAGTTCAGCCATGCGTTTTGCCTCATGCATTCTCCTGGCTTCCTTAATGCGCACCTGCGGCCCCACAAGGTAACGGATGAATGAATCAGATAGATAGAGAAAGGCATCTTCTTTTTCATCACCGGCGGGATAAATCGAACGCATGTATTTAAAATCCCAGGCATCAGCCAGTGCCGCATGTTGTTTATTGCTAGTTGCAATAATTGTTTTGATTGCTGCTTTGGAATTAGATATTATGACTGTTTTTTTATCCAGGCTTACCATATAGGAACAGACTACACGGTTTTCACTTTCAAGGGCTTCAACATTTTTACCGGAAATTTTAATTCTTGTAAACCTGGCATCATGGCTTTTCACATAGTCTTCACGATAGCCATTAATCTTTTTGTAAAATATTGACGGCCTTTTTAATTTATAGATAAAACTGACATCACACCCCATTCTTATGAAAGGATCAGATCCGACAACAGCCATTTCTTCGATGACATGGTCATAAAATTTACGGGCCCACTTATTTTCAACAATTGCCAGCTGGGTTAAAATTTTCCTTTTTACTTTAAAATCTACTGATTTGGGCACAGTCCGCTGATAAACAGCCCCCCCGACCTGGTTTAAATAATCAAAAAAATTGAGAGCCCCGTCCATGTTGCTGAAATGGAAATAATAAAAATCTTCTGGAGCTATTTTGGCAAGGAGATAGGACTTGTACTTCCTTCCTTTCATCATCTGACTGAATGGATGGGACCTGACTGTTGGCCCCTGCAGGGTTGAAACGGGAACACCATCCCCACCGTCGCCTGATGCCGTGATGGTGTTCAGCTGGAGGGATTCACGTATTGCCAGACCGCCGCTCAGCAGGGAATAATAATCGAAATCCCCGCCTCGACGCCGACGACGGCTCCAGTGTCTTCCCTTGTTAGTGAGCAGAAACTGATTGATTGGAGTTTTCGGTTTGATATTATATTTATCTTTCAGGTAATACAAAAATTTTTCGGAGTAGCCGAGGTGGTCTCCACGCAGGCAGTATATCCGGTATAGCTGATCAGCAATTTTCTGGCGTCGTTGCTGCAATCTTATTTCAGCAGATGAATCTGAGTAAAGACTTGTGGAGCAGAGTAATAGAATAATAATTACAATCGAACCGCGTCGGCTTATCATAGTGTCCTCCATCAAATTTTTTAGATCATATTTTATGATCGGCTGAAGTCAAACATAATAAAAAAAGGAGCGGCGTCAAATTGCACTGGCAGGAAATACTACTGCCTGAAAGCATTAGACCGCCACAATAAATATTATCAGCATCAGCTTATGTAGAATAGAATTATAAATATTGACAGAGACCTGGGAATATGCAAGACTTTTTAAACCAAAGAGGTTACTCATGAAAGCTGTTGTATGCACAAAATATGGCCCCCCTGAAGTTTTAGAATTAAGAGAGGTCGCCAAACCAATCCCAAAGGGAAATGAAGTTTTAATAAAAGTTCATGCCACCACCTGTCACATAGGAGATGTGAGAGTCCGCAGTTTCGATGTACCCTTCTGGCAGATGATTCCTTTTCGATTATATTTAGGGATCGTCAAACCTAAAAGAAACATTTTAGGAATGGAAGTGGCTGGTGTTGTTGAAGCCGCAGGGAAAGATGTAAAGAGGTTTAAAAAAGGAGACAAGGTATTTGCATCAACAGGCTTCGTTTTCGGAGGTTACGCTGAATACGTATGTCTGCCTGAAGATAGTGCACCGGTAAAAAAAGGCTTGGTGGCATTAAAGCCTTCCAATATGACCTATGAAGAAGCTGCAGCTGGTGCCACAACGGGGGGACTTACCGCACTGCAGGTTCTTAAAAAAGCAAGGGTTCAGAAAGGACAAAAAATTCTCATTTACGGGGCTTCCGGAAGTGTTGGAGTTTTCGCAGTTCAACTTGCCAAGTATTTTGGTGCTGAAGTAACAGGAGTATGCAGCACGGCAAATTTAGAAATGGTAACATCCCTGGGGGCAAGAAATGTCATTGATTATACCCAAGGAGATTTTATTCATATTGGCGGGGAATATGACGTAATTTTCGATGCTGTTGATAAGCTTCAAACTTCTCATGCGAAAAAGCTTCTTAAAAAGAATGGAATCTACCTCAATGTAATTAAAGATTCAGGTTCCGGAGAAGGTATCACGATCGATGATCTCATTTTTCTTAAAGAACTGATTGAGGAAGGTAAACTAAAAACAATAATTGACCGCACCTACCCTCTGGAAGAGATCGTCGAAGCACACAGGTATGTTGAAAAGGGGCAAAAAAGGGGACATGTGGTAATCATCATTTAAAAGTTTAATGGATTGAAAAACAGTTAAGGGAACCACGATAAAACTGCCCGCATTCACATTGTGATGCCACATGGAGAAAAAACCTATAGTGCAGGACTTCCAGGGGCAAATTTTTTAAAGCGTGAAAAATCGATTCTTTCTGCAGTTGATTCACAGTTTATAGTATTGATGAGAACCTCAACCAGCTGACTGTCTGCCAGTGAATCCAGCACATCGGGAATAATGAGACCCCTGGCGTAGTCAGGGGTCGCGGCTCCGTCGGAAAGTATTGCTGTATAACGACGGGAAAGATACGAAGGGACCTTTGCCATATCTTCACTTTCCCACTTGTGGCAGTTTGTCAGGCCGGTACCGTTTAACCATTCGACGGTGCCGAAGTTGTTCGAAGAGAAGTATATCCTGTTTATGACATTATCGATACTCAGGTTTATAACAATTGCTTTCTCTATATATTCTTTTTTTAAATAAGAAGCAAAGGTAAGTTTTTTATCTGTATCGTTAATAATAGCTTCTATCAGGTATAATTTATTATCTCTCTCCAACCCTCGTTCCCCCTGTTTTAACTTTGTTAATATTTTCCTTTAATTACCTGTATGTCAAGTTCGATATTTAATAAATTTCGGCACCACCAGAGGACACATGAGTTTTAATGAAAATATCAAGTTGAAAGGCACAAATCTGCCCTCCTACAGCCAGAAAACTTGTGGTCCAGGTTCAGGACATAGGTAACGCACTTTCAATTTTATATTGATAAGAAGCTGCAGCCACGGAGGCTCAAGTTCCGCGAGTATATGAAAACACTAAAGAAACCACAAGGCATGCAAGACATTTTTAAATTTTTGATATAAAATTATCTGCATGTAAAAACCAAATCTATTTTTTGATAATATTATTATAAAGATTTGGATAAAGTTCTTTTGTACAGACCGGGCAAAGGCTATGGGTCATTTCTGCTTCAGAATGATCAGCAATATATTTATCTGGAAGCACCCATTCATCATTTTCATCTCTTATCTTTCTGCAGTTTGAACATACCGGTACAATTCCAGACAGTCTTTTTACTTCTGCAAGGGCATGTTCCAGTTGATTATTTTTTTCAATGAGCTGTTGAGTTCTCTGCATAACAACTTCTTCCAGTTGTTCTTTATGCACCCTCAGGTCATCTTCGGCCTTTTCCCTCAAGATCAGTTCTTCATGAATTTCAGCTGTTTTTTTTCTAACGCTTATTCTTAGTATCCTATTCCAGATAATTACGGTTAGTACAATAATACATGCCGAAATCAAAAAATAGAAAACAACTTCTTTGAATAATTGACTTTTCCAAAAATAATTATTTTCCAGTCTAATCCATTTTGCATAAATTGACTCTTTTTTTGATTTGTCAATTTCAAGTATTGCTTTGTCCAGTATCATCGTAAGTTCTGGCCAGTCACTTCGGATCCCAAAACCCAGATTAAGGTAATAACCTGAATCACCGGCTATTCTTAAATTTGTTATGGTTTCTTTATTAATAAGATAGGTTGCCTGGCTCAGGTCTATAACCATGGCATCGGATTCCTGAAACGATACCTTCAGCAAGCCGGTTACGGTATCTTTAACCGGATCCAAATTGAGGAACTTATATTTTCTCTCTAAATATTCATGGACCGCGTAACCTTCAGGAACAGAAATCTTCATATTCTGCATTTTATTGAGCGTAAGAAATCCGCTTTTATTTTTATTGACCACAATAACATTGGGTATATTTACAATAGGTACTGTAAAATTAAGATATCTTTCACGATCAGGAGTTCTCATAGCTAAAGAAATTATTGAAATTTTTCTTTCTTTTGCAGCTTTGAGTATATCATTCCAGGTATTATATTTAACAACTTTCAATTTTATATCGAGTATTTTCTCTATTTCTTTCAGGTAATCAGCTGATAAGCCTGTATGATTCCCATTTTCATCAAACATATCCAACGGGGGTGCCTGTGGATCTGGGGCAACAAGAATTTCATCTTTATGTTTTAGAAGCCACGACCTTTCTGCAACAGTTAAAACATCCCTACTTAAGTTGAAATTCCAGAAAATGAGGCTAAAAGAGATAACCAGAAATACAGACAGAAACAATCCGATTAGTTGTGATATTTTATTTTTGTTCATAAATTTGCTAAATAATACTATTTATTTTTTTGAACTCTTTCAGATAGAATAAATTCAAAAAGAGTCTTTCATACTTTAAACTCTACGTCAATAATTTATCATTTATCAGCCCCTAAAATGGTGGAAAATTTTTATACCGCTTTCACCATTTTCAAATAATTCATCAATGCCTGCCCCGCCCTGTCTCATCACAAAAGATGTTTTCCTTTCTTATTCCACTAATAAAAGCAAACGAGATTTGCTTTCAACAAAAACATATATCATGAATTTCAAAAGAAGGATCTTAATTTAATTTATATGCAATCACCACATGGGATGTGGCCATTGCATAATTGGCAAGGTATCCTATTCAATATAATAGTTTTTAACATAATCAACTATATCATTAATTGCTACCTTGATCTGTTCCATTGAATCTCGATCGCGAACAGTTACTGTTGGATTGTCCCCTTTAATTGATTCAAAATCAATTGTAACACAGATTGGAGTTCCAACCTCATCGTGTCGACGATAGGCCTTTCCGATATTACCGGTATTTTCATACAATATTCTACCAATTCCCAGCTTTTGCAGCTTTTGTTTAATCTCTATACAGGTATTTACAATATCCTCATTATTTTTCTTTAGAGGTACCAGAACATAATTCATGTCACCCCACGAAACCTGGAGAATCAAATCAGAGAAATTCAAATCCCTGTCAGATAAAAATGCCCCCAACAGCAATAAGCCTTTTTTCCCAGCAGTGCGAGAAAAAGACACTTTTTGAGAAAGCAATTTTCAGTATAAAATATCTCATTGAAAATATTACAGTACAGGCTGTAAATAAAATAGTTTCGAGGAGAAAGTATTTTCATTCATTTGATAATGTGTTTAATTTCTAACCGGTTCCCTGATAATTTATTATTACAATTGATTGCTTATTCTGGATTTACAATAAAACTTCTATGGAAAAATTCTAGTGTAAAAATTAATGTTTGTTGAAAAGAATTTGATCAGTGATATAATAACTTATATTATTATAATATTGAGGGACAGAATAAATCTTATATAGAATCTTGCGAATGCTGCAAAAAATTTTGTTAATTATTTGTTGAAAATTTCAACTGCCGGTCGAAAGAAGTAGGATGGATGAAAAAAACAAAAATATTAAAAATGCTGCCTGTAATTTTAATAGTCTCAACACTCTTCCCGACATATTCCATGACCGGGCAGAAATCGCTGGTCCTTACCGATGAGAGGGAAATCTATCCCCTTGTCAACCATATGGAAATTCTTGAAGATCGAACTGCAAACCTGACCATTAAAGATATAATTTCTCACGAATGGCAGAAAAAGTTTCGAAAAACAGAAAATGGGATTACGGGCTTCGGTTTTACTTCTTCAGCATTCTGGGTGAAGTTAAAGTTGCGCAATGAAGCCCGTGGTATTAATAAATGGCTGCTGGGCCTTGAGTTTCCCTATATGGACTACATTGATTTCTATGAACAGAAAAAAAATACCGGCGAATTCATTGTAAAAAAAACCGGCATTCTTCGCCCAGCAGATAGCCGGGATGTCTCATTCAATCGTTTTACATTCATACTTCCCCTTTCTTATAATATGGAAAAGGTATTTTATATAAGATTCAAAACAGAAGACCCTATGAAACTTGATCTGATTATACGTACAGAGAAGGCTTATACTGAGAAAAAGACTGCGGAATATACCTGGCACGGGATCTTTTTTGGCATTTTATTATGTATGCTTTTTTATAATTTTCTTCTGATTCTCCCCACCAGAGAAAATAAGTATTTTTATTATATTCTGGTAATTGTCAATTTCATAATGCTAGAAATTATTGAAACAGGCCTTGGTTCACTTTATATCTGGGGAGAGAGCCCATGGCTGAATAGGTTATTAGTATTTTTTGCTACAGGTTGCATAGTGAGCATGCTCAGGTTCAGCGACCTTTTTCTGTCACTTCGAACAAGAGCCCCATGGTTTCATCGAATTCATCTGATTCTTATGGCAATTTCGGGCTCTCTGGCATTGATTTTTATCTTTACTTCCCATGGATTTGTTATAGTATTTCATGAGCTGGTCATGCTCCTGACAATGCTTGTTCTGTTATCATCCAGTCTGGTATCTTTAGTTCGGGGCTATCGGCAGGGGAGATTTTTTTTCCTAGCTATATTGTCTCTTGTAATTACAGTGATTATAAATGATTTGGATTTCCTTGCCATTATTCCAATATCCAGTTCAGAGATAAATATCCCTATTTTTCACGCAGGTTTTCTCTTGCTCATCATTTTGTGGTCGCTTGCCATCTCTGATTGGATTAATATGCTGAGGAACGATATCGAGAAAACAAATTTAATATTAACAGGTGAAAGAGATTTCAACAATGATTTGATTCAATCTAGCCCATCATTTATTACTGCTATTGATGTCAACGGCCAAATAATCCTAATGAATGATACAATGCTTCATGCACTGGGGTACGCTTTTGATGAAATTAAAGAAAAGGATTTTATATCACTTTTTATTGCAAAAGAGGATCAGGATAAATTTAATGAATTGATTAAAACAATGAAAAAAGACTCTAATCTGGCTAAGGGAGAGACAACAATTTTAGGTAAAATTGGCCAAAGACTTCTTGTTAGTTGGAACATCAAACAGATCTCTGATCCATTAGTAAATGCTGATTATACTTTCGCTTTGGGTATCGACATAACAAAAGAAAGAAAATCCGAGGAAGCAAGTAAACGTCTCGAAATTCAACTTCAACATGCTCAGAAAATGGAAGCGGTTGGTACACTTGCGGGAGGCATTGCCCATGATTTCAACAATGTTCTTGGGACTATCACCGGTGCTGTCTCAGTATTAAAGAATAAAATAAAAAAACACAATTCAGTGCCACTGGTTGTTTTACAGGATTACCTTGAATTAATAAATGAAGGAAGCGCCAGGGCAGCTGACACGGTCACCAGACTTTTCTCAATATCAAAAAAATATGAACCTGTTTTAGTCAGGGTTGATTTAATCCAAACAGTCGAAAATGTATTGAAGATGTGCGAAAAGAGCTTTGATAAATCAATTATAATTACTGTTGAGGAAAAAATTGACAATGCCATTGTTAAAGCAGATGGAACTTCCCTTGAGCAGGTATTGCTAAATCTCTGTATCAATGCCAGTCATGCCATGACGATCATGCGAGAGGACAGTGAACCCTGGGGGGGGACACTGAGTATTAAATTGGAAACAATATTGGCTGATAAATATTTCATTAAAAACCATACCGGAATGGAAGGAGTTCATTATCATATCATTTCAATTTCTGATACTGGCGTTGGAATTAAAAACAATTTGATCAATAAAATCTTTGATCCCTTTTTCAGCACAAAGGACATTAGCAAGGGGACAGGGCTTGGCCTTGCCATGGTTTTTAATATTATTCATCAACATCAGGGTTTTATTGACGTCTATTCAGACGAGGGGATTGGATCAGTCTTTAAAGTATATATTCCAGCTTTCATTGGAGAAGTTGACATGGAAAG
The DNA here is from genome assembly GCA_942491575.1 of uncultured Spirochaetota bacterium. Lineage (GTDB taxonomy): Bacteria > Spirochaetota > UBA4802 > UBA4802 > UBA5550 > CAZHNW01. The sequence goes on from CALOBT010000025.1 coordinate 1,781,103, forward strand.
TGATGGAGTTAAAAAAAAGGTACATTATGGAGAAGGGACGATTCTTATTATAGATGATGAGAATTCAATGAGGCGGATTGCAAGTGATATTTTAACGGATTGCGGTTATAAAGTAATTACAGCAACTGATGGTATAAATGGCGTTAAAATTTATGAGAAAAAATTTAACGAAATAGATATTGTTCTTTTGGATATGTCCATGCCGAAACTTTCCGGAAAAGATTCTTTTTTACTTCTAAAAAAAATCAATCCCAATGTAAAAGTGCTGCTTGCTTCAGGCTTCAGCCTCGATGACAGGGTCCAGGAAACCATTGAGTTGGGAGTTATAGAATTTATTCCTAAACCCTTTACCATGGAAAACCTGAGTGAAGCTGTTTTCCGGATTCTTAAATATTGAACACGATTTTTGTTTGAATATTTTGGAAACTGATCTCATACATTTACAGTGCATGAGGTATAAATGGCTTTCTCAGCAGCTGCATCATGCCACTCCGATATTATAATATTGACAAAAACGCTGGCCAAGGAGGGCCGAGTACCCCGGTAACATGGGTGTTATAGAGGGGCGCCCCCGGTCTGCAATGCTTTTTAAATCTATACTTCATGTTTTACCTCATATTTATACTTCAACCAGATAATGGTTCCCCCAATACGGCTTCTTTTTCAATGCCGAAAAGCCCTTAAACAGCATTATTGCTGTCTTCCCCTTCTGGACTCCCATTATATGTGAGACAGAAATCCTTAGTGGAAATTGCGGTATCAAAAAGTACTAAAATTACAGAATAAATCTCATTAGAACCAACTCCGAGACAACAGAATGATAAATAATTGACAGAAACTTCAGGGCATGCAAGACTTTTTTAAATTCAATAACATCAGGGCTGTAGAACCTCATCATGGAAAATTTCAATCTGGATATCGAAAACAGGAAAGAGAGCCTTCACCAGGTACGTGATCACATTATCAATGTTGCACTAATATCTTTTGCGATCACTGCATTTGGAGCATTGTTTTTTTCTCTGGTAAGTGGATATGAAAGCGGCTGGAACCAGGGTCATGCTGTTCATGTTATTGTCTATATCAATATTGTTCTTGCCGTTGTTTTTCGCCGTCGCATACCCACCAATATCAAGAGCTCTTTGGTCATTCTGATGTTTGTACTCCTGTCAATAGCCGGTTTTCTGACGAGGAGCAATATCAGCATGTGGATGTCTTTCATGTATACCGGTCTTGTGCTGGCGCTCATTCTTTTCCGGCTGGTATACGCCATTGCTCTTTTTATACTAATAATGACTGTTGTGACAGTTACCGGCATATTATTTTTATTGGGTCTCTATTCTTTTCCAGTAGACTTCGATACCTATCATGGGGCGGTCTCAACCTGGGTATCAATGATTTTTGCAGTACTAATGATTGCTGTTATAATAATTAACAGTATGAAAGTGCTGCATGACCACCTTTTCGGCATGGCTGATACACTGGATGATCATCGTCGGGAACTACAGGCATCAAATGAGAAACTGCAGGGCATGAACGAAGAGTATGAAATGCAGAGTGAAACGCTTCTGAACACGCAAGTAGATCTCATGGAGAAGGAGCAGCTCTATCGGGCAATCTTTAAATCAGCCAATGACTGCATTATTCTGATAAATATTGAGGGGATTATTTATCAGAGTAATAAAAAAACTGATGAACTCTTCGGGGAAAATGTGGATGGAAAACATCCATGGGATTTCTCACCAGAAATTCAGCCCGACGATAGAAAGAGTGAAGAGAAGGGGTGGGAATTCCTGAATGCCGTTTTCGAAGGGATCCCGCAGCGCTTCTTCTGGACACATCAGAGGAGAGACGGCACCTTTATTGAAACCGAGGTTTCATTGAGCCCCATGAAGGTGGGTGATACTGATTTTGTTCTTGGTATTGTGCGGGATATTTCGGATCAGAAAAAGCTGGAAAAACAGCTGGTACAGACACAGAAGATGGAAGCCGTTGGAACTCTCACCAGCGGCCTGGCCCATGACTTCAATAATATCCTGGGCGCCATTATGGGTGGCGTGACTCTCGTAGAGAGAATTGTTAAGGATTGTGCCTACAGGGAAGATGACAGGGCTTTAAAGTATATTGATATCGTCATGAAGGCATCGAACCGTGCCTCCGGCATAATCAGCCAGTTGATGAATCTCTCCAGGAACCGTGAGGAAACTCTGCTTCCCGTGGACCTGAACCAGAGCCTGGAGAGTGTCATTAAAATCATCCAGAACAGTCTCCCCAAGTCAATATCCATCGAGTATCGTAAATTCAACGAACCGGCCATTGTGAAGGCGGAACAGACCCAGGTAGAACAGGTTCTGCTGAATCTCTGCATCAATGCCTCCCATGCCATGACCATCATGCGCTCTCCTGAAGAAAAGGAGGGGGGGACTCTTTCTGTTAACATAAATTTTAGTGCCGCTTCTGACGGGATTTCGAAAATCGATGAGAAAGCCTTTGAGGGAAAAAATTATTTCGTAATAAGCATTACTGATACCGGCATCGGTATGAGTGAAGAGGTAAAAGAGAGGCTCTTTGATCCCTTCTTCACAACAAAGGAGAAGGGTACCGGAACCGGCCTTGGACTCTCCATGGTCTATAACATTATCGAGAATCATAATGGCTTCATTACCGTTTACTCGGAGCCTGGAACAGGAAGCACATTTCATGTCTACCTGCCTGAAATGTCCCGGGAAGAAGGAGAGAAGCGCCTGCAAATAGCAAAAAAGCAGGCAAAGAACGGTTCCGGGAATATTCTGGTTATTGATGATGAGATGATTCAGCGTGTTATTATCGAAGGAATGCTTCAGGAATGTGGCTACCGGGTGACGATAACTTCGAGTGGTACCGAGGCGCTTGAGATTCTCAAGAAGAATCATGATGCATTCGATCTGGTTATAACCGATCTGTCCATGAAGGAAATGGACGGCCTTGAGTTGTATCAGCAACTGAGGAAAATTAATCCTGATTTGAAGGTGATAATTACTTCGGGTTTTCGGCTAGATCCAAGGATAGAAAAAGGGCTTGCCACGGGAATACGAGAATTTATCGAAAAGCCTTTTTCATTAGTCAGGCTCAGTGAAGTGGTATTTGATGTTGTAAACTCATAAATCTCTTTGTGTTTATCAAATTTCTTAATACTAAAAAGGTCATGACACATGAAAAAAATACTAACCGATGATGGTGCATGGTGCTGGTTCCAGGATCCCCGGGCCGTTTATTGCGCAGGGAAATTTCGGCGAACCTGTGCCCAGTGGACCACCCACAGAGGATCACTGTAGATTGGTTAACATGATTATGATACCACCGAATTTCGCCACTTCTTCCTGAAAGAGAAATGGGACGTTGATGACTATAACGTGGGATCCATCCTGGTTCTTCCTGACAAGCATTTCATGGTTTTCTATACGCGCCACAACAAGCGAGGTCTTTTCTGCCGTACTTCAAAATTTAGATATTCAGGTTGTTATAATAAAAGCAACACACCTTAAACTGTGTTGCAAAAAATGGCTGATGGCTATATCCTGTTCTCAATTCCCGGGAACGATTGGGAGTGGGAGATGGCCTGCGCAATTTCTGTGGCGCAGAAGCGACCACGAACTTAGGTTTGGCCGGCCATCTCCCATTTTCGTACCAACAAAGAAGCACGTATCCATTAAATACGATGCTGAATAGTGGAACGAAACATCACAGTTAGTTTAAGGTACTCCCAAAGATTTCCCATGTCAAGGGAATAATCAAGAGTTAATAAGGGGGTGTATCATGAAAGAATTGTTTCACGGCATTGACCTTCACAAGCGGTAGCCAACCATCAACGTCAGAGATGCTGATGGCAGGGAAATTCAATTTATTTCTCACTGTAAGGACTTCCAGAAATACATTAATGGACTAAATGAAAAAGATGCTGTTGTTCTTGAATCCATCAATAACGCCTTCTACTGGTCAGATCGAATAGAAAGACAGGGTGCCTCATGTATCATTGTCAATCCTCACAAGTTCAAGATTATTAAAGAATCCTGGAACAAAACAGACAAGCGTGATGCCGCCAACCTCTCCCTGGCTCTCTGGATGGCAGAAATGCGTCATGAATTCAAACTTCCAACTGTGTATAAACCGTCTATCGAAATCAGAGAGTTAAGAAAACTTTTCTCCCAGTACCAGCTGATTACAGAACAGGTCAGAAAATTTAAAAACAGTATCCAGGCAATATTTGTTGAAAACGGCATCGCTCTTGATAAAAAGCAGACTTATCAGATGTTTAAACAGTATGGAGATGTTTCTCTTCTTGAAAAGATGGAGCTTACCGATGCTTCGAAGCAATGTATCCTGGCAAGCCTCTCTCTATTGTGGAACAATTTGAAACAAAAAGAAATCATGAAATTGTCGATTAGCCAAATGGGTTCTCTTTTTAAAAAAGAAGTAAAACTATGTATAAGCATTAAAGGTGTAACTCCCTTTCTTGCTATGGCATTTATTGCCGATGTTGGTGACATTACCCGTTTTAAAAATGTCAGAGGATTCAATGCCTACATGGGCCTTGTACCTACTGTCAAATCAAGCGGTGGAAAAACTCAGATGGGCCACATCACCAGGCAATCCAGAAAACTGGCCCGGACTCTGTTTACACAGCCGGTTTATCAAATAGCTAAATCTTCTGATATCATGTTTGAATTTTATAAAAATTTGAAAAAACGACGAAGTGCAGGAAGATCAAGAATTGCAGCCATACGAAAAATCTTCAACATTATGAGAAGAATGATTTTAACTGGTGAGGCTTACCGGGGCAGAGATAAAGTAAAGCATCAAAATAAAATTGCGGAATTTGAAAAAATAATTCAAAAAACCGCACAATTTTTGAATTTTATCATAGTGGAATTTCCTCTTCCGCATACCGACACATGAGACAGAATAGTTTTCATCTAACCGGTATCATGTCACTGGAATGTTAAAATATTGACAATATCCTGCATGTACATATCAACAGATACTCCAGGTCATCATGAAGGAATCTTACACAGTGAAAGCACATAAAGAGAAAAAGGGGCAGCCTTTGGGACTCCCCTCTTTCTAAGCACATTAAATCTTTACTAAATTTTTTCCCGGACTCTCGCCCAGACTTCCGAAACATCAAGGGGTTTGAAGCCGGATTTACCAAAATTTTCTTTACAGAGTTCATAAATGGCATTGTTATAAGGAGCCTCAACGCCATTCTTTTTTGCAAGTTCAACAATGTAGCCTGTCAGTGATTCGATCTCAGAATCCGCCCCCCCCCTCAGGAGAATATCCTGGCTCATGCTGGACATGACCATCTTGGCAACATTCTTTTTAAACATCCCCCTGGTAATAAACTGCGGAAGAGTGGCCCCTGCCCTCAGTTTTGCCCAGGGAGGCATCCCACCGAGTTTACATTCTTTATAACCGGCGGCCTTTACGATCTTTACACCTTCATAAAGGGTATTGGGCAAGAGTTTCTGGAAAAGAGAAAAATCAGAGATTTCCTGAAAACCGTGACCGATCAGTGTAGTGAGAGAATTAGTAAGGTTGATTACAATTTTACTGTGCACGGCATCCTGCAGGTGATCGGTTACGACAGTCTCGACACCCTGACTGAAATAGGCGGCGATCTTTTCCATGTCATCCATATCCCTGTTGTCTGGAGTACCAATAATCAATGGCCCTTTTTTCTGGTAACCGATTTCAACAGGTTTATTCATCCACGCATTATAACTTACAATACAGTAGATTACCTTGCTGAAATACTCAGGAAGTATCTTCTGGTTCTCCGCACCATTAGCCATGGAGATAATTATAGGCTTGTCACCTGTGGCTGCCTTTATATTCTTTGAGACTGCCTCGAGACTGTAATTTTTAACTCCCAGAAGAATGATATCCGCATCAGCTGCATCTTTAATGTCTTCAACAACATTCACCTTAAAGTTGGTCTTTTCATCGGGAGAGTCATGGTGATAAATAGTAACTCCCGTTTCTCTTAAGGATTTTGCCACCTCTCCCCGGTCAATAAAAACAATATTATCGTGATAAGGGAGCATCCAGGCACCGACGGTTCCACCGATGGCACCGGTACCAAAAACTACTATTTTCATATCTTTTAACGGTTTGCTTAACATTTTCATTTTCTCCTTTTAGAGATTTTTGCCCCATTTTGGCATCTCTTTATCAGAGAGGTCAAAACAGCTGCTCATGCCTTCCGCATACCTGAACTGGAAGGGTTTTTTTTCTATCTGAAGCCTGTGCAGTTTCTCCGCAGAGGGTCCGTCACCCAGGGTTAACCATTCCCGGTCAGCGGTAATTTCTTTCTTGAATAGAATATCCATATTTTTTGTGACATTGAAAGTACTTTTAAAGGCAGTTTTACTTCTTACTATACTTCCTTTAAATTTTGAATAGAGATAACCTGTTTCGTCGAATTCTGCGAGGGCTCCGGTTTTTGGCACCTTCACTGTCAGGTATGGAGTTCCATCCTCTTCACAGGCAGTGGTTGTACAGATCTCTCCATCGGATTCAACACTGATCTCCCTGGTCACCTTTGGAAGGCCCCAGATGTTATGCCCCCTAAGGGTATTTTCGTGGGAAGTTACAGGCATATCTGCAATATAGTATCCGAAGTGTTTGAATCCCTTGATAACCATGGGAAGCACTGAGGGATTCCAGCTGGCATTTACCATAACCGGTACAGCCACTGCTATTTCATTGTAGGGACGAACCCCCATGACCTGCTTATACTCGTAACAGCTGAAGGCAACAATTGCACGGTTTTTCGGCATTTTTACAGGAAGTACCTTACTCCCCAGATTCTCCTGGACCAGTTCCCTCGCACGATCGTAGGAGCAGAGACAGATTGACATGGCACATGTAACATCACCATAAAATGTCGGGAACCGGTAGTTTTTGCTTATCTCATCAGTCAACTGTATCGGTTCCGGAGCATGCCTCAAGGTAAGACGGTTAAAAAATTCATTTTTAAACTTATCATCATTCTCCAGCATATCCGCCGGAATTTCCCAGGTTGGTTTCATTTTTCCTCCTCATGAATGACCGCCGGTCATTAAACATGAAAAAAAATGACCGATCACTAATCCTGCATAATTGATAATATGTGCATTTAATGACCGACGGTCATTAAATGCAAGAAAAAAATTACTCTTCGCAATCAAAAAATCTCTTTAACAGGTCTTCAAGCATCACCTTTGCTTCATCCCTGCTTTCAATATTCCCCTCTACGGAAAACTTATAGCAGATCTCCAGGATCATACCGATGATCATACGGCAGTATACCTCCAGCTGGGTAATGACAAATTCTTCACGGGCGTTAAAAAATCCCTGTATGAAGCGGGCAAAATCATTTACTGTTTTGCGGGAAAAGGAATGACTGTTTTCTTCCCGCATATCTTTCCGCAGTTCTGCAAGGAAGAGACGATTCTGATCGAAAAATTCGATCAGGGGCAACGAGAAATGCCGGATCTTTGGAAATTCGATGATTTTTGAAGCGATATCATCTATAAACTGCTTCCGGTACCGGTCAAAAACCTCTTCTATAAGATCATCTTTGTTCTTAAAATAGAGATAAAAGGTACCCTTTGCAATACCGGCCTCACGAACGATGTCATTTATTGAGGTATGTTGCACACCTTTTTCATTAAAGAGTTCAAGGGCATGTTTCTTGATCATCTGCCTGCTGATGGTACGTTCGTCTTTCCGGGTAACCGTGCTCATTATAGTATCATCTCCAATAATTCGAAAACCAGTCAATCCAGCATTGATATATAAGTCAACTAGATACTACTGCCTTGACAGCATAATTATTTATTAAAAAAAGCTATTTATTACACACACTCAATTGATAATAATACTGAAAATGGCACAGAGCCGCTACCTGTTTAGTGATTATTCAAACAGTGAGGGCACTACCCGTTTTTCTGCTCTTTAACTACCTTTTCAAGCCAGTCTATCCATGGATCAAGTCCCTCACCCTTAAGTGCCGAGAGGGGGATAATATTCATTGGGGCATTTAGTTTTTTCACCCTGTCGGTAAGCCTGGACATGTCAAAATTTGAAACGGAAAGATAATCGATTTTACTGACAATGAGGACCTCAGAGACGGTAAACATCAGTGGGTACTTTAACGGCTTATCGTCACCTTCCGGAACACTGAGAATCATAATATTTTTCGTAGCACCGGTATCAAATTCCGCGGGACAAACCAGGTTTCCAACATTCTCTATAAAAATAATATCGAGTTCAGTATCACCGAAGGCTGCAAGTCCCTTTTCAGTCATGGCGGCATCCAGATGGCAGAATCCCCCGGTCTGAAGCTGAACTGCCGGAACTCCGAGTGACTGGATTGCTTCTGCATCAACCATGGAATCAATATCGGCTTCAATAACACCAATCCGGTACTTATCCCTGAGCCTTTCAATAGTTGCCTTCAGAAATGTTGTTTTCCCTGAACCGGGAGAGGACATGAGATTTATCAGCAGTGTCCCCTTCCTCTTCATGTCCAGGCGAATATCATCAGCGGCAGACTCATTATCCTGCATTATGTCTTCCTTTATCTGGATCAGCCTGATTTCATTGCTCATATTGCCTCCATCTCCTTTATAAAATAATCACTTCCGGCAATAAGCTGAAAGTTTTTCTCTTCCCCGCAGGCGGAACATGATACGCTTCCAAGTTTATCCTTCTCTATCTGAAATTCCCGGCTGCAGGAATTACAGCGCATCACCGCCGGAATCCTTTCTATTTCAAGCTTTGCCCCCTCCGCTATGGTATCTTTGGTGCAAAATTCGAAATACTTTTGCATCCATTCGTCAAGAAGATCCGTCAATTCTCCCACTATCAGACGTACCGTCATTACCTTTTTGACATTGTTCTGAGTGGCATGTTTTATAACGATATCACTTATTTTTTCAATTACCGGCAACTCGTGCATATCTCCCCCTGAATTTTTCCGGTATTCCCGCTGCAAAATATTTAAACTTCCCTTTCCCGCCGGAATCACCGCTTCGGATGCTGCATGTATTACATGACAAAAACAAAAATGAATTGCAAGGATTTTTCCATACCGGCACTTTGTCCCTATGAAGTGAATTTCTGGAGGGGAAAATGAGTATATTCGAAGCCGCCATGCTTCTCTGTTTCGGAGCCGCCTGGCCTTTTTCTATTTACCGGTCCTGGACATCAAAAACATCGGAAGGAAAAAGCGTAATCTTTCTGGTAATCCTGATGGCGGGATACCTGTCAGGGATCCTTCATAAAATAGTCTACCACTACGACTGGGTAATAGTTTTATACTGCCTCAATATAACAATGGTCGCGGTGGACACACTTCTCTATTTCCGAAACAGAAGAATAAAGAATATGCAGGAAGTTGAAGACTCCCGCTGCAGCTAGTGCCCTCAACTATTGAATAAAAACTGACAGGAAGCGGTACTATGCCTTTTTCTGCCTAAATATCAATTACCATGCAAAACTGCGCCGTCACGACATTAGTCCCTGAAAACAACATATCTGCTGCCGATAAAATTTATCACCATACCTCCAAGGATACCTATAAAGGAAGCAAGCAGATACCAGTAGCCTACCCCGAAAAATGGAACATCCTCCACCAGGTATACGGAGATTAGCCAGTTCACAGAAAATCCTATTAGACTGGTTACCAGGAATGCAACGTACTGCCATGCGAAACCCCTTTTCCGGCCATTGGGAAATGTAAACTTCCTGTTCAATAAAAAATTTGACGTCATGGCAAGGAGGACTCCCGCAACCCTGGCAATTCGAAAGGAGAGCCCCAACAGTTCCCTGGTACAAAAAACTGTCGTAAGGTCAATTATCATACCGGAGGAACCGATTGCTGCAAAAAGAAGAAACTGGTAATATGCTTCATATTTAAATCGTATCAGCTTCAGCAAATGTCTGAGATAATTAACCTGTTCCTTCAGGGACAATTTACTTTCTCCATGAAGTCTTTCCATGAACTTAATGGGTACCTCCACTACATTTTGCGGAGATGCCTTTACTATAACCTCGAGTCCGATTTTAAAACCAACCGGATCCAGTGGAGCTGCGTCATTAAGAATAGATGCCTTAAAGGCAAAAAAACCCGCCATGGGATCATTTACCCTTGTAAAGGGACGGGCGAGAAGTTTAGAAACCTGTGCATTCATTTTCCGAAAGAGGTTAAAGTGGTCAGCGTCACCACCGGGGACAAAACGGCTTCCGATTGAAAAATCGGCTTCACCGGAAAAAACAGGGGCAGCCACCTCCGGTATTTTTTCAGGGGGATGACTCAGGTCAGCATCCATTACCATAAAAACTGAACCTTCTGCAATCTCAAAGCCTTTAATTACCGCCGAGGCCAGTCCCCTCTCCCCCTTCCTGATATGAATTTTTACAGGATATTCTGTCTTTAACTTATCCACCGCGGAATCGATGCCATCACCGGAGTCGTCATCGACAATGATCACTTCATAATCATATGATGACTTATCAAGTGCACCATGAATTCTTTCGCAGAGAGCAGGTATATTTAAAGCCTCTTTATATGTTGGGACAATTATTGAAAGCTTATCCATTTGAACTTTTTACTCCGTAATAAATAATAAAAATCTGTATTCCTGCAAATAGACCATTAACGCCGGGACCTTATTACTGGATCCATCAGAGTTTTGAAGGGACAATCAACTTCTTCCTTTTTATATCAGGAAAAACAGAAAGGGAACGGTGGACTTTGTCTTCTTCTCCAATGACAGGCCTGCAGATAAAGATTTTGATACTCTTAATATTTTTTTAGATACTTAAAAAAAAACATTCAAATTATTTGAATCTACTCCGACATGCCTACAGATTTTTTTCCCAATCCCAGGCGGTACGGACAATGAATTCTATATCATCATACTGAGGCTCCCACTTTAATACCCTTTGAATCTTACTGTTATCCGCAACAAGTTCCGGGGGATCACCGGCCCTGCGACCTACTTCCTCAACCGTAAAATCAACTCCTGTAACATCTTTGGCTACATCAACAACTTCCCGGACAGAATAACCATGGCCATAACCGAGATTAAAAATATTGCTTTCCCCGCCATCAAGGAGGTATTTGAGGGCCTGAATGTGGGCCCCGGCAAGATCGTTGATATGAATATAATCCCTGATTCCCGTTCCATCCTTTGTTGGAAAATCCGTTCCTAGGATCTGAAGTTTTTCGACTTCTCCCTTCGCTGTCTTCAGAGCCCTGGTGATCAGGTGTGTGGCAGCTTTATATTTCTGTCCAAGTTCTCCTTCAGGATCTGCACCTGCTACATTAAAATACCGCAGGGCAACATAATTAAAATTTTCAGCCGCGGAGACATCCTTTAAAATCTGTTCGACGAATCGCTTTGACATGCCATAGGGATTTATCGGTGACAGGGGTGTTGATTCCGTTACCGGCATCTCATCCGGTATACCATAAACGGCTGCAGTTGATGAAAAAATAAATTTATTAATGTTATGATCAACCAGTGCCTCGAGGAGGGTTAATGTGCCTGAAGTATTGTTTCGGTAATACTTCAGTGGTTTCTCAACGGATTCTCCCACCTGTATAAAAGCAGCAAAATGTATAACTGCGTCAGGCTGATACTCTTTCAGCAGTTTATCGAGAACAACGCGGTCACCCATATCACCAACAACGAGGTCTGCACCCAGTACCGCTTCCCGATGTCCCGTTGAAAGATTATCCAGAACAACTACATCATAACCGGCTTTCCGCAACAGTTTCACCACATGTGAACCAATGTACCCGGCTCCGCCGGTAACCAAAATTCTCGACATTTTTATACTCCACTTGTATTTAGCTTTTATTATTTACTTCAGGTGGGGTGTACCCTGAAAGAGGAAATCAAGTCAAGAGAAAAAAGTAGTGCCTATCCGCCTATCTTTGACATTGTCCGGGAGTTCACCAGGGCGGCACAACCACCGTCTGTTGAATAACAATCCAGCTTATGACCTTCCTGTTTTTGTTGTATCGCATCAAATACTACTTTGTTCAGCTCTATATCACTTCCGTATTTTCTTAAATTATCTTTCAAGTCATATTCATGAGTACTATGCAGGCAGGTTTTCAATTTTCCGTCTGCGGTCAGGCGAAGTCTGTTGCAGTTATTACAAAATTTATGAGTCATTGGAGGAATTATGCCGATTTTAATCAGATCTTTATTTTTATAGAGAAGATCATACATGTGAGAAACTTCACTGTCACGTTCTTTTCTGCGTTCCAGGATTCCGCGCCTCATCAGTTCACTGACGAGTTCATCGGAGCCGACTACAGTATCATCATACTCCTCTTTTCGGAAAGGCATTTTCTCAATAAAGCGAAGGGTCAGGTCTCTCTTTTGACAGAATTCGAGGAAGGAATCAAGTTCTGAAAAAGTTTCCCTGAAAAGTACTGCATTAATTTTTACATCAAAAAATTTCTCTTCAAGGGCCCTGTCAATATTCTCCACAACCCGGTCAAAATAATCTCTCAGGGTTATTTCACGGTAACGCTGTCGATTCATTGTATCGAGACTGATATTCAGCTTTCGAACATTATTGCTTTTTAAATCCTCCAGGTGCTCACCGAGGAGAATACCGTTAGTAGTCAGGGCAAGATCAACCTCAGGGTAAAGCACGTGTATCTGCCTTATAATATCTTCAAATCCCCTTCTGACCAGGGGTTCTCCACCGGTAAAACGGACCTTTCTTACTCCCTGCTCGATAAAAAATCGAATTAATGAAACAAATTCTTCATTTCGGAGAACTTCTTCATGGGAGAGGAAGGGGACTCCATCAGGGGGCATACAGTAGAGACACCGGAGATTACATTTATCGGTTATCGATACACGCAAATAGTCATGTTTTCTTAAATACTTATCTGTTAACATTTTTCAAATCCTGCAGACATACCCCAGAGATATAACAGTATCTAATTCCGTCACTGATGCTGAAAAGGAAACATTAAAAGTCGGAAGGGCATCCCCTGCACTTCTCTGGTAGTAGACATAATTAATAATAAGAGAGGCCGAATAAAGTAAAACATTGGCAACCACTGCAAAGGTAATCTGCTGAGCCGCTCTGTCATAGGAATGCTTAAGATCGTTCACTGACCTGTAATTACCATCTGGAGTAAGGAATAACAGTTGATGCTCCGGATCAAGATTTTCATTGGCCTTTTTGGCTGCAACATAAAGGGACCTTCTGTAGTCCCATTTTTGGTAAAAATGATATATCGAATATGCCCCGGCAGCCTTTAACACTACAAATCCGCCGCCCAGCCAGTAACTTCCCCGATAAAAATGTCCTCCACCGGGAACAAGCAGATCCAGCCCCAGAAGCAATGGCAGGGACATATAGGATTTATTGACGGGCACCATGTCGTCAATGGCATTGTCTCTGCCTTTTTCAGGTTTCTTCTTTCTGACGATTGATACCGGTTTATCTTCAGAAACTACGGAACTTTTTTCCTCTTCGCCTACGGTTGTTTTTTTCTCTATCTCCTCTCCGGTTAGAGAATGTGCTGTCAGTAGCAGCAATGCCGTAAGTACTCCAATTATTCGCATCAGTTTTTCTCTTTTTTTACCGCGGCGTTGTCTTTAATATAACCTGATTTGGCCTTTTCGTCTCCATTATTTTCCCCCTTTAAACCACGTCCATTCGATTCCAGAAATGAAAACAGATTAGCCCTGAAATTTTCATTATCAGGCTCCATAATACATGCCTTTGAGTACATTGAAAAGGCCTTTTTCCGGTTTTGAAAGATCTCATAAATAATTCCCAGGTTATTCAGTGAGGCAGTATTTTCACCCTCCCGGAGCACTTCATTAAAAAGGACTTCCGCCTCCCGGAATCGTCCGGAAACGGCAAATTCAACTCCCCGGTTATTTATTTTAGCTGCGGGAGAAAATGATAAAATCCGGGCAAAATACCTTCGTTTATTAACCTTAAGAGTGTTCTTCTTATTCCCGGTCCCGGGGTCTCTCTTCAGCGATATGTTCTTTTTTTCATGATGGTAAGGAAGAGGAATTTCTCTTACGATACGGACAGCACTGTACCGGTAGACAGAACAGGAGAGAGTCGCTGCCAGGAATAACAGAAAAACCGGAAATCTAAAGTGAGGGAGGAGAAATCTCACAATTTTCTTCCACCGCCTTTGCGATATTCAATATCATATCCTCGCCAAAATGATTCCCCATAATCTGGAGCCCAACCGGCATCCCATCGGAAGATAATCCAGCAGGAATTGAGAGGCCGGGGATACCTGCCAGATTGGCAGATATGGTCAAAATGTCAGACATGTACATCTGCAGCGGATCACTGACCATTTCACCAACCCTGAAGGCGGTTGTTGTCGTCGTCGGGGCTATAAGGGCATCAACCTTTTTGAAGGCTTCTTTAAAATCCTCGATTATCAGGGTCCGTCCCTGAAGGGCCTTCAGGTAATAGGCATCGTAATAGCCTGAACTGAGCGAGAAGGTACCGAGAATGATCCTTCTTTTTACTTCCTTTCCAAATCCCTCACTTCGGCTTTTTAAATAGAGTGAATTAAGGTCAGTTGCCGATTCGGATCGGTATCCATAGCGCACGCCGTCATACCTTGCCAGGTTCGATGAGGCTTCAGCCGTTGCGATGAGGTAATAAACGGGAATGGCATATTCCGTATATTTCAGGGAAACCTTTTCTATCCGGGCCCCCTTTGCTTCCAGGGCGGATATCTGTTTTTTTACCAGGGTGCTGATCTCTTCATCAACACCACTGAAATATTCTTCAGGAACACCGATCACAAGCCCTTCCACATTACCCTGAGGAGCTGCCCCATTGATGGAAGGGGCACCTTTGATTGAAGTGGAGTCTTTTTCATCCTCACCTGAAATAATCGACAGAAGGGCGGCGGTATCATCAACAGTCGTGCCGAATGTTCCGATTTGATCGAGGGAAGATGCAAAGGCGACCAGACCGTAACGGGAAACCATACCATAAGTCGGCTTTATTCCGACAACTCCGCAAAAAGCAGCGGGCTGACGGATGGAACCGCCCGTATCTGAGCCGAGTGCAACCGGGGCCATACGTGCCGAAACTGCAGCAGCAGAACCGCCGGAACTCCCCCCGGGGACTCTCTCTAAATCATAGGGATTTTTTGTCGCCCCGAAATATGACGTTTCTGTCGTAGATCCCATGGCAAATTCATCCAGGTTGGTTTTGCCAAGAAGCAGCAGTCCCTTTTTCTTCATATTTTCATAGGCGGTGGCACTGAAGGGAGGAACAAAATTTTCAAGAATTTTCGATCCGCAGGTGGTCCGCACACCTTCCGTATTTATATTATCTTTCACCGCAACGGGAATTCCATCAAAGGGAGAGAGGGGATTGCCTTCTTTTCTGCGGCTGTCAGAGGCTGCGGCTTCCTTCAGGAGCCCCTCTTCATTGATGGAAATATAGGCATTTATCGTATCATTGCAGGTTTTTGCCCTTTCGAGGTAAGCCTTCGCAACCTCAACAGCGGTCAATTCACCCTTTTTTAGCAATTCTGAGAGTTGAAGCAGTGATTTTTCAGTTATCATTCAATTCCTCCGCACCTGTTCAAAAAACAGAAAGAGCCACTAGTGTCAATAAAAAATCTCTCATTTCCCCAATAGTAATTGACGAAGAGGAAAAAGCTTTACTATGATGTTTCACCGTATTATAATACTATAAATCCTTCATTTTTTGAAGAATAAATGACAAACAGGGAAACCCACCCTCAAGGAAAACTTCTGGAGTATATTATGTCCCGAAAACTTATTGCATCATTTCTGACTCTTTTTCTTGTCGTATCCTGCACCGCAAAATCGGAAGGCCTGAAACAGTACCAGGTACGCGGTCTCGTTTACCAGTTCCTGGCCATGCACGCTCAGTACCATTCTCTTACTGATGAAATTTCTGCGCGAACACTGGATAATTACCTGACAATACTCGATTATGGGAAATACTACTTCTATAAGTCTGATATTGATAAATTCATGGAGAAAAAGGATCTCGTTGACGACTACCTGAAAGCAGAACAGTATGAATTCATATTTGAAATATTCATGGTATACAGGAAACGCTTCGAAGAAAACATAAAGCTTTTTGATTCTCTCATAAAAAGGGACTATGACTTCAATGTGGATGAAAAAATCATCATAGACCGCGACAAAGTCAACTATGCCACCAACCCGGAAGAGATGAAGGACCGGTGGAGAAAAAACATCAAGCTTCAGCTGCTCAACTACATCTCAACAGGCAAAAAAATTGATTATGCCAAAAAGAAGCTGAAAAAGAAATATGACCTCATGCGAAAAAGAAATGAAGAAATCAAGACCGAAGATATTCTCGCACGTTTCGTAAATGCCTACTCTACCGCTCTTGATCCACATTCGAATTACCTGACCCAGGACCAGCATGAAGACTTCAAAATATCAATGGAACTGAAGCTTGAGGGTATTGGTGTACGTCTCAGGAGCGAAGATGGTTTTGTAATAGTTGAATCGATCATTCCCGGAGGAGCAACGGACAAACTCCCGGATACAATCCGCCTGAAACCCAATGATAAAATTGTTGCCGTTGCCCAGCGCGACGGAGAACCGGTTGATGTCATCGACATGGACCTGAGGGACGTGGTAAAAAAAATCAGGGGAAAAAAGGGGACGGAGGTACGTCTCACCGTACTGCGTGAATCCGAAACGTCAAACAAACCGGAACACAAGATTGTTCCCATCATCAGGGAAGAGATCAAGCTTCAGGACAGCGACGCTGAATCAGACGTTTTCAAACTAAAAGCTAATGGGGCAACCCGAGTGATTGGATACATCAATCTACCATCATTTTATCAGGACAATGCAGGTGGAAAAAGTTCAGCTGGAGACATCAGGACCCATCTGATAAAATTAAAAAAACAGAAGATAAAAGGACTCGTTCTCGATTTACGGGGGAATCCAGGGGGGCTCCTCAATGAGGCCATCGATATTGCCGGACTTTTTATTGACTATGGACCGGTAGTGCAAATCAAGGACGGAAGGAATCCTCCGCATGTAATTTCTGACCGTCAACACGGCGCACTATACAACGGTCCGCTTGTTGTTCTTGTAGACAAGTTCAGCGCCAGTGCATCGGAAATTCTTGCCGGTGCCTTCAAAGATTATCGCCGGGGGCTGGTAATCGGTCCCAGCAGCACCTTCGGGAAGGGGACGGTTCAGTCATACAATGCCCTGACCGGTCTTGGAGGTGCAATAAAAGTAACAACTCATATATTCTATCAGCCGGGGGGAACATCCAACCAGCTCTATGGCATAAAACCCGATATCATGGTACCCGCCATGACTTCAATCTGGGACATCGGGGAACACAAAACCCGACACCCCCTCAAGTGGAAAAAAATCAAGGCTGCCCCTTTCAGATCATACCGCAGGGTCACCCCGGCAATTACCGCGGGATTGAAGAAATTATCAGAGGCAAGAATCAGAAAAGATGCTGAGTTCAAAAAACTGATTGCGAAAATTGACAAATACCGGCTCCAGCTTAAAAGCAGAGCCATCAGTCTGAAAGAAGAATCTCAAATTGAAAAACAGAAAAAGAAAGAGCTGGAAAAAACCATCAAGAAGGAAAAGAACAAAAAAGTTATTGATATAGAAAATGATCTTTTTCTCAAAGAGGCTTTTAATATAACCGGAGATTACATCAGAATGAAACCATAAGGCTTCATTCTGATATTACCGGTTATTTTATTTTTTAATTCTGGCAAGGTACCGGTTTATTTCCGAAAGGGCATCGTCACCGGCAATAACCGGGTCGATGCCGTCCCGCATCAGCCTTACACGCAGATATTCCATTTCATTGAGGCGCCTGGGACAGCAGCAGTCCCTTAAAAAAACCACTGCATCTATGTTGTGATTCCGCAATAAACGGTAGAGCAATTCATACCTCTCCTCGGGGGGACGCTGAAGGGGACAAAGGGGACGGTAGGTAAGGGCATCAAGGAGCTCATAGAAAACATATTCCGAAGCTGCATTAACACTGAGATCAAACTGCCGCCTGCCATTGCAGTGATCATCCTCTGCGATTGCGACACCTGATTCTTCAATTTTTTCAAAAAGCTCCGGGTCTATCCCGGTCCCGCCGTAAACCATGCACTCCAGACGATTTTCCTTTCCAGGTTTATCAGCCTGCTGCAGAGACGTCATGAGATGCTCCAGGTGATCCAGTACCAGCTCCGGAGGAAAGGCCATGGCTGCATCAAAGACCGTCATAAGATCCCCGTATGAAAGGCATCCCGGAAACTCCCTCCGGAGTGACGCGATACCGCGTACCAGCCGCCGCATGGTATTATGGAGTTCCGCTTTTTTCTGCAGCTGCGCGACATCTATCTCTTTAATGGTCCCCTTCCCCATCTGCTGCAGGAGTTTATCAAGGGACGCATGAAGCATCACTGCAGCATCTTCCCCATATCCGGCAAAACCTTCAAAAAAAAGATTCCCTGATGAAGAACCGGCAGGGATTGAATTTCGGAGTGCATCGGGAAACACAAAAAAGTCAAAGAGTTCACGGGGGAAGTTTTCTCCCGAGATAGCGGTACACCCTTCAAAAGTGCGGATACCGGAAGGATACCGTATAACTTCCACCCCGAAGCACCCAAACACCTCACGGGGAAGAAAATCGGAGTTCTGAGGAACAAGGAGCGCTTCCGTATCTTCCCTGTATATTTTCAAAATTGCCGGGAGATGATCGAGCATCTCCCGCAACTCTTCGACAAAATGCAGGCCCATAACAGATCAGTCCTTAAAAAGAAATTTCACGGGATGCTTTTTAAGTTCCTTTGAAATTTCATCCATTGTTGTAGCGGTCTTTCTAAAGGACTGCAGTATTGCAAGAATATCCTTATGTGAGCCCTCAAGAATTTTGTTGATGTTGGCGACACTGTTTGACAGGTTTGCGGTAAGACTCCTGAGGTTCGTGCGGCTCTCCAGAACAATCTGGTTTACCCCACCCACCGTGTCAGTAAGACGGGATAAAAGTTTATGAACATCCTGCATCAATGCATTCAGGCCGGCATACTCGATACCCTCAATAACATCGCTGTGTCGCAAACGCGCCCCCCTTGTTTCAGGATTACGAATCTCTATGGCGGGGTCGCCCAGAACGTTCTGATTGGCAATAATAGCAGCCGAATCTTCATACAGCTCGATATCAGCATTTATTCTCATGGTCGCAAGGAAGTGGAGTGCCGGTTTATAGACGGGGCGAATATCAACAACTCGGCCAATATTATATCCCTTAATCAGTACCGGCGTACCATTCTTTACAGAAGTGAGGCTGTCGACTTTCAGGTAAACATCAATAGTTGAACTCGCCACGGAATAGCCGAGTTTCAACATGACGATAACCAGAAGAAAAGCTACGGGTATCAGAATAAAGAGGCCCACCCTCAGTTCATTTTTATCTCTTTTAATCATTGTTTACATCCTGTTACATTATTAGCAATTATTGCTGCCTCTGCAAACCGGGTATCACAACTGCCGGAAAACATTTAAAGTTTTTCCCGGGAAGGTTTCCTCATAAAATTACCATTGGCCCGGAAAAGGACCGTTCGCGATACTGTTTCAGATACGCATTTTCAGAACTTATCAGGTCTTCCCTGTCACCCTGAAATACAATCCCCCCGTTAAAAAGCATAATGAAATAATCAGCCATATCAAGAAAATTTTCCGGTTCGAAGCTGATAAAAATATTTGATTTTTCAGGACTTAACGCACGCTGTTTTAAAATATCCCTGAATGAGTGAACATTCATAGGCGACTGGCTCTCGAAGGCATATTCAACCAGAAGGATATCCGGATCGAGCACTACTGCACGTGCATAGGCGGTACGAAGAGATTCAGAATTACTCAGGTCAACAGGACGGAATTTTTTACAGTAATCAAGATTCAGATCAAAAATCAGCCTGTCTACATACTCCTTAATCTCCTGAGTGCTCATCTCCGAGTGATATTCCAGCGGCAGAGCGATATTTTTTTCCGCTGTCATGTTGCTGATAAGTCCCAGGTCACGGTGAAGATACCCGATTTCCTTTTTATAGTTATGCTGCTCAATATAATCAAAATTAAGAACATGTTTTCCTTTATATTTCACAGTCCCGCTAAAGGGCTGAAAGCCCATAATTACCGGGAAAAGAATATTGAGTCCGGAATTTTCAGGCCCGAAAAAGACAATATTTTTCCCCCTTTCAAGGCTGAAGGAAATATTTTTCAGATGTTCAACACCTTCCTGAATTGATGTCAGGTCTTCAACTTCCAGTATTATTTTAGATTCATCCATTCCATTTTCTCTACAGGTAAAATAAAACTGACACTGTCATATTTATAAATAAAATATATGCAAGGGTTCTGATTACAGCCTTCGATACAAATATTGGAATTTCAAACTTTGATTTAGGCATAAACCCGTAATAACAGCAGATAAGCGGTATCGTAATGCCGTAGATAATACTTTTCAGTACGGTAGCCACCAGATCTTTCAAACTGAAGGCATCGAGGAGGGCCTGGTAGAAAACCTCAACAGGGATGTATACCGTTAACTGGGAAATCATGTATCCCCCTGCGAAGGCAATCAAATCAAAGGTGATAATCAGGGAAAATATTGAAAGTGTAGAGGCGACAATTCTGGGAAATACAATATAGAGTTTTGTATCTATCCCCATTATCTCCATAGACTTGATCTCACCGTTTTGAGTCTGAGTTGCGATTTCCGCAGTAATGGCTGAACCGGAACGGCTTATAACGATAAGGGCGGTAATTAGCGGCCCCAGTTCCCGCGCAACAATAATGACCATCAGGTTTCCAAGAAAACCTTCTATACCAAACTTTGGAAGCGAAGTCATTGCCTGGATAATTACAGTACCGCCGATAAGCAGGGCAATAAATACAACAAAGGGAAGTGCATCTATACCGGTAAACCTGGTCTGGTTGATGATTATACTATAGAGGGAACGAAACCTGAGATACTTCAGCGAACGGAAAGATATAACAATGGATACCAGGTATTCCCTGAACCGGCTCATACCCTCCCACAGGCTTAAAACCTTTTTGCCTACCTTTATTGCTGCAATATTTATCATAATATTTTAAAATCTGAAATTACCCGGTCATTCCGCCACCGAGGCACAGAGACGCAGAGTATTATTCGTTTAATTCCATTTATTTTATTTTTTTGAGATATCTGACTTCAAATACTTGCGTCTGTAATCCCAACGGGTATAACAATCATACAGCCCCCCATAGATATTCGCAAGCAGGAAAAAAAACAACACCGAACAAAAAATAATAATTGCACATTTTATCCTCCTGACCGAAATTCGTATTAAATACCCCAAAATAAAAAAGAAAAGACAAACATGAATAACTGGAAAAAGAAAACAGCCATCGCCGCACTGATTCTCCTGGTGACATCGGTACTGATCAGCGCAAATTACTATCGCATTCGCCATGCAATTGATTACAGCAGATCCGAAATCAATGATATAATCTGGAAAATGAAATCTCCCGGTGACAGTAAAATTACCGGGCTGGCAAACAATTATGATCCTTCCTTTTCGCATCTTCCAAAGGGATTTATCCAATGCGGCGGCATACTGCTCTATACGGGTAAAACTGAAGGCAGGATGAAAGACATCATCAGCAGTATAACCCCCTATACCCGTTACTACCGGATTTCACACCTTTACCGTGACCTGAAAAAACTGAATGGCCAAAAAAGTTTACTCCCAAAAGTGAGTAAAACTATTGTCATCCCCGGTAGCGTTGACAGCCTTTTACCCACCCTGAGGCACGGGAAAAAGCCGGAAATGCCCTATGTGAGGGGTATCTATTTTACCGGAAATACCGCGGGATCAACTAAAACAGTCAAAAGCTTTTCTTCCCTCGCCGGAAAGGGCATTAATTCAATAGTATTTGATGTAAAAGATATTCCAGGCATCGTCAGCTACCGCAGTTCAGTTCCAATGGTTAAAAAATATGACCTCGACAGCAGGCATTCCATTGACAATATAAATTTACTCATCAGGGAAGCCAGGAAAAACAGGATATACACCATTGCGCGAATTGCCGTATTCAGGGATCATCGCCTGGTGAAACGGGCCCCGCAACTGGCAATCCAGTCCAAAAAACATGGCGGCATCTGGAATCGCGGGAAAAAAGAACTATGGTGCGATCCAAGCCGTAAAGCGGTACAGGACTATAACATCTCACTGGCTATTGAACTCGCCGAAAAGGGTGTTGACGAGATTCAGTTTGATTACATCAGGTTCCCAACAGTGGGGGACCTGAAGGATGCAGATTTTGCCTATGAATTCGGGAAAATGAAAAAAGAGGAAGTTATTGCAGCCTTTTTAAAAAGGGCCTACCTCGCACTGCAGCCCTACAATGTACGCCTCTCCATAGATATTTTCGGCGTAGTTGCATGGGGTAAGGAAGTTGATATACGTAAAACCGGACAGAGAATTGAGCTCCTGTCAAATTATTGCGACTGTATATCGCCCATGCTATACCCCTCTCACTTTAATGATGATTTTGACGGCCACAGCAACCCCGCGGACAATCCCTACTACTTCATTTTCAGCGGAAACAAGCGGGTAATAGAACGCCTCAAGAAAAAAAACGTAATAGTAAGACCATGGCTGCAGGCCTTCGGGTGGAAGGTATCGAATTACAATCCTGACTACATAATCAAACAGATGAAGGCATCCCACGATTCAGGGGGGCGCGGTTTTCTCTTCTGGAACGCATCCAATACCTATCGAAAGGTTTACAGCGCCCTTAAAGAAAAACAATTCAGTGATAGCATAAAGATGGCCAAACTTCCTTGACTCTCCCCAAAAATTAATGTTACTATTAGGTAGGCAAGAGGATAATAGCTCTGTCTATCCCAAGCAGCTGGAGACATCAATGGAAGATATCATTATTCGGGAAGTAAGGAACGAAGACCTGCCCGCAGTAGAACAGCTCCTCAGTCTTACCTGGGCTGATACCTATGCATCCTTTCTCAGTGATAAAATAATACACAAGGTCACGGAACTGTGGCATAATCCGGAACTTCTGAAAAAACAGATCGCCAATCCCCATGTACACTTTCTCACCGCATCAAACAGTCAGAATGATTTTATAGGTTTAATAACTGCCGTTGAAAATGACAGCGGCAATATTGTCCTCGGACGCCTCTACGTGCACCCGGACAAACAGCGTTGCGGTATCGGCTCAATGCTCTTGAAAAAATCTATCGAAAACTATCCCAGGGCTAAAAAAATTCACCTTGAAGTAGAAGAAAATGATGTCAAGGGAGTCAATTTCTACCGCGGACATGGTTTCCAGACCGTGGAAGAACGTGAAGAGAACATTGAAGGGACACACCTGAAGGTCCTGGTCATGGAAAAGAATTTATGATCTTTTTTAAAACAAACAGTTCCAAAAAAAGAAAGCGACATTGACCGATGTCGCTTTCTTTTTTTGGAGGGCGCCTGCGTATTTCTAATTAAAAAATTTCTGAATTGCCGGCAGCATGGAAAGATCATTCACAATAACGAATACCCCAAGGAGTATCAGTATCATAACCCCTACAGCCTGTATCCGTTCCATAATTTTTTGATCAAGGGGTTTACCCCTGATAGCTTCAATTGTAAAAAATACAAGGTGACTTCCATCTACTGCTGGAATTGGCAGCAGATTCATAACCATCAGTATAATGGATATCTTTGCCATAAGAAGTATAAATGCGGAGATGCCTTTATAGTACGCAACATCTCCGGCAATCTTTGCGATACGAATCGGTCCGGAAACATTTTCCCGGACGTTCATCTTCCCGGAAAAAAGCATGCCCATTCCCCTGACATTCATAACAATAAATTCCCATGGTTCCACAAAGGCCTGAACTATACCTTCACCAAAGCCGTATTGAACCGTTACCATTTCAGGAAAAATCGCAGGATTGACTCCGATAAATCCCCTCTCTTCCAGGCCAATCTTACCGGTAATGCTGTTCTCCTTGATACTGAGAGTCACCTTCCTGTTGCCGGCTTTTTTTATTTTATCCATAAAATTTTCAGTAGAGTAAACTGTCTCGCCATTCAGTTTCAGGTTCATCTCTCGAACCAGTTTTCGTAATATTTCCATATCAAGAACAGCGTCACCGTCGATAGTCACCATTCGGTTAACACGGGGAGTAACAACTATTTTCTTTTCATCTTCAGAACGAAGAATTGTCATTATCACTTTCTGGTTGGCCTTGGTTTTTATGCTTTCGATAAAATCAGTTGGGCTCTTTATGGCAATTCCATCTATATTTAAAACAACATCCATTTCCTTCAACCCTGAACTGTCGGCTACATCACCGGGGAGAACTCCCGCAATAACCACCTTTTCTCCATATGGCTGAACCCCCATTGCGTAGCGACCGGTTTGCGGGACAAGAGCAGGTTTAACTGTGAAGACCAGTTCTTTTCCGCCCCTTTCCACGACGACACGCAGTTCCCGTCCTTCGGAAAAAAGAACCTGTCCCTGAATATCATCAAAGCCGGTTATCTTCTTCTTATCTATCATCTTAATGCGGTCACCGCTGCGAATTCCCGCCTGGTAAGCCGCTGCAATGTATTTACCGCTCTGGTAAGCCTCGGGAATACTGATCCTGCTGGTTTCTTTTTCGTAGCCGTACATATTCATTACAAAAAATATCAAAATACCAAAGAAGAGATTAAAAAGAGGCCCCATGGCGACTGTTACGATTCGCCTCCATGGTGCAGCGGAGAGGAATTCATATGTTTTCCCCTGCCTTTCTTCCCCTGGATTTTCACCGTAAAACTGGCAGTATCCGCCAAATGGGATCAAAGTTACCTGGTATGTCGTTTCACCGATTTTCTTCTTAATGAAGCCCTTTCCATAGCCCATTGAGAAAACCCTGGCCTTAATACCAACCATTTTACCGCCCAGGAGGTGTCCCAATTCATGAATGAATATGCAGAGTCCGAGTAGGACTACCGCAGCTAAAATATATATCAATGTCATCATTTTTTTATCCCTCTGATAATTTCTCGTGCTGTTTCGCGTGCTTCAACATCAGCAGCAAAAATTGAATCGATGTCCGGTGAAGAAACTGTTGCATGCCTTTGCAGGGTTCTTTCGACAATTTCAGTTATTTCAATAAAGCCTATCTCGTTACCGAGAAAGGCCTCTACGGCAATCTCATTTGCTGCATTTAAAACTGCAGGGGCAGTCCCCCCCTCTTTGCCGGCATCATAACATATTTTGAGCCCCGGGTACCGCCGGGGATCAAATTCCTTAAAAGTTAGCTTCCCAACCTGCAAAAGATCCAGTCTTCCAAAGAAGGACTCCTTTTTTTCAGGGTAACTGAGAGCCGCCTGAATAGGAAAAGCCATATCCGCTACGCCCATATGACTGTAAAGAGCTCCGTCAATCGTTTCAACCAATCCATGTATAATACTTTCCGGGTGTATAAGCACCCCAATTGTTTCATATTCAGCGGAAAAAAGATAGTGTGCCTCAATCACCTCCAGTCCCTTGTTCATAAGGGTGGCAGAATCAATGGTGATTTTTTTCCCCATCTCCCAGGTCGGGTGTGCCAGGGCACGGTCAATGGAGACATGAGGCAACTCATCCAGGGGCAGGTCCCTTAGACTTCCCCCGGAAGCAGTAAGAATGATTTTATGGACCGTTTCCCTTTTGATCCCCTCAAGCAGTGAAAAAATGGCACTGTGTTCGCTGTCGACTGGAATCAACTCGGTACCAAGTTCTTCCGCCCGCTTCATAAAAAGATCACCCGCCATTACAAGGGTTTCCTTATTGGCAAGGGCTACCCGGGATGACGATTCAAGGGCAGCCAGTGACGGCTTCAGTCCGGCGCCGCCTACGATTGCAGA
The DNA here is from genome assembly GCA_942491575.1 of uncultured Spirochaetota bacterium. Lineage (GTDB taxonomy): Bacteria > Spirochaetota > UBA4802 > UBA4802 > UBA5550 > CAZHNW01. The sequence continues at coordinate 1,807,096 of CALOBT010000025.1, forward strand.
AATGGATATATCCGCTTCGCGGTAGGCGAGTTCGGTAACACAATCACTTCCTTCAATAAACTCTACATCATTATAGGTTTCTTTAAGATGCCGGTACTCACTGCCTGAACGGGCCTCGGCGGATTCAACGGCTACAGCTTCGGGATGCAGGGCTTCTATTTGTCCGGCGAGAATGGAAAGATTTTCACGGCACGAAAGCCCTCTCACCCGGTATGCCCCTTCCGCGGCTTCGATAACCCTCACCGCGGAAGTACCGATGGATCCCGTTGACCCCAGTATGGTAATATTTTTTGTCATTAAGAGTTGTTTGCTGTAATATCCCCTTTCTATCAGGGCACTCCCTTTAATACAAGATAATAGTAAAATACGGGCATGGTAAAAACAAGGGCATCAAAAACATCCCACATGCCGCCATGGCCGGGGATAATTGATCCTGAGTCCTTTATTGAACCGTCACGTTTCACTGCGGATTCAATCAGGTCACCAAGGTTGGCGAGGACACTGATGGCAATACCAACAAGGGCGGCTTCGATGAGAGAGAAGAGGTCCCTCCCGAAAAAAGATATATATATCTGATTTGTAATAATCATGCTGATTACACTGAAGAGAAGACCTGAAAAATATCCCTCCCATGACTTGTTGGGGGAAACTTCAAAACCTGTCTTGTGCTTGCCGAAAAGAACACCGCCAAAATATGCCGCAACGTCATTCATCATTACCGCAACATTGAGAATAAAAATATATAAAAATCCGTCCTTTAATGCCTTCAACAAAATAATGTGTGAAAAAAACAGGACAATAAAGATTACACCAAAAACCGTGATACTGAGAGAATAGATACTTCCCTTGAGGGGCCGCTTAAATAAATTATAAATCAGGGCGGCAGCAATAAACAGAACTGTTATCCCCATTATGAGACGGGCATCAAATAAGCCGAGATATCGGGACAATCCCTGCACCTTTCCAAAGGCAAAGATATACATAACCAGGTTTATCATTACCGACATTACCATACCCGGAGCGACTATGGCCCTTTCCCCATCTTCCCTTTCCGCTATCATGTAGAATTCATAAAGGCATATAGTACTGACTATCATTGACACGATTAATATCGGTACAGCCTTGAAGCTGTCTGTAAAAATCGCATAAAAATAGATGGGAAGTGCCACAAGGGCGCTTGCAATTCTTAGTAGAGTCTCCTTCATTCTATCGCTCATATACCGCCAAATCTCCTTTCTCGATTTTGATACTCATAAATGGCCTCATAAAGATTTTCCGGAGTAAAGTCCGGCCAGAGGACATCGGTAAAAACCAGCTCTGAATACGCCAGCTGATACAGGAGGAAATTGCTGATTCGGTACTCTCCGCTGGTCCGGATAAGCAAATCAACATCAGGAAGACCGGCTGTGAAAAGATTTTTTTCGAGCCGTTTCATAGTGAGCTTTTCGTCGCCCCTGCGGGTTTCAAGCCACTGGTTGACTGCCGTAACGATTTCCTGTCTGCTGCCGTAATTTATGCAGAGATTAAGTGTACCTTTCTTATTGTTTCTGGTGACTTCGATAGCTTTCTGAAACTGCTTTTTTGACCCGGGAGGGAGACCTTTCATCGATCCCGAATGCACAACTTTTATTCCCTTCTGATTAAGGAGATCCATTTTGGTGGTAAAAAAATATTCAAGCAGTTTCCACAGCCCGAGGACTTCAGCCTTTGGCCTGGACCAGTTCTCCGATGAAAAGGCAAAAAGAGAAACTGCACTTATGCCAAGTTCTATTGCGGCGTCCATAAGGGGTTCGATAGCCTCAGCTCCCATGCGATGCCCCTCTGATCTTGAGAGGGATCTCATTTTTGCCCAGCGTCCGTTCCCATCCATTATAATGGCAACGTGACCCGGAACCCTGGAAAGGTCTATCAATGAAAGTTTTGTCTCCATTCGGATATAAAAACGAAAGAGATTCTCATATACTGAGAATCTCTTTTTCCTTATTATCAGTCAGTTTCTGAATCTCATCAACAAACTTGTCAGTCAGTTTTTGAATATCTCCCTGAGCAGTCTTTGATTCATCTTCAGAAATATCCTTATCCTTTTCAAGTGACTTTATCATGTCATTTCCGTCACGACGAACATTCCTGACGGCGACACGGCAATCTTCAGCTTTCTGCTTTGCCAACTTGACATATTCCTGGCGGCGTTCTTCAGTAAGATCGGGAATCTGTATTCGAATCAGGTTTCCGTCATTGGAAGGATTAAGCGAAAGATCCGATTTTAAAATAGCCTTTTCTATCACACCGAGATTTCCTGCATCCCATGGCTGAATAACAATAAGACGAGGTTCAGGGACAGAGATGGTTGCCACCTGATTAATGGGCATTTGAGAACCGTATACGTCTACTGAAATTCCGTCAAACATTGAAGGATTCGCCCGGCCGGTTCTGATTGCGGTAAAATCCCGCTGAAGGGCGGAAATACTTTTTTGCATTCGATCTTCTACATCAGTCATGATATCATCAATCATAAACTTCTCCTTATCAGGAAATAAGTGAACCCAGTTCTTCCCCTGAAATAATCTTTTTCAGGGAATCTTTATTAAACAGATTAAAAACAATTATTGGTAAATTATTCTCCATACAGAGAGACACAGAAGTGAGGTCAAGAACCTTGAGACGATCACGAATAACTTCATGATACGAAATTGTCTTCATCCGTTTTGCCTCCGGGTCTTTTTCAGGATCACTGGTATATACCCCATCAACCCGTGTTGCCTTCAGCATTACGTCAGCCTTTAACTCCACGGCGCGCAGGCTCGAGGCTGTATCTGTGGTAAAGAAAGGATGCCCGGTACCGCCCGCGGCAATGACAATTTCGCCTTTTGACAGCAAATCCCGTGCCCCCTCTACAGTATAATAACCGGCGATATCCTTCATTTCAATTGCGGTTAAGACCCGTGCAGGCTTATTCTTTTTTCTCAGGGCATTTTGCAGGGCCAGTGAATTCATTACCGTTGCCAGCATACCCATGAAATCCCCCGTTGACCGCTCAATTCCGAGCTCCTCACCGAGGGATCCCCTGAAAATATTACCGGCACCGATTACAACGGCAACCTCGACTCCCATATTGGAAATTTCGATAATCTCATCAGCCACCTGATTGAGTATTGATGGATCAATGCCGGTTTTAGCGTGTCCCGCGAGAGCCTCACCGCTGAGTTTCAGGAGAACACGCCGGTATTTCAGTTTTCCAATGTCAGTCTCCGAGCCCATATTAGCCACCGATCTGATATCTGGTAAACTTTCCTACCTCAATATTTTCACCATATGTGGCAATCTTTTCTTTAATAATATCTTTGATCTGAACTTTGTCTTCTTTGATGTAATTCTGCTCAAGAAGGCATACTTCAGAATAGAATTTATTCAGCTTACCTTCGATAATTTTTTCAACTACATTATCGGGTTTACCGGAATCTTTCATCTGTTCTCTGTAGATGTCTTTCTCTCTGGCAATTACATCTTCAGGCACATCTTCAATGTTTACATATTCAGGAGCCGCTGCGGCAACCTGCATACAGAGTTCCTTTGCAAGCTGGGTAAAATCAGGATTCCTGGCAACAAAGTCGGTAACGGTTCTCAGCTCGAGAAGTACTCCCACCTTGTTATTTGAATGGATATATGAAGCAATAATTCCCTCAGATGCCTCACGGCCCATTTTTTTATCAGCGGAGGCGAGTCCCTTCTTTCTCAGGAAATCTACCGCCTGCTGCATATCTCCATCGTTTTCCTGCAGGGCTTTTTTACAGTCCATCATTCCGGCCTGAGTTTTCTCCCGCAGTTCTTTTATCATTGCACTTGTAATTTCAGCCACAAGATTTCTCCTTGAATAATTATCAGTAATACTTTTATTTCAGGTAAAAGGGGCGTCTGCTACCAGACGTCCTTTCCCTCTTCGGTTTTATCCGCTGTTTCATCGGAAGCCTCTGCAGTCACTTCTGCGGCCTCTTCTGCTTTTTCTTCCACAGCCTCTGCTGCTTCTGCAGTTTCTTCTTCAGCAGGTTTTGCTTCTTCTTCAGATTCTACTGCTTCAGATTCAGATTCTTCCTGCCTTTCTTTTTTTGCCATTTCCTCTTCGACCTGTCCGCCTGAATTTCCTTCGTTAATGGCATTTGCCATAATATCAAGGAAAAGAGCAATTGCACGAATAGCATCGTCATTTCCAGGTACTGGATAATCGATTTCGTCAGGATTACAGTTGGTATCTACAACGGCAAAGATAGGAATACCTAGTTTTTTTGCTTCGTTTACCGCTATCGCTTCTCTTTTAGGATCAATGATAAAGAGAGCATCGGGAAGCTTGGACATGTTTTTGATTCCGGAAAGAATCTTGTCCTTTTTGGCCAGCTCACGCTGAAGCTCAAGAACCTCTTTCTTGGTCTCCGCGTCCCAGATATCAGTTGCCTGCATCTTCTCAAGCTCTTTGAGACGATCAATAGAATGACTTACTGTTTTAAAATTTGTCAAAAGACCACCAAGCCATCTTTCTGCAACATAATACTGTTCGCATTTCTGTGCATATTCTACGATTGCGTTTTGAGCCTGCTTCTTAGTACCTACGAAAAGAACGGTGCCACCGCTGGCGGCCAGCTCCTTCATTGCGGCGTGGGCAATTTTTACCCGCTGCATGGTCTTTTGAAGGTCGATAATATGAATCCCGTTCCGTGCAGTAAAAATAAACTGACCCATCTTGGGATTCCATCTGCGTGTCTGGTGTCCGAAATGTACGCCAGATTCCAATAGTGCTTTCATTGATACAACAGCCAATTAGTGTACCCCCATGGTTAAATAATTTCTGGTCCCCTGGACCGGCAACCGGCACGTTCATCCGGACAGAAATAATCTGTCGGCACAGAATATATGCCGTGCTGCCAAAATAATATTGTTTGATTGCCTGTTTTCCACTGGAAAGGAGGCAACCGGTCTCAAAGACCGATTTACATTGTGCTTTTCACCTGAAAAGCACAGGATAATCGCTAGCGCGACCTAAACCTTGCGAAAAAGGATGATTCCGAAAATCATACCTACTATTGACGAAAGGTTTATTTTCATTGAAAACGAAATAACTTCAAGATTGAAGCCTACAGGACCTGTCAGGTTCCGGGTTATCACCGACAATGCCGGTACCGCCCTGACGAGAAGTGCCCCCAGTGCAGATCCGAGAATGGCTCCGATAATCAGAAAAGCTAAAAAATACCATGTGTTGGATCTGTCAAAGGTCATTCTTCCACGTCCTGTTTGATAATACAGCAATGACGACATGTGCCGCTATTTGTCAAGTTTTTTTCCCAATCTTTATTTCATACTCTTACGGAGGTACATCTCGATAAGATTTTCCGCAGAATTTTCAGACTTGACCGGGAGGAGACGAATTTCCCGGATAGTTTTACCGTGCCCCCTTGTGATGGTTCCGCCAAAGGATCTGCTTTGAGAAAAACGCCACTGCCCCCCCCTCCAGTAATCATAATATACGGTAAAGAGGGAAAAAACATTTTTTTTTCTCATAAATTTCAATTTCCGGAAAAACTCCCTTTCAGAGACATGGACCACGGTTCCATCATGGGTTTCAATACGGATTCGGTGGGGAAGAAAAATCCATGCCTTCCCGCTTTTTTTGCCCTTCTTCCATGAAATAATGGTAATTTTTTTTACCGTCACAATTTCGATAACTTCCCTTCGGCCGGAAACAGAACACTTAGCCGGGATAAAAAGTTTTTTTACGGGGAACTCGATTTTCCCGGCAAATCGATTCCCTCCCACAGTGGTAACCTCTGCCCTCCCCTGATAGGCTGCGGAGGCCCCTACTTCCTTTTCTGATGCTTCTTTCTTTTTTGTAAAAGGGGTAACGGGAGAGCGTGGTTCTTCAATGCCACCGGCTGTGGCGGAAAAACTAACTGCCGTCAGCAGTATCAGCAGCACCGGCAGTTTTTTTGCTCCGGATTGTTTCAATTCGATTGATTTCTCTTTTTGCAACGCCGTTTTTTTCATCAAGTGTCAGTATCCGCTTAAACATCTGGTAGGCTTCGTCGGTTCGATGAAGCTGCCGCAGGGACATGCCGCATATCACCATGGCCCTTACAAAATTCTTCCGAAAACCGAGGGCCTTCTGTGCCGTTTCATATGCGTGTGGATAATCCCTCAGGTAGTAGTGCGCCTCAGCAAGGTGACACCAAACATTGGCATCAATCTCATTTTTAGAAAGGTACTCCTGAAGGTGTTTTTCAGCCCTGAGGTAATCCTTTTTATAGAGATAGCATTCTCCCGCATAGAGGTGACTTTTCTCATCCCTGCTGTTAATTTCAAGCGCTTTTTCAAGTTCCGTGATGGCCTCATCCCAGCGGCTTTCCGAAAGATAACGGAACCCCAGCTCCCTGTAGTTGACAAGTTCACGGTAATTTCGGTCTATTTCCACTATTACCAGGGTCACATCATCCTTCTGTTCCAGGCCGGCGGTAAACCTGCTCCAGTCGTTCATGATGCGTTCTTTAGCTTCAGATATCGAAAGGTCCATTGTATCGGCAAAAAGTTTTTTCAAACGCTCAACACCATAAACCTCCTCGTAGCGGTTCTGGGCCTCGGTAATCCCGTCAGTAAAAAGAAGGACACGGTCACCGTAATCGAGTACATCCTGGCCATCCTCATACATTTCATTAGCCACCTCCATGGCCCCCATAAAGAGACCATTGGTATCCCACTCCTTTACCTCCCCGGTTTCATATCTTAAAACCATGGGAAGCTGATGGGACGCGTTACCGTAAAAGACCTCGTAGGAGGGACCGATTACCATCAGAAAGGCCGTCACGAAATCATCAGTCTGGATTGTCTCAAGGAGTTCATTGTTTACATGACTGAAAATATCCCGGGGGAAAAGCTGCGTCTGGATTGTTTCGGAGAAGCTGATTTTCGCCATGGCAGTCAAAAAGGCCGCTGGCATTCCGTGTCCCGATGCATCGGCTATAAGAATCCCAAGGTGCCCTCCCTGCATCTGAAAAATATCATAGAAGTCCCCGCCAACCTGCCCCATTGCGCTGTAGTAGGCGTCGACGCGTATCCCCTCATGCATGAAGGGCATCTCCGGCAAAATCCCGGACTGGATATCCGCGGCAAGTTTAAGCTCCCGCTGCATTTCCAGGTCCCGCTTCTCCAGTTCAGTCATGATATTGTTCATTTCTTCAGTTCTTTCCGAGACCATCATTTCAAGGTTCTCATTTATCTTTTCCATTTCACGGGAGAGGAAGTTTATACGGTCTGCAAGACCAAAGGATATTAGTATTATCTCCAGCATTGATGCCGTCTGCATTCCCCACCGGGTAAGTGGCGTGTCCGGCAACACGGTAAATGTCTTCAGGGCAAAAAAGACTACCCCTATCCAGAAAAAAGTCCACGCAATCGCATAATACCGTGCAGGCTTGAATCCCTGGTAGAGGGTCACGCTTACAGCAAGTGTAATCAGAAGGGCGGAAAGAAGCCCCAGAATCATCGCAATTTTTATCATCAGGGCATAGCCGATAAAAAATGAGAACGGGAGCAGCATTACGTTTATAATTATCACGATGAGGAAAACCTCATTCATCCGGGGGATATTATCTCCCAGCTTTAAAAATGCCCTGCAGAAATTCATTGCAAAGATCAGGCTCAGTAATATGAAAAAGGCGAGGCTGTAGTTGTTCCACCAGATCGACTCGGGCCAGAGGTATTGCCCCGCAAGGCCGCTCAGGCTCGCCTGGAAAACAAAAAAGGAGGAATAGTAGAGAACATAGAAGAGATAGCTCACGTCATTAATTGAAAAAAACAGAAAGAGATTATATATAAGCATCACCAGCACGGCACCATAGTACAATCCCACGAGAAGCTGCTCCCCGGAAATTCCTTCAAGGAGGGTTTCCGGGGTCCATGCAAAAAGATGAATTTCTACAGTACCCTTTGTTTTAAAACGGATAAAATAGTCGGATTGAGAAAGCGGCTCTTCTTTCAGCGTAAAAATAAATTTCCTGAAATTTACCTCCCGCTTTGAAAAGGGAAACATCCTTCCCGCCTGCCGGTGAGACAGGACTTCCCCGTCACGGACCCGGTAAAGATCAATTTCATCAAACAGGGGATGCCCGATTTCCAGGTACCACTTCAGATGTTTCCAGGAAGTATTTTTCACCGGCAGCCTGACCCAATAGGAGGAAAGAGAAAAGCCGAAGGAGTGATATTCATCCCTGGATTTTATAAAATACTGCATCCTCGTGGGAGAAAGGATATCATCGATGGAAAACTTCCCCTCCCTGTCTTCCTGTACATATATTTCTCTCCCCAGGGAGACTCCCTTCATATCCGGATGCAGTTTAAAGGGATCCGCAGCATTAAGGGGTGAAAGTACCAGGAAAAGCAGCAGTCCCGTTAATACAGGAATTAAACTTCCCCCCCCCCTCTTAAAAAATGGATTAAATATATCTGGAATCTTCATGAATAATTTTAACTGTTTCTAATCATAGCTGCTATTTGCAAACATTACACCTGCTTCACTCATTAAATATATCGGAAAGGGTGGTTATCCTCACGAGCAAAAGACTTTCCTGCTAAACAATACGAGAGAAGAAAAATCTTGAAAATATATATGATTCGTGGTAATATACTAAAAGGATTTTTGAAATCCGCCGATAGTACAGATAGAAACGACAACTTTCATTTTTAGTCAAGTGAGGACATCTATGAATGCCATATCAGTACCTTCTGAAGCGGTCACCATATACAATTTAGCCCTTCAATTTTCAAACCGCGGGGATTTTGTATCCGCTCTAACAGAATATAAACGTGCCCTGGAAATCCACCCCGGTTTTATCGAAGCCTATAACAATATCGGTGAAATCCATGCCCGGATGGGAAACAGTGAGCTCGCCCTTGAGTCGTACCGGGAGGCGCTGAAAATTGAGAAAAATTACAGGGTTCTCCTTAATCTCGGAGTTGAATACTACAACCTCAGCAGATATGAAGAGGCCCTCCCCTTCTTTTTTGAATCGCTGCAGCTAAAGCAGGATTTCATGGAAGGCCTCTATTATGCGGGAATGACCCTCTATGCCCTGAAAAGATACGAAGAATCAGAAAAACATCTCGCTGCAGTAATCCAGACGGACCGCAAGCACCTGAAGGCCAACTACCTTCTGTCATATATTTATTACGATTGGAAAGACTACGGCAATGTAATCAACTGCCTCGATAACATAAAAGATATCGCCGACGATAAAATCTTTCTGAACAAATATTACGGCTTCTGCCACTACTACCTGGGAGATTACAAAAAGGCTGAATCTCACCTGCAGAGTGCCCTGAAGGCGCAGCCACAGTACTCGAAGTTCAAGACATACCTGAAGGGCCTTACCTACGAAAATAAGGTGAAAGAAATTGGTGATATTGATACGGCTATTAAAGAGATGGAATCAAACATGATGGCTGACGAACCGGTCTACTCCGATGTTTCCCGTCTCAGCATGCTTTACATCTTCCAGGGACAGAACCAGAAAGCGGAAGAATTACTGGTTAACTTCAAGTCACGGTTGGCTTCTTAGATATATTCCCCAACGTCGCCCGCGAAAATAATTCCGTAAGAAGGCGCGAAAGCGCTTTCGCGCCTTCTTACGGAATTTCGCCCCTTCATCCACGCACCTTCCTGCAAGCAAAAAAACCTTGACGGACACATCCAAAGTCAGTTATCCTTTTATCAAATAATGAAGAAAAAAGGGAAATACACACAAAGGCATCGCGCTGCAATCGCACTGGGCCTCATGTTCATCCTGACAGCCTCGACCCTGCAGGCACTGGGACATACCCACGAAGACAACAGAGAGCATGATAACTGCCCGCAAATACTCTTCCTATTACAAAAAACCGGCACAGAAGCTACGGATATTACTACTCCCGAGCCAGTCATTTATTTTTCTTTTGAAAAAACATCTTCCATAGTAAACAAAAAGAATTCTATCATATACTACGGATCCTACTTCCCCAATGCTCCTCCCCTTTCCTGAAAACATCTAGATTCAAGGCACAGTAAAAAGAAAACTTCCATTTGAGTTTTCCATTACGTCGTGCCTGAAAATTGGCCTATTACTTCAGGAGAAATTCATGACACGAAAAATATTTAATCATACTGATCCGATTCTACAGGCACTATCAACTGCGGGGATACTCACCCTTATGGGTATACTCTTTTCTTTTTCGGCAATTATCGGTTGCGGTGACGACGCAATCACGGACTGCACCGCGACAACCTTCACTATGGACAACAGCATCAGAGAACTCTGCGATATTACCGTGGATGCGAACCATATTGCACTTAACAATCTTTCGTTAAACAACGGAACATTTACCATCTATGCCGGTACCGCCAGTGATGGAACCGGGGGTGGAAAATTTACATTTTCCCCTAATGGCCCCAACATCAACCTTGATGCAACCTATCGTGACGGTGGAGATAACCAAAGTGTTACTGACAGTACCGCAAAGTACTGGCTCATAGGATTCCACGAGGAATCACCGGGGGCCCATATCATAGTCAAATCAAGTGACACGGAACCTTCAGACTGGGAGGCGGCAACCGCAGACATTAACCGGGAGCCTGGAGAATGGACAGAACAGAGTCTCCCCGCCACTGGCACTATTTATTACAGGGGGGAAACCGGTGTAACCATTGATTCTGTGAGGCTTTTTTATGAAGAACATGAACATTAAAATCAATCCAAAAAATATAATCCCGAAGGCGCGAAGTCGATGTGGCATCTTCTGGGCGGCAATGATCCTTTTTCTTCTTGCAACCTCCTGGGTCTATGCCGGGGACGACCTCGACGGTGAGATCGACAATCTCCTGGGAGGAGTAAAGACCGTCACGAATGAGAAGGCAGCGGCTGTTTCAGAAAACAGCTCCGGTATCATCGACCGTGCATCTTTGCCGAATATCTATATCGCAGCTGATTTTACGGGTGAGTTTGACATTAACCACAGGGGCGATAACCGGGCAACCAGAAACGCCTTCATGGTGAGGGAAGTCGAAATTGGTCTCTCCGGAGGCATTGACTGGCTCGCCATGGGATTTCTCTCCCTGGCGGTACACAATGAGGAAGGAAAGTATATCTGGGAACTCCATGAGGTCTACTTCGAATTTAACAACCTTCCGTGGAACCTCTGGGCACGGGGGGGGCGCTTTTTCCTCGATGCGGGTAGACTGAACGGAATCCATCGCCACGACTGGCACTTCACCAGTACCCCGAAGGTCCACGAGGAATTTTTTGATAATGAAGGAGTCTACGACCAGGGGGGTGAAATTGCATTTCTCATGCCCTTCTCCTTCTACCAGGAAATCAAACTGGGCATCTTTAACGGCCGCACCTGGGGGCACACCCACGGTGACGGCCCCCTGAAACCGGTTCCCCTCCTCACGGCGCGTCTGAAAAACTTTGTTTCATTCGGCAACAACTGGGGCAGCCACTTCGGCTTCACCTACATTCACTTTTCTCCAAACGAAGGAGTTTCAGGAGACGCTGACCATACCGCGGGGGCTGACCTGACAATTAAATGGAACAGGGGCCGCTATCGCGGCTTTATTTTCTCTACAGAGTACTGGTTCCGATACCGGCAGCGTGAAACAGCCGAAGAGGATAAATCTACCGGCCTCTATGGATATATGCAGTATCAGTTTCATCACTACTGGGCTGTGGGAACAAGGTATGACTTCTTCTCAGAAGAGCTGGACAGCAACGTCAAAAAATTCAGCAACGGCGTGGTACTCTGGATTACGTTTAAACCTTCGGAGTTCTCCTATTTCCGCATAAACCTTGAGGGGCAGGACTACTTTGGAGAAAGGAAGAACGTTCTTCTCTATCTCCAGGCTGACTTTATACTGGGACACCACCCCCCCCATAAATATTAAGGATTAACAGTATGAAAAAAATTAAATATATATTATCCATTGTCGCTTTCCTGCAGGTCCTCTCTTTTCCTGCCGCAGCAAAAATTCGCGTAGTAACCACATCGGAAGACCTGGCGAGTATCGCCCGTTCCATCGGGGGCAGTCTGGTGCAGACAGAATCCCTTACTTCAGGCAACACGGACCTCCACTACGCCCAGGCTCGCCCTGACTATATTGTAAAGCTGAACCGTGCCGATGTCTTCATACAGGTGGGACTGGAACTTGAAGTCGGCTGGGTCCCAATTCTTCTGCGGCAGGCCCGCAATGCCAAAATTATCCGTGGAGCCCCGGGCTATTGCATCACATGGCGGGGCGTCCCCCTGAAGGGAAAACCAGCGGGCCTGATAACCCGCCAGATGGGGGACATCCATCCCCGGGGCAATCCCCACTACTGGACAGATCCGGTTAACGGAATCATTATTGGGCGCAACATCCGGGACACCCTCATTCGGGTCGATCCCGCCAACACTGCCCGGTACCGTAGAAATTTCAAAAAGTTCAGGGGGGAAGTCACCCTACTGACAAAAAAACTCCTTGAGGCAATAAAACCCTTCCGCGGCAGAAAGGTCGCAGTTTATCACAGTGAGTTCAACTACCTTCTGAGCCGATTCGGTCTTAGGCAGGAAGTCATGCTTGAAGAACTCCCCGGGATCTCACCGTCGCCGTCCCACCTGCGGAAGGTGACGGCGAAAATCCGCAGGGAAAAAATTCGAGTTATTCTGGCCACCCCCTGGTCGAATCTTTCATTTGCCGGAAAGATAGCCCGCGATTCCGGGGCACAGCTGGTAATACTGCCGATACAGACGGGAAGTACTCGAAGTACCGGCACCTATCAGGCGATGTTGACAGGATGCGTCCATCTCCTCAGGATAGGTCTCCAATGAAAAAGCTTACGCTTCATAAAGCTGACCTTGGCTACAACAGCACGACGGTATTGCGGGACATCTCAGTAACGATAAATGAGGGGGATATCTTCCTCATCGAGGGGGCCAATGGCAGTGGGAAAACCACCCTTGCAAAGGCCCTCCTGGGACTCCTTCCCCTCAAAAAAGGTAACCGTAAAACCGGTTTTCAACGCATGGCATATATTCCGCAGCAGAGTATCCTTGACCGCCAGTATCCCCTGACACTAAAAAACCTGGTGGCAATGGGACTGCCGGGATATCACCGTTTGCGGAATCTCCTTTCACCATCAATGCACCGAAACGACCGCATACTAATAGACGGGGTAATGGAGCGTGTTGGACTATCAGGAAAAAAGGAAAATCTCTTCAGTGAAGTAAGCGGCGGTGAACTGCAACGTGCCCTTGCTGCAAGGGCACTAATTTCATCCCCTGACTTCATTCTTCTCGATGAGCCCTTTGCCAACATAGACAGGTACGGCCGGGATGATTTAAAATTACTGCTGCTTCAGGAACATGATGAAAATATTACCCTGGTAATCATCGACCATCATGATCATGTCGACTTCAATACGATAAGCATAGAACTCTGCGGTGGGAGCGCCGAAGGCCATGGATGTTATTGAGAAAAGTTCCTTCTATCTCAGTCAGTACAGCTGGCAGATTTTATTGAGTCTTGCCTACATTGCCGCGGTCAGTTTCACCGGATTTTTTCTGGTGCTGCGCCGCGCATCCTTCTACGGCCTGGTACTTTCCAGCATTGCACAGTTCAGCTTTCTACTTGGGATGTTCATCCACCATGGGAATCACGGCGATGCCATTGCCATGATCAACAGCGGGGCAATTACAGACCTGGCTCATATGGATCTCTATATTTTTCCCCTGACACTCTTGATCATGTTCCCCCTTATTTATTTCATGAGCAAAGGAATATCAAATGCCGAGAGTCTCCTTGCGCTGCTCCTGGTCTTCTTCATGGGATTGATACCCCTGACGAATAAACTCATTGGGGGGAGTGACCTGATTCTGCTGAAGGCATATTTCTCGGAGATACTATACTCACCGCCTGAGATGTTCTTCCATTACCTGCCCCACCTGATAACGGCCCTGCTGCTGCAGATAATTTTTTACCGGCGCTTCCTCCAGGCTGGATTTGACAATCAGCTTGCGAAGCTCCAGGGGATACCCGTTACTTCTATAAATATTTTATATTATTCCCTGGCGGGATTCGTCATTGCCGTTGCGGTGCGCCTCCTTGGTATTTACGTTACCATGATGGCCCTTCTTGCCCCGGGGCTGGTGGCACTGGCTATATTCAGGTCGATGAAGACAGCCATTGCCGGCACGATTGTCTTTGCCATCTGCTTTTCCGCAGGGGGATTTCTGGTAAGTTTTTCCTTTGATAATCTCCCCACGGAGCCGACATTGATTGTATTTTTTGGATTAGCGGCTCTGGTGGCGAGGGGAATTTTCCGGAAGGGATGAAGAGAATATCCCCTCATGATGAAGGTGCGAAAGGATTTTAACGCCTTAATCAAGAGGGGATGGAGCATACATCACAATTCAGTCAAATCAAATTTCCAGTAGGGGCCTTCACGGACAAAAATTAGAGCTGCCCCAGCCTTGAAAAATACAGTGGCCTTTTTTTTATCACGTTTTATATCAATAATTTCTGTTTTCAGGATCTTCCCCAGTGTACGTTTCGATTCATTTCTAAGATAAAGCGCAAGGAAGGTTTCCGCATCCATGTTGCGGAGGGCCTCAGGCTTAAGGCCGTAATAATTTGCCGTATTACCACTCTGTTTTTCCTCAAGATTTTTCAATGCTGCAGCCATGGTTTCGACTTTTTTCAGGCTCTCCTTCGAAAGGAGTCCCTTCAGGGACTTTACGTCCTGCTGAAGGAAGGCCTGGCTAAGCTGCTCCGCCGCATCCTTCGGCGAGAGGGGTCCCCCGGGGGTGCAGGATAGAGATCCAAGTAAAACAAGTATCGGTATTATTTTCAGTAGCTGCATTTTACTTCCCCGCCGCGCATATCAATAATCATATTATCAATGAGTCTTGCCGCACCATAAAAAGCCGCCACAGCTATCACTCCCCTGTCACTGAAGGTCTCCAGGGGCTGCAGCTCTCCGTAGTCGACTGCGGAGATATAATCGATACTGTCGGGATTTCCTGATTTAAGAATACTTTCCATTTCTGCCCGGATGGCCTTCCATGACCGCTCCCCTTCCTTCACCATCTCCTCCGCCTTCTTCAGGCTCTGGCTTATTACAACGGCGCGGCCCCGTTCATCATCGGTGAGGCGCTTATTTCTCGAACTCATTGCCAGCCCGGAATCTTCCCGCACCGTCGGGGCTATAATCATTTTGATGGGGAAGTTTAAATCATCCACCATCTTTTCAATGGAGACCGCCTGCTGAACGTCCTTCTGTCCAAAAACGGCCACATCAGGCTGCACAATATTAAAAAGTTTCGCCACCACGGTAAGGACCCCGCGGAAATGCCCAGGCCGTGCGAAGCCGCAGAGATGATCTGTTAGCGTTTCAATATCTATATAGACCTTACGCTCCGCATACATCTCTTCATTGTCGGGAACAAAGACCAGGTCAACACCTGCCTCCTCTGCAAGGGCATAATCCCTTTCAAGATCTATGGGATAGGAATCGAGATCCTCCTGATTATTGAACTGCATGGGATTTATGAAAATGCTCATTACCTGGTAATCACTTTCCTTTCTGGATTCACGTACCAGGCTCAGGTGGCCCTCATGGAGAAATCCCATGGTTGGGACGAAACCGACACTCCTACCCGTCATCTTTACCGCATTTATCTTTTCACGCACTTGGGCGATGGTTTTAACTACTTCCATTATATATATCTCCTGGTCAGTTTTCCGAACCGGTTTCGAAGAAGGCAATCCTCAACACCGAATATACATACTATCACGATACGCTTCAAATCTGTCAATTAATTTGAAAGTAAAAAGTTACAGGGAACAGGAGAATAAAAAGTTTTCAGTTCAAAGCAAAAAGGACGGGGTCGGGTCAGGACATAGTTAACGGATTAATTCCTTAAATTACAGTCCTGAACCTATACCTTATTTACATCCAGCAGGTTTTTGCCTTTTACCCCGAACCTGGCTCCTTTTACCTTTTCCGCGCCGCCAGTATCATCATGTCACCAAAGCCGAAGCGCTTCGCCATGAAGTCAGCCGCTTTTCTTTTCAAAGTGCCCCCGGAACCGACACCGCTCCCATAGGCACGGTATTCAGTTACAGTAAAGCCCTCCCGGTCTAGAAGCCGAAAAATATTTTTTTTACTGAAAAAATAGAGATGCTCGGGGAAGTTATAAAATCGCCACCGGGGCCCCTTCAATTGCTTAAAATTGATCCCCCCTGTTCTGCAGGTCGAAAGAATAAGAAGACCGTCACCTGAGAGGTCAGAGTAAATCTTTCTGATAAAAAGTTCAGGATGATGAAGATGCTCGATGGTGGCCCAGAGGGTTATAAGATCAAATTGTGTTTCATATACCTGTTTCAGGTAGCTTCCCCTGGTGACGGAAAGTCCCGCAGCCTGTGCCGCCTCAACACAGGGGTCGGAAACATCTATCCCGGAGGCATCCCAGCCACGCTTCCGCATCATGGAGACAAAGTATCCCGCGGCGCAGCCCACATCCAGTGACTTCCCCCGCCTGGCAAGTTTTTTCTCGAAATCAAAAAAACTGAGATCCCGAAGATTAAGTTCGAAAACCCGTTCTACTTCCTTCCTCACCCCGTCACTGAAGTAATTGTTGTAACCCCTATCCGTCCTGGTGCTGAAATATTCACTGCCATAATATGCTTCAATCTCCTTTTCGCCGGGACGTGGATTCACATATTCAAGACGGCATCCGCGGCACTCCACCAGCTGAAAGGTATCACCCCCGCGTGATTGTTTGCTGAACCGGATTTTTTTATCTGAACTTCCACAAAGAATACAATCTATATGTTCCATAATCTTTTCCTCACGGGAGGGCACCTGACACTATGGGCATCAACTCTCCCCTGTTTTTATTCCATCTATCTTAATTAACGGCGTATTGGAAATATTCTTGCAAATATTGACGTTTTTTTTTAGAATAATCGACGGTAGAATTAACATGGTTCTGCCCGAGGAGCTGAAATGCCAATAAGCAGATCACGAAAGATTCTTTTAATAACCAACAATACCGAAATACAGGACAAACTTCTTCCGGTTCTGGCAAAAAACAATCTGGCCATTGCAGACCACCATATCAATCTCTACAGTGTATCCTCAATAAGTAAAGAAATGCAGAATGCATCCAATACCACATTTTTACGGACAGAACTCCTGAAATTCATCAAGGATACGGGTTTTCCATATTTTATAGCCATTGATTTTCGAATCGATTCAGGTCTTCCCGAAGAAATCGACCCTGACCACATGAAAATCCTCAGGACACTCCTCATTTCCTATATTATCCTGGCGAGGGGACGCGGATTCGAAAAGATCCAGGGCAATTTTATCCTCTTCGGGAACGAATCCGATGAAAAATTACTCTCCGAGATCAACACTGATCCGAAAAAAATACTCAGTTTTCTCGCCACCCAGGATCGGGCAGTGAACAGTTTCATTGATGAGCTAAAGCAGAATGGCGCTAAATTCAATAAACTTTTTTTCCTGAAGACAATTGACAGTACCCTTCCCCCCAACCAGATGGAACCCCTGATTACAACCTATATCAGGGGGATTGTCACACGGGAACAGTTTTTCAAGCCAGACATCCCGGAAACAATCATAGAAAACGGTGATTACCCCCCCGCTTCAGTTGTATACCGCCTCAGCAAACAGGCCCTCTTCAGGGACAGGGAAATGGTTCCGGTTGAAACCCCCGAAGACCGCGAGTTGGAGACCGGCAGATTTTACATAATCGGTCACTGGACCAACCGTACCCTGATGGATGTGGCCGGCAAACTGACAGAGAGTATATCCAAAGGCCTCGGTGATGACGTTTCCTTCGACAAAGAAGATGAAATAATCATTGAAATGACTGAACGCTGCAAACTTGACGCAACCACCACATCAAGTCTTGTTCAGATGCTGTCAAAAGAATTTCTCGGTTATAAAAATATGAGGGTGGTCATCAGCGCCGATAACGAAAAAATACTCGCCCAATCAAAGGGATATGGGCTTCTGAAGAAGTATCTCCGCCGCAGCTGATAAAAACAGGTTATCGCCCGATACTGTACCTTACCTTTTCCGGCCCAAGCATCCGGGAAAGATCACGAACCAGCTGTTCCGAAGGCTTGATATTAAAGGTGTTGTGAGCCTTTACGACACGCTCCGCACTGTTATTCTCATTAACATGAAAATAAATCGGGCAGTCTCCACGGTGTCGCTTCAGCATATCCCTCAGGGTCTCAAGGAAATTGTCGTTCATGCCGGGCGTATCAAGCTTAATGTGAATTGCAGAGATGGCCTCACGCCTGACATCCTTCAGGGGCCGTACGTTACTTACTATCATCTTCTGGGGGACGTTTCCGTCGAGTTCAATCTTCCCGGAAATTACCAGGGGCGCCCCGGAGAGAAGCAGCTCTTCATGCTTATCAAGTGTTCTTGAAAAAACCAGGATCTCAAGGGTTCCCTCGAGGTCTTCCAGGATACCAAGCCCATAACGCTTATTGTTCTTCTGGCTTCTCCGGATATCCAGGTCATGGATGACTCCAACTATAGAGAGTTCCCGTTCGCCATGTTCCCCCGTAAGTTCAGTGATGGAAAGAGAGGAATATGCCCTGATTTCCTTTTCATACTTCGCGAGGGGATGCCCTGAAACGTAGAGCCCCAGAACTTCCTTCTCATTATTAAGTTTTTCGTTTTCCGCCCATTCGGAAGCCTCAAAAAGATCAATATTCCCCTTATCCTGGGGCGATTCATTCATGGTAAAAAGGTTACCCTGACCTGAGGCCTTGTCCTCCTGGAGGCGCCTGGCGGTATCAATCAGGAGCTCCACCGATGTAAAAAGCTGTGCCCGGTTGTCATGGAGGGAATCGAAGGCCCCCGACTTGATAAGGGCTTCAAGGACTCCCTTGTTGACGGTCATGAGATCGATATTTTCAAAAACGTCTTTCAGATTTTCGAATTTTCCCACACCGTCCCTTGTTTCGATGAGGGTTTCAATCGCCCTGTCACCCAGACCCTTGATGGCCCCCAGACCGAACCGTATCTTTTTACCCTCAATGATAAAATCATTCATACTTTTGTTTATGCATGGGGGAAGTATGGAGATACCCCGCCTGCGTGAATCACTGGCAAAGAAGGGAACATCATCGGGCGAAAGGGACATGAGTGCCGTCATGTATTGTATTCGGTAATGGGCCTTCAGGTATGCCGTCTGATATGTAACCATGGCATAGGCAGCGGAGTGAGACTTATTAAAACCGTACTCACCGAATTTTTTTATCTGGCCGTAGAGCTCCTGCGCAAGGCTTTTATCTATATTTTTTTCCTCGGCACCCTTAAGAAATTTTTCCTCCAGGGCATCAATTATGTCCATTTTCTTCTTACCCATTGCCTTTCTCAGCTTATCAGCTTCAGGCATGGTAAATCCTGCCATTACCTGGGAAATGAGCATAACCTGTTCCTGGTAGACAATAACTCCCAGGGTATCCTTCAGCACAGGCTCAAGTGTCGGGTGGGGATACTTGACCTGTTCAGGATCCTGTTTACGGATTACAAAGTCGTCCGCCATTCCCGATCCGAGGGGACCGGGACGATACAGGGCAACAACTGCAATAATATCATCGAATACCGTTGGACCAAGGCGCCGGAGAAGATTCTGCATTCCTGAACTTTCAAGCTGGAACACCCCCACCGTATCGGCATTCTGCAGCAGTTTAAAGGTCTTCTCATCATCAAGGGGTATGTTCTCAATATTAACGGTTTCACCGGTAGAGGACTTAATCAGTTTGAGGCATTTATCGATAATTGTAAGGTTCTTCAGGCCGAGAAAGTCCATCTTGACCAGTCCCGCCTGCTCAAGGGTGTTCTTTTCATACTGGGAAGAGATACTCCCCTCCTTCGGTTCTCTATAGAGGGGCACATAATCAGTGAGGGCCCCCTTGCTGATGACAACTCCCGCGGCGTGTTTACCTGCAGAACGGGCAAGGCCTTCGAGGTTGAGAGAAATATCGATGAGTTCCTTTTCGATGTCCCCGGATTTATACACCGCCTTAAGATCAGGGTTAGTATCGAGGGAACTCTGCAATGTATTCTCCTCGATCATCTTACTTATTTCATTGGCCCTTGCAAAGGGGATATCGAGTGCGCGGGCCACATCCTTTACCACCATCTTAGCCTTCATTTTATTGAAGGTGATAATCTGGCTGACTTTGTCATGACCGTACTTATCTTTTACATAGTCGATGACCTCTTCCCTTCGTTCAGCACAGAAGTCAAGGTCCATATCAGGCATTTCATTTCTGTCAGGATTGAGGAAACGTTCAAAGAGGAGGTCATACTTGAGTGGATCAAGGGCGGTAATTCCGAGACAGTATGAGACCATGGAACCTGCAGCAGATCCACGGCCTGGGCCAACGGGAATACTCATGTTGCGGGCTTCATTTATAAAATCCCATACAATCAGAAAGTAACCGGAAAACTTCATGTTGGTAATGACCGAAAGCTCATACTCAATACGTTCACTTACGGCATCGGGAATATTACTCCCGTATATTTTTTTTGCTCCCTCGATTACCAGGTGGTGAAGGTAGGTGTCGAGATTAAAACCATCGGGAACTTCAAAATTAGGAAGAATGGGATTACCCAGATCGAGTTGAAGATCAATCATTTCGAAAATCTTATGGGTATTATAGATAGCATCGGGATAATCCCCGAAGAGATCCATCATCTCCTCTGTTGACTTCATATAGAATTCATCGCTGGAAAAACGCATACGGTTGGTATCATTCATTGTTTTCCCAGTCTGAATACAGAGGAGCACCTCATGACAATAGGCATCCTCCCGTCGAACATAGTGTGCGTCATTGGTGGCGATGAGGGGTATGTTCAGTTCCCTTGATATCTTGATCAGTTCACTGTTTACGGTACGCTGTTCAGGAATACCATGATCCTGCATTTCAAGATAAAAGTTATCCTGGCCGAAAATTTCATTAAAATTACCCGCCAGATCACGTGCTTCCTTCAGGCGTCCTTTAATAATATAGCGGGGTATCTGACCTGCCAGGCATGCGGATCCGGCAATAAGCCCCTCGCTATGCTGTTCAAGAACCTCCATATCTATACGCGGTTTATAGTAAAATCCTTCCGTATATCCGATAGAGGATAGTTTTAAAAGGTTCTGATACCCCTTAAGATTTTTTGCAAGAAGCAGAAAATGGTATGAATTCTCTTCATTACTGTCTTTTACGGATTCCTTTATTCGGCGTGATCCCGGAGCCATATAGAACTCTTCACCGAGAATGGGGACAATCCCCTCCCTCCTGGCCTTCTGGTAGAATTCAATTGCACCGAACATATTACCATGGTCAGTAAGGGCCACTGCGGGCATCTCCAGTTCCCTGGCTCGCTCTATCATTTTATCGACAGTAATTGCCCCGTCCAGGAGTGAGTAGTCAGAATGAGTGTGAAGATGAATAAATTTCATAGTACCGGGTTGCCTCTTACTATATATATCGGTTTACTGGTAACGAAAAATAACAGTCACCCCATGGCAACCATTTTCCGGGTAGTATATACCATAAATGACTATTTTGATCATATCAGAATATATGTTATCTGTGTGGCTATTGGTGAGGTTACGGACTAAAGGAGTAATCCGTCAGGATGCCTGCCGACAGATAACCACACGGAGTCAGTTTCAAACACCATACCAGTAATGGTCAGGGGACATAATTTCAAGTATAAATTGTTAAAAATTGGATTAATTCAATTTTTTTTAAAATTTTCTGGCAATTTCTAATAATATGTCATAAAGTTATTTGACATTTACTGATAATGCATACCATGAGTGACTACTCAATTTAAATTTAACACGTCAGAGGATGGCAACTGAATGAACCAGAGTGAAAAATATGAACTGATTGCCAAGCGATGTCCCAGCTGTGAATCATTGATAATGGCTAGAATCTCTGAAGTTTCCCCGGGTGTAAAAAAATACGACCCTGATTACCGGTGTTCTTCATGCCAGTGGACCAACACCGTATCAAAAAATACAGGCAACAGTTAAAAGCACCATTGAGGCTTCAAAAGTCTTAAATCTGAGACAAAAACAGGTCAGGGGATCTGACAAAAATTATTTTCTAAAGTTTTCAGGAGATATTCCGATACTGAAAGTATCATTTTACACGTCAGACTTCCTTGCCCCATTGACATAATTTGCTCAAGGGGCTTTTTTTTGGGCGGGGAAATATATCAGGCGAAGAAGAGATTCTTCGCCTGATATACTCACTCTACATCAACACAAATCAGACAGATATCATCGTCAAAAGAATTATCCCCATGGAAAGTAATCAGGGATGAAATGAGTTCCTCAACGAATTTTTTACTGCTGAATTGCCGTATATCCTGAAGGGTATCATACAATATCTCATCCTCAAAATAAACAGAGGTATCATCTTTTTCCGTCGTTTCAGTAAGGCCATCCGTATAAAGGATCAGCTTGCTGCCGGCTTCAAGAGTAACCTGGCTGTTGCTGAACATTTTGCCGGCTTTTTCGAGGACATCATTATCCATTACCGCAAGGGGTATGCTTCTCATGCCATTGATGGGATAAACACTCTTTTCGGTAATCGCAATCGGGGCGTGATGTCCGGCATTCGAGAATTGCAGTATTCTTGTATCCGGATCGAGTATACAATACAGGGCGGTAATAAAATTACCTCCGGTCTGATTTATAAGAAGCCGGTTTAAAAACGCAAGCAGCTCAGCTGGATCTTCACGTCTGGGACCGGACTGCAGTATTAATGTTTTCACCATCGAAGTGATAAATGCCGCAGGCACTCCGTGCCCGGATACATCACTGAGGAAAATTCCTATCTTTTTAGAATTACGGAATTTCAAAAAGTCGTAGAAGTCTCCCCCCACCTGCTCCATAGGTTTATACATGGATGAAATATTTGCAGAGGGATACGGGTGAGGGATCAGCTGCTCCTGGATACGCCTGGCAAGAGTAAGCTCCCTTTCCATCACTTCTGTTCTGGTTTTAAACCGGTTTCTTTCCTGTTCCAGCTCCCTGGTTCTTTCCTTCACCTTCCGTTCCAGAGTTTCAGACAGTTCCTCATTTTTACCGAAGGCCCTGGAAAACCGGTTCGTCAGATTCAGGGAGTGGGCGAGGACAAAAATAATAAAACCGAACTGGGCTATGAGGATACCCGGCATTACGGAATTTGCCACAAGGATATCATTTATAGCCGCCAAAAATATAAATAAAAAACCGATAAAGGCAATTACAGCCCCTTCCATGCGTCTGACTGCGGATATTACAAAAATATATGAGCAATAAAGACCTGCCAGGAGATATAAAACATGAAAAACAATCAAACCGCGGCTGTATACATGGGCTGGAGTAGTAAGTATCAGAACTGAATAGATAATGGAAACACTCCAGAAGAACTTTAAAATATAGCGGTTAACACTGCCCGTAAAGAGATACTTTAAAAACTGTATGAATACGGGCAGACTCAAAGAAACCGTCAGAAATTCGACTGTTCGGATAAACTCCCAGCTGAGTCCTGGAAAAATTACAGATATATAAACCCTGTTTACCAGCATCGCACGGATTCCGACGATCAGTGTAAAGCTCCCAAACCAGAAGGCGGCCTTTTCCTTTCTCCGCAGGAAAAATATCGCCAGGTTATAGAGTGCCACAATCAGAAAGATGGCAAAAACAAAGAGATCAAAGGAGAGATGAACAAGGTGACTGTAATGCATCCTCTCTTTCATCCCGATATAAACAGAGTCGAAGATGCCGCCTTTTACATAGTGAAAATTAGCAACCTGAAGGACAATTTCCGTCGAACCATCCTTCGGATAGAAATCATAGACGCGGGAAATCCTGGCGGGAATACACTTTTCCCGGGATTGACCGACTTCCCCCGCCCCCCCCCTGTAAATACCATTAATCCATAGCCTGTATGAACTGCCGGGATGCCCCAGGTTAAGTGTCAGTTCATCATTTATTCCAGTGGATAGAAAGAGGCGGTACGTGGCAAAACCGCGGGAGAGACCGGATTTCCCCTTTACTGAGAGCCCCCATGGTCCGGGAACCTGGATATAATCCCGGTATTCCCCTGGCACGCCCTTTTGAAAATCATCGGGAGAATACAGTTTCCATGGATAAAACTCATACTCCCCCTGCAGGTTTAATCTTTTCCCTGATTTTATATCTTCAGCGGAAAGACTTCCTTTGCCCTTCTCTATATTTATCCGGGAAAACCCGAAAACGGAAACAGTACCGGTTCCATTGCAGGAATTTAACAAAAAAATAACCGGCAGGAGAAATATAAATATTATTTTTTTCATATATGGCGACCGCTTTCACACTTTATAAACGATATATTATTATGTCAATATTTTACTTAAACAAACCTATTTTGATTGACGTCTTCGCCCTCCCTGCCGCAAAATGAACCGTAAATTATTAAAAACAGGATATATTCAATGGTCGACACCAAATTACTCGAAATTCTTGCCTGCCCAGCCTGCAGGGGAGATGTCGAATACGATGCAAAAAACGAAAAGATCCTCTGTACTGAATGTGGCCGGAAATACCCGGTTAAAGATGGCATCCCGGTCATGCTTGTGGATGAAGCAGAACTCCCCAAACAGTAAGGGATTAATCTCATTGACAAATATGCCAATATGTTCTTAATAACACGGGATTTACGGAATTTACATTTCACACCGCTCACCAGTCAGCGGCGGCCTGTACCCGGGAACAACCCGGGAAAGACAAGAAATTAAAATATACAATACTAATAGAGAAGGTTTTCCATGTTTGATTCAAAATCACCTATCGTAAAATATGTCGGATACTTCATAGTGGGCTTTTTTCTACTTATAATTATAATCTCCTTCGGTATGCCCGACTTCATGTCCCGCCTGGGACTGGATCAAAGCATTGTTGCTACTGTAAACGGTGAAAAGCTACATCGTTTTGACTTCCTCCGATACAGGGACAATCGTTTTGGACATATTAACAATGAAAAAATGACTGACTATATACTCAACAGCATGATACAGGAAAAATTGATGCTGCAGAATGCCCAGAATGAAGGTTTCAGTGTATCAGATGATCGAATCATGCGATCTATCAAAGAGATGCGCCATTTCAAGGATGAAAAAACCGGTCTCTACAGTGCAGAACGCTTTGAGCTGGTTCTAAAGCAGAATAATATGAGTTTTAGTGAATTCTATAAACTGGTTAAAGACGATATGATCCGCAGGGAATTTGACTCCTCAGTCCGAATTGGTATCGGTGTTGCATCGGAAGATGCGAAAAGCGGATTCATCGCCGGCAATTCAAAATTTCAGGTTAGATATGCCTTTCTCTCCAGTAGTGATCTCAAAAAACGCTACAAAAACCAGATTGCAGTATCTGATTCGGAAATTGAAGAAGAGCTGAAAAAAAACGTCAAGGACATCAAAGATCCCAAAACCGATCGTAAAAGAATGAAAACCAGGCTGGAAAAGGGTAAACTCGCCGACCTTGAAAATAAATTGATAGCCGAATTAAATGCAATTGCGGCAAAAGGCGGCTCCTTCGGGAAATCAGCCGCTCTCCTCAGGGGACAGCTGAGCATGTCAAAACCTTTTAAAGCGGGAGAGCAGGTTAAGGATACCGGAAAGAAGGGGAAATCTCTGGCACTTCTGGCAAATTCGTCAATTTTCAGACAGAATCTCCTGAATCTCAATCCGGGAAAGGTTTCTCCGGTAATTAAAACGGCAACAGGTATTTACATCTTCACACCCGTGGTACAGTCCATTGCCACAAAGGAACCGACTGAAGACGAATTGAAAAAAGCAGCTGCAAATATCAGTTACGGCCATTACCGAACGGTATCGATGAATGTAATGAAGCAGCTCAGCATGGAATCAAAAATAATAAAAAATTTAAAAACTAATTGATATTATCTGAAAATATTGTATAAAAGATTATAGAGGCATCGTAAACTCCAAAGGAGACCGACAACCTGATGAATATTAATGCGGAATACGTTAATCCTTTTCTTGAAGCGGCAAGTGCTGTATTTAAATCAATTCTCGGCGTAGACCTTCGAAGAGGAAAACTTGTCATAAAGGAAAGTCCAGTTCCTGCCATGGACATAGCCATAATTATAGGAATTACCGGAGGCGTAACCGGTGAAGTTGTCTACAGCATGGAATTTAACATGGTAAAAAAAATCGCTGATATCCTCGCCCCGGGACTTTCGGAAGAGCAGATCAAGGGAGAGTACAAGGATATTATCGGTGAACTCGCCAACATGATTACCGGTAATGCAATGAACCTCTTTGCTTCTACGGGGAAACAGATAGACATTACAACTCCAACAGTCGTAGAGGGAAAGGATTTCACACTTACCATGATCAAGCAGACGACCCTTGGGATTAACCTCTACAGCCCCATGGGACAGCTTGAAATGAATATTGCATTAAAATAAACAGAATATACATATGCACAAAAAAAGGCGCGAAGTAATCGCGCCTTTTTTTGTGCATATTGAATAATGGCTATTTAAATGGCGTCGCAGCAGTCCAGTTATCTTCATCTATCTCAAAATCGCCAAAAACCGAAGGTGCATGTTCCTGCATGATCTTAAGCATTTCCAGGCATACACGCCGAATCTCCCACTGGGCTGCCTTCTCGAGGCGGAGTGTAAAAACAGATCGAAGTTCCCTGAAGTTGGCGGAAAAGACAATCTGGCTCTCAAGGGCATTGGGAAGAATAAACCGTGCATCTTCTTTCTTAATATTCATCTCACGAAGTTTTGCGTAGGTCTTACGTGATGTTTCAGTAAATTCTCGATAGAGGGCAAGTGCCTTTTCATTTTCTGCGATAGAGGGAGGAATTACAAAGTTAAATTCCCCCTCATCGACATAGCGCTGTGACTGCTGGGAGTAGCTGGCGATACGGTGCCGTACCAGTTGATGGGTAAAGGCCCGTGAGGCACCGAGAATCCTGAATGAGGCAGAGGCATGCTCAAGGATACTCCCATGACCGCGTCTTATTGATGCCTGGATAAAATTATCCTTGCTGTTTTCAGTTATCCGGTCAAGGGAGAGATAACAGGTGCGCCCCGCCTCTTCGATGAGCTTTTCTGATTCCGGTGTGATTGCCAGGAGTTTTACTGTAGGTTCAAAAAATTCCATTTATACGGCTCCCCTATATTTTCATCCCGGAAAAACCGAGAAATGCCAGAGCCAGGAGTCCCGCGGTTACAAATGTAATGGGAAGCCCCTTCAGGTTTTCAGGAATAGCCGCAAGCTCCAGGCGTTCGCGGATACCCGCCATTAAAAGCAGTGCAAGGGTGAAACCGATACCTGCACCGAATCCCTGGATAACTGACTTCAGCAGACCGAGTTCAGCAGTGACAAAACCTGAATTGATATTGAGAAGTGCCACGCCAAAAACTGCACAGTTTGTAGTTATAAGGGGAAGAAAAATACCAAGTGCCTGGTAGAGTGACGGTGAAACCTTTTCAATAACCATTTCCACAAGCTGAACCAGTGAGGCAATAACCAGAATGAAGGAAATTGTTCTCAAATATACAAGGCCATTTGGGAATAGAATAAATTTATAAATCAGATATGTAAAAAATGACGCCAGGGACATAACAAAAATAACCGCAAGGCCCATACCGAGGGCGGAATCAAGTTTCTTGGAAACACCCAGAAATGGGCAGAGCCCCAGCATCTGGGACAATACATAGTTGTTAATAAAAATTGTGCTGATTAAAATGCCGAAAAGAATCTTAAGTTCCATGGCTACTCCTTGTTCCGGGAATTGATGGCATTCATGCCCCAGAGCATGAGACCCAGGGTGATAAATGCTCCCGGTGCCAGAATCATGGCTGAAGAGGGCTCCATGCCGGGAATCAGGGTTAAGCCGAAGAGCTTATTGGCACCAAGGGTTTCTCTGAAGAAAGCCAGGACAAATAGTGTAGCCCCAAAACCAAGGCCCATTCCGAGACCGTCCATTATTGAAAGAATGATACCATTCTTTGAAGCGAACTCTTCCGCCCTGCCGAGAATCATGCAGTTCACAACGATGAGAGGAATAAATATCCCCAGGGCCTTATAGACCCCCGGCTGAAAGGCATTCAGGGTCAGCTCAACCACGGTAACAAATGATGCAATAATAGTGATAAATATTGGTATTCTCACATGGGATGGAATAACATTCTTCACCAGTGATACAATTACATTCGATGAAACCAGCACAAAAGTACTTGCCAGGGTCATCCAGAGAGCATTGGAGACTGATGTGGTTACCGCAAGGGCCGGACAAAGGCCAATACCGAGGATAAGAATAGGATTCTTTGCCCAGATACCTTTTTTAAATTCCTGCCATAAATTCATGACTATTTATTCTCCCCTTCACTTTCAACATCAGATTTCAGTGCCTTGTCAAGAAGTTCCTTCCCCTCTTTAAGACTGGTAATTACCGCCTTACCGGTAATAGTGGCACCGGTTATAGCGGTGATACTGTTTTTCTCAATCAGGGAATCTTTCATTGAAGGACTCCAGTCGCCCTTTTTCATTATTTCCACGGGTGCTGACAGGGAGAGACCGTTAAACTGGTACTGGAACCATGGCCTGGTTATTTCATCTGCGGGAGGCTTTTTCCCCCTCAGGGCGCCGACAAGGGTAACAGAGGTTGCGACTTCCTCACACCTGGCTCCCAGTCCGGGCGTTTCAGATTGCTTCAGGACGGAGAGTCCCAGGAGAATTCCTTTTTCATCAACTCCCACCATTGATTCAACATCGCCGCTGTACCCGGGACTTGATGTGATGAATGCATATGCTTTTTTAACTGCATTTTCTTCCTGCTTTTCTGCAGTCCAGTATTTGAATTCATTTTTATCGAACATGACCTTCTTTTCTGCAGTTACTGTATATCCGGGCAAAACCAGCGCAAGGGCACGTTCCTGTTTTTGCTTCTGCTGCCGGAGAATATTCGGTTCCGTTATTCTCTTAATATGGGACAGCGTAAAAGATGAGATAAAGGCAACGGTGACCAGTACAATTGTAGGTTTAATGATGGAAGTCATAGATGTCTCTCTTTCCTCTTTCCTCTTACTTCCTTTATAGTTCTCTACTTCTTACCGAAAACTTTCGGTTTCATAAAGCGGTCAATGAGGGGCACGGCTGCGTTCATCAATAAAATCGAATATGAAACACCCTCAGGATACCCGCCCCAGATTCTAATCACGAAGGTTATAGCGCCGCAGCCGGCACCGAAAAGTATCATTCCCTTTCCCGTTACGGGGGAAGTAACCATATCCGTAGCCATGAAAAAGGCCCCCAGAAAAAGGCCACCGGAAACCACGTGAGTAAGAGTCACCATGGGAACCGAAGGATACCCGACAACACTGTAATATATAAATGCCAGGGCTGCAACAGTACCAATAAAGGATACCGGGATATGCCAGGTAATAACACGCCTTACCAGGAGAATAATTCCCCCCAGAAGGAGGAGTCCAGCGGATGTTTCTCCGATACACCCCCCGACATTGCCGAAAAAGGCTGACTTTATCATTTCGGGATTATATATAAAATCCTGGAGCTGCTGCAGTGTAATTCCGTAATCCTTCAGCAAAGCGGGGCCTTCTTTTATTACCCCGAGGGGAGTCGCCTGCGTTAGGGCATCAAAGGCCTTCATGGGAAGACCGATACTGTTTTCAACATCACTGGCCAGGACCTGTTTTCCCTGGAAAGAATGCCACCCCGTGGTCATGTAAACGGGCCAGGAAGCGAGCATAAATGCCCGTGCAGCGAGGGCTGGATTAAATACATTGAATCCAAGGCCACCGAAAAGCTGTTTAACAATAATAATGGCAAAAAATGATCCGAGGCCAACCATCCAGAGTGGTGCCGCGGGGGGGACATTCATAGCGATGAGCATTCCGGTAATTACTGCAGAACCGTCCAGGAGGGACACGGGGCGTTTCATAAAAAACTGGAAGAGAGCCTCTGCCGCCATGGCGGAAATAATTGCCGCTGCATAAATCTTCAGTGCGGGCATACCGAATAGATATACGGAATAGACCGCCGCGGGGAGCATGGCAATTACCACGGTCCACATAATTTTAGCAACTGAGTCTTTTACCCGTATATGGGGCGCACTTGAAATGGTTACCAGAGATTTCGATTCACTATTTTCAGCCATACCTGTACCAAGCCTGTTATTTCTTCTGTTTTATTCGTTCCTGTGCCAGTTTGATGAAATGACTCAGAGGTCTGTTGGCAGGACAGCTAAAGGAACAGCTTCCGCACATAATACAATCTGACGGAAACAGGTCATTTGCAATATCAAAACGATTATATTCTACGGCAAGTCCAAGATCACAGGGGAGAAGTCCCATTGGACAGGCACTGACACACTTTCCACACCTGATACAGTCACCGTAGTCACCAATATTTACTTCCTCTTCAGAAAGGAAGAGAATGCCAGAGGTCCCCTTAACCACCGGTATATCCAGTGAATGTACACTGAGACCACACATTGGTCCACCAATAATTATTTTAGCGGGATCTCCCTTTAGGCCACCGCATTCATTGACAATATCCTGAAGGGTGGTGCCGATACGGACTTTATAATTGCCCGGTTTATTGATCATTGAACCCGATACGGTGATATATCGCTCATAAAGGGGTTTGCCAAAAAGAACCGCCTCCCGGATTGCGAATATGGTACCTACATTCTGTACAATGACCCCTACATCCATTGGGAGCCCCCGGGAGGGAACTTCCCGCTTCAAAAGGCTGTAGATAAGCTGTTTTTCAGCACCCTGGGGATACTTGGTTCTCAGGGCTTTAACCCTTATGCTTTCGGAAGGATTTATCCGGTCAAGGGCGTCCTGAAGGGCCTGAACCGCCCCGCTCTTATTATCTTCAATGCCGATAACAGCACTGGAGATGCCGAGAACACGGAGGCATATCCGTACGCCTTCAATAATGGCGTCCGGAAAGGTGTTCATAAGGGTATCATCGACGGTCAGATACGGTTCGCACTCGGCGCCGTTAATGATCAGATGATCAATCGCCGCTTCCGGCGGTGGAGACAGTTTCACCGAAGAGGGAAAAGCTGCCCCGCCGAGTCCGACAATACCTGCACTTTTGATTTTGCTGAGAATATCTCCAGGCTCCATTGATTCAAAATCAGCGGGTTCCCGCGTTTTGGCAGAAGAGGAAAAAGCCCCCTCCGCCTCAATTACGATAGTTCGCTGCTTCTGATAAACGGTAAGCATTTCGGAAATTTCAATTACCTTCCCCGGCACCGATGCATGGACATTGGCACTGACAAAACCGGTGGAGGTACCGATAAGCTGTCCCTCCTCCACCTGATCACCAACCTCAACGCAGGCCTTTGCAGGCGCACCGATATGCTGTTGCAGGGGAATATAACAGACAGAGGGAATACTCAGGTTCGAAAACCCGATTCCCTCTGTGATATTCTTATTTTCAGCAGGATGAATACCGCCACGAAAGGTCGAAAACATTATTATGCTTCCTTGGTAGAATAAATCTCATCCTTAATTGGAAGTTCTTTTCTCAGGTTTTTTATATAGGGGAACAGTTCACCTGATGGCTCGTAGTATTCACATTCGTCCATGATACGACGGGCAACGGTGAAATACTTGTAGAGCTTCTCCTCACCGGAACGCTTTACCCATTTTTTCTTGAGGCATTTTACACGAAGAACGTATCTATCCGGCTCAGATTCATACTGTCGGATAACAATACAGCTCTGACAGTTTGAGCAGAAAATCTTCTCTTTTGTCATTGAGTGACTCCTTATATATTTCAGCTAAAATGTGAATTCAAATCCATGCTGAATCGTGATGCGACCGCTGCACCCTGACCAGCCAAAATTCGATAAAGTGAAACCTGTATGCAACTGATACATGCCTGTTACTGGGACACTACAGTCCACAATAGAGAGTATCAGGCATTTTTGTAGAATTTTCAATAAAAAAGTTTACCGCCAAACAGTCAAGACATTTTTTAACTAACTGATTATACGATTTAAGGAGTTTTTGGGCGGGGAAGTTTAAAAAGTATTCCTCACCCTTTATGATTGCGCGATTGTGCAATCATAAAGGGGTGAGGAAAAAAATTAGGAGAATAGTAAAATTTCCGGCTCAGTTCACCTTCAGAACATCCCTGAAGGCCTCAACAAAAGCCTGCTTCGGCAGGGCTCCCTGTGCCATCTGAGGCTTATCATCTGTCGGAATAAAGAGAATGCTGGGAATACTGGAAATTCCAAAGGCTGATGCAAGCTCCTGCTCCTGCTCGGTATTAACTTTATAAATATTGATTTTCCCCTCATATTCCTTCTGGAGTTCTTCAAGAACCGGGGCCACCATCTTGCAGGGACCGCACCAGTCTGCGTAGAAGTCTATTACCACGGGAAGGTCCCCCTGGAAATCCCACTCCTTCTTGGTTTCAAAATCAAAAATCTTTTCTTTGAATGAATTGCTTGTTAAATGTTCCATATTATACACCTCTTTCTATTTTATTCTCATGACGGTATCACCTGTCTGGAAATCCCGGAAGTGCTGATCCGCATGTTGTATACTTATTATTGTTTCAGGATTGGATTATGACATTTTCACTCTCTTGCCCCTCAGTATCCCTGTATTTTATTTATTTAGAATTTAAGAAATTCATTAAATAGAAAATACAAAAAAAACCCCGAAGTGTCAAGGGGGGAAGTTATTTTTTTTGCGAAAGCGCTTTCGCGCCTTCGCAAAGAATTTATTTTAATCCATCACAGCAGATACAATTCATTATCAGCCAGAAGAACAAATCCCGCTTCCTTCAAAACATTCTCTGTTTTCTGGACATTCTCCACCTGGAATACGAAGACCGCGGTATTACCACCTTCCAGGATAAAACCATAGGCATCCTCAACGTTGATGTCCCGGTCCGCCAGAATTGAAGAGGCGTGGTGAAGCCCCCCGGGTTTGTCTGCCATCTTGACGGCGACGATATCCTTCAGGGTGGCGGCGAAGCCTGATTCCTTCAGGAGATCACATCCCTCCTGGGGTTTATCCAGAAGCAACTTTATGATACCGTAATCCCCGGAATCGGAGATGGTAATGGCGCGGATGTTAATATTATTGTCCGCGAGGATTCCCGTTATGCGCTTTATCTTTCCCGGCTTGTTTTCTGCGAATACTGATATCTGCTGTGGCATTGGTTGTCTCCTTTGAGTACTTTAAACTTCCTTCAAAATAAATTTTGAAATTTATATCTCCCTGTTATCGATGACGCGCACCGCCTTGCCCGTACTTGGAGGCAGAGAACCCGGCTCCAGGAGTTCCACCCTGGGATTGACAACGATAAGAGCCCGGAGTTCTTCGACAATTTTTGCCTGGAGGTTTTTCAACTCCTTCAGGTCACCGTGGAACATCTTGCCGTAGAGCTCCACCTTGATGTGCATCCGGTCGAGATTGTGCTCCCTGTCCAGGACGATCTGGTAGTTGTTCCCCACCTCGGGGATCTTCATCAGCACCGTCTCGATCTGTGACGGGAAGACATTGACACCGCCTATAATCAGCATGTCATCGGTACGTCCCTTGATGCGCTCAATGCGTCGGTGGGTACGGCCGCACTCGCACACTTCAGGAACAATCCGTGTCAGGTCGCGGGTGTGGTACCGGATAACGGGCATCGCCTCGCGGCCCACGTGGGTGAGAATCAGCTCCCCCTCCTCCCCGTCGGGAAGGCGCTGCCCCGTATCGGGATTGATCACTTCTGTAATATAGAAATCTTCCCAGATGTGCATGCCCTTGCAGTGGACGCACTCGAAGGCAACACCGGGACCATTCATCTCGGACATTCCGTAGGAATTATACGCCGTGATACCCCACTGCTCCTCGATCTTCTTCTTCACACCCTCGGAATAGGGTTCCGCGCCGAGGTATGCCTTTTTCACCGGCAGCTCATGGGGATCGACTCCATGCTCCGCGATGACTTCCACGAGGTGCAGGGCGTAACTGGGAGTGATATGTATGACGGAGGTATTAAAATCCTGCATCAGCTGTATCTGCTTCAGGCTGTTTCCGGTAGATGAAGGAATCACCATACAGCCGAGACGCTCCGCACCGTAGTGAAGCCCCAGGCCCCCGGTAAAGAGGCCGTAGCCCATCATGTTCTGAAAGACATCATCACGGCTGGTCCCCGTGGCAACCATGCAGCGCGCCACCAGGTCCGCCCAGTCATGGATGTCCTTCTGTGTATAAAAAATTACCGTCGACTTTCCAGTAGTACCGGAGGAGGCGTGCATCCGCACGATGTCGCTGCGTGGTACAGTGACCATGCCGTCGGGATAGCTGAGGCGCAGGTCATTCTTCGTGGTAAAGGGGAGGTCCTGGAGGTGATCCAGGGTGGTTATTTTGCTGATATCAACATTATTATCTTTGAAAAACTTCTTATAAAAGGGGGTTTCCGCAGAGGCTTCAAGGGCCTTTTTCAAACGGTCAAACTGCAGTTTTTCCAGGTCGCCCCTGGAGATGGTTTCAAGTTCCCGGTTCCAGTACATATTACTTCCTTCATCATCGAAAATATCGCTCCCTCTTTTGGGGAAGTTTTATCTTCTGCAGATTTTACTGGCTGTCAATCAATAAAAAAGCGACACCTTCCCTTTCAATTTTTCAGCATTGCCGCTGACTCTTTCTGAAGTCTCCAGAAGCTGAATCGATGCCGATGCCATAGACTGTGTCACCTCATTGATCGTGTTGATGGACCGGGACACCTCAGAAATCGCAGTTCGCTGCTCATGGGTGGATATTTTAATGTCGCCGGTCTTCTCCTTTACACTGGCGGAATGTTCCCCCACCAGGGCATTCAGTTCAAACTGCACCTCCATGAGCTGATTTATGGAATCCATCCCTTCACTTATGGCGGAAATATTTTTAATTGTGCCCCCCATAATGGTGACAGTATCATTTACAGAAGTCATCCCCTTCCCCACCATGTTTTCCGTCGCGGTAATAAGCTGTGAAATCTCCTTCAGGCTGTCACTGGTCTGCACAGCCAGTTTAGAAATTTCATCCGCCACCACGGCAAATCCCCTTCCCGCATCTCCCGCACGGGCCGCCTCGATGGAGGCATTGAGAGAGAGGAGGCTGATCTGTTCCGAGATATCGTCGATGACGTCAACCACACTGGTCATCTGCCGGGACTTGTCACTGATCTCACTCATGGCACTCTGGAGCAGTTCAAGCGACTGCTCCCCGGACATGGACTTATTCGACGTGTCCCTGGAGAGTTCCATCGCCCCGTCCACCAGTCCATGCATTTTTTCAATCGAATCAGAGAGCATGGCCATCCTTTCCACCAGAACTTCAAGATTGTTGAACTGTTCATCCACATTACTGGCCTGCAGGTCCATGGCCGCATGGACCTCCTCTATCGCGGAGGTTATCTCTTCAGATGATGCAGCCTGGTTCTGAGAACTGTCGGAAAAACCGGAAGACGTCGATGACATATCATTTGAAGATCGGGCCAGATCAATGGATATCTCATTTACCGATTCAAGGAGATCTTTAATTCTTAAATACTGGTTTCTGTTTTTCTCAGACTCAATCCGGACATCATTAACGGCATCCCTGCTCAGCCTGGTAATAAGCAGTGCCAGAGTATAGGTCAGCAGAACAGCAAGGAGGGTATCTATCATGCCCGTTTTAGCGACTCCCGCATCGATCAATCCCTCTGCACTGACATGAAAAAAGAGTGCAAATATCGAAAAGACAAATACAGCACAGAGAATGGAAGTCCAGATGCGATTTGAAAAAAGTGAAGAAAAGATAATTACCGCCGGTGCCAGGAGTATCATGGAAGAAAATCCCATAAGGGGTGAACCCGCCTGCTGGAATACAATACCAATGATAACCGTGACGGTAGCCGCAAGGGAAGTAGAATTCGCCGCACCATGATAATAGCCCCTGCGCAAAACAACCAGACTCATCATCGATCCGATAAGGGGAGGAAGTGCAAGAATAAGGGGCCTGATAAAATCTCCACGAAGAAAATTTACCAGTATTGGTACGGGGAGCACCAGTAAAATAATGGCGATGTCCATATACACCAGCAAAACAGCCTTTCGTCTGATCAGGAGAGTTCTATCTCTCAGGTGTTCAAGAAAATAAATCCGCACCTTCTTCAGCAGGGAATGATCCTGTTCTACATTTTTTATCTGTGTATTCATGACAACCTCCACCCTGTTGGACATGCGTCCAATTTTATATCAATATTCTGTCATTACAGTTCTGTTGAAACCAGTGCTATTAATTATATGAATATTCCGTCTGTACGGGAACGGCTCACTCTGATACATATTTGATCTGAATATACCGCATAATATTGAACATGCGTCCAATAAAAGCAAGTTCTTTTTGCCAATCGGCATACTTAAAAATCGTTACCCGCAATATCGATAAAATAGTGCCCTTTAGGACCAATCCATACAAAAGATATAACGGGCCGCAAAAAGAAAATACTTGCGCCCTGAAGACTATCCTGTATGATACAGAAATCCGGAGGAAAACCATGAAAAAAAGACTATTGATACCATTAATTATATTATCTTTCTGCATCCCCGTTACGTCCCTTGAAGTTGATGTTGATGAAATTAAAACTAAAAAGGTCGAATTCCAGAATTACCGCGGACGGCCCCGAAAAGTGGATCCGGTCAGGGGCATACGTATGATAGGTTCAAAACTCGGCTACGGCTCACGGAAAACCGGCCCCAACCGGTGGTACCGCTACCACCGGAAATACAGCATCCTCAGGGCAATTTCACAAGAGGAAAAGGATAAATTTTCAGCGGACATTTTCTCCATCGATCCAGCGGCCCGGGTAAACCACATTAAAAACGTCCGCCGAATCACCATTGCCTACCTGCAAAGCATGTACGGCTACAGCTATCGTGATGCCAGGGCCCTCACCTACTTTGTCACATATTACAATGCGGTACACCGCGGTGATATGCCCTATTTAAAAACAAAATATAAAAAGGTCGTATTGAAACACCTCAACAGCGGTAACGCGGGGATCTCAACTAAATATTACGAATGGCCGGGACGCACCCGCATGATTATTCCTCTCACGGATGTTGATAAGCGGGGGAAAATTCGTCTCATAGATCCCTTTATCATTGCCGATGAAAAGACACGGAAACTCTCCCGAAAGGATGACGATAACCTGAAGGAAAGAAAAGACCTCATCGATTTACAGAAACGTAAACTTGAAGACGACAAATCCAAAACTGAAGAAGATAAAAAGAAACTCGAAGAGGATAAAAAACGCCTTGAAGAGGAAAAAAAGAAAACCATAGAAAAAAAAGAAAAACTGAAAGAAGAAGAGGATAAAATAAAAAAAGAAAAAGACAGGCTGAAGGAAGAAAAGAAAACCGTTAAAGATATTACCGATCCAAAAAAGAAGGAAGAGAAACAAAAAGAAATAAAGAAAAAGGAAGACACCCTCAAGAAGAAGGAAGACAAGATAAAGCGGGACAAAAAGACCGTTAAAAAAGAAGAAAAACAAACAGAAAAGAAAGAAGATAAAATAAAGGAAGAAGAAGATACCATAAAAAAGAAAGAAGATGATATCACAAAAAAAGAAGACCTGATAAAAAAGGAAGAAAAGGAACTCAAGGAAGATACCACAAAAAAAGATAAGGAAGATAAAGAAAAAAAGGAAAAAGAGGAAACTCCTTCTGAAGATGATCTGAAGAAGAAGGAAGACGAGCTGGCTAAAAAAGAAAAAGATCTTGATAAGCGTGAAGAAAAACTGAGAGATAAGCAGCTGGACAAACGAATTTTCGCATTAAAACTCTACTACTTAAAAATCAGGCAGTACCTTTCCGGGGGGCACTACAACAATGAAATGTACATGATTAATCCGAAAACCCGGAAAATTCTATTCAAGTCTCCCATCACAAACATCTGCGGAAAACGCTATGATGTATTCTCCGACGGTGTCGTGGTAATCACCCACCTGGGAAATCACCGTTCCGGGCACCGTCTGACACTCCTTGACCGAAACACACTGAAACCTGTACGCAACGGCACCGATGATGTATTCTGGAGAAGTTTCATAGAAATTAGAGACGGTTTCATCTACGTCATAATGGAAGAAAGGGGTAACTTTTATCTCGGCAAATATGACAAAAACTTCAAACTGGTGGGCCGATCCAGTGACTGGATAAACGAGAACACATTTATAAGTTTCTTTGAGGACTATATCTACATTAACAGAAAGGATAAAAAAATAATGGTCCTCAATAAAAATGATCTATCAGTAGTGGATATCATCAAGCCCTGATCAATGAAGCTTGATGATAATTTCAACGCGGCGGTTCTTCTGCCGCCCGTATTTGGTTTTATTGTCCCCGATAGGTTTTTCAGCCCCGAAGCCGCGGTAGGAAAACTTATCATGTCTCACACCTTTTTTCAGGTGCTTCGCCACGGAACGGGCTCTGTTATTTGATAAAGCCTTATTATACTGCCTGGTTCCGACACTGTCGGTATGTCCCTCTACGATAATTTCCCGGTCGGGATATTTTTTCTTCAGGATATCGATAACCTTATCGAGGGTTTTCTCTGTATCAGGGCGAAGTTTAGCCGAATCAAAATCAAATAAAACTTCCCCCATACGAAGAACGAGGCCCCTCCTGTCGGTATCAACATCTATTCCACTGTCCTTCGGAAGTTCCTCTTCGATTTCCTTTTTTGCCTGTTCCTTTTCCTTTTCCGAAACCGGTTTATAGAGACGGTTTTCCGACTTCATGTTCATTCGAAACTCCAGCGTTGCTAAATCCCTCCCCTTTCGAAGAAAAAAAACAATGCGATACATATCTTCCATATCAACGGGTTTATTCTGGGTGATATCCCAATGGATTATGCCAGCATTCTCACCGTAAATTTTCAGGGGGAAGTCACGGGGTACCTGCATACCCGTCAGGTTTTTATTGAGGGTATATTTATATTTTATCGCGGCGATACGGCTCTGTTTCACTGATTTAACTTCTGAGAGTTTATACTCCACGGGAAATATCAATTTAAAGGGACGTGAAAAATTATTCAGCACAAGCTCACCATCCGATTTCCAGTGCTGCCCCACTGCGATATCCCCCTGGGGAAATGAAGGAACATGACGCAGATTCGGCATGTAATCCTTCTTATTCATCAAAAAACGTCCCCGGGGGGTAACGGCAAAATCTGCCATATACTGTTCCCTAAGATGAAAAACCGATTTACCCGCCTCACGGTGAAAAACAGAAAAAACCCCCTTCAGGTTACTTGCCTCACCCTTTTTTTCAAAACAGGTAAGATCAATTATATTCCGCTCTTCATAAATTCGCTGCATACGGTTGTTCACAAGGTAATTTACCCTGGCAGTTCGCATAATTTCGAGGCGATCATTTTGCGGAATATCCCATTTCAGGGTTACCCCACTGGCCGGCAGAGAAACCAGGAGAATGAGAAAAGCAAAGGCTGTGATAATATGTCGTTTGTCTGTTTTCATGGTAGTGTTTCCCCCCTCTCAGTATCGGCTGTTTATAATTTAACTTGAAGGAAGTTTTAATTTTTTGAAAGACGGGAACATCCTCCACCGGCTGATCAGTACTCTGTACGGAATTATCATATTCTGAACAAAAAAAATCCTGTCAGACGGTTTTTTAATTGCATTTTTCCCCACCATATTAGAAGTTATACAAAAAAGAACATATACAATTTAAACGTATCAAAATGTGTAAAATTACTTTACTTAGTTAAACTTTCCACACCACAAAAAGAACCGAAAGTTTAAAGGGCAAAATTCGGGGGAAATTTAAGGATTGACCATATAAGGAGTTTACAGTGAAATTAAAGAATACATCCATGCCGGCAATATTCCAGGATCAGGTCAAAAAATATGGTGACCGCGTCTACGTAAAATACAAGGACGAAAATGGCGAATACCAGGACCTCACCTGGAACCAGATCAACGAAAGGGTTCAAAAAGCAGCCTGGTACCTTCTCTCCCAGGGAATTAAAAAGGGAGACAGAATTGCAGTTTTTTCAGCCAACCGTCCTGAATGGTACATTGCTGATCTGGCAATCCTTTCCATTGGCGCAGTTAATGTTCCAATCTATGCCACTAACTCTACAGAAGAGGCCCTCTATGTCCTTGAACATTCAGGCTCTCTCATCTGCTTTACCGGCTCGGAAGACCAGACGGAAAAGGCCCTGCAGGCAAAAAAGAAACTTCCAAAACTGAAAGAAATTATAATTTTTGACATTCCCGGAAAAAAGAAAAAAAATGTCCTAACCTTTCAGAAGGCCCTTGAAGAAGGTGAGGCCTTCATAAAAAAAGACCAGCTGGGGCAACGCCTCAAGGGGATTAAACCCGCAGACCTGGCAACCATAATGTACACATCGGGAACCACGGGTGATCCGAAGGGTGTCATGCTTTCTCATGATAACTTTGTTTCCGATTGCCGCCAGATTCTGACAGACTTTGATAAGTATATTCATGACGGCCACCTCCTTCTGTCCCTGCTGCCACTTTCACATTCATTCGAAAGAACTGCCGGGTACTATATGCCGATGGCGGCGGGATGCACAGTAGCCTTTGCAGAGGATTTCACCACCCTTCTTGACGATCTCAATGCAATACGCCCCACCTTCATGGTTAGCGTTCCAAGAGTATACGAAAAAATACACTCAACAATTCTTTCCAGGCTCCCTGAAGCATCAAAGGCAAAGCAGAAGCTTTTCGGTCTTGCCACAAAAACAGCTGCAAAAAATCTCGCCTATGCCTGCGCCGACCAGGAGCCAGCGGGTCTCTTCGGCATGAGATACAGGCTTTTCGACAAACTGGTATTTTCAAAGATAAAGCAAGCCCTCGGCATGGATCGCATTGAATATGTAGTTTCCGGCGGTGCTCCACTCTCAATATCTGATGCAGACTTTTTCATAGGCATGGGGCTGAAAATCCTTGAGGGCTTCGGTCTTACAGAAACGACCCCTGTCACCAACGTAAATCCTCCCGGGGCCATCAAACCGGGAACCATTGGGCCGCCCCTCTGTGAAACAAAGGTAAAAATTTCTGAAGCAGGAGAATATCTCATTAAGGGCCCACAGGTGATGCAGGGATACTACAAGAATAAAAAGGCGACTGAAGAATCCTTTACCAAGGACAAGTGGTTTAGAACCGGAGATATGGCCATTATTGACGATGAAGGTTATGTAAGAATAACCGGCCGCATCAAGGATATAATTGTTACCGCCGGTGGAAAAAATATTTCTCCACAGAATATTGAAAACAGCCTTAAGGAATCACAGTATATCGAACAGGTTGCAGTTATAGGCGACCGCAGAAAATATCTATCCGCCCTTGTCATCCCGGCATTTGACAATATTGCAGCATGGGCAAAAAAGAATGATATAGCCTATGCAGATTTCAACGAACTGGTCAGCAAACCGGAGACAGTTGAAATGATGGACAATGAAGTTAAAAAATTTACCAAACAGTTCGCAAGGGTCGAGCAGATACGCAAGTTTTCACTTCTCGATGCTGAATGGACGCAGGATACTGGGGAGTTGACTCCGTCACTGAAGGTAAAACGAAGGGTTATTGAAGAAAAGTACGGGGACATTATTGATAATATGTACCCAAATGAATAAGCAACATATTCCTCTAATAATTATTCTGGTTGATTAATTATTACTCCCGGAGGCAACTCCGGGAGCTTTTTTTTGTCAGGACAGCATTCCCGCCTTCTGCATCCGCATTAAATTTTCTTGATACATTCCGTGAATCCCAATATATTATTAGAAGGAGAGGTGCTATATGCCGCTGGTTAACAGGAATAAACGAATCGGCCCTGATCTTACCGTAAAAAGCAAGCGGGTATTTATCGTTCTTGCGTGGATATTCATGTTTGCATTTTTCCTCGCCTTTTCCGTAGCCAAACCGAGGATGACAACAATGTTTGACCGTTTCTACGATGTAACTGTCTTTCAGGGCATATGGAACAGGGAAAGCCTTGCCACTGCAATGTATTTCATGATACCTGCTGCTATCTGTTCAGCAATCGGCCTTGTACTAAATGCCCGCCGCCATAACAGGAAGTATGATAAATACAGCAAATCCCTGATAATATTTTTCATCCTCTCGGCAACAGCCATAGTTTTTTTCTTCTTCCTGTAAGAATTATGTCGATCGCATTCAAGAAAAGGAAAGGCCCGGGATCACCCCGGGCCTTCTCTTTTCTTGAATGTATTGCCAGTTACCTGTTATCAACAACCTTCTTATAATCAACCTCACCCTGTCGAATAGTCTCCGGCTCAACCAGGGTAACCTGTGCGGAGACTCCAAGTTCTGAGAAGATATCATTTGTAATATTTCCTTTTAGTTCGACAAGCTTCTTAACTTCATCTGCAAAAAGGCTGTCGGAGATTTCCACCTGAACCTCAAGGCTGTCTATCCCATCTTCATTATCAATAATCAGTCTGAAATGAGGCTCCTTGTCCTGGGCCTTTTTCAGTATATTCTCAATCTGCACCGGAAAAAGACTTACTCCCTTTACTACAATCATGTCATCTGTTCTGGAGGATACCTGGTTCATCCTCAGAAATGTCCTGCCGCAGGAGCAGACGCCTTCAATAATAGAAGAGAGGTCACCGGTACGGTACCGGATCAGGGGAAAGCCTTCACGGGTTATTGTGGTAAAAACCAGTTCACCTTCCTCACCGTGAGGCATAACTTCACCACTCTCAGGATCAATTATCTCGACAATAAACTGATCTTCATTGACGTGGAGGCCTTCCTGTTTCTCACACTCACCTGCTGCGCCGGGGCCTACAAGTGTATTGATACCATAGGTGTTATAGGCACTTATATGCAATCGCTCTTCAATGCTTTTTCTGGTCTTTTCACTCCACGGCTCTGTGCCAAAAATTCCCGCCTTCAGGTTCAGTTCATCGGGATGTATGTTCATTTCCTTTAAATTATGGGCAATGTCGAAGGCATAACTGGGGGAGCTGATCAGAACAGAGGTCTTATAATCTTTCATTATATGTATCTGTTCCTGAATCTTTTTGCTTGATGATGATGGAATTACGGAAGCCCCCAGCTTTTCAGCGCCGTAGTGCAGGCCAAAGGCACCGGTAAACATGCTGTAATCAAAGGCTATCTGGACAAAATCGTGGTCTGTGAGGCCCACGGCAGTCATAAGGCGGGCCACCACCTCAGACCAGTTTTTCAGATCATTTCTAGTATAACCGATGGCGATTGGTTTCCCGGTTCGCCCGGAGGAAGAATGTATTCGGACAATATCACGAAGGGGTACGGCAAACATC
Organism: uncultured Spirochaetota bacterium; assembly: GCA_942491575.1. Classification (GTDB taxonomy): domain Bacteria; phylum Spirochaetota; class UBA4802; order UBA4802; family UBA5550; genus CAZHNW01. The sequence continues at coordinate 1,850,579 of CALOBT010000025.1, forward strand.
CCGTAGGGATAGACATTTCTCAGATCTTCTTTTGTGGTGAAGGGAATCTGTTTCAGGTCAGCGAGAGAATTTATCTTTTCGATATTTACATCATGATTATCAAAATTATTTTTATAAAACTCAACATTTCTATATACGCGGTACAGGGTAGATTGCAGCCTTTCCATCTGAAGCTGTTCAAGTTCCTGCCGCGGCATGGTTTCGTATTTACCGTTAAATATCATGTCTTCCCCCTGCTCAGTAATGCAAGTATAACGTGTTTTCAGAATTGTTCAAGACTATCTTCAGTTCTTTACATCATCAATACTCTTGTAGTCTTTACCGAGATATGCCCTCTGGACATCATTGTTATTCAACAATTCATCGGCACTTTCTTCAAGAAGTATCTGTCCCGTTTCTATAACATAACCGCGGTCAGAAATATTAAGGGCTGCCCGGGCATTCTGTTCAACCAGCAGTATCGTATTACCCTCTTCACGCAGCCTGACAATTATGGAAAAAATATCCTTTACGATGAGGGGGGCCAGCCCCATGGAAGGTTCATCCAGCATGATCAATTTAGGTTTTGCCATGAGGGCCCTGCCGATGGCCAGCATCTGCTGCTCTCCCCCGGAAAGGGTTCCCGCAAGCTGCTCTCTCCTCTCTTCGAGGCGGGGAAACAAATTATAGACATGGCGCAGCTCATCTTCCTGCTCTGCGGCGATGCCCTTTTTCTTTAATGAGTAGGCCCCGAGTATCAGGTTTTCCTGTACAGTCATGGTGCCAAAAACCTGCCGTCCCTCCGGCACCAGGGAACATCCCGCCTCGACGATTCTGTGGGCCTTCATTCCGCCGATGGGAAAATCCTCGAAAACGATCTCCCCGGAGCGGGGCTGAATTATACCCGCTATTGTCTGCAGCAGTGTTGTCTTTCCTGCACCGTTGGCGCCGATGATACTGACAATTTCTCCGGGGCTGATATGCATGGAGATTTTTTTCAGTACCCTCAACTTGCCGTAACCGGCCTCTATGTTTCTTACCTTAAGCATCCTCTTCACCGAGATATATTTTTATTACTTCTTCATTTCGCTGTATTTCCTCAGGTTTACCCTGGGCGATTTTTTTACCTGAACTGAGTACGGTTATTTCATCTGAAATATCCATCACCAGGGACATATCATGTTCAATAATAAGAATGGTAATTCCCCAGTCTCTGATCTTTCGAATGGTTTCGGCAATCTCTGCGGTCTCGTAGATATTGAGGCCCGCAGCCGGTTCATCCAGAAGCAGCAGTTCAGGTTCCATGGCGAGGGCCCTGGCAAATTCTACGGTCCGCTGCTGACCGAAGGCGAGACTTGTCGCGTCGTGATCAGCGAGTTCCGCTATGCCGAGCATTTCAATTAATTCGTACGATTTATTATAGATTTCTTTCTCTTCTTTCCAGGTTCGGGGAAGATTAAGCAGCCCTGCGAAAAAACCGGCACTGCTGCGGACATGTCTTCCTATCATAACATTTTCAATGACAGACATATGACTGTAGAGCTTGATATTCTGAAAGGTCCTGGCAATCCCCTTTTCTGCAACGCGGTATGGCGGCAGGTTGGTTATGTTATTCTCACGGAATCTGACTTCCCCCGAATCTGACGTCAAGGCACCGGCAATTAGGTTAAAGAGGGTTGTTTTCCCTGCACCATTTGGACCGATGACCGCCTTTATCTGATCTGGTTCCACTCCGAAGGTTACATCATTGACGGCATGGAGCCCCCCGAAGGAACGGTTGAGATTTTTCACTTCAAGTATTGACATCTATTTAGCTGTCCTTTTCTCTCGTTTCAATAATTTAACTGCCCCATTCAGCGTTGACTTAAGGTTATCCCTTGTAAGAAGGCCATCCGGGAAGAACAGCATAATTACAATAAGAATCACGCCGAAAAATGCATCGTCATAACTGCCGAAATATCCCCTCAGGGAGAGGAAGTTCAGCAGTACCCCCATGGAAAGTGCCCCCCAGAGATTTGCCATTCCGCCGACAGCAACAATTGCCACGTAGCGGACAGATTTCATTACGCTTGCTTCAGAAGGTCCTATGCCTCCGTTAAAATGAGTCAGGAGAGCCCCGCCAATGGCGGCATAAACGGCACTGAGAATAAATATTCCCAGTTTGTAGCGGCCCGTGTCGACCCCCATGGCCAATGCGGCATCTTCACTGCCGTGAATAGATCGAAGGGCACGCCCGGATCGGGAATTCACCAGATTTATCAGCAGCAGAACACCGAGGGCAACTATAATCCAGGCAATATAATAATTCTGTATCCGAAATGCCGAGTCCCCCGTGATGGAGAGGCCTCCGAAAAGTGGGAATGCAGGAACTTCCGAAATACCGTCCGCCTCACCGAAAATTCCCGTTCCGAGTACGATACGATAAATAATAGTCCCGAAACCGAGGGTAGCCATGGCAAGATAATGCCCCTTCAGTTTCAGAATGGGAATTCCGATCAGGAAGGCTATAACTAAAGTAACCAGGATTGCAATAGTCAGAGAGACCCATGGCGAAAGATATGTGAGCTGATTGCCGTAGGTATCAGTTACAGTGACGGAAAGGCCCGCCTTGACTGCCATCTCCGCAAGGGGGGCACCCTTAAGAGCCGTAAGGTTGCGTGTTGTTAATACCGCAGTAGTATACCCGCCGATGGCAAAAAAACCGGCATGCCCCAGGGAAATCTGCCCGGTATAACCCATAAGCATGGTCAGGCCCACAATAACCAGGATATAGTAGCCTGACATTGTCATCTGTGTCAGAATATATTCGGTGCCGGATATGCTCGAAAAGATCTGAAAAAGAAAAACCAGTCCCAGTAGTGCACCAACGGGTAAATATTTATGACTTACCTTCATTAGAATTCCTTCAATGCTGAAACTTCACTGCTGCCAAAGAGTCCGCTCGGTTTTATAAATAATATTAAAAGAAGAAGTGCAATGGCAATGGCATCCTTATATGCCAGGGGAAGTATACTAATACTGAGAGCCTCAAGGACCCCTATTATGATTCCCCCCACAACGGCGCCGGTACTGTTTCCGAGGCCCCCGAGGATAGCTACGGCAAAACCCTTGATTGCCAGTGAAGTCCCTCCATCATACTGCGTCATGGTTATGGGAGAAACAACACATCCCGCAATGGCGCCTATTGCGGCACTGAGCATAAAGGACATGGTGACCATATTCCTGGCATTGATACCGCAAAGCTGTGCCGCCATAACATTGGCAGAACAGGCCCGCATTGAACGCCCGGGAAGGGTATACTTGAAAAAGAATGTCAGCCCTAAAACAATAATACCGCTCACGGCAATCACCCAGATTACCTGGGGAGAAATATAGGCGCCGAAAATATTTATTGATGATGACTCATTACCGGTAAAATATGGAAGAGAACGGACCTTTTCATCCCAGATATGCAGGGCAATCTCCCTTATTACAGTGGAAAGACCGATGGTGACTATTATCATATTAAGTACAGTCGGTTTCTGCATCCGGCGGATAAAGGCTATATCAATTATTGCCCCCACGAGGGAGACGACAATTACAGAAAGAAAAATTGCAAGGGGAAGTGGCATGAAATAATGAAAGGAGATTGCCGTCATGCCCCCCAGCATTACAAACTCCCCCTGGGCAAAGTTTATTATGCCCGTAGTATTATAGATAATATTGTAGCCAATAGCGACAATGGCATAGATGCTTCCCATGGTTACGCCGGAGAGCAGGTACTGTAGCAATTGTTCAAAGGACATGATATCAATTCCGGTTTAAATGGTTTCGGCAAGGCATATCGAAGTTATAATACGGGGAACCCGCCTTCGCGGATCCCCCGGGTAAATGCTGTTACTTTTTATACTGTACAAACTTGCCGTCTTTAACGGTAAGCACTGCAAATGAATCTATGTCAAGTCCATTGTGGTCTTTATCTGAAAAATTAAAGATTCCACCGGTTCCGGCGAAATTTCTTAGATTTTCAATGGCATCCCGAACCTTTTCTTTGTCATTTCCACCAACCTTGATACCTTCAACAAGAATTGTGATTGCATCAAAGGCATGTCCGCCGAAGGTACTGACATCTTCTTTAAATTGTGACTCATAATCTTTTTTATACTTAAGAAGAAGGGCCTTCTGCTTATTACTGTCAGGGAGACTATCTGCAACCAGTAATCGACCGCATGGGAAGATAATACCGTTTCCGGCCTCTCCTGCCTCTTTGGCATACTTGATGTTTCCGAACCCGTGACTCTGAAATAGAGGTATATTCATATTCAGCTGTTTCATATTCTTTGCGACAATAGACTGCGCAGGAACAATGGACCAGTTTACAACAGCCTGAACGCCCTTTGCCTTAACTTTTGTAAGAACACCGGTAAGGTCCGTTGCCCGCTTGTCATATACTTCACTGATAAGAATTTTAATACCGAATTCGGGAGCTATCTTGGCAAGCTGGCCTTTCCCGGCATTCCCGAAACCGGTATTGCCTGAGATAACGCCTATTTTGTTGATACCCTTTTTCTTCATTGTTTCAAATATCTTGCGGGCTGCATGACTGTCTTTTTGCGGGGTTTTAAAGACATACTTTGCAAGGGGATTTACAATAACCTCTGCGGCAGCACAGGACATAAGAATGGTCTTTCCCTTTTCGCAGATATTTTTAATCTTCATGGTCTCTCCACTGGTGGAAGGGCCGAGAATTGCGAAAACCTTTTCTTCTTCTATGAGCTGCTTGGCAAATGAAATAGCCTTTTCAGGGCTTCCGCCGCTGTCTTTCAGGATCAATTCAAGTTTCTTTCCATTGATTCCGCCTTTACTGTTGACATCATCAATTACCATCTTAATAGTTTTTGCTTCGGGAGCACCGAGAAATGATGCAGGTCCGGTTACAGCAAGAATAGCTCCCACCTTAATCGTATCCTTTGCACCTTTGTTGCAGGCAAAGGTAAATGATAACAGGCTTAAACACAGTCCTGCGATTAACAATCTTTTCATGTATTGAAATCCTCCTTAAGTTTATTTAACCTGATTAAGCGTTACTTTCTATAGAAACTGACATGGAAGTCAAGCATTTCCTTCCATGTGTTTATTTTTTATTATATGGGTAATAATTATAAATCGATGGGATTATCAGGTAAAATTATTTTCAATTTTTATTTTTTCCTGGCAACAATGAGAGTGAAGTCATCATGAATGTCATTGAAACTGATGAAATTAAAAAAATCTTCCAGGATGAAATCAAGAATTTGTTTTGCCTCTCCCGGGGGAGCCTTTCTGAATGCATCCTTTAATCCATCCAAACCGTACCTGACATTTTCTTTATTTGCTCCATCAATAATACCGTCAGAATAGATCAAGAGAACATCATCCTTTTCAATTGAAAATTTAATCACCTTCGGAAGGACGTTGGATACATTTACCCCCAGGAGCTCACCGCGATACCGACCTTCATCATATCCAACTGAAATAACTTCCTTTGAAATTGAGTTCTTCATAAGAAGGTCAGGATGTCCCACATTTACGTATTCAATCTTTTCCTCATTTATTCTTAACAGTATGCATGATATAAAATGATCGAGACGCGATAATTCGACGGATATATTTTTATTGATTTTCTGAATTAACGTATCCAATGGAGCATTTTCCATTCTGTTGAACAGCCTGAAGGCTATCGGCTTGGTAATCATGGCAATCAGGGCTGCAGCTATTCCATGCCCGGATACATCGAAAAGCGATAATCCCCGGAGTCTCTTATTCTTATAGTAAAAATCATAGCAATCCCCGGATGCACCATATTTCGGAATATAGGAGAGGGCTATATCCCAGTTTTCGAGATTTTCCGGGGCTGTGGGTAAAAGGGAGAGCTGAACATCGGTGGCAATCTTCAGCTCCATCTGGGTGAGATCTCTTTCATCTTCAAGAGTTTTATGAATAGCGATAAATCTGTTTGCAAGGATAAAGGTAATTCCCAGCATAAAAACAAAAAAACCATACCTTGACAGGACAATTTCATAAGACCAGAACATGGAATCAAAAATATCGAATATGGCACATACCAACATAATCAACGTTCCGATAAGCAGATTGCCTGCGGTCGATTCGGTCAGGGTTCTTTTCAAGACCTTTATTACTTTTACCGGAAAGATATTGCCGGCAAAATCTGTAAAAATTGTTTGAGAATATCTAAATACGGCAAAACCAATCCTGATTGCGGTGCAATATATGAGGGGAAGTATAACAGTAACCTGCCATATTCTTAAAATATCAATGGCAAATGAATTGGGTACCGGCATAATAATTACAGCAATCAGCACTCCATACAGGATACTGAGAATTTTTGTAATTTTACTGTAGGTACCGTTCAATAACTGGTCTAAAAATGCACCCACCACCGGCAGGAGAGCAAAGAGGGATGCATATTCAATTCGATGAAGAATAGTTGAATCCCCCACCAGCAAATAGACGGCATGGGTCCTGGAAAACAGATAAATAAATAAAAGAATAGAAAATATTCCATAGAAAAGATTGTATTTTTCCTCTGTCCGCTGCCTGTAAACAAAAACATGATACACTCCAAAAAACAGATAAAGAAACATGAGGACCAGGGCAGCACTTTCGGATCTTTTCTTTTTCAGCCCTTCATAATCATCAATAGCAAAGGGAACACTTCGGTGGAAACCGGAATCTATATTGGTGGGATCGCCAATAATTCTGACGGCGAGAACATTTTTCCCGACTTTTAAAAAATGTGAATCAATGGGAATAAGAACATTCCGGAGGTGTCGGTATTTTTCTATTTCTCCTTTCTCATTCAGATGAATTTCCGACCTCAATAAATGTCCATTGAGGTAAACTGCCCAGTTCTCTCCAATATTCGAAGAATGGTACGCCTGAATTTTATTTGGGGGAAAATCATCTTCCTCAAGAGTAAAACCGGCAACAAATGTAAAATTTTCCGGTGGATATTTTTTTAAAGATAAAAATCCCCGTTGGGGGGCAAAGGGAAGCTCCTTAAGAACAATACTCCGCTTCCCCTCTTTCAAAGGACGGAAAGAACGCCATTCCCCATCTGTAGATTCCGGAGACTCGGTTATCCATTTCTCATTAAATCCGCTTCTCACATATATGGTTTCCGAACTTATATCAATTGGACCGGCAAGAGCAATAGATGGTAACAAAAACAGCGCGAAAAGAATAGAAAAAGTTATCACAATTCTCCCTTTCCCAAAGGGGGTGCGGACCAAAAACGGATAGTATATTTTTTTTAAAAAAAATTTGAAATGATCCATATATAATCCACTACATTTGAATTTGTCAATATAATCAATACATATTTTAATATTTGAAATATGCGAATACTCAACTCTTAAGCTGGAGAGTGCCCCCGATGAGTCAAACAAGAATGTAATTTAAACCGGTTAAATAGAATGAAAAGTTTCCATAATTTTCAGGAACAATCCTGCACCATGCTGATTAAATTCATATTTTATTAGATTGACAGAAAACAAAGGACATGCAAGGCTTTTTTTACTTCAATCGATATATAATTCCTCCAGACTTTTCTACGAAGCGACAAAGGAGTTTTGCATGAACCAGCACAGGATGCCCATGATCGACAAAATAACCATAATTCTCATGGTGGCCATGTCCTTCTTCCTTATGTGTGACCTGTACATCACCCCCTCAATTGTACTGAAACTTGCAGAAGAGTATGGCGTGAATAAGGAATCAATAGGATATGTCGGATCCGCCTTTGTTCTGGTGGGGGCCTTTATCAGCCTCTACTTCGGTTTCCTCACTGATAAATACTCCAGAAAAAAACTGCTGGTACTGACTGTACTCGTCGGAGAGATACCCTGTCTCCTGACGGGAATACATTTTTTCACCGAGACATTTTACGGATTTATGGCAATGCGTATTCTTACCGGTATCGGTGTAGGGGGCATCTACCCGCTGACCTTCTCTCTCCTTGCTGACTACTGTTCCGATAAACACAGGGCCATCGCCACTGCCTGTATTGATGTGGCCTGGGGCGTCGGAATGATGATGGGCCCCATTCTCGGGGGACTGGCACTTCAGACGGATTACGGATGGAGACTCGCCTTCATTATGGCGGCGCTCCCCAACTTCCCCCTGGCAATCTTTTTTCTTTTATTTGCCCGGGATCCCCAGCGCGGCAGCAGCGAGGATGCCCTGCGAAACGCCCTTGATGAAGGTGCCGCCTATAACTACCGCATTAAGGTCTCCGACTTTAAAGTTATACTGCGCAATAAAACGAACATCCTGATGCTGGTACAGGGCATACCGGGGTGCATCCCCTGGGGGGTATTGACCTTCTGGTCCATCACCTATTTTGTGGAGATCAGGCATATGACCCAGACCAACGCCACCATGGTCTGGGAGCTTTTTGGTGTGGGAACCGCCATCGGCACCATCGGCTGGGCCTTCCTCGGGGACAGAATTTTCAAGAAAAGCCCACGCTGGGCTCCCGTATTCTGCGGTGTCGGTGTAATCGTCGGGAGCATTCCATGTTATATTTTTCTGAATATCGAATTTACCCGGATGGCTCTCCTTTTAGCCTTTGTACTCTTCGGGGGTATTATGGTTGCCGTCTGCGGCCCCACACAGAAGGCAATTTTCATGAACATAAATCGTCCGGAACACCGGGGGACAATCTTCTCGGTAAACAACCTGGCTGACGGACTGGGAAAAGGGATTGGTCCCGCAGTGGGGAGTGCCATTCTGGCCCTCACGGGGAGCTACACCTTCATGCTGAACTTTGCCGTTACATGCTGGCTATTCTGCGGCGCAATATTTATTCTGGGCTATTTCACCATAATGAAGGACCGCCAGAGCATGCTCGATCTGATAGATAAACGCGCGAATGAACTTAAAAATTAACGGGTGCAAATCTGGTGAAGTTTCATCCGGATAGATACAGCGAAAAATCCACTGCGAATTATTTCGATAAGATCGACTAAAGGAACATGAACCCTTGAAAGAAAAAAAATTATACCTCGTCCCCTACTCACATCTTGATACCCAATGGCGATGGAATTTTGCCACCACCATTACCCATTATCTGAAAAACACACTCGACGAAAACTTTCGTTTATTTGAAAAATACCCGGGTTACTGTTTCAACTTCACCGGTTCCATTCGATATGAGATGATCAGGGATTATTATCCCGAGAAATATGAAATAATGAAGGGGTATATCAGGGAAGGAAGGTGGAAAATAGCGGGATCCTGCCTCGATGAGACAGATGCGAATATCCCCTCGCCCGAATCCCTGATACGAAACATCCTCTACGGAAACCTCTACAACAAAAGAGAATTCGGTACAGAATCATATGACTACATGCTCCCTGACTGTTTCGGTTTTCCCGCAAGTTTCCCGACAATACTGAGCCACTGCGGCCTGAAGGGTTTCTCAACTCAGAAACTGACGTGGCACTCAGCTGAGGGCATCCCATTTTCGATTGGAATGTGGAAGGGCCCTGACGGGATCCGGCTTCCCTCAGCATTCAATCCGGGCAGTTATATATCCAAGCTGTTCATCCCCCCCGACATTAACAGAAAATGGCTGAAACGGATAAAGGAAAACGGCAAAAAATATGATGTCTGGAAGGAATACAGGTACTACGGCACGGGTGATATTGGGGGTGCCCCCATGGAACTCTCCGTTAGAAATGCGGAGAAAAGCCTGAATAAAAAGAACAGCATTATCTGCCAGGATTCCGCAGACAGATTCTTCAAAGATCTCTCAGAAGAAGAAAAAAACAGGCTCCCGGAATATTCCGGAGACCTGCTCCTTGTTGAACATTCCGCAGGATCACTGACGTCACAGGCAATAATGAAGCGCTGGAACAGGAAAAACGAACTCCTTGCGGATGCAGCGGAACGTGCATCCCTCACGGCTTGGCTTACCGGGGGACTGCAATATCCGGGCCGGCACATTGCAAAGGCGTGGGAAAGAGTAATCGGCAGCCAGATGCATGACATCCTCCCGGGAACATGTACCCCCGATGCATACACCTATTCGAACAACGATGAGGTGGTGGCCCTGAACTCCTTCTCCTCAGTTCTTACTCATGCAGCTGAAAAAATGGCGGAAAACCTCGATACGGAAGCCGAAGGGACACCCCTGATCATATACAACCCCCTTTCATTCGAAAGAGAGGATCTCGTTGAAGCCATTGTCCCCATCTCATCAGAAGAGAAATTTTCGGTATACGATTCTGCCGGCAAAAATATAAAGGCACAGATAATTACAGGCGGCCGAGATGAGACTCATATTATTTTCCCAGCAAAGACACCTTCCCTGTCATGGAATGTCTACAATATTCAAAAGGGGGAAGCTCCTCGAAGCAACGACACCACACTCACTGCTGAAGAAACCCCGGGAGGGCTCCTTCTTGAAAACCACATTTACCGTGTCAGAATCAACAGGGAAGGATTTGTTAATTCAATCTTTGACAAGATTCAAAACATTGAAATCCTCAGTGGAAAAATCCATTATGAACTGCTGAAAGAGAAACCGACCTATTTCCCTGCATGGAATATGGACTGGAGAGACCGGAAGAAAAAACCGAAACAGCTTACCGGCATTCTGAAATCCGTAAAAATTACAGAGCAGGGTCCGGTCAGGGTATCCGTGGAAATAACCAGAAAATTAAAAGCCTCCACATTTACCCAGAAAATTTCTCTTTCAACCGGCAGTTCGGGCAACCGTGTCGAATTCACAGAAAAGATAGACTGGAACCTTTCCGGTTACTCCCTGAAGGCAGCCTTTCCTTTAAAAAGCTCCAACCCGGAAGCAACATATAACTGGCAGGCCGGCAAGGTTAGACGAAACAACAATCACAAAAAAAAGTACGAAGTCCCCTCCCACCTGTGGTTCGACCTCACCGATAGCTCCGGAAAGCATGGGGTGTCAATTCTTGAAGATTCAAAATTCGGTTCTGACAAACCAGATGACAATACCCTGAGACTCACCCTTCTTTTTACGCCGGCAAGGCGCTGGCACGCAATGGCCTTTTTTGACCAGGTATCGCAGGACTGGGGGAGGCATACTATTAAATACGCCCTCTACAGTCACCCCGGAGACTGGGCAGAAGGCGGCAGTGACTTACAGGCACTGAGATTTAATCAACCGCTGTATCCGTTTATATCCGAACCATCCCCGGGACCTCTCGGAAAAAGCTTTTCTTTGCTGGACATCTCTTCCGGTGATACCGTGGTAAGTGCAGCCAAGCTCTCTGAAGAAAACAGTGATACCATGATTATCAGGATGATAGAGCTTTCAGGAAAAGGTTGTGGGAAAATAAAAATCTCCCTTCCGGCAACGATCATGGATGCGTGGGAAGTTAACGGCCAGGAAATTAAAACCGGAACAGCAAATTACGATAAAAACATACTGAAAACGGACCTGAATCCATACCAGATAAAGGCCTTCGCACTTAAACCCTCTCCGTTTGAATTAGAAGGGGGCGGCGGGGATGTAAAACCTGTAGAAATTCCCTTTAATACTAAAATGTTTACACTGAACGGAGAAGATCCTGAACTTGATTTTTCCTTCCCAAAAGAACTGATCCCTGAAAAAATCGAAAGCGGTGACATATTTTTCCGCCTTAATAAAAATGGCAGAGACACCCTTGCCTGCAGCGGAGAAAAACTTCATCTTCCCGAAAAATCATTTAACAGGTTGAGCATGCTTGTCTCAGCGAAGGAAGACACCCTGGCGGAATTCACCTTTACCGGTGAGCAGGAAACATTTTCTGAAATCCTGGTTCCTTCAGGCACACAATTTATCGGCCAATACGACACAAGAGAATGGAAAAGAAAAAGCCGCTGGAAAAAACGCGACTACGTATGGAGAATCCCATGCACCGGGATTACCCCCGGATTCGTCAAAAGGGAAGAGATTGCCTTTTACACAACCCATATTCATTCATACGGGAAAGACATTCCCTACCAGTTCGGCTATATGTTCAGGATTGATCTGGACATACCGGAAGGATCAAAAATCTTACAGCTGAGCAACAATAAAAAAATCAGAATCTTCGCCATAACATTAAGCAGTAAAAAATCAAAGGCGAAAAACTGCAGGTATCTGACAGATGAATTTGATTTTTAATTCCAATCAATAAGGGAAGCATCATACCATGGCAGACGCCACCCGATCCATTGATTACAGCAAAGTATCAGGCAGGTATTACAATCATGTCAAGAATCAGAACAGCGGTCATCAACACCGGCATACGGAAAATAATCAAAAGCAAACTGGCAAGCTTACAATTAAACGATAAAAGCCTCACCCTACTCCGGAAAAGAATGGACCGCCTGGGAGAGATGTCCAAGCCCTCAAAAAGAATTAGTATTACCGAAATGGAATGCAATGGGGTAAGGGCTGAACTCTATAAGTTAAAGGAGAACAAAGTTGATGATACAATAATACTCTATTTCCATGGCGGAGGATACATAGTCGGATCCCCCTTAAGTCACAGGAACCTGACCACAAGACTGGTTTTAAAAACGGGAATGCCGCTCCTTTCCGTTGACTACCGCCTGGCGCCGGAGCACATCTTCCCGGCACAACTCGATGACGCAATGGCCTCCTACAAGTGGCTCCTTGATGAGGGATTCAAACCGGAAAAGATCACCATCGGAGGAGACTCAGCAGGAGGAAACCTGGCTCTGGCAACAATTCACAAAATAATCAAGGAAAAGCTGCCTGTTCCCGGGGCGGGAGTCTGCCTTTCTCCTTTCACCGACATGCTCGCAACAGGTGAGTCTGTCAGAGAAAACCGGAGAAAGGACCCCATGCTTCCTGAAAAAAGACTTCACGAACTTGCAGAAATTTACGCCCCGGGGCAGGACCATAAAGACCCGCTGATATCTCCACTCTATGGCGATTTTAAAAAATTTCCACCGATGTATTTCACTGCGGGATCTACAGAAATTTTGAAGGATGACACTTTGCGAATTGTGGATAAACTGAAAAAAGACGGCATAGATGTCACGTGCGTCATTAGAAAAAACATGCCCCATGTTTACCCGGCAATTGCATCACTTCTTCCCGAAGGAAAAATAGCGATTAAAGAGATAAGCGAATTCCTCAAAGAAAAAATAACTGCTACAAATAGTTAAAAAAACTATTACTTAAACCTTAAATTAATCGTAAATTATTCTGGCTTATCGAAACCATTTATCATAAGTCAGAATATCTTAATTTTTAAAGGAAGTTTAAGCAAAACTGAGTCATTAACTTCCTATAAAATCAACGAAATAGTAAATTATGAATTAATAGTTTAAAAATAAATCATTTTCTCAAATCGATTATGGTTCCCTTTATGCTGAATAATTTTTCCAAACATCCGGGCAGCCATATTATTCATTGATCTCCCCAATCTATTCTGCTACAATAGAGAGAAAGTTAACGACAGACTGGAGCCTCAATTATTATGCCTGTATTAACAACAATGCCACTTTGCATGTTTATATCAATATCGCTGGCCCTTGCTGCCTGCTCTCAGTATACGGAAAAACCTGAGACTTCCTTTAAAAAAAACAGCACATCCAAAAGTAATCCCAATAAAACAATAACACTAGGTTATACAAAGAAATCAGCAGGCAGCATAATAAGCAAAACTTCCCATATAGTGTTTAAAGAGGCATTCAAAAGACTGGGATTTGAATATAGCTATAAATATTATCCCGCGAAAAGAAGCAGCTTGATGTCCGATAGGGGAATACTTGATGGAGAAGGCAGCAGGGTTTGGGCCTATGGCAAAGACCATAGTAATATGATAAGGGTGAATGTGTCTCAGATATCAACAACCTGGGCATCTTATGCAATGAACAGAAACATCAAACTTACAGGATGGAAAAGTCTGGAAGGAAATGATTATAAAGTTGATTACAGGCGTGGAATAAAATTCAGCCGACAAAGATTGTTTCAAGTTGTCAAAGAGGACAACCTCTGGGGAGTGAATGATATCAAACATGGTTTAAGAAGATTGATCAAGGGAAGAACAGACATTTATATTGATGTTGAAGTCTATGTGGACATGGAACTGAAATTGGAAGAATTTATGAATTCCGGTATATATAAAATATCCAGAATGGATGAGACTCCCCTCTATTGCTACCTGCATAAAAAACATAAATTACTTGTACCGAAACTATCTGCGGTTCTAAGGGAGATGAGAGAAGAGGGCCTGATGAAAAAATTTCGAACCATTGCAGAAAAGAAATAGCATACGAACCAGACAAACACATTATTCAGAAAATATTTTTCCATATTTAACATGAAGTTCATTTCCCCGCAATCTGTGTGCGACTTCTTAACAAAATAAACCTGCCGAAAAAAACCCGGTGCCCTCAGGCACCGGGTATGTTCCATTTTGGGGAGTTACAATGAAACCATTCTAATGTTAAAAAACTAAGATAAGTATGGCTGCTAATCTTTAAAGTTTCCCGTCTGATAAAATATTTCCTGCATTCATTCTTCTGTCGTCGTTTCATCACTATAGGTATTTTCATAATAGAGGGTCGCTGTATCGGTATATGTCAGACAGGTCTCACCATCTGAATCATAGGAGGAGCATTGGTATTCTTCAATTTCCTCCTTTGCCACCTGATAGTCGTCTTTATATATAATTATTTCAACGGAGGCAGCTTCGTTTTCCTTTGTCACGGATATATCAATTGAGGTAAAATCTATTACCTTCTCAAAAATGTAGTAAGAAGAATCTGGTTCATAAACTGACCCTTCAAAAAACCGGAAGTCATTTATTTCCCCGTCCACCAGGTAATTGCCTGTAAAATTTCCATTATTGCTGATGACAAAAATACTGAATTCACCCTCGTCTTCAACTATGCATGAAGAGGTGAACAAAATAACTGCAAAAATAAAAAGTGCAGCTGTAAGATAAATTTTTCCTTTTTCAGATACCATCAATAGATTACCCCTGTCAATGTGTTTAAAGGGTTAAACCTACTTTCCGGTGGATGGGTTCCTTTTTTTTTAAGATTAAAGATAATTCCCCTTTCAGGGGAATTATCTTTTGATCTTTTTCCTGAATTCCATATTCTGAAATTATTATTCTCGAAACAGGATTTTAACTTATTTTATTCCGGCTGTACAAAAGAATCCTGTTTCAAAAAGCGGTATTGTTAATATATTGACAATGAGCCGATGAAATGAGAAACTTTTATAATAGAATTAGTATATTATCTACTCTAGGGGAAAATTCTAAATGAAAGGATCAGTTCATGTAAGACTAATATGTTCTTTTCTAATATTCATTTACTCCAATCCTCTCTATCCAAACCGCTTAATCAAAATAGGCTTATTCCCCACTCCTCCATTTATGTATACGGACAAAAATGGCGGGGCAGCGGGACTCTATGTCGATACAATAAAAGCAGTCTGCAGCAAAATGAGGATTGAATGCCGGTTTAAAATGATGCCCTACGCCAGGGGGCATAAACTGCTTAAAAATGGCGGTATAGATGCCCTTGCGGGTCCATCAAAAACACCAAAAAGAAAAAAATATGGATACTACTCGCCCGAGCACCTGGGAATTATTCAATACTGGGGATTCTTTATTCGAAAAAAAGATAGAAATAAACTGAAATATGAATTTCATGAAGACCTTAAGGGATACATTGTTGGCTCGCCCAGGGCCTACTTCATCCCTCCGGAGCTAAAAACATTCCTGGATAAGCACAGTAAAATAGATTACATTCACTCCGGTGATTTAAATTTTAAAAAATTAATCAAAGGAAGAATAGACTTCGTTTACAGTGAAATCAATGTGGGAAGTCATCTTGCAAAACAAATTAAAATCAATGATCAGATATTATTTTTAAAAAAAAGGGTTTTGGTAAAAATGCACCCCTATGTGGTATTCAGTAAAAAAAATGTAAAAAAAGATTTTGTAAATAATTTCTCAATCAATTTACAAAAATTCAAACAAACACAAAATTTTCAAAGAATACTAAAGAAATATGATATAAAACAGCCGAAAAACAGGATTTCTTTTGATATTTTTCTAAAATAGATGCAGATAAAACAGGTTTTAAAACCATAAAGAAATTTCATCAATGCCCTGCAGGTGGATCAAATTTTCCTCCATAGGCGGGGTATTTATTCGATAATTTAATCGGAAAATTATAAACAGTACAGGATTCCTTTGTCAGCACCACGCCGGCCATTTCTCCAACACCATTTTTCCTGTCAGTCAGGAAATCACCAATAGAGTAGAAGACAGGTTTCTTTTTGTAAACTTCCTTCAAAATCCCTCTATTCCCCTTCCCTGCTACTACATCTGCCCCGGCATCTACAAATGCTCGAAAACGTTTGCCATGAAGGGAAGCGACTTCTTTACCACTGTAGGCATATAACACTACAACGTAACTGTTCTTATCCTTTAATCTTTCAATTAAAAGCAGCTGTTCGCGCAGTGACAACGACTCCCTGCTGAATTTAACAATTGCAATTCTTTCATCTGCTACGCTTAGTATTTGGGGAGAATTAAATTCTTTTACATCAAAAAGATAAATATCAGATCCGATAAAAAAACGGTCCTCCACTCCTCTAAGATTCTTTAAATATCTTTCAATGGTATTGTCTTTTTTTGAATCATAATTCTTGTTCCAATCCCACTTTGACCGGAGATATAATGTTTCATTTTTCAGATCAATGTTGCCTGAAAGCAGAATAGATACTCCTATCTCTTTTTTAACTTCCCCTTTAAAGAAACCAAAATACTGGTGACTCGTGGTCTCCTTTTCATTTTTATTCAAAAAAATATCACTATTGGTATGCATAAACCGCTTCCCTCTTTTATAACCGGACCTGTCCATTGTTTTCAAAAGAACATAAAGAGAAGACGGAGAATCAACTTCGAGGTTATAAATTAAATCAAACTGGAAATTAACAATAGCGCGGTGCGATGTTTCATCATGAAAATCAGCTACTGCTTTTGGCTGGTAATGAGAGAAGTCTACGCTGGCGATTACAAAACTTTTCCTGTTGCTGTGCTCATGGATAAAATCCGAAAGCCTGTTGTTCTCTTCTATTTTGTTTTTCCACATTAAAAGAAGAGGCGCCACCTTTGCTTTCGGGAAATACTTTTTTATGAATGGAGCATGAAAAAATATTCCATGTTCTTTGAGAAAAGTTTTATTATGAACAGTGGCAAGTCCCCTTTTAACAAGTTTGCCAATTACCGTTTTGTCTGTTTCGAGATTACCATATACAGTGTTAAAATAGAGGTTGTCACCGGTAATGATAGAATTACCACCGGTTTCAAAATGGTTCGGAGAGAGTATGAAAATCAGTTCCGGGTCTATCTTTTGAGAAAGGCCTTTGTAGAATCGCGCCACTGCAGATGCCGTAATTGTATGATGCGGAATTACAGCACCTCCAGGAACACCAGGCATAGCAACAGCCGGCCCTGTCCGATTGATATGCTCCCACATCAGTTTATCACCGTGATAAACTGTATTTACAACCCTGTACTTATCACAGCTGAGCAGCAAGCAGATGATCAGTGTTAAATATATTATTTCCCCGATTCTATGCTGCAATTTTCTCAATAGCCCGGCCTGTTTTTAAAACAAATAATAAAACAGGCATATTATTTGTGATGCCTCATTCCGCCCCACTCCGCAACAGTAAATCCGACTCTTTCCACTTTAACAAGTTCCTGCTCTTCAACATTCACGGGATTATCCAGTGGCTTAGAATCAAAAAAAACACGTATTACCGTATCAGGCTCAGGATCAACCACAAGGGGAGCCAGGTCATCAAGACTTTCTCTATCGAAGAAATGTATATAGTAATAGTTTCCTTTGTTTAAAATGGGAATCCAGAAGTCGAGGAAATCATCGATTTCCTTATGGTTCAGTCCCAGTATTGCAAGCTTCTCTGTAAAGAAGAGAGACAGCTCCCCTGTTTTTACAACAAATCCCTCATTGCTCTCCGTAGCACTGTAATCTTCTGACTCCCAGAATAAATAGGGATATTTTTTTCCGTCACTTTTATTAATTATAGTTCCGTCAGGTTTTGCGGTTACTTCCCAGCCATTATTATAAGCAGGTTCTGTCCTGGAGAAACCATTTTGAGGATAGACTTTAACCGTAATATCAGTTTCCTCTTCGGGATAAAGATAAATAACCGGCTTGGCCATCTCAACCCCGCCTTCATGAAGGTATACTGTAATTTGTTTGGATACCTTTTTATCGTCACTGTATACGGCTACTACATTAAATATATTTGATCCGATAAAGAGGGTCTCCTCTTTCTTTGATACCATCATTGAAAATGTCCCATCTGTTTGTTCAAAATTTTTAATTACTTTTTCAACGGTCACATTCCCATATGAGTTTTTTACCTGAAGAAGCATCTTAACGGGGGCACCGGTAACAGTACCATTTATATCTATGGAAGATTCTCCGTAGACAGCGGCTTCGTTGGCTGGATTTGCAATTGCAATCTGCCTGTTTTTATTCTCCGCCACATTAATAAATTCCCCAAACATCCAGGCGTTTTTATATACAAGCATGTCACCTTTCGGTTCTTTATATTCAATGTAGTACCAGTAATTATACCAGGCACCTACCTTTTCTTTTTCAACAGTATGAGCCAGAATTCTTATATTTGTACCTTCCAGTACTGACACCCATGATTTCACCTTATTTGTTTTAATATCTTTATAATTGAAGTTCATATATTTATATTTTATTCCAGGGCCTTTCCTTATTCTTACATTTGTCGTTGTGGAGGTAAGCTTGTACCCGGTGGTTACAGATTTGATCTTTTCATCACCTATAAGTATTTGCCTGTCCGCCTTCACAAATGACTTATCGTTCCATAAAATTATATTTTTTTCCCTGTCGGCCAGATAGAGAGTCGATTTGGGATTATTCATATCAGTAACAAATGAAAGATCAATTTTATCTTTACCCTTAAAGAGGGGTCCGAAGTTCCCCTTCAGCTTCCCTTTATTAATGGTAATGGAATCGCCTGAATTTATTACCATACTCCCTGTCATCGTACCGTTGGTTTTACCGGATGTATAAAATGCCTTGTAGCTATCCTTTGCAAATGTGAAACTATACTCGTCATTATACCATTTACCACTGGTAAGGGCCTTTGAAATCTTTCCTGTCAGCAGACCGCAGCTGAGAAGCCAGGAAAAACAAAAACTGATGGTGATAAAAAACAGTATTCGTTTCATTTTAAAATCCTCCCTTTGGATACCCAGGAATCCTGTGCCTGAAAAAATTTCAATATTACCTATCGCCTTCAACTTACACTTTTTCAACAGGCTGGAATCTTCATATCTTAACAGGACAATTTGAAAATGCAAGACTTAAAAAATTTCCGAAATTGACAAGGCGCCGGGAAGGTGATATGATCATTTAAAATATTTATTCACAGGATGGAGATAAACATGAAACGAGCAATCCCTTTATTCCTGATTCTTGCGGCAATGGTTTCTTTTCAGACACAGGGAAACACCCAGTTTGGAGGAGTTAAACTTCTCAACAGCCAGTTAAAAAAACTTAAAATCAACTTCCCCTTTAATGTGTACAAATTCAAGGACCCGGATCTCATCCAGAAAATGGACAGCGTTGCCGGCAGCATTAAGGCGATCACCTCGAAGATCCCCGAGGGATATTCACTTTTTGTGGTGGGCCATGCCTCCGAAGAAGGGGCAGATCCCTACAACCAGTTCCTGTCAAATTTCCGTGCCAGGTCAGTATTCTATCGGCTTATTCAGGCAGGTGTTGACAAAGGGGTGATGGAATGGATCGGAACCGGAGAAAAAGAGAATAAGCGTGCGGTAACCTTTGAATTAAGAAAATACAGAAAAAAATAATAGTGCAGGGGGCGGTCCTTTCAGGCCGCCCTTTCCCATCACGCCTGATTTGCAATAAACTTCCTTTCATAAAACGCCTTTATACCCTACACCTGATTATTGGACAAATCTGAAATATGTATATTTTTTTAAAAAAATCTTGCAATGTCCTGAAAGTTATTGGATGATCGTCCAACTTGATCAAGTGCTCACTCAACATGGCAACGGAAACTAAAAAAAGCGGGGGAAATTATGAATCAGTACGTACTGGACAAACCTGATAACCTTATGGAGATGTTTGAAGAAAGCATCGCACGGTATGGTGACCGGGAATGGCTCGGCTTTAAGGATGAAGAAAAAACCGGTTACAAATGGATAACCTACAAAGAGGCGGCAGCAAGGGTGGATGCCTGCCGTGCAGGCCTGGCACAGCTGGGAATAAAGAAGGGGGATGCCGTTGGCATAATTGACAACAACAGCGTCGCCTGGGCCGTTTCCTGTTACGCCACGTATGGTCTGGTTGCGCGTTTTATTCCTATGTACAAGGCGGAGCTGGAAAAGGTATGGCGCTACATTATCATAGACAGCGCAATTAAAGTTCTCTTTGTTGCAGACAATGAAATCATGAACAGAATACAAAGCTGGAAGGATGAGATTGACACCCTTGAGCATATCATTCTCATTGAAGGGGAAGGCCCCGGAACCATGGCAGAACTTGAGGAAAAAGGAAGTCAAAATCCCGTAGAAGCCCTCTACCCTGCCGCCGATGACATCGCTGGACTTATCTATACCTCGGGTACGACGGGTGATCCGAAGGGGGTTCTCCTTAGTCATGGCAACTTCACGAGCAACGTCCATGCCATTTTAAAAATATTTCCTGTGATCAATGAAGAGACGAGGACTCTCTCATTTCTTCCATGGGCACATTCATACGGGCAGACCGCTGAACTGAATACGATTATGAGAGTCGGAGGCTCCACCGGTTTTGCTGAAAATGCAACAACCATTGTGGAAGACCTGGCACTTGTAAAACCAAGCATGCTTGTTGCGGTTCCCCGTATATTCAACAGGGTCTACGATGGACTCAATGCGAAGATGAATGAAGACGGGGGCCTGGCAAAATTTCTATTTAACATGGGAGTCAAGAGTGCGGAAAAACGGCGTCTTCTTGCTGCTGAAGGCAAATCCAGTATCGGAGCAAACCTGAAGTTCAGTATAGCAGACAAGCTTGTTTTCTCAAAGATAAGGGAAAAGTTTGGCGGCTCAATGGAGCATGCAATAAGTTCAAGTGCCGCCCTGAGCCCCCATATTGCAGAATTTTTCTTTGACATCGGCATACCCGTTTATGAGGCGTGGGGGATGACTGAAATTTCTCCAGCCGGTTCAGTCAATTCACCTGATGCCTTTAAAATCGGCAGCTGCGGAAAAGCCCTGGACAAGGTAAACTTTGTAATTGATAAATCAGGCACCGGTGAGACCAGCCGCGATGGCGAACTCATAGTATACGGACCGAATGTCATGAAGGGATACCACAACAAACCGGAAGCAACCGCCGATACTCTCACCAATGATGGCGGCCTCAGAACCGGTGACCGCGCCTTCGTGGATGATGATGGTTACCTCTACATAACCGGCAGAATCAAGGAGCAGTTCAAACTGGAAAATGGAAAGTTTGTATATCCCGCCGCCATGGAGGAAGAAATAAAGCTGATCCCCTATGTGGAGCATGCCATGATCTATGGTCTGAACAAGCACCATACGGTCTGTCTTATTTTCCCGGATTTTGTCGTTATGGAAAAATATGCCGCAGAGAATGGCATATCTTCTCAGCCGGAAGAGCTCATTAAGGACCCGAAGGTAATTCAGCTGATCGAGAATGCCATTGCGGATCAATTGAAGGGGAAGTTCGGCACTTATGAAATACCGAGACAAATTCTTCTTTTAAGTGAAGGCTTTACCGTTGAAAACGGCATGCTAACCCAGACGCTGAAATTAAAACGCCGCGAGGTACTCAAGAAATACCAGGAGACTATCGACAGGCTGTATCTTAAAAACTAGTCAACACATATCATAAAACTTAAATCACCTGCCCGTAACAGGCAGGTGATTTAAGTTTATTTCCATGAAATATTGACCTTATTTCGAGGCGGCATTCTATGGTACTCGTATTTGGGGTATCCCAGCATCATTGCTGAGTAGCAGACATGATCATCTGGCAGGCCGAGGGCCTCCCTCATGGGAGGGTAGTGCTGTGCGGCAACCTGAAAGTAACCTGCCCAGCAGGCCCCGAGACCGAAAGACGGTGCAGCAAGCTCCAGGGTTGTCATTGCAATGGTACAGGCAGCAGGGGCTGTTGGATTTAATTTATGTCCGTAGTTAATTATTATATGGGGGACGTCCCTGCATACGGTATCAACTCCCGCCTCCCAGGCTCCAATTATTAAATCAAGATGCATGGCTGCTGCCATCTGGGGCTGTTCTTTTGTCATGTACCGCATCCAGTCCACAACGATCCCGGTCAGTCTGTGCACTTCCTCTTTGTCATGAATCACAGACCAGAGTACGGGCTGCATATTATGGCCCGATGGGGCGTAGTGGGAAACATCTATCAACTTCTCAATTTTTTCTTTCTCTACAGGATCCTTTTTGTAGGTCCTTATTGATCTCCGGTGGCGGATAAAGTGTTCCACCTGCTCCTCGTTTAAAAGAAATTTTTCATTTACCGGCAGGCACTCTTCCGGTGAGATATTTTTATGCGTCAGTGCAGCATCGGGACATACGGCAACACAGTGGCCGCAGTTAATGCAAAAATCTGCAATTGCCTTAACCGGTTTAGGCTGAGGATCTTCCTTGCTGAATGAAATAATTTTGATGGGACACTCAGCAGCACATCGGCGGCACCTGGAACATTTGTCCATGTCTACTGTAAAAAGACTCATTTTTTTCTCCTTAATGCTTTTATCTTCAAAATCATTGGTATCTAAAAAAATCTCCGGCTTCTCCTGATCATTCATGAAAAATAACTGTATTTATCTGAACCTGCTTCAATAAGTCGGAATATTTGTATATTTACAGAGAGCAGCTGGCATACAAGGATTTTTTTACTTTTTGTTCCATGGAAATGAAATTATTAACTTTCATCATGCAAGAGGGTGAAAAAAGTTTTCAACCGCGGAATGACCATCTCAGCATCGAAATGAAAATGACATAGCAACAACAATCATTATTGACAGGTCTATTCGGGTCTGAAATAAACGCATTATCTTATTATTCAGGAGACAATTATGGAACTTGTACATGTTATCACCAACAGAAGAAGCCAGCGAAAATTCACTGATTACCAGGTCACTGATGAGGAGATAAAACAATTACTCAAATCTGCCGCATGGGCCCCCTCATGGGCAAATACTCAAGTGTGGGAATTCATTGTTATAAGGGACAGGGAATTGATAAAAAAAATTACCGGCACCTACACAGATAATAATCCCGCCATAAAATGTTCCATGGCATCATCAGCAATGATTGTCGCCTGTGCAAAATTGAATGTTTCAGGACATCTCGATCCGGAAATAAATGCATTCCGGGAATGGTCAATGTTTGATGTCGGTTGTGCCGTACAAAATCTCAGTCTCAGGGCCTGTGATCTGGGTCTTGGAACTGTCATCGTTGCATCCCTGGATCACAGGAAACTAAAGGAACTTTTGAATATCCCGGAAGGGTATGAAACTGTAGCAGTGCTTCCCCTGGGAAAACCGGTGCACCCTGAAAAAACAGCTCCGCGCAGAAGGGAAATGAAAGATTTCTGCCATGAGAATAAATTCGGTACCCCTTATGAATAGACTGGTCCAATAATTTAGAATATTAACATATTGCCCCTCTTCAAATGCAGCAATTGGGGCTCACTGATTATTTAAAATATCAAGACTGTCACGCTGTATCTTTTGAACCATTAAAGCAAGGCCATTTGCCCGGGAAGGCGAGAGATTTGTGCTTAGTCCTATTTCTTTAATAAAGTAGAGATCGCTACCCACTATGTCCTGAGGTGGCTGCATATTCAAGACACGCAGCAAAAGTGACAAAATCCCTCTGGTTATCAGTGAGTCACTATCAGCTGAGAGTAAAATACAATCAGCTTTTCGTTCTGAATGAATCCACACCTGGGATTGACATCCATGGACCTGGTATTTTTCAGTTTTTAATCGAGGGTCAATTGGTTTTAATTTTTTACCAAGGTCTATCAAATATTCATACTTATCAAACCAGTCTTCAATTGGTAAAAAATCTTCAATAATCACATTCTGTAATTCATTTATTGTCATTGTGCATTCCATTTTTTAACAACTTTCCGTGACCTGCCGTTACAACATCATAGTATGGACTTTTTCCAGACCGCTCGCTAATTGATCGATCTCTTCGTGAAGATTGTAAATTGCAAAACTTGCCCGAATGGTTCCGGTTACATCATAATGCTTCATAACCGGTTGAGCACAATGATTACCGGTGCGGACAGCGATTCCCAGCTTATCCAATATGCTACCGGCATCATAGTGATGAACACGTTCCATATTAAAAGAAATGGAACCGCATCGTTTTAGACTGTTACCATATACATTTATCCATGGAAACGCTGAAAGCGTTCGAAGAGCATAAGTATACAATCCGGTTTCCGCGTTCTCAACCTGGCTCATTCCAATGGTTTCCAGGTACTCAATAGCATAGTGCAAACTAATGGCCCCAACATAGTTCTGTGTACCTGATTCAAATTTAAATGGTAAATCAGTGAAGGTGGTCTTCTCAAAACAGACCGAGTCAATCATTCCCCCGCCAACCTGATATGGCGGCATCTGCTCAAGCCATTTTTCCTTCCCATAAAGGATGCCGATACCAGTTTCTGCATAAATTTTATGACCGGAGAAAACAAAAAAATCGCAATCCATATCAGTGACATCAATTGGTTTATGCTGTATTGCCTGTGCGCCATCCACCAGAACAGGAACATCATAAATATGTGCGATTCGAATCATATCCTTTACGGGATTAACCGTTCCAAGGACATTCGACACATAGGTTACTGCAACAAGTTTTGTTTTTTCTGAAAACAGGCTGCGGTATGTTTCCAAACAAAGTCCTTCATCATCAAAAGGTACTACTTTAAGAATTGCCTTTTTACGATCACACAGCATCTGCCATGGAACAATATTTGAATGATGTTCCATTTCGGTGATAATTATCTCGTCACCTTCATTAACAAAGGCTTCTCCATAAGAGTACGCCACCAGGTTTATGGATTCTGTTGTACCACTGGTGAATATTATTTCCCGCTCGCTATTTGCATGAATAAAATTTTTAACCACTTTTCTGGCATCATCATAGGCTTGAGTTGCTCTTTGACTTAATGTATGAATCCCACGGTGAATGTTACTGTTATCATGAGTATAAAAATCATTTATTCTATTGATGACAGAGGAAGGTTTTTGAGTAGTAGCTGCATTATCCAGGTAGATGAGCGGCTTGCCATGTATCTTCTCCTTTAAAAGGGGGAAGTCTGAGCGAATATCAGATACATTGAACATATCGTCACTACCTTCCTTTTTTAAAATGATATAATGAAAACCATCCATTGACATCAGTAAAGACATCCTCCGGAATCAATCCGGCTCGTTCAGCCAGGGCGCCAACTCTGCTCCGGGTAAACTTATGAGAGTTTTCAGTATGAATTGTATCTCCCCGGCACAGGGTTAGTTCTTCCGGTAGATGGGGAGAGGAAATTACCTGGTCTGCCATTGCCTTAAGATGCATCTCTATTCTCTGACAATCCTCGTTATAGAAAGCAATATGGTCATAGGCTTTTGAATTAAAATCTGCATCTAAAATACTGTTTACAACATTAAGAATATTTCGATTAAACATTGCTGTAATATTTTTACTATCATTATAGGCAATTTCCAGAATACCCTTATCTTTTACCATATCCACTCCCAGAAGAAATTGGTCATGAACATTCATCACCTCACCAAGGGCAATAAAAAAGTCATCACATTCCCTGCAGGAAAGATTACCGAGGGTTGATCCGAAAAAACAATAAAGTGTATCCATTTCCCCCATCGGTATCTGATCTATCTGAGTGATAAAATCCGCAATTACTCCCTCAACTGTCAGTCCAGGGAACAAATACAGCAACCTCTGAGCAGCATTTTCAATAGCAGAAAAACTGACATCCACAGGTTTGTAAGATAGAGTTTCCAAATTGTATTTTGGGACATCCTGCAACAGCAATGAAATCTTGGAACAGTCACCGCTGCCAAGTTCAATTATCTGAAGGCCTTTTAATTGATTCCCTAATTTCATTGAAGCCTGTTTGATGAGTTCTTTCTCAGTTCTGGTGAGGTAATATTCAGGGAGCATAGTAATCTCTTCAAACAACTTTGACCCTATGGCATCATAAAAAAAGATACTGGAAATCTCCGGTTCAGGTGAAGTTAATCCTTGAAGTATCTGGTGAACCATTCGTTCATGTCCTATTTCAGGCAGCAGATTATGAACTGCAATCCCCTGCTTTGCCAGTATATTCCTTTCTTTAAAATTCATCTTCAACTTTCCCTGTTAAACCAATATGGTAACTATTATGAATTTTCAGGGATACCCGTTTCGTATGGATTACCTGAATCGCTGCTCCATTCAAACCACCCGCCGTCAAAAACTGCCACAGTTGGCCACCCCATAAGCCATGTGTTGATCCACGCTTCACTTCCCCTCCAGCCCGTGCCGCAATAAAAGACATTAATCTTATCTGACGTTACACCTACCTCTGCCAATTGACTCTCAATCTCATGATACTCCCTTGTAGTATGGTCAAGGTTACGGTAATTTTCCATATGATACGCATCACTTCCGCAGTTCCCGAATACCGCTCCCGGGATTCGTCCTTTTTTCTCTATATAGTTATAGCCACTTACTTCACCGATAAATTCTCTCCAGCTTCGGACACTTACCAGATTTTTATCCGGTGATTTTAATATTTCCTTTGCTTCATCTATGTCAACTGCCAACTCTGGATGAGATGGTACAGGTGCACCAAATTCAGTTATCCCTGTTTTTGAGGTTTCTTCAGTTGTAATTTCATAACCCGCGTCAGACCATGACTGGAGTCCGCCATTTAAAATTCGGACATCCTTGACTCCGGCATACATCATAATGAAGGCACACCTTATGGCCCCAAGATGTCCTGCGCTGCTGCCCGGGAAGAGATCATCGTTATTTGGAAATGAAAACCTGCCATATAAAATAACAGTCGTATCGTGGGCAATACCTAAACTCTCAAGGACTTCCTTCAGTTCTTCGGGAGAACGACGATTCCAGGTTTCAGGAGACTCCAGACTGTTCGTATCCACTTCTATTGCACCGGGGATATGTCCCTCATCATAGGCTCCCTTGTTGCGATAATGGACATGACAAATGACATATTTATTATTGTCATATTCATCGGCAGCACCTGTATCAATTAATTTTTTCAGCCACTCTGCCGAAACCAGTTGCCGATAACGCTGAAGGTGATCCATGGACAATGCCGGATCATTAGACCACTCATCTAAAAAATGATAATATGCCCTGACCCTGATGTATCCTGCTCTTTTACATTGCCGTACAACCCTGTTTATCTTTTCCTGGTCATACCCGTATACTACTAATTGATCTTGCGGCAATATCCCCTTTGAACGTACAATTTCAATCCAGTCTATATAATCCAGCCACTTAAAAGGAAGACTACGGGCTCCACTGATGTGTCCACCCCGCTGTTCCTCCCGTAGCTTCCATCCGTTGTAGGCCTCTACCGGTCTGATATCAATAAGTTTAAACTCAGGAGCTGACAGGCTTTTTTGCAGCTCTATTGTTGAAATGGTGTCAACCTGTTTGTCTTTGAAGTTTTGCACCATCTGCTCCAGGGAGAGGTGTTTTCTTCCACTGGCTTTTTTATAGTCAGAAGGTATATCAAATGCTCCTTCACGGATGCCCTGATAGATGCCTGCAATGATATTGCCTAAAAAATCTCCATGAGTAGCTATTCGATCTTCAAGATAATCAGCAACCGATATTGATTGATAAGAGAGATTCAGACCATAAATGTCATTGATAACATCGGTTAGCTGTTGTTGAGTTACTGGATCGCCGCAAAGATTATAAACTTGATTATTGAGGCTGTCATCAATTATTAAATTTATATAGGCCGATGCAAGCTCTTCTCTGGAGGTATAGGCACAGCGACCATCACCGCCACTATTAGCAATTTTGCCTTTTTTTTTATAGACATCAATTGATTCCATATCGGCATCAATGTAGAGTCCATTTCTGCCGATAACCCACTCCAAACCACTTTCCCGAACATCAATCTCTGTTTGTCTGTTTGATTGTATGATTGCATCAAAATAACATTTTCCTTCTATCCCATAAATACTGGTATAGATAATCTTGCGCACACCAGCAGCTTTTGCTCCCCGTATAACATTGCGGTGTTGCTGAATTCGTTTATCCGGATGATCCATTCCAGAAATCACCAATACTACATCTATACCCTGAAATGCAGACTGAAAGTCTTCCAGATTATTATAATCACCTTTTCGAATTTCGACTCCAAGATCCAGTGCCTTTTCCGGTGTCCGCACAATACCAACGACGTTTTGCTTACCGATTTTTTGAACAGCCTTTAAAACAATCGCCCTGCCAAGATGGCCACTCGCTGCGGTAATACCAACTTTAATCATATTTTCCCTCGTAAATTTCAGTGGTCAGGCTGCAATCAAGGTATCGAAAACTATAAACTATCCAGTAATCTCCAGCACATAAAAAGTATTCCTAAAACATATAAATACGTATTTGTACCTTTTTCGATAAAATGTAATATTAATATATTAGCCGGAAGTTGCGGGCATGCAAGGTTTTTTTGAATTTCAGAACAGGATAACCTCCAAAAATACTATTTAAAATAATTGAATAATTAAATATTTTAAAGTAACATAAGCCTAAAACATCCTAAGAACATAAAAAATGACAAAAAGAATATTATTCATCATATTCATGTTTTCTTTCGTATCAGCAAATAGTGAAACCATGATCACTATTGAAAATGATTCCGAAAAGATAACCATTGGCAGGTATATAGAATTAATTGAGGACAAAAAGGGAATATTAACAATAAAGGATGTTTCTGCCATTACTGAGGGCTGGAAATTTTTAGACAGTGACATTGTACATAGAGGATACTCCGAATCTGTATGGTGGTTCCGGTTAACAGTTGAAAATAAATCCAATGATGACTTATATATTGAATTCAACAGACCATTCATACATGAAATTGATTTCTTTGAAGCCCGGGGCAAAAAGGGATACAGAACGGTACACAGTGGAGCAAAATACCCTTTTTACAACAGAAAAATAAAAGATATAAACTTTATATTTAAAATCACAAAATCAAAGGTTCCGGCAACAGTTTATTTCAGAGTTAAGAGCTACACTCTGATCTCATATAAAATCGACATATGGACTCACCAGGCATTTTTATCAAGATTATATGAAAAAATCGCACCGTTTTGGGCATATTTCGGACTTTTATCAGTAATGTTCCTTCTAGATTTATTTATATTCATTTCAAACAGGGATAAAAACTATCTATACCTTGGAATTCTAATTTTATCATGGCTCTGTTACCAGACCTCCGCATACGGTTTCGGCTTCATGTATATATGGCAGGATTCACCTGAAATAAATTTTACTGTAATGCAGATAACGATTACTTTAATAATAATTAGTGTTGGTTTATTCATTCGATCATTCTTAAAAACAAAATCAGAATTCCCCGTTTTTCATAAAGCAATTAAATTTTATATAGCTGCGGCAATTATTATGATTCCTGTAATAATTTATAATCCGAAAGGTATACTAAAACCTCTGTTAACACTCGGTTCTATTGCATTAACTATAAACATTTCATTTTCTATTGTAGCCCTCTTGAAAGGCAGTAGACCCGCACGTTTTCTCGTTGCAGCCTTTTCTATTAATTTCATTTCAAACATACTTTCTATTTTAATCGGCATGGGTTTCATAAGCTTCGCTTTAACAGGGGTTGAATTTACCAGGTTCGGTTCCTTATCAATAGTAATCTTTCTCACCCTTGGGGTTATTGACAACCTGAATACCATGAAAAAAAACCTTCAGAAAAATGAAGTAATAATAAAAAATAAAAATCTCGAATTGACAAAATCGAATATGGACCTCGCTGAGACCAACGAAGAACTATCTGCTACAAATGAAGAGTTGGAGGCAATGAACTGTCAAATGGAGGATATGTTTGTAACATTACAGCAGTCAGAAAAAAAATTCAGGACTCTCTTTGAAAATGCCGGTGATGCAATTTTTATTCACAATATTAATGGAAAAATTTTAGAAGTGAATGAGATTGCCTGTGAGCGTTTTGGCTACACCAGGGATCGATTCCCGAACATGACTTCAATTGATTTTGTAGCTCCGGAATTTGTATCAGTTTTTCCCGACATGATAAAAGATTTAACCCAGAAAGGAAATAAAATATTTGAGACAGTATATTTAACTTCTGCCGGTGTAAAAATACCCACTGAGATCAATAGCAGAATTATTGAATTCAATAGCGACCAGGCGATTCTCAGCATCGCGCGTGATATTTCTGAACGGAAAAAGACAGAGGAGATAATTATTCAAACTGAAAAAATAATGACCCTGGGGGGCCTTGCCGCCGGCATGGCGCATGAAATAAACAATCCACTGGGAATCATTTTACAGGGAGTACAAAATTCATTACGCAGGATTTCTCCCGGCACCAAAACCAACCGTGAAGTTGCACGAAGATACAGTATTGATCTGGACAAAATGAATCATTATCTAAATGACCGTGGAATACTTAAATACCTTTACGGAATACAGGAGGCAGCAACCCGTGCCTCAGAGATAGTAAAAAGCATGCTGGGCTTCAGCCGAAAAAGCAAATCAAAAAATGAGTCGGTAGACATTAATAATCTTATAGAGGATACAATTGAACTTGCCTCGAAGGATTATGACCTGAAAAAACAATTTGATTTCAGGAAAATTAATATACAAAAGGAATTTGATCACACCATACCTGAAATAATTTGTTCCATATCGGAAATTGAACAGGTAATCCTGAACCTTCTAAAAAATTCAGCGCATGCAATGGCAGAAATAGATGATAAATCCTTTAAACCGGAAATTAAGATTAATACATTAGTCAAAGACAATCATGCTGAATTGATTATTACAGACAACGGGCCTGGAATGAGCGAAGAAATACAAAATCATCTCTTTGAGCCCTTTTATACTACAAAGGAAAAGGACCAGGGAACCGGACTTGGCCTCTCTGTTTCATTTTTTATAATTACTAAAAATCATGGCGGGACATTATCGGTTGAATCTGAACCAGGGAGAGGGACTTCATTTATCATCACCCTTCCCCTCAATCAATAATTTATTCTTCCAGGCAGGATCATATATTTTTCGTTAATTTTTGTTTATTAGCATTCATTTCCTTAATAAAGCTGTCCGGCAGCGCGGTTTTATCATGATATTTGGTTGCCCAGGAAGGCATCTCTATAATAAGGGCAATAAACCTTTTCCTTTTTCAATAAGATAATAAATCTTATTGGTACCAACTTTCGGATAACGGAATAATAATTAATTGACAAAAATTTCAGGGAATGCAGGACTTTATTTAAATTTTCGCGCCAAAATCAGATAGTTTATCAATGTGTGTGCACACCACTTCCCCTACCGTTTGGAGAAAATTTAAAATTTGGGAAAATCAGAAACCTTTAGTGCAATTACAATTTTTCAAGGAGATCTACTTAATGGACTGAAATCAAAAAATGCCTGGCAAGTCTAACACTATAATTACTCAACTTATAGATATTCTTGTTTTTCAGAATCTCTATAAGTTGATATCATTTCAAACCTGCCGAAACAAACTGAAATCTTAAAATACCGTTACACAATCCCCGCCAAAATCCCTGACTGGCTCGGACCAATGAAATTGAGACGCTGAATGTCCTTAATCTCATATTTTTTCAGCATGATAATAAGCTGTTCTTCCGAGTATGACTGCCCCTTCTCGGTGCCCACCATCATGTTGATCGAAAATAATGCGGGAAAGAGGGGACCGTCCATGGAATTATTTAAAAGAAATTCATGAATAAAAATTTTCCCACCCGGTTTCAGTGCGGATACGGCTTTCCCTATGATTTTTTCCGCATCTTCCGGACCTTCTCCGTGAAGTATATGCGAAAGCCATGCTGCATCAAATTCCCCATGACATTGAAATTCTTCTTTAATGAAATCCCCCTCGATAAATTTTACCCTGTCAGATATTTTAAACATTTCAATGGTTTTTTCAGCAAAGGGCCTGGAAGATGGAAGGTCATAGACTTTAGCCTCGAGCCCCGGATTACTGAGACAGAAATGAACTGCGTAGGTTCCGGGGCCACCGCCAAAATCAAGAAGATGTCTGCAGCCTGAAAGATCAATCTCCTCCGCAAGGGTTGGAGCCATTGACATGGCCAGGTTAAACATTCCCATAAGAAAGCTTTCCCTTTCTATATCGGTTGCCTCACTCGACCTGGTTCTGACAGGTTTGCCGCTGATAACTGCTTTGTCCATATCTCTCCATGATTCAAGCAAATTATGATGGTGCATTATAATATATCCGATATAGTCCGGAGATGTTTTTGAGAGATACCGGCCGGCTGCGGGAGTGTTTGAATATTCCCCCTCTTCATGAATAAGAAGTTCCATTGCGGTCAGGGCATTGAGCAGAATGGAAACACCGCGCAAATCACCGCCAACCTTCCTGCAGATCTCTTCTGCAGACAGAGGTCCGGCGTCGGCAATTGTAAAAAGATCAAGTTTGACTCCAGTGTGAAGAGTGCAGGTTTGCCAGTAATATGAGGACGTTTTCAGGAATTCTTCTTTGTTCCATTCCCGGGAATTCATGGCACCTCCATTTTTCGTCCAGAAATAAATCTTCCGGTCAGTTCAGGATACAAAAATTTTTAATTTAAAAGATTGAACACAAAAAAAATTTTACATGCCTGAAACTTATTGTCAACATATTCTGATTCTGCAAGGGTAAGGAAGTTAAAATCATGCACCCTTTTTTCAGCTTTAACAGGAAAGAGTTAATGAATATAAAATAATTAAGATTGCTTTATGATCAAATCCCCGTGAAACATTTCATCAACAACTTTCACATAATGATTCTCGTTCTGTATATTTTTAATCTTTTTTCTTATTTTGCTGCTGTTTTCAAAAGACTCACTCAGGTACATCCAGAGATTTTTCATTTTATCCGTAAGATGAGCCGGACCGGAAAGCACTTCAGAATATTTACGGAGTAGAGCCTCCTGAAAATAATAGATCCTTTCGATCATTTCGGGTTCGTCGGTGACTCTGTCAAACTTTATTCTTTCAATTAAAAATGGATTCTGCAGAACTCCCCTGCCAATCATCCAGCGATTCACTCCGGGAAGTCTTTCTTTTAATCTATTATATGCATCGAATGATTTTATATCTCCATTATAGACAACGGGAATCTTCAGAGAATCAATACATTTTTCAAAGGCATCAATATTTACATCGCCGTCATACATTTGATCTGCAGTCCTGGCATGAATTATAATTTCAGAAAGATTAAACCTGTTAAATACCGGTATCAGTTTAAATATTTCATCGGAAGACTTCATTCCCAGGCGCACCTTAATTGATAAAGAAGATTTCAGCTCCGGAATTACTTTTTCAAGAAATTGTTCGACCTTCTCAGGAAAGGGAATCATCCCGGCGCCCCTCCCCTTTTTTACCGCCATGGGATATGGGCATCCAAGATTCCAGTTAATATTTTCATATCCGTTATCAAAAAGAAGATTTGCCAGTTCAATAAAGTTATCCGCATTTTCTGTTAATATCTGCGGATAAATTATGCTATTTTTATTTTCTTCTACTTCAAACTCTCTTACGTATGATGCTTTTAATCGCTCAAAACCCTTTGTTGTCAAAAAGGGAGCAACTATAAAATCAAATCCTTCAAAAAACTGCGGAAAGATCTCTCTGAAAACTTTATCAGTAGTTCCTTTAACCGGTGCAAGATAAAATAGATTTTTCATTGAATAAACTTCCTCTACCCTGATATATAAATCATTTTTTAAATTATTTTCCAGGAAAACCGGGAATTCAGGACACTGCTGATTACGCAAATAAAATTCAAGCAGTAATGCATATTGAGTACTGCAACCTGAATTGGGCCCTGCTAATATTCAATCTCTTTTATTCAGACGAAATGTTAATATATTGACAAAAAGCCGCAGTCATGCAAGAATTTTTTAGATTTCACAGGAAAGTTAAAAATCAGACACAGGACAACTGCAGTGAACATTGAAGAAACAACCAGGGAAGCGGGAAAAACATACGGCTTCAACCAGCAGCATAACCCGACAAAGCCGGCGCAGCACTGGTTTCAAAATCCACCGGAGGGACTGACCCTTTTTCTAGTGTTATACACAATGGCATGCCGGTGGTCAAAGTGCCTTGGCTGCAACCTCCCCTCCATGGTATCGAAGGACCATATACCCTATAACCAGATAATGGCCCAGACGGATTACATCTTCAGGGAGCTCCTGGATGAAGATCAAAAAAGGAAGTTAAAAAAGATAATCCTGTCCAACAATGGATCGATCCTGGACGAGGAAACATTTTCGACCACCGCCCTTTTATATTTTATAGCAATGATGAACCTCCACTGCCCGAACATTTCTTCTCTCAGCATTGAGACCAGGCCGGAATATATTGACTGGGAGGAACTGGAAGTAATTAACAGGGCACTTAAGGAAGGCGACACGCCAACAGACCTTGAAATTGCCATTGGATTCGAGGCCTTTGACGATACAATCCGCAATGATTATTTTCATAAGGGAATGTCCATCGAGAAATTCGAAGGCATGGTTGAAAAAATTGCAAAGTATCAATTCAAACTGAAAACCTATTTCATGATGAAACCCGTTCCCGACATTTCTGAAGAGGAAGGGATAAAGGATATCGTTAAGGCAATTGATTACCTTCATCATGTTGCAGTAAAAAATTCCATTAGTATTAACATGCACCTGAACCCGACATATGTAGCTTCCGGGACAGAACTTGAAAAGGCCTTCGAGAGGGGGGAGTATTCCCCTCCCCTTCTTGAGAATGTCAAAAAAGCTGTTATCCATGGAGAGGATAAAAAAATTTCCATCTATGTGGGACTTAACGATGAAGGCCTTGCGGTTCCCGGCGGCAGCTTCATAAGAGACGGGGATGAGGAAGTTTTGAAAAGACTTGAAGAGTTCAACCTGACGCAGAACTACAAAATTTTAAAATAATTGGGGGAACAAAATGAAAGATAAAACACGGCTCTTTACTTCCGAAAGCGTGACCGAGGGACACCCGGACAAAATATGCGATCAGGTCTCCGATTCTGTCCTCGATGCCATCCTCGCAATAGACCCCCTGGCCCGTGTCGCCTGCGACTGCTTTGCAAAAACAGGCATGATACTCGTGGGAGGGGAGATAACCTCTACGGCACAGGTTGATATTCCTGACATCGTTCGGGGAACACTCAGGGATATTGGATATACCAGTGCCCACTACGGCATTGACTATGAAAGCTGTGCCGTCCTGACAAATATTACAGGGCAGTCCCCGGATATTGCCCAGGGAGTTGACAGCAGGTCCGCAGAGGGAAAAGACGGCTCTGAGCAGGGAGCGGGAGACCAGGGAATGATGTTCGGATATGCAACAAATGAAACACCTGAACTTATGCCCCTCCCAATTATACTGGCACATAAGCTGACAAAAAAACTGGCTGATATGCGCAAGGCAGATGAGATCGATTACCTCAGGCCCGACGGCAAAAGCCAGGTCACCGTAGAGTATTCAGGGAGAAAACCGCTGCGGGTTCACACTGTCGTAGTCTCCACGCAGCATGATGAAGGCATTTCACATGACACGATAAGGGAAGATATTATAACCAGGGTAATCCGGCCCGTCTGCGGTGAATGGATTGATGAGAATACTATATATCACGTAAATCCGACGGGAACCTTTGTCAAGGGGGGGCCCTATGCAGACTCAGGCCTCACGGGACGAAAAATCATAGTTGATACATATGGGGGTCACGGAAGTCATGGAGGCGGATGTTTCTCTGGAAAAGACCCGTCCAAGGTCGACCGGAGTGCGGCATACGCCGCCCGGTATATTGCCAAAAACATTATCGCCGCAGATCTTGCAGATGAATGCGAAGTACAGCTCGCCTATGCCATCGGTGTGGCCGAACCAGTAAGCCTCCTGGTGGACTGCTTCGGGACCAGCAAGATACCTGAAGAAAAACTGGAAGAGCTGGCCCGAAAGCATTTCCCACTGAAGCCTGCGGATATCATTTCCAAGCTTGACCTGTTAAGACCAATCTATAGAAACACCGCCGCATACGGTCACTTCGGCAGGGACGACATGGATTTCACCTGGGAGAGATGCGACAAGGTGGAGATATTAAAGAAGGAAGCAGGAAAAAAATAAACTCTCACTGCCATTCTTAGCAGACTTATGATAAATCGAACAATTTCAATTCATTAAAAACATTGAACATGATCCTTATATCATAAAACGCTGCTGCGTATCTTACAGCAATCCATAGATGGTCCCACTGGAGACCATCAGCAGAAAATGCAAATGTAAGACCGATACTTTTGAAAAAAATTAATTCACACCAGAAAGCCGGCAGGAGCAGGATAAATCCGAATAATCCAATATAAAAAAGCATTCTTACAATGGTCCAGACCAGTTTGCTTCTCTCCGGAAATGTTTTAAAAACAAACCTGCCCTTAATGGGATTCAATGGATCCAGACTCTCTTCATGACTGGAAAGAGAACTGATTATAATGGCTAAAATTACTGTTGTTGAAAAAACAAGAAGGTGAAAAGTTGACAACTCGAAAAATATCAGCCAGGCCGTATCACCCAGAATAAATCCCACTGACAATGGTATAATAAAATTTATTAAAAGAAATGATGTACTGTTAATACCCAGGTAATCTTTCTTTTTAATTAATACAATTTCTCCAAATCCTGAATAAAATGGAACTGTCCCGGCCCAGATACCGAATATCCCGGTCATCCACGGAGAAAAATTATCCATGGCGATCTCAAAATTCATCCCAAGGAGCACAAGGATAACTATCGGTTGAAATCCCATTACCGCAATATTAATCATGATAATTAAAAATCTCAAATAAGTTCTCCAGAGAATATTTTCAACTTTTTTAATAAAATCATTGTCTCACATTTTTGATAAAATGCAATGGTTTTAGATGAGCAAATATATATTCAGGTATTCACTCCAAAAATCTTTACTTAATATTAAAAATGACATCAATCCCGCCCCCCGCCGATGAATCTTTGCATATTCAGAAATTCTTTCTCCCCACCACCAGGGATCGCCCGGATATAAAAACATTGACAGGAAATATCGGCCATGTAAATCTTTTCTGAATATTTGCCCCTTTGAATTCCTTTTCCAACGGGGCCAAAATATTCAAACACAGGATAAGGTTGACAATTTTTGAAGGTCTGTATTGCGGAAAAGCCGAGCGTCGCCAGGGAAATCGCAAATATTCTCGGCGCCAGGACAAGAAGGGATGGCTACCTGGAGGGGAACGGATACTGTGTAACCTGGACCTTCGGGCACTTCTGCACCCTTAAATCTCCCGATGATTATACACCGGAATGGAAACGATGGTCCATCGCCACCCTCCCCATGATCCCTGAAAAATTTGACACCAAACTCATCAAAAACCAGGGAGTGGGGAAACAGTTCAAAATCATTAAGAACCTGTTGAAGGAGTGCACCGAAGTAATAAACTGCGGTGATGCGGGAATCGAGGGGGAACTGATTCAACGGTGGGTACTGCACCGGGCGGCCTGCAAGAAACCGGTGAAGCGGCTCTGGATATCCTCTCTCACGGAGGAGGCCATAAGGGAGGGATTCAAAAATCTCAAGGATTCTTCAGAATACGACCTCCTCTATGCCGCTGGAAGCGCACGGGCAATCGGCGACTGGCTACTGGGCATGAATGCCAGCAGACTCTATACTCTTAAATATGCCGACGGCAGGGGAGTCCTCTCCATAGGAAGGGTGCAGACCCCGACCCTGGCCCTCCTGGTAAACAGGCACCTGGAAATTGAAAATTTCAAACCAGAGAAATACTGGGAACTTAAGACCATATACCGCGACATCACATTTACTGCCATTGACGGAAAATTCAAAGAGAAAGAAAAAGCTGAAGCCATCACAGATTCCATCAGGGAGAAAGACTTTGTCATTACTTCCTTTACCAGAAAAAAAGGAAAGGAAAATCCCCCCCAGCTCTTCGACCTTACCTCTCTCCAGGTGGAATGCAATAAAAAATTCAGCTTTACCGCCGATTCAACACTAAAGACGATTCAAAAGCTCTATGAAAAAAAGGCTGTCACCTACCCGAGGGTTGACACAAGATTTCTCCCCTCGGACATGTACCCCAAAATTGCCGGCATACTGAAGGGGCTG
This sequence comes from uncultured Spirochaetota bacterium, assembly GCA_942491575.1. GTDB lineage: Bacteria > Spirochaetota > UBA4802 > UBA4802 > UBA5550 > CAZHNW01. The sequence continues at coordinate 1,889,120 of CALOBT010000025.1, forward strand.
AGGGCCTACAGCGTATTTACCGAAACCCTGCTGAAAAATGAAATCAGAAAAAGCAAAAAGATCTTTGATGATGATAAGATCACGGACCACCATGCCATTATCCCCACCGGAAGCAATCCCTCGGGGCTCACCCCGCAGGAACAGAAGGTCTATGACACAATAACAAGGCGTTTTATCGCAGCCTTTTATCCTGATTCGATCGTCTCCAACACAACTGTTCTGGGGCAGGCGGGGGAAGTTAAATTCAAGGCAACCGGCAAACAGATCCTGGAAAAGGGGTGGCGCGAACTATACCCTAAGGAAGAAAAAAAAGAGGATGAGGACAAAAAGGAAACACAATTGATTCCCCAATTCGAGGAAGGCGAATCGGGGCCGCATCAGCCGGAACTGCAGGAGAAGGAAACAAAACCGCCAAAACATTACACGGAGGCAACGCTGCTCAGGGCAATGGAGACGGCGGGCAAACAGGTTGACGATGAAGAACTGCGCCAGCTGATGAAGGAAAATGGCATCGGCCGGCCTTCCACCCGGGCGGGAATCATCGAGACATTATTCAGGCGAAACTACGTTTTCCGATCAAAGAAGAGCCTCATACCGACAACTACGGGCATTCAGCTGATAGGGACAATACAGAATGAGCTTCTCAAATCTGTAGAGCTGACGGGCATATGGGAAGGAAAGCTTCGGCAGATTGAAAGGGGTGATTATGACCAGGTGAAATTTCTCACCGAGATGAAGGAGATGGTGGCAAAGCTTGTTGCAGATGTCAGGATGGAGAGCGGCAAAAGCATCAGTGTCGAAGGCCAGAAATCAAAATTTAAAAAATCAGGCAGCAAAAAAACAACTCCTGCGAAGAAAACTACAACTAAAACAAAACTCACAAATGAACAGATTCTCTGTCCCAGTTGCGGGAAGGGAAAAATAATAAAAGGAAAGAAGGCCTACGGATGCAGCGAATTCAGAAACGGTTGCACTTTCATTGTAAGTTTTTCTATGGAGGGAAAGGCCCTCACAGAAAATCAAATCTTCGGGCTTATTCAAAAAGGAAAAACCGGCGTACTGAGCGGATTTACACATAAAGGCCACAAAATAAAGGGACAGATTATCCTGGATGAAAACCAGAGGCCCTTATTCAAAGCCGAACCGGTCAAGGCCAATACAGATCAAAAAAAAATTCCCGCCACAGCAATACCATGCCCAATTTGCGGCACAGGAAATATGATCAGGGGACGCGCAGCCTTCGGCTGCAGCCGCTTCAGGGAAGGTTGCAGATTTATCATTCCCTTTGATACACTGCAGCAAAGGTTTAACACCGGGGACATATCCACTGATATAGTTAACTTTTTTGCATCGGAAAGCCGGTGAACTGACCGAAAGTTTTCATCTTTCGTTCAGCCCGGAATTCGTCATTTTGTTATTTTTTATAATAATTAAATAAATTAACAGGCAATGATTCATATTTTTAAGATTTGACAACAAATCCCAGTAGATAACCTTAGCTGCAGGCAAATTTACACAAGGAAATAAAATGACTGAACACAAATCCCGAGATCCCCTTGAGGGGAAAACCCTTGAAATGATTCTCACCAGGCTTGTCGATCATTTCGGCTGGGAAAGGCTGGGGCAAAAAATTAAAATCAGATGTTTTAACAATAATCCCAGCATAAAATCGAGTCTGACTTTCCTTAGAAAAACCCCCTGGGCCAGGGAAAAAGTTGAAAAATTGTACCTGAGACTCGAATCAGGCAAAAAGTAATTTACAAAACAATATCCATACTCGCTTAAAAAACACACACCTTTTTTCAGGATAGAAACAGATGAGCAACGATTGCAGAATAGTGAAACCGGGCAAAGGAAATTCCCTCACTGGTGAAAATGGTGAAATACTTTATCCACCCGCAGGGTGGGGATTCTTACCAGCAGGTGATGCGGGAATAACCAGGAAAATAACCGCAGAGGGAATTTACTGGAGGGTGCAGATAAAAAAGGGGAAACGAACAATATCCATGGGAGTCTGGGCGCCACTGGAAATCATTGAACAGGCAAAAAAGACGGTTGAGGCCAATAGATCAACTGATTCGTACAAAAAGAAACTCGAAAGCAGCCGCAGATCCCGTTTGAAAAAACAGACCGAATATGAAATAGAATTTCTAGAATCGGTCAAAATATTTCTTTCATTTAGTCAATGCTACAAAGAACTGGAGCAGAAACTTGCCGAAGCTGTAACCCGTCATGCCGTACCCGTGGGGAGCGGAACCGTGGCACGAACTGAAATGATCCCCATAGAAGAACGTGCCGCAAAGGCGGTAATCGCCTGGATGAGACACAAAACAACCGCATATGACACCATGGTTATCCCCCGGATAAAAGGCAAGAGAAGAGAAACCAGGAGACTCCTTGCAAAACGTTCGGCACAGATTCTTGAGGCATACAGGAAGGGGGAGGACATCCCAGGAAATTGTCCTTTAAAATCAGCAATTGACATGATATCTATCGTCTGACTTTAATTGTTCAATATGGACCTGATCATATTGGCATAACTTACATTCCCCTGTGTAAAATATTTTGCAATTCTTGTTTCATTACTTTTCATCATATGAATAATTTTTTTCTGACCAATTCCTTTGTTGTAGAGATCCATAACCGTCCCCTGCAGGTCTTCCATAAAACTCAGTTTTTTCCGGATCATCTCCTTCCCGCCGGTTTCCAGGGGATTGATCGAACAGAAGAGTGCATCAAAATCAAGTTGCAGCACCCTTTTAAGTGAACCCATCATATCGTGAAAATTTTCATCTGCCCTGAATATTTTAATTTTCGGACCGAGAAAAAGGTCTCCCGAAAAAAGCCACCCCTGATTTTTTTCCAGAAAAACCGTATGGTCTTTGCTGTGTCCCGGAGTATGGACCGGCAGCAGTGTATGGTTTTCGCCCTCAATTTTTCCAGGGAGCTGCAACATATCTACGGGCTCTGCCTTCCCGAACATGTAATACTGGTATGGCAGAATTTTAAAGCCATGCCTCATTTTCTCCACTGTTATCGGATGGCCGTAAAGGGGAACATTTTTCATTCTTTTCAACAGAGAAGCGTTTCCGCTATGATCCTCATGATGATGTGTGAGCACTCCCTGGCTGATTACTTTAGTATCTATAATATCTGCAAAAGATTTACTCATATTATGCTGCGCAGTATCGATAAGGATGTCATCAAGCAGATAAAAATATACAGTCATTACAGGCTGGCCTATATACCCAAGGCCCAGTTCATATCCCGATACCCTGTCATAAATATATTTTTTGCAAATTTTCATTTTTACTTTAACCGCCAACTTTCACCGCACATCTTCATAATTTTCCCGGCTGTTTTAATTTTACGTAATAATATATTGACATCAGGCAACTGGCATGCAAGGCTTTTTTAACATTTGAAAGGATTATTAAAACTTCCTCAGGCAAAAGTGGTTATATAAAAAACCATTTAAGAAGGAACTCAATAATTCCGCAACAGGGGGGGCAGTAAAATGTGCGGTGTCCTTAACGAACTGGTAAATCTACTGGAACTGGAAAAAATTGAAGAAAATATTTTCCGAGGCAAGAGTCAGGATCTGGGATTCGGCAGCCTCTTTGGCGGACAGGTATTGGGACAGTCTCTCTCCGCTGCCACCAGGACAATTGCAGATGATAGAAGCGCCCATAGCTTCCACGCCTACTTTTTAAGGGCCGGTGATGTCAATATCCCCACAATATACCAGGTTGAAAGCCTGCGAGACGGAAGAAGTTTCAGCACAAGACGCGTAACGGCAATACAGAAAGGGCGCCCGATACTCTCCATGGAAGCCAGTTTTCATGTAGAGGAATCAGGCTTCGACCATCAGATGAAAATGCCTGCGGTAAAGGGACCTGACGAATTACTATCAGATGTAGAGGTGGCACGAAAAATACAGGACAAAATACCAGAACCGGTACGAAGCAAACTTACCTGCGACAAGCCAATCGAGATCAGACAGGTTAATCCGGTAAATCCTTTTTCTCCGGATAAAAGAGAGCCGGTAAAATATTCATGGTTCAGGGCCGTTGGAGAACTGCCGGATGATATGGCAATTCATAAATATCTTCTTGCCTATGCCTCGGACTTCGGTCTTGTCGGCACTTCATTGTATCCCCACGGATACACTTTTTGGGATCGCACCATGCAGGTTGCCAGTCTGGACCACGCCATGTGGTTCCATCGGGATTTCAGGATCGACGACTGGCTACTTTACTCCATGGATAGTCCCAGCGCCAATAATGCACGGGGATTAAATCGGGGTAATATATTTACCCGGGACGGGAAGCTGGTGGCATCGACAATTCAGGAGGGACTTATCAGGTTTCGTGGAAAAGAAAAAACCGCCTCCAAAAGCGGAGAACCATCATAATCTCTTTCAGTTCAGGGCATAAGATATTAACAGAACCTATCGGATATGCTAATTTAAAAATTTGACAAATCACATCAAATAGTATAAAAATATAGTATGGAAAAATTTAAAAAGACATGCACTGAAATCAAAAATAGACTTTCTCCGGCATTGCAATGGGAAACCGATGCCAGGTTCAATACAGCTTTAATAAGCTTTGAAAAAGACGCTGTAGATTCTATCCTGGGCACGATATCAAATATTTTTGAAAATCAATTTGATACCAAATCCATTAAAAAGGCAACAAAACAGGAAAAGAAACTGGCGAAATTTCTTTTCGGGCTCTCCGAGGGCCAGCTTCTCTTCACCTCAAATATGGATGACCTTACCCTGTTCGGGGCCTGGTGGCCCTGGGGCAATGACGAGAAGGTTTCTCTCAGGATTGGTATTTTTACTCTGGAAGATAACCCGGAAGAGGAAGATATCCAAAGACAGCTTGCCGAGTGGTTTGGCCTGTAGTGTCATTTATTAACCACGGATTGATCCCCCCACCTGAACCTTTTTTAATATGATGAAAAATTCAAAAAATGAAATACATATATTCACAGATGGTAGCTGTAACCATATACACAGAATTGGCGGCTGGGCTGCAATACTACTATTCGATGATGAAGAAATTTTACTTGAAGGCAAAGAATTAGATACAACTCACAACAGAATGGAATTGCTATCTGTAATTAGAGCCCTTGAGCATATAGAGGATCAAAACCTGACGAATTATAAAATCATTATATATTCAGACAGTCAGTATGTAGTAAAACTTATAGAACGCAAAGAAAAACTGACAGCCTCAAACTTTTCCACAAACAAGGGCAATCCTGTCCGAAATAAAGAACTAGTGGAAAAGATCCTGTATTTTATTGATTCTCTAAATCCTGATTTTCAAAAAGTTAAAGCCCATCAGAAAAAAAGCAGCCTGAGAAACTACAACCGTGATGTCGATAAGATATCAAGAAGGATTGTACGGGAACATGTCAGAGGACATCTTTAGCTACTAACCCGGGGTTAGGGCTAGAGGTTTCTCCCCACGAAATACTTGACTTCTCCAATGCTGAAACTATAGTCGCAGGACTATCTATGGAGATGTAATATGAACACTGTTAAAAGCTTCCTGGTTCCTGCGGCAATTGCCTTCCCCATCTGGACCATACTCTGGATACCCGTCAGCTTCCTCTTTGAGCAGAATCCTGTAATTTCAGCGGCACTGCTGGCGCCGATCCTTGGATTCACAAGTTTTCACCGTATCGGTGGATGGCAGACCCCCCTCTTCGAGGAGATTACTTTTCCCTGGATGGTATACTGGATCGGACTAGCCGCTGCTGTTATTCTCATCAGACGCCTGAGAAAAAATACCGGCTCAGAGTAATTTTCACAGGCTGCTTTACCTTTCGGGCCTTTAACTTCCCCCGACGGGAAAACAGGATCGGTGTAATTCTGGTTGACTTTTCCCGGCTCATACAATGAAATATTGTAACGATTTTTGGAGCAAATACTATGAATTTTACGAGATTACTTATGATTACCCTCATTTCAATGGCGGCGGTCTCCTGCCAGAAAGGGACCGAACAAAAAATTGTCATCGCCCACCGCGGCGCCTGCGGTTATCTGCCGGAACATACCCTGGAGACAAAGGCGATGGCCTATGCCATGGGGGCCGACTACATCGAGCAGGACGTTGCCCTCACAAAAGATAACCGCGCAGTAGTGATACATGATCACTACCTGGATACGGTGAGCAATGTGAAGGAAGTTTACAAGGGACGCAGCCGAAAGGACCGCCGCTTCTACGTAATCGACTTCACACTTGCAGAACTTCAGCGCCTCACCTTTCATGAACGGATAGACCGGGAAACAGGCAAAGCGGTATACCCGAAAAGGTTTCCCTTCTCGCGTTCCATACCATTTCGCATTCATACCCTTGAAGAGGAAATAGAATTGATCCAGGGGATGAATAAGAGCACCGGAAATGATATCGGTATATACCCGGAGCTAAAGGCCCCGTGGTTCCATAAAAATGAAGGAAAGGACATTGCAAAAATCGTCCTCGGTATTCTGAACCGTTACGGATACAAAACCAGGGAAGACAGGTGCTACCTGCAATGCTTTGATCCCGTCTGCCTGAAATATCTCCGCAATGATTTAAAGACTGACCTGAAACTTATTCAGCTCATCGCAGATAATTCATGGAACGAAACACCGGGTGTCGATTATGATTCCATGCGCACACAGGAAGGTATTAAAAAAATCAGCGCCTATGCTGACGGTGTCGGGCCATGGACGGACAATATTGTAAAGTTTAACAAGGATACCGGTAAGACGGAAGTTACGGACTTCGTGAAGTATGCCCATTCAGTGAATCTGAAGGTGCACCCATACACCTTCAGGGCTGATTCACTTCCGGAATATACTGAAACCTTTGACGGACTACTGAATGTTTTTGTGGGGGAATTAAATATCGACGGTTTCTTTACAGACTTCCCCGATAAGGGTGTATCCTTTTTAAAACGTTTTGGTTATCGCGACTGACTTAAAAAAATTAAAATATAAAAAAACCGGACAAAAGGAGTAAAAGAGGAATGACTGGATCAAAAAAACTCCAAATATTTTCAATACTGCTGCTCACCGCAGCCATTGGATGCGGCAAGACGGAAAAACGCCTGCAGGAAACAAAACTAAATACAAATTTCACCACTTCCCCAGACACAACCTGGGAACAGTATGTTTCAGACACAAAAAAAATTATTGGCAGGACACGGGTTGACCTCTCAGAGAAAAACCGGGAAAGCGTCATAGAGATGAACGGTCCCTATACCCTGAAGCCCGCAACCCCTCCCGGTGCAGATGGAAAATACGCAAAGGGAATTCTACTCACCCATGGGCTCTCGGACAGTCCATATTTTCTTCGCCACCTTGCCAGATACTTTCAAAAAAAAGGATTCCTTGTTTTCGGCCTCCTTCTTCCGGGACACGGCACGGTTCCCGGAGATTTAACCGAGGTCAATCGCAGTGAATGGAAAAAGGCCATTGATTACGGGATGAAACGCCTGGGCCTCAGGGCAAAAAATATCTACATGGGAGGATTTTCTCTCGGCTGCGCCCTTTCCGTTAATTATGCCCTGCAGCACAGTGATGTGACCGCCCTATTCCTTTTTGCACCCGCCATGAAAATCAATTCGAGCGTGGCATGGCTGGCACCGGCAGTGGCGGCACTTTCCACCTGGGAAGACATACAGGATGACTACGATTATACAAAGTATCACTCCTTTGCATACAACGGTGCGGCAGAAACCTATAAACTAATCGAAGAGAATGACGTCCTTATGGAAGAAAAAAAGAAACGTCTAGCCATGCCTGTATTTGCCGTACAGAGTATTGACGACACAACCGTCGATGCCAAACGCTCCATTGAGACATTCGACAGATTTTTCACATCCCCCAAAAACCGCTTTCTCCTTTATACCACTACCCCGGAGAAAGATTACGATGGAGATAAAAACTTCATTACTACAAAAATGTCCTATCTTCCGGAGCAGATGATTATCGGCTTCTCTCATGTGGGCCTGACCTTCCCCGCCGATGATCCCCATTACGGAATAAAGGGTGATTACCGGTACTGTCATCACTATGAAAAAGGGAGCTCAGAAAGGAAGTTATGTTCCACCGGAAAAAATATCTGGCGGGGGGAAAAAACAAAAGAGAACCTGAAAAAACACCCCGCAATGGCACGGCTCACCTTCAATCCCTATTTTGGTGAACTTTTGCAGCATATAGATAAATTCCTGAAACAGTGACATCCGAACTGGAGAGTATTTTTTCGTTACCAGCGCATTTCCTCTTCAATGATTTTTAAAAGAGGAAATGCTTAAATTAAAAAATAGATCTGATCCACCCGGACACTGTCAAACACATTTTCTGGAGGAACACATGGAAAATATCTCTACATTCAAAAAATTCAGAAATATCTTTCTGAAGACAACGGGCATACTTCTTGCGATACTTTTGGTCATCAGTTTATTTAACATAGACAAGCTTACACGTCTTTATCGCGTTGTCACCCTCTTTGAACCCGACCGCATCGAGGAAAACTTCAGGACCATGGGAGAAACCTTCAAAAGCCGAAGAGTCCATCACGGTAAAAACATTTTTCGTTTCAAGCGTTCAACTAAAAAACTTCCCGCCACCTACACTTATGAAGGCAAAAAAAAGAATCTTGATAAATGGCTGCACCGTACCGGCACAACCGGTCTTGTGGTCGTAAAAGATGACACAATTCTTTTCGAAAAATATTACCGCGGCAACACTGAGAATTCGAAGGCAATCACCTGGTCTGTTGCAAAATCCTTTATTTCCGCAATGTTCGGAATCGCAATGGCGGAGGGGCACATCAAAAATGTAATGGAACCCGTATCAGCCTATGCTCCCTTTCTGAAAAAAAGCGGTTACAATGGCGTACCCATCAAACATGTTCTGCAGATGTCTTCAGGAGTTCGGTTTAATGAAGATTACGGGGACTTTAATTCAGACATCAATCGAATGGGGCGTGCCTTTGCACTCAACACTCCCTTTGATGACTTCGTTGTATCCCTTACATCAGAGAAGAAGCCCGGCACTTTCAATCATTACGTCAGCATGGATACACAGGTACTGGGAATTCTTCTCCGGGAGGCTACGGGTAAAAACATGTCCGCCTACCTGGAAGAAAAAATATGGATACCCTGCGGCATGGAATCAGATGCCCTCTGGATGATAGACAGTGCCGGCACTGAAGCCGCCTTCTGTGGTTTGAATATAGTTCTGCGCGACTATGCCCGATTCGGACGTCTCTTTCTTAAAAACGGCAACTGGGAGGGAAAACAGATCATACCGGCTGAATGGGTAAAGGATTCCATCACCCCGGACGCCCCCCATCTGCAGGCTGGAAAAAATCCGAAATCGAGCTGGGTACTTGGCTACGGCTACCAGTGGTGGATCCCTGAAAACCGTGACGGAGATTATCTTGCAATTGGAATCTACGGCCAGTTCATCTACATCTACCCGAAGTATAACATAGTCATCGCTAAAACATCAGCATATGCGGACTATAACAAAGACGGTGATGCAATGGAAATCGAAACAATCGAGATGTTTCGTTCTATTGCAAAAAAAATGAAATAATGGTCCTGTACACCTTATGAGCATGTTCTTTACAACCCTTGAAGCGGTAGTCACTCTTATTGGAATCGGTCTGCTCGGTTTCTGGATAATTGCCCGAAAAAAAGTCCCGGAACAGATAATGGAGGTGGTCCCTCCCCTGGCCATTGATATTGCCCTCCCCTGCCTGGTAATCAATAATATTCTGCGGAAATTCAATCCCGCAGTCAACAGTTCATGGTGGAGCCTTCCCATCTGGTGGATTGGCTTCACCGCAGTGGCCCTCACCGTGGCCCTCGTATTGTCGAAAACTGTCAGAAAAAAATATCGCAAAGAATTCACAATGTCTCTTTTTTACCAGAACAGTGCATTCCTCCCCATTGCAATAATCTCAGGCATTTTCGGCTACGACTCCCCCTATCTGGCGGATCTCTTTATTTTTACAATGCTTTACCCTGCATTTTTCTTTAACACCTATCATCTCTTCTTTCTTGAGAAAAAAGAAAAAATGAAGGGACAGGGAGAGGAAGTCTTAAAAACCGCGATAAAGATAGACTGGACTAAGGTTTTCAACCCGGTACTGGTGGCTACCCTATTTGCCCTGGCACTGAAACTTACCAGCCTCTCCGGCTTTGTTCCGAGGTTCGCCCTCAACATTACAGAGAGCATGGGCAAGATGACCATCCCGCTGATCATCCTGATCATAGGAGGGTCTATATATATCGACGTACAGAAAAAAGACAGGATATACAGGCTGGAAATACTTCAGTTTATATTTTATAAAAACATTCTCATGCCTTCCATTATACTTCCCCTTCTCATTTTTCTGAAACCTTCATATAACATCGCCCTGATACTGGTGCTTCAAAGTGCTACGCCGCCCATTACAGCGGCCCCCATCGTCACGGAAAGGGCCGGGGGAAACAGGGGCCTGGTTAACCAGTTCCTTGTCTCCAGCTTTTTCATTTCACTTATTACTATTCCGGTGATTATCTATATTTTCCACCTGTTTTTCCCTGTTCAATAATTTTATCAGGCAGGGAAATACCGTTGGCCAATCAGGGATTTCTCTCATTCTGAAAAGGGACCGTCATAAAATAAAGTTTTGGACGGCCTTTTTTCATGCATATACACTTTTTCACATATCTATCGGGGCAAGAATAAATACAGAAGCTTTATTGATACTAGAAGGCCGTCAAGGACGACGGTATGGATGGAGAAAAGATATAGGGCGGAGCGCAGGAGGCGCTCTCCCGCCCGTTGAGCCTCCCCGGCGCCTGATGCTGATCAGGAAGATCGAATGCCAGCGTGAAACAGGAGGTTTCAATAAACGCTGGCGGGGCGCCCTTTACTCCTGGCCCCTCTCGGACATCCTTTCCTCCGGGGCACTTGTACGTCCTGTACGGCGTTTGTGGCGAGACAAAAAGGGCCCCTGGAGGGAGGGGCATGCTTATGTGTACGAAAAATGGGTAATTATGAGAGGGAGTGGCCCTTTTGGGACACCCCCTTAAGAGGCTGCTATGCCCGTGGTCTGATCTTCCATGTAAAGGATAAAAGCACTATTGCCATGATATTGCAAAAATAGATGGCATAAATAACAGCATCCCATCCATAGTCGGGATTTCCAGCGAGCCATCCGAGGCCCTTTGCCTGGACAGTTCTTCCCAGGTATCCGAAGAGACCAACAAAACCGGCAGCTGCACCGACGGCTTTTTTGGATGTAAGATCAAGGGCGGAAACCCCCAGGAGCATTACCGGGGGATAAACAAAAAAGCCGATGATACCGAGAAAAACCATGTCGAGCCAGAGGTTCCCCGGGGGATTGTACTTCAGCCCGATAAAGGCGAACAGTATGGGTATCATACAGAGAAGGCTCACCATGCCACGGCGCCCTCCCACACGGTCAGAGAGCCATCCCATCAGCAGGGTGCTTGGAATACCGCCAAACTCTAAGACCAGAATGCCAATCCCTCCCCCGGTGAGTGTTGCCTGCTTGACTTCCTTAAGATATGTAGGACCCCAGTCAAGCATACTGTAGCGTACAATGTAGACGAAAAAGTTTGCAATAGCAAAGAGCCACAAAAACTTATTCGTCAGGATATAATCGACGAAGAGTTCCCTTGTCCCCAGTTCCTTTTCATGCTCTTCTGTTTCATCGGGGGGATAATCATTTTTATATTCCTCAATAGAAGGAAGTCCCTCAGACTGCGGGGTATCCCTGAGACGCCATGCAAGGTATACCGCCCCGACAAGTGCAATAGCCCCCGGTACATAGAAGGCGGAACTCCAGCTCCACCTGCCTGCCGCCCATGCGGCAATGACACCCGCCAGTCCGCCGCCGATGTTATGGGCAATATTCCATATGGCAAAGACGGTACCCCTTTCACTGACACTGTACCAGTGACCGATTGTGCGACCGCAGGGGGGCCACCCCATCCCCTGGACAAATCCGTTCATGGACCAGAGAAGAAGATGCAGTCCGTAACTCTCCACGGAACCGAAAACAAAGTTTAATATTGCAGTCAGCAGTAATCCCATGGGCATAAAACGCTTGGGATTACTCCTGTCAGAAACTGATCCCATGAGAAATTTGCCGAGGCCGTAACTGATGGCGGTAATGGCGAGGATATTACCAATCATGTCATGGCTATAGTGAAGAACCCCCTCCATCTCCTTTGCCACTGTAGAGAGATTATTCCGAACGAGATAGAAGACGGCATAACCAATAAAGGTAGATTCGAGCATACTGTAGCGGTACTTTGAATAGAGTCGATTAACTTCCTTTTCCGGAAGACGCTCTTTATGCGGCAGGGGCCTGAAAAAATCCAATAACTTCTTCATAATATTTTTTATACTTCCCTGTTACCTGATATTTCAAAACATGAAAGGGCGATAAAGAGCTGCGCCGGCCCGTAAGTGGCCCATGTGAAAATTGTGCTCTTCGGTATCTTTATCAGGAAGGCATTAATGGCAAGAATCAGATCCGAAGTGAGAAAAAGGGACGCCCCGAGAAGCAGGATAACAGCCCTCCGGTCATGGATGCGGTCATATCTTGTCAGGGCAAAAAAGAACATGGTAGAAATAATCGTCATATATGCAAGGACCGATACATCGAGGCCACCGGTTTTCCCATGGACCCTGGAGTAAAATATGGCGACAACCAGCAGTAATAATACCAGGGGTATTCCATGCCATTTCTTGAATGAATAACCTTCCGCGAAGGCAAAAATATAGAGAAAGTGGGTCAGCAGAAAAAAGACTATGCCATACTGAAGAAGGTCAACTTCCACAATCATCAGCAGGGTATCTCCCACCAGGGCAGTGAGGAGTCCCGCAATAATCATGGCGCGATAGCGGTCAGGGACCTCCTTCGCCAGGGAAAGGATGGCAATTCCCGCCGCTGCCGCGGTTATTGCCGGAGTCAGAATATACTTTCCGGGCAGAATGTCAAAATAAGTTACGATCTCACGGGTGATAAAGACCAGTCCCCATAAGTAAAGAAGAACCTTTAAATTTTTTTCAACGCTGTTAGTTTTCACGATTCTCTCCTCACACAAAAATGCTGCTGATAAATATAATAAAAAGTATAACTTTCACGAGGCAGGAAGTCAAGGGACGAAAGAAATATCCCCCTGCTTTATATTTCAACTTCCTTCTCTAAAATATTTTTATTAATCAGGACACGGATACATATCGAAAAGGTCAAAAGTTTTTTTTAATAAATTGATTTATTTAAAAAAAATTATAAAATCAGGCAATAAATTGCCCCTCGATTCGTCGTATAGACTATGACAGCAGAAGAAAAAATACGGATTTCAAAATTTTTCAGAGAAGAATATGACAACATGCTCGGCTATGTCAAAAAGCAGGTGGACGACATGGCGTCACTGGACGGCGAAGATATCCGGAAGAAAAAATGAAGCACTACGACGAGTTCTGGAAGAGTGAAGGCCGCGAAGCATTTGACAAATTTCTTGAGAGTAAATAATAATTTTAAAATTCATCGGGAACCAGCAAAGCGGTTCCCGATGAATGCATTATTTAAAGTATTTCATCAAGACCGTAGTCTTTACCGTAATTTTCCACTACAAAATCAATATCCTTGTCTCCCCGTCCGCTCAGGTTAACCAGTATCGACTGCCGCGGATTTTCCCGTGCAATTTTCATCGCCTCTGCAACTGCATGGGCACTTTCCAGTGCGGGGATAATACCCTCTTTTTTACTCAGTTCGAAAAATGCATCAAGGCATGCCCGGTCCGTCGCCGAAGTATATTCAACACGCCCCATATCTTTCAGCATGGAATGCTCCGGTCCTACACCGGGATAATCAAGACCGCTGGCGATGGAATGCACCGGGGCAGGTTCGCCCCTGGAGTCCTGCAGGAGGTAACACTTAAAACCGTGAATTACCCCGGGCTTGCCGTAGGTAATGGTTGCGGCATGGTCCCCCTCCTTAAATGATTTACCTGCGGGTTCGACACCGATAAGTTTTACATCCGGTTCATCAAGGAAGGCGGAAAATATTCCCATGGCATTACTACCGCCGCCGACACAGGCTACAACATTATCTGGCAGTTCACCCGTCATTTCGAAAAACTGTTCCCGCGCCTCAATTCCGACTACCCGCTGAAAGTCCCTCACCATCATCGGGAAGGGATGCGGCCCTACAACTGATCCGATACAGTATATGCTGCTTACAGGATCTTTCAAATATGCCTCAAAGGCTGAGTCCACCGCTTCCTTAAGGGTCTTCAGTCCATGGGACGCTGGAACCACCTTTGCGCCGAGTATATTCATCCTCACCACATTGGGGTGTTCCTTGGCAATATCAACTTCCCCCATATGTATCTCGCATTCAAGGCCGAAATATGCAGCGGCGGTGGCAAGGGCGACACCGTGCTGACCGGCTCCTGTTTCCGCGATCAGTTTCTTTTTACCCATATATTTTGCAAGGAGGGCTTCCCCCATACAGTGGTTGAGTTTATGGGCACCGGTATGATTTAAATCTTCCCGCTTCAGGTAAATTCGTCCCCCCAGTTCATTTGAGAGGCGCCGGCAGAAATATACCGGAGTCGGACGTCCCTGGAAATGTTTCCTGATTTCACGAAGTTCAGAAATAAATTCATGTGATTTGCTGATGGAAAAATAGGCATCGGTAATTTTTTCCATTTCAGTTTCTAATTCAGGAGGAATAAAACGTCCCCCATATTCTTTAAAAAATCCTTCTGGATCCGGGTTGGATTTAAAGTAATTTGTCATTGCAATTCTCCTTGTTAGAATACCGGATTATCATCGAACAGGCTTCTTATTCTGTCAATTGAAAGTAAGAAAAAATGATATCCTCCTCCGATATAATCTGCAGAAATAGACCGATCCCGGCAACTGCACTCCCTAAAACCAGTGTATGGGGGGCGGCACAGAGACCTCCTTAGCGCCGTAGTTTACAGCCACAAAGATGGGGGGCATTTCAGGATGTCCCCCCTTCGCTTCCTTTACTCCTTCAGCGAAGGCCTCTCCCGTTCTAAATGCTGTCAATATTTCACAATGGTTTCATCCTGGTAGTGACACTTCCCCTCCGTAGAAGCTCTTCCGCTGCCATCAGCACGACCCGCATGTAATCTTTCATCGAATCGGCAAAAAGAAGGGGGTGGAAGTCTTTTCGGGATACATTTTGATGCGTTATGGAAGCGCCGATAAAAACTTCAACTCTAAATGAGATGTCATCCTTCATCAGGGTTTTCAGTTTTTCCAGGGGTACCGCACAGATGGCTTCAACTTCCCCATCATTAAATCTGTAGCTTTCCAGCCTTTCATCATAGCGGTAGAGGTAAACATGCTGAAATTCCCGGTGAAACCGCCCCTTCTCCTCATGCTCCTCGTAGCGGAAGAAACCGAGGTCAATCAACTGAGACATTTCGGGACGGATTCCGATTTCCTCTTCCGCCTCCTTCTGAATTTTTTCTTCCTCCAGCCCATAGGGGACATGTCCACCCACTGTAATATCTAGGCACCCGGGATAACTTTCCTTAAAACCGGCGCGTTTTTGAAAAAGAACTTCCCCCCCGTTCTCTCCGGAACGTATCACCCAGAGATGAACCCCCTCATGGGGGATTCCCTCAAGATGTGCCCTGCTTCGGGGAACAGCCCCTCCCGTGGGCACACCGGTCTCCCAGTCCCATATTTCAAGCATTTCTTCTGTCATTATATCTTCCTTAAAATAAAATAGTACCGATTTACATGACAAAATGCAACCCTTATCATAACAGACACCGGTCTTCCCTCAGTAAAAATTGGTTCATTTTTAAATGAAAAATTTTTCATGCTTCGCCGATATATAACAATAAGGGAATTTAGACTAATTAAATTATGATGTTCCCTTATTGTTATATATTTTCTTAAATTTTTTTAAGGCAGTAGAAATGACCATACAATCAAAGCAAACATTTAAAAAAGTATTCTTTCCCGTGGGAGTATTTTTTCTCGTATATATCGTCGAAGCCCTCATATCGGTAGGGTCCATCGGCTACTATTTTCAACATACAGGCAAACTCCGCATAAACGATATTGTCTCCTATACAAAAAATTATTCCATAACAATGGGTGAGGCCTTTGCAGACGTTGCCGAACTGAGTCTGAAAACAAAAGACTTCTCTACCCTGAAACGGCTCTACCAGGAAAAAATCAGGGAAAACACCATTGATGAAGCCTTTTTCATTCTTAAAAATGGAAAAATAATTGTTCATTCCAGTAAAAAAATAACAGATGAACTCAGGGGAAATCTTGCTAATGACGAATTCACCTATAACATGGACATGATCCAGCAGCCCCTTCAGGAAAAGACGAAAGAAACAACCTTTTCTGACTACAATATCATCTCAATACGTTCCCCCTTCAAAAGAAATGAACGGAAACTCCTGAGGAAATACCTGTATCAGCCAATTGAATCAAATGGATGGCTTGTAACACGAGCGGTTTATCTTGACAAAAAACCCGCCGGCACGGTGAGTTTCATCATCAGCAAAAACCGGGTTTTTAACTTCATAAAGTCCCATATGCTTGAATCCCGCCGTTACCTTCTATGGTCACTGGCGGGCTCAGGTGCCTTTGCACTGTTAATTTCCATCTTTATTTTCATACGTTACCGGGGCATACAAAAGAAAACGGAAAGAATATTAATGAGTGACATATCCATGAAGCGCGACCTGGATATCATACCTTCGAAACATATTACTCCTTCGAATGCAGATATCACACCCTACGATAAAATTATTCCGGGAGAGGATGATATCTACACCATTGATCTCAGCATACAGGGGGATAATTCATCTGACAGTGAAAGCATTTCCATGAATGACCTGGTAGATATAGATGGCGCATCCATGGGAAATGACATCGCCGCTGAAGTAAAAATATTGAAAAACCGACAGGTTAAAGACCCAATCCCGGTAAACGATAAAGAGGCATCAAATGATATTCATTGATCATACAGAGGTACTTGAGGGACAGGTTGCCGTTGTTGATCTTGCGGGCCCCCTGGATAGTGACAGCAGTACCGAATTCGAAGAGTATGCCAACCGTATACTGGATGGAGAGACACGCTACATTATTCTCAACATGGAAAAGGTGGATTACATCAGTAGCGCCGGTATCGGCCTGATTCTCTATCTGCAGAAAACCATAAACCGACTGGGGGGCTACTTTGTCATTTTCAACCTGAATGCAGAGATTCAATCCCTCTTTTCTCTTCTTGGTTTTGACAGGGTACTTTCCATGGCGGAAACACGCATCGAATCAATGGAAATCATAGACCGCCAGATGGAACTGAGGGGAGGCGAATTGACAGACTCTGAAAATATAGCGGAAAGTAAAACCGAAGCTGAAAAAAATCAGGATTTCACAAAAATCCCCCCCTCTCCGCAGCAGACAGAAGAAAATATTCCTCTTCACTCTCAACCGAAGGAGGAGCGGGAGCCTTCACTGAAGCCGGAAGCAGCAGTCCATTTTGATCCATTTATTATTGAGTGCAATCACTGCAACTCACTGATCCGCATCAAAGCACCGGGCACCTATCTCTGCCCTGACTGCAGTGCGTCATTTACGGTCAACAATGAAATGGCCGTTTCCTACGGTTGATGATAATTATGCCATTACTCTCTTAATACTTGACCATACTGTTTAAATTTATTACTATAAGGATTCCCTCCCCCCGGTAGGGGGGATAAAATCCCAAACAGACGAAGGAGCACGCCATGCCTGAAGCAGAAGGAAAAACCTTTGAATTCGAAGATTATTCATCCATCAATGACAGCTTCCTTGAGACAATAGACTACGAAGGTCTCCCCCAGGAAATAACCTATGAAACGGAGGAATTCAGCGCAGTCTGTCCCTTTTCAGGTCTGCCGGATATTGCCTACCTGCGTATACTCTACGTGCCCCGGGAAAAAATCGTTGAGCTGAAATCTCTCAAATACTATTTCACTTCCTTTCGAAATGTCGGCATATACCAGGAAGCGGCCACTGACCGGATATACCGCGATCTGTGGAAGTTACTGAACCCCGCCTTTCTCGAAATAGAATCAATCTATAATATACGCGGCGGCATTCTTGCCACCTGTCTCCTGAATTCGGACATTACCGGTGACTCCTCCTATGAAAGCAAATGACCTTCTCCTGGCACCACTCAGGATACTGAATTATCTACTGGAACGGATAATTGCGGCTGCGGGAGCCCTCACGGGGGCCCAGGTACCGGAGTTTATTAACCAGTATATTCAGAGGCTGGGGGGCCATGTTACTGAACTGGGGCGTATTATCAGCCAGTACCGTGACGGCGCCGCAGGGAGCGGCAGGGATTTACAAACCTACATTCAGCTTTTTCAAAAATCATCGGTACCGGAATTTGCCAAAACCGGCTCGCAAATGGGCTCCAATCTTGAAAGGTATACGGAACTGAAAGCCGCACTTGAAGAACTCGGCAATGCATCAGGAATCGACCGTCTCTTCGCTTTCCTGAAGAATCTCAACATGGATATAATATCAGGGACAATAAAAGATTTTCAGCCGGGATTTCCCCTTTCCCTGGAGGGTTTTCTTTATGGAATTACCTGCATGTTCATTTCGGCCCTCTGCTATACCGGAATAAAAAAAGCTTTACAAAGAATAACGGGAGGAAGAAATAGCAACAGTTAAGAGATAAAATCATACTGGGAAATTATGGGAATAATAAATTTTTTCTTGCAATTTTCTCCTTTATCAATTCTCTTACTTCCCCATAAACTTCTTTCTGAATAAGATATATTTTTCCGGGCAGGATATGAACAGAACCATGCGGCAAATAATTTTCCTTATTATTTTAATAACAACGTTTACTTTTTACGGTTGCTCTTTATCAAAAGAAAAAAATTCGAATCCCCCCTTCGAACATTTCCTCATCGCTTTTGAACAGGATGGCGCCATACTTCCCATTGAGAATCATCAGGTTAAATTGCGCAAAAGCCCCTTCGCAATACTGGTTTATTTCACCGGGGCCGACAGTCTCTTCGTCCATGCCGATGCGGCAAGAAAAACCTTTGATCTTGCCGCAGGTGGCAGCACCGTTGCGGAACTTCCAGGATTTCAGGAGAGTGAGATTCCTGAAAATCTTTACAACAAGGATGAGACACTCTTCCTTTCTTCGGTTTCTCCGGGATTCTGGAAGTATACCAGTGAAAAAGAGCATAATTTCAGTACGGTAAAACAGGAAAATAATGTTATTGTCTGCCGCAGGATTATTACCAGTCTCACAGAGTTTGATCAGGACAACAAAAATACCCCCATTAAAAAAATCAACTTTGAGAACATTTTTTTATCAATGATTAAAATGGAATGGAACGAAGATTATAGTAAGAGGATCGAATTAAAACGCCAGTATTTCATTCTTTCCTTCACTCAGGATAACGAAGAATAGCTTTTTGATAACGGGGGTTCACGGTGGTTACTGAAGAAACGCTCATTTCCTATGACAATATGAAAGCACAGGTTGAGAAGGAAGTTCAAAGCTTTCTGGCCTCGACTTCCGGCCTTGAAGAGATTTCTCCACCGCAGATATCATTCGAAAGGGGATCTACGCAGATATCATTTTCGATACCCCCTCTCACGGACAGCCTCCTTTTTGACTGCCTTCAGGTAGTCAAAAAACATATCGAACATATACGGATTACATCCTTCGATGACGGCCACTACGCCTTCCAGGCCCTGAACCGGAACATGTTCAAAACGGAAAACATGCTGGACAACATGAAGGTAGAGTTTTTCAGTCTCGTCTCCTCCCGTCTCGAAATTTCCAAAAAAGGAAACCTGAACCAGGAGGAAGTCAATACCGTCGTAGAACTTTACCTCTGCTGCTTTTCCACAATGACGGAAGATCCCGCGCTACGACTGAAAAAGCTCGGCGCAACAATCATGAACGATAACAGCAGCCTCAACTGGGACTATATTGCCGGTTACGATGAGGTAAAGAGAAACATCAGGGAATCCATAATTCTTCCCCTTCAGAATCCTGAAGTCTATGACAAGATTGCTGAGATGACACGGAAGGTATTTGAGTCAAACAAACCCCGGGCAATACTCTTCGAAGGCGGCCCCGGTGTGGGAAAAACCACGGCGGCACGGATTATTGCCGGTGAAGCGAATGCCCCCCTTGTTTATGTTCCCATTGAATCCATAATGTCTAAATGGTACGGGCAGTCTTCCCAGAACCTGTCTCAGATATTCGAAGCATGTGAGGAGATGGGGGGGGCCATTATTTTTCTCGATGAAATTGACTCCCTGGCGGGATCCCGGGACCAGAACATGTTCGAGGCAACCCGTCGTCTCCTTTCGGTTCTTCTGAGAAAACTGGACGGTATCGATGCAGCGGCCAACACCATTACCATAGGCGCTACCAATAGAAAAGGAGACCTTGACCACGCACTGATCAGCCGTTTCGACCAGTCTATAAACTTCCCCCTCCCTAACACCTCTGAACGCGCTGCCATTTTCGGCAACTACGCCCGTCACCTCTCAGAGGAAGAACTGACCACCCTGGGAGAAAGGAGTGAATCCCTTTCCGGGAGAAACATAAAGGACATCTGCGAATTTGCAGAAAGACGATGGGCACGAAAAATCCTCATACAGAAGCTCGATCCATCGGCGCCACCCGGGGAATACTATCGGCGGACCATCGCCCTCTGGCTGAAACAGGCATAATAATACAACGGCTTGACTTCAAAACCCGCCGTTATTATATATAAATTTTCTGTTTTCATTCTAAAAAATAAAATTTACTTTATATTTCGGAAGAGACTGCCTTCAGTCAAGATTTCTATTGAAGAATAAATTTTAACCTGCCAGGAGGAGAAGTTCAATCATGATAGTTACCTGCGTGCATGTTTTTGTAAAGGAAGATTATATAAATGATTTTATCGAGGCAAGTATTGCGAACCACCGGGAATCAGTTAAGGAACCGGGCAATATGAGATTTGATATTTTACAGACAATCGATGATCCGGCTAAATTTACTTTGTATGAAGCATATGAATCTGAAGAGGCCTCTGCGGCTCACAAGGAGACAGCACATTATAAATTATGGAGAGAGACTGTAGCCCCAATGATGGCTCACCCCCGTGAAGGGGTAGCACATTCTGTCATTGCTCCGACGGAAAGGAGCAAGTGGTGATAGAATCTTTTGCATTTGCCAGCACCCCGAAAATTTATTTTGGCATCGATTCATTTTTAAACATCGGGGCACTCGCCGGTGATTTCGGGAAAAATGCCCTCATTATAACAGGTAGTTCTTCTTTTCAGAAATCCGGCAACCAGGACCTTCTCTGCAAACTGTTATCGGAGAGCAGGATAGAGCATTCAACAGTCAGCATATCACAGGAACCCTCCCCTGAACAGATCGATACTATTGCTGAAAAATACAGGCATAAAAAAATTAAAGTCGTAATTGCCATCGGCGGGGGAAGTGTTGTGGATGCCGGCAAGGCTGTTTCGGCAATGCTTGTAACGGATGGATCCGTTACTGACTACCTTGAGGGTGTAGGCAGCAAAACTCCTCCCGGCAGTAAAATTCCCTTTATTGCAGTACCTACAACGGCAGGTACCGGTAGTGAAACGACTAAAAATGCAGTAATAAGCAGTATTGGTGAACATGGATATAAAAAGTCACTTCGTCATGACAACTATGTTCCCGATATTGCCCTTATCGATCCGAAACTCTCTCTGGGAACTCCTGCGTCCATAACGGCAAGTTGCGGCATGGATGCCCTTTCTCAGCTGCTGGAATCATACCTTTCCTGCAATGCGTCACCAATAACGGATGCATTGGCCCTGAGCGGCATGCAGCACATTAAAAACGGATTAATCGGTGTTGCCACAACCGAACCTGACAACCTGAAGAAAAGGACATCCATGGCATATGGGGCAATGCTTTCCGGCATCACACTGGCAAATGCGGGGCTTGGGATAATACATGGTATTGCGGGCCCCCTTGGGGGTTTTGTGGAGATTCCCCACGGACTAGCCTGCGGGACACTCTTAAATGAGGCGATGAGTCTTACAATAAAAAGAATGGATGAAGATGCTGACAGCTATAAACCATATCTGGAAAAATGTTCCATGGCGGGGAGTATTCTGAGCGGATCATCCTACGATGACACCGCCGATGGCTGCAAAGCACTGCTGGCCACGTTAAAGGAATGGAGCAGAATCCTGAAGCTGCCGAGACTTTCCAAATATGGCATTACCGCAGAGGATGTTCCCAAAATCGTAAAGGCATCGTCCAATAAAAATAATCCCATAAAACTCTCCGAAGAGGATATAGTTAAAATTCTAAATGCTCGTTTATAAAAATATTTTGAGGCAGATCAACTGCTCCCTTCAACAAACAGATTAAAAACCCCGGCTTTGAACCATTCAAAAAATTTCAAAGGAAAATAACATGAAAACAAAAATCTTTTATTTCAGCGGAACAGGGAATTCCTTATCCATCGCAAGAAAAATCAGTTCCGAATTAGCAGATTCCGAATTATTTTCCATCCCTCACGCTGTCAAGAGCCAGGAAAGTGTATCCGGAGATGTAATAGGAATTGTCTGCCCTATTTACATGTACAACATGCCACTTATAGTATCTGATTTTCTAAAGTTAATAAATGATGCTGAGTATATATTTTTCGTATATGCAGGTGCCGGAGAATTAGGAAATGGGGACAGGGAAACTGAAAATGCTTTTACACAGAATAATTTAAAACTTTCATCTTTGTTTAACATTAAGATGCCCAGCAATTATTCCCCCTATGGGAGCACCCCTCCGGAGATACAAAAAGAATTATTCAGCAATGTCGACAAAAGAGCAAAAGAAATAATTGATATTGTGAACAGAAAATCGGATTTTAGAGACACAACAAACACCGGATTCTTCAAAGCAAATATTCATCCGGGAATATTATACAAACTCGGTTATTCGCGCATCAATATTTTAGACCAGTCTTTCTCAGTTGATGAAACCTGTAATGGCTGCGGAATTTGCCAGAAGGTATGCCCCGTGGATAATGTCACAATAATTGACGATAAGCCAACATGGAACAAGCAATGCCAGCAGTGTTATGCCTGCCTGCAATGGTGCCCGAAAGAGGCAATTCAGGCGGGAAAAAGAACTGTTGGAGTAAAAAGGTATCATCATCCCGATATAAAGGTAAAAGATATCATGACATCATCACCCGGTTGATACGATGAAACTCCCTTCGACTCCCCTCAGTGAAAATTATACTTCGCTTGTTGAGCGGAGTCAAAAAAAGCGAAACATACAGCCTTTTTATTTTTTTTCCTGCCACCACCTCAGAGATTCCGGCAGCCACACCATGTCGTTAAAGTAATACTTGATTTCAAAATAATCATGGGTGCCATAGTCCAAAAGGATTGTCACACTTTCATTTCCCCCTTTCTTAATTCTGCAGGAAGGCTGCGCAATCATGAAAAAGTATTGCCATTTGACAATTTCACTCTGAGGACTGTGCATTTTGGAAGACATAAAAACAGGGAGGATTGTTGCCAGTGTAATTCTCGATAATTTTTTAAAATCCGGATTAAGAACAGCTGAAACAAAAAACTGCTCTCTATACGGCTGAAATTCTTTATTGTTAACGGCGAGAATGATATTATGCTTTTTACGTGATGGAATTCTATCTGTTTTGGGAAGAGAGATGCTGCTTTTTACAAAATATTCTTTGAGAAGATTGCTGTTTTCTTTTCCAAACTTCAGGATAGTCCTGTATAATTTAACAGCATCAATTTTTAAACTGCTCCTAAAGGGATACTTCCGGTTGTCTGAAAGCTCTCCTTTAAATTTCTCGATCTCTGTTATTATTCCTTCAGTTCTACCTTGCGAATAGAGAGCAACAGGAAGAATGAATAGTATTAAAAAAATAGGTATATTTTTCATAAAGCCCCTGACTACAGCAGAAATATTTTATTCCTTACAACCTTCGGCAAACTGACCATTAACGAGTGAGAATAAATACCAGACGCAACTACCGAAAAGGCTCCCTCCAGGGGAATCCCCCCTACCGGGGGACGTCCTTTTTAACTTCCTTCTCCACTTCCTCCCTGATCTTCTCTTCAACGGCCTCTTTCCCTTTTTCCTTCAATGAATCTATGTTGAGTTCCTCTTTTTTCTTCTGCAGGTGGTCCATAATTTCTTTACTGTTGGTGGGGATTTTTTCGCCGCTGTAAACCATGTACCCCATATAGAGGGCGAGGACAATAATAGAGACAAGAAACAGCTTGAACAGCTTTTTCAGGATGGTGATGGCAATCATGATAACGATTAATATCACCAGAACCAGGTAGAGTGTATTAGAAGTTATTATTTCAATTAGATTTTCCATAGTAATTTTCCCTCAATTCATGCTGATAATTGTATTTCATTTTCACTGCCGCCGAAGTCAAATCATAATTTTTCCTGTAAAATTATTTTCTTGATTTTTTCCTGCATACCGGTATATCCTGATTATGTGGGCTTACATCAGAAAGGATAAAAATTACTTTTTTCCTGTCCGGAACAAGATATACACCGGTGCGTCCCCCTCACAATCTGTTGATAAAAGGATATTCCATTGAAACGTAGCATAGCCAGCAGCCTCTGCCGATTCCGCATTGAAGATGAAGAACGCCTTTCCGATACCCTGGTAAAAAGAGAGATAGCCCAGGCATTCAACGAACAGCGATGTTTTGCTTTTTATCCGGACCGTGAAATAGTACAGCTCATTAAAGAGGATCATCCCATAGAGATGTTCCGTGAGCGTTTTCTGGACACTCTCAACTCAATGTTCAGCCAGATTGCCGACGGCAACCAGAATCTGCAGAACCGCCTCAGTCAGGATATCCGCCTCTCGACACGGCTCATTTCCGCAATGGGTTTTCTCTACAGGGCCATGGCGGAAGAAGACTTTACAACTCTACCTGACCGGCGTATTGTCATTGTGAAAGAACGACCCGGCTGCCCTACAATATTTCACCTCTCCAATGAATCGACGGTAATTGCCCACGTCGGCCAGGGGCCTCCATGGACAGAAATTTCAACAATTTACCTGGGCCTGAATACCTTTTCAACCCTCATTACCGAAAAGAAAAAGGGTGAAACCACCCTTTTTGAATCATTTAAAAAACTCCTTTTTGTTGAAGAGAGGGCAATCGAAACCGGTTTTGTTCATTCCGCGGTGCATCCCCCTGAAATATCACGGGCACTGATGTTTCTTGTAGATCAGGTCATTGATAATGTGCACCAGGATGAAATTGAAGAGCAGGAAGCAATTGAAGCGAAACCGGTTAAAAAATTCACCGATGCAAACCGGAAAACCATCCTGAAGGACCTCGATGCCCGGGTCGATGATGATATCCTCAACTTTGATTACGACCGGAATCTGAAGGCAATCCGTTCTCTCGAACGTTATGCCAGGCGTTATAAAAAATCAGACGACTATGAATCTCTCAACGAAGTGGCACGACTCCTCGTGGCAGCATCGGGGCATGATATCCATGACATACGAAACAGGGCGAACCTTCTCCTGGAACGGCTTCTCGCCCCGAAGGAATTCGATGCCCCCCTGGCAACCCGCTTTATCAACCTGAATACGGGAGACTCATACACCTTTAAATTCAAACTCGATGCGAGCCAGGAATACATACTCCGCATTTACCGCAATACCTCGAAAAATGAATTGAGTGCTGATCGTGATATATCCATTGATGACATTAAACTGCGCTACAAGGATGACGAGGAAGCCTTTATCGGACAGTACACCTTCAGGGAATACGGGCACTACGATTTTGCAGTAGTCCGCAAAAAGATCAAAAACACCGAGTGGGTTAATGAATCCGGCTGTAACGGCCGAATCAATGTAATCCCGGATGTGCGCGGTGAGATACTTCTTGAAATCTTTACAGACATTCACGGCCATACCAAGGTCTACTGGCGTGACGGCGACGCCCATCCCGGCCTTCTCTACAATGAACACGGGCAGGTAATCCGCCTCGGTAACCTTGGTGATATAACTGTTCACCTTGAGGATATAAAGGAACGGTACTACATCACCTCCATCTACCTTCTCGGCACCCAGAAACGTGGCTCCAACAGGGAAGACTGGGCCCCGGAGGCGAGTTCACCTTCCCCCTTCTCTCCCATGAGCCTTATAGACATTGAGCCGAGTCTCGGGGGCGAACAGGAACTGAAGAAACTTGTGGCAAGGGCCCATGAACTGGATGTCCGCGTTATCGTGGACATCATTCCTCATATTAACAGGGGAAGTGACCACCTCCCGGACGAAATGATAGCCAAGACCTACGACGGGAACGGAAACCTTGTGTATCGCTCCTCCACTGACGGTCGTTACGGCTCATGGAATGACGGTAAACTTCCCAACTACCGCCTCTTTTCCGTCTGGCAGTGGCTCTCCGATTCTATTAAGACACTCATAGAAGAATTTGACATTGACGGTATCCGCTTCGACTCCGCACACGCGGTCCCTATAATGATGAAGAAGAATAACTTTCCCCTCATCTATGACCATAAACGCGACTCGGAGGAAATGGTGGAGGGAACCATCATTGTCAATGACAGGGAAAATGATCACTTCATGACGACTGGCTACTATGATTCATCATGCCGCGATCAGATTGCAGTCCCCCTCCACTACTTTCTGATGCTCAACATCGAACGAAAACTCCGGGAGAAGAAAAAAACCTTCTTTCTTCACATTGCAGAATGTTTCTGGGGCCACGAACGTTTTCTTACCCGGACGGGACTGATCCCCTACAACTCTTCCCTTTTTAAAATATGCGAAAATATAATCCACGGCAAAAGTGACGTCCGTGAAATTTATCATCTATTCGATCACTACTACCCGGCGGTTCTGCCTGAAGGTACGGAGCTCCTTGGAATCCTCGGCAACCATGATGAACGGCGGGCACTCAATACCTTCGGTCACCGTGGACTTCGGGCATCCGTTGCCCTTACTTCCTTTATGAGCAACATTATAATGGATTATGAAGGAAGTGCCGAGGGCGAAAGCTGGAAGGTATACCTGGATAACATCTACGTTAACTGGAACCAGTTCGAATACGCTGCGAATCGGAGCGTTGATCCATTCTACCAGGAATGGTATCAGTTTCACCGAAATACTCGCGGCAGGGGCTATCTCATCTGGGCCAACAACAACATGGTTGCAGCCGCCATGAAATTTACCACAGACACCATCTGGGTTGGGGCATTCAACTTTGCAGAATCAAGCCAGCATATCTCTCTTCAGTTCGACAGCCCTAAACTTCCCCTACCCGATGAAGAATTTTACCGGCTCACTGACATTATCTTTTCAGACACGACGAAAAGCTACTCCTACTTTAAAGGAAGTGAACTTAAAATATCACGCATAAACACAACCGTCTCCTACACAGACCGGGTAAAGCTTTTTAAATTCGATTCCATTAAAAAAGACACCTACTATAATGAAATTCTGAAGGACTCCTTCACCCGTCTCTGCACTCTCTCAGAAGTAGATTCCATAGAGAAGAATTTCAGTTTTCAGGAAATTGTCGAAAACTGCCAGACCTATAAAGACGTTGCCGCCTTCATTCAGAACTACCTGGTCCCCCTTTTCTGGGAGGAAAACCGGGAAATGCTGCTCCTTGGGATGAAACGCGCCGTATATCACCTGTTCAAGAAGGGGATACTGGCAGGTGAAACCCTCAGGGGATACAGCCGTTCCATGATGGAAGAGGATGATGAAGTACTGAAATATCTCGGCACCAGTATTACCCGCTTTAACCAGCCCGGCTCCCTGGTGTTCCTGTCCGCGGAAGCTGACCCTTTTTCCAAGAGTGGCGGACTCGCCAATGTAGTCTACGAACTCCCCAGGGAAATGGCACGTCTCGGTGAAGATGTCCATGTCATCACGGGCCTCTACCGTTTTGGCTCCCCCAAGGCGGAAGAAAAAATGCAGAAGGCCATTGAAAAATATAACATCACCTATTCAGGAAAAAATGTGCGCATTTTCATCATGGATCAGCAGTATGAAATCGGAGTCCATTACGGTATTGTAGACGGAATCCACTACTACCTTCTTGATCACTTTGAATTTTTTGACGGCCTCTACTGGGGTTTCACATCCGAAGAAAAATTAAAGCGACGCATTGCCTTTGCCAGGGCAAGCGCGGAAGTTATAACGGTTTTCAACCTGAAACCACATTACACATTTACAAATGATGCCTACGCAGGACTTTTCAACGGAATCGTTCGATGTGACCCCTACTATTACAACAGCGAAACCTTTCAAAGAAATACTTTTTTTCATATTATCCACAACGGGGGCTGGCAGTATTTTGATGCCTTCCATAAATATGAAAACGATTTCGATCTCTTTAACCTTTTCAATCTCCCGGCATGGCGTGAGGGAGAATTCTGCGATCCGACGCAGGGAGACCGTATTAACTGTATGGCTACAGGTATCCGTTTTGCCGACCGTACCATAACAGTTAGCCCCACCTATGCCCGCCAGATTGAATTCGCCAGCGACGGGCTTGAAAGCCTGCTGTATAATGTTTTCGGAGTCAGTAATGCAATTGGGAATGATTTCAAGGAAAATACTATCAATCGTTTTATTAATTCCGATTTCATTACCGACAATTACGGGCCATTAATTCAACATATAACCGCAAACGATTCCCTTCGCCATAAGATTCTGCAGAGATATCCTGAAATCCTCGACGGTGCATATGCCCCTGACGCAATTGAAGATCCAAAGCGAAAGGACATCGTCATGAGAATGCGCAACAAACTGCTGCTGCAGAAGGAACGTCATCTCGATGTTGATCCCGATGCAATACTTTTCTCAATGATACACCGGATTTCCGAACAGAAGGGTTTTCAGCTGTTACTTGAAGCATCCGAGGGCATTTTTAAAAATCTCGGCATTCAGGCTATCATCGGCGGTGCCATTGCATCGGGGGACAGAAGGGGTGAGGAGATTGCCAATGGTCTGCATATGCTCAACCAGTATTACCCCGGCAGGGTAAACGTAAACATCGGTTTTCAGGATGTGGCGATCCCGCTTCTCTCCTCGGATATCTTCGGAATGCCATCAATGCATGAACCCGGAGGAATTTCGCAGCTTGAGGCCTTTGCCGCAGGATGCCTGGTAATCGCACGGGCTACTGGGGGCCTGAGGGATACCGTATTCCCCATACAATTCGAGGGGGATGAAGTAACGGGGAACGGTTTTCTTTTCTCGGATTACCACTCATGGGCTTTTTACGATGCCATGCAGAGGGCTGCAGCATTCTTCAAGCAAAACAATGAAGATACAATTTATCATGCCAGGAAAAATGCCGAGCAATCAATCTATTTCTGGGACCGTCCAGCGAGGCAGTATATTACGGAAATATACAGCATGACAGAAACAATCAGGATTTTAGAGTAATATTCAGGTTATCCAAAAGATGAAAATATCAGATCCGATATATTTTATTCTTGTGCTGCTGATGGCTATTCTGCCATCATGCCAGACAACCCAAAGGGAGAACAACGAAGAGACACCGGATCTGTTAAAAAAGATCCGGGGCGAACCGGTAATCCCCCGCAATGCTAATACAATATTCATTGCACCCATTTCTGTATCTGCACAAAAAAAGGAAGTCGCAGATCAACTGAAGGAACTGCTGATACGGAAATTAACCGGTAAGGGGCGACTCGCTGTCAGGAATTCACCGGAAAATTCAGATTTGCAGGTGGTAATAAAATTATATACTTACCAGGTACAGGTTTTATCCTTCGATTCCATAGGGAATCCTGAAAAAAAACGTCTCCTCATTAAAGTATACTGTACCATGATAGCAAGCAAAGACAATCGCCCTGTTTTTATATCAGTTCCGATTCAGGCATTCAGTGAGTACTCAAGTATCACCGCTCCAATCACAACTGATGCCGAGGCGGAAAACATGGTACTCCAGGACTTAACCCTTCGCCTTGTTTCCCAGATTCACCAGGGGTGGTACACTGACCGGATGACCAATATAGAAAAAGGAAAGAAGTAATGGCATATAAAAAATTTCCCACTGCAAAAGACCTGCAGAAAGAACTGGACAAGAAAAAAGTACATAAAAGATATCTTATGCTTGGAGAAGAAGAGGGAGAAAAGGATAAATTAATATCCGTTATAAATAAACTGGTCCTGCCTGATGAAGAGGAACGCCGATCCAGCACAGGACGTTTCCACCTCGACAGCGATCAGCTGATTGATGCCGTTGACTTTGCCCTCTCCAGTTCAATTTTTTCATCCAGCAGGGTCTGTATCATCAGAAACCTGGAAACATTTAAAAACAACAAAGAAAATCGTGAATTCATTTCAGACATGCTCAGCAATTTGCCTGAATCAACTTATCTCATAATGACAACAGATAAAAATCGCCCCCCCGATTTCATACCTCCAGGCATGCTTGAAAAAATGAATGTGACTCAATTCTGGCGACACTTCGATTCTGATATTTATAAATATATCCAGACATCTTTTCAAAAAAAGGGAATACCGGCTGAAGAAAAAGCAATAAATATGCTTATTACCCGAACCGGGAAAGATATAAAAAAAATCGATGAAGCCATCGAAATGATCTACTACTCTGGACTTGAAGGACCCCTTACAGTCAATGCAATTGAAAATTATATCACAGATGTAAAGGATGTCAGCATCTATGAATTTATTGATGCCCTTTTCATGAAACACCCCGGGGCCTTAAAGCTTTATAAAAAAATTCATGAAGATGGAATTCCAGAAGGTAGAATATTTTATGAAATAAACCGCCATCTGGATCAGCTTGAAAAATATTATTACCTGAGTAATAAAGGAACCGGTATCGATGACGCATTAAAGGAATGCGGGGTCTTCCCCAGAAATAAAGATAAGTTCCTCACCTTCACCAGGAAATATACCAGGGAAAATTTAAAAGAAATTTTTCCACTCCTGGGACGTACGGAGGTAAACCGCAAAAGCAGTCAGGTCTCCAAAAAATTGATATCTTCGCCGGTATTTGAGCTGGTTACAGCAATGATCAGGAGCTAAACCCGCCGATCAATCATCTGTCTCAGGATTCTCCTCAGCTGTTCCCTGAATACAGGATCCGTCTCAACGCTGAAGCGATCAAAGAGGGGGAGAATGGAATTACGGTCATTAATCCTGAAAACTGAATAGAGAGCGGCGGAACGGACATATCGTGATGAGTCGCCGTTGATCAACATGAAAAGTCCGTCTATGCTTTTTTTAGAACGATAATTCCCCAGGGAATTGGCAATTTCGGCTCTTACACGATAATCCTTATCGTCAGAATATTGCAGAAGCAGAGCTATATGATTTTCCTTTGTTACCTTCCCCAGAACATGCGCCGATAAAATCCTTAATCTGAAATTTTTATCCTGTGCCAGTATTTTTTTAACTGCATTTATATTCCCGGTTTTTTTGATTCTCAGCATTGTTTCAAGGATTAAATACTTTATCTCGATATCAGTCTCTTTTATTAATTGGCTTGAAAGAGAAAATGCAGCTCCGGCATATCTTAGCTTATACAGGGCCTGAATGGCAACATGCCTGATATCCCGATCTTTATCAGATAAAGATTTAATCAGAACAAAGTTTGAACCGATATCCCGCAGGTTACCTATAATTTTTATTGCCGCTATTCTGACTTCGCGATCACTGTCTTTAACAGCTGCCTTTCGCACAAGGTATGCTGCCTTTTTCAGATTATTTTTTTCAATACACTTTAGAGCATATATTCGAACAGATTTCACAGGATCTTCTGTCAGCTCCGTTATCATATTGTAAAACCGCATATCATAAAGAACCTGCATTGCCTCAAGGGCATAGATTCTCTTAACGGGATTTTCATCTCCCGCCATCTGGAGTATTACAGGATAAATACGATCATCCCCGTTCTTCAGCAATACCTTACCCGCAGCTTTCCTCACGGCACTGAATCGACTGCCCAATTGATGCGCAACTGGCAATACAATTCTTCTGTCATCAAGAGATCCAAGGTATTCGATTATTTCTATTTTCAAAGGGAAGGAGCCGGTTTCTTTCAGAATATCGAACCAATATAGAATTGTATTATCCCTGCTGTAGAGCTTAAGGGTTTTTATATAAATCGCCCTATCACTATCATTGCTGCCTCGAATTATTGCCCTGACAATCCGTGGTATCAGCTGAACAGGCTTTTTTCTCTTAATGTAGGCATAGGCCTCATCCCTGTTAGATTTGGATATGCTGGTGAGTTTTCCATAGTAGGAATCATTAATATTTTCATCCTGATCCTGTGCTGACACATGGGATACTGAACATAGAAGCAGAAGAGCTGCGAGAGAGAATGCAATCCTGAATTTATTTGATATTTTCATTATTACATATACCGGCAAAAACCATTTTTTTTCCAATCTAAAAATGAAAAAGGCCGTATCGAAATGATACAGCCGGTTCTTCCCCATGTTACCTTATTTATTTAAACAAGCGAACCGGAAAGGTAGTTATCCACAATTGAGGAGATGACTTCCTGGTTCATTACATCCTTGTCTTTTTTTTCATATTCATACACAATAAGCATAATTCCGCCGACAAGCATGGAAGAGGTTATTTTAGGATTAATTGTTTCCTTAAAAATTCCCTGTTTTTTCAGTTCTGCGATTTCATTGGCAATCACGTTCATGATACTTTCTACGGACCGGTTTACCCTGTCGACAACCTCAAGATCAATTCCAATAATATCTTTAAAAATTAACTTAATAACTATAGGTTCACTGAGAATCATCGCGATTGATTCAGAAATTCTATTTTTTATGAAGACAATAATATTTTCCTGCGCGGGATTCCCGCTTAAAAATTCCTGAAGGTCATCCTGATCGAGGACATCTTCAATTTTTTCTATAACAGAATCCATCAGGGCATAGAGTATTTCCTTTTTATTGCTGAAATACTGGTATACAGTTCCCCGTGCAATATTCAACTTTTCGCATACCTGACCGATATGAGTACTCTGGAAACCTTTATCGATAAACATTTCCTTGGCAGTATCAATTATCTGCTGTTTTCTGCGTTCTCCCTTAGGTGGCATACCGTAACCTCATTTATCCTCTTGACCAGCCTGCCCGATCTCTGCCGCAGGCAACTACCCCAATTACTATATTCGCCGACCTGAAGATCTCTTCATTCTTCTGATCTCTTCTTTCAGAGGAATAAGAGCCTCCTTCAACTCCTTAATCATCTCGTCAGCCCGTTCCTGGAGTTCCTTGCTCATTTTATCTTCCCTGTTCCCGTTAAATTCATCAGTTGAGAGATGTAGCTGAATCCAGTCAATCTCTCTATTATTATCGACCTGTATACAAAGTTTGCTGTAGTCGACTTATACGGGAAAATTAAAAAATTATGATTATATAATTTTAAATAGATATTTTGTGCAATTAATGTAAAATATAAATTACCAATAATGCTGGTCAACAATTTTTCATATTATATTCATTTATTTTATAGATAAAAATTTTAATTAGTATAAATTAAAAAAGAGTCAAAATATGAAGGCGCGATAACTTTTTATCGCGCCTTCATATTTTGACTCCCCATGTGATAATTATTATCAGGCTCTCATATCAAGGCTAGCGCCTGATACACTGTTACTTTCAATTATTTTTATATCTGCCCCAATAAGCATAAAAAGGAAGTGTTGAACATCTTTCAGGTCCATCATAACCTTTTCTTTTACCTTTGGCTCTTTTTCTTCCCGGGCAGTTTTTAATTTTTCAGCATTAACAGCATCTATTCCAATCTCTGCACGTAGTTCCTCAGAGTCTTTATTCCTGAGGTCCTGACCTTTAAATTCATTGCTGGTAAAAATATTGTATTGTGTGCTGTATTGTGTATTGACATCCATATCAGATACCTCCTTCCCTGGAGCTTCTAATTAATTTTTCGGCAGAATTTTAAATTTCGATTAATGAAAAAAAAAAAATAATCACACTAAATTACTGCAAATCATGCAAAAAAGAGGGATTTATCGTTTTTTTTGAGTTGCTAGCATTCAATTTACATGATTACCTGACGGGAATTTGAAAAAAGGAAATATTATATGCGCAAAAACAGATTTCTCTTTGAGCTATACCAGGCCTACAAGGTACTCTTCTTTTATCCTTTCCTGGCTATTACCACTGCTGTTCTCGGCACCATTGCCACCCTCCTCGCCATTGTTATACACCCGAAGGTAGCTTCCATCTGCGGAATCATCTGGTCACGACTCAACAGCTACTTTACTCCCATGCTTGTAACAGTCGAAGGAAAACAAAATATTGATAAAAACCAGAGTTACATTATCGTAGCCAATCACCAGAGCCAGTATGATATCTTTATTCTCTATGGCTGGCTCCCCATGGACTTCAAGTGGGTAATGAAAATTCAGCTTCGCCAGGTTCCCTTTCTCGGTTACTCCTGTTATAAGATCGGACATGTATTTATCGATCGTTCCAATTCGGAAGCCGCCGTTGCATCGATCAACGCGGCGAAACAGCGAATTAAAAACGGAACATCCATCATGTTTTTTCCCGAAGGGCACAGAAGTGAAGACGGCAACCTGATTCCTTTCAAGAAGGGTGCCTTTAAGTTTGCCCTAGACATAGGTCTTCCGGTCTTACCGGTGACAATACTGGGGACAAGGGATATACTTCCATCTAACACCACGGACCTTTTCCCCGGAAAAGCAAAAATGGTTTTTCATGAACCTATCGGCATCGAATCGTATAATGAAGAAAATATCGAAGACCTGATGGAAGAAGCAAGGAAACGAATTCAAAAGGGAATTGACGATAATCAAAAATGAAACAGAATTTTCAGGAACTTATATCAGAAGGTAAAAAACTCCTGGCAGACGTCTCCTGCCAGTTTGCTGAAATCCGCCTCGCCGCCAGTACCGGAACATCAATATCCCTTTCAGGAGACCAGATAGATGTCTTCACCTCGGGTGATACCATTGGCGGTTCCGTCAGGGTACTTCACCAGGGGGCATGGGGGTTTACTTCCTTCAATGACTTTTCGAGCCTCCCGGCGATGGTTAAGAGGGCGAAGGAAATTGCCGGTGAAATTTCCTCCAGTGAATCAACAGCAATAGTAAAACTTCCCCCAATGGAAAAACACTTTGAGACCGGCTGCGAGGAAGATTTTCGAACCATCAGCCTTGAAGAGAAATATCAGCTGATCAGGGGATATAATGACATACTGAAGAAGGCGTCCCAGATCCAGACAACAAGGGCGGGGTACCGGGATTCAGACAGCCAGTACATATATCTAAACAGCGAGGGAACCGTCGCAACCTACAATCGCCTTTTCTGCGGCATTTCCCTTTCTTCCATTGCGAAGGACGGGGCCCTGATTGAACCGTACCATGAATCAATTGCAGGCTACGGGGGATACGAACTGCTGCGCAACCGGGAATCGATGGCTGAAGAGGTTGTAAAGACCGCAGTGGATCTCCTGAAGGCAGAGTCGGTTCCCGGGGGCACCTATAATGTTATTTCTGACCAGAAACTTTCAGGGGTCTTTATCCATGAAGCCTTCGGTCACCTTTCAGAGGCTGACTTTGTCTATGAGAATACTCAAATGCTCAATATGATGGAACTGGGCAAAGAATTCGGCAGCGAAATTCTTAACGTCTATGATGATGGAAGCATCCCGGGTATAGCCGGTTTCATTCCCTTCGACGACGAGGGCGTACTTCCCTGCAAAACTCCCCTCATCAGCGGCGGCCGGCTATCAGGGCGCCTCCACTCAAGGGAAACAGCCGAGAAGATGAAGGAAGAGGCAACCGGCAATGGCCGGTCAATCAGTTCAATGAGGAAACCCCTGGTGAGGATGACCAACACCTATATTGATAACGGCCCCAATACCCGCGAAGAAATCTTTAATGCCACCGATGAGGGAATTTACTGCTGTGATGTCATAGGAGGCCAGACAAATCTTGAGATGTTCACATTCACTGCGGGATACGGCTACCAAGTCAAAAACGGGAAAAAGGGGAAAATGTACCGGGACGTACAACTCTCGGGGAACGTTTTTGCCACACTGAAAAATATTGACATGATTGCCGACGACCGCGCAATGTTCGGCGGCCTCGGCGGCTGCGGCAAGGGAGGACAGGGGCCATTGCCGGTTTCCTTCGGCGGCCCCCACATGCTCATAAAGGATGTTATGATAGGGGGAAGACAATGACAAATAGCTTCAGAGATCTTATCCCATCACATGCAAAATGGTATGACATACTGAACGTGGAGAGCAGGAGTTCAAGTATTTCATTCAAGAACAACAGGCTCCACGGCATAAATGAAAAAGAAAACAGCGGTATGGGCATCCGGATCAATATTGACGGGAGAACTGGTTTTTCCTATACCAATGACTCAGACCGCCTGTCGGAAGTAACCGGCAGAGCAATAGAGCTGGCAAAATTCGGTGACCATGAAGGGTATGACCTGCCGGAAAATGCAGAGGCCCGTTTCGAACCCTATGATGAAGCCATCAATCAGTTCAATACATCTGATGAAATCGAAAAAGGAAAAGAATCAATACAACTTTTACTTGATAGATATCCTGAAATACATGCCGACTTAAGCATCAGTGTCTCGTCCGGAATAACACGTCTTGAAAACAGCCGCGGACTTTCCGCGAATTACCGTAACTCTTATTTTGGCGCATCAATATCTGCAACCTATCTCCTGAAGGAAGGAAGTAAAATTGATGTCTGGGACAGCATCTCATCAAGAAGTTCAGTGTCATTTTCACACCTGATAACGGGGATGCTTGATAAAATTCAGATGGCGGAAAAAACAGCAGGTTCAAAAAGCGGGCGGGTTCCCGTAATTATGACCCCCAGGGCATTCAGCCGTCTTCTCAGCATTGTTGCCTCCGGTCTCGATGCACGGGCAGTATTCAAAGGTATCTCGCCCTTCAAAGAAAAGATGGGAGAGAAACTATTCAATGAAAAACTGACCGTCATTGATGATCCCCTCATGGCAGAATCCCCCTTCAGTTTTCCCTTTGATGACGAAGGAACCGCGGCACAAACAAAAAGCCTTATCGAAAATGGAGTGCTGAAAAATTTTGTTACCGACCTGAAACATGCGGAGCGCCTCGGCATTGAGGCACTTGGAAACGCCTCACGGGGATATTCATCGCTGCCGTCCCCCTCTTTCAGCAATATTATTGTGACGGAGGGGGACACCCCTCTGAAAAACATTTTTACTGCAGTTCCCCGGGCAATACTTGCGGAATCATTCATCGGACTCGGACAGTCCAATACCCTGACGGGTGAATTCTCCGCCAATCTCGACCTTGCCTACCTGGTGGAAAACGGAGAAGTAGTCGGAAGAGTAAAAGACTGCATGGTAAAGGGAAACCTTTTCGATCTCCTGAAGGAGGAAATAATTATTTCCAAAGAACGGGAACTCCTCGGATCAACCCTGGTTCCCCATGTATTATTTCCCGCAATAGATTATACCGCGTGATGCTTCGGCTGCGCTCAGCACAGGCACTTCGGCGGCGTTCACTGCTGTGCAGTGAACGCCGCCGAAGTGTGCAGTGAGCGGACGGCTTACAGATAGGGACGAATATCCGTAGCTATCATGCCGGCTCTTCTTGCCGCCTCGAGGCCCAGGTCTCCGTCTTCGAAAACCTGACAGTGTTCCGGCTCAACACCCATCAGTCGTGCACAGGCAAGAAAGGTATCCGGTTCCGGTTTATGGTTAACCACATCATCGGCGGTAATTACTATGGAGAAGAATTCCTTCAGGCCCGCCGCCTCAAGAATTTTTTCAGCCATATGCTTTCTGGAGCCGGTTCCCACAGATACGGGAAGTTGTCCCTTATTCTCCCGCAGAAGCCTGACCACAAATTCAACAGGTTCTACACGGTCCAGATTTTCAAGGAATGCTGCTTCTTTTATTAGCATAGCTTCCTCGGGATCCGTGGAGAGATTCCTTTCTTCATTCAGAAGAGAAATTATTTTTTTAGTAGGTATTCCCGCATAGTGGTAAAATGTTTCTTCCGTGAATTCGAATCCATAGTGTCCGGACATTTTCTTCCATGCCTCAAAATGAATCGGCATGGTGTCCACCAGGGTTCCGTCGAGGTCAAAAATAAGTCCCTTTGCATTGTCGTTTATTGTCAGTGTCATACTTCCTGCATTATCCTTTTAGTTATTTTCCAGCAGTTCCTTCCAGCCATCAGGATCGAATCCCACAATTGAGATGGAACCGGAGCGAACCACGGGAGTATTCAGAAGCATTGGTTCTTCAAGTACCTTTGAGACCGGGTCATGCTGGATGTAATGAAGATTCAGTTTCTCAAAGAGTGGACTTTCCCGGTTAATCAATTCATCTTCCGTGACAGATCTGAGAATATTTTTTATCTCACCCATCTTGAGGGGGCCATCACTCAGGTCCCTGAAATGCGGCTTAACCCCCCTCTCTTTAAAAAAACGAAGTGCCTTCTGGGTATTTTTACATTTTTTAGTGCCGATTATCTGTATGTTCATATGATCCTGCCCCTTAAAAGGAATATGCCAAGGAAACAGGAGGGGGGCTGTTTTTCAATAAAAAAAAGGCCGCAGCGATACAGATTAAGTCAAGAAAGTCAGGTAACCTGACCTGAACCTGTATCGTGCGGCTCCGGGATTTATGTGGGTTATGCAAACTGTTAAGCAAAATAAAAGTCAAAGGTCAAACTGACCTGTCAAAAGGGCCCTCAGCCTCCCCCCGAGGGGGTGCATACCGGACCCGATGAAACACCTGCAAAGGACGACATCAGCTTTCCGGTATCGGTCGATTCACATTCAGGACAGGGGACATTCTTATCATCACCCATCCTTCTCAATTCGGAAAACCTGCCACCGCAGGTTCTGCAGCTGAACTCGTATATCGGCATAATCTCTGCTCAAGTGCTTTACGCATTTAATGTCTACTAATATTCTAAAATACTAAATATTGTCAATACATTTTTAAAATTTTTTCAACAGGATTTATAAAATTTTTGAAGGAAGTCATGAAGGCAATACAAATGACATGTAACAATCAGCAGAATTACCCAACAACTCAACCTGCCACTTGTTACTTATCACTTGCTACTTTTAGACATGCTCATGTTTTTCCGCGGCTGTAATGGTAAGGTCTCCCCGTTTCACATTCTTCACGGATTTCAGTTTATCTGCAATGGCCTTGATATCACTGGTTTTCCCCCGAAGGATCAATACCTCCAGGCAGTTATGCTCATCCAGATGCACATGTGTGGCGGATACGATATTACCAAAGTAATTATGCTGGATGTCATTTAATTTATCTGATATTTCCCTGACCTCGTGACTGTAAACCAGGGTAAGGGTCCCCACTGATTCTGCATCAGGATCTGACGTATCATTTGAATCAATCATATAGCGGATCAGGTCACGAATTGCCTCTGACCGGTTTACGTAACCCTTATCTTCAATGAGTTCATCAAAACGGTTAAGAAGTTTTTCATCAATGGAAACACCAAATCGAATTATATTCTGCATCTGCTCCTCCGGGGATTTTGCTTACAGTGATTTTAACTGATTTTCCAGCCAGTCGACCCACTCGCTGAGCTCTGTATCCTTTGTTGCTGCCACTTCAAAAATATCCATATTGCCGTTAAGTTTTGTTACATCACTCATAAAACTTTCCCGGTTAAAATTGGTATACGGCATCAAATCAATTTTATTGACAATCATTGCTGACGCTTCATGAATAAGGAGAGGATATTTAGCCGGCTTGTCGTCACCTTCCGTTACACTGATAACTGCAATTTTATGCTGCTCCCCGATGTCAAATTCTGCGGGACAGACCAGGTTTCCGACATTTTCAATAAAAACAAAATCGACTTCTTCAAGATCAAAACCTTTAAGGGATTCTTCGATACTGAGGGCTTCCAGATGACAGGCTCCGTCGGTGTTAATAAGGGTAATGGGAATATCATGCTTCTGCAGTCTCACTGCATCCCGGTCAGTTGCCACATCACCTTCAATTACCGCAACATTGTAGCCTTTTTTCTTCAACTCGCCGATTGTATTTTCAAGGACAGTTGTTTTTCCAGCCCCGGGGGAACCGATGAGATTAACCATCAGCACTTTATTTTCTTTTAAGAGGACTCGAAGCTCGTCAGCCTTTTCTGCATTGGCTCCGAAAATATTTTTCATTACGGTAATTTCCATTTTAATTCTCTCCTTCAATATTCTTTAGCAGAAGTTCCTGTCCCTGGAGCATCTCCAGCTGTGCGGAATCACAGGAAGGACAAATATATACATTTTCTTCCACATCAAATTTATGGCTGCAGGATTTACACTGCATGACTATAGGTAAAAATTCCATCTCCAGAAGAGCCTCTTCGGCAATTGTTCCCTTGGTTATTGCTTCAAAGGCCATCTCCATTGCAACCGGTACCACCTGGCGCATTTTTCCTATAGTCAGTGAGACTTTATCTATACTGGTGAGATTGTTTTCACGAGCTACATCCTCAATTATGGAAAAAATGCTGCTCACGATTGAAAATTCATGCATAAAGTTGCCTGTTTATACGGTCTCCGGTGCCAATATTTTATTCAGCGAAGCTGGAGGCACAAAAAATGTTATCAATTAAAAAATAGTGATATCGGATCCACAATGATTACGGGCAGAGGAAAAGTCTATAAATTTTTTCGTCACATTTACAAAAAGAAATACCCGCCGGGAGGGGATTATTCAATATTATATATTGGTGCAATTACTTCAAATCACCCGTATAAAAAAGAGGCCGTCTATCACTTACGTTTTAGACGGCCTCTCCGGTTATCTATTCTGTTAAACTAGCAGACTTTGAATTTAGAAATTTCCCTGTCTCCCTCAACAACATGTACTGCACAGGCAATACATGGATCGAAGGAACGGACAATTCGTGCTGCTTCAATTGGATTTTTCGGATCAG
This sequence comes from uncultured Spirochaetota bacterium, assembly GCA_942491575.1. Taxonomy (GTDB): domain Bacteria; phylum Spirochaetota; class UBA4802; order UBA4802; family UBA5550; genus CAZHNW01. Next base: position 1,930,262 of record CALOBT010000025.1, read on the forward strand.
AGATTGGTGTTCCGATAAGAGCCTTTTCAACGGGACCGTAAACGCCTTTGTCATCTTTCGGTCCGCAGAACCAGGTTGTAGGAACAACACACTGATAGTTTTCAATCTTCTTATTCTTAAGAACAATCCAGTGTCCCAGAGCGCCGCGCGGAGCTTCGGTAAGTCCTTCACCCTCTCCCGTATCAGGAATATCGTAGGATGAACGGGGCTTGCCGCCCTTTTCGAGCTCATCGAGCCAGCCATATGCTGCCTGGGCAATAAGTTTACACTCGATAAGACGTGAAGCGTGACGTCCGAGGGTAGAAAAAGCTGCTGGAACATCAGCATTGAATATTTTCAATACCGCATCGAGTTCCTTCTTTACGGCCTGGTTGCCGGAGAGATAAGCAACGGCTACCCGTGCGAGGGGACCAACTTCCATAGGCTCATTATTATACCGTGGAGCCTTGAGCCAGGTGTATGCCCCGCCCTTGTGAGGATCGGGATTAGTTTGTCCCTTGAGGGGATGCAGATCCGTTCCGGAATTAAATCGGCCGTACTTGATATGCTCACGAATCTTTGCTGAATCGAAGGCTTCAAGTTTTTTGCCGCCATAAACAACACCCTGCTCGAAGAGATACTTCTTGTCATGATCTTCCTGATCGAATACGCCATAAGAAAGAAAATTACTGTAAGCCCCGAGCTTAAAATATTCAGGGAAGGCCTTGGCTGCCGCCACTATATGATTTGTGTAGGAGCTGTTTACGAACTTTTCAACTTCCTTCAAAAGTGACTTGAATTCCTTAATGCTTGCCCGTGTCGGAACCTGTGTAACACCACCGGGAACAAGACCGATTGCGTGAGGAACCCGCCCAGCAAAGAGGGCAACCATCTTGTGGGCCTTCATTCTGATATCAAGGGCCTGAACATAGCCTGCGATGGCACTGATGTTTGTATCAACATCCTTGATATAAAAATCATTTCCTTCGTAACGCGGAAGGAAGGGGCCAACAGCAGTAATCTGATCTGCACGTCCCTTCTTTACAGCAAGTTCGTTCTTTGCCCACTCCTTCACCTTGAGGAGTTTAGCATCGCTTCCCTGGTATTTCAGTATCGCGGTGATATCAACGAAATCAAGGGCCGCAAGATGATAGAAATGCAGAATATGAGACTGCAGGTAGTTAGCTGCAAGGACAAGGTTTCTTAGAATTCGTCCATTTGTATTTGGTGTAATATTAAAGGCATCATCAAGACACCGGCTTGAAGCCAGGCCGTGAGATATGGGACATACACCACAAATTCTCTGGGTAATCTGGTTAGCATCTACGGGATTTCTCCCCTTAAGAATCATTTCAAAACCACGAAACATATCGCCGCGGCTTTTTGCATCAACCACTTTACCGCCCTGCACATCCAGTTCGATAGAGAGGTGACCTTCTATCCTGGTAATAGGATCAAGTAATACCTTAGCCATTGATGACACCTCCATTATCTCTCAATTTCAATACTGCATTTTTAATATCTTCATGTTCGATATTATTAATTTCTTCCTGGCTTGCGTGAAGATGCTTGAAGATACCACGTTTCCCGTAATCAGGGAATGCGTTCTCCGTACATCCGATACAGCCGGCACCGGACTGGGTACAGGAGTTTGTTCCATCCATCCATTTTCTTTTCGGGATATCACAACCGCTATCCATTCCGAGGCATCCAAGATTATAGAGACATCCTTCGTCACCCCACTCCTTTGCAAAAGTTCCCCGCTTGTAGTAGCTCAGTCGTTCACAGTTTTCATGAACAGTTTCACCAAAATACATTTTAGGTCTCATTTGCTCATCCAGCTCAGGTATTCCCTTGAGAAGAACATGGAGAAGGGTTCCCACCATCCAGTCAGGATGCGGAGGACAACCGGGAATATTGATTATGGTTTTATCGGGGAGAATCTTTGAAAGAGCCTTTGCCCCGGTGGGATTATCTCCCGTTGCCCTGATCTCTGCACCGGGGATTCCGCCCCCAGTGGCACAGGTTCCAACTGCAACTACCGCAATGGCACCCTTAGCCAGATCCTGGACCCATTCCCGAGCACCAACGTGCTTACCATTTATTTCACCAATGGTGCAGTAGTAGTCATCCTTTGTTGGTATTGAACCCTCAACTATAAGAACGTAATCTTTTCGTCCCTTTTTTCTTGCTTCATCCAGAACATTCACGGCGACATGCCCGGTAGCCCCCATCAGGGTCTGATGATAATTAATACTGATATGTTCGGTAATTACCGAAACTATATCCGGGTTCATTTTGTTCAAAAGAGAAACCGAACATCCGGAACAGGACTGTGCCTGGATCCAGATTATCGGAGTCCTTGCTGAAGCCTTTTCTATTGCTTTTTTACATCCCTGCAGAATCACAGTGGGAAATGCAAACGCAGCTGTTGTTCCCCCCATAATTTTCAGGAAATCCCGCCTATTCATTGACATATAATCCTCCTTAGTCTTCTAGTGAGTTGCTGCATCCAGGATCTGATCGGCAACTCGAGGTATTGATTTCTTTACTGAATCACTGATACCTATCTCCAGGGAGTGTATATCTTCAGGAACGATCCCAATAATTTCAATTTCCGGGTCGTCACCGGAAAGACTTAACTGTTTGATAATCTCCCGCATGCCAAGATCATGGAGAGAATAGCGTTCCCTGGATTCTACTAAATGCTCCGGAGCGAATCGGTATACGCTGCCCGGCTGGTCATCAACATAGAGGGCATCGACAACGATAATCTTATCCCGGTCTTTCATCAAAGGAATAAGATCGAATCCCGCCGTACCCCCATCTATAACTTCCACACCATCAGGAAATGACATACCTGCTTCTACCATGTGATTTACGATATGAACACCGACACCATCATCCTTTTGCAGGATATTGCCGATACCCAGAACCAGAACATTACGCATAGTAAATTACCTTCCCGCTTTATTGAGTATCAATGACACTCAACACATTTCTGCGGGCCATCTCCCTTGGCGATGTGACAGTCCAGACAAAGACCATGCAGCTTTTCGTAACCATCGTCACCCTTGTGACAAACGGCACATTTCTTTTCTCGTTCATCATTATTAGCCTTATGATGACACTTCACACATTTCATTCCCAGATCCTCATGTGTTTTATGAGAAAAGGTAACTGCACCGAGCTGACTTTTCATAGGTGAGACACCATCAGCGGCTTTTCCGTACTTTGTTGTTTTTGTGATTTTAACAACATTGGGGAACTTCTTTCCCGTCGTCCATGGATCCAACGAACAGGAAACTGTGAATAACGCGACCATTAGAGCAATGGTAAACGCAGCAAAACGATTAAATTTCACAATTCTCCTCCGTACCTGTTTTACCCCCGGAGGGGCCCTGTTTCGCCCTTATTCGATTCAGGATCTTTTTTTGCAAATCCAGACTATTTTTATTTTATGCCCGAATTCAACATGACATTTATTCATATTATCAATATTTCACATCGATAACATAAATAAGCTTCGAGTCAATAGTTTTTTTTACTATAAAAAAAAACATAGATAAATCGACTATCAAATGTCATTTTTGTTCAAATATATAACTTTATGTAACTTAATGCAGTACGGTATAAATCACATTTAAAATACCGCAATCACTTTTTGTGAATAAAAGTACAATCGTTCGGTTTTTTCATATCATTTATGGCATAAATTGACACCTATGCCATATTCTGCAATTTCGTATCACGTTAGAAATAATTTGGAAAAATTATGTAGCAAAGTGAAAGAATTCCTGCGGTAGAAGCGATTCAGGTATTATTCCTGAAGAAATTGCCGAAAACGAACCCTCTCCGGTAATAAATTTTTTTAAAAAGAAAATCAGTGAGCCTCTTCCCAGTTTTTACCCCATCCGACATCGACGACAACCGGCACTGTAAGTTCAATGGCCTTCTCCATCAGTTCCACGACAAGGGACTCTACAGTCTCTTTTTCTGACTCGGGAACCTCAAACACCAGTTCGTCATGCACCTGAATTATCATCTTTGACCGTAGTTCTCTTTTTTTCAGTTCTTCGGCAATACTGATCATTGCCAGCTTAATCATATCCGCGGAAGTTCCCTGAATGGGAGTATTGATTGCAATCCTTTCAGCCCCTTCCCGCCTGAAGTTCGTATCAGAATCAATTTCCGGCACCATCCGCCTTCTTCCGAGCATTGTCTGGACATAACCGTGACTCCGGACAAACTCAATGGTCTCTTCGGTATACTTTTTAAAGCCGGGGTATGTCTCGAAATAGATGCGAATAAATTCCGCAGCCTCTTTCACTCCAATATCCGCCTGTTGAGACAGCCCGAAGGGGGAGACTCCGTAGATGGTGGCAAAATTTATTATCTTCGCCTGGCGCCGCATATCCGGTGTCACCCCGTCAATATCGGTACCGAAGACTGACGAAGCGGTCATACTGTGAATATCGATCCCCTCGTTAAAGGCCTTCTTCATGTTTTCATCTCCGGAGAGATGAGCAGCCAGCCTGAGTTCAATCTGTGAATAATCCGCCGCGAGGAGCAGACTTGATTTTTCCGCCACAAAGCCTTTTCGAATATTCTTGCCGAATTCATCCCGGATGGGAATGTTCTGAAGATTCGGGTCAGAGGAAGAGAGACGCCCCGTGGCAACAACCGTCTGATTATAGGAAGTGTGAATCCGTCTCGTAGCGGGATTGACAAGTTTAGGAAGTGTATCGATATAGGTACTTTTCAGCTTACTGAAGGTCCGGTAGGAGATTAGTGAGTCAATTATGGCGTGATGCCCCCTTAATGCCTCAAGGACGGAACTGTCGGTACTGAAACCGGTTTTTGTTTTCTTCACCGGTTTCAACCCCAGTTTATCGAAAAGAATTACCGAGAGTTCACGGGTTGAATTGATATTGAAATTCTGACCCGCTTCATGAAAAATTTTCTCTTCAACTTCCTTTAACTGTTTATCATTTTCCGCGCCAAGCAGATGGAAATAATCGACGTCAATATAGACACCGTTTCTTTCCATTTCCGCGAGAACCATAACCAGCTTCATTTCTATATTAAAAAACAGGTCTTCCAGGCCTTCCTTTTTCAGCTCCTCTTTAAATATTTCATATAGACGGTAGGTAATGTCCGCATCTTCAATGGCATAATCAGCAAGTTTCTCAAGGGGAACCTCTGATAAGGGAATGGCATTTTTTCCTGTCCCGGTCAACTCCTTGAAACTGGTGGTTTTGTAATTAAGAAGGCGCATTGCCATATCATCCAGGTTATGGCGCCGATCTCCCGGATTCAGCAGGTAGCTGGCAATCATCGTATCAAAATAAATACCGGCAATATTGATGCCGTTATGTTTCAATACTATATAATCATATTTTATATTCTGGCCAATCTTTCGGATTTTTCCGTTTTCAAGAACCGGCTTAACCCACTCCATGGAAACATGGGGATCGATATAGTCTTCACTGAAAAGTCCCTTGCTCTGCATGGGCAGGTACCATCCCGTACCGGATTCAGTGGAAAAAGACATCCCAACAAGTTCAGCCTCAACGGCAGCGAGGGAAGTCGTTTCCGTATCAACGGAGACCTCCCCCTTTTTCTCAATCTCTGAGACAAGTTCTTTAAGGTCGTCTTCGGTGCGAATAATTCGATATATCTTCTTTTCAGGGGCAGCAGTTTCACCCTCAAGGGTATCCCTGAAATAATCACGAACAATTCCCTGCATTTCGAGATCCTCAAAGTAATCCTTAACGGGATTTGACTTCATTGAATCAAGATCCTGTTTTTCCAGCTGAAGATCAACGGAAACATCCTTCCTGATGGTTACAAGGTCCCTGCTCAGGTACGCGGCTTCCCTGTCTTCAATTACCATCTCCTTCTGTTTTCCCTTCAGCTCATCAACGTGTTCATACAGGTTGTCCAGAGACCCGTACTGACTTATAAGCTTTAACGCGGTTTTTTCTCCAATGCCGCGTATACCGGGAATATTATCAGATGTATCTCCCATCATTGCCATGAAATCTATAACCTGTTCCGGTTCAATACCAAGCTTCTCGACGATCCCCTCGCGGTCATAAAATACATGATCAGTAATACCCTTTTTATTGGCATATATTTTCACATGTTCGTCCACGAGCTGATAGGCATCCTTATCCCCGGTGACAAGGACAACCTCCAGGTTCGCATCTGAGTATTTGGAGGCAATAGATCCGAGCACATCATCCGCCTCGTAGTCAGGATGTTCCACCACGGGGAGGCCCATGAGATCGACCATCTTCTTTATCTCTTCTATCTGGAACTTCAGATCTTCGGGCATTTTCTGACGGTTAGCCTTATATTCAGGATAGAGCTTAAAGCGGAATGATTTCTTTGGGGGATCAAAGGCCACCACAAGGAAATCCGGGTTCTGCTCCGAAACAAGGAGATAGAGCATACGTGCAAAACCGAAAATTGCTGAAGTGTTCTGCCCCTTCGAATTCGTCAGGGGATTTCGAATAAATGCGTAATAGGCGCGATAACAGAGGGCATGGCCGTCCACCACAAAGAGTCGTTTTTTCAAATCAGGTCTCCTGGAAAATAATTATCTGTTCATATTATGACATCGGGACATGTCAAGCACTTCACCCGGGATACTACTGCATATAACGCTTCAGCCTGTCCTTCATGGTATTCCTCTTAAAAAGAAATGAGACAGTCAGGGCTACGATAAAAATAACAGAAAATATAACTGTAAGATCAAAAAAATGCCAGCGATATGCTATATAGGCTGAAACTATGGCGAAGGAGCTGATGGTAAAACTGACCATCCTGACGAGGAATATTTTCATTTCATCAACCTTATCCACGATTTCTGTATAATCAACGGGAATCCTGTAATACCCATGCTCCAGGTTTTCCACAAAATTATTAATTCTTCGGGGAAGTTGAAGGGCCGTTACAGCATCATCCTTCCAGCGTTTCAGATTTTCCTTCATAAGTCGTGACGCATCTTCCTTCATAAGCCGTTCGGCATAGGGCTTCAATTCATCATACATCCTGATGTCAGGATAAAGACCGGAAACAATCCCTACCAGGACACCCACGGTTTTACTAATGAAGGCCCATTCCACGGGAAGAACAACGGGCTGGTTATAGACCAGGTTAACCAGGTCATCAACGATGGGAGAGAAATCGAGTGCATGATAGGATTCGCGGTCGAGACGGATTTCATCAATTACCTCATCAATAAAAAACTGCACTACGGGGATAAGACTGTAGCGGTTAACGCCGCGGCGGATAAAACCCATACGGTCCATAACCTCTACAATCAGCCGGGAATCTCTTCTCAGAAACCCCATCATCATCTCCATTAAGTCTTTACGCATATCGGAAGTAATTCTTCCAGCCATACCGAAATCCAGAAGAACCAGCCTGTTATTATCCGTAACCAGAATATTCCCCGGATGGGGATCATAGTGAATATATTCAAAGGAAAAAAACTGCTCCATGTAAATTTCGATAAGATGCTTAGCAATAATCTGCGGATCATTATTTCTCTTTATCCAGCTTTTACGGTTATGGATCTTATCCCCTTCAAGAAATTCCATGACTATTACTTTACCTGTACAGTATTCGGGATAAACCATGGGAATGGAGAGGTAGGTAAAATGTCCCAGAGATTCTCTAAAGGATTCAGCCATGTAAACTTCCCTTTTAAAGTTAAGTTCATCTCCGGTCACCCTGATAAATTCATCCATTATCACCAGGAGATCGACCCGTTGCGAAAAGAAACTGTAACGTGTGAGGATTGAAAATACCCGGTGCAGAATAGCCGAATCGATATCAATTATTTTCTCGATACCGGGTTTCATTATTTTTATAACAACTTCCACGCCGTTTTTCAGACGGGCCCGGTGAACCTGCCCCAGGGAGGCTGAAGCCAGCGGTACAGGATCTATTTCAACAAAGGGGAGATCCTTTTCGGAAAATTCATTATTGAGAACCTTTTCGATCTCACCAAAGGGTACCGGGGGTACATTGTCCTGCAGTCTGGAGAGAATTCGAATATACGGTTCGGGAAAAATATCCCTGCGGGCACTGAAAAACTGACACAGCTTGATCAGCATACCCCCCATTTCTACGGCAGAATTGTAGAGCTGCTGTGCCCGTTTTTCGTGACGGGGCGCCATTTTCTTTTGCGCAAAGGCATAGCCTTCACGATTTATAAGACGAAATTCCCTGTTAAAATCAATTACAATGTACAGAAAAAGTTTAGCGACCCTGAAAAATCGCCTTCGAATATTCATGAACCAAATTTATCCATCTTCTCGTTCAGCTCATCCAGCTTTTGCTTTAATTCATCAAATTCTTTTTTAGAAACAAAACCGAGTTTTCCGGCAAAGTCCTTGATATTCTCCTTGGCCTTATCAACTTCCTCATCAAGCTTTGACTTGACTTCGTCTTTCGTTTTATGAAACTTCTCTTCAAATTCCTGATAACGCTCATCCCGCTTCTCTTTAAATTCACCGGCCTTCTGCTCAATTTCCTCTCCCGCTGAAAAAAGCAGGAGTGCAATATCCTTCAAAATATTACCCATTTATGGCCTCCCTTTTTAAAAATATTTTCTACAGAATCAGGCAGCAATTACAACAAAATTGTTACAGACAAAATAATAGCAGGTACCCTTCAAAAATGCAATTATATTACCGGTATGATTAATGCATATGGGGAATTCCAGCCGGCCTGAAAAGCAAATATATATATAAATATATCAATATTTAAAACAATATAATAACTTAAGGTTAAAATTGTTATTTTTTTACTTAATTTAATGGGCAAAACAATAAATCCGTGATATCTGCCTATTGACATGAATGACAGGGTAGTTTATTCTTTAAAAGTGCTACAAATATATTGTCAGCAGAATCTCCCCGCTGCAGGGGGGAGCATCCATATACAGATCAATTAAAGATATAAAACAATCAGGACTTCTTTAAATGGAAAATACTGATCTTTTTAGCAGAGTTAAACTCTACATTGTTGATGATGAACTACTAATCTGTGAATCCCTTTCCTACCTGATTGATACTGTAGAAGGTTATAAATCATTAGGATTCGCAACAGATGGAAATACAGCATTAAAAGAAATAGCTCTGAAAAAACCTGATGTTGTCATTATGGACGTAAAACTGAAAGAGGAGAATGGCATTGATTTGACCGAAATAATTACCCGCAGGATGCCCGGGCTAAAAGTACTAATCCTTTCCAGCTACTGCAACACCAGTCTCCTGTCAATGGCGATAAATGCCGGGGCCTCAGGATACACAACGAAAGATATCAGGCTGAACAGCCTGCAGGAATCGATCGAAAATATCATCAAATCGGAGACCTTTTACATTCATGAACATTACTGCCATCTCTTCGAATCGATTAAAATGAACTATGACTACAATCCCATGTCTGCCCTGACACAGCGGGAGATGGAAATAATGAATAATATTGTAAAGGAATTTACAACCCGTGAAATAGCAACCAGACTCGGTATCAGTGAAAAAACAGTCAGAAATCATAAATCAAACATCATGCAGAAACTTAACCTGAAAAGTGATGCCAGTCTGATAAAGCTGGCCTACTATATGGCTCTCATTTAATACAGAGCCTCTCAAGAATATCCCGGTGCCGGGGATACCGCCTGAGCATCTCTTCCCTCCCGGCCATCTCAAAATCATCAAAATTGAATCCCGGAGCCACGGTACACCCCAGAAGGGAGTACTCTCCGGGACCGGTAACCTCTGCGGCAAACCAGTCTCCCCGGGAAATAACCGCCTGCGGGACTTCACCGGCGGCAATGTCTCCTCCCAGGGTGAACAGAGTGAGTTCTCCTGCACTGTCTATCGAATAGAGAGAAAGTTGTGTCCCTGCATAAAAATGCCAGATTTCATCGGATTTAAGACGATGGAAGGCGGAAAATTGATGTTTCGGAAGCATAAAATAAATGGCAGTGGAGGCATTTCTAACGCCGGAGTAAAATTCAGGCAATGCAGTTTCCGGTATCAGGTCAGAGCTCCGGTAGGTTTCCCGATAGTAGCCGCCTTCGGGATGAGGCAGCAGCTTTAATAAATCTATTAGTTTTTCAACACTCATTTTCAAATAACAAGTAACAAGATATAAGTCGGAATGTTACGCTCTCAGGATACTGACGACTTTTCCCTTTCTACTTGCAACCTTAACCTATTTCAAATATCCCTGGTTACCTTCAAGCGGTTGAGTTCGCTTATCTTCCCGATGAGAATCTCATCCGTTTTGGCAAGACGCTGAGCCAGAATACTTACCATCTTGGCTGCAAAGGCGGTATTCTTTAAAAGAAATATTTTAAGTTGAGCTGCGCTTTCGATACGGACAAGCTTAACAGTCCCCATGGCAGTAGCATTTGCACTGCGGGGTGTATCGTTAAAGAGTGAGATCTCTCCAAAAAAATCACTTTTTTTCAAAACAGCAACAACAATTTTATTACTACCATCGGTGAGGGTGATCTCCACTTCCCCTTCAAGAATAATAAACATCCCCTTGTCATTGGCGCCGGCTTCAATTATACGCTCGCCTCTCTGGTAATATGCAATATTACTTCGTGCCATATTTCCTCCATCTTCATTCTATCCGGGCATTTCTACTACTTCGATGCAACCTTGACAAGAAAATATAATTCTCAAAGCGAAAAAATATTAAGAGTCAGCAAGTCACGCAGGCAGCATCTGATCACACCTCACCTCTGTGGAGGAGCTCAAAAACTATCGCCGGGTAAAAAAGTTTTCAACTCTCACCTTTCCGCTTCGTTTAACAGGTAGGAACCAATTTCAGCAGCACCGGAGCATACAAAATGATGGCAAAAACTATTTCTCTGGCCCTGATGGGGATAGAGGCACATGTCGTTGAGGTGGAAGTTGATATCATCCGCGGACTTCCCTCATTTACTATTGTGGGGCTCCCCGATTCCATAATCCGGGAGTCACGCGAACGCATCCGTTCCGCCCTGGAAAACTCCGCCTTTCAGTTTCCTCCCCACAATTTTACAGTCAATCTGGCTCCTGCCGGATTAAAAAAGCAGGGAGCAAACCTTGATCTTCCCATTGCCGTTGCAATCCTTGCGGCTACGGGACAGATAGAGACGGACCGCCCCCTTCCCCCAATGGTGGGGGAACTTTCCCTTGACGGCCGTGTTAAAGCCGTCAGGGGGGCCCTTTCCATGGCTATCACACTCTACCGCCAGGGACACGACTCCATGATAGTTCCCTACGAATGCCGCAATGAGGCGGCAGCCATCAGTGAACTGAAGATATACCCGATAAAAAACATTCAGGAAGTTATTGATATCCTCACCACTGGAGGAAAACCCCATACAGCGGAAGCAAGGAAGGTGACTTCCCCCATTGAGGCCAATTTTTCCGATATAAAGGGCCAGGAGACTGCACGGAGGGCCATGGAAATTGCAGCGGCGGGAAACCATAATATCATCCTCTACGGGTCTCCCGGTTCAGGAAAAACGATGCTTGCGCGCAGGCTTCCGTCCATACTCCCCCCCCTTACCCGAGAGGAATCTATCGAAGCCACGATGATTCACTCCGCAGGGGGCAGACTTCCCCGTGAAGGGAACCTCATTACCACACCACCCTTCTCAGCGCCGCACCATACCTCTTCTGATACGGCGCTGGTGGGGGGAGGACAGATTCCCTCCGTGGGGGAAGTTTCATATACACACAATGGTGTTCTTTTCCTCGATGAGCTTGTAGAATTTAAAAACAATGTAATTCAGGCGCTTCGACAGCCCCTTGAAGACAGGGAGGTCACCATTTCCAGGGCGAGTGGGACCTCGATCTTCCCCGCCGATTTTATGCTGGTTGCTGCATCCAATCCCTGCGGCTGCGGGTATCTCTTTGACAATGATATTCCCTGCACCTGCAATCCCGGACAGATTAAAAAATATTTTCAAAAAATTTCAGGGCCTATTTCAGATAGAATTGATATGGATATCCTGGTAAACAGGGTGCCTCCGGAAGACCTGACAGGGATGTCGCCGTCTGAAGATTCCGCTTCGATCCGAAACCGCGTCTCCCGGGCCCGGGAAATTCAAAATTTACGTTTTTCCCGCAGTACCACGCGCTGCAACGGGAATATGACTTCCGCGGAGGTGAGAAAACACTGCGGCTTGACAGAAGGAACAGAAACCCTCCTGAGGGGCATCATAAGGAGGTTAAACCTTACGGCACGCTCTTATGATAAAATTTTAAAGGTGAGCCGCACCATTGCAGATCTTGAAGACAGGAGTGAAATCGAAAAACATCATATAATGGAGGCGGTTTCCTATAAAAATATTCAAAAAAACTATATGAACTATATTGGGGTGTTGTAAATATGCAACACTGTTATTAATTGAGACGAATTATCAGCGGGTTTACCAAAAACTAATCAAAAAAAAGAGTTTTATTGGCCTTCGTGTCACTTATTATCAACCCAGATAAAAATAATCATCGTCAAAAAACCTCTTTCTTAGTATTTTAGTAATAATTTTTGATATTTTTCATGGATTCTGCGGGATTTTACAAAAAATTTTACCTTGTTTTTCATTTTGGCACGGATAGTGCTTTATAATAATACTATTCCGTTATTCCAATGGAAATAACACCCGATTTTTTGGAGGCCCAAAATGAATAAAATGAACAATCCTTACATCAAAGTAGCCGATGAGCAGATGAATCTCGATGAATTTCTACTTAAATTAAGAAATTATGATCTGGAACTCAGCAGAAATGAAATTCTTGACGTAATCGAAGCTGCAGAAAAAATAAATCCACATGATGCAACTACCATTATCGAAACAGTTAAAGAAACCTATCGCATCAATATGGCATTATAAAACCCCTACTATTATACCTGAAATCAGGGGCCCAGAAGAGGGCCCTGCTACGCTTTTATACAGCGGACCAGATGTTTCTGGTCCTTTTCTGTCATTAATACAGGAGCGGCATTACATTCATCCGATGCGTGGGGGCATCGGGGTGCAAACACACAACCACGGGGAGGGTCCAGAATCATCGGTACTGTTCCCGGAATAGTTTTCAGCATCCCTCCCTTATGCCCGATACGTGGAATAGATTCAAAGAGGCCAACGGTATAGGGATGCAGTGGATTATTAAAAATGGCCTTTGTCTCCCCGTACTCGACTATCTCACCTGCATACATTATGGCAATCGAATCTGCTATATTCGCTACTATGCCGAGATCATGCGAGATCAGGATCATCGACATATCCCTCTTCTCCTGCAATGTTACCAGAAGATCGAGTATCTGTGCCTGAATTGTTACGTCTAGTGCCGTTGTAGGTTCATCGGCAATCAAAACTGAGGGATCGGCTCCGAGGGCCATGGCAATCATTGCACGCTGCCGCATACCTCCGGAAAATTCATGAGGATATGAATCAAACCTTGCAGCGGCATCCGGTATCCCCACCATGGATAGAAGTTCCACTGCCCATTCTTTTCCTTCTTTTTTTTCAACATTTCGGTGAAGCATAATCCCCTCTGTCACCTGTCTGCCAATTGTAAAAACAGGATTGAGGGAAGACATCGGCTCCTGAAAGATCATGGAAATATCGCCGCCCCGAATACTTCTCATTTCGTCTTCACTGTACTTCATCAGGTCACTCCCCTGATAAAATACCGATCCCGAATCGATCTGTCCGGGACTGTTGATCAGGCGCAGCAGCGAAAAGGCTGTGACGGACTTACCACAACCGGATTCTCCCACAATTCCGAGGGCATCTCCCTTTTGGAGAGGAAAAGAAACATCGCGAACTGCCCTCAAACGTCCTTCGGAAAGATTAAACGAGACATTGAGATCTTTTACTTCCAGGATATTATTCATGAATGCTTCCGTCAGGTAATATTCCTGTCAATGCGTTCGACTTCAAAACCCTTTTCTGTAAGCTGTTGATAAACCCCATTGAGGTCAGCATCCGAGATGGTCATTTTATAAATAGTTCCCTTCTGATAACTGAGAAGCTCAAGCCTTTTGACATGTACAATTTCCAAAACTGACTGATCCACCTGCTCGGCACGTCTTTCATTTGTCTCAGCAAAGGCTATCTTCTTTATTCCAAGAGACATCATTTCATCAATATATGAATCAAGATCATTGAATTGCTTTTCACTCATTTTACGAATCCGTTACTTAAAATCAAATTTAATCTGTTTCTCAACAATGCTGCACACCTTACCATCAAAGTCAACAATATAAAACTGGTTAAATTTCCGATACCGCTCTTCCATGTGATATCCGCCGCAACCGGTTACGGCATAAAGTATTCCGTCTTTTTCCATATGGAAATACCGCCGGGGAGTCCCGGAAAAACAGGCCTTCACCCCGTATTTTTTTAAAAGCCGGTGAAGATCCGGGTTCACGTCCGGCACCTGACTCCTTGACCACTGCAGGGGTACTGAAAACCACGGGGCATGTGTTATGACAAAAACCGCAGAGGAATTTTTGCATGTCTCCAGGCGTCGCTCCAGTTCCGCCAGATATTTCTTCATTTTCTTCGGAGAGTGCTCACGTCGATCGAGTACTACGAAGGAGAGATTGCCATAGTGAACCACATAACTGCCCCCCCTGGCACTAAAGGCTGCAAAGAGTTTATCGCTATTATTGTAGAGATCCTTTTCCCCCAGAAGGGGATAAAAGATAGCTGTCAGGGAAGTCAGGACCTTTTTGATTTCCCGGTACTGTTTAATCATGTCCCGCTTATTAATACCCATCCAGTCCATGCCGCCGTGAACCATATTTCCGGTGTGAAAAAGAATCAGTGGATTTTCTGCATTGATGGCAGAGACAGCCTGGCTGAGCAGAGAAAAGCTGAATGAAAAGGGCGATTCAGGATATGTATTGCCAATCAGGGCAAATTTCAGGGGAATAGGGGCTGGCTTTTCCCGCAGACTCCCTGTGCAGGTTCCCGCGGAAACAATAATAATGCAAACAAATATGAATGCGAGATGCTTTTTCGTCAACACCGCTCCTTTCATTCCCTTTTTTATAAATTTATCCATGCTATAAGAGTGACTCAAATTCCTCCCCCTCGACGGGGGCGGACAGGAGGGAGTGACAGAGGCATTGCTTTTCACAAAAACTATAAATCACACTCCCCTAACCCCTCCCATCAAGGGAGGGGGATATTAACTTCAAGAAATCCCGTCTATAATATTTTTTCTATATAAATCTCAAAAAGTCAGTAGGAAATTTCTGACAGAGCTCGGCAACTTCCCCTTTAACCTTCTTTAAAACTGAATCATCAGCCATATTTTCTATCACGTCGGCGATGAGATTTGCAGTCTTCTTAAATTCATCTTCAGCAAAACCCCTGGTTGTCAGTGCGGGGCTTCCGAGACGAATACCACTGGTAACAAAGGGCGATTTATCATCAAAGGGGACACCATTCTTGTTGCAGGTGATTCCAGCTTCGTCGAGACGATTCGCAACTTCCTTTCCCGTGAGGTCTTTATTTCGGAGATCCACCAGCATCAGATGATTATCTGTACCGTCAGAGGTTATCTTCAGGCCCCGGCTCATCAGTGTTTCCGCCATCACCTTTGCATTTTTCAACACCTGTTTCTGATAATCCTTAAATTCAGGCTGCAGGGCTTCGCCGAAGGCTACCGCCTTTGATGCTATGGAATGCATCTGGGGGCCACCCTGAATACCGGGAAACATGCCCCGGTTCAGATCTTTTTCATATTCATTTTTTGCGAGGATTACACCGCCCCTGGGGCCGCGGAGGGTTTTATGTGTTGTCATGGTAACATAGTCGGATACTTCAACCGGAGAAGGATGCTCTCCCACTGCAACAAGACCTGCGATGTGCGCAATATCTGCCATCAGTTTTGCCCCGACGGCATCGGCAATTTCCTTAAATTTATCAAAATCAAGCAAACGGGGATATGCGGAGGCACCGGCAATAATCAGCTTCGGCTTATGTTCCTTTGCAAGCTTCATTACCTCATCATAATCAATGACATTGGTATCTTCCGTTACACCGTAACTGACTACATTATGAAACAAGCCGGAGTAGTTAACGGGTGAACCGTGTGAGAGATGGCCTCCGTGTGCCAGGTCCATACCCATGAAGGTGTCCCCCGGTTTTATTACTGACATCATTACCGCCATATTGGCCTGGGCGCCGCTGTGTGCCTGAACATTGGCATACTCAGCACCAAAAATTTCCTTTATGCGGTCTATTGCCAGAGATTCAACGGCATCGACGGGCCCGCATCCCTGGTAATATCGTTTCCCGGGGTACCCTTCGGCATATTTATTGGACATTGTACATGAAGATGCTTCCAGTACTGCACGGGAAGTATAGTTTTCGGAGGCTATCAGAATCAGACTATCTTCCTGACGCTTATTTTCCTGTTGAATGATATCGTAGACTTGTGAATCAGTATTCTGCAGTGACAGTTTATCGGTCATAGCATTTTCTCCTTCTCGTAAAGTAGTGAAGCATTCTTCCGGTGTGATCCCGACATAATAGGGAATATTAACTGATGAAAAACAGGTACACCATGCCGAGACTTCTCTGCTTGTCAATAAATAATCGTATTTTTTAACTTTATCCTTGTCAATGAGGAGACGCGCATATATGAAGGCGCGAAAGCGCTTTCGCGCCTTCATATATGCGAAAAGGATAAACCTATGAATTTCAAAGAAACACGCCCCCTTTACCTCCTGGCGGAAATTGCCGACATACTGCGGAGTAAAAACGGCTGCGCCTGGGACAGGGAGCAGTCGCACCAGACCCTTAAACCCTATCTCATTGAAGAGGCCTACGAACTCTATGATGCCATAGAGTCTGACGATACAAAGCATATGAAAGAGGAACTGGGAGATCTCCTCTACCAGATATATGCCCATGCCCAGATTGCCGCGGAGAAAAATAACTTCACCATCGACGATGTCGCCCGGGGCATTACCGACAAACTGGTCTACCGTCACCCCCATGTCTTCGGAGATGAAAGCGCGAAGGATGCGAAGGAAGTTATAGACCGCTGGGAAAAAATCAAAAAAACAGAAAAGAGTCATCGTGAATCAATCCTTGACGGGGTACCGGCACATCTCCCGGGCCTGTTGAAGGCCTACCGTGTCCAGCAGAAGGTTTCCCGTGTAGGTTTTGACTGGGAAAAAACAGATGACGTGGTAGCAAAAATCGAAGAGGAACTGGAAGAATTCAAAGAGGCCTTCAGTTCCGGCAACAGGGAACATGCCCTGGAGGAAGCGGGGGACATACTCTTCAGCATGGCAAACCTCCTCCGCTTTGCCGGCATCAACCCCGAAGAGGCCCTCCAGAAAACCGTCAAAAAATTCATCACACGATTCGGCCATATCGAAAAACGATGCGAGGAAATGAACCGCGAAATGGAAGAAATGTCCCTTGATGAACTCGACGGCCTATGGGAAGAGGCGAAGAAGCAATAATAAAAAACGTTTCCTTCCGAAGGCGCGAAAGCGCTTTCGCGCCTTCGGAAAAGAAATTCCCTCTCTCTTCTTTTAAAAGGAAGTTTTTACTTTACAGCGTCACCTCGTCTTCGTATAATCCCCGGAAACTGGAACCAACAATGAAACAGAAAAAAGAAATCAATATTGACCTGAAACAGCTGCGCTCCTTTCTCGAGGTATTGCAGGAAAACAGTTTCACCCGCGCATCGAGAAAGCTGAAAATCGGTCAGGCCACAATCAGCCACCACATTCAGCAGCTGGAAGAAATGCTGGGAGCCACCCTGATAGACAGGACCAGTAAATCATTTTCAATAACCGCGGAAGGCGATCTTGTAAAAAAATACGCAGAGAAAACATTTCAGGACCTGGAAAAACTCCAGTATGATATGCACCGCGAAATTTTCGGCGGCACAATACGCATTGCGGCAAGTACCATCCCCGCCACCTACCTGCTGCCGAAAATTATCTCCAAAATAACCCAAAAAAACAGCAGCCTGCATTTTATTGTAGAAACATCCGACAGCAGGGAAGCCATCGAACTCGTAAAGGAAGGCAAGGCCGACCTGGGAATCGTGGGGAAACAGGTAAAACACCCATCTCTTATCTATAAAAAAGTTATCAGTGATGAAATTATTCTCATAGGTCCCGCTGACGGGATCAGCTCCATATCACCGGGAGAGATTTCCTCCATCCCCTTAATTTCCAGGGAGAACGGTTCCGGGACCAGAACCAGCTACGAGAAATTTCTTCATTCTCACAACATACTTCCCTCTGATCTTAAAATTGTCTATGAATGCACAACACCAGACAGTGTCAAGGAAGCGGTAATTGCAGGACTCGGATATGCTTTCATTTCCAGGCTCGCGACAAAGAAGGAGGTATCCCTCGGTCTCATAAAAATAATTGACACAAAGGGACTCCCAATCGAAAGAAACTTCTACAGTATTTGGCTGAATAATAAAAAGAACATCGAACCGATCAAAGAGTTTCTCGAAGGACTGCACAAGACAATTCTCACGGTATAATACAAAATATTATATTCATGAAACTTCTTTAAGTCCCCCCTTGCGGGGACCACCTTCAGGAACAGACCAGAAATAAGACCTACCGCAGTACCCCGGCATCTTTTAAACGGGTATAAACATCTTCCATTTTTTCCGAATCTATTTCACCGCCGCCGAAACGAAGACCATACATTTCATCCTTAATTTCATGCAGCCTCGCAGAATCCACAGAGGCGTCTCCGCTGAAATGCTTAAAGATACGGTCAGCCGCCTTAAAAAAGGCATCACTGTCCCTGGCATCCAGGGCCTCTGTCAATCCGGAGGTAATACTTTCACCGGTATGTTCTTCTTCGACTTCATCCTCTTCTTTGCTTTCGCCGCTGCCGCTTATTATATGGTAACGCTTCCGCTCCCACATGACGAGAAAAATAATTGCCCCGCAAACAAGGAGAATAACGAAAACAACAGCAAAAGCATTGACGGAAATTTCTTCCCCCTTATCCTCGTCAAAGGCAATGCGGTTATTTTTCCCCGAGTCACCCGTAACGGTGAGAACAATCTTATCAGTGACAGCCTCACTGTATGATCCGGAACGGTTGTCAAAAAAGTTCAGGCGTAATTTCCCGAGATCAAGTTCACCCGCCTTCTCCGGAATTATTGTATAATGAAATTCCCTCTCCCCCTCAAGGCCGTCTTTGCCGAGACGAACACTGCTGGTACCGTCTTCCGCAAGGACACGCACCCCCTCGATCCCATCGCCAAGGACGGGTCGCGCCATTGCGGCAATATTACCCTTCCCTGAAACCTTTACGGTAATCCTTCTTTCATCAAAAACCTTCACAGGTTTCCTGTTATATTCAACCTGCAGGGTGTAGGTGCCGACGTTCCCACTGAATTTATCGGGGCGACCCTTCTCCGGCAGGTTTTTAACTTTCAGGGGTAGTGTTTCGAAATCAACGCGGGCCTGCCGCTGGAAATCAAAAAAACTGGAGGGATTCTCCACGGCTATAACAGCGGTGCCGCCGCCGATATTCAAGGTGCCTGTCGCAGCTGGAACAACGGCAAATGAAAAAATATGCGACTTGACCATTTCTCCATCGGAAGTATCAATAATTGCATCTTCACGGCTTTCTTCAAATTTATTAATGACACAGCCCTTTGACTCCGGCTGCGCAGACATCCCCTGGACCCGGATATTGCCCCCCCCCGCGGTAAGGAGGTAGTAACGCATAATAACGGGTTCCCCGGTATAGACTCCTTTTTTATCTATTTCGATCAATGAGCGGATTACCGAAGAACTCCTTCCGTCCCCCCTTCCGCCAATTACCCCTCGCACAACGGAGAGGGAAACCGGCTGTGACTTGAGACGGTCCTTGCCACGTTTAAAAATAAAGGTGGGGATATAGTATGTACCCTTTTTTTCCGCAGTAATTGTAAAATTCAGGGTCATACCACGCCAGGTACGGCCATTGATAAACTGAAAACTGTGCTGCGCACCTGAATAATCAATACGGAGGCCCCGCACAGCGGGAACCTTTACCGGTTTTATATCACCCTCGCCATCAGGAACCTTAAGGGAAAGGGTAGCCCTCTCTCCAACTCCAATTCGTCCGGGACTGATGGTGGCTTCAATTATCTGTTCATTTGCATTTACTGAGGTGACGGCAAGAAATAAAAGCAGTACCGCCCTACCAGTCTTTTTCAAGGTTTTTATTATCATTGCCGCTTCCCTTCTGTCGTCGCACAGGTTTTTTCTTCATTGATTTAAGCAGGTTCTCAAGCTGCTGCCGGTTCATCCGCTGCTTCTGCTGCTTTTTATTCCGGTTCTGCTGATTCTGGTTCTGTTTGTCCTTGTTCTTCTGCTTATTCTTTTTATCTTTATCGTCCTGGTTCTGCTTCTGGTCCTTGTTCCCCTGCTTTCCGTCCTTATCCTTTTTATCATCCTTCTGCTGCTTTTTCTTCTGGTTCATCAGCATATATTCGATATTCCGTTTAGCCGGGGCATAATTGGGATCGATCTTCAGGGCATTCATGTAAGAATTGAAGGCCTCTTTATATTTCTTCTTCTGCATGTAGGTGTTTCCCAGGTTATAGAATGCCTTTTTCTGCACCTCGGGATCACCTGACTGTATCGCCTTTTTGTATCCCGCGATGGCGGCATCGTAATCTCCCGCCATATAATCGGCATCACCCTTGTTGAAGGCGAGCCTCTGTTTATCCTTCTCTCCCGGGGCATATTTATCAGCCTTGTTGTAATGCTTTTTTGCCTCCAGGTACTTCTTCTGCTGAAACTGGCTGTTCCCCTCAGAGACACTGTCCCGAAACGGATCGAGCCACGCGGCATTTACCGTCACCAGAATTAAAATCAGGAAAAGGCGCATAATGGGGGAAGTTTTTTTTATTGCGAATAAATAAATTTTCATAACCTGCGAAACCTCGCCGTTACACGTTTCCATAAAGTTTCCCCCTTTTTTACGGGAGTCCGCTCAGGCATTAACAGCTCTGCGGACAGGAGTAATATCAACAGAATCGCAACAGGGGCGAAACGTTCCTTTCTTTCCTTGATGACTCGGGAGCCGTACTTGTTTCGCTGCTGGTCTTCAATTATTTCAAGGATAAAACGGAGATCAGAAAAGCTGTTTGAAATATCGAGATAGGCTCCGCCGGTTCTTCCCGCAAGCTGTTTCAACAGGCGTGGATTTTTTTCCGTACGGATCAGCTTACCGCCGCTGTCACGTTTATAAACTTCCCCCTCAGACTCCCCCTCTTCGCCGGCTGGAATATACTCCCCCTTATCACGACCCACTCCAACGGTATAAACGGAAACACCCAGGTCCCTGAACTGCTGCACCGCCTCAATCGCAGCCCCCTCGTGATCTTCACCATCGGTAATCAGCACAAGCACCTTGGAGGTAATCCGTTTCTTTTCGAAGACACGGTAGGCCTGGGCAAACATCCTGCCTATATCCGTTCCCTGGAGACGAATCGAATCGGGCCCCGCGGAATCGAGGAACATCATGAAGGCCCCTATATCATTGGTGAGGGGACACTGAAGAAAGGCATCCCCGGCGAAAAGAACCAGGCCGATGCGGTCACCCTTGAGGGATCCCGCGATCCACCGAATGGCATCCTTCGCCCGGTCAAGACGGCTCGGTTGAACATCCCGGGCGAGCATACTCCTGGAAACATCAAGGGCGATGAGAACATCCGAGCCCTCACTGTTCACCTCCCGCATATTCTCTCCCCACTGGGGCCTGAGAATCAGGAGACCGAAAAGGAGTATCGAGACAAAAACCATTATCTCCCTGATGCGCTGACGGCGCCGGGAACCGACAACCATTGAGGTATAATTATCTTCCCGCCCCGCAAGGTATTTCATTATGCGGCGCTTCCACACCAGGTAAAAGGTGAAGAGTCCCCCCGCCAGTACCACCGCAAGGGCGATATAAATTATGTATGAAAAATTACCGAAGGCAATCATGGTATCTTCCTGTAATAGACTGACCGGAGAATTACTTCCAGAAAGAAGGCCCCCATGGCAACGAGGAGAAATATCTGAAAGCGGTCAAAAAACTCATGATATATATTAAGGTCGACTTCACTCTTCTCGAGCATATCGATTTCCCGGACCTTTTCCCAGAAGACACCGCTGGAGGTGGCACGATAAAACTTCCCCCCCGTCATCTCAGAGGCCTTTTCCAGAATTTCCGGATCGAAATGACTCATAATGTAACTCTTTCCGAAAAACGCCTGCGGATTTGAAACGGGGACACGCCCCTCCCTGCCGATACCGACACTGTAGATCTTTATATCAAGGTCACGGCAGGTCTGTGCAGCCGTTTCCGGGTCCATGGCGCCCCGGTTGTTCATTCCGTCGGTAATGAGCAGAATCACCTTGCTCTTCGCCTTGCTCTCCATCATCCTTGACGCGGAGAGGGCAAGGGCGTCCCCGATGGCTGTTCCGTCAACGGATACCGTACCGAAGTCGACCTCATCGACTATGTCCTTGATCATGTTATGTTCAACAGTAAGGGGACACTGGAGATACGCCTCACCGGCAAAAACCACCATGCCGATACGGTCAGATCCACGTTTACCGACAAAGTCCTTCACCACCTGCTTTGCAACGGCGAGGCGGTTCTTTGGCTGAAAATCCTCCCCCCGCATGGATCCGGAGACATCGAGGGCAATCATAATATCAATCCCGAGATTCTTGATGCTGCTGTAGTGAACCCCCTTGCCGGGACGCGCCAGGGAAACGATAAGACAGAAAATTGCGATAAACCGAAGCAGTGGCATAAAACGATATGTCCGCGTCCTGATACTTTTATGCACCGGAAAGAGGGCTTCCGAGGAGACAGCAACCGCGGAGGATGCGCGGTAGAGGCGACGGTAGAGATACCAGATGACCATCACGGCATAGGGAATCAACAGGTAGAGAAAATATGGATTCTTGAATTCAAACTGTGTCATGGCCAGTTTCCCTGTTTAGATTCTCTGCAAGGCTGCTGGTTGTTTTCAGGTTCTCGGAAAGGATTTCCTTCGACGGGGTAAACTCCGCAAACTTGGAGAGGTCCCAGAGATTAAAGGCTGACATAATCACGTCATGATACGGATCAAGGTTATGGCGGCGCTTAAGTTTCTTAAGGGTTCGATTCACCTCATCGGTGGTCATCTCCATTGCATCAAAATCGAGGACCCCGGAAAGATAACGCCGGAAAATTGTGGAGATACCTACAATGTACTCCTCCACCCTATCTGCGGCGATCAGCTTTTCCCCCTTCAGTTTTTTCAACTCACTACGGAATATTTCAATAGGGGGGATCACCACCTCTACGGCGGCGGCTTCCTCACGGCGTCGTTTCACATACCGGTATACAAAAACCCCCAGGAGTGTAAGAAGCACCGTTGCGGCAATAATCAGAATCAGCCGGGTATAGTTTCCTCCCAGGTCGAGGGGTGGTTCGATTTCACTCAGCTGTCCCTCCTTGTTCAGGGGTTTCACCGTAACGGTGGGTATTTTATAGGCTACACTTATTTTATCCGCACCTTTTATTTCTATAAGGGGAAGTTGATATGTCCCGGGCCGAAAATAGGAGAGGCGCATGATTACGGTGACGTAGGAGAGATCCTTTTCAGAACTGTCTTCCTTTCTGGCACTGTGAATCACGTAGAGGGGCACAAAGGATGAGGGATTTTCCTCATCGCTGTCCTGTTCGCCGGCATCCTTCTTCTTCCCCTTTTTTTTCTCTTCCTTCTTTTCAGGAGGGAAAAATTCACGTTTCTCAGGAAGAAGAATCTCCACCTTCGAGAGGTCATCCCCGGCGATACTGACACGGTACTCCATGCTGCTGCCGACGGTGGTCTCCTTTGGTTTGACACCGGCACTGATTCTCAGGTCACCCTTCCCCGCAGAGACTGCCGGAAGGGTCAGTAGAATAAATATCAATATTGCAATTAATCTCACTAGTTTCATGGCTCCGGTCACTTTCTCGTCAATCTCGTTCTGTTTCTCCGTTCAAAAAACTGCAGCAGGGGTGTTTCTATGGGCTGGTCCGTACTGAGACGTATCGTATCAAATTCCTGCAGTTCCGGGAGGTGCCCCTTTTCAGGCACAGTATCGGAGAGAAAGGTTTTTCCCGTTTCAAGGTCTACAAATTCCGTCAGACCGAAAAGTTTCATCTCCTTCTCCATCGGATCGGAAATCTGCACAGGGATAATATCATGCTTTCGCCCCAGGAGTCGCATCCTCAGGAGATAGTCTTCCCCCGGCTGAAGAAAATCCGAAAGAAGAAAAATTACGCTCCTTTTTTTCATAACGCGGCTGACAAAATCTATTGCGGCACCGATATCGGTTCCCCGGCCCTCCGGTTCGCATTTTACGATTTCGTCGAGTACCTGAAGGATAAACTTCCTTCCCTTTCGAGGCCGGATCAACCGCTCCACGCGGTCCGTGAAGAGAATAACCGTTATACGGTCATTATTCATCTGTGCAAGGTAAAGCAGCAGCGTTGACATCTCCAGAAGAAGATCACGCTTTGAACGTTTTGTGCCGAACTCTGTCGAACCGGAGACGTCCACCATGAGCACCACGGAGAGCTCACGCTCTTCGATGTATTCTTTAATATAGAGGTGATTCATCCGTGCGGAGACATTCCAGTCGACGGAACGTATATCATCGCCATACTGGTATTCCCGCACCGCGTCAAAGGCGAGACCGAATCCCTTAAAGGCGGAATGGTACTCACCGACGAACATGGTGTTCAGTTTTCTGCTGGCGGCAAGTTTAATCTTCCGCAGCAGGGAGAGTTCAGGCCGCGTTTCCTGTTCTTCCTTTATCACAAGCACCTCACAACCTAGGGAACTTCAACGGAATCAAAAATCATCTGCACTACATCATCAGCTGTTTTACCGTCCGCCTCCGCTTCGTAGGAGAGGATAATCCGGTGCCGCAGTACATCTGCGCCAATTTCCTTAACATCGTCTGGATTGACAAATCCTCTACCACGCATAAAGGCGATACAGCGTGACGCCTTCATCAGGTTGATGGAGGCACGGGGACTGGCGCCAAAATCGATGTATTTTTTCAGTTCACGGCGGGAGGGACGTCTCGTCTCACCCACGAGGGAAACAATATAATCAATCAGTTTCTCATCAATATATATTGAGTCGATAGTTTCATTTATCTCCGCCACCTTGTCAGAGTGAATAACAGTATTCAGTTTATCCACATTTATATCTTTGAAGCGGGTGAGAATTTCCCGCTCCTCGTCGAAATTGGGATAATCGATCAACACCTTCATGAAGAAACGGTCAAGCTGCGCCTCTGGGAGGGGGTATGTTCCTTCCTGTTCAATGGGATTCTCTGTTGCAAGAACCATGAAGGGATTGTTCAGCTGGAAGGTCTCTTCACCGATGGTTACCTGCTTTTCCTCCATTGCCTGGAGGAGCGCCGACTGGACCTTGGCGGGGGCACGGTTAATCTCATCCGCCAAAAGAATGCTGGTGAAAATCGGCCCCTTTTTGGTGAGGAAGTTCAAATCCTTCGGGTTATAGATACGGGTACCGATGAGGTCAGCGGGAAGCAGGTCCGGGGTGAACTGCACCCGGGTAAATTCCGTATCAATGACACGGGAAAAGGCCCGCACAGTCAATGTTTTTGCCAGTCCCGGAAGCCCTTCAAGAAGTATATGTCCCCCGGAGATAAAGGTAATAAGGACCCTGTCTATCAACTCATCCTGCCCTATTATAACGCGGGACAGCTCCTTTTTGATATTCTCAATAAAACCATTCTCAGCTTTCACCTTATCGGTGAGCTTCTCAATTTCTGCGTAATCCATGGAAAACTCCCCAGTTTTAGTATGTTACTGCGGTTGATACCGCGAAAATGTTCTGATTTATTCTCGTACTGCGGGCTGCGTTTTTATTTGGCAGCTCCAACAGGCCCCTGATGGGTATTTTACTTTAGTAATGCAATAATAAGGGTAGGTTACAGATGCAAGCAAAAAAAATTACAGAAACGGAAGAAGATGCAACAACGCAAATAGAAAAAGGGATAATTCATTAGAAATTAAAAGTAAAAGAGTACGCAGATTACTTATTTACATTTCCCCGTCATCTTATATAATAATCATTGATAAATCAAACAACAGGAGCTGCTCCCTTGATTAAATCAATCCATAATCTATCCCATATCGGCATTACCGACGAAATCCCGGAAAATGAAAAACGATATATTATACTGATCAATATTATCGCCGCCTTCCTCATCGCATTTTCCTGGCTCTATGCTCCCCTTATTTACATCTATCTCCCGGATTCAACAGAACTTCTGGCAGTCATTCTCTGTCACGGATTATTTTTCATTTTAATCCCGGTACTGAACCATTTTCACAAATACCTGGCATCCCGGATTCTCTTCGGTATTTCCTCGGCATTTTTCCTTGTTCTGGAATCCCTCCTGAGCGGACCGGAGGCATATACCCATTTCTTTTTTCTGGTGGCCCCCATTGTTCCCCTCTTTATCTACCCTGAAAGGCAGCGGGTATATAAATACCTGATGGTGTTCCTCTTTACAGGCTGTTTTATTTTTCTGAATTACTGGTTTATGGATCATGAGCCGATTCGAAATATAACCGATCCTGAAGTTCTCATTTTTGCCCAATGGTCAATAAAAATCGGTATCGCCTTCAGCCTGATAACCATATCCGTCTATGCCCACCATATTGTTTCTGTAACGGAAAGACTGCTCCTTCAGGAACACCAAAAGGCGGAGAACCTGCTCCGCAACATTCTGCCGGACAAAATTGCAGACAGACTGAAGGGAAGTTCGCATTCAATTGCTGACGGATTCGAATACGTCAGCATACTCTTCGCGGACCTTGTGGGCTTTACGGAGCTTTCGGGAAAAACTGAACCGGACCGCCTCGTCAGACTCCTCAATGACATCTTTTCGAAATTCGATGATCTGGTAGACCGGTATGGCCTGGAAAAGATCAAAACAATCGGCGATGCCTACATGATTGCATCGGGCATACCGGAACCAAAGGAGAACCATGCCGAACTTCTTCTGCAGTGCGCCAGGGGAATGATAACGGAACTTGACCTGTTCAACAGTCAAAATGACACGGAACTGAGCATCCGCATAGGCATCAATACCGGCTCAGTCGTGGCGGGGGTTATCGGCAAGAAAAAGTTTATCTATGACCTCTGGGGCGACAGTGTAAACATAGCCTCTCGCATGGAATCCCACGGTATTGCCGGTAGAATTCAGGTTGCAGAGAGCACCTACATGCTGCTCAGGGACAAATACTCCTTCGAGAAACGGGGAGAAATCGAAATCAAGGGAAAGGGGAAAATGACCACTTACTTATACAATCAATAATATTATTGAAGGCCCCTTTATACAATAAAAAGGGGCGACCTTGCGATCGCCCCTTTTTATTATTATGCTTTCCCGGCTGAGCCGAGGACATGTTCGTTTTTATGCTTGTAGAGTCCCTTCAGACCGTCCCGCGCAGGACCGAGGTACTTGCGGGGATCGAATTCTTCCGGCTTTTCTGCCATAACCTTGCGTACTGCTGCAGTCATGGCGAGGCGGCCGTCAGAGTCGATATTGATCTTGCATACCGCGGATTTCGCCGCCCTGCGAAGTTCATCTTCAGGAATACCGATTGTATCCTTCAATGATCCGCCATTACTGTTGATAATTTCAACCAGGTCCTGGGGTACTGAAGAGGACCCGTGAAGCACAATGGGAAATCCCGGAATCCGCTTCTCAATCTCTTCGAGAATATCAAAGCGAAGTGGGGGCGGAACCAGTATACCATCTGCATTTCGGGTACACTGTTCCGGCTTGAATTTATTCGCACCGTGGCTGGTTCCGATAGAAATAGCCAGGGAATCAACTCCGGTCTTTTTTACGAAATCTTCCACTTCTTCGGGATGAGTGTAGGTTGACTCTTCCGCGACGACATCGTCTTCCACACCGGCAAGAACCCCCAGCTCACCCTCAACGGTAACATCGTGTTTATGACAGTATTCCACTACCTTTTTCGTCAGGGCCACATTATCATCGTAGGAATGATGTGAACCATCGATCATAATAGAAGAAAAACCCATTTCCACGCAGTTCTGGCAAAGCTCGAAGGTATCACCATGGTCAAGATGAAGGGTAATGGGAATTTCCTTACCCAGCTCCTTTGCATACTGAACAGCACCTTCAGCCATGTAACGCAGAAGCGTTTGATTTGCATAATTGCGGGCTCCCGCGGAAACCTGAAGAATTACCGGAGAGCTGGTTTCAACGCAGGCCTGAACAATTGCCTGGAGCTGCTCCATGTTGTTAAAATTATACGCAGGAATAGCGTATCCGCCGTCAACGGCCTTTTTAAATCCTTCCCGGGTATTTACAAGTCCGAGATCTTTGTAGTTAACCATAACAAACTCCTTATGTCGGATGACAGTATATTGAACTTTCTCCTGAGGAACACCTGCAGAGCTTCCAGAATTTCTTGTTAATAAAGAGAACAATAATTAATCCAGAAAAAACCGGAAATTGCAAGCAAAAAATATGTCCCAGGGGAGATAAATTGACTGAATTGTCACTCACCTTTTCCCATAAATACAGAAAGGGTTTCGGGATGCAAGCAGTATTTTACAAAAGGGGAATCATTTTTTTGAGAAGGCGACATTTTTTTGGAAGGCGACATTTTTTTGGAAGGCGACATTGGCCAATGTCGCCTTCCAAAAAAATATCGCCTCACGGCAAAAATAACATCGTAACAATTTACTCGACAAAATCACTCACTTCTGATAGAAACGGCATAATTCAGGAGATTTGACATGTACATACCGATTATTCTAACGATTGGCCTTATCATTTTAATACACGAAGCAGGCCATTTTGCAGCTGCACGAATTGCGGGGATACCCGTTGAAAAATTCAGTATCGGCTTCGGACCGGCCCTCTGGAAAAAAACAATCAACGGAACAGAATACCGCCTTTCTGCCATTCCCCTCGGGGGTTATCTGTTACCAGCTGTTGCCGATGATGCGGCATATTTTGCCATTCCCGTCAGAAAAAGAATTCTCCTTTCCGCGGGGGGCCCTGCGGCGAATCTGATTGCGGCACTGGTACTCCTCTCCATCATAAACATGGCCCGCGGTGACGTTTCTATCTACAATCTCCTGGCGGCCCCCTTTGTTCAACTGGGGGGCATTATGTTTTCCATGATAAGTGCTATCCCGGCACTCTTTAGCAGGCCGCAGCAACTCTCAGGCATTGTCGGCATCGTGGCACAGGGGGGGGCCATGGTTGAAGGAAGTTTAGTCAAACTTTTCCATTTCGGAATAATCATCAATATCAATCTTGCGGTGCTCAATCTACTGCCACTCCCCGCCCTCGACGGGGGGAAGATACTCCTCAATCTCCTGGAAAAGATTCATCCCCGCCTCCGGTCTCTTCAGATGCCTCTCAGCCTGGCTGGATGGTTTGCAATAATCGGTCTCATGTTATATGTAACTGTTCTCGATGTGGGAAAGCTCATAGGCTGAGATCTCACGGAATTTCAATAACCTGAAGGATAGTTTAAAATAATTTTTTTGATTATTAAAAAGTTCCCAAGAGGATCTTTCCCTCTCGGAAAATCATTATCATCATTGTGACAGTCCAACTCAGTAATTAATTCTTTCTTTTATGGCTTGCAAACACCCAGATATGCGATATAATAATATTCTATTATCACCGGATAGAATATTGACATGGGACAAAATAATATAAAGGTATTGCTCGTTGAGGACTCCAAACCGGCTGCCCTGTTAATTATGGGAATGCTCGAAGTCCATGATTATCACTTAACGGAATGGGTGACATCCGGCAAAAAAGCACTTGAATCTATAAAAACGGAAACCCCGGACATAATTCTCATGGATATTGTCCTTGAGGGCACCCTCGACGGGATTGAAACCGTTAAGATGATTCCACAGTCTGAGAATATACCTGTAATTTTTATTACTTCAACCAGCGATGAAAAATTCCTTGAACGTTCAATAGAGACAGAAGCCTATGGCTTTTTAATTAAACCCTTTAAAGACTACGAACTTCATTCTGCGATATCAACAACCCTGTCAAAATACAGCAGGGATCGTCTCATCACTGAGAGTGAAAGAAAATATAAATCCCTTTTTGAGAATATGACTGATGCATTTATATTGGCAGAAATTATCAAACTTGCTACGGGGGGGACAGATTTTATCATTCGGGAAGCCAATCTTTCCTTTATCATGCTTGTTGATAAATCATACAATGATATTATAAACAGAACCATCAAAGAGGTTTTCCCTGACATTAAAAAACATCTTCCCGACTGGAAAGACATACTTCTTACTATTGAGAGAAAAAAAACTTCAAAAAAGTTAAAAATTAATTTAGAGACACCACCGATAACTCTTGCCGTTACTGCATACAGTCCGGATGAGAATTTTATCGCATTCATTATCGATGATATTACAGAAACAGTAAATGCGGAAAAAAAACTGCTTCTTGCTCATGACGAAATGCGCAATCTACTGTTATCTATTGATTCTATTCTTATCGGTGTAACAAACAGGGATACCATTACGCACTGGAATAACAATGCCGAAAAAATACTCGATATCACTGCGGACGAGGCATTTGGAAAAAAAATTGTCGAACTCCCCATTGGATGGCAATGGCCATTAATCTATGAAGGAATCAGTAACAGTATCTCGGAAAACAGATCTATACAGTTAAAGGATATTAAACTGATAAAAAATAATCAGGAAATCAGGTACCTGGGAATAACCATAAATCCCATTACAACTAATGAAGGAGTACTCCAGGGATTTCTTCTCTATGGCAGAGATGTAACGGAAAAACGTCACATGGAAATGCAATTACTCCAGGACCAGAAACTTAAGTCGATAGGAGAACTTGCAGCTGGAATCGCCCATGAGATAAATACACCGACTCAATATGTAAATGACAATACATATTTTTTAAAAGAATCTTTTGAACAATTGATAGAACTCTTAGACCTCTATCGGAATATCATTAAAGACAATCAGAATAATGAAGATATCAATCCATATATCCAATCCATAAAAAAATTAGAAGAAAAAATTGATATTAATTTTCTACTGGAGGAAATCCCTGCTGCCCTGAAACAAAACCTTGAAGGGCTGGAACACATAGCGGGTATTGTTAAATCCATGCGCAGCCTTTCCAGGCCGGACAATGAATCAACTGTACTATTCGACATCAACAAGGCAATCCAGGATACCGTTAACATATCCAGGAATGAATGGAAGTACAATTCAGAGCTTCAATTAAACCTGGACAATGACCTGTTTGAAATAGAAGGATACCCGGCTGAAATCAATCAGGTTCTTCTGAATATAATTATCAACAGTGCCCATGCAATAGAAGAGGCCATCGACAACGGCATTATAGGCCGTGGAAATATTAATATAAAAACACAAAATCTAAAAAAACATATCCAAATAAAAATCGAAGACAATGGTATTGGCATCCCTGACAATGTTATAGATAAAATATACGATCCCTTCTTTACCACCAAAGATATTGACAAGGGAACCGGACAGGGACTTGCGATTTCCTATAATATAATTAAAAAGAAACACAAGGGGAAGATCATCGTTGAATCAACTGAAAAAAAAGGGACAAAATTCATCATTGAACTTCCCTGCAATCTTTAAAAGAAAAAGGAAATACCATGAAGACGGTTCTATTTATTGATGATGAACAAAACATTCTAAACAGCTTTAAAAGATCGCTGACTAAAGAAAAAGACTGGTTAACGATGCATTTTGCAAGCAACCACAGAGATGCTGAAAAAATTCTGAGCGAAACAGTGATTGATGCTGTTATTGCCGATTACAAAATGCCGGAAAAAGACGGCCTGACTTTACTGAGAGAAATCGAAAAAAAATATCCGGACACTTTTAGAATTCTCCTTACGGGGTCACCCGAAAAAAATCTATGAAAATGCTCAAAAAATTGTCCATAAATTTTTATCAAAGCCTTGCAATACGGAAGATATTATGGCAGTATTAAAGGAACTTTTTCAGTGAGGAATCGCCATGGAAGACAGGATACTCCTTGTAGATGATGATCCGAATCTCCTTGCCGGCATCAAGAGACAATTAAAGGGGAAATTCGACATAACAACCGTACAATCAGGAGCCGACGCCATAACAGAAGCAGAAAAAAAATCTTTCTCAGTAATTATCTCAGACTACAAAATGCCAGCCATGAACGGTGCACAAGTACTGTCGAAAGTTAGACACATTTCACCTGGCACCGTTCGTATGATGCTCACAGGCCAGGCTGATATTGAGGCGGTTATTGACATCGTCAATGAAGGGAATATTTTCAGATTTTTAACCAAGCCATGCCCGCCTGAGGTATTGATCAACAATATAAATGCCGCCCTGAACCAATACCACCTCCAGATCGCAGAAAAGGAGCTCCTGTCGAAAACCTTAAGCGGTTCACTGCAGGTACTGACCGACATTCTGGTGCTGGCAAAACCACTTGCGTTTAACCGGGGCTTGCGGATTCGCGAAATTATTAAAAGATATTTACTTGCCAATCCCATAGAAAATGCATGGCAGATAGAAATAGCGGCGATGCTATCTCAGATTGGTTGCGTTACCATTCCAGACAGCATCCTTGAAAAGGTTTACAGCAATACCATGCTACAGGTAGAGGATAAAATTATTTTTCAGCTTCACACCAAAACCAGCAGCGAAATAATCTCAAAAATTCCCCGTCTTGAAACAGTCTCAGAAATAATTGCATACCAGGAAAAGTATTATAATGGGACAGGTTTTCCGGGAAATGATGTAAAAACAGAGGCAATCCCCCTGGGAGCACGCATATTAAGAATCGCACTCGATTATGACCAGCTGCTGCAATCAGACAAAACTCCGGGACAGGCAATGAATGAACTAAAAAATAAAATCGGATGGTATGATCCGGAGATATTAAATCAATTTGAAAAAGCATTTAATGCGCCGGAAGTTCGAAAAAAATATACCGTAAAAAGAATTACGGTCAATGATCTGAATGAAAACATGTACCTGAATGAAGAATTAATTTCCGCTTCAGGGGTAATTCTCGGTAAACTGAAACAGCGGATAACGAAAACACTGATCATTACTTTGAAAAATTATGTCAGCAACAAGGAAATCACCGACCATGTTTCAGTCATAATTCCTATTGATGAATAGTACAACAATCATCAGCCAATTTCATTGTCTCATGAAACAGATATGCCAATTTTCCAGGCATGGACTTCCGTCAGCAACATGTGGCAGAATGCTTTTTCGGAATGCTAATGATAAAAGTTGTCCCAATCCCTTCTTCTGACTTACAAAAGATACTACCGTTGTGATGTTTCACTACAATGGAATGAGCTATGGCAAGCCCCTGACCGGTTCCTTCCCCAATCTTTTTAGTTGTAAAGAAAGGATCAAATATTTTAGATTGAATATTTTCCGGAATTCCGGGTCCATTATCCTGTATCAACACTTCGACATAATTTTCGACAGTCCTGGTGCTTATAATAATTTTTCCCTTTTTATCTTCCTGCTCATCTTTTGCCATGCTGACAGCATGAGCAGCATTGACTACTATATTCAGAAAAACCTGATTCAACTCGGAAGGGAAACAGTCAATTTCAGGCATAGCAGAATCCAGATTAGTTTCAACTTCCGCTACATACTTCCATTCATTCCTCGAAATATTGATTATATCTTCTATAATGTTATTAACATTTATTCTGGTTTTTACTTCTTCTCCAGGATGAAAATATTGCTTCATTGATTTTACAATCAATGAAATTCTCTCTATTCCCTCAAGAGAATCCTCCAAAGCCTTCGGCATCTCATCAAGGATAAAACCGATATCAATATCATGTGAATGGCTGCGAAAATTTTCCATAGCCTCATGGGAGATCTTTCCAGTTTGCACATCTGTATTTTTCAGCAATTTAAGCAGCGGCTCAATCTGTTTATATGATTCATTCATAAAATTCAAATTCTCATGAATGTAATTAACAGGAGTTTTAATTTCGTGAGTAATCCCTGATGCAAGCTGTCCGATAGATTCAAGCTTCTGGGCCTGAAAAAACTGCTGTTCCATAATTTTTCTTTCGGTAATATCATCACCATAAATCATAAAACCGTCGAGATTATTTTCCCTATCTTTTACCGGATTAATTATCAGATTTAAAAATACAGGCTCCAGTTTATTCATATGAAGCTTCATACTGTACACCTGTACCGGTTCGTCTTCTATTATACAGGAGGCTATCCCTTCGCACAGGGTATCCCACTCCCAGGGTATCGATAAGCTTTCAAGTCTGCTCTGAATCGCATCTGCTGCAGAAATTTTCAATACCTTTTCGGCAGTATCATTCCAGAGAAATATTTTATTCTCCTTTGATATTCCAATCATTATGGAAACAATTGATGAAAGGATATTTTCCTTTATCATCATTTCATTTTTCAGAAGACGATTCGTCTCTACGAGCTGAGACGTTCCCACCTGCAGATCCTCTTCAAGGAGAAGGCTCTTATGATAAAGTGCCAGTTGAGTCTTAACACGAGCAAGTACAATAGGAGGAGAAAAGGGTTTTGTTATATAATCAACGGCCCCCAGCTTGAGCCCCTTTCTTTCATCATCGATATCACTTTTGCTGGTAACAAAAATAACTGGAATATTTCTTGTTGTATTGTTTTCCTTCAAACACCTGCATACCTCATATCCATCCATTTCGGGCATCATAACATCAAGCAGTATTAAATCAGGCTGATTATTCGACCGGGCCAGCTGTAATGCCATTATACCATTATCAGTCGAGATAACATTATAACTCCCATCTAAAATATTTTTCAGACTTTCAATAAAATCGACAGTGTCATCGACAATGAGTATGGTTGGTTTTTCCTGCATTTCTTTCACAACAGCCGGTATTTTTGTTTAGATCCAGTATATGAATGTTTTCTTTCAAATCATACAACCACTAACTGTTTTACTCATGACAAATAGACCTCTAATATAACACTATTTGATTATTAATGACAGCACTATTTCTAATCTTTTAAAATAGAGTAAATCATATAACAATTACCAGAATCTTAGAATTATTTCTTGTAAAAGTTGATTCATTTATTATAATTGTTCAATGCGATTCTCAGAGTTTGCATTTCATCTGTACTCTGATCTACAGGCAAGGTATATGAACAGAATCTGTTTATACATATCACTACTCCTTATCGTTTTATTTCTCCTCCCGGCAGTGATAGGCGCTGAAGAATCTGGATCCGACAGTAAGGGTGCTACAGCCTATCGTGAAGTCCCGGTGGAATTTTCACTTTATTCTCCGGTAGAAATTTTCAGGGATCCCCGCAAACGGGTTAACGGTTTTCAGCTGAGCCTTATCTACGGCAACACCTTTGCCTTCAGGGGATTTTCCACGGGATTGATTCACGCAGTTGATGAAGATATGACAGGCTTTCAGCTCAACCTGTCAAACATTGTTAAAGGTACTGCAAGGGGGGTCCAGGCGGGACTCATAAACCGGGGTGCAGCCTTTAATGGGATGCAGGCCGCCATCATAAATATTACCACACCCAGTTCCAGGGGGTTCCAGCTGGGACTCATAAACATGTCAACGGCATTTCTCGAGGAAAATAATACGTTCCTTGAGGCTGACACCCTCAAGGGACTTCAGCTTGGAATATTCAATATAAGTGACAATATCAACGGAGTCCAGGTGGGATTCATCAATGTTGCCGACTCTGTTCGGGGTCTTCAGCTGGGCCTGATAAACATTTCCGATTCAGTCGAAGGGATTCCAATCGGTCTGATAAACATCTATACCGAAGGCGCCTGGGACATCAGCTCATATTTTTCTCTTAATACATTGCTGAATATTGCCGTCAGGTCCCGGGGCAAACTGAGTTACGGCATCTTTATGCTCGGGTATGATCCCCGATCAGACAGAAGCCTGGACCGGGCTTCCCTTGGTTTTGGATTCGGTTTTCACCTTGAGATCGGACTATTCCACATTGACACGGACCTGACCTATCACCTGACCTCGAAAGGTTTTAACGACGACCTATTTAACCATGACAGCGGAACCAATAGCGGGTATGGAACGATTAAATTGAGATTACTTCCGGGATGGCAGATAATTAACCGTATCAGCATCTTTGCCGGTCCAGTCTGCAACATTTATCCCCCCATCAATCGTGACTTCGGATACCGCTTCGATTTCAATGCAGGGATTACCATCACCATATTTTAAACCATCACCCCTCGGGTCGACGTTCAGGGATCGATGAAGGCATAGCTCTACTTTCCGCAAAGGATTGGGTCAGGTAGAGGCCGCAGTAGCAGTGTCCAAATTCCTCCTGGTCGGGAACGCAGTAATCGCAGGGACAGATAAGATCTTTATCGTCTTCACTTATCCCTTCATGGTCTCTGCATGGACAGGCAAAATAACCGTATCTATTGTAATTCGCAGCCAGCCCCTCAATTATAATTTCCAGGAAATCCTTGTCGGGATGAAGGGACCACCCCTGTTTTTCTGCAACCATGGTGACAAATTTTTTTACATCTGCGATATTTTTTTTCTTTGTTGGTTCACTCATAACATGTCACCTCTTATTCAATGGAAAATTTACTTTTCCATTCATTTTCAGTAAAACCCACCAGGACATCCTTATCGTCAACAACCAGGTAGGGAAAACTTACACGCTCTGAATATTTTTCCTTCAGCAGCTCCTTTAATTCCTGTTTCTCATCCCTGTCGAGTTTATCAACATATATATACCTGAATTGGATTTTATTTCTGCGAAGGAAGTAGATGGCCTGTTTACAAAAACCGCATGTAGAGAGGGCAAACAGGACCACATCATCATACTTTTTGTCCCCCTCCTCTTCTGTAAAAGTTAGAATCTGCCATATGTTATCATTCATAAAATTCTCCTAATTTCTATTTTCAAGACATAAGAATATAAAACATTTAACTAACATAAATGCAATATTTTGTCACTTCCCGTAAAGACAGATCAAAAGTATATGTAAAATATACTTTCGTCAACCATCAAAACGTCTCATCTGCAACAGTCAGATACAAATTTAAAAGCTTATTGACAATAATATCAGACTGGGCTTTCCTATCAGCAGACAATACTCTTCAAGTCTGATAGAGGTTTTAAATAAATATATATCAGGATCTTTTAATGTTCACTGATTTTTTTGATTATTTCCTAAAAGCCTACAGTGAAGAAACACTGCTTGTTCGTCACAAAGCGCGAATTCTTCTGAGCCTGACCCTCTTTCTCCTGCTGCTAATTGAACCGGCTGCGGCAATTTTACTATTCTTTTCCCCTTACAGTTACTCTGCGGTTTACCCCATGGTTATCGCCGCAGCACTCCTGGTGACTCTCTTCTTTCTCAAAGGCGGAAGACATACAATAGCCTCCCATCTGCTCCTGGTGGCCCACATGGCAGTCATCTGGACAGCCTCGATTCATCATATTTCAATGCCGGGGCAATATATCAACAAACTTGCGCATATATTTTTTGTTATGGGTTTTCTCTCAATAATTCCCATCGTCATCAGGAGTCGGGCATCCGCTATTATTGCATACGATGCAGTCAACATCACACTTACATTTATCTACCTGCACTTCACAAGGACTGCCTTCGGGGTGTCCCTCTCCACGATGATCCCCTATTACACGGCCATAACACTCGGTCTAATTATCATCAGTTTTTCAACCTATATACTTTTCCGGAGTCACCTGAATATCTACATGAAACAGGTTGCTACTGAAAAAACTCTTTCCGAACAGAACAATGAACTGAAAACAAAAAACAGCCAGTACGAAAGACTCAACATGGAACTGGTGGAATCAAGAATAAAAATTCTTGAAGAAGAGGAACGTTACCGTGACCTATATGAAAATGCCATAGTCGGCATGATCACAGTCCAATACCCTGAAGGGATTATTTCAAAAATGAATGGATCTGCCATCGGGATGCTTGGCTGCACGCGGGAAGAATACCTTGAATCGATCGCAGGAAAAATGAAAATTAAAGACCTCTACTGCAATCCACACGATCGAACGAGATTTCTCGAACAACTGAAAAAATTCGGAAATGCCAGCAACCTGGAACTTCAAATCAGAAAAACCGACGGCTCCACTATCTGGGTAGAAACCTCTGCAAAATTCGACAAAGAAACCAACCGGGCGGAAGCAGTTATCAGCGACATCACCTACCGGAAAAACACAGAGGAAAACCTCCACCGCCTCACCTTCTATGACAGCCTTACTGACCTCCCTAACCGGGAAATGTTTGTCACCAAAACACACACGGAAATTCTGAAATCCCTGCGAAAAAACAAGGAGATATTTTTCGCCGTTATGTGCCTCGGCATCGATCATTTCAAAAAAATCAACGAGATGCATGGCACCATATTCGGCGATACTGTACTGAAATATATTGCCGACAGATTACAGGAAATAATCCGTGATGATGATGTCATTGCCCGTTACGAAGGCGACAAGTTTCAGATACTTTTTTCAGACATTGCCAGTTCTGATGACATCATCGAGATAGTTAGAAAGACCACTCTTCCCTTCAATGACACTATTGAGCTTAAGGGAATCAGTCTGAACCTCACCGCCTCCATCGGAATCTGTTTCTATCCCGATGACGGTATTGATCCGGAAACACTCCTGAAAAACAGCGAAACCGCCATGTTCACTGCGAAGGAAAGGGGAAGAAACAGTTACCAGATATTTAATTCAAAACTTAATGATGAACTCCTCGATAACATCCGCCTGGAACAGGAACTTCACCAGGCTATCAGGAACAGTGAATTTGTCCCCTATTTCCAACCTAAGGTTAACCACGCCGGCGCCCTTCAGGGTATGGAATCTCTGATACGATGGAACTCCCCCAGCCGGGGAATAGTCAATCCCTTTCATTTCATTCCCCTTGTTGAGAAGAATGGCATGATCAATGAAATAGGCCGCATCATGCTGCGGGAATCATGCCTGATGATGAAACAGTGGCATGACATGGGGCTCCCCGAGGTGAGAGTAGCCGTCAACATCTCCCCCGCACAGTTCAGGCAGGAAAAATTAATCGACATGATCAGGGAAACAATCGAGGAGACAAAACTTCCCCCATCATCCCTTGAACTTGAAATTACCGAAAGCGGTATAATGGAAGATGAAGACGAGGCGATCCGCAAGCTCCATGCCCTTCACGAAATGGGCATCAGTATCTCCATTGATGACTTCGGCACAGGGTACTCCTCCCTCAGCAAACTGAAGGACTACCCCATTGACACGGTTAAAATAGATAAATCTTTCATAGACAATCTCCCCGGGGAAAGCAGGGCGGAGACCATCACCACCACTATTATCGATCTGGCCCACAACCTGGGATTCAAGGTTGTCGCCGAGGGAATCGAAACAGTCCAGCAATTGTCCTTTCTGGAGCAGCAGAAATGCGACCAGTACCAGGGATACTTCTTCAGCCATCCCCTCCCCGCCGATGAATTTGAAATATTCTACCGAAATGACAGTGAAGACAAAAAGAACTAATATCCCGAAATATTCCGATTCAATAATATCAAATAAAATTCAGGCACGAAAAAGGCGGCGTTTAAAAAAACGTCGCCTTTTTCGTTAATATGATTTTAGAAATTACAGCTTCATTCCCTTCTTGCCCTTCTTGATCTTTTTAGTATCAAGGGGCTTTCCCCCCCAGGCAGCTTCAATAACCATCATGGCATCATCAAAGGATAGTTCCTCGGGATTGTAGACTACAGATCCGTCACCGATTGCGGTACGGGCGATATCAGCAAAGGCTTCTTTCGGCACCATCTGGTTACCTTCCCTGTCTACTACTTCACTGAAAAAACGGGCGTGGGCCCCCTTCGTGGCGTCGTAGAGATCCTGGTTCAGGTCCCTGATAAACTGAATGGTCTTTGCGGGACGTTCATCCACCGGAGTGGATTTATAAACTTCCTCACCCGCAAGAGCCCAGAGAAGTTCTCCCACCTGTTTGCCGTTTCGGTGCATGTTATACTCCAGCCCGTATGGGAGCAGTATCGACATACAGACACCGTGGGGGACATGACAGACGGCGCCTACACTGTGTCCAAGTGTGTGCACCATTCCCACCATTGCATTGGAGAAGGCCATACCCGCCAGGTTGGACGCATTGGCGAGGGCCAACCTGCCGTTCAGGTCACCCGGTTTCTTTACGACATTCACGATATTTTGACTGATATCCCTGACAGCAATAAGTGCCGTGGTATCACTGAGGGGATTTTTTCCCAGACAGGTATAGGCCTCGCATGCATGAGTCAGGGCATCCATACCGGTGGGTGCCGTTAAAAACGGCGGTAGGGTCTTGGTCATCCTTGAATCAAGGACCGCAACATCCGGCAGCAGAAAATATGAAGTAAAGAGCATCTTTAAATTTTTCACATGATCAGCAATAACCGCAACCAGTGTCACCTCCGAGCCGGTACCGGATGTGGTCGGTACTGCAATCAGCGGCTTCAGTTTTTTGTTTACCTTTCCGGCACCACAGTACTTCATAAGGTCAGTCTCATCCATTGATACGAGGATGTTAACTCCCTTTGCGGTGTCCATGGGTGAACCGCCACCAACAGCGATAATGGCATCACATTTCTTTTTCCGGTATGTACCGGCAATACGGTTAACCACCTTGAGATCTGAATCCGGGGGTACATCATCCTCGATGGCGGCTATGGTTACCTTTGACCCCTTTGTTTTCATTGCCTTTTTTACAAGCTCGATAAGGCCGGCACCTGAGACCCCCTTATCCGTAATAATCATGGGCCTGGTTGCATTTAACGCAGCCAGGGCCTCGGGTATTTTTTCAAGAGCCTTGTGACCCGACAGGGTTTTCACGCGGCAGCAAAATTCATAATATCCTGGAATTTCCATCTGATTTTCCTCTCGTTTCTTTTCCTTAATAAAAGGGTTATCACTACCCGGTAACAATACCGAGATATACCGCAATCCTGGTGAGATATTTTCTTACCGGATTCAGCTCAGACCATTTCGGGTACCGTTTCACCGCAAATTTTGCAATGAACTTCGGCAGCAGGAGGGTTTCCACCCTGTTCAGCACCCGTACAATACCGAGTGCCTGGGGAAGTTCACCATCTGCGACAAACCGCTCACGGGCAAAGG
Organism: uncultured Spirochaetota bacterium; assembly: GCA_942491575.1. GTDB lineage: Bacteria > Spirochaetota > UBA4802 > UBA4802 > UBA5550 > CAZHNW01. The sequence continues at coordinate 1,971,583 of CALOBT010000025.1, forward strand.
CGAGACAGGTCCCTTCCTGAAAGGAGAATACCAGCATGGCAGCCTCCATGGTCTTGATATTGAGGCGTAGAGAAAGATTAATTCCCGAAGGATTCATTCCTAGAAATTTCACTTTTCCCTTTTCATTTTTACCGACTACCATGTAGGGGCCATCAGGATAGATACCCAGGTAGAAGGCAAAATCATCGGGGAGATCTGCAAATTCCTTTTTAATATCCGGATCAACCCGGGCGCCCACCTGAATGGCGCGTCCAACAACCCAGAGCATAATCGCAATATACATGCGCTTCAATTTCTTTTTTCCCGGTCGTATATCTGTTAATGTTGCCATGATTCTTCTCCTTACTGCATCGCCCTGCCATCATAGGCATGGTCGAGAATATCAAGGCATTGGTCTGCCTTAATCTTTACTGCTGTCATTGCTGCCGCCTTTTCGGCTGCCTTCTCCATTTTAAAACGGGGAACATTCAGATCCTTCAGGGTAGCAGGCATTGTGCTGCCAAGACTGGATATCAGCTCTCCAATTCTGGCTAGAGAGGCGGCAGGTTTATCAACGGGATCAACTGCAGAGGATGCATCAAACCCTGCCAGGGCAAAAAGCAGATCGTCTCTCAGGTCACCCTTACTGGCGAGTTTATATTCAAGGGTTCTGGGCAGTATAATTCCCATCAGGTAACCTTCGGGATAACCGGTTTCTTCCGCAAGGGCTTTACCGAGACTGAAGGCAAGACCGGCTGGAGCATTTGACCAGGCAATATCAGCAGCTACCGATGCATTTGCCAGGGCAAGAAGGGCTTCACGTTTAGAGGGCTTTGCCGAAGCAACAGGGAGATTCTCACTTACCGCCCTGATCGCCAGGAGGGAATAGGCATCATTCATAGGATTTGCAAACTCCTCTCCACTCGCCTCAATGGCCCTTACCAGGGCAAGCATCCCGGCATTGACCAGTTTTTCCGGGTTACCCTTTTTAAACATGCGACGGTCAATGCAGACTATATCAGGGAAAAGGAAGTCTGACTTGTACAACCTATTATCAATGACGGCGACGTTACCCGCTTCATAACCGGAAAGATCCGCAGTAGGTATAGCCACAAAGGGTTTAAGCCGAGAGGGCAGATTATCCACACCGTCTAAACCGGTGAGCTCACCATCATAACTCACCATCATGTTTACCGCCCTGGCCATGTCCATAACCGAGACATCCCCGATGGCCACAATGGAATCACACTGCTTCCATATATAGAGAGCAGCAAGACGTTTCGCAAGAGAACCACTGGCAGAGGATGGGACTTCATCGTTCAGGGCCCCAATTGTAACCGTTGATTCATACATTGCCTTAATAAACTTTTTTGTCAGGCCCGAACTGGTAACAGTCTGGCTGGTAAGAACGAGGGGCCGGTTTGAAGCCATACCTTCAAGCTCAAGAGCTACCTGTTCCATACCCTTATTGCCGGATAAAATCTTAGCCTGACTGAAGAACTCAAAATAATTTGGTGCCTTCATCAATCACTCCTGTTTATTTTATTGAATATCTTTTGCCGGTTTTTCTTTCTCTGTTAACCGGTACATGTTCCCCTTACACTCCGGTAAGAACACACAAGTAACACAGTACAAATTAAAAATCAAGAACATTCGTACAAAGAATAACATGTACTCACAGTACATGTTATTCTTACTAAAGGAGTGGTTATTTTTTGCAAGAAGAAAAAGATTTTTTTCCACCTTGAAGGCGGGCCTGGCCAAGCTCGCCTTCAAGGTGGAGAGGATTATTGCTGCTGAAGACTCTTCATCATGGCTCTGAGCCGCGGCACCTCTTTTTGGCCCGCGGGAGTGTCATGGATATTTTTCAATTCCTTTGGATCGTTTTTTAAGTCGAAAAGCCACGGTTTTCTGCCCCGCTCAAACTCAACATACTTGTAGCGCCGGGTGCGGACACCACTGTATGATGGTGTGTTTTCCGGGTAGTATCGCCAGAACTCCAGGAGACAGGCATCGCGAAGTTTTTTTCCCGGTTTTTTCAGGACCGGCACCAGGCTTTTACCGTCCATTACCTTTGGAACCGGCACCCCGGCAATATCAAGCATGGTAGGTGCGATATCAATATTGGCAGTGATCTGATCCCGTTTTTCTCCCCTGTCACCTATAAGCCATGGTGCTCTCACTATGAGGGGTAGCCGTGCGGATTCCTCGTAGGGCTCCCGGATGCCGTGACAATCGTGTGTTCCCCACTGCATACCGTTATCCCCCATGTAAACCACCATGGTATTTTCCCGCAGCCCAAGTTCATCGACACGGTGGAGGATACGTACAATGTCCCTGTCCATGGCGGTGATGGTTTCACAGTACTTCCGGTACTGGTCGTGATAACTTCCCATCATGACCCCCTGGAAAACATTCTGCTTTGTTTTGCCGTACCAGTTCGGATCAGCATGTTTGGGGAGAACCTTTGATACATCTTCACCGTCATACATTCCTTTAATGTCCTTCGGAGACTGAAAGGGGGGATGACCGGGACGGTGTGCCAGGTATATGCAGAAGGGTTTTTGTTCCGCAGCGGTCTTTTTTACTGATTCCTCCATGAACTCCATGGCATAATCGGTTATTTCTTCAGTAATATAGGGTTTGCGCGAAGGGACTTCCTTTCCATTGACCACCATGGGACAGTTAAAATATGCCCCCTGCCCCTCACGATAGGTATATGACACGAAGAGATCAAGAAAGGACATTTCCGGGAGTCCCTTTCCGGGCATATGCCACTTCCCGATAAAGGCGGTGGAGTAGCCCGCATTGCTGAGATACTCGAGGAAAATTTTCATCTGTCCAGTCCACTGGGTATGGTTGTTCTTCACTCCGTGATTGTGGGCATAGGCCCCGGTGAGTATGCTGGCCCGGGAGGGGCTGCAGAGGGAAGTAGTGTTAAATGTATTGTTGAACATGACACCCTCCCTGGCGAGACGGTCCATCCCGGGAGTTTTAATAAATGGATGCCCGGCGCAGCCCATTGTATCGGCATTGTGATTATCCCCCAGTATGTAAATAATATTGGGACGCTTCCCGAATTTTCTTCCCGCTGCGGCGAGCTGCTCAAGGCCGGCAAGACCCGCAGCGGCTGCGGCGCCGGTACCCATAATTTTCAGCATGCCGCGGCGGCTTACTTTATTTTCAAACAGTTTATTTGCTTTTACTTCCTTCATAAATATTCTCCATTATTGTTATCTGCTACTGCAGGCCCGATCCGAAGAGACACCGGTATCCTTCGAGAAATATTACATAGATATTTTCCCCCCTGCCCCAGGCGTAGGCACTGATGACCAGGAAGAGGCTGACTCCCATGGTCGCGAGGGGTGCCGCAGAAACCACAGAATCCCTTTCTCCACGATTTTTCAAAATTTTCCGGGCAATGAGGGTCGCCCCCCCCATTTCAAGGGCCATGAGCATCATCAGCCAGATATGCAGGGGAGATACATACCAATAGAGACTTTCGATAAGGGGATGAGAATGGGTTAACAGGAGCACCTCCTTGGTCATCCAGAGAAAGGGGGTCAGAGCCGAGGCAAGAATCCTTTCCGGCAGGGAGGCTCCCCGGAGATAACCGACGGTAAAAACATATAGTGAGCCGAAGGCGATGGATAGAAAATAGGTGGTTCCGAAAAGCCCGGCCATCACCGAAGGGAGTCCGTCACTCTCCACGTGGCGTGAACCGAAATATCCGAAATGTGAAATGACCGCAATGGCCAGAACCGGCACCACCGGTAAAATAAATCTTCTGAAAAAAGTCTGCTGCTGCATGATCTGCCTCCTCCACTTTCTTTTTAATACTAAACAGTATACAGGAGGATATTTCAAAAATCGACCAGTTCTATAAAACACGACCCAAAAATGGGTACAATTTTATAAAACCGGAATCAGCGGAGGCAAATCTGTTCACTTTTCAGGCAGATTGTTCTTTCGGTATTCCATGGGGGTGATGCCCTCCGCCTTTGAGAAGGCATTGTAGAAGGTTGACTTTGTATTAAAGCCTGTATTGTAGGCAACGCTCAGTATCGACCGTTCAGGCTCCCTGATTAGCATCTCCTTTGCATCTTCGATTCGGTAGCTGTTAACAAAGGCCTTGAAATTCATCTGCCTGTTACTGTTGAGAAATTCAGAGAGCTGATGCGGGGTTATGGAGAGATGATCCGCAAGGGAGTTAAGGCTCAGCTCTTCGTCTCGAAAAAGTTTATCTTCCTTCATAAGATCCAGGAGGCGCGACTCCAGGAGGTTTACGTCTATACCGGAAATCAGGGAACGGCGGTAACGTTCTGTTTTTACTTCCTTCACAACGCGGCTGGAAAACTCCGGGTATTTTTGTCCCAGGAGAAACCATGCAATTACATGCAGGCTCAGCAGTGATATTCCCATCTTAAACAGAAGATATTTACCGGTAACCAGTGACAGCGAGGCGAGAAGAAGTATAGCGAGACCCGCAGCAACCGTAACCAGAATCAGGTTTGAAATAAGATTATCTTTCTTTTTACTTTGCACCACAAGGATAACACGGAGTTTAAAAAGTATCAGAAGGAAGTAGATCAATATCATCAAAAGCCCCGTAACGGCCACCAGGACTGGTACCGCATAGAACAGGAAGTCCCCCCAGGGGGCATTCCCGAAATAACTCCTCTCAGATTCCATCACCTGCACTGTTCCCTTTACCAGGATTGACAGCATTGCAGGAAGAAAATGCAGCAGTTTCCCGGCATCGAAGCGATGTTTGCCGTCCAGAAGAAGCTGGAAATACAAATAGAGGGAGGGCCCGATTAAGTAGACGTCAAAACCGATGGGCTGTGCCCCCAGGGAAATTTTTTTTCCCAGCCAGCCCCCGATAAAAAACTGCTGAAACTGAAAAATTGCAAGGCTGAGAAAAAACAGCATCAGCAGCCGGTTTCCCGTCTTCATAGGGCGATTCAGGAGCTGCGAAAGGGCCAGAAGCAGTGACAGCCCCGCGCCGAAAAAAATGATTAGATAAAGGAAGTCGATATTCATTATAGATAAAAATTAAAGTAATACAGGAAATAATTGTTTTCCCTGTTGCCTGAAGACAATTAATGGGAATAAATGGCAGTTGTCATTAATATTTTACCATAGCGATCCGGAATCGGATTCTCAAAACATCACCACCGGTAACACCTTGACATGATTTTTCCTTGAAAAAAAGAGAAAACGACAATAAAATGTGGCGTGAAGTTTACAGCAGCTATACCTGAAAAATATAATTTGGACTACCAGGAAACAATCTGTGATTAGCAGGGAAATTGAGTCTGCCCCAGGCAATGAAAAAACAGTTTAAAATATTCGAAAAAATCCTGATAATTTTAGTATTGACAGTTTTTCCTTCTTTTATTGCAGTGTGTTATTGCCTCGTTTATTCCCTTTTTATTGATATGATGAGCAGTATACCTGTTCCTTAAACATACAAAATAACTCTGCTAATTAAAAAATCAGCAGATTGGAGATATATTTCCCTGAGGTATTTCAGGAAAATTAACTGAATTTATAACTATCACTACAGTGAGGATAATAATGACACAGAAAAAAATTGCAGTTCTTCCCGGCGACGGAATTGGTCCCGAGGTAATGAAGGAGGCCCTTAAGGTCCTCGATAAAATTACAGAGCAGTTTGACATCTCTTTTTCATTCGAGCATGCCGATGTGGGCGGCGCCGCCATCGACAACCATGGAGAACCACTGCCGCAATCAACTGTTGACGCATGCAAAAATGCCGATGCCATCCTTTTCGGATCAGTGGGAGGCCCGAAATGGGAAACACTTCCACCCGAGAAGCAGCCGGAAAGGGGCGCCCTTCTGCCTCTCCGAAAAATGTTCAACCTCTATGCAAACCTGCGCCCGGCAATTATCTTCAAGGAACTGAGCGAGGCGTCACCCCTTAAATCGGAAATAATCGGAGACGGCTTCGACATCCTCATCATGCGGGAACTTACCGGGGGGATTTACTTCGGTGACCCGAAGGGACGTGAAGGTGACATGGCATATGATACCCTCGCCTATTCAAAACCTGAAATTGAACGTATTGCAAAAGTGGCCTTTGAGGCTGCCATGAAGCGTAACAAAAAAGTCACTTCAATAGACAAGGCCAATGTACTGACATCAATGGTTCTGTGGCGTGAAGTTGTAACTGAATTCGCAAAACAGTACCCTGAGGTTGAAGTAAACCATATGTATGTTGACAATGCCGCAATGCAGCTGGTGCGCAACCCGAAACAGTTCGACGTAGTGCTCTGCGGAAACATGTTCGGTGACATCCTCTCCGATGAAGCCTCCATGATTACCGGTTCCCTCGGCATGCTTCCTTCAGCTTCGCTCTCCGATGGAAGTTTCGGACTATATGAGCCCTCCGGAGGGTCAGCACCAGATATCGCCGGGCAGGGAATAGCCAATCCGATAGCACAGATCCTCTGTACCGCAATGATGCTGAAGTACAGCTTTGGCCTGGATGAAGCCTACAATAAAATATTCAGTGCAATTGAAGCGGTCCTCGCAGAAGGCTACCGCACCGGCGACATCATGTCCGAGGGCATGAAAAAGGTAAATACCGCGGAGATGGGCGACCTCATCGTTTCAAAAATGTAATAAAATTTCCGCCCCCGCGCACATTGAAGGCGAGCTTGGCCAAGCTCGCCTTCAATATGCGCTCGCCTTCAACACCTGGGCATTTTTTCATTTGACAATCTTCCCCGCTGTATTACATTTCTCTTAAGCCGGAGGAACCTCTCATGAACCAGAAGCTTACCATCGCAGTGCTTCATGACATCATCAGGGAGCTTGCAGAAATTGAAACAGAACTCGAACGATATATAGATACAACCATGTGGATCAGTGATCCCCACGGGGCGGGGCAGCGCTTTGTAAATATTCTTAAGGGGCGTTTCGGCCTGGTATGGCGGACAGCCCAGGAGGCTCTGCCAAAAACCTTTTCCGACGAAAAACTTGAGTACCTGGACAGGGTCATCAGAAAGGAGATGTATTTTAAGTCCGATGAATACCGGATGGAGCGGCAGGACATCATCTCCTCCCTGGTAAAGATCATCCGCTACAAGATGCAGAACGTCCGGGACTTCGACCAGATCCGTGGCGGCATCAACAAAGACCTGCGGCCCCTCCTTGAGAACCTGGTCCTCAACTTCCATGTCCCCAATGTCGTCTATGAAAATCCCCTCGTTGCGGACAAGGTTATTTCATCCCTTGCAAAAATTACCAAGCAGGTCATTCTCGGCCAGCTCATCGTTCTCGGGGACATCTTTGACCGTGGAGACGAACCGGATAAAATACTGAGGATTCTCTGTTCACCTGAGATAAAACCCCACGTCACCTTTGTCTGGGGTAACCATGATATCCTTTGGATGGGAGCCGCAGCTGGAAATCCTTCACTTATTGCGGAGGCCCTGCGCATAAGTTTTCGCTATGACAATCTGAATTTTCTCAAACGCCTCAATATTAATACCAGCCGTCTCGAGGAATTCGCCTCACGCCTCTACCCGGGAGAGATTACCGGCAACTTCAAGGCAAAGCTTGATATTTCCAAAAAATGCGAGAAAACCCTGGCCATTATCCAGTTCAAACTCGAGGAGGCTACTATCAAACAGTATCCTCTCCTCGACATGGACTCCCGGCTTAACCTGGAAATTCTTGCAGATAAGCTTCGCAGGGGGGAAGTTGAAGGCCTCACTGACACTAACTTCCCCACCCTGGACCTGGACAATCCCCTGCGCCTGACAGATGAAGAGGAAGAAATCATCAACGACCTGGTAAAACAGTTTACCGCCAGCAAACCCATTAAACGACTCATGGAATACCTCTTCCGGGAAGGGAAACTTTATCACCTAAATAACTATATCCTGAATATTCACGCACTGATTCCCTCAACCAGGGAAGGAGAGTTTGAAGAACTTTACGGAAAGAGGGGAAAGGATCTCCTTGACTATATCGAAGAAACAGTAAAGGATGTTGGAGAGAATTACCTTAATGACCGGCCACAGGAGCAGTTCCAACTGGCTGTCATGTTCTATCTCTGGTGCGGCCCCAAGTCTCCCTTCTTCGGAAAACATGCCATGAAGACCCTTGAAAGATATTTCTACAAAGATACGGAAACCCACAAGGAGAGAACCCTCCACTGGGGGGAAAACATCCAGAAAGTTGAATTTCTCGACCTGATTGAAAAGGAATTCGGCGCGCAACGTGTAGTCTTCGGCCATACTCCGGTAAATATCGACAAGGGACAAAAAATTGCCTCTGCAGAAGGGAGAGCAATAAACATTGATGGAGGATTTTCCGAGGCATATCTCGGCCGGGGCCACAGCCTGATCCAGACCCCCTATTCCATCTATGCCATTATTCTCCCAACTGAAGTACAGATGGATGATGCCCGCCGTAAGGGTGAACCCGCCAAACTGATGTTCGAACAGATTGCCACCTACGAAATGCCGAAGATGATACGGGATACCTATCACGGATATGCACTCATAAAACGGAGGGAAGAACTCCTGAAAATGATGGAAAATTTCGAAGAAGGTTGACGATTTTTAATTAATTAGTTAAATTTGGTGGATATAAATTTTTTGGAAAAATGAAAAATATGGAGGAAAATTATGAAACGCCTTACACTTGCAGCGGCCCTGATAGGCGCCCTGCTGCTGATACCCTCAACATCATTTGCCCTTGTAGATGTAAATCTCTACGGCGGGTATACCTTCGAAGGTAAAATAGAATCCCTTGCGGGAACCCAGGATGGATGGGAAATGGGTGTGACCGCACACCTGAATTTCGATGTTCTGGTATTCTTCCAGTTTGGAATCGGTGGTTCCTACGAGTGGTCAAAAATGGACTGGACAGACAAAAATCAGGTGGGACTCGATTTTTACGGTATGATCAATATTCCATTTATTCCTGTTTCGCCTTATGTTCGATTCAATACCGCGATATGGGATAAGATCGAAGGCCAGATCGAAAATACCGAATACTTTAAAACCTACTCTTTCGGTGGCGGTATTATTCTGACGGTTCTACCCATCCCCGGAGTTTTCAAACTGCAGCTCTTCGGTGAATATATGTATAACTTTTCAGAGCACAATAGTGCTGATGTTACCGACCACTCCTTCTATCTTGGAATACGAACAGATTTTCTATAATATTCATAAAAAGAAAAACTGGAAAAAACAAAAAAAGTGCGGTCCCCGGGTCGCGCTTTTTTTTACTTGAAGAATTTTCCATAAACCTGCCTAATGACAAACATAGACGATGAGTCTATGTTTCAGTGAGTGAACACTCTGTTATTTTTTTCAGATCATTGCCTGATATTAGACAATAAATTCTTGCTTTTTAAAAAACAGTATGGTTCACATGAACTTACGGCAGACAGAATATATAGCAGCCGTCATTCTTTTTCAGGTCTTTTATATGAAAAAAAACATAACCGTTACAATAAAACTCTACTCTGGAATAACCAGGGACATGGACCTTGAGAATTATGATCCCTCAAAGGGATTAACCCTGACGGTCTCGAAGGGAACACGGCTGAAAAAAATCCTAAAAGAACTGGGAGTATCCAACCTTTCCCGTCTCGCATATTTTCGAAGCGGAGAAAGAATGGGCCTCTGGAGCAGAGTAAAGGACGGCGACGAAATATCCTGCCTCAAACCTTCAGGTGGAGGATGATTTACCTGCACAACCTGTTACAAATATATAAAAGATAAAAATTAAGGAGTGGTTTCATGCAAGAAATACTGGGAACCAGCAACAAGGTCCTTGAGGTTGACCTCACAACACAAAAAACGACTGTTTATACAGTCACAGACGAAGAAAGGAAAATGTACCTGGGCGGAAAGGGTCTCGGGCTCAAGCTCCTCTATGACAGACTCGAAACGGGAATTGACCCCCTTGGGGAAGATAACATGATTGCCCTTACCATGGGAGTCTACATGGGTACCGCAGCGCCCTGTTCTGCACGTTTCTCCGCTGTCACAAAGTCACCCCTGACGGGGATAATGACGCATTCTTCATGCGGGGGCCCCTTCGGTGACAACCTGAAAACTGCAGGCTATGACGGTTTAATCATTAAGGGGAAGTCAAAGAAAAAGACCTACATGATTATTACCGCTGACGGTGTCGAATTCAAGGATGCCACTAAATTATGGGGAAAGGGCACAATTGACACCCAGACTGCCCTCAGCAAGGAAGTTCCTAAAAGTGCCGCACTCTGTATCGGTCAGGCTGGAGAAAACCAGACTCTCTTTGCCAACATCGCCTCGGGAGAACGCTACCTGGGACGCGGCGGCATGGGCGCCGTAATGGGATCCAAAAATCTAAAGGCAATCTGCGCTATTGGAAAAAGCTTTAAAATTGTTCCGCAAGATAAGAAAAAATTCGACAGGACCAGAAAAAGGGCTCTCAAATATTTTAAGAATTCAGAAAATATAGAGAACTATAAGCTCTATGGAACAAATGCAAATACCATGCCGGACAATGAAGGCTGGATACTCCCGGTAAACAATTTCACCAAGGGCCGTCACGACGATGCATATAAAATTTCCGGTGAATACATAAAAGAAGAATTCGAAACAAAATATCACACCTGTAAGAAATGCCAGATTCTCTGCGGAAAAATGGGTAATTTCGGCGGCAACCAGCTCCCAATGCCGGAGTTTGAAACTTCCGTACTTCTCGGATCTAATATCGGCATCTTCGATGAGGTTCAGATTGCGCAGTGGAACCGTATCTGCGGCGACATGGGAATGGACACCATATCCGCAGGGGGAACAATCTCCTGGGTAATGGAAGCAGCCGAAAAGGGACTCATCGAGAGTGATCTGAAATTCGGATCAAGTGCCGGTGTCGGGGAAGCCCTGAAATCCATGGCAACCGCAAAGGGATTCGGCAAGGAAATGGCCAGGGGATCCCGCTGGCTTTCAAACAAATACGGTGGAGAGTCCTTTGCCATCCATGTAAAGGGGATGGAAATGGCGGCATACGACCCAAGGGGAAGTTTCGGCCACGGTCTCTCATACGCCACTGCAAACCGCGGTGCATGTCACCTCTCCACGTCTCTCATGGTTGTGGAAGTTTTCATGAATATGGCCAAGCCATTCAATACAAGTGCAAAGCCGACACTTGCCAATTTCTTTGAAAATCTTTATTGTGCAGTAAACTCAATGCATACATGCCAGTTCACCAGTTTTGCATACACACTGCAGCCCCCCATCGTTAAATTAACTCCTGTATTTTTACTGCGGCAGTTCATGACCTATGTACCGAAAATTGCCCTCATGCTGATGGATGTCAGCGTATACAACCGGCTCTGGTCAGGAATCACAGGAATAAAGCTTAACCAGTGGCAGATGCTAAAATCCGGAGAACGCATCCATATCCTTGAAAGATACATGAATACCCGGGAAGGTATCTCCCGCAAAGATGATACCCTGCCGGAACGTTTCCTTACAGAAGGACGAGAGTGTGATCCCAAGGGACGTACTGTTCCCCTGGAAAAAATGCTTAAAAAGTACTACAAGGAACGTGGTTTCGATGATAATGGTATCCCGAAGGACAAGATCCTGAAGAAACTCGGGATTGTAAAAAAATAATTAAACCGGCACTGCAGCCGACTGTTCGAAATCAGCTGCACCGGCAGCAAATAAAAAAATCCCCCGAAAGGGGGATTTTTTTATAACCAGCTTTTTTGATAATTTAACTAAAAAAATAATCATCCTTCAACATGGTTGAGATAGCCTTTTATCATGTCAGAATATTTCCCGGCTTTATCACGGTCTTTAATAATAATATCCGACGCTTTTTTCCCTGATGATTCCTCGACTGTAATTCCCGTGGAACCAAGCATTTTCAGGCAACTCGTGTAATTGGCCATTGAAATTGATTCCATTAACCTGATTGTTCCCAGGTGAATAAGCTTAACACCATTTTTGCGCACTTCTGTCAGAAATTCCTTTTTCCCCATACGGTCTTTTGGCGAATTAACCACTGCATCAAGAACAGTGAAATAGGATTCGAGGTAATCCTTCAGAATATCGGCAAAAAATCTCAGGCTCTCACGCTTCTCATCTTCAATGCTGCAACCGTTTCCACTCCTGGTTATATACTTCTCACTTTCCAGAAAACTTAGAATTGCCTCGAATCCTCCGTCTTCAGTGCGCATCATTGCGGTGGGGACAAAATCTTCGGCGAAAAACTGATGCAGCTGGTTAAAATCTTTTCTCAAGGAATCAAGTGTAATGGATTTTCCCTTTTCATGCTTCATAAAGGCAACGGAGGCGTAGGCCAGGGGCAGAAGGTAATGAATAATGGTATTTCGATAAAAACTGATTTTTATACGATCCTCTTCATTGATAACATAGAGGTCCTCAAGGGTTTCTTTAGCGGAGGTTTCTATCCCCTCCATATTGAGCTCTTTCAAAATGCCATCCATTTTATAGGCATTTATCACCCGGTCAGCCACCTCTTCAAGGCTATTTTCGGAAACAACCGTTTCAGCCATAGGGGCATTGATTGATGCCAGGTAGCGGTGCAGCCGCTGTATATTATTCAGGAGAACCTTCCTGGAGAATCCACGTGCCGACGAAAACAGGATTACCGCGGTGGTGAGGGCAAAGGGAGTAATCATTACTATTTCATTGATGGCCTCAATAATACTCCAGGCAATTTCTTCCGTAGGGTCCTCAACACTGCCGATATCTTTTTTTAAATCCTGGTAGCTGATGGGATCCCCGAAATTCATGTAGACGCTGCCGTACTGCCGTTTCAACAATTTCCTGCTCTTGAAAAATCTGGAAGTTGACTCTTCCTTTTTTTCTTTCCCCTTCAGTTCACTGTGATAGGAGTTTTCCTCAAGTATCCGGTCATAGTTAATCGTAACCGGCACAAACATGAGGTCCTTGTTGTATCCCTCTTCGATGGCATCAATCAAATACTTCAGCATACCCATACGGGGGGGCATTAATTTCCCGGTGCGGGTCCTTCCCCCCTCCATAAAAAACTCGATACTATACCCTTCATTAATAAGTGTTTTTATATACTGCTTGAATACTGCCGCGTAGAGATCGAGTCCCTTGAATGAACGGCGCATAAAAAACGCCCCGGAGCGCCTGAATATTTTCCCCATGGGAAAAAAAGTAAGATTGGCCCCTGCCAGAATATGCGGCGGAATCAGTTTGTTCTGATAAAAAAGACTCGAAATGATCAGATAATCCATATGACTCTTGTGACTGGGAACCAGAATAAGGGGAGCCTTCTGCGATGCCTCCCGAAGTTTTCTGAAATCGTCGAGGTCATAAAAAATTCCGTTAAAAATTTTACTGAACACGTAATGAAGACTTCGCTCGAAAAAACGGATATATATTATAGAAAAATCAGCTGCAATTTCCCGGTAATAATTGTAGGCCTTTCGGCGCAGCTTCGACTCGGAAGCGTTCTGCCCTTCCACCTGGCTGTGAATTTCATCAAGAACATTTTTATGATAGAGAACCTTTTCCATTGTTTCATGCTGTGTCTTGATTACCGGCCCCAGGATAGACCGCTTCTCATTATTATACATATCCAGAATTTTATTGCGGACATGCCGGGAAATATGATGACTGTCATCTGAAGGGGAGGCGGCAATTTCCTCTTTCAGATTAAGGGGCTCAGGTACCCGTATAAATGCCGGGGTGGCACTCTTAATGATCGTGAAGAATCCTGAAAGAAGTCCCCGGTCACCGGTAGCACGTGACGCAGCCAGGGTGCGGGTACGTTCCGGATTCCGGTTCCAGAACATGATCTGAGGGAAAATCAGTATCGGCTCCTCCATCTCCTTCTGAATTTCAACAAGGGATTGAAGGCTGTCAGATTTAATTTCAATGTATCTCCGCACAAACAACCTGCTTGAAAGGAGAGAAATTATCAGGCCGTTGTCATTTTTTAAAAGACCACGGATATATTCTTCATCACTAATTTTCTCTCCTGATTTTTTGCCCGCCAGGTCCGCCAAGAAACGGAAAACTTTTCTGGCAAAAGTAGTTACTACCTGGAAAAGATACGGTTTAAAACCGATGGCCTGTACAGGCAGGCCAAAGCCCTCTCTCCGGAGAAGATTTGAAAAAATCAGCAGGGAGGTATTTGAATTCTGGAATGATACGTATACATTCCTGCTCCCCTCTCTGTGCTGCTGAAGATTAGAAAGACTTTCATCATCAAATGTGACCTTCCGGAAAAGGACATTCATGAGTCTTTCAAGCAGACGGTTAGAGCGTCGCTGCAGATTTCCATGTGATATATAAGTCGTTACATTTTGTTTTTTATCCATAAATATTATCCCTTATCAAGCTGACCCTCATCCTTAATGAGAGTGAAAAAATTTTCAATTCCTACCATGTCTAAAAGAGAACGAATATTCTCCTGAACACCGATCAATACCAGTGACAGGTCTTCATCATGGAAGCAGTCCCTGACCATAATAAGGTCACCAAGACCGGAACTGTTGAGATACTTTTTCCCGGTAAAATCAAGGGCAACACGTTTTACCTTTCCATGGGCAAGTTCAATTACCTCTTCAATGAATTCATTTATCGAGGAACCTGCAAGTGTACCATCTTCGGCAGTAACATTTACTACAAGCAATTCATTGCCATGATAATGATACTGAAGATCCATAGTTGCTCCTCCTCAAAGAACTCTTATTTAAACAATGGCTTTATTTCAATAATAATAAGGCTTCACAGATTCATTAGTTAAAATAATTTTAATTTTGTTAATAATAATTTATTATGAATTTTTGAATCTTTCTGAATGTATCCAAAAATCATCACTTCCGCAAGTCTTTTTTAGATGATAATCTCCCGCCTGAACAGGAAATACCTTGAAATCTGACACTATAACCATTTTTGTCAGTTTAAAATTTCACACCATCATAAAAAATTAATTGCAAATATCCACACACTATGTCTATCTGTCATAGATACGGTATTCGGGGTGTAGCGCAGCCAGGTAGCGCGCTTCGTTCGGGACGAAGAAGTCGGGAGTTCGAATCTCCCCATCCCGACATATTAAATATTTTAGAGTAGAAGGTAAAAACGCCTGATCTTGTCAGAAAAAAAACAGGAACCATGTCGATATAAAAGCAAAAACTCTTATGGGTGACAGCACATTTAAATGCTCGACAATAAAATTAAACAAATATTCAACCAGGACTTCCCTTCAATCAAAGAAAGAAGAAAGGGAATCGTTGATTCAATCGTTTCTGCCATTAGTGACCAGAACCTTCCTCTATCTGTAAAAAAAGAAGAAATGTATCTCGCCATTGATGAAGCCATTACCAATGCCATGGAACACGGCAATAAATGGTCATCTGAAAAGCCGGTTTCCATCGAAATATCCAGCAATAAAACAGACCTGAATATAACCATTTCCGATCAGGGAAGCGGTTTTGACCCGGCAATAAATGGAGAAAATCCCCTTGAATCTGACCGTTTCAGGAAACGCGGCCGCGGACTTTATATAATTTCCCAATTCTGTAAAATTTCATGGAATGCAAAAGGCAACAGTATTACCCTCTCTTTCCCAATCGAAAATTAACCATGCAGAACAGAAGAATCACCCCTCAGAACCTGTTAATAACCATTTTTTCCTTCGCCCTGATTACAGGCCTCTCCGCAGTTATCCAGGATAATATCATTGGCGCCGGCGTAAGTGACACCGTAAAGGAAATACACCGCTTTATTGAAGGCTGGAACACCTTCTTTTCCCGCCTCTCCGCGGTTACTTCACTTCTCGGTTTTAAAACCCTGATGCTTTTTCTTGCGGTGCTGATAATCTCCTCAGGGCTTGCGGCAATCGGCATCCCCCGTGGGAAAGTCTCCTTTCTTGCGGCACTTTTACTCTGCAACCTTGTCTGGATCGCCTTCAAAGACAGCTTTAATCCCGGCAACATCGCCTACCTTGGACCGATCCTGCGGGCCAACCTTACACTATGTATGCCACTCATCCTGCTCAACGGGGGCAGCTTTGCCTTTAAAAAAATCAGATCAAGGCTCGCTGAAAGGAATAAAAGGGGAACCTCTCCTGATGCGGAGGAGATCCTGACCTGTTCCCTGGAACTCTACCGTTCACTGAAACAGGGTGATTCAAGCATTACCCAAAAAAGTGATGAGCTCCGCACACTCCTTGAAAACCTGAAATAATTTTCTTGCACTGCATTGCAAAAACGGATTATACTATCCCCTTAGTAATATCAAAAGACAGGCTTGTGGAGAATCAGTTTCCTGATACAACCAATACCGGATACGGGAGGCACCATCTCAGAATGTATTTGGAAAAGGAAGTGATGACTTTAAAGAATATCCCTGTGAACAGGTTTTTTTCCTGTATGATATATTTTATTTGACTTAATAACAAAATATCAATAAATCAGCAAAATTGAAAAATAAAAAAGACGGGTGAAGTTATGGTAGAGTTCATTGAAAATGAAGATGATCGCACCTTTATATTAAAAGATGAAGTCATTTCTGTGAAGCTCCTCCAACTGGAGGAAATCATGAATGCCTTTATCAGGGATGACGACAGGAATGCCGTAATCGATTTGAGGAATGTAACCAAGATCGATTCAATGTCCCTGGCAGCATTGATAAGGGTTAAGAATAAGCTGGCAAAATCAGGACGTTCACTGAACCTGATAAATCCCGGAGAGGGTGTTCTGCGGGTTCTGGAACTTGCAGGTCTGGACGCCTTTCTCCTCGAATAGTCCCGCAACCGATAGATTTTTCGCCGTTTAAGTCCCGATTTCTTCGGATTTAAAAATCGGGAAAGCTTTTACAGGCGGAAATTCTATTCAACAGGGCCGGTTAATATTATTGCCTGATTAAAAATTATTCTCTTTAGACAATAGAATGTTCCCCGGATGACTAAAGTCATCCGGCAGCAATCCGATAACAGAAATTTACTTTTCATCATCTTCATCTGCTGAAACTGCCCCGGGGCAGACGCTCCGGCATCATTACATAATCAAGCGAGGACCAGAATAACAATGAAAGCGCTTAAACAGCAAAATCGCATCCACCGGGAAGGACCGGTGGTATTAATCATTCTCGACGGAGTAGGTATTGGAAACCACGATGAGGGGGACGCCCTCTTCCAGGCGAGGACCCCCCTTCTCGACCAGCTCATGAAGGAAAACATAAATACCGTACTGAAGGCGCACGGAACCGCCGTCGGTCTCCCCGATGACGGGGATATGGGAAACTCGGAAGTCGGCCACAATGCCCTCGGTGCGGGAAGAATTTTTGACCAGGGGGCAAAGCTGGTCAACAAGGCTATTGAAACCGGATCCATCTATGAATCGGATACCTGGAAAGAACTCATGGCAAAACCACTGGCGGAACAGACGACCCTGCACTTCATGGGCCTCTTCTCTGACGGGAATGTTCACTCACACATTGACCAGCTCATGTCCATGATCACCAGGAGTGACGCCGAAGGTGTGGAGAAAATCAGACTGCATATACTCCTGGACGGCCGTGACGTTCCCGCCAAGTCGTCGCCGGAATACATTGAACAGATGGAAAATTTTCTGAAAGAATACAATGGCAGGGGCCGCGATTATAAAATTGCCTCCGGGGGTGGTCGAATGGTCACCACCATGGACCGTTACGAAGCTGACTGGGAAATTGTAAGGCGCGGCTGGGAGGCCCACGTACTGGGGACTGCGCGCCCCTTCAAGTCTGCGAAAGATGCAGTGGAAACATTTTATCATGAAGATTCCAGTGCAACTGACCAGTACCTTCCCGGTTTTACCATTGTGGATGACAAGGGCCCCATCGGCACCATTGAAGATGGAGACTCTGTAATTTTCTTTAACTTCAGGGGTGACCGCTCAATTGAAATATCAAGGGCCTTTGATGATGAGGACTTCGATAAATTTGACCGGCAGCGACGTCCCGATGTTGTTTATGCGGGAATGATGGAGTATGACGGCGATCTTCATATTCCGAAAAAATATCTCGTGTTCCCGCCTGATATTGATGAAACGATGAGTGAATACCTTGTCAACACGGGCAAGACTCAGTTCGCAATTTCCGAGACCCAGAAATTCGGTCACGTCACCTATTTCTGGAACGGCAACCGGAGCGGCAAGTTCAGCGAAAAACTTGAAGATTACGAAGAGATCCCCTCTGACAAGCTGGAGTTCAACGAACGCCCCTGGATGAAGGCTGCAGAGATTACCGACAGTGTAATTAATGCCGTGGAGAGCGGAAAATATGACTTCATCAGGCTGAACCTGGCCAATGGAGACATGGTGGGCCATACCGGCGACCTTGAGGCTTCAATCATAGCGGCGGAAACACTGGACCTCTGTCTCCGGAGGATGCTGCCGGTTATCGAAAAAAAACACGGCATTGCCCTGATTACCGCGGACCACGGAAACCTCGATGAGATGTTCGAACTCGATAAAAAAGGGGCCCCGAAGGTGGACAAGGAATCCGGTGAAATCAAAAAAAGGACATCCCATACACTCAACGTGGTACCTGCAATTATTTTCGACCCGGACTTCAACAACGAATACCGTCTCGCAGATATTGACGCCCCGGGCCTCGGAAACGTCGCTGCGACACTGCTTACAATGATGGACCTTGAAGTACCGGAAGATTATCTTCCTTCTTTTATAGAATGGGTTGAGTAGAGAGTGTTTTTTACGTAATACCCTGGAAAAACAATGGAGGCAACGGCCATGAACATCCGCCCTATTCTGATTTCACTTTTACTGGTAAGCGCCCTGATACCGGCCTGTTCAAAGGACGAGGCGTTGGAGCTGACCATAACGAGTCACCGGAGCGGTGCTGTTGTCTCCAATCCGCTGCCTCTCAAGGTAAGGGGGGAAGTTAAGAATTTTTCATCCCTCCCTGATGAACGGAAAAAAAATCTACACGTCTATCTCCTCGAACAGGGGGGCGGCGAGAAGATATGGCACATCGAACCGGCGGTGCTTGTCAACTCAAAGGGAAAATGGCGCGGTGTCACCTGGCTGGGGAACCGTCGCCAGGGCAACAGAAAAAATTTCACCGTCTGTGTCTTTACTTCCCCCGAAAAGCTAAAATTAAACAACGGCAACCACCCCGTGAAGGAAAAGCCTGAAAACACCGGTGAGGCCTGCATCACCCTGAAAAGACGGGACCGGTAAAAAAAGAATTGCCCTCTATGGGCCTTCTCCGCTAGCATCCTCACAGAGGGAAAAGATGGGAAAGGAAATAATCACACGGGCATTCATCATTGCGGGGGGAAAAAGCACCCGCTTTGGAGAGGACAAAACCCTTTACGAATACGAAGGAAAACCCCTTGTCGAGCGGGTGTACGATGCCGTTACGCCGGTATTTGATGACATTGCCATCATTGCCAATGACGCGGAAAAATTCGAATTTCTCAAAATCCCCGTATACCCCGATGCCATTGAAGGCTTTGGCCCCATCGGCGGCATTTACACGGCACTGCAGCACTGCTCCGAGGGACGCGCCTTTGTCTTCCCTTCAGACACTCCAAATTTGAATAGTGATCTGATTTTTAATATGAATAATATTGCTCCTTTTTATGATGTCATTGTACCATGGTTTGACGGTCACTATCAGCCACTGCACGCCATCTATAATTACTCCTGCCTGGAGCACCTGAAGAGACTCATCGACCGGGGGGAAAAACAGCTCATAGCCTTTTATAAGGACGCGGATATCCGGATTGTAAACGAGGAGGAAATCGGCTACTACGATGATCCTCAGTTTATCTTCAGGAACATCAATTTCAAAGAAGATTTATGATCTAAAAGCCGATTTATGGCGGCCTGTTAAATCGAAGTAAATGTCTTGATTAATTTATAAAAATTTCATAAAAATACTTTACAGTAATCGGAGCCTCACTATATGTGAGGCATCATTTTTTTCACAGGGAAGGCATATGGATTCATCTGAAGTTCCCCACTTTTCATACGATAATGACGGCAAACCGAAGGACGAATGCGGAGTATTCGGCATTTATGGCAATTCGAAGGCTGCCAATCTTACCTATCTTGGCCTCTACGCCCTGCAGCACAGGGGGCAGGAATCAGCAGGTATTGCCTCATCGGACGGACACCATATCTTCCGTTACGCCGGAATGGGGAAGGTCATCGATGTCTTCGAGCAGAAGTATATCGAAAATCTCCACGGTGATATTGCCATTGGCCATAACCGATACAGCACCACTGGTTCTTCATACCTGAGAAATGCCCAGCCCTTCAGGGCTGAATCGAACCTCGGCCCAATTGTTCTGGCTCACAACGGCAACCTTTCCAACGCCGGTGTATTGAGGGCAGAACTGGAAGCGAAGGGTCACATCTTTCAGACAACCATCGATTCCGAGGTGATTGTGCACCTGATGGCGCGTTCCGGCATCAAGGATTTTCTTGAGGCCCTCATCAATGCCCTGAAACAGGTGAAGGGCGCATACAGCCTCCTGGTTATGAACCGCGATAAAATTTATGCAGTGCGTGATCCGAACGGATTTCGCCCCCTTGTCCTGGGAAAGGTTGATGAGTCTTTCTGTGTTGCCTCTGAAACATGCTCCTTTGATATTATTGACGCGGAATATGTAAGGGAAATAAAACCGGGTGAACTGGTTGAATTGAGCCGTTTCGGCATTAAATCATACTTCCCCTTCGAAAAGAGAAAAGAATCACTCTGTGTTTTCGAATATATCTATTTTTCCAGGCCGGACAGTATCATCTTCGGCGAATCGGTCCACGAGATGAGAATCAAGCTGGGGAGGATGCTGGCACAGCAGTCTCCGGTTGATGCAGATATTGTTGTCCCCATTCCGGATTCATCTGTCTCGGCTGCCATGGGATATGCCCGCGAGTCAGGCATAGACTACGAACTGGCCATGATCAGAAGCCACTACATCGGGCGTACCTTCATTGAACCGAGCCAGAAAATCCGGGACTTCGGCGTAAAGATCAAATTTAACGTCGTTGCCTCCGCCGTAAAGGACAAGCGCATCGTTGTCATCGATGATTCAATCATGCGGGGCACCACCATGCGAAAAATTATAAAAATGTTCCGTACCGCGGGAGCGAAGGAAATTCACGTTCGAATCAGTTCTCCCCCTACCCGCTTTCCATGTTTTTACGGCATTGATATTCCGACGAAAAAGGAACTTATTGCCTCAAGTCATACCATTGAGGAGATACGTAAATACCTGCGTGTAGATTCCATCGAGTACATGACAGTGGAAACGATGCTGAAGGCCATTGACCGTCCCGATATGCATTACTGTACCGCGTGCTTTGACGGCAACTATCCCGTTTCCCTTGAGGAATACGAGGATGACAACCAGAAGTACCTCTTCGAGGACCAGAGCACCAGTGAGTTTTATTAAAAATTTTTAAGAATAGCAAATATTACCTGCAAAACAAAAACACTTGACGGATTTCGGGGTCTGGTATTTGTTGTTTTGCATATGGTTGAGTATTTAGGTCACTAGCTCAATTAGGTAGAGCATCGGTCTCCAAAACCGAGGGTTGGGGGTTCGATTCCCTCGTGGCCTGCATGATTTCCCTTAAACTTTGAAAGCGAGAGTTCCGACTCTCGCTTTTCATTTGGGGAAACAACAGCAATTATCTCCTTCTGCAACAAGAATGAGAATGGTTTCTTCCAGAGTATCTCTACTTCTCCTGTGTCTCGGTTCAGGTATACTCCTGTAGCAACGGTCCTCAACAACTGGATTCGGCCTTCTGGCTCATCTTCTGAGTAAGTCTTGGAAAAGTTCCGGAGATAATCTATCACTTCTACCACTTTATACTCGTACTTGGAGAGATCATCATCGAGGGTATCCAACTGCTCCTTGAGCCTGATGATATCATTTTTGACCTGGTTTATCTCTTTATATAGCATCTCTTTGTCCAACTCTCCATCTCCATACAAATCGAGGAATCTCTGCTTTTTCTGGTCCAGGGAATGAATCTGTTTCTCTATCTCATGCCTTCTCCTCTGGGTTAAGCTGTTCTTGGAACCGATGGAGGTCTTGAAGACCTTCTTCAAGAACTGAGTGTATTCTTCAGAGTAGCAGAATCTGGCTACTTCTTTATCAATCATTTCAAGCACTTCTAGTTCCCGAAGTCTTCCCTTCACCTGAACTGATTGACTGCACTTGTGGTCGTAGTAAACGTATTTATCCTTCACCTTGTATGCGGTTATCATGCTTCCACACACTGAACACTTCATGAACTTGGAGAGAAGGAAGTTCGTACTCTGCTTTCTGTGCCCCCTGAATCTTTGCTCGATGAATTCAAGTCTTTCTGCAAATCTCTCTTCTGTGATGTAGGCAGGATGCTTTCCTTTGTACTCTACACCTTTGAACCGGTACACACCAGAATAGAAAGGATTCTTCAGGAATTTGTTGATGGACTTTGAAGAGAACCTGTTGCCGTTGTTCGTTCTGTATCCCTTCGCATTCACTATCTCAGCGACTTCTACCATGGAATACTCTTTGGAATCATACAGTTCGAATATTTCTCTTATGATATGTTCCTCTTCCTTATTTATGATGAAATTCTTGATGATATCATCCCATTTGTAGCCCATGGGAGCTTTGATGGCAACTCCTCTCTTCTCAGCTTTGTTCTTGTGGGATCGCTTTATGGATTGGGATATTTTGTTGGACCAATAATTGGCAAGAACCGCTCCAAAGTTTCCCATCAGCATTTCTTCTGCTGTTGAGTCATCATTGAGTATCAAAGACTGCTCAAAGAAGTGAAGCTGAATTCCCTTCTCTTTTATCAACTTGACTGACCTTCCCCAATCTATGTGGTTTCTGGAGAGTCTATCGTAGTTCTTAAAGATGAGGTTCTTTACTTTGAACTTGAGAGCCAGTTCAATCATGTAGTTGAAGTCCATTCTGCCATCGTGCCAGGCTGATTCTGTTGTGGCGAATGTGTGGATGAGGTGGAGATCATTGTGCTTTGCGTACTCCTCTGCTTCCATCACCTGATCTTCTCTTGAGTTGCCCTTCTCCTGTCTCTCTGATGATACTCTGGCGTATGAGAATGCTATATTGTTCAAATCATGCCCTTCGGCTATGAGGTTATTCAAGTTCTTCTGAATTATCTGTTCTGCGTTGTCGTTCATCAATTGCTTTTCGCCTCCTTTCATATACTTGGGCAAAATCGAGAAGAGTTTCTTTGTACTGTCTTAAAGTGATATCATCGATTTCAGTCAAATGTTGCTGTGTCTGGTTCATGTCTAACTTCTCTCAGGTTCTTTACTCGAAGAGGTATTCTCTTCTATTAGATTATATCAAAGTGACCTGGAGAAAATGTTAGATATGACTAATTTTCTCATGTTTTGGGTGGGCGTACATCATTTTTTGGAGAAAAGTGGGGTGAATGCCTGCTTAAGAAAAAACCCATAGTATATGTTTCATATTCCCATAGAGTGAGGAACGAGAGAAACGACAAATCATTTAAGAGGCTCAAAGTCTGCTTTGGCGCAATGATAGAGCAAAACTTTCTTGCTTTTTTTATTCTAACAATGTTAAGTGGATTTATTTAGCAATTGCCTAATAGGTGTATAAATGTGTCACGGTGTTACGTATGAATACTAAGAACGTTCCTAAAAATAATGTACAAACCGAAACTGGTTTCGATGTTACTATTGAAAATGATTATGAACTGATTGAATTGATGACCTGGCAAGAATCAGAACCGGAGCTTGCGCATACTGCCTTTGGAGAATTTTATAAAAGACATTACAATTTTATTTTTAGTGCTGCTTATATAAAATTATTAGATACACCAGCATTGTCTTATGCATCAGATATCGCAACAGAAACATTTATTCGGGTTTACGAAAAGGGCGCAATAACTTTTAAAAATTTTGATATTGACGATTTAAACGATATTAGAGGTCATGTGAGAGTATGGCTTTGTGCTATTGTAAAGAATCTAATTAAGGACCTTTTTCAAGGAAAAGCTTTTGAAGAAATAGATTTGCCATATGATGAAATAGAAAGAATTTCCAAGGGTGATCCAGAGCCTGTTTCGGAAAATGTCCTAAAGCTTAGAAGAATAATTGACAGTGAACTTAATGATCGAGAAAAACATGTGCTTATTATTCATTCAGACTACTATGACCCGGAAAATCCCAATAGACAAATTCCATCTGAGATACTTGATGAGATATGCTCCCATTGGAATATAACAAAAGCAAATTTTCGCCAAATAAAAAGTAGGGCTATAAAAAAAATAAAACAACAATGGGAGCGATTGGGATAGCATATAATTACCTTTCCAAGTGTTAAATAAAAAGTATGGAGAGAAGGTATGGAAAAAAATAAGAAATTTGAATTCTTGCTTCAACAAGGAATGAAAGAGAAAGGCTGGATTATTCCTCAAACAATTGAAGATGTTTTTAAATTTGAAAAAGAATTAGCAAAAAATCCAATTGATTTACCACCTGAATTAGCTAATACAGATGATATTTTTTCAAGACGTCCACGAGGCAAATTAAACGTTTCATCTCTACCAAAATCTGAAATGGACGCTGATTCGATGTTTGCTCAAGCTGCTCGAAATGGAAAAGAGATCCCAGAGGATGTTCGAGAAAAAATGAAACAAGACAGATTTAGAACAGAAAAAGACAAAAATGACTAAGATTGTTCAAAAATACCTTCAACAGCAAAGGAAAGATGAATTAAAAGAATTAGCTGATTTTGTTTTAGAGGAATACTGTGACAACCAAATAATAAATATTAACGACCTTTTACAAATTCTGGATATATCAATTTGCTTTGGAAATTATTCTGATTCATTTGATGGCTTGCTGGAATGTATAAATGACTCCTTCCATATTTACTGCAATTTGGATCGACTTCAGAGTAAATATAATCCTCGCACACGATTTACAATTACACATGAATTAGGACATTTTTTTATTCAAGAGCATAGAGACGCTTTATTGTCAGGCAAAATGTTAGGTCATTGTTCTTTTTCAGAATATCAATCTAATGATTTAATAGAACAAGAGGCAGATTTTTTTGCTTCTAATTTGTTGTTACCAGAAATTTTATTTTTAAAATCGGCAAAGAAAAAAAAGAAAGGTTTCGATGCAATTATATCTCTTGCAAATGAATTTAAAGTTTCCATAACAAGTACTGCAATACGATATGTCAGTTTAAATATCTTACCTTGTATGTTAATCAAATGGTCAAAAGATGGTTATAATTGGAAATGGATTTCAGATGATTTCAGGGCTTTGGGGTATAAAAAAACTATTGAAGAATTATCTGAAATTGCTAAAAATTCTGCAACTGATAAAGCCTTAAAATCACAGAAAAAAAATAGTACTTTGGAAATTCATGAATATGGAACGTCTGTTTCAGCTTGGATTCCGTTTATACCTCCAGATTCACATAAAAACATTATATTGATAGAGCAGGCTGTTTCTATCGGAAAATTTGGAGTATTAACTTTGGTGTTCCCAGCACCAGACTAAATAGAATTATTTCTCCTCGGTAACTCAAAATAATAATCTTTCCAGGTCAATTGTAATCATTTTTTTGAATTTTTTGTCACGGTTCAACGTATGTACTTATGAAGCAGTTAATGTACTGTTTAGATTTTAAATGCAATAAGAGCTGTAATTGATTTATAAAACTATACCGTTGTTCTGGCAATCCTTCCATCCATTATCAGCAGTATGTTTTTCTTCATGTTATAGCAACAAAATTATCATAAAAAAACAGGCTTCAATATTATTGGAGATATTTATAGGAGTAATATATATGAGCAACCCAAAAATTAAAGAAGTCACTCGAAATGTTAAACCAACAGTAGAGAGGGAATTATGGGCTCGTGCTGCAGGTAGATGTCAATTTAATGGATGTAATAGAGAATTATACAAATCCCCTGTTACTCAAGAGCAGGTGAATATATCTGAAAAAGCACACATATATTCCTTTTCAGAACATGGACCTCGTGGATGGGGACCTTTTAGGAGAAATATTAGTGCTATAAATGATATTCATAATTTAATGCTGATGTGTCATGACTGTCATAAAACAATAGACCAAGACAAAGAAGGGGAAAAGTATTCTGCTTCTTTGCTTCAACAATGGAAAACAGAACATGAAAAACGCATCAATATTGTAACAGGGATAATTCCGAATAAAAAATCGCATGTTATTACATATAGCAGTAATATTGGCGAACATAAGTCTCATGTTCAAGAAAACGATATCATGCACGCCATGTTCCCTGAAAAATACCCTTTTTCAAGCGATGCAACATGTTTATCTATGTCTTGCTTTCATGAAGATAAAGATGCAAATTTTTGGATTATTGAATCATCTCATTTAGAGCGTTCATTTAATCAAAAAATTGTTCCTTTAATTGAAAGCAGTCCGGTAAAACATATTTCTTTATTTGCTTTAGCTCCAATGCCCCTGCTGATTCAGCTTGGTACTTTGCTAACAGACAAGTTGTCCGTTGATACTTATCAACCTATAAGAGAACCGAAAGGTTGGAACTGGCGGGATTTTCCGACTGGTTTTGAATTTGTTATTAAAAAACCAGAAAGTTATGAAGGTGAACCAGCTCTTGTAATTTCTTTAAGCGATAAAATAAATCATGACCGGATTGCTGAAGTATTAGGTAGCAATATAGCAATATGGGAGCTTACTGTTCCTGACGGTTTTATAGGCAATGATAATATTAGGTCAAAAGTTCAACTTTCTATGATGAGAGAAATAATACGAAAAATTATGGTTTTAATTAAAAACGAGCATGGTTCTTCAACACCTCTTTCCATTTTTCCAGCAATGGCAGTTTCATGCTCAATTGAAATGGGAAGAGCTCGAATGCCTAAAGCAGACATGCCTTGGATTGTATATGACCAAAATAATAAGGTAGGAAAATTTATTAAAACATTAACTATAGGAGATATAAAATGATTACAGTTGAGCACAAAGAATCTATTCTTAATAAAATGATACAAGAATTAGAATTGCCAGATTATGCTTATGATAAGGCACGTAAAAGGTATGAGGATATTGGGGATTGGTTTGGCCGAGATGATTCAATTCTAAAAGATAATGATCCTCATGTATTCCCTCAAGGCTCTTTTCGTTTAGGAACAGCTATTCGTCCTATAAATGATGCAGAGGATTACGACCTTGATTTGGCTTGCAAGCTAAGAAAAGATATCAGCAAAAAGACGCATACTCAAGAGCAATTAAAGATTTTAGTTGGACAGGAACTTGAAGCTTATAAAGTTGCTCGTGGTATTAAAAATTCATTAGAGGCAAAGCATCGTTGCTGGAGACTTGAATATCAAGATAGTCTCAATTTTCATATGGATATTGTACCTTGTATCCCTGCAGATGAGGAGAGACGAAGAAATGTATTTGAGTCTATGCGTAGTTCGGGACTTGATGAACTTGTAGCTAATTCAGCATCAGAAACAACTGTTGCAATCACTGATGACCGCCATAATGATTACGATTCTTTATCCCTTAAATGGGATATTAGTAATCCGGAAGGTTATGCAGAATGGTTTGAGTACCGGATGAATCCAAGACATACAAGGATGCTTTTAGAAAAAGCACAAGTTGATGACGTCCCGTTATTTAAAAGAAAAAGCATTTTGCAACGTTGTGTTCAGCTATTAAAAAGACATAGGGATAATTGGAGCAATAATAATCCTGATTCTAAACCTATTTCAATAATTATTACAACGCTAGCAGCCAGGGCCTATAATGGTGAAACAAATATTGTATTAGCTTTAGAGAATATACTAAACAGTATGGGTAATCTTGTTAACTCTACTAAACCAAAAGTCCCAAATCCTGTCGATCCTATAGAAGATTTTGCTGACAAATGGTATAGAGCTGATAGTTTATACTTACGACTTGAAGATAATTTTTTTGCTTGGCTTTTACAGGCTCAAATAGATTTCAAACATCTAACATCAACGGATGATGCAGTATTCCTCTCAGAACAAATGGAAGATAAATTTTCATTGAAAGTTGGTTCCTATGAATTAAAGAAATCTCTTGGGATTAGTACAGCAAGTGTCAGCATCATAACACCACAAACTCATAAGATTCAACGTCGAGAAACTGCAAAGCCTTGGAGAAGATAGAAATGTCGAATAGATTGTTAGACGACATAAGTCAGTTTTTAGATAAATATCCCAGGATGTCAATTGTTCCATTTAGTGATAAAGGGATATATATACGAGGAATATTTAATTTTAAAGCAATAGTGGAGGAAGAAGAGGAAATTGAAGATAGTTATAAGTTAGAAATTATCATTCCTGATAAATTTCCACGAGCTTTACCGGTAATAAAAGAAATTGGAAATAAGATACCGAAAACTGAAGATTTTCATATCAATGAGGATGATGAGTCATTTTGCCTTGGTTCACCATATAGATTGTTAATAAAACTATCCAATTCACCTTCTTTGATTGATTTTATAAATCAATGTTTAATACCTTATCTTTATGCTGTTTCATTTAAATTGAAAAATGGCGGGAAATTTATTTTAGGTGAATTAGACCATGGGAACAAAGGGATTTTTGAAGATTACTGTGATTTATTCGGTTTATCTGGTCACAATCAAGTCATCCAAGTAATTGAATTATTAAGCGTAAAGAAACGAGTAGCGAATAAAAGACCGTGCCCTTGTGGATGCGGTAAACGTCTAGGAGCCTGCCCATTTCATAAAAAATTAAATGAATTAAGAAAAATGGCACCTGTAGCATGGTTTAAAGCCCATGCTAAAAATGACTGGACTAAAATGTAAATGCGGTACTATAATTTTAGACTTTTGAATTTTTATTCATATTTTAAACCGATTCATTTAGCGATATTCTTCAAGAACAACCCGAAGCCGTTTCTCCACTTCATCTCCAAGCAGTTGCACCAGTTCATCCAGTTCACTTGAATTCCTTTCTTCTTCCACTTCTTTCTCTACCATAATCTGGGGAGACAATTCTTTCAGCTTCTTCAGGATCTTCTTCTCATTAAATTTCACACAATATTTAGCTGGGTATTGATAAAACTCAGTGTAAGCTGAAATCAAAGCATCTCTATCCAGGACTATCTTCTTTTCTGTGTCATCAAGGAGTATATCAGTGTTGTCAAACACTCGAAGGAACATCAAATCATCAGTGCAAAACTCCTCTCCCCTTTTGATTCCCAATATCCCCACCGCCTTGAATACAGCCTCCCACTCCCACCAGTTGATCAAACAAGTACCCTTGCAAAACCTCTTCTTGTTACAATTGACAACTTCGGAGAACATCTCAAAATCAAGAATCTCATCACCATCAATAGAAAGCTCTGTCCTCTTGACTGCCTTCACTTCATTGAATAGCGTTGTAAAATTCTTAGCAAGAACACCAGTCTTGACCCTCATCATGCCATCTCCATCAACTATGCCTCCCATCTTAGTAGACAAAGACAGAGCCTTCTTTATGGAAGCAGCAGAACTCTTTGAATTGAACCGCAGTATCACATTTTTCATTGCTCCTCCTTCTTCTCTTTCAATCTCTTCAATGTCTCCTCATCAAGCTTCAAAGGCCGAAGCCCTTTCATCAAATCATCAACTTGAAGACTTGCCTTGTTTACTACATTCTCAAAGGCTGAGAACTCCTGCCGGCTCAACATGTCCTGTTTTAGAAGACCATAAATGGCGTAACTCAAAATAATGAAAGCACCTCTTATCTCATCAAGAGTATCCTCTACTTTCTCACTGTTGAATACAAATCCTTCCATTTTAGTCCTCCTCTGGCATCATTATAGTTATGACCGGCTCAGCTTCATCTCCAGGGCCACACAAGGCCTTGAACTCCACCAGTATCTTTCCATTAACAGTCTCAAAGTAGGCTTGAAATTTCAGTTGAGGAGTCTTCTCCTTCAAAGCCGCACTTCTAAACATCCAAAGCAAATCCCATAGCCTCCCCTCTTCAGATTGGCCTCTGGACTTCAGCTCTTCATTAACTTTGATGTACCCTTCCCACACTGTGCTTGTGACTGCCACAGGATACTTGATGCCACACTCATCTGCCAGTTCTGATACATCTATCAAAACTCCATCTTCTATGGCATTGGACCTTGTGTAGACATGAATCACATCAAAATCCTTCAAGAAATCATTATCTTCCATATCAGCTCCTATTTTACTTTGGTTCACCTACTTATTGTTATTTGCTTACTGCGATGCGTACACATTTTTTCTCAAAAAGGTGTCACATAACGGCTTGTTTGGGGGAAAAATTAGAGTTGAATTGATATAATTAAACATAGCTGGAGTTTTTGCTCTGTCTGGAATCTCTTGCTTTTCCTGCTTTTCTTTCTTCTTTGTTGTATTCTTCTTTTATTCTTTTTTGTTGGGTGGTGGTGAGAGAAAGGGTGTGTTGTTTTTTTTAAATATTTATTTTTTTAAAAAACCTAAAAAAGACAAAAAGACAATAAAAGACAAAGAAATAAAAAAGATTGCTATAGAAACAAATTAACTCTTATATAGAGTATTATTAAAAAAGAAGGTCCTCTTTTGACTTTTTGTCTTTTCAATTGAAAAGGGCAACGCCCACTACAACTTTTTTTGCCACATAACACCCCGTAGCTGATTTTCTCAAATTGAAAACCATATAATATATTAAGAAGTAAAAAAATTAGCGGCTTTTTGAAAGTCACAGCTAATATATAAATACAAAGAACGAATTCACTTGAACAACGAGAAAACTCCTTGGACTTTTTGCTTTTTTAACTAGTTTATCAAACCCTTGTTGGTTTTATAATATAACTCGTGTTCAAATGAAGGGTGTGGCTTCACGGCCACACCCCGTTCTTTTCAAAAAAGGACACGCATTATGAGACAAGAAGTAAAGAAAAACCTATCGATTTACGACCACAACGATTTGAGTGTAATCCGGCTCAAACACAATTCAAAAGCCCCCGCAGTCAGAAGCTTGAAAAAGTACTTCTATCAGAAAGAGAAGCCAATGGACCTGTTCCTTTGGAGAGGTAACTTCGGTTTAATGATGGGAGAAATCTCAGGTAATATTATCGCCTTAGACTTTGATGTTCCTGAAGCATTTGATCAATTCTCTAAAGACCATCCTCACATTGTAAACAATACTGCTATTCAAAAAACAAGCAAAGGCTATCATGTTCTAATAAAGTACACTAGACACATTACCAAGTTCCCTGCTCTTTACAAAGGGAAGAGATGTGGCGATGTGATAGGCAATACTGGTTACATAGTAGCAGCCCCTTCAATTCATCCTGATACAGGCATTGAATACAAGTGGATTCAGCCTATAGATGAGTATGGAATTGCAGAAGTAGATGATCTAGATGCTCTAGGATTTTCAAGGGTCAACGGCAATCCCATACATTCTGTTGAAAATGAAACAGGTGGTGAAACAAAAGACAAGTTGAAAAGTTCTCTTCCCAACACCGTTATGAGACGGCCCAGAACAGAAACCACTTCTGATTACTCCTTCACATCTAATGCCACTTACGGAAAAGGCACACGCTTCGAGTTCCTTCAGAAGAATGGATTCAACATCTACCGTGAGTTTAAAAGAAACTACTCTGGCGAGGAGTTGGAATGCAGGTGGAAACTTGAAGTGCTCAGCAGGAACGATGGCAGCAACAGAACCTACAAAGGGAGAGACTGCCCTCAACTGGACAGCGATTATCAATCCATAGTCAAAAACTTCAATCAAAACTCTCATGCTCCTGAAGAGTTCCTAACGGAACACATTGAAAAAACAATGGAAGATCAAGCATCAATTTGTGCCATCGAAGTGATAGCTGAAGAATTCATGAACAGCGATTTCTACCCCTACCGCAACCCTAGAGCTCACATAGTGGCTGAATCTAAAAAGGCAGCTACGCTTCTTCTTGCACACATCGCAGGAACCATTCAAAAGGACATTGAGTTCTCAGATTCCACTACTGGAAGAGAGTTAGGATATCACAGGAACTGCTTCAGAAAGTTCGACAGAGACGTGAAGTTGACCAACAAGATGAAAGCTGAGTACGGAGATGGACACGCTTTTGCCAGACAGAGACTTCACCTTCTGTTTAAAAAGTACGATGTGAAGGTCTCTGCGAGAAGCCTCTTTCCTGCCATCATTGATTATTTGCTCGATGCAGGATTCTTCACAAAAGAGCTCGCTGAGCTGTATCCCAACAACGATGAAGAAAGGTCTTCTGACTTGAGGGTTCAGAAGCTGAATGTAGTAAACCGGGCTTTAATCTACCTTAAAGACACCAAAGAGATGCTTTCTACCTTTGTTGAGAGTTTTGTTGAGGTTACCAAAGAGAAACTGAAAAGGAATCTTAAGAGAATCATCTCATATTCTTCTTTTAGAATGAGACATAATAATACGCTTTCCACTATTAAAACACAGACTATAAGTCTGCAGGTAAAAGCTGCAGAATTGGATGCGATGAAAGCCCCTGGACCAAATATCTGCTTCTACTAGCATCATTTTCAAGCATTATCAAGAAGAACATCAGCAACGCTCAGCAACATCACTCCAATAGTAAAGAGGTTCTCTTCATTGATTCCTTTTAAACTGATTGACAAGTAGAATAGGATTTGGGTGGTCAAAGAGAAGAATGACCTTCAATCACAAGAGAGATCTAAACATTTAATAGCAAATCAGATTTGCTGCTCATATTAGCAATTTTGAAATGTAAATTATGATTTTTTTTATAATCGTTTGCAAATCTATTTACACGTAACTACTTCTTCCGCATAATGAATTACTAATCCATTCAATAAACCAGAAAGGACACTATGGTCGAAGATTATACTCTAAGTGAAAAAGTATCTATTCTTTTTGATACAATTGTAATTCACACAAATAAAGAATATGCTGACTACGAAGGACTTTATTTAAAAGATAATCAATTTAATTACACAGGAAAAACACATTTATCTCATAACAATCTAGATAAAGAATTTGCTTTAGAGCCAATTTTTTTTAACTCGTTTTTTCATGATTATGGATTATTTCACACGTTCAACCATTGTATTCACTGTGATTCGAAAAATATACTTCTTATACCTAAACGAAATAAATTTAGATGCTATAGCTGCAATAAAGAATGGAGCGGCAGGAAAAATAGTGTTCTTGAAAATACGAGAATGAATCCGATTAAATTCATTGCCAGTATTTTATTTTTTTCAAAGCAAATACATGTAACTTATTGCTCTAAATACATTGGTTTATCTCGACAGACTATTTGCAATTTACATCATTACTTCAGAAAATGCATAGCAGGTCATGAGCTCTCTGAGCAGTTTGGATTCAAATTAGATGATAACAATATTTTTAACAACAGTATTGATAAGGATTACAATGTAATTAAAAAACCTGTTGTAATTGGAATTAACGAAATCAAAAACAAAGTTAAAATTGATTTTTCTCCCACGATTAAATTCGAAGAACTCTTGCAACCAAGTCTCGATAAATCAAGAATCAATACAATCATTTACACAGATCAGTATAAGAATTATGATAGTCTTATTATAATTGGCTTACGTCGACCATCAATTAAATATGAAGAAAAAATTGAAGACAGAAAATTATTTATAGATATCGAAAAAAATGAATTCTGGAAATTCATCAATCCTGATAAAATTTTTTTTGAGAATTCGAAAAAAGATATTAACCAATACCTTTTATTTTTCAAAGAATTAGAATTCCGCTACAATAATAGATACACAAATATTTACGATAAACTCTCCGAAAAAATCATCGGCAAACCTTTTCAACAAAGTAGATTTTTATCTACTTAACAATAGACACAAAACCCGCTTAATTGCTCCCGTAATCCAATCCCTTTTAATTCTTTCAAAAAATTTTCTGTCTCAAATTTTTTTGTCCCATTAGTGGCGCATATTAGACTCCCAAATTTATATAATTTAAATAGAAAGGAAAAAGGCGCGTTCAAATTGAAAATCCACCGCGCAGCTCTTTGAAAACTGCTCCAAGCGGAACTGGACGGTTCCGTGTCTTCTGGGGAGGCTCGTGAGTACCGGCAAGTCCGGCAGAACTTCATGGTCGTACAGGTGCGATTTCAGAATTAAAAGGCTTTTAGAAATATTTATATATTTAAGGTCTTTTTCTGTCTTTTTTGTCGGTCTTCTCGCTCCCCCTCCCACCTACTAGGGCAAATTGCCCTATCAAAATTTATAATAAAAGGAGTTAAGCTATGCAAGCTTTAGCTGAAATCAATTCCAACACCCTTGTGTTGGACCAGGCAAAGGAATACATGAAACTAGGATTTCATGTTATTCCCTTAACACTCAAAACAGACAAGCCGGTTATCAGACTTGCAGACTTTAAGGGCAAAGAACTTAATCAAGATAATTTAACAACATGGTTCTTTAAGTTAAATTACAACATCGGTTTTCTGACAGGAAAAGATGGCGGCAATTTTTACTGCCTTCAGATTGATAAGGAAACCGATTTCAATGATTTCATTCAGGCTAACCCAGAGTTCGTTAAAAATGCTCCTATCTCAAAAGGTGCTCAAGCTAGGCACATCTGGTTCAGGTCTGACCTTGAAATTGCTTCATGTGATGTGAAGTTGAACAACACTCATATCGGTAGAATTCTTGGAGATGGCGAGTATGTCATAGCTCCACCGTCTCTTCAAAAGGGAATTCTTCTTATTACTTGGGAACAGTTACCTGAAGGAGAAATCTCAAAGATTACCTCTCTTTCAGAGATAGGACTGACCATCAAGAAGAAGCGAAACAAAAAGCCACCAAGAATCATTACCACCGATAGAGCCAGTTTCAAGGAGTTTATTTCTTATAAACTAGGCAAATGTGAAACCAAAATCGCTGAAGCCAAGGATAAGAAAGCAACTCTTTACAATGTTGCATGTGAATGTTTCTGCTACACTCCCCACTATGTTGATTACGATGACATCTACTATCCTCTGATGGAGATGACATTACAGTGGGGAGCATCTCAGGATACCACAGATGAGATATTGCAAAAAGCATATAAACATGCCGTCAAGTCTCCGAGAACTCTTCCTGATGGATTCAAGGATAAGAACAAAGAGCAGATAACCGATTTGTTATCCTCTATAAAAATCTTCCCAAGAGATGATATCGGGAACAAAGAACGCTTTGTTTACTATTTCGGTCATGACTTTTTAACTACCATTGACAAACAAGTTTACCATTTCAATGGCACTTATTGGGATAGCCCAAAAGGTGAATCAATTTTGATGAACCAGCTATGCGACTTGAGTGAAATTATTAAGAAGGAAGCACGGTTAATAGAAAATGAAGAAGAGCGGAACAGATACTACTTCTGGGCCAGGGAATCAGCATCAAGAAAAACAAGGGAGTATAACATGAAAGACATAAAAGACGCTTTACTGATTGATTACAATGAAATCGATAACGACGATTCTATTATCAATCTTAAAAACGGTATCCTTGATATCGAAACAGGCGAAATTTTGCCTCATTCAAGAGAGGCACGGTGTTCAAAGATAATGAATGTATCTTACGAGCCAGAGGTTAAATGCCCCAAATGGATGCAATTCATTGGCTCTATTTTTGGAGGGAACCAGGAATTGATTCACTACATCCAGAAGATGTGTGGATATTTTCTTACCGGTTCCACAAAAGAACAATGTGTCTTCTTTTTCTACGGCAATGGCTCTAATGGTAAAAGTACATTTATCAATGCACTGGAACACATTATGGCAGATTACAAGGAAAAGATTTCAATCGAATCTCTCATGATCAGGAATCCTAATGGTTCTGCCCCGAGTCCAGATATTGCCAAATTGAAAGGTGCAAGACTAGTCATAGCCTCAGAAGCCAATGCAGGGCACAAGTTTAATGAAGCTTTATTGAAAGATATGAGAGGAGGAGACTCAATTACCGCCAGACATCTTCACAAAGCCCCCATTACTTTTACTCCCAAGTATAAGCTGCTGATGTACGGAAACCATCAACCAAGAGTCATTGGTACAGACCATGGGATAAGAAGAACAATCAAAATGATTCCTTTCACCCAGACGTTTACTGATTCCCAAAAAGATCCTGATTTAATGGAAAAGCTAAAAACAGAAAAATCAGGCATTTTCAACTGGATTATCGATGGCTTGAAGATGTGGAATGAGGAAGGGCTTGGTGATGCACCTAAAGCTATTAAAGATGAGACAGATGAATATTTTGCTCGAAATGATGGCCTGGGAGAATTCCTCGATGAGTACACTGAAGAGACTTCAGTTCTGACGGAGATGCCTTCGCCTACACTCTTCTGGTACACATATGATTTTTATCAAAAGGAATTCGGAGAATACAGTATTTCAAGCAGAGAGTTGAAAAAGCGAATGGAAGAAAAAGGCTTTAAGCAGAAGAAAGGTTCTACTCGATGCTGGGATGGAATAAAACTAACCGATTCTTCCATCAAGAGAAAAGCTATCAAAAGGCAACAAGAAGAATCTTGAGCCATTTAATTTTCAATGGCTCTGGCACCTGCCAGAGCCATTCATTTTTCATGGAGGTAAAAAAAATGGATAGCACAGCTATTGTCAAAATAACTCAACCGAGCAACGTGAAGTATAATTTTTTCAGTAATAATAATCATGTAACGCTTTCTGATTTTTTGATTTTTCACCTGAAAAATATTTGTTCCTTCGACGAGCTACCAATAACAAGGACTGGTTTCGATAGTACCAGTAAGAAAGATGGATATGGCATGTGGGTCTTCAGCGGCGAAGAGCTTACTGAAATAGATATCATCGCAACCATATCAAATATTTTCCGGCATTTAACTTTTGAATTCATGTATGTGAGTTCAGAATACAAATGCTTTATTGCTGGCTTATCTTACAAAGGCAAAAATATAATAAATCATGAAATTGTAGACGATGATTTTTTAGAGTATGTGAACAGTACTGAATATCTCATCACCCGAGAACACTGGCTTGATCAGATATGTGATATTGTTTTTTACAGCAAAGACAATCCGCTGAAAAAACAGCAACAAAAATGATATAATTAAAAAGAGATGCATAGAAAAAGTAAAAATTATTTAATGGAGAAGATAATATTATGAAATTCGAACGCACAAATGACAGCACCCAAGAAAAGTTGCTTAATGACAAGCATGAAGGCCTAGCCCCAGCAGACAAGATTAAAATTCAGATCTCTGATGAAAGATGGGGTTTTAGTATCAGCGGCACAATGTTCGGTGTCTCAGATGGTCATTCATTTCTTACCAATATTGTGCCAGCAAAATACTTCAGAAATGAACGCAATGATGAATTCAATGAAGAGATATGTCAGGATGTATACGCTCAGTACGCCAGTTCAATGGTAAAGGAGCTCAATGCAACGCCTGAATCTCATTTCATTGAAATTGAATCATGCCCATTTTATGAACTCGCCAGAGAGGCACTGGAAAAAGCAGGCTACACAGTGAACATAATCGGAGAAGCCAAAGAGTTCAAACAAAAGCTTTATGAAAAATACAAAGAACACCTCGAAGAGGTTACTGGCAAAAAAGTTATTTACTCCCGAGAACCATAGAGAAATCTTTGCTCTCCAAGTTTTAACTTAAGAACGGTTCGAATAGCCTCACATCGTAGCACCGCCAGTCTCAGTTTATTTAATCACCAAGACACCGAAGCAATTCGGTGTCTTTTTTTTTGGCCTTTTTTTCCTGTCTGTCTTTAATATAGATAATAAAGACAGACAGGAGACTAACATGAAAACTTTCGACCAATATTTAGAAGAAATAAAAAATGATATTCACACTGACACCAGTGCATATTCCGGCTCAAACCTGCCACTGATTCCGTTTTAAACCTGCCACCTATTCCGGCCGAAACCTGCCGGTTATTCCGGAGCAAACCTGCCACCTAAAATTCTTCTCAAAACCACTACAGGCCAGATAATCGCCACAGAAATATTGAATGTGGAGAGGAATAATGGCCCAGAGGAGAATACCATTGAAACGAGTAAGAGAAGCCCTGAGGCTTCATCTGGAATGCGGATTAAGCCTCAGAAAAACAGCCCAGGCTCTGTCAATATCAAGACCAGTGCTAACTGAATATTTAGAGCAATGTCAAACTCTCAATATTACCTATAAAAAAGCCCAGACGATGTCGGATGAAGAACTTACTGCCTGTTTTTCAGAAGGAAAGACAGAAGATCCTCGACTGGAATTTTTACTTAACAAATTTCCTGATTACGCGAAGGAACTGAGTAGAGTTGGAGTCACCCGTCAGCTGCTATGGGAAGAGTATAAAGCAGAGAATCCTGCAGGATACGGATATTCGCAGTTCTGTTATCACTTTCAACAGTGGAACAATAATCAGGAACTATACATGCGGATTGAACACAAGGCTGGAGACAAGCTTTATGTGGATTATGCTGGGAAGAAAATGGATATCATCGATCCTAAAACAGGAGAAATTAGAACAGCTGAAATATTCGTAGCGGCGTTGGGGGCCAGCAAATTGATTTATGCTGAAGCGGTATGGACGCAGCAAAAGCATGATTTCATATTAGCACAGGTCAATACGCTGAAGTACATTGGTGGTGTACCACGAGCGATTGTCCCGGATTGTCTCAAGTCCGCAGTAACCAAAGCCCACCGGTATGAACCGGACATCAATCCTGAATACCAGGACTTTGCCAGTCATTACGGAACAACTATACTTGCGGCCCGCCCCTATAAGCCAAAAGATAAGTCCGTGGTTGAAGGGGCTGTTCGCATTATTTATCAGAGGATATGTGCTCCTCTAAGGGACCACACCTTTCACAGTCTTGAGGAAGTTAACAAGGCAATATGGGAACAACTTGAAATGTTAAACAATCGTCCTCTTCAGATCTATGGAGTCAGCAGGTGGGAGCTATTCCGTGAGACGGATATGGAGGCTCTAATACACCTTCCTGTAGAGGATTATACAATTCGCCACTTTGCCAGATGCAAAGTGCAGTTCAATTATCATGTTTACCTCAAAGAAGATCAACATTACTATAGCATCCCCTATCAACACCGTGGCAAACATGTCGAAATACGGTATACCGCCACAATTGTTGAAATATACCTGAATAATAGCCGTATAGCCGCCCATAAACGCAATTTCAGGAAGTTTTCATACTCAACCATTAAGGATCATATGCCTCCCGGCCATAAGTTTATGGATGACTGGAGTGCCGAGAAGTTCATAAGCTGGGCGCAGAAAGTTGGAGTACATACAACTGAAGTCATAGAGCACATCCTATACAGAAAGGAACATCCTGAGCAGGGCTATAAGACTTGCCTGGGCATACTTAATCTTTCCAAAGAGTATGGAAAGGATCGTCTTGAGAATGCCAGCAAACGGGCGTTATACCTTGATTCGTTATCACTGAAGGTGATTAAGAATATATTAAGCAACGGTCTGGAGGAAGTGAAAGATGACAATGTGTCAGACAGTCCACCTGACACACCTTATCATGAAAACATTCGCGGTTCCAGATACTATCATTAGGAGAATTTATGAACACAACAGAGACTATGACAAAGATGAAAGACTTGAAACTCAATGGCATGCATCGCATGTTCGAAGAATTGAGGTCAAACAGAATGGCGGATTCATTAAGCCACGAAGAGCTCATCGGTCACCTCATTGATGCTGAATGGGAAGACCAATACAATCGAAAAATATCACGTTTAATAGCCGGTGCCGGATTCAGGTACCAGGCTGCGATTGAAGAAGTTGAATGTTCGAAAAGCAGGAACATAGAGAGGAACACAGTCGTTGCTCTTAGC
The DNA here is from genome assembly GCA_942491575.1 of uncultured Spirochaetota bacterium. Lineage (GTDB taxonomy): Bacteria > Spirochaetota > UBA4802 > UBA4802 > UBA5550 > CAZHNW01. The sequence continues at coordinate 2,011,458 of CALOBT010000025.1, forward strand.
AGGTGTGATTGGATTAAAAAGGGCGAGAACATCCTGGTCACCGGAGCTACAGGCACTGGCAAAAGTTTTCTTGCCTGTGCCATTGGGCACCATGCCTGTATGAACAGGTACAAGGTACGCTATCTCAATTGCATGAAACTGTTTTCTCACTTAAAATACGCTAAAGCGGATGGATCATATTTTAAGGAGATGAAAAAACTTCAAAAACAGGACCTCCTGGTTCTCGATGATTTTGGATTAAAGCCATTTGATGCAGAGAGCAGACTCATTCTCCTTGAACTGATGGAAGACCGATATGGGAGCAAATCGACTATCATAGCATCACAGATACCGGTAGCTGTATGGCATGATATTATTGGTGATAAGACAATTGCGGATGCAATTTGCGACCGATTCATTCACAATGCTGATAAAATTGAACTCAAAGGAGGCTCGATGCGGAAGCTAAAAAAAAATAATTCTGGACGAAACCTGCCACCTGAAAAATAACAGATTTACATGCTGAGAAGTTTTTGAAAGTGGTAAACTTTGCTCCGGAACAGGTGGCAGGTTTCACCGGAATATGCACCAGTGAGCCGATCAACATAACCATCTCAAAAATCTATAAAAATATAAGGTCACACCTCGGACTGTTGTTAGACCTCAACAATAGACTTGAAAAGGTTGAGAACTATATCAGAAGACAAACCGGCATGGGTGTATAGAAGTAATGAAGATAATAATATTCGATACAGAAACAACAGGGCTTCAGCCAGGACAAATCTGCCAGCTCTCCTACCTCATATCAGATGAAAACACAATAGAGGGGAAGAACTTCTTCTTCTCAGTGGATTACATTGAGCCGGGAGCAGAAGCAGCCCACGGATTCAGTCTTGATAAGCTGAAGGAACTTTCAGGTGGTCATACCTTCTCAAATCACGCCGATGAAGTGATGGCTGATTTCTCATCTGCTGATTTAGTTGTTGCCCACAACATTGATTTTGACAAAAAGTTCCTGGAAGTGGAGTTCGCCAGATTGGGGAAGGAAATACAGCTGATTAACACATTCTGCACCATGAAACACTTCACCCCTATCTGCCAGATATATCACCATTACTTCGGCTTCAAGTATCCAACGCTTGAGGAGCTGTTAAAGTTTTTGAGTGTGGAACAATCAGATGTCCTTCAAATGCTGAAGGATGTTTTCAATGAAGATGACATTGGTTTTCATGATGCAAGATTTGATATTGCAGGAACATTCATAGCTTTCGTTGAAGGAATGGACGCTGGATTCATCAGAATAGATCCTCTGGCTTAAGCTCATCATGGATGTACATATCAGCTGTAATTGATGTGGAGCTGTGACCTACATATTGAGATACTGCTTTAAGTGACTTCTTCTTTTCTAGAAGCACTGTTGTACAAAAGCTATGCCGGAAAGTGTGAGGAGATATCTCTCGGTTCAGCAGCTCCCTGCCTGCTATTTTGACCTCTCTCCAGATGTAGTGCCGAGTGTACCGATTCTTTCTGGTAGTTTCAAAGAGATACACTTCTCCTCTGAACACTTCCTTGATCTCAGCAAAGAGACCTAGAGGAAGGAACACACGCCTCTGTTTACTCCCCTTGCCTACTATATCAATGAAGACTGCTATCTCTTCCACTCTGCAGTCTTCCAGTTTGATGGTACAGAGTTCAGAAACCCTCATGCCTGAAATTGCCAGAGTCTTCACAATGAGAGATACTTTTGGATTCAGATTGCTCACCAGATGTTCTACTTCCTCTTCCGATAATATCTTCTCTGAATATATCTTCCTATCTATCTTCCCTGTCTTGATATCCTTGAAGGCCATGTCGATGGTTGTAATGAGCAGCATGTCCCTTCCGCTTCTTCCCAAGCTGCTCACAATGGCCTTTTTCAGAGCTGACTTGATACATCCGAGAGAGGATTGCTTGTAGTAGACCTTGCAGTGCTCCATGTACTCTTGAACCAGCTCGAAGGTTACTGGTCTGCCGCTTAAGTAATAATTGAAGTCTCTGACAAAGGTATCGTAGACCCCGTTACCTGTCATATTGAGTCTGGTTGGTGTTGTTGTAATTATCTCATTCATAATTACAATATATTCTAACTGCTGTTAAGTGTACCCTATTATTTTGGCACTTTAGTAAATTTAAGTGCACTTATACACTCCCAAAACTCCTATTTTTCTCCACTTAACGGTAAAAATGATGTACAAATTCACACAACTCTATATTGTTGTCAAATAGTGAATACTGAAAACAAAGATAAGCACATGTTCAAAGACAATACAGAAAACTTACCTCAGATGATTGATATCTCTCCCCTGGCACTCAAATTGAATATTACCACGCCCGTATTCATCAGCCAAAAGCTCCATGACAGCTATATTGCTCAGGCAAGGTATCCACATGAAAAAATACTCACAGGCATGCTGAAGGTTCTATTCGATTCATCATTCTCTGAGGACTCTGAAGGCAAGGTGTTCTCTTACTTAATAGATGACAATGAAGTTCAGTTGAAAGCAGAGTGGAACCTACACTACGCCATGCCCCTCCTTGCAATTACCCTCCCCCATGAGATCATTGAAAAGTTTCAGCTAACTCCTAAAAATTAGCTTGACCACTACTGCAATAAGACTGATTCTCATTTAATCAAAATCAATGGACTGATACCTCTTATGACTACAGAATCAACTGTCACACTGAACAAAGACCAGAAAATGATACTGATAAACGCCATCAACCTCTACCTTGAAAAGGCAGAGTTATCCCCTGAAGAAATGAGTGAACTTCGAGAGTTGAAGAAAAAACTTGTCGATTGATTAAAGGTTATACAATCTTGCTATAGCTGACCCTTCATTCCAGCCATTCTCTTTGGCCTTTAGAAACAACTTCATTAACTGGACTGCTGTTACTTCAATAGTAGGAGCTTTAATTGTAGGTGTCAACACATCCATCTCATGCCATATGTGGTCAACATCCATATCCACTTCTCCGAATCTTGTTTGCAATTCCTCAAGGCCAACATCAAATGGAATGAAGAATTCACCTTCGGATAGACAATCAGATATATCATCAATGGTGATGGTCCCTTCTACAACGATTTCCTTCAATTGCTTGTAATTGGATGCATCACGATATAGGTATATAATTCTTGTATTCAAGGTTCCTCCTATTAAAATTACTCAATTGATATTCTATAAAAAAAGCCAGCCTCATCGGCTGACTTTTATATTCCTGACAAACTCTCTTTGTAAATTTTAAAGGCGCTTAAGAAGTTGCATGCAAACACTGTATCTTTTGGCATACATATAACCCTCTGTTCCGCAAGCAATTGTCAATGCCCCATGTTCCCTATCAATTTTATAAATTTGACATCCTTTTTGAATCAGACTTGAAGGTTGGTCTGCACCCCTAAAACTGTAATGACAAAAAACATAGGTTTTAGGAGAATAACCACATGATAACAAGAAAAAGATACGACCAAGAATTTAAGCGAAAAATAGCTCATGAGTTAATCATGGGCATTGCATCTGCAGCCGAAATCTCTAAACGAGAAGGGATTACGTCGACTACAATTTACAAATGGAGAGATCTGTATACAGCAGATGATTTTGATACAGATGAACAAGAGATAGCAGAGCTTAAAAAACGCATTAAAGACCTTGAAGGAACAGTAAGCGATTTAGCGCTTGAAAATCATATTTTAAAAAAAACGGAAAAAATTCTAAAACAATTGAAGAAAAAAGAAAAATTATCAGGGAGCATCTCGCCAAAGAATTTGGAGTCGTAAAAAGTTGCAAAGCTATGGGTTTAAGTATATCAACCTATTATTATCAAAATGTTGAGCAAGATTCAGAAGATATGATGATAGTGAAAGAAATTGAAGAGTATATCGAACTGATACCAGAATCCGGTTACAGGCCGATAACAGTACATTTAAACAAGAATAAACTTATAAATCATAAAAAAGTTAATCGTATTATGCGGGAAAATAATCTTTTGTGCAGAAAAAAGAGAAGATATCAGTCTAAAACAACAGATTCAAGACATCCTTACAGAAAGTATAAAAACATTGCAAAGGATTTTGAAACAACGGATATTAACCAGATAATTGTTGGGGATGTAACAGCTTATGATATCAAAGGTAAAGATCATTTTCTTGCAACTCTGATGGACAGGCATAACAGACAAGTTATTGGCAAAGCAGTATCAGATAAAAACAATACAGAACTTGTATTAGCTGCTCTCGATGATGCGGTACGAACAAGAGGCAATCTTAAAGGCTGCATTCATCATACGGATTCTGATGTGAGATATTGTTCTACTGATTATATCAAGAGGCTTAATTGTTAATTACCCCGCTCCTGCCACAGAACAACCAACATATAACCACATAGCCACTGAAGATCAATTCTTTTTATACACCGTTAATTTGGTAATCCATTTCCCGATAATGAACTATGAGTACCCCTGTCTTCATAGTTCATTCAGATCAGCTTGACCAGTCACTAAACCTGAAGCTCCAGCAGTGCAAACACTGCGGCAAAGTCGGCATGCTCATTTTTCACGGTTATACCTACGGACAATCCGATTACAAAAAGTCTATCACCAAAGGGAGAAGAGTCTTCTGTTCAAACAGAAACAGGAGAAGCGGTTGTGGCCGAACACTTTACCTGCTCTTTTATAATTTCATCAGAGGGGGATTTATTTCAGCTGAACTCTTCTGGCAGTTTCTTAATGCCATTCTTACTGAACTCTCTATCAACAAATCCTATGAAACAATCGATCCTTCCTGCCCGTTATCGATTTCAACATTCTACAGGCTCTGGCAAAGATTCAAGTTTTCAACCCCACAGATTCGCACCTTCCTTGCCGACAATTATCCTCATGTCCCACTATCGGAGAATTGCCCTCACAGAGAAACTATTCTCCACCTGTCAGTTGTCTTTAAAAATACTGCCTGCAATCCCATCGCTGAGTATCAACTGGCATCTCAGAAATCATTCATTTAGCCCTTAGCGAACAGATTCCAGCTCCCTTTTTTGCTTTCATCCCATCAGACTTTTCTATAGCCATTTACCCTCTTTTCAACGGCAACAGGATCTGCCCGTGACAGCCGATTCAGCCTCTCCTATACTCATCCACATTTATACATGGAGGTATCAATATGAAACAGCCGTCATCCTATCTTAAGATGAGAGTCCTGGGAGCCATTGAATCTGCCCCGGGGAAAACACAGCAGGAACGAGTAGAGAATGTTGCCCAAATGGTATTCATTGATGAATACGGAGAAAAAGGCAATTTACCTGGCGGACCATATACACATGGTATTACCGCTACAAAAATCATGGTGTCACCGCCTTGAGTCCAAAGGCCCGCAGGGATAAAGGGTCTACACGAAAAGTCTCACCCGAAGAACTCTTAGAGGTTATTAACAAAGTCAAGAGCCACTTCAGAAAAGGTCACTATAACAAAATGGCCCTCTACCGAAAGGCTATTGAACTGGGCCTTTTAAGGAGAGATGAAATGGCCCAGACCACCTTTTACCGGTTTATTCGGGAGTATGAGCTCATGGAAGAGGATTCTCTAAGGCCAGAACGTCTTGCCTTTGCCATGCAATATGCCAACCAACTCTGGCAGGGAGATACCATGTTTGGTCCCTATGTGAAGCACAAGGGCAGATCGTATCAGACCAAACTCATTGCCTTTATTGATGACGCCAGCAGGGTTATCTGCCATGGCGAATTCTTCCTTGATGAAAAAACCGAAACAGTCCTTGCTGCCCTCAGAAAGGCCTTTTACAAACGGGGCATTCCTGAACAGCTTTATGTAGACAATGGTTCTGCCTATACATCAAAGGAACTCACGCTTGTATGCGCCCGTATTGGCTGTATTCTGACCCATACGCCTGTGCGAGATGGTGCCGCCAAGGGAAAGATTGAAAGATTCTTCAGAACAGTCCGTATGAGCTTTTTATCAAGAGACCTTGACCTCTCTTCCCTTGAAAATTTAAACAAGGCATTTTTTGAATGGGTTGAAAACGAGTATAATCACAAACAACACGCTGTTCTGGGCATGAAGCCTATAGACCGCTATGGACTTGACTGTTCCCGTATCAGGTTTCTTCCAAACATCAATGCTAATGATGAACTCTTCTTCAACGAAGATGACAGAATGGTCTCAAACGCAAACACCTTTTCATTTCGAAGAAAAACCTTTGAAGCTCCCCGGATGCTCAGTGGCAAGAAAATTCAAATTCGCTTTAACAAGAGCCAGCCGGACACCCCGGTCATTGTCTATTACAAGAATGAGCGTATGGGAGAAGCATGTCCCGTAGACCTCATTGCCAATGGCATGGTAAAACGAAACAGGAGAGAGGTGTAACATGATTAAATCATTTTTCGGTATTGACCGCAATCCCTTTTCTCTTGATTCGATTTCTCTTCTCTCTTTTCAGCAGGAGATTTCAGATATTCTGGGTGTTCATTCTCAACAGGGGGGCTTATGCCTTGTCATGGGTGAGCCCGGTACCGGCAAATCCATCATAAAGGATTCTCTGGTAAGAAATGCCGACAAGCGGTCTGTTGTCGTTACTGTTGGCCGTACCCTTCACACCTATACCAATACGGTCAAAATACTCTGCCATGCCTTTAATGTTGATTATATCGGAGACAGTTTCAAGTGCGAAAAGCGTCTTATTGAAGAGGCCTATTCTTTGAATCGTCAGGGTAAAGTTATCATGACCATCATTGATGATGCTCATCTTATGGAGATCGCCACCCTGAGAAGACTGCGACTCCTCTTTGATGATTTCCCCAAGAATCATAATCTCATTCTCGTCGGCCAGGTTGAGCTTTTGGCATCAATGTGCCTGAAGGTCAATGAGGATATCAAGAGCCGGGTAACCTACTCGGTCACAACGCCGAAAATCAACCCCGATGACATGGAGGCCTTCTTACTCGGCCAGTTTGATCAGGTTGGTCTCGGACACAACACATTCACTGAAGACGCTCTGGCCCTTGTTGTCCGCTCTTCCGACGGCATCCTAAGAAAGGCACGCAACCTCTCTATTGCCTCTTTGCTCGAAGGCGTCAGAGCTGGGAAAAGAACAATAGATCTTGATGTGGTAAATCGTGTGCTCATTCAGCCCCACTGGAGGGTTCAGAATGATCTGGAGGCTGCCATGCTGTAGGTGTCATAAAAATTGGAAGGTTTGAAGACAGAAAAATTTCGCCTTCAGCATCGTAGAAAAAGCAGGTCATGGAATATGGCCTGTTTTTTAGGGTGTCATAATGTGTGAGATTATTTCTCTGTGGTATCGGGGAAAAAGGCAATTTTGTGGGAAATTCTATGATGAAACAGGGAATAAATTTACGCTATATCACGGTAATCCGGCCAAAATCGACTGATTTCATACGGCCAGAATTCGGGAAAAAGTATGACCAGAAATAAAATTTCTACACTTAATTTTTATGAAATGGAAATTTCAATGTGTGTTGGGAATGCATATGAGAATGCACATGCTGAATCATTTAACAGTACAGTTAAAAGGCAAGAAATAAATATTTCAGATTATGATACAAAAGAAGAATCAGCAATGTCAATATTTAATTTTATCGGTAAGTATAATTCTATAAGGCCACATTCATCATTACAGAATTTAACACCTATCGAATATGAAAAAATATTGAGGGAAATAAAATAAGAGATTAAAATTGTTTACAGTTTCAGGGGTGCAGTGCAATCTCCGAACTACCTGGCGGGAGGATTTTTTTGAAGTGTTGGATTGCTGCATAAGTAATCCAACAAAATATATATACCGTCACTCTCAGAGGTAAACATTTACTTATACACACTACCTGCTAAAGTAATATTCCATAATATGGTCTCTACCATTTCTTTATTTTCATTGCTATATTTATTATTTAATTTTTCTTTTAAAAAATCCCAAAAACCATCAATGCTATTTTTTTCATTAATTATATCATTGACGAAATTTTTTAGTTCAATATCTGATATGTAATCTTTATCATTTAAACTTAAAGCATGAGCGATCATAGCTTTAATAGAAGCAATCGATAAATGATTATGAGTATACGCAAAAGAAGTTAAATTTGCTTTAATAAAATCACTAGGTATGAATTCTATTTTATTTGAACATATATCGAGATATTCAATTGAATCAAGTTTTGATATTTCTATAGGTATTTCTTTTAAAAGATTGCTACTTAAATCAAGTGATATTAAATTATTTAAGAAAGAAATTTCATGAGAAAATTCGATTAACTGATTACAGTTTACACTTAGCTCTTTTAAATTTACAAGTTTCCCAATAATTGGTGTAATATACTTTAAGTTGTTATGATTTAAATTCAAATGTTCTAAATTTATCAATTTACTAAAATCGTTGTCTAACACATCAATACTATTATAGCTTAAGTCCAATGATTTAAGTTGTGTTAATGAAAATATATCTTTTGGAATTTCTATTAAATTACAATGACTAAGATCAAGAATTTCTAAATTATTTTTATTTATATTATCAATTTTATCGTTAACATTCATATCTTTATTTACCTCCCCAATCGATGAAATCAATCACTACATCTTTCCAATTAACTACCTGAGAAGGTTTACCTCCTGACCATTTGATAATTTTAGGCTCTTTCCCCATTAATCTACCTGCAACATATCTATGGTTACCATCTACAATTATACCTTTGTCAACTTTTATTGGTGGTGGCGTATCCCCTTTTATCAATCGATCAACATATCGTTGAATCATTGGTTTTGATACTTTTGCTTGTTGAGTTGTTAATGGTGCATCTTGCATAGCTTTTCTAATCATGTCATCTGTCACATCAGAGCCATTTTTTATAGCACTCCTCTTCGATGCATGTCCCCTCCCAACAAGCTGACGAAATCCCTTTGCAGCTGTAGTTAATCCTGGAATTAGTGGCCCCAATCTTCCTATTTGAGTAAGCCCTACTGTCCCTACAGAAGCTAAAGCTGCATAGGCCGCAACAACCGGTGCTGAAACTACAACAGCAGCAAGAGCAACAGATCCAAAATATAATAAAGTCGATATCGCGATTGCACCAACAATTACTTTAGCTGCTTCACTCGGAACAACTGCAGTGCCAATTGGACCACCATTGTAATGACATCCACGAATGTAATTTGAACCGCCCGCCTGATAGCTTACATCATACCCTACGTGCCCTCCACCATCTGTAGAAACATCAGAATAAGTACCTGTTGAGCTGACCTCAATCGGCATCATTGGAGAATTGCTTGCCCCTACTCCTACGGTAGAGCCATAATCCTCCGCTACATTCGGGTAAGAAAAGGTATAACCGCCTCCTCCACCATCACCTCCATCACTGGAAATAGTAACACCAAAAAATGAACCAACAACACTTATATCACCATATTGCTCAGATGAAAATCCAGTAGGATCAATATTCATCACCGGATTTCCATGAACATACATATACCTATTCCACCCCTGGGAGGTTCCGGGACCATCAATAATCGAGTCAGGACTAATAAAACGGCCTATTTCAGGATCATAATACCTTGCACCATAATAGTAAAGTCCAGTTGTAGAATCAAGCTCCTGGCCTGTAAACTTTTTATCATCAATATCTGTACCAGTCGACGATGCTGCCAGACCGCCATAAGGAGTGTAATCCTGCCTTGATACAACGGCATTATTGCCATTCGTAACAACCGCAACCGATCCGTTATGATTCGGATGAAAATAGTATGTATTCAGCGCATTGAGGTTATCCGGAAACTGCATCTTTGTATCAGTAAAACAACCGGAAACTCCAAAAGTGCCAAGAAAAAACATCAGGATGAATGGACTAGCATGAGCGGCCCACTTAAATGTTAACTCATCATGATGCGAGCCTATAATAACATTTTTAATCCATAGAAATAATATAAGAAGTAGTGAAATCGCTAAAACAATTGTCAAACTCACTCTGTAATACTTGCTTTCATAGATAACAAGGTGAGTTAAGCCATGAACATATTTTCCAAAACCAATCAGGCTGTCAGGACTATAAATATGCCTGCCAACAATAAAGGACTGGGCACCTCCAGCACCTTCAACCGCCGGCGTCCTGGCGACTAAATCACCATTCATACCATAGATATATTTAATTTTAACATCATCATTACCGGCAACTTTAGTGACTTCAAATAATCCAGAAATATTATATTTTATTTTACCATCAGCAGCTTTTTGGCGAATGCGTTGACCGGTATAATCATAGGTATATTCTTCACCATTTGATGTTGCTACCAGCTGATTTTTTTTATCATAGGTTAAGGTCACCCCTTTTCTGTTAATCATATTACCATTCTGGTCATATGAATAACTGTTGCCATTACTATCGCTGGTGACAGCAAAGGGATGCTGAGGATCATTATAATTCAGGCTAACACTGCTGGGAGCAATTGAACGATTTGGTTTATAAGTATGGATATCTACATCAACATTAACGCTACCAGTAACCGATGAATCTATTCCTTTATTTCTAAGATTTCCTGTCGGATCATACTGGAATAATCCTTCTCCATATGTGCCTTTTGCATAATTTAAACGATTCAATCCATCATATCGGAATTCCTGATTTTTAGTAGGATCAAGAGCATCACTTATATTTAAAATATTACCCAGATTATCATGGTTATATGCCAAATTTTGGATTAAAACTTCGTCCCCTGTATTTCTTGAATTTGGCTGATAATCAATGATATCGACATTAACCTGAAGGTCACCCTGCTGAATGAGCTTTGTCTTCAGGGATTTAAGAAGCTGGTCTGCACCCCTAAAACTGTAATGACAAAAAATACATGTTTTAGGAGAATAGCATTATGATAACAAGAAAAAGATACAGTCAAGAATTTAAAAAGAAGATAGCTCATGAATTGCTCATGGGGATATCAACAGCTGCAGAGATTTCTAAGCGTGAAGGAATAACAAGTACAACTTTATACAAATGGAGAGATATATTCTCTGTGGGTGACTACGATACAGATGAGCAGGAGACAGCTGAACTTAAAAAGCGTATTAAAGATCTCGAAGAAACGGTAAGTGATCTTGCCCTTGAGAATCACATTCTAAAAAAAACGGAAAAAATACTAAAACAACTGAGGAAAAAAGAAAAATCATCAGGGAGTATCTCGCCCCGGAATTCGGAGTAGTCAAAAGCTGTAAAGCTATGGGTTTAAGCATTTCAACCTACTATTACAGAAAATTTGAAAAGGATACAGATGATATGATGATTGCAAAGGAAATTGAGGACTATATTGAATTGGTGCCTGAATCTGGCTACAGGCCGGTTACAGTTTATTTGAACCGCCAAATGCTGATAAACCACAAAAAAGTTAATCGAATAATGCGCGAAAAAAACCTTTTATGCAGGAAAAAGAAGAAATTTCGAACGAAAACAACTGATTCCAGTCATAATCTCAAAAAATATAAAAATCTTATCAAGAATTTTGAAACAACTGATATTAACCAATTGGTTGTTGGTGATGTAACTGCCTATGATGTCAGGGGCAAAGATCATTTTCTTGCAACCCTGATGGACAGACATAATCGTGAGATAATAGGAGAGGCGGTTTCAGATAGAAACAATACAGAGCTTGTACTGGCTGCCCTGGAGGATGCTATACAAAACAGAGGAAATCTTAACCTAAAGAACTGTATACATCATACAGACTCAGATGTAAGATATTGTTCAGTTGCCTATATCAAAAGACTGAAATTATTAGAGATGAAAATATCTATGTGTGTAGGTAATGCATATGAGAATGCTCATGCAGAATCGTTTAACAGCACGGTTAAACGCCAGGAAATAAATATTTCAGATTATGATAACAAGGAAGAATCAGCTGATTCGATTTTTAATTTCATTGATAAATGTTAATTACCCCGCTCCTGCCACAGAACAACCAACATATAACCACATAGCCACTGAAGATCAATTCTTTTTATACACCGTTAATTTGGTAATCCATTTCCCGATAATGAACTATGAGTACCCCTGTCTTCATAGTTCATTCAGATCAGCTTGACCAGTCACTAAACCTGAAGCTCCAGCAGTGCAAACACTGCGGCAAAGTCGGCATGCTCATTTTTCACGGTTATACCTACGGACAATCCGATTACAAAAAGTCTATCACCAAAGGGAGAAGAGTCTTCTGTTCAAACAGAAACAGGAGAAGCGGTTGTGGCCGAACACTTTACCTGCTCTTTTATAATTTCATCAGAGGGGGATTTATTTCAGCTGAACTCTTCTGGCAGTTTCTTAATGCCATTCTTACTGAACTCTCTATCAACAAATCCTATGAAACAATCGATCCTTCCTGCCCGTTATCGATTTCAACATTCTACAGGCTCTGGCAAAGATTCAAGTTTTCAACCCCACAGATTCGCACCTTCCTTGCCGACAATTATCCTCATGTCCCACTATCGGAGAATTGCCCTCACAGAGAAACTATTCTCCACCTGTCAGTTGTCTTTAAAAATACTGCCTGCAATCCCATCGCTGAGTATCAACTGGCATCTCAGAAATCATTCATTTAGCCCTTAGCGAACAGATTCCAGCTCCCTATTTTGCTTTCATCCCATCAGACTTTTCTATAGCCATTTACCCTCTTTTCAACGGCAACAGGATCTGCCCGTGACAGCCGATTCAGCCTCTCCTATACTCATCCACATTTATACATGGAGGTATCAATATGAAACAGCCGTCATCCTATCTTAAGATGAGAGTCCTGGGAGCCATTGAATCTGCCCCGGGGAAAACACAGCAGGAACGAGTAGAGAATGTTGCCCAAATGGTATTCATTGATGAATACGGAGAAAAAGTCAATTTACCTGGCGGACCATTTACACATGGTATTACCGCTACAAAAATCATGGTGTCACCGCCTTGAGTCCAAAGGCCCGCAGGGATAAAGGGTCTACACGAAAAGTCTCACCCGAAGAACTCTTAGAGGTTATTAACAAAGTCAAGAGCCACTTCAGAAAAGGTCACTATAACAAAATGGCCCTCTACCGAAAGGCTATTGAACTGGGCCTTTTAAGGAGAGATGAAATGGCCCAGACCACCTTTTACCGGTTTATTCGGGAGTATGAGCTCATGGAAGAGGATTCTCTAAGGCCAGAACGTCTTGCCTTTGCCATGCAATATGCCAACCAACTCTGGCAGGGAGATACCATGTTTGGTCCCTATGTGAAGCACAAGGGCAGATCGTATCAGACCAAACTCATTGCCTTTATTGATGACGCCAGCAGGGTTATCTGCCATGGCGAATTCTTCCTTGATGAAAAAACCGAAACAGTCCTTGCTGCCCTCAGAAAGGCCTTTTACAAACGGGGCATTCCTGAACAGCTTTATGTAGACAATGGTTCTGCCTATACATCAAAGGAACTCACGCTTGTATGCGCCCGTATTGGCTGTATTCTGACCCATACGCCTGTGCGAGATGGTGCCGCCAAGGGAAAGATTGAAAGATTCTTCAGAACAGTCCGTATGAGCTTTTTATCAAGAGACCTTGACCTCTCTTCCCTTGAAAATTTAAACAAGGCATTTTTTGAATGGGTTGAAAACGAGTATAATCACAAACAACACGCTGTTCTGGGCATGAAGCCTATAGACCGCTATGGACTTGACTGTTCCCGTATCAGGTTTCTTCCAAACATCAATGCTAATGATGAACTCTTCTTCAACGAAGATGACAGAATGGTCTCAAACGCAAACACCTTTTCATTTCGAAGAAAAACCTTTGAAGCTCCCCGGATGCTCAGTGGCAAGAAAATTCAAATTCGCTTTAACAAGAGCCAGCCGGACACCCCGGTCATTGTCTATTACAAGAATGAGCGTATGGGAGAAGCATGTCCCGTAGACCTCATTGCCAATGGCATGGTAAAACGAAACAGGAGAGAGGTGTAACATGATTAAATCATTTTTCGGTATTGACCGCAATCCCTTTTCTCTTGATTCGATTTCTCTTCTCTCTTTTCAGCAGGAGATTTCAGATATTCTGGGTGTTCATTCTCAACAGGGGGGCTTATGCCTTGTCATGGGTGAGCCCGGTACCGGCAAATCCATCATAAAGGATTCTCTGGTAAGAAATGCCGACAAGCGGTCTGTTGTCGTTACTGTTGGCCGTACCCTTCACACCTATACCAATACGGTCAAAATACTCTGCCATGCCTTTAATGTTGATTATATCGGAGACAGTTTCAAGTGCGAAAAGCGTCTTATTGAAGAGGCCTATTCTTTGAATCGTCAGGGTAAAGTTATCATGACCATCATTGATGATGCTCATCTTATGGAGATCGCCACCCTGAGAAGACTGCGACTCCTCTTTGATGATTTCCCCAAGAATCATAATCTCATTCTCGTCGGCCAGGTTGAGCTTTTGGCATCAATGTGCCTGAAGGTCAATGAGGATATCAAGAGCCGGGTAACCTACTCGGTCACAACGCCGAAAATCAACCCCGATGACATGGAGGCCTTCTTACTCGGCCAGTTTGATCAGGTTGGTCTCGGACACAACACATTCACTGAAGACGCTCTGGCCCTTGTTGTCCGCTCTTCCGACGGCATCCTAAGAAAGGCACGCAACCTCTCTATTGCCTCTTTGCTCGAAGGCGTCAGAGCTGGGAAAAGAACAATAGATCTTGATGTGGTAAATCGTGTGCTCATTCAGCCCCACTGGAGGGTTCAGAATGATCTGGAGGCTGCCATGCTGTAGGTGTCATAAAAATTGGAAGGTTTGAAGACAGAAAAATTTCGCCTTCAGCATCGTAGAAAAAGCAGGTCATGGAATATGGCCTGTTTTTTAGGGTGTCATAATGTGTGAGATTATTTCTCTGTGGTATCGGGGAAAAAGGCAATTTTGTGGGAAATTCTATGATGAAACAGGGAATAAATTTACGCTATATCACGGTAATCCGGCCAAAATCGACTGATTTCATACGGCCAGAATTCGGGAAAAAGTATGACCAGAAATAAAATTTCTACAGATAAATATAATTCTATCAGACCACATTCATCGATAGAGAATTTAACGCCTGTGGAATATAGGAAAAAGTTAGAGAAATCACAATTTATGCATTAAAGTTATTTACAGTTTCTGGGGTGCAGTGCAAGCATTGAAGCCGGATCATATTCAAAATCCGTTTGATATCCATTCCCCGTTACCCGTTTCATGATATGGGAAGTACAGGCCTGTGAATCATCTCCACCGTTATCCCGGCCATACTGGACAATATTACTTCCTCCAAGTTTTACTGATTGTAAATATCCTGCAGCGGCATAGTGGCGGGTAAAGATTGAGGTATCCGGATACTGAATGGATTTAAGACGATTCTGTGAGTCATAGGTAAAAGCAAAGGGATAATCTTCACTTACATTACCGCTGTCCACAAAACTGGTTTTAGAGGCTGAAATGTTGCCCCTTGCATCGTAGCCATATCTTGAAACGATTGATCCATCAGCATCTTTTTGTCTTACGGAAGTAAGACGGCCTTTTCCATTAGTTACGTCTGTTTCATCATAAAAATAATTAGTATCTAAAATCCCATCGAGAGTATATTCTCTTACCAAATTCCCCTTATTATAACCATAGTTGATTACAACTCCCCTGGCATCTTCCTGAGTACTCAGTCTGCCTAGGACATCAT
Organism: uncultured Spirochaetota bacterium; assembly: GCA_942491575.1. Lineage (GTDB taxonomy): Bacteria > Spirochaetota > UBA4802 > UBA4802 > UBA5550 > CAZHNW01. The sequence continues at coordinate 2,027,173 of CALOBT010000025.1, forward strand.
AAGAGTAGTTCCATGTACCAGTATTTGGATCTGTTATTGATCTTTTTAAACCAAGACTGTCATATGTAATACTTGTAGTTAGAGATCCTTCCAGAATGACTTTCTTCAGCTCTCCAAGGGGATAGTACTCATATTGCAAATCTGCACTTTCAGGTTCTATTTTTTTTCTCAATTGGCCACGGGAGTCGATTTCACTATAGAATGATTTACCATTCGCATTTGTAGTTGTCACTGCAAGTCTATTTCCAGTACTGCTATAGGAATATGTATCAAATATTACTCCATTCCCATTAGGGGCGATTACTTTACTTATCCTTCCCCGTGCATCGTATTCATAGTTTGAATAATAGACTGAATCACAGGGATCAAGATATGGATTACTGACAGATTCTACTTGTCCTTTGCTGTTATACTGGGTTTCTTTTATCAGCACTTTTCCTAAATGATCAGCTTTAGATTCTGTTTTATAAATTCGACCTAAACCATCAAAATATGATCGGAGGTAATGATACCCAAGTTCAGACTCATCCTTTGTCATTACTTCTACAAATTGAGCGCTAGGATTTCCTGATACCTCATCGTGGTAATCAATTTTTTTTGTCCACTCATCCCCGGGAAGAGCAACTTCTATCAATCGTTCAAAATGGTCATACCTGTATTCAGTGACATTTCCATTATCATCCCGGGAAGTGACAATTTTACTGAATTCACTGTTGTATGTTTCATCAATTGATAAAATAGTTTCGTTTCCATTTACATCAATTACTTTCGTTGGGGTTGCATGATATTCATCTTCATATAGAAACTCTGTTTTATTGTTCAAATTATCGGTAACAGTGTGAAGATTCCCATAAGTATCATACAAAAATGATTTACTTATCCATCTGTCCTCTACATCCTGATATTCTTTAACGGAGTCAAGTATTGCACCTGTATAGTATAATTTTTGATGCCGCAAAGGAGTGGGAGCGCCGGGAATTTTTTTCTGAATATCACTTGGCCGATTAAGGATCCATTCGTCTTCTGGCTGCGAAGGCTGAGGATGATGTTCAATGGTGGTTTCAATTGTATCTGTACCGGTGGCTTCATCCGTAGTGAGTCTTACTGCTCCGTGATCGTTGTAGACAAATGTTTTTGTATTTGAAAAAACTGGATTTCCTTTTTCATAAGTAGTTGATTTGGTAGATTTTGTTCGAATTAATCTTGTCTTTAAATTGCTTTCATTTGCCAGGCTGTCTGAGTATGTAAAAATAGTATCAATTTCACTTGTGTCGGAATCGAGCTTATCTTCACCATAGTAGGTATAGTCGGTGGCTTGAATTATCGTATTATTGACATCATAGACTTCAATTCTCTCCGGTTTACCTGCAAAATAATGGTTATCCTGCTTAAAATAGGTAGTCTTTTTAATGCCGGTATTCAGATTCTCAGCAGTTACTTTTTCAAAAATTAAATTTTTTCGCTCATGGGGCTGGCCCATGTAAAGTTTGCCTTTTTCATGCTTATATTTTGTGGTTGTCTCATAGCCTTTTTCATCAGAAGTTATTACCGAATCAATTAGGTATCTTGGACTTTTATCCTGCACATAAGGGTAATCTGTTTTATTAGTATAATAGGTAGAAGCTGTATGATCAGTTTTATAGGAAATATTAATTTTCCCGCCGGTGTAGGTGGTTATTTCTTTTATTCTTGTCGGGTTTCCTGCGGTAATAACTTTAAATTCACTCTCTCCATTTGGAACTGGATCATGGCCGCTTGCTCCTCCTGAATACATCAAATAAGTTGAATTCCAATTTCCAGCATGTTTGTAGCTTCCTGTGTAAATATTAGAGTGATAGCTATAACTGTTTTGACGATCAATATTAATTGGATTATGATAATCAAAAGTCCCATTTTTATTAAGTATTATCCTTGAATTTCGATGGAATAAACGCATATTAAATGCGTCAACCTTCCCATCTCCGTTAAAATCTCGAAAACGTAGAGTACGAGTCGGTTCATTTGCGTTGCCATCAAAACTACCATAAACCCATATTGAATCTCTAGTGACGTCTTTGTCTGGTGTGAGTATTAAATTTGCATTTCCAGTATTTAAATACATTAGATGCAAACCACAATATTGTTCAAATGGCATAAAATCTGTTAAACCATCATTATTTATATCTAAGAGGAAGTATTCATCAGTATTAGTATAAGGCGCTGTAAAACCTCCTCCAAAGCTACCGTAGGTATTGGCCAAAAAGAATGGGTCATTTTGTGGAACATAATAAAGCTTATCGAAAACGCTTTGATGAATTTTACCACTTACTGGTTCTTTAAAAATAACCGAATCACGACTCGATTTGCTGATATACCAATAATCTAAATTATTAGAATGGTCTAATACACAGATATCAGCTTTACCATCACCATTAAAATCACCTGGTTTAATTTCATAATTATTAGAACTAAATCCAATCAAGTATGAAAGATCTATTTTTGACTTCTGAATTAAAAAAGAATCACTTGTTCCACCTTCAGATAACACCCAAGTATTGTCCCCTGTTTCCACATCAAAAAACAAAAAATCTGTAGTACCGTCTCCGTTCCAATCTCCGAGCCTGACTAAATCAGTGTTCTTCACGTCTGTGTCACTAATTTTTATTGAAATATAGTTATTATCAAATGGTTTTGCTCCAGAATACAAACCCCCTTTATTCAAGAAGATTTTATTTGAACCACCACCGTCATCATATAAAAATAAATCAGATAAATGATCTCCATTAAAATCACCAATATGAAATGTTTTCCAGCCACCAGTCAACAAACTGGGATTAATTATATCTGTTAAATTATAATTATTTTCTTCTCCAAGGAAAAACCACGTATTCTCTCCTGAAAATCCATCGTATAATAGAAGATCTGTAACTCCGTCTCCGTTAAACTCCCCACTGAAAAGTAAACCACTATCACTTCTATCCAGCAGATTCGAAGGTAAGGCATTTCGGTTGGTTACTGTTATTGAATTATCGTTATCCCACTCAAACTGAATCGTTTTTGAATCCGATTCATTGGAATTGTATTCTTTAACTGCTGTTAGAGTGCTTTTATTGTTACCATAATTGTATTGCAATTCATATCTTCGCACCTGGTTGCCAAACAATTCAAGGCCAAGAATATTTGTAATTCCAGTTTGTACTTTTATATTCTTAAGTCTTTTCCTTACTTCAACATTAGACTGTTGACTATAATCACTCCAATAATCAGGACGATCTTCATACGAAAATTCTACCGCTTTATATTTGGAAATTCCGGCATTCTGGGTATATATAATTTTCTTAGGATATATTGCCCCATAAGTATTGAAATCTGATCCGGTATAGTATTCCACGGTCATGGAATTTCCGAAGACGTCTTCAATCTTTGATAAAGCCCAAGACCTGTATCGATAAAAATCTTGACCTTCAGCTTTGATTCTTGAATCAGAAGTGGAACCATAATAATACTTAGTTCCATCAGGGTGATGTGCTATCCACTGCATTGTCTCAAATTTACCGTTACCAATATCAACTTTTACTCTGTGAAGACGAATAAACTTCTCTTCAACATAATTGAATATATCCGTACCCATGACCGTATCGGTATCGACTTCAACTAGCCGACCACCTGGCCCCACATAATTATCTTCTCCCTCATATTCTATGGGAAACTGAGTATTTCGAGTAATCACCGGTAATCCCTGCAACTTCCATCCATACCCAACAATTCCATTCTTATTGTTGGAGTTATACTCAAGTGATAGATTCGGCTGCATGCCATTAGTCCCTTCCGGAACTTTAATCGGAACAGAATAACTGAAGGATCCATCGGGATTAACACCTGCAGAGGAATCCTGCGGGAAAATCAGAATTGATGAAAATATAATGATAAAGGATGTAAAAAGTTTCGAGAGAAAGTTAGTATTCATGGTCAATTTTCCAGGTAGCTAATATTGTTTACTTTCTTTCTGGAAGACGACCTATTTGTGTCAACAATTAATCAAATAAATATAATAAATAATTACTAATTAAAACTTTTTAACTTAACTAATAAAAATTTTATTGACTTTTATTGAGCAATAATTTGCGTATAACTCTAATAAATGATTCACAGGAGCTCATAGTGTCCTTTAAAAGATTTATAATTCTAAATCTGCTGTTATTTACTGTTTTACTTGGCTGTGATACTGCAAACAAGAAAACCGGAGATGGCGGTGGTATCAAAATTAAATTACCTGGCGGAAGTGATTCACGGTCTTCTTTGTCTCTTTACACCTCCCGAAGCTTTCCTTCAGGGATTATAAAAAGGTCAATGTCATATAATACTGTTGAAGATATTTATTTCTATACTTTAGAAATAACAGGTAATGATGTTGTTTACAGCGATATAATAGAAGAAGCAGATCCGGGACAAGAAGTCATTTTCCAGGATTTATACCAGGGAAACTATTCTCTTAAGATTACAGCCTACAAAAGAGTATCAGGCAACCCTGACCTGGCCATCTTCGGCGGATCAAATAATGACATAACTGTCTATCCGCTGCAGACAACACCTGCAACTGTAGTTCTTAGAGATCTTATTGGAGACTCAAGTCAGACTGATTCTCCTCCCTGGAGACCGACTTATTTAACCACTGCAGAATTAAGTTCTACTGAGGTCAAACTGACCTGGGAAGACAATTCATTTATTGAGACCGGATTTAAAGTATATAAAATAACTATTGCGGATTCGGATTATGTACTGCTTGCAGATCTTGGATCAGACAGTACAACTTTTACTGATGCGACCTATGATACTTCGAATGAACCTGCATGGTATCGGGTCTGTGCATATAATGATATTGGGGATTCTGATTATATCACTGTTCATTTACCTAATGAGCCAATAAGTGTTCTGTGTGAAGATGGTCACCCGACCTATCCTTGCGCAACTAGTACTACAAAATTAGGCGAAAGCCGCCTGGAAAACTAAGAGTTTTTACATATAACTACATTTAAGATGGGAGAAAAAAAATCATGCAAGTAAATTTAAATTTTAACATTAATATTGATGATCGAATCGCTAAATTTTTTAAAAAAATTCTTGGCAAAAAACGAAATGTTGTTATTGCATCTATGGCGATTATACTATCCAGTGTAGCTCTTTATGCTGCTACAATGGACTGGACTGATTTTCAGCCGGGAGATACTTTGTCAGCAAATTCTTTGAATACTAGATTTAATTCTCTAAGAGATGAGTCAATTCCTGTTGGCACTATAATGGCTTGGCATCAAAATTTCAAAGGAAAAACACCTGCCTTAAATGATCATTGGAAAAAATGCGACGGTACAAAAGTTCAGGATTCTGAGAGCCCTTATGTTAATGAGCGCGTTCCAAACCTAAATCAACCTAAATATAGTTGGAACTATAAAGGCAGTTTTCTAAGAGGGCACACATCATCTGGTGCGTGGGAAGATGACAAATTTCAGGGTCATTTAAGATCAATTCACGTTGCAACAAATGGTGGTTCTGGAAACGCTGCTGATTTCACAACATCTAACAATTCTGCTCGAGCTTTCACTGCACGTAACAATAAATCCTGCAATTATCAATATAAAGATAGCAAAGGTAATTTCTTAGGAGCATATATTACTCATGGATCTTATGGTGGTCCACGACCAAGCAAAGAAACCCGGCCCGTAAGCATGTCAGTTGTTTGGATTATAAAAATAAAATAGCTATTTTAAGAAATAGCCGACAAAAATAAAGTCGGCTATTTTCTTCTGAACCTCCCACATGCCACATACCGCCCCCAATACACATCCCCCCGCAGTAGACCCCACCGCATATTTCCAGTTCTTTGAACCTGAAGGAATCCTTATAGTTGCCTCCCGGGACCAGGTCCTGCCATTCAAGCCAGCATCGGCCCGAATCCGCGTAGTCCCCTTCCAGCGTATGTACTGATTTTATATCTAATACAGGGATTCCCTTATCATATTTCACCAACTCCTCCTGGAGCTGCATGCTTGACATTACAGAATAATCCCTGACCCTCTCCCTATAGACCAGTGTCTCTTTCTCAATTACCACAGGTCCTACCTCGTGCCGTGGAAAAACCTCATGCGGTTCTTAGGAGGAGGTTCATGCTCACGTAGGAGGTTCCAATTAGCGTGGGCTTCACGCAGCAACCATCCCCCACCACACAACAGAGTCTAGATAAGAATCCTCAAACAATTTAAGACCATTATTTCATATTATAAAAATATTATGGCATTGACAAAAAGGACCGGACAGGTGATGCTTATGAAAATTTTCGACACCACAATGCATTTAGAAATTCTAATTTATGGAGGAGTTTTACATGGAAATTTCCTTTAGGGAAGCCCTGAAAGAGGAATGTTTGCCTATAGCGAAACTGGTAGACATTGCCTCGTCGGGTGTACTTGACTTTCTTTATCATGACCTCGTTTCGGGAAAAACACCGATCAAATTGCTGACAGAATTTTTAGCCAATGAAAATGGATACTATTCATATGAAAATACGGTAGTTGCCTTCAACGACAGCGACATCACGGCTATGGCGGTATCCTATCATTCAAAGTTCCATGGAATCAATGAGGAAATGAGATTATTTTTCCCTAAAGAAAGGCTGGCACACTTAGAAGAGCTTTTCAACTCTAGGATTGAAAACAGTCTCTACATAGATGCCCTGGCAGTCCGCGAAAAGTATAGGAAAATAGGTATCGGCAAAAAACTTCTCCATGAGATGGAGGAAAAGGCTAAGGGGATGAATCTGTTTGCTTTGAGTCTCATTGCATTTGAGGAGAATAACGACGCAATGAATCTATACATGAATTATGGTTTCAAAAGAGCAAAGGAGATAAATATAGGGAGCCATGAACTAATTAAATATTCAGGAAATGCTTTTCTTCTAGTGTGTGAAATTTAATTACTTATTATTTTAACATACAGGAAACTGCACCACAAAATCGTGCCATAAAAAGTCCACTCTCACTTTAGTTATCAAAGAATAATGAAGGAATCTGAAAAAATAATTCAAAAAGCGGCTTGAATTATTTGCTTTTCATCATAGTGAGAGAACCTTTTTAATGTATATAATAAGTTTGACTTAAAGGTGACTTGATAAAAGTTGAATAATATCTGTAGTAAATTTCCCTTGACTTCTTGTGATGCTTCTTTATACGAAACAATGCACAATCATTTCGCATAACTGTATCGGAGGCTTCGCCATGCTTGAGCAAGTTCATTTTCTTCTTTCCTATGCCTGTAACTACGAATGTGACCACTGCTTTCTATATTGCAGCCCGAAGTCTAAGGGCACCTTTAATATTCATGAAATACGAAATGTCCTTGAAGAGTCCAAGAAACTTGGCACTGTGGAATGGATTTATTTTGAGGGAGGCGAACCATTTCTCTATTTCCCCCTCATGATAGAGGGCCTTCGCCTGGCAAAGGATAAGGGTTTTAAGACCGGTGTGGTAACCAACTGTTACTGGGCAACTTCTCATGATGATGCCATTCTATGGTTGAAGCCCCTGGTTGCCAGCGACATAGACTCCCTTGTGCTGAGCGACGATTCCTTTCATCACGACATGAACGGAGAGAATCCGGCAACAATAGGGGCTGTCGCTGCCGCATCCTTGGGGCTTTCTACTAAGTCTATCTGTATTGAAAAACCCTCAATTCAGGAGCCGGCAGAAGGAAAGGGAGATCCCGTTGTGGGAGGCGGTGCTCACTTCAAGGGCCGTGCCGTAGAAAAACTTGTTGGAGGGCTTCCTGTCATAAATCCAAACTGTTTTAATGAATGCATACATGAAGAGCTGGTAACGCCAAAACGCGTGCATATCGATTCTTACGGCAATGTTATGGTTTGCCAGGGTGTGAGCATTGGTAACATGTGGCAGAAGCCCTTCTCGCAGATTATTAAAAAATACAATGCAGGGAGTCATCCCGTATGCGGTCCTCTGGTCAAGGGTGGCCCCCTGGAACTTTCTAGGGCACATGGAATAGAACCCCAGGGCCAGTTCATGAATGAATGCCATTACTGTTACATGGTTCGTAAAGAGCTTATTCACAGGTTTCCTGAAGAACTATCTCCTCGGCAGGTTTACGGTTTAGAGTGATTCCTCTTTATTAACTGACTATTTACTTTACTGCGCCTTGACTGTATACTGTTCTCAATACTATAAAGAATATAGTGCAAGATTTGGATTTTTTATCTTTTCCCCGTGTCAAGGAAAAACTCCATTCCTCAAGCAGCAACCATTCCCCACCACACAACCGTATCCAGAAAACCATCTTCAAAAAGTTTAAGGGAACCCTCACCTCCCGTAGGCGAAACGACCCCCTTGAATATTTTGTTTAAAATATTTGATCTGATGAGCTTTAAAAGAATTTTCAAGACGAAAGAGAGAGATTTCAGCATACATCCTCTAAAAAAATGCAAAACCTAAAAGGATATATGCTTTAATCAATTTATTTCCATTACGGATGAAGTTTTTCCACGACACGACGTGATCATGGATTACTGAAAGCATTATGTTACATACTCTTATGCTTTTCAATAAAATCTATGATAGCCCTCTGGTATTGAGGTATATCCTCCAACAAGGGAGAGTGACCCGAACTGGGAAGTATTTCCAGGTACTTATCAGTTGAACCAAGTGCATCATATCCCTCATAGGCTAATTCCACAGAAAATCGTTTATCCAGCTTGCCCCACACTACCAATGAGGGTACGGTAATGTTGTGCATCTGTGGTGTAAAATCAATTCCATAAAGATCCATGGTTTTAGCTAAATAGTATACCTTCAGATTAGAAGCGATTAAGTTTGTTCGTGAGGCAAAAATTATATCCGGTATAGAGAGTGAATATAGGTTATCAGTATCTGCACCTTCAGGATCATAGCCATGGGCATCTTTTATGTACATAGCGTGTTTTACAATATTTCCACGGTTAATAACAGGATTTTTCTCATACCACTTAAGGGCCTTTCTCCATTTTTTTTTGGTGCTGTGTTCCCTAGCATATTGCATTACATACTCTCTGGCAAGAACTTCTCCTTTTTTCCAGTTATGTGCACCGTCAACCTCGATCCACCCTCTAATTTTTGACTGTCGTTCAGGATCGATAAGATAGGCAGTACCAAGGCAACCGCCCCAGCTGTGTCCCAAGAGAAATATTTCCGGGCTATTATATTTTATCGAGATAGCATTAACAATAACATCCAGGTCCTGAACAAATTGCTCAACAGTGAAATCTTTTTTAGAGGATGACCCTATGGAGTTTCCTGCACCTCGTTGGTCGTAATAGGCAACGCGATAATTTTCTTCGATCTTTATCATAGCCTTTGAGTAATGCTCAAGAAGCGCTGAATCTCCCGGGCCACCAGCAATGTAAATAATAAAGGCCCTGGAATTTTCATTTCCGCATACCCACACAGGCATATCCGATCCTTTGTTTCTTATATAGAAGAAGTCACCTTCATTGTAATCATCTGTGCTGAGTTCGCATGCAGCAGGTAAAAATGCTACAGTACAAAAAAGTAATATTTTTAATATTTGTTTTATCATGAGTGTTGCCTCTCTTAAAAATAGTAGTTAGCACCGATCAACAGTGCTGCATGGGGCATGAAAAAGCTGTCATCGGGGTATTCACCGAAAACCTGTACCCTAGTGAAAAGGCCAAAAGGAAGATTGGTTTTTTTTCTAAAATCCCAGCCTAAACCAAGGCTAAAACTTGGCATAAACCGGGGCCTTCCCGTGTTTCGCACCTCTTTTAAAGTATCATTCCTTACCTCATAAATAGTTCCGTCTGCGAACTTGTGGAAATATCCAACACCTAACAGTGTGTGAATGTTAAAACCGACATTAAAGGTATACCTATAACCAATCTCCGAGTTTAAGAAAAGGGCGTGATAGTTTCTTCTGTGAACATACCATCCGACGTTAAGTGTTCCAAGGAGTTGGTGATTTTGGTTTCCAACAATAGTAAATTCAGCACCAACCATCATCCCAGGATGTGAAAACATTTCTCCGAAGTACCCCACCGTGAGGGCAGGGAGTTTATTTGGATTTCTATTTTGGTTTAATTCAGTAATTTCTGCAGAATAAGCATAGGTGTTTACTAATAGCAGAATGAGACTAGTGAATGTTTTTATTCTCATAACTTCTCCAATATTATTCAGTGTGTTGATTTAATTCAGGGATATGGGAGACTCAATAATAACAGAACACCTTGAATAAATAAAAGTGTTACTCTTTCAGGAATTTTTTTTCAATTATAATGTAATATTGCGAAATAAGGTAATTAGGGCTTACTAAAATGGAACTTCCAATATTCTTTCAGGTGCCTTGAAACATAACACAGGCCATTAGGACTCAACATTCTTGGCAGACTAATGACGTTTATGTATGTGCTACCTGTTTTTTTAATGGCAAGCTGCAGAATATCCTCTAGATCTTCAGCCTTCATCATTGCGCAGAGCTTCCAGGCAATTATATACGGCAAAAGGAACAGGCAGCAAGCATAAAGTAACAAGCCGTCTCCCCTTCCGGTTAAAGCCTTCACGCTGTACCTGTGGTGCAGACAGGTTCCCATTGTTACTTTCTACTTTATACTTTTAATCTACATCACTCTATCCAAAATGGAGAATTGTATTATTTTCATTCTCTAGCGATTAAGGATTTCAACTTCCTTGCCCACCTAAAATGTTAAATATGATAATCTCACCTCAAGCAGCAACCATCCCCCACCACACAACCGTATCAATAAATCCATCTTCAAAGAGTTTAAGGGAATCCTCACCTGCATGATGGAACCATAAGTTATCTGGAAGAACGACTTCTAGATGTGCTGATTTGGTTCAGTAAAACAGCTTCTTAGGAAGCATTAAAAAAAGGCAGGGATTTGATTCTCTGCCTTTTTTGTGTTCTGTTGACAGACAAATTCCGGGAGGATATATGCTTTAATCAATTTATTTCCATTGCGGATGGAGTTTTTCCACGGGACGGGCCTCATTTGTTTTTGGTTTCCAGTTTTTCTTCAAAAATTCTGAAGTTATGATTTGCCAGAAGTTCCTTCGTCCATTCATTCCGTTTTTTTATTTTTTTTTGGTTTAAAAGGTTCCATCGAAGCCTGTCCCTGGATTCAGCATATGATGAGGTAAACTCCTCGCTTTCATCGCCTGAATTCATCCTCCTTTCCAGCCACTTTTTTTTCTCACGTTTATAGGCATCGTGAATTTCCTGATCTGTGACTGTAAGTCCCCCAAGAATAATATTGTTAAGATATGCATTGGCTAGGATGGAATTATAATAGGCATTCCATTGAGTGAGATACTTTTCAGTCATTGTGATTCCACTCCTCACTGCCTTCCGCGCCAAAAGTCTCTCATGAAAAAGTTTCGAGGCAAAAGAGCATTTTTTATTATCGTCAAGGTTCAACTTGTTTCGGCGTGCTGCAGCTCTTTTCTTTTCTATATAATTAATAAGTTCATTTAAATCTCTTACCTTGAATTTTTCCTTTCCTATTTTAAAAAGAGTATCTTCCTCTCGACTAAAATTAGCTCTATTAATATAGTTGATAACATCAGGCGCATTCTCAAGGTTTTTTTCAAAATGATGCATTTCCATTTTTGCTAGTTTACCGCTCAGACGCCCTGCCTCATTTTTATCTTCAAGGATATTTTTTATTGTTTTCTTTGTAATGCGTGCATGTTTCTCCACTTTAATAATATAAATTGAATTACCCATGACCAGTGGTGTGAGTGTGAATTCTCCGTCTTTCAGTTTAAAGGCGGTATCCATAAATGCTTTATCACGCATTCCTTTCACCAGAAATCCCAGGAGCCCTCCTTTTTTCTTTGAATTATCGTCAGAATGTCTTAAGGCCAAGGCGGCAAAGTCTTCTCCCTGTGAGAGTTCGGAAATTATTTCTTTCGCTTCCAGTTTACGTTTTTTCAGGGCATGGGCCATCTCATCATCTGAAAGATAGACTCGTCTTTTATCGCTGATTTTACAATTTTTTACAACTAGTTTAATAATTCGTACTTCCACTGCTGGAACATTGAAAGAAATGGTCTCTCTAAGATTTTTTTTGAATTTGTTTGCCCTGTAATTGGTTTCTATTAGGTTTAGTATTGTAAGAAAATCATTTGATTTATGAAAACCTGCCCTTTTGGCTATTGCCTGTGTCAATCGCTCTGTTGCCAATCTTCTAAGCTGTTCTTTCTGCATTGTCTTCTCTTTTAGTATTTCATCCCTGGGAATATGACGGTTGTTGAGCCATTGATGGAATTCTGCACGAGTGATTTCGCCCCCCCTGTAGGATGCAAGAACAGCATTGTCTTTTTTGCTTCCAAGAAACAAAAGAGATGCGAGTAAAAATAATAATAAAGCTTTTTTTGTCATGAAAAGCTCCTGTTTTCCTTAATTCACAAACCCGTGCCGTGGAAAAACCTCATCCGTCAGGCTACATCACGATAATAATGTGAATGAAGCCCTCCCAGAACCTTTTTCCTCTTAATAATCCCTTCTTTATTAAAGGAATTCCCTTCAGGATTACCCTGCCCTATTCCCTGATGAGGTCTGAAGGAATTATAATAATCAATATACTCAGTCAGAATATTCTTCAACTGCTTTTTGTTCATTATCAAGAAATAATCCAAAGCTTCTCTTCTGACAGATCCAATAAATCTCTCTGCAATTGAATTCATGTTAGGTGCCTTCACGGAAGTACAAACATCTTTAATACCATAATTGCCGTAATCCAGAAAGAATTCAGGAGCCCTGTCCCGAATCATAAACACAGCAGCATCCACCTTCTCTTCAAAGTCTATCATCTGCTGTTTCACAAACTCTCTCACTGGATTTTCTGTTATAGCAAACTGGACAATCCTTCTAGAAGCATGATGAATGATGAAATGCACATAGTATCTTTTATTGATGAGAATATCTACAGTGAAGAAATCCATTGCATAAATTGACTTTGCCTGCATCTGAAGGAACTTTTTCCAGGAAAGAGACTTTCGAATCTTTCCCTGCCTTCTGAATTCTCTTAAGATATTCCAGATAGTCTTATGATCGAGATCAATATGAAGTTTCAGCAGCTCTCCCTGGATTTTCCGAACTCCCCAGATGAGGTTTTCGTTCTTAATTTTCAGTATCAGGTTTTTATCCTCTGCTCAACAGGAGGTCTCCCCAGCTTTTTCTTTCTTTTAAATGTCCAGAATTTCTTTATAAGGTTTCTCTGCCATTTCAAGACAGTTTCAGGACGGACAATCGAGATATTGCCTTTGATACTTCCTATCATGTTTAAGACAGAAAAGATGACTCTATCCGAAAAGGTGAATTGCAGTCGTTTCTTCTTCTGGCGGTTTAGGATTTCAACTTCCTTTTCAAGGGTTGCTAACTTTACCAGAAGGGACTTTTTAGATTTGATGAGGTTGAACAGGATTTTCAATAAGAAAGACAGGAATTTGAGCATATATCCTCCTAAAAATGGAAGAAATATTCGAACTCGCTGACCAGTCAATAATTAAACAGGAGAAATTTTTAAAAGATTTTCAGAAAGGCTTGGCAATTATCAATCCTCGAGAGTAATCAATCTCTACATGGAACATGCGAAAAAAATCAAGTCCAATTAAAGCATCAATCCCCCAGGATTCTTCAAACTGCGAAATGTATACTTCAAAATTATTTATGACATAGCCACAAATATTTAACTCGGGAATAACAGTTTTCTTATACTTCTGACTTTGAAGCCCCTTTTTAATGTCCACAGTATCATCTATTGAATCAATAAAACCAGTGAACAGTAAAAATTGATCAGAAAATTCAGTTACCGGAGCTCCGGTATCAAGTATAGCATCAACACTATACTCTCGGCCATCCTCATGTTTTAAGAAAATTTCAAGATGAATATAATTTCGGTTCACATCAAAGGATGTTTCAGTGACAGGCATGACTTCTCAAACCGGAAAAATTTGACTCTCCCGTATATCGAAAAGCGACAGATTTATTTGGGGCAGGAGATTTATAAATATCTGATTTCTTTTTAGAATGGCGTTCAACAAGACCTGACTTTAGATGGCCTGACTCATCCAGTTCAAAATCAATAATTAGAAGCCACTCATCAGGATATCGTTTTTTCATCTCACTCCAGGTGAGTTTCTTTGCCATTTCATAACTCCAGTATTATCATACTTTTGATAGTGACATAATACGATTTTTATTCATTACATGTCAACTACATGTTGCTTTCGAATTTCTTATACTAAATGACGCCGCAACCATCCCCCCCCCACACAACCGCATCCAGAAACCCATCTTCAAACAGTTTAAGGGAACCCTCACCTGCATGATGGAACCATAAGTTATTTAGAAGCACGGCTTCGGGATATGCTTATCTGGTTCAGTAAGACAGCTTCTTAGGAAGTATTAAAAAAAGGCAGGGATTAGGTTCCCTGTCTTTTTTTGTGTTCTGTTGACAGACAAATTCCGGGAGGATATATGCTTTAGTCAATTTATTTCCATTGCGGATGGAGTTTTTCCACGGGACGAGTTTCGAACACCGTATTATAACACGGTGTTAAAATCAATCAAAATTTGAATAATTGGAGGCTATGAATGAGAAAGAAAGCACCGATTTTGATATATTTGCTAAAAAGTTTGGCGAAAGGCTTCAACAACTCCGAGAAGAGAAAGATTTAACCCAGGAATTCATGGCTGGTGGGGATGAGCCTATAGAGTATAAGTATTATCAGCGAATTGAATACGGCCAGGTTAACGTCACACTGAAAACCATCCTGAAACTGAGCAGGAAGCTGGGAGTGGAGCCGAAGAATTTGTTGGATTTTGAACGATAAAATTTTATGCATATATCCACCGGAAAATGGCATAATTTAAGTGGATATATGTTTTAGTCAATTTACGTCCTGTGCAGATAGAGTTTTCCATGGCACGGGACGGTCTAAAAAATCGTTCACTTTTATAAAGGTGAACGACATATTCTACGTTTTAGCTATCATAATGTAAATGGTTTCATAGAGGGCTCTGTAACCTGTATATTTAATAAACTTATGATCTTTCACGATCGTAACAGGAGAATACTGATGAAGAAAGTATCAATTGTAATAATAAGTCTGGTGTTTTTCTTAACAGCCTGCCTTGATAACAATGGTGACAGCACTCCAAAAAGTTCTGCAAATGACATAGTGCAATTTCAACTATCAAGCAAAACAGGTGACGCAGCAATAGATACAATAAATAATACGGTAACCATTGAAGTAGCCTATGGAACCGGCCTGGCCAGTCTGTCCCCGACTATTTCAGTATCAGAGTATGCCTCAATAGATCCACAATCAGGCGATGCGATTGACTTCTCTTCCGGTGCAGTCGACTATACTGTAACGGCGGAAGACGGCACAGAACAGGTATGGGAAGTTACAGTAACTGAAGCTGTTATTCTCAGTTCATCCAATGATATACTAACCTTTGAGTTAACAAATCAGGTTGCCCCGGCAGCTATAGACAGCAATAATCATACGGTTGCCATTTCTGTAAGCAGCGGTACCGGTCTCACGGGACTTACTCCAACTATAACAGTTTCCAATAGCGCCACCATTTCACCTCTCAGCGGCGCTTCCGTTGACTTTGATTCCGGTCCGGTCACTTACACGGTAGAAGCGGAAGACGGTACGGAACAATCTTGGACGGTCACTGTTACTGAAGCGGAAAGCAGCGCAAAAGATATAACAGGCTTTACCCTCGCGAATCGGACCGGTGAATCGGTTATCGACAGTACAGCGGGAACAGTTTCAATACAGGTTCTCTATAATTCAGATCTGACAGCTCTTTCTCCAAGCATTACAGTTTCCGATAGTGCAGCTATCTCACCGGAATCGGGAGAAGCTGTTGATTTCAGCAGCGGTTCGACAACATACACGGTTACAGCGGAAGACGACACAACAAAAACATGGACAGTAAGTGTTGACGGTATTTATACAGCGCCAGTTTCCGATACACCCGCATGGTATAAAAAGTTAGACAGAAACTGGGAGAGAGATGAATTTACCAAAACAGTAAAAATAGATTCAGAAGACAGCGTCTATGTTATCAGCTCTGCAGATTCAGTTAGATGGTGGCTCATAAAATATAACAATTTTGGTTCACAGCAATGGGAGAAACTTTATAATGACGCGGGGCCGGCAATGGCGATTGATTCAAACAACAACGTATATGTTGCCGGTTCAGGTTCAGAGGTCATTTCTGTTGACGGTGGCATGAAGACAGTCAGATACTGGAGTATCAAAAAGTTTTCCAGTGACGGCACGGAAGATACAACCAACTGGAATAAAAAACTGGAAGATTCCGATGGAAAGTACGATGAAATTCGCGCCATTGCCATTGATTCTAATGACAATGTTTATGTTGCTGGTTCAGGGAAAAAGCTGATAAGCAGTACCAGCAATGAAGACATATGGATCAAAAAATTTTCCAATGACGGGATAGAAGACACAACAAACTGGGATAAAAAAATAGATGGAAATGATGACACTGACCTTGTTACTTCCCTTGCCATTGACTCAAATGATAATGTCTTTGTGGCAAGCAGAAGTTACGACCTGGTTTCTGACTCCAGCGGCTATGACATATGGCTTAAAAAATATTCTAATGCTGGAGTAGAGGATACAACCAACTGGAACAAGAAGATAGACTTTTATAATAATCATGATTTTGAACCGTATTTAGCTATTGATTCTAATGACAATATTTATCTCGCCTCATCCAGCAATAATCTTCTCACCGATTCAAGTGATATTGATTGGCTCATAAAGAAGTATTCAAATGATGGTGTTGAAGACACGGCCCTGTGGGATAAAATATTTGATGGCAACTCGGGACGTGATTCCATCTTTGCAATAGAAATAGATTCCAACAACAATATTTATGTAGCGGGATATGGTGAAAACCTGATAAGCAGCACCAGCAATCAAGACTGCTGGGTTAAGAAATTTTTCCCTAACGGGATTGAAGATACCCTCGAGTGGAATATGATGTTTGACCAGAATGAGTGGATCAATATGGTTCGCTCTATAGCCTTCGATTCGTCTGATAATATATATATGGCTGGCTATGGTTACAAGTTAGTAAACAGCAATAGTGCTTATGATGGCTGGCTTATGAAATATACTTATTAAAACCGGGGGCTTTCCCGGATTTTTGATAAAGAAACGTTTAAACTGTAAAGTAAGATTTTATTACCTAAAGCCTCATCCCAAAAGGATGGGGCTTTTACACGGAATGATATATCATTCTTTCAGTTATAAAAATCCATTTTGCGACATTCACTGAGAGCGTGCCATGGAAAAACCTCATCCCTCAAGCAACAACCATCCCCCACCACACAACCGTATCCAGAAAGCCATCTTCAAACAGTTTAAGGGAACCCTCACCTGCATGATGGAACCATAAGTTATTTAGAAGCACGGTTTCGGGATATGCTTGTTTGGTTCAGTAAGACAGCTTCATGATGAAAAAAGGCAGGATTAGTTTCCTGCCTTTTTTTGTGGTCTTTCATAGAATTTCTATTATTAGAACCTGATTACCAATATGGGAATACAAAAAACTGCTGTCGCTCCGTAATACAAACCTCTGTTATTTTTAAAATGGCTGCGGTACCGATACCCGAGATATCCTCCCGCTACTATTCCGACAACCGCTCCAAAGACCATGGGGCCAAGTACAGTCGAAAATTTTTTGCTTTTTGACGAGGTCCCGACTAGAAGGCCTATCCCTCCGACGACTAATCCTCCCACAATCGACAATCCAAGCATTCCATTGAATGTACCAAAATGATTGTTCTGTGGATTGCCCCTGAAGGTATATTCCCGCAGGAAAATTGACGTACCGAGGTAGAGTGGTGGGATAGTCAATTTTATTGCCAGGTTTCTTTTCCTTGATTTCCTGTTTTTCTCTTCTTTTTCCATTGCATATTCTATTTTTCTGTCTTCCCATGTTTTTAGCCTGGGGATTCGACCCATCTGGCGAAGTCTTTCAATGTTTTCAACATAATAGGGATTATACCGCGTATGTTCTGGACGAAGATACTTTCTGAATAGAGGATCCGAAAAGACTGCATAAGTCCGATGCAGGTTATCTTTAAAATACTCTCTGTCGTAGGGGCGTGTATAATGAACATCTGCCCCATTCATTAAGAGAAATTTTGCCATTATAAAATTATCAGACTGGAAAGCATAATAGAGAGGTGAGCGATCCTTATGATAGCTGCCCCCATGGTCCCTAGCCAAAAGATTAACATCGGCACTGCGATGAACCAGGAATTCAACCGCTTTCATATTGTTGTGACTACATGCCCAGAGGAGAGGAGTATCCCCATAACTTCCCCTTATATTAATATTCGCTCTGTACTTCAAGAGCAGGTTCATAATTTCAATATTATTTCTCTTTGCAGCAATATGAAGGGGGGTTGCCCCCCCTCTGGCTCGAGCATATATCTTGGCTCTATTATTTATTAATATTTTTGCAATTGCTACACTGTTATTTCCACTGGCAATATGAAGGGGAGTAAGACCGTTGCTGTTTCTAATATTTGTGAAAGCACCGTGGGCAATAAGAAGTTTTACCAGTTCAGAATTTTTCTTGCTTACGGCAATATGTAGAGGACTGTCGGTCCTATCCGGTATTGTGATATTCGGATCTGCTCGATGCTTTAATAAAAGTTCTACAATTTCAATATTATCCCCTTCACAGGCCTGTACCAGGGGATAGGTACCGGTATTTCCCTTCCTGTTTACATCTGCATTGTTTTCAATCAGCCAGCGGGGTATGGCATAATTCTTTGAACGCAAAACGCTATACTTCAACGAAAGGGGAAGAAAATACTGATAGTATTTTCCCCGTATAGTATAGATTCTTCCATGAATATTGTAACCTGAGGCAATACGTCTTTTTAGCCTGGCAAGGTCACTGGTTTTGCATATTCGCAATGCCTCAGCTCTGGTAAAATTTTTAGAATATAGAGGTACAGAAAACAACAGCAGAATAGAAATTATTAGAAATTTTTTCATAATAGTCCCATTTGTTATAAATCAAAAAAATAATTTTATAAGAATAATTTATGTCTACAATAATAACATTTTCTGTTCCAGCACTAATACATACTGAATATAATATCAAGTTAAAATACTATCTTAATAGTAACACCTGTCGTTCGTATTTATAAATATGAACACTTTTTGCAGGAGTTGAATACTTATAATGGTAGCAATAAAGGCTGATGATGGAACCATAAGTTATTTAGAAGCACGGCTTCGGGATATGCTTGTTTGGTTCAGTAAGACAGCTTCTTAGGAAGTATTAAAAAAAGGCAGGGATTTTGGTCCCTGCCTTTTTTTAATTAATAACAGGTTCCCTGGTTTCAAGTCACAGCTGCAACCCGGAGACTTACACCTTGTCTCTTTTTCATTGAACCTTTTACTATATATGCTTTAGTCAATTTATTTCTATTGCAAATGGAGTTGTTCACAATACAACTTCTCTTTTAATTATTCTCATATTGTTAATAATGTTTCATTGATATGTTAAATTGAAGGATTAACCGGAATTATTTTTCCCCTTCTTTTTTCCAGGACTTCAGCGGTATCAAGACAGAGGTCTTCCCTAAATCTTTGGGAAATTATTTGTACTGCTGAGGAACTCTGCTCAGTCTCCATTGCCGGCATAACCAAAGATGGAAGTCCGAGAAGATTTGCCGGAAATGCAAAGCGTGAAGCATGCATGAAATTTTCTGCGCTTTCTCTGGAGAGAATATCAAAATTTACAGGAGGGATCTCGATAGTTGTGACAGGCCCCAAGATCACTGGATACTTTTCCATAAAGAATGCCCATTCCCTGGCGATTCTGTTTCGTGAGGCCAGAGCCTGCATATAGGTTTCTGGCCCATTTATCTCTACCGTCTCACTCCAATATTTTAAAAAAGTCATTAGGTTCTGCGAAAGAAATTGTGTCACTTCCTGCTCCATGAGCACCTTTAATTCAGTACCGGTCAACTCCAGATAGGTCTTCCATGCCTCCATTATTGAAGGAGGTTCTACTTCTTCAATAATGTACCCCTCACTCTCAAAAATCGAAGCGGCATGTCTGACTTCTGCTTCAACAACAGAATCAATTCCCTCATTGGCGGGATCAATAACCAGTGCAATGACCGGTTTGCCCGTCTTTTCCTCTTTAATAAGAGGAGCCGGTACCCATTGCGGATCCCTGGGATCAGGACCGCTCATATTAAAAAGAGCGAGCCGCAGATCACCTATACTGCGAGCCATAGGGCCCTGACTAAGAAAAAGCTGCATGCAGATAGCGGGCTTCTCGGGCATCAGCGACATGAATGAGGCAACACGCCCATAAGAAGGTTTTATGGAAGTTATACCGCAAAACTGGGCAGGAGTACGAAGAGATCCACCGTAGTCATTCCCCACACCAAACGGAGTCATCCCCACTGAAATGGCCGCAGCATCTCCCCCGCTGGAACCTCCCGGTGTCAGGGAAGGATTCAGCGGATTTATTGTAGCTCCCCTCAGAGGATTGTCTGAATGAGGACGCATGCCCATCTCTGACAGGTTTGTCCGCCCGATAGGAATAGCTCCGGCATGAATCAATTGTTCAACAAAGGGCGCACTCCTGAGGGGGACAGCATCCTTTAGGAAGGGAAGACCTATCGTGGTGGAACTACCTGCAAGATCAATATTCTCCTTTACAGTGAAGGGAATCCCGCAGAGGGGGCCCACGGGCTCTCCACAGGCTAGTTTTCGATCAAGCTCTTTTGCCGCCAATCGGGCTTCTTCTTCAAGCAGGACAGTAACTGCATTGATTGAGGGATTTACCGATTTGATTCTTTCAATATGAGAAGTAATAACTTCAGAGCACGAAACCCTTTTTTCTCTCACGAGCCGAGAAATCCCAATTGCATCCATTTCCCATAATTCTAAAGGCACAGTGTTTTCTTTCATTTTTTATTCCTCCTTTTCATTCCCAGAAAGAGATCCCTCCAGATGTCTTCAATCCATTCTTCCTTAAACCCCTTAATGACTAACATCCAGTTCAGAAGTCCTTCGCACATTGATCGAAAAGATAGAACCATTTTCATTGGATCGTCCTGCCTTAGAACTCCCGAATCCATAGCCTCACTGAAAATCATTGAAATTCTCTTCCCGATAATCTGCTCACGCCTGGAAATATTTTCATAATATTTGTTATGAAGCTCTGGAGGAGCGAAATTGTTTATCTGAACCCAAAATCCCTGGACCACCGGATTCTGCCAATAATAGAGAATATATTCTCTAAATAAATAGAATAGACGTCCTTCAGGATCCAATTTCTCGGATTCGCTGATTATTCTTTCATGGAGAGTTTCGTAATCAGCAGCCAGCTCTTCATAGACCGCGAAGAATAGTGCCTCTTTGCTTTCATAGTGAGAATAAAGGGAGGCCTTCTTAATTCCCACCTCCCGGGCAATCTCACTCATTGAAGTCCCTACATATCCTCTCGATGAGAAAAGAGAAAGTGCGACTTCCTTCATTTTTTCTTTTGTTGATGGCGATGTCATAGTTTCTCCTCATGTAGCTACCTATCGGTAGGTAGTAACATGAATGATATCTGTATTTTTTGCAAGGATAATTTAAAAAAATGTGTCTCTTGCCTTAAAATACTCCATCTCTCAAGCAGCAACAATTCCCCACCAGACAACGGTATCAAGAAAACCATCTTTAAAAAGTTTAAGGAACTCTCACCTCCCGTAGAGGAAACGACCCCCTTGAATTTTTTGATAAAAAATGTTTGTTTTAATAAGGTTAACAGGATTTTCGAGATGAAAAATAGAAACTTAAGAATACATCCTCCTAAAAAAATGCACAACACAAGAGAATATATCCTTTAATCAATTTATTTCAATTACGGATGGACTTTTTCCACGGGCCCGGTAGGCAGCAGTTACTCCTTCTTCTTTTTACTTTTTATATACCATTCCTTGTCTCCATATAATTCTTCTGCACACTTAGGGCAGAGCCCGTGACTGAATAAAGCATCAGTATTGTTCTCAATATATTTCTCAATTTGATTCCAGTATCCCCTGTCGTCACGAATTTTTTTACAGTGAGAGCAAATAGGAAGGAGACCGCTAAGGGTGTTAATTTCTATGTTTGCATCCTGAAGATTCTGTAGCATTCTATTTATTGCAACGGTGAGACTTGTGAGTTCATCATTACCGGAAACAGATATCCTGATTGAGAAATCTCCCTTTTCACCAATTCGAATAACTTTTTTTGACAGACTGTATAGCCTTGAGATAATATGCTTTTCGAGCATATAGATTATTGCTATGCAGAAAAGGAAACCCCCTGCAAGGAAAAGGAGGATAAAGTATTGAATGTTCTTTTTCCCAAAGTGATATATCTTTCTTGGTAGAATTATTTTAAATATTAGAATTGGTGAATTATTTATATCTCTGATCAGTGCATACCCGGCTATTCTATTCTTATCAATTATTTTTGAGGCAATTGCTTTTTTTTCCAGGTCATCCCTGATATCCATGGAGATTTTTGCATCATTATAATAATAGATAGAGAGAGGCTTATTAATAGCAGTAACTATCATTTTCTGATATTCACTATTAAATAATTTCCCCATTGTGAGAGATCCCCTTATGGGCCCCATATTTTTACTTGTCAATATTGGTCTTGATGTAGCGACAACTATATCTGAGTTGCATATGAAGATTCCAGATTTTTTACTTGTGAGGCTTTCATGCTTGGAAAAATAGCCTCCTCTGGTAAAATATTTTTTTAATTCCTTAGGTAAGGGAATAGCTTTTTTCTTTTTAAAGTCAAAATATTTATAATGGACTATTTTCCCTTTACTATTTGTGAATACTATAAAATTCAAGTTCGAATCAATAAATGTGGTGTCAGTTAGATTTGAAATTATGTAATCTTTATTCGCATCATTTATAAACCTGTATGTTGCATCCCAGGCTGCCCAATCCCTTACAAGGATATCTAATGGCTTTCTGGATTTTTCAATTTCAGCGATAATACTTCGACAGCTTTTTAAAAGCAGCTCATTTTCAAGTTTAATATATCCCTGAAGAGTTAACTGGTTCAGAAGGATATATACAAATACAATAAAGGCAACAACAATCGAGCTGAAGTATATAAGGGTCTTTCTCCTAAAGGACATAAACTTCTCTGACCTCTTTACTTAAACAATAAAATTGAGTATTTAATAAATTCTACTACTAATTAACATAATTCGCAAGAATTTAATACTGCTTATGATGATCGGAAATTTATGAGATTGGTGTTACATTAACATTGATTATAATGCATGCCGTTGAAAAAGTCCATTATTCAAGCTGCAACATACAACGGTATCGAGGAGGCCCTCTTCAAAGGGTTTAAGGGAACTTATGCTCCCGTAGGGGAAACGACTCCCTTGAATAATTTAAATAAAATGCTTGATTTAATGAGATTGAACAGGATTTTCAAAACGAAAGAGAGAAAGTTTGGCATATATCCTCCGAAAATTGGCAAGATTTAGGAAGATATATGCTTTAATCAATTTTTTCCTGTTACGAATGGAGTTTTCCACGGGACGGGCAGGAGATTTATAAATATCAGATTTCTTTTTTGAATGCCGCTCAACCAGACCTGACTTTAAATGGCCTGACTCATCCAGTTCAAAATCAATTATTAGAAGCCATTCATCAGGGTATTGCTTTTTCATCTCACTCCAGGTGAGTTTAGTTACCATATCAAAACTCCGATATTCTCATTCCTTAGATAGTGACATAATACTATTTTTATTCATAACATGCCAACTATATGTTGCTTCCAAATTTCTTCCACCAGATCATGCAGCAACCTTCACTTGCAAAAACTAAAAAAGCTCCGGGGATTCACCCGGAGCTTTTTTAGTTTTTAAACGGAAAGTATTTATCTAATCCCGCCAAAAAGCTTCCTGACAAAATAGGAGTTTCAGCTTTATGCTGCTTTCCTCTCTGGCGGCTTGATGAGTGCTGTTATCAATACTGATACCAGTACCACTGCGGCCCCGACTATAAAGGGCATGTAATAGGTGCCGGTGGCATCCTTGAGCCATCCTCCTACATAAGGGCCGGCAAAACCGGCAAAACCCCAGGAAGTAAAGAGGAGCCCATAGTTGCTGCCCTGTGCGCTCTGCCCGAAATACTGCAGAGTTGTTGCGGGAAACAGGGTAAACATGGCACCGTAGTTCCAGCCGATGAATGCTGCCACTGCCCAGAGAGCCCAGTATGTCTGACCTGCCGGGTAAAGCAATGCCATGGCAACTACCTGCAGAATGAACACTCCTACAAAACTGATTCTGGTACCGACCTTATCAGCAATGATTCCAGTAAGAACGCGGGTTACTGCATTCATTATGGCAAGCCAGCTGGCTGCACCGGCTGCAATCATTGGTTCCAGGCCCTGATCAATTCCGTGTCCCACAATGTGACCTATAACCATAAGACCGGCAAAGGCGCCACAGAAATATGCTACATAAAGTAACCAGAACTGTGGTGAACGCATGGTCTCCTCGTGAGTAAAATCCCTTGTCGTATTATTATTACTGTCCTTTTCTTCAGGCGGGGACCAGCCCTCAGGTTTCCATCCTGCAGGAGGAACCTTGAGACAAAAGGAAGCAATTACCGCCATAAGTGCCATGGCAATACCGACATAGATGAAGACATTACGCCACCCATAGTTATGTATAATGTATGTTGCCAGGGGGGCCATAATGAAAGAACCCAGGCCCAACCCAACAACGGATAGGCCTGTTGCCAACCCCTTTCTGTCAGGCCACCATTTGGGTGCTGTTGCAATAGGCGGAAGATAAATAAGCCCCCCACCGAAGCCGGCAATAACACCATAGGATATATAAAGCTGAAATTTACTGGTAATAAAACCCGATGCGATAAAGCCGATCCCTAGGATCACTGCTCCTGTTAGAACAACAATGCGGGGACCAAATCGATCTGAGAGTCTCCCGGCAGGGAAGGTCATGAGTCCGAAAATAAGACATGCTATGGCGAAGGCAATGGCGATTTCAGCCCTGTTCCAGCCAAACTCTGCGTTGAGGGGTTTAATAAAAACACTCCATGCATAGAGCAATGCTCCACAGGTTGTGCTGCCCAGGATGCCGCCCAGGAGGGGAATCCAGCGGGGCATAACCTCAGTTTTAGTATTGATATTCATGACATACCACCCTGATTTAATTTGTATTTTTGTATCAACTATAATACAACTTGTTAAAATGATTACCTTGAATGTCAATAAAAAAACAGGGACCTGAATGTTTTCATCATATAAGAATAGATAGAATATCTTGTAATGCGGGGAAACCTCGCCTCCCACAGGCGAAACTGTCCCCAAATTGGTTAAAAAATGTCTAACTTGAAAAGAATCAATAGGATTATTAATACGAAGGAAAAAAGTTTCAGCACGTGCCGTGGAAAAACCTCATCCGGTTCTCAGGAGGAGGTTCGTGCCCACGCAGGAACACGATGTTCCGAAAAGCGTGGGCCGTCAGTCAACATCACGATAATAATGTGAATCGAGCCCTCCCAGAATTTTTTTCCTTCTAATACTGCCTTCTTTTTTAAAAATATTCCCCTCAGGATTACACTGTCCAATTCCCTGATGAGGCCTGCTGAAATTATAATAATCAATATACTCAGTCAGAATATTCTTCAACTGCTTTTTGTTCAGTATCAGAAAACAATCCAGGGCTTCTCTTCTTACAGAACCAATAAACCTCTCTGCAATTGAATTCATATTGGAAACCTTCACAGAAGTACAGACATCCTTAATACCATAACTGCTGAAATTTAAAAAGAATTCAGGCGCCCGGTCCCGAATCATAAACACAGTAGTATCCACCTTATTTTCAAAGTCTATCATCTGCTGTTTCACAAATTCTCTGACAGGATTCTCCGTTATAGCAAACTGAACAATTCTTCGAGAAGCATGATGAATGATAAAATGCACATAGTATCTTTTATTAAAAATAGTATCCACTGTAAAGAAATCCATGGCATAGATTGACTGTGCCTGCATCTGAAGAAACTTCTTCCAGGGCAATGACTTTAGAATCTTCCCCTGCTTTCTAAATTCTCGCAAAAAATTCCAAATTGTCTTGTAGTCTAATTGGATATGGAGTTTTAAAAGTTCGCCCTGTATTTTTCTCACTCCCCAGATTAGGTTCTCGTTTTTAATTCTCAGAATCAGGTTCTTAATTTTTTGTTCTACGGGAGGTCTTCCTGGCTTTTCCTTCCTTTTGAATGTCCAGAATTTCTTTATCAGGTTTTTCTGCCATTTCAAGACAGTTTCAGGTCGGACTATTGAGATGTTGCCTTTGATACTTCCTAATTATATTTAGAACAGAAAAGATGACTCTGTCAGAGAAAGTGAATTGTAGTTTTTTCTTTCTCTGGCGATTGAGGATTTCAACTTCCTTTTCAAAAATGGCAAGTTTTATCCGAAGGAACTTTTTAGATTTGATGAGGTTGAACACGATTTTCAAGATAAACGATAGGAATTTAAGCATATATCCTCTAAAAAATGGTAAGATTTAAAAGGATATATGCTTTAGTCAATTTATTTCAGATGGGATAAGGTTTTTCCACGGCACGAGATAGGGCATAGATATTTTATGGAATAACTTCTTCAAGTCCTGTCCATTTAACTGGATATTTATTATTGATCTTATAGGATAGTCCCTTCTGCATATATTTCATCGCATAGGAAATAATTTCTTTTTCCGAAAGTGTATAACTGATCTCATCAATCCTGTTAAGCCCGAATGCACTTTGACCGAATCCAGGTATCTTCTGGTTAATGTTTACTTTTGTATAAATGTTGATATTTGATTTGTTATCCGGATCATTCAGTATTGCATTTGCAAGCCTTATGGTGTCAGGAGAAAAATACAACATCCTCTTTTTGCTTGATGTATCAAACATAGAAATAGTATAATAAATGTTTGTAAAACCCTTTGCTGTAAGCTGATACTTCAGGTCATTATAGTAAAAATCACCAACATCCATATAATGAAGCACAAGAATGGCATCAAGCTGTCCTTTAAATTGAGTTAAAATATTATCTATTGTCATTTCAGAAATTTTTTCTTTCCAGGCCCTGCTTTTTTTTCTTATGTTTATAGTTTTGTAACCTTTGGTTTTTAGTACTTTATCAATTGTTGAAAAAATCTCTGGTGTTATGTTCTTGTAATATTTTGCTTTTCGTTCGGGCAATGACTGATTGTCATAATTGGGATAATTGGGGTGCAGTGCAGATTGTTTTTTTGGTTTCCGGAGGGAATAATCCGTGCTAAGTTTTATCTGTGCTGGTTTCCCTGAGTGCAGGTTCCCAACTCTAGTAACAAGTATGCCAACACGTTTATAGCTATTATTGTTGAGATTCTTTGAAACTTCAAGTGTTTTGAATGATGCGCATCCGGAAAATATTATAATAGCCAATAAACATAAAGATACTGGAGTTTTTATCCTTATTGTCTTTAGCATAATACTCACCCCTTTTAGTTTGATATTCAGGTTGTTTTGATAATAACATAGCACCTTTAACTGTGTTGCAAAAAATGGTTGATGGCTATTTCCTGTTCTCAATTCCCGGGAACAGATTGAAGTTGGAGATGGCCTACACACTTTAAGGGTGCACAGGCGACTACTAATTTAGGTTTGGCCGGCCATCTCCCCTTGCCGTGAAAAAACTTTATCTATCAGGCCACATCACGATAATAATGTGAATGCAGCCCACCCAGGACCTTTTTCCTCTTAATAATCCCTTCTTTTCTAAAGCTACTCCCATCAGGAATCCCTTGCCCGATTCCCAGATGAGGCCTGTAAGAATTATAATATTCAATATACTTAGTCAGAATATTCTTCAAGTGCTTTTTATTTAATATTATTAAACAATCGAGAGTTTCTCTACGAACAGATCCGATAAATCTTTATGCAATTGAATTCATGTTCGGAGCTCTGATAGAAGTACATATTTAACGAAATCAACAAATGCTTGACTCTCCTATTGGTCCATGATACAAAATATATCAATATATATTCTTGAGGTATAACTATGAATAAGAAATTAGCAATATTTATGATCATTTTTGTATTATTATTTTTAAGCGTATCTTTTACCGCATGCGATGATAGTAGTAATGGTGATGATTCCGGCATAAATGTCACCTTTATTTTCAATGGATCAAATGCAGTTAATGGTTATGACCCGGGTGAAGTTATTTATGCCAAATTAATTACATCGGGAGACTGCAGTGATGAGGTGCCGTACTCTGAAACCGCTACCCTTTCATTGGTTACAAGTTCAAGAGGGGCACCATATAATGTTTCAGCCACCTTGACCGCCAACAACATCACAGCAGGTGACTATACTGCATGCGCTTTTGTTGATGCGAACGACAGTGTTTCAAGTGGCGGCTCCGCAACTCCAGATAGTGAAGATTATATGGGATATATGGCATTAACAGTGGCTAATGATATGACAAATCCTGTTCTTGTTGATATAGATAGTTTTCAAACTCCTGAATAATGCAATGATGTAAGCAAGAATAATCAAAAGAAAAAAACCTCCAGTATTATTATTGTCTATTACTGGAGGTTTACACAGTCAGCCGAACAGAATCCATGTCATCGGTGGACTAATGTATTTTTCACGCAGCAACCAATCCCCACCACACAACGGTATCCAGAAAGCCATCTTCAAAAAGTTTAAGGGAGCCCTCACCTGCCGCCCGCGAAACGCCTCCTCAACATTTTTGACTTCAATGTCTATTTTATCCGTACACAGGAGCTTGTTGATACAAAAACCAGAAAAATAATTGAGATTTGGAAGGATGTCAGGTGAACTACAGTGCAGCCAGTGGTGATATATCAAGTTCTATTCATATGACTGAATTGAGCGGTCTGTAAAAATAGTTTAACCAAAATAAAGACTTGCTTTCCACATGCAAAAACTCAAAGTGATTACTATGAATATAATTATAGCATTTTACGAAATAATTAGTTGATACAAATAAAGTACTATTAATATAAAAGGCTCAATCTCATAATGCCCAAAAACATTGAGGGCAACTTATGGCATTTTCAATAGATTTAAGACGTCGAATTATAGATGCAATAGAAAAAGAACATTTAACGAAAACTGAAGTAATGAGAGCTTATAAAATAAGCCGAACAGGTTTAAATTTTTTATTGGAACATTATTACTTAACTGGGAGTTTAGAACCCAAACCTCATGGTGGTGGGCGGCCATCAAAATTTCAAGATGAAGATATTGAAAAAATTAAACAGTATCTTAACGAACACCTAGATGCGACTTTAGAGGAAATTCTTGAGTTTTCAGGTAAGGATGCAAGCATCACTTCAGTCCATCGGACCTTAAAAAAGATGGGATATAGACTAAAAAAAAGTCATTATTCGCCAATGAACAGGAACGAGAAGACGTAAAGGTAAAAAGAAAAGAATGGCTTGAAATGATGGAAGATTTTGATGTCAATAACCTTGTATTTATCGATTAAAGTGGTGTTCAAAATAATATGACACGATCTTATGGTAGAATAATTGGTGGAGAAAGGGTACGTGAAGCAACCCCGGGAACAACCTGGGATTCTACTACTATTATTTCATCTATTCGACACAATGGCAAAACTGCTGCAATGACAGTAAGCGGTGCGACTGACTCCATTGTTTTTGAAACATATATTTCAAAAATATTAAGTCCGACATTATGCAAGAATGATATCGTTATTATGGATAATCTGAAGGCTCACAAGTCGGCTAACATAAAGGATGCGATTGAAGCGACGGGGGCAACTCCACGTTATCTCCCGCCCTATAGTCCAGATTTAATCCAATTGAAAAAATGTGGTCTAAAATCAAATCATATCTGAGAAAAGTAAAAGCACGCAGTAAAGAAGATCTTAATGAAGCTATTTCTGAAACATTTCGTTTAATAACTGATTCGGATGCAAAAGGATGGTTTTCATCTTGCGGCTATGTATTAATGCAATCGTAAAATGCTATAATTTGAGGTCATTATAATTTCAATGTTAAGTATCTACAGTAGCCATTTATATCTCTTACTGTTTATCTTGTCCTTTCTTGTAGGGTCCATAACCTTAGTATTATTACTCCTGGCAATAAAACAAGGATATAACAGACTCCGGTATTTTTTTCTTTTCTTTGCTCTTTTAACATTGCAGATATTCAGCATCATGCTTTACTATTATGTGATAATTAATTTTCCTGAATCTGAGTATTCAATACTTTTCTATATTTTACTTACAACCGAAACCATTACTGCTCTGAACCTCTATATATTACTCATCTTTGTTCATGATTTTTTTAAGATATCCTTCCGTACCATAGTAAACATTAGCGCCTTAATAATAATTACAATGGTTGTGATCAATTTAGCCTTTTCATTAAAAGACCAGCCATTAACATTCTTTACAGAAAAACCAATTGCAGAAAATAGGGCATATACTCTTTACAATATTTCATTATACTCATTTTTATTCTATTCAATGGCAATCATGATCTATTATTATAGAAAAATAAAAGGTCAATTATATAAGCATATCATTGGCGCTTTTATAATTGCAACACTGATCTTTATTCCCGGTACGCTCTATGAAAATACACTTGCTATCTATCTCTTTTCAAAAAAGCATTTTCATGCAATCTATTCCATTCTGATATATTATTTCTGTTCCGGTATATTAATCTCTTACATTATCCTAAAAAATCTGGCACTTCATAAAAAGGAAATTCATGATGATGCTCTTACCCGGTTCATTGATGAATATGATATAAGTAACAGGGAACAGGATGTAGTAAATTGTATACTCAATGGCCTCAGGAACCAGGAGATCAGTGAAGAATTATCAATTTCTCTAAATACTGTAAAGACCCATCTGAAGCACCTATTTAAAAAAACAGGTGCAACATCCAGGACCGAGTTAATAAGTATTATCATCCAAAAAAAATAGTTTTACAAGTCTTTCAATTTATTCAAAACAGAATGGGAACGTGTCTGTACCTCTTTTTTAATCTCATCAATATCACAGGTTAGAACTTCCCTGTTTTCTATTACAACTTCCCCGTCAACAATGACAGTATCAACATCACTGCCCCTGGCATAATAGACCAGGTTTGTAACCAGGTCATGGTGACTGTTCATCGGCAAAATATGTTCTTTATTGTAATCCACAAGTATGCAATCAGCCTGTTTACCTACTTCAAGAGAACCAACCCTGTCACCAAGACCAAGGGATTTCGCTGCCTTAATGGTAAACATTTCTAAAAAGTCATATGCCTTAAGCAAAACCTTTTCACCGCTGCTTATCCTGGCAAGCATTACAGCTGCCCTCATCTGCTCAAAGGGGTCCATCATCAACCAGTCTGAGCCTAATACTATATTAAGACCAGCCCCATACATTTTACTCATGGGTGCGCAGTCCCCTGTTTTTGCAAAGGCAATGGGACAATGTACCATGGCAGCTCCTGTTTCCTTTACTATTTCAATCTCCCTGTCATCTGAATAGATCATATGGATCAGGTTAGTCTTCTCATCAAGGTAATCTATTTCCTGTAAGAACTCAATAGCTGATTTCTGGTAAATTTGTTTAAACAAGATACTTTCCATTTTTTCAGAATTAACATGGGACTTAACACCAACACCACGTTCATTGGCCAGCTGCTTTGTTTCAGCCATGGCCTCAGGAGAACAGAAAAGGGGGATATTATTTGTAAAATGACAGGTGATCCTTCCATTGTTTGAACCGTGCCATGTATCAAATATGCGAACTGCCTCTTTCATCTGCCTCTCTTTAATTGATGAATCAAAACGAAGGTCCATGGTGGTAGCAATATTCATGATATCTGCAACGTCCTGAATATCAGGACCAAGGACCCCCCGTATCCCTGTTTCTTCTATTGCTTTTGCTGTACCGTTCATTCTTCCCATAAGTTCGCTGATGCAGGTATTTCCAGACCGTAACATATCAATACAGCCCAGACGTGCAAACAGATAGAAATCTTCATCCTGTAAAATAACTTCATCAAGGGGAAGACCCAGTGTAAAAAAATAATCCTCAATGTCTTCAGCAACTCCCCTGCAGATAACAGTCATTGCAGCATGTGTATGAGCATTAACAAAACCCGGTAAAATTGCCTTGCCTGCTGCATCTACTGTTTTATCAACAGCATATTCCTTTTCCAATGCTTCAGGTTCTCCAATAGCCTGGATCTTATCATCTTTTATGAGCAGGGCCCTGTTTTCAATGGTCCTGTCTGCCCCATTCATAGGAACAATGACACCATTTTTAATTAATATTGTAGACATACTATTCTCCTTGAATAAATTTTTTAATTTATGAAAAGACCAGTAAAAACTACTCCAATTGGTTCATGCCCATTCCAATGAGTTTTATCATTATTGAATCATAGAAAAAATTCTCAAAATATGTACGATGTTTAACCAGGGCCTCTTCCAGCATCTCTTTTGTGTATAAACGCCCATTAGCAATCACTGCCTTCAGACTCTTCAGGCATGAGAGGTCCCTGGTTGGGTCTTCACTGAAAATGAGAACATCTGCAGGGGCATTGTCCTGCAGGGTACCAAGTTTTTCCCTGCCCAGAAATTCTCCCGGGTGACGGGTCCCTGCAATCCATGCCTCTTCTGGTGTATAACCGCTGTCAACAAGGTGAGACATTTCCTCATATAAGCTTACTCCCGGACTCGTATAAGGATTAAAGGGACCGTCTGATCCTGTATGAATTCTGACTCCTGCTTCTTTCAGTCTTGAGACAATCTCTTTGATCCGGAGAACAGACACCTTTATACTATGCAGAACATCTATTGAATGTCCCTGCAGATATTGAAGACCAATTTCCGGACTCCAACATACATCACGAACATACCGCGGCATCTGATATTTACTGGGATAATCCTCGTTTTCATTGTCTTCCGTACGTGCTATTCTATCAATAGTCACAATAGTGGGAGTGTGACAGACCCCCTGATCAGCAGAGATCCTGACAATTTCATCAATCCGCTTGTCACTTACATTGGCCAGTGTGTTAAAATAAAGTGCAAAATCCTTAGGATTATGAAAGTTAAAACCAGGAACTGGGCCCTGAAATTGAAGGCCATTAAGATGCTGAACATCCTGAACCCCGGAATCTTCAAAACAGAGATTAAAGGGGATGTGGCCTACAATTGGCAAATTATACCTTTCTGCCTCTTTCCTTAAGACTGTCATCGTCTCAGGGCTGAGCCAGTCATATACTTTTATTGAATCAGCTTTCTTTTCTGCAAGCTCTGCCATAAAATCACAGGCCTCTACCGGTCCATGAAGTATTCTGGAAAGGTCTCCCATTTTCCCTCCTTCACCATCGAGTATTGGGCCGCAGCAGAACATGCGCGGAGCAGGAAATTCCCCTTCATTCATCTTTTTTCGTAAATGCCAAATGGACTTATGAAAATTACCCACATCTCTCACACTGGTTACCCCATAATATAAAAACAGAGGCCCAAAAGCCTCTGCCATGTCAAAAATTGAGGGAATTAGCTTGTTCGGCATGTTTGGATAGTGTACATGCATGTCTATGAGACCAGGCAATGCATAACATCCGGAAAAGCTATAATCTATAGATTCATTTGTATAGTGGTTGCCAGTGTCCTTTATGCTGTCTATTTTCTCTCCTCTTACTTTTAAAAGCTGGTTACTCTTTCTGTCCATACCGGGATTTATAATGGTAAGGTCCCCTATGCATGCTCCCTGTTCAGGCATGTCAATGACCGGGGGCCGCAATTTTAATGCAGCAAGAGCCTTTTTTGCTGTTCTCATGTTCAGTACCTCACTTAGTAGAATCAATTTCACTATGTAATGATCAATTGTTGGGCTTAAAGTAATCATTGATGCCAGAATCTGCAATAGCCCAAAGGAGGGATTCATAATAGCGATGGGTCACTCAAAGGGGTGATTATTTTTTTTTCTGAAGTTGGAGCAACATTTGTGTTTTGGTTCATATTTTCTGATTTTTCCGGAACTCCAGCCATGATTATACCGAAAAGAGTGAGTCCAACACCCATATATTGAAACAGTTCAAGCCGTTCACCAAGTATAAAATAGGCAAATATAAGGGTTGAAACCGGGATCAGGTTAGCAAAAAGAATAACATGAGCTGTTTTAATCCGGGTCAGAGCATAATTGATAATGAAGTAGACGAAAAAGGTTATACCAGCTCCCAGATAGATTAAGATACCTGCATCTTTCCAGGAGAATGCACTCGGTACAGGCCCTGCAAGTGCACCGGGCAGAAACAAAAAGGTGGCACCAAAAACCTGAATCGCCGAAAGATATAGAAATGAATAGCGCTCAGCCAGGTGCTTGACAGTAAGAGCATATGCTGTAGACGAGAGAACAGCACAAAGCATAAAAAAGTTACCAATAAGTGGGTGCTTTGCCATACTACTGTCTGAGCCAAAAAGGGAAACAACAATCACTCCCGCAACAGCACAAATAATACCCACCATACATTGCCTGGTCAATTTTTCACGATAGAAGAGAAAGGCCCCAACAGCTGCAGTCAAAGGAGCACAGGCAACAATAATACCTGCCTGAGATGCTGAGGTATAGCTGAGCCCCAGAGTTTCAAAGCTAAAAAGAAGAAAGGGTTCACATAAAGCCAGAAGACAGAGAAATTTCCAGTCCCCTTTTCTATGCTGCGGCCTTGGGATTTTTCTCCAGATTACTGCATAAATCAGAGCAGCTATGAGTACTCGCCCAAGAAGTATTTGGGGCAAAGTAAAGGATGCCATGATTAACTTGAGAGCAATAAAACCACCTCCCCAGATAATATGAGCAACAATAAGAAGTAAAAACAAAAGTGTGGTTGACATAATATATCCTCAACATTATAAATTATAAAGGACCTGCTCACAGCAGGTCCTTTATAATTTGTTAATTTCAAACAGAGAAAAGGGGCGATTCTTCTATAGTTTGTCCCTGTTCTTCAAAAAGAAATCTTTTAGGTGATGTTTGCCGTAAACTGGAGCAATCATATCTACAGCAAGAACGGTCATAAAAAACTCTACTGGGCCATAGGTCTTTACTGATGTAAAGGTTCTAAGCATGGTTAAAAGACAATCCTTTATCCAAAGGGGAATTTTTGATATCTTTACAGTTTTCCCTAAAGTATCAAATGCTATTACTAAAATCTCATTGTGAGTCAGGGCATCGGGACCGCCGACATGGATTTCTTTCTCATCACTGTCTACTGATTTGACGCAAATTTCCGCAAGGTCCTTTCCATGAATGGGATTTATCCTGAAATCTCCGGAGCCAAATACAAACCCTCTTCCTTTTTCAGCCATGTGCAGATAGTCTATCATATCTGAAAAGAAT
The DNA here is from genome assembly GCA_942491575.1 of uncultured Spirochaetota bacterium. Taxonomy (GTDB): domain Bacteria; phylum Spirochaetota; class UBA4802; order UBA4802; family UBA5550; genus CAZHNW01. The sequence continues at coordinate 2,062,735 of CALOBT010000025.1, forward strand.
CCGTTGGGATAGACAACCAGATAGTTCAATCCTGATCCTTTTAACTCCTCTGTGAATTTCAATTTAGCCTGGATCCCTTTCAGGTTTCCCATTTTCCGGGCATTAAAAACCGAGATATAGATGAATTTTGAAATGCCTTCTTTCTTTGCCTCTTCAAGGAGATTCTTGTTTCCCTGGTAGTCAACATCCTGGTACGTGAGATTATCTTTTTGTCTGGTGATACCTATGGATGAAAATACAATATCCACATCTTTGCATATCCCCTCTATTGATTCAGAATCAGTGGCCTCACCTATGAATTCTTCATCAATGTATTCTTTCAAATGCTGAAGCTTTAGACTGTTTCTCGCTAAAGCACGAACCAGATATCCCTGTTTCTTGAATTCCTTAACAATATATTTTCCCAGATATCCTGTTGCACCTGCTATTAAAACTTTTTTCATGTCATAGACCTCCATTCTTTTTTTTAGGCTTCTGCATTGTCAGAAAAGATCTTCTGCTTACAGTAAAATATTTTTGAATAATTATTATCAATATAATGAAATCAATTTCACTATGAAATGATCAAATGTTGGTCTCAATGTAATCAGGGAAGCGGAATTCAGCAATCGCCCAAAGGAGGGATTTATGATTATGGAGGGTCACCCGAATGGGTGAGCCTTTTTTTTGGTGCGCCCGGCATGGGCGCACGCTTGGCGGTGCAGCGTTAGCGATGTGACGGTCTTTCATCGCGGTCACTTAGTCCGTTACGGGAGTTGATAGCACCAACCGTTAGCTTAACGGCAAGGGTGTCCATCGTCAGGTGGAATCTGAAGGAAGCCGGCGGCAAAATCCCGGCCCGACGAACAGGAATTACATACGAGGCCGGCCAGACCCGTGCCGTGGAAAAACCTCATCCGTCAGACTACATCACAATAATAATGTGAATGAAGCCCTCCCAGAACCTTTTTCCTCTTTATAATCCCTACTTTACTGAAAATATTGCCATCATGGTTAACCTGCCCTATTCCCTGATGAGGCCTTAAAGAATTGTAATAGTCTATATACTCCGTGAGAATAATCTTCAATTTCTTTTTATTCATTATCAGGAAATAATCCAAAGCTTCTCTTCGAACAGAACCGATAAATCTTTATGCAATTGAATTCATATTGAGAGCCTTCACAGAAGAGCAGACATCTTTTGTGCCTTAATTGTTATAATCCAGAAAAAATTCTGGAGCACTGTGCACGAATCATATAGACGGTACCACTTACTTTCTCTTCAAAGTCTATCATTTGCTGCTTCACGAATTATCTTACAGGGTTCTCTGTTATGGCAAATAGGACTATCCTTCTGGAGCCGTTATGAATGATGAAATGCACGCAGTATCTTTTATTCAGGACTGTATCAACAGTAAAGAAATCCATGGCATAAATTGACCTGGCCTGCATCTGGAGAAACTTTTTCCAGGACAATGACTTCTGAATCTTCCCCTGCCTTCTAAATTCTCGCAATAGGTTCCAGATAGTTTTACAATCCAGGTCGATATGAAGTTTCATCAGTTCTCCCTGTATTTTTCTCACTCCCCAGATTAGGTTCTCGTTTTTAATTCTCAGAATCAGGTTCTTAATTTTTTGTTCTACGGGAGGTCTTCCTGGCTTTTCCTTCCTTTTGAATGTCCAGAATTTCTTTATCAGGTTTTTCTGCCATTTCAAGACAGTTTCAGGTCGGACTATTGAGATGTTGCCTTTGATACTTCCTATTATATTTAGAACAGAAAAGATGACTCTGTCAGAGAAAGTGAATTGTAGTTTTTTCTTTCTCTGGCGGCTGAGGATTTCAACTTCCTTTTCAAGAATAGCTAATTTTACCAGAATGGACTTTTTTGATTTGATAAGGTTGAACAGAAATTTAAAGATGGAAGAGAGAAATTTAAGCCTATATCCTCCGAAAAATGGCAAGATTTATGAGGATATATGCTTTAGTAAATTTATTTCCAGTGCAGATGGATTTTTTCCACGGGACAGGATCAATCCCTTCCGGTGGGGAGATGAATCATTCTGTCATTTCTATCGTATTAGGTTTTTCAAGAGAAAACATGGGAAATCCAGAATACATTCTCTAATAATTGAAAAATTAGAAAGGATCTACGCTATTATCAATTATTTTTTTAACGGATAGACTTTTTCCTCTGCATGGGATTTTCTATATACAATCAGTCCCCTATGGGTAATAAGCAATTAAAATTTAACAACCTTATTTCTGCCGCTATTTTTTGCCTGATAAAGATTCTTATCCGCTTTTCTTATAAGGTCTTCTGATGTAATTGATGATTTATCTATTGCAGGATTGTATGAAGCAATACCAAAACTTGATGTAATTGAAATTGTTACTTCTCCACATATGAAGTTAGTTGATTCAATTATTTCACGTATTCGCTCAGCCACTTTATATGCTACTTCATTATTCGTCTCGGGCAGTATAGCCAAAAACTCCTCCCCGCCATAACGAACAAGCCAGTCTATTTCTGAGCGAAGAGTTTTTTTTATCAAATCCGCGAATGTGACCAGTACACAGTCGCCATTTTGATGGCCGAATTTATCATTAATTTTTTTAAAAAAATCAATGTCACAAATAAAGATTGATAAATCATTTCTGTAGCGCATTGACCGTTCCAACTCTTTACGCATATTCTCATCAAGATACTGCCTGTTATAAACGCCTGTTAGATGATCCTTTACCGATAGCTGCCTGAGCTCTTCTTCCATCTTTTTTTGTATGGTAATATCCTGGAAATTCTCTAACACATAATACTTTCCATCAATGATAATTATTTGTGCATTTTTTAAAATTGGATTTTTACGGCCATCCCTGCATTTTACAGCAGTGTCCATTCCCCGGAACCCATCTTCTCCATCTTCCCATATAGGACACCTTTTTGAACTCATACCCTTGGGACAGATAATATCACATAACTGTCCAACTAGCTCCTCTTCTTTGTAACCTGTAATCTCGCAAGTTCTGGCATTTACCTGATATATCCGATAATCATCACCGATAAGTACAGTGCCCCCAGGCATATTCTTTAATATAGTTTCAAGCATATTCTGTGACTTTTTTAATTTGGTTTCTGTCTCTTTACGAACTGTGATATCCTGAAATTCCGTCACCCTTACTATTTTTTTCAAATAAGGCATGTTTTTCCCTCTTAAAGCAAGGGGATAAACTGTACCATCTTTTCGTATTCCAAGAACATCATATTCACTTTCATAGCCTTCCTTAATATTTTTAAGAACCTGATTCTGATATTCGGGAACAATAAGCTTCAGTCCATCCATTCCAATAAGCTCCCGGGAGGCATAACCCGTAATTTCAGATAATTTTTCATTGCAGTCGATTATATGGCCCTCTTCATGTATAGCAATTCCATTAAAGGAAGCTTTTACAAGAGCACTGAAACGCTCCTGGCTCTCACGCAGCTCCTCTTCCGCTTGTTTTTGAATTGTAATATCTCGCATAATTCCCTCAAGCCCAACTGGCCTACCATTATCATCAAATAAAAGATGTGAATTAATTGAGACATCTGCAATTTCCCCATTTTTTCTTATCATTTTTAGGCAATAATTTTCGACCTTACCATTTTTCAGTATTTCTTTGATAAAATTTCCCCTCTCATCTGCATCAAGATAGAAGTCAGTAACAGAGTGTCCTTTTATTTCTTCCCAATCATATCCTGTTAATTCTTTCAGGGAAGGACTAAGCAGAGTGATCTTACCATCCAGAGTTGTTTCAAAATAGAGATCCTGAAACTGCATAAAAATATTTTTATATTTTTCTCCAGCATTTTCAAAGCGCTTTTCTAATGGAGTCATGAGATCCAATTTACGAATGACATAAGCAACAAAAAGGACCATCACCGTGACTAAGACGCTTGTTAAGGATTTTATATTAAGAGTATAAACAATCGGCAAAATTTCAATCAATATTACTCCTACAAGAGAAGTTGATACGGCAATAATAATTTTAAGAATCTGTTTCTTTTCATTTTTAATTCCAGTTTGGCAATAAAACCTGATGAGGAGGATTATTGCAGACAGGTTGCAAACTAAAAAAAGACCAGCTGCTGGCACATACAACTTATCGGAAGCTCCGTAATATCTCAATGAATCAGTTATCTGCCCTAGTAATCCTGAAAAAAATGAGAAAGTATAGATCAGAATAAGTATATATTTTTTAATAAAAGATAATTCAATCTTGGTATAGATTATAATAAAATGCAAAAACAGGCATGCAAAAATACTAATCCCCCATGCACTATATTTTGACCAGAAAAGGATTGAAGGTATATCCGGTGTTCTTGATATGAGAAAATTTATGATACTCCAGAATGCGAGGCATATAGCAATCAGAAACAAAAGTCGGTTTCCATTCTTTTTAGAATTAATATAAATAATATAGAATCCAAAAATAAGGTTAACAGTAAATCCTATAAAATGGAATACAGAATAAAAATTCATCACAATTCCCGTTTCTCCTTTGATATAAGCATTAATTTATACCACAAATTAATGCTTATATCAAGCAAAGCAGAAAATTTAATTAATGGAAAATTGATTTATAACAGATTGGACATACTGCATAGGTTCTTATCACAAAAAATTTAATTTCCATTAATTGCAATAACCTTCAATTTGTTTTTTTGACACTATGAACTTTTTCCAGATCAAGCAGCAACCATCCCCCGCCACACAACGGTATCCAGAAAACCGTCTTCAAGGGGTTTAAATTTCCATGTACTTCTCTTCCAAGAGATGAATCCTTCTGACTCCCCTAATGCATCAGTCTATTCTTGATGAATATCATCTTATGTACTACCATTATAGCCGATGGTTTACTTTGAATATTTATATAAATATCAAAATATTGCAAATCAATAATTAATTGACATTTACAAATTAATCAGTATACTAATAGTAATTTACAAAATGGAGGGCGGCAATGGAAGGCAATCACAAACATAAACATGATCACACTCATGAACATACTCACAAACATGAACATGACCACACTCATGGTGATCAGATCCATTCGCATGAACATGATCACACACACAACCATGACCACCTTCATGAGCACAAGCATACTCATGAACATAGTAACGACTCAAACAAACATGATCACAATCACAATGGAGACCATGGTTTTCATGATCATGCACATGAAAACCATGAAAATGAAATTCATGAACATAACCACTGAAACGAGGCCCGTACCGTGGAAAAAGTTCATCCCTCACGCAATCATCCCCCACCACACAACGGCATCAAAAAACCCGTCTTCAAACTGTTTAAGAGAATCCATGCCTCCCATCGGGGAGGCGCTCCATTCTAATATTCCATAAGATACAACAAACTAAGGAAAAAGGCCAAATACCTAAAAAACACTCTTGACCGTGATGGAATAATTTGTATAATTAAATAACTATACTAAAAATGATAATATATGTTAATTTTTTTAAACTTCAAATCCCATTAAATATTTAGGTTCTAAATATGGATATCAAACCAACCTATGAAGAATTGGAACTAACGATTAAAGAATTAGAAAAAAAACTTTTTGAGCACGATCGATTAGTAGAAGAATTTGAAAGAATTTTCAATTACTCCCTGGATATGATCGGCACAGGAAATTTAAATGGATATTTCACAAAAATAAATACTACCTTTGGAAAAATACTCGGATACACAGAAAAAGAGTTCCTTGAAAAACCATTTCTTTTTTTTGTGCACGATGATGATATTAATGTGACCAAAAAGGCTTTGATGGATGCAGCAACGGGAAAGAGTGAGCTATATGTTGAAAATAGATATAGGTGTAAAGATGGATCTTACAGATGGATAGAATGGAAGGTTCTATCAATAGTGGAAGAAAATAAATTTATTGCCGTTGGTAGAGACATCTCCGAGCGCATGCAAATGGAGGAGGAACTACGGGAAAGTGAAAATCGCTTTAAGATGGCAGGAAAGACAGCATATGACTTAATCTATGAGTGGGATGTTGCAAGTGATTCACTACAATGGTTCGGGGATATAGATGGAATGCTCGGATATAAAGATGGGGAGATTTCGAGAGATATCAATGCATGGTTAAAGTTAATACACCCAAAGGATGTAGAACAGCTTGCAAATGCAGTTGAGTTCCACAGAACAGCAACAGAACAAATTAAATACACATATAGAGTAAAAAATATAAGTGGGGCATGGAGATATTGGGATGACCACGCGTTGCCTCTTTTAGACAGTAAGGGTAAGCCATACAAGTGGATTGGTGTATGTACAGATATTACTGAACGTAAGAATGCAGAGGAAGCTCTTCTTGAAAGCGAAAAAAAAATTGCCAGATTAAAAAGAATGGAATCACTGGGGCTTATGGCAGGGGGTATTGCTCATGACTTAAACAATATCTTGTCAGGGGTTGTAAGCTATCCAGATCTTTTATTACTGAAATTGCCTGAGGACAGTCCTCTTCGCCGACCTCTCGAGACAATAAAGGAATCAGGCGAAAGAGCTGCAAATGTAGTCTCTGATTTAATAACTATTGCCCGAGGTATTGCAATAAATAAAAAGATTCAAAGCTTAAACGATATATTGAATGACTATTTGAAATCTGTTGAACACCAGAAATGTGAAGAAAGGTTTCCATCAATTACCTTTAAGGTTAATCTGGAATCCAGCCTGATGAATATAAACTGTTTCTCTTCCCACATTAAAAAAACATTGATGAATTTATGTTATAATGCTGCCGAAGCCATTGAAGGAAGTGGTACAATTACAATATCCACAACAAATATATATTTGGATGAACCTTTAGTGGGGTATGAAGATATTTCTACTGGTGAATACGTCCTATTGACAATTTTGGACAGTGGATCCGGGATTTCACAGGAAGATCTTGATAAAATTTTTGAACCATTTTATACAAAAAAAATAATGGGCAGGACAGGTACTGGTTTAGGATTAAGTGTCGTCTGGAATACCATCCAGGATCATGATGGATATATAAATGTAAAAAGCAGTAATGAAGGCACAGTATTTGAGTTGTATTTTCCCGCTACACGAGATGAAGAATCTGCCATTGAGGAAGAAGTAAAGATTAAAGATTATTCCGGAAACGGAGAAAAAATTCTTATTGTAGATGATGAAAAGGTACAAATAGAAATTGCTTCAGCATTACTAACGTCACTTGGTTACAGTACAGAAGCTGTCTCGAGTGGTGAAGAGGCTATTGGATATCTTAAGGACCATTCTGTGGATCTGATATTGTTAGATATGATTATGCCACAGGGGTTAAGCGGTTGTGAAACATATAAGGAGATTATAAAGATACATCCTGCACAAAAAGCCATTATTGCTAGTGGGTACGCAAAAACAGAAGATGTAGAGGACGCTCAAAAATTAGGGGCAGGACAATTTATTAAGAAGCCATACACTATTAATAAAATAGGAGTAGCTATTAAAGAAGAATTATTGAAATAGCATGCTGCGTGCCGTGGAAAAAGTCCACTAGTCAGGCTACATCACGAAAATAATGTGAATGTAGCCCTCCCAGAACCTTTTTTCTCTTTATAACTATTATATTCCTGATTCTGCAGTGTATTCTCTTGAGGACTAAATTTCAAAATAGGTAAATTATTACAACAACTACAGATACCATAAGGCTACTGATAAGGTAACTCCTGTTAATTGTTAATAAGTATTTCGGCATAGATCACCGTACTGAAAAAAAAGCGTTAAAGAAAAGGACTATGAAAACCAGAAGACAAATAAATTTGTCTTGAAAAATTACCATGAAGTAATGAAAAAGGAATTGAGACTGTAGCTAGGCAGATAACTTAAGTTGTCCAAAACCATTTGAAGACATACATTTTTGAATGTATCATGAATAATGCCGCATGAGGGTATTTATTACCCCTATACATCAATTTTTACCTGGAAGGTCCCTGCAATGATACCGATTAATAAACGCTCTATTCCATTCCTGTTTTTAATACTGTTCTCTTTTGGATCTCTTCCGAACGGCTGTTCTTGTTTGGTAGATGATTTAACACCAACAAATATTGTTGGAGCTCCCGCCTTCAGCACAGCCAGGGGGACTAATTATGATGTAACCCTGTCCAGCTCAACTGAAGGGGCTACAATAAAGTATACCACGGACCTGTCGAATCCTTCTACAAGTAATACCGCTGTTGAGGGGACTTCACTGACAATGAATATGGTAATAGTTATAAAAGCCTATGCCTATAAAGATGGGATGAAAGATTCCTGTATTGTTGAGTACAGGGTTCCCACGTTTAATAAGAAGAGAGTAATAAAATATAACGCAAACGGATCCGACAGGGGATATGGCTCGGTTAATTATTATTATGAGTACGCTAATGATTGTAATGGCAAAAAAGTAATTGAGACCTATTATAACGGAAAAGGAGATGACGGGAAATGGTTCACCTGTGATGATTCAGTAAATTATCATATCGTATATACGTACACAGCCGGCGGTGAGGTTGAAAAAGAGATAAAATATAGCGCTTCCGGTACTGATGGAAAGTGGCTGACTTCTGACGATACGGTTGAGTATTATTATACGTACACCTATAACAGCGGCGACCTGACTGAGAGAAGAAAGTTTAACAGCAGTGATTCGCTCCTTTCCTATTATGAATATACTTATAACGGCAGTGACCTGGACAGGGAAACTTTGAAAGACAGCAGCAACGCTGTAAATTCATATATCGCTTACACCTATGGCAGTGGTGATATTTGCAGGCAAACCTATCACAATAGCAATGATTCGGTGAATTATTATTTTAATTATTCTTATAACAGCGGGAAAGTATCTTCAAAAACAAAATATGATAGTGGTGATACCCAGAATGGTTTGATCGCGTATTCGTATGACGATAATGTTGATTACTATTTTACGTATACTTATAACGGCGGAAAGCTTTCGCAAATGAATAAGTATTTACAATACGGCACCGATACTCTTGACTATTACTGCACCTATACTTTTGATGGCGACAATCTTCAGAGAGAAACAAAATATAAGAATGATAATTCCGGTGATGTTGATTATTACTTTCTATATACTTATGAAAGCGGTAAATTGACAAAAAAAGAAAAGTATAACAGCGATGATACTCTGGATTATTATTATACTTATATTTACGATGGTGATCATATTGAAAAAGAGATTAAGTATATAAAACCCGGAACCAACACGCAAACAGTGAACTGGAATATAACAGTTTCAAGCAGTGCTGATGACGGCGGTTACTATACGGTTAGTGGCGTTAATTATAACACCACCGGTGATCCCATTGGAACTATCGCAGGTGGAGTGCCGGATAATACTGAGTCTTTAAAACAGTGGATTGAAAAAATCAAAGCTATCGCCAATAATACCAACTATACTGATACCGGTACTACTATCAATGACCCGAGAGGCGGGTATTGTGAAATAACAACAGCGGTTAATATATCCGGTGGAACAGCTGAAGCAAAGTTTCAATTTAGCAAGTACGATGACGGTGATGTAATAATCACGGGTACAATAACGAAAGCCGTTTCTGGGATTATTTCTCTGAGCGGGAGTACAATAAGTGGAACGTTTACCGGAACGTTTACCGGTAGTTTAACCATTACCGACTCCAATCCATCATGGTCTGAGGGTGATTATATTGTGGAATCTTATTACGCCAATGAGTATACTGGCGATAATGTTACCACTAGGAATTTTTATAATGACCCAGGTGCGGACGGTGAATGGCTAAACGCGGATGATACTAAGAACTCTTACGCCTCTATTGCCTATAGCGGTGCTGACCCGGTAGCTGAGATCTGGTATGATTCTGGCGCTACGGAACAATACCGGTATATTTATACGTATGACTCAGGCGGTCTTGCTAAAAAAGTTAAAAGCATGGACTATGGAACCTTGCTCGTGGAAATGAGCAACTGGGGTAGTAACACGACCTGGGCAACAACGGCCAACTGGAAAACAGAGGATGATACTATTGATTATACTACTTTTGAATACGAAATTGACAGTTGCGATTAAAATATAATGCCTATCAAAGAAGAGCGCTTTTATGCGCTCTTCTTTGCGTTTAATCCGTGCCGAGGAAAAACCCCATCCGCTAAGCAACATCACGATAATAATGTGAATGAAGTCCTCCTGAAACCTTTTTCCTCGTAAGCGTCAAATAAACTACAGTACAACCCTGTCGGGCAGCAGGGCCCTGTAATCATCTTTTGATTCAGCAAGAGGCAGTTCCTCAAAGATAAATTTCAGATATTTATATGGCTCCAGACCATTAGCCCTGGCCGATTCTACGAGGCTGTAAAGAATCGCACTGGAATGAGCGCCTCTGGGAGTATTTGAAAACAACCAGTTTTTCCGTCCCATTACAAATGGTCTGATTGCATTCTCGGTAAGATTATTGTCAGGTGTCAATAGATAATGATCAACATATTTGATTAGTTTATCCCATTGATCCAGCGTATACCTGATAGCTTCACCAGCCTTGCTTTTAGGTGTCACAGAATCGACCTGAGTTTGCAGCCAGTTATAAAAGGCATCAAGTAGAGGAGTAATTTCTTTCTTGCGCGTTTCAACGAATTTTTCAGCAGAGAGATTCGCTTGTCTCAACTTTTTTTCAATAGCATATATCTTCTTGATGTAATCCATACCTTTGAAACCCACCTTGGACTTCTTATTCAGCTTATATGCCTGTTCAAAGTATCTTCGGGCATGGGCAAAGCAGCCTACATGAAAAATGGAATCTTTTTCTGAAGCCTTATTATAGCCAGCATATCCATCAGTTTGCAGGTAACCAGTATATTCTTTAAGAAACTTGTCGGGAATTTCGCCAGACCGGGTTGGGTGATACTGGTAGAGCACCAATGGTTTTTCCTCTGGAGTATATCCCATGGTGACCCACATGTATGACTTGCTCTCTGCTTTCCTTCCCGGTTCTCTAAGAACCTGCAAAGATGTTTCATCCATTCTAATTACGGGCCCACCTCTTATCTCATCAACCATAAGATCAATTAGTGGTTTACACTTCTCAGCTGCAAGAAGAGACCAGTTACACAAAGTCGCCCTTGATAATTCAATATCCAGCCGTTCAAATATTTTTGACTGCCGGAAAAAGGGCAACGCGTCACAGAATTTTGCTGTTACTGTATAAGCAACTAATCCGGCACTGGCAATTCCCTGAGGGATAAGCCGTGGTGGCATAGTTGCTATTTTTATTTCAGGAATTTCTTCAATTTCAAATCCTTCACAGGCACAGGGGCCATACTTCTTTCTGATGTGCTTGTTAACAATCATCTTTGGAGGGATAATATCGAGTTCTTCAGATGTTACTTCTCCAATGGTCGGGCGTTCTTTGCCACAACATGGACATGCTTTCTCTTCGTCTGAAAGATCATGGATGATTTCTTCTCTATCAATATAGGCTGGCAAAGGCTTTCTACCCCGTATTTTGCGGGTATGGCCTTTTACGTCAGTTGCTTTTTCTGCCTGTTTAGCCGGTTCATTTTCTTCACAGGAACCATCTTCTGCTTCATTGAAAAGACGCATCTGGTTCTCATCTTCAGGGGTAAGCTTTTCACTCTTTTTCCCATAGAGCATTCGCTGAAGAGATTTGTATTTTTCTTGAAGGTATGAATGTTCTTCCTTTAGAGAGGTATGTTCTTCCTCAAGCTTTGAGTATGCTTCCTTTTTTTCGTTTGAAAGATTGATAATTATATCTTTTAACTTTTCATAATCGTCCGGAAGGTTGTTTTTGTTAATACTCATGAATCCATCATGAAGAAATGAAAAATAATTAATACTACTTTTTTATGAAACCGAGGAATAATTTAATTTTTTGTGAGCACTAAAAAAATTGATGCCATCAAAAAGCATCTCAAGCTGCTTCTCTGTAATCTCTCTGCATTCATCAGCATTCTTTGGCCAGGGAAACTTCTCTTCTTCCAGTCTTTTGAGCCACATGCAGAAACCATTTCTATCCCAGTAAATGATTTTTAATCTGCGTCTATTTCTGTTGCAGAAAACATAAAGGTTTCCAGTAAATGGATCATGTTGCAGCTCTTCCTGGATTAACACTGTCAGGCCATTGATCTGTTTTCTCATATCAGTAGGCCCTGGTTTTAAAAATATCTTAACATCTTCCCAGTTGATTTTCATGAATCATCCCTCAGAGCTGATATGATTTTCCTCAGTGTTTTTTCAGAAAAATCATCAGGGATTAATATCTTTAGATCATCCTGAAGAATAATTTCCAACTTTTCTGATTTTCCTGGATAATATTTAACAGGTAATTGCTGAAGTGATGTTGATTTATTTTCCTGATCAAATAGCCTTTTCCATTTATTGAAAGTCCAGTAGCCAAGGTTATTTTGTCTACAGTATTCGCGTTGTGTTGTGCTGGCTGTTTTGAATAACTGATAATGCTGCTGCCAGTAATCTCGGGTTGAATTTTTCCGACTCATATAGTTCTCCTTGTTTTTTATGGAGAACTATATCATGCTGGTCAAGATGCAGTTGTTTTGACGCTTACTTTTCCTCTTTATAATTCCTTCTTTTATGAGGTATTCCCTCAGGATTCCCCTGCCTTCTGAATTCTCTCAATATATTCCAGATTGTCATAGTAGCCGGTGATTTGACCATAAGTTATAATGACCAGTTGATAGACGTTACCGGTGCAAACAACATCTCGTCACTTCAATACAGCCTGAAAGTTTTCCAGAATCCCATGCTGCCTACATGCCAGGCTGAAAACTTAAAACTTGCTCTGAAAAATTATGGCTGGCTCTATTATAATTCGCATACCATTCACAGCAATGATGACACAGGAACCTGTGAATAAATAGTTAACTCTCAAAACCGCAGGTACTGTTCTATCACTGCCTGCGGTTTTCGAGCAAACATACCCCGTACCGTGCGTCCATCACGCCGCAACCATCCCCCCCCCCCAGACAACGGTATCCAAGAAGGAATCTTCAAAAAGTTTAAGGAAACCCTCACCTCCGTAGGCGAAAGGACCCCTTGAAAATTTTGATTAAAAACATTTAATTTGATGAAGTTGAAGAGGATTTTTAAAATGTAAAAAATAAATTTCAGCATATATCCTCTAAAATTAAGCAAGATATAAGAGGATATATGCTTTTGATTTAGTCAATTTGTATCCACTACGAGTGGAATTTTTCCACGGGATGAGACTGTAAAGGTGCGTCAGAAAAAGAATAAACTCTCACTGCACTATTATCCATATAGGCGATGTGACAGTCACCTGGATGTCCTGCGGATCATCGTCATCAAGCTGATTTGACTCGGTGACTTTCAGAAAATAGTAGTTCCCACTTGTGACCGGCACGACAGGACTCCATGTCACATCATTGCTGTTGAAAACTTCCTCGGCAACGACAGCTCCGCCACGTGTAATAAGTTGAATTTTAATGATTGGTTCATCGTCGTTTACCACAACATCAAACTGTACGGTTGACTCTGATACAGTCAATGTCTGCCCCATCCAGTGACCGTTGCACCGAAAGGAAACAGCCATGTTGGGATCATCAGAGGAGTAAAAACGCCGGGCCTTCATTGCGTCATAGAGATCGTCACGGGAAAGATTTTGCGCCAGCACAACCGTCCTGTGTCCCAGGTCTGACAGGCTGTGATTATCAAGATTGTAGGCAGGACCCACCTTCCAGCCATTATCAAGGGCCTTTATGTAAGAAGGCAGGTACTTATTAGAATTGTTGCCACTTTCGGTATTGCCCGTTTCGATAGAAAAGAAGTTATCATCTACAGTGTCATCAAATTTCAGGTTACCAAACGTTACAATTGAATCGGCAGGATGATTAAACTGGGCAAGACCCATTTCCTGATCAATCCAGTCATAGAACATCTCATACCCGGCCGCGCCCACGGCTCCGGAATAGGAATCCACCATAAAAGCATTGGCGTGGTCCATAGCGGTCCATTCGAATCCACGAATGGCCGTGAAGACACCGTCCTGATTGAAAAAATCGGCCTGACTTCCTGTATCGTTCCACTCCGCTTCTGTGAGAAGTGCCACGTGATCCGTTATACAGTAAAAATCCATCTGTGCGGTATCCCGGGCCCAGGCGAAGGCTTCGGCGGCTGTTCCTTTCCCGTCGGAATACTTCGTATGACTGTGAAAATTTCCGAAATAGTGATTCAGGTCACCCGTGAGATCATTGCCATAGGGAACCGGAGTGCCCTCATCACATGCGGAAAAATTGAAAACGCAAAAGGTTACAAGTCCGATAAAAACTGTTTTGTAAGCCTGCTCTCTCCTTCTCTTTTTCTTATTATTACTGTGCTTAATCATCATAGCTCCTCCTGGCTGTTTTATATTTACATAAATGACACGTAAAGCCTATTGACCGTCCAGACGTTTTTTAAAATATTATACAATCTGCTTATTATGTCAAGATAAGTTACGCTTTTTGAATAGATTCAGAAAGTTTTTTTCAATTCTTTTTTCCACGGCATGAGTCCCTCTTCTCGAAAATAGCTCAATAAGAAGTCATAGAGAAATATTAGAAACTTCAAGCCGAGAATAAACTTCTCTTTCTCCCTGTTGCATAATACATAGAAAGATATCATAGCAGCAAAGTGTCGAAATAAACAGTACATTGTGCATCCATGAAGAATAGCACCAACTGTTCATGTACAAAATTATGCTGACATATAAACAAAAGTACGCCGTTCATTAAATACTTAGTGATCAATCTCTATATGCCTTTGTCTCAATTGTGCTCAGAAATAAATGAGTGCATTTGTAACAATTCTATTTTAATTGCATACACGCTGTTAGTCTGCGTAACCGCGACATCATTGAGTGGTTAGCAACTTTATTAATGAAAATTAGCGGAGAGATTACTAGCATGTTTTATATTCCCTCACATTTTATGATACAACAGTGAAAACTAACTTGACATCGTTTAACAAGTAGAATCTGTAAAACAATCAGAGAACGTTATAGGGGCTGTTATTTTCAAAACCAATAGCATGAAATTGGACTCACCCTAATGAAATTAAATGGAGGATGAATGAAAAAAAATTTCATAATTACACTATCTATTTTTGTTACAAGTATGTTGCTTTTCAGCTTACAGGGGTGCGATAGTGGTGGAGGCTCAGGAGATGGAGATGGCACCGGTTCATACTCTACAGGCGATAAAGTTACTGTTTCCTTTACAGCTGTAACTTTTAAAATGGTCTATGTTCCCGGAGGACTTACCTTCCCCACTGGATTAAATGATGATGGAACAGCCACCGTGGCCAATCCCTATTTTATTGCTGAAACAGAATTAACAGATGAATTGTGGGAAGCAGTATATGACTGGGCAACCAATGCAGCCAATGATCATGATGGTGATGGAACAACAGGCGATGATGTTTATGATTTTGCCAATCCCCATTACGGCTTCGTCCCAACTGACAGATTCCCTGTGGATAGTCTAAACTGGAGAGACTGCATGGTATGGAGCAATGCCCTTACTGAGTATTCCAATGCCAACAACGGTACAAACTACAGCTGTGTTTACTATACCGACGAAGCCTATACTGAGCCAATCAGGGTTTCCACCAATGACGATACTGATGATGACAGTGACGGTGTCCTAGACAATTCGCTTGTTCCCGGCAGCGAGGATTCCCCCTATATCAAAGCTGAGACCAGCGGCAATACTGATATGGCCAACTGCACGGGAGACGGTTTTCGTCTTCTTACATCTGACGAATGGGAGCTCGCGGCCCGATACGTGGACGGCACAACATGGAACAAAGGTTCCCATGTGAGCGGCGACCTGACAGGGTACGTCATATCCACCACCGGTACTGAAGAATCATATTCAACAGTTTTTGACGATTACGCAGTGTATAAAGGAAATGCCGATGATGGGGTATATAAAGATTGGGCGCCAGGATACGCGGTTAAATCAAGAGACCCCAATAGCCTGGGCATTTATGACATGAGTGGCAGTCTCTTTGAATGGTGTTTTGACTGGCATTACAATAATGTTGGCAGTAAGCGAATAGCACGCGGAGGGGATTATCGCACCTTAGATTATCAGCTATACCTGGCTATGGTACTATACAATGATCCCTATGATTATAACCAGGACATTAACCTCCGTATCGGCCGGAGCGCACGATAGAACTTCGAACAGAGTTTTTCCCGTTGAAAGCATAAAAGCGTTTTCAACGGGAGAAATGATTATCTTTCATCCCCTGCCGTGGAAAAACCTCATCCCTCATGCTGCATCACTATAATAATGCGAATGAAGCCCTCCAAGAACCTTTTTCCTCTTGATAACCCCTTCTTTCATAAAGATGTTTCCTTCAGGATTGCCCTGTTCAATCCCTTGATGAGGCCCGAAGGAATTATAATATTCAATATACTCAGTCAAAATATTCTTCAACTGCTTTTTGTTGAGTATCAGAAAATAATTCAAAGCTTCTCTTCTTACTGATCCGATGAATCTTTCTGCTATTGAATTCATATTGGGAGCTTTCACGGAGGTACAGACATCTTTTATCTCATAACTGCTGTAATCGAGGAAAAACTCAGGAGTTCTTTTCCCGAATCATATAGATGGTACCACTTACTTTCTCTTCAAAGTCTATCATTTGCTGCTTCACGAATTACCTTACAGGGTTCACTGTTATGGCAAATTGGACTATCCTTCTGGAGCCGTGATGAATGATAAAATGCACGTAGTATCTTTTATTCAGGACTGTATCAACAGTAAAGAAATCCATGGCATAAATTGACCTGGCCTGCATCTGGAGAAACTTTTTCCAGGACAATGACTTCTGAATCTTCCCCTGCCTCCAGAATTCTCGCAGTATATTCCAGATTGTATTATAATCCAATTAGATATGTAGCTTCAACAATTCGCCCTGGATTTTTCTCACTCCCCAGAGAAGGTTTTTATTTTTGATTCTTAATATTTGGTTCTTAATCCTCTGCTCAACAGGAGGTCTTCCAGGTTTTTTATTCCTTTTGAATGTCTAAAATTTCCTTATCAGGTTTCTTTGCCATTTCAGGACAGTTTCACGTCTGTCGATTGAAATGTTTCCTTTGATATTGCCTATCATGTTTAAGACAGAAAAGATAACTTTATCAGAGAAGGTGAAATGGATTTTTTCTTATTCTGGCGGTTGAGGATTTCGACTTCCTTTTCCAGTATGGCTAATTTTATCAGAAGAGACTTTTTTGATATGGTGAGGTTAAATAGAATTATAAAGATGAAAGAAAGAAATTTCAGCATATATCCTCCAAAAAATGGCAAGATTTATGAGAATATATACTTTAGTCAATTTATTTCCAGTGCTGATGAGGTTTTTTCACGGGACAGGACGGGTTTTCGGTAGCGGACTTTGCTATATATCAGTATAATATGACATATTATTGAAAAATAGTACCTTTTATCACAATTTATCGAACTTTATAACAATTAACTGCTTGACAGGGAACTTTTTTATCATCTTTTAAATGTATATATATTTCGTTACTCTAATTGTTGTTTCAACATTTCTAAAGCTGGGATGAAAATGAAACATAACAACAGCTTCAACCTGGACGCATAGTTCGCTCTCACGCACTCTCTCTTTATATGCGCCTGATAACCTAACCGTTATAGCAATAAATTCTCATTTTTTTCAATTAACATATACGCCTAATTTTAGTTAGCGTTAATATATCATGAACTTTGTTCTTTTAAAATTATAGATATTCCTCTTTGAAGAGTATTGGTGAGTCGATGAATCTGGACGTATGGACATTAATTACCTGCGTTCGAAGGCTATATATGTTTTAAGTCAAATGGAATATATACTGCTTTATGCTATGACTGCTCTCCGGCATCCGACGGATTTGATATCTAAGATTATGGTTTTCTGCTGCTGAGTGTTCATTTGTTTGTTTAACGGTGAATAGGCACTGTTTTGATTTCAACAGGAATCATTTTCCTTTTTAATTATTTTAAAAGATTAAAAATTAAATAAAAAAGGATATCAAAATGAAGAAGAGCTCTCATCACAAAGAACAAGTGACTACAGCATTACTTCTGGCAGCAGGTATGGGCAGCCGTCTCCATCCCTTAACAAAGAATGCACCAAAATGTATGACAATAGTTAATAAACAGTCAATACTTGAACGGCTACTCTCCAATTTAAATCATCATGGTTTCAAACGACTTGTCATAGTTACAGGACATCTGGAAAATCATATAAGAGATTATTTGGGATATAAAATAGGGAACATCGAAATAGAATATATTTTCAGCCCATTATATAAGACAACTAATAATATCTATTCCCTCTGGACAGCACGAAAAGTTATTAATGAGCCATTTTTACTGCTTGAAAGCGATCTCATCTTTGATGAGTCACTTCTCGAAGGGATGCTCTATCCAGACAGAATTGCCGTTGCAAAAATGCAGCCCTGGATGAACGGGACATGTGTAACAATCAATCGATCTCAACAGGTTAAAAGATTTTTGTTGGATAATGAAGATTCAGTTGGCATGTCTAAATATAAGACTGTGAATATTTACAGCATTTCACTACACTCCTGGAATGAAATAGTAAAAAGATTAGACAAGCATATTTCAGACGGTCAGGTAAATGATTATTATGAAACAATATTTGCAGAAATGGTTGCTGATCGAAGCCTTCTTTTTAAGAGTGTCTCTTTCGATGGCAAGCCATGGTATGAAATAGATACTCTTGAAGATCTGGCAGAGGCAGAGATACTATTTCCTTCAGACAATTACAGTGCCGCTCCAGCTATTGCTCTTTCCCAACCTGATCTTTTTATCAATGCTGTAATATCCCCCATGAAAGTAAAAGGAGCCATACATGTCGCCAAAAAAATATAATACTCAATCTGAAAAATATGAATTCATCTCTCATCAGCATGGTGGTTACTATCGCTATGATTTTATAGATCATGCCTATCTTTATAACCTTTATTTTCCACCGGAGGCTATATTTACAAAATTTAAGGATCATATTCGCGACCTCGTTCTTAATTATCCCGTGGCACAGGATGTCCTTGCTGAACTTGTTGGCACAATAATAGACCAGCCGGCTGAAAGAATTGTCGTGGGCAACGGAGCCGCTGAATTAATAAAAATAGTATCCGGTCACCTGTCTGGGAAGCTAATCGTTCCTGTGCCTTCTTTCAATGAATACGCCAATGCTGCTCCTTCAGGCCAGGTAGTTGAATTTCCCCTTGATTTTCCCTCTTTCCAGTTGGATGTAGATGCATTTGCTGCGGAGGCGATTAGAGTAAAAGCTGATGTCGCTGTTGTGGTAACACCGAACAATCCAACATCTCTATTGATTCCAAAATCAGACCTGATTCGACTAGCAAAAAAACTTAAAAATCATCACTGTATGTTGATTATTGATGAATCATTTTTAGATTTTGCAGACAACCCTGAATATTTGAGCATGGAAAATGAAATCGAAGAATATTCGAATATAGCAATTTTTAAAAGTATGAGTAAAGCCTATGGTATATGCGGAATACGGATCGGTTATATGCTAACTGCAAATTCCAAATTTGCAGAAACTGTACGAGAGGGTGTCCATATCTGGAATATTAACGGATTTGCAGAAGAGTTTCTACGGCTATTGCCAGATTATAAAGATCAATTTATTGAAAGCTGTAAACGAGTTAGGACAGACAGAGACAGTATGTATAAAAAACTATCTGCTATTGAAGGCATGACGGTTTTAAAGCCTGCTGCTAACTATATTTTCTGCCGCCTGCCTGATAATGTCGAAAGTGGTCCTGAAATTACTAAAAGATTATTTATTAAATATAATATGTACATCAAGGACTGTGCGGGTAAAACGCAACGCGATGGTAATCGTTATCTTCGGATTGCCAGTCGCACAGAAGCTGAAAATTGTAAATTAGTTGAAGCATTAATTGATGTGATGAACTGAAAAAGGAAGAAGGGTAAAATAATGACACATGCTAAACATGAACAATTACATCAGCCCACAATACTTTCTTTTGTAAAGGATCTTCCGAATATCTGTTCCCTGGCAGGACTGTTATGTGCAGTGTTTGGTATTTACAGTGCTATTTTGGGCAAGTTCCCCGCCGCCATAATTGGAGTTCTTTGGGCTGTATTATTTGATTGGGCTGATGGAATCGTTGCCCGAAACATTAAAGGGCGAACAGATCACCAACGAGCCTTTGGGGGGCAGCTGGATTCACTCATAGATATTGTAAGTTTTGGGGTATTTCCTGCTGTTTTTCTCTTAAGCTATGGTATGTACAGTCCATGGTTTCTGCCGGGAGCATTTATTATTCTTGCCACCAGCGCTATTCGGTTGAGTTATTTTAACATTTTCGGCCTCATTGACAAAAATACATACATGGGGCTGGCTTTAGACAATAATGTTATTATTCTTGCCTTGGTGTTTTTGGCTGAAAGCTTTTTCAATAAAACTGTTTTTTCAATTATACTTTATGCACTATTTATCATATTGCCGATCCTTAATGTTATCCCCTTACGAACACCAAAATTTTCGGGAAAATGGTTTTATGTTCTTGTGGTCTATACCTTTATAATGACGGGTATCTATGGTTGGCTACAATGGGGGGAGCATTTTATAAAATAGCAGAAAAAAAAAGGAACAACGACCATATATTTTTTTATATATAGAGATTTCCGATACAGCTGTTCTACGAGAGGTCTTCCTTACATTTTCTTCCTTATTAGAGGTCCAGAATTTCTTTATCAGGTTTCTCTGCCATTTCAGGACAGTTTCACGTCTGACAATTGAGATGCTTCCCTTTTTACTTCCCACTACACTCAAGACTGAAAAGATAACTCTATCAGAAAAGGTGAACGCCCGCCTCTTCTTTCTCTGACGGTTGAAGTTTTCAACTTCCTTTTCAAGATTTTCATTCAAGACTTCAACGGGTGTCGGTGTTTCATGCACCCCGTTTGCATAATCTATTCCGAATCCGAGGAGAATAAAACCTATTTCACTTTCTCCAGAAAAATAATTTCCGGCCCTGTAGTCTGGCTCACCGTGTGACTTCCAACATTACGAAACGGGGCAATCTCTGGTTTTGAATTAAACCGCGGTCCGCCGGAGTGAGCATGAATAAGATCTGCACCACATGGCACTCCCGCTTTATCAGCAGATTCTCTCGCAATCTTCATGGCTGCAAGGGAAAACGGGCGGTCAAAAAGATAATGTCCACGCCATGAATCTTTGTCCTGGTTATAGATTGTACACGCTTCTCCCCCCGGGAGCCTGTTATCAATGTAAAAGAGATCATTAAAGAGCATCAAATTAGCCAGTGGGGTCTTCGGGTCAAGAATCCCCATGACACTTGTTGCAATAATCAGTTCTACACCCAGATCCTTAAAAGCCTGAATATTCGCCCTGAAGTTTTCACATTTGGAAGCCGGCGATGGCCTTCGCCATGACGGGGGATAAGAAATAGCCTATCGCCATTTCTTTCAGTAGACTGGTGTTTAACATCACCAAATTGAGTGGAGATTGTTTCAGGATCCCCGGACATTAAATCCGAGAAATCATAAAAACCTGAACCGGTAATAATGCCGATATTCATTAGTTTGCACCTCCCACTTTTTTTGACATCTAGTGTAAAGTACGTTGAATAATAACCAGCCTATGAGACAGAATGGATGTCTATGGTTGCTATGATGTGTATATACCTTGAACGTTATATTTTGCAGAAAATAGCACATATCTGCAAAATATAACGCTGAATAGCGGAATGCCACAACATACAGTTTTCAAGATATACCTTGTTGGCCGATTAATAAATACCAAAAAAGGAGGCATTATAATATCCAAACGTTTTCATAAAATTGATCTGCACAAAAGGTATGCTACAATTTCAACTAGAAATAAATCCGGAAAAAAATTAAATTTCAAGAATTTATACTTATATCCTCAAAAAAACAACAAAATTAAATAATATGTGGTTCAGTCAATTTCTCCCCACTGCACCTTGACTTCTCTCTTGGGAAGAGATAATATGGAGTATAGAAAATAATTTGATTATTCCCAAGAGATTATTTACAATATGTTACTCCTTATTCCTAACTTGGAACAATTACCATGAAAGACAAAAATTCTAAAAAGTCGACATACATAAATAGATTAGCTATAATACTTAAAGATTCAAATGATGCCATTACAGTTCAAGATTTGGAAGGCAATATCAAGGAGTGGAACAAGGGTGCTGAAAAAATATATGGATGGAACGAAGATGAAGCGCTAGCAATGAATATTAAGGATATTGTTCCTGAAAAAAAAGCAAAAATAAATTATGGATTATTTTGTGCAAATTAAATCAGGACAAAAAGTAGAATCATTTGAAACACAGCGAATTATCAAAAATGGCACTATTCTTGATATACTTATTATCATAACATGTTTAGAAAACGAATTTGGTGTAATTGATGCTATTGCGACAACAAAGAAAGATATCACAGAAATCAAGAATAATCTTCGAGAAAAAGAAGCAGAAGAAATCAAATTAAAAAGTTTGTTACCAATTTGTGCAGCATGTAAGCAGATAAGAGATGACCAAGGCTACTGGCATCAAATTGAGCAGTACATCGAGAGTCATTCTGATACAAAATTTAGTCATGGTCTTTGCCCAAAATGTGAAAAAAAATTATATATCAATCAAAAATCGTACAAAAAAAACATCAATAATGTTACGGATTATTTTTTTCTTCTACTACAAATTTCTATTCTAAGCAACTATATAGCAGAACCAATATTAATTTAGTTATTCTGGATATACCTTAAAATGACAAGTAAGGATAAAAATAAGCTTTTTGATATTTTAAACAATGAATTATTCACTACAAAATTTATATCTGGAATGGCCGGTGATAGATCATTAAACGAAAAAGAAAAAAAAATTTTAGAAGAACTAGTTGAAAAAGAAGGCGACGATCTCTATGTAAAACTTCTTTTTTATATTACTCATCAAATCTTTCCCATTGATGATTCGGAAAAATTATGGACTGAAATATTGGCCCATAAAAAGAAAGTTTCAAAAATATTAAATAGAAATATCGAAATATCTGTAGCAACTCTTGATTATTTGACTAACATTAAAAATGAAATAAAAAATCCTAAGTTAATTGGAGAAGCTTTCATTGGGAAAATAGCGGAAATTACATCAATAGATAGTTTAACAAAACTTTTCAACAGATCATACCTGTTTTTAAAGTTGAAAGATGAACTCGATAGATTCAAAAGATATGGCACACCATTTTCAATTCTATTAATTGATATCGATGATTTTAAAACCATAAACGATACTTTAGGGCATCAAATAGGAGATCAAGCTTTAAAAAGATTCGGAAAAGTTTTGATTAATTCGAAACGGGAACTAGATATTTGTGCCCGATATGGAGGAGAAGAATTTATAGTTGTATTGCCGCATACTGATCAAGGTGAAGCTGAAATTATTGCCGAGAGGTTAAGAATTTCAACAGAGAATGAATACAAAAATGACATTAGCTTAACAATAAGTATAGGCATATCGAATTGCCCAAAGAATTCAAGTACCATTAAGATTTTAATCAAAAAAGCTGATGATGCTTTATATGAATCAAAAAGCAAAGGGAAAAACCGTATAACATGTTGTTGATAGATTAAATGTGAAACATTAAAAAACTTATGCTGACTGGCTATCTCTAATTGAATAATATTTTCCTCTGCCCCCTTGTTTTGACAGCACGATATCCCATGTCTGAAGAGTCCTTGCCAGAAATGCTGCTCCCATACCCTGTAGATAATATTTCCACATACTGTAGAAACGATCGCTGTATTTTAATTTTAGTTTATCCCAGTTCTTATCAAAATTATTGAACCACTCTATGGCGGTTCTGTAGTAGTCAATACTAAAGTTGTGCCAGTCTTCCATAACAAAAAGATTTTCTATTGATTCCCCGATTTGTTTGATTGATGGAGCCATACCATGAGGAAAAATATATTTGTCAATCCAAGGCTCTGCTGCCGTGGATGACCTGTTTGCTCCCATGGTATGAATCAAGAAAAGTCCACTATCTTTTAGGCAATTATAGGCTGTTTCCATTAACTTACGGTAATTTTTCTGGCCTACATGGCCTATCATTCCAATTGAAACTACATGATCAAAATCTTTTTCCTCAATTTTTCTATAGTCCTGTAAGAGTATTTTTACAGGCAGACCTTCACAGATTTTTTTGGCAAGCTCTGCTTGTTCTTTAGATACTGTTACTCCAACGGTTTCTACATCATATTTTTCTGCTGCGTATTTGCCAAGAGCTCCCCACCCGCATCCGATGTCTAAAAGTTTCATCCCCTTTTTCAAGCCTAATTTTTTACAGATAATTTCCAATTTGGCATTTTCTGCCTGTTCTACAGTATAATCTTCCTCTTCATAGTATAGACTTGAATATACCATTCGAGGACCGAGCATTGCCTGGTAAAGATCATTTCCAATATCATAGTGCCTTTTACCGATTTCAAATGCTCTGGCAATCTTTTGCATATTAAAGATACTTGCTTTGAGATAATAATATCTAGTTTTCCATGATAACCTGCTTAATTCCATATCCGCACGGTATAATTTTTCAAAGAAAAGATCCAACCTCTTTGTATCCCAGAATCCATCCATATAGGATTCTCCCAAGGCCATCGACATTCCTTTAAATACAGTTTTAAAAAACCGTTTATCTTTAACAATAAGATCCCATTCACGATCTCCATTAATACTAATACCAGCTATGGAAAATATTTCAGTAACAGCTTTCTCAAGATTTTTCATTTGATAGATAAACCTCCTCCACCTGATATATAAAAAAAGTAATAATGCATATAGTGCGATTCAACTTTTTTTCTGATTTATCCATCTATCAAGCAGCAACAATCCTCCACCGCACAACTGTATTAAGAAAGCCATCTTCAAAAAGTTTAAGGGGACTTATGCCTGCATGATGGAACCATGTGTTATTTAGAAGCACGGCTTCGGAATATGCTTATATGGTTCAGTAAGACAGCTTCGTATTGATTAGAAACTCACTCTTCGCAATTCTTTATTTGCACATAAAAGTCATTATTATATTTCGGTATAAATATTTTATACTTTATGGAAATGAAACATAAGCTCCGAGAATCCCCGATGCTGAACCTGAAAAAATCGTATCAGCATTATCAGCAGTCATATTTGTAAAATCTGAGGAACTGCCGTCAAAAAGATAAACTCTTCCCCAGATTAAGGCATCTCCTATTGGCCAGTTCTGTGCATATACAGTAAAATCGGAAAATCCATCACCATTAAAATCACCGGTTCTGGTAGTTACACCAAAGTCATCGTCTGCATTTTCTCCGGTAATTGTTGCTGTCAGAGTGGTGCTGATCCCGGTGGAACCATTGCTGTAGTAAATATAGGCCCATCCGTTAGCGTCATTAAGTACCTGGTTTCCTGAGGCCCCTACAATCAGGTCATCATAACCGTCACCATCGAGATCCGTCAGGCTTACCGCTTCACCAAAGTAGAGCATATTTCCGTTTGCAGTAATAATTTCAGGTGTTGAACTAAAGAGTGTCTTGGATGAATTATTATCATAAAAGATGTACACTCGTCCATCATCCGTAGTTGCATCATATCCGTGTGCTCCCACCACAAGGTCATAGTATCCATCTCCATTAACATCTCCTGCATCAAGTGCAACACCAAGATAATCATAATCATTGGCGCCGGTAAAGGATTCACTGTCACCATTAGTTAATCCTGATACGGATCCATACTGGATAGTAACTCTTCCTCTATTAGTGGTCATATGAGGTGCACTGATGGCCAGGTCCGTGTAATTGTCACCGTTGAAATCAGCGGCAACAAGAGACGTACCCCAACCATTTGCTGTACCTGAGATCAACGTGAAGTCGATTCCGGCATGAGTAGTTGCCCCTATCTGGTAATTACCGCCTCCCTGATCCGTACTGTAAAAAACATGAAGATAGTCGTTTTCTGAGGCAGTACTGGTGTCGGTTACAGCAAGATCACAATAGCCATCCCCATTAAAATCACCGGTTGTAAGTGTTGACTTAAAACCCTGTTTCGGATTGGGCTCACCAAACACATAGGTATTAATAATTCTTTCATCAGCGCTGTCACCACCAGTTGAAGTCAGGTCTTTGCTGGTTATTCCACCGCTGCCAGCGCTGTAAAAAATATAAATGCGTTGCTGGTTATTTGCAGCATCATAGGGAGAGACGGCATTGTACACACCGTCAAGAACTACTATATCAGCATATCCATCACCGTTGATATCGCCGGTGGCAACTGCCTGAGCAAATTGACTGCTGTACATGGCAGCAGGATCGCCTTCGGGACCGTTAATGGTTACTGTAGGTGTAGTTGATATACTGGAAGCGCCGTAATAGATATAAACTTTATGGGTACCTGCTGGAACATAATTAAACATTGAATTAATTACAAGATCGCTATACCCGTCACCGTTAATATCTTTATTGATTCCCTTTCTTACCGTAATAGAAAGAGTGGTCTCAGAATAAGTGCTTTCTGAATCAATAGCTCGAACATCTATGGTATGTCTTGAATTTCCTTTCCACGTACTTGATCCGGAAGGAAGCTTATAACTCCAGTTACTGCCACCGTTTGCGGTATCCCATCCACCACTGTCGACTTGAACCTCAACGGCAACACCAGGTTTATCGTCAGTTACTGTTCCGATAAGGAATCCGCTATTTAATTCACAGTTATCCCTGGCATTAAGAACAGTTACAACCGGTTTCATGTTATAGTCATCACTTTTAGGATCATTTTCATTAACACGCCCGAGCTGGTAATAACAACCTGAATATAACAATATGGATAAAAAGAAAGTTGTTGTGATGGCAATCATTTTTGAGGTTTTCATATGTCACCCCCTGATTTTTCCTATTGAGTATTTAAAATCTATATCCAAATGTTACACATGTTGTTTTGTCTACACTACTATAGTTAACAGCATCTGCTTTGAAAACAATATCAAAAAAGAATCCTTCTTTCTGAAGAGCAACGGTTCCGTTTACAGTATTTATTGTTTTAAACCTGTTTTTCGTAAAAAAAAGAACATCTACCCAGTGTACTATATAAACAGCCCCGATTATTCCAAAGGAATAGAGAGCCAGATTGCCAGCCTTTTTAGCTGCACTGTGTTTTTTATCATAGGTGCTTTGAGGCAATCCCTCAGCAAGATTTTTATAATCTCTCTGCTTGATAAAATAGTCATAATGAGCCCAGGCGGAAAAAGCACAGGCGGCGGAAAAGATCCCTGCATATACCCAACCCTTAGCTGTACTCCCTGCATAGAATTGCCCCCATCCGGGCACAATGCTCCTCAGATAATAACCTGCCGGTACCTTTATCGCATGAGCTTTCTCAATACTATCAGAAAGTTTGGCTGTAAGCTTCTCGACGGCTTCTGGCAACTTGGAATTTGACAATGCTTTTTCTTTTTCGGAAAACTCGGTAACTCCCCTTTCAACATCAACTATCCGAACTGTTATAATTATTGATGTTCCGAGTTTACCTACCTCTCCGACAAGAATTTTATTTGCAGAAATGAGCCTCCCTACCCTGATGGCACAGTTTTCATCGGTACAGCCTGCCATCTGCAGCCCCTGTTCTTTCATGATCTCATTCATTTGCGTCCTTTCAACTACTGTGAATTTACCCATTTTTACCATGTCAGTTCTTACCATATTGGCAATTACTTTTGCTGCCTTCGATGAAATGCCCTGCGCCTTGAAATCAAGTATGGCAATCCGCATGTTTTCAGCTGATCTGGCTTGCGTGGCAGCAAGCATAGAAATAAATAAAAGCAAGATTGTAATGAGCTTCATAGATTACTACCTCCCGGGAAGTAATTTATAATATAATATATTATTTGGCGAAAAACACAAAAATGATAAGTATTCGGGTAGATATCAAGGATATATTCTTTAAGCTTTGTGTTGAATAGATGAGTATCCCATGTCGAGGATAAACCCATGCCGTGGAAAAATCTAGTCTGTCATGCAGCAACCATGCCGTGCCATATCACAGTACCCGAAACCCATCTTCAAATATATTTAATATGACTACGTATATTTTTGAAAATCCATTAGGCCTTTGGGTTTTAGTTCCGATAGGCATTCACATTCTTGCAACAAATGTAGCATAATGCTTCACATACAGAAGGAAACCTGATATCTGGACTGCATTTTATTCTTTTCTATATATACTGTTTTTATATACAATTACTGTAACATATACTTTAGTTGAAAGAAATGTTAACTGGGTTTTTAAGGTGGGTGGAGAGATATGCTATACTAATCCATTATATACAAAATTCTGGCCAGTTATTGTTTTTTTATTTGTGGCCATGCCTACCCAGGGAATTCAATATTTACTGTATAGATGGTCAAAAAAACTGACTGAAGCCGTATTGTTTTTTAAGGTTTGCCAAGATTCAACAGGATATATGCTTCAGTTAATTTATCTCCAGTGCTGACAAAGTTTTTCCACGGCACTTCCTGATATTAGTGCGGCAAAGGGAAAATGAACCTTTCCCTATATCGGGCAAAATAATAGATTCGAAGAATTCATCGTAGCTATGTTGCAACTTTTTTACACTCTCATCAATGGAAAAGCTTATTAACCCAGTTAAAATATTCCTATATATTCCAACTGTTTTAATTATTTGAAAATAATCATAGAGCATGGTAAATTATGAACGACCTTTTCTGTAGTACTCCCGATAATTGTCCGCGAAGCCCAGCTGGTATGGGACATTCCCATAATCAGGAGGTCTATATTATGCTTTTTAATATTTTGAATAATGACATTTGAAGCAGTCCCTTCACAAACTAAATAATCAATATCTTGTGTAGACATTTTTATTTCTTTCTTCAAAAACCTTTTAAAATGATGTTCTTTTCCATGCCTGTATTCTTCATCAAGGGTTTCTGCACTTTTTCCAGAATACGCATAGGAGTGTGAAACAAGGGGAAACTTTTCACTTAGAGGTTCAACTGCCAGAACAACTTTCAGATCAGCTCTCATTTTTTTTGAAATGAATAATGAATTCTGTATTGCCCTGGAAGACATATCACCAAGATCTACAGGACATAGAATGTTTTTAATCTTTGATGCCGAACCACTTTTTACGATCCAAACAGGTATGGATATATTTCGAATTAATCTTAATTGCGTCGTTCCTGTTTTCAAGAAGCCTATCATTACAACATCAGCATCTTTCTCTTTAGTATAGTTAATTATTTCTTTAAAAGGTACACCTACAGAGCACTTTGTTTCGACGACATTAACCGTATTTTCCTGAAAAAATTCTTTAATTTTTAAAAGTTCATTATTTGAATAATCATGTAATATATTTCTATCTACAAATTTCCATTCCATTTCCGGAATCACATAGATAACATACAAGGTAGACATAAATTTCTTAGCAACATACGCAGCATAGGATAAAAGATAATCATAATCCGCACTGACATCAACTGCCACAACTAACCTGGATATCTTATTCATAAGTCACTCCATGGAGTTTGATTCTAATTAATTATAAAATATCATTTTTTATTGAGAAAACAAACATAATTATCAATGAAAAGACTCGTACTATTATTGATTTTTATCGAAAGTGTCGTTAACATATGAAGAAGAAAGAAAGGGATTTAAGTGTATATACTCCCAAAAAGTTGCAGAATCCATGAGGATATATGCTTCAGTCAATTTATTTCCTATGCAAATAAGGTTTTTCCGCGTCATACGCACCGACATACCCGCCCTATCAAACCATAACAATGATGACACAGTTGAGTAAACGGTTTCTCAAATAAGCTTCATCAGTTATCTCCAAACTTTATTGTAAGCTGGTAATAACTTGTTATAATTTCTTTCAGGAGCTCTAGATTTATACAAGGTACATAATTATTGTCTACACCGATCATGTCTTCAGCGCAGGTAATGGAATTAATAATAGCCTCTTCTGTACATTCTATAACGGCCTGGTATGCAGGTCTAATATATTGATCTGAGACTATGTTCATATTATAACGATAATTTTTCTGACCGTGTTTTATGATATTAGCTGTAGAGAAGCCGATAACTATTTCACCACTTCCATGAGAGGCATATGAGCCAACCCTTCCTATACCCAGGGCTGCTCTTTTGCTTATCCTCTGGATTTGAGAAGGAGAAAGAGGAAGGTCCGTAGCCAGAACTGCAATCATCGAGCCAAAGTTATTCAACACCAGGATTCCAACAGTATACTTCTCTCTGCCTATACTAAAAAAACGACTGGAAGTGCCAATTCCGGCTTTGAAGTCACAACAAATCATACCAGTTCCGGCGCCAACCGAACCTTCAGCTACAACGCCCCCCCTAAACATTCTGGTTAAGAATTTTTAGTTTGATGAGGTTGAAAAAAATTTTCAAGACGAAAGAGAGAAATTCCTGCATTTATTTGTTTTTTCCAGTAAATGTTTATAATATTCACTCAGTAGAATGCGGAGATAGTACTATGATATTAAAACTTGATTAAATAGGAATAAAAATATGACAAACAGTGAAAATATAGATAAGAAAAATCAAGACAATATCTCCGCTTTAATCCCCAAAAAGAAAGGAGGGACAGTTGATTCTCAAGATGCACTGAACATTGTTTTAAATGCCATGAATTCAACTGTCGGGGGCTTGATAATAACCGACCTGGATGGAACAATAAAGTATGTCAATCCTTCTTTTTGCAATATCTTTAACTACACATATGACGAAATTTTGGAAACAAATGCAGCAGACCTTTTTTTGACAAAGGAAATCAGGAATTTTTCAGATGTATTAACTATTATAGACATAAGCAGAGATACTACAGAAGAATTTATCGTCAAAACCAGCGAAGATAATAACTTAATTGTGGAAGTTTCTGCCTCAAATGTATTTTCTAATTCAGGCCAGCTAGTGGGACGAATGGCTTCATTTAATGATATTACAAAAAAAAAGGAACTAGAGATTGACAGAGAAAAATTGATACTGAAACTTCAAGATGCATTAGAAAAAATCAAAACCCTAAGAGGAATAATTCCGATTTGCGCTTCCTGTAAAAAAATCCGAGACGACAAAGGTTATTGGAATCAAATTGAAATCTATATAAAAGAACATGCAGAAGTCGACTTTAGTCATGGGATATGCCCTGAATGTGTCAAGAAGCTGTACCCTGATTTTAAAATAAAAGAATAGATTTATCCAGCATCAAGTCATACATTCTGGATCTTTTTATTATTCTTTATTATGGATTCAGGATTGAGTGGTATTTCAATGTAAACGAAGATAGTAAAATTTGGAATCAATATAATTTAGCAGAAATTTGAATAACCATTGGCAAAATGATCACTGTTGGTATAGCCATCCATGGAAATACAACCTTCTTAAAAGTGCTAATCACTTTGCCTCTTGACACATCCATTCTCTCAATAACTATTGCCTGCTATTTCTATGGCAGATTTATACTTGCAAAGACAATGATTTACACCAGCAACTGCAACAGCTGTATGATATGTGTTGACAATTGTCCAGTAAAGGCAATAAAAATCATTAATAATAAGCCATACTGGTCTTATTCATGTGAGAGCTGTATGCGATGTATAAACATTTGTCCACAAGCTTCTATTCAAACATCGCATATAATTGTACTATTAATTGCTGTAATTCCTGGATGTATATTTAATAATTATCTTGCAGGTTTCATTAAGCTGCCTGATTTCATAAACTATTAATTTGTAATATCAATAATCGGAATGGCAATCACGCTTATTGAACTCTTTGTCTTTTATATTTTAATACAGAGATTTTTTAAATATAGATATTTCTCTAATTTATTTAAATACACATCTTTAAGTGCCTACTGGAGGAGATATCTTGCACCTGACATCTCTTTAAAAAATTTCAGGAGAAATAAGTGATTTTAAAACAGTGTTGTTTTCATCATTAAAAATTTAGAACAACTCGCAGTGAGGGGAAGTCGACATTCTCAAAATAAATAAAATAAATTTCAGCATATATCCTCCATAAAGTGGCAGGATTTAAGAGGATATATCCTTTAGTCAATTTATTTTCAGCGCGGATTTTGTTTTCGGCGGGGTGAGTTAAAGATATATTTAATCATTTAATTCTATACATCTATAACAATCAATGTTATATCATCATCATCATGATTACTGATCTTAACATCATTCCATTCTCCTAATTGTCTAAAAAGAGTATCGATCAACTCTTGTGGCGACAGAGTAATATTATCTATCAAAAATTCATCGAATCCTTTTGCTCCCAGCATTTTGCCATCCGGTTTATGAAATTCAATAATTCCATCTGAATATAATACTAAACGATCACCTTTCTTGATATCTATTGTTTGTGAAATTATTTTGATATCTCGAATCCAGCCGCAGGCTCTCCCCATAGGTGTATACCGCTCAATAACCTTTTTCTCCTTATCCAATATTATCAGAGGTTCATGGCCGGCTCGGGCATAATGAAGCTTCATTTCTAAAACATCAATAATCATATATGATGCAGTTAAAAAAAGAGATTCCATTTTATCATAGAGTACAGAATTCATTTCTGCAAGAAATTCAGAGGGATCAGAAACTGTCTCAAAAAAGATTGAGATGACCACCTTGACCATAGAAGCAATTAATGCTCCCGGAACTCCATGACCGGCAACATCAACTATTATCACTCCAAGATGATTTTCATCATGGTGAATAAAATCATAAAAGTCACCACCAACACTTTCAACAGGTTCACAGCGTGAAGCAATAACTAAGTTTTGAAAAAGTGGATTTTCGACAGGGAAGAGAGAGCGTTGTATCCTTCTAGCCAGAGCCAGTTCCTCCTGTATTTGAAGAAGCTGTTTACTCTCTTTAACAGCATGTTTTAAAGTAATCAAGGTTGAAACCCTCGCAATTAGTTCATTCTTATCAAAGGGTTTAGATAGATAATCACTGGCACCATAGGATAGACCAGTTACGATATCATTAACCTGGTTCTTTGCGCTCAACATAATAACCGGTAGATCGTAAAGCGTATAAATTTTTCTTATTTCTTTTAAAACATCATAGCCAGAGACCTTCGGCATCATTATATCCAGAATTACCAGATCAAGATCCGTATTATCATGAAGAAACTCAAGGGCCTGATGCCCAGACTCGGCAGTAATAATATCATAGTTCGCAAGGGTCAGGTGATTGACCAGTACGTTTAGATTTACAGGATCATCGTCGACAGCAAGAATGATCCTTTTTTCCTGATTATTTAAGTCTATATCACCATCCGGAGATTCTGTTACACTGCTGTCACCGGCATTTGCATAAGATGATTGATTATTCATTTCAGTATGCTTTTCAAATACAAGCGACTGGGTATCCAGAGCTACGTCAACAAGTGGCAGAGTGAAGATAAATAGTGAACCTTGTCCTGGTTGAGATTCTACCCTTATTTCGCCTCCATGAAGATTGACCAGAGAACGAGTAATTGAAAGACCAAGACCTGTCCCCCCGTATATTCGTGCAATGGACCCATCTACCTGTTCAAATGTCTTGAAGATATCATCTAGCCTTTCCCGGGGAATACCAATTCCAGTATCTCTCACAGAGATTTCAGCAAATTTTTTATCGTTCTCAATAGTTTCTCTGGCAGATATTTCGATTTCACCTGATTCTGTAAACTTAATCGCATTATCTATGAGATTGAATAAAATCTGCACAACACGATTCTCATCAGCATACACAAGAGGGAAGTTGTCCGAAATGGCACTGTTTAGATTAAGTGTTTTCCCCTTAATTCTGGGAGCTTCCATTGAAATAATCATACTTACCAACTGGTTGATATCCACTGCCACCGGGGAGAGAGCCAGGTTGCCGTTTTTCATTTTTGAAAAATCAAGTATATCATTAACAAGGGCGAAAAGTCTTTGTGCGCTTTTATATATAAGCTCAAGATTATATTTTGTCTTCTTATTTAATTTTTCAGTTACTCCCTGTAAAAGTGAATCCGCTATTCCAATTATGCCATTTAAAGGTGTTCGCAACTCATGTGATGTATTAGCCAGAAATTCATCCTTCAACCTATCAAGTGACAAAAGGGACATATTTTTTTCTGCAATTTCATGTGAAAGCTGTTCTATTTCATAAAATGCCTGTGAAAAATTTACTGCCAGCACAAAGGCCTGGATAAACACAAAGCAGAGCCATCCATACTTCAAAAAATAACCTGTCTGTACAATCTGTATAATATGCAGTACATCATTGACCATTGTTGTTAAAAGTATTATCACTCCAATAAGGATTACGATTGAACCTTTTCTCCTGTGTAAAACGGCACGAATAAGTGAGACAAGTATACTCATCATAATAAATAGTGAGGTAAACTCAAAAGGTCTTGAAATAAACCTGCTGAAAAAAATTGCCGGAGAAAAGAGAGTAATTGCAATATAGAGAAGAATTACTATTGTGACTGCCGTAACCATTTTGCGGTTAAATTCCTCAGGGAATAGAGAACAGAAGAAGAGAAAAACAAATATTGCAGCAAAGTAGTACGAAATATACTGTATTTTTATCAATATGTCCCATGGTAAATCCTGGATATGATATAGCAGTAATATACTTTCAGTTGATAAAAGACGAAGAGTCATAAACAAACAGGTAAGACCAAAGAATAAAGCTGAATAATTTCTTGATCGCAACAAAAAAAGGAGAATATGGTAAATTGCTATAAAGAATAAAATCCCAATAAACAGGTAGGCTTCATGATCAATTGATCTTTGATAGGTTGAAATTGCCTCTGAAGTGCCCAGATAAATATTATCTGTGATTCCTCCCTTTGCATAATAATGATTGGAAATATGAAGAACAAGCTGAAGCTGATTTTCAATTTCAGAGAGATACACAATACCAGGTTTAAACAGGGGGAAAGATACTTCTTTTTCTTCTCCTGTTTTCCCCGCCGTATATACTATTTTATTATTAATGATTATCTTTGCAGAGGAATAGATAATTGGTACATACAAAGCCATGGGCTTTTTTTCAGAAGGCATTTTAATAGTAATTCTGAATGTCCCTGACTGCAGGCTTTTTTTTGACGTTGAAGAAGATATCGGTACCGGACAGTTTTTCAGCAGAGAAGGAAATTTTACCCGTGTTATTTCTTTGTCTTTTTTTTCATGCTGAATGAATGTTTTAAGCCCCGGAGTAAATTCCCATTCTCCATCGAGAGATATAATATCATAATTATTAAAGGAATAACCTGAAATATCAAGGAATCCTTCTTTAATACTGAAATTTTTCTTGTAATCATTTTTCTTTAGAAACGCGATAAAAATAATGCTTATAATTATTAATAATATTCCAAAAAAAATATTCCTTTTTTCATTCTTCAAATGGTTTCTCCAAAAACCAGCAAGCTCGGCTCAAAAAACTCATTAACTATATTTACTCTTTCTCTGGCAATCTGTATACAGTTACAAAATCAGGATTCAAGGGCAGAGTTCCCTCCTTTGGGCAGAAAAATACCTCTAAACTTCCGAATTTATGATCTCCTGTCCCTGAAACAGTAAATAGAGCGATATGTTTTGTGAAGTCATCATAAATATCTCCGTCATGAAAATCTCCCGGCTGATTCCCCGTATAATATGTCATTATGGCCTTCAGTCCTTCCTGCGATACCTTTTTATCTTTATTTTGCATCTTTTCATAAAGTTGACTTCTAAATGATTTCCAGCGTTTATAATTATAATCCTGGGTTGTAAAATTGTCAAACTGTCCCTTTAAAGCAAATCCATTTACAGTTGCAACTGCAGAGGAAAAGTCCCAGGCAATTCCCTTATTTAATTCTGAATCAGATGCCCTTATTGCCCGTCTTTGTGTGTTCTCAGCAGTTTGTGTAAAATCATTTTCAACAATCACCCCCATTTCAGCATCTGAAAAGAGTAAAAGATTATTCATCATATAATCAAATTGCAGATTTATCGTATAATTAGCAGCGTCATTGAGCGTAGAATAATTTTCAAGGGCATACCGAAGATCAAAAAGAAGGGAATGAGGGCTTGAATAGGAAAACTTCTTTCCAGTATGGGAATAAAGAAGTCCTGCAAATATATAATCCGTACTTATACCGGTTATAAGGCCCTGAATACCGACAAAACCTACTGAAACAATTGTCTTTTTTTTATATTTAATAATAGTAACTGTGTGCATGCCGCACATTGCCACTGCATCAGCCCAGTCAAGGATTCTTCCCGTAAGGGTTCCTCCTGTTTCTGATTGGGTTCCATATATCGAAATACCATTACAGGCTCCTGCTTTTAACTTCGTTCTTTTTTTGTCAGGCGTATAATATTTTTCGCCGCCAAGCACATCCAGAAAAAGATTAACAAGATACAACTCATTCAAAGAGAGTTTCCCGTCACCGCAAATATCTTTATCGGCATTAACAAGTACCGATCCAATACCATTTATTTCATCCAGATATGTCCCATTCTGATTTAGTATCCTGGTTGACTGCAGATGAGGGATCATTTCAAGAGCAGTGTTTATAAGTTCTGAACATTGAACCTTTTTATCTTCAGCAAGTCGGGCGATCAGCATATCAAACATCTGAGGTAACATTGGTATTTTTTCCAGATATGCTTTACCCAAAAGAACTCCCATTTCCTGCGCAGTAATTCCTGTAGAATAATCCATTGTAATCTCAAGGTATTGCTTTTTTTGAACAATATTTACTGCTGATAGTTTTTGTTTATTACAGTTACATGTCGATAGAGAAATCAAAAATACAGAAATAGAAAGTTTAAAAATGTAAAATCCGAACTTATTCATATGTACTTTACCGTTTGATATTTTTAAAGTCCGACTTTAACAAGCCTCAAACAAAAGAGTCAATATCCGTTCCAGAAGGAAAAACAAACTTCAATGAATATTGCATGACAGGTGTTTTTTGTCAATATTTAAACATTGCAGCATCCGATTACAGATTCTTAGTTCAATTTTGAAGTGCAACACGTAGCCCATGAAAAGCTTCATCCATCATGTAAGAACTACCCCCTCATGCAGGTAAAACGAGTTCTTCTGATATCTCAATTGCAAATATTAGATTTGATAAAGCCGATAAAATTATCCAAACGGAAGAGGAAAATTTGATTATATATCCTTCAAAAGAAAGATAAATCTAAAAGAATATATGCTTCAATCGATTTATTTCCAATGCGCATGGACCTTTCCCTCGGCATGGGATATAGAGAAATAGAAGACCCAATTTCTTTAATTATTATACTGATTGATTATTTACTCCCGGAGATATCTCCGGGAGTTTCTTGCGGGGATAATTAAAAATTATTATTTTCTGAAAGTAACCACGTAGTGATTTCCATAAAGATCATTGTAAACCATATTCATATGATCTACATTTGACCATAAAACAGACTGGCATGAGAGAGTATGTTCTGCAGGATCAAGCTTGAGATCCGTATTTGTCGTGTACAGAAGACCACCCTGGGGGTAATCTTCGCAGGGAGTACCCGTCCCTGAGATCTGTATCCCCAGAGAAGGAAAAAATACTTCAGGATTAGTGATAGTCTCACCGCTACCCGATTTATATTCCCAGGTAATTTTGTTGATAGTGCCGTCACCGTTCAAGATCACCGTCGGTACCATAAGGACTATATAATCTGCTGCCGCTGACTGGTCAGGAATGGAGTAGGTAAAGGTCTTGCTGATAGCAGCCTTGTCGTCGTAGGTAATGACATAGTTTCCCGCAACAGGGGGAACAGAATCACTTATAAAGCAGCTGCCAAACATTTTAGAATCGTCGAAGGAAAGAACAAGCGGTTCACTGTCACAATTCATGTTCGAACCTGCCGGACCGGTAAAGTGAATTGTATCAGCTATCTGAGAATCATTGCTGTTGAAATTGAATCGATACCCGGCTATAACAGCATTAGCTCCTGTCGTTGGAGAGAGGTCTGCTCCGACAAAGGTACCTCCCTCTACTCCATACATGTAAAACACGCTGAGTTTTTTATCTTCAAGAATATCAACCTGCCCGTTGCCATCAGCATCTGGATTTCTGACTGTAGAAGCAAAAAAATCATCTATCTGAGCAAGGGAATTCAGCTCAGCTGTTGTCAACTGTATCTCCGTCCCGAGGGGATTGTCCCCGGGGGAAACAACCTCACCTGCAGAGATAAGATTCCCCAGATCAATGGATGGGACTTCATCGTCAATAGCGGTAAGGGGAATAGAATCAAGGCCACTACCCAGGGTGAGATATCCCTTAAAGCTGTTGTCAGCCCCTGCAAAAACTATACCAACCGGAGAATCCCTGTCAACACTGACAGAAAAAGAACCGTCAGTAACATTTGCAATATCATAGCTATTATGGTCACCTGAAAATACGATAACCTTTGCCACTTCATTAGCCTCAACGGCATAGGCTGGTGATGAAAAAATATTCAGTATTTTATCAATCATACTTATTTTGGCGCGTTTTGCCGAATTAAAAGTACCACTTATCTCAAACTTATTGCCCTTACTGCCGGAATCTGCACAACCGGTCACAATCAAAGCCACCGCAAACAGAAAAACTGTCATTGTATGCTTTCGAACATTGGTTAGATTACTTTTCATTGTAAATAACTCCTCCATACTGTTAAAATATACACAATTTAAAAGTGTTTTAGCTATTTCGCTACCCTATGCTATCCATCTAAAACATCATCGCATAGCGGAATAGTATACGAATATTTACTCACCATAAAGAATTATCACATTGTTTTAGCAAGAGAAAAAATCAGAGGTTTATTTAAACCAGAACGAACACACCTTTTGAGGGAATCAACACACAACCATATTCAGAAGACCGCATTTAAAGTGCTTAAGGGGGAATGTACGCCTCCCATCGGGAGACAACGTCTTTTTAAAAAGGAATTTATATTTGTGAAAATATTGATTATAACTATTCCGTGGCATTTACACTTGCAGGTCATTTTCCGTTGGGCAGATATTCCCCTTCCCTTTCTTTTTTACCAGGTACATAAGTTCATCCGTTTCTTTCCGGGATTCACTCAGCGGGACACTGCTTGCATGAGAAGTGATGTCCATACTGCAACTGAAGGTAATCTTTTTTTGCCTTCCATTACTCGGTCTGCAACGTTTCCCTGCTTTTTTCCTGGGATGATAATGTTTGCCGCCACCCCTGACATAAATATCTTTATTGTTTAAGGAGAATCCGATTGTAAAAATAATTACTTTTACAATCGAATTACTGACAATGATTACCATGAACTGTAAAGATAAAGCCACCTGGACGCCGGATGACATCCCGGGAAAATGGATGACTGCAGACTGGCAGGTACAGATTGAAATATACCGCCGCGAAAATCAATACCGCTGAAAAATTATCGAGGGAGTTAATGCCGGTGATAAAGATACCGCAAACAAATCCTGACAGAAAAACTCCGGAGCATCGAAAAGGCCCGTGCCTGGTACCGAAATCAGTCATGGCCCGTGGGATGCAACTTTATTCCCGGCAACGCCATAAATCGGATGGAGATGCGGCAGAAGGAAACCTTCGATATTGATACAATCGAAAAAGAACTCTCTCTGGTTCAGTGAAACAGCCTCATGAAACTAGACAGGGCAGCAGGTATCATTCATTGTAGAATTATGCCTGCATCTCTAAAAATCTTTCTACAGGCCCCTTCCTTTTCACTTGATATCCACTGACGCATTTTATCATTGCTGCTGAGTGAATTCTCAATACCCAGCTTTGTATTTTTTTCATGCCAGAGGGGATTGTAACTCAACAAAGCTGCCCTTGTCACTCCATGTTTCCGATAAAATTCTGCAATAGCGGAAATATTATTTTCCGTATCCGTAATTTCCGGGATCAGGGGGGTCCGGGGAAGTATTTCTACACCGCCGTTGACATACTCCCTGTGGAGTTTTAAAAAATTACCGAGGATAGTTTCATTTGTCACACCACAGAATTTTTTATGCTCCCCGGAATCCATAAGTTTAATATCAAAATAGATAGTATCGGCATACGGATAAATTAACTTCCTGAATGTCTCAAAACTAAAGAGGCCGCATGTTTCAATCAATATTTTGATCCCCTCTCCTTTCAGTTCCTGCATCAACTTTGAAGTGTATGCCATATCAATTGTCGGCTCTCCCCCCGAGAGGGTTACACCGCCGCCGGAGGTATCAAAAAAAGGCTTGTCCTTGACAATCCTTTCCACCGCTTCACGTATCGGCATTGGTAATCCAACCCTGCTCAGAGCCCCTGAGGGACATGAATCGACACAGGAGAAACAAAGATCACACCTGTTGCGATCGATAAAATTCAAATTTTCACGGGACAGTGCACCGGATGTACATATCCCGATACAGTCATTGCAGGCGATACACTCGCCGGCGGCAAAAGAGACTTCCGCACCCCGTTTCTTGCTTTCCGGATTATGACACCAGAGACAGTCAAGGGGGCATCCCTTGAAAAAAACCACCGAACGGATGCCGGGGCCGTCATCAAGGGAATTTCCCTTTATCTCCAGTATCAGGGGGCCTGCTGTCATATACCGAATTCCGCCCTTTTTATAATCTCTAGCTGCATATCCCTGGTGAGATGAATAAAGTAGGCATTGTAGCCGGATATCCTGACCAGGAGATTTTTATAATTTTCCGGATTCGCCATGGCGTCCTTAAGTACTGCCGTATTAATCATATTGAACTGCATCTGCATGCCACCCTGTTCAAAATAAGTTTTCACATATGAGAACATGGTATCAACAGTCTTTTCCCGCGAGTCTTCGGCTGAAGGTACCAGCCTGACATTAAATGCTATGTTGTTATCCATATAATGGGGATTCATCTTGGCCACATCGAGAATGTTATCAAGGAAACTCTTTGATGCAGAGGGGTGCGGTGTCAATCCCGGAGTAAAGGGCTGATATGCCAGCCTGCCTGAAGGGATTGCCCCGGAGAG
This sequence comes from uncultured Spirochaetota bacterium, assembly GCA_942491575.1. GTDB lineage: Bacteria > Spirochaetota > UBA4802 > UBA4802 > UBA5550 > CAZHNW01. The sequence goes on from CALOBT010000025.1 coordinate 2,103,927, forward strand.
AGCGCCATATGCGCTGTGCTGTGCCACTGACCAGAATCCGACGGTATAGTCGCCGCCTCGAAAATTCTTTCTGGACTTGTAGCTGTGATAAATCATTGCAGCCACCCGGTTTGCCATCTCAATGGCCTCCTCGTCTCCTGAACCGAAACGGGGGACCTTGTTCATAACCATCGCATGCAGAGCAGGGTCATTCTGAAAATTCGAATCTACCGCCCTTTTCAGTTCCTGGAAAGAAATTTTCTTTTCTTCAAAGACAAGCTTTTTGATAACCATCATTGAATCAGCCACATCAGCAAGACCTATATTAAAGGTTCCCGAAGTGTTATATATGGCACCGCCCCTGGTTACGTCTTTCCCGTTTTCAATGGCTCCCTGGATTGCGGCACTCAGATACGGTGTCGGCCTCACATAGGCGTAGGCCTCAGCCGCCATATTGTTAAAATCAACAGTCTGGTCTATGATGAATTTCGACTGAGCAGTAAAGGCATCAAAAAATTCATCGAAAGAGTTGAAATCACCTTCATCGATATTTCCGGTTTCCGGTCCAACGTGCCAGTTCATCAGGGGGTGATAACCATCGTTCAGGGCCATCTCGAGACCGGCCACCATGTTTATGGAGGTTGCCCCGGCACTGTTCATATGTTTCCCGGGGAGAGAGAGTTCGACACATCCCGTGACTGCCCAGTCGCGCACATCCTCAATACCCGCAGGGTAATTATGACTGAGTGTTTCCATGATTGCGTCATCACCGTGCATGGAGGGTGTGGCTACAGTAATGAAGTTAACTTCGCACAGCCGCTTGAGATAGGTATCGCTGTTTACCCCTGTTTTGAACCTGGCATTCATGTTCGGGTCTCTCATTGACATCATTTCGGTGACCTTCAAAAAAATGTAGGTCATGTCGTTGACCGCGTCTTCCCCCTCCGGCGTCACTCCTCCAAGAGTGATGGCCGTCTCGGCATGACTGCCGCTGAAGAGATAGTTTGCCACATCGGGAACGAGATTCTGATGTTCTGCATTTCTAATAAAGTAGAAACAGAGAAGTTCAATTACATGTTCAATATACTTTTGTTTCTCTTCCGCAGTTGATAACCCTTCCATATCCTTTTCGAAAAATGGCTGAAAGACCTGGTCCAGACGTCCCGGTGAAAGGGATACATTATTGTTTTCCATCACCAGCCCTACCCAGAAAATCCAGAGGGCATTGACTGCTTCATCAATATTCCTGGCTGGATTTGCAGGTACCCTGCTGCAAATTTCATGAAGCTTCATCAGTTCTTCTTTTTGTTCCGTGTCGGTTTGTATTTCAGCAAGCCTTAAAGCCTCTCCTGCAAGATTGGCGGCATATGCATTAAGGCCCTCCATGCAGAGTATGATGGACTGCAGGGTATCGAGTTTTTCAGTTTCACCTTCATTCAAAGATTTTATCTGCTGCTTAACCCTTTCAATAATGCTGCTGGTCCCTTCATTTATAAAAACAGAAACATCGGGAACGATATGGGAGAGAGATACTGTCTTAAAATTAAATGAAGCAACGGCACGCTCATCGATTCTCTGGCAGAGGGGATAATCGTATTTATCGCGAATCCACTCCCTGGTGATTTTTTTGGCCCAGAAGGGGTAGATGTCGTGCAGTTCCGCTGCTGTCTTTTTGGAAATACTGCAGGGATTAAGAAATCTCTTGTCAATGGACCCCAGCTCTCCCCATATCATGGTACCCGTTGTGTCAGGATAAATTATGACTGCCACATCTTCCGGTGCGCATGTTCCGGCGATGGGGCTTCCCGGGCGAATTACCGGCTCCTTGTTTTCCATAAGATATTTAAAGGCATGGGCCTGACGGAGTTCAGGGAACCAGGGATTTCCATCTTTATCAGCTTCGAAACCATTCTCCCTGAACCACTCCGTAAGAAGGCGCGGCCTCTCGGAAGAAATTGCAGGTTTTGTATTGAAATGCTCTTCATGGAGTTTTTTAATACGGGGGAAGTTATCGATACTGTACTCTGAAAGATACGGATCATCGAGATGCCTGACACCGGAATCCTCATCTGCAGTAGCCTTCATCCGGCAGGCAAACCTCTTTTGCATCTCCTCTGACAGTTTCTCATCTTCCATGCCATATTCTTCTTTCCTCTCTTTCAGCTCCTTTCGGGTTGCCCTGTCGAGCATCCTCTGGTGCTTCCTGCCCATTAAGAGGGAAATATAAAAGTTGAATGCCTGGAGATAAGCCATGTTTCCTTCGAGGATTATTCTATTTTTTAAAACCTGGTTGAGTATCTCGTTGGGAGTAGTTTTTGCGACTTCCTTCAACACCTCATCACTTGTGAAGCGCATTACGGCATCGGCACTCTCCGGTATATATTTCAAGACCTTAACACGGCCGTCCTGAAAAAGTATCGTCTGCTCAACTGTTCCGGTTTCTGTTTTCAGACCAATACTGAAGTTTATCCATCCATCGGTATTTTTAAGATACTTCCTTAAGGACGGTCGCAGATTAAACTGTGATGCCATCATCTTCAGGGCCATACGTGTAAGAGTGTTCATGTAATTTCTTGTACTCATTTCATTGTCCTTTACCTGAGAATTGGATTTTAATTCTTCGCCCTCGGCCAGGGCCTGTGATCAAATATAATTTTAAATAAAATTTCAGGCACATATTATAAAATCAGATTTGTGTTGATATTTGGAATCCGAGCCTGAGTATATAAAATACTGAATAAATTAACCTGAAATCTATCGATTTTATAAATCAGAATATATAATATGAATTTTATTTACCAATATTTTTAGTTCCCATGAACGAACAGGGAGAACGAATCTGGTTTTTTTGAAAAGGAAGTTTAAAAACGCTGTAAAAAACCTCTAGCATAAAGCCGGGGCTGCTCTATTAAACACCAATTCTTGATCTGTTTTTCTGCTTCAACAGGAAAACTTCGTAATAATTTAAAAAGGCTGATCACGGGGAGCAGCCTTTTTAAATATTTTATTTAGGGTGAAATTTAATATCCCTTCTCTTTTATTTCCTCGACAACATCTACAAAAAAAGCAGGGGCATCGAAACCAGGGGTAACTCCCAGCATCATATTTATAAGTTCAAGATGAGAAACTCCATTGCACCACAGTGCGCCATCAACAACACCTTTGAATTCACCCCATTTTGCCGATTCTACAGAAACCAGACCGTCATTTGCTCCCTCGAAGTATAAACATATCAGCCAGGGAATCTCCATCAGAAGATCACCGGTTTTAATTTTTGCAGCGTAACTCTGGTAATATACATTCTGACTATCGGGAGTATTTTCATTAAAGGGTATCATTGCAGGCCTTGTTACATCCCATCCATTCTGGAGTGAATCAGGATCGGAGTTCCCGAAAAGAATGGAATAAACTGAATTTGCAAGACCTTCGATTAATCCGTGAAGCTCTTCAGGGACGCCATACATAATCGCGTCCGCAACTGAGCTTCCCCTGTGGGGACCCGCCATGCTGGTATGACTCGCGACATAGGGTGCAAGACCAAGATTTGAAATTGCATATCTTGAATAGATACATCCATGAGAATGACCAATTATATTGACCTTCTTATGCCCTGTAACTGCCAGATACTCAAGAACCTGCCTGTTGAAATCTTCCGCCTTTGCGATAGTTGAATCCATACCGTTTACAGAGGTTATAAACACCTCCGCTCCTTCCTCTTCAAGGGCTTCATCAATACCGTACCAGTATTTCATTATCTTTATGCCAAATAATTCAATATTTGCCGAAGCCCCCATTCCGTGGGCAAGGACTACAGGATACTTTGTATCACATCTGTAATCAATATTACCGCCCGCCAACACAATAGAGGGTAGAGACAATAACAGTAGTACGAAATAATACTTTAATTTGTTGTTCATACGCTCCTCACAGTAGATAATTTTTTATATTTGTTTATTTATAAATACAAATTAAACTGTAAAATTACCTGCGTCAATAATAAAAACCATACGGACGGTTTTTGATATATTAACACTGTTCACCATTATCATTAAAGAAGTCATACCATCCTTAATTGAATAAAGCTAATAATGCCGTGGAGCAGTCTGTTTCCGGAGATTCATAGAATTAATTTAAAATTATGGAGTTAGCCGTACTTTAGAAAAATTGAATTTAATAATTCCCGGCATATTAAAAGGGATACTATTAAAAAATAGCCCCTCCTTCATCCATATAAACGCGGTCAAATTCTTTACAAATTTTTGAGATTCTTTTGACGATATTCGCTTGGTGTCATGGAGGTGATATTTACGAAGGTGTTATTGAATGTTGTTTTTGAATTGAATCCTACAGCGTAGGCTATTTTTAGAATAGTATCATCGGGCTTATCGATCAATAAGCCTTGGGCCTCTTCTATACGGTAGTTTTTAATAAGAGTCCTGAAATTTACCTGCAATTTTTTATTAATAATTTCCGACAGCTGGTGGCTTGATATTTGCAACTGCTCACTTACCGTGTTGATGTTTAATTCAGGATCAGTAAATATTTTTTCTATTCCAAGCAGGTCATTTAAGCGCGAAACAACCGAATCTACATTCAAGCCATTTATCTGTGATTGTTTATATTTTTCCTCACTGACTGCAACAGAGAAATTATGCATTAAATTAGGATATCGATAGCTGAGCAAAAAAGGAATAAATATAATTTGATTGAAGACCAGTGAATCAATTCTAAGCATCAAATCACTTTTTACCAAAATACTGATCAGAACAAAAAAATAGGCAACGATCAACTCGATGGATAAAAGAAAAACAATCCGGAAAAACATTACATTTTTAATTTTATCTGCATTCCATACAAATCGCGTTTCATTGATAGAGAGAACAACAAAAATGGATTTAAAAATAACAATAGCGATATAAGTATACATCAGGAGAGGATCATTGAGATGATAAGAATTAAATTCCTGGATTAATTTGATTTTAAAATCAGCGCTTTTAATAAAAACAAGGGGAATTAGCATTATAAAACATAATAATCCAGGTAAAAAATAGAATAAATGCTTCCTTGTCAGTTCATAGTTGGGGTTTACCAGTATTTTTATGTAAAGATAGGCTGCTGGCATAATGAAACAATGAAATGGCCAGACTACTGCAAAAAGATGTGGCCATTCAGACTGGACGCCGTTTAACAGCAAGGCAAAATCAAGGTTCATGACGCCGTAGCAAAAATAAATAATACTTACTATATAATTGAACCATTGCTTTTTTTTAACTAACAGCTGCCCCAGGGAAATTAAAAGAGCAAAAAAGCCCACAAAAATATTGATAGCATCAATCGATTTGTTTAAATAATCAAGATTCATCGTATTCCTTAACGTAATGCAGCTTTCATGTAACTTTCAGAGAATTATTTAAATCCAGGAATCTGAAACCATCACCAGTTCCATCAGGAACAGTATCATCAAATAAAACATTCTCTCCATGGTCCATATTTAATCTTTAACATGGATAAAAATTTAATATCCAATTATAAATAAACATAATGCATCTTCAAGTTATTTATGTTTTCTGTCATAGAAATAAATTAATACGTACTTTTCCCTCAGGACGGCTCCATTCATTCTTTTTTAAAAAATGATCTTTAATATTATTTGACAGATTTTTCAACAAAAACAGGTTGGTTGTACAATAATTTCAGAGGTATCCTCCCAGAGCTGTTTGCTACAGGTAAGCTAAGCTGGGACTGCATTTAATTCCTGAAAAATTTTCATGCCACTCTTTTAAAAAAGTGCTTTGCGCTTTTCAGGGGTGAGCTATGTCTTTCAGGTAATATCTGGAGATAATACATTCCCTGATAAGGAAATACTCAAAAAATGTACACTTGTTTTTATCGACAGCTGTGCAGGAAACTGTTACCTCAGCTTTCTCATATATTATTTTTACACTGAAGTAGATCCACGGCCAATAATGCTGAATCTCTAAAAGAAGAGTACAGAAAAATCAGTGATGAATTCAAAATCTCACCGGCCCTGGAACATCACCTCAAAACCGGTTAGGGATTTTCTTTTCTAAAGGCTGGGACTTGAGGAAGTTTAATTTCATTGAAAGGAATTATTTTTCTAAAATGACCTTATTTTTTCTTTCCCTGCCAATATGCAGAATATCCCTAGCCTCATCAGGTGTGGCCGGTTCTCTTCCCGATTCACGGGCAATGCGGGCAATCCTTTCCACCATGGGGGCACTCCCCTTTAGCAGTATATTTTTTTTATAATATATATTGTCTTCAAGGCCTACCCTGATGTGCCCCCCCATGGCGATGGCCATAAGGGCCATGGGTATCTCATGTCTGCCGATACCGGTTGCGGTCCATGTGGCGTTATCTGGAATTTCCCGAAGCATTGACAATAATGATTCCGGCGAAGCGTTTATGGCCCCCCTTAATCCCAGTATGAAGTTAAAATGAAGGTGTCCCGTCAGGATTCCTTCGTTTGCAAGAATAAGGGCGTTGTGGATATGACCAATTTCAAAACATTCCAGTTCCGGCAGTATTAAGCAGCTTTTCATCTTTTCACCGAAGGTTCTCATCATTGGGAGGGTATTAATAAAAATTTCATCACCGAAATTTACAGTTCCGCAGTCGAGGGTTGCCATTTCCGGCAAAAGTTCAAGGGGATGGATTCTCTCTTCAATAGTCATTCCTGCAGCTCCGCCAGTTGAGGGTTGTATAATGGGAAGTTCAGGGCAAAGGCGGGATATTGCATTGAATGATTGCCTGAAATATTTTTTATCCTGTGTGGGGGTTCCATCGTCTTTTCTGACATGGAGGTGAATTACAGCTGCACCGGCATCAAGACACCGTTTTGATTCTTCCGCCAGTTCTTTTGCCGTGACAGGAAGATAGGGGGTATCCTCCCTCGTCACCTCTGCACCGCAAATTGCCGCCGTAATGATTACTTTATCCATTGTAATTATACTCTGTCTTCCTTTTCGAAAAAATAAAATTGATGGATAGACCAGATGTATACTGCATTTTCGCCTTTGCCCTTACTTCCTTTGCAATTCAGAAGGAGTGACACAGACACCTTTTGCCCTGGCTATGAGAAGGGGTTCCTCCAGGTAATCTGCAGAGCTGGGGCCGATGTCTGGCCGTGCTGCAATAAACTTGTATGCTTCGAATTTCATTCTTCGCGAAGTATTACCCCTTTCTGTTATGATGCCCCGGGCCTCTATGAAATCCCCACTGTAAACAGGGGCAATAAACTCAACTTCATCGTACCGCAAAAAAAGTCCTTCATCACCATCCATCCTGATCAGCAATTCAGTAGCGACATCGCCGAAGAGGGCCAGCAAACGGGCACCGTCCACCAGGTTTCCCCCGTAATGGGCGTCACTGCTTTTCATTCTCAGCCTGATAATTGACTCCCCAGTTTCCATAAACTTCCCCCCCCACCCGATAAATTAATCCTTTATAATTTTTAAAAGTTTTTGAACGACAAAAGATGCGACATCCTCGGCGAAGGTGCCGGGACCAAATCCTGCGTCAAAGCCGAGTCGCAGGGCCAGTTCATGAGACATCCTTGGGCCGCCGCAGCAGACTATATATTTTTTGCGCAATCCCTTCTCTTCGAGAATTTTTATAAACTTGGTTAAATTCTTAATATGAATATTTTTCTGCGTTACAGTCTGTGACACAAGAATCGCGTCTGCATTGAGAGCCACTGCACGGTTGATAATGTCTTCATTCTTAACCTGGCTTCCGAGATTATGCGCCTCTATCATCCCGTAGCGCTCCAGGCCGTAGTGACCCGCGAATCCCTTCATATTAAAAATAGCATCGATACCAACGGTGTGTGCATCTGTACCCGTACTGGCTCCGAGAATTATGATGCTTCTGCCGAAATGTTTTTTGACAAAGGCATCTACCTCCTTGATGCCCATTACAGCTGTATCAACTTTTTTTACGGTTATTTCCGTGAGATCGATGAAATGAGAGCAGGTTCCGTAGACTATAAAAAATGAGTAACCGGCGCCAATATCTTTCATGCAGGCAACAACAGGTTCAACAATCCCCATTTTTTCAGCGTATCTTCTCGCCCCTTCCCTTGCTTTTTCATCCGCTTCCACCGGGAGGGTGAAACTAACCTGTACCTTCCCGTCATTCATGGTGTCCCCATAGGGCATGCATTCTTTTGGATTAAAAATTCTGTTTTGCACTGTCTGCCCGTCGCTTTTATATTTCATTTTTATCTCCGGTCATGAGGGGAATAAAGGGATTAAAATAATCCGCACCCTTTTTAAGAATACCATCCAGCCCCCTCCCCCCGGCGGTGGAACGTTTTATTGCGGCAAACTTTCCCGCTTCAAGGGCGGCAAAAAGTCCCCCGGAACGAATTTCCTCCAGGAGTTCTATCGCATTATTCAAAACTTCTGCTGCCCGATTCTGTATTATCCCCCCCTCCTTAAATTCGATTTCATCACCGAGGTTTTTCATTGCACTAAAAATATACCTGGCATTTTCCAGGGAGAGTGCCCTGTCTGAAATAAATGGAGTGTGTATCGCTTCAGTCATCATTCCCAGGAGATGAATTTCCTGACCGGTCATGATAGAAACAGAATTAAACAATGCGTCCTGCAGGTGACATTTAAAAATATTACCGGTTTTAAATTTGGTAGGGGGCATATATTTCAGACACGCCTTCGGAAAGATTTCCCTCGCCATCCTGGCCTGGGCCAGTTCCAGGAGAAAACTGTTTTCTATTTCAGGATCAATTTCAAAGGCATGCCCCAGGCCCATCTGCTCTTCAGGGATACCTGCCCTTAATGCAAACTGTTCATTGATAAACTGAGAGGCAAGAACGGTATGGGCCTCTTCGACGGCGTCAGCTGTGGTCAGGTAATTATCTTCACCGGTATTTATTATGACCCCGGCAAAACCATTTATCACCCTCGAAAAGTACTGATCAATAAAGGTTCGCTGCATGTTTATATCACGAAAAAGGACGCCGTATAATGCGTCATTAAGCATTACATCCAGTCGTTCGAGGGCCCCCATTGCGGCAATTTCCGGCATACAGAGTCCGGAGCAGTAATTACAGAGCCTGATATATCTTCCGACCTTTTTACCGGTTTCATCAAGGGCTCTGCGCATAATTCTGAAATTTTCCTGCGTTGCATAGGTGCCGCCAAATCCCTCCGTTGTTGCGCCGTAGGGTACGTAGTCAAGAAGGCTCTGCCCCGTAGTTCTGATAACGGCAATAATATCCGCCCCGAGTTCTGCAGCGGATCTCGCCTGGACTACATCTTCATGAATATTGCCCGTTGCCACTATGAGGTAAATGTAGGGCCTTCCCCCTTCACCGGCAGATGCTATAATTTCTTCCCGGTCCCTTCGATTCTGTTCTATAACATCAACGGTTTTTTTGGCCAGTTTAACCGCCTCTTCTCTGATGGCTTTATCCGGGTGACGCCTCAGGGTCGTTATATCAAGATTGTCACCTGCGATTAATTCAGCAATTTCCTGAGGAGTCTTTTTCATCTCGATTACAGCGTTCGCCAGATAGCAGGCGGCACCGGCATCCAGACAATCCTTCTCTTTAAGGTTCTGTATAACAATATTGGGGAGGGGGGTACCATCAGAGTCAATTCCATCTATTGAAAAAAGCCGTGCCACTGTTCTCTCGACGGTAACCGTTGTATGCTTATCAATAAACTGCTGAATGTTGTCACAAATATCTCCTGCAGCACTTCTTGCTTTGTAAATCAGAGAGGCGTCGAGATTCAATTTATTTTTCATTACTGGAATCCTCCGGCAGAGACTGCTCTTTCGCATTTGAGTCTGTCCTGCCTCGGTTTTTACACTTTTTCAGCCGCAGGAGACGTTCTGTTTCTGTTTCAAGGGTTATGGGACCATCTTCCCCAAGCATGACTGCGGGGCCGTCATGAACCTGATATTTCGGATCACTGCACTCCGGATGCTTGCCACAATATTCTCCCTGGTCAAAGGGCTGGGCGTATCCGCACAGGTTGCCTTCAAAATTTCTTAAAATTACCTTTTCTCCACTCATGGAGACCAGGTAATTCGGCATAAGGGGAATTTTCCCGCCCCCCCCGGGGGCATCCACAACAAATGTGGGCACCGCCATTCCAGATGTATGACCCCGGAGGGCTTCCATTATCTGAATACCCCGTGCCACCGGAGTCCTGAAATGAGAAACTCCCATTGAAAGGTCACACTGATAAATATAATAGGGGAGCACCCTTATCTTCATCAGATCCTGAACAAGGTGTTTCATTACATGGGGGCAATCGTTAATGTCCTTTAAAAGTACTGACTGATTGTGTACGGGCAGGCCATGATCAACGAGCATCTCACATGCCCTGGCTGAGTCTTCCGTTATTTCCGAAGGATGATTAAAATGGGTATTTATATATACCGGCTGATATTTCGAAAGCATTTTGCATATGTCTTCCGTAATCCGCATTGGCATAACTACGGGAGTGCGAGTGCCGATGCGGATCATTTCAATGTGATCTATTTCAGATAACGCAACAAGCATGTCCTCAATTTTTTCATCCGAAAGCAAAAAAGGATCACCTCCGGAAATTATCACATCACGCACCTGGTCATGGTTCCTGATATATTCAATAGCTGCGTTGAGGTCATTCCGGGTCAGGTGCTGATCTACATCTGCAACAAGTCTCCTCCTGGTACAGTGCCGGCAGTAAACAGAACATATCTGAGTAGCCAGAAGGAGTACCCTGTCAGGATATCGATGTGTCAGTCCCGGGACCGGTGAATCGATATCCTCATGGAGCGGGTCCTTCAGGTCATGGGAGTCCGGCAGGGCTTCCTGCATTCTCGGTATTGCCTGTAATTTAACAGGGCATTTGGGGTTATTTTCATCTATGAGACTCAGGTAATATGGGGTAATTGAAATTCTGAATTTTTTAAGAGCAGCCCTTACTCCTTCTTCCTCAACTGCTGTAAGTGCCGGAAATACTGCCTTCAGGGTATCGATATCGGTGATGGCATTTCTAATCTGCCACTTCCAGTCATACCATTCTTCTTCAGTGACACTGGTACAAAAGGACATCTTTTTATAATCTATTTTCCTGAAATTGAATCTTCCCATGATGTCCCTCCCCGGCAAAGACCGGAATGATCTCTCTTATTGTCCCATTATCCATATCGCTCAGTGTATATCCTTCGTATAAAATCGTTCTCCCTTACAATGTTAAGTGCAAATTCTGCATGATTTTTTGTATAACCGTTACCGATTAACATCTCGATGTCTTTACCTACACCCTCCGCCCCCAGTGCCGCCTTTGCAAAATCAGTGACCATTGAAAAAAAATAAACGATACCCCCCTCCCTGCAGCTTAAAATTGCTGTCATCTCGCAGTCAGGTATATTTACATTACTTATGACTACATCACAAAGCTGTCCCCTGGTGACCGCTTCAATTTCCCTGAAAATTTTTACCGCATCAACAGCCGAGCCCTGGATTACAACGTCAAAAAAGCCGCTCTCCTTCATGACTTTTATTGAAGAGTCACTAACTGTGACTCCAATGAGCCTACCGGAATCACTGATTTGTTTTTTCGCCTCACAGGCGCATAACAGACCGGATTTACCTCCGGCACCGACAATCAAAACAGTATCACCTGCCTTAACAAGCCTTGATGTCCTGGCGGGTGCCCCTGCGACATCAAGAATGGCAAGTGCCAGTTTTTCATTCATATCATCGGGCAACTTCGCCCATATTCCCGTTTCAAAAAGTACCGCCTTCCCTTCAACATCCACCTGGTCCGTTTTGACGTGCACCTTTTTGATCTTATCTATTCTCAAAGGTGTCAGGGAAAGTGAAACAAGGGAAGCTATCCTGTCACCCACACTTAGATCAATTTTACCCTCCAAGGCTTCGCCGATAACCTCCACTGTCCCGATAAACATCCCTCCGGAACCGGTAACGGGATTCATATGTTTACCGTACTTTTGTACAATGGAGAACATTATTTCCTTTATCTTTTCTATATCATTTCCGGCTTCTTTTTTGATCTGAGCAAATGATGCTGAATCAATATTCAGGGTACTGACATCACAGAGGATTTCATTGTCATACATTTCATTGAAGTTGTTGTCCAGCTTGCGAGCTGGTTGAGGCAAAACCCCTTCTGGATTTAATACTCTATGGGTTCCGTATTTGTCTCCCTTCTTCATATTTTGCAGTCCCGTATACTGTTACCCTTTCCCCTCAGGTCTCCTTTATTATTTAATGCTTCCCAAAAACAGGGATTATTTTTTGCTGAATATCCATTCTCAATATAATGTGGAGATTTTTTAAAGTCTACTTTTTGTTAATATCAGGCCATGACGCCTTAAATTATTCATGTTTTCATAGATATTACGGTATAGTTTGAATTTAAAATATGAAAAAGGATAGGAAGATTACGCGGCAAAGATTAAAGAACCGGAAAGAACCAAACTGACAATTAATTTCGTTTTCCACTTCGCCTATTAGTATATTTTAAAGTAGTGAAGAATAGTTAAAGCGGGAGGTCTATTATGGGCGAAAGAATTACTCATCATATCGATGAAGGTGATGTTTTTGTCCAGGAGTCCATGATGAAACCGAAGCCCCATGAACCGATTCCTCATCACATCGATGAGGGGGATGTTTTTGTCCAGGAATCCCTGATGAAACCGAAGCCCCATAAACCGATTCCTCATCACATCGACGAGGGGGATGTTTTTGTCCAGGAGTCCCTGACAAAACCGAAGCCCCATGAACCGATTCCTCATCACATCGATGAGGGGGATGTTTTTGTTCAGGAGTCCATGACAAAACATTAGGAAGATAACCGGGGAACAGATATTCTTTTTACTTTTTAAAAAGGTGATTGCCCCCCAGCATTAACCATCTGCCCTGCTTGAGGGTAAAATACTTCATCCCGGGATTATAAAATGTGGCGTCCCCTTTTTTATGTCACCCTTCCCCTGAAATAAATCCATTATTGAAGTCAATTGCTAAAGTTTCTCCACCCTGCATGCTGACACCTTCAGCTCCGGAATTTTAGCCAGGGGATCAAGGGCGGGATTGGTCAGTGTATTTGCAGCTGCTTCTGAAAAGTGAAAGGGAATAAAAACAACACCACAGGTGACCCGGTCTGTTACCATTATCCTTGCCTCTATCTTTCCGCGGCGGCTCACCACCTTTACCTTTTCACCATCTGCAACATTAAGCTTCGTCGCATCATCACGATTCATCTCCACGTAACACTCCGGGGATTCTCCTTCAAGTTTTTCAGATCGCCTCGTCATTGATCCGCTGTGCCAGTGAAATATATTTCTACCGGTAGTCAAGACAAGGGGATAGTCATCATCGGGCATTTCATCAGGCTGCCTGTATTCCACCGGATGAATTTTTCCCTTCCCCCGGGTGAACTTCCCATCCCTGTGCAAAAAGGATGTCCCCTTATGGTCTTCAGAGGGGCATGGCCACTGGAGGAAGCCTTCCTCCAGGAGACGACTATAGGTGATGCCGCCATACTGCGGCGTTACTGCTGCAATCTCCTTCATTATATCTTCGGGGGATGAAAATCTGAATCCCTCTTCCCCCATAAAATCTGCCAGTTCACATACAATCTGCCAGTCCGGTTTGCTCTCACCGATGGGGTCTATCGCCTTTTGTACAAGCTGCACTCTCCTGTCCGTCCCTGTCCAGGTTCCGTCCTTTTCCACGAAGGAACATCCCGGCAGCACTACATCTGCCAGCTGTGCCGTCTCCGTAAGAAACATATCCTGTACCACAAGAAACGGGAGTTTCTCCAGGGCTTCTATAACATGGTTTTTATCCGGATCAGTAACCACGGGATTTTCCCCCATAATATACATTGCCCTGATGTCCCCCCTTCCTGCGGCATCAATCAATTCAACAACAGTAAGACCTGCCCTATCGGAAAGATTCTCCACTGACCATGCCTTCTCGAATTTTAATTTCGCTCCCGGATCAGCCACTTTCTGGTATCCTGGATAAACATTTACCAGGGCCCCAAGGTCACAGGCCCCCTGGACATTATTTTGTCCCCGAAGGGGATTTACTCCAGTACCCGGTTTCCCCATATTGCCCGTAATCATTGCCAGGTTTGCACATGACTTTACATTATCAACGCCGGTGGTGTGCTGTGTAATCCCCATGGAATATACAATGGCTGATGCGTTGGAAGTACCGTACATTTCCGCCATTGCCCGTATATCATCAGCGGCGATACCGCTGATCTTCTCAACCCTTTCGGGAGTATATTCTTCGACTAAAATTTTAAGTTCTTCAAATCCCTCGGTATTTTCCGCTATGAACTTCTCGTCAATCAGTCCTTCCTTTATTACTACGTGCATCACTCCGTTAAGCCATGCCACATCACTTCCCGGTTTTTGTCTCACATGCAGATCGGCAAAACGGGCAATGTGGATCGATCTTGGATCTGCCACAATCAGTTTTGCCCCGCGCTCCTTTGCCCTCAAAATCCTGGTGCCGATTATCGGATGCTGTTCCGTGGTATTTGATCCCGTGACAAGAATACAGGTTGACTCCTCCAGGTCAGGTATGGAATTCGTCATGGCTCCGCTGCCGAAGGATGCGGCAAGGCCCACCACCGTTGAAGAATGACAGAGGCGTGCGCAGTGGTCGATATTATTTGTGCCGAGGACCTTACGGGTAAATTTTTGAAGGATATAATTTTCCTCGTTGGTACACTTGGCGGAAGAGAGGACACCTACTGCATCGGGGCCGTATTCTTTTTTCACTGCGTAGAAATTGTCTGAGATAATTTTATAAACTTCCCCCCAGCCTGCCTCCTTGAATTTTCCATTTTTTTTGACCAATGGTTTTTTCAACCGGTCCTTATGGTACACGAAGCTGTGGGCATTCCATCCCTTTATGCAGAGCGCCCCCTGGCTCACGGGGTGTTCCTTTACAGGCAGTGTTCCGACAATCTTTCCACCCAGAACCTGCAGGTAAAGGCCGCAGCCGGTTCCGCAGTAGACGCATGTTGTTAATATATTCCCGTATTCCATAGTTATTCAACTTCCCCTTCCGAGTGACCTTCCTCAAGGGGCAGAACAAGTGGAGGTTTTTGATCCCTGTCATCACCGGTTAAATATCCGAAAAGGCCACTAACCTCATTCCTGATCAATGAATAGAGAGTCCCCAGTGGAATATTTGACGGACAGGCGATTGTGCACTCCCTGCAGGAAACGCATTTACCCACGGTATGCATTGCACGAATAAGGTGAAACATTGGAAAATCCGGGGGTATCGCTCCCCGCTCCACCCAGAGTGCATCCTCGAGAACACATTCCGGACAAAAACATTGCGGACAGATATCACGGCAGCCGTAACATTTTATGCATTTACTGAACTGGAATTTCCAGTAATTCAAACGCTCTTCCGGGGATTTTTTCACGAAATCTATCACATCCGAATTGGCGATTGATACACCGCTATCGCCAATCACTTTTTCCGCAGCAGCGGAGGGATACGGTTTTTCACAGTGGCAGCCCCACTTCGCCGCCTCTTCACCCGTGCAGCAGAGACCAATTATTCTTATATGTTCAAAGTTTATCCGGGAACGTTTTGCCATTTCGACAAGGCCGCGCTCTTCACATCCCCTGCAGACCACCGCCAGTTTTTTACCGGGATATTGATCCTGTATTTTCTTCACAATCAACGGGATGGGGTACTTCTCATCGATGGCGAGATCATCAAGGCTTTCATTATTTTTAAAAAGATGGGGGGAAGTAAAATGCCTGCGGCATTGAAGGGCCAGCAGCCCATCGACCTCAGGCAGCATTTCTTTCATTTCGTTTCTCAGGGCATTTAATCTGTCCATCAATTCAGCACCTCTTTGATCGGTGGAAGATTTCGTATTTTTTCCGTGAAGGTGTTTACTATCTCCGCAAAACGCTCCCCCTCTGAAGCGGAACACCATTCAAGGTCCAGTCGCTCCGGTTCGATACCCGTGAATTCCAGCATTTTTTTTAATATGGTAATTCTTTTGACAGTCCGGTGATTCCCAGAGGTATAGTGGCAGTCCCCCACATGACACCCCATTACCATGACGCCATCGGCACCTTCACGGAAGGTGCGCAGAATAAGTTCCGGGGAAACCCGGCCGGAACAGGGAACACGGATTACCATCACATTCGGGGAAGATAAAATTCTTGATGTACCCGCAAGATCGGCGCCGGTATAACTGCACCATGTACAGAGGAATCCAATTATTTTCGGCTCATACATTCGGCTTCACTCCTTGTGTAACAATCCCTTCATCTCCGCAACCAGCTGCTCGTCCGTATAGTGAAGAAGATCAATTGCCTTTGAAAGACAGTGACCGACACATACCCCGCACCCCTTGCAGAGGGCCTCTTTAACAACCAACCGGTTCTCTTCGATCTCCAGGGCATCAAAGGGACAGGCTAAAATACATTCACCGCAGAGGGAACAGCGGTCATTGTTGACTGCTGCTATTGATGATTCTATTTGCACTTCACCGGTATCAATCAGGGTCAAAGCCCTGGCAGCAGCTGCTGCCCCCTGTGCAACTGAATCAGGGATATCCTTTGGCCCCTGACACGCCCCCGCCAGAAATATACCATCCACAGGTGAATCAACGGGTTTCAACTTGGGATGGGCCTCTCGGAAAAATCCGTCACGGCTTCTGCTTAAATTAAATACCTTTGCGACTGCTTCTGCACCGGAGGATTTTTCCATACCTGACGAAAGAATCACCATGTCTACCGGGAGGCGCCGCACCGCCCCGAGAAGGGTATCTTCACAAACAACAATCAATCTGTTTTTTTCTTCTGCGGTCTCTGCCGCATCAGTAACCTCAGCGCCCTTTCCCCGTATAAAGACTGTTCCTTCCTCCATTATACGCCTGTAAAATTCTTCGTAGCCCTTGCCGAATGCTCTCATATCAATATAAAGGTTATAGACCTTTGCAGCGGTTTTTTCCTTTAACAGGTGTGCAAATTTCAGGGAGTACATGCAGCAGACCCGGGAACAGTATTCATTGCATCGCTGGTCCCGGCTGCCGATACAATGAAGGATAGCCACACTCCCGGGAGCCTCTCCGTTTTTCAGTTGGATCCTGCCCCCCGTGGGCCCGCCGGCATGGCAGAGCCGCTCGAATTCAAGGGAGCTGTAGACATTATCGAGTCTCCCGTATCCATACTCGGGAAGCCTTTCCGGCTTGAAGGCATCGAAGCCCGTTGCCACTATCACGGCACCGGCCTTCCTTTCAATGACCTGGTCTTTCTGTTCATAATCAATTGCACCGCATGGGCATACCTTTTTACAGACACCGCATTTCCCCTCCTGGAAAAAACGGCAGTGGTCAGTATCGATGACGGGCACCCTGGGGACGGACTGGGCGAAGGGTATATATATTGCAGTGCGGTTACCGAGGCGGCAGTCAAATTCACCGGGGACATCCTTCGTGGGACATTTCTCCATGCAGAGGCCGCAGCCGTTGCAGAGTTCTTCATCTACGTATCTGGCTTTTCTGCGGATTTTTACGGTGAAGTTCCCCACGTAACCTGCTGCCTCTTCAACCTCACTGCATGTCAGCAATTCAATGTTTTTATTCTGGCCCGTAGAAACCATTTTAGGTGTCAGGATACATGCGGCACAATCCAGGGTTGGAAATGTTTTATCGAACATGGCCATGTGACCACCGATGGAGGGTTCTTTCTCAACAAGGATTACCTTCGTCCCGGAATCGGCGAGATTAAGGGCAGCCTCGATTCCGGCGATCCCCCCTCCAATGATGAGGGCACTTTTAGTTACGGGAACCTTCTTTATTTCCAGGGCCTCATGGTGAAATATCCGCCTCACGGCTCCCGCAACAAGTCCCATTGCCTTCTCCGTTGCCTTTTCGGGATCATCGGTGACCCACGAAACATGTTCCCGGATATTGGCAACCTGCAGGTAGTATGGATTAAGTCCCGCCGAGGAGCAGGCATCACGGAATGTTGCTTCATGCATCAGGGGCGAACAAGATGCCACGACAACACGTGTCATGGAGAGATCAACTATATCCTGTACAATCAGTCCCTGCCCCGGATCGGAACACATATATTCATATGTCCTGGCAATAGCCACTCCGGGCAGATTCTGTGCAAACCGGGCCACCTCCAATACATCCACGGTATCCGAAATATTGGTACCGCAGTGACAGATATATACACCGATTCTTTCCATTATTCTCCTGGTGCGTAAAATAATTTTAGCTGCTCAGCTATTGATAAAAACCTCAACAACAGGAACAGTAACCAAAGAATTGGGGTCTCCCCCCGCCGCAGGCGGGGGGAGACCCCAATTCTTCGGCAAGTTTTTCTGTTACTTTATTTTATCCTGCTAAAACCTTTTTTAATGAGATAAATTCACTTCCTTTACCCACCTCCGCACCGGAAAGACTAAAGCTGTGACCGAGGAGCTGGGTAAAATAAAGCACCGGAATATTATAGCCCCGGTTGAATTTTTTATTAATCCGTTTCTGATATGCTTCAAGATTAAATTGACAGAGGGGACACATTGTGACTATACAATCTGCAGATTCCGGGATTGCATCCAAAAGTCTGCCTATCAGCGTCAAGGCAATATCTTCCGCTGTTGTTACCAGAAGGGCCCCACAACACTTTGTTTTTGAAGAATATTCCAGGACATCTGCCCCGCTCCATGTCAGCAATCTATCCAGTGTGACGGGAAAATCATTCTCTTCATTATATTTTTTGTATTCTTTTACCCCTGTTCCGGCAGAATAAAAACCCGGTTTGCTGTACTGACATCCGTAATAGGGAACGGCCTTTAATCCCTTCAGGGGACGTAAAACTTTGCTCCTGATTTTTTCTTCACCGAGATCAGAAACCAGGACATCAAGAAGGTGTCGTATCTTTACCCTGTTTTTTACTTCAACTCCCATTTCAGCAAGGGACGTATTGACGGCATCATGGATCTTTTTATCCTGCCTCAGGGTATGGGATGTTCTCTTCAGGTTACAGAAACAGGCATTACAAATTGTTACAAGATCAGGGTTATCATTATTCATCTCAGCGATGGCAAGGTTTCTTGCGGAGAGGACAATTGATTGAATCTCATTCACTGAATGATATGAGGTGGCTCCACAGCAGTTCCAGTCTTTGAGCTCTTCCAGGTTCAGGTCAAGATGTTTACAGATCGACCTGGCGGAAACATCATAGGATTTTGCACTGGTTCGCGGTGAACATCCGGGATAGTATAAATAATTCATCGCCACTATTCCCTGTGCCGGAGATTATCCAGCATTTTAGTTAAATTTTTTCTCGCCTCGATTTTTTCGGTTTTAAATTTCAATCGCCCCTTTAACACCATTTTTATTCCCAGGGGGATCACCTTCAACACTCCATGAAAACCGGTCTTTATAAAGAAACCCGACATTAATTTTATTTCGTTACTGCGCCCGTATTTCCTAATAATACCTGAAAATGTTTTATACATTACCGGGGCTTTGCCGCTATCCACTTTATGCCTTATGGCAATTCGTTTTAACTCATACATGAACTCAGTGAAGGCTATCCCCGCCGGGCAATGGACCGTGCAGTTATAACATGATGCGCAGAGCCAGTGTGTATTGCTCTTGAGAGCCGCCATATATTTTTCAGAAGCGATAAGTGCTATTATTTTTCTGGGAGAATATTCCATCGCAAAGGAAACCGGGCAGGAGGCGCTGCAGACACCGCACTGGATACAGGCTGCTGTTTTCCTGACAGCAGTAGATTCAAAAATATCTTTTGAAATTACTTTCAGCTGATTATTTTCACCCGACATTGCCGGCTCCAAAAACTTATTCTTGTAACATTAAAACCGGTCACATTTAAAAATTATAATACAGGCAGGAAGGATATTCAAGGGATAATTAATGTATTTGTTGTAGAATAATTAATTGGGGTTACACCGTAAGTGATCACAATGCAATAATACAACGGTATAATCAAACAGCAGTAGACGCAGGTCGGGCATTTTGAGGTCCGATTGCCGGCTGCAAGGGAACCATTTCAGCCGGCAACAAATAATTTATGTTTTGCAGTGAATATTACTCTCAACCCCGCAGGTAACCTTCCGTATTGAAAAACACGGGAACCTTTTCGACAACTAATTTTTTTCATCATCCATCTTAATATGAATTCCCTTTTCACTCTGATAATTTTCTTCTGTATCACTATTAAAATTCTGATGAGATGTTGAGTTAGTTCTTTTGGTTGCATTATTTCTGGTTTCGGAAAAATCCCTTTTTATTTTCCCGGATTCCCCTGTATTCAGGCTGAAAAATCCCGCAACCTCTCTCATCTCTTCCGCCTGAGTTGCCAGTTCCTCACTTGTTGATGCCATCTGCTCAATGGCTGATGAATTCTGCTGCAGTCCCTTGTCGAGTTCTGAAATTGCACCGGTAACCTGGTCAATTCCATTGGACTGTTCTGAGCTTGATGCATTTATTTCATTCACCAGTTCCGATGTCCTTTTAATCTGCGGTATAATATTTTCTATTAATGCACCGGCTTTTTCTGCGACCTCCAGGCTCGTCGTTGAAAGCTCGCTGATCTCTTTGGCTGCATCTCCGCTGCGGGCCGCAAGATTGCGCACTTCATCTGCTACGACTGCAAAACCCTTGCCGTGTTCTCCCGCCCGGGCAGCCTCAATGGCGGCATTGAGGGCAAGCATGTTGGTCTGCCGTGCTATTTCCTCAATTATCCCGATTTTATCTGCAATACTTTTCATTGCTTCGACAGTTTTAAGTACTGACTGCCCCCCTTCGTCGGCATCAATTGCCGCTTTTCCCGCGATAGATGCCGTTTCTTTGGCATTGTCGGCATTCTGAGCTACCGAGCTGTTCATCTCCTCCATAGAACTTGAAACTTCCTCTATACTTGACGCCTGCTGTGTAGCACTCTGAGACATTTCCTGTGTACTGGAGCTGAGTTCATCCGAACTGGATGCAACTTTTTCAGATGATTCCTGTATATTAAGTGCGATCCGGGAAAGCTCGACAATCATTTTCTGCAGGGCACTCATCAATTCATCCTGTTCAGATCTCTTTTCAACGGTAACGGTCAGATCCCCGTCAGCAATTTTATTTGATACATCTGATATATTAATCATAGCATCAATAAGGATGTTAAGATTGTTTTTAATTTTATTGAAATCACCCCTGTATTCTTCAATGATAAGGTCAGGCATCTCGCCTTTTGATATCATGTCAATGTACTCTGCTGCTACGTTTAAGGGTGCAATAACTGCATCCAGGGTTTTATTCACCCCCTCAATAATTTTTTTATAGTTGCCATCAAATTTGTCTTCCTCCGCCCTGACGGAGAGCTGTCCATTGATTGCAGCCTCGACCAGTTCTCCAATACCAGTGGTAATTTCCATCTCCTTGCTGATATCCACTACATATTCAAGGGCACCAGTGATGTTGCCTTCGGCATCCTGGAGAGGAGCTCCCGTATACCTTATCGGTAGATTTCCCGAGGGGAGTTTTGCAACCGTATCGCTGGTAAATATCCCATTCTTCTGCATAGCCTTTGCGCACTGGCAGTCAGACGTATTGCAATGACTTGTATTGAAAAGATTAAAGCATTTCTGCCCGATACAGTCTTCAACTGTGCGGCCCAATGCCCCGGCACCTGCAGGATTTAAAAACTCTATATTGAATTCTTTGTCTACTACAATGACCGGGGTGGGTATCTTGTTGAGAAATCCCACCTTCTGTTCTGCATCATTCATGCTTTTTATCATTTCAGTCTGATCAATGACAATCTCAAGTGCGCCGATGACATTACCTTTCTGATCTTTTATTGGTTCGGCATTGTAGTTAATGATTAAATCAAGTCCACCCGGATGAGCATCGGTCTGACTCGATTCGCTTTTGCCACTCACCATTGCCATGCCGCATGCACAGTTAGAGGTCTTACAGTCCGATGTTTTAAAGTGGTCATAACATTTTTCTCCAATGAGCTGGTCCTGGGTTCTGCCGATAACACCGGATCCTGCATTATTCATGTATTGAATCTCAAAATTTTTATCAATAATCATTACCGGTGCGGGAATATCATCGATATGTCTCTTCAGGGTATCAACAGTGTTATTCATTCCACTGACAATATCCAGATAGTCGCCTTCAAACAATTGTTCATCACTGCGAATATCCAGCCGCCCCTGCACCACTGAATTGACAAGATTCTTTGATTGTGAAGTAAGATTATCAATTGCATCGATGCAGGTATTCAGGTTATTCATGATGCCAGCAAAATCACCATTATATTCTTCAGTAATTTTCTCAGGAATGTCGCCATGGGAAATTCGATTCACATAATCCATTACTGTATGAAATGGAGATGTGAATGTTTCCATCAGTTCATTTATTCCCTCCAGAATTTTCCGGTCATTTCCCAAATAATTTTTTATGTCAGCTCTTTCGCTAAGGTTTCCCTGTTTCACTGATTCCACCAGTGCCGCTATTTCTTCCGTTAGCCCCCTGCTGTCTCTATTCAGATCAAAAACATAGTCGAGAGCCCCAATTATGTTGCCTTCATCATCTTTCAAAGGAGTTCCGGTATATTGGATGGGAATTGCCTTACCGTTTGGTTTGGCAAGGGTATGGCCAGAGAAAACTTCATTATGCTGCATTGCCTTCGCCACATTGCATTCTGCGGTATTGCAATGATGGGCATGAAATAGATTATAACATTTTTGATTGATGCAATCACCTGGTTCTTTCCCCAATACTGAAGCACCCGCTTTATTTATGTAGGTGACTGTAAAATCTTTGTCTACACTCAATACCGGATCGGGTAAAGCTTCAAGCATAGTTGACCTGAATTTGTATTGAGTCATTTGACTTTTTAGTGATTTGTTTGATGATTTTGAATTCGAAAAAATTGACATGCCAATGCCTCCTCGGATTTTTCTATAAAATTTTAATGAAATACTGAGAACTTAAAAAAAAGGGATAGAACGTCTATCAGCTTATTGCCTTGAAAGTATCTATTGGAGTGCGAAATATCAAAAAAATCTCAAAAAATAGAATGTTTTTGAATAAAAATTTCGGGTGCCCTGCGAAAAACTTCATCTACCAAATAGCTTCCTTTTAAATAATGTAAGAGCCGCAGTAGCAGCTGGCGAGTAATAATCAGAGGAAAGACATTCTACACCAGCCACCATGTCTCATATTTCCACTGCTCAATTACCGATATCAGGAGTTGATGATTAGTAATTTTTGATGTGCAGGTAATTCATATGAATAAATATAAGTTTTTAATTATATTTAATCTTCAGCCATTTATCAAATATAAAGTCTCTCTCTTTTAAAATGATAGCGGCACATTTTTCCCTGTAGAGTGGATAAACTCATATGAAACAGATAATCCTGTTGATTTCCCTGGTCTTCTCAGCCGCTTTAATTTCCTGTAGTCAATCCGGAGACTACCGTGCAGCCCCCGGTGGCCCCACTTTTCTTGAAGAACCTGAAGTAATAAGCATCAACAAAGAACTACCGCGGTGTACATCGATACCCTTCCCCGATGAGACCAGTGCCAGGACACTTCAGCGTGAAGGATCTTCCTTCTATCAATCTCTCAATGGCACCTGGAAATTCCACTGGTCCCATGATCCCTATGAACGCCCCCTGGACTTTTGGAAATTATCCTATAATGATTCAGGGTGGAAGGATATAACTGTTCCATCGAACTGGGAACTCCAGGGATACGGAATCCCCTACTACATCAACTATCTCAAGGAAGAAAATTCCCCCTGGGGAAGCTTTGATGTCCCGAATATAAACCGTGAATACAATCCCGTCGGGTCCTACAGGACCCGCTTCACCATACCGACAGGATGGGAGAAGCGTGATATCTTTCTTCACTTTGACGGAGTCAAGAGCGCCATGATGCTGTGGATAAACGGTAATTTTGTCGGCTACAGTGAAGGAAGCATGACACCGGCAGAGTTCAGAATAAACAAATATTTACGCAGCGGCGAAAATATTCTGGCGGTTGAGGTCTACCGCTGGTGTGACGGCAGTTATCTTGAAGACCAGGATATGTGGAGGCTCTCAGGCATTTATCGTGATGTTTATCTCTACTCGGCGCATGAAGTGAAAATTCGTGATTTTTTTGTTCGCACCGATTTTGATGCCGGTTACAAAGATGCCCGCCTGGATATCGATGTGACCCTGGAGAATGGCGGCACTTTCTCATCAGGGCCCTTTACTGTGGAGGCCCGGCTTTTTAATACGAAGGGGGAATCAGTTGATGTTTCATCACTCGGGGGGAAGAAAAATTCCATCGATGCCGACGAAATATCATCGCTTCAGTTATCTGCCGTTGTGACTTCCCCGAAAAAATGGTCAGCGGAGAATCCATATCTTTATAAACTGCTCCTTGTCTTAAAGGACAAAACAGGCGTTACCGTGGAGGTACGCTCTTCACGCATCGGATTCCGGGAAATTGAAATAACAAATTCCCGACTCTGTGTCAATGGTGTGCCGGTACTGCTCAAGGGAGTCAACCGTCATGAGATGCATCCCCTCTACGGGCATGCCATCACCAGGGAAATCATGAAAAATGATATTTTACAGATGAAAAAGAACAATATCAATGCTATCCGGACAAGCCACTATCCCAACCATCCTCACTTCTATGATCTATGTGATCAATATGGAATCTACGTTTTGGACGAGGCCAATATTGAATCTCACGGATTATGGATGAAAGACGGGAACAGGCTCAATCCACTGGCGGATGATCCGGACTGGGAAAAGGCCCACCTGGAGAGAATCCAGGGTATGGTGGAGCGTGACAAGAACCATCCATCGGTCATTATCTGGTCCCTGGGAAACGAAGCGGGATACGGCGGACATTTCTATAACGCCAACCTCTGGATAAAGAAACGCGATACCACACGATTCACCCACTATGAAGGGGACATGGGGGCAGAGGATACCGATATCCATAGCGGGATGTATCTGTCCCATAGCTCGCTGGAATCTCAGGGGGAAAGTACATCAAAAAAACCCTTTCTACTCTGCGAGTACGGCCATGCCATGGGAAATGCAATGGGCAGTCTCAGGGAGTACTGGGACATTATTGAAAGCCACCAAAGACTCATCGGGGGATTCATATGGGACTGGGCCGATCAGGGGCTCCTGAATAAAACAGATGATGGGGTTGAATACTGGGCCTACGGCGGTGATTTTGGAGAGTCCGTTACGGACGGCAACTTTTGCCTTAATGGAATTCTTTTCCCTGACAGAAGCGGTGATTCAAAACTTGCTGAAGTAAAAAAGGTCTACCAGTATATATCTATCAAGGCCGTTGATGCAGCTGCGGGTAAATTCAGCATCCATAATAAACACCACTTTACAGATCTAAGCAAATATGAAATTCACTGGAGCCTAACCGAGGATGGCGGCGAGATTCAGAGCGGCAATTACGGCCAGGTCAGCTCAGCTCCCGGAGACTCCATAGAAATAACGATTCCCTTCACAGAGCCGGCACTCAAGGCGGGTGCCCGGTATCATCTACGCATCGCCCTGCAATTGAAAGAAGCGGCCTCCTTTGCCGATGCCGGTTATGAAATGGCCTGGGAGCAGTTTGCCCTTCCATTTAATGTACCGAATGCAGATAAACTCGACACCGCCATTCTTGATGATATTGAAGTTATAGAAACAGCAAATGATATAACCCTTTCAAATAATAATTTTTCAGCAATATTTTTAAAGGACCAGGGTACTATCTACTCTCTCGAATACGGAGATGGAAATCTTCTTGCAGGTTACGGCCCTGATCTTAACTTTATCCGGGCCTTTATTGACAATGACGGATATCTCATGGCCAGCGCAGAAGAGGCTGGCCTTCAGCATTTGATGAAATCCGTTGATTCAGTGGAGATAGACAAAGGCAACCTGAAAGCAGTCAAGGTGACAGCGACAACTGAGTTGTTCCATGCAGGCATTCTACGCTTTACCCACACCTGCATCTACACATTCTACGGCAATGGGTATGTTAACTGTGAGAACAGTGTTACTCCGGGAATCCTCCCCGGTGGAATAATTCTTCCCCGTGCAGGCGTTACACTTATGCTCGATCCATCTCTAGAATCTGTAACCTGGTTCGGGAGGGGGCCCCACGAAAATTACAATGACCGAAACACCGGTGCAGCCATGGGTCTCTACAAATCAACTATTGACGAACTTTTTGTCAATTACCCTGTGCCCCAGGAAAACGGGAACAGGGGGGATGTGCGATGGATATCCCTCGCTGATGCCTCCGGTAAGGGGCTCCTGGTCAGGGCCGGGGATTCTCTCAATTTTTCAGCATCCCGGTATAGTGACGAGGATCTTCTCAATGCGGACCACCCCCATGAGCTTGTCAGGCGTGATCATATTATTGTCCGAATCGATCACAGGCACACCGGCCTCGGGAATGCCAGCTGTTTCGGGATCAGACCATTGAATGAATACATTTTATGGCCCGGGGAGTGGCGGTGGTCCTTCAGTCTGCGTCCCTATGATTCTACGGAAGATGTTTCCGCCGAAGCCAGGGTGGATGTCCAGTGAATAAACATAAGCAAAAACTAAAGTTACCCGCTTCGATATTGCTGACTGCAATATTTTCAATCCTCTCCTGCGGGGGGAAGAAACTTCATTGAATACAGGAAACGTCTAGGTGCCCACGGACCCAGGCTGTTACACATGGCATCATTCATCATTTCAATTTTCCCATCAGTACCCACAGCTACAACAAAGGCAGGACTTGTCAGAAAGAATTCCCTGTTGAGATCTCGTTCTTTCTTTAAATCCCGGTTTGCCAGTTTAGAAGTAATTTTCATTTGATTTATATGATCAGCCAGCCCCAGTGACCAGAAAAGTACCAGTAGGATAACGCCAAGCTGAAAAAGTATCCGGTCAATTGATTACTTGGTATATAATCATAACGGATTGATATACAGAGAACTGCTCCGAATATACACATCACCCATGAAATAACATAGTAGAGGGCCGGCCGGAATCCACGAATGAGAAAAATAAAAGCGGCAATTAATGCCGCAAGGAAACTGATAACTAAAAAAAGATCCATTGGCTGGAACCCTTTGGTATATGAATAGCCGGCAATGGGATTCATTAAGATGAGAAAACCTCAGACCCCCATCATTATATTAAAAAGACGATGAATCGCCGGAGCCAGTTTT
Organism: uncultured Spirochaetota bacterium; assembly: GCA_942491575.1. Classification (GTDB taxonomy): domain Bacteria; phylum Spirochaetota; class UBA4802; order UBA4802; family UBA5550; genus CAZHNW01. The sequence goes on from CALOBT010000025.1 coordinate 2,131,186, forward strand.
TTTATCATTAGAAAGGAATCTGTAAATTTCAGCAAATAACCCAAAAGTTACATTGGGCTATTAACAAGCATTGAGTATTCATATATTCTGTTTGTAGTGAAATATAATCTTTATGCGAATTACATTATATATATTATCGTTTCAGCCAGTGCATATTCAATAAACTCGCAGGCGTCATCGCCTTCGATTAAAGAGTTATTTTCTAATACTTCCTTTAATGAGTACTCGCCTGTTAATGCCTGCACCAATTCAATTAAACTTTCATTAACAATCAGCGGTTTGATCTCTCCGCCATAATTATATATTATAACGGATGTTTTTTCAGGAGAAAAATTTTCTAAAAACTCCTCCAGGGTTAATTCACCTACGGCCATCAGATCATTAAAATTATATTTCAGTGAAAGAAATTCTGTTCCGGCAGCTGTTTTAAAAACGGTTTCATCGGTAAAGGAAGTTTTTATCTCTTCCATGTATGGTCCTGCATAGAGTGAGTTATTCAATGCCCCATTAAATTTAATTATATCTTCCATAACCGGGTAAAGCTTTTGTTTATTATGTGCACTGAACTGTTCTTTCACGAAGGATAACTGCATTACAGTTATTTCATCCCTTGAAAATTCTGTTACTTGATTAGTAAAACTGAGACGTTTCCCGAAACTCTCCAGAAAGGTTGACGGATCGATATCGAGAGTTTCAAGCACCATAAACATCCACCCCGCGGCACCTCCCTGATTATAAAATACATTACATGCATCTCTTAAAGAACCGGCTGCATTCATATCTGAATCCGAAAACCCAGGAGAAGAGATAAGGGTATAGGGTGCATCCTCAAGATGGTTGAGACTAAAAAGATCAGACTGGTCATAAAGGGCTGTACCGGGGAGCACAGCAAGGGGAAAAATATCGAGATGATTCGGTTGAAGTTTAAGTGCAAAATTGAGGCTGAGTTTAAATCCTTCAATGGTATCGCCGGGAAGTCCATAGATCAGGTCCAGGCCAAAAACAACTCCCGTCGAGTTGAGCAATCCTATTTTTTTCGCAAATTTATCCGGGTTAAGCTTTCTGTTTACATGGGTGAGAACTTCCGGAATGGCACTCTGAAGACCGATCTGGAGGCTGCAGTTAAGCATTGAAAAAAGTTCTGCCATTTCGTCATCAATAAATTCAGCCCTTACTTCGAAAGTAAAGTGTATCAGGGGAGCAGTCTTCAGTATCATCTCAAGAATTTTTTTTGCACGCCCTCCGTTCCTGTTAAAAGTAGCATCGAGTATAAATACCTGGTTTGTTTTCTTCGATTCAAAGAGTTCCAGTTCTTCCTGAAGGCGCCCCATGGAAAACTCCCTTACACCCGCAACACCCCGTGATTCGAAACAGAAACTGCACTTAAAGGGACATCCGCGTGAGAGCTCCCATAGAACACCGGGATAATTTTCAGTATCTATTACTCCATTCAAAAATGGAGAAGGAAGTGAGTCAAGATCCATCACCGGGCACTGACTCTCTTCTGTATCATTTTCTTCGCTTTTGATAAAAACTCCCGGGATGTCATTAAAGGTTTTATCCCGGAGTAATCTTTTTATCACTTCCGTAAGGACAAGTTCCCCTTCCCCCTTTATAACAAAATCAAATGGTGAACTGTTGAGGAGATTTCGCGGAGATGCCGTGGCCTCGGCACCGCCGGCAAATAATAGTATATCCGGAAATTTGCTTTTTATTATACGACAGGTTTTTTCCGTTAATTCCCTGTTCCATAAATAAGTAGAAAAACCGATGATATCGGGAGCTTCATTGCAAATATTCTCTGAAATAAATTCAGCGGTGCTGTCAATGTAATAGTCCATGAGGGATACTGTAAGTTTGCCTTTAATCTCAGGGACCGAATCAAGCTGCGCCTTAAGGAGCGCCGCAGCCAGAGGCATCGCCTGCGGTGAGTTTTTAATATGGATAGATATTATTATGAGTTTGATATTTTTCAATAGATTATCCCTGTTGTTAATGTTAAAATAAAGATTATCGGTTTCATTACAAGTATTTTATTGATTCAGGTTTCTGATCGCGTATAATCAGCCTGATTTATAAGAAACATTCCCACTATTTAACAAAGAAGTTCACGGCAGATTCTATTTAATACCTGCTCACGTTCATCGTGACCGCTCACAATGCAAACACAGAAGGTGCCCCGGTTTTACCGTCATTCCCCTGACAAAAAAGCCTAGTCTTCCTTGCAAAATGAGCATTATTAACGGATCAAATGATTGACTTTATCTAATCACTTTTGATATATTTACATATTTTTATAATAGACCAAATATACATAAATGCTACAAGAGGAAGGATATGAAAATTGAAACAGTTGAAAATAAAAAGCTTGAACTGACCAATGATGGTGAGCTTGAACTTTTTTTCCTTGGAGTCGGGAGTGCCTTCACTAAAAGACAGCATCAGACTAATCTTTTAATTATTAAAGGCAACCATCATGTCCTGATTGACTGCGGAACGAAGTGTTCACAGTCGATGTACAAACTGGGACTTAGCATCACCGATATCGACAATTTTCTTATAACCCACTCCCACTCGGACCATATTGGCGGGCTTGAAGAGGTTGCCCTTATGGGAAGATATTTTACTAAAAAAAAGCCGAATATTTTTATAGATGAAACATATCAGCATATTCTATGGGACATGTCATTACGAGGAGGGTGTGCATACAACGAAGAAGAAGCCAGAGACATGCTTGCCTTCAGTGATTTCTTTAACGTAATAAGACCTTCATGGCTTCAAAATTATTCAAGAGAAACTCTCCATGTCACCGCAGGACATATTGACATAAAAATGATTAGAACGAAACACATACCTGATTCTTCCTCTGATTGGAAAAGTTCTTTTTGGAGCTGTGGTGTAATTATCGATGACAGGATTCTTTTTACCAGTGATACGAGATATGACTTTGAACTGATCGATGATTACAATAAGCAATTTAACTTTGAGGCAATTTTTCATGACTGTCAGTTTTTTACAGGCGGTGTTCACGCATCCATAGATGAGTTAAATCAATTGCCTCCTGAAATAAAAAGTAGAATGTTTCTTACACATTACGGGGATAACTGGGAGGAATATGAGGATACCGTTGACGAATACGGCTTTGCCGGATTTGCAAGAGAGCATGTACATTATATTTTCGATTAACCAGTATCAAAACAGCGACCGCTCAGCACCATACAGCTGACAAATCCAGAACCGCTTAAAGGGAGGACCGCGCAGGATTCTCTCTTTTTTCATATCACCTGTCTTAAAAAAAGACTCAGAGTTTTAAATTTTATCACCCTCCTCCAACAGCAGGAAAAAGAGCAACAATATCACCATCCTTAATAATATAATCCAGCTCAGAATGAACATTATTTACCATAATTATTGTGATTTCTTCTTGAGAAATTTCAAGATCCGACACTATCCTTTCCAGGGTTGTACCCCCCGGATATGAGAATTTTTTTCGTTCAAACCTGTTTTTCCTCAGTGTTGCAAATAATTTTACAGTAATTTCCATCTCGTTTCAACCTGTCGGTTTTTTATAAATTGACTTTGATGAATATATATTTTTCTTCATGGTGAAGTATCTTTTCCCGTAATAAATCAGCGCTCAAATGCTCTCCATTTAGTTTTATATCTTTGCAGTTATCCATATGAGCATTATATTTATCCAGAAAAAATTTCCTGAAATTCTCGGATAAAACAAATATCCCCCTCGATAAAAATTCAGCCCCCAGGTCAACCAGTATTAAATTAAAAAGTTTTATCTTAACCATCCCTCTCTTAATTTCATAAATCCCGGAAGAATCCTCTTCATAGGTTATTGCGCTTCTCATGCTGGCCATGTGTGAACCCGTTCTCATTAATGCCCCCACAAGGCCAGGCATGGCCCCGGAAATTGAGAGGGTTGATCCATCCTTGATTATTGCGCCGTCAATATCATCAACTGCTTTAAAATCAAGGAAAACGGTTTTTATTCTACCCCTCAAATATTCATCATTCCTGCGGCATTCATTCCTCAGCAGATCCCTTACGGAAATTCCCACATCAGTTTTCAGGAAAAAACCCTGCTGCAGCAGAATATTAAAATCAGGCAGGAGGTCATCATGAACTGTAAGTTCCAGGTTATTCATTTTAATATACCCCGGTTATAGAAAAACACTGGCCATTAAAAAATGGCCAGCGCTGAAGACTCTATTAAAAGTTAAAAACCTCATCAAGATCTTCGTCTTTCACCTGAAAAGTAACATTATGAGGTGCAACCGGTTCCCTGGAAAAATAAAGAGGTAGCCTGTCATCTTTTGAGGTAAATCCTGCAGCTGCGTTAAATTCCCGTTCTGTTTTCAGGATTTTTTTCCCCAGCTCAACAACATCATTTGCATCCATGCTGGCCCCAAGAAATGCGTTCATCAAATCAACCATTGCATTGAAAGTCTCTTCCTGATCAAGGATAGCAAAGGCGATAAACAAACAGAATCCTGCTGAATCGATGGCAGCTGTGGCAATCTGAAGGTTCCTTGATAGCTCAATCTGCCCCTCAGGCTTCAGGGGGTCAACGAATCCCCCGACCTTCAGAACATTTGTAGCAATTGCGTATCCTGCGGTATGGTCCGCCCCCATGGTAGTCGTTGCATAGGTTACCCCAATACCCTGGATAGCCCTTGGATCATATGCCGGCATGGCCTGGCCCTTGACAACGGGAGCCCGCTCTATACCGAAGGCCTTTGCGGTTAGTGCGGTTCCACTGCCCAGAATACGACCAAGATCCGTCCCTTTTCCAATCTGTTTGACCAGGTCTATTGCTCCCTTTGCATCACCGAAGTCAATGACTCCCGCTTCCATGGCTACTGCAATGGCTGCACCTGTCTCAATGGTATCAATACCATAGTTATCATCAAGATAGTCCATCATGGCGATTGCATCCAGGTCATCGATTCCGCAATTAGCCCCGTGGGCCCAGACCGTTTCATATTCAGGCTGCTTTGTCAGATATTTGCCATTTTTATCATTAAATATTCCTGAGCACTGAATGACACAGCCCCTGTGGCAGCCATGCGTTGGGTTTCCCCCACGCTTGATCTCAAGTTCAGCCTGGGTTTCGCCGCTTATTTTTGAAACTCCTTCAAAGGTTCCCATGGAAAAATTATTGGTTGGATAACCGCCAACTTCATTTATTGCGTTTGCCAGTACATTTGTTCCGTATGCGGGAAGTCCCTCTCCGGTAACGGGGTGTTTTTTCAAGCCCGCGACAAATGTTTTGTTGGCCTCTTTAAACTTTGCGGGATCCTCCGGCTTTCGGGTTTCGGTTCCTGTTTCATCGAGAATTATAAGCTTAACCCCCTTTGAACCGAGAACTGCACCAACTCCACCGCGTCCACAATGTCGTGTGGGCCTCATCTCCATGTCGGTACAGGCTATTGATGCGGAGGCCATTTTCATCTCTCCTGCGGGGCCAATTGACATGCAGGCTACCTTTTCCCCGTAATCCTTCTTCACCTTTTCGATGAGATCATAATTCGGCATCCTCTTCAGGCTGTTGTCTTTCTCTATTTTTACATCATCCTTGTTAATGAATATTTTATAGAGGTCATTTCCCTCAGGTTTGCCCTCTATTATTATTGCCGCATACCCCAGTTTTCCCAGCACCTGTGCCGGCTGTCCCCCTGCATTCGACTCCTTAATCCCTCCCGTGAGGGGGCTCTTGCATCCGACAGATATCCTCCCCGATATTGCCGCGGCAGAACCGCTGAGAAGCCCGGGAGCGATTACAAGTTTATTCTCTATTCCAAGGGGATGGCACTGGGGGGGCACCTCCCTGGCAATTACCGTTGAAGTCATAGCCCTGCCCCCAAGGCCGGCATAATCACCAACATCCTCTTTCTTTACCGCGGGACCACCGCTGGCGCTCATATCAATTCTGATAATCGTGTTCATTGAACCTCCCTTCTGGTAACTTTTTTGTAGGATTCTCTATATTAACAGGCAATAAGAGTCTAAAGATTATCAAATTTCGGCTTATTATGCAAAACATCAATTGATGAAGGGGCAACGATTAATTATTATACAGAATTTTTGATATGTCAATAAATATATTAAAGTAAGGATAAATCCAAAATAATAAAATACCCATCAGCATACACCACCATAATGAGATCAATGTGAAGGCAGCACTTTTTCTAATAGTGAAAATAATCTTGACACATTAATACCAAACTTTTCTCTGGTTCTATTAGAATCAACTTATCTTCTATATTTAGGATCATCAGCAGCTGTCTCCCTGTATTCATCCGCGAATATACTGGCTTGCCGTGAACCTTCTTTGTTTGCAGTTAATTCAATCTAAATATTAAAATTTTCGATCAGGAAAAGGTATCAAAATTATGCTTCATGCCAATAATATTACTCTTTCTTTCAGTGAAACACCCCTCTTTAAAAATGTAAATATCAAGTTTCGCCCCGGCAACTGTTATGGCCTCATTGGTGCAAACGGCGCTGGCAAATCAACATTTTTGAAAATACTTTCAAAGGACATAGAAGCAAATGAGGGCGAAATCCTCACTGATCCGAATGAGCGTATTGCTATTCTAAGACAGGATCACTTTGCCTTCGATGAATATACAGCAATAGATACGGTTATCATGGGCCACAAGCACCTCTTTGATGTACTAAAAGAACGGGATGAAATATACTCGAGGGAAGAAATGACCGACGAAGAGGGCATCCGAGTCTCCGAACTCGAGGAGGAGGTCGGAGAGCTGAATGGCTACGAGGCTGAGACTGATGCTGCAAAACTTCTGGCTGGCCTTGGCATTGCAAAGGATCTTCATGAAAAACAGATGAAGGAGCTTGACGGCGGGGAAAAGGTTAAGGTACTACTGGCTCAGGCCCTTTTCGGTGCCCCGGATATTCTTCTTCTTGATGAGCCAACCAACCACCTGGATATTGAATCTGTAAAGTGGCTTGAAGACTTCCTCTATTATTTCAAAAATACCGTCATTGTAGTAAGCCACAACCGTCACTTCCTTAATAATGTTTGTACACATATCGCCGACATCGACTTTGGCAAAATTGAACTCTACGTGGGTAACTACAGCTTCTGGCTTCAGGCAAGTGAGCTGGCGACAAAACAGAAACGTGATGAAAACAAAAAGGTTGAAGACAAACGTAAAGAACTTCAGTCATTTATCGAAAGATTCAGCTCTAATGCTTCAAAGGCGCGCCAGGCAACCTCGAGGAAAAAACTCCTTGAAAAGCTTTCAATTGATGACATCAAACCTTCATCCAGAAAATATCCCTTCATAGAATTCAAACCCGAACGGGAGTGCGGCAAACAGATACTGGAAATCGAGAACCTGTGTAAAACCGTTGACGGTACAGAAATTTTAAAAGACTTTTCACTTCGCGTGAACAGAAAAGAGAAGATTGTTTTTCTGGCCCACAACCACCTGGTGCAGACAACACTTTTTCAAATTCTAAGAGGAGAGATTGAACCGGACAGCGGTTCTTTCAAATGGGGAGAGACAATAACCACCTCATATCTCCCTAAGGATAACAACTATTTTTTTCAGGACGACGTTACTATTCTACACTGGATTAAACAGTTTACTCAAAATCCCGACGAGGCCTATGCCCGCGGTTTTCTTGGGCGTATGCTCTTCACAGGAGAAGAATCTCTAAAAAGTGTCAAGGTACTTTCCGGTGGCGAGAAGGTTCGATGTATGATTTCCCGAATGATGCTCACCGGCGCCAACGCCCTGATTCTGGACGAACCAACCAATCACCTGGACCTTGAGGCTATAACCAGCCTGAATAATGGCCTCATTAAATATCCGGAAGTAATATTCTTTTCCTCTCATGATCACGAGTTTATAAACACTGTGGCAAATCGTATCGTAGAAATATGTCCCGATGGCATTATTGACAGGTACATGAATTTTGACGAATACTTACAGAACAAGCAGGTACGTGAACTCCGCGATAAATACTACGGTGGGCACAGTCGCATGGTACTGTAAAGACGAATTGCAAAGGGGCTGTACGCCTCTTTGCAATTTAAACCCTACCGTCAGACTCCACTAAAACAGAAGACTCAAAAAACCCTTAAATCATTTCAATAGATACATCCTGGCAGTAAATGACAATTTAATTCCGGCCTTGACATACCGGTATTTTCATGTGCATTATTAACTATCCAGGTGAGTAAAGGGAGGCTGCCATGACTTTGCCGGTGAAAAATATTTTCGAAAGAATGAGAGGACTTCACACTGCGGTAACTGAGGTCAGAAGAAAAGTACTTATTGAAGTGGCACAAATGGTAGCAGAGGAACGTCTCCCCAGATATGCTGAAAAAATTCCCTACCTTATCATTCACAAACATACTCCCACCTACAGGGATTGTGTCTTCAAGGAAAGGGCCATCGTAAAAGAAAGGATCAGGCTCGCCTTTGGCATGGATCTGCAGGAATTCAGCGCCCATGGTCCCATAATAGATGACATCACACCGACACTGGTAGATGAAAAATACATTCAGGAACCAATAGTAAATATAATAAAAATAGGCTGTGAAAGATGCCCTGAAGAGTCATACTTTGTTACAAGTAGCTGTCTTGGCTGTATGGCTCATCCGTGCATTCATGTCTGCCCCGTGGATGCCGTTTCCATGGTGGACAATAAAGCCTTTATTGCCCGGGATATCTGCATAAAATGCGGCAAATGCCAGCAGGCATGCCCCTACTCAGCGATAATATACAGGGAAAGGCCCTGTGCTGCTGCATGCGGTGTCGATGCTATTTTTTCCGACAAAGAGGGATTCGCAGAAATTGATTACAGTCGCTGTGTGTCATGCGGGCTTTGTATTGTTTCATGTCCATTCGGGGCAATTGGTGAAAAATCGGAACTTGTTCAGGTACTACACGCATTGAAAAAATCAAAAAAAGTTTATGCTGAAATTGCCCCTTCATTTATCGGTCAGTTCGGAAAAGACGTAAAACCTGGACAAATTGTAGCGGGCCTGAAGGAACTCGGTTTTGCAGGAATTGTTGAAGTAGCTTATGGAGCCGATATTACCGTTGAGAATGAAACAAGAGAACTTCTTGAAATCAGGAAATGCCTTGAGGAAAACAACTGCCGGGAAGACCGGACCTTTGTCGGGACAAGCTGTTGTCCCTCATGGGTTCTTGCAGCTCAACGAAATTTCCCGGAATTGTCAGTAAATATTTCAGAGTCATATACCCCGATGGTAGACTCCGCATTAAAAATCAAGGAGGTGGAGCCAGAGGCAATAGTTGTCTTCATAGGCCCCTGCATCGCCAAAAAAATAGAATGTTTCAAGCCGGAGGTACATGAATACGTAGACTTCGTAATGACCTTTGAAGAACTGGCTGCTTTGTTTGAAGCCAAAAAAATAAAACTGAACAGACTGGAACCTGCAGAGGATATAAATGATGCATCATCTGCAGGGAGGGGTTTTCCCATTGCCGGAGGAGTCACAAATGCTATCCTGGAAAATACGAAATTCTATCTTCAACAGGAATGGAACTGTCCAAACACAGGCGCTGACACACTAAAGGACTGCCTGAAAATGCTGAGAGATATCAGCAACAGCAAAATATCCCCTGCCCCTCTTCTAGTCGAAGGAATGGCATGCCCGCATGGATGCGTGGGTGGACCGGGGACACTATCTCCCCTTAGGAGGGCACAAAACGATGCGGGTAAATTTGCCAGGGAGGCAAAATGGAAATTGCCGCAGGAACACCTGAAGGACCAGACATGACCGTGTAATAATTATTTGAATGGTGAAGGCACCGGCATTTTAAAATGTATCCTTAAAAAATGCACTAAGGTCATACATGCTCAAAATCATGTATTTTTATTTAGAATTGATACATATAGGTATGTTCGTTAATGTAACATAGGGACACTAATCATACCGACCTGGAATTTTAAGTTTTTATCAAATCCATGCAATATAATCGATTTTATTGGGATAAACCTGCAGAAGAAGCCGGGGCGTCAAAATTTATCGCTAAATACACTCAGTCACTACGATGTAATGCCCGAAAATGACACATTTGTTTATTCTTCAGTTGTTTCATCAATTTCAGTAGTTTCCACAGGATTTTGATCAGTTCCTTCATTATCCTGTGCGCTTTTATTGAATTTTTTCTGACGTTTTTCTTCCTGTTTCTTTTTCTTTGCTATGTCTCTCTGCCGCTTTTCATACTGATAGTTATTTCTGGCCAATTTTTACTTCCTTAATAATTTAATTTGTAAATCTCTCACGGGGAAAATGATTACTCAGAAGAATAGATATTACCCGAAAATACATTAAAAAGTCAAGGTCCTTTTATAATTCTCCATTTAACTGCTGCTAAATTATCCACATGTCAAGATAGCCTGAGTAAATATCACAGATTATTCCATTTGGCTCAGAATATACCAGGATATTCCCCATGGATATTGCAACACCTCTCAACAACCCGTCAGGTTATATTTTTGGATTTTTATTTCAAAAAATATTTACAATTATCACTTTTATGATAAAATACAAACCATAAAATAACACCTGACATCTGGAATAATTCAAGACAACCCTGATATAACCTGCACTATTTAATCAAAGCCATACGCGTTTAAAAATGGGGATTATTAAATGGAACTCAACTACAAAAACAGCAGGAATTTCATTTCCCACAAAATCGGAAAGAACTCTATTATTGCTGATAAAATACTCTATAAACTAATAATCAGCGACAAAGTTAAAAAATCCCAAAAAAATTCGCGAAATCTATCCCGGATACGGTATGGATGAACAGGCTCATGATCGATATGGAAATTCAAATAATGGAGACAGAGAAGAAAGTTAATAACCTGCTCAAAAAACCTGAAGATGATCCAAAATACGGAAGCGTCCTATGACAATAATAAAAAACAAAGGCAACTGGCCTGACAACTCTTCGAGGTTGACCTACAAGCGCCTTATGATTCCACTTGCCATCGTTTTCCTGATTATTGCCGGGGGATTTTCTATTATTTTCATAACCATACACAAAACGAACCTAAATAATTCCAGCAGGGAGACATTAAAAATAGTTTCAGGAAAACTGGAAGAAAATCTTGAACTTCAATCCAGGGCTATGGCAACAATAAACGAAGTCTTTATCAGCAATGCCAGCCTGCGCAGGATACTGAAAGTCGGGAATCGACAACACCTGATCTCGAAATACGGACAGATATTTCTGCAATTAAAAAGAAAATTTAAAATTACTCACTTTTATCTGCACAATCAGGACCGGATTAATATCCTGAGGATACATAAGCCCGAAAGATATGGGGATATTATCAACCGCATCACCATTCTCAAAGCCGAGCAAACCGGCAATGCGGCTTCCGGTGTTGAATTGGGCCCCCTCGGTACATTAACTCTCAGGGTTGTAAGCCCGGTCTTTGAGGGCAGCACTCTCATTGGCTACATCGAATTGGGAAAGGAAATTGAAGATATCCTCAAAGATATACATAAAATTTTAAAGGTAGAACTGGCTGCAACAATTCACAAAAACCTTCTGAACAGTAAAACATGGGCAGAGGGAATGAAAATGCTGAATAGAAAAGGAAACTGGGATCTCCTTTCAAAAGATGTACTCATATACTCCTCCATGACAAACCTGCCGGCAAAACTACCTTTTTATATCAAAGAGAAAAATCATGAACATGATACAATAACAGCAAAAATCGATTATAACAACTCATCATTTCACATCATGATTAAATCCCTTAATGATATTTACGGTCGTGAAACAGGTAACCTGATAATAATGAAAAATATTTCAAAATCCCTGACACATTTCAGGTATCTCCTTGCCGGCACATCCGGAACCGCTCTGATATTATTTATCCTCCTGTTAAGCTTTTTTCATTTTAAACTTAAAGATACAGATCAGACCATTATTCAACAACAGGCTGAATTAAAGGCCGGCAGAGAAGAATTGAACACAATACTCAAGTTCACACAGGCGGGAATCCTTATTATTGACACTGACGTCAATACAATACTCTTTTCCAATGCCGCTGCTGCCGAACTTTTACATTCGTCGCCTGAAGCACTGACAGGCAGACTCTATCATGACTTCGTCAGCAAGACAGAAAAAGAGAAGTACCCTATTCCGGATTATAGAGATACAATAAAAAATGCAAAAAAAACATTGATCAGATCTGACGGCAGCAGATGCATTGTCCTCGAATCAATTACATCCTTTCAGTTCCAGGGGAGTGAATGTCTTCTGGAAACATTTATCGACATTACAGAGCTGCATGACACACAGTCAGACCGGGAGGCCTATCTCGAAGAACTGGATAAAAACAGGACAGTGCTTATAAGCATGATGGAAGACGCTGAGACTGCCCGTACCGAAACAATGGAAGCAAACCTTCAACTGGAGACAATAAAAAAAGCTGTGGAGGCATCAAGTGATGCTATTTCAATAGCAACATCAAAAGGAAGCTACTTCTATCTCAACAAAACATTCACAGACCTTTTTGGCTATGATCTCGAAGATGCAGGAACGCTGTCAAGGTCTGCACTTTACGCGGATAAAAATGTTGCGAAAGAAATTTTAAACATCATTATGAGCGGCAACAGCTATCACAATGATATAGAAATGGTATCGAGAGATGGCCGCCAGTTCCCTGTAGAAATACATGCCGACGCTGTAAAAGATGAACAGGATAACATAATCGGTCTCATTGATGTCTATACTGATATCACTGAACGTATACTGGCGGAGAAGTCACTGCGCGAGAGTCGTGATCAATTCAGGTCCCTTGTATCAAATATCCCCGGAGTTGCATACCGCTGTAAACTGGACAAATACTGGACCGTGATTTATATCAGTGATGATATTAAAAGAATATCCGGATATCCTGCAAGTGATTTCATAAACAATGCTGTACGCTCATACGAAAGTATTATTCACCAAAAAGACAAAGAGAAAGTCAAACAAAACGTAAACATGGGAATTAAATCCGGAAGGCCATGGGAGTTCGAATACAGAATCCATCACAAGGATGGAGGCATATGCTGGGTTTACGAAAAAGGTAGAGCTGTATTCAACTCAAATGGAGAAGTGGAATTCCTCGACGGATTCACTCTGGATATAACCGACCGCAAAGTAACTGAGGAGTTGCTTGCTACTGAAAGACGCAGGCTATCAGACATACTGGAAGGAACCAATGTAGGAACCTGGGAATGGAATATAGAAACCAATGAAACGAGATTCAACGAGCGCTGGGCCAATATAATAGGTTACACCCTGGAAGAAATTTCTCCAATTTCAATCGATACCTGGGTAAAATTTTGCCATCCCGATGACCTGAATAAGTCAAATGAACTGTTAACAAAACACTTCAACAAAGAAATCAATTACTATGAATGCGAAGCGCGGATGCGCCATAAAAAAGGACACTGGGTATGGGTTCTCGACAGGGGGAAGGTATCAGCATGGACAAAGGATGGCAAACCGCTTTTCATGTCAGGAACGCATCAGGACATAACAGAACAGAAGCAGACAGAAGAAGATGCTATCCATGCGAGCAGGGCCAAATCAGATTTTCTTGCCAAAATGAGTCATGAAATAAGAACACCATTAAATGCAATTATAGGCATGACAGACCTTTCACTTATGACAGTTGATGAAGAAGAGCGTTATAAATATTTATCTATTATAAAAAATTCAGGAAATCATCTTCTCCATGTAATCAATGACATTCTTGATTTTTCAAAAATTGAAAGCGGTAAACTTTTACTCGAAGAAAAAGAATTTCATTTTAAGAATCTATTTTTATCAATTGAAAAGATTTTCCATCTGGAGACTAAAAGAAAAAACATTACACTTACATTAGAGTTATCGAAAAACCTGCCTGTTCGAGTTATCGCAGACGAATTACGCCTTCGTCAGATAATGATGAACCTGATCAGCAACTCGGTCAAATTTACTGATAAAGGCGGAATAATCATTAAAGCCGGTTTAAAAAATAACGCACAACAGGATCAGGATTATTGTACAGTTGAAGTCTCCGTATCCGATACCGGCTGTGGAATTGCCCCCCAGATGCAGGATACAATTTTTTCAAAATTCGAACAGGCGGAAAAAGGAACATCAAGAAAATATGGCGGCACGGGTCTCGGCCTGTCTATTGTCAGAGAGTTGATCCGGCTGATGAATGGAGAGATATTTCTCAAAAGCGAATCCGGGAAAGGGAGCGAATTCATTTTCTGGATAATTTTGAAACGGGCAAAAACTGCTAAGGCAACTGAAAAAATCGATATTATCAGAAACAGAAAAAGTATTGATCCCGCAGAGATTAAAATACTATTGGCTGAAGATAATGAAATCAATTTGGCACTTGCGGTAACAGTATTAAAAAAACTCAATTTTCATGTAACGGCAGCCAGAGATGGAATAGAAGTACTTGAGAGTGTCAGGATCGGTAATTATGACCTGATCTTTATGGACATAGAAATGCCTGAAATGGACGGCCTGGAAGCCACAAGACTGATAAGAGCCGGACATTGCGGCAGCCGGAAAAGTAAGATACCTATTATCGCCATGACGGCCCATGCCCTCACGGATATCAGACAGGAATGCTTTAATGCAGGCATGAATGAATATATTACCAAGCCGATAGATATTTTAAAAATAAGAGATATAATTGAAAATACTATCGAAATTCAGAACAAGTCAAAAAGCAACTAAAACTTCCCAATAAAGACTTCCATTTTTAACTTTCAGCACTGTTGAATTATTTCGATTACATCAGCAGATTTTAATTGATAATTATACCATGAGTTACTACAATAGTTTTTATAGCATTGACACACAACATTAAACAAAATACTGATAATGATTGAAGATAAATATTCTTTAAATAAAATATCCCTCAGGTTTAACCGCCAGGCTACGGAGGATGATTACCGGGAGCATATTGAGGGCAGAACACTCACCTTCTGCCGAATTGCCTGGGGGATGATTATTTTTTTTGGCACTGCATTCGCCTTTCTTGATCCTATGGAATTCGGCCTGCGAAGCAAAACCGTTACCATGGTCCGTATAATACTGCTGCTATTTGCTGCCATCATCCTGGCATGTACATTCAATTCCAGATTGCGTCGCTATCTTTACCTGAGTTCATCACTATTTATTACGTCTACGGGGACCTTTTGTATTTTTCTTGTGTATATGAGTGATCCCTATTCATTTACCCCCTACTTCACGGGACTCTTTTTCGCTTTTGCGGGGATATTTACCACCACCGGCCTCGGATTTAAATACAGCCTTATCTCCCTTATTTTAAACCTGATAATTTTTGAAACAGTCATTGGAGCAATAATCCCGGTACCCCTTCGCCTGATTATAGTATACAGCTTCTTCCTTTCAGGAATTATTATCATATTTGCCTATATCAGCTACATGGTCGAATTGATATCAAGAAAAAACTTTGCAGCAACGGGTCACCTGAAGGATTCTCTTGCGAAGATAAAAACATTAAGCGGACTGCTCCCCATATGTTCAAACTGTAAAAAGATCAGGGATGACAGGGGATACTGGAACCAGATCGATGAATATTTAAGGGACCACTCCGATGTTGACTTCAGCCATTCTCTCTGCCCGGACTGCACCACCATCTTTTATCCGAAGCTGAAAATCAGTAAGAGAAAATAATTACAGTTGCTTTCACAGCTTTCCTGATATTTATATCTTTACCCCATAACTATATTAATTGTGTTGAAAATATATTCGTATTATATTTTACTCATTGAAATGATTCCTGAAATAATGAGGCCATCATGAAAAAAGTTATTATAGCAATTGCAGTCACGATATTTACTCCGGAGAGTCTACTCCTTTCTCAGCAAAACAAAAACTTCCTTTTTCAGCCATCGGGATCCAACTTTCTCATCTATAACCGTGCCGGGAATAACATATTTCTTCATCACCGGAAACTGCTTCAGTGGAGACTCCATGGAAACATTAAAAAACTTTCATCATCAAAAAGGATAACCAGTGCGGCGGATGACCCCTCAGGACTTGCAGTGGCTGAAAAAATGAAGGGCGTTATCAATCAACTACAGCGCGAATCCATGAATATGCAGGACTATCGTAACTACCTGAATTATTATGACCACGCTGTAGCCCGTGACATAAGTGCCCTGAAACGAATCCGACTCCTGATACTTCGCTCCGCAGGTGGAATTCTGACAAGGGAAGACAGAGAAATCAACCAGGGGGAGATAAATCAGTTTTTAAAAGAGATCAACATGAATGCCCGCTTTTCAACCTTTAACGGGGTCAGAGCAATACCCCAGTTGACCGTAAAGAACCTTGGCCTCTCCGGAGTTGACGTGGTACGCAATTTATACGGTTCCATGCCACCGGTTGACAGAGCTATAAAAAAGCTCCTCTCCATGAGGGGACGTGCCGGAGCACAGTCAAATATTTTCACAATGCGCATAAAGGGAAAGGCCATTCACATGCTTAACCTTCAGCAGAGTGAAAGTCGAATAAGTGATCTGGACATGGCGGATGAGATACGCAGTCTTACACAAAACAGTGTACTTTACCGAACAAATCTTGGAATAATTATTAAAAGCCGAAAATGAAAGATAAAAGGTCAAAGTATCAAGACAAGGTTAAAAAACTATCAGCCTGCTACTTACTACTTGTTACTTGTTACTTGTTACTTGTCATTTACAGGTTGTCGCCTTCTCTTCAGACACAGCCTCATCAAGGGTTGCCGTAATAATATTTTCCGAAACCGGCACCAGGCGCATACGGGAATCAAGTGCCATTGCCCCTTTACCCATGGCGAAAACACGCACCGGGTTCAGATCGAGCTCATGTATCTCCGGCAAAGCCTTCATCAGGTGCGAGACCCTTTCGATGATACCGACCAGAGCATCAACATCTGCTGGAGGATTCCCCCTGGCGCCCTTAAGGATTGCATTACATTTTAACTTTTCAATCTTTTCTTTTATCTCCTCTGCAGGTGCAGGACAGAGGGCCATAGCCACATCGTGAAAAACTTCCGTATAAATACCACCGTATCCGAAAACCACCACGGGTCCGAAGGAGGCATCACGCAGGGCTCCGACAAACATATCACGGCCTTCTGCAGCCATTTCTGAAATTCGTATACCGTCAATACGGGCATCACTTCGGTAGGCCAATACATTATTAATGATGGATCTAAACGCGGCCCTTACTTCCCCCCCATTTTTAACATTCATCACAACTGCACCGGCATCGCTCTTATGCAAAACATCTGGAGAGGCCACCTTCATCACTACAGGATACCCAATCCCTTCCGCTCCCCTTACGGCTGCATCTTCATCTGCTGCGACAATCGACGATGCAGCAGCAATCCCCGACGATCTGAAAGCATCCAGCACTTCCTCACCGACATCCCCCTTAAGTCCACGGAGCTTCAGGGCAATTTCACTGAAATCAAAATCATTTGAAAAATCTTCACCTGACTTTTTCTTCTCCTGGCGTGCATAAAAATCCGCCTGAATTCTCAGTGCCGCAATGGCATCTTCCGCACGGTCGTATATGGGATATGGAAGGCCGCGTTTCATCTTTCTCATTGCATCTGCGGAAGCTGACATGGAAACCCCGAGGGGCTTCCCCGCCGCCTCCATTTCGCTGATAATCTCTTTCGAAATATCCGTGTAAAACATTTCCTTGAATATGGAATCATCCTCATCCGGAAACAGGGGACGGGCGTGACCGTAGATGGCTCCATCGACACTCTCCCTGGAGAGGGCCTCCCCGATAATTTCAGGATAGGCATGAATATTGTAGATATCCCCCATGTCGAGGGGATTTGAGAACTTTATAATTCCACCGGCATTGGTATGTTTATGGAGGCCCTCATAAAATTGAGTTCCCGGATCGGCAAATTCAAAACCGTATTTTTCCGCAATATCAGCCATCATTACCGCGGAGCCTCCACCGGGTGTCATGACCATAAGGCGGTTGCCCCTCATGGGGGGAAGTTTAAATATTCTCACCGCTGAAATCAGATCATGGACATAATCCACGCGAATGATGCCCGCACGTTCAAGGGCTGCATCTACAATATCATCATTGTTGCTCATGGAAGCTGTATGGCTCATTGCTGCGCGTCCACCCGCCTCAGACCGGTTTGCCTTAAGGGCAATTATGGGCTTATCAATCTTTCGGGCAACCTCCACAAGGCGTTCCCCGTTTTGAATGCTTTCCAGGTAAAGACCGATAACCTCCGTTTCAGGATCATTGCCGAAATATTCGAGAATATCCGATTCGTCAACATCCAGTTTATTGCCGATACTGACAAACTTAGCCATACCGATATTCTCATCATTCATCAGGTTCCAGAGGACCAGAAGAAAACCACCGCTCTGTGAAATAAAGGAGAAGCCACCCTTCTTCATTTTCCTGTGGGGTATAAAAGGAAGACAGACACCGCTGGAGGCGTCCGCAACTGCAAGACCATTGGGGCCGATAAACCTGATATTATATTCACCTGCTATTGCCATTACCTCTTCAGCAAGGTTTTCACCGGATTCCCCGGATTCATTGAATCCCCCCGCAAGGACCGCAACACGCCTGATACCGAACTTACCGCACTCCCTCATTGCATGGGATACAAATTTCGCAGGAATCAGCATTACCGCAAGTTCAGGAACTTCCGGAAGGTCAGTAATGGAATCATATACATCCACTCCGTCGACGGTAGTGCCGCCACTCCCGGGCATGACTCCGTATATTTTTCCCTGGTATCCCCAGCGTTTTGTATTCTGCAGTATATAACCGGGTATACTTTTCTTTTTTTCCGATATGCCGAAAATTACCATCGATTGTGGGTTAAAAAACTTTTCCATACCTTTCTCCTTCCTCGAGTCCCCCAAAATGGTTAGTTAATTTTACTAACCATTTTGATTAAAAAAATTCCGGGAAATACCCTCTGTTCTACACAGTTAAAGTTAGTTAATTTCACTAACTTAGTCAAGTAAATTAAGTTAATTTTACTAACCTTTTTGTAAAAAATTACTTGAATTATATCATATTCAGGAACTTAAATGAAATTCTAGTGTAGGAGCAAGAAATAGACATCCAATTTTGCACTTTCTGCCTGTTACTTGCCTTGAATATATGTGCAGATCTGTGGCTCCAACCATCTTAATTATTCACCTTAAAAATTAATCAATAGACCAGAAATAATTATGCAGGAAACTCAAAACAGGAAACCGCACCCTCCGGGTAAAATTAAAATAATTAATGCCCTGCGAACCCTTCTTGAATCGAAAGACTTTAATTCCATTAAAATTGCTGAACTGGCACAAACTGCGGGGATAACGGAACCGCTTATCTATAAATACTTTAAGGACAAAAGGGATGTTCTTCACACCCTTCTGCTGGAATACCTGGAGACCAAGTTCAATACCGCCATTAATGAACTGAAAAAGATAACCGGCTCCCTAAACAAGCTTGAGGGATTCATTTACAGCTACATCAATGCATACAATGAAGACCGTGTCATCGCAAGGGTTATTCTGCTGGAAGTGAGTAATTCCTTTGATTATTATGAGAGCCAGCCATACCGCAACCTGAAAAAATACGGGGAACTCATTCTCAATATTATTAAGGAGGGGGTGAAAGAAGGAAATATCCGGGATGACATCAATCCCCTCAACTTAAGACACCTCCTCTTCGGAAGCCTTGACCGCGCCTGCCTGAGCCCCATTGTATTTAACAAACCCATAGATGTTGATACAATCAGCAGAGAAATGACGGAATTAATTTTTGATGCCATTAAAAAAAGATAGGGGCATCACCTGTGTTGAAGTTTGCCAGGTCTGTCTTCATTCATTTCCCGGTAAAATTCATTGAAGGCTCCGATTACCCGGGCATTATATGCCACATCAGATTCCGATTCTTTTTTCTGCATCAGTATGATTTTTGCCAGTTCCATGGCGATGGAATCATCGACTTTTTCAACGATTTCTTTAAGGTCTATCAAATCAATCCCCTTCCCATGGATATCCAGCTTATTCCCCAGGACAATTAAAAGAAAAAAGGAGAGGGAATCCACAAAACGCTGTTTCTCAATCTTCTGTATTTCAAGATACTTTATATTATGCATTAAAACTTCTTCCGATTCATTGATTCTTTCAGAAAGGGTCTGAAAGAGGTGCAGGGCAAATTCAGGATTACTCCTGATCAATGCCTTCAGGTTATGCTTATCCGCTCTGGAGAGAATAGAATCTTCAATGGCCCTTGCGGAGGCACGCCGTGCCAAACCGGAAAACACTGTCAGTTCCCCAAAAATCTGCCCCTCTTCAATGGTATTGAGTTGTATAATTTCACCGTCTTCTTTTCTTTTATAGGTTTCAATTTTACCTTTTTTCAGCAGGTAAAACTCCCTGGATGGATCCCCCTCCTCAAAAATCACCTCCCCGGCTTTAACGATCCGGTCATCCTGCATGGTTGTCATTGGGCGAACAAATAATTTGCGGATAGATTCAAAACCTGGAAGCTTCAGGAAAAAAACTATCCCCTTCCTCAGAACAAAAAGATTGTACCTCAATAAAAGCAGATAAAAAAAAGGAGGCGGATTTTTAATCTTAACAATGGTTCCGGAAGGGCTGAATCCGGGATCATGGCTTTCCCATACCACAACACCAGTCAGTTCCATGGAGGTGGTTCCGGATAAATCAACATGGAATTTTATCTCTTCCCCGATTCCGAAGGATTCAAAGGTCCGGAGGAAACAGGCCGAAGAGGTTATATCGTAGGAGATATAGGTTTCTTCATCTTCCTTTAACCTGTTAACAATAACATCAAGAATAACCGGTATCCTGATTTCACTGTATTTAAAAAAATCGGGATTAATGGCCCCCACCACAATGGTAATAAAGGCCATGGAAAGGGGGAAGATATGAAACACAAGAATTTCACTGGATGAGGAAAGGTTCAGGTGGAACCTGTAAACAATATCATTTTTAACATAGAATCCAGCAACTGCCATTATAAGAAAAACAACGAACATAAGAAACTGCAATATACCGGGACGCCAGATGAAAAATGAGATGGGTATTACCGTTTCCTTCCCCATTGACTGCCCGATCCATCGTTCATACTTTGGCTGGCGCCACATCATCATCCAGTCATTAAAACGAATACCCAGGGCGTGAATTATATCCTCTCCCGGAATAGTAACTGCCTTTGACAGGTTAAATTCGAGATATCCCACCAGGACAAAGAGAAGGGGAACGATTAAGAAAACAGTTCTTTCTTCCATAAAAATTGCGACATCAAAAAATGCATGACCAAGGTATGCAATTATAAATCCCATGCCGAGGGCACCAGTCCGGGTAAGTGGAGTGTCACTCAGCTTCATAATTCCGAGATAAAACCCAAGAATTCCGCAGGTGGTGAGATGCATCGGTACCGAGAAAAATATCCGTAAAATGGAGAAGGAGAGGCCGAAATTGATCTCATAAAAAATGTTTTCCATCGCGGAAAAACCGAGAGCGAAGAGTATCCCGGAGAGAGTTGCTTCAACAATACTGAAATTGGGATACCGTCGTTGAATCAGGTATATGGCCACAAGGGCGATCCCCTTTTCCACCATGGCGGCCTTTACAAAACCACGAAAAAAAACACCATCGGAGGGTAGCAGAGAACTAATAAAGGGAGAGAGGACAACCAGCAACAGGGCTGCCGTCATTCCCACAACAAATGCCTGTATATGCTTAATATACTCGGGACGAAAATGGAAGTATCGCCGATATATAGCGTAAAACATCAGTACCGGTGAAAGAACCAGCAGCAGTTTCGTCCAGATCATATCAGTTTTATCACTCCGAAGTTACCTCTACGGGCATCAATTAATTATCGACTTATAGTTCACCTAAACTTACTGCTATTTTCATAAAAAAGGGGGGCTTTCCCCACAGGAACAGCCCCCCTTTCAAGGTTTTCGTTATATTATTCAGGCAATCCGCTTCATTCTTCTCCGGTTAAGCAGATAGGTCCCCAGAATTAGAAGAACAAGTAAACCAAGCAATGAAAGTACCGCGGAAACATCACCACGGGCAATGGCAAGGAGATACCCCGACATTCCCCCGGGAGGAAGCTCCCAGTCCATTGATTCTTTGGAATTATGATCCAGGGTGGCAAATTCATTTACGATGGTCAGGGTCCTGTCTGAACGGCTTACACCCTGCATATCCACCTGAAAAACCTTCCAGTACCTCAGGGCGTCATCAGCTCCCGCAGGAAAAGGAATTTCCTGCCACATTCCCATGCTGTCATAGATTCGCAGGGTAATGGGCTCATCGTACCAGCTTCCGGAACTGGAATACTTGTGCACGGTAAAGGTATAGACACCATCACTGTACTTGGAGTTGTCATCCAGTTTAAAGAGGTTAATTGTCTCAGGACCATATCCGCTGGTATTATCCTGCACCAGGGAGGTGGTGGAAAAGGTACCCACGGGATCAGCCGATGTAGAGTAGTTACCCGTAGACTCCGTATATGATTTTTTATGCCACGAGACATGGAAACGGCCGTCAGAGGATGAATCACTCTGGCCTACCGCGTGGAGGTCAAGGTCCTTTGGACTTCCCCCCCATAAAACAGTAACCTTCAAACGATATGGGGCGAGGACTTCACTGAGGGCCTGACGTCCCAACTGGTTGTCACCGTCAACAGCCTGATTGTCCACCAGCAGATCATAGTAGTTGTCCTTGGAGATATTGACACTGTAGGTTCCCGGAGGAAGTGTCCCGGTAGTAAAAGCTCCGGTACCGCCGGAGGTAATGGTTTCAACCACGGCACCGGACCAGTTTTTAATCTCAATGGTAGCACTGGAAATTTTAGCGCCGTCATTTGCATCAATTACGGTTCCGGAAAATTTACCCGACGATGCCGCCGAGGATACCAGTACCATAACCCCCTGGTCAGATACTGCCCCGAGATTAACGGATACGTTATTCTTTACGGCACTGTTATAACCTGATGCGGTAATATCAATGGTATAGGCGTTGTCTCCCACTTCCACATCAGGGAAATTAACGATGCCGGACCCATCGGCATTCAGGGACTGCAGTACCGAGGCATCACCGGCTTTTTTCAATACCGCCGCTGCACCGGAAAGATTCTGTCCCGAATTATTTTTAACCTGAATTGTTATTGAACCGGTAAGGACAATACCATTCGACGCGGAGCCGAAGGTGCTCCAGTTACCTGCCGCATCGGCAGATTTCACCCGGGCATAATATTCTGATGCAATTGCAGAATTCGCAGGATAGGTATAAGTTTCCACCTTGCCGATTGCGGCGCCATCACTTCCCCCGAAGAGAACATTGCTGAAAGCTGCATCTGAAGCAACCTGTATTTTTACATCTGCCACATCAGAGCCATTGCTCCAGGTAAAGGCGAGAGCGGAGGAAGTACTGAAATCACCTGCATCACTTACACTGATAAGTGCCGGAGCCGATTTATCAATCTCAAAGGATACAGCTGTTGGAGAAGACTGCCAGTTCCCCGCAAGGTCACGGCCGATTACCTCAAGATTATAGCTTCCCTCTCCGAGGGTCCGGGCGATATTGGTATCCACGAGGGTTTCAGAGCTCCATGCACCGTTGTTGATCCGGTACTTGTATCCGGAAACACCGTCCCCGGCAACATCAATATCAACGGTCCCGTCATTAACCGGAACTGCGGGGTAACCCGTAACAAGGGCCGCAGGGGCAGTCACATCGATCTCCCAGTTAAAGGTCGTGGCCTCCCCCGTTGCCTGCCAGTTACCGGCAGAATCCTTCGCAATAACTTCAAGGCTGTGATTCCCGGCACCAAGTCCCGTTAAGGAGAGTGCTTCCGTGGCATCGGTTTCACTGCCCCATCCGGAATCATCAAGATTATATTTGTATGCGGAAACATCTGCACCGCCAACATTTGCTGTAACTGCCGTGAGGTTTGTTATCTGAGGGGGCAGCCCCGTGAGTACCGCATTGGTTGCAGTTAGATCAACCTTCCAGGAAAACTCCACGGGAGTCGCCTGGTAATTCCCCGCAGTATCGATTCCCCTTACTTCCAGGACATGGCTTCCTTCTGCAAGGCCAGTCAGGGAAAGGGATGTACCGATCACTGCAACAGTCTGCCACTGGCCGCTGTCAAGACGGTACTGGTACCCCGTTGAGTCAGCGCCTGTAACGGCAATATCCACTGCATTGGAACTGGTGGGATTTCCCGGTGTATTCTGAAGTGCCAAAACCGCTGCAGGGGGAGTAACGTCAACTGTCCAGGTAAAACTTCCCGCATCAGACTCTGACTGCCAGTTGCCTGCGGCGTCTCTTCCGATTACCTTTACGGTATGACTTCCTTCGGAAAGCTGTGAGGAATCAAAGGCAAAGGAGTTCCCGGAAACAGGCATATCGGCACTCCATTCTCCTGTATCAAGACGATACCTGTAATGGGTCAAACCGCTCCCCGTAACGGTAAAAGACTGGTTCTGTACATTAGAAACAGCGTTGGGAAGAGAGGCAACCTCGAAGGAGGCAGTTGGGGCCGTCAGATCAACACTCCAGGTGTGACTTATGGGGCTGGCCTCGTTACCAACGCTGTCAATTCCGATTATTTCAATAGTATGACTTCCTTCAGAAAGGTCAGGTACCGGTACCGCATCACTGGCTGATAAAATACCGCTCCATGCCCCGCCGTCAAGACGGTACTTGAAATAGGCTACATCGGTCCCGCCTACCCTTATATCAGGGCGAATCTCTGCAGACGGATTATCGGGAAGGACAGGCAGTGTCACAGTTGCGGGTGGAGTAACATCAACACTCCAGGAATATGCCGTGGCGGAGACTTCCTCCTGCCATGTTCCCGCTTCATTCTTTCCAATAACATTAATTGAATGGGTTCCTTCTGCCAGGTTGGTTTTGGTCACCGACGAGGCTACGGGGATTTCTCCGCTCCAGGCGGAACCATCAAACTTGTACTTATAGGCAACAATACCCTCGCCGCCGATAAATATTGCAGCATCCCTGCTTCCCGTCGAAACCGCGGGCTGTCCGCTTAAAAGGGCTACGGGAATAGATGTATTTATTACCCAGGTAAAGGTTGTTGCATCCGCCTCCACCTGCCAGTTCCCCGCAAGGTCCCTGGCCACTGCGGTAAGGGTATAGGTTCCGTCGGGAAGATCATCCCTTTTTATATTTCCATTAAGTTCTTCGCTCCAGTCTTCTTCATTAAGTTTGTAGCGATATGCAAAGGCGTTTAAAACTGTAACATCAATATTTTTATTCGTGGTTATATTCGAAGGAAGATTCCCGAATGCCGCCACGGGAACAGTTGTATCTACAGTCCAGTTAAACTGCGTCGGAGCAGATTCTGCCTGCCAGTTGCCTTCCGAGTCACGCCCGATAATGTCAAGGGAATGCCCCCCTTCGGAGATCCCCGCCTTGTTTATACCAGTGCCGGTATCACGTTCACCGCTCCAGTCCCCTCCATCGATGCGGTACCGGTAGGCAACAACATCCTCTCCGGATACCGAAACATTAAGATCAGTGCTGTTCGTCACTGAAGCGGGGACTCCGGAAACGGTTGATAAAACCTTTCCGCGGCCGCTGTAGTCCCTGGAGGCTCCACTCATTTTATTGCCTGCCAGGTCAGTGACATTTATTACATAGCACTGGTAGGTCACACCGTAGTTCATACTCTCTCCAAGTGTAATTCTTACGGTATCCCCCGATTCAATGGAGATCGAATCGACTGTCATTGCTGAACCGCTGCTTGTCACAATAAAATTGGAAAGATCCAGAACCGAGGTCTCATCAAATGATTCCGAAAACTTAAGCAGAATAGAATTTTCAGAAACAGCTTTTAAATTTTCAATAAATGGAGGGGAAGTATCCTTACTTAGTGAACTTTCATCGATATAAGGCTCCTTACCCATATGTGTCTGAATTCCGCAACCGCTTGCAGAAATAAAAAGAGCTGCTGCCGCAAACAGAATTAAGCCGATTCTGAGTTTTGTTTTTAACATGACCGATCTCCTCAATTTAGAATCTTTAAAAGGGACATAACTGCATTATACCGTCGCAGTAGAGTCCTGTATTAAAATATAGGCATAATATTCTGGTTATATTATAACATATAACGGCTATTTAGTAAACAGATTAATTCCGACTTAGACTCCATCTTTGAATACAGGGAATCAAGGTGATGAAAAGGGGAATCAACGTAACATAAAAATTATTTGAATTTTAGCCGATAATATTATATTCTAATTGTAAATTATAATCGAGTCTTCTTATCGCTGTGGAGGCATTCCCAATGAACCGAAAGATATTAATTTTATTAACCATTACAATACTGTCAGCAAATGCTGCCATCGCCCAGAAAAGAGCCGAAAAACCAAAACCTGTGACAATAACAGAAAAGGAACCTGAAGAAAAAAAGGAAGAGAAAAAAAAGGGTACCGGTATGATGGGGCTTAACCTGAAGGTTCACGTCTATGGCGGCGGGGCCCTCACCTATCCCGGCGGGGATATAGCCATAGAAGCGGGAACTAACGCAGAAAGTTCATATAAAGCCGGTTACGAAGCTGGAATCGGCGTCTCCTATATGTTTCTCGGGGACATTATCGGAATCAATCTTTCAGGCCGCTATAACGCCAATTACCTTGGCATCAAGTATTCCGGCACCAACAGCGGTACCTATATCTTTAAAACGGGTTTTATGGACGTATCCCTCGGCGTCAAGGGATATCTCCATTTTATATTTTTATATTACGAAACAGGGATTACCTTTGGCAATAAGATAGGAGACTGGGACCTGGAAACCCCCACCGGCACCCAGCCGGAGAGTACCTGGGCAACAAATTATGATTTGAATTTTAACATTTCCTACTATTTCGGCGGGGGTGTCGCCTGGCCCATTACGAGTCTCGTAAGCATTGAATTCGGCTTCAGATACGAAGTCGGATTTCTTCCTGTCCTGGAGGGTCCTTCCGTATTGCCAACCGTAACGGAGACTGATAAACTATCCATCAGGTACATGGGACTTCGCGCAGGGGTAACATTCTCAATTTGACAAGGCATTTCGGCTCCGCTCTACGAACAAGAAAATATGAAAGCGCGATGTCGTCAATGACGACATCGTATTCATCACCTTAAAAAATCCTTTTTTTTTATTTCATCATTGAAAATTCTGACGTACTTTATATCGTTTGCCACGCACCATAAACAGTATATAAACCGGGGCAAAGAAGATGTTCACCATACTCCATGTCGACAACAGTTCGTTTTTTCGTCACATTTTTAAAGATACCTTTGAGAAAAAGGGATATACCTGCCTCTCCGCAGAAAATGTCGACAGGGCATTTGCCATGCTGCAGAGCAATAATGTCGACCTGATTATTACCGGCATTGAAGTAAGCGGCGGTGGCGGAGAATTCTTCACGGAAAGCGTAAATGCCAGTGAATATCGCAACATTCCAATAATTGTATGCACCAGCATAGACTCGATGGAAGAACGAAAAAAAATGTTTTCCATGGGAGTCATTGATTATGTACCCAAAACAAAGGATTTCGCGCAGCAGCTTTCCAGGGACATTCAGAGATTGACGAAAAAGGATCCCGCCAGGGAAGAACTGAAAAAAATGCGTATTGCAGTCCTTGATGACAGCAAAATGGAACTGGGAATCATAAAAAATATACTGCAACTGAACAATATCACCAACATAGATTTTTACTCGGATCCGGTAGAGCTTCTGGCCAGCACAAAAAAATATCACATCTACTTCGTCGATATTGTGTTGCCCAACATCTCAGGTGAACAGGTGATCCTCACACTGAGGAGCCGTTTTAAAGGAAGTGTTATTATTGCTGTTTCCGGAATTGACAACTACAAGGTCATTTCCAATATTCTCAACACCGGTGCCGATGATTATATGCTTAAACCATTTAATGCCAGCATTTTCATGGCACGCCTCACCTCCAATGTTCGGGCCTACCTTCTTGTAAAAACCCTGGAAGAAAAAAACCGGGAGCTGGAGGCAATCTCCCGTGTGGATGACCTTACAAAAATTTACAATCACCGCTTCATCCACGAAAGGCTTGTCACGGAGATCCGTGAATCCGGGAAGCAAAATAAAAATCTTTCCGTTATACTCTTCGGAATAGATAACTTTTCCATTATCAATGAAAACTTCGGTCACCACGTGGGGGACCGTATTATCCGGACCATTGCAAAAACCATAAAAGAAAGTCTGAGTGAAATCGACATTGTCGGAAGATATGGCGGCGTCGAATTTCTTCTTATCCTGCCTGAAACAGATATCAATGAGGCAAAGGCCCTTGCTGAAAAAATAAGGAAACGGATAAATAAAATTTCCTTTAAAGAATACCGCCTCTCCGTCAGCGGCGGCGCCGTCGAAAAAGATACAAGTGACAGCGCAATGGATATGATCCGAAAGGCGGACTCCCTCCTTTTTAATGCCCGTAAAAAGGGAAAGAACCGCCTTGAAGTCTCCTTCGACTGGGAAAACTATTGACAAATAGTCCCCCTTTCTTTTCCCTTCCGGTAACAACACTTTATACCGGAGCATGACCATGCAGGACTACCTGAAACAATTTACCGAGCGAGCCATCATCGGAACCCGCAGCGGAGACCTTGAACGCGGCAAAATCCAACATGAACTGGAAACACTCCTGAAGGATAAGCCGAAGGACGCCAGCCCTGACATGGCCCTCTATCTTGAATTCCTTATTGCCGTAGTCAAAGGCGAAGATACGGAAGAGTTATGGGGGAAGTTGAATTCAGACCTGCAGAACATCTTCGGCGAGGTAATAAAAAAATTCAAAGGCGCCGAAATCTCAGAAAAACTTAAAGAACTCACCAAAAAGGTCATTCTGGCCCGCCAGAAGGGTACCGACAAAGATGCCGTTATAGGTGAACTCGAAATGATACTCTCCTCACAGCCGAAAGACGGCGGCGATGGAGTGGCCCGTTACATCCAGTACCTCCATGCCCTTGCACATGGAAACGAAACAGAAGAGATGGCCTCGGGTATGGACCAGGGCCTGGTTGATATTTTCAACAGCGCCATGCAGGAAGTCTCCGGCATGGATATGATGACCTTTTTTACACGCCTCACAGAATCGACATTTCATGAAGCAAAAACCGGCGAAGTCACTAACAATATATCAGTAAGACAGGTAATTGGCGAGATCCTGGGGGAAGCCAATAAACCTCCCCGTGCAATAATAAACTATCTCAACCTGCTTCTGGGAGTTCTGGATGGCGGAGATGTAGAGGATCTGCTTATAGATGTGGCTCCTGAATTTCAGACCATGTTCAACGAGTTTCGAAACAGCAATTAATCAGGGTAAAAAGGGACTCTATTTTACATCATCAAAAAGCATCAAGTCCCTCTGCTTATCCTTTCTTTTCAGATTTTTCTTATGATATTTACCGTTGTCATCTTCTCCGCTGGCATTAAAGGATTGCCTAACCTTAAGAACCCTGCCAAGCCATTTCGATTTATGAAGTGATTCCGCCGCCTGAAGGGCCTCGTTTTCATCTTCCATCACGACAAAACCATATCCCTTTGAGGCATTACTCGCTTCATCACGGACAATCTCAATGTATTCGACAGTGCCGTACTCCTGAAAAATCTGAAGAAGTTCCTCCTCCTGAACATCCAGCGAAAAGTTAGCAACAAACAGTTCCATAATGTACCTCTTATTTCTGGTGTTCAGCTATCCATTGCACCGCCATCCGGATGAGATGGTTGTTGTTCTCAAGGTTCAGCTTTTCTCGAATATTTCTTCGGTGTGTTTCGATAGTATTTTGACTCAGGTTTAAAATTATGCTGATCTCTTTTATATTTTTACCTCGACCAAAAAGCTGAAAGATTTCCAGTTCCCGGTTGGTAAGGAATTCCAGGCTATCTTCATTATTATCAGAAGATTTACTCCGATGCATAATTGAAAATATTATTCGATCTTTTACTCTTTCATTCAGCACAAGATTCCCCTTCATCACATTTCTGATGCCATCCACGATCTTTGACGGGGCTTCATTTTTTTGGATATAGCCACTGGCACCAGCCCTAATTGCCCGCTCCGCATATACGGATTCATCATACATGGAGTGCACCAGGAGACGCACATCTGGATATCGACGATTCATCGCACGAATAAAGTCCAGACCGCTCATATCCTCATCAAGACCGATGTCAACGAGGATAATGTGCGGTAATTCTTTTTCCATTAGTTTCAGAGCTTCATTCGCGGTACTGGCTTCACCACACAGAATAATGTCATGTTTATTTTCGAGAAGCTTTGCGATCCCCATACGCACTGTAGGATGGTCATCAAGAATTAATATTTTTATAGCATTCATACTTCAATAACACCTTTCAATTTATTTGAAACTAGTGGATAAATTATGCAAAGTCAATGTCTTAAAATACTAAAGATGCTTAATACTATTCATTAGTCTAATAAATTTTGATCCATAACAAGTGTAACGGTAAAATGCTCCTGTTTAGCATCGACAAAAAAGTGTGCTCCAAGAATATCTGCACGATACCTCATAATCCGAAGCCCCAGGCCCTTCGGTGAAATTTCAGCGCTGTTTTCGCAAAAGTTACCCTTGTTTTCTACTACCAGAGTAAAAAGATTTGCATCGGCATTCAGTCTAATTGAAACATTTTTAGAAATACCATGCTTCATTGCATTATGTACAGACTCTTTGAGGATATAATAGAGATGTGTAGCTACATTATTATCAGCAATACGAATATCTCCTGATTTAGAAACATCGCATTCAACCCCGTAAAGCTGTTCCAGCTCAGCTATTATTTCCTCAAGTGCAAGACTAAAATCCTGCTGCATCTGAATTCGACTAAGTCCGCGAGAGAGGTTCCTGGTCTGATCAAGGGCTTTTCCAACCAATCCGGAAATTGTTGACACCTCGCCAGGGTCAATAGATTTTCCATCCGATATTTTTTCTTCAATGGCCCTCATCAAGTATCCTATACCTGTAAGCACCTGTCCCAGTTCATCATGGAGCTCCCGGCCGATATTCTCGCGTTCATCTTCACTTGCACTAATTACCTGACGCTGAAGCTCGCGAAGCTCTGTTATATCAACACCGATTGAAACAACCCCCTCGGTAACATCTTCCCTGGGGAAGAGGGTATGCTGGAAGAAAAAGTTATTGCCATCATACTCGCCACTCTGAAGGAATGTTACCGTTTCTCCCTGAAGAGCCCTGTGAAGCAATTCCTCCCCATCGGGATAATGATTGAAAAAGGAACTGCCAACTAACTGGTTCTCATGAAAACCCATTTTTAAAAGCCCCGAACCAGTTGACTGCACAATAATACCATTTCTGTTGATGGTATTTACACAGATCGAAACGTTATTAAGGATGGAATGAAAAACACTGGTAATATTTTTAAGATCGTTCTCAACCTTTTTTTGTTCAGCTATATTTTTCGATATTGTAGCAACAGCTACTGTATTTCGATTACAATCCTTTATCGGAAAGAGAGAAAGAAGGACTGGAAACAACTGCCTGTTCCGGTTCCAACGATATCCTTCAACATTCCTTATATTTTCACCATTACGGCAGCGCTCAAGCAGACTATCAGCCTGATGATGCCGGTCAGGAGGAACAATCGTCTTGATAGGTTTCCCCACCAGATCATCACGACTCCAGCCATAGGCCCGTTCCGCTTCATTATTCATTTCAATAATCACACCCTGGAGATTTTCAATGATAATGGGGTCTGCGGCATCCTGAAATACCTGAGCAAGAAGTTCCGGAGATAATTTTTCTGATTTATTTTCCAATTTCCATTCCCAAAATTCTTTTCTACTATCCTTCCTACGCCAATCTCTTGCAATACAATTACAGGAGGAAAACAAAAATTATTATAAATTATTTCCCTTCAATACGGCAAATATCAGACAAAAAAAATACAGCCCTGTCTAATACTTTCCATGATAAGAAAATAACACTTCCCTCAATTGACGAAACCATTTCAATTCTGTATTTATCAATTATCAATTATAAAACAGGAGGTTGCCATGAAAACCAAGGTAGCCATCAACGGAAACACCAACAGGATAGATAGTAAGAAATATCCCATGCCGGCAGATAAGGAAGAATATCGAACTAAAGCATTCAAGGGCTTAGCCTTTCTTGCTGTTTTTATCATTGCCCTGGTCGCAGGTTCTACAGCCTTCAGCGGACCGGCACTGGAAAAAGCTGACAGTGTCCAGAACCTGATTCAGAATACTGATTCAGATACTGATAATGGTGCTGATTCAGATAAAGATGCAAACGATAAAGACACCGGGACAACAGACACGGAAGAACCTACCGAGGATTATGAGGTTCCTGCTGATCAGTAATGGTTAATATCAAAAGAAATAAACCACTTAAGAACAGGAATGATGATTACGCTGAACATCTAACCATTAGAAAAATAATACAAAAAAATTAACATCGCAGTGCCTGCAATTGCATTTAATTCGCCAAAGCGGGAAGGTGGCTATATAAAAGCCGCCTTCCCGCTTTATATATAGATTTGGACATTTTTTATTTCTTTTTCCAAAGATATAATATATAATATTCCAGTTATATTACAGTTATTCTAAATTCAGGATACCACCAATGAAAGTTGCCATCATCTACAATAAAGATTTTTCTCATGTCATAAATAGTTTTGGCATTCAAAATAAGGAAGTTTACAATCCCGAAACCGTGAAACTGGTTGCCGATGCCCTTGAGCAGGGGGGGCATCACCTGCGGGTCATTGACGGCAACATGGGAGTAATCGAGAGCCTCCAGGAATTCATGCCCCGTGTCATAGAAGGGGAAAGAATGGGCATGGTCTTCAATATGGCTTACGGCATACAGGGGGAATCCCGGTATACACACCTTCCCTCCATGCTTGAAATGCTGGGTATTCCCTATGTTGGTTCCAATCCCGAGGGACATGCCCTGGCCCTGGACAAGGTAATCACCAAGATTGTCATGCAAAAATATCATATTCCCACCCCCACCTTCTGGGTTTTTTCTGCCCCTAATGAAGATATCAGTGATGTTATTTATCCTGTCATTGTTAAGCCCAAAATGGAGGCTGTTTCATATGGACTCCGTGTTGTAGACAATGATGATGATCTGCGTTCAGCAATTGATTTTGTAACCATGGAATTCAATCAGCAGGCTCTTGTTGAACAGTTCATCCGAGGCCGTGAATTCTGTGTTGGCCTTCTGGGCAATGGTGACCCCGAAGCCTTTCCTGTACTGGAAATCGATCTGGACAACAATCCGGATGCCTTCCAGACAGTTGAACATAAAAAACTTCATCCTGTAGGAAAAATTTGCCCTGCAGATCTTCCGGAAGCCCTGTCAGCTGAAATGGTTAGACTCAGCAAAGAAGCCT
Organism: uncultured Spirochaetota bacterium; assembly: GCA_942491575.1. Lineage (GTDB taxonomy): Bacteria > Spirochaetota > UBA4802 > UBA4802 > UBA5550 > CAZHNW01. Next base: position 2,164,723 of record CALOBT010000025.1, read on the forward strand.
TTAACCGTCTTGGACTGCGTGATTTTGCCCGTATCGATATCCGCCTTGATCAGGACGATAATATTTTTCTCCTGGAAATAAATTCCATGGCCAGTCTCGGAAATACCGGTTCATATGTACATGCAGCAGCAGTGGCAGGATATGATTATTCCAAACTCGTAAACAGAATGCTTGATGTTGCATCTGTACGATATTTCTCTCACAATATTCCTGAAGATGTGGAACAACCCAGATCAATGAGAGAAAAAAAGACCTCCCTGCCGATTCGTGTACGAAGTTTTCTCCGGACACGTCAGGACAAAACTGAAAAGCTTCTCAGTGAGATGGTGCGAATAAATTCATACGTTCGAAATATCGACGGTGTAAACAGCCTTGGTCTCCATGTTGCTCGCCACCTTGCCATACTGGGATTCACACAGCAGGTAATCCCTCAAGTAGAGGTGGGCAACATCCTTCATTTCAGCAACACATCAAAAAGCAATTATGATATTCTCATTCTGGGGCATCTTGACAACCCGGTAACATTTACACGGCATTCACCATTCAGGGAGACCCCGCAGCGTCTTTATGGAACCGGCATCTGGGAAAACAAAGGTGGACTTACTGTGATGATCATGGCGTTGCAGGCTCTCCGATTCATAAGGTCTCTGAAAACTATAAAAATAGGAATTCTTCTGATCACAGACAATGCCCGGCAGGGTAAATTCAGCCAGGGATATATAAGAGACATATCACGGCAGTCCAGTTCTGTCATCGGCATCTCCGGCAGCTCCATGGAGAGTACAGTGGTTACATCAAGATCAGGAGCATCTGTTTACAACTGCCAGATGAACCTTATGGAAGCAACCAGTTCAAGCGATGTCCCGCCAGCTGCAGCTAAATTCGCTCGGCTCATTGCATCTATTACAGATCTTACAAACGAAAAAGATGGTGTCGTAATTACTCCACGCAACGTTGACATAAAAACAGATATTGCCGATATGTATGCCCACGGTGAAGTCTCCTTCAGTGTAAGATTTAATCAACTGGACCAGGCTCAAAAAGTTGATCACAACATTCGACAAATTATAAAGAAAGCAACCACCAAGAAAGGTATCTACCAGATTGAGGGAGGCATGAGACGCCCCCCAATGCATCGTACTGAAAAAACTAAAAAACTGTTTTTTTTAACAAGAAAACTTGCTTCAAAACTGGATATCAGAATACTGGAAGAACACCGCTGGAGTTCATCGGATATCAGTGCGGTTGAAAACGATATAATGATACTGGATGGTCTTGGCCCGATTGGTGCAAGTCTCCATGACAACACTGAGTATATTCTGCGGCACAGCCTTCTTGAGCGCGGCACTCTTCTTGCGTTGTTGCTCCTTGAGCTGAAGGATGAGAGCAAAACATGAACATAGCGGCTTCAGAAAAGGCATTCAGCCCCTCAATGGAAGGAAACTGGACGGAGGCTCGCGGAGGAATGGTTTCAACAGCCTTTCCTGAAGCAACCCATGCCGGACAGGCTATTCTCAGGGCCGGGGGTAATGCAGTAGATGCAGCCTGTGCCTCTGCTTTTGCCCTGGGAGTATGCGAACCCCAGGCATCAGGCCTGGGGGGGCAGACTATGATGCTCATATCCTCCGGGAAAAAAGTAATAGCCATCGACGGTTCTTCCAGGGCCCCCTCTCTAGCTCATGTCAATGCCATCTATAAATACGACCGCTCAAGGGGATACAGGGCAACAACAGTCCCTTCAACCGTTGCCACCCTTTACTATGTTCACAGCCGCTATGGTTTTCTCCCGTGGCAAAAAATTATCGAACCTGCCATTGAAACTGCAGAAGGGGGATATCGAATCACCACTCTCCAATCATTTCTGCAGGAACGTGACCGCAATAAATTTCTGGCTGTAGAATCGAGATCCGGTAGTGAATATTTTTTAAAGAATGGTCAGGCCTATGCGGAAGGTGATACATTTATTCAGAGAGACCTGGCTTTGACCCTCAAAAAAATTGCCCAAAAGGGTCCGGATATTTTCTACACCGGATCCCTTGCGAAACAAATAGATGGTGACATGCGTGAAAACGGGGGCCTCCTCAGATATGATGACCTGGCCCTGATCCCATGGCCGATTGAGCGTAAACCCTTAAAAAAACGGTTCCGCCGCCTGACCCTGTACTCCATGCCGCCACCGGCTGCAGGGCGCACACTTCTTTTTACCATGATGATGCTCAACTATCTCAGCCCACGCAACCTCAACAGGGATCCCCTTAAAAGATCCCACATCTTTGCAGAAATTTTCAGAAAGGCCCTCCTCGTACGATCTGACCGCCCCTTTGATCCTAATTTTTATGCCCAGGTTAGAGACCTGGATATCCTGAACCAAAAGTATGCCCGCGATAGCATCAAAACCATCCTCAACACTGAAGAAATAAATCTGCCAATACGCGAAACCATCGATGAACAGAGCGGTGAGACGACACACCTCTCTGTTCTTGACGGTAACGGCATGAGTGTTTCTCTCACCCAGTCTATTGAACGGGTATACGGCAGCAAGGCTGCTGCTGCAGGCCTTGGGTTCCTCTATAATAACTATCTGATGGACTTTGAATATGATGTGCCGAGTCACCCCTTTTACCTGCGCCCCAATGCGGTACCATGGGCCACCGTAGCTCCCACACTTATTTTCAGGGGCAATGATATATGGATGTCCGTAGGAAGTCCCGGAAGTGAACGGATTTTTTCAGCTATCGCACAATTTCTGGTTCACGTTATCGATGAAGAAATGCCAATAAGCGATGCCATGCTGGCTCCGCGGATGCACTGCTCCCTGGGAGGAAGAATAAGTGTTGAGGCGGACCGCTTCCCCGGTGAAATAATCAATCATCTCCAGTCAAAGGGTTACCGTATTGACCGCCGGGATCCCTACGCCTTTTACATGGGGGCTATACATGCTGTCCTGAAAAAAAGTGACGGTACCGGATTTCAGGGAGTTGCAGAGATCAGACGTGACGGCATTGCAGGAGGTATCGATTGAGCAGGCTTCCCTTTCTTATTTCGATTCCCCATGGGGGGTCACTTATTCCACAGGAAGTTTCGGCAATGACAATGCTGACCCGGGGAAATATTTTTGAAGACGGTGATGCCTTCACACGGGACATTTTTGCTTTACATGATACCGTTAATACCGTCATTGAAACTGACATTGCCCGGGCCTACGTTGACATGAACCGCGGCCCGAATGACTTCCACCCTGCAAAGCGCGACGGTGTAATAAAGAGCCATACCTGTTATAACAGGTCAATCTACATTGACGGAAACCTTCCCTCCAAAAAAATTATATCCCTTTTGCTGAAAAATTATTACTTCCCCTATCATAAAAAAATAGAAGAAGAAATCAACAGGGGTAGCCTGTGTTTTGCCTTCGACTGTCACTCGATGGCATCAGCGGCACCACCCATCGCCCTCGACTCTGGAACACTCCGTCCCGCAATATGCCTGGGAAACAACAATGGCGAAAGCTGCAGCAATGAAGACCTTGCAGCTCTGAAAGAAATTTTTTTGAAAGTCTTTGAAATCCCCCCCGAGGAAATTCTGTTAAATACTCCCTTCAGTGGGGGATACATCACCCGCACATACGGCAACAAGCCGATTCCGTGGATACAGATTGAGCTGAACAGAAGTCTCTATCTTCGACACCCATGGTTTAGCGAGAATAATCTCAATGTTGACAATGACAGTATCTTTCGTTTAAATAAAAATCTTTCTATCATTTTCGAAAAATTCCATTCGGTTATTTCCTGATTAACCTCAGGCCTCATTACTGAGCACGATAATCCGATCACCTTCTTCAAGCTGCCATCGGCTCTGCTGCTGTGGATTTAAAAAAATATCCTTTCTGCCATTATCACTGAATATACAGAGGCCGATACTTATTTCGCTATAAGACTTAACCCTCCTGCTGATATATTCGAAAGTTATTTCTTCTCCGGACTTAAGTTGATAATATTCAATGGGTACAAGAAATATCTCCGTACCTCCCGTTGTAAAAAGTTCATCATAAACGATGCGGAGGTCCCGATTTAATGAAATCTGAGCCAGGGAGTAACTGATCAAAAGAGGGGTGACAATAACATCATCATCATCTGCTACAAGGGAATGGTTATCCGGGTCCATCAACTCAACAATAAAGGAAGGTGTGGAAGAAAATGATGCCATTTCTTTTTTCAACATAACATATCCCATTATAGTCCGGGCATCCGCCTCTTCTCCGGATTCCATCCAGTCATTGGCAAGCATCAACACCTCAGAATATAATTCAAGATCAAGCTGTTCAATATCTTCATGATGTGTTGAATTCCCTGTAAAAAATCTGATCGGTACCCCTGCAGATAACAGATTGTGTCTGGCTAAAAGATTTTTTCGTTCTCCCTTATCGAGAACCGATAAATTATCAATTTCAACAATATTGCTCTTTTCACCGAGTAACTCCTTCAGCAATACGGGTATCTTTTGACTCCATCCGACAATCAGGAGTCTGGAGGCCGCACCTTTTGACTCACCTGCTTTGGAAATTACTGACTCTTCCGGCAGGATAAAATCTCCGTCAAACAATTGAGGCTCCGTCCGTTTATAGTCTTCTGCAATCATGACCAGTTTATCCTGCTCGTCTAAAAGCGTATGCGGATCAGGGTTTAACAATACAACGGAATTTGTACTGTTTTTAATAATACCGATAAGAACCGCATAAGGGAAAAAGGGCTCCAGTGATGCGAAACTTTTCCCAGAAAAAACAGAAGCGTCTTTTACATATATTTCATTACCCGCATTACTAAGCAATTCATCGTAGACCACAGCCAGACCATGATGCCGGATATTCTGTGTCATAATTTTGCTGATGATTATATTACTGGCAACTACTTCAACATTACCGTGATAAAGAGACCTGATTACCGGCATCTTTTTCGCATCAAGAATCTCGGTTACAATATCCGGGGAAGGCACATCCTCCTGCCGGGAGTACTGGTAGATAGACATGATTGCCTTTATACTGCGGGTGTCCATGTTCTCCGCTCCGCCATAGGCGAAACTGGCTCCCGGAAGAATAACAATCCCGGCATTAAGAATATCGACCCGTCTGATATGGTCGATTCTCAGGGGGGACCCGCTTCTCAATATTATTCTTCCCGGGTCCCAGAGTGCACCCAGTTCATCCTTCAATTCCTGAACAATTGAACTGTTGACCTCCTCATTTAAAATTACAATTCTCAGTTTTGTTTTCCTGATTGTCCTGAGAAAACGGTTTAACCGTTCCTCCGAGAGCATAAACTCTTTAACAATAATTGCAGTACGGTTTGTCCACCCCAGGATAACGACATGCCCCTTCAGGGTGATGGGCGTCAACCCCATCTCCAGTTTCCTGATGGTACCGTTGAGCCACTGTGTCATAATTGCAACCAGAGATCCCATAAAGAGAACATAACCAAGTATTGTGACAATAGTTGACACAAACCTGCGAAGTATTCCCTGGTCATCTCCAAGATAGCCGGGATCACTGAGACGCAGAAAAGCCCACCATACCGTATCCTTGAAAGTGCCTACACCGGGATAAAGAAGATATACCGCCAGGCCTGCAGCCAGGGAAACAAGCAATATAATAAAGGCTATAAAAAGAAGCTGGTTTCCCGCGCCGCCCAGTAAAAAGCGTTCAATGCGGTAGGTTATCCTGTTACGTATTTCTTTAAAAATCATACCCCATCCCTGATTTAATGTTTTCACAATAAGAACATAAATACATCATTTTTTCTCTGTAAAAAGCCTGAAAAATGGCGGTACATAGTCATTACCAAGATATTCCTCAGGAATAGTAGTGCGATTACCGTCTCTTATTGCAGAAAAATGCGGCGAGAGAATCTCAATGCCAGCCTCATTGCATGAGTCCTGTATATTCTGATGCAACTCTGAATAAATAGCAGCCATTTTTTCCGGTTTTTCAGTATATGCATTCAGTTCATAGCTCACTGCAAAATCCCCCAGGGCGGTCTGAAGCACAAAGGGTTCACGATCAGAATCGATATCCCCTGTTTTCTTTGCAGCTTCTTTCAATGCTTCATGTACACGGCGCCAGGGAGCGTCATAACCGAGTGTAATGGTAGTATGCAGTATAAGCCCCTCTTTACGCGCAGAGGAGCTGTAATTTATTATATGACTGCTCATTACTGTGGAATTTGGTATTGTAACCACTACATTTTTAGGAGTTTTTACCCTGGTGACTAAAAGGGTTTTTTCAGTAACATCACCAATTGTATCGCCGATTTTCACACGGTCCCCGATTTTAAAGGCAATCATATATGTTAGAACTGTACCTGCAACAATATTAGCTATTACCGATGTTGATCCGAGAGAGAAAAGTACACCGATAAATATTGAAATTCCTTTAAAAGCTCCGCTGTTTGATCCGGGAAGATAGGGAAAAACAACTATACAGGTAAAAACAATTACCATAAAGCGTGATATTTTAAAAGTCGGGACGGCCCACTCACTGTAGAACCCGGGCAATCTTATTTTTCCCCGCTCCACCTCATTGAAAATCATTTTTAATATTTTAATCACATAACGATTTAAAATTAAGATAACACCGATAAAAAATAAATTTGGCAAATAATTGATAAAGGAAGTAAATACAATCTTCAAGGGACGGGTAATATATCCAAAGAGGATTACTGACCAGCTTCGGGTATATTCAAAAAAACTGAAAAGTACGGGAATCAAAAAATACAGGATTAAAACAATAAGTAAAAACTGCAGAAGAAAAGTTGATTTTACAATTACCTCACTAATCCTTTCCGCAGATACCAGTTCAAGCCCCTTGAAGGAAAGGGGTTTTATAATACTTCCGGTCCATATTTTCAGGTTATTTCTCAGGTAACGATGAAATACCTGAACCGATTTAAGCATGGCAGCCGTCACCACCACTGTCAGCAGGGCAAGTAAAATGCCTTTTATAAGAACGAAAACATTATCCGATATTCTGATATTAAGAATATAGATTATAAAATTAAAAAAAGTGTAGAGGGCCAGGAATGAAAGCAACAGTCTCATTATCCTGACAATCAGTGTCATCCCCTTAACAAGACTTTCATCACTGATTACCGTGTTGCCGCGAAACACTATTGGCTTCAGGATAGTATTTTTAAGGCTTTCAATTTTTTTATAGATTTTAACAAAGATACGGGCGAAAAAATAAAAAAGGAGTACGGTCAGACAAATAGCTGCAATGATATAGACAATTTTATTTATTAAATTTCTATCGATAAAAATATCCATACTCAATGGAATACTTTTAACATATACGATAGTTGTATTTGCCGCCATTTGCAGCAGGTAATTCCAGGCTATTGCCAGGTACATTTATCCCCGCCTAAATATTTTAGATAGTTAAATATAATAAATTATTGTTTCAACCAGATCACATCGTAGGCATCCATTGAAACTGAGATTCTTCCTTCTTTGTTTTCATACTGGTTCCCGCTCAGCAAATCTATCCAGGTGACATTACCTTTTTCTGATTTTTCACAGGGGATACAAAAGTTGAGTTTCTTATTTGTGGCATTCACTGCGACAATAATTTTTTCATTGCCATCTGTTGAATTTCGAACAAGTGAAAAAACATCATCACTGATTTTTAATATCTTCTGCTCAGCCCAGGGATCAAATGCCCTTTGACATATCCGCATGCTTATCATTGCCAGCAGGCCCTGGGCGACCCTGCTGGTGGTACTGTCTCTGTCTTTAAGAGCCGCAACCAGTTCTTCTTTATTTAGTATATCCCTGTTGATGCTGCGCTTATCATTTTCTTCCTTTACCGCCTCTATATCATTTTTAGAACCGAGGAGGCCATGAAGATAAATACCGGGAACCCCTATTAGCACAAGGGGTATTGAACGTGCCGCCAGGTAACGTTTTATCTGCAAATCAGTATCTTCAGAACCATCATCCCTGTTAAGGGCGCTGTAGCTGGTAATATTCAATTCATAGACTGCATCACTTCCATCGGTTTCGCGGCGATATGATACCATTCCGCCATGACCTACAGTTATACTGGCCATGTCTTCAATTTCTTCCTCAGAAAGTATGCCCCGGGCCCCCATCACTCCGATACCATCATGACTGTCGAGAAAATTAAAAAAAGTTGCAGTATCAGAGGGGTTGTTGAGAGTCGCAGACCATTCAGTAAGGCGGGTTGAGTTGCCTGTCTGAAAAGTATGCAGGATAAGAGGAGGCAGGGCAAAATTATAGACCATCTGCGCTTCGTCGGAACCGCTGCCAAAATAACTGATATTTTCCTTGTGGGGGACATTTGTTTCGGTAATTATAGCCACATGTGGGGCCACAACGTCCAGTATTTCCCTGAACATCCTGATAATGGTATGAGTCTGTTCAAGATGAACACCGGTGGTTCCAACTTCATCCCACAAATAGGTAACCGCATCGAGACGAATAATGTCAGCTCCGCGTCTTACGTAATAGAGAAGAATCTCAATAATTTTTATCAATACTTTTGGATTCTGAAAATTAAGATCAATCTGGTCGGGACTGAAGGTAGTCCAGACCATTTTCTCCCCCGTATATGAATAAAATGGAGTAAGAACATCTGTAGTTCTGGGTCTGAAAAGCATCCGAAGCTTTTCCCTGGGGATATGTTCATCTGTTGAGAAGGAAGTAAAGTAATCCTTGTAATCGGAATTACCATTTAAGAATTCCTGAAACCAAAAACTTTTCGAAGACACATGATTAATGACCCCGTCGAACATCAGTTTAAAATCATGTTTGAGACTGAAAATGTCCTCCCAGGTCCCCAGGTTCGGATCAACCTGGCGGAAATCACGAATTGCAAAACCACGGTCGGATGACGAAGGGAAAAACGGGAGTAAATGTATTGTACTGAAAACCCCCTTCAGATACCTGTTGCAAAGCTCCTTTAGTGTCTGTATCGGCTTCTGTCCTTCCGCTACGACCAGATCTCCATAGGTGATGAGAATAATATCCTCTTCTGAAAACCGCTTCTCCCGGGAAGAGGCCTCCTCCCATTGAATCATTGTCCCGGTTTTATGGGCGTAATTAACTGCAATAATCCGTTCAAGTTCAGGGAGCCATTTCCGGGCCTTATTCTCTCCGTAGAGGAAAACAAGCTTTTCGCGCAGATTATTTTTTATTTCCCCGGACAGAGAATAACGGGGACGTTTAAAGTCAGGCTCAAGGGTATAAAAATCTGTACGCTGCGGTCCGGTTCCCTGCATTTTTTTTCCTGTGATATTATTCTGCATTCCATCACATCATATCACAACAGTACTCTATTTCTACTTTTTTTTGGTAATCATTCTGCCAAAAAGATCAAGAAATCTTTTCCCGCTCACATATCCCGATTGAAATGATTTTACATCTTCTACTGTGATAAATGCCTGCGGATGATACTTGTTTATAACAGAAAGGGCCTCCTTTACCTGTTTTCTTGGCATTACGGTATAGAGGAGAGACACCTCTTCTTCTTCAGTGTCTTCTCCGCTAAAGGTGGTGACCCCTAATCCCATTTTCTTTAATTCAACAATAACTTCACGTGCCTTAATCCTGGTAACAACACGAATAGCCTGATAACCGAAGGGAAGCAGGCCTTCAATCAACATGCCAATATAGTTGCCGGCGGCAAATCCACCGGCATAAATAAGGTAGCTGGCTACCCCGTTCAGGTTCTGCAAAGCCTTGCTGATGGCGGTCAGCCAGATAAGTATCTCCAGAAAACCCAGAATTGGAGCCAGATATTTTTTTCCCCGAGAAATGAGGATAATCCTCAATGTACCAAGGGAGACATCGAATATCCTTGCAATAAAGATATAAATCATTCCATATACTTCTGGAGACATGGTCACCACCGCCAATTCTTAATGGAAAAACACGCAGTCTGTATTTATTACAGGGAATATAGTCAACTGTGTAAAAATGCATATATGCATTTTTATGAATAAGATATAGTAAAATATATCAATAGCCCCTGATAATAACCGTGACAAAAGCAAACTAAAAAGATATTTTCCAAAAACAATATTAACTTGAAATAGCCGTTTTTTGTTTTTAACTTTATAATATATTATAGAAAATGCCGGAAGCCTGTAAAGATAATTTTGTTCTATCTGAACCATTAGGTGAACATTCAGCGAGACTCCCTGTATAATCCGGCAAAAAAAGGAGGATTGAAATGAAATACGATATAACTCATATTCCGGAGGTTTTATCGGAAAAAATAAAAACCAGTACCACACTGATAGAGGACTATGCCAAAAAAAAAGTCCATGCCTTTGAACTGAAACGGGACCTGTCACACAAAGAAAAGGAAATCAGGAACCTCCTAAATGAGGTGCAGAAACATCCTGGCCAAAGGAAGGCCAGGACCGGTGCGATTTACAGGGATGATATCGAAGAAATCACCCATGATGTGGCGGTCCTGGAATATCAATGCAGAAATATCAGAGAAGAATTAAAACTTCCCCCGAAATAACAGTCAGAAACCTGGAATTCAGACTACCTCATCCGGGACATTATAAGTTTAATTTCATTTTTATCATGCTTTTTAAGCAAATACATCAGGTTCTCCGCCATAAATATAATTGTCTGCACATTTTCATAACCACCCGAATCAGTTCCGATTAAAAAATTAGACCATTCGCAGTAAACACAGTAAATTACAATCAGAACAAGAAACCGAAAAAGCTGAAAAACAGCGAGGACACCCATGATGAAAAAAATGAAGCTGGCGCTGGTAATATTATTCATTCTTGCTTTAGTTCTTGTTATTCTTCAAAATACCATCCCGGTTAAAGCAAGTTTTCTCTGGTTTACAGGAGAGATACCTCTTGTTGTGTTATTGTTCCTGACAACGGTTGGAGGTTTCATCTCAGGATTACTGGTATCGTTTTTAAAAAAAGGTTGAGTACAATCCCAAAAAAAACAAACTTACATTTAAATAAGCAGAGCAATAGTTAACATCAGGAGTTATCTTCTTTTTCTTTCTGCAGTTTCTCAATATGCAGAATCAACATTTCAGTTTTTTTATTGAGTCTTTGAATTTCTTCTCTTATTTGTTCTATTTTTTCTTTATCTTTTTCCTCCTTTATATTTTCCTCAAGTTTATCTTTTTCTTTCAAATAGTTGTTATATTTTTCTTTCATTTTTTCGATGGTTTCCGCTTCATCTGCCTTATCAAAGGCGAGTTCCTCCACATTTGAATCCTTCACCTCAGTCATTGTATCATTCTTATTATACTTCGGAACAAACTTTTTTTTATCGTCAAACACTCGTTTGATCACAAAAGAAGGACTAACAATCTCTATTCCTTCTTCATGAAGAATATCTACAACTGTTTTTCTCAGGTCAGATTTCAGCGACAGCATTCTTGCCGTTTCCTTCAAAAAACCAAACACCCTGTACTTTATGGCATGGTCGAGGAGACTTTCAACAAACACGAAAGATTCTTCAAGTCCCGTTTTTTCCGCCGCTTTCATCAGGCATTCTTCAATCTTAGCTCTGGATACATCGTAACTGAGTGAAACAGAGGCTGAGATAAAACTCCCGTCCGCACGGGTGGTTCGAATTGGATGCTGAATTAAATAAATGTTGGGAAAAGAGATTGTATCACGCGTAATAATCTGCAATTCTGTGCTCAGAAGTCCCTGTTTGAATACCCTCCCTATAGTATCTTGAACCTCAATAAAATCTCCGGGTCTGTAACTTTTAGAGACGCGAAGCATTATACCCGCCATGGCATTACCAATCAGGCTGGTGGATGAGAGAGCTATTGCCGCACTCAACAGTACTCCAAACATGGTTAATATCTGTTTTTTAATATCACCACTGATTGGCAGAAACAAAACCATCAGAAAAAGTCCGAATAAAACCAGGAGGAGAGAGGTAATTTGATAATAATAGGTTTCCGCCTGTTTTTTTTTAAATAATATTTTGGCCAGTATGATGATTATGGTGAACAGTAATATAATAAAAAATACACCAATAAAAGGAGAAACTGACACCCAGATTGATTTTAATATATTTCCCATATGCTTATTATATAGATATAATATAGTTGAAGTCAAGAAAATCTAATATATCAGGACTATGAACTATATTTATGATATTCAAATGACTAAAATTATAAGAGTCATTCCAGAATGCTGGGATTGACTATAAACTTAGAAAAAAAGAACACAGATGACGCAATAAGGAAATATGAAAACAAACAGTGGAAGGGTTTAACTTTAAACTGGAATCCTATTCCTCGAAAAGAAAAAATTCTCCGTAGACAACATCACCGCTTTTTTCTGCTTCAATTTTAAGGTCCTTAAAATTGATATCGGTTTCACTTTTCTCAAAAGTGAAATTTTCACTCAGGATAATCTCTTCTATCATAATTTCATCAAAGAGGTCTTCTTTTAAGGCTTTTTCCACTTTTCGGCCCGCATCAAGGGCATCCGCGGCGGCGACGATGGCATTCATGAAGGCACCGGCACATCCCGTCTCCTTATAAAAATCAGATTCAGACTTCGCCGCCACCTCTGCTGTTACAACATAGAGTGTTTGATTTTTCATCCTGTTTTCTCCTGAATTGATTAACTTTTACTTTCTGCTCAGCTGAACATACCCCATTAAGTTGTAAACCAGTCGAGCCGCGGCAAAATCCGAAACATGATCTTTCTTCCTCGGGGCCAGTTCAACCACGTCAAATCCGACAATACGCGCCTCCGTGGAAATCTTTTCAAGCATTTTCATGGCCTGCCACCATAATATCCCTCCGGGTTCAGGGGTTCCTGTGGCGCTGATTACCGACGGATCAAGCCCATCAACATCGAAAGTGACATAGATTTCGCTGGGAAATCCCCGGGGAAGTATTTTCTCCGGAATGCCCTTCCGGTAAATTTCGGCTGCATCAATAGAGCAAATACTGTTTTCTCTTCTGAAGTCAACCTCTTCCGGGGAGAGGCTCCGTACTCCCACCTGTAGAAACGGCACTTGAAGATCATGAATTCTGTGCATTACACAGGCATGACTGTAGCGGCTCCCCTCGTAGCTGTCCCGAAGATCAGCATGGGCATCGAACTGCACTACCCCGAAATTTTTGCCGGCTTCAACGAGGCCCCGTACCGCCCCGACCGTAACGGTATGTTCACCGCCGAGAAGAACCGGCACCTTATTATCTGCGGAGATTTCTTTTGTTGCTGCAGCAATTTTATCAAGAACCTTTTCGATACTGCCGCGGCATGACAAAGCCCTGTGGGTAAAGATACCCTCCAGGGAGGGGCAGCCTGAACCGTCATAAATTTCAAGCTGCTGGGATGCATCAAGGATTGCAGAGGGACCCTTAGCGGTCCCCCCTCCGTAGGAGACACTTTTTTCAAGTGGTACCGGTATCACATGGAAGAGACTGGTATTGGGCTCCTGCTTCCCCGCCTCACTTAATAGAAATGGAATATATTTGTGCAGGTGAAATACATTCATCAGGAGAGCCTCATCTTAAAATCTTCATATCCAAAAGTTCGGACAGTTTTCAATTCATCAGTTTTCGCATTATAAATCATGATAGAGGGAAGATTGATCCCGTTGAAGGTGTTGGTTTTCACCATGGTATAGTGGGCCATGTCGAGAAAGACGATTTTATCCCCAACCTGCAATTTTTCATCAAATGAATAATCACCGATTACGTCCCCTGCCAGGCATGAAACCCCGCCGAGGCGATAGGTGTATTTTTTCACCCCCGCCTCTCCGGCGCCGGGTATCTCAGGACGATAGGGCATCTCAAGCACATCGGGCATATGGGCCGCCGCCGAGGTATCAAGTATCGCAATGTTAAGATCATTACGAATTATATCAAGGACGGTGGAAACAAGAATACCGGCGTTAAGCGCAACCGCTTCCCCGGGCTCAAGGTAAATTTCCCCTTCATGCCGTTGCCTGAAATTATTGATAGTTTTTACCAAAAGTTCAACATCATAGTCTTCACGCGTAATGTGATGCCCTCCCCCGAAATTAAACCACTTCATTTTGTTAAGGTACGGAGCAAACTTCACTTCAAAAGATTCCAGGGTCCTCACCAGGGGTGCCGCATTCTGTTCACAGAGAGTATGAAAATGAAGCCCCTCTACCATGGAAAGGTCACGCCCTTCAAATTCAGCGGCACGTATCCCCAGACGTGATGCGGGAGCACAGGGATCATAGAGGGGTACCGGCGCCTCTGAGTATTCCGGATTTACACGAAGTCCCGTGCTGATTCCCTTCTTTATCATTGCGGGGGCAAAATGTTCCAACTGCCGAAACGAGTTAAAAGAAATATGGTCGGTGAAGGAAGTTAACGCCTCCGCGTCACCATCACTTAAGGCCGCGGCATAGGTATGAACTTCCCCCCTAAACTCCTCTTTGCCGAGATGGGCTTCATGAATAGAACTGGCGCAGGTGCCCTGGAGATATTTTTTCATCAGGGGAAACATACTGAACATGGCAAAGCCCTTGAGGGCAAGGAGTATCTTTGCACCCGTTGCCTTCCGCACCCTGGAAAGTTTTTCCAGGTTGCTTACGAGGGCATCCTCAAAGACGATAAAGGCAGGTGTTTCCACCCTGCTGAGATCCAGCTTTAGTAATGAATCTCTTTCCATGGCAGTCCGTGAATATTCAGTTTTTCCATGAAGGGATCCGGATCAAACTGTTCCATGTTAAAGACCCCGTCGCCGCGCCAGGTTCCGGAGAGCATCATCATGGCACCGATCATTGCGGGCACCCCCGTGGTATAGGAGATGGCCTGTGAACCGACTTCTTTAAAGGCGGCTTCATGGTCGCAAATATTGTAGACGTAGTATTCTTTCTGCTTACCATTTTTTGTTCCCTTAGCTATACAGCCGATACAGGTCTTCCCCTTAGTACGCTCTCCGAGACTCGAGGGATCGGGAAGGACCGCCTTCAAAAACTGGAGAGGAACAATTTCCTGACCGTTATACAATACAGGATCTATACGGGTCATTCCCACATTCTGCAACACCTCCAGGTGTTTCAGGTAGTTGTCAGAAAAAGTCATCCAGAATCTTCCCCTCTTAATAGAAGGAAAATATTTCACTAATGATTCAAGCTCCTCATGATAGAGAAGAAAAATTTTTTTCTCGCCGATCCCTTCGGGAAAATCGTAAACTTTACTGATTGACATGGGATCAACTTCCACCCAATCGCTGTTTTCCCAGTACTTGCCCCTCTGGGTGACCTCCCTGATATTGATCTCAGGATTAAAATTTGTGGCGAAGGGATATCCGTGGTCTCCCGCATTGCAGTCAATAATATCAAGTTCATGAATTTCATCGAAGTGATGCTTTGCCGCATAGGCTGTAAAAACATTGGTTACCCCGGGATCAAAGCCGCTCCCCAGGAGGGCCATGATTCCCTTCTCTTTAAAACGCTCGTGGTAGTCCCATTGCCATTTGTAGCAAAACTTCGCTTCATCCTTCGGTTCATAGTTCGCCGTATCAAGATAGTCGACACCCGTCTCCAGGCAGGCATCCATAATTGGAAGATCCTGGTAGGGAAGGGCGACGTTAACAACAAGATCCGGCTGAAAAGAGTCAATCAGGGCCACTGTCTCTTTTACATTATCCGCATCAACCCGGGCTGTTTGAATCGCCCCCGGGAGTTGTGAGGCAATGCGGTCACACTTTTCCTTAGTTCTGCTTGCAAGCATAATCTCTTCAAAAACTTCCGGCACCTGGGCGCACTTATGTGTTACCACCTGCCCTACTCCGCCGGCACCGATAATAAGCACCTTTCCCATCATCGGCCTCCTTTATTTTTCAAAATAGGTATAGCCATTGAGACTATCCTGAAAATCTTTCATGATCTTTTTCCGTTCCGCAGCAGTGATATTGCCTTTTCGAACTGCAAGTTCAGCCTTTTTGCGAAAGCGTTCAATCAGATCACGGGTATTATATTCTACATAGCTTAAAACGTCCGCTATAGAATCCCCCTGCAGTTCCCGTACAAAATCATAGTCACCTTTTTCATTGATTCGTACACTGACAACATTGGTATCTCCCATGAGGTTGTGGAGATCCCCCAGTGTCTCCTGGTAGGCTCCCACGAGAAATACTCCCAGGTAATATTCATCACCATTTTTCAGGTCATGAAGAGAAAGTGTCTCTTCAAAATCACTCTGGCCGATGAAACGGTCAATTTTACCGTCACAGTCGCAGGTAATATCCGCAAGAATGGCATTTCTTTCCGGCTCTTCCTCGAGGCGGTGAAGAGGCATAATGGGAAAGAGGTGCTCGATGGCCCAGGCGTCAGGAAGAGACTGGAAGACGCTGAAATTTCCATAATAAATGTCGGCAATCGCCGCATCAATGCCTGTCAGTGCCGGGGGGATCCTCTTGCTTCTGGTTTTTTCCTTTGCAATTTCATTGATGATGTACCAGAATATCTGTTCAGCAGACGAACGCTCACGCAGTGAAATCCCGCCATGACGGAAGACCTCCCGCACCTCATCACGATAATAGAGGGCATCATTAAAACATTCCTGAATATTGCGGGAATTTATATTCTGCGCCACATCCATCAGATTCAGAATAACTTCATTTGCGTCCCCGGGAATATCTTCCGGGAGGGTGGTCACCTCGAAACGGGTTTCATCAAGGACATTGAATATCAGAACAGAATAATAGGCCACTGTGGCACGTCCTGATTCGGTTACTACCGTGGGATGTTCAATATTACGGTCATCGAGAACTGACATTATTACTTCAATTATGTCGGAACAATATTCCTGAATAGAGTAATTCATACTGTTCTGGTAGTTGGTTTTCGATCCGTCGTAGTCGACTGCAAGCCCCCCCCCCAGATCAAGAATGCCCATGGCGGCGCCTTCCCGGACAAGTTCCGCATAGACCCGGCAGGCCTCCGATACGGCAGAGCGGATGTCCCGAATATTGGGGATCTGACTCCCGAGATGATAATGCAGAAGCTTCAGGCAGTCGAGCATTTCGACTTCCCTCAACTTGTCCACCACGTTTATTAACTGTGTAGTATTCAATCCAAAAATACTCCTGTCACCGCCGGATTCAGTCCAGTGTCCCCCTGCTTTAGTGGCGATCTTCAGACGAACTCCAATGAGGGGGCGTACTCCCAGTTTTATTGATCTTTCAAGAATAAGCTCAAGCTCTGAGGGCATTTCCAGTACGAAGTAGCAGTTCATGCCGAGTTTAATTGCCTGAAGTCCGAGGTCGACGAACTCCTCATCCTTGTAGCCGTTGCAAATGATGAAACTTTCATTGTCTTTCATCATTGCCAGGGCGGCAATCAGTTCGGCTTTACTTCCAGCCTCAAGGCCGTGATGAAAGCGGGAACCAAATTCGGTAATTTCATCGATTACCTGCTGCTGCTGATTAACCTTGATTGGATAAACACCACGGTATGTTCCCCGGTATTCGAATGTTTTAATTGCTTCAAGAAAACTCGTATTAATATTACATATCTGGGCATCCAGAATATTCCCAAGACGGAGCAGTACCGGCATGGCAAGGCCCCGGTCTTCAATACCCTGTATAATTTCCGGTATACTGACGGAAACAGACTTATCACCAAAGGGGGTAACGAGGACATCGCCCTTTTCGGATATATCGAAATACCCGGCACCCCAGTTTCTGATACCGTAGAGATCTGCTGAATCTTCGATAGTCCATCTGTCAAGAAACTCTTTTCTGGCCATATTCGACCCCAGGAGAAATTAGTTGGAGAGACAAAAAAAAGTCCCTCTTGGAGGTGTTGTTCAAAAAATTGAAAACAAGAACATGTATTTTATTGCCATTATTTTGGCAACAAAAATGCATTACCGCCCTTTAAAATATTGAAATATTATAAGGCATGAGGGTGATTTGTAGAAGTATTTTTCTCCGGCATTCTGCAGATAAAACTGAGGCCTAATCGGTGATATTGAAGTCAAACTGCATCATCTGTCCCCGACGTTCAATATCAATAACAACCTTTGATTCCGTGGCAAAATTTTTCCAGAATTGAAAGAGCTTCTCAGTACTGTCTATTTTTTTTCCGTTAACCCGCGTTATAACATCTCCGCTGCGGGCACCCATTTTATAGAAAATGTTGTAGGGCCTCACCTTCTTCAGTCTGAAGCCGACAACCTTGCCGTTTTTCCGATAGGGACCTGCCACCAGCCCTTTGAAGGCGTTATCCATGTTATTCTGAAGGTTCTGCTTCAGTTCCGCCCTGCTGAGATTTTTCTTTAATTTGCCTTTACTGGCAACCTTTTTGTCGCCGGCGGTTTTTCCCTTTTTACCGTCATAGATTTTTAATTCGGCACGTCCCGAAGGCCCCTCCAGGATAACCGACCTGTCCCGGATACTGACCAGTTTATAGCCGTGTACGGTTTCCCACAGCTTGAAAATTTCTTTTTCAGGGGGTTCTGAAGACCCGGTCGAGCCTTTGCTTTTAAAACGGCTGCTGGTTCTCCGGCGTGTCCCCTTTCTTATGAAGGCCCTGGAAATGGACCGCGGACCGGTAATAGTCCCGATAAGAGTCAGTTCGCTGACTTCCGCATCTATGGCGACACTCTCGGGGCCGGCCCCCTCGACATTTATATCCCCTTCCTTGAAGAAACCGGTGTCAAAGAGTGTCTTTTCATAACTTTCGAAGGATTTAGCCTGCTTTGCTTTAACTTCCCCCCCACGCTTGACAGAGAGATGTTTTGAAGTCGACTGGGAGGTTTGGGGATCAATAATGGTGTTCTCAACAATGTCCGAAAGGGCATTTCCCGTAACATATGAAAAAATCAGTACGGCGGTGAGGTTTAAAATATGATATTTCATGTTCATTAGAGTCAATTCAGGGCCAACTTCTTTTATCGGATTCACCGGATTATAAAAACAATTTATACCATTAAATACTACAGGGATACTTTTTGTCAACAGTCAAAATATAGAGCTATACAAGAATTATGGGTGCGGTAAAAATCAAAAGTTTCATAAAATATTATAATAACTCCGGGGCTAACCGGATGTTACACCCTAAATACGGCGACATCAGGGACGGGGATGGCGGGGATTACCCCCCTGCATAGAGGTTCAGCGGAAGGCTGAACCTCTATGCAGAAAAGCTAAATGACACCACGTTTCTTCGCCATGGTAATCATCTGCTCCAGGGAATTCTGCGGAGGGGTACGAAATTCATCACCGGATTTTCGCATCAGTTTCATAGCCCCGGAGGGACATACGGGGACACATAGGCCGCAGCCGATACACCGGTCACCGTCAATAGCGGCGACACCATCATCATTGATTGATATGGCATCCATCTGGCAGCGATCGATACAGGCTTCGCAACCGGAACAATTATCACAGATCACTTCCGCATAGTGATTGGAAAAAACTATCTCCGCCGGTTTCGCCTGTTTCTTCAGGGAAAGAAGAACACCGCAGCAGTCACCGCAGCAACTGCACATCCCGGCGGGATTCTGTGAAGTTGCCGGCTGTGTAACCAGGCCAGCTTTCTGTGCCTTCGTCAGGATGCCAATGGCCTCTTCACTGGAGACCTGGCGCCCCATGTCATTATCTATGTAATACTGTGCCATTGAACCGAACATGAAACAGGTCTCCATCGGTTTGCCGCACCCTTTACCAAAAGCCGCCTTTTCCTTTCGGCAGATACAGTCCGCCACAACGATCAGGCCTGCATTCTCAAGCATATTACGTGCATCGTCAAAGGGGGCGACACGGTACTCCGTCCCTATCGATTCCCCGATGGGAATGGGGCGTATGAACATCTCGGCACTTTTGGAGATTGCACCGTTCAGGGCCTCATCAAAATACTTCTCGAAAAGCTCCGCCATGTCACGGTCAAAATTGTTAACCTGGAACTCCAGGAGGCCATGCATAAAGGGAATCGTCCCGTACTTAACTTCCTCACCCTTCCGACGCCGAAAAAGCAGTCCCCTTGCGGCCATATCCTCCAGGTGTTTCGCCAGTTCATCCACGGATTTCCCGAGACGCTGTGCGATTGCTTCGGGAGTCTCCAGACGCGGAGAGAGGACAGAAAAAAGTTCAGCGTCCTTTACTGAAAACAGGGTTTCCAGAATTTCTATTTCGATGCCCGATTCCGTCTCGGGAAATCCGAGAGAATAGGTATCAAGCTGCTTCTGTATTTTTCTGTATAATTCCTTACTCATGGGTTCCTCCAAAATTTAAAAACGTTTCTATGCCGGTTATGATTTTCCCCTGCATCGATATCATTATGCCTCAACAGGAAACTTCTGTTCGCAGAGAACCAGCGCCATCCTCTCCAGGCCCGCTTCACGGTTTATATTGTGGTCCTTGTATTCCGGGGAAGAAATCATTGAAAGAAAAGCCTCCCGCGAGGGATACTCCACAAGGATCACCTCATCCCAGGTCTCATCTTCGGTACCGATAAAGCTCATACCGACATCCCCCACCCAGAGGGGACGGGCATCAAAGCGTTTGAGAAAACTCATCATAACCATGGCGTAGCGGTTATAGGCGTCACGGCCCGTTTCCCCGTCATGACTTCCCTTCTCTTTAAATTTCAAAAGGTTTACCATAACGAATGGTTTACCCTCGGGATAATTTATTAATGCCGCAAGCTGCTCTTCTGATGGATTGATCATTTCTTTCTCCTGAAATTTTAAAAAAATTATGCAGGAAGTTTAAAGAGCCTCAAGGGCATCCTCGATCTCCTGCCTTACCGGTTCATTTGAATCATCTGCAATACTCCTGAAGTCTTCCAGCACCTCCCGCGCACTGCTTCCCCCCAGGCGGCCCGCACTCCAGGCGATCATGCCCAGAACCCGGGGATCATCATTCTCTCTGAAGGCCCTCTTCAATGCAGGAAGGTACTTTCCGTTGCCGCTGTTACCCATAACGCGGGCTACATTCATTTTCCACTTCCAGATCTTATCCGGACCCATATAAAACATGTTGGGCCACACATTTGAAAGAAAATAGTCCTTGTCCATGAGAAGCAATTTCACCAGGTCGAAATCACCTTCCTTTGCGACGACCCTTTCGTTCATGGGACGCTCCTCTGCAAGCCATGCCCTGTTGCGGGGACAAACGTCCTGACAACGGTCACATCCATAGACGTATAGCCCCATGGGCTCCCGCATCTCCAATGGCGTAATCTCATTACCAAAATACGTCATGAAGGAAATACACCGCCTCGGATCAATGACGGCATTCCCCTTCAGTGCCCTGGTTGGACAGGCGGAAATACAGGCGTTACGGCACCACTCAGGACAACCGGTTCCACCAGCAGGTTCGTCAGCCTCGAACTTATGATCAACTACGATTGTAATGGGAAGTACCCAGCTCGACTTCAGGGCAACACGCTTTGAATAAAAGAGACAGTTTTTGCCGAAGTCCCCCAGGCCTGCGCGAGCCGCAGCAATCCTGTGAGGCATGTTAAAGGGAACCTTCGAATCGATTCCGTTGTCCCTCAGGTAGCTTCTGAATTCTTTGACACGCAGGGCCAGGTCATCCTTGGTAATCCGGTCATCATCGAGATAACAGCGGCCGAAATGCTTTTCCATGACATAGGGATAGGCTTTGCGGAAATATACATCTACAAGCACAATTATGCTCTGCGCACCGGGGAGTATACCTGCGGGGTCAGTCCCCTCTACAAGATTTATACCGGATTTAACCGCCCATTCGTATTCTGCCGGCATAGACTCAAGGTGTTGTTTCTGGGCACCGAAAGGCTCTGCAGTGGTGAAACCGATATCTTCGAAACCGCAGTCCCGGGCCTTTGCAATTACCTCCTCCCTGGTTATCATGCCGATACCTCCAGCAGAATCTTAAGGGAGTCGATACACTGCCTGAAATCCTTCGCCTTCTTACTAAGACGGGAGAGCATCACTGCCCCCTCCAGGGAGGCAACAATATGCCGCGCCAGTGCCGGCGCCTCGAGAACAGCATTAATAGTTCCCTCACCCTGGGCAGCCTTTATAAGAGGAACAAATTGCTCTGCCCATTCTGCAAAAATTTCATGGACCAGTTGGGCATAACGTGGATTTTCATCCCCCAGCTCAAGGGCAATGTTACCGAAGATACATCCACCTTCAAATTTTCGGGCACGGTGATACTGAAAAACAGCATCAAAAATACTGTAAAGTATTTCGAGTGCCGTGCCGCCTTTGATACGAGAGGTGATATAATCACGATAATCGTCACGGGCCTTCTCAATCATGGTATAGACCAATTCTTCTTTGTTTGAAAAATGGAAGTAGAGGTTGCCCTTTTTGACACCTGTAACTTCGATTATATCATTGATACTTGTTGCGGCATATCCCTTCACATTAATCAGCCTCATGGCTGACTCAAGAACATGCTCGCGGGTTGCTGCGCCCTTTCGTTTTTCCATAATCTCCACCATAAATATACTGACCGTCCGGTACATTTTGCACATCCTCCAATTCATGTCAAACAGAAAATACCGATATTTATGATCCTTAACGGTGCGGGATTGCCCGGATATCATACAATTTCAATGTCAGCCTCGGGAGCTATCATGTTTCCGGGAATTCTTAATTTCAGTTTTAATGTACAGAATGGAATTTATTTTCTATCTCTCAGTGGCGGGACACTAAACGCTTTTATTGATATATGGAGTACTGGATTCCGAATGGCCCTTCTAATCAATTCACAGGCTGTCACTTCCACCTGACATTCCGTACATATTTCTCAACACCTCAAGTCGTTTCTTAATTTGCGCGATATCATAACTTTCAATATCTTCCTCCAGCATTATGCCGAATTTTTCAAAATTTTTATTGCCCATTGTCCGGCTGATTTTTAATATAAAGTCAGAGAGTTCCCTGACTTCCCTCATGTTTATCACTCCCCCCTGTACAACAAAAATACTTTCATATTTTTTTAATTCATCAAACAATTCTTTAAAATTTTCCTTTGAAAAATCGTCAACCATCTCAGATATATTTATTTCTTTCGATTTTTCAGGTGACGATATTATCCTGTAGTCAAATAATTCCTTTAGTAATTTATATAATTCAGCAACATCTATCGGTTTACTTAAGGCTTTATAAAAACCTGTTTCTTCATTCTTCACAGATGAGATTACATCCACTGATGCAGAAAGTGCAATTATAGGGATATCCTGAAGTTCCGCATGAATCTCTTTTGCAGCCCTGACACCTCCTATACCCGGCATCCTTATATCCATTAAAATTAAATCAGGTTTCATTTCCCGGGCAAACAGGGCTGCATCTTCTCCATTTTTTGCCTCTGACACATGCAGATTCGACCGGATCAACATCTCTTTGATAAATTTTCTGTTAGACTCAATATCATCAACGACGAGAACATGCTGATTATTAAATTGTATCTCGCCAATATTAACAGGGGTGAGTGAAGTTTCAGCATGGGATGCGTGAGAAAAAACAACATTATTAAAGTTAATTTCGAATCTGGTTCCCCTGCCCAGTTTACTGCTCAAAGAAATTGATCCCTTCATCATTTCAATCAGTCTCCGGCTAATGGAAAGGCCAAGACCGGTACCTTCATGTTCACGTTTCTCATGCCCCGTCACCTGACGGAAGGAATCAAAAATGTACTGCTTTCCCTCTTCAGGAATCCCGATTCCGGAATCCTCCACAATAATAACAAGATCGCAGTTGGTACATTCCGATTGCCCGGACTCTATCTTTGCGGATAGATTCACAAAACCCTTTTCGGTAAACTTAACTGCATTACCCACTACATTTAACAGTATCTGCCTCAATCTTATTTCATCAAGAATGATCAATTCAGGCACCTCTCCTGCGACTTCCACCGAAAATGTAATTCTTTTTTCTTCGGATTTGGCCTTAAAAATCTGAGATATCTCACGAAACAGCAACCTGAGATCCATAGGAGAATTCTCTATTTCAAGCATCCCCGCTTCAATTTTTGAGAGATCAAGTATATCATTGATCAGGGTCAGGAGGCTTTTTCCTGAAGTCTTAATCGAATTGATATAGCTTCGCTGTTTCCGGTCTTCCACCATGGAGTCAAGCAGTTCACTGAATCCGATTACGGCATTGAGAGGTGTTCTTATTTCATGGGACATGTTTGCCAGAAATTCACTCTTGGCGCGATTAGCATTTTCTGCTTCTTCCTTTGCATTATTCAATTCGATAGCTGCAATCTTTTCCTTCGTCACATCAAAGACCAGCCCGGCTATCTTAAGCGCCTTACCATTCTCATCCCTGATAACATATGATTTTATCAGCACATAGACTTCATTGCCGTTAGGCCGAATCATTCGGTGAGTAAAACTCAGATCAGACTCATCAGTCTTATTCAGGACTCTTTCTATTTCAATGTCCAGATATCCCTTTTCTTCGGGATGAACATGATCCCTCCAGTCATCATAAGACTCTTTAAATTGCTCTCGTTTAAGGCCAACAATCTCCAGTGTGCGGTCATCCCAGTCATTATGACGATTTTCCAAATCATAAACGAAAGCTCCCGCTTCTGCCGCCTTCAGGGCAAACTGGAGACTTTCATCACGGCTTTTAAGGGCCTGTTCCTGTTCCTTCAGGTCAGTGATGTCAATGGCAGAAGCGTAGAGTAAATTTTTATGGGGAACCGCTACCCAGTTCAGCCACCGGTAACTTCCGTCCCTGCAGCGATAGCGGTTGATAAAATTCAGGGTTGAAATACCTTCTTTAAGTTTTTCAACTTCCTTAAGGGTTGACTCAACATCATCGGGATGCACAAAATTTACAAATGGTTTTGACATTAATTCTTTATTGGTGAACTTCAGTATTTTCCCCCAGGAAGGATTCAGTCTCAGAAAATAGCCATCAGTATTTGCGATACACAGAAGAGCCAGTGTTGTCTGAAAGAATCGATCCCGTTCCTGTTCAGCCGCTACCTTTTCAGTTTCATCATTAAAAAGAATCAGCAGATGCTCTTCTTCTTTCACTAAAAAACTCGTCAGAAAACAGTTCAGCCATACCTCTTTCTTGAATGTTGTTTCAGTATTTATTAATTTATTTATAACACCTTTACTTCTAAAGGCTTCAAGGGCACTATTATACAATCCTGTACTTTTCCATGAACCTATATTATGAAAATTCTGTTTCAAAACATCATCAATTGTACCGCCCACCAATTCGGCAGCTCTCCTGTTCGCAGAAACACAATCCCCCTTAGAGTTGTAAGTAATGATCCCAAAGGGGGCGTTGTTAAAAATCAAATCATTAAAATCACGGGCATCACGAATTGATGCCTCCTGTTCCTTTTGATTAGTGATATCACTGAAGGTGGCAGCCCAGTGATTACGGTCCAGGGCGAACACATGTACCCGGTACCATTTATTAAGTGCTTCTGAAAATTCTTCAATTGTGATATCCTTTCCTGTTTTAGCAACATTGCCATACTGCTTTATCCATTCAGCCTGTTCGTTTTCCACCCCCGGCAAAATATTTCGAATTGTTTTCCCGATGGTCATCTCCCTGGTCAGTCCCGTCTGGTCAGTAAAGGCGGGATTAATTTCCAGGTATTTCCAGTCGTAGGGCTCTCCGCCTTCATCATAAATCATTTCCGCATAAGCAAATCCTTCATTCATGTTTTCAAAAAGCAGATAGTATTTTTCTTCTGCATTTTTCTGGTCTGAGATATCGATAAAACCTTCCATTAATACTTCTTCATTATTGATGGTAACGGGAACAACGGATTTCAATATTGGAATATATTCCCCGTCACTTTTGCGCATTCGTTTTTCCGATGAATCAATCTCCCTGCCCGAATCAAGAACCGGGCATCTATCACAGTCACTTGGACAAACCGATTCAAAGCAATATTTCCCCGCCAGTTCCTTTTCATCTGAATAACCGAGTAATTTCAGTGCAGCATCATTCAGGTTCCTGATACGTTTATCAAATCCCACGAACAATAATCCGAAGGGTATGGCATCAACAATTGATTGCTGATCTCTGCGAATATTTTCTAATTCCTCCTGATACTTTTTTTGCCGGGTAAAATCGAAGTGCAGACCGTAGAGACGACGGGGCTTTTTGTTTTCATCCCGCTCAATATATGCCGAGGCTATTATATATCCAGTAGAGCCATCGGGTTTTTTGATACGGTATTCGATATTGAGAACACCTGAATCCTCAGAAGCTAACTGCTGATTAACACCATTTAGAACACTTTCCACATCCTCGGGGTGCACAAGACGGGACCAGCTTTCAAAATTATTTCCAAAACTTTCTCTTGTTATTCCAAACATCTCAAGGGAACGGTCATCCCACTCAAGATAACCTGTTTCTACATCCAGGCTCAGGGTGCCAGCCTTTGCAGATTTAAGGGCAAGGTCCAGATTGTTTTTATTTTTTTTAAACTTTTCTTCAATTTTTTTTCTCTCTTCAGTTTCTCCGGCAAGTTTCTTTTTAAGTGTTATTGATTCTTTTCTTAATGCGGCGAGGTCGAGTTTAAGGGACTTGCAGTCATCTACAACTGTCTCCAGTTTTTTAATTTTCTTCTGGAGCTTTTCCAGCTCTATTATCAATTCTTTTTTATTAAATCTTCTATAATCCATTTGATAAACCTGGCAATGCTGCAACTTATCATCGATTTCTGTTATCAGGTTTTTAGCTACTTAGATAAAATGAACACTTTTCTGCTTCAACCTTGTCTGTAGAGAAAAAACCTGCAAAATTGTACCATAAAACCAGGAAGGAGTCAAAAAGATTTAACAGAAGGCAGATTGTTTAAGAGAGGCGCGTATATCAGCAGACGACCGGCATTGTGCCGTCTGCTGATACAGAAATTTTATTTTTTCGCCAATTTCTCCGACTCGGGATACATGGCATCGATCATGTCAGCATACTTTTCTTCAATAACGCGACGCTTTACACTCTGCTTACCCGTAAGCTCCCCAGTCTCCTGGGTCCACTCCGCCTCGAGAAGAGTGAATTTCTTTATCTGCTCCACCCGGGCAAACTGTTCGCTGTAACGATCGATTTCCCCCTGGATGAATTCATTCACTGCCGCCGCTTCAATAAGGGCGCTGTTCGAGGTAAAGCTTATTCCCTTCTGCTCTGCCCATTTCTTCACATCTTCAAAAGCGGGCACCACCAGCGCCGAGAGATACTTTCTCCGGTCACCGATAATGGCAATCTGCTCAATATAAATTGACTGCTTGATACTGTTCTCAATGTTCTGCGGTGAGATATTCTTCCCCCCCGCGGTAATAATGATATCCTTGATGCGCCCCGTTATGGCAAGGCACCCGTCATCATCGACAATTCCGAGATCACCTGTTTTAAAATACCCGTCAGGAGTAAAGGCCTCAGCCGTTGCCTCAGGCAGGTTGTAATACCCCTGCATCACCTGGGGCCCCTTCACAAGAATTTCACCCTCATCGGAAATTTTAATATCCGTTTCAGGAATCGCCCTGCCCACGGTTCCCGGTTTGATCATACCCGGCTGGTTATAGTTTGTTATAGGGGAGGTTTCTGTAAGTCCGTAGCCCTCGAGGATTTCAATGCCCATGCCGATAAAAAATTCAGCATCGGAAACCGAGAGTGGCCCCCCGCCGGAGATGGCATAACGGAGTTTATCCATACCGAGGGCCTCCTTCATTTTGGAGAAAACAAGTTTATCCATAATGGAAAACCTGACATTAAAGAGGAAACCCCGCTTTTTCCTGCTGCAGACAAAGGGAAGATTTTTCTGAGCCGCCTTCTGTGCCTGTCTGAAAAGAAACTTCTTTACCGCTGATGCTTCAGTTACTCGCGAAATTATTGCGGACCGGATTCGTTCATAGATTCTCGGCACGCATATAATGAAAGTGGGACGCACCTCGGTGAAATTTTCCATAATGGTGGACATACTCTCCGTAAAGGCCACCTTTGCCCCTGCATACACAGGTCCATAATACCCGGCAGTCCTCTCCAGTACATGAGACAGCGGCAGGAATGAAAGCGCCGTATCCTCACTGCTGATCAGGTCGCTGACATTATTAAGAGTATTCTTCACATTAGAAACAAAATTATCGTGAGTCAGCATGACCCCCTTCGGATTTCCCGTTGTCCCCGAGGTATACATAATTGTGGCCAGGTCTTCCGGTAAAATGGTTTTGATTATTTCGTCCACCGCGGCATCATTTTTAAAAGTGCTGCCCCGTTTAAGGGACTCACTCAAAGAGAAAACATTTTTATCTCCCTCGATGCAGTCATCAAAGGAGATAACAAGTTCAAGGTCATCAAGCCCTTCCCAGGCGGTCAGCACCTTCTGGAGATGCTCCCTCTCTGCGACGATACAAATCCTGCAGCCGGAATCCTTCAGTATAAAGGCCACCTCTTCAGCGGTATTGGTAAAATATATTGGAACATTAACGGCACCCACGGAAAGTATTGCCTGGTCTGCCACCCACCATTCGTAGCGGTTGGGGGAGAAGAGTCCCACACGGTCGCCCTTTTCGATCCCCGCTGAGAGAAGATATCTTCCGAGATTATGAATCATCCCGTTCATCTCATCCCATGAAAGGGGTACGTATCCCCCCTCTTTTTTTGTATAGACACAGGGATTCGTTTTAAACTTCCCCGCCCGGTTCTGAAAGATAGCCGGGATGGTTATTTCTCTGTATTCACCCATAGTTTTTCCTCCTGATTTTTGAAGGAAGTTTACGGGTCTCAGAAGTTAAAGTCGTCCCAATTTAGAAATTGGGACTAAAACTGATTCATGAAAAAACGCTTTTTCCTTTCATAATTTAAACATTCCCTTTTATTTCTTTTTAACAAGTTGTAATCATTGCAATTTATGAGTATTATTATAATTATAAAAAAGGTTAAAGAACATGTATAATATTGATAAAATAACCCTGTCCATACCCGATGAATTTCTGAAAAAGTGGCAGGTAATCGTTGATTTACTTGCTGAAGTTGCAGACGTCCCATCGGCATTGATTATGAAAGTATCCCATGACTCAATAAAAGTATTCCGCACCAGCAACTCCGAAGGCAATCCATACGATATCGACGAGGCAGCTCCCTTTCACCGGGAATGCGGCCTCTACTGCGAAACGGTTATCAGAACCGAAAAAAAATTACTGATTCCAAATGCACTGAAGGATGAAGACTGGAAAGAAAATCCAGATATTGAACTGGGAATGATCGCCTACCTGGGGTATCCCATCAGGTATCCCGATGAATCCGTCTTCGGAACCCTCTGTATCCTCGACTCGAAGGAAAATCATTTCAATAAAAAAATAGAAGAACTGCTGGACCGCTTTCGAAGTATTCTTGAAGATCACCTGGCACTTATCCTGAAAAACATTGAACTTGAAGAGGCCCTCGGCAAAATTAAAACACTTTCCGGCATGCTGCCAATATGCACCAGCTGTAAAAAAATACGGGATGACGAAGGTTACTGGAAAAAAATTGAACATTATATCTCCGAACGTTCCGACGCTGAGTTCAGTCACAGCCTCTGCGAGGATTGTGCTGAGAAACTCTATGGACAGGAAAACTGGTTTAAAAAAAATTTAAAAACCTGAGTCAGACTGGCAATGAACCCCCGTTGGGGCTCATTGCCAGTCTGACTCATTCCTTTCCTGCCTCGCAGGCATTCATTTAAAACAGTATATTTTTCTCACGGAGAAAATTCAGCTGTTTAATTATTTCTGCAATTTCTTCTTTATTCCTGGCATCGAGATTTTGAATATTAAAGCGAACGACGCTGAGTTGATCATTTTCCCGCTGCCATTCAAATCCACACCTGCCGTGAGCAGAAAATTTTCTGGCAAAATGTATATTAAAGCTGAATATATCACCCTTGCTGAAAAGAATGGGAATTCTGAATTCGACGATGATATGCTTCATAGAGATATCCACTACTGTGCCAAAATAGCCGATACTGTTATTCTCATCTTTCAGATATATTTCATGATTGAAATTCGACACTGGATTTCGCTTAGCAGCCCTTTTCATTTCTTTCTTGCTCATAATGGCATCAAGGAGCGTCCTTTTCATTCCTGCTCCCGCAATATTTATCCTTGCCTTCTCAGTATGTTCCTGAAAAAAGATGATGCTTCCTGCGCAGCTCTTCCAGTAGCCCTCATCGCAGTTTTCTATGGAATTCATTTCTACCTTTATTCTTATTGGATAGCTCATCCACAGGTACTCTTTAAATTTAACTTCCATTTGTGATAAAATTATATCAATACCGCTTGTTGGTACTTTTCCAAAAAGATGACTGCAGGAAACAATCAATTGTCGCGCCGTTTCGATAATCATTATTCCAGGCACATGATCAAGGCTGTGTTCAAAAAAATAATTATGTTCAGGATCGATGAACATGTTTGCATAGTAGACATCCTTTTTCACAAAAGTATCGACCTTTTCAAGCATTGATGACAATATCGCCCTTTCCGAATCGGTAATACATTTTGTTCTCATCTTCAAGGTAGAAGCAAGATGGACTTCATCAATTTCAGAAATTTCCGGATCCAAATGATACCGCTGGTTGTCTTTAGCTGTATAATACTGCCGGATAAATTCTTTATCTTTGTCATTGCATTTTCCCAGTATCACTTCAATTTCAGATACCGTTAAAACAGCGGGGATGGACATTAAAACGTATTTATAATCACCGGTAACATCGCATGGCATTTTGCGGTAATATTTCTTAAGAAAGTCGATTTCATCTATTTCCAGAAAATTTTTCAAATCTTTCTCAAATACCTGTTTGTTTATGAATCGTGGAATGAACCTCCTTAAATTGTAGAGATGTACATTTTCATCTTTATTTTTATGCACATACTTCTTATTAACAAACTTTAGTTCCTGTAATTCCGATGGCTCGAAAATCTCTCCCATTATTGCTTCAGAATCCTGACCCGTCATAACCTTTACCTCTATTTTACACTTTTTTTCACTGCTGTCCCATAGATTTTAAAATCCAAAAGTCATCTGCAAGTTTGTACTCATATTTTTCCTGGTTTCGGGAGGAGCTTTCTCCCTTAGCAAGTCAAATAAGTCGTAGCTATGCAGAATATTATCCCTTAATATCCTGAACGTTTTTAGCAAAGTAAATGAGCTTTTTGATTTAAATCGTATATATTCAGTCAGCAGATATGCAATCATTGCAGTCCAGATTTGTATTTTTACAGCATTCTCAGAAGTGCCTATAAAAGTCTTAATCTTCAAATTTTGTTTTATCCATTTAAAGAATAGTTCAATGTCCCAGCGAGATTTGTAAATATCCGCAATCGTCTTTGCCGACAGGTTGAAATTGTTTGTCATAAACTCGTAGGTTCTATTAGTTTCTATATCCCTATATCTAACGATTCTCAAATATTCTGGGTATTCTATCTTCTTGTAACTGCTAAATTTTACTTTCCAGTCTGCTCGAATATTTTTATGGGTTTTTTCCATTCTCTCTATTATTCGGTATTGAGTGTTGGATTTTGTTCTGGTAACAAAAAAAGCCCTGTTTTTATTGATCTTTTGAAGAAAATTGAAATCTATGTACCCTTTATCCATTACAATAATAGCATTTTTAACAATTGGCATCTGGCGGGCAGCCTGAATGTCATGCTCCCCTGCTACGGTGCTTATCATAAATTCTGGAAGCTGCTCTCTGGGGTTCAACATGACATGTAACTTGATACCGCCTTTGGTTGTCCTAAATTTTGCCCAGTCGAATAAAGACAAACAAAGACCTATTGTCGTTGAGTCAAGTACTCGAACCGGTAGTTTAAATTTAAACCGTTTGTCAGCCAACAATCCTCTTTCATTTTGAAGTCTGCCGAGAAGCATATAAAATGTTTTCTCGAATATTTCCTGTGGCCTTTTCCCAAGCGCATACGACAAATTGTTTCTTGAAATCGACTGTAATCCCAGGTGATACCAGAGATTCTTTTTACTTGATAATGAATCAATAATATCGCGAATACTTTCCTTGGCTGACATGTGAGTAAAAATCATAATGCTCATCAGGTTTTTCGTGCTAAATTTTCTGATGCCTTTATCTCCATTGTGTGCTAAAACGACTTTTTCAAAATCATATCCAGAAATAAATGATTGCATTTGTGACAGTATTGTTTTAGTTGTAAACATGCTATTAGTCTCCTTAACTGCTGATTTGTTGAGTGTTTGTCGACATCAACTATAAATATCGGCAGGGAGATTAATAGCATTTTTTATCTATCCCTATATTTTATGGGACAGTAGTGACTTTTTTTTATAGATACGATCTATATTTTTGTATTAAAAACAATCCATCTGCATAACCTGCCCTTTCAAACAACGCGAGCAATAACAAATAAGTATTTCAATGCGATGTCAGGGAAAAAAAGGTTGAGCGGACGCTTTTTGTTTTTTGTGACATATTTTTTTTGATCTTAACATTGTCAAGACAATAATGCGTTATGTGCAATTTAAACAGTATTTCCCCCGTTATTCGTAAAATAGTTGCCGTTATTTGCCAGGGATAAGCATTTTTCACGTTCTTCGAATAAGAAAATTGCCTGCGAATTCAAAATAAATCACAATACTGCTAAATGAAAAATGCTGTACAATTATTGTATTTTTTTTAATTATTGGTCTAAAAAAAGAATTATTAGAGGGTCTCTATGATATCAATTCAGGGCTATGTAATTAATGAAAAAATATTCACAAACAGTAAGAGTATCGTATACCGTGGCATACGTCTTGCTGATGAAAAACCGGTAATTATTAAAACCCTGAATAATCCCCAACCCACCTCCCAGGATACAGCCGTCATTGAAAATGAATATTTAACCCTGGCAAATCTTAAAGGAACTGCAGGAATAATCGAATGTTATGAGCTGGTGAACCACAAAAAAGGCAAAGCAATTGTCATGGAGGATATCGGGGGAGAGTTTCTGGATAAAATAATCCAGCAGAGGATTATGAGTATACCCAGCTTTCTTCGTATTGCAATTAAACTTGCACAGACACTTGGTGAAATTCACAAACGACATGTAATTCATAAAGACCTCAAGCCTGCCAATATTATTTATAATGAAAATAATAATGAAGTCAGAATAATTGATTTCAGTATATCCACACAGCTATCGCGGGTTATTCAACAAATTGCCAACCCGGATAAACTGGAAGGAGCTCTCCCCTATATTTCTCCGGAACAGACCGGGCGCATGAACAGGTCCATAGATTTTCGGACTGATTTTTATTCCCTGGGTGTATCCTTCTATGAGTTATTAACGGGTCGGTGCCCCTTTGAATCCAGTGATCCTCTGGAAATTATCCATTGCCATATTGCCCGTGCACCGAAGGCACCCCATTTATTGAACAACACTATTCCTCCCGTTCTTTCGGACATTATTCTGAAACTGCTGTCCAAAAACGCCGAAGAGAGATACCAGAGTGCCGCAGGATTGAAATACGATCTTGAGTTATGCTTAAGTAAACTGACAACAAATGAAACTATTGAAAAATTCCCTCTCGCAAGCCATGACGTATCATCCTTTTTCCGCATTCCGGAAAAAATATACGGAAGGGAAAAAGAGATAACACATCTGCAGAATGTATACAAAAAAGTATCAAAAGGACGCAGAGAAATTGTACTCATAAAAGGAAAATCAGGTATAGGAAAATCAAAACTGATTAATGAAATATATAAGCCCATATCAGAGAAAGAAGGATTTATCGTCAGTGGCAAATATGATCATCTAAAGAAGAACATCCCTTTTACGGCGGTAATTGATGCATTTACGGATATTGTTCGCGAGATACTTTGCGAGAGCGAAGAGAAACTTTCAAAATGGAGAAAAGAAATTCTTGGTGCGGTTGGATCAATTGGAAAAGTACTGACCGATTTGATCCCCGAACTTGAAATGATTATCGGCCCCCAGCCACCGGTACAGTCTTTGCCGGCAAATGAAGCACAGAACAGATTCAACATTGTTTTAAACGGCTTCATTAAACTTTTCGCCACGGAAGAACATCCACTTGTGCTTTTTCTCGATGATCTCCACTGGGTTGACAGGGCAAGCCTGCAATTAATCGAAACACTGCTCCTGGACCCGGAGCTGAATTATTTTTTATTAATAGGGGCCTACCGGGATAATGAAGTTGATGAGAGTCATCATCTTTCCGTTATGATGGATTCACTAAAAAGCAACAGCGTGGAATGGGAAGAAATCCAGCTTCATGGATTAAACGAAAACCACATCAGTCAGATCCTGGCGGAGACGCTTTTTTGTGACAAGAAGAATGTCCGCGAGCTGGCCGGCCTTGTACTCACGAAAACCAATGGCAATCCCTTCTTCCTGCTTAACTTCATCCAAATGCTGTATAAAGAACAGTTAATTAATTACAGCGATAGCTGGGAATGGGACACCTCAAAAGTAAAAGATACTGAAGCCTCAGATAATGTCGCAGAACTCATGACAAGCCGCATAAACAAAATTCCGAAGAATACCGTAAACATTCTGAAAATTGCCGCATGTATCGGTGATGTCTTTTACATTGACACCCTTGCTGCAATAATACGAAAAACAGAACAGGAAATTATGGCAAATCTCACTGAAGCGGTTGATGAAGGCATTATTCTCTATTATGAAAACCATGCCAGATTTGCCCATGACAGGGTCCGTGATACCCTCTATTCATCAATTGATAATGAAACTAAAATAAGTCTGCATTATAAAATCGGTAAAACTATCCTTGAAAATACCGAAATACACATGCACGAGGAAAGAATCTTTGCAATTGTCAACAACCTGAATATCGCCCGCAAGATACTGAATGATAAGGAGGCTGCGCGATTAATCGAATTGAATCTCCAGGCTGGGAAAAAAGCAAAATCTTCAGCAGCATTTGAGGAGGCACTTCGTTTTTTTAAGAATGGGATGGAGATATTTCCCAATAACGTATGGGAGATCGTATATGAAACAGCCCTGGCAATCACTACTGAACGGGCTGAAGCGGAATATCTCAATGCAAACTATGATAAAGCGGAAGAGCTTTTTGAACTCGTACTCAATAAGGCGAAAACGACACTTGAGAAAGTGAGAATTTACGAGATAAAAATTAATATACATGTAGGCAAGGCCCAATACATCAATGCCCTCGACGCAGGATTCGAAGCACTGGAAAGTCTTGGCATACACTTCCCCAAAAATCCCGGCACTATACATGTTATAGCGGCTATTTTAAAAACCAAACTGATGCTTGGCAAAAAGACTCCCGAAGATCTGATACAACTCCCGGAAATGATTGATGAAAAATATAAAATTATCATGAGTCTCCTTTTTACCATGTCAACACCGGCCATATTCAGCAAACCGGAATTCGGTCCACTTTTTATTACGAAGATGATACGCCTTTCCCTTAAACATGGTAATTCCAAATATGCATCGACAGCGTATTCGACATATGGACTCATTATCGCAGGAGCCCTTGGAGAATATGATGATGCTTATATGTTTGGACAGTTTGCCTTTAAACTGGTTGAGAAGTACAGGGCCAAGGAATTTCTCGGTGTTGTACATGTTATTTTTGGTTATTATATACTTCACTGGAAGACACATTATAAAGACACACTGGATTATTTTCTGAAAGGGTATAAGTACAGTCTGGATAATGGAGATTTCGTTTTTGCGCCGTACACAATGAACACATATTTAATGAATTCCATATTTATGGGAGAGAATCTAATGCTGGTAGAGATGAAGTTTGAGAAATTTCAATCTATGCTGCTGAGAATAAAACACAAAGATGCTATTGATTATTATTTTATGTTTAAACAATTCGTTCTTAACCTGCAGGACAAAGGTCAGGACAAATGTCTTCTCATCGGAGACCATTTTAATGAAAAGACTATATTGGACCACTGGATCCCGAATAATGTAAACACTGACATCTGCGGATTATACCTCCTTAAGGCCATATTACTCTACACTTTCAGATTTCACGGAGAAGCTCTGGAAATGATTGAAGCCAGTGAAAAGGTAATAGATGCTGTTTTATCTCGACCAGAAGTACCTCTTCAAAACTTTTACCATTCACTTATTTCAGCAGCCATGTATACTGAAGTGGATAAGAAGAAAAAACATCTTAAAAAAATAAAAAACAACCAGAAACGTTTAAAAAAGTATGCTGCTGCATCACCGCAAAATTACAAACAGTTGTATATAATAATTGAGGCTGAAAAAATGAGAATTTCCGGAAAGAATGAAAGGGCCTCAAAATTATATGAAGAGGCGATACAACTGGCCAGAGAAAACAGCTTCTTTCAGTACGAAGCACTGGCCAATGAACTGGCTGCACGTTACTACCTGTCTGCAGGGAATGATCTATTTTTTAAGACTTATATCAGGGAGGCATATTACTGCTATGAAAAGTGGGGCGCCAATGCAAAAACCAGAGAGTTAAATAATGAATTTTCTAATGTTCTAGATAAATATAACAAGAAGGAGTCGGCAAATATTCTTAAAACTAATTGACCAGAAATTTATATTTACATTTTTTCATGAAATTCTTAGCAAAACTAAACTTTCAGTATTGTATCACAAGGATAGCAATTTATGTTTAACAAAAAAAGAAAAGATCCGGAACACAAACGACTTCCTTCAGCAAGGTACTCAGAACTTAAACAACTTGACAGTTACTATAACTCTTTGCTTCTCATAAGCAAATATCCCCATAAAAAAGGTAAAGAAAAAAGAAAAATCGTTAGTGAAATCCGGAAAAATTTTGACACAATATGCGGATTTGATGCATCAGAATTACTAATTACAGAAAACAAAAAATTAGTTGTTGAAGCAATTATGAACCAGCTGGACAAAAACTTTGAAAAAGCAATCCAGCTTTACGACAGGTCAGTCATGCTGGCTGATCAGAATAATCTTCATCAGGACAAGGAAATTGCCTGTGAACTGGCCACTTCTCTGTGTAAATCCTGTGGTTTCAACGTTATTGCGGAGAACTACCAGTTAGAAAGTCCTTCAGGAATCAGCAGCAACAGTACTGCCGACGGGACACCAGAAAAAAAACATGTGAAAGACAATGACGAACAGAAAAATGATTCACTTACCATAACTCTTGAATCTCTTGATATTTCAACAGTAATTAATTCGTCACACCTGATATCAAGCGAGATAATTCTTGAAAGGCTTCTTTCACAGTTACTTAAAATCCTCCTGGAAAACGCAGGTGCAGAGAAGGCATACCTGCTTCTCGAAAATAATGGGTCTCTTTTTATTCATGCCATCGGATCACCGGAAAAAATTGAGATATACAATAAACCGATCGAGGCAAAAGCATTCAAAGGGATCCCCCTGACGGTAATCAACTATGTAAAGCGAACTCTTGAAACTGTTGTTCTTGACAATGCCGCAAACAACAGCATTTTTACTGGCGACCCCTGCATAATTGAAAACAACATCAGATCAATCCTCTGTTATCCGTTGATTAAACAGCAGCATCTGACGGGAATTGTATATCTTGAGAACAGTCTTGCTTCAGGCGCTTTCATCCCGGACAGGGTTGAACTTATAAAACTTATATCTACCCAGGCCACCATATCAATAGAAAATTCACTTCTCTTTGAAAAAGAACTCAAAATTGAAATGGAACTTCAAGAACAATATGAAGAGATCCAGGCGCAATATGAAGAGATGGAAGCCATGAATGAAGAGTTACAGGAAACTACGACTGAGCTCTTCGATGCAAACAATAGCCTGGCCATATTTAAGAAGTTCACTGAAGAATCTGCCCAGGGAATGGGGATGACCGACCTGAAAGGTAATCTCACATATGCCAATCCCGCCCTGGTGGCCATGCTGGGTCACGATAATGATTCAACAGTTACCGGCGAAGACCTCTCGCAGTTCTATCCGAAAGAAATGCAAAAAAGAGTAACCGGTGAAATTTTTTCTCAAATAATAAAGGGGAAAGAGTGGATCGGTGAACTGGAAATTAACTCAAGAGACAAAAATAGAACGCCCGTTATACAGGGATTTTTTACCATTAAAGACGGCACCGGCGACCCAGTCTACCTTGCCACAATTTTGACAGACATGTCCGAGCAAAAAAAACTTGAAGAACAGCTTTTCCAGGCCCAGAAAATGGAGGCTATCGGAACACTTGCCGGTGGCATTGCTCATGATTTCAACAATCTTCTTACGGCCATTATCGGTTACTGTGATATGATACTGCTGGACATGGATTCATCCGACAAACACTCCTTCGACATTCAGGAAATTCTCAAAGCTGCCAAGAGGTCATCGTCACTGACTCATCAGCTACTTGCCTTCAGCCGCAAACAGATTCTTGTTCCAAAGATCATGGATGTAAATCATGTAGTCCGAAATATGACAAAAATGCTGTCTCGCCTGATAGGTGAAAATGTGGAACTCAACACCTTTCTCATGGAAGAGAAAAATACCATAAATGCAGACCGAGGCCAGGTTGAGCAGGTGATAATGAACCTTGTGGTAAACGCTCGTGATGCCATGCCAAATGGAGGTTCTATAAGCATTACTACCGGCAACAAAACCATCACTTCCAATGATGTCGCCGGAATTCCCAATTCCAGAGAGGGAACATTTATCTGCCTTTCCATCGAAGATAATGGTACGGGGATAGACGAAAAATCACTTGAAAAGATATTCGAACCCTTTTACAGTACAAAGGGTTCGGGTAAAGGAACCGGGCTTGGACTCTCTGTAGTGTACGGTATAATAGCTCAGCATGAAGGCTGGATAAACATAAAAAGCACTCCCGGCAAAGGAACTACTTTTCATGTCTACCTTCCTTCAGTACTGCGAGAGGCTGAATTCGAACCAAAAGAGCAAACCAGGCCTAAACATTCAAAGGGGAATGAAGAACGAATACTTCTTGTGGAAGACCAGAAGGAAATAATACGTTTCGCAACAAAGGCATTAACAGGAAATGGATACCAGGTCTTTCAGGCAAGAGATGGTAATGAAGCAAAGAAAATCTTTCAAGAAGAGAATGGCAGATTTGACCTGATATTCAGTGACGTTGTATTACCAGATACAAGTGGAACTCAACTTGTAGATTATTTTAACTCTCTGAAGCCCGACATCCCGGCACTTTTAAGCAGCGGTTACACTGATGAGATGTCACAATGGGAAGCCATACGAGACAGGGGTATTCCTTTTCTGGAAAAACCCTATTCGCTGCAGACTCTTCTGGATACTATTTCTGAAGTGCTCAATACATAATTACTTGCAGGTGTCTGCTATTCTGCATTTTGACTCCATTTTTGACTCACTCCGGGCCAGCGTCTATCTACATAATCCCTTCGGCGCTGGCCCCCAGGCATCCTGCTTCCACTCCGCAAAATGTTTTCGTATAACGTCTTCAACTTTTAACTCATCAATACCCTTCCTGAATATCCCGAAAAAGCCTCCGGTACTCCGAAGGGGTCAGGTGGGTAATTTTCTGAAATACCCGGTTGAAACTCGATTTTGAGTTAAAGCCGACTTCGTAGGCGATGGAGAGGATGTTCTTTTCCGGTTCATGGGTCAGGAGGTGCCGTGCCTCCTTTATCCGGTAAGAGTTAATAAAGGCATTAAAGTTCATATTCATTTTGCTGTTCAAAAACTGTGAGAGCTGCCACGGCCTGATTCCCAGTTCATGGGCGAACATGGAAATAGTAAGGTCTTCCGCGCGATAAATCTTTTCATGGTTTACCAGGGCCATAACCTTTTCTTCCAGCCCCTTAAACTCTCCGTTATCCGATACCTCAACTGTTGCAGCACTCTTCCTTTCATATCTGCTGAATGCCATCAGCAGGGGATAACGCTGGGATACGATATACTGCACCGAGATAATTCCCATCATACAGGCAAAGCACGACATGATTATCTCCCTGGGAAAAATATTTCCGGATATCATCACGGAAATGAAGGCAACCGCGATTCCAGCGAAATAGGCAAGCGTAAAGGCGGCGCCGAGTTTCATGCTTTTAACTTCCCCCCCTTCGCCTTCTTTCTTTATTTTTCGAAACAGGGAGACAAGGGTCATGAGATAATAAACCAGGATATAAAAAAACTGAAAGGCAATAAATGCCCTCTTGCGGGGATAAATATCCCCCGGGGCTGCCACGCCGGCAATCCCCCCAAAGATCTGCGGCTTTGCATACATTAAAAAAATCAGCATTAAAAAGACCGGAAGCACTGCCAGGTGTTTCACCATCCTTCCCCGGCGATGTTCCCTCAAATCAAATGCATAGGAAAAATAAAGGTAGTAAAAGGGACCAATCATCAGGGGGGGAAGGGAAATCAGGGCATTGATCAGGGGTGATTCAAAAAATATGCCATAGTTGAAAAGGCTCAGGGGCAAAAGCGCCAGGGACTGGGAAGCCGCAAAAACCGCAAAGATGCGGGTAACAATTTTATCGGGGGCCTGCCGGTAGAGTGTCCCCAGGGAGAGGAGGAGTCCCCAGAAAAAAGCACCATTGATAATCAGCTGCAGGACATGAACAGTGGTTGTCATGAAAGATTACCCCTTCATATCAAAGAGGATTCCTTCACCCTCCCGTATATGCTCAACCGTGCGGAGAACCTCTTCGTGGGTTATCTCACTGGCCATGATTGCCTTGATTTTCCCCTCCGCGTCTGCCACCACCACATCTATAAACACATTGTCCCCGGATACCCTGAGACGAAAGCGGTACCGTGAATCATTCTTTTCACATTCCCTGTTGGCCCAGTCAACAAGGGCCTTCAGCTCGGAGAGATGGTCTTTAG
Organism: uncultured Spirochaetota bacterium; assembly: GCA_942491575.1. Lineage (GTDB taxonomy): Bacteria > Spirochaetota > UBA4802 > UBA4802 > UBA5550 > CAZHNW01. The sequence continues at coordinate 2,205,520 of CALOBT010000025.1, forward strand.
CCTCATCCTGCTTCTGATTATCCTTTTTCTCCTGCTGATACCGTGGCGGCACTTTGTCCGGTCCTTCCGTGACTCCACGGTTCTTCTCCGGTGACGTTCTTGTGACGCGTCGAATTTTTAGATTATTATTATCGGCAATATCTGTCATGACCAGTTTCCAGGATAGTTGATAATGTTATTATCGGCCAAAACTTCCCTGGAATACCCCGCAAAAAGGAATCCCCGCAAAAAAATATTACTAATGAAGTCTTCCAGCTAAAGGTAACTTTTATAAATCATTCTACCGATAATTTCTCCGAAATAAAATTAGAGATATTTTCTGCGACAAACAGTTCTGCCAGTGACTGCCGCATCACGTAAAAATTAGGTATTTCCTTTATTCGAAACAGAAGGGGCAGCGAGACGGTTTTCTCAGCGTCCAGGATTATTTCCTTTATACTGGAACCACTCCTTATATCATTGCGGGAAATATTGCAGTGACGGTAATTAAGACAGTCCACCGTGACAAGGGGATTAATAAAATAATAGTCACGGCTGATGAGAATGCCTTTTTCATCATAGATTGAAAAGGGGAAGAATTCGCAGGGCAAGCCGGCACAGGTGTTCTGCAAAAGCATTTTGACCCGGGTGGAACCTATGAAATAGCCCCTTGAGTTTCCTATTATATCACTTAAATCACGCCCGGTATTTTCAGGCCTGAGATAAACCCTGGCGTCAGGGGGGAAAAAACTTCCCGCTGCTTCCCCGAAGGATAGGCGGTAATCGAAAATACCCATTTCAGAAGGGCGATCTTCAATGAAGACCTGATCTTCATTATTGAAATCACCTGTTGTCATGAGCAGATAGAAATTTTCACCATCCGACATTATAGATTATCCTGGCATATTTAATTCAGAAAAGAGCAATCATCCGTTTAGCAGGCATCATGAAAATTTATCGCTATTCTCCACTGGGCCATTTAAGGTCATCCAGTTGTACTTGAAGCCACTCTGCTGCCTGCTCATAGGATCTGAAAATTACTATTTCAACTGCATCGCTCTCCACGAGACTCTGAACAGTACGGGCGATGCCATAACTGATATTATCAGGCGCAAATAGAGCCAGCTTCACTTTCTTTTCATAGGTTTCTTTATAGTAATCCTGGCGCTTCATTCCCAGCAGGATTAAATCATCAGATGTAAGGTCGAATGAGGAAACTCCCCCGAAATCAGCAAACCGGTTATAACTGCGGCCGTCTTCATTCTCTTTTTTTTCAACTGCAGTAAATATTTTTGCCATGACTTCAAGGGTCAATTCACCCCGGGGGTAAATACAGATAAGATCTTTCAGGTAATTACATTCAAAATCTGACATCTCTGATAATCATGCTCCATCAAATTCAATGAAAGTAATTATCAATATAACAGATATTTTCAAAAATGCAAGAAATTATACCGCCCTAAACCTCAGTAAATTAGACTGAAAATCCCCCAACATGGGGGGCAGTCTGAAACCGGCATACATCAGTTCGTCTCCGCCATAAATTTCTTTATACCCGAGGAGCTGGTAGAGGTTATCGAAATTTTCCAGGCGATAATCCAGTTCAGGATCAAGGCCCCTGCATTTCATGATCACCGGCCCCTCGTGGGGACGGGCCAGTACCCGGCTGTAGAAGAGGGCACCTTCCTTTTTATCGGGGGAAGTAAACATCCAGGAGGTGATATTTTCCTCAAAGGGGGAAAGTATCCGGTGGAAGTCTCCAAACTGTATCAGTTTCCGAATCTGTTTGTAGATGCCGATATGGATGGCAATCATTCCCTTATCCGCATCGGAAAGCTGTGAAAGATCGAATTCAAAACCGAGGTTCCCGCTCATGGCGGTATAAAGTCGTGTCAGCAGGGAAGTACTCCGCTGCACCTGGTGATTCGGAACATCCGAGACATGGGCTGCTGCAGATACAGCGGGGTAGACAAAACTTGTCCCCCACTGGATCTTCAGTCGCTCCACCGCATCGGTATCATCACTGGTCCACGTCTGGGGCATATAGTAAATCATTCCCGGGTCAAAACGCCCCCCCCCGCCGGAACAGCTTTCAAAAAGGATATCGGGGAATTTTTCATTAAGGGCATCCATCACACGGTAGAGCCCCAGGATGTAGCGGTGCGCCACCTCCCCCTGCTGATTCGCGGGAAGGAGTTGTGACCAGATTTCCGTCATGTTACGGTTCATGTCCCATTTCACGTAGGTTATTGGTGCCGAGGAAAACACATCGCTGAGCATTTTTATCAACGCGTCCTGGACATCGGTCCTGGAAAAATCAAGCACCAGCTGGTTGCGCGATTCAGTGCGGCGGCGCCGGGGTACGTGGAGGCACCAGTCGGGATGCTCCCGGTAGAGTTCACTCTCCACGGAGACCATCTCCGGTTCTACCCAGATGCCGAAATCCATGCCACGCTCGTTTATTTTTTCCGCCAGGCCCTTGACGCCGTTGGGAAGTTTTCTCTCGTCCACGAACCAGTCACCCAGGGAGGAGTCATCATTGTCACGCTTACCGAACCACCCGTCATCCATCACAAAAAGTTCAATGCCCAGGTCCTTTGCGGCATCCGCAATTGAGACGAGCTTCTCTTCGTTGAAATCGAAATAGGTGGCCTCCCAGTTATTGATCAGTACGGGGCGCTCCCGGTCACGCCACTTTCCCCTGGCGAGGCGTTCACGGTAGAGGCCGTGAAAAGTACGGGTCATGCCGCCGAAACCCTCCGCGGAATATACAATGACAGCCTCCGGTGTCTGGAAGCAATCTCCAGCTTCGAGTTGCCAGGAGAAGTTAAATGGATTGATGCCGAGGCCTACCCGGCTTATGCCGAACTGGTCTACCTCCACCCCGGCGAAAAAACTTCCGCTGTATACGAGGGAGAAACCCATTACTTCCCCCTGCTCTTCTGACGCCTCAGGGGATGCCAGGGCGATAAAGGGATTCTGCATATGACTGCTGGAACCGCGGCGGCTCTCCACCGCCTGCAGTCCCGGGACAAGTTTTCTCCGGTACTCGTGGCGCTCCCTTCCCCATGAACCGGAAAGCTGCAGCATCTCGTACCGGTCGCCGATAATGTCGAGGGAACAGGAGAAGGCCCGCTCGAGGGCGAGGCTTTGACTTCCTTCATTAATGATCTTTGCAGACCGGGCCACTGCGCTGTACCCTGAAAAGGCGGTGTAATACAGGATGACCTTCACCTTTGTAAGTTCATCGATCATTTCGATTTCAAGTGTATCCGCCTCATCATCGGACTCAACATATGTAGAGGGAAGTCCAGGCAGCGCCGGCTTTCCCGGATATATTTTATGGGAGGAGTATTTGAGTTCAGTATTATGCGATCCGTCGGGATTCCCGATCTCAATGGCGGGCATGCGGAAGTCACCGGTGCCGTAAAAGGGATATTCCATGGGGAGGGTATCGAAGGTCATGTCCATGTTTTCAGGGTGCGAGTTGGGAGAGAAGGCCATGACGGCGGGGCGGTAGAGACATGTCAGGGCGGCATCCCGCAAGGTTCGTCCCCAGTAGAGGTGAAGCAGGTCCTTTTCCGGCGTAAGTTTTATCACGTAACTCGATTCACCCGCGGTAAGATGAAACATACTGTTTTCTTCATTAAATGCAATACTCATGGTTTTCTCCCGGTTTATAGATTCGCTCTATCTTCAATTGACATGCATGTCATCAGATTGACTCACGTGTCAACCAAATTAAGAATAGTCACGACACTTTTCAAAAAATGATATTTCTAAAATTTATGCTTGTAACGGGAATGAAGTTCAGTAATTTTTAATGCTCAAGGATATTCCAGGTAATAAAAAATGCAGCACTATGTGCAATAAATAAGAGTGAATGAACTGCCATGAAAAAATTTTCCACCCGCTTCATCTACACAGCACTTATTCTGATACTATTGCCGGTCACTGCCTTCTCTTCGGAGATGCCTCGGTCATCTATGCTTTTTTACTCCATAGATGACCAGTTGTCAGCATCCCGGGCCAATATACAAAATATCAATGCCCTCTATCAAAATTATGATAAAACAGATACGGGTCCATCTGCAGGTGGAGTACTTATGCTGTCACACTCGATTCTCGGATACACAACGGGACTTTTTATGATCGGCGCATTGATTACGGGAGTTGTCAGTCCGAAACATGCCACACATACCGCTTTTGCCCTCGGTTCCGCAGTCGCTTCCACGGGGGCCTCGATAACGGGACTCATTGGTTATCGTGAAGTTCTTTCCTTCGAAGACGGTTTGAATCAATACAATATTCATGGTACTCTCGGCCTCGTTTCAACTGCCGGTTTTATAACCGCCTTTGCTCTTGGCAAAGCCGGTGTAGAGCACTGTGCCCCTGGTGTCGTTTCAGGAGTTGCCGTCACCTTTTCCATCGCCACTCTCTGGTTCTGAAAAATCAACCTGCAGCAGAGATTCATGAATAAACTCCCGGGCACAGGTGATAATGCCCGCCGCATCCCCCTGCAGGGCACCGGGAAAATCATTCAGGATAATGTAATAAAGCTGAGTTTCCATGGCTGGGGTTTCCCGAAATGACTGTAATCATATATTCTATCTATAAAAAAATATTATTTTTCCGGTGAGGAAAAAAAGAAAAAACTGAAAAGCTGAATAAAGAAAGCCGCCCTGCATTGAATATTTTTTAACCGGCGGGATGTTTTAAAAATCTGCTTTAACATCATAAGATTACCGTTTGTTTTCGGATATAATTTCACTGACTCTCTTTGAGAGTTTACTCAACGTGTAGGGCTTTCCGATATAACCGTCGATACCGAGACTAATGAGATGGTCTACCTTCTCATTCTTTCCCAGACCTGTGGCGAGGAGAACCTTCATGTCCGGAGCAATATTTTTTATTTCCAGAAAAGTTTCTTCTCCAGACATCTCCGGCATGATCATATCAAGGAGTACAAGGCAGATCCTTTTATGCTTCTCCCTGAAAATATCCAATCCCCTTCTGCCGTTTGAGGCAACAAGGACCTCATAGCCGCATTCTATCAGCATTTCCTTCGCAAGGTTTCTCATTATTACTTCATCATCAATAACAAGAATAATACCTTCTCCCCTGACAAGAGATATATCGCTCTCTATCTTTACGCCGTTTTCCGGTCCATAGAAAACAGGCAGGAAGACATTAAAGACACTACCGACCCCGACCTCTGAATAGATATCAACAAAACCCTGGTGCTGCCTGATAATATTATATGCCATCGCCAGTCCCAGGCCGGTTCCTTCCTTCTTTTCCTTGGTGGTAAAAAAGGGCTCAAAGATCTTTGTCTGCAGCTTCGGATCCATACCCACGCCATTATCCTTTACCGACATTGTCCAGTATTCTTTTTTCTGCGCCTCCGGATGCGAGGCGCAGAAATACTGGTCAGCAAATATTTTCTCCAGAGAAACGGACAGGGTGCCCCCCTGTTTCTCTCCCGGGGAGCGCATCATCGTCATGGCATGATTTGCATTGATGCACAAGTTGAGAAGCACCTGTTCCAGTTGAGCAGGATCCGCATTGACGATGGCTGGAGACTCACTGTATTTCATATCCAGAACAATGCACTTATCAAAGGTATTATCACATATCTTTTGAATATGTTTTACCGTACTGTTCAGATCAACTGGAACAAAGGCCATTTCCTTCTTGCGAGAAAGTGTCAGCAACTGCTGCACCAGGGCGGAGGCCCTGTCCCCTGACTGTGCGATGGTATCCATATATTTTTTCAACTCTTCAGGGGGAACAGCTGCCGGCTTGGCCAGTTTGAACTGCAGGATTGAAACTGTTCCGGTAATCGCACTCAATACATTGTTAAAATCGTGTGCCAGCCCCCCTGCAAGGGTACCGATGGTCTCCATCTTTTGAATCTGTCGGAGTTGCTGTTCCTTTTTTTCAAACTCAGTCATATCCCTGATAATTACCTCGATGCTTTTCCTCCCACGGTAATCCACCAGGGCAAAAGAATTATGGGTACTGAGGATATTCCCATCTGCATCCTTGAAACCAATATTAAAATTTTTAAGAACAGAACTTTTTTTCAGGGCTAAAAAAAGTATATCACGGTCCCTCTCACGATTGGCATAGAGCTCCCGGATATTGATTTCCTTTAAATGACTGCTTGAGTATTTAAAAATTTCAACGAAGGCTTCGTTGGATTCCAGGATGTCACCATTCATCGCTGTGATACAGATACCGTCAGGTGCCAGATCAAAAAGGGTCTTGTAAGATTCCCTGCTCTTTTGCAGGGACCTTTCTACGATTTTTCTTTCAAAAATATTCTTAATAAGTAAAAAAATTATAATTATCAGGAAAACAATAAACAGTGTGAGGCCATACAAAAGCTTCTTCTGAAACGTACCGGGAGCATATACCCTGTCACTCTTTTCCAGAATGACAAACTCCCACCTGACACCTTCAATTCGGCTCCTGATGACATTATATTTGTTATCGTCCAATACGACGGCTTCCCTATCAAGGAAAACCGGAAGCGGTTTCAGCGGTCTGGCAGAAAGTGTCCTGTCCTTCTCGATACGGCTTCTCGTCTCATCGCTCAGGGGGTATGCATACTTCAGCATCATGTTTTCACTATTCGATGCGAAAACAATTCCTCCCGGTGAGAGGAGGAGAACCCTGTCTTCAAAATGCTTCAGAAATAAATCGATTTTTTCGAAGCCAATCTTCACTACTACCACTCCTCGGGGTTTACCGCTCCTGTAAGCATAAACAGGAGCGCTGAAATAGATTCCACGTTTATCTGTTGTAGTCCCCACTGCCGCATAGACACCATTTCGTCCCTCCATTGCATATTTGAAGTAGGGTCGGAAGATAAAATTCTTCCCCGTCAGCGTCCTGTTGCTATTATGTGGGGTACAGGCGATAACAAAGCCTTTTTTATTAATGACATAAACTATATCAGCCTTAAATATAGCCTTAACAGAGTTCAAGGCGGCAAGTATTTCTCCATTGTCAATCCCTGTTCTTCCGGATACAATATCCTTCACCGAGGAAGTTACCGCAAGTGCATTCATGGCTCCTTCAAGTCTCTTAAAAATTATTTCATCAATCCCCGATTTCAGCATCCCAATAGTATCCCGGATATGCTCTTCCCTGGCTTCCTTTTCAAGAACCCTCTCAGCCAGTTGCGATCCCCCAAGAACCGCGAAAATAAGGACAAGGGGAAGTACAACGATGCTGATTCTTGAAATTCTGTAATTATTTTTTTTAAACATAATATTATCTATTGCAAATGACTCCCTGGTGTTTAATATAATACCAAAAATTTTTAATTATGCAATAATAATTGTCAGGATATACCCCCAAGGGATACAGCGAGGCAATCAATCATGTTTGAATCCCGTCTCATGAGCAAAACAAAATTTCATGATCCCGTGGTACTGATCCGTAAAGATGCAGTGCGAATCCTCTGCGACTGCGGACGCATGGAAGACCTGAAGGAAATAGCAAAGGTAGACCTGCTCCTGATCAGCCACACCCACATGGATCACTTCAGCGGCTTTGATGACGTAATGCGCCAGGGTTTCGGCACCGGCAAGGTACTCCGGGTCTTCGGCCCCCGTCACCTCACCGACCAGGTGCGCCATAAAATCAATGCATACACCTGGAATGTGGCCGATCCTGACTCACTCCACATTACCGTTAATGAAATCCATGACTCATCCATCGCCAGGACTGATTTCACCATACCGCAGAATACCGCAGGTGAGGCCGTTGAAACAATCCCCCTTGACAATGATATTATATATAAAGGGAATGACTTCACTATCCGGTACCTTGAGCTGGACCACCACATGCCATGTTTCGCCTACCGCATTGCTGAAAATGATATGCTGAAAATAAATTCAAAAATGCTGCGAAGTGAAGGACTGAAATCAGGCCCATGGCTTGAAGAACTGAAAAACCATATTGCGGCTAATAATCCGGACACCCTTCTTTCCGCCCATGGGAAAGAAATAAGAGTGGGTGACCTGGCACATATTGTCTATGAAAAAAAGGGGGATGTTCTTGTATACCTTACTGACTTCCACCCGGGCGACCACTACGGGAAGATAGTATCATTCGCTGGAGAGGCCCGCCTCCTCTACCTGGAAAGTTATTTCCGTGACAGGGATTCTGAACTGGGAGGAAAAAACCGGCATCTCACCACAACTGATGCGGGCCGCATTGCCCGTGATGCTGCGGCACAGGAGGTGGTGGTAATGCACTTCTCAAACCGCTACCGTGGCGAAGAAGATAAAATGATGGAGGAAGTAAGAAAACACCTCGACTTAAAAACACAAAAACTGGATTGATACCTAAAAAGTATCAAGGCAAAAATGGGAAGTGGAGAGCAGATTTGTCAATTCCTCTCCACTTCCTATTTTACTCTGACAATATTTTCCCGCCTTACCTTGGGCCTTTATAATTTCTGCTTATTGTCTTCAGGAAGTCACCGGGAAAAGAATCCTGGCGACAACTCCATTCGTCTGGAGAATAGAGATTTTTCCAAGGAGCTGATGTTCAACCATATTTTTAACCAGATGAAAACCAATGGTCCTGCTTTCAGCTGGATTAAAATCATCTGGCAACCCGATGCCGTTATCACTAATCATCAGGAGCACTTCGTTTTCATCTTTTTTCATCAGTATCTCGACCCACCCTGATGCACCTCCGGGAAAGGCATATTTAAAAGCATTTGACACCAGCTCATTTATTATCAGCCCGCAGGGAACAGCCAAATCAATGCCGAGGAAAACCTCTTCGCTGTTGATTATCACCTCTATCAGTTTATTATCCACTTTATAAAAATATTTCAGATTTCCCACCAGCCTGCCAATGAAACTGCGCAGATTGATTTCCGAAAAATCTTTATCCTGATAGAGCAGTTCATGAATCAGGGACATGGCGGAAATCCTGTTCTGGCTCTCTTCAAGTATTTTAATAATATTTTCGTCACTGACCTGTGATGACTGTGTTTTAAGGAGACTGACAACAACCTGCATATTATTTTTCACCCTGTGGTGAATCTCCTTGAGCAGTATCTCCTTTTCCTCAAGAGAGGCTTTAATCCGTTCTTCGGCTTTCTTGCGATCCGTGATATCTCTTGCGGTACATAGAACCACCGGCTGATTATCATATTCAATAATCCGGGTATTGACTTCCACAGGTATTTTAGTTCCATCCTTTTTCAAATGGACAGTTTCAAAAATGGTAAAGTTTTCATTCTGCAGATCGCCTGTATTCTGCAGCTGATCTATATCGGAAGAAATCTTCTCGTGAAATTCTGACGAATTGATATCAAGAATTGTCATTTGAAGGAGTTCCTCCCTGCTGTAACCGAGTCGATCACAGGCAACCCTATTAATCTGAATAAAATTTTTTTCGAGGTCATATATAAAAATCGCATCGCTGGCATTTTCAAAAAGGGTTCGGTACCGATGTTCTGATTCACGCAGCGCCTTCTGATCCTTTTCCTGCTCGGTAATATTTCTTGAATTTAAAATATAACACATGGCATGTCCTTCCTGATCCGAGACTTCAGAGGCGATTGTCTCGAAGGATATCCATGACCGGTTATCGTGTAAAAATCTGAAAGAGCAGTAATTATGTGCATTTGAATCATGTTCAATTCCATCAAGGTATTTTAAAAATTTTGGCCTGTCTTCCAGGTGAATGAATTCCAGAATATTTTCCCCGATCAGGTCGATGGGATCATAACCGGCATTTCTCCTTATTGAATTACTCTTGTAGAGAATTGTCATATCGTTGGCGATTATTGAAATAATATCCGATGAATTTTCAATGAGCATACGGTAATGCTTTTCAGATTGGATAAAGGCCTTTTCGGCATTCAAAACCTCTGTCTGGTCCTGAATTATTCCGATCGTACCGAGGAATACACTTTCCCCATCATTGGAATAACCGTAGAAACCAGTTGAAATAATTTTTACATCCAGAATATCATCGTCACTGCAGGCAAAATTTTTACAGATAAGACGCAGCTTAAGATCCCTGGTTATTCGATTTCCAGTGCGCCTCTCATCAAAAAGACGCGGAGCCTCCCCTTGCGGTTGCTGTTCCTGTATAATTTTTTTCAATTCAGCACGCTGTACCTGTTTTAATTCATCGGGGTGAATAATTACACTGAAATGTTTTCCCTTTAGCTCATCCGGTTCATAACCGAGTCTTTTGACTGATTCATTTATATAACAAAAAATTCCTTCTATATCGATCCAGAATACGATGTCCGGCAGGTACTGTAGAAATTTCTGATAAAAATTATTAAACTGCTGTTCAGAATTCATTCTTTCCCCGAAAATATACAACCCTGCTTAATCAATGAAAATAAATTTTTCATTCTCACTCCCTGGTTTTTTTCTTCTTATACCATTTTTTGTCGCCATAGAGTTCATCGGCACACTCCGGGCATAGCCCGTGACTGAAGGAAGCATCCGTATGTGCTTCGATGTATTCCTCGATCTTTTTCCAGTATCCATCATCATTGCGGATCTTTTTACACTGGGTGCATATTGGAACCAGGCCACTCAGTATTTTAATTTCATCCATAGCCTCCTGCAGGTCCTTCAGAAGCTTGTCTCTTTCCATTTCCAGTTTATGCCGGTGTAAAGCCATTTCGATATTTGAATGAAGTTCCCGGTCATGGAAGGGTTTTATCAGGTAACTTAAGGGACGGGCCTCTTTCGCCCTGGCAATAATCGTTTCATCAGAATATGAAGTAAGAAATATAACGGGGAGGGAATATTCATTCATTATATACCGGGCCGCCTCGATGCCGTCCATATCACCTTTCAGACCAATATCCATTAAAACCAGGTCAGGATTATCTCTGCCTGAAATTTCTATTGCCTTTTCTCCTGTTGAGGCGAGACCGCAGACTTCGTAGCCGATATTTTCGAGGCTTCTTTTTATATCATTTGCAATGATATATTCATCTTCAACTACAAGGATATTTTTTTTTCCCATAATATACCTGCCCTCGCAAACTACTCTGAACCAGGAAGGAATGTTGTTGCTGCATTCAGGGATTAGCTTACCAAAGGCATCACCCTCCCTGTGCAGATAATATAGCATGCAAAAAAGATCGGTTCAAGGAAATAACTGTCCCGTTAAATTCAGGCCTTACGGGTTTATTTCCTCTTTTTCGAGGGGCAGGATACATCAGACATTTGCCGTATCCATGCTGGACTTCCCCGGTAAGATATTGCCTGTTTACATCACCGACGCTACCCCATGCTGTTTTTCGATGAGATAATTTCCCCATATTCTTAAAAACAGCCCTACAGTATCTATCTATCCTAACTGCCACTCTCCGAAATGCTGATGAACAAGGGTACTGTTTAAGTATTATGTCTCATTATAACCGATTTCAAGTGTCCATCCCTAAGGGGCTGGACACTTTTGCTTCCATGACTAGATGAAAATGTAAATCCACTTGACAATTATTTGAAAAAAATTAAAAGTCCATACATATCCTGTTAGCCGGTAATTTTTTGAGAGCTAAACCGGCTGAAAATTATAAAAGTTTTCAGGATTCAACAGGGTCATCCGTATATAATATAGAGATCAAATTTCAGCGAGAACAGAATGCGGACAGCAATCATGGAAAATTCATGTAATAGTGTTTTATTCAACGATACATTTAAATCCGAAAAAGAAAAACGCCGCGACATCATACACTCTATTATAGGAACCATCACAAATTCAGGTTATCCGGTTCGCTACGATGATTCCACTCTTGAACTGATGATCGATGAAGCAGTTACCAATGCCATGGAACATGGAAATGCCTGGGACCCTTCAAGAAAAGTAAATGTCAGTCTATTTGAAGATGACCGGAACCTCTGCCTTTCCATAATGGATGAAGGATCCGGATTTGATTTCCAGTCCAGGGATTCTGCCTATCCCCATCTCAAATTACGGGGAAGGGGTCTTCAGATTCTATCCTCTCTCACTGAAATATCATGGAATGAGTCCGGGAACTGCATAACCATGAAATTAACCAGCGATTAACTTCCCCCCCACTCACAGCTTATAATCAAAAAAAGAAACACCAGGTAAAGTTTTTGAATCCCTTGATGCCAATACGATGAGATCAAAACAGCGAGAAACACAAATTATTTATTTTACTTTATAATTTCAAATGGCATATAAAATATATAATAAAGTAAAAGTTAAAAACATTAACTATTCAACCTATTCCAGAGGAAAGTGCACATTCTAAAAATACGTTATACACAAAAAACTCACACAGTTTTAGATAATTTAACTTTTAATTTCCAACTTGTCACTCCCTCCAACTCTGTAAAACCAGAAATGATTTACAAGGTTTTGTTAACCGTTATTGACTTCCAGAATAATCTGATGATAGAAGATTTGTAAAAGATAAAAAGAGAGGAGTAAGATATGTTTTAAATTACAAAATAAAACCTCCAATATATTTTTCAATTATTGGAGGTTTACACAGCTAGTTAACAGAATCAGAAAGAGCGATTCCTTCCTTTTAATATTTTTTTAGCAACCGCCTGATATATTAAATATGGCATCCCATTCTTCACAAGTCAATTCGACACCAACAGCCCTCCATGCATTTATTACATTAAGCAAACCATCTTGTCCTAACCCCAAGTCCACCGCAGCCTTTCCCCATTGTGTTAGAGAATCCTTAAAATCGCCTCCAACAGGCATCCTTTGCCAGGCAAGTAAAACAATCTCGCGTGCTATATCAATACCAATACCATTGATATCATAAGAAGTATCCTCGTTATCGCCACTACCACCTTCTGATAAAAGATAAAAGGCAAAATTCTGGACACCAGCTCTAGCATGAAAACCACTATTCGCAAACCAACTAGTCCCTTGATAATAAGATGCGCCACCGAGTCTTTGAGGATTGCTTAAATCCCGCAATGCATCATTGTCATTTAAAGCTGTAACAACATCTTCACCAAAAAGCCAATGGTCACTTCCAGTCATATTTAAATATATTGATGGTTCATCAGTTTGTATTTTATACTCCACAAGAGTTGCGAATATATCACTATACGACTCGTTTAATGCAAAAACTTCATCTCCATAACCGTCAGCAACAAAGAAGCTGTCTGATAAAGCATGACCGTATTCATGTGCAACAATATCCAGTGTTGTATACGGGCTTTTTTTCCCATCAGAACTGCCATCTGAAAAGATAAAACCACCTGCTATTCCCATGTTAGTAAAAATATATTTACCGGAATCTTTCCAAGTCCATTTTGCATATGCAGCTGATTCAAAATCACTACCATTCAGGCTGTTATAATGAATTCTGAGATGAGAATTAAATATTATTCCTAATTCGGACTGCGAATACTCCTGCACTCGCGCGATATTATTAGCTGCAGACACAGCAGCCCGATCGCTGTTAGCTCATTCATATTGATACAAATTGTTAAATTTTGTTATTACATTATCATCCTGATAATTATACACAAACCATGATTCTCCAGGATCACGCAGATAAAAATAATCTATATAGCCATACGGACCAGAAAAATATTGAAAATGCGCATAAATATCAGTTGATACATAAGCTCCCCCCTCGCCTGCAAGCAGGTTACCCTTCACGGTAGCCGTTACATTGCTTATATTATTATGAGAATGAATAATATTACCTTTATGGGCATCAATATAATAATCCCACTTGATAATGATACCATTATCACTGTCTAAATATGCAAATGCAAGGTGATAAGCCAATTTCGTAAAATAAAAAATAAGTTCAGGCTCTTGCATCACATGGAATCCTATTTTATTAATATACTTTTCATCTATGAGATCTAAAGCTGTATTTCTCTTAAGGGTAGGCTTAATTGAAATATTTTTTGGTATATATATCTTCCCATGTATCAAATCAATATTAGAATTTTTATCATAAATTTCAATAAGTGTCCCACCGATGACCTTCAGTCCCTTATAATACTGCTGATAACGCTTCAATTCCTGCCCAAGTCGATCAGTATTCGTACTTTTTAATTTTGCTTCGGAGTCATTCTTTTCCATAATTTTTTGAATAAAATTTTTATCAATTTTTTGAGAAGTACCTGCTGAACTATTTTTTCTATTATAAGCATCTGATGAGATTAAAATTCGCTCTAGGCCAGATTCAAGACCTCCATCCCCATAAATAATATCGTTGTCATTACTTGAACAACCGATAAGTATCGTACTGATAAGAAAAAAGATTACAATCTTACTTTTTCCATTAAAATAAAACATATTCACTCCTTGCTAATCATTTAAATTGCGCCTCGTTGACGCCATATTATCTTTTATTCAAGCAAGTTAGCTCCTTATTGTCTCCCTAATATTTGACATATCATTTTTTGCAAATTACTAATTTATGATATCAATAAGTGCACAACAAATTATATGTAAATATAATTGCAAGCCTGAAAACAGCATTGTTCTTATTTAAGTTTGCTTCATTCACTGAATAAATGAATTTCAATCATTTCTGTAATTATTCTATGCAGCAGGAGGCTGGTAATCAAAAAGATATTGGCAGGTATTAATTCTGTTCAGGCTTATTGTTTTTAGAAAATTCCAACAAACAGTAAAGGATAACACTTAAAGCTACTTACCAGAGTGTGACGCGTAAAAAATTAATTCTCCAAGCAGCCTTCATATTTCGCCACACAACAGCATCGAAGAAACCATTCTTACAAAGTTCAAGTCCCCCTTCAGCTGCGATAGCTACCTGCTACAGGTTTTATCATTCTGCATTTTACCTCTAGTAATTTTAGAACTGTTAAAGAAACATCCGTTTTATTGATCCTTCCAAAACAATCATTGAATAACACCTGCTATTCCTGATATCAAAATTTACTCATCTGATATATTTGATATATCAGTACTCTATGAGACAGGACCTGAAAAAAATTATATATTTTTACCATAATGATTCAAGAGATGAATAACATTATATGTATGACAGAAATTATTATGAATAGAAAGAATAGAAATATCAAAAGAATCGGAGTCCTGACCTCAGGCGGTGACTGCAGCGGAATGAACGCATGCATCCGTGCAGTAACCCGCAGTGCAATCAGGTCAGGAATCGAGGTGTACGGTTTCCGAAAGGGTTACCAGGGAATCCTCGACAACGATTTTATGGTTCTTGATGACTCATCTGTTTCTTCCATAATCGAGACGGGAGGGACATTCCTCCAGTCCGCCAGATGCAGGGAGTTCATGACCGACAAGGGTAAAAATACAGGCCTGGAAAACCTCAACGATCTATGCATAGAAGCACTTATTGTAATCGGCGGCAACGGTTCAATTACCGGGGCCCACGAGCTGCATAAACTCGGCTTTCCCGTGATCGGAATCCCCGCGTCAATAGATAATGATATTTACGGAACAGATACTGCCCTTGGAGTTGATACCGCCCTCAACGTAATATGCCGCTCCGTTGACATGATACGCGATACAGCTTCCAGTCACGATCGCATTTTTGTGGTGGAAGTTATGGGAAGGGACAGCGGTTTCCTTACACTCTCCTCGGCGATAACTACCGGCTCGGAAGCGGCCATTATACCGGAACGCAAAACTGACCTGGATTCATTGTCACGAAAAATCAGGCGCCGTTTCAAAGAGAAAAAGACCTGCGCAATTATACTCACCGCAGAGGGCGCCGAAAGGGCGATAGATATTGCAACCAAGCTCAATGAAGACCTCGATTACGATATACGGATTTCCGTACTTGGCCACATTCAGCGAGGCGGAAGTCCAACACACTTTGACCGCATGCTTGCCTCCATGCTGGGGCAGGCAGCGGTCAACAGTGTCAAACAAAAACACTTCGGGCACATGATTGCGTATAAAAATCAGGGGATTACATCAGTACCCCTGAAGGAAGTAATCAAAGGTACCCGTGGTATCCCGGCAAATCTTTATGCTATGTCAGAATTAGTTTATGCGTAGAAACCTCCCATACCCCTTACAGTTATACACTATCTGATCCTTCTTCATGTGATAGTTGTAAAATGTAAAAGCCGCCCGATACTTCGGGCGGCTTTCTTTTTAGGAGGTTTACTACCGGGAGTCTGGTTTGTTTTCTTACCAAGCCCGGGGTTAAACCCCGGGTTAATTATTTAATCCGATAAAATGCAAGCCTTTCGTTAAGGGATTCCACAAGTTCGTTGATGCTGTCAGCCCGTTCCGCGAGCTGTCTGGAGGTGACGGCAGTTTCCTGTGCGGTATTGCTGACTCCCGATACGGAAGTAGCGATTTCACTGAGAGAGATTCGCTGGCTCCTGGTACTGTTTAAAATTTCATCAGATCCCTTCTTGACTATTTCAGTGTTTTCCATCATGGCATCACTGAGATCCTTTTCTTTCTGCATTCCCTCGAAGAGATGATATATCCTCTCGTTTATTCCGCCGATTCTTTCGAGAATAATTCCAATATGCTGAACCGTTATTTCCGAATCCTTTATACCCTTTGACATTTCATGGTCATTCTCTTCGATAAGGCTTCGTATCATGTTCAGGCTGCCGTCAGTTTCATCCGCCAGCCTGCTGATTTCATCAGCAACTACGGCAAAACCACGCCCCGCTTCTCCGGCCCGGGCGGCCTCAATAGCGGCGTTCAGTGACAGGAGGTTAATCTGCTCTGAAATATCACTGATCATTTTAATTATTTCAGTTACTTTTTCCGAACTGGTTTTTATCCTTCCCATTCCGGCTGTCATATCTGAAATTGCATCTTCTGTATTTTTTGCACGCTCGCTTATTTCATTAATCTCTTCACGGATACCCTCGGTAAATCCCGCAATGTCCGTTACAAGCTCAGTCAGCTCCCCCATCCGTGAATTAAATTCATTAATACGCACCTGTTGATTATCAGTCTGCTCAGCAATAAAATTCATGTGCCCGGAAGCCTGTTCCACGCTTGCGCTTATCTCCTCGGAGGCAGATGCCTGGCTCGTGGAATTTTCAGCAAATGATTTTGAAACCGATTGCATTTCATCAATTGAGGTCGAGAGACCGAGGATCAGGCTTTGGAGGTCTTCAATAATCCTGGCAACCCCTTTTGAAAATAGGAGAAAATATTCCGTCATCCTTGATACTTCATCAGCACTCTGCAGGGAAATTTCATCTCCATGATTCAATACGGAAACCGCTGATGCATCAATACTGCGCAGATCCCCCTCAGAAAATTTCCGGACCATTGATTCAAGTTCAGGGAGATTGCGAAATACCCGCCTCGATACAAAGGTAATTATTAAAACGATTATTCCGCCGATAACAATGGATAAAATCAAAACTGCAATCCGCATGCTGTTTATTGAAGACATGGCAGAGGCATTGCTGAATACCGCCTCAAGGCTGCCGATTTTATTGCCATCTATAGTATAATCATGTTTATAAACACTCTGTTGGCTTCCCGCAAGTTCCCTCTTCTTATCTATAAGAACAGTGCCGTCCTTATCCCTGACAGTTATAGAGATAATATCCTCATCCCTGAAAAACTTATCGGACTGGTCCTTCAGCAGGGGCATATTGTAGTCCCAGAGACTGTGAAGGCCTGAAGAAATCATCAGATCTCCCAGGCGATTGGCTTTATCTTCCAGAAGGGACTTGCTGTTGTGACTGTAAAATCCCAGCAGTATTATCATGGATAGAATAAAGACCCCCACAACTGCAACCAGTGTGGGCACCAGCAGTTTGAGTCTCAGACTGTTTCCCAACGAAAAAAAACTGCCACTAATACTGATCTTCGGTTCCGATAGCTCAATTCGAGTATTCATTTCTACAACCTTATATTATCCTACAATTGGAGTAAAAGGGTACTGAGTCCGAAATCATATTTTCCTATACGCGGATTGTATACCCGGGAGAATGATTTAAAATTAATTCTATGCCAGTTTTTACTTTTGAGCTTCTGCAGATACGCGTCTGCATTTCTTCTGGTGATTGGATACATTTTCGAACGGACCTGGAGGCCGTACCGGGCAAAATCTTTTCCATTAAAGTAATCATGAATCATAACCGCCGCCCATGCCCCGTCCATGAAGTGCCCTCCCATGGAAACATGAAGACTTCCTTCCTTAACAGCTCTGAGCCCTTCTTCGCTCCAATCGATTCCTCCCGTTACTACGTCATAGCCTATGCGGCAATCGAGTTCACGGGAACCCTCGGCAACACCAAGGGCAACGGCATCACCGGCTGCCCATACCACGGTTGTAAGGGGGTAACGGCTCTTTTTGAAAAGACAGAATTTTTCCCTGGAAATACTGCTGCTCCAGTCAGTTGAAAACACCTGTTCGAGAATAATATCACGCCTGTGCTTTACAGCCCGTTTAAGCCCCTTCACCCTTTTGATTGAAGCGGTATCGGCGATATTTCCGGAAAGGGCAACCATATGGATTTTACCATCTGTTGATTTCTTCCCCTGGTCTGCAAGTATACGCGCAAGCTGGTAACCCGCCTCAACATCATCAGGAACGACTTCACCTATCCAGTAGCGGTATTTTTCTCGCGGACGTCCCATCTGTTCATCCTTTTCAAAACCGGCGTTTACCACAAAAGCAGGAATTTTGGCCTTCTCAGCCAGTTGAACAATAACACTTCCCTGTTTTTTAAAGTTCTGAAAAACCAGCACACTACTGTTTCCCCGACCTATAACTTCCTTTACCTGCTCAACCATTTTCAAGTGGTTGCCGTCCGCGTAATGAACATTCATTTTCATTCCCAGGTCATTTACCGCTTCCTGCATGAAACCGGTAAATTTGCTCCAGAACATGTCCTCTGAATTTCGCGGTGAGAAAAAATCTATTACGATTTTAGAACTGTTTCCATTAAGAGGCACAAGCATTACAAACATCAACATTAAGATCAACATCATCCGCGGATGACTTTTTTGATTAATTTCTTTCACTAACAAAAACTTTTTTTTCATCAATGGCCTCCATTGCTGCGCGGGCAGCGCCATAGAGCGAGATATCATAATTCTTTACTATATAAACCGGAACATTCTTAATGAAATTCCTCATACCTGCATTATAACTCGTCTCAAAAGTTTTCATAAAACCGCTCGAGCATGTAACCGAAGAAATATTTTTAGCTGCGATCCCACCGGCGATATAAATCCCGCCTGCAGGGAGAAAAACAGCGCTTAAACTTCCTGCAACATTCCCGAGGATGCGCGCAAATAATTTCATTGTTTCACTGCATACTTCACTGGTTTCACTGTACCGTGAAATAATTTCAGCCCTCTCCTCAAAGGGGACCGCCAGAACCTCGCGATACCCTTCATCCTCACGGAAATTTTTAACTGAAATGAGGAAGTCAAAAATTGTGGCGATGCCTGGTCCTGAGAGGACCGGCTCGATACCGGGTTTAACGCCTGTTTTCGTCTGAACAAATTCTTTAAGTTTGCGGCTCTCCTCGTCAAAGGCGGCAAAGTCGGAATGCCCCCCTTCAGAGGGGAAGGGAATATAACGGCCATTGTGATTCACGATGTAGGAAACCCCCAGGCCCGTACCGGGACCGATAACAAGTTTCACCCCTGTTGAAGATTGCGGTGATGCATCATTACAGCGGGAAACAACTTCCACTGATTTTTCATCACGAACATTCAACAGGGTTACACCGTGACTGATGGCGAGGAAATCGTTGATTACCCTGGTTTCGATACCGGTATGTTCATAAATCTCGTTACCGTCGATATACCATGAACAATTGGTCAGTTCACAACGATTGTTGGAGACCGGGCCGGCAGCGGCAATACATGCATAATCCGGCCTTAGTTCTTCTTTATAATCTGCAACAGCATCAAGAAAAATCGAAACCGACCGGGAAAATTCGATGATATCACCGGAACTCCACCACCCCTCTGCTATCAGGGAATAGGAGCCGCCGTCGTATCCCATAAGCCCGAGGTTGGAATTGGTTCCGCCGATATCCCCTACCAGTATCAGTTTTTCATATTCAAAATTATTGCTGTGCCATTCAAGCTTCATACTGCAGTTCTCCCTCTTTTGCTTCCTTGATTTCCGCACCTTTCAGTCCGAAGAAGAGTATATAGAGATAACAAACAACTGGAATAATAAAGGCTGCCTGAATTCCCACACGGTCTGCCAGGAGTCCCTGGAGAAATGGAATAATTGCCCCCCCCACAATAGCCATGCAGAGAATCCCGGAACCCTGACTGGTATGCCTTCCAAGACCCTTGATGGATAAACTAAAAATTGTAGGAAACATTACAGAGTTAAAAAGCCCCACAAGGATAATGGCCGCCATTGCGGTTTTCCCACCCGTGAGCATTGCGACAAGAAGCATCAATGCAGCTCCCGTGGCATTAAAAATCAGTACGCGCTTAGGATCAATTTTCTGCATAACGGCAGAACCGATAAAGCGTCCGATCATAGCACCGCCCCAGTAGTAGGAAACGAGCTTGCCCGCGGTCATTTCAGAAAGGCCGCCGATACTATCCTGCATGAAAAAACTCACGAGGAAACTTCCGATGGCAACCTCTGCACCGACATATACAAAAATGCCGAAGGCTCCCATAACGAGATGACGATGCTCCCAGGCGCTTTTCTTTGAATTACCAGAGTTATTTTCTTCCGTCACATCAGTTGTCTGCTCTTGGTTTATTTCAGGAAGTTTTAAAAAGGCAAATACGGCGGCAATTATAATCAGAGCCGCTCCAAGTCCAAGATAGGGAACCTGTACCGCTGAAGCTTCAGCGGCGCGGTAAGCCTCAAGCTTTGCCGAATCCATTGCGGCAACTTCACCTGCTGCTTTAACGGCAACTGACAGTATAAGCAGGGAACCGAAATAGGGTGCAATAGTGGTCCCCAGGGAGTTAAAGGCCTGGGTCAGATTCAATCTGCTTGAAGAGGTCTCTTCTTTTCCCAGGATCGTTACATAGGGATTAGCGGAAACCTGCAGCAGGGTGATACCCGACGCGAGTACAAAAAGGGCCCCGAGAAATAACGGATACGACCGGTATCCCGCGGAGGGATAAAAAAGAAAACAACCGGCACCGGCAATAAGTAGTCCGATGACAATACCGTTCTTGTAGCCCACCTTCTTCAGGATATATCCCGAAGGGAGTGACATTAAAAAGTATGCACCGAAGAAACATAGCTGCACCAGCATCGCCTGGGCGTAGTTCAGCTCAAAAACCGCTTTGAGATGCGGTATCAAAATATCATTGAGACAGGTGAGAAATCCCCACATAAAAAAAAGGGAAGTCAGCACCGTCAGTTCTTTTCTGTAGCCTCTTCCGCCGGTGTCTCCCGGGGAAGCCGCTTTTATATGACCAGACATGACGTCCTCCAAAATTTCCAGTATTAAACGGAGCCTGCTGCTCCGAATTTATAAAATAGCCAGTAACATCTTTCTAATACGATTCCGAAAATCCCCCGGCGCCGTCATACCCGACGCCGGGGGAGCGGAGATAAAGCATTATTCGATCCGTTTCGGATCACTACTTTTGATAAACTTTTAAGAGATCGCTTTTACTCAAAGTCGTAACGTATTCTAATTCTTGCCGAATACATATCGTTGGTCCAATCGTAAGTTTCACTTAAATTGTTGATATCGGCTATTGCTGTTGCAAGTACAAGTTTTATGCTTAAACCATCAATAGGAAGTCGGTAAAGATATGAGACAAAAGGCTGAAGATGTGTAAATTCATCACCCCTATCAGATTCCTGCATTGTATAATGACATCCAAGGCCGATTGAGTTTTTCCAGAAATCAATATCCACGAATCCCCCAAAACTATCAACTTTATACGAATCAATATTGTTTTCTTGCCCATTCGTCTTTACTTCTAAATTATCACCATGGGCATAGTTAAATCCTGCAGTAATATATTTTGAGTTATACTGGATCCTTCCGCCGTAACCGAACTTCTCTGCTTCGTAATGGGAACCGGTAGATGTAGGAAGAATTTTCTGGTATTCAAAACCTGCAACTATCTGAAAATTCCATATCGTATAGTCAATTACCGGTCGAACACCATAGAAATTATTAGAGACCTTCTGGCCAAAGGTAGCCCCTATCTCGATCTTGAGTCCCTCTATAGGAAATAAATGAAAACCTGCCTGTCCGTAACTGTCTCTTCCCCTGGCAAAATCAAGTTCATACAGGTCCGGTCCTTCAATGGCACCTGCATCCTCATCGGTATAGAGTTCAAGGCCCTGTCCTTTGTGATAGACTTCATATCCAAGATAACGTCCAATTTGGAAATCCCATAATTTGGTTCCGAATTTAATATAAGAATCGAGTGTATCAATCTTATAAGTATCGAGTTCATCAACATGGGCCAGCAGCTGTCCCTTTGCCTCTGCGAAAAAATCACCCATTTCTTTACGGTAGGTTATATCAAAAACCATACGTCCGCCCTGGTAAGTGTTTTTTTCGTCAGACTTAGCCTCCTGCTTATTGTTGGACATCATGTATCCGTTATCAACCCACATATATCCCCCGAAGGTGAAGGGGCTATTTACGCTGTTTTTATTTTTTACAGAACTATCATCAGCAGTATCAACTCCCTGCGCCATTACCGTGCCAGAGAAAAAAATCATAATACATAATGCCGCAGCTAATTTTGGTAATATTCTAAAATTCATCACATTCTCCATATTTCATAATATCACTGCATTCGGCGGTCTACGCTGCCGAATACAATAATGTTGATTATTTAATTTCAAAGGTTGCCGAAAGAAGTTTAGTCGGATCCGCAGATGGGCCTGCATAGACCTGATGTACCATTTTCTCTACCTGCCATTCCTTTGTGGTCGGATTGTAATACCTGAGGTCGCTCGCCTTCACTTCTAATTCCACTGTTTTCTTTTCACCTGCCGTCAGGGCAATCCTCTTAAAACCTTTAAGTTCCTTCACAGGGCGTCCGATACCATCCGCCACTGAGGTGTTGTCATAACCGATGTAGAGCTGCACAATTTCCTCACCAGCTACTGATCCGGTATTTTCAACATCCACACTCACTGTAATGGTATCGCTTTCGGAAATAGCGGCACTACTTACGGAAATATTTGTATACTCATAGGTGGTATAACTAAGGCCATAACCGAAATAATAAAGGGGCACAACGGGTGCTTTCTCATTTTCCTTATCCAGGTAGCGGTATCCATGATAGTAGGGGATATTCGCAGAAGGGACCTGATTGGGGAAGTCTACAAAATAACCAGCATCGATATTTGCCTGGGAGGGGAAGGTCTGGCATATCTTACCGCTCGGATTTACGTCACCGTAGATTATTTGAGCAATAGCAGTACCTCCCTCCATTCCGGGATACCACGCCATAAGTACCGCGGAGACACCATCAATCCATGGCATTACCACTGCGCCACCGGATTCGATAACCACAATTATTTTTGTAGTCAGAGAATTATCAGCAATTATCTGTTTCACATTATTGATATTGTCAAGATCCCGATCCGCCAGGGCAAGAGAGTTTCTGTCCTTAGCCTCGCCTTCTTCTCCCCATGAATCTGTTCCGGCAATTGATCCACTGAGATCCGCGGGACGATATGCCGTAACAATTACCACATAATCCGCAGCGGAAATTTTTGCAGCATCAAATGAACTAATTTGCGAATAGGTAGTAATGCTTTTGCCGAGGAGTGCTTCCAATCCTTCAGTCGGGTCTATGGAATAGCTTGGTGCGCAATTACTGCTTCCCTTGTCTCCGAGTCTGATAGCGTTAGCGAATTCACCAACGGTCACTACTGTTGCGTTTCTATCGCTTATAGGAAGTGTTCCATCGTTTTTAAGGAGTACCGTTCCCTTCTGCGCCGCCTCAAGTGCAATGCTTATGTGCTCATCGGTTTCAATATTTCTATCATTAACTGAAGGCTCATAATCGAGAACACCATATTCTATCTTTCGTTTTAAAATACGAAGAACAGCTTCATCTAATAAATCTTCAGATACCATATTCGAATTTATAGCAGTCACCAGAGTAGGTCCATAAATGTAAATATGATCTCCTGGAATTGCCCCATCACTAAAAGGCATTTCTACATCGAGGCCCGCCGTTAAAGAATCAACTGTGGAACCATAGGCGTACCAGTCCGTAATAATATAACCTTCAAAACCCCATTCTGTTTTCAGAATTTCCCTGATGAGATTATAGTTATTACAGTTAAATTCACCATTAACCATATTGTAGGCTCCCATGAATGCTGCGGCATCCCCTTCATCGATGGTCATTTTAAAATGAGGGAGATAGACTTCCCGCAAAGTCCGTTCATCAAGTAAAGCATTAAAAGTTGCTCTATTGTTTTCCGTATTATTGGCGGCAAAATGTTTTACACATGACTGTACAGTATAGGTGTCTTCCTCCGGTTTAGTCTGAACCCCTTTTACGAAGGCTGTTCCCATTTTACCCAAAAGGAAAGAATCTTCCCCATATGTTTCCTGTGCCCTGCCCCACCGGGGGTGCATAACCTGATTTATTGTCGGCGCCAGAAGTGTATAGGCCCCAAGTGCCCTGGTTTCAACTCCCATTACCTTGCCAATTTTTTCCTCAAGTTCCAGATCCCAGGTTGAAGCACGTGAGGCAGCTACCGGGAAAGTTGTAGTTCCCCTAATATTGTCGTTTACCTTTCTAGCACCACGGGGACCGTCACGATATATCATACTAGGTACATTCAGACGATCATTATCAATCTGACTCATACCTGCGAACCAGTCGCCTTCAATATACGGCCCACCACTTAACTGATCAACTTTTTCCTGGAGCGACATTGAATCAAGAATACCCTGTGCTCTTGCTTCAATATCCTGTTCTCCTGCTCCCCCACCTATACCACAGGCGGTAAATGCCAGGCTCATAATCCCAAGCAGGCAGAGAACAAATAGAGTTTTTAAAAATGTATGTAACCTTGTCATATATTGTTCCTCCGAATTTTTTAATATCTTTACATCCTCACCCGCCTATTGGGGAAAAGATGTGTTTCATTCTTTATTGATCAAGCGTCCTGATTGCCGAATTTTTAATTTTAAAATCTCATGCAATCAGCAGCACAACCAACCATATGACTGGCCTGAAAATACAGAATAGATATCTTAAAGTCTCTTGATTCACTGATATATCAGTTATTGTAATTTCGTAAAAACTGATATCAGTCTTTGCGCAGTGGGAAATGCTTCGAAGGTAAAAATTCAAGGAAAAAGAGGGCCACATATTACGCGGCAGAGACAAAAAAAGTATAAAGAAACAAGGAGCAAGTTAAGCTGCTGTATCGATATAAATTTGTACCCTGTACCTTGACCCTTGTTCCTATCCTATTAATAGAAAAAAGGGCTTCCCCGTTACGGGAAAGCCCCTGTTAGAATTTATTCTATGTGAAACAATAATGGGCTTATTTTTATTCAGAATGGTTACATTCTACAGGCCGTAACCATACTTGTATGTTGCATGTGTACCGTCACCGGCAACATCTTCTGCTGCTGCATCAACAGCTGTATCAGAGGCAGGCAGGCCCACAGGGAGTTTACCTGTGAAGGGCACGATATCGTATATCATGTCGAAAAGAGTCTTCTTTGAAACACCCCAGTCAACTATTATGGCATCAACATCATCTTCGAATTCATGCACACAGCTTGGCCTTGCCATGGAGGCTATGACTACTATTTTGGCACTGCTGCCTGAAGCAGTAATTGCAGCCCTGACATCCGTGATTTGATCGAGATACACCTGATTAGCGTTGTCAAACTGGGGATTTGCAGTTGGGTTTTCACCCAGGGTACCGTCCCCTGTTGCTCCATCAGTCATGACATAGTAGGTATCATCTATTTGCATAAAATCACCCGCACCACCATTCACTGTCATTGGATCCTGATACTGATAATTATTCTGATCTGATCCATACTCAAGTGAACCAAGGGGATAATTAGCCATTACAGCGAAAAAACCAAGCCTGGAATCTGCTTTGCTTGGAGTGGGTATTTTAATAAATACAAAATCTGCTCCCGTAACGGCCGCCTGAAGGGCTGCAGTGTCCTTCAAGCTTGATTCATAATTTCTAGTTGGTGTATCATTGCAATAGTTTGACCATTTAAAGTCATCATCCTCTGATATATTGAGAAATAAGGCGCTTGAACCAGGGCCGCCACCGTAGGGGTCACCGAGGTCACCTGGGACGGCATTATTTTCATTCTTCAACAGAACCACTGACTTATACTGAGCATCCTGTGCTGCAGTACGGTGCTCAAGGGTGTTGCAGATATAACGTGCTTCTGCTGCATCTACGTAGGGATTTTCAAAGAGTCCCAGTTGAAATATCATAACCAGGGCCTTCTTTGCAGCGCCGTTCAGATCCGCATCGGTGAGGAGTCCCTCATTATAAGCGGTAACAAAAGGCGTGGGGTCAGTATAGCCGCCGAACTGGTCTATACCGTTTCGGACCGCCTTCTGCAGCCGCTCTGATACTGTGGTTCCTTCCATACCGTAAGCGGCACGGAGCATTCCGGGCTCATCCGGGGCTTCCATGATCAGCCAGTCAGTACAGACGAGACCGCCAAATTCGTATTTGCCCCTCAGTAGGTCCTTGATTACATCTTCATTGTAGGCAATACCCACCTGCTCGGTGAGATTACCATCGATAATAGACTCATAAGTCCAGCTGCCGGCCTTGAGGACACTGTAGTAGGGCATTACTGATGCAACGCCGGCCTCAAAGGCTGCCTCGAATGATTTCAGGTGTCCGGCAAAATTATCGCCAGGATAGACCTGATCCTTTCCGAAATAGAAGTGACTGTCATAGCCGTCTTCCTGGGGGCCCGCGCCTGGAAAGTGTTTTACCATACAGGCTACACTGTCCCTGGTAAGGGCTTCGCCCTGGTATCCGCGAATGTAGGCGGCGACCATCTGGGCAGCTAAATCGGCATCCTCGGAGAAGGTATCATTGATACGGGCCCACCGGGGTTCAGTTGCCAGGTCAGCCATGGGAGCAAGGTTCAGCCTGAGACCAACGGCACGAAATTCCTTTGCGGCGATTTTAGCAAAATTTTCCACAAGGGCAGAATCCATTGTAGATCCGAATCCGAGGGGACGGACCCACTCTGAAAAACCCTGGGGAGTATCACCATAATAATGAATAGGATTGGTGCTCAGAACAAAGGGGATTCCAAGCCTGGTCCCCTCGCAGTATTCCTGCACTGAGTTCGCGTGGGTTGCGATAATCTGTACGGTTTTGCCCAGCATATTCATGCCATAACGGACATGATTGTCGAGCTGTGTGATCTGAGATGATTCGTCCTTATCAGCTGTCCCTGGATCATCTTCAGTATAAATGCCCCCTGTAGCGGTACCATCACTGGCTGACATGCTTCCGTGCACCATGAGACCTGCCTTTTCCTCCGGCGTCATCTGAGAAATGAGATCATCGGCCCGCTCTGAGGCTGAAAGTCTCCAGTCCTCGTAGGGATCTAATGTTCCGTTAGCGTTCAGATCTATGAACTGCTTTCCACTCACTTCAATTATCTGCTTTACACGTGGGTTCAGTGTCGGTGGTGTTACCTTGGCATCACTGCCGTCACTGCCGCATGCTGTTGCGATAAGAGATATGAGGGCAAATAATGATAAAAATCTTAGATTTTTCATCAATTCCTCCATATTACTTTTTAAAAAGAAAATATCCCGCGGTAAAATTCAGTTACCGGCGGGTTTTCCCTATTAAAAAGCATAAAAACGGATGAATTGTCTCATGAGTGGCTGGTAAATCAGTATTTAGTATATCGCAATAACTGATATCAAGAAATGCGGGGGGTTACATCAAAAACAGTCAATTTTTACTTAATTTTACGGTAATCCGTCGGTGTCTGGTTGTGAATTTTCTGAAATGCCCTGTTGAAGGTACTGATATTCTCGAAACCTACCGCATAGGCTATCTCAACAATTGAATCTTCCGTGGCGGTTAGCAGCTTTGCCGCAGCCTCAATACGAAGCCTGTTTATGTAGTCATTTATTTTCTCTCCGGTATAAAGCTTAAAATACCGACCGAGATTATCGGGATTCAGTTCAAGGTGTGAAGCGAGGCCCTCCCGGGAGATGCTGTCGACGAAATTTTCCTTAATATACTCAATGGCCCTTTCCATCTTTTTTTCAGTTGAATCTGAAATTGCCCAGGCGGCCCCCCCCTGGGAATCAATACCTGCAGATCCATTTTCATCATAGGTTTCAGCAGGCCTGCTGCTTCCCCAGAAAACAACAATGGCGATGCCGAGGCCGAGAACTCCCGTCAGGAGGATATAAATCATCATGGCCTGTTTGCGCCTGGAATCACTCTGTACATAGGTGCAGTCACAGAAGGTCATTACGAGGGTGCCGATGAAACGTTTGTCCTTGTAAAGTTCCTTTTTGATTTCCAACTCTTCGGAGCCGGCACTCTCCTTCTCCAGGCGGACAAGTTCAATGCCGCTTTCTTCTCTTATATAAAGTTTTTTAATATCAGCATCCTTAAAGAAGGATGAGGCATTGCTTTTTAAGGCGGAAACATTATAATCCCAGAGGTGGTCCACACTGGAGGAGGCAACCAGGTCAACGGTTCTGTTGGTTTTTACCCAACGTGAGGAATTTGTGACGGTCAGTTTCAGGGTGCCGATTTTCATATCACCGCGGCGGATGGGGATCGTTACCGTCTCTTCACTGGTACTGCGCGTTTTTCTCGACTCATTTACCAGTATTTTCCCCGTGCCATCGATAATAACAATGGCCTTCACATCCGTTTCCTTTATAAAGGATTGAATGGATCCCTTCAGGGCGGCAATATTATAGTCCATCAGACTTTCCGCATTGGAGGCAATAATAAGCCTGGCGATACGTTCCCCCTTCTCTTTAAGGGTTTCATCACTTTTGCTGATGCTCTTCATGGTATGAATACTGAGAAAGGCAAAGACAGCAAAGGCAAAAATCAGCCCGAAGAGCAGAAATCCTGATCGCTTACCGCTGTTTTTTATTATTTTTTTAACAAGTGCCATATTGACGAATATCCGGGAAATGCCCGCAACCCCATCTACAAATATCAATAAATCTCTAAACAATACAAGCGAATTTTCATTTTTTGATTGTATTTAATTAAAATCTTTAATCCACTAAGAGCTGCTTTGCATTAAAACGGTATCCCTGCAGGGATGGATTATGGACCCTGGAAAAGTTTTTAAAGTTTATTGTCTTCAAAAACTTTTCAGAGCGTACTTTACGGTAGTAATGAAGATTTTGCCTGTTGAGCAGAAACATGGGGGTCTTATAAGAAGTATTTTCACTGCCAAACTCAATACCGGAGAGATAATCGTAGGCCAGGACCATTGCCCAGGCGCCGTCAAAAAAATGCCCCCCCGCAGTGGCAAGAATATCCCCCTTTTCAACGGCCCTGATACCTTTTTCAGTCCAGTCAACGCCGCATGTTACGACATCCCTGCCGGGAATAAGACCGAGTCTCCGGGTACCCTCGGCGACACCGCGGCCGATACTGTCGCTTCCCGCCCAGAAGATACGCGCCTTCGGATATCGGCTTTTCTTTATAAGAACAAACTTTTCCCGGGCAATACTGGTCTGGTACCTGGTGGTAAAAACCTGCTGCAGTCTGACCTGCGGAGACTCCTTTAATGCCCGCTTCAGTCCCATGAGGCGCATCCTGGAGGCCCTGTCACTCCTGGTGCCAGTAAATGCCACCATCTGTACCGGCCCCCCCCATCTCGCCGTGGCATAACGGGAGAGGCTCAGACCAAGGTGATACCCCGCCATCTCATCATCGGGAACCACCTCACCGATCCAGTAATGGTATTTTTCCCGGGGCTTTCCAGTTCCCTCATCAGGCAAAAAACCAGTGTTAAATGTAATAGATGGGATACGGTGTTTTTCACCCCACCGAAGAATTGTTTCCGAGATGCCCTGACCTCCGCCAAAAAGCAACATATCAGGTTTATAGGTTTTTCGACATTGCTCCAGTACATCCCTCATTTCACCGGCGTCTATCTTTAAGGGATAGGCTTCCAGTTTCATATTGAGATCATTCGCGGCCTTTTGCATAAAGCGGAGCATGTCCCTGAAGATGAACTCCCCTTTCATTTTTCCGAAGGTTTTACTTCCTTTGGCGACATTGAAGTATGCCACCCTGAATTTTCTTTTGGGGACATAATTTTTCTGGTTACCGGAGAGGATTCCCGGTACTACCATGGCCACTATAAGGAGTGCCGCCGCTGCAATCTTTATTTGATTCATCATAGTTCTATTAAAATGTATCATGTATAATTGTTTTTCGCTGATATATATAGTAATCCTTTTCACTGCTTTTCGTCAAGCATAAGGAGGACAAATATCCCCGCGTTAAAACTGATATTTTATTCCCCGGAGTTGGCTTCTTTCTATACTATACAAATTATAGAATCACTTCTACTAATCCGTCCTGCTTTTACCAGCACTATATGATTTATCTGTACCGCAACTTCTGATATCAGTATTTGCACCTGCCCCTTATTTGATTTATCAGCAGCCAATGAGACAGGATGTATTCTTTTACTGTATATTCACCCTAGTCACGCAGAGAATGCGTGAGATCAGTTTTACCCTGATTTGTTGTTATCTGCAGGGATGGCCGCTCTTTTACTTTTTTCTTTTCTCTCTTTTTTCTGTCCGGAAAATTTGAGAGATTTTTAACACCGTCATTCTGAGTAACACATTAGGTACACTTCCAGAACTCCGGGAAATTCCCTGCAGGATCATCCCGGAAAAATTTCCTCCCCGCGGTTAAACCCGCGGGGAGGATACACCTGCAAAAACTGGTTAGTGTTTCCTGTGAACAGAGACGGTACACTTCACCCTGAACAGCCAGACCCGCAGATAAAAGTATTCCAGCCGGACCGAAGGGAACTCCTCCACGTGCCCCTTTGGCCCGGCCCTCTTTTTATCCACCCGCTGATTATGAAAAAACTTCCTTTACCAATCTATCGAGACATAATCATGTAAAAATTGTTTTCCCCTCAACAATGATAGTCCAGGTTCTGTATTTCATGTTTTAACTTCCCCCGATAATTAATTTTTCATTGACCCCGAAACATATGTTTAGTATCTTGTTTTCAGATTTTAAAGGAAGTTTAAAGAAGGAAGACCGTGACTGAACTGCGCATAGGAACCTCGGGCTATGATTACCTTGACTGGAAGGGGCCCTTCTATCCAGAAGAGACCCGGCGGGAAGAATTTCTTCACTGCTACAGCGAACACTTTGACACGGTGGAACTGAATTTCAGTTACTACCGGATGCCCACTGCGGGGCAGCTCCAGGGCATCATGGACCGGGGGGGGAAGACACTGGATTTTTCCATCAAGGCACACAGCTCCATGACCCACAAGATCGACCCCCACAGCTGGAAGTCCTCCGCGGGGGAATACGCGGCGGCGCTTAAACCGTTGGCGGAGTCAGACCGGCTCGCCGCGGTACTGCTCCAGTTTCCCTACAGCTTTCACTACCTCCCGGAGAACCGGCAATACCTCGATCGCCTGATACAGGAAATCCATGAACTCCCCCTGGTGGTGGAGTTCCGCAACACGGAGTGGCTCAACAAGCGCGTCTTCGACGCCCTGCGGGAGAGAAATGTAGGCTTCTGTTCCGTTGACACCCCGCGCCTCCGGGGGCTCCCGGCACCCCTCGACATCGTCACCTCATCAATTGCATATATCCGCTTTCACGGGCGCAACGAAAAGACCTGGTGGGGGTCAGACGCGGCGGCGCGCTTCGACTACCTCTACAGCGGCGATGAACTGAAGCCCTGGATCGACCGTATAATATCCATGGCTGGCAGCGCGAAGAAGGTCCGCATCTACTTTAACAATCACCGGCGGGGACAGGCCCCGACAAATGCCCTGATGCTGCGCAGTCTCCTTTCCGACGAAGGGCTTCCCCCACGGGGGGCCTGAAAATGGAAAGGCAGATACTCCACCTCAACGTGGCCAACTTCATGGCCGCAGTGGAGGCACTCCGCGACACATCACTGCGGGGAGAGCCCTTCATTATAGCACCGGCGCACAACCGACGCGCCGTAATCATTGATGTCTCCGAAGAGGCCTTCCGGGAAGGTCTGCGGCGGGGAATGCCCCTGGCCCCACTGGGGCGCCGCCTGAAGGGGATGCGCATCCTTGAACCGGACTATCCCCGCTACAGCCGCGCCGAGGGACACCTCTATAAAAAGGTCCTCTCCCAGGCCCCACTGGTGGAACGCCTCGAGGGGGGACACCTCTTTCTCGACATCACCGGCACCAGACGCCTCTTCGGGGAATCAATCGACCACGCCGCCCGTGTGCGCCGGGAGATTGCCTCCTCCATGGGACTCAACCCCATTGCGGGACTGGCGGCGAACCGCCTCGTCTCCAAGGTGGCGACCCGCGTGGTGAAACCGGAAGGTTTTGTCACGGTCCCCCGGGGAGACGAGGAGTCTTTTCTACGGCACCAGAACATTCTGCTCCTCCCCGGTATCGGGGAGAAACTCTCTGAACGCCTGAATATTCTCGGCATCGAAGAGCTGGGAGAACTTGCCCGGCTCCCCGACGATGCCGTCGCCGCCGCCCTTGGCAAAAGGGGCACCCGCCTCCGGGATGCCGCCCGGGGCATCGATTTCACCCCGGTGAGTGCCGAGGCGGCGGGACTGCGGCGCATCCGTGAAGATATTCTCCTTGAGTCAGATACCAATGAACGCGATGAAGTGGCGGCACGCCTCTTCGGCCTCGCCGAAGAGGCGGGATGCAGACTCCGCCGGGAGGGCATGTCCGCCCGCAGGGTGGAGGTCTCCCTCACCTACACTGACGGGGTACGCACCTCGGGAAATTCCCGCCTCGCCTCCCCTTCATGGTGTGACCGGGATTTTTTTGATACCGCGGCGGCGACCCTCGCGCGCATCATGGACCGGCGGGTACGCGTACGCCGCCTCAGTATCGCCCTCGCTGATCTCCAGGGGGGCAACCTCCAGCTGGACCTCTTCACACCGCCGGAAAAAATCCGCAGGGAGTCCCTGCAGCGGGCCCTCGACAAAATCAGGGGCCGTTACGGTGACGGCGCCATACGCATGGGATACACCCTCAGGGGGTCGACCCATGCCTGAAAAATTCGTACACCTCTTTGTCCGGTCAAATTTTTCCCTCCTCTACGGGACGATACCAATAGATGAACTTGTCATCCGCGCCGCAGAAGACGGCTGCAGATGCCTTGCCCTTACGGACATAAACAACCTCTACGGTGTCCATGAATTCATTGCAGAATGCGGCAAGAAAAACATCCGCCCCATTATCGGTGCCGAGGCGCGGCATAAAAATCAGCGTGCCGTGGTGCTGACAAAAAACCGGATGGGATTTTCAAATCTCTGCCAACTCCTTACGGCGATAAAGGGAGATTCAGGGGAAGGGCTTTCGGAGCTCCTGTGCCGTTTCGGCGACGGTAATGTTATTCTGACGGATGACGAAAACCTGCTTGAACAAATGGCCACACCGAATCATTGCAAACAACCCGGGGTTAAAACGCCCGGGCTATTTGCAATGATTCTTCCCTGGTCGCACCGCATCGTTCCCGCGGCGCGGCGCCTCGGCATTCCCCTTGTGACGGCGGGGGAGGTTACCCTCGCGGCGGATGATGACTTCCTCACCCACAGGGTCCTCCGGTCTGTTGCGAAGCAGGCGGCCATCAGTGCCCTGGATCCTGCAGACTCTGCTGATCCGCGGAGCATATACTTCCCCCCCGAAAAGGCCTTTGAAAAATTCTACGGCTTCGAAGAAGCCATTGCAAATACCGCCGCCATTGCGGAAATGTGCACCTTTGATCATATATTCGAAGGATACATTTTTCCGGATTACCGGCAGATCGACGGATTCGACCCTGCAGTTTTTTTACGGGAGCGGACCTATGCAGGGGCGGAGGTCCGCTACGGTGAACTGTCTGAATCGGTGCTGGAACGAATCGAATATGAACTCGGAATTATACAGACGAAGGGATTTGACGCCTATTTTCTTGTCGTGGCGGATATCGTAAGCCGTACAGAACGGACCTGCGGCCGTGGAAGCGGAGCCGCCTCAATTGTTGCCTACTGCCTCGGCATCACCAATGTTGACCCGATACGCCACGACCTCTACTTTGAGCGCTTCCTGAATCCTGACCGGAAGGATCCCCCGGACATTGATGTAGATTTCGCCTGGGACGAGCGTGACGCCATTATCGATGAGACCATGGAACACTTTGGACGTGACCGCTGCGCCATGGTGGCCACCCACATTCATTTCAAAAGCGCCGGGGCGTTACGAGACACTGCCAGGTCATACGGCATTCCGGATGCGGAAATCAGCTCCTTCGAAAAGGCCTTCGACCGGAGCGAAACGGGAGAGATTCCGGAACTCGATGACACGTGGCGCGAAATTATAGCCGTTGCGGGGCGTATCCGCGGCTTCCCGAAACATATCTCCGTACACGTCGGGGGACTGGTGATTACCCCTGAACCCATCAATCACTATGTACCGGTGGAGACGGCGCCGAAGGGGGTACCTGTCATCGCCTGGGACAAGGACGGCGCCGAGGCGTCGGGGCTGGTCAAAATCGACCTCCTGGGAAACCGGTCCCTTGCGGTGATCCGTGACGCCCTCCATGATATAAGAGGTGACGGCGAAGAGGTTGATTTTTTTAAAACAGACCCCCTTACGGACCCCGCGACAAAAAAACTTCTAGCCAGGGGAGACTCCATGGGGGTCTTCTACGTGGAATCCCCTGCGACACGGCAGCTGCAGAAGAAGGCCGCCACGGGAGATTTCGAGCACCTGGTGATTCACTCATCCATAATTCGTCCCGCTGCGAACCGCTTCATAAATAAATACATCGACCGCCTCAGGGGTGCCCGGTGGGAGCCCCTGCATCCGCGCCTGGACCACATACTGAGGGAAACCTACGGCATCATGGTCTACCAGGAGGATGTCTCCAAGGCGGCCATTGCCCTGGCGGACTTCTCCCCAGCGGAGGCGGACGGCCTGCGAAAAATTCTCACTAAAAAAAACAAGGATGAAAAACTCGCCGCCTGCCGCCTCCAGTTTTATCAGGGGGCGGCGCGAAACGGTGTATCAGAAGAAACCTGTGATAAAATATGGGAAATGATTTCATCCTTTGACGGATACTCTTTCTGCAAACCCCACTCCGCGTCATACGCAATGGTTTCCTTTCAGTCGGCATACCTGAAGGCGCACTACCCGGCGCATTTTATGGCTGCGGTAATCTCCAACTGCGGCGGCTACTATACACCTGGGGCCTACATCAGCGAAGCCCGCCGTATGGGAATTACCATCCTGCCACCGGACATCAACGAAAGCCATTTCAGGTACCGCGGAACCGGCATGACTATCCGCGTAGGGTTCATGGCGGTGGGAAGTTTACAGGCCGCCACAGTAAGGGCCATTCTTGAAGAAAGAAAATCACGGGGCCCCTTCACCTCAATGGAAAATCTCCTGCACCGCCTGAGGCTTTCCCCCTCTGACCTTGAACTCCTTATTTCCATCGGGGCCTGCGACTCCATCGCGGGGGGAAGAAACCGTCCCCGGCTGCTCTGGACAGCCCTCCTGAACAACTCCCGGAAGGAGGAAACCACGGGGAGTCTCTTTGAAGCGGCAGTGGCTGCCCCCCCTGCAAAAGACATGCCCCCCGGGGAAAAAATGCGCCTCCAGTACCGCTCACTCGGATTTCTCTGCGACCGTCACCCGCTCTTTTTCTGGGAGCAGGAGATGACTCCGCGGCAGCAAATCCGTGCCGGTGAACTTCGCAGTCACCTGGATGAAAAAATTACGATTGTTGGCTGGCCTGTAACCCAGAAGGCAATCCTCACCGGGACGGGACAGCCGATGATTTTTGTCAGCTTCGAGGATGAAACGGATATATTTGAAACGGTATTTTTCCCCGCGGCATACCGGCGCTGTGCCCACCTCCTGGAGGCGGGAGTCCCCTTTCTGATAAGGGGTACCGTACAGGATGACCGGGGGGCTCTGAACATCCAGGTTGAGGCAATCCGTCCCCTCGGTAACGGGCCGGAGCCACCTGCAAAGAACGCCAGAAATCCCATGATACCGGGCAACCTGCCTGGCCGGGGGAGCCGCTACTGCTGAAAATCACTCGTTGATAATTTTATTCAGCCTCCCGATAACCTCGTTAATGCTGTAGGGTTTTTTTATAAATCCCATGGCCCCCAGTTCAATTGCCTTCTGAATCCGTTCATCCATGGCAAAACCGGAACTCATCAAAACCTTCACCGAAGGATTGATCTCCCTTAACTCACGGAAAACCTCGAGGCCTGTTTTTTTAGGCATGGAGAGATCAAGAATCACCGCCTCACAGGTCTCCCTGTATTTTCTATAGGTTTCAATTCCCTCTTCGGCACCCACGGCGGTTACTACGGTAAATCCACGCTGAAAAAGCATCTCTTCGGCTACGGCAAGTATATCCTCTTCATCATCAATTATTAGAACATTCCCTTTCCCTATTAACTTCTCTCTGTTATCCATGATTCCGGTGATCTCTTTTTTCTCTTTGGAATATTCAGGGAGATAAACCGAAAAAGTTGTCCCCTTCCCCTTCTCAGAATTGACATTGATGAAGCCATTATGTTTTTTTAAAATGCCGTAGACCATGGCAAGCCCAAGGCCGGTCCCCTCTTCCTTATTTTTAGTTGTAAAAAAGGGATCGAATATCTGATTTACAGTAACTTCATCCATTCCAACACCGGTATCGGTTACCGAAATCTTAAAATATTTTTGGACTTCAGAAACTTTACCCCGGAAAATACCGGGGGAATCCCTGATATCAATTTTCATTATTTCAACCGTGAGCGTTCCCCCCTCTTTTTCTCCTTCACTTCTCATCACGGTCATCGCGTGAGAAGCATTGACACAGAGATTTAAAAGGGCCTGATTGATCTGGGTTTCATCAGCCTCTATAAAGATATCATCCTCGGGGATATTAAAAATAATATCAACTGACTTGGGAAAACTGTTACGGGCAATTTCATAAATATTATGTAATGAGTCATTAAGCCTGATTTGCGTAAAATGACTATCCTGTTTTCGGGAAAGGGTGAGCAGCTGTTTTACGATATCAGCTCCCCGCAGGGATGCCTTTTTAAGGATAGAGAGATATTTTTCTATCTTTTCACGGTTTGTTAAAACCTCCTTTCCGAGAACATTTCCCAGTATCTCAATGCTGCCCATCATACCACTTAAGATATTATTGAAATCATGGGCGATCCCCCCCGCAAGGGTGCCGATGGCCTCCATCTTCTGAGCCTGTGTCAGGTGGTGTTGTATTCTTTCCTTTTCCTGAATTTCATAAACCAGGGCATCTTCTATTTTTTTGCGCACCGCAATATCCCACGCCAGGTCAGAAAGCTGGGTTATCATGCCGATGTCATATTCATCATAACCTGATAATTTATTACCTACACCGATGATGGCAACAATAAGATTATTACGGATTACGGGAAAAAGAAGTTCACGAGCAATCGGGACATGTCCTTCAGGGAGTCCCTTTCTATACGGGAGACTCTCATATTCATTATGAATCACAGGGCCTTTAGTGTAAATACAATCTGTCCAGACTCCGGCCCTTTCAATATCATAGTGAGTTTCACCTTCTGCATTACACATGTTTTTTGTAGTATTTGTAGACCAGGCCTGAAGAACAATAGTTTTCTGATCGGATTCTATAAAATGAAAAAAGCCGACTGAACTGTTTGTCAATTTTTCAGCCTCATCCAGGGTTTTAACCAGCAACTCGTTGAGGGTACAATTATAGGAATATTCAAGAATGGCAAGGCGGGCAGCAGCAATTTTCTCAGCACGTTTTCTTTCGGTAATATTCCGAAACGCTGCAACCCTGAATTTTTTTCCTTCCCAACTTATATTATGCGCTTCGATCTCTACGGGAAGTATTTTTCCGTTTTTGTGTACAACCTCCGCTTCGTAGGGTTTCGCATGTTCGAGCTTAACATTTTCCCTGACAAAATCCTGTGTTTCAGGAGATATCAGCATATCTATCAGATCTACACCAGCAAGTTCTTTCGGCTCATACCCGAACATTTTCTGAAACCTGAGATTGGAATCTATATATTTTGCATCCTTATGTATCAGGATCCCCTCAAAGGAGAGACTGGAAAGTTTCCTGAATCTTTCCTCGCTTTCCCGGAGCGCCTCCTTTACTTTTTTTCTTTCGGAAATATCCCTTACGGCACCCCAGAGAAAAAATTCCCCCGTCTCTACATTTTCAAAACGATAGGTTTCCAGTTCAATGGGAAAAATAGTCCCATCCCTGTGAATATATTCCTTTTCATAGGTATCTGAAAATCCCCTTGTAAGAAGCTGTTTCTCTATAATTTCAACCTGCTCCCACTTCCGCCATTTAAGGGGAGTGACATCATCTAAATTCTTTTTTTTCAATTCCTCAAGTGAATACCCCAGCATGTCGCAATAGGCCTGGTTGGCGTCTATGATATTTCGGTCGACGCTGATCATGACGATGCCGTCCCTGCTTCCTTCGAAAAGGGCGCGGTACCGTTGTTCACTTTCCCTTAACTTTTCATAAATTTTATTAAAGGGAGTAAGGTCGACGAAGGTGGTGATGTAGATGTCATCCAATGAGGAAAATTTGAATTCAATGTCACGTACCGTACCGTCTTTGCAGGTTACCCTGGCTTCAATGGGAACAAATTTTTCACCGGTTTCAAGGTATTTCTCAACAGCAGCAAACCATTTCCGTTCCACTTCATTTCTATAAGTTTCATCAGGGTAGGCCCTTGGAAACCAATCATCAACATGGGGAAGATCACTGGAAGTATAACCGAAAAGTTCAACGAACATATCGTTTAATTTATAAAAAATTCCGTTTGAGTCATAAATGACCATGGCCACTGGGGAGGCCTGAATTATCTGCCACAACTGTTCTTCGGTTGCCTTCATAGATGTTTCGCATCACTCTGCTTTTGATATATTCAGGAATTATAGCACCTGTATCAGCAATAGGCAAGTACTATTGGGGCTCTATGCCCTTTGGAATAATCAGTCTGACACCCCGGCAACCTGTGAGCTGCAGGACCTCTCGACTTTTTTATGAGAGAATGGAAAGAGGTAAGCATTTGCCCCCTTCAGAGACCTGTTTAATTTATCCGGGAATTTCCCAGCAAATATTTTCACTAAATCGAAAATATTTCCCTTTCCAACTTGACGAAACCAGAAAAATTGACTATTTTATACTTCGATAATTATCGAAATGTAAAACAATTATGAATACAAAAGATATCACACGAATAATGAAGGCCCTCTCCAATGAGAACCGTCTGGAACTCTACCTGGAGATTGCCCGCATGGAAGAGACATGTTTCGAAGATAATAATACGGGATGTTATATTCAGCAACTTAAATGCCAGCTGGATATAGGCGCACCGACAATTTCTCATCACCTTAAGGAGCTTGAAAATGCAGGGCTCATCATCACTCAACGAAGGGGCAAATACCTTATTGCCCGAATCAATCATGAAACGAAAGAACAGGTTCAGTCCTTTCTCTCTTTTTAAAATCATGCAGGAAGTGAGGGCTTCCTCAATCCGGACTTCAAAAAAATAAACAAGGAAAACAAAATGACCTTTAAACAGCCAGTAAACAAACTAATTGAAAAAAGGTACTCATGCCGAAGCTATACCCCGGAACCAATCGAGAGGAGTAAAACTGAGGAGGTGGAGTCGTTTTTACAAAGCGAACTGAAAGGCCCCTTTAATAGCGACAGCCGATTCGAATTGATCACTGCAACTGA
This sequence comes from uncultured Spirochaetota bacterium, assembly GCA_942491575.1. GTDB lineage: Bacteria > Spirochaetota > UBA4802 > UBA4802 > UBA5550 > CAZHNW01. Next base: position 2,245,394 of record CALOBT010000025.1, read on the forward strand.
CCGGGAACGGTCATCCATGAAAAACCTGGGTACCTACGGCCTGATTAAAAATCCTGCCGGATTTATCATAGGGACCGTATCCCCTTCCGGGCATTATCTTGAAGACTTCGGCTACCTGATGGAAAAAATAATCCTTAAGGCTACTGACCTTGACCTCGGCACCTGCTGGCTCGGGGGGACCTTCAACCGCAGTTCATTCGCAGAACGAATAAATCTGCAGGAGAAGGAAGTAATTCCAGCTGTAACGGCAACGGGAAACATAGCCCCAAGGCGCACCATCCGCGATGGAATTTCCCGCAGGGTGGCGAAATCCGATCACCGGAGATCATGGCAGAATATTTTCTTTGACGGAAAACCCGGTAATCCCCTCGAAAAAAATACCGCTGGAGAATATACAGAAATACTGGAATTAATGCGCCTCGCTCCCTCCGCATCAAACAAGCAGCCATGGCGAATCATTAAAGATAAAAACACCTTTCACTTTTTCCTTCAGCGGGATGAAAAGTACACACGGCAGCTCAACAGATTCAAAACTGAAGATCTTCAGCGGGTAGATATGGGGATCGCACTCTGCCATTTCGAACTTGCCGCGAAAGAAGCGCACCTGAAGGGAAAACTGATATTAGAAAATCCCGGCATTGAATTTTCTGAAGCAGAATATATTGCGTCATGGAAGGGGGAATAACAGGCATTATGTACACAGAAAAATTGATCCACAACCCCTCCCTCTGTAAAAACTGCGGCTTGTGCATTGATGCATGTTTCCGAAAAAACTTTTACACCGACGAAAGAGATCGAGTAAGCCTTAAGGATGGCTATGAAAAAAACTGTATTCTCTGCGGCCACTGCACCTCCGCATGTCTCTCCGCGGGGGCCCTCACCATTTCAGGGGAAGAGTGGTCGCGAGGAGAAGACAGCATCCGAATCCCCGGCAGGGAAGCTGTAATGGACCTCCTGAAGGGGCGGCGAAGCCGCAGAAAATTTTCCGATACCGACGTCACCGATGATGAACTCGATACTCTCCTGAATGCTGCACGTTATGCTCCATCGGGACACAACAGCCAGAATTATCATTTTACGGTGACCAATGACAGGGGAAAAATCAGAACCATCGGTGAAGCTGTCCTGATTTTCTACGGCAAAATTACTTCACTCCTGTCGAATAGACTCACTCGACCACTGGTATACCTGGCATCCGGAAAAAGCAACTACCATGTACTGATGGAGATGAGGCACCGACTGGAAAACCATCAGAAGATATTCAGGGAAACAGGTTCCATAGAAATGACCTGGGATGCCCCGGCAATGATCATGATTCATGGACCGGAAGGTGGAGCAACCGCCACCAACTGCGCCCTTGCGGGGAGCCACATCATGTTTCAGGCTGAGGCAATGGGCCTCGGCACCTGTATCCTCGGTCTCCTCGGCGGAGGCATTAGCCATGCCGCAAAGGATCTGAACAGGGCTGGCATTTCAATTCCAAAAGGCCATAGCGTCTACATGATACTGGCCGTGGGGCACCCCGATGGTAATGAAAAATTCAAAAAGGTTCCGCCGCGGCGACAGGCTAAGGTTACCCGGATTTAAATGTCATGATAATAATTATGTTATAACGCCCCTGCGGGACCATTGCAATCGAGCCCCCCTCGAAATGGTCCCGCGGGTTTTAAATATCCAACAAGGAAAACACAATGGACTTCTACACCAGCATCTGCACCTACTACGATAATATCTTTCCCTTCAGTCCCCCCCAGCGCGACTTCGTGGAGCTGACACTGAAAGACATTCCCGATGCCAGGATCCTTGATATCGGATGCGGCACCGGAAACCTTGCCATCAGCCTGGCGGTAAAGGGATACAGAGTTGTAGCAATTGATTATGAAAGAGCAATGATTGAGGCGGCAGAAAAGAAAAAAAATCACGGCTTGGACAATCTCAGATTCAAATATATGGACATGCTCAAGGTTGCCCATGAATATGAAGCCGGGTCCTTCGACGGCGTAGTCTGCTTCGGAAATACTCTGGTGCACCTGCTAAATATCTCCGATATTAAAAAATTTATTTCCGCTGTCTCTTCTGTTCTGCGGGAGGGTGGCATCATGATGCTGCAGATTCTTAATTATGACTATATCCTTGATGAAGGAGTAGATAAACTTCCCCCCATAGAAAATGAGGTTATTTCCTTCACCAGATCATATGGTTTCAGGGAGGACGGTCTCATTAATTTCAATACAGAGTTGATGATTCATGAAACAGGAAATACTGTCACCAACAGTATCACCCTGATGCCCGTAAGAAAAAATACACTTTCCGAAATCATTACCGCCGCCGGTTTCACAAGAATTGAATATTTCGGTGACTTTAAAATGAATCCCCTTGCGGCGACATCGATGCCCCTGGTAGTGAAGGCTTTGAAGAAATAAAAACATAAAAGCTGCAAAAGGGCGCCGCTTCAGTAAAAACTCATACAGCTTCAAAGCTGACAATTATAGATATATCCTCCCCGGATTTTTTTTTAAAACATAATTTTTTTGCGAACGTTCCCCTTATTTCTTCTGTCTACAATAGAGAAGCAGGAGAGAAGGGCCGCAGCGTGGCTTCTCTCTTCTCAATTTAGATTTAATTTAAAAAGGAGAAGGATCATGATTACCAGACAAAAAATAACAGTTATCGCAGCTGCAGTTTCCGCCGGTGTGATTCTCGCCTGTGGGCAGGGAATGGTGAAGCAGGAGGGGAATGAGGACATCATATCCCTGAAAGACGAAACGGAAATACGCAGGGATTACGACCGCAGTAAAATCCGAAAAATTCAGGCAGAAGAAAAATCGGTATCCCCTTCAATAGCGAATAAAAAAATGCATGCGAAGGGTGCATCGGGTTTGATGTATGCACCGTCACCTCCCGATACAAAAATCATACAGCACAACACGGAAGAATATGACAAAATCAATGAAAATGAATTTAAAGCCGTAAAAAACAATCCCCTGTCAACATTTTCAATTGATGTGGATACCGCCTCCTATTCAAATATAAGGCGTTATATCAGGTACAACCAGCTACCACCTAAGGACTCAGTACGGATCGAGGAGATGATAAATTATTTCTCCTATGATTACCCTCAACCCGACGGCAAAGCCCCCTTTAGTATAGTTACGGAAATGTCTTCCTGTCCGTGGAATGGGAAACACAGGCTGGTCCATATCGGACTCCAGGGCAGGGATATTGATTATGATAATCTGAAAGCCAGCAACCTTGTCTTTCTTGTTGACTCTTCAGGATCCATGAGTTCACATAATAAACTTCCCCTTCTAAAAAAATCTTTAAAAATTTTACTTAAAGAATTATCCCGTCGCGACACTATTGCCATTGTCGCCTATGCCGGTTCAGCAGGGCTTGTACTTCCTTCCACCCCTGCAAACCAAAAAGAAAAAATACTCAATGCCCTTGACAGTCTTAATGCAGGGGGTTCAACAGCCGGCGGTGCAGGGATAAAACTTGCCTATAAAGTAGCAAAAAATAATTTCATCCGCGGCGGGAACAACCGCGTTATCCTCGCTACTGATGGAGATTTTAACGTAGGAACATCTTCAACGGGGCACCTGGTTCGTCTCATTGAAGAGAGAAGAAAGGATGACATCTTCCTGACCATAATCGGTTTCGGCATGGGAAATTATAAAGATGGTCGCATGGAACAGATCAGCAATGCCGGAAATGGAAATTACTTCTACATAGACGGCATCAGGGAGGCCCGTAAGGTTTTCAAAACAGACATGCGGGCGACCCTATTTACCATTGCAAAGGATGTTAAAATTCAGATAGAATTTAATCCTGCACTCGTGAAGGCCTACAGGCTCGTGGGATACGAAAACCGAATCATGGCTGCAGAGGACTTCAACAATGACAAAAAGGATGCTGGAGAACTCGGCGCAGGACATACCGTTACTGCCCTCTATGAAATCATTCCTGCAGGATCAAAGGAAAAGCTGCACGGTGTGGATCCCCTGAAATATCAGGAACATATAGTCCTGAAAAAAGCCGGCAACAGTGATGAAATTATGACTGTTAAACTCCGCTACAAACCGCCAAAGCTGAACCGTAGTCTTCTCATTGTACATCCCCTGAAGGATCAGAATATCCGAATGAGAAACACCTCTGATAATTTCAGATTTTCTGCAGCAGTGGCCGGTTTTGGGATGCTCCTGCGGGATTCAAAGTTCAAAAATGATTTAACGGCGGAAAGAATTGTCTCCCTTACAAAGGGTTCCCTCGGGAAGGATAAAAACGGGTACCGGCAGGAATTCCTCCGTATGGTGGAAACCTGGTCTCTTTTGAAACAATAAATGTATTAATCGAAGGCGAGCAATGAAGGTGCGGTTGGCCAACCGCACCTTCATTTCATGTAGAAAAATTAAAAAAACACTTGTCCCCTCCCACCGGTTTTCTATAGCCTGTATCAAATACTTCCTGAATCGGGATAATATCATGAAAAACAAAAATTTCACTGTTTTGCTTTTTACACTTTTAACATTTTCACTCTCCTGCAGTCACTGGAATGCAAAAGAATGGGAAAAACTCGAGACCCGGGATTTCACCTTCAGCCGCTTTTACTGTTACAGCAAACTTGATAAAACAGAAAAGATTTTTCCATTCATGAAATCCTTTCCATTGGAGGAAGTGACTCGTCTCCTTGAAAAAATTTACGGTATCAGCATCAACATTGATGATTTCTCCGCATTTCTGAATGAAGGCGATCATAAAAAAATTACCGCAAAGGGACTGATCTTTAACTCTGATTTTTCCTGGTCTCTGAAAGAAATTCCGGAAAAAGCCATTATATTTAACACATCACGGATCATGAATGATGATACCAGTGGAGGCGATTACATACATAAATACGACCTGATTATAAAGGTTAATGACAGGGTCAGGGCCAGATTCGAAGGGGAAGCTGAATCGAGGGAGGATGTTTCAAGGCTGCTTCTAAAACAGTTAATGCAAAAAGCCCCCCTGGTTTCTGCTGAATTTAAACCGGAAAAAAAATCTGCACAATCCGATAAAAAGAAAAATGAAGAAGAAAGGATTAACAAAATTCTTAAAAATTTAAGTCCCGAAGAACGCGAACTGCTTAAGAAAAGATTTAAAAAATAATTCAAGCCGGAACATATAATGCCCATCTCAAAAACTCAAAAATACCAGGACATCCAGGGTCTCCCCAACGTTATCGAAAGTTTGCTGATCGAACGGGAGCCCCTTGCCATTTCCCAAACATGGAAGAGCAGTTACTTCGACTCAGATAGTCCCATAACGCTGGAACTTGGCTGCGGCCGCGGTGAATATACCGTTAATCTTGCCCGCCTCTTTCCACAAAACAATTATATAGGTATAGACCTGAAGGGAAACCGTATCTGGTTTGGTGCAACTGAAGCCAGGCACACCAATATCGACAATGCCTTTTTTGTCAGGATACAGATTGACCACCTGCACCTCTTTTTCCCGGAAAATTTCATCTCCGAAGCGTGGATCACCTTTCCCGATCCGCACCGGAGACAGCCCTCAAGAAACGCCAAGAACCGTCTGACATCACAGCGTTTTCTGAATATTTACAAAGGAATCTTGAAGGAAAGGAGTCAACTCCACCTGAAGACCGATGACCCTGTCCTCTATCAATACACCATTGATGAAGTAAAAAACTTCGGAGGGAAAATACTGGTTTCAACGGACGACCTTTACAATTCCCATGTTACCGGTCCCGCCGTTGAAGTTCAAACCCGTTACGAAAAGCAGTACCTCGAGGAAGGCAGGACTATTAAATACGTTCGCTTTACACTTTAAAAATGGATTCCTTCGTTGTTTAAACTGAAAAACAGTTACTTCATTTTACTGCATCCGTCAAAGCCTTATTGGAATCCGCGACTGCCCCTCTTCAGGAACAATCTCCTAATCCTTCACCTCGCCGGCGACAAAGGTCGTAACTTCCTTATTTAATTCATCTATTTTAGAGACCAGAGAATTAGAACTCTCCATGATGACCATACTGCTTTCAGTATTACCCTGGGCAAGTTCGTTAATAGAACAGACACTGCGGGATATTTCATTGATGGCTACCTGTTGTTCATTCATCGCAGTGAGTATCTGGTCAGAACGGGTACGGACCATTTCCGCACTTTCATTAGCCTTTTCATTCACCTGTGTCTGCATGGACATCTCACCGGAGATTTCATCAATCTTGGCTACTATTCTGTTTATATCACTAATTATAAAATTTATTTTTTCCACGGCGGTGGTTATATTCCCGGTACCGTTCTGAATTTCAGTTTCGTTATTATTTATAAGGTTATCAATATTCTTTATACTTGAAGCGGTCTGATCCGCCAGTTTGGATATTTCATCGGCCACCACTGCGAATCCCCTTCCCGCATCTCCCGCCCGGGCCGCCTCAATTGCGGCATTTAAAGATAGAAGATTTATCCGATCCGAGATATCGTTTATTATTTGAATAATACCGGTAATTTCCTTCGAACTGATACTGATATTATTCATGCTCTCTTCCATTACACTGAGGGCCTGTTCTCCCTCGCGGGCATTGACGGATATTTTTTCTATCATTTTCAGGGCTTCTCGCACCATTCCGTTTAAAACAAGTATGATCCGGTTCAATTTTGCCATTGTTTCCGCAAGGTTTTCAATACCGTCAAACTGATCATCGACATTTTTTTTCACTACGTCCATGTTCGCGTGGACTTCCTCTATTGATGCACTGACCTCTTCCGTGGCCGCCGCCTGTTCCTGAGTATTTTTGGTAAAGGAAGTTATTGAACCGGAGAGTGATTCTGAAAATGTAAACAGGTCCCCTGAACCGCTGGAGAGTATATTCCGGATGAAGTCATTCTGCCTTTCATTTTTTTCAGCTTCTTCCCGTGCCATCTGATGTGCCCGTTCAACTTCCTTACCCATATCAAGAAATCTTCTTAATACTCCCCCCATGGACAAAAAGATAAAGACCGTCATACCCATGACGAAACGGCTGAATCTCGCTTCCGGGAAAAGGTCATAAAAATTTCCCGTATAAACACTGAGAATATCAATAAGGGCACCAAATATTGCAAAAAGGAGTCCGATAAAAGAGGGCATCAGATACCTGAGACGACGGTTTCGTATCATATCTATGATAAAACAAATGACACTGTAAATAATAAGAATAAACAGAAATATATCACGAATTGCATACAGTGGACCTTCCTGCCCCCTCCCGTGATCAGCCTGCCGCAGCAGCCAATCACTGCGATGCGTTGTTACAGAAACAAAGAGATCCGGTGCAGCAATGGATACCAGGATAAATGCCCCGGCAAGCACGCCTGCCCCGATAACGATGTAGCGGTTTATTTTTTTCCATGTGCTATTCATCTGCAGAAGATAATGCAGTACAAGGGGAAGTGCCGGAATAAAAAGAGAGGCAAAAATCTGTTCAAGCCTGTGAAACTGCATACCCAGATCGGGCTTTAAAAGCCATCCCATGGATATTATCAGCAGTTCACTGGAAATAAATCCCCACCCGACAACACCGAGAAAGGCCATGGAGAGATACATTTTTTCCCGGTTTGAAAAATATAGATAGAGGTATAAAAGCATTCCCATAAAGAGAATGCCGCTGCATAAGGCTGTAACTAAAAACTGAGATATATCGATGGTTACTTTAAATTCTATCATTCTGGAATCCTGAAATTTTCTTCAAACCTGTCCTGCTTAGTATACAGGCAAACTCTCAAAAAAATCAAGCACAGAAGAAGAAATCTGAAAATATATCAAACAAACAGTGCAGACATTACCGCCGGGAAAAATTAAACGGCTTTTTCAGGACGGTAAGCGCAGTAGCCTGTACGGGGCCCGGCTTCCGTGGGGTGCTCACGGCAGACCATGGGTCTTTTGTCATATACGGTACATTGCCTGTTGCTGCTTAAAAAAATGCATTCACCGCTGCTTTTCTGGTCCAGGGTAAATTTTCCACTCTTAAAATTATATCGTTTTATGATACCGTCTTTTTTTAAAAATTTTATGAGTTTTTTAATTCCATGCTGCAGGTCCCACAGGGTTGCAAATCCGAGATTTACCAGATCTTCCCCGGTTGCCTCAACCACCAGGGTACAGCATCCTGCGCTGCAGGTTGAACAGAGTTTCTTATGATAGGGGCGCCATGTTCCCGGATCATCCAGATTCACGGCGCCCGAAAACGACGATTCGGGCATTCAGGACTCCTTAAAGCGGACAAAATTATTCTTAAATAAGAAAGAGCCAAAACTAGCGGCAGGTATACTTCTGGCAAGGTTTTTTTCATTTAAATTATTGACAGATACCTTTGATTGGAAACTATTCAAAAAAATCTATAAAATCTTCCCTTATATAAAAAAGTAATTAAAAAATGAACCGTTTAACACTATTAAAGCAGATGCTTCCGGGACTCCTGCCGCTCTTTATATTTATTATCGCCGATGAAATATGGGGCACACGAATCGGTCTTACTGCTGCATGCGGTGTGGGACTGGTTGAACTTACTTATACATGGTTCAGGGAGGGCCATATTGAAAAGTTTATTCTCTTTGATACGGGTCTGCTCCTGCTGCTGGGGGGAGTTTCAATACTTCTTGAAAACGACATTTTCTTCAAGCTGAAACCTGCACTTATAGAGGCAATTCTCTGTATTATTCTTGCACTCAGCGCCTTTACTTCCAAAAATATCATGCTGGCGATGACAAAAAGATATATGAAAAATATGAGTATTGACTTACGGGAACAGCAGATTCTGCAGATGCAACGCATGTCCAGAATTCTCTTTTTCCTGATAATGTTTCATACGGTTGCCATTATTTACGCAGCCTTTTTCATGTCACAGGAGTCATGGGCCTTTATCAGCGGCGGCCTCTTTTACATCCTGGTGGGAATTTTCTTTGCAGGACAGCTCCTGAATCAAAATTTTAAAAAAATCAGGGGGTATGAGGATTGAGGAGACTAGTATATATGTAGATAAATATCAACGACTTCTTCTCTGATATTTCCTTTCGATTACCTTCCTTACCCGCAGGTAAAGCTCCTTAGGCTCAATATCAATGGCACGTTCAATATGGCACAGGGCATTTCGATAATCACCTTCTTTAAAGGCATACCTAGCCATTAAATAATAGATTTTGTCAAATGTGCGGTCATGATATGAAGCCTCTTTCAGTATATGGATGGCGCCATGATAATCATATCTCCTTGCCAGCACATCCGCCAGGTCTATATAGGCATAGCTGAAGTCAGGATTGCATTCAATGGCGTGACGCAGACATTCTTCCGCACGCTCCAGGTTATTCTGCTCTATCCATGCCAGGCCCATATCATAATAATCTTCCGCTTCAAGATATTCATAATCATTCATTTAGTCGATTCCTCTAAAATCCATCTGGAAATCAATTCCGGATTGTTCCGCGATTTTATTTTTCTTCCCTTGACTGGGGAGAAGCCTTTAAGTATCTTTGAACAACATTTTAACGCATGGTTACATAATGAAGTCAATTCTCGAAATCAAAAATCTGGTCAAGGAATACCCGGAAGTAAAAGCTGTTGATGATATCAGCTTTGCCATTGAACCGGGGACCTGTTTCGGTCTTCTAGGACCAAATGGCGCCGGAAAGACAACCACTATCGAAGTGATAGAAGGTATTCTGACCAAAACATCAGGAGAAATATTTTACAAGGGAGAGCCCATTCGATCCAGTTTTCGTGAAGAAGCCGGAATACAATTTCAGAATACAGAACTTCCCCAGTACCTCACGGTTAAAGAAACGCTTGAAATGTTCCGCAACCTCTACAGCCGCATGACCCCGTTGGATGAACTGATAGAGACATGTCAGCTGGAACCGATACTCGAAAGAGACAACAGAAAAATTTCCGGCGGTCAGAAACAGCGACTTCTACTGGCAATGGCACTGGCAAATGACCCCGAACTGATTTTTCTTGATGAGCCGACAACAGGCCTTGATCCCCAGGCACGACATCACCTGTGGAATATAGTAAAGGGTATAAAACAGAAAAAAAAGACCCTTGTCCTGACGACACATTATATGGAGGAAGCACAAATTCTCTGTGATCGAATAGCCATTATGGATGCAGGTAAAATTATTGCAATAGGTAGTCCCAAAGAGCTTCTCAGCGAACATGCAAACCATACAACAATTATAATACGACGGGATATCAATCCCGGTTGCATTGAAGACCTGCCCTGCAAGTATTTTAAAATTCACGATGGCATTGAAATACAGACAGACAACTTAAAAGCATGTCTGGAGGGATTAATGGAACAGGAGATCGACCTCACTGACGTTACAATACGATCACAAAACCTTGAAGACCTTTTCCTGAAATTAACCGGCAAAGAGTTAAGAACCTGAGGCTATTCATGTTTAAACGTTTGATAACCCTGATCATAGCACGTACAAAAGAATTTTATCGCGACCGTTCCGCACTCGGATGGAATATATTATTTCCTTTTCTTGTAATAATCGGTTTCAGCTTCATTTTCGACCAGGGAAATCAGACTCAGTTCAAGGTCGGTGAAATACATGGCGGGGAAATAATTACAAACGAAAAGGTCGTTAAAAATTACCTCCAATTTAAGAATACGCGATTTATAGAGTTTATAAACTTTAATAGAAAAAATGACGCACTTGATAAACTCAGGCATCACCGCATCGATTTTCTAATCAATTCAGACACCGGAGAATACTGGGTCAGCAACACCTCCCCAAAGGGTTATATGGTTGAGAAACTGCTCATGGCGAGCATCACTTCGGGAGGCACCACTACCCGAAAAGAAACCATAGAAGGCAAAGAAATTCCTTACATAGAATGGCTTTTCCCGGGCATCCTTGGCATGAATATAATGTTCAGTGCGCTCTTTGGCGTTGGCTTCACCATTGTCCGTTATCGCAAAAACGGTGTTTTGAAAAGAATTTCCGTTGCTCCGGTACGCACCTTTGAATTTTTAACAGCACAAATTGTATCACGAATGTTTGTCATTACCGCTACAACCATGTTTGTATATACAGGCTGCGCCTGGATGTACGGCTTCACTAACCGCGGGTCATACCTGGCTCTGATTCTTGTTTTTTTACTGGGAGGCTTCAGTCTTGTTGCTCTCGGATTGCTGGTTGCCTCCCGCAGCAGCAGTGAAGAATTCGCCGGGGGAATATTGAATATGCTGTCATGGCCAATGATGTTTTTTTCTGAAGTATGGTTTTCTCTGGAGGGAGCAAATCCGATAGTCATCACCCTCTCTAAGTTTTTTCCCCTTACGCACATGATACAGGCAGCAAGGAGTGTTATGAATGATGGTGCCACAATAAAAAATATTCATATTCCTCTGATTATTCTGGCTGCAATGTCGATAATTTTCACAGCAATTGGTTCAATATTTTTCTCATGGCAAAAAGAAAAATAATTTTTCTAGACACTTGCTAAAATTTCACAAAACTGCTACTCTAACGTACAACAGTGGTATTTTTAAATGATAAATAATAGATTATGGATACTGGGGCGGGACAAAAGGGATATTCATCTCCTCGACTCTCTTTTGCCGGAAAATTTTTTCCAGAGCATCAGGTATGTCCTGCTGCAAGACCTGGACAGAATTAAAACTGATACACCGCCCTCTGTTTTGATACTGCTATGGAACGAAGACATTAAAAAAGATCATTCTATTCTGACAGCATTGCCCAAAGAAGGGAATTTCCCTCCTGTAATAATTGTATCTGAAGAGACCTCACCGAAAAACCTTTCCGAACTGAACCGGTTAAATGTACATACGATGTTTTTTCGAAAACCATCCCGTAATGAACTGGAAAGCGCCCTGGAAAGTGTCATTAATTATATATCGGATGGTACCGCTAAAAAACAGCATGAATCCCCTTTTCGCATGCATGAAAAGTTCATACGCTATTTCTATAATGTCCCCGTCTCAACGATTATCTTAAACAAAGACCTTGAGATTGTGAAAGTCAACAACTCTCTTGCTGCGATAAATGGCATGACCCCGGAACGGCATACCGGCAAAAAATTGCGTGACCTTATGCCTGATATTGCAGATCAGCTGGAACCGACAAAGAAACAGCTTTATCAGACTGATAAAAAACATATAAACTTCCAGGTGAGTATTCATAAACCGGATCGTCCTGAAAAATTTTACCACCTCTTCGCCAGCTTTTTTCTCTTGGAAAATAACAATAGTCATGAAAACGATATCGGCGGCTATTTATTCAACCTCAACGACTACGATATTATTTTTAAAAAACTGAAGACCTATAAAGAAGAATACGGTCACCTCTTCGAGAGAGCTCCCATAGGAATTCTCCTGATGGACACATCCGGTAATATCCGAGAACTTAATATCGAGATGGCCAGAATTCTCGGAGAGACTACTCCACTGGCGATTCAGGATTCATCAAAAAAATTTCACAGAATTCTAAACCTTGAGAAACAAAAATGGCAGGAATTCATATATCTCTTAACCGAAAAAGGACATGTCGAAAATTTTGAGATAAAAGGAGAGGGTGCAAACGGGCTTGATCTCTGGTTAAGCATCAGTGCTCAAATAAACTTTGATTCTTCAGGAAAATCTCCTCTGATAAATGCCTTCGTGAATAATATCAATGACCGCATAAAAGCAGAAAAGGAAGCCTCAATAATAAAGGCCCAGATAGAACTTGTTAATGAATTGAATGACGACCTGACTGCAAGATCTCACATTTCTGAAATTATACGCAAGACATGTGACAAACTCCGCGATATTTATCAACTTAGATTCGCTGACCTTTACCTTCACCGCACCGACAGCGAAGGCAATGAATATATTGTTTATCAGTATAGCAACATTGACAGCCGGCTCCTCTCTACTGTAGAAAAATTATCAGGCCTGTCACTAAAGGAAATGAAAATACCCCTTTTTGAAGGGAGTAATTTCTCAACATTATACCATAAAGGAATGCCCCTCGAATTTTCAGGTCATGACAAAATCGCAGATATCATAAAAGATTATGTTGATCCCTCAAAAAAAACATTGAGAAATCTTGCCGGTCAGGTATCACGCATTGCCGGAAACAAATATATATATCTTGTACCTCTTATAACACAAAGACATACCATCGGTCACATCGGATTCAACAGGGATATTCCATTCACAGATAATGAGAAACGGGCCATCCAGACAGTAATCGATAAACTTTCATCTGTTTTCGAAAGAGATCAAAATGAAAAAATGATCAGATATTCTCTGCATGAAAAAGATACACTCCTGAAGGAGATTCACCACAGGGTAAAAAACAATATGCAGATAATTTCCAGCTTTCTTGCTCTTCAATCTATTTCGATAGAAGACAGAACCACAAAAGAACATTTTATCGAAAGTCAGAACAGAATCAAATCAATGGCTATGATTCATGAACAGCTTTACAGATCAGGCGATCTTTCGAAAATTAATTTCAACGAATATCTCACACTTCTGGGTGAAGAAATTAAAAAGGCATATACGAGTGATACAAATAAAATTACAATTCAAACAAATGCTGAAAATTTATATTTAGAAATCCAGAGGGCTATACCCTGCTCCCTCATTGCTAACGAATTGATTTCAAACTCAATAAAACATGCTTTCCCGGATAAAGAAGAGGGAACCATTTCTGTTTCCTTCAGAAAGGAAGCCAATCATAGCTACAAACTCATCGTATCAGATAACGGAATAGGGTTTGACGAGGACCTGTTCCAGAAATCACATAATTCTCTGGGAATTCAGCTTATAAAAGATTTAACAAAACAATTAAACGGTACACTGCAGGTAAATAACACAGAGGACAACTCAGTTATCATCTCCTTCAGTGATGCCGGGGAACACTTAACCGCAGAATATACAAAGATCCATGATAAAAACAACAAAGATGCGACATCAATATTAATTGTCGAAGATGACATTATAACTGCATCATTCCTAAAGAATCAACTGGAAAAGGAAGGTTATTATATTCCGGCAATTATCAGCACAGGTGAAGAGGCGGTGGCATACTGTGATATCGCTCCTCCTGATATTATCATTATGGATATTCTCCTGGCGGGGGAAATGGACGGGATCGAAGCCGCAAGGAGGATTAAAAGTATCCATGATACAGCGTTATTATATGCATCGGGAAATTCCGAGGATTTTTCTCTGGTTAAGGCTCAAAAAACTTCCCCGGTTGGATTTATTGTTAAACCGATAAATATCCAGGACGTATTGAGGCTTATCGCAGGAGTATCTAAATAATAAGTTGTAACTGTTTACTCAGACTAAAAACCGAGTTCAATTAACCCTGGTAAAACAAAAATCAACCGCTTCCGGCAAGAACCGGCCCGAAACTGTAACCCCGTGCTGCAGGTTTATAATACTTTTTGCCTTGTATTAAAAATGCCGGGTATTCTTTTTTTTCCTTCAAAAGAGGCAGTGGACGTGGCCCTGTCCATTTTCCATGGGGACTAAAAAGATTATACCTGATAGAGATAATATCTCCGGTTTTCAGAGCCGAAGCAGTTCTGTGAACCGAAGTAACCCTGGCCTTCACTTTTATTTCCCTTTCCGGACAGAAAAAACACCATTCCTTTTTAACTTTAAGAACTTTAATTTCGATATATTCAGCTGCATTTGCCTGATCTTCCTGATAGAATTTCAGCTCTATTTCACCATGAAGAACAAGTGGAATAAAAAACAGCATTATTGTTGCTGAAAGATTTCTTTTGACCTTACTCACGGCAATCTCCTTCATTTTCTCCGGTTATAAGAAGCGGGGTATATTAGTTGGTTTTTTCAAAAAAGTCAATAATTTCACCGTAAAAAGTTTCAAATGAGATATCCATACTATAAAAAATTTTATATAGATATATTCGGCTAATTTTCCATTTTTTTAAAATGATAAAAGGGACAAATCAACAGGAAGATCAGCACACTCATTAAGAAAAAAGAGGGAATTTCACTTAGAAACGGAAAAACATTAAAAATATTCCTGTTCCATTGGCCGTGAATAATAATAAAAACACGCACCATGCTGAGGGTTGTTGCAAGTACCATTATTCTCAGGTAGAGTAATCTTCTCCATCTGGGCAGGCCTTCATTATTCCAGTTGCGAAAAATCTTTTCCAGAAAAATGACGAATGGTATAAAAATTAATGGCGTAATAGTATATATATGTCGTGTCAAAGTAGTTACATGGAAGGCAGCAATCAGAACATTGGGGATTATCAGGGATATGAAAAATATGCTTTCATGTTTATATCTCCTGTAGAAGGTCAGTACACCGGGAATAGCAAGTAAAAAAACAGGCGTAGCGATAAATATACCGGGTGTTTTATTCTTAACCGCTGCAAAATTCAGCCATGATCCAGGTTTAAATAAACTGAAAAACAGGTTATCCAGACCGATCAGAAAATTACCAGACAATGCGCTGAGAAAAGTTTTCTCCTCTTTGAACAAAACATTGTATTTATTTGATTTAATGGTAATTTCATGAAATGCTGTATAATTGAATCCGATTAAGATTGAGTAGATTAAAGCAAAAATCACCAGTGAAAAAAGCAGAACTGATTTGTCTTCCTTGATAATACTGAGGGTCATCTTTCCTGTAATAACAAAATACAGCATAAAAGCTGGAAAAAACAGGATATTTTGAATTTCTATAATTGATGAATATGAAAGCAGCAATACAATCAAAAAAATCGTTTTTCTAGTATTTACACTTACTTCCTTGACCTTTAAACCTAAAAAAACCGCCCACATCATCGTTGCCATAGACGATGCATGTGAGAATAAATGTGTTCCCTCAAGCCAGGTAAGACTTCCGAATGCAAACACCATGGTAGAAATATAACTCAAAGTAAACCGGCGGGTTAGCAGTAAGAGGATGTTGAAAAATGCAAAAAGACCAAGAAGCGCCGAGATATTCGCCTGAAATACTATAAAAACCTCATGCAGTTTTCTATTTTCTGAAAAATAGTTAATCGGCATAGATTGCAGAAAGTCAGCTATCACATAAAAGGGAACAGCCAGCAATGCTGTACCGGGAGATCTGTCTGAATAGAATTGGCCATCTTTTCTGGCACAATCAACAATGTCAGTATACTGGACAAAGTTATTAATACATACGGACCCTTCCTCGACAAGTGATGCTGTCAGGGCGTAGTGACTCCCATCATTAGAAGATACGATATGAGAAGAACTGATAAAATAAATAAAACTTATCAGGAAGAAAGATACGACAAGAAGATACTTATCTTTTTTCTCTTGAATACCCATAATCATTTTCCCTGTTTTTTCCTGAACAATAGTGAAACTGCCACGTTCAGGGAGATAAAAAAAAGTAAAACAGATAGTATCACCACAATAACAGTAACAGTTGTTGAAGAGGGATTTTTAAGGATGTTTTTAAGGGAAGAGCTGCTTTTTTCAATAAGCCATGGGGATGCATTTTTGTATTTAGCCTGGATATCAGGAACGGTATTTCCCGTTACATCTCTGAAATTTTTAAGATACCCGGTAAAGACGGAGAAAAGATCGACATCACCAGAAGTTCTTTCCTTCAAGGAAATGATACTGCGGGGATTTATTTCAAAAAAACCAATGGGATGGTTATCCAGCTCCTGTAACTTTAATAAAGTCTGTTCTGTTGAAAGTATAATGCATAACCTGCCATCATCCTCCATATCATCAACTTTTTCATAAACACCATCAATTCCCTTCAATTCAACTGAAGTGATTTTATCCAGGGGCAGTCTAAAATTATTATATACAGCCTTCAATCCTGAAAAATGAGGAGAATAATCTGCACCAATATATTTTTTAAAATTACAGGCAATCTCAAGCAGCAGTTTTATCTCCTTTATCGATAGTTTAAATAAAACCAGACTGTCTTCCGGAGTCCCTTCTTCATTTATCGAACCAGGAACAGTCATAAACAGGTCCTCAGGAAAAAGCATTCCATACTTATCGGGACAAATGCCAGCACTGCTGTCTGCAATCGTCAGGACTATATTCGTTTCCGGTAGATTACTTTGCCGATAATTTTTTTTGTAAAAATGATACAGTGAATCATTAATCAAATCACGGTAAGCATCCCCGTTATTAGTTTTTTCAAAAGAGGGGAAAGTTTCTGCTACGGGATTATCCGCATGCAGCTTTAACCGGTCAAGGATCCTTTTATTTATTTCTGATTTTAATCTATTGTAGGAAACAGTTGTACCGGGATCATTTTTATAATTTTTAAGTTCAATAAGTTTGAAATTGTCTACACGTGTATTTCCTTTATCAGTCTGCACACCTATTTGCCATAAATTTTTAGCGTATGGCTCAGCACGAAAAATGTGGGCACCCCTGTAAAAGGAATGAAGCGGTGCCTTTTTATCAAATTTGCCCAGGACAAGATCAATTCCATCGACTTCATGAATGAGCTGTTTATCCTTTTTTTCACCAGCGTAGGACAACACAACTATTAAATCAGCTTTTCCATTTCTATTAATCTCTTTAACAAGTCCCTTCACTACGCCAATAACATTGGTGAAGAATATTCCCCTTTTTTTCAGGTATTCTTTTTTCTCAACAGAGGGAATTCCAATTACTGCAATAGACGTGTCTTTAACTTTATATATGTGATAAGTTTTAATTTTATTTTCAAGAATACCGGCTCTAAAGGCGCTTTTATTATTTTCATCCAGAAATATAATCCCCGATGTAAGGAGACGAGATTCCCCGCCGATTTCTGAGAGCATCTGAGTAAAAACGGATTCCTTAAGAAAATATTCATCGGTACCAAGATTTATCGAGTTGTACCCGACACGCTTCATCAACTGAAAAAATGGAAAATTTTCAGCAGCAATGGTATGAAGCAGACTTCCCTTTGAAAATCCTCCGGAGTCAAGAACCAGCAGAGAGCCTTTATTCTTTTGTTTTACCTGTTTTATAAAACTGACTGCCTTTGACAGACCGCCGCTGACATTTTCCCCGCAGGAGCCGGTATAATTACCGCCTTCCACGTATGAATGAAGATCCGCCGTATGAACAATTGTTATTTCACCTGCGGCAGCATGTACCGACAAAACAATCAGGAACATAAAGGCTAATATAGAATAAAAAAACTTTCCCGACATAAAGCAACCTGTGTATTATAGAAATTCTATGCTGTTCTGATAGATATTTAAAGATGCCTGTATTGTAAATCCAATTTTTAATAAAAAGGGGAAGCTTTCACAGGATAAAAACCAGTAATCCCTGATTGGCTTTTTCAATGTTCCCGTTTCTTTTCAGGGGAAGATTTTTCTTTTCCCCCAAACAAATCAGAACTATCACCGAGTACTCCCAGTTCCCTTAAATCAGCTATTATAATGGCCATTATTATCTCTTCTCTCGTACAGGTATCAGGCAGGTTATTGATGAAGCGTATAATTTTTTCCTTTGCTTTAGACATTTTTTGCCCCCTCATTCAGGTAACGAAGGAGGCAGCTTTAAATTTAAAAAGGAAGAAGAAAAATCATGGAAAACATAAATACCACGAAGAAAAGGAGGAAACCTTCAATTACCGGACTGAAGAGAAAAAAGGAGCAATCCTGCTGAAACCCCTGACAACATTTCTCTTATTTCAGATTATACTTTTCTTTCAGCTGGAGTTTCATCTCTTCAGGCTGCGAGGCCATATATGATTTCCATCCCGGGCAGAAACCTATATGCCAGCGCCATATACGTCCCAGAAAAGATTTCGGATTGTTGTCATATTTTGCCCTGAATTTACAATTTTCACAATTTGACTGTGCCATTAAATGTCTCCTTACGATTATTATCGGTCATTATGCATCAATATATTTCTTCCCGTCAAACAAGAAAAAGGGTAACAGGTATAATAATCAAGGACTGGAGCATGGGAATGTCTGGGGAAGAGATTATACCGGGATAATTTAAGTCTTTAAATTTCCCCTGATATTCTTTTTAATTTCAGCAGAGAGAAAAAAAGCGGCGGAATAAAAAGGCTTCCTCAGAAAATCATAAGAGGAGGTATTAACCCTCCCCTTATGTTTCTGTTTTCGATTATACACCGTTTTTGGTGTTTCACGCTTTGGCGCCTTTGTAACAAGGCGCATCCCGGAGTGGATCTGCCTGAGCAGTTCCTTCTCCTTTTTTTTCTTTTTCATCGCCAATACCTCCGGCTGAATATAGTTACTATACTCCACAGACCGGTTGATTGTGCAATACTTTTTCGGGAAAGGGCATATCCGGATTACCCGAATTCACCCTCTTCGACTCATCTTCAATTAAATATTCTTATCCGGTTGAAACAGGAAAAACCATGCACTACAGGTATTTCTTTCGAATCATAATCATCATATTCGATGCATTCCTGCCCCTTAGGCGGCCGTATCCGAACTGAAATGGCAGGGGACGTCCCTTTTTTTTGAAATCCGATGCCAGCTTTTTTTGAAATCGTACAGTACAGCCCCTGATGGGGATGGGCCTGTATTTACCGTAGAGAGAAATATCCCATGAACGGGGATCGAAATCTCCGTAGGCGATTCCGGAATCATCCTGTATTATGGCAGTACTCTTATAGAGGACGAACTGTTTCAGACGGGAATATTTTTTCATCTGCATCAGGTACACTGCAGATTTTAATAATGTCTTATACTCTCCGGAGGTGTTTAGAAATTTCCCTATGGGGGATTCTTGATTCACCGAATCATTATTCAATTTAACGGAAAGATACATCAACTCCCTTTTACCGGATTCAGGTGACGCAGGATCACTGAAAAAAATACGGTACCCCCTGGGAGTTCCCTGCATATTATTTTTTTTATTTTCGGAAGGTACAATGGCACCTGAGTCGTTGACCTGGACGATATCTATTCCTTCTATAGTCAGCCCCATCCTTGCCATTAAGATCATTACAATGGGCAGTGTCCCTTTTAAACTTGAACTGTTCATATTACGCTTCATCCCCGCAGTGGTAAAATAATTAGCGCTACCATACCAGTAGAGGGTACGTCTTGCGGACTTAAGGGCTGAACTCAACCGGGGCTTTGTCATATCTGCTATGCGGGGAACAGTACCGGGTTTTTCCATGGCGATCATTACGAATCGTTTTGATTCGCCGAATAATAAATACATGTTAATAAAATCCGCGCCGCTTAGAGGGTACAATACGGTTTCACTTTTACCGGCCACCGGCGGCAGGTGTTGCTTATTCCATGATGAAACCTTTTTAATCGTACTATTATAAATTCTTCTCCATGTGGCATCCATGGCTTTACTATGTTCACGGAAAATCTTTTTACCGGCCCTTTTTTCTAAAAAAATATTTTTACTGTCCTTCATACCCGCTAAAAACCGGGCAATTTCAGTATAATTATCCTTAGAAGATTCTGCAGAAAGAGGAGTTATAAGAATAAGTATGGCAATTGCAGCCGCTGCAGATCTCATTCCGCGGAGGTAACCCACTTTGATTCTGATACATTTCATGATTATATTCCTTTATCCTGTATAATTCGGAAAATTACAATCTGCTGCAGTATCGGGACCAAAAGCTGTTAAATTACTCACCAGAGGAAAGATAATTTCAGTCTCACTGTATTCTGTACTTTTTATTAAAAGCAGTTTCTGTTTCCGTTGTAAAGAGCTGTTTAATATTAATCATTTTAGCAAAAAAGGTCAAAACAATTTTTTCGTAATTTCCCTTTATTAACCAGGCAAAACTGACCCATATTATTGAATACTCATTCAATAAATCCCCCTCCCTCACATATCGCCTTATACTGTTGACAAAAAAACACTTTTTCATCAAACTGGATTTAATCAAATAAATACAGATATCGGGTAAAATATGACAAGTGACTTGTTTAAAATGGCCCTGGAAGACAAAAAAATCGTCTCCCTCAAAATGGGCGAAAGTTCCATAGTTGACCGCGACCACGCATTTCATATCATCCTTGGCCCCTGTTCCTCGGTAGTCCTCTGCGGTGTCGATAAAGACGGCATGGTATGGCTGGGGGCGAACCATATGATTCGCGCCAGGGAAAAGAATCTCGACATGGCCTTAAAGGATATTTCCCGGCTGCGCGGAGAACTTTTAAGCAGGGACGTACAGGGTGTCAGCTGCCTGGGAGTTTTCGGTGGCAGTTACCGTGAAGATAGTCTGACCCGTAATATGGCACAAAAAAATATAGAGACCATTCTTGAAACCCTGAGTCTCTTTTATCTCCCCATTGAGGTTTTCGAAACCGGGTACAGCCAGGATATCACCCTTCTCTACTCAGAGACAAGGGACAGCTTTTTAATAAAGAAAACCAATCTTGACAAGGGGCAAACTCGAATTTCCATGATACCGGGTTCGAAAATATTGCTCAGGTAAATTCTTTAAAATATCGGGGAAGTAGAAATCAGAATCCAATAATTAAAACCAGCGGGTCTAATACCCGCGAAATTCTTTTTGCTGTGCCTTACGGTATATTTTCAGGAACCGGTCCCTGTGGAGTACATTGGGGGGCACCGTCAGCAGGGAGGCATAGCCTTCTCTGAGGAGTTTTTCATTGAGCATCTCTCCGTTCTGCAGGTAAAGGTATGCAAGGAGACGGCGGTACCGGTCCCGCTGCTGCACATCAAATTCAATAAAGATTATCATGTCCCTGCGGAGGAGGCCTTTAACATAACTCTTCACGGCTTTTCCACGGCGGAGGATATATTCGACATCAGCGGCAGAACCTTGGGCCTGACGGTAGGCCCGGCTGTTTCTTCTTGATTCGGGAGTATCGATACCGATGAGACGCACCTTTTCGTATCGCCCCCTGTACAGGACACCTATGGTATCACCGTCAATTATTTTCACCACGGTAACCCGCTCGGCTGCGGAGAGTAAACTTCCCCCCCCGAGCAGGAAGAGCATAAATATGACAGCAGAGATGTTTTTTCTCATAACTATTCCTTATATCCCACGGACCCGGTTTTTGAAAACCGCCCTTTTATGAATTGAACCTTTTTGTCGAGAGTAATAATTCGGCTACCTCTCCGCAACTGCTTTTCTTTCTGCAAACTAAAACCTCAACCTTCACGGTCAATCTTTGAGACTGGCGGTTCCAAAGATAAAACCTTGACAAAAATACATCTTTTTCGATAAAAAGTTGAAAAATGTTACCAGCACAAACACAATAAAAAAATATACAGGTGAAATAATTGAATTCAAAAATAGACTTACCCAATAAGAAGCTGGCCTCCCTCAGCTACCAGGCGGCTGAGATATCCGGCGGCACCACTGACCGGATACTACGAATAGATCTCGATACCGATGATATTTCCATCATGGAACTTCCTCCCGAATTTAAAGATCTCTATACGGGTGGACGGGGCTATGCCCTGAAGCTCATCTGGGATGAAACCTCTGAAGACACCCGCTACGACAGCCCGGATAATCTCCTCGTCATGGCGGGGGGGCCCCTCTGTAATGAGCCTAGATTCCCGGGATCAGGAAAATTTGTCGTAGGGACCATATCTCCCCTCACCAACACATTCATGGACAGCAATGTCGGGGGATACTTCGCGCCGATATTAAAGGCATGCGGCTTTGATGCACTCGCGGTAAAGGGTATCGCTAAAACTCCGGTAATTCTTGTCGTTGATGACGACAGCAACGAAATATATATTATGGAAGCCCCCTCTTTCAGTGATGAGGTAAACCGGGGAGGTATTTCATACGGTGAATCCCTCCTTGACTGGTTCACCGGAGGTATTCTCCATAGAAATGTTGCCGCCGCTACAACCGGTATCGGAGCAGAGACTACCGGATTCGGCCTTATCAACAGTCTTTTTTTTGATGCAGGAAGAAAACGCCTCCGGACAAAGCAGGCTGGACGCGGCGGTACCGGTACTGTTATGCGGTTCAAGAACCTCGCCGGGATCATCGTCAACTCAGGTAAATCACGGGAAAGGAAAAACAATCCCGCCTCCGCCGATGAAGTAAAAAAGGCGGGATCAACCCTGGCAAAACTTATAAAGCAGGAAGACCCGAAGCAGCTTCACCTCGCCTCGTGGGGAACTCCGGTACTCTCGGAATACATGAATAAATTTCACCTCCTTCCAATTGATAATTTTCAGAGGGGACAGGATGAAGCGGCAAGTTCGATCTTTTCAGATATTTTTCTTGAAAAATATCTCGACAAGGGACGTGCGGATGGCTGCTACTTCGGCTGCAACCTTGCCTGCGCGAAGGGTGCCGCTGATTTCGAACTGAAAACAGGCCCCTACAGGGGAAAGGAAGTACACGTAGACGGTCCCGAATATGAAACAGTAGGCGCCGTGACCTGTCTTGGAATTTTCGACCCTCATTATATTATGGAGTTCAACTGGTACTGTGATGAATACGGTGTTGATACGATTTCCATGGGAGTATCCTCGGCATTCCTTTTTGAATGTTTTCAGCGTGGATACATCTCCGAGGAAGAAACCGGATATCCCCTGAGATGGGGAAATATAGAGGATGCGTCACGGCTTCTCCATGAAACTGGAAACGGTGAAGGCCTTGGAAAAATATGCGGCATGGGAATCGCAAAATCAAAAGTATGGGTTGCGGAAAATCATGCCCGCCGCACCGGAAAAAAAATCGAAGAAATAATGAAAGAACTGAACCTCTTTGCCATGGAGACAAAGGGCCTGGAGTTTTCCATGTATATTTCACGGGAGTCCCTCGCCCAGCAGGGGGGCTACGGCTTTGCCCTTAAGGGGCCTCAGCATGACGAGGCATGGCTGATTTTTCTTGACCAGGTCCACCGCGAGATGGAATCATTTGAAATGAAGACAGCGGCACTGACATGGTTTCCCCTTATCAGGACCTGGTTTAACGCCGTAGGCCTCTGCAAACTTCCATGGATTGATGTTCGCCACCCCGAAGCAGCCTCCACGGAAAATCCGGCACAGAATATGCCCTCCTTCAAACTCTATGTTGACTACCTTAACGGCACAACAGGATCAGATAAAACAGTAAAGGACATTCTCTTTGACTCTGAAAGACTCCATGTACTGCAGAAGCTTATAAACCTGCGGCAGGGCCGCGGGACCCGTGATGCGGACAGGATTCCCATTCGTGCAATGGCTCCCGCCTTTCTCGATGAATTTACCAATCGTGAAGAATACTACAGGGAATGGCTTGCGGAGCATCTTGAAGAGGGCGAGACTGTACCTGAAAGTTCAGAGGGCTGCCACGGCATGCTTCTCAAAAAAAGAAAGGCAGCCTATTCAATCCTCTGCGACACTGTCTACGAAGCGAAGGGATACAACAGCAATGCGGTTCCCCTTCGCGGTACCGTAGAACGTTTCAGCCTCCTGGACGAAAAGGCTGATAAACTTCTCGGTAACTTCGGGGAGTAATGATGGAAGTTTCTTTAAAGCTTTCGGGAAAACAACGGCAGGTGATGCAAAAAAATGAAATCCCCGTCCCCCTTACGGGAGGGGGACGTATTGAGGACCTTCTAATTTATGTCAGGGAACATTAT
Source organism: uncultured Spirochaetota bacterium (assembly GCA_942491575.1). Taxonomy (GTDB): domain Bacteria; phylum Spirochaetota; class UBA4802; order UBA4802; family UBA5550; genus CAZHNW01. Next base: position 2,269,958 of record CALOBT010000025.1, read on the forward strand.
CCGGAAATACCATTACCAGAATCATCACTGCTCATCACAATCAATGACAGGGCTTCTGGCCCTGATGCCCTCCTGAAAGCTGATGATTCCGTTGCCATTATACCCCTCTTCGGAGGGGGCTGATACTGCTGTTTATATCGTCCCCCTCTTTTTAAGGAATAAATAATCATTTCTTCAAATTGAAGGTTTGATTGAATATTTCCGTCAGCCTGATTGTGTTATCGGCAATCTTCTGAATATTTCCCATCAGTCCGTAGTACATGATACTGAGACGCGTTTTTGACGAATCATCCTGGATACGCCTGATCTGGATATCGTCCAGTGAACTGATAAATTTCTTCAGGGATTTGTTCATTGCGGCAACATTTTTAAAGGAAACAGGTTCCTCTCCTGAAAGCAACCCGGAGGTTTCTTCAAGAATCCCGTTTATTTTTCCCTTTACTGTTTTGAGTTCATCCACCTGGACATCCAGCATCGCCTTATGCTGATTGCTCAAATGCAGATAAGTCCGCATTACCATGTCCCTGAGACTTTCCGCAATTTCCTGCAATGAACTGATTGTGTAGGCGTACTCCCTGATATCCTTTGCATCCTGCTGCTGGAGGAGCCGCATTGTTTTAAAAATATTGGCAATGATAATATTGGCCCAGCTCTGGAGTTTTTTGACTTCCTTCCTTGCAGCCCTGAGAGCCGAACGGTCGCCGGCAAAAAAACCCTCAAGGCAAAGGTTCATTGTTTCATTTACCCTGCTGAGAAAAATGCCGCTGTGCCTGATAGTTACGGCGATAGATTCTTCCTCATCGGTAACCTTTTCAAGGTTGAAAATTTCCAGCTCCCTGGACTCCTCTTCCCTGGTTCGGTGGAGGTGATGGTTTCTCCAGATGATAAAGCCGCCAACAAGTATTATCCCAACAACCGCGGGGGCCTTCCCGTAATAGATGGCAAAGGCGATTCCGAAGGCAACGCTGAAGGCCATAAAGGCGGTAAAGAACCAGCCGCCAATAACGGTGAGAACACCGGTAACACGATAAACGGCACTCTCCCGCCCCCAGGCGCGGTCAGAGAGGGAGGTACCCATAGCCACCATAAAGGTAACATAGGTTGTCGAGAGGGGAAGTTTCATCGATGTGGCAAAGGAGACAACGGCACTTGCAACCATCAGGTTTACCGAGGCTCTGAGCAGGTCAAAAGACGGGGCCTTTCCGTCACTCCCCATTTCCGGTTTGTATTGAGAAATATCCAGACGTTGGGCAATTTTATTCTGCAGAAACTTCGGCACCGGGGCCTTGATAAGATTAAATGCGGAAGTAAACATGCGTACGAAAATTCTTGAAAGGGGTGAAGAACCGAAACGCTCCAGTCCTTCATCCTGGCGGCCGAGATTAATTTCGGTTTTGGTTACGGTTCGCGCCTTCCGTGATACCCAGAGGGTCAACACCATAATTATTCCCGCCAGAAGCAGAAGCCAGGTCTCAGTGGGAGTTTTGTTCTGAAGCGCAGTCATGGTAATGGTCAGCGGGGCATCACTGGCGGCGGCGGTAGTGTAGGCGCTCATTCCCGCAAGGGGGACACCGATGAAATTTACCAGGTCGTTAGCGGCGAAGGCCATGGCAAGGGCAAAAGTTCCTATCAATACAATTGGTTTCAGAATATTTATTTTAGTAAAGAGTACCAGCACCTGGAGGATAAGGGCGGAAACGGCAAAACATCCACCCATGATCAGCAGGGAATTACCCTTAATCCATGCCACAATCTCCGGCGTCATAAAACTGGTCCCCTTGGCCCCTTTTATCAGAATAAAATAGGTGATAAATGAAAGGGCCATCCCCCCCAGAGTCCCCCGTATCGTTTGAGACGTGACTGGTAATTAAAGGTGAATATTACCCTCGTTAAAAACTGGGCCAGGGCGCCCATAAGAAATGCTATTATCACCGACAACAGAATCCCGGATATAATCGCCAGAGCCTTTGCCGAATTGATATAGGTCCCCAGGGTTTCACTTCCCCCGGGATTATTGATAATCTTAATAATTGAAACGGCAACGGCGGCCCCAAGCAGTTCAAACACAATGGAGACCGTTGTTGAGGTGGGAAGACCGAAAGTATTATAAAGATCAAGCAGCAGTATATCCGTCAACATTACCGCAAGAAATATAACCATCAGCTCGGGCATGAGAAAATACTTCGGATGGAATATTCCCTTCCGGGCAACCTCCATCATTCCGCTTGAAAATGTTACCCCCGCAATGATACCGAGACTTGCTACTATCATAATAACATAGCGGGGCGCCACCTTAGAACCGAAGGAGGAATTCAAAAAATTAACCGCGTCATTGCTCACGCCTACCATCAGGTCAGAAACAGCCAGCAGGGACAGAATAACGAGGGCTCCAAGATAAATTTCCATATAACCTCTGAATAATATATTAATAATTTTTACATTTCGATTATGGCAGCAATCCCATATTTTCAATAATCATGCAAAGAAACACCGAATAATCAAAAATAAATGATTATGTATAAAATCTTTAAATGACATAAAGATTTTGTTAAGATTATATGAAGAATTGATTAAATGTTACAGCAGATAGACACTACTCTAAAGAGACATGTTTTAATTTTTCCATCTCCCTTACCCCTTCACTTGCGGGGAAAAATTACTTCAGCCCTCATCGAGGGGTATGACAAATTCTGTCATTACACTGTTCCTGATATCTGAACGGGTCTGGTCCTTTACGCTGTGAATCATAAACTGCCCGCGGTGCTTTTTTGCCACATTGTCAACCACGGTGAGTCCCAGGCCCAGACTGAACTTCTCTATATCTGAAATGGTCTCATTGGGGGGCATGATGCTGAAAAAGGGCTCCACCACCAGCTTCTCATTTTCAGGGCTTATTATGCCCATTTCATCGACTTCATTCAGAATGGAAAGCCAGAAAAAGCCCCTGCTGATCCGTGTCATAATGAGCACCTTAGAACCTCGTTTGGCGAACTTAAAGGCATTTACCATCATCTCACCAATCGCATCATCGAGACGTTCCAGGTTTCCCTGCATGTCAACTCTACTGTCAAGTTCGGGCCGAACAAATTTAAGCTCCCTCGATGAGGCATGGGGCTCGATACGGTCAATAATACTATTCACGAGATCCAATACCTGTGAGGAACTAATCCTCTCGACCTTCATTTCGTTTTCGAGTATCTCAGAGACCTCCACCAGACCGTTCACCTGCATACGGAGATATTCATTATTATCAAAAATAAAATCCATTATATCCTTCTGTACCAGGTAATTTCCCCCCTCAGGCTGAGCTGTCCCCTTCAGGAGGTCCAGCATTGAAATAATGGCACCGATACCCGCACCCTGGTTCATCGTTGTCCTAAGGTTATAAACTGATTTAATGCCGGCATAGTCCCGGTCCTTGAGGCGCCGCAGCTCCTTATAGTTGAGCCATTCCAGTTGATTTCGGATTTTTTTACCTGCATTCATACTCTGATAAGTCTCCAGATCCTTCAGATACCGGAATTCAAGGGCCTTTTCGATAGTACTTTGAAAGAGAGAGGGATCAATGGGCTTAATAATATAATCAAAAACACCAAGTTTCATAATTTCTATAATAGACGCGGGTGAATCAATACCTGACTGAACTACAATTATCGCTTCCGGTTGTTTCTTTTTTAACAGTGGGATAAATGTATGGCCATCCATCACCGGCATCATAAGGTCGACGATGAAGATGGAAAATTCTTCCTCCTTAATAATCTCAAGGGCTTCCTTTCCGTTTTGTGCAATGCGGCTCTCCAGCCCCATCTGATCGAGGAAGCCCTGAACCAGCATCTGAAACTCCTCTGAATCTTCCACGATGAGTACGGGATTCTTCGGAATACGTTTAACTTTCATATCAGACATGGAATTACCCTCGATTTTGCATCTTTTATGTATCACTCTGTATTGTAACATTTTTTCTTTCATGGTTAAACAATTTTTTCGATCAATCATGCTAATTAAAAAATTCTCCATTATGCGAAATACCCATCGATGTTTGCGACATTTTTCTTTACAGCAAATAACTGAAACGTTAGGATGCATCGGAAATGAGGAACCATATGAACACCAGTATTGAAAGCATTCTTCAAAAATACCGCACCCTCGACTTCGGCCCCGTACCGGTTAAAAGGGAATTCGAGCCGTGGCGAAAAAAACTTAATGAAGAGATAACCATCCTCTGCCGGAAACTGCCGAAGTCACAGCAGGCTCCGGCCCTGATCTTTCTGATGAAGTATGCCCGTATTTCAATCGGAGAGGAACTGAACATTTTCAAAAATTATTACCCCCCGTCATGGACAATTCTCTGCCACCTCGCCGCCGATGAAGGCAACGGCGATGTCTCTAACTTCCCCCACCATATCCGAAGCCTTGCCATGGCGATGTTTCTCCACAGCCTGGAAGACCACCTGACGGACGAAGAGATTGCCACGAGCAACCTCACCCTCCTGATTCACGGTGAGGCGTGGCACCGGTACCGCCGGGGCCTTGAAGAGATTGAAAAGGAAGTTGAAGGCGGCGGTGAGATTATCGGGCATCACCTGGACGATTACTTTTCTTCAATAGACAGCGGCACCGTGACGGCCACCATCGGTGGATACTGTGACCACTTCAGAAAACAGATGGCGACATGGACTCTTTCGACACTTTTAATGAAGGAAGTTATCACACGGGAGATCCCCGCCGATGAACTGAGGGAGGCCTACGAATCATTCGGTATCGCCTGGCGCTTACTCGATGACCTCAATGACCTCGGGGATGACATCGCCGACGGGACCCGCGGGGCCTGTTACTACTGCCTCGATGAACCGTGGCGCCAGCTCTATGACCTGCAGGAACACCCCCGCGACAGGGAAGAGCTTATAAAATACATGGCGGCAGGAGGCGCCCTTGAACAGGTCCTTGAACTGACGGCGGAACATCTCAGAAAGGGAGATGACGCGGCGCGGCGCGCGGGTATAGCCGGATTCGGTGAAGAACTGAAAATACTCGCCGCCCCCATCGAAGCGGCCCTGGCAAGAAAATGAACATCCCCGATACCGTCAGAGAAGAAAACATCACCATTGAGGTAACCACCCGCTGCACCTCCGCGTGCCGGCACTGCTTTGCCCGGGCGGGAAGAACCGACCTGCCGGAGATGTCCCCTGCGCAGGCCCGGGAGATAATATGTGAAGGCCGCCAACTGGGATTTCGCCGCCTCCACATCACCGGGGGAGAACCCCTTCTCTGGGGGGGCCTGAAACCCCTGATGGCGGAGGCCCTGGAGGCCGGTTACGAAAATATTTTTTTGAACACCAACGGCCATCTCCTTGATGGAGACGCGGCGAAGTCTCTGGCCTCACAGGGGGATTCCCTGCAGATCTCCGTGAGCCTCCAGGGCTCAGAGTCTCACCACGATTACTACCGAGGCAGCGGCAGCTGCCGGAAGGCGACTGCGGGGATCGGCGCCGCACTCGACGCGGGGATACCAACACATATCTTTACCACGGTAGACAGGGAACTCCTGGAAAATCTTCCCCGTTTTGTGGATAGTACCGCCAGGACCTTTCCGGGCATTCGCAGTCATACACTTATACAGCTGATACGGGTCGCAGGTGACACCCTGGACCTTTCTAAAGATCTCCTTTCTCCCGATGATTTTATTGCCTTCTGCAAAATGACAGCCCTGCTGCGTCTCTCGGGGCACCCGGTATTTATACTGGAGAACCCCCTTGCGGTGACGGTGGTGCGTCTCCTCGGCATGGACTGGCTCCCCGGGACGCCTTCCCTTCACCGGAGCGGGCGCCTGGTAATACTTGCCGACGGGGCCATGACACTGGCCCACAGTACCCGCGATTCTTTTGGCATGTACCGGCCGGGAAAACTGGAAGAAATAATATCTTCCGAAGGATATCAGTATAACGTCTCCAAAGACGTGGAGACCTGTCCCGGATGCCCGCATATAAAGGCGTGCCGGGAATCGGGGATGCTGCGTCCCTCGGAATGGTTTCGGGATATGAAAGAGAATCCCTACTGCAGGAGGGTACTGGATAAAATTATTGCCGGTAATGAAGGGCAATCAAAGTAAGGTCATCATCTTCGTTGCGCTTTTTTCTTCCTTTACCCTTCATTTCCGTGATGATACGGCTGCAGTAATCTGACATGGACTTCGGTTTTTTCATTTCCGCCATAACCCGGTAGAGGCGTTCATCGTCGTGAATATCCCGCCGGTCAGCCGATGATTCCGAATAACTCTCAATGAGGCCGTCGGTAAAGAGAAGCAGCTTTGAGCCCGGCTGAAATTCTCTCTCCATATTCTCGTAGGGAACATTTTCAGCAAGCCCCATAATTACACCCCTGGCCTGACAGAGCTGCACCTCTCCAAAGTGATTCACCATTACCTGACTGGGATGCCCCGCTGATGCGAATACAAGGGTGTTCTTTTCGGGGAAGATATCGGTGATGCAGCAGGTAAAAACGATATGATGATCGCTATCCATCTGAAGAAACCTGTTATTGAGCATGAAAAGAATTTCCGCGGGAGACATATCCATATTGCGCATAAGGTTGTATTCCGCCATGATTGAGATACAATTAAGGGAGGCATTGATGCCGTGCCCAGTTGCGTCGGCGAGGAAAATGCGTATTCGGCCGTCGTCAAGTTCATGTACTAGATAGAGGTCGCCGCCGATTTTCAGCAGGGGATCATAATGGACATGAATATCAAATTTTTCATTTGAAACCCGCACACCCATGAGGCTGTCGAGAAAGGTCTTGGACATATCAAGGTCTTTTGCAATAATTTCTTCCCATTGCTTCAGGGTATCTATGGCATCTCTAAAGAGGCGGCTGCGGTTTACCAGGGAGTAATCATCCATTTTATCCGTTGAGTCGTTCATTTCAGGATTCAATCTGCGATCGGAATCGAAGACATTTTTCATAATGAGCTGGTTCTGGACACGTACCAGCAGTTCCTTTGGATTAAAGGGCTTTGAGAGATAATCATTACAGCCAAAGATGAAACCCTTTACCATATCCTCCATCTGGTTCCGGGCGGTAACCATGATTACGGGGAGGAAGACATCCTTATATTTCTGCCTCACCTCAAGCATAATGTCATAACCGCTCATTTCCGGCAGCATCAGGTCAAGAAGTATCAGGTGGGGAAGTTCTTTCTCCAGGGCGTCAAGGGCCTCTCTTCCTTTCAGAAAGGTCGTCACGCGATAGCCTTCCTTGGTAAGAATCCGCTGCAGTATCTGCAGGTTTATCGGATCATCATCGACAACCATGATCAGTTCATCACCGGATGACTCTGCCGAATGAGCATTATTTTCGCTTACTTCTCTTTCCAGTTCAGCCTGTTCCAGTTCAGGGGGCATCACCACAATGGAAGGAAATCTTTCCGCCTCTTCGAGACGCTCCCGTCTGATTCCGGAAATATCACCCCGGGGTTCCTTCGGGAGCCAGAGGGTAAAGGTGGTCCCCTTACCCTTTTCACTGTCCACATCGATGGTCCCCCCGTGGAGCTTTACCAGGTACCGACAGATGGCAAGGCCGAGGCCGGTACCCTCGCCGCTGCGCCGCACGCTCTCATCTCCCTGCTCGTAGGGATTCCAGATACGCTTTACCTCGTCGCGGTCCATGCCGCGCCCCGTATCGTGTACCGCGATGGAGACACCTTCACCAGCTTCAGCGGCTACCACGACTACAGCCCCGACATCTGTGAACTTCACCGCATTGGTGAGAAGATTCAGGAGTACCTGCTCTATCCGGTTTCGGTCTCCCGTGATAACCGGCACATCGGGGGCAACATTCTGACTCAGGGTGATGCTTTTACTTCCCACCATTCCCTGCACGATGGAGGTTACAGAGGGAATTATTTTTTTCAGGTCTATTTCGCCGAGGAAAAGATCGACCTTTTCCCCGCGGAGTTTACTGAAATCAAGAATTTCATCCACCAGGCTGTTGAGGCGGTGGGCGCTCTTCTGTATAAGTTCTACGTCCCTCATGTGCTGGAAGGAAAGTTTTTTCTCAGAATTGGTAATCATCGCATCGGTAAGGCCGATGATACCGTGAAGGGGGGTCCGCAGTTCATGGGAGGTGGTTGCGAGAAATTCGTCTTTCATTCTATCGAGGACCTTAAGGTCGCCGTGGGCGGTTTCAAGGTCGGTGTGTACCTGGGCGAATCGGGAAGCCAGGGCGGAGGCAAAAATAATGGTCATTAAAAAGTAGCCTTCCGGTGTGATGTCTGGGATGGGGAGGATGCCCATATAATTGAAAGTACTGACTAATAATGAAAGGGAAAAAATAATCATAGCCAACAAAATTCTACTGGCATAATCAACATTATCTTTGAATGCCCTGATTGCAATCCAGGTTAAATAAAGAAACGCGAGAGATGAAACTTGTATATAAACAGTATAAGAATACTTATGAAAATAAAACAGCTCTCCAGTCAATATATATTCAATACAAACAGAGGTAGCAAAAAATATAAATAGTATAAAAATAATTTTAGAAACAATAGTCAATCTCTGTTTTAAAAAGGAATGAATAAAAAAGAGCAGCATTATAACCGCAAAGATGGAGCCGAGATATGTGAACATGTAATAGACTATAGAATAATCAAAAATCCATAAAATAATGCTGCGATAGCCGGATAGAAAAAGACCCGTTACAAAGGATAAACCAGAAAAATAGAGATAATACCGTTCTTTTCTACGCCCGAAATAGAACAATAAAAAATAGATCGACAAATAAATATTTACTGAAAATAAAAAAACATTCCAACAGATATAAACAACCCACTGGTTTCGGATATTTTGATATTTTCCAATTTTAATAGTCCCATTAAATCCGCCAGCCGCATTCAAATACCCTGTCCTGACTGCTAATATATTTTTCCCTTCTAGAAGCAGATTTTTATCAACTTTAACATATTCAGGTTTACCAATTATTTTAGGAGTAAGCCCCATTGAATTAAAGGGCCTTGTTTCAGCAATAAGTATCCCGTTCAGGTACAGTTGACTTCCGCTATACTGAATAGGAATAAAAAGGCCTAGATCTTCAATTTTTTCCAGATAGAGACTAAAGCGATACCAGGCATTACCGGAGTAATTGCTGAATTGAGGGATTTCAGCCCAGGACGAGCTATGATTTATTAAGTACCATTTTTCAAGACTTACATTTATGTTTTTATATTCTGGTTTATCATCAGGTATAAAATACCATTTTTCTAAAAGATCAATAATACCAGTACCATCATATCTGATTTCACCATAATTCTTTATATTAGAAGCGGATACCGAGCAATTCAATATAAATATTATTATCGCTATAAAGAATATCTTTATCTGTTTTTGCATTATATAAATTTTCTTTATTTTTCTTACGTTCAATCAAAAACTAATAGTACTGGTCAATCTGTAATTAAATTAATATGCTACCTTAACAATATTTTCTTTTAAACCTTCAACCGTGGCCTCATTCTCAACCAATTTCTTACATTCATCTTTTGAGATTTTACCATAGCCGTTTTCCTGAAACCATTTAAAAAGGGTCTCCACATTATCGGCCTTGTAGGCTTCTTTAAAGCCCTCTGCCAGTTTTACATTGTCCTTCATTGCGATATCGATGACGAAATCATGAAAATCTTTCATAAGTATGCCTCCGTAATTTTTAATATTATATCAGTTTCTAGAGTATTTAACTATTTTTGTCAATGTAATATTTACCGCAGAAAAATAAACTTATAAAATCAGCCTGATAATGCTGCGTTATGAGAATTCGTTTTAACTTCATGAAGCAGTTAATTATCTACAAAAACATTGATTATTTCTGATTTTTCAGGAAATGCGGCACATAACGCAGATTTTACCGTTACCAGATACCGTATGATAAGCTGAATTTGATTTATACCAGTTTGTGAAGGTGAATTGAGGCTCTGAGCCGGTTTTATGGCTGCGTGAGGCGGGGCTCTGAGCCGATTTTATGGCTGCGCGAGACGGGGCTCTGAGCCGATTTTATGGCTGTGAGAGACAGGGGCTCTGAGCCGATTCTATGGCTGCATGAGACGGGGCTCTGAGCCGATTCTATGGCTGCGCGAGACGGGGCTCTGAGCCATCAAACTGCCAAAGCTAAAACAGAGCCAGATTTATCAATTTTGCGCTAAATTTCCATTATATTCTTGCTATTTAAATATCTTCAGATAGATTCTGCCCAATACACACCGAGGAGGACAAACATGTCTACAGCAGTAAATCTAAACGATTACCGGGAAGCGGCAGTAAAAGATTTCACTTCATTCGCGCTGGATTGCGGCGATCCACAGGCGGGAGCAAAACTTGTAAAGGGATTCAAAAAATCTGTGCTTGCAGGTGACGCGGCAGCCCTCAATGAATGGTTTGTGCAGCAGGGATATCAAATCACCAGGGAAGAATGTGATAAACTTATTGAAAATAAAGAAAATCTGGTAAAATTCAAGGAACATGTTATGAAGGCTGCTTATTAGTATCTGGTAGTATGTTTTTTTTAATGTTGTGTTTTTATGTTTGTCGACGCCGGTTTTGCCGGCGTTTGCTTTTGCATTTAGTTGAGGCTCTGAGCTGGTTTTATGGCTGCGTGAGACGGGGCTCTGAGCCCATTTCAAGAATTCGAAAAATTACATGGACAATTAAACATGAATAATAACATTTTAGATTTATTTACAAAATATTTCGAGATAGCTGACAATTAGAGACGGCTAGAGAATAATCCCATGAAACAGCATATTGCAATTATCGGCGCCGGCCCTGCTGGCGCCTCCTGTGCCCGAATACTGTCCGAAAAAGGCATGAATGTGAGTCTCTTCGATCACCGCGCCCCCTGGGAGAAGCCCTGCGGAGGAATGCTGGGCCCCGGCGGCATCTTAAGAAACGAGGCTCTGAGCAACTATACCGGAAGTGTCACTCCTGTTAAGTCACTAATGTGCCTTTCTCCCCGGGAACACAGGGCAGTTCTGCAGGCGGATCCTCACGCGGCGGTACTGGACCGTCTTGAACTGAACCGATTTCTTCTTGAGGGGGCTCTGAGCAGTGGGGCTACGCATATTCCAGAGAAAATTACCGGGATCACCGAATCATCGACAAATAAATGGCAGCTAACGGGACAAAATGACTCTTTTGAGGCTGATATTCTGATTGGCGCTGACGGGGTTTTCAGTATCGTACGGCGTGCCCTTACGGGGGCAATTCCCAGGGAGCATCTTTCTCTCTGCTGCGGATATACTCTTGATAGTAGCAGGGGCTCTGAGTCAGTTTCTGAAGGCAGCGAAAACGATGCCGGCTCAGAGCATATCATTCAATTCAGTGATATCGAAGGGTATACCTGGGTATTTCCGGGAGAGAGTACTACCAGTGTCGGGATTGGAGCGCCGTCGCTTAAAATTTCAGGCCTTGATCTCTTTAAAAAACTAGAATCGTATATCACACACAACATTCCGAATTCGGCTCTGAGCAACAGATACTGTGCATTTATCCCCTCTGTATGTGATTCTGCATTCTACGATATTCCCTGCTGCGGTGACAACTGGCTATTAACGGGAGATGCAGCCGGTCATGTCGAAGCGGTCACTGGCGAAGGAATTTATTATGCCCTGGAATCGGGGCGACTTGCCGCGGAGGCTATCATTGATGGAGATATTCAATCATACGATGACCGGTGGAGACAGACATATGGCGAGGCTCTGAGCAAGGCTGCTGAATTTCGCAGGAAAGTGTCGCATACCGCAGAAATTTTCGGTGATGAGATTGCCGGGGCCATGTTGTACAATTATTTTACCGGTGCGGAATAAACAGGCTCCGAGCCAGAAAATAAAATGCAGGGAAATGCAGCGGAGCTCAGAGCCCATTATCGTAACAATTGAATTTAATGGCCAAAAACCAAAATCCACTAAGACATTTTGATTATCTTAAAGACAAAACATTTCAGGAAAGAGTCTCAGGGCTGGAAAATTCTAATAATATATTATCATCAAAATAAATTAAGGTGGCAAAGACAAAGAAATAACTGAAGACGCCGATATGGTCCTTCATTAAGCATTGCAGGTCGCTGCAAAGAGCGAATGATTCTTGCAAATTTTTTTGCGGGCAGATACAGATAAAATCAAAACATAATGGCATACCTTTTTCGATATGCCTCTTCATAGAACAAAAACTTCTTCACCCTTTCTTCAAAGGTTGCCCCCAGTTCTTCAAAATACTGGTGCCTTATAATTTTTACAGCAGACTTTGCATCTTCCACCAGGTAATGCATAATGGAGGAATATTTATAATCTCTTGGATCACTACATTTACCCGCCTTAACAGGATTATAGGCGATATACCAGATGACCCAGAGAAGATACTTAACCGGATTTTCCTGATCTTCAACAATAACATCCGTAAAGCGTTCATTCCAGAAGGGGCCGGTACGATTCATGGCTTTGTTGTACCCCTCGGCGATTCGGGCCTTAATAAACTGCATAATACAGGATATTGTAGCTCCCCCTTCGACTGTTTGAATCAGAAAATGGAAGTGATTGTCCATCAAAGCATAATTAATGTATTTAAAATCGTATTTTTTCCGGGCCTGTCTCAGTACCCTCATCGCTATCTTTTTGGCAAATTCTTCCGCCAGAAGGTGTTTCAATTCAATACACCGTGACATGGTGTGATAGGTTATTCCCGGTTTGCATTTCCTGACTTTGTTGCTCATGTTTTCCTCTCTATTTCTATATATCTATAATTTTTCCTGCTTCTATGAGGTACACGAAGTTCGGGCCGAAAAATTAAAAAAATTTCCATGATGCTCTGAGCCTGCTGTTGCTGTAATAATGATGCTCTGAGCCTCAATTCATTAAATTAAAATATTTTCTTAAGGCTCTAATCCACAATTTCCTTCCCTGTCTATCCATGGCTCTGAGCCCTAAAACTACAACCCGCCAGACGGAAATCGATTGACACATCAGTCATTATAATAGACTATTGCAGTACATCATTTCCATCAAAAAGGCTCAGAGCCTCATCATAAAACCACGGAGAAGCCCATGAATCATCAGCTAGAAAAAGTCTCCCGGGGACGCATGATCCTCTTTTCCCTTGGCCAGTTCGGCTGGAGCATTGCCACCTTTGCAGTCACTACACTGGTGACTCCATTTTTCTTTCCTCCATCCGTTGAGGGTGCACCTGAAATGCCGGCGCTTATTATTCGTTCTGCGGTTTTCCTGGGACTTACTGTGGTGGGCCTTGCAAATTTTTCCGGCCGGGTTTTTGATGCCGTCAGTGATCCAATCATTGCGGGAATGACGGACCGGTCGAAAAGCCGTTTTGGTCGACGCCGTTTCTACATGATGATCAGTTTTATCCCCTTCGCGGCAATGTCGATACTGGTCTTTCTCCCTCCCCATGGAGGCGTCAGCACCCTCAATGCCGTATGGGTCTTTATTGCGATAATTTTCTTTTTTCTATTTCACACCATGTACTGCCAGGCCTACGGGGCGCTGATACCGGAGATTGGACACACCTCTGATGACCGGATGTTTCTTGCCACCATGACCTCGGTGACGTGGGCAATGGGATTTGCCATTGGGCAGACAACCTGGGCCTTTAAGGGGATGATGCAGGAAGCGGGGATTGCCCCTGTCACTGCAATGCGTATTGTCATCTTCGCCTTTGCAATTATCGGTGCCATATTCATGGCCTTTCCAATTTTTGCCATCGATGAGAAACGGCACTGCAAAGGGCATGTCTCCAATGAGGGAACCTTCACTGCGGTGAAGCGTGCTTTCCAGAATCCTGATTTTCTAGCCTTCACCGCTTCCGATTTCTGTTACTTCATCGCCAATACCTTTCTTGAGATCGGTATTGTCTACTACGTAACCATGCTGATGAAAATGAAAGAATCGCAGGCCACCCTCCTGATGACGGTAATGTTTGTCACCAGTTTTCTTTTTTATGTGCCCATCTACCAGCTGGCAAAAAGAATCGGAAAGAAAAAACTGCTGATGACAGCCTTTATCACACAGGCCATTGTCTTCGGCATGATACCCTTCATTCACTTCACTGATCGTCCCGATATCTGGGGGTGGGTTATAGTAATGATCGAAGCAATCCCCGTTGCCCTTTTTGGGATAGTACCGACGGCAATAATCGCTGATATTGCAAAGTCAGACGGTATCCGCACGGGCAATTACAAGGAGGCGGTATTTTTCGGCACCCGAAGTTTTATCATGAAACTTGCCATCAGTATCTCCAATCTCATCTTTCCGACATTGCTGATGCTGGGGAGTATACATGCTGTCGGTAGTGAACCGAAACCAACGCCCTTCGGCGTATCAATGACTGCGGTAGTGGCCTTTTTCTTCGCAATACTCGGCGCGGTCTTTCTTATCCGCTTCCGTGAAGGCAGGGTAAACCATTACCTGGCCCTTGAAGAGGAACATGTCGAGGGAGCCGTGGAATAACTTTGATTGCAGGGGAGAAATTATCTTCCCTGCAGTTTACAGGAAGATATCTCTCCGGATACAGCAGTAATTTAATTAAAATAAATATGTCCCGCAGAGGATAATTTTCTTCTTGCCACAGAATATTGCCCATGACATACATGAAGCAGGATTCAAAGGAGCACCCTCATGAAAGTAACTGACGGCATTTATGCATATATCTGGAATGGAATTTTCGAAAATAACAGCAACCTTTACTACTTCGGAGAGCCCCTCAACATTCTTTTCGATCCTGGGCTGAAGAACCATGTCGACACACGATTCAAGGAAATGCGCGCCGATGGCCTTGATCCTGCAGCCATTGAATACATCCTCAACACACACTGCCACCCTGACCACTTTGAAGGCAGTCTTTACTTTGGAGATAAGGATATTAAACTGGCGATGCATCGAGAGGAAATCGATTTCTTTACACAGTACGGCCCGGAGTTTTTCCGCATGTTCGGCATGCCCTTTCCGGACATTTCATTTGACATAGAACTGACAGAGGGTTCCTGGGAGGTTAACGGTGTGGAACTGCAGGTCTACCATACACCGGGACACTCCCCCGGTTCCATCTGCGTCTACTGGCCGGAAAAAAAGGCCATGGTCTGTGGTGACCTGGTTTTTGATCAAAGTTTCGGCCGCACTGATTTTCCGGGTGGATCCATGCCAGTATTAGTCGAAAGCATTCGGAAAATTGCCGATCTTGACATAGAATTTCTTCTGCCGGGTCATATGGGTATCATATCGGGAAAAGAGAACGTGCAGAAAAATTTCCAGATTCTCGAACAGTACTTCAACACCATGTAGACAAAATTAAATTTTTCTACTACAATTAACTATTGTTGAATCTTGAATCTGAAAAACTAATTAAATATGAAACTTAACGCTATTCTCGACAACAAAACATTGCTTCTGCAAATTTCAGAGGCACCCCTTGGCATCTGCATCACAGATCATGAAGGTGTTATTTTATATGCAAATCAAGCCCTCTGGAAAATTTTTGACCTTACCGAAGAGACAATCACCGGTATAAGGATGGAACACCTCGTTGAATATACCGGAGAGCCTCCATGGACTCACAAAAAAAATGAAAAAGAAATAACATGGGAGGAAGTTAAGGGCAAAATCAACTCCACGAAGGGGCTATTCCTGCTGGGCTGCCTTAACTCATTCAGAAGCCGCGAAGGGATAAAACTCTTCCTCCACTATTTCATCGATATCAGCCCGCACCTTCACATAGAGGGAAAGCTGGAAAACTCCAACGGGCATCTTCACATGGAACGCGATCTCTATCAGGCTGGCCCCGTCATTGTCTTTAACTGGAAGGCTGAGGAAGACTGGCCGGTGGAATACGTAAGCGAAAATATTGCACAGCTGGGATATAACGCCGGTGATTTCACGAAAGGCAAGATAAGCTTTATTGAGATTATCTATCCAAAAGATCGACAGCGGATCGTCAATGAAGTAATTCAATACAGCCAAGAAGGCCGTCAATCTTTTGAACAAACCTACCGCATCCAGAAAAAAGACGACACAAGGATATGGGTATACGATTATACCACAATCATTCGAGACCAGGATGGAAAGATCACCAACTACCTTGGCTACATCCTTGATATGACGGAGATGAAGTACCTTGAATCGGCCCTTCGTGACCGTGAAGAAAAATTCCGTCTTATATCAGAAAACATGCAGGACCTGATATGCCTGCATGATCCCGACGGAACCCTCAGCTACATTTCACCATCAGTAAGGGACCTCCTTGGTTATGAACCGGAAGATCTTCTCGGAACCAGCCCTGCAGAGTTATATCACCCCGATGACCTGAACCGCATCAAGCGGGAGGTCCTCGAACCTGCAAATGCCGGGGCATCTAACATGAGAATCCAGTACCGAATGCGCAAGGCGGATGGTACCTATACCTGGTTTGAGACCCTCACTACTCCAATACTTGATGACAGTAGAAAGGTAATAAAACTCCAGACAGCCTCAAGGGATATCAGCCGGCAGAAACTGATGGAACAACAGGTTCAATCCCTGGTCAAGTTTCCGGAAGAAAATCCACACCCCGTTATCAGGGCATCAAAAAAGGGGGAGATAATATATGCCAACCGTGCAAGCGATCCCCTCATCCGTTACTGGAATTGCAAAGACGGAAGATACCTCCCCGACTACTGGATTGAATTTATTGAAGGCGTTCTCAACAGTGGAAAGTCACGGGAAATTGAAATCAGTATCATTGATCGGATTTACCTCTTTTCAATTACCCCAATCCCTGAGGATAAAGAAACCTATATCTACGGCATTGATATCACCGAAAAACAGAGACAGGAAAAAGAACTGCATCTTACTGCACAAATTTTCGAGACAACCCTGGAGGGTATTTCTGTTACTGATACCAATGGGACAATTCAATCAGTTAATCCCGCTTTTTCCCGTATTACCGGCTACAGCGCAGAGGAAGTCCAGGGAAAAAATCCTAGAATCCTGAAATCAGACCGCCATGATGCGGATTTTTATACCAGCATGTGGCAAAGCATTACGGAAAAAGGTTCCTGGGAGGGCGAAATATGGAACCGCCGTAAATCAGGGGAGACCTACCCGGAGTGGCTCTCCATCAACGCCATTCATGATGACATTGGCCAGGTGCAAAACTATGTAGCTGTTTTTACCGATATAACGGAAATAAAAACGAAAGAAGAAAAAATCGAGTACCAGGCCTTTCATGATCCCCTTACGGAATTGCCAAACCGAAACCTCCTGAATGACCGTCTCGAGATCGCCATTGCACGGAGCTCAAGATCAGGTAAACGGCTCGCCCTTGTTTTCATTGATCTTGACCGCTTTAAGATCATCAATGACAGCCTCGGTCACATCACCGGGGATTACCTTCTCATTGAAGTGAGCAAACGCCTTCAAACATGCATCCGGGATGAAGATACCATAGCCCGCATCGGAGGGGACGAGTTTGTCATCCTCCTTTCAGAAATCGACGATATAAATGACATCACAACAGTAACGGACAGAATAATCGAGACCTTTTCCGAGCCGGTTATAATCGATATGCATGAGCTATTTGTAACACCAAGTATCGGAATTAGCCTTTATCCCGATGATGGAACCACGGCACCGGAAATATTCAAAAATGCCGACATTGCCATGTACGAATCAAAAAAAAGCGGAGGCAACCGCTATCATTTCTATGCTGACCAGATGAATGAAGGAATAACAGAGCGTCTCAGGCTTGAAAGCAATCTTCACCGCGCCGTCAAGGGAAATGAATTCGACATCCACTATCAGCCCCTTGTGGAACTGAAAGGCGGCAGAATTGTAGGAGCTGAGGCCCTCATCAGGTGGCACACTGAAGCCCTGGGCAACATTCCACCAGATGAATTTATTCCACTTGCCGAGGAAATGGGGCTCATTGTTCAAATCAACGAATTTATGATTAGACAGGCATGTCAAAATATAGCAGATGTCCATGATTTAGACCTCTCTGAAATGTACATCTCTATAAATATTACAGCACAGCAGTTTTACAGGGCAAAAATAATTGAAACCATTAAAACAACACTTGCCTCCTCAGGCTTAAAACCTAAACATATTACCATTGAAATAACAGAAAATACACTTATGGAAAACGTGGAAGAGACCATCCTGGTCATGAAAGAAATCCAGGAAATGGGAATACGCTTTTCTATTGACGATTTCGGCACAGGGTATTCTTCACTCAGCTACCTGCGCCGCTTCCCTCTTGATAACCTGAAAATAGACAAAAGTTTTGTTGATGAGCTGCCGCATAACGAGGAGAGTGCAGCTATAGCCCGCACCATCATCACCCTTGGGAGAAGCCTGAATCTGAAGATTGTTGCTGAGGGTGTAGAGACTCCTGAGCAGCTGAAATTTCTCAGAGATGAAGGGGTCGACTTTATACAGGGTTTCTACTTCAGCCGCCCCCTCCCCCTTGATCAGTTTATTGAACTTATAAAGAAAGGCCCCTTCCCTCAAGAGATGCTCTGACCCAGGCAAGGGCATCCTTTAACTTCCTTTACCAACCCTGTCTGATCAAATAATCTCCCCTGAAATAGAGATGGTGTAGTCCTTGATAAAAAATGTTTTCCCCGCCTTCTCCATGGCGCGTTGAAGTATTGTATTAACACCTCCACAACAGGGAACCTCCATACGTACCACGGCAATTGACTTGATTTCATGCATTGACATTATCGCCGCCAGTTTATCAACATACTCATCAATATAAGGATCGAGTTTCGGACAGAACATAACCATAATCCTGTCCTTTAAAAATCTCTGATGAAAGTTGCCATAGGCTGCAGGCACGCAGTCAGCGGCAATGAGAATGTCTGCATTATCAAAGTATGGTGCCGCTGGATTTAATAGTTTCAGTTGAACCGGCCACTGCTTCAGCTCTGAATTAGCCGGCCCCACCGGTCCGGTTCCGTGAGATGCGGGAGCACGATTTATTGCCATTGACTGTGATCCTGGACAGCCCCCACCATGGGGATGCATATGCACTGCAGGTTTTTTCTTGAATCCAGGCACTTCAACACCCTCTTTTTCAAGGACACCAATGGCAATTGCAAGGAGTTCCTCTTCATTATGGTCATCGAGATGTTCCAGGTGTGCCTTTATTGTATTGTGCCCCTGACGGATAATATTTTCCATAACACGTGCTTCATCATATGGCTCCGCTTCCCTTTCTTCAATTGACATGGCATCAACGGGACAGGCATTAATACAGGCTCCAAGGCCGTCACAGAAAAGATCACTCACAAGCCGGGCCTTTCCGTCAATAACCTGCAATGCCCCTTCGGGACAATCCGGCACACAGTCACCGCAGCCGGTGCATTTTTCTTCGTCTATTGTAATAATACTTCGTTTCATATTCTGCTCCTCTTCTTCCGTATTGTACCAATAATATAGGTTATGTCAATTGAGCATTCCTTGACCTGAATCAAAAATGAATTTTTTTTGAAAATGTATATATTTTGGTTATTCTATTTCACGAGATGTTTTTAAGAAGCTTGTTTTCTTAAGCAATATAAGGAGAACCGGAAATGTAAAATATGGTTATATTGAGCGTCCGAAAAAATCTATCGCTGAAAAGGGAATGAAGGTGTTTGTCCGCATTGATCACGCTGTAGGTGCCAAAAAAGCCGGGAGGGAAATACGCCACGGGATTACAGGATGCTCCGAAGAAATTAAAAAGATCTGCAAAACCCTCAAATCTTTTTCCGGTAATGCAGTCAAACCATAAAGAGTTATTTACCGGCGATGGGGATTACCATCGCCGGGATAGCCTATTTAAATGCACTGCCGGATTTCTTACCGGCAAAACTGAGAACTTTTGCCATGGGACAAAAACCGGTGAAGGATGACTGAAACAGATTAACACCTACAAATCCGGTAAACCAGAGCCAGTTTAAGTCATGGTTCACCGCCAAAATTACACTCCCCAGAATAAAAAAACCCGCCATTGCAAGGATGATTCTTTCAATATTCATATAGTCCTCCGAAGATGATTAACAATTCAGTATTTTACTTTTTTATAAAATACTGAATATAAGTCAAGTAATATCCTTAAATAATAATAATAAAGGCGGCGATTTTCATCGCCGCCCCAAAAAGTTAGTGTAAGGGTATAGGAGGAGTTAAATAAAGGCAGGAGGGAGTTTCCCGCCTTTATATATCTCCTCCCCCCTGGCAAAGGGGGAGGATAAAATCTATCCAGTAACTTCCGCGAGACCTGTTATTTCTGCCAGGTCCGCTTCCACCTCTCCGGTAGGCTTTATATCAAAATTTTCAACGAGTACCTTGACAACTCCGGGAGAAAGAAATGCAGGGAGCGTCGGTCCGAGTCTGATTCCCTTTACACCAAGGTGCAGCAGGGCCAGAAGAACAGCCACGGCTTTCTGCTCGTACCATGCAATATCATACTCAATGGGAAGTTCATTGATGTCTTCGAAACCAAAAACTTCCTTCAGCTTAAGAGCGGTAACCGCAAGACTGTAGGAGTCATTGCACTGTCCCGCATCAAGAACCCTCGGAATCCCGCCGATATCACCAAGGTCGAGTTTGTTATACCGGTACTTGGCACAACCCGCAGTAAGAATAACCGTATCTGAAGGTAATCCTTCCGCAACGTCGGAGAAATAACTTCTGCTTTTGTGGCGTCCGTCACAGCCCGCCATTACAACAAACCTCTTGATGGCTCCGTCCTTCACTGCATCAACCACCTTATCGGCAACTGCTGCCACCTGGTTGTGGGCGAATCCTCCAACGATGGTACCTTTTTCGATTTCCACGGGGGATTCGCATTTTTTCGCCTGTTCTATGATGGCGGAAAAATCTTTCTTCCCTTCGGCATTTTCTTCAACATGCTTCACTCCGGGGTATCCCGCAGCACCCGTGGTATATATTCGCTCTTTGTAGGAATCTTTTACCGGAACAATACAGTTAGTGGTCATGAGAATCGGTCCGTTAAAGGACTCGAATTCCACATCCTGCTTCCACCAGGCGTTTCCGTAATTGCCCACGAAATGATCATATTTCTTGAATGCAGGGTAGTAGTTTGCCGGTAACATCTCGCTGTGGGTATAGACGTCCACTCCGGTTCCCTTAGTCTGTTCCAGGAGTTCTTCCATATCCTTCAGGTCATGACCGGAAATCAGAATGCCGGGATTTCCCTTTACTCCGATGTTGACTTCCGTTACCTCGGGATTGCCGTACTTTGTCGTATTGGCTTCATCGAGGAGTGCCATGGTAGCGACGGAGACTTCCCCCGCCTTCAAAACATAACCGATCATTTCATCAACTGAAAGATCCTTTGTTGTGGAGGCAAGTGCATCTATCACAAAGGCGTAGACGTCATCATTGTTGTAACCGAGAACCGCTGCATGTTCGGCATAGGCGGCGATACCCTTCAGGCCGTATACCAGCAGTTCCCTGAGGGAACGAACATCTTCATTCTCAGTGGCAAGAATACCAACCTCTGCCGCCTTCACCGCAAAATCATCGGCATTGTCAGAGAACCAGGAGACCGCATCATGATCGGCGACAGCTCCGGTCTTCTTTTTCTGTTCTTCACGAATCACGAGGGCTTCCTTAATCAAGGTGCTGATTCGGTCTGAATCGAAATTGGCGTTTGTTATTGTTGCAAAAAGTGCGTTATTGATAAACCTGCCAACTGTGGCATCAACCTTCCCGGCTTTTGCATCCTCATCCAGCACAAGTGAAATTCCCTTCAATACGTATACTAACAAATCCTGAAGATTAGAAGTTTCATCTGTTTTTCCGCAGACACCCCGGCTGGTACATCCGGTATTTTTAGCCGCTTCCTGACATTGGTAACAAAACATACTCATTTTTTTTCTCCTTAACTTTATTCTATGTCAGTAAAATAGCAAAAGGAGTAATTTAATTCATTGACACAGGTCAAGAAAGTATACTTTTCTGGTAGTAATTAAAATGCAGAAAATCCGGTCAGCTCTTTTACCACGGAGACACCGCGCCACTCAGCTTCAAAGTGAAGAAATGAAAATTAACTTATGAAAACAATTTATTGTTTAAATAAATTTTTCATACTTTAAGATTGTAAATATATTTAATAATACTGATAATGGTGAAAAACAATTCTCTGTGCCTCTGTGGCATCATTAATTGGCTGGCAGCGACTAATCAGAAAAAGAGAGTATAATATGGCAGGAAGTAAGGAAGTTATCGACTTACTCCAGGGAACAGACATCTTCTGTGACATTGAGGGGGAAGCCCTGAAGGAACTGGCGGAGGAGAGCAGAATCAGCAACCTTTCTACCCGGCAGGGTGTATTTTCAGAAGGTTTTCCCGGGGAATATTTTTTCTTTCTCCTTGAAGGCTCCGTTAGAATTTTCAAGACATCCTCTGAAGGGACAGAGACAACTATTAAAATAATCCGTTCAGGTGAGCTCTTCGGGGAAGTTATCCTCTTCGGCAGCAATGTCTATCCCGTCAGTGCAACAACTATTACTCCTTCTCGCCTCCTGGGCCTGTCCCGGGCATCCTTTTTTAAAATGCTCTCCTACCCGCAGGCGCGTGACCGCTTCATCGGCGCCCTCTTTAGAAAACTGAGATACCTTTCGGACCAGGTCCATTATCTCAATTCCCATGATGTGGAAGAACGATTCTTCATGTTTCTGCGGGAACACTACGGAGAAAAAGGATCATATGCAATTCATCTCCCAAAGAAAGAAATTGCCGCAGCTATAGGAACTATTCCAGAAACATTCTCCCGCCTGATAAAACGTTTATCCGCCCGTGAGGTCCTCACGTGGGAGGGAGACCAACTTGAGTTGAAAGAAAATTTCTGGGAGAATTTTTCGTTAAAATTCTGAAAGCGCTTTCGCGCTTTCAGAATAAATCAAATCCCTTCAATCCCAGTTCATCCCGCATAGCAATAATTTCTTCTTTAAGACTCTGATTTACCGGTACACCCTTATCTTTTCGTTCAAGCCACTGGTCGTGCTCCTTCTCTCCCGCGGTAAAGATACGCTGTTGTCCAGGCATCTTTTTAGAGGCGCGGAGTTCCCGTAGGATATCCCCGGCGGTTTTTTTAAACTCGTCAGGTTCGATAAAGTTATCAATGTTAATGGCCATAAAGAAATGTCCCAGACCGTAGGGGACCTTCTTTCCGTCACGAATACCTGTAAGCATCTTCAGATAACTTCCCCCCTGGAGAGCGGCGCAGAGAATCTCTACTACTGTTGCGTAGCCATACCCCTTGTAGCCCCCGAGGTCTTCACCTATTCCGCCCAGGGGCGCAAGTGCGGCGGTACCATCAATCAGTTCCCGGAGGGTAACTTCAGAATCGGTGCCCGCAGTGCCGTCACTTCTGATGACCCATCCCTCCGGCATTGTCTTCCCTTCCCGTGCATAAACCTCAATTTTCCCCCTCTGTGTAATGGATGTGGCGCAGTCGATACAGAAGGGGAAGTCTTCATCGGTGGGTATACCGAAAACAAGGGGATTGGTCCCCAGCATATTTTCGATACCGAATGTCGGTGCAATGGAGGGCCTGGCATTCGACCCGGTAATACCGATCATATCGTTTTCCGTCGCCATAAGGCTATAATATCCCGCAATACCGTAATGGGTGGAATTACGAACCGCCACCATACCCATTCCGCATTCCTTTGCCTTACGGATGGCCATTTCCATGGCACGTTTGCCGATTACATGTCCCATGCCGTTATGACCGTCAATAACGGCTGTTGTTGGACTCTCCCTGACAATCTCAAAGTTGGTTTCCGGCAGCTGGATTCCCTCTTTTATGCGGTCATAATATATCGGCTTCAGCCGGTTTGTTCCATGGGAATCGATTCCCCTTTTGTCCGCAGTAATAAGAACATCCGCACAGATCCGCGCCTCGTCATCGGGAACTCCCAATCCCATGAAAACCTCAGCCATAAAAGTTTCCATGGTATCAAAATCAATCCATACAATATTTTCTTTCATTATCAATCCCTTCTCTTTATATGCTTTAGATACAATAGGCGACAGCTTTATCGAAAATAATACTCTTTGCAAGCACAATTCAGGAAGGTTTTGAGGAAGAAAAGTATTTGCCCAATTTTCAATTCATGTTATACTCTGGTTGAAATTAAAGGGTGTATGCTTGATGAATTACTATTTTTTTATCCCCCTCGGGACATTTCTTTTTCATTTTTTCATTTTCACCTATGTCCTCGCAATGGACAGAAAAAATGCCGTTAATCGGGCTTACCTTTTATTCACCGGAATTATGGCTCTCTGGGTGCTGGGGTGCCTTATATACTATATTCCAATGCCTGAAAAGGCGATTCTCCCTTCAATGAAACTACTCTCCCTCTTCTGGTCATTTACGGGGATTACATTTATAAATTTTATCTACGCATACCTGAAAATAAAAAAACGGATTATTTACTATCTGATATTTTTGGCCGGCATCTTATCCGTTGTGCTTACCAATTTAACCCCTCTGGTAATCAGTGACTATAAACATTTCCCATGGGGACAGTGGATAATCCAAGGCCCCCTCTACCATTCGGTTGTGTCTGCAATTTTCACCTTTCCCGTATTATACGGCACCATCCTCCTCTTTATTCAGCGCCGCAAAGAGAAGGAGCTGGTTCGATACAAGCAGCAGACTCTCATTATCTTCGGTATAATTTTAAATTTCATAGTGGGATCATTATTTGAATTTATTTTTCCAATAATTGACCCGATGAAAGAAATGGTTCGACTAACGTCATTTTCAACGGTTATTCTCACCGGAACCTTCTTCTACATCATCATCCGCTACCGCTTTCTGATCCCGGACATCAGGGATACAGCGGAGGCGATATTTGCAAAAATACAGGACGCTATCATTGTGGTCGATCCGCGGGGAAGAGTCCTCCGAGCCAATACCTCAGCGCGAAACCTTTTCGACCTTGATACTGTCATGCGGAAAAAGGTATATCTGGAAACTATTCTACCCGGCTATGATTACCAGAAAAATTACTACAATCATGAAATTGAGTTTAATAAAAAGGAAGAAAAACGAACGTTACTCCTCTCCCAGTCGGTGCTTGACTTTTCGGAAACCCGCCATGGGAACATTTTAATTATTCGTGATATAACCGAACAGCGCACTAAGGACCAGAAGCTTAAAAACTCGGAAGAGCAATACAGAACCCTTGTAGAGACCATCTCTGAAATTATTTTTGAAGTCTCACCCGATTCAATAATTACTTACGTCAGCCCTGCAGTGACGGCCGCTACGGGACATGCCGTTGAAGACCTCCAGGGGAGATCAATATTTGAACTTATCCATCCTGAAGATATCGCAACTGTTCGGGAAAACTTCCGGAAGTATCCGAGGAAAACTGCCCGATCCATAGAATTCAGAAGTCTCTGTGCCGATGGTTCCTTTGTGCACTTCATGTCAAGCGGCGCAAAACTTGTATATCACGGTGATCTAATCGGATACCGGGGGGTACTCACCAATATCGAACCCCAGGTGCGGATAAGACAGAAACTGCAGCAAACGGAAAATCTTTACAACAGCATTATCCACAACATTACTGACATTATCTGGATAATGAACATTCGTGATTTAAGTTTAAGTTACATCAGTCCCTCCGTTGAAAGCATCTTCGGCTGGTCTCCCGAAGAATGCCTGCAGGCCCCCATCAAGGATAGAATGACCGCAGAATCATTCAGCGATGCAATAGCCATACTGGGAGAGGAATTAAAAAATGACAGTGAGCGTGATCCTGAACGTTCCCGTACAATTAACTTCACACAAATTGACCGTGAGGGAAATTTCCACTTCACGGAGGCCTCCATCAGTTTTCTCAGGGATGAAGAAGGCAACGCGGTAGAAGCGATCGGCATCACAAGGGACATTACCGAAAGAAAGAAACTTCAGGAAGAACATGAAAAAACCATTAAGAAACTTCAGGAAAGAAATGATATTATTGAAAGTGACATGAAAACGGCACAGCTGATACAGCAGGCCCTCCTCCCCGAAAGGGGACCTCAGAATAATTACCTGAAAAGCTCCTACCGGTATCTCCCCCTTGAGGCAGTAGGTGGAGATTATTTCAACTTCATTGAACTTCGGGAAGGGGGTGTCGGTGTTTTCGTAGCCGACGTGGTTGGACATGGTATTCCAGCTGCCCTGTTTCTATCTCTTCTAAAATCATCCACCAATAAAATCTGGCGAAACCATGCCCTTAATCCGAAAGAGTTCATGACCCGACTGAACGATGACCTGGTCGAGGTAATGTCATCATATTTTATTACTGCCATCTATGGATATTTTGCAGAAGCAGAAAACAATAAAACTTCCTTCACCTTTTCAAATGGCGGACATCCCCCACCGATAGTCTACCGGGAAAAAGCAGGAATTTATGAAACTATATATCTGAAGGGCCCCCTTGTAGGCGCCTTCCATGAAAGGGAATATCTCACAGCGGTAATTTCCATGGAGCGGGGAGACCGGATTTTTATATTCACAGACGGATTGCCTGAAACAGTAAATGAAAAAAAACAAATTATTGGTTTTGATAATCTACCGGAGTTTTTCACGAATAGCCACGGAGATACACTGGATAAAACCCTGGATAATGTTGTAAAAAATGTAGAGAACTTTCGTGATTCAGAACAGATTCAGGATGATATGGTGCTCATCGGTATCGAAATAATTTAAATCTGGCCCCTATGTTTTTTTTTGGCAACCTTTTGTTCATACATCCCTTCGTCAGCTATTTTTATCAACTCGTCAACTGTTATATTTTCCTTTCCATTATAGCCGGCGAATCCGTAACTGAATGAAACCGGAACATCCTGAATACATGCATCACCAAGGCCATTCGTTACCCTCAGGATCATTTCATTGATATTATTTTTTGTGGCACCGGGAAGCAGTACAATAAATTCATCTCCCCCCATACGGAACATATAATCCGTTTTCCTTATACTGCTGAGGAAAGCCTGGACGATAGCACCAATTAAACGATCCCCTTCGCTGTGACCGTAATTATCATTAACCTGTTTCAGATTATCAACATCGATAAAACAGATCAAAAAATCCGATCTTTCGCGCTTACTGTTTTCTATCATTCGGAAAATCATTTCATAGGCGAAACGCCGATTAAAAACCCCCGTCAGTTCATCAGTCACTGAAATTTCCTGAAGCCTCTGCATGGCCAGTTTAAGTTTCATATGTACATTGATGCGGGCCAGGACTTCCTCTTTAACAAATGGTTTGGTTATATAGTCTACACCTCCAGCTTCGAATGCCTTCAGTTTCTCCTCCACTTCTGTAAGTGCGGTAATAAATATTACAGGAAGATTTCGGCCAAAATCACTCTTCTTGATATGCCGACAGGTTTCGATACCATCCATTTCCGGCATCATGATATCAAGAAGGAGAATATCAATTTTATGCTCACCAACAAGTTCTATGGCACTCCTGCCATCCATGGCGGTCTCGACGTTAAATCCGGTTTTTTCCAGAATCCTTTCGAGCAACCTGATATTAACAATATTATCATCGACAATGCCAATGACTGTATCCCGGGTGATGTCCATAAAAAGTCCTCCAATAGTGTAAGCATATCAGGGATAAAATTCTACTTCAACTATATTAATTTCGAATTGGAAACTGAAATTCGTCCATCAGAGGGTAAAATTTCAGTAAAGAGCCAACAAACATGCCACTGAAAATGTCACCTTCAAAAAAAAGAATTGTCGAAATTCAACCGATTTCTCTACATGGTCTATATTCCCTGCTTATATTATACTATCGGGAAACCGCGGGAGAATAATATTACCATGCGAATAAAGATACAATCCCTTGGGTGCCGTTTGAACCAGGCGGAGATACAGTCCGTTTCAACACGACTGCAGAAGTCGGGACACACTATTGTCACGGATGGAGACGCCGATGCCTACATCATCAACACCTGTGCTGTGACTCTCATCAGTGAAAGGAAAACCAGAAAACTCATCTACCAGGCACAACGATCTGCGGAGCCGAATCCCGAGGCACTGATTATTGTAACGGGATGCGCCGCGGGAGAAGAAAGGCGTGAAGGGAATACCTACTATCTTTCCAATGATTACAAATACCGCATCCCTGAAATTATTGATAACAGGGACCTCTTTGACGGTATTACCTGCGATGATGCTGACCGCTTCGGATTTCATACTCCCGTTAAAAGCTCGCGAACCAGGGTTAACATTAAAATTCAGGATGGTTGTGACAACTTCTGTTCATACTGTATCATTCCCTTTGTTCGGGGAAGACCCGTAAACAGTCCCTCAGAAAAAATCATCCGTGAATGCCTGGAACTTCTCAATGAAGGATACAAGGAACTTATTCTAACCGGGGTAATGGTGGGCAATTATCAGGACGGGACAACAGGCTTTGATATGCTCGTAGAAAAGATACTGGCTCTCCCGGGCAGCTTTCGGTTACACCTTTCATCCCTTTCACCGCAATCAGTAACGGAACGTCTCATTAATCTTACAGGCCATGACAAACTTGTGCGTCACATCAGTCTATCCCTCCAGAGCGGAAGTGATAAAATTCTCAGGGCAATGAACCGCAGATACACAGGGGAAGACTATTGCAAAACAGTTGATGCCATTAAAAAAATCGATCCTGCTTTTAATTTTACTACAGACCTTATAGTCGGATTTCCTGGCGAAACGGAAGAAGACTTTGAGGATTCTCTGGATCTAATAAAAAGGATCAATTTTTCACATATTCATACATTCAGATACTCTCCCCGGCCCGGAACGAAGGCAGCAGAAATGACAGAAACCGTCCCTGAAGAAATTAAAAGAGAACGGAGCCGCCGGGTCATTGAGCTTTACCTGAAACAGAAAGAGGAATATCACAGGCAATTCGACAACAGGGAATCCGTTTTTATCAGCGAACGCTCACGCGATGGTATAACCGCCGGTTTTAACGAATACTACATTCCGGTTTCCGTCAATGCCCCTCTCCGGAGAAACCGTTTCTATAAAATCCGCACCAGCATGGGAAACGATCCTGAACGTCTCGACGCTGAAGTAATAGAAGAGCTGGAATAAACCGGAAGAGCCCTATGATCCTCTAAATTCAGGGTCTTCCTTCGCCAGCAGCGCCCTGACACCTTCGGCATAGTCGCTGCTCTCTGCGGAACGAATCTGCAGCTGCCGCTCCTCTTCGAGATGTTCATCGAGGGAACGCCCCTGGGCCTTCAGAAAGAGTTCCTTAGTCCACCTGAAACTTTGTGCAGGGCCATCCGCCAGTCTGCGGGCAAGCTTCATTGTCTCCTCTTCCAGTGCTTCAGAGGTAACGACCCTGTTTACCAGGCCAAGGCGCTGCATCTCCTTGGGGGATACCGGCTCCGCCAGCATGGCGATCTCCGCGGCCTTCTGCCAGGTGAGCTGATTTATGAGAAGGTGACTCCCTCCGAATCCGGGAATCAGGGCAAGTTTGCTGAATCCCTGGGAGAAGGTAGCCCCCTCTGAAGCGATGATAAAGTCACAGCAGAGGGCCAGGTTCATTCCCGCCCCAACGGCATGACCATTTACCGCAGCAATTACCGGAACATATAAACTGCGCAGCTTCAGGGCAAGATCATAAAGAGAACGTGTAAGTCGGTCCATGAATTCACCGGGACTCCCATTCTCAATTGACTGTTTCATTCCCTTTACATCCCCCCCGGCACTGAAGGCACGCCCGGAACCTGTAATGATGAGGCATTTAATTTTTTGGTTGTTATTTATTTCATCTAGAAGGGAATTCAATTCCTCTCCCGCTGCCATATCCAGGGGATTAAGTTTTTGGGGACGGATAAATTCAATCAGTCCGATACCCTCCTTCTGCGTGAAGTTTAATGTCCTTCGCATGTCGGGTCCTCCGGGTCTTTCAAAATAATTCTGGCATCCACCAGGCTGATACCATGCTCATGGGCAATTACCGGATTCAGGTCCATCTCCTCGATTTCAGGATATGCCTCAATTATTTCCGAAACAGTCATAAGAAGATCCGCAATGGCCTTTTTGTCTACGGGTGGTTTTCCCCGCACACCGTTAAGAATTGGTGCGGACTTTATCTCCCCCATCATTTTTTTGGCAGAATTGCGGGAAAGGGGAAGTACCCTGAAAGAAACGTCCTTTACAACTTCAACCAGTATGCCCCCAAGGCCAAACATAATGACGGGTCCGAACTGTTCATCAATTTTTGTCCCGATAATGACCTCCACACCGTCCTCTTCCATGCCGGAGACCATGCATCCGGTAATTTCAGCATCCGCTTTATATTTTTTAGCATTGCTGACGATCTCGTTGAAGGCCTCGCGTATCTCTTCAGGGGATTGAAGGGCGAGACGTACTCCGCCTGCATCTGTTTTATGAAGGATATCCGGTGAAACAATTTTAAGTACCGCGTCACCCTTGAATTCTCCTGCCAGCTTAATCGCTTCATCCGCTGTTTTTGCAACCCTGTCAAGCTGCACCGGGGCATTGTGAAGATAGAGCATTTTTTTTGCCTCAGGTTCAATAAGGGCACGGCGGTTCTCCTGCCGCGCCAGGGCAATAATTTCCTTCCCTTCAGGTTTTGCCTTTGCACCGCAGTTAAAAACAAATTTTACAGGTTTCTTATGAGACTTATGGATATAACTCCCATAACGACAGAGCGCCGCCATGCAGCGGCAGGAAATATCAAGGGATTCATAGCAGGGGATTCCATAATAACGGAGCAGCTCCAGAGAGTGACTGTTTACCGCATTATAGAGACTCTGAAAAATAATGGGTTTGTTGAATTCTTTTATCATCTTCCCCATCCGGTGTGCCGCGTCCTCTTCCATAAATCGGAGTTGATCGGCGAAACGAATGCCGTAGCCGCCGAATAGCCCCACGATGAGCAGACCATCTATGTGATCATCCTCCAGGAGAATACGGGTACAGTCTGCAAAGACCGCCGGATTTGAATCGGTACCCCCGGCGACATCAATGGGATTGATGAGGGATGCATTTGCAGGGAGTATTTCACGAAGACGTTTCTGGGTCTTCTCTGCCAGTTTGGGCACTTCCACTTCATAGTCTGTCAACAGGTCAGCTGCAATGGTGGCATGTCCTCCACCGTCTGCAAGTATTGCAATACGGTTATTATGAATGGGGGGAAGGTTTGAAAGTGTCTCCGCAACCGGAAACAGTTCATCACTGTTTTCGATGGTGATTATACCCGACCGCTGAAAGGCGGTGCGTGCAACTTCAGAAATACCCGCCAGGGCCCCCGTATGGGACCCGGCTGACTCCCGCCCCGTGCTTGAACGGCCGCTCTTGAGGAGAATTACCGGTTTTTTCAGAGTAGTCTTATACGCCTGCTGAAGAAATTTCCTTCCTTCCCTTAAACCCTCAACATACATCAGGATTGCCTTTGTATCCGGGTCATTACCAAAATATTCAAGGTACTCATGAAATTTAAGATCGGCCTCGTTACCGACACCAACATAGTAACTGAAACCCTTCTGACTCCTCAGCTTAGCCTCCGTAATGAGGTGAAGTGCAATATTGCCGCTCTGTGACAGCAGGGCAATATCCCCCTTCGGAACATCATCCAGGCCCACAAGGTTCAGACTGTTCTTCAGGCTGATCATCCCGGAGGTATTGGGACCGATAATACGGATACCGTATTTTTCAGCTATCTCAACTATCTCCGCTTCCTTTCTGCGGCCATCACCACCCTGCTCGCCGAATCCACCGGCGATAATAACCACCCCGGCGACACCCTTTCGTCCGCACTCCTCCATCAAGGCAGGAATGGTAGCCGGCGGCGTGGTAATAAGGGCGACATCAACGGGATCAAAAATTTCCGTAACACTGGCATAACATTTCAGCCCCCTGACGGTTTCCAGTTTCGGATTAACGGGATAGATATCACCCTCGAATCCTTCCTTCTGAAGGGTCTTTATCGCCTGGTATCCACGCTTTGTTTCATCGAGGGAGGCCCCGATGATGGCTATTGACCGGGCATTAAAAACGCGTGAGAGATCCATATTATTTACCTTTATAATTTGGTTTTCGTTTTTCCATGAAGGCATCAATGCCTTCCTGCCAGTCTTCCGTATCCATACACGAAAGGATGGCATCCGTTTCAAGGTGCAGTGCCGTATTCAAATCGAGGGCGGTGCTCCGCTGCAGGTGTTCCTTTGCCAGTTTTATGCTCACCGGCGCCTTCTGGGCGAGGGTATCTGCCAGTTTTAGGGCACGCGGCATCAGTTCATCGATGTCGCATGCATCAAGGGCAAGGCCAAGCTGCAGCGCTGCGGCTGCATCGATGATCCGTCCGGTATAAACAAGTTCTTTCGCTTTCATCAGTCCCACGAGCTGCGGCAGGTGCCATGTAACCCCGCCACCAACAAAGGTACCGAGACCGATTTCGGGGAAGGCCATGGTGGCCCCTTCCGCCATGAGTATAAAGTCGCAGTTGAGGGCCATCTCCGTCCCGGCGCCGCGGGCGGCACCGTTAACGGCGCAGATGACAGGTTTCGGAAAACGGTAAAGCTCCTCCGTGGCCCGGTGAGCAAGTTCAATATATTTTCGTTTTGCACCATGGTCTCGTTTGCCCGAGGAGTGTTTCTTCAGGTCAGCACCGGCGCAGAAGGCCTGTTTTTCCTTTCCATCCTTGATGCTGACAGAACCTGTAAGAATTACAGAGCGAATATTTTCATCATCATGAATTTCATCGAGGGCCCGTATCAGGTCGAGGTACATCTCTTCGGAAACAGCGTTCATCACCTCGGGACGGTTCAGGCGAATAATTCCGGCACCGGAGATCTGTTCAAGAATTATTGTTTCGTATGCCATTGACAACTCCAGTTTTTGTTATTCAAATAAAGTATACTCTCTGAAAACCCAACTGTCAAGCAGGGAGAACAAGGAATTGTTTCATACAACGCAGACACTAAAAATAATGAGATATTTTACAGTTATATAAGATTTCTGCATTTGACACCCCCACAATTTGATGATACAATTCAGCAGAAAATTACAGAGATAACAATAGGCCGGTATCACTGCCAGCGATAAACAGGAGATAATCATGAAAGAAAAACTCAAGAGCCTGAAATTTATTATTTCATTAATGGTGGTAGGGATATTTTCAGTGATCATTATTATACTTACACTTTTCGCCCATTCCCGGGCTGCAAACCAGCTTGAAGAGACATACAAGAATGAATATGTCAAAATGTCTCAAAGAGTCGGCATTGAACTGGAGGACCTGGTGAAACGCCAGGTCCTGTTTGCCGAAACCATGGCAAAGGACCCCACGGTTCTCGAAGCGGTAGAGACGGGCAACTATGCCCGTGCAAACAGGATGCTCTCAAACATTTTTCAATCCATGGGTATTTATGAAAACATATTTATCTCTACGGCAGAAAAAAAAACTGTCATTATATCTGCGGGCACCCCGAAGGCAATCGGGGTCATGTGGGCCGGTATCGGTTATGATGACAATATTGCCGCCACCCTTGAAGGAAAAGCCCACCTGAGCAAACCGGGAAAATCACCTGTTACAGGACTGGGGGTAACCCTCATTACAGCACCTGTTGTAATAAATGGTCAGGTCAGGGCAATATTCGGTCTTCCCCTTGACCTTGGCAAAATTACCAAAAAAATTGTCACCCAAGTTAAGCTGGGAAAAACCGGTTACTTCTTCATCATGGACAATGATGGCCTTACATTCAGTCACCCAAAAGAGAAATATATATTTTCACTTGATTTCAGCAAACTGGACTGGGGCAGAAAACTGATGGCCTTAAAAAATGGCGATATCGGCTTCTATACATTTGAGGGAAAAGATAAACTTGCATCAGTATACAGCAGTAGCATTCTACGCTTAAAACTCGCAGGTTCCGGTTATGTATCCGACTATATGGAAGAAATCAATGCGATCAGAACACAAATGTTTCTCGCAGGTTTCATTGGTCTTGTCGTTGCCGCACTGATTATATTTTTCTTCGTAATCAAACGCCTTAAACCCCTCGAAGACGCAAAGGAACTTGTAAAGGCCGTTTCAGAAGGAGATTTAACTAAAAAATATGAGGGTAAAATAACCAGTGATGAAATCGGCGATATCGTCGGTGCCATCAGCAACATGGTTGCCAGAATAAAGGACATTGTAGGGGGAATACTGATCAGCACACAAACCGTCGCAAGCTCCTCAGAGGAAATCAGCGCCACTGCGATGAACCTGAGCGAATCATCCAACGAACAGGCCGCCAATGTGGAAGAAATAACTTCATCCCTCGAAGAGATGGGAGCCACCATTACCCAGAACACTGAAAACGCCAAAAAGACCAATTCCATGGCCAATAAGTCAGCCGGCGAGGCAGATGAGGGGGGGAAGGCAGTAG
The DNA here is from genome assembly GCA_942491575.1 of uncultured Spirochaetota bacterium. Lineage (GTDB taxonomy): Bacteria > Spirochaetota > UBA4802 > UBA4802 > UBA5550 > CAZHNW01. The sequence goes on from CALOBT010000025.1 coordinate 2,304,416, forward strand.
ATGAGACTGTAACTGCAATGACTTCCATATCAGAAAAAATCGGCGTCATTGAAGACATCGCCTCCCAGACTAACCTGCTTGCCCTGAATGCGGCAATCGAAGCGGCCCGTGCCGGTGACCACGGAAAGGGCTTTGCCGTTGTTGCAGGGGAGGTCCGCAAACTTGCTGAAAAAAGCCAGGACGCTGCACAGGAAATCAGTGAACTCGCCTCAAGCTCTGTCAGTATCGCCACCAAAGCTGGAGAGTTACTCAAGGTGATTGTCCCCAGCATCAATGAAACGGCGCAGCTGGTACAGGATATCACCATCGCCTCTGAAGAACAGGATACCGGAGTAAACCAGATTGCCACCGGTATGGATCAGCTCAACCAGGTAACCCAGCAGACCGCCTCCGCTTCGGAAGAACTGGCGTCGACATCGGCAAGTCTGAGCGACCAGGCGCAGCAGCTGCAGGAACAGATTGAATTCTTCAAGATAGATTTTGTTAAAGCAGAAAAACATGACTTCGGGGAAGCCGATCTTCTGGAGGGACCAGAGAAGGCGTAGATTAAAATAATATTCACCTTGTTTCAGGAACCGGATTTTTAAATCCGGTTCTCAATATTTAACCTACCACACATCCCGATGAATCTTCTTTTTATCAAAACGTTCCGGCATAGACTTCTCCTCTGCAGGAAATCCGTATGATACAAGGGCAAAGGGGTGAATATGTGAAGGAAGTTCAAAGATTTCTCTCAGCAGCTTAATCCTCTCCTCACGGGGATGGATCCCTATCCAGCAGGCACCAAGGCCGAGGCCATGGGCGGCGAGAAGAATATTCTCCGTAGCGGCTGCCCCGTCAATGGGCATGTATCCCGGATCATGAACTTTATTCATATCACAGCATACCAGTATGGCGCCGGCTGCACCAAGAAGCATCTTTGAACCGGGATGCACTTCAACAACCCGCCTGTATTGGTTAATATCATTAAAAAGTATAAACTCACATGGCTGTTTATTCATTGCAGATGGGGCATACATTCCCGCTTTCAGAATTTTTACTATTGTTTCTTCGGATGGTATTTCATCCTTGTATTTTCGTATACTTCTTCTGCACAGGAGTGCTTCATAGATTTCCATATTTCATATCTCCATTAAAAAGTTATTCTATATTGATCCAATAAATAAAATGCTTTCTGATTTTTCAATTAAAATGCCTTTTCTTATAATACCCTGAACATGAAGTCCGCATTTTTCAAGATTCATCTTTTTTAAATTTTTATCCTGAATACTTTTCATAAAAAAGCAGAAGAGATCAAAATCTTAATTACAGCTCTAATATAATATTTGACTTTACCACCCCCGGTTCAATATACTGTATGTATACTTATTGTAAATATACCGGATCTTCGGGAAAAAATACCAGAATGAACAAAGAGATACAAAAATTTTTTAAAAAGGTCGTAGCAAATTCATTGAACACACGCCAGGTGAACTATCTTGGCGAAAGAATCAATAGTTCCTTCGACCTCTACAAGGTATTGAACCTCAAGGAAAACATGCCCATCCCGAGACAGACCGCGGCAGAAACATTATTAAAACATTTTACAGAAGATCGTGAAATTGTAGAACTCTTTACCTATATGCTCTACCATGAAGGGGAAAGATTTGTAGACCGGCCACTTGTGATCTGGGGCAGGAATGATTTCATTCATCTGCTCATTAAAAACAAATGGATCTATGACCGGGAAATTAAACGGTTCCTCATTGACCCCTTCTATGAACATGAAATAAACTTCCTCCAGAAACTAAGGATTATTGACCTCCGTGAAGAAATAAACATTGAAGAAATAATCAAAGGCTTGACACAGATCAGCCGGAAAATGTCTGTGAAGGATCTTGAATGGCGTATTATGCTGAGGCTATATGATCTAAATCCAAAAATCGGTGAACTCATCAGGCAAATTATCTCACTGCTCCTCATTAAACAAAACATGCAGCAGTACGTTAATGAACTCTTTGTCTGCCTGAAGGAACTTGCCATCAATGCCAGCAAAGCCAATTACAAACTGCTGTTCGAAAAACACTTCTCCGCACCTGACGGCATCACCTCGGAAAATAATTATGTGGGCTTCCTTACACTTTTCAGGGAAGAAATTGAAGAACACGGGAATGAACGCCTCTTTGAACTGGCCAGGCAGGAAGACCGTTTCATTAACATCACCTTTCAGTCAACGAAAAGCTCCATTGAAATATGGGTCACCAATAATAAATCTATCTCTCCCATTGAAAAGAAACAAATTTTGAAAAAAATGGGCCAGGGTGGATTCGACGAAAACACCTTCGGAGAAGAGGAATACGAAGAGGGTGCGGGGCTAGGCCTGACCATCATCATGTCAGTCCTCAATAAATATTCCGATGACGAAGAGCCCCTGAAAGTTATTTTCTACCCCGGTTTTATTAAAATAGGTTTCTCCCTGAGCCGCCAGAGTCTCCTGGACAACCTCATTCCTGAAGAAGAAGAGAATAAGGAAAAACGAGAAGAGGATAAAACCAACTAAAGCCTTTTCTATAGTTTAACAACTTTTCCACTAATTCGAGAACTATGGGCGGCGAAGGCGAGGTGATGACTCATTAAAGACTCCTCAGCATCAGTAAGCCCCATGCCCCCTTCCAGTACCCTGATAAAATTTTCCATAATGCCGCGGTCTCCCTCTGAGTGCCCAACCAGGTCTGTTTTTATTTTTATCTTTCGTTTTTTGCCCGTGGCATGGTCATGAACTTCAAGACTTCCCCCGCCGCCGAATTTCCCGCGGAGGGTGCCGCGGCTTCCGTCAATGCGGAGGGTCCTTCCCTCTTCGTGGCTATGGCCGTGCATTTTCAGTACCGCGGTAGTCCCCTTTGCAAATTCAATAATGGTCTCCTGGTGGTCCACCTGGTCATTATCGCAGGCGTAGACACAGCGGCCATAGGGGCCTTCCCGGAGAGCCCGCAAAATCCCCTCTTCAGATAGATCTTCAGTTATGGTGCTGGTGGGCCACTCCCCCCAGGTATGATATCGGGACAGGAGGGGAAGCTTAGAGGTAACAAAGGGAAAGCGGAGCATGAAACGGGCAATGCCTGCGATGGCGGCGCTGCTCGTTTTGGTGAGGGCGAGCTTCAGATGACGTCCCCTGAGATATGTGGAGACTGCCTCGTATAGACATTCCCCCGCGGCGGGACAGCCATCGGTACACCGTTTCGGGGCGCCCTCCGGTGCATTGCGGGAAGTAAAATGGCTCAGGTGTCCGAAGGAGGATACCCGGACCGGATCACTTCCTGCAAACCACCCGATAAGATCCATATCATGGCAGCTTTTGGCCAGAATCATCGGCGATGCCTCGTCACTGCGCCGCCAGTTCCCGCGGACATAGGAATGGGCCATATGATAGTAGGAAACATTTTCTGCATGGTAAATCGTATGCACCTCACCGAGTTCACCTGAATCGATGACCTCCTTTACGGCTTTAAAAAAATCCGTATACCGGAGGACATGACAGACATTGAGGGTCATACCGCTCTGATCCGCAGCCCGAACAATAGTCTGACATTCCTTTTCGGTGAGGGCCATGGGCTTTTCCAGGAGGACATGGCAGCCCTTTGTCAAGGCCATTACTGCAGGTTCCACATGCATGGTATCCTGCGTGGCGATGATGCAGCCATCTGCGGGAATGTCCTTTTTCAGCAGATCCTCCCAGGAGGAAAAACAGGAGTCACCGGGTATTCCATGGGCGCGTGCCGCCGCTTCACGGCGTTCCCTTACAGGTTCCGCAACGGCGACGATCTTTAGCTTGTCGGGATGTTTCAGGGCATGGGATGCATAAATAATTCCGCGGTCCCCCGCGCCTATCAGTATTACTCTTTTCATTCGGTAAATTCAGACTCCCTTTCTTCACGAATTTCCTTCAACTCACGGTTTACCTCTTTCTGGGGATAGAGAAGGAAGATTAAAAATCCTATGAGGGAGAAGAGTCCCCCCACGGGACCGGCAAGTTTCACCCCCATGGGAGAGGCGGCGTCCTTTCCGAATACTGAGAAGAGGTAGGAGGCAATTGCCGCGGCGATACCGTAATTTATTTTCATAAAAAGGCCCTGGGTGCCGAAGAACATAGCCTCTCGGTTGATCCCGGTGCGGTGTGAATCCACCTCACTGATGTCCGCCACAATTGCATTTGGCACCACGAGGAGAATGGCAACTGGAATTCCCAGGAAGGCCATCTGGATATAGGCGGTGAGGAGACGTGCCTCCCCCATCATATCGATGATGTAGGTCATGCTCATTCCGAGTGCAAAACAGAGAAGACCGAAAAGCATCATGGTCTTATTGGTCACATTTGCTGATATGGCATTGATGATTAAAAAACATACCGCGGCGCTGCCGAAGAGGATTACCATCAGCAGGGTCTGGAAGGATTGTTCCTTTCCGAGAAGAACAACGGGATAATATGCAATAATCGTCCGTATGATATTAAAGGAAAACCAGAAGAGGATCGCCCCCAGCATGTAGATTATGTAGGTCCGGTTCATCAGGGTCATCTTTATCGATTTAATCAGGGGAACCTCTGCAGGTTCGGATTTGCAGAAACGCCCCTCATCGACGGGGAGCGCAGCGGCGAGGAGTGAAATAAATGCAAGAACTGACATGATAATGAGTGACACCTTCAGGGCATCCGCCTTTATCATTCCCGCCCCTTCGAAGGCATCCCAGAGTATGGGGACCACCATCAGAACCAGTGCCGCCCCCACGAGGGAAAAAACCGCCTGGAGTACCGTAATCAAGATACGGTCCTTGTGACTTTCAGAGAGTTCCGGTATCAGGGCCAGGTATGGCGCCACATACCAGGTAAAGAAAAAGAAGTAGAGGCCCAGGACCACAGCGACATAAACGGCATTCATGGCTGCAATCCCCTCCACAGGGGGGAAAAACATCAGCGCCGCAAAGAGAGCCAGGGGAAATGAACCCGTGACAAGAAAAAATTTCCGGCGGCCGATTTTTTTCTTCGAGTTGTCACTCCAGTGGGCAATGAGGGGGTCCGCAAGGGAATCGATGACACGGCCGAAAAGAATAATCAGGCCGATTGCAGTGAGACCGAAAAGAAGGGGCCTGTTATCGATCATCTCAGGCATGCCCGTCTCCTTCGGCGGCAAAAGAAAAAAGATCAGGTACACACCGAATATATTGTCAACCAGGGCCTGCCCGATAGTTCCCGAGGCATAGAGAATTTGCCGCCATCTTTTAAAGTGTTCCATGAAATTTTCCTTTTTTATTTTTTAAATTCGTTCTTCCCAATAGCCTGGTTTTCTTTTAGCATGCAACACTGCATAAATTATTATATGATTATCAAATTCTTCATAAATAACGCCATAGGGAAAGGCGGTTACACGACACCTTCTTATGTTCTGATAACTTTTAGGGTATAATTGGGGATTTATTAAAATGCGGTTAATGGCATCCTGAACAGAAGCGAGAAACCTTCTGCCAAGATCTTTTTGTTGATCTTCATAATATTCGACTGAAGAGAGCAGTTCTTTCTCTGCGTCGCCGTGAAAGAGGACTTTTTTCATGAAATTGATTTCAATACTTTCTCAAATACTTCATCCATTGGAACAAGGAGGGCAGTTCCATCTTCAATTTCACGTTTTCTTCTTTTTATTTCATCAAGCCATTCGTCAGAAATATCTATATCTGAATCAGATTCAAGGCTCTCTAATATTTTTTCCGCCATAAATGCCCTCATCTCTTTCGGCAGAACAAGTATCTCTTTTAAAAGACTTTCAATATTATTTTTCATTATAGTAATCCTTTATATCTAATACATAAGATAGCAAATTTTTTGATTTCGACAATTCTTTTATTCTCATCTTTAATAAAGAGAACAATTTTCCTCTACCAGTGCCTATGTCCCGATTTTACAGGTTTATATTCTTCCAGATTTAAATATTTCGTAAAGGGCCTATAGAATTTTTATAATTGTATATAAATCAGAGAAATGTTATCCTGTCAATCGAATGTTGACTTGCAAGTCATCAATGGAGCAGAAAAGAACATGAGCCGGTATATAATCGAACCCGATAAAAAAAAAACGGGGCGTCACCACTTCGAAAACATACCCGTTGCGGAATTCGAAAACTCACGAGCCGCCTCGGTTGCGGCGGCACGGGAGATTGCAGAGCTGATTCTCACCCGGCAGAAGGAAGGCGGTACACTTGTCCTCGGCGTCGCAACCGGTTCTTCACCGGTAACGGTCTACGAAGAACTGGTGCGGCTTCACCGTGAGGAGAATCTCTCCTTCAAAAACTGTATCACCTTCAACCTCGACGAGTACTGGCCCATGGAAGCCGACTCTCTCCAGAGCTATGTCCGCTTTATGAATGAACACCTCTTTGATCATATCGATATAGAACCTGAAAACATTCACATCCCCGACGGAACAATCCCGCGGGAGGAAATACCTGAATTCTGCCGCCTCTACGAAGAAAAAATCGAAGCAGCGGGGGGCATTGACATCCAGATTCTCGGAATCGGCCGCACGGGTCACATCGGATTCAATGAACCGGGTTCACCAATTGATTCTCCAACGCGGATGATTTTCCTCGATCATATAACCCGTGCCGATGCCGCTGGGGATTTCTTCGGCGAGGAAAACGTCCCCATGAGGGCAATCACCATGGGTATCGGCACCATCATGAAGGCGCGGCGGATTATCCTTATGGCATGGGGGGAAGGAAAGGCCCCCATAATAAAACGTACCGTCGAGGGGAAGATTTCAGGTTCCGTTCCGGCAACATTTTTAAAGAATCATCCCGATGCCATTTTTCTCCTCGACGATGCCGCCGCAGCGGACCTGACCGTGAACAAGACCCCATGGCTTGCGGGACCATGTACATGGAAGGATAAAACATTTATACGGCGTGCCGTGGTATGGCTCTGCCGTCACCTTAAAAAACCGATACTTAAACTTACCGATGAAGACTACCGTGATAATGGAATGGGTGACCTCCTCGCTGACGGTGGTCCGGCATACCGTATTAACATAGAAGTATTCGATGACCTGATGCATACCATCACGGGCTGGCCAGGGGGTAAACCCGGCACCACAGATGTGACCCGTCCTGTCCCCGCTGAGCCCTACCCGAAACGGGTTATTGTTTTTTCTCCACACCCCGATGATGACGTCATTTCCATGGGGGGCACCCTTCTTCGCCTCGTGGACCAGGGCCACGAGATCCATATTGCCTACCAGACTTCAGGGAGTATTGCCGTTTTTGATGATGACGTTATACGCTTCGCGGATTTCGTTTCAGCATACGAAAAGGAGTTCGGATTTGACAGCAGCGACTCTTCACGTCTCTTTCTGAAAATGCGTTCCTTTCTCCTCTCGAAAAAACCGGCACAGATTGACTCCCCGGAGGTGCTTACCGCGAAGACCCTGATCCGCAGGACCGAGGCCCGCGCCGCCTGCCGCTTTACGGGAATACCCGAATCAAACATCCATTTCCTTGATCTCCCCTTCTACGAAACCGGCGCGGTAAAGAAAAAAAAGCTTGGAAAGGAAGACGTAACAATAATAACCGAAAAACTCCGCCAGATAAAGCCCCACCAGGTCTATGCCGCAGGAGACCTTTCAGACCCTCACGGCACCCACAGGGTCTGTCTTCAGGCTGTACTGCGGGCACTGAAGGAAGTTGAAAATGATGAGTGGATGCGGATTTGCAGCATATGGCTATACCGCGGCGCCTGGCAGGAATGGGCCCCGGGGGACGCGGATATGGCGGTACCCCTCTCACCCGATGAACTGATCCGAAAACGCCGCGCCATATTCAAACATCAGTCACAGAAGGACCGTCCCCTCTTCCCGGGTCCCGACAGCAGGGAATTCTGGCAGCGTTCAGAGGCGCGCAACCGCGGCACCGCGGAACTCTATAACAGTCTTGGCCTTCCGGAATACGAGGCAATGGAACTCTTTAAGCGGTATAGCCCGGAAGGATTTCCGGGATAATAATAATTTCATTCCAGAATAGATTGCGCCCCTACTTCCCCCCTGAGGAGGGCTAAATCTGCTGATTTGCATACATCGATTATCCGGAAGAAGAAAAATATAAAAATAATTTACAGGACAATACTTTAATTAATATGTATACTTATTATATTCATCAACCAGATTACCTTACGATACAGAGGAATAAACATGAAAAATACAATACAGCTGCTGCATCTTTTCATTGCCGTAATGCTTACTTTCACGGCATGCGGGGATGACGAAAACAGCACCCCGGAAGATCCCGGCACGGTTCTCTACACCACTCTGCCGAATATTATCGGAGGAAATACCCTGGGAGGATTTCTCTCTGAAATCGATTCCGGTGCATTTACCACCTACGGCGGATACGAAGACTGCAATACCGTTATAACTTCCCCTATGGCGGCACATATACGCGTTGACGGTTTCGTAAAAGTTGAGGGGACCAAAAGCGGTTCCAATACGGTCTATCTGAGTATAATTAAAGACAACACCATAGAATACATGGAGGAGTTACCCAAGGGAAATTTCAGCAGGTATCTTTATTTTAGGGAAGCTGCCACTGACTACCATATAGCACTCCTCAATCCCAATAAGGCGAGCTACTCTTATCTTGCCATTATCAACGTCACCAATGAACCGACGGCAGATATTCAATTTTTGGTACCAACCATGAGGATACAGGCCTTCGATCCTGAGATCCGCGTATTAGCCAATGGAATAATCGACTCCCTGAGCACCCCCTCCGACGAAACAATTGCGAAGGCATTTCATGATTACATTGCACTGTTAATTTACTATGACTTCGACTCACTCACCGACCGAAAAGATCAGGACGCCCTCGCCGTCCTTGACAACGGCATGGCGGTCTGTGAAGGATATGCCACCCTCTACGCGGCGCTCCTGCGGGCCAGCGGAATCCGTGCACAGGTCTATACCGGGAGCAATCATGCCTGGAACATGGTCTACTGGGACAGCTCATGGCATGACGTGGATGTCACCTGGGATGACCCCGTAATGAGTGTCGGCGGGACATGCGACACCTCAACGGGGGAGAACTGCAGCAGTGATTTTCCCAATGGGGAAAACCTTAGATATACCTATTTCGATACGGGCTTTACCGGTGATCCCGACCATGACGGGACGGTAAATCTTTTTTATAAGAAATAATTTATTCTATATTTACTGTAATCTAGAAAGAAATTATCTGGCTCAACATTTTTAAAAATGACACAAAATATTGTAATTCATTTCGTTTCACTTTTGGGATAATATCTCAGGCTATTTTCCGATATGATAATGACAACACCTGAATATCAAAAGAACAGAACATTATCTCCACCATAATTCAAGAAAAGAGATTAACAGAGAAAAGTTAATACTAAAACTTCAGGATGTACTAAAAAAACTCTCAGAGGGATAATTCTGATATGCGCTTCCTGTAAAAAAATCAAAGATGACAAAGGTTACCGGGGACAGATTGAAATCTATATTAAAGACCACTCAGAAGCAGACTTCAGTCACGGAATATGTCCTGACTCTAAATTGACAAAATAGGATTTTAAGTTAGATGAAGCCACATACCGTCAAGCTGCGACCATCCCCTCTTTCTTCACTCAAAAGCCCCGTCCGACAACGTGTTGTCAAACACTTAACGTCTTATTTATACTTTTTCCAATTACTTAATGCACAATTAAAAAAGTGTGAAATTCGAGTACTGTCCGCATCAATATAAATTTTAAAGTTTCCTCTGCTTGAACTTAATATCTCTAAATATGAAGAATATGTTAATGCTTTAGTTCTATCAATGGTTTTAATAGAATCTATTTCATTGTAGAATGCATAATTAACTTCGTCTTTTTTATCATCTATCCAGTAAGATGCAACACGTTTGTTAGTTATAAAGTTGCCCGCTGTTTTCAGTCCTTTTACTCCACCATTTGTCTCGAAAAGTTCAATTTTTTCATCCTGATTCAAAGGTATTATTTTTTCAATATAGATTAAATCATCTTTTGACAAATTAGTCTCATCTTTATGTATTAATCCGCATGAATTCAAAAGAATAATGCATGAAATTGTTATGGCTATTATTCTGATCATCTTTATTGTAGTCAACATTTGAGTTCTATTCCATGGACCAGTGTATTTCATCCTTAATTGTACCAGCCTGTTCCGGGTAGCATCCTTTTTAGCTTAATTTCTGGAAAAATATACCAATTTGAAAAACAGTACAGTGAGCCCTTTTGTCAACACACGATATTTAAAAAATAAGGTGGACTCTCACTTTTTTATGCTGCCTTCTTTTCTAACTCAGGTTTAAATTTTGAATAATATATTTCATCCGGTGTGTCATAATCAAGAGACTGATGAAATCTTTCTGAGTTATAGAATCCCATGTATTTCTTAATTCCCTCTTTCAGGTCAGCCATTGAGCTGTAATCTTTAATATAAATATCCTCATACTTCAGAGTCCGCCAGAATCTCTCAATGTAAATATTATCAAGAGCCCTGCCTTTCCCGTCCATACTTATTCTGATCTCCCGGTCATTTAGCCGTTTTGTAAAAGCATCCGAAGTAAACTGACTCCCCTGATCGCTGTTAAATATTCCTGGCTCTCCATAACAATGAACCGCTTCTTCAAATGCCGAGATACAAAATTCAGCATCAAGAGTATTGGATAGCTGCCAGCTTATTATCTTACGGCTGTAAAGGTCGATAATTGCCACCAAATACACATGACCACCTCGAAGCCTTATGTATGTAATATCTGTTGCCCAAACCTGATTAGGGAGCCATATATCCATACCTCTCAGCAGATAGGGATATTTTCTATGACTCCGTACCGGCATTGAAAGTCTTTTCTTCGGGTAGATGGCCCTTAAGCCGGCCTTGTTCATTATTCGTCGAACCTGTTTGCGTGTAACATCCGGATGCTCCAGTGCTTTGGCAATTTTTCTGTATCCGTAAAAAGGATGCTTATTTAATTCTTCTATTATTACTCTCAGCAATTTAATTTCATTTTCATCAACGGTCGGCTTGGGTACATAGTAATATGATGACCGACTGATATTTAAAATTTCACACTGTTGCTTTATTGACAAAGCATTGGAGCCCGGTTCTACAAGTCCGGCTCTTTCCCGTACAGTTGACGGTACTTTTTTTTTAAAAAATCATTCTCGACCTTGAGCTTGCCGATTTGGCTGTAGAGATTGTCCTCTTTTTTCTCTGTTGCATTATCAACCTGGTTTTTCTTGCCTGCTTTCTCAAATGCTGAGGTTGCGTTATCAAGAAGCTGTTTCTTCCATGTGGTCACCTGATTCGGGTGGACCTCATATTTCTGGGCAATTTCCTGAATAGTTTGTTCACCTTTTATTGCCTCGAGTGCTACTTTTGCCTTGAAATCTGTACTATGCTTTTTTCTCATAGTTTTTACTTTTTCTCCTTACTGGTAATTTTTCAAGGAGAAATCAACCTTAGATTAATAAAAATGGTGTTCAGATCTCAGGGCTCATTATACAGTTCACCGCTTCTTTGGCGAATTATAGACTACTTTTGACAATATAATCTGGCTTATATGCTCTTGATCAAAGAGGATGAATGATCACCCTGATCAATTTAGTGCGTTAATAGATTTTACCCGGGATACAGGCAACTTTTATTTAATAAACTGAAAAAAGTATTCCAGTTGAATTATGGCAAAAGCAACATTTAAAAAAAGTAACGCCAAAGAAAATTTGAAAAAAACAGTATGATTAACATCCTTTCTAAATTTAAAGAACAATATACCCAAAACACCAATAGAACAAAAGGCCAGAAAAAAATTAACTGCTTGAATAAACGATACTCCATCAATATATTTGTATACGAACATATTGATATAAATTGCCCTGCCACAAAATAACATCTGCAACACCGATACCGAAAAAGCTGCCATAAAAGTAATCAAATAACAAATTTTTTTTCCATTAATGCCTATAGACTTCCTCATGAAAATTATCCTTTTAAAAAAACCTGTCTTGTTTGTTTTTCCCCGTTTGAAATTAAGGCCTGATATTTATTCTTATTACCCTTTTCTGAAAATTCATGACTACAAAAAAAAGATAAGTTATATTCACAAACAATCAGTTTTTACCATATAGCCTGAAATATAATTTGAACAAAATATTCCTCAGAAGATATCCTTTCCCTCTTTCTCGTTCCAGTATTCAAGAAAACCATCTGTACCCAATTCCCGAAGCAAGTCCTGGTTTTCCAGGAAATCCTGACCGTATTTCAACCAGCGCTTTCTGAAGGCCTTAAAACGTTTACAGGGATAATCGGAGCACTGGAAACAGTGAGTAATACCTTTGCCAACACAGCATAGATGATAACTGGTGCATTGCTGACAGCGTTGCTTTATTGACGCGCCGGGACAGGTTCGTTTCTCGCGCAGGAAGTTTGGGCATCCCCCGCAAAAAACACCACAGGAAGGAACCATACCGCTGTACAATTTGAATGTGCTCATCTAAAAATCTCTCTGAAATAATTTAAACATTAAAGGATATTCAGCTGCCCCGCCTAACAAAGAAAGGTATTATAACTGAATTTTATAAAAAAATTTCTCAAAAAAGGATGGACTTATCATAACCCACTCATCACTTCAATTCACCAAGTATCAGCTTAATCTTTACTCGCACTTCCTCTGATTTGACATCACGATAGAAACTATTCCCCAAATTCTTACTTGATAAATTTGGAACAAAATGTTTAACAAACAGAGTAGGCATATCCCAATTATTTTTATTTCCAGCATAATCGCTATATTTTTTCTTTTTTAACTCCTGTTCAGATAACATTATAATATCATTCAATGCGATTATAATTGTTGCTTTCTGAGTGTTTCCTTCATACTGCACTTCGGCACCAGTAAGGTAGTCTAATACAGGGTTCATATTTTTATTGCAGCCGGTCATCAGCATTGCCATGACAAAAGTAAGAACAGTGAGACAAAAATTTATTGTTTTGACTGTATTCATTTCTTTCTTCAATAATTGAATTCAGGATTTAATATAACAAATTATTTTAAACTAATTTTGCTTTTTGAAATTATCGAATTGATTTCGACAAATAGAACGTCTGAAGACTATTCTTTCCTTTTGAAATAAAACATCAGCATTTCAGAGGGGAATTTTTTAAATCTTCCCAATAAAAATATTTTTCTTTTTTCCTTATCGTACTCTGTTGCTAGTTTCACATTGCTTCTCCATAATGCTTTTTGGTAGAACCTTATAAAAAACCTTCTCTCTACAAAATCCGGGAGTTCAATATTCAGATTAAAAATAAATTTTTCAGAAAAATGCCATGTTTTTGCAGGGTACAATAGATAGGCAATACCAAAAATACCTTTCGAATAATAGAACTCTTTCAAATAACCGGTTTTCCCCTCATCTATAATCATTTCCTGTTTATAGGATATGATTAAATCATTTTTGCCTGGTTTTAGTTTCAATTTGAAACTAATTTGATTAAAGACTATATTATTTAGTTTTGCCGTTATCAGCTTTTTAATGTCTAAAAACAATTGTGATTTAATTAAAACTGCTGGAGTTATTTGCAAATAACTACTAATAAATTTACGGATTTGTTTATCTTGTTCTTTATGAATTTCACTTTTCACAACATTATAAATTTTTTCTGCTAATTCATTTGTTAATTTAAAATCATGTGTGGATGAAAATTTAATTAAACCTTCATTATTTAGTGAGATAGCAGTATCTGAAAGTTTTAAAGCCAAAAAATTAACAGGGACTTCTATAGTCTCTTCAGAATTATTTATAAATGTATAATGCGCATTTATCTTCGCTTTGGTCTCAGGAAAGTCATCAACATTCATCTGAGGAAATACAATGTTCAGGTTTTCCTGCAAAAGAGAAACATTTTTAAATGTATTACTTTTATAAAAAGGAACCCCACTGACACCACCCTTTAACCGAAACGGGGCCCGGACATTTGCAAAAGCAGTACCATGGAAAAATAAAATTAACATACAAAAAATTATTGAAAATTTTTTCATTCTTAAACCTGCTATAAATTTTTTAAATATTTAAATAAACTCGTAAAACAAATACTCTATAGATCTCTTCAAAAACTCTGAAGCGTTATGATGCCGTTTTGCTTTGTCCATTGAAAAATCAGCGGATATCTACGTTTCATTTTCTTACCACTGGGAGTTTTTAGTCGTCTCGGCAATCTCATCGTTTTTTGAGTTTTAAAGGATATTTGCAATTTAAAACAAACCAATCAGGCTTTAAAACTAACTATTTAATAGTTAGTTTTTCATTTTTTATAATCACAGTTTTACCGTTAAGCGAATTGATTTTAGCCGTATCGATTATGTCTATTGAACAACTTCGAACACAAAGGCAATTAACTGTTGTTTGTGGGCCTATAATTGCAGTTATCTTGCTTGAATTAAAACCTGATTTTTCTTCAGATAATATTTTAAATCCTTTGACCGTTCGTAATCGCGCCGGAGCCAGCCCGTTTTTTATGGTATACGCCGGTTTTGATACAAAACATATCGTTGTTGTCAAAATAGTATTCGTATAAACAATTTTATATGATATATTATCTTCATTAATTAAATGAACACCATTTTCAAATTCTAATGATAGTAAAGGAGAAATACTTATTATAAAAAATGTTAGCAAAAATAATATTTTTTTCATAGAATAAAACTCCGGTAGAAAAATTATATTTCTATACTGTCCCTCAACTATCCATTAAGATAGCTGCAGACATGGAATTCATCGTCTGACTATCAAAAAACCGCCATAACTTCATACCCATGGCTTCCATTACATTTCCTGTTCTTTTATATAAAGGAAAAAATAACAGTATTTTCTATTTTTCACATTTAAGCACACATTCCCTATGAATGTTTTCACATTCTTTGGGAGCTTTATTTGCTGTGGAATCAACTTTTTCTCTCTTTTCGCTTTTAATACATTTTCTGTATTGATCATTGCAGTTCTCAATACAATGTGCAATATCAGAACCGCCCTGTGCCTGATGTGAAAAAAGAATAGCAGTGGTCATTAGCGGATAAACAAGTAAAGGTAAATATCTCATGATGAGGCTCTCCGTTTCTAAAACTGAAAATTGAGCAGGTATTTAAAATTTCGATCTGTTTTAAGTCAACTGTACCAGATTATTACAATCACAAGCTTGAGACTTATAATAATCGTTTTCCGCCTCAATCCTCACATATTATTTAACTTCAGCAGGCTGACTAAAATCTTTGAATTATCTGGACATACAAAGACGAAATCCGATACTGTGAGAGTCCGCTTCTGCAATTGTCGAGTGCCTGTAGGCGCTGCGGCAGTATCGCGGAGTAACAAGCCAGCTCCCTCCACGATATATTATATTATCACTGGTCATGCTCAGGTTCTTTGGATCGACAACATGACCTTCGACATAATTTTCATGGAAATCTTCGCACCATTCCCAGACATTACCAATCATATCGTATAAGCCCCATTTGTTCTTTTTTTTGCCGGCAACGGGGTGAGTTCCGTTTTTCGTGCATGGATATTGCCTTTTTTCCCTGAAGGAGGAAGTATCGAAACCTCCCTTGTAGTTAACGCAACTGTTTCCTATATACCAGGCTATTTCATCTAATTCAGGACAGTCCCCCTGGCTTTTAATCATCATGCTGCCGGAATAAATTGCAGTAGTACTGCCAGCTCTTGCGGAATATTCCCACTCAGCTTCGGTTGGCAACCGGTATTTACTTACTCCTTCGCGTTCATTTAATCTTTTAATAAATTCTTTAACGGCAAACCACGATACTGTTTCAACAGGGCAGTTCTCACCGCAGTTTTTGAAATATGAGGGATTATTCCCCATGATTTCTTTCCACTGTTTTTGTGTGACCTCAGTAGTTTGCATATAAAAACCTTTAGTAAGGGTAACTTTATGTTGAATTTCTTCAGAAGCTCTTCCCGGCTCGTTTATCTGACTTCCCATGACAAAAGTACCTGGTTTGATATACACAAATTCCTGTCCGATGGAATTAATAATTCTTTTTTTTACAGGTTGTGAATTTTTAGTATTTTTGCAAAATACCGAAAATGAGGCAATTAACACAAACACCTGCATTAAAACGATGATTGCTATTTTCTTCATTTTTTTACATCCATTTGTCAACAGGCATTATTTGCTGTTCTGTCACATAGACTCTTCCTGTTACGGAAATCCGCATGAATCAAAAGTAAAATGGAAACACTAATATTTTTATCAGAAAAAAACAAATAAGGCATATGCCCCCCTTCCGGATACCGGTCTGCGAATCCAGGCCAAGAGGATGCCATGCCAGCACTCTACGTTACTATAAATTGAATTTCAGTAATATATTTTTCAGGTTTCCCTTTAAAAACCATACCAGGACCCTTAATATACACTTCGCGGATAGGTGAATTTACCCTGTACTTTTTTTGCTCGATGTAGTTAAAAATCTTCTCATAGCTATCTCCAAGCAATTCATAGGAACCCTTGTGGATAATGGTAACAGCTTTACCGCCATTTAATATCCGCGATTTTACTTCTCCACCAGATATACTTCTGGAAAGAGGGAATCCCCCTTCTATATCAGCATCATTTTCTTTATACTCTCCATCATGGTAAAGAGTCATTGCCTTACCGGCAATATGCCGTGCTCCAGCCTTGCCAACAACCTGAAATGCTTTACCAACATCTGAATACTTGCCCTTAAAACGGTAACCGGCAAATATAATATCATCTACTGTTTTTTCAATAATGGCTGTATCACACTTGCTTTCTATTATCTCGCTCTCTTTTATGATGTGTATCATTGAGCTGATTCTTTCATTTATTTCCATGGATCTTTTAATATTTTCTTCCATCTTCCCTAGCTGGGCTTCCAGGAAATCGATTATTTCATGATCCTCTGAGTGGTTGTTTAAAATGTCCTTTATCTCTGCCATTGAAAAATCGAGTTCCCGCAACATTGTAACAACTTTCGCTCGTTCAACAGATGAATCGCTGTAATACCTGTAACCGGAATCTTCATCAATGTAATCAGGTATAAGGACACCTTCTTCATGGTAATAACGTAAAGCCTTTACCGATAGCCTTACGATAATGGAAAACTGGCCAATTTGATACATGTTAATCCTTAAAATTATTCAGACTTTTTAAAAATATCTTAATAACTGAGGGGAACTCTCAAGGCCTCTCATTGCAAATGGAATGACCGTCCCCTTTCACCTTTACAGTTTTAACGTTCCCAAAATTATCAATATAGGTTCTGCTAGCTGATTCTGTAAAGGGAAAATCCCTGATTCCGTAGACGATCAAAACCGCTGAGTTGATTGCCTTTGGGGCTCCTTAATAGTCATGTTCCCTGCCAGGGCTAAAGAACACGCAAGGCATGGGCTATCCCCCAACGTCATCTATTGGATATGCTCCTTTTCTGCAGTTGAGAACTTTTTTGTCACACGCCGCATTATAAAACATGATACATTCATAATTCAAATTTCCATGTTCAACTCCCTTTTGAGACAGAGGAGGAAGTAAAGCAGAAAGATTTATTTCTTGTTTCGATGAATCCGGTCCATATACCCATATTAAAATATATTGATTTGTCAGTTTGCCGCTAATATAATGGCTCCCCCTGGGGGAGAGTCAAAAAAATTTCGGGGATAAAAATAAAGAAAATTACCAAATCAAATATTGTCAATTTTTGAAAATGACGGGCCAGACGCCAGGAGATTATCGGAAAAAGTAACACCATAATTTGATCCTCTGCATTATTCAGGAATTATGGTACCAGGGGATACAGGCAATGAACAGCTCCGAGTTTCACGGAATCATTCACTATCCTGGATTTTGGATAAACTGTCAGCATTCTTTGATGCCATAGCCTTTGTTAAATATTCAATAACGGCCTTTTCTGAGCCTCCTGAATTACCAACACATTGTACCGCAGTTAAATTTTTACTGTTTTTTAAACAAGGATCAGCGCCTGATTCAACTAACAGTTGACAGATCTCCAGGCAAGCCCAGCTAGCAGCATTCATCAGTGGCGTATATTTTGCATACCCTTTATCAGGATCTGCCCCATTCTTCAGCAACAGCTTCAATACATCTGTCCCTCCTTTGGGCCCTGTAGCCAAATAGAGCAGTGATTCTCCCTCCTTCGTAGTTGCATCCGGACTTCCGCCGCCGTCTAAATAATCCTGCAATGCCGCGGTATTGTTAGTTCTTACAGCAGTATATACATCCACTTTTGACTCGCGGCCACATCCAATCAAGGAAATTACCACCACCAAACAGAGATAAAATATTTTCATTTCTCCACCTTTTAATATATAAGAAATTCCAGCACCCGAAAACATTTAAACTACATAATAAACTTTATTGGAATCAATACACATACTTCCTGCTGACTGAGGCAGCTCTTAAAGTAATTTAAATCTCCGTCCCTGATGCCTCTTCCTCGAACTGACGGTTAGTCTTTTCTTTATTATCCGTCAGTTTCCAAAAAAGTAAGAAGGCCCCCGCGGCGAGAGCCACCCCGATAAGATCAAACCAGAGGGGCTGCAGGCTCTCGAGATTATTCATATCGCTGTATCCCTGAATCACCACACCGCTGTTTAAGATTATCACGGGTATGGCGTTAAAAAAGGCGTGGAGCAGTATGGAGTAAAGCAGGTTCCCTGTCCGGTAGTAAACCCACCCAAGGAGAATACCGATAAAAAAGGCGCTGAAGAACTGCCATGGATTGAGGTGAAAAAGTCCAAAGAGCAAGGAAGAAACAAGTATAGATTTCTTCAGCGAATAATTCTTTAAAAATCCGCCAAGGAGCAATCCGCGAAAGAGAAGCTCTTCCGTTAGGGGCGCCACTATGCAGAGGAGAAGGACTGAGGCGAGAATACTTTTCCCAGCCACAAGGTTAAGAAATAATTTCATCAGAAATTGCGGAATCGGAACAATCGACCTGAATAGATTATCTACCTCTGACATGAGTATACTGAAACCAATTCCCGCGACCAGGAGTAACAGAATCGCTGCCAGATCCGGTTTTTTAAGTGGAAAAACTTCCCCCAATGACTTTCCTGTTTTATTATGCCCAATGAGGATAATCAACCCGAGGGAGACTGTGTTGAGGAGGGCGGTAAAAAGGGCATCATTTGCTGCTGCCTCAGGCATTATAAAGGCGAGGGCCACGGCAAAGAAGATATAAAAAAGAATAGTAAAGCCGAAGCCGAGAAGAAGAAGCAGCAGGGCATTTTTAATTTTAGGATAATCTTTGACCTGTTTCATAAAACCTCAAATTTTCCATCTCCGAAGAGCAGTATTTCCACAAAAGAATAATCAGTCCAAAAGATACAATCCATGGTCAAAATAGTCGAGAATAAATTTTTCTTCTGGACTAAAATCCACTTCTGATCAATGATATATTAAAAGACAATAATAAAAGGAAGGTAGAACAATGCCGGCCCCCGGGAGTCAATCAAATCCCATGTACGGAGACTGTCCCGGTCATAAATTATCCGGCCGATGACCCCTGTTGGGTCATGGAAGACATCAAGCCAGTACAGGCATTGCAAGAGACATGTTTTATCTTGAAAAAAGAAATATAATATTTTACGTAATTTTCGGTTTCCTCACGTTATATTTTCTTTTTCTGCTGCTCTTTACTGCTCATATCCAGTCATCGAGTCGAAAAGATGCCCTCATCCTGAACAATTTCAAAACCGAAGAGAGCCAAAACTTCCCCCTTGAAATAAGAAGAATAAATCCGGGTAAACCTTTATCCTTTACCCTCATCCATGAAATTTCCCGGGGAGAAATGGAAAAACTCGGGAAAAATGAACCCTTTCTCGTACTCTTCCGGCTCAACTTTAACTGGTGCAAAATTTATTTCAATGACCATAAAATTGATTCAATCGGCTCTTCCGAACGTAAAAATGCCCAGTTCTGGAATAATGTATTTTACCTCTCCCTTGCGGATGTCCCCCTCAGGGGAAAAAACAAGCTTAAGATCGAGATTGGATCAAATTTTACAATCGGATGGGAGAAAGATTCGGTCTTTATAGCAGCTGACCAAAACTGTCATACCAATTCACAGTGGTTTCGGTTTCTTTTTAAGGATATGCAGCTCATTATTATGGGGTACTTTTTGTTTGCATTCATTATCCTGTTTCCGCTTTTTTTTCTACTCCCGGGACGAGACCGCTACGAATACCTGATGTATGCACTAAGTTCCATTTTCTTTGCCCTGAGTATAATGGAATACGTTAATGAAGCCTTTTTCAGTCTTTCTCTCTTTGGATTTAAAATTTTTAATATTACTTCTCTTCACCTCTCAGCAATATTCATCAGTATTGCCATTAACATACGATTTCATTCAAGGATGATACTCACCGCAGTAGCTATAAACTCAACAGTTCTTGCGGTACTGCTTCTCTTTTTCACCGGAGATCTCCTTCAATTTTCCAATGCCTACCGGGCGGCATATCTCTTTTTAATATTTACAATATTGAGCTGGGTCTACGGAAGTTTTAAATATATAAAATACTCCAGTTTTGCAAAAATCGTATTCACAGCCTCCCTGGTCCTTCTTCTCTCAGCCACTCTTGATATAAGCTTCATGTATTCCGGAAACGACCTGTCCCAGACAATTTCTGTTTTTGGCTCAACGGTTTTCCTGTCCGCGGTTCTTTTTGTTATTGTATTCGACTACTTCAGGATTATGCAGAAATTTCAGACTGAAACGGAGAAGGCGGAAAACTTCTACCAGGCATCTATTATCGATCCCCTTACACAGGTCTATAACCGGAAACATCTTGAAGAATTACTACAGTCAAATAAGCGTCACTACTGCCTGATGCTCGTCGACCTTGATGATTTTAAAACGATTAATGACACCCTCGGCCATGTAACCGGCGACCTGGCATTAAAACATGTAGCGGATTCAGCCAAAAAAGTCACCCGTGATACAGATGCCATCGCCCGCTATGGCGGGGATGAGTTTATTATAATTCTCTTTCAATCGACTATAGATGCGGCAAAGGTTATCGGAAGACGCCTGATGTCAACCATCAATGAAAAAGATAACAGGACTCTTCCTGAAGGCCTGAATATCAGGCTTTCAATTGGCCTTTATCATGTCGATGACCTGAGTGAATCCCTCGACCGCGTCATTGAAAAGGCTGACATGGCACTTTACAGCGTAAAGCAGCAGGGTAAAAATGATATTATCTGCTACAACGATATAGAGAAAAAGAGTATCTAAAATATTTTTAGATCAAACTTAAAAATATATCACTCAACTATCCAATAAAATTAAGAGGGTAAAGAAAATATATGCTTAACCTGATACTTGTTATTGCAGGACTTCTCGCCGTATCCTTTATATGCTCCATTCTTGAATCTGTAATTCTTTCCATTACCAGGCCCTATATCCAGGTCATGATTGATAAAAAGCAGAAAACGGGGCACCTCCTTAAGAACATGAAGGAACGTATCGATGAACCGATTGCCGCCATACTGACACTCAATACTATTTCACATACCGCAGGTGCAGCAGTCTCCGGTGCCATTGCCCTGCAGCTCTTCGGATCAGAATGGATGGCCCTCTTTTCGGGTATATTAACCCTTTTGATACTGATCTTTTCGGAAATCATTCCGAAAACCATCGGCGCCACCTACTGGAAAAAATTGAGTCCCCTTTCGGCGTACATCCTCCGGGGCATGATCCTTCTTCTGAAACCTCTCATAGTTCCGGTAAACTTTCTCTCAAAAATTATTTCAAGGGGAGAAACCTCCGACATCGTCACAAGGGCAGAAATTAAAAACTTTATGCGCCTGGGACATTTCCAGGGGAGCATCGAAAAAAATGAATACCGCATTGTAGACAACCTCTTCTCCCTTAAAACAATCACCGTTGGGGATATCATGACACCCCGTTCCGTTGTATTTACCCTCCCCGATTCATGCCGAACAGGTGACATCAAGAAAACAGGTATCGAAATATATTTTTCGAGGATCCCCCTGCTGGACAGTGAAGATGATAAAATTACCGGCATCGTAATGCACCGGCAGATTATGGAACATATTCGAAATGAAAGGCCGGAGGTAGCCCTTGCAGATATCTCGGTAATACCCTCCTCTGTTCACGAGAGCACCCCCGTCTATAACATTCTCAATTATATGGTGGCCCAGAAAATCCACCTCTGCATTGTTCGAAATGATGAAAGCAGTTTCTGCGGAATTATCAGCCTTGAAGACGCACTGGAGACCCTCCTGGGCCGGGAAATTGTCGACGAGTTCGATCCCGCAGTGGATATGCGGGATCTCGCAGAGTAGCTTACCTGAATATTTTTCTCATTGTATTACTCAATTTAACCCTCAGCAGGTTCAGGGGAATGGTCAGCATCGACGACCCGTACATTTTGATAAACATATCAAGGGTGCAGTACTTTTGAAAACCTATGCGGTGGTAGACCGGTTCACCTGAAGGGGATGCCTGGAGTATTCCCATTTTATCTCCAAGTTTTTTTCCTTCGAGAAGGGCATGGCGTGTCATGTATTCTCCAAGGCCGCCCTTGCGCGCCTCCGGTGCGGTGACAATATTATAGATTCCCGTTACTCCCTTTTCTGAAAAATAACTTGCCGTGGCTGCGGGACGGCCCTTATAGAAAGCAAGATAATGACGGAGGGGGAGGTCGCGGTTTAAAAATACCTCACCATAGCGTTCAATCATAAGACGGTTGAGGCCTGGTGCCTGTTCAAAAGATAAATTGAAAAGTTTAAACCATTCCAGGAGGTCTCCTTTATCTGTTACTTCCCGCAGTTGGACATCAGCGGGGGGGGTGAAATTTTCTTCCAGCTGTGAAAGGTCTAAGGCCATGCCCGCCTGTGTCTGGACATGCATCATGCCGGCTTTTTTCAGGCTTCCATTCAGGTGCCCGGGAGATGAGGGCCCCGTTGTCCAGAGTACCGGTACGCTCCTGTCTTTGAATATCTGCAGCTGGTCCTTTACCGCTGTTATAACTTCCTTCCCGCTATCCCGATAATTATAGACACAGGCAGACAACATGGAGGGAGCCTTAAAACCTGCTGAGAACCATATACTTTTTTCGTTCTCACTGAATTCATTCCCGGTATTATTGGTAATCATGCGGATATAAGAGAAAAGGTTTTCTTCGATGGCGCTGCAGGCAGCTTCGGGGGCTTTTTTTGACTGATTCATGTCAGGCTCCTTAATTAAATATTTCTTAATTATTAATCATCAAATTATATATTCTTAATTTTGTCAATAACTAATAAAAAATTAAGAAATTCTTAATTTTTACTTTATCTCTCAGAACAGCCGTGACAGTCTGTTCTCCATGGAAAATTTCGGGGGAAAACTGAAAAAACTGCGCAAGGATGCGGGCATCAGCCAGAAGGAACTGGCGGAGCGTATCGGCATTTCACCGCCAAACCTCTCCCAGTGGGAATCCATGGCCCTCCCTCCCCTGGAAGGTATAATAAAAGTATGCTCTGAGCTGCAGGTCCCCCTCTGGGAGTTCTTTCTCAGCGATACCGATGCGGCACAGGACTTCCTCCCCCAATGGTTCAGAGAGGAACATGTAGAATTCATCAGGAAAATATCCGAACTGCCGGAGGAACTCCAGGACCAGCTGCTTAAAAATTTCAGTGAAATAGTTGCGGTACGAAAACTTATTTAAGGGCGGAAACAATAAAAATGGAATCAATCCTGCAGATCGGCATCGAAACAATCTACAGCGTCGCCATGCTGGCGGTTATGTTTTTTCTTTTCAGGATAATCATCCGGACCGGTGTTGACATCCTGACGCCACTGCTGGTTCTCATCTGCTGGATTGGCGGGGAGATTATGATTCACCGTGCCCCCATGGGACTCGGCATTGCCCTCTACAGCACGGGCAACGCGGTACTTTTTCTCTACGGCGCCCGTCTCTTCGGCCTCGGGGTAACCAGTGTAGTAACCTCCGCCCTCTTCCCGGTATTTTTTCTCAGCTTTACGGGATACTTTCTCCGCAATCCCATGGGAAACATCGATGCGTTTATGATCATCAATATCCTGGCGGTTTATCTCTTTATTATCAACGCCTACATTTTCACTTCAGAGCGGTCACAGAACCGCTGGCTCTACGGGGCATGTTTCACGGTACTCGCCTTCTGGAACGGTGGCCTCCTCTTTCACTACCTGCGCACCGGCATTAAAATTACCGACTACAGCCATCCCTTCATGGTGGCATGCAAGGCCGTTATGGCCATTCTCCTCTCTGTACTGGCGATTCGTTTCTTCCTGCAGGAGAGGGCCCTCAAAAAACTCTGATTTTTATTTTCCTTGTTTTACCCAGACCTGCATCCAGTCGGGGACGTGGTTGCCCCAGTCATAGTAGGGTGTAAAAATGAGGTCCGCCCCCCCTTTGTCACGGCCGATTATAATACCGGTACCATCCCTTTCTTCACGGTAAGTCAGTTTTGAAGGAAGTAAACGCCCCTCGTCATGTGACAGCCCGTTATTCCGGTACTTTTCGAGGCAGTAGACGAGGGGACCGCGGGTCAGTGCAATCCGCCCCTTTGCCCCCTTAACCTTCTGGTGCATATTCAAAATATTTACCGGCATGGAGAAGTCCAGCTCCAGTAAATATTTTTTACCCGCGGGGATTGTTACGGTTTCGTAGCGGGATGTTTCAAAATGATCCGCCCCGAAAAGGTTTTGTTTTTTTGCACCCAGATACCGCGGCTTATGGCCATTAACAATCAGTTTCCCACCGTCGGCCCATGAGGGAATTCTCAGGTGCAGGGTAAGTCCTCTCTTCTTTGCGGCCTTCACGGTAATCTGGACACGGCTGCCGAAGGGAAGATCACTCTTCATTGAGAAACAATGCCCCCGGGCAGTAGCGTCACCCTTACTCCCGATAAACTGGTTTATCCACAATTCATTATCTCCCCATGCGGCGACATACCTTCCCAGTGATGCCTGGAGCCTGGATATGTTGGAGGGGCAGCAGGCGGTGTCAAACCAGGGACGCCGCTGGATACCCCCGGCAGAATCGAGGGGATTTCGATAGAAATAGGCATCACCCCCGGAGGATATCCCCACTGAGGCGGCGTTGTAGAGCTGCCACTCCAGGAGGTCAGCGTAACGGGAATTGCGGGTAAGAAGAAAAAGTTCATGATTCCAGAAAATGCTCCCGATGGCGGCACAGGTCTCGCAGTAGGCATGCCGGTTGTTCAGTTCGTATTTCCTTCCAAAGCCCTCTATCAGGGGAAGGGAGCCGATACCGCCGGTGACATACATCCAGCCGTCCACGAGCTTCCGCCAGAGTTCTTCCTGTTGATTCAGATTTCCTTCCTTATCTCCGGCAGAGCATAACATGGCGAGGGCCTGCTGCTGGTATACCCACCGCACAGCGTGTCCCGCGGGTTTTTTCTGACGGTGGAGCGGTTTATGCTGCTGGTTATATCTTCCTGAGAGGAAGGCGGCATTGAGACGGACATTTATCATAAAGGGTTCATCATCGCCGGTTGTTTCCGTGTAGTCGAAGCCCTTTGTTTCGATGTCTCCCTGCTGCCGGGCAACTTCCTTCATCCGTTTTTCATGATTCATGAACTGGCGAATCAGATCTGCTCCGAAGAACCTTTTTCTTCCCCGCATCTTAAAAAAATTCTTTGCAGTCCGCCGATATATCGCCTCACCGGTAATTTCGTAGAGGCGCAGTAGGGCAACTTCAACTTCCTGGTGCCCCGGGGTCCGGGCAGGGGCGGGTTCCGCGAAATCCTCACATATAAGCCGGGCGGTCTTTTCTGCTGCGTGGAACAGATCTTTCTTACCCGTAGCCAGAAAGTGTTCGATCCCCGCCTCGATGAAGTGTCCCATACAGTAAAGCTCATGTTCAATCTGCAGGTTTACCCATCGGGTTCCGGGAAAATGCAGCTGGTTAAAGGTATAGAGGTAGCCGTCATCCTCCTGGGCTGAGGTAACCGCGGAAATATATTCCTGAAGCAGTTTATTCAGGCGGGCATCCTTCTTTGATGCCAGAACCCTGGATGCCGCATCAGCCCACTTATGAAGATCGGAATCAACATAAAAAAATCCGCGGCGGTCTCCCTGCTTCAGCCCCCCGGCGATGCGGAAATTATCGATTGTGCCAATTTCCTCGTATCGGTCCCACTGATACAGGAGGGCATACCTTCGATTCAGGTCAAGACGGGGGGACCAGAATTTATCGGTTATCATGATATCAGAGAGAGATATTTCACGGACTGAATGATTCATTTTGCTGCCTCCACACCCTGGCTGTATTTCACCAGCACCCTCACCTTTTCAATAAGAATTAACAGGAAGCGACACTGTGACTTTTTCCGATTAAACATATATTACTACAAGCATTAAATGTTTCAGTTAATTAAGAAATACACGGTCATGGCACCAGTATAGTAATTAAAAAAAATTACGCAATATAAATTTCCCGATGCAATCATGAACAACTGCGTCACCAGAAGCTGGAATTATTACAGATACATTAGACATCCCCCTCACAAAGCATTATTCTTTTTATATGGAGAATGAACAGAAACAACTTATTATTATCACCGGTTGCGATTCCGGTATGGGGCGGTGTATCGCCGAAATTCTTTACCGGAGGGGATATGCGATTCTTGCGTCATACCTTGAAGAAGATCCGAGGCAGGATAAAAAGGATTTTTATTCCATGAAGATGGATCTGCGGGATGACGGTGATATCGATTCATTTGCCGCATATGCCCTTTCATTGATTAATAATGGCTGTAAACTTTTCGCCCTTGTAAACAATGCCGGCATTGCCGCGGGGGGCCCCGTGGAGAACCTGTCCATGGAAGTTTTTCGCCAGGTAATGCAGATTAACTTCTTCGGACTTGTTGCCCTTACGCGAAAATTCATCCCCGCCCTGATACAGTCGAAGGGAAAAATTATCATCCACGGTTCCATGGCAGGGAAAATTGCCCTTCCATTTCTTGCTCCCTATGCCGCCTCAAAATTTGCCCTGGAGGGCTTTACCGATTCTCTCAGGAGGGAGCTGAATCCCCTGGGGATAAAAACAGTACTGCTCAATACCGCCGGCGTCGCCACCCCCATCTGGAACAAGGCGAAGAGAATGAAACCTGAAGACTTCAACCCGCGGTACCATAAAAGCCTTGAAACATTCATTGAAAATTTTGTCGACGCGGGCAACCGTGGCCTTGATCAGAATATAGCCTCAGAAAGAATATGCAACATAATAGAAAAAATTAATCCACGTCCCCGGTATATCATCGCGGAGAGCCGGCTCCTCTCAAGGATTGAACTCCTGATACCCGACGGATTATTTGACAGAATCATTCGAAGGCTTTTTAAAATGGAGTATCCCGATAAATAATCTCCCCCGGCGGGACAAATAATTTTTTTTGCCCTGTCTCTGTTTTCTAATTATTTTAATATACATATGATTCGGGAATCAAAAAAGATGAACCGCAGTGAATGGAATAAAAGACTTAAACCCTATGCAAAGCCTGATCTAAAAAAAGCCCTCTGGCAAATGGTTAATTCCCTTGTTCCCTATGCATTACTCTACGCCCTTATGATAGTCCTTATTCAAAAGGGTGTCCCGTATCTCTGCATACTTCCCATTGCCATCCCTGCGGCACTCTTTATGGTGCGCATATTCATCCTTTTCCATGACTGTACCCACGGTTCTTTCCTTCCTTCAAAGCGGGGCAATATTATCGTCGGGTATTTCCTTGGTCTCTTTACATTTACTCCTTACAATGACTGGCAGCATGCCCATGCCCTTCACCACGCTAACGTGGGCAACCTTGACCGGAGGGGGACCGGTGACGTCCCCACAATGACCCTGGAGGAATATCAGAAGGCTTCGGCTGTTTCCCGGATACTTTACCGGCTGATTCGTTTTCCCGTAATACTTTTTATTTTTGGACCAATCGCAATTTTTATAATTTCACACCGCTTTCCCCAGGGATCAACAAGGCGTCAGGATATATTCAGTATAATTTTCGTGAACATTATGCTGACGGCCATCCTGTTCACTGCCCACATGACAGTGGGGATATTAACTTTTGCGATGGTGCAGCTTCCCGTTTTTCTTATAGCGGTCAGTTTCGGATTCTGGCTTTTCTATGTGCAGCACCAGTTTCAATCAGTCTACTGGTCAAGAAATGATCAATGGGACCCGGTACGGGCTTCTCTGGAGGGAAGTTCCTTCTACATGTTACCGGCGTGGCTCAACTGGTTCTCCGCCAGTATTGGTTATCACCACATTCATCACCTGAATCCACGGATCCCCAATTATAACCTTCAGAGAGTTTACAGGGAGGTCGGCGAGACCAGGAACATTACCCCCCTGACTCTCCGCACCAGTCTACGGTCACTATTCTTCAACCTCTACGATGAAAAACAGGGGCAAATGCTCAGTTTTTGGCAGGCACTATCATCAAATCAAACATGAAAATGATGCCCGGGGACTTACTCAGATAATATTGGAAAAATTTAACCGTTTAATTATGAATGGCGTCTCCGGTTAATCCCCTGCTGACCTTTTGAATTCCCTTCACGCTTCAGGATTAGCCGGTGTTCCTTTTCTTTAATGGAGAGAAGCCGTTGAATCCGCTCCTCGGTATCGGGATGACTCTGCATTTCATGCGGTGCCTGACTTCTCCTGCCGGGAATGAAGAAGAAATCAAAAAGATTCTGTGTGCGAAACTGAATTTTCTGCAGTGCCGAGGCGAGTCCGAGGCCGTCTCCGGCGAGCTGCACAGCACCGGCGTCTGCCTTGAGTTCACGTGTACGGCTAAGGGCCAGTTTAAGCCTGAAACTGAAGTAGGGCGCGGAAATCAACAGTCCTATACCCACTGCCATTGTGATGGTTACACCTGAACTGCCGATCAACAGGAAAGGAAGAAAAAATATCAGCAGCCACTGTCCCAGGAGAGAAAAGAGCCGGGTGAACCATGATAAATTTTCCGCAAGATTCATAATCCATAAATCATTATGCTTCACGTGACTCATTTCATGGGCCAGAACTCCCGTAAGTTCCCTGGAGTTTAAAGCCCTCAGAAGCCCCTCGGTGATACCGATAGCGGCTTCCCTCCGATTCCCCACCGTAAATGCATTCATAACTGAAACGGGAAGATAAAAAAGGTGAGGAACTTTTTCCAGTCCAGCCCTTTCCGCAAGATCACCCGTTATACGGTATAAATCCGGGGCATCCTGCGGAGAAAGAAGCCTTCCCCGGTATCGGCGAAAAATCAAAAATGGCGACACCCTCGGTGTTACTACGGAAAACATGCAGATAAAGGCTATCGCCATAAAAAGTCCGGTTAGACCGCTAATGAGAAGGCCAATCATGGCAAAAAGCAGGATCATCAGCAGAACATAAAGAAATGACTGAATATTCTCTCTAAAACGGTGCATGTATGCAGTAGTAATTTTCATATTAATCAGCCCCCTCTTCTACTATACTAATATGAAAATACTGCAATGTCCATGTTACGTAATTAAAATATCAAGCAGTCCCTCCCACTCTTTAACTATTTTTTTCATCCATCATAACGCAAAGTGCCCATGGGTAAAATTTTTCCCGTTTTTCCGTAAGTACGAAAATCAATGGCACCGACGGGGCCTCAAGACTGCCGTCGTCATGACTATCGGTAAAATAAATGGTACAGTCAGGCCTGGGGGACATCTTTTCCGCCGCAGAGACCGCCGCTGAATAACCGGTTCCTCCCCGCCCCCGAAAGCATCCCCTGTCGAGGAGAAGTTCCAGTGTGGAAAATTTTTCATGGCCGTAATTATAAATTATGCCGTCACAATAATTCAACTCCTGCAGGGCCTGAACCACTTCCTCATCATCAAGCTTTTCTTCTACCACTCTGCAAATATCCGTATCACTGAAAATCAGGTTGACCATAATATCCCTTTTCCGGATCCTCTCGACCTCCATCATAAAGATGCCGAATCTTTCGGGAGATATAGATCCGCTGACATCAACAATTACCGCCACCATGAGCATTCGTTTAGGATGAGCACGAAGAGACGGGAAGGGGAATCCCATCTTTCGATGGGGTCGCCTTTTTGAGAGGAGCACTTCCACCTCCGTAATGCTGCGCCGGAAAAGACATGCCTTCAGATAACGGCGAAGAAGCAGCCGCCAGGAGCTCTTTTGCAGGGGCCTCTCACTCTCCTCTATTTCAAGGGGTATGTTGCCCTGGAGGTGGTGGGGAAGTTTTCCCCCTGCAGCCTTAAGGGCCCCCGTCAGAGTCCGCTCTACACCTCTTTGATTAAGCATCCTCTGTTCCGGCGGGGAAGAATCCGAATCAGCGTCCTCCCTTTCCCACTGCCGGTGGTCATCATCGGTTTCACCCTCCACACATGTGTCGTCCTTTTCCGCTAGTAATGCATAGTAATATTCCGCGTCACGCAGGGGCTCTGCTTCATCCTCATTAAAAATCCTCCCGGGAACCATAAAACCGGATGGACACTCCTCCAGAAGCTGGTTTATCGCCATGTCACAGGCCATGCCGAAGAACCGCGGATTTCGATCTCCGAGACGCAGGGGATGCCGGAAAAGAAGATGAAGTATTTCGTGTTCAAGGAGGGCGAGACGTTCCCGCTCCCCCGCGGCGAGAAAAAAATCAGTATTGACTGTAAGCACCGGCTCATCATCCTCCAGGGAGATTCCCATGTTGCTTACTTTGGAAGAAAACCGTTTTACCACACGGTTCAGGACTTCGAAATAAAAACGTTTCTCAATGACAAGAGAGACTATGATCTCCCCCAGAAGTTTTTCTGCTTCATTTTGTCTTGAAGAGAATGTAGTCTTATCGGCTACTGCCACCTTTTACTCTTTTCCTTCCTGATTAATTTTCACAGGCTCCGCCGCCATATACAGCCGTAACCTGCCTGCATCAGATCCGCTCACCGATTCGCCTGTCAGGATGCTGTTCTATCAGGCGACGGTATCGCTCCTTCAGCAGGGTATCTGATTTGATATGGCCAATTATCCCGGGGAGATATTCCCCCGCCAGGACCTCACGGAGTGTGACAAGAAATGCAATTATCTGCTCGTCTTTAAGGGAAAAGACACAATGTAAAAAATTATCCATCCCCCGTGTTTCCTTCAGTCTCCGGTATGATTCACGGTCCTGCAGATAATTTATTACGAAGCGGTCCCGGAGAGCCATAATTATATCATGCCGTTTATCACGGCATTCTGCGATTTTGTTTTGTATACCGCCGCTGGTATGCCAGGTCTCCAGTATTAAATTAAGCAGATCTTCAACTTCACGATAAAAGGAATCCATATATTCAATAAAATCCGCACTGTTACCCGGACCAATGAGGCCTTCGGCAATGTACCTGGCAAGATACATCTCGGAAGGTCTCATTACCGCATATATCCTGCTGAACAGTTCAAAACTTCGCGGGGTGGCATCAACAGGAACTTCCAGTCTGTCTTCAGCCATGGCGATATCCCTGTCAGCAACGAAACTCTTAACTTCCCTGGTAAAATTTTTTCCCGTCATTACATGCCGTCTGAACTGCCGCCGGTCATAGGCGACACCTGCCTTTAAAAACCTGTCATAAAGAGAATCATCGATGGGAGATACAAAATACTGTTCATTCTCAGTATCCGGATTCATTGCTGAAACAATGGACCACCCATCCGGGAGCCGGTAGGGATCACCATTTTTCCTGATGCCACCTATTTCACGGTCCCGGACCAGCTGAAAAACCGCCTGCAGCACATCAATACGGGCCCTGTTTATTTCATCCAGGAAAAGAATCCCCTTCCCTTTTTCGGGCAGCCACTCTGGAGGGGAAAAACGCATCAATCCGTTTTTTTCATCCCGGTAGGGAAATCCGACTATATCCTGTGCTTCCATATAGGAAAGCCTGATATCAACCAGTTCCAGATTTTCCCTGGCGCAGAACTGCTTTACTGCTTCACTCTTCCCGATACCCTTATGCCCTATTGCCAGAACAGGCACCCGCGCCCGGTAAGAGGGACCTAAAATATCCCTGAACTGGTTTACGGTAATATTAGAAATAATTTCCTTCGCCAACCCTTACTCCTTTCTTCGAGCGATAAATTCATCCCCGGAGATAAAAACATACCACGAATCTCCCACAAGGTCCACAGCAACAAGGCTTGATGAATCAGAATCTCTATTCACCTCCAGGTAGCAGTAATGAAAATCGGGATTTGACCCTATAACGGGACTCCAGATCAGGGGATCATTTTTACGGGGTGACATGAAGGAGACCAGACTTCCACCATCCGGAAAATCACAGGACTCTTCCTTCCTTAGCAGTCCCTCTTTGAGAAGTCTCTCCGCAAGGACATAAAGAACTTCCCCATATTTTCCCTTTACCGCCCTGGAGAGGGGAGTTTCTCCATGGGTATCCTCACTCCCAGGATGGGCGCCATTACCCAGGAGAATCTCAACTGCCCGTCGGCACCCCTTCTCTGACGCCACCATAAGAGGAGTGACACCGTGAATATCTCGAGTATCAACAGCAGCACCAAAATCAATGAGGAGTTTTAAAAGATCCGGTCTGCAGAGATAAGCGGCACTATGCACGGCACTGAAGCCGAAGCGATCTTCAACATTAGGATCGGCCCCATCCTCAAGATACTGTTTCAATAACGATGCATCAGTTGCATATAAAAGAGACATCCTCTACCTCCTGCTGCGGCAGTTACCAGTTGAGTGGCTCTATATAGAATTTTCAGCAGTATTCACGGAGAGACTTATCAGTTGGAACGTATTACGGCTATTCCCTTATTGTGCATAACCTTTTCAAGACGGCTCCCCAGCAGTTCGATTTTAATCGGTTTACCGATATATTCATCCATGCCTGCATCAAAACACTGTTTCCTTATTTCATCCTGAACATGGGCAGTCATGGCGATAATGGGAATATCCTTTTTCTCCATTCCCACTTCTCCTTTTCGGATTCGCAGAGTTGCCTCGATCCCATCCATATGGGGCATTTCAATATCCATGAGGATGAGGTCAAACATGGTTTTTCGCATCTGCTCCAGAACAACAAGTCCATTTTTTGCAACAGTTACCTCATGTCCCAGTTTTCGGAGAACAATGGCATTCAATTTCTGATTTATCTCATTATCCTCCGCCATGAGAATTTTATAGGTCTGTCCGATGGAAGGTTTACTGATTATATCTTCACGGGGCTGCAATTCATCTGATTTAGCCACCTCAATGGGAATGTAAAAACTGAAGGTGCTTCCCTTTTCCTGTTCACTCTCCACACGGATGCTCCCCTCCATTTTTTCAACCAGCTGCCGGCATATTGCCAGGCCCAGACCGGTCCCTCCGTACTTTCTGGAAATACTGTCATCCGACTGTGTGAAGCTTTCAAAAATCGAGTCAAGTCTCTCTTCGGGGATACCGATTCCCGTATCATTAACGGAACACATTAAATTAATTTTACTTTTATCATCGCTACGAACAGATACCTTTACCACTACTCCGCCCCGGGAGGTAAACTTCAGGGCGTTATTGATAAGATTAATCAAAATCTGCCGAAGCCGCGTAGGGTCTGTACTGACCGCAACAGGAAGATCCTCGTCATAAACCAATTCGAGATACAGGCTTTTTTCTCCCGCCTTGATGCTCATGGTTCGAATAATATCATTCATAAAACGACGCAGGTTGAAGGGAATTTTTTCCAGGAGAAGTTTTCCCGCTTCTATTTTAGAAAAATCGAGTATGTCATTAATTATTCCCATAAGGTGATCCGCGGATTCGCGTACCGTAATGAGATAATCGAGTTTTTCGGAATCATCGTCAGTCATAAAGGCAAGATTAACCATACCGATTACAGCATTAAGGGGGGTGCGAATCTCATGGCTCATTCGGGCCAGAAACTGTCCCTTCACCTTGCTGGCCAATTCCGTATGCTCCATGGCATAACGAAGTTCCTCTTCAGTGCGGACCCTCTCAGCAATTTCAGCTTCCAGTTCCCTGTTGACCTTCTCCAGATCCTCTGTCCGCGCCTCCACCAGTTCCTCCAGCGACCTGGCACGTTCACTGTTTTCACTCATCAACCGTGACCGAAGAAGAACCCGTTCAAGGACCTGCAGGATCAGCTCCATTTCAATAACCGGTTTAGTCAAATAATCCCAGGCTCCCATCCTCTGTGCAGTAATGACGTCCTGCACCCGGTCGACGCCGGACATGATCACCACCGGGATTTCCGATGACTCCTTTGTCACAACCTCCAGTACCTCGAAGCCGTCCATTTCCGGCATCCTCAAGTCAAGGAGTACCGCATCAGGTTTTATTTCAGAAAATTTAGTCAGACCTTCCCGGCCATTGCCGGCGGTTTCCACCCTGTAGCCGGCATCGATGAGGTAATCGGCGGTTGCCTCGAGAACTATATTCTCATCATCTATGCAGAGAATAAGAGGCTTTTCTTGCACTTCTTCTTTTATATTCATAACAGGAATAAATTAGTACAAACCGGATATTAACGCCAACAGGCAAAAATAAAACAGAGCGCTTAAAAGACTGCAATACGTTCTTTAGAATTATAACATAACAGGGGGCCCCTGTCAAATTATTACTTGCACCGGCAGTGTTAATATTCCATAATCAAACTCCCTGAAAGGAGAAGATTATGCAACTCTACAAATTCTGCCCCCTCTGTGCCGCAAAACTTAAAACAAAAGAAATCGACAATAAAAAGCGCCTTGTCTGCTCTTCCAATGCATGCAGTTTTGTTTTCTGGAACAACCCCCTTCCCGTTGTGGCTGCCCTGATAGAACATGAGGGAATGATTCTTCTGGCCCGCAACGCCGCATGGCCTGAAAAGGTTTTTGCCCTCGTAACGGGATTTCTGGAAGAAGGGGAATCACCTGAGGCAGCAGTAATTCGCGAGGTGCAGGAAGAAGTGGGCCTCACGGGAGAAATTATCAAATTGATAGGACTTTATCCCCATGAACCGGCGAACCAGATCATTATGGCTTTTCATGTCAGGGCGGAGGGAGAGATCAGGCTCAATGAAGAGATTGCCGAAACAAGACATGTTCATCGTGATAAACTGCGTCCCTGGCCATTCGGTACGGGACTTGCCGTAAAAGACTGGCTTGAACAGGGCTGACCCCCTTCATTTCAAAAACAAACCAGTAGAGCCATCATTGTTATTCATTCCCCTACACTTATCGTTTGTTCCCACTATCCCCTTCGTTATATGAAATAACTTGACATAATTCAATTTCCAGATCATTTACAATATTAAGTTGCTTAAACGGATCCCTCTGTGTGGAGGGCCCCGTGATTTTCACGATGGTTCTGAGTTTTCCGGGCAGCTGAATATCCACACAATCCGATACTGTATTTTCTCTTATTCTAATCAGTGTTGCATGAATATTTATTCATAGCCTGTAACATCTTCGCTCCCTGCCTGGGAGCTTTTTTTTTCTTTACATTCCTGAATATTTCTTACTTCCTGTCTAAAAACATCAAAATGAATATTAATGCAACATAATAGAAAATTCTGCATATTCAGGGTACTAGCCGCAATGCTGCTGTTTCAGTCCCTCTTCTCCGCATTTCCGGTAAAGGCCGAACCAGCAGCGGTTACCCCCTCCCCCGGCATCCCCCTTATTGACGGATGGCACTATCGCTATGAAAACCCTGAGCAGAAAAATACGGCTAAAAACAGCGAAATAAAATGGCTTCCTGCGGAAAAAATGATGAACCTGCCTGGGCGCAACAAACGGACTGTTTTGCGGCTCCGTTATCTACTGCCAGAAGACCTTTCCTGGGGGGATACATCGGTATTTTTTCCAAAATTCATTGTTAATAACTATGAAGTCTACCTGGATGAAGAAAAATTATTCAGTACTGCCGGCAAAGAAATCAATCCTGTCACCGATATAAGCTTTGACGCCTTCCGCTGGCAGATCATCCACCTTGGGGAAAACTGGCAGGGAAAACATCTCGAGCTGAAGATATATTCCAATTTGAAAAATATCGGAATTTATGAACAAATCCACCTTGGTTCCTCTTCGGGACACATTGAACGTATGGTTCAGAATGATATTCTCGATATTATCATCGCTGCAATTTTTCTTTTCCTCTCCATTGTCACCCTGATAATATTTGGAATCAGAAAAGACCAGCGCGCCTTTACCGGCTTCTCCCTTTTTGCACTCTGTCTTGCAATATATATTGCGGTACACACTGAAATAATTTTTGTTATTTTTCAAACAATTATGCCCTGGCCATACCTGTGGCTCTTTTCAGTATTTTTTCTACCGGTAGGATTTTTACTTTTTGTAAAAGAAATCAGGAGTGGAGGGACCAGCACGATATTGCGCCTCTCTCTCCTTTTTTCCATCCTGGGCGGGATGGCGATGCTCCTTGCAGTTACCGGAACAATTGATATCCTCACCGTGCGGATTCCCCTCTACATTTTATACCTGGCGACACTCCCCTATCTTGTATTTATCCTTATCAGGGAAACAGTAACGGGAAACAAGGATGCCCGTATTCTCATTACCGGGATTCTCGCCATCCTGGCGTCCTTTGTACCGGCAATCCTCCAGGCAGTATTCGGGATCATGTCGGAAGTAGAAGCCCCCATCTTCGCCGGTTCCGCACTGCTGGCGGCAGCCATGGTGGCAGTTTTAATCAGGCGCCTCTCAAATACCTACCGTGAGCTGGAAGTATATTCAGAGCGGCTCCGGGAGGCTGACCACCAGAAGGATGAGTTTCTCGCCCATACCTCCCACGAACTGCGCACGCCACTTAATGGTATCATGGGAATTGCAGAGACCCTTCAAAACGATCTGCAGGAAGCCGGCGACGAAAACTCCCAAAGGCATCTCTCCCTCATTATTGCAAGCAGTCGACGCCTCTCGAACCTGGTTAACGATATTCTCGATTATTCCAAACTGAAAAACAGCAAGATACGTCTCGAACGGTCTCCCCTCGACATGAAATCCCTTACGGATGTCGTGATCGAATTTATGACCCCGATGATTCAGCATCGCGACATTAATATTATCAATGCTATACCAACCGAACTTCCCCTCGCCTTCGCCGATGAAGAGAGGTGCCACCAGATCCTCTACAACCTCATCGGCAATGCCATTAAATTCACTGACGCAGGGACCATCACCATCACCGCCTCTGAATGCATCATTCCGGAAAACTCAGACTCGGATCCGAAGAGTAAAAAAAATCACCTGAAGTTTGCAATCTCCGATACAGGAGTAGGGATGGAAAGGGGTATCCAGGAAAAAATTTTCAAACCCTATGAACAGGGACATGAAGCTGGTAACAATGAATACGGAGGAACCGGAATAGGCCTTTTCATTGTACGTCACCTCGTTGAACTGCACGGGGGAACAATCAATGTATCAAGCTCTCCCGGCACGGGATCCACCTTCACCTTTACAATTCCCGCCAGCCTCGAAACCGGGAAAAAACAGAGGGCCCGCTCACATGCGGCATCCAAAACAGTTCAGTATGAAACAAATCCTGAAACGGAAATATCTCCCAGGCTGCCTGATTCAGGTGCCCATATTCTCGTAGTTGATGATGACCCCATCAACCTTGAGGTCCTCAGCAGTATATTCAAGAAATCAGGCATGTCAATAACCACTGCCATTAACGGTAACGATGCCCTCGATATAATACTCGAAAGGGAAAAGGAACACGATCCTCCATTCGACCTGATCCTCCTGGATGTGATGATGCCCAGGATGTCAGGATACGAATTGACTTCCCTCATAAGGCATCGCTATTCCATGCACGATCTTCCCATCATTGTGGTTACTGCACGAAATACCATACCAGACCTGGTAGCCGCCTTTAATGCAGGTGCTAATGATTATATTACCAAACCTATCAATCGCAAAGAACTGATCGCACGTGCGAGCAATCTTGTAACCCTGCACCGGATGGTAAGAGAACACCGCGAGGCACGCTACAAGATTCTACAGGAAAGAATGAGCCCCCACTTCCTTTTCAACGCACTCAATACTATCCATGCACTCCTTGCGAAAGATCCAGCATCCGCGGATAAGGCGGTACTGAAGCTGGCACATAACTACCGGTATATACTGAACCATAGTTTTAAGAAGGTGGTCGACTTTGATGAAGAATGGGATTTTGTTATTAATTACCTCAGCCTTGAAGAACTTTTCTACCGCGACCACCTTACGGTAACAACAGAAAAAGTAGGTACTTTCCATGATATCGAAATCCCCCCCCTGATCATACAGCCCATAGTGGAAAATGCACTGAAGCACGGCGTTTATAATGTAGATGACCATGGAGTAATTTACCTCAGGGCGGAACGGAATCAAAATAATGTTAAAATAACCGTGCAGGATAACGGCAACGGCCTGGGAGAATCACCGAAGAAGGAAAGGTCCCTCGCCAACATTCTGGAAAGGCTGCAGTATTTCTATGACGATGCTTCTCTCGACATTAAGGAAAATCCCCTGAGGGGCGTTACAGTCACCATATCTTTTTCTCTCGACGGGAAGAGCCATACTGAAGAAAAAAAAGAGACCGAAGACATAAAAGAATTAAAGAATTGAAAGTAAAATCATTACAACAGCAGGGATAATGGAAACAGAGAATTTCAGTGTACTAATCGTCGAGGATATGCTCGACGCGCGGGAATTAATGAGCACATATGTAGAAAGACGTCCGGAACTGATTCTCAAAGGGACAGCCAGAAATGGCGAAGATGCTTTAAAACTTCTGGAGACAGACGAATTTGACCTGGTTCTTCTCGACATACACCTGCCACTCCTCTCAGGGATTGAAATAATGGAACGCCTTAAAAATCCTCCATACATTATTTTTACTACCGCCTATGATAACTATGCCATCAAGGCATTTGACCTTGGTGCCATTGATTATCTTCTGAAACCTATTGAAGAAGAACGGTTCAACACCGCCATTGACAGGTTTATTCAATTTTCTAAAAACAATGAACCCCTTCATGCAGGTACGGAAGAAGTGGCCATTTCATTCAGGGAAAATCGCCGCGTATGCCTTGTCCCCTTTGAGGATATCATCTACTGCTCCGCCCATGGAAAACACTGCATCATTCATACTGAAGAGAAAGACTTTGATGCCTCTATGATGCTAAAGGAAGTTGAAAAAAAACTCCCTGCAGGTATCTTCCAGCGGATACACAAGGGATTTATTGTTAATATCCGTTACATTTCCAGCCTGATCCATGACCGCGGGGGGCAGTACATCGCCCATATCAGGGATACCGATGACACGGTACTCCCCGTGGGGAGGGCATATGTACAGTTCCTCAAGGATAAACTTCGCCTCTAAACCGACAGTCTTCCCATTACATAAAAAAACAAAAAAACATTTAAATGGTTGACCGTTAATCGTATATTTACGATAAACGGTCATATGAACAGAACAGTACATAATAAATTCAGCCGAAAACAGCAGGATGCCGCCATCTTTGCAAAGGCACTCTCCCATCCCGCACGCATATCCATTCTCCTTATGCTGGCCAAACAGAAAACCTGTATCTGCGGTGATATGGTGGAACAGCTTCCCATGGCACAGTCAACGGTTTCCCAGCACCTGAAAGAACTGAAAGAGGCGGGACTTATTATGGGAGAGATTGACGGACCACGAATCTGCTACTGCCTGAATCATGAGATTTTCAATCAATTCAGGGGCATCCTGGATGAACTACTATTGGAAATAGATTTACACAGAGGTAAAGAATCCAATGACTGCTGCGAGTAAACCGACACTGATTCCCGTATCCCCGGTGATTTCACAATGCGGCTGCGGAACGGGGACCGGTAAAAATAACTTCAAGTGGAGCAATAAACTTCCCCCCTATATAATCGAAGAATATCATTCACCTTCGGGACCACTCCCACGCATAACAGGCGCCATTACATGGCGGGACCGCCTCGGTACCTTCCGGTCGCGAACAAGCAATTTCCGGATGAAATACAAGGTAAAACCGGGTCTCTACGCACTGGGTAAACCTGATGAAAACTCCCATGTGATAGTTACCGCTAATTATAAAATGTCCTTTGACGCTGTACGGAAAAATCTCGCACGGCATGATGCCTGGATACTGGTCCTTGACACCGCCGGAATCAATGTCTGGTGTGCCGCCGGAAAAGGATCCTTCGGTTCCGCTGAGCTGATTAAAAAAATCGATGAGACGGGCATCTCCAGTATTGTCACTCACCGCGGGATAGTTGTTCCCCAGCTGGGAGCCCCAGGAATCAACAGCTCCCTTGTTAAAAATGCAACTGGCTTTCGTGTCCACTTCGGGCCGGTACTGGCTCGCGATCTTCCGGCTTATCTCTCAAACAATATGACAGCTGAAGCCTGCATGAGGATTGTCCCCTTTACGATGTGGGACCGACTCGTCCTGACGCCGATGGAACTGAATCCTGCATTAAAAAAATTCATACCTTTGGCACTTTTACTTTTTGCCTTCTTCGGATTGACCGCCGAGGGAATCATATTCAGAGAGGCAATCACCGGGGGGGGTACATTTATTCTGCTGATGGCCCTTGCGGTAGCAACAGGGGCTATTATCGTACCTTTGATATTGCCATTCATTCCCTTTCGAAGTTTTTCCCTGAAGGGGACATTTGCGGGACTCGTTCTCCTGGGTTTAATGCTGTTAGCGGGATTCCATCGTGAGATGTCACCCCTGGTTGCTGCGGCTGCGGCTATTATGACAACAGTTATCGCATCCTACCTTGCGCTGATGTTTACGGGAACGACCACCTTTACTAATATTTCCGGAGTAAAAAAGGAGATGCGTTATGCCATACCGGCATATGCGGTTCTCTCTGCCTTTTCAGTAATTTTTCTGATAATCTTTAAATTACAACAGGGAGGCCTGTTATGAAATATATGAAAAATGTCGCCACCCTTCGATATGATTCTTCAAAATGTACCGGCTGCGGGAGATGCACCGAAGTATGTCCGCGTGGTGTTTTTATCATGAAAGAAAAAAGGGCCGCCATCACCGATGGCGATCTCTGTATAGAATGCGGCGCCTGTGCCCTGAATTGTTCATTCAATGCCATAAACGTTGAAGCCGGCGTAGGCTGCGCCCAGGCGGTGCTCAACAGTATGATTTATGGCGGCGAACCGAACTGTGATTGCTCCGGAGAAGGAAGTTCATGTTGCTGAGAGTTGCTCAATGAATGTCAAGGCTGTAAATTCTGAACTAAAACGACACTGTGACAGAATTCGGAGGGGCTGCGTAGAATGCAACTCCTGTGTCAATGACTGTGCCTTTCTCCGTGAATACGGCAATCCATTCCAGATTGCATCTTCATGTTCATACGACAGCATTGCAGATCTCAACCGCGGCTATGAATGCAACCTCTGCAGTCTATGTACCGCAGTATGTCCTGAAAATATTGACCCTGCATCCCTCTTTCTGGAAATGCGCAGGGAGACGGTGCGAAGGGGCCAGAAACTGAATCACAGGCACCGTGTTCTCCTCGGTTACGAAAGCAGGGGAAAGGCGGGGCGCTACCGTTTTGACGCAGTGACCCCT
Source organism: uncultured Spirochaetota bacterium (assembly GCA_942491575.1). Taxonomy (GTDB): domain Bacteria; phylum Spirochaetota; class UBA4802; order UBA4802; family UBA5550; genus CAZHNW01. The sequence goes on from CALOBT010000025.1 coordinate 2,346,103, forward strand.
GAAACGAAACGGATTTTCTTTCCAGGCTGCACCCTCCCCGGGACCAGGCCGCGCCGGACCTGGGAAATCTTTCAGTACCTGAGAGAAGAAAATCCGTCAACGGGAATGGTTCTCGACTGCTGCTCAAAGCCATCACATGACCTTGGTCATGAAGACAGGTTTAATAAATCTTTCTACTCAATGCAGAGACGGCTGACTGATACCGGAATCTCAGAAGTCATTGTTGCCTGCCCTAACTGCTACAATGTCTTTCGCCGTTACGGCAATCTCCTCAAGGTAACCTCCGTCTATGAACACCTTGCAGACTCCCCCACCCAGGTCATTACAGACTCAGAAGAGGAAATGTTTCTTCACTATCCCTGTGCCATACGCTTCGACAAAAAGGTATATCAGGCAATAGATACAATTATTGAAAAGAGTGACCTGCGGATAAAAAGAAATCACAGGGGAGCGGATAAGACCTACTGCTGCGGTGAGGGGGGAGGCGTATACCTCTTCAGAAAGGACCTGGTCGCCGGATGGATAAAAAGAAATCTGGAGATAGCGGAAGACCGACCCATCATCACTGCATGTGCGGGATGCACCAATATGTTCGGATCAAAAACAGAAACAAGACACATCCTTGACCTTGTATTCGAACCGGAAAAATCAGCAAAGGGGAATGCCCCTGCGAGCAAAACCCCCTTTACTTACCTGAACAGACTTTTCTTAAGGCAGAAATTAAAACGTTTTTTCAAAAAACAGATGTTGCGGAAGTAATCTTACATCGTCAGATTGAACTCATCTTTCTTTTCAGTGACAGATTCAGGGAGGCCTTTAACAAAAGCCAGTATTTCATCACGTACCCTCCGGTAGTGTTCCATAGCTTCCTCTTCCGAAGCGGCACCCTCAGCAAGCCCGGGAGGATCTTCAAAACCGACATGAATGACCTTCGTCTTACCCGGAAAGAATGGACAGTTTTCATTGGCGTGACCACAGACGGTTACCACATAATCAAATTGAACATCGCCAAGATCGTCCACATGCTTTGACGTGTGCCCTGAAATATCGATACCGATCTCACCCATCGCCTTAACCGCCCTTGGATCAACTCCATGGGGATTGGTTCCGGCGGAATAAAAATCGGCGACATCTCCCTTCATGTGCCGCGCCAGGCCTTCCGACATCTGGCTGCGGCAGGAATTGCCGGTGCACAAAAAAAGTATTTTCATTTTATTCATTAGTCAGCCTTGTATAATTTGCAGTTATTTAATTCCACGTTCAATAAAATACTCGGTATACTTCTGATCAGTCCCCTTTATATGGTTCTGAATCCAATCCTTGATAAAATTTGTAATTTCTATGGATACAATAAATTTTCCATCATTGAGTCTCTCCTCGTAATCAAGGACCCGCTGCACAAAATGATCATGTTCCTGTTTATGATTTTCATATTCGGGATAATCGAATTTCTGCATATATTTCTCCTCAGTACTGAAATGCAGTGCGGTGTAGTCCTTCAGACCTTTCACCGTTTCCCTTATTTTTTCCCGGGGGGATTTTGTATATATATCCTGATAAAAATCATTTATCAGACCGATAAGTTTTTTATGTTCCTCGTCAATTGAATCAATTTTTACACTAAGTGAATCATCCCAGTTTAAAAAAGCCATTTGTTGTTTCTCCTTACTTTTAAATTGTAAAAAACAGGGTTTTATCTACATTACAGGTACAAATTATGTCTTCATCACTGTCAAACCCCATTGCCGATATATACATACAGGACACATCTTTATACATGTTCAGCACTCTTAAGATTGAAAAAACTTCCTTCTGAAAAAAAGAGCCACATTTACCAGGCCGATGAGAACAGGCACTTCAACCAGGGGCCCGATTACCGCCGCAAAGGCCGCGCCTGAATTGATGCCAAAGACCGCAACTGCCACGGCAATGGCCAGTTCGAAGTTATTACTCGCCGCTGTAAAAGAAAGGGTTGCGGAAACCTCGTAGGTTGCCCCCACCTTTTTGCTCATATAGAAACTTACCAGGAACATGACAATAAAATAAATCAGGAGTGGTATTGCAATACGTACAACGTCCAGGGGTATCCTGACAATAAACTCTCCCTTCAGGCTGAACATCACCACAATCGTAAAAAGGAGGGCAATCAGAGTCAGGGGGCTTATCTTTGGAATAAATTTTTCCTGATACCACTCCTTCCCCTTTAGTTTTATCATTACAAAACGGGTGACCATGCCTGCAATAAAGGGTATCCCGAGGTATATAAAAACGGATTCGGCAATCTGGCCCATACTGACCTGCACTGCTATACCCTTCAGACCAAGGAGGGGGGGAAGTTTAGTAATAAATATCCATGCATACAGACTGTAGAAGAGTACCTGGAAAATACTGTTAAAGGCGACAAGTCCCGCGGCGTATTCAGTATCACCCTCGGCAAGGTCATTCCAGACAATGACCATGGCAATACAGCGGGCAAGTCCGATCATAATGAGCCCCACCATGTAATCAGGGTAGCTACCCAGGAAGGTGATGGCGAGAAAAAACATCAGAGCCGGTCCCACCAGCCAGTTTTGCACCAGGGACAGCAAAAGTATTTTCCAGTTTTTGAAGACATCCCCGAGTTCTTCATACTTTACTTTGGCAAGGGGGGGATACATCATAACAATAAGACCAATAGCAATGGGAACATTCGTGGTCCCGTATTGAAAGCCGTTCCAGAAATTCACCGTCTCCGGAACAGAGTAACCGAGTCCAACCCCGACGGCCATGGCTGCAAAAATCCACAACGTCAGAAAACGATCTATAAAGGAGAGTCTCTTCTCTCTATGTTCGCTCATAATCAATTCTCCAAAATTATAATTTTAATCCTTTCCGCATTCCCGGACAACTTATTCAGGAAAAAATAAAGGCATAAAAACGCGGAACAGCCTAAATGTTCACATAGAAACGCAAGGCGCTATAACCCGTATAAATCCCGGCACCCGCCACCAGAACCCCGCACAATTTTTTCATCAAGACCAGTCCCCTTGATTTCTCATTCCAGTTCAAAAATTTCTGCAATGCCCCTGAAAATGTGCCGGCCAGAACGATTACGAGGGCATGGCCGAAACCATAAAGGGTAAAAAGCATTACGGTAAAAAAATCACCCCCAGAGGAAGTCAGTGCGATACCGATAAGGGGAGCAAGGAAGGCAAAGGTACATGGCCCGAGAGCTGCCCCCATAACAATTCCCAGCATTAAAGCCGAAAAAAGTCCATTATTTATACCGGCAAATTTACTGCCATCCCGGTCAGGGAGGGGCAGCGTAATAACTTCTATTAAATGTAATCCAAAAAGGATAATCACAACCGAAATAATGATTTGAAATGGAATCCCCGCATCCCCTGCCATCCTTCCCAGGAGGGCGGTAATAATTCCAATAACGACCGTCGAAAATAAAATACCCATGGAAAAAACAAGTGAAATACGGGCGGAAGAGGCTGCAGTCATTGCCGGTTTTCTATTTATAAATCCGACAATGAGAGGTATGCTTGCCAGGTGGCACGGACTCAGGACAATACTGAGGACTCCCCAGGAGAAGGAAGCTGCAACTGCAAGACCGGTACTACCGGAGAGCATGTCTGATAATTGCAGAAATAAATTTTCCACTTTTATACTACCTTATGCCCCTTGACTTCAACAGTGTTTCTATCTTTTTAAATGGATAAAAACCTGTATGCCGAAAGAATTCCTTTCCGGATTGGTTTAAAAACACCTGGGTAGGTATTGCCCGGATATCAAACTTCTTTGCATAGGGCCGTCCTTCGGGAGTCCATACATCGTGAAAAACAATCTTTACCTTATCTCCATATTTGTCTTCCACCTGACCAAGGACAGGCTGCATCATCTTACAGGGGACACACCGAAGAGAGCCAATTTCGACTAACGTAACAAGGGGGTTTCCCGGCTTTTCGGATTTTTCCTTATCTCCCGCTTTTACCTTCAAGTCTGCGGCATACTTATTGTTCTGCGAGACAGATTCCTTTTTATTGTCTGATCCCGCATTGCCGCAATTCAGCAAAGATATCATAGTAACTGCAACAAAAAGAAGAAGCAAAATTTTTCTAATCATCAATATCCCTCTGTAAACCAGTTATTCCAGCATCTCTTTGATATCATCATAAGATGGAACTTTGCCGCTTACCTTTACCTTTCCATCAACAACCAGTGCAGGAGTCACCATCACCCCATACCTGGCAATATCATTGAAATTGCTCACCTTTGAAATTTCGTATTCGAGGCCCATCTCCAGGGCAGCCTTTTCTGTCAGTTCCATAAGCTTGTCGCATTTAGCGCAACCGCCTCCGAGAATCTCCAGCTTTTTCATATTCTTTACTCCTTTTAATTTCTGCTATTATTAAATTAAAAACGTCCGTAAATTATACCCGCCGCTGTGGACATGACAATAACCAGCAGGGAATACATAATAGTTTTTCGTGTCCCAAGGACACTCCTTATGACCAGCATGTTGGGCAGGGACAATGCGGGCCCCGCCAGCAGAAGAGCAAGGGCAGGCCCCTTCCCCATACCGCTTCCCAGAAGTCCCTGAAGTATCGGCACCTCAGTGAGTGTTGCAAAATACATAAATGCCCCTGCGAAGGAGGCGAAAAAATTTGCCCCGAGGCCATTACCGCCAAGCCACGCCTCTACCACCCTCGAAGGAATAATCCCCTCATGCCCCGGGCGCCCGAGGAAAAATCCAGCTGCAAGAACACCGATAAGCAGAAGAGGCATTATCTGTTTTGCAAAACCCCATGTCTCCTCAAACCAGCCGCGAAGATTCTCATCCCCTGTGGCAATAACCGCGGAAAGGCCCACGATACCGGCACTGAAACCAATAATGGGAATATCCTGATAGATGATCGCTATAATTATCACTGGAACTCCTGCTGCAGGGGCTTTCCATGAAGAAAGACCGAACCAGCGAACCAGGATCACTCCCAGGGCTGCAAAGAAAAATCCACTGATTTTCCATTTATATAACCAGACCAGGTAGATGAATCCACTCTCATACCCCGGGCGGCCCCAGTTTGCAAAAATCAATATTGCCACCAGTGTTGCGAAAAAAGCCGCCCCCTGCCACAGGGGGCGTCCCTTTTCATCATCAGGGATAACCATCTCCGGTGTCTCCCTCTTTTCTTCTTCACGACGGTTCAGGAGGTGCATAAAAATCCCGATTAGCAGACTAAAGGCTACCGCCGAGAGCGCACGAACCGTTCCAAGTTCAGCACCGAGAACCCTAGAGGTTACAATTATCGCCATAACGTTTATTGCGGGTCCCGAATAAAGAAATGCAGTTGCAGGCCCGAGGCCGGCGCCGACACGGTAGATACCCGCAAAGAGTGGCAGAACAGTACAGGAACAGACCGCAAGAATTGAACCAGAAACGGATGAGAGGCCATAGGCAACGAACCGGTTCGCCCCCGGTCCCAGGTAACGTATCACTGAATTCTGATTAAGAAAGCGTGCCATGGCCCCTGCAATAAAAAAAGCCGGAATAAGACAAAAGATAACATGCTCCCTGGCATATGAACGGATCAGGTAGAGGCTCTCATCAACTGCATTATCAAAACGCGGGGTCCCCGCCGGCATAAAGTAGATACCGGCAAATATTATAATCATCCAAAAAAGATATTTTCCTTCGACTTTCCAGTTCACATAGACCTCATTCAGCACATTTGGCAAAATTGCCAAACATTGTTTAAAAAATTATTATCTCTTGCAACAGGTAATAATTTCCATCTGGTCACGGGCATTCGTTTCAAGAACAGTCTCTACACAACCGATAAAATCAAGAATACAGGTAACACGCAGACGATAATAGATGCAGTTGCCCCTTTTTTCATCTATAACCAGGCCGGCATTTTTCAGCACAGTAAGGTGCTTGGATACCGTTGAGACATCCGCCCCGATCATCTCCGTCAGTTCATTCACGCAGCGCTCTTCCTTTTTCAGTTCTTCCACAATAAAAAGCCTGCTGGGATGCGCAAGTGCCTTGATTATTTTTGCCCTCGCTTCATATTGTGCCTGTACCTGTGGTTCCATAGACTACCTCTACTTGGTATTTTGGCCAAATACCCCGGCAATTGTCAAGTTTTTTCACAGGATCCGCTATTTGACAGAGGTAAATTTTTATGATATAGTGCAATTCGGACCTGAAAAATGAGAAGTATTTTACTTACATTAATATTTTTTCTCTCAGGAGTCACCCTGGCGGCTGAAGGCGTAATACTGAAAAACACCTTCAGCGGTGAGATTTCGATTCAGAAAAATACAGAGTGGCTTAAAGATAAAAATGGAACCCTGACAATTCAGGATGTCCATAACGGTGATGCCGCAGGCCAATTTAACCGGAACAGAAAAGGCATCAGCAATTTCGGCTACTCCTATTTGCCATACTGGATAAAAATTCCCTTTTCGGTTGAAGAAAAACCGGGGAAGCTCCTGTTTTTAAAACTCTCCTATCCTCATATCGATAAAATCGATTTCCATCTTATAGATAAAAAAGATCATCACTCTATTGTGAAAACAGGAGATTCATTTCCTTTCAGTGAACGAAAGATAAAAAGCCGCTACTTTTTATTTCCCCTTCCACTGAATAAGGGGGATGCAACCCTTTACATCAGGCTCCAGAGTACCGGGGCTATGAACTTCCCTCTCAGTATCATTGATGTTGAGACCTTTCACCTGCAGAATCGCCGGGACCAGCTGGCACAGGGACTACTTTTTGGCATTCTTCTTATAATGATTTTTTATAACTTTTTTATATATCTTTCCGTGCGTGAACGCGTATACCTTTTCTACGTAGCCCATATTTCTTTTCTGACACTTTACCTCTCTCACCTTAACGGTTTTGGCAATGAATACCTCTGGCCATCCATGCCTTACCTGAATAACATAATCGATATCTTTTCTACATTCGGAAGTTTTTTGACAGTCGGCCTTTTCATTATTGATTACCTTGATACACGGCGTGTTGTACCGCGCCTGAACAACCTGCTCGCAGCATTTACAGTTTTCCCGGGCCTCTGCATGATTCTCTCTTTATTTGCCCAGCGAAAGATACTCCTTTATATAAGTTCGATTTTCCCGATTTTAATGGTGGTCCTTTTGATCTTAATTGCCATAATCGCGTCACGGAAAAAGGTCCGCCAGGCATACTTTTTTCTCGCGGCCTGGGGCATCGTCATGATTGCAGCGGGTTCCCTTGCACTCTCCCGCCTGGGCATTGTCGGAAATAATTTTTTAATAAGTTACAGTCTCCCCATAGGGGTGGTATTTAATGTAGTCTTTCTATCCCTCGGCCTTGCGGACCGCATTAACCGTATGAAGACAGAACTCTTTGAATTAAATATCGATCTCGAAGGGAAAGTAAAGGAGAGAACCCATCAGCTTGAAGATGCCCTGAATGAAATCGAGGTTACAAATGAACGGCTTACGGAGCGAAACGATGAACTGATAACAGCCCAGAGAATTCGCCGCAAGGACATGGCCATGGCCATTAGTGTACAGAACAGCATTCTCCCGGATTCCCCCCCCAAATCTGAAAAGTGGGACATCGCCTTCATATACCAGCCAATGACGGGAATATCCGGTGATTTCTACGACTTTTATTCCCATGACGATGAGCTCACCGGTGTCGGCCTCTTCGATGTCTCAGGCCATGGCATAGCATCGGGACTGGTTACCATGATAGCCAAGTCTGTAATATTCAGAAAATTTTCCGAAGGAAGAGACCTGCCCCTTCACCAGGTCCTTGCGGAAACCAACAGAGAACTGCAGAGCGAAATCGGTGATGTTGATAATTATATAACCGGGGTCATTCTCAGATTTATGGAAAACACTATCGAATATGCAAATGCCGCCCATAGTGACATTATGGTTAGAAGAGGCGATGAGGTTTTCCTTCCTGAAAAAAAATACGGCAAAAGGATCGCCGGTGCTTTTCTCGGCATCATAAACTTTAACTATGACTACGAATCGATTAATTTTGAAATCAATCGCGGTGATTATATTCTTCTGTATACGGATGGACTCAATGAAGCACGCAACAGCGACGAGGAGATTTATACCCTTGATAAAATAGCGGAATCTTTCTTGAATGCACCTGAGGGATCCGCGCAGGAAGTCTTAAATCACATCATTATCGATTATCATGAGTTTCTCAAGGATGTCATCGAGCAGCACGACGACATCTCCATTATTTTGCTGAAAAGAACCGGGTAATGGCTACCGGATAATATAAGAATAATTCTCGACGGCGGTTTTATTCCCCGCCCGATCAAAGATGCGAAGTGAAATTATATGTTTACCGCGTTTCCATATCTTATTGTGCCTTAGAATTTCAAGGCGCCCCCGGTCAGGATCAAAATCCCATTTCACATCCCGGCCATCCACTTTCAGTTGAATGCGTTCCAGATCAACACCACTGCCGATATCAGCGAGATAAAAATAGATGAGACGTCTTCCCCTCACCATTTTCACATTATTTTTGCCGATATGGGGGGGGACATCATCGCGCACGAGAAAATAGCGTCCCATTTTTCTTACTTCCGTTTCTATGGTATCACTGCCGTTGCGCATGTCTCCGGCAAAGTAAAAGAACCCCTTGGATCCGTTGACAGCATAGATCCCCACCTTTCGGAAGTCATCGCCGCGATATTTGAAACGGACCCTTACGGGCCGATCCAGTGCCAGGTCAGTCGGAAAAACTGCATACACCGATGATTTCATTGTGAGTCCGGGTTCATCAATATTGAAGGCTGGTTCCATGCGGATAATCACTTCTTCATCATAGAGGCCGCTCCCTTTATCAAACAGCAGGGCGAAACGCTTGTCCCTTGATTCCAGATCGAGTTTTCGACCGGGACGCAGATTGATGAGCCGCTTCCACGCAGCACGCTTCAATGGTTCGTCTCCCCGCACCCTGAAAAACAGCCTGGAACGGTTCCCCGCTGCATCGTAGAAATATGCGGTAATCTTATAAATTTTCCCCGGCTTCAATCCCTTAAGGGCTCCGAGGTTACTGCGACGGTCATATCCATAGTAGATATAGTTACTGTATGAACTCCGGTCGTAATCAAAATATAGCCCCAGGTGATAGGTTTCACTGCGGCTCATATCATCGAAAAATTTACGGTAGAGGGTTTTCCCATTAAGGCGAACATCAAATCCGTAAACGGAAACCCGGTTGCGGTAGTTTACCCGGTCGCTCGCCTTTATCTTGATACCGACGGTCCCTGCCACGCGGGGGATTTCCCCTCCCCGGAGATAATAGTTACCTCCATTCCCTTTGCCACGGATGACTTGAAGAGACTTTTCCCTCGATTCACCATCCACGAGGGAACGGCCGTCAAGGGGGAGCAGGTAGACCCTCTGCACTACGGGTCTTGTTTTATCGGGAATGGAGAGGCCCTGGCGGAGGGGATTCAGGAAGCGGTTATTTCCATTTTTTACTTCAAAGTGAAGGTGCTCCCGGCCAATACCGGTATCCCCGGTATAGGCGATTACTTCACCTCTTCGTACCGGTATCGCGGGACTGTTAAAATCGGTCCTGAAATCGACCCGGTCGAGCATCTTCCCCTGAATTTTTTTCAATGAACCGTGGCGGGAGATCTTGCTGCTGAAACGGCTCAGGTGGCCGTACATGGTGACCCGGCCATCGGGATGCTGGAGAAAGAGACAGTAACCGATTCCCCACTTCTGGTACATCACCGTTTTCACGTAACCGCTTTCGGCGGCAAGCACCGGGACCCCCTGTCTTCCCCCGCAGCTCATGTCGAGACCGCGGTGAAACTTGATTCCACGGTATTCCCCGAACGTACCGGTAATCCTTTTCGGATATTTCAGGGGCCAGTGAAGACCCGCGTGCATTGTTCCCGCGGTACTGACCAGGAGAAGAAATGTCGTCGCGGAGAGAAAAACTTTATATATTTTTTTATTTTTTCTGAGAATCATGGTAACTCTGTAACTCCATCATTTCCCTGCGAATCCCCTCTTCAAGGGGGAGCAGTTCAAGGAAGCGGCGATAGTATTTGAGGGAAGTTTCAATATCATCAAAATCGCGACAGCCCCGGGCAAGATTCAGATAAACTTCCCCATCCGCATAAAAAAGAAGAGAATGCTCAAGGTGATCGATGCCCTCGCGGTAACCCCCATTGAGGAGGAGTGACCCGAGAGAGAACCAGGCAAATCCTTCATATGGAAACAGTTCGATACTCTTCTCCAATGCCCTTCGGCTTTTTTCCATATTGGTCTCAAAAAGGTCAATCCCTTTATTATAATAAAAAAGAGAGTGAAAATACCTTACCTGGAATGAAAACAATGTCAGTCCCGTCAATAACAGCAGCGCTGTTAACATTTTCAGAGGAAGTTTTAACGGCAATCGAAATTTCTCCCTCCCCAGAAATGCAACAGAAAAAAGAAAAATCATTTTGCTGAAAGGAAGAAAAAAAGGAAATGACCAGAGGGAAAATGGAACCATCAGCATGGGGACCAGGCCGATGGCACAGACCGCATCACCACGGTTATGCAGTGCAAAACGAATTCCCGCAGCAACGGCTGAAATCATCATTATGAAATAAACGAAAGCCGCGCCGTAACCATTGTCGAAGGCTATCTCGAGAAAATCAGAGTGGGCATGTTTCAGTTCAACAACATCCTTCTCAGGGGAGGAAACTCTCTGCTCCCTTTCCACGGCACTCCTGTAGAGGGGATAACTCCGCGCAAAGGCACCGGGGCCCTGGCCTGAAAATGACGAATCCCCCGCCATTGAAAAGGCGGCATGGTACATAAGGCTCCGTTCCGCGAAGGGGCTCTCTCTGGTAATATTTTTAATGACCCGATCCGTCTGGGACCTTCCCGATGAATTATGGACTGCAAAAATAGAAAGCGCCGCAACAACAAACAAAAGATAGATGGATGCCAGATATTTTCTTTTTTCGCGGAAAAACAAAAATGAGAGCCCCATAAAGAGTAAAAGCACCGCCCAGGCGAGACGGGAGTAGGTCAGATAGATACAGAGCCCCTGCAGAAAAAAAAGGATACCGAATATATAAAAACGCTTCATCAACATTCCCGCAGCAAGGGAGAGGGGCAGCGCCAGAAGCAGGTATTCACTGAGAAAATTAGGGTTCCCCATGGATGCAATAATGGGGAAGTGATGAGAGGCAAAGAGCTGCCGCAGTCCCGGCGAGACATCAAAACCGAAAAAATATTGTAACAGCCCCCAGATGGCAAGGAGTGATGTCCCGGTAAGAACAATAAACAGAAAAGCTTTTACTTCCCCCCTCTCCTGAAGCCGCCCGGAAAGTATCCTGAAAAAAACATATATCGTAAGAAAGGATGCTTCCAGCAGTGCCGGAAGTATGCCACCTTCGGTAGATTCCGCATTGACCAGGGATAATGCATAGAGAAGATAAAAACTTCCCACCATTAAATCAAAAAATGTTACCGGCAGAAACTTCATCTCCTTCCTGTTGTTTATAAAAAAAAGCGACAGAAACAGCAGGGCCGCACCGTGGGCGAGAATCTGACGGTCACCAAAAAAATAATGAACATCGATTCGTGCAAGGGGAAGGAGCAAAAATAAAAGAAAGGCCACCATCAGGTGGCCTTTCCTGCAGAATTCTATGAATACTGAGATACTCAATTACTGGACTGGAAAAAGAAAATCATTTAAAAATTTATCTCTTATAGTAACGGGTTCCGCCGTATGGGGTTGCACCACGTTTATAATACCGTGTTGCCCCGCTGGGACGCTTGTAATAACGGGTGCCGCCACGATTGTAACTGGTACCGCCACTATTGTAGCTGGTTCCCCTCTTATAATATCTGGTTCCGCCGTAACGGCCGCTGTCATAGGCACCTTTTCCTACATGGAATGTATACCTGGCACTAACCATTCTCCGGGAAGTTTCATCTGTAAAATAAATCATTACATCATAGCTTCCTCCGGCGCGGCGGTTTCTCGGTACACGGTAGGAGTATCTGGCGCTTTCATAACTGTTAATGATGTCTCCCCTGGTTCTTACCTGCTCTCGCCGGCCACGGGCATAAGCGGCACTTCCGTTCATCCAGCCGGTAGTCTTTACGGTACGACCATTATGACGAATGACCATTCTTGTCTTAAAGGGGGCCCTGTTTTCTCTTTCAAGGGGACCCACCTTATAGTAGAAGTAGAGCTGATCGCCGGGATTGACGCGGGTATTGCCGCGTCTGATCCTTCGTATATCGTCGTTGCGGGCGATAAAAGAATTCATCAGGCGTACGGGTTGTGCACGTCTCTCTTCCCGGACATTGAACCGATAATTATAAGTTACGGTTTTATTGCCATCAATGTCTCTTAGATAAACTGTTGCACTGTAACGCCCCGCGGAACGACGGTTTCTCGGTATGCGATAACTGAAATCAGCGGCTTCATACATACTGATGGCGTTTCCACGTTTTCTGCTGTAGTGGCTTCTGCCCCTGGCCCGGCTCGCATCTGTGCGTCTCCAGTTGACATTCTTGATTGTTCTGCCATTATGGCGAACCTCAAGACGGGCCTCTACGGGTGCCCTTCTGTTATACATCTCAATGGGGCCTGCCTTATAATAAAAATAGACAAGGTCACCGGGCTTAACATCACCGCGAACTCCCCTTCTGCGGCGCACATCGTTATCCATAACAAGCTGTGATCCCATTGCACGCATTTGGCTTCTTTTGGGCCGACGCCGTTCATCTCTTCTGCGGTCTTTGCGACGATCCTTTTTTTTATCGCCGTGAATCATTTTGTCAAAACTTGATTGAGAAAGAATAATTCCATCAACAGAATTAATTTCCTGCAGAGATTCGGGACCCGGTGAGGTACCGTTATCTGCCAGGAGTGTTCCTGCGGTAAAAGCAAAGAAAACCACGGAAACAATAACAACCAATTGCTTTTTCATCTTTTTTCCCCTGTTTATAAGATTAACAATTCAGATATTGTAATCACGAAATAACGTTATGTCAACCCGTTTTGGCTAATTTTTGCCGTCATAACACTACAATAGCGCATATATTTGAATATCTTCTATATATTCAAATTTTACAAATGCTGTAAATTTTATTCATTTTTTCATAATAATAATAAAACACCTGAAATAGATGAAAGGAGGAGAGGGAAAACTATTATTTCAACATCATGTTAATCTTTTCCACCTGATGAAATTCTACTTGCATTATTGGGAAAACAATGCACTCTTTATTTCGATTAAAACGGTTATATTTCAATTGTATTCAGGATGAAACCATGGCATTACCGAGCAGAGCAATGTTTGCCGCAATGATAAGAAACCGCAGGTCCCGCAGTATGAACCGCGATATGATCGGCCATTCCATCACCAGAGAGTTTGCCCCCATTCAAAAAGAGGATGTTGCAGATTACGTTGAGGCCACGGGTGACAATCCGGATCTCTATACCGGTGACAATACCATTGCCCCCCCATTCTACATTTCACGGCTCCTCTACCCGATGTTTGAACATATGATGACACTGCCCGGACTGAACCTAAATATACTGAAAATGGTTCACGGCCAGCAGGAGGCCCACTGGAAACATGCCATCCGTCTCGGCGAGGCAATCACGGTCACCATGGAGATAAAGGATATAGTGGATACCCCTGCGGGAGAAACTATTCATCTCAGGACAAGCGCCTCGGTAAAGGAAGGAGAATCCTTTGAGGCCATAACAAGTTTTATAATCCGAGGGACCGGTGACCGTAAAAACGCACCGAAGGATACTGAACTTATCCATGGCAGAGAAATTTTCCGTACGGAATTTCAGACCTTCGAGGGACAACAGCTGAAGTATGCCGAGGTCTCCCAGGACAAAAACTTCATGCACACAAGTAACCTGCTCTCAAAACTGGTGGGACTTCCCCGCACCATTATGCATGGTATATGTATCACCGCCATGACCGCCAATGCAATGAGGGATTCATTTTTTGAAGGGAACATGGAGGGGATGAAGGGTTTCTCTCTCCGATTTGCCTATCCGGTTATTCCTGGAGAAAAGGTCATAATCGTAGGATATGAATCAGATAAAAAGGGAGAACTCTACTTCGAGGGATTCAAGGAATCTGGAAAACCGGTATTGAAGCGCGGCATTTTCTGGTACTGAGAAAAACTTAACAGCCCCTTACATTGAGTCAATAAATTTTTCCATCTCTAAAATCTTTACATCGCATACCGTTACCCATGTCATGAAAAAGTCTTGAATATCACCCTCTTTTGCTTTATAATTTTTAAAAAAAGTAAGGAGATAATATTATGTGTAGAATATTCTCTGCGGCAACGACTGTAATCCTTCTTACCGCAATTTTTATTGTTTCCCCCGTAACCGCTGCGGAGGGCGGATTCTCAAATACTGAATTTCAGTTTCTCATGAACATTGGCCCCCTGAACCTTGAGGGTGCTGATGATGCGGGAAGAACCTTTACCATGACCTTCGATCATTTCAGCACATGGAGTCATGGATCAAATTACTTTTTCCTTGATGTCCAGAGTGGTCCCGATTATGACTTTTACAAAGAAGACTTCAGTCTCTATTTCGAATATGCCCCCGCCTTTAGTATTTATAAAATCTTCGGTATCACAACAGGAGAGGGATCTCCAATCCGGGATGTCTCGTTGACTCCTCAAATCAACCTTGGCCGCGGCGTCGGATATGAAGTCAACCGTGTATGGCTTGAGGGTGTGATCGTAGCCTGGAATATTCCCGGATTCGCCGTTTTTGATACCGCCTTCCTGGCACGCCAGGAAAAGGACTATAAGCCCTCATGGCAAATTACACTGGTATGGAATGTCCCCTTCAAACTGGGCCCCACTTCATGGCAGTTCAGGGGGTTTATCGATCTATGGCAGCGTTTTAAAGATACCGGCTTCAGTGAAGATGCAGTAGTTCTCCTTACACAACCGCAGCTTCTCATGGACTTCGGTTTTGCCGGCTTGAAGGGACTGCTCTTCGGCGTAGAGGTTCAGCTCTCACATGCCTTTCCATCAGATGGAGCCTACGCCGGAGAGGATTCATCATGGGACGTCAGGATAAGCCCCATGCTCAGCTTTAAATTCTGATAAAACAGCGAGCCTTTAAATAATCAAAACAATAGTTTTTCATTCGGAAAAGAATGAAAAACTATTTAAATTTCACCAGGGCATCTTCAACCAGTTGATCAATTATTCCTTCGAATTCCCCCACCTCGAGGGTTACCCTTGAATTAAAGAGAGAGATAATTCCATGGAGGGTGCTCCATACCTGCATAAGAAGAAAATCCGTATCACGCACCTTTAATTTTCTGTTTTTTTTAATTACCTCAGTCAAAACAATTCTCGTCAGTTCCGCAACCCGTAGTGCGGAACGGTTCTGGTGATCGGCGAGTTCCTCATGTTTTGTCCCTACATAATCTATGAATTTAGGTACATCGAGACTGAACAGAATATTATAGTGGTGAGGATTTTTAAGGCCGAAATTTACGTAGGCGTGGGCCATAGCGGAAAGCTGCCGATAGGGATTTTTATGGGCAGCAGAGGCCTCCGTCATCTCCAGCATCAGCTTATCAAAACCGTGGGTTAGAATTTTCAGGTAAAGCTCATCCTTATCTGAAAAATAATTATAGATTGTTTTTGCTGCGATACCGAGACGGTCTCCCAGCCTTCGCATACTGAAGCTGGGGAAACCTGCTTCATTGATCAATGAGACAGCCTCGAGAATCATATTCTCTCTGATCGTTTCGACTTCCCGGGGAGACGCAGGGACCTTCGGCATTATTTACATCCTTTCGATTTTTTTTCGGGTATGCGCCACGATCATATCACTGACTGTGCGGCTGAGCCAGCCATTACTCAGTCGGTGAAGCAGGTAGAGGAAGCGGCTCTGGAATCCCGGTATTACAAGAAATTTTTTCTTTGCTATCCCCTTCACGATCACTTTCGCGGTATATTCGGGAGAAAGCAGACCGCTGGCATCCTTCATGGCCCGCCCTTCCGGGGGAAGGGTTTCCACTTCTTCAAGATTCATTGGGGTATCCACCTCGGGGGGGCAGATTACCGTTACGGACATTCCCAGGGGCTTCAGTTCATAGCGAAGGCTTTCAGCAAATCCCAGGAGCGCCGCCTTGGTGGTCGCATAGAGGGTATAACCAAACATTCCAAAGAGTCCCGCCATGGAGGAGAGAATCACCACCTGCCCCTTTTTCTTTTTCATTTCCTCAAGAAGGGCTGCGGTCACGTTTCGGACACCCATCACATTAATTGCCAGGCCGTGTTGAAACATTTCAGCTGTCAGTTTCTCGAAGTGGTTCACGTAGCTGTTGATACCGGCACTGTTTATCAGTATATCCGGCACCCCTGTATTCTTCAGGGCCTCTGACATTTTCTTCTCCACATCGTCATTGTCTGAAACATCTACAGATATCACGGCAACTATCTGTTTTTCGTTTTGCCGCTTTGACTTAACCTCTTCCGCCGCTTCCTTTAATTTTGCTTCATTTCTTGCAAGAAGCACTACCCCGCCCCCCAGGCTGGCAAAAAGCTTTGCGCATTCCAGGCCGATACCACTGGAACCACCGGTAATATAAATTATTTTATTTCTGAAATCTTTCATTTTTTAATCTCCGAATTTTTAAGGTTATACATGTAACATTCGTTACCGTAACGATTGTTACGAAAAAAGTCAATAATATTAGAGATTTCCTTGACATTCAAAAGTAATAATCGTATTTTTTATAAAAGTAACATATGTTACCTTAATCCTTAAATTTCACAAGCTCATCCTTATATTATCTCTTCAAAAGGGGCCTGGTTATGACAGATAGAAAAGTAATTATCAGAAAATGTGATTCCTATGATGTTGATGCAATTCGTGGAATAATAAAAGAAGGGATGGAAGAACTGGGAGAAAAACCGAAGGGAAAAATATTAATAAAACCAAATATAGTAACAGCCAATAAAGAATATATTCACCACTCATATACTGCCCATGAAGTAATGGAGGCAATGGTTAAAACTTTAAAGGAAGATTACGGAACGAATAAAATTACAATCGGTGAATCCGGGGGTATCGGCATCCCCACAAGAATGTTTTTCAGTGAATCCGATTACTACAAACTGGCAAAAAAACTGGATGTCCCCCTGGTTGATTTCAATGAAGAACAGACAAGGGAAGTCACACTGAAAAAGGGCAAACTGCATAAAACAATGCGGGTGGCAAAATCCCTCTACGAAGCTGAATATAAAATATGGATGCCCAAGCTGAAATTTCACATTGTAACTCAAATCACCAATGCCCTTAAGCTTAATGTAGGCATATTGACCCATAAGGAGCGTTTCCTCTACCACGACGACCGCCTCCATGAAAAAATTATAGATCTGCTTGAAATAGGTTATCCCGACCTGATCGTTTCCGATGCCATTACCATTGGCCGCGGCTTTGAATCAAGCCCATACCCGGAACACCTTGGGGCCATTCTTATCAGCAAAGATCCCCTTGCCATAGATACCGTTGCGGCCCACATATTAAATTACAGCCCGGAAGAAATACTCCACATGAAGGAAGCCCGGGATCGCGGATACGGATCAATTGACCTGAATGACGTGACCACTACCGGTGATGTATCTATCGAAGAATTAGCTTCGGTCACGGCGAAGTTATATTCCCCCTTCCAGGACCTGCAGGAGCTGGATACCCCCCTTAAATTTTATGAAGGAACAAACAGGGACTCTGGAAATATCTGCTACGGTGGCTGCATCTGCTCCATCAAGGGATGCCTTGGTACTGCAGAAAAAAAATGGGAAGGCAATCTTAAACAGGCGAAAAAGGGCGCCATTGTCATGGGTTATTATGAAGGTGATGTTATCCATCCGGGGGAACCCGTTGCACTGATCGGCACCTGCGCCGGCGTCTCAGGACAACTGGAAGCTGGAAAAGTGATACGCGTCAAGGGCTGCCCTGTAAAGGTGGCGGATCTCATGCTGTGGGTTATCCCACGTCTTGGTCTGAAGAGCCCTGCCCATGATCCCCGCAATGCGGCACTGCTGATACTTTTCTCAATTGCCAAATTTTTTATGCAGATAACAATACCCTTCAGAAAAAAAGCGAAGATAGGAAAGTAAAAAGGTTTCAATTTTTCACTCATCACCAGTCTTTAACGGGCACCTCCAACAGCATCCGAATATCAACCAGCTGCCCCGTATGATATGAGTTATGGTCAGCCAGAATCAGTGCCTCTCGAAAAAGGGTCTGTCCGTCCCCCCAGGGAAAGGGCTCAAAAAGTTCCCGGCTGGGATCTTTCAGTAAATCAATCATTGCATCAAGATCCCGAGCAATATTTTTTATTGTAGAACTCCACTCGTCAGCAGAACCTGGTTCCAGAGAGTCCGGCCAATAGCCGTGAGGATATTCCGGTGACTGGTGTTCCGCGGAACGGGAAAATTCAAGAATATCCTTTTGTGCAATCCAGATATGGTAGACAAGGCCCCAGGCGGTATGATCAAGATTGGAAACCTTTTCCCCTGCCATATTAAGGGGAAAATCTTCAACTGCATCAGTGAAGGAAATATGGGCCCCCCTTCCTTGAAGTGTACTTATAAGCTGTTCTCTTATTTTTTCATCCATCTGTCTCCCCCATCCAATTTCTTTGCAGATAATTTCAGATACCGGAAGCATCATTTTTCTATATAAAAAAATATCATAAATTCAGCAAATTCTGAAGGAAAAAACAATAATTCATAGCGATGAAGTACCTCTTTCAGGAGCCATGGAAAACCGGAGATTACAATTCCTGTTAGATATTTTTTATTTTACCGAAAAATTCACTAATTAATTGGGCGGACTCTTCAGGCTTCTCCATGGGAATCAAATGTCCCGCACCTTCGACAAGTCTGTAGCCACCCTCCGGCATCATTGAAACGGCCTTCTGAAGATCAATGAATGAACGGTTTCCGCTCGTCTCTCCCTCAATAACAAGAACAGGGCAGGTAAGTTTTTTCAGAAGGGGCCATGGATTGCGATGAGATCCCCCCAGGAAAAGGGATGCCTCCTTGCGGGGATGACAGGCGAGGGAGAGCCCCCCTTCCTCACGGGAAATCATTCCATGTTCAAGGTAAAGTTCAAGGACCTCTTCATCCCATGAGGCAAAGAGCTTTTTAGAGCGGAGATAATCCCGTGCCTGTTCATGGTCTTCCCAGAAGTTTCGCCGCTTTATTGACTTAGCCGCGAGGGGATGCTGCTCAACAGAGAGATCCACTTCATATACCTGCTCCGGAAGGTAAATCGGTTCAAAGGCTGCCAGGCCACTCGCCTTTAATCCCAAACTGGCATTGGCAAGTGTCAGTATCGTTGCCCCCATGGAATGCCCAACCATGAAAGGATTTTCAAGTTTAAGACGGCTGCAGAGTTCACAAATATCTTCCGCCAGGATCATCCATGAGAGGCCCCCATCTTCAGGTTCTGCCTCGCGGTGGTCGCAGAAATATGGGGCTATAATCCGGTACTCTCCGCCAAGCCTGCGGGCGATGGGGTGCCACAGCCATGGAAGGAATCCCGTTGCGTGAAGCATGATTATAACCGGCCCCTCCCCATCATATTCGAGATATTCGATGTCATGGTCACCTATGCTGATGGTACGAACATGTGGTTCTTTCATAGCCCTGCTTCCTCGCAACGGTTTTTCTAATCGCCCGGGAAAACATTTATCATTGCTGATAAGTTTTGTAAAGAATGTAATGTTATTTACAATGAAAAGTTTAAGGGGAAGTTAAATAAAAAGCGGCAGGGTAAAAAGCCCCCTGCCGCTCCCTGTAAGAACAAAGGTAATGGAGGTTTTATGATGGCATCGGTTCCATACCGATTATTCTCTTAATTGCCATAAGGTAATTGATGTTTTCGTATTCTTCAAGGCCCAGCATTTCCTTTGCCTTTTCAAGATCATCAAGTTCTGTGCTTTCAATGCAGACTGTTTGAATTTCTGCACCATTTATAAACAATGTTGCGGTTTCCGCGATAGTATTATTGACTGTGAAGGCGAATCTTCTTTTGAGGACGTTCACTGCAACAAGGTCCTTATGTGGTTTAATAATTTCTTCGAGATACTGGTCCAGGGTATATACATTCCTTTCCAGTTCAGGCATTTCAGTACCGAAAGCAGGAAAAACCTCTTCTTTCAATACGGAACCCTCCATGGGGAAACTTCCCTTCATTCTGGGATTCCACTGCTGAAAGCCCTTCTCTTCTTTTACAAAAACCTTGATGTCCATCAGTGCATCCCTGATCTTTGTGTTGTTTTCATTGTTTGCCGCAGACATGATATAGATTTCGGAACTTTCACGAATCTGTTCGCACTTGGCGATTTTTCTCATTTTTGTTTCTACCATGCCGAAATTGTTGGCAAAGGTTCTAAATTCAAATCTTGGCTTGATTTCCTGAGACATTTAAAACTCCTTATCAAAAATATTATGACCGGTCATTGAGCGATCCGGATTAAAAAACAGTATATTGAATATCAGCATGGAATCAGAAATGGTCAAATAAATGCTTCTTATATGTCCATAACAAGGCGTTATGCGTTTCGCATAACGCAGGCTGGCGCCATTTTTCATGGCGCCGCCGCACATTACATGTTTTTATACTATTTGTTCAAATTAGAATGCAAGCTGCAGTACGATATTGAGCTCGTTATCATCCCAACCCTTGTCTTCACCTGGTGCTTTATTCGCTTCCAGATCATCATTCCCAAGGTTATGCTTGAAATCTACCTGAAGCTTAAGGTCATTTCCATCAATATAGAAGTTAACACCGTAACCTAGACTTGTCTGAGTCTCCTCTGTATTATCAATATCCAAAGGAGATGTAGCGAACCTGAAAGTCGGCTCAATTCCATACTTTCCCAGGGGAATATAATAGCCCGCCCCTACGGCGATAGTGTAGTTATCAAAATTCTTTGATGAATCGCCAGGATCGTCGTCGGATGCAGAATTGGCGCTGAATTTCGCGTAATGAGCTTCGAAACTAAGGAAAGCCCCGAGATACCGAAGGGTGATATCTCCGCCAACCATTGTCTGAGAACCTGCAGTCTTGAATTTACTCAGTTTTTCACCAAAATCGAAATAGCTTTGTTCATTATAGAGTGCTGAGGCACCTATCATCATCTGGAAGTTATTGACGGTCATACCGCCTTCCTGCTTCTTCATTTTACCGAAGGGATAAACTTCAACACGGCCGACAAACATGCCTAGATTGTTATATTCACTGAGTTCATCGAAACTGTTGTCGCCATTCCCATTAAACCAGCCACCGTACACCTTGAACATATTAATTTGGTAATCAATCATAAAACCGAGTTCACGACCGGGGACAAATTCTTTTATTTGTTCCGCTCTTCCGTTCTGCAGCTGCTTACCTGAAGAAACCATTCTCTGACGACTGTAGGGAATTTTAAACTGCCCCAGGGTAAAGTTTAAAGCGCCAAAAGGATTGTAACCAATCTTCATGTCCTTCATGTTGATAGCAGTAGTACTCGACAATTCAATACCTGCATCACCGGCATCATGCGCTTCTGCAACGTCTTCCCCTGCCTCAAGCTCGAATTCGAATTCAAAATCAAACTTACCTGCAGTGCCTTCAGCTTTTATACGAGCATCATCAAGCATAAAACCTGTTTTACCGGGTTTCGTAAGATACCCATCCTTTCCTGATAAACTATCACGATCATAGACGTTGTTAAACGTAACCCCATATCCAGCTCTAATACGGCCGCCCAGTTCGATCTCTGCTGCTGACACCATTTCAGGAGTCACCATAAGAGAAAAAACCATGGCTGATGTGAACAGAGCTGTTGAAAAAATCTTAACTGAATTTTTAAACATTAAACTGTCCTCCAAAATTTTTTAAACCTTTTATCT
This sequence comes from uncultured Spirochaetota bacterium, assembly GCA_942491575.1. Lineage (GTDB taxonomy): Bacteria > Spirochaetota > UBA4802 > UBA4802 > UBA5550 > CAZHNW01. Next base: position 2,368,057 of record CALOBT010000025.1, read on the forward strand.
TTGTGCCAGTTAAGCCAAGGGAGCCTTCCCGGAAACATAGAGACTAAAGGCAATGTATCGTTAATGCAGAGAGCTCTCTGATTGAAATCGATTAATCCTCTGCATACGTTACGCTGTTAAGTAACTTATTTACTCGCGTTTCCATAAGTAAAATCGGTTTTAGTACTTCCGCTGTGGACATACCCCTTTTCCTTGAGTTTCTTAAAAAGGGTGAGATAAAATTTTTCTGAAAGTTTTGATGCCTTCCCGTTCATTTGCTTAAGGTAGTTATCCATATCATAGTCGAAGGAGACTTCACAAATTGTCGGAGTTTCAGAAGAATTTTTATACCAGATACTCATTTCGAAATCAGCAACGATTCCGTTTCCAAAATCGATAAAGCCGGGCTTTACCTTTTTTTCTATAAAACTGATATTATTAACCGGTGTCAGTTTTGTATCAGGAGAAAGATTCAGGGCTGATATACCCTTGAATATCGCAGCAAAATCCTTAACTGTTTTCAGGTTCCCCTGGATGTTTTTAATTTTTGCGGACTTGGAGTATATGTTTCTCATTATCGGATTTACCGGGTCTGATTTTTTATCTATGGTGACATCCTGCTCGAACTTGCTCTCTGCAGCGAACAGACCGGATGGTTGAATAATTCCCTTCACCGCTATTTCCGGATCGGTATTACGGTATTTATAGGTCACCCCAAAAGAATCCTTCAATCTGCCCCTCTTATATTTTGTACGTATACGGAGGGCGTAACCTTTCTTTCTAACCTGATGATCTGCGGTGTCATAAAATACAATCTTTCTCTGCTTAATCTTATACCGTCTCTTACTTGACCTGATTTTAAGATTAGACCCTGTTTCATCTGCAGTCTGTAAAGCAATTTCAGTTATCTTATTGAAGCCGCCCTTTAGGTCATTAAAAAGTTCAGGTGTGAGCAAAACTTTGAATTCTCTTGAATTAACCTTAGACCTTGCATCACTGCTGTTCTTAGCGAAGGTATATGTAGACGTCAGCATTATTGCCAGGGTGGCAATCCCAAAAGCAATCATCCCCGGTTTGTAAAATTTTCGATTCATTACTGTAACCTCTTGCACTGCTCGATTTTTTATGGTACATTTTTAATTGGCAATACACATTTCAGTCAATAAAATATAACAAACCGATTATAATATATCCTTATAGACGCATAAAGTATTGTTATGATATAAATTATTATGTTTAACTTTTTATTCCAATTGACAAAATAATTGTTCGCAGGAAAACATCCGTTATAAAAAATTAAACCATGAAATTACATCTTCTAAAAACATTTTACTTTGTAGCCCTTGAGAAAAGCTTCACTGGTGCAGCTAAAAAACTCTTCATTACCCAGCCTGCCATCAGCTCTCATATTCAATCTCTTGAAAATGACCTGGGAGTAAAACTCTTTCAAAGAGATAAAAAATCGAGGGATGTCAGCCTCACCCCTGAAGGAGAAAAACTTCTTGGTTATGTGGAGACTCTTTTTTCGTTAATGGAAGAAATGACCTCTGCATTTTCTGAGATCAAAGAGAATAAACAAAATTCTCTTTCAATCGGAACGACTACCGTATACGGAGTCTATTTTTTCCCGGACATACTCCGTCTTTTTACCCAAAAATATCCTTCAGTGAGAATCAATAACTGTATTGGCAACTCTCACCAGATCCTTGAGATGCTGAAAAATGGAGAAATAGAAATAGCTATTATCAGGGGAAGTGAAGGCGTTCCTGATGACTATTCAAAACTGCTGGTTCATACGGAAAACCTCATCTTCATTGCCAGTCCATCACATACCCTTGCAACAGGTGATACAATCACTATTGATAAAATAAAAGATTATTCTTTTATCCACAGGGAAAAAGGAAGTCATACCCGTAACCAGATAGAAAAATATTTCGAAAAACATGATATTTCAGGCCTCTCTCTTCTAGAACTTGGAAACATTGAAAGTGTAAAAAAAAGTGTCGCCGATGGAATTGGAATATCCATTGCCCCCAGGATCGCAGTGGAGACCGAATTAAATGACAAAAGACTTATGGAGATAAAAATTGAAGGCCTTTCCCTTGAGGCAGAATATTTCCTTATCTATCCGGAAAAGGATTCCCTTTCCGGGGCCTCCCTGAATTTCATTTCTATTGTCGAAGAATCGCATAACCTTTAAATGCAATCATCACATTTCCTTATAATACCATAAGAACTTCTTATCGCCGTATTTTTGATATCCCTTGACACTCACCGGTTTCAGTTTTTTCTTTTACATGTTATTTATTCCGTGTTACTTTTTTATTGGTTTTAATGATAAATCGGCCCGCGGTAAGTAGCGCCAATATTACAACCAGCGAGGTACTGCATGACTTCAAATAATGATATTGATCTTCTTAATTTATTTATCAGGAAACAAAAAGACTCCTTAAATACAAATAGTTCTGTCTCCATCGCATTAGGCAATGAGGCTGCTGACCTTGACTCAATGGTATCATCGATAATATACTCTTATCTTCAGGGCACCACTACCGATGATGGTACTTTTGTACCGGTTATTAATATTCCCCGTGCTGATTTCAAACTGCGCACAGAGGCTTCATATCTTTTAAAGGATACCGGCATAGATGAAACAAACCTGATTTTTATCGATGAAATTGATCTTGGGGCACTGTATGAAAAAGGTTCCCTAAAACTGACTCTTATCGACCACAACGTACTTTCACGGCAGCAGCAGAGTTTCAGTGAAGCAGTTACTGAGATTATCGATCATCATAATGATGAGAATAACTTTGATAATCTCTCCAAAAAAGTAATAGAACCTGTAGGCTCCTGTGCCACCCTTGTTGCCTCAGAGGTGTTTGCCCATAGACCCGAGATGATAGGTAAAGGTATCGCAAAACTTCTTCTGGGGACGATACTCCTTGATACGGTGAATCTGGATCCGGAAGCAAAACGTGTTACCGATAAAGATTCCCAAATCGCAAAGGATCTCCTGCTCCATGTCACTGAAGAACAGGATGATATATTCAACACCCTACAGTTCGAAAAGTTCAATGTTGAATCTCTCAGTTCTTCAGATCTCCTGCGGAAAGACTACAAGGAATGGGAAGTCGGTGAAATAAAATTCGGTATCAGTTCCGTGCTGCTCCCCGTTGAAAAGTGGATACAAAAAGACGAAACTATAGAAAATAATTTCAATGCCTACATTAAAGAAAGGGACCTTGATATACTTATAGCCATGAATGCCTATACGAATCCCGAGTTTCACCGTGAAATGGTGATATACTCCAATAATATTAAATTGAAAAATGCTGCCATTGGTTTTTTAAATCTCAATAAAGCAGGCCTTGAAGAAATAGATGGCCCCGCATCTGAAATGATATCTTTTTACAGTCAGCAAAATGACGCTTATTCACGCAAGAAACTCCAGCCCATTCTGGCAGATTTATTCTCAAAATATGAGCAGCAAAAAGCATAAGGATCAACGATTTATGAAGATCGAAGAGAAAATATCCCTTCATGGAAGGTTTCAGTTTGAGATGAAACAGTATTACAGTTTTTTGACTGGGAAGAAGGACGACTCCTTTTATGTCAAAACGTATTTCTTTATTCCAAACAACCTTAACATGAATGAAGAGACTTATCAAAAACAGGACTTCTATGCAGATCTTCATACGTACATTCGTCTCAGAACTCCAACAGTCAGCCTGGCAGACCTTGCGGGGCAAAATGATCCCCTGGGAAGCCTGAAAAATCGCATCAGCAGTCTCTCCGAAAATTATTCAGAGACGGAGCTTGTTCAGTATGAAGATGAGGTAAAACTCTTCTGTCTCACCCTCAAAAGGTCACTCCGCATGCAGCTTGCATCAATAAAGGAGTCATCATCTTCCAAAGAGATTTCAAGGCTCATTGAGGATTACGATAAAAATATCCGCATTCTCCTGGAATGCTTTAGAAATCCTGATGGGATTACAGGACTTTCAATTAACCAGGAAGTGGCGTCCCTCCACCTCTTTGCTGACGAGTATATAAGCCTAAAAATTGAATCACACACTTTTAGACTTCTTGAAATAATTAAAAATACAAAACAAACCGACAGGCATAAAAAAATACTGCTGGCGCTTATCAATCGGGAGATTCAACACAGAAAATCAAAGGGATACCCTTCAATTCCCTCCGGTGACCCTTTAGAGGAAAACAAAAATGCACGCTTTATTTTCAGGCAGGGTGTATTGAAAAAATATATCAGCAATGTACTTTTTCTTGAAACACGGACGGAACGCGGAGGAAAATACCTCGAACAGATCCTGTATAGCATTTCCGCCGGTGTGGCCATGATATTTGCCACTGCAGTTGCCTTTATAGGACAGGACCAGTACGGTAACCTTTCAACCCCGTTTTTTATTGCCCTTGTTATCAGCTACATGTTCAAGGATAGAATAAAAGAATTACTTAGGATTTATTTCAGTCAGGGCATGAGAAAATGGCTCTATGACCGAAAAAAGTTCATCTACCACAGGTTTCAGACTAAAATTGGAGTATGCAAAGAAAGTTTCAACTATCTTCAGGAATCAAAAGTACCGAAGGAAATCCTCAAAATAAGGAAAAAAGATATTTTCTCAAACATCGATAATTCACTTGTTGGAGAAGACATTATCCTTTATCGAAAATATATAAAACTTAACAGCAGGGTTTCCAGGAACATCAAAAGCAGATATCGAACAGATGGAATAATCGATATTGTTCGTTTTAATGTAGAAAAGTTTTTACGCTATATAGACGATCCGGAAAAAAAATTATTCATCGCAGAAAGAAACGATTACAGTGTTATACGGGGTGAGCGGGTTTATCACCTCAACATTATAACCCATTATGCGGTTAACAGCAAAAACCAATATACCAAATTCCGTGTTATTTACAACAGGAATGGTATAATCAGCATTAAGGAAATACCCCAGGCAAGTTGACGTCCCTGCCCTGCGAGAGAAAACAGAAAGGAGAAACATAAATAATGAATAAAGAAAACATTACGGCTCATTTTGATCCCCTGGATATGAGCCATTATCATTTAAATAAACTTCCCCAAAAAGAACCTTCAAAATTTGAAGTATGGATGGGAAGACTCGGCGGGCCCATTGCACTTTTTGTCTTTATACTGTTAAATTTTTTGGTCACCATTCCTTTTTTGCAGAACATAGATCCGGCCATTCTCAGCAAAAAGGCAAAATTGATTTATGACAGTGTCGGCCCTGAAGCATTCACATCTAAAAACGTTTCAATGCTCGCAATTTTCGCCAGTGCCATAATTCTGTGGATAACAGAAGCAGTACCGAACTATCTCACATCACTGATGCTCATTATCGCCCTGGTACTGACAAATGTTATAACAGAGGTCGACGCATATCATCAGCTTGGTCATAAAGTCATGTGGCTGAATATCCTTTCATTTGTCCTGGCAAGTATGCTGGTTAAAACAGGAGCCGCAAAACGTTTCGCCCTCTGGTTTATTATAAAATTCGGTAAAAATGCCTCTTCCATTTTTATCAGTTTTATAATAATAAACATTATACTCTCTGCGTTTATCTCAGCGACTACTGCCAAAGCGGCTATTCTTCTGCCAATTTTTATGGTAATAGCTGCGGTTTATGGTGCAACAGGCGGCAAGGACAGAAATAATTTCGGAAGAAATATTGTACTGCAGAATCTCCTGCAGATTAATCTTGGAGCCGGGGCCTTCGTAACAGGATCAGGGGCAAACCTCCTCGCCGCTGCACTTATAAGCGGAGCAATCGGTTCGGAGATATTCTTCACAGACTGGATGGCCGTTGCATTCCCCATTGCCATTGGTCTTCTCATTATTGGATGGTTTGTCGGAACAAAAATCATTTTTCCTTTGAAACCGGAAGAAAAAATCCCCCAAATTGAAGGGGGAATGGAGAGGTTAAAAAGCGAATATGAGAAACTGGGCAAGTTCAAGTTTGAAGAATTAAAAGCGATAATAATTTTTGTTGCTGTTCTAATGCTCTGGGTAACTGACAGGTTTCATGGCATCAGTGCCACAGCAGTCGCCTTCCTGGGGGCGGTTGTTGCACTGACCCCCACTATTGGTGTTGTAAAATGGAACGAAGTTGATATTCCCTGGCACCTTCTTCTCTTTTCCGCAGGGGCCTATACACTCGGTGCCGGATTGAAAGCAACAGGACTGGCCGTAATCAGCGTTAATGCCCTCTTCGACAGCCTCGGCTTTGGAGCTGATACCCCCTTCGGAATTCTCTACGTTATTCTTACGGGAGGTATGATGTACAGTGCCCTGATTTTTCAGTCAAAAACCATGAGGACATTAATTTTTGTACCCATTGCAATCGGAGTAGCACAGAAGTTCGGCTTCTCTATAATGAGCCTTGCATTTCCAGTTGCCCTTCTGATTGAACATGTTTATGTACTTCCTTTCAACAGCAAACCCGCAGCGCTTTTATATGTAACAGATCAGTACAGCTGGTCAGATACTTTCAAGTTCGGCATAATCATGATGACCATAAGCTGGGGAGTGAGCATCCTAATGGCAGAAACCTTCTTCAGATTCATGGGCATTACTCCCAATGGACTCGGTATTTTTTAAGCATAACCCCCTTACCTTTCGCTGATGCAGACATTCCTGCATCAGCGAAAGAACTTTATAAAAACATAAAACTGGTTAATTCAAAAAAATATAAATGTGGTAAAATGAAATGTTTCTCTCCAAAAAACTGCAACTGACATTCTCTTCACTTAAAATACGCCTGCTGTCCTCAACTGCGATACTCCTGACAGCAGGGAGCTTAATAATTGCAGTTTCTATTTTCAGTTCCAAATACATTTACAATGAACTGATGAATTCAGTGGTCACCTCCCTTGGTGAGGTTCTGAATTCTCTGGAATCGGCAGACAAGGATATATTCCAGATATTAAACGCAAAGGCAAGCCTGATCAAGCTCCCGGAAAACAATAAAAATTACAATCTCGCACGCAGATACTACGACTGGAATGTCTCCCACATAACCAAAAGAAGGAAAACCATTAACAGAATATTTACGGCGGAGAAAACAATCCTGAACAATTACCGCTACAGCATTGAATGGGAAAAGGAAAGAAGGGAAATAAAAAAGGAATACGAAAAACTAAAAAGTAAATACCGAAATACCCCAAATGAGATCACGACTCTTAATATTTTAAACAAGCGCCTCAATTCATTAAAAAATACATATTATTGCCCCGACGGAGAAAAACCTCGTCATCCCGACGATAAAACTGCCCTTCATTACTGGAAAACCTTTGAAAAAGATTTTGATGCATGGCTGAAAATATCAGAAATCCATATAAGAAAAAAGGATCCACGTGCAGAACATGAATACCTGGCAGGAATTATTTTTAAGGATTTGCCACATAACTCTTTTTCAATTGCGCGGGACCGGGTCAATATTATTGGAAAAATAATCGAAGATATAATCAAAGACAGAAGCCGTGAAATAGACCGACAAAAAAACCTTAGTAATGTTATCATATTAATCGTGGCATTGATAGCTTTCTCACTCTCTGCAATAATTTCAATGAAAATTGCAAAAGGTGTAATCAATCCCATTGATAAACTTCTGCTTCGTTTTAGCGACCTGGCAGGAGGAAATCTTGTAAACCGTCATTTTAAATTTAAGGACCAGAGGGGTATCAAAAAATTACTCATTAAAAACGACAAGGACATTCCTGAAATATATTCCATCAGAGAGATGATCGAGCTGGCTGAGCATTACAATGTGTTTTTCAATAAGATGACAGAAACCCTTCAAAACGTAAAGGAAAGCTCTTCCGTTGTTGCCAATTCATCCATGGAAATGTCCGGCTCATCTACTACATTCTCTGACAACATCATGAAGGAAGCCTCGGCAGTGACTGAAATTGCCGCTTCAATTGATAATATCTCAGAGAAGATGAATGCAGTAAACTATTCTGCTGAAGAACAGTATTCGGCCCTCATACAACTCATAAATGACCTGGAAGAGCTGACAATTTCAATAACCGGCATGGAGCATATTACAAGAGAGGTTAATTCTCTTTCCGAATCTATTTCAAACAGAGCGGTTTCCGGAAGCAAATCTTTAGACAAAATGAATACGAGTATGCAGACCATCACTAACAGTTCCGGCGAAATGACGAATATTGTCAGGATTATTGGAGATATTTCCGAACAGATAAATCTTCTTTCCCTGAATGCCGCCATTGAAGCTGCAAGGGCCGGGGATGCCGGAAGGGGATTTGCGGTTGTAGCAGATGAAATTTCAAAACTGGCAGACCAGACGGCACTCAGCATTAAAGAAATAGAAAAATTAATTCATCAGAATAATTCAGAAATAAATGTAGGCTTCTCTAATGTAAAGGAAGTAATTGATGTACTGAATGCAATAATTGAAGGTGTCGGCATTATTGGAAACGGGGTCAATGATATTTCCCAAAAAATGCAGAACCAGATACAAGCAAATAACACCGTCTCTAAAAATGCCGAGAATGTTCAAAACAGATCCACTGAAATTAAAAATTACATAGAAGATCAAAAAACCGGCATGAATGAAATCGCCTCTGCAATAGGAAAAATCAATGTATTAACACATGAGAACAGCGGTGGTGCTGGAGAAATATCTGCTAACATAAAGGAAATTGCAGATGTGGCCGCCTCTTTAAAACAACAGGTCGACTTTTTTAACATCTAAAGAATCTCAAAATTTAAAATAAGAAAATTATTATAAGCTCCCCTTATAGGGATATAAATCGTATTTATTTGACGAAAGAACCAATCACTGGTATGATATCTCTCATACTCGATTGCTGTCATTTTCGCAAAGCAAGGAAAATTTAAAACCCAGGTGACATTATGGCTATTCTATTTCAAAAATCGAAAGATCTGGAATATCAGATCGATACATTTCTAGACTTAATCAACGATGGTATGCTTGTTTTTAAAAGTGGCGTCGGAAGTTATCTTTTCAAAAATAAAGATGATTTTGCAGAAAGAATTATCCAGATAGATAAATGCGAAAGTACTGCAGACAAACTGCGCCGTGATATTGAAAGCAAACTCTACAATTTTTCATTAATACCAGAACATCGCGGTGACGTACTGGGGCTCCTTGAGACACTCGATCATGTTATTGATACAGCAAAAAAAACATTGACCCAGTTCGATGTTGAAATCCCCGATATACCAGAGGAATTCAATGAAGGATTTAAACTCCTTGCGGAAGCATCAGTCCTGGCCGCGGAGGCCCTCGTCTTTGCATCACGTTCTTTCTTCAAAGACATCAACCAGGTAAAAGATCATCTGCATAAAGTATACTTTTATGAGAAAGAAGCAGACCGAATCAGTGATAAGCTGAAAAGAAGAATTTTCCGTAGTGATCTGAAACAGAGTCACAAAATGCATCTTCGCTACTTTGCCCTTCACGTGGAAACCATATCAGACAGGGCAGAGGAAGTAGCGGACAGACTTTCAATCTATACAATTAAAAGAGAAATCTAGTCATGATATTATTTTTTCTATCCAGCGGAATTTTTCTCGGCTGGTCCCTGGGGGCTAACGATGCTGCCAATGTTTTCGGGACCGCCGTTGGCTCAAAAATGATCAAGTTCAAGCATGCCGCCATAATTTGTTCTGTTTTTGTCATTGCAGGAGCCGTCTTCAGTGGTGCCGGGACCTCCCATACCCTCGGGAAACTCGGTGCGGTTAATGCCATTGCAGGATCATTCATGGTGGCCTTTTCCGCTGCATTTACCGTGTACTGGATGACAAAACTCAAACTCCCTGTATCCACCTCTCAGGCAATTGTAGGGGCCATCATCGGCTGGAATTTCTTTTCAGGATCGCAAACGGATCTCAACTCCCTCACAAAGATCGTTTCCACATGGGTATTGTGCCCCCTTCTTTCGGGTCTGTTTGCCGCCCTGCTTTTTACAGGATATAAATTTATTTCACGTAAAGTGAGCGTCCACCTTCTGAGAATCGATGCATATACACGATTCGGTCTTATTATTACAGGGGCTTTCGGATCATTTTCTCTCGGTGCGAATAATATTGCCAATGTAATGGGCGTTTTTGTCCCGGTATCACCTTTCACGGATTTAAGCATCGGAGGATTAATTACTGTCACAGGTGTCCAGCAGTTATTTTTCATCGGCGGAGTCGCCATTGCAATCGGCGTCTATACCTATTCTCATAGGGTAATGGAAACCGTCGGCGATAGTTTATTCAAACTTTCAGCAGAGACCGCTCTGATAGTTGTACTGGCGGAATCGCTGGTCCTGTTTCTTTTTGCTTCTCAGGGACTTGAGTCATGGTTGAAAAGCCATGGTCTTCCCACAATTCCCCTGGTTCCGGTATCAAGCTCCCAGGCTGTCGTTGGGGCTATAATCGGGATCGCAATTGCAAAGGGGGGAAAGGGAATAAGGTTCGGCGTTCTTGGAGAGATAGCCACAGGATGGGTATCCACACCCCTCATTGCGGGAGTGATTTCCTTCACCAGTCTCTTTTTTCTTCAGAATGTTTTCAACCAGGAGGTTTACAAGCCGAAAGAGGTTGCAGGTAAACAGGTTTCAGTTAAGCAGAATGTTAAGGTCCCGAACGGGATTAAACTTCCCCACCCGGTAAAATGATTGAAAAAGCCCCCACCGCAGGATGATTATATTGACAGAATTTTTTCCGTATGCCATACTCTGACAAATCAGAGTCAGAGGAGCTGTCATGAAAAAGTTAAGCTTATTCTTTTCGTTACTAATCTTCCTCGCCGGCTGTTCTTCAACACAGAAGGCCGGCGTTGATACTGTATCGAAGTCCTCCCCGGAATGGAAACTCGATGCCGACCAGAAAGACTTCCTCAAAAATAAAAAACCTAAATTCAAAACCCTTGTAGTCTATTTTTCGAAAACAGGAAATACTCAAAAGATTGCCTACAAGATGGCGGTCATGCTGAAGGGTGATATCGACCGCGTAGTCGATTTGAACGACAGGGGATTCTGCCTCGGCGGTGGAGCCGCCACCTTCGGAATTGCCGCTGATATCGGAAAAATGAAATACGATCCCGCAGTCTACGACCTCGTAATCCTTGGAACCCCCATCTGGTCATGGAACGTGTCACCAGCCATAAGGGCATACATAAAGCAATACAGGGGGAAGTTTAAAAACCTTGCCTTCTTCACCACCGCGGGTGGAACCGCACCGGATAAGATAGTCAAAAAGATGGAAAAGCTTTCAGGCCAAAAGGGCCTCGCCTTTACGGGCTTTCTCGAAAAGGAATTTAAAAATCAGAAGCTGATACAGGAGAGACTTAATACCTTCTTACTGCATTTTTTGACAAACAAATAACAGCGCAGGGAGGCCGCAGATTTTCACAAATAAAGAGGATAAACAGAGATTGCGAATATGCATATATTCATTTCTGTTTGTCTTTCTTGATAATCTGTGCCGATCCGTGGCCTCTTTGAAATTTTAACCCCCTTTATATTTACTTCCCTTTAAACTGGAATTCAAGATAAATGGGCAGGTGATCGGATCCTGTACCCGCTTCATTGATTACCCGGGACTTTACGAACCTGATTTTATCATTGTAAAAAATATAATCGAGTTTCCTTTCAGGCCTTCCCGAGGAGAAGGTATAAAACTTTTTCTCATTAGAAATATAACGCGCCTCCGTAATTGCCGGCGTGAGTGATCCTTCCGCAAGAAGCATCTTCATTGTTTCGTCATTGCGGTAGGTATCTTCAGGATATCCCTTGTAGTTGTCTACCTTTGTTGAATTGGTGGGAACACAGTTAAAGTCACCCACGAGGAGAACCGGTTTATCCTTCACCTTTTTATACAGTTCAAGAAGATACATTGTCTGTTTAATCCGGTTCGGCATATCAAAGGCCTCAAGATGAACATTTATAATATAAAGTTCATTGCCGTCCAACCTGACGACTGTCTCCTGTATAATCCTGCTGAGATAGAATGCGTTGTAATAAAATGGATTCGCCTCCGGGGGCTTCAGGTTATAGCGCTTTTGGCTGATGATAGGATATTTTGATATAATCCCCTGGCCGGAAAGCATTTTACCATACTGAAATGCGGGAGGCCAGTAGGGGAAGGGAACATATTTTTTGCTCCAGTTGGGTAAAAACGCCGCGTGAGGGGCCTCCATTACATCTGCCAGGTCCTTTACCTGGTTCTGATGAAAACTCCTTGCTGAATCAATATCGATTTCCTGGGTGGCAAGAAAATCAGGATCAACATTCTTCACAGCCTGAAATATCAGCTTCATATTTTTATCATAATCAGATCTGCCAACTTCTACAGGCAGGTTATTTGCCATACCCGAACCGAAACCGACATTATAGGTTATGATTGAATAAGTTTTCTTCACCTTATATTTATTCTTCAGGTGAGACTCAATCCTCAGGATAGAGCCCTGATTATATTTCTCATCGCTTATAGTTCGTGAACTGGCCCAGAAGTAGAAACCAATAAAAAGTATAACAACAATTATGATAAGAAATGAAATGGATTTTAAAATTTTCTTCAACAGTGTAGCCATAATAAATATCCTGTGGGCAGATTTATGAACTCATTTTGCTACGGAATGAAAAAAAAATCAAGAATAAGTTATATCTTTTGAAGGAATTTACAGCAGGAAACAAAAAACCGGGTAGATACATCACGCCACCCGGTCCTGTTTACATATACTTTTTTATATTTGTATCATTTCTGATCTATGGCGTCACTTACTGCCTGCCATGTCCTTTCAGTTATTTTTTCAACTGATGATGTTCCCGGAATCAGAGGCTCCAGAAATTCAAGTTCCACGTTCCCCCTCCCGGGAAGTTTACTGGTATGGGGCATCGCCTCAAAGGCGCCTGAAATTGCCACGGGGACAACCGGCACCCCGAGCACTTTTGCAATTGTGGCAAAACTCTTTTTAAACCGCTGAATATTCCCATCCCGGCTCCTGGTGCCCTCGGGAAATATTACAATCTTTTTCCCCTGCCGGAGAACAGCTGCAGTCTTCCTGAGGGAACCTATGAGATCATGATTCAGGTCCATGACAATAACATGGGCATTGTTCCCGAAAAACCTTAGAAAGGCGGAACGGAACTCCTTCTCCTTGGCGAAAAAATATATTTCCTGCTTATACCTTTCAGGGAGGGCATAATATAGAATCAGGCTGTCGAGATAACTGGTATGGTTAGGGGTTATTATTGCAGCCCCCTCGGGAATTCTCTCCATCCCTGAATACTTATAATTTATTTTTCTTTTTACAAAAATGGAAAACCACCGGTTCGTCAGGTTTAACATCCAGATGCCCCGCGGGAGAGAAAAATCAACATGGTCATTTAATAATATTTCCTCCCAGTTAAACTTTTCCTCTTTCAAAGAACTTTTTCTCTCCTTCACAAATTCCGCCAGATCAGCAACTACCGCGAGGGTCGCCATTTCTCCCTCTTTCAGCTTAATACCATAACTCTTCTCAAGGTAAAGCTGCAGTTCCACAATCTCAAGGGAATCTAGTCCAAGGTCTATCTCAATATGATCCCCGGGGTAAACTTTACCGCCGGAAACTTCCTTCAAATAATTACTTATTTTTTTATACTCAGGACAGGAGGGTGCCTTCACATCCTTCCTTTCCCTTTTTGTGCCGTGTTGTGTGATAAATTTCTCCAGCTTAAAACGCTGAAGTTTCCCCATCCGGGTTTTGGGAAGTTCATCGCCTGTTACGATAAAATCGGAAATTTTCTTATAGTTTTCCACACCCCTGTTGTAATTATCCACCACGTCAAACTTTATTTTTTCACCAATATTGGTCACACCCTCCCTGCGGGCCACCACCCTGTCCGGGACAATCACGGCAAAAAGTTTATCTCTCCTCTCCGTTACCGCCACATCCTCCACCAGGGGATAATCATTCCGGAGACTTTCCTCAATGATATCGGGCTGTACATTCTTGCCATTGGAGAGAATGATTAAATCCTTCTTGCGCCCCGTAATGGTCAGGAAACGTTCCTTATCCATTCTGCCAAGATCGCCGGTCCTGAAAAAGCCTTCACTGTCAAAGGCGGCCTTTGTTTCGGAAGTTTTTCTCCAGTAGCCCTTAGTGATATTGGGCCCCTTTAATAATATCTCACCGTCATCTTCGAATTTCACCTCAATCTCATCAAAGACCTTTCCCACTGTTCCGATATGAATATCATCAAAGGGGTGCCAGGTGACCATGGGGGCAGTCTCTGTCAATCCGTAGCCTTCAACGGTGAGCAGGCCCATGGCGCGGAAATCCCTGATAATGTGATTATCAAGTTTCGCTCCGCCGGAGATAAAAATCTTTATACTTCCCCCAAACTCGTCATGCACCTTTTTAAAGATTTTCCGTGTCAGTGGAATGACATCAAGGGTCGCGTGGGGAACCTTCACCCGTCCCAAAAGTGAGTTAAAGGGGAGACGATAGAGAAGCCTGCAGAATCCCAGCATAAGCCGTGCCGCGGCGTTTTCATTAATTTTTTTCATTACCCCGTCATACAGCATGGTAAAAAGACGGGGAACCCCCAACACCATGGTGATCTTTTCCTGTTTTAAAGTCCTTAAAAGACTTTCCGAAGTAAGTTCCTGCAGAATAACCGTGGTGGCGCCGCACTCAAGGGGACACAGGAGGGTTGAAATGAGGGGCCAGGAATGATGATTCGGTAAAATGGCAATTATCCTGTCCGTTTCATTTATCCGTTTCGCATCGTTATTCCAGCGGACATTTCGCATTATATTGCCATGGGAGAGCATGACCCCCTTCGACTTTCCCGTGGTACCGGAAGTGTAGAGCATCAGGACAGTCTCATCCACTTTCGGCTGATACGGTTTAACTTCCGAAATTTTTTCAGGAATTTTCAATCCGTCAACATTGAGGATAGTTGTTTCAATATTTATACTCTTAACTGCCTTTCTGGAAAGGGAGATATTTTTAGAGGAAGTAATAAGAAGCGATGCTTTGGAATCCTCTACTATGTACTCAACCTCCCCACGGGTTGACATTGCATCAATCAGTACCAGGGTGGCCCCAACATTCCAGGCGGCAAAAAAGGCATAGACCCATTCCACCCGGTTCTCACAGAAAAGGGCTACCCTCTTCTTTTTATAACCCTTCATAATGTGAGAATATTCATTGATGTGTGTAATAAGTTCCTTATAACTTATGCGAAGATCTCCCTCGACAAGGGCTGTATTATCGAAATCCTTTATAAACATTTGACCATCTTTCTACTATATAATTTTTAACACAAATAAAAGACCAGAATGTATCCTTCTGGTTGCAACTTTTTTAAATTTTTCCCTGCATTCCTTCCTCTCCACCATGGCGATTTCTGTAAAGAATAAAAAAATAGAATTCAGGCTTGACAAAATACATTTTCCATGATATTATTAACTACTATGGTAGTTAATATAATTGAAAAACACCTGAAGGAGATCGGCTTCACAGAGTATGAAGCAAAGGCATGGATTGCCCTGCTCCGGGGACATCCCCGGACACCCTATGAAGTAGCAAAGGAATCGGGGATACCCACATCAAAAATATATGAAGTCCTCTCCCGACTCGAAATAAAAGATGCTGTCACCGTCACCCGCCGCGGGAAAAAGCGCCTCTACCTTCCACGGGATCACCGGGAGGTCCTTCAGCAGAAACGGGAATCTCTTGAGGCAACCTTTGACTCACTGGAACAGGACCTGGCTGAAATGACGCCGGAAAAGCCTGTTTCCTTTGTATGGAATATGGACGACTATGATTTCTGCATGGAGAAGGCCCGGGAAATAGCCGCAGAGGCGGTATCAACCCTTCTTGTTTCGGGATGGAAGGAAGAGCTACTTCAGCTGAAAGAGATACTAACAGCACGGGACGAAGAGGGCCTCTCCATCGCAACGGTTCACTTCGGTACCCCTGAATTTTCATCGGGTCAGCAGTTTCAACACCCCATAGAAGAGACCCTCCAGAACGAAAAGGGGGGCCGTGGATTTGTCATTGTTGCAGACACCTCTGTTGCCCTCATGGCAACGGTCCAGGAAGACAACCTGGTACACGGGGCATGGAGTGACAGCTCCGGTTTTGTCCTCCTGGCTGAAGATTATATCAAGCACGACGTATACATTATGAAAATTGTCAGGCGCTTCGACGGCCTGCTGAAAGAACGATTTGGGGAAAACTACCGCCTGCTGCGGGATGTATTCAATGACGAGGAGATAATATGAAAATTTACATTGATGGAAGTTTTTTCGACCGCGAAGAGGCACAGATATCCGTATTCGATCACGGACTGTTATACGGAGACGGCATTTTTGAGGGAATCCGCATTTATCACGGTGAACTATTCAGGCTGGAAGAACATGTATTCCGTCTCTACCAGAGTGCCGCGGCTATAAAACTTGATGTCCCCCTCTCCTTTGAGGATATGGTTACTGCAGTGGAAGATACCGTTGCCATCAATGGAAAAAAAGAGGGATATGTACGCCTTGTGGTTACCCGGGGTGTGGGAGATCTCGGCCTTAATCCGAGACTCTGCCTCAGGGCGACAATAATAATTATTGTTGATGACATACAGCTATACCCGGAAGAATTCTACCGGGAGGGCATCAGCATCATCACTTCATCGATACGGCGCATCCCCCCGGACAGTCTTGATCCCCGAATCAAGTCACTGAATTACCTGAATAACATAATGGCTAAATCCGAAGCCCTCCAGGCGGGAGTCCCCGAAGCCATTATGCTAAACCGACAGGGACATGTTGCGGAGTGTACCGCCGATAATATCTTCATCGTACGTGACGGGGAGATCCTGACACCGGACCCCATTGAGGGTGCCCTGGACGGAATTACCCGGCAGGTGGTAATGGAATGTGCCCTGCTGAATGAAATCCCCTTTTATGAAACGGCTCTGAGCCAGTATGATCTCTATACCGCAGATGAATGTTTTCTCACAGGCACCGGGGCGGAGCTGATTCCCGTAACGGAAATAGACGGACGAACTGTCGGCGACGGGAAACCGGGACGGATATTCCAGGAACTGCGGGAGACCTTTCAGGAACAGATATTGCCCGACGACATTGTATAGATATATTTGCTGTTGACATTTTAACTCCTTAACGGAAAGTAAGTTGAGAATATAAAATGGATACTGCAATGAATGAATCAATGGAAATATACCTCAGGGCTACCACTTATCTTGACTCTGACCATCCCGACATTCTGGCCTTTACACAAAAGCATGCAGGCGAAGGAAGTGACCTTGAACGGGCGGTACGTCTCTATTACGCAGTACGAGACGGCATCCGCTACAATCCCTACCTGGTAAATGCAGATCCGGCACACTACGCGGCAAGTTTTACCCTGCAAAAGGGGGAAGGATTCTGCATTCAGAAGGCCATTCTCCTTGCGGCGGTAATCCGTGCTGCAGGTATTCCTGCGCGAGTAGGATTTGCCAATGTACGCAATCACCTGACGACTGAAAAATTACGGCGGCTTCTCCGGGGGGATCTATTTGTCTTTCACGGCTATGACGAAATTTTTCTGAAAGGGAAATGGGTAAAGGCGACTCCAGCCTTTGATATCGACCTCTGCAGGCGCTTCAATGTGCTGCCCCTTGAATTTGACGGAAAAAACGATTCGATTTTTCATCCCTTTGATGGTGACGGCAGAAAGCACATGGAGTATGTTCATGACTACGGCACCTTTGATGACTTCCCCTATGACCTGATGATGCAGGAGGGTAAAAAATATTACTCCCACCTCTTTAAAGATTTGGATGAAGGGAAAAAAATAGAAGGTGATTTCAGAAACGAAAAATAATTTCCGGTGCAGTACCGGTCCAGGCCCCCTTTCCCGGCAATGAAAAACTATTTCGTTTGTTTCTTTTTTATGCTTGTGATAGCCGCTCTGGCTGCGGCCTTAACATGACGGTCCCGGTCCTTCCTGCTTAGGGATTCAAGGGTATCAATTATTTTTTCCCCAAGGGAACCGACGGGAGAAATTTTACCGAGGGAGGCGGCGGCTGTCTGCCTGACACCGGCATCACGGTCAGTAAGGGCAATCATCAATCCGGGGACGGCGTCCCTTCCCTCACTGCCCAGCCATCCGGCACTTCGGACGGCGCTCCACCTGACAATTACACTGGAGTCGGCAAAACCCTTTTTGATCAATGAGACAACATCACTTCGGGATGCCACATTTAATTCCCCCAGGCCCGTCATGGCGGCACTTCTTACGAATTCACTGGAATCATCAGCGGCCCTAGTGAAAAAATCAATCGCCTCCTCTGCAGGTAAAATCTTACATATTGTTTTCACCACTATCCTGCGAATATTCCTGTTGTCGTCATTCATTATTGTTGTCAACTGGGGCATGGCATCCCGTGCGACCTCGCCGTAATTTCCCAGTTGAGTCAGGACTCCCTGGATGACACGCTTATTCCCCGTTTCGAGTTTATAGATGAGGCCCTTTATTTCCTGAATGGCCTTCTTGTAATCCTTTACCATTTTATTTTTGGATTCGCGGCCTGACTCTTCAGCAGCCTCAGGCGATTTTGATTTCTTTTTTTTAATTTTATCCGGAAACCGTTTTTTATTTTCAGGGCCTTTAATGCCAGGGGTGACACTCTCATCCTCGCAGACATTTTCAACTTTTCTGGAACGGGGGAGAGCAATATTATCAGCCAGTGTATCGCGCTCTTTATGAATCTTTGCGAGGTTTGAGAATAACCGGGGATTATTAACGGTAATCTGCCCAAAATGAAAATCAAGCTCATCAATATTCATTAAAATGTCCATGGATTCCCCCAGTTGTTCCGGGGTGAGCTCAGTCATTTCCAGGAGTTCATCGATTCCAAAATTCAGCTTATGGGAACGCTCACTCCTGAGGGAGATGCGGTCTTCAAGAAGCTTATTTTCAAGAAAAGACACAACTCGCGTCAGGGGTTTTCTGTAGAGCATCGATTCGACCCTGGCAAAGGTAAACCAGATACGCTGACTCAGGGAAAGAAAAACTCTCTTAATAATATCCGGAGAACTGTTAATAAGTTTTTCAAGTGCCGCACGGTTAATGGGGAAGAGGGTGCAGGGGCCGAAACTGGCGGCGGTTGCATTTCTCGGTTTGTCAGATATTACCGCCATTTCTCCAAAAATTTCACCCGCCTTGAGGATGGCCAGTATAACTTCATGGTTTTCCCGGCGCTTTAAAATTTTTACCTTCCCCTCCCTTATTACGTATAAAAACTCGGCAGGTTCATTTTCACAGAAAACAACCTGCCTGTCTTTAAATGAAAGGTTCATCCCAACCGCCTCAGGTTCCATGGGGCAGGAAATTTTTTTTCCGGTTGCGTCCCTTATTTTTTCCGCCTTTTTAGCATACTTCCCTTCTGGATAATACTCAAGGTATCGGGTAGCCGCATAATGCCCCAGGTCAGGATCATCGGCCTTCGTGTGTGCACGGGCAAGAGAAAAGAGTTCAATTTCCCTGCTGCCGTGAAACAGAAATGAAGAACGGCCAGCGCTCATCATCAGGTCATTATGGAGACGCAGTAGATTACTGAAATTATCCAGAACCTTCATTGCGATATGCGGTGTATTCTGCAGGAGTTTAAGAAAGGCGTCCCGGTGGAACTGCACGACCACGGCCTCTGATTTAACCACTGCAGAAGACATACGGGGACGCCCCGCCATTGATGAAACATGGCCTAAAAAATCTCCGGGGCCTACAGGTTTCATATGATTGCAGATATACACGTTTGAACATTTAAGTTCAACCGAACCGCTTTCTACAAGGAAGACGGAAGAATTATCCTCATCTCCTTCAAGAAAGATGTACGAACCTGCAGAAAATACTTTCTTATCAGCCTGATCCATTATTATTATAAATTAAATTAATTTTTTAATGTAATTTAAAATAATATAAAATTCAGCTAATTACAAACAGAAAAAATTCTTTTGGATATTCAATTGGCAGTTGTATTCCTGCTTTGGTTATCCATGGTAGTCCCTTATATAATCGTTAAATTCATGGATTCGTCTGACTAATTCTTCTCCATGACTGGAAATCATTACCGCCCCCTGGCTATTATCCTGGGAAATACCATTAATCTGTTCGATTGATTTCATTATTTCCCCCAGTGCATTTTTCTGTTCTGAAGCGGCGGAACTTATTTCAAAAGAACGTTTTCTCAGACTCTGCGCCCTGTCCACCACTTCACGGTTATTTGAAAGCTGACGTTCCTTCACTGTTGCCAGCCCGCCGATTTTAGAATTAATATCTTCAATGCCCTCTATTATCATTGTAATCGCTTCAACTGACCGGAGAACAACCCCCATTCCCTTTTCGATCTCCCCCTCATTTGCTACAATCAAACCCTCAATTTCCTTTATACTTACAGCAGTACCATCCGCGAGTTTTGAAATTTCATCGGCGACAACGGCAAATCCCCTTCCGTATTCACCGGCACGGGCAGCCTCAATTGCTGCATTCAGAGACAAAAGATTTATCTGTTCGGAGATATCATTAATTATGCTGACAATATTGGTCATCTCCGTAGAACTTTCCCGTATACGCCCCATATTCTGGTTCATTAACCTGAGAGACTCGCCTCCCGATTCTGCCCTGCTCGAAATATGCTCAGTGGATTTCAGGGAATCAGTGACAGAGGAATCAAGGTCCTGTATTATACCGGAGAACTGCTCAAGTGCTTCAGCCATGGTAGAAAGACTTTGCTGCTGTTTGTCGGTATATCCGAAAACATTTTCAACACCTGCGTTGACTTCCTCTATCGTTGCAGTTATTTCCTCGATGGCGGCAGCCTGGTTCTGAGTATTTTTTGATACCACTTTACTCAAAGATGAAATTTTTTCTATATCCTCTACAAGTTCATAGGTATTTTTTTGAAGGAAGTTTTTAATGAAATTCAAGTGCTTAAGGTTTTTGTTCGCTTCATCCCTGGTTAATTCAACATTGCGATTGAATATACTGGTAATAAAATAGCCTATAATTAAAACAAATACCATGGAGAATACAGAATTATTAAGACCAATAATGATCTGCTTAACCTCCGCATAACCGAGATTTTTCAATATAATAAAAACAGCGATATCTGCAACAGTAAAAATACCGGTAATAATTAACATAAAACGGAATGTGCTGAATATAATGCACATTACTAGAACAGGATAAACAAAGAATATATAACTTGTGTATGCAAGTTCCTGGTTAAAAAAGAGCTCCCGTATCAATCCACCAACAACCCCCAGTGTTGCAAAACCAATCAAAATATCAGCGGCTTGGCTATACCTGCCGTGTTTGAGAAAAAACAGGCTGATGCAAAATCCTGTCAGCAGCAGTGGTGTAATATACAGGGTTTTAATGAAATCTTCCCAACCTGCAAAAAGCATACTGAATTGAACAAGTATAATCAGAAAAATAAAAATGATAATAAAGATTAAAAGAAGCTTTGCCCTTGCAAGTAAAAGATAATCACCTTCAACATAGGGCTTGAGAAATGACCTGAACAATTTGCGCAGCATACAGAACCTCTTATTTTTATATTTTTTTGCCACAAATTCAGTGACACAACTGTCATTATGTCAACATTTTTCTGTTCCTCGGATTCTGATACAGGAAAAAAATTCTTACTTGATTATTTAAAGGATTCAGGCTGATACTCCATATCCATTAAAAACCTGAAGGAAGACATGACAAAAAGCAGCGGCATTCAAAATAATGACCTGACACCAGGAGCATCCCTGGTAATGGCAGCGCTCTGCATTGCCTTTGGGGCCAATACCATCGCAATGAAATTGACCCTGACAGGCATGGGCATACTTACGTCAGCGGGACTCCGATTTGCCATAGCTGCTGTGGTTATATTTCTATGGGTCCGCGTTACCGGCAGAAACCCTGCCCTCCCTGAGAAACAGCGCCGGCCAATATTTCTTTCCAGTGCTGTCTTCGCCATACAGCTGGCTCTCTATTATTTCGGTGTAGCAGTTACCGATGCTTCACGGGCAACCCTGATTGTGAATGCACAGCCCTTTTTTGTGCTCCTTCTTGCTCACTTTTTTGTTCCCGGTGACAGGATCACTTTAAGAAAGATAATAGGTATGCTCCTCGGATTCTCCGGTCTGCTCATCATTCTAAAAAAACCGGCTGAAGCCGCCTTTAGTCCGGGTGATTTATATATCCTGGCTGGGACACTCATATGGGCAGGCAACACAATTTATATTAAAAGAATTATCCATAAATACAAGGCATTCCATTTCCCCCTTTACAGTGCCCTGGTTGCTGCACCAGTATATCTGCTTGGAGGATATTTTTTCGATTCAAAAATGATCTTCAAAATAGATTCTGTAGTTATCTCGTCTCTTCTCTACCAGGGGGTCATTACGGCTTCACTCGGTTTTGTAATCTGGAACAGCCTCATGCAGCGTTTTGGCGCAGTCACCATGCATTCCTATATTTTTATAATGCCATTTTCCGGTGTTCTTTTCGGCGGTCTCATCCTGGGAGAGGATATATCGAGCAAATTGATAATATCCCTGTTGCTGATTGCTTCGGGAATCCTCATTGTGCACCTGAAGGGAAAATATACTTCTATTTTCCCATTCAGGAGAGGAAGTTTATAAAATCCTCTGCTTCCCTGAATTTCAATGCAGCAAGATTCAGAGACAGTTTCATCCAAAAATATTTCTTGCCCTGCGTAAAAAAATTTACTATAATTTTGATATAGACTTTTAATTATTAATTTAACGGCACCCGGGTGATGCAGCTAATAAAAAAATATCAGATCAACCGCAGGTTCCTGCCGGACAGGCGCCTGTATGATTATTTAAACAGCAGTAGTCTTGACCAGGAAGACCGGCGCAGGTATGATAGAAGAAAAATCAGCCGCCGAAGAAGAAAAAACGCAGTCCCTCAATAAATTTTATACTTCCTTTACCCTCTCTGCTTTTTAATTACTTTTTTTAGGATTGTTCCGGCAATAAAGAAACAAATTGCTATTGTAAATAACCGTACAACAGAAGGATCCTTTCCCCCTGTCCCGGCTACGGCAAAGATGGCGTTAATTAAAGTCCCCACAGCGGCGGCATAGGCAAAAATCATAATCCCCACCAGCAGGGAATTCGATTTAACAGATTTTTTTGTCATAAGTTTACTCCTTTCAATAGATTAATAACTGCAATATTCAGTTCAAGAACAATTTATCAATCAGGTATTATTTCTCCCTCGGCAGATAATGCTTCCCTTCATGAAAATCTTGACAAATAGAACAATACGTTGCACAAATAGTATAAAGATCGGTTCATGCCGTTTTCGCCGGTCACCAGAAAATCCTTCAGGATATCAACAATGAAAAAACTCGGAATTCTCGAAAAACTTATAATATTTTCCGTCGGAATGACCATCTTCACCTTTACCATGATTTTCATAATATTCAATGTTTCCTTCAATCAGTATAATGACTTTGTATTTAAAAAGGCGGATGAACTTCTGCTGGACAGATACAACAAGGAACTAAAATCTGCAACGGAAATTGCAGCCACGATGTTAAGTGCAATAAACAAACAGCCCGGCCTTGATAAAAAGGAAAAACTCCGGCTTTCCCGCAATCTTTTGAGAAAAATGAAATTTGCCAAAGATGGATACTACTTCCTCTACGAAAAGGGTACCGGGAAAAATCTTGTTCACGGCGCCAACCATAAATACGAGGGAAAAAATCTCTGGAAGCTTCGTGATCCGAAGGATGAACAGTTCATTATCCAGGAACTCGACCGTGTTGCACAGAAAAAATTGCTCTATCACAGGTATGCATGGCCCAAACCGGGCAGCAAAAAAATCTTCCCGAAACTCGGTACCGCAATGGCAGTACCCGGTACAAATATGTGGGTTGGGACCGGCGCCTATATTGACGATATCAATATCGCAAAAGAAAAATTAAATAATACAATCAACAGCCTCATATTTAAAACCCGGATTACCTTTATTATCTGTTTTACAATTATTGGTATTATTGCGGTAATAATTATTATTATAATGTCACGTAACCTGGTTAATCCCATTAAAAACATGATTGTATCCAGTGAGGAAATTACCAACGGAAATTATGACATCACAATCATAGCCAAAACGAGGGATGAGATTGGACAGCTTGCGGAGACCTTCAATAAAATGGCGCATAAACTTAAGGACTATACGGAAAACCTTGAACAAAAAGTTGAAGACCGGACGCATGAACTTCAGGATACCATGAAAATGCTCAATGAGTCAAATACCATCCTTGAGGGACTCTCAGATAAACTCTCCCGCTACCTCTCTCCTCAAATCAGGGACAGTATTTTCAGCGGTAAACAGGAAGGGAAAATAGAATCACACAGGAAAAAATTAACAGTTTTCTTTTCCGATATCAGAAATTTTACGGAAACCACCGACCAGATGGAAACAGAAGATCTCACAGATCTACTGAATAATTATCTGGAAGAGATGTCACAGATTGCCTTAAAACACGGAGCCACCATTGATAAATATATCGGTGATGCAATCATGATATTTTTCGGAGACCCGGAGAGTCAAGGCGAAAGTGCAGATGCCCTGGCATGTGTAGAAATGGCAATAGAAATGCGTGAAAGGATCCGGGTGCTGCAGAAGATATGGATGGACAAAGGGATTTCCCGGCCATTCCATATCCGCATGGGTATCAACACCGGTTATTGTACTGTGGGTAATTTCGGAAGCAATGAGCGCATGGATTATACGATAATTGGTTCCCAGGTCAACCTCGCTTCAAGACTGGAAAGTGCAGCCGAACCTGATCAGATATTAATATCCCACGAAACACATTCCCATGTAAAAGATACAATCTTCCTGGAAAAAAAGGACGTGATCCAGGTAAAGGGAATCCATTACGACGTTCAAACCTATCAGGTTATAGATTATATTTCAAAAATAGAGAGTAATCAATCACATATCGAAGAACACCTGGAAGGATTTTCCCTTTCCGCTGACCTGAGCCTTATTAACGGAGAAGAAAAAAAGAAAATTTTAAAGAAGCTGAAATATACTTTTGAGAAAATAAAAGAATCCTGAAATGAAATATGTCCTGCTGCAGATTGATTCCGGTGAATCTCTTCACCTGGATAAAGATTACTGGCTTAAAATTATCAAAACAGCAGAACAGGAAGGATGGGAACCGGAGGGTACCCGCTTTGACCTGATGTTTGAACTTGACGATGCCTTTAGTGATAGTGATGATGAGATGTATAAACTATTTCAGTACATTACAAAAAATAATGACTATATTGAATGGAACGGAAATTATACAGATAAAGCCAATCAGGTAATTTCAGAACCGGATGCATATTACCTTTATCAGGCTATAGAAGGGGTAATTGATGATCCTCCCCTTCATGATATTCTCATGAAGGGGAATTTACGTATTTGCAAATAGATATTACCTTATTGCCTGACAAAAACTTTAGAACATCTTGTAGTTAACGCCCATCAGCAGTGCAAAATAGAATTTTCCTTTATAATATCGATCCTGTATGTGGGAACCCATCATGGTAACAAAATAAGGCTGCAGATTCTCCCCCTGGAATGACCACTTCGGCACATAAACCGCCATACCGGCTATTTTCATAGAATTTTTATCAGTACTGTCTACCCATAAATTAGTGAAGTTAACCCCCACCCTGAAGGTACCAATATTGTTAAATGGACCAAATTTATAAAGAAGTTTAGCGTCATGTTTGTAGACGATGTCCTCCCCTTCATGAAGGATGAAAGTACTTGGGTCATAAAAATACCCATCAAAATTATAATCATGATATTCTATTGAAAAAGAATAGAGTGCAGCGACAGGACCGAAGGCAATTTTAAAGGTTGGTATTACCACCATTCTAAAACCCCCGCGGGCATCCCCATCCATGGCTTTTCTGTCATCAGTGTCATAGGGATCGTCAGGAGAAGAAAAGGTTAAAAAGCCCGGACCAAAGGTATCATTGTTAAGATCGTAAATGTAGTCATATCCGGCATAGGCAACAACATCAAAAACTGCAATGGGTTCAATTTTCACAAAGGCTGATGCCCGCTGAAATGAAGGGCTTAAATATTCCTGCACCCCCATATCAATTTTGGTACTTCGCCAGAGTTTACCTGGTTTTTTGACTAAAGGCAGGCGATAATAAATATCCGCCTTTAATGCAAGCCCGAGAGGATTTACAGATGCTCCGAGACTGGTATTGAGATACAACCCTGACTTGACGGCACTCCCTTCGGTCTCCTTTTTGTTTTCATCCTCAGCAAAAAGGGCCGAAGAAATAACCATAGCAAGAACAAGAGAAAAGGCAGAAAACATTAATTTATTCATAAGTCCCCCATATTTTGTATGTAAATATCCTCGGAGATAATAAAACATTTAAATATTTGAATCAAGAAAAAATATTAACATTTGGCCATTTCTCAACATTTCCGGTCTGATCATTCCGCTCCGTATTTTTCACGGTAGGAATCAATCATCCCCTTAATTACATCATCCAGGATAATCTTTCCATTGATTTCACGGTTATGGAGATATGCTACGATATCATCAAGGGTTACAATAGCTGCCGTGGGGAAGTTGAATTCTTCCTGAATTTCAGCCAGTGCACTTTTGGTGCCGGTTCCTTTTTCCATTCGGTCAACGGAAACAATGAGACCTTTAATTGATACATTAGCTGCCGCTTCCAGAACAGGAACAGTCTCCCGAATTGATGTACCCGCAGTGGTTACATCCTCTACGATAATGACGCGGTCACCATCTCCGGGTTTATAACCGACCAGACTTCCCCCTTCACCATGATCCTTTGTCTCTTTTCTGTTAAAGCAAAAGGCTACATTTTTCTGGAATTGAGCGCTAAGGGCAATCGATGCGGTTACCACCAGGGGTATCCCTTTATAGGCAGGGCCAAAAAGCACATCAGCATCCTCGGAAAAATTATCTTCTATAGCCTGAGCATAAAACTCTCCCAGTTTCTTGATCTGCTCACCGGTTTTATAATTGCCGGTATTGATAAAAAAGGGAGTTTTACGCCCGCTTTTAGTAGTAAAATCTCCAAAAGTAAGAACATTTGAGCTTACCATAAACTCAATGAAATCCTTTTTATACTGCTCCATGTTATTTTCCTCTATAATTAAAATTTGGACTCTTTCGGTTTTTTTTAAAACTCTTAACAGGACCAAAATAGAAAAAGATTAACGCTGATAAGCGCGGCTTTGGAGAGCAGATGAGGCATTTGAAAATCAGTCTTTCTGACAGCGCAATCTGCCTTCTCCTTTCTTTATCTTAAAATCTAAAACATCAGAATGATCCCTGTTTTCCAATATCCTGATCGTTGAACAGAATATCGATCAAGTCATTTTTTTAAATAAAAATCAATTTTTCAGAACAATACCAGAGATATAACTAAAAAGACTCAGCCCAGTCTGTTCTCCTTTCAAGGGTAAATTTATCAATGGCTGCAGCAAGCTTGTTGCGGTCAATGGGTTTTGAAACATATCCGTCACATCCCATGGAGAGAATCCTCTCCTTGTCCCCCTTCATGGCGTAGGCAGTTTGTGCTATAACATAAAGCCGGGACAACTTTTCATCCAGCCTTATTATCCGCAGGAGGGTCTCACCATCCATCACAGGCATCTGCAGGTCAAGCAGCAGTATATCATAGTTTTTTTTCCGCAACAGCAGGAGGGCCTCTTCTCCATTGGATACAACTTCACAGGGGCAGCCAATTTTCGTAACAAAACGTTTAATCAATTTTTGATTAATCTCATTATCTTCGGCAATCAGGATTCGGATATCCCGGTATCCTTTACCGGTTGTTTGAGTTATATTTCCGGTTTTCGGGTACTTAATCCTATTTTCTGTCAGATCTCTCATAGGGGACTCTCCCGTTACAGGCATGGGAATTCTGACGGTGAATACGGAACCCTTTTCGGGAACACTCTCCAATAAAATCATTCCATTCATTATTTTAGCGAGATGCATTGATATGGAGAGACCAAGGCCGGTACCTCCGAATTCGGAACTTATACATCGGTTTGCCTGCGTAAATGGTTTAAAGATTTGCTGTTGTTTCCCTTCAGCAATACCAATACCGGTATCACTGACTTTGACTTCCACCATTCCCTCGCTATAGTTGCATTCAATTTCAATCATCCCCTGCTTTGTAAACTTGAATGCATTACCAATAATATTCAGTATTATCTGACGAAAGAGACGCTGATCGCCAAAAACTGTATCAGGAAAATCTTCAAAAAAATTGATTCTATAATCAATAGATTTATCCACGGCCTGGGATGTGAACATATTTTTTATCGAATTCAGCGTCTCCTTTATCTGAAAAGAGGTACTGTATGTCTGCAATTTTCCCGCTTCGATTTTGGAAAGGTCAAGAATTCCATTGATCAGATCGAGAAGTATGGTGCTCGATTTATCAATCATTTCAAGGGTCATACGTTTTTCTTCATCATCTTCTTCTTCAAGCAGGAGAGATGTAAATCCAATGATGGCATTCATGGGGGTCCGTATTTCATGGCTCATATTTGCAAGAAAATGGCTCTTTGCCCTATTGGCCTTCTCCGCCTCTCTTTTTGCCTTTTCCAGTTCCATCTGGGCAGTTTTAACATCTGTCATATCAGTAATCAATCCGACTACTGCCACGGGATGGCCTGCTGAATTTTTCATCAATACTGATGTACAGAGGGTTGCCACATAGGTACCGTTTTTGCGGGAAAAATTCAGCTCTCCCCGCCAGTAGCCGGTTTGCATAATCTCGTCAAATGCCCTCTGACGTTTTGCCTGTTCTTCAGGGGAATATTTTTCAAGGAATTCCTTAAGGAACAATTCCTTCTTGGAATATCCACGCAGTTTCTCGTAACTTGGATTTGTATAAATATAATTTCCCTCAAGATCCTGAACCGCCACTGATTCCGATGTCTGTTCAATAATTGAAGAGTAGAGTTCCATTTTTTCAACAATATCCTTTGCAGCAGAAACCGTCTTCTCCATAGAGCGAATTAATTCAACAAGCTCCCCCCTTGAGAGACTGTTCAATTCTTTCCTTTCTTTTAAATGGTTTAATGTTAAGTCCTGTTTGTCTTCCATTTTGGTTTTGCTGGATCGGCTGCCTGGAGTTATAAAACGATCGCCCAGTATAATGCATTTAAGAAGGCACGTCAACACTGTAGATTCCTGATTGATTAGACTGCATTTGAAATATCTGCAAATAAATTGATATTGACAAATTTCACTATAATGAAAAAGAATACATACATATAAAAATTAAAATATTATGGAGCGTAACCGGGATGAAAAAATTATTACCTGTTATTTTATTCATGGCCCTGCTCTCACAGGCATCATGCCTCGGGAGCATCATTCGAAATTCAGTTAAGGATACTCCTCTGAATAATAAATTCCTGCTGCACAGCAATGCCCGTGTTGGAGACTATGCAATACTGCAGGGTGCAAAAGGCAGTTCCCAGATAGAAATGAAAATAATCGGCCGTTCAGCTGGCCTGTTTGTTGTGCGAAGCAAAACTGGATACGTCCTTCCGGGACTCGGCCTGCGTAATGCAGTAACCATAGATGTATATGTAGACCGCAGAGGCAATGTTAGACAGGGTTTTTTAATTGAAGGAAGTGAAAAAACCCCCCTGAAAGTGGCAAAACCGGGAGAAAACCAATTCATGAAGCCGGTAAGTCTTACCGCGGCACAGAGACGTGAATTTGACCTTGCCAACCGGGTAACCGTTAAGGCGGGTACTTTCAAGGTCTCAACCATGGCATTCAAATCAATTCAAAACGAAAGAGAAACCATTGTGGTTTACCAGAACAATCCCCGTGTAAAATTCAGACATGTACTCGGCTATACCTTCACCAAAGATGGATCCCAGTATCAGAAAAATACTGCACTTGAACTGATTGAACAGGGCCGAAGAAGATAATTTTTCGAGGATACCGGTGTTCAAATACCGGTATCCTTTTATATAACAATTCAACACACTATGGATATACTCTGCCAGATAATCCCTGAAAAAAAGTATTACCTCATCTCAGCCATCGCTAGTCTCTCCTGCGGTCTTATTATTCTAAAATTTTTCAATTATCCGGGATTCCTCCGGTACTATGCAGGTGATATCCTGATTATTATATTTCTTTACTCTTTATTGATGATTCTTCCCTCTTCCAAATCCTCTTTTTCTCTATTTGCGGTTCTTGGCCTCGCCCTGATACTGGAAATATTACAGTTAACCAACATTCAAAGTATTTTTAAAAACAATGCCGATGCCTCAAAAGTAATACTGGGTACCAACTTCGACTGGATCGATATCGTTACCTATTTTACCACGGGAACTGTAATTTTTTTCATAGAGAAGTTTAAACAAAATTAAATTCTGTTTATATAGAATTAATTCTATATCAATCAAAGTCACAAAAAAATTATTAAAAGGCGCAAATAGACTTTCGCGACATCAAAAAGAAAAACAAAATACTTGCTAAAATATGCCTCCGGTTATATGAAGAATAGAACCATAATTTATTTTTCGGAGGCTCCTGCAACATGAAACTGAAAACCCTTATCATTACAGCTGTTCTGATATTTTCCCTCAACGCCTGCGGAAATAAAAGCGGCCTGAAATTCCTGACTATAGGTACCGGCGGTGTCACCGGGGTCTATTATCCAACAGGAGGGGCCATTGCCAGGATGGTCAACCAGAAGCAGGAGATCTATAAAATACGTGCCACAGCGGAAGCAACCAGCGGCTCCGTCTATAATATTAATGCGGTACTTTCCGGAGATCTCGACCTTGGGGTTGCACAGTCAGACCGTCAATACCAGGCAGCGAAGGGCCTGGCGGAATGGGGAAAACGCGGACCACAGAAAAACCTCCGGGCAGTCTTTTCTATTCATCCCGAATCAGTAACACTGGTCGTCTCAGAAAAAAGCGGCATTAAATCAATAAAGGATATAAAAGGCAAAAAGGTAAACCTGGGGAATCCCGGTTCAGGACATTTGCAGAATTCAAGGGATGCACTCGCCGCCTTCGGCATTACCGAAAAGGAAATCAATGCGGAGTATATAAAGGCAGTTGAAGCCGCGGGCCTCCTGCAGGATGAACGGATTGATGCCTTTTTCTATACGGTAGGTCATCCCAATGGAAGCATCAAGGAAGCAACATCAGGGCGCATTAAAGTTCGAATCATTGAATTGTCAAAACCGACCTTGAAAGACTTTTATAAAAAATTTCCCTATTATGCCCCATCTGTTATTCCAGGGCATCACTATCCCAATGCGGCCAATAGAAAAAATATTAAAAGTTTCGGCGTCAGGGCCACCCTTGTCACCTCCGCCAGGGCAGACAATAAGATTATCTATGCGGTGGTAAAGGAAGTTTTTGGTAATCTCAGTGAATTTAAAAAACTGCACCCCGCCTACGAGGGACTTACGGCACCGGATATGCTCAAAGGGCTCACCGCACCGATACATCCCGGTGCCCTGAAATATTACCGGGAAAGCGGACTGCTCAAGCATATTCCCGTGGAACTGATTTTAAAAGAAGAAACCCTGTAAACATGGCACTGAGGGAACGGCACTCCGCCGAGGAAATATTAAAAGCTGAAACGGGAGAGCTGAGAATTCTCCGGCCCCTTGAAAAAAAACTGGTAGCGGTTATCGGGATATCCTGGGCACTGTTTCAGCTTTCCCTTGTAGGCTTTCTCATTGTTGACAGCATCACCGTCAGGGCCATTCACCTTGCCTTCGCCTTTTCACTTCTCTTTCTGAATGTTCCCATGTTAAAAAAGGAAGGTCATATCCGGGCACTGTCAGAAAAAAATAAAATCCCCTTCATTGATTATCTCTTTGCCATTATCAGCGTACTACTTGCCCTCTACATTGTTATTGAATGGAACGAACTGACACGGAGAATGGGGGCCCTGCTCCCCCGGGATATCGTTGCGGGGGGATTCCTGGTACTGATACTCCTTGAGGCGACGCGCCGTTCCATTGGCCCGGCGCTTCCCGTCATTGCCACGGTATTTACTCTCTATGCATTTTTTGCTCCCAGCATGCCGGATTTCCTGGCAACACGGGCGGTGTCACTGAATAAATACCTCAATCAGATTGCCCTCTCCTCGGAAGGCATTTACGGTATCCCCCTGGGGGTATCCGCAACAATTGTGTATCTCTTTGTGCTCCTCGGCACAACCCTTGAAAAGGCCGGGGCGGGGCAATTCTTCACCACCATGGCCCTGAGCCTTCTCGGACGTTTTAAAGGGGGCCCCGCCAAGGCGGCAGTTGTCTCCAGCGGGCTTTCGGGACTCGTTTCAGGATCGAGTATTGCCAATATTGTCACTACGGGGACATTCACCATTCCCCTGATGAAAAAAGTTGGCTACCCGGACAAAAAGGCCGCCGCCATTGAAGTCGCCTCCAGTACAGACGGGCAGCTGATGCCTCCAATCATGGGGGCCGCCGCCTTTATCATCGCAGAGTATGTCAATGTTCCCTATATCGAAGTAGTCAAGGCGGCGGCCATTCCTGCATTCGTTTCATACGCGGCACTCTTTTATATTACGCACCTGGAGGCCTCCCGGCTGGGAATGATCGGGTTACCGAGAAATGAACTTCCCCCCTTTAGAAAAACAATGAAGGAGGGTTTTCACTACCTGCTTCCGATAACCCTTCTGGTCATAGAACTTGTGGTACTTCGCCACTCCGCGGAAATGGCGGCGTACCGTTCCATACTCCTCCTCTGCGCCGTTATCCTTTACCAGGAGATAAGGCATTCATGGAGCACAAAAACAGGATTCATAAATGCCGCAACGAATACACTGCAGATTATCGGAAAGGGTTTTGTCGCTGGATCACGCAACATGGTTATCGTCGCCCTTGCAACCGCAACAGCTGGTATCATTGTCGGTATCGTCGGCATGGGACTTGGGGGTATGATAACCCGAATTGTGGAGGTTCTCTCAAGCGGTAATGTATTTCTCCTGCTCCTGATAACTGCAGTGGCGAGTCTTCTCCTCGGGATGGGGCTTCCCACCACGGCGACATACATAGTAATGGCTTCAATCACGGCGCCGGTAATCGTCACCGTTGGGGCGAAATACGGTTTCGCCATTCCACTCATGGCGAGTCACCTATTCTGTTTTTATTTCGGGATACTTGCCGATGATACTCCCCCGGTGGGCCTGGCGGCATACGCCGCCTCGGCAATTGCCGGCTCTGACCCGATACAGACGGGCCTCCAGGGATTTCTCTATGACCTGCGCACCGCAATTATTCCCTTCTTTTTTGTATTTAATCCGGACCTGATACTCCACGGCATCACAAGCTGGAGCCAGGGGATCCTGATTTTTACCATGGCGGTTTTCGCCGCCTTTGCATTTACTTCCGCCATACAGGGATGGTACCTCACGCGAAACCGCTGGTACGATGCCCCTCTGCTGCTGAGTGCAACACTGATCCTTTTCCATCCCGGATCAGTATCGGGTCTTATTGGTTTTAATTATTCAGACAGGTACTTGCTTTACCCGGCGGGAATTGCTATAATGATCGTAGTTTATTTTATGCAGAGAATACGTATGAGGGAAGGCCCCTCTTGAAGGTGAGGATGGCCTTCCTCACCTTCAAAAAGAAAAGGAGGCACCCATGACACTATACCTGGTACAGCACGGAAAGGCCCACGCAAAGGGAGAAAAACCTGACCGGCCCCTCACCCCGGAGGGCATCGCGGATGTAACACGTATTGCCGAGGTTGCCGCCGGTTACGGCATTGAGGTAAAGGAAATCCGTCACAGCGGAAAAACCCGCGCCGCGGAGACCGCGGAAATTATGGGGCAGCACCTCCTGAAAACCGGAAGCCCCGATATTATGGCGGGACTCGCCCCGAATGATGATGTGGACCCCATCATACACAAACTGAAGGACCACCGGGACATAATGCTGGTGGGGCATCAGCCCTTCCTGGGTAAAATGCTTGCCAGGCTGGTGACCGGTGATGAAGATGTCACAGTTTTCGGATTTCAGAACGGGGGTATCGTCTGCCTCGACTTTAATGAAGATACCGGGTGGTATATCCGCTGGAGTCTCAGTCCCACAATAGGATAACAGGACGCAGAAGCTAAATAATGAAATATACTTTTAAAAATATTCCTCCAGGTGTAATCCTGAAATATTCACTGCTCCAGGTGCCCGCCCTGGGTCTGGTACTCTATCTCATTTCAATTCTCGATGCAAAATTTCAGCTTCCCCAACTTCTTACCGCAGGAACCGTCATTGTCTGGATACTGAAGGATATTTTCGTCCTTCCCGTTGTATGGCGCTCATATGATTCACGGGGAGATTCCGCGATGAATAAAATGAATGGACGCCGGGGAATTGTACATCAGTGCCTCGATCCGGAGGGACTGATAAAAATCGGCGCTGAGTTATGGCGGGGGGAAGTTAAAACAGATGCAGCAGGAATCGAAGCGGGACAATCCGTTACGGTCATCGGGAATAAAGGCCTGAAACTTGTTGTGGTTCCTCATGAAGAGAATGAAGGCGTGGAAGCGCTTCCACGCCTTCATTCTCTTCATTCAAAATAAATGCTCCTATATGAACCGCCATTCATTAAAAAATGCTGTTCAAATTTTCAACTTCATTTTATAAAGGACATCTCGGGGATGGATGTTGCAGTGATTAAACTTCCCCACCCCCTGAAAAACTTTTTAAAATACCGGAGACACCACTCCCGGGAGGAATCATGAAAAAAATTTCCTGGTATCTTGTATTATTCCTGCCAATGACGGGATGCAGCAAACTTGCCACAATACCCTATCCGGGGCAGACTCCGGAAACATGGTGCACGACCCATCCATGCACCAGCGTATCCCTTGGCTTCATTGATTTTGTTCTGGCGAAACCGACCTCTTCATTTTTTGTCTATTTCCTGGGAATCATGACCATTGCCATTGGTATCTATTTTCTCCGAAGCCGCGGCGCCGAAAAGACGCGCCTCTGGTGGGGTATCGCCCTGATATTCTGGGGAGCCGGGGCCATTACAGCGGGTACCAGCTACCAGGCATTCAGCTACGAGATAAAATGCGCGGGACGCCAGGTATGTTCATGGACCAGCTGGTGGGAAATCTACTACATGATTTTTTCCGCCTTCAGCATGAACGGAATTCTTATGGCGGTTTCATTCTCCAGCACGATTGGAAAACTGAGAAGGGGCCTCCATATATATGCACCACTGAATGCCCTGGTATACACTGCCATTGTCCTGTGGGGCGCCGTTACAGCGGATAAATTTCTTGTCTCCTTTGAACTGATGATCCTCTTCACGGGACCCAACTTCCTGATTCTTTCTGTAATCAATATAATACGTTTCATAAAAGAAAAAAGTAATATCGACCGCTCCCTGATAATTACCTGGCTCCTGATGGCCCTGGTAATGGCGGTCTACTATTTTTATCTCCTCATGGGATACACTGAAATGCTCTGGAAAAAGGGGATATGGTTTTCTTCCAATGACGTTCTCCACATCGCCCTGATTTTCTGGATGATGTATATCTACCGTACAGTTGGGAAGCAGGCAAAGGATATCGTTTGAAAACGATGATGGTAATCGTCGCATGATTCGAATGCGGGTATGTCATTTGTAGACGAGGATGCCTCGTATCGTAGACGAGGATGCCTCGTATCGAAGGCGAGGATGCCTCGTATCGAAGGCGAGGATGCCATCCTCGCCTTCTCGTAACACACCGCGCCTCCTTGACGCAGGGCCGACTTTCGTGTAAAATGAGATACCTTTCATAAACGGAGGTCCCCTCTATGAATACTGCAGACTACATCATCCTGGAAAATAAATACGGCGCCAGAAATTATAAACCCCTTGATGTGGTAATTTCAAAGGGGGAAGGAATCTGGGTCTGGGACGTTGAAGGGAAAAAATACCTCGACTGCCTCTCCGCCTACTCCGCGGTAAACCAGGGGCACTGCCATCCCCGCATCCTGAAGGTGATGACGAAACAGGCTCAGAGCCTCACCCTCACCTCAAGGGCCTTCCGCAATGACCAGCTGGGTCTCTTTTATAAAGAGCTGTGCGAACTCACCAATTCCCACATGGTGCTTCCCATGAACAGCGGTGCCGAAGCTGTGGAAACCGCAATCAAGGCGGTACGGAAATGGGGCTATCATTCCAAGGGGGTGCCTGCGGAGAAGGCTGAAATTATAGTCTGTGAAAATAACTTCCACGGACGAACCATCACAATTATCGGTTTCAGCACGGAGGAGCAGTACCGTGAAGGCTTCGGCCCCTTTACTCCCGGCTTTGTCACGGTCCCCTTCGGCGACATCGGCGCCCTCAAGGGGGCCATCACCCCCAATACAGTCGGATTTCTTACAGAGCCGATACAGGGAGAGGGTGGCGTCATTATCCCCCCCGACGGCTACCTGAAGCAGGCGCGGCACCTCTGCAAAGAAAACAATATCGTAATGATCCTTGATGAGATCCAGACGGGACTGGGCCGAACGGGGAAACTCCTCGCGGAGGAACATGAAGGGATCGAAGCGGACATGACATTGATCGGCAAGGCCCTTTCAGGAGGATACTATCCCGTTTCGGCAATTCTCTCCAATGCGGAGGTACTGGGGGTCTTCATGCCGGGAGACCACGGAAGCACCTTCGGGGGGAATCCCCTTGCCTGCGCGGTTGCCCGTGAGGCTCTGAAAATTTTGACCGAAGAGGGCCTCATAAAAAATTCCGCGAAACTCGGTGCCTACTTCAAAAATAAGCTGCAGGGTATAAAAAGTTCACATGTGAAGGAAGTACGGGGACGTGGTCTCTTCATCGGCGTTGAGCTCCACCCGGAAGCGGGGGGAGCCCGTGGATTCTGCGAGGCCCTTCTGGAGAAGGGAATCCTCTGCAAGGAGACCCATGATCACGTAATACGTTTTGCCCCGCCGCTGATTATAAAAAAGGAAGAAATCGACTGGGCCCTTGAACTAATTGAGGATGTCCTCACGTCATGAATTCGATGATCGTCATTACGATTCCACGTCGTGAAGAAGATCCTCCTGTTTCGCCACGGCGTAGGTGCAGACCATGTCTCCGGTAACATTATTCATGGTTTCGAACATATCAAGGATCGGATTTATACCGAGTGCAAGGGCGACAATAACGGCAACCTGGGGATTGCTCAGCCCCATTGTCTGAAGGATGATAAATAGAAGCATTACACTTCCCCCGGGAACCCCCCCAACCCCCACGGAAACCAGTACCGTGGTAATTACAAAGACTATAAGTTCACCCGCAGTCAGATCGATACCGAAAATATTTGCTGCAAGGACTGCAAACATCGGAAGGTGAACACAGACCCCGTCCATATTAATGGTTGCCCCGAGAGGGAGAGAAAAACTGGCAATCTCCTCGTTGATTCCGAGATCCTCGGTGGAAACCTTCATCGAAACGGGAAGTGTCGCGGCACTTGATCTTGTGACAAAGGCCATGATGCTTGCCTCTTCCATACGCTTCATGAGAGAAAAGGGATTCTGGCGCGTCGTCACCAGGAGCAGTATCGGATAGACAACCAGAACCATGATCATTATCCCCCCGATGACACCGAGAAGAACACTCACATATGGGCCGACAATCTGCGGCCCGTAAAAGGCAAAATTAACCATGGTCAAAAAGAAAACACCAATGGGAGAATATTCAAGCACCCAGTCTACAATTTTAAAAATTACCTCCCTGGCAGCCTCAAACATATTGAGGAGCCCCTGGAGGCGTTCTTTGAGAACCGTATCCTCACTGTTTTCCATGAGGACCCGGAGGGCGAGGCCGAACATAATTGAAAAGACAATAATGGGGAGGAAGTTTCCCGTCGCCAGTGACTTAAAGGGATTCTGGAACATGTTAAGTATGAGGTCTTTGAAACTGCTGGAAGTCACTGCCTTCTGGGCGACATCCGCCGCCTTGGAGGAGAGGGCCCCCGCCATGGCCTTCCAGTTACCGAGATCGGCACCGCTGCCGGGATCAACAGCCAGGGCAATAATTACACCGACTCCCGCTGCAAGAAATGAGCAGAAAAAATACCAGAGTATTACCTTCAGGCCGACACGCCCGAACTTATTCACGGGGAGTGAAGCTGCTCCCACCACAAGGGAGGCAAAGATGACCGGTATTACGATCATCTTCAGCATATTTACAAAAACTGTGCCAAAGGGAGAGAGATAAGGTATAACACTTTCCGCTATTGGTTTCCCCCAGAGAGAGGAAAGATACCAGAGAATACCGCCGGCTGCTGCACCAAGTATAAAGCCGCCGATAATTCTTGTCAGTAATGAAGTCTGAATATATGCCCGGATAATTCGAATCATGTTAAGCTCCCTATTTTATATTACATGCCTGATACGATACCGAGATCGAAGTTGAATACCAGGCAAAGAAGTTTCACAATAAAATACAGGACCAGAAATCCGAGAACGGCAATAATAAACATATTCGCCCCGAAAAGAAAATTTTCAGAGAAGGATTTCTTCACCCTGTTAACGATCACAGAAATGACAATGAGGTATCCCCCGAGACCAATGCAGGCCGATGCAATAAACAGAATTTTAATTCCCGCAGTTACGGGATTAAAAAGATTCAAATCAAGAAAAAAACGGTATCCTATAACCCACCATACAATCATGCCTGGATTCGAAATGGCAAGGGTAAATCCTTCCAGGTATGATATACGACCATGATACTCGATGACATGGGGTTCTTTATGGGTCATATCATGACGTTCCCGATACATCTTCATCAGCAAAAAGGTAAGGACCAGAATACCAAAGATGTAGATACCGATCTGCACCTCCTTCTTGGCAAGGAAGTAGCCAAAGCCGAAGAGTGTGAGAATCCCCAGTATCATATCTGAAGTAACGGAACCCGCTGCAGTCAAAACTGCCGCCCTGAGATGCCCACCGAGGGAACGCTTGATAACCCGCAACTGAACTGCCCCGACGGGAATAGTGGAGACGGCCCCTAAAAATATCCCGAAGAACAGGGTTCCAAAAAGTTTTCCGATGTATATAATATCCATTTTCTTTCCTGAATAGCGTTGACAGATAACAAATTTTGTCCTATACGTCAAGATATATCCATTTATCTACTTGAAGGTGACATTGGCCAATGTCACCTTCAAGTAGATAAATGTCACCTTCAAGTAGACCAATGTCACCTGCCAAAAAACGAATGGGCCTCCAAAAGGCTTATTCCAATATCATACATTTTATTCTTGTAATAATTTAAATACCCTTAGAGATTGAGCATTAAAGCGAGATTGACAATGTCGCTTTCAGAGAAGGGAGTCTGCTATGAATAATAAAGAAAAAATACTGCTCAAAGACGGATCAATCGTAGACGGAACAGGTGCCGCCGCCTTCCGGGGGAATATCCTTATCGAAAAGGACCGTATCAGTGAGATCTCAGAAAAACCGATAACAGCTGACGCAGAAGAGATCGATTGCCAGGGGAAAGTCATTACCCCGGGATTTATCGATATGCATTCCCACCAGGACTGGTTCATGCCCTCGGCGGAGAAGTTTGAGTTTTTTGCACCCTTCATTGAACAGGGAATCACCACCTATGTAACGGGAAACTGCGGTTTCGGTGCAGCGGGATTTCGCCGGGAAACAGAATATATTGAACTCCTTGAAGACAACCTGTTCTCGGCGGGGCACAGCGGGATATCATGGCGCAGCCTTGATAATTACTTCCAGCATATTGAAGAAAAGGGCCTTCACCAGAATATAGTTACCCTCTCGGGTCTTGGTACCACCCGAGCTTCCATCCGCGGCTATGACGCATCTCCAATGAAAGTTGAAGAAAAAAAGGAAATACTCTCCCTCCTTGAAGAGTCTATGGATCAGGGCTCCAGGGGGGTATCCTTTGGTCTAGGATACGCACCGGATATATTCACCACCTTCGAAGAACAAAAGGAAATAGCCGAAATGGTGGAAAGAAAAAATGGTTTCATCACTTCACATGTTCGGGCCTTCTCAACCATATCAGGGGCCTATCCTGTAAAACCCTTCGGTAAAGCCCATAACCTTCTTGCCCTTGAAGAGATGATCAACCTGGCACGGGAAACGGGTGTCCGCATGCACATCTCTCACCTGATTTTTGTAGGAAAAAAAACATGGAAAACCCTCGATAAGGCTCTGAGCCTCATTGATAAGGCAATAGATGAAGGACTCGATATTCATTTCGATACATACGCCCACCATTGTGGAGCTACGGTAGTAACGGGCATACTTCCAGAGTGGTTCATGGCGGAAGTCCCACATGCCTATGAAGATCCGAAACTGCTGCGCAAATGTCGAAACCTGATGAAACTCTCCTTTGCTCTTCTCGGTTTCAATGCCGAAGATATGCAGATTGCCGCAGCCAATCACCCGGACATGGAACAATACAACGGAATGTTTGTCGCCGATATTGCACGGGACCGCAAACAGAAGGACTTCAATGCATACATTGATCTGGCAAGCAAAAGCAACAGCACCGCCCGTATGCTACTCCATAAATACAGCAACCGTGAAATCGTTCTTGAACTGATGCGGCACCGCGCCTCCCACTTTATGACCGATGCCTGGATCGAACCGGAGGGTCTGCAAAATCCCGCAGCCTTCGGCTGTTTTCCCCGATTTCTGCAGCTGGCACGGGAAAGCGGTGTAATTTCCCTTGAAGAGACAGTGTACAAGATGACGGGTAAAAATGCTAAGCAGGCAGGTATTGCCGACCGTGGATTTTTAAAGAATAACATGGCGGCAGATATCACGGTTTTCGACTGGAACCAGGTTGCCGATGAAACTACACTGGAAAATTCAAGTCAGCGGCCCACAGGTATCGATCTCGTTTTAATCAATGGTAAAAAGGTCCTGGAAAATGGAGAGGCTCGAAAAGATGTTTTGGCAGGTTCTGTGATAAGATAATACTGCGGGCTCTTTGCACAGCGGTTTGTGAGATATATTCCTCTT
Source organism: uncultured Spirochaetota bacterium (assembly GCA_942491575.1). Classification (GTDB taxonomy): domain Bacteria; phylum Spirochaetota; class UBA4802; order UBA4802; family UBA5550; genus CAZHNW01. Next base: position 2,409,167 of record CALOBT010000025.1, read on the forward strand.
TGCACAACTAACAGGAAATTCCGGGCGTGTAGAAATAATTTCTTTATCCCGTTATCCGGTTTCTTCCGGTTTCCTTTGACCTGTAAAGATTGCTGTCTGCTTCAGCTATTATTTTCTTGGAGCTGTCCATGTCTTCGGAAAGAATTCCAATACCGCCACTTATTGTGACATGAAGTCCCTCTTTTTCCCATTGGAGCTCCTCAATATTTTTTCTGAGACGTTCAGCCGTTGTTTCAGCTCCCCTTATATCCTGATTCGTGAGTATTATAAGAAATTCCTCTCCGCCATATCTGCCGGCAAGGTCTGTTTCGCGAATCTGGCCATTGAGGACGCCGGCAACCCTGGCGAGAACTTCGTCTCCGGTCTGATGGCCGAATGTATCGTTGATTTTTTTAAAAAAATCAATATCAAGCATCAATACTGCAAGGTTGTTCCCGTATCTTTTTGATACAGATATATGATGTTCAAGCAGTTCAAGTATGTGTCCGCGGCTGAAAAGTTTTGTAAGATTATCATATATGGCAATCCTTCTCAGCTCAACGGTTTTTTCCTGTAGCTGCAAAACCATCAGGTTGATATTAAGGGCAAGTATGCCGATTTCATCCCTTCTATTTTCCGGAAGACGTAGTGATAAATTCTGTGTAGTTGCGATTTCTGTAATATGACGATTTACGTCAATAACCGGATCAGTGACAATTTTTTTTAACAGTAATGTCATAATCAGGAGTATGATGATCATTGAGGCGATAATTGAAATTACAGCAAAACGTATAAAAGAACTTCCCTCTGCAATTATTTTTGCCGGCTTATCTGTTTTTATTATAAAAGCATTCTTGCCGTACATATCGGCCATCAGGCTGTAAGCATTTATATTATCATTATATTCAAAATAATATGGTGCTGTTTTTAAAAGGTATGACACTCTTTCTTTTGTCCTGTTGTTAAATTTATCCGGTTTAAATGGAATAATCTGGAAACCAACTCTTGTTTTTTTTATAATATTGCTAATTAGTTCCTGTGTCAGAATTCTTCCCATAATGAGAGAACCCCTTACCGGTCCTACATATTTTGTGGTTATAACTGGCCTTGATGATACCAGTATAAATCCAATTTCCGTATTAATTATACCGGTTTTCGAAAGATTCCTCAAAGGCTTAGCCTGGTCACTCCCCCATATTAGCTTATGCTCCAGGGGGACCCTTTTTCCGTGGAAATCTCTGATTGTAATATCTTTCCTGGTCTTAAAGTCTATTGCCCTGCCCCAGATTTTATTCCCAGCTGTATCATACACATAAACCATGTTTAACATGTTGTCCATTAGTGAATTAAGGGGAAAATTTTTTTTAATGAATGATCCATTATGGTTATCTGCATACGAATACATATCATCCCATGCAGCATTATCATAGCAATATTTATCGATTTGATTAATCTCTCCCCTGATTGCATTAATCACCCGGTTGATATCATCTCTGGCTTTACTCTTTTCAAGGGACTCCAGGCCGGGAATGAAAATGAAAAAATATATCATGAAAATTATAGACACGTACACAATGCAGAAAATAAACATCAGGTTAATAATTTTCCAATTGAGAGGCAAATCACGCATTTTCTTTATAATTTTAGAAAGCTTCATTGGGAAATGATAAAGTAATTAGCAGAATATTTCAAATCAAAATTTTCGTACATACTTTCGTATGTATCCCTAACCCGGGGTTTAAACCCCGGGTTAGGGATACATACGAAAAAACAACATCATGACATCAACGACTCGATGAGCGACGCCATATTATCGCTTTTTCGCATAATTTCAGATATTTTTCCAAAAAAATTCTTTGTGCATTTAAGAAAATTTTATATTTTAACAGAGAGAATAAGACGGATCAAAACAAACCGGGGGTACCTTTGCAGGTTAAGAAAAACTTTCGCAACAGGTACATTAAATAGAGAATAAAATCTTGACAAAAACCAATGTACTATTTATCACATCACAGGCGTTATAAATGAGTGATCGCTCACTCTCGACTAATGTTGAATAGAATAAAACCAGCAATTTAATAGCTAGGTGGAGGATACAAACATGAAGAAGATACTAATTATCACCGGACCCGGAGGAGATGCCCAGGGATGGGGCGACATGGCGGCAACCCAGGACCTGTGTGATGCCCTTAATTCAAACGGCAAGTCCGCTGAAATTGCCTACGTTGAAACCATGGACGATTTAGAAAAAGTCCTGGAAGAAAAGGAGTACGACATTGTATGGAGCGCCCTCTATTACATCTCCGAAAGAGAAGATATAATCGGCCTGAATATTGATGATGATGCCTGGCTGGCTGACAAATTCGATAAAATGGGAATTCCATATATCGGCCCTGATTCACTCTGCATGAAACAAATGATTGATAAATTTTCCACTCACAGCATTCTTCGGAAAAATAATGTCGCGGTCCCCAATCACTTCCTGGTGGGCCCGGGAGATCCTGTACCGGAAATGGACTTCCCCGCATTTGTAAAACCGAGCTGCGAATCCCGATCCGTAGGTATCAGTGATGAATCCGTGGTTCATGATAAGGAAGAACTGGCTGCACGCATAAAACATGTGAACGATACCTATGAGCAGCCTGCACTTGTTGAAGATTTTCTCCCGGGGAAAGAATATACCGTTCTGATGCTGGGGAATGACAAAAATCAGGAATTTTTGCCCGGTCATGTCATAACCGATGAAGAACATTATGGAAAATACCAGATATTTCGCGCTGACATGCGCGGCGTTGGTATCACCAAGGTTAAAATTCCCGATGCACATGCAGAAGAGGCCAGTGAACTCTGCCGCCAGGCAGTTACCGCCCTTAACTGCAAAGACCATGTAAGAGTCGACATGCGTTTTGCCTCAGACGGAAAACTCCGTGTCATCGAAGTAAACGGCATCCCCGGACTGAAACCGGTTAAAAGCTGGAGTCCTCAACTCTATACCCTCTACCATGCAAGTGAAGAGGGAGAGATGGAAGACTACCGTCAGCTGGTGCATCGAGTTGCCGATTCCGGCCTTGAAAGATTCGGCCTGAAGTAGATGAAACTTCCCCTTTGCCAGGAAACCGCAGACCGCCTTCGGTCTGCGGATATTCTTTCCGGAGAGGATCCCCTGGGTGGATTTGCCTATAACCTTGACCTGTCCAGGCCATGGATTGCAACGGCAGTTCACGCAGGGCATAACTTCCGTGATGAACTGCGGCCACTCCTCTCCATTGCCGATGACGCACAGTATTTTGAAGAGGACCCCTTCACCGACACCATGATACAGAATTGTCCAAACGCCGTCTGGGGCCTCGATTCAAGGGCTGAATATGACCTTAACCGTACACCGGAGGATGCGATCCCCCTCACTGCTGATATGTTCTGGGGAATAGAGGTTTACCGTGAAAAGCTTTCTCCTGAAATGATCCGCCGCAGCATGGAAAAATACGAGGCCTTTTACCGTTTCTTTGGAAGCCTCGTGGCGGTAATGATGGAGCGTTTCGGATTCTGTGTCGTCTATGATTTTCACGCCTACAATATAGGACGGCAGGTGGCGAAGGGTCATGACTCTCCACCTGTTTTTAATATCGGAACGGAAAAACTCAACAGGGAAAAATGGGGCGAATCAATTAATTCCTGGCTCCGGAACCTGTCAGAAATATCGATTCCCGATGTAGAGACTACTGTAGCGGAAAACGAAGTTTTTTTCGGAAGGGGTGGATTCTGCAAAACCATCTCCGGGTGGGATGAAAATATACTGGTACTTCCCACTGAAGTATCTAAGGTGTACATGAATGAAGAAACCGGTGAACCCTTCAATGGCATAATTGGCGATTTACAAAAAGGAATATCTGTTGCGGTAAACCGGCACGGCAGGGAATTTCAGGAGTCCTTTGCTGAGAACCAGAGCCGTTAAAAAGAATTTTTTTCTAAAAAATAAAAGTTTTGATTGAAGAGTAGCGAATAACAATTTAAAAATTAAAAAAATAGAGGTTGTGCCATGAATACATACTACATTGACGGGGAGTTTGTTGACGATGACAAAAGTTTCATCTCCGCAAAGGACCTTACTGTCCTTAGAGGATTCGGTATCTTTGACTTCCTCATCACCTATAACAAACGCCCCTTCAAACTGAAGGAACATATTGAACGTCTAGAAAATTCAGCAAAACATATCGGAATGAAGCTGAATCACACCAACGATGAGATCTGTGAAATAGTCGAAGAAACCATCAAAAAAAATCCCCAACACGATGAATCCAATGTACGTATCGTCTATACCGGCGGTGTCAGCTCAGACGGCATTACCCCGGAAGGGAACGGCAAACTGATGGTAATGGTCACCCCCCGCCACGTGCTCCCGGATTGGTGGTATACCGATGGTACTAAAATCATCACCAACAAAATGGAACGTTTCATTCCCGGCGCCAAAAGCACCAACTACCTGAATGCCGTATTTGCACTTAACATGGCTCACGATCAGGATGCCATTGAATCTATCTATATCGATCGCAACAACCGTCTCCTGGAGGGAACCACGACAAACTTCTTCTTTTTCAAGGACGACAAGCTTATAACATCCAATGCTGATATCCTTCCCGGTATTACCCGCAGTGTCATCCTTGACCTGGTAAAGGGAGAGTTTGAAGTGGAAGAAAGAGACATTGATTTTGATGAACTCGGCAGCATGGAAGAAGTCTTTATCACCGCTTCAAACAAGGAAGTCGTTCCCGTAACAAAAATCGACGATCTCACCATTGGTGACGGAAAGCCGGGAGAGAGAACCCTTAAGGTAATGCAGCTCTTCCGTGACCATACCGATAAATTCGGAAACGGCGAAAACTAATATGAGCGGCATCTCAAATGAGGGACCAAAATACCCCCCGGTAACCTGGGCGGAAATTGACCTTCAGGCCCTGGCTCATAATTTCCTTGAGCTGCGCCGCCTCGCCTCCGATAAGGCGGAGATGATGGTTGCAGTAAAGGGTGATGGTTATGGACACGGCGCCGTTGAAGCTTCCAAGGTTGCCCTGGAAAATGGGGCACGGTTCCTCGCGGTGGCCCGGTTTGATGAAGCCCTCGAGCTCCGTCAGGCGGGCATTGATGCCCCCATACTGATTTTCGGTTACAGCCTTCCCCGCCATGTTCAATATATTGCGGAGAACAACATTCGGGTATCCCTCAATTCACTTGGGGGAGCCCGGCGTATTTCCGATGAAGCAGTCCGTATCGGAACAACAGTAAAGGTACATATTAAAGTTGATACCGGTATGGGGCGCCTCGGCATACCCTCCGACGGCCTCCCCCTGCAGCAGGATGGAGAAACCCCCGGCACACTGGAACAGATTAAAACCATAATGACAATGCCGGGTCTCGAAGTAGAGGGGATTTTTTCCCACTTTGCATGTGCCGACAGCAGGGACAAAACCTCGGCTCAAAAACAGATAGAACTATTTAAAAAACTCCTCGATGAAATTGAAACAGCAGGCATAAAAATTCCTATTCGCCATGCCGCAAACAGTGCCGCCACCATCGAAATGCCGGAGACGCACCTCGATATGGTGAGACCGGGAATATCATTCTATGGTTTATGGCCATCGGGGGAAGTTGATAAAAGCCTTATTGACCTGAAACCCGTCATGTCCATCAAATCAACGGTGATCCAGGTCAAAGAAGTGGAAGCCAATTATACCGTCAGCTACGGAAGCACCCATGTCACCCCCAGGCCTTCCACCATTGCAACGGTGCCGATAGGATATGCCGACGGATACGACAGGATTCTTTCAAACAGGGGATCCATGCTTGTCAGGGGAGTTCGCGCCCCCATCATCGGCCGGGTATGCATGGACTTAACCATGATAGATGTAACTGACATTCCCGGAGTCTCCCTCGAAGATGAAGTCGTTGTTATGGGCCGGCAGGGGGGCGAGGAAATCACCGCGGACGAAATAGCCGAGCTGGTGGGAACAATCAACTACGAAATAGTCTCCTCACTCACCTCAAGAGTACAAAAAATATACCGACGTTAATCAAACAGGAGTTTTACCGTGCCAGCAGATCACCTCAATTGGGAAGACGGAACATGGCGTGCTGAAAATAAGTCGGCAGCCGAAGCGGAAGTAATCATCAGTGCCGACTGGGCACCCATCAGGGACTTCGATCCCGTAATCTCAGAAAATCCTGAAGCCGTCTACGGCGATCTCCTCCAGGAAATGAGAAATGCAGACCTGAGGATCACCAACCTGGAATGCCCCCTTTCGGATAGAGGGGAAGCAGTTGCAAAAAGCGGATCGGTTTTCAAAGGTATGAACCGCCATGTGAAGGGGCTTACCGCCATTCCCATTGAAGTAGCCACCATGGCGAACAATCATGTATTCGATTTTGGACTTGATGCATTTAATGATACACGGAACCTTCTTGCTGAAAATAAAATAGACAGCCTTGGAGCGGGACTCTCCCTTAATGAAGCTGAAAAACCCCTTGTAAAGAAAATCAACGGGGTAAAAATCGGCCTCATTAATTTCAGCGAAGGTGAAGACCTCACTGCAGCAGGCAAAGGCCCGGGGGTTTTCGGATGGGAAGTTGAACGCGTCTGCCAGTTGACAACCGAACTGAAGCAGGAAGTTGATGCAGTCATTGTAATCTGCCACGCCGGCCTTGAGTATATTCCGTTTCCGCCACCTTATATCACAGAGGCATTCCAGTCCATCGCCGATGCCGGGGCCGACCTGGTAACCGGTCATCATCCCCATGTTCCCCAGGGGGTTCAGATCTACAATGGCGTGCCAATCTGCTACAGCCTTGGCAATTTTGTATTTTTCCAGAAAACAAATCTCCATTACCGGAAACTCGGTTACATGGTAAAGGCCGGGATCAGCAAAGAGGGAATTTCCGGAATCCGTCTCATCCCCTATGAAATATTACCGGAGAGGCTCGCCCTTCTGAAGGATTCAAAACTGACAGAATTCTACGGGGACATGCAGAAAATTTCCGGTCCCCTTAATGAGACGACGGGTATCACTGACACCTGGAACGGCTTCCTGAAATATTATGGCCTTGATGGATTTAAGGACGAAATCAGCCGTATTATGAAACAAATTGACGATGACCTGCCGAAGGGAGTCACCATGTTCAGAAACCGCATCACCACCATGCAGCACAGCTATCACCTCACGGACCTGATGACCAGGCTGGCAGAAGGGACCCTTCAAGATGCCCCGGATTGGGCAGTAGACATGGCTGATCTATGGTTTTCCAAAACCATCTGATTTAATTTTAATAAGAGAAGACTATGAACTTTTTGACAGAAGAACAGATAAATAATCTCTGTGGCAAAAAAGAACTTTCCGTATTGATAACCGATTCAGGCCTCGGGGGGCTTTCCATTTATGCCGATGTCCTCGAAGGCTTTAAAAACCAATCCGGTTTTGAAAAGATTACCCTCACCTACTACAATGCCTGGCCGGAACAGGATCGCGGATACAATCGCATAGAAGATCACAATGAAAAGGTAAAGGTATTCAGCAATGCCCTTGGGGGGACTCTGAAATTTAATCCCGATATAATTTTAATTGCATGCAACACCCTCTCTGTCATCTACAGTGAAACTGATTTCAGCACCACCACCAAAATCCCCGTAGTGGATATTGTCGATTTTGGGGTTAATATTATCCATGATGCTCTGAGCCTCGATCCTGGGAAACTTGCCGTCGTTTTGGGCACACTCACCACAGCCGAATCGGAGGAACATAAAAAACGTCTCATCAAAAAGGGTATTGCCCCGGAGCGTATCATCTCCCAGGCATGTGATCAGCTCGCCACCAACATCGAAAAGGGGCCGGATAGCGCGGAGGTGACCCGCCTTATTGAAAAATATACAGCGGAAGCCGGTGAAAAAACCGGTTCCACCACTGCAGATGTCACCGCTGCCCTCTGCTGCACCCACTTCGGATACAGTGACAACTCCATCAGGGAAAATCTTCAAAAAAATATCAGGGGGAAGGCATCAATTCTCAATCCCAACAGGGAAATGGCCCGTTATATCCTCAATATCTGTGCGGCATATCCAACCGGGAATCCCAATCAGGAAACAGAAATTATCCAGAATATTGTATCAAGGATAGAGTGGGATGACAGTAAAGTTAATGCCATTGCGGCAATCATCAAAAAAACTTCCCCCATGACCGCCAAAGCACTTAAAAACTATTCCTGGCTGCCGGAACTTTTCAGTCTATAAAGCCCCGCTTAAATCATACTTATACAGAATATTCTGTAAATATTTCAAAATACACTGTCTGTATATGATTTTCCCTTCACCATCATGAATTTTTCTCACCAATAATTCCTCATTTTTTGTGAAAACGGCTTTTGAATAGCTTTGAACATAAGTTTATTGATATATTTTTCTCACACCGTCCGGTTGGACTTTCGAATTACGGATAAACGGAGGTTAGGGCTATGAAAAAAATAATTACCATTTTTACAGCACTCATTCTTTCAATCTTTATTATTACCGGTGAAAAGGAAGCACACGCCTGGGGAACCGATGCATCCTCTTCAATAGATCTTAATTACCCTGTCGTTCTTGTCCATGGATGGGCCGGATCTGACGAATTTATCTTCGGCATAGATTATTTTTATGGAATTAAATCAACCCTGGAAGATGAAGGGATCGATACCTATGTAGCCGATATCGGGGCATTCGCCACATCAATGGTCCGCGGGGAAAGACTCAGGGCCTTTATCCTGGAAGTCCTCGCCATCTCCGGGAAGGCAAAGGTTAACATTATAGCCCACTCACAGGGGGGAATCACCTCACGATATGTAATTTCCAATATGGGAATGTCTAAAAAAATTGCCTCCCTCACCATGATCTCAACGCCAAACAGGGGCACCGCCCTCTGTGATATAGTTACAGGAAAACTCCCTAAACTGGCCCAGTATGCCATAGAAGTCCTCGCTGATACCTTCTGGGGGGGCATCATCGCCGGCGACGAAAACCCGAATTTCCGGGCGGCGACCCTCGAAATGACTCATTACAATATGGAGCAGGTCTTTAACCCGAATACTCCCGACAGCCATGAGGTTTCATATTTCAGTTATGCTGGTAAACTTTACGGAATATCACCAAACGTGCTTCTCACTCCGACAACCCTGATCCTACAGTACTACGACGGCGACAATGACGGTGTTGTCCCGGTACAAAGCTCTAAATGGGGAATCTGGAAGGGAACAATCACAGGACTTTTCGGAGTTGATCACTTTATGGAGATCAATCACCTATTTGGCAACAGCCCGGGTTTTGACACCGAAGGCTTTTACGTTGATATTTGTGAAATGCTCGAGAATTACGGATTCTGATCACTTAACATGCTTTCAATCCTTTCCTTATCAGTACTCATTGAGTATTGATAATCTGAGAGATGACCTATATTATCAGGGCGGCTATTCAGCCGCCCTTTTTTTTTACTTATTTTGAGTCAAAACCCACTGTACTGCGTGTTTCACAAGTTCGGAAGTATTCTTCAACTTCAATTTTTCCTTAATATTCCTTTTGTGGCTTTCAATCGTATTTATACTGATATCCATTTTATCTGCAATTTCACGGGAACTGAAACCGTGACCGATCAACTGAAATACTTCAAATTCTTTATTGGCAAGGATATTAACCGGGGTGTCCATTGCATCACTCGATCCATGGAGAAGTTTATCGATTATTTTCCCTGAAATATCCTCACTGAGAAAAAGCTCCCCCTTCATTATTTTACGAATTGCGCCAATGACGTTATCCATGGCTTCCTTTTTCATCACGTAGCCACGGGCTCCCGCCCGGATTACCCGTTCCGCATAGAGGGATTCATCATGCATGGAGAGGACCAGGCTTTTTGATGAGGGAAAACGCTCATTTATTTTTTTTACGAGTTCAATTCCACTGACATCCCCATCCAGGGAGAGGTCTACGGTAATTACATCCGGATCTTCCTGTTGTATCACTGCAAGGGCTTCCTTTACCTTTGCCGCTTCCCCGCAAACTTCAATGTCAGATTCCGAATCCAGCATCATCCTGAGTCCCTGGCGAACAACGGGATGATCATCAACAATAACTACTCTGATTGTCATAGCCTGATATACCTATATTTTTATGGCAGCAAATTTTCAGTCATATCAGGATTATAGACTAAAAATATCACGGAGGCAATACAATTTTTAAACAGGTTCCTCATCCCGGATCCGCAGGCGTACCGATACCTGGAAACCGCCCCCATCGCAATTATCGGTATTAAGCTCAGCGCGAATCAGTTTTGCCCGGTGCCGCATGGTTTTAAGGCCAATTCCTTCTTCATCATTCTTACTAGCATCAAGGCCGGTACCATTATCATTAATCTTCATAGTAAAATGAGAATCATCATAACAGAGAAAAATATCAATTTTTCCAGTACCGCTGTGTTTTACCGCATTATTGACCGCCTCCTTCGCTATATAATAAAGATGTGTCGCCGTTTGAATATTTCTAATTACTATATGCTGATTCTGATGGACAGAACAATCTATATGGAAAACCGTGCTTACAGATTCAGCCATTTCCTCAAGGGCCATAACAAAGCCATGTTTATCCAGGTTCACAGGGTAAAGCCCCCTGGAAAGAGATTGTGCCTGAGAAACGGACTCCTTAACCAGGTCAAGTATGGGCTGCATATATTCCGTTTCCGGATATGACTTTTCTTCAAGTTTCCGTTTAAAGCCCCCGATTAAAAAACTGAGGCCTGTGAGATTTTGACCGAGTCCGTCATGAAGATCTCCTGCGATCCTTAGACGCTCATTTTCTGCAACTTCTATGATGGCTTTTTCCAGTTCTATTCTTGCGGTAACATCCTTGGCATAAAAAGCAACACGATCGACTTCCCCCCTTATTCCAAAAATTGGGTAGATAGTAATTTCGAAAAAAAGACCATCGCGGTTATCGTTGAACATTGCAGGTTCGCCGCTTTCTATGACCTTATTAAAATAACTGTGACGAATGGCGCTGACATCCTCCCTGAAAATATCCCAGAAACGAGTCCCGATCAGTGATTCCTTACGGCGGTTCAACCTTAAGGCCCCGGTTTCATTGATATTTAATATTTTACTCTCCCTGTCCAGAAGGATGATGGAATCCTTAATGGCATTAAATATTCCCTCCAGGGATTCATTTGTTTCGATAAGAATATTATCGAGACGTTTCTGTTCCGTAACATCACGGGAGAAAACAGAAACCCCTGTAACTTTTCCATGAACATCAATAATAGGGCTGATCTTATTATCATTCCATCGCCCTGCCCTGCAATCTTCAAAGCGAACCTGCTTTTTATCCCTGACGACTTCTTTAACTTTTTCCAACCGGAAAATACTGCTGTTAGTGTCCATAAAATCAGTAAAGTTTAAACCGATTACCTGCTCAGGCTTCATATCAAAATGCCTGGCAATTGCCTCGTTGGCATCCAGAATAATGCCCTCTGTATCAAGGAGAGCAATCGAATCTGTTGAAGAATCAAGAATAGCACGCAGCTTCGCAAAACTATCCTGCAGGGCCTCCTCAGCTTCTTTTCTTACACTTATATCACTTACAATTAATGCAAAATGATTTTCCTTGGGACTGTACACCGCCACCTGGAGCCACAGGTCCAGAACAGCACTGTATTCTTCAAAAGTTGAAGATATATTTTCATTGGCAGCCTTTGAATATACCGGAAGCCATTCCTTCCCCAGGCAATCCTTACCGGAAAAAATTCCGAGACCGCTCATACCGTTAATATCATTTTCGTTAAGATTAAAAATTTCAGCAAAGGAACGGTTTATTTCTACAAATAGAAAATCCTCCGGATTTCCATCCTCACCTGTTTCAAGGGTAAAATAGGCGAAACCCGTCGTCATGTTATTAAAAAGAGAGCGGTATTTCTCCTCGGTTTCCCGGCGCTGCTGTTCAATTTTATGTTTGTAAAGGCCAATCTCAAGAACGGAATAAAGGCGTTGGCGTGTTACCGGTTTAACAAGATAGCCGTAGGGCTCCGTTACCTTTACACGGTGAACGACCTCAGCCTCGGTATGAGAGGTCATAAAGATTACAGGAACATCAAGGGTGTCCCGAATGACTTCCGACGCAGTAATTCCGTCGATTTCTCCGGCGAGAAAAATATCCATAAGAATAATGTCAGGGAGGAGTGTGCGGGCAAGCTCCAGTGCCTCTTCCCCGGCAGGCACCACACCTACGACATTATAGCCTTCCTCTTCAAGCATTGAAGTGAGCAGGTGTCCCGTTACACGGTCATCCTCAGCTATTAATATTTTGACGGATGAATCTTCTTTCATAAGTAATCCGGTAATGTATCCTTACAATCAAAGAGTAGACTTAATGATATTAAAAAAAGCAATACAAATTTTTCTTTAACTATGCAAATGTTTCTTGACGGATTTAACTTTTTATACAGCTATTATTGCATCATTTTAATCCATATAGGACCAAACCATGTCAGGAACATTTTCTCGCCTGAAGGAACAGGAAAAGGATCTTCGAAGAAATATAATAATCGACGCTGCGGAAAAAGAATTTGCTGTAAAACCCTTCAACAAGGTTAACATGCGGGATATTGCCAAGAGCGCAGGCATTTCTCCCGCGTCGATATACCGATATTTTCCGGATCAGCAGTCTCTATTCCTCGAGGCATTTGTCAGGGGAACAGAGGATATTTTTAATAAACTGTCAGACATGGCTGCACAATCAACCGACGGGGCCCTTGAAGAGGTTACCGATACATTCATCGATTACTTCTCGCAGCACGACCAGTATTTCAGTATGCTTATGCATTTTTTCCTCGACGGAACAGTTGAACAGGATGTATTCGAAAAACTGCGAGCCCTTGAGAGGAATCTCCTTGCAGTCTTCGACGAAATATTTTCTAAAATGAACATGAAAGAAAATATCCGTTTCAATTCACATGCATTTTTTGCTGCCCTGGTGGGAATTGTAGCAACATTCAGAAACCGTCCAGATAAGGATGAACCGGCAATCCTTCATCACCGTCAGAGAATAGCCGGCATTCTTGCAGGTCATTTCAGGAGTTCAATGGAATAATTTTTCTTATTATTCCTGTCCATCAATGTATAACAACCTTCTGATTTCAGAACCAGGCACATTGAGAAATAGCCCTCACCCCTCTCATTTGCGACATATCGCATAACCTGGATATTATGCGCGTACTATAGAGCACTATTCCGTTTAAAAGGATGACATAATCCTGAATATCAAGGCCGATATGGCTTCTGACGAATAAATTTGAATTTAACACCGGGGTATGGAAAAAGTAATTGTATTATATTTAAATCATTTTTAGATAGGTGTTATAAATATACAGACTCATAAAAAACTCTGGTGTACAGGACTTGATTACAGGATATGAATTGGAGTGAAAAATCCTGTACTGCATTAAGAAGCTTTGATCCGGTACAGATTACACGCATTTTATTTAACTTAGTAAACTTCAGAGGAACCACAGACAATTATCTGGTACAACTCTCGCGTTTTATGAAAGAGGCCGGTGTACCCCTCTATGGAGTTACTCTTTTCCAGGATGAACCGGAAGGCGTCAGCTGCCTCTCCTGTTTAAACACGGACCTTTCCCGTATAACAGGCGACAGTAAAGCAGAAACTGATATTACTTCCTCACACCTGTCTGCTGATGATTGTTCTGATCATTTTATTCATACCATCCGGCTTCTACGCCAGAACAAAATTATCACAACACTTAAAAATAAAAAAACCGATACGCTCATCTCCTGGTCCGATGACCTGCTTCAGGATTATTTCAGCCACATACATGGCAGTCTCCATAACCTCTTAGATGACAACAACAACTCCCTGACGGAGTCATTTAATCTTTTTATTCTACCGCTCATCAGCAATGGAATTCTCCGTGGAACTGTCGAGATTGCTCTTCGGAAGGCGGGAGATAAACTTCCCCTCGCGGAAATAAAAAATTTCCACGGGTTAACTGAAATTATCGCCCAGGGTGCAGAAACCTTTCTTGCCGCCTCCATTGCAAAGGATAATGGGGGGAAGTCAGGGGCTGCATTCGAATTAATGCCGGACCCTTCCTTCATTGTCAACCGTGAGGGTATCATACTCGAAGCCAATTCAGCCTTCAGAAAACTGGTTAAAAGGCCGGAAGATTCGTTAAAAGGGATCTGCTGTAAAAAGGCATGCTCCGGAATCATTCAGGGAGAAACCTGGACTGAATGCCTCATTGAAGAAACCTTTGATTCGGAGATCCTACATATCAGGGAAGTAACATTCACAGGAGAAACATCCCCCCGTTTTTTCAGGATTACCGGAACACCAATAAAAAGTGAATCAGGGCAAACCACTGCGGTGCTGCGCACCATGACAGAAATAACAGAAAGGATTCGTGAAGACCGGGAGATTAAAGAAATTAACAATCGACTGGAAGAAGAGCTGACAAGAAAAATAAATATACTTAAAGAAAAGGAGCGCCACCTTCATTCACTGGTAGAAACGGTACACCATATTGAATCAGGCGTAGAATGGTCGGAACGCCTTTACAGGATTATTGCAGGTTTTACAGCTCTCGATTCGAAGGGCATCGCCCTGGTCATTCGAAATAACAATACCATGGAAGTTGCCAGGGTGTTTCCCGGAAAAATCAATGAAGAATTGGCCCCCCTGCTGAACTGCAACCCTGAATCCATCTCTTACAATATGTCGGAGCACCGGGAGAATCCCTTTACTGTATCCGCTGAAATGATTAACCCCATTTTCTTCATTGGAGAAGAGGGGGTACGTGATTTTTTCAGTACGAGCATTCCCAATATTACAAAAGAAGCATTGAGCAAATGTGAAAAACTCTTTGAGGGACTCTCCATAATAATATTTCCCCTGGAAACAAAGGATGGTGCCGAAGGGGCCATTGCAGTTTCCGCTTCACTTGAAATTCTGGAAAATAATTTTGAATACTTCCAGCTGTTAAGCAACACCGCGGCTGTGGAAATTAACCGGAAAAACAATGCCGCTGTTCTTGAAAAATCTGAAAAAAGGTACCGGTCGCTTATCGAATCATCACGTGATATGATAGCCTTCTGTAACCGGGATGGCGAAATTCTTTTCTCTAATAAAACCTTTTATGATAAAACGGGTCTTTCTCCTGATGAAGCCGTCGGAACTTCCCTCTACAACCTGATTCCTTACGGGGACAAACAAAAGGTTGAAAACCTGATAACATCCGTTCTTGACAACTCCAGGCTGCATGAGCCAAAAGAGATAATCCTGAAGGGAAATAAAAATAAAAATATCTGGACGGAGATGACCATCACCCGCGCTGCCGATAACGGTAATAATCTGCACATCGCCTTCAGGGACATCAGTTACCGTAAAAACCTTGAGACACAGCTAAGTGACATTACCACCATACAAGACCAGATCATACAGACGGATATGATCGGTATCGTAACAACTGACCTTCGCGGTATGATAAGCCGTTGGAATTCCGGGGCACATGAGATTCTCGGATACAGCGAAATTGAAGCCCTGGGGAAAAACATTAGTGACTTTATCGTCCCAGCATATCGGCCAGTGCTGCACCAGCATACATTAAAAACCGATACCCCTGAACAGCACCATGCCCGTGAAATTGCACTGAGAAAAAATGACGGCAGCACCATTACTGCGATGTATGCCGAAGAGGTGATGAAAGACAGTTCCGGCAGGCCCATTCTCATTGTATCCTTCTTCTTTGATGTGACGGAAAAATTATCCCTCGAGGCCCGCTCAAAAGAACTGATGCGCCAGCTCAGCCAGGCACAGCAGGTGACAATACTTTCACTGGCAAAACTGACAGAATACCGCGACCTTGAAACGGGATCACACCTGGAACGGATAATGAAGTATACGGAGATACTGGCCCAGGAACTTTCCGGCGTTTCCGGATACGCAAACTATATCTCCGATGAATATATTCTTGACCTGGTCAGTTCCTGCCCCCTCCACGATATCGGCAAGGTGGGCATCCCCGATAACATACTCCATAAGCCTGGAAAACTGACCCGGGAAGAATTTGAGATCATGAAAAACCACACCATAATCGGGGGCGATACTATCCGGGAAGCAGAAGAAAAACTTCAGAGCCGCTCCTACCTTAACCTGGGCCGAGAGGTTGCCTATTCACACCATGAAAAATGGGACGGTTCAGGATACCCGCAGGGACTCATGAAAGAAGAGATTCCCCTATCGGCGCGTATTGTTGCTGTCGCCGATGTATATGACGCCCTTATCAGCAAGAGGCCCTATAAAGAAGCCTACGACCACGGAACTGCCGCTGAAATTATAAAGAAAAATGGGGGAAGTCATTTCGATCCCGCCATTACCGATGCCTTCACCCGATGCGAAAGCCTCTTTGAAGAATACAGCGAAGTAGCCTTTCAGGAAGTCAGCAGAGAGGGTTTTTTCTCTCAGGAAATAGACATCGACAATAACGACTTGAACTAATTAAAGTTCATGTTATTCTCTTGACAACAAAAGAAGATTTTCAGTAAATACCCTTGGCGAGTGAGCAGTCACTCAATATCCAAAAAATCTATGCGCTTTGATGTATATATCGTTATCAATTTATTAAATCCAAAAGGAGATCACTATGAAAATAGCATTTGTTACCGGTGGCGGAGATTCCGCAGGAATAAATTCAGCCCTTGCCCGTGCAGTCCTTCATGGCAGAAACAGGTACGGAGCTTCATTTATCGGGGTGCGCCGCGCCTTCGAGGGACTCGCTTCAGACACCATCGAAGACTACCTGCTACCCCTTGATGAGTGGGATGCACACCGAATATTCTGTTCTCCCAGTACCATTCTCGGATCATCGCGGTTTGCCCCTTTCAGTGAACAAAACAAATCCTGGGCCCCTGATAAAATCCGTGAAAACATGAAAAAACTCGGCGTCGATGCCATCCTTGCCACGGGAGGGAATGATACAATCGCCTCCGCCATGTATCTCCACGAAGCAGGCATACCCATTATCGCCATACCTAAAAGTATCGATAATGATATCAGCGGTACCGACTGGATGCTGGGGGCCAGTACTGCAGTTGACTTCGCCCGTGAAGCATTCAGAAGTTCCGCTGTTTCTGCGGAAACACATGCGCGGGTTTCTGTTAATGAAATAATGGGAAGAAAGGCTGGCTGGCTCGCCTACCTTACGGGAATTTCCACCAAGGCTGATATTATCCTGGTGCCTGAAAAAAACTTCTCACTCCAGGCACTCGTTGACCGGGTCCGCACTCTCCAGGAAGAAAAACATTTCGTTAATATAATTGTTTCCGAAGGAATAAACTTCAATGAAAATGATCCCCTCTTCCAGCAGGCGCTTCGGGAAGATTCCCCGGACCAGGTGCTCAGAGCCATGCTGTCAGAAAAGCCGGAATACGATGAACACAATAACATCAAGCTGGGTGGTGTCAGCATTATTATTCAGCGAATCCTCGCCATGGGACTCGGCTGTTCTTTGAGTGCCATCCGACAGTCAAATATCGGCTTCTCCCTGAGGGGACTTGCTCCAAATGCCTTTGATATCAACCTGGGACAGCGCTTCGGTCACAAGGCTATTGAGCTGTTGATGAATGGAAAATCCGGCATGATGGTGGGGATAAGGGGTATGGAAGTTATCTCCGTGCCCATGAAAGAGGCACTTCCCCAGTATACCCTTGATGCCCTGGAAGACTCAGAGCTTGAAGACTTCGGCGTATTTTTTCAAAAATAGAGTCATATAAACAGGGGCCCGGCACCCTTCTCCCTGCCGGGTCCCCCTCCTCAAATCTGCAGAAATTTTCACCACCCTCAATCAGTCTATAAGGCAAAATGGTTCGACTTCCCTCACCGACCATATTCCAAAATGTCTCTACAGTCAATATTAACCTTGTCTATAAATTCAGGTTATCTGTTTGATTGAGATGTCCCCCATCTGTACCTTGTATACAGGGTGGTTAAAGAATATCACAAACAGGGAAAGAGCGAGCGGTTTTTACCTCTTCCGATAAAGGAATGTTCCGGTGGCCAGACATTTCACAGTACTATATATAATCTTTATAACTGTATTATGCTCATGCCCCGGTCACTCAAACAAAGAGACTGCAAGAGGAGAGTTGAAATACCCGATGACGAATCAGGATAACAAAGAAAAAACTTCCCCCCATCCGAAAAAGAAGAGTAGTCACATAACCTTCTTTCTCTGCGGTGATGTCATGACAGGGAGGGGAATCGATCAGGTTCTCCCTCATCCATCTCCTCAACAGATCTATGAATCTTACATGAAAGATGCACGTGGATATGTCACGATCGCAGAAAGTGTCAATGGACCGATTAAAAAACCCGTTCCCTTTAACTATATCTGGGGAGACGCCCTTGAGGAACTAAAGCGTATCGCCCCTGATCTCCGGCTGATAAACCTGGAAACCAGTGTCACAAAAAGTGAAGGCTACTGGAAAGGAAAAGGAATCAACTACCGGATGAATCCAGACAACATTAAATGCATAACCGAGGCGGGCATTGACCACTGTTCCCTGGCTAACAATCATGTCCTAGACTGGGGCTACGATGGACTGGAGGAGACACTGAAGACATTGAAGAAGGCGGGGCTAAAATATTCCGGAGCCGGTTCAAACAGGGATGAAGCGGAACAACCCGTCATTATTGAAATTGCCCAAAAAGGGAGAGTAATCATATTCTCCTTCGGCCTGCCTTCCAGCGGCATACCATATAACTGGGGTGCAACGGAGAAGGAAGGCGGTGTTTTTCTTGTAGCTGATACTTCGAACCGCAGCATTAGCCGGATAAAAGAAAAGGTTCAGGCAAACAAAAGGAAGGGAGATGTGGCTGTCGCCTCTATCCACTGGGGAGACAACTGGGGATATTGCATCGATTCCCGGGATGTAGAATTTGCCCACAAACTTATCGATAAAGCCGGTATCGACCTTGTCTACGGTCACTCTTCTCATCATCCGAAACCTATGGAGGTATACCGCGGCAGGCTAATCATCTACGGGTGCGGCGATTTCATTAATGATTATGAAGGCATCAGCGGATACGAAGAATTCAGGGATGACCTGACCCTGATGTATTTCCCGTCAATCGATCCTGAAACGGGTGCCCTGGTTTCTCTGAAAATGATTCCCCTGCAGATTAAAAATTTTTCTCTACACCGTGCGTCCAGGGAAGATACACAGTGGCTACAGACTGTTTTAAACCGGGAGGGCACTCACCTGAAGACAGCTTTAAAAGTACAGAATGACAATACCCTGATACTTCAATGGGATTGACAAAAAAAACCTGCTATTCTGACTTTAAACAACAGCTGATTTTCCTCGTTAACCGGTAATGTCTTCGTTAATAATTAAATCCGGATCCTGCTCTTTCCATATATCAAGGATAATGTCGAGCATTTCCTTTTTAAATTCAACGTGATCCTCTTCAGCCAGATCAGCATCAGCAAAATTATTTTCAAATGCCGTATCCACCAGCTCAGTAATTACACTATATAAAATCGCATTTTTTTCAGAAACAGGCATATCTTCTTCAGCTAATTTTTTTCTAAAAGCCTTGAACAATGGTATGAACTGGCTTCTCATTTCTTCAATGTTTTCTTTGTTGATATTCATTGTATGATATTTCTCCTTTTGTTCGGTACTATTTTTTAAATATTTATTTTTAAAATGTCATTCGAATCAATTCCCCCTTCTGCTCTGCCGGTAATCCCCATAGAGCCCCCGGTAAAGTTTCATGGGGCCACCCTTCACCACGGGCAAAAAAGAGAGGAGAAGTTTCAAATCCCAGTAGGGCACAACGATCAGTCTCACCCATGAGTTGAGAAAGAAAAGACGGTAGATGACACTGGAAAGAGTAGCCAGGAGACGGGGTATCCTTTCATCAAGGTCGTAGCGATACCTGTAAAGACGGTAATATATATCTCCCAGTATCTGAAGGGAAGTGCCCCGCCCCACAAGGGACCGCATAAATCCCCGAGAATTTACCGTCCCCTCCATTTCATCCTTTGGGAGCTGCTTCTCTATTACCCAGAGCATTCCCTTGGCAACTTCGCGTGTCTTCTCGCTGACACCATGATCACCGCGAATAACATGAAGGTGATGACGATGATACTGCAGGGCATACTCAAGGACAGCATGCCAGCGCCTGCGGGCAAATTTCAGGTAAATAAAAAAAACAACAACTGATAATGTCATTGCTGCTAATTTTGCGGGTAACAAGTCCATATCCGAAATATTCAGTGAAGGGGAAAAACTGGCAATAACTTTTTATGTGCCTTTCACTCCCCGAAGAATTAATCTTTCAGGCCACCGAAAATTTCTATTGCTTAAATAGCAAAAACGCTAACGCTTCGATATCGGGATACTATTTTTTCTCGAAAACAAGGGCAGCGGAATTCATACAGTACCGCTTACCCGTCGGTGCCGGTCCGTCGTCAAACACATGCCCCAGATGGCCCCCGCAGACCGTACAGACAATCTCCGTACGTGCAACAAAGAGACTCCGGTCCGGTTTCTCTGTGACATTCTCCATTGCCACGGGGCGTGTAAAACTCGGCCACCCTGTACCGGAATTAAACTTGTCTGCAGAACTGAAGAGGTCATTGCCACAGGCAGCACAGCTGTAAATTCCCTTTTCATCAAATTTATCATACTCCCCTGTAAAGGCACGCTCTGTTCCCTTTTTCCTGAGAATATTATACTGCACAGGCGTAAGCTCCTTCTTCCATTCTTCGTCATTTTTCACTACACGTTCACGTGTTACTGTTTTTCCCTTCTCTACATCGTATACAGTCACAGTGGAACCTCCTGCTCTATTGCTTTTCTCACCGTTTGCAAAGATAAACATTCCCCCAATGAGAAGCAGGGCAGAAACGGTAAGGATCGTTATCGGTTTCATACTTCCCCCCGAATTACTAAATTATACTGTAAAAAGTAGGGGTTCCTGCAAAAACAAAAGTTACTACCCATAAAATAATCAATTGACCTCCATTCACAATTCTCTTAATATCAGGATAGCAGTACTTTCGGGGTATAAACATGAAAAAAATTATCGCAGTTCTAATCCTGCTACACTTCACTCTTTCGATCGCTTTCACATTTTCTGCAAAGGCGGCGGGGACGCGCACCCTCTTCAGAAAAAAATGCGGCATGTGCCATGACCTCCCCAATCCAGAAAATTACAGCAAAAGGACATGGCAACAAAATGTAAAAAAAATGGCACAGCGGGCAGGCCTGACTAAAACAGAAGTACGAAGAATTCAAAAACTCCGTTAACAATTCCTTCAATTAAACAGGGTACAAAATTCTTGACGCCCTGCCGTGGCAGCCCTAACATGGACTGAATACAGGTTCATGCGATGAAAACCGATCTAAATATCCTATTTTATTCAGATAAACTGGCCTCCTTCCAGTATAGTGACACTCATCCCTTTAAGCCGGAAAGGGCGCGGTACCTCATGGACCTCCTTAACAGGTACAGCCTCATATTTGAAACAAATCAGAAAATTATTGAACCGACCCCGATAGAGGAAGAGCTGCTCTACCTGTTCCACGAGAAAAAATATATATCCCTTTTAAAACAATGCAACAGCGGAGAATTTGATATCAAGATGCTCGATGCGGGAATCGGCAACCAGGACAATCCCGTCATTCCCGGAATGTTTGACTTCGCCGTTACCGCCTCGGGGGGAACCCACCGCGGAGCGATGATGCTTCTCAATAACGAAGCCTCCTTTGCCTTCAATCCCCTGGGGGGATTCCATCACGCGGGGAGAAACTACGCAGAGGGATTCTGTTTTATCAATGATATCGCCGTCTCTATAGCCGATGCAGTTAGAAAGGGAGCAAAGGTCGCCTATATAGATATTGATGCCCATCACGGCAACGGCGTCCAGGATGCCTTCTACGGTTCTGACCAGGTACTGACCATCTCTCTTCACGAATCCGGAAAAACACTCTATCCCTGGGGGGGCTATGAAAATGAAAGCGGCGTCAGGGAAGGAACCGGCTACAATGTAAATATTCCCCTCCTGGCGGAAAGCGACGATGAGGTCTACACCTACGCATTCAGAGAAATTGTCCCTAATCTTATTGAGGCATTCCGCCCTGACATGATTTTCCTTGAAGCGGGAGGTGATGTTCACCGGGATGATCCCCTGACACATCTGAACCTCACCATTAACGGGTACCGCGAAACCCTGAAGATGATTAAGGGATTCAACATTCCGGTCATGGCTACCGGAGGAGGGGGTTATGATGTATACAAAACCGCAAACCTCTGGGCCACGGTATGGTCAGTCTTCTGCGATATCGAACCTGAAGACCATTTTGCAGGAAGTGTCGGCGGCATGATGTTCGGCCCCGAAGCAACAATGGGAAGCCTTGATGAACCTCCCTTCGCTGTCTTCGGAGAAGAAAAAAATAAATCCATTGCTTACGTGCAGGAAGTCATATCCTCTATTAAAAAAAATATATTCCCGGTTCACGGGATTTGATAGTTTTTATTTATGTTTACCCCTGACAAGGATTACACGATACTTCCCTCTTCTGGTTGCCCTTTCGAATGAATCAGTTGCTAGCTCCAGAACCCAGGCATTTCCATCGTTATCTTTATCAGTCCAATAGTAATAGTCCTTCACGTTTTTAAAACCTATTTGCTTTAAAAAATGAATGCTACTCGAATCCGCCCCCGGGAGAAGGCTCAATAATTCTTTCTTACTGGGAAGCCTCCAGTCTCTATAGCCACCCCTTTTACAATCACTGGCATACTGTAATGCTTCACTATAGGTAAATGAATCTTTACTTGTCAGGCGCATCCACTTAAGACCGCTTCTCTTGTCATAGATGGTATAATCTCCATCATCACGATAATTGACATTTTTGCTGTTACCGGTTCTTTCATCAATAATGTTTTCTTTCTCTTCGGAATCATTTTCTTCCTCTTCAACAGCTTCTGCGTCTTCATCCTCAGCAACTGTGGCTCCCTTGCCGGAAATTTTTCTACTCATATCCTTCGTAAATTCTTTTACATTTTTATAAAGTTTATTCATTGATTCAATTTTCTGGTCATGGCTGAATTCGGAAAATCCCTTCTCTACATCGACTATACGTGCGGTTAAGACCATTGAGTTGCCCAATTTCATAACTGTCCCGACAAGGATCTTGTTGGCTGAGAGCAGCTTTCCTACCTTCACTGCGCATCCAACTTCCACGCATCCACTCTGCTGAAAACCCTGTTCCGTTAAAACCTTTCCCATTTGAGCCCGCTCAATAATTAAAAACTTTTTGCTATTGATCATATTGACACGTATCAGTTCGGAAATTCTTCGGGAGGTCGCCCTTGATACACCATCTGCTTTGAAATCAAGTACTGCAAGACGCATTTTCATTGTAAATCCGGGAATCACGGATAAATGCATTATAAAAATTAAACCTAATATTTTCTTCATAAATGAAACCTCTTAATCAATTACCCCAGTCTTTGCAAAGATATTTATATTGGCAAGCAAAATTCACTCTATTAAACAGCCAATATAAAATTATGTTAACCCGCAAACAACTTCCTTACCGATTCAATATCCTCATTACTTCCCAGCAAAAAAACTACATCCTGGCTTTTCATTATTTCCTCGCCATGAGGATTTGCAATGACTGTTCCCTGCCGCTCAATGGCAATAACACTGACTCTGAAGTCTTTTCGGATATCAAGATCACGGAGTTTTTTTCCGGAAACTTCAGAAGCCTCCTCTACCCTGAAGGAAATTACATTTAATCCTGATATCCTGCGAATCTCCCCGGTAAATGAACATGTTCCATGTTCATCTCCCCTCAGTTCACGGTACCCGTCACAGCGAATTTCATTTATAATGTTCTGTATGTCATTACCCGGTATATTATAGGTACGGAGAACCCTGGAAAATATCTCAATGGAGGTCTCAAACTCCTCGGGTATTACATCATTTGCCCCCAGGCTGTAGAGGGAATCAACTTCCTGTACAAAACGGGTTCGTGTAATTATAATTATCTCTTCGTTCATTTTTCTCGAAAGTGCTACGATCCTTCTTGAAGCGGCAATATCAGGAATGGTGATTACAATACACCGCGCCTTGTGAATACCCGCTTCGTGAAGAATCGCATCCATGGAGGCATCGCCGTATATAATGTTTTCCCCCTTCAGTCTTTCTCGACGTACAGTCTCGGGATTCATCTCTATTACAACGTAGGTGATCCCTGCCCACCTGGCGGAATGAGCAACATTCTGCCCGTTGAGACCATACCCGATAATAATGACATGATCGAAAAAATCATCAATAGCTTCACCAAGAGAAACAGAATGATAACCCTCCCGCAAAACAGAAGGAAGAGGCAATTTTAATATTATACCGGGAATCTTCTGTGCTGCTGAAATCAGAAACGGCGAAACCATCATGGTAATAATGGAAACAGAGAGAAAGTACTGGTAATGATGCTGCTCAAGGATGTTATAGGTCTGTGCTGTCTTCGAAAGAATAAAAGAAAACTCACCCACCTGGCAGAGTACCAGTCCCGCCATCAGGGATACTGCAAGGGGAAGTCCCGTAATAATTCCGGTTACCGTTATTGCCACGGTCTTTAGGAAAAATATCGAAACTACAAAAATTAAAATTACAGACCAGTGCTTTAACGTGAAGGAATAATTCAGAAGCATACCAATGGAGACGAAAAAAATACTGGTAAAGATCTCTTTAAAAGGAAGTACATTTCCAATGGCCTCATGACTGTATTCTGTCTCAGATATAATCAGTCCCGCCAGAAAAGCCCCCAGTGCCAGAGAAAGCCCCAGGTAGTAGGAGAGGCCCGCAATGGAAAAGCAGAGCACCACAATAGTCAGCATGAAAAGTTCCTTGCTTCGAGTTGCTGCAATATGAAACAGGAGAGCGGGCACCAGCCATTTTGCCCCAATGAGGGCCAAAACAATCATCCCCGCAGCCTTTCCGCTAAAGGTCAGTACCGCCTCCATTGAGGCCTCTCCGGCCCCGGAGAGAATTGGTATCATAAGCATCATGGGAATTGCAATGATGTCCTGAAAGATTAGAATACCCAGGGAGGTTTTACCGTGGGGGGTATTTACTTCCGATCGGGCCTGCATCAGCTTTAAGACAATGGCGGTACTGCTCAGGGAAACCAGGAATCCATAAATAATTGCCTTGTTAAGGGGTACATTAAAATGCGATGCAATATAGATAACACTGGCAGTTGTGATTGACACCTGCAGGGCGCCCCCCAGAAGGACAGTCCTTTTTATCTGGAACAGACTCTTGGTGGAAAATTCCATTCCAATGGAGAAAAGCAGCAGTATCACTCCCATTTCCGCAAGTATTTCCACATCATGAATTGAGGTAATCAATCCCGCCCCGTGGGGACCGCAAATCACTCCTGTTATAAGGAAACCGATAATAACGGGTATTTTAATTTTCTGAAAAAGAAAGATAACCCCAATGGAGATAGTAAAAACTATTATTATTTCATACAGTAGATTCATCGTATTTCCATCTTGCTTCTGTAAATAATTTACCTTTAATTTTAATTTTGTCAATTGAATTACATCGACGTTAAATTAAAAGAATATTTACCTTTTTTTAATGACAAAAAGTTTATATTCAGTATAAAAAATTAACAGAAAATCGTATAGGGATTCGATTCTCTTTGAGGGGAAGTCAAAAACCGCCAGCAGAAATCCTTAATTTGGAGAAATATTTTGATTAACGACAACAATAATAATAAAACAGTTAAAACAACACATGAAGCTGATCTCCTGCACGCCGAACTGGATATCCTTACCTCCCTCTACCTTGATATCAATGAGGACATGAACATCAGTACTTTTCTTGATGCACTGCTTGAAAATCTGAGAAGTGTCGTATCGTTTGACGGGGCCAATGTAGCCTTTATCGATGAACACGACATCATGACAATCCACAAAATTGAACACGAGAAAATAAGCCCTAAATCAAAACTTTCCCATGATTACCTTAAAAAGGTATACTCTGAAAAAATAGATTACAAAAAGGGGAAACTTCTTGCCTGTCTTTGTGCGAGGGAAAATAGGGAACTCTACTTCCCTGAAATCAATCATGATGATTTCGAACCGGAAGTAAAGGAAAGGATGCACAACTACGGTATCACCAGCCTCTACTATCTTCCCATAAGGTCAAAAAAAAGAATCCTTGGTGTCATGCGATTTCATAACTATGGCGGGACCATGTTTCTCTCAGACTTCGAGAAAGACATTATCAGGAGACGAGTGGCGGTAATTGCACGAGCCATGGAAAACTTCCTTCTCTATGACGAACTTAAAAATAAATCAGCGGTAATAGAACAGGATTTCGAACTGGCACGGCGACTTCAGCAGGATATGATTCCCGCATCAAGTCCACAGATACCAGGCATTGAGGTGGCCATGAAATATCTCCCGATGCAGGAGGTGGGTGGTGATTTTTTTGACTTCCTTTACCCTGTAAGAGGAAATGAAAACTCAATGGGACTCTTTCTCACGGATGCCTCGGGCCACGGCGTCCCTGCGGCATTTGTAACCAGTATGCTGAAGGTTCTTTTTCACAGCGACGAGGTAAAAAAGAATGGGCACCACCCCGCAGAGGTGATGAAAATTATAAATAAAAATATCAAGGGTAAAATCGCCGATAATTTCGTCACCGCGGTGTACTGTCTGCTGAATCTGGAAGAGGGAAGCCTGAAAATATCTTCAGCGGGTCACAACGATCTTATTCTGGTCGACAAAAAAAATAACACCCTGCAAAAAATAAATCCCCGGGGGAAACCTTTGGGACTTTTCGACAACCTGGAATTTGATGAAGAAAAACTGAAACTATCATCTGGGCTGCGCCTTGTTGCCTATACTGACGGTCTGACAGAAGCAATCAATTCCCTGGAAAAAGAATTCGAGAAAGAGTTTGTTTCACTCTGCATATCGAAAACAAACCTCAACCCGGGGGAGTTTGTGGAGGCAGTTGAGGCTTCCCTCTTAAAACATGTGGGAGGTGAAAAAAAATTCCTGGAAGATGATGTCGCCCTCGTAGCCATTGACATCTATTGAATAAAGATTTCTTTTGCTCCTCCCGATTCTATTTAGGTTACTTTCCTTAAGCAATCTTTTGCCACTCTTAAAAAGCTGTATTAAATACGCTTCACTTCCACGGTGACATTTCTGTCGTTACCATTATGAATTACACAGTTCAAGTAGGCACGTGCAGCAGCCTCTTCTTCGTTGATCGCCTCATAAATCGTTTCTTCTACAATTCTATCTGATTCCCTGCTGGTGCAAATTGTTTTATATTTTACAGGCACTTTATTCATGGTAATCTCCTTTTTGCATAGCATAGTAGCTAATGAGACAGTCATGAAAAGAGTATGTTACATGAATTTATTAATTTTCTTTCTGGGTGAGGGGGATTAAGGAACTGCCGGGGGAGACAATAATCTTCCTTGAAAAACTTTTTGACTTATTCAGCAATGAGAAAAATTATATCATCGGCGGCAAACACAAGGGCACCGAAGCTGAAGGGCCTACTGTATTTGCCATCGAAAATATATTTATTTCACCTTAATCGCACTCTGAAGCATAGGTTCACTGAATTTAATATTCAATTTATCTGCAAGAGAACGATTTATGTACAGTTTGCCATCCTTATTCCTGGCAATAGCGATTTTTTTCGGATCCATTCCTGCTATAATCTTAAGGGCGGTTTTTGCTGCCCATTCCCCCTGCTCCTCGGGTATCTTGGTCAGCCCTATCAATGAATATTTCATCATCCAGTCATTTGTCGTTCCGGTGGGAATTTTTGTATTTTTTAAGGTCCACTCTTTCATTTCATCGTCATTCCAGTTTTTGATTCCCGCCATATTAGAAATGATTATCATATCAACCCTTTCCTGCAGTGACAAAAACTTTTTCTTCCATTCATCAACTGTTTTCACATAGACTTCTTTCTCAAGGGGGACCTTTAATATTTCCTTGTAGTTATGCGCACTCTTTCGTTCCGAAAGAATATCGTAGGAGATAAAACCTATCCTTTTTCCCTTTGCGTGGTCTTTCATATACTCGATCAGGCCAATAATAAATTCGACCTCGAGTATACCTGTAACGTTATCAGTGGGAAAGCCGTATATGGAGGCGTCCCAGTTTAATCCGCAAAACACAAAGGGAAGCTTTTTCTTTTTGTAGTAGGGAACAATGAGATATTTTGAGGCGTTATCATCAGAGGCAATTACCACATCAGGTTTATATTCCTCTATAACTCCCTTTGTCTTCAAAGCCGCCTTTTTTATAAACTCTTCGGATGAATTTCTTTTTGTATCCATATAAACAATTTTAAGATCAACCCCGGCAGGTTCGATTACTGACTCAACTCCCTTTTGAATGCCATCACTCCACTCATAACCCTCATGATATGAATTAACAAACAAAACCTTTTTTGACGGTTTTGAACATTGAGGCAAAACGACAAGAGAAGCGAGCAGCACTGAAAAAATAATATTTCTATTCATTTCGAACTCCTGGAATTTTAATTATGCGGCGCTAAGAGTAACCTGAGTCTGGTTTTCCTAAAAATATTTATTCAGCACCAGGTTCTTGAGGAAAACCTGCACACTCTATTTTGACAGAAAATACCGGGCATGCAAGGCTTTTTTAATTTTTTATCGGTAAAGACAGGGCTTTTGATTTTCGAAATTTGAAGCAGTAAAAATTTAATTCGAGCTTGTTACCTGAGCTTCTAATGTAAAAAACCATATATACCCAGTAAGAAATGCACAGAATCAAGGCCTAATAAAATTGACATTTTTTCACATTTCCATTATAATTTTTTTAGATAGAAAAATTTCAAATTACCAATTGGACTTCTATTAATAAGCGGGGAGTTGGCAGTGAGTCAAATACTTGATGATTTCAAAGATTCTTTATTAAATCTCAATAGACTGGAAGCGGAGAAAATCATCCGGGAATTCAACCAATCCGGGAATAACACACATTACCTTGAACAGCTGATTATACCCGCAATGGAACAGATAGGAAATGATTGGGAATCCGGGGAAGTCGCATTGACACAGGTGTATATGACGGGCCGGATTTGTGAGGAAATACTCGAATCTTTATTACCAGAAGCAAATATAAAAAATATCCTTCATCCAAAAATGGCAATAGTAGTGCTGCAGGATCATCACCTCCTCGGAAAAAGAATAGTTGTGTCCCTCCTGAGATCAAGCGGATATAAAATTATGGATTATGGTTCAGTGCAAAACATAGAGGAATTAATATCAAAAATTAAAACCGATGAAATCAGGATACTCCTGGTCTCAACTCTTATGCTGAATTCGGCACTCCGCATAAAAGATTTAAAAGAAAAAATCCGGGAGGAACAAATTGACTTAAAAATTATCGTAGGCGGAGCCCCTTTTAGATTTGATAAAAAACTATGGATGGAAGTAGGTGCCGATGCAATGGCAACCAATGCCTCAGAAGGCATTGGGGTGGTGGCAGATATAATAAAGGAGATGGCTGGATGAAAACAAAAATGACATCCCTCCAGAGAGTACTTACCACCTTAAGTCATAAGGAACCTGACAGAGTCCCCTTTTTTCTTTTAGCGACTATGCACGGGGCCAATGAACTTGGTCTGAGCATTAGAGATTATTTTTCAAAAGCAGAAAATATTGTTGAAGGACAAATCCGCCTCAGAAACAAATATAAGCATGACTGCCTAACTCCATTTCATTACGCATCCATAGAAACGGAGGCATGGGGAGGAGAGGTAACTTTTTATGATGACGGCCCGCCTAACGCAGGACCTCCCATTATTAAAAACTTCAAGGATATACTAAATATCGAAGTCCCCAAAATTAAAGATTCACCGGGCCTTCAAAAAGTATTAAAAGCAACTGAATTACTGAAACAACATGCCGGGGAAGAGGTTCCCGTACTTGGTGTTGCCATATCACCTTTTTCGCTGCCTATTATGCAGATGGGTTTCGATAAATACATTGAATTGATACACAGGGACCATGACCTTTTTAATCGATTAATGAAAATCAACACGGCATTTTGTATCGAGTGGTCAAATGCACAATTGGCTGCGGGGGCAACTGCAATAACCTATTTTGATCCAATGGCTTCATCTACGATGACAACACGTGAAATATATGAAAATACCGGATATAAAATTGCGCAACAGGTCATAAATCAAATTAACGGACCCGTTGGTATCCACCTGGCTTCCGGAAACTGCCTTCCGGTTATAGATCTGATATCTCATACAGGAACAGCAATTATCGGTGTAAGCGCCATGGAGGATATAAAAAAAATAAAAGATAAATGCAAAAACAAGCTTACAGTGCTTGGAAATCTCAATGGAATAGAAATGAGAAGATGGACCCGGGAAGAAACAGAAAGAAATGTTAAAGACGTATTAGCAAAAGCTGGGCCGGGGGGCGGATTCATTTTATCAGATAATCATGGTGAAATACCTTTTCTCGTTCCCGATGATGTCCTGAAATGGATTTCTGAAGCCGTTCATAAATGGGGAAATTACCCCATGACCTGGACTGAAACATATGAAGAGTAAAGTTTGTCTCCGCCTCTGCAGCAATTTCAACAGTGAAGTAAAAAAAGTTATCACATCTGAAAAGTGGAAAAACGTAGAAATGCATCCCTTTGGTGCAAAGTGCGGATGCCCTCCCCTCGATGAAAACCAAATATCCTCACTCAAATGTGATCAGGAAAAATGCAGCAAATCTGCAGTTATAGGCAGCAGTTGCCTCGTAAAACTGAAAAACAGCGATAAAGCGCAGCAGGAATTAAATCTTTATCACGTACAACAATGCTTTTCCATGTTTTGTGACCAGACAATTATCGATAAATTGTTAAATGAAGGTGCTTATCTCACAACATCGGGATGGCTGACAGGCTGGCGCAATTGGATTAAAATATGGGGATTCGATAAAAAAACCGCACGACAGTTTTTCAACGAATCAATTAAAAAAATAGTATTAATTGATACCGGCGTCAATAATGATGTGGAAAAACAACTGAAGGAATTCGCTTCTTTCGTAAATCTTCCTTATGAAATTGTATGGGTGGGACTTGACTTTTTCCGCCACTTTCTGTCAGGAATTGTCAATACTCTTTTACATGAACTTGAAATTGAGAAGTTATCCCGGAATATAAATAAGTATCGTAAACAGTCTTCAGAGCTGGCGACCTCAATGGACATGCTCGGCAAAATAACTCAATCAAACAAAGAAGAGTATGTAATTGACAGTATTTTTGATTTCTGTGAACTCATTTTTGCCCCGGATGAACTTTCCTACCTTCCTGTAAAAAAAGAACAGCATACGGAATTACGAAGGAAGGGAAGACTTTTGTCTGATAGTGATTCCATTAGAAAAAAATGCATGGCAATGACAGAAAATTATTCCTGGAGTGAATCCGGCAGCGGATTTTTTCTGCGTATAAAACATTTCGATGAAACCGTGGGAGTACTTCAGGTTGATCACATTAAATTCCCTGAATACCGCGAACATTATCTGAACCTTGCACTTTCTATTGTGGATATTTGTGGACTTGCCATTGTCAATACCCGAAAATATGAAGAAATTAAGCATGGAAAAGAACAACAGATCCTGATATCCCGTGTATTGGAGATGTTTCTCATCTCAGACGGAAACATCGATGAGATTCACGAAATTCTTCTTTCCATTAGAGACTTTTCAGGAGTTGAGGCCATCGGCATACGTCTTAAGAAAGGAAAGGATTTCCCATATTATGAGTTAATCGGATTTGATGAAAATTTTCTTACAACAGAAAAATATGCAGGAGTCTATAATTTTGATGGTGAAATAAAACGCAATTCTTCCGGAGAACCTGTTTTGGAATGTCTTTGCGGAATAATTCTTAATAACAAGACAGATTCAAATCTTCCATGCTTTACAGAGAATGGAAGTTTCTGGACAAACAATTCAAGTGATTTATTTACAGAATCATTTATCGAAAATCTCAACACACACATTCGTGGCAGATGCATTACAGAGGGATACGAATCGATTGCACTAATTCCACTTTTTGCCAATAACGAAATCATTGGACTTATACATCTAAACGATAAGCGGAAAAACCTCTTTTCTATAGATGATATATATTTTTTCGAAAAGCTCAGTATCAGTATTGGTATTGCACTGGAAAGAAAAAAGGTACTCACAGAGCTTAAGGCAGCTAAAGAGCAGGCCGAGGCATCAAACCGAGCCAAGAGTGATTTTCTGGCCAATATGAGTCATGAAATCAGAACACCCATGAATTCCATAATTGGATTCAGTGAACTCCTGACTTCTCTTTTATCGGATGAAAAACAGATAAAATACCTACAGTCAATAAAAACTTCAAGCAAGGATTTATTAACCATAATCAATGACATATTAGATATGTCAAAAATTGAAGCCGGAATGCTGGAAATAGAACATGAACCGGTAAATATAAAAAATATTTTCAAAGAAATTGAACAGATATTTGAAATTAGAATTTCAGAAAAGTATTTGAAGTTAATTATTGAAATCGATGAAAACATTCCGGCATGGTTATTGCTTGATGAAATAAGACTAAGGCAGGTATTGCTCAACCTTGTGGGAAATGCGATAAAATTTACTAAAGAGGGACATATTAAACTATCAGCAAATATTAAATACGATAAAAACGATTTAGAAAAAACCGAACTCAATATATCCGTCGAAGATACAGGCATTGGAATATCAAGTGACGAATGTGAAAGTATTTTTGAAGCATTTAAACAGCAGACATCACAGAATACAAAGATATATGGTGGTACAGGACTGGGACTGTCCATCAGCAAAAAACTTGTAAAAATGATGGGTGGGGAAATAACGGTAACAAGTGAACCGGGTAAAGGGAGTCTTTTTAAAATCAACATAAAGGATATCGCAGTCGGCTGCGCAGAGTCTCCTTTAGACAAAAGGGAATCATTCAATTACCAAAGTTTTCGCTTTAACCTGGAAAAGATTCTGGTTGTTGATGATATAACTTCAAACCGAGCGATGTTAAAAGAACTATTAAGCAGTGTAAATCTGGAAATATTTGAAGCTGAGAACGGAAAGGAAGGCCTTCTCGCGGTGGACAAGTTCAAACCTCGGTTAATACTGCTGGATATACGAATGCCTGTTATGGATGGCTATGAAATGATACAGCTACTTAAGGCAAACCCCGACACAAAAGACATTCCCGTAATTGCCTTAACGGCATCCCTCAGGGCATCGGAAAAAGCTGAAACTCATAAATATGGATTTGAATCAATTTTATACAAACCCATTGTGATTGCTGATCTTTTCAGGGAATTAACATATCATTTAAACTATACACTAAGAAATCCTGAAGAGGCCGTGCCTGAAAAGTCTTTAAAGGATAAACTGCTTGATGAAAATTTTCGTTCGACAACAGAGCTGACTAAAAAGATTAAAAAAGAAATATTTCCTCAATTAAGAAAGTTGAGGGGAGCCCAGAAAATGCAGGATGTGAAGGAATTTTCAAACCTGCTTTTTAATCTTGCCGACAAATATAATATTGCCATTTTAAATACAGCAGCAGGGGACTTATCAGAACACGTTAAGAGTTATGATATGGAAAAAATCAAAAGAGCAGTTATTGAAATAAATGATATATTAGAAAAGATAATCAAAACCGACAGCCACACAGAGGAGTAAGCCTCAACAGACTAATATCAACAGTCAGTTACGTCAGCTGAGCAATTACAAGTTCTTCTCTCAAACCAGGCCATCCCATGCAGGGAATACGTGTTACAGAAGGAAAAGAGTTAAGTTTTTGATGGAAGTTTTCATCGCCAGCCATGGATGCATCACCTAGGAAAATTACGGTTTTTCCCCCCGCAGCTTCGTAGGAATTCAATGCATCAAGGGCCATCGGATGTGAAAACATGGGCCACGCGAGAAAAAGGTTACGTTCGGGATAGGCCCCTGCACTGCGGGCCTCTCCTTCATCTACATAGTACCAGGTATCATCATACCACCGGTTTGCTGACATAAAATCCCATGGAGAAACTTCATCGGGAGAATATTTATCAACAGCCATTACATCGGCGCCGGCCTGCGAGAGCATCCACGCCCAGTAGCCGCTTCCTGCGCCGATCTCCACGATGGGTCCCCGGCTGGCAATTTCCACAATCAGTTCATGGTATGGAATGGTAAAGGCATATTTCATTACCAGGTCGGCCCGTTCTTCCTTTAGACGACGGGCTGACTCTTCAGGGGAAGGCTCACCGCCGACAATTCCCATAACTTCCTCAAGAAAGGGATTTTTAATCTTACGGTCTTCTTCAGTCAAACTGTACCGGACAATGGATCGGTCATCTGTCATTGAGGTATTTCTTCCTTCCCCATAATATCTTCAACTTTCTTTCTAAGTTTATCGTAGTGGCTCCCCTTCCAGTATATCCCGCGGCAACGGGTACAGCGGTGATACTCACGGCACCATGCAGAGACTCCCGGGGGGACCTCTGCAACTATCTCCTTCCACTCTCTAGAGTCAATCTCTTTCAGTATACCATTACAGGAAATACATCGGCTGAAGGGGTGGCACTGGCTGTAAAGATCGAGGCGGGTGAGAATCTCTTTTATCTGCAGATTCGGATCGATATTGCGGACATAAAGTCCGCGGTCAACGATTCTACGCATGAGAAGCTGACGGTCCCTGGTGAGCAGAATTCGTTTCTCACTATTGGAAATAAATGCAAGCTCGTCATCATCCCGGTCATCTTCATATTCAGTATCAAATCCAAAAAGACGGAGATAACGAGCCAGCCTGCGCAGGTGGACATCAAGAACAAAACGGCTCTCCCGCAGAGGACGGGGACGAAGGTGGGTTACAGTGGAAATATCCAGGGTCTCAAAGAGGGGGTAAACTGAAATCCGATTTTTATCAGCGACGATATAACTGAAATCAACAGAAACACCATCCACAAGAATGAGATCGACCTCAACATGGGGAACCCCCAATGACTCTATCAGGTCCTTAATTGAACGGCGGCCGTCGAAGCCCATGGGGATATCTCTTTTTCTCAATTCCCGCGGAAGGAAATCATTCAGTTCTTCATAGAATCTTATGCTCACACTGTATTTCACAAATCTTCCCGGTGCGTCGACACCACCAGGGCCTCCACCACTTCCTCGATTGACTCCTGGAGTCCCTCAATGGTTCGATCTACAATTTTACTGTCATTGCCGACAACTACAAAAGACCAGAGGCTCCGGTCATGCACATCATGGTATTCATCTTCACAGAGGGCTACATTGTTGAGCCTGCCGTATCGGTCGCGAAGCCCCCTGAGGCGTCCGCGTTTTTCCTTAAGGGACCTGCACCCGGGAAGATGAAATTCAATTTCGATTAGTGATATTTTCATAATTCCATTGAATCATGATCAGGGAGGAGAGAAAAGAATTTTTTTCTATTACATGTGAAGCCTGGATTGCTTTTTCAACCTGCCAT
Source organism: uncultured Spirochaetota bacterium (assembly GCA_942491575.1). GTDB lineage: Bacteria > Spirochaetota > UBA4802 > UBA4802 > UBA5550 > CAZHNW01. The sequence continues at coordinate 2,444,814 of CALOBT010000025.1, forward strand.
CTCGCCGTACACAATATGATTATACCCGAAGATGAATGCCTCATCAAGTTTGGCAAAACCGATACGCTCTGCCACCCTGCCCGATTCGATATTTTCAGGTCTTACCAGTGATATAAGTTTTCTGTATTTGAAGTGATTGAAACCTAGATTTCTGCATGCCATTGCAGCTTCCGTTGCAAAGCCCATGTGGAGATAGTCTTTATGCAGGTGGTAACCAATTTCATTCTCGGGATTTCCATTGACCACCTGGCGGATAATCCCGCAGTCTCCGATGAGCCTGTTTTCTGATTTCAGGATTACTGCCCAGAGGCAATGTCCATTTTCAGAATACTGTTCCATGCATCTCTCAATTAATGCCCTCACCTTTTCTTCACTGTAGGGTTCAGGATAGTACTTCATGGTATCGACATCGGAATAGATTGCATAGATATTACGGAAATCACTCATGGAAATTTCCCGTAGCAAAAGTCTTTCTGTTTCAATTATTATTTTCATTTGGACATGTAATAATTTCAGGTATCATTACCAGAGCTAGAGATAGAACTAATTACTGAAATCTTGCATGCCCGCTTCTTTTTGTCAATATTATTACATGCTGTTATCTACCCTCTTTTGTTTATTAACCCCGGGTTAATAAACAAAAGAGGGTAGCGGTGTTTATTTTATTAGATCCTTTTCGCCACCCCATCCCTCTAAAAATTCTTTGACAATATTCGGTATCGGGAGTAAAAAAGTATCAGTAAAATACTGCCGCTTTCAAGGAGTTTTCCATGAGAAAAAAACGGATTCCCGGCGTAACGATTTATGATCCAGCCAAAATCAGCGGTATCGAAAATATTTCCTTCGGAAATAATGTTATTATTGACGCCTTCACCCATATCTATGCGAATCGAAATATGACAATCGGCAACAATGTTCACATCGCCAGTTTCGTTTTCATCAGCGGTGGTGATGTTATTGAAATCGGAGATTTCGCCGGTCTCTTTCAGGGAAGTAAAATTTATGCCAGCACCGATGATTTCAAAGACTGGGGATTCGGGAATCCCACAATTGATGAAAAATACCGAAACACCTACCGCGCCCCAGTATCAATAGGTCGTTTTGCATCTGTCGGTGCAAACAGCGTTATTCTCCCCGGGGTGACCATTGGAGAAGGAGCCGCCGTGGGAGCGAATTCCGTTATCAGCCGTGACCTTGAACCGTGGGGTATATATGTCGGCAATAAAAAGATAGGAGAACGCAACCGGGAAGGTGTTCTGGAAAACTACGAGCGTTACCTTCAGGAAAATCACTGATCCCGGCAACTGAAGGGTAACCTCTTTTAACAAACAGGAAATATATGACTGCAAAAAAAGAGTGCGGTAACTCCGCATGTGAAAATATTGAAAACCTGAATCTTAAGCTTAGGGCCATCAGGAATCTTAACCAGCTGATTTTCAGGGATAAAAGAAAAAAATGGACTCCCACCGATATATGCAAGGCCTTTACAAGTACCGGGGGCTATCTCTCCTGCTGGATGGCTGTCCTTGATAATAAAGGAAGTATTATAGACTTTTCCCATTCCGGATTTGATAAGTTTATGGCAAACACCAATGCAGGCTTCAAAAACATCGGTATTGCCAGCTTCGTATACCAGGCCCTTTCAAAAAATGATATTCTCATCAACGAATCTCCAATAACGGAAAGCGAAGTACCCCTTATTGATGATCATAACTTCCTCCTCGGTTCCCTTACGGCAAAAATTCAATACCATAAAACCGTCTACGGTATACTTTCCGTGACGGTTCGACGTGATGAAGAACAGGCCCAGGAACAGCAATTTCTGCTTGAAGAAGCCGCCAATGATATAGCCTTTGAATTTCGAAATATCGAAATTGAAAAAAGTCACAAGGAAATGATGCAGGCCCTGAAGGAATCGGAAAACCTCTACCGAACCATTTTTGAAACCACCGGAAATGCAACGGCATTTTTTGAAGAAGATACATCAATTTCATATGTAAACCGTGAGTTCGAAAAACTCTCCGGCTACTCAAGGGATGAAATCGAGGGCCGCATGAGCTGGAAGGACTTTTTCGCCCCGGAGGATCTTGACCGCATGAAGGATTACCACCGCCTTCGCCGCATTGATCCGAATTCTGCACCACGCAACTATGAAGCTCATTTTATCGACCGACACGGAAACATTAAGGATGTTTATGCTACCCTGAATATGATACCGGAGACAAGCAGGAGCGTTGCATCATTCACCGATATTACCGAGCAGAAAATTTTGGAAAGTGAAATTATCCGCATCAGCGAACAGGAACGCCAGCAAATTGGAAACAATCTCCATGATGGTCTCGGACCGCATCTCGTGGGAGTTAAATTTATGATGAACCTCCTGGAGCAAAAACTTGAAAAAAGAGGCATTGAAGAAATAGATGATGTAAGAGAAATCAACGCTCTAATCTCCGAAGGTATCGACCATACCAGACGCCTTGTAAAAGGCCTCGTCCCCGTAGATATAGATGCCGACGGACTTATGGTTGCCCTTGAAGATCTTGCCCAGAACATACAAAAAGTATTCAGCATTGAATGCATTTTTGAACATGATGAATCACTCCAAATGAAAGACAATATAGCGGCGACACATCTATACCTCATCGCTCAGGAGGCCACCAATAATGCTATCAAACACAGCCGCTCAGATAAAATAGAAATAACAATAAGCGAAAAAAAAGGCCTGGTAACCCTTAGAATAAAAGACAATGGAATAGGCATAGAAAAGCTGCTTGACACCATGAAAGGAATGGGAATCAATATAATGAAGTATCGGGCACGGCTGATAAACGCTTCTCTTGATATCAGAACAAACAGCTCAGGCGGAACCAGCGTCAGCTGTACCATGAAAAAAGATGAAATCAATATTCAGCGTCATTAACCGCTGCTAAAATAATTTTACCACAGAAGTCGTTATGCAGGAAAAACAGTTAGGCGATAAAGACATAACCAGAATCATTCTCGTTGAAGACCATCCCATTTTCAGGAAAGGGCTGGCTCAGCTGATTAATAACGACCGGCTCATGGAAGTTGTCGGTGAAGCAGAAGACTCCCTTGAGGCTCTCCGTATAGTTAAAGAACAAAAACCTGACATGGTTATTGTTGACATTACCCTGAAAGACAGAAATGGCATTGAGCTGATCAAGGATATTCGTTTAAGATTCCCGGACATGCTCATCATAGTTCTATCTATGCACGATGAAAAAATTTATGCCGAGAGAGCCCTCCGTGCCGGTGCCAGGGGCTACATAATGAAACAGGAAGCCCCGGAAACCATCCTGAGTGCCATCAATCATGTTTTAAATGATAATATTTATGTCAGCAATGAGATTGCCACCCGTATTTTCAGTATGTTTTTTGACGGCAAAAGCAAGGAAGAAAGCTCTCCCATAGATCTTCTCACAGACCGCGAACTGGAAGTTTTTCAGCTTATTGGTCAGGGATTCGGTACACGGGAAATTGCCGGGAAGCTGCACATCAGCGTCAAAACCGTAGAAAATCATCGTGCCCATATTAAAGAAAAACTTAACCTGAAAAGTGCCATTGAACTGGTTCAACAGGCAACCCTCTGGCTTCAGCGAAACCAGGCACAGTAACCGAAAGCACCTGACCCTCCCCTTACAATCTATGGGGAAATCCCCCATTACAAAAACGGCAAATCTTCTATTCTATTAATATCCCTTTTCCTATTGCAAAACTGAAACTTATCGGGTATATTACAGGTAAAATCAGGGGGGTCATCTACATGGATAATAAAAATGAAAATTCATGGATCGATGTCTACAAGGATGCTTACCCGGAAAAATTTGTATCAGCAAATAAAATTTTCCAGCAAATTCACAGGGGAGACAAAATATTCATAAGTACCGGCTGCGGTGAGCCACAGTACCTGATATCTGCCCTGACTGAATACATCGATTCACATCCGAAGGCCTTTGCAGAAGCGGAAGTAATGCATGTATGGTCCCTTGGTGTCGCCCCCTATTCGGACGAAAAGTTTAATTATAACTTCCGTCACAACTCCTTTTTCGTTGGAGATTCCACCAGGGATTCCATCAATACCGGCCTGGCTGACTACACTCCAATTTCTCTTTCCAATATTCCTAAACTGATGCGATCCGGAAGAATTGAAATTGACATTGCATTGATTCAGGTCTCGCCACCGGACAAAAATGGCTTCGTAAGTCTCGGCATCAGTGTGGATATAACCAAATCCGCCCTTGAACATGCACGTACAATTATTGCCCAGGTCAACGCTAATATGCCACGGATACACGGCGACACATTTCTTGATATCAGGGATATAGACTATATACTTCCCCATGATGAAGAACTTTTGGAGTACAATCCGCAGGTTTCAACTGAAGTTGCCCAGGAAATCGGAAGATATGTCAGCCGTATTATCAATGACGGTGACTGTATTCAGCTGGGGTACGGAAGTCTTCCCAATGCCATCCTGAACAACTTAAAGGATAAAAAAGATCTCGGTGTCCATACGGAACTTCTCACCGATTCAATGATAAATTTGATACAGGACGGAACCATCAACAATTCCCGCAAAACCCTAAACCGCGGGAAAACCGTTGCTTCCTTCTGTATGGGAACTCGCAAAACATATGAATTTCTAAATGACAATCCATCTATTGAATTTCGCCCAATAGATTATACAAATAACCCGATAAACATCGGCCGGATAAACAACATGACTGCAATAAACTCCGCACTGCAGATCGATCTCACCGGGCAGTCAACATCAGAATCCGTCGGCAAATCATTCTACAGTGGTATCGGGGGCCATGCGGACTTTATGCGGGGTGCCGTCCTCGCCCCGAACGGGAAAACAATACTGGTTATTCAGTCAACGGCACGGAATGGGGAAGTTTCACGTATTGTCCCCTTTCTGGACAGCGGAGCCGGGGTAACCCTCAACAGAGGTGATATCCGCTACGTAATTACAGAATTCGGTATAGCCTACATTCACGGAAAAAACATCCGGGAACGAGCCATGGACCTCATCGCCATTGCACATCCAAAGTTCAGGCCATGGCTCATCGAAGAGGCTAAAAAACTTAAACTGATCTATGAGGACCAAGCCTTTATACCCGGCAAAAAGGGAGAATACCCTGAACATCTGGAAACAGTAAGAACTACCAAACAGGGCATTTCATTGAAGATGCGCCCTGTAAAAATCAATGACGAACCCCTGATCAAGGATTTTTTCTATGCCCTGTCTGACAAGTCCCTGCAGCGACGTTTCATGTCTATCCGCCTCGACATTCCCCATAAAATGAGGCAGGAAATGGTAGTTATAGACTACACCCATGAAATGGTGATACTTGCCATTGCGGATGAAAAGGACCAGGAGGTCATCACCGGCATGGGACAGATCATTAAAGATGAAAACAGTCACACAGCCGAGGTTGCCTTCGCGGTTCGTGATGACTATCACAATAATGGCATCGGAACACTGCTTCTGCAGTACCTTACAATCCTCGGCAAACGTGACGGTCTTCTGGGATTCACCGCTGATGTTCTGATTGAGAATAAACCGATGATGCATGTTTTCGAAAAAACCTTCGACGACTTACAGAAACGCGTCGAAGACAATGTATATGAACTGACCATGAGATTCAATGATGCCCAGGCACCGCAGGCCTGAAAATGACTTTAGGCAATCGAAAAAACGGGAGCCAGAAAGCAACCTGAAGGAGAAAAAGAAATGAAGACCATTACCATTGCATCTACAAGAGAGGGTGCAGGCAAAACAAGTATTATAGTCGGCCTCTCCACCGCTTTAAAAAGTGAATACGGGTATATAAAACCCTTCGGAGACCGCCTCATTTACCGACGAAAGAAAAACTGGGATTATGACGCCAATCTCATGGTAAATATTCTCGGTCTCGACGAAGAGCCGGAAAAAATTTCCCTCGGCTTTAACCATTCCAAATTAAAGTATATCTATGATGAAACCCGCCTCCAGGAATCAGTACAGGAGATGACAAAAAATATCGGCTCAGGCAAAGAGTACCTCTTCGTAGAAGGTGGTAAAGACCTGTCATATGGGGCATCCATTCACCTCGATTCCATATCTGTTTCAAAATATGTGGGGGGAAAACTGATTGTGGTCGTGAGCGGTGATAATGATGTAATAATGGATGATATAAAATATTTAAAGCAGTACTGTGACCTTTCTTCGGTTGATTTTGCAGGAATAATTGTCAACAGTGTTCATGATATAGATGATTTTGAAAACACCTGCAGCGCAGCTATCAGGGAGATGGGCGTAGAGGTTCTCGGAGTCATTCCCTTCAAGGAACAGCTGACATATTTTACAGTTAATTATATGGCTGACAGGCTCTTTGCAAAGGTTATCGCGGGAGATAAAGGGCTGAATAATATTATTAAAAATATTTTCGTTGGTGCAATGTCTACGGGAGAATCACTAAGAAATCCTCTCTTTAACAAGGACAATAAACTTCTCATTACAAGCGGCGACAGAAGCGACATGATTCTGGCGGCACTTGAAAGTAATACAGTTGGAATCATTCTGACAAATAATATCCTGCCTCCTCAAAACATTATAGCAAAAGCAGCAGAAATGAATATCCCGCTACTGCTGGTATCAATCGATACACTGCAGGTCTCCAAGCAGATTGACAGGATGGAGGCTCTTCTGACTAAAGAAAACGAAGAAAGAATAAAACTGCTCGCTCAGCTTGTTGAGAAATACGTTAACATGGAAAAAATATTCGGATAAACATATATAAAAATTCAGGGAGCAATATCAAAATGCTTAGAAAACCTAACATACTTTTTAACCGATTCGTAAAGCTCATCGAAGAGAACCATCAGGAAATTACAGAACATTTTATGAACGACCTGCTTAAAAATAATGATACAATGGCATATCGTAAAATCAGCAGGGACTTGATCTATGATGCCAGTGACGTTATATACAGAGACCTCTCAAAATGGATCATAAAGGACTATCCAAAGGAAAAAATAGAGGACCGGTACCGTAAACTTGGCCGAGACAGATTTGAGCAGGAAATCCCCTTCCCACAGGTTCAAAAAGCCATGGTACTGCAGAAAAGACACCTGTGGCTTTTCGTCATGGATAAACTTTATGGAGACTTAACGAGCTACAAGGAAGCTGTTGAATTAAACAACCGGGTGGTCCTTTTTTTCGACAGGGCAACATTCTTCATGCTGAACGGGTACAATGAAAAAATCAAGGGTCCAGCCTTCTAAAAATACAGACTTACAGGCGGTGGGAGCCGCGGCAATTTAAAAATATGGACAGAAGCAATGCCGGCAAATGAACAACAGAAGAGACATCAAATTCTCATTGTGGAGAATAATGCTGTATTTCGAAAAGGGTTGGAACAACTCCTGAACAATGAACATGATATTATTGTATATGGTTCAGCCGATAACCGGATCCAGGCACTTTCCCTGATAGAAAAGACCAATCCCGACCTGGTAATTGCTGATATCTCTTTAAAGGATGGAAGTGGAATAGAACTGATAAAGGTTCTGCACAGGGAAAATCCCCACCTGCCGATACTGGTTATGTCAATGCACGAAGAGTCCCTCTATGCGAAACTTGCCCTCAATGCGGGAGCCATGGGTTACATCAACAAGCAGGAAGCTCCGGAAAACATAATAAAAATTGTTCACCGGATACTCCAGGGAGACCGGAAAGAAAATTTTGAAGTAACCCTGGAAATTGACACCTGAAAAAATAATCAGCCGTGCTTCTTCATGGGATTCTTAGAGGAATGAACATCGGCGCCATTGTACTGTTCGGCATATTTTCCCGTTATCCCGGAATAGAATTTTTTAACCTCTACCATATCCGCTTCAAGATCACCCGTAGGATAGATCACAGGACCCATACCACCGGTTTTTGAGGGATAATCGAGAAATCCAGTTGCGATGGGCACTCCGGCTCCGCGGGCGATATAATAAAAACCGGTTTTCCAGTATCGCACTTTTCCCCTGGTTCCCTCGGGAGGAACGGCAATAACCATTTCATCATTACTGTTAAATATATCTATTGTGGCATCTACCATATTGTTGCTTTTTGAACGGTCTACGGGTATGCCCCCCATCCATCGCATGATTGTTTTAAAGGGGAATTTGAAAAGTGATGCCTTGCCAACCCAGTAAATTTTTACACCATAGGCAAATGCGAGCATCATTGTAAAAGGCATATCCCAGTTGGTAGTATGAGGTGCAGCTATGATGACATATTTTTTTTCGTCAGGCAGGCGTCCAACCCTTTTCCATCCTGCCAGTTTCAGACCAATAATTGAAAACCATTTAAAAAAGCTTTTCAGAACAGGAGTATCAAAAATTGTACGTTTCATAATCATAGGTCACCTCCGACCCCATTACACCATAGTGAATTTCTTTCACCCGGCAACTATATATTTAAAAAATTCAGATTTTCTATTAAATTACAAAGCCCTACTATCATATTAATCAGTAATCACAGGTAACCCAATTTTTACCACAAATATTTAAAAAAAATGAAAAATATTTGACACATCAATGAACGCGGTTAACGATAGTAAACACTGTTTATTGTGTCAATAGAATTAATGATTTTTTAAAGGATTCCGTCATGGATAACTATTTTAATCCCTCATCGGTCGTAATAATAGGTGCATCAAACTCCCCTTTTAATCTCGGAGCCACAATCTGTGTAAGCCTGAAGCAATACTTAAAATTCGAAGGTCCCCTTTTCACGGTAAACAGAAAGGGGGAGGAAGTGCACGGATGCCCGGGATACACTTCCATGGATAACCTCCCTGAAGTCCCGGACCTGGCAGTGATTATTACCCCCGCAAAGGTTGTTCCGGACTTCATGGAACAGTGCGGCCAAAAAGGCATAAAACATGTAGTGATAGAAAGCGCCGGATTTTCAGAGGGAGGTGAAGACGGGTTAGACCTGCAGAAACAACTTGATGATATTACCGAAAAATATGGAATGAGCTATCTTGGCCCCAACTGCCTCGGCACCCTGGATGCACACAACCGTTTTTGTAATTTTTACGGCACCTCACAGATAATGCTGGAAATGCTGGGAGATATTTATGAGTATCCCGGTACAGTATCCTATATTGTTCAGAGCGGCGGAGTCGGCGTCCTGATCCTTGAATCCCTTGTCTCTGACGTAGTAGGCCTCAACAGAATGGTGAGCATCGGCAATAAGGCCAACCTGGACGAATCCGATATGATCGAATATTTTTCAGGGGACAATACCGAGGTCATCGGCCTCTATCTCGAGAATGTTACTAATGGCCGAAAGCTGATGAAGACCGCCAGCGAAGCAGGCAAGCCTGTTCTTGTTTTTAAGGTAGGAAGAACCGAAGCAGGGGCACAGGCTGCAATGTCCCATACAGCAGGTATGGCCAATAATGATCTGATATTTGACCGGGCCTGTAAACAGTCTGGTATTATCCGGGTACATTCTATAGAAGAACTTCACGCATTGCCGAAAATATTCACCACCATGCCACCCCTCAAAGGGAAAAATATTGCCGTCTTCACAAACTCCGGTGCATTCGGTGGCATTGCATCTGACATACTCACGGAACAGGGACTCAATGTGGTCACCCTGTCGGAAGAAACCCAGGCTAAACTGAAAAAGACAGGACAGATCTTTAATGTTAAAAATCCCATAGACCTGGGACCGGCACCTCCCCAGGCATATCTGGATATCTTCGAGATACTCCTTTCCGCACCGGAAGTGGATGGTCTTCTGCCCCTGGCAAGCATCTGGCAGACCTTTGTCATTGATGTACTTCTTGAACTCCAGAAAATGTGCCAGGTGTATAAAAAACCCGCGGCTATCTATTCGCCAAACGCAATAGAAAAAATAATTCCAATTCGCCGCAAGCACAAACTTCCCCTTTTTGAATCTCCGGAAGAGGCGGTACGTGCCCTTGAAGTATCCCATCAGTATTACAGTTTTACCGAAAGAAGGAGAAAACAAAATGGAATCAATTCTCAAAAATGCGATACTAAAGAAACAAAAAGCCCTGTCAGAATATGATGCAAAACTTGTAATTAACGAGGCAGGTGTTCCCATAACCAGGGAAGTTCTTACACAAACCGAAGAAGAAGCAGTTGCCGCCGCAGCGGAACTTGGGTATCCCGTAGTGCTGAAGGGCTGTGACCATAATCTGATGCATAAAACAGAGACCGGTATGGTTCACCTGAATATAACCAACGATGAAGCACTCCGGAGGGCTTACCGGGAAATCACGGGTGCGGGAATTATTCTACAGGGGGTACTGGTTCAGGAGATGATTCACGGTAACCGTGAATTTGTTGTGGGTTTGACCCAGGATAACAGCTTCGGCCCCTGCGTCATGTTCGGCCTGGGTGGCATTTTCACTGAAGCGATGAAGGATGTCACCTTCCGTGTTGCCCCATTCACCCGTGAGGATGCTGCAGAGATGCTTACGGAACTGCAATCAGGACAGCTTCTCGATGAGTTTCGGGGAAGTCCCGCGGTGGACAGGGAACTTCTCATCGATACACTTGTGGGGATTTCAGACCTTGCAATCAATTATCCGGAAATTAAGGAGATTGATATCAATCCCCTGATTATTTCGGAGAACCGTCCCGTCGCAGTGGACGCCCTGATGATTTTATCTCATGACCGGGCTGCCTTATATCCAAAGGGGTAAATTTGTTTCTTCATAGCGCCGTGCCTCCTGGTTAAAGAAGGCATATTTGGCACTGCTGAGGGCGCCGATGGCCTTCACTGACGCGGCGGAAACTTCCTGGTCCAGACAGATCCTGGTAATGCTTTCAAGTAAATCAGCGCCATGGGGAAGCCTGGAAACAAATACTCTGCCACGGGAAAATTCTTTTATCATTTTACTTCCCTATAATATTATACTTAAAATTTCAGGCTGGACTTCACATTACACATTTGAACAGGCCCCGGGCAAGGAGCAACTGGCAATCCGAAGGTTTTATCCCAGCAGTTTTTTTACTGTAGCGCTGAAGATTGTCATATCCTGAACCGGTTTAAAGAAGACATGTTCCATAGTGAGACCCTTCTCCTGCAGCTCTTCAGGAATAATATAATCCGAGGCACCGGTGTGAACACAACAACAGAGATCAGGCTGTTTCGAAAGGGCTTCAAGAATAAAGGTATTTCCATTCATATCCGGCAGGGTCATGTCAACAATGGCGGCCTTAAAATTCTTTTTATCAAGCAGATTTAAGCCTTCCTTACCGGTACCGGCGATATCTGCGATAAAACCTTCATCTTCAAGAAAGTCCTGCAGGATGCTGCGCACCATATCTTCATCGTCAACAATCAGAATAGGAATATCATTGCCGGTCATATATAACTCCTTACTGGGAATACTGTTGGGATTTTATCCTGTATGATTCCAGCAATCAAGAACAATTTTTTATGGCTGCCTCTAAAAATCAGAAGTATCAACACCGTTTTCATTTCTCCACCTAATGGGGAGGGGGGGCTATATTATATATTGCTCATAATCCACGAAATTTACACGTGTGCCCCTCCCCTCCAGGGTTTACCGGAGAGGCGGGTTTATCACGTTATTCCCGTGGCAAAATCAGCTACATGCTTTTTCAGCTACTCTTTTTTCTACCTGACTTTTTCTTTGAAGCGGTCTTTATTTTCCCCGCTCCGGATTCTTTTTTTGCGGAAGTTTTAACTTCCTCAACCACCCCTTCACTCTCTTCTATCTCGCCTGCAACCAGATTGACCGGTCCCGCAGCGACTTCAGGAATGACGGCTTCTATTGCGCCTTCATAAATTGCTGGATTCATTTTAATCCCCAGCAGTGACAGGAGGCGTGCCGCTATGCCCTTGAAATCCTCTGCAATATGATAAAAGGTGGGGATCAGCACGAGTGTAATGAATGTGGCAAAAATCAGGCCGTAACCGAAACTGAGGGCAAGGGGTGCCACCATGTAATCCTTGCCGCCAAAACCATAAATTGTCGGGAACAGGGCAAGGACTGTGGTTCCCGTGGTGAGAAGTACAGGGCGCAGGCGCATTACCCCGGCTCTGAGAAGGGCTTCCTTCAGGGGATGTTTCAGGTCACGCTGGTTATTGATAAACTGCACAAGCACCAGGGTATTACTGACAATTACACCCGCCAGGGAAAAAATTCCAAGGGTGGACATGAACGACATGGGTTGGCCGTGAGAAAAGAGAGCCAAAACGACACCCACCATGCTGAAGGGTATTGCCGCCATTACTACCCCGGGGAGAATCAATGAATTCATGAACACTGCCAGAACAATAAAAATAAAGGCAAGAGCAAAGATAAAGAGAGTCCCCATCTCCTGCATGTTTTTGTCAGTATCTTCCTGCTCACCGGCGTAGGCTACACTGTAGCCGGGATATTTCGTTTCAATACCGGCAAATTTTTTCATCAAAAATTTGTTGGCCTGCTGGGAGGTAATCTTATCGGTATCAACATCCGCCTTCACCTGTACAATACGCTTGAAGTTAAGACGGTTTATCTGTGAGACCCCGGGCTGCTTTCTTACACCCGTCACTTCACTGAGGGGAATCAGTCCTCCCCGGTTATTGGATATCATTACATTATTCAGACTGTAGAGACGCTTACGGGAGCTTTCGGGGAAACGTACCCTGATATCAATATCCTCATCTCCCTCTTTAACATTGGTTGCCACGGCCCCCTGGTATGAGGCATTGAGGGAGACAGCCACATCGTAGACGGAAACCCCTGTCTGGGCAGCCATTACTTCCTTTATAATATAGCGGTATTCCTGCTTTCCCTTTTCGTAGTCAAGGTCAATATCACGAACACCATCCATACCCTTGAGAACCTTGATATATTCCGCGGCGATCTTCTCCATCACACTGAAATCTTCACCGCGTATCTCAATGTTAATGGGACGGCCAACGGGGGGTCCGTTTTCCTGAACACTGAATAGAATCTGCATATCCCTGCGGAGGATTCCCTTCTCCTGCGCATCCCGAACCCAGGTACGCATCTCCTCATCAATTTCGTAGGCGGTACGTTTTCGATCTTTTTCCGGAATAAGATAAATATTATAGGTTGCCTTGTGTGTTCCCTCCCCAGGTTTGGGATCAAGACCATCACTTGTCTCGTCCCCTACACTGCCGCGGATTCCATTCAGTTCATCCTTTGGAATCTTTAAGAGTATTCTTTCCAGCTTCTTCATCTCACCCAGAGTAGTATTAAGATTGGTCCCCATTGGAAGTTTCAACTTTACCTTCAGCTGTTCCTCACCGCCCCCGGTCATAAAAACAAAGCCCACGATGCCGGATAGCCACATGGCCCCGACAAACATTGCCACCAGGATCCCCAGGGTAATGTAGCGGTGATTCATGGATGTCTCCAGGAGGGCCTTGTATCCACGCTGGACCTTTCCGAAGAGTCCCTCATCTATTACTTCCGCCTGGTCGTCTACACATTCTCCATCTTCACTGCAGGTATCCTTTGTAAACATATCAAGAAAGGTGGGGAGTACAAACATGGCAATAATCCATGAAGCGGCAAGACAGATAATAATTACAACGGGAATCGCCTTGAGAAACTTACCCATGATACCGGAGAGGAGCAGCAGGGGCGTAAAGGCCGCGGAGATACAGAGGAGCGTTACCGTAAGGGGTGCGATGACTTCCAGCACTCCCTTCTTAATGGCATCAAAACGGCGATGACCCATCTCCATGTACCGGTGAGAATTATCCGCAACAACAATGGAGAAGTCTACAATCATACCAAGAACCATGATCATACCAAAAAGGCTGATTACATTGATTGTAAGATCCCCCATTCCCATCCCCATGAAAGCCACCATGAAGGAGAGGGGAATACTGACGGCTACAATCAGTGAAATACGAAAACCGAGCAGCACCAGGAGAATCAAAGCCAGGAGAATAAATCCGGTAATGGCATTACTGACAACTGAATCGATGCTGTTCCTGGTGTAGCGACTGTAATCACTATAAACCGTAAGTTGAACATCTTTATGATGGACAAGCTTATATTCTGCCAGGGCCTTCCTGACATTTGTAACAAGAGTAATTTCATCGGCGCTTCTCTTTTTCCAGACACAAAGGGCAATAGCCTTACGGCCGTTAAAGCGTTCATGAATATCCGCTTCTTCGTAGGCATCCTTTACCTTGGCGATGTCCCTGACACGGGTAACGAAACCTGCATCATTGGACATAAGTACCGTGTTACGCACCTCTTCGGCATTCTGGTACTGTCCCTTTGTACGGAGAACATATTCATTTTTACCTACTTTAATTGATCCACCGGGAAGGTCAATGTTGCGCATTTTCAGACTGTTGATGACCTTGTTGATACCCATTCGATAAAATTTCAGTTTTATGGGATCGACTTCCACAATGTATTCCCGGTCATAAAAACCGAAGAGTTCTACTTCAGCAACACCGTCAATTTCAAGAAGAAAATCCTCCAGTTTGTCCGCGGATTCTCTCAATTTTCTATAGGGAACCTCGCCATTCTTTCCATGGAGGGCAAATTCAATGGCCTGCGTCTTATCGGTTTTAATTTCCTCCACAACGGGGGTTTCCGCATTTGCGGGAAGGTCCGAGACACTCTCCACGGCGTCCTTGATGTCCTGTACCACCTGACTCTTGTCACTGGCGGTATCCTCTACATAGATGACAATTACCGATACATTTTCTATGTTATATGAACGTACTTTATCGAGGCCGTCGACCTCGCGCAGTTTTTTCTCGATAGGGATAGTCACCAGGGATTCAAGCTCATCAGGAGCGGCACCGGGATATATCGTAGTAACCGTCACCATGTCAAAGTTGACTTCAGGTATTGCCTCCCGGTTCAGGTTCATTATGGTCACCATACCGGCGGCCATAATCAATATCACTACCAGGTTAACCAGAAGTTTCTTGCGTATCAAAAAACTTATTATTTTTTCCATTTCATTATCTCCATCGCAATTCTACAGTTGAACATTTACTTTTTATCTTTAGGAATGTAGTGATCTACATTGATATCGTATTTCTCCCACAGCTCGTTCTTTGCGACTTCAAACTGCAGCAGGGAGAGGTTGAAATAGATAAGGAATTCCAGTTCCTGCTGTCGGCTGCTCACCATGGCGTCGAGACCGTTTTTTACCGTTGCGCTGTCCAGGCGTCCACGGCGCAGGTTTCGAAGCATCTTGTAGTAGAATGCCTCCGCCTGCATGCGTGCAACATGTCCCTTTTTATACAGAGAATGTGAAGTCTGAATAGTCTCCATGGCGGTTTTCATTTCATCCCGCACGGTTCTCTTTGTCTTATCGAGGTTGATCTTAGCCTGCTTCAATTTAAAGCGGGCATTTCTTTCATTTATTTTCTGCTCGCGGTCATCCAAGGGATAGGAAAGCTTCAGACGCGCTTCGATTCCGGGATAGCTGAACTTCCCCGCATCGCCATAGGCGCTGCCGAAACTCTCATCATACCCCATGGTATTTGCATTTATCTCAGCAGTAAGCGAAGGAAGGCCATTGTTATTCTGAATCTCAAGTTCCATTTGTGCATTTTTCAAGGTAAGATTTGCACTCAGGTAATCGGCACGTTTCGCGTAGGCGCTTTTCAATGCCGCCGCTTCATCAATAGAAGGCAATACATTATTCAGAATTACGGTACCGGCAACATTGATATCGTCACTCATATTCACCGTGGTGAGAAATTTCCGCAGTGCATTGCGGTGTTCCTGCTTCGCCTGCACGAGGGCAGCCTCCGCACCGGCTACAAGCATATTGTAGTAGTTTATATTAAATCCATCCGCAAGACCAAGACGTACATTTCGTACAATTATATTTCTTACCTTCTGGGTTTCCTTCAGGTTCAGCTCAGCGTTATCTACCTTAATTTTGTTTACCGCAAGGTTCCAGTAGTCGGCGATGACCCCCACCAGCACCATGGAGAGCATGGTAACAACCTGCTCCTTCTGCATAATAGAGGCATTCTTCAGTTGTTTTTCAAGGCGGCGGTCATTGTGGCCGAGAAAATTTTTAAGAAGTTCCTGCTGGATGCTGACGAAGAACACCGGATTATTGCTTGTCCCTGGGCCAAAAATATCTGGTGACATTCCAGGCAGAGCTGCCTGATCTTTATTCGTATAAGTATGCATAATGCCGCCTGTCACCATTGTACCGGATCTAAAAAATTTTGTAATTGATGTTTGTACATCTGCAACATGTGCGCTATTACCGTTCAACAATGCAATAGAACTGGGGTATTTATTATATTTATACCCACCATCCGCATTCAGAAAAATCGAATACTTCTTCTGGAACTGCTGGTAGTAGCTATCTGACATGGCGACGTCATAACTTCCCGACAGGATATCATGATTCTGCTTTATGGCCATTTTGATGGCCTCACCGATGGTGATCTTCATCCCCCCGATAATAACAGAGGGTTCATCCGCAAGTTCCACTCCTACCGGAGGTATATTGTTTTTCTGCTTCTTGATTTCTTTTTTCTGTGCCGGTGCCGGTGAAACCAGAACGGTCACTGCCAGTAATGTTCCCAGCATGGCATTTATTTTCATTCTCATATTTTTGCTCCCTCGCCTATTATAAGTTTAATAAGTGTCTCATACATCTTGGGAGATACTCCCCGTTCCGCCATCATTTCGATGAGCTTATCGACGTACTCAATTATTTGCGGTGATATCTCAGGTATATCAAGTTCACGCCCCCGGGGACGCATCATTTTAAACATATATTCTATAAAAAAATCGAGATAATCCCTTTCATTTAATTCCTGTCCCATCCGTTCATAAAAGGAATTCTTAAATCCCCGATCCATATCTATCACAAAGGAGAGTACCATGGAGGTGAGCCCCATCAGGACCAGTTGGGGGTGGCGTGATTCAAATTCACCCGATTCGAGGCCTTCATTTAACAGCTCCATCACCAGCTGCTGCCGCGGTACGATATATTCTTCAGCAACCTGTTTTATGTATTCCCCACCCTCTGCCATTTCCCAGAGAAGAATATAATTATGCTCCATCTCCGTAGACCTCAGATGCCCCATTACCACGATATAGGTAAGGAGGTAAAGCTTCTGTGATGGAGTAAGGGTCATCTCCCCTATAAAAAGAGGGACGTCATATTCGGCATCCACCTTACCTATACTCCTCTCGAGAATTTCAAGATAGAGGGTTTCCTTATTTTTAAAATAGTAATGTATCAGGGCCTTATTAACTCCAGCCTTCTCTGCGATAGTGGCGGTACGGGCCCCCTGAAATCCACGCGCTGCAAATTCCTTCTTTGCAGCATTCAGAATGGATTCTCTCGCTTCCTTGTCGTCTCGTTTCATGGGCTAATTCCCCGGTTTCAGGTATAGTTATATCAGCGGTATTGGAATAATAGCCTCTTTTGCCCCGTAAATTCTACTGATGTTAGAATTCTATTTGTTCAGGGAGATAGTTCTGAAGGTTAATCATTCGACCAACTGGACTTACTTTGAAGTTAATTTGTTTAACCGTGTGGTTAATATAATTAACTATTGTGCCAGCGTCAAGTGCTGTTTTTAAATTTTTGGTTAAAAATTCAATTTTACCTGAAACAGGGTTAGTTTAAAAAATTACCGGTCTCACAGGGGATACGCAGGTATTTCCAACACATCCCCTGTAAGGCCGGCAGAACATCTCTTGCGAGACCGACAATAGCACAAATTGTCATATACAAAGGTTCCTTGATCTTTGCAGTAGGTAATATTGACTTTCCTGTCCGATACTCCTTCTCAACAATGACTATCAGTTGTGATGGGAAGAATATAGGCAATGCAGGGGAAGAAAACGACCGGATATATAAATAGCACCCTTTTCAATCGAGGTATTTATATATCCGGTCGTTTTATTTTGATTTCATGTGCTTTTTTCTAAAATCACGGGGAGACATACCTGTCTGCTTGAGAAAGGCTTCATTGAAGACTGACTTTGTATTGAATCCTACGGCATAACTGACGGAAGTAATGGGGCGGCCGGGTTCGTTCAGAAGCATTGCCTTTGCCTCTTCAATTCGGTACCGGTTTATGTAATAATTGAAGTTCATATCCAGGCGGCTGTTGAGAAATTCAGATAGCTGGTGAGAGGTGATATCCAGCTCAGAGGCAAGGGCATTAAGAGTAAGCTCTTCGTCACAGAATATTTTTTCAAATTCCATTAGTTCTCTTAGTCTCTTTTCAATAGACGAAGAATCGAGATCGCCGATTTGTGACCGGTGGTACTTGTTTTTTTGAACTTCCTCGGTAAACCACTGGATAAACTGCGGGTACCTGTTTCCCAGTAAAAAGGTAATTATGGTTTGAATACTTATGAGCAGAAAGGTAATTCTCAGTATCTTTACTATTTTTAATGAAATGGAGACAATACCAAATAAAATAATTAAAGCGCTGAAGATGAGCCAGACGGTACTCATTACTACGAGAGGATTTCTCGGCCGTCTCCAGAGAGTAGTGAAAATTTCAAGTCGCCAGAGACTGACCGCTATATAAACCAATATCAGCAATAATCCAAGAATGTTAAAATAATAAGGAAGCTGAAGGTTTTTTATCAAACTATCAATACCGAGTCCCTCTCCATCTCTCAGCGTGACTCCCACAGTATGAATAATTCCGAGGAAAATATTTATCACCGCAGGGAGAAAATGCAGCAGCATTTTTCTGTCAAAGGAAAAATTTTCATCAGTAAGATACTGAAAATAAAAATAGATAAAAGGACCGATAAGAAAAACGATAAAGGCGGGTTGTCTCCCGGGATTGTTCCAGTAAGCCAGATAGTAAAGCTGCAGTAAAATAGTAAAACCTACACTGGAAAGCAAAAAAATAAACATCCATTGCGAGCCCCTTTTCTCAGGCTCCAGGAGACGTGACAGGGCCAGCAAAAGCGCAAGTCCGCCGCCAAAAAAAATCAACAGATGTGTTACATCAACAAGTGTCACCTACAATTACCCTGCCCGCAATTAATAATTTATACTGATCTGAAAAGACTATATTTCCGCAAGAATAATTTATCATATCAGAAAGATTCAGAGTATAATAAAACTTACACAGGCATAAGAAGCCTCTCCAAAAGATAATGACTGCAATTAGAATATTTGTTATAATCAAAATTAATTGTTACAATCAATTATATTTCATGATAAAATATAATTGATTTTATCATGAAATACCGGAAAATACATTCATGAAAAGAACAGGAATAATATCTATATTTGTATTATTAATCGCGGTAAATTTACCACTTCTCCATGCCGCTGAAGACCTTGATGTAATGTATTTCGAATACAAATACATGGTCCCCTCCGGTGATACAATTAACGTTACAGGTGAACCTTCGGCGGGAATAGATACAAGCCAGTATGATATCAGCACCATGGTAAAGCTGCCCCTTTATGCAACAGAAGCTGATAAGCCCGTCAGGATTCTAGCTATCTTCCGTTATGATCTGATCCATGCAGACTATCGGGAAACGGGAACAGGAGAAGATCTGCTCAACAGCATTGAAACCCTCCATGCGGTAAAATTCGGTCTCGGTTCCTTTGTACCCCTGGGCCCCAGGGCGGGGATGTATTTTGATCTTGCTGGAAGCATAAACACTGATTTTAACAAAATCGGTGACCTCGACTGGAAGGATGTAATTACCACGGGAAATTTGATGATTAACTACAGGTACAGCAGCCTCTTTTTACAATTTGGAATAACCAGTACAAGTAAATTCGGAAGGCCCATGGTTCTCCCCATTGTTGGCTTCGTATGGAAACCGGTAAGCTGGTTCCATTACAAGCTCAGGATACCCCATACTACCAGTGCCTGGATTCAATACAAAATTTTCCATGGGGGTATTTTTGCCAGCATAGTCGGCAACCAGTTTCGCCTCATGAGAAATGGTGAAGCCAATGATTATGTTACCTCCTTAACGATGGTGGAAACGGGTCTTTCCATGCGAGTAAATGTCTGGAATAAAATGTATATCTACAGTGACCTGGGTGTCCATGCCTATAGAAGGCTAATTGTCTATGACAGAAACAGCAGTGAACGGGCAAAAATTTCTTACTCACAGGATTTCACGGACACCTTTTTTGTCCGCGTGGGAATCGCCTACAGTGCAATTTAATTATGAAAACACTCAATGACCTTAAAAAATATCTCCACAACATCGACGGTAAAAGTTACCGCCTCTACAAGGAAATTGCCGGTAGATATGCCATTGAGGACTACATCCTCTCCATAGATCATGTCCAGGGAGATCCCTTCGCCGCACCCAGTGCTATTTCAGTTCATATACCTATCGCCGTGGCAGACTTTCCATCTGAGGCATTTCAGAACAGGAGCCGGGAAATTGCACTGCGGGATTACCTGGCCCGCGCCTTCGCAGGGGCCATCAAAAAACACGTCAAGGGGAGACGAGGTACCGGTAAAAGCGGCCTCATCGAAATCGATACCCCGGGGCAGGAAATCCTGGAACGTACCGCCGTGACAATCGAAGAGGCGACCCTGATTGTCAGATTCAACATGGCCCTCCCGGGATTCGGCCGCCGCGTCGCCGGGGATAACTGCATTGCCATGTTTACCGATGAGGTCCCGGTAATTGTTACGGATTCCCTTTACTATAAAAATCACAACAGCGAAAAACTCCTCAAACATATCATCACCTCTGAAGATGCGGATCATCTCCGCAGTGAACTGAAAGTAAAAAAACTCATTGCCTTCGTCGCAGATCAATCTCTTCTACCGCGATTCAGCGGCATAGACCAACGTCCCCTTTCAAGTGACCACGCAGTGACCTTTAACTCTCCGGAGTCACTGAGGACCACCTTTAATCTTTTGAACGGTGAAACTGTAACCGGGATGGGAATCCCCGAAGGGGTGACCCTCATTGTCGGCGGCGGCTACCACGGGAAGTCGACACTCCTCAATGCCCTGGAGCTGGGCGTCTACAATCATATCCCAGGTGACGGCCGGGAACTGGTCATTACCAGTTATGATGCGGTCAAGATCAGGGGGGAAGACGGAAGAAGAATCGAAGGCACCTGCATCTCCCCCTTTATCAGTAATCTTCCCCGCGGCGAAAATACAGACTTCTTCAGAACCGACAATGCAAGCGGAAGCACCTCCCAGGCGGCCAATATCATGGAGGCCCTGGAAATCGGTGCAGACACCCTTCTCATCGACGAAGATACCTCCGCAACAAATTTTATGATCCGTGACCACCGGATGCAGTGCCTTGTCGCAAAGAACCGGGAACCCATTACTCCCTTCATTGACCGTGTACGCCAGCTTCACCGTGAAAAGGGAATTTCCACCATACTGGTAATGGGGGGTTCCGGAGATTATTTTGATGTGGCAGATCTTGTCATAGCCATGGAAGAATATCTTCCCCTGGATGTAACGGAGGAGGCCCGTAAAATTGCCGCGGAGATTGTCACCAGCCGGGTTTCGGAAGCGGTGACCCCCCTGCAGAAAATCCCCCGGCGCATACCTGCAGCAGGGAGCATAGATCCATCACGCGGCAGAAAGGAAATGAAAATCGATCCACGGTCACTGCGGGAAATAAATTTCGGCAAAGAACTGATTGATCTCACCGCCATTGAACAGCTGGTCCACACCAGTCAAACCAGGGCCATCGGTGATGCCCTGGTACTTGCAAAACAGTTTATGGACGGGACGAGAAACATCTGTGAAATATTAAATCTCGTGATGGAAGAAATAAACAAAAGGGGGCTCACCACCCTCCCGTCATACCGGAAGGGATTCTATGCAGCCTTTAGAAAATATGAACTTGCCGCGGCCCTGAACCGCCTTCGGACCCTTCAAACAGAAAACGGACGTTAATCCTGATAAAAAGTGAGACGGTTTCTTCCTTCCTCTTTTGCTCGGTAGAGTGCGAGATCGGCATATTTTATCATATCCGATATTTCCATTTCTCCACCGGGTATCAATACAACTGCACCGATACTGATGGTCACCACCGATGCCGCCTCAGATTTTTCATGGGGAACATCCAGGGACTCGACGGCGGCCCTTACTTCCTCACCCACCTTCT
The DNA here is from genome assembly GCA_942491575.1 of uncultured Spirochaetota bacterium. GTDB lineage: Bacteria > Spirochaetota > UBA4802 > UBA4802 > UBA5550 > CAZHNW01. The sequence continues at coordinate 2,466,947 of CALOBT010000025.1, forward strand.
CTGTTCCGTTTTTATCGGTATCAGAAAGAACGATGGCAAATTCTTCACCTCCATATCGCGCGGCAAAATCCGCAGGGCGGTGACACTGCCTCTCAAGGACCGAGGCTATTTTTTTCAGGCATTCATCACCCGCCTGATGGCCGTAGTGGTCGTTATACTTTTTAAAATAATCAACGTCGCAGAGGAGCAGAGTGAGAAATTTTTCATCCCTTAAATTTCGATTCCATTCGTTTTCTAGAAAATTATCGAAGGCCCGGCGGTTCGCGATGCCGGTAAGGCCGTCAATAACAGAAAGACGTTTCAGTTCACGATTCGCCTCTTTCAGATCATTTTCAATTTGCACACGAATGTTCACCTCCACTTCGAGAAGATCATTAGTCTTCTGGAGCTTTCGGCTTTTTTCATAAATGGTGTCTTCAAGACGGGCGATCTGCCTGATTATAAAAAACGATGCGAAAAGAAAAATAACAAAGGCGAAAAAATTCACCAGGACTATATTGAAAATTATTTTCTGCCCATACTCTTTCAGCCCTTCAAGATTTTTGGAAATTGTATTAAATATTTTCCTGCGATCGGCAATGGAATAGATAAACAGTGATGTCCCCGGCACCGGTGTCAGAAAGAGATAGTAACTTTTTGTTAATTCAGCCTCTTTTGTATAAACACGGTAAGGAATACTTTTACTTATCATAGCGAAAAGAATTGGTGATGTATCCTTCCAGATTTTATCGGGAAAGGGGGGAGCATTGTCAAATTTCGGGGCAATTATTTCCCCCTTCTTGTTAATAATAAAACCATGAAATCCTATTTTTTTATATTTAAAAAGTGGAAGATTGGGAGAGTTTACCATTTTTTTCTGTTCGGCCTCAGAGATATTTTTGATTAAGTCTGACAGCCATTGAGCAATGACTCCCATACTCATCTCTACTTCATGCCTGATATCCCTGTCAATCTCCCTGATTACCATTTTATAGGCCAGGTTACGGGCATGGTCCAATGAAAAATGCGTAAAAAGTGAAAGCGCCACCATGGTCCCCAGAAAAAGGGCCACAAGAAAAATTACCCGCCACTGTATATTTTTACCCTTCATGAAACCAAATCCTCAAAATAGATTACTCTCCAAAGTATATCACAGGTTTAAATCCAGTACAAGATTCCTTTTTCAGCAAAGGTTAAAAATCAATGGTAAACCGCGGGAAAAATGATCTCTTTGGGACTGGTCAAAGATAAAACACGGTAACAAAGTCATTTAATTCTAAACATTATCCCAGAAGTGACTCCCTTTCTTAAAAAATACCACTATTTAAAAATCAGTTTTCACCGAAACTTGACGATGTCAAAACAGCCTACTGTATTAACCCTATGGTTAAATACATTAACCTGCCAGTGAATAACATTATCTGAATACTTAAAAACAATTCATCTAATTTTTAGCAAAAGCTCAATACATACAGAGAAGGAAATTCTATGAAAAAGCGGGATCAACTCAATATTGCCATGGTGATAGACAGTTTCGATAATGCAAGTAATGGTGTCGTAGTATCAACCAGAAGATCTGGCGAATAAAATTGACTACTTGTATGAACACCGAAGCGAACTGGAACAATACAGGTACCGCTGTGCCCATAAGGCGGTCAATCTACAGATTGAAAAATCACACCAGAAGCTTATTACCATTTACCGAAGTGTTATCGCTCAACATCGGCTTAAAAAAACCTTTACACTGCTCAGGGGAGGCATAAAGGGAGTGGTAATATCCGTTTAATTTAATCAGGAAAGCGGCAATTCAATATGAAAGGTCGCGCCATTCCCCTTTACGGATTCAACCGATATGCTTCCCCGGTGATTTCCGGTTATTATAAAGTATGAAACCGAAAGCCCAAGGCCAGTACCCTCGGATTCCTTGGTAGAGAAAAAGGGTTCGAAAATATGTTTTTGAGTCTCCTCATCGATACCGGGGCCGTTATCTGAAATGTCAATCGTTATCATCTCATCCTTCAGTCCTGTTTTTATCCTGATTGTGGGGCCATCTTCTCCGGTGCAGTGTTCACAGATTGCCTGGGCAGAGTTCTTGATTATATTCAAAAGAACCTGTTCAATTTCAGTCCTTATTACCGGGAACGAGGGAAGATCCTGAGGATAGTCTCTTTCAATATGTATATGCTTAAAATCATACTGCTTTTTCAAGTCATAATCATTTTCTGCCAGCTCTATTACTTCATCGGTCAACCGGTTGATATCTACCGCCTCCTTTTCTTTTGAGGACTTCCGGCTGAAAGCGAGCATATTCTTAATTATTTTTGAGGCTCGTTTTCCCGCATTTTCAATACCCTCAAGGTAGGTATTTATATCTTTTTCCTCCATATATTGCTGCAGCACATCCATATCCAGGTTAAGTTTTTCTGCCGTTTCCCGATTCTTTTTTCTGTCAGACTCAAACCGGCGGCGTGTATTTTGTATTCCCTGCAGAATAATCCCCAGGGGATTGTTGATTTCATGAGCCATACCCGCTGCAAGTCCTCCTACGGTCATCATCTTTTCCGTTTGCATCATCAAGGCCTCTGCCTTTTTACGTTCAGTCAGGTCAATGAGCACTCCCCGGTATCCCTGCAACTCTCCGTCGGTCTTTATGGGCCGTGAATAAATCAACACTGACCTGACAGATCCGTTTTTCAACTGCATGGTATACTCTCCGGGAGCGATACTATCATCATTGGCCAACTCGGTCATTCTTCGAATTATTTTTTCACGGTCTTCAGGAACAAAAAGGTCAAGGGCATTGAGTCCCCGTTTGAAATCCTCCCGGCTATACCCGGTGGTTTCAAAGCCGTACTGGTTCACATATGTAAGGACTCCAATACTGTTCATCTCAAAAATTGTCTGGGGCAGAAGTTCTGCTATTTCCCTGAATTTAAGTTCACTTTTTTCCAGATCTCCGCAGGTAGCTGCCAGTTCTTCATTCTGAGCTTCAAACTCTTCATTAGCGGCCTGCAGTTCTTCATTTGCAGCCTGCAGTTCTTCATTCTGCTGGTTGATTTTTATCTGTGATTTTTCCAGGGACTTTTTCATGGTATTGATGCGGTCACCAAGACCAAGGGACATGATCAGGCTAAAGAAGGTAAGAGCCACATCAGAACTGTACATGGTAAGGGGAGTCTGGGGTAAAAATCCCAACACTCCCAGTATAGACAAAGGAAGAGAAAGGAGAAGCACTATCATACCCGAAGCAAAAAACCATGATGCCCGATCACGCCTGATAAGACCGAGTATAATCAGTGCGATGCTGAGAACCGTATATATTAGAAAACTATAAAATCCCACCTGCACCAGAATTCTTATGGGGCCCCGCATGGAGAGTAGCACAATAATTATGCCCGGGGCCACACACAGGTATTTAAGTAGCTCGTTGACAACAGGATACTTTTTTTTTGCATCAAAAAATACCCGGGTAAAGATAGCTGCACTGGTCAACACAAGCCCCATCATAAAAGGCACGGAGCGCCAGTTCCACCACGGGCTTTCGGGCCACAAATACTGAAAGGATAATCCCCGTACTGTGAATTGATGCAATAAAATTGATAAAATAAAAAATATAAAATATAAAAATATTTTTTCCCGGACAGATAGAAAAATAAAAAAATTTACGATAATCATCAGCATTAGCCAGCCTAAAAGAATCCACAGAAGGGGCAGAGACCAGGCACGATGCTTGGTATATGCCTCTGTAGAGTATATATTGAGGTGAAATTTGAGTGCCCCGGTTGACTGGAGATTAATATACCATTCCGTCTCTCCCGGGGGTACCTTTATAATAAAAATTGGATAGCGGTCAGCCACTTCTCTTTCACTGAAAGGAATCATATCTCCGCTGACTTTGCGAACAAATTCTCCTTTACCGTCTGGCATATAAAGTACGATTTTATCAAGAGTAGAAAAATCGAGTTCAAGATAGAGTTTCCTCTGAGTTTCTCTATTGTTTTTCAAAAAAAACCTGAACATCAGAGTATCATCGGAATAGCCGAGACTGATTCCATCTTTGCCGACTTTCCGCCAGGCCTTTTTTATTTTTTGTAGATCATCAGGTGCTGCTTCAGATACCTTAAAACGGCACATTTCCATGGATGATGAGATATCAATTGGTTGGTCTATAACTTCAGGCAGCAGAAAACTTTCACCGAATAAAGGAGAAATTATTCCAGTTAAAAAGACTGCTGCTAAAACAGAAATTAACCGCATAAGTATATTCGCTCTTGCCCCTCAATAATTTAGTAATCCTTTATTGTATCAGGAAGAATGGCCCGCAGCAATATATTTTTAAAAAAGAGATGTTCCCCGAAGGGGCAACTCAATATGGAAGGTGGTACCAATCCCCGCTTCAGATTCAACTGATATACTTCCGCTGTGATTGTTGGTGATTATAAAGTATGATACGGATAATCCAAGGCCGGTACCTTCTGATTCCTTTGTTGAAAAGAAGGGTTCAAAGATATGCTTCTGTGTCTCTTCATCTATGCCGGGACCATTATCTGTGATGTCGATAGTCACTAATTTTTCTTCAAATCCGGTTTTAATTTTTATTACCGAACCCACTTCACCTTTCCTGTATTCGAGAATTGCCTGGGCCGAATTTTTCAGCAGGTTCAGGAAAACCTGTTCAATTTCTGTCCTTATCACCGGAACGCCAGGAATATCCCTCTGGTAGTCTCTTTCAATTCGAATATGTTTAAAATCATACTGCTTCTTAAGGTCATAATCATTTTCCGCCAGTTCGATAACTTCATCAATCAAATTATTTATACATAAAGATTCCTTCTGCTTTGACGACTTACGGCTGAAGGCGAGCATATTTTTGATAATTTTTGAAGCGCGGTTTCCCGCCTTTTCAATTCCTTCAAGGTAGGTATCAATCCCCCTGTCCAGGATATATTTTTGCATCATTTCAAGGTCCAGGCCTAATTTTCCGGCTGCTTCACGGTTCTTTTCCCTGTCAGTCTCAAAACGGCGCCGTGTGTTCTGTACCCCCTGGAGAATAATCCCCAGTGGATTGTTGATCTCATGGGCCATGCCGGCAGCCATGCCCCCCACAGTCATCATTTTTTCTGTTTGAATTAACAGGGCCTCAGCCTTCTTACGTTCAGCCATATCGACAAGTACCCCCCGAAATCCCTGCAGCTGGCCATTAACCTTAATGGGCCTCGAATAGACCAGTACCGGAATTGTAGAAGTATTTTTTTTCTGCAGGGTATACTCACCGGGAATGACAGTGTCATCAACAGCCAGTTCAGCCATCCTCTTTATGATTCTTTCACGGTCTTCCGGAATAAAAAGATCAAGGGCATTGATCCCCCTCTCAAAATCCTCCCTGGTGTACCCCGTCAGCTCAAAGGCATGCTGGTTGGCATATGTGAGGACACCAATGCTGTTCATTTCAAAAATTGTCTGTGGGAGAAGTTCCGCAATCTCCCTGAATTTCTGTTCACTCTTTTCCAGGTCTGCACAGGTCTCCTGCAATTCTTCGTTTTGCGCCTCGAACTCCTCGTTAGCCATCTGTAATTCCTGGTTCTGGCGGTTAATTTCGACCTGTGAATTTTCCAGAGACCGCTTCATGGTGTTGATTCGGTCACCCAGGCCAAGTGAGACCATAAGACTGAAAAAAGTGATGGCGACATCACGACCGTACATATTAAAGGGAGTCTGCGGCAGAAATCCCGCCACGGCAAGTATGGTAAAAGGCATAATAAGAAAAAGACCCAGCATACCCGCAGCAAAAAACCGTGCCGCCCGGTCTCGCCTGATAAGACCAAGAACCATTACTGCCATGCCGAGAAGGTTAAAAATTAAATAAGTATATATTCCACACTGTGTCAGAATACTTACTGGCCCTCGAAAGGAAACTACGGCAATTATCATACCTGGAAACACACAGAGGTATTTAAGCAACAAATGAATAATGGGATACCTTTTTTTAGTATCAAAAAATGCCTGCGTAAAAAGGGCTATGCTTACATCCGAAAGTCCAATAAAAAAAGACAATGACCGCATGTTCCACCAGGGAGATTCGGGCCACAGGTACTGAAAGGAGAATCCCCTTACAGTGAACTGATAAAAAAAAAGGCTCAGAGCAAAAAAAACAAAATAAAGAAAAACCTTTTCCCGCACGGAGAAAAAAATGAAAAAATTAATTACTACCATCAGCAGAAGCCACCCGAAAATAAGCCACAGAAGCGGCAAAGACCAGGCCCTGTGCTTCAAAAGGGCCTGCGTGGAAAACAACCGAAAACGAAATTTCAATGTACCGGTGGAATTAACTCTCATATAGCCACCCGTCTTCCCCGGTGGCAATATGATATTAAAAATGGGATTCCTATCTGCAATCTCACGTTCCCGAAAGGGGATCATGTCACCATTGAGCTTTCGTATAAATCCACCTTTCCCGTCCGGCATATAAAGAATAATTTCATCCAGTGTTGAAAAATTGAGTTCAAGAAGAAGAGTCCTTGAAGAATCCCCTCTGTTGGTCAATTTAAACCTGAACATCAGTATATCATCGGAATAGCCAAGGCTTACACCTGCCCCTCCTACCTTCTGCCATATCTTTTTTATTCTTTCAGGATTTTCAGGTACCGCTTCAGATATCTTAAACCGGCACATTTCCATATAGGAAGAGATATCAAGGGGCTCATCGATTACCTCAGGCACCGGAAAACTTTCTCCAAAAAGAGGATAAATAACTCCAATTGTATATACTGTAATCAGGGTTAGGATTAACCGCATAAATATGTTCACTCTTTATCCTGTAATAATTGATGAATTATTCATTATAGCAGAAAAAAACCTGTCAGCAATGATTTTTTAACCATCGCAGGCCTTATCGCCTGTATCATTTTGCACTTTTTGCCTGTAAAATGGATAAATAAGTATATGACGAAATATATGGAGAGAGTTGACCGAAAATAGATATGACAGTCAGTACTATATCTATTACCTTGACAGTGTATCTTTTTTTGCTGAAAATGGAAACATAATGAAAAGAATAATCGGTAACATTTCTATATTTACAGCCCTGTTTCTAATCACCATCCCCTTCACTACTGCCGCAGCCAGGGGCAAAGCAACCATGATGGGTCAGCTCAAAACTGTATCAACAGATGGCCCCTTTGATGTCATCAGAAATCCCGCAGCCATGGCCTTTAACGGCACCTCCGCGGGCATACAGTTTGGCATCAGTCCCTATACCGGTAATGAGAGCAGCATTACCAATACGGTTGCATTAAACAATTCAGTAGCGGGTGACTTTACCGTCACAAGTGCTGACGCAGGTTATAATCTTACTGACAGCACAATGTTTGCACAGGAGTTTGCCCTGGCGATAAGTTTTACTGATAAAATTACATTCGGCATTGGTGAGATCACAGGTTTCCAGAGGGAAGAATCAGTGAGCACCTTCAACGTTGTCGTTTCCCTCCCCGTTGCAGATACTCTCGCCAGAAGTCAGAATGAAGAAACCGACACCACTACCTTCTTGACCTATGCCTCTCTGGGAATCAGGTTAACAGATACCATGTCTCTTGGATTCAATTTTAACTTCGGGATAAGAAGTAGCAACACCCGGGCCAATACATCCCTGAGCTTCTCCACAATGAGTCAGACTTCTTCCGTTGATAATTCAACCGATTCGATGTGGGGGGAAGTGACGGCAGCTTTTCTACATAAGGGGAACCGCCACCAGACTGGAGTAAATATTTATTCAGGCCGATACAGCGGGACGCGTTTTTCATATCACGACAGCCTGAATGATATTACGACTCCCGCCAATAACTACGATATATCAGCCAATGTTCCCTACTCTGGCAGCTATTCAAGCGGGGCGGGACTTGTAGCCGGCCATTACTGGCGTTTTAATTCACTTATAGCCGCCGCTGTTGAAGCAGGAATAGGCATACCTAATGAATTTACGTTTACAACCCTGCACAGTGGAAACGGATTTTATTACAATGCTGAAAATATAATGGATGAAAATATTTCCTTTCTTGTATCAGCAGGTCTCGAATTAAACATTTTAAAAAATCTCACCATTGCTTTTGGGGGAAGTTATCAGAACAGCAGCGGAACCAGTAAACACATTGTGAATGAAACCGGGATCTTTACCCAGAATGACAGGACCAAATTTAACATTCACGCGATAAACTCTACTGCCGGGATTTCCCTTGAGGTTCTCCCCGGAATGGAAGTTATTTTTTCAGCCCTTGCAGTCTACCTGAGACAATCGAGTACCGCGGATTCCGTCCAGACAGAAATCGACACATCAACTACCACCATAACAACTAACACGGAGACTCTGTTAGAAACGGTCCAGGTCGCCTTCAGCCTTGCCTTTGTAAAAATGATCTGAAAAAAGTCACAGTACCCCGACGAAGTAAGTATTCTTCGCCGGTCCTGTCATTTTACTAAAGTTTTTCTATCACATCAAGGAAGGCATTCACAGGATGGGCCCCCACCAGTTCATGTGTCTCGTTGATGACAATCTTCGGAACACCGGAAACATCGTACTTATGAGCCACGTGAGGAAATGTCGAGGTTTCAATCATATCCGCCTTGATCCTGTCATTTTCCAGAGCCAGGCGATGAGCAGTGCTGACAGCCTGGGGACAGTATGGGCATCCGAGGGAGATAAAAACCTGGATATGTATATCCTTTCCGATAGCGGCGATCCGGTCTGCAACCTCACCGGAAAGTACTTCCTTATGCCCCGAAGCCTCAAGAATACTCTGCATAAAAGAATTTATCTCATAACCACCGGGGAGACCGTAAAATTTCATTCCCGTATTATTTCCCTTGTTGTCCAGAATAGCCATGGCGGGTATTTTATCCACTCCCAGTTCTTCCCTTGCCTTCTGGTCCTTCACAAAGTCCAGGATACGGATACTCAGTTTATCCGAGAGGGAGACAACTTCCTCCAGAAACTCCCTTGTATCCCTGCAGGAGGGGCATTCAATCTCCTGTGTAACAAATACGATTTCTACCTTCTCCTTCATCTGCGAAAGAATCTGTTTCAGTTGCCCCGTTACTTTTTCATCGAATAATGCCATACTACACCTCCCTTAAGGTTTCAGTGTTTAATTACATAATCACAGGCGGAGAGGGCAGCGGTTGCCCCCTCACCGGCGGCAATAATTATCTGCTTATAAGGTACTGACGTAACATCACCTGCGGCAAAGATACCCGCCTCGCTGGTTGTACAGGCTGAATCGATTACTATTTCACCGATTTCATTCAGCTCAAGTACTCCCTTAACGAAATCCGAATTGGGGATAAGTCCAATCTCAACGAAGATACCTTCAGCGGCGATTTCCCGTGCTTCGCCTTTTTTCCGGTCTTTAATTACAACGGCATCCACATTCTCTTTTCCCTTTATCTCAACGACTTCATGTTCATAAAGAATTTTCACATTGTCGAATTCATTCAGCTTATCTATCAGTATGCTGTCCGCGGTAAGTTCTTCAAGAAACTGTATGACGGTAACCCCGGAGGCTACCTTTGCCAGATCAATGGCCGCCTCAAGCCCTGAATTGCCGCCGCCGACAACAACGGTTTTTTTCCCCGCAAAGAAAGGGGCATCACAAGTGGCGCAGTAGGCGACACCGCGTCCCGCAAATTCGTATTCTCCGGGGACGTTTAAACGCCTCGATGTTTTCCCTGAAGTTATTATCAGGGCCTTAGCCTTCAGTATACGGCGGTCATCGAGGGTCACTTCCTTAATATCTCCCTGCTTCACTGATGCAACCGCAGGCCCCTCTTCAAATCCGATGGAAAACTCCTGTACCTGTTCACGGAACTTATCCACCAGTTCCGTTCCTGAAATATAACGGTACCCCATGTAATTTTCTATACCCGAAGTCTCGGCTACCTGGCCCCCCATTTCCTTAATGACTATACCGGTTTTCATTCCCTTCCGCATACAGTATACCGCGGCGGTCATTCCAGCGGGGCCGCCGCCAAGAATGAGGATATCATAAACCGTATCCTGGCTCAGGGGTTCAATGTTTTTATTCTGGCTGAAAGCCCCGACACTGAGATTGAAATCCATCAGATACATCCTCCTTTATTACTCCAGTATTACAGAGTATACTTAAAAGCGCCCATATTACAAAAATATTGGCTTCTCCCGGCGGTATTAATATTTTATTTTATACATTATTAAATATCAGATTATTGAAAATTACAGTTATATATAATTCTGAATTTAACTCTCTGTATCTCCGCATCTCAGTGGAACTTAAACTTAGCTGTTAATATTGTTGAGATGAATAAACAGAAAATTATATAACGTGATCGTACCACAGGAGGGAGGTAATGCAATAAATTTTTAGTGGGGATTGTTTTCTTTCTACTCCACAGTTATCAGATCATACTCCGTGGAACCGAATCCAATCGCCTTTGCATGTTCCATCTGGCAGCGGTAGGGAATATTATATGCAAGGTCACCGAGGCTTTTACCGGTATGTTTTTCCACAAGATCAAGGGCGGCGGCATCCACCGCAACGGGATCTTCTGAAATAAGAATACCGATATCGGGGGCAATCTTCTCATAGGTGGAGAGGCAGTCGCAATCCTTGGATATCCTGGTCAGGAGGGTTACGCAGAGAATTTTTCCGGGACAGGCTGCCACCACGCCGGAGGCGTGTTCAACTACTTTTTTCTGGAGATCTTCATAGGTGACTGCCCAGTTGTATCCCACGGCGTCGAAACGGCATACCGCGAGGCACTCTCCGCAGCCGATACACTTCTCTTCATCGATTACGGCGCTCTCATCATTCATGGAAACGGCGTCTTCGGGGCACCACTTGACGCAGACACCGCAGCTGATGCATTTTTCAACAGTAATTGTCGGCTGCGCCGTCGAATGCTGATGAAGTTTTCCCTTTCGGCTCGCCAGGCCCATGCCGAGATTCTTCAGGGCGGCGCCGAATCCGCTGGCGAGGTGACCGGTGAAATGGGTAAGTAGAACCATTCCCTGGAGTCTTCCCACGAGGGATGCGATCTTTACTTTCTGGTAGAGCTCACCATTTATGGGAACCTCGATTTCTTCATCACCCAGAATACCGTCCGCCATGATTACTGGTAAATTTGTCTCCCCTGTTCCGAAGCCGTGGCGGTGCGCCAGCATCATGTGCTCTACGGCGTTGTTTCTTTTTCCCTTATAGAGGCAGGAGGTTTCGGTAATAAAGGGAAGTCCCTTATGGTGGTAGATGACTTCCCCCAATGCCTTCACCAGCTCAGGCCGGGGATACCCTGACTTTCTGGTTTCACCGAAATGGGTTTTTATCGCAACAAGGTCTCTCTCTTCAATCGATGCCAGGAGATTTTCAGAAAGAAGAAAAGATTTCAGCTTCTCAGCTACCACCTCATCCGCAACATTATCCTGTACCGGAATAAAAAAAACCTTTTCTGCCATAATTACCCTTCCTGCATATCGGCTTTCAGTGAATCGAGCCCCTCTATCATTGTATTGCGGACCAGTTCAATTGTCTCCTCAACGGAAAGGTCTTTGAACTCTTCATAGGGTATCTCCGGAAGGGCACGAACCCTTATCCGATGAACCCCCGCTGTCTTCATACTGTATTTCGGCAGGGCATCACTGGTACCATTCAGTACAATCGGCAGTATAGGCACTTCTTTCTTTTTTGCAAGAAGAAAAGCCCCCGGTTTAAAATCCTTTATATTACCGTCTTTGGAGCGGGTTCCTTCGGGGAAGAAAAAGACTGAACTTCCCCCATCAAGGGCCTTTTCGCAATCCGTCATCATCTGGTCAGTCTGTGACTTGTCGCCGCGAACCAGACGTATATAGCGGTTCAGGTACATGTTCCAGCCGATAAATGGAACCTTAAATATTTCAGCTTTTGAAACAAACTTATAATGAACGTAGAGTCTGAAGTTCACCAGTATATCAAGCTGAGACTGGTGGTTGCACACCATCATATAGCAGGCACCACGGCGGATATTATTTCTTCCTTCAACCCTGATACGCCATGTGGGCATAATGTATGTATAGAAGGAACCCCAGAAACAGGTGAGCTGCTGAAGAATAACCAGACGGCGGTCCACCAGAACAGTCAGCAGCCATACAGTAAGATTTAAAATAAAGAAAAAAATCGACGTAACGCTTATCACAAAAATAATGGACCAGCTGATAAAGCGTCCTAAAATTTGACCGGTCATTCTGCTTACCTCTAACTCAAAAATTATCCAATACGATACTTTTCATTTACAAGTAAAATTACCTGAATGAAGTGTCAAAGATTTTTTCTTTGACAGGATAGAATAAGTCCCATTAATCTTCAAAAAACAGAGAACAAAACGGGAGAGTTACGATTTCTCCAGGGGGATATTAGAAAAATGATAAAGACACCCGCTCTAGCCACCTTTGGCGTATATTTCATACTGCTCATTATCATAGGCATCTATTTTTATCGGAAAACCGCCAGCATCGGTGATTATCTCCTGGGTGGGCGCGGCCTGGGGAAATGGGTTACCGCTTTTTCCGCACAGGCGAGCGATATGAGCGGCTGGCTTCTCATGGGACTTCCCGGGGCGGTTTATCTTTCCGGCATGTCCGCTTCGTGGATTGCAATCGGCCTCTTTATAGGTACAGTCTGCAACTGGCATTTCGTAGCACGGCGCCTCCGGATCTATACTGAAAAATATGATGCCCTGACCCTCTCTTCATTTTTTGAATTCCGCTTTAAAGATCCGACGGGGATGCTGAGAATCTTTTCCGCCTTTATCACACTGATTTTTTTCACCATATATGCCTCAAGCGGCCTCGTAGCATCGGGAAAACTCTTTGAATCGATGTTTCCCATCAGCTACCAGACCGCCGTACTTGCCGGAAGCACAATAATTATATTCTATACATTTCTCGGTGGTTTTCTCGCCGTATCATGGTCTGACCTGATCCAGGGGGCCCTCATGGTCGTTGCCATTGTTATAGTTCCGTCTATTGCCCTCAGTGATATGGGGGGTACCGTCAGGGTCAGCGAAATGATCAATGCATCGGGAAAAAATATCTCCCTCTTCGGGAAGGGAATAACCGTAACGGCAATTATTTCAACCATGGCGTGGGGTCTCGGTTATTTCGGGCAGCCCCATATACTGGCGCGTTTTATGGGTATCAAAAAGGCTGAAAACCTGAAGAAATCGATGAACATTGCCATTATCTGGGTCATAATTTCACTCTCCGGTGCCGTCGTGGTTGGCCTCATCGCCATCGCCATGTTTCCCGGCCTCTCCGGCGGAGACGAAGAAAAGGTCTTCATTAAAATGATTGAAAAAACCTTCAACCCCTGGATGGGTGGTATCATGCTTGCGGCTATCCTTTCCGCTATTATGTCGACTATCGATTCGCAGCTCCTGGTCAGCTCCTCCGTCCTTACGGAGGACTTTTATAAAAAGGTATTCCGCCGTAACGCGTCACAGCGTGAACTGGTTCTCATTGGGCGCGCCTGTGTTATGATTATATCCGTCATTGCCCTGATCATGGCCCTCAATCCTGACAAAACGGTTCTCGGTCTTGTCGCCTACGCATGGGGCGGTTTCGGTGCAGCCTTCGGTCCCCTGGTTCTTTTTGCCCTCTTCTCAAAAAAAACCACCTGGCAGTCAGCCGTTGCAGGTATGCTTACCGGTACTGTTGTTTTAATAATATGGAAGGAAGTCGGTCTCGGCTCTACCATGTATGAGATTGTGCCGGGTTTTATATCAAATGCTGTGGTAATACTGATGATAAATCGATTTATTCCTCAACAGAATGAAGAGATCATCAGGGATTTTGAGGGAGTTGTGGGGGAAGTTTAGCGGCAAAAACTGGCAATCAGAAACACAAAGGCATGGTATGATCGGAGCAATTATCGGTGACATCGTCGGTTCCCCCTATGAGTGGAACAATATCAAGACTACGAATTTTCCCCTGTTCAGTTCAATGAGTGTCTTTACCGATGACACGGTTCTAACCATAGCAATAGCGGATGCCATTCTTAACCGGGCCCCATATCAAATATATTTAAAAAAATATTACCGGCAGTATCCAAATGCCGGTTACGGGGGCCGCTTCCACGAATGGGCCCTTTCGAGCTCGGAAGAGCCCTATAACAGCTGGGGAAATGGATCGGCAATGAGGGTCTCTCCCGTAGGGTGGGCATTCGAAAGCCTGGACGAGGTTCTTGCCGAAGCGGAAAATTCCGCATCAGTGACTCACAATCACCCTGAAGGGATCAAGGGAGCACAGGCCGTATCTTCGGCTATCTTCCTTGCCCGAACCGGATCACCAAAAAAGGAAATAGAGTCATTCATTACAGAGAGATTCCATTATAATCTTGAAGACCGCCTCGATGATATTCGTCCCCATTATCATTTTGACGTCTCCTGCCAGGGGTCGGTGCCGCAGGCAATTATTGCCTTTCTTGAGTCCAGGAACTTTGAGGACGCCCTTCGAAAGGCAGTTTCAATCGGAGGAGACAGCGATACCATTGCCTGTATAGCGGGAGGCATCGCCCAGGCATTTTACCGCGAAATGCCGAAAAAAATTGAAGAAGAGGCATTCAAGCGACTGACACCTCAGCTGCAGGAAGTAGTAACCCGTTTTCGGAAGAATTATAACTGCTAGTGTCTTCTCTGACATCAATAATTATATACATGAAAATTCATTGTCTCCAAAACCAGGTATTGCTCTAATCAATATCTATTTTTATTTTCAGATTATCATAAAAGGCTTTATTGAATCGTGGCTTTTCTTTCATTGAATCTGAAAATACTATAGCCCTGGCAGGGCAGTTATGGATACATTTTAAACAAAATTCACAATTAGTGGGATCAAAAACGGGAAAAGAATTGCCTTCTTTAAAACATATGCGAATACAATTTTTAACACAATAATTACAATTGGTACACCTGTCTTCAAGTATTGAAATATTGTTTTTAAATGAATCGTAATGGCGTTCACCAAAAAACTTAAATATATTATTAATTGGCACATACCATTTATACAAAGGAATACGAATTTTATTACTGCTGTTTGAAATTGACTCCTGCACCATGTTCAGTGCCCGCAATAATTTATTTTTTATTCCTTTTTCATATTGAAAAGGAAAGGAAATGAATGACGGAATATTATATACTAATTCATCAGAACCGGGGCCTCTAAATCTCATATAGCCTGACGCTATAACACCTTTAGTTTTTAATTTCTTGATTGAGATTCTCAAGCTGTTTCCGGCATATAATCCGCAAGTAGTAAAAACAAAAGCATTGAGTGGTTTTTTCAACTCTGGCATTTTGTCAATAAATTCCATACTTGATATTGAAGGTTCGCAGTGGTATGTAGGAAATCCGAAAATCAGGAAGTCATATTTATTAAAATCATAATTCTTATCCTTAAAATCGATTTCATGCATATTGTCGCGCCTCAATGAAACTCGGAGATTTTTCTTAAAAAACTTTTAGACAAAAACTCCTTTGAAATATTATCTATAACAAGGAGAAAATAATGTCAAAGAAGAAAAGATACTCATCAGAAGAAAAGTTTAGGATCGTAAAGGAAGTCCTCGCAACTGAAATAACTGTTTCAGAAGCCTGTAAGAAATACGACATCAGTACAGCCAATTTCTATAACTGGCAAAAGATATTTCTTGAATCTGCACTTGATGGTTTCAATAAGTCAAAACCAGGCAGGCCAGAAACAAAACAGAAGAAGCAAATAGAGAACCTATCAGAAGAGAATAAAAGAATGAAGGAAGTTATAGCTGAAGTTGTTTCCGAGAACATAGATCTAAAAAAAAATCTTTCGGAATAAAAAGCAATCATCAAGTGCCGCCAGAGAAGAGAGAAATCATTGTTAATGATCTAATGATTCAGAAAAGAAGGACTGGGTATCCTGTTGAAAAATTGCTAAGTCTTTATGGTATATCACCATCTACTTACTATGGATGGTTCAACAATGATAAATCTGTAAAAAAAGAACGCCCAAAGAGGAGAAAAAATTATAAGACCTTATTACCTGAAGAAATTGAAGCAGTAAAAAACTTCCGGTTTGACAATCCTGAAGATGGATATAGAAAGCTTACATGGATGATGGTAGACCAAAACATTGCGTCTATACCTGAAATAACTGTATATAGGCTATTGAAGAGCCTAAATATGCTTTCTATGGGCATTTCTGGAGATAAAGCTGATAAAGAATATAAAAACAAGCCTTTATATATTCACCATCATTGGCATACAGATATCGCCTATATTAAAATAAGAGGTGTATTTTATTATCTGATAATGATGCTTGATGGATATTCAAGATTTTTACTGAACTGGGAACTCATGACTGATATGACTGAATTTTCAGTTTCTCTGTTTATTCAGGAAACAAGAGAACGTTATCCTGAACGAGAACCAATGTTAATAATGGATAATGGAACTCAATTTATTTCAAAAGACTTTAAAGGTATGCTCAGTGAGATTGATTTGCAACCTGTTCATACAAGAAGAAATCATCCACAGACAAATGGAAAGATTGAGAGAATGAATGGAACTGTGAAAACAGAAGCTATCAGAAAGTATACCCCAGTAACTCATGACGAAGCATGTAGAATTTTGAATGATTATCAGTATGAATATAATTACCAGAGACTGCATGCCGGGATTCTGTATCTCAGACCTTCAGATGTATTTTTTGGTAGAGATAGAAAAGTTTTGAACGAGAGGAAAATAAAAATTTCGGTTGCCAGACAAAACAGGATAACTAAAAATAAAGCATTGGAAGCGGAGTGATTGTCTCTAAAATTTTAATGAGGGAAAACTCCGATTTATTTGAGGCTAAACAATATCTACATTAAAATTTTTGCTCAATGATGAATTCAATATTTTACTTATGAGGCGTGTGCTTCCGGATCCCGAATGGAATAATATTAAAATATTCATCTTATATTCACCCTGCAGAAAATTTAGATTAGAAGAAAAGTCTACAGCTATTAACATGTTCATCTGTGTAAAACATTTCAAAAATTTTTTATATCAAATGAGGTATCATTTGCCAATCCTTTCCAAGAAGTTCCGCAGCCTTACGGTCAACTGCCTGAGAATTTTTTCCGGCGATAATTTTATTTACGGGAGGATTGCATGTACGCCCCCCAAGATGATGATCAGGCATGCCGATAGTTGCATCCATTATAGTTAAATCAGGAGTGCGGTAACTGTTTAATTCAGTCAAAGCCCTGTGCATATCCTTATGAAATATTGATTTTTTCCAGTGGTTATCAGCCTGGCAGTATTCCGGCTGAGCGCAGCCCATCATGTTTTTCATTGTTCCGCTTATCTGAGCCAGTGAATGGGCCTTTAGAACCGGAACGGAAATAAGATAACTCTCCATTATTATACAGGGCATGTGAAACTCCGGAAAGAATGTACAGGCTGGATCGGCGAGTTGCAGAGTTTCACACTCATTAAGGTCAACAAGAGGAATAGAATATTTTTCAGATAGTTCAGTATAACCTAGTTTCTTGAAAATTTCCATGGTACTGAAATCCAGCGAACCTGAACCTTCTGCGATAATTACCTCAGCCTCAGCATGTTCCCTTAGCCAGAGGACAATAGATTCACAGATTTTGACCGGTGTTGTCACGGGAGGTGGCGTCTCATTAACCAGGTTAGGTTTTATTACTATTCTTTTTTGTTGTTTAAGTTCTGTGCTGAATTTATCACAAACGTTTACAATAGTGCTGCGGTAGTCTGTGAAATATCCTTCAATAATCGCATCCATCAGTTTCTCTCCTTTCCGAGGTGATAGATATCTATAGTTCTAATAATTTACAAGTTATTTTCAATGAAGAGATCATTATTTCTATTATATTTACAGGTTAAAAATACAGTATCAAAACAGAGGAATGAAAAATATTGCATTTAAAGCTTTTATCGAATTAATTATTCAACAACTATAATAATTATAAATCGTATACACTAATTCAGGAATTACCTGCAATAATCCTTTCCATTGAAATCAAATCCTGATATTTTATCTTATGATTTATCATAAATAAATCCGGGAGAAAAAAATGCAGACAACAAAAATCATTTCATTAATATTACTGACGCTTCTTCTGGAAGCATGCAGTATCAGCCGCATGCTTCCAAAAGGACCAGTCATATCCAGTGAAAAAAGAAAAGAAATAGAAAATCGAAAAAAGATTTCCCCTGCGAACTATTTAACTGAGGCCAAAGTAACTTATCCCATACTTCCATTTTTGGCCTTTGGTGTAGCATATGATATAGATTTAGTAATTGTGTCAAATCATCCGGAATGGAATATGCACGAATTTGCATGCATAAAATCGCCGAAGGGCAACTTATGGCTAGCAAAGGATGCCCGGGAAGGATCGCTGGACCAATATATAACCACTAATATTTCTGATCCTTACAGACTGTTGCCGGAATTGCCACTTAAAATAAAAACTTCACCGGTAACTGTTGTAGATAAATCAACTGATAACTTTATCGATATTGCAATTTCCTATAAAAACCATGACGGTGAAATAACCATGGCCACATACAAAGGAGTTTATCCCAGTACAGAGATGGGTAAACGCAATGGTTCTACCATGGGACACTCAAAAAATCAGCTCCTTGCTGTAATTGATGTTTCCAAACGTGATTTTGGCACAGAGGCCACTATTTCTTATAACGGGAAAGAATACGGTGTCTCCAAAATATTAGGAATTAAATCATTTTTTATGGCACTGGTTCAGACCCAGGGCGGATTATCGACGGGATCCTTTTTGCAAAAGTCATTGCCAAAAGGCCAATCCGGCTTCATAACCAATCATTTAATACCCGATAAATCCGTAGTAACACAGAAATGGGTACTTGAAAACTTAAAAAATGAGGTCAGAGCAATTCAGAAAAATTACCTTCGTACAATTGAGTACAGGTTTTTTAATAATTCCGGCTCGTTTGAATTATATTCAATTAAAGTACTTCAACTTGGGCGCAAAGCACCCTGCACTAATATTTTCTTTAATCCCCCACTTCCCGATTTCCGAAAAGAATTTTCCCAAAAAACAGTAAGTACATACCTCATCGATATTAACGGTGAAAAAAATTTCGCCATTGGCCGTATAGAAAGCAGAAACAGGGGAGAAATTACCACAATCAATGTCATACCGGAAAAACCATGGTGGACGGAAGATCGGCCGCTGCAATCTACAATAGAAATTGAAAATAATGGAAGAACAAACATCTCAGTAGTAAGGAAATAAACATACCATACAAAGAGGATATTATGCAGCAGCCCTCCCCCAACCCTGATCAATAATTTGATATCTTTTCCCTAAAAACAGCCGGTGTATCACCGGCTATTTTTTTAAATGATTTCTGAAAGGTCATATAGTTATTAAAGCCTACGGCATATGCAATGGAAGTTGCGGATCTTTCTTTATCATGGATCATCATGTTGATGGCTTCTCTAATCCGAAATACATTCACATAGGTATTAAAATTCAAACCAATATGATCATTGAGCAGCTGTGAGAACTGATGCCTGCCCAATTCAAACTTCAATGAAAGATTATCAAGGGTCAGCTCATCATTCAGATAGGGTTTGTTTACAGTCATTTCATAATCAAGTAGGATTGCGATACTGTCAATGCTGCAGTTTTTTAAAAGGTCTTTTCGGGCTTCTGCTTTTTCTATAGTCTCCCTAGTTGCCTGGAAAAGATTGGAGTGATGATTATTCATTATCTGGATGTATCCAATACTGAGGGAAAGAAAAGCAATCCCCAGCTTGATACAAAAATAATTTTTTGCAATTACCCCGGCCAGAATAAACGAGAATGTTCCTGCAACAATTATAAGAAGTATCATTATTATCCTTGCAGGGAGATCTTTTTTTATTAATTCTTTCGTAAAAAGAATAGAAAAACCTCTTACAATAATAAGAAAATAAATTATTGATAGAATAAAACCAATAGTGAAGGAGATGGTAACAGGGGATACACTGTACGTATCAAACATTGATACTGCAAGTTTTTGTTTATAGTCTGCTGAATTAAAATAGTAGGGCAGCATAATGATAGTTGAAGCTGCAAAAGGTATAAAATGAAAAAAATATCTTTTCCCAATAACCAATGATTTATTCATTAAATCCCTGTATAGAAAATATAAAAGGGGGCCATAGAGGGAAAGAAATGGAGGATCCAATTCATTCAAATGAGAAAATTTTAACTCAAGGCTGGGGGATACATTCCATATTGAAAGTTGGGTTATCGATAGTGATAAATACAATGAAAACAACAGGTAGTCTCTCTCTGTTTTATTACCCTTCGTTACCTGGCTTATTGCCATTAACAATGAAAGACCAAATCCAATTATTATTATATTATCAATTAAATTTATCATTTTTATAAGAAAAATTCCATTAGGATTCTCCAGTCAGGAGAAAAACATTTATCAATATTTTAGTACCATAAGATTCCGATATAGGTTGATAAAAAATCATTACAAAACAGTATATAATATTCAGATAATTATTTATCAGATGAAATATATTTCAATATTATATATAGACTTCAGTTAAATGGTATACCAGCATTGAAACAAGGGTACAAAACATAAAAAATACAATTAGAAGCAGTATTAAAAAGATTAAATATCGACGGTAACTTCTATACACGCAAGGCTTTTTTTTACTCGACTTTCTATATGATTCAAAAAACTGGAGGAACAGTATTATGCCCGGGAGCATTACAAATAATATAAATGTTACTGAATTATGTGTTTATCAATAAATCATTAATTCTGAAAAAAAACTTTACATCATAACCAATACTTAAGATCTATACTAATAAACTTAAACGAAGGGAGATCCTATGACCACTGCAAATATAATCTACACAAAAATTGATGAAGCCCCGGCTCTTGCAACATATTCATTGCTGCCAATTATTGAAGCATATGTAAAGGGGACTGGTATAACCATAGAGACAAAGGATATCTCTTTATCAGGAAGGATAATAGCTAATTTTCCTGAAAATCTGACTGAAGATCAGAAAATTCCAGATCACCTCGCTGAATTAGGAGAGCTTACTTTGAAACCGGAAGCTAATATTATAAAACTTCCGAATATAAGTGCATCAATTCCGCAGCTAAAGGCTGCAATAAAAGAACTTCAAAGCCAGGGATATGACATCCCTGAATATCCTGAAGATCCTCAAAATGAAAAAGAAAAAGAGACCCAAAATCGTTACGCAAAGGTTCTCGGCAGCGCGGTTAATCCGGTGTTGCGACAGGGCAACTCTGACCGTAGAGCTCCAATATCTGTAAAGGAATATGCGAAAAAATTTCCCAGATCAATGGGATTACCATTACGTGATTGGAGTTCTGATTCCAAATCCCATGTCGCGCATATGACAGAGGGAGACTTCTATGGTAATGAAAAATCTATAGTCAGTGAAAGGGATGACACGCTAAAGATAGAATTTACCGGAGCAGATGGCACATCGGAAATATTAAAGGATAATATTGCGGTCCTTAAGGATGAGATTGTTGATGGAACCTTTATGAGCAAAAAAACTCTGAGGAAATTTTTTGATGAACAGATAAAGGATGCCAAGAGCAAGAATCTGTTATTTTCACTTCATATGAAAGCAACCATGATGAAAGTATCTGATCCGGTAATATTTGGTCATTGTGTTTCTGTTTATTATAAAGATGTTTTTGAGAAGCATGAAGATGTTATCAAGGAACTGGGTTTTAATGTTAATAATGGTATTGGTGATCTCTACTCGAAACTGCAGAAGCTGCCCGATGATAAACGAAAAGCAATAGAAAATGACATCGAAGCAATTTATGAAAAACAGGCGGAATTGGCTATGGTTGATTCTTCTAAAGGGATAACCAATCTTCATGTTCCCAGTGATATTATAATTGATGCTTCTATGCCTGTTGTTGTCAGAGATGGAGGAAAGATGTGGGGAGCAGATGACCAGCTCCATGATACAAAGGCAGTTATCCCTGACAGGTCATACGCCACTATGTACAAAGAAATTATTGAGAATTGTAAAGTTCATGGAGCTTTTGACAGAGCTAAGCTTGGAACAGTGCCAAATGTGGGACTCATGGCACAGAAGGCTGAAGAATACGGTTCTCACCCTACAACATTTGAAGCACCTGACAATGGAATTATTAAGGTAGTTGACTCTTCAGGTTCAGTGTTAATGGAACATGAAGTTGAAGAGGGCGACATCTGGAGAATGTCAAGGGTAAAGGATATTCCGGTTCAGGACTGGGTGAAACTTGCGGTATCCAGAATGAAGGCAACCGGTACACCGGCAGTTTTCTGGCTTGATGAAAACCGTGCCCATGATGCAGAGCTAATAACAAAGGTTAATAAATATATAAAAGACCATGATACATCGGGAACGGAATATCACATAATGGCTCCTGTTGATGCAATGAAATTTTCGCTTGATAGAATCAGAGAGGGAAAGGATACAATCTCTGTTACCGGAAATGTACTGCGGGATTATCTTACGGATTTATTCCCAATTATCGAACTGGGCACCAGTGCGAAAATGCTTTCAGTTGTACCTCTCCTCAATGGCGGCGGACTGTTTGAAACCGGAGCCGGAGGTTCTGCGCCAAAGCATGTTCAGCAGTTCATAAAAGAGGGCCATACCCGATGGGATTCCCTCGGTGAATACTCTGCCCTCACAGCATCATTCGAACATATTGCTTCAACCTGCGATAATAAAAAAGCTAAAATACTAAAAGAGACCCTTGATAAGGCTATATCTGATTTTCTTGAAAATGAAAAGTCACCTTCCCGAAAGGTTCATGAGCTGGATAATCGTGGAAGTAATTTTTATCTGGCACTCTATTGGGCTAAAGCCCTGGCTGAACAGACAGAGGACTCAGATCTAAAAAACCGTTTCAAAAAGGTGGCAATTGAGCTTGAAGGCAATGAATCAAAAATAATTGATGAACTTAATTCGGCTCAAGGGAGGGCAGTTGACATGGGCGGATATTATCATCCTGATCCAAAACTTCTGACAAAAGAGATGCGGCCAAGTGCTACTTTCAACACAATCATCGATAATATAAAATAATAAATAAAAAAAGCCAATTCAGTTTATTTGAACTGGCTTTTTTAATTATTTCTTTAGGTGCCTTGATTGATACAACTGATACGACTCCAGCTACTTTCACTTTTTTCCCCCATATTTCTTCATTATGCTTATAGCACTCGATTTTATACTGTAAGTCTAGAAATCTTTCACACGGGTGTCGAGGCTCAGCATATTCCCCCGGGTAAGTTTTAACAAATATATCAATTCCAGATCTCTGACAGGCTTCTTTAAGAAAACTAATTCTACAGGATCATCTTCAATAAACTCACCAAGAACTAAACGCTCTTGAGCCGATAGTGTATGTGGATATCAATATAAAAAAGAGAAACGGAATATCAGCTACCGTGTATTTCAGACTGGGCTCTCCTTGAGGTAAATATAGCATCTTATTGGTATAAAAAAAGTTCTTTTAAAATTGCAGAAAAATATTGACATTCGGAATACGAATTCTAACTATCGATATATCAAATAGGTATCCAATGCAATTTAAGAAAAAAAATAAGTCCAGATCCCTTAAAATTATTCTCTCGCCATGGGCATACCGTACCGCCCGTCTGATTCTTGGAACAGTATTTCTCTATGCGGGCTTCTCAAAAATCTTCGATCCCTCCTCATTTGCCCGGATAATAAGCAACTACGGTATCGTTCCGGAATACCTGCTGGTCCCTGTGGCAATACTAATGCCCGCCATTGAAATTTTTGCCGCCCTGGGGCTTATTTTTGATATCCGCTTCAGCCTTGAGGTTATTACCGGTTTTCTGTTCCTATTTGTGGGAATCCTCTGGTTCGGAATTCTCAAGGGACTTACGGTAGACTGCGGATGTTTTTCCACTGAAGACATATCTGAACATGACAGTCTGAGACACGCACTGTATCGTGACTTTATTTTTATCGCCCTCACGGCATACTGTTTTATCTGGAGGAAGTACCGCGGGCGCAGAGTCTTTCTGTAACGTAAAATAAAGATACCCGATTATCGGGGGTATTATTTAATTATAACGCATAAGGAGAATTTAAGAATGAAAAAAGGATTGGTTTTACTGACTATTATTTTTATGGCTGTAATTACCGCGTCATGCGGAAAGCTCGGCTCAAATGAACTGTCCAAGGAAAAAATTGCAGTCAAGTTTGCACGTGAAGTTCTGCGGGGCAACTACAAAATTGTTACCGTCGATGAGTTGAATAAATGGCAAAATGAGAAAAAGGAAATGCTTATAATAGACACAATGCCTAAAAAAAGCAGCTATAATAAACACCACATTCCCGGTGCAGAGCAGATTCTTTTTCCGATTCCCGAAATGAGGACAATTGAAAACAGCAAAAAGAAAAATTTACTGGCACTTCTTGGCAAAGACAAAAAGAAAACAATTGTTTTTTACTGCGGCTTTACAAAATGTACTCGCAGTCATAATGCTGCCATGTGGGCCGCAAAACTCGGTTATAAAAACGTTTACCGCTGCCCCGGAGGAATCGTCGGCTGGAAGGAAGCCGGCTACCCTACTTCTGCGGTAAAATAGAAAATTCATACTCATTTTTATGAATATAGGGAGGGGTACCCCAAAAGGGGTATCCCTGTTTATCTGAAAATATCCGACAAACAAGTCATGAGAGAGAACAGCTTCACAAGCAGTATAAATGTCTGAATTGCTGATTTTACTTTATAGATATAAATTCATTCAGATCAGAATCAAGTATGTTCTTAAGTTCAATGAAGTTGTCCGCTCTTGTCTCCGTAAAGAGAAAACCAAATACAGGGTATTCCCTGAAATTGATTTTTCTCAACTCAATTGGTTTTTCAAATCCATTAAGTAATTTGTCATAATCAAAAGAGTCAATTTCTTCAGCATCTTTTCCCGTAGAATTATCCAGTACTATAATTGCACTGCACCCCAGAAACTGTAAATAACTTTAATGCATAAATTGTGATTTCTCTAACTTTTTCCTATATTCCACAGGCGTTAAATTCTCTATCGATGAATGTGGTCTGATAGAATTATATTTATCAATGAAATTAAAAATCGAATCAGCTGATTCTTCCTTGTTATCATAATCTGAAATATTTATTTCCTGGCGTTTAACCGTGCTGTTAAACGATTCTGCATGAGCATTCTCATATGCATTACCTACACACATAGATATTTTCATCTCTAATAATTTCAGTCTTTTGATATAGGCAACTGAACAATATCTTACATCTGAGTCTGTATGATGTATACAGTTCTTTAGGTTAAGATTTCCTCTGTTTTGTATAGCATCCTCCAGGGCAGCCAGTACAAGCTCTGTATTGTTTCTATCTGAAACCGCCTCTCCTATTATCTCACGATTATGTCTGTCCATCAGGGTTGCAAGAAAATGATCTTTGCCCCTGACATCATAGGCAGTTACATCACCAACAACCAATTGGTTAATATCAGTTGTTTCAAAATTCTTGATAAGATTTTTATATTTTTTGAGATTATGACTGGAATCAGTTGTTTTCGTTCGAAATTTCTTCTTTTTCCTGCATAAAAGG
This sequence comes from uncultured Spirochaetota bacterium, assembly GCA_942491575.1. Lineage (GTDB taxonomy): Bacteria > Spirochaetota > UBA4802 > UBA4802 > UBA5550 > CAZHNW01. The sequence goes on from CALOBT010000025.1 coordinate 2,492,618, forward strand.
TTTTTTTCGCGCATTATTCGATTAACTTTTTTGTGGTTTATCAGCATTTGGCGGTTCAAATAAACTGTAACCGGCCTGTAGCCAGATTCAGGCACCAATTCAATATAGTCCTCAATTTCCTTTGCAATCATCATATCATCTGTATCCTTTTCAAATTTTCTGTAATAGTAGGTTGAAATGCTTAAACCCATAGCTTTACAGCTTTTGACTACTCCGAATTCCGGGGCGAGATACTCCCTGATGATTTTTCTTTTTTCCTCAGTTGTTTTAGTATTTTTTCCGTTTTTTTTAGAATGTGATTCTCAAGGGCAAGATCACTTACCGTTTCTTCGAGATCTTTAATACGCTTTTTAAGTTCAGCTGTCTCCTGCTCATCTGTATCGTAGTCACCCACAGAGAATATATCTCTCCATTTGTATAAAGTTGTACTTGTTATTCCTTCACGCTTAGAAATCTCTGCAGCTGTTGATATCCCCATGAGCAATTCATGAGCTATCTTCTTTTTAAATTCTTGACTGTATCTTTTTCTTGTTATCATAATGCTATTCTCCTAAAACATGTATTTTTTGTCATTACAGTTTTAGGGGTGCAGACCAAATACTGAATAATTTCCCTTCCTTGTCTTCTAAAATATCGAACCAGTCAGGCTCCGTTTGTTTATAGTAACATAAGTAGGGATTGAGTCCATATGCAAAGAAGGTGAGATCGGCAGTGGTACACCAGCCCCCGAAACGCATTGGATTAACCTCGATGGGAAGAATCCTTCCATCATTCTTTCTTCTGAGCTCTATATGTACGGGGAAGTTTTTAACTCCTGTCAATTTTCCAATTTTTTCAGCAAACTCGGTAAATTCCTTAAGATTGTTTTCAATTATTTCTTTAGAAGTAGTATAAACCCTGTCACTGACATCTGAATCCGACGCGAACGCATGTTTAAGTATTCCCAGTATTACCGGTTTACCCTCTGCATTAAAATATGCATCAACTGCGAATTCTTCTCCATCGATACACTCTTCAATTATAAATGCAGTGGTATCAAGAACCTCTTCAGGGTACAAATCCTTTATCTGATTTATTTCTTTAAAAATCGAATCAATAGTACTGTACCATTCTTCAAAAGTCGAAACCCTGTAGACTCCCATACTAAAAAAGCCTACACTCGGTTTGATGATAAATGGCAGGGGCAACTCATCAAACTGAATCTTTGTAAAGTCTTCAATCTTAATCTCTTTGAAGTAAAAATCCGGAAATATTGATTCTGTGAGTTTGCGAAATTTAATTTTGTTCTTGAATAACTCAATTTTTTTCGGAAGGTTGGTAAAAGAAAGATTCCTCGAAATCCAGTCTATCGAATTCTCAGAGACAGTATAAATGATTGGATTTTCAAATCCCCGGATCTTTTCTACAGCCCTTTCTTCAGGAATCAGTTTTGTTCCGTCAAATAGGCATAATTCCTTTACTGCTTTGGTGCTAACCACGGGAATGGAATTTTCTTCAACAGTCCTTTTAAAAAAGTCAGAAACATATGGTTTATCTACAAAAAACATATCTTTGCCTTAGGTGGATTTAAATTTAAGTAGTATAGAACACACCATTAAAAAAGTAACTCAAGCATGTAAGGATACTGTCCGGAGTCTTGAAACGGTATAGCTAAAAACTTGTCCCGGTTTAATTAGGGGAAGTTAAAAATTTTCCTTCATTGTTATTATCTGCTTATCCTTTTCCTCCCAGATTCTATTAATCCAGTTTTGAAAATACTCCCGGCTGTTCTCATCGTCAGTGTAGTCTCCCAGCAGGTCTTGAGTTACAGGTATAATTTTAATATCGACCTTTACCTTTTTAACAAGCCCGCAGAGGAATGGCCAAAAATTGATTTTACTGTGTGTAGGATATACGATTGTAACATCAATAATACCTGTCAACTGTTCTCCAATGGCGGAAAGCACAAATCCGGCTCCCCCTGAACGGGGTTTCAGTAAATGCTGATATGGGGATTCCTGTCTGCCATGAGATTCCTTCGTAAAACGTGTACCTTCAAGAAAATTCATTATGGAAACCGGTACTATTTTAAATTTCTCACATGCCTTTTTGGTAATCTCTATATCCTTACCCTTTAGATGTGGATTTTTTTCAATAAACTCTTTAGTGTATCGTTTCATAAAAGGGAAATCAAGTGCCCACCACGCGAGACCGAGAATGGGAACCCATATCAATTCTTTCTTAAGAAAAAATTTAATATAAGGAATTTTACCATACAATACTTTTTGAAGTATTATAATATCAACCCATGATTGATGGTTTGAGAAAACAAGATATCTTCCTTTTTTTTCAAAATTAGAATCCCCTGTGATCTCCCAGTCTATCCTTCTGGTTAGTTTCAGTATAATATTATTTCTGTACACCCAGTCATTGGCGATTTTATTTAAAATAACATTAAACAACCTGGTTGCACTTTCAAATGGAAAGAATAATTTAAGTAATGCCACGGGAAACAAGAACATCGCACAAAAGAAAATATTTATCATTAACAGAGTAAAGCTAAGCAAACCGATTATAGTATGATGTAAAAATTTTAACACAATTGAATTCCTTTGAATAGTTTTCGTAATAATAATTTGATCCTATATCTTTGTTCCCGTTAATTCCTCCAGCAACAAAGAGGCAGTAGAGATTCCCTCTGCAATGCCAGGGAAATTTTTAGTTGAAGATACATTGTAGAGATTGGAAGGAGTTTCTGTCTCTTCAATGGTTCCCTTCAGAATTTCCTTCACACTCATTCTTCTTCCATATGCTGATCCTAATTCGCAACCCGTGTCATTTTCAATATCAATGGAACTGATTACTTTAACAAATACCAGGTTGGATTTAATTCCTGGAAAAATATTTCGATCTAAGATATCCACTACGTCTTTTCCCAATTTATTTTTAAACCTTTTAACTTCGGCTGCACCATTAGCATAGATTTCTTTTTCCTGCTCATAATTACCTGGACAAAAAAGAACCAGGGCATCCAGGTCTTTATTTGTCGAGGCGGTAAAACCATTGGCTGTTGGTGAATTAATAAATAACATTCGGGGAGGTTCTGTTACATCAGGATATTGGTATTCCACCTCATTTCCATCCTGCCACCAGTAATTGCTTCCTTTCATCTTAGGTATTTCTTTAAGCCCTTTTTTAAAACCAATACATATTGTAGGTATAGAATGTGAAGGAGTATAATCAAATTTTTCAGGCTCTTTGTCTAACAGTGCGTCCGTTAACCTTGGAGAAATATCACTGAAAACATAGTCACATGGATATTCGGATCCGTCTTCGCATATTACACTGGTGACAGTATCATTTTCAGCAACAAGACGAATTACCTTTTTACCGGTTTCCACAGATCCGCCATTTTTTTTAATGATTGATACGAGAGACCCGAAAAAATGATGAAATCCCTTCTTCGGATAGCGGGCCCCTTTATGATAGTTACCTGTTCCAACTATAAAAGCCAATGCGGACATTTCAGACTCCGATTCCGCAAATATTCCACCATGACCGTAAAGGATTCGTCTCACCATACTGCTTATCCCGTAGGAGTCGAACCATTCGGATAATGATTGAAATATCAGTTTACTCATTTTAAGTTTAAGAGAAAATGGAGCCTCCCCCTTAATGAAAAATTTTGTGGCCAGAAAAATTCTTCCCTGCTTATTGATATTTTCACTGAAAAATGATTTATAAGTTTTATATATTTCTATCATATCATTAAAAAGCCGGATTATTCCATCCTTTTCTTCTGGAAAAAGTCTAACCAGCTCATCCCTGAATTTTTCTTTACCCAGTGGAACTTTAAAGCTGCAATAAAAACTGTTGGATTTATAATCCCTTTGTCCCACGAATATTTTTTCAAAACCATCCTGTGCCATCAAAAGGAAGGGATTGGTTTTTTTTATATCTAAAAACTTTAAATAACGGTCTCCAAGTTCTCCATCATTAAACTCCCACACATATTGTGGTCCCATGGAGAATTTCAATCCCTTAAAAGTAAGCCATCGCCCATGCCCGCCTATGAGCTTTTTATGCATTTCAAGTACATTTACTTTATGACCAATTTTTGCAAATAGCGCTCCCGATGCGATACCTCCAATTCCACTGCCAATCACGACAATATTCTTTTTTTCATCTGACCACAATGGTGTATTTTTTATGTTAAAAAGTGGAAATTTATGAAGCAATCTGGTTGTTTCATCTTTTGCAGGCATTTTCATCATCCTATGTTTTTGCTCGTGTTCGGATGATAGGTGAGTTCACTCTGCTGTCAATAGATTTCCAGATTTTAACAGAAGTGAAACCTCATTCATGAAAATATTTAACCATCTCAAATATACTGAAAAACTTAGGGAATTCTGTATTAACGAAAACAAAACATTAGCAGTTGCTTCATTTGGTTAGCCGGTAAATCTATGATTATACTTCAAACCCGGCTCTCTAAAATTTTTTTAAATCACTGAACCAATATCGACAGATACGGGGGAGTAAGTTTTTTTCGGAAAATACCGGTTATTCCTGTCTTTTTATTATACAGGAAACATACATGCTTGAAATAAAGTGATTTTCCTGATATAATAAAACCAGTGATTCATTAACAGGTGCCGCTTCTTTTATGAAAAAAAAACAGATTATATCGCGAATCATTCGTAACAGGATGATTCTTTTGATTTCCCTGCTTTTTATCATCATCGGTATAACGACGACTATTATTGTATTTTCTCAGGTAAAAAACGGTCTCAGGGAAGGAATTATTTACAAGGCAAAAACCGACCTGACTCTCGGATACCAGTACCTGGACCTGAAGTATCCCGGTGACTGGAGGCAATTTAATAATAATTTATATAAGGGAAACATGCTGATAAATGATAACATTAAGTTAATTAATGATATCGCACATCACACCGGAGGAACGGTAACCATATTTCATCACGGGAAAAGAGTGGCGACAAATGTAATGACAAAAGACGGAATACGCGCCACCGGCACTGAAGTTTCTCCCACGGTAGCAGAAGAAGTTCTGCATAAAGGAGGGATCTACCTTGGAGAAGCAAATGTAGTTGGACATTTTTATCAGACAGCTTACATGCCCATAAAAAACAGCAAAAAACAGATCATCGGCATGTGGTATGTTGGGGTTTCGGAGAATTATATTGACGAAAATTTTTCACTCCTGGTAAAGGATATTCTTTTCCTTTTTTTTACCGTCCTTGTCGCAGTTACCCTTGTTTCGATTTATGTTGCTTCCCGTTTTTATGTACCAATCCGTAACATTGAAATAGTCAATGAGATGATTAAAATTAAAAACAAAGAACTTGAAAGGGCATATGAAACAATGGAACAGTTGGCCAATACGGATTCCCTAACAGGGCTCCTGAACCGACGGGCAATGCTGGAGCGTATGCAGGAAGAAGGGAGCCGTTTTTCCAGGAATAAAAAAGAATTTGTCCTCGTCATGCTTGACATTGATGACTTTAAGAAAATCAATGACAACTATGGGCACGACTGCGGCGATTATGTTTTAAAAGCTGTTTCCTGTCTGATAGGAGCAATTATTCGCAGACAGGATTCCTTCTCACGCTGGGGGGGAGAGGAATTTTTACTGATGATAACCGAAACCGCCATCAAGGATGCCCAGATGGTGGGAGAAAAGATACGGCATTCAATTGAGAAAGAAAAGTTTAGATATAATAAACTGGCATTTAATGTCACCCTGACTCTCGGTATTGCTGAATACAGTAGCGGGATAGATATTGAAAAATGCATCAGACATGCAGATGAAGCACTCTATCGGGGTAAAAGGGAAGGGAAAAATCGTGTAACACTGCATACCTCTGATGCACCATAAATCCCAAAATCGCCATCTTAAAAAGTAATATATTTTTAACTGATTTTTTAATACAATAACAGTTAAATCGCAGGGATTCTTAACATCGTTCAGGAATACTGTTTTATTGGCAAATAAATTTGATTAGACTTACCATTTTATAATTTTCTTATCAATAACAATAATTGATCCTCAATTACTTTCCGGAGAATTTATTGATATGACCATCTTTAATTGTTACATATAAAGCAGCCTTTTCAAATATTTTATTCATGCTGTCGTGGATGTGAAAAATTAATGACTGCTTTCACTGAGAAAATTTCCCGGCTTAAAGAGCCTAAAACTTCCTTTTTAAGCCGCAGTAACCAGGCGGTAAAATTTTAACATTCAAGCTTACATAACATTGTTATAATATTATTGACAGCTTCTCCCTCCGGGTAAAACTGTCAAAAAAAAACAGAATACCGGTGCTTTCGGGAAACTTTCGGTATAATTTTCAGCCGGAAGGGGCCGCTCATTGCGGCAAATTTTTTAAACTGTGTGTATAAACTTCCTCCCAAAACCAACCGGAATAATAATGAGATTCAGGGTAATAAAAAAAATCAGCTTATCAGAGGAGTGATCAATGCTGTCGAAAATCTCTGATCTTGAAGATCAACTTTCAAAAAGAAAAAAGAAGGCAACCCTCGCAGTTGCCGCAGTAAAAGATGAGAACATCTTTCAGGCCGCCCTGACAGCCCGGGACCGTGACCTGGTTGATGTTACCATGATCGGCAATGAAAACAGGATCAAATCCTATGCCGAGGAACGCAATTACGACCTTACAGGGGTAGATATCATCTGTGAAGATGATGACCACCAGGCAGGGGGTCGTGCCGTCGAACTTATCAATGACGGAAAAGCCCAGATACTGATGAATGGCCAGGAGGGTTATCACGGTGCTGCGGTTATCACAAGGGCTGTAACAGCCGACTCTGCGCGCATCATGCGCAGCAAGAGGATATCTCACCTTGCGCTCTGCGAACTGGAGGGATACCATAAGCTGATCGGAATCACCGACCTGGTTTACAACATCAATCCCGATCTTATGGAAAAAGCGGCCATTATAAGTAATGCTGTTTTTTTGATGAGAGTACTCGGTATTGATATCCCGAAAGTGGCCGTTCTTGCCGCTGTTGAAGTGGTAAACGAAGCGATGCCGGCAACGATGCACGCCGCAATGCTTTCTAAAATGGCACAGAGAGGTCAGCTGAAAAACTGTATCATCGAAGGCCCCCTCGCCTTTGACAACGCCATCTCTTTGGAACATGCCGAGCATAAGGGTATTCCCAATAATGTTTCCGGTGATCCGGATATTCTGGTAGCCCCTGACATTGAAACTGCCGGTATGCTTTACCAGTCCTTTGTCTTTTTTGCCAGAGCAAAGGTTGCCTCCATAACCCTGGGTACCTCGGTACCGATTGTTTTCACCTCACAGCTTGATTCACCCGAAACAAGGGTTAACAGTATTCTCATGGCGGCTAGCCTAAATGCCTGATGACCTGCGACTGAAAAAAGAGAAGGAGCATTATTATGTATAAAACATTAGATGAAGTATTTGAAAAACGCAAAGTTAAAGGACTCAACAAAACCCTGGTCGTAGCCGCTGCTGAAGATGATCACGTAATTGACGCGGTATTTATGGCCCGCGAAGAAGAAATTATTCAACCGATTCTTGTAGGCCATGAAGAAAAAATTCATCAGATCGCAGAAAAGGATGGCTACAGCCTTAAAGGAATCAAGATAGTCAATATACCGGAACCGAGGGAAGCAGCCGTTGCATCAGTAAAAATGGTTCATGACGGGGAAGGCGATATTATTATGAAGGGCCTCGTTGACTCTTCATCATTTTTACGTCCCATGCTCAACCGGAAATACGGCCTGAGAAAAAGTGAAACACTTTCTCATACAGGAATAGTAGAACTCCCCTATTACCATAAGGTTTTTGCCCTCACGGATGCAGCCTTCAATATTACTCCGGATCTCGACGCGAAGATATCAATTGTAAAAAATGCCGTGTACTTAATGAGAAAGCTCGGGATTGAAAAACCAAAAATTGCCGCCCTCGGTGCCTACGAACTGGTAAACCAGAAAATGCAGGCCACCATCGATGCGGCACTCCTTGCTAAAATGTCTCAGCGTGGTCAGATTCGAAATTGCATTATCGAAGGCCCCATGTCTTTTGATAACGCAGTATCAAAGGAGAGTGCAGCCTATAAGGGACTCGATAGTGAAGTGGCAGGAGATGCGGATATTCTTCTTGCGCCTAACCTCGAAGCAGGAAATGTTCTTTATAAATCGTTCGTATATTTCGCGAATGCAAATCCTGCGGGTATGATCATGGGGGCAAGTGTACCGGCCATCCTGATGTCCCGCACCGATTCAGTTGATGTCAAACTTAACAGCATCAAACTGGCTGCCAGTGTTGACTTCGATTAAAAGATTAAAAGGGGAACTATGGAAAAACAATTAATACTTACAATAAATCCCGGTTCTACATCTACGAAGATTGCCCTCTTTAAAGCAAATAAAAGCATCTTCGAAAAAACAATACGTCACAGCACGGAGGAGCTCTCTCAATTTCCTGACATTATCAGTCAATATGGTTTCCGCAAAGAATTGATAATCGAAGAAATCAAAAAGGCATCATTTGACCTTAATGATATTGCTGTTATTGTCGGCCGCGGCGGTGCCCTGCGCCCAATGCCCTCAGGGACCTATATTGTAAATAAAAAGATGAAGGAAGACCTCGTTGAGGGAGCAGCTTCAACGGGTCATGCAAGTAATCTCGGTGGATTAATAGCCGATGACATTGCAAAGACGATAGAGGGGGCAAAGGCATACATTGCCGATCCCCCCGTTGTAGATGAATTAATTGATGTGGCCCGCATAAGCGGTCACCCGTCATTTAAGCGAAAATCAATTTTTCATGCATTGAACCAGAAGGCAGTAGCCAGGCGTCATGCCAGGGCAATCGGGAAAAAATACGAAGAACTCAATCTCGTTATCGCTCACCTTGGGGGAGGCATCTCCGTGGGAGCACACTGTCGGGGACGTGTTATCGATGTCAACAATGCCCTTGACGGAGAGGGGGCCTTTTCTCCTGAAAGAAGCGGGACCCTTCCGGCGGGACAACTGGTCCAACTCAGCTTTTCCGGAGATCATGAAATCGGCGAGATAAAAAAAATGCTCGTGGGCCGTGGTGGTCTGACAGCCTATCTCGGCAGCGGCAATGCCATGGAAATAGAAGAGCGAATCTCAAATGGAGACAGCGAAGCAGCACTCATCTATGATGCCATGATCTACCAGATTGCAAAAGATATCGGTGCAATGTTTACGGTTTTGGAGGGTAATGTCGATGGAATCCTCATTACCGGAGGTATTGCCCGCAGCGAAATGTTAATCGGAAAATTAAAAAGGCGTATAGATAAACTTGCTACTATCTATGTCTATCCCGGTGAAGATGAAATGGAAGCCCTTGCAATGAACGGATGGCTTGTGTTAAACAAGGAACTGGAACCAATAGAATATTAAACAGCAAGGTCCCTTTCTGCAAAGTAAAAGATGAAAGGGACCTTGAACTTTATGCCGCAGAGGATTCATCCGTTTCTATCTTATGAATATTCTGTATCAATTTTGGAACATCAAGAATCAATGCCACATCACCTGAACCAAGAATAGTGGATCCACTGATCCAGTCGATGTTCTGAAATATATCCCCAAGGGGTTTAATAACAGTCTGCAATTCTCCTGCAAGACTGTCCACCACAAGACCTGTCTTGGCTCCCTTATACTCAACAATTATAACATTTATCAAATCAGGTTCATTACCCTCAACTTTAAAAAAATCCCTTAATGAAACATAGGGCAAAGCCTCGCCCCTCAGGTTAATAATCCTGCTACCATCCTTTGATTGCAGACTTTCTTTTCTGGTTTCGGTGCATTCGTGAACTATATTAAGTGGTATCACGAAGGGACTTTCACCAACCTGGAACATGAATCCATCAATAATGGCAAGTGTGAGGGGCAACTGAATGCGTACCAGTGTCCCCTCCCCCGGTTCACTGTTTATATAAACCATACCTCGAAGGGACTCAATATTTCTTTTCACCACATCCATACCCACGCCGCGACCCGATATACTGGTGACCTTTTCTGCAGTAGAAAATCCTGCCTGAAATATAAACTGGTACAGTTCCTGATTAGATATCTGCTGATCTGGTTGTATCAGTTCCGCATTCAGGGCCTTGGTATAAATTTTATCTCTATTAAGTCCATCACCATCATCGGATACTTCGATTACAATATTCCCAGCCTCATGAAAGGCATTAAGGTGAATTTTCCCTCTCCTCGGTTTACCTTTATTTATTCTCTCCTGAGGCATATCTATTCCGTGATCTACGGCGTTTCTTATAAGGTGTATCAGAGGATCAGAAATCATATCAGTCAGTGTTTTATCCAGTTCAGTCTCACCTCCTGTAATCACCAGGTCGACCTCCTTGTCACGGTCACGACTCAGGTCCCTGACAACCCGTTCAAAACGTTTGAAGGTTTCTCCTATTGGCACCATTCTTATATTCATCGTACTGTCCCTGATGTCTTCAATAAGTCGCGACATCTCAGCAACAGACTTATTCAGATTATTTCGTTCTATTGTGTCTTCATCAGAGATCTGTTTTATTGTTGCACCGGAGATAACGAGTTCCCCAACAAGATTTATCAGGTTATCCAGCTTTTCAGCATCAATTCGCAGCGTGCTGGTTTTTTTCATCTTTACCTGTTTTTCCAGGGCAGCATCAAGTACCTCTTTTTGCACCATTTTATTTTCAACAATTATCTCGCCTATGGGCTTAACGGGCTCTCCCTTCAACTCATTAACCATCCGGGTCATTTTCATATCTATTGCTTCTTTAAGTTCCGTATCCGTCAGACTGCCAATTTGTTTTAGAATTTCACCAATTTTTTCAACATCTTCAGGAAGTTCATCAAGCAGTTTTATGTAATCATTAATATTGGAACGCGGGGGTAAAATCCGGAGAGTACAGTCGTCACTCATGAATTCGAAGTTTTCTTCAATATTTTCCTTCCGCACATCCCCCTTAAAATCTATCTCCAGACCTATGTAACAGTTTTCCGCGTTCATTTCATCAAGGGGAGGAATCCCCTCTGAAATAACTTTAATATTTTTCAACTCACCCATAGTCTCCATATATTTAATAAAGGACTGTGGATCAAGACCATGTTTGAATACATCATTACTGAACCTTAAGGAAATGTGCCAGCATTCATTTAGAACAGAAGCACTATTAATTACGGGCTTTTCAATTTCGGTTTTTATCTCTTCGGGTTTTTCTGGTTTAATTAAACCTGTTTCTGAATCACCAATATACAGATTTAATTTTTCGATCAGCTCCTCCGAATGGACCAGGATTTCTCCCGCTGCCCTGCCATTTTCAGATGCTTCAACCGAGTCAAGGAGATGAATAATATGATCGGCACAATCCAGCAAAAGTGCCACCAGATCAGGGCAAATGGCAATTTCTTTAGTTCTAATTTTATCTAGCAAATTTTCCGTTACATGAGTAAAATGCCCGATATCATCAAATCCGAACATACCGGATGATCCCTTTATTGTATGGGCGGATCTGAATATTGAATTTATGGTTTCATCCGTATATTCGCCGCGCTCAATTCCGAGAAGAGAACTTTCCATGTCTTCGAGCAATTCCCTGCTTTCAATAAAAAATGTTTTGGCTACTTTTTTAATATCATATTTTTTTTTGGAACCCATGGCTCTTTTCTCCGATTTTTATAATTCTCCATAAAGTTTAAAAAGATCAGAAACTTCGTTAGAGGGGCTGATAATAGAAAATGATTTTTCCCTGGCTTCTGCATATTTACTGGAAGCCAGGATCAGCTGAATACCTGATGTATCAATTTTTTTAACTTCCGAACAATCATAAAGTACATTTGAATAATTACCTAACTGCTCCAGAAAATATTCTTTAATCTTTTCAATGTCATAAATGGTCATCTCCCCATCAGCAAAAACGATTGCTTCATCGGGTTTTGTCTCATTTAGCACTAATCGAATTTTTTCATATTCTGTACTTTTCCCTTTTCTTTTTATTTTTTCTTTTTTCTTTTCACTGATTTCCGGTTCCTCAGATAATATTATTTTACTCCCGATATTAAGATTTTCATTTATTACATCAACTAACTGGTCCGGTTGAAATGGCTTTACCAGCCATGCGCTGACTCCAAGCTGAGTCCCCCGCTCTTTTATCTCAGCTCCCGCCTCGGTTGTCAGCATAATTCGAGGGATATCATGGTATTGCTCCAGAGACTCATTACCTGTAAGTTCTTCCAGAAAGCTCATACCATCCATTACAGGCATATTGACATCACAGAGAATAATATCAATCTGCCTTCCATCGAGCTTCTCTATTGCCTCTTTTCCATTTTCAGCTTCTACCACATCAAATCCCGACTCCCCGAGAACCATTTTTACTGCCTCCCTGATAGTCGCTCCGTCATCTATTATTAAAATTATTTCTTTCATTTCCCCCTCCTATTCACGAGATTCCTCTTCATTTTTTTTCGTAAATTTCGAAAGCTCGTCAATCTCAAGTACCTTTTCAATGTTTAACAGGATAATAAAATTATCATCCACTTTTCCAATGTTGGAGATGAAGTCATATCGTATTTTTGCACCGAATTCGGGAATAGAATTAATATCATTTTCATAAATCTTCGTAACCGCATCAACCTCATCGATAATTATTCCCAGCATAACAACTTTACCTTTGTACTCCACTTCGATAAAAACTATTCCGGTGAGAATAGTCACTTCGCTGGCTTGGCCATAAAAACGTGAATTAAGATCGATGACTGGAATAACTTCACCGCGAAGATTTGTCACACCGCGTATATATGAAGGTACCCTTGGTATCGGAAATACTTTTGTATATTCGATTACTTCCTTAACACTGTTGATATCAACACCATACATTTCATTGCCAACTTTGAAAGTCAGGTATTGTATAAAAATTCCCTCGATTGATTCAAGCTCTTCCTTCTGCTGTATTGTTTCATTTGCTATTGCTGGTTCCTGTGAAATATTTTGAGTTTCCATACAACCTCCAGTGAACTACTCTGAACAATTTTTAATTACGGCAGCTGCTATATTCTCGAGGGGCAGCACCTCATCTACAGCATTTAATTTTATGGCCTCCTGGGGCATTCCGAAAACTACGCTGGTAGCTTCGTCCTGTGCGATGTTAAAGGCCCCCAACTCTTTCATTTCAAGCATTCCATGAGCACCATCGTCCCCCATGCCGGTCATAATAATGCCTACTGAATTAGCACCGGCATATTTGGCTGATGATCGAAAGAGAACATCAACTGAAGGGCGGTGCCTGCTTACCAGGGGGCCGTCCTTTATTTCCACGTGATACCTTGCGCCGCTCCTTTTGACCAGGGTATGCTTATTCCCCGGTGCAATAAGGGCCCTTCCCCGCAATACGGAATCACCGTGCTCAGCTTCCTTCACTTCAACCTGACAAATACTATTGAGTCTGTCGGCAAAAGCACGTGTAAAATTTTCCGGCATATGCTGCACAATAACAATCCCCGGACTGTCAAGAGGCAGACCCTGAAGAAATACTCTCAGAGCTTCTGTCCCTCCCGTAGAGGCCCCAACTACAACAATTTTTTCCGTTGTCTTGATCATCGCATTCGATTTTGGCTTTGATAATACTGCATCGGCTGTTAATTTCTTTGAGACCTCTCTCATCTTTGGCCAGGGCATCGTCGTTTTATTCATTCGCGCTTTTGCGGCGGCCTTTACTGAATCACATATGATAATTTTTGAATCTTCCAGATAATCCCTGATACCCATTTTTGGTTTTGTTATTATATCCAGGGCTCCATACTCCAGGGCCCTCAGAGTGGTCTCCGCCCCCTTTTCAGCAAGACTTGAACAGATAACAACAGGAATCGGGTGCTGAGTCATAATTTTATGCAAAAACGTGAGGCCATCCATCCTTGGCATTTCAATATCAAGTGTTATGACATCGGGCACTTCATTTTTCATTTTTTCCGCAGCAAAGTATGGATCCGACGCGGCAGCCATGACTTCTATATCCGGATCCGATTCCAGTATACCAGTCAGGGTCTCCCGTACAACAGCCGAATCATCGACTATAAGCACTCTAATTTTTTTCTTTTTTTCCATACTCCTCACTGGATTAAAATAATCATTTATCGATATTTTTGATATACCGTCGGAGCAATAGCCTTAAAACGCACATCGTACCCATGCATTGATTCAGAACTGCCTATAAATAGGTATCCCCCCGGTGAAAGTAATTTATGAAATTTTCTAAAAATACTTTCCTGAGTTATACGGTCAAAATATATCAAGACATTCCGACAAAAAATTACATCCATCACATCGGGGATTCCGTATCCTGTTTCAATCAGATTATGCCTCTTAAAAATGACCTTGTTTCTCAATTCAGGAACCACCCTCCAAAATCCTTTCCTGGGACCCTTGCCGTGCATCATATATTTTTGCCGCAAATCAGCCGGCAACTGATGAACATCCTTATCACGATATACGCCCCTTTCACCGATTTTTAATACTTCCGTATCGATATCAGTTGCAAGGATTGAAAAATCACCAAATGTACTTTTTTTCAAGTAGTTATCAGTAACCGATGCAATGGTATACGGCTCTTCTCCAGTGGAACAGCCGGCACTCCAGAAAAATATTTTACTTTCTTTTTTAAATCTTTCCCGTTGGACAAGGTCAGGAAGAACCACATCCTGGAGAACCTGGAAATGATTATTTTCGCGGAAAAACTCAGTCTTATTAATGCTGACAGCATTTATCATCCTGTAGAGTTCAAGGGTATGACCCTCAGGTGTTGATAAATATTTATAATAATCAGCGAATGACAAAATTTCCAGGTCAATAATACGTTTCCTCAGTCTTGTCATGAGCATATACTTTTTTTTATCGGAAAGATGAATGCCGCTCACCTTATAGATGAGATCTCTCAGCAGCCTGAATTCATTATCAGACATATCAACATCGAAGGCACTCCACTGATTGTTATTTTCAACCATCACATTCATATTCTTTCCAATATTCTGAATTAATCAGTTTTTCTGTTGTTATGCTCTATCAAAATGCCTATCCTCTTCATCCAGTTTGATCTCTACTCCAGACTTTTGTTCATCCTCTTTTTTCGAAGTTTCATGAATACTATATAATGAGTTCAATTCAATATTTGAATTCTTCATTTCGCTCTGCCGATTCTGTATTTTATTTGCAACTATTCCTTCCAGGGATTGAATTATTGTTTCTTCAATTTTAAAATATTCTGCTATATCTTTTAGCTGAACAGCCTGGCTTGCCAATTCTTCGGATGTGCTGGCCATTTCCTCCGTTCCAGTAGTATTTTCCTGAATGACCTTATCAAGCTGTTCTATAGCGCCGGTGACTTGCTCAATTCCGCTGGCCTGTTCAGAACTCGATGCATTGATCTCCTGCACGAGTTCTGATGTTTTGCGTATTTGGGGAATAATCGACTCGATAAGATTTCCCGCACGCTCAGCAATCTCAACACTGTTGCTGGAGAGCTCACTGATTTCTCCTGCGGCATCACCACTTCGCGCCGCCAGGTTTCGAACTTCATCTGCCACTACGGCAAATCCCTTTCCATGTTCCCCTGCACGGGCAGCCTCTATGGCTGCGTTAAGGGCAAGCATGTTTGTCTGACGGGCGATATCTTCAATGATTCCAATCTTTTCGGCAATACTCTTCATGGCATCCACTGTTTTTACTACAGCTTCCCCCCCTTCAATCGCATCCTTCGATGCCTTTTCGGCAATACCGGCAGTCTCTCTTGCATTGTCGGCGTTCTGCACAACAGCACTGTTCATCTCCTCCATGGAACTGGAGACTTCTTCAACACTGGAGGCCTGCTCTGAAGCACTTTGGGCCATCTCATCGGCAGTAGAACTCATTTGTTCACTGCCGGTGGCAACCTGATTTGCAGCTGCCCGCACATTAAGTACAAAAGATTTCAGGTTCTTTATCATCAGGTTAATGTTTTGCTTCATATTTTCAAAATCACCTTTATACTGGATTGTTATCTCTTCGGGAATTTCTCCCTTACTTATCAATCCTACATTTTCGTGTATAATACTCCACGGACCGGAAATATTTTCCAGGGTCTGATTTATTATATTAATTATATTATTATATTCACCCTGAAATTTTTGGGCCTCTCCTCTATATGAAAGGTCGCCCTCTTCTGTTGCCTTAGCCAGTTCACGGAAAATATCTACAAATGAAACAAGTATTGTTAAGATTTCATTAAAAGCGGTTCCAAGATCTCCCTCAATCTTATTTTTCAAACTGCTGCTGTTTAAATCACCTCCTGCAATATCCTTTGCCTGTGCAACTAGCATGTTTAAACTTTTTAGCATTGAGTTAAATGATTCTGATAACATACCGATTTCATCGGTACTTTTAACTTCTAATTCTTCAAGATTTAAATTACCCTTGGCAATCTCCTTAATCTTATCCATGACTGTATTCAACGGTTTGCTGATTGCGCGTACAACAAAATAAGAAGTTATCCCAAGAAATAAAAGTGTTAAAAGGGTTCCAATGATAATAAAAAATTGTGTAAATACAGCTTTTTCTTCTGATTCCTTTGATCTGTTTGTCATTAAATCCTTTTCTT
The DNA here is from genome assembly GCA_942491575.1 of uncultured Spirochaetota bacterium. Classification (GTDB taxonomy): domain Bacteria; phylum Spirochaetota; class UBA4802; order UBA4802; family UBA5550; genus CAZHNW01. Next base: position 2,509,274 of record CALOBT010000025.1, read on the forward strand.
CTTTTTCCATCTCATCAAAAAACACCCTCATCTTATCCATTACGGCTTTCCCTTTATCTGTTAAAACAACTGCAAGTGCGGCATCAAAGCCCTTATCTCTTCTTAAATTAATTGTTTCCCTGAGTTCTGAATATTTTGCTTCAATGAGGGGTTTCATTTCAGCAAGTCTTTTCTGCTGTCTGTCATTATCCGAGGTAAGATCTTTTATTTTCGCAAATATTTCCTGGCTTGGTTTAATTGAATTATTAAAGGGATCGAGATAATTTTCTTTACCTGTAACAAGGTATCCCCGTTGACCTGTTTCAGCATCTTTCAAAACTGATTTCAATAATTCAAGATTCAATAATACCTCATTTGTATGTTGAACCCATTTATTATCCTCATAAAGAGTTCTTGTACTGTTAAAAGATATCAAACCGACTATTAGAAACATGATCAAAGCCAGTACTACTGTGCCACCGATTTTTTTCCCTATTTTTAAATTAGAAAGTTGCATTATTCCCGCCTCCAACATTTAATTTTTAAACTTTGAACATATCTAAAAACGATTAGACTTATCTAAATTGCAAAACATCAATAAATCCAATCGTGGGAAAATTGATAAACCGCTTTAACCTGTTTTACATATCTCACACATAATGTTTTCCTTAATTATTATTTATTTTATATTGTTATTTCCATTTAGCCTTTTGAAATCATTATGATGACATCAATAGCATGGATGACTAAGATCGATGACACCCCTCTTACAGGTAAATTTTTCTGAAATTTCAACACTGATCAGGCAAAGAAATTTTCTCAACTTAATTATATTACAGGCATATTTCGATTTGCAGATTTCAAGTGTGACGCAGCATTTCTCGTCTACAGCCTGGCGAGCAACTTCGGCTTTGTGTACTGCCTGCATAAATCTTTCCTCCGATCATAAGATACTTCAGGAAAAGAATAAGCATTTCATTTGCCAAAAAAGGAGTTGAATAATAATTATATACTACAAACAAGCGGTTTTGCAATCATTTTAAAAAAAACATCTGATATTAATTAAATCTATCGATCAATTTAAAATAAACTTATAATGTAAATGTTACTTTTTAATTTTCCATATACAAAAAGAATGGTCCTTGATGAAATCATATTAAGTAAATTAAATATTTGCTTATGACTTCAGACAGTGAAGATAAAACTTAACTGCATAATACAACAGCATGCGCACGGTTAGACGCATGTAGACATTTACTAATCCGAAATATGAAAGTAATATTTACCTGTCGGACATTTTCAAATAGTCGGTATTGACAATGGAGCCTACTATATGGTGTAATAATAAAGTTATTTATTATAATAATTGAACCAGGAGGATATTCATGAATTTCAAAAGGATGAAATTTTTCATTACAATTATTACAGTTTCAATAATTTTTATTTCATTTGATTTATTTGCATATTGGCCTTTGGGGACCGATGATGCAGGGGTTGGCCCGTTAGGCGTCATTGAAATTAAAGCAAGATATGATATGGGAAGAGAGGATGACAATAACAGTCATGTTATTGGACATGAATTATTACTTGGTCTTGGAAGGGGAAGTTTAGCCTTTAGTATCCCCTATACCCTTAATGGGACGGGAAAGGGATTAAATGGTGTGACAATTTTCGGCAAACTATTATGTTTTGGAAAGGATAACAATACCGGAATGTTAACTCTAAAAACGGTTTATAATGCACCAGGTAATTCATATGATTTATTACTTCTTGGGTCAAAAAAAATTTTCAATCCCCTCTTAACTCATATCAATATTGGATGGAAAAATGATTTTAACAAAAATTATTTATCTTACGGAGTAGCCTTTGATTATATGATTATCAAGATGCTAAATGTTATCGCTGAAATAACAGGGGAGTATAACAAGAATAACCAGCCGGTAAAATTTTTAGGCGGCTTCATTTTTAAACCAAATGATATGACAGCCATTCACGTAGCAGCAGGTGCGGGTATCACTAAAGAGGCTGACGATTTTGTTGTTACTGTTGGGACGACATTCACTTTAAAAGATTAAATACAAATATCATTCTGAAATAAATCATTTTTTCAGAATGCCCTAAGGCTCTGTCAGATATTTTCAGTGATACCAGGCCATACTGTTTGTATCTGACTTCATTCTTTTCTTTAATCCAGAAAGATATACTTTTTCACTAATAATATATAACTTGAAACCAATCTGATCTACCCTTAGGTGAATCATAAAAAGTCAACTCCAGTTTTTTAATTGCCGGCAAATTACTCTCTCTATTTATTTTGCTTCTATCATTTCCATCTCTTCTTTTGAAAGTATCCTGTCAATATCGAGAATAATTATTAGTTCCTCTTCAAAGCGGGCAATGCCGCGAATATAATCCTTTTCAATATCTGCATCGGAACTGAATTTTTTGGATTCCTTAATATCATGTGGTGAAATTCGGATAACATCCGATACAGAATCTACAACAAGGCCAACAAGGACATTAGCATATTCTATAATTACAATCACCGTATCATCATTGTATTCCTCCTCGTTTAAATTGAATTTTATTCTGGCATCAATAACGGGAACAACTTCTCCGCGAAGGTCTATAACTCCCTTCATGTAGGATAGTTTATTGGGGACTTCAGTAATACTTATCAGGTACAGGACCTCCCTGACTTTCATGACATCAATGCCATATTTTGATTTACCGATTTTAAAAGTTACATACTGCGACTCCTCGACAATGTGGTGAGCAACTTCAGCTTGATGTACTGTCTGCATTTATCCCTCCCGGTGTATTCATATGGTATAGGGGAAAAACCATGCTTAATAATTAGAAATAATTCAATCTGGTCGTTATTATATACGCAAGATCAAACTTCCTTCAATAAAAAAAGAAGGGGTACAGACATTAATAAAATTCATTACTGTATTTATAAACCAAGAAAGTGAAAATTAAACGGAACAAATTTCTATATACAAATAAGCCTATCGCAGGGTTTTTCATCTTACCAAACGGGTAATTTCTTCGCTCTCTTCGACGACCCTCAGGGGACGATAGAGTACCGTGCGGGCTGCGAATCGGAAATTAGCAGAGTCTGAGTGACGAGCATGCATGCAATATATGTTTGGTTCAAATTGTTTCAACCTCCGCTATACACGTATCGTTCTTCCACTTCGTGCCCCTGTATACTGATTTAATCTCAATAACTATAATGTATCCGTTAGGTGAATTTTTTTTTATTCTAACAGGGATTTTTTTCTTTACAGGAAGGTCATCGAAGGAGACCTCAAAGGAATTTAACTCATTTCCAAATTTAAAGTTGCAGTAGAGCTGGTACTTGTTTTCATATATGGTTATTTTTGCCCGGTGCAGCCTGTTATGCATTTTAAAAAGTCGTCTGTTCCCATGACCCGGAAAAACGCTGATATACCTGATTTCCTTTTCAGAATAAAAGGCAATTTTTTCACCAATACCGTTTCCCTTATCTCCCTCGATCCAGCATGTTTTGATATTATTATCAAAACATTTTTCAACACTATAAAGATAAGGTTTTATCGAATAGTAACTGGTTGCTGCACGCTTACCTTCCATGTGTGAAAGGTATAGGCGGGGTAATTTCTTATCACATTTTTCATATTGAAAAAGATAAGAGGAATTTTTCAAAATATCGATGTATGTCAGTCCCCTCGCCGTTTTCGAATATTTATCCGCACCCTTTTTCAACAGCAGTGATATCATTTTATCATTTCCCATAAGAGCAGAATAATGAAGGGGAGTTACCCCGGTTTTATTTTTATGATTTATATCTGCACCGTTTTTGATTAAAAATTTTGCCATCTGTACGTTCTTCATACGTGCAGTATAAAAAAACGGAGTAAATCCGGAATGATCATTTTCATCTATACGGGCACCGCTATCAATAAGCAACTTAGACAGGGGAATGCTGCCCGAGCGGACAGCATAATACAGTGGTGTCTTCCCAAAAATATTTTTAACATTCAAAAATTTTCTCGATGCTCGAAGAAGATATATTATAGAAATAATATTCTCTTCACCTGAAGCAAGATGTAACGGTGAGTTGCCATCTTCGTTTACAATATCAGGATACGCCTTTTCATTGATTAGTAGTTTTATTATTTTATGCTGCCCCTTCGCTGCTGATTCATGGAGGGGGGTCCAGCCTGATTTATCTGTTGCATTAACATCGCCACCTTTCGAAACCAACAGCTTTGTAATTATTTTCATTCCATTCTTAGCCGCTTCGTGTAGTGGTGTGATACCCTTATCATCCCTGGAATTAATCCCGGCACCATTATTTATCAGCATTTTTGAAATTGCCCTGTTGCGGTATCTAATTGCCTCATGAAGGGGAGTCCTGCCGGCATAATCTGATTTATTTACATCTGCACCTTTTCTAATCAGGTAGTATACTATTCTGTATTTATTTTTCCTTTTGAAGGAAGATGATTGATAGATGGCGTAAAAAATGGCAGTTCTTCCTTTACTGTCAGTTTCTTCTATTTTCGCACCTTTTTTCAGAGCCAGGTATACTTTTCTAAAATCTCCTTTGTATGACGCTTCATGAAGAGAAGTTGAACCGTGTCCCTGATTGAATACAAAAATAAATGTTATAATCAATATTACTTTTTTCATAATAATTCTATCTTCGAAAGGACATCCAAACAGTTAAACTCTGAAATTTATCTAAGGATATCACAGGATACCCTGTTCTTTCAATTAAATAATTATTTGAATTAATCAAATCTGCCTGTATAATTCTGAGAGAGGAAAAACCATGTATAGAGTCATGACTATTATTATCCTGTTCATTCTCGCGGCGGGTAATACCTTCGCAAAAAATTCAACCGCCCCTGTTTCCAGGGAAGGCGACAGCGGTTATAAAAAATTAAGGGATAACTACAAAAAATATTTTCAGGAAAATATAAGCAACAGCGGACTCTTCTCTCACAACAGGCTTGAGTCGGAAGTTTTTTTATGGCACTTTAATGAACATACATCATTTGGAAGGAAAAAGCATGTAGACTATCAAAAGAGAAAAAAATACAAAAATACTGTTGTGCTGCAAAGGTCAGGCAGAAAAAGACTTTATGACCATAACATTTTTTTTTCAGAGATGTATAAAGGGAAGATAGTCCATCTGAAACATGGGCCATTAAAAGATATATTTAAAAAGGCCCTTTTTATTGATATCGGAAGCGGCATCCTCTACGGAAAGGGTGCTCCCACGGTGAGGGATATATTTGAAGATGAGAGGGTCTGGGTAAATTTCAGTTTTATAGTTGCAACTGATATTAATGGCCGGTCGTGCAGGTATATTGACACCTATCATATTTCCAGAAAAAATTTGCCCTTCCCCGTAAAAGAAATAGATCTTAAACTAATCTGGCAGAGAGATTTTAAAAAATTAACCGCAGGACTTCTAAAAAAAAACAGTCCCTTAATTTTCAGGTCCGCCAATTCAGGCCCCGACCTCTATTATACCCCGGAAACACTTGAATATCATTTCAGGGCAATGACTCTGACTTTTAAAGATAACAATCTCCTTTATCTCTTCAATAAATTTATATTATTCAAGGGGAAGGGGAAAATATATTTCGAAAAGATAGGTGAAATTGATTCCAGTGTTGGGATGAGCCATCACGGCAGAAAGTGGGAAAAGGTAGACTGGAAAAAAAGGAAACTGAAGGACGCCTTTACACCTGATCTTAAGGTTGTGAGGTTAAAAGAGTAAAATCTGCACTCATCGCCTGCTATCCGCTAACCCGGGGTTTAAACCCCGGATTAGCGGATAGCAGCTCCTACGAGACTTCCCAGAAAAAATCTACCCACCGGTTCTTATCGACCATTTCACCAATCATAATATCCGGCTCATCCAGTTTTGACACAAGGCATACGGTATCAAATTCCACATGGGGATACATTTCATGAATTTTTCGGATGGTATTGCCGCTGTCATAAATATCATCGCAGAGCAGAAAGTAGCCCTCAGCAAGTTCCGGTTTGAGACCGATCTGAAATTCCAGCTGCTCCTGACCGCTGTAGGAGGATATCTCAAGATAGTACATGGGAAGGCCTAAGTGACGGCTCATAAAATAGGAGAGGAAAAAACCGCCCCTCAGGGGACAGAGAATCCCGCGATATGAACGCCCCGCCTCCTTCACCTGTTTCAGGAGACTGTGACTGAGGGTTTCGAAATGTTCAGGTGTTAATAAATAATTACTCATAACAGGACTTTTTTATAGTACAAAGGCAAAAACAGAAATAATGGCCATTAGAATAATTACCAGATTCAGTTCTTTCACTTTCCCGGTAACAAGTTTAATAAAGACATGGGCGATAAATCCCGCGGCAAGTCCCTTGGTAATTGAAAAAGTCAGGGGCATCAGGATTATAATTAAAAAGGCCGGTATCGCCGCTTCAACCGAGCCGAAATCTACATTCTTCAAATCTGCAAACATAAAGACACCGACAATTACCAGTACAGGATAAATTGCATTTGCGGGAATTGCGATAAAGAAAGGAAGCATAAACAGTGTCATGATAAAAAGAAGCCCCGTTACTACAGAAGTTAAACCTGTCCTTCCCCCCTCTTCAACACCGGCTGCACTTTCAATAAAACTGGTCGTTGTTGAGAGCCCCATGGCGGCCCCCAGAACGGTAGCGGCAGCATCAGCTTCAAGTGTTTTCTGAATCGGTTTGGAATCACCCTCGGAGAAGATGCCTGCCCGGTATCCCACACCGGCGAGCGTTCCGAGACTGTCAAAGAGGTCAGTCAGCATAAAGGTAAAAATCGGCGCCACAAGGGATAACGTGAAGGCACTTTTAATATCAAGCTTGAGAAAAATAGGGCTTATTGATGCGGGGAGAGAAACCAGTGATTTAGGGGCGTCTGCAACGCCGAATATAAATCCGACTATACTGGTCACTAAAATTCCTATAATAAAGGCCCCTTTCACCTTCCATACAATTAATGCTGTAGTGAGGAAAAGACCGAAAACACCGAGGAGCACATTTTTATCACCGAGGTTGCCAAGGGTAACCAGGGTCGCCGGGTGATCAGTGACAATTCCCATCTGTTTGAGACCGATAAAGGCTATAAAAACACCGATACCTGCAGAAACGGCAATCTTGAATTCAACGCTGATCGATTCGATTATCATTCGTCGAACCTTCGTGAGGGTAAGCAGAACAAAAACAACACCTGAAAGGAAGACTATTCCAAGTACTGTTTCCCAGGGGAGTTTCTGGCCCTGCACCAGGGCAAAGGCAAAATAGCTGTTAAGGCCAAGGCCAACAGACATTGCAATGGGTGTATTTGACCATATCCCGTTAAAAATGGTGGCCACAATTGTAATCAGCGCAGTAGCGGTAATGACCGCCTCTTTGGGCATACCCGCCGCTGACATAATGATTCCATTGAGAGGAACAATATACATTACCGTCAGAAATGTAGTAAGACCTGCAATGGATTCTGTCTTAATATTCGTATTGCGTTCTTCAAGTTTAAAGTAACTCTTTAAAAAATTCGTCATGTGACTCCTCCCGGTATTTTCCTCGGATACCACCCTGCCGCGGCAGTTGAAAAGTGACTGCCTATTTACAGTCAGTGCTTTATTTCTGAAGATGAACTTCCCCCATATTCGTCTACATTTTTCTGATGGGGGAAGTTAATACAGCACTGGTTTATGTAATTATTCTATAAAAAATTTAAAAAATCAATCTCTATTTAAGGCCCGTAAATAAAGACGAAAAAGGGCAGGAATTGTCGACAGAATCGGAAGAATACAACCCCAGAATGCAATACGCTTTAACATGGAAGTATCAAGGAATATCTTGATACCCGGAACAGCCTGAGGCATAACCGCCGTTATTTGCTGAGAGGCGTAACTTAAAATGAAAACTCCAGCGGATGTTCCGACAACCCCGAGAAAAAGATACTTAATCAGAATAGTCAGGGAAATAAAGGGACGTGATGCACCGACAATTCTCATGATACGATAATAGTCGAGGCGGTCCATCGTAGCTATCATTGTTGAGAATGCAACAGCCACTGCGGAGATTGTAATAATAAGCAGCATCAGGGTATCAATTACCCGGTGAACCCGCCTTTTCAATTCAAGTATCTGTTTGCTGAGTCCCTTCTCCACTTCAACATGAAATCCCATTTTCTTTATAATTTTACTTATTCGAAGAAGAGATGCATGATCGCGAACCTTGACATAGGCACTCAGGTATTCCGGATGATAGTCAGGGATATACTTCTTATTAAAATAAATTGCGGCACTGAGTGGGACAATAACCGCAAGGTTGTTTACCGCCTCTGTCATTCCGGCGATTACCGCAGTTGTCCTGCTGTACTCCTCCAGAACCTTAAGGGAAGACCTTCCGAAAAGAAGACTAAAGGTCATTCCCCGCACACTCGCCTCGGAAAGTTTAGGCAGACCGTTTGCTTCGGCCATTCCTTCATTATATATATTGAGAATTGAACGGGGGATAATAACCGGCATTGCCTCATTAAATTTCGGATTAATCCAGTCTCTTCGCATCCGACGGGGAATATCCTTTCTGAGAAAACGGTAGGGGACACCAATACTCATGACATCACTGCGATAGTTGAGGCTGAACATGGAAATTCGAGCCTGCATTGGGATTTTTAATGCCATGAAAGGAACAATATCCTTTATCCCCTTCAGCCTTCTCATAGATCTGATGGCCCCACTGTCCAGCTTTTTTACAGAACTGTCCTGAAATTTAAAGAACAATACTGTTTTCCCCTCCCGGGGAGTAACCTTAATTGTGTTTGGAGGGATCGATGAGGCAAATCGACGATTGACATATTGATTGAAGTTTTCTCCGGTTATATAAAACATTCCCGCAATTGTTACCGAAGCGGCTATGGCAAGGGTAACAATGGCACTGAGAAAGGGAGTACTGAATGCCTCCCGGATGATGAGGAGAATACGCTGTATCATAGCGGCTTCAGTATGCCCTCTTCCATATCATAAACACGCGCCGACCGTTCATGCATGTAGTCTTTATGGGTGATGATCAAAACTGCGGTTCCTTCACTTCTTATATCATCAATGATATCAAATATTTCCTTCGAAGTAGCCCGATCAAGATTTGCCGTAGGTTCATCCGCAAGGATAAGGCTGGGCCTGTTTACAAGTGCCCTGGCAATTGCAACCCTCTGCTTCTGTCCCCCGGATAACCGTCCAGCGGCGGTTTTACGGTACTTGTAGATTCTGAGGCGTCCCATTATCTCGTAGGCATAATCACGGACCTCGCGGTTCAAACGCCCGCGAATCCGTGCAGGGAGAAGAATGTTGGATTCGACACTGTCCCGGGGCATCAGCATAAAGGTCTGAAAAATAAAACCGATTTCCCGATTTCTGCGTCGTGCCGCGGCAATATCCCAGCGGTTGGTGATTTTTTTGTCATGGAAATGAATTGTTCCTTTTTCGTGACAGGTTATACCGGCTATAACATTCAGCAGTGTTGTTTTACCGCAGCCCGATTTTCCCGTGATGGACACCGTTTCTCCACGATCTATCTCAAGGGAGACACCATTCAGTACCGGCCTGCGCTGGCCGGCAATACGGTAATTTTTTTCAATATCATTCAGTGTTAGAATCATTTATCTTCCGTAGACGGTATCACACTGCTGGATGCAGCTGATAAGGAATGTCTGGCATATACCTTCGGTTTTCCTTTTCATTTTTCCCCTTCTTGCGGCAGCCTTTCGGCGGCACTGCCAGTGCTGATTTTTACACCGCTGCCGACAGTAATGCTGCTTCTCCCTGTTTTCTGCCCTGACTGTTGATAAAATTATTTGTGGAAGGAACACAAGAAGGATCAATAGAGCTGATATGGTTTTATTTCCTCCCATTGTTACATTCTTATGTGCATCATGTGGTTAAATACCCTTGCCTCAATTTCTTCATCTTTGACAATGATACCTTCTTCATTGAGTATCTCATAATTGCTGTCATCCCCCTCGACAACTATATACATTGCACCGTGAATAAAGAGGTTCCAGGAATTAATTTCTTCGCGTTTTAACGGTCTCAGCCTTTTAAGGGATATTTCATCGAATTCATCGGTACCACATAAAAAGATATGACGTTCTCCAACCAGTATCCAGGCATGAAAAACATCGAGTTCACTGTGTTTCCACAATACCGGTTTAATCTCCGCAAGAGACCCCTGTCCGCTGACGGCAACCGATCCATCCCCCTTCTCGAGATGTTCCCTGCATTTTTCACAGAAGGGATAATTCTTTTCGATAATGTCCTTATAGGTTACTGCCGGCATGAAGAACTCCTATTTATCTCCCAGGAGGATGCCACCTACTGCCCAGTCTTCTCTTGGCACTTCCTCAAATACTATATATGTCGATGATGGCTTTTTTCCTGCCACTTCCTCAAGGGCTGCGGTAAACTTCTTTGAGAGCTCCCGTTTCTGATCTGCAGAAAGAGAACCTGCAACCTTAACGTTTATATAAGGCATACTTCCCCCATTAATAAAAATTAATCTCTTATTTTGAGCCTATCTTCCCGGTCTTATACTGTCAAGCATTTCAGGAGTCGATGGCCAGGGGTATATTGATGGTGAGATTAACCTTCGTGATCGGTTCCCGTTTCATGTCAGATTGATCCAGTATATTTCTCACGAAGACTTCACCGCCATGTTTACTGATAATTTTTTCAACAAGGGTCAAGCCGAGACCAAAATCGAGAACATGATACTGTTCATAAACCAGTTTGGACAGCCTGAAAAATGGCTCGAATATCACCTTTTCATATTCCGAAGGTATACCGACAATTCCATCTTCACCCTTTTCAGGATCATTCAAAACCGAAACAGTTGCATACCTGCCGCTTATCGTCACCAGAACGGTAATATAAGTTCCCTTTCTGGAAAATTTTAATGAATTGATCAGGACCTCATAAAAGGCCTTTTTCATAAATTCACTATTAAAATTAATTCTTTCATTACCGTACTCAGCAGAAAAATTGTTGATAATAATCCTCTGGTCCTTCAGGTGGCAGTATGCATCAATATCAGAGATGACAACACGGCAGAAATCATAAAACTCCCGGAACGAAATAGTATCGAGCTCAAAATCATTGGAAATAATCCAGTCTATATTTGAAAATGTTTTGAATGCAGTCTGGGCAATTTTTACATTACTTCCCACCAGGTCGAATACCGCCCCATCAATAGTATACTTGCCGCCACTTTTCTCAGCCGTTGATTCCATCATTTCAAGAAGAGAAATCAGGGCTCCGAAACCGGCCCCCTGGGTAAAACTGTTATTGATATTCCGGAAAAGAGATTTATCCGTCCGGGTAATGTTTCGGTTCATCATCTTTTCCTGCCATTCCCGCCAGTCCATTTCTACATCGACTTCTTCGATTTTCCTCTTCTCCATCAGATTCCGAACCCGTTCCAGCTCCATCTCCTGTCGTTTCTTTTCAGTAACATCTTCAGCAAGATATATATAACGCAGAACAGATCCGTTTTCATCATAGATGGTTGAGATTGTACCGAAACTGTAAAATATCTCTCCACTTTTAGTTAATCCGTAGGAATCTCCCTTCCATGAAGTGATTGAAATCATTTTATCCCAGAGTTCAGGTTCAGGGAGAATCGGGTTACCGGGATTTCCCAGAAACTGTCCAACCAGTTCCTCAATACTGTAACCGGTCAATTCAAGATACTTTTTATTTACAAATTCAACTTCACCCTGGCTGGTGAGGATGATAACCAGATAGGGACTCTGGTTAATGGCATGACTGAAAATCATCAATGATTTTTCAGATTCTTTCCGAAGGTTGATCTCCTTTTCATAAGACCTGTTGATCTCTGTTAATTCACGGGTTCGATCCTCTACTTTATTCTCAAGATTTTCCCGGTATCCCCTCAATTCATGTTCTGTTTTTTTTCGTTCAGAAATATCACGAATCACTACAAGTGCCCTGTCCTTTTTTGAACTGAGGATTCGTGCCTCAATATATACTGTTTTATTATTTCGTTTTACTGCATACTCGAAACCGGCGGATCCGGAGCCATTGAAAACCTGTTTTACCAGGGGTACTGCCCTTCTTGCGACCTTATCAGGCCATAGTCCCTTCGCATTAGCCTGTTCCCCGGAATGAAGCAGGTGTCCATCCCTGTTAACATAAAAAATAGTATCCGGAATTGCAGAAAGAATATCAGCATTTCTTTCTTCACTCTCCTTTAATTTCTGCTCAACAGAATACCGGTAAAGGGCAATATCAACGACACTTGCCAGCATATTGGAATTGAAGGGCTTCAGTATAAAGCCATAGGGCATCGATTTTTTAACACGGATGAAATCGTCATTTTCAATCCCCCCTGTAATATAAACGGTGGGAACACCATACTCCTCCCTGATTTTATTGGAAGCATCAATACCATCAATGGAGCCCTTCAGGTTTATATCCATCAATACCAGGTCAGGTCTTTTTTTTCCCGCCATAATGATAGCCTCTTCCCCGGTATCAACGGTGGCGACAATATTATGTCCACAGTCTATGAGCATTTTTTTGAGAAAATTCATCGAAGAAACATCATCTTCTACGACAATTATGGATGCAGGAACCTGACTCTGATTCATTTGTTTTCCAGAATAATTTAATCTTATGATATTTTTACTATGAAAATATTTAAACGTCAATCAAATTACCTCTATCTAAGAACACCTGTGGGATTATTTTTTTATTTACATCCAGAATTTCATTCGCTACAGTGCAACATTAATATAATATGGAGTCCCTACTAAGTATGGAAGAAGAAATATTCATTGAAGAAACATCTTCCCCTGATCTGCAGAACCTCGCTGAGTTTCTAGAACAGGCGGAATTGACCAAAATTATCAATAAACTTACTGATTTTGCCGAAATACTGACGGAAGGAAAACTTTCACAGTTAATCAATTTCAATTTTAATTTAAACAGATCCCAGGCAAACACTATAATTGAACTGCTTTTAAAAAACAAAGCCCTCTCCAAAATAAACATTATTGCCCAGAAGGGAACAAAAGACCTGGAAGATGAATTTGTCTCAAATATATTCTCCGATACCAACAATCTCGACAATATTTCATCTTATCTCAGCATCAGAAATATTATTGAAAACCGCCTCACCCACCAGACACAGCATTACAACATGAATATGGGAAAAAGCAACACAACCCAGGCAATGTCTGTAAATGAGCTGAAGGGGCACGTAAAAACCTACATTGATCTCAGCAACAGTGACGTTTCTCTTTCCTCAAAGGCACAGCACGGCTATGTAGCGGCTACCCTTCATGACGCCTATATGACCCTGATAAACCGCTCTGACTGGTGGAATGACCGTACATATATGAAATTTTTCTTCAATGAAGATGATCCTGAACGGAAAAACAAGCTCATTGTATCCAGGGAAACAAGAAAATCCCTTTCGGAAATAAACCGGAATATAAAAAAACTTCTGGAGGATTTTGGGAAACTCCTCCTTGCCAACAGGGATGAGGCGGAACAAATAGACATCGACAGCAGCCTGAAAAAAGATACTGCCCCTCTTTTGCAGGATAACCAGTCAAAGGCGTTCAATGACAAACTCCTTTTGACCCCCTTCGGCAAACAGTATGGCAATAAAATTGATTCAATTATTTTCAAACTTTTCAGTGAAGAGAGACAAAACCAGGCAGAGAAAACAGACAGGGAGGAGATCAAGGAACACCTCGTACGGTTGTATAATATTTTTATAGAAGCCCCATCGGCAATAAACAGTGCGGCAAATGATCAATCCGTGAAATTAGCCTGCAGCTACCTGTTATTTTCAGACTTTGGATTGAAAAGTATGGCGGAAAACCTGATCTTTCAAAGGGGCCGTGAATCCTTCAGTAAATTTTATACAGAAGAGAGAAAAAACTCCATTGAAGATTTCTCAACAATTTTATTCGGACGATATTTTGAAATAGAGTTTCAATCTCTCTTTAAAATCATCCGAAGCCAGGAAATGAGAAAGTTTGCCTGTGCCTTTATTATCAAAAGGATCTACCTTACCATTGGAGAGTCATTACCGACTTTTGGATACGTGCTGATAAAGGCTATTGCCCGAAACGGAAAAATAAAAACAGTGTAGGTTCATTCCCGCGAGATTAAAACTTTATAAAAAATCCAGAGCCCTGAAAAAGAGACAAAAATTAACAGAAATAACCACTGCGATACAGGACCGCCTTCAGCAATGGAAAGGGAGATACCGACTATCGCTGCACCGGACCAGAGAATTTTAAGAGTTAACATCCCCTGATAGGTTTCACGTGACTTATCCTTAAGCAGAAAGGATGCGCCACCTATACCCACCAGGGCAGCACCCACCAGGCGTGCAGTAAAGGGTCCTATTTCCTGAAAACCAAAAAATTTCAAAAAAACCACAGGGAAAAAAATGAGCGGAACAGCAAAAATAATATCTACCACAAAATGGATTACGAACCAGAAACGGAGTGAAACAGGTATGTTGTTTTTAGATATTTCACCCATCTTATTTCATTATCGGAAAATTAAGAGTCGATAAAACTGTCAACAACAGCCTGCTGTTCTTCAGTTATATCAAGAAACTGTACACCCATCCCGGCCTTCTCATCCATGATTTCATCCCTGATCCATTTTACCTTTGCCTGCAATTCAAAGGGTTCGTTTCCCGGGATATGCAGAACCAGTCCAATTTCTGAATCTGCAAGAAGCGGCTCGGGAGTTGAAATAAACATTCCGCTGTTGCTGATATCAATGGTACTGCTGAAAGTTAAGCCATCGGAGTGAACTTCGCACTTTATAGATTTTTTAATCCGTTTGTGCAGCCTCTTCTCTTCCATATACAGCTCCAGATTTTACTCACTATGATATTTTATGTACCGAATCAGGTGTTTCCTCAGATCCCTGTAGTATCTGAGGTCAACATTATATACATATTGACAAAAAATACAATCTTTTTTTAATATGCGACAGTATTATTGACTCCCGTAAAGGGAAAATACCTTATGGCTGCCTCAAAAAATCAGGAGTTTCATAAATACCAATCTGAAAACTCCTGGTTTCATCATGTATTGCAGCCAAAAGAACACGAAGTTCTGCATGTCAGAATTGACATGGATGTCAAAATTCTGACCGGGGGAACGTCCAAAATATAATACATCAAGGTTCCCTTATAATTATGGAAGAATTTACATCACCAATTTTTTATCTGAAAAAAAAGGTAATTTTCCCTTTCTGTACAATGAGGGTGGAGGTTTCCAGGTCCGTCTTATCTGAAAATCTGAAAGCCGGTGATAAAATTATCACCTATCCCGTACGGAGTCTCCTAGATATGGCCCTCTACCGCGGCAATCCCGCAACCCTGTCGGAAATAATTTCAATCGAAAAAGACAGCAACAGCCTTCACCTCGAACTGAAGGGGCTCTCCCGGGTCAGGATTGAAAAGATTTCCCGTTTGAAAAAGGCAGACATTTCCTTTCTGGAGGAAGGGAATATCGATACATCCCTCCCCCTCTGGGAAGAGCTCAGGAAAAAGGCCCAGGAGCTGATCTTTCTGATCAATGTGGAAGAATCCGATAAACTGATTACGCTTCTCAACTATATCGTTGACATGCATCAGCTCACTGATTTCATCACAAATTATTTTGTGATGGATTTCCCCCAGCGATATAAACTTTTCCGGGAATTAAACGTTGCGAAAAGAGGTGATGCTCTTCTCGCCATACTGTCCCGGCTGATAATAAAAATGAACACCAGAAGGAGCAGCGACCTGAAGTGAGAAAAAGAGTACATGGAAAGGAAGTTTATTACACTCTGGCATGGTCTGCGGTCAATGCCTATGACCGTTTCAGCGCCTCACGTTTTCTCCCGGAACTACCGGGAATTATAGAAATAATGAGCATCGAAAATGGAAATTACCAGACCCTGATGTTTCTTGAATGCTGGAGAGAGGGCCTGAGAAGCGGTATCAAAAACCTTTTGGAACCCGACTCTCCCAAATTCTCCGATCTCAGGAGAAAATTAACACGGTACGATATCGCCTACCGTTTCACCGAAGTCAATTCTTCTCCCAATGACCTGAAAGACATTATGTACTGGCTGATCCAGGCCACACACGCCCCGTTTAATAATATAGATGGCTTCACTGACACGGGAAGATATACAAGCATAAATGTGAAAGAGCTGAACCGGAACGGTGAAGATATAGTGGAACGGATACCCCCGAACATGTAGGTTTATTCAGCAGGAGCTGACATCCTGAGATTTTCCTTTGTAAATATATGATCCGGCTTTAATTTTTCATAAATAAATTCCAATACATATTTCAGGCGAGCCGCAGCATCAAGTGGGGATGAAACTTTATTGTCCGTCCGGGGAGAAAATTGCTGGATTCTTTTCACGTTCAGACTCCGCCGGTCAGGATCAGGAATAAAAATATCCTTTTTAAAAAGAATAAAAGTTTCGTAGATAGACCGCATAATATCCTCTGAAACTATCAGGTTGGCGATATAAAGATTCGTGTCCGGATCATGAATGTTGCGGGTAAAGAACTTGAGAAGTTTAAGTACAATTTCAGGATAGAGATGATTATTCAACAGATCGACAATAAGGGCTTCCAGTTCATGGTCATTCATTTTTTTCGTAGGGTATGCTACATTGGGATTCTCCCAGTACCCGGTTTGAACCTTAAAGTAAATAAAATCAAGAAATCGATCAACTGCATCCTTTTTCATGATATCGATTTCACCATAGGTTGATTCGAGTATCATTTCCGCTGCTTCTGCAGGGTCATGTTCCTTCAACAGTGCCACATAATCAAATGTTGACTCCGCTACAGGCAAAGATCCTTCACTGGAATTCTCTGACTCATCATAAAAACCATTTTCATGATAAGAATTATATTCAGAATCGCCCATTAATTAAAACTCCTGCTGCATCATAAACCGGAGCCCCCGGTAAAATGAATTTGAACTGTTATAGGCATTAACGTCCCTCATTGCACCATACAATGAGTAAAGATAAAATTGCAACTCAATAAAACCGAAAAGGCCCCACTGGTAAGGATTATTCACCATAACACCCCGTACCGTAAGGGAGATGAAAACCGCATTGGCGATGAGAGAAAGAAAACCATTACGGTAGTTGCCGGTATAAAAATGACCGAAACCTGGAAACACCATGGAACCCATCACTGCAAGGAGCATACTTTTCCTGGGCCGGTTAATTTCCGCCATAATGGATGAATCAACCTGTTGAAGATTTTCCATGTAGGCCCCCTTTGGATAGAGATGCCTGTAAGTAAGAATCATCTGCCGTGCCCCGGGCAGATCTCCCATGTAGGATGCGTTAAAAACACGATAATAATGAACCTTTTCTGTAAAACGTGAATCCTCGTAACGGATAAGATACTGCTTAAAACTTCGCATGGCATACAAGGGAGAACCTGCCTGCAGACGCATGTATCCGAGATAGAAGAGCGCCTCTTCCCCTTCAGGTTTTGTTTTATAGAAGGTGCTGCATTTCCCCAGAGCTTCCGATGCCCCGTCATAGTTGTTCCCCTTCAGATAAGACAGCCCTTCAATAAGAAGACCCTCCGCGGCAAAACTTCCCCGGGGATAAAGATACTGGTAGCGCATCACCTCCGTAACGGCATGATGATATTCCCCTGAGCGGTAAAGGTCCCGGACAAGATCCATTTGTTTTTTTTCATCTGCTGCAGCTGTAAAGGAAATAAAAATGAACAAAACTGCAGAAAAATATTTCTTCACTGTTTCACCTCTCCCCGTGTAAGTTCATCAAAGCGGAGATGATTCATCGGATCATAGGGGGGAAGTTTTCCTTCCACAGACTTCCTGAAGGCCCCGAGGGAACTCCGGTTATAAAACTCAGCTGCGTTCCAGGCCCCGTAGATATTTCCACCGTAGAATACGGCAGAAAAGAAAAAAAGTGTTCCCGCCAGCTCTCTCTTCCCCTCCCTGTAAAGGAAGATACCCCCGGTAAGGGGCGCCGCCACACTGACAATACTGAGAAGGGCATCAAGATAGCGCCCGCTGTAAAATTGTCCGGAACCCGGAATAATCCCCGACATGACAGCTCCAAGCCAGGGACTCCTCCTTGAAATCAGACGATATGCCCCCATTCTTTTTTCCAGTTCAGCCATGTCACTGCGGGAGATTGCATCACCACGGAAGCCTTTGACTTCCCCCATAGCCTCTTTAAATTTATCCATGTGAAGCAGGGTTGTGACCTCTGCTGCAAAAACATCCCTGGAAAGGGTCCCCCTGCTTTTAGTTGAATCGATGCCTTTCAGTATAGAAAGGGAGTTGCGGTAATCGCCAAGACTTATAAAGGAACGTGACAGGAGAAGGGCACTCCTGACTTCCGGAACAGAGCCGGTGCTGCTCACCCGCTGAATAACCGAAAAGTACTGCCGGCCCAGAAAATAATTACCCAGAATAAAATAATTTATATCGCCATGACGAGCCGGAGGGAGGAAGGATTTCAGACGATACGCTTCGCCGATACAGTCGAAGTAGCGCTGCTGCTGATACAATGTCCTGACAAAGGAAACCTGGGATACAGAAGATTCGGCCCACAGGGGAAGGGCGGTCAAAAGAATGAATATGATAATATTAAATCGCTGCAGGAACACTTTATTTCCCTGTCAAAGATTCAGGTACCGGATCATAGCCGCCTTTATTATAGGGATTACAGCGGAGAAGCCTTTCACCGGCGAGAATCGACCCCAGGAGGGCTCCGTATCTTTCAACAGCCCCTCTTCCATATGCGGAACAGACGGGTGCGAAACGGCAGTTCGGACCGTCAAGAGGAGAAATGGTCCTCTGGAAAAAACGAATCAGCAACCATGCCCCTCCCTGGAAACCGCCGTAAACACTCCGGTGATTGTCGTGCCGGTGTTTCTTCGAATATGTTTTCTTAACAATAGTTTCATCACCGACGGTGACACTCCGCTGCCACGGCGCAAAGGAATTCCCGGCAAAGACAGGTACTGCCATGGAAACGAAACAGAGGATAACTAATATTTTTTTCATCGCATTCACTTTAAAAAGCTTCATCCAGTCGCATGTTTCCCCGAATCCTCTGAGGAACACTTTTCATTTTCCCATTTTAAAGCCCCCCTCCGTGGGGGGTGAGTGAGCACTGTTGGATAAATTATATTTTACTTATATGCTCTATCGGAAACAGCATGTGTCAAACAAAAAACCGGAGTTCAACACTTATCCGTCATTTCTTATTATGCTTGACATTGCCGGAAAAATGAATAACCTTTATATATAATTGTATATACGGTTTGTATAGACAAAAATATAAAAAAGAATTAGGATTATGAAAAAACAATTACTGATATTTATTTTTATTCTGCTTCCCAAAAGTATTCTTTCCAGAATTTTCGGTGTTATAACTCGAATTCCATTTCCACAATGGCTTCTTCGAATTGTGATCAAAAAATACAGCAATGCCTTCAAAATTAAAACAGACGAATACGAAACCCCGTCGGGAGGGTTCCGAAATTTTGACAGCTTTTTCACACGCGAACTAAAAAAAGGCATCCATACAATAGATGACGATCCGACGGCTGTGGTATCCCCCGTTGATGCACGCATCGACCAGTACGGCCAGATTGACGACGGAACTATTATCCAGGCCAAAGGGATTGACTACTCCCTATATGACCTTGTCCCATCGGATCAGGCAAAGGTTTTCGAATGCGGTTCCTTTATGACCCTCTACCTGTCACCGGCGGATTATCACCGCATTCATTCCCCCGTAAGCGGAGACATAACCGGTTACTTTCATATTCCGGGGAAACTCTACTCGGTGGCGGAATTTATGGTCCAGGGGCTGCGGGGACTATTTTCAAAAAATGAACGCCTCATCAGCTACATCGATACCGGCAAGGGACAGGTTGCGGTATGTAAAATCGGTGCCATGAATGTAGGGCGAATGTCCATCAGTCACGCCCCTGTAGTAACCAACAGGACATTCAGGAGGACTAAAGAGGTACTGTATGAAAATGCCCTGAGGCCTTCAATAAAGGCGGGAGAAGAATTAGGAATGTTCCATCTTGGCTCAACCATAGTCCTTCTTTTTGAAAAGGACTATATACGTTTTATTGAAAACAATACCGGTAAAACAATAAGGGTTGGGCAGAAAATTGGCGAAATAATACGCTGACCCTTTTATAGGAGGAACCTATGCCCTGGCACAATTCAATGGAAAAATTTATATCTGCCCAGTACAACCAGTGGCAGAATAGAAAAGAAAAAATTGATGAAAAGGCGATAGAAAAGCCCCACCCCTTTATTACTATTTCGAGGGAATACGGCTCAGGGGGATATGAGATTGCCGAAAAGATTGCCTCCGGCATAAACCGCGAGAGCAATAATGATCAAGTCTGGGCCGCCTATGACAGAAAGCTCCTCGAAAATATTATGGATGACATGGGGTTTACACAAAGTCTCACGGAGACAATGACGGGAAACGCAAGAAAATCAATGACCAATCTTATCCAGACCTCCTTCAGTAAGTTTCCCCCACAGGTTGCGGTATACCGAAAACTTGTGGAAACAATTCGTCTCCTTGTTATTAACGGCCATGTAATTATTGTCGGCAGGGCCGGTAACGTTATTACCCGTGATATCCCCGGGGGACTGCATGTAAGAATCGTTGCCCCCATGGAATATAAGATTGACCGGAT
The DNA here is from genome assembly GCA_942491575.1 of uncultured Spirochaetota bacterium. Lineage (GTDB taxonomy): Bacteria > Spirochaetota > UBA4802 > UBA4802 > UBA5550 > CAZHNW01. Next base: position 2,530,067 of record CALOBT010000025.1, read on the forward strand.
GATGAGCCTTACCGGAGAAAAAAGAAAAGATGTTGAGAAAATAATCAAAAAGAAAAGCATTGAGCGGGACAGCTTTATGAAAGAATATATAAAATTTGATCCTGCCAATACGGCAAATTTCGACCTGATAATCAATAATGCCCGGTTTACCTCTGAGGAAGCGGCAAACCTGATTATCAGCGGTATAAAAGTTCGGGGGATGATTTAAACACTGGACTGCATGAACTATTCCTTCGAAATGAAGGAGAGGCAACTCTCCTTCAACCCGGAAAAGGGGATGCTCACCTGCAAGTCCCCGGAGGGTCAAAAATTGTGGGTGAAAAAAATTGACAATATCGTTCACATTCTCTCTATAATAGAAGATAACAGCAATTACTATGTTGCCTGTGAGCTGGACGATATTGACGGCGAATTAATCGCTCTTAACCGGGAAACAGGTTCCACGAAATGGTACATACCGGGCCGTCCATACCTGCAGCAAATTTTTGACAGGGATATTTATGCCATTTTCGTTGATTCGGAGAAGTGCTTTTATCTCCTCCGGATTACAACCGATAGAGGCACTTCGAAGTGGCTCCATCCCGTCGATAGTGATTTACATGAGTACTCTATCAGGAAAGACCGAATAACACTGTCTTTCCTGTCAGGCAAAACTGAAGAACTCGATGCGCGAACCGGTATTGCACTCTCCGGTTTAAAATAAGGAGGAAGTTCAAGTAATGCTTAACTACGAAATAGAAGATGCCAGCAAAAAACTGACTATAGCCAGGACCCTGAAGAGTTATTCCCCACCCTTCACCATCCGCGGGGGATACCGGCTCATTGATAACGGTATACATCCAGAAGCAACCGTGCAGATTGAATCCGACGGCAAGGCAATTCATGAAGCCTCAACGGGAAACGGTCCAGTCGATGCCCTGGCGAAGGTATTAAAAAAGGCTCTGACCCCGCTTTTTCCGGAAGTTGCCGACGTAAAACTTATTGATTACCGGGCGAATATCATGGATGCGAAACGCGGTACCAGTACCGATGTGGAAGTGACCATCATCTTTACAGATGGAGAAAAGGTGTGGAAGGTCTATTCCCTCTCGGAGAATATCAATGTTGCTTCATTCAATGTACTGGTGGACGGTTTTGAATACGCTATTTTATCGAAAAGACACGAATAACATGTTCGTTGAATGTGAGAATCCCCATTCTCACATTCAACGAATATCATTTATACAAAATATTTAAACTAAAACCCGCATGTACCCTCTCCAAATTTTTCCCCATAACCGCGGTCCGCACTGCTGAACTCGCTTACATTACCACTGGAATCAATTGATTTTATTTTATAATAATAAAATTTGCATTCTTCAACAGACCAGTCTGAATGCACTAATTGTGAAGTATCCTCCTCTCCAATCCAGGTATAGGATCCAGATAAAGATTCACTCCTGTAGATACTGTAACGAACTGCGTTAGAGACGGTACTCCATTCAATTAAAATTACTGTATTATACATTCCATCTGTAGCCTGTATGCTTGAAGGAGGCGGAATAGAGCTCCCGGTACTACCGCCGCCGCTACTTCCCCCGCCGGAACAGTCGTCAGTAGAACTCTCCCGGTAACCATAATCGTAATCACTCATGGGACTTTTTTGACCATTTCCATTAACTGCAATAATTTTATAATAATAGGTAATACACGCAGTTGCTGATGTGTCACTGGTTGAAGTCCCATAGGCTGTTTTAATTAATACATAATTGCCACTGCTGGAAGTTGATCTCCAGACTTCATAATATTCAATATTGCTGACACTCGCCCAGCTGATGCTTATCAGACTGGTACTTGCCCCCTTAGAAACAGAAACAAATGATGGCGAACTAATATCACTGTTGGAATTACCGGAACCGGGAGTATTTTCTATATCATCATGAAAAACATTATCACAACCGGATAATATAAGCAAAAACAGAAACACTGTTAATAATGTTAATAATGTTTTTTTCATTCTATTTAATCCTTTAACTCCTATATACATAATCCGATTCCAAAGTTAAATGAAAAAATCCTTATTCCGCCATCTTTTTCAAAGATGTTATACAAGTCCATTCCAGAGGTAATTTTCACATTTGAACCCGCTGCAATCCTCAGGTTGACTCCCGCTTTTATAATTGGCTCAAATGCACTTGAATCACTGACACTACCATGACTTGTGCTGTAGGCACCGCCCGCAGAAAAGGAAGGCGAAAGGACGATTATCTCTGTTATGTTCAGCCTGTATTGAAAATTTAGCATAAAAGGTATTATTGAATAATAAGATGCATCACTCTTTCCATCAAAATAGGAATAACCCGTCTCAAGGGCAAAAACGTAATTATATTTACTGTTCTCGGCACCCATAGATGCTGATAAATTGAATCCTGTTTCAGCAATGGTCTCCAGATTGCCCATGGGCAGAGCAGCTCCCATCACTAAAGAAAGATAAAAATCAAAAGGAGGGGAAGAATTATCTTTCTTGCCGTAATAATTTAAATTTTCCTCCGAATATTGATTATGCAGATTGGATTTTTTCGTGATTTCATTACTTGATTTTAGTTTAGTTCCCTCTGTTAAATTATCAATGGAATTACCTGTCCTCGTCCCCAGCAGTGCGGAGGCTGAAAAAATTTTATCTTCTGATATGCATTCTTCAGAATCAGCAATTACGATTTTTTCAAGACTGACATCAACAATACGAAGGGTTATCATATAATTTTTAGCAACATCGACGCTTCCGAACACAACATAATCGGCAGACACGCTTTTACCGATATTTACGGCACAGCTGATTTTATCACAATCTTTTTCGTTACCAAGTTGTTCATTGGACTTCAACTGAATCATGTTTCTTTCAAGCATATTAAACTTGCCTGTATTATAAAGCATCAGTTCAATCCTGTTCCTCACCACTTTTCCATAAGATTCTTTAATATTGTTGGAAGTAAAGTCGAGAACGGCAACAGACTTTTTGTTTTTGCTGAATAATTCAGGAGTAGTCGAAAAAAGCAGCCAAACGGTTACAAACAGCAGGTGAATTATTTTTTTTAATTTCATAATCTATTTGATGTTTCCGGAAATGGCCATGGCAATTTTTTTGCAGACCATGTTTACATCCTTCATCGATTTAAATTGCTCCGATGTCATAAAAATCAATTTGCCTGTTTTTTTGTCCACAAGTCTTGTTGTGATAACATAAGATATTTTGATTTTTTCTACTGATCCGAACATCAATACCGATGATTCATGCGAATTATTTCCTGAGGTGAGAATGTTGCTTTTTCCTCTTAATCGAACCAGTTCTTTTTTTATTTCGGAAGTAATTGCCTGTGAAAATTCTTCACTGCTGCTTTCAAAAGGATGTATTTGAATGAATTTTTCAAATTTAAGATTCCCTGCAACAGTTGTCTTTTTTTGTTTCCGGGCTAAAATTCTGCTATTATCGGATATTGATGGAGATTTATCTATTATGCCGGAGTGTTCCACCTTTGCTCCCGAATCTGATGACTGTTTAACATACAAGTAGGTTGAAAACGAAATACCTCCAACGAAGAAAACAGAAGAAACCGTCAGGACAATTGCACTTTGAATAATTGAAAGTCCAAAACCTGATTTTCTGAATAAGAAAAAAACAAAAAGAATAATTCCAAAAAGGGGATTGTACCTGCCAAGCTTTTTAAGGATTATAACCAGTTGTTTCCTTTTATTATCAAGAACATGTTCCTGCAGGGCATGTGGAAGCGGAGCAGTAACCTTATATTTATCTAGAAGATTTTGCAGTTGGATAAGCTCGTCTATCATAGAAGGTCCTCAATATTTTTAATTCCCTTTTTATTTAAAAAAATGATAACATCTTTTACAATAAGACCATACCGGTATTTTATCTGTCTTTTAGTCAGCCCCAACTCTTTTCCAGCCTGCTCATAGGTATAATTTTGAATGGCCACAAGATCAAAAATATTTCTGTCTCTTTCGTCATTTATCTCTGCAATTGCCTCATCTATGATTATCCTTGTGTCCCGAAATCCATTTACAAAAGTGAGTGCAATGTCATACCCAGCTTCCGCTTCTGCAAGATCTTCCGGCATGTTCTTTTGTTTTCGATAATATTCTGATAAAACATATCTGATTGTTCCAAATAACCAGGCCCTAATATTATAGACTTCCTCCATTTTAGAAAAAAAACGGATAAAGACTTCCTGTGCAAGATCCTCCGCAGTATCAACTCCCCCAACTTTTGTATATATGGAACCGAATACAATAGAGTAATATTCACTGTAGATTTCTGAAAACCGTATATTTTTTTTATCAAGTAGGGGCATTTGGATTTTTTCTGTCCCTGTATATTATGTGTGCAATCGGCTTCAAAGGGGACAATATTTCAGTAAACATACTATTTAAGTGCTAAATTATGACAATTCTTTTTTCCGATTAAAATAAACAAATTTTTAAATATTTCAGAATTATTTTGTCCCCTCCAGTTCATACGCGCCATTAAATTTTTAAGATACTGAATCATAGAGATAATAGATCTTCAGATTATGGAAATATCACTATGAATTAACCGTATCTTTATTATTATTCAGGAGCGTTTTCATGAAAAAATCACAAAAAAGTCTATTTTTTCTTTTAATTGCAGTACTCTGCACAGCATTTCTTTTTACCGGTTGTTTTACCGACAGCGGTGACGATTCGGGAGATACTGATAATCCCGATGATGGAGGAAGCGGTGGTGGCACCACAACTCAGAGTTACACCCTCACGGTTACAAACAGAACGGAAGGAATGCTTGATTATATAAGGATCGGTTCCGGTTCTGATACGAAAACATGCAGTGACATCAGCCGTAATGAATCATGTTCAAAAACATATTCATCAAAACCTTCATCAATACAAGTCAGTCAGGCCAGCAGTTCTGATATAGGTTATGCAAACACTGCAAGCAGTACACATTATACCGGAACAGGATCAAGTGGAACAATGAACTTGACCCTTTCGGGAAGTTATTATGCACTCTGGGTAGAAAACAGTTCATCATATCAGATTGATTTTATTGGTTTCGGATGGAACGGTTCAAGTTTTACTGGTGACACTTGGAATCTGACAAATCCCATTTATAATAACGGGTTAATAAGATTTATTGGATTTATAAGTATCAGTGATGATGATGTCATGCTTGCAGATATTGATGATGATCGTGCGTGGGAATTTAATAATATTAACCCGGGTACGAACAGCTATGGTTCAAAATATCATTCTCTCGAAGCGTTATAATCAACATTTACAATTAAAATACAATAACAATTATCATTAAATAAAAAATCTGCATAAGAAAAGGCCGTCTCAAAACAAAGTTTTGAACCGCCTTTTTTTATGCAGTATCCTGGCATCCGGGAATGGGATAATTCTAAGGCAGGGTTAACCGAGCTACAACTGCCTTAATTCACCTTTCAATCTATTAACAAATGTCATGACGGTAAAAACTTCAACATCTTCCAGCACCCTTACAGAAACCACTGTTAAGGACCAGTTCCCGTCCTAAAATATATAAATAACTCCAATAATATATACTTTTAATGCTCATTTAGTAAAATTCCCTGAATTTATCAAAAAAGAGTTGACGACCGGCCGGATGGTCCTAGACCATAACATGTACTCTGAGTACATGTTATATGTAATATATCTAATACCAAAATAACCCCCAAAGGAGTTATAAATGAAAACATCTCAAAACGAACAATCAGTAAAAGATCGAGAAATGGATCCAACAATAAATAATAATCAGATCCCGGGTACAGACAGGTTAAAAGTTTTGAAAATTCAACGCAGCTGTGTTCACGACGGTCCCGGCATCCGTACAACCATTTTCTTTCAGGGATGCAATTTACGATGTTTATGGTGCCAGAATCCCGAATCACTCTCATTTAAATCCGACATTGCCGCTGATAGCCACTATTCAATATCGGACATCATGGAGATTATTTCAAGAGATAAGGAGTACTACCTGAAAACCAATGGCGGAGTTACCCTTAGCGGCGGTGATCCCCTCATGCAGAATACGGGTAGCCTTATAGGTTTACTGGAATTGTTAAAGCAGGAAAATATACATGTTTCAGTTGAGACTTCTCTTCATGTACCCTGGAAAAATATCAGTGAAATAGCACCTTATATAGATCTTTTTTTCGTTGACCTGAAACTTGTTGGCGATGACATCCGTCATAAAGAATACACCGGGCAGGACAGCAGGTTAATCCATAGCAATATCAAAAACCTGATTGAGACAAATGCCAATATAAAGTTTCGGATGGTAATGATACCCGGATTTAATGATTCTGAAACGGATATAAATGCAACTGCAGATTTTTTAAAAGCTATCAATTATACCTCAATTGAACTTCTGAAGTACCACAACATGTATGAAGATAAAGCCAAACGCCTGGATATACAGCAGGAGTCTTTAAATATAACACCTGAACAGAGCCGTGCGGCTATTATTGATGCAGTAGAATCATTCAAATCATTAAATATTAAAGCTGAATGTTTCGACCTTGATTCTAGAAGAAAAAAAGCCGTCTTCACCAAACGCGTTAATGATATTCGAAATGATATCAGAGAAAGTGATTATCACCTTTGTCTCGAAGTATCAAAATTAAAAACTAAATTCTACAAAAAGCATGGTTTCAAAAAACCGACTCCCCTCCACAGAGCTGAACGTCTTTCCTATGTGTTAAAAAACAAGAAAACAGTTATCTATCCAGGAGAACTGCTTGTGGGTAATTTCACTTCCAAAAGAGTCGGCGCCCAGGCATGGGAAGAGCATTTCGGAGTTCTCCTCGGTTCAATTATACATCAAATAAATCGACAGACACCGGTATCATTCCAAATCTCCCTTAAGGACAAACTGGCTTTCTATTTCAGGATACTCCCCTTCTGGATGAGACACTCACTGATAAGGAAGGTTAATCCAAGAATAAAAGATTTCATTATGACCATTGCACGCGCCTCAGACATGAGTACCGGATTTAATAATAATATGGCTGCGATAGCACATTTTATTGTAAACTTCGAACGTATACTGGAGCTTGGAACCACGGGGATCAAAGAAGAAATCAAGGCAATGCAAAAAGAAAAACCTGAAAATAATCAGGATTTTTACAACGGCGCCCTTATCGCACTTGAAGGCCTTGAAGCATTTGCAGAAAAATATTCTGAAAATCTGCGAAACCTTGGCAAAAAAGAAAAAGATCCGGAACGTCGCAAAGAAATAGAAGAGATGGCTGAAATCTGCAAACATGTGCCGAAACATCCTGCCCGCACATATCACGAAGCCCTCCAGAGTATGGTCTTTTTACATATCGGACTTTGTATTGAGTCCTATGAAAATGCTGTATCATTGGGACGACTAGACCAGATATTGCACCCCTATTACAAAAATGATAAAGAGGCAGGATTGATCACCTACGAAAAAGCCAAAGAACTGCTTGCCCTTTTTATTCTTAAAATGGACGAAGCCATTTTAGTGAGCGACGGCGATACTTATCTAAGAATAAGCAGACTATTTGAGACTCAATCCACAGACCAGAGCGTCACCGTAGGCGGTCTTGGCAAAGACGGTCAGGATGCCACTAATGATCTCACCTATATGCTGCTGGATATTTGCGAACTGCAGCCCCTTGCGGTAAACATGACGGCAAGAATTCATGAAGAGAGTCCCATTGAACACCTGGACAGGCTTGCAGAGGTCTATATCAACGGAGCGCCAATGCCGGCATTGTATAACGATGAACTTTATATTGATACTTTAAAAAAACATTACTCCATTACTGAAGAGGATGCACGAAATTATTCAATCGTGGGATGTGTTGAACCCAATGCTTCAGATGACCATTTTGGCAATACGGACTGCGCCAATATGAACGTTGTGCTCCCGTTTTTACAGGCTCTTAAAGGGGAAGAAAATGATTTATGGAACTATGGATTTTCCGATCAGCTTGGAAAAATTATCACTAAATTTATCGAATACAATTTCAGAAGGGATAATAAATTCTCTAAATTTATTCTTTCAAAATATACCAGTGCCCGCCTAAATAGAAAAGTGAAAAAAGCCTCACCCTCATACAATCCTCCTGTAAACATGGATGAACTGCTGAAACGTTTTCAGATACGCTTAAATCATCTGGCCTCATCCATATTAGCTGATCACCAGAGAATTGAAAAAGAACTGTGCAAAAATTTCACAACCCCGCTTGCATCCACCCTCTTCGAGGGCTGCATAGAAAGTGGCAAAGATGCATATGAAGGTGGAGCTACAATTAATAGCAGTGGTATTCAGGCAGTAGGAATCACTGATGTTGCCGATTCATTATATGCCATAAATGAGGTTGTATACAAGAAAGGACTGTTTACTATTGATGACATTATTAAGGCCATTGACTCAGATTTTAAAGGGAATTATAATCAGCAAGTCCGATCGGCATTATTAGAGGTACCAAAATACGGAAATGATGATTCCCCGGAATCTCAGGATTGGGTGAACAGGACACTGGAGATTTACGTTAAGGCCTTGAATTCAGTAGAGAACTCACCACGTAATGGTATATATACCGCTGGTTATTATGCCCTGAACGTCAATATCATTTATGGTTTGAGAACACCCTCCCTGCCTTCAGGAAGACTAAGGGGTGTTCCCCTGGCCAACAGCGTTGCACCCCACTATGGAATGGAAAAGGCGGACTTGCTGTCATCTCTTAATTCTGTAGCGGGTATAAATTATGTAGATTATGCACCAAATGGAACTACTGTAACATTCACAATCGATTCAGCCCTGTTTCAAGGCCCTGATGGTGTCAGAAATTTGTCTGGTATAATCAGCTCTTATTTCAAAAAAGGGGGGATGCAGTTTCAGCCCAACGTTATTGACAGGGAAATACTACTGGAAGCATATGAAAATCCTGAAAAACATAAATATTTACTTGTTCGTGTCGCCGGATACTGCGCCTACTTCAATGACCTTTCTGATGAATTGAAAAAGGCGATCATCAACAGGACCTGTTATTCGTAAGATATTATAAAGACTTAAACAGCAATCCCTTCCTTCCTCTCCACTGTAGGCAGAGGAAGGAAGGGATTGATATCAATTTTTTCTTCAGTTTCACTCAACCATTTTTTCCTTTCTTCCACTGAACTGATGACTATAACATTAAACATCCGTCTGAAAAAATCAGATACCCCTCATATTTCGAAAATATAATTTTTCCGGATAGTTTCAAGAGGATCTTGAAATACCTTTATTTTCCGCTCAGTTTCAGTATTGGATGTATTAAAGACAACTGCTGATTTCGCATTAAGAAGCCCCCTTGGAATCCCCTCCCCGCCATCACCTTCAAGAAATTCGCAGGCGGCACCAGGTCTTATTACCCTGTCTGCCCAACCTTTCAGTACAGCAGGTGGCTGCCCCCGCCAGTTTGGGTGGATAACAATAATTCCATATGCAGGAATAATTTCTTTAGAATGTAAATCGATTTCAGGATTTAAAGAAACATCTTTTGAAAATTCGTTCAGGGGCAGAATTGGATCAAAATTTTCTTTATGAAGATCATGGGAATTAGCATCATGGCCGTTTTTTTGCAATGCTCCAACGACAGTTGATGCAATTGAATGATTTAAATCCCTAATTTTTAGAGGCAGCCATATGACAAAATCCGATCAACTGCGTCAAATGCTGCGTATGCCACTAGACTATTCAACAAATATTGAAATTACTAAAGCTGATATGTTAGATCAGATTTGTTTCTCCTCCATTAAAAAAAGGAGAAACATTATTTCCGCAGGTCTTCCCTGTAATACTTAATGCTGTAGGGAATATTTTCATCCAGAACCGGTTCCGGTGGTTTTTCCCGGTTGATGGACCGGGCAAGATTAACCCTGGCAAATTCGTTCTCGTAGCCGAGACGCTTGGCATAATCTATTGATTTCCAGTAGCTGATGGAACTTCGGGATTCATCCTTTTGCAGTTGATAAACGGCACCAATGTTGTTATATGCTGAAGAGAGTGATCCGAAAAGTTTTACATGTTTCTGACTGCTGCGAACCACCATTCCGGCCTTCTCCGCCTCGTATTCAGACACATTGATCAGTTTCAGGTATTCACCCTTTGCAGCTTCCCTGTTGCCCAGGTGATAGAATGCATTGCCAAGGGCAAACATCAACTCCGGCCTGTCAACGAAATCGTCGTAGAGGTTCAGCCACTGATCGAGTGACTTCCGGTACAATTTATTCAGGTAATAAATCCTTCCAAGGTTATAATGCAATTCAGGTGATTTATACCCCTCTTTCAGGGCATTTTCATACTTATCCCTGGCAATATTAAAATTAGCAAGTTTCTCAACATTTTTATCGATTTCTTCATCTTCAAGGTTGCCGTAGCGATATTTTACCCTGTCAAAAAAGTAGTAAAATATGTTTCCCATCAGGGTATAAGTCTCGCCGAGCTCTTCCGTTTCCTTGTAAAAATCTGCCTTGGCAAACTCAGGGGGATTGGCCGAGGCTTTGATGGCCCTGTTGAAATACTGATATGCCTTTGCAGGCTGTTTAATATCGTAATAGTAGGCCCCCATCAGGTGAAGGGCGCCGAAATATTCCGGTTCTGCCTTCAGGGCACGGTCAAGGTGGCGCTTCATAACTTTAAAATTATTCTGTACTCTATACAACTTAGCCGAAACAAGGTGCAGTGGCGGATAGTCAGAATCCCGCTGGTTCAGTGCCTGCAGAACTGACTTTACCGCAGGAAAGGTATTATCATCCATATCGGCAAGACGTGGAGACATGACACCGTGATCAACGCGTACGTTGAACTTATCGCTCTTGCGCCTCTCCAGGTAATAATTTGCCAGTTTTGCCAGTAGGGGTGATTCAAGATCCGGCATAATTTTGCGGTACCTGATTTCCGTATGGGTAGAAGCCACCAGATCATAGGCGTCCCTTTCGATATAAAGGTTCAGGAGTCCTCCCCAGCCGATGGGTGATTTATGATCTACCTTCAGAATATCCTGGTAATACTTTTTTGCCTTCAAAAACTGACCCTGGTAAAAATAGGCGTTACCGATACCGACCAGTGCGCTAATATCATTTGGCTTTTTCAGCAAGGTCCGCTGGAAAAACTCAATAGCCAGATCAAGTTGATTCTTAATCAGGGGTTTCCCTTTTCTTTTTTCAAAATAAAGTTTTTCGGTTTCCCCCTTGACTGAGTTATAAAACTCCTTAGGCACCCGGGAATAAAATCTCCCAAGGTTATTCAGGGTCTCAATATTTCCCGGTTCAAGGGAATATGATTTGTTATATTTTTGGTATGAACGGAGATACTCTTTTTGCCTGAAATAAGCATCGCCATATGCGTTAAATCCGTACACAAAATCCTTTTTGTAGTTTTCTTCAACTTCCTTTACGAGATCTTCCGCCTTAATGTAATCTTTAGGCTTTTTCAGATAATCCCCCGGAGCAAGGATCAGCTGCACCCCTTCATGTATCTTCTTCTTTGCCATGATGGGCTTATAGATATATTGATAACTCAACAGGGTAACCACACATGCTGCGGCAGCGACACCACCAAAAATACGTGTCAGCTTAAGAAGTTTTTTCTGCCTTTCTCTTCCCTCACGGGTATACTCTGGTCTGGCATGAATTATCCTTCTTCCCTCAGAGGCAGTCTCATCACTGAGGTCTACCGCCATGCCGAGTTGCTCTTCGATAAATCCGGCAATCTCATGTTCCGGCCGGCTTTCCATTACCATATCAACAAGCTGGCGGGCCTCTCCGGGAGCCAGCCGGTCGTTTACAATAATGTTTTTAATCATCGTACGCAGGTTGGGATGCAGAAGGATGATTGCTTTTTTCAGTTTCTTAAGCTCTCGCTCGGAGAGCTCAAGGGGTTCGCCTCCCCCGGTTCCTTCAGTATCAGCAGGTGATACTTCTTCCTCCTCAAGGGGTTCGATGGCAAAATCATCGCTGATATCTTCCTGTTCAACCGGCACAGGTTCAGCGACATCATCAATGGGTTCTATATCGATATCTTCAATTTCTTCTATGCCAGGGGTTTCTTCCGATTCCGTGGTAAGATCTCCCAGGTCAGGAATACCATCAATTTCATCAGCAAGGGAAGTTTCTTCAGAAATGTCTTCCCCCCCAATATCATCAAAGCCGATATCGGGAATATCGGATTCCGCAGCCTCGGGAATATCCTCTCCCTCTTCAAAAGAGATGTCCGAAAGATCCGGGATATCAGATTCAATACCCTGTTCAAAGGCTACACCGGTATCATCCGGGGCCTCAACCGTTTCTGACGGTGCCGCAAGATCATCAAGGTCAATCTCAGGGACACCAGCATCTTCAAGTTCTTCGATTTCTTCGGGAACTTCTTCAACAGGCTCAAATTCATCACCACCGACAAATTCCGTGTCAGCCAATTCCTGGTCATCAAGAGATTCAGGTTCTTCGGAGGTAAGGGCATCAAGTTCATCAAGGGCAGACAGGGGTTCTCCCGGGGGAGCTTCGGCTGCTTCTTCACCGGAAATATCTGCGGCAAAATCCATCTCTTCGAAATCAGGCGCCGCCTCTCCCGTCTCTTCCGTAAGGTCGCCGGTTAAATCATCGAGGGTTTCAATTTCCTCCGGGGCTGAAACATCTCCCGGTAGTTCCTCAAGTCCTTCAATCTCTTCAATTTCATCCAACTCTTCTATTTCTTCGAGGTCTTCGATTTCTCCAGGAGGGCCGGGCTCTCCGATATCCTCTACCTCTTCAATGAGGTCGGAAATATCTTCAACCTCCGATTCACCAAGTTCAGTAAGATCTTCAGCCTGGATTTCGGAAAAATCCTCCCCGGGCATGGAAATATCGGGAAATTCTTCTGCAGATTCTTCCGCAACCTCTTCGGCGACACTCATCAGATCCTCAAGAGGAAGATCTTCAGCGGCAGCTATCCCTTCCAGGGGTTCCGGAACGGGTTCAATCTCTTCAACGTCTCCAAATCCGTCGAGATCCCCCAGGGGCAGATCCAGGTCATCGGGTTCACCTATATTTATTTCAGGGAATTCTTCCCCGGCATCAATTTCTGGTTCGCTGACAGGCTCGGCTACAGCAGCCGGGACTCCAAGGGGCCGTGAATACTGGGAATTATTGACCACCTCAACAATGCGGTTGATCTCTTCCAGTTCTTCCGGAGTGTATGTGATTTGATCCTTTTGTTCAGTTTCTGCCATTCACCTGCACCTGTACTACTGAAATTGCGAAGTGCGCAGGGGGCACTCCGGCCTATTATAAAGAGACATAATACGAAAATATAGTACCTGTCAAAGAAAATTTACTACTACTGCTTAATATTTTCCCTCTAATTATCGACATAATTAGTATATCAATAAACGAAAAGAAAGTCATATATCTGTTATTATTTACATGGGAAGGAACCTTATGAGCAATCGTTTCAGGGCAGCATTTTCCGCTTTTCTATTATTGGCTGCAGGACAGCTTGTGGCACAATCCTACGAGAGCGAAAAAACCGAATATTACTATAATCTGAAAAGCATGAAATCACCCTCCGCCCCCCGTATTATCAAGCTGGTTAATATTGATAATCTTTCCACGGGAAAACAGACAATTCAGCGGGGAATTCTTTTTACCTGCAGAAACCGAAATGCCGGGAGGGTTCTAATTGCAGGCACCTTCTCTCAATGGAAACCGAGGGCTATGCGGAGAAGCAATTACGGCATATGGTACTACTTTGCACCTGCCCCGAAAGCTGTTCAGGAAGTTGCATATAAATATATTGTAGATGGGGTATGGCTCACTGATTCATCCAATCCCTTCAAAAGGGATGACAACGCCGGTTCTTATGTTTCCCTCACCAGTTTCCCTAGAGAAATTCATTCAAACGATGTTACCTACCGAATTCTCCCGGGTAAAAATGTCGAGTTTCGCCTCTACCGCCCCAGGGCACGTATGGTAGCTGTTGTGGGTGACTTTAACAACTGGAATCCGGAAAATGACATTCTCAAACGCCGCAGCAACGGCATCTGGCATATAACCAGGCAGCTGCCCCCCGGCAAATACCGGTACCAGTATATTGTAGATGGCAAATGGACCTATGACCTCTTCAATAAAAATTCCGGGTCAAACGATACGGGAGACCTCTGTTCTGTCCTGATGGTCCCCCGATAAAAAAAACAAATAGATCCTTTATTTTTTAGGGGAGATGTGCATCCTTATGGATGCATGGACAACTTCACTCCCGTTTGTATCAAAGACACTTACCTCAAGGGAAATATTCTTTTTTTCAGTTAAATTTTCCTCCGTAACTGCGCAGATTGCCTCCAGGTCGGTTTTCGCCATGGCAAGATACTTTATATCCATTCCCGAGGGTATCCAGCGCATATTCCCCGGCAAAGAGACTTCAAGTGTTGTTCCCGCAACCAGTTCGCAGAGATTCGCCATCGCTATGGCGTGCACTGTTTTTATATGATTTGTCACGGATCTTCTCTTTTTCATACTGATCCGGCCATAGTTTTGCCGTAACTCCTGAAACTGCGGCTTAATGGTCCTGAAATAAGGTGCATTAAGGCAGACTAGCCTGGAAAATATCCGCTTCCCCATGGGGAATTTTTCCAGTCTGTTATATGCCTTTAGTAAACGATTCATAATGTTCCTCTCCGTTTCGATTTTTATTACTCAGATTAAGACTGTTACTGACAAGCATTACTTTGTATGCCAACTATTTACATGTCAAGTATTATTTACCGGGTTTCATCTGCTGAATTCTAAAAATCAAAGTGATACCCCGGGAGCAAATCATCTACTTATAAAAAAAGCACAAAATTATAAGAAAAATCTTGCAATTTTTATTGTAAATGCTATGAATGTGACATATTGAAAACAGATTACTATATGAACGAAAATCCTCGTAATAAGCTAAAGGAAATTCCCTTTAAAGAGAGAAATTCTGAAAGGGACGAATTCTCTGAACTAGGGGATGACCAGTTTAAACTAATTGACCGCGGATACGAATACGTTGAAAGCGGTGATTACCAGCAGGCCTATAAACTATTCTGTATGGGCGCCTCTCTCGATAATACCGACGTGGAAATCCTCAATGGTCTCGGAATCGCCCTCTGCGAACTGGGCAAACTCGATCAGTCGAGACAAATTCTTGAACGTGCCGCTCGTCTTCATCCTGATGATGCCATAACCTATGCAAACCTTGCAGGTGTCTACTGGGAGATAGAAAACTATGACAAGGCCATTTATTATTACCATCAGTCCCTGGAAATAGACAACGAAATTGAAGAAACACACTTCAACCTTATTAACCTCTACCTGGAAACAGGGGCCCTCTACATGGGCTTCATCCTATGTTGTGATTATGCAGAAAAATTTCCCGAAGATAAGGATGCAAAAGAACTGATGGATGATATCATCCTGAACCTTGCCCTCAGCGTTTATTGATAGTTCTGAAGTTTTTTCCTCAGATACCCTTCCGGATTTACCTTGCCTCTCATCTGTTTAATAAGCTGCAAATCACCTTCCATATCAATGCACCAGTTTTCGCCATTTCGCTCCAGGTGAAGTTTCATCTGCTGGCCTGTACGGTTCTCAATGCGGTGACGGGTGAACACCATTACAAGGATGGCATTCTTCCCTGATGATTTCTCTGTGACAATCTCCCAGGATGAATTCTCGTCTACGATTCTCAGGGTTTCAAAGGCCTGTTCATCTGAAAGAAAACCATCTCTCAGGAGTGAAGTAATTGTTTTCCGGGTATTGATGGAATAGCATTTAAGGAGTTCTTTGAAGGTACCGGCCTGCTGAATCCGGTTCAGCACCGATGCAGGTTTACCGGCATAAACTTCCTCCTTGTTTTTACATGCAGGAAGAAAGAACACCAGCATCAGGAAAAAAAATAGTATTTGAGAATAAACTTTTTTCATGCCAGACTCTTTTATCCTGCCATTTCCCCGGGTTTCTGTAAAATCAGGACTCCCGGAATCACTCTTCGACCCGGCTCAGAGCCAGGCAGGGAAATTTTAAAATATCAGCAGTATCTTTCTGCCCCCCCCTCCGGAGATTGGGGGGCTATTTATTCAGTTAATATTCACGCAGACGAAGTTCTAGTCAAAGACCCTGCCAAAGGACAAATTTTCCTTCAGCGAGAAAAGGTCACTTCCGCGGGGTACATCCCGAAGTTTTGTCAGCATTGTATCTGGATCAATCAGGTCTGAAAAGGGAACCGCCTTCAGATCAAAATTATCAGAAACTGAAACCATGACACCGAATTTATCCTCCTGGCAGAATCTTGCTGCCCCGTAACCAAGCATACTTCCCATTACAACATCAAATGCTGCGGGTTGTCCGGAACGGGTCTCATAACCCACCTGTTTAGGCGTTATCTTAACATCGAGTCCGGTTTTTTCCAGGTATCGTTCACGTGCCTTTTCTGCGAGTATAGAGGAAATTTTTGCTTCACGGAAAAGAATATTTCCATGCTTGTCTTTTGTGTGCGGCTTCAGTTCATCGGGAAGCCTGTCAACCAGTCCTTCAGAAACGGCAATGACACCGTATGGATTTTTATCATTTTCCCTTTGAATTATTACATCGGTAATTTTATCTACCAGGTCATCAAAATCTACCGTGTCTTCCTTTACATCCTCTGCAGAGATCATTAATATGCATTCCGAAGCAATACCGGCGGCATATGTGATCCACCCTGCCTTCCTTCCCATCAATTCAACTATAAAAAAAGAATCAGTAGCCTGGGCATCCGCCTTCAGATTAAGCAAAATCGTCTGGGCGGTTCCCACTGCAGTCCAGTACCCGAAGGTCCAGGGAATTCCGTAATAGTCATTATCAATGGTTTTGGGAATATGAATAACGGGGAATCCCATGAGCCAGAGAAAGTTTGCTGTTTTTAAAGTATCATCACCACCAATAGAGATGAGGGCGCCTATTTCCAGGTACTCAAGGGCATCAATGATATTGCGAAGACGGGTATTTTTCACCGGATCATTCAGGTCATCCATGGTCTTGATATCTTTGCCGGGATTGGCCCGGGAAGTTCGAAGAAAAATTCCGGTACGATTTCTTATTTTAGTAATATTTTCGGTAATAGAACCGTAGTGTACATCCTTCCTCAGTTTCGGATAGTTCTTATTAAAGTCCTGAAGAAACTCATATCCCCGCATAATTCCTATTACCGGGATATTATCTGCAATAAATGTGTCTGCCACCGAGGAGATAACTGCATTTGCGCTTGGTGCGGGTCCTCCTGAGAACAAAATCCCAACTTTCTTGTGCTTTTCCATGGTCATAACATCCTTTGTTAATCTGATAAGAGTATATTAATTTCTGAAAATTTTAAGTACCCTTGGTCAGAATTTTAACATCCGTATCAATTCTGACGTGCAGAACTTCGTGTTCTTATGGCTGCAACCCATGATTAAATCAGGAATTATCATATCGTCATTTATGAAGCTTCTGATTCTCAGAGACAGCCGTAATATTCATGAACAGCCTGAAAAAAATCCTTCTGTCCAGCCCTGACTGTTGATTTCCGGTATAATTCTATTTATAGTACACCGGCTGCGGGCATTGCAATCATATTTTATCACTTCCTGTGATTTACTTAAATAAAAGAAATGGAATAGCCTTTAAGAATCAGGCCAGCACTTACATTGTCACATTTTAAGTAAATGTCAATTTTTTTTGACACATGAGACTGACCCGAAGGAAATAAAAAGGAGATATTATGCAATTAAGGGGCAAGCAAATCATCTCCCATATCATCTATGACACTGCCACCACTGTTGCGTTTTATATTTTTTAGAACTGATGCCTTCTGGCTCTTGCTGATATTATCCTTTGGACCCTTTTTCGGCAGAGAAAGATTATGAGTAATGTCTGAGCAGATCTCACATTCCTTTTCAGGTTCTGTACCGGGAATAAAAACTTCCTTGATTACCTTTTGGCATGATGATGAAGGAACCAGCCCTGTCCGGGAACATACCTCCTTTTCAGTCAATCCCGCATAAGCAGGAAATGCAAGAACCGGTTCGTGCTTCAATGCTGCCCTCATGTATTGTCCCCAGAGAGGGGCGGTAACGGCGCCCCCCGCCTGTCCGATGCCGAGGGAGAGACCCATCTTGTCATAGCCAACCCAGATTCCCGTGGTCAGCTGCGGCACGAAACCGACAAACCATGCGTCCTTCCAGTTATTGGTGGTGCCTGTTTTACCCCCGGCGGGACGCCCCGGAGATGCGGCACTTCCCGTTCCACCTGCTATAACACCCTTGAGGAGGCTGATCATTACCTGAGCGGTAGAGGGTTTGATAATCTGCAGAACCCCCTTCTTCCTTTTTTCCTTCAGAATTTTTTGAATTTCCCCTTCACGGTTTTCCAGGATCTTCCCCTCCTGGTTTTTGATATGCCTGATACTGAAGGGGATGACATCCTTTCCGCCATTGGCGATTATCGCGTATGCGCGGGTAAGTTCATATGGGCTTACCTCCAATGAACCGAGGGCAATGGAAAAGTTTCTTGGTATCCTTTTTTTCGCAGCACCAGGAGAAAAGCGGAGAAGTTTTGCATAGTAATTTAGGACACGTTCAATACCAATTTTTTCCGCAAGCCTGATGGAAA
The DNA here is from genome assembly GCA_942491575.1 of uncultured Spirochaetota bacterium. Lineage (GTDB taxonomy): Bacteria > Spirochaetota > UBA4802 > UBA4802 > UBA5550 > CAZHNW01. The sequence goes on from CALOBT010000025.1 coordinate 2,548,766, forward strand.
TTACATTTATCGAGAGGGCCAGTGCCCGGCGAAGCCGAACAAGGCCGTAATATTCGCCCTCGTAGTTTTCCGGAAGCCAGTCGCCGCCTTCATTGTCAAGATAAACAATGGGCGAATCAAGTACTGCAGAGGCGGCGGTAAACTGTCTGCTTTCAATAGCTGCCGAATAGAGGAGAGGTTTAATGGATGATCCCGGCTGGCGCAGAGACTGCATGGGCCGGTTCAATTGATTGATAGAGGAAAATTCACTTCCCCCCACCAGAGCCTCTATATATCCGTTGTTCTGATTTATGGAAATGATACAGCCCTCTACCTTCTGAAGGTCCTTGTCTCCGAGATAGGTCCCCTTGTATTCATCAATAAAATCCGAGACGTTACTGATACCCGCAAGGTAATTGAGTCCCTCCAGTTCCTCGACAATTTTTGAACGGACATAATTATTTAACTTTTCATTCTGCCGGGAACCGCGCTTGCGAAACCTGTTGATATCAAACATATCAGAGAAAAGACCCACAACATCGGCAAAGTTATCATTGAAATAATCGTCATTTTTGAAATGGAGTTTGGATGATACGGTGGTTTGTTTCGTCAGGGCATTTTTTAAAGTCTCCTGCCCCGCAAGCTGTTTTTTGATATCGAGGGTTGTATAAACAAGGAGACCCTTGTTGTATACCATCTCAGACCCGTACTTTTTCACAAGTTTACGCCGAATGTATTCGGTAAACCATGGTGCCTTATTGATACGGTTGCTGAATACATTGAGGGATGGCGATGTCGACTCGATATGACGCAGGTATTCCGGCCAGAAATCGAGATAGGCCTTCTCTGCCTCCGCAACGGATATGTATCCCAGTTCAACCATTTTCGCCAGGGCTATTCGATGGCGTCTCATTGAACGTTTAGGATGCCTGATTGGAGAAAGAAGATTCGGGGCAGATGGAAGTGTAGAAAGGAGGGCACATTCCGCGAGGTTCATTTCCCACACATGTTTTTGGAAGTATAGGCCCGCTGCGGATTCGACACCGTAGGCGCCGTGCCCAAGGTAAATCTGGTTCAGGTAGAGGGAAAAGATCTCATCCTTGCTGTAGCCCATTTCCATCATTATGGAGATAAAGGCCTCTTTGATTTTGCGGTAAATGCTTCTTTTCCTGGAGGTGAGGAGTATCTTCGCAGTCTGCTGGGTTATAGTACTTCCCCCCTGGCGGATACCCCCTGCAAGTATATTTATAAAAAAGGCACGGACAATTCCCTTGATATTAACACCAAAGTGGTCATAGAATTCATTGTCTTCCATGGCAATAAAGGCCTGCGTCAGATGCTTCGGCACCTTTTCGAATGCAACCACTTCGCGTTTCTGTTTGAAAAGTTCCGCAATGAGGATATTATTCTTATCATAAATCTTAGTGGTAACATTGGGCCTGAAATGTGCCAGGGCCTTCACATTCTGAAAATCATTAATAAGAATAATTACAAAGGCGATGAGTATACCGACACCGATACCTGCAATAATTACACGATGACGCCGAAAATTTCCCAAAACGGAATCAACGAGATATTTTATAAAATCCCATCCAGCACCCATTCCTGCTGCCACTCTCCCTGAAGAATTCGGCTTAGGCTTCGGCTTAGTCTTCAACGGCCCGGCCGGGTCAATAATACTGGAGAGACGAGAACTTTTTCCACTATATTTTGCCATTTTATTCAATTTTCCTTAAAAATTTCCCTTCGGGACGAATCCCTGCTGCAAAAAGGCTGACTTCTTCATTATATTGCAACCAAAAAATTCTCCGTAATCTGTCTCTCACTTCAATGAATCTAATTTTAATTTAATTTTTAAAAAAAATTTAAATTAAGCATAAACAGGCGATATCAGGCCATATATTGCAATACATATCTATAATCGTCTGTAATCACTGCTAACAACCCTCAAAGCAAATTCAAATTCTGACGAATCATTCAGTAACTAGGAAGAAACCTACAATGCAATCAAGGATGATGGCATTACCTATTCACGGAGGAAGAACATGATTATAAACCACAATGTGGCTGCGATTTTCTCGCACCGTACATTGAAGTTCCACGACTGGGACCTTACCAAGGATGTTGAAAAACTTTCATCAGGTATGCGTATTAACCGCGCAGGTGATGACGCATCAGGACTCGCAGTATCTGAAAAAATGCGTTCACAGATTCAGGGCCTCAGACAGGCTGAAAGAAATACCGAAGATGGTATGTCTCTTATCCAGACTGCTGAAGGTTACCTTGAAGAGACCCACAGCATTATTCAGCGAGTCAGGGTTCTGGCAGTGCAGGCAGCTAACGGTATCTACACACCGGAAGACCGCCAGCTGATCCAGGTAGAAGTTTCTGAACTTGTAGATGAAATCGATCGAATTTCCTCTCAGGCTGAGTTCAATAAGATGAAGCTTCTTACGGGTGCTTTTGCAAGACTCCATCCCACGGCATCAATGTGGTTTCACATGGGTCCGAATATGCACCAGCGCGAAAGAGTATTTATCGAAACAATGACCAGTGCGGCACTGGGACTGAGAAATCCGACTGTACTTACCTTTATCTCCATATCTACCCCTGGTAAGGCAAATGCGGTTATCGGTCTTGCTGATGAAGCCCTCCGCAACATTTCGAAGCAGAGAGCAGACCTTGGCGCCTATTATAATCGTCTTGAACATGCAGCCAAGGGCCTCATGAACGCCTATGAGAATGTTCAGGCATCAGAAAGCCGTATCCGTGATACCGATATGGCAGAGCAAATGTCTTCATTTGTTCGCTACCAGATCCTGACGCAGGCCGCCACTTCAATGCTTGCCCAGGCAAATACCAAGTCACAGAATGTATTACAGCTATTACAATAAGCTTGCGCCAACATCGTAGTACCATTCAAAAAAAAACGCCGGATTACCACTCCGGCGTTTTTTTATTGAATGGAAATAGAAATTCTTTTTACGAAGTATCTTGAAAAGCTTAATTCTGTTTGGAGTTGCAAATGCCGTGAATTTTTTGTCTATAAAATACCTTTTCGATATTTAAAAATATATACCCTTAAAAGTTTCTTGATTTGTGAAAGATTATTTATACAGTGTACATATGAATAGTATAGTTAAAGAGAGCAGTTTTCACACCTTGAAAACTTTTGAGCGTTTTCCAAGAATGCGCTACATGGGGAATAAATATAAACTACTTCCGTGGCTAACTGATGTTTTTATGTCATTAGATTTTGAGAAAGTGTTAGATCCTTTTTCCGGTTCAGGTAGTGTTTCGTATCTGCTCAAATGCCTCAATAAGCAGGTTTTTTCTTCGGATTTTTTAAATTTTCCCGTTGTAATTTCTAAAGCAATGATAGCAAACCAGGGAGTTGAATTAAGTTCAAACCAGGTAAAAAAAGTTATAAATAAAAGAAAAGCAATTTCAAATTTTGCTCTAATGAATTATGAAAATATCTTTTACACACCAGAAGATTTAAAATTTATTGATTTATTCTGGTCTGTTGCACCAACATTCAAAAATGAATTCGAACAAAATATAGCAATTGCCGCATTAATTAGAAGTTGTGCAAAAAGACAACCACGAGGAATATTTACCGTAGCTGGTGATCCTGAACACTACAAGGATGGGAGGAGAGATTTAGCATTATCTTTGAGACAGCATTTTATTGAACAGGTTGAAGCTATAAATAATGCTGTATTTTCTTCCAGTAAGGTATGTAGTGCTGCTCGTCAGGATGTTTTCTCAGTAAAAGACACAACTTTTGATCTTGTTTACCTGGATCCGCCGTACATTCCAAAGGCTAATGATAATTGTTATATGAAACGATATCATTTCCTTGAAGGAGTGTCCTGCTATTGGAAAGGTCAAGAACTGTTGGAAACAAGCAAAGTAAAAAAGATAAAAAAACCATATACAGCATTTTCCTACAAAAGTACTGCATTTCAAACTTTTGATAAATTATTTGAAAAATTTCAAGCTTCTAAGATTGTTCTTTCTTATTCTTCAAACAGTGTTCCTTCTATCGAAATTCTTTATGAGTTAATGAAGAGATATAAGAAAAAAGTTGATATTATTGAAAAAGATTACAGGTATCACATCGGCAACCATAAGAATGCTAAAATTAATGATGCTAAAGAATATTTACTAATAGGGCAATAATGAAACGTATTTCTCAAACTTTGAATGAATTGATTAATTCTTTGTCTAAAGTTGAAACCGATTGGAAGGATGAACATATTTTCGAAGTTGAAACCATTTTTAATATCATAACACAGAATAATGAATCAATTGAAACGCTTTTGACGAATTTGTTGAATACAAACTTCAATGCAGCCAAAACACTTATCAGAACATTTTTATACAAATCAAAAGATGAGTTCGATTTAGAATTAAAAGAAGCTCTTGGTGCAAATGGGATTAAATGCTACCAAAAAGATCCTCAGGCCTTTGTAAAATATTTGATAAATATTGATATTGAATCTGCAATTTTGTCCTTAACCACACGTCAGTTTACATGGCAGGATATTCTTTTGGAACGTCTTCGATCTGGCAGAGGAAGTGCTATAAAAGGGCAAAAACGTGGCCGAGGATTTGAAGATAAAATAGAAGAAATTATAAAACTGGTTTTTGGTATAAAATCTTATGATGCTCGATGTCGTTTTGTTGGTGTTATTCCAGAAAGTACAGAAAAAGCTGATTTTGCAATTCCAAGCAGGGAGCATCCCCATATCCTAATTGAAGCCAAGGCATATGGAGCAACTGGAAGCAAGCAAACAGATATAATTGGAGATGTAAGTCGGATTGTAAAAGAAAAAAGAAGGGATACATACTTTTTGCTTATTACAGATGGGATTACCTGGAAAAGCAGATTAAGTGATTTACGTAAATTAATTGAAATGCAAAATACAGGAGACATTTACAGAATATATACTCAAAGTATGTTTGAGAAATTACATTCTGATTTAAAACAACTTAAAGTTGAGCTTGATTTTGATATCTAGAAAAGTACATTAATAGATACCGGCACATGATTCAACTATTTTTATCAGCAATTGAATCATATACCTGGAATGTTAAAATATAATATAAAACGCAGTGCATGGGTGAACGACTGCCGTGGGAGCAGGGCCAACACAATTTCGACATCCATGACTCTTCGCCTACACTACCCTAATCGTTATCGTTGTGCCAAAAATGACTATTTAGTCAGCTATGAACAAGACCTGCCTGCTATCTTTGATAGAAACTTGAAAATTTTTCAACTAAAGAAATATCCTAAAACCCTAAAAAGTTGAAATTAAAAAAACAAAATCCCAATTAATATTTACAGGTCTAACTAAAATTTGATTGCAACAGAAACAATACCGGACAAGAATAAGAAATGATCGAGAAACTGATACAATTTTTCGCCACCCGGCACCTGCTGACGAATTTATTGACACTGGCGGTCTACATAAGCGGAATATTCTTCTGGATGAATACCCCGCGGCAGGAACTGCCTGACATTGATTTCAACTATGTCAGGATTACCACGGTCTACCCCGGCGCCTCCCCTGAGGAAGTGGAACACTTCGTAACAAGGCCCCTGGAGGATGAACTAAAGGGTGTCAACGGTATTTACCGCCTCACCAGCACCTCCAGCAACTCCAGCTCCTCCATTGGCATCGAGATAGAAGACTCCGTTGATGACCTCAGTGAAGCCGTCAATGATATCCGGACTGCCGTGTATGCGGTAAACCTTCCCGTTGAAATACTGGATAAACCCGTTATCCGCCAGTTCAAGACCTCCCAGAAGGCAATTATGGACATTGCCATGTATAACCGGAATCGGCACCTCCTTGATGATGCAACACGCCGTGACCTTCAGGCCCATGCACTGACCCTTGAAAACCGCCTCACCAGTCTCTCATCCATTAGCTCGGTGAGCATCAACGGTTACCTGAAAGAGGAAGTACACATTCTTGCCCGTCCAGACCTCCTGGCAAACTATAATATTCCCTTTACAGAACTTGCTTCAGTTATCACCAGCAGCAGTATCCGCACCCCCGCGGGGACCCTCGAGAAAAGGGGTGAACCGAGAATAACCGTTCTGGATGAACTTGATTCTGCTCAAAAACTGCGCCCCCTCATTATCCGCGGCGGATTTGAAGGCCAGGAGGTTCGACTCTCAAATCTTGCCACGGTGAAAGATACCTTCGAAAAAAACCGTACTATTCTGAAAGTAAACGGCAGCGAAGCGGTTGTACTCAATGCCGTCAAGACCCCCTCGAGCGGTATCCTCCGAACAGTCGATGAAGCAAATAAATCAATTAAAGAATTTAAAGCCTCCCTTCCATCGGGCAGTCCCATCGAGATAGTGGTACTCGATGATGAATCGCGTACAGTGCGAAGCAGGCTCAGCCTCATCGGATGGAACGGCGCCATAGGATTCGTTCTTATTTTCTCGACCCTGCTTATTTTCCTCAACATGCGCGCCGCCTTCTGGGTAGCCCTGGGAATTCCCTTCAGTTTCTGCTTTGCCATGACGGTGGCCAATTTTCTCGGCTACAGCATCAATAACATTACCCTGGCAGGTATCATAATCGTCATGGGTATGGTAGTGGATGATGCTATTGTGGTCGCGGAAAACATTACAAGGCTCCGTGACAACGGCTATGATCATGATGATGCCGCCATTGAGGGTACGAAGGAGATGTTTCTTCCCATCACAGCGGCAATTATTACCACCTGTGTCGCCTTTCTTCCAATCCTCGGATTTTCCGGCCGCTTCGCGAAGATGAGCATGTTTATCCCCGTCATGGTCATGCTTATGCTTGGGGGAAGTTTACTGGAGTCTCTCCTTATACTTCCTGCACACCTGAACCTGATTATCCCTGAATGGGTCAAGGGACTCCTCACCCTGGGAGTCTATCCCCTCACAAAACGTCTCAGAAAAGGCCTCTTCTCCGGCGGAAGAAGAGGTAAACCTGACGAAGAATTTCCCCACTGGTTTCATGCTGTTGAAGAGAGGTACAGCAGAATACTTGAGCGACTCCTGCGGTACCGATTTTTCATATACGGATCATTCATCCTGATGCTGGTCCTGGCGGGGATTCTTTTTGAAACCCATATGAAATTTGTCATGTTTCCCCGCGAGGAAACTACGGAGTTTACGATAACCGCGGAAACATCTCCGGAGAGTGACCGCTATGATACGGCAAAGGCTTCCCTTAAAATAGAAAAGGTCCTTTCCCGTTATCTCGGCAAAGAGATCATCGGCTTTCGGTCTCTTATAGCCCAGAGCCGCGGAGGCATGACCGCCCAGGAGAACACCTTTCGCATTCGCATTGAGGTGCCCCCCAGGGAAGAGAGGGAGATGCCCCTTCCCAAACTGAAGGCCCTCTGGAAAAAGGAAATAGAAAAAATCCCCGGTATCTATAAAGTTCGTTACCGTCGCGCCCATTTCGGTCAGGCCAGCGGCAGCCCCATTGAAATACTGGTCCAGGAAAACAACAATCCTCGCCGACGCCTCCTGACGGATACCCTGGCGGAGAAAATGAGAAAACATCCCGACCTGCAGAACGTTGAAATAGAACGCCCCGTTACGTCACCGGAATATCTCATCAGTGTTAACCGCAACAAGGCGAGCCGTCTCGGAATCAAAGCCTCCTCTGTAGCTGCCACCCTCCGTTCAATTCTTGAAGGAAAGGTCCTCTATATTGTCATGAACGAAAATGAAGAGATAAACATTCGCCTCCTGGCGGACAAACGATCACGACGATCCCTCGACAGGGTACTGCAGATACCAGTGGAAAATACAAGCAGCTACATGGTCCCCCTTCGGGAGGTAGTAACGGTAATAAAAACCGACGCCCCGAGCAGCATTTCCCGCTACAGGTACCGCAGGACTACCAGTATTTATGCCGACATAAAGGAAAAAAGTAAAACATCTCCACTGGAGGTGGCGGAATACTTTGAAACAACTGTCTTCCCCGAATTATTGAAAAAGAATCCTACATCTCATGTCAGCTTTGAAGGGGAAGTCAGGGATACACGTGAGTCTGCGGGAGATTTCCGCGCGGGAATTATTATCGTTTTGTTTCTCATCTACACAATCCTGGCACTCCTGTTTAATTCATTGCTGCAGCCCTTCATTATTATGATTTCCATACCCTTCGGGATTGTCGGGGTGATTTTCGCCTTCCTTGCCCACGGCATGACCTTCTTCGGCATCTTTGCAGGTATCGGCACCCTGGGTCTCGCGGGGGTTGTTGTGAATGATTCCATTATTATGGTTAATAAACTGCAGAGTGAACTAGATCCTGATGCCCACTGGACAACTCTCCCCCGTCACATAGCAGGCATTGCCTCAACCCGTCTCCGCGCCGTAATGCTGACTACGATAACAACCGTCGCGGGGCTGCTCCCCACTGCATACGGTTTTGCCGGCTATGACGCGATGCTTGCTGAGATGATGCTCGCCATGGCGTGGGGGCTCGTCTTCGGAACACTCATTACACTGGTGCTGGTTCCCACCCTCTATATGTCTGTCAAAAAAATCGAATACATGGTTAAGCCCGCCGGGGAGAGAGGATAATGGTGCCGCATTCAACATACAAGAAATACAGGAAAAAAATAACTGCATCAGCTGCAATATTACTCTCCTGTATCACATTCTCTGCATTGGGGGAAGTTGAAACAATACCGGCACGGAAAATTTCCCTGGATAACTTTATTAAGGGTGCCTGCATCAATGATAAAAATTTTCAACTGATACTTATAGATGAACTGGCCCTTAAATACGGCAGGGTCCTCGAACTTCCTTCAAAGGACCTTCTTCTTTCAGCTACGGGTACATATAAATTGAAACTCTCCGGTGATGGAGGAGACGGCCCCGAGGGGAACGTCAGCCTTTCAAAACTTTTCCCCATGAGCGGAACGGAAACCTCCACAGAATTTTCCATTTCACCATCCAGGACAGGTTCAGGTTTTTCTTCATCCTTTTCGGCCCTGGTATCACAGCCCATTGCCCGCAATGCCTTCGGCCGGAGCACACGGATGCACGACAGAATTCTTGGTCTTGAGAACCGTATTTCCCGTTACCAGATCATTGAGGCCTACGAGGATTACCTGGCAACCATCATTGGTCTTTTTTACCAGTGGTACGCCGATGACGCCCTATATCATGTTGCCCGCCGTGCATGGGAAGAGAATACCCGGCTCCTCGCCAATATCCGGCTCCGTTTCCACAACCGCATTGCCCACCGCATCGATGTGGACCGGATACAGCTCCAGACCATAATCAGCCGGGAAGTGATGGATACACGGAGCCTCCAGTACGAGGCATCCAGAAACCTTGTCTACCAGGCACTCGGCTATAAGGGGAGTATCCAGCTGCAGCCGGTTTTCAAACCAATGGAGATAAAGCTGACGGGAGATTTTTCAATAGATTTTAGAAATCATGCGGGGATAAGCCGAACGCTGAAAATTCTTGATTTACTTGTAAAGAAGGGACGTATTGAGATTGCCCGCTCTGCCGATGATCTTCTCCCGTCAACCAGTCTTATGGCGGGCTATTCCTTCGACAGGACAGCGCTGGGGGGCAGGACATATTCACAGCACCTTATATACGGCGGCCTGCAGTTTACTTTTCCATTTCAGCGGGAGAAAGAAAAAGCGGGATTAAAAATACAGCGAATAGAACAGAGAAAAAATCTTCTGAAAAAAGGTGATACCGCAGAGAGGATCAAAAACGATTTGAAGATTCTCCATCAAAAAATACTGCAGGAAAAAATATTTATTAAAAGTGCCCGTGAACGCCTTACCCTGGCGCAGCGTATTGCTGCTGAAGAGGGCCGTCTCTACCGCCAGGCACGGTCACCCCTGAAAAACCTTATCGACGCAAGAAACATCCTTGAAGAAAGCCGCCTGAATCTTGTCAATCACAGAACAGCAGCCAGCACCCTTAAGCTGGAATGGCTTCGCATGACAGACGGACTTGTCCAGGCTGAAAATTTAAAAAAGACGCGTGATCGGTTACAGTAAAATATTTAAAAAGGGGCACCCATGGCGGGCTGCCCCTTAATTTCCCTAAAATCCTACTGAGTTTTTACCGCCCAGCGTTTTTTCTCTGAAGCAAAATCTGCATTTGCAGCTGCAGTAAACACCTTGCTCTCTTCTACCCATGTTCCGGAAACATCAGAGAATATCTTGAACTTGTCCCCTTCTTTGACATTCATTAAGGAACCCACAGAAACAAATTTCCCTTCTTTTTCAACAAAGACTGTCTGAAGTCCTGAATCATAGAGGGTATTTGTCCCTACCGCAGCCGTCTTGTCTACACTACTGAATACTGCAACACCAAAGGATATAATGGCGGCACATGCTACAAAAGTCACAATTCTGGTTTTTAATGTTTTTTTCATTTAATCCTCCGATAAATGATTGTTCTTAATCAGTTTGCCGTAACGAGAGGAAGTATCAATTTTCCTCCCGGTTACGTCTCTAAAATACTACTTATTATAAAAATTCCTTCCGCATTCCATAATCTGGAAGATTTTTTGTTTCCGAATTCATGAATCAGGAAAATAATATTTGCTTGTTGAAAGAGGATTTTTAGAATATTCTTCATAGTGTGGATTATTGGAGAATGTGAGGGAGCCCGGTGCTTAATGAATTAATCAGCGAATTCATCTACATGACGGGATTTTTATCCCTGCTGATTTCCCTTGGACAATTTCTGGTAGTCGAACGGAATGCCGGTCGCTATATTCAGGCTCTATTTTTATTTTGTGCGGGAATATGCCAGATTTACAATGGAATGAGGGTTTCCGGATTTTTACTTGAATACCCGCACCTGGCACTGGTAAATGTTCCATTTCTCTACAGCCTCGGACCTTTAATTTATTTTTACTTTCGATACCTGATGCACAAACGTGTCGATATCAGGGTACGCTATTTTATCCATTTTGTGCCTGCATCAGTTATTTTACTTATATTGATGCCCTTCTACTTTCAGGATAAAGAATTCAAGCAGAGACTTCTCTCCTATCCAGAAGGTATCCTTTCAATGTCACTCCCCTCACTCCTGCTCCTGTTTCTAATGTCTTTTATTTTTTTCGTCATAATTATCTACTGCATCTCATTCTTCAGGCATAACCGGTATATCTTCAACCTGAAGCAGATAAAGGTAAGAAAAATAGTATATTTCTCCCACTTCATCGTAATAGGTGTAATCCTTGCGATAGCGATATATATCGTCGGTGCAATCTTCAGCATATTTCATAGCCGAAGCAGTGAGATATACCTGAATATCCTCAGGGTAATTTCTGTTTTAACCGGCACTCTGTTCATAATAATCTATATAATGGATAAACGGTACCCGGACTACTACAACCAGCTTGTGCAAGAAATAGAAAAGATACAATATCAGCAATCAAGAATTGAAGGCCTCGACATTGAAGCGACACTGGTCCAGCTTTCAGCTTTGATGGAAGAAAGAAGGCTCTACCGCATCGAAGATCTTACCCTCGCAGCATGCGCCGCTGAGCTGGAAATAGCCCCCTACCAGCTTTCCCAACTACTTAATGAGAAAATGCAGAATAACTTCAGTACCTATATCAATGCCTACCGGATAAATGAAGCACGGGAGATAATCGCCTCAAATCCGGACCGCTCACTCAGTACCATCGGATACGATGTCGGTTTTAATTCCATTTCAACTTTTTACAGCTGGTTCTGCAAACTGACGGGGGTTCCACCGGGGAAGTATAAAGAGCGGTATTTGAAATAATTTATACTATATAAGCATACCTGAAATTCTTTCCCTGCTCTGAGCCCCTACGAGAAATTCCCTGATTACTTCGTCTTCCACAAGCACCACCGATGGCGTACCGAGGATACCAAATTTACGGGGAGTATCCATATCAGAGACTATATTGATGCTGAAAATATTTTTCTTCGACTTTTTAAATTCTTCAATCATCGGAGTCATGGAACGGCACGCACCGCATGAGGGGCTGTGAAAATATAACAGTGTTTTCCCGCCTTTAGTAATGGCGGCCCCCATTTCTCCTTCAAGTTCAGGGGCGGGTTTCCCCTTTTTAAGACGCATTTTCAGCAGCATGAAAAGCTGAAGAATAACAAAGGCAACCAGAAAAGCGGCGAGAATATACAATACTACCATTTAATTTAGCTCCCTATTGATTTAGAATTTTAGAAAACAATTAAATATAATGTACATCAGTAGATTTGTCAAGTTTTAATACATATATAAAATTCTCCCCCCGTGGAATCCCGCAGGGGGAGCAGAATGTTACAATTCATATGGATAATTAAAATAGTTTACCATGGAATTGTATAATAGGAAATAGGGCACATGATTGCGGAATTAATAAAATTAATCCGCATTTTGCACCTTCTCAATTGAAGTGTTCCCTGAAGGGAACAAGGGACACAAAATTTTTTCCGGGTGGAAAAAAAATCGAATTTTCAATATATAAGTTTTCCCTGTTAAGGCCGGGAAGGCATGAAACGATTTGGATAATTATAATACCCGAAGAGGTTAATATTCACATGCAACGACAGGTTTTACAGCAAAGACATATGCCCTTCGGCTTTCGTACTCAACACCGGGGTATGGATCTCTCTCTATTATTTCAATCTTTTCGAATCCACTCTCCTTCAGGCAACTGCGGATAAAATCAGAAGAGAACAGCATAAAGTCTATATCAATTGTTTTTCCCAGAAATTCATTTAAGTGGATAGTCTCCGCACCAACGTGGTATGTAAAAAGGAAAAGTCCACCAGGCTGCAACACACGCAATACTTCACGAAACGCATTTCTTACCTGTTCATCAGTGAAGTGGACTATTGCGTAGAAAGCTACAGCACCGGCTATAGAATTGTTTTCAAGTTCCAGGTCAAGAATATTCCCTTTTCGAAAATCGATCTCAGGATTAATTGCCCTTGCCTGTTCCAGTATTTTTTCTGACAGGTCAAGCCCGGATATTTTGATACCAAGATTTTTTAAAAATTTTGTGGTATTCCCTGGACCGCATCCAAAATCCCATACGGGACCCCTATCTCCAATATCCCGGGAGAACCTGTGGAGCATTTCCCGGTCTTTCGGTTTTTTATCATGTTCATCAGAGAATGCTTCTGTCCATTCTCTGGCTACGGTATCGTACATGTTTTCTATTTTTTCGATATTCTGTCCCATAATCACTGCCTTTTTTTTATTAAAGGGTATTCAATCCGATTGAAATATTTTACAATTTAATATATTTTAAGTACTCTGGTAAGCAGCTTTTCCTTTATTTCCTGATGAGTATCATATTCCACTTTGAAAATTTCCTGCATTAGAATTTGATGATCTATTTATTATATATCAGGATTAACCAAAATAAAAAAATAATACTCACTGCAAATAAATCAGAGGGAGTAATCAAAAACTTAGCTTACTGAAATTACTTGATTAATCAAAATCAGGAAAACTTTTTCTTTTTCCACCCGCAAGTATTGCAACAGCAACTGTAAACTTCCCCCAAAAAAGCAAAATCAATCCCGAATCGGCAGATACAAAATACTCAAGGGATCGACCTGAATCCCCCGCACCATCAGGGAAACATGAAGGTGCGCCGCAGTGGAAACACCCGTGGACCCCACCTCCCCTACAGCCTGTCCCCCGGTAACGAGATCACCCTTTCTGACATTCATTTTATTGAGATGCATAAAGTAGGAAAAAATACGGTTACCGTGATCGATTACAAGCATGTTCCCTTCATAAAAGAGCTCCTCCGCGAGTACCACCCTTCCCCTGGCGAGGGAAAAAACAGGCGTACCGGTATTGCCCCGCAGGTCCAGGCCACGGTGAACCTTGATCCGGTTCTTCAGGCGAATTTTTTTGCCTTTTCTGATCTTATACCGCATGTAAGTTCGCTTCGACCAGTATGGAGAGGTGATATAGTGCATGTCCCGGGGATGTGCCAGGTCCGGCCCCAGTTTATCCTCACTGGTGATGGAAAAGGCAATTTTCTTTTTCCTGGCGCATTCCCTGATAAAGGCAATATTCTCCGGAATCTGATGATACTCTACGTCAGAATATTTTCCCAGATCGAGGGCACGGCGGTGATAGGGAAAGGGGCTCTGAGCCACACTGAATCTTCCACTGACGGTGAAGGGCCTCCCTGCATTGGTCCCGGAAACCACTACCGGCTTATTACCGGGAGGGGTTTCGGGATGAATGGCATAAAATCCACGGTGAACAGGGATTTTGCGTGTCATGACTACATTCCTTCCGGCGATTCGGCACGAGGTGATTTTTACCGTTTCCGAACCGGTGATTTCCACGTACATTAAGTTGCCCTGGGAAAAATTCCTGGCAAAAAGATCGACCCTTACGGGACGGGACCCGAGGGTCAGAGCCTTTGTCTTCCCCATGGGGTAATCCTTCGGGACCTTCACATTTCTGAAGGAATTTTTGGCCCGGGTTACCCTGAAATTTTTAGTGTTCGTTTTACCCGCAAGAGATAAACTTCCCCCCGCCAGGAACAAAACGGCAATATATACTGCGACAACTCCCCTTTTTTTTCCTTTCATTAAATCCTCTTTATATCTTTAACACATGTACAATAAAACCCTGTATACAACGGAAGAAGCACTTCTTCCGCTTCTGTTCTCTATATCGGCAGGAAGAGTACTTTCTTCCATCCATTACCGTTACGCAATTTATCCTTGCAATGGATCCGTGCAGCACCGATAATAGTAAGAGTAATCGCCGCATTGCAGGAAGAGATCCCATAACTATGAATGAAATAATTATTTTCAAACCGGAAGAACAGGCAATTATTGACCTCCTTGTCGAAGAGATGAATAATCGGAATCTGGACGGGGAACTTTTGCAGATAGGCCGAAATGAAATGGCCCTTCACGAGCTATCCCGGTCGATTTCCATGTACCCCTCCATTCTAGGGAGCCAGAACCTCGGCACCTCCTCCCGATCCGTGGAGACCCTCATCGATAACCTCGTCCTCCGTGATGTTATGGATATGCTTTTTCATATGCCCACAAAGGCTATTCTTGGTCACAGCTATTCCCTGGCGAAAATAAATTACTTCTTCATGCTCCTCTATCTCTGCCGTGAAACCGGTGGAATGAAAGAACTTGAAGAGAGATTTCTCCAGGTAATATTCAATAACATTTTCAGCATTATGGCAGAGGAAGTTTTTATTGCCATTATATCCGACAAAAGGATTCCCATGCACATCCGCTCAAACGCGGGATACCTCCTCGCTAATATCTGGGAATACCGCATCGACCACGGCGTGGAAGAATTTGCCCCCACCCTCGCCAGTATATGGCATGCCCGTGACAGGCTGACACCCACCTATGGAACCATGCTGGGTGTCAGTGAACTTTTCAGACTTGCATCCGAAAGTGATCCCGTCTGGTTTGAGTTTCTCCAGAGGGATGAACTCGCAGATGATGAAATTGACGCCCTGCAGGAATTTCTCCTGGGCCTCTCCTACGAGGAGATGAAGCAGATCAGCTACCAGATGAAAAAGGAAGGAAAATACGCGGTAAACGGTGAGGATATCACCAAGCTCGTGGGAGAACAGGATATCAACCAGCTCTACCAGGAGGGGGACCCCCGCAGGTTCTTTAAATCCTTCAGTCACAGGAAAAATAATGCCATCTACCGCGCAAAGGGGAATCTCCAGGGACCGAAAAAGACCTTCGAGGAATATCTGATGTGTTTCCTCCTCTCACGCCCCCAGGAGTGGGGAAAATCACCCCAAAAATGAATTGACACTCCCGCCTTGAGGGGCACCCTGAAACCGATGGTCAATGCTGCCGTCAATACATAATGAAAACGGGTAAATGCCATGATACACAAAAATGTAGTAACTGATTTTTCCAGTAAAGCTGTTGATCCCGAAATAGACCCCACCGCCTATGTTCATCCCCAGGCTGCGGTTATTGGAAATACAATACTCGGCAAAAGGGTAATGGTCTCTCCCTTCGCGTCAGTTCGAGGTGACGAAGGGCAGGCTCTTTTTGTAGGTGACGAATCAAATGTACAGGACGGTGTCGTCATTCATGCCCTCGAAACTGAACATAACGGCAAAGAAATCGATTCGAATCTGGTGGAAGTTGAAGGCAAGAAGTACGCCGTTTATGTAGGCAAAAGGGTATCCCTTGCTCACCAGGTACAGATTCACGGTCCCGCCGCCGTGGGAGACGATTCATTCATCGGCATGAAAGTTCTGGTCTTCAAAGCAAAGGTTGGAAGCAACTGTGTGATCGAACCGGGATGTATAATCATGGGAGTCAGAGTGCCTGACGGGCGCTATGTTCCTGCAGGAACAACCCTGAACAACCAGGCGGATGCGGATAAACTTCCTGAAATAACCGCTGACTATCCCCTTAAAGACCTGAATAGCGGTGTGGTACATGTAAATACACATCTCGCTGACGGTTATAATAAGGCGGGCATATAATTAAATGCGGACGATTCATGAATCGTCCGCAAAATAAATTTATTCCTTGGATTTTTTCGCCGCTTCTTCCATCTGCTTTCGCAGGGCATCAAGACGCTTCATTGCTTCAGTGTTATCCGTTTCTACCTGCTTCATCATCTTTTCACTCTGTTTGAGCCATTTATCAGAAGTAGTGGTTACGGCACGTGCACATATGAGGGTAGATACCAGCATCAATACCGGTATTACCGCCAGAACAATAGAAACAATTTTTGCTGTTTCCGGCTTTCCACCCAGTGCATTAATAACGGCATTATAGAGAAGATAAATACCGTAAACGGAAACAACCAGTGAGGCGATAGCGCCGAGGCTGAAATGAATTCCAGTCAGAACTCCGAAGAGAGAGCTGATCGGAGACAATACCAGCATGGATGCGGCAACACGAACATTTGCTTCAAAATCGGTAGAGCCGCCGCAAATTGCCGAAACAATCAGTATCAGGACTCCTCCGAGAAATAAGCCTATCAGCGCCCCGACAATAGCCATGACAAATGCCATGATACCAATACCGGTTCCCGCCGCTGCACCGAACATTCCGCCAACTGCGCCGATTCCGATTATACTCCAGAGCATTGTTATAAGGCCGGATATTGCCCCGTAAAGAAGGGCCTTGATCAATGGCTCAACCAGCCCCCCTTCCTTTGCCATACCTGTGAAATAATCTTTAGGTGCCAGCAGAACATTTTTTGAATCGTCTACAAATTTTTTAAAATCGAAGGCTCCGCCTCCGCCCCCACCTTCAGTTCCGGTTCCGGGTCCATTTTCTTCAGTCATATTCTCCTCCTTAACAACTTTCATATCACAGCTCACGCTGTAGTTATCAGCTATCCATTATTTGCACTAAAAAACCAGAAAGTCAAGAGAAGAATAAAATAAAATAGCATATTAAAGGATGTGTGTATCATAGGCGTATCCTCTTCATTGGAAAAACTCTTGACACCGGCATTTTTTTAACAATAATTTACTTAATAATTAAGATACGAATAACGTATTAAATATCAGGAGGAACTCCTATGGCAGTAGCTGCATTAGTACTCGGTATTGTTTCAATCGTTTTCTGTTTTATTCCAGGTCTTAACTTCATCGCACCGATTCTGGGTATTATCGGTATCGTTCTTGCTGTTATTTCCAAAAAGCAACTGAAAGAAACTGATGAACCAACCGGCATGGCAACGGGTGGTTTGATTACTTCAATTATCGGTACCGTTCTCGGTTCAATTCTTTATCTTGCGTGCGCTGCCTGTGCTACCGGTACCGGTGTCATGATGAAAGAAATGGATAAGGAATTGAAAAAACAGGGGGTCGACCTTCAGAAAGAAATTCAGAAGGGCCTCGAAGAAGCCCGTAAAAACCAGCCTAAATAAATTCATTCCGGGCGGATCCTCAGAGATCCGCCTGATATACTAAATCTGACTGCAATATTCCCTTCATGCATCCCATTCTCTACCAGGTAAATATTTTCGGTAAGCCCATTACAATTGGGACCTACGGTGTTTTTATCGTGCTGGCAATAATCATCGGAGTCTCCATTGCCCTTCTCCTGGGGAAACGTCTGAATCATGACAGGGATGAAATTTTTAATTCAGTAACCCTGATCTCCTGCGGAGGAATACTCGGGGCACTCCTGACGGGATTTCTGATTTTCCTCCCGGAAAGAATCGATGCAGGTTTTTTCACCTACCCGCCGGTACTGGTAAGCTGGGGGGGCATCCTGGGGGGAACTACAACAATGCTGATTCTCAGGCGGACCTGGAATATCAATGCAATTTTCTACAGCGACCTCCTGACCCCTTCATATATTACAGGAATCGGCATCGGCCGCATCGGATGTCATTTTGCCGGCTGCTGTTTCGGGATTCATACACAGGGTACCCTCTCTATTCATTTCACACATCCCCTGTCACCTGCAGCAATAATGCAGCAGCCCCTGGTTCCGACACAGTTAATCAGCGCGGGGATTCTTATTGCAGCGGGTCTTCTTTTCTCATTTCTCGCCACCAGGTATACCGGAAGGGGGTTTCTTTTTTTTACTTCATTGATTTTCTATGGAATTTTCAGGTTTACAATTGAATTCTGGCGGGCCGATCCACGTGGATTTATCGGAACAGTTTCAGACGGACAGGTTTTTTCCCTGGCAGCAATCATGACAGGACTGGTTGGTCTATTGATCCTGAACAAACACTACCAGGCACCTGCAGTATAATAAATTATAATATTCCCCATATTGTAATTGACGAATATCAACTTTCCACTATTATGTGACATAATACAATCCCCAATGAATTCAATTGCCATCCATACATATGATAATGACCTGTTCAGGCAGAGGCTTGAACAGGCGGGTTTTTCTGTTACAGAAATGCCTGCAAAACCCGAGAAGTCTCTCTACTACATACTTGAAAGTAATCTGCTGATAAATCTCTCCCGGGATTTTTTCCCCCTCATTTCCGGTCGTACAATTATTCTTTCAGATGGCATCAATAAAGAGACTAAAACTGAAATGTCCGAAAGGGGCCTTGTCAACCTGCTCACAGATAAAGATCCTGAAAAGATAACGGCTTATCTGCAAATGCTGAAAAAGACTGATGAAGGAAGTGAAAAGTCAGAAATTCTCATCGGAGAGGATGATCCCGCAGTAAAGTCCATGCTTTCCGGACTTATCCGCAGATTCGGTTTCCGCCCTGTATTTGTCAGCTCATCAAAGGGTTTTTTCGAACATCTTTCATCACCACGCCTTCAATTCCTGCTTTTAAACCTTGGGATGAAAAACTTCGATATTAATGGATTTATCAGGGAAGCCTCAGGCAGGATGGAGATTAAACGTATCCCCTTCATCGCATATCGTGATATGCAGGAAGGTATCTTTATAAATGAATTAATCTGCGGCCTCAATCGGTTTACGCGATTTATACTTTCTCACACGGAGCTTTACAGCATGCTGACGGGACTTCTTTACAGGAAAGACCTGATACCGTCAGTTTATAACCTGGCCCGCATCAGCTGCCTGGAAGATCACACTGCATTTGCCGAGGATAGTATCGAAAAAATATACCACCAGCACCGTGAACAACTTTTTTCACTCCCGGACCTGGCCACCCCTGACCTTCTAGAAAAAATTACTGATTTTTCAAATCGACTGCAGCAATCGGTTGTCAAAATTGAAGGACTGCGATGGCTAATGGACGGACATAATTCACCCGCAACTAATACTTGCGGATCGGGTGGCTGAAATTAAGATCTCCCTTTTTCAGGGTATCAATCACCTGAATAGTCAGTTTTTGCCGCTGTATATCCTCTTTTTTTACCGGCATGCATGGCCGTTTGTTATTATGACAGAAACGGCACAGCTTCTCTCTTTTAATAAGATTATCCTCATAATCGAGTATTGGGTACATGCCCCGCTTTTTCGCCTTCAGATACCCCCTTCTGCGGTCACGGAAATCTACATGCCACTCAACACGGTGATATCCGCCCCCGGGGCCATGGCATGATTCACAGCCAACACCTTCAGTTCGGGTTGCGGCATTTTTCCCCCCGCCGGTGGTATGACATTTAAGGCAGCGGTTATCCTCCCATGGTTTATCTATTGAGTGTGCCGCTGCGATTTTTTTCGCCTTTTCGCTTTTTAATTCGCGGTAGGCCTTTGCATGGGGGCCTGAAATCCATTGTTCATATTGTGAATGACCCCCACTGCTGGAATGACAGGCCTTACAGTCATTGATCCCGACATAATTAAATCTTTTTCTGGCAATAACCGAAACTGCAACAAGCAGCACCAAAAGGACTAATACAGCTTTTTTATTCATACCCGTACCTCCGCAGGGGAGAAATTATATATATAACGATAAAAATACCGGTCTGGTTCTATATTTCAAGGACTTTTAGCCTTATCCTGAATAAATACCAGGTAAAAACGGTGGCTCTGAGCCTTTACGTCAAGGGGGTATCGGAAAGGAAGTTGAAATTAAGCACTTGACATTTGCTCTATTCCGCCTGTAAAATACGGTCACTCAACCATGGAGGTTACTGGTGTATGGCAGCAGACGGCGATAAAAAGGGTTTAAGGGTTGGAGAGTTCCTCGTTGATAATGGTATTATTACAAGAGATCAACTTGATAGCGCTCTTGCCATGCAGGAAGACAATTCACAACGGCTTATCGGAGAAATACTGGTCACCCTTGGAATTCTCTCAAAAGAGGAAATGATCATGGCATTTGAAATGTATCTCATGATTACGGATGCAAAAGTTGAGCATGTTGACGAATGGCTTGATCAGGATGAAATCGATCTTATAATCAACCGCATGAAAGAGAAGGAAGAGAATAACAAATAATAGTTGACAAAAAATCCTTAGTATTAAAAAACTGCCTACATGATAGAATTTGAAGACAATATCTGTTTTGGGTGTGGACAGGAAAACGAACACGGCCTTCAGCTCAAGTTACGATTTGACGACGACACAAAAACAACCTATGGTGAGTATGCAGCCACTGAATATCAGGAAGGCCCCCCTAATATCATACACGCCGGGATTGTCGCAGCAATACTTGACGAAACTATGATCACTGTGAACAAATATATGGACTCAGTTGCCATGACCAGTGAACTTACGATACGTTATCTGCAACCGGCATTCATTAATGAGAACCTGTATATCCGGGGATGGTACGTCAAAAAAAGCAAACGTGTTATCGAAAACAGGGCAGAAATCGAAAACGAAATGGGAAAAATCGTCGCCCGAGCCAAAGGCAAGTATATAGAAGTCGAAGATATTCCGCAGCCCGAATAATATCCACAGAAACATTCTATGCGCCGAAGTGGTGGAACTGGTAGACGCAGCGGACTCAAAATCCGCCGGGGGCAACCCTGTGAGGGTTCGATTCCCTCCTTCGGCACATTCTGAATATATACAGAAAGGCGACGAATATATTCGTCGCCTTCTCTATACATGTTGAACATGAGCAGGGCCCGAAACGCAGGGTTGGTGTGGTGTTTCAGGTTTTTGGGGGTGGATTTATGCAGGAAGCCCCACTCAATAATGTTCAAAAATACGCTAAATAAGTCCATTTATCCATGCAGGAATTTCCTGCAATCAATGAAAATCCGAGATATCTTCCACCGGAAGGGAACATTCAACTATTGTTCCGCTAAAGGCTGCAATAACACTTCCTGCTGCAGATCCGTAAATCTCACCATTTTCCGATATTGATTGTCTACGGTGCGTGCGAAAATTACTTTTTGAAGCCCTGGAAGCCGCATAATGAGAAACTGAGAAGCCTTCTGATGTTCTTTTCTGTTCTGATCCATACACCGTTTTACACTCCTTATATCTTATTGATGCTATGTTGTTACTTTCCCATTACTGGTGAAGCCGATGCCACAGTAAAAATTCTATACAAAACAGCTGGAAAAACCGCAAAAACGGCAGTAGCGGCACCGGCCTTCAGGCACCAGAATGTTACCACATTCAGGACAACGTGATTCTTTTTTAAATATGGACCGATGATCTCTATGAAAGTGCAGTCTGTATTTCATCACTTATCTCCTCCTGAATACACATGTATAGTACATATTTGTTTAGTATAAATCAAGTACTTTTTTAAATTTTTTTCAGAAAATCAGTAAAAACATTGCGTCTGTTATCTGCCATCTTAAAACTTGGTAACTATCAGGTATGTTACCATCCATACCTTACAAAGAGAAAAAAATCACCAGAGATGAGCTACATCTCCAATTTGAATTCAAAGTGTTTTCACTTTAATTCACACCAGGAGGATACTGAATTTCTGGAAACAAAATAAACTGGAATATAAAGTCATGACAAAATCGATGTTTGATCCTGAAAAAAACCTTGAAGAGCTCCTGAAAATGGATGCGGAAGAAGTAGACCAGAACGCCGAAACCATAGGGGAGAAACCGGGTATAAAGGGACACGAATCTGAATTCCACTTTGATATTATACCGGAAGAACTGGAAGAGTATCTTAATACTTATGTAGTGGCTCAACCTGAAGCAGTCGAAGTTATTGCAACTAAAGTCTGTACTCACTTCAACCGGATGAAACTTGAACAGAAACTGAAAGATGAAGAAAAACTGATCGGTAATATAAAAAGTAATATTCTTCTCATCGGTCCAACCGGCGTGGGGAAGACATATATTATCAAATTGATAGCAAAAAAAATCGGTGTCCCCTTTGTAAAGGCTGATGCCACTAAATTCAGTGAAACAGGATATGTTGGCGGTGATGTTGAAGATCTGGTACGTGAGCTGGTCCACGAAGCTGACGGTGACGTCACCAGGGCGGAGTATGGGATAATTTATATCGATGAAATTGATAAAATTGCTTCTTCAGGAAGTTTCCATGGCCCTGACGTATCCCGCTCCGGTGTACAGCGCAACCTCCTGAAACTGATGGAGGATTCTGATGTTGACCTGAAAACCCCCCATGACCTGGCATCACAGGTGGAAGCCGCAATGGAAGCCCAAAAAACCGGTAAAGTAAGCCGTCAAAAAATTAACACAAGAAATATCCTTTTCATAGTCTCAGGTGCTTTCGGCGGACTCGAGGAAATTATCAATAAACGTCTCAACAGACAATCAATCGGTTTCGAAAAAACAAAATATCGCGCAGAAGAAATACAGGATGTCATGAAAAACATCCGGACAGAAGACCTCCTGAAATTCGGTTTTGAATCAGAATTTATAGGACGCCTCCCCGTATATATCGTTCTTAACAGCCTTGGAGAGGAAGGACTCTTTAAAATTCTTAAAAACGAACACAGTACAGTCGTTCTGGGTAAAAAACTCGATTTCCGTGCCTATGGTATAGACCTGCAGTTCTCAGATGATGCCCTGAAAATACTTGCAGCAAGGGCCCACCTGGAAAAAACCGGTGCACGTGGACTCCTGGCGGTTTTTGAAAAACTTCTTATTAAATTCGAAAAATTACTTCCTTCAACGGAAATAAAGAAACTGCTAATCGACAAAAATGTAATCGAGAAACCAGAACAGAACCTGAAGGAATTACTCCTGAAGGATGGTATTCAGAGATTCCAGAAAGAATTTCTTGTTGATCACGGTACTTTTCTGGAATTTAACGAAAAGGCTTCAAAAAAAATCGGGGAACTCGCCGAGAAGAGAAAGGTCCGCGTCAAAGACCTCTGTGATGAACTTTTCCACGATTATTTTCATGGAATGCGACTGATGAATCTTGAAAATTTCACCATCACGGAAGAAGCTGTCGACAGGCCCCAGGAGCATCTCGACGAATACATCAAAAACTACTATAAGAAATAATCCTGCAGCGAACTATTGAAAGCCGGAGTTTCAACCGCAGGGAAACTTTTTAATTCTAATTTATCGAGGTTCCCTTATCAGGGGCCTGTCAAACGCAGGCTTTTTATAAATGATATCCGGACACCATGACAGACGGAGAGGCTTCCGGTAAGGTCTGCCTCCAGGCGGGAAATTCTCTCTTTATCCGGTTCTTCCGATCCTGTCAGCACCAGCTTAATAAAAAATTTTCCATCTTCCTCAAGGGGTTCCAGTTTAAAAATTTCAAGATGGGGAAATTCCTTCAGCGTAACAATCCTGACTGTCTCCTTTGCATTACTCCTCTGATAACCCTCTACCATGAAGATACTCAGGGGAACTGAAATCACCAGAAGAATGGCGATGGAAATAATAATCTGGTACATGGCCCTTTTCTTCACCTGCTCCTGGTCCGCCAGGGGGGGATGGATTTCCATCATCCAGAAGACTACCGCTCCCGCCAGGCCTATGGAAACAAGGTTAATGACGAAAAGGACCGTTGCACCGTAGGCAATTTGCGGATTCATGGTACCAATACCGATTCCTATATTACAGAGTGGAGGCATCAATGCCACGGCAATGGCTATTCCCACCAGGGTGGAACTGATTTTTTCATTGGCATACCCGTAGGCCCCCACTATTCCCGACGCAAGGGCCACCAAAACGTCAAACAGTGTCGGATGAGTTCTGGAAAGAATCTCCGGTGAATATTCGGGAATCGGCACCAGGTATGAAATAACCGTTGAAATAACAACCGCCCACATGATGCCCTTAAATATCGAAGTGAGTGATGTCCGAATGAGATAAATATCTCCCCAGATAACCCCGAGGGAAAAGGCAAGTATCGGCGTCATCAGGGGCGCCACAATCATCGCACCGATAATGGTTGCCGAAGATCCCTGAATAAGACCCGCAGTTGCTATTATACAGGAAAGAATCGTAAGAATATAATAGGGCATGGAGGGACGGGCTCCCTGGTAAAGCACTTCATATACCGTTTTTCCCTGTTTTTCCTTATCGCGTATTTTTTTATAGGAGCGACGTTTTTCCTGCCAGAAGGCGGGGTTTATATAATTACTGAAGGTCCGTTCTTCTTCATTGATTACATGTTCAACTATATCTCTAAGCTCTGAACGATGTACTTCAGGGCCCTTCTTCTCTTTTTTATTTTCTTTTTCTTTTTCGGAAGTTTCTTCGCGGTCCTCTATCTCTTCACTTCCCCCTGAGCCTTCTTCCGCCTTTTTCTTCCTTCGCCCCGGTCTCTCTTTTGGAGAAGAGGAGATTTCTTCCTCGACGGTAACTTCTTCTGAAATGACATTTTCTTCCTTTTCACCTGCTCCCGAAGAGAAAATGTTTTTTATTTTATCTCGCAATCCCATATAATTCTCAAATTTCTATTATTGATTTTTCTTTGCAGACATCTACACAGGAACCGCAGTCGATGCAGTGCTGAGTGTTGATTACTCTCTGGTCTCCCACCTGGCTTATAGCATCGGCGGGACATATTTTTTCGCAGTCACCGCAGTTTGTACAGCTGTCTTCAATAACAAAGGCCATGACAATTCTCCGCATCTTTATTTTTATATTCTTTTCGCAATTGCCCAGTTGTTTTGCCATTGAGCCACAGAGACTCAAAGTTTAAATGTCTTGTTGCAACAATTCCCGGTGGTGTCAAATACACCACCGGGAATAAAATATTCATCTGCTTAAAACAATTTCTTTAATTTTTTCTTTGACTTTTTTGTCGCTTTTTTTGTCGCTTTTTTCGTCTGGGTTTTAGCCACATCCTTAGCCTTATCCTTTGCTGCATCCCCGACCGAACCGGCGGCTTTTTTCACCAGTTCCTTCATGGACGGCAGTTTCGGGGCGACAAGTTTTGTCTTCGGGCTTACATAGGTTCCCTTAACTGCATATTCAAGATAAACCTTCCCGTCCTTGTTGACCAGGGGTTTCATGGCGGCATCCGTTATCTGTTCTTTTTTAACATATTTTTTCATGCTCCCGGTTATCATTTTCCCGGCTGTTTTATCAATACCGCTTCTGATTGATTTTCCATGTTTCTTTTCCAGGAGAAGACTCATATTCATGTCGATGGCCTTTGTATTCGTATTGGCCTTGCCACCGAAACTCATGGCGAAATCACCGGTTTTTATATTTCCTTCTTTAAGGGTAATGGCTCCCCCCTTGTACCAGACTGTAACATATCCGTTTTTCCACTTCAGGTCTTTACCGAGAAATTTCAGCTTGCCGCAATATTTTTGAAGGGCATCAACGGATTTCAGACTTTCAAGGATCTGCAGTCCCGTCATATGGCCGTAGGGGCTTCCCAGCTTGATGGAGACTTCAGGATTCAGAATCTTTGTTTTCACATCAAAGGGCTTCACATTCCCCCGGGCAGAGATACCGATATCAAATGACTCAACGGAACCGGACTTTGATACGCCCACAGTTTTGATACCCATATCAAGATTGAGCTTCACCTGGTTCTTTTGATCCAGGGCCTCAGGATCGATTTTAATTGAATGGACCAGGGTTGTAAGGTTATAAATCTGCACAGTCTGCTTCGACTGTTGGTCAACAAAGGTTACGGTCCCTTTTTCGATACCGATTTTTCCTACACCGACTGCAATTGGAATATCTTCCGCCTTCAGGGGTTTTGACGGTTTTTTTGCATCTTCCCTCATCTGCCGTTCGAGTTCCGCCCTCTCTTCAGGGGTCATAGGTTTTGACCGGGTAAGGTCGTCGAAGTTCATGCCTCCCTTGGGGCCCCGTACTACATTAATTACCGGCTCATAGAGGATCAGTTCTTTAAGGGTAATTTTTTTCTGTAAAATTTCTCCGAATTTCACCTTGAATTTAAAGGCCTTCAGTCCCACAAAAAGATCATTTGCCGCAACGGGCTTTCCCTTCAGGGCCTCCAGCTGTTTTGCGGATTTAAAATTCGATATTTTAACTTCCTCTACCTCAATCCCCGAAAGGACGGAAAAGATGCCCACATTGATGTCAGATATGGTTACATGACGGTTCAGGGCGCTCCGCATCTGATCTTCGATAAATTTTTTATCCACAACTACCATAATGACAATACTTGCTATCACCAGGAGCATTACAATGCCGCCTACAAGTCCAAGAAGCCACTTCAAGATTCGTTTCATATTATTTCTCCTTAGTATATATAGAAGTAGTATGAGATTTTCTCATTCTACCCCCCAAAAGCCCGTTTAAAAATTACCGGAATAATTCCCGGCTGAATAAATAATCATTGCACTGACAGGCAGTAATATAATCGTATCCTGCAGAGTGAATGAATCGGTAAAACGTTACTTTAGACCTGATAAGTTTACGAATCAAGAAAAATTCTAAATAATGAGGATTCCATGACGCCGCAGCAGAAACATTTTATGAAAAAGGCCACCCGGAAAATCGGAAAGGCCCTCTTCCAGTATGATTTAATCAATGAAGGTGACTCCATTGCCGTGGCAATTTCCGGCGGCAAGGATTCCTATATTTTGCTGGAAGTCCTGGCGGACCGTCAGAAGTACCTTCCCATAGACTTTCAGCTTCATGCAGTCCATGTCAATATTGAAGAGGTTCCCTACGAAACTGACCGTGATACCCTTGAGATGTTTTGCGGTGAAAGGAAGATACCCTTCCACTACCGCGATGTATCTATAGAATGGGGGGAAGAACCGGAACTGAGCCCCTGTTTTCTCTGTTCCTGGAACCGCCGGAAGGAATTATTCACGGCATGTGCCGAACTCGGCTGCAATAAACTGGCCCTGGGGCATCATCGTGATGACATGATTGAGACCTTTGTAATGAACATGATTTTTCAGGGATCACTCTCCACAATGCCGCCGAAACTCTCAATGTTCCGCGGCGACGTTCACATTATCCGGCCCCTCGCCCTCCTTGGAGAAAAAAAGCTCATTGAATTTGCGCAGGTCATGGAATATCCAGCCCAGAAGAAGGAATGCCCCTACGGGGACGACACTAATAGAAACGCGGTAAAAAATATTATCGATGAGATGGAAAAACTGAATAAACATGCCCGGAACAGTATCTTCAAGGCCATGTCAAATCCCCACACTGAGTACCTCTTCCCGGCACAGAAGAAAAAATAATCTCCCCTCCGGAATGTCAAAATCCCTTTTCTGACAGTAAATATTCCGACCATGCAAGTTTTTTAGAAATTTGCGATTTAGATACTGAGTATAATAATCAGCAAAGACAGAAAAAGCAGACTTCGTTTTTACAGCTATTTAATTATTTTATTATAGCCTTTCTGCTGATGTTATGGTATCTTAAGCAATAATAAAAAAACCAGGAAAATTGGAAACCATCGCGGAATGATCTGCAGGAAAAAAGTAATTAATTATGAAAAATTTTCTTTATCAAATAACTTTATTGTTCTTTTTATCAAGTGCATTATTTGCTGAAACAGAGATACGCATTACAAACGGTGAATGGGAACCGTATATGGGTGAATATTGTCCGCATTACGGTTTAGCTTCCCATATTGTTTCAGAAGCATTCAAACTGGAAGGCATTAAAGTCAAATGGCGTTTTTATCCGTGGAAGCGTGCATTAATGCTGGCAAAAAGGGGAAAAAGATGGGAAGCTTCCTGCTGCTGGTGGCCAAGCGAAGAAATCAGTAAGAATTTTTTCATTAGCGAACCTGTCTGTGAAAGCTCCGTAGTATTTTTCCACTTAAAAGATTATAAATTTACCTGGAACTCAATCGATGACTTAAAAGGATTAAGGATCGGTGGTACCTTTGAATATGATTACAGCAGTGAATTCATGAATGCTATGAATAAAAAAAGAATCCATGTTGAGCTGGTTGCCAATGATGAACTGAATTACAGGAAATTGTTAAAAAAGCGGATAGTAATATTTCCGAATGATCCCCTCGTAGGATACTCGCAGATTAGAAATACCTTCCCTCCAGAGAAAGCGAAACTCTTTACACATCATCCTAAAAAACTTCAGTCGACAAGTCTCAACCTGATCATATCGAAGCAATCGAAAAACGGAAAATTATTTTTGAGAATATTTAATTCAGGTTTAAAGAAACTGAAAAACAGCGGCAAATTGGATAAGATGCTCAAAGATGTTTGGATTGGAAAATATGACAAACAAAAAACTAAATGGAAAGAGTAGACAAAAAATATGGCTGTTTATTATGCATCGTTTTGATGTACGGAAAACGGTATTTTTAAGGCAATATCGATTCTGGAAGTTTCGGTAGCCGGGAAATGCCACAACTCTGGGGGAGATAAATTCATTCAACCTGTTCTTCTTAATCCGGTCTGAGCTTAATGCTCGCCGATGAGCTTTTCCTATGAGATTAGAGGTAAAAACGTGAAATAATTTGTATAATATGAAGGAGCGATAGCGCGATTGCCCCTTCGGACTATCCATCGCACCTTCAGTTTACTCATTATACCCGCATCCCTCATAGGGGCTCAGAGCCTCATCCCTGTCAAGGTGCTCCACCTCGTCATAATGGGGGAAGCCGGCGCACATTCCGGGCCTGAATGAATGAATAGAGCAGGCGCCGAGACCATTTTCATCTTCAGTATAATGTTTGCACCTGTAATGATATGGAAGATCCTCTTCAGGGTTCTCAAATTTAAAAACGAGCATGGGAAATATCAGGTATATTTCTGAAAATTTCGGGTCAATTTTCGGAGTTTTCAGCCAGTATTCGTATGCCGTCTGCAGCATATCCGGGGCTTCCGCAAGTCTCACATCCTGGCAGCAGGTCCCGCAGCGGATACAGTCTCCCATATTTTTCTCCCTGCACCCTTGGCGATTGGTCAATAAAAAGATTGCCAAAAAGGTGTACCTTCATTATATTGGTTATTTTTAAAATCAGGACTATCCTGAAATACTTGCAGTATTTATCAATCAATTATTATTATCCTTAAAATAACAGACGCTATTGCCATGACCGTATACTTTAAAAAATCAACCGGTTACGGGACTATTCAATTTCAGAAGGGAAAAAGCTTTACCGGGACAGCAAAAATTTACTGAAATTTCTGCTGTTTATACTATACTTTTACATACAACATCGCAGATAACATAAATGGAGAAAACCATGAGCAGAACAGACGGCTTCTCTGCAGAAGAACTCTTTACCCAGGAATCGGGCAGAACCTACAATGACTTTATCATTCTACCCGGATATATAGATTTTGGACCTGAAGATGTAAACCTTGAATCAAAGCTGACCAGGAACATCACCCTGAAAAGTCCCCTCGTTTCCAGTCCCATGGATACTGTAACGGAACATGAAATGGCCATCGGCCTTGCCCTCATGGGAGGTATCGGCATTATCCACTATAATAACACCCCGGAACAACAGGCGGAAGAAATCAGGAAGGTAAAGCGTTACGAAAACGGATTTATCACCAATCCCCTGGTTATGGCCCCTGACAACACCATCGCCGATATTGACCGAATTAAAGAAAGATACGGCTTCTCCGGAATACCTGTAACCGAAAACGGTGAACTCGGTTCAAAAATCATCGGTATTGTAACTAACCGTGACATAGATTTCGAAATCAATCGTCTTAAAAAGCTCTCAGAGGTCATGAGCACCGATCTTGTCACCGCATCCCAGGGAGTATCCCTCTCCGAGGCGAATGAAATACTGAGGAAATCAAAAAAAGGAAAACTTCCCATCATAAACAAAGAGGGACACCTCGTCGCCCTTATGAGCAGAAATGATTTACTGAAAAACAGGGACTACCCCCTCGCCTCAAAGGACACGCAGAAACAGCTTATGGTAGGAGCGGCAATATCCACAAAGGAAGAAGCAAAGGAACGCCTGGCACTGCTCGCTGAGGCAGGAGTCGACGTTGTTGTCATTGACAGTGCCCAGGGTAATTCTATTTACCAGGTTGAAATGATCCAGTATATAAAAAAGGCCTATCCCGATCTTGATATTATCGGCGGCAACGTGGTAACAGAGGAACAGTGTAAAAACCTGATTAATGCAGGTGTTGACGGCCTCCGTATAGGAATGGGCCCCGGCTCCATCTGTACCACACAGACCACAATGTCAGTAGGGCGAGCCCAGGGTACCGCGGTATACCGTACCGCCCGTTACTCCCGGGAAAAGGGAATACCCGTCATGGCTGACGGGGGTATCGCCACTATCGGACATATCTCCAAGGCCCTCGCCCTTGGAGCCTCTGTTGTAATGATGGGTTCCATGTTCGCCGGCACACATGAGGCACCCGGTGAATACTTCTACGAAAACGGAGTACGCCTTAAGCGGTATCGAGGGATGGCATCAGCTGAAGCAATGGAAGCCGGAGGATCTAAACGCTACTTTGCAGAGGATGCCAAAATCATGGTAGCCCAGGGAGTTTCCGGGGCTGTTGTTGACAAAGGAAGTTTAAACGATTACATCCCATACCTGATCCAGGGCCTCAAACACTCATTTCAGGATATGGGAACCAGGGACGTAACTACACTCCATGACCGCCTCAGTGACGGAACTCTCCGTTTCGAATTCAGATCCCCGTCGGCACAGCTGGAAGGTCATGTACATGACATGTATTCATATAAAGAACCAAAATATATGTAGAATAATTCTGGAAGTCTATTCAAATTAATGGTATATTTTGAGAGAGAAAATAATTTAAGGGAGGAAAAAGCCATGACACTGAGAGACCTGATTTTAAAAAACAGAAGCTACCGGCGATTTCATCAGGACCATGCCATTGACCGGATCACCCTTGAGGAACTGGTTGAACTGGCGAGGCTGACCCCGTCAGCTGCCAACAAGCAGCCCCTTAGATACATCCTCTCGTATGACCCGATAAAAAATCGTGCCATTTTCCCCAACCTCGGGTGGGCTTCCTACCTGAAGGAATGGCCAGGTCCTGAAGAGGGGGAACGCCCTTCCGCATACATCATAATCTGTACGGATACATCAATTGATGAAAAGGTCATCTGGGGCGACCAGAGCATCGCAGCCCTGGCAATCCTCCTTGGTGCAGCTGAGCGTGGTCTGGGGGGCTGCATGATTGGAAATATCAAAAAAGAAAATCTTTCCAGCGCCCTTGAAATCCCTGAACGCTACATCCCCCTCCTTGTGGTGGCACTGGGTGAACCTAGGGAAGAAATTATTATTGAGGAAGTCGGAGAGGAAGGAAACATCCGGTATTTTCGCGACGAGAAGGGGAACCACCATGTACCGAAACGTTCCCTCGATGATGTCATCCTGGATATCTGAAAGGAACAAGTATCAAGTGAAAAAAGACAAGATAGATCTTTGCCCTTGTACCTTTCTCCTTGTTCCTGTTTTTAATTAAAAATAAGACAATAAGTATTCCACAAATTTTTTCCATGAACCAAAACAATGATATTCATTACATGACCCTTGCCCTCGAAGAGGCGCACCTGGCAGCATCCGAAGACGAAGTTCCCGTCGGAGCCGTCATTGTTCATGATAATAAAATCATTGCACGCAGCCGTAACCGCAACCGAAGGGAAAACAATCCCGTACTCCATGCAGAGATAATTGCAATTCAGGAGGCGGCTGAATTTTTCAACAATGAACGCCTCAGCGACTGCACCCTCTATGTTACCAAGGAACCCTGCGCCATGTGTGCCGGGGCAATAGTACACGCCCGCATAACCCGTGTGGTAATCGGAACACGTGACCAGCGCTACGGAGCCTGTGGAACTGTACTGGAAGTATGCGGCAGTACCGCATTAAACCATGCACCGGAAATTGAATTCGGCATCCTCGAAGAGGAAAACATAAAACTACTGAAAGATTTTTTTAAAAACAAACGAAAAAAATAATCCCAAAACACCTGCCTGACAATGACCAGCCCCGCATAAACCCGGCAAGGGAATAATGCCAAAAAAATATACCCCCTCTTGACGATGCTCCATTTTTGGTGTAAAATACTCCCCAGCAAAGTATACCAGGTGTTGAATATTCCAGCAGGCGGATACAAACATAGCGCCTGAAAATTCATCCAAATGCAGCTGGCAAATACATACCCGGAGGAGAACCATGGCTAAAGAAAAGAAGGGACTGACGGCACGACTCAATAATATCAGTATCGGCGGCAAACTCGTTGGCCTCTTTGTTATTCTCTCCGCCGCAATCATTGTCTCCATGGCAACTGTCTCATTTTTGTCCGGGTCTTCGGCAATAAATAAAGAGGCGGTAAACAAACTCTCTGCTGTTGCAGAACTGAAGACGCAGACAATTCAAACATTCTTCGAGGACCGCTTTGCAGAGATTCATGTCATGACCGGTGTGAACATAATAAAGCAGAGTGCTGACCGGTTGTATAATGAAATTCGCAATTCTGAAATAAACGCAAATATCTCTCTAACGGAAAAAAGAAACTATTTTGAAAAAAACTCTGCTAATTACCGGGCCATTCACCAATACCTGATAAAATACCAGAAGACCTATGATCACCTCGCTGAAATGAAAGTCGTTGCCATTAAGGATATGAAAAACATTCGTGGCGAAATTGTCTTTAAAGAAGGCGATCAGATAATCTCAACGGGTGATTTCAAAGGAAATACAAAAAATCGCTCAATGTACAAATCCTGTATGGAACTGATGAATGATAGAAAGGGTGGCGTAGAATCCGAAAAATACAACTGTCCCTTTCTCTATACCTCATCCATTGAGTACTGTTCTGAGTTAAAAAAGGGTTCCATCCATATGTCCCACGGGCTCGGAAAAGCCGGACTGTCCATGAATGATCTCCGAAAAAATATGCCAGTTAACGAGCGTTTTTCTTTTATGCTTATTTTCGACATTGATGTTAACGAGATAAACAGGATCTGTCATGACGCTACCGGTCTCGGTAAATCAGGGGAAACATTTCTTGTCGATAAGTATGGAGAAGAAGACGGAGCGGATAAGGTGGGCAAGATATTCATGCTCACCGACTCCCGATTTGAAAAAAGTACTGCCCTCAAGCGTGAACTTACCAGCGTAAAGGAACTAAGGGAACATTTCAAAAGAGGTGAAACCAGAAGAGGAAAGGAATACTGTGTAAATAATATATATCTCGATCATCATGGTAAACCCGTCCTGGGGCACAACCACATACTGGATGTTGGCCCTCATCATATTGGCGTCATTACTGAAATTGATGAAGGTGAAGTATTCGCATCCGTTGACACCCTGCTGCTGATTATGATTGGCCTGGGACTCATTATCCTCGTCATTGCCGTCATTGCAGGGATTTTCTTCAGCAGAAGCATTTCAAAGCCGATGGTCTATGCAGTCGATTTTGCCTCTACAATCGCAACAGGCGACCTGACCCCTGAAATGGAAGACCAGTACCTGGCCCGTGGTGATGAAATCGGACATCTCGCCCAGGCGCTGAAGGCCATGGTGGATGACCTTCGCAGCATTATTTCCAATGTCATACAGTCTGCCAAAAACCTGAACCAGGCGGTACAGGAGATAGCAAGCGGAAATGAAACCCTTTCCCAGCGCACATCCGAGCAGGCATCGGCCCTTGAAGAAATCGCCTCAACAATTGAAGAGTCAACTGCATCAATCAAACAGAACGCTGAAAACTCCAACAATGCCAGCAGCCTTTCCAGGGACTCTCTAACCAGGGCTGAAGACGGAGGTAAAATTGTTGATAATTCCGTTAATGCCATTGTTGAGATTAACACCTCCAGTAAAAAAATCGGAGAAATTATTTCCGTCATAAACGAGATCGCCTTTCAGACCAATCTCCTTGCCCTGAATGCCTCCGTTGAAGCGGCTCGTGCCGGAGAACAGGGACGTGGTTTCGCTGTTGTAGCCGGAGAGGTCCGCAACCTTGCCCAGCGTGCCGGAAACGCCGCAAAAGAGATTGAAGACCTTATCAAGGATTCAATGGAAAAGGTTGAACTCGGAACAGATCTTTCAAAGAAAAGTGGCGAAGCCCTGAGAGAAATAATTGAAAGGATCCACACTGTAAACACTACCATTACGGAAATTGCCGCAGCGAGTGATGAACAGAAGTCGGGCATCGAACAGATAAATACCGCCGTTGTCGAGATGGACTCCATGACCCAGCAAAATGCATCCCTGGTGGAAGAGACCGCCTCGGCAAGTGAGGAAATGGCCAACCAGGCCCAGGAACTCCTTGCAATTGTGGATCGCTTTAAGCTCGGTGAGAATGCCCACCTCGGCGTTGACGTTACCGCTCATAAAGTGATAATTCATGCTGAAGAAGAAAAAAAGACTCCCGAAAATCCTATAAGGGAAAAAAAAGAATCAGTCATAGCCAGTGAAGCCCGAAATACGGATTTAAAAAATCTCATGAATGAAGAAGGCTTCGAGGAATTTTAATTCCGGGGAGAAAATCGAATGACGAACAGGCAGGCGGTAAGAGAAAATACCAGGGGACAAAATGACATTGAAATTGTCGAAGAGAATTTCCAGGAGTTCGTTACCTTTATAATCGGAAAAGAAATCTTCGGTGTAGACGTACTGAAGGTTCATGAAATAATAGGAATGACTGATATTACACCGGTTCCCAATTCCATTCTTCACATGAAAGGTGTCATTAACATGCGGGGAAGCGTAGTCCCCGTCGTAGACCTTAGAAATAAATTCAACATGGAGGAGATCGAATATACCCAGATCACCGTTATCATCATCGTTGAGGTAAAGGGACAATTTGTCGGAATGATAGTAGATACTGTTTCCGACGTCGTTGATCTGCCTGAATCAAAGATACATGACAGTAAGAATTTCAATACGCAGATAGAATCAGAGTTTATTCAGGGTATCGGTCAGGATGATGAAGATCTGATAATCATTCTCAATGTTGAAAAAATTCTCGATATTGATAAATTAGAAAGAAGGGAATAATTTCGAGGGTGCTAACCTGACTTTTTCAGCATGCCCATGAAACTTTTCTTTTTTACTTCTTTTGGACAGGAAACAACACTGCTTCCACTGAGGACGCGGTGCTCGATTTCATGGGTGCAGCGGCACAGAACCGAGTCAGAAACCTGGTCTATGTGATATTCACATTTTATACATTCTTCAATTTTCATATACAATACAATTTCCATCGTGAAATTTGCACTGCCTTCCATTTAATTATGTCTTATACATGCGTAAACAAAAAAACCATATTTATTGGAAAAAATATTATTCTTCTGTAACTTCAGTCTGTTTTGGTTACTAATTAACATGTAACCTATTGAACAAGAGTTTTTTTTCATGAGCTCCTCCACGAAGAAGCCGCAGTTCTGCTGCGGTTTCTTTAATTAATCTGTTTAATCCCTTTTTTATGTACTTTCGAATCATACAAAAATTTTTAAATTGCAGATAAATGACGAAAAAGAGAAATCAGATTAGGCGGTATAAAGCAACAAGATACGTATATTCATTTGCCGCCTGCTCATAACTAATCCCCGATAAAAATAAATATATTGCCTGCCTGAGGATTGACAGGCTTGCTGCATTATGTTAAAATTTTAAAATCAAAATTTGGAGATCATCACAAACCGCAAACTTTTCTATTTTATAACTGCAAATGGAGTAATTCAGTGACAAATCCAAAATCACTCTTCGAATTATTATTACTCTTTTTTATTCTCCACCTCTCTGGACTACATATTTCTTTTAATTCAAACTATATTTTAAATCTCCACCGGGTTGACCTCTTTGCAGCGGAAGCAGATAAAACTGAAAGCATCGCTGCTTCTCTAAAAAATGGGATTAAAGAAACTACCGGCCTCGAAGTCAGTGGTTTTTTTGATGTCTATGCATCAAACTACAATAACAATCCAAACATTTTTGAAATCGGAAATTTCGAACTGGACCTTGAACATTCCTTTGCACAGTATTTTCAGGTTGCATCAGCCCTGGTCTTCAATACGGATGGAGCCGAATTAGCAGTTGCATTTATCGACTTCCACCTGCGAGGCGGTTCAATCGCTCCCCGCGGCCGGCTTTTCAAAGAGCAGGGAGTCCATTTGCAGGTAGGCAAATTTGATCTCCCCTTTGGAAATGACTGGCAGTACTTCGCGTCCCCGGACCGCCTTCAGGTATCAGCACCCCTTACTACGGAGTATGTCAATTCCGAAGGATACAATGATACGGGACTGCGCATCCTGGGACAGTTTGTATCCCTCAATTTTACTACTTATATTATAAAAGGTATTGAAGAGGGAGTATCATTTGGCGGTCGAATAGGTCTTACCCCCCT
Source organism: uncultured Spirochaetota bacterium (assembly GCA_942491575.1). GTDB lineage: Bacteria > Spirochaetota > UBA4802 > UBA4802 > UBA5550 > CAZHNW01. The sequence continues at coordinate 2,585,823 of CALOBT010000025.1, forward strand.
GAATAATCCATTTATGCTTAAAGAACAGGAGATACCGTTACTTGAACTCGGCTTCTCGTATATTTATGATGGAAGCAAAAGTTTGAAACGGGAGCAGACTTCCCTGGCCATTGACATGGGAAGTAAAATCGAGCCCATTGCCCTGCAATGGGAATATTCAATGCGGGATACCGAATCTGAAATCCTTACAATCGACGGCACCCACGTCTCCATCTCCTATGATGCGATATTGATTTATGAAATTCCTCTTATTCCCTTTATACGATACGATGTCCTCAGGCATCGCAGCAATGAAATGCATAATATGTTTACAACATCAGGCTCAATTTCTGACCGTCTATCCGGGGGATTCAATATCAATATACTTGATATAACCACCTTTAAACTGGAATACCAGCAATATATAAGGAGCAGTTCTGAATTAAAAGCAGAAACCTCTTACAGCGAATGGTCTATATATGGTCAACTTGTCATAAGCTTTTAATGATATCAATGGAGAAAATAATGTGAGAAATATTAATATTCCTTTAAAAATTTTCCTGCTGTTGATTGCACTTCAAATATTCGCAACAAAGCCTGACAGGGCTACTGTCGATATCATGCCCTTCGTGGAAAACTACCAATACTGCATTAAATGTCACAAAAATACCGAATACAAAAAACTCGCAGATTTGACAAAATCCTGCAACAATCACTGCTACACCTGTCATAAAAATATCAAGCGTCATCATCCCGTTGATTCAGTTATCACCAAAATACTCCCTGATAAATTACAGCGTCTGGACAGCAAAAAAAAACTGGTGTGCATAACCTGCCATGACCTGAATATCAAACGCATGGCGGAAAAATCATATCGTTCTGAAAGTCTTTTTGAATCACTAACAGGCAGAAAATCTGAATATAAAACCTATTACCTTGTAATTCGCAACAATAATGGTCAGCTCTGTAAAACATGTCATTGAGGAGAACAACATGACAACAAATAAAAGAAATTCTCTTTTAATCAACAGGTCCTTTCAGCTCAGGCTGATAATCAAATTTGTCATTCTGAATATAATCATAATGACACTTTTCGGAATCCTGATGTATCTATTTCTTAACAGCGAAGTAGAGTCTAATTTCAGGTCTGCCCATGTGACCTATCAAAACCTGAATGACATGCTTTTCCCTATAATATTAACTCTTTCCATAGTTAATATACTTTTTTCCTCCCTGATAATAGCTGTTTTCATCCTGGTGGCCTCTCACAGAATAGCGGGACCTCAATACAGGTTCCTTGAAACCCTGGAAAACATCCAGGAAAGAAATCTTACCACATCTACAACAATTCGCGGCAAAGACCAGTTTCAGCAATCCTCGGAAGCCCTGATCAGGGCGGAATCGACCATAAGGAAAGACCTTCTGGATATGAAAGTAGTAATAGAAAAAATGAAAAAAGTCCCCCCGGGGACCAATCCGGAAGGATTCAGTGAACTGCTGAAAAACCTCGGCAATACAATAGAGAAGTATACTCTGTGAAAAAATAATCATATCCGGCCGCCTGTTTTAAGAGAAATTGCCATCAGACAATCCTTCTTAATAATTAAAAGAAGCTTGAAAAAAATACCCCTGTACATTTTCTGTCTTGTTAATAAAATATCCAACTGATACCCTTGGACAATAATGAATATTTACAAACCAACAAAGGCTAACATTGCATTTGCCGCAGGCATCATAAGGGAGGGGGGTATTGTCTCCTTTCCCACAGAAACGGTTTACGGCCTCGGCGCCGATATTTTCAACACTGAAGGGGTCAGCAAAATTTTCGAAGCAAAAAACCGCCCCTTCTTCGATCCCCTTATTGCTCATATTGCGGATCTTTCTCAGCTGAATGACCTGTCTCTGCATCATCCGCCGATGGTATTTCAGCTTGCTGAAAAATTCTGGCCGGGTCCACTCACCATGGTTTTGCCCAAAAGAAATACTGTCCCTGACCTGGCCACGTCAGGCCTGAATACCATTGCAGTTCGTATGCCGGACCACCCGGTTGCCCTTGAATTAATAAAAGAAAGCAAAACGGCAATTGCCGCCCCCAGCGCCAATCCCTTCGGTTACCTTAGTCCCACCTGCGCCGAGCACGTAGCACGATACCTGGGAGAACGCCTGCCCATGATCATTGACGGGGGAACCTGCACAGTGGGAGTGGAATCAACAATCATTAAAGTCGGGGAAGAGAATATAACCCTCCTGCGTCCCGGGGGAATAGCGGCTGAAGATATCGAAGGGATCACCGGCCCCATGCTGATAGACACCGGTGCAGATAATAACCCGGAGGCACCGGGAAAACTTCCCTACCACTATGCACCTGATAAAAAACTCTTTATTTTACCTTCAATAGAAATGTTGGAAGAGATAAACGAAGATTCTGCTTTTCTTCTTTACAAAAAGAAAAATGTCCCTGCACTTCAAAAGGTATCAAGGGACAGAATTTCATATCTTTCAGAAGAAGGAAGTTTAACGGAAGCTGCTTCTAATATTTTTTCCGCCCTGCATTATCTCGACCGGCTGCCGGTAAAAGCCATCTATGCAGAAGAAGTCCCCCGGGAGGGCCTCGGCATGGCCATTATGGACCGACTGATAAAGGCCTCCCAAAAATACGACCATAAGGAGTAGCAGCATGAAGGCATCAAACATTTTCCGAGAAAGCATACGACGCACCGGGTCCTTTGCAAATGGTTTTACATCAATTTTCTCTTCCCTGAATCTCCTGTCAAAACACCGTGGCCTGATCCTTTATTTTATTGTACCCTTCATCCTCAATATAATAATCCTCTCCGGTCTCTACTATGTATCATATATATTTATCAAACCATGGCTCTATGGCTTTATAGACGGCAGCGGGTGGATTTTTTCTTTTATCCGGGCGGTACTGGCCCCCCTTCTGATGATAGTCCTAGCAATAATTACCGTTCTCCTCTATTCGATAGTGGGAAATATTGTCACCGCCCCCTTTAATGATTTTCTTTCGTACAGCATTGAAGTCAGGGAAGCCAATATAAAATTTGACGAGCCCTTTTCTTTTAAGGTGCTTATTGCCGACATCGTACGAATGACCCTGAATATTATCAAGATGCTGGGCATGCTGATACTTATAAACCTGGTCCTTTTTATCCTGAATTTTATTCCTCTCCTGGGGAATATCATCTATACGGTTCTCGGTTTTATGGCGAGCACCTTCTTTCTCGGCTTCCAGTTCTTTGACTTCCCCCTTGAACGCCGCCGCTTTGATTTCAAACAAAAGCTGAAGATTGCCTGGCGTTTCAAGTTCATGACCATGGGTCTGGGGACAGGCTTCATGGTGGTAACCCTCATTCCCATTCTCGGTTTTCTGGGTCTCAACATGGCAACCATGGGCGCAACGGTACTTTTTCTTGACCACATGAGGCCCTTCCTTAAACTGGATGCGAATGAACAGGCAGAGAGTCCCGGGGGAAGTGGCGTCTCTTAAACTTCCCCCCCATTTGTAATCCCGATATGGGCGAAATATACCGTCGGGATTACAGGAATAAAGTTGACTGACACCCGTAATACTGTAACTTCGTAGTTTTATCCAGATTAAAAACCGGCAGAGGAAAGCGTGAACAAGGGATTATTTATAGTTATTGAAGGTATCGATGGTTCGGGAAAATCAACCCAGGCATCGCTCCTGCACCGGCACCTTCAGAAGGCGGGCATGAAGACACTCCTTCTGGCAGAACCATCGGAAGGAAAATGGGGAAAGGAAATCAGAAGGATTCTCAGTGGCGACAAAATTCCCCCCGTGGAGGAACAGCTGGAACTCTTTTTGAAAGACAGGGAAGATGATGCCCGCTGCAATATTCGGCCTGCCCTCGCGAGGGAAGAAATAATTGTCATGGACCGTTACTTTTATTCAAATGCCGCCTATCAGGGTGCCATGGGTCTCGATTATAATTATATTCTCCGGGAAAACAGAAACCGAAACTTCCCCATTCCTGACCTTGTTTATTTTGTCGACATTCCCGTGTCCCTTGCCCTTAAAAGAATTGAGGAGCGCAACCACAGCGGCAGACGGGACATCTTCGAAAAAGAAGCCTTTCTCGAGAAGGTGAGAAAAATTTTCCTTTCGATGGAAACTGAAGGGCTGGTCATCATCGACGGAACTGCCAAACCGGAAAGGATCAGCGAAAATCTTTTAACCCATCTTTATGACTATTTCCAAAAATCAGGAGTTTCATAAAAAAACAACCCGGATCGTTTCAATAAAATTGAATTTTATAAAATTTCTGATTTTATACAAATTTGGACTTCCGGTGAAGCTGATACACTTTATGGACATTAAATTATTTTTATTCCCCTAATTACTCTTGAAAGCTGAGCTTTTCTGAGTTAATCTTAATCCTGTTTTAAATTATAATTCATGGCTGAAATATTTATTCCGCGAACAGGAAAGGGTCCCATTTTTTCTGATAATGCAGGAAGGAAAAAAATGAAAAATCACAGAACCTTAAAAGGAACCATCGTCATGGTCATGCTGCCGGCTCTTTTTATCATCTGCGCCGGTAAAAAATCCGGGGCAGGAGTCTTTGACATCTATCCGGACCTTCATTCCGCAAGTCACAGCAGCGCCCCCTTTTCATCCCTGCAAAATCCGGTTTTTTCAGACGTCGGCAATTCCTCCAGTTTCGCATATCGGTATATAATACCTGACGGTGAGGAGGAAGGGGCTCACCTGATGACACTCAGATTTCTCGGTTTTTCATTTACCTACGGGTGGCATGAAAATATCTTCGATAGTACCACGGGGAATGTCATCAATTCCGGTGCCCATTACTTTAACATTAATAAAGGATTTTTCTGGGAAAACATTGCAGGTTTCGGTGTCGGCTATTCCTTTTCCAAAAGCGGCAACAGCACTTATGATAATTACGGGGCATGGTCCTTTGGTTTTCTCCTGCGTCCCTTTTCCTTCCTTTCCATGGGAATAACAATCAATGACGTAGGAGCAAAAATTGGCGGCATGTCACTTCCACACCGTGAAACCTATTCGGTTTCTTTTCGCCCCTTCACCGACAGGGTTTCTATCTCATTCGACACCATAAGAGAAAAGGGTGACGGTTTAAAGGATATGAATTTCGCCCTTGGAGGAGAGGTTCGTCTTCCCCTGGAGATATCACTTTTTTATAAAACAGATAATGACTGGAACATGCGTTTCGGTGTAGCCCTTCCCCTCTATTTCAGGGGGCCGCGAAGCAGTACCCTTCTGATGGATTATTACCGAACCGTCAACAGCTCATCCGGGAAAGAACTGAACAGCCTGGGAATTGCCTTCCCATTGAACCACTACACGAAGGGAATAAGTATTTCAAGGGAAGAGACCCTCCTTTCCCTCAGACTTAACCGGAAAATCCTCGAACAGGAACAGGACGGTTTCTTCACCCGCAGAAAAATCACCTTCACTGAAATTATCGAGGGGCTATGCAGGGCTCGGACAGACAACAATATTACCGGTGTCGTTCTTCATATTGAAACAGGGGGATTCGGTTTAGCACAGATCCAGGAAGTCCGGGAAGAGCTGAAACTATTTTCTAAAGCAGGAAAAAAAGTTTATGCCATTATGTATGGCGCGGGCAACAGGGAATATTATCTAGCAGCGGCTGCGGACCGCATATACTTTACGCCGAACAGCACTTTTAATCTAACCGCCCTGAGCGCACGGGTCTATTTTTTCAAAAACCTTCTGGACAAGGCAGGAATCAGTTTTGAGGAGATACGCAGGGGCAAATTCAAGTCTGCCAACGAATCCTTCACCCGGTCTGCACTTTCACCAGAAGCCAGGGCCAACCTGAAGTCTATTTTAACCGACCTCAACAACCAGTTCCTGGAGGACATCATTGCAGACAGGAAAATTACACCAAAGATTATCAATGATCTGTTTAGTGAAGGGTTAATCAAACCGGAAGAAGCGGTAAAACGTGGATTCGTTGACAGGATAATGTATGAGTCGGAAGCCCTCAGGGATATTTCAGAAAGCCTCACGCAGGTACCCCTCAGCCGCTATATTGCAGAAAAACAGCAGCAGCACCGATGGGGCCTGAAACCCGCCATTGCAATTGTACAGGTGACAGGGGCAATCATCCGCGGGAAGGGAGGCAGCAGGGGCGTATCGGAGGCAACCGGAGATGATTCCTATAAAAACGATCTCAAGGCGGCCTTTTTAAATCCTGCGGTAAGGGCTGTCATTATCCGGATCGATTCCGGGGGAGGGTCCGCGGTGGCATCAGATTATATGTTGAAACACCTTGTTGACTTTAAAAGGAAAACAGGCAAACCAGTCATTTTCAGCTTCGGGAATGTCGCCGCATCCGGAGGCTACTACATCGCCTCAAGCGGTGATCCAGTTTTTTCCAGTCCCGGCTCCATCACCGGTTCAATCGGGGTCATTTCAGGAAAAATTTCCCTGGCGCAGCTCTATGAAAAACTCGGTATCAGCAAGGAAGTGATTAAGTTGAGCGAATTTGCAGATATCTTTGACGAATCACGCAGTCTGACTGAACGCGAGCGGACGGTCCTGCAGAAGGGCGTCGATTTCATCTACGACCGATTTACCGGTGTGGTTATGAAATCCCGCAAACTTAACGAAAAAGAAATTTCAACACGCGCAGAGGGGAAAGTATTTACCGGAACACAGGCAAAAAAAGAGAATCTTACCGACTGGATTGGGGGCATTTCCGCGGCGATTGAACTCGCACGAAAAAAGACAGGCATCGGGGCATCCTACCGTATAATGATGTATCCGACGGGAGATACCCGCCTCCGGGAAATGTTTGAGACAGATGACGTAAGGCAAATGCGGCAGGTATTTAAAACAATTTTCAGCCACATTGATCCTCTATCCCTGGCAGGAGAAGAATACCTCTTTCGTATGCCCTACAGGATTGAGATACGATAAAAATGAACACCACTTTTCAATGCAGCGGGGCGGCTGCCCTGGAAAAAAAGATGAATTATTTCGGGGCCCGGCAGGTCCCCTTTCTTTTTGCTGTCAGTTACAACAGGGAGAATGGATTCGTCATTCCCCTTCGGGAGGTCCCCTCGTCGATTCTCTACGACATTAATGGCTTCACTAACAATAAAAAAAGACCCTCAGGGGGGGGGAGTATTTTAACCAGAAATCCCGTCCCTGAAAATGAATACAACCTTGCCTTCAATAAAATAATTTATGAAATACGGCGGGGAAACACCTATGTAGCCAACCTTACCTTTCCCACGGAGATAACCATTGATACATCAATGGAAGAAATATTCCTCAATGCACAGGCACCATTTAAACTTCTCTGTAATAACAGCTTTACAACATTTTCACCGGAAAGATTTGTAAGAATAAAAAATAACCAGATCGAGACCTTTCCCATGAAGGGGACCATAGATGCCTCCCTCCCTGACGCGGAAAAAACTATTTTACGTAACGAAAAGGAGATGGCGGAACACGTCATGATTGTTGACCTTCTCCGCAATGACCTCTCCATTGTTGCAAAGGAAGTGAAGGTAGACCGTTTCAGGTACATCGATAAAATCAATGCAGGGAAGACCCCACTGCTGCAGGTAAGTTCATGTATTTCAGGGAAGTTGAAGGAAAACTGGTTTACTGATATCGGAAGCACCCTGATGGCCCTGCTCCCAGCAGGATCAATAACGGGGGCTCCGAAAAAAAAGACCGTAGAGATAATAGATGAAGCGGAAATGGATGACAGGGGTTTCTATACGGGTATTTTCGGATGCTTTACCGGAGATGCCCTGGACAGTGCGGTAATGATCAGGTTTATAGAGAAAAAGGGGGACAGGATGTTCTTCAGAAGCGGCGGCGGAATAACAATAGACAGTTCTCCCCTGCTGGAATATGAAGAGATGCTGCGGAAAGTATACCTCCCCTTTCAGGCAATGAGGTCTTCATGAAGAATAAAGGAAAAAATCTCCTGGTGGAATCACTCCTGATATCAAAAAACCTGGTACATAATATTGACTACCATAATCGCAGGATGAACCGAAGCATGAAAGAACTCTATGGTATTGACGATTTCATTGACCTGAAAGAAATTATCACCATTATACCTGAGGGCCTTCACAAGTGCAGGGTAATCTACAGTGACAGGATACATGAGATACATTACCTTCCCTGCCATGTTATATCACGAAAAAGTTTCCGTTTTATAGAAAGTAATATCAGCTACCGTCACAAATATGTTAACCGCGAAAAAATAAACAGCCTTTTAGCAAAAAAAGGTGAGGCAGAGGATGTAATAATTGTTAAAAATGGCCTGGTAACCGATGCATCAAGTTCGAATGTGGCATTTTTCGACGGCAGCTCCTGGATTACCCCTGCCAGTCCCCTCCTGCCGGGGACTACCCGCCAGCGATACCTTGATAGTGGACTCCTCACTGAAAAAGATATAACCGTTAACGAAGCCGAAAAATTTAAAAAAATGGCCCTCCTGAACGCAATTATCGATTTTCAAATTATTGAAAATCCCCGCTTTTACCAATAATATTGTACAGCTCTGTCCCGTTATTTGTATTGACAAATGAACAGCAAAAGACCTATTATTAGAGGCAGAAAAAAATTAAAGATATATGGAAAATTCTATGAAGGTACTTATCGTCAACAATACAGAATCTGCCTTTAAGGCCATTAATCACTCAATCAATGATTCAAAAATTAAATTCGTTATTTCCGAAAAGGATGAAGATGTCATTGATGATATCAAAATTGAAAAACCCCAGATTGTAATGATTAACTGGAGCGGAGAGGACATTGATGCCTATGAGCTGTGCAAAAAAATAAGACGCCTGAAACTCTCCATATATGTATATATTATTGTTATTTCTGCACGGGAAAAAACAAACGATATGTCCCGCCTGATAACTGCAGGGGCTGATGATTTCATTTTTAAGCCCTTTGGAAAAGGGGAGCTTGCCCTCCGTGTAGCCATCGCCCGAAAGGCGATCAAACGGGAAGAGGCGCTGCTGAAATCAAAGAAAAAACTGATGAAACTCGCCAAGGAAGACCCCATCACCGGACTCCTCAACAGGAGGGCCCTCCTTGATGAAGCCCTGAATGAAATGAGCCGCGCTTCACGGGATAAAAAATATATATCATCCCTCATGGTGACTATTGAAAATCTTAATAGAATAATTGATGAAGATGGCCATGTTAAAGGTAATGCGGTCCTGCTTGAATTCAGCAATTATCTAAAGAAGGTCTGTCGCGGATATGATAAACTGGGACGATTTAATATCTCTCAATTCCTGATATTTCTTCCCGATACCCAGGTTGACCAGGCGGAAAAACTGGGAAACCGTATCCTGGAAGGACTTCAGGAAGGTGTAACTGTTCAACATGAAAAAGTCGAACTGGATTCTGTTATTGGCATTTCACAGCTTGCGCCTAAAGATATTGCAAGGCATACCGGAATTGATGACATCCTGGTAAATGATGTTCTCCTCGATTCATTGATAAAGCAGGCGGAGAGTGCCGTAGAGGAAGCAAAGAATAGTAATAACACAATGATAATTTATCGTTGATTTATTTGGGGGGAAGTTGAATCCTTTCACCTAAAAAATGAGGCTGTTTCCCCGTAATATAGAGATCTACAAAAGCCTTTCCCCGTGCAAATACTTCCCTGATTCTGGTATTGAGAGATGCGGGCGGCGCAACATCACGGGCATTGAATCCTATCGCATCAAAGCTGTAGTGCTCTGCTATAAAAAGGGCCCGCTCATTATGAAATTTCTGGGAAATTACCGTAAATGACTTCTGTCCGAAAATCTTATTGCACCTCACAACCGAGTCGAGAGTTCTAAATCCGGCAAAATCAAGATAAATGGCAGATGCAGGTATTCCCTTTTTAATGAGAAATTTTCTCATTATCTTAGGTTCATTGTAGCTGTGCCGCCTGTTATCTCCGCTGGCAATGATATACCTTATTTTTTTTGCCCGATACAGGGAAACCGCTGCCTCCATTCGATGTACAAAAAAAGGATTCAAATAACCTCCCTTAATGTATTTGCTGGTTCCCAGAAGAAGCCCCGCCTTTTTTGGAGGGATTTTATCTATACTGGAAAACAATTTTCCTTCTGCAGATCTGGTTATTGTCCGATCTCCTGCTATCAGCAGTGCAATTATAAGGAGACAGGGCAGAACAATCACTGATAATATAAATATGATAGTTTTTTTGTTCATGGCTATAAAGTTTTTTTATTATGTGAAACTAATACTGAGAAGAAAGGAATGAGTCAAGATTTTTGCAGGAAGTTTAATGTTTTTATGAGGAATTATTCCCCGGCTGGCCCTGAAAAAGACTCATTGCCGCCGGGAAAATAGTTACACCTTTCAGCCGATTGCTTTTTTGCCGCGTTCTCCGGTTCTAATGCGGATACAATCGGAAAGGTCCATTATAAATATTTTACCATCTCCGGTTTCACCCTCAAAAGCACCTTTGGTTATGGCTTCTATGGTTCTCTCGAGAAATTCTTCATTAACAGCTATTTCAATTTTAATTTTTCTCAACAGGTTATCAACTTCTTTTACACCACGATAGATCTCGGTGACTCCCTTCTGTCTGCCGCAGCCGAGGGCATCAACGACAGTCATAAGGTGTACATTTGCTTTTTCAAGTTCAGTTTTCACATCTTCAAGTTTATGGGGTCGAATTACTGCAATAACATATTTCATACTGGCCTCCATTTTTCAGATTAGTTGATCAAAGTATATCCGGTTTCCTGATGCTGAGTCAGGTCAAGTCCGATATTTTCATCTCGCTTTTCAACACGGAGTCCAAGCAGTTTATCTACTATTTTAAAAAGTATAAAGGTACCTACCGCAGAAAATACAATGGCAATGACAACTGACATGAATTGAATCCAGAGCAGTTTAGGATTTCCGTGCAGAAGCCCATCTGTACCGCCTATTGATTTACTGGCAAATATACCAGTTGCCAGAGCGCCGAATATACCGGCTATACCATGGACACCAAAGACATCCAGAGAATCATCATAACCGAATTTTTCTTTAACGTACATTACAAAAATAAAACCAAATATCGAACCGCCAATACCGATAATAATTGCCGACATGGGACTTACGAATCCCGCTGCGGGAGTAACTGCAACAAGGCCGGCCACCGCCCCTGTGATAACTCCAAGCAGGGTTGGCTTTTCATTAAGAATCCAGTCAAGAACCATCCATGTTACGGCCCCGCCTGCGGCTGCCACATGTGTATTGACAAATGCAAAAATCGTCTGATCACCCACACCGAGGGCACTCCCTGCATTGAAACCGAACCATCCAAACCATAGGAAGCCCGCACCGAGTACCGAAATGGGAAGATTATGAGGCGAACTCGACATTCCACCGCCGCTCCTTTTTCCAAGCATGAGTGCAAAGACAAGTGCGGAGACTCCTGCAGTAATATGAATTACTGTTCCTCCTGCAAAATCAAGGGCACCATGACCAGCAAGCCATCCCCCGCTTCCCCATACCCAGTGTGCCATGGGATCGTAAATGAATGTTGACCAGAGAACCGTAAAAAGAAGAAAACCGGAAAATTTAATTCTTTCCACAAAGGCCCCTATTATCAGGGCGGGGGTTATAACGGCAAACATCATTTGAAACATCATAAAAAGCATATGGGGTATCTTATGCCCTTCCAGAGGCTTCAGGGTAACACCGGAAAGACCTGCATAATCAAGGTTTCCGATAATACCGCCTACATCAGGTCCGAAGGCAAGACTATATCCGAAAAGAACCCACTGCAGAGAAATCACGCCAAGGATAATCATTGACTGCATGAGTACCGATAAAACATTTTTTTTTCGAACAAGCCCTCCGTAAAAAAAGGCAAGTGTTGGCGTCATCATCATAACGAGTGCTGTCGCAATAAGCATCCACGCCGTATCTGTGTAATTGATCATATACAGCCTCCATTCAATTTTGATAAAGATTAAAATATATCTGGATTAAAAAAACGTCAAGGGGAGATAACGAATAACATGCCTTATACTATTCAATTTAACAAAGGCGTAATAAAAATCAATTTTCGAATCAACTACGTAACATGACCGTAACATTTCGCATAACGTTAACGAGACTGTGTTACATTTGTGTTACGCAACCAGTTCTGAAGCAATTTACAATTTAAATATATTTGTATTTATCCGATAAAAAAATTTCACATAATTTTCCAAGTCTCAAAAGAAACAGGAGACAGGAGGATCACATAAATCATACCAATCCCGGATTATAATCATTCAATATTTTATCCTTTTCTTGACATAAAAACACCATACTGCTATCTAACAATTAAACTAATCAAAACAACGGAACGGGAGAATATAATGACCAAGGGATATGAAAAGAACCGGGAACGGATAGCGGCATTGAATTCACTGGGGAAAAATCTCGCCAGGAGATCAGGATCAAAATGCGAACTCTGTTTCGCGTCGAAGGTACCTCTTTATACTGTGGAAGTCCCCCCCGCTCCTGCGGAACCTGAACTAGAGGGGTGTATTTCAATCTGCGAAACATGCCGAGATCAGATTGAAAATCCAAAAAAAGCAGACCCTGATCACTGGCGATGCCTCAACGAGTCCGCCTGGAGCGAGGTTGTCGCCGTAAAAATTACAGCAGTAAGAATGCTGCGCAGACTTGGGAGCGAACACCAGTGGGCCCATGACCTGCTGGAAGACATCTATCTTGATCCCGAGGAGGAGGTATGGGCCAATCAGGCCTGATTCAAAGAAATTTCAGCTTTTCAGGTTCCGGCTCTTCACGAGGAAATCTGCAATGAGAAAAGCCATCTCGAGGCTCTGACTGTAGTTGAGACGGGGATCACAGTAACTCTGGTAGTTAATATTGAGATCATCACCGGTAAGTTCTGCGGCACCGCCGATACACTCTGTGACATTATCTCCCGTCAGTTCGAAATGGACCCCTCCCAGGGTGGTTCCTTCTGAAGTATGAATTTCTGCTGCGAGCCGCAGTTCCTTCATGATCTCGGTGAAGTCCCGGGTCTTTCGTTCCCCGGATTTAATAATGTTTCCATGCATCGGATCACAACTCCAGGTTACGGGAATACCCAATGAATTTATTTCCCTCAGGAGCGGGGCAAGTTTACTCTCTATTTTTTCAGAACCCATACGTGTTATAATGGTGAGACGCCCCTTCTCCCCCGCAGGATTTAATACTTCAACAAGCCTTTTTAATTCATCCGGTGTAGTATCAGGCCCTGCCTTGACACCTATTGGATTGCTGATACCGCGGAAATATTCCACATGGGCACCGTCAATTGCACGGGTGCGGTCACCTATCCAGAGAAAATGAGCGCCCAGGTTATAGTAATTTTCCCTCTCACTGTCAAATCTGGTTAATGCCTCCTCGTAACCGAGGAGGAGTCCTTCATGAGAAATAAAAAAATCAACTGAGCCGAGGGATTCTCCCCTGACGCCACCGAAGGATTCCATAAAATTGATGGCATCGAGAATTCTTTCCGCCATTTCATGGTATCGTTCCCACTGCTTAGTATTCTTAAAAGCCTGGAGGTCCCATGAGAAGGGATGATGCAGGTCAGCAAATCCCCCCTTAATCATGGCCCTGATATAATTTAATGTAGCGACGGAGTTATGGTAGGTTTCGAAAAGCCGGTCAGGGTCCGGTTCCCTTAAATTTTTTACCGCCTCAAATGCATTAACGCTGTCACCACGATAAACGGGCAACTGTTCACCCTTTACATCTTCAAAATCATTTGATCTCGGTTTTGAATACTGCCCTGCAATTCTTCCCAGGCGTACTACTGGACGGCGTGCTCCGTAGGCTAAAATTACGCTCATCTGGAGGAGTATTTTTATTTTATCGGTGATGGAAGTTTCATTGCAATCAATGAAACGCTCTGCGCAGTCACCCCCCTGCAGAATGAAGGACTTCCCGTCTCCCGCTTCAGCAACCTGTCTTTTCAGGTTTTCCACCTCTCCGGGAGAGACGATGGGGGGAGAGGCTGCAACCCGCCGCAATACCGATTCGAGTTTTTCCGAATCACTGTATTGCGGCTGCTGCTGCGCCTTAAAACTGCGCCAGCTGTTTTTATTCCAGGGCATAAAAAGGTGGCCTGTTACTTTTTAGCCTTCTTTGAGGTTGCCTTCTTTTTAGTTTTTGCAGCTGTCTTGCCTTTAGCCTTTGTCTTTGTACTGCTTTTTTTAGCGGAAGCCTTTTTGGTCGGGGCCTTCTTTTTGGCTGCTTTTTTTGCAGGTGCTTTCTTTTTCGCGGCCTTTTTTGCGGGGACTTTTTTCTTAGCCGATTTTTTTACAGCTGCCTTTTTCTTTGATGCAGTCTTTTTGGCAGCTGCTTTTTTCTTCGGGGCTGCCTTTCCTGCTTTTGACGCACCCGTATGGCTCAAAATCCATGCAGCTACAACTTCCAGCACCTTCTTCTTATCGTCTCCGGCTTCATTCATGGTCTCATGAAACAATCCCTGGAAAACATGTAGTTCTTTATCTGCAGATATGGCTTTTTCGTAAACCTCTTTGCTCCCATCAAGGCCGGCAATGGGATCATCACTTCCATGAAAAACCATCAGGGGCATGGTCAGCTCTATTGCGCGATTGAGGCACTCCTCTTCTGCTGCCATAAACTCAAAACCGAAACGTGCGGATACACGGTCGTGTACCAGGGGATCATTTTCATAGGCATCAATAACATCCGGATCATGCGAAAGTCCCTTTGAGTCGAGACCGTTTGAAAGGGAAAGGCCCGGTAATATCTTTGAAAATATATTTGCAACGGTTTTTAAAACTACAGGAATTGGTGTTGCCGGAAGAAAACCTCCGGAAGAAAGTATCAGGCCGTCTATATCAGATCCGTACTCAAGGGCATACTTACAGGCAATTACTCCCCCAAGGCTGTGTCCGAGCATAATCATGGGCAGTTTATCATTCTGCTCTTTTACCAAATTTACGAAATGCTTCAGGTCACTGGTATAGTCTGAAAATGATTCGATATGCCCCTTTTTCCCCTTTGATTTTCCATGACCTCGATGGTCCAGTGCATAGATGGATATTTTTTTATTATTCAGGGTATCAACAATATTTTGATATCTGCCGGAATGTTCACCAAGTCCGTGTACAAGTACCAGAATACCTTTTGGGTTTTCAACAGTCCATCTTTGAAAAAATATTTCATTTGCTCCGGAACCGATGAAAGTACCTTTTTCATGCTTATAAGAATTCATAAAACAACTCCTCTAAAAAACTTTTTATTTTTCCCCACGAGAGGTCGCTTCTCAATGGAGGGCCCCAATTATAATGTTATGGGAAAATGCTGCCGGTTAATTCAGCATTCTGAATCGTTCATTAATACACAGCGGCGACGGCATGTCCATTAAAAAAAATTACTCGCAGTCTTTGATGGAAATTAATGGTACTTTTTTCCCATGATAGAGGACAGGGACAAGGGGTTCATCCCGATTAAATTTTCGTCTCCGCACCAGTGGTGACTGAGGATAAAAATTTACCAGGGCCCTATAATAATATTTTGCCTTATTGTGAAGACCAAGACGCGAAAAGCCCCGGTAGAGATCATAGTATACCCGATCTGCCCCGGGTCCCGTCTGCTCCATGGAATGTGCAGCGGAAAGCATTAAAAGGCCACGGGAAACATTTCGCCGCGAATATACAAGGTACCGGCCACGGCGAAGGAGTGAGGCGTAGTCTCCCTTCTTGATGGCAACGGTAAAACCCGTCTGAAGAATCATGCTGCTGTTCCCGCAGGTATTTCTAAAATAAAAACGGAGACGGTGACCGCCGGGAAAGAGTTCACCGCCGTAGAGGATTCGATATTTCCCCGGCCCGCAGGGGCGGTAACGAATGGGGACATCATCAAGGGTAACCTTCAGGCTACCCGGTGCAACTCCCCTGCCGGGACAGTCACTCTTGATTTTTATATAGATGGCGGGATTTTTTTCTTTTATCATGTTCTGGAGATAGGAAGTATTATCAATGTCTGAATCTATTTCGACAACCGCCGTGGGTAGTCCATGTTTGAAGTATCGGGACAGGGCCTTGAAGTATGCCTCCGCTTCCCGGACATTGTACTGGAGGTCCGCAAGGCGACGGGCATGTTTCTCCTCGCTGAAAAATCCCCCCTCACCGATTACACCGGGACAGACATCCCTGGTCTTTCGGAGAATTCTTGTCCCCGTTTCCCTGAATACGGAGAAGTCGGAAATCACCTTTCCCTTTTCATCCATGATGCGATGAAGTTCATCCTGCAGCACCACGGCAAAATCGTAGCTGGCACGGCGCTGATACCGGTTGCCCCAGATTAAAACTGAAGGATAATTTACCGAATCAGTCCTCCTGGGAGAACCATTATGATGGATACTGACGAGAATATCCGGTTTTGTTTTGCTCACCATGGCAACCCGCTTCTCCAGGTCAACATCGGGGGAGGAAGTCCTGCTCATGATAACTTCCGCTCCGGCAAGGGTCAGCATGTCCCGGAGGATCAGGCCCACGCGGAGGTTTACCGATTCTTCCGTCACGCCGTGAACCCCCTCGCGAAAGCGGTCACCCTCCGTGGTCGTACCATGCCCGGGATCCAGAAATATTTTTCTTGTCTTAAGCCACTGATGCTTCTCGCAATCGATAGCCCCGCTGTAGCGTGGATAGTCGCGAAAAGAAAAACTTCCTTCGCCGCATGAAAAGAGAAAAAGAAACAGGAAAAAAACCGGTAATTTTCTAGAGTACCTGTATAGGTCCATTGGCCCTTCCTTCTATAAACTGTTGAACATAGGGATTATCAGAATACTGAACCTCTTCGGGGGTTCCGGTAAAAATAATTTCTCCATCATAGAGCATGGCGACACGGTCAGCAATTCGGTAGGCGGATTTCATGTCATGGGTAACCACAACGGAGGTGATGCCGTGTTTTTCACGCATCTTTAAAATCAGCCGGTCTACGGCCCCCCCGGTAATGGGATCGACCCCCGTGGTGGGCTCATCATAGAGCATAATCTCAGGCCTGATGGCGATGGCGCGGGCGAGGCCCACTCGCTTCTGCATTCCCCCGGAGAGTTCCGAGGGGCGTTTCATTTCGATATTTCGGAGTCCCACCTCTTCAAGGAGTTCAGGTACGAGGCGTGCAATCTCATCTTCGGGAACATCCTTGCGGCGCATTCCGAAGGCAATATTATCATAAATGTTCATGGAGTCGAAGAGGGCCGCCCCCTGGAAAAGGATACAGTACTTCTCCTGGATGCGGATTCGTTCGTCCTCACCGGCGGTGGTATAGTTGACGCCGTCGACGAAAATTTCCCCGGAATCAGGCTGCAGAATCCCCACCAGGTGCTTCATTATTACGGATTTACCCGTGCCGGATTTGCCGATGACACAGAGTACTTCCCCCTCGTAGACCTCCAGGTTCAGTCCGTTGAGAATAACCTTGGGGCCAAAGGCCTTGTGGAGATCAACGATACGTATTTTTTCTTTTCGTTCATTCATATAGATTGTCTTTCCTGACTATAATGATGCAGCATAGCCGGTTTTAGTCAAGTCTTTTGGGGGGAAGTTATTTTTCCTTGAACCACCACTTTCTATGCCCTCTGAAATGCTGGTTGAGCTACAGGCCCTCCGTTAAATTAAAAAATTTACACTACAATATGATTTTAATTGACATTTGACAAAAATAAAAGATCTTTCAATATATTTTATTATTTTGGAGCAATAATGAAACCTTTCAAATTTATTTTCATCGTAATTATTTTACTCGGCACCAGCTTCACTATTTCATGTGATTCGGAAGAATCCGGTGATTCCCTGGTGCGCCCCGCAAAGATGCCCGAATCAATAGAATCAGCCAATGGAGTATGGTATATTACTGAAATAAGGGATTATGATGAAGATTCAGGATGGATAGAAGATAAATTCCCCTTAACTGCCTCTGAAGGTTCCTATGCTGCAACCAGCCAACTCTACCTTCAGTTCAACACCTCATCTGTTGTTTCAAGAGAATATTATCAATTTTCAAAAAGCAATGTCCCCGAATTGCCAGAAGGAATCTGGTACTGCTCAGATAATGACGAAGACTATAAAATTGTCGGAACAACTTTAACAAAATATGATGGAGGTGATAATCCGGTAAATATTTACACAGTCACACTTGAAGATTGGGATTTAACCCTTGATACAGGAGAGGGAGAATGGATTAAGGCAACATTTGTAGATACATCCATGATTGCCTCTGCTTTGGAAAATTGTAACATTGTTGAAAGTGAATAATTTCTAGACATCACCATTCCCCGGTATTTTCGACTGCATGGCAGTGTTAATTTATAAAACATCTCCCCTCGTTGTTGCCTGTTATCCTTTTCATCCCACTGGTCATATTTGACCGTTATTTGCACATTTATTACATTTTTGTACCGCGCGCAGGCTTTATTTTTCCGTTTTTAATAAATCTATCTCCCCGCCAGTGAAAAAAATACGGATTTTTGCCTGTTTCAGTTTCAATTGATACATTTTTGTATCATTTAATTTATCCGTTACATTTTTGTACCGGATTATTAATATTATTCCTCTTCCTCCAGAATCGATCTCCGGTTTCCCTGAAGAGGATATAAACTTCCCCCGCTGATAAGAACTGCTTCAAGGGTGAAAATTCTTTTTTTTCAATCCTGAGTCCAATGTTTATGCAAATTTATTTTTTTTCCACTTCTCCGCTGATTTTGGCACAGATCCTGCGTTATATATGTCCATCATCGGAATTTGTAAAAAAATTAAAGGAGGACATACAAGTGTTATCACGAAAAAAAATAATTCTAACGGCACTTATGATGATATCCCTGGCTACTGCACTCTTCGCGGAAGAGGCCGCAGCTGAGGCGATAAAACCAATCAACGTTGTCTGGACCCTGCTTGCGGCGTTCCTGGTATTTTTCATGCAGGCGGGCTTTGCCATGGTTGAAGTCGGTTTTACCCGGGCAAAAAATGCCGGTAATATCATCATGAAAAACCTGATGGATTTCTCCGTCGGATCTATCGCCTTTTTCATTATAGGCTTTGGTCTCATGTATGGAGATTCAATTTCAGGTTTTCTGGGGGGAAGTAAGTTCATGCTTTCATCAGCAGACCCTTCCTCACCTGCAGGACTCTGGGAATATACCTACTGGCTTTTCCAGGCAGTATTTGCCGCCACGGCAGCCACAATAGTTTCAGGCGGAATGGCGGAAAGGACAAAGTTTACATCATACCTGATTTACAGTCTGGTAATAACTGCGGTAATCTACCCGATATCCGGTCACTGGATCTGGGGCGGGGGATGGCTTGCTAAACTCGGTTTCGTTGACTTTGCCGGCTCTACCGTTGTCCACAGTGTAGGCGGATGGGCAGCCCTCATGGGAGCCCTGGTTCTTGGACCCCGTATTGGCAAATATACCTCAGATGGTAAACCCAAGGCAATTCCGGGACACAATATTCCCCTGGCTTCACTCGGTGTATTTATCCTCTGGTTCGGATGGTTCGGTTTCAATGCCGGGAGTACAGTGGCGGGTGACAACCTCACCATTGGTTTTATCGCCCTGAATACGAACCTTGCAGCAGCTGCAGGGGCCATCGTTGCCATGTTTACGGTATGGATCAAATCAGGCAAACCTGATGTTTCCATGAGCCTCAACGGCGCCCTGGCGGGACTGGTGGCAATTACTGCGGGCTGTGCTTCTGTTTCTCCCATGAATTCAATTATCATCGGGGCAATTGCCGGCCTGTTAGTAGTACTCTCTGTTGAATTTATCGATTTCAAATTAAAAATCGATGACCCCGTTGGAGCAGTATCGGTTCACGGTGTAGCAGGTGCAGTCGGTACCATCCTGGTTGGACTCTTTGCAGAGGCTAAATTTGCAGGGGCGGGCATCAATGGTCTCTTCTACGGGGGCGGCTTCAAGCTTCTCGGTGTACAGGCACTTGGTGCAGGGGCAATTCTCGTATGGGTTGTGGCAACCATGGGAATAATTTTCTTTATTATAAAGAAAACAGTTGGCCTCAGGGTATCACGGGAAGAGGAACTTCGCGGACTAGATATAGACGAACATGGAATGGAAGCATATCCTTCCTTCCAGATATTCAATTCTCAGTAGGAGGTGATTCATGAAATTGATAATAGCATATATTCAGCCGGAAAAACTCACTGATGTAAAAGAATCACTGCAGAAAGCAAACGTGGGGAAGATGTCAGTCACCAACTCCCTGGGATGCGGACAGCAGGGGGGGTACCATGAAGTCTATCGGGGTGTTGACATTGATGTTAACCTGCTGAAAAAAGTCAGACTTGAGATAGCAGTCAATGACGATTTCGAACAGGAGACGGTAGACGCAATCATAGAAGGTTCCCGTACGGGAAATATCGGTGACGGGAAAATTTTCGTAGTCGACCTTCCACGGTGCATAAGGATTCGCACCGGTGAAGAGGGCGAGGAAGCAATAGGCTGATTATTACACTGATGTTAAAATGAAGCCAAAAAGGGGGGCCTGGAGGGTACAAAACTTTACAGGTCTCCCATAAAAATTATTTTGTATTAAAAGTTAGTTAAGGAGACAGCAATGAAAAATTTTAGTAAAATTCTTTTAGTAATGACCATGATGCTAGCTTCAGTCACGGTAATGTTTGCCGAAGACGCAAAGGCGAAAGATTCAGGACTTGGGCTAAGCCTCGGCATCAGCTACATGAGTGATTATCTCTGGAGAGGCGGCGACTGGTACGGCGGCGACGGGGCCTTTTTCCCGTCACTTTCATATGATGTTCTCGGATCGGGACTGACCCTTAGTGTATCCGCTGAGCTGGCAGAGGCATATATTTTTGACGGCACCGAAACTGCAGCAAGCGGTACAAATGTAAAGAACCTTCAGGCCACTGACTTTGGTCTCGATTATTCATGCCCCATCGCCGATAAGGTCACCCTCGGCGCCGGTGTATGGTATTTTCTACTGTGGGACACGGATCTTTCATTTATGACATTTTCCGGTTCAGTGGCTCTGGATTTTCTGCCCCTGACTCCCACCCTCACCTATACCCATGACTACTATACCGATTCTGGTGACGGGAAGGATTTCTACATTCAGCTCGGGGGAAGTCACAGCTTCGATCTGATGAAGGATGTTTCCCTCGGCCTTGGTGCCGTTATGGGATACTACTATGCTGAAAGCGTTGACCTTAAAGGTATCAGCGATATCGATCTCTCGGCGGAACTTTCAGTCACAAAGGGAATCGTTACCTACAGCGGCGGATTTCACTACGTGATTGTTCCTACGGAAGATTTTTACGGAACACCTAAGGACATTAATAAATTTTATGCCACCTTTGGTGTTTCCTGTTCGATATAAGTAGAGCCTCTATAATCTGATAAAATACCCGGCATTGCTGTGCCGGGTATTTTTCTCTCTGAATAAATTACAGGTACTGCCTCTGAATCCCGATTCAGCAGGCGATAATTTCCTTGATGTTGAATTCTTTTCCGCTTAATAACTCCCAGTTTTCACGTCCGCAGTCCGGGCACTCTTTATTGTTTTCAATAAGATTAAACACCTTATTGCATTTTTGACAAATAGCATTACCCGGCAATATCTCAATTTCCAATTTGGTCTCCTGCAATAAAGTACCATCCACTGCAGCCGGGTAACAATCTTTAATATATTTCGGAATCATCGATGAGAGTTCACCTATCTGGAGAACCAGTGTATCGATTTTTGTTACTCCATTTTGTTTTGCGAAATTTTCAACATTCTTAACAACTTCAATTACGACGCCTAATTCATGCAAAGCAACTCACCTCTTATGGTTAAGTTTAAAAGACGGGGCACCCCGCATACCCCCGTCTTTTTTTCTGGAATTCGTTAATTTCTCTTATTCTCCCTTTTCACCGGAAAAGATTGATTGCAGCAATTTAACCGGTTTTTTGACCGCTATTCTCACCTTACGTTTTAACACGTATTTAATAACCGCCGGTTTCATATCCAGGAGATCCAGACCCTCTGCGTCATATTTTCTGACAAGAGAAATGGCATCGAACTTGCATTTCGTAGTGCATGCTCCGCACCCTACGCACATGAATTCATCTGCAACCGTTGCGCCGCAGCCAAGACAGCGCTCCGTTTCCTTCTGAACCTGCTCTTTTGTAAAGGTGGTACGCAGATCCTTGAAAGTTACTTTAGATTTATTCCCGTCGACATGTTCTGTTTTCTGCCTTTGCTGCCGATCGTATCCTTCAAGGTCAAGGTTTTCCTTATCAAATGATTGATAGTCCCTTCTGATACGGCCCAGTGTCAGGCTCTGCCCCGGCTGAACATAGCGATGAATTGAAATGGCACCTTCCTTACCCATGGCTATGGCATCAATGGCAAACCTGGGACCAGTCAGGGCATCGCCACCTACGAATACATCCGGTTCTCCTGTTTGATAAGTAACAGAATCTGCAATAATTGTCTTGTTTGTATTCAATTCCATTTTACTCTCTGCAATAAGGTTACCCCAATCTATTGCCTGACCTACTGAAATCAATACGTTGTCCGCTTCAACGATCTTTGTTACGCTATCATCAAAGACAGGGTTAAATTTGCCCTCTGCATCAAATACGGAAATACATTTTTTAAATTCTACACCGGTAACACGACCATTTTCGGCAACTATCCGATTTGGACCCCAGGAATTGTTAATGGCAATTTCTTCAGCCGCAGCCTCTTCAATTTCTTCTTCGAGGGCAGGCATTTGTTCACGGTTTTCAAGACAGAACATATCAACCTTTGCAGCACCGACTCTTGTTGCGGTTCTTGCCACGTCAATAGCCACGTTGCCGCCGCCGATTACCACTACTTTCCCGTCGAGTTTGATATCTTCACCCAGGTTAACATTGCGCAGAAAATCGACACCGGTGATTACTCCCCGTGCATCTTCACCCTCGATACCGAGGTTTCTGCCCCCCTGGGCACCGATGGCAAGATAGAATGCTTCGAATCCCTGGCCCCTTAAGTCATTAAGGCTTATATCTTTACCAACTTCCACCCCTGTCTTGAACTCAACACCCATTTCCTTTAAAATATCTATTTCAGCATTGACTACATCTTTTTCAAGTCTGAAAGAGGGGATGCCCAGTGTCAGCATACCACCAAGGGCTTTCTGTTTTTCGAATACCGAAACCTTATAGCCGTCAACTGCCAGGTAGTATGCACAGGAAAGTCCTGCAGGGCCTGCCCCCACCACGGCAATTTTTTTTCCATATTCATGTTTCTTTCCAGGAATAAAACGAATTTCCGCGTTCAACTCCTGCTCGGCAATGAATTTCTTGATGTCATCAATTGCAATGGGATCATCAACATCCCCCCTTGTACAGGCTGACTCACACTTTCTCGGGCATATGCGTCCGCATACCGCCGGGAAGGGGTTTTCTTCTTTAATCAGCTCAAGTGCTTCTGTATATCTCCCCTGGGATGCCAGCTTGATGTAGCCCTGAACGCCAATATGAGCGGGACATTCCGCCTTACAGGGACTGGTACCGGTATCAACAACAACTTCCCGGTTAATGCGGTAATCGGGATTCCATTTATCGGGCCCCCACTCTGTATCGTAGGGAAGGTCTCTTTTCTTTTCAGGAAGAGGTTTTTTTGTACAGATCTTTTGTCCAAGCTTTAAAGCGTTAGTGGGGCAGTTTTCAACACATTCTCCGCAGCCCACACACTTGTCATTGTCTACTTTTGAAATATAGTTTGAACGTACCATATCGGGATTTGTCCACATCTCAGCAAGTCTCATGGCAAAACAACCGCACCCACAGCAGTTACATATTGCATGTGTTTTACCGGGACCATCCGTATTCGGTATCGAATGCATCAAACCGTTATCTTCGGCTTTCTTAATAATTTCAAAAGCCTCTTCACGGCTGATTTCACGGCCTCTCCCCGTACGGATATAATACTCAGCGGCATGTCCCATCTGGATACACATATCTTCCTTCAGGTGACCACATCCTTCCCCCATGACCTCCCTGGAGGTACGGCAGGAACAATCCGAAACCGAAAAAAGATCATTCTCATTAAGATATTTGGAAACTTCCTCGTAAGATGCTCTTCTTGTTTCCCCCTCTATGGATTGTTCGATGGGAATAACACGCATAGGACCTATACCAACCGGAAAATTACCGGCTCCCAGGGGTCCCCTTCTTTTTCCATAGGCATCGAAGGCCTCGGCAATTTGCGGATACTTCTTAACATTTTCCCTGTTGTTTACCATCATCTCCATATGGCCCGGGACCCAGATGTCATGCCAGTATTTATCAACACCATCGATTTTATTTACAAAGGCAACACCATCAACTGCCAGCTTCCACAGTAGTTTCTCTGTTTCCTCCACAGATTTACCGCACAGGGGCGCAACCTCTGCGGCACTCATCGGTTCACGCAGTTTCAGGCAAAGTGCTGCTTCTGCCATTTCTTCTGTAACTACAGGTTCCAGAATTTTATATTCCGGAAATTCCGGTTTTATTTCGTCTCTTGCACCACGCTTTGTCCTGCTGATTTTATTTGCTAGATCCAATACTTTTTCTTTAACCATTTATATTACCTCATTGAATAAGTTTCACTATCTGCTATTTTTCATTCCAGTTTTTGACTTCCGTGCGTACCCAGTTGGCCCACTCATCGATTCCCTCGCCAGTTTTAGCAGAGATGGGAATAACCTTGATACTGGGATTCAATTTTTTTACACGCTCTTCGACTGCCTCAAGATCAAAATCAAAAATTTCTATTGCATCCATCTTGTTGATGAGTAAAACATCCACAATTGAAAACATTAAAGGATATTTCAGAGGCTTATCATCTCCCTCCGGCACACTCAGAATCATGGCATTTTTCGAAGCACCGGTATCAAATTCCGCCGGACACACCAGGTTGCCTACATTTTCCAGGATGGCGAAATCGACTCCTTCCGTTCCCAATCCTGTCAGGCCCTGTTTAGTCATATCCGCGTCGAGATGGCACATCCCTCCTGTATGCAATTGAATTACCCTTGTACCCGTCTGCGCAACAGTATGGGCATCGACATCTGAGTCGATATCAGCTTCCAGAACAGCAATATTCATTTCATCTTTTAGAGCTTCAATTGTCCGTATAACAGTTGTAGTTTTGCCGGACCCCGGTGATGACATCAAATTCAGAAGAAAAGTCTTATCTTTTTTTAATTCTTCCCTGAGCAGATCCGCCTGTCGATCATTGTCTTCGAAAACACTCTGTTTGATCTCAAGAACTTTATATATATCCATGTCGCATCTTCTCCATTCCCGTTAAAAGTTTTGCAGCATTTAATTTATATTCGAAAATTTTTATTTATAATCTTAATTAACTAAAACCAGATTTGAATAATATCCAAAGTCTTCGGCCTTTATTTATGTGATCTCAATTAAACTAACCAATAAAAATAAAAAACTCAAAAAACTGACAAATGTAAATAGGGGAAATTCTATTTTATTATATAGGGGAATTCTCCTATATAAACAGGGGTTATATGTATTTTTAATTGCATAGATGAAATTAAGAGAAAGGAAGTTTATAAATAGTTAGTTGCACTTACCAAACAGAGTCCGGGTATTTCAGGAAATGTTCATCGCCATTATCCGGCACATGAGTCAGGCCTGTTATTAACTGCGCTAAACACAACCTGAACATCTGATCAAGTTTCAAAATGCTGGAATGCCTTCACGGGCTGTATTCAGTTTGTCGAAATGAACCAACCGTGGAGTTAAATCATTGAAATAAAACTCATGGCATGCAGGGCTTTTTAAAATTTGCAATTCTAATCCCAACTAACAGATTTTTATAAGTTTTATAATATCTTACATTTTGGTTATATAGGATAACTTTCTTATATATGAAAATTTAATTGAATTTTATAAGATATCCAATCCAATAGCCACATCACCATATAATGGAGTCAATATAAACAAGCTTAAGAAATTCCATCAGGATTAAAGTTTACTATCTCGGGTACGTTAGGCTGTTTTTAAGTTTTAGTATTTTAATCTCTTCAGGCTCTGAGCATCCACCGTAGGGGCTCAGAGTAGCATGATTTTTTCATTTAAAAATTCCTTTTCGTCTTGCCCATTTAATTCGGCTGAAGTATACCGGTTATTATAAACTTTATAACAACAGATCGCAGGCTTGACCATATGTCACAGATACATTACCGCTATATATCACTGGAAGAAACAGTAGAACGCTCCCCATACATTGTGGTTGCGCAAAAGGTGGAGCCCTTTGTCGCCATCGAAAAAATCAATACCGAAAATATATTTCAGGAAGCATTGGAGAAAAATCTTCCCCCCTATGATAAAGTTATCCATCTATTTTATGTGGTTGAAATTCTAAAGGATAAGAATGAACATATCAGCAAAGGTATGATAAAGGTTTCAGAGGCGCACTTCAGGTCATCACTGAAAATTCACCGGGACTACTATCAAAAGGGCCTCGCCCGGTCCCCTGAATATGAGGCCTGTAATCCTGAATTTAACCTTTATGATGCGGATGAAGTCATTCTCTTTCTCCGCCATGACGAAGAACTTGCATATGCCTTCGAATTATCCTATGAATCAATTGAAAGAAAAAAGGATATCAAAAAACTGATCAGGCAGAACAAAAAAAAAATTCCCGGAGATTAAATTGTTAACCCTGCTTCAAATCCCTCCCCCAATAATCCAGAATGAGCCCTATTTAAAATCGCCGGAGATGCTAAAACAGAAATTTCATTCCGACTGCCAGATCGGGCCAGAGGTCAAAGGGTAAATGAATGTCCCGGATCATCTTTTTGTTCTTCTCAAAAAAAAGAGGGAAGGCTTCTCCGATTCTAATATACCATACGTATTTGTTCTTTGTTTTATAACCTAGGAATAATGCCCCTCCGAATGAAACCATGCCGGCCTCAAACGTAAGAGGCGCAAGAGCATTTGGTACTCCCAGTAGGAAGTTTACTTCGAATGATGACTTCTCAGGCAGAAAATATACAACTCCCAGTACATCGGCTATAGCTAAACCAAGAATTGATACTCCCAGGTCTGATCTGATCCCAGCATATCTGTTAAACCTGTATTCAAGGCCACCGCGTATCCCCAGATCCCATCCCATGCTGACTGATGCCGAATAGTTTTCAGCCGGACCTTTAACAGGGAGGAAAAGAATAATAATGACTGAACAGATTATCTGTTTCATGTAAATATTATAACAGGAAATAAGAGTAATTCAATATATTTTAAAAAATCATATATATTGGTGAAGTCAAGAAATCAGTTCATAATCCGCCTGACGGCCCTGTCTCTGGTATATAGAAACAAACACCAGCGCCAGCCAGCACATGATGCAGAAGGGGTTTTACTGTAAAATTCCGACTGGCCCGAATTTTTAATTTGATAAAATCAGCCCCTCCCTGTCTCCTGTCCACATGAAGTCCCTCGAATCAACATATATTGAAATAACCAACCGGTGCAACCTGGAATGCAGTTTCTGCCCCGGCACGTTGCGCCGCGGGGAATTCATGTCGCCGGAACTTTTCGAACACATCCTCGGAGAAATCGAGGGGAAAACCCGTTTTCTTTTTTTCCATCTCATGGGGGAGCCCCTGCTCCACCCTGACCTGGAGCTGTTCTTTAAACTGAGTAAACGCTATAACCACCTGGTCAATATTACAACCAATGGGACACTCCTTGAGAGTCAGACTTCTCTTTTGAAAAAGGCTTCGGCGCTTCGACAGGTGAATATTTCCCTTCACAGTCTTGAAGAATCCGATGATGAGGAGTATATTGACCGCTATTTGGAAAATCTCTTTCGCTTTATCCGGCGAACTAAAAAGAAGGAAGACTATTATATTACACTGCGCCTCTGGAACATGAACAATGAGGGCTTCAATAAAAACAACCGCATCGTTACAGATAGAATCGAGGAGGAATTCAGTCTTGATTACTCGATAGTTGACACTGCAGCGACCTACAAGGGCCTGCGGCTCGGTAAAAATATTTTCCTCAACCACGACACCTCTTTCCAGTGGCCTGACCTGAAGGGGCCCCTCCTGAAAGAAGAGGGATTCTGCTTCGCCCTGAGAAAACAGCTGGGAATCCTGGTGGATGGAAGTGTAGTCCCCTGCTGCCTCGACAGCGAGGGGAGCATTACCCTCGGCAACATCCGGGACCAGTCTTTATCTGATATTTTAAATGGAGAAAGGGCCGGAAAACTTTATGATGGTTTTTCCCGCAGAAGAACCTCTGAGGAACTCTGCCGGCGCTGCGGTTACCGGAGCCTCTTTAAAAAGGAAGACTAATGCATACTGTAAAAAAAATAATAGAGAAAATAAAAAGTGCCGAGCCTCATTTTCTCTCTGCATTTCCCGAGATAATCACCGTGCAGAGATCGGCGGATTCCACGGTTAAACTGCTCCTTGAATATTCCGACGGAAACAGAATTGAATCCGTCATCATGCCCTTTCATAAAAGGGACACTATCTGTCTCTCCACGCAGGTGGGGTGTGCCATGGGATGCAACTTCTGCCACACCGGGACACTCGGCTTCAGACGCCACCTTACGGGAAAAGAAATCATTACACAGTACCTGACCTGTTACCAGTGGATAATAGATGAGAGAAAATCACGAAATATTCCGAAACCCAATATCGTCTTTATGGGGGAAGGAGAGCCCCTGCATAATTTTAAAAACGTAAGAGAGGCCTGCAATCTGTTCCTCTCACGAAAGGGAGTCTACCTGGGGCCCCGGCAGATCACCCTTTCCACCGCGGGGTACCTTCCGGGCCTGGAGAGACTGCATGAACTTCCCCCCATAAACATTGCCCTCTCCCTCCATTCGGCTATACCGGAAAAAAGAGAAAAGCTCATCCCACTGGAGAAAAAATATCCCCTTGGAGAAATTATTCCGGCCCTGAAGAAGGTACAGCTTAAAAAAAACCAGTTTATCAATTTCGAATATCTGCTGATCAAAAACTTCAATGAGTCAGAAGAGGATGCCGATGCCCTCCTCTCCATTACAAAACAATTCAGGGCAATAGTAAATATTATTCCCTATAATTACATTGAAGGATTGACCTGGCGGGCCCCCGATGAGGAGACGGTGAGCTCCTTTAAGGAGATGCTGGTTGCCCGTGATATCCGCACCATGGTGAGGATATCACGGGGTGCTGATATTGATGCGGCATGCGGGCAGCTGAAGGGAACCTCCCTCTAAATTTTAATACTTCTTTACTTCTTCTTTCGGTACGTTCTGCCATACTTCCCCGTCACCGTCGGGAACCCGATGCACAAGAAGAACAGACATGTGATCAAGGAGAACACTTTTAATTTTATCCTTCAGGAGAAGCTCTTCACCATCTTCGAGTTTATTTCCGTCAAGGCTGCGGATCTCCTCAATGTCAAAATCCCTGCAAAGTTCACCCGCGGTAATTCTCAGACGTTCATTGGGAACACGGTGCCATCCCTTGAACCTGCCGTTATTCCCGTAGAGACGAAGGCCAACACCAGCGATGGCGCCGATAATACCGTCACCGGTGCCGCCATGTTCCGACAGATGTACATTCATCCGCTTTGCCAGGTCCCATGCCTGCTGCTTTGTAAGAACCTTTTCGGTAGCATCCCTTCCGAAGCGTATCAGCTCTTCATGCCCCGTGAGCCTTTCCGGGACAGCAACGCATAGCCCCGGATCGGAACCCACGGCACCGCGTCTCTCTAAAAATTTTGCCGAATAATCGATGAGATCATCGAGATGCTTCAAATCAACCTGGGCCCGGAAACACATGGAGCTGTTATGCGAAGTATAGGGGACCTCTGGAGAAACAAAAAGCTGGTGCCTTGATATCAGGGAGGTTTTGCCGTCATAGAGCCTTTCAATATCCCGCTTCAGGTCATTGGCGAGATGCCCTGTCCCTGGAGACTCGAGGTTGTCCGTATCATCTATACATACAACTATATTCATTTTAGTTTTTCCTTCTTCTTTGTTTTTGCCCTTTTCTTCGTTTTTTACCTTTCAAACGCCGCATCCCCTTGCCGCTTAAAATTTTTGAAATCCTTTTTTCAGAAAGGGTAATATTAAAAAATCTGTTATAAAATATTTTAGTTTCTTTTCTCAGATCGATAGAATCAGCGTAACCGGGGTAAATCTTTTTTATCAGCCAGAGAAGTGCAAGGGGCGTTTCGAGAGAACCGGGGTGCCCCCACCGGGAAACACCGTTGGGCATCTGGTAAACCCTTCCCTTTTTCACCGCTGCGATATCCATCCACTTCGGATTATTTTTAATATACCGGTCTATACCATCTTCGTTGACCACAATGACCTGCGGGTCCCAGAGGATCACCTGTTCGATTCCGGCATAATAATCATTCCGGGAAGCAAGGAGAGAATTGTTTACGGAAACATTTATTGTCGCTGCCATTGCAGTTAAATCCGCAGAAAGCATACCCGGTCCGTCCGTCTTCAGGGGTTCATTAATGGAATGAAAAAGCCTGACCCTTTCCCGGGGAGAAATTCTCCCGGTAATGGCGGCGGCACGGTCAATGCAATTCCGGTAATAAGCCAGGTACGCCGCGGCTCTTTCTTGCGCCCCTATAACTTCCCCCATAATTGAAATGGCCCTTTTCTGCCCCTCAATGTCACGGTAACCGATTACGACACAGGGAATATTAAATCTTCTCAGGTTCTCCATATCCATACGGTTTTTCGCCATGCTCTCCTTTATAAAAACCACATCGGGTCTGACCCTCACCAGTTCCTCAATGTTCAGCGCCCCGTTATATTTCGGCACTGCAGCATTTTTAATGGATGGACATATGGAGGCAAGAATAATGTCCCGCTTCAGGCCGTTCACCACTGCTACAATATCACTTCCGCGCCCCAGCATGGTTACGGCATGTCCCGAAAATGCATAGAGGCACGCAATGCGTTTCACACTTTGGGGAAGTTCCACACGGCGTCCCACACAATCATGGACATATCGGACATTTTTGCGTGAAGAAGAAAAACTTCCCCCCGTGAACAAAATAAAAAATATTATTATAAAAAACATTTTATGTTTCAAATTAATTCACCTCGAATTTTCACAATGAAGGTTTAAAAAGGTTTTCGTGCCTTCATCGTGTCCCCATGGGGACAATATACCTCATGGTTCCCGTCTCTTTTTCGGAATGTGAAAAAACCCGCGATTCGACATCAAATATTTTTCTCATTGTCTCCTCATTCAGTATTTCCCCCGGCGGCCCCGCTGCGGCAATACCGCTCCCATGCATTACAGCAATGGTAACGGGAAGTCCGTTATTTTCGAAATAAAAGGCGTGGTTTGGGCTGTGGGTCGTCACAATAATCGTAAGGCCCTTTCCCAGGACCAGGTCACGTATAGTTTCAAGAAGCAGGATTTCATGACGGAAGTCAAGATGAGATGCCGGCTCATCCATAATAATCAGTGGCGCCTCCTGCGCCAGGGCACGTGCCAGCATAACCAGCTGTGTTTCCCCGCCGCTCAGGGTGGTGTAGATGCGGTCCTTCAGGTGGAGTATCCCCGTTGCAGTGAGGGCGTCACTGACAATATGATAATCTTCCTCACCCGGAGATGAAAATATTCCCGTGTAGGGGGTCCGTCCCATCAGTACAATCTCTTCGACGCGGTAGGGAAAGGTCTTCTCATGTACCTGCGGAACATAGGCCATAAGGCGCGCCAGGTCCCTGGGCTTAAACGAGGAGATGTTTTTCTCATCTATAAATATCTCCCCGGCTCCCGGTTTCAGAACACCGAGAATATTATTAAGGAGTGTGGTTTTCCCGCAGCCATTTGGACCGAAGAGACAGAGAATCTCCCCCTTCCCGACAGAAAGATTAATATTTTCAAACACGGGCTCCCTTTCATAAGAAAAAGATGCGTTGCTTACCTCTATCGCCTTCATCTACTGCCAGTTACCCCCCTTCGTTTTTTTCAGGAGATATACAAAAAATGGTCCGCCAACGAGGGCCGTTAATATGCTGAGGGGGATCTCTCCACCGGTTATTATACGTCCCAGGTTATCAATGAGGACGAGAAAACAGGCCCCCAGGGAAATAGTTACCGGGACCAGTTTCCGGTTATCGTTGCCGGCGACAATCCTTCCTATATGTGGGATAACCAGTCCCACCCAGCCGATAATCCCTGCTACACAGACGGCACCGGCAGTGGCAAGGGTTGCCGATGCTATTACCAGGAGACGGTTTTTTCGCGTATCAATGCCGAGGGTCCGTGCCTCACGGTCCCCCATGGAAAGTACATTAATGCGCCAGCGAACAAGAAAGATACCTGTCATCCCGGTGAGCATGGGAACCGCAGAAATAAGGATATCCCGATAGTTTGCACTGGCAAGACTTCCCATGAGCCAGAACACGATAGAAGGAAGATCTTCATATGGATCTGCAATATATTTCGCGAAGGAGAGGAGTGCAGCAAATACTGACGAGACAATTACCCCTCCCAGGACCAGCATAATCGCCGGGGTTGTATTATAAATCTTCCCTATCATGTAGGCAAGAAGTACAGCAAGGATGCCAAAGCCAAAGGAAGAAAAATAGATCGCAGGCATAAAATTAAAAAGAATGATCGCTAGGGCTGCACCAAAACCGGCACCGGAACTGACACCCAGCATTCCTGAACTGACAAGGGGATTTCTGAATAATCCCTGCAGGGCGGTGCCGCTCACGGCGAGGCTTGCCCCCACGAGGGAACCAAGAATGGCCCGGGGAAGGCGTATTGTCCAGACAATGGTTTGATGAACCGTTTCCGGCTCAGAGCCACCGCCGGTGAGGCCATGCCATAACACTCCCAGGATGTCCTCTATCTTCAGGGGATATCTCCCAAGAAAAAGGGAAAACATAATACAGAGCAGAGGGCCAATTATCAGCAGCGGTATATAAAAAGATTTTCTTTTCAGTATCATAGTGAAACACGTTTCCTTATCAAAGGAAGGCCCAATTTGTAATAATTTGTTAGTATCTGTAAGCTCAAGCAGTAATCATTCGCCGTCAAGAAATATTTTCTCAAAAATACCTGCATACTTCCAGCTAATTCCAGGCAGTCCCATCATATCCAAATCTTTGATATTTAGAGAAATTCCCTGTTTATCCCCGGAGAAAATTGCACAAAATTTGCAGCTGCAAGTATGAAAAATTAAGCCCATTGGCAGAAAAACTGATTGACGTATGAGTCATTCTCAAAAACAACATATTATATGATTCTTTTACAGGAACCGCAAATGAGCACCTGCAACAATTGCTCATACGTGGCGGACCGTGAATGGTGCTTTGAATATTTTTTTGCCACTGATCTGTTACCAGCCGAACTGGAGGCATATCTGGCCCGTGGGTGGCGAAAATTCGGAGCCTATTATTTCCGTCCACAGTGCAAATCATGCTCAGAATGTATCCCCCTTCGGGTAATCGTTCCGGAGTTTGTTCCGTCGAAGAGTCAACGGCGCGTGTTAAAAAAAGGTAAGGCTGTCAGGGTAGAATTCAAACCCCTTGAATATCGAAAAGAAATATTCGAAATATACCGGATTCATTCAAGGGACCGTTTTAATCAGCACTCAAATGAAGATGAATTCATTGAGTCTTTCTATACCCCGTCATGCCCTTCGCTGCAGTCTGAATATTACCTTGAAGACCAGCTGGTGGCTGTAGGCTTTCTCGACCGGTCTGACCGGTCCCTGAGCAGTGTCTACTTTGTTTATGACACCGCTTTTGAAAAGTATCGTCTCGGCACCTATAGCGCCTTATGTGAAATTGCCTTTGCTGCAAAAGAAGAACTGCAATACTATTATCTCGGTTACTTCATCGCAGAGAACAAAAGTATGGCATACAAGGGCAATTTTCGACCGAATGAGCGATACTGCTGGGGTGAAGAAACCTGGAAAAAAGAGGATCAGTATGAAAAAATACCATAAAGATACATTCGATAATATCCCTGAGGAAAAACAGGAAAAAATTCTCCGTACCGCCCTGAAGGAATTCTCAAAAAACGGACTTGTGGGCACAAAGGTGGGAGATATCGCTCAACAGGCGGGAATCTCTCACGGCAGCATGTACAGTTACTTCCCCACCAAGGACGCCCTTATCAATACTATGATCCTGAGGGGATATGAACTCCAGCGTGACGGATTTCAAGACAGCTCCCTGTCATCAGGAAATATTTTCGACCGCCTCGCTTCAATAATCACCTACGCACAGCAGCTCTCAAAGAACGATCCGGACCTAATTGCAATCTGGTGTGAAATGAGTTTCGAGTTCAATGCCCGCTTCTCCAAACTGGTAATAACAATGGAAGAGGAAGGCCTCATGTTCTGGAAAACCTTTGTTAAAGAGGGTATTGAAGAAGGAAGTCTCGACAAAAACATTGACCAGGATGCCGCAGCCTTTATAATAGACAGCACCATCGGTGTCCTCATGCGCGGATATATTTCAAAACATGAGCAGACCAAGCTCGGCATCCATTTTGAGAATCCCATGGAAAACGACGAGGTAATTGTCAAAAAACTGATGATCTGCCTTAAAAAGATGCTGAAGGCATAAATAAAATAACTGCAGCAGATCGACGCAGATTCAATTAAAAAAAGGCACAAGTTTAAAGAACTGAATTGCATGAGCTATTGATGCCACTCTTTCTACTTTATTCTTTAAACTTGTTACTCTTCCAATCTCCCCATCCTATGCTCTGACCCCCGGTAAAAAAAGTACTCCAGGGCGGAAAATTTCATTGACGATTGACCTTATTGTATGATAATGACTGACGTGTCAATCACTGAATCGATATTATGAGGTAATCCATGAAAGATATCCGGTTTCCAGAAAACTTTATATACGGCGCCGCAACCGCCGCCCTTCAGATCGAAGGATCTCCCGATGCCGATGGCAAGGGCAAATCAACCTGGGATGAGTTCTCCCACAAAAAAGGCAAAATCCGAAATAATCACATCCCCGATACAGCCTGTGACCACTACCGCCGCTATCCTGAAGACATCAGTCTGATGCAGCAGCTGGGCCTCGATGCATACCGTTTTTCCATCTCCTGGCCCCGCATCTACCCTGAAGGCGAAGGAAGGATCAATCAAGCGGGTCTGGATCACTACAGCCGCCTAGTGGACAGCCTCCTTGAAGCGGGAATTACCCCCTTCCCTACACTTTTCCACTGGGACCTCCCCCTGGCGCTGCAGAAAAAATACGGGGGATTTAAAAGCCGTGAAACAGCCTATCTCTTCGCTGATTACTCCGAAACGGTATTGAAGCACCTGGGAGACCGTGTCAAAAACTGGATCACCATCAATGAACCGTGGGAATTTTCAGCCATGGGGCATCTCCTTGGGGAACATGCCCCGGGGATAAAAAGTCCCTGGGCCTTTTTCAAGGCAATGCACCATGTTCTGCTTGCTCACGGCCTCGGCATGGACCGTATCAGGGCCATAGTTCCCGATGCCCAGGCTGGAATCACCGTAAGCATGACACCTGTTCACCCCCGGACCGATACGGAAAAAGACCGGTGGTCCGCCAAAATTGCAAACGAATTCATGAACCACATTACCCTGGCGCCCCTTTATAAAAAGGAGTACCCGGAACTCCTTTTTGACCGCCTCTCCATCTGTACCCCGAAAATTGAAGATGGCGACATGGACATTATCGCCCGCCCCACTGATTTTATCGGTCTCAACAATTACCAGCGGGAATTTGCCATGCATAAATGGTATGTTCCCTTTTTCAAGACCTGGATTACCGGCGGCGAAGTTGCGCAGACGGAATTCGTCCGTGACGGGGTTCAGCACACCAGCATGGGCTGGGAGGTATATCCCCCATGCATCTATGAATGTCTGAAAATCCTCCAGAATGACTACGGCAATCCGCCTGTTTATATTACTGAAAACGGAGCCGCCTTTGATGATGTTGCAGTCGATGGAAAAGTCAATGATGATAAAAGAATCGATTACCTGGCAGGTTACCTTGAAATGGTACACCAGGCCTTCACTGAAGGGAGTGACCTGCGGGGCTACTTTGCCTGGTCCCTCATGGATAATTTCGAATGGGCCGTCGGTTTCGATAAGCGATTTGGCCTGATCCATGTCGACTATGAAACACAAAAACGGACCATTAAGAAAAGCGGCTACTGGTATCGCGATTTAATCAATAAGCAAAAATCTTATTATTCATGATATGAATTTCATCGGTTGATGGGGGAAGTTTAGTCCCTTTTTGACCGTGATTTTACAGCAATGGCTATACTGTTTCATACCGGCACCGGAATCCCATCCGATGCCGGTTTTTTTCTTAAAATACCGGGTTTTCTTCTAAACAATGTTAATTTTTATTTTATCCGTTTATTAATTAGTTGATTAATCGAAGCATCTTACTTTAATGTCCTCATATAACAAGGAAACACACTATAATATGCGACTTAACAGTACAATTCTCTTCTTTGCCGCGATAATTTCTCTTTATGCGGTACCGGTATTTGCCCTGCAAAAGGGTGATATTGTTGAGAACGCTCAAATCAGGGATGCTGACAATAAACCAATGCTGATCCCCGCCCTAGGGAAAAAAATGATTCTGATTTTTTATCCCGACCCCGACAATCCGAAGGGGAACAAAGAAATTGCCGATGCAATGAAAAAAACCAATTTCAGTCTCAGGCATTTTATGTGCATGGGAATAGTCAACTTAAAGGATGCCCCCCTTTACCCTGACTGGCTTCTTCGGATAGTAATTCGCCGTGAACTTTCAACTCATGACAAAGCGGTTATCTATACTGATCCGGACCGCCTGCTGCAAAAGGCCTGGGATCTCGGGGACTGCAACAACCGCTTTGTTGTAATCCTCATTGACAGGGATCGCCGTGTACTTTTCTTTAAAAAGACCAAAATGACAAGCCGGGAAGTAGAGTGGACGATCCAGAGAATAGCCACCTATGTCACCCGGGCGGAAACAATGGATAACGGTGGCTCACAGACCGCTGTCGCCAAATAATCCAATCCGGCTCCACATCCTGCAACATTTTTCGGATATCCCCTTGTAATATTTCCCGAAATTCTTTATAATTGCTTTACATTAAGAGAGTATCTTCCAATTGTGACACATAAAGATACAGGAGACGTTTAACACCTATGATGATAATAAAACATACCATCGGCAACTACAAACAGGAGGAACTGATGGTGAAACTGGCGGGCGTGGTTGAAGACTATGCCTCAGAAACTGCAGGCCCCAATGAATATACAGATGATATTATGATCATGGGAGTCGCCCGAAGAAGCCTTCGAAGAATTCTCCCCAAACCGCTGAAGGACTTCCATGATGTGGAAGACCCTCTGAGTAATGAACTCCTTGCGCAATGCCTTGACGACCAGGTAGACTATTTCCACCTTGTGGACCATCGTGATGCAATTTTCGAAACCTGTTTCCTGATTTTCAACGAATGGAAGAGACGAATTGCCATGCTGCCAAAAGAAGCTGCTGTGCAGTATAAATAACTTCCGATTAATAGTATTCCATATTTTTTTCTTCAGCACTTTCTATTCCCGGAGCCGGGGATACCCCACCCCTATAGGTAACTGCCATCACCAATGATAACATCTCCGTTCCGCTGAGAAACAGACGGTTATAAAACTGAGATGATGACGTTAAAAGCCCCCCAATAGAGATGGAGACGCTGAGGGCCTTTGTGGGGACAAAGGAGATGGAGAGACCAAGCATGCCCGCAACTATTGTGTCCATTTTTACCGATTGTGCCGGTGTTGGGATTCCGCCGCTGGTTGCCGAAACCTGTATTGAAGGCCTGTTAAAACCTACCATGAACAGGTAGTAGGGGGTTACCTTTATATAATTAAAAAACATCCTTGAAGCGGCAATACTGAGATTAAAAGTTCCGATCACCTCACTGCCGGTTGCATATGCATCTGAAGAAAGAATAGTGGGAAAATCGAGACTGAGGTCAAAATACTGCATCCCAAAACCTACAAATACAGGGGCTGACCACTTCCCCCCGGTTAAAAAATCAAAGCCGAGGCCAGCATTCACATTAAGGAGGCTGTACTCAGTTTTCACCTTGTAGTTTTGGTAATCACCCTCTGCGGGACTGATGTCACCGTCAATTCCCATGTAGGATAAAATACCGTAGGCCATGAAGCGGTCCGTGAGGGCATACCCTCCGCCAAAACCGAAGGCAAAACCATCCAGGCCGGAGCCCTTCAGCTGCGGATCATCATAGGCGCGCGTAATCTTAAAATACGCGGGAACAAAGGTTCCGGTCCATTCACCCTCTTTATAATGCGTCATTGGAACAAAACTGTCGGAGACAATTGAACCGGCAATAGTTGAGATACCATCTATTGTTTTTTGAGTGACTCCGAGTAAATCCTGAGACATCACAGGTGAGCCGAAAAATATAGTAACTGAAATAAAGATAGCAAGTAATAGAGATATAAACCGGATGCGCATTATTGACTCCTTTTTGTTCAGTGCTACATATCCAATGAGAAAGGAATGGAGTCAACCTTTTTATGGGAACCCCAGAAAATTAGACATTTCATGAACAGTAAAATAAAAACTCCTGATTTAATCCTGTATTATATCCGCGGGGGAACCGGGTCCCCCATATCATACTGCAAATATTATATATCAAATTGACTTTTTCAGAATTATACTACATTAACTTTCTCATACGAAGTATTTCCCGTCCTTCATAGGTTCCGTCATCGAGGAAGTTCTTTTCAAGGCCATGGGGAATAAATTTTTTAATATCTTCCGTTAGATAGAGATTTCCAGGTTTAGCATATTTCTGTCCCAGGTGAAAAATTGAATTGATACTGTCTGAGATAATTTCACCGGTATCACCCCTGCTTTCAAAAATTGTGTTTCCAATATGCAGGGCTATCCTGAAGGAAAAAATCATATCGTAGTCAAAATCTTCAACGCTGAAAATACCTCGGTACATCATCAATTTCATACTGGCAAGTATTGCATCGCATTTTTCACCATCAAAAGGCATTAAAATCAAGCCGCCAAAATCCATCCACATCCAGATTTTTCCATTAATTGGAGCGACTATATGGGCGATATAATCATGAAATTTATTTATTACCTTTTCAAGGTTCTGGGCGCCAAAACTCTGTTTCAACTCCCTCTGGTTGTCCATTTCAATAAACATAAAACAGAAGGTATACTCCCTGCCTGATTTTATCCCCTTCCAGCTGTCACCTGAGAGTATATAATCCTTTTGGGCCGCTGTGATTACTTCCTCTTCAACCACCGGTAGAAGTGTCTCCCCGTATTCAATGACTGACTTCAGGCGTTTAACTTCCACCCCATCCTTTAAAAGGGCCTTACCGATATAGTCGGCTGCACTTTGATGAAACAGACCTGCAATATCAATCAGGGATCCCTTTGAATCTATGTAACCCACCATGTAGTTTTTCTGCTTTTCCATGAAGGTAATCAATTTTTTCTGTTCAGGTCCCGGCAGGGAACCAAGATCAATATAGATCAGGGACCGCAGGGGCACTTTTTTGATCTGTTTTTTCAATTCAGCGACGGGGAAAAAATTAACCGTATATGATTTATTTTTTTCAATTTTTTCAAAGGCATTTTTAACCGGTTTCCCATCTGCAAAAATTACTATATTCATTTAAATATCCTCTCGTTATCTTATGGGTACCTTAAAAATCAGAGAATTTATAACTGATAAATCAATAATTCCTGATTTTTAAATATTTTCATAAAACCCTACTGTTCCCAGTGCAGGCAGTAATTGTAATAATTTGAATTTTTGGTAACTGTAACCGGCTGAAACTGGTCCGCAAGAATAGTATCCAGCATCGTTGCAACGGTATCACTTATTGTGACACTGTTTGGATTGGTATAATTTGCCTCGATATCAATTATCTTTTTAATTACATCAGTTCTTTTTAATTCCTCTTCATTAGCAGTATAATCCATGGAGCCGCTGTGTACCGCCATGCGAACTCCCAATGGCTTATCCAGCCGGCAGTGGAGCTGGTTATAGAGAAATAGACGATTAACGATATCCATTGCACTGAGGGTTGCATAAAGCTGCTTATTTGAAAAGAAGAAGGCAACGAGTCCCCCATCTCCTTCCCAGCTCCAGATTCTCCCGTTTCGTTTATCGATGGCCTCCTGAACCATAATGCGCAAATCTTCATAGGTATCCTGTATAACATCTTCGGAATATTCCCGTACGAGCCTGCTGTTGCCGACAATATCCAGGCGAAGGAATGCGAAGAAATATTCGTGCCCCTCAACCAGGGCCCCCCAGTTTCTGGTTCGTCTCACAGAGGGGTCTTCTACGAAAATTTCATTGTCCCGGTCATAAATTATTCCCTGCTCACGGAGCTGCATAATAATCTGCTTCAAATTCTTCACCGGGAATTTCTTCCCCATATACCCCTTGGAATGTACAATGACCAGTTGTTCAATGAGGGACAGAAAAAGTTTCTTTGCCTTTATATCCCTTACAATCTGCTGTGCAGCAATCAGACGCTGTACCGGTACCGATTCCGGTATTCCCGTCTGCTTGTGAATGTCATAATTATCAATAATATTCCTGGTAATGGCGATCATGGTATGAAGATCCATAGACTCTGCCAGGGCCTTTCCTGTCAGAGTGGTGAGACTTCCGGTAATTTGCATAAACTTTCCCCCGATAAATTCGCTTAGATTGATGAATAAATCCGAATAATTTTCTCTTGATTCATGGCATGCTTTTAGCCATATTTTTATGTGTATAACGATCCAGATGCATGCAAAGTATGCAGATTATATGTATAGCGCCTTAACAAAGTAAAGAAAAATTTTCAAAAAACCCGCCCAGGTCGGAGCGATTTTGAAAAAATATTAAATCCACATGAATCATCACCTGCGCAATGTTAGAATTATCATTCAATAGCAGATAACGCTTTGATAGATTACGTGAAAGGTTTTCATCGAGACAGAAAAAGACCACTCCCGGCAATTCCTGCAGAAATTTTCCGGCCTTTAGGTATTTCTGAAATTAAAAGAGATCGATCAGGGCATTTCTATTTTAATGAGTTCAGGATTTGCAATGGATGAACGGATACGAAAGGCCCTTAAAATAGGGGCCAGCGGTTTTATTAAAAAACCCTTTTCTTCGCAGGAGATAATTGATAATTTACAAAAAGTAATTAATCAGTAAAAATCCCGTCAGTATATGCTGAGTATGAAATCCAGTTTTCACCGTTTACCGCATTATTCACTTTGCTAATCTATCATCGAACTCCTTCAGGAACACGGTTTTACCGTAACAGTGGATAAATCTGGCATCCCCGCCTCCATGGGATTTTTCATTCTCTACGCAAAAAAATAATTCTCCGCGGATATCAAAATCTTTTTGTCTTCCCCCAAAAATGTATTTGCCCTTTTTTCCAATAAAGAAAAAAATATGCTGAACATGGAGGAAGTCATGAAAACAGTTAAAAATATTCTCAAGTGGTTTTTTATTTCATTAACGATACTCACGGCGGGAATTTTCATCTACGCGTATATAGCCTTTAATTCCTTCTCCTTCGATGATTCCTCCTTTGCCGTCGATCCCTCCGCAGCGCCGTATTTCTACGATTCCTATGAGGACTGCCGGAAAAGCTTCAGGGAACAGGCAAAACAAATTACAAAGACCTACAGGAACGCCCTGGTCACTTCCTTTACGATTAACA
This sequence comes from uncultured Spirochaetota bacterium, assembly GCA_942491575.1. GTDB lineage: Bacteria > Spirochaetota > UBA4802 > UBA4802 > UBA5550 > CAZHNW01. The sequence goes on from CALOBT010000025.1 coordinate 2,627,624, forward strand.
GTCAAAAAGATAATGACCTGACAACAGATATTTTATATATTCCTGCACAAAAGAAAAAAGACAAACTCGTAATATTCTCCGCAGGGGTACACGGCGTGGAAGGTTTTGTCGGCAGCGCCGTGGAACAGATGTTTCTAAAAGAGATGCTGCACGGAATTGATCTTTCCCGTACCGGTTTCCTCCTCATTCACGCTGTCAATCCATACGGTATGAAATATTTCAGGCGCGTGACGGAGAACAATGTCGATATGAATCGAAACTCCGACGTCACAAGGGTCCTCTTTTCCACTCAAAATGAAGGATACGGAGAACTGAACCATTTTCTAAATCCCACGGAAAAACTCAATACGGGGAGTCTCGAAAACCGCTTTTTTCTCATTACAGCAATAAGGCAGCTACTCACCTCTTCTATTCAGGTTTTGCGGCAGGCGATCGTTCAGGGACAGTATAAATACGAAAAGGGAATCTATTACGGCGGCAATGATTTCGAGCCTCAAATCAGGGCCCTCAGTCCCTACCTGAAAAAAACCGCAGCTGCCTATAAGCATATACTCCATATGGATATCCATACCGGATACGGCGAACGGGGAATTCTACACCTCTTTCCTAATCCGATAAAGGATCTGAGAAAAAAGTCAATGCTTCAGGAGGTTTTCCGGGGATACCGCATCGACTGGGGGGATTCCGATGATTTCTATACCCTGACGGGAGATTTCTCGGAGCTGACGGGCAAACTCCTCCCTGAGAAAATATTCCTTCCCATGACACTTGAATACGGAACCATGAACAGTCAGACAACCGTCGGTTCCATAAAGTCCCTCCACATCATGATCCTGGAAAATCAGGGAATTCACCACGGCTATGAATCCGATGAAGACCGGGAGGAAATATCCAGGCTTTTCCGTGAAATGTATTTCCCCGCATCAGGGGCATGGCGTTCAGAGATAATCCGTATATCCAGGAAACTGATACCGGGTGCGATCAAACGATTTCAGAATATAAAATAGACCATGTTGTCCTGAAGGTGACAATCGCCATTCTTTTCTGAAAGCGACAAAGCCATTGTCGCTTTCAGAAAAGCACTACCCCGCTCATCATAAAGAGTATCGGCAGCACCAGGAGAATGAAGAGCACCGTGTTTACCACGAAGATGGCCGATGCCATGGGGACATCAAGGTCAAAAAGAATCGAAGAAAGAACCGAGTATATTGCCGCCGGCATAAAAGACTGAAGGAGAATGACGGACTCAACGGGCCTGGAAAAATCCGTAACCTGCAGTACCCCCCAGGTCAAAAGGGGCAGAATAATAAATTTTGAAAGGGCAATGGTAACCTGTTCAAAACCTACCGAACGGATATCGGTGAAACGGAAGTTGATACCGAGACTGAAATAATAAAGACCGATTGCCACCATGAGAAAAATATCCGCAGGAAAGGCAACATCGGGGCGCGGCACCTCCAGTCCCTGCAGAACCAGCGCAGTAATGGATGCATAGAGGGGCATATTACGAAGGGTAATAAAGAACTCTCTGAAAACCCTCCAGTTGAAAAGACTTTTCATCGACTTTCCGGAACCTGACATACCCGCATATGGGAAAATAAAAAGAAAGGTGAAAGGAAGAAAATATATCAGAAAAATAGCTGACAGTCCAAGGCCGTCCAGGCCGCCAAAAAGGTAACAGAGAAATCCCCCCATGGTGAAGCCGTGGTTCACAAGGGAGGAACTGATAATATATGTACTTCTGCTGCGCCCCTTCAGCTTAATCAAAGGGGCGATAATCCGTCCCAGGAAAAAACCTGCAACAACCATTGCCAGTCCCGCCACGGGCATGATAAAGAACTGCCGCTGCAGATTCAGTCCCCAGATACTCCAGAGCACGACAAAGGGCTCCACACCTATCAGGTTTACGGTAATGACCCGCTTAGCCAGGAGCTGGGAATCCTTCAGGCGGCTTCGGATCAGACTTCCCGTAACAAAGGGAACAATAATCAGCACCTGGAACAGAACGAATTTAAGTTCAAGAGACATGAATTATCAGGTAATTAAAATCCAAGATTCGGTCAATTCATTTATTATCGGCATGAAGATTCTATTGTAGTATTTTTTTGTTTTTATCTCCATTTTTGTATACCTTCGTTTTATCAATCTACGGGAAATTCAACAACTATTACTTCAGTATGTACTGTTTGGAAAACAATACAAGGGGGGAGGAGATGAAACAAATTGGCATTTCAATTGCAGCTATTCTTACCCTGTTCCTTATGACAGCCGGATGCATGTCATGGGAAGAGGGGTGGAAGGAAGAGGTTAAGGCTTCGAAAAAAGGAGATGTCGAAGCAATACTTAAAAAGGCCACGGAGCAGATGAAGCAGGCCGATACGAAAGAGAAGGTTCAGGAATTGATTAAGACCTATGAATCGGTTCTTCAAATTGACCCGGCAAACTATGAAGCCCTGTCAAACCTGGGAAGCATGACCTTTCTCATTGGATACGGGTATACCGATGCAATCGAAGAGAAGGAAGATTATTACATGAAAGCCGCAAAGTACTGCGAAAGGGCAATGTACACCAACAGTGAATTCAAGAAACTGATAGCCCAGGGGAAAAAGACCTGGGAGGCCTGTGAATCCCTTTCCAAGAAGGAAATGCTGGCAATGTATTTCTGGTACATGTCCGTTGGCAACTGCTGGCTCGAATGTAAAAAGGGTTTTTCGAAATTAATCAACATGTACTGGCCCGGAAGATCCCGCGAACTCCTCAAGGCAATGATGAAAATTGATCCCGACTGGTATGGCGGGGCGGCCGTTTTTTCATGGGCCACATACTATGCGGTGGTTCCGGGTTTTTTAGGCGGAGATATGGAAAAATCCAAAGAATATTTCGACAGGGCAATAAAAGCCGGTGAGACCAAAATCAATACCCGGGTGGTTCGAGCAAGATATTTTCATGCGAAAAACAAGGACCGGAAAGAATTCAAAAAAGACCTTGAATGGGCCGTGTCACAGGAGCCGAAGAAAAGCATTGATATCTATCCCTGGGGTGTTTTCCACAAGGCGAAGGCAAAAAAAATGCTTAAAAATATCGATCAATATTTTTAATGGCAGGCATCGCTCCTGCAGGACGGAAGCCTGCCTTTTTTATCATTGAATATGCCTGGAGGCGGCTCCCGTCATTTGAATCTCCCGTAGATTTCATTCAGGAACACTCTATGATTCACCTAATCGGCGTTAACCACATCATCCAGTATAAAAACAACATTGTACCTCTATCCGTGTTTGCTGATTTCAGGGAATTTCTCGCCGAAACGGCGAAAGGGGTCAGAGCCTCTCTCCTCGCAGAGGAATTTCATGAAGAATATCTCGGGGAAGTCTATTTCTCTCCTGAAGGAACTGTGAAGGCCGTCGCCGATACACTTGGAATTGAACACCGCTACTGTGATCCCGGCGACGCAGAGAGGAAGGATCTTGGCATTCCCTACTATGCCGATATAAGGGATGAAGTTCTGGAAGGAATGAAATTAAGAAAAAACTACATCCTCGATCCGGAAATCGTAAAAAGGGTCAGAGCCCGCACGGATGATCTGGTACAATCTTATTTTCCCCTGCGTGAAAATTTCTGGCTCGAGAGGCTGGGGGAAGATATAGCAGGATCAGTAGTGTTCATTTGCGGTCACGAACATATAACTTCCTTCAAAAAACTCCTTCAAAGCCATGACATTGCAGTTGAGGTTATTGTTTCATTCTGGCGCAGGGAATATTTCGAATTGCACACACAGAAGTTTTTATAAAGTGATATCCCAAATGCCCAGTTATCACCTTTTACGTTTCAAATGACTAATTGAAACCGACTTCAGATCCATTTTTGACCTTCAAATCATCCCATATCCTGGCTCAGAGCCTCTACTGAAAACAGGGCTCAGAGCCCCTGCTTCGTGCTTCGAAGGAATAAACTTCCCCCCACCTGAAAAAGCCAAAAATTAGCACTCACCTCAATGAAGTGCTGATAATTTTTCTTGACCTTCATTCCTTTTTATTGTATATTATAATTGAAAAGAATGGCAGGAGCCATTAACCTGACCAGTTTTGAACAGAGTAGAAAGAAATATATATTTTTTAACTTTTATACAGAAGGAAGTTAACGCCATGCAGCCCGAACCCGCTTGCAGAGCATTCAAAAAGCAGTAAAAAAAGAGGCACCCGAAAGGAGACAGAATATGAGAATGGACAAACTGACCCTGAAAGCCCAGGAAGCCTTTAACACGGCACAGGACATTGCGACACAGAACAATCATCATGAGATTCAGCCCATACATACATTAAAAAGCCTCATCGATCAGGAAGGAGGCATTTTCACCGCCATGGGACTGAAAATAGGCTCCCCCATCAATGAAGTGCGGGAGGAAGTTAATGCAGTCATCAATAATCTTCCCCGACAGACCGGTGCGGGTCCCGGAGGAGGCGCCATGTCCCCCCAGCTGCGGGACATCCTCAATGAGGCGTGGAACCAGGCGGTAAAACTCAAAGACGAATATCTCAGCACGGAACACCTCATCATCGCCCTCGCCTCAAAGGAAAGCGATAAATCAAAACAGATACTAAACGCCCACGGCTTCACCCGTGACAACATCCTGAAGGTCCTTATGGATATCCGGGGCAGCAAGAAGGCATCTTCCGAAAACGCCGAAGAACAGTACAATGCCCTGGAAAAATACAGCCGTGACCTGACGAAACTGGCGCGGATGAACAAACTTGATCCCGTTATCGGCCGCGACGAGGAGATCCGCCGCGTAATGCAGGTAATCTCACGTCGCACAAAAAACAATCCTGTACTGATCGGTGAACCTGGAGTCGGCAAAACCGCCATCGTGGAGGGCCTTGCCAACCGTATGATAGAGGGTGATGTACCGGAAAACCTGAAAAACAAACGTCTCGTAGCCCTCGACATGGGGGCCCTGATAGCCGGGGCAAAATACCGCGGTGAGTTCGAGGAACGCCTCAAGGCGGTCATCAATGAAATCGAGGAGTCCGACGGAGAGATCATCCTCTTTATCGATGAACTCCACACCCTTGTTGGCGCCGGCGCCGCTGAAGGAGGTAACGACGCCTCCAATATGCTCAAGCCCGCACTGGCCCGGGGAGACATGCGCACCATCGGCGCCACCACCCTGAATGAATACCAGAAGTACATTGAGAAGGACAAGGCCCTCGAACGCCGTTTTCAGCCGGTACTTACGGGGGAACCCTCCGTGGACGATACCATTGCGATACTCCGCGGCCTGAAGGAAAAGTACGAGGTGCACCATGGGGTCCGCATCTCAGACTCAGCCGTTGTGGCTGCGGCGATCCTCTCTGACCGCTACATTACAGACCGTTTCCTCCCCGACAAGGCGGTTGACCTTATCGATGAATCAGCCTCCCTCATCAAGATGGAGATCGATTCAATGCCGATAGAGATCGATGAAATCGAGCGCCGCATCAGGCAGCTCGCCATTGAAAAGCAGGCATTAAAAAAAGAAAAAGACAAGGCCTCCAAAGAGCGTTTAGAAAAATTAGAGGAAGAGCTGGCAAACCTGAACGAAAAGAAGAATACACTCGTGACACAGTGGAACCGTGAAAAGGAACTGATCAAGGGAGGCAGTCACATAAAGGAAGAAATTGAACACCTGAAGCAGGAAGAACAGCGTGCGGAGCGTGAAGGCGACCTGAACAAGGTCGCTGAAATCCGCTACGGCCGCATTGTGGAACTTGAAAAACAGCTTGCGGAAGTAAATGTAAACATCAAAAAACTTGGCGAAAACACCCTCCTGAAAGAGGAAGTAACGGAACAGGAAATTGCCTCGGTGGTCTCCCGATGGACGGGAATTCCCGTTAATAAAATGCTTGAGGGAGAAAAGGAAAAACTCCTCTCCATGGAGGGCCTCCTCGAAAAACGGGTTGTGGGACAGCACCCCGCAATCCAGGCCATATCCGATGCTGTGCGCCGTTCACGTTCCGGAATCCAGGATCCCCACCGCCCAATGGGGTCATTCATCTTTCTCGGCCCTACCGGTGTCGGAAAAACCGAAACGGCCCGCGCAGTGGCAGAATTTCTCTTCAACGATGAACATGCCATTATACGCATCGACATGTCTGAATACATGGAAAAACATGCCGTGGCACGCCTCATCGGAGCCCCCCCCGGATACGTCGGTTATGATGAAGGGGGACAGCTCACGGAGGCGGTACGCCGGCGCCCCTACGCGGTGGTACTCTTTGATGAAATCGAAAAAGCCCACCCCGACGTCTTTAACATTTTTCTTCAATTATTGGATGACGGGCGCCTCACCGACTCAAAGGGACGTGTCGTAGATTTTAAAAACACACTGATAATCATGACCAGCAACATCGGCACATCATATATCAGCGACACTAACATCCCCTTCGAAGAGAGAGAGGCGGGAGTAATGCAGGAATTGAAAATGCATTTCAAACCTGAATTCATCAACAGGGTTGATGAGACTATCATCTTCAATCCCCTCGAAAAAGAACACATTACTGAAATTGTCAAGATTCAGCTCAACGAAGTGGCAAAACGCCTCCGTGTGCGCAACATAAACCTTGAACTCACCAGGGCGGCCCTCGATTACCTGGTAGAAGATGGCTTTGATCCCCAGTTCGGGGCACGTCCCCTGAAACGGTCTATCCAGAAGAACCTTCTCAATCCCCTCTCCATGAAAATTCTTGCGGGAGAGGTTGCGGATGACTCGACGGTAACCGTTGATTACAAAAAGGGAACAGTAATTTTCGTTTAACCCCCTTTGAAGGCGCGAAAGCGTTTTCGCGCCTTCAAAGAAATTATTCGCGCCATCGCACCTTCATGTAGGGATATCCCCCACAAACACGTCATTGAAACAATTAATTTTAAAAAAAATTCAAATCCCCACTTGTTTTTTGCCCGTTTTGTTGTAACATTGATATTTGTATATATATAAAAACCGGAATTAAAATGTAAAAATAACCGGAAACTTTTTGGAGGAAACCAATGAAATTCTTGAAATTATTTTTTGCCCTGCTTTGTATCCTTGTATTTTTCGGGACACAGGATGTATTTGCTCTGACGATTAATCACACCAGGCCGACTTTCGATAATCCTGTTTTTGATGGTCAATTCGCTACAGAATGGACCAATGCGATAAATCAACTTGATGCAGAAATAGGGAATATTTCGGCTACCCCTACAAAGCTTGGTGGCGCTTTCGCCAATGCGGGGGTCTTTTCAAATCACGCGGCAACCCAGCGGGGTTACCAGGGATATGATCTCTTTGCCATCACCGTGGGGACCATGTTCGCCACACAGCTCCCCACCATGGACTTCGGGAAATTGAGTGATATCGGTGACGACATTAAAAACGAAGGTGACGTGGAAGCCGGCCTCGGATGGCAATTATGGGCTGCACAAGCTGGTATCAACTCAAAGTTTCTCCTCGACGGCCTCTACCTGGGACTAAAGTTCGGCTATATGAAATATGATCTGGCAGTGGGTGATCATACAACTAAAATCGACTACCTGAGTCTCGGAGTAGTTGCCAACTACCAGATATTCAGAGAACGTTCACTTCTTGGACTTCTGGTATGGCGGGGACTCTCTGTCGGTTCCGGCTTACTCTATCAGAAAAACAGTACGGCCTTTGTTTACAAAGTAGATCGAATAACTGAAGACGTAAATTATGACCTTGGTGGCGGTGTCACGGGGATATCAACAATTGTTCTTGATCCTAATGTTAAATTTGGTCTTGATTCAAATCTGGTCACTATTCCGGTAGAGCTTACTACTGCAGTACGTCTCCTCTACGTTCTTAACATTTCAGTCGGTTTCGGTTTCGACATCAACTTTGGCAGTTCAGATCTTATAGTCGCATTTGGTTCATCAATTGATACACAAAACCTGCCAGCAGGTGTCCAGCAGGATACAGCAGGAACAATAATCACCGACGCGGGTTCACCGGGAGCCAAACCTAAGGCCTTCGCCGCCAAGGCCATGGCAGGCATCGGTATCGGTATCGGACCGGTTGTCGTCGACATACCAGTCACCTATTACTTCAATAATGGTATCAGTGTCGGCCTCTCCGTCGGCTTTGTATGGTAATGAATACTTAATACCAGCAATAAAAAGGCGCCAAAATAGGCGCCTTTTTTTTGCGGTGAAAAAAATGATTGAAAGGAGAGGCCACTGGAGTAATAATGTACGTATATATAGATTGCTACTTGAATATCTCAGAGGAATACAGGTTACACCATGGCACAGGCATTAATAGTTGATGACTCCCGATTCATGAGACGAATAATAAAAAGCGCCCTTGAAGAAGGCGGCCATGAAATCATCGGTGAAGCCGATAATGGTGCCGATGGCATCGTACTATACAAAAAACTGAATCCCGACTTCGTCACCATGGACATCACCATGGGAGGGAAAGACGGTATACGTGCAGTACAGGAAATCCATGACTTTGACAATGATGCACGTATTGTAGTGGTCTCTGCCCTGAACCAGAATACAATAAAGCAGAATGAACCCGAAATCAAAGCAACAGCCTTTATCACCAAACCATTTGAAAAAGAAAAATTACTCGAAGCGATTAAAGGCATACTGGAGAAATAAAACCAATCCATGGCGGAATCTTTCATACGTCTCTACAATGAATCGCAGTCACCCACAGAGGCCTTTTTCCTTGAATCGGGAAAGGTTTTCTTTTATCCAAACACTGCAGATAAATATGCAATCAATGGCCAGAAACTGATTTTCGGAGCCACGGAAATTCTCATGTCCAGTTTCAACGGGGCCCCTGCACAGCGTATCGAAACAGCCATTACAACTGCTGACAGCAAAATCAAACGGATGCCTTTGGAGAAGGTCCTTCAGGGCATGGAGAATTTCTCCTTTGTGCTGAATGTTTCCATGGTAATCGCACGGCAGGTGCTCCTCACCAACCAGATCATCAACCGTAACCTGAATTCTCTTGAAGGCGATGAAAAAAAGACCCGTGAACTATCCATTGAATATTATACCATCATGGAGCGGCTGAAGGAAGAATTCAAAAAAAGAAAATTCCCCTGGCTAGCGGCAATTGTCAAAGACTTTGAACTTAACCTGACATGCAAAAAGGGCGAAGCCTATTACCGTTCTTCCGAACCGGTTAAAATTACCGAAACCCATAATCTTTCCCACAAAATGGTAGAATATGAGCGTGGTGCCGTTATCTGTGAAGAGAATACCACCGGAGAAGAAATGTACATCCTCCAGAGCGGCACCATTGATGTCATCATCGGGGGAAACAATGTTGCAACCATCGAAGAGCCGGGAACAGTTTCCGGAGAGATGGCCCTGCTTCTGGGTGAAAAACGGAGTGCGACCCTCCAGGCAAAAAGCGGAGTAGTTCTGACAAAAATAACCAAGGCTGACCTGAAGGAAGTGGCACAAAAGCAGGAGGGACTCATGAAGGGGATAGCCCTCTCTCTTGCAAAACGTCATTACTATAATGTAATAAAAATCCGGCACATCAGCGAACAGGCGATGGAACAGGCAATTGACTCCGAAGCCTCGGGAAACAGCCGCGTCCCCGCATCTCACCAGGCCGCAAAGGAACTTTCGTCATTAAAAAACCGAATAATTGAAGAAACTGCCGGTAAGGATGTATCCTTTATGCAGGATATAATGGATAAAATTAACTAAGAATAAAAATTACGCACTCTTCTGCTCAATATCCTTTGCTACCAGTTTAAGCCAATCACATTCAGCCTGAAGATGCTTTTCCAGATAAGTAAGTATATGACCATGCCCTTCACTAATACCCTCTTCCTGTTCAATCTTTTCCCTGATACTGCCAAGTTTTTCGGTAACAACAGTCATCCGCTCTTCGATAAACTGTTCCTTTTGTTCTTCCGTAAGAAAATTAAAAAACATAAGAACAATATCAATGTCAAAATGGATCATATTCTGGTCGAAGTACTGTTTCAGCAGTTTTTTATAATGCTTTCTTCCTGAAGGGAGAATTTCATAGACATAACGTTCAGGATTACCACTCTCTTTTTCAGTACCGACACGTTTTACCCACTCATTCTCAACAGCTTTTTTGATAGCATAGTAGATGGAACCGAATTTGATATCTACATAATCTTCAAGTCGCTCAACTATCTTCTTCTTGATTTCATAGCCATAGAGGTTCCCTTCCATGAGCAGGCCGAGTATGGTAATTTCTATTTTCATATACCCCTCTCAATTCTCCAGTTTTTCCCTTTTATGATCATTTTATCTATAACAATCATAATACCGGGTATCTATTCTAAGGTCTGAACAACCTCATATATTCAACATCAGTGTACAAATCTTCTATATTGTATGCTCTCTTACTGATTATACAATATAGCATATTGAAAATCAATAATAATATTAAAAATTTTTTTCTAATTTAGAGAATTTATACAGTTTTTTTTTAATAGGCATGAGGATTTTATTTTCCTGTTTCCAATTTCCCCGGAAAAAAATCATATTGAGGCTCTGACCCCGTGTTGAGGCTCTGACCCCCGTGTTGAGGCTCTGACCCCCGTGTTGAGGCTCTGACCCCCGTGTTGAGGCTCTGACCCCCGTGTTGAGGCTCTGACCCCCGCGGTGAGGCTCTGACCCCCGCGGTGAGGCTCTGACCCCCGTGTTGAGGCTCTGACCCCCGCGGTGAGGCTCTGACCCCCGCGGTGAGGCTCTGACCCCCGCGGTGAGGCTCTGACCCCCGCGGTGAGGCTCTGACCCCCGCGGTGAGGCTCTGACCCCCGCGGTGAGGCTCTGACCCCCGCCCGGGGGAAGTAATCTGATTGACATCTGAAAATTTCTTTTCTATTTTTGAAGGAAGTAAAAGGATAAAATAAAAAACCATGCCTTTCTCAAAACAACCGGATATTTAAACTTCCCCCATAGACAAAAATAGATAAAAATTGCGGAGAATTAAAGATGAAATGCAGTGCCACTATAAAAAAACTGGATAAGAAGGAAGAAATCACCATCGTAGCCTTCGGTGATTCCCTCACCCAGGGATGGATGACCAGAAAGGGTTATGTTGACTTCCTGCATGAAATGCTTCAGGAAAAATATCACGACGGCATCAAAATGATCAACCGCGGTATCCCCGGCAACACATCCGATGACGGCCTGGAGCGACTCCGCCGGGATGTACTGGACCGAAATCCGACCCTGGTTATAATCCAGTTTGCCCTCAACGACGCCTGCATGGGAGGTTCTCCGGAACGCCTTAAGCGGAACATAAAATCGATGATCGACCGGATACGCCTTGATACCTCTGCGGAGATACTGCTCCTTACTTCCTGCGCCATTCACCATGAAGAGGAAAACAGGGCGGCAAATGCCTTTTACCAGTCTATAATTGATCTTGGAGAAGAAGAGAAACTCCCCGTGGCCCTGGTTCATCGCTACTGGGAAAAAAAAATAAAGGAAGGCATTCCCCACCGATCCCTGGTTCAGGGTGACATGGTACACCCCACCGTCGAAGGATACCGCCTCATGGCGGAGGCGGTAATGGAAAAATTTTAGCAGTAAAATAATTGTAACAAATCCATTCCTTTTATATTATTATATATAGGAGGTAAACTTTTGATAATCTATAAAAAATGCTGGATTTTCAGCGATCCGGCACACATATGGCTTGAAGAACCTGAGGGGAGTAAAAGTCATGCCGGGAAAAACGAGTAACGATGATATCTATGAAGGTGATCTGCAGCTCAAAACAGACCACCGGGTTAAAAAACCTCAAATGTACAGGGTCATTCTGCACAATGATCACTATACCACTATGGACTTTGTCGTGGAGGTGCTGGTGAATATTTTTCAAATGCCTTCCGCAAAGGCAACCCAGGTCATGCTGGATGTCCACAAAAAGGGTGCCGGAATCTGCGGCGTGTACCCCCTTGATATTGCAGCAAGCAAGGTATCGCAGGTTCATGAAATGGCAAAATCACGTCAATTCCCCCTGAAATGTTCATACGAGGAAGCGTAATCATATGGAAATAAATCAACAACTCAACGATGTACTAATGGCTGCCTTCAACGAGGCGCATCAGAACCACCACGAGTTTCTGACGCCGGAACATATTCTCTACTCCTCCCTGTTCAATGAAGCGGGCCAGGAGATTATCGAGGAAACCGGCGGCGAAATAGAAACACTCCAGAAAAACCTGGAAGAATATTTTGACCAGCATATGCCCCGCGTCGAGGATACCGAACCAATCCAGTCCTCCGGATTTAAGAGCGTTATGGAGCGGGCCATCTGGCATACCACCTCTGCACAAAAAGAGGAGCTTGACCTGGGTGATGTACTGATAGCCATTTTCGACGAGAAGGATTCCTTTGCGGCTTACTTTCTCAAAAACCAGGGGCTGTCACGGTTAAGTCTTCTCAATTATGTTTCACATGGCGTTTCCGCCTATCCTGATCATGATGAAAAAAAAGGTGATCTGGAAGAAGAAGTATATCATGATGGAGAGGAAGAAGAACCTGTAAAGGGAAACAAGGTCATTGAGGCTTTCACCACTGAACTGGTGGAAAAGGCACACAATGGAGAGATGGATCCCCTTATAGGAAGGGAAGACATTATCGAGCGGACCGCACAGGTACTATGCCGAAGGGTAAAAAACAATCCCATACACGTGGGCGAACCCGGTGTGGGAAAAACTGCAATTACCGAAGGGCTGGCCCAGAAAATTGCAGAAGGGGACGTTCCGGCCCCCCTGAAGAACAGTAAAATTTATCAGCTTGATATGGGATCCCTCATCGCGGGAACACGATTCAGGGGAGACTTCGAAGAACGGATGAAAAAGGTCCTCTCGGAACTGCAGAAAATGAAGGATGTAATACTCTTCATTGATGAGATCCATACTGTCGTCGGCGCCGGCGCCGTATCCGGTGGTTCCATGGATGCCTCCAATATGCTGAAACCTATTCTTTCCTCGGGGCATGTCCGCTGTATCGGTTCCACCACCTATGATGAATATAAAAAATACTTCGATAAGGACCGGGCCCTGTCACGACGCTTCCAGAAAATTGATATCCCGGAACCCTCCGTTGAGGAAACCACTGACATCCTCAAGGGACTGCAGAAATACTACGAGGAGTATCACCACGTAAAATATACCGATGAAGCCCTCAAATCTGTTGTTGACCTTTCAGCAAAATATATCAATGACCGCCACCTCCCCGACAAGGCCATCGATGTAATAGATGAAGCCGGGGCCTATGCCCGCATGTATCGGGAAAATGATGATGAAACCGTCGTAATCGATACCGGTGACGTGGAAAAAATCATTTCCAAGATGGCAAAGATTCCTGAAAAATCAGTATCCAGTTCGGAGATGACACGCCTGAAAGATATGATTGCTGAACTTAAAGAGGAAATTTTCGGCCAGGACCAGGCCATCTCAATGGTTACGGAAGCAATAAAGCGAAACCGTGCCGGCTTTGGTTCCCCCGACCGTCCCATCGCCTCATTTCTTTTTGTCGGCCCCACAGGGGTGGGTAAAACTGAACTGGCACGCCAGCTCGCAGGTTACCTTGGTGTCACCATTCACCGATTCGACATGAGCGAATATCAGGAAAAACATACCGTGGCGCGCCTTATCGGGGCTCCTCCCGGGTATGTCGGTTATGAGGAAGGGGGACTCCTCACCGAGGCAATTCGAAAAACCCCCTATGCGGTACTGCTCCTCGATGAAATTGAGAAGGCCCACCCGGATATTTTCAATACGCTGCTGCAGGTAATGGACTACGCCACCCTGACAGATAATAACGGTAAAAAGGCGGATTTCAAAAACGTCATCATCATCATGACCTCAAATGCGGGAGCACGGGAGATCGGCAAAACACAAATGGGTTTCGGCGAACGGACCATGAGTGCAGGTGCCATCAGCGAAGCGGTTGACAGAATATTCTCTCCCGAATTCCGTAACCGACTCGACTCCATCGTCACCTTTAATCACCTCAACGAAGAGATAATTCTCGATATCGTTAAAAAGGAAGTTCGTCTCTTCACAAAGCAACTGTCAGAAAAAAACATTGAACTGGCCGTTACCGATGAATGTTATCTCTGGCTCGCCAAAAAAGGTTATTCTCCACAGTTTGGTGCCCGTGAAATCGGCCGCCTGGTGCAGGATAAGATAAAATCATTCTTCGTCGACCATGTCCTCTTCGGAGAACTTTCCGGGGGGGGAAGTGCAAAAGCCGATATTGTTGACGATGAGGTCAAAATTACAATGAAGGGAAAATGATGACCGATGCCGGTTTTTTCCCTCAATGAAAAAATAATCTTCCCCCCGGCTGAACTTGCCGATGAAAGCGGCATCCTCGCGGTGGGGGGAGACCTCTCCATGGAACGTCTCATTGAAGCCTACAGCCACGGCATTTTCCCATGGTATTCTCCGGGGGAACCGATCATCTGGTGGTCCCCTGATCCACGCTTTGTTTTATTTCCGAAAGAACTAAAAATTTCCCGCAGCATGCGCCAGGTCCTGAAAAGAAATCTTTTTACTGTCACCTTTGACATGGCATTTGAAGAGGTCATTAAAAAATGCAGCAGTCCCCGCAGCACCCAGGATGGCACCTGGATAACCGATGACATGCAGAAGGCATATATCAGGCTCCATGAACTCGGCATTGCCCATTCAGTGGAGGCATGGCAGGACGACAGCCTGGCAGGGGGGTTATACGGTGTTTCTCTGGGCAACTGTTTTTTCGGTGAATCAATGTTTACCAGCGTCAGCAATGCCAGCAAGACCGCCTTCATTACAATGACAAAATACCTCGAAGAAATGAAATTTTCCGTCATAGATTGCCAGGTCCATACCGATCACCTGGAGAGCCTGGGCGCACATTTTATACCGCGTTCAGATTTTCTTAAACTGGTAAAGAGGAGTCTCCAGGAAGAGACCCTTCAGGGGAGCTGGCAAAACATGCCCCCCTTTAATTCATCTAAGGAATTCACTCTCTAATATTTCACCGAAGCGAAAATCCCTTCAAGTTTTTTCCTCAGGAGGGCATACCGGTCTACCGGTGAAATTCCCTCAATAATAACTATGTGGCCGTCCCGTTCAAAGGCATAGAGCTCGAAAACATTATCGTTTTTATCACGCCCCCGGGCCCAGTAGTATAAATGTGAATCCTTTTTCCCCCAGCGGTGAGTCAGCATTGTAGTGCTGCGCCTTAACATCCAGCGGCGCGAAACTTCCTTCGCATCATTTTTTTTAACTGGAATTGCAGCAAGTAGAATTGAAGCAGTACCGTCAAGGCTCATATATTCCTTAACGGATGCCCTGCCGGGGATAATATTAGCGACGGGAAGAGGATCCCATCCCCGTGGAATAGTCACCGATATACTCCGATCTTCCAGTTCAATCCTGCAGTCGGTTCCGGAAAAAACATCCTTGTTATCTTCCTTCCATAAATTTTTTACTGTCAGGTCCCTTACATACCTTGCGGTAGAGACGTCCCCCATGAGCAGGGTTGAAGGATCTATTCGACGGCCTCCAACGGTAATTACCGGACGCCGGCTCCAATCACGATGACAGGCTTTCAACTCATCTGCATCGGGATACTCCCTTATTTCAATACCACGGCGTTTATAATAATATAGGAGTCCCTTTATTCGGGATTCCCGCTGCTGCATTTTCCTTACCAGATATTTTTTTGTAAACTCTTCCCGCCTGAACTTCCCCGCATCGTAATTCTTAATGAAAGGGAAAAGGCTTTTTTTGCTGATTATTTTTTCAGTCTCCGGGGGGATATCGCCTTTTTTCAGTGCAGCAATAAACCTGTCAGCGGTTAATTTATACCGGGCGAGAAGTTCCTCGGCATAGGTATAGCGTGCAAGGGCCCTGTTAAAGTCCCTGAGACCCTCTGCAATCTGGTCCATTTCAAACTGTGCAATGCTGATATCACCATTCCCCCTTCGGGTATCATCTTTCTCTTTCATGCTGCCATGGTTTTCCCGTACCAGACGATAATCAGCAATAAGAGAACTATGCATTCCCTTGACCTCATTCGTCAGTATTCTCTTCTGATTTTTGAACGCTGCCACGTCACGTTGAGTAAGTGATTTTCTAATTTCCTTCCCGGGAAGAATTCCCTCGAGAATATCCCGGTACACCTTATCAAGACGCCGAAGGGACGTTCTGACATCATGGGCACTGCCACCTCTGCGGGCTGCCAGCTGCACCGCACCGCGCCCAATGTTTCCAATAAAAATAATATATTTCCCCTGACCGGAAATTAATTCATTAACGACACCCTTCATGACAGGCTGCGGCATGGCAACATTATCCCCGCGCCACAAAAGCAGCTTTTCACTTCTGTTGACATATTCCTCTGCGTCGGTTTTCATTTTTGTTATATCAGACCTTTTTATGGCAATGGCCTTTCCCAATGCCCCTTTCTGAACCGGATCTGAATTGTCTGTTTCCTGAAGACGCTTCAGGGTTTTTTCGGCATACAAAAGGGAGGCCCGTTCCCTGGCGAGATACTGATTTACATATGAATCCGCCTTCTTTAAAAACCGCCTGGTTATCACTGAAACATTCCGGCTGCTCACCTGTCCAAGGTAACGGCGCCGGAGGGAGTCGATGTTCCGGTTAAAATATATCCTGCTGTTTTCCTGTTTATCCTTTGAAATGGGCAACTGTGGGAAATACCGCGCGTCCATGGCAAGGGGGTCCCTGTAAAAATAACGTATTTTCCCAAGGGGAAATTCTTCCTTCATCATTTTTTGTATTTCTGAGAAGACCCTGAAACGGTGCTTCATTACCGCCTCGTAATAATTCCAGGTAACTGATCTCATTAAATCATTTTCAGTGAATGCGACCTCCATTGGCATCAGGTACTCTGCAATCAGCTTTTCTGTTTCTTCAATGATACTTCTATTAAGGTGCGAGGAGGTTACTGTTTTTTTATACCCGAAACGTTCCCCTATTCTTTCTGACAGTTTTTTTTCGATAGTCTCCTTCAGCTTGACCCGTTGTCGCATCATTGCTTCCATTAACATTTCCCGGGCAATCCTGCGCCGCTTATCCCGGGGAATATCGCGAGTGACAAAAAGCTCCGCCAGTTCATCTGTTTCTGCGGTGAATTTTTCAGCGGCATAACCGGCTACCCTTTTCCCCGCCTGCTTTAGCATCATCTCAGAAATTTCACCGCTGTTCCAGGTCAGTACCAGGTTTTTCATTAACAGCAGATCAGCCGCAACTGATGCCTTCTTCAGAAGGATACTTCGGTATGATGATGGAGAAAATTCTTTTCCCGTCTGAGTCAGAAGGCCTTCATTGAGGGCATGTTTTTCAAAAATTCCAATAACATCATTACTTCGTTTTACTTCCTTTCTCAGGAGAACCTCAATTTCCCCGTCCAGACGTTTTTCATTTTTTGCTTCAACAATTTCTTTGTTCAATTCGGCACGGTGCAGTTTCCACCACTCCAGCCGGGAATTCTGCATGGCTTTGGTATGACTTCCTGCAAAAATAAAAATTGCTGCTAGAAAAAATATCTGTCCTTTCTTCATAATCCTTCCCTGCCTGGCATTTCATCGGGATGCCTAAAGACACCTCTCTCTATTATCGTTCGATTCGCCGGGATGGTTCAGTAAAGTTTTTGAAGATTGGCGTGCTGCTTCGCAGGAAGTCAGGTCCTTTCAGCTGCCGAAATCGATGGTAAAGGTAGTACCGTCATTTCTTTCCAGTTCCATATTCCCGTTCAACTGTAATGTCAGGGCCTCCGCAAGCTGAAGGCCAAGAGAGGTCGATGTCTTCTCATGACGGATGCCAATGCCATTATCTGAAACGGTGAGACGGTACCCGGGACCTGATCTGTGCATTGATATGGATATCCACCCCTTTTTTCCATCGGGGAAGGCATATTTCAGAGAATTGGTCACCAGCTCATTGATTATCTGCGCACAGGGAATCGCCTGGCTGATGGAAAGATGGATATCGTCAACATCGAGATCAATATCAACGGAGCGTTCATCAATTCCGTAGCTGTTAACCAGGTGCTCCAGGAGATTATTTATATAGAGTTTGAAATCGACTTTTGAAAGATCTTCCGCTTCGTAGAGATTTTCATGTACCAGGGCCATTGATCTGATACGGTTTTCGCTGTTCCTGATGACCTCCGCACTGCCCCGTTCCTCTGCCTGCGATGCCTGAAGATTGAGGAGGCTTGAAATAATCTGCATATTGTTTTTAACCCGGTGATGAACCTCCCGGATCAACAGTTCCTTCTCCTGCAATGATTTCCGCACCAGCCTTTCCGCTTTTTTTCTCTCTTCGATTTCCTTTTGAAGGTCTTCGGTTCTGACCCGTACCAGAATTTCGAGGTGCTCACGGTATCGGGCGAGTTCGATTTCGGATAAATAGCGCTTCCTGACATTTTCAATTGTTACGGGAAGTGTCTTCAAATAACTGCCTTCGGAATCTTTAATAACATAGTCATAGGCTCCCGCCTTCATCGCGCGCACCGCAACCTCTTCATCTCCAATACCGGTAACGATAATAATTGGGGCCCCCTTTACTTTTCCGAAAAGATCAAAGGCATCCCCATCTCCCAGCAGGTAATCCAGCATTACGATGTTAAAGCTGTTTCCGTGCAGCAGTTCTTCTGCTTCAGCAACGGAAGATGCCATAATTAACTCATAGAAAAATCCGGTCTCACGTGCCATTCTTTTTATCGCAAGGCGGTCCACCGAGTCATCTTCCACATAAAGGATTTTTTCTTTTTTTTCTGTCATACTATACTCCCTCCGGCAGTTCACTAACGGACCAATAGTTGTCAATTGCCTTAATTACAGAGGCGAATGCATCGTGTTCAGAAGGCTTAATCATATATCCCGCTGCACCATTGCTGAAACATTCATTCCTGTCATGATGATCATTGGAAGTAGTCAACACCACTACGGGAATTTTTTTCAACCTGATATCATTTTTGATCTCCTTTAAAAACTCGATTCCGTTCATCCGCGGCATATTGAGATCAAGGAGTATGATACAGGGATACTCATCCTTTTTTTCTCTCAGAAATTTTAATGCCTCTTCACCATTACCTGTTATATGCAATTTATTATATATCTTCAGTTCCTTAAAAATCCTGTTTATTGTCATTGCATCAATTCGATCATCTTCCACTACCAGAACCGGTTTCCTGCTTCCGATAAACTGTCTCGTTTTTGGGAATTGTGAAGAAAAAACTGCTTCCATGCCCCACCTCTGATTCAAGCCAAATTTCACCGCCGAAGGTTTCGACAATTTTTTTTACAAGCGTCAGACCTATGCCGGTGCTTTCACTGTCATCCCTGGCTTTCAGGGTCTGAAAAATCTTAAATATTTTTTCATGATAACGCGGATCAATTCCTGGACCATCATCGGAAACACAGAACTGCCACAAGCCCCCTGAGTCCTTTGATGAAACAGATACTCTGCCTCCCCCCTCTGTCATATACTGTACGGCGTTTCCGATTAAATTTTGAAAAACCTGTTCAAGGCGAATCCGCTCAACATCTATAGAGGGAAGTTTGTTTTCCATAACTATGCCGATATTTTCAGGGGGCATAATCATTTCCGTAACCTCATTGACGAGCTCATTACAGTCGACAATTTCCTTTCGATTAATTATTCTTCCCACGCGGGAATATTCGAGAATGCCATCGATAAGCTGGTCCATCCTTTTAACACGATTTGCAATCAGCTCCATATGCTCCTGGCCCTCTTCATTAATAACATCGCGGTAATCTTTTTTCAGCCAGTTTACAAGTTGACTGATGCCGCGAAGAGGCGCTTTCAGGTCATGGGATACAACATAGGCGAATTCCTTAAGTTCTTTATTTGCTGATTCAAGCTCTGATGTCCGGGACTCTACCCTTCTTTCCAGTTCGCTGTTTAAACGGTTTATCTCCTCTTCAGCCCCCTTGCGATCAGTTATATCAATACTGACCATGGCAAGACGCAGGGGTCCACGGTCATGTCGTTCCATCACAAGTCCATTGCTCAGCAGCCATTTCCACTGGCCTGATTTTGACCTGATGCGGTACTCCCCCTGAAAAAAACTGCTCACCTCCTTCAGGTGATCCGCCAGAGAATTCATCACGGTATCATGGTCATCCGGATGAATACGGTCTGTCCATGCTGATATTTCCGGTACCAGATCCTCATGACGATAACCGAGCATTTTTGACCACCGGCGGTTAAAAATTACATGCCCCGTTTCAAGATCCCAGTCCCAGAAGCCAAGACTTCCCCCCTTGAGGACCATATCAAGACGTCGCTGATTCTCAAGCAGGGCCTTATCGGCAAGTTTGCGTTCGGTTACATCACGAATGTGACTCAGTATGGCTTTTCCTTTATCATGGTTGATTACATTTGAGGCTGCTTCCAGGTTGCGTATACTTCCATCAGGAAGGGAATATGGCCATTCCATCACAGGAAGTTCTTTTTCCTCCAAAACCGTTTCCTTTAAATGCCTGTAAAATACATCACAGATGTTAGCGGGCATGAAGTCTTCAACCTTCCTCCCCACGGGCCCATGTTCTTCATCAAGGCCAAGAATAGTACCGGCTGCTCTATTAGAGAATATTATGTCTCCATTCAGGATAACAACAATTCCATCCCTGGATGACTCAACAAGTATACGATGCCGTTCTTCGCTTCGGTGAAGGGCCTCTTTTGTTTCTTTAATTTTTTTCTCAAGCTCGTGACGTGCCACCGCCATTCTAATGGCGACATAGAGCGACCTGCTTTCCACCGGTTTCAGTATATAACCGAATGGTTCAACTGCAGTGGCCCGAAGAACCGTATTCTCATCGGAATCACCCGTTAAAAATATTACCGGAATGTTTAGGTTCAGACGAATATTTGCTGCGGCATCTATACCGTTTAATCTTCCGGAGAGCGTGATGTCCATAATGACAAGATGGGGCTTTTCTCTTTCTGCCAGTTCTATAGCAGACTCACCCGTTTCGGCAGTTTCCATTACTGCGCAGCCAAAACGCTCCAGCCGATGCTGGATATCAGCAGCAGTAACCGTATCATCTTCAACTACGAGTACTTTCAGATCTTTCATGAATATTAAATGTTTAGAAATTATTCCTGACTTGTTTGATCTATCCGTTCCAGTTCATCCGCCGAGAGAATTTTATTAACATCAAGAAGTATCACCAGCATATCATTCAGGTTGCCTATACCATAAATATAATTAGTATCTATTCCCGCATGAAAATGAGGCGTATCCTGTATCTGATCTTTTGGTATATCCACTACATCCGATACTGAATCGACAATCATTCCAACTTCACGTCCCTTAACTTCAACAATTAAAATTACCGTAACCGCGTCGTATTTCCGTTCTTCCATGCCAAATTTAATACGCATATCAACAACGGGAACTACCTTCCCCCGGAGATTAATTACTCCCCGAACATAGTGAGCCAGATTGGGAACCGCAGTTATTTTTGTCATACCCACGATTTCCTGAACCTTTAATATTGCTACACCATAATATTCATCCTCGATGATGAAGGTGACAAACTGTTCCTTGTTTTCAATATCTGTTCCTATTGCCTTGTTCTCAAACTGGTTATACTGCTGCTCTTCGTTCATCATACCTGATTTCCTCCCGGAGCCTTAAAGGCCGCAGAACATCCTTTTCCAACAACATCGATAATGTATTACTTTAATTCTTTATCTTAATTTATTCTTTTTAACGATTGGAGCAATCCCCTGGGGAGACACTGAAGTTGCACCTGGCCTCTTAAATTTGTTCCAGCCGTATCAGAGATACAGCTTTTCCGATTATAGGTGATTATAAGGGATAACAGCCCCTCCGGTCAATACAGAGTTTTCATTTTATCATGTAGAGGAATATACTTAAAAGTTTGTAAGGGAATCCCCTTACATGAAATTTGACACAAAAAGCAGGAAAACAGGCGAAGAGATTGTAAAAATATAACAAACTGAAAATCTTTATAAATGCTGATATTACAGTTGCCGATCCTGCGACCAGTCAGCATGGCACTGACAGGTGACGGGACCGGCAAACTGATTGTAAAAAAAATTCCAACGGTTAAATAAATAATTATTTAAACGGTGATGGCCCTAGTGGTCGCAGGCATTTGGCCCGGTCTGCAGCCTGTCATCAAGGAAGGCATTGATTACTGCTTCCGGGACTTCCGCCGGTGCGCCGGTTACAACTCTAATATTCATTTCTTCGAAAAGTCCCCTGGCTCTGCCCCCCATACCCCCGGCGATAATGCAGGTTGCCCCCTGTTCAGCGAGCCACCCCGGGAGAAGACCAGGTTCATGGGGAGGCGGAGTTATATTTGTCTGATTTTCAATGATTTTTTTTTCTTCATTGACATCGAAGAGAGCAAAAACCTCACAATGACCAAAGTGCATACAGAGTTTACCCTCAGCAACGGGAATTGCTATTTTCATCTTTTACCTCACAGATTAGTTTTATCAGCTGAATGAATCCAATATTGCCGGGGGGATTATCCCGGGCAATGGATCATTGCTACCTTATAAATGCATGAAACATGCCAATTCAAACTTTCGGTAAGATAAATTTTAATTTTTATTTAAACAGGCGGAGAATAATTGAAAAAGCGTATAAAACAGGGCAACTTCATAATCATAGAATAATCTGAGATTGCATATTGCAATATTCATTTAAACAGAGCAATGCAATATGCACTCAGGTTATTTTCCTTCATCGAGGCGCCACTGGATGGCATACTGCACCAGTTCATCGGAATTGTGCAGATTCAATTTCTTTTTAATGCGTTCCCTGTATGTCTCGATTGTCTTAACACTCAGCAACAGGTCTCCCGCGATGTAACGGGTACTGAGTCCTTCACCTATTAAACGGAACACTTCAAGTTCTCGATTGGTAAGAGAATCGATGGGGGAATCACCACGATCCGAAGGATCAAGAAGAAGTTTATTGAGCAATGTCTCTTTTAGCGCCGGGCTAAGAAATATTTTACCTTTAAGAATATCACGAAGTGCACCTATCACCTTTTCAATGGATTCACTTTTCATGATATAGCCCTTAGCCCCTGCCTTGATGGCCCTTTCCGCATAAATATGTTCGTCGAGCATAGAAAGAATCAATACCGGCAGGTTAAAACGGTTTTTTATTGCCTTCGTCAATTCAATACCATTTGCACCCTTGAGGCTTATATCAACAAGAAGAACATCAGGTTCAAACCTGTCTATCCCCTTTATAGCCTCATTGGCGTCTTCCGCTTCACCGCATACTTCAAGGTCTGATTCGGAATTTATGAACTGACTCAATCCCTGCCGGACAACGGAATGATCATCAACAATAAATACTCTTTTTTTCTCCCCCATACTGTCCATCCACCGTAAAAGTCACAAACCTGTATATACTGTTAATTTTTCAGTATACAGGTTACAGCAGTACCTGATGAATCTTCACTTGCGATATCTATCGCAGCACCGATAATACCGGCACGATATCGCATGGTGTGAATTCCAAGGCCGCTGTTTTTCTGTAAATTTTCTTTTTTGATTCCGATACCATTATCAATTATTTGAATTGAGAAACGGCCATCGACCTTCTTTATTTCAATAAGAATGCGGGAAGCCCTTCCGTGACGTACTGCATTGTTTGCCGCTTCCATAATTATATAATATAGATTCAGCGCCTGTAGATCATCGCTGGGTAAAAACTGGTCCTCGCAGTTAAGGTCACATGAAATGTTAAAAAGTTTTTCGTAGTTAATACACAGCTGTTCAAGGGAGAGACCGAATCCTCCCTCTTCACCGATATTTATCGGGCTCAGTCCCCGGGCAATGCTTCTGGCCTGCTCCTTTGCATCATTAAGGAGACGAAAAATTTCCTCAGCATTTTCTGCCTCCGGGATTTCTTTTTCAAGAAGCTTTTTAATCAAAAGCTCACACATGAATCCGGTTCCGGTGAGGATCTGACCAAGGCCGTCATGAAGGTCTCTGCCGATTCGCTGCCTCTCCTTATCTACGGAATCCATGATCTTTTTCTCAACCATTTTCCGTTCTGATATATCCCTGAAAATTCCCTGGTAACCGGAAATTTCCCCCTTTTCATTTTTCAACACTGTAACAGTTACGGAACATTCTACCGTGGTACCGTCCTTTCGCTGCATCCTTGCCTCGTAGTCATTTATATAACCACTCTGTAAAAGACTGTTAAAGATTACCCCAACATCATCCTCATCAAGGAAAACAGCATCAACGGAAACACCCAGCAATTCGTCGCGCTCTGTACCAAGGAGTTCGATAACTGAAATGTTTACATCCTGAATAACTCCCTGGCGGTCACAAAGTACGATACCATCCCGTGACTGTTCGAAGAGTGTACGAAACTTCAACTCACGGTCTTTCAGCTGAATATCCACACGGTGTTTATAAATTGACATCTCAACCATGGCATAAAGTTCTTTAGCGTTTATCGGTTTGATAATATAACCATAGGGATTGGCCTGTTTGGCCTTATGAAGAACGTCACTGTCTGAATATGCCGTGAGAAAAATCAGTGGGATGTCATAATTCTCATTTACAATGGATGCGGTTTCAACGCCATCCATATCCCCCTCAATGCTGATATCCATAATTATGAGATCATATTCATCTTCTTTCAGAAGCTTTAGACAATCGCTGCCGTTTGAAACAATGGATGTTTTCTGGTAGCCATACTTGGTTAATACATTTTGAATATAGAGTGCAATAATAATTTCATCTTCAACAAGAAGAATTCTTGAATTTCCGGCTTCGAGGGTAGTGTTGTTAATATATTGATTATTCATGGCATCCGGAAGGCATAATTATCATTTAGAAAATAAAAAAGCAATGAGAAAATAACAATTATACTCATACTGATAAATATTTTTCATCAGCAGGAGACATAACATCCGAAAAACGATAATTTTCCCGGATTATTTATTATTCTGCTCCTTATAAAAGGCGAAAATTGCAGGAAGTTCAGAACCCCAGTACCTGAAGTCATGTCCATGTCCCGGTGCTTCCCTGTACTTAATGGGGATTGAAGGAGCATATTTTTTTAACGTCCAGTGGAAGGCCCTGCTCTGGGAAAGGGGCACTATCCGGTCTGCAGTGCCATGACCGAGATAAAGGGGCATCTTCCACCTGCCCTGTCTTGCCTCATACTGCGGATTATCAATTATCTTCCACCGCCGCGTGAAGGCATGGTATCGACCGTACATCCTCGTCATAAGGCGATCCTGTCTCATCGCCGCCTGGTTATAATCACCGGAGAGGGCCGCACCGGCACGGAAGAGTCCGGGATTCTGGAGGGCGACCAGTGCGACACCCCGCCCCCCCGTTGAGAGACCAAGAAGGAAATTACTTCCCCCCCTGTTGAAAATCTTTCTGTCCTTCTGGAGCCGCGGTATCATAATATCCCGGATCCATTTCCCCCCGGCAATTGGCTGCCATTTAATACGACGTTGTGTGACATCATAATATTTTGAAGCATACAGTGAGATATTCATCTCCGGAAAGACCGCCCTGTAACCATGCTGCCGTGCATACGATAAAAGATCTGTCTCGCGGTACCATCGCTGACGCTTGAAACGCCACCCCGGAAGAACCAGCAGGTCCCCCTTCACCTCTCCTTCGGGAATAAATACATCAACAGGCACAGTTGGCCCGTCAGGCTTTTCAGAAAAAACCGGGCATAGTATTGTTTCAATCCTGTGGGGGGGATTTACTTTTTTCGCACCCGGCAGGGGCATCAAAAAAGACAGAATAAGTAGAAATGCAACCGCAAACCTCTGTGTCACCCGTATTTTCATGATAAAATTATCCTCAAGACTTAAGTCGTCATCTTAGTATTTCCGGTCAAATATAGCATGCTTTAAAGACCGGAATGTAAGTATATTTATAAATACCGCAGTATGGGCAAGACTTTTTTAAATGCCTGGCATAGATTATACTGTATGAATACCAGCAGCTTCAGGAGGTATTTTTATTTTGCCGAAGTTATCGGGGAACTTGCGGAAGTCGGTTACGATATCGTATACGTCAAGTTTGGTATAGCTGCTTAATTAAATCTTCCTTTAAAAAACAATAAAACATGAGGCCTGCATAAATAGAGGCCCCATATCCTGAATCCATTTTAGAATTAACTTTCAACTATATCCACCCGCACAGCCTGTTAAAGTTTAACATAGGTTGTAGTTTCAAAATTGGTCGCAAAGGTCCATTCCGTTGCTGCACATTCCCTTACTTTAAAAACTGCCAGGTGCCCCGGCATCCCCACCTCCTGCCAGTTTTTCAAAAATTCACGCTGAGAGATTATTTCTTCTTTTAATGTTTCATCATCAATTTCTTCTGCAATGCCCTTTACCCTGACCTGGCAGCCCTGTTCCATGTTTGAAAAACAGATTTCCACCTTCCCGTCGGCCTTAAGCTGGCTGTAAAGAGATTTTGTACTCCCGGTATGAAAGATAATTCCTTCCTCGTCTGCCCGGTAGGCAAGCATCCCGCGTACCCTCGGTTCCCCCTCTTCAACGGTTGCCAGCGAGCAGGCAAGGTTACTGTTAATGAAGGAAATAATTTCCTGCTTATTCATGATACACCTCTCCTTGATATTTAACGCTGCCCGGTTACACTGAACAGCTTCAGGGGTATCATAAAAAAATGTTTTTTCTTCGCTTTCAGATTTCACTTAAATAATTATATATTTGTGCTGTTGTGTATTTTTTTATACTCAGATGGGGACTGCCCGAATTTCTTTGAGAAGCTGAATGAAAAATGGGCGGAACTGCTGAAACCGCATGAATGGGCAATCTCTGTTATTGAAGTATTACCGGCAATAAGTTTTGTGCGGGCGCGGTTTAACCGGACTTCAATGAGATACTCCTGGGGGCTCTTCCCTGTTTCTTTTTTAAAAAGACGGGAAAAATGCGAGGTAGAGAATGATATTGCATCAGCCATCATTTCAACTGAAAGATTCTCACCATACCTGCTGTTAATAAACTCTATGGCCCTGTCGATGTCAAGGCGCGTGGATATTTTTTCATTACCCGCGGTAATTCCAAGAAGCATCCTAATAAGGGAGTGTGTTATGCGAATTGCTGTTGATTCAAGAAGTCTGCTGCGCCCCGGCAGGTCCTGATCATGCTCCAGCATAAATTCTTTAATTATATAATTCAGGCCCTCCGTTGGCGTAAAATACTCAACACGAAATACCGGGCATGGATCTGCTGAATAGAAAGAGAAGGCTTGTTCAAAAAATTCCCTGTCAATCATAATTGCAGTGTATCTAGAAAAGGTTTCTCCTGAAATTTCGTGATGAGTCACAGAGGGTGAGATGCATGCAATCTTACCTATACTCGGTTCTATCTCTATACCTGCAATGGCAATGCGGCAATAATTATCATGCATTAAATAAAATGAATATGACGGGTGACTATGGTCCGGTGTGAGGGAATAATAACAGGGACCTACCGCAGGAATAAAAATGGCCAGTTTATCCCAGACAAAACTTTCGACATTTCGCATCTGTGTTTCTGTTATGTTGCCGACAAGTTTCTTAATTGTATCTAGAGATGTTTTCATAAAACCATTTTTTAATTAATTCGAATAATCGTCAATAATTTTGGGAGTATGAAAGGGTATGGAAATCCTTTAAAGCAGAAGAATCAATATAAAGGTAAAGTTAAGCGACAATACCCCTCGCCGGAAAAATTCAAAAACATGGATTATAAGTAGTTTTTTCCATACCTTTATGATAGGCTTAAGGAACAATAAGCATAGAGGGCAAATTCAGGGGAGAAATGATCTTTGCTTATTTAATCGGAGGTTATCATGGATAATGTCACTCTAGATGATATTATTAAAAGATTTTTTACCTGTAACAAAGAAGATATTCTTCAGATATTCAACGAGTTCTTAAATACCATAGTCGCGGAAGAAACAGTCGCCGCCCGTGAAATCATGTCCAGGAATTATGACACCGCCCAGTCGAATCCGGAAATTCATAACTTTCCTGGAAACCTGAAGGATGCACGGGATTCAATATTCCCCTATTTCTGGGGCACCGATGGATGGGATTCCAAATTACACCTGGAAAATGTAAAGGGACCTGCGAATTATGCATCCTTCATTGGCTGCATTGCCAGCCTTCTGAAAAATCCGAATCTCTGTGTAGATACCTACAGTGAACGTTCCAATGAACTGGAACTTAAGGCCATAATAGCATTGGCTAATCTTGTCTTTTATCATACCAACAATCCATGGGGAGTTTTTACCATGGGGGGTACAATATCAAATCTCTACGGAGGGAAGATCGGCATAGAAAAGGTTCTCCCCGGTACCATGAAAAAGGGTCTCCGGGGAAAGGAGATAGCGGGAATTGTATCTCAGGCGGCCCATTATTCAAATGAGACACTTGCCGGCTGGCTTGGGATGGGAACAGATCATCTTCATTCTATTGAAACTGATGCCTCATGCAGTATGAAACTTGATGCAATGGCGAGGAAACTTGACCGCCTCTATGAACAGAAAAAAAATGTCGCATTTATAATTGCAACTTTTGGAAGTACAGATGCCTTCGGAATAGATGATATTGCTGGAATTAGGGATATCATTGAGGATAAGGCTAAAAAATTTAACGTTCCCGTACCCCAGCTTCATGTTGATGCCGCGGCGGGGTGGTCATTATGTATGTTAAATGAATATGACTGTAAAAAAAATCCCTTTAAACTAAGCCGGGATCTACTCGATGTACTGCGCAGGCTCAGAAAAAAATCCATGGGCATACAGTATGCCGATTCAATCACTATAGATTTTCACAAAATGGGCTGGGGACATTATCCCTCCAGTGCATTTATAGTTAATAATAAAGACGACCTGACATATCTCCTGCGAAACAAGGAACAGCTGCCGTATTTCTCCGAAGCCGATTATCGTCATGATCCCGCCCTTTTTACACTGGAATGCTCAAGGCCCGCAATCGGACCCTACTCTGTAATGTCGAGCCTGAACGGAATCGGTCTCATGGGGTATCAGCTTCTTGTGGCACATGCTTTAGAGCTGGCCCTGTACGCAAAAAAACGAATTCGAAAACTCGATTACTGCAAGGTTCTCAATTACAGCTGCATGAGTCCAAGCGTCGTATGGTGGGTACTCCCTAAGGGAAGGAATGCTAAAAAAATTTATGATGAACTTGTGAGGGGGAATATCCGGAAAAAAGATTACCAGAGATATTTCCATGAAGTGCAGCATCTCTTTGATAAAAGAAAAATGACCCTGTTGCCGGACAAGGATGCCAGGCTCAGTTTCACCACATCAATGGGATACCTTCCCGGGGGAGTACATATCCCGGGATGGAAGGCGGTTTTCTTTAATCCAAAAACAGACGAATCTGTGGTGAATCAAATAATTACAAGTATAGAAGAACTTTGAAGCACAGTGACAAATATACTTCCTTTAAAAATTTTGAAATCGTTCACTATTTATTATATTCTTACGGTAGGGGGGAAATCAAATTTAAATGAAGCAGATACTGGTCACAGGGGCAACGGGACAAATCGGATCGGAACTGACAATGGAACTGCGTCGTATCCATGGCAATTCACGCGTAATCGCCGCTGGACACAGGCGTCCCCCTTCTGATGAACTTCGGGAATCCGGGCCATTCATCCCTCTTGACACTACAGACTCAAATCAAGTAGTAAAAGTTTTCAGAGAGAATAAAATAGGATCTGTATATCACCTCGCCTCGATACTCTCGGCAGTGGCGGAAGAAAATCCCCTCACCGCCTGGAGGGTCAACATTGAAGGCCTTATAAATATCCTGGAGGTTTGCAGGGCATACGAATCGTCTTTATTCTTCCCCAGCTCCATCGGGGCATTCGGCCCTTCAACACCACTGGTAAATACACCGCAGGTTACCATCCAGCGCCCGGCAACCATGTACGGCATTACCAAAACCACCGGTGAACTTCTCTGTGATTATTATCAGATCAGATACGGAACGGATACCCGTGGACTTCGATACCCCGGACTCGTTTCTCACAAAACTCCCCCGGGGGGAGGCACTACCGACTATGCCGTGGCTATCTACTACGATGCCCTTGAACATAAAAAATATGAATGCTACCTCAAGGCAGAAACAAGGCTGGACATAATGTATATGCCCGATGCCATCAGGGCCGCAATCGCCCTCATGGAGGCAGACCCCTCCCGCCTGAATTTTCGAAATGCATATAACGTTTCGGCCATGGCAGTTACTCCCGAAGAGGTGGCCGCTTCAATCAGGGAAAGAATTCCCGGCTTCATCATTAATTATAAAATCGATCCCCTTCGGCAGTCCATCGCGGAGTCCTGGCCAGACAATATGTGTGATGACGCGGCACGTAAAGACTGGGGATGGGGGGAAGTTTACAACCTGCAGGCCATGACCGATGACATGCTTGAAAATATTCGGATAAAGAATCGAAATGAAGGCGGGAGGAAATAAATGCCCCTCGAAAAAATAAATAAAACCTTTACTGAACACCTAAAAAGACTTTCCAGGGAAAATCGAAGCAAGGGTCCTGAAAAAATACTTTCCGGTATTGTTCCACCGGACAAAACAAAGGGAACCCGGTATCACATTTCAGGAGAGGGGAAGAAGGAATTTCTCCGGATGAACTCAAATTCCTATCTTGGACTGGGTCTGAATAAAGATGTTATCAGAGCTGAAGAGGAGGCGGTACATCTCTACGGATGCGGCCCAGGGGCAGTTCGTTTTATCAGCGGGACCAGTGAGGTGCATCGGAATCTCGAAAAGGCCCTGGCTCAGTTTCACCAACGGAAAGACTGCCTTCTTTTTAATTCAGCATACAGCGCCGTCATGGGAACACTCCCGGCACTGGTGCAGGAAAATACCGTAGTAATAACCGATGAGCTTAATCATAATTCAATTATCAATGCCGCGAGGCTTGCAGGTCCTGCAGGAAAAAAAATTTACCCCCATGGTGACATGCTTGCCCTCGAAGAAGTGCTGCAGGGATCAGTAGGCAGCTTTGATCATGCCATCGTGGTGACGGATGGAATTTTCAGCATGAGGGGAGACCATGCCCCCCTGGGGGTGATAAAAAAACTTGCAGAAAAATATGATAAAAACTTTCCCGGAGGAATAGTTACCCTCATGGATGATTCTCACGGTGTCGGGGCCTTCGGAACAACCGGAAGGGGGACCGAAGAATATACCGGGTCAAGAAGTGACATTCTCATCGCCACCCTTGGGAAGGCCCTTGGAGTTAACGGTGGATACCTGGTATCAGATACTCCCGTGGTAGATTATCTGAGGGAGACATCGCCATTCTATATATATACCAATCCCATAACACCCCCGGAGGCGGCAGCTTCCCTCCAGGCACTCAGGATTCTCGACTCCGAGAAGGGGCACCTCCTTCTGGGACACCTGAGAAACCTGATTCACATCCTCCAGGAAGGAATAAAGGACCTGGGACTCGAAATCATCGAAAGTGAGCACCCCGTAGTCCCTGTTATAATCAGGGATTCCCCCAGAACTAAAAAAATTGTTAAAAAATTATTCGATGCCGGGATTCTATCCACGGCAATTGTCTACCCCGTAGTTCCCAGGGGGGAAGAGGAGATCCGCCTCCAGGTTACAGCGGACATGAAAGAGGAGGATATCGCCTATTTCCTCTCCTGCCTGGCAAAATTATTGTGAAGAGTGTCCCTGATAAAAATCAATTCCCTTTATAATTATACGAAAAAACAGTATGTTTCACTGGAATTGGAACCGCAGCAGATGTATCATTAATAATACAGGAGGCGGTCATGATACTGCTGATAGTGGTGACACTGGTAATGTTAATGGTAATTCTTGCTGGGATTTTTAGTAATGGTATTCATCTGCACCATTGATCATTGCCACAGAAGGTTCCTCTTTCAAAAAAGTCCACCCTCAGGTGGAGGTGTATGATCCTGTTCCTAATGACTTAAACTTCCTTCCAGTTAATCAGGAGAGTATACCCGTTACATAAAGAAGATAAAGAACGTTTCATGGGAATCTCCGAAGAGTAGAGATAGCTCTTAAAGGCGGATATGTTCTCATCTATTTATTTTACCGAGAGGAAAAAATCAAGTACCGGAATAATTTCCGAATTCCAGTACCTGAAGGTATGACCCTCGTTGTCAGGAGCATTGAATTTCACCTTCAGGTCGGGATAATGTTTTCGCAGTGTTCGATACAGGGAAAGGCTCTGACTGAAGGGGGATACTTTATCCCTTTTTCCATGGCCTATATAGAGGGGCATTTTCCAGTTTCCCCTGATGGCCTCATTTTCAGGATTATCCACATTTGCCCATCTTCGTGGATATTTATTATATGGCCCGTAGGTGCCTGACATGAGGCGGTCCCGGGGCATTTTTACCTGGTTGCAGTCACCGGAAAGGGAAGCCCCTGCAGTAAAGAGTCCCGGATTCCGGAGACTCACCAGGAGTACCCCCCGGGCACCCGTGGAGAGACCCAGAAGAAAATTTCTTTCTCCCACGCGCAGCATTCCGTATTTTTTCTGCATCACGGGGATAAATATTTCCCGAATCCATTTCCCACCGGGTGTTGCAGCCCAGCGGAACCTGCTTTCCCTATAATACCTTGACTCATAGTTTGTAATATACATTTCAGGAAAAATAGCCCTGAATCCTTTTTCGCGGCAATGTTTCAGGAGTTCAGTTTCCCGGTGCCACCTCATCCTTGAAAACTTCCATCCGGGGAGAACAAGGATGTCTCCATTTATTTTTTTTACGTCGGGAATATAAATATCCACGGGGATCATTCGCATTTTCTTTTTCCCGGGAGGGGCTTCCATAATCCGTATTGTTGAGAGTCCCTTCTTTAAACGGATAATTTCAGCCTTAGAATTTTCCTGCCCGGCTGAAATAAAAAAGGGTATTGCAAACAAGAAGAGCGGTAATTTTTTCATTTTTCCTTTCCTTCTTTATCGTCTTTAAATCTCATCAGATACCCGGGACGTCTTACATGGGGATTATTTACGGAAAAAACCCTCTGTTTCCTGTCGGCATTATTTTCCTGTTTCACCATTCGGATAAAATGATGCCAGACATCTTCCCTTACTAAAATGTATCTTGCACTGAGTTGATGAAGAGTATTTTCGGGTATTCCCCTCGCCCCTGCAAGGGAATTCAATTCCCATAATTCTACATCCCTCGCAATTCTCCATGTTGCTTTTTTATCATAGTGCTCTTCGGGCTGCCAGGGGAGCACATCCCGGTCAAGGAGAAAATCCATCATCTCCGCCAGGGGTTTGTGTGCCACCAGGAGTTCACATTTTTTCTCCCTGATAATATCTCCTGTTCTGCGGGATATTTTTTCATAGAGACGGTAGGGGGGATCAAAAACAGCGATATCAACAGTAGAATAGACCACCCCGGTGAGGATTAAAATAAATGCAGTAATCCCGTAGATAATTTTGATATTGATATTCTTCATGAAAAAAACCGCGGCAAAAATCGAAACCGGGACGAAAAGCATAAAAAAGCGGTATCCCATGCCGGTGGGACTCATGAGAAAAAAGGGGAAAACAAATACCAAGGAGAGAACCGAAAGAGAAAAATAGATCTTCGAATGATTCTTTAATCTTAAAAAACGAAACAGCTGGATCGAAAGGAGAAGGAGAATAAACAGATATAATAAAAATATCTCAAATATCCATACGGGGTGTATATATTCTGTCCCCAGGAGTCTGATAAAAGAGATTGGAGCGAAGGAAAAGGAAGGAGTGAAGGCTCCGCTGAATCTTTCCAGGTCAGAATAATGAAGGGTCCCCGGCAACAGGATGGAAACAAGGCCCAGAATTACTATAAAGGATAAGGCCGCTGCGATAATAATTTTATATCTTCGTGAAGAAAAAATTATCAGAAAGAAAAAAATCAAGAGAACCCCAGCAATCAGTCGATGGGAAATAAAGGCAAGCAGGGAAAAAAGAATTACTCCTCCGATGCTTCTCCTTCGAAAAAAAATAATAACAAATGCAAAAAACACCATAGCCATAAAATTTTTCGGGAACTGACAGGCAAAAAAGGTGACGGATGGACTCATCAGCGCAAGGAGTGCCGCTAGGACCGCCGCCCCTCTCCGGTGAGCGCTAATGGCCCCGAAGTAATAAAGAGACGCCGTAAAGAAACCCGTAAGAAGCGATATGCCGATTTTCAGGGATAGAAGGTAGTCCTTTAAAAAAAACGCTAAGCCCGAGAGAAAAGGGTATATCAGGGAAGAATCACGGAAATGCATTCTTCCCCCTTCGAGAATTGACTTCACCTGAATAAGGTAGACGTATCCGTCTGTTCCATTTGCATAACCAGTTTTTGTGACGATAAAGTATCTGAGTAATGCAGAGAAAATAAAGAATGAGAAAATCAGAATATAATCAATCCACTCCCATGAGTAGTGGATCCCATCCTCTTCTTCAAACAAGTCCTCCAGATAAACTTTAATTTTGCGAATCAGGAATTTCATAGAGCACCAGCCCGTTATTTTTGCATATAAATTCTTTGTCGACGACTTTGCCTTCCCGGTCCAGGTGAAGCCGAAAGAGTTCATTCTGACGGTATATTTTATCTTCAACTTCACAGAAGGAGTGGTTTTCCTCTTCTATTCGATAAACGGTTTCCATCTCTCTGTCGGCAAATACTTTAATATTTAAAAATTCCTCATCGAGGTAGACATCAAAAAGATAGGATATCTCCGAATTATTTTTAAAGGCGAGGTCTACGTAGTTGTAAAACACCGTAGCCCCCGACCCGAAGGGGATGGTCCGGTTTGTATCGGGAAAAATATCAAAGGAGTGACGGTGTCTCTCCGTTATTTCGAATCCTAGATTTAAGGCGGACCAGTAGAGGGCATTGGAAAGCTGACAGAGACCTCCCCCCATGGAACTGGTCACCTCACCGTCAATCAGTGTCATGCCCTTTTTAAAACCCTTCCGTGCCGAGGTCCTCCCGGCCAGTTTCCAGAAGGAAAAAATTTTTTCAGGGGGAAGTACCGTCCCCGTAATCTTCGGAATTATTAAATTCAGATTGTTTATTTTATTATACTGCAGGGTGTACCACGGTTCCGGATAATCCCTTACCAGCCTGCTTCTATGATGAAAAACCTCAAAAGGAAATTTTCCATTGTCTGCAGTCTTCAGCCCTGTAAAATCTTCAGATTTAAGGCTTTGGCGAATTTTTCTTTTCAATCTGAAATATTCCACTCGCAGGGGAAAGGGGACCAGGCGTCGAATTTTTCTAAAAAAATCTCTTATATTCATTATTTAACTTTCCTCTTTACCTTACAATCTTCACCGCGTGGTTTCCGTTCAAATGTATCCCCTTTAAATATCACTTCTACTCGGCTCAATCCGATGCCCAAAGGATGCCATATATGACTCTATCTGATCTATTACCCCTTCCACTCTGCTGTTTAAACAGAATAGACGTTAGTATGTAATAGTTCCCAGATGTTTTTTCCCCTTAATGGCATGTGGAGTGATATCAAGAATATCGTAGAAGATTGATACCCTTTCTGATTTTCTGTCTCCCTTGTACATTTCGAACTCCCTGGAAATATTGAATGACTTGCCCAGGAGTCTTACATTCGCCCGGTTCTTCGAAAGGGCACGGATATCCCAGAATCCATCCAGGACTTTTTTTCTGAAAGAGGACTTGCTGTAATTGCTTTCTTCATCTTCAAGCCAGACCACAAAGGAATTATTGGACCTGAGAATTATTGATCTCGATTTTGAACTGCCATATTCGCGGTAATTAACGCGGAGAAGCTTATCTACTACATCCTTAAGGACTGTTCCCTTTATTCGGGATATATTTTTTCTCTTTCTCATCTCTGCCTTTGATGTATCAATCATGAACCAGCTGCCATTCTGGTAAAATCTCATCTCTGTCAGGACACAATCTTTATAGGCTGAGCCATGATATACCTGATTGATCTTAAAAGTAAGATTCTTCCCCGACAGGGGTGTCTTCAGATTTACAGTTTGTGGTTTCATCGAATCTTTCAGGGAATAGACGTGGCCCGCGGCATCCGATGTTCCGAAGAAAAATTTCTTCACCCTTTCATTAGCCCTGTAGTGCTTACCGGACATCAGCATACCATTCCAGATTTTAATTTTGCTGATATTTACCGAATCATTTAAGACAAATTTAATGGTTGAACCGGCACCGGACCCCTTTTTACCTTCCACCCAACCGGAATCAAGCTTCGAATCAAAAAGATAATCGATGCTGTATGCTTCTTCAGGCTCCAGGGTTGAGCTGGCAATGACCTTTCCTCCTATTCTTTTTGGAGGGACCACCTTTAGCCTTGTGCCGTTTCTGTCAAAAAAGATCATTTCACTGATCCCGGCAGGCAGATCTGATTTATAAGATTTCTGAGTCTTGGTAAAACCCTTGATATCTGACTTAACCTCCATGGAGTTCATGCCCTGCACATCGATGATTCTTACATAGAGGGACTTGACTTCCTTATTAATCCTTGCAGGCGTCGAGGCGTTTAGTGTTCCCCGGTCGACACCATTGACGTATATTTGAAATTTTTTAATTTTACTGATTCCCGCAGTGGCTGGAAATTTTAATTCCATTCTGCCGATATATGTTTTTTTCTCGAAGTAGAGCATTACCCCCTCATCGGGTGCCGCCCCCGGCATGGTCGCCCAGTAGGTATCACGGTCATCAAAGAGGTTATGGGGGCCATTTTTTTCATAATTGATATTTACCGAAGTCGCATAGAGGCCTTCAAGGAGAATGGGAGCTTCGGAGTTGACACTGACAGGATTTATTAATGTTACAATGGCAAATGAAAAGATAATACATGACAGGAACAATAATTTTTTCTTCATATTCTTCTCCCTCTGTTTCTTTCGATTCCCGGCTTTAATTATTTAAAAATGAAGGATTTTACCATATCCATCAATTTTTATATTCTTTAAATACTGATATTTATAAATTATCTTCCTAATTTCCAGAACTTTATTATTTAATTTAAAAATATCTTTTGCCGCAGTTTTATTTTTTTTCAACCTGGCATCTGACTTTATGGAATCAATTGCCCTGATTATGGAAATGATTTTATATTTTTCTCCAGGTCCCCCTGATTTTTTAACGGTTGCTGCAGGTATGATGTAAAAATCGGTTTTGATTTTATTTCCGATCCTGGAGAGATAAAGATTGAGTATAACAGTGCCATTATAGACTTCCCCCCCTGATATAAAAAAAGAATTCTGCCGATCACATTTATCTGAGATAAAATTCCCCAGGCTGTAAAATATATATCCCTCCCTTCCATCAATTGTACTGATTTTTTCAGCAGGCTGCAGTACATGGGGATGATGCCGCACCACCAGGTCAACACCTCGGTCAATAAATTTTTTCAGAATATCCCTGTATCCCGGTACCGGCTCCTGGCGATACTCCTGTCCGCTGTGCACGGTCATAATGAGGTAATCGCACCTGGACCTGAAATAATCAATATTTTCATCAACCTGCAGCCTGTTATAGATCCAGTTAATATAAAATTTCCTCTCCCTGCTCTGAGGTTTGACGTTTAAAAGGCCGGTATATGAAATTATCCCGATTTTTATACCCCTGATTTTTTTAATGATGCCGTTATTATACTTCCCCATCCTGCGCCCCGCCCCGATGTAATCAATACCGTGAGAATCGAGCAGATCAATTGTTGAAAAAAGCCCCCTCGGCCCCTGGTCCATGATGTGGTTGTTCGCAACAGAGAGGATAGAAAAACCGGTTTTTTTCAGTACCGGATTAATTTCCGGATAACAATTAAATTTAAACTTCGCAGGCCTGTAGGGGAATAATATTGGAAATTCCAGGTTCCCAATAACAACATCAGAATCAATAAATTCCCCGGCTATATCAGAAAAAAAACCACTGAATATCTTTTCATTCATGAGATGATTTCGGTTATCAATCTCTGGTGGGATCATTTTTTCATGGATTATAATATCCCCGGTAAAGGAAATTTTTATTTTAGATTCTGCACCATGTAAGGGTACCTGCAGAAACAGTAATTCAATAACAGCCAGGTTAAAAAATATTAACAGCAATTTAGCGGTATTCATATTTTTCCGGATGATGTCCTGCCCCTATAATGATTAAACAGCGAGCCTTTGGATACAGTCGCATAAAACATAAACAGCAATCCTAAAAATCAGACTGCTGTTATATTGATAAATAATACAAAAGATGCAAGGTTTTTTTAGCAAGAGGTACAGTCAGACGATTTCTGCGAATAATAAAACAGTCTCCGGCTGAACGCCGAAGACTGTTTTATTCAGATTTTTCAACAAGGAATAGAATATCCAGCTATTACTTGTTTAAGAAACTGCTCGCAGTCCTTGTTCTGCTGTCATAATCGAGATCAAGGGTTTCTCCATTATGACTGAAGTTAATTGAACTCATACTCCTGGCAGGGGCGTCAGCTGTACTGTAGATGTTATCGTATCTGCCGTAATTGCTCACATCAACATCAGATCCATTCTGTGTCAGTGCACCTGTCCATCCCATGGCAAGCTGCCCCTGTGATGGAGATGTATAATCAACTGTAAGGGCATCTGAATCAACTGCGAGAGCTGCTGCCTTTATTGCTGTTTTAAAGGACTCAAAGTCTCCATAATCTGCTGCACGGCCAAGTTCAGTGATCCATACGGTTTTTTCTCCACTCGCTATGATCTCGTACTGCCCCCCCCTGTCAGCATCATCTGTGTTGGTAACCCAGTCAGCTGCTGCATCGGAAGAATAGAGTGCAAGGTATGCATCCCCCTTTCGAGCGAAGAACCAGTTGCCGTCTTTAAGGGCTTCATCATATTTAGCCTTCGGGAGATAGGCATGGGTGTATGAAGGCTGGCCTGTAACATAGAACATGGTTTCCAAATCAACATCGTATAATGAAATAACAACATTTTTCACCTGAATGGCTCTTGGAAGTGTTCCATATCCCGTCCAGTAGCTTGGCGAAGGATTACCGGTAATAGAAGGGTCATCCACAGCAGGATGCGTGGTAAAACAGGTTGCATCCGTCCCGAGGGTTGCCTGCCAGATTGACTGCTGGTCC
This sequence comes from uncultured Spirochaetota bacterium, assembly GCA_942491575.1. GTDB lineage: Bacteria > Spirochaetota > UBA4802 > UBA4802 > UBA5550 > CAZHNW01. The sequence goes on from CALOBT010000025.1 coordinate 2,666,813, forward strand.
CCGCCATATCCGGGTCTCCAGTCCTGTGCGGTGCTGAGCATATAGTCGGGGGTTCTGCAGGTATAAATATTTACCTCTGTTCTCATATTTCTCGTCAGATCCTTCTCAGCAAGTGTTGCAAGCCCGGGAAGTGCTGTAATACCGGTAGAGACGGGAGCTCCCATCAGATTGGATAAATAAGCATCTGTATATTCAGGATTTTCTATGAGAAATCTGCTGTCCTTATATGAAGAAAATTGACCATTTCCCCACCAGTAATATTGATCCAGCATCTCTTTAAACATGCTGAATGTCAGCGGATGAGAATATGCTTCCAGGGTGAGGAAGGTCATACCGTCTTCAAGATCAGACAGGTCACTGTAATTAAGCCCCCATTCCGATTCAGCCTCTTCAATTTTTATCCCCATGCGCTGCTTATTGATAAACTCCTCGCGATCAAGGTCATTGGCCATTTCATAGATTACCTTCGGCATCTTGTATTTTTCGCTTATTGCGAGAAGGCTTGCGGTCATGTTGCCGGTGCCGGATTCATTCAAGCCGAACATCAGGTTCATTGCCGCTCCGGTACTGTCGCGACTTCCACTCATTTTATGTGTATAGGTCCGTCCGTGGGTACTTCCGAAGGTTCCGTTAAACTGATTGAGGGCCATGTCCGCCATCATCAGGTCCAGAACCATTTTAGACAACTGCACTATCTCCTGGTCATCGCTCAATTCAATAAGTGCCAGGAGAGCTGGCATGTCTTCATTATAGTAAACGTTAGAGAGCCATTCGCTGAAACCGCTTTTATACCTGAGTTCCAGCCACTGCATGATACGCGCCTTGAACTTTGACAACCTGTCCGCACCGGTCTCTCCACTTGCGGTAAAGGTTTCATCCGGGTAGAGCTGTGCCGCGAGATATGCCCCCGAGGAGTAAAGAATAAAGTGATTTTCCGACCAGTAGCAGGCATCATTCATCTCATCAACTTCATCAAACAGTCCCTGAAGTGTTGCAGCCTGGGCCTGTTCTTCGGGAGTACCCTGGGATAAACCGTATATAGTCAGGGAATCCGTATTGGCGGGGTAATCCCATGTCCAGTCAGCCAGTTCATCGGGCCAGTATTTAAAATTCAAAACCGCAGACTTCATGTCCGCCACAAGGGCTGCATCCATCAAATCAGAATCTGAGTAATTGTGAAGTATACCTAAAAATGCAGGCAGTTTGAAGTCGGCACAATCTACACGGGCATTAAGTTTGGCAATTCCCTGACTTCCCCGTATTGTCGACTCATCAGGTGCAATGCCCATTTTCAAACGGATAAGCTCAGTGTAACAGCTACCCGGCGAAGCCTTTATTGTCTCTTCAATAAAAGCAGCTCGACGATTCTCAAACGCTTTTTCAGGAGTATCTCCCTTGTTGTCTTCGGAACAGCCTGCCAAAAATAAAAGAAGGCATGCCAGAATAATTATTGTAATCTTTTTCATCTGTCTTCCCCCATATGGTTAGTATAACATTTATTGCATGCAACAATTGCAATAAAGTCACATTTAAACAAATATTACTTGTTGCATGCAATAAGTTCAACAACTTTTTTCCCATTTATAAAAAAAACAGTCCAGCTGGACTCATTTTATTCCTGATAAAGTGTTTACAGTGGTTAGATAATAAATTTAGCGATTCCGTGATCTGGGAAACTGGATATTTCAGGAGGGGTAATAAACAGTGGAGAGAAAGCCGGATTTAACTCAACCGACCTTCTGCTCCGTTTCGTCGCGTTTCCTGGAGTTGACCTCTTCCCAGAATTCCGCATTTTCAATACCCAGTTCAAGGGGATCGAATTCGGGGTCAAGCCCCATGGCCTTTTGCTCTTCATAGTCCTTCAGTGCTATAAGTGCCGGCTTCTGAAGGATAATAATGGCAATAATATTAATCCAGGCCATAACTCCAACGCCGAGATCACCCATTGCCCATGCCATGTCAGCTGTTTTAACTGCACCATAGAATGTAACTGCAAGCAGGGAAAAACGGAGTGACGGCTTCAGCCACTTCAGGTTTCTGCTGCGGGAAAGATAGGCTACGTTTGTTTCCGCGATATAGTAATATGCCATAATTGTGGTAAAGGCAAAAAACAGCAGGGCAATACCGACGAATGCTGAACCGAAGCCGGGAAAGATCGATTCAACCGCCTTCTGTGTATAGGCGGGACCAATCTCTACATTACCGATATTATCGACGATGAAATTCCCCGCCTTATCCTTCACATTATACATGCCGGTAATCAGAATCATGAATGCAGTGGCGGAACATATAAACAGGGTATCAATGTATACGGAAAATGCCTGGACCAGTCCCTGCTTAACCGGGTGGGAAACCTCCGCCGCAGCTGCAGCCTGGGGACTGGTTCCCTGCCCCGCTTCATTGGAAAAAATTCCCCGCTTTACCCCCCATGCAATTGCTGATCCAAAAATACCCGCAAAGGTCTGCTCCAGGCCAAATGCAGAATTCAGTATCAGCATAAATATTTCAGGCAGCGTCCTAATATTCATAACTATAATAATCAGGGCTACGGTTATGTAGGCAATTGCCATGAAGGGAACAACAAATTCAGCGACACGGCCGATGCGCTTGACTCCGCCAAATATTATTGCCGCAAGCAATACAACAAGACCGATTCCGGAATAGAAGGGATCCAGTCCGAAGGCATTTTGCAGCCCTGCTGCAATAGAGTTGGACTGCAAAGTAGGCAACAGAACACCCATGGCAATAATTGTCGCGATTGCAAAAAGTGTAGCATACCATTTGATGCCCATGCCTTTTTCGATATAGTATGCGGGTCCGCCCCGATATTCACCGTCCTGTTCAACCTTGTAAATCTGAGCCAGGACGGATTCTACAAATGCAGAACCGGCCCCAAGAAATGCAATGGCCCACATCCAGAATACCGCGCCGGGTCCCCCAAGTGCGATTGCCGTTGCAACACCGGCAATATTCCCCGTCCCTACACGTCCGGAAACAGATACCGAAAAGGCCTGAAAGGAAGAAATACCCTGTTCCGAGGACTCTCCCTTAAATAACAATCGAACCATCTCTCTCCAGTGACGGATCTGTAAAAAACGGGTTTTATATGAGAACCAGAGCCCCACCAGGAGGCAGAGCCCCACCAGTGCGGGGCTCCAGACAATGCTGTTCAGATAGCTGACTCCCTGACTTATAATTTGACTCATTTTAATATTCCTTTTTAAATATGGAACAAATCAAGCTCAAAAATTTTTCAGATTTCAATCAATATGACATGTTGCAGCAGGAGGGGCAAAAACGTCAATGAACAAAATATTAACATTAACCATAAATAATATAAATAAATTGATTTGCGGGGTATTTTAAGGCTACAGAAGCTCGGAGACACAAGGGTAACAAGAAAAAGAATAAAATAAAAATTTAAGGATGAATTTTCAGTTAAAAATACCTGGTTTCACCAATCTTCATAATCCATATATTTTTTTCAGCAACCCCAGCCTTTATGGCTTCTTCCCGGAATCGCTTTCCAGGATCCATAAATGGTTCAGTACTTAACTGAGTTGTCCCCCAATGGACCGGTATAAAAATACGGGTCTTGATATCTATTCCTATATTTACGCAATTTTCAGGAGAGCAGTGACTTCCCCGCATAACCTTTTCCGGTTTATATGCACCGGCTGCGATGAGGGCCGCATCAAAGGGGCCATAGGTTTGGCCAATAGATTTATATATATCTCCATACTCCCCTTCACCAAAAAATATTTTTTTTCCGGTTGATCCTTTTATTAAAAATCCCGCCCAGAGGGTTTTGTTTCCGTCACTAATGGACCGCCTTGAGTAATGTACAACAGGTAATGCACGGTACTCAATTGAATTCACAGTTACTGATTCATGCCAGTCCAGCTCAATAACCTTTTTAAAGGGAATAGTTTTAATATACCTGGATACTCCAATGGGTATGACTACCGTTATTTTTTCAGGATTAGGAATTTTCTTAAGTGTTTTTATATCCAGGTGATCATAGTGATTATGAGATATTACAATTGTATTAATCTGGGGCAGTTTATCCAAAGGTATTCCCGGCGGGACAACACGCCTTGCGCCAAAGGGCGGCAGTGCAGCAGCCCATTTGGAAAACCATGGATCGATTGCAATTACCTGTCCACTCATTCTAATTATGGCAGTCATGTGTCCAATCCATGTAATGCTGTCTCTTTCGGGATGAGAATTAAAAGTATTGATCGCCTCTTTATTATTAATTATGTGATTCTTCGATATCTCCGGACTTTGTAATGGTACAAAGGGACGCGTAATCCCGAAAAGTATATGATCAAATGAAAATCCGCCAGGTTCTATACTGCCGGGAGGATTCCTGAAACCGCCCTCTATATGATGATATGCTTTTCCCGGTATACGTGTCTGTTTTCCGGTACAGCTCATTAAAATTATAATCCCAATACAGTAAAAAATTACATAAATCATTTTCATAATATCGACTCCTTCTCTATGGTTAGTAAGGTAATCGGAATAATACAGGGTGTCAATTGGAGGGGAACCAACTGTATGGATATCGGAATGAAGTGTATGCATTAAAAAATATCATATTATGTTAAAATTAAACCAATAACATTTCTAAACAGTTAAACTTATCCTTTCTCGCACAGTTGCAGTATACTTTCCCCCTACAGGAAGGATGTTCTCATCCTCATCATTGAGATAAAGGAGATATCTTCCCCCCTTATAATACTTCATTTGCAGAATATAACCGACATTTACTATATACTGTTTATGAATTCTTATAAAATTTTTCTGCGGCAGGGAATCATTAATCTCTTTCAGCAATTGAGACACCTCGTAGTCCCGCAACTCTGTATGTATCATCGATTTTTTCCCTGCAGATGAAAGAAAAATGATTGAGTCATAGCTTATTTTAATTGGTCTTTCATTTTCCTTAAACACAAAACCGGAGTCTTCCTTTGCAATTGATTCAATATAAGTTATTTTATTTTGAAGCTCATTGAGACTCCCCATGAGCAATACCCGTTTATACTTTAAATCTTCTATAAATACGGTAAGAGTGCTAATTATTCCGGTGATGATTAGTACAGGTAACATCAATCTATCAATTATTTTAATCATTAAGGTATAATTTATACCTGATTCCAGTCCTCTTCCCGTAAAAAGTGAAATCTGCATTCCGCAATAAGTTGCAATCAGGGTTACTGCCAGATTTACCGGAATGTTTATTCCCAGGGAGTAATCATGAAGGAAGTAACCACAGGCATATCCAGATGCTACAGCCATCAGAGCAACAATGTGTGTCGTCAGAAAATTAATTAATAATAATTCATAAAAAGATTCTTTCATACCTATTGAGATCAATGATGCAATGATCACTGCCAGACAGCTATTTATCAGGAGCCAGAAAAAAATCAACTTATAGCGAATTTCGTAATTTTGTGGTTTATGCATTAAATTCATCCAAAAAAATCTTTCCGTAATGTATAATCAGTTAAAACTGAAACTACATAGAATTTTCTATTTTACCAATACTTATTAAACACTATTCCTCTACGCCTCTTATAAGCAAATACTATGAGTTTATAACATATCTCTATTTGATAATTTCTATTAATACAATATAATTAATTTAGAATAAAACACATTCATGAAATATTTAATATTCTTTAATATAGAGGTTCACCAGTGACATTATTAAAATTATCCTTTAGATTATTATTCATTCTTTTTATTATACAATCAATATCGTGCCATAAAAACATTTCTCTTTCAGCAAAACAATTAAACCTTATAGACAGTTACATTCTTGATATAAGAGAGCCTTCAGGATTATCATTTTCAGATAATCCCGGAGAGTTACTTACTGTCAGCGACAGTTCTAAAAAAATTTTTAAAATATCACTAACGGGAGAAGTAATTGGCGAAATCACACCTGATACCGATTTAAATGATCTCGAGGGTATTACCTATAATCAAAATGAAGATACCATCACGGTAATACAGGAGAGAACAAGAAAAATTATAAAAATAAATTCAGCAGGCCATGTACAAAAAACTACTGAATTAGACATACCGGGAAGCAGCACGAATAAAGGTATTGAAGGGATAGCATATAACAAAAATAACAACCACTACTATATCATAAATGAAAAAAATCCTTCATTGCTCGTTGAACTGGATGAAAATTTCAACAAGGTAGCTTCAAATAATTTAAACTTCGCCATGGATTATTCCGGCATATTTTATGATGAATCTTCAAACTCACTCTGGATAATCAGTCACGAATCACAATCATTAACCAAATGTGATCTTTCAGGAAATTCACTGGAAAGCTTTAGATTTAACAGAATTTCGCAGGCTGAGGGTATAGTGATAGATTTCGAATCAAATAGAATATATATAGTTAGCGATGACGATAAGAGTTTGTATGTATTTGCTTTTCCTGAACAATAATGAATTCAGTAATATTCATCTGATTCAATTGATTAAAACAATTCATAAACTATAATACTAAAAACTCATCTTTCGTTCAAGACATTATTCAAGGCCCTGGTGAGCTCCTCCATTCTATAGGGTTTCACAACCACCTCATTGAATCCATACTCTTCATAGTTTGCCATGATCGGATCATTTGAATAACCGCTCGATACAATAGCCCTTAAATCAGGATCGATCTCCCGAAGCAACCTTACGGTTTTCTCTCCCCCCATACTGCCGGGAATAGTTAGATCCATAATTACACAATCGAAGGATTCATTTTGTTCATATGATTGCCTATAAAACTCAAGGGCCTCCTCCCCATTTTTTGCCTTTACTACCTGAAAACCGATATATTTAAGCATCCGTTCAGCAACTTTAAGAACAATTTCTTCATCATCCATAAGCAGTACCCTTCCATGCTTGAATGCAATTGTGTCGGATACAGCCTCATTCTCGATTATTCCACGGGTTGATGCCGGAAGAAATATCTCAAATGTTGTACCTTTCCCGGGAGCAGAATCAACACCGACATAGCCGCCATGTTTCTGAATTATTGAATAGGTCACAGAAAGACCCAGACCATTTCCCATTTCCCTGGTAGTGAAAAATGGATCAAATATATTTGGCAAATCCTCTTCTGCGATACCTGTTCCTTCATCTTCTATTAGAAGAAAAATATAATTTCCAGCTATGAGAGGGTAGCCATCATCTTTTTTAACAATTCTATTAACGGCTTTAATAGTAATTATACCCCCATCCGGCATGGCCTGCCTGGAATTAAGTACAATATTATGGATAACCTGGCTTATCTGTCCCTTGTCTATCTCAACATTCCATAGGTCATCAGAAAACTCGAAATTGCATTTAACATCAGATCCACTAAGAACAAAACCGGCTGTATCTAAAAGAAGTTCTCTCATGGAGGCTGTTTTTTTTATGGGATCTCCGCCCTTTGAAAAAGTTAAAAGCTGTTGAGTCAGATCTTTAGCACGGATGGAAGCCTTTTCTGCATCAGAAACAATTTCATAACAGGCATTATCTTTATTTATATTAATTTTTGTCAGAGACAAATTTCCCATAATTGCAGTCAAAAGGTTATTAAAATCATGGGCGATTCCCCCTGCAAAAATGCCGAGAGATTCTATTTTAGATGTTTTCAGCAATTCCCTTTCTGCCTTTATCCTGTCAGTTAAATCGTGAACAATACTGCGGTACCCGGTAATTATTCCGGAGGCATCAATAAGCGGTGAAGCTACAATCTCCACTATTTTCATTGATCCATCATTTCTTTTTATTTCATAACGTGGAATTTTCACATGATGTTTTTTGCTTTTGATATTTTGTAAAAATTCATTTATAGTGTCCTCATATTCGAAAGTCTTTAAGAAGGAAATGTTCTTACCGGATAATTCCTTGGCATCATAACCGACTATCGAACAGAATGTAGCATTAAAAAATGTGATAAGTCCATCTACATCTGTTTCAAAATATCCCTCTTCAATATTCTCCAGGATATTTTTATATTTTTCCTGATTTTCAAAAATTTCATTTTCAGATCGAATCAATTCTTCATTCAATGACTCAAGTTCTTCATTCGAAGCCTCCAGCTCTTCATTCTGGGACTGCATAGCCATCTCAGCAGAGTGGGCTTTATCTAATGCCCGTTTATTAATTGTAAATATATTATAGGATATTGTGCAAATAAGTGCAATAGCTGCAAGATTATCTATGAGATATTCATTTATAACAGCTTCCGGTATATTCAGAGAAAACTTGCTGTAGCGGGTAAATATTACAAAGATAACACTGTTAACTGCAAAATATCCGATAATTGCTAATTTCTGTTTATTTATTATCAGGGGAGAGAGGGTGAGAAAGGCAATTATTGCAACGATTGAATCAAGCCTTTGAAGCAATGGTCCGCTTTCGGTAAACATTGCCGTCCAGGCAGCACAAAGACAGATAAATAATACGGAATGAGCTGCAACAGAATAATGCCCTTTTCTTAATGCAATTAAAATTGGAATCATCAAAAAGACAACAGAGGCTGGGGGGAAAATAATTCCCGGATCAACTATGCCGCGGAAAAAAAAAGAAATAAAAAGAAACAGTGAAACTAAAATAATAGAGCAGGATAATATAAGCAGTATTTTCGCTTTTTGCTGTAACACAAAATCTTCATTTTCATATTTAATTAAAAAAAACTGCGAATATTTTTTAATAAATAATTTGTCCATAAAACCTTCTGCAAAATATCATCGCCCTGATTATTATTTCATGATACTCCTCTGTCAAGACTGATTTATTAAGAAAAATTATTTTAAATAATTAATAATTATTTTTGAAATTCTAAAAAACTACAACTCTAATAAAGAATTTTTATTTTACACATAGTACTTTAAAACCACGAAACATTATTAAAATATCTGAACATCTCAATAAAAATGGCTTGTTAATATATTGACAAATTGACTGATGTAATATACAAGAAATCATGAGTGAAGACAAACTAATATCAACCCTTATTGTTGAAGACATGAAACCTGCAGCGGCCTTTCTTACAAAATGCATAAACGCCCGTTCTGAACTAAAACTAACGGGAGTTGCCAAGAATGGCCAGGAAGCCCTTGAAAAACTAAAATCAAGGGATTATGATCTCGTTTTCCTCGATATCCATCTTCCGGTAATGTCCGGGATTGAAGTCCTTGAAAGCCTTGAAAAAATTCCACATATAATTTTCACCACAGCATATGATAAATATGCAGTGAGGGCATTTGAATTTGGTGCAGTAGATTACCTGTTGAAACCATTCACACCTGAGAGGTTCAACCAGGCAGTGAGCAGATTTCTTGCGGAAAAAAAAGACAGGGTGAATGAACAACCTCTTCCGCATGAATACGGCCTCTCCTTTTTGGAAAACAGAAAACATTATTTTTTATCCTACGAGGATGTAATCTACCTGTCTTCTCATAAAAAAAATACGGTAATACACACAGAAGAGAGAGACTTTACTGCCTCCAATATATTAAAAAATTTAGAAGAGAATCTGCCTAAAAGCATGTTTATCCGCATTCATAAACAGTATATAATAAATTTAAAGTATATCCTGAATTTTGACTCTTCAGGGGGGGCCTACTCTGTATCCTTAAAGGACAGTGATGAAAACCGCCTTCCCGTAGGCCGTACATATGTTGAAACCGTCAAAAACAGATTAAATCTTTAATGCTGTTCATTCCCTTATTCTATCCATTTGTTCCTCTTTACTGATTTGTCCAATTTTCGAATAGACACTTTTTAAAACATTGCTAGTTTCTTGGCAAAAGGAGCCATAAGCACCTAATTTGCCAAGAAGGGGTATTATTTGAACTTCCTTTAAAAGAGACTGGCAAACAGTTTAAAATTTTTATGCCGGCAAAAAAGAACAAAAATTTAAAAAATATTAAATGAATCACTACAATTTAAAAAATTACCAGGGCGTAGAAATCCTGAATATTATTTGTCCGACAATAGAAATATTTAAAAAAGATATAATTAATTCTATTATCAGAGTCATTAATAATGGAAGTTATGATCTTATTTTGGACAAAAACGAAATTATAAGTGTTGCTGATGAGGCAATTACCAATGCAATTATTCACGGAAACAAACGTGATCCGAAAAAAAATATCAAAATCAAAATACGGGCACATGATGAATATCTGGATTTTTCTGTAAGGGACGAGGGAAATGGATTTGATCCCCTGAGCAGAATCCGCGGGAAAGACCACGGCATTAAAAGACCGGGTATATGTCTCATGGAAGAACTCAGCGATGTTTCGTGGAATAAAAAAGGAAATGAAATTAGTTTAAAATTTTCATTTAAGTAAATATTGAAACCACTTACTAATTAAGCTGTAAATAAAAACCTCATCAAAGAAAATGTACCTTCAATGGCTCCCCTTCTGTAACCAGGCTCGCTCAACTTTTTACTGGCATTTAAAAAAATATTCTTTAAAATATGATCATGGTCAGTCATTCCAAAAAAACAATTTATAATACGCCATTGCTCTTTCAACAGAATAGGTGCTTTTCCATAAAAAATGTGTTGTCATAAGATACTTTCTGAAAATTAATAAGACTATGAAAATGAGAAGGTCGGAAATAAGAAAAAACAGTGCCCCATCCGGAATTAAACTTTTATTACCTGTAATTTTTTTAATAATTATGTTTCTGACAACCGGTTGTGGAAAAAACAACCAGCCTATTGCAAGAAAAGGAATTCTTGATCTTAAAAACTGGGATATCGGAAAAAATGGAGGCCTGACATTAAAGGGGGAGTGGGAGTTTTATTTAAACAGAGAAATGTTCCCGGAATATTTCAGAGGGGCTGCTGCCCCCGCTGCTGAAAATTTTGTCATCTTCCCCGGGGTTATTGATAAAAAAAGTTCAGAGAGAGACCGAAATATTAGACCCTACTCTACATTACGCCTTATAATTACGGGTGTAAAAAATTTCACGGGAATGGCCCTTAATTTCCGGGAATTCGGGAAAATAGAAAAAATTTATGTTAATGGTGTCATACTAAAAAATGACCTGATTCGGGAGAGGATACAGCCTATTGATAATATATGCCTCCTGGATAATATAATTCCGCTGAAAGATGCGGAAGACCGATATGAAATTATTATGTATATACCAAACAAATTGGTAAAAATTTTTGGACCCTGGTATAACATAGTGCTCGACAGGGAAGAAAACATACGAAACAGCAGGGAAAGTGGAGTTGCCATGAACCTCTTTCTTTGCGGAATCCTTTTCATAATGGGTATTTACCACCTGGGATTTTTTATCCTCAGGACGAAGGACAGGTCACCCCTTTATTTTGCTATCATCTGTTTTATGGTAGCTATCTACACACTTGTAACCGGCGAAAGATATATCTTCAAGCTCTTCCCGACTCTTACCCTCAAAATAAATTTTCATTTAATATTTCTACCTACATACATTGCAGGGATCTATATCTTTAAATTTGTAAATGCCGTTTATCCAGGTGAACTAAAAGACAGGATCGTTAATATTATTCAGTATGTAATTTTATTATTTATGGGTCTACTAATTGTTACCCCTATAGAAAAATACCTGTACCATATGATCCCGTATTATTTTCTATTATCCATAGCCTTTATGTATCTGATATGCACGATCACTCTATCTGCAATTCGAAAACGTGAAGGTGCCCTGATATTTCTTTTTGGGTACATCATATTTTTCATCTCAATAATAAACGATATACTTTATGCCAGACATTTAATAGAGTCATATTTTTTTATCTCCTACGGTCTCATTTTTCTGATACTTTCCCAGGCAGTTCTTCTCTCGATTCGTTTTACAAGGGCATTTTCCGGAGTGGAGAGTCTCTCAACGGAACTGGAAATTAGCAACGAACGACTCAAGGTACTCGATAAACTAAAAGATGAATTTCTTGCCAATACATCCCATGAACTGCGAACTCCCCTTCACGGGATTATCGGCTTAACCAGGAGTCTACTCGATGGCGTCAGGGGTAAATTGCCCTCAGAGGCTAACTATGATCTTTCACTCGTCGAAATGAGCAGCAGGAGACTTGCTAATCTTGTTAACGATATCCTCGATTTTTCCAAACTTAAAAACAGGGATATCGAACTTCAAAGATCAGCTGTTGATATCAAGACCTTAACCGATACGGTTATTGATATTTTAAAACCACTGCTGAATAAAAAACCAGTTGAAATCAAAAATCTAATTGAAGTGGATACCCCCCTCCTTTATGCAGATGAAAACAGGCTTCAACAGATTATGTTTAATCTCATTGGCAATGCGATAAAGTTTACTGAGAAAGGGGAGATATCAATATCTGCCGAATACAATTCTGCTTCCGTTTCAAAATCAGAAACTGGCATGATAAACATAAAAATATCGGATACCGGAATAGGGATAGAGGAAGATAAACTCGATTTCATCTTCGAATCCTTTGAGCAGGCAAATGGTTCAATATCCAGAGAATATGGAGGTTCAGGAATAGGGCTCTCCATTGTGAAACACCTTATAGAACTTCATGGAGGAAATATTTTTGTCAAATCTGATCCAGGTAATGGTAGTACCTTTAATTTTTCACTTCCTTTAGGGAAAAAAGAAAAAACCACAAAACAGGCAATCGATGAAATCCCCGCAATCCCTGAAATCAGTAACTTCCCTGAGAGAGAATATAATTCCGGAGTAATTCACTCGAATGATAATTCAAAACCTACGGGAAATATACTTATTGTAGATGATGATCCGGTGAACCTTCGTGTGATTAAAACATTTTTCCATAATGAAAATTACAGGATCGTAGAAGCCCAAAATGGAGAGGAGACTCTGGAACTGGTAAACAGGGAAAAATTCGATCTCATTCTTCTCGATATCATGATGCCGAAAATATCAGGATACGATGTATGCCGAAAAATCAGGGAATCCTATTCAAACTTCGATCTTCCCGTAATAATGCTGACTGCCAAGAACAATATTTCAGATCTTGTAACCGGATTCGAATCAGGAGCAAATGATTACCTCGTAAAACCCGTCAACAAGGAAGAGCTTCTAAGTCGGGTCAAAACCCTTGTAACCCTCAAAAAAACCGTAAAAGATCACCATGAGGCAAAGTATAAACTTCTTCAGGACAGGATGAGCCCTCACTTCCTTTTTAATTCCCTCAATTCCATCTATGTCCTTATGGATATGGATACTGAAGAGGCGGGCAATGCCATCATGTTGCTTGCAAATATTTATCGCTTCCTGACAGACAAATCATCTGAATTAACTGTGCCATTTGACTATGAATGGGAATTTATCAGCAATTTTCTCGAAATTGAAAAACTTCAATATATGGACACCCTCTCAATACACCTTGAAAAAAATGGAGATTTTTCAGATATAATGATTCCTCCATTAACCATTCAGCCCCTGGTTGAAAATGCCTTTAAACACGGCCTCATGGACATAGAGAGAGACGGATATATTTCAGTTCACGCATTCCGAAATGAAAATAATATTGATATCAGTGTAAGTGACAATGGACTTGGCATTGAAGGCGAGGTTGATTTTTCCAGGTCACTGGGGAACATAATTCAACGGTTAGGATATTATTTTAAAAATGTTGATTTAAAAGTCGAAAACAGGCAGGAGGGGGGCACCCGGGTTCTTGTTAAATTTCAGTTACCGGATAAATGAAAATTAACATTAACCTAATAAATCATTTAAGGGAAGAATATTTATGATTTTTTATCAAAAAAGGGATTGCCCCATCCGGAACAATCCCTTTTCTATGAATGAAATAGTTTCAAATTCTATGCTTTAGCCATTTCCATTACGGCAAGAAATCCTTCATGGATAGCATTGTTAATCAGCCGCGGTTCCACGCAGTCACCCACAATGGCAAAGGGAATACCCGTTGCCTCGATGGCATCAGAAATCTTTCTAACAGACCGTGAACCTGCCGCATTAATCACTGTATCAAAAATTACACTCTCGCTATTACCTTCTCGCTCGTAGGTAATAGTGCCGCCCTTTATGGAGGTTACCTTCGCATCAGTGACGATATTAACATCAAGGGCCTCGATATTACCGAGAAGAATCCACTTCGTTGATTTACCGACACCCTTGCCAACCTTCGGCATCATTTCAAAAACTGTTACATCCTTGGTGCCCTTCTTCTGCAGTTCGTGAAGCCGTTCTTCATCCTCGGCATGATACTTAAAGAGAAAACTCAGGGTATCTTCGTCAATGGTTCCCTTTGAAGCTATAAACTCAGCCACTTCCAGCCCCACGGCTCCCCCTCCGATTACCGCAACCTTCTCGCCAATCTTCGGGTCATTTTCCAGCATTTCCCAGGCATTCACTACTGTATCGCCATCGATACCGTCAATTGGCGGCACCAGGGGCTCAGCCCCCTCGGCGACGATTACATAATCAGGATTCTTTTCTTTAATAAAATCAATATCAACATCATGTTCGAGGAAAACTTCGATTTCAAATTTATCCAGCATTGTATCATAAAATCGGATCAGCTCCCAGATTTCCTGCTTATGTGGAGGCGTCCCGGCAATCCATAGCTGGCCACCGATCTCATCTTTCCGGTCATAGAGTTCAACCTTATGACCCGCCTCGGCTGCGCGGTATGCCGCTTCCATCCCGCCGGGACCCGCACCAATAACCATTACGTTCATCGGTTTATCGGTTTTCCCTATAATACGGTCCGCTTCGAAGCCGACACGGGAATTGGCCAGGCACTGAACAGCGCGGCCGCTGAAGAGTTCATCGGTACACCCCTGTGAGCAGCTGACACAGGGACGAATTTCATCAACACGCCCCTGGCTTGCCTTTTCCGGCCAGTAGGGATCCGCAATAAGAACACGCCCCAGGTTAATCATGTCCGCCATGCCGTCCTTAAGTATCTTCTCCGCGGTGAATGGATCTGGAATCCGGTTTGATGCCATTACCGGAACAGAAACGGCACGTTTGATATTTGCCGCAAGGTAAGCGAAGCCACCGCGTGGAAGTTCCATGGAAAGCTGCGGAACCCGCGACTCGTGCCAGCCACCGGTAACATTGATGGCATCAATGCCCGCTTCTTCATATACCTTTGCAATGAGTGGGGTTTCGCGATCAGTGTTACTGCCGGGGACAAAATCATTTCCCGCCATACGGATGGTTATGGGATAATCCGGACCGAGTCTCTTCCGCATCATTTCAATAATCTCCCGGGCAAAACGTCCCCGGTTCTCAAAACTTCCCCCATACTCATCTGTCCTCTGGTTTTTCATTGGCGACCAGAACTGGGTAATGAGATAACCGGCGCTTCCGATAATCTCGACACCGTCAAAGCCTGCTTCCTTTGAACGGGCCGCCGCGTCAACAAATGCATTCTGCACCGTCTTGATGTCCTCCAGGGTCATTTCCTTCGGGGTTTCCTTTGAGTACTTGCTGTAGATGGCAGACGGGGCAAGTGCCTGCTGGTTGCCGATCATAAACTGACTTGTGTATGCCCCGGCGTGGTAGAGCTGAATCCATGCGGCGGCACCCTCATCCTTTATTGCTTTGGTCAGTTCGGCAAATGATGGAATTGCCTCGTCACTGCCGATACTGGGGGCAATGAAACCGGCGCCGAATTCATCAAAGCCGATTGGCCCCACAGTAACCAGGCCGGCGCCGCCCCTGGCCCGCTCACGGTAAAATTCAAGGTGCCGTTCATTCAGTTTTTTGTCGTATGAATAGAGCAGTCCCAGTGACGGGAACGCTATCCGGTTTTTTATTTCCGTCTTGTTAATAGTTATCGGACTGAAAAGAGTATCAAACATGGTTTTCCTCCCATTGCAGATTGGGGCTCTGACCCCACTTACAGGTTTCTAAAAATCAGGGCTCTGAGCCCTCTTCCACATTTCCCGAAGAAGCATTGTTGAAAAAAAATTCAGCTCCGTCAATCAGTTTCTGGCAAAACAGCTGAAGAAGGAGAGAATTAACATAACGCTGTTATGTTGAGGATAATATGCGTGTTTTCCCTGTCAATGTCAAGTCCTAAAGGCTGTTTTTTAGTAATTATGGAGGAAGTTTAAAGCAGGGTACCTGTAAAAATCAAATTCTTGAGATTATCTTTAAATGCCCCGAATACCCCATTCTTCGGCAAAGGAAGATAAAACTTCCCCCAATCCCCGAATAGCCGATACGTCATAGGGCTGAATATTCCGGTATGCCACGTCGAGGAGCGGCCCCGATGCAACATACTGCTGCAGGAAGTAACGGTTCACGGAACCGAGTTCACCCCCTATTGCTTCCAGGTCCTCCTTTGTCACATCACCGGGAACACAGGTAGTTCGCAACTCATAGGCAACGGGGGAGTTTTTCAATAAATCAACCGTTTCAGCAACTGCAGAAAAATCCACATCTGCACCTGTTACGCGGGAATATTTTTCAGGAGAGGTTTTGATATCAACGGCGACATAATCGATAAGTTTGTCACTGATAAGCTGACTTACCACCTGCGGTTTCAGGCCATTAGTATCGAGTTTGACCTGGAGATTCATTGCTTTAATCTCACTGCAGAATGATGATAAATTTTTAGTCAGGGTCGGTTCTCCCCCGGAAAGGGTTACACCATCAATCAGTTTGCTGCGTTTTTCTATTACCTGAAGGACTTCTTCATTTAAAAATTGAGGAAGGTCTTTACTGTTCAAAGCCAGGTCAGGATTATGACAGAATCCGCAGCGAAGATTACACCCCCCGCTGAAGAGTACCGTACATATCCTTCCCGGGAAATCGAGAAGGGAGGTTTTATATATTCCCCTGATATTCATAGACGGAGGAGTTTTCCAGTTCAAAATTATATGTTTTTCTTTCGCTGAATTCTTCTTTTTTACCCTTATTCCACTGATTGACCGGTCTGAAATAACCAACTACTCTGGAATAAACTTCTACGGGTACCTTAATCTCTTTTTTGCTCATACCTTAAACTCCTATAAATTCATAATGACTGAAGGGCCGCAACCCTTAGTATATACTAAAAGACTAAAACAGTCTTCTGTTGCTTATATCGGCACTATTCAGTATCAGCTTCAATACCAAATTTACGCAGTTCTTCAGGTGTATGGTCATAGGGACAAAATTTATGCTCACCGGAGAGATATCCGTGTACCGGACACACACTGAAAGTGGGGGTAATTGAAAAATACGGCAACTCATAGTTTTCAGAAATTTTTCTAACCAGGCGCTTGACCACGTTGATGTCATCTATCTTTTCACCAAGGAAAAGGTGTACTACGGTACCGCCGGTAAACCTGGTCTGCAGTTCATCCTGATGATCAAGAACATCAAAAAGATCTTCAGTATGTGAAACAGGCAGATGTACTGAATTAGTATAATAGGGTTCTGCAGTTCCGGAAGTCTTGATATCCGGGTACTGCTCCCTGTCCCTGCGGGCAAGGCGATAACTTACCCCCTCTGCGGGAGTTGCCTCAAGGTTAAAGAAATGGCCGGTTTCTTCCTGGTAGCCCATGATTCTTTCCCTCATGAAATCAAGGACTTCCTTTGCAAATTCTTTTCCTTCAATAGTGGAGATATCGGAATTCAAAAGATTCATACATGCTTCGTTCATGCCCACCAGTCCGATAGTGGAGAAATGATTACTCCAGTAGCGGTCGTCCCTCATTTTAACATCAGCGAGATAATGAGCTGTATAGGGATAGAGGTTAGTATCAGTGAACTGCTCCAGGATCTTTCTTTTTATCTCCAGGGACTCCATGGCAATGTCCATCAAACGGGCCAGTTCACTGAAAAAGTCATTTTCATTTTCTGATCGATGGGCAAGACGCGGCAGGTTAATGGTTACGACGCCGATACTGCCCGTGAGAGGATTGGCCCCAAAAAGCCCCCCCCCCCTTTTTCGAAGTTCCCGGTTATCGAGACGAAGACGGCAGCACATTGAACGGGCATCTTCAGGGCTCATATCGGAATTTACATAGTTGGCAAAATAGGGGATACCATACTTAGCTGTCATCTCCCAGAGGAGATCCAGCTTTTCATTATGCCAGTCGAAATCCTTCGTAATATTATATGTAGGAATTGGAAAAGTAAAAATGCGATTCTTAGCATCCCCTTCGGTGAGACACTCTGCAAAGGCGGCATTAAAGATATCCATCTCTTCCTGGTAATCAGCGTATGTTTCACTCTGCATCTCACCACCGATAATTACATATTCAGCTGCAATATTCGATGGCACTACCAGGTCAATGGTAACATTTGTAAAGGGAGTCTGGAACCCAACCCTGGTGGGAATGTTCATGTTGAAAACAAATTCCTGCAGGGACTGTTTTACCTCATCATAACTCAGGTTGTCATAACGGATAAAGGGAGCAAGATATGTATCAAAATTCGAAAAGGCCTGGGCACCTGCAGATTCTCCCTGCAGGGTATAGAAGAAATTAACAATTTGCCCCAGGGCACTGCGAAAATGTTTTGCGGGTTTACTTTCGATTTTTCCGGAAACACCGCCGAAACCTTTAATAAGGAGGTCTTTCAAATCCCATCCGACACAGTATGCAGATAAAAGCCCCAGGTCATGAATATGGAAATCTCCTGCACGATGACAGTCCCTCACTTCAGGGGGGTAGATTCGTTCAAGCCAGTATTTGGCGGTAATATCGGATGCGATATGATTATTCAGCCCCTGGAGGGAATAGCTCATATTGCTGTTTTCATTTACCCGCCAGTCAGCCTGATCAAGATAATCTTCGACAAGTTGAAGCCCCTCATTCATCAATGATGAAACTTCCCTTATCTTTCGATGCTGCTCACGGTAAATAATATAGGCCTTGGCGACCTTGGCATGACCGCGTTCGATAAGCATCTTTTCGACGAGATCCTGGACATTCTCAACAGTGGGGATACGCCCGTCTTTATAAATAATAGTAAGAATACCTATAACTGATTCGGTCACAGAATCGGCGGCGGCACGGTCACTCCCGCCAACAGCCACTGCGGCTTTAAAAATAGCGTCCGTAATCTTTTCCTTTTGGAAGGGAACAATCCGCCCGTCACGTTTTCGGATATAGAGAGATTGATTTGAATCAGTCATTGCGGTACTCCAGAAAAAAGAGAATAGGATTCCCTGCCTGCCATGCCAACAGGTTTCCAACTAACAGGAATCTAACGGTTTTAACAACGGATAAAAAAGAAGTATATGTCTCAATGAGACATAATCTTTTGATTGATTGTTACACTAGTTATACTCTCCGGTAAATTAAAGTCAAATAAAATATTATGTCCCCATAAAAAAATTTAATATTTTAAAAATATGCCGATAATAACTGTAAGAAATTCCCTGATATAGAAATGAATTCAGTAATTAGGTGTTTCAGTAAAGATCAATTACCTTCTGATAAAATCAATGGGGAACAGAGATCAGCAGTGTAAATTTTGTTTATTCAAAACTAAATAGTCATTCTTAATTGAATACACTGAGGAGGAAAAAATGAAACGAATTATCATCACCACCATAATCTGTCTTATCGCAATAGCCGCTACGGGGACCCCCCGTTTTAAAATAAACATATTCAATAAAGTAAAGCTGGGCAGCAATGATATCCCCAGTGGATTCATTGTAGGCAAAGTACCTCCTGGAGTAAAAAAGGTACTAAAAAACAATCCCTGGAATATGGATCGTCCGGCTATCAGAAGACTATCCCGTCACATCTATCCGGGTGGAGACTATAATAAAATAATGGGGATTCATATGACTATTCTTGCAAATGCGAAACAACCCTATGGCGATGACATAGTCTGCTACTGCATTCTTTTTCGGGATGAAGCCTCAACACGTGATGAAGTTAAAAAATTAAAAGATTTTGTCGGCTTCAATAAAGACCGGGCAATTATTATCGAGAAGGATAACCTGGCCGTATATCTCCACGTTGACAGTACAGTTGATTTTCACCATATTCAAAACCTGGCGGAAAAAATAAAGGACCGGATAGAGTAATAAAAATTACAGCAGACGACAAAAGTATGAGCCCCCTGCAGGGAATACGCCTGTCTGTTGCCCGCAGGGATCTTATAATCCATCAGAATATGCCCGGACTACTTTCCTTTTTTTCATTGCGGTCACCCTTCTGAAATACTTTACTGGCACCACTTAAAAAAGGGAGCTGAAAAATGGAATATACCAACAAGGTAATTCTCATCACCGGCGCCTCGTCAGGAATCGGTCACGCAACGGCACTGGCTCTGGCCAAACACAATAACCGCATCATTATTACCGCCCGCAGGGAGAATCTCCTCAAGGAAGCTGCTGCAGAAATAACCGCAGCAGGAAGCGAATGCGTTTATTTTACAGGAGATGCGACAGATCCTGAGCATGCCGAAACAGTCGTTTCCAAATCAATAGACCAATACGGTAAAATTGACATTGCCATACTCAATGTAGGTATCGGGCCACCCTCAAACACACTCTCCACTCCCCTGGAGACGATAAAATTCTGCCTTGAAGCTAATTACTATAGTATGCTCAATTTTTACGGTCCCCTTATAAAGCAGATGATGAAACAGCAAACACCCTGCATGATTGCACATATGAACTCCCAGGCTACATGGTTCGGGATTCCCATGCAGGGGGATTATACCGCTGCCAAGGCAGCTGCAAGAATTTTTCTTGATACTGCCAGAATGGAACTGAAACATTTCGGCTACAGACATATTTCTCTGCAGACAATTCATCCCGGTTTTGTTGATACTGTAGCAGTACGCAATGACGGGATTCCCGCCCCCAATGAAATCAGCGAAGATAAAGCTGCGGAGTATGTACTAAAGGGAATCAAAAAGGAAATGCGTGAAAACATTTTTCCTCCTGCAACAAAATGGGCTGCTAAACTTGGAAAGGCAATACCCTACAGGTTGCTGACAAAAATACTGCTATCACAGACCCCTGCGGAGTACTAGTGCCATGACCGTGTAATTTTCTTCTAAATAGATCATTTTATATTTGTGAACAATTGATATTTAAGCTGAGAAAGGCACAGTGCCGCTTCCGATCAGTTCTTATTTTAATCGGTGAGGGCACTAGCAAAAAAAGTTTCAAATCGAAAGGATGAAATTTATCTCTACAATAAATTCCCTTTATCCTTTTCCCTTGAAACTTTTTAATTTATTTTCCGATCTACAGCAATTCTTTTATCTTCCATGTATACCGGTTTATGATATTTACCCTGAACCGGTTATCTCCATCCCCACAACGCAGACATCGTCTTCAAAACTGGGGTCCTGTTTAAACTCAATAAGCTTATCAAAAAGTTTCTTCACATACTCACTATTGTTCAGCAAACGATACTTCAGAAGTAGATCCGGAACCAGTTCATATTCAAACATACTGTCACCCGCTCCCTTCGCCTCGACAAGACCATCTGTATAAAAAAGTATCTTATCACCCTTTTCAAGTTTCATCTCTTTTTCTTCGAAATGAATATCCCTGAACAGGGCAAGAAATTTCCCCTTCGAACGCAACTCAATAATTTCTTCACCGCGGATCAGAAAAGGATAGTTATGTCCTCCCCGGGCATATTTAAAACTACCTGTTTGAGAATTATAAATGCCGTAGAAAACCGTTACAAAATGATTGTCAGTTTCTCCGATGAGTTTATCATTAATATATTTGAGAAGCTGGCCGGGTTCCCGTTTATAACTTCCTGCAGTATTAATCAATGTTTTTATCATGCTTGCAATAAGTGCTGCGGGAACGCCATGTCCGGAGACATCACTGATAAATACACCCACAAGGTTCGGCTCATTAAACTCGATAATATCATACAGGTCCCCACCGATGCCGATCATCGGTAAATAAACAGACTCAAAGGAGACGCCCTCAATATCAGGGGATTCGTCGGGAAAAAGATTGTTTTGTACCGCACGGGCAAGATTTAATTCCGTTGTCAGTTCCCTGTGATGAAGTTCAACAAGTTTGCTGGATGTAAATTCTTTGAATTGAGATTTATTCTGAAGCTCCGACAGAACGGTACAGACCACAGCTGTTGCAAAAGGATTTGAAAGGAGAGCAAACTCTGCTGCAGAAATATCACGCTGGAGTGTAAAATAAATGATCACCGCCGCCAATGGAATCCCATAAACAGGGATTAAAGTTTTCATTCCATAGACAGCTCCGGCATAAATACAAAAAATAATTACAATGGTTCCTATAATGAATGTCTGATAATTTACCCTCTTCACAGTTATTATAAGAAGTCCGCACATCATTACCATCAGACTTACAAGGTAGGATATATATATTCCCCTCACCAATTTCATGAATTTTTTTAACGGAGAAATGAGCAAGAAAAGACTGATTAGTGAAATTACAAGTGGGAGTGCCCGAAATATAACCGAGCCTGTCGGCAAGTTGCTGACCATAAGATCTTCATAGATAAAATAGGGTATCACCATAAGTGTAATAACCGATGTCAATTTACTCATAGAGAGAATACGCTCATCAACATACTGGACGTAATACTCACGGAGAGTCTCCCGGGGGATTTTCAGTAATAAATTATTACTCATGCCGCTACCTTATTTATGAAGATAACCCTGACTGCCACACTTGAAAACATCATTTTATTTTTTCAAAAACCAACAGGCTTTTTAAATATTACCCAATCATTTCAGGAATTGCCATTGAGTATCTATTTTTTATTTTATTATAATTTTCTCACGAAAATTAAATGATTCATTGAAGAAAATTATAAGTCCTTTAATACGAGTAAAAGATATACCATACCCGTTAAAAAATCAACCTGTTTAAGGCTTTGATGAGACAGAAAATAAATATAGCATAAAAGTACCTAAAAAAACTTGACAATAAATTTAATAGCATTAAGTTAACATCATTAATTTAATGCTATTAAATTTATTGTTGAGGAACATATGCCGAAAACACCCCGGTCAGAAAAAGAAATAATTCAGGTTAAGGTAGATATCCTCGAAAAGGCACTGGAAATCCTGATAGATGAAGGCTATGACAACCTTTCCATGAGTAAAATAGGCAAACGTATGAATATGACTGCCGCCAATCTTTACAATTACTATTCCAGCAAAGATGAATTATACAATGCAATAAGTATTGCAGGGTATAATCGCCTCTACGATCAATCAGTAGAAGCAATAAAAAATCAGACTGATCCTTTTAAAAAAGTAGTAAACCTGTTTAAATCCTATTTTATTTTTGGCATGGAAAATGCGCATTATTACTACCTCATGTTCACCATGGTTGCACCCAAGTATCTTGATTATGTCAACACCCCCATGGAATCCATTGCCCTACGGGAAAAAGAAAATGCCATGCGTGTTCTTACTTTAGCTGTCTCTATAGTTGAAGAATATATAAAGAATCATCCCGGCTATACAGGGCTGGACAGCAAACTGGTCACCATCCAGTTTTGGAGTCAAATTCATGGAATTGTGTCACTGTACAACAGCGGCAATCTGATGGAAGCAGACGATGATCCTGACTCAATTACCAGTGAAGTCATGAAAAATATCGAAAAAATAATTAAAAGGGGGTTTCAATGAAAAAAATTTCATCATTCAAAAACAAAAATGTTTTCATCTTTGGCGGATCATCGGGGATTGGTCTGGCGATGGCGAAACAAATGACAGCGGAAGGAGCCCACATTATTATTTTTGCCAGAACTGAAGAAAAACTGATCAACGCGGTAACTGAAATAAAAGAGTTCAGACCATCGGACTCTGTTTCTGTTTCATACATGCAGGTTGACGTCTCAGACAAGGCAAGCGTTGATAATGTAATAAAAAAGAGTGTAAAATCTTATGGAGCACCTGACATCCTGGTCAACTGTGCAGGAAGGGCTTACCCGCGCAATTTTCAGGATGTCACCTATGACCAGTTTGATGAAACAATGAAGGTAAACATGTATGGCATCTGGAATACCTGCGCAGCTGCACTGCCCTTTATGAAGGAAAAAGGAGGCTGGATTTTAAACACATCTTCAATGGTGGGATTTATCGGTGTTTTCGGTTATACCGATTATGCAGCATCCAAGTTTGCCATCATGGGTTTTTCTGAATCACTCAGGAGTGAAATTGAGCGGTATGATATTGGAGTGTCAGTACTTTGCCCCCCTGATACCGATACCCCCGGATTTGAAACTGAAAACAAAACCAAGCCGGAAGAGACAAAGGCAATATCCGAAAGTGCCAAAATAATGACATCGGAAGAAGTTGCTGCCATTTGCCTTAAAGGTCTCAAAAAAAGGAAAAAAATAATCATTCCCGGTTTTGATGCAAAACTGAGCTATATAGTAAAACGCCACTTCCCCTCAATTGTAGACTTCATTATGAAGCAGAGCATAAAAAAAGCACAAAAAAATTAACAGGAGGATAACCATGAAATGTCTTGTTACAGGAGCCACCGGATTTTTAGGAACAAACCTTGTTCATATACTGGCTAAGGATGGTTGGGAAGTTAAGGCATTAGGTCTTCCCGGATCAAATATTGACTATATAAAAGATTTACCCATTGAAATTATTTTTGGCGATATTACCAATCCTGAAGAAGTGGATGCTGCAGTCAAGGGTTGCCAGGTAGTATTTAATGTTGCGGGAGACACCTCCTGGTGGAAGAAACGTTTCGACCTCCAGAGAAAAATAAATGTGGACGGGCCTGTAAATATCGCCAGGGCATGCATTAAAAATAATGTAAAAAGATTAGTACACACCAGCACAATAGACGCCCTTGGATACAATCCGGATGGCCTGATAGATGAAAAGTGGTCTACATACAATTATGGGGGAACCGGATATAATTATGCTGATACCAAACGTGAAGGAGAGATAAAAGTCAGGGGATTCAACGGAAATGATCTTGAAGTGGTAATTATATATCCAGGAAGCATGATGGGTCCATTTGATTTTACGTTACAGTATGGCCGTCTCTTCTTTGAACTGCGGGACGGAAAGGTCCCGGGATGCCCCGGGGGAGGTGTCAGTTTTGGTCATGTAACTGAGGTTGCACAGGCTCACATTAATGCAGCAATTAAAGGACACCCGGGGGAAGGATATATCTGTGCAGGAGAGAATATCTCCTACAGGGATCTCTTTCAGGTTATAGCAGAAAAATTCGGCAAATCGGCTCCATCACTGATAATGCCGCAGTGGCTTTTAGTTGGATATGGCTATTTAATGCAATCTATATCCAGCTTTACAAACAAACCCCCTGACGTGGATCCGGGCATGGCACGTTATATGTCAATTAATGCTTATTGCGATAGCTCAAAGGCTGTTAAGGAGCTGGATTACAGAGAAGTTTCGGTGAAACAGATGGTAGATGAATCATATGACTGGTATCTTGAAAATGAATATTTAGTTTAAGTCGGATTCTTTCTTATATGGCAACCTTAAAATGTTGAACATGTTTTATAATTGAGGTCGGCGGGATTTTTTTATCACGTCGGCTTCATAGAACATGTTCACAACTGTTTTCATTGCATTGCTTCTTGCGGACTTTCTTGCTTCATTCTTTTTATGCAATTTAATCATAACAATGCGGGGGTAATATTCAGTATTTTTTTTGTTTAATAATTTACAAATGGGTCAATCACAGGATAGTGTCAGCCACAGGTTTAATCATCTCAACTATTTTCAGGGATACACGGAATGCATAAAATTCATTCAAATACCAGGATCAAGCCCCACATCTGCAGGATGATTGTTGAAGCCCCCTACGTGGCGGAACACAGGCGGGCGGGACAATTTATAATTCTTCGGATTGATGAAAGGGGGGAACGTATCCCGCTGACAATTGCCGATGCTGATCCCCTGGGGGGGACCATAACCCTCTTCTACCAGATAGTCGGAACTACTACAATGAAGTTATCTGAATTAAAGGAAAATGATTACCTGCGGGATATTGCTGGTCCCCTTGGACATCCGACGGAAGTAAAGGAATACGGCACAACCATATGTATCGGCGGCGGGATTGGAATAGCCCCCCTCTATCCGATATCCCAGGCACTCAAGAAAAAGGGCAACAGGGTAATTACAATTATCGGGGCGAGGGACCAGAGCCTTCTTATACTCGAAGAGGAGCTGTCTTCCTCAAGTGATGAACTCATAGTATGCACAGAGGATGGTTCAACAGGACAGACAGGCCTTGTCACTGAAGCCCTGTTGAATGTAATACGACGGGAGAACATAAAATTTGTCGTGGCCATTGGACCGGTTCCGATGATGCGGGCCGTCAGCGACATGACACGGCCGATGAATATTAAAACCCTGGTCAGCCTGAATGCCATAATGGTTGACGGCACCGGCATGTGCGGAGGATGCAGGGTTACTGTAAACAATGAAACCAGGTTTACCTGTGTGGATGGCCCCGAATTTGACGGGCACCAGGTTGACTTTGACCAGCTGACAAAACGTCTTAAAACATATACTGAAGAAGAAACCAAATCGCGCGACGGTCACCAATGCAGACTTGATGGAGCCGAAGATCATGACAGATAAAACTCCACGCCAACAAATGCCGGAACAGGACCCCGGGGAAAGAATTAAAAATTTCGAAGAAGTTCCTCTCGGTTACCCTGAAGATACAGCAGTACTGGAGGCAGAACGATGCATACAGTGCAAGAAGCCGCTCTGTGTAGAGGGCTGCCCCGTTGGAATAAACATCCCAGGATTCATTAAAGAAATAAGAGAAAAAAACTTTTCCGGTGCACTCGAGATTATCAAGAATACCAATTCACTCCCTGCGGTGTGCGGACGAGTCTGTCCACAGGAGGAACAGTGCGAGATACGCTGCATCCTCGGTAAAAAATCAGAGCCGGTTGCAATCGGGAAGCTTGAAAGATTCGCAGCAGATTTTGAACGTCTCCGGTCTTCAGGTGAGCAGAATACACCGGGGGCGCCCAAAAACAACATTCCCGTCGCAATCATCGGTTCCGGACCTGCGGGACTTACCGCAGCGGGAGAACTTGTTTCCATGGGATATGATGTAACCATTTTCGAAGCCCTCCATAATCCGGGGGGAGTCCTCGTTTACGGAATACCTGAATTTCGGCTTCCGAAAAAGATTGTGCAGTATGAGATTGATATCCTCATAAAGAGGGGAGTAAAACTGGTACTGAACCGGGTAATCGGAATGTCAGAAACGATAAATGACCTTCTTGATCACGGCTACCGGTCAATTTTTATTGGAACAGGCGCCGGACTCCCAAGGTTTCTTAATATCCCCGGAGAGAACCTCCAGGGAGTCTACTCCGCAAATGAGTACCTCACCCGTGTCAACCTGATGAAGGCCTATATGTTTCCACATTTTGATACCCCGGTTATACGCGGCGGTAATGTTGCAGTCTTCGGAGGCGGTAATGTTGCCATGGATTCGGCACGGACGGCAATTCGCCTCGGTGCGGAAAGGGTTTACCTTGTATACAGGCGCTCCCGGGAAGAGATGCCCGCAAGGGATGAGGAGATCCACCACGCAGATGAGGAAGGCATTTCCTTTCTTCTCCTGACCAATCCCGTAGAACTCCTTGGCGATAAAGACGGTCGTCTGACGGGAATGCGCTGCCAGGAAATGGAACTTGGAGAAGCCGATGAATCCGGAAGGCGCCGCCCCGTTCCACTTGAAGGTTCCGAGTTCGATACGAAAATAGATGTTGCCATAATCGCAATCGGCAATGATCCCAACCCCATCATTCAGAAGACTGCACCTGACCTGAAGAAAAACAGGAGAGGAACCCTTGATACCGATGATCAAATGCGAACGTCGAAAAAGGGGGTTTTCGCCGGGGGGGATATAGTTTCAGGCGCTGCTACAGTTATCGAAGCCATGGGGGCGGGAAGAAAGGCGGCTCATGCCATTGACCGTTATATCCAGAAGGGTGAGTGGCCAGGGATCAATATCTGATTAAGATCCCTGTTATCATTTTTTAAAAAACACAATGGGCCACATACGCCGGGATGCTTCCTTATGCAGAAGAGTATCAGGATTTGTCGCCACGGGATATCCCACCTGTTCAAGCAGAGGCAGGTCATTGATTGAGTCGGAGTAGAAGGCACATTCTTCCAGGGAGACGGAGTATTTTTCCGCAAACATCCGGGCGTATTCGATTTTCCCTTCCCGGTAGCAGTATGGGGTCACGGGGGAAGTAAACTTCCCCTCCTCATAATTAAAAGCGTTGGCCGCAACGTCCTCCATTTCCAGAAAATCTGAAAACCTTTTTGCAATGACATCATTCTGTGCAGTAATTAGAATTACCGGAACGGAACGCTCCCTGTAATGATTGAGGACAGCTTCTGCTTCGCGGAATATATGCCGGCGCCCCCACTGGGAGAAAAACCGCTTGGTCATCTCATCATATTTTTCACGTGTGAGGGCAGAAACCCTCTTACGGTGGTAATTTACATAACGCTCGATACTCATGGTTCCCCTGCGGTAAGAGCGCATAAGGGAAAATATACTTATAACCTCACGCAGTCCCCCGCGCGCCTTCATCAGGCGCCAGCGGGCCCAGAGGCCATCTGTATCTGTGTCTGTTATTGTTTCATCGAGATCAAAAAAAGCAAGTTTTGCTTCAGTTAAAACACCGTCGGGAAATTTATTATTCTTTTTCGATTTCTGTATCTTCTGTTTCACCGGGACCATTATCTGATTTTTCCATTTTATCATTTCCGTTGAATTCATCACGCTTTTTCAATACGTCCTTCAATTCAACGGTAATTTCGTCAACCTCACTTGAGGTTGTAGCAAGTTCCTTTGAACCGGAAGCGAATTCCTGTGTTGCCTGGTTCACGGAGGTTAGGCTTCCGAGTATTTCACTGATGGCAACCTTCTGCTCCGACATACCATTCTTTATCGTATCGGCAATGGTAATGACATTGTCAGTCTTCTCTTTTATTTCACGGTTGATACTCATATCCTTCTTTGCCAGGGAATTGATCCGGTCAATTGAGGTGGAGAGTTCCATAATAAATGAAATCATATTCTCAAGGACCTTTTCAAATGACTGCAGCCCCTCGAAGGAACTTAAAAGCCAGTCAAGATTTTTCTTAATGGAAGTATTGATGGTCTTGACGTTTTCCGCGGTCTGATCAGCCAGTTTTGAGATTTCATCTGCAACAACGGCAAATCCACGGCCGCTGTCCCCGGCACGTGCCGCCTCGATTGCGGCATTAAGTGACAGGAGGTTAATCTGTTCTGAGATGTCATCTATGAGGGATACGACATTTTCTATATCCTTGAACTCATGTGTCATCTGGCTGACCGTTTTTACAATACTGGACATACTCTGCTTACTGTTTTCCGTCTCTTCGTTCAGGGTATTTCTGAGAGTCATGATACTGCTGATCTCTTTTTCCGTTTCACTGACGGAATCAAGGAGGCCACGAAGGGAATCCGTAACTTCACCGAGGCTGCTGTTCTGATCTGCTGTTAGATCGTTAATATTGTCCGTATTGGAGGATATTTCCTCCATGGTTGCGGTTATCTCTTCGATAGAAGAGGCCTGTGCCTGCGAATTGTCAGAAAACAGGTTTACACCGCGGCTCATTTCTGAAACGGAATATCTGAGACGTTTTGCCACTATATCAACGGTATCAATAATATCGTTGATCTTCTGATTCCGGTCATGCTGCTCCTCAAGAAGGGCCTCATTTCTTTCGATGGCCTTGTTGTTTATATCAAAAACAAAATATGCCGCAACGACTACAATCAAAAACGCAAGCATATTATCTACAAAGTATTCCACCCAGTCAAAAGTAACGTCAGGTCTTTTTTCCTGTATAAAAAAACAGAACAGGAGGAGTATCGCCACATTTAAAAAGAAGTATAAAATCATACTGTTTTTCTGTCGGAGAATAAGAAGCGGAGAAAGGGCAAGGACTGCAGGTATTAAAACAACCGAATCGAGAATTTGGATTATATCATCGGAGGGTTCAAAGAAAATAACAGACCAGATGGCGGCGAGCATCACCACCAGAAAGGAATGAGCGGCAAAATGATAGTATCCCCTTCTCAGTGCCGTAATGGTCACCATAATATACGCAATACCCCCCAAGAGGGGGCCATTGTGGGCCACTTCGATGCGGCCCTCAATGACATTAACCATAATTACAATTCCCAGAACAAAAACCCCTACACCGCAGAGAATCAACAGGATGCGGGACTTCTGCTTCAGCAGGAAATTACTATTTTCATAAAAAACAAGAAACCTGTCCAAAAATTTTCCTAACACAGTTTCAACCCTCTTGTAATATTATCCGCTATTTATATTTTCGGATACTGAGTACTCGCTCACTATAGTAATCCCTTATTGGCAGTGCAAGCCAAATTTTTTCTGTTTATTCTATATATTATATTCTATATAACAGGGCAACCATTATCTGTAGTTTTTCACAAAAGTTTCCCGAAGTTCCCCCATCTGCATGCCAAACTGTGAGGAGAGACGCCCCTCTTCGGCTGCACGCCGTATACCCAGAGCCACAAAGGCGGTGCGCATACTGATATTATAGGCGCGGGAAAGTGTAATGGTATCAATGGTTGCCTCCCTCAGGATAAACCTGAAGGCGAGAGAATAGATATTTTCATCAATATCGTGAAGCTCCATTTCGAGACAATCGGGATATTTGAAAATTACCAGGTTATGCACCACGGTATTAACAAAACCATTCTGGTGCAGGTAGCGGTACCCGAACTGACGAATCATGCCATTTAACCATTCGAGGTATGAGGCGAGAACTCCCCCCGCGTTGGCAAGGATATCCGGAAAAGAGACCTTTCCCATTTCACTGAGGACCTCTTCCGCCTCTGCGGTGGCGGGTCCGTTGGCCCCCTGGAGCAGGTAATCCCCGTCGAAATCCTTCACATAGATGTGACGTCCGTCGGGCTTTTCCACAGTGGTGATTACGTCCTCCAGTGCGCAGGGGACCACGACATTGGTCATCGCCTGGAGGGGAGCAATGGTGTCTCCACTGATAAAGTTTGATTCCCCCAGAACATCCTTAGGGATATCGGAGAGTCTGAACTTCCCCCCTTTGCAGCGTTCCGAATATTCCGTTATATTTGGAATACCCTGTTCATTTACGACGGTACCGCTGACATCGGAAATCATTTTAAAACGGGCCCCCGCGGCATGGAGAATCTGAGCAAAGGAGGCACCAACCTTCCCAAAACCCTGTACCGAGAAGGTGAGCATCTTCATTCGCTGAAAGGCCTTGCTCGTATAGGTCTCGTCCTCGGCTATGGCATCTTCAACGAGGGCTTCATCTGACCAGAGACTGCTTTCACTGTATTCCCCGTAATTCTGCTGCGCCGCAAGAACCTCCACAAGTCCCCGTCCCGTGGCACCGGTACGGAGGGCGAGGCCACGGTTCCCAGGCTTGCCTGTAATGGCCGAGGCGGTGTATCCCTCTACAAGTTCCCGGTTCCCCGCAAGTTTCGCCACAAGACGGGCATCGTCTATATCGATTCCAAAATTTTCCTTCAAGATAACAGCTGCATGATCGCTGTGACTTAGACTTCCCCCATGAAGCTTTTTCAAATCGCTCTGGGCATTGTCGGTAACACGGGAATACATGATACCGATTTCATCGGCACCGACCCCGACATCTCCTGCAGGTACATCGGAGAGGGGCCCGATGCCTGACTGGTAGTAGAGAAAATCCGCATAGGCCCTGAAGACCCTCCTCCATGCCTCACTTCTTTTTTCTTCGGCCAAGGAAGTAAAAGCGACGTCTCCCAGAATGCCCCCCTTGCCGGTGGTGTACTTCGGTATACCGATACCGAGAGTCTTAAAGAGCATGTTGGTGGAGAGGGCACCTTCACCTGAGAAAGAAACATGTGACGGGTCCTGACGGATTCCCCCCTTGCCGATGCCGATACCATTCATCCGAATAAATAAAAATTCCTTTTTGGAAAGTGGTTCCACGTAGCCGTCGTAGTAAATATCCCGAAAACGGATAAGCTGCATTATCTCTTCATCCGTGAGGGGTCGTGAGGGACGGTCCTTTTCCCGTTCAATGGGAACCGTCGCGGCGGAAAAGATGTTACTCAGTGTTGACCAGTAGTAATCATTTTTCATCCGCTCCGTGGGATTGAGCAGGTAATGCTTGATCAGGCCGAAGGCCCTGAAGCGAATATCCGCATTGGCATCATTGAGCATCAGCACCAGCGGAATCAGGTATTCCTTCTGCTTATTCTTCTGCATTATTTCAATGAGATTTAATTTTACATAATCACGTGAGGTCTTTATCATATCAAGAATAGACTTGATTTCCCCCACGGAGACAGGAGCCGACTTGAGGAGAATAATCCTGTTGTAGAGCTCGGTTTTCAGAAAGGCCTCGACCTCATCAGGGACATGGAGTGCATCAATAAATGTATTAAGGGAGACATACCAGTTGTCCTGAATTATGAAAAATTCAAAATTCTGAAAGCTGAAGGGGATTCCACGCCTTTCAAAAATCTGGTTGATTGTAACAAAATTTTCCTGGAACTTTTCCCTGGGCATCCAGATTTCAAATTCCTTTTCAAGAACAGTTTCCCCGTCTTCGTCACAGTGGTCATGAAGGGAAATCAAGACCTCTTCCCCCTTCTTTAACTGGTCACGGAAGGTGCACCATGAATTAAAGTAGCGTACAGGATCACGTACTTCCCTGTTGTCCAGTGCGGTGGATAAAAATTTTTCACGGGATGACCGGGCAAAGTCATAGATATCGACTTCCCTTACTTCCCCTCCCTGCAGCTCCGGAGAATTTTCAAGGAAGGTGACTGCTGCATCAAAGGAAGCCGGAAGCTCATCCCCAATAACCTCTTCCTCAAGAATGTAGAGTCTCCGCAGGTCTCCCGCTTCAGGTTTATTAATAATGGTGTGACAGGCAAGCCTGTATGTTGATTCTTCCTTCTCCCTGATTTTATCCTGGATATTTTCTATGGTCTTCTTGACCAGGCTTTTCGTATCGGATATGAGGAAGAGGTGTTTTTCCTTCACCTTCCCGGAAACATCAATATCGGGATACCTTCCGTCAACATCCCCTGTATCCTTCTCCTGATACAGGTTATGCAGAATCAGAAAGGAAATCTCTTCGATATCGAGAGAAAGGAAAAAATGTTTCCCCATGCGAAGACGTGGAAGCCCCACCTCCAGTTCATGATGGATCGCTTCCCTGGAAAGCTCGGAGTTTTCTATCAGATGTTCGTAGAGCCGGTGAATAAATTCACTCCCTGCATAGGGGCTCTTCAGTTTTTTTAATAATTCAAAATCTTTCTGCTTTGTTTCAGTCTTAGTTTTATCAGTCATTTGCCAACCTCCTCGGCAGCTGAAGAGGAGGCACACCCGTTGTTATTTCACGAGATTCAGCGCTTCACGCGCCTTCTCTCCGTTGTCCTTGATGGCCCTGGTTGTAATGAAACCCTTGCCATCAATAAATACGCGGTGTGTTTCCTCGTCAGCATAGAACTTTAATGCTTCAAAGAGTTTTGTTAAATCTTCTCTTTTCATTTCTAATACCCTCTCATTTTTATTAAATGTTCCTTCTGACATGGCACACACCGTTTTATTTTTATTTTATCAGAAGTGATCAGTAAAACCAAAGGGTCTCGCCAATCACAATTTTATGTTATACCTATCCGGTAATAATTCTCTTCGACTCACTCAGCCTTGTTGTCAGAATAACATTTATTACAGCCAGCACCACAAAGGCGATGAGAAATTCTTTCATACCTATCATGTTCATTCCCACAATAAAGATAATACCGGACACCTGACCGGCGAGGAGCAGTACACCCTGTGTTGAGGATTCATAACCGGGGGATGAGATCTCAGCTGCATACTGAAAGCCTACCGGTCCGCCGGCTCCGAGAAGGAAGAACCCCAGAATACCTGCCGAGATCAGAACCAGTGTAAATTCTGTTGAAAAAGTCAATCCAACAAGACCGGGAATCATCAGAGCCATACCAAGAATAATAAAGGGCTTTCGTTTTCTTATTTTATCCGAAACAATTGGAAAGATTATGGCACCAACTATTGCTGTAATCAACATTGCACCACCAATATCTCCAGACTGCACTATGTCAAAACCCTTCATTTCACTAATCTGGTCAACAACCGTACTTACAGCATTAAAAACACCAAGGCCGATGAAAAAAAGTATCATTGCCAGTCTCATGTCTTTGTTTGACATTACCTGCCTGAAACCCTCAAGGTAGTTCACGCGCTCGTCTTCAACTTCGGTTCCCGGAGGTGTTGCGGGCCGCTCCCTGAGGAACAGAAGAACAACTATAGCACCAGCAGCAGCAATAATACCGTAGGTCATCATAACATTTTTTATATTTTCAGGGCCGCCGTTTCCTGACGTTAACATTGCGGGGGTAATCATCATAACTAAAATAATACCTACAAACTGAGACAGGGTCGCCAGGCCAACGGCAGTGGCACGTTCATGAATGGGAAACCAGCGTACCGCCACCTTTGTTGCCGCGTTGAGAATAAAAGGCTGAGCAACTGCAAGTCCAATTTGAGCAATTAAAACCATGGTATAATTCTCTGCACAAATGCCTTTCATCAAGGCAAAGATTCCAGTCAGCACAGTTCCGATACCGATACCGATTCTGATACCGTATGTGTCGATTACATATGAAGCCGGGATACACATAATAACAAATATTCCCATAAATATCATGGAAAGGACATCAATCTGCATTGCAGATACACCGTAAAAGATCTTTGCTTCCCGTGCGATGGGTGCAAAGGTGAGCCACTGCATTTCAATCAGAATAGTAATTAATGCAAATACCGCCAGTATGACCCACCGGTATCCGTAAACCTTAATTTCACTCTTCGCCATGGATTTCCCCCATTATGATTTTTCTTTTATCAGCAGCAGTCCGCCGGTTTTTCTCCGAAGTATAGTCCGGAGAAAAACCGGCATATCAATGAATAGCCTGCCGTGCTCTCAATTGTGTGCAAATATTTTATACGTCAGCGTGAACAATGGTGCCGCTCTTCTGATCAATTTCTTTATTCAATGTCTTAAATAATTTCTTATTGTTGTCATAGAGTTTTTTGAATACTTCAAAGTTTCGGTCATACATCGCCTTATACTCGGGTCTGGGCTGATAGGCCGTCTCAACCGGAATAAACTTCTTTGCATCGGAAAAATCCTTTGAGAGTCCCAGTCCAACGATACCCACCACGGTTGCCCCGATGGTTCCCGCATTCTGGGTATTCTTTATAGTTACCACTTCCCTGCCGGTAATGTCCGCAAGGATCTGGCATGTTGCATCGGATTTTGCCCCGCCGCCGATAAAACGGATGGAGGACTGTTTCGGTATTTTATTCTCCACGGATTCAAGGAGCCACCGTTTATGAAAACAGATTCCTTCAATGACCGCACGGACCATCTGCCGTTTACCCGTCTGGAGTCCAAGGTTAAAGAACATGCCCCGTGCAAGGGGGTCTTCCTTCGGAGAACGGTTACCATGGAGCCACGGGGTAAAGATAACATCTCCGGCTCCGGGGGGGGTCTCTTTAATTACATTTGTAAGGAAGTCATAAAGGCTGTCATATTCACTCTCCTTGTCGCAGACATGCTGCTTTTCAAGGTAGATGCCCACATCGTCAAGGGCAAGGTGATCACGGAACCACTGCAGGCATACTCCGGATGTTTCCTGCTCCGCCACATAGTTATAGCGATTTGGAATGGCACCAAGGATGGATGCGACGAAGTGACCGATATCCACCATTCGTTTATCCACATTGGAGACAACCCAGCCGGAGGTGCCCACATAGACATGTGTATCATACAAATCGAGACAACCGGAACCGATGGAAATCATCGGAACATCGCCGCCCCCGCCGAATACGGGAATATCCGCAACAAGGCCCATTTCTGATGCGGCCTTTTCCGTCAGCTTTCCCGCCACTTCAGTTGCCTCAATAACCCGCGGAAGATGATCCATGTTAACATCGAACATCCTGCAGAGTTTTTTATTCCAGCCGAGTTTTCCGGGACGGGTATCATATATGAAGGTAATGTTTGCAGAATCCTGCCCCATGGTAAATTCACCGGTGCACTTCAGTACCAGGTAATCCTTCACATCGAGCCATTTATAGGTCTTTTCAAATATTTCAGGTTCGTTGTCCTTTACCCAGTGGTATTTCCAGAGGGGGTCCTTCGCCGTGGCAGCCAGGCCGCCGGTTATGCGGAGACACTGCAGGGCCTTGATGGCATTCCATTTACCTTCAATTTTCAACAGACCCGTATTCAGGTATTTATCAATCTGCTTTGTTGAACGGCCGTCGAGATAACTCATGGGATTACGAAGAACTTCCCCTTCCTTATCCACAAGAATCAATCCCTGCATCTGGGCACAGAAGGAAATTCCCTTGATCTGTCTCGGATCAACACCGGCACATTCCATTACATGTTTTGTTGATTTACAGATTGCCCCCCACCATTCATCGGCCTTCTGTTCGACACCGCCGTTCTCCAGTGTATAAAGGGGGTATTCCTCCAGGTGAGAATCCACCAGTTCGATTTCATCGTTCACCCGGTAGAGACAGGCCTTGCTCCCCGTGGTGCCAATATCATAGGCCATGATGTATATTGATCCGTCCATTGTCCCTTCCTCTTATTTTATCGTTTTCCCGACCAGAATAGTACCGGTTATATATAAAACCGCAAGTATATTTCACCGTTCCCGGTTTACATTTATAAAAACTCACCTCAGGGTATCATGGGCTTTCCTTCGCCTATTCGGTAACCCGTCGGGGTGACATGCATTTCCTTCATAAAGGCTCGATTAAAGGTTGTAAGGCTTTCAAAACCTACAATTGCAGCTATTTCCATCACTGCAGCATCAGATTCACGGAGCAGTTTCGCCGCTTCATGAATCCTGAGTTCGTTGATATATTCGCGAATCTTTTTATCAGTATATTGTTTAAAAAAACGACTCAATGAATCAGGATGGAGGTCAATAAGGGCGGCAAGGCCTTCACGGGAGATGTCAGAGCTGAAATTATTCTGAATAAAATCAATAGCCTTTTTCAGCTTCACCTCCGTTGCAGGAGTTACGGTGACTGCGGATCTATTTACGTTCAATTCCCCTAAAAAGCCATGATAGTTTACTGTAGCTTTCATAACCCCATCCCATCACTGATATCAGTCTCCAAATAATTACAGAAAATAATTCATTCTGTCTTATCAGAATCTGATACATCAGAAAATGGAGGATTTCAAAATCCGCGGGAGAGCATGGCATGCTCGCCCGCGGATTTTGAAAGGCAGGGAATGTCATCATCAACTACAGGCTGTTTTTACGATATTTTGTGGGGGTTACCTTCATTTCTTTCATGAAGGCGCGGTTAAAGGTGGTTACACTCTCAAAACCGACACTAAAGGCGATATCAATAATATTATCTTCGCTTTCACGGAGTAGTTGAGCCGCCTTTTTTACGCGGAGTTCGTTGATATATTCACTTATTTTACGATCAGTGTACATTTTGAAAAATCTTCCCAGGGAATCGGGATGCATATTCAATGATGCCGCCAGGCCCTCTCTTGAAATATCAGATGAATAATTCTCTTCTATGTATGAGAGGGCTTTTTTAATTTTTTCTTCCGTTGCCCCCGTAAGAGTCGGTTCACGGTTGTAGTCAGCTTTTTTCACCATTTTCTGATTAATCATTCTCTGGTAGAGAAAAGCGTATTCCATAGCATCAACTGCCTGATTCATAAACGAGGAGAGTACCCGGCCGTCCGCATCGGAAAACTCCCCTTCACTTTCCCTTCTTTCAAGAAAACCGACACCGATGATATCTTTCCTCAGATAAACAGGGGCACATAGTATTACACTGTTTTTAATCCTATCCAGAATTTCTTCCGGCAATTCAATTTCAGAAGGGGGTGTAACGCTTCCCCCTGTTATAAGGGCCTTCTTTCCGGCATAAACAGCTGATGCCACAGTCAGGACCACTTCCTTTTCGATTCCCCCGGCATCCTCTGAAGCCGCCTGTATTGATAAACTTCCTTTTCCATTCACCATAAGAATGTATCCCGATGATGCATGGGATATATCCAGGGCCTTATCGAGAAATTTCCCCATCATGGTTTCAAAATTCAGGATGATACTGATGTCCTGTGACAATTTGCGAACCGTCGAAAGGTGGTCCTCTACGGTATCGCCTTCCTCATTCTGTGGCATTTCTCCGGTTTCATCTTCGGGAGCGGAGGGGTCCGGCAGTTCCTTCAGCATATCCGCGTAGAGTCCGCGGCCAATTTCACTGAAAAGGAGCTCCATGGTCCGTTCGTTCACCTTCTCTTCCAGCTGAATATTCAGTTCTTCCACTTCCTGGGTCAAATCGATGAAATTATTCTGCAGTACGTAGGCCATGAATATAATGACAAAGAGGTATGCATACTCCATTAGAAAAACGAATGGATAAACACCGGCGCCCACAAGGGAGTCATTGATAGACGCCAGTAAAAAACTTATCATTGCGATAACCAGGGGGCTTCTGCGGCGATCTTCACTGTTACGGTAGAACCAGATAACCACATAAAAGCCGAGAACAACCACAAAAAACATAGCAAGGTACTGGGCCAGATAAAAAAGTCCGGGCTGTACTTCAAAGTAGGTGATATCAATAAAATTCCACAGCTTGATATGCTTCAGGCTCGGATTGGCCAGGGAGAGGGTAATCTCTCCCCGCAGCAGCAGTCCCAGCACAATAAAAACAGAGAGGATTACCGAAGTGATGTAGAAGGGCCGACCTTCCCGAAAACGTGTAAAGAAGAAGACAAACCAGGAAAAGCATATTGTAAAAAGGGCAATACTGGCAAACTGGAAGCGCTGCCAGAACATCCCCTGCTCCAGGGATGATGCATTATAGAGGCCGGCGCAGAAGACATCATAAAGGGCAATAGACAGGCAGGTAAATGCGAACCAGAGATTATGCAGCTCCGCCCTGCGCCTGATGTAGAGCCAGAGATAAATAATTCCCGCATATAAGCTCACCGCAGCCATAAGGACTGCGGGAAGAGATGCCCATTTCATAAATATTTCCCCGGTAATTAATGTAGATGATGATAACGGCTCGCACTGCTTCTACTATATAGAATGTTCGGCACCATAAATCTACTCAATTTTTATATAAGAGTTTCCTTACTTAAGACGACTAACGATGGCCTTCACATAATCCTCAGTCCCTGCTGATCCTCCAAGGTCCCTTGTCAGGGCCTTCCCTTCACCGATAACCTCGATCACTGCGGCGTTAAGGCGGTCAGCAGCATCATTTTCTCCCAGGTGCCGCAGCATCAGTACACCAGAAAACATCAGTGCAGTAGGATTTGCCAGCCCCTTACCGGCAATATCGGGAGCTGAACCATGAACCGCTTCGAAGACGGCATACTTCTCGCCAATATTGGCGCTGGGGGCAACCCCCAGTCCCCCCACAAGTCCGGAGGTAAGGTCTGAAATAATATCCCCGAAGAGGTTTTCCATAACCATTACATCAAACTGAGAAGGATCAATTACCAGTTTCATTGCCGTGGCATCAACTATTGCCTCGTCATATTCAATGTCATTATATTCATCTGCAACCTTTCGGGCCACCTCAAGGAGGAGACCATCGGAAAGCTTTAGAATATTTGCCTTATGCACCGCGGTGACCTTCTTGCGATTGTAGCGCCGCGCCGTTTCAAAGGCAAAACGCATAATCCGCTCTGAACCCTTTTCTGTGATAACCCTGAGGCTCTCCACAACACCGGGGGCCACCTGATGTTCAAGACCGCTGTATAGTCCTTCGGTGTTTTCCCGGACAACGATCAGGTCTATGTCATCATAGCGTGAAGGGATACCCTTTATTGAATGGGTCGGGCGAAAGTTCGCATAGAGTTCCAGCTCCTGGCGGAGGGCCACATTAACGGAACGAAATCCCTTCCCAATGGGGGTACCGATTGGGCCCTTGAGGGCAACGGTATCCTGTTTGATTGCGGCTATAACAGAGGGGGGCATCGGTTCACCGTATCTCTCTATCATGGCCTCCCCTGCATCATGGACATGCCATTCTATTGAGACTCCCGTTGCATCAATTACTTCCCTTGTGGCTCGGGCCACTTCAGGACCGATGCCGTCTCCCTGGATCAATGTTACCGGATAGGTCATTTTAACTTCCCCCTGTTATATCTTTTCAATTATAGTCGCGTCAGGTATATAGTATTTAAATCAAATTACAAGGTCACTCATTAAACCTTTAAATACTGAAGGTATGTGTCAAGTGAATATTCATTATAGCATTTTGCAGAAAAGAGTCAATGCTTTCCGTCCCTTAACTTTCAAGGGACATTCTAATGGAGCTATTCCCGGTCAAATTAGTGATTCCATTAAGAAAAACATGATATTCCCTGTTTACTATAATTAAAGTAATTGAAAAAATAACAATATTCATTATCGATAATTAAAAAAGTAATAATCAGGATACTTCATGATTCTTCTGGAAAATCCATATGTCACCATATCAATAAACAAAGAGGGTGAATACCTGCACCAGAAATGGACCGGATTCTGCCCCGGCAAAGACCTGCGCATGGCCATAGATGTGTCCATGAAAATCCTTGAGGAATATAATATTTTTAAAATTATCAGCGACGTAAAAGAACAAAAAGTAGTTTCTCCCAACGATCAGAAATACATAAAAGAGAAGGTCCTCGATTTCCTAAAGGTGAATAAATGTTTCAAACAGGCATTTGTAACAAAAAAAAAGACAGTTGTCACCACATGCATTACCTTCTACGAACGGGCCCTTCAGCAGGAAAACAGCAACGGCATCATTGAAATTTTTAACAATCTTAAAGATGCCGAAGAATGGATCAGGGGAAAAAAATGAAGTTCTATTCCCTTCCCGGGTAAACTGTCAGAATATCCGTTTCATTCCTTTATCAAACAATTTATAAAATAAATATCCCATTATACCGTTATTTCTTGACTTTACCTCTGTGCCATATAACATACTGCATCACCATAACATCGTTATGAAAAACCCGCCATATAAAAATTTCCGGGTCAAATACAAGTATACGGAGGTCCCATGTCAGAAAATAAATTTAAGATTTACCGATACCGCTGGGTAGTTCTCGCCGTATTTGCGCTTATCAATGCTGTCATTCAGTTAAACTGGATAACCTTCGCACCGATTACTGTTGATGCTATAGCTCTATATCAGGTTAGCGCCTTCTGGATTGTACTGCTTTCCATGTCCTTTATGGTGGTATACATTTTTGTATCAGTTCCGGCATCATATATTATTGACCGTTACGGACTCCGTATCGGCGTCGGCATCGGGGCAATCCTGACAGGGATCTTCGGCTACCTTCGGGGATACTATGCCACTGACTATACAATGGTATGCATTTCCCAGTTTGCCCTTGCGGCGGCTCAGCCCTTTATCATGAATGCCATGACAAAGGTTGCTGCAGAATGGTTTCCCATCCAGGAGAGGGCAACCGCAACGGGTATTACCGCTCTGGCCCAGTTTCTCGGCATTATCCTGGCAATGGTTATTACCAAGCCCCTGGCCCAGTCCTTTCTGCCCGCCGGTGCAGGCAATGGATTAACCCTGGAATCGATTCAGTCAATGCTTAATATTTATGGAATAGTATCCATTGCTGCTGCGATACTTTTTCTGCTGTTTATCAAGGATAAACCTGCAACTCCTCCTTGCGATGCAGCCGACTATGAACGCTACTCCGTATTTGAAGGACTCAAATATATTTTTACAAAAAAGGATTCATTGATACTCCTGGGAATTTTTTTCATCGGCCTGGGAATGTTTAATGCCATTACCACCTTTGTAGATTTAATCCTTGCCTCGAAGGGATTCACCGCAGGTGGAAACGAAGCGGGAGATGTCGGTGCAGCCATGATGGTGGCGGGCCTCCTCGGCGCCATAATTATTCCACCCCTTTCTGACAAGATGCGGAAAAGAAAAATATTTTTGCAGATATGCCTCTTTTGCATGCTGCCTGGACTCCTGGGACTCACCATCTTTACCGGATACATCCCCCTCCTCATAAGCAGTGGAATATTCGGATTTTTCTTTATGGCGGCGGCACCCCTGGGCTACCAGTATGCAGCTGAAGTGAGTCACCCCGCACCGGAATCAACATCACAGGGAATGATCGTCCTCTCCGGCCAGATCTCAGGGGCAATTTTCATTACCCTCATGGCGGTCCTGGGACATATCAGCTCAGAGGCCCTTGCGGATGCCAGCCGCGCCGCGGATACCATGACACTGACCCCCTTTATGTGGGGCTTCGTTGTTCTCGCAATTCTGAATGTCGTACTCAGCTCTATTATCAAAGAATCAGAGATGATTGTTGAAAAGGAAGATATACCCAATTAAATAGATTATCAGGTATCCGGGAATTAATTTTCCGGATACCTTAAACTACTCTTCCGGCATATTATCCCCTGATACTGTATGTTGTTATCTCCCGGCTCCCC
Source organism: uncultured Spirochaetota bacterium (assembly GCA_942491575.1). Taxonomy (GTDB): domain Bacteria; phylum Spirochaetota; class UBA4802; order UBA4802; family UBA5550; genus CAZHNW01. The sequence continues at coordinate 2,709,357 of CALOBT010000025.1, forward strand.
ATACAACAAGGATATGGCGGCAGCATATCCCTTTTTAGAATTTATATTAATAATCTTTTTTTAGCCGAGTATTTTTTCAGCTTTTCAAGCTGATCTTTAAGTCGTGAAGGAAGTTTATCAACGAACTGCTCAAAATGTTTTTCAACATCAGGAATCTCAGCTGACCATGCTGCATTGTCCACCTTCATCAGTTCTATACTTAAGAAATTACCCTGACCTAAACCAGTGCACGAATACACAGGAGCGGCACACGCCATGAAGAGCTTTTATTATTTTTAATCATTTAATAAAAACGAGAGGAATCCCTCCTTAAGTTTATCGAAACCGTTGATTCTTTCAGGTTATATGTGGTTTGCAATTTTAAGGTCATACGGTTATTATAGGGTATTCAAACCTGAGGAGTGCATTAAATGATCAGATTCGGATTATGCTGTATTTTTAAGGATCACCCGATTAAATTCAAACGAACAACTGCAAAGTATCTTTCTAAATTTTCAATTCAAGATCAAAGGATACGATTATCTGAAATTTGTTTGTCCAATGCAGAATCTTTGATGAAGGCTTTAACTTATTGTCATGATAATGGTATTGGAGATTTTCGCATCAACAGCCAGATTTTGCCGCTGAAGACACACCCGGACATCGGCTACGACATTTCGGATTTACCCGATTCAGATCAAATTGTTAATAATTTTAAAGCCTGCGGGCACTTCTGTCAAAAAAACTCGATCCGGACCACCTTTCATCCTGATCAGTTCATTATTCTGTCATCTCCAAATCCCCTGGTGGTGGAGCGTGCTGTGGCGGATTTACAATACCATGCCCAGATCGCCCAGTTGGTCAACGCGGATGTGATAACTATTCATGGAGGTGGGATTTATGGTGATAAAAAATCAGCACTCCTACGGTTGAGGGAACAGATCGATCTCCTGCCTGATCCCGTGAGGGAACGCTTGACACTGGAAAATGACGACCGAAGTTATACCCCGGGAGATCTTCTGCCGGTGTGCGAGGATATGGACATCCCCCTGGTGTATGATGTCCACCACCACCGCTGCTGCCCGGATGGACTATCGATTAAAAAGGCAACCGAACTGGCTGTGAAAAGCTGGAATCGGGAGCCTCTCTTCCATATTTCATCTCCCAAAAACGGATGGCAGGGATCCGACATTCGCAAACACCATGATTTTATTAATATTGATGATTTTCCTAAAGCCTGGTTGTCGATGGATATCACGGTAGAAGTGGAAGCCAAAGCCAAGGAGCAGGCGGTTCTGAAATTAAAGAAGCAATTGACTAACGGTTAAAATACCAGGCGAAGGGATACCGGATTGTTAAAATATTAACTGAAACTTGTCGGGTATGCAGGGTTTTTTAATATTTTGGGTCATTCACTCCGAATATGATGCCATTCACTCCAATAGTGTTCATTACAATTGACAGCATGATATTATCATTTTTATTACTATAATAAGCCAGACTTGGTCCGGCTTTAATTTCACCTTAAATTATATCTTAAGAGAGGTTTCATTTAATGAAAAAATTCATTCTTGTCAGTGTTTCAATTTTAGCAGCACTCTCATTTACCATGGCCGGTTGTGACTCAGACGACAGCGCCTGCGAACAAGCGGCAAAACACTATATAGCTCTTGCAACTGCCGAAGACAACCTAGGCGATGATACTGTTGCCGATGTTATTAATGTGTGTGAAAATGGTGATGGTCAAGATATGAGTGCCTGGACAGATGCAGAGATTGCTTGCGTCAAGGCAGCTGCAACTACCGATATAGCTAGAGCGTGTTTGGGAGTAAATTAGTAAATTATTATAGACATCAAATATTATAATCACTTGCCATAAGGGCAGGTAGTTAATCTGCCTGCCCTTTGATATATTGTAATTCTTAAGACTAGAACCGGCACATGAGACCAAACAAGTTTTATCAGCAGTTGTTTCAGAATATCAGAATGCCTGTACTGTGCCAAGTCGAAGTGTTAAAGGACTGAAAAAAAATACAGGACATACCGGGTTTTTTTAAATTTTTGGTAGATTACTAATGCATCGGCTTAGCCCGGTGCTGGTTCCGAAGGCGGCATTATGCCTGGCCTACCCGGCATAATGTTTAGTTTATTCATAAATTTCATATACCCATATTTCTGAATCGGGCAACTTGTCGGCGTATTGGAAATAGAGCTTGTTATCAAGTGCACAGAGCAGGCTAATTCCAAAAAAATTATAGCTTGCCATAATATTTACCGGAGCTTTATCCGGGTGTCTTGTATCATACTTCATTAAATAATATTCTGAACTGGAATTAGTATATTGTTTTACAAAAAAATGATAATCCTTAATTGCCAGAAATTTACCATTAATATTTTCATATGAATCGGCAAATGTTATTCCGGGAACTTTAATTGCGTTTTCTGAAGTTGGAGGGATAGTCCATAGTGTTTTATCGAGACCGATGGTTCCATCGCTTGCAATGAAATATAGATAGCCATTTATTTCATTGAAGTTGTGAGGATCTGAGCCTGTTTCCGGATTAGTATTGATATCCACCAATGCGGGATTCGCTCCAGAATCGTTATAACTCCAAAATTCATTTCCATATTCAGCCTGCATGGCGCTGAAATAAAGATTGTTATTTGCCAGGATAAGGTTTTGTACTTCTGCGCTGACTTCATTGTTAATATTATGGACAATTTTCGGACTAGTTGTGCCATCATAGACCCATAGTTCCCTTTCGGAGTTTTCATTTGATACAATAAAAAACAGTTTGTCATTGAATTCAGTAAGGTATGGATCAATTGCCGTATTGAAGAAGTTCGGCCCGGTCACTTCTGTTAAACTCACGCCGTCTGATTCCCACAATTTTACTTCATTCAAATTATTATGCATAACTGTATAAATATTATTTTTTATTACAATCAGGTCCAGAAGATCAAAATTATTATTGTGATTTGATATCATTATCGGATTTTTTCCTTCAGTAGCCGGTGAATCGGGATCATAAACCCATACTTCATTATCATACGTTACAGTATCATTTCCTCCTCTGGCTATAAAACATATTTTATCGCCAAACTGAGTAATGTCAGAAGGATATGATGAAGCTCCAGTGCTTGTGTTGAGGTTTGCAACCATCACGGGATTATTTTCAGAAACAGGAATTGTTGGATCATAGGTCCATAACTCGTTTCCATCGGATCCATTTGTACCCGTGAAATATAATTTATTATTTATTACAGTAACCATCTCAATGCCGGAACCAGATTCTCCGGGATTGATATCGGCAATCATTTGCGGATTGATACCGGCCTCAATTTTAGCGTCTGTATTGTATACCCATAATTCTTTTCCACATTCATTTCCATTTGCATGAAAATAAATGTTATTCTCAAATACAGCAGCCTGAGTGGGTTCTGAACCTTCACTGCCCGGTTTTAAATCAGTAACCATTCGCAGGGTACTCTGCATGACAATTGTAATATTAACAGTATCTCCGGCGGATAAATCCGCCCATGATGTTCCCGCATATTCTGCCAGATTTGATTCAATCATAAAGGCGGCAACAGTTATTTTTCTGTTTTTTCCTGAAGGAATTATAATCCGGATTTCCGGCGATGAACCTGAAATTCTTTTTTCGAAGGAATTCATTCCTTGTCCGGATATATAAATTTTATAGTATTCGATATTATTAGGAGTTTCTGCGGCCCTCAGGTTATTGTTGCCAAAATTTATTGTAACAGTTGTCATATTACTGTCGGAACATGATATCATGAAGAGGGTGAGGAGGCAAAATAGAATTCGGTTCATTTTCAACGCCTTTCTGAATGTTAAATTATCGATATTAGTGCTTTTACCAGCAAAATGTGAGGGGCGGGGAATTTTGTCAATAATTTTATCCTGGAGATTCTTTTGAGTTCCCTGAATTCATATTCAATCAGACATAACATTTTTAATGTGTAATTAAAAGCGAACTCTTTCCGGTAAAACAGTTAAAAACAGATATCCCATATAAGCTTTTAGCAACATCACGATTTAAAACTGGGCAGCTATTCGATACAGGCGAGAGAAAAGGCTGATTTTGCATTTGATGCTTAGGTTGTTATACTGACATAAATCAGCACATGAGACCAAACAAGTTTTATCTGGAGCTGTTTCAGAATATCAGAATGCCTGTACTGAACGAAGTCGAAGTGTTAAAGGACTGGGAAAAAATACAGGACATACCAGGCTTTTTTAAATTTGTGAAATATCCCTTCCCCTGTATTTTATCGAAGGAAACATTCTGGATACAATCCCCCTGTGTTTTAATGACAATTATTTCTAAGTTTTCACTGCCCGGAGGGGGCATCAAATTATTCGGGATTACCATTTCTACGCATTAATATTGAACTTCCTCCTTTTATCGATATTTTTAATGTATACTGGAGGCGAAACCATGAGCAGGAAAAGTCTCTTTCTATCCATCGCATTATGCGGCCTGTTGCTGCCCGGCAGAGAGTTGCCTGCGGAGAATAAAACAACTTCCTTCACAGCAGGCGAAAAAGCGATACGTTCACAGGCTGTATCCCTTACGGAACAGGCAGCTGAATTCTGGCTCGAAAAGGGAAGACAGGAAACAATCAGGGAGCTCAATAAAATCGGCGGCCTCTTTGACCGGGGAGAAATTTTTGTCTTTGCATGTGACATGAAAGGAGAGCTGATCGCCCACCGTGATTTAGGAAAAAATCCCTGTCTATTAACATTATCAGAAGATGACACGAAGGGAGCCCTTCTTAAAAAGAAAATGTTCACCCTTGCTCGGACAGAAGAATCAGGATGGATAACCTGCTACTGTTTTTATGAAAAAACCGGAAAATTCAGCAGAACAAACCTCTTTATTCTAAAAATGGGGAATATTATTTTCTGCAGCAGCTATTTTGTCTATTGATCAACTCTGTCGCAGATAATTTCATGTATATATATTTATGCATAGTGAAAATTACGCTGAGATAAATCAGTACATGAGACCAAACAAGTTTTATCTGCAGCTGTTTCAGAATATCAGAATGCCTGTACTGAACGAAGTCGAAGTGTTAAAAGACTGAGAAAAAATACAGGACATGCAAGGCTTTTTAAAATTTTCAAGAGTCTTGCATGGCAGAGTACTTTTGTCCAATGATTATTCACGACAATATACAACATCTTTCACAAATTTTTAAAATTATTGCACTCTTCTTTGCTCTGTCAATACTCTGTCAATTTTCTACTTATTATACAAAGATATATATAATGCAATGCCAACTAATACTATGACCTGTAACATCTGTATGTTTCTTATCGCAGTCCTTTGCTTTGGCCTGTCAGCCCATATTATATTTTACAAAAAAGGAAGAAGGTAATTTACCCCTGATTTTCAAACCACTGAACGACCTTTTCATATGATAGAGACCCTCCAAAAATATCCAGGGCACTGCCGATGGTAAGATCAATTATTCCATTTCCAAGGTTCTTAACGAGCTGAAGATCATCCATTGTATGGACACCCCCGGCATAAGTTACCGGGATTTCAGTCCACTGGGCAAGAATTGAGATTATTTCTTTCTGGACACCTTTGCATTGGCCTTCCACATCAGCAGCATGAACCAGAAATTCATCACAGTAGGATGAGAGTCTTTGAAAATTCTCTTCAGTGATCTCAAAATCAGTAAACTTCTGCCAGCGGTCTGTTACTACATAAAAGTTGTCTCCCCTTTTTCTACAGCTGAGATCAATAACAATTCTCTCTTTGCCAACAGTCTTCACAAGTTTACCAAGGTTCTTAAAGTTTATAGAGCCATCCTTAAAAACATATGATGTGACTATTACATGAGAAGCACCTGCATCAAGATAGCCCAATGCGTTGTCAGGATTGATTCCTCCACCAATCTGAAGTCCCCCAGGGTAAGCCTTTAAGGCATTAAGCGCCTCCGTGTCATTGCCTGGCCCGAGCTTGATAACATGGCCTCCGGGGAGATTATCCTTTTTATAAAGAGCACCATAGTAGGCAGCATCCTTATCTGAGATAAAGTTCTCTATAAGGCCCTCATTGCTGTCTTGTAATGTGCCGCCAACAATCTGCTTCACTTTTCCATTATGTAAATCTATACAGGGCCTGAATTTCATGCTTTAATCCTTAAACCAGTATTTAATAATAACAAGATAAAAATAACCTGGTTCGTCAAGAAAAGAAAATCAAATTATCATATCTGTAACCAGAAATTTTTATCATGAATTTTCATGAAATTAAAACGATTGACACTATTCATACAAAATTCGTTTTTCTCTGTATTCTTGATATATATGTAAATTATTCATATGATGCCAGTGGAGGCAAATAAGCCAACCTCATTTCATTGAAGCTACTACGATATCTTTAAAATATCAAAGAAGCATCTGAAAAGAATCAGAGGCTTCTTTATTTAGTTACAGATGCATAAAAAATTAAAATCAGCAATTTATTAGAATAGAAATCCCTGGCATTTTTTCCATGCTATGCCTCCGGGACACACCTCGTTATAGCTGCATTTTTCACACTGAGTAGGCATAAAAAGAGCCACATGAATAATAACAAGAGCTCCATAAATTAGCGGATAATACCAGTTTAATATATAGAGCCAATAAACAGGAAACAGAAGGGTAAAATATACAATTACCTCAGCAATTTTGGCATGTCTTTTAATGAACTTCATATCGATTTCTTTATTTTTATAGAGTACCATGGATAAAATATTTCCAAGGTAGACTCCAAAAATTGGCGGACAATATTTTCCCCGGTAGGGGCACCCGGTACATGCTCCGGCCTGAAAAACATTACCAAGAATATAGAGAGTAACAAATACAGCGGGTAGATATATGGAAATGGTGCCAAGCATGTATATTGACCAGATAAAAACAACCAGAAATGGTAACAGGGCACCTGCATAGATCCATTTATCTTTCTTAGTCCAATGGTACACATGTTTCTTCATGATAGTCTCCTTTTTATATTTTAACACATCCGATTATTCTAACTCGATCTATCTTCTATGCCATGAATGAAAGTATCCATTACTGTCTGGGCCAGTTCTTCCGGAGTGCCCAGTGGCGATCCGAGGGCATGCTGCATGAGAATAAGATTTTCACTCATACCAAGAAACTGGAGTGTTGCGATCATCGGATTACAGTCTTTACGGTAACTTCCCTTCTCAATACCTTCATTTATGATATTCATGTATAGCTCAAAGATGGGGGCGGCAGCTTTAATAAACTCGGCCTGCTTCTCCCGTTCAGCGGCATAACTTTCACGGAGAATGATGACTATTAGGCCGCTGTTCTTTTCAAAATACCTGAAATCAGCATATATAGCCTGCTTCAGCTTAAGAACAGGGTCTTCAATTTCAGCGATCTCCTCTTTTATTTCTACTGCCACCTCCTCCATGGTTTTATTGAAAACTGTAAGGAAGAGATCATATTTATTCTTAAAATAATTATAGATTGTACCTTTACCGAAACCTGCTTTCACAGAGACTTCGTTAACATTGGTCTTCGCGTATCCTGACCGGGCAAATTCAACTGCAGCTGTTTGTAAAAGTTTCTGCCTTGTTTCTTCATTGAGCTTTTTCATGAAAATCTCCATTATAAGTGGGTGGTACACCACCCACTTATAATATACAAAAAAATCAAAAGATGTCAAAAATTTAATAAAAAAAAAGGGGAACCCCTCTCAGGATTACCCTTTTTTCAATCTATATAAATCTTTTTTTAGCCGAGTCTCTTTTTCAGCTTTTCAAGCTGATCTTTCAGTTGTGAAGGAAGTTTATCTCCAAACTGACTGAAATGCTTTTCTACATCAGGCATCTCAGCTGACCATGCCGCATTATCAACCTTCATCAGGTCTGCCAGATCTTCAGCAGGGATGTCAAGTCCGGAGAGATCCAGATCGCCGTCTTCAGGAAGAAGACCAATTGGAGTTTCAACTGCACCAACTTTGCCGTCAACGCGCTCGCACATCCACTTCAGGACACGGCTGTTTTCACCGAATCCCGGCCAGAGCCATTTCCCTTCTTCATTCTTTCGGAACCAGTTTACATAGAACATACGGGGAGCCTTATCACCCAGCTTGTCACCCATATCAATCCAGTGCTGAAAATAGTCGCCCATATTGTAACCGCAGAAGGGCTTCATGGCAAAGGGATCCCGTCGCAGGTTACCTACAGATCCAATATTAGCTGCAGTTGTTTCAGATGCTGCAGTGGAACCCATGTATACACCGTGATCCCAGTCGAAGGCCTCGGTTACCAGGGGTACCTGGCTGGCACGGCGGCCGCCGAAGATAAAGATATCGATGGCTACACCTTCCGGCTTTTCCCAGTCCTCACAAATTACGGGACACTGAGCAGCAGGGCCTGTAAATCGTGCATTGGGATGTGCTGCGGGAGTCTCACTCTCGGGAGTCCAGTCATTACCTTTCCAGTCGATTGCATGTGCAGGTGCGGGATCATCATGTTCTTCCCACCATACATCACCATCATCTGTGAGGGCACAGTTGGTAAAAATAGAATTTTCAGTAATGGTATCCATTGCACTGGCATTTGACTTATATGATGTTCCCGGAGCAACACCGAAGAAACCGGCTTCCGGGTTGATTGCATAGAGTCTTCCGTCAGGACCAGTCTTCATCCAGGCAATATCATCGCCGATACATTCACATTTCCATCCTGGAATGGTTGGAGTCAGCATGGCAAGATTTGTCTTACCACATGCAGAGGGGAATGCTGCCGCAATATGATACTTCTTCCCTTCAGGACTGGTCAGGCGCAGAATCAGCATATGCTCTGCCATCCAGCCTTCCTTGTTGGCCATTGCAGATGCGATTCTCAGGGCAAGACACTTTTTACCCAGCAGAGCGTTTCCGCCATATCCGGAACCGTATGACCAGATCACGTTTTCTTCGGGAAAATGGGCGATATATTTTTTCTCAATGGGAGCACAGGGCCATGATGCATCTTTCTGTCCTTCCTCAAGGGGAGCCCCAATAGAATGCATACAGGGGATATAATCTCCGTCAGTACCAAGAACATCCAGAACCTTACTTCCCACGCGGGTCATGATATGCATGTTACATACTACATAGGGGCTGTCGGTAATTTCCACACCAATCTTAGCTATGGGAGAACCGACGGGACCCATGGAAAAGGGGATTACATACATGGTACGTCCCTTCATGCAGCCCTTGTAGAGATCCTTCATGATTCCCTTCAGTTCAGTTGGATCAATCCAGTTATTGGTGGGGCCGGCATCATCGGGATCAGTAGTACTGATATAGGTTCGATCCTCAACACGTGCAACATCACTTGGATCAGAACGGAAAAGGAAGCTGTTTGGACGCTTCTTCAAAGGGGTTGCCATTCCGGCATTCACCATCTTTTTCATCATTGCATCGTATTCAGCCTTGCTGCCGTCACAGACGTAAATATCGTCCGGCTGGCACAGTGCAGCCATTTCATCTACCCAGGCCTGCAGTTTTGTGTTCTTAATGGTTTCGCTCATTAAAATATCCTCCATATTTATACGTTTCAAATGTAATAAAAATTCGATGTAAATTTTAAACCCAGATTCACTATCCGACCCTAACTTCAGGGCATATTTTAGCCGTCACCTCAGGCCAACACCTGGGGGCTGTATGGAGCATCATATATTGGATCTTTTTAGCCAGGAAACATGTCGGGAAATATAAGTGACATTCCGCTGACCGCTAAAGAATTTCTGGTTGCCCTGTAATTTTTTATATCAGGAATTCTTTGCCCGCAGGGAGAATATTTAACTCCCGCAATTTAACCATCTGCAATGAGGAAGGGAATACAGAAAGTTGAAAAATTGTGCAGCAGGCGTTCAAATTCCGCATGATTAAAAAAAAACATCCATACAGACAGACCTCTACTTACTATAATACCAGATATATTTTTCAGACCTGCCAGTCAAGGTATTTTTACCCATAAGTATTGATGAATTCCTGAATTCTATGTTCACTGTAAATCCATTAAGCAAAAATCGTTGTTGAATAACTTCACAATTATTTGTTTTTCTTCGTAATTTTTATAATTATTGTATATATAACAGTCATTTTCTGTTATCTGATTTTTCCATCAGAGGAAAAGGCAATGAAAGAAATCAGCAGTAAATTCAATTTAATGGTTTTACTCCTGCTATCAATTCTTCTTTTTTTCACTTCCTGCAGTGACGATAGCGGACCAGGTCCCGATGACATGATACTCGATGAGTGGTATGAAATTGATCCGACTGAAAAGTATTCAAGTTTCAAGTACGGGGGGCTGGAACCGTCCTGCTCCAATGCCCCGGGCACTGTCCCCAATTTTTCTTTTTTTGCAAAAAAAACAGAAACATCGAACCTGGTGATTTTTTTCCAGGGAGGCGGCGCCTGTTGGCATGAAAACAACTGCATCAATGATCCCACTTACACCAACGCCCAGCTGGAGATTATCCAGGCATTTCAGATAAATTACTTTAACGGCATCCTCAATAAATACAACAGCGCCAATCCCTTCTCTGACTGGAATTTCGTATACATTCCCTACTGTACCGGCGATCTCCATACCGGTGCCAGGGACACCACCTATGAAAAAGATGAAATACGCCACCGGGGATTCGTAAACTTCCAGCTCGTCATGAAATGGATCAGTATAAATATAAAAAATCCGGAAAAGATATTTGTAGCGGGGTCAAGTGCCGGTGCCTATGGAGCAGCCCTAAACTTCCCCTATATAAAAGACAAATATCCCGATGCTACGATCTATGTACTCGGTGATGCCGGTAATGGCGTGATACCCGGCAGTTTTCTCGCTACCGCTGATAGCGCCTGGGACATCCAGTTCCATTCTGTTTTCGGCCCAAATCCGCTGCAGCTGTCAGTCTCCGCCATATATTCGATTATTGCCTCTACCTACAGCGATACCATATTTGCCCAGTTCACCAATGCATGGGACGGGACCCAGAGCTACTTCTATAACGTAATGCTGAATATTGACACGCCCGCCTTGTGGGACGATTATTCAGGAGTCCAGTGTGACTGGAACAGCAATTTATACGCACTCCTCGAAGATGTGACTGAACCGAATTACCGTTACTATGTTGCCTCCGGGGACTCACACACAATCCTTCTGGATGGAGCACTCTACACGGACAATTCCGGAGGGCTTATTTTCGTTGACTGGCTCTCCGCAATGCTGGAGGCGTCGGTTCCCATTGACGGTTCATCGGATTTTCAGGACAGTGAGTGCACTGCAGACTGCGAGGTTCCCGCCGGCCTTGTCTGCAGCAAATAGGGTAAAGCCAAAGATTAATCCTCAATGCAGAAGGTGTGAAAATTAACTCTTTCTTTTATGCCTTTATTATAAAACTACGTCTGTATAATCAATTTAGAAGTCATATCATGATAAATACTAAACTAAACATTGGTCAGGTTTTAAAAAATTGCACACACCAGCCTCCTGTCTTTTTTCCACATTGACTTCTTTTTTCGATTATGGATAATTATCTTCATGAACAATTCAACAGGCATCTACCATTCACTTTCGTTAAAATTTGCAGAAGAGGCCATGATCGGTCCTGAAGCCGATTCAGAGCTTCTCCTTGAATTTCTCGCACACTGTTTCACCCCCGATGAAGCCGGAATCGCCGCCCTGCTCCCCTTTTACTATCAGCCGTGGCCAATTGAAAAAATTATAAAAATATCGATGGCCCCTGCAGATACCGTAAAGACAAATCTTGACAGTATGGTTGCCAAAGGTCTAATCAGGGGACGTTCAGGAAAATATGCCCTGCTTCCCATCCTGCCTGGAATGTTTGAAAATGTACTTATGGACAACGACGAGACGGAATGGCACCGTGAATTTGCCCGTATTGCCAGCAGCCTTTACGAAACCGGATACGTAAGAAAATACCTGGAGCACCCTACCCATGTGGTTCGAAGTATTCCCATCGGTGAATCAATAAAAAGCGACAGCAGGGCGATCAACCCTGATGATATGGAAATGATGATCAGGTCCAATGATATGATGGTGGTACTCAATAACTGCCAGTGCCGCCAGGCGAAGTACCTGCTTAACGAAGAATGCAGCCGAGGGGAACGCAGCGACGGTTGTATCGCCTTCGGTGATTTTGCCCGTCTCTACCTTGAACGTGGTGTGGCCCGTCAGCTTGACAAAAATTCAATGCGGTCGGTGGTCCGTGACCGATCAGATAAGAACCTGATATTTCTAGCCGGCAATGTTTCAGCTGGAAGCGCCAACCAGATATGCACCTGCTGTGACTGCTGCTGTCACATGCTGGGCCAAATCATAAAAGTTGATCCGGAGTATATCCTCACACCTCCCCGCTATGTAGCCGTGGTCAATGAAGAAAAGTGCAACAACTGCGGAAGGTGTATCTCATCGTGCAATATCATGGCCCACAACATGTCAGGAAAAAAACATTTCTATGACCCTTCACGCTGCATCGGGTGCGGACTATGTCCTGGGGTCTGTCCCACCGCGGCAATAGAAATTGCAGAAAATCCTAAATACCGTAAACCTGCAAAAAATTTCAAGTGGCTGATTGTCAGGCTGGCTCCATCAAAAATGATGGCCATGGCGAAGAGTAAATTTAAAGTCAGTCAGGGAAGTCAGGTCTTCTGATTTTTTCAAAATAAAAGCCGTCCCCGTAATAGGGACGGCTCATTATATTATCCCTTCAATATTTTCATTGCAGAGTCATTTTCGACATCGCACATGAAAGGAACACCGGTAACCTCTTCGGTTTCACGGTTTGCGGAGTATACTTCATTCCGGGTAAGCTCTGAGAGAGAAAACTTACGTGCCCCAGCCAGAAGCTGCTGGAGACCCGCGGCAAGTTTGTCTGCCAGGGTCCATGAGGCAATTGCCCCGTAAGGAATTTTTTCCATTTCATCCTTACCAATTTTCTTCTGCAGGTCATAGTAACCGGCAAAGATATCATCAACGCGGATTCCATTTTCAAGAACAGTCTTGGGCAGTGATTCCCAGTGACCGTTAACCTTCTCCTTTCTTTCCGGATGCAGTGCTCCCTCAATATTGGATCCGAGGTAGCCGGGAATCATCAGTGATCGTCCCATACAGACCAGCTTGGCATAGGGAGCTCCAAGAGCAAGGGCCTTGAAGATCTGGTCTTCCTTGACGAGACCACCGGCGAAACTGAGGTCAACAACGTCCTCTCCCTTGTCGGCGAGAATCTTTGCATACTCATAAGCCTTTGAGTGAAGGTGAATGCTGGGAATACCCCATGATTCCATCATATTCCAGGGAGACATTCCGGTACCTCCGCCGGAACCGTCTATGGTAAGAAGATCCAGTTTGTTGTCTGTTGCCAGCTTAATAGAAAGAGCAAGGGTCTCCATACCGTAGGAACCGGTCTTCAGGGTAATTCGCTTGAAGCCCAGCTTGCGGAGATAAGCCACGGAGTCATTAAAGCTCTTTGTCACATCTTCAATTGAAGGCATGTCAGTATAACCGAGACGGCTGTGACGGGCAAAGGACTTGATGGCGCCGCTCTTGAATCCTTCCTGAACTTCAGGCTTCGTGGGATCCGGATCAACAATGTAACCGCGTCCATGGAGAAACTTCGCATACTCAAGATCGGTAACCTGTATCTCTCCACCGATAACCTTGGCGCCCTGTCCCCACTTAAGCTCCATAATTACTTTATCGCCATATTTATCGGCAATATATTCAGCAACACCGTTTCGGGTATCTTCAACGTTCATCTGAACTATGATGGCACCGTATCCGTCATAATATCGAAGAAAGGTTTCGATACGTCGGTCAAGTTCAGGTGCTTTGGTAATTTTACCATTTTTAATCTCTGATTCCTTGTCAACACCTACAACATTTTCACCAACAACAATTGGATACCCAACCAGTGCGGCACCAATGGCAAAGGATTCCCAGTATCTTGCGGCAATAAATGTTGATCCCAGGGCTCCCGTCATAATGGGAACTCTGAATTTTGTCTTTATTTCCCGGCCGAACTCGCCTTCGGTGGTTACATTAGGAAATACACAATCATCGGGATTGGTTGAAAGACCATTGGGTACGCCATGCGCTCCATAGACATAACCATTAATTCTGATATTGTTGTAGTTTACTCCTACATGGGTTGTATTAGCACTACCGGCAGTTATCCAACCGAAATCCCGCGGGTACAGAATTTTCCGACCATTCATTGCCGACTTCCACGTTTCGCATTTTCCTGCACAGTCTGCACGGCAGAGGGTACAGAGCCCTGATTCACAGGGATTACCACGGTTTACTGTACCGATGGCATCATTGGTTTTTGGCCATTGAATCATAAACATCCTCCTGATGATAAAGCCTTATTAAATTTTTTTGCTATCATTGATATTGAGTCCCGCAATTTATTTAGCAGAACTATATAAACGCAAGAATTACTTTAGCAGAATTAATTTGTGAAGATAATTTAACATAGATGTAACAAATGAGTGATGGCTCGTTTTTTAAAGAGGATGTAACATTTGAGATGTTGAAATAGAAGGAGCGAAAGCGCTTTCGCGCCTTCTATTTCAACATCCCGGCTGCATCAAACCATTCAAGGGTATGACTTACGGTATCCTCAAAGGGGCGCGGGGAATATCCCAGCTCAGCCACAGCCTTTTCGTGAGAAATGTATCGATGGGTACCGATGGCCTTTACCGCACCGGGGGAAAATTTAGGCTCTGAGCCAGTCACCTTACTTCCCCACAAAACCGGGAAAGAGGCGAGATATGCCGCCCAGAGGGGAATACAGATAGTGGGGGTCTTTTTCCCCGTAATGGAGGCAATGACCTTTGACATTTTTTTCATATGAACCCAGTGACCGGTAAGGAGATAACTTTCTCCTGAACGGCCCCTTTCGGCGGCAGCGATAGCTCCATCTGCCACATCCCGTACATCTACCCAGTTATACCCACCATTCAGAATAGCGGGAATGTTGCCATGATAGATATCGAGTATCACCTCCCCCATGTGGGACACCTTATAATCATGGGGACCTATGACAGCACCGGGATTAACAATAACCGCATCAAGGCCATCTTCCTCAATTGCATTTAAGATGATTTTCTGTCCCGCCGCCTTTGAGCGATCATAGGGGGCATGGTTTAATCCCAAAGCCAGGGGCCTGGTTTCATCTACAATTTCAGAGGCAGGTTCCGTATCGAAGGCATGGACGGAACTGAAATGTACCAGTCTCTTCACCCCGCATTCAATACATGCCCTGGCTACATTTGCAGAACCGGTGGTGTTTATCTCCTCCACCAGTCCTCCCTGAGAGGCCACCATGGAGATATGCCCTGCCACATGGAATGCATAGTCAATTCCGTCAAAAAGCCGAAGGAGAGAATCATAATCAAGAATATCCCCCTTCACCTCCTCCACCTGAAGGCCCTCCAGGGCACGGCGGTCACTCCTCACCAGTACCCTGACCGAGTCCCCCCTTTCGAGCAGCCTTCTGACAAGATTACCTCCAACATGTCCCGAGGCTCCGGTGATGGCAACTTTCATACAGATCTCTCCTTACTGAAACAGAAAATAGAGGAAACGGCACTTGTTGCTGCCGCTTTTCCATGATTCGACAAAGGAAGTCTTCAGCACCAGGCTGTCTCCCGGTCCAAGAACAATACTTTCATTATCCACGGAGACCGTCAGCTCTCCCTCAAAGGTAATGATACATTCCGTCCCCTTATGAAAGAGGATTGGTCCCTTCAGGATATTTTCTGCCGGTAGGGTAATCAGGTAAGACTTAAATGGATACTCATCACCGGTCACCATATCCTTAATCTCACAGTTCCGGTGTTTCGCAGCGGCGGCGGTCTCCATTCGGACGAGGCGGTATCCCTTTGTTTCATCCTGTCCCCCCGTGGGAATGAAATGCTCCAGGGGACGGTTAAAAAGAGAACTCAGCTGCACCAGGGTCTGCAGCGACGGCGAAGTAATGTTATTTTCCAGCTGTGATACCGCCCCGGGGGTCAATCCCAGTATGGAGGCAAGATCCGCCTGTGTAATTCGCCGCTCTTTGCGAAGATTCTTTAGTGACTCACCAATGTGAATCATCACATCACTTCGGTCCTGCTCAAAAACAATCCGGTCACCAAAAAAGCGGAAAAGATATGGTTCAGCATCATGGATGGTGGGGCGTCCCTCCATCTTTTCGATTATAAAATTGAAATAGTCCGCCCGCGCAGAACTGAGACCGAAAACTATCTGGGTAATGTGCATGATACTTGCTACAAATTCACGGGAATGGGCGTCCCTCTCAAAGGCCCAGTAGGCGAGGGTATTCAGGTCATATAGCTTCGGGCATGTGAAGGCAAAAAAATCGATTACCTTTTTCTCATCCTTCCAGAGTTCGTAGAGGCCCGTCAGGCTGTCGAATATATAGAAGGAACCGTCACGGTTATCCACCTCCACGCGGTTCATCACATCGGAGAAATCTTCGAAATCACGGGGATCCTCTACGAGATATGCTTCAACTTCCTCATGCTCCTCATAGAAATCGAGGAATACCTCATCTCCCTTCCCCTTGCCATTGGTGAAGGCATCTACAAGGATGAAATTCTTCTCGGAAAGAAAATTGAATTTTTTAAGTATTGTCCCCGGGGAATAATTGCTGCTGATGTAAATTATTTTCCCGTTAAAATCCCTGTTGCCGTCAAAAAAAAGCCTGATAAATGGCTCAACAGATACACCGTCAGAGAGACCGTAGACTACATTATCCCCCAGTCTGAAACCACCGGTAATTTTATCAAGGTATTGGATGCCGGTACTTATCATTGTTTTCCTCGCTTCTTCTCTATAGGGTCATTCTACCTGAATCTTCTTCCGGTGCAATACTTTTTATATTTCAATCACAGGCGCAGTATTGCCACGGGAGATTACCGGAACCGGCGCAATGACCTTTTCTTGAAAGCGCAAAAAACGATTTTTCTTTTTAAAAATACCTGCTCTATTTTCCAATGGACATTCCCGCAATTCCATGCTATCCTTATAACGTCGGTTTTCTGTACTTCATAATCTGATCAGGTACAGGGGGCTCTCAAAATAAAGATACAGGCATTATACTCATTCTGTAAATCTAAACGGTTCAATGACTGTTCCTATGATGAGACGCGGAATTACAACACTCTGCACAATAATAATCATGGCATGCCTTTTGCCCTGCTGTAAAAAAACCGTTGAACTATCAACTGACGAACGCGCATGGCTTGAACTTCGCAAAGAAAAAATCCGTACTTCATGGGGACTCGAGGTTCCTCCCATGGCCTTTACCGGCAGTGATGGCAAATACAGGGGATTACTTGTAGATTATAAAAGACTTCTGGCCAAAAGACTGGATATATCTATTGAACCGGTTGCCTGCAAAAACTGGAGTGATGTCCTTGAGAAATTGAGGCTCAAGGAAATTGACTTTACAACTATGGAGGAGACTCAAGAGCGTGTGCTGCTATTCAATTTTACTGAGTCGTTTATTGAAATCCCTTTTGTTTTTTTGGTTCGCGATTCGTATAAAGGAAAGCTCTCCCTGGAAAAGCTTCAGGGAAAATCCGTAACAATAGTAAAGGGATTTCTTATTGAACAGATCCTGAGAAAGAACTACCCCGCCATAAAGATTAAAACCGTCCCGGATAACCGCACCGGTATCAAGCACCTGCAAACAGGCAGAAGCAGGATATTTGTATCAAATATTGCCTATATCTCTTCTATTCTGGATAGAGATAATATAACCGGCCTGAAAATCGCCGGTAAAACGGGATTTATCAACAGGCTATCTTTCTCGACAAGAAAAGAAGATAAAATTCTGAGGGACATACTGCAGAAAGGTCTTGATTCTATTACTGAAAAAGAAAAAGAACATATCCATAGAAAATGGTTGAGCCCCGGGATAAAAATTGAAAAGAACTACAATGTTACCTTAATACTAACAGCTCTCGTCCTTCTATCTATCATATCTATTCTTATAATTTTAATTTATAGAAAAAAAATATTCCTAAAACTTCCTGAAACAGAAAAATGGCTGTCAAAAAAAAAATATTCAATTATAATAATCGCCGTTTCCGCACTAACCGCTACCGCAGCAATCATATTTCTCAATTATTTTCAACGAAAATTAACGGATTCCCTGACTCAGGTTGAACGTCAATGGCTAAAAAAACATAAACATGATATTAAAATCTTTAATGATCTGGAAGGCCCACCCTTTGGCTATACCGATGCAGATGGAAATTACACCGGAATTGGGGTTGATTTTTTAAAACTCATTGAAAAAGATTTCAATTTCAAATTAAAATGGACATCCGTCGAGACATGGCCGAATCACCTTAAAATGCTCGACAGGGGAGACCTTGATATTTCTCTAATGATGAAGAGTCCTGAACGTCTTAAAAAATATATTTTCACACGCCCCATTGCAAAATTCCCCTATGTAATTGTTGTCCGCCAATCCTTTGAAAAACAGGAACTTTCCCTAAGTGAGATGAATGGCCTGAAAATTGCAATAAGACAAAAATTCCTTATTGAAAAGTATCTAAGAAAAAATTATTCAAAACTACAGCTTCATACTACCATTGATGACCTTACGGGACTACTGGCGGTTTCAACGGGACAGTATGATGCTTATATAGGCAACCTGGCCTATGTTACTTTTCTTATTGATAAAGAAAAAATCCCTAACCTCCGTATTGCCGGCGTTACTCCATTTCTTAACAAGATTTCCTACTCAACCAGAAAAGACAACACCATTTTAAGAGACATTCTTGACAAAGGACTTGGGCGCATAACAGAAGAAGAACGTCAGAGAATTTTCAAAAGGTACATCAGAATCGATATGCCCGCCGCCGTATTAAGTAAAAAGGGACTTTATACTATATTCACCATTATTTCTTTTATACTGATAACGACTCTGGCTATCCTTGCATGGAACAGGTCCCTGAGAAAACGGGTACAGATAAAAACAGGGGAACTTCACCGGGAACTGGAAGAACGTAAAAAAATGCAGGAAGAAATGGTGAGGCTTGTAACAGCTATTGAACAATCCGATGAGGCTATTATCATTACCGGCGTTGACGGCGAGATTCAATATGTAAACCCTTCCTTCGAAAAAATAACAGGCTGGTCAAAAGATGAAGTCATTGAAAAAAATCCAAACATCCTTAAAAGTGGAAAACATGATAACGCCTTTTATAAAAAACTCTGGAAAACCATAACCGAGGGAGATATCTGGCACGGTCATTTTATCAACAAAAGAAAAGACGGTACTATCTATGATGAAGATGCAACCATATCTCCTGTCAGGGACAGTGCTGGAAAAATTACAAACTTTGTTGCCGTCAAACGGGATATAACGGGGAGACTAAAACTTGAAAAACAGCTCAGGCAGGCACAAAAAATGGAATCCCTGGGAACCCTCGCAGGGGGTATTGCCCATGACTTCAACAACATACTCAGTGCTGTCATGGGATACACGCAGATATCATTGAGAGAAGTCGAAAAAGAGAGTAAACTGGAAAAGTGGCTGGAAAATGTCATGGAGGCTTCAATCCGGGCAAAAGACCTGGTGCAGCAGATACTTCAATTTTCCAGAATGACGGAAAAAGAAAAAACTGTTCTTCATTTAATCCCCCTGGTAAAAGAAACCCTGAAATTTATCCGGGCATCGATCCCCACAAGCATCAAAATAAGCCAGAAGGTCAACACAGAGAAAGATCTTATCAAATCTGACCCTACACAGGTTCATCAGATTATAATGAACCTCTGTACAAACGCGGGACATGCAATGAAAAATACCGGAGGTGAACTGGAGGTAACTGTTGAAAACATATTAATCGAATCTCCTGACCATGCACTCGATTTAATTCCGGGAGAATATGTACTCCTCTCTGTCAGGGATACGGGATGCGGCATCAGTAATGATATAATTGATCGAATTTTTGATCCCTACTTCACAACCAGGGAGATGGGGGAAGGCACTGGCCTGGGACTCTCCGTAATACTGGGTATTGTCAGGGACAATAACGGCAACATATCTGTCTACAGTGAAGAAGGAAAGGGGACCGTTTTTCATGTATACCTGCCTCTTGTAAAAACGGAAGAAGCTGCTGCACCAGAAGAGGAACCAGAATATTATGCGGGAGGTTCTGAGGGCATTCTCTTTGTGGATGACGAAAAATTTCTGGCTGATCTCGGCCGGGAGATGCTTGAACCCCTCGGCTACACCGTCAGGGCCTGTTCCGGCGGGGAAGAAGCCATGGAAATCTTTCGTAATGACCCGGATGCATATGATATTATAATCACAGACAAAGCAATGCCAGGAACAGACGGCTTTAAACTTGCCAGGGAAATATTCAGGATAAGAGAGAAAATTCCAGTCATATTATGCACCGGTTTCAGCGATACTTCTGACAATGAATTAAAAAAGGGAACAGGCATAAAAGAGATCATTATAAAGCCTGTCAGCAAACGGGTCCTTGCATCAGCTATACGCAGAATTCTTGATGGAAACAGAAAGTAACAATTTAATATGCTTTTCCCCAGTTGATCTGTTCGTTTATCTTTTTTGCCAGCGCTTCGATTGTATCATCCCCATGATAAAGCAGACCTGGATTGGAATCCACTAATATTTTCCCGGAATTATCTGTTTTGAAACGCCGTGCTGAGTGATGGGCTGCAGTTACTTTTTCCGTTTCCTCTCCCTGTAGACTAATTGTACCATTACAGACACAGAAATAGGTGCTCCGGGGATTTTCTACCTTTATACAATAGGATGTTCCTCGGATACTTGCACTGACAGTAGGTGTTTTTATCAGATATTTACCTTCCTTCGTAAATATCTTACGTGTAATGCCGGCAAGCCACCCCTTTTCAAGTCTTAGAACCTGTTTCTCTTTGTTGATGGAGTAGATCAGTTTGCTGTTCCCTTTTAACCGAAAGAGACTTTTTGTCCCAACAAGGATATCACATGTTCCATTATTTCCTGTTTCTATAACATCATCCGCCTTTACCATATCATCTTTATTAGGAATGGTACCGTTAAGAGTAACTGGTCCGGAGAAAAAGATCATTTTTGCTTTAATTTCCCCTGCAGTATCTGTTTTTTTACAGGATATACATGCTGAAAGAAGTAAAGAGAAAATGAGAGAAATAATTTTACACATAACTACTACTCCTTTGATTTTCGGGAAGGATTCAAGGTTTTATTTAATTAATGACTATTCCTTCTCTTCTTTATCAGAAATTTCCGAACCCGCATCAACAGCATCCTTTGCGATATCAGTTTTCGATATTCCTTTGGCTGTCTCTTCAGCTACATCGTCGGTTGCTTTAATGACATCATCACTATGCTTTACCGCATCATCTCCAAGCCCTCCTATCAGTTTGAAAACTTTTTTACATCCTGTAAAGGCGAGCATGAGAGTTAAAGTAAATATTGCAATTTTCTTCATTTTTTTTCTCCTTCAGACAATTTAAATATTCGAAAATAATTCCATGTTTAACTACCCGTTATTTCCCACATGAACCCAACCTGTATTAACGGAATATACTGGCGGTTATAATAAAAGATGTTGGCATCATGATTTGAAAGATAGGCAAATCCCAGCTCAACATAAAATCCATGAAAAATTGTACCCAGGGCGAAACCACCGTAGAGGGCGAAAACATCCTTTTCTGCGAAATTTTCCTTCGCATAAAAGGTGCCGCCTACGAGACCAGCGGTGAGGATGAAACCACCACGCTGAAAAATTTTAAATTCAATGTTTGCCTGGGCTGCAAACATCCACGGCTCATTAACATCATCATAGGTGGGGTCTTCCTCATTATCAAAAAACTCAATAATATTGAGAAAGCAGAGGGAACCTCGAAATCCGAAGTGACTGCCATAGAAGGCGATATGACCGTTCAGGAGACCAGGTGTGCCGAGGGAGGTCCCCACGAATGCGCCGCCACTATCTGCAGCTTTTGCTGCAGTAGTATAAATTAGAAGGGTAGTGACTAAAAGAAGAATTTTTTTCATTATTTATTACTTGAACACCTGGAAGTTAATTTCGATTGAATTTCGAACCAAGAATATTATATCTGATAATATTAAAATATAATTTTTATCATATGTCTAATCTTTTTTGTTACTTTTTGATATCTATAAATTACGGGCATACAAAATTAACAGCACCAGTTATCATCTTTCAAAAAAAAACAACTTGCCCTTTTCCTGTCATGATGTAAAAAGAAACAGGACTCAAACGATGAAAAACGAAAACTTCCATTATGACGTCATTATCTGCGGAGCCGGCATCATCGGGCTAACCCTGTGCCGTGAACTACTCAAAAGAACCTGCGGCACCATTCTCATCCTGGAAAAGGAACCTGAACCGGCACGCCATGCCTCGGGACGCAACAGCGGTGTCCTCCACGCGGGAATATACTACGCCCCTGACACGATGAAGGCGGCCTACTGCCTCGAGGGGAACCGCCTCATGAAGGAATACTGCCGCAGTAATAAACTTCCCCTCAGTGAAAAGGGAAAGGTGATCGTTACCCGAAACGAAAAAGAAGAGGAGACCCTGGAGGAGCTTCACCGGCGGGCCCTTGAAAACAATACCCCTGTTCGTCTCATTGACCGCCACGAACTCCAGGAGATCGAACCAAAGGCCAAAACCTTTTCGCGCGCCCTCTATTCCCCTGAAACTGCGGTATGCAGCCCAAAAAAAATTATGACCCGCCTGGCCGAGGAACTGCAGCAGAATAAAAATGTAACCATTCAATTCAACACGGTCTGTACAGGATTCAAATCAAGCCGTGAAATCATGACAAACAGGGGTAACTACACCTGCAGATATTTTATCAATGCCGCGGGGGCCTTCAGTGACCGCATCGCCCATGCCCGTCGCCTTGGTAAAGACTACCGCCTGGTTCCCTTTAAGGGGACCTATTTTCAGCTGCGCGATGAATCAGCCGGCTCCGTCCGCGGAAATATATATCCCGTACCGGATATCCGAAATCCATTTCTAGGTGTTCATTTCACAAGGGGCACAGGGGGGGAAGTTTTTATCGGCCCTACCGCGATACCAGCCTTCGGAAGAGAAAATTACCGTCTCCTGGAAGGGATTGGCCTTGAAGCCCTGACTATCCTGCTTACAGACGCGTCTCTCTTCTTCAGAAACCGGAGCTTCAGAAGCGTCGCCCTGTCAGAGCCATTAAAATATTTTAAATCACGTTTTTACCGTGACGCCGCAGAGCTGCTCCAGGGACTGTCTAAAAAAGATATACTTCCTTCACAAAAAAGGGGGATAAGGCCGCAGCTCATTGATATTAAACGCCACGAGCTGGTGATGGATTTTTTACTCCTCCAGGATGAGGCATCCCTTCATATTCTCAATGCCATCTCTCCCGCCTTTACCGCATCAATGAGTTTTGCCCCCATTGTTGCGGACCGTGTAGAGACGGCATTACGCAGATAAATAAAATAAACCACAAATTTTCAAATTAGATAATGAAACCTTCCTTTATCCTCTTCAACCTGTGGCTTCTTTTATTTTTCTTTGTCACATGACAACGGGTGTATCAACTGCTATTTGATCTTTCGGTTTTCGTAGTATTCCCATCCCACCAGTGAGGTAAGATCTTTAAGTTCTTTATTTTTTTCTGCAAGAACTTCCTTCAAAACATCCCCAGAGGAGAGAATACCGATATACTCTCCATCCTCTTCAATGAGGAGATGGCGTAATTTAAGTCCTAAAAATTTTTCCATCAGGTGATAGATTGTATCGGTACTTTTTGCTGATTTCAGGTCCGTCGACATGTAATCTTTAATCAATGCATTTTTACACTCAAAACCAGCTTTGATGGAATCAGAAATAAGATCCCTCTCTGTCCAGATACCAATAATTTTATCCCCTTCCCGTATAAGGATGGCACCAAAATTATGTACAGACATAATCTTGAGGGCATTATTCAAGGTTGTATCAGGTGTAACGCTGACGATTTCACTGTTTTTACTTTTTAAAATTTCACCGGCTGTTTTCATCGTTTCCCCCTGGAATTATTTTTCTCAAAATTATTTACTGGTGAATTAAAATCAATCATTATTTTAGTATTTAATAAATTTTTAAAACAACATATATGCAATTTTAAAAAACGGCATATAATATATATGTTATAATGCAAACAGGGTAGTTAAAATAAAAAAATCGAAAAAAAGCTGAATAGAAGCAGAATCAGTCCCGCAGGTACAGGTTTTTGAATTCTTCTTCAGAGGTTATTTCAAAAAAACCCGTCAGCTTGGAGATATTAAAAAGGCGTGAAATTTCGTCGGGAATATTATAAAGAATAATTTTCATTTTTCTTTTTGTTGCTTCCTTTGAAAAACCGATGAACATACCGAGACCGGAGGAGTCAAGGGAGGTTACCCCTTTACAATCAAAGGCCACTGCCTCAGGAGACGCTTCTATCTCTTCATGAAAAATTGACCGTGCCTTATCGACATTGCTCAGCACAACTTCTCCTGAAAAGGTTATAACTATGATACTCCCCTGGGTTGATCTTGAAACTTTCAGCAAGGTGGCCCCCTGATAACTGTTGATTGCGTCAGTATAGACATATACATCCAGATAACAATCACTTTTTCATAATAAATTAAGAGATTTTTAGAACAGACATTGACGAAATTAACGAATTTTGTTAATATATACTAAAATCGTAAATTTAAAAAAAAATCGTTTATTATGACAAAACAGGAAAATATTAAACAGCGCCAGCTGATCGACACCGCCCAAGGCCTCTTCATTCGACATGGAATAAAGCGTGTCACAATTGAAGAAATCTGCCAGAAAGCCAATGTCAGCAAGGTTACATTTTACAAGTTTTACCGGAACAAGGATGACATCACCCTGAAGGTCCTTGATGAACTGATAGAGGCAAACCTGCTCCTCTTTAAAAAGATTATGAATGCGGATATTCCCTACAGCGAAAAATTTCGGCAGATCTTTGACCTTAAGATGCAGAAAAACAGGGAATACGGCCCCCACTTTCTTCAGGACCTTTTCGGCGGCAGCGAGGAAATACTGGCATTCATTACCAAAAAACGCGCAGAAAACATTTTCCTCACCAGGCAATTGCTGGAGGAGGGACAGGAAGCGGGAGAAATTGCCCCGGAACTGACCCTGGAACTTTTTCTCTACTATGGAGAGCTCCTTACCGAGGCCATTGACGATAAACGCCTCAAGGCCCTGATGCCTGATATCCAGAACCGGGCCGAAGAGGTGACACGCTTCTTCATGTATGGTATTCATAATAAAAACTCAGGAACTGCGGCACATAATAAAAAATAATGGAGCTACCGATGAAGAGACTTTTTGCACTGCTTATATTTCTTCCCTCCCTGGCAATGGCACAGTCCGCCGACCAGGTTATCAACCGGGTTGACCGCAACCAGACTTCCGTAAGCCAGCGCTACCGTGCCACCATGACCATTCAGAAGGGACGGAGAAGCCTGATAAAAAAAATGTGGGGCTATACCCGAGGTAACGGCGAAAAGTCCTACATCCATTTCACCAATCCCGAGGATCGTGGAGTAAAATATCTGAAACTGAAAAAGGAACTCTGGATCTATTTCCCCGATGCGGATGATACAATGAAGATATCCGGTCACATGCTGCGGCAGGGGATGATGGGGAGCGACATCTCCTACGAGGACATGATGGAGACGGAGGCGATGAAAACCCTTTACCGTGCCACAAGAAAAGATGACAGCACCTGGGCGGGTCGCCCCTGTTTCGTCATTGACCTGAAGGCAAAGGTTTCCCGGGCCCACTATGCCCGCCAGGTACTCTATGTTGACAAACAGACCTATGTTCCCCTGAAAATAGAGATGTACGCCCGTGGGGGCCGAATGATTAAGGTGATTACCAATGCACGCATTAAAAAAATAGGACATCGATACGTGGCGATGAAAATGACCATCAGTGATACCCGAAAAAGAAACAGCAGTACCAACATACACTTTTCAAAAATCAGCTTTAATGTCCCCCTCCCCAGGGGGGCCTTCAGTAAGGCGAGACTGAGAAGGTAAACAATGAAATACTTCCCTGCTTCTATTATTCTGATCCTTTCTCTTCTCCTTCCCCTTGCGGGCCAGGAGAAGGATCCCATTATCATTGAGGAAAACAGCAGCAGTAAAACGAAAACACCGGGAGAACCGGCACTGAAGGTATCGGGACTGCTTCGCAATGATGCCGTTCTTTCAACACAGGACAATGATGTACACTTCAGCGATATACTGGAAGGGCGTCTCATCCTTGACTACCGAAGTGCAAACTGGAAACTTTATGCCGATGGGCGAATTTATTCCTTTTTCGGAGAGGCGGCGGAGAATGAAGGAAGGTACCGCGCCAGTCTCATGAGGGCTTTCATCCGTTATTTCTCCTCCGCAGGGGATTTCACCCTGGGAAAAACCTATATAAACTTCGGACACCCCGGCCTTTTCAATCCCTTTGAATCAAATAAACAGGTCGTGCTCACTGACATCTCCTACGATAAGGAGGGGCTCCTCGCCATGGAATACCGCATGGATATCGGCGAAAAGTCCGGATTAAAACTATACGGCGGTAGTGACCTTAAAGAAGACGACACGGGAAAACTGAAAGACTCCTACCGCGGCGGGGGAAGTCTCTGGACCAATGCCCTCCGCTTCGATATGGGCCTCGTGGTAAACCATATCCACCGCCATCGGAACATCGCCGGCCTCTACCTGAAGGGGGATGTCCTGGTGGGCCTCCAGGGGGCATATGCCCTTCATTACAGTGACAACTTCGCCGCGCCGAATCACGAAGTAATGGCGGGGGCAGACTACAGTTTTTATGAAGGAAAAATCCTGATCAACGCCCTGTTTTATTACAACAGCGCCGGCGGCGATACCCGCGGTTCATACCGGTATCTTCCCGACGGCTACTTTGCAGCCCGCTACTATACCCATGGAGAAATTAAATATATCCACGATGAATTCTTCTCCACAGGCGTTTATGCCCTCACCAACTGTATCGACGGCAGTACGGTAATCGTACCGTCCTGTTCCGTAGTGGTGGCCAATGGCCTGACGGTGACCCTTCTCTTCTCAACGTTAACGGGAAATTCAAGTGATGAATTTTCCGGAGATACCGCGGGGTGGTTCTCTACGGTATTGAGAGTAGAGGGAAAGTTTTAAATCTCTTGAAGCGGAAGACGAGTTACTTCCGCCACTGAAATTATTACGGAGGAACACCATGCTCCTTGAAGTGGAAAAACTTAACAAGACCTATCATTCCGGCAATATCGATTTTCAGGCCTTAAAAGATATAGACCTCACCATTGAAAAAGGAGAATTCACAGCCATTGTCGGCCCCAGCGGCTCCGGTAAGACTACCCTCTTAAACTGTATCGGCTGCATAGACCGTGCCGACAACGGGGCTGTCCGCCTCGACGGAGAAAACATCCTTGGCAAATCACCGAAGGAACTGGCCATGCTGAGAAGGGAAAACTTCGGCTTCATCTTTCAGACATATAATCTGATACCGGTACTTAATGTTTTCGAAAATATTGAACTTCCCCTCAAACTCCTGAAGAAATATAGTGATGAAGAGATTCATGACCGCATAATGAATATTCTCGATGAAGTTGACCTCAATGGCCTGGAGAAGCGCCGCCCCCTGGAACTCTCCGGCGGTCAGCAGCAGCGTGTCTCCATTGCGCGTGCCCTCATCAAGGAGCCACGGATTATTCTTGCTGACGAACCTACGGCCAACCTCGATTCCGTCACAGGGGAGGCAATCGTCGACCTGATGAAGGACCTGAATGATAAAAAACATATTACCTTTATTTTTTCAACCCATGACCAGCTGATCATGAACCATGCCCGGCGTCTTGTTCAGATAAGGGACGGCCGGATAAGCCGGGAGGGATAGCCATGCAATACCTTTTTAAACTGGCACTGAAAAATATCCTCCGGGCCAAACGCCGCACGGTACTCACCTTCCTGATACTCAGCTTCGGAGTAATCATCTATCTCTTCTTCGAGGGAATGATGGAGGGCTTCGACCGTGCCTCCTTTCAGAACTATATTGATTTCGAAACCGGGCACTTCAAAATACGCAGCACCGCCTGGAACGAAGACGTCCCATATGACGCAAAAAATGCCCTGGAGAACCATAAGGAAATAATTGCAAGAACAGCTGCGCTCCCCTTTGTAACGGGTACAACCTCGCGTATCCAGTTCCTTGCTGAAATCGACAACGGCATGGATTCCGCGCCTTCACTGGTTGTGGGCATAGATCCGAAGAATGACGAAAAGGTTTTTTCATTAAATAAATTTATCAAAAAAGGCAAACTGGTGCCAAAGGGGGCAATCGTCGGAAGTACCCTCGCCAGGGATATGAAGATTTCCGAAGGAGACACCTTCTTTATTACCTTCAGGGATAAAAACGGCATGCACACATCCACGGAGCTGCTCATCTCCGGCCTTATCCGTTCCACTGATCCGCGGGTAAACAGCGGCACTGTTTTTATTAATCTTTCCGAAGCCCATGAACTGATGGCCCTGGAGGGGGTTACTGAAGTGGTCATAAAAACCGGTGACTTCCGTAAAACCGAAATGTGGTTAGAAGATATAAAAAAGGCCGCGGGCAATACACGGGTTGAGACCTGGCAGGAGCTCTCCTCTGACTTTGCGGAGTTAATGAATACAAAACGACAAGGTGGTGTGATGATACTCCTCTTCATCGTGATAATTGCACTGGTGGGAATTATCAACACACTGCTGATTTCAGTCTACGAAAAACGCCAGGAGATCGGAACCCTCATGGCCCTCGGCATGGACAATCACGAGGTGAGAAATATTTTCATGTTCGAGGGCCTCATCATTGGCCTGGCTGGAAGCCTTATAGGTCTCGCCATTGGGACCCTGCTGAATGTCTATTTCATCCGTTACGGTATTGATTACACCGCCATGATGGGGGAAGACGCCATGGGTATGAATGTCATGGGAGTGGTAAAATCAGCATGGGTCGGCTCCGCCTACATCAAGGCACTGCTTATTTCTGTTTTGGCCAGTGTTATTTCCAGCTATTACCCGGCAAAAAAGGTGATGCGCATGTCCCCGGTGGAATGTCTCAGAACGGTACAATAAGGAGAAAAAGATGATCTGGAAATTCGCTCTGCGCAATGTACGCCGAAACAGAAAACGCTCCTTCCTTACCATGCTTACGGTATTTTTCGGAGCCCTCCTGGTGGGGATCACCCAGGCTTGGGTCAACGGAATGGTAAATGACTATATAGAAAATTTTACCCGCTACCAGACGGGTCATGTCCGCGTCACCACAGAGGAATTTCTGAAACGGGAAAAGTTCATGCCCGTCGATGAGGTAATCACAGATGCAGCGGCAACGAAGAAGAGACTCGCCGGCATCGAAGGGGTCGCCCGCGTGGAGGAGCGAGTCCAGTTCGGAATACTCCTGGGACACCGCGAGACCACGGTTCAGGCAATCGGCATGGGCCTCGACCTTTCTTCCAATCCCCTTAATCTTAAAAAAAAGATTGTGGGGGGGAAGTTTACCGGCCGGGGGATGTATATCGGCCATAAGCTGGCAAAAAAACTGAATGTCTCCGAGGGGGAAGAACTCCTGGTGGCGACTAAAACCTCTATCGGGGGCCTCAACGGGATACGTATTAAGGTGGAAGGAATCTTCCGTCTCGGCATGGCCTATGACAAACGGTATTTCTTTCTGGATATGGAAGACACACGCCGCCTCCTGAAACTGGGAGACTCCACCACATCTTTTTACATTTACGGCAAAACCCATGAGGAGGTGGAGGACCTCAAGGCAGCGGTGATGAAGGCATTACCCGAGGGAATTACCGCGGAGACATACAAGGAGCAAATGGGTGAGTTATATGCCACCCTCAACACAATGAAATCCTTTTATGCCTTCTTTGAGGTTCTGGTTCTTTTTCTCGCCTCCTTCGTAATCATAAATACAATGATGATGGCCATCTTCGAACGCCTCAGGGAGATCGGCACAATGAAGGCCATGGGAATGACGGACCGGCAGATATTTCTGAACTTTACATGCGAGGGGGCTATTATCGGCGCCGCCGGGGGAATTATTGGCGCCATTGTGGGATTTTTTATCATCAGCTACTTCGGGGCAAAGGGCATAGATTTCACCACTCAAATGGAAAATTTCGATATACCCATCGAATACATAATCCATCCCGTGGCAGAATTCAAGGACCTGGCAATCGCAGTGGCCATTGCCATCATAGTACCCGCCTGCGCCGCCATGATTCCCGCTCGCTATGCCAGAAAGCTCATGCCCGCAGAGGCTTTAAGAAAATAAATTTTTTTGAAGGTGAGGGTGCCATCCTCACCTTCAAAAAAATCACCACCGGATCGCTTCCCGTCTTTTCTCTTTTCTTCTTTCGTGAGAGGCTATGGTTCTAAAATGGGCCTGGGGTTTTCTTCGTTCAGGCTTAAGCCGTCTCTCCACCAGGGGCCTGAATGAAGTACCCGTTTCTTCATCACCTGCCTCGCGATAAAGCAGGTCTATCTGCTCCCGGTATACTTCAGCCACTCGAAACCTTTTTACATTCAGTGTCGGTGTCAACAGATCATTTTCAATAGTAAACTCCGGAACGATGATTATCTTTTTAATGGTTTCAAATGAAGCAAGGTACCGGTTTTTTTCTTCAACTTCCCCCTCAATAAGAGATTTTATTTGATCACAGGTAAAGAGTTCTCCAAATGAATCACATTCTATTTTTTCTGAACGTGCGAACTCTTCAACTGATTTTCGATCGAGGGTAACCACACCGGAAAGAAAATTTCGGCGATCTCCTATGACGCAAAACTGGTTAATATATTTCGACAATACCATTAATCCTTCAATAGCGGCAGGGGCTATACTTTTCCCTCCCGAGGAGAGAATCAGATCCTTCATCCTTCCGGTAATACGCAGAAAACCTTCATCATCCATCTCGCCGACATCGCCTGTATGAAGCCATCCATCGGAGGTAAGACTTTTTTTTGTTTCCTTCGGCATTTTGTAATATCCCTTCATCACGTTGTCTCCGCGCACCTGCAGTTCACCTCCGGGAACAATCCTGGATTCGATGCCGGGACCGGGAGTACCTACCCAGCCGAAACGGTATTTATCCCGTCTGTTAACATGGCTGAAACTCATGTTCTCTGTCATACCCATCCCCTCGAGAATCTGAATGCCGACTGCATGAAAAAATTCAGTTATGGAGACTTCCAGGGATGCACCGGCGCTGATGCAGTAGTCCAGCCTTCCCCCGAAGGCTTCCTGAATCTTTTTAAAAACCAGAAAGGAGGCAATGCCGTATTGAATCCGCAGCGGCAGGGAGATCTCCTCCCCCCCTGTTTTACAGCTACTCACCCGGTAGCCCGTATCAAGGGCCCGGTTGAAAATCCAGAGTGATAACCCGCCCCTCTTCTCGATATTGCTGATAATACTATTATACATTTTTTCGAACAGACCAGGCAGCCCGGAGAAATAATGAGGACGGGCAATCTTAAGATCCTCCAGTAAAGTTTTCATGCCCCGGCCAAAGGTTACATGATGTCCATTGAAAAGGGCAAAATAGAGGCTGCAGCGGCCATAAATATGTGCAAGTGCAAGAAAATGAAACTGTTCTGTTGAGGTTCCAGGCTGGATTGCTGCGGTAATGGATTGGACTGAAAAGTTGATATTTTTATGGGTTAGTATAACCCCCTTCGGCAATCCAGTGGTACCGGAGGTATAGACAATCATTGCCGGATCATCATACTTCACTCCATTTATAATTTTTTTCAGGGCCGCATCAGTAATATTTTTCCCCTGTTCCAGAAACTCTTCAAAGGTTAAAACCGAATTATCCCCGGGATTCTCACCCCTCATAAGAACGATTTTTTTAACACTGGGAATCTTCTTACTGATTTGCTGCAGTTTATCAAGCTGAAATTCGTCTTCTACAAAAATCAGTGAAGATTCCGAATGATCAATTATATGCCGGCAGTCTTTTTGAAGGTTTGTACCGAAGAGCCCCACTGAACAGGCGCCGATACTGACAATACCGAGCTCCGCAAGGACCCACTGGTAGCTGCTATGACCGAGGATACCAACCCTGTCCCCCTTTTTCAAACCGAGGGCAATGAGGCCTTTGGAGACATTATCTACCTGGCTACAGAAATCACTCCAGGTGACAGACTCCATATTTCCATCTTCCCCGAACCAGGAGAAAGCCTTTTCAAATGATTTCTTATCTGCGGTTTCCCGAACCATGGCGTGAACATTTTCAAAATCTTTGAATTCCATCGCTCCCCCTGAACAGTTTTTATGCCATAAAAAATTAAAGGGTCATGCTCAAATTTTTTGATATCGATGCATTTGAAAACAGGGACCGTGTCTGGTCACTATATATAGAGTACAGCAAAAAGAAAATTTTTCAATAAATATATTAGCCGGTTATTCGGAAAGGTATGATAAAAATAGAATAACAATGTAAAGCAGAATAGAAAGAAAACCTTATTCCCCTGGAGGAAGCTGAAAAATACTCCCCCCGTGGGAAAAATTACCTGCTCTACTCGCTGTCTGCGGAGATGCCGTCTCCGAACCACTCCGCCTCCAGGGCACCGCGAAGTTCCAGTTGGGAGGTGACTGGATCAATGAAGTGTGTATGGTCCTGTAATCCAGGAGGATCTTGTTCATTTTTCGTACGAACATGGATCGTATCGACTTCATCTCCGGTTACGACTACAGCCTGGTAACTGTACGGATCTGCTGGATCAAAATCATTTGTATCATCATCCAAAGTAAAAGTAAAAGTTGCCCCTGTATCTGACTTTAGATCCTGAAGGGAAAGGTCAAGCCAGCCGCCGGCTCCTTCAATTTCAGCAGTTGTAGCATAAACCGGTGCATTCTTTTCAAGGGTAAATTCTTCACCGGCATCATTCTGGGCCCTGAAACTTACGGTTACCCAGCCGATTGCATTATTGTATCCAGCAGGCAAAATTGTACATGTGAAATCATCACCACTGGCTGTGGCATCAGTCCATGCCATATAATCTGTTTTATACTGCATTCCCGTGATGGTCCCCGCATTCTTTGTCGACATGGTCATGGTGATATTATCACCATTATAGGCGACGTCGCTTCCCGGATAGACATAGACTCCATTATCGATGAGCATAATCCCGCGGTAACTGGTAGCGGTACCATCATCACAGCCACCAATGAATGACAGCAGGATGACTGCAGCCATTAACTTTATTAAAGGTTTTGAACTGATAATTTTCATATGTTTTTTTCTCCAAAATTATTTAACCGGACGCAGTGTATATAATTTCTGCATGGCCCTAAATTAAAAAAATTAATTTTATCGGAACATCGGTTACTTCTTCTTTACTATGGAGATGATGGGAGTCGAACCCACGGCCTCCAGAGTGCGATTCTGGCGCTCTCCCGGCTGAGCTACATCCCCACTATAAAAGTGAACATTACTACAGGAGTCTGTCCGGGGGCAACTACAATTCTTTGTTCAAGTATACAGGGAGTCTTATTTATAGTATAGGCAAAAAGACACCAAGTTTGTATATGCGAAATTTGTGCATATTACTTAATTGATAATTTGCTAGAAGGAAGTAAAACCTCACTGAAAAAAACAATACCGCGTCTCATATAATATGGACACGGTATTTCCCTGGCAAAAGAATATTATGAATGATCCGGCACTGTCAGTCGGCAATTAAAATTAAGCGGAATTCCTCCCCGCATTTATAATACCGTAGGAAGACCTGATAACCAGATGAGTATATTTTTCAATGAGGTATTCATCACCGTTTTCCCGCTTCAATTTTGAAAGATTGCAGAGGGCATACTGCTGAATGACACAGAGGGGAAAAACTATTTTTTCCCGCATCTCAACAGAGAGCCTGTCCTTGGGATTTCCCTGCATCAGGTGACTGGTCTCCGAGACCTCCAGGAGGGCATCGTTGGTAAGTTTGAATTCATCATGGAGCATGTGCCATAAATCCCTGAACTCCTCATCCTCTTCGATGTACCGTGTGAAATTAAAATTGCTTTTTTTCAGAACCATCATGCTGTTCTGAATCAGGGTCCTGAAAAACAGGGACCGTCGATAGAGGCCCTTTAATTCGTTATCGGTATCTTCCTTGAGTGTTTTCGACAGGGCATAACCGAGGCCGTAGAAACCCGGGATATTCTGCTTATTCAGGGTCCAGGAGGCGACAAAGGGGATAGCCCGAAGATCCTTCAGCTGAAATTTTTCAGGCCCCTTCCGACGGTCAGGCCGGCTCCCGATGTTTGTCTGTCCATAATAGGGCATGGCGGTCCGCTCAACCAGGTAGGAGGTAAACTTCTCATGGTCACGCAGCCTGGTATAGGCATCGAGACTGCGGCGTGATAATTTTTCCATCAACACCCTGTCCTCCGGTACAAAGTCCGCGCTGTATTCATCGTAAAGGCTGTTTTTTATCCCGGCACTGATCAGCTGTTCCATATTGTACCCCGCAGACATGACGGTACCGAAGTTTGAACTGATGGTCTGCCCCTGTACGGTGATGTGCACCTTCTTGTTTTCGATACTTCGTCCGTGAGAAGTATAAAAATTATGAGTCTTCCCCCCTCCACGTGCAGCGGGACCTCCCCTGCCGTCAAAAAAAACAACCTCCATATCATACTCACGTGATACGGAGGTGAGGGATTCCTTGGCCTTGTAAATTGACCAGTTTGCAGTAAAGTATCCCCCGTCCTTTGTCCCGTCGGAAAAACCGAGCATTATGGTCTGCTTCTTGCCTCTTCTCTCAAGATGCCTGAAATAAAAACGGTTTCGGTAGAGATGTGTCATGGCCAGGGAGGCATTTTCAAGGTCACTGACCGTTTCAAAAAGGGGAATGATATCAACAGTCAATTCTTCAGGTTTCCATCCGGCAAACCTGAAGAGAGCCAGCAGTTCAATCACATCAACCTCGCCGGTACAGTTACTGATAATATACCGGTTACAGCCCTCCTCTCCATTAGATTTCTGGATTGTCCGGATCACCTTCAGGCACTGCAGTGTCTCTTGGGCAATCTCTGATGTAACCTCAAATTCTCCCACGTCATCTTTCTGCAGAAGAAACGCGGACTTTTCTGAAGGATCAAGGTTGATATAGTCATCATAACGTCCCTGGCTCTCAAGAATCTCCTTCAATACCCTGTGATGTGTACCGTTATCCTGACGGATATCGAGTGTAGCAAAATGATACCCGAATATCCGTATCGTATCGATCAGTTTGTTCAAATCCCTGATATAAATGCTGTTGAATTGCTTCTGCAGGATGTCATGAATTTCTGTCAGCACGGAAAGCACTTCAGCCTCTGAGAGAAGTGGGGCTTCTTCCGACTGGATCGCCGCCAGAAAGGTTGATTCTATATTTTTCAACTTATCAAGAACCGGTCTGAAGGTGAGTTTTCGCCGCAGCAGTTTGATTTCATCATAATACTTCTGCACTATGGATGTCCGCAGGCGGTGAGCAACCATCAGGGTGACATCTGCAGTTACAAAGGGATTTCCATCACGGTCTCCCCCGGGCCAGAATCCGAGCTCTATAAGTTTCGGATTCACAAGTTCACCGAGATGTCCCGGAAGTTCATTCCGCACCGTATTCTGAATTGACAGTACCGCGTCGTAGAATACATTTTCAAGGTACCATATGAGACTGAGGGCTTCATCATAGGGGGTCGGTTTTTCCTTACTGAAAAAGGGAGTGTATGAAAGCTGCTGAAGCAGGGTGCTCATACAGGTGAGCTCATTTTCACGTATTGCCTCCTGCAGATCGTTAATAATACCGAGAATTGTTCCCGGGTAAAACTGGGTTGGATGTGCAGTCAATACGAGGCGAATCCTGTTTTCAGTAATAACCCGTACAATCTCTTCCGATTTCCCATTTGCAACGGCATTGCTGATTACATATGCCAGAGAATTAGGACCATTCAGGTTATTGATCCTGTCAAATGCGGCATCCTCAATTGCATCAAAAAGTACAACCTCACGCTCGACATATTTAATAATCTGGAACAGGTTCTCGATGATTTTTTCTTCATCGGTATCCTCTGGAAAAAACGAAACTATTATCTCACCCGGCCCTTTCGCCGTATCGATATGTTTTCCTACATAGTCGTGAAACTCTGAAAGAATTTTTCCTGACGGCATTTCCTTCAATGGAAGTCCGAGAAAGACAGAATCGAGAAACTGAAATTTCTTTTCAACAGATTCTATAAAGTGCTGGGTTACGACGTATTTATTCATTTTATAATTATATCCTGAAAAGTTTTATATTGACAAGTATATATCCGAAATTTTACCCCGAAGGGTCAAGTTTTTTCTTCTTCCCGGGGGGCTGGGAAGTTAAGGCTTTCCAATTCCGGGAGTCGAAAAGGCAGCCTGCTATATTCAGGCTGTCTGCAATTCATACAAAGAATTTTCCATGTTTTAATTCAGAACATGTATGTTACGACGGTTTCTGAGCAATCAGAAGATGCCATGCCTTTTCAGAGAGGGACTTCATATCAGGTTCAGGAAAACCCGCCCCTTTCAACCAACCTGTATATTCTTCAAGGGTATAGATGTCCCCCCTTGAACTCTGTGTGATCATATGAAGGGCAAGGCGTGCCCCCAGGTAGCTGTGCCCACGAATATTTTCAAACACTACGATAATACCCCCGGGATTCAGTGCATCATAACACATGGAGATAATTTCCGCATTATCTTCGGGAGACTGGCCGTGACAGATATTACCAAGGAAGGCAATATCAATTTTTTTATCAGGCAGGGATTTGGTGGCATCTCCATCAATAACGGTGATATTGGGTATTGAATTAAGTTCACTGCGGGTTACATCAAGACAGTCAGCAAGGTCAAAAACAATTGTATCACACCCTCTGGAGGCAAATTCCTTTGCCATGGTTCCAGGAGCACCTCCGATATCGGCAACAGCTTTAGCCCCTGGCACATACCCCTGGCAGATATCCACTATTTCCGGGGCAAGACGCTTCTTCCAGGGGGAGTCCATACCGCGGATAAAATCATCAAAGGAAAAATCAGCGTAACTCGACATATCAGGTTCACCTTCCCGCAGAACATGCTCCATGGTTCGCCAGGGATCTACAAGGTAATAAAGAAACTGCCAAAAATCACCTTCATATCCCGGACCTTTTCGATCAACCAGGCGGGCCTCAATTTCTTCAGGTACACTATAAGTAACTTCCTTCTTGGCCAGATACTTCAATTCTACCAGGGCCTCAAGGAGGACTTCCATTGTACGTTGGTTATAATCCATCCGATCCGCCAGTCCCGGGGCATTGTCTTCCTTCCTTTTCAATTCATCAAATATGCCCAGGCGATGCGCCTGCCCGACGAAAATGAATTCTTCAAGTGCTTCCTGTAATTTTCTGATTTCCACGGCAACTCCTTATCATGTGATACTGCAGGAATATTTCGCCGCTGAAATAATTCAAGAAAAATTTCATCACTTTGAATTTTTATATTTTTTCGATGTCCTCTTAAAAAACCATTCCATGAAAACACGGATAGGAATAAACATAGAAAAATCCGTAATGTTAATTACAAGGTCCCCTGAACTGGTCAGTAAAATCTTAAGGAAAAAAGTAATATACATGTAATTCTTAAATTTATATAATTACTGGCATTAATTTCAAACTGAGGCTTCGCTGATGATAAAATCTGAATTCGGTTCAATAAAAAAAATAGAAAATTTCTTCCTGCAAAAATACGACGAAGATGAATACATCCTTTATCAGAAAGCCCGCATTTCCCTCTACCTGACAGTTGTAGTATTGCTGATTCTAGCCATTGGGATCCTTTACTCCCTTACACTTCAAAAAAAATTAATGCCGGGAATTATTTACCCGGAATTAGCAGGATTTTTGATTATGGCTTCGACACTTTTTATCCTGCATAAAGGGTATTATAGAATTTCATCTCACATCCTCCTGATCATAGGTATGTCAACCACCTGGATGGTTATTTTTTTTGACACCTCCGTTCCGGTAACCCGTCTAGATACTGTCGCCTTTATATTAGCAATGATGGTACTCTCTTCACTTTTACTACATGGTAAAAATATATTAATTTTCATTTATGCCTTTTTTAACATTACCATAATGATACTATTTGTATATTTTAACTATGATTTACTCGAAACAACCCATATCGCAAAAATAGACTGGATTGCAGATACATCCCTCGCAATAATTTTTATCGCCATTTTCGGATATAATATCTATTTAATCAACCAGAGGGCACTCAGCCGCACAGAGGATGAGCTGGGTCAAAGGCTTGCCGCGGAAAAAAATCTGCATATAAAAAATCTGGAGCTGCAGGCATCAATGGAAGAGCTTGAAGCATCCAACGAAGAATTCGAGGCGATGAATGAAGAACTCATGTACTCACAGATCGAACTGCGGGAGAGTGAAGAAAAATTTCGTCTCATTGCTGAGAAATCCAGAATCGGTGTTATCATAGCCCAGGATGAACGGATTCGGTATGTAAACCAGGCGGTGGCGGATATCATCGGCTATTCCATAGATGAAATGACAGCCTGGGATGCCGGGGAGTATGCAAAGATTCTCCCCTCTGAGGCAATTGACGATTTCATGCGAACCGCCAGGGATCGGCAGAATGGTGCAGCTCCCGGAGGGATCAATGAAGAGATATGCATGATCTCCAGGGATGGTACCTATAAGTGGCTTGAAGTCAACTCAACAACAGTCAATTTTCAGGGAAAACCAGCTGAACTTGTGGCCGTCCTTGACATCTCAGAGAGAAAAACCACACAGGAAATTATGGTACAGACTGAAAAGATGATTTCCATTGGGGGTCTCTCAGCGGGCATGGCCCATGAGATAAACAATCCCCTTGGAATAATTCTTCAGGGCATCCAGAATACACAGCGGCGTTTCGATCCACGGAATAAAAAAAACCAGAAGATTGCCAGAAAATACGGTATAGATCTTGAAAAGCTTCAGGACTATATGGTCGCTCAAAATATCTCCAGTTATCTTTCCGGTATCAGAGAGGCTGGCAACCGCGCATCGAATATTGTTGCCAACATGCTTCAGTTCAGCCGGCGCAGTTCAGGAACACCCGAAGCGGCAGATATTGAACTTATAATCGAAAAGGCGCTCTCCATTGCGGAAAAGGACTATGACCTGCAAAAAAGTTATGATTTTAAAAAAATTAAAATAGAAAAAAAATATGCACCGGATTTGCCGCCAATTGAATGTATCGAAACCGAAATTGAACAGGTCCTGTTAAATCTGCTGAAGAATGCCGCTCAGGCCATGTCATATATCAAGGAGGAACCATTTAATCCGCATATTATTATTACGACGAAGTTGTACGATGAGGGCATTACAATAGAGATTGACGATAACGGTCCCGGTATACCGGAAGAAACCCTGAAACATATATTTGATCCCTTTTTCACAACCAAGGAAATCGGCCATGGCACGGGCCTTGGCCTCTCAGTAACCTATTTCATAATAACCGATCACCACAACGGCAAAATCAGCGCCCGGTCATTCCCCGGCAAGGGTACTGTTTTTACAATCAACCTTCCCTTTCAGCAAAGGCCTTAACATTTTTAATCAGGACACAAAAAAGTTTTAAATTGCAGCAAAAGAAATAAAAATCTTTAGCTCCAAATTTATCCATACATAGTTTATTTTTTTGCGTGCAGTAAAATACTGACAACATTTCTATAGTGGCAGAGTTTATTAAAAATAAAAAATAATAAACAGTAGAAATTAATTATGAAAAAAAACAGTGCAATACACAGTTCCAATAAGGTTGTTCTTCTCATAAACCGGCTTCTTGATCTCTTCCTGATTCTCGGTTATACCGCCGAGTATTTCAAGGGGGGGGCGGACTCATGAGTTTGTTATAATTTCTGTAATTCTCGTCCTTACTCCAATGATAATTGCTTCATATTATTACAATTATTACAAAAAAATCCTGAAAGTGATAAATTAAAATACATTACACTCACCGGGTATTATATAATGTATGCGATGGTTATGTTCTCGTCCACAAGAACAGTTGTGTAAGTATATTTCTTCCCATCATCGCAATGTATCTTCTATATTTCAATTTAAGGCTCATGGTTGTTAGCCGCAGTATTATCAGCTCAATGAATTTGATCCGCGTTATCTATCTTATTGGCTTTATGGGGATGACAGATAAAAGCGTCACTACAGATTATAACATACAGCTTGCTTCTGTAATTCTTTACAGTATAGGAATGATTGTAACGACAAAATTATCCAACGAGTTTAACTCATAAAAAATTAACCGTATTGAAGAAGAAAAATACAAGCAGGGAGAAATCCTTAAGGATGTGCTTAAAATTGCTACTGTGCTCAATAATAATTCAAGGAAGGAATATTCGATAGTTGATGAACTCGCCGCCTCGACAGATACGGTAACCGTGGCAGTTGGAGAAATAGCCACCGGGGCATCGGCGACAACCGAAAGTATTCACGCCCAGTCCCAGTTAACCCTGGACATTCAAAATACGATCCAGAATATATCAAAACTCTCTGAAAACATGGGGAAGATATCAACTGATACAACAAAAACTGTCAGCGGCGGAATAAGTATTATAAACAATCTCAGCCAGAAGACCACAAGCGTTAACCGTAACAGTGAAGATGCATACAGGATAATGATTGAACTGAGGGAAAAATCCAATGAAATTCAAAAGGTCACTGAAATTATAACCGGCCTTTCTGACCAGACAAATATGCTGGCACTTAACGCTGCAATTGAAGCAGCCAGGGCCGGTGACGCTGGAAAGGGTTTTCCAGTAGTTGCCGATGAAATTGGAAAACTCACAACACAGAGGGGGGATTCCGCCAGTGAAATATACTGTATTCTAAAGGAAATGCGGGAAAAGGCAGACAAATTCTCCGAAGCTGTGGTGAAGCTTAAGCAAGAAAACTGGAACAAAATGAATACATAGAACAGGTGGAAAAGATATTTTCCGATATTACATTAAAAATCAGAGGTGTCGATGAAAATGTTGCCCTTGTAAACAGTTGAATTGAGGAGATCCTCAATCTGAATAATCAAATAGTTGAAAAATAACCACCATTTCAAACAATAGTGAAGATACTACAAATTACACTAACAAGGCGGGTGGACTAACCAGGAAAAGTAACGACCAGGCGGATAATGCCAAAAAACTCGTTGCAGAGGTCATTTAAACATCCATGAAAATGTGCAAGTATCTGGCACAATAAAAATAATTAAAAAAATTCAAATAAGGAATCCACCAATGTCTTTACAAAAATGAATTCTTTTAATCGTCAGTACCATCATCCTTTTAAACGGCTGTCAAGAAAACCTGACTCCCCTTTAGGTGAAATACCGGAGTATAAAAAA
Source organism: uncultured Spirochaetota bacterium (assembly GCA_942491575.1). Lineage (GTDB taxonomy): Bacteria > Spirochaetota > UBA4802 > UBA4802 > UBA5550 > CAZHNW01. Next base: position 2,750,928 of record CALOBT010000025.1, read on the forward strand.
CTACAGAAAAAACTGCATTAGCGCCTTAACTGAAGTACTGATCACGATTTTGAACATTCCATAAAGAAAATTAAGAAAGTCAATCACGATCCTTCCACTTTCTCCGGTGCTCGAAAGACATATTATATCAATCCGAAACACAAAACTGACATGTCAGTTTTGTGTTTGACACTATTTCCCTCTTCTGTTATATGTTCCGCATAAACGGTAACTTAACTTCCCCCCTCCAAACAGCAAAAAGGGGAAATTCTGATTATTGCCAAAACATATTCATGAGGATAAAAAAATGAAACTCCCGGGCTTTCTCCTGTTTTTACTTATCCTTTTTACCTTGAAGGGTTATGCCACACCCATAATGATCAGTGATAACCCAGAAGCATTGCCCATCGGGAAAAACCTGGAATACTTCCATGATGCCGAAAAAATGCATACCATCGATACAATTACTCTTCACAGCTACTGGACCGAATCATCAGGAGATTCCCTTAATTTCGGCTTCACCACAGACCCATACTGGTTTCGCTTTTCAGCGACAAATCCGGAACAGGAAAATACCTCCTGGTTTTTTGAAATTTCATATCCCATGATTGATTCTATAGAACTCTATGTCCCCCTTAAAAATGGAGGCTTCCATAAAATAACAGCTGGAGACCGGTATCCATTTCTGCAGAGAAATGTCATTGACCGAAACTACTTATTTTCCATGAAAGAACCACCGGGGAACAGAACATATTATTTCAGGATAGAGACAACAAGCTCTCTAAACTTTGCGCCACTCATGATGTCACCCCGGGCCTATATTCACCGCATGAACTATGTACAGCCCGTTTCCTGGATTTACTACGGTTTCCTGCTTATTATGATAATCTATAATCTTTTCATTTTTATCTCCAGCAGGGACTGGAACTACCTGTACTATGTCCTCTTTATCCTTTCCTGGACAATGTTTCACCTCACACTAAACGGTTATACATACCAGTACCTGTGGCCTGAAAATATATGGTGGACCAATAATTCGCTACCCTTTTTCATGTTCCTGACAGCCTCTAGCGCCTCGATTTTTATAAGTTCCTATCTTGGATTGAAGACCACCTTCAGACTGCTTTTCAGGATCAATCTTTTTCTAGTCGTAATTCCCGGATTTACCCTTGCCCAGATAAGCCTCTTTCTGGAATACCATTATGCAATTATTATCGCAACGGGTTTTACTATTTTGACAACAATTGTTCTTTTCCTGTCCGGTGGAATAGAATTATTAAAAAAATCACGCCCCGCCCTTTTTATCGGCCTCGCCTTCAGCGGCCTGGGCATCGGCATTCTCCTCTACACACTGAAAACCTTCGGAATTTTACCTGCAAATTTTATTACCAGCCAGGGAATTCTAATCGGTTCGTCATTAACCATTGTACTTCTCTCGTGGGGACTGGCTGATAAAATAAACATGATGAAAAATAATGTCGAAATGCTCCTGGTTGAACAACAGGAGAGTGAAACTTCAGTAAGGGAGCACGCAGCATATCTGCAGGAGATTGTGAAAACTACCCACACAATTTCCATGGAACTGAATATCGTCAGCGAAGACCTGAAGGATATCTGTAATTATTTCTCAAAACTCGCCGAAGAGCAGTCGGATACCGGTCAGGAAATATCAGCACGTTTTGAAACCCTCGTCAAAGCCATTGATCATATCCACGAATCTACCACTGAACAAAAGGATATGGGAGAGGAATCAAAGGAGATGGTTCATCAGCTCAATACCGCCCAGCAAAACATGATCAGGGGGAGCCTCAAGGTGGTGGAGAGTGTAAAAAAAATTGCTCATTCCGCCAGCAGTACCGAGGAAAGTCTCACCATGATGACCGATACCATTAACATAATAAGCAACGGCAGAAAGGAAATTGATCTCTTCGTAAATGTCATCAATGATATTTCCGATCAGATAAACCTCCTTTCCCTTAATGCCTCTATAGAGGCTGCACGGGCCGGGGAAGCGGGGCGAGGATTTGCCGTTGTTGCCGACGAAATCGGCAAGCTCGCCCATGCCACATCGGAAAATTCAAAGCATATCTCGGAGCAGATCAAAAAAATAACCGCAGATATAGAAAAGGGGGCCTCCATTGTTGTCAGCACCAGAGCGTCTACCGGAACCATCTTCGACATGGTGGGCGCCGTTCAGTCCAGCATCCTGCAGGTAAGTGACCTGATGACCGCACAGGACAGCCGGCTGGAAACAGTTGTGAAACAGGTAAACCTCTTCGACTCAAAGGCGGAAAAAATCGTGACATTAACGGACCAGCAAAAGACCTCCATGGAGCTTGTCTTAAAAACCATAAAAAGACTGGGTGAGATTGCGGGGGAAGTTGCAGACTCCAACAGGAAGGTCCTGGAATTTACCGGAACAATCCATGAGAAAGCTGAACGGCTTGAAAAACTGGTCCATCCAGCTGAAGGAATATCCTCTCAGGGCCGCAACAATTAATTTTTCTATCCTTCAGGTTGAATCAACTGCCTACTGTATATTTTAATTTCATTACATGCTAAAATACCTAGATACCTTATATTAACAGCATCACTCTGAATTAAAATCGAAAAAATTCTCCTTTATCAAGCTGGAAATCCGGAGGTTTCCCATGTGGAATATTCTCGGCGCTCTTCAGAAGCGCCCGGCAATTGCAATCCCTGCATTCATGTTAAGGGGCCCGGCAGGGGGACAATACCTGATACCAGCTATTGAATATTTTCAATAGAACTGATCCCTGTATGACGGGCTCCAATTAAAATAATTTTGCAACCCTAATCATCAATTACCTGTCTTTACTTGCGAAGGGAAGAAAACCTATAACATATAAATAAAAAGGCGGACAGGCTATATGCATTTTACAATATTCAAGACACCGGTTATACGGACCGTTTTTAAGTACATTTCACTTATACTGCTGAAGATAACAGGCTGGAAAATTGAAGGAAGTTTCCCCCGCAACAGCAAATGTGTCGTAATTGCTGCGCCACATACATCCAACTGGGATTTTTTCTATGGCATGCTCATGGTCCTCGCATCCGATATTGATACCTACTGGATGGGGAAGGCATCAATCTTCAAGTTCCCATTTCGAAGTGTCATGAAATGGCTCGGGGGTCTCCCCGTTGATCGGAGCCGCAGCAATAATATCGTTGCGGAAGCGGCTGAAAATTTTTCAAAAGAAGAGAGCCTCTCCATAACCGTTCCACCCGAGGGAAGCCGCTCCGCGGTAAAATACTGGAAAAGCGGTTTTTACTTTATAGCATTGAAGGCGGAGGTTCCGATACTTCTCGGCTATCTCGACTATGCAAAAAAAACCACAGGTTTTGGCCCCCTCTTTTATCCGACAGGAAATATTCAGGCAGACATGGAAAAAATTCGCAGCTTTTACCGTGACATACGGGGACGTTATCCTGAGAATGAGACCGAGGCCCGCATCAGCACCCGTCATTACCAGAAAGAAATTTCCTGATTACTCCTTTGCCACGTGCGATACCGCTGCCAATTCGTGGATCACCAGAAACCAGGCCGGGATGCCCGATTTGAAAATTGTGGCGGGTGGACAAAAAAGCTTACCGGCCTTTCATCAGTTCATATTTCAGGGATGATCTATTTTTTTTGCGGTTTTGAATGGGCTTCGAGAAAAAATGAACTTCATGTATTTACCCCGTGAAAAACTGGTCTATTCCTCCCGAGTTATTCTTTTGCAGCAGATTCATGCAGGATTATTTAAAATTGTTTCGTTCAGTGACAACATACTCCGGCCAGCGGGGTTTGTAGGGCCGGCCGTATTCAGAAAATAAAACCATCTGCATGGCATTTGTGGGACAGATATTTATACAGAGCAGGCACAGTGCACAGGTTCCCTTCGGGACAGGATAGCCTTTTTTGTTTAAGAGGAGCCTTCCCGATGGACATGCCTTAATGCAGATTCCGCATTTATTGCACCGACGCCTCCATGCATAATTTCTGTAAATAAAAATATTGATATATTTATTATCAAATAAAATCCCCAGGGGCACCAGGAAAAATGTCCATAATACGAAGGGAAGCCCTGTCTTCCCCCCCGAAACAAAAGTGAATGAGTTTTCCCTGATCTCCTCTATGTAATCACTAATGGGAAAAAGACGATCGAGATAATTGATCATCCTTTTCGGTCCAATCCGGAATGTCGCAACGTTCATTGAATAAATGCCCCAGTCCCTTGCGGTGACCCGGTACCCCTTCAATGTCAAAATCAGCCATGCAACAATCGATGTGTTCTCCGGCCCTCCGGCACAGGAGTATAGTATATATGCCGGTCTTCCCCTGCCCCGGGGCAGTTTTTTTATCAGATAGACACAAAGTGGCCAGGGTGGCTTCCAGCCTGAAACTGGAAATGCAAGGACAAGGAGATTCCCCGTAAGTTGTGGATCAAATTCGTTGAAATAATGAAACCTGTGAAGATTAACCTCCACCCCCCTTGTTTTTACCGACTGAATAAATTCATTTGCGTAATGACCGGTATTCCCGGAATGGGAATTAAGTATCAGGTCAACGGGTCCGGTAATTTCCGGGTATTTTCTGAGATTATCGAATCCGTAGATGAAAAGCGCCGTAACTGTGGCGAGAAGAATAAAGAGCTCCCAGGATGTTATGCGGGAAAGTTGAAATCCTGCTACAAGATACAACCATAATACCGGGAAGACAATGACAGCAAGGTGAACAGCTCTTCCTTTCAAGCGATAGGCTGCAAACATTAAAAGAGTCGCAATAAAATTGAAGTAGAGATAGATATTATGTTTTCCAATACTATCACCTGCAATTAACCAGAGTATAAGTATCTGATTGATATAAGGATTCCCGCAGAGTATAAAAGGCTGACAGTAAATGTGATCCATGTCAGTTTTGTTTTACTTTTCATTTTACAAATATTTTCCAGGCTTTGCTGACCCTTGTTACACTTTTTAAATCGTCTGCGCAATAAATATAATAATATACAGTTTTAAAACTGCATAGATCTGGTTTGCCGGGAAATCGAAGCAAATCCCTTAATTAGAGGAAAGATCAATTAAAACTTTCTTTCAAAAAAAACATTGATAGCTTACTGAATTGTACTGTTGTTTTTGACAAATTCTCGAATCTCCTCGATTCCCACCTTGCCGTTCATGAAACCCCTTGCAAGTTTTATTACTTCCATGTCACCAATCACTACTGACCCCAGTGGAGAATCTTCCCTGCTTAAAAATTTTGCGTATTTATTTCCTTCTGATAGAACATTTATCTCAGATTCGGAGTCGGTTGCGTCTCCGGCTGAAAAAAGATTTATTCCTGAAACCTTCAGCATGGTGGATGGCACTGTACCGCGGTATTCATTTTCTTCTCCCGCCATGTTCTCCCCGGCAACCCTTCCCTGTTCCATCGCCGCGGTCCACAATCCGTAGACTATTCCATTATGTTCCGCCACATCTCCCGCGGCATAAATTTTTTCAATTGATGTCTCGAGGAAGTTGTTTACCACAACACCCCGGTTAATATCCATACCGGAATCTCTCGCAAGGGAAACATCCGGGGTAACACCTGCTGATATAATAACGGCATGAGCCTCAATTGATTCACCGGACTTCAGTTCAACACTTTTTACAGAATTATTTTCTGTATTAATATTATTTACCGATTCATTCATGAAAAATGAGATTCCCCGCTCCGAAAGTATATCCATCAGGACATTTCCACCTTCCTCATCAAGCTGCCTGGGAAGGAGAGTGGGGGCATATTCGATAACCGTAACCTCCTTTCCCATTGAGGAGAGACTCCCGGCTGTTTCCAGGCCCAGAAGACCTCCCCCGATAACCACCACCTTTTCCCTGTCACGGCAGTAATCCATTATTGAATCAGCATCATTAACTCCACGCAGGGAAAAAACACCGGAGATATTCCCCCCTCCTGAAAGAGGCAGCCACGGAATCCCACCGGAGGTGAGGAGCAGCCTGTCATATTCATACACTTCCCCGTCTTTGTCGAGAATAGAGCGTTCCCCGCCATTGATGGATGTAATCTCACGATTCAGTATATTATTAATTCTGTTCTTCTCGTAGAAATCAGGTTTGAATATAATCAATTTTTCAAGGGACTTTTCTCCCCTCAAATACTCAATGAGTCCGGGACGGTAGTAGTGGGGATATTTCGACCTGGAAATTATTGTAATCTCCCCTTCCTCATCATTTTTTCTTATTGATTGTGCAGCGCTTATACCTGCAATCCCATTACCAATTATAATATATTTCATAAATAATTTATTTTCCTTATCCTGCGAAACCGCAAATTTTCCTCAGGAGCCATGGCATCCTTTGCCGGAACATGTGGCAGTTTTCAGAATTATTTTTATGTCCTGCCCTTTTCTCTTCTTCAGTCCCGTAGCACTGTTGTGACAGGAGCTGCAGTTTTTTACTACCCTGGCGCCATTTTTCAACCACAGTTTATGCTGCCTGAAAAGTTTTGGTGTCGCCGCCGCTGAAATAGTAATAAATACAACCATTGCTGACGCAGTCATTATTCTTTTCATTTAGCTCGCCTCCTATATTTTAATGGATTCTTTAAGCTCTTCCATTACGATTACGGGTAACTTCAGTTTACCTTTCCCCAATACCTTATCGACAACCCTTTGAGGAGCACTTCTGTAGAGAAGCCTGATTTTGATTTCAAGTTTTTTAAACTTCCCCTTTGATATCACAACCTTTTCACTTAGAGATTCCAGTGGCGGTATTCTTCGATCTCTGAGAATTTCACGGGCCTTGGATATATTTGTGACCTCGTTACCTTTGCCATCTCCAAAGACCGTGTTATAAATAAATGTCTTGTCCGTGATATAGCCATCCTTATCAAGTTTTCCCGAGGAGTATACCAGTCTGCCCCTTTCATCTTTGACGGAAATTTCAAGCCACATCTGCCTCGTATCGGTCAATCCCGTGGGCAGATAGTGTCCTGCACCGGTATTTTTTATTGAAATGGAAATATGTCCTTTGTTAATTTCTGAACCATCAACAGATAGACGAGCCGCATTCTTCAGGCGCTCTTCAGCCATTTTCCCTTTTTTCTTATCATTAAACATTCCAGGTACAAAAGTATTGCCCCCCACAAAGTAATGAGTAAAAACATGCGGCCTTTTCGGACCATCCACCGAGGCAAATCCAGGATTAAGGGGTCTGGATGTCTCTCCTGTTGCGGGGATACCCGGCCGCTGATACATATGGCAACCCTGGCAGGTTACGTGCCTGGCCGGTTCCTTTGAATTATATGAACTGTTTTTCCATTCATCGTATGTAGATTCCAGAACAGTGTCGAAGACAACATGTCGTACATTATGACATGTGCCGCATATTTCCGAAGAGGTATGAAACTTTGAAAAAGCTGATTCATGAAAATCTGATTTGGAATCCTTAAAGGGGCCGCGTTTAACTCCCGGGGCCTTCTCTCCGTTTCCGGGCTTCAGGGTTAAACCGTTATTATACATTTTCCTGGCACCGGTAGCGGAATGACAATAGTCACACTGAATTCCGTCCTTTACAATATCCGGTATTTTTTTATCGGTTAATTCGGAAGTTGTACTAACCGTAACACCTGATACAAAACCAACAGGGGCATGACATTTTACGCAGGATTCTGCTTCAGCAATTTCATTTTTTTCAGTCAATTCCTTCCTCAAATAAAGTGCCACCTTACGATAAAGGGGGTCTTTATGTGCCAGTCCATGCATTGAGTTCTGCCACTGTTCATATATTTCATCATGACAGCCACCGCATGTATCAGCTGAAATAAAACGTGATAATTCATGGTGTTCATTCTTTATACAGCTGAAGAAAAAAGTTGATGATATAACAAATACAATTATTCCGATATATATTTTAATTCTCTTGTTCATAGGACCTGCCCTGTTCAATTTAATCTAAAAGATAATGAATATATAAAGTGTTTTAATTTGGCGATTATAAATATTCCTGGAAAAAATTTTAAAAAAGGGGATGAAACATATCATCCCCTTTTCCTGTTATTCTTCAGAAAAACTATCCTTCCCGACACCACATGTAGGACACACCCAGTCTTCAGGAAGATCCTTAAATTCAGTACCGGCTTCTATTCCATTGTCGGGATCACCATCTTCCGGATCATAAATATAACCACATACATCACATACATACTTTTTCACTTAAAAACCTCCTGAATACTATTTAATGTTTTCCTTAACTTTCAGGGCAACAGTTTTGCCCAGTTCAACACATGCCTTCCGGATATCATCATCGGGGACATATTTTGATTTAATTTCACCAAGGATTTCAATATCCATTGAATCAAGGTATTCCTTAATCTGTTTATTACCCTCACCACTCCACCCAAAGGAACCGAAAAGGGCCCCGTAAGGAGTTTTGAACTTCAGCCCCCTGAGATAGGTCAGGGCGTCGGCAATGGAGGGATAAATATTATTATTCAGTGTTGGTGCCCCAACAATCAATGCCGCGGCATCGAGCATTTCAGAAGCAACAGTACTTCTGTCACATGAGCCGAGGGGCATCACTTCCACTTTTATTCCTACGGAATTAATTCCATCCTCAATATATCTTGCCATCATTTCCGTACTCTTCCACATGGTATCATAAACGAGTACAATCTTTTGACTAAACTCCCTGCTGGACCATCTTTTATAAAGAGAAAGAACCTTACCGAACTGATCCATGTTTCTCCACACCGGTCCATGATCAGGGGCTACCATCTTCAACCCCATATCTGCACTTTCCAGTTTTTTAAAAACCTTTGCTACATGGTTCGAATAGAGGGTTATTATATTGGCATAATAATCACCTGTCTGTTTTTTAAGGATTTCCCACGGCAATTCATCGTCAAATCTTTCTGATGAAGCAAGATGCATTCCAAAGGCATCCTGAGAAAAAAGAAGCTGCTCTTCCACAACATAGCTGAACATACTGTCCGGCCAATGCAGCATTCTTGTTTCCATAAACTTGACAGTAAGGTTTCCAAGACTCAGTTCCTCACCATCTCCGACCACTGTAACGTCAATATCAAGATCATGAAAATGGGCATTAAGGGCCTTTTCCCCCATTTTTGAAGCAAAAAGTTTTTCAGGTTTAACAACTTTTACAATCTCCGGTAATGAGGCGCTGTGATCCGGCTCCGAATGATTTGATATAATATAATCGATTTTTTCAGGATCAACAACAGAGGATATCCTCGACAGGAGTTCCTTCTCAAATCCATTTTTTACCGTATCTACAAGAGTTATCTTATCTGCCATAATTAGATAGGCATTGTAGGTTGTCCCTCGATCAGTAGTATATCCATGAAAATTCCTTACTCCCCAGTCAATTGCCCCTACCCAGTACACGTTGTCAGTGATTTTCACCGACCTTAAATTATCAGACATTAATCCTTACCTCCAGGCTTTACAGCTTTAAATCTGCCGGAGTATTAAATACCCTGGCTCCCAGTTCGTTATCAAGGAAAAGAAGACCCTGACCGGAATCCTTGATCAACTTCAGTTTTTTTATAATCGAGTCTACACTTGACTCTTCCTCTACCTGCTCATCAACATACCAGTTTAGAAAAGATCTTGTTGCATGGTCACTTTCATTAATTGCTTCTGTCATTAAATTATTTATTCTATCGGTTACAATCTTTTCATGCTCCAGTGCATTTTCAAAAGCCGCCCTGGGAGAATCCCACTCCTTCTGCGGGGCCTTTACCTCTGTAAAGAAGGGCCTGCCTCCCCTTTCAATCAGATAGTTATACATTTTAATTGCATGATACATTTCTTCCTGCACCTGGGTCTTGAACCAGTGTGAAAATCCCGGAAGATCCACAGAATCACAATATGCTGCCATTGCCATATAGATGTAGGATGAATAAAACTCAAAATTCATCTGATCATTTAACATTTTCTCAATTTTTCCATTCATAACAGATCCCCCTGTGAGATGTAATAAATTAATTATTTTTTAAAAAAATATTCCAATTTTCATTAACTACTTGTTTTCGACTGGATGCATAAGAAATCGTCAGTACTAAATATCAATTTCTTTTTTCCTCAAACTGTCCAGTCCTTAATTTAATTTTTATCAAAATAAAATTTTATGAACATTTACATAATTACAAAAAAGCTTCAAGTCCCTGTCTGCTTTAAAATCGCAGACAGGGAAGCAGCTATAGTTCTTCACCGAAATATCTTTTTAGCAATCCCGCAAACCCTTTGCCATGGCGGGCCTCATCCTTACACATTTCGTGTACCGTGTCATGAATCGCATCTAGATTCAATTCCTTTGCCCTCACAGCAATATCCTTTTTCCCCTGGCATGCCCCATGCTCCGCTTCAACCCTCATCCTGAGGTTTGTCTTTGTATCAGGGACAAGGACCTCTCCAAGGAGTTCTGCAAACCTTGCGGCATGATCAGCCTCTTCAAAGGCATATCTTTTAAAGGCATCGGCAATTTCCGGATAACCTTCCCTTTCCGCCTGGCGACTCATAGCCAGATACATTCCTACCTCGGTACATTCTCCGGAAAAATTTGCTTTAAGCCCCTCTACTATTTCCTCATCAACTCCCTTTGCTACACCAATCACATGTTCATCTGCATATTCCAGTTTACTTCCAACAGACTGCTCTTTGAACTTGTCCGGTCCGACACCACACTGTGGACATTTTTCGGGGGGGGCATCCCCCTCATGGACATATCCACATACAGCACATACATACTTTTTCATTCTTTTTTTCCTTAACAAATATTTATTTTCAATTACTCTGCCACTACTTTGATAAAAAAGAACTCCGCAAACCAGATTCACAGAGTTCTTATACACAGCTTTTACTTCTTCCAGTGGCCATGAAGATTGCAGTGTTCCCTTACGATCAGGCTGTCACTGTATTTGACGTAAAATTCAGCCTCCGGTTTATCTCCCGGTTTCAGATATTTTCTATTAACATAATCCCCGTTTATTACTTCAATCCATTCGATAAAATGCTTTTCTTCCATTGGATGCGCAACAGATCCCACGGTGACCTTTGTACCCTCTGCAGTTGCTTCTGTTACAGGAACATGTTTTTCCGTCGCAGCATCAGTGGTATTTTCTGTCAGAAGCTTCATTTCCGCTCCACAGCAGGAGAGGATACCACCTCCGGCACGCAGGACCTCAACAATATTACCGCACTTTTCACATTTATAGACTTCAAATCTTTCAGCCATATCCACCCTCCTGGGAATTGATTATTATGAAATAAATTTTAAATACTCTCAGCGATATTCTTTTCCAGGGATACCCTGACCTATACGGCTTCCCAGAAACACCTTTTAGGCGACTGAACTTTTCCTTCCTTTTTCAGCTCTTTAATAGCCTTTGATACATCATCCTTTTCAATTTTGGCCGCTTCCGCAATTTCACCCGGCCTCATAGGCTTTCCCTCTTTTTTTAACGTGTTTAAAACCAGCTTTTCACTTGCTTCCATTTTGACTCCAATTAGATTATCATAACTTTCATTTTACCAGTACTTTCCCAAATCCTCAAACCATGCCCTGGGATGATTACAGGCTGCACATTTCTCAGGAGCCTCATCCCCTTCATGGACGTATCCGCAGTTCAAACATCTCCACGTCCTGCTCCCTTCACCCTTGAACATTTTTCCAGCCTCAAGATCCTTTAGCAGGGCATTATACCTTTCCTCATGATGCTTTTCTGCAACAGATACACTTCGCCATAATTCCGCTATTTCCGAAAAACCTTCCTCATCCGCTATTCTTGCAAATTCAGGATAGAGCTCAGTATGCTCCTCGTGCTCACCCATGGCTGATTCCTTAAGATTCTCCGCCGTTGTTCCTATTTTGCCCGCAGGATATGTTGCGGTTATTTCCAAACCATCCCCTTCAAGGAAACTGAAAAACCTCTTAGCATGTTCCTTTTCCTGGAGAGCAGTCTCTTCAAATATGAGCCTTATTTTCTCATATCCTTCTTTCTTTGCCTTTTTGGCAAAATAATCATACCTCATTCGCGCCTGGGATTCCCCTGCGAAAGATTTTAATAAATTTTTTTCAGTCTCTGTTCCTCTTATACTCAAGACATACCTCCTCTGAGATTGTTATTCAGCTAGTATTTTTCATGAGACAGTATACACCTAATCTTTTCTTTTTTCAATACAGTCTCTGCAAATACCTTCGAAAACTATATCGTAATCAACAAACTCAAAACCTGATGCAATAGTGTTCAAATCAATATGGTCAGCCACATCAAAATCAATCATTACGTCCTTCACTCTACCACAATTTCTGCACCGAACGTGGTAATGTTTTTCCATATTGAGTTCATAACAGGCAGATCCCTCCGGCACTCCGAGCCTTCTCACCTTCCCCATCTTTACAAGCTGATCAAGATTTCGATAAACCGTTGCGATACCTATATCAGGATACTCCTCCTTCATAAGCATATAGATATCATCAGCTGTGGGATGAAAATCCTCACGCATGAGAACCTCTTCAATGCCGTCCCTTAGCTTTGACTTTTTATGCATTATACATATCTTCTCAGTTTATTTAATTAACGATAATGATAATGATTATCATTATAATAATATAATTTTAACCGATCGTCAACACCATAACTGATTTTTTTACTTTTTTAAATTTTTTCTTAATAAAGCAGATTCAGTTGCGAAATGTAGGTGTTATTCCCTTATTCAATAATATATGAGCATAAAGGTGAAAAACAAAAAAATTGCCCTATATTTTTTCAGGGGTGGGGAAGGAGGTTATTTTCCTCAGGCCCTGCAATCTCTGCAAATGCCGTTAAAATCAATCCTGTATCCGGTCACAGTAAAGTCCGGTACAGCCTTTTTAAAATCAACATGTTCTTCAAGGTTTAAATCCAACCAGACATCCTCTATTTTGCCGCATTTCATGCAGATGATATGATAATGTTCTTCAACATTTCCATCATAATGGGCAGAATCACCGGGGATATTAATTTTTACAATCTTCCCATCCCCGTTAAGCTGATCCAGATTCCGGTATACCGTGGCAATACCAAGACCCGGAAACTCCTTCTTCATTTTTTCAAAAATATCCTCAGCGGTTGGGTGATAATTTTTAACTGAAAGAACCCGAAGGATTCCTTCTCTCTGTTTTGATTTTCTTTGCATTATGTTTTCTTGAAAAAATATATTCTTCAGCTTCCATGTGAGAGAAATAATATCGGGTACTCAGCTAAACCATCAGATTACTCTGAAGATACTGCCGCAATATTTGTCTGTCAAGGGTGAAATTAAACTGAAAGGTGAATTATAACAGGAAAATTATCAATACTGATAATATATGTGAATTGATATAAATTAACGCAAAATGGATGTTTTCCAAAAAAAGAGCCCTATTTTAATTATTTCCTGTACTCCTGCCCTGAAAAGTTATAAAAATTCTTATAACCTGAAAATACTTTAAAAAGAGTGCAGCCATGAAAATCATAATTATTATTCTTTCATCTTTTCTCTTATGCTGCGTTGTTTCCGCAATCATAATATATGCATACGTCTATCATGATGCCCAGGCGCTTCCGAGTAACAGTCCCGGCAACTACCTCAGTTTTAATAAAATATTAAAACAGGATAAGCCCCTGGTTATCTGTGCCGGGGACAGCATCACTCACGGCACTGTCAGCGTCAATTATGTCAATATACTTGGAAAACGCCTCAATACAAAAGAATTTGCATTCGTAAATGCCGGAATTAACTCAGAGCTGGCATGGAACCTGAAACAGCGACTCGATGAAATTATATCCTGCCACCCCGCCTTTATCACAATTCTTATCGGAAGCAATGATGCCAATGGGACACTCGACCCGAAGACTGCAGCAAGACAAATAAAATCGATGAAACTTCCGCAGAGCCCCGGCCCTGAATGGTTCAGAAAAAACCTGGAGGAGGTATGCAGCATCCTGAAAGAAAAAACATCTGCCAAGATTGCCCTGCTTTCACTTCCCCCCATTGGGGAGGAAACAAACAGTAACGCTTACCGTCGTGCCGCAGAGTACAGTACCATTATAAAAGAAACAGCAAAAAAAATGAAAGTTGCCTACCTGCCCCTGAATGAAACCATGGACAGGGGCCTGATCAGTAAAAAGACAAAACCGAAGGTAATCTACCGCGGTGATCCGGAACCGGTTCTCTACAAAACCCTTGCACAGCACTACCTGGGACGCATGAGTTTCGATGAAATTGCAGAGCGTAATGGTTTTCTCTACCTGACAGACCTGCTGCACCTCAACACCCGCGGCGCCGAATTGACCGCAGATCTAATTGAAAATTTTATTTTAAGGCATTACAGGTAGTTATGCCTGAACCGACTCTTTATTACCCTTTCATATAATACTTTACATAATTATATCCCTTTAAAACTTTAAAATCGAAACAAGAATTGTTAATAGCTAATTTTATTAAAAATTTAATATTTTATTTATTCCAGCTAAATTTCAAGGGGCAAATATTTAGCCCGATTAAACTATTGTAATTATCAGCATATATTGATATAATTATATGTTATTATTTTACACAATTGTAACATTATAAAATCAGGCAGTAGCTTTTTTTAATTGATGCTGGAATGCGTCATTACTATCTTGCAAACTGCCCTCATAATAAAAGAAGAGGGGATTGCCCCTGCTAAAAATATAATCTTTAACCGGCATAGAAAAGGAGAAATGGTAGATGATGAGCTATCCTAAAAATCAGGGATTGTACGACAGCTCCCATGAACACGACGCATGCGGCATCGGCTTTGTCGCGAACATAAAAGGAAAAAAATCTTTCGATATTATCACACGTGGCCTCGAGGTGCTTGAACGCATGGAACACCGCGGTGCAGAGGGTGCAGATAATAAAACCGGTGATGGTTCCGGTATCATGATCCAGATTCCCTTCGACTTCTATTCTGAAGTAGTGGAGAATCTCCCGGAACCTGGTAACTATTCCACGGGACTGGTTTTCCTTCCCCAAAATAAAATTGAACGTGAAGCCTGTATGGCTGAACTGGAAAAAATTATAAAAGGAGAGGGTCAGAAATTCATCACATGGCGGGATGTCCCGGTAGATGATTCCGATATCGGTAAAATTGCAAAGGATGCAGAACCCGTTATAAAGCAGATCTTTTTTTCAGGTAAAAAAGGTCAGGACCAGGAAGCCCTGGAGCGCAAATCATATATTATTCGTAAAATGGTTGAATCAAAGGTCCGCAGTATGGACCTGAAGGAAGGCGCCTCTTTCTATCTTCCTTCCCTCTCTTCCAAAACAATTGTCTACAAGGGCATGCTGGCACCTGACCAGGTTAAGAGCTACTTCCCCGATCTACAGGATGAAAGGATGGAGAGCGCAATTTCTCTCGTACACTCCCGTTTCTCCACCAACACCTTCCCCTCATGGGACCTGGCACAGCCTTTCAGAATGCTTGCCCACAACGGTGAGATCAATACGGTAAAGGGGAACCGATTCTGGATGCAGGCGCGGGAGTCTACCTTTGCCTCACCAATCTTCGGCGAAGACATTAAAAAGATACTCCCAGTCATCGAACCCGGAAAGAGTGACTCCGCTTCATTCGACAACGCCCTTGAGATGCTGGTTGCAACGGGACGTTCACTTCCCCATGCGCTGATGATGCTGATTCCCGAATCCTGGAATGACAAAAATCCCATACCTCAGGATCTTAAATATTTTTACGAATACCATTCCACCTTCATGGAACCGTGGGACGGTCCCGCATCAATGGTTTTCTGTGATGGAAGGTTCATCGGCGGTACCCTCGACCGTAACGGCCTGCGTCCATCAAGATATGTTATCACCAAAGATGACATGATTGTAATGGGATCCGAAGTCGGTGTTCAAAACTTCCCCCCTGAAAAAATCTCATACAAGGGGCGTCTAATGCCTGGCAAACTTCTCCTGGTTGACACAGAGGAAGGACGTATAATCCCTGATGAAGAAATCAAGGACAAAATCGCTCATCAGAAACCATACCGGAAATGGGTTGAAGACAACAGGGTAGTTATCTCTGACATCGAACTCGACAGAAAAATTTCCGTCGATATGCCGGAGGAAAAACTCCTCAGTCTCCAGATAATGCATGGCTACAACCGTGAGGCAATCGATGAACTTATTATGCCCATGGCCATCAGCGGCATGGAACCTACGGGCTCCATGGGAACAGATACACCCCTTGCAGTTTTCTCAGACAAACCGCAGCGCCTCTTTCACTATTTCAAGCAGCAGTTTGCACAGGTAACAAATCCGGCTATTGACCCTATTCGGGAAGAGCTGGTGATGACCCTGACCAGCTATATCGGTTCCGAAACCAATCTTCTGGACGAGACGCCTGCGCACTGCAAAATGATAAAATACTTCAGGCCCATTTTTACAAACTGTGAACTCGAATCCATTCGGGACAGTTCCAATCCTGATTTTAAATCAGTGACCCTTGACATTACCTTCCCTGCCGATGGGGGAGAAAATGCCCTGGCGGAAGCGATAGAAAATCTCTGCAACAAGGCTGAGGAGAGTATAGATAAGGGTATTAACTTTCTGGTTCTCTCTGACAGGAAGGCAGACAAAGACAATATTCCCATGCCGTCACTCCTCGCATGTGCCGGCGTTCACCATCACCTGATTCGTAAAAAGAAAAGAAAAAGCTGCGGTATCATTCTTGAAAGCGGAGAACCACGGGAGGTTATGCACTTTGCCCTCCTCTTCAGTTACGGTGTCAGCGCTATTAATCCCTACGGTGTTTACGCAACCATCAACAAGCTGATGAAAGAGGGAAAATTTCCGGCAGAACTGGAATACAAAACCCTTGAAGATAATTTCATTAAGGCCGTGGACAAGGGTATACTGAAGGTCCTCTCCAAGATGGGAACAAGTACCCTCAGAAGTTACCGCGGGGCCCAGATTGTTGAAGCTGTGGGACTTTCACAGGAACTGATCGACCTCTACTTCACAGGAACGGCATCCCGTATCGGCGGTGTGGGCATCAGCGAGCTCGGAAAGGAAGCCTTTCTGCAGCATCAAAAGGCCTTTGTGGGCGGACAGAAGACTCTCGAATCAGAGGGCGTCTACAGTTACCGAAAAGGCGGCGAAAAACACGCCTGGAGCCCCGAGGCTATTCACATGGTCCAGTGGGCAACCCGCACAAATGACTACAAAAAATACAAGGAATTCTCAAAAATCGTTGATGATCATAACAGGCGACCATCGGTTATCCGAGGTCTCCTCGACTTCACCCCCCAGGTTGCCATTTCACTCGACGAGGTAGAATCCGAAGAGGCTATTATGGCCCGTCTCACAACCGGCGCCATGTCCTTCGGTTCCATCAGCAAGGAGGCCCACGAGGCCATTGCTGTGGCAATGAACCACATAGGGGGCCGCAGCAACTCCGGTGAGGGTGGAGAAGATCCGAAACGCTTTAAAAGACGGAGTGACGGAACATGGCCGCGCAGTGCCATCAAGCAGGTTGCATCGGGTCGTTTCGGTGTAACCAGCAATTACCTCGCCAATGCCGATGAAATTCAAATCAAGGTTGCCCAGGGAGCGAAACCTGGAGAGGGGGGACAGTTACCCGGTCACAAGGTTGATAAAATTATTGCAAAAACAAGATATTCAACCCCCGGTGTGACTCTCATTTCCCCGCCGCCACACCATGATATCTATTCGATTGAAGACCTGGCGCAGCTCATCTATGACCTGAAAAATGCCAACCCGGAAGCCCGCATAAGCGTAAAGCTTGTTTCGGAAGCCGGAGTCGGCACAATCGCCGCCGGTGTTGCCAAGGCCCATGCTGACAATATACTAATCAGCGGATACGACGGTGGAACCGGTGCCAGTCCCCAGAGTTCTATCAAACATGCGGGGCTCCCCTTTGAGCTCGGACTGGCGGAGACCCACCAGACCCTGGTACTCAATGACCTCAGGGGAAGGGTTCGCCTCCAGACGGACGGACAGCTTAAAAACGGAACTGATATCGTTGTTGCCGGTATTCTCGGAGCTGAAGAATTCGGTTTCGGCACAGCGGCACTGATTATGATGGGCTGTGTAATGATGCGTAAATGCCATTTAAATACATGCCCAGTTGGTGTTGCCACACAGCACCCGGATCTCCGCAAACGTTTTACAGGAAAGCCGGAATATCTCATCAACTACTTCAAGTTTATTGCCAGGGAAGTTCGGGAAATAATGGCAAGCCTTGGGATCAGAAAATTCGATGACCTCATCGGGCGAACGGACCTGCTGAAAAAGCGGGATGACATAACACACTGGAAGGGCAAGACAGTAGATCCTTCACTTCTTCTTTTCCGTCCGGCAGAAGCCGATGCCAATGCAAACTTCTGCGTCGAAGACCAGATTCACAAGATTCATGATGTTCTCGACCGGAAACTTATTGAACGGGCCAAACCCGCCATGGACGAGGGGAAGGACTTCAATGCCTATATTGAAATGCCCATACAGAACCTCGACCGTACCACAGGGGCAATGCTATCATGGGAAGTTTCAAAACATTTCGGCGAGGAAGGACTCCCGGATAATACAATTCAGTGCACCTTCCGGGGCAGCGCAGGCCAGAGCTTCGGCTGTTTTCTGGCGAAGGGAATCAGCTTCCGGCTTGAGGGTGATGCCAATGACTACCTCGGTAAAGGACTCTCCGGGGGCCGCATTGTTGTTGTCCCCCCAACGGGATCAACCTTCGAACCGGAAAAAAATATTATTATCGGAAACACAGTCCTCTACGGGGCAACAGACGGTGAAGCATATATCCGCGGTGTAGCGGGAGAGCGTTTCTGCGTACGAAACAGCGGTGCCATCGCCGTTGTCGAAGGAACCGGAGACCACTGTGCTGAATACATGACGGGGGGACGCGTCATTGTTCTCGGCAAGGTAGGAAGAAACTTCGCAGCCGGTATGAGCGGTGGTATTGCCTATGTTCTCGATGAAGAGGGTGACTTTGATTTCTTCTGCAATATGGGTATGGTGGAACTGTCTCCGGTACGGGATTATGACGACCAGGATTTTATTATCGAAACCCTGAAAAAACATGTTGAACACACAGACAGTGACAAGGCCAAGGCAATCCTTAAACAGTGGTATGAATACCTGCCGAAGTTTATCAAGGTAATGCCTCTTGAATACAAGCGGGCCATTAACGAAATGAAGATAGAACTAATTGACAAAAAACTCGAAGAAATTCGTGAAGAACAGGAACTGGAGGGGACATACTAATGGGTGATCCAAAGGGGTTTCTCAACGCCAAGAGAAGAGAATCGGGTTACAGACCAGTTGAAGAAAGGATACAGGACTACGGTGAAGTAGAAAAACTTCTTCCGGAGGAGCAACGTAAAATGCAGGCATCACGCTGCATGGACTGTGGTGTTCCCTTCTGTCACTGGAGCTGTCCCGTGGGAAATATAATGCCTGAATGGCAGGATAAAATTTTTAAGGGTGAATGGAAGGAAGCCTACGAAATCCTTCAGGAAACAAACAACTTTCCTGAATTCACCGGACGAGTCTGCCCCGCCCTCTGTGAGGCCTCATGCGTACTGGCCCTGGGGGATGATGCGGTAACCATAAGACAGAACGAACTGGC
Source organism: uncultured Spirochaetota bacterium (assembly GCA_942491575.1). Classification (GTDB taxonomy): domain Bacteria; phylum Spirochaetota; class UBA4802; order UBA4802; family UBA5550; genus CAZHNW01. The sequence goes on from CALOBT010000025.1 coordinate 2,770,587, forward strand.
GGTAATTGAACGTGCCTTCCAGGAGGGATTCGTCAAGGCACAGCCACCTGAAAAACGAACCGGGAAAAAAGTTGCAGTCATAGGCGGAGGTCCTGCGGGTATGGCCTGTGCAGATCTTCTCAACAAGGCAGGGCACAGTGTCGTTCTCTATGAAGGGGAAGACAGTATAGGCGGCTATCTTCGTTTCGGCATTCCCGATTTTAAGCTGGATAAGTCCGTTATAGACCGTCGCCTGGCCCTGATGGAAACCGAGGGTGTCACCTTCAAGACGGGTACCTATGTCGGAAAGGATATCAGTATCGCACACCTGAAAAAGCAGTATGATGCCGTCTGCATAACCATAGGAGCCCGTAAGGCCCGCGATCTTTCCATACAGGGAAGAAATCAGGAGGGAATCCACTTTGCCATGGAATACCTGGCTCAGCAGAATAAAATTGTCCGCGGTGACAAGATACCTGAAAATGAACTTATTATGGCCTATAACAAGGATGTACTTGTTATCGGCGGCGGTGATACCGGTTCCGACTGTGTTGGCTCTGCAAATCGACAGGGGGCCCAGTCCATCACCCAGGTGGAAATAATGTCAAAACCTTCAGAGCATCGTACGGAAAAAGAACCATGGCCACTCTGGCCTCACCTCCTTAAAAGTTCCAGTTCTCATGAAGAGGGATGTGAGCGGATGTGGAATGTCCTCACCAAGCAATTCTCTGGTGAAAATGGCAAAGTCAAGAAGGTCTCTGCAGTAAAGGTTAACTGGATTACCGATGATGAAGGCAAAATGACAATGCAGGAAATTCCAGGCACCGAATTTGAAATTAAGGCTGACCTGGTACTGCTTGCCATGGGCTTCGAGCACGTTGTCCACGATGGCATGGTTAACGAACTGAAACTTGAACTGGACAATCGCGGGAACATAGTAATTGATGAAAACCGAATGACCAGTGTTGACGGCGTTTTTGCCGCGGGAGATGCCTCACGCGGAGCCTCTCTGGTTGTCTGGGCCATTCAGGATGGCCGTGAATCAGCTGCGGCGATAGATGAATATTTAAGCAAAAAATAATACATGCATTCTATCCAAGATAAGAAGGGGTATCCAAAAATGGGTGCCCCTTCTTATTTATTAATCCAATATGTCGGCCGTATATGCTGCCGGTTTAAAACCCTGCCAGTCTCTGAAACTGGCTAGAATTAACCATTCCTTCTCCCTGGTATAATTAAAAAACAACCGGAAATATCCCTTATGGCTTCAACATTAAAACTCTTTACTATTGTACCATCCTGCGAGGAGACTTCTACTGTTACGCTGTTTTCACCCAATGCACAATCAACAAAACCTGACGTACCTCATAAGGAGAGACTCTAAACCAAATTGAACGAAGCTCCCCGCCTGCGTGGGGAGCTTTGAATTATCCTAATTTCAAACTAAAAAGATCTTACAGGACGTATAATACCGTTATTATTCTTCGGATATGAGGCTCCTTCCAAAGGATGATAACCACCAAAGAACAATGCGTGAGTTGAGGAGACCTCAGTAGAAGTCCAATAATTTCCTAGTTCGACCCATGCAAAACCCGGTGTTGAAGGAGATTTTACCAAAACCTTCCAGACTTCACCGAGTTCATCTACCGAAGGCAGGAACCAGTCATCATATCCGTCAATCATTCCTTTGCACGACTGTGCAGCAATAGCATTCACTCCCTGAATTGAAATCATTTTTTGTGTATTTGTTTTACCAGTTCCGATCGATCTATCGACAGCACCTGTTTCTACAGATCCGTTGCTCCAGTAAACAGACGGAAGGTCCGACGATGAGACCTCCATATAGCGCCATCCGCCAGAGTAATCCTGTTTCGCAACAAAAATCCACCCTCCCGCCGGGCCTTTATCCCTCAGCTCAAATGGCTGCCAGTTTGCATACAATGTCATCCCCCCGGACACCATAGTTACTGTGCCCCCGGGAATACATCCCGTGCCTGAAGCATCTGCCGCGGTGTTCCAGCCCAATAATTCTCTATCATGATAAGCCAGACTCTCTTTCGTTTTTGCAGTAAAACTCTCTCCTTCAAGATATGCCAAACTATCCGTCGGCGCTGTTCCAATCGAATTGTGATTCCCATCATACGTTACATAATAACCGGATGCTGTTAAATTGAAAAATTTAGTTATATTGGAGCCATCCTTTGTGCTAGCTGTAATGGCTGCATTGCCGGGGGAAAAAATTGAAACAAGGCCGTTTGCATCAACTGTTGCCACTGCTTCATTCGAACTGTTCCATGAAAATGATTTATTCGTTGCATCAGCAGGCAAAACAGTAGCAGTAAGCTGAATAATCTCTTTTTTGGTTGTAGAGTGTGATGAACTGCTTAACGTAACTGATTCGATTAAAATGCCTGATATGACATTTACAACACATGTACCGGTCACTCCCCAGGTTGCAGATTCAACTGTAATTACAGCCGTACCGGGAGAGACTCCGGTAACACGGCCTGTCGCATCAACTGTTGCGACAGATGAATTGCTGCTGTTCCATGATTTCTCTGTACTGGTGGCATTAGCCGGTACAGGAACAGGAGAAAGATCTACCTGTCCAAGAATAGTTATTGTTTCTTCCGTATTGGCAAAGCTCCATTCTGTAACCGGTATCGGCGTAGGAACAACTGTTACAGTACACTCCGCGGTAAACCCCCCTTCTACTGTTCTTGCCTGTACCATGGCGCTGCCCAGGGCGCTCCCTGTAATTTTTCCGGAAGCATCAATAGATGCAACACCGCTGGAAGGATTCCCTAAAGCGTCACGTTGAGATGTTATCTCCCATGTCACTTCCTTGTTTTCTGTCATTGCAGGATAGACCGATGCCTTAAGCTGTTCGGTTGTATAGATTACTACTGATGCGGTTTTCGGCAGCGCCACAGCATCCACCGGGCCGGTAAAGTCATTATAGACGTCGTAAAACGCATTGTCACACCCCGCAAAAAACATCACGGCTGATATTAATATTAAATAAAATAGTTTCCTTTTCACAATTATCACCATTCTCTTAAAAAGCTTAAATACAAATTCACTCTGTCAATTCCCTTCGTCTTCTCCCATTCAAAGGGGGAAGTAGTCAGCACCCGGAAAGGGTGAATATTTTTTAAAACACAGCGCTAACTCCAAAAGAGTAACTGATAAAACTCATTTCGCCGCTGTTCTCAAACATAACCGAATACTCTACCCCTCCGAAAAGACTGAAGCTATCTGCAATCCCAAACTCCAGATATGTTCCGAAGGACACCATGGGATTAAATTTATTCGTTTTTACCATTTCTGTTTCAAGAGGAGCTAGGGGTTTATGAACGATATACTCATTAATGATATATACTCCCCCGCCTTTAATAACAGGCCTGAGGGAGAATAAAAAAAACAGAGGCAACCTGTAATCTGCAGTTACAAGCATGGGAATAATCGCCATACTCTCTATCTCATCATCAGCACCGCTAAAACTAAGATACCCTGTTTCAAACCCAGCGCTGAATGTTTTCCCTCCAATAGATAGATCAACAAGCCCGCCATAACCGGAATCAGCTATAACTCCAAGATCGCCAAGGGGCATTAGATAATTTCCTGATACTCTTGTGTATATTTTATAGCCGGCATCATAAACTGCTGCAACATCCTCCGATTCAGTACCTAGATCATTTACCGAAACTACTGAAAAGTAGTGTTTTCCCTCGGCGGGGAAATTTTTAATGATAAACTCTGTTCCTGTTACAGATCCGAGTTTTTTTCTTTCGTCATCATCTATTTTATACACTGTATACGATTTTACCCTGCTGGCAGCATCCCCAACCGGCTTCCAACTCATTATCAGTGCTACGGTTTTTCTGTCCGGAGAGGGAACATCTTTCATACAGAGACTTTCAGGTGAGTGGGGTATTGTATTTGCAATTATCTTTTCACTGGGAAGTGACTCCTCCCCGCCATCACTGATTGCTGCAACATAGACTTCATAGCTTCTGCTCTTGTTCAGTTTTTTTAATGTATAGGTGACGTCATCGGTCTCAGCTATAACTCTGAATTTTTCGCCTTTTTTATTTTCCCGCATATATACTTTATACAACTTTGCCGGTTTAAAAGGGGGATTCCATTTAATTAAAATTTTCTCAATTGATGCTTCACTTGTAAGGTCCGTAGGATTTGTCCGTGCGATGAACATTACTTTTTTACGGGGAAGAGAAAACTCATCCGGCTTATTTATATCCTTACGAAAGAAATAGCTATCCCTGTCCTCATCCACCTGGTACCCTTCAATGACCTCCCCTGTTGTGAGGCGTACATAAACCTTACCCATGTAAAGTTCTGAATAAAGTATCCTTGCTATATTATTTCTGCTTATACGCTCTGCCCCTCCCCCTTTATTTCTTATCATTATAAATGAAGGGGCATCCTTTACGATAACTCCCTTTTTTATAGAACCGTCTTTTTTAAATACATATTCCGCATTTCCTGTCATTGAGATACTGATCAGGATCAATAATATAAAGAAAACAGAAGTAACATATCTCATTAAATTCCTCGTTAAAATCACCGCTTTTAACAGCCTGTTAATAATTACAGTTTTCAAAAACTTATATTATATACCACTTAGATATATTTCAGTCGTCCAAGATTATAAAGTTAGACGTATTTTTTTATTTTTTGAAGAAAGAATTGAATAGACAGAAATCAGCGATTTAATAATAAGCAATTAGTTTAAAGATTCGAAAATTAAAAGCGATGCTTATTAATATAATCAAATACAGTGAATTCACCTGCGCTATTATTCTTCTGCTTTTTGCGGTTATGCAGGTTATTTATAAACACAGGAATTTCTTAAACTATAACCTTGCCGGTTTATATTTCTGCCTCTCTTATGTAATTATAAGTTTCTGGGCTTTGAAATCAGGTCTGATTTTCTATATACCGTGGCTGTTATATACAGATATTACTGCAGCCTTTGCCATAGGGCCTTTCGTATATTTTTACCTTAATTCTGTTCTCGGGATTAAAACAGGTTCACACTTAAAATACATGCTCCATTTTATTCCCGCAGCAGCCGTATTAACCATTATCATCACAACTAACCTCATAGATGATTCACTACTGCAGTACCACCTTCATTCGCTTTTAGAATATCCGACATACAGCCTTAATCCCATAATATGGGGTATTGACTTTTTATCAAACTTCTCCATGATATTATATTTTTTAATGACAGCGAGAAATATATACCTGCTTCTAAAAAATAAAAGCAGTAAGCAGCTACATGAATTAAAAATTATTTTTTACTACATGTCGTTCATTCTTTTATTCACATCGATGATGCTCATCGCCAGCATCCTCAGAAATAATATACTTAATATTACCGGGATCTACCTTCTTACTCTTTCAGCTTTATGGTACTTCTTCTTTTCTTTCCGTTTCCCTGAATTTACCCAGAAAGCGATTAAAGAGGCAAAAATAATAAGATATAAAAATTCCCTACTGAAGGGTATTGATGCCGAAGCTGTATTTGAACGCCTTAATGATCTGATGGAGGAGGATAACATATTTACCGATGAGAAACTGACTCTTCAGAAACTAAGTGAACTGCTAATGATTACGCCTCACCAGTTTTCAAAAATACTCAATTCAAAAAGGGAAATGAACTTCAGGACATTTGTAAACTCATATAGAATCAAGGAATCGATGAAGCAGATGGCGGAATACCCAGATAAAACTATACTTGAAATAGCCCTTGCAAGCGGGTTCAATTCCAAATCATCATTCAACTCGGTTTTCCTTAAGTCCACCGGGCAGACACCAAGCAGCTTCAGGGAAGGACTAAAGGGTTAATTAGGGAAATTACATTATAAGCCTGGAGCATAAAATAATTCACCTTCTCTGAATGAAAACCAGAGAACATTACGAAAAGCATCTAGCGGACTGCTACTCATGGATCTACGGTGGTCATGCAATTAATAAAAAATCTAAGACATGCAGTTATCACATATTGTCTCATGACACAGTTCCGATATTAAATAATATTTAAATCTATTTCCGTTATTCCAAGGAATAACTCCAATCAGGATACAGGATCGAATAGAATTAGACATTATAATCCTATTCTGTATACAACACCACACTGTTTATTTTACCTCATTGACACAGAACCCCTTTTTCAGTATATTGGTATATCAACAGAAATCGGCAGATTGAGACTGCCAGTGAAACCAGGTGCAGGAAATATATGTTCGATATTCAGGAATATTACCAGGGAAATTACAAACCTGATCCGGATCTCTCCTTCAGTATCAGCGATATCGATGACGACATAACTGACGACATTGATGAATTACTGAAAAACAGATTTGATAAACTCTACATACAGGACCGGTATAAATACAATAACCATAGTATTGATATTATTTACCCGCGTCTCGGCTATCCCGGGAACCGTTCACTGCTGCTGGGGCCGGATAAGGTGCGATTCCTCCTTTCCCTTTATCCGGATAAAGATGACCTCCAGCATATCGATAAGATTGTCATCAGGCCCCGCTATATCGAAATCGGCTCCATAGAATTAACTTCCCTCTACATAATGGAAAAAAAGGTACTGGTAATTTATCTGTTTCATCCCTATGTCTACCCGGTTACCACGGGAAACAGCAACGAAGGGGGATTTACAAGTGTTAATCTTGACCAGCTATCCAAACAGAGGTTTACAAGAAACCTGAAACAGCGGGAGAATGCCGCGCATCCCCTATGGTACTACATTTCGGTTCTCGCCAGAAGTAAAGATAACAGTACCGGCGGTATCGAAAAATTCTTTATCAGAAAAAATCCCATCAATGACGGTGACTACCGTCTCCTCAATGATATTTCATATTACTACAGCCAGCACGGATATTAATGACAATAGCAAATATTCACAACCACACCTCACGCTGCGGCCATGCAACCGGAACAGTCGATGAGTATATTGAGGCAGCGATAGAAAAAAACATCTCAGTGTTGGGATTCGCCGACCATGCACCGCTCCCGGAACATCTCCGTTCCGGTATCACAATGGAGCCGGGGGAAACAGAGTTATACCTGGAAGAGATTCTTCTAACCAGAAAAAAATGGGAGAACCGGTGCAAAATTCTTGCAGGCTTCGAAGTGGACTTCCCGCTTTTTGACACCTTCGACCGCAGGTATCTCCAGGATCCTCGCATTGATTATCTTATCGGAAGCTGCCACTTCATCGGTGACTGGCCCTTTGACCATGATGCCTACATTGAAGAATTTGAAAAGCATGATATAAATGATATATATCGGCAATACCTTGCCATACTTGACGATCTTGTCTCTTCCGGTATGTTCCAGATTGTAGGTCATTTTGATCTGGTGAAAAAATTCGGACACCGCGCGACGGAAGACTTATCAAGTGAAATAAGAACAATCGCAAAAAAAATCGCCGCATCCAATATGGCGGCGGAAATTAATACCTCCGGCTTAATCAAGCCGGTCAAAGAAATTTATCCCGCGGAAAATATTATTCAGATATTTTTTGAAGAAAGCGTTCCCGTAACCCTCGGTTCTGATTCCCATGCACCGGAACATGTTGGTTACGGATTCAGGGATGCCGTAAATCTTCTGAAAAAAACGGGGTACACATCCATCTGTTATTTTGAGAAGCGCAACCGCTTCGATATTCCCCTGGAGTAGCTTTCATGAATTTAAAAAAAGGCTTTATCAATTCATTTATTCTTGAAAACGATCTTCCCGGCCTTAATTCCGGAATCATTGCAAGGGAGGCGAATATTATAAGTTACAGTGATTCTCTCGCGGAAACCCGGAACAGTGAAAAGGTACTGATGAAAACCGCCACAGGTATCCGCAAAAAAAATATTATTTTTTTAAACCAGGTTCACGGGGATGCCGTTATTGATATGACCGCACCACCTGAAAGTGATGACAATTATGCCGCTGATGCCGATGCAATGATTACAGCGGAAAGGCGCCTCTGCCTTGTTATTCGGACAGCTGACTGTGTACCGGTATTTTTTTATGATCCCGAAAACGAGGTAATAGCCGCTGCCCATTCCGGATGGAAGGGAACACAACTCGATATTTCCGGCAGGGTTATTGATATGATGAGGGAAGTTTACGGCTCGAATCCGGAGAACCTGCTGTCATGGATATACCCATCCATTGGCCCTCAATCATACGAAGTAAATGAGGATGTCGCCAGTTTCTTCCCTGAAGAACGTATTGAAAGTGCAGGAAGTATATATGTTGATCTCTGGAGCAGCATAGAAAAATCTCTGCGAAAACATGGAGTTCCTGAAAAAAATATATACAATCCCCGTATCTGCAACAGACAAAATACTGATGATTTCTTTTCTCACAGATACGGAGACAACGGACGTAACCTTAATTACGCCTTTCTTGAATAACATTCTCCCAGACTTCCACCATCTGATGGACTGCTGAAGGCCAGTTAAAAAGTTTCTTCACGCGCTGCAGGCCGTCACGGCTCATCTGTTCCAGGCGGTCACGGTCAACGACGCATTCATCTATGGCTTGGGCAAGGGCAATTTCATCCCTGGCCGGTACAATCACCCCGGCGTCACCCACTACCTCCGGTAGCGCCCCGCCATCACTGGCGATAACGGGACTTCCGCATGCCATTGCCTCTCCAGCGGGAAATCCGAAGCCCTCGTAAGTTGAAGGAACAATGGTAATCTCCGCCTCGTTGTAGTGACGAACCAGTTCTTCATGACTTGCGGTACCGGCAAATATTATTTTTTCTCTAATACCAAGGGCCTTAATCAACTTTTGAGTCAATTTCCGATGTGGTGCACCGCCATCAACTACAGTGAGGCTTACATCTTCCTTCATATGTGTCAGGGCACGGAGCAGGTATACAAATCCCTTTTTACCATCTTCAATATTACCGACAAAGAGAATATTTTTTTTCTTCCTTTCTACACCGGGCAGTACGCGAAATATTGAATCATCAATCCCATTATATACAACGGTTTGATTATTTTTTTGAACACCAAAATCACGATTTATAGAAAAGCGGGAATCCTCGGAAACTGTGATAACATGATCCAGGCGCTTTGAGACAAAGGCCTGCATCAGGAGGGGATAAAAGATAACAGTCTTCACCTTTGATTTGAATTTTGACATCCTCTCAAGAACATTTATAAGGTCGATTGAAAGGGGATGATGAATTGTTGCCACTACAGGGACACCAAAGGTCTTCATCAGCAGCAGGCCGTACCCGACGGACTGGTTGTCATGGATAATATCAAATTTATGAAGGGGCTGCAGTTTTTTCAGCAGCAGAAAGGCTCGATAGGTGAATGAGCTTATCTCCGGGAATGCCCCGAAACGGCTGTGGATGTATTCATAAAAATTTATCGGACTTAAAATATCAAAGGGTTTTTCCGGATTGATAACGGCTTTCTTCTTTTTTACAAAGTATTCATTGTTTGGAATTTTATGAACTGTTACACCTTCCATATGATCGGGCCAGGGGGGTCCGACAATTGCATGGACTTCATGCCCCTGTCGGACCAGTTCTTCTGCAATATATTTCAGATATATTCCCTGGCCGCCGCTGTAAGGATTTCCTCTATAACAAAGCAAACAAATTTTCAAAATTAAACTCCTTATACCGGATCATACACACCCAGATCCCGGTAAGCCTGTTTCATCAGAACGACTTTATCAGGATCGATTTTTTTTACCACCTTAGCGGGATTTCCCATTACTATGGTATTAGGAGGGACATCCTTCCTGACAACAGACCCGGCCCCAACAACTGAATTTTCACCGATAGTAACGCCCTTGCAAATAATTGCGGAATCCCCAACCCAGGCACCTCGTTTCAGGTGAACCGGCGCAGTTCTACCCGGCGACTTATGCCGGTCGTAAACATCATGCCAGTCCGCATCCATAATATAACACATATTCGCCAGCATGCAATCATCTTCTATTATTATTTCCGAAGCACTGCTTATACGTACCCCATTCATAACCAGTACACGGTCTCCAATGTGTATCCTTCCTTCCCCGTCACCATTACGAACGGTAGTAAGGCAGGTCCGGTACCCATTTGCAGCAACAATAATAACATCCCGACCAAGGCTGATATTAGGGCCATAGACAACTGCATTCCAGATTCCCCACACCTGGGGTCGGTTTGCCAAGGAACTGAATTTTTTCTTAAATGAAAGATGATAATGGAGATTAGAGCGCCAGAAAAAAATCTTAGCCCTCAGATATGATGATTTCTCATCGTCATTAAACATGTCTTAATCCCTGCAGCGGAGAAAATTTTTTCTGCGCCACATTTAAATTACTTTCTATCGGCAATTTTTGATATTTCTAGCAGTCCTGAAAAAGTGCCAGAAATATCTTCAAGAATAAAAAGGCGGTTATCCCGGACTTCAATCCGCTTGTCCATGACCAGTATCTCACGATATAATGAGTGTATAATCTGTACTTCCGAAATGAGTCAATAATTTTTTCGCCACAAAAATTTACCGCTATCAGCATACACTATTAGAGTACGCATTCAATATAGTACCAGGCTTATGTTTTGTAATTCAGCAGTTGTGAAAGGAATTATTGAAATTTTGTTCGAAGAAAAATAAATTGCTTCACCGGCGACGTCGGATGTAACTGTAGGGATTTTTGTGATGTCCCCCCTTCATTACTTCAAAATGAAGATGGGGTCCCGTAGATCGCCCTGTATTTCCGCTGCGCCCGATACTCTGTCCCTGCTTTACGTATTGGCCTTTTCTTACTATAACGCGGGAAAGATGGGCATAGAGGGTCTTCCAGCCACCGGGATGGGCCACAACAATTGTTTTACCGTAACCCCCGAGCCAGCCTGCATATGCAATTTTCCCGTATTTGGCAGCTCGCACCCATTCATATCGCGCGGCAATATCCATACCGGCATGAAATTCACGGCGATTATGATTAAAGGGATTTCTCCGCCAGCCATATCCGCAGGTAATTCTACGACTGCGGGTAGGCCACATCCAGCCTCTTATTATATTCTGAGGTTTCGCATCAGGAACAAAGAGGGTTGTTCCGGGGGTGACAAAATCCGGATTTCTCAGATTATTCTGGGCAACTATCTTTTCCAGGGAAACACGGTACTTCTTAGCTATCCCCGTAAGTGAATTGCCTTTTATCATTTTATAAAGAATGCCGTCACGGTTTGGAACAGTAAGAATCTGCCCTTCCCGAATAAGGTCATATGAACGAAGGTTGCTGCTGCCGCAGATCGTATCGATTGAAACTCCATATTTTTCTGCAATATGGCTCAGGGTTTCACCCCTGGCTACTTTATGTTTTCGAATGATCAGCTTTTTATTTTCAACTGGAGTAGTGAAATCATTTTTCTCAGACAAAAGAATTTTATTTTTTTCTTTTTCATCGAGATCAATCTGACTTATTTCACCTGAGAAGTCGACAAAGGATACGGCGGTTACACATGTGATTATAGCTGCAGCGATAGAAATTAATCGTTTATTCAGGGAATGACTATTGTGTCGAAATGTCTTTACAGATACTTCATTTTTCCTTTTGAAAACGACCACCGTTTCATTGTTTGAAACAGATACCGTTACCGGTCCCAGATGGTATGTTCTGGATGGCAAAAACTTCATTACCAGATTAATTTCCTTAGAATTAAATTTACTCCCGGATTGTGCAACCTAAGAGGCAAAACCCGATACGAAAGGAGTGATAACACTCGGTTACAGTATCGGTTAAAACAGTTTATTTATTTAATTTCTTATTCCCGGCCCGGTAATGAAGTTTTGGTGACACTGCCGGGACTGCTGGAATATGCATCTTCCACTACTTTCTGAGGATCCTTTTTATGTCCACCGGTAATAATCATATTACCCTTTACGACTACACCACGCTGAATTGAAATTGCCGGAGCGATTATATCTCCCAGAACCTTACCTGTCTCCAGAAGTTTTACTTCCTCTTCAGCTTTAATATTTCCGATGACTGTACCTGCCACAACAACTGAGCGGGCCATAATATCGGTTTTTACCCGGCCGGTGACCCCCACAACAAGTTCATCATCAGTTTTGATTTCACCCTCGAATTTTCCGTCAATTCGAAGAGAACCACTGATATAGAATTTACCCTCGAAAACAGAACCTGTTCCAATGGTACTGTTGATAAAATCACCCTTTGCAGCCATGAGATATCTCCTTTTTAAAGATGGTTCAATTAAATATATATTATTAGAGTCGTTTCAATAAAGCATAGTGATGCAACTTTTGGGTACTTTACTCGCAGCGGCAGAGAAAAATCAAGCAAGAAAAAAGAGAAGAAAAGCTTTTATGACAAAATATGCAGATCTGATGCGGGGATGGCTTCCTCTTTTGTTTTTCCAAGAAAAATCAATGACATTATTTTTTCAGCAAAGAGTCTCTCTGCGACCCGCTGAAAATCATCCATGGTAATTGCATCGATAGATCCCGTTATTTCATCAAAGGTGTAATGCCTGCCGAAGGTCATTTCATTTTTTGCAAGCTGTCCCATGCGGACTTCAATACTCTCAAAACTCAGGGCAAGGTTTCCCTTCATAAAGGTTTTGGCATCCTGTAATTCTTCTGCCGAAATACCCTTGGAAAGCATTTTTCTGCATTCTTCTATTATCAGCGAGACGGCAAAATTAAAATTTTCCGGCGCCGTAGCGCTGTAAATACCAAAAAGACCTCGATCGGAGAAAGAGGAATGGAAGGAATACACTGAATAGCTGAGAGCATGCTCCTCTCTGATTTTCTGAAAAAGCCTTGAGGACATGCTGCCCCCCAGAATTGTACTGAGAAGGTAAAGGCCCCAACGGTCATCATCGTCCCTTCGAAAACCTTCAGAACCGATGCAGAAATGGATCTGTTCAAGATCCCTTTCTTCGTAATGATAAACAGGATTAAAGGAAATATTTTCAGAACCGCCTTCCTTCTGTTTTTCAACAACAGACTCGCCGTTAAAATATTCTCCAATCAGATTACGTGATTGATCGATATCAAAATTTCCGGCTATGACAAAGATGGCATTATCATCCCGATAATGGTCCCGATAAAACTGATTTAGAGAATCCCTTGTAGTAGCGGTTATTCCTTCTGAATTTCCCAGAATACCATGACTCAGGGGATGTCCCGTCAGCATATACTCAAGAAAAAGATCATGGATAAGTTCGTCCGGCGTATCATCATACATACGGATTTCTTCCAGAATAACATTTTTTTCTTTTTCCAGTTCTTCTGCATCTATACGGGAGTGATAGTACATATCCGCAAGAATCCTGATTGCAAGATCCAGGTGATCGGATATTACATTGATATAATAACAGGTGTATTCGCGATTTGTAGCAGCATTGTGCTGTCCCCCGACCCGGTCAACTAGACGGGCAATATCCTGTGCGGAATACTGCTCTGTCCCCTTGAAAAGCATATGTTCCACAAAGTGGGCATATCCATACTGACCCCTTTCTTCCATCCGAGAGCCGGTTTTCAGCCAGAGACCAACGGAGACGGAGGCAACACCTGGGACGGGCTCAAGGAGAACCGTGAGCCCGTTCTGCTGTCTATATTTGGTAATCATTAAAAGTCAGTAATTATTCCTGAGCGTCTTTAATGCTCAGGTCAACTCTTCCCTGCTTGTCTACCTTAATAACCTTCACCCTGACCTTATCACCAAGGCTGAGAACGTCCTCTACAGAACGGACCCTCTCCCTGGAAAGGTTAGAAATATGAACAAGTCCTTCCTTACCGGGAAGAAATTCAACAAAGGCACCGAACTCAACAATTTTCTTAACAGTAGCGTCGTACATAGTTCCCACCTTCACACTGCTGACGAGTCCTTCTATGTAGTTTAGTGCATTCTGGATAGCTTCGGCGCTGTCAGAACTAGCGGTAACCGTACCGTCATCCTCAACATTGATATTAGCTCCGGTAACTTCGATAATTTTTTTAATTATCTTACCGCCCGGGCCAATAATATCACCAATCTTATCCTGACTGATTTTCATAGTCTTCATCTTCGGGGCATGATCAGATAGTTCTGCTGAGGGAGCGGAAAGGGCTTCATTCATTTTTCCTAGGATGTGAAGACGTCCTTCCCTGGCCTGTTCCAGTGCCACCCGCATAATCTCTGTGGTGATACCTTCAATTTTGATATCCAGCTGAAATGCGGTAATACCTTCAGATGTACCGGCAACCTTAAAGTCCATGTCTCCCAGGTGATCTTCCAGTCCGAGGATATCACTCAGTACGGCATACTTGTCATCTTCCATTACCAGTCCCATTGCAATACCGGCAACTGCCGCCTTCAGGGGGACACCTGCCTGGAACATGGAGAGTGAACCTGCACAGACGGTAGCCATTGAGGACGAACCGTTAGATTCAAGAACCTCAGAGACCTGACGAATTGTGTAGGGAAATTCATCAGAATCAGGAATTACATATTCAAGAGCCCTTTCAGCCAGCATACCGTGTCCGATTTCACGTCGTCCCACACCGCCGGTTCTGCCTGTTTCTCCCACACAAAATGGGGGAAAGTGGTAGTGGAGCATAAACCTCTTGGAGGCATCCCCTTCAAGGTTATCGAGACGCTGTGCATCACTGACGCTTCCCAGTGTCGTTATACCAAGACTCTGGGTCTGGCCCCTTGTGAAAACCGCTGAGCCGTGTGCCCTGGGGAGAAGACCGATTTTTACATCTATAGGGCGGATATCCTTAAGGCCCCTGCCATCAGCACGGGCTCCATCATTAAGGATTCGTTTACGGACAACTTCTCCGTCAAATTCATCCAGGATACTGTACGTTTCTCCGATACTGTCGGGATATTTTTCTGCAAGTTCTTCCTTTGCCTTTTCAAGAATTGACTTGAAGGCATTTTCACGTTCTTTCTTATCTAGAATTGAAGTAAGACCTTCAATTTCTGAATAATATTTTTCCTTTATTTCACCGGCCAGTGCTTCATCAGATGCGGCGGGAGTATATTCAAGGGGAGCTTTGTCAAACTGTGCAGCAAAGGCTTCCTGGGCATCACAGATCTTTTTAATATGATCATGTGCAAATTCTACCGCGTTGATTATATCCTCTTCTGAAACATTCTTTGAAGATCCCTCGATCATGGTAACGGCTTTTTTTGTACCGGCAACGATCAGGTCGATGTCAGACTCTTCTGATTCGATAAAAGTAGGATTCACCAGCCATTCACCGTTAACACGTCCCACGCGTACAGCCCCAACAGGACCCTTAAAGGGCATGCCTGAAATCGACAGTGCGGCAGATGCGGCATTTATCGCAAGAATATCAGGGGCATTGATTTTATCATGAGACAGGACGTAGATAATAATCTGAACTTCATTAATAAAATCTTTTGGAAAAAGGGGGCGAAGGGGACGGTCAGTCAGCCGGCAGGTGAGCGTTTCACGGTCACTTGGCCTTGATTCTCTCTTAATGAAACCGCCGGGGATTTTACCCGCTGAATAAAATTTTTCACGGTAGTCTACCGTCAAAGGAAAGAAATCCTGTCCCTCCCGTACGCTTCTTGCAGCAACTGCTGAGGCGAATACTACTGTTTCGCCGTAGGTAACGATAACAGCACCGTCTGCCTGTTTTGCCAGATAACCGGCACTAAAGGACAGCTGTTCCTTACCAACTTGAATACTTTGTTCAATACTCATGGTTATACCTCTCTTTATTTTTGAGGCTCTTCCACAGGACCATTAAGATTTCCGTTGCTGCCAGAATTCAGAAGTCATAAATCAGTATAAAAGTTAATTTATACGGATTTCTGGCTCCTATATTCTGACAACCGGCACCTTCTATCCCTTGTAATAATGGAGAGGCACCCGTGGAAAGCCGTTTAGAGTCCCGGTCCCCTTAGCGGCGGAGACCGAGTTCTTTAATCAGACTTCTATAACGCTCAAGATTTTTTTTCTTCAGGTATCCGAGAAGCCGACGACGCTGTCCGACCATTTTTAGAAGGCCGCGTCGAGAATGATGATCTTTCTTGTGAACTTTAAAATGTTCTGTCAGATGATTAATTCTTTCAGTAAGAATAGCTATCTGAACTTCCGGTGATCCTGTATCCGTATCATGGATTTTGTACTTTGAAATTATCTCGTTTTTTGCTTCCATATCAGTTATTTCTTCCTCCTCGTTGAGTTCGATTTTACTTTAATTCGTTGATTATCATGGCGAAGGTCAATTTTTTACTCTATAAATGCTCCATATTTCCAAAACCCAGCACGTTTCGGTATTTAATGTGCCATTTATCAATATCTATATCTGCGATTGCAATTAAATTTTTACATTTATCTACAATAACATAGGTTTTTTTTTCTCCCTCTTCAAGGGATATCACCTGATTAAGCGAAAAGAATGCCCCGGTCATTACCCTTCGGACTGCCTCATCACTGATAGTGGCAACACTGAATCCCTGCAGTGCCTCCAGGGGAGAGGGCAAAAAGGAAGTTTTTTCTTCCTTCGGTGAATATTTCTCCAGCTCTTCAAGGGTTGCGGCACGGTCAACAGAAAAAGCTCCAGACTCAAGACGCCGTAATGCCGCTAAAAAGGCTCCGCACCCCAGAGCTTCGCCCAAATCACGGGCTATCGAACGAATATATGTACCCTTGGAACAGGAAATTTCACATTCAATTCTTCCCTCACGGGAATCATAATTCAACAATTCCACACCATAGACGGTAACTCGCCTGGAGGAAAGAGTTACCTCTTCTCCGCTTCGCATCCGGTCAGAGGCCCGCTTTCCCTTGATTTTAAGGGCTGAATACTGCGGGGGAAGTTGTTCTATCGTCCCCCTGAATTCCATCAGGGCTTCATAAACCTGCTCAACGGTGAGATCCTCAAAGGAACCGCTACGGATAACTTCCCCCTCGAAATCATCAGTTTCAGTTGTTCTCCCCAGTTGGATTGTTGCGCGATAACGCTTATCGCTCTCCAGAAAATATTGAGTCAGCTTTGTCATTTTCCCGGTACAGATAACCAGAAGTCCTGAAGCGAAACGATCCAGGGTACCGGAATGTCCCACCTTTCGGGTTCCGGCAATTTTTTTCATCCTGGCAACCACTTCAAAGGAAGTAAAACCTTCAGGCTTATCCACCAGGATTATATTGTGCTCAAACTTTGAATCTTTCAAAATACTCTAATGAAGTAAATTACTCTGTCGACTCATCTTCGTCCGACTCATTTGATTCGTCTTTCGGTATATCTAGACTATCTATAAGGTCTACCATACGGACTCCGTCAGCAACAGAGCCATCAAGCACGAAGGAGATATGGGGAACATGGCGCAAACGTATTTCTTTCCCAAGGCGATGTTGAACATAGCCCGTGGCAGAACGCAGCCCTTCAATCGTTTTGCGCATCTCTTTGGGAGTACCCAGAACAGAGATCCCTATTTCAACTTCAGAAAAATCCCTGTTCAATTCAACTTTCGTTATCGTCGTAAATCCAATTCGGGGATCTTTAATTTCAGAAATAATTATTTCCGATACAACCCGCCGTATAAGTTCTTCAATCTTATCTTTTCTATATGCCATTCGTCCTGCCGGCACTTACGGAAAGTGCCATCTATTCCAGTGTTTTTGCAACCTCAATCAGTTCATAGGATTCGAAGGTGTCACCATCTTTAAGATCGTTATAATTGATGAGACCGAAACCGAATTCCTGTCCTGCGACAACTTCACTTACATCATCTTTGAACCGTTTAAGTGATTTCAGTTCTCCATCAAAGATTACAACACCGTCTCGGATAAGCCGTATCTTTGAACTTCTCTTAATTTTTCCTGAGTTGAGGAAAGCCCCTGCAATGGTACCAAGCTTGGAAATCTTGAATATCTGTTTGAT
The DNA here is from genome assembly GCA_942491575.1 of uncultured Spirochaetota bacterium. Classification (GTDB taxonomy): domain Bacteria; phylum Spirochaetota; class UBA4802; order UBA4802; family UBA5550; genus CAZHNW01. The sequence goes on from CALOBT010000025.1 coordinate 2,788,496, forward strand.
TTCACCTGAACCCTGGATTTCTTCTTTAATATCCGGAGAAAGCATGCCTTCCATGGCTGCCTTAATATCATCTGTTGCTTCAAAAATAATGTTATAAAACTTAATAGAGACGCTTTCACGTTCAGCAACCTCAGAAACTTTTCCTGTTGGCCGCACATGGTAACCAATAATTATTGCATTGGATGCTGATGCCAGCATTACATCCGATTCATTGATTCCACCCGTAGCTGTATGTATTACATTGACTCTGATTTCATCATTTGAAAGTTTCTCAAGAGCCTCCGCGAGAGCCTGTGCCGAACCGTCAACATCGGCCTTAACAATAACGCAGAGTTCCTGCACTTCACCTTCGCGGATCATATCATTGAGAGATTCTAATGTGACTTTTCGTACCTTTTTAGCTGATTCGATACGCCGATATTCAAGACGTTTCTGCGAGATCTGTTTGGCGATTCTTTCTGAAGCCACCTGCTCAAAAGGATCCCCGGCTCCCGGTACGCCATCAAGACCGATAAGTTCAACAGGAGTGGATGGCCCCGCTTCAGTAATGGGCTCTCCCTTGTCATTAAACATGGCTCGAACCCTGCCGCCGAAATGCCCGACGACAAATGGATCTCCAACCTTTAAAATACCCTGCTGAACAAGGAGGGTTGCTACAGGTCCGCGCCCGGAATCGAGTCTGGCTTCAATGACTACACCCTTTGCAAGTAATTTAGAATTCGCCTTTAACTCGAGCATCTCAGACTGAATAAGAACAAGTTCAAGAATGCCTTCAATATTTATTTTCTGTTTGGCACTTATTTCAGCAAAAAGAGTCGTGCCACCCCATTCTTCAGGGATAAGGTCATAATTTGCAAGTTCGGTTCGAACCTTCTGTGGATTTGCGTCCTCAAGGTCGATTTTATTGATCGCCACGATGATGGGGACATTGGCGGCCTTTGCGTGATCAATTGCTTCAATTGTCTGCGGCATAACGCCATCATTTGCTGCCACCACAAGGATAACAATATCAGTTACCTGTGCACCCCGTGCCCGCATTGTGGTAAAGGCTGCGTGACCAGGTGTATCAAGAAAAGTAATCTTTTTCCCGTTAACTTCCACCTGGTAGGCACCGATATGCTGTGTAATGCCGCCATGTTCAGAATCCGCAACATTCGCTTCACGTACCGCATCCAGTAATTTCGTCTTACCATGGTCAACGTGACCCATAACAGTGACTACTGGATAACGTTCCGTATAATCTTCAGGTTTATCCACTTCATCATGTTTAATGATTGTATCATCATAGAGGGAAACAACGTTTACTCTGGTATTATATTCATCCGCCAGGAGAGTAGCAGTATCAGAATCTATTGACTGGTTAATAGTAACCATCTCTCCAAGTTTCATCAGTTTTGCAATAACTTCACTGGCTTTCACATTCAGTTTTTTCGCCAGTTCACCAACAGTGACATTTTCAGTAATGCTTATTTCATCCGGGGTAACCGCTTCCCGCTTAACAGGGGCCTGTGGTCGTTTCCGGTGATCGATTCGCTTCTCTGTAAATTTATCTTTTTTATTATATGTCTTTCTGGAATCCTTTGCCTTGTCTTTACCCTTATCTTTCTTTCTTTTCTTTGAATCGTCTTCAGATACCGGGGCTTCCTTTCCAGCAGGCTTTTCAGCAACCTTCGGTTTGGGTCTATTATCCCGTTTTGATTCAGGCTTTTCAGGTTTCTTTTCTTCTTTTTTCGGTTTTTCAGGGGCCTTTGCTTTTGCCTTTCTTTCTTCCTGCTGTTTCTTTTCGGCTTCAGCCTTCCGGGCTACGGCTTCTGCGCGCTTTCTTGAATCTTCCTTTTTTTGACGTTCCGCGGCTTCTTTTGCTGCCTCAGCAGGCGTTAGTTTCCCCGGTTTCCTTGCAGGTTTTGGACGACCATCAGGCTGAGTAGAATCACCGGCCACCTGTTTAACATCCTTTGAAGCATGAACCTTACGTTTGAGCTTTATTTTTTTGCCCTTACGTACTTTTTCAATCTTCTGGGCTTTTTTTGTCTTTATCACTTCAATTTTCTTTTCGATGAGAAAGACTTCCTGCTCAGATACATCTGATTCACCATCCCCGCAGGAAATTCCCAGATCTTTACAGACCTCAAGAACATCATCAATGGAGATATGGTTACGCGTTGCAATTTCAATAGCCTTCATGGAACACCAAATACCTTTTTACATTTATATAAAGGAAATCTTTTCTTATAAAAACAAGTTAAAGTTATTTCCTCCTGACACCGGAAAAACAACGGCAAAATATTTCTACCCTGCCGGCATACCGTGTCTGATCACTCTATTCTTCTTTTTCTGTCTCATCCTCTGACTCGGCCTCATCCTCAGATTCAGCTCCGTCCTCTGATTCGACTACATCTTCTTCATCTTCGCTATCTTCTATATCTTCAGATTCTTCATCTTCATCTTCATCTTCAAAATCAACGGCTTCCGCAATAATATCCAATATTTTCTGTGCGGTCTTTTCACCGATACCGTCCATCTCCAGAAGTTCTTCGTAAGATTTTTCAACCAGATCTTCAACGGAGAAAACACCGCCGGCCTCAAGAAGCGCCCTGGTGCGGCCATCAATTTCAGACAATTCCTCAAGTGGCGTTTCGTCTTCTTCAGTTGTCGAAAAGAGCTGTTCAACCATGGCCCTTGAGTCGCTTGATGAAAGGAAGTCACGATACTGGTCTTCAGTTTTAATATCAATTTCAAAACCGCATAACCTTGATGCAAGTTTTACATTATGACCACTTTTACCTACAGCAAATGAATAATGGTCATTTTCTACAACCGCTATCACTCCACCGCCGGATGTCTCAACAATTTCTTTTGCCCTGGCGGGGATAAGGGCATTGGCGGCCAGTACCTTTTTATCATCAAACCATTCAACAACATCTATTTTTTCGCCTTCGAGCTCACGGACAATTGACTGAATCCTGATACCACGCATCCCGACACATGCCCCGACTGAATCAACATCATCACGATCGCTGGCAACCGCCACCTTGGTACGCATACCGGGCTCTCTGACGACCTTTACTATGCGAACAACATTGTCATAAATTTCTGGAATTTCCATTTCAAAAAGCTTTTCGATAAACAGGGGGTGAGCCCTTGAAAGGATAATGCTCGGCCCCTTGGCGACTTTCTGCACCTTAAGAATTAAGGCCTTGATGCGATCACCGGTTTTATAATGCTCCAGGGGAGACTGCTCTCTGGCGGGAAGAACACCTTCTGTTCTGCCAAGCTCAACATACAGTGCATCACGACTTCTTCTTTGAAGGTAGCCGTTGATCAATTCTCCCTCTTTTTCTTTATATTCATCGTATATTATATTCTTTTCAGCTTCTTTAATCTTCTGAATAATAACCTGTTTGGCTGTTTGTGCCGCGATTCTTCCAAAGGACTGCAGGGGATTTTCCTCTACAAGGATATCCTCTCCCAGTTCAACGTCTTTTTTGATTTTAACCGCCTCATCATAGGCTATCTCTTCTGCCAGATTTGTCGGCTTATTCACGACCATCTTTTTGGATTCAACCATTACCGTGTTCTTGTCGCGGTTGAAAACAACCTCGGCATTTTCAATGGTTCCATACTGCTTCTTAAAGGCAGAAAGCATTGCTGATTCAACAATGTTTTCAATTTCCTCTCGGGGAATCCCCTTGTCATTTGCAATCTGGTGCAGCGCTTCAAAGAAATTATTGCTCATCTTCTGTTATCCACTTAATAATCAAGATTTGCCTGTACAACCTGGCTGATTTGAATTACCAATTCTCCCCGCTCACTTTTAATCTTCATCTCATCCTTATTAACTTCAAGCAGGGTTCCCTGTATTGTATCACGTTTATCTTCTAATTCAATTACAACTTTAACTTGAGACCCGATAAAACGAACATATTCTTCCCGGTTACGGAGCTTTCGTTTCAGTCCCGGCGAGGAAACTTCAAGAGAATAGTTAGGCACCAGGTCTGCAATATCGAGCCGTTCCGCAAGCTCATGGCTGTAATCTTCACAATCCTGAATAGAAATACCCTCTAGCTTGTCAATGCGAACCGCAATATGGGTATTTTCACCCCTTACGGTTAATCCATATTCATATATTGTATAGCCGAGATCCTTTGCTGATTCTTCCATCAGCCGGATTATTTCATCTTTAACCATTGATGCCTGTAATATTTTTAATTAGATAGGGCTTTGAAAATGTAAAAAAAGAGAGTGGTGTCCCACTCTCTCTGTCAATAATCTATGTCCCTACTTATATTGCAAGTGTTTTTTACCTCTCCCGCATTAATTGACCCGTTAGAAGAGATTAACTTCCTTCTACCCCCAGCGAATAGAGGATGCCTTGAAGACAATAAATATCTCCTTCCCGGGAAAAAGCTTCAGGGTAAGAAGTGTCTCATGTGTGACATTACAGCTGATTTCAATGCCGTTGACGGCCACTGTGGCGCTTACTTTGCTCCCCCCCTGCTCTTCAGTAAGGGAAACTATTTTCCCGGAAAGAATATTCTGCGCAGAAAGACCCTGTGGAGGAGAAACAGCAATTAATATATCATTTGGCTCGAGAATACCTGCGGAAGCTGTTCCGGGAGGTTTTGTCGCAAATATTTTTACTTTTCCCGTCAGATTCATCGCCCAGAGATCTCCATGGTCCTTCTTCCAGGGGCCATAAAGGACATTTTCGACACCGGAACCGATGATTTTCCCGTCATGGATCCGCATTATTCTATCCGTAACACTGCTGAGCCAGATCATATCATGACTGGTTGCCAGAAAGGTAAATGGATACTCCCTTTTCATTGACAGAATGGCTTCCCTCACATGCACGGCACTTGCCACGTCATTACTTGATACCGGTTCATCCAGGATAAGTACCCGGGGACGAAGGATAAGACGCGCCGCCAGGGCAACCCGTTGAACTTCCCCCCCTGAAAGCTCATACCATTTGCGTGAAGCAAACCGTGATGGATCAAGAGCCACCAGTTCCATGGCGTGGTGCACCCTTCCGGTAAGATTCTCCACATCCCTTCTTTTTCTCAATCCGTAGGCGATATTCTCAAAAACAGTTCTTTTCAGCAGGTATGGATCCTGCATCAGGTAGGATACATCACGCTGAAATTCACCGACATCAACTACTCTTTTATTATTGAACTTTAAATTTCCACTGTCCGGTACCGAAAGAAATGCCAGGAGTTTTAAAAGGGTACTTTTCCCGCTTCCATTCGGCCCGTAGAAACCGATAGATTCACCATTAAAAACCTCAAAATGAGGAATATTCAGCTCAAAACCTGAAGAGTGGCGCAATATTGCATCCTTCAGGAAATAACAGGATTTAATTGCTGATTTATTTTCCATGCTTACCCTTTAATATAACAAGAAAACCATTTACAAGGAAAGCAAGAGTCAGGAGGACGATCCCCAGGGCAATTCCCATGGAGAACTCACCCTTTCCCGTTTCGAGGGCAATTGCCGTTGTAACAGTACGGGTATTCCACTTTATATTACCGCCAATCATCATGGAGACCCCCACTTCGGAGACGGCCCTGCCGTAGGCGGTAATCCCCGCAGTAATAACGGCAAAGCGGGCCTCACTGAGACTGGTCAGAAGCATCTGGCTTTTCCGTGCTCCAAGGGCAACCAGTGTTGGCCTCAACCTTCTATCGAGGGATTCAATGGCTGTTGCAGTGAGGGAGATAACAATGGGAAGTATCAGTACCATCTGGGCAATGGCTATACCCGGAATAGTAAAAAGCAGGTCCATTCCCCCGAAGGGGCCCCTCTTTGAAATGAAAGAATAAACAATAAGACCCACAACAACTGTCGGCATGGCCAGAAGCGTATCCACAACGGAACGTATCTGCTTTTTCCCGGGGAAGTCATAATATCCGAGGAAAAAACCCGCGGGCAGTCCCAAAAGCAGTGCCCCGCAGGTAGAAAGGGTACTTGTCTGCAATGTTGTAAAGATTGCCGAATATGTTTCTTCGTTCGCTGAAAAAAGTAATTTCAGGGCTTCAGCAAACCCGTTAAGAATATATTCCATTTTATTCTGAAACTACTCCTCTCCCATCTTTTCTTCAAATCCGTATTTTCAAATCTTCTTCTTTATAAATTTATTATTCCAGCTATCTTGTCCAAAAATTTTGCCAAAAAAATGGAAAGGACCAAAAGATAAAATCATATATTGTTATACATTAGAAAAGCAACATTATCTTCAACTACTTTTCAAATTAGTGTCACGTCAAGACAATTGTCATTTTTCATAATATTTAAAAAAATTCAAATCAATCTTTCCTGGCCGCTTTCAAATCCTGTTGACAGGAAGTTGAAAAGGATGCATACTATAGAAGTCTCCGCTACTGGAAAATAATTTTACCGGTACAGCCCTGAATTATATGAAGAAGGTAGAAATAAAAACAATCCGGATGTGCATCTGCATTTTTCTGCTGCTGCCCTCAGTCCTGAAAAGCGAGGAAGTCATTCTTCAGCTTAGATGGCACCACCAGTTTCAATTTGCAGGCTATTACATGGCGGCGGAAAAAAAGTACTACCAACAGAAGGGCCTCACCGTTGACATTCGTCCACTGAATCCATCAATTAATCCTGTAGTTGAAGTAATCGAAAAGAGGGCCCATTTCGGTATTGGAAGTACCGGCCTCCTCCTGGAAAGAAACAACGGTCAACCGGTAGTTGCCCTGGCGTGTCTTTTCCAGCACTCACCCCTTGTTTTTATCGCGCGAAAAGACTCTCGCATCAATACCATCAAGGATTTCCCCGGAAAGCGGGTAATGATCGGAAAGGGCAATCAGGACTTTGAATTAATGGTCCTGCTGAAAAAAACGGGTATTTTTCAAAAAGTTACACTTCTTCCGTCATCCACCGATGTCATGGACCTGGTCAGGAAAAAAACCGACATATTCAATGCATATTTGAGCAACGAACCCTTTGTGCTGGAAATGCAGGGTATACCTGTCACTGTCATCAATCCAAAAAATTATGGCATCGATTTTTACGGGGATATCCTCTTTACCTCGGAATCATTAATTAAAAAAAAACCACACATGGTGGAACGGTTTCGGCAGGCATCCCTGAAGGGCTGGCACTATGCCCTTCAGTATCCGGAACAGACAATTAATCTGATAAAAAAGAAATACAAGACGGAAAAATTAAAATCGGAATTACGCTATGAAGCCAATATCATCAGAGAAATGATGCTTTCGGATATTGTTGAAATCGGTCACATGAATCTCCGGCGCTGGGAAAAGATACGCAAGCACCTTGCATCTCTGGGGATAATAGATGAAAATCTTCCTGTGGAAACATTTATTTACTCTCCCCCCCGCCGTGTAGAATGGAAAAAACTGCTGCCCTGGATAATTACAGCAGTTTTTCTTATTTTAGTCTCCTTCATTTTTAGTATTTTTCAGTTACGGGGTTCCATGAAATTGAGGAAAGCCCTCCATGAAGTTAAGACCCTCAGCGGTCTTCTTCCCATATGTTCGTCCTGTAAAAAAATCAGGGACGACACAGGATACTGGCAGCAGATAGAGCGCTATATAAGTCTCCGGTCAGATGCGGATTTCAGCCACAGCCTCTGCCCAGAATGTGCAGAAAAATTATATCCGGATATAGACTATAGCAAAATGAATGACAATACACTTTTCAAAAAAGAGTAATTTCTTCTCTAATTTGCATTTTTTTTGATTTTCCCCTCTTTATTCTATATCCATTAAATACTGTTCCTCTTGTGCACCAATATCGAATTACATCCCGGGGTGAATACCATGAAATGGAAAAACCTTTCTATTAAGTTTAAAATTGTTATCACGGGCCTGTTAATAATTACCGCCTTTACTTCCTTCAACCTTGTCTATTTTATTCCTCACATGGAGCAGAGCATTATTTCGAAGAAAAAAGAAAAATTGAAACAGCTCACGCAATTGAGTATAAGCTGCATAAAAACCTGCTACCGCAACTACCAGGAGGGGATCTACCGGAGTGAAAATATGGCTAAGGCGGCGGCGATACGCCAGATCAGGCATTTCAGATATGGTCCCGAGATGAAGGATTATCTCTGGATTAACGACTTTCATCCCCGTATGGTTATGCATCCCTACCGTCCTGACCTGAACGGTAAAGACCTCTCCGGCTTCAAGGATCCCGGGGGAACACATCTCTTCAAGGAATTTGTCAGGGTCTGCAGCATTAATGGCCAGGGTTTTGTCTCCTACATGTGGCAGTGGAAGGATGATGCATCCCGGATAGTTCCTAAAATCTCATATGTTGAATCCTTTAACCGCTGGGGCTGGATTGTCGGTACCGGTATGTATATAGAGGATGTTGAAAAAGAAATACAGGGACAGATTCTTCGGCTGCTATTAATCACCATGGCCATTATGGCTCTTTCCATCGTTACCCTGATTTTCACTGCAAGGTCCATAGCTAAGCCCATCAGTCTCGTCGCGGAAACCCTTTCAGAGAGCGATTTAAATACACGCCTTCATGTTAACGGCACTGATGAGATTGCATCCATGTCCATGAATTTTAATGAATTCGTTGAGGGGATCCGTTCCATTATTCATAATATAATGGATACCTCCAATCTCCTGGCGGCTTCCTCCGAAGAGGTCTCCAGCGCAGCTGACAGCTTTGCAACCCATGCACTTAACCAGAACAGCTCCGTTGAAAAGGTAACGGCAACCGTAAAGGTCATCACAGAGGAGATGGAGGACGTCGATATCAGCATTGATACTCAATTCAATAATTTAAATCAGCTGGGCAACCGTGTTGGCGAACTCTCCACCCTGATCAATAATCTTGACGAGGATATTAAAAAAACCCTGGTAGAGATGGAAGATATTTCCGGAAAGGCCATGTCCGGTGAAAAACACCTGAAGGAGATGTACCAGAGTATCAAAAAGGTCGGACAAAGCTCGAAGGAAGTAACCAGCATAACCTTGATAATTACAGATATCTCCGAACAGATTAACCTGCTTTCCCTCAATGCCTCCATCGAGGCGGCAAGGGCGGGAGATTCGGGGAGGGGATTTGCCGTTGTGGCGGATGAAATATCAAAACTGGCAGACGCAACGGCACAGAGTATAAAAAATATCAGCACCATCATTAAGGAAAACGATGAGGAGATAGCCACGACGTGGCAGAAAGTCGATGACACTGTTGAATCAATCAGTTCTATTCTGGATGGAATAAACCAGGTCAGCGACATGATCAGGAAAATTTCTATTGCCATGCAGGAACAGGTGGGAAGCAAAGAAACAGTTAACCGCGAGGTGGAATTGATACAGGCCATGGCGGAGGAGATAAAAATAACCACAAAGGTCCAGAAGGCCGCCATGGAAGAAATTTCTCAGCTCGTCCAGACCATCGGCGTTGGAGCCGAGGTCATCACCGCCGGCGCGGAAGAGCTAACCAGCAACTCGGAAGAAGTGGCCGGTATGGCGGTGCAGCTCAGAGCCAGGGTTGATCACTTTAAAATATGACATTTACGGCAGGGCATCCCCCTGCCGTAAATATATCCTCTCCTATTTATTCATGGCCCGGTACACCATCTCCGCAATATCTACTGTTTCAATATTATCGATATCAAGTTCCGCAGGGCCATCCGTGAGCATGGTCATGCAGAAGGGGCAGGCTGTAACTATTCGGGCCGCCCCGGTAGCTTCGGCATCCCTTGTCCTGAACTGATTTATCCTTGTGCCGATATGCTCTTCAATAAACATTCGACCACCCCCGGCTCCGCAGCAGAAGCTTTCCTCGTGGTGCCGGCTCATTTCCACCAGTTCAAGCCCCGGAATCGCATTAAGTATAAACCTCGGCTGCCGGTATATACCGTTGTAGCGTCCAAGGAAACAGGAATCATGATAGGTTACCCTCTCCTTCGCTTCCCCCTTGAGGCTGATCCTTTTTTCTGCAATCAAACCCGCCAGAATTTCCGTATGATGGAATACCTCAAAATTATATTCCAGGGGAGTGCCATCGGAGGCAATGCCCGCCGCGGCAAATTTTTTATATTCCTTTTTCAGAACATTATAGTCATGGGGACAGGTGCAGATTATCTTTTTTACCCCGTAGGCTTTAAAGGCTTCAAGGTTCTGAGTTGCCAGGGAATGGAAGAGATATTCATTCCCCCCACGGAGGGCGGCATCCCCGGAGTCAGCCTCCTCGGAACCGAGTATTCCGATGGTGATTCCCGCCTTCTGCATAATTTTTGCAAAGGCAATGGCCACCTTCTGGTTCCTTTTATCATAGGAAGCGGCAGATCCCACAAAATAAAGATAATCCACTTCCGCATCTTCCGCTATAATTTTCACTCCGAGCCCCTCTTCCTCTGCAAGCCAGGCGCCCCGTTCGGCGAAGGCGAAACCGTAGGGATTAAAATTATTTTCCAGGTTCATAAAGGTGCTCTGGAGTTCAGGCGCCATATCCCCTTCCATCAGCACTTTATAACGCCGCAAATCAATCATCTTCGGGATATGCTCGATCATTACCGGGCATGCCTCCATGCAGGCACCGCAATTGGTACAGAACCAGAACTCATCCTCCTTCACGGAGCCCCCTATCAGGGGAGTAGATTCGAGGCTTTCCGGATCTGCACTTTTCCTTAACAGCGGAAGCCTTTCATCCGCATTGGATTTAATATCATTTATAATTTTTTTTGGAGAAAGGGGTTTTTCAGTAAGCCACGCAGGGCATCGATCCTGGCAGCGGCCGCAGCGGGTACAGGCATCACTGTCCATCAGCTGTTTCCATGTGAAATCTTCCACCCGTGTCACACCGAAGGATTCAGCGGTTTCAAACTCTTCAGGATTAATGAGGGGAAGTAGAAACTTCGTCTCCGTCGATTCATTTTCCAATTCCATAAAAAATATATTCAGTGTGGAGACGATCACATGCCCCACCTTCCCCGTTGCCAGAAGGGCAATAAAAAGGAAGGAACTAACCACATGGACAAACCAGTTTCCGTAATGGACCCAATTTAAAGAAGAGCTGTTCATGTCGGGAAGTAATTTTGCCAGAAAAAATCCCACTGGAGACCAGACTTCAAATTCTGGAAAATCTGTCATCACTATCCGTACTGCCTCGGCGGCAAATCCTGTAATAACGATAAGCAGAAGAATAAGCAGCAGAAAGGTGTCGGCCCCCCGGGTATCGAGACGTTCCGGCTTCTTTACATACCTTCTTATAATGGCAAATATCAATCCAATAAAAAGAGTCACTCCAAAAACATCACCACAGAATGACCAGATAAGATAAGGGATTCCCTTTAGAAAACGATGATCAAAGAAAAGCCAGGTCACATCCTCCTGAATAGTGATTGTGGCAGTCACCAGAAATAGCCCCAGAAATCCGAAAAAAATCAAGCTGTGGATAATTCCCGGAGCACCTTCCCTTGTCACCTTCCTCTGAAAAAGAACGTATTTAAAGAGCAGCATGATTCTTTTCAGAATCCTGTCGGTCCGAAGCTCCTCCCTGCCAAGCCTCCAGATTTTAATTCTCCTGGCAATGGTGAAGCCTAAAAATGAAAAAGAAAGGGCCAGAAGAATATAAACCAGCACCTTCGAATTCCCCGCATTAAAATAAATTTCCCGTGTTGCATCATGGGGGGAAATTGAACTAAAAGCCGTTGCAATCATTGAATCCTCCTAAGTAGTAAAAGTTCTGTTAAAGTATCAACATACCAGTCGTATAGTATGTTGATATAATAAAAAAATTTTACGCCTTAATACGTTCCCAAAAATTATTCAGGATGACTTCTTTTTTCCCCTCTGTAAAAAAATCCTCTCCCAGCATTACAATCATCACAATAAATCCCTCAAAAAGGGCCATCAGTTCCAGGGCAATAACTTCGGGATCTATATTTTTCTTCAGAATACCGAGAGTTATCCCCTCTTCAAGCATAGTTACAATTCGTGAAAGATAATCCTTATAACGATTTACAAGCGGTGCCTTTAAATCAGGGAAATGCCGGGTCGCATCAATTAGGACCCGGTAAACATTAGTATCCGTATCCTGAAAAATTTTACTATCCGCAATGTATCCCCTGTAGTCAAAAAAAATGAGAATTGATTCCCTGATACCGGGAGTCTTCGAAAGTTTCTCCCCCAGCCATGCTTCATGTTCACGGTAATGGAGTTCAATGGCCTCCACAAGAAGATCCTTTTTCGCATGAAAATGGTGGTAGACCGCTCCCTTGGTCATGCCGCACCTCTCCGCAATGAGGCTGATGCTGGTCTTTTCGTATCCTTCATTAACAAAGGATTTCAGACTCTCCCGTATTATCTGTTCACGAGTATCCATAGTCATCACACATACCGGCCGTATAGTAGGATGTCAAATTAATTTTCACCCATATCCTGATTATTATAGATAAATTAAAGCCCCTTCTCTTCCTGTATCGAAAATATCACCAGGGCTCAGAGCCTATATACCCTTTTGTTGATTTTTCTCCTGACTTCCCCCGCCCTCATGGAAGAAGGGGCTCTGACCCCCTGATGATTTTGCCTCCATTCAGCCTTCGCCCTTACTTCCACCATAAAAAACCGTCATATGACATAAAATACTTGTCATTCAGGCCATGCTGAAAAGAATTAACATTCGTTTATGATATATTCCGGCAGACTGATTTTCCAAAAAAACTGCCTGCAGCCCGAAAAACCTTTAATTTCAGATAATATATTTTCGTAACCATAATAGAGAGGAACCGATACAGCATGGACCTGTTCAGCAAACTGAATGACAACCAGAAGGCAGCAGTAAAACATACGGAGGGGCCCCTTCTTATTCTCGCCGGCGCCGGTTCCGGAAAAACCCGTGTCATCACACACCGTATAGCACACCTGATTCGTGAAAAGGGTGTAGCCCCCTATCGGATTTTTGCCGTTACCTTTACCAATAAAGCCGCCGAGGAGATGAAAAACCGTATTACCGAACTCATAGGTCCGGATGGGAAAAATGTCTTTGTCAAGACCTTCCACTCTGCCGCTGTTTATACACTCCGGCGTTACGGCGAAGCAATAGGAATCCCCAGGGATTTTTCCATTTACGACGCTGCAGACCAGGCCATGGTAGTTAAGGGAATCCTGAAGGAGTTTAAACTCGATCCGAAAAAGGTACGCCCCCAGACAATTGTCTCAAAAATTTCAGAGGTAAAAGATAAAGAGGCCCTGATGGAAGGGGCGGACATCAATTCACTCCTGCCGGACCACTTCTCCTTTGATTTTTCTGATATGTATAAAAAGTATCATGAAAAACTGACGAGTCAGAACGCCCTCGATTTTAATGACCTCCTCATCAAAACCGTGCAGCTTTTCCGAGAGGCCCCGGAGGTGCTCCAGTCTCTGCAGAACCAGTGGCGATACTTCATGATCGATGAGTACCAGGACACCAACCACGCCCAGTACCTGATTGCAAAGTACCTTGCCAGGGAAACAAGAAATATCTGCGTCGTCGGTGACGATGACCAGTCGATATATTCCTGGCGTGGTGCCGATATACGGAACATCCTTGATTTTGAAAAAGATTATAATGATGCGGAAGTTATAACACTGGAGGAAAATTATCGGTCGACGGAACCGATACTCAACGCAGCCTCCGCAGTTATCCACAATAATCTGAACCGGAAAGAAAAGGGTGTAAAAGCCGTCAGGGGTGACGGTGAACCCATCGTCTGCTGCTTCGCTAATAACGAATACGGTGAAGCTGAATATGTAGTGAACACCATTACCTCACTGAAAAACAGAGAGGGATTGAAAAACAAGGACTTCTCCGTTTTTTACCGGACCAATGCACAGTCCCGTGTTTTTGAAGAGCATCTCCGTAAAGAAAAAATACCATACCGGGTCATCGGGGGCCTGAAGTTCTACGACCGGAAGGAAATCAAGGACATCCTCGCCTATCTCCGGGTCATCGTCAATCCGAAGGATAATGTTTCCCTTTTCAGAATAATCAACACACCCGCCAGGGGCATCGGTGCCGCAACAATAGAACGCATAAATTCAACAGCGGTGCAAAGGGGTATCCCCGCATGGCGGGTCATTGCCGATGACCTGCTTACGGGACGTGTCCCCAAGGGGATTACCGATTTCAAAAAAATTATCGGCACAGCAATGAAACTCACCGCCAGTGTCCCCGGGAGCATGAAACTCTCCGATCTGGTCAACGAGGTAATCAATCTTTCCGGTTACAGGAAAAGTCTCGAAGAGGAAAAATCCCTCGAAGCGGGAACCCGGCTGGAAAACATCGATGAACTTGTCAACAGTGTCTACGACCATGAAATGGCCAATCCCGTAACAACTTTGGATGAATTTCTGCAGGATGTTTCACTTCTTACCTCCCAGGATACCTCCGATGAAGATCTTGATCCTGAAGAAAGAAACAATGCTGTCACCCTGATGACGGTACACAATGCCAAGGGCCTGGAATTCCCAGTGGTTTTTCTAACCGGGATGGAAGAGGAGATGTTCCCCCATAAATTTTCGATAGATACTGAGGAAGGAATCGAGGAGGAGCGGCGCCTCTGTTATGTCGGCATCACCAGGGCGATGGAACGGGTATATATTACCAATGCGGAACTGCGCCGTTCATATTATGGTGCTGAGTATCGTCAGCCCTCACGGTTTATCGAAGAGATCCCTCCAGAACTGAGGGAGACACGCAACTATACCTCTTCAGGCCAGGGGGGCTCATCTAGAAGTTTCGGATCCTCCAGCAGTTCCTTCAGGAGCAATCCTGCACGGCCGGGATCATCCGCTTCAAGTTCATTCCGTAAAAAAGCCGAACCGACGACCTCCTCCGCGGCGGTGGTCAGAAAAAGAGAAAAACCAGTAGAAGATGAGCCTTCGCCCGATAAATCACAATTCAAGCTGCGTGAAAGGGTGCTGCACCCTCGTTACGGTGCGGGATTGATAACCAAAATTGAAGGAAGCGGGGACAACCTGAAATTAACAATCATTTTTAACAGCGGGAAAAAAACATTCCTGGAAAGATATACCCCGCTGGAAAAATTATAGAACCCGAATATACCCTTCCTTGCTCTGTTCATAAAAGACAATACGGTTCCGCTGTCTCTTCGCACGGTAGAGTGCCTCGTCGGCACGTTTTACTATCTGGCCGATATTTCTGTCATACTTACTGATCTGCGTAACACCGACTGAGACGGTTACATTTCGGGACTTGCCATCTTTTTTAACAATAAGGTCTTCTTCACAATCAAGGCGTATCCTCTCAAGAGTTTCCAGAATACGGCTAGGTGAGGCAACCCTTGGAAATAAAATAATAAATTCCTCTCCCCCGTACCTGACAGGCATATCCGTTGTCCGGATATTTCTTTTTAAAATTTCGGAAAACTTTTTCAAAACACGATCACCTACATCGTGACCACCCCAGTTATCATTGATATCCTTGAAATGGTCCAGGTCAAACATGGCAAGAAAAAGGTTATACTTCATCTTTGAACTTTCAAAGTAATAAAAATCCTCTAATGCCCCGAGAAAACGCTCCTGTCTTTTTGAAATCAGACCATCTCGGAGGAGACTCCCGACAGTACTCATAAAAAGATTTTCATCGTTGGTATCAAAATGATTAAAAAAGAGATTGCGGATTATTTTTCTCGCCTGGCCATCGGCGCTGAGAATAATATGAAGAAGGCCGTCTTCATATTTAGAGAGGCGGGTGAAAAAATCTACACTCTTAAATTCTTCCGTCAGCCGTTCTTCCATCAATTTTCGGGTATTTAAACCCGTCAGGGCATCAAGGACAGCAAGCTCCTTATTTTGAATTGCAGAGATGGAATTTTCCAAAAGTCGCTTTGTAATAAAAATTTCCTCACGAATTTTTTCATCAAAACGTTCTTCTTTTTTCCTGTCACGGTAGGGATGGCGACCAAGAACAATACGCCCCAGTAAACGTTCCGGCAGGTCAAGGTCCTGCAGGTCAGCATAATAAACTTTGCTCTGGTCGGTTAAAAATTCCGTATTGTCTATGAGCTTCTTTCGGGAATCTATTTTAAGGATATCCTTTTTTGACTTATTAATGCCACTGCAGCTTATATACAGATAGGTACAACGCAGTTCTTCCAAAAAGAACTGCTTGATAGTCTTGCCGTAGCTGTTGAGAGTTTTTGCACTTCCAGGCTGGAGATCAATATCAATATCAACAAAACTCGATTTGTATTTGAGATATTCAACATCATAAAAAAAATCTACAGATAGCTCAACTGATTGCTGAAGAACCTCACTGACAACATCAATATGTTCATTCAGGGAACTGACTTCACCTTTCAGCAATGCCACTTCCTTTTTAAGTTGGCGAATTTCTCCCTGCTTTTTACGGAGTTTTTGCTTCAGCTCTGCTGCTTCATCTATATTTTTTGTGCGCTTATTCATGTAACTATCCGAATCAACAGTATATATACGCCGGAACCCGTTATGTCAACAATAACTTTAACGTAAATCACTCTTTAACGGCGTTATGATTAAAAATCTTAATAATTTCCAAAACAACTTCTAAACATATTCTATTTGACGTACACTTTTTTACATGATAAAATAGTGGCCTTGAAAAATTCAATCCTGCTAAAACAGCTGGAGGGTCATTACATCATATGAGATTTGAATTAAGCACAATTTTCTGGGGTGTGATCCTTCTCTTGAGTGGTACTTCTTTTTATTTCACCCTTCAGGTCGCAAGTTTTAAAAAAGGCCTCAACATTGATAGAAAAAATATTTCCATTGCAATCCTAGACTCCCGAAAAACAAGACAATTGAAATTTGCCGGTTCCAGCATTATAATATGTGTATCTGACCTGACAATGTTCCTTCAAGAAAGGGGTTTTAATAAAAATCTAATTATTTCAGCTTCATCTTATGATCTTACGGGTACCTCAAAATTAAATGAGTAGAGGATCCATTATATTCAACAGGTTTAAAATACTTGAATAAACCAGAGGAGGAAGATTATGCAGTTCCGTAACTATCAGAATATTCATGAAATTCTAAAAGAAACAGTAAGTGCCTACCCTGATCACCGGGCATACAGATGGATTACCGCGCCGGGGAAATCCGAATCGGTAACGTGGGGAGAATATTTCACGGAAGTAACACAGACCTCTAAAAGCCTGATTGCCCTGGGCCTCAAAAAGGGTGAAAAGATTTCCATCCTGAGCTTCAGCTGCTACAGGTGGGTGGTTGCGGACCTGGGGAATGTAAGTATTGGCGGTGTTACAATTGGCATTTACCAGTCGAACCTGCCTGAGGATTGCCGCTACATAATTGATCACTCTGAATCAAAACTCGTCTTTGTGGAAAACCTGCAGCAGCTTAATAAAATTCTGGAAATACGCGACAAAATTCCACGGGTGGAAAAGGTCATAATGTTTAACGACAGTTATGAGGGTGACGACTGGATTATTACCATTGATGAATTTCTTAAACTTGGAGAGAATATATCTGATGACGAGTTGAATCAAAGAATAGAAGGGGTTAGAGGTGAAGACCTTGCTACAATCGTATACACCTCCGGCACCACGGGTATCCCAAAGGGGGCCATGCTTACTCATGAAAACGTAACCTTCACGGTTCAGTCCGCAGAGATGTCCGCCTCTATTGAGCCATTAAGCGAAACCTTCACCTTTCTACCCTATGCACATATCTTTGCCCGTCTCCTCATGTATGTAACAATTAAAATAAATGCCTCAACCACCTACACGCGGAGTATGGATACCATAATAGATGATATTCAGGTGAGCAAACCTGACTGGTTTGTCAGCGTTCCCCGCATTTTTGAAAAGGTCTATTCGCGAGTCCTCAGTGGCGCGGAGGCGAAGGGGGGCGCGGCTCTGAAAATTTTCAGATGGGCAGTTAAGGTTGGCAATAAAGTCAGTGACTGCAAATTGGAAAAAAAACGAATACCACTTTTAACTTCTATAAAATATGCCGTTGCCACCAAACTGGTCTTCAGTAAACTCCAGACTGTTCTGGGAGGAAATCTGCGCTGGTGTATAAGCGGCGCCGCACCGATGAATCCTACAATTGCCAAATTTTTCCACGCTGCGGGAATACTTATCCTGGAAGGAATCGGCATGACAGAAAACATGTCTTTTACCAATGTCAATCGTGAGGATAATTATCGTTTCGGCTGGGTTGGTCTGCCGGGTCCCGGAATTGAGCAAAAAATAGCTGACGACGGTGAAATCCTTTTTCGCGGTAAAAATGTCATGAGGGGTTACTATAAAATGTCTGAAGAAACCACAGAAACAATTGATAAAGAGGGCTGGCTGCACACTGGAGATCTTGGAGAGATCGATAGTGAAGGATTTTTAAGGGTTACGGGAAGAAAGAAGGACCTTATAATTACCGCAGGAGGCAAAAATATTGCCCCCGCCGCCATTGAATCCCTCATTGCAACCTCAAAATATATCGCCCAGGTCTGCGTTATAGGTGACCGGCGGAAGTTTCTTTCTGCTCTCATCACTCTCGATGCGGACAATATAACTGAGTATGCAGAAAAGAATAACATAAATTATTCTTCCTTTGAAGAACTTATGAAGACTGAAGAGATAATTGAATTAATCAATAACGAAGTCGCGATGAAAAATAAGGAACTGGCATCCTTCGAAAGTATCAAACAGGTGCGGATTGTAGATGAATTCACTATAGAAAATGAATTTTTGACACCTACAATGAAACCAAAACGTAGTAAAATTATTGAGCATTATGCCAGCCTCATTGACGGCATGTACCCCGATAATTGATTCCATGCTGTAAAATCATATTATTGTGCTCCCCGCCAGGGGAGTACAATAATATTGATTCATCCCGTTTGTTCCTAAAGGGAAGTAAGAATAATCACGATTATATAAAGGAATCTCGATATAGATATTTTGAAATTCCCTTTTGCTATAGCATATGATTAAATCAGGGATTTATTGTTTTAATGAAAGTCTTGAATTTAGAAACAGCCATAGTAGATAAATGATAATCGGAGCAATTAATGAAACTGCATATCCCAATATTACTAATACTCTTTTTGTTTTCCTGTAAAACTGAAATAGTAAAAAAGCCCGAATTAAAAAAATATGATAAACTAACTGCCTTTCTCAACATATGCAGGAGTGACCTCCAAAAAGCTGGAACGGTTATAGCCAATAAAGATATCGTAAAGAACCTTACCCACCTTCAATTCATGAATGCCGGAGGGAAGCGGTATTATCTCCTGGAGAGAGAAAACATTTCCAGAATGATAAGTGCAGTAACTGAAGGAGTCTACTCTGACTATATACTGGTGAATAAAAAGGGGACTATTCTCTATACCCGTGAAAATGATCAGCTCTTCAGCAAAAATGTGCGGAGCCACCTGAAAACGACACCCCTCAAAGTTGCCTACGACAAAAGGGACCTCCCGGTCTTTTTCTCAGATGTAACAATGATGAACAATTTTTCCGGCAATCACCTTATGTTTGTTTCTAAAAAAGTATCAGGTGGCAATAGTTTTCCAGGTCTTCTCATCCTCCAGGTTGATGCGGCAACCCTGTTGCAGTATCTTGAACCGGGAGAGGAAATAATAAGCAATGATGGCATATACCTCCTTTCAGAAAAAAAGGACCGTATAATGCAGCCATGTCAATTTTTCAATGAACTCGGCATTAAAGACAGAAGAAATCAGGAAGGAAAGAAAAAACTGAGTGATGGAAGAAGTGTCTATTTTAAAAACTACCGTTATGAATCCCTGAATTGGATATTAATAAAGGTAATATATTAAGAAAGAAACAACTCTGTATCACTCCATCTCAAATATTATACGGAATATAGCAACCTGACAAAAACTGCTATAAAAATCCCCCCGGCAAGAACGACCATGGAGGGTTTTACCAGGCGCGCCATGCTCCGTCCCAGGTCTGTTTTGAAAAATTCATTGGTCACCATATGACACACGTGAACCGGTGAAAGCATCATTCCGATATAACCGAATGCATAACCGATAACGGTATATGAATAGAGGTCCCCCGTTGAAGGTGAAGCCCCCAGCAGATTCACAATAATAGGAAAACTGGCTCCAACAAATCCAATGGCAATACCTGTGGCAAGACCGCTGACAAAGGGTATCAGCATGATTATAATCACCACGGGAATATTCATCCTCGCCAGCTCATCCCGAACAAGTCCCATAAGAAGGGTACCGTCAGGCAGGGATGTTTCGATGAAGGCACCGTATATTCTAATAATAACTACTATTACTACCAGCGTGTAGGCCCCCCTGGAAAGCAAAATATCTTTTAAAATATTTAATTTCAGTGGCCGCTGAATCTGCAGGGTCAATAAAGCAAGGAACAATGCCGCAACCATGGGTATAAATCTGGATGAAGCGGCAAATCCGGGAAAAAGCAGAGTAATAAACATGTAGGAGACAATAACGACCAGAACAGGCAGAATAAGTAATACAAAATCTTTACCTCCTCCGGGTTTTTCAGTTTTATTTCCCTTTTTATTCTCCGGCGGAACCTTTCTCAAAAGAAAAAACATTCCAGCTGCAATGGAAAAAAGGCTGAGGGGAAGCTGCAGGAGAATAAATTCCCCCAGTGGAATACCCGTCATATCGATTGCCAGCAATACCCCGGGATAGAGGGGCCACCAGTATTCCCATACATGTCTGAACCAGTAATTTATTTTCGTTTTCAGGAGTGGAGGAATTTCACCATTAGTATCGAGTTCATCAACCATCGGTGCTGAGAAGATGGCGCCACCCGGCATGGGCAGCCATCCTATAAGCGCCGGTAGCACAGCAAGTCCCGCCCTGCGGCTGATCGACTTACTTACAAATTCAACAAGGTCTTTCATGACACCGCTTTTTTCCATCATGCTGGAAAGCCAGATAACCTGGAGGATAACAACAACCAGGAGAAGATTCTCTGGAGATGAAACACGAGTCCAACTGATACTGAGAATGGAAAAAATATCATGCCCGCACCAGAAGGCGAGCAGAATGGTCCCCCCAAGGGTTGCCAGAATAAGGTTATCCAGTTTACGGTTCAATAGCAGAATAAGGGAAAGAGTAACCAGTATTCTAATCAGAAAGGGTACAGCCATGACATATTCCATATTCTATTCCTTTTTTTAATGGTAAATGTGATAAGAAAATAGGCTTGAAGTCTGTCAAGGATTAATATTTAACAGATATTATACACAATGAGGGAGTGATTAAGTTCTCGGGCAAAAATTTTTTTTGAATTTTAATGATGACATAAGCCTTGCCCCGGGAGCGGCGTGGAGAATTTCAGAAGTCCCTACTTCTCTGACAATACTGCGGGATCAAGAAAATCCGCCACCATGGAATGAACCGGACCGAATAAATCGGGGAATTGATAATCCTTTGTTAGCAGGCTTCCCATTTTTCGGGCAAGATCCAGCAATCTCATATCATCGAGGCTCTTTATATTGTGTTCCATAATTCCGGAGAGGAGTCCGGGAAAAATTCTGGATAAATCATATATATCGCCCTGCAGGATGTCGCGAACCCCCTGTTCCCGAAGATTTTCCGGATCAATTTCAGAATCATTGACCATACTGATGATATACTGCCCCGGACGCATCATGTTTAAATCATCGTTGCTGAAAATCGGATCAAGGATTAAAATTATGTCAGTATGCCCGAAAATATTTTCCGTAGTGGTGGCAAGTCCCCCTTCGTTTTCAAAAGTAAGAAGAATTTTTTCCATCGTATCGTAGCCGAGTATTCGGGCGAATCTGTACTTGCGCAATAGTCTGGTCAACCGTATTGCACTTAAGTTAATTCCAATTATTCCAATGGTAGTTTCTTCCGGCTGAAGTTTATGTTTTATGGCCATGCGAAGAATCAATGCCATCAGGTAAACAGGTATCTCGTCGAGTTCACGAAAAACCACCGGTATGGTCAACTCCTTTGCCACCTGTTCATAAACAGAGATACCGGCACCCATGATAGATATAATTCTTGCCGCACTATATGTCTGTTCAACATTTTTTAATGTGCGTATTATATCTTCCCCCTGTTGAAGTGTACAAACAAGGGGATATGGTTTGCAGTCACTGAAACGGTTCAGCACAAGGGCATCAGTTTCTGCCAGACAATACTGGTTAAGAAGTTGTACCCGTGCTGAGGATTCATCACGCTGAATACCAATTACCTGAACAACATTTCTGTCGATCCCGCAGGTAACATCTTCGTTTCCTTCACGTATACGTTCCTGGATCAATTCGGAAGCACCGAGAAGAGTGGTTTCATAATCACTCTTTTTCTCAAGGGGTATTTTTCCGATTACTTCCAGCAAACCGCTGTTGATAAACTCTTCCATCGAAGATTTAACTTCCTTCAACAGGAACCTGCCCTGTTTTTTGGAAAGGCTGTTTACAAGTTTTTTAAATCGTATTCGGTCATTATAGATGATCTCAAGGGAACAGGAAACATTCTCATCCTCTGCATAGTCATCATTTATTTCAAACCGGGCGACACTGCATCCGAAACTCTCCACCGATTCAATAAGTTCTGTAAGACTCCCCTTATCGATAATAACTGATAACTCTGAAATCAGTTTCATAAAATTGTGATCCTGCCTTTCCTGGATTTACCCGTCTTCATTATGATACAGGTATTATTATTTTCGCCCCGAGGGGGCCACTACTTAAGATGATTTCCCGAGGCAATCAGGAGTTCTCCCTTAATCGCTTCAACACCTCAACACCCTTCTGGCTTAGCTGGCCCTGTGTATCCCCTGTGAGATCCTCCAAACAATCAGTATCGGGAAGATAAAATATATTATCCCGGTTAAGGATTCCCCCGATAGTATTAAAAAAATGACGAAGCGTGAGAAAGGCCCCTTCAAAGGTACCTGAAAAATCCGACCCCGCCGCTGCGAGCATGAAAACTTCCTTTGGTAAAATTTTATCCGGATTCCTCAAATCGAGTTCCCAGAGAACCTGGCAGCGGTCAATTAATATCTTCAGCGGGCCCGGTATACCTGAAAAATATATTGGTGTTGCAATAGAAACCAGTGCAGCATCCCGCAGCAACGGGTAAAGGGGTGTCATGTCGTCATCAAAAATGCAGGTAAATTCATTCCTGCATGAACCACATGCGGTACAGGAATTTATGCTGAGTTCACTAATTGAAATTTCATGGACCCTGAAGGCAGATGTTCGAAAGGGATCAATAAAGGATTTCATCATCTGGGAGGAGAAACCCCCGGGACGGGGACTTCCATGTATGGCCAGTATATCCCTTTTCATTTATACAAGTTATAATGTTCGGCTGAAATTTATTTTAACCGTGTGAATATCATCCGTCCCGCAGTGGTCTGCAGTACAGAGGTAACCATTACGGTAACTTCTTCATTTAATTTACGGCGGCCATTTTCAACCACAACCATGGTCCCGTCATCGAGATAACCGATTGCCTGGTCACGGTCCTTTCCCTCTTTGATCAGGGTTACCGTCATTTCCTCGCCGGGAAGGACTACCGGTTTTAACGCATTGGAAAGCTGATTAATATTAAGGACCTGGACCCCGTGAAATTCAGCAACCTTATTCAGGTTAAAATCATTGGTAATAACTTTTCCCTTCATGACTTTGCCCAGTTGTACCAGTTTCGCATCCACTTCATGGATTTCAGGAAAATCTATATCTGAAATCTTAACCATAATGGACTGATCCTTCTGCATCTTGTTCAGAATATCGAGGCCCCTGCGGCCACGGTTCCTTTTAATGGAATCAGCGGAATCTGCAATCATCTGCAGTTCGTGAAGGACAAAATTCGGAATAACCAGGACTCCCTCAAGAAAACCTGTATCACAGATATCAGCAATACGGCCATCAATGATGACACTGGTATCAAGAATTTTGTAGGGTATTTGAACCTCACTATCTTCAATACGGGCGGGGATCATTCGATCCAGAAGAGCAATTTCCTCATTATTTATCACAAAAAACATCATTACGGCAAAACCGACTACGTGATAGATAAGGGGTTTTATAAAATAAGCCTGTTCCATGACAATTGGAACTGGAATAGCAGCAAAGGCAATGGCCATCAGATGACCAAGCACAAAACCAATTATTAATCCCATCAGGGCTGAGAGAAGTGCCCGGGCTGAAACTGTATGTGAAATATATTCAATAGCAATAATTATTGCAAGAGCCGCAAGTCCCGCCACCCCACCGGCGATTAGAACCGAAGTCCATGTAGAGTTGAGGAAGTAGAGTCCTGAAAATAAAATAGATGATACAATAAAAATAATTCTTAGTAAAATAATCATATAATTACGACTCCTTTATATAATCTTATGAGGATTTAGAAAGGTATAAGGGAACATTAGTTAACACCTGGATATTCCCTTGCGGCTACAATACCTGATAAAAAAAGGAGTTTCCATATTTATATTTATGAAACTTCTTATATCTAGATGCAGCCATAAATAAAAAAGAATAAAAAGAAGTATCTTTTCCAAATCCTGAAGCATAAAAAGCCAGGCCAATATGACCTGGTTTGTTTACTAATACCTGTCCGGAGCTGCTTACCGGCCCCGAACTGTTTTCAAAAGAGCTGATCAGAAGTTATTCATCTTCTTCCCTGTTATGAATTGACAACTGTTCGGAAACAAAGTTACCGGCTTCTTCAACGTCAACTTTTTTAACCAGTGCCAGTTCATGGGTCAAGAGCTGATAAGCATTTTCATAAAGTTTGCGTTCCATTATTGATAATTCCTTCACGCAGCCTCTCCGGTAGAGGTCTCGGGCTACTTCGGAAACTTCATATATGGAACCACTTTTTACCTTATCAATATTGTTCTGATATCTCAATTTCCAGTCTTCTTCAAACTTTACATCGGTTCTGACCAGAACTTCAACTACCTTTTTGATATCTTTCTTCGGAATAATAGGGCGAAGGCCGATTTCTTCGGCATTTTTGACGGGTATCATAACCTTCATGCCGCTGTTATTAATCGTCATGGAATAAAATTCGGTTCGCTTCCCAAGGACTACCTTTTTATCAATAGATTCAATCTTTCCTACTCCGTGCATCGGATAAACGACGTTGTCTCCAACCTTGTACATAGTACTACTCCCTATAATTGCTCGCGTTACAGCTTCCGGTCTTACCTGACATTGATAATAGCTTCCTGCAGGTATAGTACCGGCACCCACAAAAGGGTATTTGTTTAAACAGAAGGCTTCAGTTCTGATTGCCGATTCTGCACCATTATTTACATCTATGTGCAGTATATATTGAATTCAACTAAAAAAAAGATAAAATTGGGAAAATATTCCTTTTTAGCTGAAATAACCAGCCTGTTGACCCTATTTTTCTTCTTCTTTCAGTCCTTCCTTTTCCATATATCTGTCGAGAACCGATTTCATCTTGTAGTGGTTACCATCACAGACTCTGCCGGGACCACTTCCTTTAATCATATATGCTCCGGCTATTTCTGTACACTTTTCAGACGGAATCAGCCCCGTATATTGACATACTCCCCCCCGATAAACTCCAGCCGGTTTTGGCGGGAATGCCGGGTCAGGCATACCATTGTAGATATCCCGCATATACCGGGCCCAGATTGGTCCTGCAACAGCAGATCCAGCCTGATGTTTCCCCAGTGACATAAAGGGACGGTCATAGCCGACCCAGACAACTGCGGCAATATCAGAGGTATATCCGCAAAACCACGCATCGGTCCAGTTCGAGGTGGTACCGGTTTTACCTGCTGCTTTTTTCCGGAAACCCGCTTTTTGCCTTATTGCTTCATTGGCGGTACCGCGGTCAACCACCCCCTGCATCATGTTTGTCATCACAAAGGCGACATCTTCAGAAATTACCTGTATAGATCCGTCCATTTCCTTTATGGCGATAATTCTTCCCACTTCCTCTTCTATGTTCGCCAGTTCATTTCCATCCCTGTCAACAACATATCGGACCGCAAAGGGGATAACATCCCTTCCACGATTGGCATATATGGCATAGGCGCCCGCCATCTCGAAGGGAGTCAACTCCGTTGTTCCGAGAGAAAGAGAGGGATTGGGGTTAAAACGTGCTTCGGGAACCTTCAGCATCTTGGATGCATATTTAATAACACCATCGGGACCCATGAGATCATAAATTCTGACGGAAATAATATTGATTGATGCCGCAAGGGCCCGATCGATACGCACCAAACCGGAAAAATCCCCCTCATAGTTACCCGGTGACCAGGTGTCTCCCTGGGCATCGATATCGAGAATAGGTGCATCCGGTAATGCCGTTCCGGGATTTATGCGCCGCGCTTCAATTGCAGAGCCATATACAAAGGGCTTAAAGGAAGACCCGGGCTGACGGCGGGCCTGGATAGCCCGGTTATACTGGTTAGATACATTATATTCCGTGCCCCCCACCAGGGAAGTGATATATCCTGTCGCGGGTTCAATGGCAATCATTGCCCCTTCAACCTTCAGAGAAGTTGAAATACCGGAAATCAGCCGGCGAAAGGACTGGACTGCGTGATTGCTGGCGGGTTCATCCGTCAGGAGGGTAAGTATATCTATGGAATCAACAAAGTGATCCGCCATTTTTTTCTTAAACATTGTCTCAATGTCATTCTTAACCACCATTCCCGCAAGGCTGAAAAACATTCTCAGTTGACTGTAGGCCCCGAGGAGACTCCTGTCAACAATACTGTTATACATGGCATTTGCCTTGGAGGAAACCTCATCCTGTTCTTCCAGCTTTTCAAGAAGATGTTTCTGCGCAATTCGCTGGCGTTTAAGATCAAGGGTTGTATATACATTCAATCCTTCATTGTAGACCACGTCCTTTCCAAAACGTGAAATCAGGAGCTGCCGCACATAATCCGTAAAATAAGGGGCACTGTCGACATTTTTTGAAAGCGCGGTTTTAGTCGGAAATTCCATTTTCAGGGAATCGACAAATTTCGGCCAGAATTCCCGGTATATACTGTCAGATTTTTCCTGGGAAATATATCCGGTGCTGACCATTCGCCTCAGGGTGTCACGATGTTTAATATATGCTTCCTTAGGATGCTTCAGGGGCGAAAAACCGTTCGGTTTTGAAGGAAGTGCCGCAAGGATTGAGGCTTCAGCCACGGAGAGATGCCGGATATCCTTATCAAAAAAGAATTTTGAAGCCGTAGTTATACCATGGCAGCCGTGGCCCAGATATATCTGGTTAAAATACATTTCAAGGATCTGTTCCTTTGAAAAACGTTTTTCAATCTGGAAGGCAAGGATTGCTTCAATTGCTTTTCGCCCGAAGGTCTTCTCACTCTGTGTGAATAAACGCTTTGCCAGCTGCTGGGTTATGGTACTTCCCCCCTGAACAATCATGGGACGTCCCGCAGCAAGGGATGCCTTAATATTTTTAATCATGGCGCGGGCGATGGCAAAGGGATTGATACCGAAATGCTGGTAAAAATCCTGGTCCTCCGCGGCCAGGAATGCATTGATGCAGCTCTGGGGTAATTCATCGAAGGTGACGAGATCACGTTTTTCCTGAAAAAGTTCTGCGATAAGTTCGCCGCGGACATCAAAAAGACGTGTAGGGATACTGGGCTGAAACTTCTTCAGATTTTCGATTCCGGTATAGCTCTTTATCTGCGCATTGATATACCCTGAGATTACACCCCCGAAGAGGCAAAAAACAAAAAAAAGGGAAATGGTAATTTTTTCAAAACGCGGAAACTTTCTATTCTCCATGGACACCTTTCCGTACATTTATCAAATCCTGTAAAAAACGACATCACAGGATAGTACGGTATTAATCAACCATTATTTCTTCAGGTATTGAATGATGTAGCTGATAAAGATTACTACTGCAATACCGATGACAATCCACATGACTACTGTGAAAGCTGCACCGATTACCCACCCGAGAAGCTTAAAAACAAAGGGAAGGACAAATCTAAAAAGAAGGTATAATCCCGCCAGAATCCCTAGGAAATAGAGAACTTTTTTTGCTGTATCTTCCATTTTATAAACCTCATTTTCATATAAATATGGCACCTCGTCAAAAAGGGACCCTGTTTCAGGAATAAATCACGGATTCGTCGTTAAATCAAGTATTTTTCCTTGCATTATGTCTCTTTATTGTCAATAAAGAACCATGCGTTGGATAATTTTGCTCATATCATCAATTAATTTTGCGGGATTAATCATTTATGGCATCGCTGCCCTTTATTTTCTGGGACCGGAGCTGATGACTTCCTTCATGCAGAGCCAGTTTGCATTTCGGTTTTTCCTGATAATTTTTGGATACCTGGTGATTCTTGCCTTTTCAGTTTTTTCCCTGGTGCGGGGAAGTAAAAACTTCCCCCCCCGAAAAATTCAGAGACTATTCACCGCCGCGGCGGTTCTCCTCTTTGCAGCCCTTATGACGGCGGCACTGGTACTGCCACGGCAATTGCACCATCATATTAAAGGATATCCACCCAGCGCCAGAAATGACCTCCGCTACCCCCATGGCCCCTTTCTGCAGTTTCCGACAAGGGAAGGGCATTACCCCGATTCAGGGGCCATTACCATCTGGTGGTTTGATCCAGTACCGGGGTCAGAGCCCCCTGCAGTGGAGGTCTCCCCGCGAAGGGACATGTCCGAAGCCAGAATATTTCGAAAAAATGCCGCTACCGGGGAAAAACGCCGCAGTGTCACACTGTATAATCTCAAGGCAGGAGCACAATACTATTACCGGATTCCTGGATTTGACTCCACTGTGAGGAGTTTCACCTTTCCGCGACAAAATACGGAATCCCTCCGCTTCACTGTTATCGGTGATGCCGCCAATGAGGAAAATTACCGGCACAGCTATTTCCGGGAACTGACCCTGGTAACGAAGGAATTTTACAGGCGCCGCGGGACCGGTCCTGATTTTCTTTTACTCCTGGGAGATATAGCCGACGGCGGTACTGATCTCGCCTCCTGGGAATACTTCCTTGCGGGGGCCCGCCCCATGATGTCGGAGCTCCCCGCGGTAATTGCCCTGGGCAACCATGAAATGAAGGTCGACCGGGGAGGGAACCGTGATTACCTCCTGGAACAGCCCCGCTACGGCGCCTTTGATGCGGGTCCCATGCGGATTATTTTTTTGCATAACTTTGACAGCTTCAGCGGCATTAATGGCCTCATCGATTCGGTTCAATACCGTTTCCTCGAGGGTGAACTGAAAAAAGTGGCGGGACGCCGCTGGACAATGGTGGTCCTTCACGTCTCCCCCGTCAGTACCGGTGACTTCAACATGAACAGGGGCCTCATGCGGCAGTATCTTCCCCTCTTTAAAAAGTACCGCGTAGACCTGGTAATGGCGGGGCATGATCATCACTTCGAAGCCTTCCGTATGGACCGGGAAACTCCACACGGGGGAACCTTTTTTGTTATTAATGGGAGCGGTGGTTCCCGCCTCGACAGCTACATCATGACCCGCTGGAAAAAAAGATGGCGAACATGGTATCACGACCGGGAAAGCCCTCAGGGCCTCTACCAGAAAGATCCCTTTACGATAAAAAACCATATCAGGGGCGAACTCTCCTGGGGATTCTGTGAGGTGGAAGTTGAAAAAGATTCAATGAGGGTTACATATTACCGGTGGCTTGAACTCCCCCGCTTCCTGGAACTTACGGGGCAAAAACTGCGCCGCTGGAAGATGCGTGTTTTCAGTGATGATTTCATGAAAGAGAATGATCTCTGGAAGGTGGAACCGGCACTGGTCCTGGAAAAGAGACGCGTTTTCCCAAACTTAAAATAAAATAAGTATTTAAAAGAGTTCCCTTTACTCCTGCCACTTGAAACTTGCTACTTTATCATTCGCATTCAACATTTTCTTTCAAATACTTCTTTTCATAATCGGTATACTTCACCCCCATACAGGCAAGGGCGAGTTCTACACAGAGTTCCGCAGTTATATTTTTTTCATCCAGCAATGGATTTACTTCTATTATATCCATACCGCAGAGATCGATGTGCTCACCGATATACTGCATAATATATGCGACCTCACGGTAATTGAGGCCCCCGCGGGTAATGATGCCGGTCCCAGGGGCGATTGCCTGGTCCATCACATCGGCATCGAAACTCAGGTACACCCCGTCGGTTCCACCGGTAACGATTTCCAGTACATTATCCATAACCGCGGAAATCCCCCGGCTGGAGATTTCCCTGATGGTGAAATTGGCGATGCCGAGGCGCTCTATAAATTCAATCTCTCCGGGGTCCATATCCTTGGTGCCTATAATACAGACATTTTCAGGTTTCAGTTTTGGGGAAAAACCGAGGCACTTCACCAGCTCTTCATGACCGAAACCGTGGGAGATGGCCAGGGGCATTCCGTGGATATTGCCGCTTGGACTCGTCTCCGGGGTGTTGCAGTCGGGATGGGCGTCGATCCATATCAGTCCGAGATTCTTTTTCGCCTTTGCCATCCCCGCAATGGAACCGATGGAGGTGGAATGATCCCCCCCCAGTATGAGTGGGACCTCCCCCTTCACAGAGGCGGCATATACCCTTTCCGCCAACACACCGGATACACGAACAATCTCCTCGAACTGAATTCGTTTTCTTTCATTTATATCAAGGGAATCAAGACTGAAATTATGCAGAATTTCAAGGTCTCCGCTGTCAACATAGGAAAAATTTCCATAGTCGAGGGCATCAAGGATACCAGCGTACCGAAGAGCCTTGGGCCCCATATCGACACCGAGTTTGCTGACCCCCAGATCAAGGGGAACCCCCAGAACATGAATTTTTCTATTTGTATCAATCATTGCGGGAAAACCATATTCCTTTAAATGCCGGTATTACGGTTCGCCCCACTGGGCGTAGTGTAGTACCGGCATTTACTACTATCCCCGTGGACGCTCGACAATCTTCACATAAATATTCAACTTCCGCTTATTACGCCACACGGTAACCTTCAGACGCTTTCCGATAGGGGTCTGCCCAATAATATTCAGAAGATCTTTATAGGTTTTGATGGGAACATCATCGAGGGCCAGGATCACATCACCGGCATTTATGCCACCCTTTCCGGCGGGACTCCCCTTTACAACTTCCCCGATAAAGGCGCCCTTTGCACTATTGAGGCCAAGATCGCGTGCGGTCCCTTCATTCAGCTCAAGGATACTCACCCCGAGGTAACCACGTTTAACCTCCCTGAACTCCTTCAGCTGTGCCAGGATGGACCGGGCGGTATTGATGGGAATGGCAAAGCCGATCCCCATATAGCCGCCACTTTTAGAGTAGATCATCCGGTTGATGCCTACAACTTCCCCGAAAATATTTATCAGGGGTCCCCCTGAGTTGCCGGGATTAATTGATGCATCCGTCTGAATGTGATTCCCCCCCATGAGGTCAACATCGTTTCGACCAAGTGCACTGATGACACCAACGGTAAAGGTGCGGTCAAGGCCGAAGGGATTACCGATGGCAATGGCCCAGTCTCCAACATTAATTTTATCACTGTCACCAAAATAGACGGGCTTAAGGTCACCCGGGGCCTTAATCTTCAGCAGGGCAATATCCGTACGTTTGTCGCTGCCAATAATTTCCGCCTTATAGCTTTTTTCATTTATTTTGACAAATACATTATCAACACTGGCCACTACATGATGGTTTGTACAGATATATCCGTCGCGGGAAAGAATAAAACCGGTTCCGAGACCGGTTCGTTTCTGCACACGATTCTGCTCTCCACGTGGCTGCCGGAAAAATTGCCGAAACCTTGGATCGTTGAAAAAAGGATGTGGCTGCACACTGACAAACTGTTCAGTCGTGATGAAGACCACACTCTCCTTATACATATTGTATATTTTTGTGAAGGCATTCTGGATTTCATATGCCCTGGTTTTTTCAGCTTCTGCCTTCAGGGGAGATTCTTCGGTATTGCCGAAAAGTACCGGTCCCGTTGCATCATTTTTCAGACAGGAAAACTGGTTTAAAAGAAAAGCCCCGGTGAGAATCATCACGGGAAGAATAAACTTTAGTCCCCTTTGCATTGTATCACTCCTTTTACAGTATAACTGTTGCGGTTTTTTAAAGCAGAACACAGGGGGAAGTTAAAATTCTTTACTTTTTTGAGAACGCTTCCGCCTCTCCCGTTCTTTTTTTATCTCTTCACGAAAAAGGTAACGGTCATTACTGGACCCGTCAAACTCAATCTGTTCAAATTCAACTTTTCTCGGTTTTACATCCTCACCACAGGAAGGAATTACCAGTAATAAGCCTGTTAAAAAAATTAAAAACCATTTTAAGGTATAGACCTTCACATTAGATCTCCGGTTCCGGATAATTTAACCGCTTCCGTTTTTCAGCGTCTAAGTTTCCCGATCTCGCTATAATATCCTGCTGCTATCAAGAAGAATGGTTACTGGCCCCCGGTTTAGCAGTGAAACCCTCATATCGGCGCCAAAACGCCCCGTCTGAACAGGTCCATGCATTTCATGGAACAGGGCTACGAATTTATCAAAAAAATAAGTAGCCTCTTCCGGGGGCATCGCCTCTATATAAGAGGGCCTCTTTCCTTTTCGTACATCCCCGTAAAGGGTAAATTGGGGAACCAGCAAGACAGCCCCCCCTGCTTCGGAAACGGACTTATTCATCACCCCTTCTTCATCTTCAAATATACGAAGCCCTGAAATCTTTCTGGCGATATATTCCATCTCTTTCCGGGTATCATCCCGATGGATCCCCAGCAGAACCAACAGGCCGTCATCGATTGAACCGATTACTTCGCCATCAACCGTAACTGCCGCTTCGGAGACCCGCTGTACAACTGCTCTCATAATGAAAAATTATATAAGTAAGGCGGCTCTAAAGCCGCCTTACTTTCTATTATCCAAGCTTTGTTTTCAGGGCATCTTCGGGCTGTACACCCACCATACGGTCAATCTCTTTACCGTCTTCAAAGAGTATCAGTGTGGGTATTGATGAAATCCCCATTTTCTGCGCAATCCCGGGGGATTCATCCGTATTTAATTTTACGATTTTTGCACTGATTTCACCTGATTGTGTAAGTTTTTCCAGTATCGGAGTCTGCATTCTGCAGGGTCCACACCAGGGTGCCCAGAAATCAACCAGTACTTTCCCCTGATGATTAGTTACTTCAGCATCAAAGGTGCTTTCATTTACTTCAATTAGATTTGCCATATATGACATGTCCTCCTAGTCGCTTAAATACTTGCTACTGCGTGCTCTGTTATTATAAAATTGCTCAATGAATGCGATTTTATTATCTATAAATTCCGTATTGTTTTCGGTTTTTTCAACAATTTTTTTCGATTTTTTATCCATAATCCATGACTGCATGGAGGCGATTTTACCATTGTTATAATTAACTACATACTGACCAATCTGCATCGATTTTGCTGTTTTACGGTTAAACTCAAATTCAATAATTCGCCGCTGATTAAGTTTTCTACTGCTGTAGGTATACTGATCAAGTCCGAAAATAAAATACTTTTTAATATCATGGAGGAAGGAATAATACTCGATGCGGAAGGGTTTACTGTCAGTATAGTAATACTTAATCATTCCAGCCTTAAATCTATTTTTATTTTCGAATATATAAAAGGATAATTTTGTCAGGTTATTGCCGTTAAAAGTATATATTTCTTCCCTGGCGGGGACCAGGTTAAGACCCCTTTTTTTCATATAAAATATTTTTCGCGGATTGTGTGAAGTCCCGGAATAGGAGATATCCTCCATCCGTTGAATAGAATTTCCTTCATAGTAGGAAGTTCTCACTACACGTCCCAGGTTGTCCCTGCGCTGCACTTCCCGGCTACCGGCACAGGAAATACAAAAAACTATTAGAATCCCCATTGCAATATGGAGGAAATTTTTTTTCATTATTCTGCCCGATTTCTCTTCCTTGTTCTTTTATCCAGAGCCCAAAATTAAGCCTTCAATTACTCATATATTCGGGCATGTTGTCAAACATTAATTATTTGAGTGATGATTCAAAATCTGCAATGATTCGTAACAATTATACTTTTCTGCCGTACCCATATTGCCGATAGAGGTAATAAGGACGTCATTTTTCAAAGAAATCAGCTCCACAAGAGAGCTGTTTCAAGTAATATCTTTTATTATTTCAAGGAATAAACAATGAAACGAACAGCCCTGCTAATTTTCCTGATCCTGATTACCGTCACCACTCTTGCTCAAAAGGCGGATATAAAACCGGCAAAAGAGGCCAAAGAAACAGAAAAGGGGAAATCATCCTCTCTTCCTGAGGGTTACGGCACCCTGACGTGGGGAACCCTTTTGAGCCAGGCAAAGAGTAAAATAACGGGCAAACTGGTCTTTACCGATGAAAAAAAAATCATAATTTCCAGGGATGGCAATCTTGAGTACCGGTACGGTTTTTTTTATATAGATCCCGCCGTTGCCCCGACTACTGAAAAAAAACCGCCGGAAAATGCAGGGGGCGACAAGAACCAACCGGAAAAAAAGGATGAGGGGAAACTTTTCTATGTTTCACTGCAATTTCCCTACCTCTCCATGAAAGAAGTGATGGAAAAAATGCAAACCAAATATGGAGAGGCAACCATGTCCAACATCAAAGACAACCAGGGGGCCCTCGCCTGGGATTCGGAAAAAACAATCGTCATTGTCTGGATTGACCGATACGAAAAAAAACCCTTCTGCCGCCGTATTACCTATCTTTCTAAAGAAATCGCAAAAGAATTAAATACATATGTTGAACAGGTCTTCAACAAGGCTGAACTCGATTTAATCAAACAACTCAATCCGTAATTTTTTCTATGCAGAGGACCTTCACAGGGTCCTCTGAATCACTCGCCAGTATTTATCCATAAGTAATCATACAACTTCATTCAACAGCCAATTTACTTTACATTCTTTCGCATCAATACATATTTTATCTCCCAAATGTGCTATATTTTGAATTTTTGTGTTAATTATTATTGACTCAGATTACCTGTACTTCATTATGATCGCAAAAATATGGAAAACGTGTCACTCATTATGAAATCATTTATCCGGGAATTAGCAGCTACACTGTTATTTCTCTCACTCTCTTTTACCCTTTATGCCGAGGGGGGGTCAGAGCCTCCTGAAAGAAAAGAGGAGAAACAGGAGAAGTCAGCCTTTATACTGGCGGAAATCGAGGTAAAGGGGGAGCGCCCCTTAAGCGCCGCCTCTGACCAGACGGTGCGCAACCGTGACTTTATGAACTTCCCCCGAAAAACCGCTTCAGACCTGATGCGCTTCGTTCCGGGACTGCATATCACCCAGCATACGGGGGGTGCAAAGGCACACCAGATTTTCCTGCGGGGCTTTGACGCGGAACATGGCCAGGATATCGCCGCTTACCTCGACGGGATACCCCTGAACGAAGTATCCCATGTTCACGGTCAGGGGTACCTTGACCTCCACTTTCTGCTTCCCGCAAGCCTGGAAAAAATCTGGATAATGAAGGGGCCCTACGATGCCCGCTTCGGGAATTTTTCCTCCGCGGGGGTCATTGACTTCCTTCCCTATACAAAACGGGACTTCACCGCAAGTCTCACGGCTACAGGGGGAAGTTCATATACCTTCGATGGGACCGGCCAGCTCTCCCTCAGTACCAAAAAAAATGACAGCTACCTTGTCGTCGAAGGAGACACCAGTGACGGCTATACTGACCCGGGAAGACTGACTGCGGGGCGGATCTTTTTTCAAAATACCTATCATGTTTCGAAGGATAGCCGCCTGAAATTTCTCTATGCCGGCTATCTCGCCCGCTCCGAGGCTGCGGACATCCTCCCCCTTGAACTGATAGAGGACGGAAGTTTCTCCAGGCTTGAATCAATCGATAAAAGCAACCGCGTCGATGTGGACCGCCACCTCATGGGCATCACATGGGATTACGACACACCTAAATTGAAGGGACGCCTTCAGGGATATTACAATTACAAGGAAACAAGAATTTTCAGCAACTATACCTTTTATTATTTCAACGAAACCAATGGCGATCAGCTTCAGCAGTTCGACCGGCGCCACTACGGAGGGCTCAAGGGATATCTTCGCGGGATCACAGAAGCGGCGGGAATAAAATTTAATACCGAAGCAGGCTTTGAGATCAGAAATGATTTCGTTGATCAGAAACAGGCAAATACGGAAGAACGACACCTGGTGAACCTGAAAAACTATTACCAGTTTAACGAAACAGCCCTGGGGACCTACCTTCAGGAGCGTATTGTCTTAACTTCATGGTGTGAAGTCATCACGGGACTTCGCTACGATATGATTTTCTATAATGGTGACGGGACGCAGGATTTCTATGAATTCAATATCGCCACCAATTCCATGGACATTATTCAGGATGTACCCGTTGATTTTTCCACCTGGGCCTGGCAGGTTTCCCCCAAGGCATCAGTGATTTTCACGCCGATAAAAAAGTTGAATATCTTTCTGAACTTCGGCCGAAGCTTTGTATCAACCCAGGCACGGCAGATAGCATGGGAGGAAGACAATACCATGCCTGCGGTTACTGGCGGAGAGATTGGCAGCCGCTATAAATTCTGGAAGGACCGCATCAATATTTCCCTCACGGCATGGGCAGCTCACAAGGAGGCGGAATATGTTTTCGACAGCGAGCAGGGTATGTCCCTGCCGAGGGGTCAGAGCCTCCGCCTCGGAGGGGACATGGAATTCCGTATATCCCCTGTAAAATGGCTCTACTTCGGAACAGATCTGAACTATGTCCATGCCAGGTTTACCGCAGACAACAGCCGCATCCCCAATATGGCGGAGTGGTATATGACCAATTCCTTGAGTGTTACCCTTGATTCGGGTTTCAGCGGATCATTAAGGGGGCGCTTCGTCGGCCCCCGTTATCATGACAACGGCTACGAGTCTGACCCTTACTACATCATCGATCTGCAGCTCGGGTATACCTTCAGGGCCTTTACCGTAACCGTTGCGGTTGAGAATCTTTTTAACACTGTCTGGTATGATTCCGTTTTTGCCTATTCATCGAGGCCCCTCCAGTACGGTCCTGAAGTTGCAGGCCTCCATGTTACCCCCGGGACACCCCTGGCATGGAAAATCATGCTGGAGATAAAGATTTAGGAGATCTTTTAATAGAGGATCTATAAGTTCTTCTGTTATTAAAAATATTTTATATACTTAAAGAGGTGCATTATGAAAAAAAAATTTATGACATTGGCCCTGTCTCTGGCACTCATTCCCTTTGCCTTTATCGGATGTGACAGCGATACCACAGCCGATACGGAAAATACCGGTACCCTCATCTTCAATGCGAACGGTGAAGGTTTTGTTAAGGACGGCTTCACCTCCGAAGACGGCTGGGCAATTACCTTTGATCACGTCTACGTAAACATCGAAGGCCCCACGGCCTACCAGGTGGCGGTTGCAGCAGAGAGTGAATCACGTCACGCGGGACATGACCACGGGGATGTCCCGGACGGTTCCGCCCACTCCTCCCTTACGGGTCAGTACTTCGTCGACCTTAAAAGGGCCGACGGGAGCGATGTCTTTGAGATCGGCAGGACAACCGAGGCCTCCATCGGGAACTACAACTACCTGAACTTCAGCATGGCCAATATCAACGCCGCAACAACCTACAGCGATGCCATGAAAAACCTGAACTCCGGAGATTCCACTGACCCCCATACCTATGACGGCTACTGCCTGGTCCTTATCGGTACCGCTACCAAAGGGAGTGACACGGTTAATTTTACCATCAAGTTCGATCAGGCTATGAAGTTCTACGAATGCGGCCCACAGGCGGACCTGGATGAAAACGGTACTGCTGACGGCATCCTGGCTGCAGAGGGTACCGCCTCTACCCAGATGACATTTCACTTTGATCATATATTCGGTGATTTCACGGAAGGTGATCCCACTCCCACTGATCCTGAATTGATGAGTTTCTGGGGAATCGGTTTTCAGCCCTTTGCTGATGTTGACAATGACTATGCTCCTGGAACCTCTACAATAGAAATCGACCAGGCTGACATGGCTAATGGGGCAACAGGAAGTACCGCCATGAATAATGACACATACTTTCACCTCTACTCAACCCTGCTGACCCTGGGGCATCTCGGTGAGGGACACTGTCACGCTTCAACAATAGAATAGATAACTGTTTTAAGAAATTTTTAAAAACTGAAGGCAGGTTAAAAAAATACTTAATCCAGCCTTCAGTTTTCACAAAAAATTTTCACTTAGCACTTAGAAAAAGGATCACTGCTTTAAATAATCAATAATGATTCCATTAGATATTTTCCTTGACGAATTCCGAACTCGTTAACACACTTACCGTAAAAATAGCACATTTTAGCACGAATATTCGGGAAATATTCAAAAAAGAAATCATCCAGGAAACGGAAACATGCAAAAAAAAGCCATTATTCCTATACTACTGCTGATAGCCACTGCCCTCTCCTGCGGCGGAAATAAAAAAACCGGCACCCTGACCTTCACCGCCAGCGGGGAAGATTTTGCCCGCCATGGCCTCACCTCACGTGACGGCTGGGACATCACCTTCAGCAAAATCCAAGTCTGTATTAAAAATCCCATGGCCTATAATCCGGATAAGTCCGTTGAACCAGTGATCCTCCGCGGAAGCCACAGTGTCGACCTCGCCACTGATGGTACTGCGGGTAAATTAAAAAGTATACCCGCCGGCAACTATCAATCCCTGAAATTTTCTCTTCGGCGCCACACGGACGGGCCGTTCCGTGACGCAAGCATCCTTCTAAAAGGTACCGCCAGCAAAAGCGGAAAGAAGGTACCCTTCACTATCAGCTTCAGTGAAGAACTTGTCTGCGACGGTAAAGAAGGATATGTCGGAGAGGAAGTAAAGGGCCTGCTCGCGGCGGGAAAAAACAGCGAGGTGGAGATGACCTTTCACATCGATCATATTTTCGGAGATAAATCCGCACCGAAAACCAGTCACGTCAACCGGGAAGCCGTCGGGTTTAATTTTTTCTATTCGCTCAGCGGCAAGAAGAAGGAAGTTAACCTCAAACAGGGGGATATGACTTCCCACCCAGACTATAAAAAACTCATCAAGGGCCTCTACAATCTCCCGCACCTCGGAGAGGGGCACTGCGACTGCAAACCTGCACCGCAGTAAAATTTTCATGAAGGAAGTAAACGATATGACCCGGATATATTTTCACCGATTCTCCATGGCTTTCACCACTGCCATCATATTGCTTATGGCTCTGACCCCAAAACTTATGGCGCACGGCTCCGATTATGAAATTTTAAAGAAGGGGGTCATGGGAGTGCGCATGTACTTCCACAGCGGCGTCCCCCTGGGGGATGCACGGGTCCTCATCTTTGCCCCTGGAGAGACAAAAAAATATCAGGAAACCAGGAGTGACCGCCGTGGCATTGTAACCTTCAGCCCCGACAGAACCGGAACCTGGATACTTCAGGTAAGGGAAAAAAGCGGACACGGGATGCGCATCAACCTTCCCGTCAAAGAGGGGATGATTCCGGAAAAAACTGAAAATACAGGCAGCCTTTCCTCATTGCAGAAAACAGTCATGGCCCTTTCGATAATCTGGGGCCTCGTTGGGACCGCCCTCTTCTTCTCAAGGAAAGGGAAGAACTGATGCACATCAGTGACGGCATTATAAGCGGAGAGGTCTGCGCCGCAGCAGGTGGCGCCGCCCTTCTTTTTACGGCTCTGACCCTGAAAAAAATGAAACAGCGAGACATTCCACGGGTTGCCGTAGTAACCGCGGGAATATTTGTAGCCTCCCTGGTACATATAAAAATCGGTCCCGCCAGTGCACACCTCCTCCTCAACGGCCTCGCGGGTATACTACTGGGAATATACGCATTCCCCGCCATACTCCTTTCACTTATCCTTCAGGGTTTCCTTTTTCAGCATGGGGGGATTACAACCATTGGAATAAATGTCCTCTCCATCGGCCTCCCCGCATTGGTTTCTGGAATCATTTTCAGACAGTTTAAAAAAATAGGGGGCGATTTGTGGCAGACAATACTGGGGGGGTTAGTCGGGGCACTGGCTGTATTCCTTTCCGGCGCCGCAATGGGGGCATTTCTCTTCA
Source organism: uncultured Spirochaetota bacterium (assembly GCA_942491575.1). Taxonomy (GTDB): domain Bacteria; phylum Spirochaetota; class UBA4802; order UBA4802; family UBA5550; genus CAZHNW01. The sequence continues at coordinate 2,828,595 of CALOBT010000025.1, forward strand.
CTGCAGGGGAAGAATTCAAGGCCATAACGGGTATTATTATATCCGCCCACATACCCGTTGCAGTCATAGAGGGTATAGCCGCAGCCTTTATTGTCTCCTTCCTGCAACGGGTTAAACCGGAAATGCTGAAGTGAATAATTTAATTATACTTCAATAACCTGGCCCACTTCTGCAAAGCCGCGGAAGCCATCCTCCACGGCACGCTCCTGCCAGTTACAGTCATTTCCCTTATAGTCTTTATTTTCAGAAACGAAATCCTGGTAATGTGACAGCCACATCTTATTGCGGATTTCTTCCCCAACATCGACACTGTTGGCGGATTTCCACCCCGCAAGCTGAGCGTAGTTTGCATGCACCCCGGAGAGAAAATCCAGATTGCCTTTCTCCATATCAGCGCCGACACATTCACAGTCCTGGAGAATAATATCAGCTTCACGATAAAAATTCTCAATCTGCCGCGGGGAACAGTGCTGACTGTCCGTGGTGAAGTAAATAGTCTGGTGCCCACCCTTCGCAAACATGAGACCGAAGGTGTGACTGATGATACTTCCAGTCATTATATGCACCTGCTGTATAAGGCGGCATGTCCATCCCTGCCACAAAAATGTTTTGTTGGGACGCACCGGAACCGGTTCAAAGTATGTTTCCAGGTTCGCATCGAAGCCTTCCATTGATTCAAGGCCCCCCCGGAGACTTTTCTTCCAGAGATCGCTTAAAAGCTGTACGTTGGCAATCAGCCTTGGGGCTCTGACCCCGTTTTTCCATTCGGAATAATGCTGCGGACGGTTTATCCAGTCGTATCGGATAAAGGCCATCTCTTCAAGGCCGCCGATATGATCTCCGTGAAGATGACTGATATAGACATCATCAATGGACCTGATATCGATCCCGAGATTGTTCAGGGCATATGGGACCTTGGCGCCAAAATCTATCAGCATCCGGCGGGACGTCCCTTCCACTTCCTCTTCAATGAGAAAACACTGGTTGTAATTTTTTGCACTGAAGGCATTTCCACATCCAACAACGGTAATTTTCATATATCCTCCTTTCAGGCAATCAGGAGAATATACAAAAATCCGCCCGGGTCGGATGTAATTTTTTTATTTTTTTTCAAAAACCAATTATTGACCGGCGGGACGTTTTTAAAAAAACTTCCTCTCCCTCACCGGTTCAATACCAGAATAATCCCTGATATCATTTACCAGGCTATCGGAGACCTTCTTCTTAAAATAGAGACCATAGGCCTCGAAACGGTAGGACTTCCTCTTAAATGAACTGACCAGGCATATTTCATCCTCACGATTGATCTCCGCCTCCGTCATCAACCGGTTAAAGCGAAAACGTGTATCCCCGCTGCTTATTTCATAGATGACAAAAAAATGTGATGCCGCGTCACGGTTATTACCGGTACGGACATAGTCAAAGACAAAACGGTCCAGGTCTCCCCAGGGAATATTTATCATGCCGCTGCCGTTGCCGTAGGAGATACTATCGCCGGTGATGATTATCTTCGCCTGAATATTTTTCTTCAAAACCCACGCCAGAAGCAACGTAAGGGGAGAAAAAGCAAGATAGCATATACCAAGGACAATCAACAGTTCATCGTCCTTCACATCTTCTATAAAAACAGCTATAAGGGGTCCCGCCAGGAGAAACAGTACCACTATCAGGAGGACCGCAATGGTGGCGGGACTTGACTTGTATATTTTCTTCAACGCAGCGCACCCCCTTTAATATTTAAAGTCAATTTCCTTTAACTGCAGTGGCGCGAATCTCCACGAGCAGTTCCGGCATGACAAGCTCAGTTATCGCCCGGGGCGGTCCATGCGGGAAAATCCCCAGGTATAAATCTCGCCTTCACCCCGGCAAAACCCTTCATATCCTTCATATCCTTCATATCCTTCATATCCTTCATATCCTTCATATCCTTCAGGATTGATGAGAATCTTTTTTTTACTCATAAAATGCCTCCGGGGGTATTCAACTTTTATTTATATCATATGGGGGGGAAGTTAAAAGGAAAAAACTTTTCCTGAGGCATACGGACAGGCTTAAAAACTTATGAATTATTCATAAGTAAACTATCTTCATTCTTTATGCTTATGATCCCGAAAACGGTGCATCAGGGAATGGGGCCTCTCCAGTCCATGCTCTAACATGAACCTTTCGTCATTCATAATATCCGCGGCTTTACCGTCAGCAGCGATGCGGCCCCCCTCCAGTACAATGACACGGCTGCAGGTCTCCAGTATGAACTCCAGGTCGTGGGAAGAGATAAGAAGGGTTCCGGCGCCTTCGTTTATAAAGGATATCAGGCGTCGGCGGGTGCGCATATCCAGGTTTGACGCGGGCTCATCATAGATCAGAAGTGAAGGCTGCAGTGCAAGCACCGCGGCGATGGCCACCATGCGCTTTTCCCCCCCGGAGAGGTGATGGGGGGGGCGGTCCTTCAATTCAGCGGTTCCCGTAAGGGCCAGAACTTTTTCCACGCGGGCATTGACTTCCTCCTTTGAGAGTCCGAGATTTCTCGGGCCGAAGGCGATATCTTCATATACGGATACGCAGAAGAGCTGGTCATCGGGATTCTGAAAAATATAACCGACTTCAGGATTAAAGGTACCGGGGCTGACCTCTTTACTTCCTGCATAGACCAGACCCCTCTCAGCCTCGAGGACCCCGCAGATGCATTGAAAAAGGGTGGTCTTCCCTGCACCATTGGGACCGATAATACCTATTCGCTCCCCCTCCCGGACAGTAAAACTGATTTCATCCAGGGCCCTTCCCGTATCGGGATAGCTGAAACTGAGGGAATCTATTTTAATAACATCCTTCATAATACTCTCACATGAATTTCAAAAATCTTTATAAGCACCGGAATGGCGGCAAGAAGAAATCCCCTGAGGATGCCCGGCACGGTCAGCCTCTCATCTTCATGGCAGGGGAAGTCAGGGCCGTATCCCCGCATAATCATCGCATGGTAGAGAGACTCCGTCTGCTCGAAGCTTCGCACCAGGAGGGAACCTATAAGGCTGCCGCTGACTTTAATATTCCTGAGGCTGCTGCGGTTGTGGTATCCCCGAAGTGTCAGGGAGGTACGCATCTTTGCCAGATCTTCGCGGTAAATAAATATATAGCGGTAGGTTATTTGCATAAGGTCGAGAAACTTCCCCGGAACGTGGAGCCCCTTCAAGGCATGTAAAATTTTCCTGAAGGGATAGCGAGAAAAAATCACCCCAACCATAAAAAGGATTGCCCATGTCTTAAAAAAAATCAGTCCCGCAAGTACCAGGCCCTCGCGATAAATTTCCAGGCCCCCCCTGCTAAATAAAATTTCTCCACCTGATGTAAGGGGAAGAAAAATAAAAAGTGGTATCAGCAGTATAAAGGGTAGTTTCAAATTTCTTAAGAGATCTGAAAAATCCACCCTCATAAATATACCAAAGAAAAAAACAGTAATCACTGCAACGATGCCATAAAAAAGTGACTGCAGGGATGCAAAAACGAAAACTGCTATCAGAAGTCCGATTATGTCCGGCCGTGCATCCCTGTTATTATTATCCCCGGTCTTCATTGCTATTACTGATGCATTATAAAAACGGGTATGGTACCGATTCCGTCTTCCAGCCCATCAAGAGCCTTACCGATGACGGTCCCGATTTTGTCGAATGAATCAATGGTTCCCGGCATTCCGCAACCAGGTGTCGATGAGGTGACGATCAGATCACCGGGATTAACTGGTTTGTTCCGGGCATCAACCTTGCAGAGGGCCCTTCCTGCCAGTGCCACGGGATATATCTTCTCTTCGGTACCGCTGTTATTCATGGCCACGAGGGGATTCCCCGCAACCACTCCAATTACCCTGCGGCTGTACTCTTCCCTGGAACGGGAAAGAATAGACTCCCCCCCGGGACTGATAACGAGGAGATCTCCGGGAGAAATAAATTCAGTCTCGTCGGCTTCAAAATATTCAACAATATTTCCGGGGAAATCTTCTCCATCTTTTTCATGTTCCAGTTTTATAGACCCGCGGAAAAGAGACTCTCCCCGGACGAGAAGGGCATTACCGTTGCCTACAAGACCGGCGGTGCTGTCGTAATCCTGAATTTTTCCAAATCCGTCAGCCACCAGGGAATAATCATGTTCACTGACAAAAACACCACCGGCACCGAACCGGGAGAGTCCCATCACTCCGCTTCCGCCCCCGTTTTCATTCCCGGTGGACTGTCCCCTGATTCCGACATGAGAACTGTGTCCAAGAACACCATAGGTATGTCCCGGTTTTTCCGAAACGATTCCTGCAACCCCGGCAATACCTACAGCGCCGTTCTTATCAGATTTATTCTTTCCATGTATAATCGATGAATTATCAGAGGGAGGTGTTATCCCCTGGATAGTTTCTTCCTTTTTCCCGGCAATACTGATTGTGCCACTGTGGCTGTTAAAATCATGGTTTGCAGGAGCATAGTTATGTTCATGAGGCAATGCCTCCCTGGGATCCGAAAGTCTCGGATCATTTGACTGTAGAGCAAAACCAGCTCTTGATTCTCCTTCCTTTGACAGGCGAAGAATTCCGGGGGCTTCAACGGAGCCTTCCTTCAGGCGGCTGTCATTTCCCTGAACCGCGACGCCTTCACGATCCTCGCCATCCTCGGCAAGTTCAACAATACCACTGGTAACCGTAGTGGCTTCTTTCAAACGCCGGTCATTTCCCTGAACCACAACCCCTTCACGGTCCTCTCCATCTTCACCCAGTTCAACAATTCCCTTTGATGTAGTCGCGGCATCCCTGAGTCTGCAGTCATTTCCCTGAACTGCCATGGCGGGGCTGGCCTCCCCGTCCCCGGCAAAACGCATAATCCCCGGTTCCTGCTCGGTGGCATCGCGGAGACGACGGTCATTCCCCTGGACGGCAACTCCCGGACGTTCTTCCCCATCTTCAGCAAGTTCAACAATTCCTTTGCTTTCTGTCGTGGCGTCTTTCAGGCGGCGATCATTTCCCTGGACCGCTACACCTCCACGGTCCTCTCCGTCTTCGGCTAATTCTACAATTCCCTTTGCAGCGGTTGATGCATTCTTCAAGCGCCGGTCATTCCCCTGCACCGCTGTAAGGGGATCAGTTGATCCGTCTCGGCAGAATTGCATTATTCCCTTTGCGACTTCCGATGCGTCACGCAGTCTCCGGTCGTTTCCCTGAACCGCTACACCGGGATTTGTTTCATTATCTTCAGCCAGTTCTACGATACCCTTACTTTCCGTGGTGGCATCCTTCAAACGGTAGTCATTACTTTGAACAACAGCGCCTTCCTTTTCTTCACCGTCTTCCGCCAGCTCTACTATACCCTTCAATTCTGTCGTAGCATCCTTTAAACGCCGGTCATTCCCCTGCACGACTACTCCCTCACGGTCCTCACCATCTTCACCCAGTTCAACAATTCCCCTGGACTGAACAGTGGCATCCTTAAGGCGACGGTCATTCCCCTGCACCGCGGTACCCTCACTGGATTCACCGTCTTCCGCAAGACGGGCAATGCCCGGATACATGGTTGTAGCCATTCGAAGACGGCTGTCACTCCCCTGTACGGCGGTACCTTCTTCATCCGACCCATCCCTGGCGAGACGGCAGATACCATTATTTTCGGTAGTGGCCTTCTGAAGTCGCCTGTCATTCCCTTTTACTACGGCATGTTCAGTATAGAGGCCATCCTGACAGAGACGTACAATGCCGAAGGTATCATCAGTCGCTTCCTGCAGACGTGAATCATTCCCCTGCACCGCGGTACCCGCCTGATTTTCCCGGTCATAGGAGAGGCGGACAATACCCGGGGTCTGATCCGTAGCGGGCTTGAGGCGCTGGTCTGACGACTGAACAACAAGTCCATCCGCCACTTCTCCATTCTCAGCAAGCTGACAGATACCCTTAAAAATTGTCGTAGCATCACGAAGACGACGATCACTCCCCTGTACAGCGGTACCGGGACTGTCATCACCGTCCTTTGCAAGCCGGGCAACACCTGCCTGAAAAATGGAGGCGTGAGGAACCAGTTCACCGATATTGTGGGTATGACCGTATTCGATAAGCGCCGCATCAATTTCCAGGCCTGCAAGAACCACCCCGTACTCTCCGGAGGCGAGTCGTCCCCCCTTCATTTCAAGGCGGATAAAACGGGCCGATGTGACATTGATATCCCACCAGTAGCTTTTATACATTTCAGGTTTAAAATTTTTGATCTCAAAAAGAGTCGTCCAGACATTATTATCTGCACTCATGTTCACATGAAACTGATCAGGAAAACCCATTCCGGCAGAAGTTAGGGCTACGCGATTCAGGTGATATACCGCCCCAAGATCGATAAATATTTCCTCAAAATGACTCTGTTGCTGCGGCAGGGAATGCCACTGTTTTTGAGTATCTTTCGAAAAAAGTGAAACAACTGATTTTTCCTCGGAGACTTCAGAAGAGGAAGTTATCTCTTCAACCCCGGCGATACCAGCGGAAAGAGATCCTATTTCAACATAGTACTTATTATTATGTTTTGCCGGTTCAGAGATAACCAGTTTCAGATATTTTATTTCCATGAGGGGAAGTCTGAGACGATATTCCTTCTCATCAAGTTCAAAGTCCTGCTCCCGGTGTATCACCTTCCAGGATACGGCGTCACCGCTCACTTCAAAGCGGAATGCACGTGGAAATGTTAGACTTCCACCCGGGGAAGGTTTCATTTCTATGAAATCAATAATCACCGGATCATCAAATGCGATAATAACATTTTCCGAAATTGCCACATTGCGCTGCTCCGTGCTCCAGTAACCTTCGTCACTGAAAAGGTGACCTGCAGGGGCCTGCTGTTCCAGTTCACTGGAAACTGAATGAATTGATCCGTGGTGAATCCTTCGATGGCTGACATTTATATAATTCATAATTACTCCTGCTGGCGATTGTTCAATATAAAGGTGGATATACTACGAGTATATCACTGTCAAATAGTTTCTTCCGCTGTTAAAAGAGATACGAGATGAAGCAGATAATACCTGCAGCAATTCTCACGATCGCTTCAAAATATATGAGCCGTTTTTGCCCGACTTCTCCACCCATTTCCTCTTCTGCCATTTCAAAGGTTTTTTTGAAACGATCCGGAAAGAGTAGAATGAAGGGTCCGGAAAAAACAATAAAAATTCCAATGATAAAAATTACTGTTTCGAATCGACCATGGTACATGGTAAGAGGGAAACCGAAAACTATTAAAAGTAAACCATGAATAAAAAAATACCGGTTTGCCGCCCATCTCCCCCAGAATAGGAAGGCCTTCATCGGCATAAGCATTTCAATGCAACCCATAATTATCAGTAAAATACCGAATCCGAATACGTACCGGGTAATAACGATTTCAGGGATTATCATCGGTTGCCTCCAAGCCAGGAAATAACTTCCCCCCTGATAATCTCTATATCCTTCTCCCTGGTAAGGTTATGATCACCATCATCAATTTTTACATAACGTACCGGTCCGGAGTACTCTTTTACAAGGATATCTGCCTGAACCGGGGAAACGACTGAATCCAGGGCGCCATGAATTGCCAGCAGGGGCACATCTGTTGATCCCAAAGAAGATATAATATCCGTTTCAGCAAGCTCTTTAAAAAATGAGTTTTTCATAGGAATCCCTTCAATGGGTGTATTCCCCTTTTCCGGAAGGGCAAGAACTCTTTCCCTGTCCATGCCCGGTAAAATATCGAGAAGATTGACCGGCGCCGCAATAGTAATGATGGATTCAATGGTAACATCCCCTCTACCTGCATAGAGAAGGGTCACTGCGGCTCCCATACTGGAGCCCATGAGATGTAATTCTCTAATTCCCCGTTCCTTCACAAATTTAACAACTGCTGCAAGGTCTTCAACTTCACCCCGTATCGAGAGATTAGAGATGTCTGTGCCGGATTCACCGGCATATCGAAAATCAAAGGTTAACAGAGAAAATCCCGCCTCTGTAATTGATTCAGCCAGCCTTGTTATTTTATATCCGTCCTTTGAAGAAAAAAGACCATGGCTGAAAATAATGCCCTGATCAGTCTTCTTTTCAGGAGAATACCAGTTCCCCGCCAGTGTGACCGGTTCGTTCTCTATTTGTATCTTTTCTACCACGGATTATCTTCCCCTCCGTGATCGTTTTAATTTTATTACCGGCTCGAAATACCCTTCAGAATTATTGCCATCAATTATTATACGCCGGGGGCTGACCAAAAGGAGTTTACTCTTCCCCCTCTTCTTCAGGTTGGCAGTAAAAATGAAATATGATGACTTTGCCTTTACAAAACCCGAGGACATATTTATTCCCGAGGTTTTTCTGCTCTTTTTCATTTCGTAAATATTGATCCTCACCATGTTCTTCCCTTCGAATGTATAGACACCCTTAAAAACAAGGGAATGATTGTTCAGGTAAAGTATTATTACCGCCCGATAATTTTTATAAAACTTGAAGGTATAGCCGTAATGATTGGGATACTTCAATTCCCAGGATCCGCTGATTGCCTCAAATGTGATCGGCACAGCCGGTTCATTTTTTTCTTCTATTTTTTCTTCTTTTACCGGCAGCGGGGCCTTTTCTTCATTTTTTTGATCTCCGCAGGCCATCAAATTCATCAGCACAGATAATATAATTGCACCTGAAATAGATTTTAATCCACCGCAGAGGCTGATTTCTTTCATCTTTTTCACCATATAATTGATATTTCAGACAACACAGATTCTCTCATGGAAACATGGTGTCAATAATCATTTACTACATTTATACTGTAACATGGTCAATAATTTTTGTTCATAACTATTGACAGCTTGAGAAGGAGTCTGTATTGTGGTCGGAAAGGGGACGATTTTGGTTTCGACTGCAATTGCGGGCGTATGGCTGCATGTCGAGTGTTCTGTCGACTCGTAAATCACGGCAGAAACGATTTAATTGCAAACGATAATTTTGCACTAGCTGCTTAATAAGGCGGCTACGCGCCTGTGGTTATCTCTCCTCTGGAGACTACAGGGGCGTCAAATTTCAGGGGATAGCAGCTGTTTCAACTCCCGGAGACAGTAGCGAAATTCAGGGAGACTGGCTTTCATGGACGGTGCCTGTTCCCGGACGGAAAGTCAAAGCAAACGAACAGGATAAGCATGTAGACGCCGTATGGCTGGATTGTAGGACGCGGGTTCGAATCCCGCCGTCTCCACAGAATTAAAAAAATAGCTGCAGGTTTGCAGCTATTTTTTTTCGAGAAAATCGATATCTATCATTGTCTCTACGAAGCGCTCACTCACTTTATCAAGAAGGTGTTTTTTTACCTTTTCCGGATTTACTTCATCAATATGATAGGTATTGTTCTGCCTGTCGAGAAAATGAACATTCATTGACTTATCTACAATTACAATGATTGAATTAAAATCTATGTACTGAAGTTCAGCCTGAAAAAATCCGTCCACTTCGTAAACAACCAGCAGGTCGAGATTCCCGCTTTTCATTATCTCATCAACAGCAGACCTGTTAGTCTGAAGGTAGTATTTTACGACACCGAGCGATTTAAAGGTAAGGAAATCTTTCTGCGGTGAAAGCTGATAAAAACGATCTGCATCTGTTTTATAGGAAATGAGCTCCTCAGCTGGCTTAGAAGGAAGTGTTATTTTTTTAAGCTGCTTATGGCCTTCAATCCAGTAAAGCAGGGTTTGACGATAGTCTTCTTCCGAAACAAATGATGTATTCTGAATTCTGAATATCACCCCGACATTTTTTACCGCTTCCAGTTTATCGGTTTCACTGATTTCATTGTTTATTGAAAAACTGGAACAGGATGCGAAAAGAAGAGCAGAAAAGAAAAACAGCAGTACTTTTTTCATTATTTTCCTCAGGTGGGCTAATTATTACAGGTGGCCAGGAGCCTTCTTCCTTCCTCTGTCAAAGCAAGGGTTACCGGCACTTTTCCCTTACTCTTTCTGTACCTTAAAATGTTAAAATGTTTCAGCCAGGTATAAAGATAAAAGTCAATAAAGGAGATCAGTATGAGATTATTTTTCTCGGAAAAACCTGTCAATTCACAAAATTCGTTTGTAAGATCATCTACAGAAACAAAATCATCCTTTTTGAGGAGTAAATCCCTCATAATAAGCCTGTCCTCGTGAAGGGCCATTGCCGCCTCTTCATCACTGGGGAAAATATCCTCCCAGGGAACAAAATTCCAGAAACTGTTCAAAAGACGAAAATAGAGAGAATTATCCGAAATGTCCTTTTCTGCAGCAACGGCTTTTCCATTTTGATCAGAAACCAGCCCGGAAGCCCTCAAGATATGAATCATCTGCTTCAGATTAATGTGGAGAAGGTCTTTATCCCCCGCAGTCTGTTCCAGTAATCCTTCTGCTTCGGCGGCATCAAGGACTTTTTTATAAAAGGAATCAGGAAGTGCACCCTCATTCAATTTAACAGATTTAATACCGATAAAATCAAGTAACAGTCTGGCGATATCACAGGCAAAACAATCAGCAGTAAAAGAAGATGTTGTAACCTTGTTTTCCTGAAGGAACATTCCAAGGTCAGCCACCGTCGAGAAGGCATCATGGGCCGCAGCGGATACTGCTGCAGTCTTCAGGGGAAGTTTCTCCAAAGTAAAAAGAAATTCCCCGTAACCGTCAGTTGCGCCATCCTGTAACTTTTTTTTCTGAATCATTATTTCCAACAATAGATTATTTTTACATCAGCAATAATTTCGCCGACATATTTGAACTCAATTAATTTACTAAATTAATTGAGTAAATTAATTAAGTAAATTAATTTTTTTCAAAAAAGTAAAAAAAATTAATTTCTTAAACTGTTCCGTGAACCGGCCTACGGAATTCCTGAAACTATATTTGTTGAACTGGGAAAAAAACAGGGAAATTCAATTAATTTCGGAACATGAGAGTATAAAATTAATTGAAAGTCAAGAGAATTCTTTCAGAAGCCTAAAAAAAAGAGACATATTATTTTTATAATATTCAGGTAAGAATGGCTACGGTTTCAGCAATAATATTTCCCTGGGCAGCAAGGGCTGTTTTTGGTGCCCCTGTAATTGCCGCTGAAACCTGTTCCGGCATTTCCGGCTGGATTTCACGAATATCTACACCCGTTACCTGTAAAATATCTCTCTTGAAAGTATTTGCCACTTCCTTCAAAGCCGTATCCCTTCCCTGCAGGGACCTGTCAATCTCATTGAATGTTTCACCCTCAGGAATATTTCCCGCATTCAGGTTTTCTGCGATATCCCTGATGTTATTGATTGCTCCGGGAATTTCCATCACTTCACGTGAAACAGCTTTCATCTCCGCTGGAACCTGCGGGGGTTTTTGAAAGGTATCACTAAACCTGTTTAAATCTTCAGGAATCTGCGACACTGTTTCCTGGAGTGCGGTGACATCAACCCTGCCGCTGACCAGGGCCTGCGCAGCAATATTTCTCAAACGGGAAGAAACCACCATGGCCTTTTGAACGATATTTGAAGAGACCTGTGCTATAGTAAGAGCATCTGCAAGAGAATGCTCCATGTTCAGCCGCTTGCCAATGGACTGCTGAAGGTCCTGGTTAACGATGCGGCTCTTTGCAGAATTGATTGAATTTTTATTAGAATTTATCCGGGTTGCATCCCTCGGCGCTCGACGCAACGCATTACTGGTAACATCCGGTGTAACCTTCATAACTTCCCTCCCTGGTTGTGCCCATATAAATAATAGGAAAATCAGAAGATATTGTCAATTAATTTGTGTTATATTTTCACATGGAGGCGACGATGCGCATTTGAAGGCGACAATGCACATTTGAAGGCGACAATGCACATTTGAAAGCGACAATGCCATTGTCGCTTTCAAATGGCACACTTCCTACTCATATACCTTTTCTTCTTCTTCGCCGGCGTTGATGGCATCTGCCTCAACATCACGGACGTTTTCTTTAGCCAGAACCTTATGGTACTCCTTGTACCATTCATTCTGTATGATAAGCTGCATAACTTCATTGGTCCCCACCCAGATCATGGCGAGACGGACATCACGAACTATCCGTTCAAGTGGATACACATTGGTGTAGCCGATACCCCCCATTACCTGCATACAGTCATTGGCAATGTCCCAGGCGCTTTCGGTTATAAATTTTTTGCACTCCGAAACCATCCTTCGAAGGCGGCCGGGATGGATACCCGGTTCATCGGCGGCACGCGCCGTTGTATATGCAAGGGAACGGCAGGCATCCAGTTTCATTACAGAATCAGCTACCTTGAATCCCACAGCCTGGAAATTCATAATAGGTGTACCGAATGCCTTTCGGTTGGAGGTATACCGGGTTGCAATCTCAATGGCGGGCCGAACGGAGCCGATTGTCATGGCAGCGGTTCCGAGACGCTCCGGAATCATCATTCGCTTGAATACATCGAAGCCACCATTGATGCCGTTCAGGGCATAGCGCTCAGGAACCCGTACATTTTCAAAAATTACCCGGCCGGCACCACCACCGCGAACCCCCATCAGACCGTAAATATATTTGCTTTCAACACCCTCAGTGCGGGGAACCATGAAGGCAGTCATACGCTCATGAGGGGCCGCATCGGGATTGGTCACAGCATAAACAAGGAACCAGTCTGCACCTTCGGCGCCGACAATAAATCGCTTCTGCCCCGTTATCAGCCAGTCGTCACCGTCCTTCCGTGCCACAGTTGCTGCGCCGAAAAAATCAGACCCCCCACGCGGTTCCGTGAGGCATTCAGCAGCATAGACGTCCCCCTTTAACAGGGGAACCACCACTTCCTGTTTTAACTCATCATTGCCAAATTGAATTATGGCCTCACATACTATATCTGCTCCGACGCCCCAGAGGCAGGCGAGGGAATAACTGGCAACACCGATTTCCTCCGCCACTATCGCATCGTCAACCCATCCGAGGCCACGGCCCCCGTATTCCTTCGGTAGCCTGATGCCTAGAAGATTACGCCTTCCGCATTCCTTCAGGTATTCATGGGGAAACTGTATTTTTTCAGAATCCATATCAAGAATCATTTCCCGGGGGACCCAGCTGGTAAAGTCACGTGCTTCATCCCGCAGTTTTTTCTGATCTTCCGTCATTAAATAATCAAACATGTGATCCTCCGTTATTTTCCCTTCAGTTCATCAAGGCGCCCCGCAAGGTTGTCTTTCAGATTTTTCAGATCCGATTCGAAGAGATCCATCTCCTCTCTCTTCCGCTGCAGCTCCATAAATTTTGATTCTATATACTCAAGGCTTTTCTCAATCTGGCTGATCTCGTTGACATCCGCATCGGCATGCCCGATCATTTCGGCAATTTCATCCAGGGTGGCACCGAAATATTTTCCCCGCAGGATAAGCCGCAGCCTGGCACGGTCCTTTTTCGTGTAAACCCGCTGATTACCCGGGGTACGTGCCGGTGAGATCAATCCCTTGTCTTCATAGAAACGAATAGTGGAGGGGCTAAGATCGAGCTGTGCCGCCAGTTCTGAAATGGTAAAGGTATTCTTTTCATCTTTCATATTTTTGTTTTAAACCCACATCAATAGCTAAAGTTAAATACAACTTGAACTATTTTGAAGACAGATGAAAATGTCAAGCCCTTTGTGAAAAAATCAATATAGAGAGAAATAGTAAAAACAGGGGGGGGGGGAAGTCTAATTTTGTCTATTCATCAAGACTGATCATCCTTAAAGGCGGAGCTTGAAAAGGGGAAGATCTCCCCCGCCTTCTTCACGGCGAATTCCTCCACCTGCTGCAACCACAATTCATACTGCTGCAGCATATTCTCTCCCAGCTCGGTGAGACGATAGCCTTCCCGGTTGCTCACCTTTACAATGAGAGCTTCTCCCATCACCTCTTCCGTTGCCTTTATTTTGCCCCAGGCGCCGCGGTAGGACATGCCGAGCTCTTCCGAGGCCTTTTTAAGAGATCCAAGCTGGGAAATTTTTTTCAGAAGCTGTACTCTTCCATGACCAAAAATGACTGTATTATTCTTTTCAAGCCACAGATTTAGACGTATGGTGGGATTTTTTTCTGCCATAGGCTACTCCACTTCATTTACACGGGGACTGTCAACAGAAATTCAAAATTTTCCACTGCAGGAGATATCGAGATGCCAGGAAAAAAGTTTTCTTTCCTTCATCGCCGCCTCGTATCGCCCCAGAATTTGGATTTTCGCGAATTTCATTACAGCCCCTGCGGCAAAACGGTGTTCTCTTCCGTCTATTCTCGACGCCACCGAAACCCGTCCCGGAACTGCACCCGTGGAAATATAAATGCTGTTTCCTGCGGCGGCGTCACACCAGTAATAAATCCCTGATAAAGTGATCCATTTCATTAAATTTCCCCTGATATCCATCCCGGCAGCACGGGAAAGGGGGGTTCCATTTTTTTCCCTGACAAGAAAACGCCCCCTGATGCGAAAAATATCCGGGACATTCCATGAGCCGCTGCAGCGGTACTGGCGGTTCCATCCAGTCTCTTCCTTTTCATAACGGGCATTTTTAACTTCCCCCTCAAAAATCCACTTTGAAGGTTTCCAGAGTAAAGTCACGGCTTCACGGATGGTTACCGGCATCGACCGGTGCCATCCCCCGGGGACCCGGTGTATCTCACTGTTCATCATGGCCCTGATTTCAATTATTTTTTTAAACCGGTGACGAAGAAGGATATCCCCCCTGGTGAAGGGGCGTACCGATTCACCGCTCTCCGGGGCATAAAAGCCCTTCCCGGTTGTAACAAGTGAAGTACTGAAATCAAAGGCACGGTGTTTGAAACGGAGCGCCCCGCGGCCCCCCCAGGCATTTTTTTTGCCTGCCCCGGAGGGGGAAAACCCTGTAGAATAAAGGCCTTCGAAAAGACAGGAGAGTGATGCGTCGCGGTACTGCAGAAGAAGTCCGCTTCCCGCGGCCCCCCTGAGGGGCTGAAGATCCCCCACCCCCTGCCATGAGAGACGGTCCCCCTCAGTGTCACTGATATCACTGTAATAGGAGAAAACCTGCAGGAGAATATATCTGCCAAGGGTCGCCTCCCCGGCGGCGCCGCCGGTCCGGAGATAAATTTTATCGTAGCGCCGGCTTGTCTCTTCAGTATGACTGTTGAGGGAAGCCGGGGATAACTTCAGGAGTCCCTCATCGATATCTTCCGAAGAGACGTAACGCTGCCGCAGGGAGGCAAAACAGTGGATACCCCACCCTCTCCTTTCGGTCCCCTCCCTGTATCCGAGGACAAGCCCCTTCAGGGAATAGTAGGGATTTGCCGATGCGGAGGGTTTCACCGGCACCGCCTCCCGCCAGGATTCCCTGAAGGAGAGAACATCTCCCGAGGTGTATCTTCGGGCACCGTAAAGAAGACCGCTTCCGAGACGGACGTTAAAACTTCCCCCCGTA
Organism: uncultured Spirochaetota bacterium; assembly: GCA_942491575.1. GTDB lineage: Bacteria > Spirochaetota > UBA4802 > UBA4802 > UBA5550 > CAZHNW01. The sequence goes on from CALOBT010000025.1 coordinate 2,844,002, forward strand.
ACCGAAAAGCCCCTGTCTTCTCCAAGGGAGATGTACCAGTTCACATGGTGCTTCCCGAAATTATCAAGGGCGGTATGACTCAAGAAGATTTTCTTTCCTTTGTCAGTCACAGTGTATCGATGACGGAAAAACTGCTGCGGCTCCCGGTCATAGTCAATAACATCATAGTGGTAGCCTGCTGAAAAATCAAGATTCTCCTTTTCCCCGCCGAAGAGGGCAGCCCCCTGTAGCAAAATTATCAGCAGTATCAGAATGGGCCGCATATCCGCCTCACTTTTTTCAGTTCCCCCGGAAGGAATTCCCTTACCATTTTCTTCAGCAGTACGGTACGCGGGAGTGCCCGCGCCGACTCCATTGCCTCAGATGAGGAAATTCCCGCGGCGATGAGGGCGGCGAAACATTTTTTCCGTTTCTGCTGCAGTACCTTGTATGGGATTTTTTTAATGCGTTTTTTGAAAAATTTCCGGTCCCTTTTTATTCCCGTGACGTAACGGTAGAAACGTGTAATCTCCGCACCCCGCATCCCCAGCTGCTGCAGCGCCTTTTCCGTTACGGGTCCAATCAGATTACGGTACCTGATAATACGTTCAGGGAAAGGTGACTTCAGTACCGGTACCGCCTGAAGTTCCTTCAGGGTGCATGTCTGAATGTCGATGGGTTCAACCGGTATTTTTTCAGGTTCCAAATCTCTTCCATATGTGAGGGGAAGGAACCTCGCCGGTTTCTGCCGCACCTGAAGGGAAACAGAATGGCTGTACCCGAGATGCGGGTGATACCGAAGATTGTATGCAGCGGCAATATTTTTGAGAAGGATAATGGTCGAAAAACTTCCCGAGGAGGTTTCCCGGGAATATCCCCCTTCTATGGAAAGAAATGCAAGCAGGTTCGCCCCGGCGGTCAGCGTGGTGACATACCCTGAAGGAAGATGACTGATGTTTGCCGTAAAGCAGAGACCCTGCCGCGGCCTCAGGGAAATACCGCATGACCACTGACCGGTAATGTATCCCCTTCCATGTTCTGCCAGGGAATAAATATTCTCAACCGCCCCGGCAATACTGAGCCAACGAAGGGGGGAGATAATGAGGGAAGTCCCCCCGTCCCAGGCGACCTGGCGGTCCTGAAAATCATCCTCTCCGGCATCGACGACGTACATGCTGCCGCGGCCCCCCATGCGGAGATACTCCCTCCAGCGGAAACCGAGTCCCATATGGAGAGCATTCTCCCTGTACTGATCGATGCCGAAGGTTGTCCATGAAAGCTGGAGGGATGCCGGAGCCGCGGGGTATCCGAAGTGGAGGCGCGAAGCGCTCAGTCCCTTCAGGCCATAGGGACGGTCGTAGGAAGCCCCCAGGAGGGGGGAGGCAACGTCCGCCATGGCTGCCTCATGGGGCCCCGTCCCGTCCAGGGGATTGTATACCGCACCGAGTACATAAGGAAACGGCCGCCCCGGTGAAACCGGTTTGTATTCCATAGCGCCGGTAAAAGAAAATAACGCCGTAAAAACGAAAAATATTTTCAGTATATAAATAATTTCCATCCCCGCCCCCTACCGCATGACCACAATAAAAAATGATGCCCTTGCGGACTCACCACCACCGGAGGCAACCGCTTCCGCCTGGCCGATAATCAGCCCCATGGGGAGACGCTTCAGCAAAACCTCACCAAGGGGTATTTCAAAACGCCCCGGGGGGACACTTCGCAGCAGCTCCGACCGGTAGAGGGTTATCCCTGCAGGGGAAAAAAGACGGATACGGAGATTACAGCTGTCACGGCAGAAAACCGGCAGCCCCAGGGATCCCCCTTTCCTTTTTTGAAAATAGAGACGCTTCGCCTCGAGCCTGATGAGACGCCGGAGGTTTTCCGGTTTTCTAAGAATATTTTCCCTCCCGGGGGTCTGGAAGGGAGTTACCACAAAGTCTTCCGGAGTATTTGTATCTGCAGTATCCTTGCGGGAGATGCTCATGAAGGAAGTCAACCCGTCTGCGCCGATATTGATGCTGCTCTCCTGTGGACCCTTCGCATCAAGAACCCATGCACCCGCCGAGGAGGCCTTCTCGATGTAACCCGTCATGGTTTTATTGGGTGAACCGTCTCGATTTGAATAGGCGGCAAAATCAACAATACCTCCATTACCCGGATCATCGTCATCATCAATAGCGACAACACCATCGGTATTCCAGAAGGTACTGCTGTAGTTGCCGCAGTAGACGTCGAGGTATCCGTTTCCGTTGGTGTCCCCAGTGCTGTCCGTTTCATCAGGGAGGGGTTCCGCCACATGGATAACGACAAAACGGTCATCCCAGGGGGTCTCTTCGCGGTTTATACTGCTGATGGTGACCGGTTCCGCCGCCAGGGATTCGTTACTTCCGTAGTACATGGTTACATACAAAGAGGAGATATCCATGGTTGCTGGGGTTTCACTTCGTAAAACCAATTCAGCCCAGTCTCCCTCCGCGGCGGTGGTAAACTCATTGATGAGGAGTTCTGAACTTCCCCCAAATGAATAAAAAAGGAATATAAGAGTAATAATAATTATCTGTGCCATAGTGCGCCTCCGTAAAGGAAACGAAAACGGCGGTAGTGAGATTAAATTTTTTTAATAATTGCGGGTAATTAATTATTGAGGCAGGTGTTTTAAACTTGAGGCATATAATAAAGGGGGGCAAAAGCGGCACTTCCTCTCGTAATTACCCGCTTTTCATACACATAAGCATGTCCATCCCTCCGGGAGTCTCTTTTGTCTCGCGACAAAACGCTGAACACGATGTTCAAGTGTCGAAGCGCGACAGGAAGTCGCAAAAGGCTTCGACGAGACAAAAAGGCCCTCGACCGGCGTTTTTTGAAACATCGTGTTTCACGCCGGCACTCGAGCATCCTGCGCACCGCCCTATAACTTTTATCCATGCATACTCTCATCAATGACAGCTCCAAAGTATTAGCAAAACTTATGTATAAAAAGAGGCCGTTCAAAACCTTGTTTTGAAACGACCTCTTTTTTTTAATTCAGACTTTATTTACATCTATGGAGTTACATCTTCAATCGATGATTCACGGATAGTGTAGGTCTTACCCGTCTGGGTATTGACCACATCCCGTACATAGTCGAGTTCATTCTGTGCAGAGATGGCTGGCTTCTGTACCCAGTCTCCGCTTTCATATTTCCAGACTTCACTGCCGTCATAGTAGTTCCCCGTCAGGTTAGTCTGGGTAAGAAGAATGATAGTGTAAGGATCCAGGCCGCCCCTGAAATCAATATCAAGGAAGGTTGACATGGCCTGGCTGTAGTTGATATAGCCGTAGTACTGCTTTCCCTGGAAGCGGGTAAGGTCATATGACGCACTACCGCTTTTATGAGTGACATTATCTATTATTGCAGACAGATCAATCTCAATCTTTGAATCGGTATTGTATGTAGGAGGCGTAAAGAAGGTACTTGTCCCCACCATCCAGTCTGAACACCAGGCGGTAATTTTGTCACCTTCACGGACAATCTTGATACGGCTTGCCTTATCGTTTGTCGGGTCATTGTCCGGGTCTCCTGATGATATGCCACCCCAATTACCATCGGTTCCATCGATATCAATATCCACCAGGGTAGTTCCCTGTCCCGTGGTGGCATCTGCGATAACAAGACCCCATCCGTTGCTGGGTGAAAATCCCCCAAGGGTTCGGGATAAATAGAGTACATAATTTCTGTCATCTGCTGTATTGTTGGTACCATCCGCCCCTGCATCATGAATGAAGGCGGCAACCACACCGATTATGTCATCGTCACTTGAATCAGCTGACCAGAGGGTTACCTCCAGGGTATAGTTGTCATACTTCTTTGGGCTGACAAAACCATTCAGTTTGTTAGCACCGTTTACGTTCTCCCGTTGCATGACCCTGCCATCGATAATGCCGTCTCCGTTAATATCTCCCTGAACAGTAACAGGGTAATTGCTGCCGTTACCAGCAGGAGCATCAAAGGATACGGTGGTATTGTCAGTTCCTATATTTACATCAGCGTCGAGAAAACCATTGCTGTCTTCATCGGCAATAAGCGTCCAGGTATTGGCAGCTGTTGCAGAAGGATCAGCCTCAGCGTCGGAACCATCCGCCCAGTATTTGGTCTGACCTTCAAAACGTCCCCACTTGTCGAAGATATTTCTCACTGTAGGAGGCGGATTGTCAGATTTAACATCTTCGAAATTGTGATCTTCTTTGACAAATATCAGGGCCTCGATGGTAGTCAGGGGGGTAGCCGTCATGTTCACCCTTCCGGTGTCTGTTTCAGTACCGTCACTCAGGGTATATTCAAATGATGCAGGATTTCCCGCGATATCCGTTGAGGTAAATGTAATGGTTGCACCGTCACCGGAAAGAACCGCCGTTCCGCCCACTGCATTAAATACGCCGGTAATGGTAAGTGTTGCACCGCTTCGTGATGCATCTTTTACATCATTACTGAGAAGATCAGCAGCATCAATATAGGTTTCTCCCTTCTGCTGTACGGAAGAAGAATCATCTACCGCAGTAAGAACTACCGGGGCCTCGGTAACATTAAGGGTCACCGTCGCTTCGCTCTGAGTCGCTGCATCATCACCTATCTGAACCACGTAGACGAAGGTACCTGTACCCACTGCGGAGCCGACATAGGTTACCTCCGTATCACCATCGCTGAAGGCGGGTATAATCGTTCCATTGGTAACATCCTTGATTTCTACTATCTTAAGATCAATATCATCGCCGACATTATTTGAGTCATTCAGTACCAGGTTCACCAGTGGTATTGAGGCGCCTATGTTCACATATACATTTTTTGTCCAGTCTACTGCAACTGCGGTAACAGACTGACCGATGGTTACGGCACGCGGGTCGTAGAGGACCACATTCCCGTCACCGTCCTTGATCAAAACAGCAACCCAGTAGGTAGTTCCGCTGGTCAATCCCGTGATATCCGCAGATCCGGAATCATTGCTCCAGTCACGAGCAATTGAAGATCCCGTGAGGGCATCAGCCTCTGCCACGGTATCAAGTGCTTCAAGGGTGGGTGCAATGACCACCTTGTACTCAAGGTCTGATGCACCTGTCTGGACATCGGTTCCGGGTCCCCAGGAGACCTTCGTTGAAGTGGAAGTAGTATCGGTAAATGATACTTCAGTTCCCGCAACGGGGGGATTATCTTCCACGATATTTAAGGTAACTGTCGCATCTGCTTTTGTTGATGCATCCGCACCCGCCTGGACTGTATAGATAAATGTTGCAGTCCCTTCGGCAGTACCGGAAAAAATTATTTCATTATCTCCTGCGGCAAATGCTGGAGTGACTGTTCCATTGGTAATACTTTTAATTTCAACTATTTTGAGATCACCGTCATCACCGATATTGTTTGAGTCATTTAAAAGAAGTGATGATGTTGTAATAGTAGTAGCAATCCCTACGTAGAGATTATCTGTGAGGTTGTCAGCAACTGCCGTAACGCTCTCTCCGATTTTAACCGCCCTCGGATCATAGAGGGTAACATTTCCAGCGGAGTCTTTCACCAGTACGGCATACCAGTAGGTGGTACCGTTGGTGAGGCCGGTAATATCCAGTGATCCCGTATCGGTACTCCAGTCTCTTACTATTGAAGCTCCATCCAGGGCCAGGGCCTCCGGTATGGTATCGAGCTCCTCCAGGGAGGAAGCGGTCACCACACGGTACTGAAGTTCTGCATCGGTTGTTTCAGTATCCGTTGCGGGTCCCCATGAGACTGTTGTTGATGTACTGTCGGTACCTGAAAAGGTAACCTCCGTACCGGGCACCGGTGCATCTCCAATGGAGGTGACCGGGGCATCTCCTGCTGCAGTTCTCTTACCGGGTACATCGAGCATTCCGCTACAGCCGGCAAACAGGACTGTCAGGAGGGTCATTTGAATGAATAGTAATAAAACCTTTTTAATATTCATGATATCTCTCCGATTTAAATTTAATTTCATAATTTATTTCTTAATCAGGTAATATTTCTGTTACCTTAATCTCAGTTCTTCTGTTTTCCTGGTGTTCATTTCGTGAACAGACAACACCATCCTTGCAACGGTTCTTGATTTGTGTCTCACCGTAACCCTTCGCTGTAATTCTGGATTTCCCGATTCCCCTCTTTATCAGGTAATCAACGGTACTCTGTGCGCGCTTCTGAGAAAGTTCCTGGTTTGGCTTCGCCGCCCCGAGGGCGTCGGTGTGAGCCCCCAGTTCTACCACGATTGTGTTGTTGTCCGTTAAGAACTGAACAATCTTGTCAAGCTCAGGAGCAACATCCTTGCGGATATTCCATTTTCCTGAATTAAAGTAGATATTGCCAAACTCCATGGTTGCACCAATTACCACCTTCTGAAATTCCGTTCTCATAAACTTTGTCACATCAAACCATCCCGGTTTTTTGTCTTTGGTTGTAAACTTCCCCCGAATGGTAAAATATTTTCGTTTTTTCAGGAGAACCTCATAATCGGTATTGGGCTTCAATTCCATGCGGAAATCACCCTTCCGGTTGGTTTCCATCTCTTTCTTGTTTCCCTTCTCATCGAAAACGATGACCTCAACATCCTTGATTGCCGTGTTGGTCCCTTTTTCGAAGACATGGCCGTAAATTCCATAAACTCTGGATAATTTTAAAGGAAGTATAAGGGTCGTTTTTTTACCGGCGATGAGCTCATTATCATCTACTTCGCGGACAAGGGGTTCATATCCCTGATATTCAGCCCTTATTGTATAATCCTCTTCGGAGTCAACCTTGTAGGCGAAGGTTTCTCCCTCGGCTGGATTTACTTTATCAATCTTTCCGCCGTCAATGGATGGAAAAACCTTATCAAGAACCTTTCCTGTTTCCGCATCCACAACTTTCCCTGCAAGAATGCCCGGGGGAAGTTTTTTCTTTTCTTTGAATATTGAATCAACCTTCAGGCGTACACCTAATTGATAACCAAATTCAAGTCCCTGTCGGTGCTTTTCCGGAAAGTGAATGAAACCTGGTGAAAAGAATACTTCACATTCAAGAGACTTAAAGGATGGAGAAAGATCATAGGCAAATTCCGCTTCGTATTGCATATACTGGTCGGCGAAAAAATGATTTCTCTTTTTCCCTGCGCGGGGATCTCCCGGATAAATATCAGGGTCATTATAGTAGTCACCATATGCGGCGTGACCCATGAAGCCGTATAAAAATCTCGGCGTAAGATAAAACCTGTTCATCAGGGTAAAACGCCAGCCGGCGCCGATACCAACACCGATATCGATAATCCTGTCGAGGCGGATACTGTTAGTAACATTTCCATCCACCATGATACTGGCGGAAAGCCACAGGGGCTTAATGTTAAATATCATGAAGTTAAATCTAACGGAACCACCGAAGTTCACATCTGAAAAATCAGCAAAACGTGTTCCCGGTACCGGTATATAGTTGGTAAAAGCCAGATCTATCCATGTAAGTTTTACTAACTGACTTAAGCTTGTCTTTTCTTTCACAATCGGTTCAGGCTCTTGGGCCTGAGCTGCAAAAGATAATAAAAATAGTAAGAGAAAGATACTTAGTATAATTGTCCAGGAGGGTCTCTTTACCCCCTTAAGATACTTTTTCATGGTTCTCACCCGTCTAATATTTGTTATATGCCACTAAAGCAGGTATGGTGGTACTGTCCAGTAAAAAACCCGCCCATATCGGCTTTTTTTATGAGACTTGATTCTGGTTTCAGATAGTTTTATTGGGGTCATCGTAAAAATAGATACGAAACTGTAAAGTGAATGGCAATAGGGATAAAATCAGAGTGATTCGTGGGGGAATTAACACCAGGTAAAAGATAAAAACTACACATCCATGAAAAAAATGACAAAAGCAATATTAAGATTCTATATCCACAAGTATGCTTCGATAAAACCTTCTATTTTCGAAATAATATAAAAAAACAGGTAATGATTCAAATTTGTATTGCTTTTTAAACAAACAGAACCTAAAAACAATACTATAATATAGAACATTCAATGTTAATATCGTATATTGATCTCACTAATTTCAACTGACACACATAATTAAACAGAATACAATAACCTAAAAAAAAGATCATGTAAGCCTGCTTAAAAAATTAAATTACATATATTTCTGGAGGTTTTTATGAGAGTTTTTCGTATTTTGTTTCTGTTTTCAGCGGTGGCTCTGACCCTTTCAATGGCAGCCTGTGATGATGAAAGGTACTGGGCTAAAAATTTTGAAAAAACCGATAAGACTGTACTCGGTTTTGCTACAATCCCTACGAGTGATGGAGGTTATCTGAACCTCAATAATCACTGGACCTGGGGAGGCGATGATGAGCCCTATGTAATTAAACTGGATGAGGCGGGAGATATCCAGTGGCAGAAAAATTACTCCACTGGCATCGAATGGGACAGCTTTTACCGCGCAGTTGAATCCAATGGCAGCTATATTCTCATCGGCTATACTAAAAACTTCAGTGGAATCAACAATGCCGCGTGGGTGGTAAAGATAAATTCTGACGGATCAGTCATTGAGTGGGAAAAATTGTACTATATTGACGGAGTTGACCTGTTTCCAAAAGCTATCGTTCCTTCCAGCAACGGCGGATTCACCCTTTTAGGCACCGAAGCCTTAGTGGAAATTGATTCCAGCGGAATCCCCCTTTGGCATAAATCGTGGGATGAAACCAATCTCAGGGCAACCGCAATGACAAAAACTTCAGATGGATATGTCATACTCGGGAACAACGCCGAGGTGATGAAACTTGACACCAGCGGAAACTTTCAATGGGCAAAGACATATACATTCCTTAATGGGACTGTTTCGATAAATGGAGATTCAACAGGCGCCATTGTAGAAACATCAGATAATGGATTTCTAATTATTGGAACCTACAAAGACCTTGCAACTGAAAAACGGGATATGTGGGTACAGAAAATCAGCAATACCGGCACACGTCTCTGGGAAAAGATGTACAGCAATACTCTTGGAACGGATGGCACCTGTATAGATGCCTCCTCCGATGGTACATTCATCGCTGCAGGCAGTTTTCAAAAAACTGATCAGGATAACTACGCCTGGATTCTGAAACTGGACGGTAGTGGCAGTCCCATGTGGCAGCGAGGAACCAATGAACCCGCTAAGTCAATTTTATCGGTCGAAACAACTCCAATAGGGAGTGTGCTGACAGGATATAATACATATGAAACAGGAGGGGTTACACACAGCAGCTCCGCAGTTATGACTATTGACGGAGACGGTTTGATCCCGGGAGCAGGGTTCAATTATGAAGATACCAGCGTATCAATTTATTCTATTTCTCCTGCAGTTACCGGCATCACAGTTACACTGGGAAGCGGAATCATTAACGTGACAGATACACATGCAGTTGTACAGGATGTAATTTTCCAGGTGACTGATTTTTGAATATTTTGACATGCATTAAAAAGCCCCTTTCAGGGGCTTTTTATAATTTCAATGATATACGAAGGTTTTCCTTTTAAAAATGACTACATCACCGTTAAATATTTTTATTTTCCTTCGGAAGTTTTACGAAAGCTAAATGTAAAACCATCCCCGGTCAGAAGTGACAGCTGCCCATCCGTAATATTTATTTTCACCTTTATCTTTTCTTCCTTTTCAGCCAGCAGGTAGAGTTCTTCTCTGGAGATGGTATAACTTCCTTTTATAATATTCTTTTCATCCTTGTGCTGCCAGGTAAAACTTCCGGAGGGTGTCATGGTAAGAATAACCACACCTGGACGCCGGTCAGGCAGGGTCTTTTTAAAGAAGGGAGCAGGATGCGAAATGGAACTACTGGTCCAGGTGCCGGTAATATCCCGGTCTGGCTTCGAACATGAAATAATAAAAATTAAACAAACCGTCAAAGTTATAATCAGTTTTGCGGATATTGAATATACCTGTTTTATACTGTTTGTTATATGCATACTTTCTTTTTTCAAGGAATACATGGATACCCTCCTGAATTTTATTTTAAATATCCAAATTCGTAATTTGAGAAAGATCCAGGTGAATACAAATATTGAGACCCCTGCACAATGTCAGGATAAAATATCTTTTCCTGTTTCTATCCACGAATTCCAGAAAATCCCGAGCACTTTCCCTTCCCAAGTCAGAATTTTCTTCTGGCTGAGAGCCTTTATCACTCTGGAAAAGGTTTCCGGTGTACATCCAATTGCTGCTGCAATATCTTTTTTTGAAATCTCTATTTCGTAGGTATTATGTTTCCCATATCGTTCCAGGATAAACCTGCAAAAACGTTCTTCGATATCATATGCAGTAAGATATAAAATTCTGTTGGAAAGATAATAGACTTTCTGCATCAGGTTCTTAATGAACTCGTCTCTAAATTCCGGATTGCCCAATAATGATCTGATAGTCTCTCTATACATAAGAAAAACCTGAGAATCTTCAACGGCTAAAGCTGTCCCTGGATAAATATCATCTTTGAATAAAATAGCTTCAGCGAAAAGTTCACCCGGTTTTACAAGCCTGATTATTATCTCCTGTCCATCAACACTTGACTTTGATACTTTAATAGTACCGGAAAGGAGTAGGAATATGATGCGACCTGTGGCACCCTCTTGAAACAGAATCTGCTTTTTTTTAAAAAACTCAATTTTGCCTTCATCAATAATTTTATTTACGGAATGACTGCCTACTTCTTTAAAAAGATAAGTGCTCTTCAATGCTTTTTCAATATTCATTCAGGTTGGCAATTCTCAATATTTTTAAATTTAAACCTCACTTTTACACTAATCCTTGATGTTCATCAAGGTTTTTTTATCCTCTTAGATATATTATTTTTAACGGATATATCACTATACTTTATTTCTGTGGAGAGATTCCAGATGAGCCAAGCTTATAAAAATAAAAATGCCATTATGGAAAAATCCTATTATTCCACCTGGGAATCAAGAGAAATTATACTCAGTGATTTAGTAACCTCAATGAAGAGATTAAATATTCAAACTCTCATTACTAAATCAGAAATGATCCTGGCTATAGATGAAGCTCTAATCAATGCAATGGAGCATGGCAATAAATGGAGTGATAACAGAATGATACATATGAGTGTTGAATGTAAAAATGAAAGTTTTTGTGTAACGATACAGGATGAAGGGAACGGTTTCAACTCCAGGTTAGCACGTGAAAATTTATTCATTGAAAGTCTATCTCAGCGAAGAAGGGGGATTGGCATAATTCATGCCATATGTATTCCGTACTGGAATGAAACAGGAAATTGTATTACTCTAAAGTTTAATTTACGAAAAAACTCTTAAGGATATGATAATGGGTAAAATAGTAGAATTTTTTCTAAATCGTCCAATTCTAGTAAATCTAATTGTGATTACCATGGTTGGTCTTGGTATAAAGAGCGGCTATGAATCACAAAAAGAGGGATTTCCCGAAATATCCCTCAATAAAATAATTATTCAAACAATTTATCCAGGGGCATCTGCCAGGGATGTAGAATTAAATGTGACTGTTCCCATTGAAGATGCTCTTCAGGAGGTCGAAGGGATAAAAGAAATTGTATCGGTGTCAGAAGAGAGCGTTTCCAGAATTGAGGTGGAAGCAGACAATAATGCCACACCGGATGAATTCCAAAAACTCTACGGAGAGGTGGAAAATGCCTTAAGTCAGGTTGATGACCTGCCCAAAGAGATAGACGGAAAACCGGTAATGAGCGAGTTCACTTCCAAAGATATTCCTATAATGGAAATTGCCTATACCGGTTCTTATAAAAACTTAAAACCCTATATTGACTATATTGAAGCAAAAATAAAAAAAATTGAGGGAGTAGCATTTGTTGATATCATGGGACTTCCCGATCAAGAAGTGCAGATTATGGTTGATGCGGTCAAAGCAAGGCGCTATATGGTGGGACTCCGAACCATTGCACAGGCAATTGGAAAAAGGAACCTGGAAGGTTCCGGCGGAACTCTGGAGTCCTTTACCGATGAGAAAAAAATAGTCTTCTTAAGCAAATTCAAAAATTACAGGGATGTTCTCGATACTAATATAATTATGAATCCAGAAGGCTATGGTGTAAAGCTAAAGGATGTAGCTACCGTTTCTGTTGAGCCGAAGGACATGAAACTTATTGTGAGAAATAATGGCAAAAGAGGTGCCACACTTTCAATTAGAAAAACAGGATCAAGTGACCTGATAAAGGTAATCGATAAAATTAACACCATGCTTACAAAGGAAAACCTTCCTGCAGGTGTTGAGATGAAGGTATTACTTGACCAGTCAAGCCTTACCCGTGACCGCATCAGCCTCCTGGTGGGAAATGCACTCATGGGTTTCGTTCTGGTTACCACTGTTCTTTTTATGATGTTTAATTTCAAAACAGCCTTTTGGACTGCTTTCGGTATCCCCTTCACCCTCTTCGGAATGCTGATTTTCCTCAATACAACCGGGATATCACTCAACCTCATATCACTGGCCGGCTTCATTATTATCATCGGGATGCTTGTGGATGATGCTATTGTCATTTCAGAAGAGATAAACAGTAATAAAGAAAAGGGTATGGAGCCCAGGAAGGCCGCCATCGAGGCAGTGAAAAAAATGTGGATTCCCGTAACAGGGGCTTGTCTTACCACCATGGTAGCCTTTACACCCATTCTATCAATAGGAGGTTTTCCAGGCAAGTTTGTATGGGCTATCCCGGTGATGGTAATTGTAGGATTACTCATATCTTTATTCGAAAGCTTTTTTGTTCTACCGGCTCATCTCTACCATGGAAAGCCCTCGAAACAGGAAAAGAAAAACATTATTCTCTTTATGGAACGAGGCTATAAAAAGATTATAGATGGAGCCGTTAAATACAGGTATATTGTCCTGCTGTTTTTTGTCGCTTTAATGGTCCTGTCGGTTTTTTCTTTTAAAAACTTTGTTACTAAAGATCCCTTTCCCCAGGATGCGGCAGAAGGATTCAACATTAAAATAACACTCCCGAAGGGGGCCAGTACAGAAAAAACAAAGGCTGAAGTACAGAAGTTTGAGAAGAGACTTCTGGCACTGCCGGAAAATGAACTGGTGGGCTTCAGCACCCGCCTGGGTACCCAGATGGAGCTCAGCGCCACAGAGAGGGGAACTCAAAGCAACATTGCCATAATTTTCGTCTACCTGAAGCCCCTGTCAAATCGAGACCGAACGGCAATAGAAATCATGGATTCACTGAAAACGAAAATCAAAGAAGCCGTGAATCCAAAATATACAGATTACAGCTTCAACATTACCAGAATTGGTCCCCCCATGGGAAAGCCATTCGAAATCAGAGTCATTGCAAATGATGACCTACTTCGACAGAAGAAGGAAAACGAAATTAAGGAATACCTGACTACCATCGATGGTGTCTATGACATTGAAACCGATGAAATTGCGGGGAAAGATGAACTGGATCTAATTCTGAACTATGACATGCTGGCAGTCACCGGTTTAACTGTTGAGGATGTCCTGACTACTCTGCGAATAGCCTTTGACGGCCAGATTGTCACTGACATGGCAACAACTGAAAAGAAAATTGATTTCAGATTACGGCTGGACCAAAAGGGACGAAAGGATGCCAATTTCATTCGTAATCTTCCTATTTTAAATAAATATGGCAACCTCATCAATCTAAAGGAATTTGTCACCCTGAAAAGACAGCCGGCAAAGGCAGAATATCATCATATCGACGGGAAGAGATCAACAACAATCATCGGCAACCTGGATATTGAAAAGATATCTCCGGTGAACGCAATGAATCTTGTTAAGAAAAAGTTTCCCGGCGATAAAAAGGTAACGGTTGCTTTTTCCGGTCAACCGGTCGAAAACGAGCTTGTTTTTGGCGACATCGGTTCTTCTGCAGCAGTGGCGCTCATAGGAATTTTTCTCCTCATTACCCTGATTCTCAATTCCTTTTCGAAGCCCTTTATCATAATCGCACCATTACCATTTATTATTATTGGGGTAACCTTTGCCCTGCTCTCACATGGTATCCCCATATCGATGATGGGTGGCGTAGCCGTTGTAGGTCTTATGGGAGTAGTCGTCAATGGTTCTATTGTAATGGTTCATACCATTGATGACCTGGCTGAAGCTTCAGGGATAACGAGGGAAGTTATAACAGATGGGGCCGTGAGCCGCCTGCGACCCATTATGCTCACTACTGTAACAACAATTTTAGGAATTCTGCCTACTGGTTATGGATGGGGTGGATATGATCCATTCCTGTCTCTCATGTGTATTGTACTGGCCTATGGTTTATTGTTCAGTACAACCATTGTGCTTTTCCTTGTACCAATTCTCTACAATATTGGACTTGATATTGAAAAACTGATTCATCGCACACAGGAGGATTCTTCTTCATAGAATATACTTAGAAACCAGTTACCTTCATATTAACCTTGTAGTTATAATCTATAATTACAAGGTTAATATGCCGTAAAATTACTTACATTGATATCAAAAAAAATCCGGCACCAAAAAACATTCAAGAGACAGAACTATAATACTTATAAGAAATGATTTCATGAAGCTGGAAAATTAAAATATTTACAGGAACCTACGGGCATGCATGAATTATTAATTTTATGACAAGGTGGAGCACCTGGACCACGATGAGGCTCTGAGCCCCTACGATGGATGCGGGTATAATGAGTGAATAAGCATTTTCAATACCCATTCACTCATTTATTGCAATTTGCCATATTTACAGGAGAGATTATTTTATTATGTAAAATTGCACTGCATGGCCGGGATCTTTTGTCAATATTTCAGTAAAAGTGTAAAGGAACAGGGTGCAGGGCACCGGTTTTCTGGCTGCGGATAGCGTGGGGGGTAATCAGGTAAAGTAATGTGAAGGACATTAAGGGGCATTGAGAGTATTGTTTTAAAAAAACATTTTGTATTAAAAAACTAAGCTTTATTTTTTAAAATTTCCTTTAAACCATTCTTTGTGACCATACAATTTCTCAGCACATTCAGGGCAGATGCCGTGCGAAAACGTAATATTGGAAACTGTATTTAGATAAGAATCGACCTGTTCCCAGTACCCTTTATCATCTCTGATTTTCTTGCAATTGGCACAGATTGGTAAAATACTTTCAAGTGTGTATATTTTTCTGGAAGCATTAATGATTGAATATATAAGAAATCCCAGTACTAGAGACAGAAAGAATCCCATAATGCTATAACGGATTGACATGGAATCACTGTAACCCCACCCTCCTGTCGGTACTGCAGCCAGCTGCCATGAACCTCCCGGAAAAAAAACATCGAGAAGAACAGGGTCTGATTGAAGTACAGCATTATCACCCCAGATCATGGATACTGTTTTTCCATTCTCATCTTTATTATACAGCGCATAACGTAAATTATATGATTTACTGAAGAGGCCCGCCTCCTGTAATAAACTTTTCTGCTTTATCACCATACTGGTCTGTCCCCAGTAACGTGAGCTTAAAGATTCGCCATCAGGCCCAGGAATAAATATTGGAATACGACAAATTGTTGCCATACCGCCCTGCACAAGATTCACTGGGCTTTGCATTACTATTTTTTTGGAATCAATGGCCCGTTGTATTGTGTTCCGCTGTTCAGGTATGGCAGCAATGTTGACACCAATTGCTTTTTCGTTGCCACTCAAGGGATACACATCAATGATTGTGGTGTTTTTGATAAGAGAAATATTTCTGATGAGACTGTCATCGCCGATTAATTCTTTTGAGTAAGATTGGAATTCCCGTGAAGAAATATTAGGATGCAACGATACATATGTAACAATCCCCTTTACCAGGAGAATCCGCGAATTTAAGGCGCCTTCAAGCCGTCCTCTGATGATACTTATATGCCGGGTGGAATTCAGTCTTTCATAATTAAGGATACGCCTGTGCTCAAACATGCTTATTAACAAAGAACCGGCAATAAAAATCATAGCAGTAAGAATGCCTGACAGAACGGCCACCATGGGCCTTTTTAAAATTTTTTTAATAAGCTCGTTTTTCCTGGTCTTTTTATTCATAGTTTTATACTCTGGCAGTATTATTGTATCAGAGTAAACATACTTCGGGCAAGTCTTAATTTTGCTGATTCAATTGGAAAATTCAAAGATCCCTGCAAGGCCGGGATCTTTCATCAATACCTCAGTGAAAGTATAAAAGAATAACGTGCAAGGCACAAGTCTTCTGGCTGCAGCTAGTCAGGCTCCTGATACAGACACCTTTTTTATCAAACACTTATGCCTCATGTAAAATCTATAAAATGAAAACTGAATATTCTCTATGAATTTCGGGTTTTTCTACCGGTACCAGCTATATATAACCGTACTCCAATAGATTAGTTTATTTTACGCAAAAGTACATTGAAAACAAAAACTACAATGTAAAATGGAGGGATTTCTAGAAGCATCTTTGATATCAAGGAAACTCCGGCACCAAAAAACATTCATGACACTGAACTATTATTATAAGAAACGATTTTATGAAGCCAGAATACCCGTACCGGGCAGTTCCGCTTCGCTCACTATAAACCTTGCCGAGGTGCTAAATTATCGACAGTAAGTTAAGGGCATGCCATGGTTTTTTATATTTTTCCATGGCGCATTTGATTTCTCCTGATCTTACTAAAAAATTACTTGCATCGTCCTAAAGCATTACATTAATTTCAAGGTCTTCTTGCGCAAGGTCGCCGACCCGGTTAACAGCTGATGAAAACAGATCCAGGCCATAAAAAATATTTTCAATATTTGAAATAGCTTCAGTCAAAGATCCAAAGGAACCGGTCATCCGTGGCCAGCTTTTTTATCAATATTTTAACATTCCGGTGGCATGATTCTTGTCCTGATAAGAACTCTTGTGGGACACGTGCTGGTTGGCGGTGTTGAGGAATTTACTATATATCAATTTAAAACGCACGGACATTCCCGCTGTGCGGGATTGTCCGTTTCGCATGGAGATTAATACTTTAATTATCCAGATAACTGAGGGGGAAACGCACAAACACTATTTCTTCTGCGTAAAAATTTGCGCCTCTCTCAAATATGCACCCAATGATATTATTTTTGGCGTCAATCAGCGAAATTGCAGAATAGGATGCCAGGCCACTATAAAGCAACTTGGATTTTGACCAGGTTTTGCATTCATCATTGCTCAGACGCATGGTCATCCTCTCACGGTGCAGCATATCAGCGGGGTTGGTAAAGAGGTAGAGGCTGCCCCCGGGCTTTTCGATCTTGATGAGGCTGCCCTGAACCGCCGGGTCGGGAAGCGCTTTGTCATATGTATAGGGGAGCCAGGTCAGCCCCTTATCCTTGCTTATGGCGGTTACGCGGTAGCCGGGTTTAACGGGCCGGATATTGATATAAAGATCCCCGTTGTCAAGCTCGACCATCGTCCCCTCTTCTCCAGTCGGAACTGTTCCACCCAACTGCCATGTTTCGCCGCCATCTTTGCTGTATATAACATGGCCCTGCATCTTCCGGTCTACGATATGGTCCGCAGGTATGACCAGGGTTCCATCCTTCAGCTGGATGCCGTGGCTCGGCCCGGTTGCGTACCAGGTCCAGTCGGGAAGCTTTACATCCTTGGTTATCTCGATGGGCTTTGACCAGGTTTCACCGTTATCCTTGCTGTGCATCTTCCAGACCGTGTCATTCTGTTTGCAGAAGATCAGCCAGATAAACCCTGTATTTCTATCCACAACCGGACAGGCATTGCCTATGATCAGGTTGCCCTCCTCGACGAGGACCTCAAGCGGTGTCCATGTAGTGCCCAGATCGGAGCTTTTGCGCAATACAATATCTGTCTTGGACCAGTCATCCTTATGCTCTGTTCTCGCCTCCGCAAAAGATAAAATAGTGCCGTTCGGTGCCGTAATCATGGTGGGGATTTTGAAGGTGTTGTAACCCGCTTCACCTTGAGCGTAGAGCACTTTCTTAAAGGGCAGATCTGCGGGAAACGGTTTGGCCTTAGCATCCGGCGGCAAAGCGAGAACGGCACCAATAATCGCCACCATGAGGACAACTACAAAAGCCGAGGCAACCGCCCTTCTGCTGGCCGCAGATATGGCCTTTTTGCGGACTGAATTAACAATTGTGGACAACCCTGCAGGAACCAGGAGCAGGAGCAACAGCACCGCCAATATCGGGCCCGAAAGGACAAAAAGATAGAGGTTGTCAGCCGCCAGATACTCAGTTGTTGTATAGATTTCATATGCGCCAGCAAAGGCACCCACTGCCACGACAATTCCAAAGAGAGGAAGGATATAGTTACTGAAGAAATTCCCCTGACTCTCCCTGCTGTTGTATTTTTTTACAAACCCGAGAATGCCCAGTATGGCAATGACAATTCCGCCAGCGGCAAAGGCGCCGTGATACAGCGGGTAATAGGGTCTTACCGTGGGCCTGAACTGCCCTTCGGTTATAAGAAAATCCCATAATACAATCGGAATCAATATGAGGAGGCCGCCCGTAGTAATCATAAGAAGAGAGAAGATTTTATCCGTCATCTCCTGAAGTTTGGTTTTTGCCAAGGATGTCTTTTCCATTGTCATATAACTCCTTTCATAAATATTTTATATTCTTTTTCAGTCTTTTTGTTATTCTTATAGATCCTCATTAAGCTATCTGTTTTTTTTAAATATTAAAGGGGAAAAGGGGATCTGTCTCGACATTATCCGTAATTACGGAAATTGTCCTATGGGGAGGGGGTGCTGGATATTTGATATTTCTCATAGTGGAAATTTCACTGATATAAATCAGTGCATAAGACAGAACTATTCTTATAAGAGGCGATTTTATGAAGCCGGAATACCTTAAAGACAATAAAGCATCCATTGCAGAAATCACTTAGATGCTGGGATTCAAAGAACCAAGCGCGTTCTATAGAAGTTTCAATAGATGAACTGGCTATGCCCCTGGCTTTTATCGCAACAACCTGATGGAAGGGGCTTTGTAGTTCAATGTCTGTTTGACCATCCCTATAACCGTTAGAAATATAACTATTTTAGCATAAATTTATAATTACATGCATGCCAGGGATTCATTTTAATAAATGGATAATCCGGTTGCATGAAATCGGTTCTAATATATATTTTTAATTAGAAAACAGAAAACATGGAACCATTTTTCATAGAAGAAGGTCTAACAATCATATAAAAATAATTTTAAGAGAAAAATATGATAAACAAAAAACGTTTAAGATCATTCTGCTCAAAGACATTAGTTGTAACATTTATCTTTCTATCAATCACTGGAATTATTCTTATGTTTTCCGGAAACAGACAGGGGTCTGGTTATGGCAGAGGCAATACAATTTGCTTTACCGGAGTATGCCGTGAAACACACGAGGTGGCTGGCCTGTTTTTTACGCTATCTGGAGCAATACATATTTTTATTAATCGCAAAATATTATCCAAATACTTCAGGGAATCCAGCTAATTATTCCTTCTAATTCTTTTCATTTTTTTAATCAATAATCACAATAGAGGATACCAAAAGGAATTTCAGCAATGTTTAAAGTGTTCAGTTGTCATCATAACATCTGTTGTATTCATGCAAATCCATAATTTTTTCGGCCAAATCCAAATCACCTGCAAACAGAACATCACGATGATTCATATAAGTTGTATCTGCACTATGGAGCTTTAGATATTTACAGGATATATCAGAAACAACAGCGCCAAGTTTATTAAAAATGCAGGTACTCGCAACATAGTCCCAGATGCTCCCGCCACCAGCTTCCGGTTTCGGAAACTTGAAATAGCAGGCAGGTGATTTTTCAATTACCCTGCAGGCATTCACGAGTTTTTTAAATTTTCGCGCCGCCGAAAGCCCCCCCCCAATCCCTTTCTCTTATACCCGAAAAATCTTCCATGGCTTACGAAGGGAAGTTTTCTTAAAAGAAACAGCCGGATACCCCACGGTAAGCACCGCAAAGACCTGACTCTTCTCATCAATATGAAGTTTCTTTTTTAAATTCTTCATCCTGTTAATTGATTCCACAGCATACCCGATATAGCAGGTTCCGAGCCCCAGGGCGTGTGCCAGGAGGGTCATGTTGTATGTGGCGTACTGGGCATCCTCCAGGGGAAGACTCCCCTCAGTGGCGCCGTGGCAGATAACCAGTGCCGGCGCGCCGTGGAAAAGGCGGTCAATCCCCTTCTCTGCCTCTGCAAGGGCGAGGCATACGGATTCATAATTGTTCCGGTAATATTTAAGCAGAGCAGTTCCCATAAAGGGAATCGTACCGTAGCGGACCAGGGGATTTTTTGCAAGGCCGTTCAGGCGCTGGAAAAATTCTTTGATGTCTCCGGCAATGTCCCATACCTTTTCACGGCCATTGACAATGGTAAATTCCCAGGCCTGGCAGTTGCTTCCCGACGGGGCGGTAATGCCGGCACTCACCAGGTCATCCAGGATGCCGTCTTCTACGGTTTTATCTTTGTATTTTCTTATACTGCGCCGCGACCGAAACAGGTTTACCAGTTCTTCCGCCTTAAACTTCCCCGCATCTATCATCTTATCTTTATATTTGAAGGAAGTAAATTCCGGTGCGGTCAAAACTTCCTTATCGAATGAAATGGCCCCCTCGGGGCATATGCTGTAGCAGTGACTGCATAGCATACATTCATCAACATTTGTTATGACCTTTTCATTTTCAAGCTCAAGAACATCCTTTGGACAGACAGCGATACACTGTCCACAGAGGGTGCATTTTCTATGATCAATAGTCGGTACAAGCTGCATCTATTTTTTCCTCGCTAAAAGATTATTTTTCTGAAAGCAGTAAGGGTACTCCGAGAACAGAATATTTTACAACATTTTTTCTGTTTCTCAAGCATTTAAGTAACTCCTGTAATACTTTTTTTTCAGATATTATACGACTCCTGATGAGAAATATGACATGAAAATACTTTTCAAATTTTTAATATTGATAACAGCGGTGACAGCAATGGCAGCAGATAAGAGTGAATATAAAAAGGCAACCTTTGCAGGGGGATGCTTCTGGTGCATGGAACATCCCTTCGAAAAGATGGATGGGGTAAAGGAAGTCATTTCAGGATATACCGGTGGCACGATAAAAAATCCCACTTACGAAGAAGTCTCAGCGGGGCGTTCCGGTCATCTGGAAGCGGTACAGATTACCTTCGATCCAGAAAAAATTTCATATAAAAAACTACTGGAAGTTTTCTGGAAGCAAATCAATCCCACTGATGCAGGGGGACAGTTTGTTGACCGTGGTCCCCAGTACCGTTCCGCCATTTTTTATCATGATGCAGCACAAAAAAAAGAAGCGGAAGAATCAAGGAAAAAACTCCAGGCAACGGGAAGACACGGTAAACCGATAGTAACGGAGATTCTTCCCGCAGAGACCTTCTATCCTGCGGAAAAATATCACCAGGATTACTATAAAAAAAATCCTGCGCGGTACCGCATCTACCGCTTCCACAGCGGCCGTGACAGATACCTGGAAGGGATCTGGAAGTAATTCAGGTCTAAACCTACCTCATGGCATTTCAGCCAGCTGGCCGGTTTTAGCATATTTTCTTTATTTTTTTACCTAAAACACTCGACATATTAGTGTCCCCATATCTACTGGTTTTTAAATAAAAAGATCAGCTTCTTATCAGGGTACGGCACCTTTAACGGGTTTACAGTAGTATGGACAGCGAGTTAAAATTTAACAGAAAGGCAATTCAAAATATTGCCGCACAATGTTATGAGCATGTAAACTCTTCCTCTAACAGAAGAGATGCCCTCAGCAGTATTGCCCTAACAGCCACGAAGGAATTCGGGGGATATTTCGATTCGCTCAGTCTCGAACAGCCCGATGAAATCTACGTAAACTTCATTGAACTCCTTGATCAGATTGTTTTTGAAATTGATGAAAATGACTCCGGTGAAACCAGTATCCGGGAATACATTATTGATGATCTCTACCAGCGCATAACAATCTACCTGGAGATAATAAAAGATGAAGAACTTTACCGTCAGGGTTTGAATAACCGTCTCCTCTGTAATGAGGATACTATAATAATTCGTCATTACAAAATGCTCGAATATATTCCAGAGCTGCTTAGAGAGTTCCAGGAACAGCCGAACCTTCAGAAGGCCATTATTAAATGCCTTCTCGCCTTTAATGCTGAAGACCTTTTAAACTTCTATTACCAGATCGCCCAGGGACATTACTGTACGGATATAAAGGCACTGGCACTCATCGGCCTCAAGGGATTTTCAGGCAGATTTTCCAACTGGCATAAACTTAAAACAACCGATGATGATACATCATCACTCATCTCCTATGTCGAGGGTTTCAATACAGATGTTATTGCAAAGAATCCACTTCCTTTCAATTTGAATACCCTCTACTTTACCATTAACTTTATTGAGCTCAACCTTGAAAAATTTAATAAAGACCAGAATTTGCGGTGGATATTCAAGGTATTCAAATGTTTCCTTGAAGTTGATGTTAACAATACTTTTTTCACCAGCATCTACACCAGTATTTCAAACATTCTGCTGGGACTCGACATTGCCTCCATACTAAAACTTGTTTCTCATGAAAAAGACCTGATTTCATTTATATATTTTTCAGACCTTCTACCCGCTGCAATTTTTAACAGAATTTCGGTTAAGCTGGATTCCCTCAACAGCGGTTTTCTGGAAAGACTGCAGGATATTATCAATTCAGAAAAAGTAATTCTGGATGAGGTAAATTCAAATATATCATCCTATCTTCTCTGGAACTCATCCCGGGGAATATTATAATTTTAGCACCCTCCTGCCACATCTTCACTCACTTTACTGAATTACCTGAATTGATTTTCCTGTTCAAACAGACAAAATGCCGTGTAAAAATATATCCGGAGCTACTCTTCCTTGCTGTACCCGTCTTTCCCTATATCATTTTCACCCTCACTGTATGCGGGAAGCTGAATGGTAAAGAATCCCGGTGATACATTTTTCTGCCAGTTAACTATAATCTACAAAAAATTGATCTCTCCCCTTGACGATACTGTTTTCTTTTATTACTTTAGATTATGAAGTTACTTTGTATTGCAAAGTAACTTCATAATCTAAAGTAATAAATGCTTTTATTTGAAAGAATCATCTATTATACTATGTTGAATTTGTGAAAACAGTATTGATGAAAAGATATTCTGGAATTCATACCTGCTAATGAAAATTGCCCGAAATGAAATCCAGCACAATATAACAATTTCCGGAGGAAACCATGCTCTCGCTCAGAAAAAAAATACTTGAATGGATCATCAAAATGGCCACTCACCACCGTGGCATTATTTACATTTCGACTCTAATCCTGACCATCGCCATGCTGGGTGCTTCATCGCTCCTTAAAGTCGATATGCGCTGGACGGAAATGCTCCCTGATTCGATTCCCGCGGTAAAGGAATTCAAAACCATCGACAACAACTTTCTCCAGCCTGGAAACATGATCATTGCCATAACAGGAAAGGGTTCAGCACAACTCGAAAAAATTACCGACGAGGCGGAGAGGCTCCTGAAAAAAGACCTCATTGCCGATCCAGCCATGTCCCTTGATCAAATTAAAAAAAGCGGCCGCCTTGCACGTCAGGTCTACGGCAAAATGCCGGAAGAATGGCTCACAAAAAACATAATGCGCCTTGCCAAACCGAAGGACATCAAGCGGATGAAGGAAATCTACCGTGATCCGACAATGCTTTATTTCATGAAACACCTCAATGATGACTTCGAAAAAGAATATACCGACTCTGAAAATGTTAAAAACCAGGAAAGGCAGATTGTACAGTCCCTCGACGGAACAGAGCGTTTCATCAGGAACCTCCTGGCAGCAGCCGGTTCTAAGGTTTCTCAAAATGAAATTACCGATACGGTTCGCGATATTACCATAGGCCGTCCCTACTCCTTTTCACTTGATAACACCATGTCACTCATCATGGTAGCCTCTGCAATACCGACAGATGATGCAGAGGCAATGGTGCAGCTCGATTACCGGATTGAGGATATTCTGACGCCGCTGGTAAAAAAATATCCCGACTTCAAAATCGAGCGCACCGGCATGACAGCCATTGCCCGTGATGAAATGGATTCAATCGGCCCCTATACGATTGCCATCACCTTCGCCGCCTTTCTGATTATTTTTCTGCTTCTCATGTGGAACTTCCGCAGCGCCATGACACCCTTCCTGGCCCTGACACCGATAGTTATCGGTATAATCTGGTCTATGGGATTCATTGCCCTGACCATTGGAAAACTTAACATGATAACCAGCATGATGATGGTGGTACTCCTTGGCCTCGGTATCGATTTCACGATACACCTGGCAAGCCGATTCCAGGAAGAAATCGGCAACGGGACTTCACTTGAGGATGCACTCCGTCTGACTATCGGCAGCACCGGTAAAGGCGTCAGCACCGGAGCAATCACTACGGCAGTCGCCTTCATGGCCCTTCTTATAGCCGACACCAAGGCAATCTGGGAATTCGGATTTTGTGCCGGTACCGGTGTACTCCTCACACTTGTGGCAACCCTCTGGCTGCTGCCTTCGATGCTGGCATCCCGGGCTGCGAGAATGCAGGCAAACCAGAAAGAAATTAAAGAGGCCCGGGACTTTTCCTGGATCGGATCCCTGGCAGAGAAAACAGGGGGGCGCTACGGTCTTACCATAGCAGCAGCAATTCTGATCACCATAGGTGGAATCATCGGTGGGAAATTCCTCCAGTGGGAATATAACTTCATGAACCTCGAACCGGCAAATCTCAGGTCTGTCGAACTGCAGGATGAGATTGTCGACAAGTTCAAGTTCTCCGCCACCCCCAGTATGATTACTGCAAAATCGGTAGAGGAATCACGGGACCTGCGGAAAAAGTTTAAAGATAAAAGAATTGTAGGGGATGTAAATGATATCTCCCTCTGGGTCAGTCGCCCGGATCTTGACAAGGGCCTTTCCCATATCAAAGAACTGAACCGATCGGTGACCAGAATGATTGTCCCTCCCCGTTTTAACAAAAGGGGAAACCAGGTCTCTCTCTACAGGGAAATTGACCGCCTCTGGGCCAACATGGTGGAAATACAGGCCCTCTCATTTACCGGCGGTCAGGATCGTGTTGTAGAAAAGACCTCACGCCTGGTGGGACGCCGGGGCAAACGGGAGGCGGGCATCCTGACACAGCTGCGTGACAAACTCAAGGCCGAAGAAGACATCAGTTGGAACTCAATAACCGATTTCGCCCGGGTTTTTTCCAAAAAGCTCCAGGCCCGGGTTATTACCATGTCAAAGGAAACCGGTCCGGTAACCGTCGCCATGATACCGGAAGATATCCGGAGCCAGTATGTCAGCACAGCGACGAATGATTTTCTCATGCACATCATGCCGAAAAAGAACCTCTTTGAGAAGCATGACCTGGTTCTATTCAATGAGGTGGTCTCCGCCATAAAGCCAGGGGTTACCGG
This sequence comes from uncultured Spirochaetota bacterium, assembly GCA_942491575.1. GTDB lineage: Bacteria > Spirochaetota > UBA4802 > UBA4802 > UBA5550 > CAZHNW01. The sequence goes on from CALOBT010000025.1 coordinate 2,869,453, forward strand.
CATGCCTCAGCTGGTACTTGAAATGAATACCTCTACGGTCGAAGAGGGACGCATCGCCATGCTCTTCGCCATTATTGTTATTATGCTGATACTGATCCTCGATTTCAGGAATCCCCTGAAGGCGGTGATTACTTTCCTTCCCCTCGCCTCGGGTGTGGCCCTTACCCTCGGCACCATGTGGCTTATAGGAATGAAATTAAATTTCGTTAACATGATAGCACTTCCGGTCATCATCGGCATCGGTGTAGATGACGGAGTCCACTTCATGCACCGCTACCTTGATGAAGGGCACCACCGCATCCGCGAGGCAGTCACCAGTGTGGGACATGCCATGCTTATGACTTCCCTCACCACCATGATTGGTTTCGGAAGCCTGATGTTCTACCTGATGCGTGGCGTTCAGTCAATGGGCATGGCGCTTTTTATCGGTGTCGGCTGGTGTTTCGTTGTCACCGTCACGGTACTCCCCGCCCTGATGGTAGTTTTTAAAGATAGACTCAAAACAAATTCGGAGGAATCCCATGAACAAAATAATTAAAAAATTACTGATACTTGGCGGAACAGCCGCCCTTACAGCCGCAGCGGCCATGACGGCGGCGGCCCTTCCATCGGCACTTTCAATTTTAAAAAGGGCGGATCTCGTGGAAGGTTACCGGAGCAACTATTCAGAAATGAAACAGACAATCACCACCTCCAGCGGCTCAAAACGTACAATGGTAATCCGTGGATGGGCGGTCAACAATGGAGACAAGCAGCTGAGTCTTTATCTTTCCCCGGCAGATGTAAAGGGACAAAAAATACTCATGACAAATGACGGTGACACCATCTGGATGTACAATCCGGAAACACGGCGCACCCGCAAGCTGGGAAGCCACATGAAAAAGAAAAAGGTCATGGGCTCAGACTTTACATATGAAGATCAGGCGGGGGGGAAACTTTCAGAGAAATACCGCGGCAGCGTCACCGGCATTAAAAAGTCAGGGGGAACCGACTGCTACGTCCTTGATCTAAAACCGACACGTAAAGGTCCAAGTTACGGTAAGGTAATTGCCTGGGTAGGGAAGGAAGATTACATCACCCGCCGCATAGACTATTTTGAAAAGGGATCAACGCGTCCTTTCAAGAGACTCATTATGGAAGACATCCGCCCTGCAGGCAGAAAAACCGTGGCGCACAAAATGACCATGACAAACCTGGAGGACAGGACATCAACCATCATGATTATTACAAAAATACGTTTCGGAGTCAGGATTCCCGCCAGCATCTTTCTGTCACGGAACCTGCAGAAGTAAGGAAGACATTATGAAACCGACCGATACAATCAAAACACTCGCCCTGATTCTCCTCATTGCCGTTGCGGCACCCGCCGCCATGGCTGAAGAGGATATCCCCCTTCCCGGTGAAGATTCTAAAAAAACAGCCGTATCAAAGGCCCTCAACCTTCAGGGCTACGTGGAAAACACCACCACGGTGGAGTACCTCGAGGCTACCGAAAAGGAAGCACTGCTAAATGCCACCCGGGCACGACTGAACCTGAGCGGCAAACCATCAAAAAAAATAGACTACGGTATCGGTGTGGTGGGCATTCTCTATGCAGGGGCCACCAACTACGACCTTACGGCATACATCCCTGAAGGGGATGCCGCAAGTGTTGTGATACCACAACTCTTTACCATGGAACTTCAGAATGACATCTATGTTCAGGAGGCATTTGTAACCCTCTATCTTCCACACCTCCGCATCAGAGCGGGACGCCACAAGTTCTATACCGGTACCGGTTATGCCTTTAATCCGACAGATCTCTTTAACCGGAAAAATCCCATGGATCCTACCTACGAGGTTGACGGTATAGATGCCCTTCTTGTAGCACTGGAATTACCGAAGAACACTGAAATACAGGGACTCCTCCACTTCAGTGACAACTTCAGGAGGGCAGGTTATCTCGGACGCATCAAAAGCCATATCCTCGGATGGGACGTTGCGGCACAGTATACACATATGATAAAAAAGCGTTTTGATTTTGAGCAGTTCAATATTGATTCCCTGGCTCACATTGGGTCCACCGCTGACATACTTGCCTATGCTGCTACAGCTGACGCCTACAACCGCTCCTTCCGGTGGCACTTTGCCGGGGGAGAACTCTCCGGAGAACTCTTCGGGATCAACTTCAACACAGAAGGGGGTTACGCATGGATTTCGCCAACTGGAAGCAGCAGTACACTCTCTTCAGCAGGAAAAAACCACGAACGGTTTCTGGTTGGTTTTGATTACACTTTTCCCTTTCAACTCTATATCATGGCGGAATACCTGAGGATCGGTCAGGCAGCTGATGGAAGCAGTGATATTTCAATCAATGACCGCTTCGCAAACTACAGCGGGGAGACACTGGCAATAACCAGGGATACAATATTCAGCGGGATAACATACCCTGTTTCAGACCTGATTGATGCGGCAGTCTATTGTATTGCCGGCATTAACGACGGCAGTGTAATTATCAATCCCCGTCTTGACTGGAGTGTCTTTACTTCAGCCAAACTGGTTATTTCTCTCTATATTCCCATAGGAAGCGAAACCAGTCAGGCGGGACGCAGCGGCGTGTCAGGGTTTGCCAGGGTGAAGATTAATTTTTAATTTTCATTATGAAGTATTTTAGTTATACAGTTAAAGCGATATGCCGCAAAAAAAGATGAAATAAATCTCCATATATTATTTAAAAAGCATATGGAGATTTCAGGTCTCCAGATGTTTTTTAAGTATTATTTAATGAATCAAACAAAATCTTTGTCTTTTTTTCAACAGATAAGGCTTTACCTTGAATAACATTGACCTTTTCATCTGTTAGTTCGATTCCTTTTTTGTGACATAATCTTATAATAGAATCGATGCTTATAGCATCATTAATAATATCATGCAATAACTTCATGTAAAAATCATTTAGCACATTTCGATTATTTAAACCTTCTTTTATATCATTTGCCATAATATTTGACATAGCCCTTCCTTCTTGCCTAATTATTTATTCCGAAAACCCTTTTAAACTCCAACTCAAGGGTATTCTTTAATTCAACTAAATCACTATTTATAATTTTATTAAATTTTTCAGTCTCTTCAATAGAACGTTTTTTCTCACTCTTACTTCTAGAATAAATACTGTTTATTAATTCGGATAAATTTTGTAATTTATCAACAAAACCATCCAATATCATACATGTTTCAGAATTTATAAATAGTCTGTTGTATTTATAAAAAAGAAAAAATTCCTCAATCTTTGCTAAATGATCTCTTATATTTATATCAAAGGTTTTATTAGCATCATTAGTAATTGTTAAATCTTCGATAAGTTGATATAATTTTTTTAAAATATTTGCTCTTTCTTCAAAAACGAAATTGTAATTAGTTTTTTGTTTTTCCAACTCAAGATGCAACTCTGATTTTACTAATTCAATTCTTCTTGATAAATCATTTTCATAAAATTTTTTGAAGACATGAAGGATAATCACACCTCCTGAAATACAGATAACAGCTGGAGTCAAACCATATAATAAAATATGTTCAATTATTTTTTCCACATATATTTCCTTTTAAAACTTCCTCAACACATGAAAGCAAATTTAAATTCCCACTTCCTTTTACTACAAACTGATCAGCTCCCATCAAAAGATAATTTTCATCATAATTACGGGAATTGGCAGTATACACAATAACCTTGGGTCTCACTTTCAATTTTGTAATTTTATCGTACAGTTGTATCCCGGTTAAAAAATCATCACCATCAACATTAGGATTAGGCATCGCAATATCTAATATTACTAAATCATATATATTATTTTTAAATTTGTCCAGAGCTGCAAAATAACCATCGGCATTATCAACCGTATAGCCAAGACTTTCCAGGTCAAACTGCAATAAATCAACAATTTCAGGTTTGTCATCTACGATTAAAATAGTATGCATTTAACCGGCTCCTTCTAGTAAAAAATTTTTCAATCAGGGATTGTAATCATAATTTATTTTTATTTTGTCAATAAGTAATTGTTGCGCTTAGTGTTAATTAAATAATTACTTTTATTTTCCCTGGAATCTATTTAGATCAACCCTATTGGATACGTGATCAATGTTGAAAAAAATATATAGATTGAATAAGCAGGTATTACCAGATATTAATGGTTATTACTAAATTGCTATATTCAATCCATTGAGCCCCGCTTGAGTAATTCCGTATATTTGCTAATTAAGAAGACAGGTCTCTCTGTACAGGTGCAATTCGATGGTGGAAGCTGGACTGAAGCAACAGGTAGCAACAACTGGAAATTAATGGTTCCAACCGGTTCAAATACCTGGCAGGGCAACTCCAAATATACGATATCTGTCCCCGCAATTGAGTCAGATGGTGCAAACTCCGATAATACTGTTATCCTTACAGTGAGAAAAGGGATTAATCGAGACATTAACGGTGACGGGTATGCTGATCTCGTAATCCTTGATAGTGCTTATAATCCGCTTACTGTCTATGATGCTGCGAATATATGTGGGAGAATATATCTTTTTAACGGGAGTTGTTCAAATATTACATCTTCAACTGCCGATAACGCAGATGTAATTTTTTCAGGAACAGGGACAAGTTTTACTGCACCAGTACTTTTTAAATATTGACATAAAATAACCGGATTGCAAAACTTCATTAATTTTTAATAAATTGACGTTATACGAAATCATAACGTTATGTGAAATATCAATACAGAGAGGTATCATGATGCAGGCAACAGCTAGAATCAGCGGCATAGGAGCCTATGCTCCGGAACGCAAAGTTTATAACGATGATGTTCTGGATTTACTCGAAAAAAATAGTGCGCCTTATCTGCAGGACTCTGATCTCGAATTAATTTTATCGAAATCAGCCGAAAAACTGGAAAGAGCTGGAAGTAAAGTAAGGAATTGGTGTAACGAAGATGAATATTGTACGGACATTGCCTTGCAGGCATCCAAAACAGCTCTTGAAGATGCCGATATGGGACCGGAAGAACTGGATTTAATAATTTTTACCGGGATGTCCAAGGCGTTAGTTGAACCAGCCACCGGCCATATCCTCCGTCATGAATTAAAGGCAATTAATGCAAATGTAATTGATACACAGGACGCCTGTACCAGCTTTCTAAAGTCAATAGAATTAGCACATTCACTGATTAAAACCGGTGCATATTCAAAAATACTTATTGCAGCCGGCGAACGATCTTATGACTGGGCTGATTTTACGTGTAAAACCAAAGAGGAACTGGCATGGAAATTTGGTTCACTCACAATTGGCGATGCCGCAGGTGCCATTGTCATCCAATCTACTATTGAGGCCGAATACATTGAAGATGACAGACACATGAAATTTTTCTATAAACTGGCAGATGGAGCCTTTTCTGCCTGTACTATTGGACTTAACCATCGAGTAGGTGAACGGTATAAGCTTTTTTCTCATTCTACAAGATTAATTACCATCGGAGAAGAGATGACATCAAAACTTTTACCGGAGGTCTTTTCTCAGGAACCTTGGAAAAACACCAAATTTGATAATATGTTTTTTCATGATGTTGGCAATATGGTGGATGGAATAATATTATCAATATTAGAAAAAATTAATATTGAAGTCCCGGATACACGGATGCCATATTTCTCTGATTACGGAAATGTCGCCTCTGTCAGTCTTCCACTAGGCTTATGGCTGGCAAAAAAAGACGGCAGATTAAAAAAGGGTAATATGGCAGCATACATTTGTCCAGCCGCGGGTGTACAGACAGGTTTGATGTTTTTCAAATATTAATTGCGGGAAATATTCATTATATTTGAGTCCGCCTTCTTATTAAATGTGGACTCAAATATATTATGCAATAATCCGTTTCAACTTCCTTTCTTAATTTTAAAATAATCAACTGCTATTTTCATGTTTTCAGCCATTACAGTGAGATTTTCTGCGCTAGCTGCGATCTCTTCTATTCCCGAAGCATTAGTTTGCGTTAGCTCATTTATTGATGAAATTGATTTAACTATTTCCATAGAAGCAGTTTTCTGTTCGCCTGAGGCTGATTTTATTTCATCAGACCGGTTTTTCACTTCATTAGCCTCTTTATTTACATCCTGATTCACCGTTAGCTGGTTCTTCATAAAGTCAGCTATTTCATTCATCATTAAATTTGCTGAATTCACTCCCGAAATAATTGCACTGAGAATATTGATAGTGTTAGTTACATTATTCATGCCTAAATTGATTTCCTGGTTATTTTCAACTATAAGACCATCAATATTTTTTATACTCCTTGAAGTTTCATCCGCAAGTTTAGAAATTTCATCCGCCACAACAGCAAAACCCCTGCCTGCTTCTCCTGCACGTGCCGCTTCAATGGCAGCATTAAGCGAAAGAAGATTTATCTGATCAGAAATATCATTAATAATATTGATTACTCCCGACATCTGGCTGGAGCTTTCAATAATTTTACTCATACTTGTTTTCATATCCTTCAGGGCATCTTCACCGAGCTTTGCATTATCTGAAATTCTCACGGATTCATCAAGAGTCACGTTCATTTTCCCGTTAACATCATTGATTAAATGAGACAGTTCCTCCATGCTGTCGATTAGTTTATTTAACCGGTCAAACTGGTATTCAGCCGCAGTTAAAATACTATCAACACCTGCTGAAACCTCCTCAACGGTGGCAGTTATTTCCTCTGCTCCTGCCGCCTGATGTTGTACACCGGTAGAAAAAGAACTTGTCGTTTGAGACATTTCCTCTGATGAAGAAGCAAGTTCTGATGAAATTTCCTGAATTTTTGTCATTATCTCGTTTAATTTATCCACAAGATGAGTGATACTTATGACAATATCACCCACTTCATCATAAATATATACATTCATAGTATCAGAAAGATCACCATTCGCTGTCTTTCCGATTAAAGATTTTAATACCCTTAAAGGTTCGAGTCTTCTGTTAATAATTCTATATGTAAGAAATCCTGCAACAGGAAGACTGATGCATATAAATATTATCATAAACAATGTTGAGTTAAAACTCCTGTTTTCTATTTCAGATTCATCAATAGAAATGACCGTGGCAATACTGTTAATAGAAGATCTCCGAAATATAAGATGTTTCCAAACTTCATCCTCGCAGTATCTCAAGTTTTTTCCATTCAGGTTATTTATTTCATCTGATGTAACCTCAACAGCAGGAAAATTCCCGGATATCTTTCCTGTTTCTTTATTTGCTAGAATTTTTAAATCGGAACCGCAGAGGAAGATATCATAACCATGTTTTTTTTCTAATCCAGAAAAAAGGGACTGAGAAAATTTTTCCGCATCAACTACAATCCCTACAAATCCCTGTAAAATTTTATTATTATGAACCGGATAAATTAACTGAAACAGTTTTTTCCCAGGGGTGAAATTTTTCGGGAGCATAGAAGTCCAGACTTTTTCCGATTGAAGATAATTTTGAACAGCGGGAGTAATGGACTGGTTAATTATACTCTCCTGATTTTTATTATGGGAGGAAGTTAAGACTTTAACTGTATCTTTCCCTGCCATCCCTATATAAATTCCTGAAAATATTCCAGATCCGGCAACGGTGTCTTTTAAGGTTCTCCGAATCCCCTTAATATCACCAGTTCTCATCGCGTTTTTAATTCCTTCATCCAATGCAAGTTTAGCTGCAATTTTCTTTTGTTTTCCAAGAAGCTGATGGGAGCTCTGATTTACCATTCCGGAAATAATATGCATATTATGGAAGTAGGCATCCTTCAGATGGGCATCAGTATTATTATGTGTCACAGTTATTAATATAATTGAAAGAAATGATATCATAGCAATTATGGTAGCAGACAGATACCTGCCAATTCTGCTTTTAAGAAGAAAGCCGCCGGAGGGTTCAAGTGAAAAAATCCCGTTTTCGGCAACTCCAAATAGGAGCCTTTCGGTAACTACGTAAAAAAGAATACCGGACAGAATGGAATTTATAAATAGCAGCATCCACAAATTAAAAGTGTCGGTAATGGATGGATCTTCAATAATACTGATAAAAATGATTACAACACCCATTGTAAATAGCCAGCGGATGATGGTTTCTTTTGAATGCACTTTAGGTAAATTGATGTAACATTCATAGGCCCTGTCATAAACAGCCTCATTGACCTTTCCGTCCGAATGAAGCAAATCAAAATAATCCAAAAGCGGCTTCAACTTCTTCTTTGTCATAATAATCGATATAACAAAGGAAATAATAATTACTGCTGAAATTATACCAAAAAAAGATGAGTAGCTATCGGGTTTAAGGTTCAACGATTTAAAAGAGACTAATACCGTTATTGGGGTAATTACGACGTAAGCAAATCCCTCTGTATAAACATAAAACTTTAGAAAGAATGAATTCAAATTTTTAGATAATTCGGTAGAAATTGACATGGTGTACCTTTCGAATGAGGAAGTTAGTTAATGCAGGAAATATTTGCTATTCGCATCCAGATGATCTGTGATGGGGCTAACTGACTACCAGTGGTTACTATAACAAAATAAATTAAAATTCAGTTTTTCGACTACAAATATTGCCTGTAATTTTTATATATTATTTATAATATAACGAATTTATATGGTTTAATTTGTCAAGGAAAACTGTTTATAAAATAAACAGTGTAATTAAATCAATCATACTCAAATGAGATAATACCAATTTATTTAACCATTACAGATTCTGCAATTTATGGGATAATGTCCCGTTCCGTTACTGAATATCGTGTTATTTACAATTACTTCACTATTTATCTATCCTCTCTTCAGCCATAGCTCTGAAAAAACCTGCAATATTAAACCATTTGATAAATTTTTCCAGAAACCTTGAATAAAGTGCTGCTGCTGCCATAATAATACGTGGTGCCCCTGGAGTTACCAGTATTTCCGGGATGTCTTTGCTGATGGCCTCTATTACTGCATCAGCAGCCTTTGCAGCAGGCATCGAGCCGAATATTTTTGGCGCCTTGATGTTGTATTCCTTTTTCATCTCTTCATATATACCTGCATCATCCATAAAGCCTGGGGCTATACACGAAGCACTTACATTCGTATTTCTATCCTGAAGAGAAATCCGTAATGCTTTGGTAAAGCCTATAAGCCCTGCCTTGGTCGAAGCATAGGTTTCATTATAAGGCATGGGGAGAAAACCGATTCCTGATGCAATATTTACAATGTGTCCTCTGTTTCGATCAAGCATTTGAGGAAGGACCATTTGACTAAGAAGCATTGGTGCCCTGAAATTAACATCAATAACACTGCCAATTGAATCCATGAGAAGAGTTTCATAAAAACCGGTGGTTTCGATCCCCGCATTATTAATCAATATATCAATATGACCAAAAGTTTTCTCTGCTATGGATATCAGTTTTTTTAACTGCTTTATATTTCTCACATCAGTAGGTACGGAAATAGCATTCCCCCCCCTCTCTTTTATACGGGAACAGACACTATCCAGGCCATCTTTGGAACGGGCCGCTAAAACAACATTCACTCCCAGGTTTGCAAGGGCCTCTGACATATAAACACCAAGGCCTTTAGAAGCACCGGTTATAATAGCGGTTTGTCCTTTTTCGATTTTCATTTATCCTCCAGCATTACCGAAAACTAATTCATGTTTAAAAGGAACACCATGTAATTCATTCTTTAGAAGGGTATTAAATATTTCAATAAGTTTTATTCATTTAATTTCGTATAACGTTTTATTTATTAAAAAATTCATGCCAATAACCCGGACCATGAATTTCAAACAATATATACTAATTATTTAAGGAAGGGAGAAATTTTCGCAAGTGAGTATACTTTAACTTATAAGAAATTCAGGATACACCGGGATTATTTTAGTTTTTCAGTTTATCCGATAAAAAAGCTGGAGTATTTATACACTGTTCACAGCCACTTATCCTTTTTTTTCTGGGGGAAGATATCAGCCTTCACATCCTCTATGGAAAGAATTAGATTCGGGAGGGGCGAAATATATGGTTTTCTCGCTGCAACATGTTCTACCGCTTCACCGAAGCCATAGTCCAGCATACAGCATAAGTAGGCGATTACCACCGAGGATGATCTTCCCACGCCTGCATTACAGAAAACAAGAATATGATTGATATCGATATATTTTGCCAGCCAGAGAAGGGCCTCCTTTAACTGGTCATTCGGAATCGGCCGCATATCGATTACGGGTACCTTGTGGTAAAAAAGTACCGGATTCTTAAGATCTTTTTCGGAGGCGACACAGAGAAAAGCGGTAATTTCCCCGGGAGGATTCAGGGCGTCCTTATAACTGCCTATGGAAAGTTTATCTTTAATGATGGTGACCATAACTAATTAGCTCCAGATCCTTTTCTCTTCTATATTATTGCTTACAACATAATCACTATTATGCTAAAATTAAAACCTGGATTTAAAAGATATATTTTAAGCTTAACTCAAAACTGATTCCCGGCCATTCCGAATCATAGTATGTTACTTTAGAATAATTCGGACTATAGATCCTTTGATCAAATAAATTATTAATTTTAAAATATAAATTAAGGCCCTTGTATAAATTTGCCGAAGCATGAAGATTTATTGACCAGTATGCATCATTGTTATTAACAGAGGCATATCTAAGTTCATCGCTTATACCACTATATGAATGATATGAATCCGGGACATCCCGCTTTGAACCGAATTGTATATTAAAACCTGCAAGATAATTCTCCAGGAATCTGTATGAAGCAAGCACGTTGATCATATATTTGCTTAGAAAAAAAAGATTCTTTTTATCAATGTTGTAATCCACAGCCGGATTAACAACAACGTAGTTCGATATTTCTCCCATTTCTTCAGTTGCCTTTAATATAATGCCGGAATTAAAATTCAGACTTAAATTTTTTAACGGATAAGTAATAAAATTAATTTCAAGACCTATAATATCTCTTCTATTAAAATTCATATAATACTCATCTGGTTCTGAAAGTATCACCTCATGATGTTCAATTATAGAAATTTCATTAATAAAATTTTTGTATATATTGTAATAGAAGGTGATATTGAAATCAAATTTTGTAGCAAGATAACCCATCTGTATTTCAAGAGTATTCATTTTTTCAGGTTTAATATCAGGATTTTCCAAATTTGTCTTTAAATATTCACGATAATTGGGAACTTTGAAAGCTGTTCCGTAAAGTAATTTGCCGTATAAATTAAAGGTTGTTTGTCCTGTTAAACCAAGACGATAATTAAACTGGTCTTTAAAATTTGAAAGATAATCGTATCTCAATCCTGCAGTAAGAGCAATATATTTGCTGATATCCCATATATCCTGAATATATACCCCAATATTTTCATTTTTAATTTTGTTTTGAGTCAAATATTCCCATTCCCCCCAGGTTCCATCAACTTTTTCTCTGTTTTTAGGTTTGTCAATTGTCTGGTCATGGAGATATGAGAGTCCGAGAGTCATGGTGTTTTTTTTAAAGTAACTGTATGAATAGTTTATATCAGCGCCATACATCATTGTTGGTATTTTTTCTTCAAATTTTTTTTCCAGGATCTTTTCAGAATAAAATGGTATTGGATCACCAAATTCATCCTCACTTTTATAAAAAGATGAATTTTCAGAATAATAATGATACTGGAAAAAAACTTGGCTTTTTAAATTTCCAAATTTTTTAAAATCTTTTTTATAGTTTAATGAAGAGTAGACGGGCATTCTTCGGTAATAACGATCACTGTATGAATAGTAAATACTGGGGATAATATTATCATTGTATGCAGCTAAAAAAGTAAATGAATTATTATTGAATTTTGTCATGACATATCTTTTTTCGGCTGTCATGTCATGTTCGAATCTGTCCCCCTTTCTCATTATTTCAGGATTAAAATGAGCCCCCCTTTGATATTTCCCATAAAGATAAAAATTAGAAATATCCCATTCAAGAGCTGTATCAAAAGAATGAAAGAATTTTGACCCGGGATTTTCACTATCATAGCCATAACCCTTTACGGCACTATAATCTATTCTGGCCGATTTTCCCTTGTTTTTTGTAAATACATTTATAATCCCTGAAAATGCATTAACTCCATAATTAACAGATCCAGGACCATTCAGTATCTCAATTCTTTCCACATCTCCAAGCGAGACCATGCTGTCAACATCAAAGTGTCCATAATAGGAGTCTCTTATTGGAATACCATCTACTATCAGAAGAACCTTGCTGTTATATCTTGTCTGAATTCCTCTTACCCAAATAGCATGGTGGTTTTTATATGTCTGCGGGAGTTGTATTCCAGGAACAGTTGCCAATACATCTTTCAATGTTCTAAAGCCGAATCTTTCAAAATCTTTCTGAGTAAAAACACGAATTACACCTGGACTTTTTTGAATGGAAATATTTGATTTTGTTGGAGAATACACTTTTACATTTAGCAGTTCTTCAAGTGATAAATCAAAGAGGTCCTGCTTTTTCAAATTATCACTTTTTTTCTCTATTGCATGAATATCAATTGGAATAAATATCGAGGGAGCTGAAAATAAAATTGTAATTACTAATAAATAAAATCTGATATTATTCATTTTTATGTTATTAATTATATTGTTATCATGAACAATATACTGTTATCATTCATGATAACAATATAACATAAACAATTTGCCAATTCAATTGTAAATCTATTCAATGTCAGTAAAAATTTCTAACATCAATTATTTGGTGGCAGACAGGCCGTTATCCTCATTATTAATCTTATTTTACATGCACTGGATGGATATTTACATAAGGAAAACAAAAGTGGCGGGATAACCATCAAATAATTTCTTCAGGAAAACATATATTGAAATTCACTAATAAAGGTAAATATGTACATCCTTCATTAGCATCAATCCCTGATATCCTTCCCAGGGCTTTCCCCCTTCACCTGGAGCACCTTAACGGAAACAATCCATAGATTGGGTTTCATGCCGGAACCCGCGAGATGCTTTTCCCGTTTTTTGAAAAGCGACGAGAGGGACGTTTTCAGAACCTTCGGCACATCGCTGCTGTTAAGCTCAATGGGAACAGGAACAAGGCTGATACCATAGGTCTCTTTTGCTGACCGGTGCGGTTTTACTGCAAGGGGGAAGTAACTTCCTTCACCCATCCTTCTTTTCAGAAGAGAAAAAAGTTTATCGTCACGTGCATCAATCCAGATGGTGACTGATCCGTCTGAAAGGAGAACACGCCTTTTACTTCCCCCCCCTGAAAAAACAATACCGTTCTTTTCGAAAATTCCCGTCAGGGAAAATATCAAATTATTCTGCAGTTTCTCGCTGCGGAATATACGCTTCCCTGACATGCGGTCATACCGCTCCGGCAGGTCATAGGGGTCCTTCGGCGGAACATCGCTGAAGAGTTCACTGGCGGAAATCCGCGGGCGCCCGTGGCCAGGACGATATTTGTTCATTTCCAGGATGCCGTCGCGCCATAAAATGTCATGCTCTTCACTCTCCAGCATGCGGCCGCGCTCGAAATATACCCAGTGGCCCGTTCCCTCTGCATCATAAACCCTCTGCCGATACCCAAGGTATCGAAGCTCCCCACCGGAAGACTGGACGAGGCGGGTAAGACTCTCTCCCGATTCATGGTTTAATTTGCCGAGAAGAAGTCCATTTATCCTGATACCCCGGTTTCTCGCCTCTATACCGTACTGTTCAGGATATCCCCTCCCCTTAAGGGAAGAGTTGCTGATAATAATAATCTGTTTTTTGCTGTCGCGGCGCCACCGAATATTTTTTATCGCGTAACTCAGACTTGCCTGAATTTCATTCCCGTCAGTTGCTCCACGGGGATTTATACTGTTAAGATATTTATTAAACAGCAGCAGAGAATTATCAAAGTATGCCGTATCCCGGTACGAATGTTTTTTTGAAATGGGAAGAAAATAAATGCGTGTATCAATTCCCGCGATATCTATTAGACGACCCGCAATTTTTTTCAGGTCGCGGCGAAGGGAAGGCCATTCACGAAGCATATTGGCTGACATGTCTGCCATTATCAGCAGGTCAAGGGAACCATGCTTCGTCTCAAAGACGCGGTCCCTGTAGGCCGAGAAGGCTTCACGGATATCCTTCCTGGCAAGGGCAGGCAGAGTGGATGCCGATGACCTGAAACGAATCAGGACCCTCTTCTCCCTGACAGAGTAGAGAAGGCTCTTCGACTGAATTTCCCCCTTCTTTTGAGATAGTGTTCCCATGAGCAGGTACTCATAGTGCCCCCGGAGCCCGAAGCGGTTTAAGTCTTCCGCGGTTATTTTTTTCCGGCAATCAATCCTGTCACGGTAGAGATCCGACGTTATATTTCTAAATTCTGCGACATTTATATTCTTAGAAACCCGAAGTGTCAGGGATACCAGGCGGGCGTAATCCCTCCCCGCGTCTTCTGTAAGCCTCTCAGATGTAGCCGCCACCCGGTACGGAAGAACGGCAACACGGCTCCAGAGGGAAGTACTGCTGAAAATAAATACAAAAAAGAATAAAACCGCTAAATAATTTTTTCTGATAGATTCAGTCATATGTTCATTTATTATCCGCAATTATTATCAGGGGGAAATATCCCCCTCAATCTTTCACATACCCCGAAGGGATTATTTTTGCAAGGAAAATACCGGTTTCGCTTTGATTCCTGTCAGTTGCATTTACCACCGTGGTAATAAAATTAATAAATCCTTTACAAAAAAACCGCGGCCTGTATACACATCTTTAAAAGATAAAATTTAAAGGTCCGCAAGTACCGATTCAAATTCATTTCAATGTATGACTACGGTGAAGGCGGCGGTAAAACCGGGGTACCCGTTTTTCTTTCATTCGATTCAAAATTAAACGGGTGAAAAATGCCGCGGCGGACTGCAAATCAACTATCACATAAACAATCGAGAGGTAATCATGAAGGAAGTTGTTATTGCTTCAATAGTACGAACACCTATCGGCTCCTTTGGCGGTTCCCTTAAAACCGTCCCTGCCGTTGACCTTGGAGTCATTGCAGTAAAAGAAGCTATAAAACGTGCCGGCATTTCTCCGGACCAGGTTCAGAATGTACTTTTGGGCCATGTGCTCCAGTCAGGACAGGGACAGAACACCGCCAGGCAGGTTCTTATCAAATCAGGAATTCCCCAGGAAATTCCTGCAATGACAATAAATAAAGTCTGTGCTTCCGGGCTCCGGTCCATTTCTCTTGCTGCACAGATTGTCAAGGCAGGGGATGAAGACATCATTGTTGCAGGCGGCATGGAGAATATGAGTTTAGCCCCCTATGCCCTCAACAGCGCCCGGTATGGTTACCGCATGGGCAACAGTGACATTATGGACCTTATGATAAATGACGGACTCTGGGATGCCTTTAACGATTACCACATGGGAATCACCGCGGAGAACGTTGGAGAGCAGTTCAAACTCACCAGGAATGAGGTTGATGAATTCGCCCTGTGGAGCCAGCAGAAAACCGAAACTGCCATTACTTCAGGCCGTTTTAAAGATGAAATTGTTCCAGTTGAGATCCCCCAGCGTAAAGGCGATCCGAAAATTTTTGATACCGATGAACATCCAAAACTGGGAACATCCATTGAGTCTCTTACCCGACTCAGACCAGCCTTTAAAAAAGACGGTATTGTAACTGCCGGCAATGCATCAGGCATCAATGATGGCGCTGCAGTCGCAGTAATCATGTCCGCAGACAAGGCAAAGGAACTCGGCATTGAACCCATTGCAAAAATAGCATCATATGCATCTGCCGGTGTTGATCCGACAATTATGGGAACCGGGCCTATTCCTGCAACGCGCAAGTGCCTCGACAGAGCCGGATGGAAAGTCGAAGACCTTGACCTGGTGGAAGCGAATGAGGCCTTTGCCACACAGGCGATAGCCGTAAACCGTGAACTCGGCTGGAATCCTGATATCGTCAACGTAAACGGGGGGGCAATCGCACTGGGACACCCCATCGGGGCCTCCGGGGCCAGAATCATTACAACCCTCGTTCACGAGATGAAAAAACGCGGATCTAAAAAAGGTCTCGCCACCCTCTGTATCGGCGGTGGAATGGGCCATGCCATTGCAATAGAAATGTAATAAAATTTATATTACGGGTCTGCCCCTGCGGGCGGACCCGTAATTTATATTATGTATAAAATCTCCTTTATCATCCATCCCAGGGAACAAAACCTCATTGAAGAGCAGCTTTTTGCCCTCGGAGCCTCCAGCGTTTCTGTATCTCCCTCTGATTCAGATCAGCTGACTGTTACCGCCCTGGCGGAATCATTTGAAACAATAAATTCATTCTTCAAAGACCACAATCCCCTTGTATCAGAACTGTGTGAGGAAGACTGGAAAAACCGGTGGTTTGAACATTACCGGGGCAACTTTATTAACGATAATATCTTTGCCGGTCCTGACCCCGACGCAGATGAGGCTCGAAACAGCCGGTATTTCATCCAGCTGGATCCCCGTGATGCCTTTGGTGACGGAAGACATCCCACCACTATTCTCTGCATGAGGGAGCTTCACAGCCTTGCACAGAATCTCAGCAAAAGGGCCCTGAAAGAAATGCATCTTCTTGATGCCGGTTCAGGCAGCGGAATAATTTCAGTTCTTGCTGAAAAACTCGGAATAGGGGAAATAGACGCCGTTGAGCTTGACGAGGCGGCGGTCTCCCGGGCAGAGGAAAATCTTAAAAAAAATAACTGCCGGTCCATAACCCTGCACCATTCTGACATCGCCTCCTTTTCCACGGAGAGATCATATTCGATTATAGTGGCGAACCTGCTGACAGACATAATCATAAAAAATATCCACCTTCTCAAAAAACTTGCGGCACCCCGGGGAAGCCTGATTATCAGCGGTATAGGTTCCCAGTGGGACCGGGAGATAAGAGAAGTATTGCAGAATGAAGGCCTTCCCGTCTTTTCAGTGACCGAACTGGAAAACTGGCTCTGTTTCCACGTCAAAATTTCTCCTTGACATTCCACTAATCTGGTATAACTTAAAAGGGAAATTATTAACAGGAGAGAAGTTATGCGTAACCTACTATCAATACTAACAGCCGTGGCAGTCGCCCTGTCTCTCTTTGCCTGTACGCAAAAGAAAAAAGAAATGACTGTGCAGGATTTTGCAAAGATGGATATCGAAATTACCAAAACAGACCAGAAACCGGAGAGCAAAAAAAAGATCGTGGAAAAATACGGTTATACCCTCGAACAGTATGAGGCCTTTGCGGAGCTGGCTGAAAAAGACCCTAAAATCATCAAAGAACTGGGCGAGAATCGCCTGAAGAAACAGAAAGAACTGCAGGATCAGGAAAAAAAATAATACAATCGTAAGAGGCACCATGCTATGGAAATATCCTGTCCCCACTGCAGTCAGAAGTACCACCTTCCGCAGGAGAAAGTTGATGACCGCAGGGTCTATTTCTTCTGTGAAAACTGCGGACACCGTATTGTGATTGACCGCAAACGGGAAGGCTGGTTTTCCTTTCTTCCATTAAAAGAGGAGCCCCTTACTGTTACCAATCTTTTTGACGGCATTTTTCTTTCATTCAATAAAAAGAATGTCATATTTACTTACCTGGTCCTTCTCCTTTTCAGTCTATTTGGCGGGATCTTTGCCCTCATTGTAAGGGGAAATATTGACTTCTTTGGAAGACATCTCTTTCTTTCAGGATTCGTTCTTTATCTCCTGGTTCTTGCCGGAATCTGGTTATTTGACCTGCACCTCTATTTTATATCAAAGAATATTAATAACAACATCGAAACCGGGAACAATGCACCCTACCGTGACTTCCTGCAGGATTTCAAAATGGATTTCTCTTCACTTTTCACGGTTTCGATAGGCCTCTTCCTTGTTTTTTCCATTCTGCTTTTCCCCGTATACCTGATGAAAAGCCACTTCGGTTTTGTCTATACGGGATTCTTTTCCGGCCTGCTCCTGGTACTTGGCATTCTTTTTATTATCAGCGCATACTTCAGAGACTTATTAATTGCCTTTATTGCCATGAAGCCCCTCACATTCAGAGAAACCATTCGAAGCCTCCTGAAGTTCACCGCGGTGGAAAACATAAATATTCCCGTATACAGTTTTCTAAATGGCGTCATAAGCGGCTTTCTCTCAATGGTGGTTTTCTTTATTGCCGGGAGCGCCGCTTTCATTATTCTCTGGAGCGCAACTGCCTTTCTCGCACCGGAACTGGCGGGTGAATTAAAAAATTTCACAGGAAATTTCAGCGCCGTACCCGAGGCAGCGGACAGCCTCTGGAGCGGCATCATCCTGGGAATCCTTTTCAGTTCCCTGGTTCTGCTTTTTATCGCAGCATGGCTGATCAATTTAATTCAGGCAATAGCAGTCACGGCAATCCGTATCATGTCTTCGAATCCCGGGCACTCAATTCATCGTGGAGTAATGCTGACGGTGATGACTGTAACGGTACTGGCAATAATTCTGGCTGCTGCGGGAATTATTTTCTAATTTTGTGGGGAGTTTTTTCCTTCCTCTTAACCGAAAATTTTATTCCAGACCTAAAAATTTAGCCGCATTCTCTCCCAGAATTTTTTTCCGGAGAGATGTGTTCTCTACGGCACCTTCGATTTCATCCCGGTAACGGGCAAAAGATATAAGGGGGAAGTCAGAGCCGAAGAGAATTTTATCCTCACCGACAATATCCGCAACGACAGTATAAATTTTCGGGTCATACAAAAAAGGAGAAGCTGCCGTATCGTAGCAGACGTTTCTGAAGGCCTCTTTAACTTCCCCCATCAGTTCATAAAAGGGAAGCCCCCCTCCCCAGTGTGCCATGATAATCTTCACATCGGGGAAGTCTGAAATCAGCTGATAAAGGCGCTCAAAATTTGGATCATACTTTCCGGGATAGGGATGTCCCACCGGTTCGTTCACGTGGAGGCAGATGGGAAGTCCTTCTTCAGCGGCCCCTTCCATGAGCTGCCGAAGGTAAACCTCCCCCGAATTGTCAAAACCGCTCTGATAAAAACCGACCTCGCCGATACCGCCGAGGCCCAGGGCCTTTATTTCCCTTACCCTCTCTTTGATAGTTTTCTCTGACAGGGATACCGTCCCGAAGGGAATGATGCGCTGCCCGTGCTGCTTAGCCACGCTGGAAAAATACTCGTTCTGCTCCCGCGCCGGGGCCTCCTCCACCCAGGGAAACCCCATCGCCACGGAGACATCCACGGAGGCCTCATCCATGGAGGCAATCAACTCAACATGGCTGACCATCCTGGATTTTTCATCACGGTAGAGGAGAGAAAAATGCGGGTCTGATAAATAAAAATCCCGGCTGCTTTGCAGGGCCGGGACGAAGAGGTGGGCATGGATATCAATTATCATTACAAAATTTTACTCACTAGTAGTGCTGGAAGTAAAGTCATAATCAATATATACGTAAGCAAGATCATCATAAATTCCATCATCTCCTGAATCAGTAGCACCATCACTCCCTGATTCTACAAGTTCTTCGCCGGCATAGATATAAACGGACACAGTAGCGCAGGTCGTGGAACCATTTACTGTGATCATTACAGATTCAGGTGTCTCCAGGTTTGTTTCATATATGTAGTAATTAGTTGATGTTGTATCCTGAACACCCGCAAATGTCTGAAGGTCTCCACCATCAATAGAGTAGTATCCATCAAAATTCCCCAGATATCCAACAACCTTAAAATTATAAAGATCGCTCTCTTCTGGGGTTCCCAGCTCGCAGGAAACAGTCATTATTGCGCTTATTACTACTAGAATTGAAAAAATTCTTTTAAAAATAATCATTTTTTATCCTCACAATTAACCACTAAAAAGGTATGGAATTGTACTTCAGGAGTCAAGTCGATATTTATATTTTTTCTAAATATAAAAGATACCATTTTTTATTGACCCGATTACCTCATTGGTATACCATATTGGAGGAAGGATAATGGTAGAGGTTACAATATTTTCCTTCCGAAGGAGCCTTGTATGGAAACTGTTTTCGGCGTTAAATGGCCCACGGCCACTCCAATTGAGCTGACCCTGCTGGTAATTCTATTTCTCGTTGTCGGTCTTATTTTTCTTATTTTAAAATACATCCAGCACCAGAAGGACCGTCAGCTCCATGACTATAATCTCTTTCTTTTCAGGACAAAACGCCTGGGGCTCTCTAATTTTCAGATAAAGGTATTGAATAACATTATTAATATACTTCACCTCTCCAATCCGAGTGATATTCTCAGGGACCCGGAGCTCTTCGAGGAGGCGACGGGAAAGTTTTTAACATTCCTGAAAAATCAGCATGAGGAGGAAAAATCCTTCTCTTCGATATGCAAGGACCTCACAATTACCTATGAGAAACTGTATCATGGCGTCCGTTTCAAAAAACCCCTGAATAGTTTAATGGAACTGGAGATTAACCAGTTACTTTACTTCAATACCGCCGGGGAGGAGACCTTCTTCGGAAAAATACTCAGCATCAGCAATAATGGTATTACCCTTAAACTTTTTCGTTCCCCAAAGGAACTGCAGGCCCTGGTTGAACCTCAACCGGTGAAATTTTACATCTGGCGTGTGGGAGACGCGGAATATACATTTGATACAATGACGGAAGAACTCGAAGGAAATCTCCTGACAGTGATTATTCCCGAATCCTTTACCAGGGACAAGGAGTTCAGACACCCCTACCTTGATGTGATCATTCCATGTACTGTAAAAATAAATGCAGGGGGAACCAAAGAAGAAATCAAAGAGGAAAATGGTACGGTTTTTAAAATTAATGATTATGAAGCCGTGGTCCGCCTCGGAGACAAAATGGATTATAAGGAACAGTACGCACTCTCATTTGCCATCAATGAATTTAAATTTGATATCCTCACACAGATAATTTCCAGCCGCACCATCGCCGAGGGAAATGTTTTTTACTATACAATGAAATTTGAAGATATTTCCGAAGCGGCCCGAAATGTGCTTAAAAATTACATTTATGAGCACCTGTAAAACAGTACATCAACATGACTGCTGACATTGTTATTTCAATATTCTATATTGGCACTTAACTTATCCCAGAGATGCTTTTTCAACCTCCTTTCTAATATTTTCTCCAGGCATTTCAGCCTCTAAATTCACATATACTCTCAAGGCTCTCAATCCCTGTATTCCCTGGAGATCGCCAAGCTCGACATCCTCGATATCATCCTTTAAATATTTTTGGGCCTGAAGATATTCGACATATTGAGTATATTCGCGGGCTTCTTTTTCCTGAGAATAAACTATTGCAATTGCATCAGGCTGAGTTAAGCGCTCTCCTGAGTCCTTTATAACAGCCTTATCAATTCTTTTTTTCATTATTTCATAACGGATATTATAGGCACCTTCAACATGAAAATTCTTTTCATCGAGATGGAAACCAACTGTTATTGGCATATCCTGTACAACTATCAAGTGGGTTGTCTCAAGGGGCACCATAAGTTTTGTTTTCAGGGAACTGGATAAATGAGCAATCTTACACATTATTATCAACTGCCAGAGCCTCATATTCTTTAAATAAATTTCATTAAAAGTCCTGCTCTCAGACATGGAATCACCAATGTAGATATTAAAATCTACGCCGTCAGTTGACTGTTTTTCGAAATAGTGGGGAAACATATCCTGAGCATCAATCTGCTCAACATCAAGAAAAGCTGATATGGTTCGGTTTAAACCCTCTACACTTTCGTCAAAATCACGTCTCTTATCATATATAGTTCCAAATTCTGAATCAACAATATCAAAATAATCTTTTACAGAGGATTTCATTTTTTCATTAAAATCCTTTAAATAATGAAGCACCGGATCTATTTCATATTTCATAAAATTTACAATCTCAATTTCTGCTCCGGATGTCAACACTGACTCAACTTCATGAATATATTGGCCGAGACGAAAAAGTATTTCTTCTAAAATAGGTAATGGACGCTCATCATTTGCATTTTGAATAATTCCATAAACTAAAGTCATTTGTCTTAGTAGATCTGACTGGATAGCTGCATTTCTATGGTTTGATGATCCCCTTATGTCAGTCGCACTATATAAAGGATATACATTCTCGAAAAATATATCTTCCATCTCCGGCTGCTGACCTTTGATACCCTGATCGAAATATTTTAATGCGGCTTGCTGAAAACGCCATTCCACAGAAGGATGTATAGCAGTAAACTGCTGCTGAATTATGGCCTGAAGTCTGCTATCCAGTTCTTCAAGGCTTCGCTTAACTGACATGGAAAAAAGCGGTAATACCTCTTCCAGTTTCATTATATCTACAGTATTGAAACTGTTACTAATTCTGGAAGCAAGAGATATTATACCAACAGTTTCCTCTTCATTTTTTAATGGTGCAACAATTGTACTTCTGATACCATTTGATATCATTTTACTTTCTATGGCAGTATTACAGTTGCAAAAATCAATAT
Organism: uncultured Spirochaetota bacterium; assembly: GCA_942491575.1. GTDB lineage: Bacteria > Spirochaetota > UBA4802 > UBA4802 > UBA5550 > CAZHNW01. The sequence goes on from CALOBT010000025.1 coordinate 2,891,926, forward strand.
CTGACGAAATCACTGGTTTTCCTGACAAAACAGCAGTTTCATATAATGAACCGATAAAATCTTCTTTTTTAAGATGATCTGAATCCTGATAAACGCAGTTAACATCCATTTGTTTATTTGTATTAAGCACCAGTATATTATTATCTTTTAACGCTGCAATTGTAACAATAAGATCAGGAACCCGGAAAAGATTTCTCATTTTATTTTGAATATTCTCAAAATATTTAATATCCTTTATAGCTTCACTGGATATTAGACTTTGCCTTATCGATGAAACCATTTCCTGCTCAGTAACATCAGTGGCTGTAATTATAACAAAGCCCTGAAATTCAAAATCTATCGGAGATATCTTTTTCTTTAAAAATTCAACATCAGTTAAATTTTCCAGAATATAAGTCTTTTCTTCAGATGTAAGTTCCGGCACTGTTCCCTTACAGACTATGTTTACAAATGTTGTGTCATAATCAATCAAATAGCTTCTGCTGATTCCACTCTCCTTATCTCTGGCTTCAAAAATTTGAGGAATATCAATTAATGTTTCCATACCATAAAACTGTTTTAATACAAATGCATATGCCTTTATTGCCATGAAATTATCGTAAGTACGAATCAGGCTGTCCCATGAGCTTGATACAATTTCACTTGTATTTATTATTTTTATAAAAGCCGGGCTCTGAAAAATCGGTTCCATAGTAAAAGGTGAAACAATCGCCGCCACCTTTTCATCCATCAATGAAACTGGTAAAATCAGGTTAATTATCTTATAAAAAACCGTGGGATTACTTTGAATGATAGAAATATTTTCGATAGGTTTGAGAAGAAAGAAATTTTTTTCAACCATTTCATCAAGTTCTTCTGCAATTACTTTAATTGATTCATTCGGGTCATTTTTCTTGTTCTGCCAGTGGGAAAAAAATGTTTCAAATGATAATGAAGCCTTAAATGGAAATGAAGATACATTTTTTTTATGCATAGAATTCTCCGGGAGTAGGTCAAAACTGTAATATACTATATTTTGTTTTTTGTGTAAAGAACAAAGATAACTAATATATACCTGTGTTTGGCTGTATAAATTCTAAAAGGCCGAAACTCCATTTGATTATGCAGCTCAATAGTTAATCGATTAAATCATGTCAACCTCCCTTCAAACACGTGCTTTTAGGCCCTTATTTTTTATAATTACAGGTATATATTCCACCTGCAAAGTGGATCAGGTAAAATTAAAAATATTAATTCCTTAATAAGTTGAACAGAACCCTTGTTGTCTGTACCATTAAAATAGCACTACAGTTACCGGGGCATGAATAATGAAACATGTAGAATATTACATGAATAAAATGATTTCAGATATACAGGCCTATGGCTTCATGGACACTACAATACTTGAAGCAATAAAAAAGGTCCCGCGCCACAATTTTATGCCTGAGTCAGTTGCATACGAAGAGGCCTACGGAGACCATCCCGTACCAATAGGTGAGGGACAGACAATTTCACAACCCTATACTGTTGCCTTCATGCTGCACCTCCTCAGTATTGAGCGGGGACTGAACATTCTTGAAGTCGGAACCGGCTCCGGATGGAATGCAGCATTATTGAAAAAACTTGTCGGGGACAAAGGAAAAATTACAACTGTTGAACTGTTGCCGCAGCTGGCGAGAATGGCCCGGAAACATATTTTGGATGAAGGAATTGACGTAAATATCGTTAATGGCGACGGATCTCACGGATACAGTAAAAACGCTCCATATGACCGGATAATTGTCACCTGTGCAGCGCCGAAAATATTTGATGCATGGCTCAGGCAATTAAAACTGGGTGGAATAATTGTTGCCCCGGTGGGTAAATACACCCAGGAAATGATACGTGGAGTAAAAAGGAGCCGCGGACTAAAATTTGAACGATTAGGAGCCTTTTCTTTTGTCCCCCTTCGATTTGATTATGAAATATTTTAAGATATGCCCTGAATTATCCTATTTTTAATCCAATAATTTTCACATCTATTTATTTTTAAAAGTATCATTCATGGCCGTCATTATCCTTTTGATCTCATCACCTTGCAGTTCACCTGTTGATGTTAAAAATATTTTTCCCATTTTACTTATCTATAGATTCAATTATTCACTCACCAGGGATTCCTGTTTTTGGAACAACAGGAATCCGATACATTAAAATTATAAATTCTGAAAGTAGCAAAAGAATAAACAGATAGAAGTCCCGGTTTTCACTTTGCTTCTATGAGAGTATAAACATGAGAACCTCAATAGATTAATGTTACCCAATAACATAGTATAACTGGCGAAAGAGCAGTTTTGCAAGAAAAATAATTCAACCCATCGATGAGCCGACATATCAAAAAACTCAGGGCATTGCAAAATATTGGAGTTGAATGTTTGAAAGGAAGAAAATCTAATGAGGCTTGGGCGGGGAGGATGGCTTCGCTTATTTCGACTCCGCTCAATAAGCGATACACACCACTCATTGAGCGAAGCCGAAATAAGATAGAAACTACTGTAAATTAAAAATATTCCGGCAGGATCTTTTTCAGTTTCTCACACTGCTTCGAGTCACGTTTATCTTCCGCTGTTATGATGGCATACCTGGCTGCCTCATGACAGCTACAGTCCTCCCCTCCTGACAGGCGGTTCAGGATGAGACGCAGCAGTTTTTTAGCATTTTCCGCATTGGCGGTAAGGTTCTGGATAACCAGATCAATCGTAACGTCCTCCTCATCCTCATGCCAGCAGTCATAATCGGTACTCATACAGATAACGGCGTAGCACATTTCCGCCTCCCGGGCAAGTTTTGCCTCGGGGAGGGTGCTCATATTTATCACACCCGCCCCCCATGACCGGTAGAGGTTGCTCTCTGCACGTGATGAGAATGCAGGCCCTTCCATACAGATCAGGGTTTCTTTAGTGTGGTAAGGAAGTTTAAGCTCATCCATTGCGGGAAGTATATGCCCCTGCAGCCGTGAACAGAAGGGATCGGCGAATCCGATATGGGCAGCTACACCATTTCCGAAAAAGGAGGATTCACGAATCCTCGTCCGGTCGATAACCTGATCCGGAACAACAAAATCGCGGGGTGGTATTTCTTCTTTTAAACTTCCCACAGCTGAAAAAGAGATTATCTCTTTAATACCTATCATTTTCAACGCAGCAATGTTTGCCCTGAAATTTACCTCGTGGGGAAGATACTTGTGTCCCTTACCGTGGCGGGGAAGAAAGGCAACGGAATGTCCGTCAATATCGGTAATGGTGATGGCATCACTCGGTTTACCCCATGGTGTGTCGATAGTTACTTCTTCAAGTACCTTTGCACCCTCAATTTCATAGAGTCCTGATCCGCCGATCACGGCAATGGTTGGTTGTGTCATTATCTGCTCCCGTAAAATCTAATATAAATATGGTAGGGACAGTTGAACCCGAAAAGGAGAGAAAGGGCAAGAAAATTTTCTTTTATGAAAGGTTCTCCCCGGCTCTGCCGGGGAAGAATAATCAGATGGTGCTGTCTATAAAGCCGCTGATGAATTGAATTTTTTCTTTCGGTAAATAATATAAATTACAAAAAGTGTCCCCATTACCAGGTTTCCCCCACTGAATATCAGCATAAACTTATAAGGCATGCTGTAATAAAGATAACAGGCGAGGCCGCTGAAAAACAGCAATATTTTGCATGTCCCGAAATATGCCACCAGGTGGAGATACTCCTGCGGAGGCTCCTTTCTGAAGAATGAAAAATAAACAGCTGCAAAGGTAAAGGCCACCAGGCCTATAAAGTGGAGTTCCCAGCGGTTTCCCAGGGGCATTCCGTAGACTGCCGCCTGCCTTTCCGGGAGAAGCAAAAAGTTAAGCCCCCCCAGGGTATTCCAGATACCTACGATTAAGAATATATAGCGCATATAAATCCCTCCTTTTACTGATTTTTCATATTCTAAGTCTACAGAAAAGAGGGTCAACAACTTTTTCTTACTTGTAAGATTTTTCTTACTTTTATGCAAAAATAGTATTATTCTCTTATTCTAATATATTTTACTTGCTTCATTTTTTCCAAATCAGTAGCTTACACATAAGCAAAGGAGATACTATCAATGGCTAAAAAGAAAAATAAAGAGGAACTTCAGCAATTATTCTTCGGTACTGTCAAGGTGAGTGATAAGGGCCAGATCGCCATACCCGTGGAACTGCGCCGCGCCATGGGCATCGAAAAGGGGGACCAGTTTCTTATAGGTATGAGAAAGGATGGAAAGGGTATCACCCTCCTGAATATGGATATTGTCGAGGAACTCTTTAACTTTCAGGAAGATATTTTCAGTTGATTTTTTTATTCATCCCGGAGATAGAAAGGGATCTCAGTAATGATAACCAGACTGATCAGGTGGAAACCATTTAATATTTAAAATATAGAAATCCTTATACAATAATTAATTAAAAAAGGACCACCGGAGTGGTCCTTTTTTAATACAATACAATTTTTTAGTTAACTGCCATCATTGCTTTAATTTTTTTCAATTTATCCGGTTTCACAATAAAAGTCAGGGGATCAGTTCCCAGGTAGAGACGAAAGGCAAAGGAGTTGCAGTTTTCAATGGCTGCGGAAATTTCAGGGGTAGTGACTATTTTGGCTGAATACTCTTTAGATGATGAGGTGCTTATAGATGTTTCACTTTTTTTCGAATAATCAACATCCTGACTTACCTTGGTAATAATCTTTCCAGTCACATTTCCCAGAGGAAGTTCAAAATTTGCAGCATCTACCCTGAGGATTGCTTTCATTTCCAGTTCACCTTTATTCACAGGTACCCCAAAAAGAGTGACATTGAGATTAATCGGTTTTTTTCCCTCTTTTGTAACTTCTCTTACATAATTTACATCTGTTCTATAGGACATTAAGAAATAAGTTTCCTTAGATTTATGCTTAAGTTTCATATTTACAACTTTCGCATTTTTGAAATCATCATTTTTTACGACAATTTTTCCATATGAACATCCGAGAAAAAGGAAGGCCATCAGTGCTGCTGTAAGAATAGATATCTTTTTTTTCATTTAAGTCCTCCGAAGACATTATAATTGAGTGCATCCTATGAAGACAATTCTCTTTGTCAAGAACAGTATGCTGCCTTTAGTGTAATTTTTAAAAATACACGCCTTATTTATCACCTTCTTTCTGTTATTTGATATTATTAAAGCCATTAGCACAATTTTTATTGGCTATAAATCCATCTTATTTATAGAAAAATTAATATAGCTCATTAACAAATTCATGATTGACACCACCCCGGAATATCTGGTCTTCTTTATCTGGAATCTTTTATGAAAAAATTTGATCTCATAATAATCGGCGCGGGCCCCGCGGGACTTTTCAGCGCCATTAAAGCAGCCCGCTGTGGTGCCAAAATATGCATCCTGGAAAAAAATAACCGCCCGGGAAAAAAACTTCTCGTCTCAGGATCAGGTCGCTGCAATCTGACACACGGGGGGGATATCAGAGATTTCCTGCGGCACTATGGGACTCATCAAAAATTTATAAAGCCCGCCCTTTTCGAATTCAGCAACAGTGACCTGGTGAAATTTATTGAAGAGAGGGGATGCCCCCTCATGGAAAAGGATAATGGAAAAATATTTCCCCGGTCAGAAAAGGCGGGGGACATCCTTCAGGTACTCCTCGACGAAATCTACAGCTCCGGTGTAACCATTAATTATAACAGCACAGTACAAAAAATAACCCCGATCCAGGACGGGTTCACAGCAGAAACGGAAAAAAATTCCTTCCAGTCCGCGGGAATAATAATCTCTACGGGAGGGAAGTCCTATCCAGGTACGGGATCATCCGGTGACGGCTATCGCCTTGGGGCCTCCCTGGGGCATACAATTGTAGACCCCGTCCCGGCCCTGACACCAGTGCTGGTGGATGAATATCCCTACCGCGAATGTGCCGGTATCAGCATAAGGGAAACACAAATTTCCCTCTACCGTGACGGCAAAAAAATCAATTCCTCCAATGGAGACGTTCTATTCACCCACCGGGGCCTCTCAGGCCCGGGAATTCTCGATTTCAGCCGGCACCTCAATACCGGGGATACCCTTGCCATCAGCCTGCTCCCCTCTATCAAGGAGGAAGAGCTGCAAAAATTCCTCGCAGAGAAAAGCAGGAGTGCCGGGAAAAAAACCGTGAAGGGATTTCTCTCTACGCTGGAAATTCCCGAGGGGCTTTTAAAACACCTCCTTGCCCTGCTGCAAATCCCGGCAGAAATGAAGGCTGCAGAAATTTCACGAAAACAACGTACACTGCTGACGGAAAATCTACTGCGCCATAAATTCATGATAAAATCTCTCGGCAATTTTAATGAAGCGATGGTAACCGCCGGGGGAATTTCACTGGAAGAGATAAATCCAAAGACCATGGAATCAAAGCTGGTGCCCCGTCTCTACTTCGCAGGAGAGATTATAGACATTGACGGCGATACCGGGGGGTACAATCTCCAGGCGGCCTTTTCCACGGGTATCCTTGCGGGGAAAAGCTGGGCGAAACAATTAGACCGTAAAAAATAATCACGGTTCTGATATCTCAGGCAGTACCTTCCCGGGATTCAGTATCCCCTTCGGATCAAAGGCGGCCTTAATCCGCCGGTGCAATTCAATAGAGGCCTCGTTCATAGCAAGGGGAAGATACTCTTTCCGGGTGGCGCCAATGCCATGCTCACCGGAGATGGTCCCCCCCACCTCAATGGCCCTGCGGTAGATTTCTTCTTTCAAACCGGGGAGCATTGACTTCCAATCATCATATTCCATGTCTCCCTTCAGGATATCGATGTGGACATTACCATCCCCGGCGTGACCGAACATCACTGAAGATAGATTCTCTGACTTCAGGTAACCCTTAAGGGATTTCAGAAACTCAGGAATTTTTGACCTGGGGACACTGCAGTCTTCCGCGAGGAACACCGGGCTCTCATCATGAATGGCCTCCCGGATGGAACGGCGCGCCTTCCATAGTCTCTCCCGCTGAAGATCCGATTCCGCGGCGATTATTTTCTCCGGATCAACTTCCACAACTTCCCCTATCTTTTCCATATCCCTGTAGACCTCATCTTCAATATTTCCGTCCACCTGAATCAGGAGGTGTGCCCCCGCTTCAGGAAAGGGCATCTCGCTATTTAAAAATTTTGAAACCAGTTCAATGGCATCCTGTTCCATGAATTCAATTGTGGCGGGGATTACCCGGTTACTGATGATGGCATAAACCGCGTCTACCGCATCATCGAGGGTGGCAAAGGGAATCAAAAGATCGCGGGTAACCTTCGGTGCCGGCAGAAGCCGCAGAATAATTTTTGTCACCACCGCAAGAGTCCCCTCGGAACCAATAATTATACCCGTCAGGTTGTAGCCGGTGACATTCTTTACCATCTTTCCCCCGGTGTTTATAATGCTCCCATCGGGGAGAACACATTCAAGTCCAAGAACATAATCCTTTGTAATGCCGTACTTCACCGCCCGGGGCCCCCCGGCATTCTCAGCAACATTACCCCCTATGGAACAGATATCAAGACTCGCCGGGTCCGGGGGATACATAAGCCCCGCCTCGAGGGCTGCCTTCTGGATCTCCCCGGTAATCGCTCCAGGTTCAACCACGGCAACCATATTCTCCCTGTCAATTTCAACAATACGATTCATCCTCTCCATGGAAAGGACCAATCCCCCCTCTGTTGCAAGGGCACCCCCGGTTACACCGCTTCCGGCACCACGGGGAATCACCGGTACCCCAAGTTCACAACATGCCTTCATGACCAGACTCACCTCGTCGGTATTTTCTGCCCGAACCACGAGGTCAGGAAAGGCTTTCAGGTCGGAAGTTTCGTCAACGGCATAGACGTCCCTGATGTCATCGTCAGTGATAACACGGCCCGCACCGAGTTCCCTGTTTAAAGTATTTTTTAGTTTTTCTAAAATTGCAGGTTCGATCATAAGTGGTTCCTTTCAACTGTTCTGGTAATTCTGCTCAATCGGATTCGCCTTCGGATGAAATACCTTCACTTCCTCCACAAGGCAACATATTTTTCAGGGATCAGCATCCCCTATTTCTGTATTAAAAAAATATTGCTGGCAATATTATAATCAGATCACATTATTGCCCCTTCAATAGATATTCTACCTGCATAATAGTTAACTGATAGTTATTTTTCCGGAAAAGGCGGCGAAACATGAAAAAAATTCTTAAAATTTTCATCACCATTCTCTCAGCCATGGCAATCTCACTCGGCATATTTATCCTCTGGGGGTCCTCATCGACTATATCCGAAGAAGAATTTTTAAAGGGAATCCTCAGGATGGGACCCGGTGAGGAGACCAGTACTAAAAAAACATGGTCCATTATGACCTATAATGCCGGCTTTGCCTCCGGCATGGCCAACAGTCTTCCCTATCAGCCTGATCAAAAATTCTATGAGAAGAATCTTTCAACCATTATTACCATGCTCCGGAAAAATAATCCTGATTTTCTTACGGTTCAGGAAATCGATATCGACTCACACCGAAGTTTTCATATAAACCAGGTGGAGGGCATCGCAAAAAGCCTGAAGTATCATGCCATTGCCTATGCACCGAATTTTACCAAAAAGTATGTCCCCTTCCCCTACTGGCCCCCCTCTGCCCACTGGGGCAGGGTAAATTCCGGCCAGGTCCTCTTTTCCCGCTCCGCAATAAAAGGGCAGGAAATAGTACAGCTGGATCCGCCGGAAAATTATTCCATGATATACCGTGCATTTTATATCGGCCGAACAATCCAGAAATCAGAGGTGATACTGGGGGGAAGTAAAGTCTACATCTTCAATGTCCACCTTGAAGCATGGGACGGACCAACACGGGAAAAACAGGCGGCAATTCTGCTGGAGCATTACCGGAAAGTGAAGGATTACCCGGTAATCATTGCGGGGGATTTCAATGTAACACCCTCCTATGCAACCAGAAAACATGACTTTCCTGATGACTCCTACGGGGTGGTAGATTACCGTGGCGAAAAGACCATCGATATAATCCTTGAAGAAAATAGCCTCCGTACCGCCATTTCAAAAGAGGCATACATAAAAAATGAAAAAAAATATATGACATATACGTCTGCTAATCCCCACATGCGAATCGACTTCATTTTTTATAATACATTTATCGAACCGATTGAGTCACGTGTAGAGGACCAGCATGTCAGCGGGTCTGATCATCGCCCGGTCTTTATGAAGTTCAAGTTAAATAAATAACAAACAAGGAACATCTAAAAATACTTTTTTTCGGATGTTCCTTAGTTTCTTAATCCTCTGCTGCTTTCGTTTTGTGAGTATCCTCTCCTGAAAATCATGTGAGCCACAAAGGAGGCCAGCCTGCCCGGTGTAATGGAAACAATAGAAACATGCATTTTATTGATAAAACCTGGAACAATCTCACCTTTCCCACTCATCAAACCCCTGTAGCCATCCCGGGCAACAGCAACGGGATCTCCCTGCATCCGATGGGCGATTGAGCCGAAACTGCTTTTCTTCTGATCGCCGGCAATACCTGCCTGCTTTAAAAAATTAGTCCGCGTTGTTCCGGGGCAGAGACAGGAGACATCGACACCGAAGGGTGACATCTCCCGTTTAAGCGCCCTCGCGAAATTTAAAAGGTAAGATTTTGTTGCCGCATATGATGCCATCATAGGGAGTGGCTGAAAAGATGCAGTTGAGGCGGTGATGAGAATTTTTCCCCTTTTCCGTTTCTTCATTGCCGCCCCGAATAAAGTTGCAAATTCCGTTGCGGCTACCACATTCAGGTTCAGCATTACCTTTATGTCAACAGGATCAATATCCACATGACGGCCGTAGATACCAATCCCCGCATTGTTTACCAGTATATCAACCTCTATACCCTCTTTTTCACAGTAACTGAAAATCCTGAAGGCGGAATCCTGTTCCGAAAGATCCTGCTGAATTGTAATAATTGTGTGATCATGGTCAAGGGGTACAAGTTCCTCTTTTAGCCTTTCAAGTTCTTCCTTTAGCAGGCTGACTATCAGAAGGTTGTATCCCCTGGCATGGAAAATTCTCGCCAGTTCAAGACCGATCCCCCCGCCACCGCCGGTGATCAGCACTGTTTCTCTATTCTCCATTTCAGGCCTCCATTTTTCTCACCTTACCCTACAGGAGGGGAGAAAATAATGCTCGCCAGAAACAGATTGTGCTGAATTTGTCGATCTCCGAAGATAAATTTGTGGTGATTCATCTTTCTGAATATTAAAACTTCCCCACCCCTGAAAAAATCAGACCAGTCTCCTTAAAACAATCGCAGTAAGATCATCATTATACTGATTATTCGTAAAGTTATTGAATGCCTGTATTATTTCATAAAGTTGTTCCTGGGCTGAATTATCTCCCTCCGAAGCAGTAAAAGTTCGAAGGACATTCTCCAGACCGAATTCAATATTCTGACTGTTCTTTCCTTCGATGAGACAATCAGTAAAGAGCAGAAGGGTATCGTTCTTCTCAACCTTGAAACGATGAAGGGGAAAAGGCTGGTCCATCAGTTCAACTCCCATATAAAAACCTTTATACTCCTCTCCATCTTCAGGAAGCACCTTCACTGCCTGTTGCTTACTTCCTTTTCGCAAAATAAGATCCGTATGTCCCGCATTGGAATATTCAACGATATCTTCATTCAATTTTAAAAGAATGCCGCTGATGAAATTATCCGTTTTACCGATCTCTTCAATTATTTCTTTGTTGGCCTTTTCAAGCATTTTATTAAGGGGCTCATGGCCATTGTTATGAAAGTTCCTGAATAAAATGGACTTGGCAATCATGGTTATCAATCCAGAAGCGATACCATGTCCCGACACGTCAAATATGGCCACCCCGCTGAGCATATCTTCATCAACATAAAAATCAAAGAAATCTCCCGAGACGCCCGACATCGGCTTAAAATAAAAAGCGACCTCCCATTCTCTTACACTTGGAGCCCTGTCGGGAAAAAATTTACGCTGTACATTCACCGCCATGTCCATATCACGCTGCATAATTCGCTGCGCATTCTGAAGACTTTTATTGCTCTCGGTCAGGTAGTCATTGATGGCCTCGATCTCTTCCATGGCACCCTGGAGTTCGCTGGTTCTCTCCTCAACTTTTTTTTCGAGGGTCCGGTTTAACTCATTGTTTTTTTCAATTTCTGTTTTTGCCCGTTGAAGGGCCTTTGTATTTATCGAAAAAAACTGGTATGAAAAAACTGCAAATATCGACATCCCCGCAACGGTGTCACCGAGGAATTCAATTGTAAGCTGTGTATCAACTTCAAGGCTGGTATGAATAAACCAGCCGAAAAGAAATAAAATTGCAATATTTATAAGGAAATAAAGGACAATTTGCCACCGATGCCTCGTCACGGCGATGGTGATAACCGCCAGAAGCCCCATAACAACCGCGATGGTATCGGTACGGCGCACCAGATCTCCCTTTTCCAAAAACATGGTGAGCCAGCCCCCGGCCATTGCAAGTATGACTGTAAAATGAGCAGCAATAGAAAAATATCCATGGTACATAATAAAAATCATTACCAGTACAGTCGCAATACCTGCCACAAGGGGAATGAAGATCCAGATATCAAAAATTAATTCCTGAAAATTCACTGCAATAATGACCAGGAATAAAAAAAATACCGCAATATATACCGTTAAAAGTACAATGGCCTTCTGCCTGATAATGTAATCCTCTTCGCTGTAATGTTTCAGGTAACTGGCATATAATTTCTTCAGCATTAAGCACCTCTTTGCTTTTCCACGTTAACACATAAATATATATTATTCAAGTATCAAAAGTATCCTGTGGAAATGAAAAAAGCCTTGGCATAAACCGGCACAGGGGAATATTATGCATATTCAAAGATTAACTTAAAGGATATAACTGGATGAGTGACAGCTGTAAAACGGGTCCCCTTAACCGGGAACGCCTGACAGAATCCGTCTCCGGCTCCGGCTGAGCTTCCAAGATAGGTCCGGCGGACCTGCATGAAGTGATGAAACGGGTTGAGATAACCTATGACAACAATGTACTGGTGGGATTCGATAAGAGTGATGACGCCGGTATATACCGAATAAGCGATGATCTGGCCCTGGTGCAGACTCTGGATTTTTTCACGCCCATAGTGGATGATCCCTTCACCTTCGGTCAAATTGCAGCAGTCAACGCACTCTCCGATGTTTATGCCATGGGGGGCCGTCCCCTTACGGCCATGAATATTGTCGCCTTCCCTACAAATAAATTTACCCTTGATATATTAAGCGACATACTTCGTGGAGGGCAGGACATCCTTAACCGTGCCGGGGTCCAGCTCCTGGGGGGCCACAGTGTCGATGACCCGGAACTGAAATACGGACTCAGCATAACCGGCACAGTGCATCCCGATAAGATTATCAGGAACTATGGCCTTAAAGCAGGTGATTCCATCATCCTCACTAAACCGCTGGGTACCGGTATTATCGGCACCGCCGTCAAGGCGGAAATGATCGAAGCGGAACACTTACAGCCCTTCATCGATAATATGAAGAGACTCAACAAGGAGGCTGCTGAAGCGGCGGGCAATTTTTCCATCCATGCCTGTACCGACGTTACCGGATTCGGAATGGCGGGGCACATGAAGGAAATGATAGCTGACTCTCCCCTGCAGATTACCATAAAGAGCAGTTCCCTGCCGATACTGCCGGGACTTAAAGAATACAGCGACATGGGACTTATTCCCGCGGGACTATACAGAAACCGTGACTTCGTAGGAGACTTCTGCCGGATAGAAGACTCCGTTCCCCGCCACCTCGATGATGCCGTGCATGATCCCCAGACTTCGGGGGGACTTCTTTTTGCAGTACCGGGAGAGGAGGCGGCAATGCTGATTGCAGCACTTCATCAGTCGGGGATTCATGATGCGGCGGTGATCGCAGAGGTTGCCGATGCGGAAAAGGCGGGAATTACTGTCATTTAAAAGAATGTTATTCATTCCTACGCAATAGGCGTTTATTCCAAAGAAACTGTCTTACCTTCCAAATCTATTGACAATTTTGCAGTAGCTATTCCATTGAATATTATATTGTTATTCTTCAATAATATTCCCTCTATGTTCTCCTTGATGATATATGGAACCATCGGGGGAAATAAATAGATGGTTTCAAATTAAAAGTTAAAGGAAATAGTGGCACTTTTGCCAGTTTTTAATATTCTTTAAAAAATTTACTCAGCGGAGCACACTATGAATTCTAAAAGTTTTTATAAAAACGGAAATAATATCAAGGGCAGTCCCTTAATTTTATTATTTTCTATTGCAGCTCTATTTTGTATATTTTCCATTTTTGGTTGTGGTGAAGGTGATTCCGGAGGTGGCACTGGAGACCTGGTATTACAGGGGAATTTCCCTAAAACCCGCGCCCTGACAAGTAATGATTCTGTTACAAAGGTCATTGCCATGAAACTCAGCGGGCAAATGGAACCTGAATACACTGAAGCAGATGTAAACAGTGACGGATCTTTTTCCATATCCATTGAGCAGAAACAGTTTCCCTATGTTTTCATTTTTGCCGATTCAGATAATAATTACCTTGGATATCTAGAATTCAAAGATGGGGAATTCGGTTCTATCCCCACTTCCCTGGTCTCGGATGAAACCGATATAATAGATTGTGGTGATATAAGTATTCCTTCAGATGTTGAAGAAGACGGTACGGTTTCCTCTGAAACTGACATTGCCCAGCTTCTCAGTATTGATGACCTGATAAAGGATACCGTCGCACAGGCAGGGGATGTCGCCGCCTTAACGGCAAAATATTCTGACTTCGATAAAAATGGTATAGTGGATAGACTTGAAAACAAGGCCCTGAAGGCACAAATTCAGACCAATCTTTTAAAAGGTGAACTAGGCAGTGCTGGACTGGTCCAGTATGAGTCAGCTGATATTACTCTTTTTGAATATAAAGTTGGTATGGATTTTATAGATACGGAAAAAATAACATCAGGATCATTGAATAAATGGAACAGCACTTCCGGGGACTGGGAATCCTTAGTTCCGGCAAAAATAGTAGATTTTTACCCTCAATCATACGATGATAATAAATTTAAGCATAATTATACGGCAGAATTTTCTACAGTAGATGGCTGGGATTACAATCGATTTCTACATTATAAGGCCGGGGACAAATATAAAATTGCCTATGACAACGGCAATACCGATGCCGGTATGGAATTTGCCCTTCCCTCGGGGGACACTATTAAAAACAATTTCTTTGTGATAGAATTATCCGCTGAACTGGATGAGGATGATGTCTACCTGAAAAAATTATCCTGGGTTATCAAGACAACCGATGGAACAGAAGTGGATGATGTTTCTAAATTGTTTAATCAGGATATAACAATATCAATTCAGCATATTGATACATCTGAAGTATATAGTTACGGAAGTCCTACTCCCTATGAGGACAGAGAACATACCCTCACTCAAACCGATATTAGATGGGATGATATAATGCAGATTTCAGCAAGTTATCGTGATTTATATGACAACCATAATACTACAATATATAGAAATGTAGCAATAGACGATACGTGGGATGCAAAGTAATATTATTTAATCCCCTGTTTCGATTTAAAATTTTCTTCTCTTGAATACAATAAAGGGCTTTTAAAGGATGACAGTTGATGTATCCTGAAAAAGCCCTTTTTTTAATATTATTTAAGGGACCAGACTGAAAATTTATTGGATCGAGGTAATCCATGTCAGATATCATTTCAGTAAAAGAGGAACTCCGGCTTTACGTGAAACCTGAAAAGGTATCCGTTTATCAGCGTTTCTTCAAAACCGGTCCCGGTCAGTACGGTGAAGGTGATGTCTTCATAGGTATCACCGTACCGGACCAGCGGAAGGTTGCCCGGAAATACCGGGACATCCCCCTTGAGAACGTATACTCCCTTCTTGATGAGGAAATCCATGAATACCGTCTAACGGCACTCCTCATTCTGGTGGAAAAATACAACAGTGCCGATGAAAATTCAAAAGAAAAAATTGTTAATGAATACTGTAAAAGAACAGACCGGATAAACAACTGGGACCTGGTTGATCTTTCGGCACATAAAATCCTCGGACCCTGGTTTTTAGAACGGGACCGGTCTCCCCTCTATGACTTTGCCCGTTCCGGCAACCTCTGGAAGGAGAGAATAGCCGTACTCACCACCTATCACTTTATAAAAAATGATATATATGACACAACCCTTGAGATTGCCGAAATTCTCCTGCATCATGATCATGACCTGATACATAAGGCGGTGGGGTGGATGCTTCGTGAAATCGGGAAACGTAGCGGTGAGACAGAACGAAACTTCCTGAAAAAATGGTATCGTGAGATGCCCCGCACCATGCTTCGCTATGCCATAGAAAAATTTCCCGAAGAAGAGAGGCAGCGGTACCTGAAGGGGACTGCGTAAGATTCTCCTGGCCAAATAATATTTTTTGAATTAAATTATACATTTTCATGGTCAGAAAATTATTTTGATAATATCTCAATAATTTCTTCCAGAGATTTTTGTATTTTTGAAAAATCATTTATCTTTTTATGTTTATTCTTCTGAATGTTCTCATTGAAGGATTCTTTAGCAAAAGTTAAAACATTTTTATTCAATTTATATTTATAGGTAAGATCAGCACCAGCCTCTACAAGAAATTTTACTTTTATCATTTCATTTCTTAATACAGCATTCATCAGGGGAGCTGTCAAAAGTGGATAATCCTAATACTTATGGAAATTTGGAACCTGATTCCAAAAATTAGTAATGAAACAATAGAAAAAATAAAAGAAAGGTTCTTTTATTATATAAGAATAGCTGTTGTATAGTTAAAGGATTCCCTTAAACTTTTTAAAGATGGGTTCCTTTATACGGTTGTGTTGTGGGGGATGGGTGCTGTGTGAGAGATGAAGTTTTTCCGCTGCACGGAAAAAAGTTGGACATTCATTGTCGTACTACTGCGGATAAGAGAAGAACTTATCCGCAGAGTACTGATTTTCACATATTAGAAAGATCTATATAGTGCTCTTTTGGTGACATGATCACCCGGTTATTTAATCTTTTCAGAACCTTTAGCATTGATCTTCATTTGCCATTTATCGGCATGGTGTTTGTTGAAAACCACATCAAGTGTTACGCCTTTGTAGCGAAATTTACCGGCTTTGACTTTAAGGTCAATATCCCCCAGACTGTAGATATATGCAGGTTGACTAAAATTTTCACCTTTGACTGCGAACCTGGGATTCTCATCTAACTCCAGCTTTATAATCTTTAAATTAAGATCTTTACCACCCGTGATCGTCTTTTTAAATAATTTTAAAACCATGTCATCGGCAGGTTTTTTAAATTTCTTTGTAGGCCCGCTTATCAGCTTTGACGACGTTTTGTCCCAGAAGATACCGTCAGAGATCCAAATTCCCCCAGTTTTGATATAATATACGGTGACGGATTCTCGTACTATCTGGCCGAATTTTCCCTTGCAGAATACATGCATTTCGGCCAGATAGTATGGGTATGTTATAAGATCCCTCCGGGTTGTTTGAAATTCCTCTACATTGTTGAATTTTACTTTAAAGTGATTGGGAAGGTGAGAATAACGATACTTGGGGGTTCGTTTAATATGCTGCTTTAGTTCTTTGACCACTTGGTTCATTCTAACAGGAGGTTTTCCATAAATCGCCGTTGTCGAAAAGATTGTAATCGCAAATAACAAAACAAATTTCTTCATTGTTGAACTCCACTATTTTTTTATAAATTTAAGTCAATTATAGAAAGTAAGCCTTTACTTTTATAATTGAAACTATTAAATGCTTACAATGTGATTCAAATTGCACATAATATCATTTGTTGTTGCATTATGACACGAGAAAGCCATAATCATTAATTGCCTTCTCAATTTCCGAATTTTTTTAACATTTTTGAGATATATGAGATACCTCCCTCAAACATCCAGACATCCGAAATAGAATGGGAAAACTTTCCGTAACCTGCAAATCACTTTTAACATCTTCTGGAGAATTTGGAAAGGGAAGTTTGACCCAGAGTTCAACAAGTTGTGTAATTTGTTCATCACTCAACTCTACAAGGTCATAGCCTTTGAATTTTTTATATCGTTCAATGCCTACAAATGCTAATTTTTTCTCACCCTCATTATCCATGAAAATAACAGCATCCTTTTCCTCCGTGAGATGAACCTGCATAGCCATCATGCCAAGTCCCCCCGGCTCTTTTATATTCGATAAGTCTGAGGGGAGTATTCCCGGTTGAGCTTCAATGAGTGATTCATACTCTTCACTCCAGTGAAACAATATTGCGCTCTCTTCTCCTTTCGCATTTATTATTTGAGGCTCTTCCATTGAAAGAACCATATTGAATACGTCCTCGGATTAGCATTTATCAAAATCAAGTTTCTTTAATTCTTCCATAGTCTTAATTTCTCTCCAAAAATTATATTTTTAAGCTGAAAACAGTTTTAACTTCCTATCCATACAAAATAGTAATTATGGGGAGAATCAATACATAACAACTGCAAAAATTTATTTAATAAATGTATATCGTTTCTTACAAACAGGTTGATCATTAGCTGCAGATTATACGGGAAAGCCATAATGCCTGTCGTTCACAATTATAAATCCGAACGTATTTTCCATATACTTTCATACTTTTTTTGCGATATTTATCTGGCACCAAAACGGCACGGGCATTGAAAAAAATACATGATGTTGAACAGAGACTCGATACCCTTCGCGAGTAGAATGAATCGACACCCTCTGGTGTTGCAATTAGCCGCTTCACAGACATAGACTCTACCAGCATAAAACATGGCAGAGACCAATCTGAAATCTAATATACGGAAGAGACGAATGGATGCAACATGATATTAAACGGAGCAGCCGGGAGGCTGCTCCGTGAATGACCAGGATTAAGGTTTACTGAAGAATGTAATCGGCATTCCCTGATCAGCTCCTCCCATAAAATAATTACCTGATGCAGTATCAGCATAAAACTCCATGCTGTTTGTTCCATCAGAACCATTTATTTTATCAATATATCCGGAAGTTGTATTATAGGTAACTTCAAAACCGGTAATCAATCCTTCCCAGTTTCCATTACCTGAATTATAGGTAAGTGCGTAATCGTCAAGAACAACCCCTGATCCCTGATCACTGTATATATCCACTGTACATGAAGTAACGATCGGCGGCATCATGGCTACAACAATGGAAAGATTCCCTGATCCATCTAATGTTGCCTCTATAGGACTCGATGGAGGGGGCGTGCCACCAACTGAAATAAAGAAGGGCTGTTGGGCTAAACTACAGTTTAAGGTTCCTCCATTATATGTATATACGGTATTATCAAAAGTATATTCATAAGCAGTATTCTGTATTTCAACTGTTTTCACAGTGTATAACCCATCCGGTAACGATGAACCATCAGAATCAACAAGGTCAGCTGTATTAAACAGGGCCGTGGAAATGCTATTTACATCGATTACAGGCACTGCCTTTGTGACATCAAGACCTTTTTGATCTTCATAAGTGACACTGACATTTGTTGCCCCCGTACAGAGTGTTTTCTGCAATGTCACGGCGAAGGTATCCGGTCCCACATTTCCCGCGGAGGTAACAGGTTCATATACAGTATTGACTGTCAGTTCATCGATTAACGCGACACTTGTTTTTTCAACACCGTCAGCCATATATGTATAGCTATCCGGAGCCACATAGTTATATACAATATTTTCACTGGTTGCTAATTCGATTTCAATACTTGTGATAGTGTGAGTTCCCGTAGGCAGATCGCACATCACCGAAGAGATCCCGAACATGTAGGGATTTGCCTGGTTTGCCATCAGGGGTACAGTCTCGCCTCCCACGGTGGCGGTTACTCCCGTTACTCCTTCACATTTTGTTGGATTCAGCGTAAAAACTATTTCAGAAATGCCGCTGGAGTTGTCACTTGGTATGAAATTCATGATGGGCTCTTGCTCACTGGGCATTGGACCTTCACCGTCCCCTTCGGGATAGATTGAGACTGATGCAACATGTATCGAAGTAAATGTCTTGGCCTCTCCCTCCATGGTATAATAGTAACCTAATTCATCAGGATCTGCAGATACTGTTTCCACAATATACTTTTTATTGTTACCCTTCAGGTCAACCAGCTTCACCTCTTCAACAATAATGTCCCCATCAGAAATATAGGCAGAGAGATCACAGTTAAAATTGACGCTGAAATTTGTCCCGGTTTGTACTATGGCATCGGAAACAATGGTGATTATTTCGAGGGTGGCATTTTCATAATCATCCACGCCCCTCTTCCCCATATCGGGTATTGGCTCGATATTTTCACCAGCCTCATCACCCTCTACCCCTTCTGAATCATAGGGAACTACAATGCATGTTAATTCGATTTTATTCATGCCAATATTTTCAGTTCCTGAAATGGTAATGGTATGGGGTTTTGCCGCACCTTCTGCACTATCGGCGATTTCTATTGCCGTCAGTGTGGGCTTCGTTACATCATTATTTATTTCTTCCAGCTTAGTCTGAAGGTCCGCCACGTCAGCAGGGGTAAAGGTATCAGGATTTACCGATACTGTTTCCCCGGCAACAGTTAGACCCAGTGTTCCGCCTGCTATAGTACTGGTATCGATCTTCACCAGGTCAAGGACACGGTCGAAACCGCTCCCGTCGGCACTGAACTCTCCACCCAGGGGATCAAATCCCTCCAGGGCTCCTTTCAGTGCAGGATCATTTGCCATAACACCTATTAAAACATCCATCATTTTTGTCTTGGCATCTTCAATCTTAGAAGCATCGACTTCAATTTTAGCAGATGTCCCCATAGCTGTTTTTAATTGATCGAGATCAATCCCCATCATCGCTACAATTGCACTGGTAACCGGTGATACATTTGCATGTCCCGGTTCTTCACATACAGAAAATACTGTTGAAAGACCAAGATCATCCTGTGCCATAATTAAAAATGGAGCCGTCAATCCGGTAATATCGATAGAAAATTTCCCATTTGCATCGGATTTCCCCTGTACAGTTTTCCCTGTACTTCCTTTAATTGTAACAGTTCCCTTCAATGGGCTTCCTACTGCGGCGGTTCCGGAAATAGGATCCCCTCCCCCTTTATCGCTGGAACACCCGATAAAATTCACTATTGCCATTAAAAAAATCATGGCAGATATAAGACTGGTTTTTCTCATTGCTACTCTCCCCTCTATTTAATTATTTTTATAAATTTAATAACTGCAATAATTTAAAAGTGCCTTTTAATTAACTAAATAATTAATGCTATATTATATAATATATTTATACCATATAAGCAGGTAACGTCAACACTTTAACTCTAAAATCAGGTAATTTATCTTTTTTTATTCCAATATTCATAAACCTCTCAAATATATTTGTACATTTACAAAAATTTGACATTTTAAAGGCGGCCATTCCTATCAGAGGGAAACCGAACGAAACTTCCTGAAGAAGAGAGACGGCGATCCCATAAGGGGACTGTTCATTTAGGCCCCGCTCAATGAGCAGGATATTCTCTTGTTGAACAGGACGTCCATTGATGAGTGGTATATTTCGCTTATTAACCGGAGCCGAAATATGCGATTCCTCTGCCTGATCTTTCATTTTTTCCACTCATATTTCAAGAGCATTGATTCCTTTACAATGCTTTCAGCCAGCTCGATAGCCTTCTCTTCGCTGTCACATTCAACTTTGCCATGACTATTTAACTGTTTGTCTTTTATAATACTCTGGAAATATATATTATCAGCCAGACACTCGAAACTAACCTCACTACCTGAAACGCTCAGTTTAATGGAATATACAGGGCCGTTATAGTCTTCGCCTTTAATTTTGTTTTCAAGTTGTATCTGTTTTCCCGGTTTAATTTTATCTGCCTTGATCTTCGCCTTATATTTTAAAGCGGATTCGAGATGCTCTCCTGGCTGATACATATCCTCCATACCGGTTAACATTTTTTTAATAATGACATCTGCATCTGAATCAGAGGCAGAATATATGAATGGAAGCCTGATTAATGTAGGTTCCTGGTCATCCCATCCCCCGGGTATCATTTTATACCGGTATTCCATGGCACTCCTGATAGCCTCTCTCGATTCTTTAGTATCAAAAAAGAAGGCACGCCCAGCAAGTAGATCAAGCCAGGGTATAAACCGGGCATCAGGACTGGATAACTGCATAAGGATCTCCGATTCAGTAGCATTGTACATCCATTCCCTGATTACCGCTTCCGGTTCAATTAATCTCATAACATAAATTATATTTGTATAATGGGCAGGATCAAGGTGTTCGAGTTTTAAAATTCGTGCAAAGGCCTCAGCGGCTTCAGGCCCCTGAATGGATAAGGCTTTAAAGCCTTCCCATACATCAGAATGATCACTGCCGTCAGCACTGAATTTAAGAGAATCTTCCAGGTATTTTGCGACTTCATTAATAGCATCGGGGTGAACATATTTTTTTTCAAAAATCCTTTCACACACATGTTTGGGATAATGTTTTTCCGGATGATTAAAAGCATCGGGGAGTTCTTCCGGTTCAAGATCAGTAGCAAACTCATCATCATCGTCAAATTCAGGAAAATCAATCTCTCCCAGGGACGACATCGCCTCAAAGGCGAGCCTTTTTATTACTAAATGGCCGCTCATAAAATCATTTACATCTGAATAGAGGTGAAAGTAGACCATATCCCTGAAGGCTTTCAGCTTTGTCTCCGCCACTGCCCTGAGTGCCCCGCAAAGTCTGTCGCTGTTGCTGCGGTTACCCAGCAGTCTTTCAAGCCATTTAAGGAGGTTCTCATCATCAGGATTCTGAAGAAGGAGCCCCCCTATTACCGCTGACTTCACATCGAGGTCAAAATTTTTCGAATTGGTTTCTCTCTCAAACAAATCCTTTAAAACCGGAATGGCCTTTTTAGTATCCATTTTAGCAAAAGCAATGGCTGCCTCGGTAAAATTATAGAGTGTAACCTCTTCGATATGGCTGTCTTCATCGACTTCCATACCGCCGACAGCCTCAACATATTTCTCCGTATAAACCTGGTGCTCAGAAAGATTACTATTCCCGGCAACCCTGAAGGCATCCCCAAGGGTTCTCTTAAAAAGTTTGAATTCATCTTTATGTTCAAGGATTTCATTGGCCAGTTTTTCAGACTCATTTTCTCCAAACATCAATACAAGATTCACTGCATGGAGAAAACCATTTTCAACCTCAAACATGTTATCCAGGGTGAGGCCCTCCTCTTTTCGTCTATTGGAAAGTTTATCCTCATTCTCCTTCGCTTTTTTTAAAAGATCAAAAAGCCTCCAGGCACCTGCAACCAGGATTTCATTTCTCCGTTTATGCTTACTTTTCTCCAGATCCTGTATTATATACTTTATTCTATCATCGTCGGGATTAAGTTTCTGAAATGCAGTAAGGTAGGCATCCATGGCGTTATCATCATCAAGTTTTCCCAGGGTCCTTGTAATGCCTGCATATGATTTTTTATGCTCTTCATCAAATTTAAGTCCCGATCTGAAAGCGGCAGAGACAGGAAATGAAAGGCGGTTGTCAAGTTCATCCATATTCCATTCATAGGGCCACTCATTGTAGGCACTGTCATTTCTTTCTCTAAAATAGTTTTTTATTATCTTTGCAAATTTCTCATCACTTTTTCCCATTTCTTCAAGAATCATATCATGAGCCGCAACGTCATCAGGATACTCTTCGAACAGCAAAGTGAGTTCTGCTCCTTCAGCAACTTTTTTTCGAAATGTCTCCGGAGTAAGTTTTTTTATTTTATCTTCACCCCGTTCTTTGGCCAGATCAGCTCTTCTTTCAGGTTCCAGGTGCTCAGCCATTAAATTCTTTCGTGTTTCTGATATGAGCTCATCCAGTTTTTTAGAATCAAGCTTACCCAGGCTGGCTTTTCCTGGTTTTCGGAAAAGATTCTCCATTATCTCAGCCAGCTTTTGTGTGACTATTCCAGGAGATTTTTTCGCCAGATCAATTGCCTCTTTACATGCATTGTTGTTACCCATAAAAAAGTGAGCCAGCATCCAGTAATTGGCCAGTACCGGTTCTTTTTCTATGAGATTTTTTTCCCTTATCCAGTCTTCAAATTTTGGTGCATCATCCATTTTCTCAGCAAAAGCATAGGTTGGTCTCCCAGTGGGATGACCCAGCATCCAGTGTACCCGTTTAAAAAGACTTTCAGGCATATGATATGCAGGTCTCTCTTTTCTGACTTTCCTCACCTTTTCATTAAACTGATCAACGGCCTTTTTGCTCTCACCATTACTTTTGTAGATTTCCTCATTTGTATCAAGATCATAGGTCTCATCCCACTTTTCGGATATAAAATCCGCAATTGAGTAGGCAACATATCCCCCTGGCTTTCCAACCTCATGATCATATATAATGACCTCAGCTATGCCCAGAGCATTCGGCAGAATATCAAGAAAACAGGAGTCTCCGCAGGGATCAGATCCAAACTTCTCCATTCCGGTAAGTATAGTAAGGAGAAAGCCATAATCATTAATTGCCTTTTCAATTTCCGGTTTCTTTAGCATTTTAGAGACATATGAAATCCCTCCCTCAAGCATCCAGACATCTGAAATATTTTGAAAAAATTTGCCATATCCGGCCAATGATTCTTCCAGTTCCACAAACTCATTTACAGGGGTGTATCCGTAAAATGCTTCATAATCTTTTAATACTGCGTTAAATTTGCCATTGCTCTTTTCAGCTAATTTTAAAAACTTATTCCGGTCTTCAGGATCGTTAAGCATGTAGTAGCTCATTATCTCCTTTAACTTCCCCCCCATCAAATCTTCAGCTTTTTTTATGGGATTTTTCATTTTTCATTCTCCGCATTATTGCTTTTTTTGGAATAAGTTTAAAATAACAAAAATTAGTTTACTTTAAGTATTTCATCTATTGTGCTAATGAATTCTTCTACCTGAGGTCTTAATTCCTCTGTTAATTCATTCATTCTTTGATCATCATCCGTATTAAAAATTTTAGCAATCTGATATTTCAAAGCAACCTTCAATGGATCCTTATCTTCATAGAGTTCCCAATTATTTTTAAAATCATGTATTGCTTCGTTGGCCGCCCCGTGTTCCTCTGGTTCAAGTTCTTTTTCTAATGTTTCCAGAGAAGCAAATACAACCTTTTGCCACTGCTCAAAACCGTTTACCTGGCCACCCCATTTCAAAAGTTTAACTAAAATTACGGCAAATCCCAATGCCAAAACCTGTAAATTACTTTCAATATCTTCTGAAGAATCTTGAAAGGGAAGTTTAATCCAAAGTTCTACCAGTTGTGACATCTGTTCATCACTCAAATGAACAAAGTCATAACCTTTGAATTTTTTAAATCTTTCAATTCCTGCCAGTACGAGTTTCTTTTCACCTTCTTCATCCATGAAAATGACGGCATCCTGCTCCCCTGTGAGCTGAACCTGCATAGCCATCATGCCAAGTCCCCCCGGCTCTTTTATATTCGATAAGTCTGAGGGAAGTATTCTTGGATGAGCTTCAATGAGTTCTTCATACTCTTCGCTCCAGTGAAATAATATTGCACTCTCATTACCTTTCGCGATTATTACTTGAGGCTCTTCACAGGAAAGAACCATATTAAATACATCGTCGGATTCGTATTTGTCAAAATCGAGTCTCTTTAATTCTTCCATAGTTGTAATCTCCCGCGAATAATTTTATCTCTTTGTCAAAAAGCATGAATAACTTCGTGCCTGAATATCACAGATAATTTTATACAGGCACAATCTATCCATGCTTGAAAAATATAACTTAAAAAAAATTTATAGCCGGTTAGAGATAATACAGGGAAACAATAATGACTGTCGTTCATATTTATAAAACTGAACGCGTTTTTACTGCCTTTACTGTTTTTTTTCGATATATGCCTGGTGCTGTAGCAGGAATCTCGGCAAAAATGTTATTTTGAATTAAATGAATGGAAATTTCCGACAATAAAACCGGTCCATAAGGCGGAGCAGTTCTGGACCACTGCTCATTTCGACGATCCTCAATGAGCAGCATATTCCGTATACTGAGCTGTATACACCCTTAATTGAGCAGTATAATCCGTTTATTGAGGGTCGTCGAAATATACGAATTGATTCGAATATAAACGGAGCAGCCGGGGAGCTGCTCCGTGAATTTTTTAAATTTTTAACTCCTTCAATTCCTTCAGCTCAGGGATTTTTTCAGCCTCTTCGCGAAGCACTGTCCACTTATCCCCTGTTTTATACCTGAGGCACCTGAAGGGATGAATGGTGCGACCCTTCACTTTAATATCCCTGTCAAACCGGTAAATCAGTTCCTCGGGAATCAGCTCTTCTGCGTTGTATTCCAAAATAACTTCCCTGGCGGCAGTATAGACTTTTAGAGAAATTACGCCTCCCCCTTCCTTTACCAGCTTTGAGAGGGTTTTTGCCGATGTCCTGCAGCGCATGCCGTCAACGACAAACACTGCCTTTTCCACCTTTACCGAATCCGAAGGCTTCTCATAGACGACTTCAAGACTCGGTATGCGAATCAGGCCCGAAGCATATACTGACCCGGTAATGAGCCCTACTGTAACGAGAGGGATTATCCATGTTGGTAATTTTTTACTCTTATAGACACCGACTTCAAGGGCATCCTTCGGACATGAATCGACACAGTTCATACAGTTGGTACAGGCGCCATTCTTTACAGTTTCAACACTGCTAACCTCAATTTCCTCAAGGCATACCCTGTCACACTTTCCACAGCCATTACATTTATGTTTGTCCCTGAATACCCTGAGAAAGGGGAAAATTCCCAGAATACGAAAAAATGCGTTGAGAGGGCATAACACCCTGCACCAGAATAAGGGAAAAACAACTCCTGCTATAAGTATATTACCCAGGACAAAATAGCTTATCACCTCAACCTCATGTCCATGAAATGAGAAAAGGGTAAAGTAGGGGCAGAACTTTCTGAAAACCAGATCAACATTCAGGGCAGAAAAAATTATTATAAGCAATAACACAATATATTTCAGAGAAAAAATGATTTTTCCGGGATATTCCCGGGGAAGTTTACGGGATATCCCCATCTTTTTTCCCAGTGCCGCAAGCCACTCTGAGATAGTTCCCAATGGACATATCCATGAACAGAATGCCCTCCCTGCCAGAAGCACAATCAAAACCACACCTATAAAAACAGCAAGATTCAGTTCTGTCATGGAACATATCATTGAGCCGTTTTTTAAAGAGGGAATGATAGTAGCCACAATTCCATTGGGACAGTATGATTCACAATTAATCCTTGAATTGGAGACCAGTGTCATTATACCTGTATAAAGTATAAATTGAATAAAGAAGAGCTGTACTATAATTCTCAAAAATTTCATGTCCACTTACCTGTATATAAAATCATTTGTGTTAATCACTTGTTTTTTTTCTTCTTTTGCTTTTTCAAGAAAGCATCAACCTTATCAGCCCCTTTCTTGTCTGTTTTTACCCATAATTGTGATGAAAGATTCAGAATTTTCATTGATCCTGATTTTATGGGAGCTCTGAATTCCTTGTTCAATAAGGCAATGAGTTGATTTTTTTTCTTGCCGGCAATTCTTATTTTTATCAGAAGAGAATCGGAACTTCTCATTTCCTTAATTGACCATGATAAAGTACCGTCATTTTTAATATCGCATTCCTTTTTTGCCTTCTTTGATCCCAAACAACCGCCGCAATTAGGGCCGGCAAAAATTGCCTGAGATTGAGATATCAGAAGTACAGTTGCCATAATTATCACAATTTTTACATTACTCATAATATTTCTCCATAAAAGTTTGATGGTATTAATATTTTACACTTAGACATATAGTTAGCGATCACTAACCATATGTCTAAATTTATTTCCCATGTCAAGTTTTTAATAATACCTGCATACTGAATAATAATAGGAAAATTCATAAATGGAAGTAAAGCATATTGGCTGCAGCAATGCTGGGAAAATTAAAAGTGAATCTGAGCCATTTCAAGGGGATTGGCGGTTACGCATTTTAATCTTCAGTGGACTTTTTAAACCATTTTTCGTTGCCATATAATTTCTCTGCGCAATCCTCGCAGATACCATGGGTGAACTGAACGTCTGAATGTTTCTCTATATATTGATCAATGAGATTCCAGTACCCCTGATCATCACGTATCTTTTTACATGAGGAGCAGATGGGCAGCAGTCCGCTCAGTACCTTCACCTCTTCAAGTGCCTTCGTCAGATCACGGGTTCTCTCCTCAACCTTAACTTCAAGATTATCATGGGCCTTTTGTAATTCCCTCTCTGCCTCAATGCGTTTTCTTCTATTTATAACCAGAAATATGATAAGACAGGTTTCAAATGCCAGGAGAGCAAGTACCCCCGCTATGTGCCACCGGTAAATATATATAGGAGAAATTTCCCGGTAACGTATGATACTCCCTGCAGGAAGCAGGTCTTCATCTATATTCCATTTTTGCAGCTGACGCCAGTCAAAAATATAACGGCTCTCATTATACACTACCTCTATTCCGGAAGTCATTCTGCCCTCCATCAATTCAATGCCCTTCTCTGCAGCCATTCGTCCCCTTACTGAAGCAATATTCATTTTTCCGCCGACAGTACCCGCCCCGAGGGTTGCATCAAACAGGGTGAATAAAGGAACATCGGATTTTTCAGCGACACTGATCAGTGTTTGCCGTGGAATAAGGGGATTCCCCTTTTCATCCTGAAATACAAAAAAATAAAGAACTATAGAATCGGGGGGAAGTTTACTTATTCTCTCAAGAAGATTTTGAACAGGCAATCCTGCAAGCCAGGTAACCGTCACTTTATCACTAACAGATTTCAATACATCCCTGGTTTTTGTCAGATACTTTTGAGATGTGGAGGAACTACCTGCCACCACAGCAATATTCTTTGTTCCGGGAATTATTTTTAACGCCATATCTATGGTTCCCCAGATATCAACTGCATCAGCAATAACAACAGAAGCCCTTTTACCGATACTTTTAACAGAAGTTGGAGAGTCGGTTATATAAACCACTGGAATACCGGGAAATAATAAATCTTGATTTTGATTAAAAAAGATACTGGAGGGTTCCCCAGCGTTAATAATAAGGTCAATCTCCATATGTGCATACTTGCTTTTCAGAAGATAGGTCAGTTTTCTCTTGTAGGTAGGATCACTAAAAACTGCAAGTCCGGTATACTCAGCAAGAATATTAGCTTTATTCCCGCTCAATTCATTAAAGGTGGAAACAAGACCTTCTGTAAGCTGCTTTTGCCAGGGCATGTTAAATTTGTATGAGAAAAGAACCAGGACGTGCCTGCCCTTTTCTGCCTCACCTGCCTTCAATAAGGAATCAGAGAAAAGACAAAGGAAAATTAAAATAACAACGGTTATTTTCCTGATTTTTTTACTGTTATTCATACTATCATCTGATCATGCCTGGATAAAATATAATCAGCTACTCTTCGCTAAATAATACACCATAGTAACACTTTCTTCAATATAAACTTATATCCAAATTGAAAATTTTCTGCAGGTCCATTTCGACGACCCTCAACGAGCATTATATTCCATTTACTGAGCTGCATATTTCTCTTATTGATGATCGTCGAAATAAGCTAAATATATATCGAACCAGCAAGGATACCGAGATGCCTGTACTGAGCGCAGCCGAAGTACAAAAATATTGACAGATAACAGCTGTCATGAAAAAATTTTATCCGTAGCAGAAACAGTCGGGGATGACACAAAAATTTTATCTGCTGATATAACAAATGAAAATAGATAGCAAGGAGACCGATTAATGACACCCGAAGAAAAAAATAATATCCGCGTGGAAATCGAAAAAAGAATACACGAAGCGGAACAGAGCCTCGATACCCTGCGGGAACAGACAAAACCGGTCCCCCCCAGTGTGGCAATCGGCCGCCTCACACGGATGGATGCTATCCAGCAGAAAAACATGGCAGAAACAAATTTGAAATCTGCAGAGGCGCTTATCCAAAAACTGGAGAAGGCCCTGAAAAATCTTGAAAATTCAGATTTCGGAGTATGTGCGGCATGTGGAAATGACATACCCATGGGAAGAATCCTGGCAGTCCCGGAGGCTAAAATCTGCATTCAATGTGCCTCAGGTCCGAGAAGGCGTTAGGAACCAAAACAGTTTTAAAAATTTCCATGATACACCGCTCGTTTCGACTCCGCTCAACGGGCGGTAATTATCGTTTATTGAGCGGAGCCGAAATAAGCGGAACAGGAAAATTTTTCACTCACTTTCTTCACTGTAAAATTATCTGTATGTTTCTCTATGGTAGAAATAATTTGAGGAACTCCATTCTCCTGTTTCATCTCCTCCGCCAGCCGGAAGGCATTTACGGTATAGTCTCTCTGTTCCATAAGGTCAACGAGAGATTCAGTAAAGTTTCTAACATTCAGC
The DNA here is from genome assembly GCA_942491575.1 of uncultured Spirochaetota bacterium. GTDB lineage: Bacteria > Spirochaetota > UBA4802 > UBA4802 > UBA5550 > CAZHNW01. The sequence goes on from CALOBT010000025.1 coordinate 2,921,480, forward strand.
TTATTCGACTGTATTGACTTCGGCCCCAGTCTCATTTTTTTGATCCTGTTTCCCCAGTAATGCTGATCAGCCAGCTGCGGGACAATGAATTGAGGGATTCCGGACCTGGCTGCAGTATGGGTGGTGCCGCTTCCCCCATGGTGAACAATCCCCGCGAGGCGTGGAAACAGTGAACCGTGATTCGTTTCCCCTGCACAAAAAATATTTTCTGCAAGATCAATATTCCCAAGCCCCGTCCAGCCGCTGCCGATAATGGCGCGGTACCCCGTCCGTGACAGTGACTCAAGGACCATATCGGTAAAACCATCCGGGTCATCTACATTTACACTTCCAAAACCGATATAGACGGGAGGAGGACCCGCCTGGAGAAATTTTTCCAGTTCAGCATCAAGGTCTCCGAAAATGTTTCCATAGCAGTAACCGGAGTAGGAATAGCTGTACCTTTTCTTCCAGCTTTCACACGGCGGTGCAAGCCGGGAATTAATGGCAAGGACAGTGTGACTCACATCGGTAAAATAACGAAGAAAGGAACTCACCGGGGCCAGGCCAAGTTTTTTCCGTGTCGTGTTTATCGGTTTTCGATTCATGGGACCATAGATCCCGTTGACCGCTCCCCAGATTCCCCTGTTAATGAAACCTGGAAGGTTCTGCAGTGGCGTCAGGGGCGGTGGCTGATATCCCACCAGGTACGGAGCAAAGGCAATACGGTAATAGGGTATCTTCCTGTATTGAGCGACCGTCGGCCCGGCGGTTTCCGTTAATCCTGAAATAAGTACATCCGCACCAGAGGTTTCTTCCATCATGAAATTAAACTGTTCTTCAAAGGAACGGGAAAACCATTCGAGAGTATTTTTAAAAGACTTCCACCCGAAACCGAGCTCCTTCATCACAAGTTCACTGTCTTCGCGGTATAGAAATGTATTCAAGCCGAGCTTGACGCAGTAGTCCTCAAACATTTCCGGTACCGCAATTGAGACTTCATGACCGAGTTTCTTTAATGAGACACCGATTTCAACAATCGGATAAATGTCTCCGCGGGATCCCCTGCTGGATAAAACAAATTTCATCTTCCCCCCCTATCCTTCCCGATAACCTTCTATTTTTTTAATATCAACTTTCTGCAGGGGAACGTTTTCCGTGCCGTATTTTTTAAACCTGAAATATGAACGGGGCAGTCTCCAGAGAATTGTCCGTGGGCTGAATTTCATTGAAGACATTATCCAGCATCCGTGTGTACACCAGCAGTCCGCCTTTTTCCCGCCGCCGATTTCCTTAATTTCCGTTTTCATCGCCTCCGAATAGAGGGCCCGGGAGAGATCATAGTCGTACTCCTTCAAGTTGCCAATGGGCTCTCTCATTTCGCAGGACCGGAAATCCCCGTTATGATCAATAACAAAGGTGGTTTTGCCGGCAGTGCACTTCATGCCCCAGTGACTGGGCTGAAACTGGTTTGCATCCTGGATATCATTAAGAAATTTAAAAAACCCGAGAAAAAAGACCCTGGCAATTTTACGTCCAACGGGATTAAAATCATAAAAGAGATTGTCCGCCTGTTTATGCAAAAGAGGTGAAACCCTTTTTCTCAGTTCTTTTATCTCCTCTGCAGTGGTCTCCTTTACCGCGGGATCCTTTGTGTTTCCACGGGGAATTTCAAAGACCTGGCTGGTAATTGCCCCCTTCTCAAGAAGATATGAGCCGAGTTCAAAAACTTCATCATGAGCCTCCGGGGTAATTACAGTGGCAACATTAATATCCAGCATTTTATTGGATCCGTAAAGGGCATGAACCTTCTCCATGGTGGTGACCGTCTTCAAAAAATTACCGGGAACTCCCCGATTCATATCATGGGTGTGGCCAAGACCATCCAGTGAGAAATTCAGTCTTACCGCCATTTCGGGACATGTCTCCAGGAGAAGACCGGTCTTTTCCACAATAACGTCTGTAAGGATACCGTTGGTGGGGAGGTTAATGGTACGGACCCCATTGTTCTCATAGAAAAATTTTATAATCTCTACTATCTCTTTTCGGAGAAAGGGTTCCCCCCCGGAAAGCCAGAGTTTATCAAATTTTGGTGATGTTTCAGATATTCTTTTTATCTGCTCCACGGTAAGGTCATCCTTGCTGTTGAGTTTATCATGATAGAAGCAGGTCCTGCATTTTGAATTACATTGGGAGGTTATAAACAGGAAAACACTCTCCAGTTTTTTCCTTCTGATTATTTCCTGCATCCACTGGGATTCCGACTGGCTGCTCTCCTTGATGGCTTTATCTCCAGAGGCGGTCTCACTTTTTTTGAGTGCAGTACCCTCTTTCTTTTTATTAACTGTTGCTGTGGTATTCATAAAGAAATCCCCCATTTTGTCGATAATTAATTAACCAGTTAATTATACTGATAATCATTCTGCTGTCAACTCCAATATTGGCTTATTGCGAAATTGAATTTTGTCCTAAACAGCATCATGAGATCTGAATGCCCGATTCAGCGGAATAATGCCTTTTTATATTGACACCGCCCCTGTAATCGGTCTGAATATTGTCTTTCAAAGAATACGGATTCCGAAATTATTCCTTACCGGAAAGTTGAAGAGGCCAATGATGAAAATCTATGACATTTCAGTAAACATATCAAATACACTTCCCACATGGCCGGGAGATCCTGCCGTAAAAATTGAAAGGGATAAGGAGCTTGATAAAGGTGATGGAGCTAACGTGTCCCGTATCTCCATGGGAGTCCATACAGGAACACATATTGATGCCCCATATCATTTTTTAGCATCAGGAAAGACCGTCGAGAAAATTCCCCTGGAAAACCTGACAGGTCCCTGCCGGGTAATTGAAGTGAACGCAGGAAAAAGCATTACCGCTTCTGATCTTCAGCAAGTTGACATGGGAAACAGCAACAGGATTCTTCTGAAAACTAAAAATTCAGAATTGTGGCGGGAAGGAACGAAGGAGTTCTTCCGGGATTTTATCGCCCCGGATGTGTCTGCTGCGGAATATCTTATTGAGAAAAAAATAATTCTGGTCGGTATTGACTATCTTTCCATCGAGGGATTCTATGCTGAACCGGGAAATCCCGTTCACAATAAACTTCTGGCCAGCAACATTATTCTTCTTGAGGGACTGAATCTTTCCGGTGTAGCACCTGGAGACTATGAACTTATATGTCTGCCCCTGAACATTTCCGGCACTGACGGAGCCCCGGTGCGGGCTGTCCTGCGAGACCTTGCCTGATAAAAGTTATCTCTTCACCACAAAAAAACGGTGTGTAGCCAGTCCCACAATAAATCCGCTGATATGGGTGATCCAGGCTACATTCCCCCCGCCATTCATAAAACCTGAAATCTGCATTATAAACCAGATAACGATAAAAACAAGAGCAGGCATCCGAATGGGGAAAATCAGAACAAGGGTATGGACCTTTGCAAAAGGGTATAAAAGCAGATATGCCCCAAGGATTCCGGAAATTGCCCCCGAGGCCCCAACCAGGGAGACATTCGAGCCGGGATTGAATGCTGCAAAGGCGAGACCACTGATAATCCCTGTGACAAGATAAAAACCGATAAACCGTGGCCGTGACATTGCATCTTCCACATTGTTACCAAAAATCCAGAGGAAAAGCATGTTAAAAACAAGGTGACCAATACCGCCGTGAACAAACATGTAGGTCACGGGGGTAATCACCGGTGCCAGGAGAGAAGAATCCGGCAGATTTCCCTTTGAGAATTCAAGAGGAATCAGGGCCAGCTCCCTCGGGGCCATAATCGGTATAAAGTCACCCATCACCTGGTAGATAAAAACTGCCGCATTGACAGCAATCAGAATAATCGTAATAATCGCCCGACGCCGCGTCGGATTAATATCTTTATAAGGAAAAAACATATCAGACTACAGAAAGTCCATCATAAAGATATTTCTTCTTCTCAAAAAACTCCCTCCCAAGGCCTGAGGCTACATAACATGCACCACCGATATTAGACCGCTCAGGTATGAAACAATCTTTACCGATGACTGTAATACTGCTGAAAAGAGATCTGGGAAAATCGCTGCTTTTGAGGAATTCCTCCGCAGAACCAATATTGCAGTGGCTGCCAATATTTGGATAGGTTTCCTCAGGGGAACGGTCGGTTCGTTCATCTACTATACTCCGGGTAATCCTCGCCCCCGCATCAATACGGACGAAGGGAAGAATAATTGAATCCTTTATAACCGCCTTTTCCTCAATAATGACGCCTGGGTAGATAATGGAATTTTCAACAGTTCCATTTATTGTACAGAAATCGGAAATAAATGAATTTGAGACCTGTGCCTCCTCTCCAAGCAGTGCATATCCTTCGGACTCGATACCGCTCTGAATAATTTTTTCTTCATATAACAGGTTAAATATTTCCCGGTTCCAGATCACTTCCCGGTTTCCATTGAAATAATCGGGAATATTCTTAATAGGCCAGTAATGAGCGACATAGCTGTCCCGTTTTATCCCGCTGTTTATTATAAAGTTCATCAGCATTTCAAATATATTTGGCGCAGTATGCCCCTCTTTTAATACCCGGTCCACCACCTTCAGAAGACGACGGCGTCTCGTCACAAGGAGTTTATTGGCCATACTCGGCTTTCCATTAATATCAATAAGAAAAAGGAGGGCATCCGCCTTTTTTGCCCTGAATCGTTTTAGAATCTCGCTGAAGTCGATAATGGAAGGATTGTCACCATTATATAAAATATATATTGAGGTATCATGTTCTTCGATCAAATCATGGCAGTACTGGAGATCGCTGAATTGCTCCGAAACAACCTTTACGGAGTCTGCACGGTCATGATGCGTAATATAATCATCAAGGCCGTCTATTATATTGCTATAAATGAGTGTATGTTCCGCATCGACAGCCCATGAGTTTCGCAGTGTGAAATCGACAACACGGAACCTGCCCCCAAACGGAATCATATAGCGTGATCTCGATTCCGTTAACGAGAGGAGCTCGTCATCCCTGGCTGCAGGATATGAAATTATTGTAACATTCTCCATATATCTATGTCCCTGGAAACTATATCCCTGAGGGAGTAAAGCTCCACTGTTTTTCTCCTATTTCCGGTTGTTTCAATAAAAATGCTGAAACGGAACTGATATTTCCCTGTTGTATTTCTCAATAAAGAAATATATCTTGCAGTAAAAATGCAATTAAAAAAAAATATAGCAAATAAAATTACGACGGACCGGGCAATGTACACAATAAAAATTGAACCAGCGGGTCTCACAAAAGAAGCAGAAGAGGGAACCCTCCTCATAGATCTCCTGACGGACGCGGGAATCCCCCTTCATACGCCCTGCGGGGGCCGCGGAACCTGCAAAAAATGCACTGTCACAGTTTCCCCCCTCGCTACCGGTCCCGAAACGGAAACAAAAAAGAAATTCCTCCTGGCCTGCACAACACCCCTGACAGAAGATCTTATTATTCATACCGAGGCTTCAGAGGAAAGTGTAAATATTACCCTTCTTGAAGATATCCCAGATGGAATAGAGCTGACCCTGGCTGCTGACATCGGAACCACTACACTTCAAATGTCACTTGTAAATCCCTCTACGGGAAAAAAATGGCCCCTTCCATACATTATGAATCCCCAGAGACGGTACGGACATGATGTAATTGCCCGAATTGCCGCTGCTTCAAATGGAGATAACCGGCGCCACCTGAGGGATTCACTTCTGCGCACACTTTCCCTTCTCATTCATGATATTTATGCCGCACAAACCCGGCTGGAGGGATCAATTACCAGAATAATTATTTCCGGTAACACCGCAATGACTTATTTTTTCCTTGATATTGATACTGCCCCCCTAGGTATCTTCCCCTATGAAACAGCCGTAACTGATTTTAACAATATTGATATCAATCCCTATCAAAAATTATTTCCCGGGATAAAAAGGATAGATGCACTCCCCGCCGCATCCGCCTTTCTGGGGGGAGACCTCACAGGTGGGCTCTCCCTGCTGGAAAGTGAACAAATTCCCCCTGGGACACTCTTCTTCGACATGGGCACCAATGGGGAGATGTTTCTAAAAGTAAACGAAGGCACAATCTATGCTACTTCCTGCGCCATGGGGCCCGCCCTTGAGGGGATGAATATATCCCAGGGAATGACGGCAACACCCGGTGCAGTCAACCATTTCAGTATCGAAAATGGAGTATTGACGTATTCCGTTATCGGTGACCTTAAGCCGGCGGGGATAAGCGGAACAGCCTTAATTGATGCCCTCTCCCTTTTCCTGGACCAAGGACTTGTTCTGCACAACGGCAGCATCAGCAAAACCGCCGCGGATACAAAGATAGAAGGCCTCACTATAGACAATCTTTCTTTTCATGCGGGGAAGTTTATTTCCATTACACAAAAGGACATACGCGGCATTCAGCTTGCCCGTGCCGCAAGTTATGCCGCAGCCCGAATCCTGCTGCAGGAAGCAGGTACATCATACGATTCTATAAAACGAGTCATCATAGCCGGCTCTTTCGGAAAAAATCTCTACCTGGAGAATTTTAAAAACCTTAAATTCCTGCCTAATTTCCCCAATGCAGAATATTCCTTTGCGGGAAATACCAGCCTCCGTGCAGCTATAAAAGCTGCCTGCGACGAAGACTTTCTCCGGCAAACCAAAGACCTTAGAAATTCCCTGAATATAATAGACCTGGCGGCACATAAAGACTTTAACGATATTTACATCGAATCGATGGATTTTTAATTACGTGGATATGCGATGAAGGCGCGAAAACGCTTTCTCGCCTTCATCGCATATCCACATGGAACCAATTAATATTGACAAAACTCCCCCTTTTTACACATAAAGTATCAACAATATGGAATTTTTCTCCCTTCCCGCAATCAGAGGGCAGGGTACTGATAGAGTAAGGAGATTTTTATGGAAGGACAAAAAAGAGAAAACTGGGGATCAAAGGTCGGTTTTGTTCTGGCAGCGGCGGGTTCCGCTATTGGTCTCGGGAATATCTGGAAATTTCCCTATGTTACCGGAGAAAACGGCGGCGCAGCCTTTGTGCTGTTATACCTGATTGCTGTCCTTCTTCTGGGTCTCCCCATTATGATCGCTGAACTTGTAATCGGCCGCCACACGAAAAAGGATCCCGTCGGTGCATTTAAATCAATGCTGGGTGGAACCGGCTGGGAAATAATCGGATATATTGGAGTCCTTTCAGGATTTTTAATCCTCTCATTCTACAGCATTGTGGGGGGATGGACCCTGGGGTATATCGTGAAAAGTATCACCGGGGCCATCACCACCATGACCGATACCGGTACCGCGGCAAAAATGTTCGGGGAATACACCGCCGATACGGGATCGATGATACTCTATCATTTCCTCTTCATCTCCGCATGTGTACTCATTGTCATAAGGGGTATTCAAAACGGTATTGAAATGGCGAGTAAAATTCTCATGCCCCTTCTATTTATTCTGCTCATTGCATTGATAATCCGTGGAGTATCTATGGAGGGAGGCCTTAAGGGGGTCGCCTTTTTCCTGGAACCTGACTTTTCAAAAATTACAACTGATTCAATCCTTTCTGCCCTTGGACAGTCATTTTTTAGCCTCAGCCTGGGCATGGGGGCCATAATAACCTATGGGAGTTACCTCTCCAAACAGGATAAAATACTCCACTCAGCCCTATGGATCGTTGTCCTCGATACGGTGATTGCAATTCTTGCGGGTCTGGCTATTTTTCCCGCGGTATTTGCCATGGGCCTCGACCCGAAGGGTGGACCGGGACTCATTTTCCATGTAATCCCCGCGGTCTTCAGCAACATGAACTACGGCAGTGTCTTCGCTACCCTCTTCTTTATCCTGTTGTTTATTGCGGCACTCACGTCGGGGATTTCTCTCCTTGAAGTCACCGTTGCATACATTTCCGACGAAAAGGGATGGAGCAGGAAAAAGGCCGTTCTCATTTTCGGCATTATTATATTTCTCCTGGGAATACCCGCAGGTCTTTCCTTTGGCGTAATGAAGGACGTTCACATATTTTTTGGAAATACCTTCTTCGATTTTCTCGATAAACTGACTTCAAATTATATGCTGCCCATTGGCGGCTTTTTCATAGCCGTCAGTCTCGGATGGAAATACGGACTCGACAGAACCCTGCATGAACTCGACCCGGATACTCGCATTATATCATTAAAAAAGCTTTGGGCATTTTTTATTAAATATGTATCACCAATTCTTGTACTGATAGTTTTCATATTTAATTTCATTAAAAATATTGGAGACTGATTGATCCTGAATTTCTATTGACCTGAAAGAACAATTTTGATTTGCTGATTATAGAAACAAAAATAACACTGTTATGTTTCCCGGCATTATACGTCAGCCATGAAACAGAGTGAGGAGGAACCAATGTCAGACTTTGAATTCTATACTGTTGAAAAAAAACCCCCCATTGCATGGGTATACCTGGATCGGCCGGATAAACTCAATTCAATGAATAAACCTGCCTGGGACGAGTCCCCAGCAATTTTTGAAGACCTCGACCAGGATGAAGAAATTAAAGTTATTATCGTATCCGGCAAAGGAAAATGTTTTTCAGCCGGTATCGACCTCATTGGCATGGCCGGGAGTATGCCGGAGCTGATGAGCCAGAACCAGATGGGGGGCGTTAAGGCAAAACTACTCAGATGGATCTATGCCATGCAGGAAACCAATACCTGTATTGAACGCTGCAGGAAACCGGTAATTGCCGCCATTCATGGCTACTGCATCGGAGCGGGCCTCGATATGGTCACCGCCTGCGATATCCGTCTTGCCGCAAAAGATGCTGAGTTTTCCCTGAGAGAAGCAGGGGTCGCCTTTGTTGCAGACGTTGGAGTCCTTCAGCGCATACCCCACATAGTCGGACAGGGTATTGCCCGGGAACTTGCCTTTACCGCAAAATATTTTAATGCAGAAAGGGCAAAGGAAATTCTCCTGGTAAATGAAGTCTATGAGGATCATGAATCCCTGATGGCTGAAGCGGAAAAAATGGCCATGGAAATCGCAGAGAACTCACCCCTCGCAGTACAGGCATCAAAAGAGGTCCTCAACTATGGCATTGGCAAGAGTATAGATGACGGCCTTAAATATGTAGCATCAATTAGCGCCAATATCATCCCATCTGAAGACCTGATGGAAGCGGCAAAGGCCATGATGGAAAAAAGAAAACCAAAATTTACCGGCAAATAATAAATTTACCGTATTCCGGTATAAAAAAAGCGTCAAATATTGACGCTTTTTTTATACCCTCAACATCACTTTGAAATTCACATTAAAATAATGCACCTAACGCATTTCATTTTTCTTTAAGAAAAAGATTTCCTTCTTGCCCTTTTGAAGCAGTATACATAGAATATGCCCGCAACAGAGTAAAAATCATGAAACCTTTAGAAGAACTGAAAGATACAGTTACAGCTTTACCCCGTGGTGGATATCTTGTCGATACACCGGCAGGATATATTCAATTTGGGTCACCACCGGAAACCATTAAAGATACAATGAAACTTCCCCAGGGAACTCCCCTTGTATTTGTACTCCCCACTGATTTTTTTAACTGGATAAAGGGTATCAGTGTTGCGGAACTTGAATTCCCGATTTATTATAATTTTTTTATTCGTCAAAAGAAGACCCTCATCATTTGCCGGAAAGATCAGGCAGAGAGGTTAAAAAAGGTTCTGCAGGAATCTCTCTTCGGTCCCGAAAACCCCGATTTTTCAGAAGACTTTCAGCAAAACGGACAGACAGTTCCTGATATAAAGGCTGAAATGAATTATTTCAGAACCATGAACTTTGATGATGTCGTTGAATTCGGTTTTTTTAAAAAGAACAGCTACTCTCTCGGGGACGTAACTGTAAAACTTGATCAGGAAGACCATTTCGAAATTTATGATAAAAAAGAGCTTCTTGCAAGTGTTCCCGGGCGGATTGTTTACAAAGCAAAATATCTGATTGGGGAACGTCTCACTGAGCCCTATGAGCCCCCGCTCTTTGGAATTACATGCCTGGGGCCAAGCTCCGGTTTTGATCCATACGAAAATACCTCGGGATTCATTATCTGGCTGAACCATAACGGCATCATGATTGATCCCCCTGTTAATTCAACAGAATGGCTCCTCGATTCCAATGTAAGTCCGAAATTCATCGACAGTATTATTCTTACACACTGCCATGCAGACCATGATGCGGGAACCTTTCAGAAAATTCTCGAGGAAGGCAAGATAACCATCTATTCCACCAGAACGGTAATGATGAGTTTCCTCAGAAAATATGCAGCCCTTACGGGAGTCACCACAGATTACCTTATGGAGCTGTTCAACTTTCAGCCAATTAAAATAGGAAAACCCCTTTATATCAATGACGGTCTGTTCGAGGTGTTCTATTCCCTCCATTCAATACCGACCATCGGTTTTCGCCTGGAATTTCAGAACCAGTCACTAACCTACTCTTCAGACCATAACGCGGATCCTGAACTCCATAAAAAACTTTACGAAGAAAAAATTATTTCCAGTGAGCGATACGATGAATTTTCATCTTTTCCCTGGGATTCTACAATAGTCTATCACGAATCTGGTGTACCGCCCCTTCACACACCCATCGATTACCTTAACAGTCTGCCGAAAAAGCTTCAGCAGAAAACCATTGTCTACCATATTCCCGCCAACAATATGCCTGAAAAAACCGATCTAACCCTGGCCCGCTTCGGTATTGAACATACCAGATACTTTGAAACGGAAAGCCCCCCCTTTGAGGAGACATACAGGCTCCTGAACATGCTGAAACATATCGACTTCCTCGGGCAGTTGACTATTTCTAAAATTCAGGAATTTCTCAACATCGGAAGATACCGCACCTATAAACGGGAAGAATATATTATTAAGGCCGGCACTACTGGTGATACCTTTTTCATTATTTCGAACGGCAATGTTTCGGTAAAAAGCAGGGAGGGTAATTACAGTAAAATTCTCGGAGCCTACGATTATTTCGGTGAAGGCGCGCTTTTAAAAGAGGAAGTCAGGTCTGCCGATGTGGTAGCCAAAACCGATGTAGAGGTATATGCCATTTCAAAGGACCGCTTTAAGCACTTCCTCGAAGATACCGATTATGAAAATGTATTGAGAAGACTGGCTGAAAACCGCAACAGGGAAGCATGGGAGACCCTTTCGGACAGCCATTTTATTTCCTATATGACGGAGACTCAGCGTACCTATCTGGAGTCCCTTCTTGATCCCCACAACAAAAAAAAATCGGGAGAACTGATCAAGGAGGGTAACTATTTAAAAAACATATACATTATCCGACAGGGGCATATTGTAATGAAGAGGGGGGGGGAAGTTATAACCGTCCTCGGCAGGGGTGACCTGGTCGGTTCCGTAATTAACCTGCACCGCCATGAACCATCGGATTACTCCTTTTCCAATGAAGATCCCGTTTCTTTTTACAGGATTGACGGAGAGGCATTCAAGGTATTTCTGGCAAACAATCCCGGTCTGATTATGAAGCTGAAATACGAGTTCTGAGAACAATCACGGGGAACTGCAGATCACTTCCCCTCTCAGCGCCTGCGCTGTTTCTTAAAATATTCCTCAAACAAATCCTTATCAATATTGAGCAGACGATCCCGAATTTGGGAAAGTTTGTCAAAATCATACTGTTGAAACTCGTAGTAATCGTATAGCCAGAGATACCTTGTTATCATCCGGGGAACAACATTCGATTCGGATATCTGGTCACGGTTCATTTTCTGGTAGTTAACTTCCAGGCTGTATATTTCCTCTTTGATATTTTCAATCTGCCGCTCCTGGATATTCCTCCTCACATAGAAGATATCCCTCAGAAAACCGTAAACGGGGATCCATTCCCGAATATCCAATGCTTCCTTCTTTTCATCGCGCACAATAGAGATCAGTTCTAATACTGGAACTGCCTTTATCTGTTCCAGATCGACTTCAGTCGGTTCCAGAAAAAAGGCTTCCCGAAAATACCAGAGACTCTTCGGAATATCCCCGGTATGAAAGGTAGCTTCCCCGAGGATGGCCAGTAAACGTGCATTACTATTATAGGAACGGCTGGCATACTCAAGGGTTTCCACGGTTTTTTTGTACTCTCCCAGACGGAGAAAACAATCCCCCAGGTTCAGAAGAAGGTCAAAATTAACAGAGGGATTTTCTTCCTTCATAAATGCCATGCGGTACTGCTCTGCTGCACGATAAAAAATATGCATCATTGCCGACTTGTACGCCGAAGATAAACGCATCTCCTTTTCTTCAGCATATTCGTCAAATTCACTCCATTGAGACATGAGAAAATCCGCCGTCTTCCGTCCCTCCGGAAGGGCATTGAGTTCATTAATTCGGTTATTCCAGAATTTTGCTATACGGTAAGCCTCGATAAGGCCGGGGTATTCAGGATCAATATCCATTAATTCATTGATGCGTTCCACCGCATCATTGAAGTTGCCCTCCTGAATCAATACATTGACACTATTGATACCATCCAGAAGAGGATCATCTGAAAATGTCAGCTGCCCTGAGTTATCCATTATTCTCTTATAATTTTACGAAGTTGCCCCAATCAACAATATCACTTTTATGAGTAAAAATAATAACCTGGCGATTAAGGGCAATGTTATCAATCTGTTTTTTTAATTTGTTTGTCCGGTCATCATCCATAAAGAGAAATGGATCGTCAATTATTAATGGAAGAGCCGAAAGTGATTCCGGAAGGAATTCAGAAAGGGATAGTTTAATAGATAAAATCAGTGCATGAACAACAGCGGGATTTATTTCTCCCGTTACGCCGTTCCCGGAGAGGAGTTCTTTCACATCATGTTCATTAACCGCAGATTTATGCTGATTATCAGTAATTTCATTAAAAAGTTCAAGAGCGGACCTCACCAGACCGGAAATCTGCTGCTGCTCCCGCCGCAATACAGCTTCACTGATTGTATCGGTAATAAGCTGAATTGCCCTCCTCCTCTTCAGGAGATTTTCAAGTTTCATCGAAACAGCAGATGCCTTGTCCTTCAGATGAGTTATACTTCCTTTCTCATCAGACTCAAGAGATATTTCCCTTGTGATTCGTTCAGCAACGCGCTCCTTTGCAGCAATATCTCCCTCAAGGCGCTCTTCAGCCTTTCTTAATTTTTTAATTGCCTGTTGAACAATTTCCGTCTCCTCCTCAACAGGATCAGCAGTTTCCAGAGACTGGAGCTCTTCATTTATCTTTTTTTTCATCTCTTCCTGCTGTGTTTTAAGCTCCTTCAAATCATCCTTAAGGGCTTTAAGTTCCTTTTTATCCAGAAGAGACTCCTCGATCTCATCCCTCTCCCTGACCCTTTCAATAAATTCGATATAATCTTCAAAGTACTGTAAAAGGAATTCAAAAAGTTCACTCAACTTATAATCTTCAAGAACCAGGTTGCTTTCCTTCAAGAGTGATTTCAATCTTTCTTCAAGGGCAGATCTCTCTTCTTTCAGGTTCTGCAGTTTTCTGTTGCGGGTTGAAAAAAAAGAATAAATTGCCGATACCGGTGCAAAAATGAGAGCGGTGCCGAGAATCGAACCGAGCAAAATAATATCCTCTTTAAAAGAAAATTTATTTTTATAAAGAATTGTTGCAACGGCAATAATTGCGGCAATATTAACTCCCGTTGAGATCCTTCTTATCTTTCCCCTTTTTCGATCCCTTCTGACAAAAAAGGAATCAATCGCCTCGTTTAAATTCCTGATATCCCTGTAGAGTTCCTGAAGCCGGTCAAGGTTACTGTCATCCGGAATATGAAGGCTCTCGAACTGGGGATACATTGTTTTTATCTCTTCTGAAATATTCTTAACGGCACGATTATTTGATTGTTCGGAATCGACTTCACTCTTGATATCTTCAAATTTTCGGTTTAACACATCTGCCTCTTCAAGATGTTTAATCACCGCAGACAATCTATCAATATCATTTACATAACGTTTTTGTTGTTCCCTCAGCTTCTCCTGCTCACTTTTTATTAAAACCAGTTCCTTCTCAAGTTTGGAAGAACGCATACCTTTTATTTCTATCAGTTCAATCTGTTTTCGTAAATCTTTCAGCTCCAGTTCCGTTGCCTCTACCAGGCGTGCAAGCCTTCCTTCTTCTGCGTATGGAGAAAAATGATCCTTTAACTCGTGGGAAAGAGAGTAAAATCCGCTATTATCATTTAGAATCAGCTGTTTAATGGTATCAAAATTAATGACTTCTTCGGTCTCGAGATCTGACGGGGAAGGAACAAAAGAACTGTTTATATATGAATTCAGATTGATTCCCCTCCAGAAACCGGAAAGGGCCCCCCCCTTTTCAATTTTTGCAACCTCTTCAATGATATTGACCCCGTCGCCGCCGTCATGGCTGAGCAATTCTGATATTTTTCCATTTTCACGAGCAATGGATAATTGCTGCCCGTTATGTGTGAAGCGGTATCGGCTGTTCTCTCCGGTACCATTTGTAAGATCCACTGAAACGTCAAAAAACATTGAATCCCAGGCGGAATTCCAGAGCAGGCGGGGGGCCTCAACAGGTTTCCAGAGGGATTCAATAAGGCACCGGGCCATAAAACTTTTTCCTGATCCGTTTTTCCCGTTCACGATTGTTATGGGAGCGGAAAAATCAAGACTGTTGTTCTCAAAGAGGCCAGGCTTGGTAGTTACGCATTTGACGTATCGCACAACCATTCCTCCGCAGCATCAATACCATTTTCCATCAATTTTTTTAAAATCATCCTTATTTCATGGGGGGAAACTTCATCATCAGTTCCCCGGTTTTTCAAACGCTCTTTTAATATTCGAAATGTCTCTCCCCTGATTGATTCTTCATCACAATACTCCTCGTAGTATGAAGAAAGAGTTGGAAGTGTTCTATCCTCAATCAGGATATCATAGTATGACTTTTTCAATTTCTCAAGGATATTTCCGGATAGTGGAAAATCCCTGTCCCCCTCCAGAACCAGCTTCAGGAGATCCCGCCTGGATGCCTTACTGGAAAAATCATCAACCAGGGTATCAATCTCTCCATAGGTACTGCAGTCAACCGTTTCATTTTTTAAACGGATGGAATTTACAGAAAGGCGTTTTATCGATTGAATTTCATTTTCATCTACCTTCATGGAAACAACATAGCGTTCCCCTTCCTCTGTAAGGTCCATTGCCTCGGGACTTCCCGGGTATACACCGATAATCCGGCTGTGAACCTTAAACATCCGGAAACTGTGCATACTCCCCATTGCAAAAAAATCTATGGTCGACCCGGATATTAAGGAACGATTTTTCTCAAGGGAAAAATCCAGATAATAGAGACCAATATGGAAATCACCCTCGGTTTCACGGTAAACCTTCAGTGTTTCAAAGGCAACCGGTGCAGGTTTTCCATAAACATAAACTTCCTGTCCATTATTCTTAAATCTAAATGGCTCGGAATAAAAGGAATTATCAAAAACAGCAGAACATCCCAGTTTCGGTAAAACATCCGCGACGACACCATTTGGATGTACTTCTCCGTTTCCCGGGGAGAGGACAATTTCCGTCCCCCCGGCACGAACTGCCTGAAACTCATTGCTGATCATTTCAATCGTATCACCTGATACATGGGGACTATCCAGCAAATCTCCCGCAATAAGCAGGAGGTCATGCTCCCGCGCCAGGGATGTAATTTTCTTAAAGGTACTAATCCGCACCGATGCCGGCAGCGGGTAGGAATCGCCTCCAAGATGTATGTCTGCCGTGAGAAGAATCTTTATTCCTTCACCCATTCTTTTTCCCCGGAATTATTGAAAGTAACAATATTTTAGAGTTCAAAACCGTCAAGTCTATAGTTCCCCGACATAATCGGATCTTACTTTAATTGTCGAAAATCAAGACCTTTTTCTTTACTTAATTGCCGATATTTATCAAGAAACTACCCGATCCGTTACCCCCCCTTTCTCAAATCCTTTTTTTTTGACAAATTTCTATTTTTATTGACAAAAACAGTAGCTAAACTGTCTTTAAGAAGATATTGTCAGATAAAACCTATACGACGACAGGTAATTATGAAAGATAAGGAAACAGGAAACGCGCGGTTTAAATTTCTCAATGGTTATGGCAGGGTATTTCTACTCTATTTCATAGGATTCTCAATTTTTCTTTTCGTTTCCACTGTCATGATGATTATTCTTACCCGACCTTCCAGTGAAATAAAAGTTCCCGAGGTAACGGGGAAAAAATTCAATGATGTATATAACAGCCTTGTCAGAAAAGGCCTAAAACCCGAAATTACCTTCAGAGATGTTTATGATCTGGACAACGGCATCATCCTGAAGCAATCCCCCGAAAGCAGTTCCATTGTTCCCGGAGACAGCACCATTCGTCTTATAGTAAGTCGCAGCGGATACAGCATTGAAGTACCTAATATGGTAGGCAAAAGTCTTCCCATTGCCATCAACTCCCTGAAAAATCTCCATTACCACGGCCGTTCATTTCAGGTTTTTCCAGGAGTCATTTCATATATTCCATCTGAAAAAACCGCTGACAATATAATAATTGCACACAGCCCCATCGCGGGAGAAAGAATTGATCCTGATCAGAAGGTAAACCTTCTGGTTTCTTCCGGAAAAGTAAAGGGTGACCAGCGCATGCCGGAAATTACGGGTCAATCAATAAACCTCTGCTACGATCTGCTTGCAGCCAAGGGTGTTCAGATCGCAGAAGAAATAGTACAGACATGGGATAAATCAAAGGCCGGTACAGTTCTTTCTCACACCCCGGGAAAAAATGCCCTCCTGAAAAAAGGCAGTACCGTTAAATTACGCATAGCATGGTCTCCCTTAAAGGAACATACTTACAGGGCGTATGAAAAGGTCACCTTTAAAATTCCCCCGGGGAAACCTTCAGGACTCTATGAAGCCCTTATCGAGGATGATTCTGCAAAAAGGATCCGCTTCAGCAGACTTATGAAACCGGGCCAGACCATGCAGTTTGTCTTTCACCGAACGGGAAATGCAAAAATTTCAATCACTGCTGATAAAAAAGCAATTCACGCAATGAGCATCTCCGTTGAGTAGATATAATGAAAAACCGAGACATCAAAATTTCACCCTCCATTATCGCCACGGATCTTTCCCGGACAGGAGAAATAGTTAAAAACTTCGATCCCGCAGTGGTAGACCTCCTTCATATGGACGTAATGGATGGACATTTTGTCCCCAATATCACTTTCGGACCGGCTTACATAGAACAGCTCCAAAAAAATACTGATATTCCCCTGGATATACACCTGATGATTGAGAAACCGGAGAATACCATTGATCAATACATTGCAATAAACCCCTGGTGCATTACCATTCACTATGAAAGCACCAGGTTCCCGGCGCGACTTTTATCACTAATCCGCGAATCCGGGACCAGGTCAGGGCTTTCCATCAATCCCGCAACCCCGGTAGAAGCGATCCGGGATATTCTCCCCTATGCTGACATGGTTTTGATTATGTCCGTCGATCCCGGGTTCTACGGCCAGAAATTTATGCCGGAAGCTACTGAGCGAATAAAAAATCTCTCCCGCTACGCTGCAGAACAGAATCTGGAGAATTTCCTGATACAGGTTGACGGTGGAATCAACAAAGAGAATATCGGGGAAGTTGTGGCCGCCGGAGCCGATATCCTGGTTGCGGGGGGTGCCGCCTTTAAAGGCGAAGATGTAAACAGTAATGTCTCTTCCCTGAAGGAAGCCGCCCTGGGATAATTGGTCTCTCTGTTTTTATCAGGCAGGGGGTACAATATTCTCTAAAAAAGAATACCATTGACATTTGATATTGCCCTCTTCTCAATAATCAGGTAGGCCCTGAATATTGAGATCCTCAGGGCCGATACCATCAAGCGGAGAAATTGTTCCACCAGGAACATGATCCCCCCCCTGAAAACTGTCCATTATGCTCAATGGTCAGCATATCCTTCACGTTTTCCACGATGCAGATAACCGACTTCTGACGCATTTCATCTGCACAGATTAATATTTAACAAAGTACGTTAAACAACAACCGGCTCATGACCTATAATGCTTCTTTATGGCACCAGTTTATTTATAACCGGCTGGGAAAATACCATAAGAAAACTGGAGTTTTCTGAAGATTCTTTCGAAGTCCGTACCATTCCGGGAAGTGTAGAGGCATACAGCGGATCTCTCAACGGCAGCGGCAAGGAATCACTTTTTAATAAACCCAATGCGATCCTGTATGATGACTCCAGTTTGTATGCTGTTGATTCTGCAAATAACTCCATCAGGGTTATCAATCCCCAGGTGTAAATAGATACTGAATTTCATAAAAGGGGCCGCCCAAAACTATGTTTGCAAACGGCCCCTTTTTAATACGGAACTATAGTTACTTTTCCGTGATCATCCCGTTAAATGTGTCTTACCTGACAAATGGATGTCCCAAAAAACACCAGCTCAAAAAGACCGGAAAGCCCGAACCTTATAGAGAGTACTCTTTGGATCGCTGAAGCAAAGACCATTATTTACAGACTGGGCATATGCTTTAGTCCCAATGTCCTCAGATGAATTCCAGTAATCACCCGACAAAAAATCGACGTCAATAGCTGTCCTGTTATAGTATAAATATTTTAACTCATCCTGTGACGGCAAATACCAGTCGGTATATCCGCCGCCGTTATATTCCCTGGCAAGGCCTGCCGCGTATGTCACAAGCCCTTCTCCACCCGGGTCATTCTGGGCAATTATCTTATCGGTATTGGCCGAACCGGTGCCGATAGCAGTATCCGTTCCGGTTACTGCTGTCGACTGATTTACTGCTAAAGCCCAGATGATACCTGCACTCAAGTTTTCGGTCGACACGATGAGTCCATGGGGCACACCCGCTTCATACCCGGGTTGACTGGCCTCGAGTATGTGGGCTATTTTCCCGCCAAGATAATCCATCCCGACAGTTAACTGTCTATACACCTCCGCTGTTTGGGGCGACCCTGTTATAGCATAACCCCCGGGGCTTGTTACCGTAATAGAAACAGTTGCTCCGTTAGCTACGACAATATCGGAAATGGATAAACTTCTAGTCGTTCCCGTGCCCGTCAAGGTACCCTTCATTGCACCGGTCACAGTAATATTGTCTGCAGTCAATATGGTCGGATCACTACTAAAAGTCAGTGTAAGTCCCGTTGAATCAGCTGAGCCCGAGGTACCACCATACTGAACTGCGCTTTGAAAAGTAATGGGCGTATTATATCTATACACCACCGCTGTCTGCGGCGACCCGGTAACGGCGTAACCATCAGGGCTCGTTATCGTAACAGAAACCATCTCTCCATTCGCTACGGTAATGTTCGATATCGCGAGATTTTTCGTGAGTCCATTATCTGTCAAAGCTCCCTTTGTTGCTCCGGTCACAGTAATATTGTCTGCTGTTAATGTGGTCGGGTCAACATCAAAGGTCAGGATAAGCCCTGTTGAATTGACTGTGCCCGAAGTACCGCCGGTCTCTATCACACTTTCAAAAGTAACATCTACATCAGGCACTTCGCCTGTTGCCGGAAAAACAGCAGTCACCTCGCCAGAATTGACCGCGTTAACAACCGTTATTGCACCCGCTACAGTAAAAAAATTCGCCGACACACCGTTCAGGGTATATTCTTTTTTCGCTGTTAAAACAATGTTTGCTGTATATTCGGTTTCTGCTTCAAAGGGATTATCGGCAGGCGACCAGGAAATAATACCCGTATATTGTGCAGTATCTATTACTGTTGTATCAGGCACAGCGCTTCGTACCGGAACCACGACTCCCGGTATTGCCGATATGGTAACAACGCTATTGCCTGCTGTCTCACCATCGTCACAGCCGGTTAAGACCAGCAATGCTCCAAAGATGATTATGGATAACAGTACCCACGATACCAAAAACTTGATTTTACTCATTTTTAACCTCCAGGTTCTTATGTATAAATTATCATCATTGCCTGCACAGGCATCTCAGGAATTCAGGATCGAACATGCCATCTGTCATGGCCCCTGAAATACAGCGCAATAATTATGCAGAATTTTCAAAGCTTTACGCCATGACTGATGATAATTTAAAATAAAAACTCATGGGAATTAAGCCATCATACAAAAGTATGAATTTTGCAAAAAATCAAGTTTTCAGGATATTTTTACCTATCTTTCATCTTTACGCGTTAAATGACATATTCATTGTATACATTATTTTATTGACAGCAGGAAAACCGACACTACGATAGGAACATTGAAAAATGAATAACGTTCTGAAATAATTATAACTGGTTTCTATGTCGCCTCTTTCACTCATACTATCCTTTCAATTCTGCATATATCTCTTTCTGGCCATATACGTGCTGATAAAGGACAGAACTTCCCGCGTCCATATACTCTTCTTTTCCCTCTGCATTGTCCTGGCCTACTGGCAGTTCCCGGCCATTTTTCTCTACTCCACAGAAAACATGCAGACAGCCTGGCACTGCATTACCCTTGCCTCGCCGGGGATAATCCTTTCAGTGCCTCTTTCTCTTCATTTCTGTATTGAGCTCACCGGCATCATCAGGTTCCGCCGCTTCTGGTACCTCTTCCTCTACCTGCCAGGCATCTTCTTTGCCGTATACAGCCTCTTAAAGCCCTTCTTTTTTATTGCCATAGAAAGGGCTGGCAGTTTCTGGCTCTTTGTTCCAAATTTTCAGTCACCCCCGCACCAGGTATACAGTATATACAGCATCGTATGTACCCTGGCATGCCTCTTCCTTCTCTTCAGGTGGCATGCCATTTCCAGCCTGCACCGTGAAAAAAGACAGGCTAAAATAATATATTTCTCCCTGCTTGCTACGCTTATCATTATCACATCAGAAGAGATCATTATTCCCCTTTTTATTTCTGGAAAAACCCTGGGGCTTGGCCCCCATATGTACATGATCTGGCACACTGGCATTGCCTGGGCTATTATTAGATACCGATTTCTTGACATCAATCCCGGTCTAGTCAGTAACATGCTTTTTCATAACATTGATGAAGCGGTGGTTCTCCTTGACAGGGACGGCCGCGTTGTATCTGCGAATAGAAAAGCACTTAAAATACTTGATTCAACACGGGAAAAGCTGAAAGGACAAAGTTTCGTGGAACTGACAAAAGAAACCCGTGAATTTGAAAGAATCTCAGGCAGTATTATCAACGGCGAATCCTCCACTGCAAATATCAAATTTTCTTTCCTAAATGTAGACAACAGCAATCTTCTTGATTCAAAACTGACGGCAATAGAAGACTCCCTGGGTGATATTGTTGGCATACTTCTAATAGCACGGCTGACGCGAACAGAGGATTTTATTAAAAGGTATAAAGTCAGTAAAAGAGAGTTTGAAATTATTATCCAGGTACTATCCGGCAAAACAATAAATCAAATTTCCCAGGAACTTGAAATCTCGGAGATTACGGTTAAAACCCACATCACCAGCATTTACAATAAACTCGGCATAAACAACAGGATTAATCTTCTGGAAATCCTTAAAAACTACAACATCACACCGTAACCCCTTTTTGCCTCCCCCCTCGGCTTGATATTCAGGTTGTTATGATAAAAGCATAGCACCTTTAACCGTGTTGGCCCTCCTTTCGGTCTCCTGCCTCGTCGGGCATTAAAGCATTCATGCTCAGCACAAAAAATGGGTGATGGCTATATCCTGTCCTCAATCCCCCCCATTATGTCACTTCTTAGACATATCCATTAATTGATCAAAAAAATACTTTTGTATTGACAAAAAACAGGCCATAAAAACAATTATCTCTCTATCTATATCAGGAGGTACGAAAGTGGCGGTAAAGATACGCTTGCAGAGAGTTGGAACAAAAAAGCGACCCTTCTATCGAGTTGTTGCAGTGGACAGCAGAAAAAAACGGGATGGTGGTGTAATCGACCAGCTCGGAAGATATCAGCCCATCGTTGAAGGCGTCCAGTTTGACGTGAATGAAGATAAAATCATGGACTGGCTCAAAAAAGGAGCCCAACCAACAGATACAATGCTGAGCCTTCTTAAAAAATCGGGACTCTGGCAAAAATTCAACACGGCGAAATAATTGAAATTCCCATCAGGAGGCGGAGATGGACTACAAGGAACTCGTGACTTATATGGTTAAGTCTCTCGTTGATAATCCGGATCAGGTTGAAATTAACGAAATCGAAGGCGAAAAATCTACAATTCTTGAACTCAAAGTAACGAAAGAAGATATCGGAAAAGTAATTGGCAAGCACGGTCGCATTGCACGGGCCATCAGGACCATAATCAATGCATCTGCCACCAAAACAGGTAAAAGAGTTGTCCTGGAAATACTCGATTAATGCAGAATAGTGAGCATCTTCGCATTGCAGTAATTACAGGAGCCCATGCATTGCATGGGCGATTAAAGATTCTAGTTGTTTCAGATAATTTAAGTCGTTTCGCCCCTGGCGCAGAAGTTACTGTAAAAGATAAGAACGGTTTAAAACCATACAAAATCATTGAGTTTGCACCTTCTAAAGGGAAAGTCTGTCTCATGCACCTGGAAGGCGTTTCGGATCGAAATGCTGCGGATGATCTTAAAGGTGCAGAAATCTTTATCAGACGGGAAGAAGCGGAAAAAACCCGCGATGAACTTCTGGAAGATGAAGAGTATTATTATTACGATATAGTCGATTGTGCTGTATACCTCGAGGGCAATCACTTCGGGGTAGTCTCTGATATAATTGAAGCCGGAGCCGGTGAAATACTTATTATTACCGATTCGGGCGGAAAAAAACATATGATTCCCTTTGTAGAATCAATGGTCAGCACTGATCATATCAAAGATAAGCGAATAGACATTTCACCGGTCGAGGGAATCCTTGATCTTTAATGTTTTTACCCTTTTCCCGGGTTTCTTCGAGAGTCCACTTAAAACGGGACTCATGGGAAAAGCCTGTGAGGCGGGAATATTGACGGTGAATACCGTTGATATCAGGAATTATTCAGCAGACCGGTTTCACCGTTGCGATGATTATCCCTATGGCGGCGGCTCCGGAATGGTTCTTAAACCGGAACCTCTGATGAAAGCCCTGGATGACCACCGGGAGAGAAAGGCATTAACCCTTCTTACATCACCGGGTGGGAGAGTATTAAACCAGGATATGGTGAAAAAATTCTCCCAAAATGATGAGATTAGTATCATTTGTGGTCATTATGAAGGAGTAGACCAGCGTGTCATCGATGAATATGTTGACTTTGAAGTATCCATCGGTGATTATATATTATCAGGCGGTGAATTCGCCAGTCTTATCATGATAGACTCTATTGCCCGGTTTATACCCGGTTTTATGTCAAACGAAGAGTCTCTTCTTGATGAAAGCTTTGAGGGACACCTGCTGGAATATCCCCAGTATACAAGGCCGGAAGAAATAAGGGGTTTGCGTATACCGGATGTTCTACTGAGCGGGCATCATGAAAATATCCGTCGCTGGCGCTTAGAAAAAAGTATTGAGAAAACGAGAAAGGTACGACCTGACCTCTATCAAAGATATTTATTGAATAAATTAACAGGAGAGTAAATAAAATGGACATTATCCAGGCCATTGAAAAGGAAATCACACCCGTAGACCGTCAGCTGGACTTCGAAATAGGAGATACCGTTAAGGTACACTACCGAATTGTAGAAGGAAACCGGGAAAGAATACAGGTTTTCGAAGGCATCGTCATAGCTATTGATAACAAAGGTATAGGCAAGACCTTTACGGTAAGAAAAATATCCTTTGATATCGGCGTGGAACGTATTTTCCCACTCTTCAGCACAAGGATTGCAAAAATCGAAGTAGTACGTAAAGGGAAAATAAGAAGATCCAAACTCTACTTCCTTCGGGAAAGAAGAGGAAAATCAGCGAAACTCAAGGAAAGACGGGCCAAAGTCGGTACCGTTGCTCAACCGAAAAAAAGAAATGCTAAGGTTGAAAAACCTGTGGCTGAAGCACCTGCAGCTGAAGAAGTCGAATCAAAAGAACCGGAAGCTGCCGAATAAATTGCAGTAATGAAATCGGACATTTTTCAGATAATAAAAGAGGCGGATCAAAAATCCGCCTCTTTTATTTTGCCTGATTTTTCCTTCGAATCAGCCCTTCTCAAAGAAGGCTACCGTTATATCGCCGGCGTCGATGAAGCAGGACGCGGTTCCCTCGCGGGGCCCCTCACGGTGGGACTGACCATATACGATGCGGCAACAATAGAATCACCCCCTGATGATATTATCAAACAGATCAGGGACTCGAAAAAACTTACTCACCAGCGTCGTCTCCAGGCTCTTGAAACCATCCACAGATACTGCACCCTCTCCAGGGCGGAAATGGTATCCCATCAAATTATTGATGAAAACAATATCGTCAAGGCTATCGGCATTGCCCTGGTGAACCTGCTTGAAAAAAGTCCCCTGACCCCCGATATTATTCTCATGGACGGAACCATCTCCTTTGACGTAGGAATCCCCATGATAACGGTTAAAAAAGGTGATAACCGGTCCTTCAGTATTGCCTCCGCATCAATAGAAGCAAAGGTGACCAGGGATGGCATTATGGACAGCTATGAAGATATACACCCCGGATATGGATTTAATAAAAATAAGGGATACGGCACCATGGAACACCGGAATGCCATCCATGAAAAGGGATTCTGTTCCATTCATCGGCGAACCTACGAACCGGTACGCAGCCTCATAGAAGGACAGCAGGCACTCTTTCCATCATGAAAATCAGCAAAACGGATATGATCAGAATAGCCCGCAAAGAGGCGATTCTAAAAATAATCGGTACAATGAAACAGGGAGAAAAGGTTCCTGCGCGAATTACTGACCGCCAGGACCGTTACTTCGCCAACATTTCCGTGCGTGGGCATCAACTAAAGGCGGAGTTCCCCGGTGGAGTCCCGGGAAGCAATCATCTCACCCTTCAGCTGGTTAAAAAAGAGGCGGATTCGATCCTGTTTAAACTTATCCAGTCGAGCGAAACAGCCTCCTTTAAAGAGAAAATCTCAGACCTTATATATCTTCCCACGGAAAAGATGAATACCCTTTCCCCGGCTCTCCTGGGAAAGTCCCTTCAGCAGACATCGAATCTCTTTGAACTCCATTTTTTCCTCATGTATCCCCAAATGAAAGGGAGACTCAGGGGGGAAGGAATCACACAAATACTTAATCGCCTTCTGATGGGGGAAATATCTCATCAGTCACTTATCCTTTTCTCTTCCCTGCTGCAGGGGGAAGTGATACCACCGGATTTTTTACATTATTTCCTGAAATTACTGCAGAGACAACGCAGGGAGGATGAACCGAATTTATTTCCGTCTAAAGAGACAGATTTAATGAAGCTGCTCAATAATGTAATGGAAGATACCGATAATAATGAAAATGACTCCCTGCAAAGGGATCTGATCAAAAAATCTCTGGAGATATTGATCCCTAAGGGGGAAGTAACCGGCTGCGAAGTGCCGTTACTGATAGATGATGAGTTTATTCCTCTAAAAATAATGCATAATGAGGGAAACTGGATCCTTTCCATTGAGCTAAGCAAACTGGGTACCATAGATATACTGGCACAAAAAGAGGGGATGATCAGCATCATTGGGGAGTCCCGGGAACACCTTGAACTGATTGAAAATCAATTAAGGGAAAAAAATTCTGACTTTTCAGGAATTATAATTAATTTCAAAACGCGCAGAGAAGCTTTAGATAAATTAGTTGCAATTAATTCATTTTATTCATTAAATAGTCAGCTTGATATAAAAGTGTAAAATATTCCAAATTAATATGCCCTGAATAAAGTTAAACGAGGTATATGGAAAAAGGAGCAGCCTTAACCTATAATGGCGATATTCCGGTAATAACCGCTACTGTAAGGGGAATAGCCGTAAGAAAATTACTGGAAATTGCAGAAGGGCATGGTATACCGGTCTACAAAGACGCGGACCTGGTAGAAGTTCTGGAAAAACTGCCCCGCGGCAGTGAAATTCCCCCGAACCTTTACCTGGCAATTGCCGAAGTGCTCGCCGCCTGTTACCGCTCAAATAAACGGTTACAGAATAAAATCGACGGAATGAGGCCATAGATAGATGAGTGAAATGAGAAAAGTACCGGTTGAAGACTTAAAACCTGGTATGGTCTATGATCAGCCCATATACGTTGACCAGAGCAATATTCTGGTGGCCGCCAATACCGCTATATCCGAAAATGATATTAAAAAGCTGATGACCTGGGGTGTTTCAGAAATTCAGACACAGGGGAATCTCATTGGGAACCAAAACGATGAAACGGCCCCGGTTGATAATCAGGCAAGGATACTCAGCGAATATAATAACCTCCTGAAAAAAAGAAAAGACCTTATCGGTATCCATCAAAAGGCGAGAAAGGCCGTTGAAAATGCCTATAATGCAATCCGAAACGATGAATCATTTAATCTTGCGGAAATTGAAAATTCTGTAACGGAAATAATATCCCTTCTCAATGAAAACAGCAATGTATTTCTGTTTCTCTACGGTCTTGATGAAGGGAAAGACTATCTGGTAACACATTCCGTTAATGTCACCTTCTATGCAATAATCATGGGACTTGCCCTCAAGTATCCAATAACATCCCTGAAAGAACTCGGTATCGGAACCATGCTGATTGATGCTGGCATGCTGAAAATGCCTGTTTATATTATCCATAAACAGTCAAATCTCACCGATCAGGAATACCAGCAGATCAAGACGCATCCACTGCATGGCTACAAGGTTCTGCGTCAGCTGGGTGACCTCAATGAACGGATTGCAAATGTGACCCTGCAGCATCACGAACAATTTGACGGGAAGGGGTACCCTAGAGGCTTAAAGGGGAATGAAATCAGTGAATTTGCACGCATTGCCGCCATTGCGGACAGCTATGAAGCTCAAATTTCCAAAAGGAGCTACCGTCAGAAGGTTTATTTCTATCACGCCATGAGAAACCTTCTCTCCAGTGGGGTTAACCGCTTTGATCCTGTAATTCTGCGAATTTTCCTCTCCAGAATGTCCGTCTACCCAATCGGATCAATTATTGAACTCAATGATAATTCCGTAGGAATCATAATAGGATCCATTCCTGAGAAGCCCCTGCGACCAATTATTAAACTTATTTTTGATGAGCAAAAAAACCGCGTTGAAGGGACCAATATCGTAAACCTTCTTGATCAGGCCAACCTCTACATTGTTCGGGCCCTTGATGAAGAAGATGCCGGTATTAATATATTTGATGTCCTCTGATTTTTTTGCTGTATCAATCAGGACTCTTTAATTTCCTCAACAGACATTCCTTCCTTCTTCCACCTGGCGAATCCTCCGGAAAGATTATAAAGCCTGGAAAATCCCCTGGATGCAAGGAATGTAATGGCATATGCGGAAACAATCGAACCATTACAATAACAGAGAATGTCCCTGTCACGATAGTTAAGGAGCTCTTCGTAACGCCGCGGCAATTCCCGGACAGGAATGGAAAGACTTCCCCGGATATGCCCAGCCTGATAAATATCTTTATCCCGAACGTCAATAACGGTAACGCTATCATTTTTAAGTGCTTCCTGCAGCCACTCGATGTTGCGCATTAAAAAATCCTTCGGCAGATTTTCAATAAATGTTTCAACGGGAGAGAAACCGGTTTTATCCTTCTGAGTCATACAATACCTCTAAATATTCTGCATATTATAAGTTACCCACTAATATCAGAAAAAAATTTTAAAGCAGCTAACGCCTTTTTCGTATACCTGAATAGAGGGACAACTAATGAAATTATCCGATAATCCCGTAATTGTCACTGAAAATATTACAACTGGTAATAACGGCGAAGCAAAAGCCGCGGCATTCCTGAGAGAACAAAATTTTATAATACTTCGGAGAAATTACAGAACACCCCCGGGAGGTGAGATAGACATCATTGCAAGGAATAACGATTACTTGATATTTGTGGAAGTAAAAAGCAGAAGCGGCAACTCCTTCGGGGGTCCACTCTATGCAGTATCCCCGGGACAGCTGAAAAGAATCCGGCGCAGTGCGGAATACTTTCTTAATGAGGTTGAGTTGCCTGAACTGCTGTGCCGTTTCGATCTTATCGCCCTCGAAAATGATACCCTGTCATGGATCCAGGATATTATTCGATAACCCCTATTCTCCGTCAGGTCGTTTTTTTCTGGAACGACGAATTCTTTCCTCTTCCGGTATCTTCTCAATAATGGTTTCCGCAAGCTCCATCAATTGTTCATTCGTATTGACTTCCGGATCATCAAGAACAACCTCCAGGAGATCATTCAGGACTAATCCTATAACCGGTCCGGGCTGAAGATTAAAACGGGACATCAGGTCATTTCCATTTATCTGAAGATCCCGAACGGTAATTGCATTTTCTTCCTCTATCGCTCTGGCAATTCTGGACTGTAAAATCTGAATCGGCTTCGGCAATCCGTCCCGGGAGCCATTTCCCTTTCTATCCGCAATGCGCAGGGTGACGAGATCATTAATATTATCGACGCCCACTTTTCGCATAAAGCGGCGAACAGCCCCGTCTGTCCATTCACTGGTATAGTGAAACATATGGTTTATAACAAGATTATTGACCCTGGCAATCTCATCATTTGAATATTTCAGGCGTTTCATTATACGCCGTACCATCCTTGCGCCGATCACTTCATGGTTGTAAAAAGTCGCCTCGCCGTCATCTCCGCCGCCCTTTGCAGAGACTTTTCCGATATCATGCAGCAGCGCCGACAGACGGATCAGGGGCTCCCGTCGGGGAGCCGCATCACAGGAATAAATGCTATGATAATAGACATCATACTGATGATACTTGTTCTGCCCTACATTATAACAGTCTGCCAATTCAGGCAGAAACAGTTTCAAAAGTCCTGTTCTTCTCAGATATTCTATACCAGTAGATGGTTTTGCAGCTTCGAGAAGTTTGTTCAATTCATCCCGTACCCTTTCCACGGAGACCATTTCGGCAATATCAAGGCAGTCACTGATGGCATTGAAAGTGCTCTCTTCTATCTCAAAATCAAGCTTTGCGGCAAAACGGCAGGCCCTGTAGGTACGCAGTCCATCTTCACTGAAGCGCTCCATGGGATTACCTATAGTACGAATAATCCCTTTTCGGAGATCTTCAAGGCCTCCCACATAGTCGATTACTTCTTCTTTGAAGATATCGTAGGCAAGACCATTAATTGTGAAGTCCCTGCGGCAGACATCCTCTTCGAGAGAATCCGAAAAGGAGACTGATTCTGGTCTTCTGCCATCAACATACTTACCGTCTGCACGATATGTTGTAACCTCAAAGGTTCGTTTATTTTTCAGGACGGAAACCGTCCCATGTTTGATCCCCGTGGGTATTACACGCTTAAAAAGAGCCACCACCTCTTCAGGTTTTGCATTTGTGGCAAAATCGTAGTCGTATAATTCATGGTCAAGGATGAGATCACGTACGGATCCCCCCACAAGATAGCAGTCAAACCCATTGTCCTTGAACCGCTTAACCAGCGATACAATGGTTTTTCTTTCATTTTCCGGAATGGCTATTTGTAAAGTCTCCATCAGCTGCTGATAATCCCTGTTTCTTCTAATATATAAAAAAATAAGCTGTAAGCGTACCTCATTCTATTAGGGGGGAAAACAGTCAAGGAGTTTTAACAATTAATCAATTTCTGACCCGGCAAAAGGACGGGCAGCTACTATTTTTGAGATTTCCGATTCATGATTGTAGGGGGTTTTTAGACGATACCGGTCATATGCACTGACACCGAAATAATAGAGCACAGTGTTTTTAATTTCCGGGAATTGAAGAATTTTTCTCATATCCTTCATTCTGTTCTCTTCAATAATATCATTGTCAATAACAACGGTTACGTATGGTCCCGCAGAGCTGTCGTTTGTAATTGCCTTACCTTTCACCGTACTGATAATACCATCGAATCTACCGGGAACAATTCCGTAATGTATACGATAGCCTGCTAGATCGGAATCACTGTTTTTTCTCCACCTGAGAACAATTTTTTTATCCCCGGATAGAATAATCTCCGGAAAAAGAGGTATTGCAGGGGGGGGATCAGCCTGATAACGAAGGGCCACATCTATAAGCTGTGGACTTCTTTCCCCATCCGGAGAGGGGATCAAATGTGCCCGCCACTGATAATATTTGCCTCGAACATATTCTCCCGAGGGAGTTTTCTTAAGGTAAATATTTCTCTGGTTACGCTTTATCCGGTACCATGGAAGAGTCATGTCATTGAGGTAAAAAAGATGATCAGCCATACGAAATTCCATCCAGAGAAAGGTGTCCCGGGGTAGTTTTTGCCTCCAGTTAAAAAGAATCACCCTTGTTCCCGTATCTGAAAACCGGTACACCGGACTGGTGATGGTTCCCTCAACGTTGTATGGAGTTCTTCCCGCAGTCCTGACGGGATAATACCGCCGGTCAATAAGTGCGCTTTTCATTTTAACTGAGGGTAAATCGCCGTAGGCGATACGAAATTCATCAAGATATCCTGTAAAATGATCACCTATTATTGCAGGAGGGGCTTCAATACAGGTCAACTCACCCTTTTTATTTCGATAGCCGAAACTGGGAGTCAGAACCTGTCCACCCGGTTTTTTATCTTCTGTGACATAAGAGGCATTGTTTTCTGTCCCGTTTAAATAGAGGGTCAATTTTCCGGTAATACGGTTAAAGGAGAGGGCTGCATGATACCAGACACCCGGCATAATATTTTTTTTACTCTTCAGGAAGACATCATGCCGGAACCCCTTCATGTCCTCAAACAACTGATGGCTGCGGAAAGCAAGTTTTCTATTTTCAATAACCGATTCCAGACCGCGGCGGCTTCCGGAGAGAAATCCATTCCTGGAAAAGATCACCATTTTATCGGTCAAAGAAGTCGCCTTAAATCTGAATTCAATGGTAAATGATCCCAGGTCTCCACAACGGCCAAGCCAGAGGGATTCCTCCGTGGCAATTACAATACGGTGGGATTTCCTGTAAAATTTCGCACATCCGGCACCAAAGGTTCCGGCGGTATGTTCAGAAAGGTATCCCGCAGATAAAATTTTATATTTACCGGAGTCATCCCTTCTCAATGTCGCGGCTTTACCATTAAGGGAAAGAACGAGATCATGGGTTGCATCTCTTCCCCTCCCCTGAAGGGTTGTGTCTTCCAGCTGATACCTCAATTTTCCAGTAGAGTCAGGTATCTGAATTACATTATAACAATTCTGGAGTGGAACCGTCTCAAAAACTTTGTAGCCTGACTGCTCCCTGGCAGGAGCCATCAGAAAAAGTAAACTCACAAATAAAACCGTTTTTACTGTTCCTTTTGGCAACGCTTTTCTCCTGAATGCCCCTTCAGAGAATCAAGACTCCTGTCCTTATTCCTCAAGAGCGGTTACTTTATCTATCCTTCGCTGATGACGCCCGCCTTCAAATGGGGCATCGAGCCATCTCTTTACAATTTCCATGGCGAGGTCAACTCCGATAATCCGCGCCCCGAGGGCGAGAACATTTGAATCATTGTGTCGCCTGGTCATCTCAGCCATAAAACCGTTAAAACAGAGGGATGCACGAATTCCTTTTACCTTATTGGCTGCAATTGATGCCCCGATACCTGTACCGCAGATAACGATTCCAGCATCAACCTCTCCGTCACGTACCTTGAAGCACACCTGTGAGGCATAATCAGGGTAGTCACATGAATCTGCGCTATATGTACCGACATCCTCAAAATTAATATCGGCAAATTTTTCAATTATCGCTGCTTTTAATTCAATCCCCGCATGATCAGAACCGATCGATATTTTCATCATAGTCTCCTGTTTACTTAAGAATTCAAAGGGATAGTTTCCCGTACCAGAGGGGCTTTAGAGCGTCAATGAATATTTTTCATTAAAATTTTCATGATAATAATTCAAAATTGAATGCTTTAAAAAAAATTGAATTTTTTACACCTCATTATTATGTCTCATGAGCACTTATTCACAATACTTTTGACTTAACAGAAATATTTTTTTGTAATAATTCAAGTTTATGAAATTTTTTTCCGGGAGGGTGACATAATTCCATTTTTCAGGAAAAATGAAGGTTCCTAACTCCTGATAAATTCAGCGATTAGGTATTTATGTCGCATTAATTCTGACATGAGTGTCAGAATTTTTACAACACTGACGTTATATGGGAAATTAATTGAGTAAATTAATTAACAATAATCAACAGACTGTGGATAATGTGGATAACTTTGTGGATAAGTCCCTTTTTTTTATCTTGACATCTCCGCAGAAAAAAAATTTTGTCAAAAATTTCTCTTTTTGAGAGTCTCTCTACCCCAAAAGTGATATATAGGAGTTATTTTGGCACTCAATAGCGCAAAGGGATAGTAATCGGGGTTCAGCAGTTATTTTGACCAATAATCCTGATTCCCTTCATTGTGAGCTCGGAATCAACGATAACATCCTCTTCTAGAGCTCTTCCCATCAGCTCTGAAAAACCCCCCGTAAGGATTACTCGCAAGGATTCATTGTAATTCTGTCGAATTCGATGAATCAATCCTTCCGTAAGGGAAATCCACCCATAGTAGAAACCGGATTTAAGGGCATTGATGGTATCCCGGGCAACAAGTCGATCAGGGGCCTCAAAGGGAACCTCCGGCAGATTAGAGGCCCCTTCCGCCAGGGCACGAATTGTTGTACCTATACCGGGGGCAATTATTCCCCCATCGAAAAGGCCGCTGCTCAGGACCACGCAGAAGGTGGCGGCAGTACCGATATCAATAATCAGATTATTCCCCCCGTATTCACAAAAAGCCGCCTCAGCATTAACTATGCGGTCAACCCCCAGCTGTTCAGGTTCCGGATATGACAATTTTATCTTAAGTTTACTGGAATGGCTGATAATATGGGCTCTGACCCCGAACATCTCTCCCATTCCCTCGGAATAGGCGTCATTTATCTCCGGGACAACACTTGAAACGGCAACAGAGGAAATTTTATCAGAATAGGTTTCGAGGGAAGTAGAGACCTCATTGATTAAATCCCCCGGAGTGGTACTTTTATTGGTGGGGAAACGGAACCGCTTAAATGGTACAGTTTCATTTTCATGGTAAAGCCCCATTACCGTACTGGTATTTCCGATATCAAACCCGAGAAACATGACAGGTTTCCTCCTTAATGAGTTGCCCGGTTAAGCCTTGATTCTGAAATCACCGAGACGTTTTATGAGACCCTCACTCTCCATTCTGTTCAACAGGGGAATAATATACTTTCTGCTGAGTCCCCCCGTCGCTTCCTTTGCATCAGGAACCATCAGCCTGTCTTCCTTATCAAAAAGCATCATGACACGGTCACGGAGGCCTTCATATACTTTTTTATGATAGAGGATATTGCCATCCAGGCTGATAATAAAACCGATCTTTATCATATCCTTCAGGTCTTTTTTATCCTTATCATTGGGCATTTTATCCAGTTCAATACCATTTGGGCCTTCATCCAGCAACAACTGAAGAAGCCGTTTCTTATGATCGGAAAGGGCATCTTCAGTTATGGCATTTCCGAAAAAATACCGCCCCTCCTTTTCAATCACCGGTTCTTTAGCCATTATCAGTGGTATCAGGATGCGGGCAACTTCCTGGGGTATCTTTGCCGTATCGGCAACTTCCTTCAAATTCAACCCAACCTGCCCTTCAATCCCCTTCAGGATTGCAGCAAAGGCTTCACTAAAAAAGGTATTCAGCATTATCTGGCTGCCTTCTTCTCTGATCAATCCCTTTTCAATGAGGTCTTGAAGGAGGCGATCCATACTTTTTTCAGTTTCAGGAAACATTGCGTGGAGTTTTTCTCTCGGGATACAGTGGTGAACAGAGATTATAAAGGAGACAATTTCTTCACTGTTATACTGTTCAAGGAACTGAAGTGACTGTCTCACTGCATGTTTCTGTGTATCCGGTGAATATGCCGGGAGGATGATCTGTCCGCCACCGATGACCCTGTACCCTCCCGGTGTGGTCAAAACAAACGGTTCACCGGGATATGAAAACCATTTTTTTTCGAGACGGATCCTTGCGGGGAAAACCGTCCCCTCCCCGTCACTCATGAGAATAATTTTCCCCTTTACTGCAGTGGTACCGATGAGAATTTCAATACCCTGGTTGTTTCGTATCTGACGTTTCTCATCGAGAAGCTGTACCCTCACAATCAGGTCATCCGATTCTGTAAAAAAATTCTCCCTGCATACAAGGTATCCCCGTTTCAGTTTGGACATAGAAATTGAGGCGAGATTCAAGGCAGTCCGTTGGGATGGGGTTCCCTCATGCTGTACGTGGTAGTGACTTTCAATACGTTTTATTCGGGCCTCTTCATGGATGGGAAGTATGGTAACGGTATCCTCTTCATGAAACTGGCCGTTCTTAAGGGTTCCGGTTATCACCGTGCCGTGTCCCTTTGAGCCAAATACCCGGTCAATAAAGAGATATGGTTTCCGTGCATCACTGATGCGGGAAAGCTGCCGCAGGTTCGCAACTATAACTTCCTTTAATTCTTCAATACCGGAAAGTGTTTTTGAGGAAACCTTCACAAGATCGGCACCGGCAAACCTTGTGGCATCAATCTTCTCCCTTACTTCCTCTTCAACAAAGGAAATCATCTCTTCGTCGGCAAGATCGATTTTATTTAAAACCGCAATAATCCGCTCTACACCAAGAAGATCCAATACGCGGAAATGATCCTCCGTCTGGGGCATCCAGCCGTCATCCACGGCGACCACCAGGAGGGCCAGATCGATTCCCCAGGCCCCGGCAACCATATTGCGGATAAACCTCTCGTGCCCTGGAACATCAATGATACTGACTGTACCGAAACGGGGATAATCCATACTGGCAAAACCAATATCGATTGTCATGGCCCGTTCCTTCTCCTCGGGGAGACGGTCACAGTCAGTGCCTGTGAGGGCAACTATCAGGGAAGTCTTGCCATGATCTATATGGCCGGAGGTTCCGACAATATACATTATTTTCCCCCTTCGGAAAGGAGAGAAACGATCATGCGTGCAACCACATCGATTTCGTCCTCCAGAATAGTTGTAAAATCGATGGTGAAGCGGTCATCAATAATGGTGCCCACCAGGGGGACCTCTCCCCTAATCATTATGCGGGCAATTTCATCCGGTTTCAGGCGGGAAATTTCCAGCTGCAGTCCATACCCCGGCATCTCTGTTCCAGGCATGGAGCCCCCGCCGAAGGTGGCACGGGTGGTGACCCGTTTCAGGCCCTTTCTTCCTTCTATATTTCCGATCTTTCTCAAACAACGGGTTATTTTCCTTTTAATGTCTGCTTCAGACTGAAAAATCAGCTTCCAGAGGGCCCCCTCTTCATGGCGACTGTTTTCATAGTTCACCAGGACTTCCTGCAGTAAAAAGTAGGTCAGTTTATCGACGCGAAGCATCCGCATGAGGGGATTTTTCCGCAGTTTTTCAATCAGGTCTTTTCTTCCCAGGATGATGCCAGCCTGGCATGCCCCCAGCAGTTTATCGCCGCTGAAGCAGATGAGGTCGCACCCCTGGTCCAGTTCCCTCCGCACTGTCGGTTCAAATTTTGAAGGAAGTCGGCTGTCGCTCACCAGGTTACCGCTTCCCAGGTCCCGAACAAAAATTATTTTGTCGTTTTTTAAGGAAGAAATCTCCTGCAGGGAGGGGCTTTCAGTAAATCCCTCTATGCGGTAGTTTGACTGATGCGCCGAAAGGATCATGGAGGTCTCATCGGTAATGGCTCTCTGCATGTCTTCCAGGGTGGTTATATTGGTGGTGCCCACTTCGACAAGCCGGGCACCGCTTTCTTCCATTATATCGGGTATACGAAAACCCCCGCCAATCTGAATCAATTCCCCCCTGGATACAATGACCTCTTTGCCGCGGGTAAATTCATTCAAAATGAGGAAGACACTGGCTGCATTATTGTTCACAATCAGGGCATCTTCAGCACCGGTGAGGTGGCAGATCAACTCCTCGGCAAAGCCTCCCCGCTTTCCCCTTTTTTCTGCTGGTATGTGATATTCGAGGTTGCAGTAACCTCCCAGGTTATCCGCAGCCGACTGCAGAAGCTCCTTTCCCAGGGGGGCCCGTCCAAGGTTGGTATGAATAATAACCCCGGAACCGTTTATTACACGCTGGAGTTTCTCGAGACTTTTTTCGCGACACTGTTTATCTATTATGTTTATCAGGTCCTGGGGGGTCAGAGCCTCGCCTTTCAGGAGATTAGCTCTAAATTTTTCCGTTTCCTGACGGATGATCTCGGTAAGAATTCCCTGGCCGATAATACCGTGATAGACCTGCAGGCGTTCATCCTGAAGAGTCTTTTCTATTTGTGGTATCTGCCTGAGAATATTCTGTTTTTCCGCCATTGGCTGTTTGCTGAAATGATTTTTTTATGAATAATGCGGAAGGGGCAGGAATCGAACCTGCCGCTGCAATAAATTACAGCCTACGGTTTTGAAGACCGCGGATACCACCAGATACCATCCTCTTCCAGACTAACTTATAGAACAATAGAGGGGCCTTCATTGTCAATTAATAAATTTTATACCATTTTTTTAAAAAAAATACAGGAAATTTTATTTTTTTGCAACCGGAATCAATAATTTTCGCTCATTTGATAGCACAATTAATATTTGTGTACATTTCATGGAGAATAGGTAATATGTTAATCACAGTAGCTATAATTGTTCTTTTTCTGGCAAGCGGAATCCTCGGCCTTGAGGTAATCGAAAACCTTTGATCCCCTTTGCCGGTATTTGAAAATAAAAAATGAGTATTTTGTCATTGACAGGGCAATAGAAACAATAAAAAGTTAATTACTTGGCTAATTAACTTTTATGAGACAATATAGGAGTAATATATGCAACCTGTCCCATCAGCAGCAGCACAGGTAATCGTCAGCATTATCCCAATAGTTGGTATAGTAATGGGAAGTGTTGTCCTTTTCTTTTATCTTCTCTGGAATAATCGGCAAAAAATGTTGATGATAGAAAAAGGTACATGTAAGCGTACTGAATTTGATCTCGATTCATTCAGTATTTTTACCGGACTGATTTTAACCGGAATTGGCCTGACGCTTGTTATATTTTTTATTATCAAGGAAGGATTTAGCTATAGTCTTTTAAGCGGATTGATTCCACTGGGACTGGGAATCAGTCTCATTATTTATTTCATTTTAAGACTCAAAATTCTGAAAGATAAATAATGACAGGAGAAGCAAAATCCGATGAACATATTATACGAAGCATTCTTAAAGGCAACCAGGATGACTTTAGAATAATTGTAGAAAGATACCAGAAACAGATCTTTATCATCGGGCGTCGATTCTTTAACAATGATGACGATGCCAGTGACTTTACTCAGGAAGTATTTATCCAGGCGTACCGTAACCTGAAAAGCTTCAAGGGACTATCTCCCTTTAGATTCTGGCTTTTCAAAATTGGGTACAACCTGGGGATTAACCGGAAGAAAAGCTTAAAAGTTGACGGGGAGCTTCCGGTTTCACTGCCTTCCGGGACAGATACACCGGAGGAAGACCACGCCAGTGACGAATTAAAAATTGTGGTTCAAAAGGCAGTAAAAAAACTCCCTGAGAAATACAGGATTTGCATTGATTTCTATTTTTATATGGGACTTTCCCATAGAGAAATCAGCAGAATTACCGGTTTTCCTGTAAATACAGTTAAATCTCACGTTCTGAGGGCAAAAAGAATACTGAGAGGCACTTTACAGGGGACCATCGCAGAGGAATATCATGAATTGTGAACAGACAATTATCCGCTTTCTTGAAAACGAAGATTATGCCAGATTACCTTTATTGGTGCATTTGCATCTTATCTTCTGTCCCGAATGCAGAGCAGAAATAGAGCGACTTCAAAAATCATTTGTTATGGTCTCCGAGACAGGCGCTCCTGATATGCCTCGAAATCTCGTTCTTCCCATTATGAAATCCATTGAAGAATTTGAATCCGTATATAAACCGAATGTTTCCAACATAAAGTGGATTGCCGCCGGCGTGGTTTTATTCGCCAGCATCCTCTGCATCCCCTTCAACAATAACCTTGTTTGGCTCAACGAATATTTTGGCGGCAACCTGGAAATCCCCATGGCCCTTGTACTGGGTACTGCAATGAGTATATATGCGGCTGTTTTTGCAGGCTCCCACCTCAGCTTTGTCAATAAAGACCGTATTATTAAATTTATCAGCAGATTTATTGACGTCTAAACTTTTTTAATCCTGAATGTTCACGTCACCACCTTCGGATAACGTCCCTCAAATTAGGGTAGAGTTATCACAAAACGCCTTTCAGGATGCCAAAAAGTATTAAAGAATGAAATATCCGATAATGATTGCTGCTTATGTCTCTTAAAATCATGTTTACTTTAATTAATTCCTCATTAATAAAGACTCCTCTCAAAAAATGCTTGTATTATTCTGAAATTAAATAAAATTGTCTCGGTGTAGACTGCTGGAAATAGACAAAATACCGAATCAGCATCTATTTAAATTTACACAGGAAAAAACGCATGGCCAAAATAAACAGGGTCCTTATCAGTGTTTCCGATAAAACCGGCGTCGTAGAATTTGCTCAAAAACTTGCATCATACGGCGTTAAATTTCTATCAACGGGCGGCACCGCTAAGATACTCAGAGAAGCCGGTCTCGACATTATGGACGTATCCGATCATACAGGATTTCCTGAGATGCTCGATGGTCGGGTAA
This sequence comes from uncultured Spirochaetota bacterium, assembly GCA_942491575.1. Taxonomy (GTDB): domain Bacteria; phylum Spirochaetota; class UBA4802; order UBA4802; family UBA5550; genus CAZHNW01. The sequence continues at coordinate 2,960,290 of CALOBT010000025.1, forward strand.
AAACCCTTCACCCGAAAATTCACGGCGGTCTCCTCGGCCTAAGATCCAATCCCGAACATGTCAAAACCATGAAAGAACATGGAATTGAACCGATTGATATGATCGTTGTCAACCTCTACCCCTTCAAGCAGACCATTTCCAAACCAGATTGTACATTTGAAGATGCCATTGAAAACATTGATATCGGCGGTCCGACAATGCTTCGTTCCGCTGCTAAAAATTTTGAAAGTGTATCAGTAATTATTGATCCGTCTGATTACCAGATGGTTCTCGATGATATGAAAAATACAAACGGCGAAGTAAGTAGAGATACAAACTTCAAGCTGGCGGTTAAAGTATTCGATACAACGTCTGACTATGACCGCACCATTACCGAATACCTGAAAACGAAGCTTTCTTAGAAATAAAACAAGCTTCCTGGTATTACGTAATTATTTGGGAAAACATATAACAATCAAATCAGCAATTACAGGAATTGACCGGGTTGCATCCAGGTTATTTTAGAACAAACCGGCAATTACCATGTATATAGTAATTACAATCTTTTCGGAGGTTTCAGATGGGAGAAGTTAAACTTAAAGAGATTTATCCCGTTCCAGATTCATTTAGACAAAAGGCTTTCATAAACAGCCGTGAGCAGTATGACAAGATGTGGAAGGAGTCTGTTGAGAGTCCTGAAACTTTTTGGGCCAAGATAGCCGATGAATATGTCGACTGGTTCGAAAAATGGGACAAAGTAATGGACTGTAACTATGGTGAGAATTCCAATGACCTTTATGTCAAGTGGTTCACCAATGCTAAAGTTAACGTTTCTTACAACTGTCTCGACAGACACCTGGACAAGCGCGGCGACCAAGTTGCGATTATCTGGGAAGGTAACGATCCAACAGAAGACAAAAAATTCACCTACAAGGAAGTTCATGAGCAGGTATGTAAATTCGCAAACGTTCTTAAGGCCAGTGGCGTTAAGAAGGGCGATGTTGTTACTTTCTATCTTCCCATGATTCCTGAGCTTGCATTCGGTATTCTTGCATGTACAAGAATCGGTGCTATCCACTCTGTAGTTTTCGGCGGTTTCTCTGCTGAGGCCCTCAGAGACAGAATTCAGGACTGTGACAGTAAAGTACTCGTATCATGTGATGGAACTTTCCGTGGAGCAAAAGCTGTTCCCCAGAAATCAAATGCAGACAAGTGCCTTGCAGAATGTCCTAATGTTCACACACACCTTGTTGTTAAGCGTGTTGGTGACAAAATCGAGTGCGACTGGAATGACAAAGTTGATAGATGGTACGAAGAGGAAATGGCAAAAGTTGATGCCAACTGCGAACCTGAAAAAATGGACGCAGAAGATCCCCTTTTCATCCTTTATACCTCCGGCTCAACCGGTAAACCTAAAGGTGTTATGCACACCACCGGTGGCTACCTGACATATGTTGCTTTTACCCACAAAATGATCTTTGATTATCATGATGGTGATGTCTACTGGTGTACAGCTGATATCGGATGGGTAACAGGACACAGCTACATCGTATACGGACCTCTTGCTAATGGTGCTACTACCATTATGTTCGAAGGTGTTCCTTCATATCCAGATGTCGGACGTTTCTGGGCAATCGTAGAGAAGTATAAAGTTAATATCTTCTATACCGCTCCTACTGCTATCCGTGCAATCGCTAAAGAAGGCGACGAGTGGGTAGAGAAGCACGACATTTCCTCACTGCAGCTTCTCGGATCTGTTGGTGAGCCCCTCAATCCTGAAGCATGGAACTGGTACTACAACAAGATTGGTGGCGGAAACTGCCCCATCGTTGATACCTGGTGGCAGACAGAAACAGGTGGTATCCTCATTACTCCGCTTCCCGGATGTATTGATATCAAGCCTGCTATGGCTACTGTACCATTCTTCGGATGTAATCCCCTCATCGTTGATGATGAAGGAAAAGAAATCCCCTGGAAGCCAGGCGAAAAAATTGAAGGTAACCTCTGTATCACTCAGTCATGGCCAGGCCAGATGAGAGGCGTTTACGGCGATAAAGAAAGATTCTTCAGCACATATTTCGCACAGTTCCCCGGTAAATATTTCACCGGTGACGGCTGTCGTAAAGACAAAGACGGATACTACCAGATTACCGGTCGTGTAGACGACGTTATCAACGTATCCGGACACAGAATGGGTACTGCAGAAGTTGAATCAGCACTGGTTGCACACGCTAATGTTGCTGAAGCTGCTGTTGTTGGATATCCACACCCTGTTAAAGGTCAGTCAATCTATGCTTTCGTTACTGTTAACGCCGGCGTTGAAAAAACTGATGACCTCAAGAAAGAACTCGTACAAATCGTACGTAAAGAAATTGGTCCTATCGCTACTCCAGATGTTATACAGTGGGCAGATGCTCTTCCCAAGACCCGTTCAGGCAAGATCATGCGTCGTATCCTGAAGAAGGTTGCTGCTGGTGATTTCGACAGAAGCGGAATGGGCGACACTTCAACTCTTGCCGATCCTTCAGTTGTTGATATGATGATCGAAGGCGCAAAAGAGGCTCAAGGAAAATAATTCCTTTTTCAAAAAGGAATTTCTATAAAAAGAGCGGCTTTTAGCCGCTCTTTTTTTATTTATAATTCCTTGATAAAGAAACTACCGCATCAGCGACACCTTCCGGTGAGATTAGCATTCCCTGTTCGAGATTTTTCGCATAGGGTACCGGGCATTCCGCAGCCCCGAGGCGAAGGGGCGGGGCTTTCAACAATCCGTGTCCTGAAGTACATACCCCGGCAATAACTTCCGCTGCGATACCGTAGGCGGAGTTACCCTCTTCAATAACGACGAGTTTTCCGGTTCTGGTTACCGAATTTAATACTGTCTCATAATCAAGTGGATAAAGTGTCAGCAGGTCGACAATCTCCGCGTCTATTCCCTGTGCGGCAAGAAGTTTAGCCGCCTCAAGGGCAATTCCTACTCCCATCAGATAAGAAACAAGGGTTACATCACTTCCTTTTTTTAATATTCTAGCCTTGCCGAGGGGAAGCAGGAGTTCCTCCTCCGCTACCGGGCCGGTTAAAGGATAAAGCAACTTATGCTCAAAGAAAAGGACCGGATTATTTGACCGAATTGATGATTTTAACAATGCCTTTGAGGAATAGGCGTCCGATGGGGCGACTACAACCAGTCCGGGTATACCTGCAAAATATTTTTCCATCGACTGAGAGTGTTGTGCCGCCATACCTATACCACTTCCCACCGGTGTCCTTATCGTCAACGGCATGGCAACCTGCCCCCCGGTCATGTAACGCAACTTTGCCGCCTGGTTCAGGATAGGGTCCATACAGCAACTTAGAAAATCACCAAAGAGTATTTCCACTATGGGGCGCATTCCCGTCATCGCCGCCCCTACGGCTCCCCCAACAATTCCATTTTCACTGATTGGAGTATCAATAATCCGTTCATGCCCAAATTGATCGACCAGTTCATCTGTTACATTAAAATATCCCCCGAGGGTCACATCCTCCCCCCAGAGAAAGACAGACTCATCTCTCTCCATTTCTTCCTTAATCGCACTATTTATCGCTGCTGAAACAGAGAGAAATTTTTTCGAATCTGCACCGGCCACCATGTTGCTGGACCATTCAGCTGATTCTTCCCCTGCATAAATAGAATCAAGGAGAGATTCCATTCCAGGTTCTTCGCTGTCGAGAGCAAATTCAACAGCGCTTTCAACTTCCCCCCTTATCTCTTTTTTTGCCTGATCAATCAGGGCCTCTGTCACTCTCTTTTCAGACAGCAGTAAATTTTCAAAATTGGTGATGGGATCCTCTTCCATATATTTTTTCTTTTCCTCAGCACTCCGGTATGACTCGGGATCCCCCTCCATATGCCCGCGCCAGCGGTAGGTTAGCAATTCAACGAGTCTTGGTTTGCCATCCCTGCGGATAGAATCGATAACCTTCCCGACTTCGTTGCACACTTCCCGAAGGTTATTCCCGTTAAAGCGGAATGATTCAATATTATAGGCCTCTGCACGGTGAAAAATTTCCGATACGGCAGAGTGGCGTTCAACGGATGTAAATTCACCGTAGAGATTATTTTCCACAACAATGAGAACCGGCAGATGAAAGACACTCATCATATTCATTGCTTCATGAAACATTCCCTGGTTTACAGAACCGTCTCCGGCGATTACAACTGAGATATTATCACCCTTTTTATTTTTAAGGGAAAAACCCGCCCCCATGGCCAGAAGATACCCTGCACCGACAATTCCATTGGCTCCAAGAATTCCGATATTGCCATCGGTAACATGCATGGAGCCCCCCTTCCCGCCGCAAAGGCCTGTACGTTTCCCATACAGCTCTGCCATCATCCCCTTCAGGTCGGCACCCTTTGCAATGATATGTCCGTGTCCCCGATGGGTAGTATTGAGATAATCACTGTTTCGCAGCCGGGTACATACCCCCGCTGCAACCCCTTCCTGGCCAATGGAGAGGTGAATTGCTTCCGTTGGCAAATCCCCCTCCGCAAAGGCCTTCTGCAGATGCTCCTCAAAAAATCTTATCCGATACATCACCTTTAACAGTTCAATGTCATCGATTATTTCTTCCTTTCCTGATGGTAGGGAAACCCCTGGCATCTCCTCCCGATGGCCCCCTGATATACTTGAATAACCGGTTACCGGCAGGACATCTCCATTCCAGATATTTTTACTCCTTTTTCTAAAAAAACCCGGCAAAAAATTCTTCTTCTTATTGCCTGTTTCTTTATTCAACAGGTCATCCCGGTTAAAATCTTTAAGAACCTCAGGGTAATACTTAAAAGCGGGTTTCAGGGCCGGTAAAAGCTTCAATGCCTTTTGGATTGATCCCTTTGCCACTATTCTTCTACTTCCTATGGCAAGTGGAACATTTAAATCTTCCATCCAGAAAAAATGTGCGGTATCCGATTCCAGGATCATTTCGACATCGGCTATTTCATCTGCGTCCCAGTAATATGCAGGGGGCTCCTTCTTATTATTTATGCTTAGACTGGTTTTTAAATCTTTGAAGGTGAATTTAACAATAATTTTAACTTCCCCCAGTGATTCCGTCAGTTCAACATCACCTAAAATTCTGTCCCAGAGCTCCGACAGTATTTGTTTGAACTCATCCTTATCTCTAAACAATCCCATGTCCCCCTCCAGAGTATGGTATTAAAGATAATAATTTTATGAGTCTTTACTCGTATAGTCAAGAGACAAAGAATATATTTATATAAATATGATCCAATACTACATCCCTGCGGGACGGTTATTGCTTGACATCATTCGCATAACTGACATGATGTTATAAAAGTGAGGATTTACATATGACTGAAAATGCTGCGGAACTTGACATTGTCTCTTCATCGTCAAATATCCATCACAGTTCAATGGATGCTGACCTTGGTTTATTTAATCAGCTCCTCCAAATGGTTGACGGTGACTGGTCTGACTCAATTCAGGGGATCTGTGATCACGTGCAGGAGCGCTTTGCAGCCCTTGGTGTAGTATTATCAATCCTGGATAAGCGCTTCGATGAATTTATATATATTGCTGATGCCTTCCCCGATAATATACTTAAAACGCTCCTGCAGAATAGTGTTCCCCTGGAAAACAATTCCGCCATAGAAAGAATGCATTGTTTATATAAAGGAACGGAAAATTTTCTGGAACAGACTGTTTTCTCTGATGAAAAACTTCAGAATCTTGCCTCGATTTATTTTGAAGGAAATAGCAAAAAGGCCGAATCCGTCATAAAAAATATGAACCTCAAAACAATCGTAGCACTTCCCGCCTTGAAAGAAAATAGACACTACAAATGTTTTTTCCACATTGGGACAGACCGGTGTTTCTCTGAAAATACATTGAAACAAATTACAGAGTATTCAAATCAGTTGAATCTCGCACTGGAAATAGTATTTTTAGTAAGGGATCTATACATAAAGGCAACCCATGACGGTCTTACACGTTTGTTTAATCATAAACAGGGAGAAATCCTACTTAAAAAAGAAATAGACAGGATCGAACGGAGTTCACATCCCCTTTCAATCGCAATGATTGACCTTGATTATTTTAAAAAAGTCAATGATACCTACGGACACCAGGCTGGAGATCATGTGCTGGTAACGGTGGGGGCCATTTTAACCAGACAATTAAGGAAGTGTGATATAATTTCAAGATATGGCGGCGAAGAATTTCTCGTGGTACTCCCCGATACGGAACTTCAGAGTACAGCTGCAGTAATGGAAAGGGTAAAAAATACCATTGAATCATATAAATTTAATTTCGATGATAAATCTTATAATGTCACTGCAAGTATTGGTCTCGCCCAGTATAATCCCGAGAAACACTTCAGTGAAACGGATTTAATCAATGATTGCGATACTCTTTTATATAGCGCCAAAAATCATGGTAGAAACAGAATGGAGTTTTAATGTTCCCCTGTTAAAAGAATATTTGACAATTACTATCATTTAATATAAACCTAATTCAGAAAATAATATTTTAACCTGTTTCCCCGATGGATTATCGAAATTTCGGTATATTATCAGGAAATATATTCTGGATGGTTCTGTATGAGTTCTAATCCCTTCATCAAACCCCTTAAACCCTTTGATCCAAAATCAGATTTAACTGTCAAAGAATCATTCAAGTCCTTTATTTCTCAATCAGGTGGAGATGCTCTAAGCGATCTTGAAGCTGAAGAAGATGATAACGTCAATCAGCAGCAGGGGAAAGAATTCTGCAGTATTAAAACCGGGGGGCCCATTCTCGCCGATGTTGTTTATGCCGGATCCCTGGGCAATCGAGACATTTTTCTAATCAGCAATACAAAAGGAGAAATATACTTCCTTTCACCGGCAGACGAAACCTTCACAATCCTCGGGAAATTTTCAATCCAGGGACAGATTATCCGGCCCCCCGCATATGTCGATGGAGTCCTCTATTGCACCACCAGGGAAGGTTTACTTTATGCAATCCATGCGGTCCCCAAAGGTGAAGCTGACAAAATTCAACCTGAAATTATCTGGAAAAAAAAGTTCGGCAAGGGCATCCTCACCGAACCGATAGCGACGGGGAAAATTCTCATTGTTGCTACTCTTGGAGGTATATACGGTTTCGAAGCCTATTACCGGGACCGTGAACACAAATCCATTGGAAAGCCACTCTGGCGAAAACAGGTGAAGGGTATCGTATCAACACCGGTTGTACACGAAGGAGCCCTCTACTTTGGATGCGAAGATAAACATATCTATGCAATTGATTACGGAAGCAAAAAATCAAATCTGCTCTGGAAATATAAATGTACCGATTCTGTCAGGTCAAGGCCATGTGTCTCAGTGCATCGCGACCTGCTTGCCTTTTCATCTATCGATGGATATATCTATGCCATCAATCGGCTCACCGGAGAATACCGGTGGAGTTTTGTGACACGGGCACCTATTCTTTCGAGTGTAGTCTCTTCAGTAATCGGCAGGGATGAGTATTTTTTTGCCGGTGCTGATGATGGGAAATTTTACTGCCTGAACAGCAGGGGTAAGGAAGTCTGGAGCTTTAAAGCATCGGGAAGAATAAGAACCGATGCTCTAATTGACGGAAGTCGAATCTATTTCGGATCTGAAGACAACAGTCTTTATTGTCTTAATGCGGCATCCGGAAAAGAAATATTCAGATTTGCCACGGATGGGAATATCAACAGTAAGCCGGTAGTCAGGAACAATCTTCTTGTATTCGGATCTTCTGATTCCTTCGTCCATGGCATACATATATAGTAAATTTACTGTAACAAGCGATAAAGCATAAATTAAGATATTCCGGGGAGGAAGTTACATGTTCAAAACCCTGATCAATATGATGATTCAACAAATTGATCCAAGAATTGTTGAACTTCAAAACGATGTAGAATTCTATCAGACAGTCGTTATCGGCCTGTCAATTGTTGTGGGACTCCTTTTTTTAATTGTCATCCTGCAAAGACTCTCACTCCGCCTCATGAAACAGGGTAAAAAAAGTAATTCCAGGATGAAACTCCCAAAAATTAAAAAATCTACTGATCCTAAAAAATCAGTTCCGGCGGCAGGTGCATCTGTATCTACCGCTCCAAAGGATCTTCCAGATCCAGGATTAATTTTCAAGTACTCCCTGGCTGCTGAAAATGTCACTGAAAAAACCATTAGCATCGGTCAGAAAGAGGGGAACATTAAAACATACTCAACGGAAATACTTGATGATCATTTGAGTCTTTATATAAGAATCATAGAGAACAGGCGTGACCAGGATATTTATGATTTACCCGATAAGATATTTGAGGAGTACCAGGTAGATTTCAGGCGGGACAGTAAAGTTCTCATTTACTTCCCCGGCCTTGAGGGCTACAGGGAGATGGGAGCCAGAGAGAGAATTTATCTTAAAAGCAAACCCGATGAAACCGGGGACCCGACATTCCCTTCCCTTGATGCAAAAAAACCTATCCGCTTCCGCCTGGGAGACCGCCTCGATCAGGACGGAAAATTTACAGGGGGTTATTTTGAATTTCATCTGTTTACCCAGGATTACGAGGTGAAAACAAAATCCAATATTGTCAAAATAGAAAAAAACTTTCTACTTCGCCTCTACAAAATATATCCCGGATATGATACAGGATCTCCAACATCCGATGGACTCTATCCCATGATAGATCCCTTTGCCACAAAATAGAGGTAATAATAATCAGTGCACATTGACTCCAATAAACTTATCATACCTTGCAATGTGCGCTGCGCAACAGGAAAAAAGGAAAACTAATGGGTGATCTTCACAATTCAATACAGAGCGTAATCAACGATGAAAAACCTACAGTCCGAAAATCCATCGTAATCGGAGTCGGCGGTTCAGGGATGAAGGGTGTCCTGGCGGCTAAAAAATGGATCGAAACCAATATGCCCATGGAGGCTCACCGTTACCTCCGCTGGGTCGGCATTGACACAACGGATATTGAGACAAGTATCGAAGGTAAAGGGGGCAGATACCGTTTCCCCTCAGAGCAGTTCTTCCAGGAAGAGCGGCGTATGCTCTACATCTCATCACCCACACCGGCAACACTTTCACTCGATTTTTTACGGGACCAGGTAAAGAATAATCCCGCTTATTCCTGGCTTCCAAATCCTGATGTCTACGATATTTCAACCCGTGCCGGACAGGGGGCCAACCAGACAAGGCCCCTGGGGCGTCTTGCATTTTTTGCCAATGAACAGAAAATCAGGGAAACCCTGATAAAGGAACGTGACCGCCTTGAAGAGTTAACCAATGAACCAAAATATTTTCAGTTGATGGACGTAAAGGAAGGAAGTGAAAAAAACGATGAAAATATTTCCTTCACCATGGAACGGGGGGTCAACCGGCACTATTTCTATGATAAAATACCTAAAGAACATGAAATTGTTTTTATTGATCCGGACAAGCAGACCCGTGCAATTCTCTCTCCCCATACCAGTGGCAAGCTTTCAATAAAGGACTTCCCCATTGATGAGAAGGGCCCCTATTTCGAAATCAGCGGTTCCCAGATGGAGGGCAGAACCTTCGGTTTCAGGGTAAGACATTTTCGCCGCAGCGGACAGATATCAATTTTTATAACATGTTCAATCGTTGGGGGAACCGGAAATGGCATGATCCTCGACCTTGCAGCCCTTGTTAAGGATATATTCAGGGATTACTGGCCCCAGCCTCGTGTATACGGCATACTCGTTCTTCCAAGTGCCTTTAAACGTGTTGTTTACAATAGAAATGCCCGCGCCAATGCCTACGCTGCGCTGAAGGAAATCGACTACTATCAAAGCGGTAATACCTTTGAAGCAACCTATCCCTCAGGTCGATCAGTTGAAATCCCCGACCGCCTCTTTGAAGACGGCATGCTTTATCTCCTTGATGTCGAAAATATGGCTGGGAATGCACTGCAGGGTCGTGACCAGGTGCAGGAACTTACGGGACAATTTATTGCCACATTTGTAGCATCCACAGTTGGCGGCGCCATTGAAGAACGTATGGTGAATGATTCAACCCGTGCTTCAATTTACCTGCCGAAGGACGAAGAGTCAAAACGTAAGGCATCCTATAACTCCTTCGGGGTTTCACGGGTAATATATCCTGTTCCGCAGCTGAAAGAACTCGGTTACCAGATAACAGCGGGCCGCATGATTGATTCATATTTAAAACCCATCAATAACCGCCTTCTTCTGGAGACCATGGGAGACATAAACAGGGGACTCGTGCGCGCCCTTCGGCTGAATTGCCGTCTCATCTTCGAACGAATGTATCCTGACTATAAAATGGATACCGATATCGAATTTCGATCATATACTAAAAAAATCGATGCAGCCCTGCAAAAAAAGGATCAGCGCGCCATAATAGGCCAGATGGAGAATATCCTCCGGGATTATGGCAAGGAGGAGATGGAAAAGATCAAGCGGAACATGATGATCCGTATGGAAAAACGTGCCCGCCTTGAACTGGAAAAAATGGAGACAGTACTGACCGGTGAAATTCATAAATACCTGAAGGACCCCAACAAGGGATTCCTTTTTGCAGAAAAGGTTGTCGATCTGCTGCTTGAGAAACTTGAAATCTACCAGAAGAAATATTACAAGGAACGGGTTGCACTTGCACGTTACTCCACTGAAGAAATGGAAAAGCTTGTTGAAGTGGTGGAAGAAAAAGGGATCACCGATACAAATCCCGTAAAGGCCCTTATCGAAATGGCCCATTTTAATTTTACACAGCTTGTTTTTGAATCGATGCTCAACGCTGCTGAAAACTTCGCCCGAGACTTTAAGGCAATGCTCTTTAATTTAAAGAACCTGGAAGTAACTCTTCTGAAGGATAAAGTCCTTGCCCTTCGAAATGAACTGAAACTTAAAATTGAAGAAGCGCGATTCGAACTCCTGGAGAAAAAAAATCCCCTCTATTTTTTCCTTATCAATGGAAAGGAAATTAAAACATTCCTTGACCGGTACTTTTTTTCACGATTATCCATCGAAGATTTATGCAACGAGATAGATTTTATAAAAATGGACCGGGAAGATGACCGGGAACAGTTCATCGAAACATTTCTCATCAGCAAGGAAGGCCTCGGCATCCTTGAAAAGAGTCAATCGGAGATGAAAGAGTACATTCAGGATAACTATGGAAACCTGATGGAAAAATCCATGGAGGAGATAAAACAGGCCCTATACGGTTTTGACATGGAACCGGACATCGAAGACGGCCTGAATCTTTCAGAGACAAGTATTTTAAAAATTGATATTCATAAAATAAAAAAGAAACTCTTTAAAATAATTTATTCACGCTTCGAGGGATTTAATTTTGAAAGTATTTCAATAAAACAGATTCTTGATGATAAAAAAATTCCCGTTCACAAACTCCTTGAAAGACTCGATACCTATTCACGGCCATATATTTATGCCGATGCAACTGGGCTCAACTCCATGGAATATTACCGCACCGTCACAAATTTCAGACTGAATACCTATGAGGAAGGTGAAGATCCTGTTTCATCCGGAACAAATGACCTTCCCGAACGAATGAACCACTATAAAAAGAGACAGTCAGCAGTACCCAATATCAGTGTAGAAACCTTTGAAGCTCCAAACCTGTGCAAACCATATGAAATGATATCAATAGGTATTTTTCTCGGATTCCCTATTTACAAGGTAAACTCACTGGAGGCCTGTGCGAAGGATTACCATTCACTTGTCGAAGAGAAGTCTCATCCCCTGCACTGCTTCAACCATCCCACAAATGATGCCAGATATTACCCTGATCCTTACAGGTTAAAGAATTATCTAAATCCTGCAAAACTCTGGTCGGGTCTCACCGCAATGAAGATATTGAATAAGACAGATAATGGCTACATTTACGAGGATCTCCTCGCGGACTCCCTGAAGGAAATGGAGGCCCGGGAAAATTATAAAAAAGTTGTAATCGGAATCGAAGAAAAAATTCAGCAGCAGGGTGGTTATGAAAATATTAAAGTAGATACAATGGTTGATGCCATCAATGCCCTCGGAATGATGGCTAAAAATCCGACAAACGACTCCTACCAGTTTCGCCGTGAGTATTCCCTGGTAATCAGAGATATCCTTGACGGCGACGGAACCTCTGACAGGGCCCGGCAGCATAACATGAACAAAGACCGCTACATAGAACAATTTGTCAAGGCACCACAGTTTAACGGAATGGATCAGCTGGCATTTTTCCTTGAAAACGAGTTTAAGATCAGAGATTTCCTTTCGAAAACAATTCGTGATACCATTGCCAGAACAATGGGGAATGACAGCGCCGGTGCCGATGTTGCCCTCCCGAAATGGAAAATTGAAAAAATCGAACTGCCGGTATTTGCTGACCGCTATGCCTTCTACGACTACTTCGAAAAACGTGGAAGCCTTGAATGGCAAAACCTGTTAAAAAGCAGATTGGTAGCAAAATTAAATGCCTATGTCTCCGGCAGTAAGTTTCGACTTGAAAGTGATCCCACACTTATTGACCGGACAAAGGTGAAAAATTTCATGGAGTCCCTCGATCAAAAAATGCCCGCTATTGTACTCTGGGAAGTGAAGATTAACAATAAGATTATTAAATAGGAAGTTCAATAGTAAGAGCCATAAATACCATAAAATGAAAAAAAATATCTTCCTCACAGGGGCCCCCTCTTCAGGGAAAACAACTGTCATTAAAAAGGTAATGGCGAACCTCAAACTTCCCTGCAGGGGTTTCTATACAGAAGAAGAGCGTTTGGAGGGACGCCGCGTCGGTTTCCTGATGAAAACTACCACTGGGGAAAAGGGCTATCTGGCCCATCAGGATATTACTTCCCCTCACCATATCAGAAGATACGGTGTAAGCATCGAAAATATAGAAACAATCGCCGTACCTTCCATAGAACCGATTGAAAATTTTATTATCATTCTAGACGAGATAGGAAAGATGGAATGTTTTTCGGAAGTTTTCAAAAAGGCTGCCCATGAGGCACTGAATTCAACAAATATTGTCATCGGCACCATTACCCTTGGTGGAGATAATTTCATCCGGAACATCAAGCAGCGGGATGATATTGAAATATTCGAAGTAACCGAAAAAAATAGAAATGACCTGCCAAAAACAATCCTGGCCTCAATAAAAGAACTCACTAAAAAATAACATATTCCCAAAAAGAACAGTAATCACTGCGCTTTAGACTCCGCTATAATAAATTAAAATTCTTTCATAAGCTGGCTTGCAGCAGTCAGCATAGGATCCCATGCCGGGCCGAATGGCGGTGCATAGGCAAGATCACATTGCCAGAAATCATCAACGGTCATATGATTATGCAGGGCAACTGCTATGCCGTGAATACGATGGGCCACTCCCTCTCCACCCACCATTTGGGCACCGAGTAGACGACGGCTTTTTTTGTCCCCTATCATGCAAATATGAATCGACTTATTTCCGGGATGGGCATGTGCCCTGCTGCGGGTAGTAACCGTAATCTCAATGGGATCAAATCCATGCTTCAGTGCTTCTTCGTTGTTTAAGCCTGTTTTGGCAACCTCAAGGTTAAATACCTTGAATATTGCAGAGCCTGCAATACCCTGAAGTTCTATTGTATCTCCAAATATATTGTCCGCAGCTACTCTACCCTCACGGTTCGCATGCAAAGCCAGGGGGATCCATGTTTTTTTTCCGGTTACAACATGGTATGAATCTGCACAATCTCCAGCTGCATATATATCAGGATCACTTGTACGTGTATATCGATCTATGGAAATGGCATTATCTATTTCTGTTTTCAGTCCCGCTTCTATGGCCAGTTTACTGTTTGGAGCAACACTGATGGCAGGCAGAATAAGTTGGCAGTCCAGATCGAACTCATCGCATTGGACTATCAAGTCTGAATTTCTTTTCTTGATAGCTTCAATAGTATGTCCCGGATGCAGTACTACATGGTTCCTTTTAAGTTCGTCAATTATTACAGCAGATAAATCTTCATTCATCCAGGGCAGTATTCTTTTTCTCGGTTTTACCATTACGACTTCAATATTGCGGTTCCTAAGGGATTCCGCCATTTCCAGGGCGATATAGCCCATGCCAATGATTACAGCCCTGGAAACGTTATTTGTATTGATGTATTCTTTTAATATTCGTCCATCATTTAGAGTATTTAAAGTCAGAACTCCCTCGGTGTCAATTCCGGGAATTTCCGGTATTTTTGCACTTGCACCAGTGGCTATAATCAGTTTTTTATAGGAACACTGAAAGGCCTCTCCATTATGATTCACGCCGCTGATAATGTGAGCTACTGAATCAATTGCCTGTACCCGGTGTCCAAGGCGCAAATCAATACCCTGTTTTTCTTTGAAAACTTCTGCCCTTCGCACTATGAGATCATCAATAGGTCTCTCGTTGTCAGCAATATTATATGGCATTCCACAGGCGCTGTATGAGACATCATATGATTGTTCAAAAACTATAATTTTTGCTTCCGGCTTTATTCTTCTGGCCCTGCTCGCAGCACTCATTCCTGCTGCGTCGCCACCGATAATTACTAATGACATGGTTATCTCCGGATTTGGAATTAAATACAGCTTTTTCTACTTTGTTCACTGCTTTATCACAGTGAGAGTAATTGAATTCTTATACACTGTACTATTTCTTTCTGCAAATATATTTTTTATCTGCTGCAGGTTTACTCAAAGCATAATAATTGTTTAAAAATCCTTTTGAAATTCAAAACTGGAGTCCCCTTCGAGACGGTCCCCGATTTTTTCATAATAACCGTCAAATACTCCGAGACCGACAATTTTACCATCGCGCCAGGTAAAATCAAAGGCGAGTCCCTTTTCAGTCTGCTCAGGAAAAATATAAACAAAGGTAAGCATCGATGTTGGATAGATATCATATTCCGCTCCGGTATTTTCCCGTATTGCCACAAGAGATCCCCGGTTATTCATCTTAATTTTTATTGTCCCCTTCCCGGTACTGTTTCGATATACCCCCGTGTAGTTCCATAGACGTACAGTTTCAGGGGTTGATGCATGAAAGGCAGCAGGAGCTAAATCTGCACTGCTCATCATTGCCGTCAGCTTTAGAAATTCTCCCTTTAATCCGCGGTAAAACCTGTAGAATTCTTCAATATCATAGAGGGGAGGATCACTCATAAAAACATATCCTGTCCCAAGTGTGGGGAATACCTGAATCCAGCCTCCGGAACCGTTCCAGAGTGCAGCATGGTTCATGCTGTAGGGGCGGCCGTCTATGGACCAGATGCGCCATGAGATTCCCCTGTACTCCTTAAAGCGCGCCTTTGGCGATTTCAGGGTTTCAGAAAATATTTCATTAAAAATCTGTTCCGATACGATTACCTTTCCCTTATAGGTGCCGCGGTGTATCAGCATCATAACATAATGCGAAAGATCTTCCACAGAGCAGTACATACCCCCGGATGCCTTCATGGTATCAGGGGCAATTGAATCAGTCATTTCCAGGGGCTTAATTATATTTCTTGTAATGTAGGCGCCAAGTGTCATCCCGGAAATATTTTCAACGATCATACCAACAACATTGAATCCCTGGTTGGAATAATAGAATCGGGACCCCGCTGGATACCGCTGTTTCGGCAGAAAAGGTGCGATTCCACTGCCGTAATTAACCACACCGGCGGTATGGGTAAGGAGGTCCCGGAGGGTAATTAACCTTGTATCGAGTTCATGGTTTTCAAGGTAAACCGGAAAATAATTATTAACAGGTTCATCAAGGGTCAGTTTCCCCCGGTCAACCAGCTGAAGTGCCGCGAGGGCAGTAAAGGTTTTAGTAAATGAAGCAACACTATATAATTTACCAGGTTCACTACGATTCCGGTGAAAAAATTCTATCCTGTTCCCCTTCACCAGTGCTGCAGAGACCGTAGGGATATCCGGCCAGCAGGCATTTTCATCAATCCACTGCCGTAATGAGTATTTTTCCCTGGCGAGGGCAGTCTCATTTGTTTTTTCTACCTGTTCATCATGGGCCCGGTCATAACTTTTTGCCAGCTCCCGCATATCAGGGACCGGTCCCTCCGGGTCATAAAAAACTAAGTACCACAGCTCCCAGGAGTAATGACACCTTTACGCTATTCATCACATGACCTCCTGTGTTTTTAAGTGGCATATTTAATATACAGAATATCCAACAGGTTGCCCACTCCCGGAAAAATATGTATGAACAGAAGTAGTCATTATGAATATTCAATTTTCATACATTAGCGCTAATATGGCGCATATTGGCAGAAAATTCATAAATACTGTATGAATTTGATATTACTACATCACAGGTTTACTGCGCCAGTTCGTAAAATCCACCTGTAAGAGAGAGACCGATTACGCGGTTATCCCGCCAGACGAAATTGTGCAGTTTCTGGCTCTTCCCCAGAAGGAGGCGGTTTGAGGAATAAACCCGAAGCTTCTGCGGGGGGCCGTATATGTTACTGTAGAGGCTGTTACTGCGGAAAAAGACATCGAATTCTTTACCAGTCCGAACATTCCGATAGGTGCCGGTATAACGCTTCAGTTCCCTTGGCGTCAGAGATGGCCAGTCCCGGCAGATACCCGGATTCCCCTCAGCAATTCGCACAAGGTTCCGGAGACGCCCCGTCAGACTTCCCCTCCACGCCATAAAGGATTTGGTAAGGTGCTGCGGGGGATTACACAGGTATATAAGGGCTATACCATAACGGGGGAAGACCTGCACCGCAGATGCCTCCCCATACCAGCGCCCCGCCTTATAGTAGCTGTCTATATGTCCCCCGACGGTGATCACCTCCCAGCTGAGGGAATAGTGATAATCAACCCCGGTTTCGGGACGTTCCATGGGAGGGGCAAGCATCTCATCGAACAAGGCCTCTGAAATAATCGACTTCCCCCGGAGTTTTCCCCGGCCGATAAGCATAGAGGTATATTTTACCAGGTCATTGAGGGTCGTCCTGATCCCCCCGGTTCCGTTGGACCATATCCCCGTGCTGTTATACATCTCAAGTGGATCCAGAAGATATTGCTTCAGGTTTTCCTCGTAGCTTTTCCCCGTTGCGGATTCAATGATGAACTTTATTAAAACAAATCCCGGATTGCTGTAGGCATAACAGTAACCCGCCGGATTGGTCTGCTCCGGCAGTGAAACAGATTCATCTTTAAATTGATAGTTGCGGTAATTTCTGCCGAAGGTGGGAATCCCTGAAGTGTGTGCAAGGAGATGACGAACAGTAACAGGCTGCGAATTTATTTCTCCACGTGCTATTTTAAGTCCGGGCAGATAATGGGATACCTTATCGTCCAGATTCAGCTTCCCCTCTTCTACAAGTCGCAGGGCAAGGATTGCGGTAAAGGTTTTCGAAAGGGAGGCGATGCCGAAGGAAGTATTGTTATCCGCATATACCCCCGATGAAAAAACAAGGCGGCCTCCCTTGACAATCCCCGCTACCGCTGAGGGAACAACCTGCCTGTTCAGATTACCCCTGAGCCATGAGGCAAATATTTCCCCCTCTTTTTCAAGAGCGGAAGTGTTTATGGTTCCGAAATCCTGCTGCCTATGCGGTACAACTGTTTCTGCCTTTCCTTCCCCGCTTACCCCGTAGGAGGTAAACATCCATAACAAAAGTATGCCGGTAATAACGGTCACCGCCACAATGTGAATATATTTCTTCATATCAGAAATTTGGCCCCTCGCATCTTCCCTGTTTTTCGAACAGAAACTACCTGTTCCCTGAAACTGTCAAGCCTTTAACTTCCTGCACCCCCGGCATACGCTTTGTATAAATTTTTCCTTTAATCGGAGGCCAATATAGGCCATTTTTGAATTGACCCGGCACACACTCTCTTTGTAATCTGCCATATCAGAGGAATCGGACAATGGAAGAATTATTTAACAATATATTACAGTTTCTGCTCCCCCACAATGATACATTTCTATACCTGTTTCTTTTTGCAAGTGCCATTGTGGAAAATCTCTTTCCCCCAATACCGGGGGACACCATCACCGCCTTTGGGGCATTTCTCGTGGGGACGGGGCGCCTCAACTACCTGCTGGTTTATTTCAGCACCACCCTCGGCAGTGTTGTCGGCTTCATGTCGCTCTTTTTCCTCGGGCGCTTCCTGGAACGGGAGTTTTTTATGAATAAAAACTTTTCCTTTTTCCCCGCGGATAGTATTGAGAAAACCGAAGAATGGTTCCGAAAGTACGGATATTTCGTAATCCTCATAAACCGTTTCGTACCCGGCATTCGCTCAGCCGTCTCTATTGTCTCAGGGATTTCCCGTCTCAATCCCCTGCGTGTCGCCCTCCTTTCCATGGTAAGTGCCGCCATCTGGAACCTCATCTGGATTCACACTGGATACACCCTGGGTAACAACTGGGAGGTGGTGAAACTTCGCATGGGGAATATATTGCGGAGCTATAATATAGCCGTGGGTATTGCCTTCGCCACCGCCCTGATTATCTTTGTTATTTATCGTACCTGGAAGAAGCGGCAAAACCGTAATTCCTGAAACGAGAGAGTCCGACAAGGGAAAGTAGAATCAGAAATCCCAGGAGGGGGAAAATCAAGATTTCATTTATCCCGTAAAAAATCCCCGCGCTGATTCCCCCCAGGGCAGAACCGATAAATTGTGATGAATTAAAGGCTGACATTACCGCCCCCTTCTGCCCCCCTGTGGGGCAACGGGACACCGCTGCGGGTAGTACCGGTTGCAGAATACAGTGTCCTGCATAAAAGAGAATAAAGGCACCGAAAAGAAAGGGAATATCCTGATTTATCAGGGGAAGAACAACCCCCGCCGCTTCGATTGAGAGACCGATAAGGGCAATCTTCCGTGTCCCCTCCTGATCAGCCCGTTTTCCGTAATAATACATAAACCAGGTTCCGATAATTGCCATGGGTGCATAGACCTTCCACATGGCGCCAAGTTGAATCTGTTTGTTAATTAATATCGGGAGGGTAAAAAATATTCCCGCAAGGGCAAAATTACTGACAAAACCGGTGAGGTAGAGACGCATGAGATCCCGGTTTCGCAGCACCGCCAGAAGCTCTCCCAGGGGGGGCTGTTCATCTCCCCCATGTCCCTTTTTCCCGTTATGGAGATACCGCCAGGTGATTACCATGGCAACTGCAGTCAGGGCGGCACAGAGGTAAAACAGTACCGGGAATCCGAAATGGCCCGCCACAACAGAACTGATTGAGACCCCCACAATAACAGAAAGCCCTATACTCATTCCAACATATGAAAATGCAGTATTTCGCTGCCCCGCCTCAATGCCGTCCGTGAGCCATGCAAGGGTCACCCCGGAGACGGCCCCGGCACCAGCAAGGGCCCGAGCCGCAATTAGCAGGTATATATTTGTGGCCATTCCGGAAAGAACCGTCCCGGCAATAAAAATTCCGAGTCCAAGGAGGGCCGTTTCCTTCCTTCCCCAGCGATCGCTGAGACGGCCCATGGGGATCTGCAGTATTGTCTGAAAAAAGCCGAAAATCCCCACGGCAAGTCCCGCAAGGGCCTCCGTGGAGCCAGCAATCCCCGTGGCAAAAATCGAAAAAACAGGGTACACCATGGAGGTCCCCAGCATTCGAATTGCAAGAAGCAGGCTGATACCGCCTATAAGTTTTTTTTCCTGTAGTGAAAAGTTCTGGTCCATGGTTGATTTCCGTAATATTTTAGCTTCCTTTCCCATCCCCAATTTGTAAAGAGAATTTCCTTTTTCCTGATGACATGAAACCTTTTTCTCGCTACAATGGCCATACAATCAACAGGGGTTTATATGCATCTAGATAATATAATTAAAAATAAATACCAGCTCCTCCGGAACTATTTCCAGAAGCACCGACGATTCATTATTGCCTACTCCGGGGGTGTCGACAGTACAACCCTTCTCGGTGCGGCTATGAAAGAGGATGGGGTGGAAGTTAAGGCGATCCACGTAGTCTCCGAACTTTCCGCCGGGGATGAAACCGACGATGCCCGGAACTTTTTAAAATCGAACTTGGTCCCCCACCGGCTGCTTCACCTGAACCTGCTGGAATGCGAACAAGTCCGGGACAATCCCCCGGACCGCTGCTATCACTGCAAAAAAGAAATTTTCTCCGCCATAAAAAAAATTGCAGCGGAAGAATCCTTTCCCCTTGTGCTGGAGGGTTCCAATGCGGACGACCTTAATGATTACCGCCCGGGACGCATCGCCCTTGAAGAACTTGAAATTGAATCACCCCTCCAGAAATTTGAATTCACCAAGGAGGAAATACGCCGCCTCGCAAACCATCTGGGCCTCCCCGACTGGGACAGGCCCTCCTCCCCCTGCCTTGCCACACGGATTCCCGCCAATATTCCGCTCAATGAAGCAGATCTTCGCGCAGTTGAAAAGGCTGAAAAATCCCTGAGGGGTATTGGCCTTGATGATCTCCGAGTCAGGCTCCACGGGGAGATTGCCCGCCTGGAGGTACCTGAAAACATGATTGCCTTTTGTACTACAGAAAAAAACCGGCACAAAATAATCGATGCCATGAAAGAGACCGGCGCCCACTATGTCACCCTCGATCTCGAGGGCTACCGCACCGGCAGTATGAATATAACCGGAAAAACCGAGGAATAACAGATGGATACTGAAAAACTTGCCGCACTCCTGAACCAGGTTAAAGAGGGTAACCTCCCCGTTGAGGAGGCAATGAATGAACTGAAAACCCTTCCATTCGAGGACCTTGATTACGCAAAGGTAGACCATCACCGTGCCCTGCGCCAGGGATACCCGGAAGTAATCTTCTGCCAGGGGAAAACCGTTGAACAGATTCGCGGCATAGTAGCCCATATGCTTGAGAAAAACAGGACAATACTTGCAACCCGCGCCGCCAGGGAAGTCTATGAAGCACTCGCCCCTGATCATGACAACATCGAGTATAATGAGGCTGCCCGCATTATGATATTCGGCGAGCGCCCCGCAACAGATATCGGCAAGATCCTCGTAATTACCGCGGGGACCTCCGATATACCCGTCGCTGAAGAGGCGGCCCTGACAGCGGAAATATACGGCAACCGTGTTGAACGCCTCTTTGATGTTGGGGTTTCCGGAATACACCGCCTCTTTTCCCATATGAAACTAATCAACGAGGCGCGTGTTATCATCGCCGTCGCCGGCATGGAGGGGGCCCTTCCGAGTATTATCGGGGGAGTCGCGGACATACCCGTTATCGCCGTACCCACAAGTGTCGGTTACGGGGCAAACTTCCAGGGACTCAGTGCGCTCCTTACCATGCTCAATACCTGTGCTCCGGGAGTCTCCGTTGTTAATATTGATAATGGATTCGGTGCCGGCTATTTTGCCAGCATGGTAAACCGCCAGGGGGAAAAACATTCATGAAAAAAATTGCCTATTTTGACTGCTTCGCCGGCATCAGCGGGGATATGGTACTCGGTGCACTTGTGGATGCGGGTCTTTCCCCTGATCACCTGCGGGAACAGCTCTCCCTGCTTCAATTACCAGGATGGGATATTGCCGCTGAAAGGGTCACCCGAAACGGCATTACCGGCACAAAGGTTAATGTAATCACCGGTGAGACTAAAAAACATAGACACCTCCCTGAAATCGAGTCTATAATCAAAGGAAGTGACCTTTCAGAAGCAGTAAAAGAGATGGCACTGAAAATATTCGGCAACCTCGCCGATGCTGAAGCGGCTGTTCATGGGGTACCCAGGGAAAAGATTCATTTCCACGAAGTCGGAGCAATAGATGCCATTATAGACATCACCGGGGCCTCTATCGGGTTTGATGCCCTAGGCTTCGACTCAATACTTGCATCACCCATCAATACCGGCTCAGGATTCGTCAGGGCCGCACACGGAACCCTTCCGGTACCGGCCCCCGCTACGGCACGCCTCCTGGAGGGAATGACCATCTACAACAGCGGCATCGACATGGAACTGGTCACCCCCACGGGGGCGGCAATTATCAAAACTGTTGCGGGATCTTCTTCGGTTATGCCCCCACTGATCCTTGAAAAGGGGGGTTACGGCGCAGGCTCAAAGGAGCATAGACTTCCCAACCTGTTGCGCCTCTTCATTGGCTCCGTAGAAGAAATTCCTTTTGAAACCGACCGAATTGTTCACCTCGAAACCAATATTGATGACAGCACCCCGGAAATGCTTGGATATCTCTTTTCCCGCCTCCTCGACGCGGGGGCCCTCGACGTCTATATTTCGCCCGTTCTAATGAAAAAAAACCGACCCGGACAGCTCCTTTCCGTAATTACCCCCTTTGAACGGGAACAGGAAATCAGCGAAATTATTTTCAGGGAATCCTCCTCTTCTGGAATACGTCGCAGCGACCAAAACAGGTATAAACTTCCCCGAAAATCAGTTCCTGTGGAGACTTCCTATGGAACCATAAACGTTAAAGAACATATGCTTGGGGGGGAAGTTATCACCGTCTCTCCCGAATTTGAGGACTGTAGAAAACTGGCAGAATCAGGGGCGATCCCCCTGCAGGATATCTATCAGGCTGCCCTATCCGCCTATCAAAAGAGAAAAAAGGACAAATAGTCACAAAAGAGGCGGCAAAATATTATTGACAGTGCCTCCGATCTGAAATTAAATATACTTCCTCTTAATTAATACTTTATTAAAAACGGGAAAAATCTCTTTACAAATTACAGTATGAACTTTTCATGGCAGTAACAGTAGACTGAACTATCAGTTTATGTTACAAAGATTAACATACTTAATTTTTCCCGAATGTTCGATAATATAAATATATTAAAAAAGACAAGATTTACCGTGGGGCCTGAACAATGAAGGAATACAATGCGATGCTTGCAATGTTCATGGAGCGTATATCCTCGTATATGTTTGAAGCCCTTGATATACCGAAAGAATGGCACTATATAAACGCAGATCTCGAAGAAATCTACAGCTGGGATGAAGATACTGCCCGCGGCGTCTGGAAAAAAATAGAAAAACGTGTCCTTCAGAATAACTGCTCTGGCCTGAACTTCCGAATATGTCCCTTCTGTACAAAAAATAACTACGACCATAAAAAAAGTAATAAAAAACAGGTAAATCCATCCTGCCGCAGCTGCGGATATGGTCAGCGTCACGGAGTATGTACAGAAACAAACAGCAGGAAAAGTGAGTTTCAAAAGATCCTCAATACCTTTAAAATTGACCGCGTCGATATCTGCCGGACCCTCTCAAACTCCTTTTACCGTAATGTCATTGAAGAGCTTTCCGAACGTGTATTACTCAAGCGTTCGGGAGATCACAACCTCGTGGCAAGCCGCTGATCCTTACCATTTTTACATTTCTGGACATTTGCACAGAGAAAAACCGACTCCCTTCTTGACGATTCCTCAAAATTAATGTAAATTTAGATCAAATGAACGAACGTTCGTTCAGATGATACAATATATTAATGGACCTGATCATGGAAGATCGCAGACAGAAAATTATAGACAGCGCCAAATCAATTTTTTCAGAAAAGGGTTTTTCCGGTGCGGGACTTCGTGAAATTGCAGAAAATGCCGAGGTATCCACGGGAAATATATACAATTACTTCAAAAATAAAGAAGAAATTTTCAATGCATGCCTTGATCCGGCGGCACTCATTGAAAATTTTCCCGATTTTTCCACCCTTATTAACGATCATTTCCCTGATAATCTCAATACCATTTTACGTGCAATCAATACTGTCGTGGAAGACAATATTGAAGAATACCGCCTTCTCTTTATCGATATTATTGAACTGGGAGGAAGAAACACCAATCGCCTGATCGAATCCCTCCTTAATATCGGGAAAATCGTTTTTGACAAAGGGGTACAGGATAAATTTGTCGGAAAGACAATTCGTGAACTCGATTATGAATTTCTCAACCGGGTATTCGTAATTTCTACTGTAACCTACTTCCTCGTCTCAAAAATACTTCCCGCAGCAAGGGATGACCGCTACAGCAGTGAAGAGGTTGCCGCACAACTCTCCGATATTATAATAAAGGGGATTGCCCTGTGAGAATACAATTATTACACACATCCGTCATTCTTCTTCTTTCAATGATATTAACGGCAGCTCCCGGTTTACTTCCTTTTATAACAGCCGCCCCGGCATTTCTATACGGCGAGATGCCGGAATTACAGAATAAGAATCCCCTGGTTTCTGAAGATGATGAAGATGATGAAGTTGAAGGGGAAGTATCTTCCATAAGCACCAATATTTCCGGTTTTGTAGAATTCGAAAATTTTACCAGCACCTATCCGGAACAGGAGTTTAAGGATTCCTTCAAAAAAAATGAACTCCGTAATAACTGGAAGATAAAAATTGGAACCGAAACATTCTACCTGAATTCAGACACCAACATTTACGTTAACGACTATGAAGGAGATTCACGTGTCACCCGAAACCTGACCATTACCGGCGCTCCCTACGAAATTTCCTTTAATCAACTTTTTCTGAATTATGAATTTTCCGTAGTCCGCATCCGCGTCGGCAATCAGGTTCATGCCTGGGGGACCGCCGACGTTTTTAATCCGACTTCATATTTTAATCCCATGGATATGCGAGAGGCCCTTTTCCGGGATCAAGACGAGATGAAGCTTGGGGTTCCTTCCCTCTCAAGTCTCTTTTATATAGGAGACAGCAGTATTGAGGTTGTCTACGTCCCGGTCCATGTACCTGTCTTAATTCCAGGAACAGGAACATTCTGGGAAATCAAATATGAGGAAAGGGGATACCCCGTCACGGTACTCGACCCGGAGGCACTCGACGTTTCCGGTAAAAATATGGCCCTGGGGATTAAATTTTCCACCAATATCTGGTCCACAGATTTTAACATCAGTGCCTATTACGGCCCCGATGTGGAACCGATATTCAGGCCAATCGGCACCATTGCGAATATTCCCAACACCCCCCCTGCCGCGGCGGTTCTCCCTGAATATCATATCAATCCCGCCTTCGGTTTTTCCTTTTCCAGGACCCTCGGTAAGTTTGTATTCCAGGGAGAGATCGCCTATAATCCATTTAAAACCGGGGTCATTGACCAGAACCTGGACAACAATCTCCCTGAATTTCCATTCTCTGTCCGCAGGTACCATGCTGTCCGCACCTCTGTTGGTATAAATTATTTTATTCCCCTGAATAAACTGTTCCCGGGGCATGAGGGAGAGACAGTTCTGACTATTGAATGGAGCCGACCCACGGCATTTGGTGCCGATGATATCATGGAACCGATGATAGGGGATACCCTGGCAATACGCTTTGATGATTCCTATTTTAATGATAAACTGAAAGTATCTATGACAAGTGTCATTGATCCAAATGAAGCTTCTGTAATGCTCATGCCTGAAATCGGCTATAAGTTCAGTAACGGCATCAGCATCACCGGTTCATATACATGGCTCCATGGGGGAGAGTCTTCCTTCATGGGTATTTATACAGACAATGACTTCTTTAAAGTGAGGGTACGCTATGAATACTCCCTGTAAATTTTTCATACTGATAACATTCCTGGCGGCAATGATATCCTGCGGTGTACCGCAGCCTGGTAATAATACCCTCACGGGAACCATATCCACGGATGGAGAAATCCCCGCGTCAGGGCCGCTATTTCTGATCATTTCCGACACAGATAACTTCAGTGCTATTAAAGATGATCCAATAAACAATATCATTACCATGATTACCGTCGACAGCAGCGGTGAATTTTCCATTAACCTGACAGATCTAGGCCTCGACGAAGGAGACACCATATATATAAGCGCCTTTGCAGACAATAACTACCGCAATGAACTCCCTTATCCCGACGCAGGGGACCTCATCGGTTTTTACATAAACAATGAAACAAAAAAGCCCTCCCTGACAATTCAGGGGGGAGAAAATATAATAAGCATCTCGGTAAACCGGGAGGTTTTCGATTACAATGCGACCCTCTCCGGATCCGTTACGGGGACTGATACCGGGGAGGTATTGCTTTTCGCCTACCATGGAGAGATAACCTCCTTCGATACAGACAGCATTAATACTGATTTGATTATCGGTTACTCAAAAATTACAAAATCAGAAAACAGTGCCTCCTTCACCGTGAACATCATGCCCTTCGGTTCCGATGCCCCGGTTGAAAATGTATACCTGATGGCCGTCCTTGACAGGAATGGAAACGGTTCTCCAGACGAGGGAGACATTATGGGATTTTATGCCGACAGCGACGGCATCCCTGAACGACTCACCATTGTTGAAGGAAGTAATACGGGATTTAACCTGGACCTCACAATGGATATCCCAATACCCTCGGGGCATACCATCTCTCTTGAGGGACATCCTGCAATCCCTGATGGCTACACGGGAGAATCCCCGCCACTCTACATCATGGTGGCGGAAACGGATAATCCCGGAAACCTGTTAAATAACGCCGCATCTACAATAAAAGCATTTCAAAAACTGGATGCGGGAAGCATTGACTTCCGTCTTGACCTCTCAGGCACTGCCCTGAAACCCGGCGATGAGGTAATGGTTATCGGACTCTGGGACAAAGACAATGACGGTGGTTTCCCGAAGCCGACAGAGGGGGATATCCTTGGATTCTATCATACACCTGACCTGTCTGATTTTTCCATGACCGTTACCCTTCAGGATGGTGTTAACGTGGTAATCCCCGACGAAAGCCATCATTTTTCCATAGACCGTACCCTCTATGAATATAATGCATCAGTTGCGGGAACCCTCTCAGGGGCAGCCAGCGGTAATGCAATCCTCATTGCCTACGCCGGAGAGATCTCCTCCATGAATGCGGGAGATCTTGATGTGAATAAGATTATCGGTTACCAGGAATTTACTATTCCTGAGGAGAATGCCCCATACAGCCTCGAGATCATGCCCCTCGGTTTTGATCTTCCCGTGGAAAATGTTTATGTCATGGCCCTACTTGATTCAAATGGCAACGGCCTCCCGGATGGGGGCGACCGGATGGGATTTCATGCAGGCAGTGACGGTATACCGGAGAGAATTTCTGTGTCTGAGGGTGAAACCTCCGGTATAGACATTACCCTCTCTACGGATATTCCCGTACCTTCCGGGCACACAATAACCATCGATGGGAACATTGAAGCCCCTGCGGGATATAATACTTCCTCCCCCCCCCTCTACGTTATGGTGACTTCCGCTTCTGATCCGGCAGCTCTCTTTGATAATCCCGCGGATTATATTATTTCCTTTCAAAAACTTGAACCGGGTACAACCAATTTCTCCATTGACCTCTCCTCAACGGCCCTCGCACCCGGGGAAGAGGTAATGGTTCTTGCCCTCTGGGACAAAGACAACACGGGAGGTTTCCCAAAACCTACTGCAGGTGATGAGATCGGTTTTTATCACACTACTACATTAGATGATTATAAGATGGAAGTATTACTCACCGAGGGTACTAATACTGTCAGTGTGGAAAACAACTGGGTATTCCCCGTTAACAGAACACTCTATGACTTCGAGGCTTCTATAACAGGATCCATAAATGACGACGCTGCCGGGGAAATAATCCTCATCGCCTATGCGGGGAATATCTCCTCCATGGATATGGGAACCCTTGATGTGGACAATGTCATCGCCTATTCATCCGTTACCAAAGCGCCGGGACCACAGTCATATTCTCTCTCCGTAATGGCGGTGGGACACAATGTACCAATCGAACCGGTCTACGTGATGGCACTCCATGACGTAAACGCCAATGGAATCCCCGACGGTGGAGATCGCCTCGGATACTATACCAGCGGAGGCGACGTACCTGCCCCACTCACCATTAATGATGGAGTAAAACCAGGCATAGATATCACCTTTTCCACCAATATTGATACCCCATCCGGTTATACAATTTCAGTTGAAGGAAGTGTAAACCCACCAGATGGATACTCGGCAGCATCCCCTCCGCTCTATATCATGATAGCTGACGCGGACAGCCCTGAAGACCTCCTGGAAGATCCCACAGCCTACATTCGATCATTTCAGAAACTCCAGGCGGGGGCCAGTAACTTTTCAATGGATCTATCCTCCACCAGCCTTGCTCCCGGAGATAACGTAATGGTCATTGCCCTCTGGGACAAGGACAGCACCGGGGGATTCCCCGATCCTACCCCCGGGGATGTAATCGGATTCTATCATACTAAAAGTCTTGAAAACTACAACATGACGGTAACCCTCATCGAGGGGGTAAATACCGTCATTCCCGACGAGACTCATTCATTTTCCGTTGATAAAATCATGTATGATTATGATGCATCCGTTTCCGGAAACTTGACGGATAATGAGGCCTCCTCGGTTATCCTTATTGCATATTCGGGAGAACTGCCCTCTCTCGATGCCGCCTCCCTCGATATAGACCGAGTAATTGCCTATCACACAGTCGAAAAGGGAAGTGGTGAACAGGCATATACACTGAATATAATGCCCCTCTCATTTGATGTACCTGTCGATGACGTTTATATAATAGCCCTTTATGACAGAAACGATAACGGCCTTCCCGACGCAGGAGACGGAATGGGATACTACAGCAGTTCTGCCAATGGCATCCCTTCAGCGGTAACCATTGACGCGGGAGAACTGACAGGAATCGACCTCTCTCTTTCCCGTGATATAGAGACACCATCCGGTTATACGATGTCCGTATCCGGAAGTGTTGACCGGCCCGACGGCTACGGCACATCTTCTCCGCCATTATATATAATGATAGCCACAGGCACTGACCCTGCTGCACTCTTTGAAAATCCGGCTTCCTCTGTTCGAGCCTTTCAGAAGCTGGATGCAGGTGCTACCGGATTCAACATTGACCTCTCATCAACCAGTATTGCTCCTGGAGACGAGGTAATGGTAATTGCACTCTGGGATAAGGACAACACGGGAGGATTCCCGGAGCCGACTTATGGAGACATGGTTGGATTCTATCACACCATCAGCATCAGTTCCTTTGAGATGACCCTGATCCTCGTCGAGGGTGAGAATACAGTTTCCTCAGACGGCACCTGGCTTTTTTCCGCCAATCACCTTCTGTATGACTACAATTCAAAGATACAGGGAACCCTCAGCGGAACCGGTTCCGGTGAAGTGATTCTCATCGCATATCCTGAAGAAATTACATCAATGAATGTTGCAGACATTGATGTTGAAAAAATTATCGGTTACGGATCTGTAACAAAGACTGCGGGAGATACCGCCTATTCCCTCGATATTCTTCCATTCGACTACAGTGTCCCAATAGGTGGGGTTTACGTAATGGCACTCCTCGATACCAACGCCAATGGCATTCCCGACGGCGGTGATAAAATGGGATATTACAGCAGCAATACCGCTGGGATCCCAACCAGGATAACTGTCCCAGATGGCATAACGGAAAACATTGATATTAACCTCTCCATGGATATACCGGTACCATCCGGCTTCAGCATGACCATCGAGGGAGCAATAAATCGTCCCGCCGGTTATGACACTGCTTCCCCCCCCATGTATATAATTGTCGCAAAAACAGATGATCCCATGGGGCTATTTAACAATCCCCTGAGTGTTATAAAATCATTTGTTAAACTCGATGCGGGCCGTACAGACTTCAGTATTGACCTCTCGTCAACAGACCTTGTCCCTGGTGATGAAGTTATGGTAATCGCCCTATGGGACCTGGATAATGACGGGGGCTTTCCGAATCCGACAGCCGGTGCAGGTCATACAGCAGGTGATAAGGTTGGCTTTTATCAGAATACCAATCTTGAAAGTTTTCAGTATACCATAACCCTTGCAGATGGGGCCGCAAACACAGCCTTTCATGAATCCGTCGGTGACTGGAAATTTAACATTAACCGCGATCTCTACGACTATACGACCTCTGTCCAATTTCAAATTAAACCTAATGGAAGGCCCGATACTCCGGCAATGACAGAAGATCATAATCTTTTAATAGTTGCTGTTCATGAAGACGGGGTATACTCAAACTATACCATTACAGAACAAACTTTTCAGATAACCGATTCAAGCTATATTCTCGGTTACACTTCTCTGCCCTACATGACAAGTGGTGAAGAGGTTTACGATCTAGATATTTATTCTGCTGTCTATGATCAAATTTCAGACGTTTCTACCATGAATATCTATCTGCTGGCAATCTATGATACAAATGGAGACGGGCGCCCCACTGCAGGTGAAGACGAAAATGCCGAACAAGTGGCAGCGTATTGGCACACGACTTATATTCTCGGTTTCATTCCCGCGGATGTTCCCGGTACATGGGCACTGCAGAGCGGTTCTGTCAACATACTGGAAAATGCCAATGGAGACTCAGGCAATAATCCGTATGGAGTGAAGTTTCTTGATAAAGCATACGAATAACTAATCCGCAGGTGCATCAACAATGATGTACTTGTAAACTGTTTCTAATATCACATTACTGAGAGGTTTCTCTACACATGAACAAATTTCTAGATTTCATTCTTCGCCGCCCGATACCGGTTCTGGCCATTATCGCAGTAATCACGGCCCTCCTCGGCACCGGGATCTTTAAGCTTCAATTCGAAAATTCCCTCGAAGTTATGATGCCGAAAAAGGATGCTGAATACATCCTCAATGAAGAGACAAAAAAAGTATTCGGCAATACCGGTAATTTTCTCATTTTCAGTGTCACATCGGATAATATTCTCAACCAGCAGTTTTTGCATGATTTTGAAAATTTCCACCAGGACATCGAAGAATATATTACCTATGAAGATGAAAAGGAAAAGTCCCGCCTTGACAAAATAAAAGACCTCCTCAAAAAAAATATTACTTCCGAGTCCCTCATTTCCTCTTTTAACGATGATCCTGTATTTCAGAGAAGCCTTTCAAGAATCTTAAAAAGCAGCGAAAGGAAAAAAGAGCCACTTTCCCGATCCCAAAAAAGTGACCTTATCGAATCAGTTGCCTTCTCCCAAAAACTTAAAAAAAAGGAACTGATAAATTTGATAATTTCTCCCCTCACAGCAGAAGATGTGAACGGAGAAAATGACACCCTGACTACCTTCAGCCTTATTGAAAAGGATGAAAATGATAATCGGATAATTCCTTCTACGGCGGAGGAGCTTGCCCTTTTTAAAAAACGCCTTATCAATAATCCAGTCTATGAAAAGGGTATCTATGCAAAAGATCCTTCCACCGGTAAAATTACAGACTTTGCGGTCATTCTTCGTCTCACCAGTGATGAGATAGATTATGATATTCCCGATGAAATGCAGGCCATTGGAAAAAGCTATCCCCGTTTACACGCAATTATTCAGGGTATACCTTATATTAATACTACCATGAATCATTATATGCAGAATGACCTGAAAACATTTTTACCCCTGGTTATTCTAGGCATTGTAATAATCTTCTTTTTAAATTTTCGTTCCATCCGCGGTGTTCTTCTTCCATTTCTGACCATGACTATAGCAGATATCTGGCTTATGGGCCTGATGGGACATCTCGGTTTCAAAATTACCATAATGGGAGTTTGTCTTCCACCACTAATTCTCGCGGTGGGCTCCTCATACTCAATCCATATTCTCAACCAGTATTATATTGATCTGGATATGATAAAAAATTCACCCGGCCGCAGCGGGCTTAAAAGATCTATGACTCATATATCCACGACTGTCATACTTGCCGGTCTCACCACCTTTGTCGGATTCTTCATGCTTATTACAAATGAAGTATCTGCTATCAAGGAATGGGGTGTTTTCCAGGCCATTGGTGTACTTTTTGCGGTAATACTTTCAGTCACACTTATACCCGCCGCCTTCTCATTAATGTCTGCGCCTGATGATGATAAGAATGATATCGAGTCTTCAAAATTTTCATCACCTCTCTCTGCTGTTGTAGATAAATTATTAACATTCTTCACCCATCTCTCGACACGGCATTACAAGAAGGTGCTTGCCGGGACATTTCTTGTACTTGTTTTTTCCATCTCCGGCATGGTTCAAATTTTGGCAGAGACCTCCGTGCATGCCTATTTCAAAAAGGGAGACCCGGTGTTAACAAGCTCGTGGTACATTGGTGAGAAATTTGGCGGATCTTCCGGACTAAATATTATAATTGATTCGGGGAAAAAGCGAGGTGTTCTGGAACCTGATTTTTTGAATTTTACTGAAAAATTTCGAAAATATCTAGAGTCCCCTGACAATCCTCATCTCTACATTGGTCGCACAGAGGGCTTTTCTGATTTCATAAAAACCATGCATATGGCAATGAATAATGGTAATAAAAAATTCTATAGCATACCGGAAAAGCAAATTGATGTTGAAAGCTATATTGAAGTCTTTTCCGGTGATGATGATAATGATGATGGCCGTCTGGATGTTTTTGAACCATATGTTGATTTTGATTTCCGAACCACAAATATTTTTGCCAGAATCTGTGAACCGGCCAATGAATACCTCAGCACCGCTCATATGCTTAAAGTAATTGCCGGTATTGACGAGTTCATGAACAAAAATCTCCCAACAGGATATACCTATAAAACCTCAGGGGAACCCAAAATTATGGTGCGCCTAATGCACTATATTGTACAGGGGCAAATGATGAGTCTCATCTTCAGCCTCATAATAGTAACCCTGGTTGTATTTGTTTTGTTCAAAAATCCCTTTGCGGGATTGATGGCATTGATACCGATAAGTGTTGCTGTTCTCTTTAATTTTGGCATAATGGGATGGTTTGGAATTCGTCTCGATGTAGCAACAGCAATCATTGCCTCAGTTACAATAGGTATTGGTATTGATGATACAATTCATTTTTTGAATACTTATCGACACTTCAAAGCAAAGGAATATTCCATTGATGAGACGATTTCACACACCCTTTCAATTTCTGGCAGGGCGATTATATACACCTCTCTTGCGCTGATATTCGGTTTTCTGATTCTCACAGTCTCTAATTTTAAGCCTATTATTCTCTTCAGTTTCCTCACAGCCGTAACCATGGTGGCAACTACCCTGGGTGCGCTTCTTGTGCTTCCCGCAGCGATTAAGGCTGCTAATCTTGACCTTCAGGAACAGGGAGCAGAATCTCCCCTCTGGAGATTCGTAGATATTGGAAGGCTCTTCAAGCTTGAGGAAAATGAAGATTAATTATTTTTTACAGGAGAAATTAATGTTTAGAAAATTTATTGCTGCTTCAGTTATTTTGCTGGCGGGTGTTTTATCTGCCTCCGCAATGACCGGTCTTGAAATTATGAAAAAAAGCGAAGCTGTGACAAGACCCAAAAATGCTCGAACCACCGTTCAAATGGTAATTTACAAAGAGAATAGAATTATTAAAAGAAAAATAACCGGCATGGCCATGGACAAGGGAAATGTTGATAAGGCACTTCTTAAAGTGGTTTCCCCCTTTAAAATGAAAATTTTAACCCACTCCGTTAATGGCAATGACCAGCAATGGCTAAAACAAAAAAATGGAAAAATAAAAAAAATCATATCCGGTGACCGTAAGAAACCTGTGGTAAACTCTCATTTTTTCTATGAAGATATGAAATCAAGAAATATCAATGACAGCGTCTATAAACTGGCAGGTAATGCAACAATTGAAGGTTTTAATTGCTACAAAATAATTGCAACGCCAAAACCGGGGAAAAGTGTGTATAAAAAAGCGATTTTTTATGTACGACAAAATGATTACTTTATCATACAGAGTGATATCTACTTCAAAGGATATCTCTACAAGAAACTTGTTAATTATAACATTAAAGAAATTGATGGCATACTGACACCAAAAAAATCCATCATGTATAGATTTGACAGGAACGGAAAAAATCTTGGAAGGACTGAATTGATACTCGAGAAGGTCCGCTACAACGATCCTTCAATCAAAAGTCATTATTTTAACAAAAGCAGATTATAGTATCTTAGCAGCCTGCGCATTTTCGCGCAGGCTGGTAAATTAATCCAGATTTGCCTTTTCCCATTTATCATTCAATTTATCTTTCAATGCATTAAAATTCTTCTCATCCTCTATTCCGAACCGTTCTAGAATACCCTCATCACAATAATAAAAATAATATCGCCGGTCAGAGATTCCAACGATCATGTTAGCAAGGTATACTGATTCAATCAAAGGCCGGAACTCTTCTGATGAGCTAAGAGGTGCATGATGATATCTTATTGATTCGACAAGGTATTCGGGAAAATTCCATTTTTTGGAGATTAATTCACCGATTTCCGAATGGCTGATTCCTATAGAAATCTCTTCCATCACAGTGGATGTTATCATCTTTCTATTTTTTACTGTACTGGCAATTTTTTCAACCAGTTCTACATCCGTCGCAAGAAGAACTATTTTACCTAGGTCATGGAGCAGGCCCGCCATAAAAGCATTTTCGACAGCTCCATGTTTCTTCAGCAAACCTGCAATGTGACGTGCATAAAAGGCCGTTTTATTACAATGCTTCCAAATTTCCTCAAAATTACTGTATCTTTCATCCAGTATTCGCCGTGCATTGCTGGCAACCAGTATTGCATCAACATTTTTCAGACCAATTGTTTTCACCGCTTCCAGAACGCTTTCTATCCTCTTTCCGGGAACGAATCCCGCCGAATTTGACAATTTTATAACATCCGTTGCCAGAGCGGGATCCATCATTATCTTTTCCGCAATTAAATCAATACTCGATTCCGGATCATTGCAGAGACTCTGTAATTGAATAATATTCTCCGGAAATGTAGGAATTCCTTCAACCCCTTCAATAATTTCATCCCTTATCCTATTTACCAGTTCAGGGGGACGCAGGATTTTCGGTATGACAAGACTTGTCTGTGTTAATTTTCCATCACTTATTAATTTGAATGAGTCGGGATTTATCCCCATATTTTTTAAGAAAAGTATAGTAAGAACAATCCCAAGGCCGGCACCTTCACTATCATCCTCAATTTCATCATATACTTCTGTAAAATCGGAATATTTTTTTGCTTTATTAATTCTAAAGTTGATCCTTTCAAGTTCCTCGGGAAGAATTGGTGAGTTATTAATTACCTGTACGATTAGTTTATCCTCAGCTTGAGAGAAGGACATTTTAATGAAAAAATCACTATTATCAAGATCATCTTCTATTAATTCAAATTCCCCAATGATTTCCTCTTTAAATTTCTTCATTCCGATTTCGTATTGATCGGGATCAGTTATATCAAATTTGTTTTTATAAAAAAAGACCCTCTTTGCATTTGCCTTCATCGCATTGATGACAACTTCTCTAATAATTGTAACAATTGAATTCAAAAGAAAAATATGATCCATTTTTGCAAGATGTTTCGCCATAATACTATTGATAAGCATTATTTGCCGGGGATCTACAAACTTGAAGTTTAATAATACCTTTTCTCCCTGTTCAATCTGGTCTGAAATTTTTTTCCGGAATGCCTTGTCCATGTCTGCTCCTGAGCCGGTTAATATATCCTGCAATCCTTTTTACAAGGAATAAGTTTAACAATGATATTTTGGAATAGTTGTAATTCTATTATGAGCACATATTATTTTATGCGTCAAGTCGAATTACTAGTCACAAATTGAGCAAAAAGGGATACTAAAAAATTATGGCATAAAAAAAGCTAATTCTTTAGAATCGACTTTAGAAGCATAATTTTTAATATCATGTGAATATCTTCCTTCCGAAATAATATTATTAAACCTGGCTTCATATTCATTATCGGAAAAAAGTTTGCTGAGAAAAAGTATGCGGGGAACTAAAAGTGCATTTATAAAGGGAATATTTGCTTTTCGGCAGTAATTTCCCCCTCTTTTATCATCGAGGATAATAAAATCACCATCCTCCTGGTAGTAAAGGCGTATACAGTCGGATTCACCTTTACCGAGATTTCCAATTTTTTTATCAGGTAAAAGGTGATAATTATTGTTTATTGATCTGACTGAAATGAGTCCATTATTAGTAAAATTAATGAAAGATCGGGCCCCTGGATATTCCCTATTTCGAGTGATTTCAGAATAAACAGATTCGGGACAAGCCACCGAATATTCTGATAACAGATAATCAATTATACCCGCCTTGAAGAGTAAAATGGCTGAGGAGCTGTCAAGGATACACTTTTTGCCCATAATCCTTCAACCATTTTGTAAAGTTAAATCAGTGATATGATCGAAAAACAGCTGCAAGCTTACCAAGAATGGTCACATCATCAGTTTCGATTACTTTATAGTCTCTATTTGCTGGAATTAAATGCACCTTATTATTTTCAATCTTAAATGTTTTCAGTGTCGCTTCTTCATCCATCATGGCTGCTATTATTTCACCCTGATTTGCAGTGTTCTGTTTTCGAATAATAGCAATATCACCGTCAAATATACCTTCATCTATCATAGAATCTCCTTTAACATGAAGGGCAAAATGATCACCATTGCCAACCATTCCCCGTGGGAAACTGAGGTATTCTTCAATATTTTCATTGGCCAATATAGGTACACCTGCTGCAATACGCCCCACAACGGGAATATTAATTGCATCTGTAGGAATAATGTCCTCCTGTTCAACAATAACAATAGCGCGAGACTTGTTCTGTTCAGTTCTAATAAATCCTTTTTTCTCAATTGCTTTTATATGATCATAGGCACCTTTAACAGTAATTCCGAATTCTTCTCCAATTTCTCTAACTGTTGGAGGAAATCCGGATTCTCTTATAGCTTCTTTTATAAATTCATAAATAGCATTCTGCTTTTCTGTCATTTTTTTTTCGCTTTTTTTATCTGTCATAGATGCCCCCTTTGGATCCGTTAGATCTAAACATAATATAAGTAAACATCGGTATATATGTCAAGAAAAAATTAAATACTTGATTATTTTAACCTGCAAATCGATGATACAGAAGTTCATCTAAAATTTTGTTCCTTTATTTTTCTAACATACACACAAATATACAAAATAAAATATAATTCTGACTTTTATGAACCTTCAGCAATGTTACCAGATACTAAAACTTCCGCCGGATGCCTCTGATGAAAATATATCCAGTGCTTACCGTCGTCTGGCTCTGAATTTTCACCCTGATAAAAACCGAAACAGGCAAGACTGGGCAAACGTGGAAATGAGCCGTTTAAATCTGGCTTACGATACAATCCTCAGTCATCGTTTTAAGAACAAAAAACCGGAAGACACAAAAACTCAAAATGATGCTCAGACCCGCGCAAAAGAATCAGGAACAGGACAAGGGCGGCAAAAAGCAAGGGAAGAGGTACTGCACCCGGAACAGGAGATTATACGGGAAAATCTGGTCAGATCTTTCATACAATTCAAAGACTTTGCGAAGGATGCCCTGTATCGTTTCTTTCAGTATAATTTATCCAATATAGCCAGACGCGAAAGTTCCTCGAATAGAGGTATTTACAATCGTATTGTAATGGATTTGAGAAAATCCTATCATGGCATTAAACAGCTTTCCTCAAAAACCAATGATAAAGAACTTCTGGAACATTTTTCCGTTTTTATGAACATGATTTTTAATTTTTACCGTGCAGCAGAATGCCTTAATGTCATAGATAATTATAATAGCCAGTATGAAATAGAAGCCTACCGATCCTATCATAATGGCGATGAGGCACTTTTCCGCTGTCAAAAAGAACTTTTTTATGATCGTCATAACCGTGGGTTTTATAAAAATGATTTAGTAGTTTCCTCTCTGGTTGAAGCAGGCCAATACCTGCAGGGTACAGTAAAATACTTCCCCCAATCAACCTGGAAAGTTGAAGCTGAAATTAAATATGCCTTCACAAAATCTCTGATGGACTATGTCTCGCTCTTTTTTTCGGAAGAATAGATAAGTCCTTATTTCAGTTTACCCATTTGCCGATACGTTAAGTGTATACGGCTACTATGATGAAAAAACTATTAACTTTCCTATATTTATTCCTTTTTTCATTTCTGCAACTACCAGCTGAAGATTATCAATATCAATACTTTTCAGATAAAAAGAAATATGTTCCCTTCAGTGACTATATACCAAAAATGCGCCTGCATTATAAAACCGTGCCGCACTATGTAGAAGATTACTACCTCCTGTATAGTATGAAACAGCATTATAATGAAAATTCTCTCCGCAGGAACATAGCCAGGCTTGAGCAGGCCCTCCAATGCAAATTTCGTCATCCCAGCGAAGCTTTAATAAAGGTGGATACTGAAAAAGAATATCTAAAGTACCGGCGACTGATTTTTATGCATATCAATCTGCTGATAATGCGGAATTATCTTAAAATTGGTACAAGATACGATAAACAAAAAATATATTTTTATAACCTGGAATTTTCAAAGGAAATCAGAGACAGCCTGAATACTGCGGAAAAAAATTATCGTCTGGCAATTCCATATTGGAAACAAGCTAAAAAACTTGCCGCAGATGCCTCCAGAATAAAGATAACAACTGATCTGGGAAAAATGGAATCAGAGAGATTCAGTATTATAAATAAAGACCTTGATTACGACCGGATTATCAACAATCATTTAAGAAAATTATTGAAGAAAAAAAATCGACTGGATAATTATCTGGCAGGAAATACCCGGTGACCACCGCTATCTTGTTTATTTTTTTTATCATCTGTTCTAACAGAATGACTGATTTATAAAAAATATACCATGCGAACAGTAATCCCCGCTGAATTTGACTTGCTTTTATAGTAAAACTGTGAGGATATTATAATGTTAAATCAGGAGACACCTATGGATAAAACTGTACTCAACAGCCCGGTACTGATGACCATTTTTAACCGAAGGTCACGCCGCAGATACACGTCTACTGATATTTCTCAGAATTTAATTGATATTCTATTGGACGCAGCTCACTGGGCCCCCTCCGGTTTAAACAATCAACCCTGGCGATTTTCAATTATTAAAAATGAAAATATCAGGTATAAACTTTCACAACTTACAAAATATTCCCGTATCGTCCAGACCTGTAACACATGTATAGCCGTTTTCTATCACCTGCCATCAGGCTATAATCGTGATAAGGATATTATGAGTATTGGCGCGTCCATACAGAATATGTTGCTCGCAGCAGAAACTCTTAAAATTGGTTCTGTATGGCTGGGTGAAATATTAAATAAAAAAAACGATGTGAACAGAATCCTGGAAATAGATGACAATCATGAACTAATGGCATTAATTGCCCTTGGTTATTCCGAGGAAACACCGGAAAAAAACAGAAAAGAATTAAAGGAATTAACCCTGAAATCTTTTTTATAAAACACAAAACAGGAAATAAACATGAAGCGTCCGCTGATATTATTTATTCTTCTATTGTCCTCCAGCCTCTATTCAGGAATACTTGATTTAAAAATCAACGATATCAGTGTAGCTTCGATAAATACCAGTAGTTACAGGGTAACGACGGATTTAACCCTTCCAAAAAATCTGCATCAGATCCTTGATGAAAGCGTTATACAAGTTCCTGTAGAGCGTTTTTTATTAAAAGGAAGTATAGCAAATGGGGAAATAATAGAAAACGATATACTGTTTTCACAGATTGCGGCAGATTTGAATAAAAATGGTTCTTTTAAGGAAAAATACTCAATATTATATAGAAATAAAAAACTATATATTAACAAAAAACTAATTTTCCCCTATATGGGCAAAAATAAATACAATAACTTTACACTTTTCGATAACAGATACTTAATACAACGATTTACAGACAAGGGAATGCCCGTTGTTCTCTACGAAACGACCCCTCAAAATTCAGAAATATCCATAGGAATCGGTTCCCCCGGGCATCCTCTTTCAATTAAGGAGATTCCCAATCCATCTTTGCAGATAATGGTAGCATCAAAAGTTGAAACCTTCAGGGAAAAACCCGCCTTCAGGATAGAGGGTAAAGAGAATTATATTACGTTTACCAATCAACAGATGTTTCACGATCAGGCTGATTCATGGGTTGCTATAGTCTGGACATCATTTCCGCTCAAAGAAAAAAATACAATACCGGAAAAAATAAAAAAAACAGTGCAGATTGAAAACATAAAACCCCCTTTTATTGTTTTTGCATACATCAATCTTACAATCAGCGGGGAAACACGATTACGTTCAAAAGGTAGAATTTTTAAAGTATTGAAATAATCTCATACATTAAATAGAAATTTCACTATGTCGCCATCCCTGACCGCATATTCTTTGCCTTCGCTGTGAAGAAGCCCTTTTTCTCTGACGATTTTCTCTGACCCGCAATTAATGAGATCATTATAATGGATAACTTCCGCCCGTATAAAACCCCGTTCAAAATCGGTATGGATTTTTCCTGCCGCCTCAGGGGCTTTAGTTCCAGCCTTTAGAGTCCATGCCTGAAGTTCCGTTGCTGCGGAATAAAATGAAATAAGATCCATCAACCTGTATCCCGCAAGAATCAGCCTGTCGAGTCCCGATTCGCTGAGCCCCATTGCCTGGAGATATTCCATTTTTTCATCAGATGGAAGCTCAGATATTTCTTCCTCTATCTTTCCGCTTATTCGAAAAAACTGATCCCCATGTGATTCTGCAAAATCAGATACAGGTGTGATTAGATCTTCCTTTACATCTTCTTCGTCAATATTTGCACAATATAAAACCGGTTTACCGGTAATTAAATCAAACTCTGCCAAAACTTCCTTCATTTCATCGTCCAAAGATATATCCTTCAGCATTTTACCGGTATCTAATACAGCCAGTATTGAATCAATAATCTCCCCTTTTTTGAGAACATCCTTGATTCCGGATCGTTTCAGTTTTTCGTTTTTTTCTTTCCCTCTTTGTAAAATTTCAATATCTGCAAGAATTAATTCAGTATTTATAATTTCGATATCGCGAAGTGGATCTATTGTGCTGCTTATATGTACTACATCATTATCAGAGAAACAACGAACCACATGAATTATAGCATCCACCTGTCGAATATTCCCCAAAAACTGGTTGCCCAGCCCCTCGCCCTTTGAGGCCCCCTCGACAAGACCTGCAACATCAATTATTTCCATTTTAGTTGGAATAGGATTTTTCTTCTCGAGAATTTCACTGATTTTATTCAGTCTTTCATCCGGTAGAACCAGGATACTTTTGTTCGGTTCGATTGTACAAAAGGGATAATTTGCCATTTGAGCACCGGAACCGGATAGAGCGTTAAAGATGGTCGATTTACCTACATTCGGCAAACCTATTATTCCACAGTTAAATCCCATTTTTTGCCTCTTTAATAATCAAATATATGACGGGTATTATATAATAGTTATTTGACATTCTTAGAAATTTGGAGATGAATGTCAAATAACTATAATTCAGCTGAAATAATGATATGATATTTCAAGACAATATATTTTTTCTATCTAATGTATTATTTTTTTTATATTTAGTTATAATAATTATAACACTTGTTTTTTTTAACAGCCGTGTTGCAAAAATATTTCTCCTCAATTCCCTGATTTCCCTTTTAATAATAACAAGCAATCTACTGGCACCTGACCTGTTACCCTCATTCAGTAATCTTTCGTATTTCAGTATAGCAGGTCTGCTGATTTACCCATTCAGCTATTCTCTTATGATAGGTATTTATTATAATATAAACGATGAAATAAAATATTTTTATCTCTATCTCGGATTCATTTTTACAATCAGCTTTTGTTTTTTATTTCCGGACCGCCTGGTAATGATTTTATCACTCTACAGTATATTCTTTAATATTTTTATTCTATTTGTAACAAAAAGAATCAGACCCACTCTTTCCCAGAAAATAGTATATCTTTTCCATACTGTACTTATAATTAATTTTATAGCTATAATATTTACTAATAATCATCAACTTCTGCTATTTACATACCCGATATCACTGTTCCTTACGCTATACGTGTTGATTAGAGAATATAGAGGAAAATTCTTTTATTTATTGAAACAAATGGGTAACACCAGTGAATTAAATCGTAAATTGACTCACCAGATTAGTCGTTTAAAACAAAGTAATGAACAGTGCCGAAAAATTATTGCGGATAAAGATACTGAACTGTACCAGATATCACGCCATGCCAGTCTTGCGGAAGTCACAACCGGGATTGC
Source organism: uncultured Spirochaetota bacterium (assembly GCA_942491575.1). Classification (GTDB taxonomy): domain Bacteria; phylum Spirochaetota; class UBA4802; order UBA4802; family UBA5550; genus CAZHNW01. The sequence continues at coordinate 3,002,347 of CALOBT010000025.1, forward strand.
TCACGAGCTGGCTCAACCCCTAACGGGTATAAAGGGAATAGCTCAAAATATGGTAGATGATTTAAATTATGATGATTTTGACAAACTTCAGGCTGCATCCGAACTTCAAAAAATTTCATCACTTGTGGATAAATCATCGACAATTATCGATCATATCAGAAATTTTTCCAAAAAAGCAAACTTTTCAATGAAACTGCTAGATATTAATACGGCAATCCTGGAAGCTATTGACCTGGTTAATCATCAATTGAGAAAAAACAACATTGAATTAGTCTGTCAACTGGATCACAACCTTCCCTTCATGTTTGGTGACACCATCTCCATCGAGCAATTAATCGTAAATATAATTCTAAACGCAAAAGATGCAATAATTGAAAAAGGCGCTTATATTGAAAATTATGATGGAATGATAACAGTTAAAACCGGCATGGATAAAAATGAAATTATTCTAATGATTGCAGATAATGGTGTTGGTATCCCAAAAGACATTATTCCTAAAATATGGTCCCCCTTCTTTACCAGTAAAAAAAGAAACTACGGAACCGGTGTTGGCCTATCAATCAGCAGCAAAATTATTAAGGAACATAATGGAAGGGTATATTTATCAACCAGTACGGAAGGTACAACCTTTTCATTTCATTTTAATATTGCAGATTAATACTGTTCTTCAGTTATTTCCAGGCAATAAAAAAACCCGAGTTAATACTAACTCGGGTTTTTTATAATATGGTCAAGCCTCACGACTGATTAGTACTGGTCGGCTGAACACATTACTGTGCTTACACCTCCAGCCTATCAACCTTGTAGTCTTCAAGGAGTCTTTAGTGGCCTCTAGGGCCAAGGGAAATCTAATCTTGAAGTTGGCTTCCCGCTTAGATGCTTTCAGCGGTTATCCATTCCGAACTTAGCTACCCAGCGATGCCGTTGGCACGACAACTGGTACACCAGAGGTTCGTCCATCCCGGTCCTCTCGTACTAGGGACAGATCTTCTCAAATTTCCAACGCCTGCAGAGGATAGGGACCGAACTGTCTCACGACGTTCTGAACCCAGCTCGCGTTCCGCTTTAATGGGCGAACAGCCCAACCCTTGGGACCTTCTCCAGCCCCAGGATGCGAAGAGCCGACATCGAGGTGCCAAACAGCGCCGTCGATCTGAACTCTTGGGCGCTATAAGCCTGTTATCCCCGGCGTACCTTTTATCCGTTGAGCGATGGCCCTTCCACGCGGGACCACCGGATCACTAACCCCTACTTTCGTACCTGCTCGACTTGTAGGTCTCGCAGTCAAGCTCCCTTATGCGTTTGCACTCTAAGCACGATTTCCGTCCGTGCTGAGGGAACCTTTGGGCGCCTCCGTTACTTTTTGGGAGGCGACCGCCCCAGTCAAACTGCCCACCAGACAGTGTTCCAGTCCCTGATTCAAGGGTACCGGTTAGTAGCCCGATACAGCAAGGGTGGTATTTCAAGGTTGACTCCACCAGAACTGGCGTTCCGGTTTCAAAGTCTCCCACCTATCCTACACATGCTGTACCAAACTACAGTGTCAGGCTGCAGTAAAGGTGCACGGGGTCTTTCCGTCCATCTGCAGGTAACCCGCATCTTCACGAGTATTACAATTTCACCGAGTCTCTCGTTGAGACAGTGCCCAAGTCGTTACACCATTCGTGCAGGTCGGAACTTACCCGACAAGGAATTTCGCTACCTTAGGACCGTCATAGTTACGGCCGCCGTTTACCGGGGCTTCAATTCGGAGCTTCGCTCGAAAGCTAACCCTTCCTCTTAACCTTCCGGCACCGGGCAGGTGTCAGACCCTATACTTTATCTTTCGATTTTGCAGAGTCCTGTGTTTTTGGTAAACAGTCGCTTGGGCCAATTCTCTGCGGCCCCTTCATGCTCCACCCGCAGGGGTTTCACAATAACGGGGCGTCCCTTCTTCCGAAGTTACGGGACCATTTTGCCGAGTTCCTTAACGAGAGTTATCTCGAGCGCCTTAGGATTCTCACCCCGCCTACCTGTGTCGGTTTGCGGTACGGTCACCTAGTTTCGCGTTTAGAGGTTTTTCTTGGTAGTTTGGAATCTGGATCTACGCTTCCCCGAAGGGTTACTCCCCTACCGCCTCAGCTTTAATGGAGTCCGGATTTGCCTGAACTCCAGCCTACGCTTAAGAACAGGGACAACCAACGCCCTGCACCCATATCCTTCTACGTCACCCCATCACGATAGCCTCCACCAGGTGGTGCAGGAATATAAACCTGCTTCCCATCGACTACGCCTTTCGGCCTCGCCTTAGGATCCGACTAACTCTGAGATGATTAGCATTGCCCAGAAAACCTTAGGCTTTCAGCGAAGAAGTTTTTAACTTCTTTTTTCGTTACTCATGCCGGCATTCTCACTTCTATACAGTCCAGCCGTTCTCGCGATCGACCTTCAGCCCGTATAGAACGCTCCTCTACCACTGTAGCAAGCTACAGTCCAAAGCTTCGGTGGTATACTTAGCCCCAATCATTTTCGGCGCAGAGTCACTCGACCAGTGAGCTGTTACGCACTCTTTAAAGGATTGCTGCTTCTAAGCCAACCTCCTGGCTGTTTGTGCAACTCCACCTCCTTTATCACTTAGTATACACTTGGGGACCTTAGCTGTTGGTCTGGGCTGTTTCCCTTTCGACTACGGAGCTTATCCCCCGCAGTCTGACTCCCAGATTCTAAAGTTACGGCATTCGGAGTTTATTTGGGGTTGGTAAGTTTGTGGACCCCCTAGCCCAATCAGTGCTCTACCTCCGTAACTGAACATCTGAGGCTAGCCCTAAAGCTATTTCGAGGAGAACCAGCTATTGCCGAGTTTGTTTGGCCTTTCACCACTAGCCACAGCTCATCCGAGCATTTTTCAACATACACCGGTTCGGTCCTCCACAGGGTCTTACCCCTGCTTCAACCTGGCCATGGCTAGATCACTCGGTTTCGGGTCTACTCCATATAACTTGTCGCCCAGTTAAGACTCGCTTTCGCTGCGGCTCCATGATTACTATCACTTAACCTTGCTATAAAGAGTAACTCGCCGGCTCATTCTACAAAAGGCACGCGGTCAGGCATGCAAGCATAGCCCTCCCACACCTTGTAAGCATACGGTTTCAGGATCTATTTCACTCCCCTCTCGGGGTTCTTTTCACCTTTCCCTCACGGTACTTGTTCACTATCGGTCACTGGTGAGTATTTAGCCTTACGAGGTGGTCCTCGCAAATTCACGCAAGATTTCTCGTGTCCCGCGCTACTCAGGAGTACAGACCAGGAAGATTCTAACCTTTCGTTTACAGGGCTATCACCTTCTATGGCTCTCTTTCCAGCGGATTCAACTAGGAAAGAATTTTTTGACTTCCCGAGGATTCTAGGAAATCCTCCGTCTGTATCCTATTACCCCGAACCTACAGCGCTCCTAGGCTGTAACGTATAGCTCGGTTTAGGCTGTTCCCCGTTCGCTCGCCGCTACTAAGGAAATCGTTTTTACTTTCTCTTCCTCGGGGTACTTAGATGTTTCAATTCCCCCGGTCTAGCCTCTACTACCTATGTATTCAGTAGTAGATACTATGGGTTCACCCATAGTCGGTTTTCCGATTCGGTAATCCCCGGATCAAAGGATGCTTGCTCCTACCCGAGGCTTATCGCAGCTTGCCACGACCTTCATCGCCTACCAGTGCCAAGGCATCCACCGTATGCCCTTAATCGCTTGACCATATTATTACATCTACTGTTTCCAATAGACCATTATACGCTCGATTTTTAACTTAAAATAAGCTTCTCTCAGTGAAATTGTTAAACCTTTCAGTTTTATTCTTTTTAGGCTTAACCGTTTTAAAAGATCTCACATCTCTTTTTGTTATAAAAACTACTAAGAGATGAATTTGGAGGTGATCAGATTCGAACTGACGACCTACTGCGTGCAAGGCAGTTGCTCTCCCAACTGAGCTACACCCCCAACTCACTATTCTTAACATCTTTTCGTATTGGGCCTGAGTGGAGTCGAACCACCGACCTTACGATTATCAGTCGTACGCTCTAACCAACTGAGCTACAGGCCCGTGATTTAAAGGCCGAAGTGTCTATATATAATTCTTTCAAAACTGGGTAGTATAAAACAGTAGTACGGTATTCTTTCCTTTTAAAGGAGGTGATCCAGCCGCACCTTCCGATACGGCTACCTTGTTACGACTTCACCCCCCTTACCAGCTTCACCTTAGTAACCTTCCTCCATAAATGGTTAGATCGGCCACTTCGGGCGCTGCCAACTCGGGTGGTGTGACGGGCGGTGTGTACAAGGCCCGGGAACGTATTCACCGTGGCGTGCTGATCCACGATTACTAGCGATTCCAACTTCACGGAGTCGAGTTGCAGACTCCGATCCGAACTGAGACTGGTTTTTTGAGATTTGCTCCACCTCGCGGTCTTGCTTCTCATTGTACCAGCCATTGTAGCACGTGTGTAGCCCTGGACATAAGGGCCGTGATGATTTGACGTCATCCCCACCTTCCTCCGGTTTGTCACCGGCAGTTCCCCCAGAGTGCTCAGCATTACCTGATGGCAACAGGGAGTAAGGGTTGCGCTCGTTGCGGGACTTAACCCAACATCTCACGACACGAGCTGACGACAACCATGCAGCACCTCTATACCTGCCCGAAGGAGAGTGTATCTCTACACCTGTCAGGTACAGTTCAAGCCCAGGTAAGGTTCTTCGCGTATCATCGAATTAAACCACATGCTCCACCGCTTGTGCGGGCCCCCGTCAATTTCTTTGAGTTTAAACCTTGCGGTCGTACTCCCCAGGCGGTATACTTAATGCGTTTGCTTCGGCACTAGTGAACAAGCCACTAACACCTAGTATACAACGTTTACGGCGTGGACTACCGGGGTATCTAATCCCGTTCGCTCCCCACGCTTTCGCGCTTCAGCGTCAGTTCTAGGCCAGAGAGCCGCCTTCGCCACTGGTATTCCTCCTGATATCTACGCATTTCACCGCTACACCAGGAATTCTGCTCTCCTCTCCCGAACTCAAGAGAATCAGTTTTAGATGCAATTCACGGGTTGAGCCCATGGATTTCACACCTAACTTAATTCCCCGCCTAGACGCCCTTTACGCCCAATAATTCCGAACAACGCTTGCCCCATACGTATTACCGCGGCTGCTGGCACGTAGTTAGCCGGGGCTTTAGGCAGGTACCGTCATCACAAAAGATATTACCTTTTGCTTATTCTTCCCTGCTTACTGGACTTTACAACCCGAAGGCCTTCATCATCCACGCGGCGTCGCTGCGTCAGGCTTTCGCCCATTGCGCAAGATTCTTAACTGCTGCCTCCCGTAGGAGTCTGGGCCGTGTCTCAGTCCCAATGTGGCCGTTCACCCTCTCAGGCCGGCTACCCATCGTTGCCTTGGTAGGCCATTACCCCACCAACAAGCTAATGGGCCGCGGACTCATCTTCTGGCGATAGGCCCGAAGGTCCCCATCTTTAATGATCTCCACTTATGAAGAAACCATGTTATTCGGTATTAGCCACCGTTTCCAGTGGTTGTCCCCAACCAAAAGGTAGATTATCCACGTGTTACTCACCCGTTCGCCACTGTCCCCTCAATGCAAGCACTGAGGTTTTCGTTCGACTTGCATGTTTAAAACGCGCCGCCAGCGTTCGTTCTGAGCCAGAATCAAACTCTCCGTAATAATTTTCTATTACAGAAAATAATTTTCTAATAAATTTAGTCTAAAAATTGTTATAACCAACACTACTGTTGATTAAAATACTACCCAGTTTTCAAAGAACTAATCCCCGTCTTAGGGATAAAAAAAATCTCCAAACAATTTAATCCTTTTCAGTTTGAAAAAAACTAAGCTGTCGAGGGAGATTCTGACACTTTACCCCGTAATGACTATTGTCAGTACGTTAAGTAGTTATCAAAAAAACCGTTTCGGTTTTTTTATTGTGAGCCGTTTAGCTCATCAATCTGTTAGTACATATATTCAGTGGCCTTTTTTCTGTCAATCTTTTTTTGAATTTTTTTCAATTTTTTTGAAAATCCTTCGTAAAGATTTGGGCCGTTTGCCGAAGCAATGAAAAAGACATTATTTTTTACTACTTCGGCTGTCAACAATAATTATAATTAAAATTCAAAAAAAATCAATATTTTATTCAAAAACTACGCTACTTTTTTCCCTGCTTAATTCCGGCTATAAAAATACCTGCCAGATCAACTCTTACGGTCTTCTTTTCGGGCAATTTATCAAAAACAGCCTCATCACAGAGCAGATCCATTACCTGCGATCCTATCTTTGCTTTAACCAATGGAACCTTTCTTAATTTATAAACCTTTGGAATCTGCTCCTTCACTGAATTTGGCATATTAGCATTTGCCACTTTGTCTTTTCTTTTTTCAAGTACAAGAATAGACGTTGCAACCTTATGTTGATTTACCATTGATTGCTGGTCTTCCATTTTCCGCTTCACATTTTTTCGTAGAAAATATATCCCAACACCGATTCCCGCTGCTGCAATTCCCAGTATTATATAAAGGTGCCACCATTCCATGTAGAATCCTCCTGTTAATATTATTCTCCTGGCCCGGAGAATACCTTACTCAATCCAGGCTTATATGGAAGAACAAAGATAAACACCTTCCCGGTCGCGTCAAGCTAAAAGTATGTGACCGTATGAAGCGTTCCCCGGAAGAGACGAATCCTATCCCCCCCATTCGACAGAAGAAAAGCATACTTGACAAATATGAATCCTCTTTTTCTATATTATATTATTTAGAAACAATGCGGGGTAAAAAATGACAGAAAAACCGGAAATATTGCTGATTGGTTCTGGCGCTGTGGGAAGCTTCTACTGCGGTAAACTGGCCCAGGCAGGGGCTTCCGTCTCCTTTGTCTGCAGGTCCGACTACCAGGAAGTAAAAGAGAAGGGTATCACCATTAAAAGCGTCCTTGGGGATTATTACTTCAAACCGGTAGAAGTAATTGATCATATCAGCAAATACAGCAGAAAAGCCGACTATATTGTTGTCGCCACCAAGGTACTTCCTGAGATTGACGTTCCCTCTCTGATCCGGGAGGGTGTACACAGTAAAACCACCATTGTTTTGCTTCAAAACGGAATAAACATAGAAAAATCCATCCAAGAAGCCTTCCCGGAGAACGAACTAATCAGCGGCCTTGCCTTTATATGTGCCAGTCGGGAGTCCTATGGCTGCATCAACCACGAAGATTACGGAAGACTTGTGATCGGTCATTACCCTGAAGGAATATCTGAAAAAGCAGAAATTTTTGCCCAATTACTCAACAGCACCGGGGTTTCCTGTGAAATAGATGAAGAAATAGTCACTGCCCGCTGGAAAAAACTGGTCTGGAATGCCCCTTTTAATCCCATGTCTGTCCTTGCGGGGGGCGCTGATACCCGCGAAATGATAGAATCAGAGCCGGCATTAAAGCTGGCAAAGGCGGTTATGGGGGAAGTTTTAACCCTTGCGGCAAAAACAGGACACCATATTCCGGATTCTTTCATAACTAAAATGATAGAAGATACCTCAGCTATGACTCCCTATAAAACAAGTATGCTTTTAGACTACGAAAACGGAAGGGCTATGGAAGTTGAAGCAATACTGGGCAACACTGTACGCCTGGCCGAGGCGGAAATGGTCCCTGTACCGCACATAGAGAGCCTCTATGGCCTCCTGAAACTGGCGAACGACAAGAACCTTATGAAATAGAGATGACTCTTTATGTCATTCTTTTCTTAAAATGCGCCCTAAGAATTAAACCCGTTATATTCAGCAGCAATACCAGAACAATTAAAACAATAGCGGTTCCATACTGGAGATGACGCGTCTCCTGTATGTGGGTTCCCGCCATTGCCATCACATAAATGTGATATGGAAGTGCCATGATCTCATCATACACCGAAGTGGCAAGATCCGGAGTATAAAAGGCTGCTGCTGTGAACATGATGGGCGCTGTTTCCCCGGCGGCCCGCCCCAGGGAGAGCATTACCCCTGTAAGGATGCCGGGGAGGGCATTGGGCAGCACTATTTTATAGATGGTCTGCCATTTTGTTGCCCCCAGGGAGAGGGAGGCTTCACGGTACGTCATGGGCACTACCATGAGAGCCTCTTCCGTTGACCTGATAATAACAGGAAGATTAAGCACACCAAGTGTAAGGGAACCCGCCAGAATCGAGGTACCGAAATCTAAGAATACCACAAAGAGACTGAGACCAAAGAGTCCGAATACCACTGAGGGGACACCTGCCAGGTTATTGATTCCCAGGCGAATGACTTTTACTATCCGTGGACTGTTTGAATATTCCGTCAGATAAATGGCAGTGATAATGCCTACAGGTATGGATACCAGTGACGCTCCCACCATCAGGTAGAAGGTACCCACCAGTGCCGGGAAAATTCCCCCTTGCGTCATCTCGTTGCGGGGCATTTCGGTGATAAATTCCCAGGAAATGGCGGATATACCACTTTTAACAATATATCCCAGCATAAAAAGCAGGAAAACTATCACCGAGAGAGACAGAATCCTCAGAACCAGGAACATTATACTTTCAATGACTTCAGCTTTTTTCTTCATTTTGGCTAATCCTTGATTTTCCACTCACCACTGCTTAATTCTCTTTGAATTTGTACTTATTTGAAAGATAATCAGCAATAATATTGAACATAAATGTAATTACAAAAAGAACAATACCGATGGCAAAGAGTGCATGGTAATGATCTCCCCCTACTTCAGCCTCTGCCATTTCCGCCGCGATATTGGAGGTGAGGGGCCGCACCGGCGCAAAAATCGAATCAGGCAGAATAGTGGCTCCGCCTGCCACCATAAGGACAACCATGGTTTCCCCGATTACCCTTGATATACCGAGTACTATTGCCGTCCATATTCCTGAAAGGCTGGCGGGTAAAATTATATGAAAAATCGTCTGCCACCTGTTGGCCCCAAGGGCATAGGATGCCTCCTTTAAGGACACCGGCACAGAAGAAATTGCATCTTCAGAGATAGTGGCAATGGTCGGTATTGCCATAAAGGCAAGCATCAGGGCGGCGTTAAACATATTGAGTCCGGTATCCACGTTTAAATATTTTTGTAAGGCCGGGGCGATAACTACCATGCCAAAGAAACCGATAATTACCGAAGGAATTGAGGCGATCAGTTCAATTGTCGGTTTTATCACTTCCCGTACAGAGCTTTTCGCCATCTCCGACAGGTAAATTGCAATGGCAAGACTAAGCGGTACTGCTATCAGTGAAGCCAGGAGGCTTACTGACACAGAAGCCATAATGAGTGGTAGAATTCCGTACCGGGCATTTTCACTGGTGGGGTACCACTCATCCCCTGCCAGAAAGTCACTGACAGATATTGTCTGAAAAATCGGCAATCCCTCTTTAAAAAGAAAAAGCATGATAAGAAAAAGAATTATCAGGCAGCTCAGGGCAACGAAGAGAAAGGAGCGCTCAATAATGATATCATAGAGTATACTTCTATGACTCATTTTATTTTCCGCTTTAATTGAATTGCTATTTTTTCTATCCATGTTCATCTCATGTTTATCTCTTACGGCAGATCTATCGAAACTTCCGCCGAAATTATTTCCTGTGTTAAATTTCTATGGCAAACACAGTCCCTTTCTTGCCGGAAGCAACATCAACATTCCAGCCAAGAAGCTCCGCCGCGTGTTTCACAATCGAGAGCCCAAGCCCGGTTCCTCCGGTGGACCTGGATCGGCTCTTGTCAACCCGGTAAAACCGCTCAAAAATCCGGTCAATGGAATCCGGAGGAATACCAATACCGGTGTCCTCAATTAAAATACGCCTCCGGTCCTCTTGAACTTCCGCCTTAATATGAATAAATCCCGATTCCCGGTTATAATTCACTGCGTTATCTATGAGATTGAAAAAGACTTCCTCCGCAAGGAACCGGCTCCCCTTGATTTCCATATCGAGTTCATCAAGAGTAACATTGATGGTAATGCCTCGCTTGGCTGCTTTAACATTCAAAAGATCTATACAGGTGGTAACGACTTCCCTGATATTAATGTCCTCCTCAAGAAAATCATTGGTTTTTTCCAGGAGATTCAGCTTCAGGATGTCATTGATAATTGAATTCTGGCGGTCGGCATTCTCCAGGGCCTTCTGAATGAATTCAGTCGACAATTCCGTATTTTCAATATTTTCACTGATGGTCTCCAGGTAGCCCTTCATAATGGTAATAGGAGTTTTCAGTTCATGGGACATGTTGCCCACCAGCTCTGTTTTAATCTGGTCAATCCTTTTCTTTTCAGTTACATCATGCAGCACTACAAGGATTCCCTGTAGCATATCGTGTTCCTTGATGGGTTTCAGGTTCACTTCACACACCACGCCTGAGATGAGTTTCTCCTCAAATTCGGCCGGTTCTCCCCTTAGCAGGACATATTCGATCTTGGTATTAAGGGCACGGCTCCTGATTACCTCGAAGTAGAGGCGTCCCTTCATGGCCTGCCTGGAGTCAAGGAGCTGGTGAAAAGCGTTATTGGCAATGTGTACCCTTTTATGTTCATCGATTACGGCAATTCCGTCGCTGATACTTTCAAGGGTAATCTCCAGTTTATTCTGTTCAAAAATAAGACTGTCCATTTTATCCACAATGGTATCAGCCATTCTGTTCAGTGAACGTTGAAGAGAACCTATTTCATCCTCGCGGTAGTTAAGAATCCTTCTGGAATAATCACCATGGGAAAAATCCCTGGCAAAACTGAGGGTGTCATTTATCGGACTGGTAATCCTGCGAGAGATATAAAAAATAATGACAAAAGCGGCAAAAAAAACAAAAATACCGGAAAAAACTATGAGTTTTCTCACCTTTATCAGGCTTTCATCTATCTCAAAAAGAGGCTTGGCCAACCTGAGGGTAATCCCCCCCATATCTTTTGCGAAATAGAGCATGTCTGTTTTCAGGGTTGTACTGTAACGCACCGAGTTGCCGTAGGTTTCCCTGCGCGCCTCCTGGATCTCAATGCGATAGAGGTGATTATCAAGTTTTGCTACATCTTCCACCTTTGAATCGGCGAACACTCTCCCTTTGTCATCGATAAGGGTTATCCTTAATGTAATTATACTGGCAAGTTCCCTTAACAGTGACGGTTTGGTCCTTATTTTTTCCAGGGTGAAAGACCCGTTTCGCTCTCTCATGACAAGATCAACAAAATCGATTTTCGATTTCATCTCTCTTTTTAAGATTGTCAGCTGCGTGTCCCGCACCAGATCATTAAAAAACAACAGAAGAAAAGAGACCAGAAGCACGATTAGCATCGAGTAGGCCAGAATTATCCTGTTACTTATTTTTTTTATCATCTATCAATACCAGTCACTTCTCTTTTATTCCTTAAAACCGTATCCTACCCCGGAAAAGGTGGTAATAATATTTTTATACTCTCCCAGCTTTTTTCTCAAATTCATAATATGCACATCGATAGTCCTGTCCACCACGTAGACATCATGTCCCTTGATACTATCAATAATGTTGTCCCTGCTGAAAATTTTACCGGGATTACGTAAAAAGAGTTCAAGGATTTCGAATTCGGTTTTGGTAAGTTTTACATTATTGCCGTCAATTTTTAACTCAAAATAGTCGGAATTCACTTCCAGTCCCTTATAGACCAGTACGGTTGACGCATCCGAATTTTTACTGCTTTCATTAAATCGCCGCAATACCGCCTTCACTCGAGATTTCAGTTCTTTCATCCCAAAGGGCTTCGAAATGTAGTCATCCCCTCCCAGCTCCAGCCCCAGAACCTTATCGAATTCCTCCATTTTTGCAGAGAGGAAAATAATAGGTATCGATCCAAATTGCCTTGAAGACCGGACATGTTTGCAGAACTCGTAGCCATCCATGCCCTGCATCATGATATCCAGAATCATCAAATCAGGACTTCCCCCTGACTTGAGAGCCCTAAGGGCATCCTCTCCGGAAGCAAAGGATTCCACTTCATATCCCTCTTTTTCAAGATTCACTTTCAGAATCTCCTGAATATCCTCTTCGTCGTCTATTACATATATCTTGTTCTTCATCAACAGCACCAGTTACAACATTAAAATTTCAGAATTTAATTCGGGCATAATAACAATACCTCAACATCAGATGAACAATATCAAAATTATTCTGAATGGCGTACATCAACTCCCTCAATATAGTAAATCGCACGCTCGGCAATATTCGTCACATGGTCACCAATACGCTCAAGGGCTTTGGCTACCATAATAAGTCCCAGGGACTGTGACATTGTCCGGGGATTTTCAGCCATAAAGGAGAAAAGTTCGCGATATACCTGGAGATTCAGTTCATCGATCTGCTCGTCCCGTTCAATAATTTCACGGGCCAGTCCCACATTCTTTTCACTTATTGAACGAAATGCATCCTGCAGCATCGCCACGCCGATCTCTGCCATCCGTGGAATATCCATCAGAGGTTTTATCAGGGGCTGCCCGTTAAGCCTGATTGTTTCCTTCGCAATGTTGGTTGCCAGGTCCCCTATACGTTCCAGGTCGGTATTAATTTTCAGCATTGCCAGCACAAGCCTCAGGTCCACTGCAGCGGGTTGACGGGTCACGAGAATCCTAATACATTCATCATCGAGTTCAATTTCAAGATTATCTAATACTGAATCATTCTTAATGATTTTTTCCGCCTGCTTTATATCGGCGTTTTTTAATGCATCAATAGCCTTCACAATTGCTTCAATGGCATAATCAGCCATTTCGAATATTTTCAGCTTAATATCTTCGAGTTCCTGCTCCAGATGGGTAGTCATAAATTCATCTCCTTAAAAAGGTAAATTTACCATATTGTATTGTGATAAATAAAATTCATTTAATCAACTCTTATCCGAATTTTCCGGTAATATAATTTTCAGTCATTTCAAGATCCGGGTTGGTGAAAATCTTCTCTGTCGCATTCAACTCAATGAGATTTCCCAGATAAAAAAAAGCGGTATAATCGCTCACCCGTGCAGCCTGCTGCATATTATGCGTTACGATTACAATGGTAAATCTTGATTTGAGGTCCTGAATCAATTCTTCAATTTTTTGAGTGGAAATTGGGTCCAGTGCCGAGGCGGGTTCATCCATGAGAATAATGTCCGGTTTTACTGCGATTGTTCTGGCAATACAGAGTCGCTGCTGCTGCCCGCCGCTCAATCCCATGGCAGACTCATTTAACCGCTCCTTCACCTCATCCCAGAGGGCTGTGCTTTTCAGTGACTGCTCTACAATGCTCTCTATTTCATATTTATCTTTTATGTCGTTAATCCGCAGCCCGTATGCAATATTCTCAAAAATTGACTTTGGAAAGGGATTGGATTTCTGAAAAACCATCCCCACCCGTCTTCTCAGGCTGGTTACATCATAACGGCTGTGAAATATTGCCTCACCGTCAATCAGAATCTCTCCCTCAATTGTTGTATTGGGTATAATGTCATTCATACGGTTGATACAACGAAGAAATGTCGACTTTCCGCACCCTGAAGGACCGATGAGGGCAAGCACGGAATTTTCCGCCACCTCAAGTGATATATTCTTTATGGCCGCATCCTCGCCGTAATAAAAAGTCAGATTATCTGACTTGATCTTTGGTTCCATCTGTCTATTCCTTGTCTGGCATCTCCATAGAATGCCGTATTATCCTATATACAGGCATAATAAGTTTACAGACGGTTAGGATTTTATAAGCTCCATGTAAAAATTTTGTAAAGATGCTGCTTTTCACCCTCCATCCAAATAAATATTCTTTAAATGAACGATATTCTTTCATCTTCAATTAAATAACATAAGACCACACCAGTTAACTTATTTTCTTTAAAACGTTCAGAAATATGTAATATTATTATGCCACATTTAAACCATATTCCTTAAAAAACTGATGCGTACCAGATGCACGGGACAAAATAAACATCATATTAAAAAAATCTTTATAAAAACTTAATCCCACTCTCATAGTTTAGCTTTAGAAAATTCATTTAAGATAGCGACAAAAGCAAACTGTTTCATTTAAAATTTTAAGGAGGTTTTCATCAATGAAAACGAAAATTTTAGGCTTCATTACTGCATTAGCCGTTCTCTCTACAGGCTCATTCATGGCTTGTACCAAGAACAGCGGAAAGAAAGTAATCATCAAGGGATCTACCACTGTACTCCCCATTACCCAGAAGGCCGCTGAAGCCTACAGAAAAAGCAACAAGGTTTCCATTTCTATAGAAGGAAGTGGTTCAGGTAATGGCATTAAAGCTCTTATCGACGGCAGCTGCGATATTGCAAATGCATCAAGGGCAATGAAAGGAAAGGAACTCAAAAAAGCCAAAGCAAAGGGCATCAAAGCGAAGGAAGTCACCGTGGCCTTTGATATGATCGTCCCCGTGGTTCATCCCTCAAATGGAATTAAAAACCTGACTTCAGACCAGCTGAAAGCCATCTACCAGGGTCAAATAAGCAACTGGAAGGAAGTCGGCGGAAGGGACGCAAAAATTGTGGTCATCTCAAGAGACACCAGTTCAGGCACCTATGAAGTGTGGCACAAAAAAGTAATGAAGAAAAAGGACGTACGAAAAGATGCTCTTCTCCAGGCTTCTAATGGCTCAGTTATTACCTCCATTGCCGGCAACCCAAAGGCAATCGGCTACATCGGTTTCGGTTACATGAATAACAGCGTCAAAGCCCTTAATGTCAACAACATAATCCCAACCCTGGAAAATGGAAAATCCGGGAAATACCCTATTTCGCGTAAACTTTTCATGTATATAAATGAATCAAATATTTCAAAAGAAGCATTGGATTTCGTAAATTACCTCATCGGAGCCGAGGGGCAAAAGATAGTAAAGGAAGCTGGATTCATCCCCCTCTAGAATCAGCTTTACTGATAAAAAAATGGTATTCTGCATGAATATCATTTTTTTTTGGTCATTTTATACATTTGTATGTATATTATCTAGATTTCAAAATTTAATGTCCCTCTTCTGTAAACATTAATCATGAATATTTCCCACGGCAATCTGTAATTAAAGAATTAAACAATAAAAAAAATATAAACAGCAACCTTAAAATAACCATAAAATAGAATAGACTTGACAACAATCTGCCGATTAATATTATAAACAGGAAAAAATGTCTCTAAATTTCATATATACAGCCTTTAATGAGACGGTGCTAAATAAAAAAATAAATTTTTTCAATATTTAAGTAAACTAAATACAGGTTATATCATAGACATGTCTATAAATCCATTTAAAGACACCAACCTTAACGATCTTCAGAAAGACCTGCGAACTTTCTGGAAAGAGCATTTTGGCGAACTGGTAAAAAAATCCAGAAACTGGTGGGAACGCTTTGTCACCAAAGGCAAAGAAAAAATCACCGTGATGTTCATACCCCATTCAGAAAAAAAGATAATAAACTTCCATATCTCCATTTTCTCCATTTCAGTATTTATTGCAACCGTTGCAGCAACACTGGCAATAACCTCCATTTTTATAGTAAATCACTCTTCTACTATAAAGGAAGTATCCAAACTGAAAAAATATGGCAGCAATTCAAAAATTCAGATTCAGGAATATAAAAAAGAAATCAACCGTCTTTATTCAATTTTCCAAAAATTCAAGCCTGAAATTACTCATTTATACAAGTTAACACCTGGCAGTGACATCGATTCTCTCTGGGCGAAGGGAGGCGTACATAATCCTAATCCATCCATTGATGAATCAGAATCTTCCCCTACGATTGAAGTCTTGAACATTCAGGAAATCGAAAAAGAACTAAAAACATCGAAAGAATTACTTATCAGCATAAAAAAATTTCTGAAATATCGGAAAAAAATAATAGAAAATACTCCATCAATCTGGCCAACAAGGGGATTCATTATCTCAAGATACGGTCAACGAAGTTCTCCATATACATTTAAACCTGAATTCCACCGTGGAATCGATATCGAAGGATTCCCGGGATCAGAGATCCTGGCCACAGCCCCCGGGAAAGTTAATGATATCCGATGGGACCCTAATTTAGGCCTGACAGTATCAATAAAACACAAATATGGTTTTGTCACCTCCTATTCCCACTGTCAGCGTATATCCATCAAACTGGGTCAGAAGGTTTCAAAGGGTGAAGTAATAGGCTACATCGGCAGAACAGGAAAAACTACTCGCTATATATGTTATTATCAAATCAGAATCGGAACGGAACATGTTGATCCGATTCCTTACCTGAACAGAATCACTCAATAGATTTAAAATTAAATTATATAAAAAAAAGGCGGGAATTTGATTCCCGCCTTTTTTTTATATAATTTACCACAATTCTTAAAATTCATCTTCACGTCTGCTGGTTGACAGCAGTTCATCGGGAACCTCTTCAATTCGTTCACCTATTTTAACGGAGAGTCTGTTGCTAACCAAACCGGGTCTGCATTTATACTTCCTTCTTCCCCCAATCCGTAAAATCATATCATCCCCGATTTTTGTTTCCGGCAATTTAACCACGTCCCCTACCGAAAGGCTCAATATATCCTGAACACTGATTTTTGCTTCACCTATCTCAGCAATTACCGGTAAGGTTACCGTTTCGAGACGGTTTTGGATAATGAGTAAATTTTCGTCAGTTGCCCCTTTTCTAATACTGGAATACATATACTGAGCAGATAATTTTGAAATTATCGGCTCAATAGAAATATAGGGGATACAAAGGTTTGTCATACCCTCGACGTCTCCAACTTTAGTTTCGAGGGTTATCAAAACGACCATATCGTTGGGAGGTACTATCTGGGCAAACTGCGGATTAGTCTCTATATTACCGAGACGGGGCCGCAAATCTATTACATTTGACCATGCTTCCCGTAGATTCCCCAAAATCCTGACAATTATCCCTTCCATAACTGAAAGCTCAATATCAGTAAGTTCTCGGCTTATTTTTGAAGCCTCACCGGTTCCACCGAAGAGTTTATCGATTATAGTGAAGGTAATGGAGGGGTCTATCTCGAGCACAGCTGAACCTTTCAAAGGATCCATGTTCACAACTGCAAGTGTTGTTGGGTTTGGGATACTCCGTATAAATTCTTCATATGTCAACTGGTCAACAGATGCAACATGGACACTCACCAGCGCCCGAAGCTGTGCAGAAAGTGCCGTAGTAGTCAGACGAGCAAAGGTTTCATGCATCATCTGCAGTGTCCTGATATGGTCCTTGGAAAATTTATCAGGGCGCCTGAAGTCATAGATTTTGACTTTTTTTTGTTCTTTTGCTGCTGAATAGTCTGTCGCATCCACCTCACCGGTGGATATCGCGGTCAACAACGCATCAATTTCATCCTGTGATAATATCTCCGTCATTTTCCAATTCCTTTTAGGACCGTTGCCTCTACAGCATTAATTAACCATATATTTCGTCTTTTTTCAAGTCGAAACATATACTTAAAACGTTCGTTTTTTCTTACGCCGTACCGTTCTACTATAGTATTTACAACAGCGTATTTCTCGTCTTTTTCTAATTCTTCACTAATAATACTGAAATGTACAATATAATCATGACGATGTCTCGCTAAAAATCGTCGGAATTTCTCTAAAATTTCGATTCTCTCTTTCGGACCGCCATTATTATAGGGCCTGACAAAATCATGAAAGGAGTAAATATATTGTTCGATGTTTATATATTTAAACATCTTTTGCCAGTGCCCTCTCTTCTCTGCTTCTAGACTGAGCATTACAATTTCGCCGGGAGTGATGAGTCTTTCCTCAGGAGTTGCTTTTTTTCCGAAAGGCTCCTTGTCTTCTTTAACTATCCGAAAAACAAGTTCATTAGTACTGTAAATAATTTGTCGCTGGCTAAAGTCTGGAATAAAATAACTCCTTACCCTGTAGGTTCCACCGTGGAGATTATAGACTTTTTTTAAGTCGACGCTATGTGTAAAAATTTCATTTGCTCCAATTGACACTTTCCGGCGCGACATTTTTTTTATAATTTCAGCCGTTGATCTGTTTTCTTTCCTGTAAGAAATAATATTTTCGGCTTCCCTTCCTGCTAGGTCAAAAACAATCGGCTGAAAAGTCGTAAAATCGGGAGAGTCAGTGTTAGAATCTTCATATATTTCAAATGAGGAAATTTTTGCGGATGTGTTGCGGATGGAGATATGAAGAATGACCGGTTCATTATAATTAAAACTTTCTGTGTCAATACTAAGATGGACCGTTAAATTTTTTTCCAAGTTTTCAGACTGCACCGGCAAAAATGCACCCGGTAAAATCAGAATAGAAAAAATTAATATTTTTAACTTTAATTTCATTAAATTATTCAGTTTATCAGTAAAATTTATGTCCCCTTTAATTAATCGGTAATTTGCACAGTTTCATATACAAGATTTTGGTTTATTTTAGTTAAAAATAAATTTATCGATAATTTTCAATTTCTCTCCGGGCAATGGAATCACATCGCTCATTCATGGGGTGCCCACTGTGACCACGAACCCATTCCCATTCGGTATTCCTGTTTTCTGTAAGCCCTAATAACTCTTGCCAGAGTTCCCTGTTTTTAACCGGTTTTTTGGAGGCGGTTTTCCATCCATTTTTAATCCAGTTCTTTATCCACTCCGTGATCCCCTTTTTCACATATTCGGAATCGGTAACTATAACTGCAGAAGCATCCGCAGGAATTTTTTTTAATCCTTCAATGACTGCAGTCAGTTCCATCCGGTTATTCGTGGTTTTTGCTTCCCCCCCGGACAGAATTTCTTCGGTTTTATCAGGCTGCACCAAAATAGTCCCCCAGCCCCCCGGTCCCGGATTCCCGCTGCAGGCCCCATCAGTATAGATATATATTATATTCATGTATTTCACCTTATATTGAAGTAATAAAAAAAGGGACGCCTCGGAGGGCGTCCCTTTTTTTTTCCAAATAATTCAGGTTTAGTCAATGCCGAGAAGCTTGGCAACTTCCTGACCATACTTTACAACTACACCAGAGAAAACAACAGAAACCATTGTCATCAGCTTGATGAGGATGTTAAGTGAAGGACCTGATGTATCTTTAAAAGGATCACCTACGGTATCACCGGTAACACCGGCTTTATGAGCATCAGAGCCCTTTCCGCCGTGATTTCCCTTTTCGATATATTTCTTTGCATTGTCCCATGCACCACCAGCATTGTTCAGGAGGCATGCAAGAGAGAAACCAGCCGTAAGTCCACCAACGAGAAGTCCCATAACACCGGCAACTCCGAGGAGAAGACCGACAGCAATCGGAACGATAATCGCGAGGAGTGAAGGAACGATCATTGCCTTCTGTGCTCCCGCAGTTGAGATGGCTACACAGTTTGCGTAGTCAGGTTTTCCGGTTCCTTCAAGGATTCCGGGAATTTCTTTAAACTGTCGACGAACTTCGTTGACCATTTCACCAGCGGCACGACCAACAGCATTCATGGTCATAGCTGAGAAAACGAAGGCCATCATGGCGCCGAGAAAAATACCAGCAAGAACCATGGGATTCATAAGGGTCATGTTGTAAACCCGGACAAAATCTTCAATACTTGCGGTTGAGGCTACAATCACATTTTTACTTGCGACAACACCTTCAGGAAGTTTAGCATAAAATTTGGCGCCAAATACTTCGAAGTAACCATTAGATGATGATATTGCAAGCTTACCGAGCCAGATCTTGATTTCTTCAAGGTACGCAGAAAGAAGAGCCATTGCTGTAAGAGCTGCAGAACCGATAGCAAAACCTTTTCCGGTAGCAGCAGTTGTGTTACCGAGCATATCAAGTGCATCTGTTCTTTCTCTAACAACGGGATCGAGTCCGCTCATCTCTGCGTTACCACCGGCATTATCAGCAATGGGGCCGTACGCGTCAGTAGCAAGGGTGATACCGAGTGTTGAAAGCATACCAACAGCGGCAAAACCGATACCGTAGAGGCCCATGCTCATTTCTGTAAATCCGCCTGAAACTCCGAAGGCGAGGAGGATACCGGCAACAATAGTTACAACCGGGATACCTGCAGAGAACATACCAACACCTAATCCGGCGATGATTGTTGTTGCGTGTCCCATTTCTGCCTGCTCTGCAATTGACTGGGTAGGCTTATATTCATCTGAAGTATAGTACTCAGTAGCCTGACCGATAATGATACCGGCCACGAGACCAACGATAACAGCACCGAAAACACCCCAGGTTATCAGTCCAATTTGGGCCATAACCGCAAGGGCTACAAGAATAAGGGCTGAAGCGAGTCCAACACCAACATTCAGTGAACGGAGAAGGTTCTTCATTGATGAGTCTTCTTTTGTTCTAACTGCAAAGATACCCATGACGGAGAGAACAATACCGATACCAGCAACAATCATAGGAGCGATAACAGGCTTAATTATCTCAAGGATAGCGACATCAGCAGCAAGTCCCTTTGCTATAGGAAGTGCAGCACCAAGAGCTGCAGTAGCAAGGATTGAGCCACAGTATGATTCATAAAGGTCAGCACCCATACCGGCAACGTCACCTACGTTATCACCAACGTTGTCAGCGATAGTAGCGGGGTTACGGGGATCATCTTCAGGAATACCGGCTTCGACTTTACCTACCAGGTCAGCACCGACATCGGCTGCCTTTGTATAGATACCACCACCAACACGGGCGAAAAGCGCCTGAGTTGAAGCACCCATACCGAAGGTAAGCATAGTTGTGGTAATTTCCACCATTTTAGCTTTAACAAAAAGAGGATTCAATGTTGTAGCAGTATGAGCAGCAACATTTGCTGAAACAAACTCACCATCGATTCCTGATTTGGCCATCAGTGTCTGGCTGAGGCCCCATACATTGGTGTCATAGATCCAGTTAAGGATTGCATACCATGCAGAGATATCAATCAGGCCAAAACCAACAACAACCATACCCATAACAGCACCGGACCGGAAAGCAACTTTCAGGCCTGCATTGAGGGACTGTGAAGCACCCTGTGCAGTACGGGAGGAAGCATTGGTAGCTGTTTTCATTCCCAGGAAACCACAGAGACCTGAGAAAAAACCACCGGTAAGAAATGCAACCGGAACAAAGGGATTCTGAGCGCCCATAAAAGCAAGAACGGTGAGAATCACCAGTAAAATAACAAATACCAGAGAAACAACACTATACTGTCGTTTCAGATATGCCATCGCGCCTTCTCTAACGTGGTTGGCAATCTCAATCATCTTTTCATTTCCCTCATCCGCCTTCATCATACTCTTGTAGAATACCCAGGCGAAGATCAGGGCAATGACTGATCCGATCGGAGCAACGTAAAACAGACTATTCTCCATAAAAAAACTCCTTTACCCTTGATGATAAATCTTATGATTTACATTATGTATATAAACAATTTCAGCCGGAGATATATCCCGGCTGAAACAGTCTTACACTTTATTTTTCCATCGCATTGTAAACAAGCTCTGCGATATCAAATGTTTCAAGATTTTCAATATCGAGTTCAGTGGGACCATCTGTCAGCATTGTCATACAGAAAGGACATGCCGTCGTTATCCTGGTTGCCCCTGAAGCCTGGGCATCCTTCGTTCTGAACTGGTTAATCCTGGTTCCGATATGTTCTTCAATAAACATTCTGGCTCCACCGGCACCGCAACAGAAACTTGTGTCATGATTTCTGCTCATTTCAACAAATTTGACACCGGGTATTGAATTTATGATGTGCCTTGGCGGTTCATAAATTTCATTATATCTTCCGAGGAAGCAAGAGTCATGATAGGTTACTGTTGCATCCAGGGTTTCTGTAAGCTTTATTTTTCCATCTTTAATGATTTGAGAAATAATCTCTGTGTGATGGAAAACCTCAAAATCATATTCAAGGGGTTCACCGCTAACCATACTGGCATCAGCAATTTCAGCAAATTTTTTGTACTCTTTTTTGATGACATTATAGTCATGCGGACATGTACAAATTATTTTTTTAACTCCGTAGGCCTTGAAATTATCAAGGTTCTGGCTTGCAAGCATGTGGAAAAGATACTCATTTCCTCCCCGGATTGCGGCATCGCCGGAATCAGCTTCTTCAGCGCCCAAGATCCCGATCTTGTATCCAGCCTTCTTCATAATTTTACTGAAGGCAATAGCTACTTTCTGATTTCGCTTATCATATGAAGCAGCAGATCCAACGAAGTAAACATAATCGACCTCTGCATCTTCAGCGAGGGTTTTGACTCCAAGATCCTCTTCTGCGCTGGTCCATTCTCCTCGTTCTGCAAAGGCAAAACCATATGGGTTAAAATTACTTTCCATGTTTTGGAATGTTGTCTGCAGTTCAGGAGCCATATCACCTTCCATGAGAACCTTGTAACGTCTCATGTCGATCATTTTCGGAACATGTTCAATAAGTACAGGGCATGCTTCCATACAGGCTCCGCAGTTTGTACATGACCAGAACTCGTCACCCTTGACTGATCCATCAATCAGGGGAGTGGTTTCCAGTGTTGAGGGATCTTCAGCCAGCATTACCTGCGGAAGTCTCTCATTCATGTTATCAAGTATATCATTAACAACCTTTTTAGGCGAAAGAGGCTTTTCCGTGAGCCATGCAGGACAGTTATCCTGACAGCGGCCACAGCGGGTACAGGCATCACTATCCATCAGTGATTTCCATGTATAATCCTCTACATTTGTGACACCGAAACTTTCTGAGGTTTCAAATTCAGATGGATTAATTACAGGAAGGGTAAACTTGGTAGCGGGATTTTCGTTATCAAGATTACCGAAATAAACGTTTATTGATGAAAGAAGAATATGACCGAGCTTATCCGTGGCTATGAGGCCAATAAAAACGAAGGCTGCAATCATATGAACCCACCAGCTGATATAGTGAACTACCTTCATTGCACCAACGCTGAGTAATGAGAGGGGCATTGCAAGAATATAGCCAACAGGAGACCAGACTTCGAATGCGGGGAATCCCGTTATGGCAATTCGCAGTGCTTCACTGATAAAACCTGTCAACACAATAAGCAGAATAAAGTACAGTGCGAAGGAGTCTATCCCCTTTGTGTCCAGTCGGGTCGGTTTGGTAATATATCGTCGGTAGATGGCCATACAGAGACCAATCAATACAATCAGACCAAAAACATCTGCTGCTAAAGACAATAATAAATAAAAATTTCCATGGATGAAGTGATAGTGGAAAAAGAGTCCTGTAAGGTCTTCCTCAATCATGACAGTCAGAGTAATGACAAACAGTACCGCAAAACCGAAGAAAATGCTGGCATGCATAATACCTGCATACTTTTCTCTCAGTATCTTTACCTGCAGGATGACATATTTGATGACCATCCAGATACGCTTTTCAGGGTAGTCAGTTCGAAGTTCGTCCTGACCCTGTCTCCATATTTTTATTCTTTTTACTACGGTATAAGCCAGATAGAAAAAGGCTATAAACATGAAGATATAAATGCCCCACCGCATAAAGCCGTTAGGACCGCCTATGTTAAAGAATGCTTCCCTCTTGATCTGATCCAGAGGAATGCCATAGTCGCCGGCAAATTTCATAAGTCTCCTCCCTTACCTGTTTTGTAACATCACCTGAACATTTATCAGGTTACCCGGGGGATGTTACGGCGTAACAATATTAACGCATCATACACTAAACTTTTTAACTGTCTCCCCGGGACAGTTAATACATAAAACTTTCTTTATAGTTTGGTGAAAAATGTACAGTAATTCACCTTTTGTCAATCCATTACCTACCAACATTTAATAATGTCAACTGAATTTCAGGAAACTGAAAAAATTGAATGGTTATTTTTTTAATTATGTTTAATAAAATTCTAAACTCTTAAAATGTAAAATTAAACCTGAAGATTTCCAGAATACATTTGTAATATCTATAATTTTATCTATTCCCAAAAACTCTGCTTTTTTTATTTGACAATATATGCCATTATTAGAGATACATAGACCGTCTTATCAAGAGTGGTGGAGGGACTGGCCCATTGAAACCACGGCAACCGTTTTCGCAGGAGAAAAGGTGCTAAGTCCAGCGGATTTATTCCGGAAGATGAGACAGCCGTTCCAGGTATTCCTCTAACTGCTGTTTTCTTTTATCACAACTCCAGGGTACTTCCGCTAACACATACCTTTCATCAGCTGCATCAAACTCAGTGCTGCCTATTTAATTTTGATAAATATGGACACTGCATTTTACAGAAAGGAGTCTTCAGGAATGCCTGAAAATAAACTTCCCCCCGAATCAACGGGATTAACGGAAACAGAATATTTCACCTTTGGTGAAACCACGGATAAACTTATGCTTGCATGTGGCCGGGAACTGGGCCCCGTTACCATTGCCTACGAAACCTATGGTAAATTGAATAAGGATTCCTCAAATGCCATAATAATCTGCCATGCCCTTTCAGGTACGGCACACGCCGCGGGATACCACAATGTCGATGACCGCTATCCCGGATGGTGGGAAGAATACATCGGACCTGGAAAACCCTTTGATACGGATAAATATTTTATTATATGCTCAAATGTTATCGGAGGCTGTAATGGATCAACAGGTCCCCACAGTATCAATCCTGCAACGGGCAAACGGTATGCACTTGATTTCCCAATGGTAACCATAGAAGATATGGTCAATGCTCAGGTCCGTCTGATAGATCATCTCGGCATCGACACACTTCTTGCTGCTGCGGGGGGGTCAATGGGGGGCATGCAGGCCCTTTCATGGGGTGTTCATCACCCGGACAGGGTTAAATCAATCATTGCCATTGCCACATCAGCCCTTCTCTCCGCCCAGGGCATCGCCTTCAACGAGGTGGGGCGTCAATCCATCATAAATGACCGCAACTGGAACCAGGGAGACTACTATGATTCGTGGCCGCCTGATGCGGGCCTCTCCCTTGCACGAATGATAGGACATATCACCTACCTGAGTGAAAAACATATGCATGAAAAGTTTGGAAGGAAATTCCAGGAAGAAAATGCCGACACCTATTCCTTTAAAACTGAATACATGGTTGAATCCTATCTGCACCACCAGGGAATTAAGTTTGTCGATAGATTTGACGCAAACTCCTATCTTTACATAACAAGGGCAATAGACCTTTTCGATCTGAAAAAGGAAGGAAACGACAGCCTGATCCAGGCGTTTGAAAATGTTCAGTCTAATTTTCTTATCATCAGCTTCACTTCGGACTGGCTCTACCCAACACCCATGTCCAAAGAGATTGTAAGGGCCCTCAGGGCAAATGGTAAAAATGTAATCTATACAGATATCGAAACGGACAAAGGCCACGATACTTTTCTGCTGGATAACCCCCCTTTAAAAAGGAACATTACAAATTTTTTACGCACTGAATACGAGAAGGTTGCCAATGAAAATAATTCATAATAACATCGGGTATGATATAATCCTTTCGCTGATACCGGACAATTCAAGAGTCCTGGATCTTGGCTGCGGTGACGGCAAACTGCTGTACAGGCTTCAGCAGGAAAAAAGGGTCAACGGTTATGGTGTTGAGATATCTGAAAATGGTGTTGCCAAATGCATGGAAAAAGGCCTCTACTGTTATCAGGCTGATATAGACGAGGGTTTAAGTGATTATCGTGCCAATTCATTCGATTTTGTAATCTTAAACCAGACTATCCAGAGCACCAAAAGACCTGATTATGTTGTGCAGGAGATATTAAGGATTGGGAAAAAGGCCCTTATAAGTTTCCCCAATTTTGCACACCTTTCCATCAGGTGCCAGTTCCTCTCAAGGGGTACGATGCCGAAGACTCCGATGATTCCCTTCAACTGGTATAATTCACCCAATATTCATATGGTGACCATAACGGATTTTAACGATTTTTGCCGGGAAAAAGGTTATCCCGTTGAAAAAGAACTTAATTTTTCTATAACTTCACGGGGCGAGACCAGGATGAGGCGTCTGGTGCCAAATCTTTTTGCCCAGTATGGATTTTTTATTCTGGATGGAGAAAAATTTACCGATCAGGTCTGATCAGGCAGTGAGAATTTCCATGCCATCTTCAGTTACCAGTACAGTGTGTTCCCATTGTGCGGAGAGCCCGCCGTCGACAGTAACAGCTGTCCAGTTATCACCCAGAAGACGTGTTTCATAACGACCTGAATTTATCATCGGTTCTATCGTAAAGGTCATATTAGGCACCATAACAATTCCACGTCGTTTACTGCCGTAGTGGTGAACATGGGGATTCTCATGAAATTTCACACCGATACCATGTCCGCCATAATCCCTGACTACCGAAAATTTATTCGCCCTGGCATGCTGCTCAATTGCATAACCAACTTCCCCGATATCAGCGTAAGGTTTAACCTGGGCAATTCCGATGTCCAGACATTCCTTAGAGACCTGAACAAGCTTTTCCGCTTCCGGGGTTGTTTCACCAATGATAAACATGCGACTGGCGTCACCATAGTACCCGTTCAGTATAACCGTTACGTCGACGTTGATTATATCGCCATTTTTTAGTACTGTATCATCTGGAATTCCATGACAAATTACATTATTCAGTGAAGTGCAGACGCTTTTTGGAAAACCGTTATAATCGAGGGGAGCCGGGACACCCCCGTGACTAATTGTAAAATCATGCACCCATTCATTAATTTCGTTGGTGGTGATCCCTTCACTTATGCGGTTGGCCACCATATCAAGAGTATCCTTCGTAAGCTGACAGCTTTTCCTGATCCCTTCGATCTGTTCCTCTGTTTTAAGGATTACTCCCGGGGGGGGTTTTATATCCTTACCTGGGGCTCTGCCCGCCTCTATATCCGCCGGCATATGGCATTTTTTATATTTCTTGCCGCTGCCACACCAGCATAGGTCATTTCTCGTCAATTTTCTCATTTCCAGTATCTTTTAAATCACGTTAAAATCTCAATAATGTCTTTCTGCCTAAGAAATTAAATATTTATTTTACTATCGCCATACTATCGCATCTAGAAAAAATCTTCAACTTAATTAAGAAAAAACATCACACATGATTTCCACAGGCTTAATCATGTCAAGCATGTATTGATAGTAAAAATCCTGACCTTTTCTCACAGAAAAGTTCC
Source organism: uncultured Spirochaetota bacterium (assembly GCA_942491575.1). Classification (GTDB taxonomy): domain Bacteria; phylum Spirochaetota; class UBA4802; order UBA4802; family UBA5550; genus CAZHNW01. Next base: position 3,029,448 of record CALOBT010000025.1, read on the forward strand.
GGTCAATGATTTAAATGGTATCTTTCTGCCTGATATTGATGCCTTCAGGAACTCCGATTCCTTAACGAGAGGGTCTTGACTTTTTCTTGACTTTTGTATCCAGAACAATATAAATTCTAATTATCAGGAGGATAAATATGGATCCAGAATCAATCCCGGTAATATACTCCTCCTTCATCAGGGGAAGGATTAACCCCTCTGACCTTCTTTATCGCCTGAGCAGATATGACCTGACTCATGAAATGACTAATGATGACTTTAAAAAACGCCTGCGTCTTCACAGAACAATTATTACTGAAATCAATAGATACGTCAATCTTCCTGTTCATTTTAAAAAAAACACATCACCACTCCTGTATGAACGGTATATTAAAGAATACCTCTACCATTGCGCAGCCCACGGCCTGGATTATACTATATTTGATTTCAATCAATATGTAACTATGCTTATCAATACACATAAAACAGTAAAGGAACAGTATCTCCAACTCAAGGACCATAAAAGTTTTTGGGCATTAATTTCAGAAATAAACAAGGTTATGCAAAGTACTTGACTCACTGCCCCATAGCCATAAGCTTTAGATGCAAGGGAACGACGAGAAATTAAACTCTGGACATTCCCCTGTGGCTGCAATAATTGAAGAATCAGGAGTACTCTTTTTTTATAAAACTCCTGTTTTTTGGAGGTAGCCATAAATGACATGGAGGTATCAACATGAAATCCGGTGCAGCACATAACCGATTACGAAGAAAATATTTTACCCTTTTAATAATTGTCGGAATCCTGCTCTACATATCCAGCCAGAATACTCAAACAGTAACAGTGAATTTTCTATTTTGGAGTACAAGTCTATCTCTGATTTTACTGCTATATATTACATTTATCATTGGCGTGGCATCCGGTCTTCTTTTTAAAAGCATAAACCGATATGTGTCAGAAAGAATGGAAAAAAAACTCGAGAGCAACGAAGATGAGCCTTCAGATGTGAAAAAAATTCCGCAAAAAAAAACCCTCCTGAAGATTTTTGCCAAAAAAGAGAGAAAAAAAAATGGCAGCCTGTGAAGACTGCCAGATGGTGTAATGGACAGATCATTTTGGGAGTAAAATGGTAAGCTATAACAGGTTTTTCCTGATTACCGTATACTGATGTTTCATTGCTAAGGAAGTATCGGCATTGACAGAAAAAAATCTAAATTGCTGTTTCTGAAACCCTTTTCACCTCGATACAATGAGAATTATTTTTACTAAATATTTTATCCATAAGTCTTTTTAAAAAAACCAGGGTATCATTTTCATAATACCCTGAAATGAAGGACTTTTATGAAAATTTGGACAAAAGCTCTTACAATTGTTATTAAAGGAGATGCTCCTTTATAGCCAGTTTCCTTAGATAGATAGCCTGCCTGACATTCGTCCTCACCAGATCATAGTAGGTGGTTACATTGTTTGTAGCAAACACATTCGAAACCTCGTTTGCATAACGAAGTCTGTTATACTTGAGTTCTACTTCAGCGTTACGTTCTGCAATTGCCAGTTCTGATAAGAGTTGTTGTGCTTCCATGATTTGCTCCTCTCTAAGGGTTTCGTCTCATGTTCAATGTACAGCGATACTAGCACACCAATAGTATTAATCAATCAGGCATAAACCTGATTTTTTTGTAGTATGATTCCCCCCGACACGTGTGGGGGCAAGACCTGATAGGGCGGAAAATGATTAATGGAATTAATTAATGATTATGTAATGAAAATTAAGGCCTTATATGAGACATAACATTCGCATTGAAGGAAAAAAATCTTGACGGTGGATCTTTCATGCAGGTAAACTTCAGGGAGATAGGAAATTATTGAAAAAATGTAATTTATTACTTTATTGGTAATGTATGGAAGAACTGGAAAACGCACGGATTTATTTTAAAAAATTAAAACTTGCAGAAGAATTCTGCAACGGTGACACTGAGACCGCCAAACAAATGCTCCAGGGTACATTACAGGACGTCCTTATTATTAAGGGGCGTTTTAAGAATTCTGAAAATACCCGTTATGGACTATTAATGGTTATCCTTAATAAAATTGCAGAATCGATTACCGGAACCTACTGTATTGTAGCCGGTTACGCTTCAGTATATCAGAATAAACCCCTCACACCATGGAAACTTTTCCTGGATGGGATTGAAAAGGAAATGGGTGAAATTGAATATGATGAAGATATATCTACCCAGTATAATAATGCCCTTAAGCGTTTCCTTGAATTAAAAAAAGTAGATCAACTGATTGAATGGATCGAAGAAAATGCAATTCGTGAACTTACTGATATCTTCATAGAGATTACAAACTCCGTATTTCAAACCGACGACATGGAAGTCGTAATTGACTTCGAACCGGCAACATCGATCGAGGTATATGACACTCTCGGTATTCGCCCGATATTCAAATAAATTAAAGGGTACTCCCATTAAAAAATCCCCCTGAAATTATGGCGGATTTTTTACACTGCATCAGCTTTCTAATACTATTTCAATTAATAAAAAAAGGGATGTCCGAAGACATCCCTTTGCTGCATCCCCAAGGGGATTCGAACCCCTGTTGCCGGGATGAAAACCCGGTGTCCTAGACCCCTAGACGATGGGGACTTCAAGATCGCAGATGCAGTTTCTGCAATGTGAGCCGCCTGAGGCTCGAACTCAGGACCCACGGCTTAAAAGGCCGTTGCTCTACCGACTGAGCTAGCGGCTCAAATGTAGAAATACCGATAAATATTATGCTTCCAGGTGTCAATCAAAAATAAACTTTTTTTCTTATTTTCTGAAAAATGTTGACTCCCGACCTGGTCCAACAGAGATACTGGTGATTGGAACACTGATTTTTTCTTCAAGATACTTTATATAGCTTTTCGCATTAGCGGGAAGGTTGTCAAATGTGTCTACCTTGGATATATCTTCATCCCAGCCATCAACTTCTTCATAAATCGGGGTTACCTCCCCGAGACGTGAAGAGGGAAAATAATCCACAGGTTTACCGTCAATTTCATATCCCACGGCAACCTTGATTTTTTTAAATCCGCTGAGAACATCAAGTTTGGTCAGGGCAATCCCCGTAATGCCGTTAATACGGGAGGATTCTTTCATGAGTGCCACATCAAACCAGCCGCATCTACGCGGCCTCCCCGTGGTAGAACCGAATTCTTTGCCATTGACCCTGAGACGGTCTCCTGCTTTACCCTCATCTTCCGTGGGAAAGGGACCTTCGCCAACTCGGGTAACATAGGCTTTGGCAATACCGACTACTTCCTTGATCGCAAAGGAGTTGAGGCCTGTTCCGAGGAGGGCACCGCCAATAGTAGGATTTGAGGAGGTCACAAAAGGATAGGTGCCGTGATCAATGTCAAGGGCATACCCCTGTGCTCCTTCAAGGAGAATCTTTTTGCCACTTTCAAGGGCATTATGGAGATATCCCTGTGTATTGGTTATCATTTTACCAGCCTTCTTTTTGAAGGTAAGGAGGATATCCATTATTTCTTCAACCGTAAAAGTTTCCTTCTCGTAAATCCGCTCCAGTTGCAGATTTTTCATTTTGACGGCATGGGTGACCTTTTCTTTCAGCAAATCCTCGTTAAAGATATCGCCGGCGCGAATACCTGTTCTGAGACATTTATCTGCGTAGCAGGGGCCGATACCACGTTTCGTAGTACCAATCTTATCGGTCCTGAACTCTTCCATTGCTCCGTCAATAGCCTTATGATAGGGAAGTATAAGATGAACTGCATCTGATATTAAAAAACGATCTCTGACAGAAAGACCTTCACTTTCGAGATTTTCAATTTCTTCCATCACCTGTATCGGATCGAGAACCAGCCCGTTACCGACAACACAAACTTTATCATCATGAAGTATTCCCGATGGAACAAGATGAAAAATGTGTTTTTTACCATTTACCACGACGGTATGGCCTGCATTCGCTCCCCCCTGATACCTGACGATGATGTCAGCATCCTTGGTAAGGAAGTCGATCATTTTCGCCTTTCCTTCATCTCCCCACTGTGTACCGATTGCTACAAGACAACTCATCTGAACCTCTGCTATTTAAAAAAATCTGCAAACAGCGTGTCATTTACTATTACGGCTTTAAAATAACAAGCCTTTTTCTTAATCAACCGTATGACAATTGAAGTATATCACTTTTAAAGTGAATCATCAAACATTATTTGTACATCTACATATTTTTATACATATTTTGCTGAAAAATATTATTCCAAAAATATTCCCGCCTCAACCCTCCCGGTTTATGAAAATGCTAAACTATAAAGCCACCGAAACCGATGGTATGAATAAGGCAACCTATGCCTTACTCCGCTCATGGATGAGCATTGGGGAACATGGTGTTAAGAACGGAAGCTTTTACATATCTCCTGAAGGGGATTCTGGTATTGCTGTGCCTCTCGGAAATACCCGCCAGGGCAGAGAATTACCGGCAAGACCCCGCTGACAGTGCCTTTTCTTCAGAAAATTCGGCATACCAGGGGGGAAGAGAATTTAAGAGACATATTACGGAAGAATACTCAACAGATAATACAAATCAATACAGCACCCACAGGAACCAAAGGGAGACAGAAACAAAATACAGAGTAACAGATTATTCTGAAACTGCTTCCAGGAACTATCGGAAAAAGAAGTACCAGATACAGATAAGGAAAAAACCCGCAACCGAGAGGAAAAGGACCCCATCATCAAAAAAAAGGCTCAGTGGACGACAGAAAAACCTCCGTTATCGTATCAGAAGAGGTGATACCCTCTACAGTATTGCAAGGAAGCATGGCGTATCCGTTAAAGAACTGCGTCGGATTAATGGTTTATCATCGGGGAGCAGAATAAAGAGTGGCCAGACCCTCAAAATAACCTCGGGAAATGATAAAAAATCCCCGGTAAGGGGCGTCAGCTACAATCCGAAGCGAAATCCTGGAAAAACCAAAGGCAAAAGGAATCCTGCATTCAGTTGGCCCCTCCGAAGAGTGACAGGGTATCACCGTGACAGTACCAACGGTGTAAAGGCAATCGGCCTGGTAATTAAAAGCCGGCCCGGTGCAGCGGTTTATTCCTCTGCCGCCGGTACCGTCAGGCATATCGGGTACATGCGGGGGTACGGTAACTTTATTATTCTTCAACACAGGGACAGATATATCACTGTATACTCTAATCTTGAAAATATTCAGGTATCCCGGGGAGAAAAAATCCGCCGCGGGGGACAAATCGGACGCCTGGGAGGGGACCAAAAACTCCATTTTCAAATCGACTATGCGGGCAAGGCGAAAAATCCTCTGAGATATCTACCCAAGAAAGGGGAATTTTAAAGTGACATTATGCGGATCCCCCGAACCGAAGGTGACATTGTCCAATGTCGCCTTCGGTTCGGGGGAGGAAATTTTATTATTTTAATAGATTCTTAAAGACTTGCATTTTTTCCTGCACAAATTATAATTGGTGAAAGAAAATTTCAAAGAGAAATGTAATGAAAAAATATTTTCTGTTTACTTCGACACTCCTTATTTTACTTGCTCTTACGTCCTGCGGAGATGAGGGGCACAAAAAATACCGCGCGTATATTGCCGTAAATAAACTCCGCCTTTCCCCCGGGAGTAAATCATACATTCCAGTTCGAGTGGAAATCCCCGGCAAAAGCCATATATATGGAAATCCTAAGGGGCCCGGCACCGGGAAGGCCACTGAAATCTCTTTGGAAAAAACATCCCTGGCAGAGGCTAAAAAAGCACGCTTTTTGAAACCGGTAAAATATACCGCATCAGGAGAAAAAAAGCATGTCTGGGTATATAAAAATGAAACAACAATATTTCTTCCCCTTACGGTGAGAAAAAATGCACCGGAAAAAAAAGAAGTATTGGAAGTTTCCCTCGATATTCTCCTCTGTGACGACGCGGCGTGTATTCCTAAAATCGACACTTTAAAACTTCCTTTGATCATAGATAAAAAGGCTACTGGAAATGGCCACTCCGAGGCAATGAACCGTCTGTTTTCCCTCGCAACGGGCAAAATTGGAGAAACAGTTGTAAAGACTTCCCCCCAAAAAGCCCTCCTTGATGAAAGAATTGCACTTCAGTATAAAGAGACGGGATTTTCACCACGCTACCCCGATGCGTCATCAATCACGGGAATCCTCCAGGCGATACTCTTCGGACTCCTTGCCGGTTTCATTCTCAACTTTATGCCCTGTGTCCTCCCCGTTGTGAGCCTGAAAATCATGGGTTTCATCTCCAATGCGGGAGAGAATCGGCGGGAACTGGTCAAGCAGGGACTGCTTTTTTCAGGCGGAATACTCGTCAGCTTTGGACTCCTTGCAACACTGGCGGCCTATTTCGGCTACAGCTGGGGGGGCCTCTTTCAGCATGAAATTTTTCTGGTCTTTATGACCGCCCTGGTTTTTATCCTGGCCCTGTCACTTTTTCACGTATATACGATTAATATTCCTTCATTTGCAGGGAGAGCCGCAACAGGAAAGCACAATAAATATACCGACGCTTTCCTGAAGGGCCTTCTGGCGACACTCCTGGCAACACCCTGCAGCGGCCCATTCCTGGGGGGGACCCTGGCATGGGCATTGACTCAGCCGCCGCTGGTAATTTTTATTATTTTCATGAGTGTCGGCACCGGCATGGCCCTTCCGTACCTCCTCCTGTCAATTTTTCCGAAGCTGATACGTTTTATTCCGAAACCTGGCGACTGGATGACAGCATTTGAAGCGGCAATGGGCTTCCTGCTCCTTTTTACGGCAATCTATCTCCTTGCAATTATGCAGGCATCCACCGTGATGCCCATGGTGACATTTCTCGCCGTCCTGGCCCTCGCATTCTGGCAGTTCGGTAAATATGGTGCCATTCACCAGACCAGGAAAAAACGGATCATCTCCCTGATTCTGCTTTTTCTCATCGGTACGGGTGGATACGGCCTCTCATTTCACTATTTTTTTAAGAAGGAAGTAAAGGCGGGAATAACCTCTCACGACTATACCGCGGAGCGTCTCTATAAAAACCGCTCCGCAGGTCGCATCTCCATGGTAAAGTTCACCGCGGACTGGTGCCCCAACTGCCGAATGGTGGAAGCCCTTGCCCTTGAAACCAGTGAAGTCGCCGCTGCCCTGCGGGAAGGAAATGTAGATTTCATGACCGCGGACATTACAGTAAAACATCCCGAGGCGGAGAAGCTGATGCATATCCTGGGGAGCCGCTCCATCCCCTTCCTGGCAATTTTTCCCGCGGGAGAAAACTTCAGCCGCCCCTACTGTCTCAGGGACATCTACAGCGAAGAGGAGGTCCTGGCGGCTTTGAAAAATGCGGTAAAAGACTCTTCTGCAAATCCGGAAAAAATAAAATTTCAATTCAACCTGAAAGATTTTCCGATAAAACAGGATTAAATATTTTTCGAGTCGCAGCCCTCATTTTCTTTGACTGCCGGATACTTCTGTACTACAATACATCTGAAATTTATACAGAAAGGAGGGGCAGTCATGAATATCAGGTGACATTGCTCCTTTTGAAGGCGACATTGCTCCTTTTGAAGGCGACATTGCTCCTTTTGAAGGCGACATTGCTCCTTTTGAAGGCGACATTGCTCCTTTTGAAGGCGACATTGCCAATATCGCCTTCAAAAATAATTCACCCTTCCAGTTTCATGGTTTTTTTCAATACGGTTATTTCCGTATTTAAATCCATCACATCATTTTCCAGGAGATTATGAAGCTGCTTTTTATATGTTTCCCCGATTTGGGAGAGTATCTCTTCCGCATTTGCAAGGGATTGCTTCACTTCGTCATTCTTTTCACGTTTTTGGGAGAGTTCCACATACTGATTTACAATTTTTTCCGTTGCATCCAGGTAATAGATTAAAAACTGTTTGGCGCGGTTCAGATCTTCCGGGTGTTTTTTTATATTGTCAAAAATATCAACTCCGACATGGCAAATCTCCTGGATTTTGGCTGCCACTTCGTTATTTTTGATCAACCGGGTATTATTTCGGATTTTCCGCAGTTTTTCCATTCCTTCCTTTACTGCTTTTTGCGCCCGTTCATTGGTGTCATCAATGAATTCTTCACCCCCTGATGCAGCTATTTTTTCCTGGATCCACTTTACAATTTTTCGTATTGCGATGAGCCCCAGAATTGCAATAAAGAAAGAGAGAAAGAATCCGAGAAAAAACACCTTTGTGCAGAGGATATAGATTCCAATTCCGGAAAAGAGGGAGAGTAATGTTCGTGTTTTCATAAAATAATCCGCTATTCAGGTTAAATTTACTGCCGGTTTTCTTCACCGGTCCACATGATCAACAGTATAGATAGAAATAATAATGGATGTCAACCATGTCAGTTGTAAAAATCAGGGGACGCCAATTAATCCATTGATCTGATTGTATCAGTTATAAGAGAATACACACCGGGTAAAAGTTCCGATATTTTTTTCTCTTCTTCGGAAAAAAACTTCCCCAGCACATAATCCGCTACGGAAAGATCAGGATTTTCCGGTCTCCCCACTCCGAATCGGAGACGGTAGAAGTCAGGCGAGCCGGTGTGCTGAATTATTGACCGGATACCATTATGTCCCCGGTGTCCTCCCCCGAATTTCATTTCCACTCGTCCGAAGGCATATTCAATTTCGTCGTGACAGGCAATTATCTGTTCCGGCTTTGTCCGGTAATAACGGCATGCCGCCTGAACTGATTCTCCGCTGTTGTTCATATAAGTCTGTGGAAAAAGAAATAAAACTTCCTTTCCTGCAATTTTGCCCGTGCCGGTTACGGCTTTGAACTGCTTCTGTTTTACTGCTATGCCCTCTTCGGCGGCGAGACCTTCCCCGGTGATAAAACCGATATTATGTCTGGTCCTGGCATATTTTTTGCCGGGATTCCCCAGAAAAGCTAAAACTATCATATTATTGATCCTAAAGTTCGGTATTTCGAATGAATTGGAGTGCCTCTTCGAGTGAATAACTCATATGGACACGCTTTGAGAGACCGGTTATGGTAAACATCTCTCCGATATCTCTATTTACATTAAGAAGAACGAGGTGACGCTTCTGCGCCAGAAGTTTGGTGAAAAGAACAACAATCACACCAAGACTGGAACTGTCAATAAAGACAATTTTTGAAAGATCTATAAAAATATGTTTTCCACTCTCATAGGCTTTGTTTAATTCACCCTCAAAACGGTTCAGATTTTCAACCGAAAGGGAACCTTCCACCCTGAGAAGCAGATACTGTTCATTATCCTGTCCAAATATCTTCATATACCTAATAACCACACATATCTTCTGCAATCATCTTTACATATAAAATAATTTTGTCAAGAAAGAATAACATGATCTGCAAAATGCTTCAATATCAAAAACAGATTATATTGATTAAAACTGTTGACAAAAATAACAGTGATACGATTGTTGTTTAATCAATTAGAGGCTTAAAAGGTCATTCGTCATGCCACGAGCAAAAATCTGGGGCTTTATCGCAATATTCATCTCCCTTTCTTTATTGGGGTGCTTTATCTACTTCGGATTTAGTGCTGAAAGCACATATACCTACGAAACACTTTCCGGAACTTCCTTTGCAGCCATTGCATTTCCTATTGCCCTGGTCGCATTTGCTATACTTCTAACAGGATTCTGGATTGGGTATACGATACTTACAATAAAGGTGGTACCTCCCATGCCCGAAATAGTAGAAAAAAGAGATTTTTCAAAAGTACAGGCATTTTTTCTCTGTCTCATCACCCTTGGACTCATGGGATCTCTCGGATACGGCATATACATCAAAAATTTCTGGGCGTTGGCTGTTCCGGCTGCCCTGATATCCATGATTATTCTCGGCGCGATTCTCTGGGTCGGCATTGCAATACTCACCGCCAGAACAACACTGCCCGAGGACAACTAAACCCCTGAAAAAATGAGAGCGCTGTTTCTACTCTACAGAGGAAATCCTTTCTGCGGGGGACAGGGCATCTACCTGTATAATCTTACCCGTGAACTTTCACAGCTCGGTGTTGAAATAGATGTCATTGTAGGGCCCCCCTATCCGGACAATATGGATGACTGGGCCACCACTTATAAAGTAGAAAATCTCCATTTATGGATGGTAAAAACCTCCAGTCTCTCTCCGAAAAACCTGAAAAGGCTCTTATCCCCATGGAACTTTGTTGATTACATACTGACCCGATTTCATTTTTTCCCTGAAATGCAGACCTTCAGCATGCGCGCTCTTCCCCTGGTGCGCAGACTTATGAAAGAGAATAAATATGATATTATTCACGATATACAATCCCTCGGCTGGGGTATGATTCCCATGAAGGGATTTGGCGCCCCCATTGTGACTACAGTACACCACCCCCTTACCCGGGACCGTGATGCGGATCTCATGAGAGAAAATAACTTCTGGGGAAAAATGACCACTATTCTTTTTTACCCGATCCGAATGCAAAGGACCGTAATAAATCGCCTTGATGGAGTAATCACTTCCTTCAAAGAAGGAATCGATGAATTGAGCAGGGCCTTTGGTCTGAATCCTGATAAAATCAGCGCAGTCTATAATGGCATGGATGTAGAGCTTTTCAGAAATACCGGAGAAAAAAGAGAAGAAAATCAACTTCTTTTCGTCGGAAACACAGAAGACTATAAGAAGGGAATCCAGTTTCTCCTTGAAGCCATGACCATGCTGCCTGAAAACATTACGCTGACAATAGTTGATGAAGGACCGCCACAAAAAAATAACGCTACAAAATTCGTAAAAAAATATAACCTTGATAAACGGGTCACCTTCACCGGAAAGGTTGACTACGATCGCCTGGTGAGTATCTATTCCACTCATACCATTCTGGTCATGTCATCGCTCTATGAAGGATTCGGCCTTCCCGCTGCAGAAGCCATGGCATGTGAAACTCCTGTTGTTGCCACCGCGGCGGGGGCGCTTAAAGAAATTATCCCTCCACAATGCGGAATACTGGTTCCACCCGAAGATGCCTCTTCCCTTGCAGATGCAATCAAAGGCCTGCTTGGAAACAGGGAACTGCGAAAAAACATGGGCCGCGAGGGAAGAAAATGGGCCGAAAAAAACTATGCATGGCCCGTTGCAGCAAAAAATACCCTTGAAGTCTACCGTGATGTTATCAAGCGTTACAGGAGAAAAAAATGAGAATCTGTCTGCTCAGTTACAGAGGAAATCCATATTGCGGAGGACAGGGCATCTACATTATGTACCTCGCCCGTGAACTGGTAAAAATGGGGCATGACGTTCATGTTCTGGTGGGCCCCCCCTATATGCCGGAAATGGAAGGTGTGACCATCCACTATGTCACCAATCACAACTACTTTAACAAGAAAAAAGATTTCATAAAACCACATAAACCCTTTGCGACACTTCAGCCCCTGAATATGTACGAGTTCATTGCCTCCAAACTCGGAAAATTCCCGGAAATAGAGGCATTTTCCCTGAGGGCATACCCAAAACTGAAGGAACTGCACGCAAAATATAACTTCGATATAATTCATGACAACCAGTGTCTCGGTTTCGGATTTTTACTGATAAAAACCCTCGGGGTTCCCTTTATTTCCACTATTCATCACCCCCTTTCGATAGACCGGTCAACATGGTTTGAGTATCCATCGGACTTCAATATAAAAATGAAGCGAGTCCTCTACTACCCACTTGTTATGCAGAAACTGGTTTCAAACCGGATGGATAAAATAATAACTGTTTCACATGATTCAGCCGTTGAAATTAACAAGGCCTTCAAGGTGCCCCTTGATAAAATCCGTGTCGTCTATAACGGGATGGATTCGTCCATTTTTTACCCGATTAAAGGCCTGAAAAAGAAGAAAAACAGTGTCATCTTTGTAGGTAACGTGGAAGACAGGAAAAAGGGAATAACCTACCTGCTGAAAGCAATCAGTATGACAAAAAATAAAGTTAATCTTACCATCGTTGATGGGGGTGCACCGAACCGGAACTACGTTCCACGGTGGATCGAGAAATTCGGAATCAACGACCGTGTAACCTTCACGGGCAAAATCCCCATTGAAAGATTAATTGAACTATATTCAGAAACGGAAATTGCCGTGGCTCCCTCTCTCTACGAGGGATTCGGATTTCCAGCTGCGGAGGCAATGGCATGCGAACTCCCGGTAATCTCCAGCACAGGGGGTGCCCTGCCGGAAGTAGTGGGAGATCACATGAAAACAGGTTATCTCGTTCCACCCCGTGACGGAGCTGCCCTTGCAGAGGCCATTGACTTCCTTATCGAAAATCCTGAATTGCGGGAAAAGATGGGGAAGGCGGCACGAAAAAGGGTTCTCGGAATGTTTACCTGGGAAAATGCCGCTGAACAGATGATTACGGAATACGAGGAGTCCATTAATGCTTACCGTCGATTTTGATCGCCTTGCCGTTAAAGAAGGACAGATAGCCCTTGATGCGGGATGCGGCTACGGCCGCCACAGTACAGAATTTATCTCCCGTGGCGCCCGTGTTGTCAGTATGGACCTCGACATGGAAAGTCTGAGGAGAACGCGTTTTTCCATTGAAGAGACAAAAAAGGTAAACCGGAAGGCCTCCATGGCAGGATATTTAACTCCCGTAGGGGATGCCCTTAATCTTCCTTTCAAAGAAAACACCTTTGACCGGATTATCTGTTCGGAAGTTATGGAACATGTAAATGACGATTTTAAGGCCTGCAGCGAACTCGCCAGGGTATTAAAAAAAGACGGCCTGATTGCGATAACCGTACCGACTTTTTTCAGCGAACAGATATACGATGTATTAACCCACGAGTATTATACTTCCCCGGGGGGGCATGTCCGAAGGTACATGCCAAAGGAGCTTGCAGATATAATGAGGGAAAACGGCCTTGAGGTATATGCAATTGGGTTCAAACACAGCTTCCATACCATCTGGTGGATGATACGCTCAGTAGTGGGACTCCACAGGGGAGACCACCCGGCAACAAAGGCATACCATAAATTTCTACACCTGGGGCTCTACAGCAACTTCATGCGCCGCATGGAAAAATTCTTTAATTTTTTCTTCCCGAAAAGTGTCGTTATCTATGCCTGGAAAAAATAAATAAATTATTAAATAATAAGAAGGGGCGCCCAAAAAGGGGAACTTCCTTTCTTTAATTCCTGCTTTTCATACACATAAGCATGTCCCACCCTTCGGGGACCTCTTTTGTCTCGCCACAAAAGAGGTAAAAGGGCGCTCTTCAATCGCCAGAGAGGCTGAACGGGCGGGAGAGCGCATCCTGCGCACCGCCCTATAACTTCTTATCCATCCATACTGTCATCCATGACAGCTGTAAAGTATCAATAAAGCTTATGCATAAAAAGAGGGCCGTCCAAAATTTTGTTTTGAGATGGCATCAGTTCGTTACTCTTTTTTAGCTCCCTCTTTCTATTTAATTTACTTTCCTGCTGAAATTACTCCCTACAATTAATTTTTAATAATCCCTTAAAAACAATTGCATATGTTGTCCCCGGTATTATAATACATTATATTTTAGAAATACAGGTACATCCGGGTATGAAGAACCGATTCATAATATTGTCAGTTTTAATATTTTTCGCTGCCGGCACTGCAGCGGGTATGGCAGATTATTCCTACTGGGATCTTTTCAAGGTTCCGGTACATCAGCCGGAATATAATGCAGACATTACAATAAATACCGAAAGCCTGATCCCCATAGCAGATTTCAGTAAAAATATGGAATTCGGCGGGGGTGGGACCATCGGCATGCACTGGCAGCTGGGAGGCTGGCGCCTCGGGTTCGAAACCGGGGGATGGCTTCTATTCGGAAGTGATTCCAATAACGAAAATGATTCTGACCGGCCCATTGATTACCTTGTGATGGCCCCATTGTATGGAGTATTCGGATACAAGTTTTCCCCCTACAAATGGCTCTCCATTATTCCCACCATTGGTATCGGGGCAAGCTTTGACGTACTGAAATATATAGAAGGGGGAGCCTCTCCTTTGGGTGCGGAAGAAAAAACCGAAATCTGGAACATTCATCAAATCGGCCGGGCAGGCCTGCAGGTATGGTTTAATTTTTTCAGCCGCGTTCCCCTTTTTCTTGGCACAACCTATACTGCAAGTATTGAGTACCAGGATTTCAGCGTGGGGCAGTTTCTCTCTTTCCAGCTGGGAGCAACATGGCTTTATTAGCCAGTGTAAATGAGGCTGATGCGAAAAGGTTCGGATATGTATATACACTTTAAAAATATGAAATTTAATTTCCTCTTTATCCTTATACTTCTCGTTGCTCTTACGGGCTGTGAAGAGATGTTCTCTAAAATTACCAGCGATGATTATTCAGAGCCGCAAAGTGTAGAGTGGTTGAATATCACAGGCATGAACAATACCTCGATGCCCCAGATGAATGACGGCGCCGTTACCGACACAGCCTACATCGCAATTGAAAAAACGAGCAGCAACCTCTATGCCGCCTGGATTGAAAGTCCCGATATACGGGTAAAACAGTTTAATAATGATGTAAACAATCCACAGTGGCATGAGAATACTGCTGGTCTTATTTCGACAACCCCCAATGGCGGACTTAATCTCTATACCTATAACGATCAACTGCATATCGCCTATTGTGACAATGGCAGAGTCATAGTAATGTACCTCGATAAATCAACCGGTCAATGGCACTCAATGGTGGATACTGCATTTGGAGTCGGCTCAATAAGTCCGACGGCAAATCCTGTACTGGTGGGATTTCAGGGAAGCCTGTACGTCCTCTTCAGGCAAACATCGGCACCGAGTTATTTAAGAATGTTCAGGTTTACCGGGGGAGACCAATGGATTGAAATTGCCGACGATGCAAGTCCAGCCGATGGAGTTAACGGCAACAGTAACAATGTAAACTATGGCCCCTCCGTGGCGGTGACTGATAGCCGGCTGTATATCGCCTATACCGAATACACATCCAGTGACAAGTTAAAGATAAGGCCTTTTAATGGAACTCAACTGGAAACACCGGATATCAATAATGCTAATTTTAACTTTTGGGACGTAACCGATCAGGACCAGTTTCCCAGCATTATTGCAGTAGCCAATGAAATCTATGCAGGATGGAAGCAACTGGACAGCGCGGGCACACAGTCCAGGTTCTCCGTATTTAAAAGGAAAACTGACGGTGACTGGTATTCAATTGACAACGGCATTAACGGTTTTCCACAGGGAATCCGTGAAATTGATTCCAATAATACTAATTTGTTAAAGCCCCACCTCGTACCCATAAACGGCCGTGTATGCGCCATGGCGGCGGACCCAATCTTCATAGATCCTGGAACTGCTACGCTATGGGCAAAAACCTATAATGGCCAACAGGATGGTGGATACCATGACTGGCTCTGGGCCGGTATTGAAGAAGATGTGGACGGACTTGCCACGGAGTTGCGTGGCATCAATTATTATTCCTCCGGGGGTTGGGTGGATAATTTTAACGCTGTTGAATTTAACAACGAACTCTATGTCATCTACGTTGAAGCAGGCGGCACACTCTATTCCGTCAGGGGCCGTTAGACATTATTCCATCCCGCACAGGTGGGATATTTTTTCAGATCACCTTAAAACTTCCCCGAATCAAAAAGAACTTGCAATACTTTTTGCCCCCCATAGAATGTCAGGATTTATTTTCAGAAACAGAGAAACTACGGAGGGCAGGCATGAAAGTAAAAATTTATGCAATTATTTTATTCTTTATATTTATTTCTTCTACAGCTTTTTCAGCAACCTACAGCGGAAAGGGAATCTATCTATTTGGTGATTCCGCCATTTCACTGGGCCGCGGGGGCACCGGGATATCAGGACTCGGCACCGACCTCTTCTACCTGAACCCCGCAGCCCTTTCCACGGCGGAACGATTCGGCGTTGCCCTCAACTACGGAGACCTCGGCGGGGGTTACTACAATCCCGATCTAACCGTCGCGTTCCCCACCGCGTGGGGTACCCTTGGAGGTAACTTCAGAATGGTCTACATCGATAACGGGGTGGACATGGAGAAGGGCTACAATCTTTCTTTTGGTGTCGGGAAGGACCTGACCCCAAAGGTCCTCATCGGCCTCTCCGCCGATGTGCTCTTCGGCAGCTCCGCTGATGGAAGTACACTTGTTTACGCCGGGGCAACCATCGGTTCAATATACCGTTTCGAGGGAATGGACAAATCAAAAGGATTCGGTTTTTTTGATCCCCGCGTCGGTTTCAGTATCAAGGCGGGTCTCCCCCTGGGAGATCACATGTCCCATGCCAATTTCAACACGATAACCCTCGGTTATAATTTTACATTTTTCAGGCATAAAAATTTTGACCTTCGATGGTACAACGATTTCAGCCTGATAAACTATTATAAAGGCTATCCAATCAAGCTTGGTCTTGAGTCACTGATCCTTGATATGGTCACTGTACGATTAGGTACGGCAATCCTGAATGACGAGTATGGCTACGGAACCTTCACAGCCGGCGCCGGGTATAATTTCAAAAAAGAAACCTTTGCCGGTTCCGTTAACTACGCCCTCTCCTATCACAGCGATTCAAGTGTGGTTCATTACATGGGTGTCACCTTCGAATACGGCGAACTTGACCGCCAGGCACCGGTAACAATCATCAAACCGAACCAGAAATACCTCTCGCCAAATCATGACGGTACCCAGGATTACGTAATGTTCAACCTGAAGGTGGAAGACAGGAGCCGCATCAAGGGCTGGAAACTCCAGATAGTATCTCCTGAAAAAAAGGTCGTGAGGGAGTACCGTGTCTCCGAGCGTGATATAATCAAGGGCCTTTCATTCAAGGGTTTCTTCAAAAGACTTTTTTCACGTAAGACATCCATGGATGTCCCCCAGAACATCATGTGGGACGGAACCGACAACAAAGGAACCATCGTTCCCGATTCGACATACCGCTTTACATTCACAGCCTGGGATGAACGTGATAATATTGCCGCAAAAAAAACCGGCACCGTAACCGTCGACAACACCGCACCGAAGGTTAAACTCGACACGCAGGAAGTTCTATTCTCACCGAACGGTGATAATCAGAAGGATGAATTTATAATTGCCCAGAACATTACTTCGTCTCCGGAGGATGACTGGAAGGCGGGATTTAAGGATTCCAGTGGAAAAATCGTCAAGGAATTCAACTGGAAGGGAGATAAAATCCCCCGGCAGGTAAAATGGGACGGAAAAGACAACTCAGGCAAGGATGTCCCCGAAGGGCTATATTTCTACTTTATCGGGACCACTGACCTTGCGGGAAACAGCGCTGCAGCTTCAGTCAAGGAGATTACCCTGACACGGCAGTACGAGGTGGCCGACGTCAGGGTGGAAAAACCGTACCTGAGTTATCTGCGCGATAAATCATTGAAAATTTTTCCGGTACTTTCAAATACAAAGGGTCTCGAGGAATATACAGTAACAATTCTTGATAATGAGAAAAAACCCGTTAAAACCATTGCGGGGGACGCAAAACTCCCCGGAGTCATTACCTGGGATGGAACTGACAATGATGGTAAAAAACTCGATGATGGAATCTATTTCGTAAAATTCGCCACCCGTTTTAAAAGCGGCAATACCCCCTCTTCCTTTGAGAAAAAAGTAATAGTCGATTCAACTGCTCCACGTGTTAATGCAAAGAGTTCTCCAGATTACTTCTCCCCCGACGGCGATGAGGAAAATGATATTCTTACAATAAATACATCCGTTAAAGAAGATTTCGGTGTAAAAAAATGGAAGATAGAAATATCCAATCCATCAGGGATTCTCTTTAAATCCTTCAGCGGGACAGGTAACGCCCCGGAGGAAATCAAGTGGGACGGCCTGGGGGACAACAAGGATATTGTCGAGTCTGCAGTTGACTATATTATGGTAGTCACCGTGGAAGACAAGGCGGGCAACATTACCGTTTCCGACAAGTACAAGATTCCCGTCGATATTCTGGTTGTTGTCACCGAACGCGGTCTGAAAATGCGTATCAGTAATATCCAGTTTGCCTTTGGCAGCTCACACCTGAAAAAACAGGGACGCAAAATACTTGACCGTGTTGCGGTCATACTGGGACGATATGAAAAATATGATGTAATCATCGAAGGGCATACCGACGATATCGGGTCCGAAGAGGTAAACCTGAAACTTTCAGAGAAACGGGCAAAATCCGTAAGGGATTACATAACAAAAAATGGCGTCAGCAAAGATCGCCTCCAGTTTGTCGGAATGGGCGAGACCACCCCACTCTATCCGAATGAAAATACCGAAAACCGCCGGCGAAATCGTCGCGTGGAATTTCTGCTGATAAAAAAGAATGAGTAAATTTATAATATTTACAGATCTTGACGGGACTCTCCTGGACCATCACAGTTACAGCTATGATGAGGCGCGTCCCGGATTGCAGTTGATCCGGGACCATAAGGCCCCCCTGGTGATGGTATCAAGCAAAACCTTCGACGAGATGATTCTGCTCCATGGCGAACTTCGTCTTTCAGGGCCCTTTATTTTTGAAAACGGCGGAGGCATTGCGTGGAAGTCAGAGGCGACTGACGGCCCTGATCCCTTCCGTCTGGAGATAAATGGCAAAACAGCCCGTGAACTGGAAGAACTCTTCCCCGTGGCGGAAGACATCCTCAACTTCAGGGGGATCCCACTGAGTGCAATGAGTCCCGAAGAAGTGGCGGAAAATACAGGCCTCCCCCTCGAGCGGGCCCGCCTCGCCCGGAAACGTCGTGCCTCACTCCCCTTTTTGATTAAAGAGGAGAGCCCCCTGCAGGAAATCGACCTGGACAAGGCCTGCACTCTCTTAAAAAAATACAACCTCTCAATCACCCGGGGGGGACGCTTTTATCACCTCATCACACTGGGGGCCTCCAAGGGGTCGGCAATTAAAATGGTGCTTGACCATTACACCGAAATTTCCCATGCTGAGCCCATTACATCTGTCGGCATTGGAGACAGTGAAAATGATCTTTCAATGCTCAAAAGCGTAGGCAGACCATTTCTGGTTCGCCGTCACGACGGAACCCATTTACATTCAGACCTGCCGGGAATTGTATACACTGATAATGCCGGTCCCGCGGGTTTTACCGAGGCAATTAGTTCATTATGGATATAATTCTAGACCTGTTGAAATCTGCATTTAATCTCCTTAAAAAAATAGCAGACTGGCTCCTTGGGAGATTTTTTGACCTTAACATCTTCGATCGCCTCCTGGTGGCATCTACCGCAGTGGCATTTTTTGCAATTGTATTACCAATTGCACGCTATTATATCTTCGATACGTGGTTCATCATCAATAATCCCCTGGCAGTATATATGATCGGGATTGTAATGCTGGTTTTCGGCTCCTTTTACATCCCCCCCCTCTATGCCTTCATCATCCGTATTGCAACTTCCCTCTATTATCTTGGATGGGTAATCTATCTTCACGCAGCAGGCGAAATTTCCAGGGCCCCCTATGAAGTCACCTGGGGATACTGGATAAATATTGTCGTTCCCATTATATATTGTTCCCTGGCAGTTTTCAGTTTTCTTTTTTATGGCCGGGAAGGCTGATCCTATCCGAAAAATGCCGGAGCGCTATCAATAAAAAATATTCATTTTATGGAAACGTTCTCTTACCAGGATATTGGTGGAGGGTTCGCTGCGAAAAACTTCCTTTCCATTATTTTTAACTATAATATGATAACGCAGCCCCATTTTTTTTGTCAGGTGATAAAAGGTAAGAAATTCCGCAAGGTCCTCCGCCCAGTTCAACGATCCGTATAAACTGAAAAATGGAGAAGAATCCAGGCCACGGTATAAAGATACCGCATCTTTCTTGTCTGCCAGGGGAGGTCCACCGAAACCGTAAAAGCGGACCTTTTTTCGAAAGGGATACTCCCTGCAGCTCTTCTTATGGCCGCACCAGATACCCTGGGTAAAGGGAGTTGTTTTATATTTCTTCGGATAGAAATTGATCACATCCGGTTCAGTAAAGGGAGTCACCTGCCGCACATAGTCGACTACATGGGTCGATTCGTGGAGAAGTATATAGTAGAAACCGCTCAGGTCGCTGTTGATTCTAATGGAAATATCAATATTTTCACTGCTCTCCCTGTAGCAGGTCTGCTCCTTCCAGGTGATCAGTTCTGAAATGTTCTTTTTCAGTACAATGGGATTAAAAACCATGTAACAGAACATTTTTCCATTTTTATCCAGAACCCAGTCCGTCAGACCGCTCCCTATAACATTGGTAATAAAATAGATACCGAGAAGACGTTCCTTCATTATTTTTCTGGTCATGGGGGGAAGTTTAAGCAGGTCGTGATGAATCTGCCGCAGTTCCCCCTCCGAGGGGAGGTATCCACGGTAATTATTCCGCTCGTCCCATTTAGCCCAAGCGGAAACTATCATTTCAGGGCACTCCCTGATGCGATTGATCAAGAGGGAACCTTTTTTGAAATGATAGTTGTTCTTCTGTTTTACCGGGTGGTCCCTGATTGACTTTTCCGGTTCAGCTTCGACATGACCATGAAAAAACAGCGCCGCAACTACAGAGATAATTACCGATATTGCTATAGAATATATTGATTTCAATGCCTGAACCTGTTTGTGTCAAAGGGTATAATACTTTACCTGGAAAGCAACATAAATACGGCTCATTCTAAAGTGATAAAATTAACTTCTCTGTCAGAATCATGAAAATTCCACTTGATTTTAAGGGCCACCATTAGTTTATTGCTCACAATCGTGTACATTGATTATATCTGAAAAATATAATTAAAGTGTAACATCATAAAGAAAAAGATGTATAATATTTATATATCTGTTCTTTGCTATCTTCATTTTACCGGCTTTCCGGCAGCAATAATAAATTTAAAAAACCATTACATAAAAAAGGAGATTGAAATGGCTAAACATCAATTTCAAACAGAAGTTAACCAGCTTCTTCACTTAATAATTCACTCCCTCTATTCACACAAGGAAATATTTATGAGGGAACTCGTATCCAATGCATCAGATGCCCTGGACAAACTGAAATTTCTCACCATGACCGATGACAAGTATAAGGACCTGCCATTCACCCCCAGGATCGATATTTCTTTCGATGAGAAAGACAAAAAGACCCTCACAATTTCCGATTCAGGCATCGGCATGACCGAAGCGGAGCTTGAAGAGAACCTCGGAACCATTGCCCGTTCAGGGACCCGTCAGTTCCTTGATAATCTTTCCGGGGACACCAAAAAGGATTCCAATCTCATCGGACAATTCGGAGTCGGCTTCTATTCCACCTACATGATAGCCGATAAGGTTGAGGTTACCTCCCGCCATGCAGGAGAGGAAAAGGCCTTTGTCTGGTCCAGCGACGGCAAGGGTGAATATGACATCTCAGAGGGCGAGAGAGGAACCGCAGGCACAACGATTAAAATTTTCCTCAATGAAGAGGGACACGAGTATGCAAGCCGCTGGGCAATCCAGGGCCTGATTAAAAAATATTCAAATCATATACCCTTCCCCATTTTTCTCCACTATACGGAGACCAAAACCGAGGGTGAAGGCGATGACAAAAAGGAAACAAAGGAATTCAGGGAAGAACAAATCAATGCAGCCTCTGCAATCTGGAAGCGATCAAAAAATGATCTGAAAGAAGAGGATTACAACGAATTCTATAAATCCATTTCACATGACAACGATGACCCCCTTCACTACCTGCATACACATGCGGAGGGCAACCTGGAATACACCACACTCTTTTTTATACCAAAGAAGGCCCCCATGGATCTATTCCGTGCGGACTACCAGGCTGGAGTAAAACTCTATGTAAAGCGTGTATTCATCACCGACGATGAAAAGGAACTACTTCCTGTCTACCTCCGCTTTGTCCGGGGAGTGATCGATTCTGAAGATCTGCCCCTTAATGTCAGCCGGGAACTCCTGCAGCAGAATCGTGTTATGGAAAAAATCCGTTCCACCTCTGTGAAAAAAATTCTCGGCGAACTGGAAACAATCCAGCGCAATGACCGGGAAAAATATAATGAATTCTATGCAGCATTCGGTATACCCATCAAGGAAGGCCTCTACCAGGACTTCGAAAACAAGGAAAAACTGATGAACCTGGTAATGTACAAGTCTACAAAAGCTGAAGGGCACACTACCCTCGAGGAGTATGTATCCCGGATGCAGCCGGACCAGCAGGCCATCTATTACATTACCGGTGCGAAGGAAGATAACCTCAGAAACAGTCCACTCCTCGAGATGTACAGGGAAAAGGAAGTTGAAGTCCTGATCATGGACGATGAAATTGATGAAATAGTAATCACCATGGCCAACAAGTTCAAGGACTTCGATCTGAAATCGGTAAACCGTTCCGATGCGGCGGAAGACCTGAAAACTGAGGATGACAAGGAAAAAGAAAAGGAAATCGAACCCCTCATTGCAAAGATTAAGGAATCCCTCGGAGATACGGTAAAGGACGTCAAGGCAAGTACCCGTCTCAGCGACTCCCCCTCATGTATTGTCGCCGATGAGAATGATCCCACGGTGCAGATGGCACAGATCATGAAGGCCATGGGACAGGACGCAATGTCAACCTTTCAGCCGATACTTGAGGTCAATCCGAAACATGAAATCGTTGAAAAATTGACCCAAACAGATGATAAGGACGTCATCAGCGATATCAGCCACCTCCTCCTGGAGCAGGCAATGATTATCGAGGGTGTTGAATTGAAGAGCCCCACAGAATTTGTAAAACGCCTCAACCGGGTGATGAACAAGGCCCTGTAGATAAACAAAAGAGGCTGCCAAATGGCAGCCTCTTTTATTGTAATCAAAACACCCTCCATCTCTTAACGCCGTTAAAGCTATATAAAATTTTATATTTTCACTTGACTTTTTAGTTTCAATGCATGCTTATTGGGGAAATTAATCTTCTGATTAATTTTATATACTTTATGGAGGATTTACGAATGAAATTTAAAACATTATTCGCAGCTATGCTGATTGTCTTTATGGCAGCAGGCATGGCTTTCGCACAGGAAAAAAAGATTGATCCCTACATGAGCGTACGTATGTGGCTCGGAGTCGACTATGTCGATGCTGGTGGTCAGACTGACTTCGACTTCATGGAACATGCACTTATCACCAGCCGATTGGGCTTCAACGGGACTCTCGATAAACTTTCCATGAAAGTTGAAGTGGGACTGAAGGACAACAGTTACGGAAAAGGCCTCTATGTTCGTCACTTCTATGGCAAGTATAAGTCAGGCGGACTGGAAGTTCTCTTCGGACAGACCTGGACCCCCTACACCTACATTATGGGATGTTTTGCCGGTGACTTCGTAGGTCTCGGTTACGGTGCTACATTTGACGGCCGTCTTCCCATGGTAAAGATTGGCTATGCAGGTCTCTATATTGCAGCAATTCAGCAGAAGGGAATTTTTAATGGTTCCGATTCTTCCTCAAGCACAACTCAAACAGTTGATACTACCACTAGCGATGCTGCTCAGGCAGTTGATTCTACTACAACAACCACAGATTATGATAATTATATGCCTAAAGTTGCCATCGGTTACGAATATAAGAGTGATACTCTAGAGATTGGTCCAGGTTTTGCTATTAATTATACAAAAATAGATGGAGGATCAAGCGTTACTTCCTTCATTGCTTATGTTCATGGAAAAGTGAAATTCGGCGCTCCCTTTATCAAGTTTAACGCTACCGTCAGCCAGAATCCTGGAGATTTCGGCATTATCCAGACAAGTGCTGTTCTTCCCCTCGGAACAAATGGCCTTTCTGGTTCAAATGCAAAAGGTGCTGATGATGTTTACGTATTCGAAGGTTTCATTGATCTCGGATATAAACTCGGTTTTGGTACCGCTTCAATCGGTGCTGGTTACGTAAATAACTTCGAAACCAAAGATGAGCGTCTGGCACTTTACGCACAGGTTCTTATCCCCGTACAGAAATACTTTAAAGTTGTTCCTACTGTTCTCTACATTGACCATTTTGAAGACCAGGGTCGTGAACTTGTTGCCGGTGTTAAACTCCAGGCTGACATATAAGACTCAAGCAGATATATTCTATGAAGAAAGCCCCTCAATGGGGCTTTCTTCATTTCCAGCAATCAGGGCTCTGAGCCATTTTCTCTGCTGGGGCTATCAGGCTCTGAGCTTTTTTTCTCTTTACGGCATAATCTTCAAGGCTCAGAGCATTACTCCTTTAAATCAAAAAAACAACAGTATTTCAGACCTAATTCAAGCAAACATTATACTTTTTCTTAAAAACTCTTTCCAAACACGCAAAATATTTAAAAAGATTTCAGGAAGTAAGCACACGGGGACATGAAAAGTTAAAACTTTTCTATTTATACAGGATTTTTTCAGAATGATTATTTACGAGTATTTGCCGGTACTAGGACATAAGAGCATATTTTTTTCTATACGCCTCTTCATAATAAAGAAACTTCTGCACCCGCTCAGAAAAAGTATCACCCAGTTCTTCAAAATATCGATGACGAACTACTTTTACTGTAGATTTTACCTCATCCACCAGGTAATGCATAATAGATGAATATTTGTAGTCACGGGGATCACTGCATTTCCCTGCTTTAACAGCATTGTAAGCCATATACCAGATAAGTTTGAAAATATATAAAATCGGATTTTCCTGCTCTTCTACTATTACGTCCTTAAAACGCTCATTCCAGAAGGGGCCAGTACGATTCATTGCCCTGTTGTACCCTTCTGCAACACGGGCCTTAATATATTGCATTATACGTGAAATATTAGGCCCTTCTTCCACTGTTTGTATAAGGAAGTGAAAGTGATTATCCATGGTAATATAGGCAATATATTTAAATTCGTATTTTTCTTGTGTCCGTTTCAAGACATCCAATGTTAGATCCTTAATAAAATCACTTCTCATTAACGGTTTTAATTCGATACAACGAGACATAACATGATAAGTGTACCCTGGCTTACAGCGTCTAGGTGGATTTGACATTATTGGCTCCTTTATTACATATCCCTTTACCTGGTATACGTAACTGAAGCCGCCAATATTAAAAAAATTTGAATTTTCCTGGGCTCTGAGCAATTTTTTTCGATTTTCCCGAACGTAAGTAGGGGCTCTGAGCCGTTCATGCGGAAGGCAGTCCATATCGGCTCTTGGCACAATTTTTTTCCCACCAATAACAATAGCTCAGAGCCCTAAATTCCCAGTCCTGAAGCCGGAAAATTGAAATTAATCTTGACTCAAAGTCCCTAAAAATAAGAAATACTACAACTTTCAAAAAATTCTATTAATTGATTGAATATTTTAAAATTCAATAATAGATTTTGATAAATCAGCTTAAGCGATAAATAAATGTCAGATCAATACTTCGAAATAATTAAAAACAAAAAGGCCCGTTTCAACTACGAGATCCTGGAGACCTTCGAGGCGGGAATTGTCCTGAAGGGTACCGAGGTGAAGTCCCTGCGCCAGAAAAAGGCGAGCATCCAGGAGGCCTATGCCCGTATCATAGACGGTGAGGTCTATATTACGGGACTTACGATTTCCCTCTATGAGCAGGGAAACCGTTTTAATCATGAAACAGACCGCGATCGAAAACTTTTACTACACCGGCGGGAGATCAAGCGCCTGACTGGAAAACTGAAAGAGAAGGGCCTCACCCTTGTACCGCTGAAAATGTATTTCAAAAACGGGAAGGTAAAGGTTGAACTGGGACTCGGCCAGGGTAAGGCAAAGTATGATAAGCGCCAGGCCATAAAAAAACGTGACTCAGACCGTGATATGCAACGGGATATGAAGCGCTATACATAACAAAAATCCTTGACAGCCGGACATACTCACCGGATAAAAGACTGATAATCGTATTTATAACAACGAGGTAAAGTCCATGTCAGAAGAAGTAAAAGAAGAAACCGCTGCCCCGGAAGAGGCTGCAGCCGAAGCAACTCCCCAGCAGGAAGCAAAAAAGAAGAAAATCAACAGGTTGACGGTGGATGAACTGAATAAAAAGATTGCTGAGATGGAAGAAAAGAATCTCTCACACTCAACATATTACAAACACCTGATACAGCGACAGAAGGAACTACAGCCTGCACCTGCAGAGTAATTCGTTTTTGAAAGCGCGGATGGCCTTTTTGAAGGCGAGGATAGCAATCCTCGCCTTCAAAAACGTAAACCCTCGCCTTCTAGGCGAGAATTGCCTTCTTCAATAATATCCATAAAAACTGAAATCTTTGCCTTTATTTATTCCTTCACTAGAACCAGGTACTCATACTTGTATACATCTTCGATGAAATGCCTTATTATCTCATGCTCGTCCTTCGAACTGGAAGATCTCATGATAAAGTTCACCCTGTCACTGAATTCTACCTGTAAAATATCGGCGTAACTGTTTCGCAGAATGCGGTAGCCCTTCGTTTTGGCTATTTTTTCAAGATAAGAGAACTGGATGCTGTATTCGTCATGTCCCTTGAGGGAAATCTTCTCGGGTTTTCCCGCCGATTCAATGTGTACAAGATCTTTCAGGTTTCCCGGCACTGCCGCCTCGCAGCTATGCTCGCTAATATAGATTACCGGGACACCGGCACTGCAGAGTTTTTCACATGCAAGAAGTGCCCCGATATTAAGATGAAATGTACCCTCATGGAGGGAGAGGGAATATTTTTCTGCAATGCGTGATGCTTCCCGAAGCAGATTCTCGCCGCCCTCACTTCCCCCCCGAAGCTCTTCAGCGGAGATATCACAGAGTGTGGGGAAATCACCGATATTTTCGTTGAGAATTGCCAAATTAAAATTTTTTAAAAATTTCTCATCTAATGTCAAAACATCCTGTTCGATAAAATCGACGGGTGTAGCTTCTCCCGAGAGGGTTTCCCGCTGCCGATCAAGGAGATATGGAGAGATATCAATCATTGCGGCGTGAGAAAAAATTTTCTTTCTGAGGAAATCCCGCATAATAAAACCGTATCCGCCGCCGATTTCACAAATATTTTTAATTGTATCGAGGGGTATTTCTCTACTGAGAAAATCGAAGAGGAGGTTGCCGAAGGTGGCGGGTTTTTTAAGTATTTCACGTGCAGGACTTTTTTCCTCTTCGAGCATGTTGCATACCGTCAGCTCCCAGCCGAGGGACTCCATTTCATCGGTATGGTATGAGGAGGTATCGTTTATTTTCATTATTTTCTTCCAAAAATAAAATGGGATGAATCCGAAGTTTCATCCCATTATTATATCCATGGCAGGCAGTGCAATTACTTTCGTGCCGGAATGAGAATCCGTATTTTACAGGGCACCCTCTCATATCGCCGGTTATTCCAGTTGGGATAGACGAGGAACATCGACACAGCTGGATTTCTCTCATATCTTTTAAGTGAACCGGCATAGAGTGTTGCACCACGGAATGCTGTGGATTCGCGACCGTTTTTATATTTCACCATGACAGTTGCGTATCTGAGACTGCCGCCGATCTGCTGAATCAGAATCTTCTGATTCGACTGGAGGCCACTGATATCTGAAAGCCTCAGCATCACGGGTCTTCCGCCGCCGCGCCCATTATTTTCTCCAATGCCGTTGAGGGCCCTGTATCCACGGGGTATCCCCGGCATATTTGCCACTGAGGATTTCCGCCTTATTATTCGAACTGCACAGGGCAGGTTCTGCCTTCCCCTCTCGTCGCCGTTTATGAACACCTCAAAGTGCCTTACACGACTGTCATTCCGGTAGCGCTGAAGAATACCTGCGGCAAATTCAGGATTGTTCCCCTGCTGATGGGCCTTTATGCGGCGGCCGTTATTCATGCTGGCATATATGGAAAGATACTGAAATCTTCCCCCCAGCACCTCGACTCTGATTCTTTCCCCCGGCTGCATCTGCATGACAGACTCCCGCGGGATAATACCGGGAATAATGTTACCGCCATTATTGACGGAATCCCGCGTGGAAAGCAGCATATATCCACCCGGCACGGGTTTTCTCCGGTTATAATTGAAGGATGGCCGGGATGATTTTTTCTTAATCAGGCGGACCGCACATGAAACCTTTTCATACCTGTTACTATCACCGTTTACATAGAAAATGAAACTCCTGACATTTCTGTCTTGTGCCATTCTTTCCAGGTAACGCTTCGGGATCGATTTTGCGCTTCCCCCGTAGACCTGGCGTTTGCTCATGTTCTGGTAGAAGGCGAAAAGCCTGATATACCGGTAGTTACCGCCCAGGACTTCAACGTAAAGGGATTCATTTGCCTGGAGAGCCAGAACAGTATCCTTTTTCAGTTCGCCATATTTCCCCGCCCTGGAATTATAGCTTGAGCCACCGATACCGGTATTTACCGCAGGGGTGGAAGCAGACTCATGCCCGGCTGGTACTGGTTTGTTCAGGTCAAATTCAGATGCCGCCGCCTTTGGTTTGAGAAGTCGTATTGCACAGCGTTCCTTCATAAATGAACGATCATCACCATTTACATAAACGACAAAAACAGTAACGCCTCCATCGTTCATAAACCGGTTAAACATGGCCTTCTGAAGATTCTTTGAGGAAGTTTTCGTAACTGAATATTTTCGGCCCTGCCTTACGGCATATACAGCGACGTATCGGAAACGTCCACCCAGAACATCCACTGTCAGGGACTGGCCATCAGCCAGGGCGGCAATCTCCTTCTTCTGCAGTGTCGCATAGGTTCCGGTGCCATTACCGTTGTTAATACTGTTGCCGCTTGCGAGGGAAAATTCCATCGGCGGGGTCTTGTAGAGATTAAAATCACTTGCCCCTGCCGCCGCCGTTGAAGCACGGTAACTTACCGGTTTCGACCATGTGCCGCGGACATTTTTATCAATAATATAACGGGCACGCAAATAATAAGTCCCGTTTAGTTTCGGAGTCCGAATGTTCATCCTGTTTCTGGAGATTCGCCCCTGAAAGAGTTCACTTCCTTCCTTAAAGTAAAAGGTATAGCGATTCTTATTGTGACGCCGGGGCTTATTTACATCATCAGTCCAGTATTCCGTGGGCCACTTCCCTTTAAAGGTTTTATCTCCCATGTTTCTAAGTTCAACTTCCACACCAGCATTCTGCTCCTCGCGGGAAAAAATCATGTTGAGAGAATCTCCCGTGGCGGCAACTCGCTGCAGGGTCGGCTGATTTACCCTCACAGGGTCGAGTCCCTGACGGGAAGAATTTACAGTAATCCCGGGACCTGACGCAAAGACAGCTTCTCTCATGCGGCCCCGTGGCCCGGTAGGATAGGTCAGCTTGTATGAAATAATAAAGGTAGCGTTTTTAGAAAAGCTGTAAATCGGCCAGTTACCTTTTAATGTTATGCCGTTAAACTCTTCTGTTCTGTAACCGGAAATACTGCCAAGTACCGAACCGGGATAAACGGTAATTTCGTCCCCATCATCAGAAATCGAATAGGAGGGATTCACAGTTTCTCCCGGGAGTTCATGATACCGGTCAAGGAAGGTTTTTCGCTGCAGGTACCCCGCGGAGCCTCCCTGGCTGCGGCCGTCAAAATATATGGTGGTATCAAAAGTCAGCACTGTGGGATTTTTATACTTCTTAAGAAATATTTTCAGTACCGTTCCATATTTCTTTGTATTTACATACTCCATACGCTCAATTACCGGCTTCGGCAGAGCATAGGCATCAGTCCTGAAGGCCTTTTTGAAATATTGACGGCTGAACTGTCCATTGCTGAAGCGGTACCGTGCCCTGATGTAGATGGTACTGTCGGGTCGTACGGATTTTTTTGTCCCCCACTGGCTGTTGTATCGGTGGTCCCCAAGGATGTATTGTTTAAAATTTCTTCGGTCAAGGCCGGGATATACACTGGGACGCCAGCTCCTGCCGTCATAGCTGTAATCAATATGGACTTCACTGGTTGTGGGATTCTTTTCAAATTCTATTTCAAAACCGTAGTTCTGTTTTCCAAAGGAATTCAAAATTCTGCTGTTCCGCTGATTCAAATCCTTTTCCGTACTGATATATCTCTGTTTAACCTGTTTAAGAACCGGGGCATAGTTCATCCCCCGGGGAAAGGTAAAGCCCTTAAATGACCCGGCTGCACGGGCAATATTTACAGGTTTGCTGAATTTCATGGTAAAAAAGAGAAAATCACCCCTTCTGTCGATTCCCTGCAGGTGGATGTCACCCGCGTTGAGTCCCCCAACGCGCATATCCAGATTAAAACTCTTTCGAATAGCGGGATTGACAAAACGTCGTACAGCCCATTCCTCCAGCCATGGGGGAATATTTTTTACCCTGATTGTATCAGCTTTAAAATCATAAAATTGCATTGTCCCCGTAACAGGGTCGAGTTTTACCGCCATGCTTCCACGCATTTTCGCAGTTACGCTTGCGGTGCGCCAGCGGCGGCCACGGCCCCAGAAGTGAATGAAGTCCTTCGTAAAGGATTCGTAGCGCAGTGTTGCTCCGAAAACAATTCGCTTGTCCGTGGATCCTTCTTTGAAATTTATATAAAAATTCTTGAACCTTATCTGGCTCCATTTAGTCTTTTTGACCCAGAAAGGCGGCATTGACGCTACTGCTTTCTGTAATTTGGAAAAATTGAATCCAACCACAGCCCCCGTCACATTCTCCTTTCCCCTGTCTAAAATCGGTTTTCCGTCAAAATCATCTGCATTGATCTTCAGATTTTTTGGAAAAAGCTCTAACGTACCCTGCAAATTTTCAGCACTGCGGGCATCCATACTGCCGAGAGAGGTGAGCAGTAATATGCCGATAAACAGTAGAAACTTTTTCATATCTTTACTCCTTATAATTCTTTGGTACTTTGATGATCTGTAGTAGTTTTTAGTTATGTGTCATATTTTTTCAGCCCGCCTGGGCTGTGTCAACCCTTTCATTAAAACAACTGTTGATTTATTTTTACAAATTTTAACTAATAAAAGGCAGCAGGTATTTAAATAATATTAGAATCGACTGAAGGCTTGATCTGAGAGGAGAGTAGAATATATACAAGAAACAGGATAATTAAAAAAATAATAATACCTCGAACAACCAGTTTTTTCTGTTCCGGTGCAGGCAGGAGTTGAAAATTTTGAAGTTTATATTTAATATTTATCAGGCGGCTTGCAAGGCCCCCGGTAAAATCTGAAAAAGAAAAAACTTGTATCCCGGCAAAAAATTTTTTATATAACGATTCTTTCTGACGGGCCCCCTTAAGGTCAAAGGAGCCATTTTTATAGAGCTGCGGATCATCGGGATCCGCAATAAAGCTGTATCCGCATGTACAGGATACACGGATCTTCCCTCTATCGAGGGGAAATCTTAATTTTTTTTTACAGGAAGGACAGGGAGCAACAAAAAACATAACAGTGCCTTAGAGGAGTTCCTTAACCTGCTTCATAATTTCCGGAACCCGTCCGTAAAAGCCTTCCAGGTCTTCCGGTGAGAGTCCCGTGGTTTCCATAGCCGTAGAATTTATCTGGTGATACAAGCCGTCACTTCCGACACCGATACCCGCCATGAGACTCAGAACATTAGCAAGATGAACGATTGACACTTCCTTTAAATGCTCTTTCGGGGCCTTTTCCGGTTCCTGATAAAATCTGACAATAGATTTGAGTACCGGGGGAAAATCCCATTTGCTTAGAATTCTTTCCCCTACTTCCTGATGGCTGAATCCCATTATTTCCTTTTCGGCTTCGGAAAAAGTGATCTGCTTTGTTTCCACAGCAGCGAGTATATCCTTGTATGTGCTCTGAACAAACAGGGCCAGAACCACTTTACCGACATTATGAATAATTCCACCGGTGAAAACTACGTCTGCAATATTTTTCTGGCCGCATTTAACGGCGATATTTTTAGCCATATTGGCAACAACAATTCCATGTTTCCAGAGATCCCCTTTTGCCAGGTCATAGCCGATTACAAATTTATCCAGCACTGGTTTTGCCGCAACAACCATCACAATGTCTTTGACTTCCTTCAACCCAAGGGTAACAATAGCTCTATCAAGTGAAGTAATTTCCTTTCCTTTGCTGAAGTATGCACTGTTGCAAAGTTTTAAAATATTAGTGGTCATAGACTGATCTTTGGAGATCTCTTCAGCGATTACCTTAAAAGAGACATCCGGATCATTTACCATATTTATAATCTTGCTTGCTACTTCAGGAATTGAAGGTAACTGGTCAATATTGTTTATTATTGTTTCAATTCTCTGTTTTATATGCTCATGCATGAGTTTCTCCAGGATCCCTCTGTTATACTTTATAATACATTTTTTCCTGACCAGCGGCCTTAACCTTCAGATGACCGTCTGTTAGAAAAAAATCAATAACCCGGCCGGTGTTTCCTCCAACATCTTCTTCGAGCACCGGGATTCCCAGTTTTTCCAGAACCTTTTTTGTCTCCTCAATATTTCGATCCCCGATTTGTCCCAGTGAAACATTGGACTGGAATTTAAACATCGATGCACCGCCGGCAATTTTGGCAGACAGAAATTCCTTTTTGGCGCCATCTTTGATAAGACGGTTTATCAGCAATGGAATCGCCGTATCAGCATATTTTTCTGGTGAGGCGCCACCTGATGTATCATTGGGAAGGAGTATGTGAGCAAGTCCGCCAATCTTCTTTGCACGGTCGAAGATGCAGATACCGATACAGCTTCCCAGTATTGTTCGTAAGATTGCCGGGTTTGCGCCGAATTTCACCTGGGCAACACCGACATTAATTAATGTTTGGTTCATAGTTTTTCTCTATTAGATGGAATCAAATATTATACTATCTAAACCGACTCGTATATGCTACTATCTGACCGGCTATTTGTCAAGGATGCAGGGGGGATTAAGAGTTTTTTTTTAGTCCTTAAGGACTTTTCGGGCAAAATCAGTGAGTATTCGCGCAGTAAGCCCCCAGATTTCGTGGTCCTGAAAATGGTAGTAGTAAACAGAGAACTCTTTACCATCGTGATTATATTTTTCTATTCTATCATATTGCAGTTCGGCAAATATTCTCAGGGGGGCCTCAATATGAACATCAATTTCATCCCTGCTGAAATTATATTCAACTGGATAGGGGACGGAACCGACAAAACAGCTTACATGGTGTCCGAAAATCGACACATAATCGTCAAATTGGCCAATAAATTCGATGGACTCCTCCGGTATCCCCACTTCTTCAAATGTTTCCCTGTATGCAGTATTCAGAATAGAGTCATCTGTCTCATCATAGCCCCCGCCGGGAAATGAGATCTGCCCCTTATGGGTTCTCACCTTATCTGTTCTTTTCGTCAACAGAACATGGGGCTCGTTGTTTTTCTCCATCAACAGAATTTTAACTGCAGAACGTCTGAGTCCTTCAAAATCAAGACTTCTGGGTTCCCATTTTTGCAGCCTTTTTCTCAATTCTGCTTTAAAAATTTCAAAGGAATAATTTTCATTTAACTGCATCTTCATAGAGATCGCTGCCGTATATATCATTAATTACAATAACCGGAAAATCCTTAACCGTTAACCGGAATATTGCTTCTGGACCGAGATCCTCGAAGGCTACCGGCTCGCATCCCGTAATATGCTTACTCAGGTATGCACCGGCCCCGCCGAAACTGCTGAAATAGATTGATTTATATTTTTGAAGAAGTTCTCGGGTTTCGACATTCCGTTTTCCCTTTCCAATCATCCCGCGGATGCCTGTTTTCAAAATCCTTTCAGTGAAGGGGTCCATCCTGTAGGAAGTTGTCGGTCCCGCGGCACCAATAATCTGGTTTGGGGGCGTTGGGCTCGGCCCGACATAATAAAGAATTTCTCCCAGGGTATCGAAAGGAAGGTTCTCTCCTTTTTTAATCATGTCGCAAAGACGCTCATGGGCTTTGTCCCTGGCTGTATAGATAATTCCCGACAGGTGTACACGGTCTCCGCTTTTTAATTCTTTAATATCATCCTCTGAAAGGGGAAGTTTTATTTTTTTCCATGGTTCAATCATAAAATCACCTGCCGGTACCGCATTGAGTGGCAGCTGAGATTCAGGGCAACGGGAAGTGTGGCGATATGTGTCGGGGCTTCTTTAATATATACCCCGGCGACGGTTGAGGTTCCCCCGAAGCCGAGAGGACCGACTCCGGTATTATTGCACCGCTCATGTATTCGCAATTCCAGTTCTGCATAGAAGGGATCCGGATGCTGAGAGTTAATACCACGCAGGACGGCCTTTTTCGCGTTGACCAGTGCAACATCGGCAGTCCCGCCGATCCCGACACCGAGAAAAAGAGGCGGGCAGGGATTCGGTCCCGCATCCCTGATTGTTTCTCCAATATATTCAATTATAGTATCAGATGAATCGGTTGGGCGAAACATTTTGAGGTTAGTCATATTTTCCGATCCTCCGCCTTTCAGGTAGAGAGATATTTTCATGTTTGGTCCCGGGACAATATCTGTATGGATAAAGGCAGGGGTATTGGATCCAGTATTTATTCTCTTTAGAGGATCACTCACAATAGATTTTCGAAGATAGAAATCTTTATAGGATTCTGCCACCGCATTATTAATAATTTCTTCGAGAAATCCCCCCTGAATAGATACATCCTGTCCAAGTTCGATAAAAATAATTACTACGCCGCAGTCCTGGCAAAGGGGAAGTTGTTCAGTTCTCGCAAGCATTGCATTTTCCCTGAGAACTTCCAGTGCAGCAATACCTGCGGGATTTTTTTCTACCTGTATCATTGAGTCAAAACACTCTTCCACCTCAATGGAAAGCTCAAAATTCGCCTGCCTGACAAGTTCTTTTATTGCTGCGGATATTTCTTCCTGATGTATTTCTTTTCTGCTCATAATTAAATCGATACGTTATTATTTAAACTCACTATTTGTCCATCGACATGATTAGCAAGCTATTTTTTTAATTCTCCAACTGTTCCCAACAATTGTATTAGATCTTTTATTTTAACCGGCTTTGAAAGATATGCGTCCATTCCGCTGTTAAGATATTTGCTTCGGCTCTCTGAAAGAGCATCCGCAGTTATTGCAAATATCGGTGTATAAATGCCCTGTCTCTCTTCGAAGGAGCGAACAGCAAGAGTGGTTTCAATACCGTCCATTTCCGGCATAAATGCATCCATTAGAATACAGTCATATTCATTTTCCTTTATCAAATCGAGGACCTGGATTCCATTTTCAGCAATTGTAACCTGGTGGCCCCTTCCTTCCAGTATTTTTTTCACCAGTTTCTGGCTTATCATATCATCTTCAGCAACGAGAATATTCATAGGTTTTTCTTTCTCCGAGATTTCTTCCTTACGAGCAGACTTCTCGGGGGGAACCTTCAGCTGATCGCTGTAATTAAAGCGCGCCGTGAAGTAAAATAAACTTCCTTCTCCGGGAGAACTCTTTACACCAATATCTCCCCTCATCAGTTCTACAAGTTTTCTCGCAATCGCCAGGCCCAGACCTGTTCCCCCATAGTTTCTGGTTGTCGACGCATCGGCCTGGGAAAAACTATCAAAAATGATTAGTTGCTTGTTTTTTTGTATTCCAATTCCGGTATCAGATACTTCACAGAATAAAAGTAGATTTTCTTTATCCTTTTCTTTTACCGAAACCCTGACCTCAATGTCCCCCTCATTGGTAAACTTTACCGCATTACTGACAAGGTTTATCAATATCTGGCTCAGGCGTCCGGGATCACCGCTGATATATTCAGGAACCTCTTCACTTATATCGCAATGCATTGAGACGCCCTTTTCTCTGGCCAAATACTCAAATGTTTTGCAGATGGATCCAATAACACTTCGCATGTTGAAATCAGTGTTTTCCAGAACCATTTTTCCGGATTCAATTTTTGAAAAATCTAATATATCATTTATCAGGTTCATAAGATTTTTAGCGGAAAGATCCATCAGGTGAAGAGATTCCTTCAATTCCATTGAGGGTATCTGGTTTTCCAGCAACTGCAGCAGCCCTATTATTCCGTTCAGTGGAGTTCTGATCTCGTGACTCATGTTTGCCAGGAATGTACTTTTGGCCCTGTTTGCAGATTCTGCATCTTTTTTGGCTTTTGTCAGGGCATCTTCAATTTCTTTACGCACTTCTATCTCATGAGCCAGGCCTTCATTACTTTCTTGAAGCTCAGAGGTTCTCTCTTCGACCCTCTTTTCCATCATCGAATACGATTTTATCAGCGCCTGGTGACTTATGTTTAATTCATCCGAGAGAACTATAATACGTGAAAATGCTGAGGATAATTTTGCAGCATTTATGGAAGCCTGAATTATTAGAAATATAACCAGGCCATAGGCAAATAGATTTGAAACCGGCAGCTGCATTACATCAATAACTAAATCATAAATTGCAGTGGTAACGATAAAAATAGTACCGAGAAAAGCCGGCAATGCATAGGGCACCCCGGCAATCACCTGTTTGGTTATCACCAGGGAACACATTAGAATATAAAATACAGCAAAAAAAGTATAAATATTCCAAAGTGGAAAAAGATAGGAAAAAGGAAGTGAAAACATCAGCAGTATAAAAAGGGCGGAAACCATTGCCGAAGAAACAGGAAGCCACTGGGCCATTTTCTTCTCAAAAAAGGCATACAGGTAGCAGACATAAACGGGAATTAGTAGTAAAAGAATAACACGCTGAATTAACTCTTCCGTCTGAAAATCCATATTTGAAAAAATATGACTGAAGAGCATTTCCCCTTCAAAAAATGCATGAAAGCAGATGAGAACACTGAAAAGGCCAAAAAAGAGACTTGTTCTGTCTTTTCTGCGGAAGAGATAAATAACAAAATGATAAAGCCCCATGGTAAAAATAATCCCAGCAATAAATACATTCAGAATTAAATCATCATTTTGTTCACTCCTGATTTGAGATTCTTTTCCGAGAAAAATCGTCGAGTTAATACCCTGGCGGTATGATTCAAATGAACTGACCTGTACGGTAATAATAAACTTGTTATTCTCAGGTTTAAAAACGACAACACGTGAAGATAATTTTGGAAATGACTGTTTTTTTGTTTTCCCAACAACACCGAATGTATCTACCAGTTTATCATCAACCCAGATGCGGTAGGCGGTATAAATCATTTTCAGCTTCAGGGCATATATAGCATCTTTATCCGGAACTTCAATCTCACCCCGATATGTTCCATAGCCGTCACGGGGCAGCAGCCTCCCATTATACCTCACACCCTCCCAGTTAAAGGGCACCTGTAGATATTTTTTCCCGGTTAAAGGATGGGAGGACAATAGACGGGGAGTTACCAACTGCTTCCAGTAAAATTCCCATTCTCCATTTAACTCAACTATACCATCTCTCTCAAAGTTATATGGATTATCCTCTTTGTTCAGGTTAAGGGATCCCTTCACCAGAAAAGTAGAGTTTTTTTCTCCTTCATCAGCACAGGGAAAACAGGAAGAAAACAGCATCAAAAAGATAAGAAGGGAAAATTTTTTCATACATTTATATAAATATTAGCAATTTATGGTGTCAATATCTTTCCTGCAACAAATTAAACCCCGCTTCTTTTATCTTGACTAATGGATATTTCATGGTAATCTATTCTACGGGAAAAATAACATGTCCACTTTTAAAAAGATAATAATAATTAATTTTTCAAAAACCTTTACCAGCATGATAACGGGACTTCTTGATAATGAGGAGATCGACTACTCAACATACCAGGAAAATGATCAAAAAATGCCAATTCCCGATAGCGCCTGTCTTAAAATTTTTTGTATGCCTGGGGACAAAAAGAATATAGACGGCTATTGGCCTAAAATAGCTGCAATAAACAAGCAAATTTCCGGACCGGCCATCATTGTCAGTAAATTCGAAGATATTGCTTCCTATCAGGCTGGAATCAAAGAGGGGATATATTATTTTCTAAACACCCCTTCCGGAAAAAAACATATCCTCAATCAGATTAAATTGCTGGCTTCTAACACTGGAGATGCCGTGATAGAGGCATCTATTTCAGACAGTCACCTTATAAGCGGTGAATCAGCTGACTCGACATCTCCCTTAATTTTTTCACTTAAAAATAACATACATTACCGCTCTTTGACTAAAAGCCCCCCAGGGGCAGGGATCAAAAAAAAGCATGCTATGCCTTATGAAGCCGACAATAACGACGTTTCTTTGGAAATGAAAAATGAATTGCAGAGGGGGCTGGACCAGAAAGAGTTCAGGCTATACTATCAACCGGTAATTGACATAAATAAAAATAATCTGGCAGGATTCGAATCCCTGATTCGATGGAAACACCCGGTAAAAGGCATTATTCCGCCGGATGAATTCATCCCCGCTGCTGAAAAAACAAATTTAATTATACCAATGGGTTATTGGATAATTGAAGAGGCAATACGGCAGATATATCACTGGAAAAATGAATTTATTATTGATCAGCCATTCAAGGTGGGCATCAACCTTTCTGCAAAACAGTTTCTTCATGAAGGTCTCAGCGAAAAAATTGTTAAGGAAGTTTCAAAAAAAAATCTGTTTCCGGAGAATGTTGCCTTTGAAATAACTGAAAGTGCATTCATGGAAGATATGGAAATGGCCAATATGACATTGCTGACTTTAAAATCAAAAAAATTTCCCCTCTATCTGGATGATTTCGGTACAGGATATTCCTCCCTCACCTACCTGCTTCATTTTCCAGTTGATACTATTAAAATTGACAAGTCCTTCGTCGAATGGATGCATATTGATGACCAGAGCCGGGAAATTGTAAGATCTGTCACAAGCCTTGCTCATAATCTGAACATGAAGGTAGTTGCAGAAGGAATAGAATCGGAAGAACACCTCTCCATGATTAATGAATTTGGATGTGACCTGGCTCAGGGTTATTTTTTCAGCAAACCGCTCCCCTCCGATGAGGCGACGTTATTTGTTCAAAAATATTATAAAAGCTCTTACTCGTAAACATATTCTCACCAGAACATCAAAATTACCTGTCTAAGAATATAACAGTGAGTCGTCGCTCTTTAAAAAAAAATATATTTTTTATATTTTAAGTTTACAATATGATACCTTCCTTTTTGATCGTTAAAAAAAGGAGACCGGCAACCAATGAAATTTTTTATCGATACAGCAGACATTAACGAGATCCAGAAGGCACGCGGCCTGGGGATACTCGACGGTGTAACCACAAATCCAAGCCTTGTCAGCCAGATTGGACGCCCCTACCGGGAGGTCCTCGAGGAAGTTGCAGGGGAAGTTGAAGGCCCTGTTTCAGCGGAAGTCATATCCGTAGAATACGATGGAATGATAAAGGAAGGAAGGGACCTGGCAAAAATCGGTGACAATATTAATATTAAAATTCCCTTAATTGAAGAGGGGCTCAGGGCAGTAAAAACCCTCTCTTCAGAGGGAATTAAAACAAATGTCACCCTCTGCTTCAATCCGGTTCAGGCCCTTATGGCTGCAAAGGCGGGAGCCTCCTATATTTCTCCCTTTGTGGGACGCCTGGACGATATCAGCCATGAAGGAATGGAAATTGTTGAAGAAATAGCAGCAATATATAATAACTACGGGTATAAAACAGAAATAATTGTCGCTTCTGTTCGGCATCCTCTTCACATCAAGTATGCGGCCCTTGCAGGCGCTGATATTGCAACAATTCCATTTTCAGTATTTCAAAAAATAGTCAAACACCCACTCACCGACATCGGTCTTGAAAAATTTTTGGCTGATTACCAGAAAATTGTAAGCGAGGATTAGTGCCGTGACCGTGTAATTCTTAACTGAATGAAGAAATTTATGTCTATCAGTTAATTGATATTTACACTGAAAAAGGTACAGTGTCCGCAGCTGTTTAATTATTCTTTAAACGGTGAGGGCGCAAGAATTATATCAGGACATAAATTTCATGCAGATTGAAAATCAAAGTAACGAAAAAAAAATCACTTACCCTGCGGAATGCACCTTCAAGGCGGTATTCCGCAACCGTGAGGATACCGGCAATCTGATCACATGTATCCTTGAGGGAAACAATATAAAGGGTAGAATAACCCAGAAGGAAAGCAGTAACGGAAAATTTATTTCCTATACGGTTATAGCAGAGTTTCCCAATGAAGAAATCCTTCAGGATATATGTCGCAGTATTTCAAAACTTCAGGGATACATGACCCTGTTCTGATTTTTTTAAAAAGAGGGGTGGGGGGAAGTTCTATCTTCCCTGAGCCATACCTGCGATAGCTCCGGTACTCCAGGCAAACTGAAGATTAAAGCCTCCGCTATCTCCGTCGATGTCGAGAAGCTCTCCCGTTATAAAAAGTCCAGGTACCCGTCTTGATTCCATAGTTGCCGGATCAATTTCATCAACGGCTACCCCCCCAGCTGCAGCAACTGCTTCTTTAAAATCACGGGGTTCTCCGGGATATACCCGAAGTCCCTTCAGGGTGGATATGAGTTTATTCCGCTCTGCAGGCGTTAGCTGGTTTATCTTTTTTCGGAGATCAACCGAAGCTATTTCGCAGATAACCTCTGGCATCCTCTCCTTGAGGATGCCCTTCATGGCGAAACCGATCTCACGGTTCCGGTCATGCCACAGGTCCTCCAGATGATCTGTCAGTTCCGCCTCTGAATAATCCTGAAAAAAATCAATGGCGATTTCCGGAAATTCTCCCTTCAGAATCAACTCGTTTACCGCCCTGGAAATTTTCAATGATGCCGGCCCGGAAATTCCATACCCGGTAAAAAGAAGTTCTCCCGATGATTCAGCCATTATTTTATTATCAAGCAGGACCTTTAATTGAACATCCCATTTAATACCCTGGAGGCGATGCAGGCGCTTCAGGGGAATATTCAGCGGAAGAATAACCGGACGTGGAGATATTATCCGATGCCCCAGAGAGGCGGCTAATTCATAACCGCTTTTTGATGCTCCCACCGGTGGATAAGCGCAACTGCCTGCGGCAAGGATGACTGCATCAAAATAATGATTTTCCTTACCTGCTGTTTGCAGAGCAAATCCATTTTTTTTTTGATAGATACGATCAATGCGGCGATGCAGCTGAAGATCTACACCACGCTGTTCCATTTCGAAAAGAAGCATGGTGACTACAGATGAGGCCTGAAGTGATGCGGGGAAAAGTTTGCCCTCCTGTTCTTCGACAAAGGGGATACCTATTTCTTTAAAAAATAATTCTGTTTCCTGCAATCCAAACCGGGAAAAAATATTGTTAACAAAACGCGGATTCTCTCCATGGTATTTTTCCGGTGCAATAAATCGATTTGATATATTACAGCGGCCATTACCGGTAATAAGTATCTTTCTTCCGGCTTTTTTCTGTTTTTCAAAAACGGTTATCCGTCGATTTTTTCCTGCGGCCAGGCATGCTGCAATCATCCCCGAAGCTCCGGAACCTATTACTGCTATTCTTTTTTCCAACTGATATTATCTTTTACCTTCCCAGCTGTTCTGACCGCCGGAATCTTTGAAGTATCCTTTTACGACAGATCCGTCACTGCTGAATTGTCCGTGAAATTCCTGTTTGAAAAACCTCTTTCCTCCAAAACGAACCAGCTCTTCTTTCGTTGAGATACTTCTGACAAAATATATTTTACTGCCCGTGATACTCATTTTTTTCAAGACCTGGGATTGACCCCCGCCCCAGTTAGCGAACCTGATTTCACCTTTAAGCTTCCCACCATCATTTGAAATAGTTAAATCACCAATGAATCCAGTCATCCTGATGCTATATTTGCCTAGAAATTTTGAATTTTCCTTAGTAACTTTTCTGCCTTCAGCATTGTCATCCTTTTCCGGGATCCTAATGCTCCCACCTTCTTTTTTGGTGCAGCCTGAAAATGTCATACTAATTATAATAAAAGAACTGATTATTGCTGTAAAAAATCTATTCCTGTACATTTTGCACCTGCCTCGCTATTATTGTAAGCTTTTTTCCCGCTGTAATCAAACCCTGATATTTTTATCGGAATAATTATAATTAGAGTTAATTATAATCATTCCCGGACTCTCCACCGGATTTCCTGCCAATTTTAATCAATCCTGCATAGAAAAGAAAAGGGAGTCCAATAGCTGCCCATGTAAACTGCCGGAAGCGTTTAATAATGCCCACGGATAAGCCGAGAACGGGATCATATCCAAGCATTGCGAGGCCAAGAGAGAAAGAACCTTCACTGGTTCCAACATTTGCAGGCATGAAAAATGTGACACTGGTCAAAATAAAACCAAGAACATAAATAAACATGGCGTTCAAGAAATTAAATTGAGGAGCATCTTCAATAAAATTCATAATCAAATAAATTTCCAATGTATTTATAAACAGTATTACAAAATAATGAATGAAAAACGATATAATAAAAGATTTCCTGTTTTCTTTCAGCAGGAGCAGACTTATCTCCTTATCAAGTTTTTCAACTGACTTCCATCTCTGCTCTGTCATAAATTTTTTCACCAGAAATCCAGGTAATTTACTGAGGACAAAAGATAAAAAACCGGCACGCTGTTTCTTTAATAATATCAGCAGCAGAAATAGTAAAAAGAACAACCATAGCAGGCTGAGTAAACTGACGTAGAGGGGTATATCCAATACGAAAAGACCAATGATGATACCTGTCAGAAAAATAAATATAACTGAGATGGAATGTACCGTCCGATCAATAACAACTGCAGCAAGACCTGCACTCAGGGGGACCATGTCCTTTATATATATGGCCTTAATTGGCTCACCGGCAAAAGCCCCAATGGCATTAATTGCTGACGTAGCATCACCGGCAATTCTGGCTTCAACGAGAGTAATAAATTCCCTCAGGGTAAATTTTCTATGAATAAATAGTCGAAGTGCATAGGCCAGTCCAAAATTGCTGAAAATATGAATTGAAACAATTATCAGAAAACGCCAGCCAAGGCTCATGATATGATCTATTGTCTTTTCTACTCCGAAATATCGAAACAAAATAACAAGTATGATCATACCCAGAATGAGAAACAAACCTCTAAAAGAGTCTTTCATATATTACTCCGGTAAATATTAGCTTTATTTGTGTAAACAGCGATCACACTGCTGCTATCATTTGTTCTATAACTGAATTGCCATTACAGTGAAGTCGTCGCGCAGGTCATTATCAGGGGCATCCTTTACACTTTCACTTAACTTTTTGACTAAAATATCAGGACCATATTCTATATGCCTGGCGCTTATTTTTGCAAGCTCCTTTTCCCCTTTTTCTGTATCCAGATCAGGCCCGCCCAGGCATTCAACAACACCATCCGTAAAAAGCACAAGCAAATCTCCAGAGGAATATGTTACCGTTTTTTCCTCGAATGTTTGGTCATCCAGGAGTCCCAGGGGTTTGCCCCTTGCATTCAGACAGGTAATTTCCCCTGAATCCTTTCTCACCAAAAACTGATTATTATGACCGGCACTCCCGAAGGTAATTTCCCCCTTTTCCTGATCAATGTGTGCATAAAAAACGGTAACAAACATCCCATACTCAGATTCCTGAGTAATAAAACGGTTGCTGTTTCTGAGTAGATTCGCAGGGTGATAATCCAGGTTCTGCTCAACACGCAGAATGTTGCGGACCGACCCCATAAATAAAGCCGCGGGGATCCCCTTTCCACTGATATCTGCTACAAGGACACTATAGGAGCCATCTTCGGATGGATAGAAATCATAAAAATCCCCGCCAATTAATTTTGCGGGTTCATTGAAAGCCGCCATACGTTGATTGCCATATGTTAAGGGAATAACCGGTAAAATCCTTTTTTGAATTTGGGCGGCAATATCTATCTCCTGTGCAAGCCTCCGCTGTTCTTCCTGGTTTCGTATATTCTTCACGTTCTGATATGTCTCAGCGATCTGGCTCCCCGCAGTAGAAAGCACCCGCATATCAAAGGAATCAAAAATACCCCTGTCCTCTTTATCTGCCAGATTTACCACTCCAATAGTTTTATTTTTATAAAAAATGGGAACGGAAATAAATGAATTTGACTGGTAATCACCAAAGGTCCCCTGGAGGGAGGCCGGTAATTCTTCCTCAATGTTGGATATCACAAGGGGTTCTGAGTTTTTAAAGACGTGCCCGGAAATACTCTCATCAATGTCGATATAAATTTCCCCCGGTTTAAAATCAGAGATACCGGTTGCGGCCTCAAGAATCAGGTTTTTTGATTCATCACAGTAAACACATATAGATGCCCGATCCACTCCTAGAGACTGCGCCAGGGACTCAATAATTTTCTGAAGTATATCGTCATCCTGAGAGGCAAAAGAGATTGCATTTGATACATCAAAAAGTGCAGAAAGTTCATCAATTCGTTTTTCAAGGTCATCATAAAGCATCCGATTCATTATTGCAATTGCAGCCTGTTCAGCAATATACTTTGCCTTTTCAAGATCCATATCATCAAAATTATCGCGATCGATAGAATTTACTATCTCCAGAACACCCACCAGCTGTTCCATTACAATCATTGGTACACAAATTATATTTCGTGTTTCATATCCTGATTTTTCATCAATTTCTTTAAAGATTCTTGAATCACCTTGAGCGTCATTGACAATCAGCGGCTTTCCTTCTTTGGCAACGATTCCTGCAACTCCCTTGCCGCTGGGCACCCTTTCCCCCTTGATAATTTTCCCCTTCTCTCCAATCACGATATTAAAAATCAGATCACCACTCTCCTTTTCCGCAAGTAAAAGTGACGACGATTCCGCTTCAATCATGGTTTTAGCCACATCAAGTATCGATTCGAGAAGATCCGGCAAAGGACTCCGAGAGGTGATGGATTTGTTAATAGTCCTTATTAAAGAGATATCCACCATCCGTTGACTGGAG
The DNA here is from genome assembly GCA_942491575.1 of uncultured Spirochaetota bacterium. Taxonomy (GTDB): domain Bacteria; phylum Spirochaetota; class UBA4802; order UBA4802; family UBA5550; genus CAZHNW01. Next base: position 3,074,236 of record CALOBT010000025.1, read on the forward strand.
TCAGATTCAAAATTACTCATAGCTCGGCCTGTTCTTAAAAAATAGGTTTGAAATCAAATTGATGAACTGCTTTTATATGCCGGAGTGTGTGTGTTTTTTCTCTCAGAACAATGGAAGTAGTCTCCGCTCCGCCGGAAAAATACTGTACTCCGGGCAATAAGACTCCATCGGTAACTCCAGTCATTGAAACCATAATTTCTCCACTGCTGACCAGGTCTCCAATCGTATAGACTTTATCATAATCAATAGTCGAATAATAGTCCCCCGGTTCTTCCGGTGCTTTTCCATCTTCCAAGAATCGGGCCTGCATGTCGCCACCGAGACACTTTAATGCCGCCGCAGCCAGTATTCCTTCCTTCCTTCCCCCGATACCCATCAATACATCAATGGAATTATCCTTAACCGCAGCAGAAACTGCACCGGAAATATCGCCATCCCGTATAAACCTGATCCTGGCTCCGGTACTGCGAACCTGTTCAACCAGATCCAGGTTAATTTCCCGGTCAAGGACACATACGGTTATATCTTCAATATACTTATCCTTTGCCCGTGCAATACGCTTGATATTTATTTCAGGTGTCTGATGGATATCTACGACCCCTTTTGCCTCGGGACCAACGGCTATTTTTTCCATATATCCGGTTCTGGTTTTCATGAAAGAGCCGGGATTTCCAACAGCAATTACGGAAATGGCATTATGCCCTCCCCTGGCACAGGTCATCTTGCCATCAAGGGGTTTTACTGCAACTTCAACCCTGGGTCCCTCGGTATCTCCAAAAAGTTCTCCGTCCGCAAGCCTGCTGTGCCTGCTGTCGGCGCCAATGGCAATGCTTATATGCATATGCATATCGCTGAAAACCTTTACCATTGCATCCGAAGCAGAGAGGTAGGTTATGTCTTCATCACCCTTTCCCATGAACCTGCTGGCATGTAAGGCTGCCATTTCTGTCAGACGAACTGCTTCTAGAGTCAGATGCCTGTCCATTGGACCTCCCATTTCAATTTATAACTCATATTACATGAAAATAATTAAAAAAGCCATTGCAGTGGACAAAAATAGATATTTCAAGCCCTTTTCTTCCAATAAAATTTCCAGTATGGGCAATAATAATTAAATATTTTCCATGAACTGCCTGTCATATATACAACAACTCTTAAATGTATATTTTGTTCATAATTCCTATTTTATAATTGACTGAAAAGGAAGGTTTCATAAAATAAAGTGACATAATATTTATCATACATCAGCCGGGAGAAACAGGTGAAAAAAACTGTCATGATAATCGGTGGGGGCCTTCTTCAGGCACCCGCTATAACTGCTGCTAAAAAAATGGGTTACCAGGTTATTGTTACTGACTACAATGCCAGCGTCATAGGCATGAAGGATGCTGACATTCCCATAATTATGAGCACCAGGGACATCGAAGGATCGGTACGGGTAGCTAAAATGCAGAATGAAATAACCCCCATTCATGGTGTCTTGACTGTGGGAACCGATGCTTCAATGACAGTTGCTGCGGTAGCCAATGCCCTCAATCTACCGGGGATAAAATTTGATGATGCCGAAGCAGCTACAAATAAAATCAAAATGCGAATGCGTTTCAATGAGCACAATGTCCCTTCTCCAAATTTTCTACCGGTCTGGTCTCTTTCAGATGCCAAAAAGGCATGTAAAATATTAAACTTCCCCGTAGTGATGAAGCCGTCTGACAATATGGGGGCAAGGGGAGTCCGACGCATTGATAACCAGAACCAGCTTTCAGAGGCATTCCATTTTGCCAAAGATGCCTCACCCAGTGGTGAACTAATCATCGAGGAATATATGGAGGGCCATGAGCTTTCCATTGATGCTATAATTTACAATAATGAAATCACTTTTACCGGAATTGCCGACAGGATAATTGAAAATCCCCCCTACTTCATTGAAACTGGCCACACCATGCCCTCATCCCTACCGGAAAAAATTCAGCAACAGGCTCGTGAGGTTATGACCCGGGGCATAAAGGCCCTGGGACTCACCATTGGCGCAGCCAAGGGTGATATCAAGATCACCTCAAATGGGCCAATGATAGGAGAACTTGCCGCCCGCCTCTCCGGGGGATTTATGTCCGCCTATACCTACCCCCTCTCAACAGGTGTTGATCTGATGAAGGCAGCCGTTGAAGTTGCCTTTGGTGAGGAACCGGGAAATCTGGAACCGATTTTCAATCTCGTATCCATTGAACGGGCCATAATTACCAATCCCGGAATAGTCAAAAATATTTCCGGCCTGGAAGAGGCCCTGAAGGTCCCTGGAATTAATGAAATCTTTCTTAATGTAGATATTGGTGATAAAATCGTCAAACCGAGATCAAACGTAGAGAAGGCAGGACATATTATTGCTACGGGAGATACCCTGGAAGAGGCTGAATCTAGTGTGGCCAAATGCAGGCAGCTCCTGAATATTGAGGTCCAGGCTGAATCGGAACTCTCCATGGAAATGATAAACCTTGCCGCCAGGGAAAAATTTAAAAATATATGCTATGTCTGCAAAAAATGTGACGGGAAAGACTGTCCTACCGGTGTTCCCGGAATGGGTGGTATCGACACCGGTGCATCTTTTCGGAGAAATATTGAGGCCCTCAGGCAGTATAAAATAACAACCCGTCTCATTCACGACATATCCGATCCGGAGACCACTACCACCTTCCTGGGGCAGAAGCTATCACTCCCGGTCATGGCAGCACCCATAACCGGCGCCGTAACAAATATGGGAGGCGCCATCAATGAACTGGATTATAACCGGGCTGTTGTCAAGGGATGTATTGATGCCGGCACCATCTCCTTTGTCGGTGACGGCGCATCTCCCGATAAATATAAAATCGGCATTCAGGCCCTTTCAGAATACGAGGGAGCGGGTATCCCCATTTTTAAACCAAGATCAAATAATTCTGATATAATCAAGCGGATACATGCTGCGGAGGAATCCGGCGCTCTGGCTGTCGGTATTGATATCGATGCGGTAGTCTTTAAAACAATGGCAATGAAAAACCAGCCGGTTGCCCCTAAAAGCCTTAAAAGCCTCAGGGAACTGATTTCCTCTACCGATCTCCCCTTCATCCTGAAGGGAATTATGAACCCCGAAGATGCCAGAAGGGCCGTAGATGCCGGTGCAAAGGCAATCATAGTTTCAAATCACGGTGGACGGGTTCTTGACGAAATGGCGGGAACCATGGACGTCATTGGGGATATCGTCAAGGCGGTAAATGGTCAAATCTCTGTTATTATTGATGGAGGTTTCAGAAAAGGTGTCGATATTATGAAAGCAATTGCAGTTGGAGCTGACCTGGTCCTCATTGGCAGACCTGTGGCCATCGCAGCAGTTGGGATGGGTGCAGAGGGAACTGCGCACTATCTTAACCAGATGCAAAAAGATCTGCAAAAAGCCATGATTCTTACAGGTTGTGCCGAAATTAAAGATATCTCGATGAACCTGATCAGGTCAGTTTAACTGTAAAATCATTAAATTCTCTGCTTATGGGTTGTACGACACACAAAAATATCTTGCATTTATAAAAAGCAGAAATAGTATTGAGTGAAAATGAATAAATACGGGGAGACCTGTTTATAATGCAGATAAAATTGTGGGGGGTCAGGGGTTCATTACCCTCACCCGTAACTAACGACGAATACAGAAACAAACTGCAGGAAATTCTCAAACTTGCAGTTTCTTCTGGTTTAAAAGAAACTGATCAAATAGAGACCTTCATCCAGAACCTGCCCCACGATTTAAGGCATGTATACGGGGGAGATACGACCTGTGCTACCGTAACATCGGACAGCGGTAATATTTATATAATTGATGCCGGAACAGGTATTCGCCAACTTGGGAACCAGCTGATACAGGGGCCCTGCGGAAAAGGTGAAGGGGAAGTTAACATCTTTTTAACCCATAATCATTGGGATCACATCCAGGGTATTCCATTCTTCAAACCTATCTATATCCCCGGAAATACCGTCAGGTTCTATTCACCGTACCCCAATCAGGAAAAAGTCTTAAACAGACAGATGAGTGCTCCAAATTTTCCCGCCACATTCGATGGAACTGCTTCAACAAAGGAATTTCATCTCTTGGATGCGGGGAAGTCAGAGCCATATCAGCTTGAAGACGATCTCTTTGTGGACCTGCACCCTCTTACCCACCCCAATGGCAGTTTCGCATATCGATTCAAGCAAAATGGAAAAACATTTATTTTTGCGACAGATGCTGAATTTACTGGTGAAACACTCGAAAAGCTTGGCGCACATTCAGAATTTTTCCTCAATCCTGACCTTTTAGTACTCGATTCACAATATACACTTGAAGAATCATTCATGAAAATTGATTGGGGGCACACTTCCTACACAATGGCAGTAAATTGCGCCCTCAGATGGAAGGCACGGCAACTTGTTCTCACTCATCACGAACCTGACTATAGGGACAAAAAACTGCACGAAAACTATGAAATGGCACTCCAGCATGCACTCGACAACGGAAATGATACATTAAAGATTTATCTGGCAATGGAAGGATTAACCTTTGATCTCTAACCATTACAAACAGGGCATGATCTGCCTATTATTTTTATCAATTCTCCTCATAACTTTTCCCCTAAACGGACAAAGAACCAAATCAAGTCTCAGTGCAGGTCAGCAGCGCTTTGCTCAGAAAGGTTTAAAAGATAACCGCTACTTTTTTTATTTTATTAATACATCTGTCACCAATCTTGGCTCTGAAGAGCAGCAGAATATTCTGAAAGAAGCTATTCAGCGTGATATGATCGCCCAGATTCTATACATGAAGTTTTCTTTTTCTGATTCTTTTATTGAAATCAGAAAATCACAGAAACTGCTAATAGATCTGTACAAAAAAACCATTACAAAGGATATAAATATTAGTAAAAAAATACTTAACTCCTTTGCTCCGGAAGTTATCAATAATAAAAATACAAAGGCCAGGCATTACCTCTCCCTTGGTTACCGTGATCTGGCCGTTGCGCGGCAATATCTGATTATGGCAGATAACTACCGGCAGACCCTTTTTTCTCTTCGACTGTATAAATATGCGAAAGCAATTAAAAAGGCGAAACATGGAAAACAATATGCCTTTATGGCAATCCTCGAATCCCGTCAGGTAAGGGAATCCCCTGATAAAATCGAGAAAAACATTAAAAAATTATATCAAGACATGCATAACACAGATGAAGAGGAAAAAATAAAAAATACCAGAAAAAAAATCCAGTTGCGCAGAAAAGATCTCGTCCTGGCCAAATCTGATCTTGGTTATCTTTCATTTGAAAAATTACATGACCTTATACAGGGAATTAGCGAAAAGAAGAGGGACTATTACAGTACTATCCATTATGATAATTATTACAAAACCAGAAAAGAGAAGACTTTTTTTGATCAAATCTGGGAGAATCCCCGCCTGGAAGAAATAAAAGAATACACACAATATCAAAAAAAGTATTAAAAGGAAAAATGAAACTTCGAATCCTATTTATTTTATCCCTAGCTGCAGCAGCAACGTGCTCGAATCAAAAAGTAACCGGGAAAGACCTGGCTATTATGGCCACCTACAATACACCGGAGGAAATCATAACTAATCTGAAAGACAGGGCAAACTCATACAGGGAGCATTTTATCCTGGCCAACGCCTACCGTGACAGTAAAAATTCCAAAGCAGCCATTTTCCATTATGCAAATAGCTGCTTTTCCTCCTACAGGAACAAATCCCTGAGATTATATTCTCATCCGGTATATCGTCACTTTACGGGATTTCATATAAAGTCACCATTTTATAATGATGCACTGCTTGAAACTGCCATTCTCTTTTATAAGTATCGCGAATATAACTATGTGATAAAATTTCTTGAAAAAATCGATGATGACAACATTGGTCTTTTTCGGGAAGCAACTGAACTCAAGATAAAATCATTAATCAAATTAAAAAAATATGATAAAGCAGTAAAATCTATAATTACCGGCCTTAAAGAATTCAACTCTGCGTCTGTTAAATCCAGATTTTATATCCAGAGGGCCTCAATTCTTGAAAGAAAAAATAATTTTAGCGAAGCTCAAAAAGATTACTTACGAATCCTGGACAGTCACCCTTCAAGCTGGCAGGAAGGAGTTGCATCACAAAGATTATTTAATCTTTTAATAAAATCACAAGCACGTTTTTCGAATAATGACGGTCATTTACTCGCCCAGGGGCTCTATAATAACCGAAAATATAAAGAAGCTTTAAAAGTACTCGAATTATTACAAAATAGGGGAACACTTAAAAATAAAAGTCTTCTTTTACAAACTCTTGCAAGGAATAAAAATTTTAAAAAAGCAGATGAATTGATTCAAAGCTTGATAAAAAGAAAACATCCCGTTGAAAAACTGCGTTTGGCATATGCCGATGAATTATGGGCTATGGGCAAAGAAACAAAAGCCTTCCTTCACTACCGCTCTCTACTCAACAGTAATTCTGAAAAAATAAAGGAATTCGCCCTATATCGATCAGGCAAATACCTTGAAGACAGGAGAAAACCAAATTTTAAAAAATATTTCCTGAAAATGATTCAATTAAATCCAGCCAGCACCAGAGCCGGAGAAGCCCTATGGTTGATTGGCCGAGACTATTTGCGATACGGTAAAAACAATCACGCTATAAAATATTTTGAAGAAAGCCTCCTAAAAGATCCGGAAGGGAAAAATAGTGACCAATGCCGTTTTTGGCTTTTTAAGCTTTACCGAAACCAGAATGATAAGGTTAAATCTAATTATTATATAACGAAACTGATAAATATAAATCCGGATTCAACATATACGTGGCGCTTAATTCCTAAAATCGCTAAACGCTCCTCATATAAAAAAATTCAACAGGCCTTTATAAATGCCTTGTCACGCGATGATGAAAAAGCCGCTTTTTATTATCATGTCCTTATGACCTGCAGGGAAAAAACACTGGAGAAACATTACAAAAGAATAGATAAACTCTCAATGACAACAGTTGTACCCTATGAAAGGATTGATAGAATAATCTTTGATGAAAAAAATATTCCATCAAATTATTTAACTGAGTTAGATATTTATTTTTCCACGGGATACAGGAAAGGTATTAACAGAACAATTTCAATGATGAAGGTGAAAAAAATAAAACCGGAGTATATTAGCAGTTCAATCTGCCGATTTGCTTTTCAATTCGGCAACCATTTCTATTCCATCTATAATCTGCAGGAATTATATAAATCCCTGCAGATAAAAGAGAATATCTTCCTTCAGTCAAATAGATTAAATAAATTACTGCTGCCACGCCCCTTTCTATCCAATGTCTCAAAAAACAGCAAAAGATTTACAATTAATCAAAATAAAATTTATGCCGTCATCAAGGCTGAATCCCTTTTCAACCACCAGGCACTTTCTCCTGCCGGAGCCACAGGTTTTATGCAATTAATGCCTGCGACAGCAAGTGGTATTGCAAGTCAGTTGAAAATGAACGAGTATAACCTGAAAAATCCTCTCACTTCAATCGAGATGGGAGCACAATATATTTCATGGTTAAACCGATACTTTAAAGGAAATTTTGATTTTATAGTTGCCGGATATAATGCCGGAGCCGGAAACGTAAACAAGTGGAAAAAGAAAAAAATATACAAAGATATGGATTATTTTTCTGAATTTGTTCCTTTCGATGAAACTCGCTATTATATTTTCCGCACTAATAAATATTTACAGCAGTATAATATACTATACAGGTAATAAATCCCCCTGTATCCCGGGGTACGTATCATGCAATTTTGTCATAAAAAAATTAAAATAGTATTATTATTGTTACCATTACTTCTACTGGTATGCAGCAAAAAAATAGTTGTTTCATTTCATGCTGATCAAAAAAAAATAAATAATTCGATAAAAAGATATCAATCTGATAACTGGTTGGAGCGTAAAAAGGCCCTTCAAAATCTATATATTGAATTGGAAAAAAAATACAATTCTGACATCGAGAATTCCTCAGAAAAACTTTTATTGACGGCCTCACTTGATGACCACCCCTCCATTCGAATAGAAGCAGCTAAGGGCCTCTCCAGATTAAAATCACACACATCCCTTTCCATGCTCCTGAACCTTGCATCACCTCAGTCTCCTGCAAATGTCAGATGGTTTGCCATTAAATCGCTCACGAAAAGGAATTCTCCTTTGGCTGTATCAGTATATACCAGGGGAATAATGAACCCTGATTGGCTCATAAGAGAAGCTTCTATAGAAGGTCTTCTGGCACTGAATGATGAGGAAATTAAAAAACGGAATATTGCACAAATACTGAGTTGCCTGAAAGATCCAATGATTAGTGTAAGGTTAACTACATTGGAACATTTGTCAATTAAGGACAGGAGGATTTACCGGGCAATTGCTTTAAACGTAAGCCAAAAAAAGCCGACCGCCTTGATAATTTCATCATTGAAAGCAATAAATGGTTACCAGCTTGATCAAAATACCAGAGAAAAATTGATTGAAATGTTAAGTCACCCGCGAACAATAATAAGAATTCTTGCTCTGCGGGCGCTTAAGGAAGATAGAAAAATTAGATTATTGAAAAGTGAACTATCCGAAAGTTAAAATTCACCTTAATTTTCCTTCTGCATCGAAGTATATACTCTGTTTTTATTATCTTCAAAATCTCTTTTATATTTTTCAAGAAGATCTTTCTTTTTTGTCTCCTCAATATCCAGAGATTTTATCATTTGAAAAATATTTTCCTTCGATCTTCTATAATAATAAATTGCCATCACAAGGCCTCGTGGAGAAGCTTTTGTTGCTTTAATATAGCGATCGAAATAATCATTCGCTTTTTGAACACCAAACTTTGCATTCCCAAGAAACTTGTCAGCTGAAGAATTTCTTTTTTCACCCTTCAGCCCTTTCTTTAAAGACTGCTTGATATTCATTTTAAGTCCCATATTAAGAAGCCTGTCCGAATCTTCTTTATATTTCCTGGCAAGTTTTTGGGCAATTTTCAAAATTGCTCGTTCATTTTCTGTAAATTTATCAGCTGCAGCTTCCACTTTATTTTGAAAATAAAGGGCACTCGCCTCAGCGTAGTGATCTACCAGACCAGTCAATTCTGACTCTCCGCCACCATAATTCATAACTGCTGATTGAAGCAGTTTGATATATTTAAAATTCTGGTAGCTGAGACGGTTTACTGTTTGTACCGGGTCTGATTTTCTTGATGGGGGTCCATAAAGTGGATCATACGTTGACCGATACTGAGATAATACTGGAACTGCAAGTACCATCATCACTAAAATGGATAAAATAATTCGACATCCCTTTGCCATGATTAGTCTCCCTTCTCATCTCCACATCCCTGCAGAGAGTTATTGACTAAATTTTAACTGTGAAAACAATAAAGTCAAGGAAAATAGCACCAATTTAAAAATTTGATAATAAAATAATTATTCATTTGAAATTTTATAATTGCATAGTTATATGGTTTAAGCTGTATAACTATAAAAAGAAAAAAATATCAAGAATCCTGGTTTATTTAATTTTTACACAGAAAGGGCATATTATTGAAATTTCCAAATACCGTATTAATAAAATCTTCAAAAAATTCTTATAACACCCGATTAAAAATAGCAGGTTTATTCCTTATTGAGAGAAATATCCTCCTTCTGGCCCAGTCAGGCTTTCAGAAAATATATCTATCACCTGAAAACAAAGATATTCATCTAATTAATGATTATCTTACAAAAAAAATCAAAAAAAAGTACAAAAATATCGAAATTCTCATTCAACAGCCAATAGAGAAGGAAATCCTGGTAATTTCCCCCAATACACTGCTGCAGCAGTATCAATTAAAAGATGCCAAAAAATATTTTACAAAATCTGACGACTTTACAGTTCCTGTAAAAAATGATGAAATATTCGAAATTTGTTCAAAAACAGATGTCAAAAAAGCAGAAAAAATATTAACCCATAACATTATAATAAACACAGGCGGAGTAATCGCGCAAAAATTAAATAAAAGACTTTCAATCCCTGTCAGCCTGCTGCTCTGTAAAACAGGAATACACCCCAATTTCATAACATTTTTTAATTTTCTCCTCGGTATCGCCAGCGCCTTTTTTCTATTCTTATCAGGAGAACTGACAGGCAGTTTTAAAGAAAGATATATTATGATGGCACTTGGCGGATTTCTATTTCAGATGGCGTCTGTATTGGACGGCGTTGACGGGGAGGTGGCAAAATTAACACTACGGTCTTCAAAACTGGGAGGCTGGCTTGATACTGCCGTTGACAACCTGACCCTCCTGTTTTTCCTGATAGCGGCCTCCTTTGTTAATTACCAATACCTGGGGGGATTATCTTCAGTAATTAGCACAGCTGTACTGTTTCTCTCTTTCATAATAATCATGGGATTCCTTTTAATATATACAAAAAGATACAGTGATACGGAATCCCTCACCGCATTTGATAAAGATTTTTTACAAAAACTTCCTCCCAATAATCCACTCATTAAATTTTCAAATGCAATGAAATATATCATCAAGAAAGAACTCTTTTCTCTCGGCTTTTTTATTATCTGTATTTCAGGAATTGCATACATAATAATCCCAGCCTCGGCATTTGTAGCTTTCTTCAGTGCGGTAATAATACTTACTATCTTTTTTAAATACAGAAACAGATTATATAGGTAAAAATAGAGGGAAAGAACGATTAAGGGGTATATCGATTAAAATAGCTATTTCATCTTTTTATGATCAATATGGATTTTTTTAATTTTTCTGCGTTTTATCTTTGGTGCACCTTCCGGATTATACTTTTCCTGGACTTCCTCGATGGGATGATTTATCAGCATTCTGGCTACAGCTTCCGTTTTATTGAGAACATCAATTAATATGAGATTTTCTTCAGCAGTAAAATCCTGCAAAAGATAATTTTCCATGGTAATACCCTCGGGTTTTTCAGATATTCCAACACGAATTTTAGTGAAACGATCTGATTTCAGGGCTTTTTCCATAGATTTAACACCCTCGTGCTCTAAATTTGAGTAAACATAATCTACCCGCATTTCTCCTAGCTCAAGGGAGGAATCTTCAACAATACAGATTATATCCTTAACATTTATGCGCAGAAAAGAAGCGATGTACAATACAGATTCACCGATCAGGTTAACAAAAGTTTGAGGCTTTAGCAATACTACTTCCTGATCAAGGATTTGGCCCCTGCCAATGATAGATTTCTTTTTCTTAACGCGAACATCAATGTTCTCATTATTTCCAAGAATATCTATTACTTTGAAGCCAATATTCTGCCTGTTATTCGCGAATTTTTCTCCAGGATTTCCAAAGCCGACAATTAACTTCAAAAAATCGTCACCTCGTTATAATTTTATGAAACGACAAAAAAGTAGATTCCCATGGGGAATCTACTTCTCTACTGGTCAATATATAAAAAAGGTTACTCTTCCTCGGAAGCTGCTTCTGCTTCTTCAGCAACATCTTCAATTTCTTCTTCAGTTGTTTCAACTGCTGCTTTCGGCGGATGTACCGCAGCAATAACACCTTCAGGATTGCTCTTCAGAACTACACCTTCACCTAGTTCAATATCTTTGGCATGTATTGATTCATCCATCAAAAGTGCAGAAACATCAACAACTATTTTTTCAGGTAGATCTTTTGGGAGACATTCAACATCAACTTCCCTGTCAGAAATTTCAAGCACACCACCAAGTTTTGTTCCCGCTGGAGTACCAATAATTTCTATCGGCACCATAGTACTTATTTTTTCACCTTTAGTAACTTTAAATAAATCTATATGGACAATTTTATCAGTTACTGGATCAAGTTGATAGTCTTTTACAAATGCCATTGGATTCTCATCCTGACCGGCAATATCGAGATCAAATATGACACTTTCAGATATGTGGCCACGGAATAATTTAAAAAATTCAGTTTCCTTAACTTTAATTGATTGAGTATCACCGTGGGAATAGAGAATTGCTGGAATAAAGCCATCTTTCCGAATTCTGCGGCTGACATTTTTTCCGAATTCATTTCTAATTTCTGCTACCAGTTTTTTTCCTTCCATTTTATTTAACCTCAAACAGGGATTTAATTTCTAGACAAATAGAGAACTAACCGATTCACCATTATATATCCTTCGAATGGCCTCTCCAAAAAGGGGAGCAACGGAAAGTACTGTTAAATTATCGGTTTTTCTTTCTTCTTTGATTGGAATTGTATTTGTTGTTATAATTTCCTGAAATTCCGCATCTCTCATTTTTTCAAGTGCTTCACCTGAAAGAACCGGATGAGAAAATAGACAGTAAACGTCCAGGGCTCCAAATTCTTTCAGTGCCAGACAGGCTTTTGAAATAGAACCGCCGGTATCGACCATATCATCAACAAGAATACAGTTTTTACCTTTTACATCACCAATAACATTCATTACTTCAGCAACATTTGCTTCCGGTCGTCTTTTATCAACAATTGCCAGATCAGCATGTATGTTTTTTGCGAGAAATCTTGCTCTGTCAACACCACCTGCATCAGGCGAGACAACAACTGGATCCTTTATACGTAAAGACTTAATATAATCAATTGCAATAGGTGTAGCAAAAAGGTTATCAACAGGAACGTCAAAAAATCCCTGTATCTGGTCAGCATGCAGGTCCATCGTTAACAACCTGTCTGCCCCGGTAACCTGGATGATATTTGCCATAACCTTGGCGGAAATAGGAACACGCGGCTCAACCTTTCTATCCTGCCGGGCATATCCGAAATATGGAACAACCGCAGTTACCCGCTTCGCAGAAGCCCGCATTGCTGCGTCGATGATCAAAAGAAGTTCAATAATATGATCATTTGTAGGATTACAGGTTGATTGAATGATAAATACATCGTGTCCCCGGACATTATCCTTGAGTTTTACCGATGTTTCACCATCTTTAAAGCTCTTTAATTCAATCTTAGAGAGCTCGACGCCTAGATAGCGCGCCATTTCCTGTGCCAGCTCAGGATTCGAAGAGCCTGAAAACAGTTTCATTGTACTGTTCAGCATTATTAACTCTGCCTGCGTGTCAATTCTTGTTCAAGTTGCTGCAATTCCTCGCGAGTATTAACTCCGGTACCTTCAATAGGGTCTTCCAGCAACAATGTTTTAATAGAAAATCCTGAGTCAAGAATATGCGTTAATGCATCAGGAAGATAGTACTCACCCTGTGCATTATTCCGATCAATCTTTTTAAGTCCTGCAAACAGGAATTCTTTATCAAAAATATAAGTTCCGGTATTTACTTCAGTGATTTTTCTAATATCATCACTGGCATCTTTTTCTTCAACAATTTTTAAAAACTTCCCCGAAGAATCCTTAACGATTCGACCATATCCTTTCGGTGTTTCAACATCCATGGTGAGCACTACAGCCTTTACGGATTCGTCCTCCATCAGGCTAATCATGCTTTCAATGGTCTTTTGGGATATCAAAGGAACATCACCACAGGCGATTAACGTATCACCTTCAAAATCAGAAAGCTCCTCTTCGGCCTGCATAACAGCGTGTCCGGTGCCAAGCTGTTCATGTTGCCAGGCGTATCGGACACAATCACCGAGAGATTCACAAACCAGTTCACCTTTATAGCCGATGACGGTTACAATATTATCAATGCCTGCGGCCTGCAATGCATTTACCACATAACGAATCAGGGGTATGTCCTTCAACGGCTGAAGCACCTTTGGGAGAGGGGACTTCATCCTCTCTCCTTTACCACCTGCAAGTATAATTGAAGATATCCTGTTAATAACTGGACTTTCCTGAAAATAAAGATTATCTGAGGCGCCAGGATTCGAACCTGGGAGTGCCGAGACCAAAACCCGGTGCCTTACCACTTGGCCACGCCTCAATATATATTGTGTTTCCACTAAAACAGGTCTATGCCTGTGTTATACAAAATCTGTCAGATAAACATGTTCTACGGTTTTCTTCAGGTCTGTTGCCGCTTTCTCAGCAGCCTCAGCATTTTTGAAGAGTCCTACTACAGTAGAACCGGAACCGGTCATAAGGGCAAGATCAGCGCCAAGACCGGTAATTTTATTTTTAATTTTTTCAACTTCAGGATATTCGTTGAATACTACTTTTTCGAAATCGTTCAGAGCAATTTCACTGAAAACAGCAGGGTCATTTTTCGCCACTGTTTTTTTTACCAGATTCTTAATTTCTTCCGCCTGCTCTTTTGAAATTAAATCAGCATCACTCCGATTAAGCAAACGGTAAGCGCGCCCCGTATCAACATGAATGTTATTGTTGGCAATAACTACCCTGCCCCGAATACCAATATCAAGCTGTTCGACGATTTCACCAATCCCTTCACAAAGAGCGAATCCACCAAAAAGGTGAAACGGTATATCTGCGCCGATTTCAGCCGCGATGTCAACAAGAATTGACTTTTCAACACGGAGATACGGTGCTACCAATTGAAGGGCAACAGCTGCATCGGAGCTGCCACCACCCAATCCCGCTCCAGCGGGAATATTTTTTTCCAGAATAAATTGAAAGTGACCACCGCAACCCGCTACTTCAGCCGCTCTCTTCACAGCCTTGACGATAAGATTATCATCATTTTTAAGTCCATCAAGAACATCCGAACAGGCCCCTCCGGCATTTGTCACCTGGACATCTACCCCGGAAGATTCGGGTTCAATTTCAACATATTCAAGTTTTAAAAGATCTGCAAGATCAACATGAGCCATAAGACTCAGTATATTATGATATCCATCCGTCCTTTTATCCAGGACACGAAGATAAAGATTTATTTTGGCATAAGCCTTGTGGATATCTGTTACTTTGCGCATTTAGTCGGTCAATTAAGTGGCAAAAATATTTCAGGTGCCTAAATTTGTCAATAATTAATTGTTTATGTCCATCTTTTATGTCGGGAAACCCTTGACATAGTGTCGACTCCCTGAAAAAGATTGCTTTTTCACAATAAGAATTGATAATTACAGGCATCAAAATCATATGAAAAGAATAAATGGCAAACAATTAATAATATTTGACTGTGATGGAGTGCTTTTTCACTCTGAAGACGCAAATATGGCATATTTTGAAACCTGCCTTGAAAAAACAGCCCGCGTTCCCCTTAAAGGAAACCTCAGAAAACAGGCCGCATACATGTCTGTTCGACAACTTTTTCAGCAGATACTTGATAATCCTTCGGATGTGGAAGAAGCTTATCAGATAAGCCAGAAAATTCCCTATGATCCGTATCTTCCCCTTATTAAACCGACATTTAATTTCGATGAACTACTATTACCCGTCAAAGAAGAAAAATATCTTGCCATTGCGACCAACAGGGGCCAATCTTTAACAAAATTGTTTAAATATTTCAATCTTTTTAAATATTTCCATTACAAGGTATCAGCATACGACAACCCCCCGAAACCGGCACCGGATATGCTTTATGCCTGCTGTGACTACTTTGGGGAAAGCCCCAAATCAGCTCTATTCATCGGTGATTCAGCCTCTGATGGGGAAGCAGCATCTTCAGCCGGAATCGATTACATTCATATTGGCAACCATGATACCTTCAATTGTATAAAATCAATGCCGGAACTGTTCAAATAAAGTTTTATATTTATGCTGAAATTAACGATACTAAAAAGGATAGTTATCATTCTTCCCAAAAAAAAATAATAAGAGCTGAAATACTGTGTTTTATACCGAATTAACCTTTATCTTTGCCAGCATTGCCATAGCGGCAGTTGTTGCCCTTCTCCATTTAATCAAACGGATACGATATAATCGAAACCGGTTGTTTGCGTTTTTAGCTGTCCAGGTCATTTTTCTCAACATATTTCATTTTCTGCAGCTTCTCGACCTGGAAACCGTATCCCAGGTGATTCTTTTTAAGCTGAATATGGCAGTACTATTCTCAATTACCCAAACCGCTTTTCATTTATTCCAAATATATCCTGATGGTTTAATCCGAAAGAGAATCAGATCTGTATTAGCCGGGTCAATTCCAGGCCTGGCAGCTCTATTTTTTATTTTTTATTCCGACACAATTATTAAAGATGTTAAAGTTGACGTATTTATAAGTGTTTCTCCAGGAAGAACAATTCTTTTTTATCTGATCCCTCTGTTCCTTTACAGTGCTGGTGGAGTTGCAGTTTTAATTTATAAATCTCGAAAACTGGAAAATCGCGCCATGAGGCATGAGATAGTTTACATGCTGGCTGGTACGGCAGTGAACTACACACTGGTTCTGCTCCTTCTCATTTTCTGGCCTCTATATACCGGAGAATCCTCATTCCGCAACAATTTCACCAATGTTCCTCACCTGCTTCAATTGATGCTGGTACACTATGCCGTGTGGGACTTGAAATCAATTGACTTCAGATCTCTGTATCGTCGCACCATTTCATGGATTATTCTCTTCATGCTCCTGGCAACGCCGGTGACCCTTGGGCTATTCTATGGAAAAGATCAACTCCTGAAAGATGAGGCCGTTGCCACCGGTATTACAATCCTCATCTTCATGTATCTTTTTTTTGTTTATCGATTTGCAAAACCAAGAATCGATTCACTTCTTGACAGAGACTACAATCAGTCACTTGCAACACTCCGATCATTTTTTGATCCCCTTGAATCAACCGGTTACACAGACATCCAGGAAATAATGTGGAGCAATTATTATAAATGGACAATTAATTCATTTCAGAAAAGTTTTAACACAGAATCTGCAAGCCTCTTCGTTTTCGACCGCAAACAGAATATTTTCAGGCAAATCCACAGTTTCGGCCCGAAACCTGAATCTTCAACAATCAAAGAAGACCACTTTATCGTAAAAAGCCTGAGGCAGTATTCTAAAATTATGGATATGGCTTTAATCCATAGCGATCCTGAACTGGAAGATTTACGGGAAGATCTTCTGAAATTTTTTGCCGACAATAAAATAGCAATTGCTTTACCTGTTTTCAGCCACGAGGAAAATCTAATGGCTTTCCTCTTTTTGGGGAATCTGCCGGATGAACGCCCCTATACAAAAAGTTTCATATCTGCCCTTGAGTTATACCGGCTGCAGTTTCAACGGCAGCTTGATAACAGGCTTACTATTGAGGAAGTAAAATCAACACAAATTCTGGAGCATGACAGAATTGTTACAACGGCAATTAAAAAAAATATCGCACCGGTTAATCTTTTTCAGGTTCCCGGCATCAGGATCAGTTCCTTTTATGTTAACAACTCCCAACATGGGGGAGACTATTTTGATTCGGTGCCCATTGCACGGGATAAAATAGCCATATTTATAGCAGATTCATCCTATGCCGGAATTGACTCCGCAATTCTTTCACTGGAACTTTATTCTATTCTACATGCCCAGAGAAAGGGGAACCTTGGACCGGATGAAATTCTCAACACAATGAATCGAATTGTGTCATCAACAGAGTATTCCAGTAAATATGCCCCAGCCTGCTGTATCACCTATGAAACAGGGGGAGATCTTCTAATTTCCAATGCAGCCTTTAATCCCATCCTGTTGTTCAATCCGGAAGACCACACCTTTCAGGGATATGAAACAACAGGAGTACCAATAGGGGTCGAGGGGGATACCGTTTATTCTTCACAGCCAATTCCCTACCGAAATGGAACAATTGGTGTCCTCTACTCAGATGGTTTTGCATCAGCCATTAATGGACGCGGAGAAACCTATGATCTGCTGAGGGTCAGGGATATTATCTACCAGAACAGGAAAGAAACAGCTGCATTCCTCACAAGAAAAGTTTTCACCGATTTTCGCGAACACATCGATTCAGTAAATCAGGTGAATGATATCACCTTAATAATTTTTAAAATTGACAGAGGGACCCTTTAGCGTTCACAATAGACCTGATAAAATTTAAAATCGGGATGTATCAGTGAAAAAGAATGCAGAAGCCCTTAAAAAAACACTGGGGAACTATTCATCGCTATTAATAATCATCAAAGGCTCCCCTGATCCTGATGCACTTGCATCAGCCTTTGCGCTAAAAGTTCTTGCTGACTACCTTCTTGTTGACTCCTACATTTCTGCCACAACAAAACTTTCGTTACCACAAAACCGTGCCCTGGTCTCCCGTCTTAATATACCAATAAATTTTGCAGAAACTCATCCGGAAGCTGAAAAATTTGAAGCCTATGCAGTAGTAGACCATCCGGACGCAACTGTTCAAGGATTAACCGGCAACATCCCATGTGCTGCCCATATTGATCATCATAAAAAATCCGAGGAAGAAATCCTCTGCGACATCAAAATCACCTACGAGGACGCTGGATCAACCAGTACAATTATAGCCCTGATTTTCAGGGAATTGCATCTTGAAATTAAACCAACTCTTCTCTGTGCAGTATCCACGGCCCTTATTTACGGGATTCAGACTGATACTGACAAATACCGTCATGCTGGAAAATTTGACTATGAGGCAATAAACTATCTCTCAAAGTATGCTGACAATCAGATTATAAATAAAATAACCGGCCTTCCCATGTCAGAAAAAACTGCGGTTCTCCTTGCCAAGGCAGTTCAGGAGCAGGAGATATATATGGACTGGCTCATAACCGGTATCGGTTATATAAAAGAAGTTCATCGCGACAGTATTGCCATCATTGCGGATTTTCTCCTGGCCCGCCATAAAGAAAAAGTGGTCTTTGTTTTTGCAATAATCGAAGGGGACAAAAACAGCAGAGAACGCCTCAGACTGGATGTATCAATTCGCACGGAAGATGAGGAAATGCTGTTAAATGATATTATCAAATCAATAACCTATACAGGCGGTGCCCGAAAATTCAAGGGAGCATACCAGATAGACATCGACTACTTCTTCAATTCCCCTGACCGGGATCTCCTGTGGGACCTGATAAAAACAACAACTGTCGCCACGATCAAAAACCAGAAGGACACATATTCGATAAAACGAATTCGAGGGGCCTTCCGTCGCTTCATTGATAAAATCACAGGGAAAAAAGAAATTTCTGTTAGAAAATCAGAGTAAACTGGGCAGAGACCTCATAGGAAAAAATTTCCCGATTTACTGAACCGCTGTCACGATTTCGATATTGCTCAAGGACCAGCCGTGAAGAAATACCTCCCTGTACATTCTTATGTACATCCATCGTCAGTTTCCCCGAAAAAAGATGCATATCATAGGCCTCCGGTGCCGTGGTAATTGAATAATCATACCTGTTCAGGGCCATCTTGTATTCAAAGGTTGCAACTGGGTGGGATACCAGTCGGTAGAAACCGGAAAAGAGGTTAAAAATCCACGCCACATCCGTTTCATACATTAGAGAGAATGAATATCCCGTTGAAAATTCTTTCAGGCCATCCGGTGTGGTAATATTATTATAGTAGATAGTGTCGGAAGTATCCTCTGCAGAGAGATATTCAACCCCCCTTCGGTAACGGATATCCATGCCAAAGGAAAACCCAACATGTGACCGTCCCCACTTGAAATTCATCCCGAATTGCGGAGTGTGTTTATCCTCCTGAATATTGGAGGTAATAATCATGCTGTTGCTGAAAACATATCCGATATCACAGGAGGCTGCATGATGGGGTTTCCCCTGCCGATTAATTCTGAAAAATCCGAAACGAAAAATTTTCATTAAATCGAAGCGAAACTGAAAAGATATATCCCTGGAAATTATCTGCTGAGGAATACCGCTTACAGTCTGGCGTTCACTGATCTGGCTAAGCTTAAGGCCTGAGTTAAATGTAAACTTCCTGAAATCAAAAAGCCAGGTCAATCCCATATTTTCGAGCAATTTCAGGTTGTTCGAGTAATCCGCAACTGTTTCCCCTCCCTCATAGGTGATCCCCTCGTTCAGCTTCTGGTAAACATAATCCCGCCCCTTTGCATAGTTGTTCCTGCCGAGGAAAAAAAAGCCTGGAAAATACTGAAAAATATTTAAACCCGCATTGGCCATTCCACCCATGGTACGTGAAATGCCATACTGCTCTGAATAATCCCCCTGGCCCTCCCCTTCAAAGGGGACTGCATTCTCTGTCAGGTAAATGGACCTCGAGTAGGAGGCGCTGAGACTTTTAATAAATGAAAGCCCCTGATATTTATTAAGAGACTTAAGGTTAACGGGAAGGGCAATCTTGGTTGAAACATAAGTCCGCGCATCCTTGGCCCTGGTAAACTTATCTGTAAGGGATAAACAGGAATCATTGTAATCCCTGAAGCCGTTTTCAAAATAACTCATCTCCATTGCCCAGGTGGGATTAAAAAATTTCAGGTCATGAAAACCAAGATCCAGCTGAAATTTTTTATTCCGTTCAACAAAACGCATATCGTCACTGTAGACATACGGGAAATGAAAACTGTTGGACAACTCGGAATAAATCATTGCCTCATTGCTTTCTCCCTTCCCGGCATAGGCGACAATTTCTTCCGATGAAGCTGTGACTGAGGGGCGCAGATAAAAAAGCGAGTTCCGGTATTCCATTAAAAAACTGCTGTCGGACTTTTGTCTCTTTTCCTCTTCCCTGACTGCAGCGATTCCCGAGAGGACGGCATTGCTGAAGTCCTCCGATGAACGGTCGATGCTTTCCTGGACAAAGAGAAGGTTCATCATCAGACGCGCCGTTAACTTCCCCCATAAAAACTTATCAATTTTTTCCTCCATAACCAGTACCGGCGCATGGTTATAGGACTCCGTGTTCCGCAGAACATCTCCACCGCTTATTGTTTCACTCAACTCGTTGCCGTAGAGCTCTCCCCTGTAGCCCAGCCTGATGCTGGGTACGGCATTCATTTTTGAGGTAAAAGCGGTTTCCACATTGAAGGTCATCCTGCTGGTGTCTCCCCGCTTATCTTCGGAAATATCTTCATTGAGGCTGTCTGTGCTGGAGACCTCCCGGACAAAGTCAAAGGTAGTTTTCCAGTTCGGAATAATTTTAAAGGAAGTAAAAAGCTGATCGAACTGCTCCCTGATATCGGCAATACTTTTCCCGATACTGCTGAAATTCGCCCCGTGCCCCTTCCTGATGTATTTCAGCTTGATATCTGAAAGAATTGGAATCCCCGAATCGGTACGGAAGAGGGGTCGCTTAACCGCCAACTCCCCTTCAACCCAGCTGGCGCTGCTGGAGAGGGTTTCCGCTTCAGAAACATAAATATCATTTATCCATATCTCCCCGGCGGTGCCGCCTCCATATACTGTCAGCTTCATAAAATTAATGCGCTTCAGATCTATACTACCCGCCTCGGAATAAACATCAACTCCCCCGGAGGAATTGTCCTGCAGTTTCATCGCCACATCCTGCCATGTATCGGAATTACCGAGGGCGAAACGGTACTCCCGGTAATCACTGTCAGAGGACCCTATGGTGATTCCAAGAACATCCCCGCTGACAAAACTCCTGCAGTTAAGCCACATGTGGATGGTCCTGTAAAAACGGAGGTCCATGGCCTCAGCAAAGGTCCGCTCTATGGAGACACTGCCGCCGCCATTGTTATTGTATTCAAGCTTCAGAGCCGATTCAGACGCCTTCTCAAGTTCCTCCCCCGTTTTGGTGCCATAGAGGTCAGAATAGACGCTCTGCTGCTGGAATAGAAAGGCGTCAAGACGGTAATCACTGTCGTTGAGGCTGTTTACAATGGAAACCTTCAGGTGATCCGATCCCGTAGGGACTCCGTCAAACTGCGGATTTCTCCACCTTGAGGAGACAAAACGGATACGGTCAATGTAGATACGTCCCCTGCTACCGCTGTTCCGCTGCAGAGAGAGACGGACAGTCTGCACCTGCTTCAGAAGGTCAATCTCCCCCTGGCTTAGAGAAGAGTTGTTGAGATAAATTCGCGTCTCATGCCAGTCACTGTCAGCTGCCGACATGATCAGGGATGCGGGGGAAGTAGAGGCCCCAGGCAGTGTAAGGTAATTTTCAGAAATATCCAGGACACCATTGCCGTTTAAGTCCTCCGTGGAGAGGTAACCGTCCCCCCTGGTACCTGAAGAGAGTCCCGGCCCGGAACCCTCCACTGTGGCATTATTGCCATTGAAGGGATATCCCAGATCTTCACTGATACCCGAATCTGCGGCAGTATCGAGTTCTCCGTTTCCGTTTGCATCCTCCGTATCAAGGCTTCCGTCACCATCGGAGTCTTCATTGATTGTCCCCACATCAACCAGAAAGTTTACACTGTCCGAAGAATTTTCTCCCACGTACCGCCATGAAATTTCCAGATACTGCAGGCCGGAAAAATCTACGGAACCACTGCTCAGATGCCTCGTCGCAACGGAAACATAATCACCGTCGCTGAAATCGAAATCGAATGCCAGGGACTGCTGTGATTTTTCCTCCTCAATGGCGGCATCAACATGACCCGTTGCAATATTAAATGGTCCCGGTTTGGTAGAATAATCAATAGCCGTCGGAGTAAATGTCGAAGTCTGCAAAGTTCCTGGATTATTGACATCGCGGTAATAGTAGTAGAGCAGCTTTCCGCGATTCGTCTGAGCCGCCCCCGCCGTAAGGGATGAAAGAATCCAGTCTTTTTCGGAAAGTGAAACTGCAATAATTTCATCAGTCGATTCCATATTATCTATAAGCCCCTTTCCGAAGGAATTTATATTTTTCATGGAGCGGGCATATTCACCATATACTTTCAAATCCAGGGGTATTGATTTATATGAGGTCCCGGCTACCGTATTAACCATGTCGGCCATGCGCCCAGGGGTTAGATGCAGGTTTGCATCCCCCTCCAGGAGGAGAGTATCTGTCGGGGCCTGTGTAAGCACCGGGATGGTTTCTGTACCCCCGGACCTTGTATAGAGGAGGGTTCCCCCCACACCGAGACTTTTGTTAATCTGGTAATCCGCGCGTACCCCCCCCACAAAGGATTGGGACTGCCCTGAGAGGGGAAGATATTCATAGCGTATCTCCACTGCTGATTCCGAGGTTATCATGGGATTATTGGGATCGGTAAAGGCAAGATATCCTGAAGTATTATCAACCGTATAAAGGGATTTCATAATTTCCCTGTTATTAATCTTAACACGGACACTTCCTGGAATTATATTAAAATGTTTAAGTTTAAAGCTGCGTGCCTCCCTGTAGAAATCCGCCTGGAGAGAGTACCTGGATACAGTGTAGGCAGAAGAGATTTGCCGCTCAGAATAAACGGTTTCCGAGGCGCTGCTTCCCAGGAGAGACCGGAATGGCTCGCGGTAATTAAAGGATATAATCCCGGTTTCATGGTCTATCTGGTAACTCCCCGTTTGTGTCAGTTCCGTTGAGGAAAGGATGCTGTTCTCTTTAAAAAACTGGAGAGAAAAGCGGGAGGGGATTATATTGCGGTTTCCAAGATTATAAAAAGAACGCACCTCGTAGATATCAGCATTCAGGGTGCCGTCACCATTTATATCTTCCCCCGGATCCAGAACAAAATCCCCATCCAGGTCCTCTGCTATTGAATATCCGTATCTAATAAAAACAAAATAATAACCTGCATAAATATCCGTTCGTGCAGAGGGATCACTGGTTGAGCCGCTTTGCAGTTTATACACCACGTATATCCTTGAAGCCTCAGGGATATTTTTGATAAACCTTATCAGCCCCTTTGCATAGTTAATCGTATAATCCGTCCCCTCCGCCAGCTTTGCATAATATCCCTGGTCCAGGGAGAGCTGCGTCGTCCCTGAATTATTGCTCCCCACCTGGTCATCCATGTAGACGGAAAACCCCGATGGATCGATATTCACCGTAGAAGGAGAAAAATCTGATGCAGTAGAAAGAAAGGTGTTCAGTGTCGTATAGGGGCTGTCACCTGGAACAGGGGGTGATGACAATCCGTCATACCTCCGATACGGCTCCACCTGATAATACATCCGGCGGATATACTGGTAATCAGAAAGCTTCATGCTTCCCGGCGAAGCCGTACCCTTAAAATTTTCAACTACGGTCTCACCCATTGTTACACTTCCGAAAGCCTTGATTTGAAAATTATTTTTCTTCAGTGTAACATCAACTCCAAGTCCCTTTGCAGATGTATTATCATAGACGGCATACCGGCTGTTCTTGAAGGAAATATCAACTTCACCGGCATTTATTTCCCGAATGATTTCTTCGTCTTTAACGGCACGGTACTGCATCCTGTACCGGTTATCCTCTCTTCTGCTGTCATGGTCGATGTAGACAGACATCCTGCGCCCCATATTTCCCTCAAGGTGAAGCTGAAGCTCCTGTTTTGGCTGGAATCCGCTGCTGATCACTGTGGATGTAGCCCGATCCGTATCAGACCTGCGGTACTTTTCACTGGTAAACACCGAATCACCGTAGGTCAGGTCTGCCTTCAGAGAACCATAACTGGTAATGTTCATTTCATCCGATGTATAGAGAACAGTTCTTTTCCCTTCAAAGGATTCAATATAGCGGGGTCCCGTCACATAACGCTCCCAGTCACCCTTTTGAAAGTTCATATTTCCGGGAGGGTCCCCCGACGGGGCCTCTATAATAAACACAGGGGGGCTGCGATAGTTATCTGCAACCCTTTTCGGCTGGTTCTTTTCTATATATTTGAGTACTTTTTCCCGGTACCCCGGTTCCTCCGAGTAAAGACCTGTCAATGCCGCCAGGAGAACCGAAGTTAAGAATAGTGATGTGTAGATGTATATACTTTTGCCCATACCGGTTCGCCCGGAATATTATACCGCTGTTTATATTAAAAAGAGTAAAAGTATAGCTTAGGGGAGGAAGTTTAAAAGCGCAATGAAAATATTCTCACCGGTGCTGATACATTCTTCAGTTTACCAGACCCGACTCATATAGGGATATGGATTGATGGGAATTCCCCCAAGACGAATTTCATAGTGACAGTGGTTGCCCGTTGCATTTCCCGTCTGCCCTACATATCCTATAATCTGTCCCTTTCTGACATGCTGATTTGATCCGACTGCAACGGCTTTACAGTGACCATAAACCGTTTCGAAGCCATATTTGTGCTTAACACGGATCATATTACCATATCCGCCTCCCCACCCTGCGGTGGAGACAATGCCGGGTGCGGTTGCCCGGATAACGGTTCCGCTGGGGGCAGCAATATCAATGCCGGTATGGAAATCCCTTCCATGTCCGAAGGGTGAACGCCGCCAGCCAAAAAGAGAGGTTATGTGTCCATGGTTGGACACAATTGAGGGAGTATCTTTAATAACCTTGCTTCGAACATCGATAAAATTCTTAATAGTTTTTATGGTATTAGTGGTACAGATCAGGTCTTTCTGTATGTCCTTTATGGTGAATATTTCACTGGGAAGAATATGTTTTCTTTTCTGGAGCTCTGCCAGCTCTTCTTCATTGAAGTCGCTCAGCTCCCACAACTGCTCAAGATCACCGGTTCCCGCAGCCAGTTCATAGAGCTCTTCAATTTCAGGTTTGATCTCGCCAATGAGTTCATCAATACTGTGTGTCAGTTTTTCAAATCGGAGAAGGTGTGAACGGATATCCTCATAGGTGGTCATGAGACGCTGTTCTTCCCGCTTAATGGCATTATTTTTTATTACCGCATAGGATGAGGTAACAATTACAATCATGAAAAGAAAAACGAAAAAGGAGATAGTGAATTTGGATATCTGAAAATTAAAAATATTTTTTTCATTGTGGGGAATAAACATAATAGTCATCTTTTCGTGACCCTTTTCTACAAAACTGTCCCTCCAGCGCCCGAAACGTTTTCTGGTAATATGAGACTGTTCGGTAAATTTAAGCCGCACCCTTGCTGAAAAATCTTTCATTCTCACCTTCATAACAGATATATCTCCGATTAAATCGCAGTTTCCCTCATCTTTGATCAATTATTAGACCCGTAGTCTAATATGGGAAAGGGAGAGACTTTTTGCAATTAAAAAAATCTACAAAGGCCCCTCTATGTACATTATCGAAATCAATCATCCCGGAGGCAACAAATTTTCCCAAAACAGGGTATTAATTGCTGATTATTTTGCTATAATTACTATCCCCCGGGGGTATTGCCATAGTCTGTTTAATCCATGTAAAATGTATTTTGTATAATTCTATTCAGGTATTCAAATAAATTGCTCACAATACATGCTCTCCAAAATTTTCGCCTTGAAAAGAGCTTTTTAACTTCATATAATATGCTCTCCGGATTCCAGCAGAATTGTACTTGCAGAATTCAGGCTACTTCCTATTTTTATATTCAATATTTTCCGGGAAACAGAAGATGAAAAAAAAACAGATTGATAAAAGCAAAAAGAAAATAATTCAGGAGATTGTGAAGGAGGAAGGAAAAAAAACTTCCCCTGAAGAGACTCCTGTGGAAGCCAATAAGACAGAAAAGCCCAAAACAGTTGAAAGACATGAAAAAACAGAAAAAATCGAAAAAAAACGGCCCCTACCCCTGGCAATACTCATTCAATTCCTGAAAACCTTCCTTGTCCGTATTCCCCTGATCATTATTATCCTGATTGCGATAATTCTCGGGGGCATTAAGGTATTTACTACTCCCGACCGGATAGAACAGCTGGCAATTTCATCATTCAATAAGATGTCTTACGGTACCCTGTCAATGAAGGTAAAAAAATTCACCCCCTATGGTGGATTTGTTATCGAAGACATCATTATAAAGAACGGTCCCCAATTCGGGAAAAGCACCTTTGTCTCCATTGATAGACTGGTATTTAAATATCATTTTTTTAGATTATTTACCGGCAGCGTCCGCTTTTCAGAAATTGGAATTTATAAACCAAGAATTTACCTGACGGAACGGGGTGGTGTCTGGAATGCCGCACGTTTGATGAAGCCTGGAAAAGAAAAACCGGAAGAAAAGAAAGAACCTGAACCGGAAAAAACCGATACAGGCCCCTCCCCGGAGGAGATCACTCTCCCGATTTCCGTTGACTTCCTTTTCAAATTCATACTCAGTGATCTAAAGGTCTACGTAAATTCATCTCAGTTCAGAACAAAGATGGAGGGACTTACATTTGCCACGGATATTGAAATTCCGCCCTGCAAGACCATTCCCCTCTCTGTAAAGGCGGTATCACTCATCAAAACAATGAACATCCGTCTTAATCCAAATGAGAAAATGAATGTAGCATACTACTCCCCCGATATGGACGCGGCCCCACCATTGATTTTTACCTGGAAACTGATATTCAGCAATCCCGATGGCAGCAGACCGAATTTCAACAGCCAGTTCAAATTCGGCACCTACAGAACTCCCGTGCGCTTTAAAAAATCATATCTGGCTCCACTGAATTTTCTTGTTTCTTATAATATGTTTTATGATCCCCTCAAGGACCATCTCGACCTGGACCATCTAAAGATAACCTTTAAGGGAAAAACATGGCTGAACCTGGGGGGGGCCATCTCCGGTGTCACCAAAACCCCCTACGTGAACATTAAAATGAAGGAGAGTCGTATAAGAACCGGCGATCTCTATCCCTACTTCGTCAATTTTACCGGCAACCGCCGTACCCGATTCAGCGGAGACCTCTCACTCTATCCCCTGACAATAAAGGGAACACCGGACGATATTGATATTAAAGGCGGGATATCTTTCAATCACCTCTACCTGAAAACCCCCGGCACGGAGGCACGTATTCCCAGAATCAATCTCAAATATGGACTGAAAAAAAAGGGAACCTCCATGAACATTACAGCGGACCTGGCAATGCCGGGATTCCGCTATACACTGGAGGGAAGCAAGTCGAAGGCCAACAGCCTCTTCCTTGCCACCAGCGCCAGCACCTACGACAATGTGGCAAGGGCAAAATTACACTCCCTGAAATTGCGTTACTATAATCCGCTGCTGAAACAGAACGCCCTTTCCCTGGAGGTGCAGGGAGGAGCCACTCTTGGAAAGACCATAAAGGGTTCCGTGGCGATAAAAAACCTGGCATTCGATAAAATCCCCCTTGTTGCCATGGTACCGGAAAGGGTTAAAAAAAGCCTGAAGGGCATTCCCCTGAAGAAGCCAGCTTTTTTATCCATGGTTGCCGATTTTACCCTTGGGGATGATATCATGAGCGCAAAAACCACCCTCACGGCAAGGGTGCCTGACTACCAGTTGAATGACCTGAGACTGAACCTGAAGGCTGCACAATACCCTAAAAAAAAGAGGGCTGTAATTAATTATCTCACCCTGCGCAGCAAGTCATACAATTTGAGTCTCAATACAAAGGGATGGGTAGACCATTCCCGTACACCAATTGCAGATTCGGATCTCTCCATACAATTCAAGGCAGATTATCCCGAAGAAAAAATTCTATATGGCGATTATGCCGTAAAAGGGTCTATGTCCTTTAATGCATCAATGAAGGGCAACCTGAAAACCGGGGGAGTAAAGGGAGTATTCGCCTTTGATAACTTCAATGTGCAGAGTAAAAAGGAAAAAATGCAGGTAAGGGACTTTAATCTTTCCTTCCCTTTTAACTATCCCTTTGCGGCAAGAAAACAGAGGGGCTCCCTCATTGCCGTGGAAAAAAGTCAGCTCATCGATAACGATGCTTTCAGAAAAAAACCGAATTTTACCATCAAGTCCATTTCCTTCAAACATCTGAAAAGAGACCTCCAGATCGAATATATGAAGGATTTTGAGGCCTACATGGCTTTTAAGGAGAATGTATTCACCATATCAAACATGAAGGCCTACATCATTGACGGTTCACTATATTCCAGACAGATTCTCTTTAATCTGGCTGATTTCAAGCAGGACAATATGGAATACCGCTTATCACTTGATCTTACCAACATTGACGTCGCCAAGCTGGACAACACCTACAGCGGTAAAAAAACCAGGGATGCAGAGCTCTCTCTCAATGCAAAGTTTTCCGGCAGGGGCGTCAATATAAACAAACAGCTCACCGCCAATGGTTATATAAACATCCACAAGGTGGGGGAAAAATTTGCCAACAGGCTGATGAAGGGCCTCAGCAAAACCAAGGGTAAATCAACCCTGGGAGGCCTCACCCAGTTCGTGGTGGATAATTCCATGAGCGTAAAAAGTTTTAACTTTAATCTCAGCAAAGGGCTTGTCTATACCACGGTACTCTTCAAGCCCGGTGCCCTCAGTGCCATTGCCACCATTGAAAAAAACAGGGTCACCTTTGATAGGGTTCCCGTTCAGGAATTTTTAAGAAAAGTTAGAGAGGAAGAGTAACATGTACCGAATAATCATAACTATTATCATAATCTCAACAGCATTATTAAACGGTTGTTCCTCCGGGCCCAGTTGTCTTACCATTACACCCCCCCGCATAAACCTGACCGGGGAAAAAACAGTAATTGAACGGCAAATCGTCGGTGAGTATAAGGAACTGGAAAAAGATGCCTGGGTAATCTCTTCCGCCAGAACCCTTGCACGGGGAACCGGCAAGGGGACCGCAACAATCGGGGCTGACCGGGAAATGTTCACAGCTATGAAAATCCGGGAATTCCACCTTGATAAAATTTCACAATATAAAAAAGAGGGTGCCCTGGGGGAGAATATAAAGGGCCTCCTCTCCTATCGCAGAACCGGGGCCTATGAAAAAAATGCTGTAAGTAAAAAGATACTCTTCGAAGTCATAAAAAATGAAAATGATGCCCGCATGACAATCTTTCAAAGAAGTCTGTACCTGTTAAATGACAGGGAACCTGCCGAGGCGGAAGTAGCAGCCTTCGGAGTGCTCTTTGGGGATGAACAGCGTCAGCTGGCAGAGAAAAATGAATGGATTCAGGAAAAGAACGGAAGATGGAGACGCAAATAATGAGTAAAAATTTCTTAAAAATTTCATGTACATTACTGCTGTTACTGTCCGTTTCATGTGACAGTACCAAAAAAAGAGAAGTCTCCTTCAGCTACCGCTCGATCATGTACCAGGAATTCAAGTCATC
This sequence comes from uncultured Spirochaetota bacterium, assembly GCA_942491575.1. Lineage (GTDB taxonomy): Bacteria > Spirochaetota > UBA4802 > UBA4802 > UBA5550 > CAZHNW01. The sequence continues at coordinate 3,104,132 of CALOBT010000025.1, forward strand.
GGAGGGCAAAATAATTCCCGTTACGGTGGAACAGTCCATCGAAACTGACGGGGATATTTCAAAGAACGGAGAATATTTCTTCTACTCCTCCGATCGAGACAATGGAAATTTTGATATCTACATAAGAGAAATGGACAATGTTTCAGTGGCCCGGCTCACAAGCCACCCCTCACGTGACTCTGCCCCCGCCATCAGCCCCGACGGGGAACATCTCGCCTTTGTCTCCAACAGGGAGGACCCTGAGGGTGATATTTATCTGCTTAAAATAAATTCTGAAAAAATAATCAAAAGGGCGAAAGAAAAAGAAACCCTCTCAATGGGCATAGATCAGGATGCAAAAAATATTTCACAGTACCAGGACCCTAAAAGCGGAACCATTATGATTATCCGGGATGCCAGTCCCGCCTGGTCTCCCGACGGCAGACACATTGTCTTTTCTTCAAAAAGGGGGGGAAGTGAAAATCTCTTCCTCATGGATTCAAAGGGAAAAAATAAAAGACAGCTAACCAGAAAGGGAGGGGTATATCCGCGCTACTCCCCTGACGGGAAAAAGATCGTTTTTATATCCTACAGGGACAATGCCCCCCATGGAGAAGTTTATATTAAAAACCTTGTCACCGGTCGCGAGAAAAAAATTACCGAAAGCAGCGCGATTAAACTCTATCCGGAATTTCTCGGTACCGGAAATAAAATAAGCTATACCTGTATAGACAAAGACACCAACAGTGATGGCAGGATAAACCTGCGGGACCGTTCTGCCCTTAGATATCTCAACCTGAAAACGAAAGAGACATTCCTGCTCACCAGGTATTCCCGCAATTCCTTCAAAGGTATCTGGGTTCAGGGGTTCAAGACCAGACTTTACAATGGGGTTATCCTCTATTCAGACCAGATTGAAGAAAATATCAACCTGAACCTCATTCCGGATACTGGAATCATCCCCCGAGAGAGAAGCGCTGCTGCCCAGCTGGATCACGCGGATCGCTACCGGACAGAGTTCAACGATTATGAAAAATATATAATGTCCCTGGAACGGGTTTATTATTTTTTTGGAAGGAAGGCAGATCAACAAAGCCGGATATTTACCGCCAGGGCCCTGAAACAGCTCTTTCTTGAATATTTAAAAACAGGTAGAAATGAGGAAGCACGGCGGGTACTCCGGTACTTTTCAAATATCAGTAATGAGAAGAGCCTCTATATAAATACGCAGATGGAGTACTGCCGGGAACAATTAAAAAACCGCAGCGGAATAGAGAATCTCATCAAGGCACGAAACAATGTCTCCACCCTCGAGACACAAAAAATGCTGATTCCCTTCTTGACGGAAGACATTGCAGACAGTTATGCAGCCCTGGGGAACAGGGGGAAGGCCCTGGATCAGTACCGGCAGATACTTAAAAAATATCCCGCCTACAGCAGGACCACCCCGGTACACCTGAAATATGCACTCCTCTATGAAAATAAAATAAGAGACCGGTTCTCTGATTCCGTAGAATATATTTTCAGCAAGGGACTCTCCAGTCAGAAGATGCTCCTGAGTAAACATTTAATCAGTTCCTTCCGGAAGGATTCCGCTCCCCGGGACAGAAAAGCAAAGCTGCTGAAGTTACTGGGTGCCAACCCTGAGATAAAGGATATCAGGGTAATAGTCGAATACGGTATCACGGAATCTGAAATGCAGATGAAGCAGTATCAAAAGGCACAGATTCGCGGAGATAAGGCCCTCGCGGGAGTACGAAAAACCGATGTGATGTTCTTTTACTTTAATAGTCTCCTGGGAGAGATTGCGCTGAAACGAAATAATTTTGAAAAGACAGAATCACACCTTTATAATGCTGCCCTGCGGTACCTCCTCATCTGGCGCGAGGACAAGGTGAGGGACCATATATCCTGGCTTATTAACTACTATGAGGATTTCGGTGAGAGGGCCCTCCTTGAGAACAAAAACGAAAAGGCTGAAAAATTATTCAAAAGGTATGCCACACTGATGACATACCTTCACCGAAAAAAACGTTTCGAGGATTACTATAATCAGTATGGAGCCCGATCTCATGTCCTTTATATCGATACCTTCAACCGCCGCCACGGGAAGGGGGCGTATAAAAAACTGATAAAACAATATACAAAGCAGCTTGCCAAGGCACGAATGGATTTTGACAAGGCCCACATTTACGGACTCGGCTACATCCATGCCCTTCACGCCATAAATCAGCTTCAATCTGGCTCCGCAGCCTCAGACGAGAGAATGAAACTGAAAAATTTTCTAGATAGCCTGAAAACGGGCCTCAGCCACATTGACTGGGCCTCCTTCATTGATGACACCTTTATTGATCCCTATGTGCTGAAAAGCTGGATCTATCAGTATGTCGACCTTCTGAGGGAGAGGAGCAGCGATTCGGCGCAAAGACTGATTTCTAAATACCTGCCCCGGTACCTTTTTGAGAAAAACCTCCCCATTCTGGAACGGGCCTTGAGTGCAAATGACGAGAAACGTTTTCCCGTCCATGAAGCGAAAATCCATCTCAACATGGGAAACAACTACTTTCTCCTGGTCAACTATCCGGAAGCGCTGGACCATTTTAAAAAGGCACAGAAACTGGGGCTCACATTTAACAGCCTCATAGAGGAGGCAATTTTTCATTTCCATCTCGGATACATCCACTGGCAGACAGGAGACATCAAGTCAGGCAGAAAAGAGATACAGAAATCCCTTTTTATCTACCAGTCCCTGGGTGCCGGAAAGGGGACCGGAGCCTATAAACACCAGCTCCTGACCCTCTATAAGTACTTTGCCCTCTTCAACCGCATGGAAGAGAAGTACTCTGAGGCCATAGGCTGGTACAATAAGATACTCTCCTTCAGCAGCAAACAGAAAATCAAGATTGACCGGGCACGCTACCTTCAGGAAATCGCTCAGTGCTATTATTACCTGGATAATGATACAAAAGCCATTTCACTGATTAACCAGGCTAATGAGCTTCTTAAAGACTATTCCAACCGGGAAAAAACCTATAAAATGAAATTCCAGCTCTTCGGTTTTATTCCCTTTTATTTAATAGATCTTGGAGAAGGTGCAATTATTGGAGAGACAAAAATATATAATGAACTCAATACTTTTAATAAAAAAATGCTTAGCCTATCCATGCTTGAATCTATTTATGCGGAGCGTGGCAACTACTCAAAAGCGACAGACTTTCTCAAGAAAAAAATTACTTACTTAAAAAAACGGGAATCGGGAACGGACCGCAACTCTCTCATCACCACCTATAATAATCTCGGTTTCTATTACTTTAAGCAGAACCGTCCTGATGAGGCTGAACAATACTTCCGCCTTGCCTGGAAACTTGCCTCTGATCCGGATAACCTCAATCTCGATGCCACCTTTATCTCAATCATGAATCTCTCCAACCTTTATGCCTATCTCCTTGAAACAGGGTCAGGATCCCTGCAGGATCCCTTCGACTCAATACAAAAACTCATTGTTAAGATTACCAGATTCAGAAACGAGTATGAAGAAGAGAAATTCAAAAATGGACAAAAAAAACTGCATAAACTTGCTAAAACCCAGAAAAGGGAAGTCACTGAAGCGGAGCTGGCTGACCTGAGAAGAAGCATTACAGAAAGTGCCAACGCCATTTATTTTAAAATTGATATAGCCCTGGGAGTCCTTACCTACTACCAGGCGGAGCTCCTTAAGGCCTCCCTCAATAAACCGGGGGAATATTCAACAACCGCCGCCTGGGGTCTCTATAAAAATCAAAAGGAAGTTTTTTCCGGCTATAACCAGGCCCTTACACAGTTCCAGAAAGCCCTCAGCACAATAGAGGATGACTCCCAGGCGGAACTGAAAATCAAACTACTCCTGAACCAGGGAAGCTGTTTAACCAGGATCCAGGCAATTGACCGTGCCTACGGTTCATTTATCGATGCAAAAAATCTTGCAGAAAAATACAGGCTCCAAAATCTGCTGTTCAGTGCCTATACTGCCATCGGCTTTTTCCTTATGGAACACGGAAAGGCCGTAGAGGGGGCCGATTATGCTCTCGAAAGTATGGAGTACCTGCAGAAGGCGGCAACCATAGTTGAGGGGAACCCATTCGCATTTTCAGGAAACAGGGATATTATCTTCCGTCTCTATGAAAATATGACGGCCCTTTTTCTCCGGGAGAACAGGGTATCAAGTGCCTTTGCTATTCAGAGGCGCCTGACCATATTGAAACGGAATCTCCTGGTTTTCCAGTCTTCCCCTGAATTCTCCAAAAAGGGAGACACTGCAATATACCAGAATTATATCAAAACCGCCCTTGAAAGGAGCCAACAATCAAAAAAGATCTCATCCCTGCTGCTTAAGGGAATCCCCATGGATAACGAAGAAGCGAAGAAAGCTCTCGCCGAAGGAGAGAGGTATTCCTCCCTGCTTAAAGGGATGCGTCTCAAAATGAAAAAAAACAATCCCGGAGTCTACCGCTTTGTCTCTGCGACTCCGGAGAAGACGGACATTCCCAATGATACTTCAGTGGTTACCTTCCTTAAGCATGGAAAATATCCCGCAGCCTGGGTAGTCACCTCAAAGGGAATTCGCCTCGTAACCTTTGGTGAAAATAAATCAGGTCTCTCCATTGAAAAAATTAATTCTTTTTTCAGTAAATTTGGAGAAAATCAGAAACTTTTTATTACAGTAAATCAGGCCTTTATTGACCTCCTGAAATTGAAAGGATTAAAGAAACCCCCCTTTATCCTTATTACAGATTCTTCAGATATCAGGCTGCTGAAGGGAGATGAACGGAATGACCTTCAAACAGTCTACTATACAGATAAAGGATTAAAGAGTATTGCCGGGGATCTACCCTTTTTTATTTATGAAAAAGAAGACGCCTCTCTTCCCCTTCATGCCTATTCTATAATAATCAATTCACATGAATCAGATGAATTTAGAGGAAGAAAACTCTTCTCCATGTCTCTAAGTCCTTCTCTCCTGGTGCAGGCAACCCCTAGATTCGATGCAGACTCAATAATATTAAACATCGAAGCGGCGCGTTATGCCGGTGCCTCCACGGTAATCTTCACTAATGGCAAAGAGCCTTCATTTTTCATGGGTCTCCTATCCACTCTTAAAGAAAAAAGCTTTGCCGATCTTTCATCCGGAAACGATGCCCCAGCCTTTACTTTAGCCGGTGGTGATCCGGGAGCTTCACCTGAAAGTAGAAACAAAAAAACGGATACATCATATGAATCCAAATACACGCTCTTTCTCCAAAAATTAAAAGCCGGGAAATATAGTCAAGCAGCGGTAATCCTGGAAGGTTGGAAAAATTCACTTGCTCAACCTTCCATAGAACAGATTACACAATACTATATTGATTCCGCATTTCTTCTGTTACTGCAGGGCAGGGGCGCCCAGGCAATAAATCTTTTATCTGAGACAAAGAATGACAAAAAGAATATAGATGTCACTTCAATTGATCTGTTTATTGCCTACCTCCACGCTGAAGGGGGTAATTTCAATCCCCTAAAAGACCTCCTGTCACTTGATTTGACAAGGAATAGTCCTGAAATCTACCTGCTAAAATATATACTTGCGGTTACCGAGGGGGCTAAACCGGAAAAGATACCTGAGATAAATTATCATTCGGGGCAAATGAAATCATTCTATCTGAAAGGACGGCTTCAATTCCTTGCCTCCAGGATACTTTATCTTTCAGGGTATGAAAGAGATGCAGAAAATATTCTGAAGACCGGAAAAGATAAAATATTCACCAATCCAGAAGAATCCATTACCCTGAAATATCTTTCTTTGGATAGAAACAGTCGGCCCACGAATGCCTTTAGTGAAATAAAAAAAATAATCAAAAATGAATCCATTTCAGATAATGAAACCAGCCATTGGGGAGTTGAATCAGTCAAATACATTTCCGCCATTAGACTCCTGCAAAAACATGATGAATATCCCTCCACTGAAAAATACCTGACACAGACAGATTACCTTTATCAAAAAATTGAAATCCCATCAGTGCGCGCCTACCTTAATCATCTGAAGAGCATCACACTAGCTGCAATGGGAAAATATAAAGAAGCCTATTCCGCAGCTGCAGCAGCGGGAAAAATCCTCTCATCTTCACACGGGATCTATATAAAAAACCAGCTGGTTCTTCTCAATTGTGAATTGTTCTCCACTAATCCAGGGGAAGGAAACCTCCGACTCCAAAAATTGTTACAGCATAAAGATTTTACTCCGGGAGAGCTGTTTGAGCTGCACCTACTCTCCGCCTTCAGTGAATTAAGAAGCCTCGCAAAAAAAGAGAAAGCAACATCCGCCGATGCAAAAAACTTCGAAGGGGCATACTATTCCGCGTTAAAGGTTGCGGATTATAATCCTTCTATTAATTTTTCAATCCCTGTGATGCGATTATTTAAGCAGATATCCGAGGCTCATATTAATTTCAAATTGAGTACTGGCAGAAAGACAGAGGCACTAATCTCGGCAGAAATGAAGCGTCATATTCTTCTAAAAATGAAGCTGACGGCAACAGGTAAAATAACCGGACAGCCCGGAGAACTTCGCGCCGAATTCAGCAAAAAAAGCATATCAGTAAAAAATATTTCAGAAATAATACAAAGGGACCCCTCCCTCATCCTTTCTGTTAACATCCCCGCTGTTTTTATAAATACAATACAGAAGAAACTGCCTGAAAGATCCGTGTTTACTTATTTTCTTCGAAATAAAAACGATATCTACTGCTGGATAATTACACCTGAGAAAAAAAGAGTTATCAGGATCCCCGGCGGCTACAATAAACTTCAGCCGATTCTTTCAGGATACAGGGACTCCCTGCGTAGACTGAGCAATACCTATACAGTTTCAGTTTCTCTTGAAAATATTTTTTCTCCCCTTAAAAAATATTTTAAAAAATCATCCCGTATTTACATAATTACCGATGAGTATCTCAATGAGGTACCTTTTGAAATTATTGGCAGCAACCAGCTCCTTGAGGAAACCCACAGCCTGGTGTATATGACCTCCCTGGCGGCATCCCTCCGGGATATTCCCTCCTCATTTTCAGGATATGCCGCTTCCTCAATTCCAGAGGGCAGCGTAATTGCCCAACTCGAGGATATCGCGATGAAGGAAAGTGGTGCAGATTTTAGCGTGACACCCTCACCGGGTTATTTCTATCACCACTTCCTGAACCTCTCATTTGATCCCTATAAGAAGCGCCTGAGAAGCGAAGGGCTTCCCCTGTTTAAAAATCTGAAGGGTATTGCAGGAATTTATTTTCCACAGGTTACAATTTCTGAGATCACTCCCCCTGAGATAGCCATGAAGAGTTTGCAGGAAGGGATATCATATGTGATTATAAATGATAACAGTATTCACGATATAAACAACGCCCTGTTTGTTGATCATTTTTATAAACTTCTTCAAAATGGCATTGCCCCTATTGATTCTTTTTATCGTTCAAAAAGATATATTCAAAAAAACAGGAAACTGAAACATCCTGCCTACTGGCAGGCATTGAGAATCTACTGTAACGGCATGTAAAAATTTAAATATTTCATTTGCCTTGTCTGCATGATTTGTTATATTGTACTAGTGCTTCAGAGGCGATTTTTCTGAAATTATTCAAATAATTAAAAAAATCAGAACGCCGGGCTGCTGTAGATGTCTGATTCATTGAAATTTAAAATCTTCGGTGACAAAAGACGAATAAGTTCATCCGCAACGGACAAAAGAAGCAAGGAGGTATTATGAAATTTTCAATTGGAAAAAAGCTGATCATATCCATATTTTTTACTCTATTTTTGCCGGCCCTGGCATACCCCATCCATATTTCTTTCTATATAGGAGATGTAACCGCCCTGCGGCAGGGAAAAAGAATCAATATTTCCATGGGTACGAATATGGAATCCGGAGATATAATTAAAACCGGCAGGGGAGGCACAGTCTCTCTCGTCTATAAAGACGGAAGTAAAATAACCCTGAAAGAAAAAAGTAAAATTAAAATCGGAAGTAAAAGTATTCCCGGTTCCGACAATGTTACCCTGATTGCAGGAAATCTCAACGGCAAATTTACAAAGCTTAAAAAGGGAAGCAAGAAAGTCTACACTCCTACAACCATATGTGCTATCCGTGGTACTGAATTCGATGTTGGTGTCAGCAAAAATGGAGAATCCCGGGTTGAACTTAAAGAAGGACAACTTAACCTGAACAATCCCTACGGCTCTCAGAAAATAAATGAAGGAACAACCGTTGAAACGGAAATATCCAGAAAACCTGTGAAGGTCCGTTCTTCATCCTCTATGGATTCATGGCGCAGTGGCAGCGATGAAGAATTCAAAAAAAATCCCTCCCAAACCTCAAGGGGCTATGACCGGCAGATAAACACATTTAAACAAAGAAACAGCAAATCCAGAAATGACACCAGGCAAATCGGGTCTATGGTGAGAAGTGCCAGGAAGAAACAGGATATAGTTCGTGCAGGAGACGACCTGGCAAATACTGAGGAATCAATCGAAGATGATCTCCTGATGAATGAAGCCTCAAAGGCCACCATTGAAACAATTATGAAGGATTATCTAGTAAGGACTGATAGGATATTCAAGACCTTCGAAAGGCTAAAGCGGGAATGCAACAAGGTGGCAGAACAGCAGCGTAGAAATTATGAGGCGATACAGGCGGTAAAGGATGCCCACCGTAAAGCCTACGAACGGATTATAGGGAAGTTTCATAAAGACCGAGATGCTATCCTCAATCCCCTTAAACGCGACGGTATCCGTCCTAAATTCCCCGATAAAGAATAGTAACAGGTAAAAAATATAATAAAAAAGCCCCGGTAATTCCGGGGCTTTTTTATTATGTGTTGTGTCTCTGCTTACGCTTTAATAACCTTCCTGTCGATTGAGGTATCCTTTTCACCCTGCTGCTCAACCAGATCCGCCGCATCAGGATTATTTCTGAAACGCAGAACATTAAGCATGAAAATATCAAGCTTATTTACAATATTTGGCGGTAGAATTTCACCGTCAATTTCAACAGACATTACAGGGAAACGTTTCTCCCGTGCCCATGGTGTAATCAGACCTTCGATGACCCTTCCGATAAGGCAGGCAAAGGGCGATATGTTTATCACACCTGAATAATCATCCATCATTGCCGTAGAGGCGGCTCCGCTGGAAATTGAAATCTCTGATTCAAGTTCAGGTGAAACAAAAATTGAATTGGCATTGTCCATGATATTGTCCATATCATGTGGGGTATGCGGGACCAGCTCGGTACTGGCCAGTGACTTCTTGATTTTTTTCTCAACCCGATGCTTCCACCATGCTTCAATATTCCAGACGATGAGATCCTTCATCTCTGTTGAGAAATATCTTTTATGCCAGGGTATTAAATTTAATCGCTTTTGTAATTCATACCTGCGGACATGATCGCAGTAATAAATCCATTCAGTAATACCTGAAACCTTGGCAATAATACCCTTTTTGCTCATTATCCGAACCAGCTCATCAACTGCAAAATCATCACGGCGCACATAAATCTCCCCGACAACCAGTACCTTTGAGCAATCTTCCATTTTACGCTGCAGGGGAATTTTTGCTACTTCGTCCGAGATACGTTTCATCGCCGGTACGATCCTGGATACATCAGTTTCTGCTATTTCAATCAGCTCCTGATATAATTCATCATACTTTGCTATGGCTGCAGCAGGATCTACTGCACAGCTTCGAAGTGATGTCTCCACATCCTTCATATAATCTGCAGCTACAAGCCCCCACCATGCGTGCCTGGAGAACTCCGGTCCCAGCTCATTGTATGAATTTTCAGAATCGAGTGTAATAACAACAACATTATTTATCTTCATATCTTTGAAAAGATTTTCATAGAAGACAAAGTATTGTCCTGTTCGGCATGGCCCCCTAGTGGTGGGGACAAAGAGTAGATAGAGCTCTTCAGGGTCGTACTTGTCTGATGTAAAGAACTGAAGGGCCTCACCCAAAACCAGCTGTGAAGGAAGACATTCCTTTCCTGACATATTGTTCCGCGCCAGCTGAAGGGTATTGGCATCAGGTACCGGCATTGCCTCCGCATTGATACCGGAGCTCCTCAGTGTTGCCGCAAGGAGCTCTGTGGAAAGGCGCCCCATATTTGCCAGAAGCATTTTAGTCCTGGGATTATTAAATATTTCAATCCTCTCTCCCGTCTTCTCGTCCATCAGGTGAAGTTTATCCTTTCCATTGTTAATGAAGCGGAGACCGTTATCAAAACGCTCTTCTTCTTCACGGGAGATATTTCGATACCCCTCTATGATGTCCAGGAAAGCCTCAACACGTGTATCTACCCCGGCATCCGCTGAGTGAGAGTCAAGCTCAAGAATAAGGAAAGGCTTTATTCCCATAAACCATTTTACGTAGTGCAGCATAAATGAGTCCGGTGCACAGGAGAAGTTAGAAATAAAGGTAATAAAGATATTATCCTCATTTTTGATATATGCACTCGCCTTCATATCCTGCTGGCCATAGTACCAGTACATGTTATCAAAAATTTCTGTTCCTTCGAAGGGAATCATATCAAATGGAACAATTGAATAACCGCGGCTGGTGAACTTCCGGGGGATGCCCATATTCGCATCCTTCGTAAATGCATTATAGGGTCTTCCCAGGAGGGCGATAACCGGACGGTCTGCCTTTCTTGCTTCTTCCAGGGCTTCGACTCCGGTTTGCTGATAAATCTTATGAAATTCAAGCTGCTTCTTATGGGCATCAAGAAAGGCCTTCCTGACTTCCCCCTCAGAAAAACCTAGATCCTTACCCATTTCGATAAAACTTTCCAGTGCCTTTTCTATGCCAAATTTAAAGGTCACTACAGGGGCCAGAATTTTTTCTTCCGGTATATCACTGAAGGCCTTCTTTATATAATAGGGAAGAGACTGTGTGATGGGACAGAAGTTTGCATGGACATCTTCTTCATAACTGGGCATATCCCGAAAGTGAGGGAGGAAGATATAATCATAATTTTTGTTTACCACATCCTGTACTGCACCGTGTGCAATCTCAGCGGGGAAGCAGTAGGATCCCTCTGTTCTTGCAATACCGGCATGGTCGATCTCATCGGAGAGCCTTGCCTCTATTCCCAGGTTATGGAAAAACCAGGAGTAAAGCGGGTAAAGGGTATACACAGAGAAGGCCATGGGAATGCCGACAACATAGTCTCTTTTCTTTACGAGATTCGCAGGATCTGGGGCACAGGTACTGAAGATAAGTTCTTCCCGCGTGTCCAGGTAGTTGAAGACCTTTTCTTCGTTGAAGTCTTTCTTTCTTCGTGTATTGGCATATTTATTACAACGGCCACCAAACATATATTTATTATCATTTACATTCAGTACTTTAATTGAGCAGAGATTATCACATGCCTTGCATTTGAATTCACGCTCATAGACTATTTTTGATTCGAGAATGGCATCGATATCATACTCCGCCTTTTCGATAAAACCGCCCTCGCATTTCTCCTTCGCCAGAATTCCTACACCGAAGCAGCCAAGAAGTTCGGGATCGGGGGGGATTACAATATTTTTATCAAGCAGCATTGCAAAGGCGAGAGGTACCGCTTTGTTTTTTGCAACACCGCCCTGCAGTACAATATTCTGACCAACTGAACGGTTACCCACAACACGGTTAAGATAATTGGCTACAATGGAGGTGATAATACCGGCGGTAATGTCCTCACGTGATGCCCCATGCTGAATTGCCTTACGGATATCAGAATTGATAAAAGCTGAACATGTCTCACCAAACTTCAGAGGTGCTTCAGCCTGTACCGCGATGTCTCCGATTTCTTCAACATTGGTGATGTTCAAATCTCCCGCGGCTGATTCTTCAAGAAAGGACCCTGTCCCTGCAGAGCATGCTTCGTTCATTGCATAGTCAATAGGAACCTTATTTTTCAGAAGAACATATTTTGCATCCTGGCCGCCTATTTCAAATATCGTATCAATATCTTCTTTAAAATAGGTGGTACCCACAGCATGGGCAATAATTTCATTATAGACCGCCGGTGTCTCAAGGAAGACCCCGAGAATTTCTCTGGAGGATCCCGTGGTGGATGCAAGTGAAATTTTTATTTTTGCATCACCGATCGCTTCTTTAATCTGTTTCTTGACTTCGACAAGACAGAGCTTCAGGGCCTGCACGGGATCACCGTGAGTTCTGCCATAATGATCTGCGACAATTTCCTCTGTTTCTATATCAATAAGGGTAACCTTGGTCGTAGTGGAACCACCGTCTACACCAAGAATGTACTCGCCGCCGGATTTGATATTTCCCCGACGCGGTTCAAGATAGGAAACCTTCTCTTCAGCACTCGTGAGTTTATTCAGGCGGGAGAAGCCGATATCGTTTGGCTTATAGCGTTCACTCTCCGGTAGAATTTCACTGCCTGATTTCTCCGCAAAGATTGCGGCTCCCAATGCTTCGAAGTATGGGGCTTCTTCCGGTACAATAAATTCAACCTGGGGAAGTTTTTCTCTTACTATATCTATGATATACCGATTCCTGGTAACTCCCCCGGAGAGGAGCACCTTCCCCTGTTCAATCTTCGCCCGTTTCAGAAAATCAACAACCTTCGTGGCCATTACGTCGCTGAGGGAAAGAACTACATCCCCCTTAGTGGCCTCACCCTTGTTCAGTTTATGGGTACAGTCACTTTTCATGAAAACGGAACAGCGTGAAGAAAGGGGCTGTACCGATGAACTCTCCGGAATTGAATCGATATCGATAAGGTTCATATCCATTCGTCCGAGCTGCTGCTTAAAAAATTCACCGGTTCCTGAGGCACATTTATTGCCGGAGAAGTTCGTGATTATTTTGCCCTCACTGTCGATGGTATAAACCACAAAATTTTCCCCACCTAGACTTACAACGGCATCGACCAAATGATTTCCTGCGTGGAGGGCCTCCTCAATACAGATTGATTCGATGACATTTGTCATATTTAGAAGAAATCGGCCCTCTGTTCCTGTAGCGATGCAGCGTGTCCCCGCGGGTATCTCTTCCTGTTTAAGCATATCTTTCAGGGTATCAAGGAAGTTGCCCTCATGATCACGAACTCCATACCATACTATTGAATCATCATTCATCAAAACGACTTTAATACTTGATGAACCAATGTTTATGCCAAGACTATGCATACGATCCTCCAAAAATTATTTAGACTGTTTAGATTAAGTTATCAGGTTTCAAAATTTTATATTTTTAAAGGCAGGAAGGCGGAAAGTTTCAGCCTTCCGGCAATTTTATACTATGTGGTTTTAATCTTGAATAAAAAGTAAGAGAACATTTAAAGCCCTTTTAAAATTTTTGTCCACTATTTTTAGCCGTTTCACCCTGGAGACACTTTCGGAATTATAATCCCTTAACTTTTTTTATACTGAATTCAATTAGATGAAATTTACTGCACAACAGGTGCAAAAACAAGAAAACGATTAATAGGAATATGTTTTTCTTTTTGCCCTTCACTGCAAAATTTATGCTGTAAAAACATACAAAACTCTGCTTATAAAATTATGAATATTCAACTTCTCAATACATAAAGGCAAAATGAATATTTTGATATTATGACAGGATGATTCAACAGAAGGGTGCAATTTTTTATCGCATCACAATATGATCAACGTTTCAGAAAAATTTTACCTAAAACTGTCCAAACGTGAAGATAGCAAAAAATCCCATATGGCCGGTTTTTGAAGAGGATTTTCCCGAAAGTAAAAAAGGTTTGTAACTTCGGTACAATCCGATGAACTGAAGGGGGAAATATCTTCACCACCGACAGAACGGATAAATTCTGCAGCACTGCATTCATCTATTTGATCAGAAATAATCGGCATGTCCGCTTTTATTTTCATCTCGGCAGAGATAAAATCGATATGGTTGTCAGGACTTCTCCTTTTTCTGCGATGCTGTTCTATCCTCTTGAAAATATTATAATTGTCGCAACCTGCAAAAACATAGTAGCCCTCTTTAAAATGCAGCCACCCGAGAGAACCTGTTTCAATATCCCTGTCCCTGTCATTCTCCAATATAAGCAGGTAGATACCTCCTGCTTTTACCTCAGGTATCATAACCTCCATTGGTCGGCAGCCGCCAATACTGAGATCTTTATTATACACAACAGAGTAGGACCGAATATCTATTTTTCCCCTGTATGCCTTCAGGGTTTCATATAAATGAAAATCGGTATGATAGTTGGGCAAAAAAATATCTACGGCTTCATGAAAATTTAGAAAAATCAGTTTCCCGTTTCCCGTTTCAGAAAGGGCCCTTATGTGTTCTGCGGCACGACTGCTTACCGCATCGGGAAATGCTGCAATATTTTTCCACGCAAGGGTACATGATTTCAGTTCGACCATCATAATATTACCGTCATGATCACTGATGGAAAAATCAAAACGATGACGCCCCCATGGGGGCTCTCTTTTAACGACACGGCTCCCTTCCATTCCGGGAACGAGGTCTTTTGCCAGTAGTGATGCAAAAATTGCATTACTTGCAATGGAGTCAATAAGAACCGGCTGATCTTTATAATAGAAATAGATTACCCGCCATGGATATTTCCCCCCAGAGGGAATCATCTTTACCATGACTCCCGGCATAATGAGTTCCCCCATCCTGCCGGTATTGGGAACATGTACCAGCACCCTCTCTCCCGCCAGTTCAACTTCCGCCACGAAGCGGTTGAGGCGCTGCAAAAAAATCGCCTCTGTCAGGGATCCGGGATGCCAGATAGATTCCTCTTTTACTTCCTTCATCGTAGCCCTTCACGGGATATCCGGTAATAATAGATATCGGTATCGCATCCATCGTTGTCCTTTGCCGATTCAAGGAAGGACCATCCGAGATTTCGGTAGTACCTGCCGAGATCACTCTCCTCATTGTGCCCGAGAAAAAGGTGGAGCCCCGCGTATCCCAGGGCTTCCGCTTCCCTTACAAGTTGTCTCACAAGCATTGTCCCTACACCTATATGCCGATATTCCTTTAACACAAAAAGGGATGCAAGCCATGGATTTAGGTCCTTTCTTGACCAGAGATCGTTTTCTTTCAGGGAAACCATTCCCACCGGCACTGTACCGACAATAGCCACCAGGGAAAGGGGGATTTTCCTGCTCTGGCTGCGGCGCTGGTATGCCTTCAGATTCACATCAAAGGGAATATCACGCTTCAAATACCATTCAGAGTAAGACCAGTGCGCTAAAATCGGGGCATATTCCGGTTTTTCATACAAAGGAACTATTGATATATTTTCAGCCATAAAAACCTCCCTGGCAGTGGATACATCTATTATATATTCAGCATAATACAGAAGATAAATATAAATTATGTGTCTTTTTCTTCTTCACTATCTGAAAAGGTAATATATTTAAAAAAGTCAACAGAAAATGGGATTATTCAGGATGAGGGCACAGATTATTGGCCTGAACCGGGTGTAAGTCAGGAATCAACGGGAGAAAGAGCTTATTATCCCGTAAAGTAAACTAAAAAGGGGGAAATTGCCGCAACATCACAAGTCACGGCTTCGTCCTGCGGGGGAAAGGAAAAATGTCCTATCTGCTAGCGGCCATTTTTTCTTTTAATTCTTTTTTCTTCCGCTTTTTCTGAGCCTTGGCTCTTTTTCGTTTTATACTGGCGTTATACTGTTTTCCCAATGGATTTCCTCCGTAAAAATAAACTAATTCGACACATAGGTTAAAACATGCAACTTTGTCAACATTAATATAAAATTGTCCCCGTGCCATCATTTGACCGCTGACTATTTGTATTGACATCAGGTTGTAATTTCTTTATTTTACAAGTGCCATGACCGCATAATTTATGTCTGAATAAATAATTTTATGTTTGTTTACAGCTTATATTTATGCAAAAAAAGGCACAGTGCCGCTTTATATAAGTTTTTTTCAAGCGGTGAGGATACAAGAGATGAATAAGCTACTTCAGATAATATTACTCCTTTTCCTCTCGGCAATACCCCTTTTGGGGGCAGACTTTGAAGAGCTGGACAAACCACCGGAAGGGGCCCATAAGGGCCAGATGTTTCTTGGAGCCTTTTTAACCATGGGAGCGCCCCTCGGTTCTATTTTTGACGAAGAAGAAGCATTCGTCAAGGAAATGCAGTACCAGTTCGAAGAGAGTGGTATTTTTAAAAAACTCTGGGTGTCACACCTTGGTTTCAACTTCGGGGCATTCTTTGAGTATATGCCAATCGACCACCTGGGAATAAAGGGCAAGGTTAAATATAACGTTACATTCCAAAGAACCCTTTTCGGTCCTGATTTCGAAAACTGGACAGCAACCACTTATCAGGATGTCTCCTTTCTTGTGGGACCCGTGGGACATTTAACAAATAGAAAACAGTGGGACTTTACCATTACACCCGTCATCGGGTATGCGATTGCGTGGTTTACCCCAAGTGCAATTGCGGCAAAACTTTTCAAAGACAATCCCGATGATCCCGACGACTATCCAGATGACTGGAACGACCACGACTACACCAATGGGGGAAAGCGGCGTGCCGATAATTTTATTCTGGGAACCGAAGTCAATTTTACTGCCTATTTCAGCGGTGGATTTTTTCTAAGCATCGGTTTTGACTGGACCATGAACTTTATGAAATTCGACAGCCCCTTCACCCTCACCCTTAACAGCAATAACTACTTTGAAAACCAGACTACAGCCTACTTTCATACACTCTCCTTCGTTATTTCTGCAGGTTACGCCTTTTCCAACTAATATAATGACTTCTCAATTTTCATTTTATTGCAAACCGTCCGCTGGGAAAATTACAGGCCATAAGTTGAATTATTGATTTTTAGATACCGTTAACCGGGGAAGGATTATTCGCTGAATTTTTTCAAAAAACGAAGAACCCTCAGTGTAACCATAGGGCTGAACTTATCCTTTGCAGATGAAGATGCAGGCCCGTACAACATGCCTGTACCGGTCTGCTCAAGATTCCATGTTCCGTTACTGTTCTGTTTTTTCATCAATACATTGAAGGCTGCGGATATCCTTTCATCATCCTTTACTCCGCATCCTGCTACCAGATCAAGACCAGACAGAATATCGTACTGGCACATAACAGGATATCCCAGCAGTCTGAAATCCTGATTCCAGGCATTTTCGGGGACAACAGGGTGCCCCTTCCGTCCGAGAAAAATTTTCCTGCTCAGGAAAAAATCACGTCCCCGCCGTATCACATCTCGATTATCTCTCCCTGCGGCAAGAAGTGCCCTCATGCATGCGGCAGTCGCATAGAAACAACTCGAAACGGAAGAATCATTTTCCCGCTTCAATCCGTCTCCGGCACGCCGCAGGAGGGTAAGCTTCATCATATCTCCTGCCCCGGCCAGGGGGCAGTGAAGCCACCCGCCATCATGACGCTGGTTTTTACATATCCATTCGGTGCCCCTTTTTACTGCATCATTTTCATTTCCAAGCACGGCAGCAAGGGCCCGCACCATATCCCCGGTACGGCAGGCAACGGCAAGTTCTGGTTTCCAGTTAAAGATAAACCCCCCTTCGGGAGTTGAAGTTTTTTCCGCAACAAAGCGTGCCGTGGCAGAGACCGATTCAATGGCGCCATTGAGGCCATATTCTACCGCTTCTGCAAGACACCATTGGGCACCCCGATAGTAGAGATCAAAACGCCGGGGATTTCCGAGAACCCCCCCCTTTTCTTTGCTGAGAAGTTTCAAAACAGCAGGATCTGAAAGAAGTGACTCTTTCTCCTCACCGGTAATTTCACTCTCTTCTATGTCCCTTTTTAAAAGAAAACCGACTACCGGCGTTCCTTCTTCTCTGAGAAGAGGCAGCGGGTCTCCCTGTAAATATCGTGAATACATAATCCCTTTTCTCCTGGTATCTATTTTCTTTATATCAGGGGGGAAGTTTATTCGTCAATTCAAGTTTATCCCCTTCAGGGAGTAAATATCAATTCCCCGGATAGCCTCTATTGCCTGAAATTCTATCCGGGAAAAAAACTCCCTCTGAATAAACAGCATGGGTACCTTATTAAGTCCTGTTTATGTCCCAAAAAAGAATATAATCCACAAATTGTTTTAAGGATAATTCCTGCTTGTAACTTCCCCCATCATCGACTATATTAATTATAGATTCTGTTATTACTGGAGGAACTGCAAAAAAAATTGTACAAAATGTCATAATATTTACCGTTAATAGATTAGAAGGAAGATAAAATAGGGAAACATATCGACGGAGTGATCTATGAAAGAATATATCCCTGAAAACAACCTGGTTGTTCTCTTTTTTCTCCTGATTTTAACAGGAGGATTGTACTATTTCTGGTGGCTTGCCAGGGTCAGTCGTATATTCAACGATGATCCTGTGATGAATATTATTTTGACAATTTTTACTGCGGGCCTCTGGAGCCTGTATCTAAACCTGAAATATTTACAGAAATCTGAAATGATTAATGGAAGGGATGTTAAGTGGTATATGATACTCTTTCTTCCCCTTTCTCCCATTATAATTCAGCATAATGTAAATGAAAAATATTTCCCGGGAAGATAGCGCATTGAGTATCAGGAGTAAGACATGATCGTCAGATGTTCAAATTGTAACTCAGCATTCGCGGTAGATGATTCAAAGGTAGATAATAAAAAATTTGCCTTCACCTGCCCGAAATGCACTACTGAAAATATTATAGACAACAGAATACCTGAACCGTCTGAAGAAACGGTTGCGGTTGCTGCTGATATGGGAGAGAGTCCCGATTCCGGCACCTCATTTTTTGAAGAAACTCCCCCGGAAACCGGTGGAACCGCCGCAGAAATGACATCTGACACGGCAATGGCGGATACAACAGCACCGCCAGAAACAGGTGTTGCCACCGATACAATGGAAACCGGCACCACCGAAAAGGAAGACTTTTCCGCAGATATCCCACTTGATGATGTGGAACTGGCCCCGGATACACCCGAAGCTGCTGACGAAGAAGCTGCTGCCGAAATAGATGGCCTGGGAGCAGACCTTGGCGCAGCAATACCCGAGGATCTTGATCTGAACGCTGACCTGGGAGAGAGTATTCCTGACGATCTTGATCTCGGAGAGGATCTTGACATCCCTGATGATTCAGTCATGGCAGAAATGGATACTGCCGCTGAAGATATAAACATTGATATTGCCGAAGAATCATCTGCCGAACCTGATGACCTCGATATAGATCTTGATGGACTGGAAGGTGGACTTGATCTATCAGAGGAAGAACCGGTTGCGACGGCACCCGCTGGGGATACTCTTGAAGTCGCCTCGGAAGGCCTTGATGATGAAATTGACCTTTCCGGTATCGAACCTGCAGTTGAACCCCTTGAAGAAAATATCGATCTGGATCTTGATGGATTTGAAGAGGAAGTCAGCCTCGATGCTGGGGAGCCCGAAAGTCTCGATCTCGACATGGGTGATCTTGATGAAGAAATAGATTTATCAGGCGGCCTGGAAGAAACCCCGGATGTACCGGAAGATCTCGATATTAATCTTGAAGAAACCACGGAATCCCTTGAGATTCCTTCGGCAGATATGGAACTCTCCGAACCTGGCGATGATATCAAGCAGACCCTGATGGGGGCGGAAGATATCCCTCCTGAAGATGATGAGACTCTCGACCTTACTATTGAAGATATGGATATCTCCCTCGATGAGATGGAGGCTGCGGTGAGTGAAGCAGCCGCAGAAGATGATATATCTGCAGGTTTTGAACCCATCGAAGAGGATGTCTCAGGTGAAATATCCCTTGAAGATGAAATTATAACCGAGGAAGTCTACACCAGGGAAGAGGCCGAGGAAGATGAAGATGAAAGCATTACCATAGACCTTGACTCTCTGGATATTGAACTCGAGGATGGAGAGGAAGAAATCTCCCTGGGTGAAACTCCCCCTGAAGAGATTGAAGCTGCAATGCCCGCAGAGACTGCCCCTGAAGATGATGACATTACCCTGGATCTCGACTCCCTTGACATCGATATTGCTGAAGAGGAAGTAATCCTGCCGGGTGAAAGTCCGGAAGAAATTGATATTGACCTTCCGGAACTCTCTCCTGAAAGAATACAGGATGTTGAGGACGGGGAAGATGAATCTATAACCCTGGATCTTGATTCTCTTGACATTGAAATTGCGGAAAGTGACGAATTCGCCAGCGGAGAAATTCCTGAAGAAGATGAAAAGCTCACCCTCGAGGATGCAGGTCTCACAATTGACGAATTGACCGCAGAAGAGCTTGAAACTGCTACCGCACCCTCAATTGAAACTTTTGAAGAGGAAGAAGAAGACATTCGCCTCTCTATCGACGAAATAGATCCTAATCTGAAACATGAACTTGAAAGCGAACTCAAGGAAGCAGAAGGAATTCTTTCCGAAAGTGATGATGATCTCCCCGAAATTGATTTTGATGAATACGATACCGAAATCGCAGCAGGAACAGGAGCTGCCGTTGCCGGTGGGGTATCCCGAATTGTAGACTCTGCAATTGATCTGGATGAATCCCTTGAAAAAATAGAGGAAGCTGAAGAAATTGAAAGGGTCACCGACAGTGTTAAAAATGGTGCAGTAAATTTTTCAATTGATTACTCGTTGAAATACTCAAGACTCGGGGCCCTCGTTAGATTGTTCCTTGTATTTATGCTGGGAATGATTCCACACTTTTTAGTTCTCCTGATTTACGGCATGCTTTCAGCAATTCTCGGATTCATTAACCACATTGTTGTCCTTTCCACAAAAAACAGTGTTGAAGATTTTTCAGAAATTATTGAAAATACAATCCGCTACAGTCTGGCGGTTAACACCTCCCTCATCGGAATTGTGGAGGAGATGCCCATCTTTGCCGGCAAAAAGGATATCGACTATGCCATGCAGATGAACATCATCTATCCCCTGGCCTATTCCCGGCTCCTTGCGGCAATGCGACTCTCCGGAATCGGAATATTTCTAATGACATTACCCCATATACTGGTGCTTTCAGTTATCGGTGTGGCAATACCTGTATTCTGGCTGACAGGTATAATTACAGTCCTGATCACCGGCCGATGGCCACATTTTCTCTTCGATATTCTGATGAGATACTATCGTTATATGGCAAGAACAATGGCCTTCATGACAGGCCTTGTAGATAAATATCCGCCATTTAGTTTTTAGAAAATAATATATCCTGTATAAGAAAGGGCGATCTAATGATCGCCCTTTCTTATACAGGATATCCAGAAAATGTATATCTGAAGAAGCTGTTTGGAGAAATAGATAAGGTTTTATAACTTTATTTACTTTTTTCTTTTTTCTTGGAATGTATACTGTTTCCCTTCATTGAAAGAATGCGTATCTCCACGCGCCGGTTGACTGACATCTCCTTTTTGGTTCCTTTTTTTATTAAAAGCTGCTCAAAACCATAACCTTTAGCAGTCATTCTGTTTTTATCGATACCTTTTTCTGTTAGATACTTTTTTACTGCGGTGGCCCTTTTTTGGGATAATCTCTTATTATATCTGGATGATCCGACATTGTCGGTATGGCCCGATATTTCTATTCTCATTTCAGGATTTTTCTTCATAAGTGCCAGGAGCCTTTGGAGTTCCTGATCAGCTTCAGAAAGGATTCTGTCACTGCGGTATTCAAAGTACAGGTTTCGTAGAATCATCCTGGTTCCCGTCACTATCGGGGACAGTTTTATGCTTCTATATACGGCATTGGATTTTTCCAGTTTTCTCAGGTCAAATTTTTCAGAGTAGAAGGTATACCCTTTTTTCTGTACGGATACATCATATTTTTTCCCCTTGCGAAGGATAAAGAAATACTTGCCATCGTGTCTATTGCTGTTTGTCACATGGGTAAAGCCATCTTCAATATTGGTAACCCTGATTTCGGCATTTGTAATTATTTTATCGTTTTCAGTCTCCTGGACAATTCCCTCCACGGTCACAACCGAGGATTGTCTCATTTTTTCCGGTATGCTTGTCGACCTTATCCGGTATTTCTCTCCTGACTCTGTTGTGGGACGGGAGATATAGATAATATCTCCCGTCGCAGGGACTGAGGACATGCGGTCATCAAAGGGTGTATTAATAGTTGGGCCGAGGTTTACCGGTTCAGTCCACATTCCGCTGCTGAGCATTTCTGTTTTGTAAAGATCGTATCCGCCAAAACCTCCGGGCCGGGCCGAACTAAAGAGAAGAGTCCTTCCATCTGCAAGAATAATAGGTCCGAAATCGGATGTAGATGAATTAACAGGTGGTGGGAGTAATTCTGGTGTGGTCCATTTATTCTCAACTTTACGTGATATAAATATTCCAAAAATATGCCCTTTATACCCTTCTTTATCAGGGCACTCCCGGATAAAGAAGAGAGATTTCCCGTCAGGCGAAATTGAAGCAAAACCGTCATAGCCCTTTGAGTTAACGGGAGTGCCGAAGTTTTCCGGTTTGCTGAAACTGAGTTTTCCCAGCCTTTTTGATATCCAGATGTCAACTCCCCCCTTGCCATTTTTATTATCCGAGCTGAGAAGAAGGTAGTTCTGGTCATAGGTGATAAATGGACCCGCGGTATTGCCTTCATGACCATTTGAGAGTGATAGGGGTACCGGCGGAAGCCAGGTTTTTCCCGCCTTTACCCGCACATATATTTTATAGGTACCGGAGGAAAGCCGGTTTGACTGAAAGATCATAATCTTGCCATCGGGAGAGATGGAAGGACTATGTTCGGAATAATTCAGGTTGCGAACACAGCCCATACACACGGTAGTAATAAATAATATTAAAAGTAATAATAATTTTTCAGGGAACGAAATATTAAGCCTGGACATCTGCTATTCCTCAATATTTTGGATATTAATTTTTAACCTGTTTAATAGAAAGAGCGATCCTCTTCCTTTCCGCATCCAGAGAAATCACCTTCGCGGTGATACGGTCTCCAACGGCAAGACACTCGTTTATATCTTCAACATACCTGTCCGCCACCTCTGAAATATGTACCAGGCCCTTCTCCTTTAATCCGATATCCACAAAGGCGCCAAAGGCCACTACATTATCTACAATACCATTCACCACCATTCCGGGTTCGAGGTCATCAAAGGAAGTCAAGTCATCACTGAAGGGGGCCTCCTGATAATCACTCCGGGGATCGAGGCCCCGCTGTTTCAGTTCTCCAATAATACTCTCACCCTCAGGAAAATTTTTACTGATCTCCATCAGTTTATCAGTTACTACTGCAGCATTTTCCACCAGTTCCTCAACAGTACAATTCAGGGATTCCGATATTTTTTCCACGTACCTGTACGACTCAGGGTGCACCCCCGTACTGTCCAGGGGATTATCGCCACCCCGGATACGCAGAAATCCCGCCGCCTGCTCATATGCCTTTTTGCCAATACCCTTTACCTTCTTTAATTCCTCACGGTTACGAAAGTCTCCGTGTTCAAGACGGTACCCGGTAATCGCCCGTGCCTTGGCACGGTCCAGTCCTGAGATGTAACTTATGAGGTGATAACCGGCGGTATTTAAATTTATTCCTACCCGGTTAACCCCCCACTGGACTGTCTGCTCCAGTTTTTCATTGAGGAGTGCGGGGGTAATGTCGTGCTGGTACTGCCCAACACCGAGGGACCGGGGATCAATCTTCACCAGTTCAGCCATGGGATCCTGAAATCTCCTGCCTATGGATATTGCGCCGCGCACAGTTACATCAAGATCAGGGAATTCCTCCCGGGCCTCTTCCCCGGCGGAGTAGACCGAGGCACCGTCTTCATCCACCAGGGCCACGGTGACATCAAGGTCCCGGCAGAGTTCCTTAATTATAGAGTAGGTTTCCCTTCCGTAGGTGCCGTTCCCGATGGCAATGCCCTCCACTTCCCCCTTCTCCAGCCAGGGGAGGAGCTTCTTCGCCTCGGCTGGATCTTTGGAAAGATAGATGGTGAGAAATTCCCGGTAATTACCCTGCCGGTCCAGGAGACTGCACTTGCAGCCCGTACGCACCCCGGGATCGATGCCGATAATTCCCCGTTGTCCGAAGGGCCCCGCGAGGAGTATCTTCTCAAGATTCCGGGAAAAATAGGTGACGGATTCCATCTCCGCCCTCTCCTTCAGGACCTTCAGCATATCCTTGCCGATGGAGGGAACCAGATATTTATCAAGGGAAAGGGTTGCCGCCTCGCGGAGCAGACTTCCCCCCCCGCTCTTTTTGAAATGGATGTTTTCCACCTTTCCCGCCAGGACCTCGGGTTCCCCCGGGGGCTCCACCCCGAGATTTACAACCCCCTCCTTCTCGGCGCGCAGCACCGCCATAATCCGGTGGGCCGCCATGGTTTGAACATTTTCAGAAAAATCAAAGTAATCGCGGTAAGTGCTTCCCTCATCCTTCCTGCCCCGTTTCACCGACGCGGTGACCCGCCCCTTCTCCACGGTTTTCCGCAGGTAGCCCCGCACCTCCGCATCATCGGCAATATCCTGCACCTGGATGTTCATGGCCCCTTCAAGGGCAGACTCCGTATCGGGCACTTCGTCCCCGGTATATTTCGCCGCAGCCTTCAGCGCCTCTTCACGGGAAAGAACCTTTTCCAGTATCATCTCCGCAAGGGGGGCCAGGCCCTGTTCCCTGGCACGGTCAGCCAGTGTTTTCTTGCGGGGTTTGAAGGGAAGATAGAGATCCTCCAGTACCGCAAGTTCCTCTGCCTCTTCCAGTTTCTTTTTCAATCCGGGAGTCAGTTTTTTTTCCTCTGCAAGATAGTTGAGAATATAGGCGCGGCGTTTTTCAAGCTCCCTGAGATTCTGGAGTTTCTTCAGCACCGTATCCAGCTGTACCTCGTCAAGGCCCCCGGTTCTCTCCTTCCTGTAACGTGCCATGAAGGGTATGGTGCATCCCTCCTCAACGAGGACATCAACGGCTTCCACCTGGTTTTTTTTCAAACCCAGCAGTTTGGCGGTTTTTTCTAAAATAATATCGTTTGAAACAGGTTCCTTCATAATGATTCCTTTCCTGGCCTTAAATTGATTATTACGTTTAATTACCGGTATCGCGGCTCATCCTTTACCCTGAGGCAGTAGGCCTCCACTCCCCTCTCTTCCATTTCATTGTTCATGGCTATCCAACGCTGCTTCAGGTCTTCATCGAAATTGCTGTTTTCGCAGGGAAACTCGTCACACTGAAAACAGAAATCGATCCCCTTTTCAGAGGCACATGGCTGTACCCCGCAATTGGGATATTTACACTTCCCGGCACGGCAACCATCACAATCAGCTTCGGTGAGATATTCAAGAAATTCTTTGAACTCCGGATATTTCCTGAATTTTTCATCAAAACTGCTGAACCGCTCTGCGTAACGGTCGAAATCCCCCAAGGGCTGACGAAGGGAATCCGCATTTTTACGGATCTCTCCCTGTCGATAGAAAATACATTTCCCGCAGCTGAGCCCGCAGTAGCCCATATTCTTTTTTATCTCTTCATAGTTCATAGATTCCCCCAGCAAGAATATTCAACTAAAGCAGAATCCCCAAAAATTGCAACCGTAAATACAATGTGAATATTTAATTCATATGTTCATTTGTTTATTTATTATTGACTTTTCATCATGGAAGAGTTCATCTATAATTTATCACATCTCACACCCTGGAGGTTCCCATGAATCAGCCTGAATTGACCCAAACCGCCCTGGAGCTTTTACGCAATCCCGCCAATTTTCACTGGTCATTTA
Organism: uncultured Spirochaetota bacterium; assembly: GCA_942491575.1. Taxonomy (GTDB): domain Bacteria; phylum Spirochaetota; class UBA4802; order UBA4802; family UBA5550; genus CAZHNW01. The sequence continues at coordinate 3,129,861 of CALOBT010000025.1, forward strand.
TCACCCTGCTGGCCCTGGTCTTCTATGTATATTTCAATGAAATTTCAAAGAAAAACTGGCGGGGAATTGCCGCGGGCCTCTCCCTCTACATGGTCCACTGGTTCTTTGAAATACTCAATGCCCTGGTTCAACATTTCTCCGGCCATGCCCTCTGGACCGTGCCGGCGGGAACCAGTTATCTCCTGCTTATCGGGGTCTGCTGGGAACTGAGCCTGATGTTTTCTATTGCGGGCCTTCTCCTGTCAAAAATACTTCCCGATGAACCTCAAAAAGTTTTCCATATTGATATCCGTATCCTTTTTGCCGTGGCCAATGCCGCCTTCTTCTCCATATTTGAAATATTCCTCGCCACCACCCCGGCATTTCACTGGGTCTATCCCTGGTGGGGGGCCTTCCCGGTATTCATCACGGTATATATTCCCTTCTTCCTCGCCGCGGGCTGTGCCTACTACTGGCGGTCTAAAACCAGTAAAATTTTCATCGGTTCACTCTTCATCATTAATGCACTGATGCTGATAGTTTTCGCCGGTATTCTCCGTTGGATTTAAATTTTCCCCATGGCGGGGCTGACTCCCCCGCCAGATTCTTCCCTCCTTTCCAAATTAAATATCTTTTCTCTTCTCCGGTCCGGGCCGATACTTAATATATAAACTGATTATTGCAATTCTTTGGGAGCCGTATATGAGCAAACTTTTCAAATATTTTGGTATTATAGTAAAGGAAGGTGAATATATCTTTCGGGAAGGTGATGAGGCTGACTGTATGTACCTGATTCATAGCGGAAAGATAAAAATCAGCAAAAGTCGCGGAAACGTTGAAAAACGAATTCAAATTTTAAAGGAAGGGGAATTCGTCGGTGAAATGGCAATAATAAATACACTTCCCAGATCAGCAGATGCCCTGGCCCTCGAAGAGTGTCAGCTGATTCGTATGGACCGGATGTCCTACGAAACTACCATACAAAAAAACCGGCAGTTTGCCCTCAGTTTCATCCAGTTTCTTTCCCAACGCCTGAGGGATACAACAGAACAGCTGACAACACTTTCAGAAAAAGACCGAGTCCAGAAAGTTTTTATAGAAATTATCCGGGACATGATGGTGCACGGAAAGCAGGACAAAAACGGGAAATGGCAGCTGCTGAAACTGCAGCCCTTCATCGAACGGTACAACAAAACTCACCTGATCGATCAGGAAGATATAATGGGTGTCCTGGATGAAATGATGAAAAATGAACAAATCAGGTTGAAGTCTGATCAGAATCAGCAGACATGGATTGCCCTGCCCCTGGCAAATCAGTAAAAAATTTTTATTAATTAAAAGCGATTTCCCTGATCCGCCTGCGGATTTCCCCAACACCGGGGGCCTCTTTCGAAGTCAGGCTGAAGTATACACTGTCCAGATTATATTCCGGCATGGAATAACAGAAGACAACACCTTCATAAGCGGCGAGATGTTCCGACAGGATCTCCAGGGCCATAAAAAGTTTTTCCCTGTAGATACCGCTTCCAGGCGATAGCCCTGCAGTTTCAAGGCATTCCAGTATCCACTGAGTTGAATGGGGATCAACCACGGCAAAGGTGTAGCAGTACCAGTCATCAACATTTTCGATAAGAAGTTTCCGCTCCCTTTCCGAAAGAATCTTATAGGCGGGACAGAGAAAATTATCACAGACCTTGCTGCCAAAAAGGGACTGGCCCCTCCCCTCCTCGCCAAAACTGAGGGGATGGAGAAGGCAGCCGGGGCTTCCCTTCGTAAGGAATCCCTGGAATGCACAGATGTGGGTAGTCTCATCCCGAACAGGTACAGTCTGTTCAATAAAACATTCCTCCTGAAGATACCGCCAGCCATTATCTCTCCTGAATTTCCCATCCTGCAGAAAAATTTCAAGATTTTCCCGGGAGAGATCTTTCCTGTTCAAAAGACCGCAGCAGGCGCAGCAGCCTTTAATCTCATCGGGCTGGCATAAAAAGAAGGGATTATCCTTCATGTTAAATGATGCCTGCGGAGAGGCAGAAATGCCCCGCCTGCATCATCATGCCTGTTTCCGGGTATAGTTGAGAAGTCCACCATCGAGGAGAATCTTCCTTTGCCGCTCGGAGGCGAAAAGATCAAATTGATACTCTTTCCCGCCGATGGTTACCGGAATTAAATCACTCTCTGCAACAAGTCTCCGCAGATCTGTTGCAACCATTTCCTGTCCGAGTTCTATACCGTCATAATCACTCTCATCCTTAAATAGAAGAGGAATGATTCCAAAATTAACGAGATTACCTGAATGAATCCGCTCAAAGGATTTAACCATTACCAGGCGGACTCCAAGGTACATTGGACAGATTGCCGCATGCTCACGGCTTGATCCCTGACCGTAACTCATACCGCCAACAATGCCGGTAAAAATACCCTTCTCCCTGTTTGACAGGGTTTTACCGGCGAATTCAGCATCAACACCTTCAAAGACATACTGCGAATATGCTGGAATATTTGACCGGTACTTGAGGCGCTGCCCCGCCGGCATGATATGGTCGGTTGTAATTTTATCACCAACCTTCAATCCTATGACACCGCGAATCTCATCCATGAGGGGTTCAGTGTAGGGGGGATCACCGATGTTGGGGCCACGGAATATTTCGATTTTTTTATCCGAGGGGGGAAGAACCATGGAGTCATCAATGAGAAATTCCGTCGGCATGGCCACATCGGGGTAGTCCCCTGCAGCCTGGTCCAGTGGATTAACAAGGGTCCCCGTCAGTGCACTGAGTGCCGCCGTTTCAGGGCTTGCAAGGTATATCTGACCGGACTGAGTGCCTGATCTTCCTTCAAAATTGCGGTTATTGGTACGGAGAGATATTCCCTTCGTAACAGGGGCCTGTCCAGAACCGATACAGAAACCACATGCTGACTCCATGATACGTGCCCCGGCGGAAATAAGATCCGTCAGTGCTCCATTGGCGGCAATCATCTCAAATACCTGTTTTGATCCCGGGGCAACAACAAGGCTCACCTCGGGGGATACCTTCTTCCCTTTCAATATAGCCGCAACTGTCATCAGGTCTTTATATGAAGCATTGGTACAGCTACCAATGGCCACCTGATCGACCTTCATTCCCTTCAGTTCTTCGATGGTCTTGATATTGTCTGGTGAATGGGGGCATGCCACCATTGGCTCCAGCTCGGAAAGATTTATCATTATAGTCCGGTCATACTCCGCATCCCCGTCTGGAATCAATTCTCTCCACTGGTCTCCCCTTCCCTGGGCATCGAGAAATTCCTTTGTTATTTCATCGCTGGGGAAGACGGAAGTGGTAACACCCAGTTCTGCCCCCATATTCGTAATAGTGGCCCGCTCCGGAACCGACAGAGTCTTAATACCCTCGCCAGAGTATTCAGCGACACAGCCGACATTTCCCTTTGTCGTCAGGATTTCAAGAACCTTAAGGATAACATCCTTTGCTGCAACCCAGGGTCTTAATTTTCCCGTTAATTCAATTTTGATTACCCTGGGGGAAGTCAAAAAGAAAGGGCCGCCCCCCATAGCAACAGCGACATCGAGCCCACCGGCTCCGATAGATATCATGCCAATACCTCCACCAGTCGGTGTATGGCTGTCTGAACCGAGGAGGGTTGTACCGGGCCTACCGAAGCGTTCCAGGTGCACCTGGTGACAGATACCGTTTCCCGCCTTAGAGTAGTGAATACCAAAATTAGCATTCATGGTCTGGAGATACCGGTGATCATCGGCATTTTCAAATCCCATCTGCAGGGTATTGTGATCAACATATGATACGGAAAGATCTGTTTTTACCCTTGGAATTTCCATTGCCTCGAACTGCAGGTACGCCATGGTACCGGTAGCATCCTGTGTCAGGGTCTGATCGATTCGGATACCGATCTCGTTCCCCTGGACAAGTTCCCCCTCAACAAGGTGTTCCTTCAATATTTTATAAGTTACTGAATGTCCCATATTAACCTCTGTTTTACATTTGAATTTTTCGTACTATCAGGGAGCCCCGGTGGGGCGGCATTCTGCTGATGTGAAGACTCCTAGCCTACGCCCCGGAGGCAAATCATGGCAAGCATTTTTTAGCAGATAAAAACGATTCAGACTCAAGAATTGATGAAGAGGAACCGATATAATATAAATGAATATCTCTTCAGGCATCGCTGAAATAAATCTTCCCCGCAGCAAAGGGCCGGAAAAGGTCTACATCTGGCCAGGTTTTCCACGCGGAAAGGTTCAACCGGTACAGCAGGTAACACACCGCACTGAAAGTAATATTCCCTACTATAAGGCAGCCCCGGAAGAACGGGACCGGATCATTAATCGGTACCGGGAAAGTTCTTACCAGGAGTATTCCCTGCAGGGGGATGCCGGCAAGAAGGGTAACATCGTCAGTCCCGGATCCCTGTTTGAAGCAGTAGTATAGAATTCCGGATTTCACAGGCAACTTTTAACTAACCAATTAATCAAAAAATTCCTCTTCTACTTGACTTTTATTATTTTTTCACTATTTTTGTTCAATGCAAATCACTTTCAAAGGAGAATCGGTATTATGAAAAAATTACTTCTTACTTTTATTTCCCTTCTGATGGCGGGATTATTCACTGCTGCATCAGCGGGGACTGCCGAAATGGGTGTTTCCCTCGGTATAGGGTACCCGGAATATCCTGAGCAGGTTTCTTTCGATATGGGTGTATTCGTAGACTATCAGATTAATCCTTTCCTGGCAGTAGGCCTCGAATCAGGCTTTGACTGGGTGCTCAAAGAGTATAGCGCGGGTTCAACAACTGTAGGCTCATTGGGACCTCTGACTCAAAAGGAAAGATTCAACTTTTACTCCATTCCTATACTCGGTATGGTTACCTTTACAATTCCCCTTGAGGGATCTCCAATCAAGCCGTTTATTTCCGGCGGAGCTGGTTATTCCCTGACCATCTATGATGCCCCGGGCGATAACTGGACCTTTCAGGGATTTACCTGGCAGGCTATGGCTGGTGCCGCCATTGAGCTTGGTGAAAACGCCATGGGCATGAAGGTACTTATTGAAGCGGGATACCGCGGTACCATGATAGAAAAAGAAATCAGCGGTGTAGATGTGGAACTCGAAATGTCTTCTCCCATCGTGCGTGTCGGGGTTGTCTTTCCCCTCACCAGGGGCGATGAGTGGTAAAAAAACTCTCCGGCTGAAAAACAAAAAAAGCGGTGGCAACACCGCTTTTTTTTATTTCATTGCTCTGAAGATACTTTCAACCTTTTCATGTTTTTTATCTGATCTTCGCTTGGAGTTTTCAATCTTTGCCCTGGTTCGGTAAAAGGGCTGAAGGGATTCCTGCACCTTTATGTTCATGACATCTACTATATCTTCAAATTCTGAACTTAATTGCTCCAGATGTTCTTCCCTTCTGCGGACCTTTTGATAAATAGAAAAATTACGGTCAATTTCCCTTTTCAGTGTCTGATTTTCTTTTTCCAGGGTTTTTACTTCCCTTCGGTATTCAAGCCTGATGGAACGAATCTCTTCGGTATACTTATCGGTAATCTGCTGCTTCAAATCTCGGATCCGTTCATCAGATTCTCTCTGACATAACTTCCGTTCCTTCTGGCGTTCTTTCTTAATCAGCTGACTGATTTTGCTCTTTCTGACTATCATTGCCTGAACTCTCTTTTTGTTTCAAATAATATTGCTGTGTAACAGGCATTAATTCCATGCGTCTATAATTTCATATACAATTTTGATCTTTAATCCGCAGAAATATTCAATGCCAATTTCTGCCGGCCAGAATATCTTCAGGCCTCTATTTTGCAAATTTTTTTTTAAAAAACCGAAAAATAACAACGGGGTATAAGGTCCTGATTATCACCTGCCATAAAACAAAAAGGGGATGCCTGCACTTGACATCCCCCCTTTTATTTCAGTATTCCCTCTAAAAAATTCAAATTTCTGTATTAACCACCAAGCAGCTGTAATACTGTTCTTGTCTTCATGTTTGCCTGCGCCAACATTGCAGTACCACTCTGAACAAGAATCTGATCTTTGGTAAGATCTACCATCGTTTCAGCCATATCAGCATCTCTAATTCGGCTTTCAGAAGCCTGAATGTTTTCATAGGCTGTCATGAGTCCCTTGGCTGCATACTCGAGTCTGTTATAGTAAGCACCCAGGTCAGCTCTCTGCTTAGCAATTTTGTGAAGAGCATCATCAATTACACCTATTGTTCTGTTTGCGCCGTCAGCAGTACTGAGATTTGCAAGGAATCTACCGGTTTTCTCCTTAAGATTCAATCCCTGAGAAGTCATAGTACCAATATAGACACGCTCACGCTGATGCATGTTTGCACCCATATGGAACCACATACTTGCCTTAGGATTAGTTCTGGAAAAATCTCCAAGAAGCAGTTTAAACTTATTGAATTCTGCCTGTGAAGCAGTTCTATCTACTTCATCGATAAGAGCAGATACTTCAACCTGAATAAGCTGTCGGTCTTCCTGAGTATAGATACCGTTAGATGATTGAACAGCTAGAACTCTGATCCGCTGCAGAATAGAAGAAGTCTGATCGAGATACCCTTCTGCTGTTTGAACAAAAGACATACCATCTTCAGTATTTCGCTCTGCCTGACGGAGTCCCTGAATCTGTGTTCTCATCTTCTCTGAAACTGCAAGACCTGAAGCATCATCACCGGATTTGTTAATGCGCAAACCGGATGAAAGCTTCTCCATGGAACTGTTAACGTCCCAATGTTTGAATTTGAGCACCTTATTTGCATTGATAGCACTCATATTGTGATTAATAATCATAACTAAACACTCCTTTGTTTAATTGAGCCCGATCTCCATATCAGGCTTTGATTACCAGGTTATGCCGGGTTTCCAGGGAATACTATTGATGCATACCTGCAACCATGAATACCTGCACATTTATTCCAGGTAATCATACTGACAGGAATGATACATCTGTTTTCAAAGAACTTTTCATTCACCGGCCGAAGCCGGTGAATGAATAATCTGCACTTTTATTGCAAGAGCTGTAAAATACTCTGTGACTTTGAATTTGCTTGCGCCAGCATTGCAGTACCACTCTGCACCAGAATCTGAGTTCTGGTCAAATCAACAGTCACTTCCGCCATATCGGCATCACGGATTCTACTTTCCGAAGCCTGAATATTTTCATAAGCATTCATCAGCCCCTTAGCAGCATGTTCAAGTCTGTTATAATAGGCACCAAGATCTGCCCTTTGTTTGGCTATTACATGGAGGGCATTGTCCATTGTCCCAATTGCCCGGTTTGAAGATTCCTGTGTAGAAAGGGTAAGCAGTTGTCCAATAATAGTTTTGAGCCCCAGGGCCTTTGCAGTCATAGTTTGTATATAAACACGCTCACGCTGGTGCATGTTTGCACCCATGTGGAACCACATAGAAGCATTTGCATTAGTCCTGCTGAAATCTCCCTGAAGAAGAGTCATTTTATTAAATTCAGCCTGTGAGGCAATACGATCGACTTCATCAATTAATACAGAAACTTCGACCTGAATAAGCTGGCGGTCTTCAAGAGTATAGATACCGTTTGCTGACTGAACAGCCAGTACACGTATCCTTTGAATGATGGAATTTATTTCATGCAGGTATCCTTCAGTGGTCTGAACGAAGGACATACCATCTTCGGTATTCCTTTCAGCCTGACGGAGTCCCTGAATCTGGGAACGCATTTTCTCTGAAACAGCAAGTCCCGAAGCATCATCACCGGCACGATTTATTCTCATCCCGGAGGAAAGTTTTTCAATGGCCTTGTCGAGGGTCCAGTGCTGAAACTTGAGGGTTCTATTGCTATTAATAGCAGATAGATTATGGTTAATAATCATCCCGATTCCTCCATGAATCTCTAAGAAGGCCAGCCTCCCTGCCGGCCTTAAGGGCTTCCTGCCCTGTCTCTAAAATCTTCGGAGATATAAACACCATAGTTAATCACGCTTATAGCCGATTATAGGCATTTACAGGCATTTATGGATGATTATTGGCAATATAGAACTTAATTGGACTGTTTTTCAAATTTTATGAAATTTTTCCCCTATAGTTAATTTCGGGTAATTAGATTTTTACCATGAGACTTTTTCAAAAATTTTTTAAAAATATATTTAATCGGCATAAATACTGCGTAGAAAAAAATGTTTTTAATTATTGAAAAAAATCCCACCCCATCATTCAATATGATATAAATTCAATATAAAATTTCAGCAAGGCGGGAGAGTCTACATGAAGATAGAATTTGTTGGTGGCGCCAGAACCGTTACCGGTTCATCATTTATTATCAAAGATGATGACTTTACAGTAATGATAGATTGTGGAATGTTTCAGGGGAAACGTGATCTTAGGGAACGTAATCACCTGAATCGAATTTATGCCCCCGGAAAAATTGATGCATTACTTCTTACGCATGCTCATATCGACCATAGCGGATTAATTCCAAAACTCGTAAAAGAAGGATTCTACGGCAATATCTATGCTACTAAAGCCACTGCAGATCTCTGCTCCGTGATGCTCCCCGACAGTGGCCATATTCAGGAAATGGATGTCAAATACGTAAATAAAAAAAACCGTAAACTTGGGCGCCCCGATGTTGAACCTGTCTATGGAGTAAAGGATGCAGAGCGGGCACTTGAAAACTTTGTCCCTCTTTCATATGGTGAAACCGTTCAGATTCACCCTAGGATAAAGGTAAGATTTCGTGATGCGGGGCATATACTCGGTTCATCCATCATTGAAATGTGGATAGATGAAAAAGGGACACAGAAAAAAGTAGTCTTTTCAGGCGATCTGGGCCCAACAGGCCAGGCCATCATCAGGGATCCGGAAATCATTGATGAAGCAGATATAGTGTTAATTGAATCCACCTATGGAGACCGTCTCCATAAATCAAAACAGGACACCTATGCGGAATTCAAAGATATCCTGCTGAACGCACTTAACAAAAAAGGAAATATTATCATTCCAGCCTTCGCAATAGAGCGTACACAGGAACTGATTTATGCCCTGGCCCGTATGGTAAAAAATGATGAGATACCCTCCATCCCGGTATATATTGATTCCCCCCTTGCTATCTCCGCTACAGAAATATTTAGAAGGAACAAAGACTGTTTCGATGAAGAAACAAGGAAAATTCTTCTTGAGGGAGAGAGTCCCCTCGATTTTAAGTCACTTCATTTTTCCAGAACTTCAAAGGACTCAAAGCTGCTGGAAAAAGAAAAAGGTTCTATAATTATCTCAGCCAGCGGCATGTGCACCGCCGGAAGAATAAAATATCACCTGCAGGATAATTTGTATAAACCGGAGGCATCCGTTATTTTTGTTGGTTATCAGGCCCAGGGAACCCTTGGAAGAAGAATCATCGAGGGGGCGAAGCAGGTACGCCTCTATGGAGAAGATGTAGCTGTTAAGGCACAGATTCATACACTCGGGGGATTCTCCGCTCATGCAGATCGTGATGGCCTGATCAAATGGCTGGATAATATTGATAATCCTAAACTCAAGGTTTTTGTCGTTCACGGTGAAGAGGAAGTTTCCATCTCCTTTGCCAAAACAATTCAGGACAACCTGAAAGTCTCCGCATATGTCCCTAAATGGGGAGAAATTGTTGACGTTGATTCTCTGGAGTCTGTAATGGCTTCATACGGGCTCGATGAAGACTATACAGAAATCGATCACGAGTTTGATTCCATCAACCAGACGGTTGATCAGCTCAGACAACAATATCACCATATAATGACCGAAAAAAATTATTTTGATAAAAACCACCTTCAGGAGGACCTGCAGGATATAAGATCCATGCTTGCGATGCTGATGGATGAGCTTTGATAACAGGGGAGTTATGAAAGAAGAATTAATTACAGAAATCTACGAGATTCATTACATCAAAGAGGATAACCTGATTCTGATACAGGGCAATTTGAGACTTGAATCTGTAGAAAAATATGATGAAATAATCTGCTTTATTACTGAGAATGTACTCAGCAGTGAAAATCCCATTACCATTGATCTTACCAGGTTAAACACCCTGAATAGTTCAGGGATTGCAGCCCTCGGAATGTTTTTAATTGAAATGAAAAAATATGATCGCGATATTACCATTATCGGTTCACGTTACATTTCATGGCAGTCAATCTCTCTGGAGGGTTTTAAAGATATAAACAGCAGGTTATCTGTAGAATTTATTGTTCACCATTAGATAAAAAGGGGAACGTTGAATTCACGTTCCCCTCTTTTATTTTCAGCTCTAAATCCGGTGTAAACCGGTTTTACCTGATAAAAAATTAGCCAAGAATCTTTTGTATCATCTTCATGATAACATCAATATCTTCCTGTTGAGAATTATCCAGAAGCTTCTTAAAAATAGAAAGTTCTTCACCATAATTATCATCCCCGGCATCAACAAAACGCTGACCAACGCCATAGAGGAGCCAGTCGAGAGAAATCTTATGTTTTATAGAAATGCTTCGGAGAAATTTGAAAGAAGGATTCTGTGATCCGCATTCAACTTTTGCCACATAGCGGCGGTCTATTGCAGCGGTCTCACCAAATTCCCGCTGAGTCATTTTAAGCTCTTTTCTGATTTCCTTTATTCTAAGTCTGATCTGCTTAAAAAAATCAGCTTCCTTCTGTTCATCAAGAACATCCTGAGACAGGACTTCATGATCATGATAACGTTCTCGATACTTACTTTCAGTTCCCATCATTGTACTCATATTGCCTCTATTTCCTTTAATTTTTTTATTTTCAATAGCCGTTTGATATGCTATTACTATAAACAAATTTACAATAAAACTCTATAATTGCAAGAAAAAAGTTCATTTTTAAGAAAAAAAATTACAAAAAAGTAAGGGATTCTCTTACAATTATCGGATCATACCACTTAAAGTGTTACTCACAATATAATAGAAACACTTTATTCACCCTTGGTTACATTTTATTTATATCTTGACATTCAGCTTCTCCTTCGAGAATTGAATTACAGGTACTACAACTATCTCTTAAACAGGATAAAATGAAAATGACCCCCGTTGAAAAAGCCCTGGAAACAATTATAGCAACTGCCGCCCCCCTCGGTGCAGAAAAAATATCCTTCACCGAGTCCCCGGGCAGAGTTCTTTTCAGTAATATTATTTCTTCCATCAACATTCCCGGATTCAATAATTCCGCCATGGACGGATATGCCCTTATGTACAAAGAGACCGTCGGTGCCTCACCGGAATCTCCCATCTACTTTACGATAGCAGGAGAAGTTCAGGCGGGGGGTCCGATAACCGGATTAGAATTACAGCAGGGGCATGCCATCCGAATCATGACGGGGGCGCCGATTCCTCCCGGAGCCGATGCGGTAATCCCCGTGGAGGAGACCAGTGAGGAAGGGAATATCCTTCAGATAAACAAAGAATTAAAAAAACATGAAAATATACGCTTCGCAGGGGAAGATATCGCCGAAGGAGATACTGTCCTCACAAAGGGACGTCGTCTGACTTCCGCCGACATTGGGCTTCTGGCATCACTGAATTGCACCTCAGTTGAGGTCTATGCCCGCCCCACTGTTGCAATCATAGCCACAGGGGATGAAATTGTGGAACCGGGGGAAGATATTTCATACGGGCAGATACGCAACAGCAATGCCTATACCCTGCAGAGTGAGGTCTTGAAATACGGTGCTATTCCACATTACCTCGGTATTGCCAGGGATTCAAGGGAAGAGACAAAAAAGATGTTCCGGGAGGCCCTCAACTCTGATGTTGTAATTACCACCGGTGGAGTCTCCATGGGAAAATATGATTTCGTAAAGGATGTCATGAAGGACCTCGGCATTGAAATCCTCATAGAAAAAATCAGGATGAAGCCAGGCAAGCCTGTAGTATTCGGCCACAGGGACAATACCATCTTCTTTGGCCTCCCCGGCAATCCCGTCAGTACCATGGTGGCCTTTCTGGAGTTTGTCCGCCCAGCCCTGTTATTTCTATCCGGAGACACCTGCCTGAAAAAACCCCTTTTGAGGGCTGTCCTGGAGAATCCCATCAAAAAAAAGCCAGGGAGGCGTCACTTCATTCGGGGATTTTTCACCATTCGGGAAGGTCGTCTCTTTGTTTCCACTACGGGCCCACAGGGTTCCGGAATTCTCCGTTCCATGAGTGAGGCAAACTGCCTGATAGTTCTCCGGGAAGAAACAGAAATGGTAGATAAGGGTGAAGATGTTATGATTCAATTAATCCACCATGGTGAAATCTAATGAAAAAAGTGAAAGGCATTGTTCTATATTCCGGTGGCCTTGACAGCCTCCTCGCCGCAAAGGTTCTCATGGATCAGGGTGTGGAAGTTACCGGCTATCACTGCATACTCCCCTTTACGGCCCCTGACTTCCCCCCGGAGGATCTTCCCATTTCAAAACTGGCTGCACAAATTGGCCTGCCCCTGGTGCACTACCGCTGTGACAGGGAATATATCGAAATGGTAAAAAATCCACCCCATGGATACGGGAAACATTTGAATCCCTGTATTGACTGTAAAATATTTTTCATCCGTAAAGCCGCTGAATACATGATAGAAACCGAGGCTGATTTTATAGCTACGGGGGAAGTTGTTGGTCAGCGACCCATGTCTCAACTGAAGCATACAATGAACCATATCCTGAAAGAAACAGGACTCCAGGACCGGCTTTTGCGTCCCCTTTCGGCAAAACTGCTGAAACCCACCAGGATGGAAGAGGAGGGCCTCATTGACAGGGAGAGGCTCCTCGACATCAGCGGCAGGGGAAGACGGCGCCAGATGGAGCTGGCAGAGAAATACGGAATCAAGGAATATTCTTCTCCTGCTGGGGGATGTCTCTTTACCGATGCAAATATCGCCCGCAGGGTAAATGACATGTTCAGTCACCTTGAAACAACTTCCCCCCTTGACCTGTACCTGACAACCATTGGGCGGCATTTCAGGATCAGTGAAGGGACAAAAATAATCATCTCACGAAATGAAAAAGAAAACATTGAGCTGGAAAAATATGTCACTGATTCAGACCTCTACATGGAGCCCGATTTCAGGGGGCCTGCCGCCTTTCTTCGGGGCACCCCCTCAGAAGAAGATATTTTTACCGCAGCATCGATCATAAGCCGGTACGGAAAGCCTTCCGAAGATGAAAACACTGTATTTATAAAAAATTACAGCGATAAAAAATCGATAAAAGCACCGGAAGCAATTGAAGATTCATTGCTTGAAACACTGCGTATATAAATTCCTGTACAATAAATAATGAGGATCTTTATGAAGAAAAAAACAGTATCATTTCTCATTTCCGGCAGAGGCTCAAATTTTTCAGCGGTGGCAGAAAAAATCAAAGCCGGTAAAATCAAGGCAAACCTGGGCATTCTGATTTCAAACAAAGAGGATGCCCTTGGACTGGAGATAGCCCGTGACTACGGCATGAAATCCTTTTTTGTTGATCCGAAAGAATTCAGCAGCCGCGCCGATCATGAAGATGAAATGATACGTCTTCTAATAGAGCATAAAACGGATCTTGTGGTTGCAGCGGGATATATGCGTATACTCTCCCCTCATTTTATACAGGCCTTCAAAAACAGTATTATTAATATACACCCGGCTCTGCTTCCGTCATTTCCCGGTGTTGATGGACAGAAACAGGCCTTTGAATATGGGGTACGATATTCAGGCTGCACTTCTCACTTCATAGATGAAGGAACCGATACAGGACCAATTATCCTCCAGTCTGTAGTTCCCGTTGAACAGGATGATACAGTTACAAGCCTTGCGGCCAGAATATTGAAAGAAGAACATAAATTACTTCCAGAATCAGTTAAGTTGTTCTGTGAAGAACGGCTAACCCTTCAGGGACGAAAAGTAATTATCTCATAAGAAAAGAAGAGTGCTCCAAAGAATTATTTTCGTTCAAATTTATTTTTTAGTCCCTTGTCCCGGATCCGGAAATAGATTTCGACACCCTCCGGGACTCCCCTTTTCTGGATCACCTTCCCGCCCTTAAGAGGTATATCAAACTCATTTACAATTTTTGTTATATCGGTATACCTGCTGCCATTGAGAACCCTGACATTGACAATATTCTTCAGAATCTTATGTCGTGCCTTTTCTTTTGCATTTTCTAGAGTCGGGCCGGTAACTTTTACAGTATATGTATCCGGATCACTCCAGCCGATAACAGGGGTCTTTTCCGGTTTTACTACTGCATCATTCACAGGATCATCCTGAACCGTTTTGCCGCCACCGCATGATATTAAAAAAAAGAATGTGAGAAAGGCTAATTGAAATACTGTTTTCATGATGCTCTCCAGAATGTTTTTATCTACTACATTGTAAAAAATTTATTAATGCAAGTCAAAAATTACTTGAATGATTTGGATAGGAACCGAGGATTAGTTGCAAATACAACTAAATTAAGGTAAATATGGAATACCCGGCACGTTATCTATCAATACTTTCCAGAAATATGAGAATGTTTTTTGACAGGGGGCTTAAATCATGGGCTATAGGCTTCGGACAGGTGCCAATAATTCGAGCTCTCTCCCGAAAAGAGGGCATGACCCAGGAGGAAATTCGCAGTCACTTCGGCCTCGACAGGGGAACAGCTGCCCGTTCCATACGCCCCCTTGTTGATGGTGGCTATATAGAACGGCAGAAGCAATCCAGTGACCAGAGGGCCTATTCTATACATTTTACCGAAAAGGGGAACGAGCTGAAAGGATATGTCCATGATCTCGTTGAAAAATGGACAGAAATCCTTTTTAGCGGGATGGAAGAGAGTGAACGGATTGCGGCTATGTCACTTTTTTCCAGAATGACTGAAAACAGCTGCAGTTTTATCGCTGAAAGGAAAAAAAGGGATCTGCAATGAAAAAAAATAGAAAAAATATGACGGAAGGCAAAATTTCCTCAACACTGTTTCGACTTACCCTTCCCATGATTGTCGGAATAGCCGGTATGGCCGCCTTCAACCTTGTTGATACTTTTTTTGTGGGACAGCTGGGAACCAGGGAACTGGCAGCAATGAGCTTTACCTTTCCGGTTATAATGGTAATTGCCAGCATAGCCATGGGACTTGGAGTCGCTACTTCATCAATTATATCCCGCGCAATAGGAGAAGATGATCACCGGCAGGTGCAGCGCCTTACTACGGACGCACTTATACTTTCATTCCTTGTAGTCCTGGTTTTTTCCCTTGCAGGACTTTTCACTATTGATCCCCTGTTCAGGCTGCTTGGGGCGGACAATTCCGTTCTTCCATTAATAAATGATTATATGCTCATATGGTACATAGGTATGCCCTTTGTGATCATTCCCATGGTTGGCAACAATGCAATCCGCGCAACTGGAGATACAATGACTCCAACACTGGTCATGCTGATCTCTATTGCAGTAAATATAATCATGGACCCCATACTCATTTTCGGATTCGGTTTTATTCCTGCGATGGGCCTGAAGGGGGCAGCCCTTGCAACAATTACAGCTAGGTCTGTTACACTCATTTTTGCCCTTTTAATTCTTTCACAAAAACTGAGTATGATCACCGGAAAAGCTCCTTCCCTGAAAGAAGCAGCAAACTCATGGAAAAGATTGCTGTATATTGGGATTCCCTCTGCTGCAACAAATCTTATCTTCCCACTTTCCATGGGCATCATCACACGTATGGTGGCACAATTTGGACAACCGGCAGTAGCCGCCTTTGGTGTGGCAATCCGTATTGAATTTTTCATCATGGCACCGGTAGCCGCTTTGTCATCAGTTTTAATGCCATTTACAGGACAAAACTATGGAGCAGGTAAATTTGATCGTATAGCAGAAGCAATGAAAAAGGGTTCCATCTTCACCCTCACCTGGGGGTTTTTTATATTTTGTGCGATGGTTCTGTTTTCCAATAACCTGACATCTCTTTTTGATGCCAATCCTGAAGTATCCGGTATCGCTGCTCAATACCTTGTGATTGTAGCGCTTTTTATCGGCTTCATGGGCCTGTCAAAAATTGTATCGGCAGCATTGAACGCCCTTGACCGCCCATTTAAATCTGCAGAGATATCCATCCTCCAGCTGGTCATAATTTACATCCCCCTGGCATGGCATTTTTCAGGAATATACGGTTTAAAAGGAATCTTCTACAGCGCCTCAATTTCCTACTTCCTGACTGGACTCCTCTCCATTTTTCTCTTTGCAAAAGAAATTAATAATCACAAAAAAATCTGCAAAACAGATCTGCCGGAAAAGAATGCGGAAGCAGTGGCGGCAAGCCAATAATTCAGCCTCCACATTTTATAAAAATAACCATTAAAAGCCGCAAGCAACATTTTTAAGTTTATGATCACTTTTTTTTGTTTATCCATAATGCACGAATTGTATATACTAAAATACAAATTTTTTCATTTTTTGTTGACGTTTCAAATTTTTCTTATTAATATAACTCCGACATTCACGTGAATATGAAAGGGGGATGAAAATCCCTTTTTATATTTTATCCGGAAATATAACCGGAAGAACTAAATAACAGAATTTTTCCCAGGAGGAATCTTCCATGAAAAAACTTATTGCTATCGCACTGGTCCTTACCGTTGGTATCGCTTTTTCAGCCTGTGGTGGTGGATCAAAAGTTGGCGGAACCGTTAAAGGCGAAACCTTCAAAACTGAAGGATGGGCCGACGAAAACACTTTCCGTATTGCAGCTGCTGGTGCTCCCAAGAGAACACTTACTAATAAAGTTGCCCGTCGTGAAAGCGCCAAACGTGCTGCTATTCTTAATGCACAGTACCAGGTTCTTGAAAAATTCAAGGGAGCAAAACTTGAAGGTGCTACCGGAATGTCAGATTTTGAAATGACCGGTATTGCTATAGCTCAGGAAGTTCAGGGTGTTGTTAAGGGTGGTTCAGTTTTTAAAGTTACCTATGATGCAGAAGATAACTGTGAAATCGTTTATGAAGTAAAAGCAAAAGGACTCAAGAAAAAAGTATCTGCAGCAAAGTGGGAATAATTTAATTTCCCCGCAAAGAGATAAAAAAACCGCGGTAGCAATACCGCGGTTTTTTTATATGAGTGTTCTGATAAAATTTCCATTAAAAAAGGCGCTTTTACAAGCGCCTTTTTTAAAATATATATAATTGCAATCCTGGCAGCGTCCTACTCTCCCACACCGTCTCCAGTGCAGTACCATCGGCGAATAGAGGCTTAACTTCTGTGTTCGGAATGGGAACAGGTGTGACCCTCTCTCTATAACCACCAGAAAAAATGTTTCTTTTTTCTTATCAAGTGATGTATACCATATGAAACCATCACCAAAAACTGTCAAGGAAAAATAGAAATAGAGATAAAAAAAATCTATTTTTTGATGATTTTAACCCATATCTTTAAAATATTTTCAAAATAGTTGCTGATTAGCCATTTTTTTTGTATTATTCTCCGATGCAGTTCATTCACATGGTAAAAAAATGAAAAAAATCTGGTACACATCTGCAAAAAAAGTAAATTTTTCCTCCCTGATATCATCAAATAATGAAAAATTTACTGAAAAAATATCACAGAGGACCCCTTCTGTCTCCGCTCAAAATCAAAAATTAAGACAATTAATCGAAATTAATACCTATATAACAAATTCGCTGGAAAAAAAAGAAATTCTCAAGCGTATTCTCAACCAGGTAAAGGATATCCTGGAATGTGAGTCATCCAGTATGCTTCTTGCGGACCAGGAACTGAAGGTTTTGCAATTTGCAGTCATGAGTGAGGATAATGAGAGTGAAATTTTAAAAAATACAGGATTAAAAATGGGGGAGGGAATCGCCGGGACCGTCTGGAGCAACGGCATGCCCTTAATTATCAACAATCCTAAAACAGATCCCCGATTCTCTGATATAGCAGACAGGCAGGTACATACAAGCACGCAATCACTTATTGCGGTTCCCCTCGCTGTCGACGGACAAATCATCGGAGTCATAGAATCAATAAATAAAATTTCCGGAGACTTTACATCCTTTGATCTTATTATTCTCCAGTATATTTCAACCCAGGCTGCCATTGCCATAAAAAATGCCGATCTCTACAATATGGCAACACGTGACGGTATGACCCTGCTTTTCCTCCACAAATATTTCAAGGAACGCCTTATCGAAGAGTGCGCCCGAGCCGCCAGGTATAATCATCCCCTTTCTCTGATAATATTTGATATTGACCACTTCAAATCATTTAATGATACCTACGGGCATCAGGCGGGAGACCGTGTCTTAAAGGCTGTTGCAGATATTATCACACATAATTGCCGAAACATGGATATTCCCTGCCGATACGGCGGAGAAGAATTCAGCATTATCCTGCCGGAAACCGGGCAGGAGGATGCGGTAATCTTTGCAGAACGGGTACGCAATGAAATTGAAGACCTGATAGTTCCCTGGGGAGACCACGAACTCAGAGTTACTATTTCCGGGGGGGTGGCGAGCAATCCCCCCGCGACCCCCTCATCCATGGAGGAATTCATTCAGATGGCAGACCGGGCCCTCTATTCTTCCAAGGCAGAGGGGCGGAACCGCTGCAGCAGGTTTATTCCTGAGACAAACAACCGGAGATCTCCCGGGGAATAACCAGAGGCCTCCTGCTGATTTATCTTTTTTTACTTGAACATAACTTCATCACTTGTAAAAGTATGCACATCAATTAACCGGAATAAACAATGGCAAATTTACCAAAAATAAAGACAAAACAAAAAAGAAAAGACGGCCTGAGGCGTCAGGCTCAAATCATGGAAATCGCCCTGAAAATATTTTCAGAAAAGGGCTACCATGCAACATCTGTAGATGAAATAATCAACGCAGCGGGAATCGCCAAGGGAACCTTCTACCTTCACTTTGAAGGAAAATTAGACATACTCGACAAAATCGTAGACAACAATCTTTCCAGTCTCTATAACTATTTTAAGGTACTCGATATATCAGCTCCGAAACCGATATCTGAGATCGTAGACATGTATATCAATGTTGCCGTATTGCTGGCTGAAATTCCTGAATTTAAACAGTTTACCAAGCTGCTCCTCAGCGATATGGTGGGCCTGGATGAATCAATTCAGAACAAAACAAACCAGTTCTTTGATGATATTGTAAATATGTCCACAGAATATATCAACCAGGCCAAGAGAGACGGCCGGGTAATCTCCTCCGTTGATTCCTATACTGCGTCAATATGCATAGCCGGTTCTGTAAAGGAAATAGTCTTCCGCTGGGCTGTCCTGAAAGAGGATATCGATACGGTTAAGGCAATCGAAAACATGCTCACGATATTCTTCTACGGTATGCTCTCGGAAGAAAACAGGCCGGAATAATTTTTTTTACTGGAGAAGGGGGTTCCCATTCCGTCTCCGCTGGAATATAGCTTTTCCATAGCCATTAAACTTCCCCCCCCCCCCATAATCCTTAAATTTTATATAGGAGCACATACATTCAATTTCTAAAATTTAACTTGACGTCCGGACGGTTTTTCCTGATATTACCATTAATATATACCTGGGGTTTATTCTAATTTTAATAATAAACCGGCCTCTGTGCCCGAAAGGAGTTAATCATGAAAAAAAATCTTTTGCTCACCATTGCACTGGCAATTGCTGTTTCCGTCCCACTTACAGCGGGGCCTCGGAAACTAAAAATTAACTTTAATAAAACAAAACTCGAAGCGGGGAAACTGCAGGTTTTCACCCAAAAATACAAACTGAAAGATGGTGGAGACGGGAAACGGGTAGTGGGAGTTCTTCTTATTGATGCCCCTCCGTCAAAGGTATGGGATGTTCTGGAAAACTGGGATGCCATGGGTGCCTATGTGAAAAGCCTTATCTACTATAAAACGGTTCATAAAAAAAATCCCATTACCACCGGCGGAACAGGAATATCTTATATTGAGGGAAAATTAAAAGCGGCCTTTCTTACAATTATCTATACCCTTGAAGTTAAATTCTACAAATCACAAAATTACCAGGAATGGCGCATGGTGGGGAAAAAAGAGGCAGCACAGTACCGTAGCATAAACATCCCCGTAAAGGACAACAGCTCCAGCGTCAAAGACATCCGCGGTTTTGAGTACATCGAACCCTACGGTGACGGATCTAAGACCATCTATTACTACGCCCCCATTGTGGAAGTTTCCATGCCTGTGCCCGGCTTCGTAGAGCGATCCATATCCAAGAGCAGTCTCAACGAATATATGCTTGGTGTGAAGAAAAAAGTAGAAGAAAAACGGTAGTACTGCTTCCGCTGCATCCGTGTTAAGACGGCTGCAGCGGCTATTCCCCTCTCTGGATGTAACCTTTTCATCCCCCTGTTCACAAATAGATATCCTGCTTGCAAAATCTGAGCCTGCAGTCTACCATACCCGTTATTTATAGGGATTATTCAGCCGAAAACAGGAGATAAAAATGAAAAAAATATCATTTCTGATAACAGCTCTGATTTTTTGCCAGTTGATTATTTTTTCAGGATGCGTGAAGGAAGAAGATCCCCCCTCTCCATCAGTTGGCTCCACCGCTGGTTCCCTTGAAGACGGCCTCTGGATAGATGAGGAGACCTTCCGTATCTCCGCCAGTGGAATGATTAAAGAGGAGCACAACACTAAATCCCCCGTCATTCGGCAGGAGATGGCCTGTACGGCGGCCCGTCTCGTGGCGATGCACAAGATAATGAATGTCTTTACGGGAGCCTCCACAGGGGCTGTTACATCTAAAAAGAAAAATGAAGGAAGTTTCAGCGGCACCATCCGGAACGGAAAAGTTGTTGAAAAAATATTTAATGAAAAAACAAATATTTGCCAGGTAACCTACGAAATTACAGATCCTGACCTGAAAAAAACTGTCATGAAATAAATATCTCAGAATAGATTCCAAATCGATGAAAAAATTCAAAGTTGTATCCTCATTCCATCCTTCTGGCGACCAGGAAAACGCCATTAGCGACCTCACAGCCGGTATAGACAAGGGGGAAAAGTATCAGACCCTGCTGGGGGTAACCGGTTCCGGAAAAACATTCACCATGGCAAAGGTTATCGAAAAAAGCCAGCAACCGGCCCTGATCCTGACTCACAATAAAACCCTTGCGGCACAGCTCTACAGGGAATTTTCTGAATTTTTCCCGGAAAACGCCGTGGAATACTTTGTTTCATATTACGACTACTATCAGCCGGAGGCATATGTCGTATCCTCTGATCTCTACATTGAAAAGGATGCCTCCATCAATGATGAAATCGAACGGCTCCGACTCAAGGCAACATCTTCAATTCTGGAGCGGCGGGACACAATTGTGGTCGCATCCGTCTCCTGCATATACGGCCTGGGTACACCGGATGATTTCGAGAAACGCCACATACGCCTGAAGGTCGGAGATACCATGGACCGGGACCAGTTTCTCCGTGAACTGGTGGGCATCTACTATGAGCGCAATGATATAGCCTTTCAGCGCGGGACCTTCCGTGTAAGGGGGGATATAGTTGAGGTTTACCCCGCCTATGCCTACCAGGACGCCTTCAGGATAGAATTCTTCGGGGATGAAATAGATTCCATCTCGATGATAAATCCCATCACTGCCCAGGTAACGGGGCGCCACGAAAGTTTCTTTGTCTATCCTGCAAAACATTTTGTATCATCACCTGATGAAATAAAAATTACAGTGGATCTTATCGAAGAGGAACTGAATGAGCGACTGGAATATTTCAAAAGCCGAAACAAGCTGCTGGAAGCCCAGCGACTTGAGACAAGAACCCGATATGACATGGAAATGCTTCTGGAGATGGGCTACTGCAGCGGAATCGAAAACTACAGCCGCATTGTTGCCCGTCGAAAACCGGGAGACCGCCCCGCCTGTCTCCTCGATTACTTCAAGGGTGATTACACCATGTTTATTGATGAATCCCATGTCACTCTTCCCCAGGTTCGGGGCATGTACGCAGGTGACCGCTCCCGAAAAGAAAACCTTGTGGAATACGGTTTTAGACTTCCTTCAGCCCTCGACAACCGCCCGTTAATTTTTGAAGAATTTGAAGGCATGGCCAATAAGACCGTTTTCGTCTCAGCTACCCCTGCAGAATATGAACTTGAAAAATCCTCCTCAATTGTTGAACAGGTTATCCGTCCCACGGGCCTCATGGATCCCGTCATTAAGGTACGCCCCGCATCCAACCAGGTGGACGATCTCATAGGCGAGGTAAATCTCCGGACGGAAAAAAACGAACGGACACTGGTTACAACCCTGACAAAAAAAATGTCTGAAGACCTCACAACCTACTTCAACGATATTGGAATCAAGGCACGATACCTTCATTCGGAGATCAACACCATCGAACGTGTAGAACATATCCGAGATCTTCGAAAGGGTGAATTCGACTGCCTGATCGGCATCAACCTTCTCAGAGAGGGGCTGGACATACCGGAGGTTTCCCTCGTGGCCATTCTTGATGCAGACAAGGAAGGATTTCTCCGTTCCGCGCGCTCCCTCATCCAGACGGCAGGACGGGCTGCACGGAATGTCAATGGTACTGTCATCATGTATGCCGATAAAATGACAAATTCAATGAACATTGCCATCGAAGAGACAGAGCGGCGGCGAAAAATTCAGGAGGCATACAATAAAAAACATAATATTACGCCGCAGACAATTCAAAAAGATATCGTTGACATCATTGAACGGGAATACCTTAATGAAAATCCGGAAATAAGTCTCATTGCGGAGTATTCCTCTGAATACCGCACATCTAACCTGGACCAGCAGAGGGAGTTGCGTGACCGACTGAAAGTGGATATGCTGACGGCAGCGGAAAACCTGGAATTTGAACGCGCCGCTGCACTGCGTGATCAGATGATTGATGTGGAAAAGAAAATCACTGTTCTGGAGAAAGTAAAAAAATGACCATGAGGGAATTCAAAATAACCAATGAGATAACCGCACTGATAGACCTTGCTTTGAAGGAAGATGTAGCGGAGGGGGATGTCACATCTGAAGCGATATTTTCCCCCGCCCAGGTATCCTCCTCAAAGATAATTGCCAAGGAGACGGGAATAGTCTGCGGCATTCCCCT
Source organism: uncultured Spirochaetota bacterium (assembly GCA_942491575.1). Classification (GTDB taxonomy): domain Bacteria; phylum Spirochaetota; class UBA4802; order UBA4802; family UBA5550; genus CAZHNW01. The sequence goes on from CALOBT010000025.1 coordinate 3,152,932, forward strand.
TGCACGGGAAGTCTATCGCAGAATTGATGAGGCGATTGCCATGGAAGTCATTACAGATGATGGGAAAAATGTCTCCCCCGGAGATGAAGTCGCGCTCTTTACCGGCCCCACCGCCTCATTGCTGGCGGGGGAACGGACACTGTTGAATTTCATGCAGCGCATGTCAGGTATAGCAACAAAAACCGCAGCAGTAGTGGCCATGCTTGAGGGAAGCGGTATAAAAATTCTCGATACAAGAAAAACATTGCCGGGATTCCGGCTTCTCGATAAATATGCGGTAAAAACCGGGGGAGGAACCAATCACCGTATGGGTCTCTTTGACATGGTCATGATCAAGGACAACCATATCAGGGCCGCCGGCTCTATCACCAGGGCAGTCGAACTGGTAAAAGAAAAATGGGGAAACAAATTCAGGATTGAGGTTGAAACCACAACCCTGCAGGAAGCAGATGAGGCAGTTGCCGCCAAAGCAGATATCATTATGCTGGACAACATGGATACAGGAACCATGGAAAAAGCTGTGAAAACAATTGACGGCAGGGCTGAAATTGAAATTTCCGGTAATATAACCGCTGAACGTATTGACGAAATCAAACATATTAAAATAGACTTTATTTCTATCGGTGCATTGACACATTCAGTCACTGCTTTTGATCTTTCCATGAAATTTACGGATTAATTCATTCCAAAGGAGATTTTTATGAAAAAAATACTTATTCTAATTGCAGTTCTTTTTATTTCCCTCAATGCCTGTTCAAAGGAAAACAGCAGGGTTCTTATTGTTACGACGAAAGGGAATATTACCGTGGAGCTTTTTGATAACAAGGCCCCAGTTACAGTAAAAAACTTTTTGCAGTATGTTCAAGATGGATTCTATGATGGTACAATTTTCCACCGAGTTATCCCCAATTTTATGGTTCAGGGAGGGGGTTTCACTCCGGATATGGAGAAAAGAGAAACCCGCGCACCCATAAAAAATGAGGCGAAAAATGGTCTTTCCAACAAAAGGGGCACTCTTGCAATGGCAAGAACCTCCGCAATAAACAGTGCAACTGCGCAGTTTTTCATAAATGTTGCAGACAATAAATTTCTCGACCATGGTGCTCGTGACTTTGGCTATTGTGTCTTCGGCAGGGTAATTGACGGCATGAACGTTGTAGATCAAATAAGGGTTACACCGACACAGACGATCGGTTTCCAGCAGAATGTCCCCGTGGAAGAAATAATAATTACAAAGATATCTATTTTACCGAAAAAAAAGAAGTAGCTCAACAAAAAGTTTTCCTTATTGCAGGTGTGAGTCCCGCCGATCCTCAATCCTTCGGTCAGGCTTGGCGGACTTTCTCCGGTTTAATTTTCCCGGAGCCAGAATATCGACAATACGGCGCTGAGAAATACGTCGGTCAAAATTCCTCCGGGAATGTGATTTCTTCTTTTTGACTGCTCCCAGTTGCATAATTTTTCCCCCTGCCAATAGTATACCAGCTGAAATCCGTAGAGTCAAGGAATAGAGCTGAAAGAAGATGCAAAAACAGCACCTGTCATTTTCCTCCGTTTTTACCAATAAAAAAGGGCGATTATCAATCGCCCCCTCAATTTTTTTAAAAAACCGCTGTTACCCGCGCTTTTTCTTGTCAGTAATATCACGATGGAAATCACATAACCGGTAGAGTTTGCCGGTATTGGGATTTTTTTTGGTTACCTTTTCACCGCACCGAACACAGAGCCCCTGTTCACGACGTTTTCGGTAAAGCCTCATATATCGCTCTGTTCCGGAAGATTTATATTTACTGACCTGTATCCTGTAACCTTTATAGAGGTAATTTCCTATTGCTTCATCAGAAGAGGTCTGCAAATCCTGTAACACCTTCTCGAGTCTTTTTATACTGACTTTCTTTGGATCCATATCTTTTTTCTTACCTTATCCTTGATCGTTATCGTTTTTTCAAACTGGTACACTCTAAAATCTGGGCTATTCTTTTCAATAAAAAAATAACATTGTGTTAATTAAAGTCTGACAGAAAATATTCATCGACTATGTCCATGACGTATGCACCCCGACAATAACATAAAAGTCCCTTCAGCAACTTCACTTGACAGATTTTATTGATTCATTATTATGTTAATATCAAAATCTGACTGGAGGAGCCGTTATTCGGCAGAATAGACATGATAGGAAAGCAGGCATTTGACATTCTTATACTGGCAATGATCGGTATGGCAGCAATCATTTTTATTTCACTTTTTTTCATTACCGCTCCATACGGGCGCCATACAAAAAAAGGCTGGGGGCCCCTGTTGAATGACCGTCTCGGGTGGATACTCATGGAAGCCCCTGCTTCCCTGCTTTTTCTGATGTATTTTCTTTTAAGTGCCAGAGGGGGTGAATTGATGATGATTATTTTCCTTATCATCTGGCAGAGCCATTACTTCCATCGTTCTTTTATTTTTCCATTTATGCTGCGTCCCGATAACGGGATGCCCTTTTCAATAATGTTCTTCGGTATTATTTTTAATTCATTCAACACCTTCATCCAGGGAAACTGGCTATATTTTCTTGCTCCCGCTGAACTCTACACAGGGGCCTGGCTCACGGACCCCCGTTTCATTGTCGGCGTTGTGATATTTTACAGCGGATTTTTTATTAACAAACAGGCCGATGCCATCCTGAGAAATCTCAGGGCTCCCGATGATAAGGAATATAAGATCCCCCACGGAGGGCTCTACCGCTTCGTCAGCTGCCCGAATTACCTGGGAGAGATGATTACCTGGCTCGGATGGGCAGTATTGACCTGGTCAGCGGCGGGACTTGTATTTTTTATCTGGACCGTGGCCAATCTGGCTCCACGTGCGCGAACAAACCATCAGTGGTACCGGGAAAATTTCTCAGATTATCCCTCAGACAGGAAAGCCCTGATCCCCTTTATCTTTTAAATGGGGCAGGCGAACCAAGAGGCTCTCAAGGTTAGAGTTATCCCGCAGGAGATGCCACTGCTCATCCCTTATTCGGCCCACTTCCTCTACGGGCCAGGCGGGATTCTGACCGAAAAAAATACAAAAATAATTTCCACGGGAGGTGTAGGCGATCCCTCCCGGAGAGATGACCTCCACAAGGTTTGAATCACCTGCCGTAAACGGAACCGGTCCGTAAACTTCCTCCCCCCAGGCGGTAAGAGGTATAGTAAGGGGAAGTTTTTTCAGAAGGGCATCCCTGAAGACGCCGTCATAAAGATCCGCCTCTATTGAAAAATTATCGAATTCAAGGACTACTGCTGTCATATCTACTCCTCCTTTGTCCCCCTGCTGCGCTGAATAAAATAGTAATAAATCAGTCCTGAGGAAGTCAGGGCAAGACCCATTATGGAAGGAACAAAGGCCGTTACCAGTGTCAGGATAAGGAAGGCAATATAAATCAGGATAACGCCAATTACACTATAGGGATAAAGCCATGCCTTGTAGGGGCGATGCAGGTGGGGAAACTTCCTTCTCAAAACAAAAACCGAAGCGAATGTCATTATGTTGAAGATTGTCCCCGTGGCGGAAAAAAAATCGATGATGGCCTCATAGGAGCTTTTTGCATTTGCCGCAAAGAGAAGCAGAACAGTCGCCCACAATCCCTGGGCGATCAGTGCATTATTGGGAGTCTTAAAAACAGGATGAATAATCCCCAGTTTTTTAAAAAACAATCCGTCCCGTGCCATGGCCTGCCAGGAACGCGCCTTCACCAGGACCTGGGTGCTGACATTACCAAAGGTATTCATCATTACCGCGGCGGATATCAGAATTCCCCCGGCACTCCCCAGGGCCACCTTCATGGCATCAGTGGCAACCCACTTCGACTCCGCAATCACTGCAGGGGGCAGGAGATAGAGATAGGCGGCATTTGCCCCGGCATAAAGTACCATTACCCCGGCAATCCCGATAAACAGGGAAAGGGGAAGGTTGCGCCGTGGATTTTTAACCTCTTCGGCGACATAGGTTGCCCCCTCCCAGCCGCTGAAGGCAAAAAAGGAATACCGGAGGGCCGCCCCGATTGCCAGAACCGTTTCCCAGGAAAAATGTTCCGGCCAGAGTGGTGAAACATAGTTCGCCGCATTACCCTTTGCGGTAAAGGCGATACCGATAATTCCCCCGACGGCAATTATTTTTATCGAGCTGAACAGATTCTGTACGATACCGCTGAGAAAAACACCGAAACAGTTAATAGTGGTGAGGACCCATACAGTGGTTGTGGCAATGGCTACAATATAAACCCTGGCAAAGGGTGCCCCCGTCACAATTGAATAGAGGGCATTGAGGTACTCCGCAAAAACAAGGGCCACAGCGGCGATTGATCCGGTTTCTGAAACAAAAAACATTGCCCATCCCCGGAGGAATGCCCACATCGGTCCGTAGGCGGCCTTCAGGTATACATAGGGCCCCCCGGATTTAGGCATCATCGCAACCAGCTCCGCGTAGCAGACGGCGCCAAAAATAGTAACAATCCCCCCGAGAACCCATACTACACCAAAAAGTGCGGTACTAGCAACAAGGGCCATGATTGGCCCAGGTGTTCTAAAAATTCCGCTTCCGATAATGCGGCCGATTACAATGGAAACCGCTTCTGTCAGCCCGAGGTCACGTTTATAGTCAGAGGAATCACTGAAGACTGTTTCGTCAAACTTCACTGGTGCTGTCATATATTTTCCTTAAGGGCGACATATCTTTTCTAAAAGTCATTCGGAAATATCATTCCCACTGCGGGGTGTCAATCCTATTTATCCTGTAGTAAAAATCATATCAGGGGGAAGTCTAAAAATTAGAATCAAAAAAGCCAGGGTGTTTACTTGCGAATATCTTTTTTTAAAATATCTACTCCCGGGTTATTCACTGCACGACCGGATGGACCTGCCGTCCCGTCCCCTTTTTGCTGAAAGAAAAAATGTAAGGGATAGAATTATTCCCGCTACCGCCACGGGCCAGAATTCACTCTCTCCGATCTGCCGGTTCTTAACAAAATCGACGGCAGCGCCTATTACCGGAGCTATCAGCATCGTGGCGACACTCTTTGACTGCGACTCGATTGACAGTACTGTTGCCCCCTGGGATTCGCTGCTGTGCGCATCGAAACGGCTTATGAGTACGGGGCGCCACAGGTTTTGCAAAATGTATAAAACTATGAAGCCGGCGATCATGGCCCAGTATATTCTGAAATACATTGCGGGAACAAGCAGGATCATAACAAGCACCATGTAAAGCCATATCCGCCGTGCGGAGGAATCCTCACACCCGGTTCTCCTTACGAGTTTGTGTGATTTCCTGCTTGCCACTGCGGAAAGGATAAAAAGGATAAAGTAAACCGGGCCGATAAGGATTACGGACTGCTGCTCCCGGCTCATTGCAATACCGGAAAAAAAGAGAGCAATTGCTGGCAGTGCCGCCTCTTTGAGTATAGGCTGCAGGTAGTCTTTTACTGACTTGAAGAATCCCTCGAATCCCATCGATTCAAGAACCAGCCTGCGAAGGGATGCCCTTCGTATTACCACAAGAAATGACTCCCTCAGGTGCACAAGCACCTCCCTGACGGTGAGGTCGCCGCAACCTTCTCCGTCGAGTTCTTTCGGATACCCTGCAAAATTATAAATATTCAACAGGTAGGGAATTATTGAAAAAAAGAAGATGTATACATAGTTACTTGAAAAGTAAACAAAAATACATGCCAATACCACAGATACTGCTGAGCCTATTTTACTCCAGGAACGAGTATATCCGTATACTTCGGTTTTCTCATCAGTTCGTCCCTGGATGCGGAGCCAGGTAAAAATTATTGCCTTATGGGTCCCGGTACGAAAGGCATCACCCACTGCATAAAAAAACATGGAGAAAAAAAGCAGGGCCAGAAGGAGTTCAAATGGAATCAGTCTCTTCATTCCTGCGACTCCGGCACTCCCTATCACAGCAAAATGTATTATATATGCCAGAAAACTTACAATCATGGATTTGCGCCGGCCCCAGACATCGGCAATGGCCCCCGAGGGAACTTCCATGATGTTAACCATCAGTTCCCGAAAGGCGATCAACAGGCCAATCAGGGTATAATTGAGGCCCATCTGCAGAAAGGCGAGTATTATAAATGGTTCATAGTATTGCTGGTTTTTTAAAAAGCCGTACAGACTGAATCGTTTGAGCATTTCAGGTCTTCTCCGGGGAAAATCTTGTAAACAAATCGACTGATTATTTTTTCTTAAATTTGAAAATACAAAAGGAATGTTTTTTCAGGAAGGGATATGATTGAATTAAAAAATAGCCTGCCTGTGTCATTTCAGAAATTAATGTTTTCTTTTCTATGTGATGGCCAAATAATTTTCTAAAGAATCCCAGCTTGGCTGGATCATAATCAATAATAATTATTCTCCCCCCTTTCTTTAAAGCAGATTTCAACTTATTGAAGTAAGTGACCCTGTTTTGGATATCATGATAGGTGTTGCGTAAAAAAAGCAGGTCAACGCTGGAATCTTTTAAATTTGAATCAGTAAATGTTCCGAGTATTGTTTGAATGTTATTTACGCTGTTTTCTTTTGCATATTTCTTTATATACTCAATACTTTCAGGATCTATATCCACGGCAAAAACTTTTCCATTTTCCCCCGTAATCTTTGCCAGCCGGACAGAATAATATCCTCCACCGGCACCGATTACTCCGATTAAATCCCCCTTATTAATTTGCAGGTATGGGATAAAATCTTTATCGATCTTTGCATCATCCATGGCCATTTGATTAAACCGGGCAGGTCCGTGTGAACATGATATAAAGCTAAAGCTGACAAATAATATGCAAATTATGTTACTATATTTCATCCCTTCCACCCTCCTGAAAAAACAGTACCAATCATTCGACACAGCCTGTTAATTCTGCATTTTAAAATCATAAAGCTTAACTCTCCTTTTTCAGGATAATTAATTATTCATTTTTTAATGAAATACTCAACCATAATTTCATGTAATTGATATCAAAAATATAACCAAGTACAAACAATACTGAAATGGTTAAAACAACCGAAAGGACTGGAATAATAATAGCATGATTTTTTAAAAGAATAATTTTAAATTTGTTTTCTTCAGATTCAAGGTTTATCCAGATTTTAATCCCATAAATTGATACAGCTATGATAATTCCGGAAAAAAACAAAACTACCATTGCAGTTATAATTCTATTTTCCATATCCAGGCCTTTCTCGTTTTTTACGAAAGAGTAATTAAAAATATATTTCCCTAAGTAATGCTTTTTTTGGATTACCTCTTTTCAAACATACTGTTACTTCATCTCCAACATTCAGTTTGGATGTTTTTTCATTTAGATGTATCCCATGTCCTGTTTCATATTCTTTTTCTTTATAAATATATTTATAAGTTACTCTTCCTCTATCTTTACTTGTCCAGAGTCCGGTAATTACACCTTCGATTTTTTCACAGTTTAAAAATAGCGACTGGATTGATCTTATTCTGAAAAACACTATTAGTAACGATATTAATGTTATGGAAATGGCCACATATATAAAAATAATATCAAAATCACCTTCATCAATCATTACATATCCAAAACTGGGCCAAATCACTGCTGCAATAATCAGAAAAACAAGGGATAAATAATCAGTTTTAATTATTTGTTTTAAATTTGGTTTTTCAGGCATAATTTCCTCAGTGGATTTTATTCTATAATTTGAAGATATGTCATCCTGCGATAAAAATTATATTTTTCATAAAAACTGAATATTGATTCTTGTACCGCTGCAACAGCCACTAAAATTTTCCTGCACTTATTTTCTTTTAACCATTTTATACTGTTTTCTAATAATCCTTTACCGAATCCAAACTTATTGTATTCTTCTTCGATAAATATCGAATCTATTTCACCTATTTCTTCATTAAACAGTGGAAATACAATATCCAGATCGAATCCCATTATCTCTATACCCCTTACGGGAATGACACCCTCCCATTTGAGGGTAAAGTTCTTCTCTCACCCTTTAACCAGTTTTCATTGCATTCAAAGAAACATCGCCCTTGTGGGGAAATGACTTAAAAGGTCCTGGATCTGGCATCATAATTTATCCTAAAGTGGTGACTTTCTTATTTCTTTCTTGTTGAGTTTTATTTTGTATAAAAAGCAGTTACTCTTTTTGATTTACTGAAGTAAATCACAAAGATAACCGTAATAAAAAATGTGAATAATAATGAGGCAAAAATTTCTACATTAGCATCACCTGATACATCTTTCATGTAGTGATTAAATCCATTAACCAGAGCAGTTATGAAAATAATCACAATGGCATTTATTATGATTTTCCTGTTATTTTTAACAGGCACATTTATTTTTTTAATAATTACAAATGAACAAATTACATTTATCAGACTTGTATACAGTAAAATATTTGTTTTTAGTTTTAGAAACACTCCAGCGTTAAATATGGCAGAGATACCCATAAATGTAAGGAATATATTACCAATCAGAATAAAAATAAAGAAACTACGTATTAGAATTAAAAGGCCGCCGAATTTATTAAAATTATTCCCATTCATTTCTTCCTCTCCCTGTATATTTTTCAATTATATAAATATTCAGGTAAATATATTGACATAAATATTGAAAATTATAAATAAAAATAATTACTTCACAGGGGAAAATAAAGGAGAAATCAATGAAAAAGATTTTGGGAATCTCAATTTCAGTATTTGCTATTCTATTCATGATTATGTTAACCACTGATGGATCAACAAGGGATATTGGCGACAAGTGTACTATGGATATACAATGTGGGGTGGGGAAAAAATGCTCCGATGGTATTTGTACAGGTGGTATCGTTCCTAAAATTAAGGGCAAATGTGTCAGGGGAAAATTCGGCAAAAAAGTTTGTACAAACACCGGAGAAGAATGCAGCAATAACAGCGAATGTTGGAATTAAATGTATTACTCATCCTTAATTAAGCTTTCAGATAAAAACGCTGGATCATATTATCAAAAATGAGCGATAAGCCTGTCACGCCTCCATTTAGATAAAAAGGGTGACAGGAAATCGTTTTCTGCGACAAATGAAAAAGGATTAATTATTATTTAAATATAATATATAATAGCCACTTACTTAAATGGGGTGTATCCCTGTTTTAATAGATTTTCTTGTGGGACGAAAAGGGGCTGGGGTGGATGATTCCAATCAAACCATTCCCATTTCTCACATTTTTCAGGCTCCATAATTTGCAGTTCCCCTGAATCATAATCAGCTATCATAAATATTGTAATATAATGCTTCGCTTCTACGGAGAAAATATCGTTGGTAGCGGCGGCAAAACGAATATTTTTTATTTTTAATCCTGTTTCTTCATATGTTTCACGAATGGCGCATTGCACTGCACCCCAGAAACTGTAAATAACTTTAATGCATAAATTGTGATTTCTCTAACTTTTTCCTATATTCCACAGGCGTTAAATTCTCTATCGATGAATGTGGTCTGATAGAATTATATTTATCAATGAAATTAAAAATCGAATCAGCTGATTCTTCCTTGTTATCATAATCTGAAATATTTATTTCCTGGCGTTTAACCGTGCTGTTAAACGATTCTGCATGAGCATTCTCATATGCATTACCTACACACATAGATATTTTCATCTCTAATAATTTCAGTCTTTTGATATAGGCAACTGAACAATATCTTACATCTGAGTCTGTATGATGTATACAGTTCTTTAGGTTAAGATTTCCTCTGTTTTGTATAGCATCCTCCAGGGCAGCCAGTACAAGCTCTGTATTGTTTCTATCTGAAACCGCCTCTCCTATTATCTCACGATTATGTCTGTCCATCAGGGTTGCAAGAAAATGATCTTTGCCCCTGACATCATAGGCAGTTACATCACCAACAACCAATTGGTTAATATCAGTTGTTTCAAAATTCTTGATAAGATTTTTATATTTTTTGAGATTATGACTGGAATCAGTTGTTTTCGTTCGAAATTTCTTCTTTTTCCTGCATAAAAGGTTTTTTTCGCGCATTATTCGATTAACTTTTTTGTGGTTTATCAGCATTTGGCGGTTCAAATAAACTGTAACCGGCCTGTAGCCAGATTCAGGCACCAATTCAATATAGTCCTCAATTTCCTTTGCAATCATCATATCATCTGTATCCTTTTCAAATTTTCTGTAATAGTAGGTTGAAATGCTTAAACCCATAGCTTTACAGCTTTTGACTACTCCGAATTCCGGGGCGAGATACTCCCTGATGATTTTTCTTTTTTCCTCAGTTGTTTTAGTATTTTTTCCGTTTTTTTTAGAATGTGATTCTCAAGGGCAAGATCACTTACCGTTTCTTCGAGATCTTTAATACGCTTTTTAAGTTCAGCTGTCTCCTGCTCATCTGTATCGTAGTCACCCACAGAGAATATATCTCTCCATTTGTATAAAGTTGTACTTGTTATTCCTTCACGCTTAGAAATCTCTGCAGCTGTTGATATCCCCATGAGCAATTCATGAGCTATCTTCTTTTTAAATTCTTGACTGTATCTTTTTCTTGTTATCATAATGCTATTCTCCTAAAACATGTATTTTTTGTCATTACAGTTTTAGGGGTGCAGACCACATTCTTCCCAGGTTTCATTAAATTCTAAATGGCCACCTGGAAAACTCCATGATCCATTCCCGTGCGAATTTTTCCGTTTGCCGTAGAGAACTTTATTATTTTTTAGAATCAGGATCCCTACCCCGACTTTCGGTATATTTTCCATATATTTAAATTACTTCCTTCTTATTTTATTGAATTGAAATATAAAAAATTTCATTTCTCCTAGTACATTGTAGTGAAAAAACGATCCGGGTCCGAAGGCAATGGATCGAAACTATTTATTAAAATAAATATTTTAATAAATAGTTTCGATTTTCATTATAACAGCATCCTTACCACCATGCTCTATGTGCTCAATAACCTTCCAGCCCTGCTGTGAATAGAATGATTCACGATCAGGTGTAAATAGATAAATCTCCTTAAATTGATTCTCTCTTGCCTTTTCCACTACAGCCCTACATAAAGCCGAACCTATCCCCTTTAATCTATATTCCTTAGGGACATATACGCTTGCTAACCAGGGATAAAGATCTTTCCTCTCTTCTATGTCATGTTCAACTAATCTGGCAACACCAACAGCTTTATCTTTTTGCAATGCGATCAATGAAGCAGGCAATCCGTTTTCATCCGGTTGTTTTCTAACTGATATTATCGATGTATCCAGAGACTTATCAGGTATATGTACTCCCCATTCCATATATAGCCATGAAGCAATAACATCAGTATATTGCTTGTGTTTTTCGAGATTAACAATCATATATTTATTATTCAATTCGACCTATTTCATAAGCTTATTTTTTAATTTACCCCACAGACGGTTCACTTTCTTAGTTACGCGGATGAATATTGAGCTTAGCACTCCTGCCAAAAACAACATTGAAATCGTAGCAAGCCATGCAACAAAAAACGAGAGAAGCACTTCTGCTGTGTCATAAAAAAGTTATCACAGCCATTGATGGAAAATGGATTTGAGAGTTAATAACACAAAATTATTTTTAAATAATTTAATTTTGATTACTGCAATTGAAGATCTAATGCCTTCCCCACATGAACCGATAAACTTAGAAAAGTATTTTGTGCATCATTCAATAATGGTTCATCTTTATATTTTGCACTTAATAGACTTAATATTTTAGCCAAATCACCAATATCTCTTTCTATTTCAATTTTCATTGTTTGAACATTTTTCATTCAGAACCCCCACTTAAAATTTTTAAATAATAATTTCCAATGAAGTCTCGTATCGGATGAAAAATTATTTTCTTATAACTATTGTTCATTTATATTTTATTATTATTGAAAACATGTCCAATAATTATCCTAATAGGATTAATTTAACACATCGATCGAGTAAATTGAAAATTACGAGCAACTGCATATTAGAAAAGGGCTTTTGGCGCGATTCTTGCCTTTGCAAAAATCAAGACAAGCAGTTTGTCGCAGACCAAGGAGCGGAGCGACGCAGCTGGTATGCATTGTTAGGCGAAAAACTCGCAATTTTTTATTTATAACTGTCTTTTCGTTTTTCAATATCAATTTTAAAAATGATTACTTTTTCTGATTCAATAATATAGAATAATCGGAATTTTCCTATTCTATAACGATAGATTCCTTCATATTCACCTTTAAGCTTTTTAATGTTAGGTCCAAAAAATGGATTTTTTTGAAGCTGAGGATAAACGTAATTTGAAATTTTAAAATATAAAGGCTTAAAATCTCTTTTTTCAATTTTCTTTTGAAATGTTTCAGTTTCTGCTATTGAGTATTTATCGAACAATTTTAAAATTACCTTTTTTTGCATCATTTAAGCCACTTTTTAAACTTTTAACTAAGGATGGATTATTAATGATTTCATCCATTTCACTATCTGATACATAAATATCATTTGTTAAATATGATAGAGTGGCAAATTCGACAAAATTGGAGATAGTTCGTCGATCTCCATCAGCGGCTTTTTTAAACATTTCATACACATCATCATCAATTCTAATTGTTATAGTTTTAGACATAAAATTACCTCTGTATTCAATATTATTCATAAATATTCTAAATGTCAAGTGAAATGTAGTAAGCGTCAAATAAACTACAGTACAACCTTGTCGGGCAGCAGTGCCCTGTAATCATCTTTTCATTCAGCAAGAGGCAGTTTCTCAAAGATAAATCTCAAATATTTATACGGCTCCAGGCCATTGGCCCTGACCGCTTCTACGAGGCTGTAAAGAATCGCACTGGAATGAGCCCCTCTTGGAGTATTTGAAAACAACCAGTTTTTTCGTCCAATTACAAATGGTTCTGATTGCATTTTCAGTGAGATTATTGTCAGGTGTCAGGAGATAATGATCAATTTATCCCATTGGTCCAGCGAATACCTGATAGCTTCACCAGCCTTGCTTTTAGGTGTCACAGAATTGACCTTGGACTGGAGCCAGTTATAAAATGCATCGAGTAGAGGAGTAAATTCTTTCTTTCGTGTTTCAACAAATTTTTCAGCAGGAAGATTCGCCTGTTTCAACTTTTTTTCAATAGCATATATCTTCTTGATATAATCCATGCCCTTGAAACCCACCCTGGACTTTTTATTCAGCTTATATGCCTGTTCAAAGTATCTGCGAGCATGTGCAAAGCAGCCCACATGAACGATGGAATCTTTTTTCGATGCCTTGTTGTAACCAGCGTATCCATCAGTCTGCAGGTAACCAGTATAATCTTTAAGAAACTTGTCGGGAACTTCGCCAGACATGGTTGAGTGATACAGGTAGAGCAACAATGGTTTTTCCTCAGGAGTATATCCCATGGTTACCCACATGTATGATTTGCTCTCTGCTTTCCTTTCCGGTTTTTTAAAAACCTGCAAAGATGTTTCATCCATTCTAATTACGGACCCTCCTCTTATCTCATCAATCATAAGATCAATTAGTGGCTTGCACTTCTCAGCTGCAAGAAGAGACCAGTTACACAAAGTCGCCCTTGATAATTCAATATCCAGATTTTTGACTGCCGGTAAAAGGGCAATGCGTCACAGAATTTTGCTGTTACCGTATAAGCAACTAATCCAGCACTGGCAATCCCCTGAGGGATAAGCCGTGGTGACATAGCTGTTTTTATTTCAGGAATTTCTTCAGTTTTAAATTCTTCACAGGCACAAGGACCATACATCTTTCTGATGTGCTTGTTGACAATCATCTTTGGAGGGATAATATCAAATTCTTCAGATGTGACTTCTCCAATGACCGAGCGTTCTTTACCACAACATGGACATGCTTTTTCATTTCTTGAAAGTCCAGTAACCAAGGTTATTTGGTCTGCAGTATTCTCGCTGGGTAACACTGTCTGCTTTGAATGACTGATAATGCTGTTGTCAGTAGTCTCTGGTTGAATTTTTCCGAGTCATATAGTTCTCCTTGTTTTTATGGAGAACTATATCATGCTGGTCAAGATGCAGTTATTTAGACGCTTACAAAGCAACTTATTTCTTAGTTCAAATCAAATTCTCGATGAACTAAGAATTTCAAACCTCATCAAAAATCTTAAAGCCTTATATTGGATATTGTATCAATCTATTCAAAAAGAGAATTGGAGGCCAGGACGGCCGACTCTTGTGGCTTTTCATATAACGGCCTTGCATATCAGAAACTGGCTTTTGGCGCGATTTTTGCCCAAGCAAAAAGCGTGACAAAAGTCAGTTTGCCGGAGGCCAAGGTGCGAAGCGGTAATGCCATGTTATACGAAGGTTTCGGGCCGATCAGAGAAGATTTCCGTTAGCCAATTGACACGGACGCCAATTTTCGTTGCGTAATATGATTGACGAAATACCAAATTTTGCGTATCAATTACATATAAAAAGGCTTATGTCTTATGACAGATATTTTTCTGTAATCATACAGTATACTATTGTGTGGAGTTTCCAATAAAAAAAGAAAGATTATTGACCAGACCTCAAAAAAGAGACAGAATCCTTATTATGAGTCCTGAAAAAAGAGCCTTTTACTGCATAGTGACCCCTTTCAGGAAGGGATTGTTTAAAATTTAATTCATGCCGCTTCAAACCTGACATAATGCTGTCATTCACTCATGATATATTTCAGTTAAATTATATATGGAGCAATGACATGACACAAAAGACTCAAACAAACTGCTGGCTGTATGTTCTGGACACAATAGCGGACTGGGAAATAGCTTATGTTACAGCTGAGCTGAGCAGCGGCCGTTTTACCCTGAAAGACAAAAAGTTCAATCTGATGAAAACCGGCGCCTCAATGGAGCCTGTAGAAACAATGGGTGGAATTTCAATCACACCTGATAAAACAATTGATGAAGTTGAATTTAGTGAAGGCGATCTTCTCATCCTTCCAGGAGCGGACACATGGTTCGGACCTGGCCACGGCAGAGTGCTTGAAATGGTTCACAAACTTCTTGAGAAAAATATAACTGTGGCCGCAATCTGCGGAGCGACAGTTGCGCTTGCCCGGATCGGACTTCTGGATGACAGAAAGCATGCCAGCAATGATGTAAGTTTTCTGAAGATGATGTGTCCTGAATACAAAGGGACTTCATTTTACTGCGATGTCCCTGCAATAACTGACAGAAATTTGATTACTGCAAGCGGATTCGCTCCGCTGGAGTTTGCTTGTGAAATATTTAGAAAAACAGATGCAATGAAAGAGGAAACTCTTGATGCATGGTATCAGCTTTACCGTACCAAAGAGGCAAAGTATTTCTTCAGTCTCATGGAATCTCTTAAATAAACTTCATTCATAAATTGTACGGGGATGGTGCATCCCCGTATAATTTGATTGCATACTTTTCTTCTTGATTTCTTAACAATAAAATTCCTCTATAATAATTATTATTGCAAACAGTGAAAAGAAAGTTACTATTGTAAATTTTGATTAATCACTGTTTAACACTGTGCACAGTACTGTAAACTACTTTCGATATAGGGGCTTATGTCTTTTGACAGATATTTTTCTGCTGTTATACGGTATACTATTGTGTGCAGTTTCCTATAAAAAAATTTATTCATTCCAGAAAGGCGCACACGATGTGCGCCTAAAAATTTCTAGGCCTGAAACTTTCGTATAACGGCCTTACATATCAGAAGCTGGCTTTTGGCGCGATTTTTGCCCTAACAGTTTGCCGGAGGCCAAGGAGCGAAGCGACGCAGCTGATATGCATTGTTATATGTAGTGGCCCTATCACTTTAAATTTTGCAATTTGAACCAGGACAGCGAAAATTGGGCAGTCCTAAATGAAAACGGATGGAGAAACTGAAAATTTCTCTGCCAGCAGCTTTATCTGCCGCAAATTAAGCTCCCTTTTTCCATTTAAGATTTCAGAAACTACGCCCTGAGATCCAATTTCTTTAAGATCCGACTGTTTCAATCCATGTTCAGTCATTAGATTCTTAAGGACAGAAACAGGAGATGAATTTTTAATTTTATAATGCTTTTCTTCATAGTCAGAAACTAGTATTCCTACAGTTTCCATAAGTGAAGCAAGTTGATGCTTCGAATCGCTTTTTACAACATCGATTATCTCATCCAATAATTTGCAAAGTCTTTCATAATCCTTTTTAGTATGAGGAACAGAAAGAGTATTGGATACTGAAGGCCAAATATTTTCGATATCTTTTAATTGTGGACTCACCATTTTAATTACTCCTTCCATTTATTTTTATCATATTCGCTATGAGTTAGAATATGCCTGATGTAGACCATTTTAGTGTTAAAATGAATTGCAGCGATCAATCTATATTTATTGCCACCTATATTAAATACATATAATCCATCTACATAATCAGCACTAGGAAATGTCTTTTTCAAATCAGCTAATGAACTATATTCAGATTTAATAACAATTTTATACCAAGATTCAAGAGCGTTTAGACTATCTGGATGCTTACCACCAAATTCAATTATTTTTCTATGTGAAATTATTCTCATATCACATTATTATCTCACCATGAGATATTTGTCAAGTTTTATTATTTATTGTTACAAAAATTAAAAGCCGGGCACACCCACTATGTCAAGCAGCAGTGGGTATTTTTTTTGCCTCTTCGTAAAATGTTTCATCTTTCCATATTTTATAAATTATCTTTATCCATTTATTAGATAATGCTCCAACTGCTACAGAGTGTGTCTTTCCTTTCACCCTCTGCTTATCATAATACTCACGAGACCATAATGAAAATTGAAGTGTACAAAAAGCCAATTCATACAGCAATGCCTTTGCCGAATTATTACAGGCTTTAAGCATCACACCTTTGTGATAGAGTCCACTTTGATAGTTCTTTGGAGCTGTCCCGAATAGACACTGTGGCCTTGCCTGAGAAAACAGGACACTCAGTTAAGCTTATTACCAATAATAAGTTTAATGGAGTAATCTATGAGCACAAGAAGAAAATATGACAAGCAGTTTAAAATTGATGCAGTTAATCTGGTAAAAAGCGGAGAAAAGACCGCTTCAGAAGTCGCTCGAAATCTTGGCATCCGTCCAGATCTGGTAGCCCGTTGGAAAAAAGAGTTTGAACAAGAAGACAAAAAGGCATTCACTGGTCAGGGGAATCCCAGAGATGAAGAAATTGCCCAACTAAAGAAAGCGAATGCTGAACTTAAAATGGAACAGGATATCTTAAAAAAGGCAATGGCCATTTTCTCCCAACCAAAGAAATGAAATACCAGTTCATTAAAGACAATAACATGATTTTTCCGGTACAGAAAATGGCCGAAATATTTCAAATATCTCCGAGTAGCTATTATGCCTGGTTGAAAAGAAAGCCCGGGATTCATGAGCTGCGAGACCAGGAAATACTGCCTGAGATTAAGCTTATCTTCAAATAAAAACGTGAACAATACGGCAGTCCTCGGGTATATCGAGAGCTCCATGACACCGAATATGCATGCGGCAGGGATCGTGTTGCCAGCTTGATGCGTGAAAATGGGCTTGTAGCACGCCAGAAAAAGCGTTGTAAGGTCACAACCGATTCATCCCATGATCTTCCAATATCGCCGAATCTGCTGGATAGAAATTTTACTGTTAACTGCATCAATAGATGCTGGGTTAGCGATATCACCTACATCGCTACGATGGAAGGCTGGCTTTATCTCATCTTTAAAGATGGAAGAAGTCTACCACAGAAAATATCGAACAAGGGAGGAATCAAGGCAGTCAATATTTGAGTATATCGAAATTTTCTATAACAGACAAAGGAGTCATTCTTTTCTTGACTATGTAAGTCCGACAAAGTATGAAGAGCTAAGTTTACTGAAAGTTGCTTAACTGAGTGTCCTAAAAAGTCGGGCAAGCACACTTTCTCTTCGATTTTTCTTTTCGAATATTTTACGAACTTTCATCTAACGGCCTTGCATATCAGAAACTGGCTTTTGTCTGGCTTTTTGCCCTAGCAAAAAGCCAGACAAAAGTCAGTTTGCCGGAGACCAAGGAGCGAAGCGACGCAGCTGATATGTATTCTTAGACGCAGTTGTTATTACAATTATCGTTAATACTGCAAACATCGATTATTATTAAAAATTCATGGGCCATCTACTTGATGAGTGGAGAACTCTTAATATTTGAATTTCATCATTTTTTACTCTATAGGGGATTATAAATGGAGTTCCTTCAATTATGAGCTCTCTAGTATCTTCAACTCTTCCTGCTCGTCCGAGATATGGCTGAATTGATAATAGATTCACCTTTTCATAAATAATCTTAGCAATTTTATTTGCGATTGAGGGGCTATCTTCACTTATAAATTCAATTATAGATTCTAAATCTTTTAGGGCTAAATTCAGCCATTTAATTTTCATTTATACCCGTATTTTTTGAAAAATTGCTTAACTTCTTTATCAGTAACGAAATTTCCCTTTTCTGCTTCTTTTATGCCCTCTTTAATGGCTTCTATTTGCCAGGATTGTTCATCAATATACTTTTCTATTGCTTCTGCCGCTAAAAATGATTTCGATCTATTCGTAGCTTTTGCAAGTTTTTCTAATTTTTTAGCCAAACTTGAATCTAATCGAGCAGAAATAGTTGAACTACCCATAATATTGCCTCACATGTATTATTTGTATACAATGTAATATAATATTACATTAATTTCAACAAAATTTTTATGCCAGTCTGGATGGATGGTATTTCTAACAATTACGTCTAACGCTCCCGGCGTATGCGACGTTTTCACCGTAGCGCAGCGAAGGCGAAAATGAGGCGAAGCCCAAGCGACCGAAGGGAGCGACGCGCATTACGACGTGTTAGGTGCTGTGCATGTCAGCAACCAGTCTTCTGAAGCCATGGACGGCGAAAGCAGCTAGCGCAAAAAAATATATTTACTAAAAAAATACAAAATATCTTGGAACATTTTTCGTGTATTGCAAATATGATTCTCCATATTTTGAAAAACAAAATTTTTCTTCTGATAAAATATTAAGATGGTTTATTGAAATATATATAATAGCAAGAAGAATCATGAGCCATGATACACATGCAATTCCCATTCCTGTAATTATAATTGATGAAAAAAAATACATTGGATTTCTTGAAACTTTATACACACCTTGGACAACAGGTTCATTTAGCGGTGTAGCAGCATAGTTAGCCATTGCAATGATATATGGTATTATTCCAAACAAATATATAATTATCCCAACAGTAAACCAGAGAGTTTCAATTTTTAAAGAGATGGCAAAAGAATATAGCAATGAGGAATAAAAAATTGCTGTAGCAAAATATGCAAAAAACTTATCTTTTCTTGAGTAGGAGGACATATCAGAGCCACGTTTCATAGCTTTTTTATTCGGTATAAATATTATTGACATAGATAAAATAACAGGAATTATTCCTAACCAAGCATTCAATAAACCTACTTTAAATTCTGGTATAAAAGACATATATTTCCTCCATTTGATAATACACATGAATATATATATTCACTTGTTAATCATAATAAATACTTTTTCTTTGCCGCCACGGAAGGCGGGTATCATTCATAGTAATTATTATGGCGCCTAACGTTCAGCTTATCAGACGTTTCGCCGAGAACCAGGCCATTTTACTTTGAGTAATTCGGCGCAATGTGCCGAAGGCCGAGGAGCGGAGCGACGCAGCTGATATTGCCGTCCTATATGCAGTTGCCCCGCTCTTCTTCTTTTTAATTTCCGGTCAAAAACAGTCAAGCGAAACACGATGTTGAGCTTTGACTACTTAATTTTAATTTAAACAATAACTAATTAATTTATCTGCACTGAATACTAGACATTTCTCTTCGTCTAGCAAATCTATATTTCATTTCTGGTAACATTTGGTAATTAAGAAATGTAAATTTTGGTATATATAATAATTGTTTCTCAAAAGAGTGGCAAATATCTCCAAGTGGTTCACCATCATGACTAAAACCAGGGGCTAAGTTAACATAGCCATGATGTTCAACAAGTCTTCTTTTTTCTTGCCTCCAAAGTTCTGATACATAACCACAATACTTATAATCAGAAAAGTACACTGAACTATTTGCATTATGAATTTGTAATTTATTCAATGCTGCAATGTCTTCTAATTTTGTAATAGGCAAAACGGTACCATGAAGTTTTTTAATTCGATAATTATTTTCATCTATGAGTGCACTGCACCCCAGAAACTGTAAACAATTTTAACGCATAAATTGTGATTTCTCTAATTCTTTTCTGTATTCCACAGGCGTTAAATTCTCTATCGATGAATGTGGCCTGATAGAATTATATTTATCAATGAAATTGAAAATCGAACTCGCTGATTCTTCCTTGCTGTCATAATCTGAAATATTTATCTCCTGGCGTTTAATCGTGCTGTTAAACGATTCTGCATGAGCATTCTCATAGGCATTGCCTACACACATAGATATTTTCATCTCTAATGATTTCAGTCTTTTGATATAGGCAACTGAACAATATCTTACATCTGAATCTGTATGATGTATGCAATCCTTCAGGTTAAGCCTACCCCTGTTTTGTACGGCATTCTCAAGGGCTGCCAGTACAAGCTCGGTGTTATTTTTATCTGAAACCGCTTCTCCTATTATTTCACGATTATGTCTGTCCATCAAGGTTGCGAGAAAATGATCTTTGCCTCTGACATCATATGCAGTTACATCACCAACAATCAATTGGTTGGTATCAGTTGTTTCAAAATCCTCAACAAGATTTTTATATTTTTTGAGACCATGACTAGAGTCAGTTGTTTTTGTTCGGAATTTCTTTTTTTTCCTGCACAAAAGGTTTTTTTCGCGCATTATTCGATTAACTTTTTTGTGGTTTATCAGCATTTTACGGTTCAAATAAACTGTAACCGGCCTGTAACCCGACTCAGGAACCAATTCAATATATTTCACAATTTCCTTTGCAATCATCATATCGTCTGCATCTTTTTCTACTTTCCTGTAGTAGTAGGTTGAAATGCTTAATCCCATAGCTTTACAGCTCTTAACTACTCCGAATTCCGGGGCGAGATACTCCCTGATGATTTTTCTTTGTTCCTCAGTTGTTTTAGTATTTTTTCCGTTTTTTTTAGAATGTGATTCTCAAGGGCAAGATCACTTACCGTTTCTTCGAGATCCTTAATGCGCTTTCTAAGTTCAGCGATCTCCTGCTCATCTGTGTCATAGTCTCCCGCAGAGAATAAATCTCTCCATTTGTATAAAGTAGTACTTGTTATTCCCTCACGCTTAGAAATCTCTGCAGCTGTTGATATTCCCATGAGCAATTCATGTGCTATCTTTTTCTTAAATTCTTGACTGTATCTTTTTCTTGTTATCATAATGCTATTCTCCTAAAACATGTATTTTTTGTCATTACAGTTTTAGGGGTGCAGACCAGATAGTCAAGAGAATGTTTTGAAATTTTTTAGATCAAAATATTTATGATGAGTTATTTTTCTATCACTTCATCTAACATGGCATTACCGCTGCGCTTCGCTTGGCCTGCGGCACATTTTCTTCGCTTCGCTCAGAAAACGTCGGTAATGCCAGGAACGTTATATGAAAAGCCACAAGAGTCGGCCGTCCTGGCCTCCGATTCTATTTTTGAATAGATTGAATGTAATTCCCGATATAAGTCGTGAGATTTTTTATAAGGTTTAAAATTTCAGTTCATCGATAATTTGAAATGAACTAATAAATAAGTTGCGTTTTTGAATTGTTTTGAAAGAATGCAATACATGAAAGTTACTGACTCGATTTTCCAACCTCCTGTTGAAAAATCGAGAGGTGGCTCTTCATATAACATAGCATAACTGCTGCGTCGCTTCGCTCCTTGGCCTTCGGCAAACAAACTTCTGTCACGCTTCTTGCAAAGGCAAGAATCGCGCCAGAAGCTTGTTTCAGTTATGTAAGACCGTTAGATGAAAGTTTGCAAAATCTTCGAAAAGGCAAAATTGAAAGCAAAGGCCAAAATATTATTGTAGAAATTTTGGCTGGGTTTTAATAGTTTAGAAACATGAATTAAAGGCGGTTCCGAAATCAAAGCGGGCAAACCTTCATCTAACAATACATAACTGCTGCGCTCGCAAGCTCGCTTGGCCTTCGGCAAACAACCTTCTGTCACGCTTCTTGCAAAGGCAAGAATCGCGCCAGAAGTTTGTTTCAGTTATGTAAGACCGTTATATGTAATGCCGTTTAAAAATAATGGAATATTTTCGATTTCCGCAAAAAGGTCTTATAAATGAATTTCAGGAATATATTAGTAACTGTAATCTGTATGGTATCTATTCAATTGTCTGCAAGTTCTCATAATCAGTGGGGCTTGGGGTACCTGTATCCAAATAATAAAAAATTTCTTGCACATAATATACATATACCTACTAGAAGATTATCGTTATATAAAAAGCCTAGTGAAGCATCATCATTATATATCATTCAAAATCATAAAGATTATTTCGATACATATCTTTTTGATGATGTGAAAAAAACTAAAAATCCTATTGATTTAACTAAAGGTGATTTTATCGAAATTAGCTACGGTGGCTATTGTCTAAAATATTTTGAAATCAAGAAAGGTTACGTAAAGATTTTAGTAAATAATTCTACTGATGGATATTGGATATCTTTGAAAAAATTATTTAAAGACAATTATTCATATAAAAGTTGGATTAGTGAAGTCATAAATACAAAAAGAACATATTTTTCCATTGTATCACAAGGAATTAATTTGAGAATGGAACCAACTATTAAATCTAAAATTATTACCTTAGTCAGAGGTATGAATTTTGCTGTTGTCCCAACTGGTAGAAAAAAAGGATTATGGCTGGAAGTAAAGGTTCAAAAATATAAAAAAGGTGTAACGGTAAATTGTGTTTTTCCTGAAATAGATAAACCTGTTAAAACATATAAAGGTTGGCTAAAAGCATTTGATGATGACTTATATCCAAATATTTGGTTTGAACCTCGTGGGTGTTAATCTATGAAAATAATAACTGTAGGTTAAACGGCACTACATATAACAATACATATCAGCTTCGTCGCTGCGCTCCTTGGCCTCCGGCAAACTGACTTTTGTCACGCTTTTTGCTAAGGCAAAAATCGCGCCAAAAGCCAGTTTCTGATATGTAAGGCCGTTAGACGCAATTGTTAAAAATGCCATTCATCCAGATTGGCATAAAAATTTTGTTGAAATTATTGTAATATTATATTACATTGTATACAAATAATACATGTGAGGCAATATTATGGGTAGCTCAACTATTTCTGCTCGATTAGATTCAAGTTTGGCTAAAAAATTAGAAAAACTTGCAAAAGCTACGAATAGATCGAAATCATTTTTAGCAGCAGAAGCAATAGAAAAGTATATTGATGAACAATCTTGGCAAATAGAAGCCATTAAAGAGGGCATAAAGGAAGCAGAAAAGGGAAATTTTGCTACTGATAAAGAAGTTAAGCAATTTTTCAAAAAATATGGGGTATAAATGAAAATTAGATGGCTGAATTTAGCCCTAAAAGATTTAGAATCTATAATTGAATTTATAAGTGAAGATAGCCCCTCAATCGCAAATAAAATTGCTAAGATTATTTATGAAAAGGTGAATCTATTATCAATTCAGCCATATCTCGGACGAGCAGGAAGAGTTGAAGATACTAGAGAGCTCATAATTGAAGGAACTCCATTTATAATCCCCTATAGAGTAAAAAATGATGAAATTCAAATATTAAGAGTTTTTCACTCATCAAGAAGATGGCCCATGAATTTTTAATAAAGATCTATGTTTGCAGTATTAGCGATAATTGAAATAACAACTGCGTCTAACAATACATATCAGCTGCGTCGCTCCGCTCCTTGGCCTCCGGCAAACTGACTTTTGTCACGCTTTTTGCTAGGGCAAAAATCGCGCCAAAAGCCAGCTTCTGATATGTAAGGCCGTTAGATGAAATAATGCAAGATTTAAAATAAAATGAAATAGGAAAACAATATGTTCTCAATAATTGGCAATTTTTTTAAAGTTAGAAAGATTAAAAAATTACTTAACGCTGAAATATCGGAAAATATCGATGCTGAAACCATAAAACTTTTAGAAAAGTCTCTGAATGATTGTAATGCTATTCTGAAGGAACGTAATAATGATACAAAATTACTATTACTGAAATCAGAAATATTACTACACTTGAATAGATTAGATGAGTCTTCGCAATATGTGCATTTGTTGTTACAAAAAGATCCAAATAATATTGAAATCTTATTATTGCTTTCTGATATTCATATTAAAAAAATGGATTTAGATAACAGTCTAAAATATTTATATGAGGCCTTAGGGATTCTGAAAGACAATGAAGAACATTTGTTATATCCAGCAGTAATTGGTCGTTTATTAGAAATAAGTGAATTAAATAATGATAAAGAGAAAATGATAGAATATCTAAGAATAATTACTTCTGGAGATACACAATATTATTGGCAAAGAGAATATAGAGAAGAAATGCGAGAAAAACTTATTAAGTTAGAAAACAACTTGTAGTAAGATGCATTACTTCATCTAACAATGCATATCAGCTGCGCTCGCGCACTCGCTTGGCCTTCGGCAAACTGACTTTTGTCACGCTTTTTGCTAGGGCAAAAATCGCGCCAAAAGCCAGCTTCTGATATGCAAGGCCGTTAGACGAAAATTTACAAATAAAAATTCTATGATTATTAAAATACTTTTGCTACTAAACTTTATTTTTATCCCCTCATTTCTTTTTGCAAATGCAGGGACACCATTAGTCTATGCTCATTTATTATATTTATTCCCAATGAATTTAATCATTGCTTTTATCGAACTATCTTACATGAATAAAAAATATAATGTGCTCGAGCCAGGACAGTTAAAAGCTAATTCATTTTTTCTTATTATTTCTGATGGAAAACCATTGCTTCCAATTATACTAATTATTGTAGCAAATTATTTAAGTGCGGTTGTCGGATTTATTGTACATTATTTTATATTAAAGTACTCAAGTTTAAAATGGGACCCGCTGGGGTATGCAGGTACAGATGAGAATATTATAAAAATTGTTTTTCTTTCAGGATCATTCATTTTGTCTGTATTAATTGAATATCCATTTATTTATAAAATCGTAAGAAAAAAAGTATCTAAAGTTGATTGCTTTAAGCTAGATTTAAAAGTGCATTTGCTTAGTTATTCCATATTAGGTTTACAATATTTTATTCTATGTAACCCAAATATTTTTAATTGATATTTGTAAATCTTCGTCTAACAATACATATCAGCTGCGTCGCTGTGCTCCTTGGCCTCCGGCAAACTGACTTTTGTCACGCTTTTTGCTTAGGGCAAAAATCGCGCCAAAAGCCAGCTTCTGATATGTAAGGCCGTTAGATGAAAATTCGCAAAATCTTCGAAAAGAAGAATTAAAGGGACAGGCCAAAAATTTATTGTAATAATTTTGGCTGGGTTTTAATTGTTTGAAACATAAATTTGAAGACGGTTCCGAAATCGAAGCGGGCGAATCTTCATCTAACAATACATAACTGCTGCGCTCGCAAGCTCGCTTGGCCTTCGGCAAACAACCTTCTGTCACGCTTCTTGCAAAGGCAAGAATCGCGCCAGAAGTTTGTTTCAGTTATGTAAGACCGTTAGATGAAAGTTTGCAAAATCTCCGAAAGGCGAATCGAATAAAAGGCCAAAAATCTCACTTGCTTTTTTGGCTATGGTTTTTAAAGTTTAGAAACATAAATTTGAAGGCAGTTCCGAAATCAAAGCGGGCAAACCTTCATCTAACAATACATAACTGCTTCGCTCGCAAGCTCGCTTGGCCTTCGGCAAACAAACTTCTGTCACGCTTCTTGCAAAGGCAAGAATCGCGCCAGAAGCTTGTTTCAGTTATGTAAGACCGTTATATAAAAGCTATGCGCCTAAATTGTTCAGGCGGGCTTCCTACCCGCCAAAGAAAATAAATTTATGGGTAAAATATGATTGAAACTAATAGAATTAATTTTCTTGATAATATCCGAACACTCATAGTTATATTGGTCATTATTTTCCATTCAGCTATAGCTTATAGTGTCTTTGACTCCTGGTGGTATATTCATGATAAAAATACAAATATTATTTTTGATATTTTTATTACTGCATTGGATATTTTTATGATGCCAACATTATTCTTTATTTCAGGATATTTTGCAATTCCAAGTATTGATTCTATTTCAATAAAGGAATTTTTAAAAAAGAAATTTATTCGCCTTGGTTTACCATGGGTAGTGTGTATAATATTTTATATTCCATTATTAGATCTTATTACAAATTACAATAAATCAATTATTAATAATATATCACCTAGTCGATTCGATACAATTTTCATAACCCATATAAAAAATATTGCTTTCTTTAATATTGGGCCTGTTATTTCTAATCAAGAACATTTATGGTTCATATCACTTCTTTTATTCTTTTTTCTATTCTTTGCTTTATATTACAAATACAAAGATAAAATTAGTATCAAATTTAATGCTTCAAATAATATTTCTCAATCTAAATTGATGATTATATTATTGATTCTCATAGGTTTATTTAATACTTTGTGGCATTTGTCGCGCCTCAATGAAACTCGGAGATTTTTCTTAAAAAACTTTTAGACAAAAACTCCTTTGAAATATTATCTATAACAAGGAGAAAATAATGTCAAAGAAGAAAAGATACTCATCAGAAGAAAAGTTTAGGATCGTAAAGGAAGTCCTCGCAACTGAAATAACTGTTTCAGAAGCCTGTAAGAAATACGACATCAGTACAGCCAATTTCTATAACTGGCAAAAGATATTTCTTGAATCTGCACTTGATGGTTTCAATAAGTCAAAACCAGGCAGGCCAGAAACAAAACAGAAGAAGCAAATAGAGAACCTATCAGAAGAGAATAAAAGAATGAAGGAAGTTATAGCTGAAGTTGTTTCCGAGAACATAGATCTAAAAAAAAATCTTTCGGAATAAAAAGCAATCATCAAGTGCCGCCAGAGAAGAGAGAAATCATTGTTAATGATCTAATGATTCAGAAAAGAAGGACTGGGTATCCTGTTGAAAAATTGCTAAGTCTTTATGGTATATCACCATCTACTTACTATGGATGGTTCAACAATGATAAATCTGTAAAAAAAGAACGCCCAAAGAGGAGAAAAAATTATAAGACTGGTCTGCACCCCTAAAACTGTAATGACAAAAAATACATGTTTTAGGAGAATAGCATTATGATAACAAGAAAAAGATACAGTCAAGAATTTAAAAAGAAGATAGCTCATGAATTGCTCATGGGGATATCAACAGCTGCAGAGATTTCTAAGCGTGAAGGAATAACAAGTACAACTTTATACAAATGGAGAGATATATTCTCTGTGGGTGACTACGATACAGATGAGCAGGAGACAGCTGAACTTAAAAAGCGTATTAAAGATCTCGAAGAAACGGTAAGTGATCTTGCCCTTGAGAATCACATTCTAAAAAAAACGGAAAAAATACTAAAACAACTGAGGAAAAAAGAAAAATCATCAGGGAGTATCTCGCCCCGGAATTCGGAGTAGTCAAAAGCTGTAAAGCTATGGGTTTAAGCATTTCAACCTACTATTACAGAAAATTTGAAAAGGATACAGATGATATGATGATTGCAAAGGAAATTGAGGACTATATTGAATTGGTGCCTGAATCTGGCTACAGGCCGGTTACAGTTTATTTGAACCGCCAAATGCTGATAAACCACAAAAAAGTTAATCGAATAATGCGCGAAAAAAACCTTTTATGCAGGAAAAAGAAGAAATTTCGAACGAAAACAACTGATTCCAGTCATAATCTCAAAAAATATAAAAATCTTATCAAGAATTTTGAAACAACTGATATTAACCAATTGGTTGTTGGTGATGTAACTGCCTATGATGTCAGGGGCAAAGATCATTTTCTTGCAACCCTGATGGACAGACATAATCGTGAGATAATAGGAGAGGCGGTTTCAGATAGAAACAATACAGAGCTTGTACTGGCTGCCCTGGAGGATGCTATACAAAACAGAGGAAATCTTAACCTAAAGAACTGTATACATCATACAGACTCAGATGTAAGATATTGTTCAGTTGCCTATATCAAAAGACTGAAATTATTAGAGATGAAAATATCTATGTGTGTAGGTAATGCATATGAGAATGCTCATGCAGAATCGTTTAACAGCACGGTTAAACGCCAGGAAATAAATATTTCAGATTATGATAACAAGGAAGAATCAGCTGATTCGATTTTTAATTTCATTGATAAATATAATTCTATCAGACCACATTCATCGATAGAGAATTTAACGCCTGTGGAATATAGGAAAAAGTTAGAGAAATCACAATTTATGCATTAAAGTTATTTACAGTTTCTGGGGTGCAGTGCAATCATTGAAATGTTCTAATGATATATCAAGTGATTTTACCATTTTCCTTTGCTTATCTTTATAGATAAATTTTATATTTTCAATATCTATATCCATTAAGTCATCAACTTCTGAATGGAGTGTATCAAATTTAATATTCATTAAATTTTCTGGCTCAATTGTTTTAGTTTTTTTAAAAATGTAGGTTACTAAAATTTTATCTGTTCTAAAAATATGTTTTATTGGAATTAAATATGAAACAAAGACAGATGTTAGAATAAAAATTAAGAAGAATAATAAGCTAATTTTTATAGAATCCCAACCATATAGACCAATAATTAAAAAGGTAACTGGAAGTAACATGTAAAATTTAAAATCAGATTTCCATGTTTCAATGATAATTGGAAATTCTAAACATACAAATTTATGATTATTTTTACTTTTGGTCATGTGTTGTTCAATTTTTGGTATTTTTCTATCATTTCATCTAACGGTCTTACATAACTGAAACAATCTTCTGGCGCGATTCTTGCCCTTGCAAGAAGCGTGACAGAAGGTTGTTTGCCGAAGGCCAAGCGAGTGCGCGAGCGAAGCAGTTATGTATTGTTAGATGATGATTCGCCTGCAACGATCTCGGAACTGCCTAAAAATTCATGCTTCTAAATATTTAAAACCCTAACCAAAAAAACAAGTGAAAAATTTTGGCCTTACTCTTCGATTCTTCTTTTAGAAGATTTTGCGAATTTTCATCTAACGGCTTTGCATAACTGAAACAAGCTTTTGGCGCGGTTCTTGCCCTAGCAAGAAACGTGACAAAAGTTTGTTTGCCGGAGGCCAAGGAGCAAAGCGACGCAGCAGTTATGCTATGTTATATGAAGAGCTACCTCTCGATTTTTCAACAGGAGGTTGGAAAATCGAGTCAGCAACTTTCATGTATTGCATTCTTTCAAACCAATTCAAAAACGCAACTTATTTATTAGTTCAAATCTAATTCTCGATGAACTGAGATTTTAATCCTTATCAAAAATCTCACGACTTATATCTGGAATTACATTCAATCTATTCAAAAAGAGAATCGGAGGCCAGGACGGCCGACTCTTGTAGCTTTTCATATAACGGCTTTGCATAACTGAAACAAGCTTTTGGCGCGGTTCTTGCCCTAGCAAGAAGCGTGACAAAAGTTTGTTTGCCGGAGGCCAAGGAGCAAAGCGACGCAGCAGTTATGCTATGTTATATGAAGAGCTACCTCTCGATTTTTCAACAGGAGGTTGGAAAATCGAGTCAGCAACTTTCATGTATTGCATTCTTTCAAACCAATTCAAAAACGCAACTTATTTATTAGTTCAAATCTAATTCTCGATGGACTGAGAGTTTAAACCTTATCAAAAATCTCACGACTTATATCTGGAATTACATTCAATCTATTCAAAAATAAAATCGGAGGCCAGGACGGCCGACTCTTGTAGCTTTTCATATAACGTTCAATCATATAAGACGTTTGCCGTAGCTTTAGCGAAGGCAAATGTGCCGAAGGCCAAGGAGCGTAGCGACGCAGCTTATATGATGTGTTATATGCTGTTTTCGCCCTTTTTTTAAACTTTTTTTTCTACTAAAAGACCAGAATTATATTTATGAATAATACTTGCAATCAATGTTTGATAAGGAAGTCCCTGGATGACTGCTTGTTTTTGAATATCTTCAAGATCTTTTTCTGAAATTCTAATATTAATTCGTTTTTCTTTCTTTAAATGAATCTTAGCTAACTCTTGATATTTATTCATTTTTTGAGGAGCATCTTTGACAGATTGCCATTCATCATTTTCGTAAGATTCAATTATCTCTTTTTCATACTTATCTTTTTTAGGCATTTTTTTACTCCTTATCTAAATACTTTTTTGTAGCCTTTCGACTTGGAAAAATTGTTTTGAAAAAAATCTCTTCATCATTTTCAACAAATGGGACAATATAAGCATATGAATCTATATTAATAATGAACATAAATTGATTTTTATATTTTTCATTATTCTTATTTTCTACTATATCAATTACTGCTCCATTTGAAATATAAAAAACAATTTCCTCAAAAGATATTCCTCTTGTTTCTTTGAGTTTTATATTTTTTTCTTTGTCCCAATTAAAATGTTGCACGTTGACCTCATAAATACATTGTGTGCCTAATATACTCAGATGTTATAATATTTTCAACTAATTAATTTGTAATGAAGGAATTTTTTTGCAGGAATCTTTGGGCGAAAATTGCATATAACGTTTCTGGCATAACTGAAACTGGCTTTTGGCGCGATTCTTGCCTAGCAAGAAGCGTGACAAAAGTCAGTTTGCCGAAGGCCAAGGAGCGAAGCGACGCAGCAGTTATGCCATGTTATATGAAGAGCCACCTCTCGATTTTCAACATGGAAGTTGAAAATCGAGCGCAACCAGTTCATGAATTACATTCTGACAAACAAAACCACAAGCGCAACTTCTTTATTATTTCTACAAAATTAAAAATGGGCTGAAATTTCTAAAAATGTATTTTCTTGCCTTTGAGTTTTACAAGCTATGAAAATCCTTTATTACATCGATCAAAAAACCATCAAAAAATCTCACAATCAATTTCGGAATTTTCGATCAATTCAATCCCAAAAAATATTCGGAGGCCAGGACGGCCGACTCTTGTGGCTTTTCATATAACGTTCCCGGCATAACTGAAACTGGCTTTTGGCGCGGTTCTTGCCCTAGCAAGAAGCGTGACAAAAGTCAGTTTGCCGAAGGCCAAGCGAGTGCGCGAGCGCAGCAGGTATGCCGTGTTAAATGAAGTGTCGAGAACCAGTTTAAAAAAGTCTATTCAAAAAGCAATTTCAAGGTCGTAACGACACATTTTTTTCAAAAAGAAATTAACCCTAAAAACTTAAAAAAAATTCTTATACCAAAAGAAAAGATTTCATTCCTAAAAAATTTCTCTTCTTCGACATTTCATTTAACGGTTTTACATAACTGAAACAAGCTTCTGGCGCGATTCTTGCCTTTTGCAAGAAGCGTGACAGAAGTTTGTTTGCCGAAGGCCAAGGAGCGAAGCGACGCAGCAGTTATGTATTGTTAGATGAAGGTTCGCCCGCAACGATTTCGGAACCACCTTCAAATTCATGTTTCAAAACATTAAAAACCCTAACCAAAAAAGCAAGTTAGATTTTTTAGCCTTGCTCTTCGATTCTTCTTTCGAAGATTTTGCGAACTTTCATCTAACGGCTTTACATAACTGAAACAACCTTCTGGCGCGATTCTTGCCTTTGCAAGAAGCGTGACAGAAGGTTGTTTGCCGAAGGCCAAGCGAGTGCGCGAGCGCAGCAGTTATGTATTGTTAGATGAAGATTCGCCCGCTTTGATTTCGGAACCGCCTTAAAATTTATGTTTCAAACAATTAAAACCCAGCCAAAATTATTGCAATAAATTTTTGGCCTTTACCTTCGATTCTTCTTTTCGAAGATTTTGCTAATTTTCATCTAACGTTTCTGGCATTACCGACGTTTTCTGAGCGAAGCGAAGAAAATGTGCCGCAGGCCAAGCGAAGCGCAGCGGTAATGCCATGTTAGATGAAGATTTGCCCGCTTTGATTTCGGAACTATCTTCAAATTTATGCTTCTGAAAAATAAAACCCAGCCAAAATTATTACAATTAATTTTTGGCATTTCTCTTTGATTCTTCTTTTCGTAGATTTGCAAATTTTCATCTAACTTGTACTTATCCGCTTTATTTCATATTAAGTCAAAATAGTCAAGGAAAAGGGAAGATAATTTTGGTTAAGATAATCTAGTCGAAGTCTATGGAGTCTAGTGGACTTTTTATGTTTTTTAGAATATTTTTACTCACATGGGTATATATTTCCGTGGTTTTACTGTTTTTATGCCCTAATAGCTCCTGGATATATCGAAGATCTACTCCTGTCTCTAATAGATGAGTAGCAAAACTGTGCCTCAGACAATGAAAGGAGGCATCTTTTTGGATTCCGGCTTTATCAACTGCCCTATTGAATACAAGTTGAGCTGACCTCGTGGATAAATGTTTTGTTGGTTTTTCTCCGGGGAAGAGCCAATCCACTGGCATATAGGCTTCTAAATATGCCTTTAAGACTTGGATTACTTTTTCTGACAATAATGTATACCTATCTTTTCTGCCCTTTCCACCCCTGATGTGTATCATTTCACGAGATAAATCAATATCCCTTACTTTTAGCCTGACGACATCACTCACACGCAGTCCCCCAGAATAGGCAATCATCAATATAAGTTTGTGTTTTAAATTATTTACACCTTTTATAATTAATTCGATTTCTTCGATGCTGAATACAACAGGTAATTTTTTATCTTTTTTCGGAGTGCTAATCTGATAAACGAATGAATTACGATGTATTTTCCCATAATAGAATTTTAATGCACTCATGGCGCATGTCAACGTTGATGTCGATACTTTCAGCTCGTCCGTTAAATAATATAAATAATCAGTGATATCGTCATTAGTAACATGAATTGAACATTTATTTATCCAAATCAAAAAATCCCTGTTATAGTAAACATATATTTGAATTGTTTTCCTGCTAAATTTCCTGATGGCTAATTCCTTTTCTAATACAAAAAGATCATCCAAATCTGAATCTATCAATTCCTGAAGAACGGGTTCCATTAAAATTTCAGCGTCCCCAGAAATATTTAATATGCTATTTAAATTTACCTTATTAAATTTTACGAAATATCGGTGATTATCTTCATCCCAAAATATATTTTCCACTGCACTTAATTTTCGTTCAAAATCAATGCCACAGTCGCCATTTATCAGAATAGAGTCTTCTGATTTATCTAATTTTAAATTAATCATGGTTTTGCCCCTTTTTAAATATCATCATCCTCACTATATATACGAAGCAGCTTCCTTTCAAACCTAAACTTTTTATTACATTTTACCATTTACAGTAATATGATCTCTTTTTTATTATAAATCCTCTATGTTCTTGATTTAATATATGGTTATGCGAGAGAAGAAATTGTTCACCCTATAAAAATGCTTGTTTCCATGTCTGTTCTTGAGTTTGAACACACAGATACCCTGCAGTCAATACTGGGCAGTAAAGGGAAACATGAACTCGATAATAAGCTCATCAGTGCTATTGCCCGTGATGCAGGATGCTCCAGTACGACAACTTTTGATAAAACACATCTAAATCTGAATTTTTAGAGCTGCTCAAATAATTTCCAATGATAACTATCGCAACCCCTGAGCTTAAAAACCTTGAGTGACCAGCCGTAAATTTTTCAATCCCTGCTGGTCTCCAGTTTTTAATTATCAGCATTAGCAAATAATTTCTCTTTTTTAACTTTCGAAGAAAGAATAATTTAAGAATTGACAAAAACGTAAATTCAAAAAAATTTGCAGAAAAACAAGGAACTGTTTTGCAAAATTAGAATAGTTTTGTTACAATTATGTATGTTATTCTTCAGACGAAGTTAAATCAGGTGGAACAGTAATTGGAAATCGAGATTGGGATACTGAGCGACAACAATGAACTGGTTGACGATATCCAGACAAGTTGTGAAACATACAGGTTTCGTCGCTTTAGATCAATTGACTCCCTCAGGGATGAGGGTTTCGCCCTCCTGATTGTTGACGGTGATGTTTTCGAGGATACCTCTTCCGCGCAGTTTTACCTCTCTAAAGTTCGGAAAAAATTTCTGGATACTCCGGTTATTCTCACCCTGCGTGTAAATAACGTATCTGAGGCAAAAAGAGACTGGTTCTTTGATGATTTTATTCTTTTCCCATTTCGAAAAAATGAACTACTCGCGCGAATCAGTCTTCTCCTCGGAGGGGCGGAAAACAACGAAGATCTCATCAGTGTTGGCAACCTGAAAATTAACCTGAAAGAATATTCAGTCTATCTGGAAAACCATAAACTGGAGCTAACCTACAAGGAATTCGAACTCCTGCGCCTTTTTCTCCAGAACCGTGGTACTGTTTTCTCCCGAAAGGAGCTGCTCAATAAAATCTGGGGAGTGGAGTACATAGGTGGTACCAGAACCGTAGATGTTCATATCAGGCGCCTCAGGGGGAAGCTCGGAGAGGGTTTCGATTCCATCATTGAAACGGTTAGAAATGTCGGGTACAGAAGCCGCGAATAGCATGAAAACTGCTTGCCATATTTATTAATACATACATAATTGCACGTTATGTTCTAATTCAGAACAATTTCCCATTGTGATCCTATGTGAGGTTTTAGATGAACCAGGAGAAAAAAATTGAGAAAATCCTCGAGAGTGCTTTGACCGAGGAGCTTGCTGAGTACCAGAAACTGGTAAAAGTCCTTAAAAAGAAGCTCCCGCTCATTGGAGGAACCAGACGAATTGCCGCCGCTCTGCTGAAAGAATACCTTGGTGACATTTCCAGACTTGAGCTCGAACCGGACAGTCTTTTAAGCAAATCTGAGAACGGAACAATAGTCTTTGAAGATATTAAAGATGGCCGGGCCAGACTTTTCATCAATGTCGGTAAAAACCACCGCGTGAACACCGGCGACCTGATTAGAGAAATTGTAAAGTGTTCAGGTATCGATGGTAAAACCATCGGAAAGATTGATATACACTCCACCTATTCTTTTTTCGAAATTCCGGAACAGTATGCAGAACTGGTATACCACTCCTTCGAAGATGCCCGGATTAAGGGTATTCCCGTAGTGGTTGAGCCTGCGAAAAGAAGAAAGAAAAACGGCAGCTAGAATTTGAACAACGGGACTGTGCAGGAAATTACTTCCGACTGTCCCTTCTGCGGCTCCGGGGCAGAAGAATCTTTCAGCAGAGGTTTGCACCGGTGCCGCTCATGCCGTATTGTCTATAACAGTGGATATCGTCCACTCTCCTACGATAATAACTATTTTATCGACGAATACCGCAAGCAGTACGGCCGCACCTACCGTGAAGACTTCCCCCATATCTATGCCCTTTCAAAAAAACGGCTTAAAGAAATCCTGCGCCTTGGCGCCTTTAGTGATCCTTCCGGGTTGTCTCTTCTGGATATCGGTTCAGCCCTCGGATTTTTCCTGAAGGCGGCTCAAGACTGCCAAATTGGCACTCAGCAGGGAATCGAGATCTCCGAATTCGGTGCAGAATTCTGCCAGAGTGAATACGGCATCCCCGTGATTCAATCTTCATTTGAAGGGGTTGACCGGGTAGGAAGTTTTAACATTATCTCCGCATGGTTCTTTCTTGAGCACTGTAGTGACCCGAAAAAGCAGCTGAAACGCATTTTCGACGCCCTACAGCCCGGGGGCGTTTTTGCCATGGCGGTTCCATCATTTTACGGGCCCCTCTTCCGGCGAAACAGAAATCAATGGATCGAGACCCATCCGGGGGATCACCGGATAGATTTCTCTCCGAAGACGGCAAGAAATATCCTGAAAAAAGCGGGCTTCAAAAAGGTCGTGGTCCGCCCCTGCGGTATTCATCCCGACAGGGTTATGACTTCCTCATCAAAGCTCTTTCCCTTATTTTCAAAGCTCTATCGGCATTTTGCCCGGTTCACCGGTTACTCCGATACCATTGAGGTATACGCAAAAAAGTAAAAGAAGTAACCGGCGGCGGCTTTAATTTTCACTGTACATCGCCTCGATGACATCAGAATATTTCTCCGTAACGAATTTTCGGCGAATCTTCATTGTAGGGGTAATCTCCCCCGTCTCCTGTGAAAACTCCTTCGGCAGAAGTGTAAACTTCTTTATCTGTTCCACACGCCCAAGGTCTTTGGTCCGCTCATCTACGATCCTGCGGAAAAGGGCCTCTATCTCCGGCCGGGCAATGAGACCTTCACGTGAGGTAAAGGGGATGCCTTCGTTGCGGGCATACTCTTCAAGAATTTCAAAGGATGGCACAATCAGGGCGGTTATATATTTTTTACCCTCCCCGATTGCCGCGGCATACTCAATGAAGTAATCCTCAGCGAGGAGAGTCTCTATCAGTTGCGGTGCGATGTTCTTCCCCCCCGCTGTGATGATCAGGTCCTTAATGCGGTCTGTAATATAGAGAAATCCATCTTCATCGAAGTGGCCAATATCCCCCGTTTGAAACCATCCGTCTTCCGTGAAGGATGTTGCCGTCGCCTCCGGCTTATTATAGTATTCACTCATAATATTGGGGCCGCGAAACTGGAGTTCTCCGGTAACTTCATCTACACGGCCCTCCACAAGGGGAAGCATGGGACCATTGGTGCCGAAACGTATAAGATCGGGCTTGTTGCAGACCAGCACCGGGGAGGTCTCCGTCAGGCCGTATCCTGAAAGAACCGTTATGCCCGCATTGTAGAAGAACTCCTGGATCTCTCCGGAGAGTGCGGCTCCGCCGGAAGTAAAGACACGGGCATTCCCCCCGAAGATACCCCGTATCCTGCTGAATATCAGGCGGTCTGCCGCGGCATACTTAATCCTGGTTCCGAGGGGACTCTTTTCTCCGCGGTGAAGCCTGCTGCCGTGTTCCTTCCCCACCTGGACAGCCCAGTGGAAAAGTTTCTGCTTTGCTGCGGAAACGCTCTCGAGGCGCCCGTAGATTGTGGAATACATCTTCTCATAGAGGCGCGGGGCGCTGTTCATATGGGTCGGTTTCGCCTCTTCAAGGTATTCGAGAATTTTTGTATGGTCATCGCAGTAGGCGATTCCCCCGCCGAAGGCGAAGAGGCCGTAACACCAGGAGCGTTCAAAGACATGTGAAAGGGGAAGAAAAGAGAGGCCCCAGTCACCCTCCCCTGAATCGTAGAGTACATAGTTTCCCACGGCCCAGTGCTGGTGCATCAGATTTTTGTGTGTGATTACTGCACCCTTCGGCTCCCCCGTGGTCCCAGAGGTATAAATTATCGTCGCCACATCATCGTAGTGCCCCGCCTCGAGGGACTTATCCAGTTCAACCTCAAGGCCGCTATCACTTCCTTTTTTGAGAAAGTCCTCCATGGAGATTACCGCGGGATTGTTTTTATCATAATTCACACGGCGGTCCATTATGATGACATGATGCAATGTTCTGGCATCATCGAAAACTTCCATAACCCGATCATACTGTTCCTGCTTTCCCGCAAAAACAACGCGGCATCCCGCGTCATTAAGGAGATATAGGGTCTCCTTCGCGGTATTGGTGGGGTACACCGGGACATCAATGCCACGCAATGCCATGGTTGCCAGGTCCGCCACGTGCCATTCGGGTCGGTTTTCCGAATAGATGGCGACACGGTCTTTTTCACCGATGCCGAGGGAAAGAAGCCCCATGGCGGCATTACGTATATCCTCACCGAACTGCCGCCAGGAGATTTCCTCCCAGGCGCCGTAGCAACGGTGCTTCAGGGCGATCTTTGTATCATATTTATCTACCCTGCTGAGAACTATACGGGCAAGATGCCGTTCCAGCTCAAGATGCTCCTGAAAAAATTTCTCATAGTCTGTCCTGTACCTGTCTCTCATACCATTACTCCCTGAAATATCATAAACAGTTTAACAAAATATTCTCTACTACCTCTTTCATACCCATCTCCCCGTCCTCATCTTTCCCGCACCCATTTCAGCCAGGATAGGTTCATGCAAAGCTGTGTAATTTCTATCAGTGTACTCAAACAAAAAGAACACTGTTTAGAATATACCGTTATCGGGAAAGAAAGTCGTTCAGCTTTATAAAACTGGTCTTTTTATGGGGCTGCTATTGCCGGTTTTCCCGGCGAAACTGGAGGGGGGTCATACCTGTCTGTTTCTTAAAAACTGTATTAAAAGATGATTTTGAATTAAAACCCGCCTGGTAACAGATACTGAGAATGCCCGCTTCAGGCTCGTCGATGAGAATTCTTTTTGCCTCCTCTACCCGGTAGACATTGATGAACATGGGGAAATTCATGGAGAGGCGATTGTTAAAAAATTCCGAAAGCTGATGAGGGGTTATGGAAAGAAGATCCGCGAGTTTCTGCAGGGAGAGATCCGCATCGCGGTACAGTCTCTCCTCCGTCATCATGGCAAGCACCTGATGGTAAAGACTCTCCGTATCGATACCCCCCAGCATGGAATTATGGTACCGCCGGGCACAAATTTCCCTCTTCAGTATCTGAAAAAATTCGGGGTACCGTCGGTGCGCCAGAAAAATGGTTACAAGGAGAAGGGCAACGAGGATATTACCCAGGCGAAGGATACCCTGCCTTGCCGTAACCAGCCCCGTCGAAAGGAAAATAATCCCCATGACTGCGAGAAAATTCGCCGCCATGACTGCACGTGCTGACCTGCGCACCTCTTCCTCATTTCGGACCGCAACAACCTCCCTGAATACGCGGTACATGTAGGAGAGAATAAATAGACTTCCTGTAAAAATAAGAATCTTAAAGGGATGGTATGAGTCCCTGGCGAAAACTTCGGCAATTATTTCTCTTCTGATTCCCACTGGCTGAAGATGAAAAATTATCTCAATGACCAGTACCACCGCTGCGGGTAAAAAATGCAGCAGTGACCGGCTTGAAAATTCCTTCTCCGGGAACAGTAGAGAACAGTAGTAAAAATAATGAAGGGGCCCGATGGTGTAGATCCCGGTAATAACCAGCAGTGAAAGCATGGGGTACCGGAAGGTATGCCCCGCCGCCACCATGCCTGTCCCCATGAGGGCCCATGCGTCCATGAACAGGACCCCCGCGGCGAGATAATTGCTGCGGCTCCGTTCCCTCCCGATTAACTGCTCCACCGCCATAAGGAATGAGAGCCCCACGGCGAAGAAAGTCAGGTACTCCGATATGACTGCATAGTATTCCATGCATCCACTCTAGGGGATACCCCGCGGGGGAGACAAGCAGAATCTAAAAAATTATTTCAGCCTGTAGGCGGTAATCCTGTTATTAAAAAATGTCGGAACCAGTAAAAGTTTCTTCTCCGGGATATATTCAAAATCAGCGGCATTTATCTTCTTCCTGGTTGTATTCAGGAGAAGCGTTTTAATGCCCCCGATAATCTCTGTTTTCCCCTTCCAGTCACTGATGATATAGACCCCGGGAGAATAGGGTTTAAGGCCGTCGATGTTTCCATCATGAGGAACAAGGAGCTGCGGTATTTTCATTGTCACGTCAATAGCAACAATTCCCTCACCGGTACCAATAAGCAGCCTGTTTTTATCCATGAATAGGCCGTTTGCCCGTGGTTCTTTCAGGGTAAGCCATTCGGAAATTTTTCCATCACTGATTCGGTAAATCTTTGAGGTGATCATATCGGAGACGTAAACATTCCCGGAACTGTCAATGGCGATATCATTGAGAAATTTTGCCTCCGGTACGGAATATTTTTTGGTTATTTTCCCCTTTTCTATATCAATCTGATGAACACGGTCGATATCAGTAACGAACAACTTCCCGCGAAGAATCCCCATTCCCTTCGGGGCATTTATTCCCGTGATCCATTGCTTCTCTAAAATTTTCCCTTCAAGACTAACGCGGGAGATATAACCATTGTTGTTTTTTTCCGTCGGCTTACCGTTAATGCAGGAGACATAGAGATTTTTCGTTGTCTGATCATACATGACTGATTCTGCCACCAACAGATCAGGTGATGTTTCCCAGATTTTCTCTGCCGTAACATTTTTTTTAAAGCATGACGCAATAAGAACTGCTGTCAGAAAAATCAAACCGGATAAAAATATTTTTTTCATGCTGCGCCTCCATAAATTTTAATCCCGAAAAAATGATGCCCTGCTCATTCAAAGAATAACAAAAATTTACATGTTATCGATTTTTTAAATGATTTTTCTATCATAATATGTATTTTTAAAATGAAACTATAATTTTTTAACTTTTTTCAGTGATTATTATGGTTTTCTATTGTGACATAACGTTTTTTCATTGCAAAAGAAATGGACTTACTTTAAGGTACCCTGACATGAGAAATTTATTTTCTTTTCCCGTCTTATTTTCTTCACCTGCTGTTTCAAAAATGACAATAATCAAATCAAGTCATGAGAGGAGAGGCTATGGCAAGCTATTACAAAACAATCAAGGGTAAAAAATATGACCGGTCACTTCTTGACCTGGCGGATTCTGTAACATCCGGCAAAGGGGATGGCTTGATATCCCAACAGGATGCAAAGGCAATTATAAAAGCGGTAAAGGATGGCGGTGAGTATACTGACACGGAAAAGAGTACTGTTAAGTACATCCTCAGCAATTTTAAATTTACTGATTCTGCAAAAAAATGGTTCAGTGAAGAAATAAAAAAACTGGCGGTATCCAAAAAAGAGAATCCAAAAAAGCCATCAGCTAAGGCTGCCAAAAAAACAGTCAAAAAACCAGCTTCGAAAAAGGCTGCAAAGAAAACAGCCAAGAAGCCAGCCGCCAAAAAGGCCGCTCCTAAAAAAACAGCAAAGGCCCCGGCTAAAAAAGCCACTCCTAAAAAGGCCGCGAAAAAAAAAGCAGCCTCAAAAAAAGCTACACCGAAAAAAGCAGTCGCCAAACCGGTAGAGACCCCTGAACCGGCAGGAACCTATGCTCCTTCCATTCCGGAACCGAGTCCCATACTACAGCAGAAGATGAAGGAAGAAAAAGAAAAAAAAGGTGGAAGCCTTAAAATGATTATCCCCCTCCTGGTTATCGCCCTGGGGGCAGGCTATTATTTCCTCTCCGACAGGGGCGGGAAACCAGAAAAAGCGGCCAAAATTTCCGATACTGCACCGGTAAAAAAGGCAGAGGTCATTAAAGAAAAACCGGCACCTGTTAAAGAGATCTCTTCCGAAAAACAGGATCCCGTGGTCCCCTCGGTGGAATCGGTAAAAATTTATTTTGCCAAGGGAAGCGGATGGATAAACCATAAGGAAAGGAAAAAATTCACTACCATTATAAACTATTTAAAGGCCAACAGGGGCAGAAAACTTGCCATTATCGGTCACGCCTGCAGTCTCGGAAATCCGAAGCTGAACAATGACCTCTCCCTCTATAGATCCAGAAATGCCGCCAGGTATCTGACAAAGAAGGGTATCGACAACTCCCGCCTGGTAATCATCGGAATCGGGGCAAAGAAGCCAGTAAAAGCCGGCACTTTACAGGGTGACCTCTGGCAGAACCGCATAATTGAATTTGACGTGAGATAGCATAAAGGATGCCGTCCCTCCCGGGGCGGCATTATTGCAGATTTCAGGCTGATGGGCAGCTCCCTCCCATGAAAATCCAATATGTATCTGATCTACACCTGGAATTTCCCGAAAACAGAGTATACCTTCAGGAAAATCCCCTGGAAACAGCGGGAGTTATACTCATCATCGCCGGGGATACTGTTACTGACAGACAAAAAAAGAAGGTCCGCAGTTTCTACGAGCAATTGCGCAAAGAGTACCGGCTGATTATCTCATGCTTCGGCAATCATGATTTTTACCGCGGCACCATCGATTATGCCCTCCCGGTATACCATAAGGAAGCGGCACCAAATCATTTTCTGTTAAATAATTCGTCCCTGGAATTTGAGG
Organism: uncultured Spirochaetota bacterium; assembly: GCA_942491575.1. Classification (GTDB taxonomy): domain Bacteria; phylum Spirochaetota; class UBA4802; order UBA4802; family UBA5550; genus CAZHNW01. The sequence continues at coordinate 3,194,857 of CALOBT010000025.1, forward strand.
GGATTCGATTTTTGGTCACCACCCTCTGGTCGCACATCCCCGTCGAATTCCAGGAATCCGTTGAAACAAAGATGAACGATTATCGTCTGATTTCACGACGCTTTGCCTGCGAGGAGGTTCCAATTACCGCTGCAGATACCAACCGCTACCATGACCTCTCTCTACAATTTCTAAACAGGGAACTGGGGAAACCCTACGGGGGTAAAACTGTGGTAATCTCACATCACCTCCCCTCATATAAATTGCTTCATGGGGATATATCATTAACGGATTTACGCTTCGGATATGCCTCTGACCTGGATTCACTGATTGGCAGCAGCAAAATTGATTTCTGGATTTTCGGTCACCAGCACCACTCTGTAAATGTTGAAATGGGTGATACCCGGCTCCTCTCCAATCCTCTCGGGTATCCTGATGAACGCTGTCAAAAGTCTTTCAGCAGGGACATGTTCTTTGAAGTTTAATTATTTTTGTTAAACTGAATCATATCTCTGAAATAAACTGATGTTATCGATATCTTTCTCTTTTATTCAGGTTCCACAACCTTTCCCGTATCTGCATGCACCCTCACGGCATGATAAAGGTAGGCGCGTATTGTCTTGTAGGGGTAGTTATCTCTGGAGATGTAATACCATGAACCGCGGAAAATAATTGTGTCATAAGTCGGTCTATCCATCCTGCTTATCCTTGACTTAAGACGCAGTTGATAGGTTTTTTCCAGAAAGGGTTTCGCCTTTTCGTAGGCCTCTTCAGGTGAAATTGCCCGGTGGATGTCTTTTTTAAACCCGCTCCGGGAACTACCGACATGGACAATCTCACCACATGCCATGGTCAAAAGAATCATCGAACAAAAAATATTTTTTATTCCTTTCATTGTACTTCCCTTATTAAAAAAAATTAAAGGCAAAACTGCAAAAATTCAGAATAAATTTCCTTTCTTTTTTAAACCTACGGCGAATAATCCGGGACTGTTCCTTAACTTCCTCCGCATCATGAAAATGTTCCATATGGGACCGGCCTGGACGGCGGCCCACTCCACCTTCGCTGCGTAGTATGGGAAGGACAATCTCCTGAAATGTTTTTCCCGTAAATAGCATATCAGGAAATTTTCGTCAATAATTATGCACTCAGGTGCCTTTATCCTCTGCCTGTTTAGCAAATTTTTATGTTCAGTATGGAATTTCTTCCCATCTTTTATTATTTTTATTTTAGAACTGGTCTCAACTATTATAATAATTTTATTGATATAGAATGGAGGTTATCCATGATTGACTTTGTTTCCGATATGAATTTACGTGAAATAGCCGCAGCCCGCATGCTAGATTCCATCACCACTGAGGATCTCCCCCTCTGTGCACAGCACCTTGCTGAGGGGAAAGATGTCCCGGAAGCACTATCCAAACTGGCTCAGCTCGATGAGTCTGCTTCCGCAGAGGAAATTATCTTTCTTTTCGAAGCGGCCTTGGAGGAAGCAGGAATAAATCTGGAAAACAGGAAGGTGGCCGCCTTTATCCTGGTAAATTATTTCATCAAGGAAATTATAACCGGCGCCATAGATCCCGTCACGGGAGTAGAACACCTCCTGAAGGAAGTCTACAGCAGGGTCAACCGGGAATATAACGACGTAAAATATTTCGGGGATTCCCTCCACCTTGAAAAACTTTTCGGTCTCTATTATGCGATGGAAGATATCGATAGTGATAAAACACAGGAAGAGCTCGATGCAACAAGGGCGGAAATTGACGAAGCGATTGTGGAGGAACTCCTGACGCAGGCACGGGAATACAACTCAAAGTACCTCTATGCCATGGATGAGCTCTAACGGTCAAGCAAAGCTTCCTCCTTACCGGAAAAACTACTCTTGCAGTTATTGATTTTCCTGTGATTTGCAAATAGAAATAGATATGCAGCAAAATGCATGAATATTCTTTTTTTCATGACATTATTATAGTAACATCTATTTTTAGGAAAAATTCGGATGGAGTTTATACATGAAAAAACTTACTATTTTTACAGTCCTTATACTGAGCATTTTTCTCATCTCATGCGGTGGAGTGCAAATTATTGATCAAACCGGTAAAACCCTGGTTCTTCAGTCAAATGCAGCCACAAAATATTAAGCAAAGGCAAAAGCCCTGAAAAAAGCCCGGGAAATTTTTCAAGGTGCCGATATAAAGGAATCTAAAGAAGCAGAATGCAGCCAGGAATACGCTGCCCGCGGCAGGGCCGACTCTGAATCCGCAAGATATCGTGCCAGCACATTCTGGAGCTGTACTGTATACGTAGAAAAACAATAGAGTTATTTGAATTTTATTATCAAAAAAGGGGCCTACCAGGTCTCTTTTTTAATAGTGGAAAGCCTTTCTGTTAACCATCTTTACCCGCAGTAACCTGCAATTCGGCAGAAAATTCCCTCCGGCTTCCAGTCTATACTTTCCCCGCGAAACATTCTTACCGCGGTTAAATCAGGAGCAATCTTTTTACTTTCAAACCATTCTGCGGCTCCCCTGTTCGATGCGGGAATCACCGTGGTCTGATTTTTCACCCGGTGCTTCAATGCCAGGAGGGAAAGCCCCCCTTCATCATCAGCGGCAATTATCATTCCGTTTCCCGCCTTCGGCAGATAACATCCACGAAGATCATCATCCTCACGGAATATATATCCCTCATTAAGAAAAGGTTTCAGGGCAGGAAGCCGTTTTTCACCGGTGATTCTGCAATCGAGGTCTATAACTGCGGGAATATACTTCTCTTCCAGACTTATTATTCTCTCATCAGTAGTTTTCTCACAGGAAGGGATGTGGCGGTAAAAATGATACTCCGATTCGGTATAAAATCCGAGGGGAGAATAAATCTGTTTTCCCTCTTCTGTAGCGATGAGGCTTATGGTGGTACACCCCCAATCTGTTGCGCGCTTTACAAGATATTCCGTCATAGCGGTTCCGTAACCGCGGCGGCGAAAAAATTCATCAACAATGATATTTCCCAGCCAGGCGGAGGTCCCGAAATAGAAGATTGATCCCGTGGCAACCACCTCGTTCTCTATCTCCGCCACAAATGACTCGAAGCCCTCACTTCCCACGTAATGAAAGAGAAATTCTTCCATGCTGCTGTTCCATGAAAGGGGGGTCATTGCTGAAAGTTTTTTCCCGTCATGGAGGGTCGTGGGGCGTATCAAAGGCATTCTATGGAGTATCTTCCCCTTCACCGGAAAACTTTCTTTCAATATAAAAAAGTATCCCCACCACAACCATTCCCGTCACAGTGGTACCCGCGGTGAGAACTTCATTCACGGTAATGCCGGCAGGGAACCGGTTCGCCAGATATATTACTTCCCCCCCCACCTGCATCGTATGCTTAAAGGGCCAGATCATCCATAGGGACCCCGCCACCAGCCCGAGGAGAAACCCCATCGTTTTATCATGCCAGCGGCTCATTACAAAATTCAGTAAGCGGCTGAAGAGTAAAATCCCCACAAGACATCCCAGGGCAAAGGTCCCCAGGAGGAGCCAGTCCCAGGTGGCAACGGCCTTGAGGACCTCAAAATACCCCCCCATGAGAAGCAGCAGAAATGAACCGCTTACACCGGGAAGTATCATCGTTGAAATGGTCACGGCACCGAGAATAAAAAAATATAAAAGTCCGCCTGCAGTCATGGCCGCTGCGGGTTGCGCCGCCCCATCATGATTTAACTGCATTTCCTGTTTAACCCTGGCCTTTTCGATCAGGGCATCACCGGATGAGACCGCTTCTGCAGTGAGCACCACCAGCACTGCGGCAACCAGGGCTGCAATCCATACTACGACGGCCTTTTTATTTTTTATCATGGCAAAGGGGGCCCAGGCGGAAAGGGCCACCAGTCCGAAGAAAAATCCATACGTGGGATCATGCCATTCCGTAAGAAGCATAGTCATGATATTTGCCAGTGCTGCAATGGACGCCAGGGCCCCCATGGCTATCATCAGCAAAAACATAAAATCAATTCGTTCAGCCTCATCCTTAAATTTCTTCCATGATTCCTTTTTAAACAGCAGAAGCCCCAGCAGTGCCGAGATTGTACCGCCATTAATATTATGAATGGCATTAATAAACCGTTCATAAATGCCCATGACCAGGGCCATGGTGCCCCCGGATACTCCGGGAATTATATTTGCCACGCCGATTACGGCGCCCTTCAAAAAATTTCTAATCAGCATGAATTAGCTCCAGTTTTTATAGATCGCTTCAATTTCACTCAATTCAGCCTGTTGTCAATGTTATTTTATACGGCAGAGTAAATGGGAAGGTCAAAAACGTATTCCGGTTCCAGCCCTGTATGCGAGGGAATGAAAGTTTTTAACACCTGTGAATATCAAATGGTAGTCCACCCCTATTTGAAGACTTATATTAGCCCACTGGTACCGGAGGCCCGCTCCGGTCCCCAGCATGAGATCAATAGTACTGGATGTTTCAGCATTATTCAGAGTCCAGTCTCTCACCAGGAAATGCCATGCAAAACCACTCCCACCCCGAAAATCGACAAAAAATCCCGATACCGGAAGAGGAAGTGATATCGCAAGATAGAGTCCCGGAATAAACTGGTGAAGGGTGCTTTTAACTATGCCGGGGCGCTCCTTTGAGTTAAACATCGCATATGAAAATGCCAGTTCAAGGGCAAGTTTATCCATAAATGCAATTTTGCGGAAAAAGGGGATTACATCAAGTGTCATCCCACTGCATAGTTCAGCACCAATTACTCCATTCTCCAGTGGTGCCTGCCAGTCATCCAGCACATGAATAAACTGATAACCGGCATCAAAATAAATCCTGCCAGGTGGAATTTCAGCATCAAGACGCTTACGCTCAATCGATAAATCCCATGTAGCCCTGAGCCCCCCCGGATTGGCCATCACCAGGCTGCAGTCCCCTTCAGTCCCGGGGGGAATTTTTATTGTGCAGCTGACCAGGGTCTTATCCACAACCCTGCATGTCTCCGGTGAAATCATGCGTGAATCCCTTTGCAAAAATACCCTGGCACCACTGATGAAATCCCTACCCCGGATCGTCAGTTCACTTTTCGATGATGGGGGAAGTTTAAATGGCTCTACGGAGGTAATCACCGGCTGCACCGGCGGGCGAATAACAAGGGAAGACCAGTCAGACCAGGAGACCACCCGTTCGAAACGGTTCACCGCGCCAATCCTTACCTGATACTTGCCAGGTTCCAGGGAAAAGTAGTACTCCGCAGCCTTTACTTTTATATCCAGTATTATTTCCCCATCACTGTTTTTAATGTTCACCGCATAGGATACGGCACCCTCAACGGGTTCCCACCGGAGATAATTTTTTGAAGACTGTTTTCTGTCGTCAGCCAATGACGCAGTATATCCCGATAATAAAGATAATAAAAGCAATACGATAATCCATCCTTTCATCGTTTTTCTCCATACTGAAGTGATGGGGATATTATTTTAGGTTTCTCCAGGGGAGGTCCCAGAGTCAATACAAAGGACTGCTCTGACGGCGGGCCTGCCACGGCACCTTTTCTTTTATCAAAGGGATGAATTTTATATGCCCTTACCTTCCATGAGAAGTCCCCTTCCATCAGAAGAGAAAGGTCACGCACTTCATATATAGTCCCTTTTACCCGTCTCTGTATTATCAGTTCTTTTTTCCACCCCCTTTTTGAAAAAACCGAAACCAGGTAATAATCGGCACCAGCCACTCCCCGCCATATAAATCTGAGAAGGTCCCTCTTCTGCATATCAATTTCCATGTTTTTTTGCGGGGAGAGGAGTACCGGCCGCTGAAGGGCGGCGACAATACTGAAAACTCCCGTGCGGCTCTTTTCAAATACCCCCCCCTGATTATCAAGGAGAGAAATCCGCCAGAAATAATTACCGGGAGGAATCCTTTCAATGTAAAACCGGTTTGCCGTCAGTTCTTGCGATTTTATCTTTCTTTTAAAATCACGATCCCCTGCAACTTCAAGGCGGTAGCTTCCGGATTCACTCCCCTGCCAGGCAAAAAGCAACCGTCCCGGTTTTTCTCCCGGCTGCTGAAACAAAATCTCCCCATCAGCCGGTGTATCTAGACGTATTGCCTGGTGTTCAATAATTTTTATTTCACGAGCCTCTGAGACCAGGGGTTCGGATGAACCGGAAAGGACGGAGGAAACACGCCAGTAATAATTCCCCACCGGGAGAGTCAGTTTCGGAGCAAATTGCGTAGACGTAACCCTGCGAACTGCAACAGTCCCGGCAAACTTCGGGTCACTTGAGAGCTCCCAGGTATATACCGCCCCGGGGCTCTTAAAAATCCAGGCAAAGAGGAGCTTGGCATTCATTAAAAGAAGTCTGCTGGCATGCCTTTTGGCCAGTGGATAGATAAGCACCGGAGGGGCAACTTTTATCTTCGTTTTCACCCTGAAATTCTGCCGATTGCTTTCACGGCTATAGGGGTATGTCCCCATTTCCCCCGATGCGGTAACATGCCACAGATAGTTACCATCGGGAAGTTTCTCCAGAGCAATCCCCGGAGAGGCTGTAACGATATCATGAACCGGCTTTTCGGGATCAGACGACGCAGCAATTCGCAGACGGTAGACTTCCCCCTTTTCTCTGCCCTTCCATCTGAAATAAAGAATATCATCCCCTGATACAGAAAAAAGTGAGGCATTTTGAGGATAGAGGAGTCTTACCGGTCCAAGTTTCAATATCGTTAATCGCCGGGGGAGACTTTTTTTCCCCCCAGCTGAAAGATTCCAGTACCAGTTTCCCGGGGCCAGGTTGTAGGAGAGGCCACCCTTTCTGGAAGGTATCCGGATAACCTTCCCCTGTTTACCCCTGAGTTCGAGAAAGACCTGCTGTTCCGGCCGGGAAGAGCTCCACTTGAAGGTCACTTTGCCATCCCGATGAGAGGAAAAAAAATTATCAGCAGGTTCCAGTGGCACCAGGGATTGCTCCGTAACTGAGATTGTACTTCCTTCCTCATCAACTGTAGCGGTTTCTTTGTTTGAAACCCTGTATGTATCATTACCGGAAAGGACCTCAGCACTTCCTTCTGAAACTGCAAGCTGCACCTTTTGATCACCGTGTCCGCGAATACTGGCTTTGCTCTCATCAAGCCTGATATTGCTGGCCCCTGAACGGACAATCAGGCCTCCTCCGCCTTTATTGACATTCGCCTGAATTCCACCGTATTTAAAATTTATGAGTGCCCCCTTTTTGGATGAAGCGACAATAATCATGCTGTCCGCATCAAGTTCGATTACCGAACCATCAGCAAGTTTCAAACTGGCAAAGGATTCCTCGCCGGTACGAAGATAGTCCCCTTCATAGACAGGCACATTTTTTTCCACATCCTCCCAGAGAACCTGCTGTGAAAAACGCCGCTTCGCTGTTTTTTCAACGTAGGTAATTTTCCCCAGCAGCTTTCCTTTCCCCTGGTGGCCATTCTGCCCAAAGGAACGGAGTAGAAGAAATGAACTCACCCCTATCATGAAACAACTGACTGAAAGAGCAATGACAGTACTACGTGACGATTCGGTATTTAACTTCTTCGATTCCATCATTTCCCGTGCCATTATCTGAAGCCTTGAGACCGAGACGACGCTGCAGTTCCGTAAGGGTGGCGGGTGCATTTGCATCTCCCCTTCTTCCCAGGACGGCATAAACTTCCAGGGCTTCCTCTCTTCCTTTCACCTTTACCTGCTGCATTTTCTCCGTGATAAACTTCCCCTGGAGATTCTTAAAAACATCCGCAGTTATCAGAATATCCGTTCCGAAGGGTTTATTCAGGGCCTCAATCCGTGACGCCATATTGACCGATTTGCCAATTACCGTATATTCCATTCGGTCACTGGAACCAATTTTACCAGCAACAACAATTCCAGAGCTGATGCCGCACCCGTTCTGAAGAGAGGGACGGCCGATTTTTTTCCCTTCCTCATTAAAGGTTATCAGGGCCTTTCTCATCTCAAGGGCCGTATCGATTGCATTGAGGGCATTATCTTCACTCGGAGTGGGGACCCCCCAGAGGGCCATGAGGGCATCACCTATAAACTTATCAACAACTCCCTTCCCCTCATCAATACAGGCGACCATGCGTGTCAGGTAGGCATTAAGTATCTCTACCACCATTTCCGGCTCCATGTTTTCCGACATGGCGGTAAATGCACGAATATCAGAAAACATGATTACGGATTGAACCCGACTTCCCCCCAGACTCAGGTCCCCCTTAATCACCTCTTCTGCAATTTCACGATTTACAAATTTCCCGAAGGCATCCTTAATACGCTCCCGTTCCTCAAGGCCATGCCCCATGGAGATAAAGGATTCGGTCAAAAGCCCTATTTCATCCATGGCAACCGGTTTCAGGTCAACATGATATTCACCCCTTTTAATCTGTTCTGTTGCACGGGCAAGGCTGATAATGGGTCGCGTAAGGGAACGGGCAAAAAAGAAAAGAAAAAGGCCGGCGATATTCAGAACTATTATAAGAATATAAATATTCCGTTCCTGGATATTATAGACTGCGGAGAGGGCAACCTTTTCAGGAACCCTGGCAATTACTCCAAGACTCCCGAGACCGACACGGGAAAAAGAGGCAAGGTAGCCGTTGCCCTCATTATCATCGTAACGGATCTGTTTGCTGTCTACTGTGCTTGTCAGCATCTCCCTGACTACGGGATCGTTCAATATCACCATCCCCATCTGAACCCTTGAGCTGTCGCGGTGCACAAGCAGTTCCCCCTGGCTGTTCACCAGGAGTGCATCCGTAACACCCATGGTTTTAAAATTTCGGTAGAAATGCTCCATGGCTACAATTATCATCATTCCCCGAAGATTACTCACGGGAACGGTAACCGCCGCTGCGGGCCTCTGGAGAAGGGGGGAAACATTAATCACCATCGTTTCCTGGGAGAGGGTGCGAAGAAGGCTTTTATTTCGTTTAGCGAGTATATTCCGGTATGTCTTCTGATCCAGTTTCACGGAATCCTGAAACCTTTTATTAAAGTAACTATTAGCAGGCAGCAACCTCATCCCCACGCGGTCAAAGAATCCGATCATCAGGATATTACTTTTCTCGGGAAAGATCGTTATCTTCCCCCTGTTCCCATCAGATTCAAGTCCCCTCAGCATGATGGAGGAACCACTCTCGGCGAGGTTTTCCACATCGCTGCGGACCTTCTCGGCGATTAAATTCGCAAAATTCAGATTATTCTCCAGGACACGCGAAACATTATCCTGTTTGAAAAAATATGTAGCAAGCAAAATCATTGTCATCATGGAAACAACTATAATACCCGCAACTGATGAAATCAGCTTGGTCCTCAACGATATATGAATAGCCCCCGAAGTGGCTTTGTCTTCCGAAGTTTTCCGAAAGGTTAATTTTGATATTTTTCCTGATAATTGCTGGAAAATTGCAGGACCGGTCGACTTTGTTTTTTCTTCCTTTATTTCCTCTCTTCTCCTGGACAGTTCATCATCCCTGTGAAAAAAATAATTTCTGCACTTCTGAAACTGTTTATCGCTGAATGGTCTCTTCTGAAAAAGGGCCGATGCCATGGATAAAGCGGAATTCACCTTTTTCCCGAGAAAAATCAGGAAGAGTGCAAGAAAAAACCGGCTGTTGTTCTCGTCATCAAAGGAGAGAATCATTACATTTTCATGACTCAGTTTCTCTCGAAGACTCCTGAAGATTTTGCTGTAACCGGAGTAATCCCCCATAGTGAAAAGAAAAAGATTCACTGCAATATTATCAACTCCCTCTTTCTCATACATTGACTTAACGCGATCAATCATGTTTTTCTGAGGGGGGGAGTCGTGCAGGATGAACAGTGTGGTTATATTATTTTCCCGTATAAAGGGAATCCTGAACTCATTTCGGAGAGTTATTTCATCGGCTACAAAAAACGGTTTTGTCGGCAGGTAACCGACAAAAAGGTGGTGGGTCAATCCTTCATGTTTAAAAATTATTTTTTTCGCCATGATTATAATATCTCGAATATCCCAATTACCTCAAGATAATTATAACGTAAGAATGAAGCCATTTCAAATATTAACTTTAAAAATCAGTAACCGCGGCCCTTAACACGGAAAACAAATGACGGGGTTACCGGATCGTTGGTGTTTATGGTAATGCTTCCCTTTTTCGAGCCATTTGCTTCAGGCGAAAAGCTCACACTAAAAGTAGTACCGCTGCCCGGGGTAAGCGTTGATAGCATGCCGGTTGTGTAAAGATTAAACTCATCTGCATTCAAATCCCCGAGAATAACCGAATTAATGAAGAGATCATCCGTACCGGTATTTTTAATAGTAAAGGTCACAGTATCACTGGTTTCGCCGATTTTTACTGTACCGAAGTCGTAGACTCCATCCAGCTTCGGGATAATATTATTCCCCTGCATTACTGTAATTTCCGGTTGTGCATCCACAGAGGAAGAACCTGTCAGATTTATGAGAAAGGAAGTCTCTGACATATCATTACTCGGAATTGTCACTGTTGCCTGATGCGTCCCTGCTGCAACGGGGTTATAGAAGACTGTAAAGGTACTGCTGTTACCAGGCACGATGGTGGTAACCAGCGGTGCGAGGTCAAGACTGAAGACGCCTGCATCACTTCCACCAAGTGTTACAGCTCCTAGGACAAGATCAGCGGAACCATTATTAAACACTTCAACAACAGCAGCACGGCTCTGCCCGACCTCCTCAAAACCAAAATAATAATTCTCCCCTGTCAAAACAGGCATCGAATCTATTGCAACATCTATCTCCGGCTGATCCGTACTCACCGTGGTGAAGCACCACTGGTAGGATTCCTCAAGACTTTCTCCTACAGTTGTTTTAATCCCAGTGGTGAGGGTAGCGCAATATTCGGTTGAAAGTACTAAAGGCGCTGCCGGGATAAATGTGATTGTTTTTTCCGTTTCATTATAGTCATAGCTGAGGGTGACAACACCATTATTGAGATAAAAATTATCAGATGACAATGTTGCCTGGTCAATATTATCACTCAACCTGACCACAATTGCTGTATTGACGGAAACATTTGTTTCATTGCTAGCGGGATCAGTCTCCAATACTTCAAGAAAAATAAAATCCTGGCTGTTCAGACGATTCCAGAGTGTGTCCGAATTGCAGGATGTCAGCAACATCAAATTGAAGACTAAAACCTTTAGAAAACCACTCTTCTTCATTGCGTACCCTCAAAAGGCCGGAATAGAATTAATATAACAAATTATTGAATTTATTCCACAGTTAAAAAGTTGAAAATATTATAAATATACGGGTATAACAAATCTGGTGATAAGGACCGGGATTTGATAAAATTCTTGCAATTATCATTTTAATCTCCATACTGTGTCATTATTGCAGCAGGAGGATTCATGAAAACTATAGGTATCATTGGTTCCGGAACCATGGGAACAGATATCGCACATATAGCCGCTGAAGCCGGTTTTGAGGTGCTGGTATATGACAGGGATGAAACACATTCCCGGAATGCCTTCAATACCATCCAGGACCGATTAAACCGATATGTCAGCAGCGGCCGTATTGAAAAAGAGCGTGTCAGTGAAATTACTACTAAAATCAGACTTTACCAGAATATCAGAGAATTAAAAGCCGCGGACATGGTCATCGAAAGTGTCCCGGAAGATCTTGAAATTAAAAAGCAGGTATTTAAGGACCTTGACAGGATATGCCGGGCAGATGCCATCCTGGCAACCAATACCTCCTCTATCTCAATTTCAGCCATCGCCGCTGCAACGCGACGCCCTGAATCGGTTATTGGGATCCATTTCCTTATTCCCGCCAGGACAATGAATATGGTGGAAATAATTTCCGGCCTCTCAACAACCAGGGAGACCTTTGAGACAACCCGGTATTTCGTTAAAAAACTTGGGAAAAAGCATGTTAAATCCAGGGACTTTCCGGGCTTTATGGTTAACCGTATGCTGATGCCAATGATCAATGAGGCAGCATTTCTCCTTTTTGAAGGAGAGGCTACGCCGGAAAATATCGATAAAATAATGACCCAGGGACTCCATCTTCCCATGGGACCACTGGCTCTCGCCGATATGATTGGCCTGGACGTTGTTCTTGCAGTAATGAAGGAAATGTATAACGGTTTTGGGGACAGTAAATACAGACCCTGCCCTCTCCTGAAGCAATATGTCGCTGCGGGATGGCTGGGAGAGAAAAGCGGACGCGGATTTTATATGTATTGATACTAATACGGGAGAATAATCATGGCTCAGGAAACAGCACCACTTCAATTTCATTTCGTGGAAGACAAAAAGATCCTCATTGGCGAAATATTTGACTCATCGCTGGACAAGGAAAATGCAAAAAAAGTCTATGAGTATACAAAAGAAGAGGCACCGAAACAACCTGATTATAACGGTTTCGTTCTCAATGTTCTAGCCGTTTCAGAAGTCAGTGATGCAGCTCTCGGCTACCTTATGAAATCACTGGACCTGGTAAAAAAAGTAAAAGGTTATATGATTCTGGTGATGACGGAAACCCTCCTGCAGGATGTAATGATGCGCCACCCCATTCTCTTCGATTATTATGCTGTATTTCATACAATCGAAGAGGCAATAACCTATATAGATAAGGAGCACAGTTAACAAAATAATTCCGGGCCCGTTGATGCGTCTGTTAGGCTCCTGCAGAAACGGGCAAAAATTTAATTGATCTTCCCTGAGGCGATTTTATTCACGTCCACCACACCCTTCCATACAGGTTTTTAAAAGGTTACTTGAAATAATTTTTTTTATCATGTATACTACATGTAGAGGGTTATTCATCTGATAGATAATTAAATCTAAATAAAGGAAGGTACCAATATGGGCTTAAAAACTTTGCTAATTATACATAGTGTTATATGCTTCATCTTTGGCCTGCTTTGTGCCGTCATGCCGACCATTTTTGAACCACTCTATGGAATAGTACTAAATCCAGTTGGAGAAATTCTGGCTCGATGGCTCGGTGCAACCCTTCTGGGACTCGGTTTAATTACATGGTTTGCCCGGGATGCGGAAAAAAGTGATTTGAAATCCAGCATACTGCTGACCATTTTTATTATTGATTCAATAGGGGCAGTAATTGCTTTCTGGGGCCAGGCCACAAAAATAATGAATGACTGGGGATGGAGCCTGGTAACCATCTGGCTACTCCTGGCAATAGGGTTCGGTTACTTCAGGCTCAGTAATAAGTATTAAAAGTTTCAACCTACTCCGGACGCATTGTTGGAAAAAGGAGGACGTCCCTGATCGATGTCTCTCCCGTAAGCAGCATAACCATTCTATCAATCCCTATTCCGAGTCCGCCCGCGGGAGGCATACCAACCTCAATAGCCTGAAGGAAATTTTCATCCATGGGGGGAGCTTCGTCATCAACCTCTCTTCTCAGGGATTGCTGGTAGAGAGTCTCCCTTTGAAAAATCGGATCATTTGATTCACTGTATGCATTTGCAAATTCAGTACCGTTAATAAAAAGTTCAAAACGCTGTAAAAGTTCAGGCTGTTCATATTCAACCTTACAGAGGGGTGTAGTTTCAACCGGTTGATGAGTAATAAATGTCGGCTGTATCAGTTTTTCCTCAACAGTCAGCTCAAAGAGTTCGTTAATTGCCAGCCCCCTGATATAATCCCCCTTCAACACGCCACCAAGTTTATCAATAGCTGCCTTTAACTCATCATCACTCATTGTTGTCACGTCATATCCACCATGTTCTTTGATGGCATCAATCATGGTAATACGTTTCCACGGGGTTTTAACATCAATTTCCTTTCCGTCAAATTGAAGAACCGTTGTCCCGTTTATCTTTAACGCGGTCTCTTCAAAAATAGTTTCGGTTATACGCATCATATCTTCATAATCCGCATATGCCTGGTAGAGTTCCAGCATGGTAAATTCAGGATTATGAGTCCGGTCTATTCCTTCATTCCTGAAACATTTTCCTATCTCATATACCCGATCGATACCACCCACAAGAAGACGTTTTAGATACGGTTCAAGGGAAATACGCATGTATAGTTTAATATCAAGGGCGTTATGGTGCGTTGTAAATGGAGCTGCAGCAGCCCCCCCGTATAACGGTTGCAGGATCGGAGTTTCAACTTCGTAAAAGTCACGTTCATCCAGAATCTTTTTCACGTTACGAATAATTTCGATACGTTTGATGAAAGTCTCCTTAACACCGGGTGTTACTATGAGATCTACATGACGATTCCGGTACCTGAGTTCTTTATCCACAAAAAGATCGTATGTCTCCCCATCCTTTTCTTTAACAACAGGTATTGGCCGGATATTTTTGGTAAGGAGAGTGAGGGAATCAAGATAAACTGTAATCTCTCCCACCTTGGTTTTTTTTACAATACCGGTTCCGCCGATAATATCTCCAAGGTCGAGTTTCTTAAAGAGATCATATACTTCCTCTCCAAGGTTTTTCTGGGCAACATAGAGCTGGATTCGTCCTTCCTTATCCTGAATTGTACAGAAGCTGGCTTTACCCATGACCCTCTGTGTCATTATACGCCCGGCAACACTGACTTGAACTTCCCCTTCAGAGATTTCTTCGAAATTATCAATAATACCCTGAGAATAATGGGTAATATCATAACGGTAAGGGAAAGGATTAATACCCATCTCATCACGTATCTGGTTGATTTTTTCCTTTCTTATCTGAATAAGGCTGTTGCTATCTTCCATGTTGCCACCTGCTAAACGGTATTTTCAAATACTGCATTCTTTTTTTTCAACTAAAAGTGTCAAATTAATTTTACTCAAAAGGAAGATATTCTGACTTTTGTCCCTCTCCTGCCCCGTAGAACTACAGAGTTTTTATTATGGGGCAGAAGAAAGGGCATAATCATGATAGGAGGGCCTTTACTGCATTATAATCCGGTTCCTGTGCAATTTCCGGAACCTGCTCCGTATAGATGACCTTACGGGACTCATCAAGTACAATGACTGCCCTGGAGAAGAGCCCCTTCAATGGGCCATCAATTATTCTAACACCGTAATCTTCTCCAAATTCAGGTGACCTTAAATCGGACAGGGGGATCACCCTTTCAAGCCCCTCAGTAGTACAAAACCGGCCATGGGCGAAGGGAAGATCACGGGATATGCAGAGAACAACTGTATTGTTCAATTTCTCCACCTCTTCATTAAACCGGCGCACAGACATTGCACAAACATCCGTATCAAGGCTGGGGAAAATATTCAGCACAACCTTCTTGCCTGAAAAATCTTTCAGTGTTTTATCTGTTAAATCTGTTGCCGTTAGAGAAAAAGCAGGGGCTTCCGTTCCCAGAGGAGGAAGCTCCCCCGTGGTGTGAATCTTTGTCCCCTTTAATGTTATTTCAGCCATAAAATCCTCCTTTTTTTAATAATTCCCTTGAAAGAAATTAATTGTTGCCCATATAAAGCAGCAGGCCTGTAAAACATTAAAATTCTAGCGAAGTACCCGATGAAGGTATGATGAGACCACGCGGTCGAGGCTGTATAACTCAGTCATATGCTCTGAGAGACCGGGATCAGTATTAAAATTATTTTTTAATTTTCCAAGAAATTCTTTTAATTTTTTAAGTTCTTCCGGTCTTCTCAGAATCCCCTTCTCTACGCTGCTTTTTATTAAATTAAATTCATATCTTCTCAGGTGAACCCTGAGAAAAAAATCAATGCCGTAAATGCTTATGAGTTTTTCTACAGGGAGATCTTTCTTCGCCCGATCAAATTCTTTAGCAGCATTGCTGTCCACTGCCCTGCGCTGTCGTTTACCTGGAGTTTTTTCTTTAGAATCTTTTTTCCCTGCGACTATGACTTTTTCTAATACTTCACTGAATAGATCCTTTCGCTCTTCCAGTAATTTTTTCAGCAGCATATCCTTGGTATCTTCCGTATAATCGTTGAACTGTTTTTCCAGAAGCCGTTCATACTCATCAAGCATTATTGCCTTATTGGCAACAGATCCCAGGGGAGAATTTGCTATACTGGCAATTCTGGGAAACAACTCAGCAATTGCCTGGTGCGCCATCATTTTCCGGCCATACTCATCTTCATAAAGGGTTACCAGCAAATCCTGGAACAATAATTTTAATCTTCTCACAGTTGTAATATCCGCATCCACAAAACCCTGAACCCTGTTGACATTGCGGTTTTTATCTTCTTTTGTAATTTCAAATACAAAAATTTTATGGGAATCCCGCAGCAGCGTAATTACATCGTTCAGGAATCCCTCATTAACACCAAACTGTGAGGTCATATCCTTCAAAAACAGATCCGAATGCGGAACAGCATCCCGATCATCTCTTTTATTATATTTTAATATAGCATTAAAAATATCATTTACAAGTTTATCTAATTCCATTCAAAAAACTCCGGTAAAATCAATCATGTACAGAAGTGTCTATCCGGGCATCCTCAAATTCCCTGAGAATTGAACCGGAATCAGTACTGTTATAAGCAACAATATTTTTCAAATGAATATAGGCATCGAGATCAAGCTCCACAAAATGGATTGCCGTGCCGGTATTATCACTCCTGATAACCCGCCCCAGAAGATTAAGTTTCAATTCCGTTGTGGTTCCCGTCTGCAGCAGTGTTAATTCCACAACACTGTCCACGGGAGCCTTTCCCTCTGTCCTGATGAGCATTCCACCGGTACTGAGATTTTCAACTTCCCCGGACAGCTCCGTTTCGTTAAAATTCATTACCGCCTTGATATGGAAAGGAACCCTGGTTTCTTCACGCTCTTCCATTGCATCACTCCTTGTTGTTTTTCTTATTCAAAGTATAACAAAGAGCATCGACAATATCAAGAAGGGACCGGACATTATTTGTCATGATCTCCATTAAAATTAAATCATAGCGCTCGGCCTTTGATGTTTTATTAAATCCAATCAATGACACACCCCCGTTATGGAAGGATACAAAATTTGTAATATTTTCATCCAGGAAGTCTATAATCGATCCATGGAATGGAAAAGTTATCATAAAATCATCGGGAGAGGCATAGTTATCAATTGTTTCCGAAACCACTTCAGGGCCGTTTCTGAGTAAAATTTCAGCGGTCTGACTGCTCTTCTTTTGCAGAATCGGATCTGATCTTAAAAGCTTCCCCTCCCGGAGTTTAAAACAGTAAGCTGCAATAATTCCGCTGCGGGTAACCCTGGACATATATACACCCTGATAGTCATTCTTTAATACAAATTCAGCTAGAATAGCATAAATCTCTTCACGCTCCATCCCCTCCCTGATCCTGGCATGAACACTGCTGGAGAACTTCAAAAGACTGATAATCTTCGATTCATAATTTTTTTTATCCGAGACATCAACAAACCAGACCAGATATTCACGGATCCCTGCACCGACCTCTACGGGTTTAATTCTTACTTCATACCACTTCTCACTGCATGGGGAATAGACATTCTCCATGCGATAAGAACTGCGGGACTCGTCCAGCGATTCCCTTATCCGTCTAAAGCCGGATTCCCCGATGAAGTGCCTGATGTTCACAACCTTATTGTGATCAAAGACGAGACGAGTTACCCCCGTGGCCAGGAGAATCTCACCCTCCTCTCCCATTATAAATGCTGGATCCTCCCTTTCTGCCGGCAGCTGAATCAGACGGCGCAAATGGCGGTTCCGATATTTCACCATTGATTTTGAAATTATCTGAACAAGCAGGGGAATCAGGTAGGGAATGACCAGGCCGGGTAATCCGAGACCGGAAAAGAAATTTACCATTGCACCAATAAACAGGGCGTTCATATATGAAAGAAAATCAGTGAATTCTGCTGCAACATAGCCGCCGAATTCAATAAAATTTTTGCGTAGTCGCCGGAGCCTGCTTATCAAATTTTTACCCCTCGACTGTTGAGGATATCATAAAAATTCAGACAGACAAGACTTTTTCAATACCGCATACCGGATCTTTATTGAAAGCGGAATTGATTAAATCGAACATTAAGCATTGTTCTGCAGGGTAATTTTTAATTATCACTGGTAACCATAATTAACTTGCAAGATTTCCTCTATCCATGTTTTCTGATATAATTCACCTGTGGGAACCTAAAAAATTCGGTACCCTTGTGAATACAGGTTCCCTAATAAATTTTACATCAGGTATCTTTATGGACAATCACACTCAAACCTCATTTGAACTCGGTCCCATCCGCCCCCCCAGTGAGGCATACAGCATCCTTTTGCGCCTGACCAGAAACTGTCCCTGGAACCGCTGCGCCTTCTGCCCCGTATACAAGGGAGAAAAATTTTCATTTCGGTCCCTGGATGAAGTAATTGGAGACATTGATACAATGGCACGATTCAGGGATTTAATTCAATCCAAACTGGATACTCATCAGATGTTAACGATCCATTCCCTCCAGACAATGGCAATGGAGGAGGGTATAGATGAATCGAGTCTTCGGCAGGTGGCATTCTGGATGAATGCCGGTATGAACAGCCTGTTCCTTCAGGACGCGGATTCAATGATCATGAAGACTGATGAGCTTGTAAAAATACTGAAACATATACGGGAGAAATTTCCAACCATCAGGCGCATCACTACCTATGCCCGGGCACATACGGTAAGCAGGAAGAGTGAAGAAGAACTGCAGAGCATCTATGAAGCGGGACTCAATCGAATCCATATAGGCATGGAGTCCGGCTCCGATTCGGTATTAAAACTGTTAGAAAAGGGAGTTACCGCGGAACGGCAGATCGATGCGGGACGAAAGGCCATTAAGGCGGGATTTGAACTCTCCCAATATTTTATGCCGGGCTCCGGCGGAATCGAGTTGAGTGAAGAGAATGCCCTGGAGTCCGCCCGTGTTATCAATGCAATCAACCCGACATTTATCAGGTTGCGCAGCACCATTCCTGTTCCGGGGACCCCCCTCTTTCAATTGATGGAGGAGGAAAAATGGACTCCCGTTTCTGAAGAAAAAAAAATCAGGGAGATACGCCTTTTTATCGAAAAGCTGGAGGGCATCAGCAGTACCCTCACGAGTGACCATATCATGAACCTCCTTGAGGATGTTGAAGGAAGTCTACCCGACGACAAAGAAAAAATGCTGAATACGATAGATTATTTTCTTTCCATGCCGCAGGAAGAACAGGAATCATTTATTACAGGAAGACGTATCGGGCGTGTCAGACTGCTTTCAGAATTCCAACCGTCAAAGGAACTTGATTCCATTCGGGATGACCTGAAAAAAAAATTCGGCAGCCTCGATAAGGCCATGCTGGAGCTTCTAACCAATTATATTTAATTCAAAAAACGCCTTTTGTTAAGAAGAAGGGTATTCTGATATATTAAATAATTCTATGGCTGAAGTTTTAAAAGGCGTACTGCTTCCGAATCCTGTGGAATTGCTCTGCGGAGGCAAGGCGTCTTAGAGATTCCTGATAGTTTTTAATGTCAAGGTCCAGTTTTTCAAGAATTGAGAGGAACTGACCGGCATGTTCATTATGAACAAAGCGAACAAAAAGAAGCCCTATTGAGACCAGATCAGTAAGAGCATCCCGGACTGTCATCCCCCCGAAGAAACTTCCTTCTATAAGTTTTTCACTATAATAGGGTATTGCAAAGGATCCGCCCTGCACAATCTCGTCGCATATTGCGCGGGGTTCACCAGCAACATATTTCAATGCCTCTCCATTATGGCCCTTCAGCAGTTTCATCAGTCCCTTCAGTATAATTGAAAAATGTTCAAGCAACTCACGGGTGATGCCTATTGCTTCACGTTTCGGCCCTGATTCATTACCGGGATTTTTTACAAGGCGGGTAAATTCATCCCTGGGAAAACTTTTAATTGCATAGGGATATTTTGCCATTCGCTGCTGCAGGAGATATATTTTCTCTACTTCAAATTGGAAAAAGGTTGTCGAGAAAATTCGTCCCTTCCCCCCCTCAATGAATTTAACTTCCCCTGTCAGCAGTTCCATACAGGAAGCAAAAAAGGCATCAAAAAACCGGATTACAAAAAGAAGCATTTTTCCCCGATCGAGTTCAAAACTTCCCTCATGAAGAGTGGCTGAATAACCATAAAATTTTTCCAGTAACCCGTACTCAAAGTCCCCTTCCCCGGTAATTTCGATATAGGCCTTGAGGTGATCCATTTCCTGTTTCTCATGCAATGCCTTTATCATATCCTTGAGCAATTTATCTATTGAAGAATCAATATTTTTCCTTATTTCATCGCTGCACTCAAAATCAAAAGTATTAATTATCGAGGGATACCCTTCCCAGAAAAGGTCATTAAAGCTGAGGGTCCGGCGGTACTTTGCAATATTTGCTGCAAGGATAAATCCCCCTGGAGAAGCGGAGGAGGTCGTCTTGAGCAAAGAATGTACCAGGGTAACAATCCGTGAGCTCTTCATCGAGAGTTCCGGATGCAGCCTTATAACTTTCTTCAAACTGGAAATTAGCAAATCCGGGTAGTCTCGTTTATAATGGCAGGCTATAAAATTTCTTTCCAGGGAAGCAATCTGGTCAAGAAGTTTCCCATGACGCAAATCAAGGAGCAGTATATTTAAACCTGATATGCGGCTGCATAAACGGTCCAGCTGGACAAGCAGGTTATATTCCATTTTGTCGAGGTGCTGCCAGCCGATTGAAAGTACCAGTCGAAGAGAGGAGGCGAGTTCATTTGCATCATTTCGAATACGATTGATGAAAACCTCCGTCACCTTTCGGTCAAACACAACACGCGGCGGGATTAAATGTACATCAATAAAGGATGACCTTCCGCAGTAGGCCCTCAGGTCCCTGTAATGATGAAAGAGATATTGCCAGAATTTAGTTCGCTGAGGAATCTTTTTTAGATTTTTTTGAAGCTCCCGCGCCGCTTCCCCCGTCAGAATATTCTCTCTTCGGAGGAATGATTCAAAATCTGTGCCATATTCTTCCAGTTCAGAAAGCTCTACAGTCAGTTTTTCATTATCGATCCTGTCAATGATGCTGATTTTTTCTTCCGGGGAAATATCACTCGCAAGAATATTTTCAACCTGACGTGCCTTTTCACGGCTCCGCTTTTTTTCCATCAGGGACCCTAAATGTGCCTGATAATCCCTTTCCTTACCGCTTCTTTTCCTGTCAGAATTAGCCATAGCCTGTACATATTTATTCAATTTTCCCGCCAACAATCCGGCAGAATCAAATAACAGCATATACAAAAAAAAAGGAATTGTCCACGGTATTTTCCGAACAATCCCTTTCTTTTATTATTTCTAAAACTTTTCAGTTATTTTTGGTTCACAATTAAAACCAGTTTATTCGGATAACTTTCCTTTACCTTGATTTCGAATCCCATATTCCCGGCCTTTGCAATCAATTCATCGGCAAATTCATTTGTTTTACCGGCAAAATAAATTTCCAGCCTGGCAGCCTTCCCCAGCTGTCCCTTGGCATTAACAGACTGAACTCCACGGATCCTCTGAGATACACTGTTTCTGAATTTCGTTAAACCATTATAATCAAGACCTGAAACCAGTACATTTACCTGCCTGTTATTGGCAGCCTTAACAAATTTCTCAGTAATGGTTTTCATAAATGGACCCATTTTAAACTTACTGGTATACTGGTCGGTTTTACCCAGTATCTTTTTAAAGACATTTTCAATGGCCTTCTTGGATGCAGTCGCTGAATCAATATGAATCCCCGGTGCATTTCGGCTGATAGCTGCCAGAATTCTTCCGGTATAGACATCAATTGCCTTGAGACGGACAATTGCAGACTTTGATTTCATATTAGCTGCACCATAGGCACGCAGTGCCCCGGACTGGTCATTTGTCTGTGCAGTACCTATAATAATTACTTCAGCCCCGGCATCATTCAGCAGAAGCTCCTGAACATCATCGCTGACCTGTCCCTGAATAGCCTTATTCATACGTCTCCTGTCCCTCTTCATCAGTTCCTGGGTCATGCTTGCATCAACGAATTCGAATCCGGAATTTCCCATTAATTCCTGGATAATCATTTCAGTCTCGGTAAAACCGGGGACATTTCGTTTGCGCTCGAAGGTCTCCTGAATCAGCACCATGAATTTCGGCCGCCCGTAGGTATTAAGTATGCTTTGAATGGCATCCTCAACTGCAGCAGCTTCTACGGTTCCTTCAATTGTCACAAAATATTCAGTACCTGCCTGCCACTGTTTTACTATTGAATCATTTTTAACAAGACCAATTGATTTTGCTTTCACGATATTTGAAACCAGTTCAAAATCCTTCATAACACTGGTGCCGCTTATTGTTTCACCCAAAATTTTTCTAACCAGTTTAATTTTAGCATCACCGGTAGCCCGATCCCTGGCAAGGGCCGTGTCGTTATCAAAAATGGTAGCGTATCCCGTTGCCTGCCCCCTGTTTTTATTCATGGCAACACTGGTATTTGATTTGCTTTTTGTCTGCTTCCCGCCACCACAGGAAACAAAGACAACCAGCATAAAAAATGACAAAATTAATGCAATAATCCGTTTCATTATAAACCTCTCCTGATATTTGAATGCAGAATAAACCAGTTGATAATATAACCATTATAACTAACTGGAGTCAAATTATTTTTTCAATATTTACCGGCTGCATATCCCGATAATGAAATCCCGGGGATTACACCTAGCGTCACGGAGGGACTGCTTTTATTGAAATATTATCCGGAATCGCAGTAATCCCTGTCAATACAGGTAATAAATTGGTTGCATTAATCTACCATGGCGGTAGGATCATAAACTAATGTTCTCCTTAGCAATAATGGGACTATAATCCAGTGAGGATATATTGTGGCACAGCAGGAAAAAAACTTTCTCCAGTCAATAAAGCTTGAAATCAGCCGAAATTTTAAACTGACCCCCTATGAGCGTATTGCCTTTCACAGAATTCTTGGCATTTTAAGAACGGATGTTGGGAAGAACATTCTACTCAATGAAATAGAACGGGGCCCCGATATCCGGCAGAGTTCAATCTCCGTTCTGGCTTATTTTAAATCGGAGGATGTAACCCAACGGTTGAAACCGCTTCTCAAGGAGGACATTACGCCAACAGAAATAATGCATATTCTGAACCATCTGGAACAACAGGCTGATATTGAAGACATTCAGGATATTATCGACTTTTTAGACAAGTTCGAAGAGGGAGAAGCAAACCCTCATGTAATCGGCAAAGCCTTTTCTGTGTTGAAATCGATCGGTGCCGGTACCGATACAGTTTTGAATTATCTCCTGACATTGATAAACAGTGAAGAGCCTAATCCAAACCTGCAGGAACATGCCATTCTTTCCCTTTCCGCATTTCGTATTGTTTCATCTTTTGAAGAAATACTCCGAAAAAAAAATGATCGCCTCAATTATTTTGTGTACCGTTCTCTATATGACCTCAATTGCCGGCTCCTTGAAAATATACGCGAGGAGAAGCCCAACGAAGACGGAATATCCTATACCTTCTCAGAAATCGGCAGGGAGGAGGATAAAATCATCCTCGATATCAGGGTACTCCTTGGAAAAATGGCCCCCAGGTTTGAAGAATATTCCAACCTGACAAAGATTGCCTTTATCAGTGCCATGATATCGTGCAATCACAGGGAATTTCTCATCTATGTAATGAAGGCCCTCACGTCCCGTGATCCTGAACTTATCAGCATGACCCTCTATGCCCTCATCAATAATGTTGAAAAATTAAGGGATCCTGACAAACTTTTCAGAAGCCTTATTGCCCTCTCCACAGAATCAAATCGAGACAATGAACTTATTGTGGAAATCTTTATTAAGTTTTTTACCGGTATAGGAGAAAACAGAAAACACCATATACTTAAAGACAAGCTCTACAGCTACATGGTTGTTACCCTTGAAACATACTTTGAAACCTACCGTCGTGATTTCATGATTAAGGATGTAGTAGAAAAAAGTTTCCCGGAAAGTTTCCAAAAGGTGCGAAATTTTATTCTTGAAAGACTGACCCCTGAATTAAAAAAACGTATTATATCCTTCCTGAACCTTGAAGAATCCCGGGCAGCCCATAAAGTCCTGGATGAAATATCCCGCTGGGTAGCCTTTGTAAGTGAAGAGGAAAAGGAAGATCTCTACAACCTGATGGAAATCCTTTTCGATGAAGACGAAAAATCGAGAGGAAATTCTGCAGGTCGCCTTGAAGATATAAATCATGAAAAAAGATATCTCCGAAACAGAATAGCCAGGCTATGTAATATTCTTGCCCGGCTTCATATCCAGGATGCCGCTTCACCACTGGTAAACATTTATAACTACCTGAAAAAATATCCCGATCCACAGCTTCTGCATACCACCATAATTACCCTGGCTCACCTTAACTACTCATACATGCTGGGTGAAATAGAAGTACAGCTCACCACGGGAGCAGACAGTGAACAGCTGGAGGCGTTGAAATATATTTCACTCTACACTGAACAGCGATCTCTAAATATTCTGTTTGAATTCATTCAGGCACATGCGGGGGAAGAGACCGAACAGGTAGTTACGGCCCTTAATATAATTCTTGAACGTGATATTCGCGGCAATGTTACAGCAAATCAGCTGCTGAAAAAAATTATTGTTAACAGCCAGAAAAGAGAAATACTTATTGCAGCAATTCTCGGCCTGGGGAAATGCGGACTTGAAAGTGATATCGAATACCTTGATAAAATTTTCTACCGCATGAAAGATCCGGAGGTAAAAGACAGCATTGTCCGTTCCATTGGTGACATTCTTTCCCAGACTAGCACATATAACAAACGTCAGACTGTCCGGATGTTCCAGGAATACCTGAAAGATCCCGGAATCCGCGTAAGAATCTATGCCTGTTTATTTCTCATCCAGCTGGGTGACACCAATGCCCTCCGATCCATTCGTGAAATGCTCGTAATCAAAAATAAAAATATTCAGCGGGACATCCTGACAATTCTCGGGGACCTGCAATCCATTGAATTTTCCTTTTTTCTCGTTTCTCTCCTGAGAGAGGAATATGGAATGATGGACGATATCATTTCTGTCCTTGAAGGTCTTCAGGAAGAGGATCTAAAGGAAATCGATGGATTTATTGTTAATATTTTCAGGAAGTATGAAGCACCGGACTTTGACGGCCTGAGCGAGCAAACAGCACCCCGGGTAATTGTTGTTGATAATCTTCATAAAGAAGAAAAAACCATTCTTTCCCTTGATATAATGGATATAGAAAATACGGAGTCACAGCTGACTCTCCCGGAACTGATATCCAGAAATATCAGAATAAAATCTATAATTGCCTCATCCATTGAAGAGGGCGGCGGAACGGTCAGTCTTCTGACACGCAGTAGAATTATTGCATTTTTTAAAGATCCCGTCTCGGCTCTGCGAGCTTCAACCAGGGTATCAGAAAACCTGAATAAACTTCGATTAAAAAGCGCCTTTGAGCAGAGGATTAACGTAACTGACCAGATTATTACCGCCGTCAGCAGTGTCATAAAAGACGAACTTATCTCATACCCTGAATATCAGTTTGATGCATTAAAAACTCTTCCCCTGACAAACAAGGTTATGATTGACCAGAGGACCTATGAACAAATCCGGGAGACCTTCGCGACAAAAAATATTTCAGAATTGATATTCTCCGAAACTGTCTCCGTAATCAATCATTACGAAATTATCTGTGCTATAAATTTCAAAACGGAAGTGGAAGACCTTCTCGGCCGAATCTACAGGGAAAAGGAAGCAAGGGAGGAATTAGAGGCCCGCCTGGAAGAGGAGATCAAGAAATTAAAGAGGGGTGCCCGTTCAAGTTCCTCCGTCGCTATTACCCGGGATCTTGAGGATATTGGCAATAAGCTTCAGCAGCAGCTTGATGAAATCGAACGATATGTACAACGCCGATCCACGGACCGTGAGATGAACCGAAATGTACGTAAAATGCTCTCCAATGTGTACAATCTTTACAAGGTGGAAATTTCAAGACTGATTATTGAATAGGATTAAAATTATAAAAATCGATACCAAGTAGAGACTAAACATTTACTTAATAAATTTTATACAAGTATCAAGTTTAAAGTTAAAAAGCTTTTTCTTGCTTGATACTTTAAACTTGATACATTTTACTTTTACCTAATACTTAATTTTGGTTCCCAGCATGACCTCAACTATTACCCCATTATCATCACGGTTAACTACTGCTTTATAACCATCCTGGGGGATGAAGAGCCCCGCGGTACAAAAAATTGAGAGGGCTTCACGATACCGGTATTCAGCCGCGAGATTGATCTCATCACCGAACCAGGTTGATGATCCGCTTCCAAGGGATACCTTCTGAAGGGTCCGGAAATGCAGGGCGGCAAAACCCAGGGTTACTTCATCAAAAATAGTGTAGCGCAGCTTAATCCCCTGGCCGTAGAGGCCGTACCAGGAAGATTCACCACTGCCGCGGATGGCCAGCCCCCCTGAATTATCTATGGCAATAAGGCTATAGCCATGGGAAGACTTAATATCCTGAAAAGAATTCTCATCTCCGGAACTTGCAGGATCCCCGGTAGCACCCTCATGGGAGATGGCAATTTTCAGCTCTCCAAGGGTGTATTCCACGGAGAGTTCCCAGAGTCCCGCCAGGATATCCGTTTTAACAAAGGGATCTGGTTTATTCGAATGTGTTTTAACTTCCCCGAAATTAAAGATACCCCCCGCCTTGAAGGTAAAGTCTCCCCTGGTATAAGTATTGTGCAGGCCAATCCAGTGCAGACTCGATTTCCGTCCATCTTCCGCCGCATCACTGCCATCATAAGTTGTAAAGCTGTCATGTTCCCCCGCATAATAGATTTCCGATTCAAGCCCCTCAATCTTCGCCACCTTTGCAGTTGCCATCCAGATATTATCATCGGCATAATCGGGATTATCCGTATCAGAACTCAAAATTGTATCGGCATCATCAAAGGCGCGAATGAAGGATGCAGCCAGCTGCAGCTGTTTTTTAAATAGATCATGCCTGTACCGGATACCTGTTGCGTCCCTCGCAAGGATGTACCCCCCTGGCAGAGAAAAGGGCATCAATCCCAGGGCAACCTCGGAATTTTTTACCGGCCTGAAGAGGGCGTAGACATTACGTGTTATAACATTAGTTCCACCGTTCCCGATGGCAAAGTCACCGGAGCCGAACTTGGCACTGATGTCAAAAACAGTTCTTATCTCAAGGTTAGGGAGGACCTTCAAGTAGAAGCGGTTTCTAAAAAAAACATCCTCATAGTTTGCCTGTTCATATCCGCCACCGGGGAATTTTCCATCCAGGAGGGTACTGCTTCCGAAGTACCACGCCCGCATCCGTAAAAATCCTGATATATCGAGGCGTTCCAGAAGGGGATCTATTGTACCGGCAGTTGCGGAACCCCCGGTTACTAGAATCAGCATAATAATAGTCAGCAGTTTATTTCTCATTCCTTTCATGGTTCTCTCTCTTATTTTGCATTGAAGGTAGTTAGCCAGTCACGTATCCTGCCGGTTCTAATCATTTCATCTATGAAAAGATTTACCTGATTCTTTAATACAATGTCCCCGAATGGAAGGCCAATACAGAGTTGTTCAGTCTGTTTCCCTCCGGAAAGCAGGTTGTAACGGCCACGAAGTGATGCACTGGTGCCATAAATATAATTCAAGTAAAGACTGTCGTGAACGAATCCCTGCACCTTCCCTTCTGCCAGTACCTTAAGGCCTTCCTTATCATTTTTAACCAGTACCCTCCTGGCATTTGGAAAATGTTCCCTTAAAATTTCGATATAGGCAGACCCAAACTTTACCGCAAAGGAGAAGCGTCGCAGGTTTTTCAGGTCCCAGATAGTTTTTATTGCCCGCTCCTCGAATTCGTCTCCGAAACGCTGCTGCGGCAAAGCATTTTTTCGCACAAGTACGCCGGGTGTCACTGTGACATAGGGCTTTGAGAACCAGATCACCCGCCCCCTCTTGAGATTGCGTGAAAATCCAGCAAGGATGATATCGACACGATTACTTTGCAGGGCATTAACGTATTCCGAAACGGGGAGTTTTACCATTCTTACCTTTACCCCAAGGAATTTCCCAAGTTCCCGCGCCATTTCCATTTCAACACCGCGCTTGCCACCCTTGAAGTTCAGGGGAGGATAATGCTGCGAAATGCCTATTTTAATTTCCTTCTTTGCAATAATTTTCCCGTATACATCAGCAGCATCAGCTGAAGGAACCACGGCAAAGAGGAAAAGACTGCAAATCAAAATATTTAACAGAATTGCTGTTCGTTTCAATGTTTATAAACCTCTTCTTTTAGATTATATCCAGATAAGTTTAGCACTATTGATACATGAAAATAAAAATTATTTCAAGGAGAAAACTGATATTTTTTTGTTGAGGGAAGTTTAGCGGAAAGAAAATCTTTTTTCATTTGAATGCAACATTCAGTAATGCCGCCATTAAAGAAGTCACCTACCGGACGAACTGTGAAGAGACATAAAGTTTATGTTTGATGAGAACAGGAGAAGTGGTAAGGAAGAAACGGTCAGTTTGGAACTGAAGCAGTATCCGGTACTGTTTTGCAGCAGTTTTATACTCACGCAGCTTAAAGGCTGACTCTGCATAATAATAATGGAGAGCCTTGTCATAGGGCTTTCTTGTATTTATTGTTTTCAGCATATTGATTGCTTTGAGGTACTGCCCCCTTCGAAAATATATCTTGGCGCGCCCAAGCAATCCGTTGGGAAAGCTATGCTCCAATTTTAATGATACATCATAGTATTTACGGGCCATTTCGAGCTGATTTCGTTTAAAAAAAATATCCCCGATGCGTACGTATATGTTGATATCCCGTTTGTTGAGATGAAGGGCCTGCCGAAAAGCTTCGATTGCCTCGGAGTCACGGTTCCATCTTTCAAAAATATACCCCAGCTGCATATAACTGACCCAGTACTCCGGTATGGCCTGCCTCGCCTTGGTAAAATGAAGATGGGAGAGCTTCAGTTCATTGTGGTAGAGGTGACATACCCCCAGGTTATACCGGAAAGGAAAAAAGAGGGATCGTTCCTTCAGGGCAGCATAGAGAATTTTTTCTGCCTCCCTGTATTTCCCCTGAAGAATCAATTCTGCGGCACTGTTGTTGACCAGGGCGGCACGGCCCTCTCCGGTACAGAAAATTGCCTTATCTTTGAGATATATTTCTTCCGAGGGGGAAAATTCCTTCGGAGGGTTTTTGGCTATTCTGAGTAAATTTTTCAGATACCATATTTCATCCCACGCAGAGAGATAAACTTCCCCTCCGAGAACAACTGACACAATCAGTATAGGGATTACCATGCAACGCCAACGGGTAGACTTCATCGCAGCAGCATTGCATCCTCAATCATATAATCCACATCGCTGGAAAGAACCAGCCCGTTTGAGGTCCCCTGGCTGGTGGAAGTCATAATAATATCTTTCTGGAGCGACGCCTTATGAACACCCTGCACCTGCAGTGTAATAAAATCAGAATACTGAAGGGTCGGCTTCTTTATTGAATCGATAGAGAAAAGGGTGACAAACACAACCAGGGCTGCCGTAGCCAAACTCGATGCTGAATAAATAATCCGCTGGCGCCTTCGCCGCCGTTTCATGACCCCGGAGGCAATTCTGTGACTCCACAGGTCGCTGGCCATGCGCTCTTCGATTTCACGTTTCATCAACTGTTCATTTTCTGCTGTCATGACATACCTCCCTGCATTATTTTCTGCAGCATTTCCCGTCCCCTTGAAGTTCTCGATTTAACTGTTCCGGAACGAATATCCAGTTTTTCAGATATCTCCTGAACTGAATGCCCCTCCGCAACAAGCGTTATAACACTTCTATATTTTTCCGGTAGCTGATTGATGGAATCCCTCATGAGATCTATATCACTGTCGAACTCCAGTCCGACTGCGGCATCCTCCGGTGAGGTTTCCCGAATCTTTCGGGCCACCTTGTCAGATTCACGCCCCAGTTTCTTATTCATGCGAAGGGCTTCATTCCGGGCAATTGTATAAAGCCAGGTATTTATTGAACTGTCCCCTCTAAATCCATCTTTTTTCAAACTCCGGAATGCCCTGAAATAGGCCTCCTGTACAACATCATCAATAGCATGAAAATGACGGCTGTCAAGATGCTTTTCTATTGCAGACAGGACAATGCCTTTGGTTTCCTGTACAATTGATGCAAATTCACCGTCAGTCATCGAATCTTCTCATCCTCCTCCCATCCTGTCGTCCCTTCCCCCGCATGTGGTGCCGTTTCTTATATCGCCATTCCTTTTTAAGGATCTCCCTCTGGGCAGGAGTTAATACTTTCTGCAGTGCCATGCGATGGCTGATTTGGAGAATCTTCAGTTCAATTTCAATATTTGAAATTTGACGCAATTTCACACGTATCTTTGTAATATTTATATTCTCCTGTAAAAGCAGTTCCCTGAGCTTTTCCAGGTGTGGACGCATCTTTGCTTCCTGCGACCCGGATTTCTCCCTGAAATCCTCATTTATTTTTCTGATCTGCTGCACCTGAACATCAGTCAGGTCAAGAAGTTCCTGCATTCTCTCCACATCCCCGAAAAAGGGTCCATGATGGGGGTGGTCCATTCCTCGAGGCGGCCCCGGCTTGCCCCGGTATGCACTGGCATCAGCAGCAGCAAATGCCATTAATGCAAAAATCAGTAGTATAAAAACAGGTTTCTTCATTACTCCAACTCCTTTCCCGGGACCTGTAGATCCTCAAAGTATTTTTTCAGCTTCAGGTATTCCTCCCGGGATATTTTCCCTTCTGTAAAATTTTTCTCCAGTATATCAGCAGGGGAATCTGCATTCAATCTCTTTAATATTCCATTATAATTTCTTACTAAGACTATGAGAATTGCCGCAAGAGAAATAAGTAAAAATAAAAACATTTTTCCTGTCATAAAGATCCTCCCCGTGGATAATCATCGGCTGCGGCATATCCTCCCCTGAGACATGCCGCAGCCGACGAATCAGATTCGTCGGCAATATCGGCTCCGTACTGCTATCGGCCATATCCACGCGGGCAGTCTCCATATCCGCCCCCGCCTTTCCTGCCCCTGGGACCCCTGCGCAGAAACATTTCATCAAACTTTTTCTGCTGATCCGCATTAAGGATTTTTTTCATTTCCTTATGCTTTTCTGCTCTCAACTCAAGGATTCGATCCACACTTGTACGGTTTTCAAAGAACTTTTTTTCATATTTCTGGTGAAGATCAAACATTTCCTTCACCTGTTTGTCTGATAATCCCAGTTCTGCCTTGAGAATATCTAACTTTCGGAAAAAATGTCCTGGACCACGATGATGTTTCTGATATCCCCGTCCCGGGCAATCACCTCGTCCCCATCCCCTGGCAAAAAGATCCCCGGCAGAGAGGGCCATGATACCGATTAGTACTGCAGCTACTGTTCCCTTCTTTAAATTTAATTTCATTGATTATGCTCCTTTTTTTGTTCTTTGCCAGGTGAGACCCTGAAGTTAATTTCGGGGTTCCATTAATTTAGGAATATTTTAGTTTTTTAGTTTTTTTTAAAACATTATCCATTTTTAATTTTTAGGAATCAGGGGTGCAATTCCGCCGATGAGTAATCAGGAAGTGCTTAAATGCTCAAGGAGTATTTTAATGCCGATGAGTATCAGCATAATTCCGCCGATTATTTCCCCTCCCCTGCTGATATATTTACTGGCATGATTACCAATGGCAATACCGGCAATCGAAAAGAGGGAGCATACCAGTCCGATAATCACACTGGG
Source organism: uncultured Spirochaetota bacterium (assembly GCA_942491575.1). Classification (GTDB taxonomy): domain Bacteria; phylum Spirochaetota; class UBA4802; order UBA4802; family UBA5550; genus CAZHNW01. Next base: position 3,226,586 of record CALOBT010000025.1, read on the forward strand.
AAAGAATATTGCCCCACCAAGGACACCTATTGAGAAACCAACCGCAAGGGCATCAATACTGGTAGCGAAGGCGAGAAGAAGAAGACGGCCCCCACGTGACGGATCCTTGCAAACTGTATCTTTCTCTTTTTTGTCAAAGGCTTCATGTATCATTTTAAGGCCTATTAAAAGAAGGAGACCGAAGGCAATCCAGTGGTCAACAGTCCTGATATATCTTTCCAGGTAAAAACCGGCACTATATCCAATGATGGGCATCATAAACTGAAAAAGGCCAAAGTGAAAGGAGAGCCTGAAATAGTGGCCAAAATCCGGCTTCTCAATTATCATACCGCATGTTATTGATACAGAAAATGCATCCATGGCAAGGGCGATTGCGATGACTACAATACTTATAATATCCATAAAAGAGTTACCTTATTTTCATATTTCCGGACTGGTGCCATCACGATTTAAATAATAATTAAACAGGCTGCGTCACTCTGCCTTTTTCTGTGTAAATATCAATTAACTGATGGACATAAATTCCTTCATTCAGTTAACAATTACACAGTCATGACACCAGCATATACTAAATATTCTGGCTGCGACAATATTTCAATAGAAGTTTAAATATTTTCTTGTTATTATTTTAAAAACACATAAATTAGTCTCTTCAGCCTTTCAGCGAAGAAATACAACTATAATTTCAAAGGGTAAAAATGAAACAAAAAATCTCACTCCTTTCATCTCTTATTCTTGCAGCGCTAATTCTGGGAGCTCCCCTGTCGGCAGCCTCAGGCCAAAAATTTGGAGCCGGTATCATCATAGGTGAACCTACTGGGATTTCCCTGAAGTACCTTGACTTTGCTTCGGGTATCGCCTGGTCTCTTCAGAATCACCTCCATATTCATCTAGATTACTGGATCTATAGCGCTACAATTAAAAATCCCGTCGACTGGTTTATCGGTGCCGGAGTGAAGTTCCGCTACATGACTAATGACAGCAAAGACCGGAACAAGAATGACAATGCCTTCGGTTTTGGCTTTAGAATACCTGTCGGGGTACAATGGTTTGTAATCCCAAAGGTGGAAATTTTTGCGGAGCTTGTCCCGGGGATATCCCTCTTCCCGGGAACGGATTTTGATATAGACGGTGGTATCGGCGCGCGGTATTATTTTTTTTAATAATATCCGCAAAAGACCTGTCACCGATACTTAAGCGCAGCCCCGAAAAAAATACGATGAGAAAAATAGCGTTCCGTTTCGCTCGTAGTCCCCGGTGAAGGGCCAGGCAAGGAAACATTGCTATCTGCAGTGAAGGAATTGCCGTACGAAAGCATATAGGAGAAGGATAGTTTTACATACCTGAAAATGTATGTACTCCCGCCTATATCGAAACCAAAATTTATAAATTCGGTAGTATCAATACTTAATGTTACCCCGCTGAATAAAAAAACATTTTCCACCGGCACCAGGCTGAAACCTCCCCGGAAAAGATGCTTGTAGATATCTTCCATCCCGTCCATTCCGGCGAAGATAAGGGAATAGCTTCCATCAATACTGAAAGTATCTGAAAGATATCGGGCCCCTTCAAAATAAACATCCCAGGAAAAAATTTTCTGCTCCACAAAATTGAACATGTATGTGGCCCTGCTGACCCCCGCTTCAAGAGTATAGGACCAGTTTTTTCCTTCATATGAGCAACTCCCTATTCCTTCAATACACCTGTAATCCTGCTGACCGAACCATCCGGCAATCATACCTGAAAAAGTGATCTTCTCTGTGGGATACAGTTCTGCTTCAGAGCTTATTCGACTGATATCAACTGACTGAACATCTCCGTTTATATCGGACACCTGGTACTGAAAATAATGGGAATAGCCGGCACTCAAGTCAGCTTTATTCCATTTATACCCCCCCTTAAAATATACCTGATGATACCAGTGTGACTCAAGAAGCCCTGAACTGTAACCGCTCTTTCCGCCCCCCTCCAGTATCATTGGAATTATATCTTCAGCGGAAAGAAACAATGGCTGACAAATAAAAATAATTATCGTAAAAATACCGCAAACAGAATACCTTGCTATGCCCTTGATTTTTCTCATACTATAATAAACTGCTCCTGAATAGCAATAACAGACCCCCGGAGAAGAGGGCCTGTCTCCTTGATTTATCCATCTTTAATTTTAAAAGTACAGAAAAATTTGAGAAAATCTACTGACCCCCGCCATTCTTTTTCATTTCCTTCCGGGCCTGGTCGCGCATCTCCTTCCGATACTGATGGCGCAGCTGACGCTTCTCTTCTGCACAGTCTTTCTTTTGTTCCCTCAGTTCCTGCCGTGAACGCAACCTCTTCTGCTCCCTCTGTTTCTCCCCTTCTAAATTTTCATTTTCGCGAAGTTGTGCACGCTCTTCAATTCTGGTTCGGAGCTGGTCCTGGTCAGCAGATGTATCTTCTGCTGAAAGTGGAATACCCAGGAAGATAAAAAATGCAATTATTAAACCAAATAATTTTTTCATTGACTTCCTCCTCAATTATTACTTTCTTAATGCTTTCATCGGATAATACAAAGGGCATAGACAAAACGGTCATATTTTTTATGCTTGAAGAAAAAAATATCTCAGAGCTTTATCAGAAACACAGCAGGGAACTTTTTTCCTACCTGTTACGTTTTACCTCCTCACAGGAAAATGCCGAAGACCTGCTCCACGATACATTTGCCGCCCTGATTGCCTATAGCAAAAAAAATAGAATAGACGAAAGTACAATCCGGGCATTTCTCTATAAAAGCGCACACAACCTGGCTTTAAACTTCCTGAATAAAAACAAAAAAGAAACATTAACGGAAGAGATGTATACCGTAACCGATAAGACCTCTGTTGAAGAAGATGTCTCTGCAAAACTGCTTCTTTCGGAAATTTACCGCATACTCGATACACTGGATGAAACCGATCGCTCTATTTTTATTATGAAAAAAGAACTATCTATGCCTACAGGTGAAATTTCAGAGGCGGTGGGTAAAAGTGAGCGGACGGTACGGCGAAGCCTGGAGCGAACCCTGAAAATTATCGCTGGAGAATTAAAAAAAGACGGTTTTTTGCCGACATCATTCATTTCCATGACCGTTTTTATCCTCTCCATTGTACTACTTAAAGGAGATGACAATTCCTTATGAAAGGGCATATCAAACATAAAGACTTAATCCGCATTGTCCTTGAAGGCCGTGATGCCATCGGGAAAAATGCACATATGCAAGCGTGTGCCCGATGCCGCGACAGGGCCGAACAATACCTGCGCTGTCTCGCCCCTTCCGGGGATTCATTGCCTGAGCCTTCCCCACTTGTCGAGGCGCGAATTATGGCGACGTATCAAAAAATATCACGCGGCTCCGGTGAAAAAACTTACAAATCAATGCACCTCGGAAAACCGGTAAAGATGCTCATGGGGGGAAGTGCCGTTGCCGCTGCACTATTTTTAATAATAACCGCCATGCTTTTCCGATCAGAGAAACCCTCTACACAGTCTTTAACCATTATACCGCAGGAGCGGCAGATACTGGTTAATGGTACTGCATTTAATGAAAAGCAGAACCTTGATCCAAAAATAAATAAAACGACTATTCGCGGTGCCAGTCTAATAACGAGGGAAAACAGCTTTTCGGTTTCCCTCAACAAGGGGGCTGAACTAAGTATATCCGGCCTGATGAAAAAGCAGAAAAAACTTCCCCTGATCATCACACTCAATAATGGTTCATTGACTGCGGAAATACAAAAAAACAACGATAAATTCATTTTTAGAACAGCCCACGCGGAAATTCTTGTAACGGGAACACGTTTCAGCCTTTCAGCTGCATATAACACAAAAATATTTCTCAACGAAGGCTCACTTACTGTCACAGCCCTTGCCACCGGAAAAATACTCTTTCTCACCGCAGGTAACCAGTGCCTGGTGACTCCTGAAGGCTACATTACCCCCGGGGAAACTTCAGGTCCCGGGAATAAAACAGAAATCTTTTATAAAGAAACAGAGAGAGAAAAGAAAAATCCGATGGATGAGCTGAAAAAAGAAAAACATAATGAAAGAAGAGAAATCCATCGAGAAGGCCGGGAACTGCGAAACCAGATGAGGGGCGAACGCCGGGAAAGGTTGGATATGAAACGTTCTTTACGACAGAGAAGAGAGAGATAGTATAATTACTGTCGCCTCCCTGCACTTACTTTCAATATAAATGGCAACAAACGCTTCCCCCTGCAACATCCCGCTCTACGGGATATTCTTTTTTACAGATATCCATCACATGGGGGCAACGGTTATGAAAGTGACAACCATCAGGGGGGTTCTCCGGTGAGGGGATCTCCCCTTTCAGGGCGGTAAATCCATGCTTTTCTGCCTTAATTTCCGGGATCGAAGCAATCAGACTTTTTGTATATGGATGAAGTTGTTCGTGGTAAAGTTCAGTAGTACTCCGGTTTTCAACTATGCGGCCAAGATACATTACAGCAATACGATCGCTCATATGCTCAACCACTGCAAGGTCATGTGCTACGAAAAGGTAGGTGAGAGAAAGACGCTCCTGCAGTTCCTTCAACAGGTTCAGAATCTGTCCCTGGATTGATACATCAAGGGCGGATACGGGTTCATCAAGAATAATAAATTTGGGATTCAGGGCAATGGCCCTTGCAATGCCGATACGCTGCCTCTGACCACCGCTGAATTCATGGGGATAACGTTCAACATGCTGCGGCCCCAGGCCCACCAGTTCCATAAGTTCGGTGAGACGGTTCTTTATCTCTTCCTTTTTTAAATTTCTGTGAATACGAAGGGGCTCTGAAATAATTTTACCCACTGTCATTCTGGGATTCAGAGAGCTGAAGGGATCCTGGAAAACAATCTGAATATTTTCCCTGAATTTACGAAGGCTGTTTCGGTTAAGGGAACGGACATCCGTTCCTTCAATCATGACACTACCGGCATCAGGTTCAATGAGACGCAGCATTGACCGTGCAGCGGTTGTTTTCCCGCTGCCGCTCTCTCCCACCAGCCCGAGGGTTTCCCCTTTCTCAATAGTGAAACTGATTCCGTCCAGAGCCCTGACTTCCCCCCCCTTTTCCATAAGACCCTTTTTTCTAGAGGAGAAATATTTTTTTAGACCTTCAACCTGTACCATAAACCTTTCCTGCAGCTGTTATTATGTAAACCTATTCAGGTCCCGGCTGGAAATGCAACTCATTTTCCGGGATAAGAACATTGCGGCGGGAATAAGTTATTCAGTGAAAAATATGATATGATTATTGACATACCCGCACCCGCTGTTAAATACTATCACAGTTGCCAGAAAAATTTCAAACCGGCAGGAATTACCATGAAAAAGATCCTTTTTATCAGCACACTATCCGTCACCCTCCTTATGATGCCCCTCTCAGGTAAGCCTGTCCCGGAAAAAGAAAAATCAAAAAACTTCTCTACCGTGCTTACAGAATTCCGCTACAGTCTCTTTAATGACCTGGTCTCTGTACCCTCCACCCGGCTCTTTGCCGAAAAAAGCCCAGCAGCGGAAAAAATTGCACGCAAATGTGAACAATTCTATAACTCACGAAGGGAAGAGATCCGGCAGCACCAGGTCTCTATCCTTCAACAGTTCAGGGAGACAAAAATCGATCTTACCGGCATAGAAAAAGATATACACTACAATTCTTTTGATTCGGTATTACGCATAAGCCCCTGGGGCTGGGATAAAATTTCATCCCCTCCAAAGGAGTACCAGAAAAGCGACCGGGAAATCAATATACTGAAAATTGCCCTCGTGGATCCAACAGGCCATGCTCTATACCTGGTAAACTTCTACCTGGCTCGGAACCTTCCTCCCGGCGAGATGGGACAGAGGGTATTTAGAAATTCCATAGCGGCCCTTTTGATAAAAACCGAAAAAATCGATGCCGCTAACTGGAAAATAATAATAGATGAATTTCAGCACGTATATATTCTGCACTTCAATCTCGACCGGAATATAATGAAAATAACTGATATCTATATTCGAAAAAAATAATTCAACCTGACGAAACCAGTGAATTTTAAAAAAATATTTTATTTAATTCTCTTTTTCCTTGCTATTGTTTCAATCACAGCCTGTGAAGACAGGAGTGACCTTGTAATTTCAGACTGGGAAATCCTGTACCGCGAAACACCTTCACTGGCAGAAGCCAGGAAATTAACCGGTTGGCAGCCTGTATCACTTCCTTTCTCCCTGCTTCCACCTTACCGCCTGGAGAAAAGGTACCACTATTTATGGCTTCGGGCCTTCTTTGATGCAGACAACCGAGACGATTCCTGGTATGGCATCTCTCCCGGCAGAATATACCATACCGATGAACTCTACATTAATGGCCGGCTGGTACACCGTCAGACACCGGATTCAATGAATCACATCCACTCGGCTCGGCATTACCGGCTATCCCCCGGTGCAATAAAAAAAGGTAAAAATGAAATCTACCTCCGTATAGGTATTTTCGGCTACAATACCGGGGGCATCTCATCGACCATAAAACTTCAAAAAGAAAGGAGTTTTCTCCAGAGGGAGTACTTCGATAATTTTTTATTCACCCTGCTTCCCGCGGGTGCCATCGTCCTTTCAGCAGGCCTTATGCTTCTCTGCCTGGTGGTATTTATGTTCAACCGAAACCAGCACCTTTTGCTTCTCTTTACAGTCTCCCTGGGGATCTATCTCATAAATGAGATTGTTATATTTCTTCCCATTTCAATTACAGGTTTTGAAACCTTTAATGTTTCCCTTTCCACAATTACTCCCCTCGTGGCGGTGATTCATATTCTCGTGATCCAGGCAATCTACGGGAAATATGATTTTTTCAGCAACCGGGTGATACTTCCCATTCTCCTGATGATTGCCGCATTTACCCCCTTCACAATTTTCATGACAAGCTATCCTGTGGCGGTTGCGATACGATATTTCACGGGAATTGGTACCCTGCTTCTAAGTATTCCCACATACTATTACCTTATCTTCCGTCTCAGCAGGTTTCGCCCCGATCCCTTTCGAACATCCCTCCTGCTCATCTATCTGGGACTTTATACCTTTGTGCTTTCCTATGAAATCGCCGCAATATATTTTGGCCTTCCCCTCAGGTATCTCCTCACCAGCATTTTCTTCCCCTTCTGGATATTGATCTTTATCTTTATCTATGCGAGGTTGACCATGGAAAACCGCCTGGAAATGCAGCGCCTGTACAGGGAAATCTCCTCACGAAGCCAAAAACACCTCCCCCTGTCAGAAACAGCGGAAGAAAAAATCAATAGTGTTCTTGAATTTATCAGTAAACATCATACTGAGGATATCAGCAGAGAGGGCCTCGCCGCAGCCGTCGACATGAGCCCCAACTACCTCAGCTCCCTTTTCAGGCAGCATACCGGTGAGAGAATCAGCGATTACATCAACGAAATGCGCATCCGCACCGCAGCGGAAAAACTCCGCCTGGATCCTGAGGCCTCCATTATCAGCATTGCATTCTCCTCCGGATTTGACAGCCTTTCAACATTCAACCGTTCCTTTAAAAAGATTTTTAACCAGGCCCCCTCCCTCTACCGCGATTCCACTCCACACTGACATTCCCATTTCCTTCCCCTTTCAAAACAGGCTGGTCACCTGCTACAATCGGTGTCAATGCATAGACATGGCTATTCCCCTGTTTAAGATAAAATAAAAACAGAGGAGAATTTGACATGATACATCTCATTACAAAACGCCGGTGGCTTGTTGTAATCGGCGCCATTCTAATCCAGGTTTCCCTGGGCGCCATCTATGCCTGGTCTGTCTTTACTCCACAGCTAATTCAATCAGGCTGGACCCGTGTCGATACACAATGGGTTTTTTCAACGGGACTCTTTTTCTTTGCCATTGTGATGATCCTGGGGGGGAAGTTAATAAAAACCTGGGGGCCGCGACGCCTCGCACTTCTTGGGGGACTGGTTCTCGGCGTTGGTTACTTTTCCGCAGGAATTATGGGGGGAAGTTCATTCTGGAATACAATAATCTGTATCGGAATGATCGGCGGATCCGGTATTGGCCTCGCCTACGTGGTCCCCATCGCGGTGGGTATGCAGTGGTTTCCCGACAGAAAGGGAATGATAACCGGTGCTGCCGTGGCGGGTTTCGGTTTCGGAGCCCTCCTCTGGATCTACCTCGCGGGAAGCTGGGGGCACCTCCTGGAACGAATCGGTCTCTCAGGGACCTTCACTGTCTATGGAATAATTTTTGCAGTAATGATAACTCTCGGGGGCCTCTTCATGATTTTTCCACCTGAAGGGTGGAAACCCCCGGGTTGGGAAAAGGAAGAAACAGGAACAGCTAATTCCGCGAATGAAATGAGCAGCGGGGAAATGCTTAGGACAGTACAGTTTTACCAGATATTCATCACTTTTCTATTCAGCGCCGGGGCAGGTCTCATGGCAATTGGCCTGATGAAACTTTATCCGATGGAGGCCCTTCAGGCTGCGGGATACTCAGGGGAAAAAGCGAGTGTAATTGCCGGCACCGCCATGGCGGTCTTCTACAGCATTGCCAATGGCCTCGGGCGTATCGGCTGGGGAACAATCAGTGATTACCTGGGACGTAAAAGTTCTCTGGTTATCATGACCGCCATCCAGGGGGTAGTAATGATTTCCTTTTCAAGCATGGCGGGGACACCGGCCCTTCTTTTTCTGGGGGCCGCCCTTATCGGCTTCAACTTCGGTGGAAACTTTGCCCTCTTCCCCTCAATCACCGCCGATACCTTCGGTACCGCCAGTATCGGCAATAACTATCCGTGGATTTTTCTTGCCTACGGTATAGGTGGAATTGCAGGTCCTATCCTGGGTGGGATTCTCGGCGACATGGGTCAGTTCCCAACGGCGTATGTCACCTGCGGGATTGCCTGTCTCGGTGTTTCCCTTCTGATAGGCCTTTTGAAAAATCCGGCTTTGTCTCCATCAGCAGAGAGTGAAATTGCTGAGGCTTCAGGTGCATAGACTCATAGTGTAAATTTCTATTACTGGCCTGCAGGGGATGTCCTGAAAATTCAGGCATCCCCTCTTTCCGCTGATGATGATTCACCTTCAATTTCTTATTTATATCCCGATTCTATAGACTGTTTCCATTAATTTTGCCAACAATTGGTAGACATGGACATCACTTTCCGTCATAGTGACAACTCTGCCTGACCAAAAAGATCATGAAAACACGAGAACGAATACTTCATACAGCAAGAAATCTCTTTAATCAGAAGGGATGGTCCCGCATTACCACAAATCATATCGCAGCCGAAATGGGTATCAGCCCGGGAAATCTATATTACCATTTTCAAAACAAGGAAGAGATTGTCCGTGAAATATTCGAAGAGTGGGTAGGTTCCTTCGACCTCCTCTGGCAACGTGAAGAAGACAGGCTCGCAGAATTAAGTGCTCTCGCTGAAATTGTAGACCGCTCCTGTGAACTTTTTTATGATTATCGTTTCTTTTACATGGAACTGACAACCATTCTTGCCCGTGATCCGGAACTGTCGAAGCGATATTTAAAAAACCGTAAACTCCGCTTTAAGGATATTGCCTATGTAATTTCACATATTGAGAGTCTTGGCCTCACGTCATCCCCCCTGTCGGAGGAAGAACGGGAATCCCTGATTAATATTTTCTGGACGAATTCAGAATTTATTATTTCCGCCATGTATATCTACGGTGATGCCATCACAGCCGAATCGATCAAGAAACGGCTTATTCAGCTCGGTTTTATTTTTAAACCCTACCTTAAAAAAGAAATCTGGCAGGGTCTCATGGACCTGGTGAATCCATCTCTAAATAAATAATACCTCCACTTCATTCATCTGACAGAATCTTTTTATTTTTTTATCACTCCGAAAAAATTAATTTAAAAAATTCTTGACTGATTAGAGTAAATACTCTATTTGCAATACATAGAGTATTTACTCTAATCGTATCCGGAGTTAGAATTACAAGACAGGGTGACAATTATGAAAACTATCCATGGAAAAAAAATTCTATTTTCTGCCATATCTCTGACATTTATTATTTCATCACTGCAGATATTCGGTGGTGGTCTCGGGTATACCTCCATGTCAAACCGTATCCCCTGGGCCCTCTGGATTGTGGGAGACCTGGTACTCATCGCCCTCGGAGGGGGAGCCTTTCTCACGGGATTTCTATACTATATTTTCAGGATTGACTCCCTGAAACCAATCCTTCCCTCTGCGATACTGGTTGGACTCCTCTGCTACCTATTTACTCCCCTGTTTATAATCTTCGATATAGGCCAGCCGCTTAGATTCTGGTTTCTCTATACCTACCCGAACTGGGGTGATGGCCTGATACCCCTTTCAATGATGACGGAGGTAGCCTTCTGTGTACTCCTATATCTAACGGTTCTCTGTATTGAATTTCTGCCCATCAGTCTGAAGCACAATTTCTTTAACCGTTTCCCCCTAATTAAAAATTTTGGTCACTACCTTCATAAAATAATGTGGATATTCGCCGCTACGGGAACCTTTTTCTCATTTTTTCACCAGGGATCCCTCGGGGGTGTCTTCGGAGTCCTCTACGCACGGCCGGTGTGGTACCGGCCCCATCTCTTTTTCCTGGCCCTGGCAGGGGCAATGGCAGCGGGTTCCGCCTTCACTCTCCTGGTCACAAAAACCGCCTCACATTTTCAGAGGGATCACATTATTCCGGAGAATTCATTTCATACCCTCACAAAAATCTCCGGTATTCTATTTATTGCTTATTTTATTTTTCGCATTATTGACCTTTTCCTGATGGCAACCTTTTACGTCCCTGCGGGGGGCCGCACCTTTGCATCTCTATGGAAGGGAACCGGGGGTTATCTCCCTCTCGTGCTTGAACTGATGCTTATTCTGGGGCCCGTGGTTTTTTTTAACCTGAAGAGATTCCGGGAAAAAACAGTGACATTAATGGCGGGAGCCGTCACCGGTGTATCCGGAATGGTGCTGAATAAAACCGTTATGACCCTTCACGGATGTGCTGTACCCCTTTTCCCGTGGCGAAAATTTGAACCCTACATACCATCGGTACATGAGCTGACTATTGCGCTGACCGTTTTTGCTGCAATGGTGTATCTTTACATTATTGCAGTAAAACACCTGCCGATACTAAAGAAATAAAAAAAATTTTCAGATTTAAATGACGGGGCGGGAAAAGAAAAAACTTCCCCCTCAAAAAAAGAAAGACCGGAAATTTTTCAATCCGGTCTTTCTTATATGGTTTCTCCCGATACTATTAATCTTCGTACATCTGCTCAATTTCTTTTTTGAAATTATTTATTACAACCTTCCGTTTAACCTTCAGGGTGGGGGTCATCTCTCCACTTTCTTCCGTAAACTTTCGTGAAAGGATGGTATAATTCTTCACTCGCTCAAAATCCGCCAGTTCCGCATTGGCAATCTGCATATCCTCATCAATGAGGGCCCTTATCTTTTCATTCCGGACAATTTTTTCATCAATTTTTGTACAGACGGGTACGGCTCCGTCGTAATTATATTCCAGGGCATCCCTGTCGTAATCTATTCCCTTTTCGTCACAGTACTCGAGGAGGGAGTCAAAATCAGGAACCACCAGTGCCGCAATATATTTCCTGTCATCCCCAATTGGGACACAGATATCTATCCACCTGCTCAGGGAGAAAAGCCCCTCCACACGCGCGGAGGCAACATTTTTCCCCGTATCGAGAACCATTATGCCCTTTTTTCTGTCTACAATGCGAATATAGCCGTCAGCTACTTCTTCAACGATGTCACCGGTTTTAAAGAACCCGTCTTCCGTGAAGGCATCACGCGTCGCCTCTTCATTGTTCCAGTATCCCAGGAAGAGGTTCTCTCCCCGTACCTCCCATTCACCGTCAGCTGCTATTCGCCCCTCCACACAGTCAGGGAGCCTTCCCACGGAACCTGGAAGTATTTTACCTTCAGTATTCAGGTTGATGGTATTCCAGGTTTCAGTGAGACCATATCCTTCCATAATAACAATCCCCATGGCAAGGAAGGTCTTGCAGAGATCCGCCGGAAGGGATCCCGCCGCAGAGAAGGCGCCGCGGAAGCGCCCCCCGAACCGTTCCCGGACCTTTGAAAAAACTATTTTATCGTAGAGCCTGTAACGAATTCGGAGCATAAAACCGACGCCCGCGGTAACATCCGTATCTTCCCTGATTGGAATAAAACCATGCTCATCCGCGATGGTTTCCATCAGGGTAATTCCGGTTTTCATGGCACGGTTGAATATGGCGCTTTTAACTGCAGACTCGGAGGCCATATTTTTCATTGCCATGTATACGCGTTCATAGATTCTTGGAACCGATACAAAAATGTGGGGCTTGAAAAGCTGCAGGTCCTCCACAATGGTTTTCGGTGTGGTATAGGCAATGGTAACCCCCGCCATGGTGGCGCAGCCATGACCGCATTCACGTTCATATGTATGAGAGAGGGGAAGAAAGGATAGAAGCACATTACCCTCATAATAAACAGGTGCCATTTTCAGATCACGACACACTGCTGTATTAAAACTTAAATGGGTATGCACCGCCCCCTTCGGCACCCCAGTGGTGCCGGAGGTATAGACTATGGTCATCAGGTCTGTCATCTCCAGGGACCGCCACCGTTTTTCAAAACAGTTCCGGTCAGCAGCAAGCCGGGCAATGCCCAGATTTCGCAGTTCCGCCAGGTTCATAACCCGGTCATCACAGCTTTCAAAATCATCTGTGATGACAATGACCTTCTTAAGTGCGGGCATTTTACCCCAGGCATTCATTACCTTTTTAAGCTGCTCATCCCCGTGAACGTAGAGTATCTTCGAACCGGAATCGTTTATAATGAAGACGATCTCATCTTCCGTCAGTGTTGGGTAAATGCAGACTGTGACTGCAGCCGCGGAGAGTATCGAATAGTCGGCATGCACCCACTCCGGGCATGTGTGGGACATGATGGCGGCACGGTCACCCTTCTCAAGGCCAAGTTTCATGAGGCCCGCAGTCAGTTCCTTCACTATACGCCAGACCTCCGCGTAGGTCAGTGATGAGGTAGATCCGTCTTCATTTTTCCACCACTGATAACGCCAGTGGCCGAAACGATTTGCATTTCTATTCAACACCGCGGGAGCCGTCAGCTCTTCGATGTACCATCTCTCCGTTGCTTCACCCATCTGCTACCTCCAAAACTTTTTCTATTTTTATCAGGGCTGGGGGAAGTATATTCTGCCTCGCCCTGCAAAACTGTGCGTATTTTAATATCTATTCCATCACCTGCAAGGCTATTAGTATAATCTAAAAATTTTCCAGCTTTACCCGGACATCATATTTTTCACAATTTCAAGGGTAGCCCTGGTATCCGGATGGAAAAGACAGTTCAATCCCTCCTGCCAGTTTTCCTTCTCAAGATAGGTCCGCATCTCGTCTTCGTAGGGCCTCCGCTGGGAATATTTCAGCAGCATAAATGATTTTCCGGGATTATCTATCCAGGTGGTCACTATCTCCTTTGCCCTTGGAAGCAGCTGATCATCCTCAACAATTTCATCAACAAGACCCACTGCCTTCGCTCCTTCAACATCATACCGCTCACCAAAAAACATTACGTCACGATATCTTTTCTCGCTATCGAGGCCGAAACGCATAAGCGCCGTCTGCACGATGGAGAGACCAAGACCGATCTTGACTTCACTCATGCTCAGCTGGATTTTCGGATGGTCTTTTATAAGGCGGTAATCACAGGCATTGCCAAGGATGAGGCCCCCCGCCATTGAGGAACCATTCATGGCGGCCACAACGGGTTTTCGGCACATGAATAGTTCGATAAAAATTTCTTCCGCCTCTTCGAAGAAGGCAACCGCTTCGGAAAGGTCCCTGAAACCGAGAAACATGGGAAGGTCAAAACCTGAACAGAAAATTTTTCCTGAGCCGGTGAAAATCAATCCCTTCAGGTCTTCCTCTTCATTCACCCTTTTTACTATATCACGGATCTGGTATAACATCTCCAGGGTGAGGGAATTAAATTTCCCGTTAGCGAATTCAGCGATAACAATATTATCCTCGATGCGTTCCTGTATCATGGTATTTCTCCTCTCTGGTTTTTCCGAATCTCAAAAGTCGGCTGGACGGCTTACTGTTAACCGTTCAATAATTTTGTCAATGAAAAAAGGGAGATACAGTATTGGGGGAAATGTAAAATTCAGGTCATCCCGGAATATCAGGATTGAATATAAAACAGAAAAAAGAACGCAGATTACGCGGCAAAAAAAGTAAAAGAGAAGGAAAAAGTTTTACATACTCCTTCCAATGAAGAACAAAACTTCCCCTTATTAGTCTTGCTATATTCCTTTAAAAAAATTCCGACATTTTTCACATTATGAGATTGGAATATTTTTCGTTTTAACTTTTATCCTGAAGTACCGCCGCCACAATGCTGCTCAATTCCGCGGCACGGTAAGGTTTCCGCATTACACCCTTTAATCCCATTTTTTTCATTTCCTCCAGTGATTCCTCCCGGGAAAAACCGGAGGCGAGAATAACCTTAACTTCAGAATCAATTTTCTTCATTTCAAAAAAACATTCACTCCCGTTCATCTCAGGCATCACCATATCAATTAAAACAAGATCAATTTCCTTATAATATTCCCTGAAGACAGCAAGACCCTCAAGGCCATTTTCAGCAAGAAGCACCCGGTAACCGAGGTCATCCAGGATTGCCTCTGCAGTTGCCCTGATTACCGGCTCATCATCTATTACCAGAATATTTCCACTCCCCCTTATCAATTCTGATTCCTCTCTTTTTACAGGAAGTTCCGTTTCACCGGAGAGGGGGAAAAAAATATGGAAAACCGTTCCGACATTAACTTCACTGTATACAGTGATTGCACCTTCATGCTGCTGCACGGTCCCGTAGACCGCAGCGAGACCCAGGCCGGTTCCCTTCCCCTGCCCCATGGTGGTAAAAAAAGGATCAAAAATATGCTGCAAATCATCAATGGGAATTCCCCAACCTGTATCCTCTACTTCAATTTCCAGGAAATTACCGGTTTTTATATCAAATGGACTCTCCTGACAATATTTTTCTTCAAGACAAATGTTCCTTGTCGTAAATGAAAGACTCCCACCCGAGGGCATTGCATTTGCTGCATTTATTCCAAGGTTCAGCAGGGCATTCTGAAGAAGAGATTCATCACCCGAAATTATTGAATAATCCGCCAAAAAATTGACTTTAATATTAATCTTTCTGTCTATAGTTCTTTCGAGAATGGAGATAGTAGAATTAATAGAATCATGGAGATTAACCGGGTTTAAATTTATATTTTCCTTACGTGCAAAGGTTAGAAGTTTTTTCGTTAATCCTGCAGCGTTTTCCGCAGAGAGGATAATCATGTTAAGATACTTTAAAGGTTTTCCTTCGGTGATAAACTTTTTCAGCATCTCCGCGGCACCCATTATACCTCCCAGCATGTTATTAAAATCGTGCGCAACCCCCCCGGCGAGTTTGCCTATTGACTCCATTTTGTGGGACTGCCATATCTGTTCCTCCAGCTGCCGCTGTTCCGTTACATCATGCCCTTCAGCTATAAAACCACGCAGTTTTTTTTCCCTGTCCAGAAGGGGCTTCAGTGTAAAATCTATCATTACTTTCTGTCTCCGGTAGTTTTCATTTATTGCATCAAAGCGGATGGTTTTTTTATCCCTGCCGCACTCCTCAATTGCGGCTTTTAATTTTTCCTGCATTAAGGGGTGATGACTCCACCATCCGGTTTCCCAGAAATACCGGTTTAAGTAGGTTCCCAGTTCAGCCCTTATAAGGTCTATCGCAGTCTGGTTTACCTCCACGAGCCTTCCTTCAGTATCGAGAAGGCCAATGAGCTGATAGGTATTATTAAAAATATCTTTAAATTTTTCTTCGGAGGCATCAAGCTTCGATTTAGTTTTCTTCTGTTTTTTCTCCCCCCTCAACACCCTAAAAATCATCAGACCCAGCATAAGCATAATAACAATAAAGGTAGCCAGGAATACCCTGTTCATGTTGCTCTTTGCCTGATGATGTTCAGCAAGAATATCGTCGTAATAGACCCCTGAACATATTATCCAGTCCCATGGAAGAAAGGCCTTCACAAAGGTAAGTTTCGGCAGAACAGCCCCGGGCATCGTAGGTCTGTCCCAGACATACTCAATGTAGCCCTCACCCCTTTCCCGGGCCGCCCTCATGGCACTTCTAATAATGTGATACCCCCGAGCGTCCTTCAATCCAATTACACTGGTGTTGACAAGCTCAGGATGGAAGGGATGCACCAGCATGACCCCCTTACTGTTAATAACATAGTAATAGTTCTTTTTTTCCACTTCCCATCTGAGGGAATTAATTTCCTTCATAGCCAGTTCCCTGGCTCTCTTCATACTGATTTTCCCCTGCCTTGCATTTATATAGTGCTTGTTTGCTACCTGCCATCCAAGATATATTACCTCCTTAATTATAATCCGTTTCTGTTCTACAAGGTTTTCATACTGATGGGGAATAAGGTAAAAGTAGACCATACCGTAAAAGACACCGAGGGTTAACAGTGCCGGGAGCAGGAGGGTTATTATATTCAGTTTTCTCCCATTCAGCATTTCATGGCCATTCCGATTTTAGTATTTACAGCAGGGTCCTATTATACCATGAAATGTCTGAAGGTTCAAAAATAAATCTAATAAATTTCATTTAAAAGATTTGCTGACAGGGGATAACCCCCATCAGCTTTACTCATTAAATTTTTCTAATAAAAGTGATTTCCGCTTAATAAATTCTTTTTATACGATTCCCTCATTAAAACAGGATTCACACTTCACATCACTTTTTCAAATATCTTATCATACCGGGCGGGGAAAATCCGTTGAATCATTGCAGCTATCTTTGCATCCGAACCGATGAGAACCCTCGACTTTTTCTTTTTAATGCCATTAATGATTACCTCTGCCGCCTCTTCAGGAGTGGTTTTGGCGACACGGTCAAACATTTTTGCAAACTTTTCCTGTTCCTCCGTGGTTGCTTCACGGTCTGCCTTCTTCATCCGGGCATTGCGGACAATATTTGTTTTAATGCCACCGGGATAGACCGTGGTCACCGCGACTCCGGTCCCGGCAAGTTCCATACGCATCGATTCGGTAAATCCCTTTACGGCAAACTTTGTGGCACAGTAGGCGGACTGTTTACGGACTCCAACGAGACCAAAAAGGCTTGAAACATTTACAAGGCTTGATTCTTTCTCTTCCATCAAAAACGGAAGAAAGGCCCGGGTACCGTAGAGGACCCCCCAGTAGTTTATACCGAAGATCCATTCCATATCTTCCCATGGTGTATGAAGAAAATTGCCATCGTGGTTTACCCCGGCATTATTTATCATAATAGAGACTCCTCCGAAATCACTTTTTACTTTATCCGCGAACCCTTCAAAGGCCTTGCGATTTGATACGTCCAGTGGATATATTTTAATCCGGTCACGGGCATCACCTGCCAGCTGCAGGGTTTCAGCAAGTCCCTTTTCATCACGGTCTGCAGCAGCCACCCGGGCCCCTTCCTTCAAAAGTTCAAGTGTAAGGGCGCGTCCGATTCCGGAAGCAGCCCCGGTGACAACGGCAACTTTTCCTTTCAGGTTCTTCATTGATTTCTCCTTTTTTCCCGCCGGTATGCATCAAGCAATACCGGAATAAATGATATCAGGTCCTCCGCTACCCCGTAATCTGCATGATTGAATATCGGGGCCCGTGGATCCTTATTGATTGCAATAATAGAGCGGGACTTTTTCATCCCCGCCAAATGCTGTGATGATCCGGAAATTCCGCAGGCAATATAGATACGCGGTGCAACCCTTTTGCCTGTTATACCTATCTGCCGGTTGTAGGGGAGCCAGCCGCGGTCGCAGACAATGCGGCTTCCCCCCACTGCCGATGAAGGGAAAATTTCTGCGAGTTGATCTATTAACTTCAGGTTCTCTTCCTCCCCGATACCGTTTCCCGCCGCTACAATTACATCCGCTGAATCCATTTCCCGGTTTGACGCAGCAGCCTCAAGGAACTGCGGTATATATTGGCTTTCACCTGTTATCGCCATTGGGATTATTTCTCCGGGGGAAGTTTCTACCGGCTGTACCGCCTCAAGGATTCCCTGCTGAAGTGTAACAACTCCCCGGACACCGGTTGCATCTTCATTCATGGTGAGGGCGCCGGACATCACTACCCTGCGAAATTCAATCCTTCCGTCATGTAAAAACATTTCCTCAACACCGGTTATAAGCCGGCACTTCATAAAAACTGCAGCGGCGGCAGCGGCGGGAAGGTAGTTCATTCCGTTGCGAAGCAGTACCAGGTCAGGTGTAAAAAGACGGCAGCACTCTTTCAGCCCCTCTGCAAAAAGTTCACTGTGGGGCAGGGCAAAACGGTCATCCTCTAAGACATATACAGATAAACCAGACTTCGATGCCTCCCCGGCAATGCCTGCACATGAGCTGCCGCAGACGAGCAGTGCACCGGTCAATTTTCCTTCACCGGCAATTAACCGTGCCGCCTCAAGAAGCTCAAGAAAACATTCCCGGTATGAGGGATCATTTGCCTGCAGGGCTATCAGCACCTTCATATCAGAGGACCCCCTCACGGTAAAATATTTTAAGAAGCCCCTTCGCCTTCTCTTCCGGGCTGCCCTCAATCATGGCTACTTCGCTTCTGCGTCCCGGTCTCCCAAAGACAAAAGTTCCCTTCGGGACAGGGGACATCGTATTCATCGCCGGTACGGGATTAATCTCCTGCTTCCGGGCACGGAGTTTGCTGGTCAGGGTTGGATAACGGGGAGACTGCAAACCCGACTGCACCGAGATAAGTGCAGGAAGTTTAATCTCCCCATGTTCCCGGACTCCACCCTCCAGCTCTCCCGTTACGGTGAGGTGACTTCCCCCCCTGCTGACTTCCGCCTCAACCACTGACGGAACTACCGGAAGCCGCAGTTGTGCAGCAATTAAAGGCCCGGTAATCCCCTGCATCAGGTCCTCCGACATGGCCCCGGTAATAATAAGGTCATAGCCGCAGCCCCGGGTAAAATCAGCCATCTTTGCCGCAACGGTTTCGGGATGCCAGACATCAGCTTCCCCCATATCAATACGAAACGCACGGTCAGCCCCCATTTCCAGGGCACGCTTTAAAGTTTTCGATACATAGGCTGGACCCGCGGAGACGGCATCCACAACTGTTTCTGGATTAAAGTCCTTCAGAGACAGGGCCATTTCAAGGGCATATTCCGAAAGGCGGCCGAAACGACGTACCGCATCCTCCCCGTAGCGGGGATAAATCAGGTCCCCCCCGGGAGCGATGGCGGAGGGATCATCCGCCACAACCTTCATGCATACAAGGAGTTTCACTGCTGAAGTACCACCAGGGCATCAAGGATTACGGAATGATCTCCCGAAATAAGAATCGGATTAATGTCTATCTCCGCTATCTCACTATGGATAAGGGGAATCATACTCAGCCTTGAAAGCATATCCGCAAGAACTTCTCTATTTACTGCAGGCATCCCCCGGTAGGGACCAAGTATCTCCGCGGTTCGTATATCTTTCATCATCTCTTTGGCTTCATTCACATTTACCGGGGAAATTCTAAATACCGTATCCTTCAGGGCCTCCGTCATAATACCACCCACACCAAAGGCGAGACACGGACCGATATTCTCTTCCCTTGTTATTCCCGCAATGAACTCCCTCTTCCCCTCCGCCATGGGGCTTACAAGGATGGGAGTGCCTGCTCCCGCTTCAGCCTCGATAGCTTCAGCGGCTTTCTTCACTGCAGCGGCATCGCTGCAGTTGAGGTGCACAAGGCCCCGTTCAGTCTTATGCAGAATATCATGGCGGCACGCCTTTAGGGCAACGGGGTAGCCGAGGCTATCCGCCGCAGTCGCCGCGGCATCCCCTCCCACTGCCAGTTCTTCCTCAGGTACCGCCATTCCATAGGCGGCGAGAATCTTTTTCGACTGATGCTCATCCAGTGCACGCTGCTTTTTCTTTACGGCTTCGGCTATAATGGATGCCGCTTCCCTATCCGGTGCCGGCAGCACAGGGGCCTCGTAGGCGCGTCTTTCGCTGATCTCTTTATAGCGAAGCAGGGATACCATGGCTCCGGCGGCCTTCTCCGGGGAGTCATAGACGGGAATCCCCGCATCCTGGAAAACCTCGGTATAGCGGTCATCCCGGTCAAAGAAGGATGATACCGTCATGGGGATGCCGTACTTAAAGGGGACACTGACCGTGCTGGTCATATCCCTCGTCCTCGCCTGCTTCAGCAGTTCATCAAGGACCGACGACTGGATCATCCCCTGGAGGTGGGGAACCAGTGTATTCAAAAAACCGGACGACATCGCCCCGTGAAGTATCACGCCATCCACCTCACCGCTTGCCATTACCATCTCCGGTAGCTCCTCCGCAAGGAGTCCGATATTCATGGCAAAGGTAATATCCACGGGATTACCCGCCGGGGCATGATCTGGGATAATCGGCTTTATTTTTGCCACCAGTTCATCACTGAAGGGTGGTACCTCAAAGCCGCCGGATTCACATGTATCAGCAATGGCTGACCCGGGGCCCCCGGAATTGGTCACAACACCGATGCGGTTCCCTTTAATAGGAGGAAGTGACGCCAGTGCCCACCCATGTGCATAGAGGTCTTCTATGGTATCAACGCGGATAATCCCCGCCTGCCTGAAGAGGCCGTCGTAGATATGGTCCGGTCCCGCCATTGCCCCGGTATGACTGAAACCTGAACGGGCCCCCGCCTTTGAACCCCCCACGTACTGGGCTATGACAGGTTTCTTCGCCGTTACTTTTCGAGCTACATCGAGGAATCGATCAATGTTACGGATCCCTTCAATGTAGAGGGATATCGCCTTTGTCTGTTCATCGTCCCCCAGGACCTCAAGAACGTCCGCAAGGGTTGTATTCGCCTCATTGCCGACACTAATGGCCTTGGAGAATCGAATACCTCGTTTCGTAAGGTAGGGTATTGACTGGGTAATATAGGTACCGCTCTGGCTGACAAGGCCGAGGCCCCCGGAGCCTTCAGTGTAGGGGATTACCGTGGTGTTCAGATTTATTTCACTGTTGAGGATGCCCATGCAGTTGGGACCGATGAAGGTAATGCCGTACTCCTCTGCCAACTCCTTCAGGCGCTCTTCCATGCGGCGTCCCTCATCACCGGTCTCTTTAAAACCCGCGGTTATAATAATGGCATATTTTGTTCCCAGCTTCCCAAAATCTTCAAAGAGGGGCAACAGGTGCTGTGCCGGCAACACAAAGAGTACCAGGTCAGGGACCTCCGGCAAGTCAGCCACGGATTTATAGGCCTTATGGCCGAGAACCTTTTCATCCCGGGGATGAATGGGGTAAAAACTTCCTTCAAAACCATCCTTAATAATACTCAGGGCATGCATTGTTCCCATCTTCATGGGATTGTTTCCCGCCCCCACGGTGGCAATGGAATTCGGATAGAGCAGTTTTTTCAGAGCATCTTTTTTAGCTGATACGTCTTTCAGTACATTATTCATTTTAGTCTCCCTGATAGCCGTTTTTCGCTGTCCTTTATCTTTTTTCGGACAGACTTTTATTCCCCTTCTCATTTTCCCGGTGACATAAATCTAACACTGCTGCATTTAATTGCAATAAAAAAACGAGCGTTCGCTATATTTTTCTTGACATAATCCTTTACCTGCCATTAGAAATGACAGAATCAAAAGATTGTACTGAAATACTATTATGAGCACAATTTATTTTATCCGCCACGGCCAGGCCTCCTTCGGTACCGGCAACTATGACCGCCTCTCTGAAACCGGTGAGGAACAGGCACGTATCCTTGCGGGACACCTTAAAGGGCGCGGTGTCACCTTTGATCTTTCCATAAGCGGTTCCCTGGAACGGCAGCGGCGAACCGCGGATATCTTTTTTGGAGATGAACTCCGTCCGGAACACCTCGTCATACCCGGCTTGAACGAGTATGATTCCCGCGCCATCATGACGGCCCTGACTCCCTCTGTTATAGAAAAAAACCCCGGCCTGGAGGAGGATGCAAAACAGCTCTTTGAGAGCCGCAAATCCTTTCAGCGGGTATTCGAGGCGGTAATGCTTCACTGGGTCTCAGGAAAACACCCCGATGATCTTGTATCCTTCCGGGAGTTTGCTGCAGGGATCAACAGCGCCATAGACAAAATAATTTCAAAACATGGCAGCGGAAAAACTATCGGTGTCTTTACCTCAGGGGGTCCCGTTTCCACGGCGGTTCAGCGGGCCCTGAAGATAGACAACGAAGAGGTAATGCGCATAAACTGGCAGGTGGCAAACACCTCTGTCACACGATTTCGATGCACCAACACACGTTTCTCCCTTTTATCTTTTAATGAATACGGACACCTGGAAGAGGCGGGGAAAAAATTTATCACATTCAGATAATACAACGAGGAGGCTCCCATGGATTTTGCAGTATCAGATAAAATGCAGGCCATTCTGGAAATGATCAACGAGTTCGTAGACAGGGAACTGATTCCCCTGGAACCGGAATTCGTAAATGCGGAATTTAATGACATGCTGCCGGCTCTGAGAGAAAAACAGGAACTGGTTCGAAAGATGGAACTCTGGGCCCCCAATTATCCGGAAGAACTGGGTGGCATGGGACTTACCCTGGTTGAGCACGGCCTCGTATCCGAGGCCCTGGGACGCACCCCCCTGGGACACTTTGTATTCTGGTGCCAGGCTCCGGATGCGGGCAACGTAGAAATACTTCACCTTCACGGATCAGATGGGCAGAAAAAAGAATTCCTGGAACCCCTGGTGGCGGGAGAAATCAGAAGCTGTTTTGCCATGACGGAAGTCGACATGCCCGGATCAAATCCCGTCATGCTGGAGACCACCGCAGAAAAAGACGGGGACGACTACATTCTAAACGGACACAAGTGGTATACCACAGCGGCGGACGGGGCCAATTTTGCCATCACCATGGCTGTTACGAATCCCGAGGCCCCGCCCTACCTGCAGGCCAGTATGATTATAGTACCCACGGACACCCCCGGTTTCAACCTTGTGCGGAACATCCCCGTCATGGGCCACGAGGGAAGCGGCTACGCAAGCCACGGAGAAATCATTTTTCAAAATGTAAGGGTACCGCAGAAAAATCTTCTCGGGACAGAAGGCCATGGTTTTATCATCGCACAGGAACGCCTCGGACCGGGACGGATTCACCACTGCATGCGGTGGCTCGGCATCTGCCAGAGATCATTTGACCTCATGTGCAGGCGCGCAAACGAACGGGTAATCGCCCCCAATGGCAAAACCCTTGCAAGCCGGCAGATAATTCAGCAGTGGGTTGCGGAATCCGCCGCGGAGATACAGGCTGCGCGTCTCATGACCCTGCATGCAGCATGGATGATTGATACCCTGGGCCAGAAGGATGCCCGGGACAATGTCTCCATGATCAAATACGTGGTGGCAAACACAATGCAGAGAGTGGTTGACCGGGCACTTCAGGTTCACGGTGGACTCGGTATGACCGATGACACAATTCTTGCCTTCTTTTACCGGCATGAACGGGCTGCACGGATATATGACGGCGCTGACGAAGTACATAAAACAAGCCTTGCCCGGCGCATCCTTAAGTCATACGAGTAGCAGGCAAACAGATGTCATCCATGACCTTCGAAGAATTCAGCAAAAGTTCAAAGATCTCCATTGAAGAAATCTGCCGGGAAATATTCCGGCAGAACCGCGGATCCATCCAGATAAAAAAAGAGGAGGTTGCGGTAAAAAACATGGTAAAAATCTTTAATGCCACACTGAAACTTTCCCACCAGAAGGGCTTTCAGGTAATGACCCTGAGAGACCTCTGCAGGGAAAGCGGCCTCTCTATGGGGGGTTTATACGCCTATATCCCCAGCAAGGAGGCCCTCCTGAGCATCATCCATGCCCAGGGATCCCAGGTTGCCCTCAAGATAATGCAGCGTGAACTGGCAAAGGTTTCTGATCCGAGAAACAAACTTCACATTACCATTAAAAGCCATCTCTTTCTCTCAGAGGAGATGAGCCACTGGTTTTACTTTCTGTTTATGGAGACAAAAAATCTCTCTAAAGAAATGCAGAAACGCTCCATCGAGGGGGAGCAGATGACAGAAAAACTTTTAATCGACATCCTTGAAGACGGTGCATCTGAAAAAATATTTTCCATAAAGGATGCCGCCTTGACGGCCTCCGCTATAAAGGCCCTTATGCAGGACTGGTACCTGAAACCGTGGAAATACAGTCGCCGGAAAATTTCCGTTGAGGCCTATGCTGATTTTATCATTGAACTCATCGAGTCATACATTATTCCCGGTAAACAAGGAGCAGACAATGAGCACTATTGATCAGGCAGCTGACATCAGAGACGGTGAAGAACTAAACCGTGACATCCTGGAAACCTTCCTGAAGGATTCTCTCCCTGGCCTGGAGGGAGACATTGCGATCAGTCAGTTCCCCAGCGGCTTTTCAAATCTCACATACCTTGTAACTGTTGGGGACCGTGAATTGATTCTCAGGAGACCCCCATTCGGGAAGAAGGCAAAAACAGCCCATGATATGAAACGGGAGTTCGACATCCTATCAGCCCTGAAGGGACATTACCCCTACTGCCCTGAGCCCCTCCTCTACAATGAGGACACTGCTGTAATGGATAATCCATTTTATGTGATGGAACGGATAAAAGGGATCATTCTCAGAAAAGACCTCCCTGAAGGGATGAGCCTCTCTGAAAGGGAGGCACGCCAGCTTTCCGAGAACCTGGTAAAGGCGCAGGTTGAACTTCATGGAATAGACTTCCGGGCCGTTGGCCTTGAGGGTTTTGGCAAACCCGATGGATATGTGAAGAGACAGGTTGAGGGTTGGAGCCGCCGCTACCTGGATGCCCGGACCCCCGATGCCCCTGACTTTGAGGCGGTAATGCAATGGCTGATGGAAAAGATGCCCCCGGATACTGATTCGCCCGCAATCATCCACAATGACTACAAGCTGGACAATGCTGTCCTCGATCCTGCTACTCCACTCAGCATTATAGGTATACTCGACTGGGAGATGGCCACAATCGGGGACCCCCTCATGGACCTGGGTAACGGCCTGGCATACTGGGTAAACCGGGATGATCCTGACAATGTACAGCTTATCCGACAGATGCCGACGAACCTCCCGGGAATGCTGACCCGTGAGGAACAGGTCGATCTCTACCGGAAAATGTCCGGGCGCGACTTTGAGTCCTTTGATTACTATTACTGCTTCGGACTTTTTCGCCTTGCGGTAATCGCCCAGCAGATCTATTATCGCTTCTATCACGGACAGACAAAGGACCAGCGCTTCAAACTGCTGATCTTTGCGGTAAAAATACTTGAGGGCATCGCCCTTGAGGTGATGGGCCGGTCCGACCTGTAAAATCGACAATCCCGTACCTACTCGAATTATGCAGGAAGTTTAAACATATCAGGGAGGAAAACGATGGTAATTGATGCACACTTTCACCTCGACGAAGGGCTCCTGACGATACCCCAGATGCTGCAAAAGATGGATGGAGCGGGCATCGACCGGACTGCCATCATGGCCTCCATGGTGGATCCCTTCCCGGAACCGCCGGCAATTATTGCCTCCATGGGGCAATTCATGCTGAAACACCGTACCTTTCGCCGAATTGGTGAGGCCCTCACTTCAAACTTCACCCCCGATGGGGGCATTAATATCCTGGGGAAGGTCTTTAAAATATACCCAGATCCGGATAACAGACCGATCTTCCAGGTGGCTGAACAATACCCTGACCGCTTTCTTGCCTGGGCCTTTGTTAATCCCATGGGCATGAATGATCCCCTTACGGAAGCAAAAAAATGGATAAACCATCCCGCCTGTATCGGCATCAAGGCCCATCCCTTCTGGCACCGTTACGAACCGGCACACCTCATTGAAGTGGCAGCACTGGCAGCAAAAAAAAATAAACCACTGATCATTCATGCAGGTTTCGGTAAACACGGCAATTTTTTTCCTCTCGTTAAAGAGGTCCCGAAACTGAAACTGATCCTGGCTCACTGCGCCTTCCCGGAATTCCGTGACACCTGGCAAAAAATACTTAAAATGGAAACCATTTTCCTGGATCTGTCACAGACTTCCTACGTCAGTTCCCGCACTATCCGTCAGGTCATAGATCTCCTGGGACCGGAACGGTGTATCTTCGGCACAGACGGCCCCTTCGGGATTCATGGCGATGATGATCTATTTGATTACAGTGTTATTAAAACCCGTATAGAAACACTAATTACCGATGCCGGAGCCAGACGACGCATCCTTGGAGAAAACTTTGCCGAACTTACAGGACTCAAAGACTAAATATGAATCATCGTAAATATAAATTATCCATAAAAAGAGATATTATATCTGTCTACCATAGACTATAATATCTTTATCGAGTCTTTCTTGTTTAGAAAATTTAAAAGGAGATGAGGAGATTTTTGAGATAGGGAGATAAAAGATAAAAAGGAGTGAAACCATGATAGATTTTAAACTGGACGGAAAAATAGCACTGGTCACCGGAGCCAGCCGGGGGATAGGGGAATCAATAGCCCGAACCCTCGCCGCCAATGGAGCGGAGGTAATACTGGTAAGCCGCAAACTTGAAGGACTTAAAGCGGTTGAAGAAAAAATCAAAGCTGACGGAGGCAGGGCTGTCTCCATGACCTGTCACAATGGTGATATGGAACAGATCCGACTCCTCTTTGAAAATATTCACGATAAATATGATCACCTGAATATACTTGTGAACAATGCTGCCACCAATCCATACTTCGGAGATGTGCTTAATGCAACCGAATCAATCTGGGATAAGACCGTGGATGTTAACCTTAAGGGATACTTTTTCATGAGCCAGCACGCGGCAAAAATGATGGTGAACAGCGGCGGCGGCTCCATAGTAAATGTGGCTTCCATCAATGGTATCAGGCCCGCCCTGATGCAGGGGATCTATTCGGTAACGAAGGCGGGGGTCATCGCCATGACCAAATCCTTTGCAAAGGAGCTGGCCCCCTTCAACGTAAGGGTCAATGCACTCCTGCCGGGCCTTACTGAGACAAAATTTGCTTCCGCCATGACCGGCAACGATGAACTGATGGAAAAGGTAATTCTTCCCACTATACCCATGCGCCGTGCTGCAGAGCCGGATGAGATGGCGGGATCTGTACTCTACCTGGTTTCAGACGCGGCAAGTTACACTACCGGGGCAACTATAGTTGTAGATGGTGGCTCACTTGCATAAAAAAAATATCGGATATCGCGTGGACTGGTTTCAGGCATTGAATTCTACTGCCTGAAACCAGAAGGGCCTTTCTTACTTTTATTATTTGATACGACTATTAAATTTTTACTTTAACAAGGGGTGTAATCATTTTTACCCACTGGGTTCTGAATGCACGGTAATATTCGGGATCATCCTTGATAATAGATTGAATCGCCATCCCCCGGGTAACAAAAAGTGTTAAATTCATTACTGTTTCAATGAAGCCATCATTCTCATCAATCATTGTAAAATATTCTTTCCAAACCTCATTCAGGGATTCATGAAATTTCTGGATAACCGGTTTAAGGTACTTCCTCAACTCCGCATCTGTCCTGCTGGCAATATAGACCTCAACCCAGACATCCCGCCTCTTCCCCTGCTCAAAATTTTCCCAGAAATAATCAAGGACATAAAGAAGACGTTCATTCTCCGGAACGCCCTCCAATGTTAAGAGGGCGTTTCTCCCGTTTTCAATTGCTCCCTTCAGCATAATATCCGCGGCCTGGGCAATCAACTCTGTCTTGCACTTATAGTGATGGCTCCACGCACCCTTGGTCACTCCCGCCTTTTCCAGAATTTTGGAGAGAGAGATTCCATGGTAGCCATACTCTTGAAGGCTGTCCAGGGTTGCCTCGATAAGTCTGTTAATCGTTTCCCTGCTTCGTTCTTCCTGTGTTTTACGTTTTTTATCAGTCATAAAGGTTCTGTATTTCCACATTTTTAAGGATTCAGGATTAGTATCCTCAAAAAAATTTTCATAGTATTATTCTAAATTTTCTGCTATGAACTTTTATCTGATAAAGTGGCAGGATGTCAATTACATTAGACTCAATTGTCAGTGAATGCTTCGAAGATATCAGTTTTAAAACCGGGGGAATCCCCCCGGAGTATGGCATGATTCTTTTATCACATCCTTTTTTTCATTATATGATCTGTCAGGCGTTTGCCCAGAGCAATAATGGTGATAACCGTAGGCCGATCAAGTGCTTCAGGGAAAACACTTGCATCACATACATAGAGATTTGGAATTTCCGTTTCCAGGTTTTTATCAACCACATCGCCGATCCTGCATGTCCCGCTGGGATGTGCCCCCCTGATTTGGCCGCGTACAATTGAATTCGGTTTACAGCCTGCTTCAATTAAAACGTCTGAAGCAATTTTCACCCCCTTCTCAATTTTAGCGATATCGGCTTCAGTCAGAGCCTTTGAGACTTCCCCCCTCTCATCAACGAAGCCCCCCAGTTCATCCTTTATTTTTAT
Source organism: uncultured Spirochaetota bacterium (assembly GCA_942491575.1). GTDB lineage: Bacteria > Spirochaetota > UBA4802 > UBA4802 > UBA5550 > CAZHNW01. The sequence goes on from CALOBT010000025.1 coordinate 3,255,204, forward strand.
CAGAACCCCCGCCATCTTCCTGTATTTGAAAATCTTAAATACATGATGGATGCCTGACTTTGCCAGTGACATCATTGTCATAATCCAGGGATCAATGAGGGTACCAACACGAATACCATCGCTGTCATACCACTTCCAGCTTACAACACTTACAAGCGGATCAAGGTATGCCCCTTTCCGTGGCATAATCCCGTATATAAGAATTGTGGGATCGACAACACACCCCTGGCCTGCATTGTTAATTCCCGCCCGCTTCAGGAGTACCGGTGTGGGGATCCCGCCGGCTGCAATTACAATATTTTTTGCATAAAACTTTTTTATCCCCTGCTTCTTTATTTTAACTTCCACCCCAACAGCTTCACCATTTTCAATAATAACATCAGTACACTCAGCACGGGTAATCAAAAGGGCCCCAGCATCAACGGCATCATTGATATAATCCCTTGCGGTCCACCTTTCTCCGTAATTGAATCCGAGGGAGGTCCGCGCTGCACTGCTTCGGCCATTTTTAAATTTTGTAACATCCAGCAGTTTGGGCATGGGTTCCCATTCCTGACCGAGGCGGTTACCCGCTTCCATAATAGCCTTTGAGGTTTCACCAAGATATTTATCCGGCAGGACATCCACCTTCAATTCACGGCAGGTTTCACTGGCATACCCCTCCAAATCGATTTTATATTTTGTCTTCAACCAGGGAGGAGGCATTGCTGCGGAACCGGAATAGACCATGGTGGCCCCTCCCATAGTGGTGGCCTTCAGCATGTTGAGGCCTTCCTTGCTCTTGTAGAATCCGAACCTGTCGAGCATTGAGAGGGCACCAATATATGTTCCAAGGTTCTTATGATTTTTCCCCTTCTCCAGAAGCAGCACGCCCCTGCCGGCCTTCGCCATCTGGCGTGCCACCGTTGCTCCCCCCGGTCCGGATCCAACTACGATTACATCGAATTTTTCCTTCATTGTCTCACCTCCTCAATATTATATAAATACCGACCAGTTGGTATTTATATAATATTGAGGAGTAATGGTCAAGGATTAAACTCACTATTTATGTCCTTTGACTAATTTTGCTCTTTTAATGTCTTGGAAAGAATACCAATAATAGAGATAAATATTAAACTTACAGACTCATGTTTTTAACAGAGAAAATCATGAAAAAAGAGCCCGTCTTAAAACAAAGTTTTGAACTGCCTCTTTTTAATGCATAAGCTTTATTGGTACTATAGGGCTGTCATGGATGACAGTATGGATAGATAAAAGTTATAGGGCGGTGCGCAGGACGCCGGGCACGGAAGCCCCAGTGCCGCGATGCCATGGAAGGCAAAGAGCGGTAGCGCTCTCCCGCCCGTTCAGCCTCTCCGGCGATTGAACGCTGAGCAGGATGCTCGAGTGCCGGCGTGAAACACGATGTTTCAAAAAACGCCGGTCGGGCGCCTTTTTGCCTCGTCGAAGCCTTTTGCGACTTCCTGTCGCGCTTCGACACTTGAACATTGTGTTCAGCGTTTTGTCGCGAGACAAAAGAGGCCCCGGAGGGAGGGGCATGCTTATATATATGAAAAGCGACTAATTACGAGAGGGAGTGTCCCTTTTAAGACACTCCCATTTTCTATCCACTCTTAATGGATATAAGAAAATAAGTTGGAAAATAAATTTATTTCCTCACACGCACCATGGCAACAATTCCCCCCACAGCAATTAATAGGGTTCCAAGCCATACCAGCCAGATCATCCGCTTGACCGATACATTCACCAGGATTGAATCGGGGGGAACCGGCGTCTTTTTCCCCGGTTCGACATAAAGTTCGATTATTTTGTTTCTGACATCAAATCCACGCATCACCACCCTTCTTTTCGTGCCGGGCACCTTTACCTCGATGGGATCACGATGCCCCTCATGGAAACGGACTCCGGGAGAAACGGTTCGGCCATTAATTTTCAGATCAGCGTACACAACGGGCTCCCCGGACATCATTCCCTTTGAGCGGAAGCCCGTAAAAAAGACCTTCAGGTCACCCATGGTTACTTCCTTCCCCTTCTTAATTTTTGCCATGGCTACCGCTGCCATTCCCTCACGGTACTGTTCAGGAATAATGTAAATGTCACCAAAAAATCCCATTTTAATATAGGGTTCACGGTAAAGTGTATTATTGGCGCGCTCTGAAATATAGTATTCCATCTCAATATTTTCTGTTTTACCGGCGGTTCCGAGCTTGAAGGAAGTTTTCGATTTCTTCCCGTCACTGATTCCGGTAAAGGTGAGAGTCACAGGACCTACGATTTCTTCCTTTCCCTGCATAATAATCTTCTGATCAGTTGTGGAATGAAAACCCGATATCATGATTCCAAGCACCATTACGGCAAGCCCTATATGCGCCATTCGTGACGGAAGGATAACAGAGGCATTGAGCCTTGCCAGGTCATAGACATAAACAAATAGAATAAAAAGACCGACGGAGACAAATATCATCGGAACAATTTTATCTTCAATGAAAAGGTTCATTGTTACACCAAGTATCACCGCAACAATACCAAAAATTATAATCCACACCCTGCTCAAACTTTTTCGGCCCGCAATCATTGTTGCGCCAATCATCAGAAGCATAATAAGCAGTCCCAGGGGAACGGATATACTGTTATAAAAATTCTCCGTAACCGGTGTTGGCTGCTTGGAGAAAAATCCAGTTATTATGGGAAGTGAAGTGCCGAGAAGGACCATCATCCCGTAAATAAAAACTGTAATAATCCCATAGGTGGTGAGCCCCTGCCAGGTTGCAGCGTCCTCTCCAAGCCCCGGGGCTTCAATCTTTTTAAAATTACTGGCAAAAAGAAATACTGCAATAATAATAAAGAACAAAATAAAATATATGATGTACTTGGAGACGCCCTCACCCCCAAAGGAATGAACAGAAAAGTTCGACAGCACCCCGCTCCGAGTCAGGAAGGTACTGTACAGGACAAGAATAAAATAAAAGAGGGACATAAAAAGGTTGCTACGCACCAGGGAACCTGTACGCCTTTGAATCAGCATTCCGTGCATCAGGGCAACCGCAACCAGCCATGGGATCAGGGATGAATTTTCCACGGGATCCCATCCCCAGTACCCCCCCCATCCGAGAACCTTGTATGCCCAGTAACCACCGAGGAAAATCCCGATCCCCAGGGTACTCATACTGAAAAGGAGCCACCGGTATGAATTTTTAAGCCATGAAGAGTAATCCTTCTTTAACAGGGCCGCTACGGCATAACCGAAGGGAATTGTTGCAGAGGCATACCCGAGAAAAAGTACCGGGGGATGAGCCACCATCCACGGATCGATAAGAAGCGGATTCATACCCATGCCATCGAAATCAGCGGGAAGACTTGCCATTCCTTTAAAGGTCTCCGGCATTGCATCCCAGATATACCTGAAGGGGGATTCTGCCACAAGAAGCATGAGAATAAAAATCTGCGTAATGGTCACCACCATCATCAGGATATTCTCATATTTTTCATTCGACCGGATAATTATAACACCAAAAATATTCAGGATAAAAACCCAGAGGAGAAAACTCCCCTCCTTACCGGCCCATACCGCTGCAACCCTATAAATGAGAGGGAGATTCTTAGAGGAATTCTCATATACATATAAATACTCAAACTGATGATTCAGGAAGGCAAAGAGAAGAAGCACCAGCACAAAAAACAGGAGCAGTGTTGTCAGGTAATATATCTGTCTTCCCGTAACGAGGCTGAATTTATTTCCAGAAGCGCTCCGCGTTAAAAAAAACATCACCAGCACCAGCAATACAAGTACACCGATGAGAAGAATAGTTCCCATACTCATAGCAGTTTCTCCATACTCAGGAATTTAATGTAATTATCCAATCAGGTATGACTCATTAAATAAAGAAGCCACAGATCGGCACAGATAAGTAATGAATAATTTATTAATTATTTTTCAGATTTCTTATACTTCGAAGGACATTTAACCAGGACTTTTTCCGCATGGAAGGTATCGCCTTCTTTTTGATAACGCCCCAGGATAACTACCTGTTCCGCGTGTTCAAAATTCAATGGCCTGACATCCTGGTGGTCAACCTTTATGGAATCACCGGAGTCCTCTTTCATTACAAAGGTATAACCCTTTTCAGCCTGGACAATTTTACTGTTTTTATCAAGTTTCCCGATTATCTGAACATATTTACCCTGCGAGGCCTTTGCCTCTGAAAAGGTTACATATGGACTCAGCATATCATCACTGAGGGCAAATATTGCACTTATCATAAGCCCGAGGGCGGCGATAAAAATTATTATTCGTTTAGAGTTCATCCAGGTCTTTCTCCAGGCGTCTAATTTTACGGTCAAGGGTAAAGAGATAAAGGGCTATTCCAATCCAGACTATCATGATTGTGGATAGTATTTTTATCATTTCAGGTTCTCCCGGTGGTCCTTTTCCTCGAAGTGCTCATCCAGTTTATATTCTATCCCGGTTATCCGGTTTCGAATCGCCAGCAGATAAATAAAAAGAAGGGTAAATGCCGTCACCGATACCAGAAGGGTAATCCGCATGGTAGTCTCCATCTGCATACTCTGATTGGTACTGATAATTGTATCGGGATGGAGTGATTTTTTTATCCGCGGCACAATAAAGACGAAGAAGGGTACCGTCACCATCGCAAGAATCAGGTACACCGATGAAATACTTCCCCTCCGGGGATGCTCTTCGAGGACGGAGCGTAGACTGAAAAAGGCAATATATATTAAAAGTAAAAATGCAATGGAAGTCTCACGTGGATCCCAGTTCCAGTAACTCCCCCAGCTCATCTTGGCCCAGAGGGACCCTGTAACCGTTGCCAGTATTGTAAAGAGGAGACCAATAGCTGCGGAGTTGGCAGCCTTTTCATCAAAGGAAGCCCAGCGTCCGTTTTTATCCCAAAGGTAAAGAATGGCATACAGAGCAGACACGGCAAAGGCAAGCACGGCACTCCAGGCAACCGGGACATGAAAGTAAACAATACGACTGGTCTCCCCCAGGATAGCAGCAGGTGGAGCCCACATTATTGCCAGGTAAATGGCAACGGGCATTACAATATATACGAGTCTTCCTATAATCATGAATCTTGCCAGATAAAACGAAATAATAAAAACGATAAGGCCATCACTCCACCGGAAAATGCAAGTAAAAAAAGGACATTTGAAACAGGTCCCGGCCATGACTTTTCAAATGATGCTAATGTAGTGGCAATACATACCCAGAGAACCGGCAAAATTACCGGGAAGGATATAACCGTAAAGAGGGATCCCTTCCCCCCCGCCTTTGCAACCATGGCAGCCAGAAGAGTAACGGAACCGGATATTGCCAGACCACCGGAAAAAACAGTTAATATAAGCAGAGGGGGATTTTTTACCGGCACCTGCAGGAAAAAAAGATAGAGGGGAACCACCAGCACCTCAAGGGCCAGAAAAAGCAAAATATTAAAAATCAGTTTTCCGCAAAAAATTGCTTCCGCTGAGGCATTCAGATGCAAAAAAAGTGCCGTTCCTTCCTCCTCCTCACGTGTAAAAATATGAAGCAGACCGTTCATCGCACTGAAAAACAGAATAATCCAGAGGAGCAATGCATGGACAAGGGGTGCAAAGGGACGCCCCCCCGCAGCCATACTCACTGCCAGAGTGGTAATACCCGCAAAGGCAAAGGCAATATTAAAGGCACTGCGGCTCCGCATCTCGACGCGGAGATCTTTTTTCAGATTTCTCAATACTTCATTTACCAAGATTCAGTACCCCCCCGCAGAGGTTAACTTCCTCAGGTTCATTCGTGGCAATAATAATCACCCGATTATCCTTTAGCTCTGAAATCTTTTCATAAAGAAGATCCTTTCCCTGACGGTCAAGATTTGTCCCCGGTTCATCAAAAAAAAGAAATGGGCTTTTTTTCGCCAGGACTGAAATCAGCTTCAGGCGCTGTTCCATCCCCGAGGAATATGTCTTCACCGCCTTCTTTTCATGACCTTCCAGTTTAAAAAGCTGAAGCAGGGCCGCGGTATCCTCTCCTGACACTGCCTCCCCCAGTACAAATTCAAGATTTTCCATACCGGTACATTCCCCGTAGGGACGCACAAGGGGGCTGGTGAAACCGAGGAGACGCTGAAAGGAAATCACGTCGAGGCCCCCCCCTTCTTCCCCCCAGGTGAGGGTTCCCCGGGTGGGAACCCGGATGCCTGCAAGTATCTGTAGCAGTGTCGATTTCCCGGAGCCGTTAAAACCGGTAAGGGCAAGGGACTGTCCCGTCTCAAGGTTGATATCAATATCTCTGAAGAGGGTGAGTCGGCGAAATTTTTGTGCCAGGCCTGTTCCCTGAATGTAATATTTCTCTGGGGTCATCTCTATAATATGCCGAAGGTTCCGGTGAAATGCCGGAGACAGTATTTAAGTATCTAATAAAATTATGAATATTCTATTTAAGCCGTTTTAAATGGCAAGTAATTAATTTATAACAGTTGAGGGATAATACCTCCACCTTTCGGAGACCTTTTCTTAAACTTCCCCCCATCATGAAAAACTTGACGCCAGATGGAATAATAGATAAGAATGCCCATGCAGGAAGAAAGATTATGAATCGGAATATTTACAGTATTATACTCGCGGGGGGTTCGGGACGACGTATGGGACAGCCCCTGCCGAAACAGTTTCTCCCCCTTGGAAACCAGCCCCTCATCATGGTAACCATCAGCCGTTTTGCCATGGTGAAGGAAGTAAAGGCCATACTGGTGGTTGTGCCTGAAGAATACCGGGAGCAGATGGAAGAAATCCTTCAAAAACATCCCGAAAAAAAAATACTCAAACTCGTGACAGGGGGAGCCACAAGACAGGAATCCGCCTGGAATGCCCTTGTGTCAGAAAATTTCCAGGGGGATGATATACTGCTCATTCATGATGCGGCGCGCCCCTTTATTACACCGGAAAAAATTACCGCCTGTATCACCGGAGCAGACCGGCATGGCGCCGCTGGACTCTATCTTCCGGCCACCGATACAATCACGGAAATCCACGAAAAAAAAGTCATTTCTATTCCCGACAGAAGCAGCCTCTACTATACACAGACACCGCAGTCATTCAGATTTGATGTTATTCAAAGGGCCCATGAATCTGCACAGGCCAACCCAGACAAGACCTACACCGATGACGTATCCATGGTACTGGCAGCAGGGGATTTTGTTGCCGCCGTGGAAGGAGATACGAAAAATATCAAGGTCACTACCCCCTTCGATTATGATCTCGCCTGCTGGATGATAGAAAGGGAAAAAGATGGCTGAGGCGATCCTTCCCGTACCGGCAAAATTATTCATCGGTATTCTTTATTCAAAGGAAGATGACCTGGCCGCTGTAAAAAAACTCCTCACTGATCGTTTCGGTCCCGTAGATTATGAGGCTGGCCCCTTCCCCTTTGACAACACCTCCTACTACCGGGAAATCAGTGAAAATCTTAATAAATATTTTTTCGCCTTCGAAAAGTTGATAGAGCGGGAGTTGATGCCGGAGATTAAATGCTTTACCAACAATATTGAACAAAACAACCTCACCAGTGGAGTCCGTCGGTTAAATATCGATCCCGGTTATCTTACACTCTCCAATGTCTTTCTCGCATCCTGCAAAGATTTTTATCACCGCGTCTATATTGGCCATGGAATCTACCTGGAGAACGAATACCGCTTTACCGGGGGAAGTTTCATCTTCTGGCCCTGGACCTACCCGGACTATAAACAGGGCACCTACCTGGACTTTTTTTACCGTATACGACGTCTCTACCACCTTCAGTTGAAAAAACTGTAAAGCAGCACCCGCCACGAGGATGAATTTTCATTCCCCACTGAACAGGAGACTGTAGATTTTCTTTTTTTTTGCTTAAAATGATTAAAACCTGATAAAAATTAAATAAATTCAACAATTTAGTTGACACTAGCAACAATTTTTTGTATTTTAGCATTTAATAAAATACTGAATGTCTACCTGGTATAATCTTTCCCCTGGGGGAATACTTTATAATTATTTCAGTACACTAACCGGTTCAATCCGGAAATCAGATAAACGAGGTACCAAAATGAAAAAAGAAAATTTTTCACCTGTAATTTTTTTAGCCGCCCTCGGGGCGGGTGGTATTGCAGTAATGCCATTTGCATTCCTGCAATACTCCCTCACCGGCTTTAAGGGGCTTGTCACCCGTGCGTTTCTTGGACATGGTTCACTTCCCCTTTCAAAAGAAATCTTCTACTATTCTCTTGAGGGAATCATGATTGTTTTTACATTAATTCACCTGAGCCTGATGATCCTTTTTCTGCGTCAACTCGCTTCATGGCTGAAAAAACCTGGCTACCAAACATTTATAAATGATCCACTTAAAAATGCAGGGATTCTTACCCCCTTTCTTGCCCTTGCAATGACAATGAATGTATTTATCGGACCTGTCAGGTTTTTTATTCCCTTCTTCTCTTCAAACCTTCAGAGCATGATGCTTCCCGCACTGATCACCTGGGGAGTTCTCTGGACACTCCTTATGAGAATGGAAATTAAACTATTAAAGATCAGCTTTATAAAAAGTTTTGATGTCAGTAAAATCAGTTTCGGATGGCTTCTTCATCCCTTTACCCTCGGTATGGTTACCGTAACCGGTACAGGAATTGCCGCTATGGCGAAAAATCCAACAATTGCTCATACCGCAGCATTTATGTCTCTCGTTTCCGGTTCTATGGGATTTTTCCTTTTCATCGTTAAACTTATCACAATTTTTAAAAGTCACTTTGCAGCAGATGGTCTCCCTGAAAAACAGTTTCTTCCCAGCTTTCTTATCGTAGTGCCGAATCTGACCCTCTATGCCATTGCAGCCTTCCGTCTTGGACACTACATGAATCACCAATTCGGCACCCATATGCATACCTTTTCACAAATCAGTGTTGTGCTCGGATACGTTTTTGAAGTCTGGTATCTAATTTTTGGACTTGCCCTGCTGAAAGATTATATCAAAAAGGATTTCTTTAAAAAGGAGTTCTATGTTTCTCAATGGGGTTTTGTCTGTCCCTTCGTAGCCTTTGCAGTTCTCGGTTCATTTTTCTACGGTGTTACTGTGCAGAGCCCTGTTTCCATGGCAGTTAATATCGTCGCCATGATATCTTCGGTTGCCATTTATTTCTTTCTTCTCAGACGGCAGCTCCTCTGCAGTGAGGTTTTTGGAAAAAAGGAAAATTTTTCCTGTATCTACCAACAGCCTTCAGCTGTTGTTGCAAAATAATCAGCTCCTTAAGTAGTAATTTAAATAATTTAATAATCAGAAGAATTGGCATCCCCGCGAGGATGCCAATTCTGCTTTATTCCCCGCCATAATAAAGTGGTCATATTCTGATTTATCCGACTTTGGCATTTACTCAAAAACCCTCCGGATGGCATATAAAATATAAACAAATACAGAATATTAAATATCATAATTAAAAAAGTATATTCATTCCTTTAAGAAGTATAAAAAATGGGGTACTTCGATTCATTAAATAATGTCCGGGAATACATTAAAATTGCCGATGGGTACGATGGAAGGGAACTGATCGAAATACTAAAAAATATTTAAAAGCTGGATCTTCTATTCTGGAACTGGGTATGGGACCGGGAAAGGATCTGGACATACTAAGGGAGACATTTAATTCATCTGGTTCAGACAATTCAAAGGTATTTATTGATCTTTATAAAGAGAAAAATCCAGAGATAGATGTTTTTCTGCTCGATGCGATTACCATGGATACGGAAAAAAAATTTGACTGCATCTATTCAAATAAGGTACTGCATCATTTGAGTCGTGAGGATATCAAAAAATCGTTTCAGAACCAATATCGGGTACTCAATGACAATGGATATCTCTTTCACACCTTCTGGTATGGCGACAAGGAAGAAGAGCACCATGGGCTCTATTTTCTCTATTTAACAGAGGACCACTTAAAGGAGATTATTGGCGAAAAGTATGATATTGTTGAAATGACCCGATATGATGAAATGGAAAAAAATGATTCAATTTATATTGTGTTAAAAAAAAGGTGATTTGTAATTCTCAGAAAAATTAGAATTAAAGATTAAAGTTAAGATATAAAAATTTCATTAACAAAATAGAATCCAAAAACATGTGACATCATTTATTGACATGTCAATTCAACCGCATGATAAATACATTGACAATAGATTATTTTATCAGGAATATTGAACCTGTTAAATTATAAAAATATAGACTACAGGCTAATAAATGGATAGATTTATTGAAGTAATAAACCTGATAGCTGTTATTCAGGGATTTTTCCTTGGAGGAGTTCTGCTATTCAGGAAAAAAAATAGATTTTCAAACATAGTCCTCGCTTTTTTGCTTTTTTCAGTAAGCATGAGTATGAGCAGATGGTATTTCTATCACATCGGCTTCGAAAAAATTTTTTATTATATGCTTTATATTAATTGCCCAAATTTCCTGTTGCACGGGCCATTACTATTTTTATATACCAGGAGCCTTTCTTCTGAAAAAACATCTCTTAAAAAAAAGGATTATTTGCATTTTTTACCCTTCATTATTTATTTTCTCTATTTGGTTATAAATTTTCATATTATCGGAAATGCTCGAAGCATGAAGAATTTTCATAATATAAATGAGAGTGTCTTTATAAGCAATGATCATCTGGTTTCCCTGGCACTTGTTTCTTTAGGAATTTATATTATAGCATCAGCAATTAACTTAAAAAAATACACTTCAGTAGTAAAAAATTTCTATTCTGATATTTCTAAAATGAATCTCCTTTTTCTTAAAACAATAATGATATTTGCAATAATGTTTACATCTATTATTCTAATAATAAAATTTATGTTGGCTTTAAAGATTGACCATCACCAGTTTATACCTCCAGGTACTTTATACATAACATTTATGTTAGGGACCTTTACTGTTACATTTTTTACCATCAGGTATCCCGAACTATTCAGGCCTGCAGTAATTCAAAAAACTCCAAGATATGAAAAACATCAAATTGATGAAATAAAAGAAAAAGAATATATTACCAAACTCCTTACACATATGAAAGAGGAGAAACCCTACCTGAATGACTCAATTACACTTCAGGATTTATCTGAAAGTTTATCAATATCCGGACATCATCTTTCTATGATTCTAAACCGAACCCTTGGACAGAATTTTTACATATTTATTAACGCCTATAGGGTTGAAGAGGTAAAGCGACGCCTACATGATCCTGAATATGCCGATTATAACATACTTAATATTGCTTTCCACACAGGATTTAATTCCAAATCAACCTTTAATTCAATCTTTAAAAAAATTACCGGGATTACTCCAACCGAATATCGAAATGCCAAACCTGAATAATATTTTTTTACTATTATAGTACGGGTTAATGAATTCGGACGACTAAAGCAAAGAGAACCAATAACCTGATAGGAGTTACAAAACACTTATTAGGGAGGTCCTATGAACAAAATCGGATCAGATATCAACTTTCACAGATTTAGTTTAACAAAATTAAAGAAACTTACTCCTTTTATCCTGGTGATTTTGCTTACCCTTGCTGCATGTGAGTCTGGTGGTAGCGGAGATAACGATGCCGGCGTTCCCCTCAGTGACGCAAGCGTTCCCATTGACGCTGGAGACCTGCAGGGAAAATTTTTATCTAATGCCGAATATGGCGATGACTCTAAACAAACCTTCGATCTATTTATGCCGAAATCAGATAATCCCACACCCCTCGTCATTCATATTCATGGCGGTGCATTCTATCTAGGTGATAAAGATGAAGATTACAGCTACAAAAGTGAGGAAATAAAGGAGTACCTCGAGGCAGGTATCGCATTCGCCAATATTAATTATCGTCTTCTTACCGTACCGGGTGATACAGTTGGTGGAATCAAATCTCTTATGGATGGAAAACGCTGTCTTCAGTTTATCCGTTATAATGCAGAAAAATACAATATCGATAAAACAAAAATATCCATGGAAGGTGCATCAGCCGGTGCCGGCATCAGCCTGTGGGTGGGACTCAGTGATGATATGGCGGATAGTACCAGCGATGATCCCGTGGAAAGGGAATCAACACGTGTAAGTGCCATTGGTGCCATTGAAACACAGGCAACATATGATCTTGTACAGTGGGAAGACATCTTCGAGCCCTTTGGGGTAACCCTGCAGGGTTTTGCCACAAGTAATATCTCCATGTACTATCTAATGTGTGCTTTTTATGCGATGCCAGTTCAAACTGTTGATCAACTTAACACACAGCTTGCGGCCACCGGGATTGTTCAATATCGGGAGGACCTTGACATGCTGGCACTCATGACCAGTGATGATCCTGAATTATTTTTGATGAATGCGAGAATAGATGAAGTATCAGCTTCTCCGGATGTTGATTTCATTTTCCATCATCCATATCATGCAAAGGCACTGATGGATACGGCTGATGCTGTTGGCATAGACCACGTAACCTATATTCCAAAACTCGCTACGCCTGTTGCGGATGCATCCGGTGAAGATATCGTAGATTTCATGATTAGAAAATTGAATTAATACATTACTGTACAAATAAATAATCCGGTAATTCTCCATGAGTTACTGGATTATTATATAAACTGATATAATACTTACCATTCTACACCATGTTTCAGCCCTGTTCCTTCCTCTAATAATTTAGCTAATATCCTATTAATAATTAGTAAAATAGAAATCGAAAGAATAATTATTTGCAACTATTCATTTATCTGCCTGTCCTTTAATAAAAGAAAAATAATTTTCACTATGAGGTCTTACATGGAGTACAGCCTGCAAAGCAGAAACCAATACAGCAACCAGACAAAAACCGAAGAATTAGTTAACGGGATAACTCATGCCATTGGAATTGGTCTAAGCATTACCGCCCTTGTATTATTAATTGTATATGCCGCGATTGAAGGGAGTGCAATAAAAATTGTTTCTTTCTCAATTTATGGATTCAGCCTAATAGTCCTTTATTCAATGTCTACTGTATATCATTTTATCAGAAGGGACAGCCTGAAGAAATTTTTTCAATTAATGGATCATATTTCCATATACCTGTTAATAGCCGGATCTTACACCCCGATTATGCTTGTTGCAGTAAAAGGCCCATGGGGATGGAGCCTCTTCGGTGTACTCTGGGGACTGGCTGTAATTGGCATCTTTTTCAAATTAAAATTTGTTGGCAAATATGAATTTATTTCCACAATAGTATACTTGATGATGGGATGGCTCATTATATTTTTTTCATATCCTATTCTGACTTATCTTACTCCAATGTCGATAGCATGGCTATTGATTGGAGGAGGAGCCTACAGTATTGGGACTATTTTCTTCCTATGGGAAAAACTCCCCTTTCATCATTCTCTCTGGCACCTCTTTGTGCTCGGGGGAAGTATAAGCCATTTTTTCTGTTTCTTTTTTTATATCCTTCCGGGAAAATAGTTGTACAGGATAAAATCGGGAGTTACATATTTAAAATAATGAAACTCCCGATTAGTAGAGGCAAGCATAAGAAATAACAATGTAAAAAATTGATCCTTTCTCCGCCAGCTTACCCCCTTCCGGTCTCCACTGTTTTTAAATACCTGCCGTATTTTTAAACCCCCGTGGATTTTTCTGCACCCCCTGCTCCCATTTCTCCATCCTTTTCCGGAGACTCTCCGCCACCTTCGGGTAGGTATTGATGGCATTATAACTCTCCCCGGGGTCCTTCTGCATGTTGTAGAGAAGGGGCCACCGGTTGCCCAGCTGTGACTTACCTATGGAATTGGGAACCGGGGCGGCATCCAGGGGTATGGGCCAGACATAGCGGTTGATTTGCCGGTAATATTTCCAGTTCTTCATGCGTATCCCCGCAAGGAGATCGTAGTGATAGAAATACAGTTCCTCGTGGGGGGATTCCTGTGTGCGTCCCCGCATCAGGCTAAAGATATCTTTGCCATCGATGATCCTGTCCGCGGGGAGCTGCACTCCCGCCAGGTTCAGCAGGGTGGGGAAGATGTCAATATTCATGGCGGCACCGGTGACTGTCTTCCCCGCGGGAATCCTTCCCGGCCAGTTCACGATGAAGGGGACCCTGAATCCCCCGTCATAACTCTGCCCCTTGCGGCCCCGGAGGCTCCCTGCACTTCCCTCATACCACGGGCCGTTGTCACTGGTAAAAATAATCATGGTCTTTTTACGCAGGTTCTTTTTCTCCAGGAGTTTCACCAGTTCCCCCACACTCCAGTCGATCTCCTCCACAGCGTCTCCAAACTTCCCCCCCTCTGACTTCTTTGCAAATTTATCCGAGGCATGTAGTGGCTGGTGCGGAAAGGTATGGGCGAAGTAGAGGAAGAAGGGTTTGTCGCCGGATTCATCGATGAAGCGCTGCGCCTCCTTCGTGTAGAGTCCCGTAAGCTGTGCCTGGTTGTCTCCCATGTCCGCCTCCACTTCCTCTTCATTTCGGTAAAGTGGAAAGGGCCTCATGTCATTGCTGTGGGGCACCCCGAAATATTCATCGAATCCGTGTTTACGGGGATTGAACTCAGGCTGCTGGCTGTAATCCCCCAGGTGCCACTTGCCGATCATGCCGGTGCGGTACCCCGCGGTCTTCAGGGCCTCCGCCATGGTAATCTCCCGGGAATCGAGGCCCCGGGCCACGTAGTCTTCCCTCTGGTCGAGGATACCAAGATTCTTTGTCAGCTGGCCAAAACGGCGTGCCAGCTTTTTCGACAGGGCATCATTTTTCGGATAGGGATTCCCGATAACCCCGGTACGAAAGGGATAACGCCCGGTGAGAAGTCCCGCCCGGGAGGGGGCACAGACCGCGGCACAGGTATAGTAATCGGTAAACCGTGACCCACCGCGTGCCAGGCGGTCCACGTGGGGAGTTTTAATGGAGCTGCTGCCGTAACAGCCGACATCCCCGTAACCGAGATCATCACAGTAGATAACGATGACATTGGGCTTCTCTGCACGGGGATTTGCTATTTCCAGGGGCTGCAGCTTCGAGGCGGGGGGATATTCACCGTACAGTTCATCGATGGGCCTCTCCCTGAAAACTGACCATGCCCCGGTACCGAGAAGGGCTGCGCCTCCCACTGCGGTTCCCGCATAGACGGATTTCTTTAAAAATGACCGGCGAGATAGATTTTTTTCTGCCATGAAATTTCTCTCCTTTATCCATAGTAATATTAATATTTTACTGATTCACTGCTGTTTCTTTTTTTCCAATCAGGAATCCCCGGGGATTCTTCGCTGTTGATTTCTGCCATCTTTCCATGCTTATTTTCATTTTTGCCGCCACTTCCGGATAGGTATCTATTACATTGTAATTCTCTCCGGGATCCCTTTTCAGGTCATAGAGGAGGGGCCAGCGGCTGCCCAGCTGTGACTTCCCCATGGAATCGGGCACCGACGCGGCATCCAGGGGTATGGGCCAGACATAGCGGTTGATTTTCCGGTAGTATTTCCAGTTCTTCATACGTATTCCCGCCAGGAGATCGTAGTGATAGAAATAGAGGGCATCATGGGGGGATTCACCGGCCTTCCCCCGCATCAGGCTGAAAATATCTTTCCCGTCGATGGTTCTATCCGTGGGGAGCTGCACTCCCGCCAGGTTCAGCAGGGTGGGGAACAGGTCAATATTCATCGCCGGGGCGGATACGGTTTTCCCCGCGGGGATTTTGCCCGGCCAGTTTGCAAAGAAGGGTACCTTGAATGCCCCGTCATAGCTCTGACCCTTGCGGCCCCGGAGGCTTCCCGGACTTCCCTCAGACCATGGCCCGTTATCACTGGTGAATACAATCAGGGTATTGCGCCGCAGGTTCTTCTCTTCCAGCATTTTAACAATCTCTCCCACGCTCCAGTCGATTTCCTCCACGGTATCGCCGAATCTCCCCCCCCGTGATTTACCCTTGAAATTTTTCGAGGCATGGAGGGGCTGATGCGGAAAGGTATGGGCGAAGTAGAGAAAAAAGGGCTTTGTGCCTGATTCCCCGATGAAACGCTTTGCCTCCTTCGTATATAGTCCCGTAAGGACAGCCTGGCCGCTTCCCCTTCCGAGATCCTCTTCCAGTTCATCTTCATTGCGAAAAAGGGGCAGGGGCTTCATTCCGTTCCCGTGGGGAACCCCGATATAATCGTCGAAACCATGCCTGCGGGGATTGAACTCCGGGTGACGGCTGTAATCCCCCAGGTGCCATTTTCCCACCATGCCGGTGCGGTAGCCTGCAGCCTTCAGGGCCTCCGCCAGGGTTAACTCCCGGGAGTCAAGGCCCCGGGCCACGTAGTCCTCGCGCACATCCATGATACCGAGATTTCTCAGCTTCACCCCGAGATTACGGGTGATTGTTTTATACACCGGTTCATCCTTCGGATAGGGATTACCGATGACCCCTGTGCGAAAGGGATAACGCCCCGTCAGGAGTCCCGCCCGTGAGGGGGCACAGACGGCCGCGCAGGAATAGAAGTCGGTAAAACGGGAACCTTCCCGGGCAAGGCGGTCAATGTTGGGGGTCCTGATTGATTTGCTCCCGTAGCAGCCGATATCCCCGTAACCGAGATCATCGCAGTAGATGAGTATGATATTAGGCTTCTCCGCATCAGGATTTGAAATTTCCGGGGGGTGAAGTTTTGAAGCAGGGGGATACTCCCCGTAGAGATCGTCTATTGAATTTTCCTTCAGGAGTGACCATATACCGCCACCGAGAAGGAGTGCACCTCCCGTGGCAGTCCCCGCATAGATTGATTTCTTTAAAAAAGAACGGCGTGATACATTTTTTTCTGCCATGCGTGACTCCTCTGCTATCCCGGAAATTTTTTCCGATAATATACAAGAACTCTCTTCCTAGTAATAATAGTTAAAATGAGAGATATTGTAGTCCTTCTTGCTTAAAACGGACTAAAATATTTAGCAACTACGCAGTAATTGCAAAAAAATTAAAAACGAGTCTTCGGGCCAATTTACGGTTAATTAAATTTTCACTATCTATCTATAGATGAGTAGTTACAATGTTTATTATAACTGCTCAGCTGTATTTCCGGCGATACTGGAGGGGAGTCATTCCTGTCAATTTTGAGAAGGCATCGTAAAATGATGATTTTGAATTGAAACCGACAGAATAGGCGAGGGAAAGGATTGACTGCTCCCGGTGTTTCACCAGAAGCTGCTTCACCTCTTCAATCCGGTAGTGGTTCACCAGGCCGTAAAAATTCATCTCCATGTGCTGATTCAGCAGTTCTGAGAGCTGGTGGGGGGAAATGGAGAGGAGATCCGCCAGTGTCTGAGGTGTCAGTTCATCATCATAGTATATTTTTTCCTCCTCCATTAAATCAGTAAGCCTCTCCCTGATGGTTTGCAGGTCCATCCCCTTCAGGAGTGAATTTTTATAACTCTCCTCCTTTACCTCTCTCCGGAACCAGTCGAGGAGTTCCGGATATTTCTGACTGAGATAGAAAAGGACAAGTATTGCGGCACTGGAAAGGACATTGAATATTTCAATTATAAATTCATCGGGATTAAACACCGAGTAGAGGTACAGGATGATAATTACCGCAGCATACAGGATGATCATTGCCGACAGCCTGAAAAGGGTCGTATCCACCCGACCGATTACCGAGAGAAGACGAATTTTCCGAAAGGTAAAATACAAATACACCAGGAGGATCAGGAAACCGGAAAAATCGAGGAAAAGAGCGATTCCCTGAAAAATTTCATGACTGACAGAAATGCCAAAATCAACGGGAAGATAGAAACGGAGAAAAATAATCCGGTGCACCACGGATATCACCGGGGGAATGAAATGTAAACAGGTGATTCTCCTGAACCGGTATTTTCGATCAAAAAGAAGACAAAAATAGATGTAGAGAACCGGGCCGATAATAAACTTCGGCACCCCGAAGATCTGCTGAGTGATAAAAACGGGCCGGTGAAAATAATGGTTGATAACAAAGACCTGGTACATCTGGAGGGCAGTCACCAGAAAGAAGAGAAAGAGCATCCAGCTCTTTACATCCCTGACTCCCCTGAGGAGCTGCATCACCGCCATCATTAAAGCCACCGTGCCGCCAAAGAATATAAAATGGGTGATCAGTTCAGCTGCCATAATTGTATCATATCATATCAGATATCTTCCGCCGGAATTTCAGACAAGACAGAAAGTTGGCCGGCTAGGCCATTTCCGCCTTGAAAACCACCGTGGTAAAAAATTCAATGAGCACCCCGAATACTGAACTCATCACAAATGCGGTAGCCGCGATTACCGGAGCCTGCCCGATGATTAAATCGTATATGGGAAAGGGGAAACCGATTATAAAGCCTATAAAGAGGCCGCGAAGGGCCCAGTGAATCTTAAGCGATGAAATCCCGATGACAAATCCGATACAGACCCTGCTGCTGATGACAAAAAGAAGGGCAAGGGGAGTAAAGGTCATCCCGAACATCAGGATTCCCCCGGACACACAGGCAAGGCCCGCCAGAAGACCGCCGATTGTGGCGATAATAATTCTTTTGCCGTTCACCATTTCACTATCCTTTAAATTTGAATTTTTATGTAGTAGAACCGGCGGAACGGGAAAGTCAACCATTATCTGGTTTCTGCAGGACTGCTGATGAAAGAGACCACTGGGGTAGTCGGCAGTGCTCTAATTTAAGTACAAGTTTTCACTTATTCAATTTCTAACGGCCTTTACAAATATCCATCAGCAAATGATATGGTTTTTCAGGATAATATATGTTATCTTGGTAATATGAAAATTGCCGTGGTCGTGGAAAGAATACCGTGCTAAAAAATTTAAATCTCCAGTGGGTATGCGTTTTTGTTATTTTATTTTTATATACCGCCTGCGGCAATGAATTCGCCCTTCTGCTGCACAAACCGAACACCCATGTTCCCGTCAGCAGTGTCACCATCGATGGCGGACATCAGACATTAAGCCCTGGTTCAAGTCTCACTGTAACTGTTCTTCCTGCAAATGCCACCAATCCTTCAGTAATCTGGACCTCCGCTGATATGGCTGTCATTGATACAACAGGAACCGCGGTTGGAGAGGGAATTACAACAGTTACGGCAACTTCAGTTGATAATCCTTCCGTTACTGACAGTGCTATCATTACAGTCCCCGTTACTGAATCATTTCTTCTTAATCAGCCGGCGGACACCGTCATCGGTCATGCAGACTTTACCAACGGAAGTTCAGGCACCACCGCGGGGACATTTAACAGACCTATCGGTATTCTTATTGTGACGGGCAGGCTTTTCATCACTGACTATCAGAATAACAGGATCATGGGATACAGTACCCTTCCCTCTTTCAATGGTGCAGATGCCGACTTTGTCATGGGGCAGCCTGATTTTTCCACCGGTATAAGCCAGCCGGTATCCGCCTCCACAATGGGTCCCAGGGGAATCACCAGTGACGGCACCAGGCTCTTTGTAGCGGATTACGACAATCACAGGATCTTGATCTTCAACAGTATCCCCGGCGCAGATAATCCAGGTGCGGATATCGTGGTGGGGCAGACGGATATGACATCTGCTGTGAGTGCCACCACCCGGAGCGGCATGCTCTGGCCCCTCGATGTGGCCGTAGCCGGAGATAAAATGGTCGTGACTGAACAGGGTAACAGCAGAATACTTCTCTATAACAGTATTCCCTCTTCAAACGGGGCCGATGCAGATATTGTCCTGGGACAGGGGGATTTTACCCATGGCACCCAGAATGATGACGACCAGAATGGGGCTGATGACGGGTCCCCCACCGCCAGGACATTGAGAAATCCAGGGGGCATCTGGACAGACGGTACACGCATCATCGCCGCCGATACGGGTAACCTGCGGGTACTGATCTGGAACACCTGGCCGGTGTCCAATTTTCAACCCGCGGATGTAGTCGTAGGGCAGCCGAATTTCTTTACAAACACAGGGTTAGCAGCTTCAGACAGTAGCCTTTTTTTAAACTTTAACAGTGATGTCTTCGTCAGCTATACGGGTAGTCTTTATATATCTGATGTGATGAACCAGCGGGTACTCGTCTATAATTCCATTCCCCAGGTAAACGGGGCCGCAGCAGATTCTGTACTGGGTCAACCAGATTTTGTTACCTCCACTGGGGGAACAGATGTGGATGATTTTTCCAGTCCCGCAGGACTTTTTATATATAATGCGACAGGCACACTCTACATGGCAGATGAAATGAATAACCGAATCTTAATGTTCAATACACAGTAACATTAAAAGGGTTTAACAAATAATTATTTTACGATAACACTTTATCCAATAAAAACAGCCGCAGCCTGTCTAATGCATCTGTATCACCGTTGTCATTTCCCCATTGTCGGGCAGTTATTGTTATAACGCTTTAAAACTGGATTTAATGCCGCCTGTCTATGACTGACGGCACTTCACCAAGAGAATTGAAAATTCGATTTTCTTCAATTGAGAAGGCCTTTTCAGAGAAAACCCGGCGATTTTCTCCAGCTGCAACATATATTTTTTCCAAATTAAAATCCCGCAGTAATTTTTCAAGAAAGAACACATCATTCCCCTTCAGGCCGTACACGCCACGGAGATCAATAATAAAATCATCATATCTGGTTAAATGCCTGAATGTAGATCCGAGCACCTTTTGTGCCTCTTTCCTTGTTTTTTCATCAAATAGATTTCTGAAGGCGACGATTGTTTTCCCGCCACCACGGGAGACAAGAACTCTTCTTTCATTTACTGCTCTTTTGCTAATTTTCCTTTTTAGAGAATACTGTTTTGCTATATTAAAACTTTTTACCAAAGAACCCATGCTGTGAGGTTTGAGTACATAGTCAATCACCCCGAACCTCCTTGCCTGAAGGACATGGAATCTATCGGAGGCGGAAGTAAGAAGAATCACCGGTATATCCTTTGTTGTTTCTTTTTTTCTCAATTCCCTCAAAACATCAAAACCACCCATACCCGGCATATTCAAATCCAGAACAATCAAATCCGGATTCCTGGTTTCCGCCAGTTCAAGGCCCATCTTTCCTGAATAGGCCTGCATGGTGCGGTATCCCAGACTGGTTAACTGGGCGTTCAACGTTTCCAGGATTATAACATCATCATCAATTGTTAGTATATTATTCATTCCCCTCCCCTTTTAGATTGTTTCCATTTGAAACAGTGTATTACCGATAAAAACTTTTATATCTCCGGTATTTTTTCTATCACCACATAGATAATAATACCGGGATATGATGACCAGTAATTTTAGATTCAACAACTAAGGCAGGGAATGAAAGTGATGCAGAAAAGAATCATTGTGACATGAGGGCAACCCTTTTAAAAAAAATTTGTTTTCACAAAATCCTCTTCCTGTCCAGCCATTCTGCAATTCCGATAATAATAATGGAGGCTGTTAACAGGTTAATGTAAATTGTGTTAACACTATCCATGGGCGGCACCAGCCCCGGCAAAAGGTGAAAGGCAATTATGCCAGCAGAAAATATAAGCATGCCATATTTCCCCGCAAAGGATTCTCCTTTCGTTGATTTATAGTAAATCAGAAGCCCTGACATATAAATACCTATTTCAAGGGAATTTGAAACGAGGGGGTAATTCCAGAGGCCCAGGCCCAGTTTTCTACTCTCCCATCCAAGTACAGGCAGGTCAGGGGCATGGACAATCACATCACAGATAAAATGAGAGAAAGCACCAAGGGACAATATTACTGCTGCCCTCGTGTAATTAATTGAACCATCTTTTTTCAGCCTGCCATATATATTTACCAAAACAAAAACCAGTAGTGACCAGGCAAAAATCCCTGCAAGGCCATGGGTCAAAGGATTAGTCCCCTTAAGGGGGGCCCATTCAGTAAATCCTGGAACAATTTCAACTGACTCAATACCAATTATTGTCAAAAAATAATGAAGCAGATCAATAAAGCTTACCGCTAAAAACAGTACTCCCAGTGAAATATTTTTATCTGCTTTTTTTAATGCAAGGCCTACTCCAAAATGTCCTATAAACATGTTATTCTCCGATCCTGTTTTTTAAGTTCCCGAGTGCCCATTAAATACGAATCATTGCGAAACAGAGATAATGAGTTATTTTTTATTAATATCCATATAAAATCATTCATCATATACAGCAGTCATAAATCTCTGGTCCCTTAATATTTCTTCCATTCTGTCCACATTCAATAACACAATATCGTCATTTTTATTTTTTAAAACATACAATTGATCTCCATCTCCAATTTCTAATTCCTTTCGCAGATCCGCAGGGATTATTATTTGTCCTTTAGCACTAACCTTGACTACACCATAGAGAGTTTTGTTTTTTTTATTCGATTTATTTTTCATATTTATGCCTTGTTAATTTTAGATTATTGCCATCTATACCATAACTGTTTCCGCAATAAATACATATATAAAACAAATATGTCAACCAATTTGTACCCGGTTGCCAATACACTACATACCAAACTTTTCACTCTTTGGTTTACTTTTACTACTTTATATTCTTGACTGAATTTAGAAATATATCACCATGGTGACTAAATAATGGAGGTGTTCATATGAAAATTTTACTAAAAATCGGTGGAATATACCATCTTCTGTGCGCGGTTATGCATTTATCATTTCCAACACATTATCAGTGGAATGAACGACTTCAATGTTTATCACCACAGGACAGTGCTATAATATTTGGGAACCTGAATATAATGAGCTGGTGCCTCCTGATATTCTGGTTAATTTTTGCATATATACCATTTTTTAAAACAGAAGACCTGTTAGAGACTTCCATTGGCAAAATATTACTTACTTCTATTGTACTTTTCTGGTCGGCTAGAATATTTATTCTTCAACCAATATTTTTTAATTTCCAAATAGAAGGATCAATTGAACAGGAACTTTTCATGGCAATTGGTTTGGTTCTATTTGCCATTCCATGGATAAAGGAAATCATTTTAAAAAGAAATTAAAAATACTTTTAAAACAGTCGGGCCTTCTTAATTTTACTGAAAATCATTCTCCCTTCGAACAAATTTCTTTTAGGGACTACTTCAAAATATTTTTCAGCCTCTCCCGGCACTCTCCGCAGAAGGCTCCCGTTTCCCGGTCCACTGTTTTAATGGTCCCCTTTGCATCCTCCATGAGGCAGCGTTGATTCGGACAGTGCCCCACGCCGAAGGTGTGTCCCACTTCATGATTGACCACCTTCACCAGACGCCCGATAAAATAACGGTGAGAGACCCTTCCCCTCCTGAGCCGGAACGTTGAGATCACACAGGCTCTTCCCCCGAGGGAGCCGAGGCCGAAGATCCCCCAGTCTTTGAATTTTCCCTTTGTGGTGGAGATATCCCGGGTAGTGAGGCCCACCACCTTCAGGTATTTTTTCGGGGTGTTTTTTTGAAGGAAGTTTAAAAGTTTCTCCCCCCGGTAACGGCGCCGCGGGGGGTACCATGCCTTTTTCGGCAGGGGTACCGTCGGAAGTATTTCTACCCTTACGCGGTAGACTTTTGTAATGCCCTTTTTAACTTCCTGTAAGATCTCATTTCTGACTTTTCCCAGGGGCTGCAGGGCAATTACAGGGACCGGTTCTTTTCCGAAAAGTATCATGGATAATAAAATAAGCGGTACAATCGGGTAAATTCTCTTAAAGCGGCGCATAAACTTCCCCCCATATATCTGAAAAAATTGTGCAGAATATCTTCAAATTATGCAAATATATTCTCTGCTTAAATAATAAAAAAACATAACAATGTTATTTTTGCTGTTGACGGGAAAAACAATCCCTGCTAGAAATAGACACTATAGAAAATTTGTTATATAAACATCGAGGCCCCCATGAGCGATAATATCTATATTAAACTGCGAGACCTGCTGGATACTATTCCCAACGGCTACCCCTCCACGGAGGACGGCCTTGAACTGAGAATCCTTGAAAAGATTTTTACTGAAGAGGAGGCCTCCATTACCCTGCAGCTTAAACTCGACTGGGAGACCCCCGATGCCATTGCCATGCGCACCGGTATGGATGCTGATTTTCTTAAAACGAAACTGGAAAAAATGCAGTCAAGGGGACTGATCTTCGGGGCCAGAATAGGTGCCGTTAAACTTTATAAGCTGCTCCCCTTCGTTTTTGGCATTTATGAAATGCAGCTCTACCGCCTTGATGAAGAACTGGTAGAGATGTGTGAACACTACATGGACACCGCCTTCGGCGAGGAGTTCTACGAGCACAGCCCCTCTCTCCTGAAGGTTCTTCCCATTGAGGAGGAGATCCCTTCCGATTCTTCCATCGAACCATACGAGAGCATTACCGGCATCATAGAAAACGCCAAGGCATGGGCTGTTGGTGACTGCATCTGCAAGACAGAAAAGGGAATAATGGGGGAGCCCTGCGAAAAACCTGTAGAGGTCTGCATGGGGATTGCCCCCATTGAAAATTTTTTCGAGGGGCACTTCTGGGGCCGTCCCATCGACAAGGATGAGGCCTTCAAAATCCTCAGGCAGGCAGAAGAGGCGGGGCTGGTACACATGACCAATAACTTTAAAGACGGTCATTTCGCCATCTGCAACTGCTGCAGCTGCTGCTGCGGTATCCTTCGCGGGATGAATGAACTGGACAAACCGAATGCTACTGCCAGTTCAAACTATCTCCCCGCAGTGGATGAGGACCTATGTACAGCATGCGGCATCTGCCTCGACCGATGCCAGGTAAGGGCCATCAATCTGGAGGATTATGCCGAAATCAACGAAAGGTGTATCGGCTGCGGCCTCTGCGTCACCACCTGTCCCACGGAGGCCCTGAGCATGGTTCGGCGCAGTGAAGAAAATATTCTTGATGTACCTAAAAATGAAAAAGAATGGTTTGCAAAGAGGGAAATGGCACGAAAGGGAAGTGATAAGTACCGGCAGCTTTTCCGGCAAAAATAATATTTACGGCAAACCTGAAAAAATATTTTTCCCCTCCAGCACCCATCCTCTTGATATATTTTTATAAGGCTAGCCATCAGGTTATTCTGATGCCCCGGCAGGAAACCTGTCAGCGGGGTAATTAAAGATGCCTGAATAATTACAGTTGTTTCCTGAATTGTCAAACAGAACACTAAAACACGATTAACGGTGTTGAGTATAAAATAATTCACCCCCTACTGCCGAAACACTTTGAAAATACAATTGACGTCATCCTCCGGGAGAGGGGATAAGAGACTGTGTAAATCCTGAAAAATCAAAAAATCGATCACCGTGAAAACACCGAAATCGACATTCAGCCGCGAAGAGACCGTTAAGAAGAGCCGTTTCCTGGTGAAAGTTTTCCCCCTCTCTTCCCCGGAGGAGTTCCCCCGCATCCTGAAGGAGGAGGGAGATCCCTCTGCAAACCACAATTGCTGGGCATGGAAAGTCGATAACGATTACCGATTCTACGATGATGGAGAACCCTCCGGCACCGCGGGCAAACCGATATTCCAGGCCATTGAGTCCCAGAAGTGGAATAACATTGCAGTACTGGTGATCCGATATTTCGGCGGCATTAAACTTGGAGCGGGAGGCCTCATCAGGGCCTATAACGGTACTGCCTCACGGGCACTGCAGCAGACTCCCTTTGACATTCCGGTAGAAATGACAATCCTTGTAATATCCGCTGCACATGAATATACCGGAAATATTTACTCGCTGTTAAAACGATTTAATATTATGGATGAAGAGGTTACCTATACGGCTAGTCTTATTATACTGAAGATCAGAATTGCTCAGGATATGGTGAAGCAGTTTACTGCCGCGTGTATAAATGAAACATCAGGCAATGTGTCTGTCGATATCCAGGAATAGCCGGCAACAACTGCCGGTTCCTGATAAAAATTTTTAATCAAAAAAAATATCACTTAACATAAATACCATCTTCAATAGATTTTATTCATTTCCAGCGGACACGGTTGAGCCCTTTTACCTTTACTGCTGTGAAATCTGCCTCCCATTTGCGATCAATGCGTGCCCCGGAGACGTTGCTGTATTTAAAAAGGGCATCTGTAAGATCCGCTCCGATAAGATCCGCCCCGGTCAGGTTTGCCTTGGTAAAATCAGCCCGCACCAGATTTGCCCGTCTCAGGTTCGCATTCTTCAGGTTTGCATGACGGAAACGGGCTTTCTTCAGGTTAGCCCTTTCCAGATTAGCCTCAGAGAGATCAGCACCGCCCAAATCCATTCCCTTCATATCTGCCCGTGAAAGGTCTGCTTTAACCAGGTTTTTGTCCCCTTTTTTTGCCTTAGTTAAATCTTCATGATTGAAACTAAGAAGGGTTGTCGCAGAAATTAGAATAATAATTAAAGTTATAATACCCGGTAGTCTCATGGCAGTGCCTCCTGGTGGTTTACATTATTATGGCATACCGATAATACAATGCCAATAAATTTTTGTGAATAAGTTATCATTAAAAAAACAGCTTCAGTATAATGAATTGTATTTGCCATTTTTTTCAGTTTAATACATGATACAGGATAACCTCATTCACAGGAGTTTCACCATGATAAAAAATTTCACACTGTATCTTTTCTGCATCATAGTACTGAGTGTAGTATTCCAGGGGTGCAAAAAGGAAGTAATCGAAACTACCACTGTTACCGCCAGAAAAGGCCTGGTACTTCGATCCGGCCCGGGAATTGATTCTCCAAAAAAAACCGTTATCCCTTA
The DNA here is from genome assembly GCA_942491575.1 of uncultured Spirochaetota bacterium. Classification (GTDB taxonomy): domain Bacteria; phylum Spirochaetota; class UBA4802; order UBA4802; family UBA5550; genus CAZHNW01. The sequence goes on from CALOBT010000025.1 coordinate 3,281,889, forward strand.
TAAAGAAAAAGTTGGGATCATAGCCTATTCAAATAAAATTTCTGTTATCGGAAGAAAAACCGCCCCCTGGGTTGAGGTTCGCTATAAAGGTCAGGAAGGATGGGTCTTCAGCGGCTTCCTTGCAAGTTATGTACCCCAGGAACAGGATGACCTTAGCAGGGTGGGGAAGTTTGTATCCTCTCCGTTTAAAAAAGACATTTATCCCCATGCCATCGGACCAGACGTAAAAAAATCCATCCTTAAGAACATTAGTGGTACCCCGGAAATAAAAACCGTAGAGGAAAAAAACATCCACGATCCTTCAATAGTGGATAAAACATATACCATGGTCTATCCCGGAATAACCTTTACAATCTATCACGCGACAAAACTGAAAAAACAGATAATCCAGGGGATTGTTATTACAGACGGTACCGAACCCTTAAAATACGGCATCAAATCAGGAATGACCCCGGCAGAAATTACTTCCATACTGGGACCTCCCACAGAGAATAAAAATAATAATTTCTACTACAGAACCCGGGACGCCCTGCCAGCTGAGGCAATTTTCAGCTTTGAAAAAAATCACCTGAAAAAGATTATACTGGCATACCCCGTAGAGTGAAATACTCTCTCTTTATCCCTCTTGACAAAAAGAGAATCGAGACTGGCGTCTCCGCCGCGAGCCTGATTTTGTAACCTACGAAGCCCCTACAACAGGGCTCCGATTTCATCATTCAGTTCTTTCAGCGCTGTAACAGCAGCCTTTTCATAGGCAACACCTTCGGTTTTTTTCCATGCAAAATTAATGGCGCTGGAAGAATTGATGCGGTGAATCCGCGGTTCTTCACACTGCTTCAGTACATTGATCACCGCTTCAAGATCTCCCCCCTGGCTGCCAATCCCGGGAATCAGAAACGGTACTTCCTTCCCAGCCTCAAAAAAGACAGATGCTACATCCTGAAGCTGTTCCGGGTAGGTTGCCCCTACAACGGAGCCGATTCCGGGATGATACCAGTCGATTAATTTTCGTGCCATATAAAGATAAAGGGGTGATCCCTGGTATTCAATATCCTGAAGCTCCCCGGAACTTTTATTTGATGTTTTGGTCAAGATGTAGTAACCCTTGTCCGGATAGTTATCGATAAAGGGAGCAATTGAATCATAGCCGAGATAGGGAGAGAGGGTCACTGCGTCGGCATTGAAAAAGTCAAAGGCCTCCTGCGCATAGGCACGGGCTGTTTTACCAATATCACCACGTTTTACATCCAAAATGACCGGTATTCCTTCTTTTTTATACATTCCGATCAAACGTGCCAGCACCTCAATGGCTTCAAGGCCATACTGGGCATAGAAGGCATAATTTGGCTTCACCGATGCTGGAAATACTCCGGACTTTACAATTTCATTAAGAATTGATTCATAAAATTTAAAAATTTGTTCACCAGGACTCCCCTCGACGGGCATATCTTCCAGCACCGGATCCATCCCCATACATACAATACTGCCGGTTTTGGCGGAAGATTTTACAAGCTGCTCTAAATAGTTCATTGCTCCTCTCTTTTTTTTTCCAGATAATTATTAAAAAGTTTATAGTTACCATTATCAAAAAGGACATAATATACATCAATAATATAATTTTCTTCCTTCATAAAATCAATTGCGGTATCAACCGCTATCCTGCATGCTTCATCCTTAGGGTATCCATAGACCCCTGTCGAGATTGCCGGGAATGCAATGGAAGAAAGATTCTTTCCCTTTGCCAGCAATAATGAATTGTAGTATGAATCATGGAGCACCTTCGCTTCTCCGCTATTGCCCCCATAATAAACTGGCCCGGGCGTATGAATGACATAAGAAGCCGGTAAATTATATCCACCTGTAATTCTTGCCTCTCCATGCCGGCAGCCGCCAAGTTTTCTGCATTCATCAAGCAGTCCGGGACCGGCTGCCCGATGAATGGCACCGTCTACACCTCCCCCCCCCAGAAGAGAGGGATTTGCCGCATTAACAATGGCATCGAGGCATTCAAGCGTGATATCTCCCTTTTTTACGTGCAGATGCTCTAAAATATCATTTTTACCCATGATTTTGCTTCTCCAGACAGGTAAATTATTACACTTTTTTCATTTATTTCAATACTATGACTGTATATTACTGAATGGAAGATAGCAATATAAAAAGCTTATAATATTAAGTTTTCATGTTTTGAATAACATGAAAATATACTTGAGTAAATCTGAGTAGAAGGTATGATGATCATAACTTAAACAGGAGCAGTTATAACAAAGTAATATGAAATCAATAAACGTACAACTCAATATGGCATATTATCCTATTATAATTCTGTTACTTTTAACGGCCCTTCCCCTTGTGGCTGCCAATCCCAAAAAATACAATCGTCTCGGGGTTGAACTGGGGAAAAAGAAAAAATACGATGAAGCGGTTAAAGAATTTAACAGGGCAATTAAGGTATATGATAAAGACTCTGCCATGACCTACCACAACAAGGGATGGGCCCATGAACTGCAGGGAAATACAGCCGAAGCGATAAAAAATTATAAAGAGGCCCTGCACAGAAATGAACGCCAGGTGGTTACCGGGGAAAAACTCGGCTTCCTCTACTATAAATCCGGTGACTATATAAATGCAGTCAAAGTTGGTGAGCACGTACTGAGAATCGATCCTAACAATAAAATCGTTCCAAAATGGTTAACTGATGCCTATTCCAAAAAGCTGCAACAGGAACGGGAGCTCCGTCTTAGAAAAAAAGGGGAAATAGTAGAAGATACCGCAGCAAAAAAGAAAAAAGAAAAAGATAAAAAAAAGGAAATCCACCAGTGGGTGGTAGGAACCATTGATTATACCATCCGTACCGGTTACTATTTTTCAGGCAATAAGGGATATCGCTACATTTCAGATCCGGGATCGATGGGCAATATCATGGAAACCATTTATGTTAGCTTTACTCCAATCAAAGCCTGGGAGTTTGTAGCAATAGCGGAAAATCCATGGCTTGGGGGACTTTCTCCAAATCTTTTAGTCCACAGGGAAATTTTCGAATCCATGTACTACCTGGGAAAATTCATGCTGGGAATTGGTTTCCTGTTTAATCATCATGAGGGAAATTTTAATTATTCGCGTAATCTGAGTGAATTTGATTTTAAAGTCGGTTTCCTTTTTGCCTACAATACTAAAAAAATGAATTTTAAGATCAAGTTGTATCCGCGCCTGATACCATTTGACGGAAAATCCAATACCGGTTATACCCTTGATACTGACATGTTCGGCTTCCGATTCACCTATACCGTGAATAAATTTTTCAAATACTACACATTATTGGACGCCCAGGATTTTTATTTCTTTGACCATACAACGCCACAGTCCAATTATTATGGGGTATATGATATTGGCATCGGTGTTTCACTCGGCAACATCAGTCGCAGCAATACCGGATTCGCATGGAAAATGGCAATTGAATACCGACAGCGCTTTTATCTGATGGATCTTGGAAATACAGATCCATATTCCTATACACCTAACGGCCAGGGATGGTTCGGCATGGATATGGGCAAGTGGGTAAAGGGAAATCCCTTCTCAGGATTCAGGGCCCTCGGATACGAACTATCCTTTCGTGTTGATGAACAGATTCTGCCATACCTGTTTCTGTATCAAAAAATTATCATAGAAATGGGAGATCCCAACGAGGATCATCATGAATTCAATTTTAAAATTGGCGTTGGAGGAATGTATTAAGCATGCTTAAAGAAATTACAGACTTTGCAGAGGAGATTTCCCGTGAGGCGGGAAGCCTTCTCTTATCAGGTTTTCGTTCCGACACTACAGAAATATCATATAAAAGCAGGACAAACCTCGTAACCAATATGGATCGAGCTTCAGAAGAATTTCTTTTTAATGCAGTCAACGATCGTTTCCCAAAGCACAGCATTATAGCTGAAGAAGGAAGTAGAAAGGATACTGCCGATAATTTCACCTGGTACATTGATCCCCTCGACGCTACCAATAATTACGCACACGGCCTCCCTATCTTCTGTGTTTCCATCGGTATTTACTCTCGGGAGCTTGACCGCGTTGCCGCCGGTGTAATATATGATCCACTCCACGATGAACTCTTCAGGGCTCACCATAAGGGAGGGGCCTTTCTAAATGGAAATCCAATTTCCGTTTCCGGAATCGATGAGATGGGCATATCCGTCCTGGCAACAGGTTTTCCTTATGAAAAAGAAGACCCGGAAAAAAATAACCTCAAACAGTTTATAAATGTTTTACCAAACGTTCAGGGGATGCGCCGTATGGGTTCCGCTGCCATCGACCTTGCTTATGTCGCATGCGGCCGGTTGGACGGCTACTGGGAACCGGAACTGCAACCATGGGATATGGCGGCAGGTGCCATAATTGTTGAAGAGGCGGGTGGCACCGTAACAGCGTATAACGGCCGTAAGTTTGACCCTGAAATCGCTGAAATTATCGCAACTAACGGAAAAATTCATATATCACTTATTGACATACTTGCCTCTGTATAGTATACTCGGTTATACAAAAAACTAACCGGGGTGTTGTTATGGCTTTACCACAGAGAGTTAAAAGTACGGCCGAGCAAAAGCTCGCCACCTATTGTTTCAATTGTGTACCTGAGAGTGAGATTGAGGCCAACATGGTAGGCTTCAAAATCAGGGGGGACAACATAACACTTTATGAACATTTAAAAAGTGATTATGATCCTGAAGAATCTAATAACTTTAAAGTTGCTCAATTCCGCTACAACCAGAATAAACGTACATGGTCTCTTTATTGGGCGGATCGCCGTGAAAAATGGCACCAGTACAGTGAAGTGAAACCGACAAAAAATATTGATGATCTCCTCGATGAAATAGATCAGGACCCTGAAATGGTTTTCTGGGGCTAATATTTTTTTATTGAAATATTTCTGGTACTCACGTCATTATCCATTGCATAATGCAGGTGGATATGGACGAAAAAATATTTACAGTCACTGAGCTGACACGGAAAATCAAAAATACCCTTGAACAGCATGATGCCTTTTCAGGCATCTGGCTGAAGGGTGAAATTTACAACCTCACTTACCACTCTTCGGGGCATATTTATTTTACACTTAAAGATGATAATGCCCTGATTTCCATTACCTATTTCAAGTACGCAAATAAAAACCTGAAATTCCGTCTTGAGGAAGGAATGAGTGTTTTTGCCTTTGGAGGAATCTCCGTTTTTGAGAAACGGGGTTCCTACCAGTTTAATGTTACCGCTGTTAAGCTTGAGGGAGAGGGAGAACTCCAAAAAAGAATCGAACAGCTGAAGAAAAAACTTACAGAGGAAGGAATATTCAATCCCGAAAGCAAGAAAAAACTTCCTTTTTTACCTAAACGCATCGGCGTAGTAACCTCCCCGACAGGGGCTGCCATTCAGGACATCATTAAGGTTGCACTTCGCCGATATCCAACCATTGAAATTCTCCTGGCACCGGCAAAAGTCCAAGGGGAAGACGCCGCTCCCACAATAGTTCGCGGTATCAAAGAATTGAACAATCCCCTTCACGACATTGATATTATTATAGCCGGCAGGGGAGGAGGTTCCTTTGAAGACCTGATGCCTTTCAACGAGGAGCCCGTGGTCCGCGCCTATTTTGAAAGCAGGGTCCCCATTATATCCGCCGTGGGTCACCAGATCGACCATCCCCTCAGTGACGATGCAGCTGATGCCGCAGCACCGACACCGTCAGCAGCGGCAGAAATGGCTATTCCGGTAAGACAGGAAATAATTGATGAAACAAACCACCTCATGGAGCGCTGTGAAAATGCCCTTCAGTCAAAAATTAACCTCTCACGAACAATTCTGGAAAATATTTCAAACAGAAGAATTTTTCTGGATCCGATGGAACTGGTAAACAGCAAAGAACTTCTTCTTCGGGAATATGAACAGTCAATCCTGAACATTATGAAAGAGACCGTCTCAACAAAAAGAGAAAACCTTCTCTCCATTCCTGATATTTCCAGGCTAATAAAAAATCACCTTAATTCTGTACGGCATCGATATGAAATGGGCCTGCAGGCCCTTGATCAACTGTCTCCCCTTCAGGTTATGAAGCGTGGTTATTCAGTCGTCAGGGATGAAAAAGATAATGTTATAAAAAGTATAACACAGCCATCGATAGGGGCCCCCCTGAAGGTTCATCTTATTGACGGCACACTCAACTGTATGATAAATTCAATAGATAAAGGAGAAACACTTGGCAAAGAGTAAAGAGACCTCAAATCTGAAATTTGAAGATGCCCTGTCCGCGCTGGAAGAAATTGCCCGGAAACTCGAGCAGGGGGAACTGTCCCTTGATGATTCAATAACTGAATTTGAAAAGGGTATGCAGTATGCCCGCCTGTGTCATAATAAACTGGAGGAAGCCGAACGAAAAATTGAAATTCTCCAGAAAGGAGAGGGTAGTTCAGTTACTAAAAAAGAAATCAAAGTAGAAAAAGAGACAGGAGAAATAGCTGATGAAGATGACCTGCAGGGTTCACTCCTGTAGATCTGTCAGGATAGAATTATAAATGAATCAAAAAAAGAAAATATATGTTATGGGACACCGCAATCCGGATACGGATTCCGTAGTTTCGGCTATTGCTTATGCCACCCTGAAACAGATGCAGGGAATTGAAGGGTGTTACCCTGCCCGTGTAGGGAAAATCAATCCCCAGACTGACTACATTCTCAAGCGCTTTAATATCGAAAAACCTGAATTTATCAGTGACCTGATTCCTCGTGTACAGAACTATATGAGTACCGAACCCATTACAGTCCATGAATCTATCCCCCTCTGGCAGGCCCTGGATTTACTCAACCGGGACAACCATAAAATGCTTCCCGTAGTAGATGATGAAAAACGACTTGTATCAATTTTGCACTACAACGCCTTTGCTAAAAACATGCTGAAGAAAATAGATCCCCGTAAGCAGAACATAATTCCTACAACCATCAGTCATCTTGCAGAGACATTAAATGCCCAGCAGATTCTCTCCTTTAAAAAAGATGAAATATTCAAAGCCAGAATTTTGGTTGCCGCCTCAGATCTGGATACTATCAATGAATTCATCGGTGCCATCCCCCATGAAAACATAATCATAATAGCCGGAAACAGGCAGGAGGTTCACCGCGCGGTTATTGAAAAAGGGGTCCGATGCCTTATTGTAACAGGCGGAAAAACCATACAGCGGGACATAAGGGAACTTGCTGAAAAGAAGAAAACTTCCCTGCTTCTTTCTCCCTTTGATACGGCCACAAGTTCTCTCCTTTCCTTTTATTCTACACCGGTTCGCTATATGGGGGATAACGATCTTGAGCCACTAAAGGGTGATCAATATATAAAATCAATCAGGGAACAGATAAGCGCAAGTATCTCCCGTTCTCTTCCGGTAGTAAATGAAGATAAAAAGGTAATCGGAATCATCAGCCAGGGGGACCTTATGCATGATCCGAATATAGAGGTCATCCTTGTTGACCACAATGAACTCTCCCAGGCTGCAGAGGGCATTGAACATTACAGGATACTGGAAATCATAGATCACCACCGTCTGGGTAATCCACCTACAACCTACCCGATTACATTTATTAATAAACCGGTTGGATCCACATCAACAATTATTGCTACCCTCTATACTGATAATAAAATTCCCCTTAAAAGGGAGATTGCCTCCATCCTTCTGGCGGGGATTCTTTCCGATACCCTGATTCTACGTTCTGCAACTACAACGGACACTGATCGGGATATGGCAGAATTTCTTGCAGAGATCACAGACCTGACTGTTGAAGAATTCGGCAATGATATCATGCATGCCGCATCAAAGGTGGGGAAAAAACCGATTAAAGAAATCCTCTCCATGGACCTGAAGCGATATCCACAGGGGGATTACTCATACTCGGTTAGTCAGGTGGAAGTTACCACTCTCACGGAACTAATGGAGCGGCAGGAAGAAATACTAAATGAACTTATAAAACTCCAAAAATCAGAGGCATTGCTTTTTTCTGCACTGCTGGTAACGGATATCACTGAGTTGAATAGTGTTTTTTTCATCGCTGGAGATGAGGAAGTTAAAAAATCAATAACCTACCCGAAACTGTTTGACGACATCTTCAGCATGAAGGGTATCCTCTCCAGGAAAAAACAGCTTATTCCGTATCTGACAGATGTGATTAAAAAATCTGAATAAATTATCAAAAAACACTTGGACACTGATCTCGCATAACATTAATTTGGTATTAAGTAAATAATATAAATAATTACTACAGAGGAAGTTACTTACCCGGACTCCCCTAACACACCGGGTCCTCCGAATAGCAGGTCAAATCATAATGAAATGTCTTGTCGATTTTCAAATCCATATTATTTGGCATCTAATGCAGCATCGATATATATAACAGGATAAATACCATGTCTTTCAAAACATTCATAGGATTCAGTAAAGAAAAAAACTCCTTCCAGGCAGGAAAAGAGAGCGCAGAAAAATGTTTTCATGGCATCGGGGAGATTCAGCCAAATGCCTTGATCATTTTTGGATCTCCTGTTTACAATCACAATGATCTCCTCAGGGGAATTTGCTCTGTCTTCCCGGGTACCCCTATGGTTGGAGGAACAACCGGAGGGGAGATTGCACTGGGCCAGACCCTTGATGATTCAGTTACCGTCCTCGCTCTTTATTCTGATGAAATCGAATTCATCTCAGGAATCGGAAATAAAATCAGCCTCAACGAAAGAAATGCAAGCAGGGAACTCATTGATGACATCAAGTCCAAATCAGCGCTGGAAGACCGGATGACTCTTTTCATATTCCCTGATGGACTCTCCGGTGACGGTGTTGAAATAATAAATGGATTACATGATGAGCTCGGGAAAAATTTTGAAATTATTGGTGGCCACCTCGGAGACAAGGATAATTTTCAAAAAACCTATCAATACTATAATGGAAAAGTATATGAAGATTCAATTCCAGGTCTTTTAATTAAGTGGAAAAAAGGATTCAATACCGGTATCGGGGTTAGAAGCGGCTTTGAGTCAATTGGTAACCGTTTTTACTGTACGGAATCCGAAGGAAATACCGTAATAAAATTTGATGATGAACGAGCCCTTGATCTTTACAAAAAATTTCTTGGCGATGAAAGGGCTGCAAGACTTCCATCAATTTGTCTGGAGTATCCCTTCGGGCTTATTGATGACAGGGTTTCCATCGCCGGAAAAGAATACTTTCAGTTAAGATGCGGACTTACCGTTGACCAGGAAAGGGGGGTCATTAATCTTGCAGGCTCCATCCCTGAGGGAAGTGCTCTTACCCTAACAACAGCCTCAAGGGGTGATATTATCCATGGTGCCCGTATGGCTGCGGAACAGGCCCTGGATAATCTCGATGGTGCCGAACCAGCATTACTGATAATTTTCAGTTGTATTGGAAGAAAACTTGTTCTGGGGAGAAGAACACAAGAAGAGATTTCTACAGTCAGAGAAGTATTCGGAAAAGATATCCCCATGATAGGTTTTCACACATACGGAGAAATTGGCCCCATTGACAAATCAGAAGAAGCCCTCTCTGTTGCAAAATTCCACAATGAGACAATGATTATCTGGGCTATCGGCAGGAAATAATTAAAAGTATGAAACCTGATAAATTAAAAAAACCGACATACAAAGATCTTGAGGAACGAATCAGGGATCTTGAAAAAGAATCCCTTGAGTTCAGGCGTGCAGAAAAAGAACTTCTTGAAAAACAAAAAACCCTTGAAGAGCAAAATATCAGTATTGTTCAGAAATCCATTGAACTCTCCGATATAAAACGCCAGCTTGAGGATCGAAATTATGATCTGGAGACAGCCAAGAATAATACTGAAAAACTCATGCAGGACCTAAAGACTAATGAAAAAAAACTAAGGGAATCCAGGGATCTGGCAGAATCTGCAAATGAATCAAAGAGTGAATTTCTTGCCAACATGAGCCATGAGATCAGGACCCCCTTAAATTCAATACTCGGATTCTCCAGTATCCTGCTTGAGGATGAAGATGACCTGGAAAAAATAAAAATTCTTGAAATCATAAATAAGGCGGGTGAAAGCCTTCTTAATCTCATTAATGATATCCTTGATTTCACCAAGGTTGAGGCTGGCAAAATAGAGCTACTCTACGAACCCTTTTCCCCCCATGAACTTTTTGAACATATTAAAAATATTTTCAGCTTTGATATAAATAAAAATATAGATTTCACCGTAGAAGCTGATGAATCAATGCCTGAACTATTAACCGGTGATGAATTCAGAATAAAACAGATCGCCATGAATCTCCTGAGTAATTCCTTTAAATTCACAAAGAGCGGTCGAATCACCTTAAAAGCATGCTTCAAAAATAATGAATTCATATTTTCCGTTGAGGATACAGGAATCGGAATTCCGGAAGAAAAACAGGAAGAAATATTTTCAGTATTCAGCCAGGTAGATTCATCCACAACACGAAAATACGGAGGTACTGGACTCGGCCTGTCCATCACCAGGGAACTTGTAAGACAAATGAATGGTGAAATTAAATTAAAAAGTAGTGCCGGAAAAGGTACTCAATTTGAAATAATACTTCCTCTTGAACAATTAAGCAGTAATGAAATGCTCCATAACCGCGGTCGCCTCAGAAAAGAAAACAAAGATAATATTGACATTAATCAAAAACCTGAAATTAGAAGAAAGAAGATTTTTAGGGTTCTTGTTGCTGAAGATAATGAACTGAACAGAAAACTTGTAGGAAAACTCCTGGATAAACTTCTCATTGATTATGAATTTGCTAATAATGGCCAAATTGTTATTGATAAACTGGAAAAGGGTAAAAGATACAATCTCCTACTCCTGGATATTCAGATGCCGGTAATGGACGGATTCGAAACAATTAAATATATCAGGAAAATGAAAAAATTCGATAATCTATATGTAATTGCCCTTACCGGAAAGGCTCTTAAGGGAGATGCTGAAAAATATTTAAGTTTAGGATGCAATGATTACGTATTCAAGCCAATTGACATCTTTGAATTTAACAAAAAAATCAGTCGGCGGATTGAGGCCGAAAGACATATCTGATATCCCTGTTGTGTCACAAACAATGTTCGGCCAACTAAAATATATAAAGGAAAAATTTCTATAGAAGAAATAAATATTTATCCCCACACATCTTCATCTCTTTTTTTTCTTATTAATTTATCCCGATCAGTTTTTTCACCTTCATTGGATTCCCCTTCACTTATTAATTCATCCCTGGGAGTCTGATCATCTTCATGTAAAACGCGGTCTCGAATCACCTCATCTCGCGGAGTTCTATCGTCTTCATGTAAAACGCGGTCTCGAATCACCTCATCTCGCGGAGTTCTATCGTCTTCATGCAAAACGCGGTCTCGAATCACCTCATCTCGCGGAGTTCTATCGTCTTCATGCAAAACGCGGTCTCGAATCACCTCATCTTGCGGAGTTCTATCGTCTTCATGCAAAACGCGGTCTCGAATCACCTCATCTCGCGGAGTTCTATCGTCTTCATGATTTCGACGTTCTTTCACAATATCATCACGTGGTTGTACTGCATCTTCTTCTTTTCTTCTTGATCGAATGAGATCCTGCTTATTTTTTTCAAAACCTTTCTGTGGTTCCATGCATACACCTCCTTCAGGAGATCTTTTCCTTAAAGTTAATATATATTATTTCCATTGCCTCTTCAGGTTTTTATTACAAATTAATCAGAATTAATTTTTATTATTTATTGTCAGCTACAAGCTGATAAAAAAAGGCCATCTAACAGTCTGGACTAGATGGCCTCCTAAAATGTATTTTACATTGTTTACTGCCTATGCCTTGACAGGGGCAATTCATCATTATTTTTATTCAAGAAATCTTCCCAACCATTTACAACATACTCCGGATCCCTTTTATAGGCTTCAGTTCTTTCTAGCATCCTGATATATGCCTCGGCTGAATTAAAGAGGGCCTCCGGATCAACCTGATCAGGTTTGCTTTGCAGTTTCTTAAAAAAATCAGGTATCATACCGTAATGAGCCACTCCGCCGGAGGCTTCAATATCAAAAACCCGATTACCGGTTTTCTGCCTGAAGAAAGTGGCCGAAACACCCTGTCGATAAATCCCTTCATAGAGACCTGTAAAAGAATAATCTCCTTCTCCATTACGGGGAAGCTTCATCTCATTATAGGTGCCATAAATACCCGGTTCGGTATTATCATTTTCCCTTGCGTCATATGGTTTAAAGGCGGGAAGACGACAGGCTCCGTTTACGTCCGTGGCAAAGGGCACTCCCACCACCAGGTCATCATGGGTATTCTCATTTCGGTCATACCAGGAAGGTCTGACAATTAAATTGCCGTTATCATAATTGGCGATCATCGGGTCGAGTTGATTGAAGTAGGTGTAACGGTAATCATACTCAGGATGACTGGAATCTCCGAAGTAACCTCCCCCTTCTTTCATCAGCCTCAAATGATCTGCAGCACATTTTTGATGTTCTTCCAGGGTAGACCATAGCATCGGGGCGACGATTCCGCCCAGGCGCATTACGCGAATCATGCGAGGTATGTCTATCTGTTCCCAACCCTGTGTCATATCCAGAATACGTGTATGACTGGCAATGATTCCCGGATATCTTTTTTCTTCAAGAATTTCAAGTGCCCGGTTCAGAGCCCGGTCGCTCATATGATCAATTTCCACCACGATCCCCCGCTTCACCAGTTCATTGATGAGCCATTCTCCTGTGGCAGTAAGTCCGTATTTATTGGAATGTCCGCCGCTGCCATCATCTGGACCAGCGGGTACCAGGGGAACCAGTTTGTTTATAAAACCGAGGGCCTCAAGGGCTTCGAGTACTCCCGGGTCTTTCACTTCAATACCCCCTTCCCGGTAGGTTACTCGAGGATTAGGACTGATTTCAACACTGTAAAACTCTCCCCGTTCTATCCAGTTTACAAGGTTAAAAAGCGGTGCCTGATATAGTTGGGCCCCGGAAAAACCGTTGTTAAAGGCGTGAACCGGGAAAATGCTTCGTACACCCAGTTCGTAAAAATGATCAAGTTGTTCGAGTATGGTCTCTTTTGCTTCCTTCCAGAGATCGCTACTGATAACACCAGCTTCAGCCATGCCTTTAACATCCTCTTCGATGCCGAATATTGTATCTACTTCAATAGCGAGAAAAACCGCCATTTTTCCATCACTGATGACTTCCCTTGCCTGCTTTGATGAAGTACATACCCTGAACCAACCCTTGCCGGGACCGCCGCACTGGGCATCGATATAATCCTGCATGGCATAGATGTTCTGCAGTTGCAGTTCACACACCACCATGTCATTTGTAGGGGCCGCCGGATTGGCCAAAGGAAGCATTCTTCTTATTTCACCAAGAATTTCATTGCTGACAAACTGTTGTACCAGCACTCGCTGGCCCCCAAGCCATGAACGCTCTAGCCACTTATAGTAGGCCTGCTGATGGGTTTCCGTATATGAAGTCGGCCAGAATGGAAAATCTGGATAACCATAAGTATTATGAGTCGTGTGGCCGTCGAGGGCCATACCGAAAATATCCATTGTGCCGTTTATGCCGTGAATACCCGTACAGTCTCCCAGGGCCTTCTGGATACCGAGGGGATTAAAATTTTCACCGACAAAATTGGCCTGTCCGGATCCAAGATAATGATTCAGGTGGGCGTGGGTATCGGCATAACCGATTATCGCTTCGTTTATTTCAGGTCGCTGAAGGGCGTCCATGGGGTTAATATTATTCCCCGTCTCATCTGTAAAGGCCACATTGACTTCTGACTCAGGAAAGGTGAAATCAGCCTCGACTTCGGAGAACACAATACCGCATTCTGTTCTCTTTCTGCCCCAGCTGCCGGTAAGAGAATCGACCAGCTTGAGACCCCCGTCACTTCTGACTGCCAGATATTTCTGGTTCTTCAGGGACCGAAAGACAAAAATATTATCGTCTCCGGAACTTGCCACTTCCCAGATGATCCGTTCGTCCATTATAGTCGTTCGAACCACTGAATAGGCGAAGGCGGCAAGATACTTGTTATCACGATCCATCAGTATATACTGACCCAGTCCTGCCGGTTTCATGTAAAATACGAGGGCTTCATCACTGCCGCCGGTATTATATCCCAGAAGAAAAGGTTTAATGTACCTGTTATTTTCGTAGAACTTTACCTTATATGTTTTATTAGCAAATTTGAAGGGATTTTTGGAATCAGGTCCGTTGTAAGACCAGCCACGTCCCGTAGGGTACTCTGGCCTGTCTTTAAAAATGCTTTCATATGGGTCATCACATGCAGTAAGGCCGAAGCCAACCAGCAATGCCAGAATTAAATTTAAAAAAGATTTTTTCATTGCTCCTCCAGTATTTTTATATGTACTTTTTTAATCCTACAATGACTGACGTATCAGTCATTGTAGGATTAAAAACATTCTCTGTACTCCTGTCAAGAAATAAAAACAGTCCAGCCGGCATTATTTTAATATTACTGAAAATTCTTTACTAATTATAAAAACCGGGAGACGAAGAGGATCAAGTTTTAAAAAATAAAGGGTATTCACCTTTAAGATAAATACCCTTTATTCCAATGAAATGCTTCTTATAAATTCTAGCTGATTATATTTTTTCCGAAACTAAATATATTTCCCCTTTATTTCTTTTTTCTCATTTTATACTGCATCGCCCTGCTTTCTTTCTGCATCGCCTTAAATTCTCCAGAATCCCTGTATTTCTCAGCGTTCTTTAATTTTACCTGATATTCTATAAGATTAAGGGCCTGCTTTTTCATCTCTCTTGAATTAATATTCTGCATAACATTTCTTACCCGATTATAGCTGACTGAGATATTGTCCTTGGCCTTTTTGAAATCACCATCATCTGCTTCATCCATTGCCCTTTCCATTGATTCGGATGAAAGAAAAAGTTCCATATCACTCAATACAAGGTGATTTATATTTTTTTTAGCAAGCATAGCATCTGAAGTATACATTAGGCTGATATCTTTTTTAAATTTCATTCGGCCTTTAAAATCAACGGCATCATCATATTCAAGAGATATATTCCCTACTGAAAGATTATTTTTCCTTTCAGGAATGACAAATTCAATAAGGCATATCTTTTTTTCCTGAGAAATTAAATCTCCAAGCTTAATTTTTATTCCATCTCCATTGCGATCAAATTTAAATCCGTATACCTTTTTAACCGAGACTCCATTTCCCGGAATAATATCGATGGAGCAGTTCTGCGCAGCAACGGCAAGGAGCCCGCTAAGCTCTTTTGAAAAAATATTCGGAATCTTATCGGATTGATCAATATAGTAATAATTGGCATTACCGTACTCTGCGATATTGGTCATCAGTTTTTCATTAAAATATTTCCCGACACCAAAAGTGGATGTAGAAATTTTTTCTGATCTTTCCTTTGCAATCTTCTGCAGCTGAAAAGGATCGGTTATGCCAACATTTGCCAAACCATCTGAAATAAGCAGTACACGGTTTATCTGGTTTGATTTATAATTTTTTTCTGCAAGATTATACCCCTCAAGCATACCTCCGCTTAAGTTAGTACTACCTCCCGGACTTATCTGAAAAATTTTATCGATCAGTACACTTTTATTTTCAACCTTCACTGGTTCAACTATGGTAGAAACATGACTATCATAGGCGACAAGTGAAAAGGTGTCCTCCCCTGTAAGATTCTTTATAATAAATGTAATTGCCTCCTTGGCATTTGACATCTTACCTGCACTGGACATAGAACCGCTCTTATCGAGAACAACTACAATATTTAGCGGAAGTCTTTTAACATTCTTAACTATCTTTTTTGCCACAAAACCTGCACGGACAAAAAATCTTCCCCGGTCCCCTTTGTGAAAATATTTATTCTGGGGAAGAATTTCAAGGTTAACATATTTGTGACCGGGAATACTTACGATAGTATTAGTATTCTCTCTAAAAAGTTTCTTTCCCGTCAGCTTTGAAATAATATCTTCTGAAAGATAATCTACACCATCAATGATGGAATCCTTGTCAGCACATCTCTTCTTCCCTGCAGCAATAATCTTCCCGCTCTTAACCTCAGTAAGACGGGCATCAATCCTTATCTGTCTTCCCATTTTAATAATAGTCCCGGACAATATCTGTTTAGCAGATAATAATTTTCCAACCTCCAGGAGGTTCCCCTCTGTAATTCCGGACATTTCGAGTCCTTTTTCCTTTAAAATGTTCTTCACCCTGTCTCGATCAAGAATGGTGACCTTATTGGCAAGAGCCAGATTTGTGGAAAAAAGCTCAGCCGCTGCAATTTTTAAATATTCATAGGATGGATCTCCCGTAGCATCCTTAAAGTCCATGACCGCAATAACGTACTTCGAGTTCGATACCAGTTTCTCACTGGAAAATGAAAATAGAATCAACAGCAATGTGAGGGATAATATTTTTTTCATAACAGGCCTTTTGGTAAATGATATAAAGTATAATCTAAATTAACTATTAGACTAAACTCCCTTTAAAAGGGTTCTTCCTTTTCTTACCAGATAATAAAACAGATAAATAATTAAGTCAATAGAGATCCAGAATTTCAAAACAATTTATTAAAATGCGGCAATATGGACAATAACGGGAATTTCTACAATTATACTATTGTAACTAATGCAGCAGTTATATTCACAGGGAAGTTCGAAATATACTAAATACTCTTGACCTCAAGCATTTTATCGGTAATAAATAGTTACCCTTACAACTGAGATAAATTTCTAAAATTCTTTAAAAGAATATTTAAAATATCCAGGTGACTCGCAATATTGATAAGAACATAAACAGCTAATTACGAGAATTTGAAACATCCATAATAGTTAAGAAATACAGGAGTTAAAATTTTGACCGATCAAAACATATTTTTCAAGTGTTTACTCATATCTGCAATACTCTCAAACATGTTTCTTTGTTCCTGTAGTTGTTCAAATTCTCCCGGTTCAGATGGAGCAGGAAATGTCAAGCCTGCTACTCCAGCAAACCTATCGGCAAATAATCCAACTGATACAACAATAGACCTGTCATGGACCTCTTCTACTGACAGTGACGGGTCAGTCGAGAAATATAAAATTTACATATCTTCCCCACCGGAATCCGATTACAGTATTGAAATCGATGCGAATCAAACCACATTTACAGTCAATAATTTAGAAAAAGGACCCATTTACTATTTTAAAATATCCGCAATAGATGATCGGGGGGGAGAATCAGAGCTGAGTAATGAGACAGTTGAAAGAATAAAAATTTATGAGGATTATTCAGAATATTTTGATTTTGATAATAATGAATTACTTAATTTTCTCCGGGAGGGTCTGATACATTCCCATAATAAATCTCTAAGCCTGAACAGCGATATCGGCATTACAGATGTAAAAATTAAAGACCTGCTATGGGATGGATTATTATATGAACCTACGGGAACAGGAGAAAATACAGATTTCAAAGGACTCCTCTTCAACGAAAATCCTGCAAGTGCAGCCCCGGATACTGAAGACGGTTATATTACACAGTTAGCAAAAACTGTCAGCCAGGATTCAGTCGACAAAGCCTTCAGGCAGGAAGTTGATACTATACTGAATGCAACCAGTTCATACAAAACTGTAATGCCCGATTATTCAACAGGAAACGAAAATATTTTTGAATCTATTCTTACCAATATTCAGCTTCAATTTCTCTCCAGAAATTATTCCCCAGAAAACAAAAAGTGGGCGGTATCTAGAGACGATGGAAGAAATTATTTCGGTGATCCCGAAAGGAATATCCGGAATACAACAGGTAAGCTTCACAGGTCCCTGAGGAATCTCCTTGTTCTTGATAAAAATGGAGAAACAGTCCGGGAACACTCCATGCTTTCTGAATTGCTCTATTTCCTTTCTGCAAGTCACGGCATTGTTGACCCGGTAAACGCTCCAGCAATTTTGACTCTAAAACAAAGTCTGTTATCAATGAACAGTATTCTTGGTTCCCAAAAATATTTGGATCTACCATTGGATATGACTTTGGATGTTATTGATAATAATACATCTTATAGGAGTCAAAACAATGAAACTGATAATACACCCTTAAACTGGCAGGAGTATTCTTCTCAATGGGATACTGATCTTTTGGAAATGCTTCAACCGGGTGTTTTTAAAAACCGCAACGGAAGCACAACCGGCGATTCGTGGTTTGGAAAATTTTCTGCAAGCCAGGGAGATATTATTGGTTCAAAAAATACTGATACCGGCTTAAATACCAGCAACTGGATACTTTCAGAGATCGCACTGGCCAGCTGGGAAGGTTATGGCCCCTATACCTTTCAGGGGAAAGCCCCCAATGGCAGCAAGTGCAAATATAAAAATGACTGGTACAGCGACTGGTACCGAATATCCGCAGCAGAGAGAACCAGGGGACCTGGTATTTCCAAACAAGGGGCCTCTAATGGCAATGGGGCAGAATTCAGTGAGATTTGTTCACCATATGGCAGATACCACATATATGAAAAAATATGGAAAGAAAATCATAATAGTGAATTTGGATATAGGAGAGATAATGCAACAGACGGTTATTATAATCTTATTACACAGGATGAAACTCACAGGATCGTGTTAGACTGCAAAAGCAGAGAAGAGGCAATAAGAAAAAACTTTAAATGGCTGCTGAACAATAAAAAATATTTTTTAGTGATACCAATACAGGGAAAAATTGAATTTATAACTACTGATGCTGACATTTATGCGTTTACAACAATTAGTGCCAATGGTTTGAGCGGGATTGTAAAAGCAAAAAGGTATAAGTTATCAGACGATATTGAGGATAATGCCATTTGGACAAAAAGTGAAATAGTTTCAAATTTTCATTATAAACAATACATTGGATGGTTTTCCACTAATCAATATATAGATAATTATGGTCTAAATGTTATTGAGGAAGAAAATAATTCTTTTAGATTTGTTGGAGTATCCTTTGATGATCAGGATTACTGCATTGCCCTTGATTATGGTATTTATAGTAATGGTATAGCTGCAGGTACTAGTAATACCTTAGAAGTTAGTATTAACACTATCTGGACCTCTATTGGGGATGAATCACTTTTCCCGGAAATTATAGGAAACAGTATTAATACTTTATCAAATTTTTTTACTAACAATTATATTGCAGAAGATATTATTGATACCGCTAATTATTCATTAACAAGTGAAACAATGAATAAATTTTCTGTTTACTACAATAAATTCTATCCAGATACAAATTTAATATCCAAATATAAATCCGGAGAAATCACAGCAGAGGAACTGCCGATTCTCCCGAAAGTAAATGGGGTATCATACCCGGATTCATTTAACAATAATGGTACCGTCAAAACCTGGTTTACATACACAGATGAGAATGAAGGTAAATTCGATGCCTTTGTTGGCCTTCTCGGGATTACATTAGGTACAATACATGAAGATGGCACTATGCATAAAAGTTTTGGAAGAGACGAGATTGCCTCTCCTGATGAAATTGATAGTGGGGAACTCTGCTATTATGCCAATGAGGGTTACAGGGCACAGCTTGATAACCTAGTAATGGCCCTTGTTTCCCTCAATGAAACAAAATATGACATCAGTAGCTATCCCGAGCCTCTCTACAACATTAATGCTTTATTAAATATTCTTACGGACCATGATCCTGCAACAGATACTACCATTCCCGGTTCCAAAAAAGGAATTCTTCCCCTTATTCTGAGCTGCGGCTTTTTGAACTTTAATAATACAAAGCAGTACAAAAAGTCTATCGAGGAGGCCATTGTGCAATATGCCAGGGCCTATCTGAAAAATTATCAGGCTGATCTGTCAAAATTTCTCTATTTTCTGCAGGAAAATAAATTGAATAAACTCTCATTCGATGAATGGGGAGAGGAATTAACTCCACGAATTTTAATGGAGCACCTTGATAACTATAATGAAGATCTCGTAAAACTTTTGAATATAAATCTAAAAGAAGGAATCATTGACGGCATCTATAAGTTGAAAAAGAGTTCACCGGCCCCTGAAGGATTTACCGCAGGTGAGGTGATATGGGGAAAAGGCAAATATATCGATAGTAATAATGATGGAGTCTTTAATTATCTAGATATCTCTGATGATATTCAAAATAATCCTGATAATTATGAAGTTAAATTTAATGGATTAAAAAAATATTTCAATTTTAAACATGACTCTATAGATTTTTCCGATTCCGAATACTGTGCTGATTATATCGATCCAATGTATCGGGGGGGCCTGGAAGAAAGTCCCAATATTTACAATATTCATATTTATGATCTGAGGATGGATATTGTAGCGGATGAGCTTACCGGTTCAATTATAAATGCCGATGAAGCGTCATATGGTTTTCAACAATCACTTAGTATTGAATCTTTCGGACTTTCCGATGAAATAATTTACAACAGGACCTCCACTTCTATCGATTTTCTTTTCGGCTGGGACTCCTCATCATATACAGGTATAAATATCGAAAATGAATTTATTTATTTAAAAGATTATATCGAAGATGTACTTTATAATGACAGTGTATGGCATAACTGATTCTGCAGATATGCCACTTATTAGAAATATTATAGTTACCCATTCGTTAAACTCAAACCAGAGTATTACAGCACATCAACAGACTCGTCATGCCAGCAAAACATTTAGACTCCATATTCCCTGAGTATAGAAAACCAGCTCAATAAACCGGGGCCCCTTCATAATAATTACCGAGATGGATTATCTGGATTCCACTTGTACCATCGGCTACATAGGCATAAATCCCGGAGACGCAGACTTCATACGCACAATCGGGAGTATCATATCCCGCAACCAGTACCGGGTTTACAGGATTGGAAATATCAAGAACCTGTAATCCCTCACTGTCATCAGCAATATAGGCATAATTTCCAATTACCTGAATACCCCGTGCATCCCCCGGCGTATCACAACTACCGACAAGAGAAGGGGCTATTGGATTGGATATATCAAGAATCTGTAAACCCGCATCGCCATCAGCCACATAGGCATAATTTCCCAATATAAAAACACCCCGGGAATTACCAGACGTATCAAAACTTCCCACATAAAAAGGTGCAGTCGCATTGCTTACATCAACAATCTCAATCCCCACTGCACCGTCAGCAATATAGGCAAGATTACCCGAAGTATATACTCCATATGCAGAACCAGCTGTATCATAGGTACCGGAAACAAAAGGCGCAGAAGGATCAGAAATATCTATTACCTGAAGCCCAGCACCTGAATTTGCAACAAAGGCATAATTACCAGAGACATATAATCCAATTGCAATAGAGGTAAAGTCGCAATTCCCCAGCGAGACGGGTAGTTCCCGTGTGGTAATATCTATTGTTTCCAAACCCTTATCAAAAATACAAGTATATGCAGTATCTCCGGATACATGGACATCATATGCGACAGAGAGTGTTGAAGTGCTTCCCGCTTCAATGGGTGAAGAAACATCCAGAACATCTATCACCTGAAGACCGCCGGAATAATCTGCGACATAGGCATAATTATCGGCAATTGAAATTCCAATTGCCGAACCGGGCGTATCCAGGCTCCCCGCAAGGGTCAAAGACGAAGAGCTTGATATTGCACTTGAAACATTTACTATCTTCATACCACCATATCCATCTGAAAGATAGGCTTTGTCTCCAGATAAATATACTCCATTGACAGACCCTGAAGTATCATGACCGCATATCAATATTGGAAATGTTGGATCTGATACATCAATAATTTGAAGTCCCTCCGAGGCATCCGCAACACAGGCAATACTGCCGGATACCGATACCTTCAGGGCACTGCCAGGAGTATCGCACCCACCTACGATAGAGGCAGAAGCTGGATTTGTAATATCAACTATCTGAAGTCCCGAGGAATAATCAGCGATATAGGCATAATTGCCGGACACATATACTCCGTATGCAGAGCCTGGAGTATCACAGACCCCTGCAGAACTGGGAGAGGTGGGATCTGAAATATCAATTATCCGCAAACCGCTTGCTCCATCGGCAACATAGGCATAATTACCTGAGACATACAAGCCAAAGGCATAACCGGGAGAATTATAGCTTCCTGAGAGAGACGGTCCGTCAGGATTTGAGGTATCCACGACCCATAAGCCCTTACTTCCACAGGCTACATAGGCATAATTACCTGAGACGTATACATCATTAGCCTGGTCCGTACTACTGTCGGGATTATATATTCCCCTGGCTGAAGGAGAAGCAGGATTTGAGATATCCAGTATATGCAGGCCCCTGTCATAGGCGGTAAGATAGGCAAAATTTCCTGAAACAAAAACACTCTTAGGGGTACCTGAAGTATCCCTGCTACCCGTTAATGTTGGCGATGAAGGAGTAGTCATATCTAATATCATCAGGCTGTTATCTCTATCTGCCACATAGGCATGGTTGCCTGATACATATATTCCATTTGCACATGAAGTACTATATTCTCCAATAAGGGGAGAAGATGAACTCAAGGTTTTAAAGCAGAAGGAAGTATCCTCCTTACAGGTATTGCCTGCAGAATCACAAATGTCTGATTTCAGCGTTACTGTATATTTCATATTATATTCCAGAAGTCCCTTACTTTGAAATACACCAATTCTTCGTTTTGAGTTATAGGTAATAAATCCATCTATTACATTATCACCGGAATCTTTCACCGTAAAATTATCTGGATTTTTGATTGAATCAGTATCCATATCCTTACTGAAGGTAATCATTACCTGTTGTTCCCTATTGACATTTGACTGATTATCATAGGGGACCCTTTGAATAACAACTGGAAGTAGATCATTTTCATTAATGACAATATCTATTTTAGGGAAGTCAATTACACTATAATTAATATCCAGACTTGTTACTTCAGGAGATATTTCATATGTCGATGCCCCTGTCACAAGGGCATTATCTTCACAGAAAATTTCAACTTCCTGCATGGTTGAATAATTTTCACGGGTAAAGACAATCGTTTCAGGATTAACCTTTATCGTATCTGGTAATCCTGCAGTAAAATTAATTTCCACATCAAAAAAAGGGATAGATTCAAGGGAGACACCGATTGTTCTGCTTCCCGCTTCAGGAATAATGATATTGGTGTTGGTAAGTTGAATTCCGCTGCTGTTGATGTAGGCGTCCCCATAGGGATCATTGGGATTATCAAAACTGGGGCTGCAACTTAGTATTACCATATTGATAATGGTGCATAATAGTATTAAAAAATATTTATTCATATTCTTTCCCTTTAAAATCGCAAACCAATAATAAATTCAAATTTTCTTTCCATGACTGTGTCCATTACATAATATGAATTTACAGTAGCATACACACCGGGTTTATCATGAGTAGTTTTTGAGATTAGAAATTCCTCGAGGCTGTTTCTAGAAAAAAAGAAAATATCAATCAGGTTAATAAGATATACCCCACCTATTACACCGAGAGAAATATTCATATATCTCATTGCAGTATTGCAATCATCACGCCTCTTCTTTATTGTTTCAATTGTATCACTACTGGTGAGATTATCATAATTTTTGCTGGCTATCATGTAATTTGAAAAGGCTGCTCCCGTGAGAGCACCGCTTACCAGAAAAGAAATACTGTAAAAATAGCCCTTCATCCTATGCCCGGAATAAAACTGCCCCCATCCGGGAACAAGGCCACGGAGATAATATCCGCCTACAGTTTTCGGGATAATAACATCTTTATCTCCAGAAATAATTTTTTCAGCGAGTTTCTTTGAAAGTTTTCTGGCAGCATCGGTGACTTCCTCAAGACCTTTCGATTTATTACTTGCGGAAAATAGAGAACTACCCAGCTCGACATCCACATATCGGACAGTAATTACAATATCCGTCCCTATCCTGTTTATTTCTCCCACCACTATTTTTCTGGCAGAAAGAAGCTTCCCCGCCTGAATCGCACATGAAGAATCAGTACAGCCTGTCTGTTGCAATCCCTGCTCTTTGAGTACTGCATTGATCTGAGACCTCTCCACTACAGTGAAATTTGCAATATTAACAAACTCGGAACGTATTATATCTGAAACTGTATTTGCAGCCGCTTTGGATACTCCCTTTCCAGTGATATCGAGAACTGCTATGGTAACTTTTTCAGCTGAAAAAAGTGCCGGGGTTAAAAAAATTATAAAAACCAGAATCACTGGCAAATATCTCTTCAAAATACATCACCTCTTTAAGTTTCCTCTGTTTAGTAAATCAAGTACCGCTTTCTTTTTCAGGATATTGAATGATTTTACTGTTTCCTTCATTTTGGGCAGGCTTCCAACGGTAAATTCATCCTCAATTAAAACGGTTTAAGTCCTCTCTCTGAAAATTACTAGAAAACTCAGTGCACAAATAAATCATTTTATAAAAATTACATCAATGGAAAAGAAGGAATATTGTGCTCAATTGCAATGAACACCCAAGATAGGGTAACAAACGACATTGATGGGGATAATTTACATGACTACTTGTTGGCGGATAAATCAGACACAATTAAAAAATTATTTTGTTTAGAAGAAGGGAGTATGGAGGAAGTTAACACATACAAGCACCGATATACCAGGTTTTTCTAGAATATTTTTCCCACCCCTACTGACTTAACAAAATCTATTTGCGTACAGGAGCTAAAACACCAGAAGAAGAGGCCTAAATAAAAATCATGTATGACACCCTCGACCTTTATTTTTTGCATGCACTCCCATCACATGTTTTTCTCATTGCACACTCTCTGCAACTCCTCTTCCTTAACGGAAAACTCAATATGTTAAAAATGATAAATAACCCAAGGGCTGCCCAGAATATTAAATCAACTCCTGCTATAATTCCATAAATTATTGAAGCTGCTGCAACAGCCGGCAGCGGAAATACATACATTAAAAGTGAAAGTTTCTTTCCGATATCCGGATTTCCACTATCCTGCCTGAACAAAGCAGAAGAAATTTTTCCCCATCCTAGATGACAGAGTTTATCATAATAGTAGCAGCCGCTGCAGTTGTGCTTTTTCAAAAGAATTTGTAAAACAAGCACAAAAAATATCCAGAAAATCCCGGTTATGGAATAACCTTCAAACACCCATATTGGCCACAGCAGATATCCGGCGAGTCCCCAGATAATAAAAACCTGAAGATTATCTCCAACAATCCATGGTATAGAAAAGGAGTCCCTGCCCTTTGTTATATTATTCTTATAGCAATCATACATTGTTTATTCCCGTAAATTAATTATCTCCTCCAGCAACGGAACAACCGTTACTTTCACAAAACTAGTATCTTAACTATTTTATTTCCTGAGCGAGCAGCTCTTCCACATCAAGGGGTTCACCCTTTTCATTATGCCTTTTCAGTTCAATAGCCCCGTTTATACATTTATCCTCACATATACCGCACCCCATACATACAGTATAATCTACAACTGCCTTTTCCTCTATGGTAATCGCACCAAACTGGCAGTAATCGGCACAGTTTCCGCATGCCTGGCATTCATCACTCACGTGACACATATACCCTGAGTGGGCAAGCATCGGCGTGCGTCCGAAATGGGCATTCATTGCTGTACAACAGCATTTACAGCAATTGCATATGCAGTAGAAACGGTCTGCCATAGAATCTTTGAAATATGCCGTATGGACATGACCCTTGTTATGCTCATTTTTTAATATTTCCAGGGCTTCATCCTGTGTGATCTTTCGGGGGTTATCCTGATTTTTCTCAAGAACAACGGAGACAAAGGGTTCACCAACAATAATGCATACATCAAGGGGATAACAGGGGTTCTCTTTTGTGGTTCTGCATGGACAGTCTATAACACAAAGCTGATCCGGATTTTGTATAATCAGGTCCCGCGCTTTTTCATAAGGAATTATGGTTTCAGGTAATGAAGGCATATTCACTTCAACATTAAGCGTTAGAAGTTTTCGTGCATCTTCAATCTTTACAATCTTTCCATGATAGGTATTGGTTTCATGTTTCAGAAGTTTAGGAAGTAGACGCTCAGTTGTTGTGCGAACCATTTCATCAATATCAGGATGCGCAATATCTTCAGGATAGATTAGAGTATCCTTCTCCTTTTTAAACATGTTCACTACTTTCTTCAGATAATATATATAGAGGCGGGAATAACGGATATAAAAATACCCATCCAGGATCCCCCCAAGGCCCTCTTTCCCTTCAGGAAATAATTTTTTGAATTCATCATAATCTTTTGACATGTTTTTTCCTTTTTGGATATTCAGAAATTTTCTTATCTTATAAATACACTATATATGACGGAATGATTTCAACTTCCTTTCCCCCTGTCGAGCTTTGTATAAAAAGTTTCTGTAAACTATTATACCCTCATAAAACCTGAATCTCAGTATATGGACAATAATAGAGGAGTCTGCAAGGCTTTTTTTATTTTTTAGAAATATGCAGCCTGTGCTGAGTAGAAACCGATGATTATTCAGCAATAAAAAACCTGTAAAACAATGATATTTATTGATATCAATAAATGCCTATTCTCAAAAATTGGCCTATCAACGGATCAGAAGAATTTTCTTTCTCTGTAAGTATTATTAATACTGATAATTTTAAAAAATTAAAATATTTTCAAGAATAAACGTCAGTGTTAATTCTCGAAATTCAGGGGTTTTTATGAAAAAACTTTTTATTTCTTTAACTTTCATTTTCACATTAGTTCTTTCCATAGGCTTCATTACTGGCTGCAGTAGTGACAGCGACAGTGACGCCAATAAGTTTACTCTCTCAGTATCACAACTCGGAAACGGCTCCATTGCCCTGGATCCTCCAGGAGGAAGCTACGATCCCGATACCGAGGTAACAGTAAAGGCTGTACCCGATGCGGGAAATGGATTTATAACCTGGGGAGGGGATCTGGATACCGGTCTGACTACAACAACCATTACCATGGATGCTGACAAAAGCATTGATGGCGTCTTTAGAACCAGAAATGGATATACCGTAGATGAGAATATCGAGTATGCCAAGCCTGGTGAAAAATCATTAAAAATGGATATATATACACCGGATACGGGAAAAGCAAGCTATCCAGTTGTTATGATTATCCATGGCGGGGGCTGGTCTTCAAATTCCGAAGACATTATGAATGCAATGTCGCAAATGATTGCAACCTATTGGGAATATGTTGTAGTAAACATTGATTATCGCTGGATACTGGCAGATCCCAATCCTGCCATTGGTTCGCCTGGAAGTACCGAGGATATTGCTACGGGTGGTAACGAATTAAATAAAGTTATTGAGGACGCCTTCGGCGCACTGGCCTGGATAAAAGAAAATATTTCTGGCTACAGCGGTGATCCTGCAAAAATTGCCGTAACCGGAGACAGCGCAGGGGGCCACCTTGCAGCATTCCTTGCTAATTGTTCACACCTGGTGGGAACCGGTGGTTTCGGAGATACCGATGGTGTTTTTGAATTCATTCCAACCTATCTGCCTGTGGGGGTTACTGCTGATGAGGTAGACCTTTCAGTACAGGCGGCAGCACCGGCATACGGGGTTTTTGACCTCCGGTTAGATCCTGATAATCCCACAGCTGGTAATGACATGAAACTTTTCACTGATCCTGCCTACAACACAAATCCAGCTTATTATGCAGCAGTTTCTCCAATTACTCATATTCCTCTTTTGGCCGATAGAGTGCTCCCTCCGCAATTCTGTCATGTGGGAGATATTGATATGGTAGTAAATCCAGCGGGAGTCAGGGCCTATGTAGCGGCCCTGGAAGCAGCGGGACAAACAGTGGAATACTATGAGCATACCGGAAGGAACCATGCTTATCTGGATACTACACCAATTCCATTTTTTAATCAGTATTTTGAAAAAGATGCTCAATACCCGATTTACCGGATGATGACTTTCTTTGACACAATATTTTATCCATCAAAATAAACTGTAAATGCTCCACAAATAAACCAGGCAGCAGAAATTACTGCTGCCTGGTTGTTATTTCAATAAGCATCAAATCTCATATTTATGAATTTCTAAATAACTCATATATAATTTTCAATACGTGGAGAATCCTCCCCTGTTGATTGAATTACTGTATATGTTCTATTCCTGCAATCTCTCCTTCATATTCCGAAGCTACCTTCCCGCGGTACTCTTCATCAGATATCGAAAAGAACTTCAGAGTCTCCTGCAATTGCTTGGCATTTTCACGGAGAATTTCCGAAGTAGAAGCCAGTTCCTCTGAAGAGGCGGCACTGTTTTGGGCAATTTCATTGAGCTGCCCCATACCGCTGTTTATCTGATCAACACCGATATTCTGTTCCTCAGAGGCCCTTGTAATACTTTGAACAAGTTCAGCAGTTTCCTTTATCGCCGGGACAATTTCACTCAGGAGACTACCGGCCCTGTCCGCCACTTCCACACTTCCACTGGCAAGCTCGGATATTTCTCCTGCGGCTGATTGACTCTTCTCAGCAAGCTTACGAACCTCTCCGGCAACAACTGCAAATCCCTTTCCATGAACCCCCGCCCTGGCTGCTTCGATTGCTGCATTGAGGGCAAGTAAATTTGTTTGATAAGCTATATCCTCAATAAGATCAATACGCTCGGTGATCCTTTTCATAGCAGAAACAGTATCATTTACTGCACTTCCCCCCTCAGTGGCCTTACCGGCTGTTTTTTGGGCGATCCCATCTGTATTTTTAGCATTCTCAGTATTCTGCTCAATACCTGTAGCCATTTCTTCCATTGAGGAAACAATCTCTTCTATATTAGCTGCCAGAAGACTTGCGCTCTGACTCATTGTCTGTGCGGTATTATTTATTTCCGAACTGGAAATTCCCAGATGCTCAGAAAGTACTTTCATATTTTTAACAAAGCCATAAATCCTGTCTGAAAAATCGTTAAAACGCTGTGACATTACTCCAATCTCGTCTGAGGATTTGACGGTGACCCTGTAATCCAGTTTCCCGGAAGAAAGGGAGTTAAGCCCCGTCACTACCTGCTGCACCGGCACGACAATAAATTGAGAACCAAAATAGAATAATACAGAGACTAACAGGATCGATACCAGGGTACTAAGGAGAATTGCAATCTGGATACGACTCAATACTGACTTCATTGACTTTTCCGGGACACGGTAGACAACAATCCATCCAGTTGATGGTATCGAAGTATGTGCATAATAGCTACCGCCTGCTGCTTTTAATCTGGTTTTATCCGCATTACCAAGAACATCTTTTCCAATATCCTCACCCAGGATGTTATCAATCTTTTTCCCAATCTCTTCGAGATTAGCAGAAATTTTAATGACCCCGCTACGATCAATCAGCCAGCTCTCACCGCCAAACTGATCTATCGCAGTGAATTTTTTAGAAATTTTCGACAGGTTAATTCCTATTGAGGAAACTCCCAGAGGTTTAGCCGGATCATCAATGAGAACATTTATAAAAACAAATGTATCCTTTAAATCCTTATCAAAATCAATATTGAGAGTTACTTTATTTCCCGCTTTTATTGAATTAAAAAACCAGGCATCATGTGGGTCATCCTTGGAAATTACCTGCAAAAGTTTTCCCTTATCAACCCAGTGATGTTTCGTCAGAAGACTTGCTGCAGTAACAGTGGAATAATCGAGCTTTGCGGTAATATTTGTCAGGCGCTCCTTTACTATTTTCCCGAGAATTTCATCCTGCTCCATTCCCTGAAACCATTTAATAAGGGCCGGATCATCAGCCAGAACTTTTGTTGTCTCAATGGCACGATTCATCCTTCCGTCTATCTTTCCAGCCTTAACCCTGACAATATTGGGTAAATCAGAGGCCTTAATTTTATTATCGATTGATTGTGAGGTGACCACGTAGCTCATAACACCTGTTATGGTCGTTGAAATGACAATTGATACGGCTCCCAAGAACATCAATTTCCTGCTGATTTTCCCCTGAATAAATTTCATTCTAGACCTCCAATGGCAACTCCTCCTAAGAAAAAACAAACCATACGTTATTAATTTCCTTAATTACTATACCATAATAAGTAAAACATTCAATCTTTTTTCCTTATGGTATTAAATACCTGTCCGGAAGTTCTTTTTTACCGGCAGTGAGATACATCCTATTACTAATAATATGCCTGTTCCAAAATAAAAATTTCTTGCAAGTATGATACTTCCCTTTTTCTATGTCAGAAGTATAAAAAACTTAGAAACCAACCCGGCGCCGCCGGAGACAATAAAATCGAGGATAACTAAAAATGGAAGGAAAGATAGTCTGCAAATTCGGGGGAAGCTCAGTGGCCAATGCGGACCAGATCGAAAAGATCACCGAGATTATAAAATCAAACAGTGACAGAAAGTATATAGTTGTATCCGCCCCGGGAAAAGATGATATAGACAGCGAAAAGGTAACGGACCACCTCTTCAATATAGCCACCGGTGGCAATCACTTCAGAATCCGGGATAAAAACATCTCACCTGAAGAAAGCCATCGCAGCATTATGAACAAATTCAGCCGACTAATAAAAGACCTCGGCATCGACGGAGAAGATATACTGAATGATCTGGGAACAGATCTCAAGAAATCACTTCCCGATAAAAAGAAAATCGATTTTCTCGCCTCGCGGGGTGAACACTATAATGCAAAGGTTGTTACCCGTTACTTTCAAAAAGAGGGGATCAATGCGAAGCTGCAGCTTCCCGAAGATATCGGCATGATCGTATCGAAAGATTTCGGCAATGCAAAGGTTATCCCGATAACCTATAAGAATCTTGCCAGACTATCCAAAAAGGATTCCGTCTCGGTCATTCCCGGCTATTACGGCATTACTGAGGAGGGAGACGTGGCTGTTTTCTCCCGCGGTGGCTCAGACCTCACCGGTGGCGAAGTGGCCTATGCGGTCAATGCCGCCCTCTATGAAAACTGGACCGATACCGACGGTGTCTACCAGGTAGATCCCCGAATCATCTCCGATGCTAAGGTTATCCCGCGCCTTACCTACAAGGAAATTAGACTCCTCTCTTCAAAGGGTTTCAATATTTTTCACTTCGATGCCATGGTAAACTGCAAGAAGCGGCATATCCCTATAAACATAAGGAATACCAACAATCCCGTTGCTCCGGGCACCATGATAGTATCGGAAAGAATCCCGGAGGAAACTGTCGTTGGTATTGCCCGACTTGACAATATCGCATGCTGCTATCTTGAAAAAGACGGTGCGGGAGAAACCATTGGATTTGTCAATGACCTGCTGAAAATTATGAAAGACTTCGGCATTGAGACATACCACTATCCAACGGATAAAGATGATGTCTCCGTTATCTTCAGCCAGGAGGACCTGAAGGGATACGAGGATGACCTGAAGGAGGCTATCCAGGAACATCTGAATCCTGACATCCTTATGTTTAATTATAACATTACCGTCCTTTCCCCTGTTGGTATCGGAATGAAGGATCAACCCGGTGTCATTGCAATTGCTGCAACGGCTTTGAAGGAAAAAAATATCAATATCGAAATTATAGACCAGGGGCCCGCACAGATCAGTTTCCATTTTGGTGTACAAAATTATCACGCCGATGAAACCCTGAAGGCACTCTACGAAGCACTTTGTAAAAAATAATTTCTTCGGCGTCCCCGGGGGACGCCGATCACTCAAAGGGAGGCCTCAATGAAAAAATTATTCCTGCTTTTCTCAGCAGCATTCCTGCTTTTTACTTCCTGCAAAAAAAAAGAAAATCTCCAATTCTGTGAAGGGAAAACACCTGAAGGAAAGGGAGTCAACTGCGGCAGTATATTTTCCACCGGGGATGTAATGATTCTTGTTGAGGCCGATGGCCCCTTTACCGCCACCAGACTGAAATTTGAAATTTTTGAAGATAAAGTGGGGAAAAAAGAGCTCCGTGCTACCAGATACACTGATGTGAAACCGGAAGACACCGAAGCATCCACACTTATTCCCCTCTATTCGGAAGGCACCTTTACCATTGTTGCATCCGCAGGAGAGAAGGAGGCAGGAAGGCGCATCCTGGAGATACGCCACAGGTAATTCTCGTGATTAACCAGTTTTTTTATATTACTCAGCCGCCTCGTCTTCTCGACGACGTTTTTCTTCCTGATAAAAAACGATTACAAGCATAAAGGCCCCCACAACAATACAGGAGTCCGCCACATTAAAGGCGGGCCATCGATATACCCCGTCAATCCCCACTGAAATAAAGTCAACGACTCCGGGACGTGCAGGAATCAATCTATCAATGATATTTCCAATTGCACCGGAAACGATAAGGGCCATGCAGATACTGAAAAGGCGTGTTTTATTCTTTTCATAAATGTAATACCCAACCATGAAGGCGAGCACAACTATTGAAATAACCAGAAACACATTTTTATATCCCTGGGCGATTCCGAAAACTCCCCCCTTATTATAAACAAGGGTTATTCTCAGAAATCCCCCGAGAAAGTCAATTCGGTCATAATAATTGAGATTCTGGACAATGAGAGTCTTTGTCCAGATGTCAAGAATCAGGGTGGCAACAAGAATTCCCGCAGCCATTATGTTTTGTTTAGCCTTTGTCATTTTTTTATCCCAGTGATTTTACTACATCAGTACAGCGCTGGCACAGCTCAGGGTGCTCTGTATCTGTACCCAGTTCGTCAAAAAAGTTCCAGCAGCGGACACATTTTTTCCCTTCGGTTCGTCCTGCAGAAATGGAGGTAATTTCGTACTCCTCCATATCATCCTTCTTTTCCTGTACAAGGAAGACCTTTGATACCTGGAGAAAACGCCTGAATTCCTCTCCCATCTCATCCAGCTGGCTCCGTAGAGCCTCGTTGGGAACATAAATTGAGACTTCCGCCTCCAGTGAACCCTTGATGGTTTTATCCTTCCGCATACCCTCCAGGGCCTTCAGGACGTCCTTTTTTACATTAACCACCTGCTCGATCTTCTCTTCTATTTCTTTATTTCTAAAATCGCCCTTAACCTGATAGTACTTCGCCATATGCACGGATCCTTCCCGTCCAAGAAAAGTCCATATCTCTTCAGCTGTAAAGGAAAGTATCGGTGCAATCAGGTGAAGCATGGTATTTAAAATTTCATAAAGGACCGTCTGGTTGCCGCGACGCTTCGCCGAATCCAGGGCGTCAACGTAGAGAATGTCCTTTGATATGTCAAAATATATTGAAGAGAGTTCAACGGCACAGAAGTTCAGAACTTTCCGATATACCAGGTGAAATTCATATTTATTATAGTGATTGATCACTGCCTCTGAGAGCACAGCCAGTTTGTTCAGAATCCATTTATCTATATCTGTCAGTTCATCATAGGGTACTGTCATTTCTTCGCTGAAATCGGATACATTGCCTATAAGAAACTTAAAGGTGTTGCGGATTCGACGGTAAGAATCGGCTATCTGCTTAACCATGTCAAAACCGATACGCAGATCGTTCCGATAATCTTCTGATGACACCCATAACCTCAGAATGTCAGCCCCGTACTGCTTGATAATCTTCTCAGGGGGAACAACATTTCCTACGGATTTACTCATTGCCTTACCGTTCTCATCGAGGACAAAACCATGTGTGAGTACAATGTCATAGGGGGCTCGATCCCTTAATGCAAGTGCAGGCCATAAAGAAGACTGAAACCATCCGCGATGCTGGTCACTTCCCTCAAGGTACATGTCTGCGGGCCATCGGTGACCCGGCCAGTTATCAAGAACCGCAAAGTGTGAAACTCCTGAATCAAACCAGACATCAAGGATATCAAATTCCTTTACAAACTTTTCAGAACCGCAGGAACACTTCGTCCCAGCGGGAATAAGCTTCTCAATATCTTCCGTATACCAGATATCAATACTCTTCTCACGGGAAAGCTTTGCAAAATGCTTCACTGTTTCGGAAGTCATATTATTATTTCCGCATTCCTCACAGTGGAAGGATGGTATGGGAACACCCCATGAGCGCTGCCGGGAGAGACACCAGTCTGGCCGCGACTCCGCCATGCTTCTAAAGCGTGATTCACCCCAGGAGGGAACCCACTCGGTTTTATCAACAGTTTCCAATCCTTTATCGCGGAGCTGATTATGATCAATACTGAAGAACCACTGTTCCGTTGCCCTGAAAATCAAGGGCTTCTTGCAGCGCCAGCAATGAGGATAGGAGTGATCGATAGGCTCGGTATATATTAAAACACCTTTTTCCTCCAAAAGTTTCAAAACCTTTGGATTGGCATCCCAGACATTAACGCCCTCCATTTCTGAAAAATCATCAGTGAATTTACCGTGATCATCAACGGGGCAGAAAACATCGAGGCCGTACTGGAGACCGACAATGTAATCCTCGTGACCATGTCCCGGAGCGGTATGTACTATACCGGTTCCCTGCTCAAGTGTTACGTGATTTCCAAAAATCACCTTTGACTCACGGTCAATAAAGGGATGGTTTACCTTAAGTTCCGCAATGGTCTGCTGGTCCAGGGGATATTCAGCATCAAATTCCCTGCCTATTTTTTCCGCCATCTGATGAACAAGTCCCTTGGCGAGAATATAGAATTCATTTCCGAATTTATATACACCGTAATCAAATTCAGGGTGAAAACAGACTCCAAGGTTTGCCGGAAGCGTCCATGGTGTAGTTGTCCAGATGATAACATGAGTGTTTTCGACATCAATCCCTTCCAGCTTTATGGAACCAGGATCAACCTTGAATTTTACGTAAATAGAAGGGGAAGTATGATCATCATATTCCACTTCAGCCTCTGCAAGTGCCGTAACACAGCTGGGACACCAGTAAATTGGCTTTTTGCTGCGGTAGATATATTCCTTTTCAAGTATATCCCCGAAGGATTCTACAATCTGTGCCTCATAGCCGTTATTCAAGGTGAGGTAGGGATTTTCATAATCTCCCAGGACACCGAGTCTCTTGAACTCATCCATTTGAATATCGACAAATTTGCGTGCGTATTTCCTGCACCCCTGTCGAATCTCATCCTTGGAGGAATCCTTTGCCCTGCTTCCCATTTCCCGGGTTACATTCAGCTCAATAGGAAGTCCGTGGCAGTCCCATCCCGGAACATAGGGAACACGATATCCAGACATGGTCTTATGCTTAATAATAACGTCTTTCAGAATCTTATTCAGGGCATGCCCTATGTGGATGTGGCCGTTGGCATAAGGAGGGCCATCATGAAGGATGAAAAGTTCAGCATCACTCCGCTCCTGCTGAATTTTTTCGTAGAGTTTTTCTTCCTCCCATTTCTTAAGAATATCCGGTTCCCGTTTGGGAAGATTCCCCCTCATCGGGAAATCAGTTGTTGGAAGATTTACAGTTTTTGAATAATCCATGGCGTCCTCTTTTGAGTATTTCCTTCTTCAGAAATATATCTATATAATAGGTATATATATTAATAAATCTTTTATTTTCCTGTTAATGAAAAAACAGCTTTCCAAGTATTCATGGACACAATCAGGCATATAATTTGTCAATAGTTTTTTAATCCTATCCTTTGAAAGACCGGTTAATCAGTCACAGCAAGCTCTTTGCATCCGCTGATTAAACTTCCCCCGAGAATTATCACTTGATTTTATATTACGTGATATGTCATTGACATGAAGATTGGCAATTTAATATTCTTTTTGTATATTATACCTACTCAATCAAAACGTAAAATAAAGGCTGAACCAATGAAGAAAAAAACACTCTGCATTATTCCTCTGTTTAATAATGCATTATTCATTCACAAAAAACTGCCACTGTTGCAGTCCTTCCCAAACCTGGATATCTGTCTCATCAATGACGGCTCTTCAGATAACTCCTCAGAGCTGATCGAAGAACTTGAGGGAATAGTTTCCATCCATCACGAAATCCCCCTCGGATACGGCTCTGCCCTCAATAGCGGATACGATTATGCGAGGGACCTTGAGTATGAACGCCTGATTATACTTAACCCAGAGAATGATGATCCCGCTGAGGATATAAAAAATATGCTCGAAAATATGGATTACGGCTACGACCTCGTTTCCTGCAGCAGAATCCTGGAAAACCGTGAGACCGCAACCATGCCCGAGGATGCCCTCTCCACCACCATTGCCCTGAGTGAAAGACTTGGAGAGTTGACCGGTTTCGACGTGACAGATCCCCTTTCCGGAATCCTCGCCGTTGAACTCTCTGCCATGGAACCAATGGAATTGACGGATGAAACACACGGCTATCTCCTGCAGCTCTGGATTCAGAGTTCTTATTTTAAATTAATGGTAATGGAAATTCCAGCCACCTCCGGTGAGGGTTTTGGGTTAGAACTACAGGATTACGAAGATCCCTCGGGACATTTTCTTTCAATCCTGGAGACAGAAAGATACCTGTATCCGAATACTTCAATCAACTGAACATTAAGGTGAGCTCCCGTGGAAAAGTATACTAAAACTCGAAATATTTTTTTTATAGTTATAATCACAGCCTCCCTCTTTTTCACTTCCTGTAAAGACGGCAGGGAACCCCATGTATCAAAAATTCTAAATCACATCATAAATACCAAAAAAGCCATACTTAAAAATACACCCGGAGGAGAATATAAAAATATACATTTCGTTACCTTCTGGGATTTTGACGGTACCATTCAAAAGGGGGACTGCACCACCGGACTCCGCATCGGCGGTAAAAAGGCCTTTAAAGGCCTTGCGGAAAAAACAATTGAAGCGAATTTTTCCAAAAATTTTCCACCCGGAAAATTTCCCGCCTTCCAGAAGGAGTTTAATCGTCTCCATGAAGAAAATCATATTGAATACCTCCTCTCGTTTGCAAGGGTACTTGAGGGAAGAAGTGAGAAAGAAATTATTAACTTTTCCGAAAATTATTTTTCCTCTACCCTGCAAAACTATTTCTTCTCCTCTTCAGTTGAAATCATAAAGGCCCTGAAGAAGGAAGGAATCCTCATCTACATTATCAGTGCCAGTCCCGATGTTTACGTCCAGGGATCTTCCGCCATTCTGGATATACCCCGGTACCAGATTCGCGGAATCGCAATGAAAACAGAAAAGGGGAAAATATCCACCACTCCAGTGGAACCCGTAACCTATGCTGAGGGTAAAACCGAAGTTATAAAAATGAAGGTGGGGGAGCTGAAAAATAAAACGAATGGCAGTGTTTACATCCTCGCCGGTTTTGGCAACAGTTACGGTACAGATGGGCATTTTCTTGCCTATATTTCAAAATTACAGCTCCCTGCTCAAAAAACTATTTCTGTAATGATAAATGGAGGAGAAACTCCAGCACAATATAAAAATCTGTTTTTGGAAGTAACGCAGAAATTGATTATCGGAAAATAAAAACATTATTCCCCCTCCTCTCCGTAGGCGCGATTGGCCAATTGCGCCTACGGAGAGGAGGGACTAATAATAGTTCCTTGACAAAAGGGCCACACAACCCCATAAAGGTATTTTGCAAAAAAAGTTCACTAACAAAAAAGTGGTAATTATTTAATGACAAAACCGGTAATCGTCCAGAGTGACAATACCCTCCTCCTGGAAGTTGATAATCCAGAATTTGAATTGGCCCGTGACTCAATAGCTCCCTTCGCGGAATTAGAAAAAAGCCCTGAACACATCCACACCTACAGAATATCATCGCTATCATTGTGGAACGCAGCAGCGTCGGGACTCTCCGCAGGGAATATAATGGACACACTGAAAAATTTTTCCCGTTATGAAATCCCGGAAATAGTTATTACCACCGTACGTGAACAAATGCAGCGATACGGACTCCTGAAGCTAATCAAAAAAGATAATGAACTCCATCTGATTTCCCGTGATGCAATTCTGTTAAATGAAATAATGAACCACCGGAAAGTTCAGGAATTTATCGATGAACGCCTTGATGACAATACCATCAGGATACTCGGCAGCTACCGCGGCCACATAAAACAGGCCCTGATTAAAATAGGATTTCCAGTAGAGGACCTCGCCGGATACGAAGAAGGCGATCCATGCCAGATAGATCTGATTAGCCAGAGCACCCGCGGAGAGGAATTTCAAATCCGGGATTACCAGGAGAGCGCCATCAATGCATTCTACCGTGGCGGCGGTCCCGAAGGTGGCAGCGGCATTATAGTTCTCCCCTGCGGAGCCGGAAAAACCATAGTCGGCATCGGCGAAATGGCCCTGCATAAAACAGCCACCCTTATTCTGGTAACCAACACTGTGGCTCTTCATCAGTGGAAGGAAGAACTCCTTGATAAAACAGACATAGATCCTGAATTGATCGGTGAGTTTTCAGGTGATAAAAAAGAAATTAAGCCAATTACCATAGCAACATACAACATCCTTACCTATCGAAAAAATAAAAAAGGGCCCTTTATACACTTTGACCTTTTTGACAAAATGAACTGGGGTCTAATTATTTATGACGAAGTCCACCTCCTCCCGGCACCGGTTTTTCGTATGACATCGGAAATCCAGTCAAAACGGCGCCTGGGCCTGACTGCAACCCTCATTCGTGAGGATGGGATGGAAACGGACGTCTTCAGCCTTATCGGTCCGAAAAAATTTGATATGCCCTGGAAGGTTCTGGAAAAATCGAACTGGATTGCAGAGGCTCGCTGTACCGAAATCCGCGTGGATATTGCTGAAGAGGACCGTCTGCAATATTCAATAGCACGGGATCGTGAAAAATTCAGGATAGCATCAGAGAATCCAAAAAAACTCGATATAGCCAAAAAACTAATGGCCCGTCACCCCAATTCAAATCTTCTCATCATCGGGCAATATATTTCCCAGCTTAAAGAGTTCTCAAAGCGTTTCAAGCTTCCATTAATTACCGGCAGTACCCCGGTAACAGAGCGAGAAAAATTATACCGTCAATTCAAAGAGGGTGAAATAAAAATTCTCGTAGTATCAAAGGTGGCCAACTTTTCCATTGACCTCCCTGATGCGAACGTGGCCATACAGATTTCAGGGACCTTCGGTTCCAGGCAGGAAGAGGCACAACGCCTCGGTCGAATACTACGTCCCAAAAAAGATGAAAACACCGCCAATTTTTATACTATTATCAGTGCAAACTCAGTCGAAGAAAAATTCGCCCACAACAGGCAGCTTTTCCTCACCGAACAGGGCTATTCATATGAAATTTACAACGAAGAGATGTTCCACCAATCCTTTTAAACAGATTATTTTTTTTATCCTTACAATTATAATCCTTACTGTACCGGGACACAGCCTTTCATCCTCAAATGCCTATCTTCTCTCCGTAAAAAAGGGAATCCTTTTCAGTGACAACGGCGGGCGGTCATGGGGGGAAGTTAATGCCGGTTTGCCTGAGGGAACCATCCCCCTCAGGTTATATATTTCCGGTACTACAAAATTTCTAATTACCTTCAAGCAGGGAATATTCAGATTAAAGAATAATTCCAAAACCTGGCATTCAATCAATAGCAATGATTTCAGGAAAAGAAGCCAGTTTTTCCCCAATGCAGGATTTAGAAAAATTTCAGCCTTTGCGATAGATCCCCTCAAACCTGAAAGGCTGGCCCTGGCTACCAAACATACCCTCTACATGTCAGAAAACAACGGAGATACCTGGAAACGGATTAATACACAGGGGCTCCACCGCCGAAATTACATTACTGCCCTCGCCCTTCGTGATGGCAAAATATATGCAGGTACTTCCTTTAACGGCTTTTACCGCCTTCACCGGGGCCGATACAGGCGCCTGAATCGCGGACTGCCACAGGAACCCTACTCCGGTAGTCTTCATTTCACGGAGGAGCTTACCGCACTGTCCCATGGCTCAAATGGAATCCTCTATGGAGGATTTCGTTTTGGGGGAGAACTGCGTAGGCTTCTTCCCCACAGTCTCCGCTGGGATCGTATTTCCCTCCCCCGGGAGGTTTCGTCCTACGATTCAATGCATCAGATTGTTGAATATAAAAATAACATCTATGCCTCAATAGGTTCTCATATTTTTGTCCGAGGAAGTAAAGAAGATCATTGGAAAGAAATAATTCCTACTTCCTTTATAAAAAACCTCCCCCGTAATATTGGCTCCCTTTCCCTGACGGTTATTGGTGATAATAAATCTCTCCCTACCCTTTCGTTTCACCTTGGCCGCCCACGTATAAACAGCATACGCCGTGAAGGGGCAAATCGCCGCAGCATTTATGCCAGTATACCAGCGGTGCGGAAAAGACTTGGAAAACTTATCAAAACCATGAAATCCAGCAATCTCAATGCCATAGTCATTGATATGAAAGATGATTTCGGAAATATATATTACCCCACGGGTATTAAAACAGCACGTGAAATCCGCTCAGCCCGCCGTCCCGCCAGGGTGAAAAAAATATTAAAACGCTTAAAAGATAATAACATC
Organism: uncultured Spirochaetota bacterium; assembly: GCA_942491575.1. Classification (GTDB taxonomy): domain Bacteria; phylum Spirochaetota; class UBA4802; order UBA4802; family UBA5550; genus CAZHNW01. The sequence continues at coordinate 3,322,319 of CALOBT010000025.1, forward strand.
TATACGGTTGCGCGTATTGTCATTTTCAAAGACAAAAAACTCTTCAGGGCCTACCAGGGACGTTATACAATAAAAAACCTGAAAACAGGCAAACCGTGGCGGGGAAATCCACATGAATACTGGGTGGATCCACATTCAAAATTTGTTCAGGATTACAATATACAAATTGCTCAGGAACTGGAGAAACTCGGGTTTGATGAAATTCAGTTTGATTATATCAGGTTTCCATCTGACGGACCGACTTACCTCTGTTCCTTTAACTTCAAAAAGGACCCTGAAATGTATAAATCAGAAATTCTTGCTGATTTCCTCCAGAGGGCCCGCAATTCTCTTACCGTTCCAATCAGCACCGACATCTATGGATTTAATTCTTGGTACAGCTTTGGCAACTGGATAGGCCAGGATATGGAGGAATTTTCCCGTATTGTAGATGTCATTTCCCCCATGGTATATCCCTCACATTTTGGTAATCGCTTCTACATGAAGGGAGAACGTGCCCTCAGACCCTACAGAATCGTCCATGACGGCGGGAAGAGGGCAGTTGCGATAGCAGACTCGGGAATTGTAATCAGACCCTATCTACAGGCCTTTAAAATGATGTCACCCACATGGGGCCCGGGATACATTCTTAACCAGGTCAGGGGGGCCAGGGAAAGCGGCTGCAGTGGATTTACCTTCTGGAATGCACGGGGCGAATATAAAACAGTCAGCAAAGCCTTTAGTAAAAATTTGACTATTCAGTAATAACTGACCGGGGGACAATTAATCCGGCCTGTCCGCCGGGTGTTCCTTCAATAAATAAAATTTCTATAACCGGAAAAGAACTCCGATTCTGAAAATCAATCCTGATATATCCAGTTTTTCAGCTCCCTTTTTTGCATTTATTCCCCTATAACCTAAGTCTCCAACAAACTTAATAGATGATTCTGCAGAGGGTTTAAAGGATACACCCGCAAGGACCTGCCATGAGAATCCATGGAAAAAGCGGGTTATTTCTTCTTTTGCAAAAGTATCCCCGGTAGTTTCATCTAAAAAAGCTGGTTGGTCATATGTTAGAATCACAGGAGTATATCCGATTCCGAAGGTAACATTCGGTTCTACATAAATTTTTCTAACAAGAAAAGGGAGGCGAACCTGGGCATTGAACATAATTGGCATGGCAAATGTATTTGTGGAGGCAACCACATCTACAGTAGTCGCACCGGCTTGTCGTGTGCCGAGTTTTTTTTCCCATGGTATCCAGAAAAATGCCCCCTCAATCCCGGCCACAAAGTAGGGATCAAAATCAAATGCATAAAATACACTGAGATCAAGGCCGGCATCCTCTAATTCATGTGCATAACTGCTTCCGATTTTGCACATTAATTCATGAGAGACGGCAAAAAGCTCCCCTGTAGTAAAAAGAGTGAGTATAAATACAATCGAAATAATTTTTTTCATCAAATCCATCCACGAAAGAAAGTTATCAACATGTTAACAATATTTAATTCAATTAATTTACTATCATTATCTAATTATTGTACAGTTATTCTACAGTTATTGTAAGTTTTAAAAAATTCATTTATTTAATAATATGTCTCATGGTATATTTTTACAATAATCTTTATAATTTGTCAATAAAAACAAAAGTCGGGTCTATTTCAGCCTTTTATTATCAACAAGTTATTAACAAATCAACAGATTAATTTAAATAATGAATGTTTTTATGCGGAATAATTTTATATTTTAAATTAAATATAATAATTTATAATTTTTTATTAACTGATTATTCAGCAGCAATTAACACTTAGACAACATTTATCAACAAAATTAGCAAACTTATTAACAACTTATCCCAGCATTATTAAGAAATCTGATTTTTTTTTATTAATCGATATTCCCTTGAATTAATTGGTTGCAAAAATAATTCTTCCAATTAACTAAAGGATAAATAGTTAATTAACTATTTATCCGTTTTTTCCCTTTCATTTGCATTCATTTTATTCAAAGTAATGTTGAAAGTATCTTTTTAAAAAGAAACGTATACTCAACAAAGGTATACTTATGCACAAAGTTATCAACAATTGTTGATAAATATGAGGTAAATTGTGGCACAAACCATTTGGAACAGGGTTTTATCAACCCTAGAAGGAGAAATTAATAAACAATCCTTCAATATGTGGCTCAAGGACACGGAGCCCCTATCAATTTCAGAAAATACACTTACCGTCAGAGTAGCTGACGAAGTAGCATGCAAGCACATTGCTGAACAATATTCAACACAGATAGAATCTATTCTTGAAGAAATAACGGGACAAAAATATATCTGCGAATTTGTAACTGAAATAGACTTTAATAAGCACGTTGAAGAGGAGAAACCTTCGGTTTCTGTAAAACAGGGAGGACTGTCCGGTTTAGCAAGAGAAGAAAAACCCGATTTAATTCTTAATCCTAATTACACCTTTGATAACTTCGTTATAGGTCCTAATAATCAATTTGCTCACGCTGCTGCCTATTCAGTAGCCCAGTCTCCCGCCCGGCAAATTAATCCGCTATTTATTTATGGATCATCCGGTCTTGGTAAAACACATCTTCTCCAGGCTGTTGGTCATTATATAATTGATGAGAAACCATTTTTAAGAGTCCTTTTTGTTTCAACTGAACAGTTCATTAATGAATTTATCACTTCCATTCGAAACAGGACACAGGAAAGTTTTAAGATAAAGTACAGGGATGTTGATATCCTGTTGATAGATGATATCCAATTCCTGGAAAAAAAAGAAGAAACGCAAAATGAATTCTTTCATACATTCAATGCACTGCATGAAAATAAAAAACAGATAATTATTGCCAGTGACCGACCGCCAAAACAGATAGCAACACTCGCTGACAGACTTCGAACACGCTTCGAATGGGGAATGATAACAGATATTCAACCTCCTAACCTGGAAACAAGGGAGGCCATCCTTAGAAATAAAGCAGAAACCGTAAAAATAGATATTACTGATGAAGCGTATACCTACATAGCAAGAAGAATTAAATCAAATATCAGGGCACTTGAAGCAGCAGTTAACCGCCTTCAAATGGTTTCTACATTTAATCCAAATCCTATTTCAGCAGAACTTGCAAAAATACACCTGAAAGAGCTTTTTGATGTTGATTCTAATCAAAAAGTTACTCTCAGTGACATAATGCAAAAAGTTTCTGAAAAATACCAGGTTACTCCTGACGATTTAAAATCCAATAGCAGGCAAAATAGGATAATTCTTCCCCGTTTTTCAGCAATGTTCCTTGCAAGAAAGCTTACAGACCTAACTACAACAGATATTGGGAAAGAATTTGGAGACAGGGACCATTCAACAGTTGTCAATGCAGTCAATAAAGTAGAAGACAACATGAAAAATAATCCTGAATTCAAAGAAATGCTTGAGGATTTGATTCTGGAATTAAAAAGTTAAAGAGTTAATAATCTGTTAATAACCTTCAGTTTCAATGTTATTAACCTTAATAAGTTACTGTTATTTTTAGAAAAGGATAACCAACATAATTATTAAACTTATTCATCTGGATAATTATTTATTTAATAACAGTTGTTCACAGAGTTATTATCTCAAAAAGTCTTGAATTTTTCAGGAGTTAATGAAATTATTCACAAAAAAGGGCAATACTACTACTACTGCTATTAATAATAAATAATTATTAACATAATAATAATAGAGGGTACATTATGAAAATTAACGTAGATAAAGAAAGTCTCCTAAGATCCATTCAGGTGGCTGATTCAATTATCTCATCTAAAAATGTGAATACAATATTATCCAACTGTTTGTTCAATGTTACAAAAAATCAAATAGAGATTTTATCTACTGATAACGAAATGGCTGTTAGGACGAAGATAGATGCCGTATCAGAGGACACTATTTCATTTACTGCAAACGGTAAAAAATTTTCAAGTATACTCAAAGAACTTCCAAATGACGAATTGGTTCTTAATATAAACGATCAAATGACCATCGATATAAAAACAAAATCCAAAGAAGTAAAGGGACACTATTCCCTGATTGGTACGGGAACTGATGATTATCCGGAAATTCCCGAATTCAGTGAGAAGAGTGCTATTGAAATTGAACAATCAATCATGCGGGAAATGATTAAAAAGGTAATGTACTCCGCCTCTAATGATACTATAAAACCCGTATTTAATGGCATTTATATTATTAGTGAAAATAAAGGAACCATGTCAGCTGTTGCTACTGATTCAAGACGCCTCGCCCTGATTACAAGAATTATAGAAAATGAATCTGAACTTGAACTTGGAGAAGGATTTATTATACCCCTGAAGACTGTGAATGAAGTCTTTCGATTACTTGAATCTACCGGATTATGCAGGTTCAGTTTTGATAACAATCAATGTTTTTTCCGAATTGGTAATACTGAAATTATTTCACGTATCGTTGACGGGCAGTTTCCAAATTATAAACATGTTATTCCTCTTGAAAATAATATGGAAGTTATAATCGAAACGAAAAAAATGCTCGAATCCGTAAAACGGGCAATGATCTTTACACGTGAACCTGCTAATAAAATAATTTTAACCTTCAACGGCTCAAAATTAAAAATTGAAGCAAATACTCCTGAATTAGGCGAAGCTGAAGAGGAGCTAACTGTAGAATCCACTTCAGATGAAAAAGTAACACTTGGAATTAACGCACAGTTCATGATTGATTGTTTGAAAGAAATTGATTCACATTCAATAAAATGCGGCATTACCGGTCAAATGAGTCCTGTTACTATCATGCCGGAAGACGATAAAGAATATGTATCTGTGATTATGCCTATTCAGATTAAATCATCCGGCGAATAAATTAAGATATTTTTTCCTATTTAATTTCGGTTATTTAATATATATGCACTTAAAGGAACTCAGCTGCAAAAATTTTCGCAATTACCAGGAATTGCATATAGATTTTTCTCCTGAGATTAATTTTATTACCGGTAATAATGGCACAGGCAAAACTAATATACTGGAAGCGATAGCGGTCTGTTCAAATATAAAATCCTTTAGAAATATATCTGATTCCGAAATTATGAGATGGAATACTGATAACTACTACTGTTCCGTTCAGGCGCATGGTGAAAAAAATCACCGATTTGAAATTGGTTGCAGTCTTGGCAGCGGGCGAATAAAAAAGAAAGTAAAGATAGACGGCAGGGAAGTTAGCAGAATAAGTGATTACTACGGTAAACTGCTTACTGTTGTATTTTCTCCCATTGATATAAATATAATTAATGGTACACCGGATATACGAAGGAAATTTCTTGATAGCGTTATTTCAAAAACAGATCCAGTCTATCTTGAGGGTCTTAATGATTTTAAGAAAATTTTAGTATCCAGAAACAGATTATTAAAATTACTTAGAGAACAAAAAACATCCGATACTCGACAACTTGATGTCTACGATAAATTATATGCAGAAAAAACAGCATACATAATAAAAGAAAGAAAAAAATTTATGCATTCTTTCAGTGAAATATTTTCTGAAAGTTACAGTGAAATAGCTGTTGATGACCCCGGTCCCGAGATGTTTTATAATAACAACACCAACAGTGAAGATTCTGAAGAAATCATTAAAAAATTGTACCTTTCACGGTCCAGAGATATTATAAGCGGGACTTCCGGTATAGGCCCACAGCGGGATGATATAAAACTTGAGAATTTAAATAAGATTCAATTTACTAACTATGCATCACAGGGACAGCGACGCACAGCTGCAATAGCATTGAAAACAGCAGAATGTACTTTTCTTGAGAAAAAGATGGGAAACAAGGCTATTATTCTGGTCGATGATATCTTTTCCGAACTTGATGAAAATAGAAGGGCCAATATGGTTAAAATTCTGGGAAGGGGCAATCAGGTAATATTTACAATGGTCAATCTGAGTTCACTTGATACCTCCTTATTTCCTGATGTTAGAACCTTTTCTGTAGACAGGGATTCTACCGTCACTCGAATCTGAGTCTATTTCTAAAACCAAAATTATTGACAAATCAGAATATTTTGTTAATACTATAAGCAATAATATTTAAGCTGAATAAAAACAATGGCAACTGAAGAAGATATACAAAAAATAAAAGATTTCGTAGACCATATGATAGGTCTTCCAAATATTAAAAACGAGCCAATGTTAATTGCAGAAGGTCTTATTTTGAATTTCATTGTGCAAAATACAGATCAACTAAAGGCCACTTTTAAAACACCTCAATTTTTTCCTCATCTTGATTGGCAGGTTGTTATACAATTTCTTATTTCAAATCTTTTTGAACGTGTATCTAACAATTCCATGCCCGTTTTTTCTGAATATATAGATAGCACAGATTTTACAATTTTAAATATCACCTCGAAAGATATTGGAAATATTCCTCAGGAGTTTCATCATGAACATATTAAAAAATTCTTTTTTAAGATATTTAAAAATAAGGATGTTAGATATCAGTTAAATTGTGCACATAATGTATTTAAGTATTCAATTGTTGAAAAATATTTTACTGAAATTTTTCGCAGAAGAGATTCTGTATATAATGAAATTGTCAGGGTTCAAAAAATTAATCTGGAGTGCGATGAATATATAACACTTGTAAAATTAATATTTATACTGAAAAGTGCTGCCTTTTTAAAAATACCATACAGCTCCAGTGGTGTAAGCAATAAAGTAAATATTATTGATTCAATGAAAATGCCAGGTAAACCGATTAAATTTATCAATACAATGACCTCTCACCTGAAAACATTACTGCCTAATATACCTGAAAGAATTATCAAAATTGCTTTATCTTCAAATTTAAAGGCAAGTCTTACGGATATGGAAGATGCTCTTGCTAGATTAGTATTTATTATGCATGCACGGTTTCAAAATTATAAACCTATTGAACGTATTGACAGAGGGGCAGAATCTCCTGATAAAAGCTGGTTTGCTATTGCTCGCAAAAATGCCGACTTCCACGGGTTTGATAAAAGACTAATTGATGGTCTTTACAGACTCGCTGGAGATAACAACTGGTGAGAGTATAAATGAAAATCAGAGATTTTTTAGAAAACTTTATACTTCTGGCTATCCTTTTGGTTATTATTCATACCTTTCTGTATGAAGTCAGCATATATTATCACTGGAGTGTTAATTCAAGAAATATTCTGATTTATAGTGGTCTCATATTTGATCTGATCTTTACCATAGAATTTTTTATTAGAACAACTATATCTGCCAAAAAGCAAAAAAAAGGATTTCTGAGATACTGGTTTTACGAAAGAGGGTGGGTTGATTTTTTAAGTTCTGTTCCTTTACTGTTATTTGATTCAGGTCCCTCTGTTTATATATTATTATCAGGTGCAACCGCAGGTGGTGATGCAGCAATAGGAACGCTGAATGTTTTAAAAGTTGTTAAAGCTATCAGAGTAACTAGAATTTTACGACTGGTCCGAATATTAAAAGTATTTGGAAAAATACATAATACCGAGTCAAAAATGGCTCAACATCATACAGCAACTATATCTACTATTTCCGTATTTACAATTGTATTAATTTTAATTTCATTTTCTTTAATTGGAGATGGAAGCGGATCGAAGGATATTGAAAAAAGACGACAGTATTATCAAAATATAATAGCTGTGGGAAAAAACAGTAATAAAGATACTATTGTTAAACTGCTTAAAACTGATCTTAATATTTTAAAAATCGAAAGAAAAAATAAATTAATTTACGACAAAATACCTTATAAAGATTTTATAATAAAGTATTCTCATGAGGATTATATTATTATCAAAAATACTGTATACAGAATATATGTAAACATTTCTGATATTCATAAAGGAATTTCATTCATTCATCTTCAGAATTTTTTTATTATAATATTTTTAGTGTTGGGAATAATGTTTATTTATACTAGGCATTTTGCTCAAAATATATCTGATATAATTCATATACTTAATAAAGGTTTTAGAAAACGTGATTATAATCTTCAAATAAAAATTAGAGATGAATTCAGAGATGAGGAACTCTTTAAACTGGCAAAATTTTATAATGACGCATATCTGCCTGCTAAACTTCGGCGTATACACGAAGAAGAGCAGGTAGATAAAAAAAGCGCCCTTTCAATGGATGATCTAAGCGGCTTTTCTGGCAAATAAATATAATGAAAGTTTATCCTTTCTTAAAAACTTCCTGTCGGTTATCAACAATATGAATCTTGTATTTATTCAATAATTGTTCTCTTTCTTTTACAGATGAGATGTTTTTAAGAGTCTTTATAGCCTGTCTTTTTGAGGTTCTTAACAAGTTGATGGAATTACGATACTGTTTTTTCATAAATGCTTTATCTGCATTGTTTAATTCTTCAAAAGCAATTTTTAATCTGAATTGGTTTTTTGTTAATTTTTCCTTATGATCACGATCATTATTCAATTCGAGTTTCATTATAGATAATCGGCTCGCGCATTCATTTACTATTTTTAATGTATCTCTTCTATAAAGACTTGCTATTTTTTTTAGAGATTTTTGAATTTCGGTCTGATTTTCTTCCAGTCCCTTTCTTGCATTAATAATGTCACCTGAAGTTATTAGCAGATTCGCTCTCCAGTATTCTTTTCGAAGACTATAATTGTCCACGTAACCGAAATTTTTAGCAATAACTTCGATAAATTCAATTTCTGATATATTCTTTTTAGTTAGTTTTTGTACAACTGAATGTGCGTGAAATTTATCAAGGTAATTTGCATTGCCGTCTCTGGAAGTGCCATAAACAGTCGAAAGTGATAATGTGCTTATGATTGCGAGTGCAACAAACGAAATTGATGTTAGTTTTAAATGTTTAAAAGACATATTGAGCTCCAATAGTTTAATATTCCTTATTATCGACATGTTTTTTTTAAATTTAAATAAAATATTGAAGTATATTTTAATGATTTTGCAATTTAAACGTTATATTTAAACAAATAATTGACGAAATAAAAGTGACATAATATAATTGTAATTTTCTAGAGACATCGATAAAATTTACTTGCTCTTATTATACCATTAACGATATCAGGTTCTCAGTCGAATACCATCACATGAAATTTAGATTTAGTACAAAACGAGCCAAAAAGACAGTCGATATGGGCGCCTTGTTGCCGGATATCGTATCTGAATTAAATATCAGTGAATCATTTGTAATTGAAGATATACGGTCAAAATGGTATAATATTGCAGGTGAAATAATAGCGGCTCATAGTATACCAGACAGAATATTTAAAAACATTCTATTTGTTTCAACAGATCACTCTGTTTATGCTAATGAACTCACCATGATGAAAGATGTAATTCTGGAGAGAATACGCAACGAAATTCCTGCTGCCTCTGTTAATTCAATAAAGATGGAAATAAAAAAACTGAAATGGGATAACAGATAATATCCATGCATATTCACATTGGTAATAACAAAACTGTCTCTGATTCAAGTTTAATTGGTATTTTTAATAAAGAAACATTAGAGGCATCAGATGAAAACAGTATTCTTTTGAAAAAAATAAACAGTAATGCAAAGACAGTTGCTATCGACGAAAATAATATTATTACCAGCAGTACGGTTAGTCCTTTTACAATAATAAAAAGAACAGATATCTTTAAAGATTCCCTTTGGAGAAAATAACATGACTAAAGATTACAAAGCCGATAATATTCAGGTCCTCGAAGGCCTGGAGGCTGTACGAAAAAGACCAGCAATGTATATTGGATCAACAGATTCATATGGTCTTCATCACCTTGTTTATGAAATTGTTGATAATGCAATTGACGAAGCCCTTGCAGGGCATTGTGACAATATTATCATTACTATTCATAATGATAATTCAATTGAAGTTGTTGATAACGGCCGGGGCATTCCAGTAGATATACATCCTGCCTTTAAAGTTTCAGCCCTTGAAGTGGTAATGACAAAACTTCATGCCGGTGGTAAATTTGATAATGAGAGTTATAAGGTTTCAGGTGGACTTCATGGTGTTGGTGTTTCCGTAGTAAATGCTCTATCAAGTAAACTGAATGTAGAAGTCTACCGTGACGGATGTATCTACACTCAAACGTATAAAAAGGGCATACCTGTTTGTGCAGTTAAAAAAGGCGGAAAAACAAATAACCGTGGAACCAGGCAGCATTTCTGGCCTGATGAAGAAATTTTTGAAGAAACTACTTACAATTTTGATACACTTTCCCGTCGTCTCCGAGAGCTTGCTTTTCTTAATGCCGGCATTAAAATTACATTGAGAGATGAAAGAGACGAAAAAAAGAAAAAAGCAAAAGGAAGGGAGCACATTTTTCAGTTTAAGGGAGGGATTGTTTCATTTGTCGAACACATTAATGAATCTAAAACTGTCATTATTAAAAACCCTCTATATTTTAAGGCTGAAAAAGATAATGTTGAAGTTGAAATAGCCCTCCAGTATATAGACTCTTACGCAGAAACCGTATACACATATGCAAATAATATAAATACCCGTGAGGGTGGAACTCATCTTGCAGGTTTTAAATCTGCATTGACTAAAGTTATCAATGATTCACTGAAGAAGGGCAAGTTTGATAAAAATATTACCTCTCTGTCAGGCGATGATGTCCGGGAAGGCCTTGTATGTATAATCAGTGTTAAAATTCCTGATCCTCAGTTTGAAGGCCAGACAAAAATGAAACTCGGGAATGGGGAAGTTAAAGGTATAGTCGAGTCTATAACCAACGAAAACCTGAGTCTTTATTTTGAAGAAAATCCACAGGAAGTTAAAAGAATTATTGATAAATGTCTCCAAAGTGCAAGAGCAAGAATTGCTGCAAAAAAGGCCCGTGATTTAACCAGGAGGAAAAATGCCCTGGAATTTGATTCATTGCCTGGAAAACTTGCTGACTGCAGCGAACGGGATCCATCACAATGTGAAATATTTATTGTTGAGGGTGATTCTGCGGGTGGTTCCGCAAAGCAGGGGCGTGACCGTAATTTCCAGGCTATCTTACCGCTTAAAGGAAAAATTCTAAATGTAGAAAAGGCACGTCTGGATAAAATTCTTTCGAATGAGGAAATCAGAACTCTTATAACTGCCATTGGTACCGGTATTGGTGAAACTGAATTTGATATTGGAAAAGCCCGTTACCATAAAATAATAATAATGACTGATGCTGATGTTGATGGAGCCCACATTATGACACTTCTGTTAACCTTCTTTTTCAGGTATATGAAGGACCTCATTGATAATGGCTATCTTTATATTGCACAACCTCCTCTTTACAATGTTAAAATTGGAAAAGAATCCTTCTATGCCTATTCAGATGAAGATCGGGATAGAATAATTAAAGAACATAAAGACCAGAAAGTAGTAATTCAGCGCTATAAGGGTCTCGGAGAAATGAATCCGGAACAGCTCTGGGAGACAACCATGGATCCGGATAAGCGTACAATGATGAAAGTTAATATTGATGATGATGTAGAAGCTGAAAATGTGTTTTCAATTCTGATGGGAGATGTTGTCGAACCGAGACGACGTTTTATTCAGGAAAATGCAAATAATGTTCAAAATCTCGATTTATAAAATTGCGGAGATATTACCGTGGCGACAAAGAAAACAAGTAAGAAAACCAGCGAAAAAACAGCCAGTAAAGACAGTCAACAAAAACTATTCCAGCCCCAGGAAACAATACTGGATGTTGAAATAGAAGACCAGATGCGTGGTGCCTACCTTGATTATGCAATGAGTGTAATCATTGGTCGTGCATTACCGGATGTACGTGACGGGTTGAAACCTGTACACCGGAGAATACTCCATGCAATGAATGAAAGGGCCTGGAGAAGTGACCGCCCCTATGTCAAATCAGCAAAAATTGTCGGTGAAGTTATAGGTAACTTCCACCCCCATGGCGATACGGCTGTCTATGATACAATGGTCCGTATGACCCAGGACTTTTCACTGAGAATCCCAATTATTGATGGTCAGGGGAACTTTGGGTCAATCGACGGCGATCCCCCCGCTGCATATCGTTATACAGAAGCTCGACTCAATAAGGTAGCCGAGGAGCTTCTTAAGGACATAGACAAGGAAACAGTCGATTTCAGTCCAAACTTTGATGAGACGAGAAAAGAACCTAAAGTACTCCCTGCAGCCTATCCTAATCTTCTCGTGAACGGTTCGGATGGTATTGCTGTCGGTATGGCAACTAAGATACCCCCTCATAATCTTGGTGAAATCATCGATGGAACTGTGGCATTGATTGAAAACCCTGATATTAAAATTAAGCAATTAATGAAGCATATCAAGGGGCCTGATTTTCCTACCGGGGCTACTATTATGGGAAGTGAAGGTATCTACAAGGCTTATACGACGGGTAGGGGAAGTTTAAAAATTCGAGGCAAGGTAACAGTCGAGGATTATAAAAAGGGTCGCGAAGCGATAATTATTGAGGAAATACCATATCAGGTCAATAAAGCAACTATGATTACCCGTATTGCTGAACTGGTAAATTTAAAAACCATTGAAGGCATTGCAGAAATCCGGGATGAATCAGACAGAACCGGTATGCGTGTATTTATTGGATTGAAAAAAGATGCCAACAGCTCTGTAATTATCAATCAGCTGTACAAGCATACTTCTCTTCAAAACTCCTATGGGATTATTTTACTTTCCATTGTTGACGGTGTTCCTAAAGTTCTCGATCTGAAGGGATTACTTTCCCATTACATTCTGCATAGAAAAAATGTAGTAACGAGAAGAACTCAGTATGAATTAAGAAAAGCGGAAGAAAGGGCCCATATTTTAGAAGGACTTAAGATTGCTCTTGATAATATTGATGAAGTAATTCAAATAATTCGCGGTTCTAAGAATGCTGAAGAGGCCGGGAAAAAACTTATAAAAAGATTTAAACTTACCGAAATTCAGGCGAAGGCAATTCTGGATATGCGCCTCCAGAGATTGACGAGTCTTGAAGTTCAGAAAATAGTCGAAGAGTTAAAGGCCCTCCAGAAGTTGATTGCTGAATTAAAGGCAATACTGAAAAGCGAAGTTAAAATCTTAAATATTGTCAAAAGCGAATTACTTGCCGTAAAGTCAAAGTATGCAGATCCACGCAGAACTGAAATTGTTGAAGGTGGAGAGGTTTCTACAGATTTTAATATTGAAGATCTCATTGCAGAAGAAGACATGGTAATTTCCATCAGTAATGACGGATTTATCAGACGCCTTCCCATTGATACATTTAAAAAACAGCGTCGTGGCGGAAAGGGTGTTATCGGCATGTCTTCCAAGCGGGAAGATTTTATCAGAATGATGACCATCGGTTCAACACACGATACAGTGATGCTTTTTTCTAACAAAGGGAAGATATTTTCTCTCAAAGCTTATGAACTTCCCCTCGCATCCAAAGCCAGCCGTGGTAAGACTTTAAAAGGTATAATAAATCTTGCCTCTGGGGAAAATATTACCGCAATGTGCTCTATAGGCGATAATAGTGAGGATATCAACCTCTGTATGGTGACTCAAAACGGCATCATGAAAAAGATTGCCGCAAGTGATTTCTCAAATGCCAGGAAGGGTGGGATTATCTCAATAAATCTTAAAAAAGATGATGAACTGGTAGATGTTAAAATTGTTGATAAAGATAATGATGTCGTAATAGCCTCACGAACTGGACTGATTATTCGGACCAATATAGATAAAATGCGGACCATGGGTCGAACCGCAGCGGGTATAATAGGCATGCGGCTTACTAAGGAAGACGAAATAATAGGTATTGATGTTGTTAAAAAGAATTCTTCTCTTTTTGTTTTAACAGAGAAGGGTTATGGCAAGCGGGTTAATTATCAAAACTTTTCCACCAAAGGTCGAGGTGGAAAGGGGATGACCTATGTTAAAGTTGGTCCAAAACATGGAGCCTCTGTTGGTATCCGTTCTGTCATGCCAGATGATGAAATAATTATTATTGCTAAGTCCGGTATGACTATAAGGGTTACCGCTAAAGATGTTTCTACACAGGGAAGAACAGCAACAGGTGTTAAACTGTTATCCATAGAAGGAGACGATCTTGTCTCTGATTTTGCTGTAATTTCAGAATAATACGGTATCAGTCTGTGTCAGCCCCGGCACAGACTGATACATTAAATTTTTATCTTCAGATAAAAAATACTTGTTTCTCTATTAAATACTACTACTATGTACCCAATAAAAAATCAGGCGGGTTTTTAATGGATAAGTTTTTTCTTATATTGGCTTTTCTTTCTCTTGCTGGGTGTTACTATTTTTTCTTTATTGAAATTGATTTGATGTATGGGTCAATATCGTATATATTAACAGTTACGTTGAATATAATCTATGCGATACAGTCGACAAACAATAAACTTCCAGACGACTATGATCCCGAAAAGTACAGTGAGCTCATAAAAAAATAAAAATATCCCATCCTCTTCTATGGGAATTTCCCCTATATAATTTTTCTACAAATTACTATCCGGAAAAGGCAGTGTTTCCCATTGCCATTTTCGGGCTACCTGATTAATTTATAAACATTGACAAGGTGAAAGGGCCTATACGGTTTTTTTCACATTCTATCAGCAGAAATGCTGAAGGTCTCCTCCCTCTGGAATGGTATTTCAGATAAATAGCTGAGGTACTGTTTAAAATAAATCAGAGATGCGTGATTAACTTTCACAAATCTCTGATTTATTTGTTTAATCAATTTTCACAATTTTAGAAATATTCCAATAACTGTTCAGGCTTGTGAATTAGCAGCGAAGCACCTGCTGCAATTAATTCACTTTCTGGTCTTATCCCCCAGGTGACTCCAAAAGAAGTCATCCCGGCATTTTTTCCTGTCTCAATATCAACAGCTGAGTCTCCGACGAAAATAATGTTATTATTCTTTAATTGCATATTTTTTGATATTATGAGTGCTCCAGTTGGATCTGGTTTTACAGCTATTTCTTCAAAAGCTCCACGAACGGTAATAAATTTATTTTCAGGGAAAATTGTATTTACCATGAAACGGGTGAACCTGTCACTTTTATTTGATAATACTGCAGTGGGAATACCTTTATCCCAGAGTATTGATAACATTTTTTCTATACCAGGATATGGTTCTGTATTGTCCAGACAATGTTCCTTGTAAAGGATTCGGTATTCCGTCAGGTATGATTTTACATTGTCTACTGTTCTTTCCTGTTCCGGCAGGGCACGTATTATTAAATTTTCGATTCCTTCACCTATAAAATATCTGTAATCGTCTGTTTCGTGAATCGGGAGATTATGATTTTTCAGAACGTCATTCATTGAATCTGCAATATCCTTTAATGAGTTGATGAGTGTACCATCTAAATCAAAAATTACTCCTTTAAATTTCATAAACAACTCCTCCGGATTAATGTACAGCTAAGATATTTTATACCGCGCATAAGTATAGTAAATTATTTGAAACAGTTAACTTCGGAGTTCTTTCGTCTTCAGGGTTACATATATGTAAAATTAACCCGTTGCAGACCGAACACTCTCATTATTTTATGTCTGAATTTTTAAATATTTATATCTTGTTATTAAAGTTATTTTAAATCTGAAAATTTCAAACAGGGACGACTATTATGGCCTCAGCAGCCTTAAAAAACAGCAAAAACCTTAACGAAAGAATCAGGTATGAAATAGAGGAATCTGCTTTTTTATATGAAATTGGCCGGGTTTTCTCTGCTTCAACAGACATGAAAGGAATGTTGAATGATGTACTTAAACTTCTGGCGCAGGAGTTAAATATCAAGCGCGGCTCAATTAATGTTTTTAACGAAGAGTCTGGAAATTTGGTTATAGACATTTCCTATGGATACAGTTCTCAGGAAATTGAAAAAGGACAATATAAATCGGGAGAGGGTATAGTAGGAACAGTTTTTCAAACGGGTGAACCTATCGTAGTCTCCTCCACTGATAAGGATTCCCTCTTTTTGAACAGGACCGGAGCAGTAAAAGAAGGTGATGAAAACACTATTTTTATTTGTGTCCCCATCGAAATAAAAGATATAATAATTGGAACTATTTCAATTGATAAAATTAAAAATCCAGATGCATCCTTTTCTAAAGAACTCGGTTTACTCACCACAGTAGCCATTATGATAGCCCACGCTGTTGATGAAAGACGGCAAGCTCTAGCCAGAGAAATAGAGTTGAAAGAGGAAAACAGAATGTTAAAGGGCCGTCTTTCAGATATAACCAATCCAAAAAGCATGACCGGCAGTTCGCAACTAATGAAAGATCTTTATGAAAAGATTTATCAGGTTGCGCCTACAAATTCAACAGTACTGATTACGGGTGAAAGCGGTACTGGTAAGGAAATGATAGCAGATTCAATTTTTACCTGCAGTAACCGCGAAGAGGCCCCCTTTATTAAGGTAAATATTGCCTCGCTGCCAGACAACCTGATTGAATCTGAATTATTTGGTTATGAGAAGGGAGCCTTCACAGGGGCACAGACTACAAAAAAGGGACGTTTTGAACTGGCGAACGGAGGAACTATATTTCTCGATGAGATTGGAGATCTCAATATTCA
Organism: uncultured Spirochaetota bacterium; assembly: GCA_942491575.1. Taxonomy (GTDB): domain Bacteria; phylum Spirochaetota; class UBA4802; order UBA4802; family UBA5550; genus CAZHNW01. Next base: position 3,338,878 of record CALOBT010000025.1, read on the forward strand.
TGGGCAGGTGAAACTCCTGCGAGTCCTTCAGGAACGAAGTATTGAAAGACTCGGATCAACAAAAACAATACCTATTGATGTGCGAATTATAACAGCAACTCATCAGAACCTGGAAGAAAAAGTGGAATCAGGTGATTTCAGGCTTGATCTATATTACAGGTTGAATGTATTTCCCATATATGCACCTCCTTTAAGAGAAAGAAAGGCAGATATAATACTACTTGCTGACTATTTTCTGGAGAAATACAGGAATGAATTTAAACGAAATATAAACCGTATTAGCACCGAGGCAATTAATCTACTTGTCAATTATCATTGGCCAGGGAATGTCCGTGAATTGGAAAATTGCATCCAAAGGGCTGTTATAGTAAACCGGGAAGATGTTATCCGAAGTAGCCATCTACCACCATCGCTTCAGATGGCAGAAAAAAAAGTTGATCGGCAATTGACTCTTGAAGAAATAACTAATAGCTATGTAAAAGATATCATTATAGATAACTTAAAAATTACTAATGGAAATATAACCAGGGCTGCAGAAATACTGGGTACTACCAAAAGAATCCTTAACTACAAGATAAATCATCTTGGCATTAATTTTATGGACTTCCGCAAAAAGGTTGGTGAACAGCAGTAAAAGACAGACAGCTTAATAGGTGCTGTCTGACAACTCTCTTACCGCTTTTTTATAACTGCTATTAGAGGGATCTCTTCTCGAGGCCTCCTGGTACCATCTGAGTGCTTCCTGGTTATTTTTTCTTTTATAGCGATAAATCCAACCAAGCTGGTTGGCTGGCCATGCATAGTTTTTATGATAGCGGGTACATTGTTTAAGGTATTTAATTGCATTCCCGTAATCCTTTATCTGCATATATGTATATCCAAGATTTGCCAGGCTATACCTGTTTTTATAATCATAGCGAAGAGAGGTTTTATAATTCTGAATAGCCTGGTAATATTTTTTCTGCTGCAGATAGATATAGGCTACCTCTCCCCATCCGAAAGCATAGTCCGGCTTCACCTCAACAGATTTTTTAAAATATATCAGTGCTTTGTCGTATTCTTTTAATCTACGGTAGCCTATGCCTAAATTGACCAAACCGAGAGGGTAGTTGGGATATTTTTCAACGACCAGTTTGTACATTTCAAGGGCCTGTTTATGTTTTTTTTCTTTATCGTAGACAACACCGATATTCATATATGCTGTTTTGTATTCTGGATCTACCTCGATTGCACGTCTGAAGGCCTGTTTGGCTTTTTCATATTTTTCCTGGTCGGTATAGATAATTCCTAGATTGTTATGGGCATCGGCAATGAAATCATTTTTTTCTATGGCCTGCTTAAGATATTTCTCCTCTTTTTTATCATCATATCCATAAATACGGCTCATGAGAAAATAGGCTTCTCCGTTATTGGGATTTATTCGTATTACCTGTTTCGTTTTATCCTCACATTTTTCCCATTTTTTTGGTTCTAATTTTTGATCCACATTCTGATAATACTTAGCCAGGGAGAGATGAGCCTCATCTAGATTTGGACTGTAGGAAAGGGCCTTGGTACTGTATTCATAGGATTGCTGCAGATATTCAGGACGTATTTCATTAAAATAGTTTTTCTTTTTCCAGTATAGATTGGCATATGCTTTTCCGAGTCCGGCATAGGCAAGGCTGTATCTACGGTCAATACTGGCTGCTTTTTTGAACAGCTTAATTGCCTGGCTGTAATTGGTTTGGTAATAAAATTTCTGTCCTTTAGAAAAATATTCATAGGCGGATAGATTATTTGTGTAATTTTTTCGCATCCGATCCCTGATTTCATCAGTTATCGATACGTCCTGGTCTTTGATAATATTAAAGGCTATTTTATCCTGCAGGTCGAATATTTCGTCCATTTTACCCGTGGCCTGTACCTGCTTCAGAATTTTATGGCTTTCCACATCCACCAGCTTGGCATGTATTCTTACCCTGGATCCATAAACCTGGAAATTCCCCACAACCAGGATATCTGCGTTAAGGGCCTTCCCGGCCTGTTTGGCCAGTTTCTCATTAATAAATCCTGATTGCCCAAGTCTTATTTCGTTTAACACCTTGTCTACATTGGTTCTATCTATTACAATGTAATCCTTGATATTTCGCAATTTATAGGAGATGGAATCCGCGATTCCGACTTCAAGCCAGTTTAGACTTTTTTGTTTGCTGAGATTGCTGAAGGCTGTAACACCAACTATTTTACCTGCATAAAGATTTGTACAGAAAACTACAGCTAAAAAAATGGTTAATAGGAATCGGGTTTTCATGGTCATTCTCTCCAAAAATTGTTAACAGAGGGTGAAGTATCGGTATAAATAAGATCCCTGTGTTTATAAAAAGTACCCGATTTATTCTAAAAGTCAAGGAAATTTGGGAGTAGGGTAATCTACTGCTTTTTTGATTTCTCAGATTTGAATTTAAACTGAAGGGTAAAGTGGTCGAGGGAAATATTTTTGTACCAGTGATTCTCTTCCTCCTCAGTTTCAAAGGCCACCATTTCAGGCATCTCGCTGTAGTAGTCATCCAGGAGCTTCTCTGAATCTCCATACATTCCGGTTGAAATAATAAGGGGGGGGGTCATACCGATTTCATCTATCAGATTCGGGATAAACGGGACATTTTCTTCTGTTACCCTGATAATGGGTTCTACCATCCTGTATAGATTATTCAGCTCTTTATACAGGCTCATATCAGTACATACGTGATAGAAGCGTATTTTACTTCCTTCAAAATCCGAAAGATAAATATGAAGGCGACGGAAAAATGATGTGTCATTTTTATTCAGGATACCCGATAATTTTTTCTCATTTACCGGAGCGGGCTCATAGAAGATAATATTAAAGAGGTTTTGGGGGGGAAGTTTAATCAGCAGTTTTTTTAAAATCCCATAGAGCCTGGCGTTTAAGGGAGTAGTAAAATGATAACTGAAAAGACTTGTTTCAATGCAGTCAATAATCTCTGAACTCTCCCAGTATTGTCCTGAATCGTCGTTTAGAATACAGGCTGCGGTAAGGGCTTCCTTTTCAGTATCAGAGAATGAAAAATCCGGAATAGAAAAGCTGCTCTGGCTAAGTCCGGTAGCTTCCTCAAGATAAAGACTTATATCTTTAATATCCTGAGTTGACATTCCCCAGCCATCGAGGTAAAAATATGGCGGCTCTTTCATGAAACTGACTTTGTCCCTTTCTGCCTGTTCCCGGATGGCCGTCCCGGGAAGTATCATCAGCGGATACAGCTCTATAGAATCTCCAAGATTCAGATCGAGTAACCGATCTACTGTATACCTGAATGAATCGGGAGTATCCCCGGGGAGACCCGGAATTATTCCGATTTTCAAATCTATCCCGGCGTCCCTGAGGTGACAAATACCCTCCAATTCTCTCTCCGGATTACTGTTTCGGCGTACAGTCTCAAGGCTGTGTGGTGTAAGGGTTTGAAGACCCACTTCCAGAGATTTAAAACCTGCGTCTGATAAAAGTTGTGCTGTTTCAGGGCTTATCCTGCTTGCCCGTAATTCTGTATGCAGATTAGTATTATGTTTCATTTCCCGTAAAATATTAAGGCGCTTTTTAAAATCAGGTGAAGCATCAAAGGTGGGTGATAATATATATATTTCCGACAGGTTTGGGTTAGATTTAAGAGCCCTGGTTAGAAGAGAGAAGGGGAGTTCCCTCACTCTGCTGCAGTTCTTTGAATAGAAACAATAACTGCAGCGGTAGGGGCAACCCCTGGTCAGCTCCAGGTATATCGATCCATCAGGCATTGTCTCCAGCTCTCCTGCCAGGAAAGGCTCTACTATATCTTCAACGTCGGTAAGGTCTTCCGGAGGTTGTTTTATGTATACGTTTCCGGATATATTTTTTGAATACTCCTTGAGCGACTCCTTTTTCAGAAATTTTTTTAAAAACCATTCCCCCTCTCCATTAACAAAAATATCAACACTGGAATATTTTTTTCCAAGAGATATTGATCCAGGGGAAATTTCCGGTCCGCCAAAAATGATTGTTATATGGGGCATTACTTTTTTGATACTTTCAGCAAGATAGAGATGACGTTCTATATTCCATAAATAACAGGTAAATAAAATCATCCCCGGTGATTTTTTAATTATTTCTTCAAGGATTATTTTGTCTGAAGCGAATGATGTAATTTCGAAAGAGAGCAGATCTGTTTTATATTTATCCGTAAAATTAGTTTTAATATAGGCAGAAAGTGTTGCCGGGGCATATTGAACATTGCCGGGAATGTATCCACGGCTGTGATCAAGAAGGGGAAGTTGGATAAATAGAATTTTCATGCCACCATATTAGAGTTTAGAAGTATGTTAACTGACTCATGTAAATATTTTATATCATTAATCGTCAACAAGGAAAAATCAATTGCAATTAATCAGTGATTGTTCTATGTAGAAAAGCATGCACAGTTCTTTAAGGAAAATTTGATATGCAGATTAATTACCTGAACCAAACTTGGAACATCCTCGTCGTTGAAGATAGTAAATTAAACCGGGCTTTCATAAAAAAAACACTCTCTAGTTTAAACATGAACATTGACGAAGCCGTTGATGGTATTGAAGGGCTCGAGGCTCTTGGAAAGAAAAAATATGATCTCGTTCTTGTTGATATAGTTATGCCCAAACTGGATGGTTTTGGATTTCTTGCAAAATTTAAAGACGTTATTGGCAAAGATTTTATACCGGTTATACTAATGACGGGATCAGACGATTTAAATTCAAAAATCAAAGGCCTTCGTATCGGTGCAGACGATTTTCTTTTAAAGCCCCTTAATGAAAAGGAACTTGTTGCCAGGGTTCTTTCACTCCTTCGTTTAAAGAGTGTGAACACGGAATTATATGAAAAGAATCAGCAGATTCAGCAGGAGCTTGAAGCGGCAAAACAAATACAGAAATTCATTATACCTACAGATTTTTCTCATATAGAGTATCCCCGTGTTACCGGCAATTATCTGCCTATAGAAGATATAGGGGGTGACTATTACGATTGTTATAAAATTTCTGATACTCAGAGTGGAATGTTGATTGCAGATGTTACCGGTCACGGCATTCCTGCAGCTTTGGTCATGTCAATGGCTAAAATGATTTATAGCCTGTATGCGTCAAGATACAACAGCACCAGGGATTATCTGACAGCCATAAACAGCCAGATGAGAGGACTGTTACTGTCAGGACAGTACATTACAACCTTTTATGTTATCTATGATGACGAAACGGGGACAATACGTTTTACTAATGCCGGACATACAAGGGCCTTGTATTACAGGGCTTCGAAGGATAAAATTCTGGCCCTGGATACTTTCGGTTTTTTTGTCGGGATAACCGATGAGGTAAACTACGAGGAAAAAAGCATAAGTGTCCATCCCGGGGACCGTCTTCTACTTTATACAGATGGTTTAACAGAAATTAAAAACATTGCGCGGCACGAATACGGGATGAATAGCCTTGCATCCTCAATTAAAAAAAATCACCATCTACACGGTGAAGAATTTAATAAGGCAATATTATACGATGTTGAAAGTTTTTCATCCCTTGATAACAGGGATGATGATGTTGCATTTTTATCGATTGAATTTTAATTTACCCGGATTTTATGTCTCTACGCCGCCTGGATATTTTTAAGTGTTATGAAATTTTATGAACAAAGATTTGCCGAAGAATATGACAGAAGACTCAGAGAAGAAAATTATCCCGGTGAACTCTTTGAAGAGGTCATTTCTGAATTATCTGCAGGCTCTTCGATTCTCGATTGCGGTGCAGGTTCCGGACTCTTTACAATACCGCTTGTTCTTTCAGGCTATTCTGTGATTGCAGTTGAACCATCTTTGGCAATGATAGATATTCTGAAAAGAAAGGTTTTTGATAAAAAAAACTTCCCCATCGAAAATCTGAATAAACTTGAAATAATAAACGCTACCTGGGAGGAATATGAGGGAACAAAAGCGTCTTTTTGTATTTGCATTCACGCCCTGTACGGAATGCAACATCCTGAAACTGCTATTGTTAAAATGAAAGAATATGCTGATAAAGTTATAATTCTAATAAATGATCATGCCCGAAAATCGAATACTCTTGCGGAAAAAATTCGAATGTCCTTGCCTGGGGAAAGGTCCTATCGAAGAAATTCAATAGACCTTGGGGCTATTCTTGGACATCAGGGAATTCCCTTTAGCTGCAGAAAAATTCATCAAAAGCGATTTTCCCGGTTTATCGATCTCGACGAAGAAACTGACTATTATAGATACCACTTGAAACTCTCTGAAAAATATTCAAATGAGATTAAAAAAATAATTCAAAATAACTCTGTGCGCAGTGATTACTATTTTGAAGCCGAATTGGACTATTATGATGAGATATTCATATTCTGATAAAGTGATTGACTTTTGCATTGAAGGCAAATACTAATTTTAAAAATCCATATCCAAACAGAAGGGAGAGGGTATCAATGAAGGGGGCTTTATGAAAATTGAAGATGTTATTAACCGGAAGGAACTTTCAGAAAGACTGGATGGAGATATGGATCTTTTTAGGGAATTAGCTGAATTGTTTATCGAAGATTCCCAAAAATTGCTTAATACAATAAAGGAAGCTATAGACAACAAGGATTCCGAAAAATTAAGAAAATATGCTCATACCATAAAGGGATCAGTTTCGAATTTTTCCGCACCCGAAGCTTATGAAGCCGCCTATGAATTAGAAAATATAGGGAGAAATAATGAGCTTGAAAAAGCAGGGGAGGGATATTCTCTTCTGCTCTCTAAAATAGATGAAGCAAGAGAAGCGATGAAATTATTGATTAAAGAGGATACCCTGTAACACAGGTTAAAAATTTTATTATTAAAAAGCGGCTTTTTTAGCCGCTTTTTTTATGCCCTGCTGTATTTATATTTATCTGACATAATTTCCGGTAATACTTCCGAATTAATAATAATTCTGTTTATTAATAATTCAGGGTAAAAATTAATCTTGCATATAGCTACCCCTTATTCAAAAAGTCCTGTATAGTATATTTATAAAACAATAAATATCTAGAGACATAATATATAAAGGAAATCAACATGGAAAGACATTTCGATATTATAGTAGTTGGTGCCGGTCATGCAGGAGTAGAAGCTTCTTTGGCATCAGCGCGGATGGGATTTAACACTCTAGTCCTGACTGGAAATCTGGATACGATTGCCCAGATGAGTTGTAATCCCGCCATAGGGGGTCTGGCAAAAGGTCATCTTGTTAAAGAGATTGATGCCCTTGGTGGTGAAATGGGCAAGGCAATTGATGAGACGGGAATCCATTTCAAAATGTTGAACCGGAGTAAAGGACCAGCTGTATGGGCCCCCCGGGCTCAGGCCGATAAAAAAGATTATCAGTACCGAATGAAACATGTAATGGAACACCAGTCGGGGCTGACTATTATTCAGGATATTGTTGAAGATATTCTGGTTGAAAATAATAATATAAAAGGCGTAAAAACAATTCGTGGTCAGGTTCATACCGCAAGAGCGGTAATTCTCTGCACGGGAACTTTTCTTAAGGGATTGATACACATAGGGGAGTATCAGGAGAAATGTGGCCGTCTGGGAGATTTTTCTTCCGAGGGACTTTCCAGTTCGTTAATTAAACTTGGCTTTCCTATACTTCGAATGAAAACCGGAACCCCTCCGAGAGTCAACGGAGATTCAATCGATTTCAATCATTGTGAGATTCAATACCCTGATGATGTTCCCGTTCCATTTTCATATTCTACTGACACAGTCGAACAAAAACAGGTTCCATGCTGGATTACCTACACTAATGAAAATACACATGAGTTTATTAGAAAAAACTTGGACAGGTCACCTTTATATGGAGGTGTCATTAAAGGGGTAGGGGCGCGGTATTGTCCTTCAATTGAGGATAAGGTTGTTCGGTTTTCCGAAAAACCGAGACACCAGCTTTTTCTTGAACCTGAAGGATATGATACGAACGAGTTTTATATCAATGGTTTTTCAAGTTCTCTCCCCGAAGATGTTCAATTGAAAATGATTACAACTATACCCGGACTTGAGAATGCCAAAGTAATGAGACCAGCCTATGCAGTTGAATACGATTATGTACCACCTGTAGAACTCAGGGCAAGCCTGGAGACAAAACGAATTTCAGGTCTCTTCCATGCAGGACAAATTAACGGTACATCCGGATATGAAGAAGCAGCAGGGCAGGGACTCATTGCGGCGATTAATGCAGGTAGAAGGCTGGAAGGACGTGAGGCTATGATTATCCGCCGTTCTGAAGGCTACCTTGGAGTTTTAATTGATGATTTAATAACAAAGGGTACAGTTGAACCATACAGGATGTTTACCTCGCGGGCAGAACACAGGCTGCTTCTGCGACAGGATAATGCAGATAAGAGGCTTATGAAATATGGACTGGATAACAGGCTGATCGATCGGGAAGTCTTAATAAAAATGGAAAAGAAATACTATAATATTTCTAAAACCATAGATTCTCTGAAAAGTACAACTGTTTATATAGATGAGAAACTAGCCAAAGAAATTGCCCCGGCAAATGGAAATAAATTCCCGGAGGGAAAACACAATGCTGGCAAATTGCTAAAAAGACCGGAAGTCAAGCTGACTACAATACAACATATCCTTGAACATCCCGTGGCGGATGATATACTACCGGTAGTTGAAATGGAAATCAAATACGAAGGATATATTAAAAGGGATATGGAGCGTATTGCTAAAATGAAGAAATTAGAGGAGTCAATTATTCCGGATAATATCGATTATGATTCTATCGATGGCTTAAAGAATGAAGCAAAAGAAAAATTAAAAAGTATTAAGCCTCAGACTGTGGCACAGGCCATGAGGATTTCCGGAGTAGATCCTTCGCATATATCTATTCTCCTTGTCCACCTGGAAGCCATGGAAAGAAAACAGAAAGAGGTTCCACGTGGAACAATTTAATCTTTTAAGAATGCTGGAACTGTCAGATTACGTAAAGGATCCTTCCCTCGTTTATTCCCAGCTTGAAAAATATTCAGAAGAATTGTCGCGGATAGGAAAGTTTATAAATCTATCCGGTTATTCCTGCATGGACGAAATATTGAATCAGCTGGTTTACAGCAGCATAGAACCTTTATTGGATATAAATGTTCCACGTGGAACATTTGTCGCCGACATCGGTTCTGGTCAGGGTATTCCGGGTATTCCGCTTTCTATTGTCAGGCCCGATCTTGATGTCGTCCTTTTTGAAGTAAGAGAAAAGAGGGTGGCTTTTCTCAAGCATGCCGTAAGGTTGCTGGGGTGCAACTGCCAAATTGAAAAAGGGAGAATTGAAGAGGTCGCCCATTCTTCTGATTATAAAGAAAAGTTTGGACTGGTAGTGGCCAGAGCTTTTGCCCCCCTTTATGTAGCTGTAGAATGTGGTGCCCCCTTGCTGCAGAGGGATGGAATAATGTACGTGTACGGGGATGAAAATGTCGTGAGTCAAAATATTTTGACTCACGTTGAAAGGGTAGGGATGGCTGCATTAACAGAAAAAAACAGATCAGCAAAGAAAATATCTGAATCCGGTTATGCATTTCAAAAATATAAGGATACACCTCCTGAATATCCAAGAAAGTTTTCTGTTATGAAAAGAGAATCAAGTAAAATTCTGGGAGATAATGAATGATGCCGGATCGTAAATGTTTTCATGCTTTATTTTTTTGTTTCCTGATGTTCCCAAATGGTCTGTTTGCAGATGGAATTTTTGCCGGAAAGCAGATTGGAAACATTTATATTGGAATGGAAGTTAAAGAAGCCGTAAAAGTATTAAGGAGTCCTGTTTCACGGAAAGTCCTTGAAAAAAGTAAAATGAACTTTTTTATGCATATTCTCGGGGTTGCCGGTGTTGGTGATTTGCAATACAGGGAAATGTATTACCTGGAAAACAGGCAGCTAATTCTTTTATCAATAAATGGTAAAATATCTGGTATTGCAGACTTAAGTAGACAAGGCATGCTCGAGGATGCAGTAAGTCTGAAGCGGGGCTCGGAAGCCGTTCTTGTTTTTTATGGTAAGATCGGAAGGGTAATGGTAAAACAAGCTAATCATCGGATGTATGCATATCCACGGCGTGGAATAGCATTCTTTGATGATGGGAGTGATGGCAGATTTGATATGGTGATAGTTTGGAAGGATAGCAACAAACCTATCGATTACTGATAATGTAAGCCTCTCTATCCTTTATTTTATATTCACTGAATATTATATCTTCGATGTTTTCTCTCATGTTAAAACGGGCATCGCCTGATGTATAACTTATCTGCTCGGCCAGTTTCTGCAGCTTCCCCTGATTATCTTTTTTTATCCTCATTAAAGGAAGTTTTTCCAGGTTACCCCTTAACACCTTCAAGGTAAAGAAGGAGTTTTCATAATAATACTGCATTAAATCTGAATTAAGAAGTGATACAAGAATCTGGTTGCTTAAAGGATTTTTCTCCGGAATGAATCCGTTAATATTGTTTAATGAGTAGTACCCCTGGTGGTCTAATGCAAAGGTTAATCTTTTTCCAATAAACTTATATAGAATCTTATTTTTGATCTTGTATAAATGGTCGGGTGCTACCTGCTGAAGATTCTCTTTATTGTACTTAAAGTAGTTGTTGCTGAAATTTATTCTGTACTGCTCAAGATCCTTTCCTAAAAGAATCGGATCGGGGAATTTGTCTGATTGCACTGAAGATATATGTTTTTGATTATTTCCGGTTACTATACCCAGATAAAAACGCGAATTATCTTTTAGGTAAAAACAATCCTGTTCCTCGATAATGGAAAGAATATTAACACATTTCCTAGTATAATTTATGTTAAAAATATTCTCGTGAGTTCGATGATAAGCGGCCTGAGGAATGACAGTAGCGGTCTTTTCTGATATGGAGAAGTCATTTCTAATCTGAACAACATTGCTATTGCGTCGCTGAAGATTGTTTTCACGTGAAAGTATAATTGATATGGATGGAGCAAAAACACCCTTGAATTGTTCGCCCCAGATAGTGAGCTCCTTGATCTGGCAGTAATTTAATACGAGTTCTCTTGATTTTCTATGTGCCTTAATGTTCAGGTAGGCTTCAGGTATTAGAAAAGCGATTGTGCCGGTCTCGGAGACATAATCAATTGCCCGTTCAATGAATAATGTAAACGTGTTAATTCCTGAGCGGGCGGAAGAAAAATAATTCAGTGCGAATTTTTTCTTTTCATTTGTCAGTGTGCTTCCCCAGGGAGGATTGCCCAGGATTACATCCCATTGATCTGTGACTTCATTATTATTTTCATCTAACAGGTTTTGATGAAATAAGAAATCTTTGTGATGAATATTGATATTGTTTTTATCTATACCGGAAATTAATGAAAGGTTCGCTTTTGATATATCTACGGCTATGGGATCAATATCAAATCCCGTGAGTTGGTTGTTGATAATATAATGTATTGCTTCTTCTTTCGGTTTTCCATTTCTGAGGTGGAGGTCCAACAGGTGGCGAAATAGTATTAACAGGAATTGACCTGAGCCACATGCTGGATCAAGAAATCTTGATTCTTCAGGGACATCTACTGCATTAAGAACAGAGTCAACAATATAGGTGACGACTTCTTCGGGTGTAAAATACTGCCCCTTCTTTTTTTTTGAACTTTTCCTCTGCAGGTTTTGGTATATGTAACCAAATAAATCCCCGTCTTTTAAGATATCCCAGTCATTAGCTATTTTGCGAATTTCTAATAGTGCTTCTTTAGGCAGGTTACTGAAGGGAATTTCAATGGAGCTGGGACGGGGTGTTGTTAAATATTCGATTATAAAGGCAATATTTTCTTTGGAATTATCTGGATTTGAGGAGACATAATCTGACAATGTGCTGATTCTATAATCTATATATTTTTTATGTCGTGTAATATAATTGGTGAAAGTTGGGGTCATTATTTTCTTACCTATCTCTTTGATTATCGAAATGAGGATAATAAAGATTTAGTAAAATGTAGAGCGATGGGAATATTCTGTTAAAAAGAGAGGGGGAAATATCATTAACTGGTATTTAATTTTTACTTTACAGCTGCGGGAGTGATGATTCTTGTATAATAACTAAATGTTGAGTCAATGGAGTAATGAATGAAATCAGTAGGCATTGTAACTGTAAGTGACAGATCTTCCAGGGGAGAGAGGGAAGATCTGTCAGGTCCGGCAATCAAAGAATGGGCGGAAAGGGAAGGCTATTACGTTGAGAAGGAGATCATAGTTTCAGATGATTTTGACCGAATAAAGGAAGTCTTGATCGAGTTGTCTAATGACGAAATTCAATTGATTTTAACAACTGGGGGAACAGGATTTGCTCCGCGTGATAATACTCCAGAAGCGACCAGAGCTGTTCTAGAGAGGGACGCCCCGGGATTTGCTGAGGTAATGCGTGCCAGGTCATTAGAGGTTACTCCTCATGCTATGTTATCAAGGGCCGTGTCAGGGATTCGAAAAAGGAGTTTGATAATTAATTTGCCCGGTAGTCCCAAAGCTGTAAAAGAAAATTTATCCTTTATTGAAAAGGCAATTCCACACGCACTTGAATTGCTGCAAGACTCTGTCAGGGATTGTGCTGATCTGTGAGTTCTGGAGGATTAGTAATAGTAGCCTCATTTTCATGATATGATAGAATCAACTCGCCTTTTCGTTTATATAATGCTATTCCATCTAAAAAGACAGGCATTCCGTAAGCCTCGTGGGTGATTTCGTGGTAGTATTCACGAAGAATCATTATATTCCAATCGTGTGTAACATTAAGAATCGGTGTTACCTGATTATTCAACTGTTTTACGAGGAAAGCAAGACTCTGCTGGGCTGCTACTTCAAATGGTATCATAATGTCATTGTGCTGACCTGTATTAAACCATTCTCGAATGAATTTGGAAGGACCCTTATCTCTAGTCCGTTCTACTAATTCCCTCCAGTCTCCGTGGACATAAGGCCCTCCAAGTTCCATCAGGGGACCCTTTAAAGAACTATCTGTTTTTTCATAATTTAATCCTTCAGCGATCCTGATGGCGGTTTCTCCACACCGCGGTACCGGACTGTGATATACTTCAAATGGGCCCAGAGGGGAAAGGTCCTTCCCTAATGAAATTGAATCCTCATGCCCCTTTGCTGTTAATTTTATTGAAAGGGCATCCTTCATATCATCAATGGGATATCTTTCAGCATGTCTAAGGAAAAGGACTAATGGTTGTGAAGTGTCGATATTTCTTATATAATTAGAGAGCATGTTGATTTCCTTTTTGGGAAAAATATGGTATTGCAGACAATCCTTATTCATCTGAAAAGAAATGCAAACCTTTTGGAAAAAAACTTGAAAAACTTTAAAAAGAACAGTATGACAATATCAGGGATAAGTGGAGCGAAAAATAATGGATACTGATTTACGTACATGTGATAAAGCTTTTATAATAGATATGGATGGTGTCATCAACAGAGGAAATCGATTGATTGATGGAGCAAGGGAATTTGTTGATAGATTAAACCATGTCAATTGCCGCTATCTATTCTTAACAAATAATTCCTACAATACTCCTGGTGATTTAAAAAATAAATTAGACAAACTGGGAATAGAGGTCGGGGAGGACAGGTTTTATACATCCGCCATGGCAACGGCCAGTTTTTTGGAATATCAAAAAAAGCAGTGTTCAGCTTATGTTATTGGTGGGCGGGGGCTCCTTGAAGAGCTGGAACGATCCGGAGTTACAATAACAAATACAAAACCTGATTATGTCATCGTTGGTGAAACAGAACAGTATGATTATTTAAGTATTATTGAAGCGACTCATCTGATCCAGGAAGGAGCTCGATTTATTGCAACTAACCCTGATATAACCGGACCGACTGATCGGGGCCCTGTTCCAGCCTGTGGCGCCCTGGTAGCACCTATAGAAAAAGTAACTGGAATAATGCCTTATTTTATCGGGAAACCAAATCCTGCAATGATGTACTGGGCTCGAAGAAAATTAGGAGTTCATTCTGCAAGTAGCTTTATGATAGGAGATAGAATGGATACAGATATTGTCGGAGGTCTTGAAGCGGGAATGACCTGCTGCCTGGTGTTGACTGGAGTTACTTCCAGGAAAATGGTGGATCGATTCCCTTATCGACCTGATTATGTTTTTAACAATGTTGGAGAAATAGACCCCTCTTCCATATTATCGCGAAGGCAGCGATTGAGTAGTGAAGAAGAAAAATAAAATCTATTTAAATCCCCTTTCTATTTAAAATTTTATATAAATTTGATGTAATTAAGCCGTAGCACGAATTTATCAAATGTATGTCAATTTCCTGATAATTTCAGAAATAATTTCAACCCTCCGAAAAAATATCATTATACTTTATACAGGTATTTAGGTGAAGAAAATACCTAAAAACCTCCATATGGAGAGGAGGTGTATTATGCAACGGGAAGGCGATAAAGGAAAAATTTTTCAGGATGTGAACCAAAGTGAATACTACGAAATTATTGAGATGTATGCTACCGAGATAACTGAATTGTGGAATCTTTTCCGAAAACGGGTTGAAACATTAAATGAGTTTTTTGAACAAGAAAAAATTACTGATAAAAGAAGGATAGAATTAATAAGAAATGCTTTTAATGAAATTAAAAATAATTTAAGTAAACTTTTAATCGAGCAATACTATAATACTGGAGATGAAAACCTTTTCGATACTGCACTAATGGTGAATGAGGAAGTATCACTTGATGAGTATTCAGCGATAGATCTGGATATGATAAATAGAATTAACAATCCGGAAGAATCAGCGACTGATTCGCTTGTAGTCTTTTATAAAGGGATATTTTTAACACTGAGAAAAAATGAAGACCCGGGACACCATCATTACCGTATAATCGTCCGTGATGAGGAGGAAGTTGAGAAAGTAAATAAGAAATTAAACCGGGGTCGCCAGGTATTAAAAATTGATGAGGTTACTCTAGGCAAGAAATATTATGAAGGTCTTTGTCTGAGAACTCATTATCATCACTAATCCCCCGATTATTTGTATCTGTCCATAACCCGCTTTCGGTAGTTTTCCTGAACTTGTTTTTCCGGATTAAGTCTGTCTAAACGATATAAGTATAAATAAAAAGCGATGCTGCCTAATAAAATTATTACTACGAATGAAAGTATTACTGTCATAATCTACCTCAATGTTGATGACGAACATATGGCCAAAGCCACCCTTCCCTGTCAAGATCAAATTTTTCCAGATAATTGATGTTCAAAATAGTTGATAATTGATAAATTACGGGTTAAACTAAAGCTCCTTAGTATTAAGAAATATTAAAAATAATGATATTTTCAATGTGGAAATTTGATGCAAAATGATCGGGATATTTACAGGGCCATTCTTCAGACCCTCCCAGACATTGTCTACGAAATAGATGAGCGTGGGTATTTTATCTATATCAATGATGCAGTTGAAAAATTAGGATACAAAAGGGAGGAATTGATTGGAAAACACTTCAGCATTATTGTCCACCCTGAAGATATGGAATTTTCTCAACGCACAACTGTATTGGAAAGGATGAAAGGGGCAAAGACCGGAGATGATGGAGCACCCAGACTTTTTGATGAACGACGCAGTGGGAAAAGGCTTACGAGAAAATTAAATTTGCGTCTTGTTCATGCAGACGAGAAGAACAGTAAACCAATTGAAGGAGAAATTGTATCGATTGGTATATATAATTTTAAGGAAAGTAAGGATAAGGTTTTTCTTGGAACTCTGGGCATCATTAGAGATGTAAGCGAAAAAAAAAAGACAGAAGAGGCCCTGTTTCTACAGGAGAGACACTATCGAATTCTTTTAGAAAATTCATCGGATTTAATAACTATACTGGCTAATGATGGAACCATACTTTTTGTAAGTGAATCGATTAAACGCATCCTGCAATATGATCCTATTGATTTAATCGGAGAGAGCATATACGACTATATCTATGACACGGATTATTCTTTAATAAGGGTAATTCTTGAAGGTAAGCAAGACATTCCAGACAATGGTTTGAAATCTGTTCTGAGTATGATAAATAAATCAAATCAAAAGCGCTTCATGGAAACAATCATCAGTAGAATTACTGATGATAATAGTGGAACAATCTGTTTTATTATGAATTCAATTGATATTACGGAGCGGAAGCTTGCAGAAGAACTAATACATGAAAGCGGCGAGAAATTCAGGGCTATTCTTGAGCATAGCATGGAAGTAATTATGTTAACGGATCCGCAAGGAGAAATTCAATATCTGAGTCAGTCTGTTGAAACTTTTACAGGTTTTTCTCCCTATGAGATAGTCGGAAAAAATCTTAATGATCTTATCCAGAAGGATGATTTCAATGAACTCCAGATGAAAATGGAAAAAGCCTTCCCGAAAAAAATGGATTACATAATTAGTGAATTCAGAATTCTAAAGAAAAATAGGACCTTCTGTATTGTTGAAGCGAGTATTTCAAACTGTATAAATCGTTCCCCAATAAATGGTTATATCATTAATATGAGAAATGTAACTGATATACGTGAAACAGATAGGGCATTAAAGAATAGCGAGGAAAAATATCGTAATTTGTACAATACAGCTCTTGTTTCGATGATTACTATTGAGACCCAAAAGGGAATGATTCTGGCCTGTAATGACCTGGGATATAAAAGTTTTGGCTACTCTGATAGAGAGCAGTTTGTTGGTGAGAATTTTTTTGAGATGTTTAGCAGACAGGATGATTTAAAAATTTTCATCGAAGATTTGGAAAAACGCGGAAGAATTGAAAAAAGAGAAGTGATACTTATTAAAAATAATGGAGAAAGGATGTGGGTGGCTGTTACTGCGAAATATAATCAGAGCGAGGAAATTATTGATCTGGTTCTTGTAGATGTAACAGATGTTAAGGATACAGAAGACCAGCTATACCGGTTAACTTTTTTTGATTCATTGACTGAACTTCCCAATAAAGATCTTTTTAATAACAGGATAACAGTAGAAACATTGAAGGAAAAGCAATTTGCTGTTATGTGTATGGGGATGGATAATTTTAAAAATGTAAACGAGATGTACGGTACAGAATTTGGAGACAAGGTTTTACAAAAGATAGCCTCTGATCTCAATGATGAATATTTCAAAAAGGACCTGGTATGCCGATTTGCAGAGGATAAATTTATGGTACTACTTTCTAATATTGGTGCCAAAAAAACACCGGCTGATGTTGATACTATAGATACCATTGCTCATAAAACCAGAATGATTTTTTCAAAGCCATTTCTTGTAAATAGAGTCAGTATCGAAATTTTTCCCAGTATAGGTATTTCCCTGTATCCGGCAGACGGGGATAAATCAGATATTCTTATGAAAAATGCCGAATCAGCAATGTATGTGGCAAAAGCCAATGGCGGCAATACATTTCACTATTATGATGCTGATTTAAACAAAGAAATGATGCATCGACTTGCACTGGAAAAAGATCTCAAACAGGCTATTCAGAATAATGAATTTGTTCCTTTTTTTCAATCTAAGGTAGATGCAAATGGACAAATAATAGGCATGGAATCCTTAATACGCTGGAAAAGGAATGACGGAAGTCACTTGATCTACCCGAACGACTTCATCCCTATTGCCGAAAAAAATAAAATGATCGTTGATATAGGATTATTAATTCTTGAAGAATCCTGCAGGAGAAATAAAGCCTGGCAGGACGCAGGATACGAGCCAATCAGGGTAGCTGTCAATCTTTCTCCATTTCAATTTAAGCAGGACGACTTAATTGATCAGATTAAAGATAGAATAGATAGATCAGGGCTTGATCCACGATGGCTGGAGTTGGAAATTACAGAAAGCGGAATTATGGATGATGAAGAAGAAAGTATTAGAAAGTTAAATGAATTACATGCAATGGGAATAATTCTTTCGATCGATGACTTTGGAACCGGATACTCTTCTTTAAGTAAACTGAAGAATTACCCAATTGACACACTTAAAATAGATAAATCCTTTGTAGATGATATCCCTGAGGATGTTGCCTCGGTAACTCTGGTAACAACAATAATTGATCTGGCGCATAATCTGGGATTTAAAGTAGTTGCTGAGGGAGTTGAAACAGAGGAACAATTTAATTTTCTCAGGGCGATAAGATGTGATTATTTTCAGGGCTACTATTTCAGCCCCCCAAGATCGCCTGAAGAATTCTCTCTTCTGCTGTTAGAAAAAGAAGATGAAGGTGATGAAACGGGCTAAATCCAGTCTGGAATAGAACTCTTCAGGTTTAATGGACTGTATCATTACCTTCAGGATAATAATGCTTACGAGCCCATTCCAGTTCTTTTTTTTCTTCCGGGGTCAGAGAACTCATACCGGTGCGGGCGATTTTTTCCAGAAGTTTATCTATTATTTTTTTTGCTTTTATCCTGGTTTCTATCTCTTTCTGTTTTTTCCTGAGGCGTATTTTTTTCAGGCTGTCACTGATGAGTTTTTTCTTTTTCGGTGCTTTTCCCGAACCGGTAAATGGGGACTTGTTTCCTCTTTTTTTCTGTAAAGTTAAAAGAATAAAGCCTGAAATTATTCCACCGAGATGACCAATGTGGGAAATATTACCCCCCTGCCCTGCAGCAGAAGACAGCGTCCCAAAAAATTCAATAAGTCCGAAAATTAAAACAAGATATTTCATTTTTATCGGGAAAAGGAAGTATATTAGAACTTCCCTGTCAGGCCATGTCATACCGTAACCCAGGAGTATTGCATATATTGCACCGGAAGCTCCAATAGTAGGAGCATTGGGCATACCCTGTGATGCTATAAAAAAATTCATGAGGGCTATAAATATTCCAGCCCCGGTACCGGTGTAGAGGTAGTATTTCAGAAATTTTGAACTTCCCCACCGCTGCTCCAGCTCTCCCGCAAACATCCAGAGTGCAAACAGGTTGAATAAGATGTGCAGCCAACCGCCGTGAAGGAACATGTATGTAAAAATTTGCCAGATCATAAATTCACGGGCAAAGCCTGTATGAGAGAGACCAAAAATCATTGAAAGAGCATGAGGCTGAAACAGATTAACAATCTGCTGAACTAAAAAGATGGCACCGTTAATTATCATTAAACGCTTAACTACAGGCGTAATTGGTCCACCGAAACGAATTTGAGTATTATTTCCGTACATAATTAAATTTCCATTATCTCTTCAATTGATACCTTAAGTCGAATTTTATTGAATTCTTCCTGATGGTCCAGAAATATTTTAAAAAGATCGGGGTCAAAATGTCCCTTTTCTTCCTGCATAATTGAAACGGATTTTTCGTGGCTGTAGGCTTCTTTATAGGGACGCCGGGAAGTTAAGGCATCATATACATCTGCGATTGCAACTATTCTGGCAGATAAAGGGATGTCTGAACTGGAGAGCCCTTTTGGGTAACCGTTACCATCCCAGTGTTCATGATGATAAAGAGTGATATCCATTGCCATGTTCAGGAAGGAGTCGGCCCCCAAATCAATAGAAGCGGATTGAAGAGCCTGAAAACCGATTACCGTATGGCTCTTCATTATGTTAAATTGATCCTCATTGAGGAATCCATCTTTGAGAAGAATACCATCGGGAATACCGACTTTTCCTATATCATGTAAAATAGAGGAATCGTAGAGGTCTCGTAAATATTGATTTGTAATGCCAGTGTGATTTCCAATGTATTTATAGAGTTGTGCGAGAAAAACACTATAGTTGCGCATCCGTTCTATGTGATCCCCGGTTTCAGTATCCCTTGCTTCAGCGAGACGACTGAGTGCAAAGATGGTTGTTTTCTGAGTTTTAATGATTTGCCGTGAACGCAGTTCAACCAGATGTTCCAGATTTTTGGAGTACTGCTCTATTTCGTACAGGAGCTCACCTCTCTGGACACTCAGTGCGATCTGGCCAACAATGGAATCAAGAAAGGTAATGTGTTCACGAGAAAAGGCATTTTTGTTTTCCGATGATAATGTAAGAAATCCTCTGGTGCTGTTATTTACGATTAAAGGCAAAACCAGATTTGAATTCATACCTTCATTAATTAGAAGGCGTGTACTTATAGAATCCGGATTGTTATCTAAAAATGTTTTGAGATCTGGAATATTTAAAGCTTCGTGTTTTTCTGATACTTCCTGCAATGAAGATTCATTAAGATTAAAGGTATCACCCTGTTTCAGATGAATTTCGCGATCGGATTCAACGAGTTTTATGGTAACAAGGCCGGTTACCCTGTTCAGGGTAGATAAAGTTAATCGGTTTAAAGGGATATATTTTTTAAAATGAGTATTAAGGGCATTAAAAATTTCTTCGGTGTTTTTTCCCTTGTTGAGCATTGAAATAATTTCATTGATCTGCGTGAGTTGATCGACATACTTTAAGTTATTGTCATTCAGGCGTTTCCTTTCGATAGCCCGTTCTATGGAATGTTCAAGAATTGTGAAGTCGGTAATAGGTTTGGTAAGAAAGTCGTATGCGCCGTTTTTTAGAGCGATAATGATGTCTTCGTTTGTCCCGTAACCGGTAAGAACTATTTTTGGAACTTCGGGATACCGTTCCGACATGATTTTTAACAGTTCCCTGCCACCCATTTTGGGCATACGAAGATCTGTGAGAACGAGGTCATATGATTTTTCTTTTAATTTTTCCAATGCCCCGGTGCCATCCTCAGCAGTATCTATCAGATAATTCTTATCTCTGAGATATTTAATAAGAATTTTCCTGATCAGAGGTTCATCATCAACGATGAGAATACTGGCTGGTTCATTTGTTATCTGGGCATTGTTCATGGATGCTTTTTAAAGATGATTTTGGATTTATTCCGCTATTCCTCATTAATGTTTATCGAAAATATTGACTGCCGTCAACAATTTTCCAGTTAAGGGGTTTGTCAAGAAATGTTTATGTGAAATCGGTTTTAATGGCTCCGCGGAAAATAAAGCTGTATCCTCCAACAGTTATTTCATCCCAATCGTATAAAATTCGGGGACGCAGAAGTTTTTTCCCATTAAGAAAGGTTCCAGTCTCAGATACAAGATCGAAAATGAAAAACTTATCTTTATTCTTCTTTATTCGCGTATGGTAATCAGAAACAGAATCGTCATCGATAACTACATTATTGTCATCTTCACTGCCAATAGTAAACTCATTATCGAAAATTTCATGTCTGGAGCCGGTGGAGGAACCATGTTTTTCAACAAGCCATGCACTGGCATATGATGTTCCCTCATTCTGTTCATCTTCTGCTTCCCGACATGAGAACTCTTCTTCCAGGGGATAGAGTGTTTCGTCGTTTTCAGGTATTCGGTAATATTTATTTGAATGGCTGTAGTCGTTTTTTGAACGATTGGCTGAAATTTCCTTCCCTCCCCTTTTTAGAAAAATAATGAAAAGAGAAACCAGAATTGTCAGCATAATTAGTATCAGAACAAGGAGGAGAATCCTTGAGCCGGGAAGTTCAAGACCGGAAAAAAAACGATTCTTGATAAGGAAAGATTTGCTATCCCGATCTGTCAATTCTCCATTACGCAGACGCAGTTCCAACTGATGTTTTTTCCCATCTGCGGGCGCCATTGTCCGATAGAGGATACTATAACGGGTTCTGAGTTTCAGAAGGAAATTCCTATACATGGCGGAAATTTTTTTTTGATCACTGCTGATATAAACTTCCCCCCCCGTTAGCTTTGCCAACCGACTCATTCGTTTTTGATGTTTCGATTTCCCCGGACAAATAAAAAAAAGCGGTACCTTTTCTATATTTGCTTTGTTGAGTATATCTGTTTCCGTGATGCTGCTGCCTTCATCCTTACCGTCGGTGAAAAAAATTGCAGCACGGTGTTCTTTGCCCTCTGTTGATGAAAGTAAATTAATAGAATCATAGATGGCATCAAACAGATGTGTTTTATTTCCATGTCGGTTTAATTTATTTATTTTGGCAATAAGGTCAGTTCTTTTTAATGAAAAATTTGACATGAGACTTACAGTATCGTTAAATCGGTAGAGGGCGATTCTATCCCGTGGGCCGGTTCCGCTAATGATATCCTGTGCATGATTTTTAAGAGAAGCAAAAAAGGGTTTGGAAATACTTCTGCTTGAATCAAGAGAAAAAACCAGGTAACAGTAGTCTTCGCTCTTTGAAAGATCCTTCACCTTCACATAATTAACCCGATAACCATCTTCATAGACAATCAAGTTTTCTTCATCAAGGCCCTGGATTGCACTTCCGTGCCTGTTTTGTACTGTAGCGGTAACACTTACAGCGGGAAAATTCGTATCGGCATCAATCGATGTAATGCTGATAAAGGGTCCTGCTGCAGCCATCTGATTAAAGGTAGGTAAAACAAGGAAAATGTTAATAATCAGGAAATAGTAAATAGTTTTTTTCATATATAAATCACCGTTAATTTTATCGGAGAATACGTCAGCACAGGTATTCCCATTTAGTATCGACCTGATTTTATAAAGGCACAAACATTATTTTTTTAACTGCCAAAGGTGAAATACGAAACCTTTTTTAAAATTTAATGCTTGTCATCCAACTATGAATTTATAAGAGTGAATGGCCTGTGCGGTGCATATAATGATACAGGATATAATTCATGCTATAATTCTTTTCGGAGCCGGTTTGGCCCTGTTGATCTCACTGGTTCAACTCCTTCAGCCGGTTCGTGACCGGAAAGCCCTCCTCCTCTTTTTAATTTTTTTCAGTATTACCCTTCTCCAGCTTTTCTTTTACCTGCAGGTGTATAGTACGGGGGGGATCCAGACTATTATTTTAGCAGAATATCTTTTTGGACCCGGGGTCTATCTTTTTTATCAAAGTATATTTAATCATTCCTACAAATTTAACGGGAAAAGCCTGATCCATTTCCTGCCGGCTGCATTTTTAGTCGGCGGGGCATTTATTTTTACCCTTTTTTCCGGTTTCTTCCCTGAAAATAATATCTTAAATTTTATCAGGGAGATGGAGATTTTTGTTTTTATTCAGTCCGGGGGAGTAATTATAGTCATCCTTTATCTTCTGGTACTGCTTTACCGGATGCAACCTTTAAATATTGCGGCGAAGGGGCGCCCGGGATTAAGTATAAGTATTGCACTTATTATGATAATACTGTTTTTAACAGTTATGCTTCTGCTCCTGGCTTCACTTTTTAGAAAAGAAATATTCCTGACAAAAGTATCAATGGTCTTAACAAGTCTTGTCGTCATCTACTGGTTTGTAATGAGCCAGCTTTATCCGGCTCTTTTTTTTAGAGGCGTTTCTAAAAAGAGAAAGAAAAAGAAAAACAATGAAGTTGAAGAATCCTTCAATTTGCAGACAAAACTCGAACAGTTATTAAAAGAAGAGAAATTGTTTTGTGATGAGGACTTGACCCTGGCGAAACTGGCTCTTCTTTCGGATGTAACACTGCATCAGCTATCGGCTTATCTTAACACTGTACAGGGTATGAATTTTAATCAGTTTATCAACGGGTACAGGATTGATGAGGCTATTAAAATGATGAAAGATGAACCAAAACGTTCCCTCCTCTCTATTGCCTTTGCTGTAGGTTTTAATTCGAAATCATCATTTTATGAAGTTTTCAGCAGGGCAACGGGGCAATCTCCTGCTAAATACAGGCAAAATCTGTAAATTTCTCTTCCAGTATTATAAATCTGGTCGAGACGACCAGAAGAAACCTGTATTGTTATTTTGAAAATAATCTGTGATCTCAATTATCACAAAACAGGAAGAGGAATACCATGAGCAGATCTATATTGGGAATTGATATCGGTTCAATAGCTGTTGCCATTACAGAAGTTTCTCCGGAAGGAATTCTAATCAGAAGTGATTATGCATTTCACGAAGGCTATCTTAAGGAAACATTATGCAATCTATTAAAGAATATTAATCCTGCCGGCATCAGGGGTATAGCTGTTACAGGAGAACCTGGCAGGCTCCCCGCGATAGAGTCTGTTTATGACAGCAGGGTCAGTTATATAAAAGCTGCGCAAAAAATATATGGTACAATCGGCTCACTTTTGATAGTTGGTGGTGAAAAATTTGGCCTCATTAGTTTTGACCAAGAAGGAGAATATCTTAATTATCGATCAAATACTTCGTGTGCTGCAGGTACCGGGAGCTTCCTTGATCAGCAGTCGCGGCGCCTCAATTTATTGGACATAAAAGAATTTTCAAGAATAGCCCTGCAGAATCAGGGCGGTATACCCAAAATTGCCTCCCGGTGCAGTGTCTTTGCCAAAACCGATTTAATTCACGTACAGCAGGAGGGATACCAGCTGGAAGAAATTTGTGATGGTCTATGCGCTGGTTTAGCTAGAAATATTACTGATACCCTGCTGAATAATGAAAGCCCCGCAGAGCCTCTCATTATGGCTGGTGGAGTTTCTTTGAATGAAGCAGTGATAAAGCATGTCAGTGATATTACTGAATTACCGGTGATTACTGATGGCAATGGTCATCTCTACGGAGCATATGGTGCTGCTCTTCAATATCTCGAGGATAATTATTCCGGAAATGAAGAAAAAATAGATTCATGGGATGACTTATTTAAAAGGGATGAAATAAATCATAGCTATCACTACCCCCCTCTTGAACTTAAGCTTTCAAAATATCCTGATTTTTCAAGCCAAAATTCATATGAGTATCTATCAGCCTTCAGGGCTTCTCTTCCTGTTGAAGTTGATATTTATCGTGAATTTATAGACTCCGATGAATATTCTGTCTACATCGGAATTGATATTGGTTCAACAAGTACAAAAGCGGTCATTATTTCTGAGTCAGGGGAAGTGATTACCGGTCTATATACGCGTACCTCCGGGAGGCCTGTGGAGGCAGTTCAATGTTTGATGGAGGCTATTGAGGATATAGAAAAGCAGAACCAAATATCTTTTGCAGTCAGGGGATGCGGAACTACAGGTTCCGGGCGGAAATTTATTGGAAAAATAATTGGTGCCGATGAGGCCCTTGACGAGATAACTGCGCATGCAAGAGCGGCCTTTGAACTGGATCCCAGGACAGATACCATTATCGAAATTGGTGGTCAGGATGCCAAATTTACAACCCTGAAGAATGGCATGGTTACCTTTTCTATTATGAATAATGTATGTGCTGCCGGGACGGGGAGTTTTATCGAAGAACAGGCAAAAAAAATAGGGTGTCCCCTGCAGGACTATTCTGAAAGGGCAATGCATACTGCCTCCCCTCTATCCAGTGATCGATGTACTGTATTTATGGAACGGGACCTGAATCATTATATGAATGAAGGATATGATATCGATGAAGTACTTGCCTCAGTACTTCATTCCGTCAGGGAGAATTATTTATCAAAAGTAGCCATTGAAAAAAATATAGGCGATTATATATTTTTCCAGGGAGCCACCGCAAAAAATAAAGCCCTTGTAGCGGCCTTTGAACAGCGGTTGAATAAACAAATTATGGTTTCTCCCTTCTGTCATTTAACAGGTGCATTGGGAGTAGCCCTTAATCTGAAAGATAATTATTTGGAGAAAACAAAATTCAGGGGAACCGGCATTTATCGGGAAGCGATTCCGGTCAGAACTGAAGTATGTGAACTCTGTACTAATCATTGCAAAATAAGGATAGCGTCGGTTGCTGAAGATACTGTTGCCTTTGGTTTTCTTTGCGGAAGAGATTATGAAGAGACAAAATTTATTAAAACCGAGGGGTCCGGATTCAACCTGTTAAGGGAGAGGAAAAAAATCAGCAAACCCGCTAATAAAGAAAAAAAGAAAAATGAAGGAAACAGCTTCCGTATAGGAATACCTGCAGCGTTACATATATACGAAGAAATCAATCTTTGGGAAAAATTTTTCACTCTCCTTGGAATGGAGGTTGTCTCAAGTGAAGGAAGAAACGAAGCAATGCGGGAAGGTAAAAAATTAGCAGGGGCAGAGTTTTGTGCCCCTGTAACAGAACTGCACGGCCATGTTAATTATCTTCTGGAAAATTCAGACTATGTTTTTCTGCCAGTATATATAGAGGAAAATATAAAGGGTGCGAAACTCCCGAGGGAACGCAGACATTACTGCTATTATACTCAGTTTTCTCCTGCAGTAGTAGCAGGTGCCTTAAAAGAAAAGGATCGGGCAAGAATATTGAAGCCTGTGGTGAAAAGCCTGGGAGGTGAAAAGAGGCTGTTGAAGGAATTATATTCAATGATTTCAAACCTCCCCGGCTGCAAAAAAACATTTAGAGATATTAAATCGGCTTATCAACATGCACAGAGGCAGGAAAAGGAGGTAAATAATAATTTACTATCTCTTTATCAGAAAAATAGAAAAACTGAAGATATAAATGTTATTTTTCTTGGCCGGCCCTATAATGTACTCTCTCCAACAATGAACAAGGGGATTCCCGATATCTTTGATCGTATGGGGATAACCTGTTTTCACCAGGATATGATAAAAGATAAAAATGATTCATCCGAAGAAATTGCCGGTCTGTTAGAGGCTTTTCATTGGAATTATGCCGCTAAAATACTCGAAACAGCTGAAACGGTAGCAGGTACACCTGGCCTCTATCCTGTTTTTATCACTTCCTTCAAGTGTACTCCCGACAGCTATGCCGTAGAATATTTAAAGAAAATAATGAGCGTGCATGAAAAGCCTTATCTGATTCTGCAATTGGATGAACATGATTCTTCCATCGGTTATGAAACCAGAATCGAAGCGGGGATAAGATCATTTACAAATCATTTCCAAAAGGAAAGTGATAGTGGAGAGAATAAAGTAAACTATGCAACATTGAATCCTAAAGTGGGAAGAAGTGCAGAAATGTTTAAGGGGAAAACCCTGCTCCTGCCACGTTGGGATGATTATGTAGGCACTCTGATGACTGCAGTACTGCAGCATGAAGGAATTGATGCTCGCCTGGTGGAAGAGACACCTGGTTCTATTCAAAGGAGCCTTAGCCAGAATACCGGTCAGTGCATTCCCCTGCATATTATGGTACAAAATACCGTGGATTATATTAGAAAACAGAATCTCGATCCCTCGGATGTTGTCATGTGGAATATCGATTCACGTTTAAGCTGCAATCTTGGTATCTTCCCCTACTATATGAAAAATCTATATGAGGATATGGGTAATGGTTTTGAAAATCTGGAGGTTTATGCCGGGGGTATGGCCTTTTTTGATTTATCAATGAAAACTTCACTGAATATGTATTTTGCATATATGTTTGGGGGAATTTTGCGAAAATTGGGATGTAAGATTCGGCCCTATGAAAAAAATATTGGGGAAACGAATAGGGTTATTGAGAGATCATTGGAAATTTTTCAAGAAGCCTTTTTAAAGGGGAATTCTTTAGAAGATGCCACAATAGAGGTAGTCGGTCTTTTTGAGGCAATACCAAAAACCGGAGAAGATGGAAGGCCAAAGGCTGCAATTTTTGGAGACCTGTATGCAAGGGATAATAAAATACTAAATCAGGATTTGATTAAAACCATTGAGGATAATGGTGGAGAAGCTGTGACAACGCCATATAGTGATTTGATGAAAATAGTTGCAGAGCCATATATAAAAAAATGGAAACTTGAAAAAAACTTCAGCGAGGCCTATACTGCGAAATTTCTAAGTCGAGGGATTGGTTTCATTGAAAAAAAATTCATGCGGCACTTTAATTCTATTCTTAAAGAAAATCCACATCAACTCCATATGAACCCTGAAAAGATTTTATCCGATTATGGTCTCAATATCGAACAATCCGGTGAATCCATGGAAAATGCCTTAAAGATTATTTCTCTGGCACATACATATCCCGATCTTTCATTATTTATACAGACAAATCCGGCATTTTGCTGTCCATCCCTGGTAACAGAGGCAATGGCAGATAGAATCGAAGAAACGACGGGAATCCCAATTGTTACAATTGAATATGATGGTACAGGGGCTCCGAAAAATGATGCCATCATTCCATATCTTCGTTTAAGGCGGGGGGAAGTTAAAAGCAGTGTGGTGGTTAAATAGACAGTTGTTGTTTAATTATTAAGGGAGGAAACAGGTGCGTTGATGGAACGGTATTTCAGGAAAGATCTCACGACTAAAATTGAACAACAGATATCGGTGATAAACCAGAAGGCCATAAAGTGTAAATAGATGTTTCTTGTAATACTGTCTCCGAATAGAGACCATGACGGGTCAATATTGTAGCGGTGAAGACCATAAACGAGGGCTGTGGCGGTCATGCCGAATATGATAAGGATGGATATTCCCGTAGAAATCCAGGTCTTATATGTTTTCAGGGTAAGTGTTACCAGAATGATTATCAGCAATACTGCAAGAAAATTCATGATATACTCGCTAGTTGGTAGAATTGAATCATAATCCCGTTATTTGCACATTTGTCAATAAATTTGCCTAGGCGGGCTGAATAAAAGAGACAGGAACAGGAATAAAGGTCAGGAATAATATAATCATACAAAACCACCCCATTATTTTTTCATTTGTGGTGAGAGGATCTCCTTCCGGTACCGGCGGATGTGCCACCATCAAAAACGTAAGAGTCAGGATAATCCAGAGTACCCAGCCATGAAAAAGGAAGGAGAGTGCTGACAGTATAACCAGAGCCGTCCATCCGGCGAAACGCTGTTTCCTGCCGATAAGGGCATAAAGAATATGTCCGCCATCCAGCTGCCCCAGGGGCATCAGGTTCAGGCTGGTAAGGAGAAATCCAATCCATCCGGCCCATGCTACGGGAGATAGAAAAACATCGTATCCCTCCGGTATGGGGCCATGTATCAGATACACCACGGCTTTAAGGAGAAGGGAGTCTCCATAGATCCTGACTGGAATGTTCTGGCTCACCGGAGGAATGATGGCAATATCCGAATATAACAGACCAATATACAGGGCGGCAATACTGATGGCAAAGCCCGCCAGTGGCCCCATAGCGCCAATATAAAGCAGGGCACGCCGGTTAGTAATGGGTGATCTTGTTTTAATGACTGCACCAAGGGTGCCGAATCCAATCCAGGTCCCTGGCCAGGTTAAAAAGGGAATGTAGAAGGGAAGAGTGGCAGTGACGCCGAAATGACGGGCCGCAAAGT
Organism: uncultured Spirochaetota bacterium; assembly: GCA_942491575.1. Taxonomy (GTDB): domain Bacteria; phylum Spirochaetota; class UBA4802; order UBA4802; family UBA5550; genus CAZHNW01. The sequence goes on from CALOBT010000025.1 coordinate 3,368,008, forward strand.
AATGACCAAACTCATGGAAAGTAATGATAGTTAATAAGGTTATCGAATAGGAAAGACCGCTGGACAATAAGGTTAGCCAGGAATCCCCACTGTGGGCTCCGGCGAATGTAGTAGCAGCAAAGGTTAGAATAAACAGAAGCAGATGGAGCCAGTATCTGTTGGGTATTGAAACAGGAATTTTCTCATTCGTTTCATCCGAATGAATTGGAGTCCCGACGGGGATTCCATTATTCAAACGATAAAAATGATTTTTTATTTTATTTTTTAAAGGGAGATTCATCGAATATTTTCAAATTTATGCTTTTATTGATTTATAAAGGTTGTATATGTGCGGATTTTTTTACGACAATATGTTTTACTATATTCATTTATATGAAATTGAGATTTATTATTCAGAAAATGATACATACCCTTTAATTTTTTAACCTGAGAAATTATATTCTTTTGATTTTGAAAAAGAGTATCTTTTCGGCTTATCAGACATTTCCCGTATATAAGAGAAGCAAAATAATTACCACTCGGGCTAAAAACAATATCATCTCCTTCGAGACCTGTGGAAACTGTTTTTCCTGTTCTCAAATCATGCAGATTTATTATTTGATTGTCAAGAAAGGCAATAGAGCCTGAGAACGTGGAAACAGCTATACCGGTATTCAGGGACCCGCTGAGTAATCTCATACTTTTCCCCGTTGATATATTTCTAACTGTAACATGATAATTACCTATTGAGCCTGTGCGATAAATTATATGGTGATTGTCCATCCAGTATATTTCCTGTGACGATGTAATGTCTTGAATTATACGGCTTGTGTTACCCTGTAGGATCAATCCCCTATAACTGCCGCCACTTCCTGCAATAATTATCTGTTTCAGAAGATCTGGTGATTGGAGTAATAGCCTGGGATTTCGGTTAAGGAGCTTGTAATTATATCTATTACCGGGAACAATCAGGCGCGAGATATCGGCACCGGGATAATATTCGGAAAAACCGGAATTTTTTTCAGAAATGATAGCATCATTCCTCATTGATAAGGTGAAATCACGGAAGGGAAATTTTGATGGGAAACAGCTTCTGGAGCCCCTTTCCAGATTTATGAGACAGGATTCCATTTGCGGTAGCGGGGAGTTGTTTTCATACAGTCTCTTTAACTGCATGAAACGCCCTCCCCTCGTAACGGAAGAGACTGTAACGGTTCCGGATAATCGGGCAATTTCATCCCGCTTGCCTTTTTTTAAATTATAGCGATAAATGATAGTAAGCCCCGGAAATTCTTTTAAATATACCAATTCATGGGATGTCAACCAGTGTACTTTAATTATGTTCCGGTCTATGAATCTGGAACCTGCGACGTGATATGCCTCGAGACGATATTCTAGAAAACGATTATAATCGGGATATTTTTGATGAATATATATGGCATCCAGATCAATATCCCTTGCTGAGAGCGATGTGATATTAAAGATGGCTGAAAATAAAAAAAGAGAAATAAAATGGAAAGGGATATTATATTTCAATTTATTTGTCTGCCGATTTATCGGTTGCTTTTTCCTCAGTCTTCTCTGAAGGATTTTTATCAGATGGGGGTTGTTTATCCTCAGGTGAAACTTCTTCTCTGGTGTTCTTATCTTTTGGAAGTTCTTTCTCATTAATGTTTTTTTGAATTTTCGAAAGTTTCAACGGCGGTATAATAAAGCGCTGCCCTGGGAAAATCATATCGGGATCTTTTATCTGTTTTTTATTTGCCAGGTAAATTCGCGGCCACAATTTAGCATCCTTATAAACTTTTAAGGAGATCCTCCATAGGCAATCCTTATTTTTCGGGAAATATCGCACCACGTAAATGCTTTTATCTAATGGAGATGTTTTTTCTGACTTTTCTTTCGTTTCTTCATCTGGTCCTATCTTCTCCGATCTTAAAGAGATAGCCTTCTCCATCGCAACGGTAAGACTGTTGAGCAGCGTTTCGGCTTCAACTGATTTCTGAAGGGAACTACTGTATGATTTTTCTTCAATAAGTTTTTTGCTTTCCAACAAGATGTTGTCTGCTTCCTTTAATTTATCTGTATAAATATTCTCATTATCCTGATCTGTAATTTTTTTATGGAGAGTCCGGATGGATTGAAGCTTTTCTAACGCTACTCCATAATCAGTTTTTTCTCGCAGGGACGTTAGGATTTGCCGACACTCTTTGATTTTTATCTCTGTTTCGGTGTGCTGGTCCTTTTCAAGGAGTATATCAGCTTCATCAAGAGATGTGGATAGCTGTTCAAGTTCATCAGATGCAAAATCATTTCCCCGTGCATTTTTTATTATTCCTGCTTCAGATTTTATGGCGATAATTTTTTTTGCAAGTTCATTTCTTTTAAGAGATACTCCAACTTCTTTTAGCTTAATAGAGGCAGTAGTAATAAGTGCTGCGGCATCGGCAAGTCGATTTTTAATGATAGCCTCTGTTGCAAGATCTAAATTTTTTTCAATAATTTGAATATCCCGGGTTAACTTCTCATCACTAATCTTTTTTAGAAGATTCTGGGAGGAAGTTTTTAGATCCTTGATTTGTTCCTGCAGGAGGGGAACCTGTGCCAGGCATTTTTCCCGTGCTCTGCTGGATGCCTCAAGGGAGTCTTTGGAATGATTATAAGACTCCAAATATTTTTCCTGACCCTGTGTGGCAGCCGCCTCCTTCAGGGAGGTAGATGCGGTGGCATGCAGTTTAGGGGCATATACAGTGGCATTTAGATCTTCAATTGTTTTCAGTTCTTCCACGGCGCGTTTAATAGTATCCTTCGCCAGTAGGGGGAGTGTTTTTTTAATCGCGAGCCGGGATGCCTCCAAGGATTTTAATGCATCCTGACGGCATTTTTTAACATCCTCATTTTTGCAGGATAGATGACTTGTGTAGAGAAGTTTTTCTGCTGATTTTAACTCTTCCGGGGCATATTTTTCCGCTTGAAAGCCTTTTGCCTCTTTAATCGACTGGTATGCAGTGAGCATTTCCCGTATAGGAACCTTTAGTTGACATGCTGTAAAAAAAAATATAATGAGACTGAAGAGTATTATCAGTGTTGAATATTTTTTCATAAGGATTCTCCCTGTCGATATAGTGCCCTTAAAAGTAATAAGCAAAGAATAGGGGAAAGATTTAATTTTGTCAACAATTACTGCAGGTTGTTGATATTGTTTTTACTGCCGGGAGAAAGCCAGTTTCACGCTAAGGAGTATGAAGATTGCTGCTGCGGATAAATTGAGATATTCTGCTGCCTTCGATTTTGCCAGGACGGTCCGGAAGGCGCCGGCAAAATAACCGATAGTTCCGAAAATGACAGCAACCATAATCATAAAAATAATACCTAGAGAGACCATTTGGATCGCTGCATTGTTTTTTCCTGAAGATATAAACTGAGGAAGAAAGGCGAGGAAAAAAATGGCAACCTTGGGATTGAGCATATTCATGAGAAAACCTTTAAAAAAAAGGGATCTGTTAGAGCTGACAGAAAAATCATTTTCAAATATTACAGGATCATTTCGGTGCTTTATTGCCTGCCAGGAAAGGTAGAGGAGATAACATACCCCAATTATTTTAAGAGTGATAAAGGCAAACATTGAAGTCTTGAATATTATAGAAAGGCCTAAGGCGGCACCAGCAGTGTGAAGACTGTTCCCCGCGGCCAGCCCGAGGGCGGTGAAAATACCGGCCTTTTTCCCATGTGTTATTCCTTGAGTTAGTGTGAAAATAATATCAGGTCCCGGCGCTAGAATTAGCAACAGTGAGGCAGAAAGGAATAGCAATAATGATGATGTTTCCGGCATATATTTAAACGCCTAAAAGTCGTAGGTTAATTTCATTAAAAGACCAGGATTGTGGTCAACAAATCGGAGTATATCGTCTTTATTCATAATGAAAAGTGAGATATTTTTCTCGTGCGAGAATGTATATGCCGCAGGTTCTCCACGGTGCATTTTCTGCATGGATCCGATAGCTGCCCCTACACCCAGAGTGGCCACTTTTTGGTTTTTTCGGGTAACGGTTATCGAGCCATCTCTGATAATGTAGATAGATTGGAGAGGTTCTCCCTCCTTAAGGAGGACGCCGCTACCCTGGCGTTGTTCAGGAATAAAAATTGACTCCAACCATGTCTTTTGTGATGCGGTACAATTTCGGAAGAAGTTACTGTTACTTAGAAGATTCCAGGTTTCGCTGGTCCTTATTTTAATCAATCGATGAAGTGTCTTTTCGAATTCGGTGCCGGTAATAAAGTTCAGGAATTGATCCCTTCTTATGGTATATAGGACACAATCATTTTCTGCCTTTACATCTGCAGCTCGTGTACCACCGGTGAGAACGGCAACTTCCCCGAAATATTCATAGGTGCTGTATATTTTGCGTTGATCAAGATTGCCGCTGTCAACGGAGACATTACCGGAAAGAATAATGTAAAAGCGGTCTCCCGAGGTACCTTTTTCAATAATAAGATCGCCCTTTTTATATCTGACCTCTTCCACAATATCAAGAAATTCCATTGCTTTCTCAATAGTAATTTCCTGCATGAAGTCGAGATTTTTTAATATTCCGAGTATGCGATATGCCTGTTCAAAACGGGGAGGTTTTGCCTTAAAATAAAGTGTATGTTCGATTCCAAATTTTGCCAGGGTCAGGTCAGTCTTGTCAGGGAAATCTTTATTGGCAATATGGTAAATGACTGTATTCTTTTTTATTCTTTTGGGCATTGAATCGAGATGTTTTATAGGAGTGTGCAGTGGGGGAATACCCGCCTCATGGTATATTACGTCACTGTCCCATGGGAAAGATGAAAGTTCATCATAGCGTTCACGGGAAATAACCCCTTCATCAAATATTTTTTTATGCAGGGAGGGATCATTGTTATGATCTGAAGTATAGACAAAAGACTGATCCTGAAATTCCATATGGAATCCGATTGTCGGTATAGAGTGAAGTGTATAAAACATTTTGAATTTACCGCTGTGGATAAAAACAGGTTTGCCGATTTTTACAGGTATAAAATCAAATAATTTCATCAGGTAGCTAATGGGGACATCTGAGAGAGCGGAATATTTCCGCAGAAAACTCATCATTATGGTTTCAGTTGTATAAATGCTTACCTTCCCCTCCTCCAGAATTTTCTGAAATGTACCTGCATCGTGATCTGCGTGACAGTGAGTAAGAATAATACTTTCGATAAGTTTGGGATTTACGTTTGAATCATCGAGCCATTCCGTGGAGTTAACCGGGGGGTCAACCATGATACCCTGATGGTTTAACCATACAATAAATCCGGAAGTATTTTCATTAGGATCGAAACCGTGACTGGGTCCCAGGCAGGTAACGCCGAACAGTGGCGGGAGGTACGGTTCTGGAAGTCTTTCCCCTATCTGGTAAGTTGGCTTATACTCCATTTTCCCGGGAACACGGGCAATTAATTCCTTGTTTTTGCTTATTTGAAAATCGTTTTCTTCAGTTTTTGCAATCGTAATACCTTTATAGGTGAAGTGGCCCTTTTTTAAGAGACCAATTTCAAAGAGATTTGAAAATTTATTGTTGTTTCTGAAATACTCCATTTCCTGTTTGAGATCGGCAATAAAGGTATCTCCTGAAGTAGTTTCGTAGTCAATGGAAAGGTCTAATTTTTTCGGGCCGAAAATGGATTCCTGGAGAACGCGTTTTATCCGTCCAAGCTGCTGTTCATTGCAGATGATGGTGGTTTTTTCCCCTTTGATGAAATAATTGTAGTAAAGAGGGAATTCTATCTCGGCTATACTTATTCCCTTGATCCAGTTAAACATATCGTCAGTCAGGACGAATATTTTGGGAACCCCACCGGGGAGAAGCATGGTATCCTTGATCGTTTCCGGCGGAGAGCCGAATTGAATGTATCCGATATCGGTTTCAACGAGGTAACCGCCACGGGGAAGACTTGTATAATTATTTTGCTGTTGATTTTCCAGTGTATTGTTCATTTTTGTGCCTGATTTCATATTTTGTAAGATAATGGGGTTTATTATTTACTTTGTCAATAGAAAATGAGGAATGAGTTGTTTTTCAGAAAATCATATTATCAGTTTTTGAATGAAAATTTATCCTTATGACTGAATTTATGATGTAAATTACAGTGTGGACCTTAATTAATAATTTTTATAAGATAACTATTGACATTCTGCCCATGGAATTTTAGTAATGTTTAAAATTCTAAATATAGGTGTCCAATGACTTCAGAATTGATGGTTATAATCGTTTTCATTATCTGGATTGTGCTGCAGCCCCTTTTATATATTTTAATAAATAAAATCATCTTGCCGAGATTTGGGATCAAAACCTGAATGAGTTGTGAATGCTCTCTGGAAGAGAGCAGTAAAAATAAATCGGGAGCAAACAAGATAGAGGGGATTATCCCCTTCGAAAACAAATAATACAGCTTCTATAGAGATCATTTAGCAGTTATTCTTCTGAAATTAAAAAGCCACTATTTGAAGGAGATAATCATTCTTCCCTTTTAATGACATTTGGTATGGCGTATTATGGAGGGCGTGGTTTTATTTTCTACAGAAAGGCTTTGACTCGATAGTTATAGTAGTGAAAAATTAAGCTTTTTCAATTCATTTTCGGATTTCATTAGAATAGCCATGGCGTATTCAGCGTGGGACCACATCAGGGGGGTGGCAAAGGTAATAAATCCTCCCGGCGCCAGGGTTTCAATCTGGTCTTCAATGTTTTCATAGGCCTTTTTCATATGGTTGAGTTCTTCTACAATGTGATCATATGATAAGTTGGGAATTAATATTTTTGGCTCAAATTCTTTCTCGTAATCGTGACCCGGTTTCCATTCAAGGTTTTTAAATTCCTCGAAACGTTCCGGAGTGGTAAGATGTTCAGAAAGATAGCCCTCCCGGGAAATATAGGAATTTATTTTATCCATAACTGATTGACCCTGGTCAATTTTCCCGATGCAGAAATAATATTGTGCAAGCATAGCTGTATACTGAAGCCAGGGACCATTTCCGGCATGTATGTGAGTATCCGGGTCTTCGATAAAGGGGAGATACCTCTGCAACATCCCGAGATCGGGATCCCAGAGGGTTTCCTCTATGAAGGTGACGGCATTATTAAAGGTATTATTGTCATGAAAAGGATTATCAGTAATCCCTGTAGTAAAGAAAAAGGGACTGAGAAGTGTTATGTCCGGCCTAAGGTCTGCTTCCCCATCGGGCTTTAATCGCCTGACAAATCGGCCGGAAAGAGAAAAAACCTTGTCTACCGTTGCAGAAAATCCATGCTTAAGCATGGTCTCCGGTTTAAATCGATTGGTGATTTCATATCTCCTGGCAACTTCTTCTATACTCTGAAGCATTCTTAAATAGGCATAATTTACCCAGATGGAATAGCCTTCCTCGATGGCAGATTCATGTATTGAAGTGGTGGAATAGAATAGGTGAATTTCATTGCGGTAATAATTTTTTTGGGCAAAGGCTGATCCTTTCGAAATGGCATCGAGATACAAATCGAGTTCAGGAATGATAATATCACGGTGGTGTGCAGCGAGGAGGTATCTGCACAGTATCGTTACTCCATGGGCAACATTGTCCTCCTGAAGATAAATTCCCTTGTCCTCGCCGGATATTCCATATCTCTGTCCCCAGTATCCGTCTTCACGCTGACAGGAACGTATAAATCGTGAAATTTCTCCAAGCAATCGAAAGGCATTGTCTCCGGATTTTAAGGGCGAATTCGATAACATATGCAGGAAACGTGATGCACAGGCACTGTCTCTGGGATAAACATAGGGATAGCGTGAACCGGGAAGAGTCGCCAGAAGGGCGCTACCTGATTCAGTATCAACTGCACATTGAGTGATTATATCAAGGTGGCGATTGATATCACTATTAAGTATCATCAGACTTTTACTGATAATGGGCATGTTGGGATCAGTTATTGCATTGGCCCCGTATTCACGTCGTTCTTCAACAACGAGTTGCAGATCATTTTTGATTCGATCATCTTTCTCGATTATAGTATAAAAATCACAGTCACAAATTGAAACAAGATCGGTTTTTTCTGCAGTAATGACCGTGGCATTTCGACTTTCGTCGGTTAAAAGGGCCATTTCCCCGAAAAATTCGCCTTCCCCCAGTATGGATATCAGGTGCTCTTCCCCGTTTTTGTGACGGAAAACTTTAACTTCCCCCTTTCGAATTAAATAAAAGGCATCTCCTGGGTCATCTTCTTTAAATATTACAGTATTTTTATCTATTGAAAGTAGAGAGACTTTTTTCAGTACCAGTTCGAAAAGTTCATCATTCAGGTAGTTGAAAATTGGTATACGACGAAGATCTCGGCGTAGTTTTCGATCAATATAGAAGTGATCAAGAAGGGTGGAAATAGTGTCAGATTTAATTATTATTTCATTTAAGTCACCATGTTCCAGAGAGAGTGTGAACAGTTCCGAGGTTGCGAGAATAGAGTTGTCCCTCGGTTCTGTGCTGGTAACAACCTCCTCTCCAAAAAAATCGCCATCACGAAGGGAGTATAGTTCAAAACGTGGGTTATCCTCCGTGGGAATTATTGCTTTTGCTGTACCGGATAATATAAGATAAAATTTTTCGGTAAACATCCCATGTCTGCAAATCAGGTCTCCGGGATTAAAGTTATCTATAACTGCCCTTGGTGCAATGGACTTGAGGAGTGAAGCAGGTAGTGATTCGAATAATTTAATAGATCTAAGGATATCTTCAGGTTTGAGTGATTGGAAATATGGAAGATGCTTCAAGGATGAAGATAGCTTTGATATATTATAGCCTTTCATAAAATGACTCCAAATTAAATAATTTGGGAACAGTGTACATGTTATTATTGTAGCATGAATAATTGTCTCAGGCAAATTATATTTATTTTGACATTTTACAGAAACTCCCATGAAAGGAATTCCATAGAGAGGAGCATCGTATAGTTTAAAAACCTGTTCATTGGAGTGAGTGGAGTATTAGAATTCGGGTAATTAAACCAGGGATATAAAAACTTATCCTGTTTTAAGCTAAATGTTGCTTTGATTAATTGCATTTTTTGCCGTATAATAACTATAATAAATTAATCCATTGACAATAGGAATAATTAATACTATCTCTTATATTTTATATTTTGAGAGGATGTTTAACGGTTTCGGGATATTATGATGTATGAAGATTTGAGTATGTCTATTCGCAAAAAATTTGGTTATGATATTGTAGACCTGAAGGGAGAAATTACCTTCGACGAAACCAAAAATGTGGAAGATTTTGTTAAGACACAGGTTACCTCTGAAACGGAACATGTCGTGCTAAACCTCGAGGGAGTCCCTTTTATCAATAGTTCAGCCCTTTCTTTTCTGGTTAAACTGATGCAGGATCTTCTGAATGATGGTATTGATATGTTCATTATGAACCCCAATGAAACAATCAGGGGGCTTTTTGAGATGACGGGGGTTAAAAAATATTTTAAATTTCTTAAGAGCGAAGAAGTATTAATCGAAAAATTAAAGGAAAAAGAACTTAATTCCATTCTAGAATTGGATGAATAATAATAAATTCTTGATAAAAGATTGACAAAAAAGTGACTTTTTTTACATTTATCTTTTATTGTAGATTTATTGTCCCCTGTTTGTCAATTTATTTAATAATTCACTAAACTTGTTTATGAAAAACTCGTTTTGAGTGCTATTGATGTAACAGGTGCACATATTAATTTGAACTTATTTACACAAATGACTTAGAGGAGATATACCAATGAAAAGGACATTTCAACCCAGCAGAATTAAAAGAAATCGAAAACACGGGTTTATGCAAAGAATGAGTACAGCTGAGGGAAGAAAGGTGCTGAAGCGCAGAAGAAGAAAGGGACGACATAAGCTTACTGTGTCAGATGAGAAACGAATGCCCAAGTAGACCATGAAGAGGTGAAACGAAAATATTCACTAAAAAGCAGAAAACAATTTAGGAATGTTTTCCGCAGAGGAAAGAAGTTCAGGGGAAATTTTGTACAAATTCTGGTGCTGAAAACCGGTTATAACAGTGAAAATATTGAAATTGGAAATGAGCAGGGAAAACCGGAAATCAAAATCGGTCTTTCAGTACCAAAACGTTTCGGGAAAGCACATCGGAGGAACTGGGCAAAGCGGAGAATCCGTTCTATACTTACGGATTTAACTCCCTTTATTACGGGTAATTATTTTATAATCGTGAAACCGGAACAAGCGTTCAGAGATCAGAAATTTTCAGCTATTCAGGAAGAAATTAAAAATCTGCTATCAAAAGCAGGAGTTTTGCAATAATGAGTGTTATTCAATACATTCTTAAAATATCAGGTGCGGCAATAACCTATGTAATGATTCTACTGGTTAAGGGGTATAGACTGTTTCTTTCATCGTTGTTTCCGCCGTCTTGCAGATACTACCCCACCTGTTCTGCATATACAATGGAAGCATTACGTAAGTTTGGTCCTCTTAAAGGGGGGTACCTTTCTGCCCGTAGAATCATCAGCTGCCATCCTTACTCCGACGGCGGATTTGATCCTGTTCCGGAGTCTTTTCAGTTTTTTAAAAAATAGCTCGGTATTTCTGATTACGCTTTATTTATTACTTCCCCTATCTCTTTCCCCTGCACCTGGCAAGGGGCATCTGCCTGTATAGTAGCAATACTGAATAAACTACAACGTAAACGGTGGAATAAAAATGGAAAAAAGAACATTACTGGCGGTATTATTATCTGCAGTAGTATGGATTGGATGGTTTTTACTGGTTGATCCACAGCCGAAAAAGACAGATAAGCCTGTTTCTCCCGCAATTACCTCAGAAAAAGAGCAAAAAACTGACAAAAGTTCTGCAAACAAGGTTCAACAGCAACCTTTAAGGGGTACTAATGCACCGGTTAATATTGCATCAGCAAAAAGTGCCGGCAAAGAGAGAAAAATCGAACTTGATAGCGAAAAGTATCAGGTTGTTTTCAGCTCCAGGGGAGCTGTAATAGATAAACTGGTAATTAAAGACCGAAAAGTTAATGTTACCGTAGATGAAAATCCCTTTAGCGCAAAGGGTGTTTTAGATTTTCCAATACATTTTAATGATAATGAATTTTTATCAGGAAATCAGCTTGATAATACTATCTGGAGCGTAAATAAAGAGGCAGATGGCGTAATTTTTAGTACCCGGTTGAAACTAAACGGGATACCACTCGAAATTCAGAAACATTATAAATTTAATAAAAAGAATAATAGTTTTAGCCTTCAATTCCGCTTTGTTAACAGGGGAAGATTTCCTCTGACCCTGCCCAATAATGCGGTAATTCTTTCCCCTACCGATCTGGTGGGGCCTCGTCTGGACTATACAAACACCTATAATAGACTTTCCGGGATTTACTCCAAACAGGGAGATTTTGAAACAGAGAGCAAGGGGAGCGGTTTCTTTTCGAAAGCGGGAATTCTAAAGAAAAACCAGGGAAATATTGATTATGCCGGTGTATCAAGTCGCTACATCCTGGCTGTTATGAAGCCGGAGACTTTTACCGGATCAGGTATTGTAATGGATAACCGTGAAGGATCGGGTTTCAGGACCGGTATGTACGTTAATATCGAAACACTTCAGCCTGGAAAGGAAGTCCTTCGGTCATTTACTGTCTATGTCGGCGAGAAGGATAAGGATCTTCTCTCCCAAGTAGATAAAAGTCTCGCAGATGCTGCGGATGTCAGTATATTTATTGAGCCAATAAGATATTTTGTTATCTGGACACTGCTAAAACTGAATATGCTTTTTGGTAATATTGGATGGTCTCTTGTTGTTTTTTCAATATTAACTAAAATCGTCTTTATGCCTCTTACAAAGAAGTCGACTGATTCAATGAAAAAAATGCAGGCTTTGACTCCTAAAATAAATGAGATCAAGGCCAAATATAAAGATAAACCCGATGTTATGCAGCGGGAAATGATGAATATCTACAAGGAAAACAAGGTAAATCCTATGGGGGGATGTTTGCCTATTATTCTCCAGATGCCTTTTTCTTTGCACTATACAGCGCCTTGATCAATGGTATTGATCTCTGGCAGGCCCCCTTTATGTTATGGATGCAGGATCTCTCCATGCCGGATACCATAGCAACCATAGGAACATTTAACGTAAACATACTGCCTGTACTGATGACCATATCGACATTTCTCCAGCAAAAGCTGACAACCGTCGATACCGGAGCAGGTCAGCAGCAAAAGATCATGATGATGGTTATGCCACTGATGTTCATTTTTATCTTCTGGTCAATGCCCTCAGGACTGGTTCTCTACTGGACATTGCAGAATTTATTTCAGGTGGCGCATCAGCTAATTGTTAACAAAATCGGAAAAGAAAAGAACTAAAGGTTATATAGAAGAACCTCTGGAGGCACTTAATGAAAGTGATCGAAATGGAAGGAAAAACTGTCGATGATGCGACAAAAAAAGCACTGGTGGAACTGGGAATCAGTGATGCCTCAAAAGTAACCATAGAAGTATTAGAACAGGGAAAAAGTGGAATTTTTGGTTTCGGAGTATCCAAACAGGCAAAAGTAAGGGTATGCTATAATGAAACTTCTGTTGATGTTGGAAATACAACCAGCGATATTCTTAAAAACATTCTTTCCCGCATGGGGCTTGAAGGATCTGTTAAGGATATTAAAGAGGGTCAGGAAAAGGTTTATGTTGAGCTGGAAAGTTCTAAAAACAGCGGTCTTATAATTGGCCGCAAGGGGAAAACCCTTGAGGCCCTTCAGTTTATGGTGAATCTTATGGTTAACCATAAGACAGGCAGTGATAAGAAAATCATACTTGATATAGAAGATTACCGTGAAAAACGGGAAAAGGCCCTGAAAAAAATGTCCAGGGACATTGCCCACAAGGTGAGCAGATCTGGAAAACCGTGGACTCTGGAACCTATGAATCCCTTTGAAAGAAGACTGATTCATCTGGCCCTGCAGAATGATAACAGGGTAACTACAAAAAGTGAGGGACAGGGCATTTATCGGAAGATTAAAATAATGCCTTCTAATCACTAATTCAATGAAGGAAGAAACAATTTGTGCACCGGCAACTGCGCCGGTTCAATCTCCTATCGCAATCATTCGTATAAGCGGCCCTGAATCTCTCAGGGCCGTTTCTGCAATCTTTTCAAACTCTTCTTCACTTCAGCCGCGAAGGGCAGTTTTTGGGTCAATTAAATCACAGGATCAAATCATTGATGATGTTGTTGCAGTCTATTTCCAGGAGCCGGCAAGTTTTACCGGGGAAGAAATGGTGGAAATATTCTGTCATGGCAACCAGATAATAGTTCACAAAATACTGGATATGCTTCATGAGAAAGGAATTCGTCTGGCGGAACCGGGAGAGTTTACCCGCAGGGCCTTCTTAAAAGGAAAGATAGACCTTACTGAGGCTGAGGCAATACATCATATTATCACAGCAAGAAGTTCCTGGGAAGTAGAGACAGCCCTTAAACAGATGCATGGTTCCCTGAAAGAGGCTGTGCATACCCTCCGTGATATTATTATTGAGTTAAAAGCCGATATTGAGGCCGGGATTGATTTTATAGAAGAGGACATTGAATTTGTTTCTTATGATGAAACAATGGACAAAATTGATAATCTTCGGAATGAAATTGAATCTCTGCTTTTCCGTTGCCGAACCGGGGAAAAGGCCACCCGCGGTGTTGATATAACTATTGCAGGAAGACCTAATGTCGGGAAATCGAGCCTGCTTAATTTAATGCTGAATCAGGATCGGGCAATTGTTTCCAGTGTCCCGGGAACTACGAGGGACATGATTAGGGAGACCGTTGAAATTGAAGGATTGCAGGTCAATCTTATAGATACTGCCGGAATAGATACACCGGGAGATGAGATTGAGCGGATTGGAATTGAGCTGAGTCATAAAAATATCCAAACAGCTTCCATTGTTATTGTTGTGCTTGACGGTACCGAAGGCATAACAGAAAGGGATAGGGAGATTATTAAGGAAGTTAAAGACAAAAAAACAATTTTCCTTATCAATAAAACAGATATCGCTGAACCATCACAGGTTGATTCCATGAGGAAGGAAGTATCTGAATCCGCAATATCAGTATCTGCCTTGAAGGGAACAGGATTAAGGGAAGTCGAAGAAGCCGTAGGTAGTATTCTCCATAATGAATTTGTCGATATCCAGGATAGCTTTATTGCGGATATAAGAATAATCCGTCTTCTTGAGAAGGGAGAGAAAATCACGGTGAATTGCCGTGAATTGGTAGCTGCTAAAGAACCCCCGGAGATAATAGCCTTTGAGCTTCAGGAGGTTCTCGAAACCATGGGTGAAATTACCGGAGAAATAACTCCGGATGATATTCTTGGTTCAATTTTCGAACGTTTCTGCATCGGGAAATAATTACTTGATAATTTTAAAGATTTTTTGAATTGCTGCAAAATCTTTTGTTGATGATGCAATCAGATATTCATTAAACTTATAATCATTATTAATGATTTCTTGAAAATCAGGTTTTTTCCCTGACAGGTACCTGATTTCTCCGCCTGATTTTAAAATAATGGGGATTGCCCCTGCCCAATCCCACAGATACGCTTCTCCAATAAAAGCAAGGACCCGGTTTCTTCTGCTGTCAGCAGTCAAAGAGGCGTGGAGTGCCGTTGATCCAAGATTTCGTATTTTCCCCGGGAAATCAATGGTAAATATGCCCGGGATTTCTGAAGCGTAAAATATATTGGTTTCCCTTTCCACAGAGATATCAGGATCAACAGTGATAATTTTCCCATTGAGATAAGCATTTATATTATCATTATAAAACAGCATGTTGCATCCTGGACTGTATACAAATCCATATTGCGGCTTAAAACCGGAAAAGACCCCGATGGAAATACACCAGATTGGAAGGTGCATCGAATACATGGCTGTACCATCAATGGGATCAATAATAAAGGCGAGAGTCTCTTCCGATAAAAGTCTGGTTGATCGATCAAAATTTTCTTCATGGATAAAAACAGCTTCAGGGAAACGTGAGGAGATCTCTGAGATTAATAGATCCTGAACCTCAATATCTGCGCGGGTAACTATGCTGGTATCCTTTTTTCGGGAAACAGAAATATTCTCATTCTGTATCGTGATTGCGAGTTTTCCTGCTCGGTTCAACAGTTTCTGAAAAAATATAAAATCATCATTATCAAATTTTTTAAACATTGGATACCTCTATAGCTTGCAATGATAGTTTTGCTTATCAGGTAATTCAACCAAATTTTGTATTGAGGGTTACTTGAGAATTTATAGGGGAATATAAAAACTTGACATATTTTAATTTTACATGATATTATATTGTAGTCTGTAAAAATTATCTAGAAGTGCAATTACATTTATCCTGATCCAGGAACCAGTGCCCAATGGATGAAAGTCAAAAAATAAAGGAAATTTTAAGACTCGGATCTGAACTAAATACGATTCAGGATGTTGACATTCTACTGGAAAAAATTCTATTTGAAGCACGAAAACTACTGAATGCAGATGCGGGCACTATATATGTAAGAGAAGGGAATGAATTGGTTTTTTCCCATGCTCAAAACGTGACACAGCAGGCAAAATTGCCGGAGGGGAATAAATTAATCTATAGCACTTTCAAGGTCCCGATAAATGAACAATCAATGGCAGGATATGTTGCCTCAACGGGAAATTTGCTCTGTATCCCCGACGTATATCAGATAGGAGAGGATACACCCTATCACTTCGATCCAACCTATGACGAAAAGTCCGATTATAAAACCAGATCTGCACTTACGGTGCCTCTTCAAAATTTAACCGGTGACATCCTAGGGGTTATTCAGATAATTAATTCTTTAACGGAAAATGGGGAGATAACTGTTTTTACCAGTGATGATGAACTCTATGTTTCTCATTTTGCCAGTTCTGCAAGTATGGTACTTCAACGAGCTCAGATGACAAGAGCCCTTGTCCTGCGTATGATTCAAATGGCAGAATTGAGAGATCCAAAGGAAACGGGGCCCCATGTAAACAGGGTTGCTTCCTACTCGGTAGAGATATATGAAAAGTGGGCACACTACAAAGGTCTTTCAAAGGATGAAGTGGATAAAACCAGGGATGTACTGCGTATGGCTGCCATGCTGCATGATGTAGGCAAGGTGGCAATATCAGATGTAATTTTGAAAAAACCCGGCCGCTTCAACGATGAAGAATATGAAATTATGAAGGGGCATACCTATCTCGGAGCGAGGCTTTTTAATTATAAGCAGTCAAGATTTGACGAGGTGTCATCAGATGTTGCTTTGAGTCATCATGAAAACTGGGACGGAACGGGTTACCCCGGCAGGATCGATGTAAATACCGGAGAGGTTTTGGAACAGGATAGCAAAGGCAATCCTGTCCCCTTAAAAGGTGAAGAAATCAGTATCTATGGACGAATTGTATCCCTTGCAGATGTCTATGATGCATTATCTTCAAAAAGGGTTTATAAAGATGCCTGGGATGAAAATTCCGTTCTTGATGAAATCAGAAAATCTTCCGGTACTAAATTTGATCCGGATTTGGTAGAAATATTTTTTGAAATTCTTGATGTACTCAGGTCTATTCAATCGAGGTATCCTGATTCAGATTAATTTTCTCTTCTCGTAGTAACTTCCCCCCAATAACCCCCTTGACATCATAACAGGTATATGTTTTGTCTTTTCTGGCAAAGAAAAATTCAGAAGTTCTGGAGGTTTGTCTTGGAAATATTTTCTGTTACAACAAATTCTCATGAGGCCTTAATTGATATAACCGGTAATGTTCAGTCTATTGTTAATAAAATGGGGATTAAATCCGGTATCTGTTGTGTTTATACACCCCACACTACTGCAGCAATAACTATTAATGAAAATGCTGACCCTGATGTGCAAAGAGACCTCATAAGTGGATTACGTCATTTCAAACTGGAAGATGTTCCTTTTAACCACATGGAGGGAAATTCTCCCGCTCATGTTAAGTCATCACTTTTCGGGTGTTCTGAGATGATTATTCTCGAAGGCGGAATTCTTCAACTTGGAACATGGCAGGGAATTTATTTTTGTGAATTCGATGGTCCAAGAGCAAGAAAAGTGCATGTCAAGGTTCTGGCGGGATAAGATGATAAAATTATACATTGCATCGCCTTTTGGTTTTTCTGAGGCGGGTAAATTTTTTATGTATGAAAGGCTGATTCCACGGATTGAGGCGGCAGGATTTGAAATTTTGGATCCATGGAGATTAACGGATGAAGATGAGGTATCCAGGGTAACAGGAATAGTGGATTGTAGCGAAAGAAAAGCTGCCTGGGAGAGTTTAAATAAAATTATTGGGAAGAATAATGAAAAGGCTATTCTGGAAAGTGATGCCATTGTAGCAGTTTTGGACGGATCCGATATCGATAGCGGGACAGCTTCTGAAATAGGCTACGCAGCAGCCCTGGGGAAAACTGTAATCGGCTATCGCAGTGATTTCCGGAAGTCCGGGGACAATGAGGGCTCTACAGTAAACCTGCAGGTGGAATTTTTTATTTTTAAGAATAACGGGAAAATTGTAAACAGTCTTGATGACCTGGAATCACAGTTAAAGAATTTTTTGGAAACAGAGGTAAATAAAAGATGAAAAGAATAATTAAAACTGAAAAGTCTCCTGCCGCTATCGGACCATACTCTCAGGCAGTTCAAGCTGATAATTTTTTATTTATTTCCGGTCAGCTTGGTCTGGATGAAAAAACCGGTGATTTTGCAGGCGTTTCAGTAGCTGATCAGATGGTGAAGGCTATGGAAAATATTGGAGGAATTTTGGCAGAGGCTGGAATGGGATATGAAAATCTGGTAAAGGTAACAGTTCTTCTTGGTGACATTAAAGATTTTGCTCGGATTAATGAAATCTATGCAGGTTTCTTTTCTTCTGACTTCCCCGCCAGAGCAGCATTTCAGGCGGCGGGATTACCCAAGGGAGCTCTTGTTGAAATTGATGCAATTGCCTTTAAGGGATAAATGCTAATCGGAATAAATATTTTTTGTGCTCCAAAAAGTACTAAAATGGTTCATCACAGGTGTTAAAAAGGTTTTCCTGGAGAGCGTTTTCATTGAGTTGATTGAAGGGAATTTTTAGATGTTCGTAGGCGTGGGCGGTAACAACCCTGCCCCTGGGTGTTCGTTTTAGTAAACCAATCTGTACAAGGAATGGTTCATAAAAGTCTTCCAGGGTGTCTGTTTCTTCTCCAACTGAAATTGCAATGGTTTTCAGGCCAACTGGACCCCCATTATATTTATCTATTATTGTATGAAGTATTTTACGGTCCATATCATCAAGGCCGAGATCGTCAATATCGAGTTTTTTAAGGGCAAACTGGGTTATATCCAGGTCAATTTTTTCATGTTCATGAACAATAGAAAAATCAGCTACACGTTTCACTAATCGGTTTACTATACGCGGCGTTCTTCGGGACCTTTTTGCTATTTCCAGGGCGGCAGTATCTGTAATTGTGCGTCCCAGAATGGTTGATGTTCGTGAGGCAATTATCTGTAATTCTTCCGGAGTATAATAATTTAATCTAAGGGGAATGCCAAAACGATCTCTAAGGGCAGATGTTAACAGTCCGGTCCTGGTAGTTGCCCCCACGAGAGTAAATGGAGCCAGATTAATTTTAATACTTTTTGCTCCGACACCCTGCCCTACGACAATATCAAGTGTTCTGTCTTCCATGGCAGGATACAGAATTTCCTCAATTGCCGGTGAAAGACGGTGAATTTCATCGATGAATAAAACATCATTCTCTTCAATGCTGGTAAGAATCGAAGCAAGATCTCCCGCTTTATCGATAATTGGCGCAGAGGTTGCCTTTATATTCACTCCCAGTTCATGAGCAATTATGAATGCAAGAGTTGTTTTCCCGAGACCGGGAGGTCCCGCAAGTAGAACATGATCAAGGGGTTCATTCCGTCTACGGGCAGACTCAATAAAGACATTCAGGTTCTCAGTTAATTTTTTTTGGCCGATAAAATCTTTAATTTGTGCAGGGCGGAGATTATTTTCATTAGGAAAATTATCTCCTTCAGTTTTACCGGTACTGATAATGCGGGATATATCATCCATCTAGATTTTATTTTCCAGGTTTGAAATTTTTAATTGTTTTAATTATTGCTTCAGGAGTTTTCATTTCGAGGATATCACTTCGAAGATTTTCATCACTCATGATTTTTGCTATATTCGCAAGAGTTTTGATGTGTTGAGTCAATTTATTTTTAGGAACAAGGAGCAAAATAATTATTTTTACCGGATTATTATCAATGGCATCAAAATCGATACCCTTCGGGCTTATTGCCATAACAGCAACTATATCGTTTACTTTTGCGGTAGTACAGTGTGGAATTGCTACACTGTTGCCAATCCCGGTACTCATCGATTTTTCCCTTTCAATAAGGGCTCCACGAACAGCCTCTTGATCTTCTTTGCTAATTTGCTTGTTTTTTATTGCAAGATCGACCATTTCGTCGATAAGTTCCCAACGATTTTTGGATTTTGATTTTACAATTATACTGTTTTTTTTCAGACTATCTGCTAGGATCATAAATATTTCCGCAAAAATAGGGGTTGCATATTTTGAACATGGCTAATGTACTTAAATCAGGGAATTAAGTCAAGTCTATAAAATAGCACTTACGTGAGGTTTCTCCGGCTAATTCAGCAGAAGTCGGATTTTTTCGAACATTTCTGCGATCCGAATCGGTTTAGCGAGATAATCATCAAAGCCCTTCTCCAGATAGTTTTCTTTTGCTCCCTTCATTGAATCGGCGGTGAGTGCCAGTATTGGTATTGAACAATTGTTACCTTTAATATTTCGCATTGCTTCAACACCGCTAATTCCAGGAAGATGAATGTCCATTAAAATTAAATCAGGGATTGATCTTCTGGCTAGTTCGATGCCTGTTTCTCCATTGTCGGCGGTATAAACTTTAAATCCACGGCCCTCAAGGATGGCACAAATTAATTTCATGTTTATGAGATTATCTTCTATAACAAGAATATTAGGCTGTTTTGTAAATAAATCGTGATGTCCCTGGAAATGCTGGTTGAGGGAATCCCTTTTTATATAATAGTTTGGAAAATTGTTTCTGCACTCTTCAGGTAATAAGAATTTGAATGTACTTCCTTCTCCTTTTTTACTGTCGAGAGTCATTATTCCACCCTGGAGTTCTATTAACTTTTTGGATATTGCAAGACCAAGGCCGGCACCCTCATTAACACCAGCATGAACCTGTTCAAAATTGCGGAATATTCGCTCATGATCCTTTTTATCAATTCCAGGTCCATGATCAGATACCTCAAACAGCAGGTTTGGGGGTTTACGTGAAATTTTTAAACCGATAGATTTCCCTTTATCCGAAAATTTAATTGCGTTTGATATAAGATTAAACAGGACCTGTTTTAGACGTACCGGGTCTGCTACAATTGTTTCAATATCGTGTTTACAGATTACTTCAAGAGCCAACTCTTTCTGATTGAGCAGAACCTGAAGTTTTCCGGTAAATTCCTGGAGGAATCGGCATACATCAATATTCATTTTTTCGATCGAAATTTTTCCTTCCTCTATTCGGGATAAGTCAAGAAGATCGTTGACCATATCAAGAAGGTGCTGCCCGCTATTGAAGATGTACTGCAGAAACTCCTCCTGTTCACTCGAAAAATTAATAGTATCCTGCAGGAGGAGTTGGCTGAAACCGAGAATTGAATTTAGGGGGGTTCTGAATTCATGACTCATATTGGTCAGGAGTTCACTTTTGGCGTGGTTTGCTTTCTCGGCTTCT
Organism: uncultured Spirochaetota bacterium; assembly: GCA_942491575.1. GTDB lineage: Bacteria > Spirochaetota > UBA4802 > UBA4802 > UBA5550 > CAZHNW01. The sequence goes on from CALOBT010000025.1 coordinate 3,388,853, forward strand.
TCCTTCGCCTCTAAAAGAGTGATTTCTGATTCCTGGCGTATAAGCGCATTTGAGAGAATGTCGCCTGTCATACGGAAAAAATTGATTAAATCTTCCTGTATAAACATCCCTTCTTTTTCTGACTCAAAACAGAGAATGCCCGTAATGGTATTTGAAAAAATCATAGGAAGATAGGCGAGTGATCCAATTTTTGTGCCGGTAAAATTTTTTAATTTTACCGGACATTCATTTCCTGTGTCGGGAGAATTAATCAGAACGGCATTAAAGGCAAAAAACTCATTTTTAAAAAAGGGAAAGTCTAAAAGATTCAGGGAATAATTTTCCAGGGATATTGTCTCTATTTTTTGCCAGCTGTGAGATACAGTTGCAGTAGAGTTTGCCAGATTGAGAATATAACAGCGGTCTATCCCTACAAAATCCCCGATTATATGTACGGCGTGGTTGATTGCCTCGTCAATTCGTTCTGAGGAAATGTGAATAAAACGAGTGGATATGGCCATTAGCATATTATCCAGCTCCAGGCGGAACTGCAGGGCACTTTCTATGGATTTTTTATGTGAGATATCCCGTGAAATTCCCTGTAGTGCAAGAGCATTGTTATCATTATCATAAACAAAACAGGTTCTAAGGTCAATCCAGCATGTTTCATGTGGATTTTTATACAACTCCGCCTCAATGGTCAGTATACAATTATTGGGGTCATCCTGGTGTTTTTTCTTTTCAAGTTCCAGGGCGATTAGTGTTTTGATTCTTCTTGCTGAATCGGGAGTAAAATTATTAAAAAAGGATTTGTTTATCAATTCTTCTGATTGTTTATCAATGAGGCAGGAAACTGAAGGACTGACAAAAACAGTTAATTCGCTTTTCAGGTCTATAAACCAAAGAATGTCAGATAGACTTTTTTCCAGGAATTCAGATATTTCGGCCAGGGGTGGCATCTGTTTGATGTGGCCCGAACTATGATTGCGGCTGTTATCCTTGCGGGATGGTTTGGACATGATACTTCAGGTCCTCCATAGGCCTAACACAGTGTATATGATGGTTAAACAATATAGTACAGACTAAAAAATTTGCAACACTATTATGGAAAATCAGGGATTTTTGTAGAGAAAAGTTTGATGTAGAAAAGATTATACGAGTCTGCAGTAATAGCGGTTATCAATAATTTTCAGGTTGATTTTTGATTGGAAAAGCTTTCCCAGATGTTTTTCTGAGATTCCTTCTGAGATTTTCCCTTGAAAAAAAATCTCCCCTTCATGGAGGATTAGGATCTTGTCGAATATTGAAATAATTTCATCTGGATGGTGTGTAACATATATAATCGCAGTTTCATTCAGCGTGTTTAATTTTTCCAGGGCGGCAAAGAGATCTTCCCTTGCTTTAAGGTCGAGGCCCATTGCTGGTTCATCGAGAATCAACAGGTCAGGATCATTAATCATTGCCCTTGCCATCAGAATTTTCTGTTTTTCCCCATCGGATAGAATTCCGAAGGTTTCATTTATCCTTCCTGAAAAACCGGTTATATCAAGTAGTTTTGCTGCATATGAATTTTCTCCCGGTTCAGGGATTTCGTATAATCCAATAGAAGCGGAAAGTCCGCTGAGAACTACATCAACTAGTTGTTCCTGGCGGGGTATTCGATCTTTCAGGGTTGAACTGATAAAACCTATACGTTTCCTTATTTCGCGCAGGTCTGCATCATTTTGCCTTTTGCCGAAACGGTTAATTATTCCGGAGGAGGGGTAGAGATAACCGGAAATTATATCCAGAAGTTTGGTTTTGCCTGAGCCGTTTCTTCCGAAAAGTACCCAGTTATCGCCACTTTTTATCCTCCAGTTAATATTTTTTAAAATGATTTTTTTTTCGGGGGTGAAGTAGCTAACATCATTAAGTTCAATCATGCTGCCTCTGGTGGTAACATATACCCTGTGATCAGATAATACTGTATACGGTCATAAAAGAATATTATTCGGTTATTTATCTCAAGGGTGGCGTATATGTCAAGAAATGATGTAAGAATTTGTTGTCGAACTACATGCAACCAGATTGATTTTCTGCTGATGGCCAGGGCCTGTAGTAGTGGGGCGAGAGGGATTTTTCTCTGTTGAAGTATTATACCGCTCTCAATGAATTCTTCAAGGCCTAGAGTATCTGTTTTTCTCTGGAGCCAGAAAGATATTGTTTTCAATATGTTCCGCTGGAGCCATTTTATATCATCAATAAATAAGTTCAATTCATTCATTGACTCTAAAACTTCCTTGAGCCACCATGATGAAATTTCTTCTTCATGGGTTTCTATAATCTCTGTCAGGAGTTCGGTCAGCAGTTGAAGATGTCGATCTGTGGATTGCAGGTTGTTATGTTCATAATCGTATTCCGGGAGGTATCGTTTAACAGAATCAGCGAGCTCCCAGAGATGTCTGTGTTTTTCACAATACAGTTTTATCGCTTTGGTATTCGATTCCCAGGCGAGGTCGGGAATTTTTGAGATGGGGAAATAGGAAGCCTCCAGGGCATCATCTCCTGCCTGTAGAATTCCACCGGTTTTACGGACTTCATAGGCCACTATGACCAGTGGTCCGTAAAAATAATTATCTACAGTATCGACATCAATCAGGCTGATTACTTCACCGGTAATCCCTGATTCTTCCTCAAGTTCTCGAAGGGCAGCCTCTTCGACCTCCTCCCCGGATTCAGCAAATCCCATGGGGAGGCACCACTCTTCCTTGTATGGTGCATTTTTTCGTTTTACCAGAAGTATATTTCGATTTTCATCAACGACTATACTGCTTGCCACGGGAAGAGGATTCTCGTAAAAAATAGTTCCGCATGAGGGACAAAAATCTCTGAGACGCCCCTCTATATCTTTTCCTTTAATTTTTGTTCCGCAGTGATCACAGAATACTCTTTTTTTCTTCATAATTTTCCCTCTTTTTGGGATAGCAGCGGAAAACTGCATCATTCTTATTTAAGACAATAAAGCCTTTTTCTTTAACCTGTTGATAGATTTGATTTGAAAGACTTGCTTCAATGTCAAGAATCTTCATGGGGTATTCATCCATAACTTCCTTGTATATAAGATGTTTTTTTTTCGAAAGATAATAGATACAGTCATCCACCGTATCCCGGTCAAATTTCAAAGTATTTTCGAATAACACTCTTTCAACAAGGGGGAAAAATTTATTCAGAAGGCCTTTACCATTTTCAGCTGAAAAGGCCATAAAGAGTCGATTAATCATAAATGCCTCAGGGACGGTGATTCCTGCTCCTGCAAGGCATACCGGGAGTAGCTGTGTTGCCTCCTCAAGAGTATGAGAGCTGTGTGTAATGGCAATAAAAATTCCTGTTGATTTCAGAAGACGGAAAATTTCTTTGATCAGTCCGGGGAAGAAATAGAGGGAATAACTTGCAATGATCATATCAACGGAGCATTTTGCCATGGAATGTATATTTTCAGTATGGTCATGCAAAAATTCCCCTTGGTAACCTGCGGCCCGAACGGAATGCAGAAAAGGCTCCCGGTTATTTTCCACCAGATCTATGCCGGTAATTTTAGCATTTTTGTGGAGACGATTCTGGAGTTTTTCTACGAAGAAGCCGTATCCGCAACCGAGCTCAAGAATTTTCTGATATTGAGAAAGATCCAGACCCTGCAGGGCCACATCACGGATGTCTCCCGGATTGGAGGAATGATATTTTATAATATGACGGGTAACCAGGAGGTCATAGACATCCCTGTAGGTTCCACGAATATCATCTTCTGAAAAAAGATTTTTCATATTTAGTTCCTCCCTGATTATAGCATCAGTGGGTATAAGGAGTCAAGAATACCCGGGAAATGAAAAATCAAATACTATTGACATAGACAGTTTTTATATTTATGGTATTGTTAAGTTGTTTCCGGAGAAAAAAATGAAAGAAAGCAAAAATGAAAAATATCGCCAACTATACGAAAATAAGATTATTAATTTTGAAAAATTTATATCAATGATTAAACCGGGAAACCGGATTTTTCTCAGCAGCGGTCCTGCCGCACCCATAATGACTATTACGGAACTGGCTCGTTCTAAAAGTTTGAACCTTCAGGATCTTGAAATTATTCAGCTAATTACAGTACTTGAGGACGAGAATAATTTCGATTTTTCTACAGGTAAATTCAGACTCAAAACCTTTAATGTTGGTGAAAGTATCAATAAGGAGGTGCAGGAAGGGAATGTTGATTTTATTCCTGCCAATCTGATAGAGATCCCTGCGATTTTTTCCACTGGGGCCCTTGGAGTGGATGTCGCCGTTATCCAGACTACCCCCCCTGATGAACGGGGTTTTATGCGACTGGGTATAGCCGTTGATGTTGCCAACATAGTGATGAAAAAAGCTGACGTCGTTGTAGCTGAGATAAATCCCAATGTTCCCGTCACTTACGGTGAAACGGCAATCCATGTAGATCAGGTAGACTACATGGTAGAAAGCTCCCTGCCATTAATAGAAAGACCGGTTCGTCCCCTTGATGTTACAATTGACAGAATTGGCTGGCATATCAGTAACCTGATCAGAGACGGGGCAACGGTGGTACTGCATGCTGGGCGTGTATTTGATGCGGTTGCAAAATACCTGAAGGATCGTAAAAATCTTGGAATATTAACCCACGTGTTATCCGACTGGGTTGTTGACCTTGTTGAGTCAGGGGCCATCTCGGTGGAACGGAATCGATTTACCGGGGGGCAGGTTACCACCAGTTACTGCTATGGTACTAAAAAGCTTTATGAATATATTGATCGGAATCCGGTTTTTGAATTTTATCCAATCGCGATCCTTGCCAATCCCTTTGTGATTCGGAGGGTGCGACGTTTGGTCAGTATTATGAATGTTAAAAAAATTGATGTATCCGGTGAATCAGTAATTTTTCATTCAGGGGACAATCTTCTATCCGGTTACGAAAGTAAGCTGAATTTTGCTGTTGCTGCGACTTTTTCCCGCAACGGGAAAGCGATTGTAGCTCTCCGATCTACGGACAGGGAGGGAAACAGTAATATTGTAATTAATCATGATGATGCTGATACAGATCATGTCCGATCTACTCTTGGGGTAACCAGATATGTCGTTACGGAATATGGTGTTGCCAATCTTTTCGGTAAATCAATCAGGGAAAGGGTTATTGCTATGATTGATATAGCCCATCCTGATCACAGGGAAGCACTTCTTGAAGAAGCAAAGTCTCTAGGATATGCCTATTCAGATCAGATCTATGTCAGCCAGCATGCCAGGAGTTATCCCTTTGATCTGGAAACTGTTGCTATGTTTAAAGAGGGTCTGGAAGTAAAATTTCGTGCAATAAAGTCTTCTGATGAAGATTTGATGCGCCGTCTCTTTTATCAGTTTTCCGATGAATCTAAATATTTCCGCTATTTTGTTAAAAAACCGGTGATGCCCCACAGGGAAATGCAGAAATATGTTAACATTGACTATACCTCTATTCTGTCCATCGTGGGTGTAGTCGAAAGAGACAGGAGTGAAAAGATAATTGCCGAGGCCCGTTTTGCCTTTGACAAACGTAACAATAATTATGAAACAGCATTCATTGTAGATGAGCAGTACCAGGGAAAAGGTCTGGGGACCTTTATGTTGAATTATTTAATCCGAATTGCTCAGGAAAGGGGTATTCGGGAATTGATTGCCTACATACTTCCGGAAAACAGGAGTATGATAAAAGTCTTTGATCGTGCCTGTGTTGCCCCTGAAAGTGGATTTGAAGATGGGGTTATGGTAAAGAGAATTTATCCTCAGAAGGGGGACGCCTGTTCTATAGATGATTAAGAAGATGTGTTAACTGCAGAGAACCGGCTTGGGCAGTTTCATTCGTCTTCCTTTTACGTTATTAAAAATCATGAAGAGGTCTTTCCCGGTTAGCTGCAGGAATCGTATGTAGGGTGTGTCCTTAATGTAATTAAAAAATATTTCCAGTTCGTTTTCAAAGTGACTGTCGAAATGTTTCCTCGAATGACCATGGGCCGCTTTCCCTTTCGTCATTCGGCGGATATCTCCATTAAAGTCGGGACTGATGTGGTAGAGTTCATGAAAGATGACACGTAATTTTTCCCTCGCATCGAGATCGAAAAATTTAGGCATATAAAAATAAATCAGATATTTCTGCCTGATACTGTCCCTTATCACAGTTGGCATGCTGTATATCTTTCCTCGGTAGGTGACCTGTTTTGCTCCGTTTTCAAAATGCAGGGGGACCAGCTTCCCATAGATTCCCCCGCGGCTGTTTTTCCGATTGCTGGCAATACAGACAGTGAGGCGATCCATGTCGAGAAAACTGAAGGTTTCTACACGTTTTTGAATGTCCTGGATGATAAGGGTCAGGACATCGGTGATATTTATTGATTCCTCAATGGGACTTTTTTTGTTCATTTCCTGTATTTTTGATGAAGGTCCTACTCCGCTAAATTAACCAATTCTTCCGCATGCTGAAGTGTTACATCGGTCACCTTCTCTCCCGCCAGCATTCTGGCTATTTCTCGGACTTTTTCTTTTCTGGAGAGGGCGCGGACATTAGTGGTAATCCTCTCATTTGTTTTCCCTTTTTCAATAAAATAATGGCTGTCAGAAAGGGCAGCAATCTGGGGAAGGTGGGTTATCAACAGGACCTGGCGATTTTTTGCCAGGGACTTGAGTTTCCTTCCCACCACATCAGCGGTCTGTCCCCCGATACCGGCATCCACTTCATCAAAAATAAGGCTTTCGACAATGTCTGCGGAGAGGATGACATTTTTAAGTGCCAGCATAATACGGCTCAACTCTCCGCCGGAGGCTGCCTTCCGCAGCTGGCGCAATTCTTCCCCGGCATTGGCGGATAGAAGGAATTCAACCCGATCAAGGCCGTGAGGGTAAAGAACGTACCGCTTGTTGTCCGCCTCAATGTCCCCTTCTTCACTGATTTCTCTTTTTATAGAAACACGGAATTCTGTCCCCCCCATACCGAGGTCCGCCAGTTCCTTCATCACCAGTTTTTCCAGATTTTTGGCGGAGCTTTTTCTCTGCTCCGAGAGACTCAGGGCCTGTTCTTTTACTTCCTGCCTGATTCTCTTCTCTTCTTCTTTCAGGCGTTCAATTTCCTCTTCACTTGAGGTGATGGCATGGAGTTCCCGGCGGGCTTTGTCCGCGTAATCAAGAATTTCATCAATAGTATCCCCGTATTTTTTCTTTAACGATGAAATAAAGGAAAGACGTTCCTCTATTTGATTGACTCTCTCCGGAGAAAAATCAATTCGGGTCCGGTAATCCCTGAGAAAAACTGCTACGTCTTCGAGGGAATAGAGGGCCTCGGTTACATTCCCAAGAATATTTGCGAGTTCCGTATCGTATTCTGATACATTGGAAAGAGACTGTTCTGTTTTTTTAAGCTGCTGGAAAACTCCCCCCTCCCCGTTCAGAAAATCAGAGGCCTGGTTTATTTCAGTAAATAATTTTTCAGCATTGGCCAGAATATTTGCTTCGCTTTTGAGTTCGACTTCTTCAGATGGAACCAGTTCGGCTGCATCAATTTCCTTAATGGCAAAGGAGTTATATTCAATTCTGCGAAGTTTTTCTCTTTCATCGATTTCAAAGGAACTCAGTTTTTCGCGGATGTTACCCAGGTGATCATGAAGTTTTCTGACTTGATTTACGAGATCCCCGTAGCCGCCGAAATTATCGAGGAGTTCCCGGTGGCGCGATATTTTGGAAATATTCTGGTGTTCATTCTGTCCATGGATATCAAGGAGGTATTCGGAGATGTCCCTTACCTTTGCGAGTGGAACCTGCACACTGTTAATGAAGCATCGTCCCTTTCCGCTGGCATAGAGTTCCCTCCGCAGGATCATCTGGTCATCCTCGTAATCTATTCCATAGTCATCGAGAAGTTTTTTTACATGGTGGATGGTATTTATCTCAAATGTACCTTCAAGGGTTGCCTTTTCGAAACCGCTTCGAATCATATCCGTGGTCATTTTGTCACCAAGAATACCGGATATGGCGTCTATCAATATTGATTTACCTGCCCCTGTTTCACCCGTCAGGACATTGAGCCCCTTTTTAAAGGAAATGGTAATATCTTCGATAATGACGAAATTTTTTATACGTAATTCTGTAAGCATTGGTTTTTCCCGTGGTGAGGTTTACTGTCCCCAGTTTAGTTTTTCCCGGAGAATATCGTAATAATTTTTTTCCGGGTGCTGTATCAATCCAACGGTATAGTTGGTTGATCTGAAGAAAACATCATCGTTGCCCTCGATTTGGATAGCTTCCTGACCATCTATTGTCAATAATAAATTTTTCATCTCTGTGACAACCCTCGCCTTCAGAACTGAACTTCCGGGTATTACCATTGGGCGTATTCCGAGGGCGTGGGGGCACACCGGATTAAAGAGATATACATTGGAAACGGCAGGGGAAATTATCGGTCCCCCTGCAGAAAGGGAGTATGCAGTAGATCCGGTTGCCGTTGAAATGATCAAACCATCACCTGAATAACAGTTGAGAAAACTTCCGTCAATTTCCAGCCGCATCGTTATGGCCCGCGAAAATGAACCCTTTGACAGTACCGCGTCATTAAGGAAGAAGAGGGAGTCCTTTTCCTGGCCATCCCGTGTATGAACCGCTTCGAAGACGGCGCGCTGCCCAATGGAGAGTTCACCTTTCAGGGCCATTGGCAGGAACCGGCTGCACTCCCCTGGATTAAATTCAGTCAGGAATCCAAGGGTTCCGCGATTTATCCCAAAAATGGGCTGCCCGGTTTCAATGAACATACGAGCGGTTCTCAGGAAGGTACCGTCACCCCCTATGGCGATAGCCATATCGGCGTGCCTGACAAATTTTTCATCAGGGACAATATATGCCTCCAGACTGGTTCCCTGTAAAATTTCATAATCAGGCAGCAGGGCCTTTGCATTATTTTTATTGATTAATGAAATAAGGTTGGTAACTATCTCTATTGAGCGGTTATCATCAGGTCTGAAGTTTATTGATATATGCTTATTCATTTGTTTATTCCTTTTATGTCCTTATCGGAACAGTGGTAAAAAGTCAATATTTAAATAGTCCTTATAATTCTGTAACAACAAACATCAAGAGGGGTCCTCAATATTAAACCTCAGCGAGGAGGAATAATTATGGATATTATCGAAGGAATTACCGGTAGGCGGTCTATCAATTTTTTTGATCCCAACAGGAAAATCCCGGAAAAAATCCTTTTTGAAATTATTGAACTTGCAGGCCTTGCCCCGTCCTCGTTTAACCTGCAGCCCTGGGAAGTGATTCTGGTTCTTTCCCCGGAGAAGAAAAAAATTCTCCGTGCTGCGGCATTTAATCAGCCAAAGGTTGAAGAGGCCTCCGCGGCAATGATAATTCTGGCCAATCCCCATGCCGTCGAGCAGAATATTGAAACTGTCCTCAAAGACCGGGTAAACCAGGGCTACTTGAAACAGGATGGGATTGACAAGGCCCGGCAGGGTCCCTATAAACTATACGGATCAGAGGGGAGTGAAAAAAGAAAAATTTTTGCCGTAAAGAATGCTGCATTTTTCGCTATGAGTATTATGATTGCAGCAAGACAGTTTGGTATTGAAACCCATCCAATGGACGGTTTTAGTGAGCAAAAAGTAAAAGAGGCTTTTTCTATTCCTGATGACCGGATTATTCCCCTGCTGATTGCAGCAGGGTATCCTGCTCCCGGTATGGAATTACTGCCACGGCCCAGAAGAAGAGACCTTAAGGATTTTGTGATGAAGGATTCATTCGAATACCCGTAAGGAGAAAGTCATGGAAGAATTCAGAGTATGCCCCTCCTGCGGTTACGGGAGGGGATTTCATTCATCCTTTAAAAAGGATGGGGAAACCTTTAAACTTATATTCATTTGTCCCGAATGCGGTGCCTCCTTTGATATTGGCCTGAAGGAGGCGGGAATAGAGGAAAGTGAACCGGTCAGGGGAAAAGACTTCTGACAATTACAGCCTCAGTTTGGCAATAATATTACTGAGCCATGGGGCAGATACAATAAAATCCGGATTTTGAAGCTGTTCCTTGTTATAGCGCAGGTCCTTTCCCGTTGAGAAATCCAACAGAGCACATCCGGCTTCAGCGGCAATAGCATGGCCTGCTGCAATGTCCCATTCCATTGTTGGCGCCAACCGTGGATAGATGTCCGCCTTCCCTTCCGCTACGAGGCATATCTTTAATGAGCTGCCTGCTGACAGCATGGTTATCCGGTCGAATTCTCCTTGGAGCCTAAGGATGAACTCTTCACTCTTTTGCTCACGGTGAGACCTGCTGATTGCTACACAAACGGGCCTGTTTTTGAGGGGGGAAGTTTTATTGCTTTTTATCCGGAAGGAGTTCCGGATAATTTCAGGGATATTTGATCTATCCTGAAAATAAGCTGCAGGTAAATCATTCAGTTCTGATTTAAATGCACCCTCCCCCTTTGTTGCAAAATATATACTTTTTTGAACAGGTACATATACAACACCCATAACTGGAAGTTTATTTTCTATCAGGGCAATGTTGACAGTAAATTCACCATTACCTTTTAAAAATTCTTTTGTACCGTCAAGGGGATCAATAAGCCAGAAAGTTGACCAGTGCTGACGATGGGCAAATGAAATTTCGGGACCCTCTTCACTCAATACTGGATAGGAACTGTTTTCCTCTGCAAGTATTTGCGTGATAATTTTATTAGATTCAGTGTCGGCTATGGTGAGAGGGGAATCATCAGATTTAAATACGGTATCGAGTCCTTTCACATCTTTATAAATAGAAAGGATTTTTTCTCCGGCCTGGAGGGCCGCATACATTGCCTGATTAAGAAATTTTTCCATAAATATTGTTTATTACTAAGCAGCCGAAGCGGCAAATAAGATAGAACGGCCTTACCGTGAAGTCAATGCCTCCAGGGTTTTATCCACTGAATTTGCCAGGGCGTCAAGATTGTATCCCCCCTCCAGTATTGCCATCAGCTGCCCCCGGCAATATTTTTCCGCGACTTCCATCAGCATCAGCGTCATTTCAAAATACATCCCGCTGGATAATTTAATCGATGAAAGGGGGTCAGCCCGATGAGCATCGTAACCTGCGGAGATTAAAAGAAAATCAGGTTTGAATTTTTCAAGTTCCGGTATAACTCTGGTTTGAAAGGCGTGAAGATAATGGCTGTCATCGTCTCCCATGCTCATCGGAAGATTAAGGGTATAACCTTCCCCCCTGCCCCGCCCTGTTTCGTGAATTGATCCTGTTCCAGGGAAATGAGGAAACTGATGGAGGCTGATATAATAGATTGAATTGTCTTCGTAGAAGGAATGCTGGGTGCCATTACCGTGATGAACATCCCAGTCAACTATTGCTATTTTTTGAAGATTGAACTGCCTCTGAAGAAATCTGGCTGTTATGGCGATATTATTAAAAATACAGAAACCTTCGGAATAATCGGCTTCCGCATGATGACCGGGGGGCCTTACGGCACAGAAGGCATTTTTGATCTCACCATTGGCAATAAGACCTGATGTTTTAAGACAGCCCCCGACCGCCATCAGGGCTGCTTCAAAAGAGGCTGGACAGACTACTGTATCCATTGTGTCAATATACAGCGCCCCTGATTCGATCTCTTTTTGAACCCGTCTGACATAGGAGGGAGTGTGAATTTCTTCGATGTGGTGAATTTTTGGCTTTTCCGGTTTAACTTTGAGTAGTTGATTATAGTATGTTGAATTGGAAATTTTTTTATTAATTGCTGTAAGTCTTTCAGGGCATTCCGGGTGATCCCAGCCTGTATCATGCTGCAGAAAAATGTCATCGTAAAGGTATGCTGTTTGTGCCATGGGTATTCCTCTTTATTTAAGGACCCTGAATCACTCTGGAGTCACAGAATACTTTTAATTAAAGAATTGTCAACAATTGATTTAATTTTTATAGACTTAATTTTTTAAAATGAGCGGTTTTAAAGAAAACATAGAATAAGAGTTTTGTTAATAAAAAATTCATTTACAAAATTTAATAATGTATATACATATTTTTAATTAGATCAGGAAATTGTAGATATTGGGGAACATTTCAGCAGATATACTAAAATTTAGTGAATTTTTTCTGGAACTGACATAACAATGATAATAAAACTCTTTGATAAATTTGCTGCAAAGGTTTCCTTCGGTTTCGCTATTGCACTTTTCTCAACAACAGGTTCCTGGATAGCCGCATTTTATGGTTTCTATCTCTTTTACGCGATAACCCCGACACGGGAGAAGGAGGATATTCTTTTTTTTCTCACAGCATTGCTGATTGGCACGGGTATTGCTGTCTTAACGCATCTGATTCATTACGGGGCCTTATTTCAATTTCGCCTCCCTGGTGTTACCAAATCTGTCAGATTTTTAAACAAATATTTTACCGGAAATTATATTTACAGCAATCATGAAAATCTTGATAATAATACGCTGCAGAGACTTTATACATCCCTCATTTCCCTGCCGCGGAACAATCTGATTGCTGCGACATTTTATACTATTCTGGTTATTGTCCAGCTCATCATTGCCCTTCTGATTTATGAAAAGAATGTAAATGCAATAGGACCCATTATTCTCGGAGGGGTATTTGCAGCATTGATAATCGGTTATTTTACCTTTAACATTACTGAATATCTAATTGGCGGGTATAAGGAACAGATTGAAACCATGCTTTTTTATCGAATAAAAACCTTGAATACCAGATATTTTTTGACATTTAAATATAAATCCTTTTTAACCCTGCTTCTGGTCCTCCTCAGTATGATTATTCTGGCGATATTAATTCGGGTAAGTGAAAAATCCATGCTCCAGATTACAATTTTTATTACATTGAGTTTTTTAGCGATCGGTTTTCTAATATATCTTTCAAACAATACTATGATACTGGCCCTGACCAAAATAAACAGGGCAACCAAGAACCTTGCTGCAGGAGGGAATGGCCTCTATTTCCCAGCTTTTTCGGACAGGGAACTTGTGGTTTTTTCAAAGCATTACAATAATGCAGCGATTGAGATCAATGAAATCAGGGCCAATCTGGAAAGAAAGGTAAGGGAGAGAACAGAAGAATTAAAAAATGCCTATGACCGGTTGAACACTGCATACAGTCAGACACAGGCGGACCTTCTCCTGGCAAAAAAAATTCAAAGCAGGGTGTTGCCTAAAAAAATCGAGAAGAAAAAGGGAATAGAGTGTTTTATACACTACTATCCTATGAATGAGGTGGGAGGGGACCTCTATGATGTTACGGAAATCGATGAAAACTTCTACCGGGTATTTTTAGCAGATGCCGCTGGCCACGGTATCCAGGCTGCCCTGGTTACCATGATTATCAAGGGTGAGTATGAAAAAGCTAAACATTATAAAAAAACAAACACCCTTATGGAAAATCTGAATAATTCGTTTATTGAACTTTATGAATCACTGAATGTTTTTTTCTCATGCTTTATTGTCGATATTGATCTTAAAAATCAGCAGATAATATATACCTCAGCGGGTCATCCGGATCAGTTTTTAATCGCTGATGGTTCTATCCGAAGAATGTCTCATACCGGGAAACTGGTGGGGATCCTCCCCGGCGCTGAATATACTGCAGAGCGAATTAAAATAAAAAAGGGTGACCGGATATTGATTTTCACCGATGGATTATATGAAGAATTTAACCGGGATGAGGAAGAATTTGGAGAAAAACGGCTCTTTGATATAGTTGAAAAAAATATCAGCGAAAAGACTGAAAAAATTATTGATGAGGTTTTGCAATCCCTGGCACAGCATGTAGGTTTTACAAATAAACTTTCAGTGTATGACGACATTACCCTGATTGGCGTTGATGTGGAGTAATGTCTCTAAGGGGCATAACTGAGAAAATATTTTTCATGAAGATGAGACGGGTCAATAAAAATTATTCTACAGCCGCAACTATCTTCCGCTATGGAGTAGTCTTGGCTCTGGGGATAATTATTCTCAATTCATTTTACCTCACTATCCAGGAAATGACGGAAAACCGCGGTATAATTTTTACGATCGCAATAATCGGTTTTGGAATACTTTTTAGTTTTTTTTATTATTCAGGCGGGGAAAAATTTAAAAAGAATTTTCCTCCATTCGTATCCCTATTAATGATGACACTTGGGGGCATAATCCTTGTTCAAATAATAGTTGCCGGATTAGAGGTATTTCGGAGTTCAGGGTATTTGATCATGGTGATGATTCTTTTTATATGCTATGGCATACCTCGATTTTCATGGCGTTGGGGCCTTGGCACATCCATGATCATGACTATATGGTATATCGGAGTAGCTGCACTGGCTGTAGAGGAGGTGGGTACTTTTTTTCAGGCAGTAAAGGTGGCTATTGACAATCATGGGTGGCTGTTGTTTCTGGTCCATATTACAGGATTATTTGTGGCTAAAACCAGAGACAGTCTCTTCACTCGTGACAGCGAGCAATACAATGATCTTGTGTCAGCACATAAGAAACTGCAGTTTAGCTACGAAACAATCCAGGAAGATCTATACCTTGCCAAAAGTATTCAGAGTAATATTCTTCCTCCAAAAAATATTCAATTATCCGGTCTGGAAATTAAAACATACTATATTCCCTTAAGGGAAATAAGCGGTGATATCTATGATATCCACGAAATTGAATCCGGTAGAATCAGGATATTTCTGGCAGACGCAACAGGTCACGGTATCCAGGCAGCCTTGATAACGATGATTATCAAAAGCGAATATGAGAAATTAAAGAGGGATACGTTAAATCCCGCTGAACTTCTCATAGAATTGAATAATAATTTTATTTTATCCTATGAATCCCTTCAAAATTACTTTTCCTGCATCTGCCTAGATATTGACTTTAAACAGGAACAATTATTATGGTCTTCTGCGGGTCATCCAGACCAGATGTTAATACAGAAGGAGAAGCTGATTACACTATCTGCAACAGGAATACTGGCAGGGGACACATATGGAATTAATTACGGGCTTCAGAAATTTTCTTTCCATGTGGGTGACAAAATTATCCTTTTTACCGATGGTCTTTATGAACGGATGAATGAGGAGATGGAACGCTCGTTAAAGGAAGTAATAAAAAATGCTGTGCAGAGCAGACGCAAATACCGGGTCGGGGATCTCTTCTCCTCCCTGCTTGATACTCTGGAACGTTTTCAGCGTGACCGTGGAATTGATTCCCACCATGATGATATCACCCTCATTGCCGTGGAAAGAACAGACCAGGAGTAATTACCATAATGAAACTTTTGCATACCTCTGACTGGCACCTGGGCAGGGTGCTGCATGAAGTATCCCTGCTTGAAGATCAAAGACACGTTCTTCTGCAGATACTGGATATCCTGAAAAGGGAGCCCCATGATGCACTGATAATCGCCGGTGACATTTATGACAGGAGCCTGCCTTCGGCAGATGCAGTGAGTCTGCTGAGCTGGTTTTTGACTGCCCTTCAGGATGAAGCGGGTATACCCGTTATTATGATACCTGGGAATCATGACAGTTCTAGACGCCTCTCCTATTGTGGGGAAATTTTATCCTCTGCTGGCATATATATTTCAGGGGACATACAGCTGGTGGATAAACCCGTCTATATTACAGTGGGGAAGGAAAAGGCTGCAGTCTTTTCAATACCTTTTCTGGAGCAGGGAAGTTTTTATGAAGAGGAAAAACCGATAACCAGTCATGAAACTGCCATGCTGGAAGCAATGAAAAAGATTGAAAAAATTGATACCGGTGAAGCGATTCGTATCGGAGTTGCACACTGTTTTGCAGCGAATGGTTCCATCTCCGATTCTGAAAGAAAATTTGTCGGGGGCTCCGTATCTGTCAGTCCGGAACTTTTCAGCTCCTTCGATTATACGGCACTGGGACACCTGCACCGCCCGCAGCAGTCAGCAGATAATGTCTACTACAGTGGATCCATTCTAAAGTACTCTTTTTCCGAGTACAGGGATATCAAACAGGTTCTCTCGATTGACGTCAGCAATTCATCCTGCAGCATCACACCGATATCCCTCTCCCCCAGGCACGATATGGTGCGTATAAGGGGAAGTTTTACCGGTCTTCTCAACAATGAGGAATTCGCTGTACATCGGGACTGTTATGTGGAGGCGGAACTGACAGATTCCCTTCTGGTGAGTAATGCCATCTCTGTCCTTCGAAAACGATTCCCCTTTATACTGTCCGTTAAACAGCAGGGGCCATCAGAGCAGAGTGCCAGGGAAGGATATATAGATATCAGCAATGCAAAGAGGGACATCACTGATGATTTTGAAATTTTCCACAGGTATTTATACGGGGAAGAACCTGGTAAAGAAAAATTCGATTTATTTAAAAAACTGATTATCGAAGGTAACCGCACTTGAGACCACTTCATTTAACCCTTCAGGGATTCGGTCCCTTTAATGAAAAACAAAAAATAGATTTTCGGGAGGGGGCAGAATTTTTACTCATTACCGGTAAAACGGGTTCCGGGAAGACCACTATTTTTGATGCCATAATGTTTGCTCTTTTCGGAAAACTACCAGGGACTCGGGAGGAGGGATCTATTGTCAGCAGCCTTCTGGAGCCTGGAGAGATTCCCTTTGTTGAACTTGATTTTACATTGAAGGGAAAAGTTTACAGAGTCTATCGGCAGCCCGCTCATATGCGCCCTTCAAAGAGAAAAGCTGATACTTTCACCAGGGAGCCCGCAGTAGTAAATTTGGTTGTCAGGGAAAAATCCGAATGGGTGCCTCGTCAGGGTACGGTAACCGAGATAAATGATTATCTCGGAGAGATTATCGGTCTTTCCGATGAAGAATTTTCAAAAATTGTTCTTCTGCCCCAGGGGGAATTTCAAAAATTTCTTATGGCGGATACCCAGGAAAAACGTGATTTACTCCAGAAAATTTTCCCGACGACAATACATGAGGCGGTTGCAGAGCATACCCGTAAGATTAAAAATGAACGGCAGCAGGATTTGAAATTTAAAAAGGAACAACTGGAGCTGCTTCTGAATGAATTTGATCCGGACAACTATAATGAGAAAGAGAAAAAATTAAAAAATGCAATTGAAGAGGAAGTGAAGACCTGCCGCAGACTCCAGGATGAAATAGAAAAGCAGAATGCAGCGGTTACAAGGGCAGAAAAAGAAGAGGAAGATTTTCTGGAACTGGAGAAAAAAAAATTACACAAAAAGGAACTGGATGGCCGTAGCAAAGAAATTGAAAAATTATCCCATAAACTGCAGAAGATAAGGGAGGGTGAGGGTATATTCCCCCTTTTGGAGGAATATGAACGCCTTGATGAAACTGCAAAAGAATTACGGAATTCACTGAGAGAAACCGTCCTGAATGTAAAGGAAGCTGAAAGTGAATTTAAAAAGGCAGAAAAAGAAAAACAATCACTCCCTGCCCTTGAAAAGAAACTGCAGAACGCCCGGAATGAAATGGGAAAATTGAATGAGCTGAAACCAAAGGGTGAAATTCTTAAACAGAAAGAAGAAAAACTCGAATCATTGAAAAAAGTGGGTACCTCAATTTCAGAAGAGCATGAACGGGAAAGGAAAAGTGAAAATGAGCTGCAAAAAGAAATTAATGAAATAAATAAGAAACTTTCCGGACAGATTGGACTTGAGGATAAACTAAAAGAGAATTTTAAGAAACTGAACGGATTTAAAGATAGATTGAAGTTGGCGGAAGAATTTCAAAAAATTTCAAAAGAAATCGCTGAGCTTGAAGAAAATGAAAAACTAATAAATAACCACCTTGATGAAAACAGAAAAACCATGAAGGTAAACCATAACCGGGTGGCTGAATTGACCAAAAGGCGGGATGCCGCAACATCAGCAGCACTTGCCTCAGAATTGGTGGAGGGTACTCCCTGTCCTGTATGCGGTTCCACCTCTCATCAATCTCCTGCAGTTGGGCCCGTTTCTTCCCATGATGCAAGTGAAGAGCTCATCGCTGCGGAAAACAACCTGAGGCTTTCCCTGCAGGAGGAGGCTAAATTTTCCGAAGGGCTTGCGATGAACAGGAAACGTATAAAGGCCTGTCAGCTTGAAATGGAAAAAATGAAAGTGAAGGAAGAACTCAAGCCGGATATAATCAGAGAACAAATACAGACTGCAGAGGTTGAACATGATTCTCTGGAGACACAGCTGCTTCAGTTGAGGAAAAGTAGTGATGCAAAAGAAAATTTTGAAAGGAAAATAATAGCTGCAAGAGAGAAAGTTAATCAACTTCAGCAGCAACTGGGTGATGCCCGTGAAGAATATGCAGGGCTTAAAAAAGAAGTAGATCTTCTTCGTGAAGATCTGGGGGAAGGGAAGGACATTGATCAGGAAATAAGGATACTGAATGAAGATATAGAAATACAGTACGAGACCATTAATCGTATTCGCGAATTCTGTCAAAAGAGTGAAACCGGATTTCGCGAACTGACAGGACGAGAGAAGACCCTTAAAATAGAATGTGATAAATCAGAGGAGAGACTGGAGCGGCATCACGTAAAGATTCTGAAACGTCTGGAGAAGACATCATTTAAAGATATAAAGGAAGTAAAATCGTTGAAGCAGGAATCTGAATCAGCAGTTGAATTCGAAAAGAAAATTAATGACTACCGGGAGGAATCTACCAGGGTAAAAGCCGATATAGAAATTCTCGAAAAACGAACAGATAGAAAAAAAAGAGCTGACCTGGAAAACCTTCGTATGATTCACAAGGATTTAAAAGAAAAGCTACTTCGGCATGAAGATGAACGCAGAAAAAGTGAGTTAAAACACCGGGACACTCTGCAGCAGAAAAAACAGTTTGATACATTGAATAAAGAACTGGATACAATTCTCCGTGATACGGATCTTCTTGTTTCCCTGGCGGAGGATCTCAATGGCAGGAATCCGAAGAATATAAATTTCCAGAATTTTATTCTTGGGGCCTACCTGCGGGAAGTGACCCGACATGCAACGAAGCGGTTTAACCTGATGAGCAATGGCCGCTACAGTATTATGCTTAATGAGGAAATCGAGCATAAAGGCCGACAGGCGGGGCTTGAACTTGATGTTTTTGATTCCTTCAGTGGTAAATTGAGAAGTGTAAAGACCCTTTCGGGGGGGGAAAAATTTCTTGCCGCGATCAGCCTCTCCCTTGGCCTTGCGGATGTAATCCAGGAGCGGGCCGGGGGAATTGAGCTCGACGCTATTTTTATCGATGAAGGATTCGGCAGTCTTGATGAGGAATCCCTTGACCGTGCCCTTACAATCCTTGATGATATACGACAGAATCGACTTGTGGGAATAATTTCACATGTCTCTGAATTAAAAAACAGGATTCCCGGACAGCTGGAGGTGCTTAAAGAAAATTCAGGTTCCCGTGTTGTTCATCGTCTATAACAAATATTCAGGGACCGACAGATAGTATTCTGTTTTTTTTATCTTTCCAGTCTAAAGATTTATTTCCAGCACAATGGGGGCATGGTCTGAGCCCATAACTTCCGGCAGGATGTATGAATTTTGAAGTTTTGGTTTCAGCTCCGGGGAGACACAGAAATAGTCAATACGCCATCCGATATTCTTCTCTCTGGCGCGTCCCATGTAGCTCCACCAGGTATAGTGACCGCCTTCGCTTTCGAACTCCCGGAAGGTGTCGATAAATTTTGCCTTCTGAATATTATCAAATCCCTTTCTTTCTTCATCTGTGAATCCAGCGTTGTTATGGTTGCCATCGGGTCTGGCCAGATCGATTTCCTTATGAGCGACATTAAGGTCTCCGCAGAAAATTATCGGTTTCTTCTTTGCAAGTTTTTTAAGGTATTTCAGGAAGTCAGCATCCCATTCAAGGTGGCGGTAATCAAGGCGTTCCAGTCCCCTTTTGGCATTTGGGACATAGACATTAACCAGAAAACAGGAGTCCATTTCAAGGGTAATAACCCTTCCTTCATTGTCATGTTTTTCTATATCGATTCCATTGATTGCCTGAAGGGCTTGATGCTTCGAAAATATAGCGGTACCGGAATATCCTTTTTTATCAGCCCAGTTCCAGTACTGATGGGGATAGGAGGGGAGGTCAAGTTCTACCTGTTCAGGCATGGCCTTGGTTTCCTGAAGGCAGATTATGTCCGGATCTTCCTTTTTAAGAAATTCTAAAAAGCCTTTTTTCAGTACTGCCCTTATGCCGTTTACGTTCCAGGAAATTATTTTCATCACCGCGTCTCCCAAAATATGAATTACCGGAAAGGTAGATTATCTCAGGATAGCGTCAAGGCAAATTCCCATGTTAAGATTAAATTGATGTTGCATTCTTCCGTGATGCGCTATGTTATGTCTACACCTAAAGGATGGAATTAATGAAAGAATTTTTTGGCCCCGGGGGACACCTGGCAGAACATATTACCGGTTATGAATACCGGAAAGAACAGGAGGATATGGCAAACTTCGTCCTCGAACGCCTCGTTGAGCAGGAGAATGGTATAGTTGAAGCCGGGACCGGGACCGGGAAAACCCTTGCGTACCTGGTACCTTCTCTGATTTATGCCCTGGAGAATGAAAAAACCATCGCCGTTACAACTGAAACAAAAGCCCTCCAGAAACAGCTCCTTGACAAGGATCTTCCAATGGTTAAAGAGATTTTCAACAGAACTATGGGGATGGAGATATCATTTGCCCTCTGCCTGGGGAGTGCCAACTATCCCTGCCGCCGCCGATATGAAACGGTTCTGAAGAGGGGGGCCCTTGAAAAGGATGAAATCCAGCGTCTTTCTAATCTTGGGCGTCTCTTTAAAGAGGATCGTCCCTTTTCCCGCTTTGATGTCAGGGTCTCAAATAAGTTGTGGGGGCAGGTTTGCCGGGAACCCGATGGCTGTAACTCCTTTAGATGCATGTACGCTTCAGGCTGCGCCTATCAGCTTGCCCGGAAGGAGTGGCAGGAGGCGGACCTCCTCGTGATGAATCATTACCTCTTTTTTACAAATATTGCTTCGGGAAAGGTTTTCCTTCCTGAAACCGAGGTCGTTGTCTTCGATGAAGCGCACAGCATTGAGGATATTGCGGCATCACAGCTCGGTTTTGCCCTTTCAATGGAAATGCTCAGTGATATCCTTGACAGGTTCTACCGACGGACCAGGCGTTCTTCCCTCCTGATGAATATTCGAAAAGATGAGGCGAAAGGCCGCGCCCTTGAATTATTTGAAAAGATTGTAACAGAGGGGGGAAGTTATTTCGAAAAGATCCGATCACTCTTCCCTCGTGATGAAATGCAGCTGCGTTTGAGAAAGGCTGTCCCATACGGAGAATCCCTGGTGGCACTCTGTAAAAACTTCCTTCAAATCCTCGCCGATGTTGAAGATGATTTTGAGGAAGAATATCTTAAAATGGAGTTTGATATAGCCAGGGGCCGTTTGTTCGCTTTTACGGAAAACCTTACACATTTTGTTTTCCAGAATCTTGATAATCATGTCTACTGGATTGAACGGAACAGCAGCGATCTCCTCGGCTCGGTCATGGTAAGGTCGCAACCGGTACAGGTTGCCGATATCATGCGGCGGGAGGTTATGGAGCATTTTGATGCTACGGTTTTTGTCTCCGCAACGCTCGCGGTACGTGGGGATTTCGGATATATGGCGGGACGTCTCGGCATAGACCGGCCCGTTTCGCTGGCCCTGGCTTCTCCATTTGATTATCACTCCCAGATGGTATTATTCCTTGGCCGGCATATGGTGCAGCCGGGAGACGTGCAGTATATTCGACAGGCGGCGGAGAGTGCCGCAGAAGTAATCAGACTTACAGAGGGAAACTGCCTGATGCTTTTTACTTCCTACCGGATGCTGGAAGAGGTGCGTAAGGTCCTGGGGGACCTGGTGGATAATCGATTGTATTCCCAGGGTGACCTGACTTCTTCGGAGGCGATGGAACTTTATCTTGATGACGACGGTGCGGTGCTTCTGGGGACTCACAGTTTCTGGCAGGGCATTGATTTGCCGGGGGATCTTCTGCGTGCCGTTATTATGATGCGTCTCCCCTTTTCGGTTCCAGATGCACCACCGGTTCAGGCCCGGGTGGAGGCACTTAAGGTGAGGGGGCTTAATCCCTTCATGGCGTACCAGGTCCCGGAGGCGGTGATTAAATTCAAACAGGGTTTCGGTCGTCTGATCAGGAGCAGCAAAGATATCGGTATAGTTGCAGTCCTCGATTCAAGGATTGTGTCAAAACCCTATGGAAGGCATTTCCTCCAATCCCTTCCTCCCAGTGCAATTACGCAGAGTTTTAATGAGATGAAGGAGAGGTACAGTCAGCTGCGAGCCTGATTGATGACCGGAGTTACGGTGATTATTTTTATTCAGTTTCGATTCCTATTGGTTGAATGTTTTGAAAAAGATAATTTATTGAATTCAATCTGGATATTCAAAGACATATAAACAGTTTGACAGGTAAGACACGGATGCAATAGTGTTTGGGACATTATAAAAGGCAGGTGCGTTATGGGATACGAAACGATTAAATTTGAAGTCCCCGAAGAGGGAATCGGCCTCTTAACTTTAAACAGGCCCGGGGCTTATAATGCTGTGAGTTTTAAGATGATGGAGGAGCTGGAAGAATTCTGGTGTGAGCGGCTCTATGACCTGGATATAAAGGTTGTTGTTCTACAGGGTTCCGGAGAAAAGGGATTTTGTGCAGGTCTGGATTTGAAGGATACTGCCGAGCATGTGCCGAAGATGAGCACAGCTGAATTTTACCGCTTCCAGGCGCGTCTGGCCAGGATAAATCTTCATATGAGGCGGGCTCCGCAGCCTATTATAGCGGCGGTACACGGTGCTGCCGCGGGACAGGGTTTCAGTTTTACCCTTGCCTCTGATATAAGGGTTATTTCTCCCGATGCAAGGTTTTGTGCAGCCTATATCAATATTGGCCTCGGTGGAGCGGATATGACCTGCAGCTACTTTCTGCCGCGTATGATTGGTGCCGGCAGGGCCTATGAATTTATGTATACCGGGGAATTCATGAGCTCAGAGGACGCTATGAATCTGGGACTGGTGAGCAAAATTGTACCCAGGGAGGATCTACTGGAATCCGCCATGGATTATGCCCGAAAAATGATGACAAAAAACCATATGGGACTGCGTCTTACCAAGGAAGCAATAAATATCAATCTTGATGCAGGTGGTCTCGAAGCGGCGATAAATATAGAGGACCGAAACCAGACCCTTCTGGCCCTTGGAACTCTGATGCAGAAAAAGTAACCCCCCATGAACCGGTCCTCCCGGGCCGGTTCATTGTTTCCCTTCACTTGTTTTTGCCTTGACCATAGCCTTTTTTTGCGGTATTCTCAAATGAATAGAATAGTGAGGAAACTGCAATGAAAAAAGAAAGGCTGTTTGGAGTAATTATTCTGCTTCTCTGCGGGACAGGCCTCCTCATGGGCCAGTACCGGCGGGGTTCCTATCATAAAAAACTGCCCATCATCCCCCGACAGGATATGATGCAGCTGCCGAAGACTAAAAAATTTCAAATACTCAGATCATATGGTAAAGAAACCCATGTTGTCATTTTCGATATGAATACAGTTATTTTTTATATCGATCGTGATAATACTACGGAAGACCGCATTGATGTTGTCTACCGCTACGATCCCTGGGACCAGAAGGTGTTGAAAAGGATCCCAAATCCTCTGGATGCTGGGAAGTTCAGTGAATTAAAGGCAAACATAATAGAAAAGGGTGTGACTAAAAATCTCTCTTTTTTCAGTTATCTGGGTATGAATGATTTTACTTCAATGGTTAAAAAGAATCCGTACCGTTTGGTAAAGCGTGATGATGGATTTCTTATTCAGATTCGGGATCCTGATAGTAAAAAAGTGCAGGCAGCTATGGGTTTGAATCCTATGACAAAGAGGATAACTATTCAGAATAATTATGATTTTAACGCCGGCAGCTGGAAGGATCCGGGGATTATTTACCCGGTACATGTTGAAAATACTACTGATCCCACAATACTTCGTCTTATTAAGGAAGGTTCAGCAGTATTTGGTGAAATTATAAAGACCAGGAAATAATTAAATTATTCCGGTGCCTTCAGGGGATTTATAAACCTGATAAGTGCCGGAAGTACCAGAAGGTCTCCCACCAGCGCCGTCAACATGGAAAAGGCTGTCAGGACTCCGAAAGTCTGTGTGGGACGAACCGTCCCCAGAATAAGAACCATAAAGCCGCAGGAAAGAACCAGGGAAGTTATAATTATTGGCCTTCCAACATCCTTATAAGCCCTCTTGAGGGCAACAGAATTGCCAAGTCCGTTGCTGATATTTCTGCGGTACCAGGTGATGAAATGGATTGTATCATCCACGGCAATACCGATAACCACGCTGGCAATCATTATGGTTGCCACATCCAGGGGAATGTTAAACCACCCCATGACTCCCAGTGTCATCATAATGGGAAAAACATTGGGAATCATACTTATGAGGGTCAGGGGAATACTCTGACAGACAAAATACATCATAAAAAGAATGATTATAAAGGCGACAAGAAACGATCGTATCTGGCTGTTTTGCAGGTTTTCCCCCATGGAAAGGTAAAGGGGGCTTAACCCGGTAAACTTGTAGGAGAAATTTTTATTGAGTGTTTTTTGCATGTAATCTTTTATCAGTATTTCATATTTTTCAGCTTCCTGGTTGGACCCCCAATGAGACTGAAAGGATATCCTTGCCTCCATGCGGTCCGGTGCTACGACACGGTCGAGTACTTCCGATTCTCCGATCTCATAGTAATCGATAATATCCATCTGCTTTGAAGGTATACGATACCACGCTGGATTCCCCCCGTTAAAGGCCTGGTGAATTTCTTTGAAATAATCCGCCAGTGAAAAAGCAGATGAAAAATGATTCATATCCCTCAGCAGGTCAGTCTGAATTTTACTTACCAGCTCAAGGCTTTCAGGGTGCGTGAAATTATGTTTTTCATCCTTTGCCTGAATAAGCATTACGAAGGGAATTGTACCCCCTAGATTTTTATCAATGAAATTTATATCTTTTTTTAGCTGTATATGTTCGGGAAGATAGTTTGCAAAACTTGTTTCAAATTTTATCTGGGTAATCCCCCAGACAGTCATTCCAGTCAATATAAGAAAAAGAATCAGCACCAGCCTGTAGTGGGCATTGGTAATGTCGCTGAGACGATCAAGGCCCCTGGCGAGGATGCCTTCCTGTTTTGAAGTAAGGACAGGTTCATCCTTTTTGCCGGTGTTTGATTTTGTTATTCTATTTGAAAGAAGCATAAGAAATGATGGGAGCAGGGTGATGGTAAGAAAAAAGGCTACCATGACTCCAATTGCTGTAAATATTCCGACAATTTTCGGCGGCCTGATAGTTGCTGTAATAAAAGAAAAGAACCCAATTCCTGTGGTTAAACTTGTAAAAAAACAGGGAAGCCAGACAGCTTTTAGGGCGGTCATTACCGCTTCACCATGACGATTCCCATTGGTCTGGAAGGATTCCCGGTAATGGGAGAGGAGGTGAATAGAATCTGCGACGGATATTGCAAGTAATACCGGGGGAATAATGACCGTAGACATATTCAGAGTCTCCCCGCTTGCCGTAAGAAGGCCGATTCCCCAGACTACGGTAGTCAGGAGACTGATCATGGTCAAATAGGCGAGGGAAGCCTTCCTTATTAAGAAGGTAATAATCAGAAAAATTATTAAAAGAAGAACCGGTGTAAATTTGAGATTGTCCCGGCGGGTTAAATCGTTCATCTCAACTTCGAGAAAGGGTTGACCGGAAAATCGAAGCTCCAGGGAATCCCCGGCAATTTTTTCTGCTATACCCTTCAGCTTGATTAATAGTTCTCTCTTTTTACTGTTGCTGCTTATTGGATCCAGCTCAATCAAAATGGCTGAAGTGTATCCGTCTGCTGAGACAAGGCTGTTTACCAGGAGGGGGTCAGAGAGGATGTTTTTTTTGATCCTAGAAATTTCCTTCTCAGGGATATCGGTTCCTTTTATGATTTTTTTAAAGTAGATGGTATCGTTTTCATCGACTGCTTCCTTTGCTTCGGTAAGGCTGAAAAGACGTTGTACGCCAGGTTCTTTTTTAAGGGTAGTTGATATTGCATCAATGGTGGTGAGAACTTTTTGCGAAAAGAGATTTTTATCCTTGAATGCGATAACCGCAAGCTCTTCATTTCCGTAGGTCTGCTGGAAATGTTTGTAAAACAGGATATCAGGATCGTTCTTGTCAAAATAGATATCAATATTATTGAAATATTTCTGATTGGCGTAAAACCACATCATGGGGAGTGTCAAAAACAGGATGATTATCAGGGTAAAGCGATGTCGCCTGGTGATGGTTTCTAGAATGCGGTTCATGGGTTTCACCGTAGGAATTGTATTTGGTACCGGTTGGAAAAACCGGTTTCATCGGTATAATCTTTTTATTGCCCGGAAACAGGTCATATAATAAAGGGACGGGATTTTCCGGTCAACACTTATCCGGCTTTTTCTATTTTTCAGGATTCTTCTGTTAAAAATGTAATTATCTGGTTGACGATTAATGGTAATACTACTATTTTGGTAGGGTATTTCAAAAAATTCTTTAATTATGAAATTTCTAACCGTACATATCATAATCTCATTCCTTCTTGCGGTACCTGCCGCAGCCCCCGGCTGCAGTAGTGCCGGGACCTGCTGCGGGAAATCAGCTGTTTCCTCTCATTCCCATATGAAACAGATGAGAGCAAATAAATGCTGCTGCGGGGTCGGTAACTGTTCCACACATAAAATACCCGTCACTGCAGTTACAGCTGCGGAACATTTTGAAACCAGGCATCTTGCATCGCCGGCAGGCCTGCGGAGAGCAGCTTTTTTTTCCTGGTCTAAGAATTTCCCTGCAGCAGAGGTTCTTCCGGTTGAGATCGATGTGCGGGTGAGCAAATCATCCATCATAGTTATCTTCTGCGTTTTCCGCTGTTGAAAATTCCCCTGTAGAGGTTGTCGCACAACAACTGTTTGCAAAAATGGAATTATGTTCCATTCAAAATCTACTTATCAGGAGAATTAACATGTCTGAAATTAATATATTATTCAGTACTACCCTTAAAACTTCCTTTCGAAAAAAGAGTATAACTGCTATTTCGATCTTTCTTGTTTTTAGCATTTTTGTTTCAGTTGCATGCGGGGAAAAATCAGCTGAAACTAGTTCGTCAAATCCCGCCTCAATCACAGAAGCGGAACTTTTGAAGATTTCCCTGTCAGAAATCTCCGACGGGAAGGCTCACTTTTACCAGTATGCACATAAAGGGCAAAATATCCGTTTTTTCATCTTGAAAAGCAGTGACGGGATTTTCAGGGCCGCCTTTGATGCCTGTGATGTCTGCTGGCGTGCAGGCAAGGGGTATTACCAGCAGGGAGATTACATGGTCTGCCGAAACTGCGGACGGAAATTTGCCTCAACAATGGTTAACGAAGTAGAAGGGGGATGTAATCCCGCGCCCTTGAACAGAAAGGTAAATAATGAAACCCTTGAAATTAAGACAGCAGATATAATCGGCGGTGCCGGTTACTTTAATCTTTAGGGATAGCGCTATGAACATCTTTACTATTATTTCCAGGAGTCTTCTGCGGCGGAAGGGAAAGTATCTTTTTCTGCTCATTGTAATGGTTCTCGGAGTCACTATCACCACGGGCCTTACTGGCTACAGTTCCACCATGAACCGTGAAATTGGCCATAAGATGGAAAAATACGGCGCCAATATACTGGTCCTCCCCAGGACGGAATCCCTTCCCCTCACATATGGGGGGATTTCTCTCGGCAGTCTGTCCTATGATATGAAATCACTTCGGCAGAAGGACCTGATGAAAATCAGTACAATTAAAAACAGCGGCAATGTTGCTGCCGTTGGGTCCTTTCTTCTCGGTGTTGTCACAATTAATGGTAAGAAGGTCCTTCTCTGCGGACTCGAGATGGATACTGTTCTGGTTTTGCGTCCCTGGTGGGAAATCAACGGAAAACTTCCCCGGAACAATGAAATTCTGGCGGGAAGTGAAGCGGTACGTCTTCTTAAGCTGAATGCCGCCGGGAGGGTTCCCATTGAGGGGGAAAAACTTCCTGTCAGGGGTATTCTTAAGCATACCGGATCGCAGGATGATGCAATTATCTTTACAGAACTGGCTACGGCTCAGCGTCTTATGAAAAAGGCGGGGATAATTTCCTTCGCAGAGGTAGCCGCCCTCTGTTCAGGCTGTCCAATTGAGGAGATGGTGAAACAGATCAGTTCCGTCCTCCCCCAGGCCCGGGTGTCCGGGATTAAGCAGGTGATTGGAACAAGGATGCTGTCCCTGACCATGATTCGTGCATTCTCTGCGGGGACCAGCGGTGTTGTGGCACTCCTCAGCCTTCTTGTTATTACCGCTGTGATGATGGGAAATGTCCGGGACAGGATTTCGGAACTTGGACTCTACCGGGCCATTGGGTTTCAGAAAGTCCATCTCGGTACCCTTGTTTTGGGGGAAGTTTTTGTCGTCTCTTTTGCAGCGGGACTGATCGGCTATGCCGTGGGGATTTTCTTTGCCAACGGGATTCTCAGGGTCATGGGGGAGGCATCAACACTGAAGGTGCTTCCTGAAATATTTCATGCTATTGGTGCAGTAGGGGCTACTGTTCTGGTGGCCCTGGCGGCGGGTTTTCTTCCTGCAAGGGCTGCGGTCCGCCTTGATCCCGTTTCTGCACTGCGGCATTTGTAGGGGGTGTAATCATGAAATTTATGAAAGTTGAAAATATTCAAAAGGAATACGGCAGCGGGGAAACGGCAGTGCACGCCCTGAAGGGAATTTCCTTCAGCCTCGAAAAGGGGGCATTTGCGGCCATTACCGGTGAATCAGGCTCGGGAAAGTCGACCCTGCTGACGATTCTCGGGGGCATGTGCAGTCCCTCCGGAGGAAAAATTCTATATGAAGGGGAGGATATGTACGCGCTCAATGAAGAGAAGCGTGCTTCATTTCGTAACCGGAACCTGGGATTTGTTTTTCAGAATTTTCACCTGGTACCATATCTGACCCTGGAGGAGAATGTAATGCTTCCCCTCAGCATCCGAAAAATCAAGGGTAAGGATAAGCTTCTGAAGGCCCGAAGTGCCCTTGAGAGGGTTGGTCTGGGGGGGAAGTTTACAAGACTACCCTCAGAAGTTTCAGGGGGAGAACAGGAACGGGCTGCCATTGCCCGGGCTATTGTGCATAATCCGCCCCTTTTGCTTGCGGATGAACCGACGGGAAATCTCGATTCCGGGACAGGAGAGGCGGTTATGGATCTGCTCAAAGCCTTGAACGGGGAGGGGATGACAATTCTCATGGTGACCCACAGCAACGAATGGGCTGCCCGTGCAGGTGAGAGGATTTTTCTTTCAGATGGGCATCTTCTGCTGAATTGATTTTTAAAAAGGATTTTGTTTAATTTTGTCTCAATAGTGGAGGCGGCAAAATATACGGATCAGGCGGTATATCCTGTCTTCACTATTCCCCTATTTTGATATATTTATCTGAATTTTGTTTAATAAATTTTTCTGTTCATCAATATTGCAATGTGACATAAAATATTTATTGACATAATGTAATCCCTGTATAATCTGTAGTATTGACCCCCCGTGTCTGCGGAAAGGGTAGAACTGCCGGTGGTGTAATGCGACATAACATACGGGTTATTCGAAATGAATAAAACAATCCCGAAGAATCCGGGATATTAATAAGGGAGACAGGTAAATGTACCTCATCAATATTGCAACTTTCGTAGTCTGTCTGGGAATGCTGATATTTTTCCGCCGTATGGACAAGGCGAACCTGCGAATGACAAAGCTGCGCCGATATTCAAATAAAATGTTTGATGATTTTCGGAAACTTGCAGAGACGGAAAAGAGAAAATTTAAAGACGCCACTATCGAAATGGACATCCTTATTAAAAAATCGAATGTACTGACAAACAATCTAAGTGGTGCCCTGCAGGAAATTGAAACACGCCTTGATGGCCTCAATGTGGAAAAGGATAATTTAAAAAGGGTGGAAGGTGACCTGAAGGTTATTTCCGGCGCCGCCCGTGACGTGAATAAACAGATCGAATTTATTGCAATGGCTCGGGATGATTTCGGCAATACAATTGATAAAATCAACAGTCTCCAGGAAAACATGACAGAAATTCGTTCCCAGTCCGGGAGCATTATTGCCGGTTTTAATGATCGGATACGCGAACGATCCCGCGAAATTATTGAGGACGTTACGGCAATGATTGACCAGAATCATGCCTCCATTATTGAAAAGGAAAAACAGGTATACAATCTTAAGGACACTATTGCTGATCTGGAAAATACTGTTTTTTCAGATATTAAAGAAAAATCCGATGAGATGAAGGAACGGATGAAAGATACCGTTATTGAATTCGGGGATCTTAGAGAAGGTCTATTTGATAAAATGGACGGGGAGATTGAACGAATTTATGAAAAGCTTAAGAATGTTGAAGGAAGTGTTGACGATTCCAAATCAAATTTAATAAAAACCTTTGAGCATGAAGTAAAACGAATTAGAACTGAGCTGGATAATCTCAGTCTTCATGCAATCGCCAAGAAAGATGAAATCGTCCAGGCAACCAGAAAAGAGGCAGAAGAGATTCGAAAACGTATAGACGATTTCCAGGATAAGGTGATGGAACATGAAAACAGGCTCATTTCCACTGCGGAGAGCAAGATAGATCACCTTGATTCAGAATACCAGTCAATTGATTTGAAATTTACCAGTCTTTCAGAAAAAATGAAAAGTGATTTTTCTACAATGGAAGAACGGCTTAATGATATCAAAGAAGAAATTTTTCGTTACGAAGATAATAACAGGATATTTTCCCGAACAGATGAACTTATTGAAAATGTCGATAAGTCTATTGAACGCCTTGAAGAGATTTTTGCCACATCACAGGAAGAGTATCAGGAACTCTCTTCCTTCCTCGATCAGATTGATGATATCAAGGAAGTTAAGAAATCTGTTAATGCTGAAATTATGGCATACCATGCCAGAAAGGAAAAGCTGGAGGACATCGAGAAAAATATTCATGCCCTCATGGAAGCAGGGGATCTCGCCATTACACGGAGTGACAGCCTGCAGGAAAATCTTGCCAAGGTTGATTTTGTTAACAGCCGCATGGACGGCCTCTCTGAAAGCTACAGTGATCTTGAATCACGCATAGAGGAACTGAGGGACTATGAAGATCTTATCAACAGAAATCTGGAATCCGCGACCAGATCAGAGGGAGTGGTTAAGTCTGTTGACAGTAAACTTAAGAATTTTCAGAAAATCCTGGACCGTTCAGACAAACGTATTGATAAAATATCAACAAACCTCCAGGATGTGGAAGAAAAGACTATTATCCTGAAGACCAGAAAAGCAGAGATCCAGGAACTGAAAGAAAAATTCGATGAGGTCGATGGCCTCAGCGATGTAATGGAAAAACGTGTGGAGCAGATATATGCCATGTTTAAAAAGGTGGAGGATCTCCGCCTCCAGATTGATGAAACAGACAATCGCCTTCAGGTAATGTATAGCAGGACGGATGAAAAAATGAGGGAATTTTCTGATTTCATTCAGGCTGTCGATGCGGGAAACCCGATTTTAAAACAGGTAAACAAGGATATCTCATTCGATAAGAACATAAACGAAAACGTTATTAAAACTGTTCGGGAGCTCTCTGATCGTGGATGGGGATCCGATGAAATTGCGAAGAAAATGCTGATTGATGAAAATTCAATCAGGTTTATTATTAATACTACTTCCATTTAAGGGGAGTCATAACAATAATTAAAAAGGGGAGCAATCTTGCTCCCCTTTCTTTTCTCTATTTTGTACTGGCAGCTAAAATCAGTGACTCTCTCTCATCTTTTCCCTGACTTCCTTGATAATTTGAGCATCAGAAAGTGTTTTGCGGAGTACGACCCGGTATTTAATATCCAGGCGTGTCGGCTCAACTATCTTCTTAGGGAAGGAAAAATTCCAGCGTTGAATGTCCTCACTGAGAAGTTTGTCCACTTCAAGTAAATAAGTCGATTGTTGTGTCCGTATTTTCATAATTCGTCCGGAATCGGGATAGAGCCACAACGACAGCAGGCCTTCCCGGACTTCATCTATTTTATCGAGTTTTTTTAGTTCACTGCACATATATTTATCTCCACCCTGGTCTTTTGTTCTTTTTATGGTGGAAGTGTATTTCATTTGTGAAACAATATAGTCATTAGAGGTAAGGAGTACACGGTATACTTCCTTCGCCTTTTTGTCAGGTTTCAGAAATTTTTGATTTTCAGAGCTGTTTATATCAGCGGGAGCCTTCTGTACAGTGCCACAGCTTAAGATAAATAAACCGGATATTGTAATCAGAAAAAGTATAGATATGCATTTTCTCATAAATCTCTCCTTAATGTGATCAAAGAAATGTATTATTCCTCTTTTGATTCTACCTCGGTTGAGGTGTCGTCGGTAATTGCTTCCTCGAATTGTTCCGGCTGGGCACCCTTTTTCTGGTCTTCAATGTAATGGCTGAGCCGGTCGATCCCGTCTTTTAATTCATTAAATTCATTGATATTCAGGGTGACACCCTTTTGTGTCGGTTTATAAATCATATCTCCACTGGCATTATCAATAATTGAATACCATATACGGATATTTATCAGATCCCTTCCTTTAAACTCTGAAACCTCTATGCGAATTATTTCGCTGTTATTTTTTTGTATATCCTTGATTATAACGCCCATTTACATCTCCTTTTTTTCCATGGTTTCCAGATGACCAATGATTATTTCTGCGAACAATGCATGACCCTGTTCATTCAGATAACGATCATCCTCCAGAATAATATCGTTTATATCCATATTTTTTTCCATTAGCCGCCCTGCAATTATTGTATGCACAGGTATCATCGTACAATGCAGATCTGTAGATACTTCTCTAATGGTACGGTAGTAGATATTTACTGCATCCATGTCATACTGGTTAGGGAAGATATGTGAGGTCAACAAAATTATTTTTGGATCGCAGAACTGTTGGGATTTGCGAATAACCTGGACGAGATTTTCTTTAAATTCTGAACGATACACCGGGAAAAAGGCGTCATCTATACCATAATGAAAAATTAGTATATCCGGTTTAAATGGACAGATATCTTCATCAAATGTCCATACTGCATCAAAGGAATTATCTCCCTGGCGTGAGCGGTTAACGACGGTGATTTTTTTACGACTCAGGGCCTTGGATAGAAGATCTGCATAACTTACCCCGACCCTGTATCCTGAGGCAATAGAGCCTCCCCTGATGAGTAATATTTGTTCATTAACTTCCATGATTGATCTTTTAATGTAGCCTTCGGGCCATGATTTTATAACGAAATTGACAGAAATGTCAATTATTAAATGGGTGGTTCCCGTCTCATGAATTTGGCATTATTTTTTCATACAACGATTAAATGCCAGGCTACGCAGGGCAGTTAAATATTCCTGAAGTCCATAGGTAAAAATATTGTTATGATTGGCTCCGGGAATAGTAAGCATCTCTTTTCCCGTGTCCCCACAGGCGGCAAAAAGCTCTTCCCCATCACTGTGGGGAATTATATGATCGAATTCAGCATGAATAATTAATGTTGGCCTCGAGAAACCTTCGATTTTTTTGATATTTTCTATTGGGTCAGTTGAAATACCCGATTCATCGGAATTTATACCAAGGTGCTTCATCAGGGGAATAAGGTGGGCAAAACCGCTTTCGATAATAAGACCATCAATTTTATCCATGTAGTTAGCAGCAAGCTCCAGGGCAGATGCACTCCCGAGGCTGCGTCCCATAACGATACGGGGACCAGAATGGTTTCTTTCGGTAAGGAATTTATGAAAATAGTCAAAAATCAGGTGAGAATCCCGCATCATCGCCGAAACTGTAGGGGAGCCGGAAGATTTTCCGTAGCCCCGATAATCAACGGGGAAAAAATTTATCCCGAGGCTCAAAAATACAGGGCCGAGATCTTCATAATCGGCAACGATTTCACCGTTTCCATGGAAAAAGAGGATCGTCGGGGCCTCAGTAGAGGCGTGATAATATCGACCACCGATAGCGACATTCTCTGCGACATCTATTGTCAGTTCTTCTCCTGAGGATGGTTCTGCATCCATTTCATGCCGGGGATAGAATAAGAACATAAGGATTTCAGGCTTATCCAGGGGAGAATATTTTGATTCAGATGAATTCATGGCACCTTTCCTGTATGTTATTTTTTCAATAGATTATGCTATTTTCTTAACAAAATCAAATATTTTTATTTGAATCGTAATTAATAAAATATTGGAGCTCTATTAAAATAAATCATTTGAACAGGCCGGTGGATAGGTGTATAATTATACGATTCGCAGTGGCAGGGATATAGTGCAGAATAAGAAAAAGATTCTGGTGGTGGAGGATTCGGCAGTTGATTCACGTCTCCTCTGTCGTCTCATAGAAGAACTCGATTTTCGTGTAGCAGCCGCCGTTACAACCGGGGAGGAAGCAATTGATCTGGCGTTGAATAAAAAGCCGGACCTGGTAGTAATGGACATTCTCCTTGAAGGAGAAATAGATGGTATAGCTGCTTCCCGGGAAATCAGAAAACAGCTGGATGTTCCGGTTGTTTTCTCCTCATCTATATCAGATCGGGAAATTCTTGATAAGCTTGAAATCTCCGACTCATACGGCTATGTTCTAAAACCATTTCGTAAGCGTGACCTCTTTATAACAATTGATCTTGCCCTGAGACGGTATGAATTCGAGCACCGTTTAAAGGAGAGTGAGCTTCGCTACCAGAGTTTATTCGAAAAATCGATGGATGCAATTTTTATTGCTGACAAGGGGGGGACCTTTATTAATGTAAATGAATCAATGGTGGATCTTTTCGGTTTTGATCGGGAAAAGTTGATGACCATGCGGATTGATGATTTTGCAGTGAACAGGGATGAAATAAGAGAATTTAAAGCTGAAATAAATAAAGAGAATCACCTTAAAGATTTTGAAATAGTACTGCGCCGAAAGGACGGGATTACTCTTTACTGTATGATAAGCTCAAGTACTATTAAGGGCGCAAATGGCAGAGTCCGATTTCACCAGGGAATTATACGTGATATAACCGAAAAAAAAATGTCTGAGCAGGCCCTTGAACAGCATGTTTTTAGCCTGGAGCGGGCCATGTACGAAATAGAAGAACTTAATGAACAGCTGCAACAGAAGGTTGATGACCTGAATGAGGCATACAGACAGATCAGTCTGTCCGAAGAAAAATATCGTCGACTGGTAGAAGGATCGAATGACATCATTTTTTCCCTCGATGAGAATTATCGATTCATTACTGCAAATAAAGCCCTTGTGCACCAGCTACAGGTTCAACCGGAAGCCGTAAAGGAAAGGCCCCTGCTTGAATTAATATATGCCGATCAGGAGGAGTTGGATGTCAGCAGAAGTGTGGTCACCACCAAACTGAATGAACTGGTGGACCGGCATCAACCGGTAACTTTCAAGGCCCATTTCAAATCAAAGTATACAGTCGAACCGAAGGAGCTTCAGGTAAAACTGGAATATGTAAATATTAAGGGGAAAAATGAAATTCTCGGGAAGGCCTCCAGGGTAATGGATGATGCCCTGATGAAACATTTTATTTCTGAGCAGCAGAAGTTCAGGATCGATAATTCACTGGTCACTGCCGATGAAATTACTCATCGATTAACCAGAAATGTTTCCAAGTATCTTCCCTCCAGGGAAATAACCATGCTTCGGGTGGCGCTTCGGGAGATTATTATTAACGCAATAGAGCATGGGAACCTGGATATTAGTTTTGAGGATAAATCGAAGGCAATGATGGAGAACCGATACATCCATTTTATTGCAGAACGGCAAAAGGATCCGGTATGCCGCAATCGACGTGTAACTATTGATTATGAGGTAACCCCGGAAAAGGTAATTTATCATGTTGCTGATGAAGGACGAGGTTTTGATTACAAGTCGATGCTGAACAAAAATGTAGAAATGCTCAATGAAAACATGTCCACTCACGGCAGAGGATTGCGTCTCTGTCAGGAATTTTTTGATGAGGTAATATATAATGATTGCGGGAATGAGGTTTTTTTAACTAAACAGCTTGTGGTGGAAAAGGATAAAAAAAAATCCGGCTGAAAAAAAGAAGCTTGCCACATAGTGGGAGACTCATTATGTGTGCGGTCATATGGCAGATCAGGTTATTGCTGTGAAAATAAATTATAGAAATTTTATCATTTATATAAGGAGACGGGAGAAATGGGATTAACCTACAAAGAATCCGGCGTTGATGTCGAAGGGGGCAATAATTTTGTTCGCCGAATAACTCCCTTTGTGAAAAAGACTTTTTCTGAGCGGGTCATTACCGATATAGGCGGATTCGGAGCTCTCTTTTCGGGATCCTTCAAAGAAATGAAAGAGCCGGTTCTCGTATCAGGCACAGACGGTGTCGGTACAAAACTGCAGATAGCACAGGGCATGAACAAGCATGATACCATTGGCATTGATGCCGTGGCCATGTGCGTAAATGATATAATTACCTCCGGTGCTCAGCCTCTCTTTTTTCTTGATTACATATCATGCGGGAAATTGAATGAAGATGTGCTGGTGGATGTAGTTAAGGGTATTGCCAGTGGCTGTGAGGAATCTTCCTGCAGTCTTGTGGGTGGCGAAACTGCTGAACATCCCAATGTTATGAAGGATGATGAATATGATATTGCTGGATTTGCCGTTGGGGTGGTCGACAAGGAAAAAATAATCAATGGCAAGCGTATTGCCCCGGGGGATAAAATTATAGGACTTCCTTCTTCGGGTATACATTCCAACGGATATTCCATGGTGCGTAAACTCTTTTTCGATATGAAGAATCATAGCCTTGAAGATACCATTGAGGGGCTTGATCGTCCCCTCGGAGAAACCCTGCTGGAGCCAACCCGCTTATATGCAAAAAGTCTCATGGCAGCCCTTGATGCAGGTGTAGATGTGAAGGGTGTTGTCCATGTTACCGGCGGCGGTTTTTATGAAAACGTTCCCAGAATTTTGCCTGAGGGAACTGGTGTCGTTTTTAATCGTGGAAGTTTCTCTATTCCGCAGATATTTCAGGTAATTCAGAAGCTGGGTGAAGTGGAAGAGAGAGAAATGTTTACTACCTTTAATATGGGCATCGGCCTTATGATCTTTGCTTCCCCGGACCAGGAGAAAAACCTCCATGCAGTATTACAGGATGCTGGTGAGGACTCTGTTACAATCGGGGAAGTTACTGAACTCGGAGCGGAGCCGGTTATTTTCAAATAGGAATAAAAATGTCTTTCAGGAAGGCAATAATTCTGGGGAGTAACGGCTGGTATGATACCGGGTACTGTTCCGGCGCAGTAGACCTGGCCCGTAATGCGGATCTGCTTTTTACGGAATGTGCCTACCCCCCGGGGATTCGGCGTCCTGAATGGCCTCATTTGAATCCGGAAACAGCGGCAAAAATAGCCAGTGAAGCCGGGGCAAAGGAACTGGTCCTGGTGCATTTCGATGCCTTTAACTACCAGGGTATAAATGATCGAAAAAAAGCAGAAGAGATTGCCCGGGAAGTTTTTCCCGCCTCCCTTGCGGGCTTTGATGGAATGGAGATTATTCTGAAGCAGTAGTCGGCATGGGCGGGAAAATTATTTTTCGGTTTTTTCCATTGCCCTCTTATACCAGGGTTTATCGCTATAGTGTAGTTTGAGGCATGAATGACATATCCCGTGTGACAATAATTTTTCAGGGCAATTATTAATATGGCTGCCCGGGGTAAACCATTTCCCCTGCAGGTCCCTGGCGTTCCCGCAATATGAACAGACTGTGACAAGCTTGTTTGATAAAATTACTTCGTCCAGGAGTTCTTCAGGGGTGTTGTATTCCAGGGATTTATTCATTTATTGTATCCTAGGGTGCTGATTCGCGCCTGGTGTTATAGTCGGTTAATACCGTATAGAAATTAAATAGAAAACTGGTTACCGGCGGAATTGTTTTTCTCGAGGAGGATTCCTATAAAGGTGTAGAGAATTATCCCCTGGAAATAATGAAGGCATCAGCAGCGCGGATTCCGTCAACTGCCGAGCTGACGATCCCCCCGGCATAACCTGCACCTTCACCGGCGGGATAAAGGTTTTGATGACTGATGGAAGTAAAATCCTTTCCCCTTGTAATGCGCAGTGGTGATGAGGTTCGGGTCTCGGCCCCGATGAGGACGGCTTCCCTGGTAATAAATCCTTTCATTTTCTGATCAAAGACCGGCAGGGCATGGAGCAGTTCTTTGAATATGCAGGGGGGAAGATACGATTTTATATCAGCGGGGACAAGGGCGGGTCTGAAGGTCGATTCGGGAAGGGTCGCATCAGTAATACCTTCCAGAAAGGAAGTGACCCGCTGTGCCGGTGCGGCATAATTATCTCCACCGGCGGTAAATGCCCCCGCCTCTATTGAGCGCTGCAGCTCAATTCCCCGGAAAATTTTCTCCGTAAGTTCATCCCTGTGAATGGAAACAACCAGTGCTGCATTTGAGCGGGAACCATCGCGACGTGAAAGGCTCATGCCGTTTACACAGAGATGTCCCTCCTCCGAGGATGAATTGATTACAGAACCCCCCGGGCACATGCAGAAGCTGTATATACCGCGCCTGCTTGCGGGATTATTACAGGTAACAGAATATTCAGCCGGTGGCAAAATGTCACGATGTGGTGAATTGCCATACTGTATATCTCGTATTAATTCCGCCGGGTGTTCGATTCGAACTCCAACAGCGAATCCCTTTGGTTCCATGGCAACTCCATGGCGGTTTAGCATTGCATAGGTATCACGGGCGGAATGGCCTGTTGCAAGAATAGTTGCATCAGCGGTAATTTCCCTTCCCCCTGCAGTGACTACGCCTTTGACTTCCTTCCCTGAAATGATAAGGTCAGAAACCTTTTCGCCGAAGAGGAATCTTCCGCCGCTATCCAGTATTTTTTTCCTGATAGATTGAATGATTGTGGTGAGGCGGTCTGTTCCTATATGCGGTTTGGCGTCATATATTATCGAAGGATCAGCACCATGTTTTGTCATCTGGTTATAAAACCAGATGCTTTCCCGGCGCCTGGTCCGGGCGGTCAGTTTTCCATCGGAATAGGTACCGGCACCGCCCTCTCCGAAGACTGCATTGCTTTCTGTATTGAGTTTCCCATTTTCTTCGAGAATGGTGATGTCCTTCATCCTCTCTTCAACGGCTTTTCCCCTTTCCAGAAGGGTCACACGGATACCCGCTTCCAGGAGGCGCAGTGCCGCAAAGAGTCCCGCGGGGCCGCTGCCGGCAACGATTACATGGCCTGTTATGGCGGGACTGACCGGCTTTTCCGGGTCAGGTTCCTCCACGGGGCTTATCTCCTTATGCCTGAGAAATTTGTTGGCCTTTTCTTCAGAAAGGATTATGTTTATCCGGAGACGGTAATGGATATTGGATTTCTTTCGGGCATCGAGAGATCTTTTTGTGATTACAATTTCGCCGGTATAGTGAAGATTAAACTTCCTTTCTAAAAAATCTGAAATCGCCTCTATCGAATTTTCTTCAGAGGGATAGAGGATGATGTTATCAATCTGGAGTTTCAATCTTTTTTTGCTCCAGAGGTTCTTCGATATTCTGCAGGTGACATGTTTGTTTCTTTTTTGAAGGCAGTGTAAAATGCTGTATAAGAATTAAATCCAGCGGCGGATGCAATGGAATCAGTATTCCTGTCTGGGTCCTCAAGGAGAAGGTTTTTTGCTTCGGCAATGCGGTATGAATTTATATGGGCGTTGAAATTTTTTCCGTAGTATTCATTGAGAAACTGGGATAGCTGGTGAGGAGTTATCTCCAGGGTGCTACTGAGACGGCCAAGGGAAATGTCTTCATCACAGAATAATTTTTCATTTTCCATCAGAAAGTTAAGTTGCGTGGAGAGTTCCTGAATGTTGATTTTCTCCAGGCGGGAATGGGTATATTCCTTTTTTGTGGAGGCTATCGTAGCAAACTGGAAAAGCATTGGGTAGCGCTGCGTGGCGAGGTAAACCAGTATGTGGGAAAGGCTGATAAATATACTGTTTACCCGTATGAGGGTCATCTGCATTGTTATTACCCCTGTGATGGCAAAGGCGGCAAATATCAGGAGGAGCAGCATGAGAATGGAAATAATTGTTATCCGTACATGGACACGATTGTCCCTTCTCGCTGTTGAAAGCAGGGATTTCAGGGAGAGAATGAAGTAGACTGTTACCAGGGAAATACTCACCACCGGTCCGGTCACTATGAAAAGCAAATATTCCTGATTCATAATACGTTTCAGTATCTCGGTTTTTTCCGCACCGCTCAGCACCGCAACGGGAATGGAAACCACCAGGGCCAGGAGTGCCGGAATCCAGTGATAAAAGTCCCTTTTTTCCAGATGATCTTTCTCTTCGGTAATGGTCAGTATATAGAAATAAATAAGGGGACCCATAATCAATACTGCCGGTATCTGGAAGGGGAATACGTGGGGGACCTTAAAAAGATATTTTGACGATGCAAGGAAGAGAAAAAATATCAGGAATCCCGTAGTGAGATTAAATGCTGCCAATATATGGTTTCTGAAGGATGGGGGCTTCAGCAGCTGGCCGATTCCCATCAGGGTAGTCATCCCTGCGGCAATGAATACAATAATATCGGTTACGTGAATATACAAGGTTTTCTCCCCGGGGGCTAGTTGATTCCCTGATATCCATGGTACTACCACTGATACTTTGGGGCAATTATTTTTCTATCGTTTTATCCACCGGGCATCAATGTAACTTTTTATCATCCCGGAGGCTTTCCTGTAGAAAGGAATTGACAAATTTTCCGCATGCAGGATCGTGATACGCGATTCCAGCCGGTAGTGCCCTCACCGATAAAAAAAGAACTAATAGGATGCGGCACTGTGCCTTTTTCTGCTTTAATTTCAATTGTTGACAAACGTAAAATGATCTATTTAGTAGAAAATTACACGGTCATGGCACTGGTATTCCATATTTATAATAAATATTTTAGTTGAAAAAAGGGGACTTTGCCCTTACATATAAATACTTTGCAGTGAAACAGAGGGCTATTGCCTGAATTAATATTTACGATTTTTAAGGAGAAAGTTATGGCTAAGATAGGTATAATACTCGGAAGTGATTCTGATTTGCCAAAAGTAAAAAATTGTTTTGAAACCCTTGATGAATTTAATATTTCCTTTGAAATTATCGTGAGCTCAGCACACAGAACTCCCGAGCAAACGAAGGAGTGGGTCTCCTCCGCAAGGGATCGCGGTATGAAGGCTATTATTGCCGTTGCCGGCGGTGCGGCGCACCTTCCCGGAGTGGTGGCATCCCATACAACCCTGCCGGTAATCGGTGTTCCCATCGAAACAAAAATTTCCGGTGGACTCGATTCGATTCTATCAATTCTGCAGATGCCGGGGGGGATCCCCGTTGCAACAATGCCTTCCGGAAGGGCCGGGGGAATCAATGCAGCCCTTTTCGCGCTGAATATTTTAAGCATTGAGGATGCGGATGTGGCGGAGAAACTTGCCGCGTACCGTAAAAATATGGCTGAAAAAATTGCTTCGAAGAATAAGAGTCTGACAGAAAAAGGTTACAAAGACTATATTGCAGGTCTTGAGGGGTAATAATGATTGAACACGGTATAGAAATTCCTGAAGAAAGAATTATAATTCTCGACTTCGGTTCACAGTATACACAGCTGATTGCCCGAAGAATCAGGGAAATGAATGTTTATGCGGAAATTGTTCCTTATTTCCATCCCATTGAAGAAATAAAAAAAGAAAAACCTGCAGGTATTATCCTCAGCGGTGGTCCCAGTTCAATAAATGAGAAGGGCTCTCCACAGGTTTCGGCGGAAATTTTCAATCTTGGAGTCCCGGTCCTTGGAATATGTTACGGCCTCTATGCGGTTGTCGATGCCTTTAAGGGTGAAATTGAGAGTGCCGATTCACGGGAGTATGGTCCTGCAACCGTTGCCACCGCCGGTAAGTCTCCGTTCTTTACAGGTATGAAAAAGAAGGAAAAGGTATGGATGAGCCATGGCGACAAGGTGGCAAAACTGCCGAAGGGATTTCAGGTTATTGCCTCCTCTGAAAATGCAGAAATTGCAGCCATCGCAAATGATACAAAAAAGGTCTACGGGGTGCAGTTTCACCCTGAGGTTCACCATACTGTAAACGGAAACAAGGTTTTGAAAAATTTTGTCTTCAAGGTATGTAAATTAAAGGCCACCTGGACAATGGAAAACTTTATCGAATCATCCGTTGAGGCTATTCG
Source organism: uncultured Spirochaetota bacterium (assembly GCA_942491575.1). Lineage (GTDB taxonomy): Bacteria > Spirochaetota > UBA4802 > UBA4802 > UBA5550 > CAZHNW01. Next base: position 3,431,243 of record CALOBT010000025.1, read on the forward strand.
AAAGGAAGTTGGAGAAGGTACGGTTCTCCTGGGACTTTCCGGCGGCGTTGACTCCTCCGTAACGGCGGCCCTTCTGCAGCGGGCAATCGGTGACCGCCTATATTGTGTCTTTGTTAACAATGGGGTTCTTCGAAAAAATGAAGCGAGGCAGGTGGTAGAGCGCTTTGAGAAGCATATGAAGCTTAATCTTATCTATGTTGATGCATCTCAGCGTTTCCTGAAAAAATTAAAACGTGTTGAAGATCCGGAGAAGAAACGTCGTATCATTGGAAAGGAGTTTATCAAAGTTTTCATGGATGAAGCTAAAAAAATCGGTCAGTTCGATTTTCTTGCCCAGGGCACCCTCTATCCCGATGTTATTGAATCTGTTTCTACCAAGGGGCCGTCCGATACTATAAAGAGTCATCACAACCGGGTGCCGGAAGTTCTGGAGCTGATTAAATCCGGGAAAGTAATAGAGCCACTGAAGGAACTCTTCAAGGACGAAGTACGTGAACTCGGTATGCATATGGGTATGGCAAAGGAGCTGGTCTACCGGCAGCCCTTCCCGGGACCGGGCCTTGCGATTCGGATTATAGGGGAAGTTAACGCTGAGCGTGTGGAAATTCTTCAGGAAGCCGATGATATTATCATTCAGGAAATAAAGGACGCGGGACTCTACAATGAACTCTGGCAGATTTTTGCAGTGTATCTTCCCATCAAATCTGTAGGAGTCATGGGAGACAAAAGAACCTATGAAAATGTTATCGCCATCAGAGGTGTAACATCAGTGGATGCAATGACCGCTGACTGGGCCTATCTACCGGAGGATCTGCTGCGGAGGATCTCCAACCGGATAATTAATGAGGTGAAGGGGATTAACCGGGTGGTATACGATATCTCTTCAAAGCCGCCTTCCACTATTGAGTGGGAATAGTATTTCTGTACAGAAAAGCAAACTTTTCTTTTCTGAAGAACTGTTTTCACAAAAAGTCCCGGGAGATCAAAGCCCGGGACTTTTTGTGAATATTTTAAAATATTAAAATAACTAAATATATTATCATCATCCAAAACAATCTACCGGGGGATCTGAAGGTGTCAGCAAAGTTGATTCTCTCCAATGGCTGGAGAGACTTCAATAAAATGGTCTCTTTCCTTGACTTTTAGGCCATTTTTATGTACATTAGAGACCAAATGTTTTTTTTTGCCCGCCTGATACAGCAAAAACATTCCATAATTTAAGTAATCAGAGATATAGATGAATAAAACAATATCAATTATTTTATTACTAATATCAATTTTTTCAATCAGTTCATGTGAAAGAGCTGATATTTTCAAACTCTCACGGGAAACTATTATAGGTGAAATTCCCGTGGCACCGGCATCCCTCGCTGCAATAGCAGTTTCATCAAACGAGGTCAGGCTCTCCTGGATTGATAACTCAAACAATGAAACCGGTTTTATCCTTGAGAGATCAATGGATGGAAATACCTTCAGTGAAATAATCTCAACGGGAGTCGATTCCACTTCCTATAGAGATAGTGGGCTGTCTGCCTCTGCAACCTATTATTACAGAATAAAAGCAACTAATGCTGCAGGAGACTCTCCCTATTCAAATAATACCTCGGCTCTGACATTCTGTGAACTCCTGGCCCACTGGAAACTTGACGGGAGTTTTTTAGATGAAACCGGTAACAACAATGCGACAATTACAGGGAGCTTTTCATATACCACCGGCAGAGACGGCGATTGTCCGACTTTCGACTGGAGTAACGCAGGAGTGGTTTCTGCTCCAGCAGGCATGGATAAAGACATTTATACTGTTACCGCATGGGTAAAAAGATATAGCCACAATACTGCCCCCTACATTAGATTATCCGGCATAGCACATTTAATAACTGATGCCTCAACCGGGCTCTGGCAGCTGATTGGTGAAGGTGAAATCGCAAATATAAATTTCGGATACAGCCTCCCATTATTTGAATGGCATCATTTTACGGTTGTTCTTGACAGGGTTAATAATAAAGTATCGTATTATCTTGATGGCGTTAATGCTGGTTCGCAGAGTATTACACCATGGACAGTAGACCCGACTGAAATACGAATAGGGGAGCATTCAGGATCTTTCAAGTGGAATGGGTGCATTGATGATGTCAGAATTTATGGTGGAAGGTTGTCCGATTCACAAATCCAGGATCTCTATAATTCCTATCCTGCAGGTGTTTCAGAACCTGCCCCTGCGGATCCATCAGGATTAAATGTAAATCCTGTCAGTTACAGCAGCATACAACTTACCTGGTCAGATAATGCAAATAATGAATACGGATATAGGGTTGAACAATCCTCAGATGCCGGAACAAGTTATTCCATTATAGGCACGACTGTTCCAAATGCAAGCTCCTATACCGTTACCGGTTTAACTGCAAGCACCACGTATTTTTATCGGGTAGTGGCGTTTAATGCTTCAGATTCAGCTTATACACCGGCAAAGTCAGCTACAACAGAATCCCCTGGCGTGCTGCCCGAGTTAATAGCGCACTGGAAAATGGAAAATAATCTAAATGATGAAACCGGGAATAACCATGCAACAGAAACAAACACATTTTCATACATGACGGGAAGGGACGGGCAATGTGCTGTTTTTGATACAACCAATTACGGCGGTGTCAGCTCTCCATACGGATTGGATAGAGATATCTATACAGTCATGGCATGGGTAAGCAGGACAAACCATAATACAGCACCATATATTCGCCTGACCGGAATTGCTCATTTAATAACTTATTCAACGGGTCAGTGGCGGTTTGTAGGAGAAAACGGAGCTACAACTAATCTATCATCAGCCTATGTCCTGCCTTTGAATGAGTGGCATCATTTTACTACTGTCATCAATCGTAGTCAGGGTACGGTTAAATTTTATCTCGATGGAATATTAAACGACACTTTTTCAACCACTCCATGGATGTCATCCGGCACTTCAATACTTCTTGGCAGGTTTGACAATGCATTTATGTGGGATGGTGAAATTGATGATACAAGAATCTATGGCGGGGAACTTACTGATTCAGAGATTACAACCATCGTAAATTCTTATTAAGACCTGTTTAATATACATAACGAAAATGTTACAAAGCCCTGTATGGTCGAAACTTTTTATTAATTTTACAATCCTTCGACTTCCGTCATTTTAATCAACTCAATACAGGCGGTGCAGGCATCATGGTACCATGGCGCCTGTTTCATTATATCAGGAATAAAATGATTCCTTGCTGGGGGAATAAATGAAAAGTACACTCTGCTTATGCACTCGGATTTTTCTAATTTTTTTATTCCTTCTTCTGATTCCCTCGGGGATTCTCTCTGCTGATTCTGAATCGGATGGTTTTCCGAATCCTGATTATAAAAAGACATTTTCGATGGGTGTCAGCGCCCCGGCACTTCTTTTAACGGGACCGATAATCATGGCGGGCTATGAGGGTCTGGGACCTGTTGGCTTTTATGGCAGTTTCGGATATTCTGACTATGGTTTTTCGATTAGTGAACTCGAAGATAAGAGTAATTCTACCATTTTTGGCCTCGGAGGCGGAGTGGCAGTTAAGTTCTATTATAACTATAAAAAGAAATATCATGATTCGGGATATTTTGCTGTTCAAAGTTACTACAGCTACATGAACGCAAAGGACAGCAGCGGTAATATCCTGAAATACCATGGCCTTTACGGGCATTTTATGTATGGCTGGCGGTGGCAGTGGTCCCTGGTATTTCTTGATCTTTCCATTGGTATCGGTTACGGCCGTTATTTCAAGGCGGAAGGAACCGGGGTCTTTAATTCTGACACTAAATCAAAAATTGATAAATATGCCAACAGGTGGTATTCTGGTCTCTTAAGTTCAAACCTGGTTGTCGGGATTGCTTTCTAGTGACCGCTGCAATGTTATCCTGGGTACCCGCATGGTCTCATGGAAGTGGGTATAAGATTACCTTTCCGAAACATGATATCCCCTTTGGCCCTTCAGGGGCATACGTTTTGGGCAAGAACTACTCTCAGAATTTTTTCACAACGAATTATTAAGTGAAATCGAGGTTTTACAGAAGATCAGCACCTATGGGTATCAGAAAATTTCCATCTAGGAAGTTTTTGAATACTATAGCGGGGCGGATGACGGGCATTTTGACAGGGGTAGCGTAAAGGAAGTTTAAAAATTTTTATTATTGATGTTTCGGATGAGATACTCCAGGCCATTCAGTTTTAATTCATATACTGCCGACATCATTTCCCCCAGTTCCCCCTCGGGGAATCCCTTCTGCCGGAACCAGACAATGTAGTGTTCCGGCAGGTCGATCAACAGGCGGTCCTTGAACTTACCGAAGGGCATTCGGTAAGTTGACAATTTAATCAGGAATTCTTTATTCATTCGGTTTTATTGAATATGGAGTGAGATAACCGTGATGAGGAATTTTACTTCCCCCTTATGATATCCACAACCTTTCGTACATCCTGTGCTTTCTCCTTGTCGATGACAAGAATCTGGTCACCCGCCTGGACCACCACGACATTATCCATACCTACTACGGCGATTCTACTTCCTTCAGAAAAAACAGAACAGCCACTGCTGTTGACAAAGATTGTATTGTCCGGTGTTGGTGTACGGTTCGAATATTTATCTCCATCCAGGATATCATCAATGGCCTTCCAGCTCCCAAGGTCGGCCCAGCCGAAATCCGCGGGAATGACGACCCTGTTTTCGGCTTTTTCAAGAATGGCCTTATCGATTGCAATCGATTCAATGCGGTCAAAGATTTCCTCTTTGATTTTCCAGGTAGCAGGAAGGTCGTCTTCCAGTTCTTCGGCAGAGAGGCTGTTAAACCTGTCGAATTCACCTAACATCTCAGGCAGCCAATCCCTGTATGCCTCAATAATGCTTTTAACTGTAAAGGCAATTATTCCGCTGTTCCAGAAATACTCACCGCTGTCGAAATATTTTTGCGCGGTATCCTGATCGGGTTTTTCAACGAATTGTTCTACGGGGAGAACCTCTCCGGTACTTCCGTGAAGGGCTTTGATGTACCCATAACCGGTTTCGGGGTAAGTGGGGCGTATTCCGATTGTAACGAGATTATTTTTTTCCGCCTCCGCAACAGCCAGTTTCAATATTCTGTCGAAGGCCTTTTCGTCGAGAATATGATGATCCGCGGGAAGGACTATCATTGCCGCATCCGGATCAATTTTTTGAAGATAAAGGGCTGAGTAGAGAACCGCCGCAGCGGTATTGCGGGGCCGGGGTTCACATAGAATCGTGCTTTTTAATCCGGTATTTTCCATCTCGTCTCTGGATATATCCCTGTACCTGGCGGAAGTGACAACGATGCATTCCCTGGGATTGATATTTTTTAACCGGTTGACTGTCTCTTCCAGCAGGGTGCCCCGGCCTGAAAGGTTATGGAACTGTTTTGGTTTTTCTTCGCGGCTGAGGGGCCAGAGTCTTGTCCCGGCGCCCCCCGCCATAATAACTGGATAAATGTTCATTATAGCTTAAACGTCCCTGTTTCGTTAAATTTCAGTTTCAACGGCTCTTTTTTTACCGAGTCCGGTAATTTTAGAAGGGCTTCTCCCTTTAAGATGAAAGAACCCTTTTTGCTGCGGAAGACCTTCATTATGGATGAACTTAATGCCCTTGTGCTGAAGCTGTTTGAGATGCTGAGAACTGATTTTCTGCCGGCATTTTTTATTGATTTGGTTTTACCGTCAATCAGTTTGCTTCTGTTAACCAGAAAGGTATAATTCAGGTCGGTAAACTTAAGGGCTGCCCTGGTTTTGTTCTGCATTACGATGTCAAAACTGACTTTTAACGGCAGGTCAATTGATGCCGGATTTATAATTTTTTCAGGTTTTCTGCCTTTCAGGATATCATTGAACATTCCGTAGACTTTTCCTGCATTAAGCTTCTTTCTTTCCTTATTCAGAATATCGGCAACATCTTTCCGGGAAGGCATCTCTACCTTAAAACGGGCAATTGTTATTTCCGGTTTAATGGCGGGTATTTGTGTTTTAAGTTTGTAGTTGAATTTTGCTTCGGGGGGAACCTTCGGGAGTTTTGGAAGGGGGATGGCCACTACGGCATCAATTTGAAGGTTGAGATAATCTTTTTGTGTATAGTCTCTAACTATTTTGGCGATATCACTGTATTTCAGGATCACATCAATGCTGGAAGCCTGGGTGCCCCGGGCCTTTATTTTTAATCCTTTTCCGGTTTTGGTCCTGAGGAGGCGTTTCCCTTCGATAAAAAATGTTAAATCGACATCTTTCAGCTTAAGGCCAATGGGATAGGGATTGTAGATCTCGATGTCAAATTTCAGGGTTACGTCCTGCAATGAAATCGTTTTAATATCGACTTTTTTGAATCGGGCTTCAGGTTTTTTGCTAATCGGCAGGGTCTGGCAGGTGGCCAAAAAAAACAGGCTCATGAGGATGGGTAGTGTTTTTTTCATGGATTGCTCCTTGATTTTACGATTTTCGTTTTTGTACCATATGGCGGCTGTATGTCAAATAAAATGTGCTTTGGATTTTTTTCAATTTTTTGGAATTTTACCGATTAATTAGCTAATTTCATTATTAATGTATTGACAGAAAGAGGCACATTAATAGCTATATACCTTTACTTGACCCCAATCAAGATTCTCAATCATTTTCGGCCGGTAATATCACTAAGTACGAGAGAGGACATAGCAATGAATACTGTTCAGAAAACATATTCAATGAAAGCATCTGAGATAGAGAAGAAATGGCTTCTAATCGATGCAGAAGGAAAGGTGTTGGGCCGTCTCGCAACAGAAATTGCAACAATTCTGCGAGGAAAGCACAAGCCGTCATTTACTCCCCACATGGACATGGGGGATTGCGTTGTTGTTATAAATGCAGAAAAGGTGGTTCTAACCGGTAACAAATCCGAGGATAAGGAATACTTTAAGCATACCGAATATCCCGGTGGTAAGAAATTCATCAATATTAAGAAAGTTATGGAAGAAAAGCCTGAGTTTGTTATTGAACATGCAGTAAAGGGAATGCTTCCTAAAAACAAGCTTAGCAATCAAATTATTAAAAACCTGAAGGTCTATACCGGTGGAGAGCATCCCCACGAGGCACAGAAGCCTGAGGCCGTTGAAATTTCGAACTAAGGAAAAGGAGAATATACATGGCTGATCGATACTATGCAACAGGACGTAGAAAGACCTCGGTAGCCCGGGTCTGGATTAAGCCCGGTTCAGGTAATATTGTGGTTAACAAACAGCCCATCAATGAGTATTTCAGAAGAGGTACCCTTGAACTGATTGTTCGACAACCACTGGAATATATCGGACAGATTGACAATTTTGATATATATGCAAATGTTTCCGGCGGAGGCTGGTCAGGCCAGGCTGGAGCAATGAAAATGGCAATTGCACGCTGCCTTGTACAGGTGGATGAAAAGCATAAGCAACCACTTAGAAAGGGTGGATTTCTTACACGGGATGCCCGTGAAGTTGAAAGAAAGAAGCCTGGACAGAAGAAAGCACGGAAAAAATTCCAGTTTTCAAAACGTTAAGATATATTTATCGAAAAACAAAAAAAAGAGAGTGCCAACCGCACTCTCTTTTTTTGTCTTCGAGCATTATTATGCTAATATAGTCTTATCCCCACCGTAAGAATTATCTGTACCAGATGAGAATTGTTTCTGTTTTCCGCTTTTGCAAGCGTTTCCGGGAGTACGCCGCCATCTTTAATAGCAATAGATTCCTGGTACATTTTCATATACATGCTCAACTGGATGAACCAGGTGGTTTTTTTGTTGAAGGCATTGAATATATTCCCGATGGAGAATCCGAAAAGAATCCCCTCACTAAAGAACCTTGTCGCGTCTTCATGCAAAAATTTTTCTTTATTATCTAATATCCAGTAAACGCTGGTACCGTATCCCTGAAAAAGTTTAAGGTAAAAGTTTATATTGTCAGTGCAGCGTGTAAAGGGCCAGCGGACCATAACTCCCCAGAAAAAGGATGAATCCCACATGAGGCCATTGAAATCCTCTAAAATCTGTTTGCTAAGAGAACCGTCAGGTTCTTCAAGGTACTGGGTAACTGTGATGTCATGAAAGTAGCCGAAACTGATTATAGCCCCCAGTTCAAGACCCACGGCATCAAAGATCCAGTAGCCTAGTGCGGTATAGAGATGGATGCCGGCAATACTCTTATTTTGTTCTGTATTACTTATGGAAGCGAAGCCGGAAAAACCGGTACCTAGTGCAAAATAGTGCTTCGGATGCCATTTCGTGGCAGCAAAGGAATTGTCTGCTTCTCGTTGAGACTGAGAGATGATTTCTTCCTGCTTTTCAATCCCGAAAAGAGAGGCGGGAGGAGTCAGAAGTAGAAGTACCAGGAAAATTGTTTTATATCTACGTTTCACTAAATTGCTCCTTGATTAAAATCTGAAGGTTACTGCATAACCTAAATAATTGTAGCTGACCTGTGGAAGTGCGGCAGCTTCATAGCTGGAAAAGGGAAATAGCGCAAAGGGATTGAGAATATAGCCCAGAATATGTGCTGCGGTATAATCAGTGCTGAGAAGTTTGCAGCTGAGGTATTCAAGGGTGATTCCCATGACTGCTCCGAGGATGGGGGTCTGATAAATGTCCTGAAAACTTGGCGGTTCAGTAATAACCTCTATAGTGAATTCAAAAAGTAATTGAGATATGGCAGACCACATCAGCGAATCTACCTTCGTATGGCCCCGTGACCTGTAAAACAGATAATAATAGTTACCCGTAAGGGTGTGAAGGATCATGTTATAGTTGTAGCTGTCACGGTCAAAGTGGGGCCTGTAGATGTTTTGATAATTTTTATACGAGCCGTGCTCCTGGATGGTATCCCACTGAAATGCCAGGTAGTAGGACCATTGTACGGAATAGACAATGCCAAGGGTGAGCAATTTTTCACCGGCTGTAATATCTTTTCTTATGACATGTCTGAATTCTCTTGAATCAGGTTTCTTGGAAAATTTTTTTTCAGAGGATATGATTTCTTTTTCGGGTACAGTCAGTTTTTCCTCTCCATAAAGGTCGATGGCAGCGATAGTGGAGGAGTGTAAAAAAATTAAGCTGATGATAATATTTTTAATAAGGGCCTTCATTGTAAATTTCCATTCGTATTTATTTAAAGCCATTGGTATATTTGCTGGAATTTTCGCAATGAAAATAAGTTAACCATATTCAGTACAAAAGTTAGATGCATAAAACAAAGCGTATTTTTTCAAGTTTAGGGGTTGACGATTGAGTGTTATTTTAATATTTAATTAAATAGTAAAATACTGCATGATCTGCAAGATTCAAATAAGGAGTTATATTAAATGAAAATTGATCGTAGGACCTTTCTCAGGGGTATGGGTGCTGCGGGGGTATCCCTTGCCCTGCCGTCATCAAAGGCAGAGGCGGCAATAAGGGATGACGCGTACGCAACCCTTATTGACCTCACAAAGTGTGACGGCTGCGAAAATAAAATGACCGGAGACGGTATGCCCCTCTGTGTGGCGGCCTGTCGCAGTGAGAACAGGGACAGGTTCCCAAAACCCGATAAAAAGATGCTGAAGCCCTACTGGCCTCAGAAGAAGTTCGAAGACTGGAGTTCTGCAAAAAAGAGGAAAATTACCAGCAGTCTCACGCCATACAACTGGCTTTTTGTCCAGAAGGTGAAGGTTACTGTTGATGGGAAGGAAGAAAAGGTCAGTGTTCCCAGGCGCTGTATGCACTGTGATAATCCCCCCTGCGTAAAGCTATGTCCCTTTGGGGCCCTCAATAAATCATCGGATGGTCCGACACATATTAACCATGATCTCTGCTTCGGCGGGGCGAAGTGCCGTACTGTCTGTCCCTGGGATGTACCGCAGCGGCAGGCGGGTGTCGGTATCTATACCAACCTCGATCCCCTTCCTGTGGGAGGAGGGGTCATGTATAAGTGTGACCTGTGCCGTGACCGCCTGGCAGAGGGGAAGAAGCCAGCCTGTGTTGAGGCCTGCCCCAACGGAGCCATGACAATCGGCAAAAGAAATGAAATTTTTGCCATGGCCGATGAACTTAGGATAAAGTATAAGGGCCATATCTATGGCAATGAGGAAAACGGAGGGACTTCCACCCTTTACATCTCGAAGGTACCTTTCAGTGACATCGACGGTGCAGTGGTGGCCCAGGCAAAAAAAGCAAAGGCAAAATTTTTAAAGAAGCCCATGCGTATGAAAAAGGCCGAAAGCATGCTTGAAAAATATCGCGGCATCGGTATTGCAGCCCTTATTGCCCCCGTAGCGGGTGCCCTTGCTGCCTTTACCGGGAAGGTGATCAAGAAGGAGGAAGAGGACAATGGCTGATAAAATATTAAGGCACCCAATTGCGGTGCGTCTAATTCATTGGACAGTGGCCCTGAGTGGATTGATACTCCTCTTTTCCGGTTTCGGCCAGCTCCCCATGTATAAGCGTTACAATATAATAAAGATCCCGGGACTATCCTGGGCGAATAATTTTGAGACTACACTGGTAATTCATATAATTGCGGCGATCTTTTTCTCCGCAGCGGTTGTTTTTCATATAGTCTTTCACCTGCGCAGAAAGGAATATGCGGCATGGCCGAAGCGTGGAGATGTGAAGGAAAGCTTCGTGATAATCTGGTCGATGATTCGCGGGAAGGCAGAACCTGCCCACGGGAAATTTCTTGCGGAGCAGCGACTCGCCTATGCTGCCATGGGGATCAATATTCTCGTATTGCTTTTTACAGGTCTTATAAAGACCTGGAAGAATCTGGGGGATATTGTGCTCCCGGAGACATTTCTTACGGTGATTACTCTGATTCATACCGCAGCGGCCATGATGTTTCTCTTTCTGTTCCTGGCCCATATCGGGGCATTCCTGATTAAGGCAAACTGGCCCCTTTTTACCACCATGTTTACCGGGTATGTAAACAGGGAATATGCCGAGGAACGGCACGGGGAGTGGGATATAAGCGGACTTCCCGTTAAAGAAGATAAGGCCGAACAATCAGAATAAATAGCCTTTAGAAAGGAACTATCCGCCGGGGCAGCCCCCGGCGGATAGTTCCTTTTTATTTCTTCTTCTAAGGGAATTCTCCCCGTCAGAATGGTTTCCTGCTTGCAGGCAGATAAACTTCCCCCTAAAATGACCCCCTTATGATTGATCAAGGAAGTAAAAGCGCCCTCAGTGACAGTAGCTTAATTGCGGCAACCGTCAGGAATATCCGCTACCGCGAAACCTCCGTGAAGGTTGAACTGGATAATGATGAAATTCTTCTTCTTTCCCTTGATGCAGTGGTGATTTTTGCCCTTTCATCAGAGAAGGAATTGACGGAGGAGGAACTCGACCGGTTGCGTCACGCTTCACGTATCTACAGGTGCCGCCAGAAGGCCCTGCATTACCTTTCCTATCGGAACCGCGCTGAAGGGGAAATGAAGCTATATCTAAGGCGTAAGGAATTTGATGCGGAATATATAGAGGATACAATCTCCTGGCTCCTTGAGAGGGGTTATCTTGATGACAGGAGCTTTGCGGTAAACTATATCGAGTCGGTTCTGCGGCGTAAAACAATCGGCAAAAAGAGAATAATCGGTGAACTTCGACAGAAGGGGGTATCCTCTGCTGATATCGAAGCCGCTTTTAGTGAAGCGGAAGTCCCCGATGATGGTGCCGAACGCCTCATGGCCCTTGCGGAGAAAAAATGGCGCAGTATCAGTCACAGGGAGCAGCCCCTGCAGCGACTGCAGAATTTTCTCTACCAGCGGGGATTTGCCTTCGATGAAATTAAAAGCGTAATAAAAAATTTAAAGGAGAGGGAAGATGCTGATGAGTGGTAACTCATTGCGGGGTGAAGGCAAAATTTCTTGCAAAATAAATCCCCCCCTGCAGAATGCCTCCCTGTTTATATTTTTAGTACAGTAGCAGGGAAGATTGCCGTATCTTCTCCGTTAGATGTAAGGCAAAAATAAGGAACTGTTGACGGTGTTGCTTCCATCCCGCGTGAGGAGGAGTTGTGGGAGGGTGATTCGCAGTTATTTGGAAATCAAATAGTCTATTCACCCCCTCCTGTCCTCCCCCATCGAGGGGGAGGGATTTAAATATTATAATTAGTTCCTTTACCATATACTAAAGACTAAGAGGTTATTACAATGAAGGTTATGGATCTGCGTAACAGTTTTGTTGATTTTTTCCGTGAACGGGAGCATAAGATTGTTCCTTCCAGTTCACTGGTTCCGAAGGATGACCCGACACTGCTTTTTACCACCGCCGGTATGGTTCAGTTCAAGCCGATGTTTGCCGGTACTGTTGACCTGGAATATACTCGCGCCGCATCCGTGCAGAAATGTCTCCGCACCAGTGATCTTGAAAATGTGGGACGCACAAAACGTCACCTCACCTTTTTTGAGATGCTGGGAAATTTTTCTTTCGGGGATTATTTTAAAAAGGAAGCAATACAGTATGCCTGGGATTATTCCACGGAGGTGATCGGCTTTCCAAAAGAAAAAATATGGATTTCCATCTACCAGGATGATGATGAGGCCTTCGAAATATGGAATAAAAATATTGGAATTTCCCCTGAAAAGATTGTCCGCCTTGGCAAAAAAGATAACTTCTGGGGTCCCGCAGGGGATTCAGGTGCCTGCGGTCCCTGTTCGGAACTGCACCTTGACCGGGGACCTGAATTTGGCTGTGATAATCCCGACTGCAAGCCGGGGTGTGAATGTGAACGATTCCTCGAGTACTGGAACCTGGTATTTAACCAGTTTAACCAGGATGTCAACGGCGTATTAAATCCACTGCCACAGACGGGAATCGATACAGGTATGGGACTTGAGCGCCTGGCGACCCTGATTCAGGATGTCGATTCCGTTTATGAAACCGATGAATTTGTAAACCTGATAAATTTTGTAAGCAAAACCTCCGGTGTTCCCTATGAGGGTAATAATATCATTCCCATCAGGGTAATCGTCGAGCATGCCCGTACTCTCACCTTTGCCATGTCTGACGGGATCTATCCCTCCAATGACGGCCGCGGATATGTACTGCGGCGGATACTGCGACGGGGACTCCGTTTCAGCCGGCAGCTTGGAATCAAAGATCCTTTCCTCTATACCATTGTAGATCCAATAGTTGAAGCCATGGGCAATTTTTACCCTGAAATTATTGAACCGGTTAAGAATGTGAAGTCCGTTATCGAATCCGAGGAGAAGCGTTTTCTCGAAACCATTGAAAACGGCATGGACCGCCTTGAAGAGGTTATGAAGACAAGTACCTCCGCGGGGAATAAGGAGATCAGCGGGAAGGACGCCTTTCTTCTTTACGACACATTTGGTTTTCCCGTTGAGATGACCCGGGAGATTGCCGAGGAGAAGGGCCTCGGTATTGATATGGAGGGCTTCGAAGATGAGATGGAAGGGCAGCGTCAGCGGGGCAAGCAGAGCTGGAAGGGTTTTGATGCGGGACTGGAACAGCAGTTTGAGGCTGCTGCAAAGGAAGTCGGCGATTCTGTTTTTTTCGGTTATGATGCTGATTCAGGGGAGGGGACCATTACAGCCCTTTATACCGATGCGGGGGCCCGGGAATCCTTCTCTGCCGGAACCGCCGGTTTTATCGTTCTGGATAAAACTCCCTTTTACGGCGAGTCCGGGGGTCAGGTGGGAGACCGGGGTGATATCGTCACCGCCGGTGGTGCCCGCTTTAACGTTACCGATACAAAGAAATACAATAAGACTATTATTCATACGGGGGAGCTGGTTGAAGGAAGTTTAAAGAAGGGTGAAACAGTAATCGCAACCATTGATACAATAAACCGTAACCTGATTCGTGCCAATCACACGGCAACACACCTTCTCCAGGCGGCCCTGCGGGAAGTCCTGGGGGAACATGTAAAACAGGCAGGTTCTGTTGTTGAGGCGGAACGCCTCCGATTCGATTTTTCTCACTTTAATTCCATGACGGAGGAAGAAATCGATATCGTTGAAAAAATGGTGAATGACAGAATCTGGGAAAGCCTTGAGGTATCAACAGAGGTGATGAATATTGAAGAGGCTACAAAATCGGGGGCCATGGCGGTCTTCGATGAAAAGTACGACGATACTGTGCGTGTTGTTACAATAGATGGTTTCAGTAAAGAACTCTGCGGTGGTACCCACGTGAGCAACACCGGTAAAATTGGTGTATTTAAACTTGTGAGGGAAATGTCTCCCGGAGCTGGGATTCGAAGGATAGAGGCTACCACCCTTAAGGGGGTTCTGGACCGCTACCGTGAACAGGAGGGGTTGCTCTCTGCAGTCACTGAGACACTGAATGTATCTGAAAACGATCTGGTGAAACGAATCGAGGAACTGGTCATTAAGTCAAAGGGTCTCGAGAAGGAACTGGAAAAAATTCGAAAAGCCTCTCTCTCTTCCGGCGTTGGTGATATCATGGACGCGGCTATTGAGGAGGGGGGCGTTAAAATTATCGCCCATCAGTTCAAGGATGTCGATCCGGGGGCGCTTCGTGAGCTCTCCGACAAGATCCGTGAAAAGGAACAGGCCTCCCTGGTCTGTTTCGGTTCTGAAGTAAAGGGGAAGGCAATGCTTCTTTATGCCGCCACGAAGGGTGCTGTAGAAAAGGGCATCGATTGCGGGGCTATTATAAAGGAAACTGTAAAACTTGTAGGCGGAGGCGGAGGCGGCCGCAAGGATATGGCCCAGGCAGGGGGAAAAAATCCCGATGCACTTGGGGAGGCCCTCAAGGTAGCCGTTGAAATGGCGCAGGAGATGATAAAGCAGTAAACGGATAACATCATTGCAGATATAAAAAGGGGTGCCGGAGCACCCCTTTTTTCCTCATAACAGACCAATTTTTCCGGGCTAATGGATATGGCCTGTTTGTGGGGATGAGGAGCGGCAGCAGCATCAGAATATTGGGGAAGTTCTTTGAAGGGAACATAAGACTGATACTGCCATCGTTACTCACCAATATATTAATTAAGCAGTTAATTAATATATATTCCCGTTTTGTCAAGCATTATATCAGGAAACATTCCATCGAATTAAACCGAAAAAGACTAAATCTCGAGATTGAAAAGTTTTAACAAAAAGTGTTGAGATTTTTTCTTTTCATGTATATCTGAAGTAGATCAGAATGAAATAGTAAAAAGTTTAAGAAATCCCCGGGGAAGCAGCCAGTGGAAAAAACTTTATAAACAAACTTAATGAGACATAAAATTGCTTGCATTTTTTCCCGAATCTTCCTACTCTTGATCCCGTATTCGGGGAAGTGCAGTTCATCGGGAGGATGCATTTCCCCGATATTAACCATGAGCAGAGGCCGCCATGAACAGCAGCGAAAGATACTCAGAGTTTATTGTAAGGTCCGTAGACCATATCTTTAAAAAGTTTTTAAAGGATGAATATATCGAAGAGGTATATGAAGCCCAGACCGGGTCAAATGACCATCAGGTAGCTGTTGAAATTGGCGGTACACTTCAGGGAGAAATTGTTATTAATCTTCCTGATCATACCCTGAATCTTCTTACAAAAAAATTTATCGGCAACAGGAAAAGTCCAAAGAAACATTATGGTGATGTTGCCGGTGAAATTGCAAATCTTATAACCGGAACATTTGCAAACCAGCTTCAGTTTGATGACCATGATATAATCCTGTCACCTCCCGAATTCAATGATGATCCAATCGCAATGAAAGCCCTCTATGATAATATAAATCTTTCCTTCAACTCCAGTTTTGGTGGTTTTGACATAGATCTCTACTATAAGGAAGATCAGTAGGGAACCATCATTTTTTTATGCAAACCCTTGATATTGTAATCATCGTTATTTATTTCACTTTAAGTCTTGGAATAGCCCTCTTCTTTTCCCGGAGGGCAGGGAAAAGTCAGGAGGAATTTTTTCTCTCCGGCAGGAAACTTCCCTGGTGGATTGCGGGGACAACAATGGTGGCCACTACCTTTGGTGCGGATACACCCCTCGCGGTAACGGAACTGGTGGGAACAAAGGGCATTGCCGGCAACTGGCTCTGGTGGAATATGGTTGCCGGAACAGTATTGACAGTTTTTTTCTTTGCCCGTCTCTGGCGCAGGGCGGGCATTTTGACTGATGTCGAATTTATTGAAGTAAGGTACAGCGGGAAACCGGCGGCGTTCCTCCGGGGGTTCAGGGCCCTTTACCTCGGGATATTCATGAATGTAATTATTATGGGATGGGTAAATGTTGCCCTGGCGGAAGTATTGAAAATTATTTTTGATATTCCTGAAACTCAGATTTTGCCATATATTTTTGGAGCAATGGCCCTGGTGGGGATTTATTCAGCGGTTTCCGGCCTCTGGGGAATCGCCTTTACGGATATTCTTCAGTTTATTGTAGCTATGGCAGGGTGTATTATTCTTGCAGATGTCATTCTGGATCTGCCGCAGATCGGCGGTATGGCCGGCCTGGTTGCAAAACTCTCTCCGGAAACAATCAGCTTTTTTCCGAAAATAGGTTTCACAGGCAGTGATGTCACCACCGGTGTTTTTACCCTTACTGCATCGGCCTTTCTTGCACATATCCTGGTACAGTGGTGGGCTTCATGGTATCCCGGTGCAGAGCCCGGGGGCGGTGGATATGTTGCACAGCGAATGATGTCTGCAAAGGATGAACGGCATTCCCAGCTTGCAACCCTCTGGTTCAGTATTGCACATTACGCCCTGAGACCCTGGCCCTGGATAATTGTTGCCCTCGCGGCCCTTGTCCTTTACCCTGATCTCCCTGCAAGTGAAAAAAAGGCTGGATTTGTTCTCGCCATGCGGGATCATCTCCCCGCGGGACTTCTGGGACTGATGGTTGCCGCCTTTTTTGCCGCTTATATGTCAACTATCTCAACCCATCTCAACTGGGGGAGTTCATACCTTATAAATGATTTTTACCGACGTTTCATCAACAGGGATGCAACGGAAAAACATTATGTTTTTGCCTCCAGGATAGCTACGCTATTGATGGTAATTATCGCGAGCCTTCTTGTTCTTATTATTCACTCCATTTCCGGAGCCTGGTCATTTATTATTGAATGCGGTGCAGGTCTTGGTCTGGTACTGATACTCCGGTGGTTCTGGTGGCGGGTGAATGCCTGGGCAGAAATAGTTGCCATGATTGTACCATTCATTGCATTTCCTGTTAGCAGGTTCTGGTTGGATCTGCAGTTTCCGCAATCTCTATTCTTTATTGTTGCCGTCACTACCCTCTCCTGGATTATTGCCATGGTAGTCGCTGGTCCGGAAAAAGAAGAGGTACTGAAAGCTTTTTATGAACGGGTCCATCCCGGTGGTCCCGGCTGGAAAGGATACATTAAAGAAGGAGAATCAACCTCATTAGCGCCATTGATTTTACACTGGGTACTTGGGGTTTTTCTAGTATATCTTTCACTTTTTGCCATAGGAAAGGTTGTTCTCCAGCAGTATACTTCAGGTCTAATCCTGTCTGTTATTGCAGTATTTGACTTCTTTCTTCTCAGTTTTCTGCTTAAAAAGGAATATCGTTAAATCGTCAACTTTATGTATGGAAGATGATTGATCTTCCTTCCCCCAAATATTCTTGCATTTTTTTTCTTTCGGAAGTAGAATTATTCCTTCATTAAATTTTAGAGGAACAGGTGCCGGTTATGTCCCCTAGAGATGATCTCAAAAAAATATATACCGCAGCAATTGATGCCGTCGATCCCTATCATGCCGTGGTAAACAGTCTGACCAGGGAGGGGGATCGCCTTATCCTGAAGCAGGGCGGATCAATTTTGGCAGACTGTGATCTTAATTCTTTTGAGCGGGTAATAGTAGTTGGCGCCGGAAAGGCGACTGCTCCCATGGCGAGGGCAGCTGAAGAAATCCTTAAAGAGCGTCTCAGCAGGGGATGTATTACCGTGAAATACGGATATACAGATGACCTCGCGGAAATAGAAATACGAGAGGGGGCACATCCGATTCCGGATGAATCCGGACAGAAGGCAGCCCTTGAAATTATTAAAATTCTGGAAGGGGCGGGTGAGAAGGATCTGGTAATTTCACTTATTTCCGGAGGGGGTTCCGCACTCCTGCCTCTGCCTCCGGAGCCGATTACGCTGGAAGAGAAGCAGAAAACAACCGATCTGCTTTTGAAAAGTGGTGCCTCTATACATGAAATTAATTGTGTTCGGAAACACCTTTCAAGGATAAAGGGAGGTAATCTTGCAAGGGCAGCTTATCCCGCAAGGGTACTTAATCTGATGATCTCAGATGTTGTTGGAGATGTAATGAATGTCATTGCTTCAGGGCCGTTTGTTGCAGATAGTTCGACTTTTGGTGAAGCAATGGAGATATTAAACCGGCATGGAATAGCAGAGGCGGTACCGGCGGCAGTTTTACAGCATCTCCAGTCAGGGATTGAGGGGAGAATTAAGGAAAATCCCATGAAGGGGAATAAGGTTTTTGAAAAAGTGACTAATGCCGTGGTGGCGTCTAATATAATTGCATTAAAGGCCGCTGCAAAAGAGGCAAAAAAGATCGGATATAATACCTGTATTCTTTCTTCTCTTATCGAGGGGGATACGGAAGAAACAGCTTTCTGGCATTCTAGAATTGCCGAAGAGGTTCTTGCGTCGGGTAATCCTGTTACCCCTCCGGCCTGTATTATCAGCGGTGGTGAAACGACAGTTATTGTGACTGGCAGCGGTCTGGGGGGGAGGAACATGGAATTTGCCCTTCAGGCTGTATCTCATATTGCAGGTAACGATAAGGTAATTATGGCCAGTATTGGTACCGACGGGACAGATGGCCCGACAGATGCCGCTGGAGCAATGGCTGATGGTACGACTCTCATCAGAGGAGAAGAAACCGGACTTACTATTGATGATTTCATACAAAATAACGACAGTTATAATTACTTTAAGAAGCTTGGGGACCTGATCACTACGGGGCCTACCAATACAAACGTTATGGATGTAAGAATAGTACTTGTATTGGAATAATTTTAAAAGGGATTGTATTTTTTTGTAAAATGTCTCGCCGAAGGAACCGATTGAATTAGTAATATAGGATTTCTTTTGCAATTTAAATATTAATTTCCGGTGGACGAAGCTGCTATTATGTCGTATGACGTCTTTTGTGGTAATAGTTATCAAAGAAAAGCATGACTGGATTAATTTTAATAAATTACAAAAAAGATGTTGCTAATTTTTTAAGAATTGTTTATACTACCTTTCATACATGTCGAATAATCGGGCATGGAAGCCCTGATGTAAAAGGTATTAATCATACTTGAGTAATTGAGGAGTTGTACTATGAAAACTGGCAAAGTTATTAAGGGATTGTCTCTTGTCATGCTCTCAGCATTTGTTGTGTCAACAATGGCCTTTGCTCAGCAGGACACTGCTAAGAAAAAGGAAGTTACAAAGAATGCCGATGGTTCCTACAGCAGCACTAAGTATAATGAAGCAGAAAGACCTGAGGATTCATACCTGGCAAAGTTTCATGCACGTGATGTTGTTGTAAAGTTAATGAAAAAGAATCTTGAGCAGATTTATCTGTTGAAAGTTATTAAGACCAACTTTAAAGATAAAGGATGGGACGGGGATTATAAAAAATGCTACGATGGCTATAAAAAGGCCATGGAGTTCTATTATCAGCGCAATATAATTTACGCCCGTGTTGAGTTCGAAAACAACAAAAAGGATATAACAGACCTGCTGGCAAAAATTGTTGAAGAGTATAAAAACCAGACAAATGAAATGCTGAGTCTCTGTGTTGATAAAATAATGCTGCTTCATCTTCAGGAAACAACAAGATCTGATCCAAATAAAAATCGTGAACTGCACCATAACCAGATGAGACTGAAGATTTCATATGGTCAGATGGATGATGCCCGCGGATCTACAATTGATAAAAATCTGGAAGTAGCTGTATATCATTACCGGGTAGCAAAGACCTATGCAATTAAAATAATTGAATCTCTTTCTCCTCCCAATGAAGCTCAGTCTGTTAAGGATAAATATAAGATTCATAAAGCAGATAACCTGAATCGAATTTTTGAAAAAGTAGCAGATAATTCAGGTGGCGGAGGAAAAACTCCCGCCCCTAAATAAGTAAAAAGATAATCATTTTAGGTTAAAGGGGAATACTGTTTATTCCCCTTTTTTATTGGCCGGAGTTAGAATTCGGTTTATGTTAATGAGTAAAAAACGTGCCGTACATACATCCCTTATCGCTTTCTTTTCGATATTATTTCTTTTTAATGCCTCTAAAGTCCCGAAGTACGATTTTCCACTGTATAAAGTAGTAATAGATCCCGGTCATGGTGGAGTTTCCATGAAACCGCGTTCTCTGTATGGAGATCGCTTTGACAAGATATCCGGTACATATCTGGATGATTTCAAGGAAGGGGCTGCAAGGGGAAGATTGTGGGAACATGAGATAGTTTATCAAATTTCCAGAAAGGCTTTTGATTTAATATATCAGTGTTCACCTGATGGGGATTTTGAGAAATTCAAGAAAATATTAAAGAAATATAGTCTTAAAAATCCACAGCGTATTTATATCCTGCCAATGATGAGCAGGGGTAAATCAAAAACACGCAAAGAGGTTCAGGAAAAGAGTGAATTAAATGGTGAATTCAGACTGTTTGATTATCCGGGGAAAGATAAAATAATAAAACCGGGAAGAATTTCCAGGATTAATGAATTTAAACCCCAACTGGTTGTATCTCTGCATCTTGCAGGTTCGGGGCCGCGTTCCTATAAAGGGATGAATCCTGTACTTGTTGCACCTTACAGCTTTTTATCAAAGGGCCTTGAATATCTGCAGGGGAAGGAAAAAAAACGGACATTTTTTCTGAAAAATTCAATGAATGACTGGTTCAAGGAAAATACAAAACGGACCTCATTTGAGTGGTTTTTGAATGATGCCGCCCTCTATTTTTCAGGTTATCCATTGGATAAAAAAAGAAAAGTGAATTTAAATGAATTTAAAGGGTATCGTTATAATATGATTACCTGGGCTTATCAGGATTCTTCAGGGTGGGAGAAAAAGGCGAAGCATCACTATCCTAATTCGCAATATTCAAGCGATCTAAAATCTATTGCCGTTAAAGGCAAATTCTGGCAGCGGGAAAAATCCAAGTATGAAAAATATCGTCGTGAGGGGGGCATTGAGGGTTTCGGTGGAGATAATGCTTATGCATCATATGAAATAATACGGTATATGCTTGCAGCCCTTAAAAAAACCGGCTCCTATAATAATCATTATCAGCCTGGCAAGTCATATGTTTCTACATGGATCCTCCCCCTCCATGTAAATGCTGTCAGCGCATTCATCGAACTGGGTTACCTTAATCGTTGGAGGGACAGGAAAATTTTAGTTCGAAAACAGAATGAACTTGCGGAGGGTATTGCTGTGGGTATTTATTCCCTTATGGCTGGTATTGAACCAAATGATACAAAATTCAAATACAGACCAAAAGGAAAAAAGATTGACCTCAAAAAGTATCAAATTTCTACTGATGAGAGCTATTTTACTACTGTAACAGGTGACTAACGAGATGCGAAAAATCCTGCTTTTGGTTATCGCTTTTTTATCGATTGTACCGGTTGGGGCATTCGGTCCGGATGAACTGAACAGACATTTTATTCTGGCCGCTGCACATGCAAAACAGTCGGTGGTACACATTGTTATCTATAACAGATACTTCAGAGATAATAGGGAACTGTACAGAAAGGTTGCCAATGCGAGTGGTACAATAATTACCCGCAGCGGTTATGTGGTTACTAATTATCATGTTGTTGCTAAGGGAAGTTTTTACAGCATCACTACTTCTGATGGTAGGGTATTCGATTCAGTTCCAATCAGAAAAGGGAAAATGTTTCTTGCTGATGTGAAAACAGACATAGCTTTGCTGAAAATAGACAATAGAGAAGGTGCTAACTTCGTTCCCGTAACTTTTCCTACAGGAAACTCTTTAAAAGAAGGTGAATGGGTTATCGCAATTGGCAATCCATATGGTCTGTCACAGTCAATCACCAGTGGAATAATTTCATCAACAGGGCGGAATAATATCGGATTTGCTGATATAGAAGATTTTATTCAATCCGATGTATCTATCAATCCCGGAAATTCCGGGGGGCCGCTTATAAATTTGAAGGGTGAGATGGTTGGTTTGAACACGGCTATACGTTCTGTTACCGGGGGTTATCAGGGGATCAGTTTTGCTATTCCTTCAAAGATTGTTAAACATGTGTGCTACGAATTGAATACACATGGTCGAGTTCGAAGAGGATGGCTCGGTTTTCTCGCTCGGGAAAATCGTAACAGTGATAGAAATTTCACCAACAATATTGAGATTATCAGTATAGTAAAAGATTCCCCTGCAGAAATGGCTGGTCTTCAAAAGCGAGATTTTATCAGATTTATTGATAAGCGCAAAGTTACTTCTCTTGCCTCCCTTATTGCGTATGTCGGGAAAAAACCTGTTGGTTCCACTTTAAAAATAGTGATTTCAAGAGATGGCCGTCTGCATAAATACAATTTGAAATTGAGGGAAAAGCGCCAGTTCAACCGGCTCAGGGAGGGACTGCAAATTCTATTTACAAGATATGGCATGGAAGTCAATGATGCTGTCTCCTCCAGGGGAATAACGATATCTTATATCTCTCCACGAAATATGGAAATAGATGTTAAAAAGGGAGATATTATCGTTGGAATGAATGGTTTGCCGGTAAAATCCCTTGATGACTTTATTAAAAAATTATATAAATTTAATGGCCGTCTGAAGTCACTTGAAGTATATCGAGATACACGTTTACATGAAATATACCTTCATAAAGAAAATCATCAGGGCTGGCATAGAGATTGATGAAGAAAATAATTGGAATATTTGTATTTTTAATAATATTTTCCGGTGTTCTTTTCTCAGAAGACCAGGGTCGGAATGTTACAGTTGTAAACTCGGGATTTTACCGTAAAATTTTACAAACACCTGTAATTATGCGTGATAAATTTTTCGAAAAAAAAATTAATTTTATCTGGCAGGGACGTGGGACCGTTAAGGCAGTATATCAGTTGGAGCGGTATAGAAAAAAATATATGGTTGAACTGGTCGATAGCGATGCTGGAAAATTTGGCATAAAATTAAATTATTTTATTTTTACTGATAATGAAGATTGGAAAAAAGTACTGACCCCGGGAGAAGTTTTTGATTTCAAGGGGCAATGTATAATAATAACACCTTTGAATACACAAAGAAATTCATATGTTGTTGATATAGTGCTGGAACATGGCGCTCTGCTTGTCCAGTAGACAAAAATCCTTCCGGGGAGAAACTTACACAGGGAGTAATAAAATGCAGGATTTAAAAAAAGCGTATAAAACGGTAATGGATGATAATTTTCCTGATGAAATGACCATTACCTTTGGTGAACAGAAACTTGCGTATCGTAAACGGGTATGGAGAATTGACGAAGAAGGGACTGTCATTGAAAAGGGACTCCGCTATGGAGAAAATCCAGGTCAGGAATCTGCTATGTATGAGTTAATAAACGGTAATCTTGTCCTGGGAGACTGTAAATTTATTGAAGCGGGAAATTCTCTTACAAGCAGTATCAGCGAAAATGATATGCTTCAATTCGGAAAGCATCCAGGGAAAATCAATCTTACAGATATTGATAATTCTCTAAACGTTTTAAAATACCTCTCAGATAAACCGGCTGCTGTTATTGTAAAACATAATAATCCCTGTGGTGTTGCCTTTGGCAATTCACCTGCAGAAGCTTTTAACAAGGCCTTCAGGGCAGACAGAATTGCGGCTTTTGGCGGATGTGTTGCTTTCAATAGAACAGTAGATAAAGAAACTGCCGAACTCATTGCGGAGCAATACCTGGAAGTTATTGTTGCTCCTGAATATTCCGGTGAAGCAGTAGAGATATTGAAGAAGCGGAAAAATTTAAGAATAGTTAAAATTGATCGAATAGATAAACTGGAAAATTACAAAAATTCACGTTTTGTAGATTTCAAATCACTGATAGACGGTGGTATCATAGTCCAGCAGTCACCATTGAATATTATTCAGTGTAAAGAAGATCTGAAGCCGGCGGAAACGGAATATAAGGGAAAAAAATACAAGATTGACCGCCTCCCCACAGATGAGGAATATGAAGACCTCCTCTTTGGCTGGTATGTTGAACAGGGTGTAACTTCTAATTCAGTCATCTATGTTAAAGATGGTGTAACCGTCGGAATCGGTACGGGTGAACAGGATCGTGTCGGCGTGGCGGAAATAGCCGTGTACAAAGCCTATACCAAATATGCGGATCTTATCTGTTACAATAAATTTGGTATTCCCTATAAGCAACTTGAATTAGAAGTTAATAGAGATGAAAGGCCTGAAAAGGAGATGATTGAAATTGATGAAGAAACAGATGCCGCTAAGGGAGGGCTTATTGGATCCGCTGCGGTTTCTGATGCATTTTTCCCATTTCGGGATGGAGTAGACGTCTGTATCGAACAGGGGATTACTTCAATTGTACAACCAGGCGGATCTATGAGAGATTTTGAAGCAATTGAAGCCTGTAATGAAGCTGATCCGAAAGTATCCATGGTTTTTACAGGTCAGCGGGCTTTTAAACACTAAGCTTAAATGATAAAAACAGGTCATATAGCCGTTGAAAGTCGGGGCCGCAGAGATGTTCATGACTTAACTCCTGCGGTCCTCAAGCTTGTTGAAAGCTATGGAATTCAAAATGGTATTGTTACCGTATTTGTTTCCGGATCCACTGCTGCAGTTCCAACCATAGAATATGAGCCTGGCTTGAAAAAGGATATAGACCAGCACCTTGACCGGCTTTTTCCATTTGGTGACCATTATAATCATCATGATACCTGGCACGATGATAATGGATCGTCACATCTGCAGGCAGCTTTACTGGGGCCTTCTCTCACTTTACCGGTAGCTGATGGTAAGATGACTCTCGGTGCCTGGTAACAAATTGTGTTAATAGACTGTGACACAAGGCCTCGTTCAAATGATATTTGAATAAAAAAGCCGGTGGATATTCACCGGCTTTTTTATGACCCACGAAGAGAAAATGCTATGCTTTTCTTTTCTCTTCGTACTCTTTGATATAGTCATCAATTAGACTTCTTTTCTTAGGTTCCGCAGCATGACTTCCCTCTTCTCGAACCGGCTTGATTCTGTCTGCGAAGAAGTTTCCAAATGCTTTTGCCGGGGAGAGAATCAGATTTTTTAAACCCCTTAACAGGGCATCAAAAAATTCAAGAATACTGCGGACAATTGATTTTTTCCCATAATTTGCTGAAGAAACATTCCGTACGGGCTCCGTGACTGTTGCTGATATATTCCGGGTCGTTTCAGCAACTTTTGATGTGACTTTATAGGCGGCAGGTACAGGGTTAGGAGCTTTACTAATCTGAACATTCGGCGCTGCAGATCTTTTAATCGTTTGTCTCCGTAGCAGAAAAGCGGGCTGGCTAGATTCAGTACCCCTATCGATAAGAAAAAGAAAGAAGTAATAGATGTACATGAAAAAATTCCAGAAAATCATGAAAAAGGCCTGCCATATTTCCATAAAGGCCCAAAAGACTTCTATCATCAGTTTCCCAAAATCGACCCATTTAAAAAAGAAACTGTATATATTATCAAGACCGTTATTGTAGAATTGTTTCACCATGCTGTATTTCATGGGTGTCCTCCAGAGATAAGATCATCGTTTCGAAAGGTAATTTTATAAATATCTGAAACCCTATTAGTATATATCAGTAAAATTGTCAAGTTCAGTTAGTATTGAATCCTTTTCAGAAAGGGATTGTGATGAGACCTCCTCCTGGGGTTGATCTTCGGGCTCATCATTGGGTAAACATGCGCTTTTCCCCTCCTCTTCAGTTGAAAGTTCATCTCGCGATCGAAAATACCGTGCCCGTGCTGAAAGGTTATTTGGCTTTTCGACTGTAATCTGACCAAAGTTAAACTGAAGATTTGGATCTTTGAGCAGTTCTTCAATTGAATTATTGCATTGTGCTTGGGAAATACCAGTCATTTCCAGTAATTCATCAATACCAAATTTAAAACTATGGGGTGAGTGTGACTTTATTGAGATATTATCTTCGAGTAATTTGTTTTCAAGAAAGGCATACAGCCGTGTTATCGGCTGTTTATATAAACGGGAATCAATACGAATGTGAGTAAACCATAGGCGTTGACTGATTGCCGTATAAATTCTTTTGAGGATTTGAGGAGATTGCTCAATTAATTTTTTTAAAGCTTCTAAATTTATCGGCAACAGAACAGTTTTGCCGAAACTTATGGCTGTAGCGTTTCTAGGTTTCTCTGAGACAATCGCCAGTTCTCCAAAAATGTCCCCTTCCTTTAGAACTGAAAGCATTAATTCTGCATTTTCCTGATATTTAACAATTTTAACCTTCCCTTCCTTTATAATATAAAGTTCATCTCCAGGTTCATCTTCACAAAAAATAACCTGATTATCAGAATAGACATTATAGATGCCGTCCTTGAAAGGTTCTAAAACTGTTCTCATCCCCGCGGTTTCCATATCCAGAATCATGCGGCGTGCATCGTCAGCATATTGAAACGAGGAATAGAGTTGGAGGAGACGGTTCAGTATATATAAACTGATTTGATATTCACTTTTATGGAAATAGTACGAACCGGTTTTAAAAAGAAGCGTTTCCGATGGAAGGAGATCCTCTTTGGTGTGGTCGGAAAAAATAAGGTCATCATACTGTCGAAGATAATCAGCAAAATAGTTTAGAATTTTAAAAGCCAGGTCAGGATTTTTTTGGAGCCGGGCAAGAAAAGTAGTTGTTGATAAAACTAATACAGATGTATCGGTAACGGTTACAGCTGTTTCCATTCTGGGACGTCCGCTCAGAGATGAAACAAATCCGAATATATCACCTGGACCGGCATCGCGATGACTTATTTTTATATTGTCATTATTGTTGGTAAAACGGATTTTTCCAGACTCAACAATGAAAACATCCTCAACTTCTTCATCACTTTCTATATAGAGATAGGAACCTTTTTTAAAGGAATAGATGCGGTCTTTCATGGATTACATCCAGTATACCTGCATGTCTTTTTTTAACTGGAGAGAAATGTCGAAACCTCGAAAAATTTCCACAAGTTTAAGAGAGAAGGGAATTGCACATCCAGGACCACGTCCGGTTATCACGCGACCGTCTGCAATTACAGGTTCCCTGGAGAGGCGGGCTCCATGCAAAAATTTTTCGAAGCCGGGAAAGCAGGTAGCATTTGTTTTTTCAAGGACTCCAGCTTCTCCCAGAACCATTGGGGCGGCACAGATAGCTGCCACGTACCCCCCCTGGCTTCTGATATCCTGGACAAGAGAAATAATTTCAGAACTTTTTCTAAGGTTCTCACTCCCCGGCATCCCACCGGGGAGTACAATGCAGTCGAAATCTGTGGCCCGGCATCCGGAGAGGCTTCGGTCTGCGGTAACCTTAATCCCGTGAGCCCCCTCGACCGGATTTGTCCCCAGGGCAGCTGTCGCTACTTCAAGCTCTGCGCGTCGAAGAACATCTACGATAGTGACAGCTTCAATTTCTTCAAATCCAACTGCAAGTG
This sequence comes from uncultured Spirochaetota bacterium, assembly GCA_942491575.1. Lineage (GTDB taxonomy): Bacteria > Spirochaetota > UBA4802 > UBA4802 > UBA5550 > CAZHNW01. The sequence goes on from CALOBT010000025.1 coordinate 3,458,889, forward strand.
GAACCAGAATATTCATAAATATATCCTCGTGATTATTAAAGGGCTGTGGTTTCGCTGCTTCCCTTTACATTGCTCAGTTTTGCCTTCAGATCATCTTCAAGACGAACAAGTTCAACTTCTGCTTCTTTCCTCCTGGATCTTCCCTCTTCCTGTATTTGAAGTGTTTCTTCGATCGTGGAAACGAGATTTTCGTGAACTTTTTTCAATGTATCAATCTCCACGATACCCTTTTCAGATTCACGGGCGATTTCAAGACTGCTGTCTTTAAGTAATTCGGCATTTTGCTCCAAAAGATCATTGGTAGTTGAAGACACTTCCTTCTGCAATTTAAGAGCTTTCTTTTGCCGAAACAGGCTGATGGCAATAACGATCTGATTTTTCCAGAGAGGAATTGTATTAAGGATTGAACTCTGGATTTTTTCTACCAGGAGCTGATCATTATTCTGAATCAGTCGTACCTGGGGCATGGTTTGGATCGAAACCATACGGCTCAACTTCAGGTCATGCAGTTTTTTTTCAAAACGGTTAATCATTTGATTGAGGTCCTGCACGGCCTGTGCATCGAGAGTATCTTTTGATGCCTCCGCTTTTGCTTTCAGCTCAGGCAATACTTTTTCATTGAATTCCTTAAGTTTCAACTCGCCTGCGAGAATATAAAGATCGAGCTCTTTCAAGTATTCCTGATTCTTTTCATAGAGATTATCCAGCATGGTTATGTCTTTAAGGAGCTGCATGCGGGCTTTAGTTAATTCGTCTACAATGCGCTCAATTTCAACGCTGACTTTCTGATATCGCGCTGCGAATTTTTTTGCCTCATCAACAATGGTGCCAATTATGGGAATCTTAGAAAAGAAACCGCCGGATGATCCTAATTTGTCGACTTTGAGATCTTTTACTGTGATCATCAGTTCTGAAAGAATTTCTCCGGCATAGCCGGCATCTTTTGCACGAATTTGTTCGAGAATAGTGTCTGCGAAATTTGATATATTTGCTTGAGCGCCGACACCGTACTGAATTATTGCCTGCGAATCATTAATGTCAATATCGCTGGAAATGCTTTCGACTTTTTGCTTCTGTTCCGGTGTCAGTTTTTCCAGGGAGAGTTCCTGTTCCTGCACCTGTCCGAGATTGTCCATGACTTCCTCCTGTGGGAATAAATATCCGGTTTGTGCCGGTTATTTTGAAGTCTAGAATACATAAGGATTTTAATAATTGCAACAATTTTACTGTTGTGATTTACTTAAAGGTACTGCAAATATTTAAAATTGTTATTCCCGAGGGAAGTATGAAAGGAAGAAAATTATTTACCGTAATTTTTCTGATGATTGTTTCCATTGCGGCTTCGAAAAACGGTTTTTTTAAGGATGTTGAAGATAAAGTCCATGCATTGGCCAACAGGGAACGGGCTGGTCGGGGAAGGCAAATGCTCATGGTAAATGAGAAACTACGCCGGCTGGCCCGGATACACAGCAAAAATATGGCAGAGAGGAATTTTTTTTCACATGGTGACCATCTAGGCAGGTCTCCACAGAAACGAAAAATGGAATATTTTCCGGGACTTTTTGGAGGGATTGGTGAAAATATCGCCTACACCTATGGACACTCTGAAGAAATTGTTGTTGAAAAACTAATTAAGCAGTGGATGAATTCTCCAGGGCACCGTAGAAATATTTTAAATGGAAAATATAACGCAACAGGTATCGGAGTCTATTATGGCCGTGGCCGGTATTACGGGACACAGGTTTTTGGTACCCTGATTGCTGAGCTGGATGGCAAGGCCCCCGAATTACTTCAATATGGAGATGTCCTTAAATTGCGCTTTAAATTTCTCGGAAGTTTTCCAAAGGATAAAATTACAGTTTTTATACATTTCCCGGATAAAAGGGCTCGTTTTAAGACTTCCGCCGGCCTCTACTATAAAGGTCTTGGAAAAATTGAACCGGAATGGGAAGGGGATTATTTTACCGTTACCCTGAAAATGAAATATGGTCGTGGAGTATACCGTCTTACTATGGGGAGTTATGGCCGGTTTTTTCCGGAGGGCTTGAATATTTCTGTCCGGTAAAGTTTTTTTATTCTGTTTCTTTATTCAGGAGGAACTGCTTGAAACGGACTGCCTGTTTGAAATCTGGCTTCAGGGCAATTGCACTGTCACAGTCTTCAATTGCGGATTTCAAATCGCCCATATCGTAATAGGTCAGGGCCCGGCTGTAAAAGGTATCTGACCAGAGGGGATTTAGTTCCAGTGACTGCTGGAAATCTTCCAGGGCGAGTTCAAATTGTTTAAGCATCCGGTATGTCAATCCGCGATTCGTATAGACTCTCGTGTCCCTCGGTTCTATTCCAATGGCGGTAGTGAAATCCTCCAGGGCAAGTTCGTACTGCGAGAGAGAAAAATAGACCAGGCCCCGGTGATTATAGATATAGTGATTAGGGGAGATGATAATCAGATGTGAATATATTTCGACGGCACGCTCGAGATCGTTGTTAATATGAGCATTCATAGCGGCTACAAAGAGGTCATTCAGATTATCGCTTTTTGCAAGATCATCTTTGGAAAGGGGAGGCAGTGGTTCGATATCTTTACGGTCCCGGTACTGGTTACCCATTTTTTCAGGTAAAGTAGACACCTTATCCAGAAGTTGACGATGTCGTTCCTGAAGGTGGGAGTAGCGTTTTCTCTGGTAGTCCTTTATTTCCTGAAAGGTAATATCAGCCAGAGAGAGGGTTGCATTCAGCGCCGTCAGTTTTCGACGAATGGTATCTTCCACATTGTCGATACTTGTTTTGTATACCAGTTCGTGTTCTACCTCAGCCCATGCATCCTGCAGGATTGTGCGGAGTTGTATTTCGCAGCTGAGGGACTCCTGTAAACGATAACGGGAGGATATCTCTTTCGGGATTTCTATCGTAAAGTGGGTCGAATCGTATCCGAATTCACGTACGGACAGCTCCCTGTGTTTATAATCTACCTCAAGGATTGTAAAAAATTTTCGAATGGAATTTTCAATATTCTGAATATCTTCAAGAAAGGGTACGGTAATTCGAATACCAACAAGGTCCTTAATCGCATCAAATGGCTGATCGATTACCTGCTCCTGGGCTTTTAACAGGAGTTTTCGGTAAAATGCTTCAAAGGTCTTGACCCGTCCCTTTACCTGCAGGCGCCGGTCTTCTGCACTTAATATACTGTTTAAAGAGTCTATCAGGGATTTTACGACCTTACGGTAACGTGAAGCCCTTTTCTCATAATCTTTAAGCAGTATCTGCTTGTTTTCAATCCAGTATTGTAGAGTTCTATTGTTCATGTGATTTGATTCTTGAAAATCGAATGATGACTATAAAGAGATAGTAAATTTATTAAAAGTCAAGGAAAATACAGCTTCCATCCTTGACAGGAGGGGGTTCGGAGGTAGAATAGTGATATGTGGAATCAGGAATTATATATTAAGGCGATGTCTTTTGCCGCGGAAGCTCATGCAGGTCAGCAGGTTCCGGGGCAAAATTATTCTTATCTTTACCATCTAACACTGGTTGCAGCAGAGGCTATCTCGGTTTTATTCCATGAAAAGGTAAATGATCCTGATCTTTTGGTACAGTGTTCGATTCTTCACGATACCGTGGAAGATACCAGTGTTACAATTAATGCTATTGAAGAGAATTTTGGTGCTGGTGTTGCTGCCGGGATAGCAGCATTGACAAAAGATGTCGGATTGCCGAAATCTCAGGCAATGGAAGAAAGCATTGAAAGAATACATGCACAACCAACGGAAATATGGATGGTAAAAATGGCCGACCGGATTACCAACCTTCAACCCCCGCCACCTCACTGGTCCCGGCAGCGTTGCGATGAGTACCGTAAAGAGGCTCTATATATTCTCATGGCCCTGGGAGAGGCAAGCCCCTTCCTCACGGAACGACTGGCGTTGAAAATCAGCAATTATGAGAGCTACTGCTGATAGGGATTATTTGATTCGCGGATCGTCAATTTCTGTGAGACTTGTATAATATTGTCCGGCAAGGTTAACATAGAGCTGTTTTGCAAGTTCCCATTCTTTTTTATGGCGTTCAAGCAGGGGCCCTTTTTCGACGGCGGGTGCACCTGCCCATATTGTTTCCCGTGATAATATCTGGTTCCGTTTCACCAGGCTCTGTTCCGCTACAATTGCCCAGCTGCCTACTGTAGAAAAATCGCTAATCATGGCCTGCATGCCGATAACTGCAAAATCTTCAATTGTGGCATTATGAATCATCGCCATATGACCAACGGTGACACGTTTCCCAAAGGATGCTATTCCTCCGGGACGTGCATGGACAATAACTCCCTCCTCTATGGCGGTTTCACCCCCGATTTCAATCGTCCCGTAATCTCCTCTCAGTATGGCTCCGAACCCGATATAGCAATGTGCCCCGATGCGTACATCTCCTATTATTTCAGCAGTGGGGGCGATCCAGGCACCTTCACCGATTACAGGGCGGCGTTGATTGATTTCGTAAAGTGGCATAATGACTCCTTTTCGCATAACTGGAAATGTATCATATGAAAAAAATTCGAAAAAATTAAATTAATTACTCTCAACAGTTGACGATCTTAAAGTATTTTAGTAGATTGATAGATACTAAACGAGCAAAGTTTTTACCTCCTATATCCCAAATGATTTAGCTTTATGTGAAGAGAGGAAGGGCTAACTCCCCACTGCCTTCCTCCCTTCCATATCTTTTTTTTCACTTTATCTAAAAATTTTCAAGCTTAAAATAATTTTCTAATAATACGAATTATTATTGCCCTCTCATAAGATTCCTTCAGGTTGATAAAACCATATGTTGAAGGAGAAAGATATGAAAGTTGTGTTTAATTCTACATTTTTAACGTCTTTTAATTTAATTATTCAGTTGCCACGACTTTTTCAACTTCCTTTATTAACAATTATTCTAAAAAATATCGTCACCCGCCAATTACCGGGAGTCATGGAAGATAACATTGAAAAATAAATTTATATCTCAACCAAATCGATACGGTACAGGTTCAGTAAAATGGGATCTGGCGGATGCAATATTTAATGAAGAGGGAATCCTCCCCATGTGGGTTGCAGACATGGACTTTACTTCTCCGGAACCGGTTATTTCTGCACTGGAAGAACGCGCCCGCCACGGGGTCTTTGGTTACAGTGCCTGCCTGGAGGGATATTTCCATGAAACTGTTCAATGGCAGCGCCGCCGTCACGGATGGAACATTTCCCCTGAATCCATTATTTTCTCTCCCGGAGTGGTTCCGGCACTAAATATGCTGGTTCAGGAATTTGTGCCTGAGGGGAAAAAAGTAATTATTCAGCCCCCGGTCTACTACCCGTTCCGCGGTGCAATAAAAAATAATGGGGGGAGTATCCTGGAGAATCCCCTCAGGGAGGAAAATGGTAAATATACCATGGACCTGGAAGACCTTGCAGAAAAGGCGGCTGATCCGGATGCTGTAATGATGATTCTCTGCAATCCACATAATCCAGTGGGACGTGTTTGGGAAGAGGGGGGTCTGAAGGAAGTCATTCGAATATGCAGTGAAAATGGGTTACTGCTTGTATCCGATGAAATCCATGGAGATTTGATTTTCCGGGGGGCGCGGCATGTCCCGGCGGGGCTGGCCTCAGCGGGGGCCGCATCTGAATTTCTTATTACCTGCAGTGCCCCGAGCAAAACCTTCAACCTGCCGGGATTACAAACCGCCTATTGTGTAATAGAAAATGAGGGGCTTCGCAATCGCTATAAGAAACGCCTCGACAAAATCGGCATCAATGGCCCTAATAGTTTTGGGGCAATAGCACAGGAAGTCGCCTACCGTGATGGGGAATCATGGCTGCAGAGGGTGTTGGATCATATAGAGAGTAACTTCCAGTTTCTCCGGAAGACTTTAGTGTCGAAGGAACCCCGTATCGGTATCACCGTTCCCGAGGCGACATATCTGGTATGGCTGGATTTTCGTTTTCTTCAGATGGAAGGGAGGGAGCTGCAGGATCTTATGCGGCACGGAGCACGGGTTGCCCTCGATGATGGCTATATTTTCGGCACCGGGGGTGAAGGATTTCAGCGTATTAATATTGCCTGCAGCCAGGCAATACTTCGGGAGGGTCTCTCAAGGATTCTTAATGCAGTCAAAGAAGTTACTGGATAAAGAGGATAAATAATATGACGGAATCTATTTTTAATGATCGGGCCCGCCAGTGGGATACCCCCGGACGAATAAAACTGGCGGCTTCTGTTGCTGCCGCAGTTAGAATTTCGATAAATCTGACACCTGATATGACACTGATGGACTTTGGCGCAGGGACTGGACTGCTTTCCCTTGAACTGATGAAGGATGTGAAAAAGGTAATTGCCTTGGATAATGCCTCTGAGATGCTTCAGGTCCTGGGGGAAAAGAGACTGGATGATTCAAATGTTTCAATCATTGATGGAGATTATAGAAGCGGGATCCTGGAAGGCCTTGAGTATCATGTTGCAGTCAGTTCCATGGCGCTTCACCATGTTGAAGACTATGCCGGGCTTATTGAAAAACTTGCATCACGGCTGCTTCCCGGTGGTATACTTGGTATTGCGGATCTTGAAAAGGAAGATGGCAATTTCCATAGCGATAATACGGGAGTCCATCATTTTGGTTTTTCCAGGGAAGAGTTGGAGGCAGTATATAAATCAGCAGGACTTGTTGATATCTCATTTGTTCATGCTGCGGCAATACCCAGGGAGCAGGCGGATGGGAGTATCAAACCCTATAATGTATTTCTGGCTACAGGACGGAAAAAACCGTGAGGAGAATAAATACTATTAAAACAGCAGGAAAAAGGAATTAGTTGTGCCCTTTGTGCTAATACCGGATATGCCGGGAAAACTTTTCGTACCGGAACAGCAGGATGATTCTAAAAAAAAGTATCCCTGTAAAGACTGCTCTTCCTGTCTGCACTGCAGTGACGAACGTTGTGCCCTTTGCCTGAAGCGTTGCGGGGATTGCAAAGCCGGTAATAGTAATGAAGAGAAATAGTACCAGATAATATAATATAAAATAACGGAGAGTATATGTCTGATTTTAAAAAAATTAAACCGAAGGAAATAGAGGAAAATGCCTTTAAGCTTATTGGCAGTGACTGGATGCTTATAACAGCCGGTTCAGAAAAAAAATTTAACACCATGACCGCCTCCTGGGGAGGACTCGGTATCCTCTGGCATAAGAATATCTGTTCAATTTTTATCCGTCCTCAGCGCTACACCTATGAATTTATTGAAATGAGTGACACTTTCACCCTTTCATTTTTTGATAACAATCATCGTGATGTATTAAAGTATTGCGGCAGTCATTCCGGCAGGGAAGTTGATAAGGTCGCCGAAACAGGTATTACTCCGGTATTCAGTGAAGACGGAGGAGTCTATTTCCAGGAGGCCAAACTGGTCCTGGAATGCAGAAAGCTATATTATCAGGATATAATTCCGGGGAATTTTCTCGATGAATCCATAAATGAAAATTATCCCAAAGAGGATTATCACCGAATGTATTTTGGTGAGATTATAGGCTGTTATCAATCAACAGGATAGAGGATTAAGGTTTAACCTGCTTTGGATATTAAAAAATAAAATGATTATCAGACCAGTAAAGATTAATGACGATTTCAGAAAAATCGCAGAACTTGTATACGATACTGATGAGTTTCTGTTCCCTTTTCTGTTTGGAAAGAGGGAGCAGGGAATCGATAGAATCAAAGGATTGATCCTGTTAGAGAACAACAGTTTTTCCTTCAAACACATGCTCTGCGCAGAGGATGATAATATAACCGGTATTTTAATCGGATATGAACCAAAAAAAATTATCAGGGCCCTGGAATCAAAAGACTATGAAAAAGTTTTTACACTCCCTCAGCTGCTGGTTCTCGCCCTGAAATCATTGTTTCTGGATTTAGTCCTCTCCACAAGAAATATTGATGGATGGTATATTCAAAATATTTCAGTAATACCGGAAGGAAGGGGCACCGGTATTGGTACCAGGCTCATGGAACATTTTTTTGCCTTGATAAAGGATAAGGGGGCAATGAAGGCAACCCTGGATGTTTCCAGAAAAAATGCTGGAGCAAAAAAGCTATATGAAAGAAAGGGATTCAGGGTTGAAAAGAAGGGAATTAAAGGTATGCTAAATACCGGGGTGTACAGGATGTCACGGTTATTGTAAATTTGGAAATTATTAACGATTGAGGTAATATAAATGGCTTTTGAATGCCCGGAATGTGTTAAGGCTTCATTGAAGATAATCGTCTCTGCTGAATTTGGTCCTGATGATAATTCAGACGAAGGGCTCTTCAGGCTGTTGAATGTGAGGACTGTAGATTTTCAGGTATAGCCCTTTATGAAGAATCCCGCCGGGGGGCCCTGGGTGGGGAATCCTTTTGTCATCGGGGTTTTAATGTCGAGAAGGGTATAGTTGATGAATTGATACAAGTGATTGAAAAGAATATGGAATTTGAGCCTGAATATTTTTTAAAGACGGCACAGGGGGAAGTCGCTTCCTTCGAAATGAAGCTTGTGTAGCAGGAAAGGAGAAACCGTTTTGGAACCTTCCATCATGGACATGAAGGACCGCTGCAGAGAAAACCTCTACTGTTATACACGGGAGGCACTGGGTAAACTTCCCCCAATGGAAAAACCCTTAATACTCGATCCGGGATGCGGATCCGGAGTAACTGCCATCGGAATTGCTGCTGAAAGAGACTGCAGAATCACAGCGATAGATATCGATAAATATGCAATAAATCATTTCAAAAAAAAATCAAAGGAGAAGGGCCTCGAAAATAAAATAGATATCATTCATGGATCTGTATTCGAAATGGATTTTTCAGGGAGTCCCTTCGATATTATTATTGCGGAAGGGTTTTTTAATGTTGTCGGTTTTAATGAAGCCTTTATCTTTCTCAGCGGGTTTTTAAAAAATGACGGTTACCTTTTAATTCATGATGAATACCCCAACAGGGATGAAAAGATCAGCTTTTTCAGTAGAGAGGGTTATGAGCTGGTTGATTCAATTTACCTTGATGAAAATATCTGGTGGGAGAACTATTGTCAATGTCTCAATGAGGCTTTGCGGGTTTATGAAGACGATATAAAAGAACATGAAATGAATAATATTAACACTCTTAAAATTAAGAGGCAAATGGAGAGAGAGATTTCCCTTTACAAAAAAAATCCTGTTCAATTCAGATCTATTTATTATATTGTACATAAGCCTCATAAATAAAAATAGTAATGGTTACAGGTTCTCTATTTGGTTTCTATGAATTATTAGATTTTATCTAACCTCATTCTGCTCAACCTGTTTGCTGCTTTTAAATTTATTTTTATTGAATTCCAGGCAATTTTTTTAATGAAGATATCTAAACGAATCTTCCGTTGTATGTTTGCAAAGATATGATAATTGGCGAACATGGAAGTTGTTTTTTTGGGGGGGGGAGTTTTGAACGAATCGTATTTAAACCTGATCTCTGATCCGGACATTACGCTCCGTATTGCCACCTTTAAAAATAAGCAGGGTAGAAGCGATGCAAAAACCGTGGTGATAATACCGGGTTTTTTTGGCAGTATTGAGGAGCGAACTATTCTTGCTGCTCACCTTGTTGAATATTTTAATGTTATAATATATGAACCGAGGGGATTCGGCAAGTCCACTAAGAAGCGCTTAAAATGGATTTACAGGATTGAAGATTTTGCCGCGGAGATGAGGGAAGTATTTCAACTTCTCGAACTAAAGGATAATGAGTTTGTAATATTCGGTTCGAGTCTTGCTGTTTCATTTATACACCACTACGCAGCCTTTCTGGAAGGACCGAAATCTGAACCTGCCGCCCTTGTAATGGTTTCTCCTGCACCAAAATATCGCGGGGGGGGCATACTCCGCACAATACAATTTGTTCCCTACTGGCTCCAGACTGTCATTACGACAATAATTTTTACTTATCTCCGTCTCTCACGGAATAAAGAGGAGGCGGGAAATTTAAAATATGCCGAAACCCGTTTTAAGGAACTGGATCCATGGGTGCAGTTTAGAATTGCCGTGGAGTCCGTAGGGTATGCTGATTTTACCGGGCAGGAAAGGGATATACCGGTGCCGGTATGTGTCTTCTCCGCAGAGAAGGATGACTTTACCAATCCGGAAGACGCCGCCAGGTATGCTCACCATGAAAAAAGTGAACTGGTCCTCGTCGAAACCGATGCCCACAAGTTTATTAATGGCCGGGAAAAACTGATCTCACAGAGAATCAATGAATTTTTCTCCAGGGGGATATGGGAAGAAGATGAAAACTGGCAGGCCGGTTCATAACCACCGCAGCTGAATTGCCTGTACGGTATTTTCTTGTTGTGTTTTATTTTTTGCCCCCTTATAGTATGCATGATATTTTTCGATACTTGAGAGGGATTTATGAAATACACTGGTTTGATGTTATTTGCCTTTATCCTAACTTTTGCCTCCAGTCTTTCCGCTGAGGTTTTTATGAAGGAATACCGTGCCTTTGAAGGTCACCGGACAACGGTCCATAAGGTGGCCTTCAGCCGTGATGGCAAAAATATAATCGCCTCCGGCGGGAATAATTCAGTAATAGTATGGGATGTTGCCTCCGGGAAAAGGGTGTCGAAGGCAGCAAAAAATCCCCGCAATAAGCCGTTAAATTATATTGCCGTAAATGATTCAGCCACCCTGATTGCATCATCAGGATTTATGGATCCCGCAGTTAGAATTTCAGACTTTAATAATGGGAGCCTTCTTCGTTCGATAAAGGCCCACAGCGGTGAAAAGAGCGGTCTTCGCTTTGTCCCGGGATCAAATTTGCTGGTTACCGCCGGGATTGATGCGGGTAACCGGGTATCGCTTAAGGTCTGGAATGCGGCATCGGGAAAACTGGTAAAGGTTCTTTATCGCTCCCCCTATCCTGTGAACAGTGAATATATCAGTGGCCTTTCTTTCTCCCGAGACGGAAGTCGTCTCGTTTGCGGAATCTCCAATAAACGGCATGGAATAATGATTTTTGATATGGATTCGATGAAGCGCCTGAAATATATTCCCTACAGCAGTGATGTCAGTGATGTAGCCTTCAGCCCTGACGGACGCTACATTGCCGGTGGGGGGACCGATAAGAAGGTTGTTCTCTGGAATGCGGTTACCGGTCAAATCGTGAGGGTAATGTCCGGTCACAGGGGATATGTCAATACCGTTGCCTTCAGTCCTGACGGGAAGTATATTGCTAGTTCCGGAATGGGTTACCGTAATATTTTCAGGTTATGGGATGCAAAAAGCGGAAGACTGATCCAGGCCATGGCGGGACGCCACCAGGGTATCAATTCCCTTGCCTTCAGTCCCAATGGAAAATACCTTGCGGCGGGTGTCACCACTCATGGGGATCTTTTTAAAATAGATACGGTACGCTTATTCAGTACCGCCTCAGCTTTCAAGGCGGCACCATGGTATGAGCTTCGTTCAAATGCGGCAAATTTGAAGGTCTCCTTTCCAGGGGAACCTGAAATCGAGGAACGCTATAAATCTGATCGCCATTATGCCTATAGCAGGTTCAGGCATTCGAAAGGGAACTCCACCTATTATATCCGGGTGGTGGAATATCTATATAATGTATCCCCGCAAAAAGGCGAGGCAACGGCGGAAAATACCGCGAAGCGCCTGGTCGACATGGCTTTGCGCAGAAGGGGAAAACTGGCAAAATCCGGTACATTTTTTTACAGGGGTAACAATGGCGTTGAATACCTGGTGCTGCAGAAGAAGAGATCCTCTGTATACCGTCGTCATTACCGTGTAATTTTTATCGGGAATAAACTCTATGAACTCCGCTTTACCGGTTACGGGGAAGAATCATCTCCCGGGGAGAAACGGTTTTTTGAATCATTCGGCACTGTCCGGTAGATTCGTTTTACTGCTGCCTTTTTTTCAGGCAGCAGTGCTTATATTTTTTCCCGCTGCGGCATGGACAGGGGCTGTTTCTTTCTGTTTTTTTTCGTGAGGGTTTCAGCATTTCACCTGTTACAGATTTTAAAATAGACTTCAGGTCCTGTCTGAAAATGGCTGAGAGGATTTCATAGAGCCGGGGATGTTTCTCCGCCATTTTTTCCGGTTTTTCAAAAAAGTACTCTGCGGAGACTGCAAAAAACTCCGCAGGGTTGGTGAGGGCGTAGGGATTGATGTCGGAACTTCCTTCTTCAATTAGCGCCATCTCATCCTTCATTATATCATTCCATTCTTTTCTGCGCGACCCATCCATAAGGAGCGCAGGGATGCCGTCGATTGTTCCGTCCTCCTCATCAATTTTATGCATAAATTCATGGATACCGACATTCTGCCCGTCATCCATGTCTCTGAAGCTTTCATAGAGTGCCGGTTTTGAAATAATCAGTGAAGAGCTCCCGGTGACCACCATGCCGAGAATATCCTGATGAGTCCCGTCTGTGGCGAAGTTGTCGTCGAAGTTGCCGGGATAGACCAGTACTTCTCCGAGGGAATCGTACTCCCACTCCGGGAGACGGAATACCGGGATGATGGCGCTTGCGGCAATGAGGATTTTGGTTTCATCGTCAACGTCGGTATCAATTCCGGTAATGATCTTTTCTCCAAGAAAGATTTGTATTTGCCGGCGAAAGGATTCCTGTTCTGCGGGAACGAGGCCGTGATAGACGGGGATATATTTTTTTAGATATTGCTTCCATTCTCCGGGAAAAGGTTTTTTTAGAATATTTTTGCGCCGCCGGAGTTTCCGCGTAAAGAAATAATAGGAGAAAATGAATAAGAGAACATTTATTACCGGCGCGGCGGGAATGCCGAAAACATTGAAGGATCCAGGTTCTGATAATAAGTAGATGGTGATACCGGCAGCAGATGAAATAATTATGGCAAAAATTATTGCAGTTATAATGGTCGCTTTTTTACGTTTTTCCCCAAGCATGGCAGCCTCCTGTATCGTAGTTACTATTGGATCGATATTGCCTTAATGCAAGCATAATAATGTCTGCCCCCCCAAACACCTCGGAGGGGGTGGCGAGAAACCAGTAGCGTTAAAACAGGCGTATGATGAACAAAAGTAATTTACAGGGCGTCGGGGGAAGTGTACAATCCGGTATCCTTCCATTCGTTAAAAGGGGTGTTATCATGAATTATATTTTAAAAAAATTACTGCTGGGGCCGGTTTTGCTTTTCTGGGGGTGTATGGTTATCCCCGCAACGGGGGGCGACGCGGGAAACAGCCGCATTGTTGAACCAAGCCTTTCAGCCATCGAAAAGGGGATCGTACGGGAAAGCAACCTCGCCAGGACAAATCCCGCGGCATATGCCAGCAAGCTGGAAAAATTTTTGAGCTACTATAAAGGAAATCTCCTCTACCTCCCGGGGAAGATACCCATCCGAACCAAGGAGGGTCCCTCCGCGGCACGTGAGGCAATCCGCTTTTTAAAACGTCAGAAACCTGTGGGAGCCCTGATACCCTCCCGGGGAATGTCCCTCGCGGCGCGGGACCATGTTAGGGACACGGGCCCGAAGGGGAAGACCGGCCATTACGGGACTGACGGAAGCAATCCCTTTGACAGGATGCGCCGCTATGGAAAAATTCTGGTTACTGCGGGAGAAAATATCGGCTACGGCCTGGATAAACCGGAATGGATGGTGATTCAGCTGATTATCGATGACGGGGTTCGCGGGCGTGGGCACCGGACAAATCTCTTCAAGAAAAAATTCAGGTATATAGGTGTTGCCTACGGTAAGCACCGGGGATACCGTACGATGAATGTTTCAGTTTATGCCGGGGGATTTATTGATAAGAAATAATTAATTGATCTTTCCAGCCCTCCAACCCCCCGGAGGGGGGCTAAGGGAAGGATTGCGGTTTTCTGAAAATTTTCTATTATTTTCACCATCCGGACACTTTTTTCTCAAAACGAGGCGGCCATACACGGATCGTAGTACGTCAGGTTTCTCCGGATACATTTTATGCTATTCCACAGGCTCCTCAGGAACATAATAAAACTGGAATTCACCAATTTCAACATCCTGCTGGACGAACGAATCATAACCTGTTCCGGTGATATCTGATATTTTTACTAGTTGATCAAAGCTGCCATAAAGATCCTCATCTGTAAAAATGATTTCGTTATTGGATATTCCAACAAAACGGCCGGGACCATAGAGTGAAGTTTCCTTAGAGTCGGTAAAAGTTGCTGCAACGGTCATTGTCTCTTTGTTAACCTGGTGAATTGCGGGTGTTGAAGGATTATTGTCAGTTACATAAAGAGTGTTGTCTTTTATCATGACATCAAATGGATTTTGTATCACACTGTTGCTTGTGTCCAGTATTGATGTTGCAACCATGTTGGTGCCAATACTAATTTTGTAAGCCGCGGATATCACACCACCAACAGCTACATAAATGTACCCGTCGCTGTCAATGGCAATGCCCGTAATAGTTCCCATTTGAAAACTTTTCGTATCAATTAATTCTTCCTGGGAACCCTCTGCGAGGCTTTTTCTATAAAGAGAATCATTTGCGGCGTAGTAGAGGTAATTGTTTGCATCATCGATGGCCAAAGCGGTGTAGTAGCCATCAGGGTTATCACTAAACCGAATCATTTTTGTAGGGTCGATACTGTCAATTTTGAAAATGGCTCCATTTTCGTCATACCCGCCATTGGTTATATATATATTACCTGCTCTGTCGATCGTTGCATCGGTTGGGCTAAAAGTATCAATTATATATATGTCAGCGTCGGGATTATAAACCCTGGTGGGCGCAGGAGGTTCAATTACTATGCCGGGATCAATTTCTTTGAGTTTATCAACATAGAGGCTTTTCCATGATGCAGCGTCCCCAAAGGAATCAATCTGTACAAGCCGTTGGTTCTGTAAATCCGGAATAAGTATTTTTGTTTCTGCAAGGCCCATTGTAACAACCACTTCATTTGACCCGGATTCCATCGTAGCATTGGCATTGCCGACGAAAATTTTCATGGGGCTTATCGCGTTAGAGTCAACATGTGCGGTCAGACTGAAGGAGTAATCTCCCGGTTCAGGGAGCTCCAGGGTGATATCATCGGCTGTACCGGTATATGTATTTAGAAATGAGTAGTCATTTGGGCCGCTTATCTCTATTGTCAGTGACTCGATGGCCACGGGGGGAGCGATGGCACGGCTGTCGGAACCGAGGCCAGTTCTAATAGTAACACGTGTAGATGAGCCTGAATCGCATGCTGTAAAAATAACAATTAACAGAGAGAGTAGTGTGAAAGCAATTCTCTTTTTCATGGTAGTGTCCTGTTTTTCATTTATAGGTAATTTAATGTTTTATCTACAAAAAGAAGGTAAAATGCAAGTATTATATCAGTTTTTTGATATTTTTAGTGCTCATTTGGGATTAAATATAATAAATACAGTTATATAATTTGGAAACAGGTAATAAAGTAAATATTGATACAACTTTTTCAGTTATTTAGCTATCTGGTGATCGCTGCATTTTCGAAGAAGAGCTTTTTTGGGGAATTAAAACCCCCTTCAAAATTTTGAAGGGGGTTTTCTAAATAGTGGAAAGTATTTTCTATCGATTATTCATAATGTTCGTAAATGTAAGGTTCGCTGCCATAGCTGTCATGATTGGCATTGAAGATAAGCCTGTTTCCCAATTTGATTATTGTGTCGCCGGTTTCGGGACTTGAAGAACCCGGCAGAGCTATTGGTTTTGGATTTGTTTCGCTTACCGGCATAGTGTTGTTATAGTAAAAAAGGAAGAATTCTAAATAGACTTCCATGTTTACAGTTTCTGTGAAGAAAAGGGCATTGCCGATACTTTCATAGAAAAAATTGGTGAGATCTCCCTGGTTAGTTTTTATTTTCAATACATCATCGGATCCGGTATTCACGCTGTAGATAGCTTCCTCTCCTTCAAATGCATATAAGAAGAGAAAATCGTCAGATGCGACGGGATTCTGGTATGAGCCGTATTGTTCATAAAAGGAGTTTTCATCAAAACCGGGCACTCTCTTAAGATTTGTACCGTACACCGCCGGTGAATTCCCATCGAATGAAAAAAGATTGCTGCCACTATTCTGGTTTACGGTAAAGTATAATTTATCGCCAGCCACGGTCAATAATTCGGGATAGTAAAAGCCGGGATCTTCAAAAACTGAATAGTCTGTAATTATCTCCTGCGGCTCTCTTGTTCCGTCGAAGTAATAGAGGTTGTTCCCAGTAGAGAAATAGATGGAATTTTTAAAGAGGGTGATGTTTGTCACATCACTTGTTGAATGCTTAGTTATACCGTCATTTTCACTGAAGGAATAAAAAAATGATCCGATTTCTATCTCCTCCAGATTAAAACAGAGGTATGTTGATGTTGCTGCAATTTGAAAATTGCCACCCAGATAGGTGTTGGATTCAAAACTTGCTACAATTTCCGGTTGGCCTGATGCATCCCGGAGTCGCCAAAGGCACAAAGATCCCATATCGCCAGTTGCAAAAAAATAGAGTGAATTGTTAAAAACTGTCAGACCCCCGGGATCTGAACTCTTGCCGATGTCATTGTTAAGGTCTGCAACCTGACGGGGAGCCGCAGTTCCATCATATACCCAGAGTTCCATGTTGCTGCCGTACTCTCCAGCGGCGAAAAAGAGACGGTTTTGAAATACTGCGGCCTGAGATTGGCTGTCAGGATCGGGAATGATTGCCTCAGGGTATTTCTCGCTAAATGCCACGACTTCATCATCATTACTTACTTCACTTACTTCGAAAAAACCGGGATAGTCTCCTCCGTAATCGAGGACCATGACTATTGAGTCTTCAAGGGAGTAGGCGCTGACAAGTGACGATCCGTCTTTCCCGGGAATGGCATCCCCTAAAGATCGTATTGTTTCCTTCATCAGAATAGTGACTTCCTTCGACTCGCCTGCCGACAGGCTTTCCGTAGTTGAGCCGGCGTAGGAGCCGAAGCGGCTGCTGTCAAATGCCGCGAGGGTGATTTTACGGTCATTTCCCGGCTTTATTGAGAGGGTGATGCTCTCCTGCGAGGCATCTGCTTCCTTTACAATGTCTTCTATATCAGGGGCTGAAACATATATTTTAAAGAATGAGATTGATGAAGGGGCTCCTTCGGAGAGAGCCCGTGTTTTTTGTTTCAGATTTATCGTAACTGTTGCATTGTCCTTGGACAGGCAGCCTGTTATCACTAAAAGTGCTGAAATACATAGAATTAGAGTCTTTATAATTTTCATATTTTTTTCTCCTGAGTCTGTTTATAGAATGCATAGTGTGATTCAGGCAAATTCTTGGCAAGTAATTAAGATTTAAGCTCTATGTTTGGGAATTTGCAATAGTCAGTGGATTTAAATATACAATAATTAACCTGAAAATTTATATAGGCTGGGGGAGAAAAATATCTTTTTTATTTTTTTAAGGAAGAATAATAAAATCTATAATAAAAAATTGTTGCAATAATGCTTAAAATATTAGATTAACTCATATAGAGAGGAAGGAGTCTCTGGAAAAAATATAAAAGCTTGTTCCCTTCCTTAAAGGTTAATATATTAAGTTTATCATTTTTATGCATACTACAATCCGGGGCTTCTCGTTCCGGCAAGGAGCAATTACTATGAATTCACAAAGAATCGTTATTTCAGCTGTAATAACACTTTTTCTTTTTACAGTTTCAACGGCCTTTGCAGAAATTACCGTGGTTTCCGTTAAGGGAAAGGCGGCTTACAAGACCGGCAGGGTCTGGAAGCCATTGGCCAAAGGCGCTACAATTCCACAGGGGACAAAGGTAACCACAGGTGTCCGTTCATGGGTGAAGCTGAAGATGTACAACAATGTTGTCACCATAAAGCCTCTATCCATGCTTAAAATTTATGAAAATTCCAGTAAAAAGAATAGAATCAGTACTCGCATCGGTCTGAGAAGGGGAAGTGTACGCGCCCATGTTACAAGGGGCAGGCGGGTTAGAACAATTTTCAAAATTTCAACCCCTGTTGCAACCAGTTCCGTTCGCGGCACCATTGAAGATGTATCACATGGTCCTTCAGGATCTGTATTCCTTGCTCCACAGGGTTCCTTCGGTGTAGTAACCAGAAACGGACAGGGGGGAGTGGTTTTTGGGAAGTTAAACTTTAACCAGCCGGGGGACTCCTCAAAACCGGGCCCCATGTTCAGGCAACCAATTGTCACCGTAAGCGATCCGAATCAAACCGGTGAAGAGAGGGATGGACAGGAGTTTACCGGTTCCGATAATCCGGAAGGTACAGGTGGAGTTTCAGATACAGTCAATGAGATTACAAATACCGGTTCCACCGGTTCTACCGTTAATGTGAACATTGACTGGCCGGGTGACCCTCAGAAATAGAAGCGGACATTAATTAAAGTAATGGAAAGACAAAAGGAGTTGGTCTTATGATAAGGAAAATCGGAACAGCAGTAATGCTGACATTATTTATCGTATCTGCTGCGGGGGCCCAGGACATGGGTTCCCTCACTTTTATTGAAAATCTTGGTAATAAAAAAACGGCAACTTTCGGAGATGCTGTTTCTTTTTATATGCTTACCCTCGATAAGAATAGCCAGGGATTCACTCAGGACCTTAGAACATTGAAGAAGAAGGGTATTGCCGCTGGGTATAATTATAACAAGGGAGATGCCCTCAGGAAAGGGGTTATCGCCCGTATGGTGGCACGTCATCTCAACCTGAAGGATTCCCTATGGTACTTTATCTTTAAAACAGAACGGTATGCCTACCGTGCCTGCGTGGCCGCTGAATTGCTGCCGCCAAGGGGAAGTGAATGGGACAGTATAAGCGGAGAAGAACTTATTGAACTGATGCGCCGTGTTGGTGAGCGAAGCGG
Organism: uncultured Spirochaetota bacterium; assembly: GCA_942491575.1. Lineage (GTDB taxonomy): Bacteria > Spirochaetota > UBA4802 > UBA4802 > UBA5550 > CAZHNW01. The sequence continues at coordinate 3,477,780 of CALOBT010000025.1, forward strand.
GGGTGCCCAATGAAACGATTACTTGTTATATTCGCGGCACTCCTTTGCATGAGCGGTACAGTTTTTGCTGAGGATTCCTACTTTCCGGATTTCAAGACTGATACGGACATGGAGATTAGTGCCCCCGGAAACAATCTTTTTAACCGCGGTATTCAGTACGGCGGATGGGTTACGCCTGTTTTTTTAAATATAAACAGTTCCGGAACCGATCTGACATATTCAATAAACACCCTGCGCCTTTGGGTACGTTCCTATCTATGGAACGATGCGTCTATTTATGTCCGGGGGAAGTATACCTTTACCGGGACAATATCCGAGCCAACGGATACAGACCACGTTTTTGATCTTGATATTGCCTCCCTTGACATGTCCTTTTTTGACCGGCGGTTATCGGTAAAACTCGGAAGAAAATATTTTCTCGTCGGCAGCGGCCTGGTGCTGAACAATCGCGGTGACGGCGGAGAGATCAATTTTTATTCCAAGTATGTCAATGTGCAGGCTCTGGCAAGTTATACGGGACTTCTTTTCGAGGATAGTAATCCATACGATTTTAAAAGTGCTGAATTTGCTGACGGGGCTGATATCCTTTTTGCAGGTGGAACGATTTCCGGCAGTTATTTCAACCAAACCCTTTATGCTATTCTACTTGCTCAGCTCGATTTTGACAGCGGCGATAAACTGGAAACACAGTTCTGGGGCGGCGGCCTTAAGGGAGCCATCATCAGCGGTCTCACCTATTACGGGGAGTTTGTCTATCAGAGAGGCACCAGAACCGCAAGTGGCGTTGAAACGGATTTTACCTCAATGGGTGCTGCAGTTAGTTTTAACTACGCTGTTGATGTTGTGGCAAAACCTGTTGTGATGCTCCAGTACGGATATGGAAGTGGTGATGACACCTTTGTTAACTACGGTTCATTCAATGCGGGTTTCGGCTGGAATCCCACTCTGAGCAATCTACATGCGGTTCGTTTCGGCTGCAGTGTGGCACCGACGGATATGATTGAAATCTTCTGGCTCAAAAGAATGAATATAATCGCCAAGTATTCCCTCTATCTTGTGGATGATACGGACCTTTCTAATGTAGGTGTAAATACCTCCAATTCAGGAGAGCGTATGGCTGGACACGGAATCGATGTTTCCCTTCGATGGAAAATACTTTCAGACCTTTCCTTTTTTGCGAACTATGGGGTATATCTTCCAGGCGATGCAAATAGTGACATCACTGAAAATCAGCACTTTGCCATGGGTGGCCTGAATATCAGCTTTTAATGACTGCATAAAAATATATACAGACATGCCCGCTACCAGCGGGCATGTCTGTATATAATCAACTTTTTCCGGGGGAGATCAATGCTTAAGCAATTTTTAGACCGGGCGAGTAATTTTATTGAAGAGGGAAAGTTTTCAGGTATCTTTATAGCCCTGACAGCTTTTCTGCTGGTAATACTCTTAAGTTTTACCGATGCCTATGAGCGTTTTGACCTCAACCTCTATGACCTCAGCTTTGCCGTAAAACCGAATATTGAACAATGGGACCGCCTCACCTTTATTGACATTGATGATAACAGTACGGAAATTCTGGGGCAGTATCCATGGCCCCGTTATCTTTATGGGAAGGGACTGAAGGTCCTCAAGGGAATGGGCGTTACTCTCTCCGCGCTTGATATTATGTTTTTAGATGAATCACCCCTTCAGGTGCTGCCGAAGGAATACGGCAGGATAAAGAAGTTATCTGCAGCGAATAAAAAAATCGACGCAGGTGATGTGAATGAACTTATAATAAATAATGATGAGATTTTTGCTGAAGGGGTAAAGGATATGGGGAGGGTAATCCTTTCATATAACCTGAGTCCCGAACCGATGGTGGAAGATGAGAAAATAAGACAAAAAAGTCCGGGATTTGCAAGTGCCAAAAAAAGATTTCTGGAACGGGCTTCGATAAAGATTCCCGAAGAAAATTACGGACAATATGAAAGTCTGGTAGATCCAAAAACAGAGAGTATCGCCCTCCCCATTGAGAAATTAATGAAGACGTCCCACGCCTTTGGTTTTGTTAACCGGGATATCGATATTGACGGTGCTGTCCGTAAGGTCCGGCTTGTTCAGTTTTTTGAGGGACGTATTTTTTTCAACCTTGCATTGGTCATGCTCATGGATATGTGCAATGTATCAAAAAATAATGTAGAAGTTGTCCCGGGGCGTCATATATTATTTAAAAAGGCCTTTAATCCTAAGACTCATGATTTCGAGGATATGAAAATACCTATCAGCGAAAAGGGTATGATTTATGTTAACTGGATAGGCCCGGGGCCGCGTGAAGAATCTTTTCGAATTTTACCGTTTTTTGCCCTGGTTGAGTATGATAACTATGCAGAGGTCGTTCATGATTTCTTTGATACCCAGGGTGGCATGGATGGAATCACAAAGCGGAGTGCCATAGCCGAGAAGATGCAGGCAGCCGCACAGGCCTATGCATCTGCCAAGGACGGTCCCTCGCGCTTGAAGGCCTGGGAATCGATGAAAAATCTTAGAAAAGAAGAAAATAATCTGAAGAATGGTTATCTTAAGGTTCTTAAAGAAGAAGCGGGTCGAATTCGAAAGGAGCTGGCATCCAAAAAAGATAAGGCCCTGGAAAAGGAACTTTATGCCTTCGAACAGGACATCAAGGCAATTGAGCTGGTGATGAAGGTTGAGTCTCTTCAGAATGATATAACAATCACGGGTCTGACAGCAACTGGCACGGTTGATATCGGCCAGACTCCCCTTTGGAAGGAATATGCTCTTGTTGGGGCCTACCATAATACTATAAATACCATTATACAGAAAAATTACATTAACCGTGCTCCCTTCTGGCTCAATGTCTTGATTATGCTGGTGATTGCCCTGGTTATGGGCTTCACTGTCCAGCGCCTTAATGCACGTAGTTCTGTTGTCACCATCGGGGTGACCTTTCTTGTGATTAATGCTACTGCCGTTGCAATTTTTGCAGCAACAAACATCTGGGTAGATCAGCTTGGATACTCCCTTTCCATGCTGCTCCCCTCCATTGCAATCGCCTCTGTTAAGTTTATGCGGGAGGAAAGCCAGAAACACTTTATCAAGAGTGCCTTTTCTCATTACCTTGCTCCCGGGGTTATTGACCAGATTATTGATAATCCTGAGTCGCTGGAACTTGGGGGGGAAGAAAGAGAGATTACTATTTTCTTTTCAGATGTGGCAAGTTTCTCTTCCATTTCGGAGAAGCTGACTCCGAAGGAACTGGTTAATCTTCTTAATGAGTACCTTTCAGAGATGACTGATATTATCCTCCAACATGGCGGTACAGTTGATAAATACGAGGGGGACGCCATAATGGCCTTTTTTGGAGCCCCGCATCCCTTTGAAGATCATGCCATCAGGGCATGCCTGGCGGCCATAGACCAGAAAAAACGTCTCCGTGAAATGCAGGAGGAGTGGCGGAAGATTGGAAAGGATGAACTTAAGGTGCGAATGGGAATGAATACCGGAAAAGCTGTTGTAGGAAATATGGGTTCACGTACCAGGATGGACTATACCGCTATGGGGGATGCGGTAAACCTTGCGTCACGACTTGAGGGGGCCAATAAATTCTATTCCACTAATGCGATGATCAGCGAGGCAACCTTTCTCGGTTCCAGGGATATAATTGAGGCTCGCCGTCTCGATGTTATCAGGGTAATAGGGAAAAGCGAGCCTATTAAAATTTTTGACCTCCTCGGGCCGAAGGGGAAGCTCCCGGGCTACATGTATGATATGCTGGGGCACTACTATGAGGGACTCGATTTTTTTGAGAAACGTCAGTGGAAGCGTTCCAGGAATGCCTTTATGGAAGGTCTTAAAATAGTTGAGGATGACGGCCCAAGTCTGACATATGTCAAGCGATGTGAAGATTATATCAAAAAACCACCACCCACAAAGTGGGATGGGGTCTACAGCCTCAAATCAAAATAGAGTAATAGAAACCACGCTCCCCGCGTGGTTTTTTTATGCTCTCTTTAATTGTTTTCTGGCCCAGTTGAGACCGAGGTGCCCATACAGGTTATACAGGGGGAGGCCTGCAGGTGCTATTTTTTCTATAAAGGGTGTAAGATAGCAGAGTCGAATAAGTGTCCGATATAACTCGTCAAAGGTTTTACAGGCAAACAGGAGGGTCGCTTCATTAACCTGCAGTTTCCAGCGACGGGAAAGTTTTGCCGCTACTTCCTCACCATCCCGCATGGTTACAGCGACATCAAATGGGCCTTCCATGTGATATGGTTTCGTGACTGTATTTTCCAATGATTCAACGGCGGCCCTGGAAAGTTCACAGCGCCATTGTTCGGCATCAAATCCGGTTAGACCGGGGGATTTATCGATGGGGAAGGTGTCTATACCGTGGAGTTTTTCCGCGGCCTGTGCGCATCCCACAGGGCAGGCAGAATAAAAAATTGGTGCCAGGCCCCTTGATGCGAGTGATGCTGAAAACAGCTGGGCTTCAGATACAGGTTCATTGTTAACCAGAAGACTGGAGATTCGGGATGTCATTGTATGGGCGAGGAAGCCATCTGAACCGGAGGGTGCATGCATGCCCGTCATCATCAGGGCATCCGCCTTCCCGGGATCTCCCAGGCCGGGTACGGGACCATTTATATATCCTGAGACAAGCCTGACTTCGGGATTGAGATATTCCTTCATCACGTTGTAGCCAGTACGGTGAAAATCTTTAACCGTGATAGTTTCAACATCTGCATTCAGGAGTGCGTCTGTAACTTCCTTTACGTCCAAGGTCATGCCAAGACAAGCTTCGGGCCAGCCCGGTGTTTTAAATGAGGATGAATCATAGTCCGGGCATTTTGATGAGCCCTCAATATCTGCAATGAGGAGAATATTACGATAGGCCATTCTTTTTCTGAAATTCCTTTATGGTTTTGATGAATGTTTCAGGCACCGCTGCTGGTTTTCTTACTGAAAAATCAAGAACCACAAGTCCGGTTTCTGCGAGGGCGATTATATCCCCCTTTCGGGATATTCGGTAATAAATTCTAAATCCCTTCTGGCTGAATTCTCCAAGATGAACCTTTATTACCAGTATGTCTCCGATATGCGATTCTGTTTTTAAATTTAAGGCAACATCTGCCAATATAGTTCCATGTTTATTGTCCCCAAGATTTACCTCGGAGAGACCCAGGGCCTTAAAATATTGTGTACGGGATTCATGTATCAGGTCTACCATTTGTGAGGGACCCACATGAGCGGCTACGTTAACATCTGAGATTCTCACCTGCATATCAAATGCGAATTCATAGTTTTCCTGTTCTTCCAGAATTACTCGGGGCATACGTTTCTCCTTCCGGTTTATTTCCAGTGATGGTATCTGCGGTGAAAAATAGGTCAAGGAAAATTGAACTTCCCCCCTGTTAATGTGAAAAAACAAGTTGAGTCGAACCGTTTGAATCCTGTAACAATAAAGCATCTCACAGGTCAAAGAATATGTATCTTAAATAAGGCTGCAGTCTCGTTGGCCATTATCAGGAATTTCATTGACAGAAGTCCCTTCCTGTGGGCTAATCAGCTAATAAGTCGATTTTTATAATCCTGATGACGCAGTTATCCACCATGCATGGAGTATATGATGTTTAAAAAACTGAAGGAACGAAATTTTCACCTGTTGTTGACGGTATTTTTCCTGGGGCTTTTTCTGGGGGTAAATGCAAGTTATCTTGCATCGGCCCGCGAACCGGCCCATAAATACCTCGATTATTTTCACAGGGTATACCAGATATTGAGAAATGAATATGTCGAAGTCCCTGAGACTAAAAAACTGTTTTACGGAGCAATCAGGGGCATGATCGGTGCAATGGAGGATCCCTTTTCCCGCTTTCTTGATGAAAAGGCCCTGAGTCAACTTAAAGAAATGACTACGGGTAAATTTGTGGGGGTAGGTATTGAAATTACTGTCCGGGATGGTGAGGTGGTAGTAATATCCCCCATTGATAACTCACCGGCAATGAAGGCGGGAATTCAGTCAGGAGATATCATAAAGAAGGTGAATGATACGCCTATTCACGGTAAAAAACTTGAGGAGATCGTAAAGCTGATAAAGGGCCTGCCTAAAAGTAAGGTTACCCTCTATATCGAGCGGGAGGGTTTTGACGAGCTGATGAAATTTGAAATAGAGCGTGCCCCGATAAAGATAAAGAGTGTCGAATCCGGTATTATTCCCGAGGGGAAAATCGGTTATATTAAAATAAAAAGTTTTGGCTCTGACACTACTGCTGATGTTCGAAAAGCGATTGAATCCTTTAATAAAAAGAATATCGATCGCTTTATTGTTGATCTGAGATATAATCCAGGCGGCCTTCTGACTGCTGCAGTCAGTGTTTCAGATCTTTTCCTTGAAAAGGATCAGGTTATTGTTTCAACCCGCGGAAGGGAAGGAGTTAAAAATCAGCGGATTTTTAAAGCCCAGAATCCGGTTCTGGCAAAGGGAAAACTGCTGGTTCTGGTGAATGGAGGAAGTGCCTCGGCATCCGAAATATTTGCGGGAGCAGTACGTGATAATAAACGGGGTAAACTTCTCGGTACAAAAACATTCGGTAAAGGATCCGTCCAGAAATCCTTCAGCCTGGACGAAAATGTAGGTGTGGCAATTACTATCGCCAGATACTATACACCATCGGGAGAAATGATCCATAGAAAGGGAATTAAACCTGATTACCGGGTCAAGACCATGGAGATCAGCAAAGAAGAAAAGAAGGCAATAGCTAATATTGTGCGTTTGAAAATTCTTGACGAACTGGTAACGAAAAAAACAATTTATAACGATAGAACCAGAAAAGATTTTTATCAATTGCTGAAAGCAAAGAAAATAAAAATTTCCGACAGGACAGCGGATCTGATGCTGAAGAATCAAATCAATAGATATCGGAAAAGGCCACTGTATGATCTGGAATTTGATAATCAGCTGAAAACTGCCCTTACCAGAATGAAAGGATAGATCTAATCAATTGATGGGAAAAAAAATTATTGGTCTTGGGCTGGAGAGTTCCTGTGATGAAACAGCTGCTGCTATAGTAGTTGATGGAAGGGAAATACTCTCCAGCAAAATTTTCAGCCAGATTGATCTTCATAAAGAATATTTTGGAGTGGTGCCTGAAATAGCATCACGGTCTCACCTTGAAGTTATCAATGGTCTGATTGATGGAGCACTGAAAGAGGCGGGGATTTCATTTGCCGACCTGGACTATGTCGCGGCTACCAACAGGCCTGGCCTGATAGGATCACTGCTTGTGGCCCTTCAGTCGGCAAAGGCGATTGCCTATACCCTGGATATTCCTCTGGTCGCGGTAAATCACCTGGAGGCCCATTTATATGCCCCCTTTCTTGAGGGGCGTGAAATTCTTTTTCCATATATCGGTCTTCTCATTTCCGGAGGAAACACTGCTCTTTATGAAGTCCGCGGTATAGGAGACTTCGAGGTTATCGGACGGACCGTTGATGATGCCGTCGGAGAGGCCTTTGACAAGGTTGCCAAGTATCTTGGGCTTGAGTATCCCGGAGGCCCGGTTATCGAAAAACTGGCCCGGTCAGCGGTGAAACGCGATATTATCCTGCCTAAAATACTAACTGATCCCGGAGATATGCGTTTTTCCTACAGCGGGATTAAGACTGCGGTTGTGAATTATATCAAGAATAATCCCGATGCAGATAAGGCTGAAGTAGTGTATGCATTCCAGGAACGCGCATTGGAAATTTTAATAAGAAGAGTCTTTACTGCGGCTCGTGAGCGTGGTATAAAGGAAATTGTTGTTGCCGGAGGGGTCGCGGCTAACGGACGGCTTCGTCAGCTGCTAAACCAAAAAAAGAAAGATGAAGAAATTATTATTGCTTCTCCGGTTTTATGTACTGATAATGCTGCAATGGTTGCCGGCCTTGGATTTCAATATCATATGATGGGTGAGCATTCCGGACTTGAGGTTGATGTCAGCCCGCGACCTTGACAGTGAAGGCATTCTAAAAACAATGTAATCAGGAAAAAGGGAATGGCACAAAAAAAAGGGGAGACCTTTTATAATCTGATCGATTATTGCATCCACCTTGAAGAGGATAATACGGTTGGGGGGAAGGTCCCTGAAATGTTTCGAAGGCTTCTGATGGATTATTTTTTCCATCACGAGGTTAAAGAGAGTAAGCCTCTTTCAATTTTTCTGGAATCCTGGGAAGCCCCTCAGTTTATGGAGGGGGTCCCTACCATTTTTTCACTGGATTTGGAAGATCTGCGAAATTTTGTAATGGGGGACACAATCAATGATTCTCTCAGCGGTGTTATAATGCTCTCCAAACAGTATCTGAAAGCCTTTTATCCGAATCATACTCCGGCATTTGCCCAGCTTCCTGATGATACTAAAACAGAAGTAGTGTCGAAGATTAAAGATAGAAACCAGTTAATTATTGATGCATTCGAAAAAATGACCAGGGACAAGGAAGCCGATAAGAACCGAACAGTTATATCACTTGTTGCATTAATTTTAAAAAACATACACCGCCGAACCGGAAGGCCGATAAATAACCTGGAAAAAACCGCTGGGGAAGTCCTGCGTGAACAGATAGCAGTCTCTGATGAAATGTTTGTTGGCCGCCAAAATCAGATGGCTCAACTGAGTGATGATACAGTTGTTAAAGAGCTGATTAAAACTTTTTTTAAGATTCATCAGTTTGCAGATATTAATGAAATGGCACAGCTTTATCGTCAGGAACTGGAAAGGTTCAGGAAAAGGGCCATCAGGGCGGCATCAGAATAATGGAAAAACGGCATTTATATGAACCAAATCAAACCTTTTGAAGGTTTTTTTGAGGAAACAATAAATTTTTATAAGCAGCTTGCAGATAACAATTCAAAGGAATGGTTTGAGTCACATAGGGGTGACTATGAGCAATATGTACTGGAGCCGTCCCGTTCTTTTGTGGTTGATCTTGGCCAAAAATTGAACAGGTTTTCACCGGATATTCACGCGGAACCGCGCATTAATCGTTCCCTCTTTAAAATTCATCGAGATATAAGATTCAGCAAGGATAAACGTCCCTTAAAGACACATCTTGCCTTCTATTTCTGGAGCGGGAATGGCCCAAGGATGGAAATGCCTGGATTCTATTTTCATTTAGAACCGGGCAAAATTTTTCTCGCTACCGGGATGTATTTATTCACGAAGGATCAGCTGAAAATATTCAGAGAATCTGTTGCTGATGATAAATTTGGTAAAAGGCTTGAAAAAATAGTCGGGGAACTTGAAAAAAGAGAAGGTACTTCCGTCGGGACTCTCCACTACAAAAAGGTGCCCAGGGGATTTGAGTCAAATCACCCAAGGGAAAAATTATTGCGCTTTAACGGGGTGCATGCTGGACGGGAATTTCCTGAAGATGATATTTTATTCAACAGAAAGTTGCTGGATCTCTGCGTAGAGGAATATAAGCCGATGTTGGCACTGCATAATTGGTGCCTTGAAATGATTGCCCGAATGGAATAGATATGGATTTTGTTGAAGAAAAAACCCCCGCCGGTTTTGTCATAAAGATAATGTTTAAAAAATGGCAGTATCTGGCTTTTACTAAGAAAGGGTCTTCCGTTTATGTTGACAAGGAAGATTCAAGCCTGGTTCACCATGTTCCCCTGATATTTTTTGTGGGGCCCCATTTCCAGATAAAGAAGGACTACTCCCGTGATTATTATATGCTGAAAATTCGAAATGGAGAATTGATCCTTCCCTATAATGTAATAACTTCAAGGGAGAAGAGATACCTGTTAATCAATACGGAAAAGGAACTGGATGTCATGCCGGTGAGAATTCTGCATGTTCAGGACCTCCCTACAATGGTGAAGCAATTTGATATAACTCTGCGTCCCGATTATGTAATTGTTGATGATAGTATTACTGAGAATGACATTATTATTATTAAAAGCCGTTACAAAGTAGAAAAAATCATTTTCGTTCCGAATGAAGAAATTACTGCACCAGTTCATGATAGCGATAAGGAAGATGATGATCGAATCGTAAATTTGAACATGATGTCGACAAATCCGGTTTTTCTTGCAAGGATACATTTGCGTAATTATGATCTGTCTAAGGTAAACCAGCTTCTTCTCGACTTCGAGCTGACAGCTCTTGATACCGAATATATTTTAAATTTTATTGATCAACTTCTCATAGATACGGCAGATGAAAAAATTGAAATGAACCGCTCCATGCTCGTTGATCTCAGGGACGCCTTTTTCTTTTATCTGAACCTGCTGCAGCGTAATGATGAGGAAATCAGAAATATTATCAATAATCAGAATAATCTTAAAAAACTTGCCCCATTCAGAACTTTAATCAGTAAGGTGAAATCGATTTATCCTAACAGGGAAGAACAGATTCTCTACACCGAATACGAAAATATTGTTATGGACCGCCGTGAAGAACTGCAGAAAGAGTAACCTGCGAAGCCTGCCCTGGAAAAGTTTTAATTTTCTACGCCCCCAATTCGTTACCTCCAGAGAGGGGTATTATGAAAAAACAAATAATATTTTTATTCTTTTTCCTGTTTTTATCTGTTTTCGGGATGGGCCGCGATATGGAGTACAAGGTTCTCTTTACACAGCCCGGCAGTTCATCTTCTCCCGTTGTCGATCATCTCTGCCGCTTTGTTGCTGAATCAAAATTCTCTATAGATGCAGCCCTTTATGACCTTAATAATGAAAGGGTTATATCTGCATTGAAGAGTGCGGTGATTCGCGGCGTAAAGGTTCGACTTGTTTTAGAGAGTGATAATTATTTCAGAAGAAACCTGTCATCTTTGAGGAAAGCTGGTATTTTGATTGTACATGATAAAAAGCAGGGACTAATGCATAACAAGTTTTTTATCTTTGACAAGTCGGTTGCCTGGACAGGTTCCTTTAATGTGACAGAAAACGGTTCACGAAAGAACAACAATAATGCTGTATTTTTCCGTTTGCCGGGACTTGCAGATACCTTTACGGCTGAGTTCGAGGAAATGTATTGCGGAGGGGTCTTCGGGAATAAAGAGGAGCCGGGGCCTTTCCCCTGGTTGAAAAGAAAAAAATCCCTTCGCTCCGGTAAAAACAGGGTTAGTGTATTTTTTTCACCTGAGGACGATATTGAAAATGTATTGCTTCCTCTTATTAAAAAGGCAAAAAAATCAATTCGATTTATGGCCTTTTCCTTCACCAGTGACAGCCTTGGAGAAGCGCTGATAAGTAAAAAATCGGAAGGGTTGTCAGTGAAGGGCCTAGTTGAGTCCCATGGCAGCAATAGCGCCTATTCAGAATATATAAAATTCATTGTAGAAGGTATTGATGTCCGCAGGGATAGTAATATACATTTGATGCACCACAAGGTAATAATAATTGATGGCTCTATTGTGATCACCGGTTCCTATAATTTCAGCAAGGGGGCGGGGATTCGTAATGATGAAAATTTGCTCGTGATTGAGGGGGAAGGACCTGCTAAACTCTACCTGAAAGAATTTGAAAAATTGTATCGTCAGGGAATACCCTTCAGGAGCAAAAAATGAGAGTGAAGGAACAGAATCAACATCTTCCTTTTCAAAGGTGCCTCCAGGGGGAAGAAATTCGGTGTCTATCCGATACGGAACTGCTGGCATTGCTGCTGGGAAGCGGAACCCGAAATATCGACATAATGTCACTGGCATTGGCCAGTATGGAAAATTTTGGTGGACTGCCGGGGATTTCCCGTTCGGGAGTGCGGGAACTTGCAAAGGAGCCGGGTATCGGCATGAAAAAAGCAGTTAGAATACTGGCCGCCTTCGAAGCGGGGCGGCGGGCCCTGACTGATCCGAAAAAACTTACAAAAATATCATCCCCTGAGGCTGTATGGAAACTGGTTCTTCCTTCAATGGCGGGATTGATTACAGAGGAGTTTCGGGTTTTGATACTAAATAACCGCCAGAACCTGTTGAAAAACAATCTGATATCAATGGGGAGTGTATCTGAAGCGATAGTGCATCCCCGGGAGGTTTTTCGTGATGCGATTAAGGAAGGGGCCTCGGCGATAATTATATGTCACAATCATCCTTCCGGGAGCCTTGAGCCTTCCAGGGAAGATATTGTCACGACGGAGCGAATTGCTGAGTCGGGGCGTGTGGTGGGCATTCCCCTGGTGGACCATGTAATTGTTGCCGCTTCCGGATATTTAAGCCTGAAGGAAGCAGGATATCTTTAAATGGTGGTTGATTTGTCAATTTTTGAGTATCTTATTATCTGTATTCCACGGAGATTTTAATGAAACAGATTCTGGCGGCTGTTCTAATATTACAATTTTTACCCCTTTCGATCCCTGCTTTTTCGGGAAGCTCTGTCTGTAATTCCGCAGGCCTTTTCGCAGCAGAAAAGGTCGAGAAAGGGGAGAAGGGAAAACCCGGAGGCGAATCGGAAAACGGAAGTCTTAAGGAAGTTGTCTGTCCCTTTAAGTACCTGGTCTATTTTTTCTGGTATTCCTTTGCGATTATCGGCGGGGCTGTAGTGCTGGTGGCTGATATTTCCTTCGGCTTTGCTAAAAAACTGACCAGAAAGTATATTAAAAAAGTAGATAAAAGGACTCAGAAAATAGAGCGTTTCTTCGATCGATTCGGCTGTTCGGAATGAATAAGTGCTTGCATTTAACGCCTCTTCTGGTAATTTAGAGAGCAATAAAATCCGCTGTACTCGGAACTAGTAAAATCGCACGGATGCGTCCTTCTCTCTGAAAATTTCAGTCCCGCAGTGGCATAAAATAAAGTTTTGTAAGGTGCAATATGAGAAAAATTTCGTTATTTATTATAATTTTCATCATGAGTGGATGTGTCACTGGTGGGGGTTTCGCCTACAAAGGGAAAATAAAGGCCGGAGGCTGGCTGCGGTCAATCGAGGTCCCCGTTTTGACGGGAGAAAAAAAATATACGGGAAAACTGCAGATTTATTTTCCGAAGGAATATAAGCGGGGGAAAGCTGTTCGCACTCTCATTGTTCTACACGGCTATAACGGTACAATGCGTGACTGGGAGAAAAATTCTGCTATTAAGAAATTCGCAGACCAGTACGGGATTGCCCTTGTCTGCCCCGCCATGGGGAAAAGCCTTTATGCCTCTCAGTACTTCCCTGAAACAAAGGTGAAGTGGGCCCCTCTTCCGGGAGGGATATATATGAATACTGTACTAATCCCCTTCATCAGAAGTAATTTTAATCTGGCGACGGATAAGGCAAAAACAGGAATTATGGGCCTCTCTACGGGAGGCAGGGGTGCCCTGCTGACTGCGGCACGGATACCGGAAAGCTTTGCGGCAACAGCAGGCGTTTCCGGAGATTACGATCCCCTTTCCATGACCCGAAACCATATCCTGCGCAGTGTCTATGGTGAGTATAAAAATTTTAAATCCCGCTGGGAGCAGCAGGACAATATGATGCGTATGGCTGTTAACCTGAAGGGTGTTGCAGTATTTATTTCCCACGGCGGAAAGGATTATTCCGTGCCTCGAGAACAATCGATGCTTCTTGCCATGCGCCTGAAGCAGCTGGAGAAGAAAAGCGGGGGATACAAGGTAGCATATAATGAAGTCAGTCACGGCATTCATGACTGGCGTTATTGGCGAAAAATTCTTCCGGATATGATGAAATTTTTTGATGAAAATATGGCGAAGTAGGTTTTTTGGGGAGGGGGGAAGTTAACGCTTCTTCTTATCGAACATCTTTTCCCAAAAGGAAATTTCATCGTCGGAGAGTTCAGGATTTTCTTCTTTTTCCGGAGTGTAGACGCGGTTGAAGTTCGCAATTGCCTCCTGCATCATGCGGGCGAAATCTTCACTTTTTATGACAGGGGCCTTGAAGCGGTTTACATAAAAAATTATTTCCTTGTCGGAAGTAACCACGCTTGTCATTCGCGGATTCATATCAATTTTTATAAATTCCTTAATAACATAATCCGCGGAAAAATCGTGGGAATAAAATATACGGATCTCGCCTATTTGTTCCTTCTCTAACGAATTTCCGGGATTTTTTTTCCCGTCGAAGATTACCTTAATTTCCGCTTTTTTTATATGCTGGTACTGATTAAGCAGTTCAATCAGGCCGCGGCGCGCTTCGTTAAGTTCATTGCGGTACATTAATTCTTCGAGATGAGGAATTTTATAAATGAGATTGAATCCGTCTATCAGGTAACCCATGGTCTTTCTCTTACAAATTTTTCTATTCCGTCAAGGGCCTTTCGGATGTTTCCCATTGAGGTTGCATAGGAACACCTGATATGATTTTCTCCAGCATCACCGAAGGCATTCCCGGGAACAACTGCAATATTCTCGTGCTCCAGGAGTTTCAGCGCGAATTCCTTTGATGAAAGACCTGTAGATGAAATATCAGGAAAGACATAAAAAGCCCCGTCAGGCATGGGGCAGGGAAGTCCTGCATCATTAAAACGGCTGACTATATAGTTCCTTCGTTTCATGTACTCCATGCGCATTTGATCAACTTCCTTTTGCCCGCTCTTAAGGGCTTCAACTGCTGCATACTGTGCAATAGATGGGGCACATAGTGCAGTATACTGATGGATTTTCAGCATTGTATTGATCATAAATTCTGGCCCTCCGACAAAGCCGAGGCGCCAGCCCGTCATGGCATGTGATTTGGAGAATCCATTCAGGTAGATTGTACGTTCCTTCATGCCGGGAATGGACAGTATTGATATGTGTTTGCGGTCGAAGGTAATGGCTGAATAAATTTCGTCTGAAATGATAATTAAATTATTTTTTTTTGCAAGTTCAGCAATGGCTTCGAGGGTCTCTCTGTCAAGGCTGATACCCGTGGGATTTGACGGATAGTTGAGAAGGATGGCCTTGGTGCGGTCCGTTATTGCACGTGATAATCGATCAATGCTGATTTTAAAGTCTTCACTCAGATAGGTCGGTACCGACACCGGGATTCCGTAAAGCATGGAAATGTTTGCACGATAGGAAACATAACATGGTTCGATAATAATAATTTCATCGCCGGGATCGATAATACTTCTAAGAGCGAGGTCAAGGCCCTGACTTACTCCCATTGTTATCAGGAGTTCTTTCTCATTATTGTATGAGATGTTGTAATTTTTTTTGAGATAGTCTTCAATGCTCTCTCGCAGTTCAGGTATGCCTCGGTTTGGTGTATAGTGGGTGTAACCGTCCTTGATGGAATAAATACCCGTATCGGCAATGCGCCATGGTGTGACGAAGTCAGGTTCCCCGACTCCAAGGGAAATGCAGTCAGGTTGAGAGTAGACGATATCAAAAAATTCACGGATGCCCGAAGGAGGAACGTTTCTGCCGGATTCGGAAATAAGGGCATCAACAGCTGGTTTCCGGTTCTTCCCTTTCTTCATGTGCGGTTTTACTCCTTCAATTGAATTTATTTTTAAGTAACGGCAAGAGAATAAATTTACTGAAGGTGCATTACTACAAATTGCTTTTCAGCAGTAAAGTTAAATTTTACCAGGCGTTGTTTTTCGGGACTATCAGGATTTATAGTGAGTGATATTTTACTCAGTCGCCGACGTGCCGCCTCCTTCTTTACTGCAGAGAGGAGCATTTCCTCTATTCCTTTTTCCTGCAGTGGGGTAGCAACACCGTACCATAAAATTTTGAGAAATGGCCCTGTGTCGTCAGTGGCTTTTACGCCTGCAATAAAACCTACAGGTTTTTTCCTGCGAAGTGCCATTATACAGAAGGAATCTTCATCTGCCAGAATCCGTGACAGATGTTCTGCATCCCACCTGTGGGTGAAGGCTGTAGAGGTGCTCAAAACTTCCTTGCCCAAAGACCAGAGTAACGGGAGGTCATCATGTTCAAGGTTTCTGGTGAAAATCCCTTTAATCATTTCAGTGCCTCAATTTTAATAAAACAGGATCGTACTGTGATCGGAGCAGAACATTGCGTCCTTCCGCTTCGGCGTCAGGATGGTCGGAGTTGTAGTGCAGGCCGATGCTGTCCTGGCGCGTCATGGCGCTTTTAATTATCAGTTTTGCGGTTGTTGCCAGGTTGCGCAGCTCTATCATATGAGGAGAAATGGTGCTGTGCCAGTAGACATCATGGATCTCTTCTGCCAGAAGAATTATTCTCCTGTAGGCAGTTTTCAGGCGGCGATCCGTTCGAACAATACCTACGTAATCCCACATGAGGCGCTTGACCTCCTCCATGTTATGCTGCACCAGAATCCATTCCTGAAGATCGAAGGTTCCTTCCTTGTTCCAGGAGGGGAAAAGGGGAAAATCTTTTTTGGGTGTACCGGTGATAAATTCAGATGCATTGGTGCAGGAACGCAAAGAGTAGACAACTCCTTCGAGGAGGCTGTTGCTTGCAAGACGATTGGCTCCATGAACACCTGTGCAGGCAGACTCTCCTGAAACGTAGAGGTTGCGGATGGTTGTTCGTCCATTTCTGTCACAGACAACCCCTCCGCAGAGGTAATGGGCAGCGGGAACTACCGGAATCGGATCACGGGAGATGTCAATGCCCTGATCCATGCAGTGCATGAAAATATGTGGAAACCTCTTTTGGAGGAAGGAGCGGTGTTTATTGGTGATATCAAGAAACACACAATTTTCTCCTGATTGTTTCAGTTCCCCGTCGATTGCCCTTGCTACTATATCCCTCGGGGCAAGATCCTCCTGGGGATGTTTGCCCTCCATGAGTCTCTTCCCTTTGCTGGTAACGAGAATGCCACCTTCCCCCCTGACTGCCTCGCTGATTAAAAAGGAGGGGCCCGGTTTTTTTCTTTCGGAATAGAAGGCTGTGGGATGGAACTGTATAAATTCCATATCCGCCAGGAGGGCCCCGGCCCTGTAAGCCATGGCTATTCCATCCCCTGTTGCGATGGCAGGATTTGTCGTGTGAGGGTATACCTGTCCGGCTCCCCCTGAGGCAAGGAGAGTGACACGGGAAAGAAAGGTTTCTACCGCTCCGCTTGAATTATCCAGTATATATGCCCCGTAACAATGAATGGGGTCATTGGGTGATTTTTCTATTTTCAGCTGATGTTCCGTCAGCAGATCAATGGCGGTATGGTTTTCCAGAATAGTAATATTTTTGTTTTCATTGATTCGAGCCAGGAGGGCTGATTCAATAGCTGCACCGGTAAGGTCAGCGGCATGGACTATACGGTTGAAGCTGTGTCCCCCCTCCCTCCCCAGTTCGAGCTTTTTTTCACCCTTTCCGGTACTGGTATAGGTAAAGTCGGTCCCCCAGTCGAGTAATTCCCTTATTGCATTGGGCCCCTCCTTTACCAGGATTTCGACACTCTCCCGGTCACAGAGCCCCGCACCCGCTTTCAGTGTATCCTCTATATGTTTTTCGAATGAATCTTTCGGATCGAGTACAGAGGCAATACCACCCTGGGCATAATTTGTATTTGATTCATTGTCGTCCTTTTTTGTTACAATGGTAACTCTACCGGAGGCCGCCGCCTTTAATGCAAAGGTAAGCCCCGCGATTCCGCTGCCGATTACCAGAAAGTCTGTTTCAATTGACCGGGATGTCATTCCACGCCTCCCGCAGCATCTCTTATTTTTGTAAAATTAGTATAGATGTTTTGCTGAAGTTCTTCAAGGGGCATATTTTTTAAATGGGCGATAAATTCATATGTATGGCGAATATAATGGGGCCGGTTTGCTTTCCCCCTGTGGGGTACCGGAGTTAAAAATGGTGAATCCGTCTCGAGGAGCAGCCTGTCCGGGGGGGTGAAGAGGGCTGCCTCCTGGAGGTGAGGAGCCTTTTTAAAGGTTACATTCCCTGCGAAGGAAAGATAGAAGCCAAGGTCAAGTGCCTCCCGTGCAGCATCTTTATCCCCGGGAAAACAGTGCATGATCCCCATGCTGGGTCTGTGAGCCCTGATTATATCTATTGTCTCATCCCAGGCTTCCCTGGAGTGAACAATTACCGGAAGCCTGTATTTTGCTGCCAGTTCAATTTGCCTGGCAAAGGAGCCTCTCTGCATCTTCTCCGGCTGTCTCTTCCGGAAAAAATCAAGGCCGCATTCTCCAATCCCGAAAAGAAGTCCCGCAGCCCCTGAAGATTCTGTCTCAGAAAGAAATCTTTCTAATAAAAGAAGCTCATTTTCCCCCGCCGGAGATGAGGGGTGGATCCCTGCGCTGAAGAGAATTCCCTTTTTTTGGTGTTTCAGGGCGAAGTCCCGGGACCATCTGAGATTTTCGACATCAATGGATACCTGTACAGCGATTTTACAGTTATTCTGCTGAAGATCTTCAAGGAGAGAATCTTCTGACAGGGAACTTTCTTCCAGTATCAGATCGAAGTGTGAATGAGTATCAATGTATATGTTATCGGGCATATGAATTTCCTTTTCACCTGAAATCAGTCGATGCGAATATAAAAATATGAATAAAGTAATTGCCAAAAGTAATTATTCATCTAGGCTATGTCTTTATGTTTTCTGGAGAATGCAAGAAAAAAATAACCAGGCTTTAATATTGACCGGTCACGGTAATTTTTTCTTGCAGAATGATATAAATCCCGTTATGATCTGATTGGGGTAGAAATGAAATTATATGTTTTCAGTGATATTCATGGTGATCTCTCTTTTCTTGAGGCAGCTTCCGAAGAAATGGCCGCTGCCGACTTGATCATTTTTGCCGGAGATTTAAGTCAGAGGGGTTCTGCTAAAGAAGCAGAAAAAATTATTAAAACCACAGAAAAAATCAATAAGAATATTGCAGCAGTCCATGGAAACTGGGATAAAAAAGAAGTCTGTGATATGCTGGAAGAAAGGGGCTATTCCCTTCACGGAAGGGGAATGGCTATTGGCTCAACAGGTTTTTTCGGCGTTGGTGGATCGAGCCCAACACCAATGAATACTCCAACTGAGTACTCCGAAGAGGAATTATTGCAGTTCCTGGAAAAGGGATACAGCCAGATCGCCTCAACGGAGAAAAAAATAATGGTCTCTCATACTCCACCGCGAAAAACAAGAGACAGAACTTTTCTGGGTATCAGGGGGGGAAGTCATAGTGTTCGCAAGTTTGCCGAAACAAACAGAATTGATTTATGTCTCTGCGGGCATATACACGAAGCCGCTGGAACATTTCAACTTGGAAATTGTATTGTGGCAAACCCGGGTTCCTTTAAAAAAGGAAGATATATGACTGTCGAAATCAACAGTACAATAACAGTTGAACGGAGTAAATATAAATAATGAATAAGCCGACTGGGAGAACACTTTAATGCCCCTAGGGATATCCAGGCATCCATCACGTTTAAGAAGAAAACTGATGATTTATTTTCTTCTTATCGCCATTGTTTCAATATCGGTGAGTGCAGAAATTATTCTGGAAATCAGTTCGTCAAAACTGGAGAATGAAATTTCTTCACACATGATTGCTGAAGCCAGCAGGTACCTGGCACCGGAGGCAGTGAAAAAATTAAAAAAAGCAGACCACCGGATAATGTTTGAACCTATCTATGATTTAAGAAACAGGATGATACTTTTTTTACTGGTGGTAACCGGATGTATTGTCGCTGCTTTCTTTATGTTTGCCAAGGATATAGTCGCTCCCATGGACGGCATGGTTGAGGCAACCAAGAGACTTGCCGAAGGTGATTTAACGGTTAAAGTCCCGGTACTCACAGAAGATGAAATAGGGCAGATTGCACATCTAATCAATGAGATGAATGAAAAGCTTCTCGATATGATTAACCAGGTGAAGCAGGATGTTAAGCGTCACAAAGACAAGGTTATAGCGGCCATTAACCTTATCTCAGGTATGTTGACAGACGTAAACAGCGGTGAAATTATTCAGCAGAAAAAAATGAAAGTTGCTGACTTCAAAGAGATGATGAAGCTCTCTGAGTCAGTAGTGCACCTCCTTGAAATGATGACACATGACCTGACTTCCCTGGAAACATTTGTTAAAATGTATAAAACCTACAAGATTTCTTCAGAAATTTCACAGAATGAGATTCTAGAGGCAATGGAACAGTACAATCTGCAGATAAATGTAAAACCAGGAAAAGGGGAAAAGGAATAAATGGAATTTTCTCTACAATACTGGTACATGTTCCCGATTTCTATCGTTATTGCTATCCTGGCCAATTCTTCAGGATTTTCCGGGGGGGTTCTTTTTCAGCCAATTTATAATCTGTTTTTAAATATCCCCATTCAGTCTTCTGTTGCAACAGGTATTGCAACAGAAGCGGTTGGTATGACAAGCGGGGCGCTACGCTATCTCTATTACCGTATGGTTGAAACACCCATAGCGGCAACAATGGTTATGCTGACAATTCCAGGAGTGGTAATTGGCAATCATGCACTGATGGTAGTAAATGGTAACCTGTTAAAATTAATTCTTGGTGTCATTATTCTCGGACTTGCTTCCATGCAGCTCTACAATGCATTCAAAAATTATTTTGGTCACAGGGAAAATATTCCCATTGAGGATATTTACGGATTTATGTGGATTCCCCCTCTCGGTGGATTTTTTTCTTCAACAACCGGGACGGGTATCTGTGAATTATCTCAACCATTGCTTGAACGTGGATTAAAGGTTAAGACAAAAAGGGCCAATGCTACGGCGATTCTGGTAGAGGCTTCCGCTGACTGGATAATTACTATTCTAAATCTCCATGCCGATTTTATCAGAATGGATTTATGGTTATTTACCGGACTGGGAGTAATAATTGGTGGTCAGATTGGACCCTACGTTTCCCGATATCTCCCGGATCGAATTATTAAGGTTATTTTTGCAATTGCAATAGCTCTTATTGCGATATTTTATATTTACATGGGTATATCCTGGTTGGCCTCATAAATGAAAAAATGATCGAGTAATTTATTTTTTTCGAAGCAACAGAATAAAAGAAAACGGTATATATGAATATTTTCGAAAAATTGAAGGTTCTTAAAAAAGGAAACGGTTCTACCAGCTCAAGTCTTAAAAAACGGATGGTTTTCTACTTCCTTCTCATTGCCATTGCCAATATTCTTGTTGCAGGTGAAATTCTGATAGAAATTAAGAGTGCCAACTTTCGACAGAAGGTTGCCAGTGAAGTAGAATTGATCAAGGAGGGCAACAAACCTGTTACTCATATCTACAAAACCCTTGATAAGCTTTCGCAAAAATTTGTAATTATGATTCTTATCCTGATTATTGTATCTGCTGTCGTATTGTTTATGTTTGTATGGCAAATTGCTTCTCCGATACAGTACATGATAGACCAGTCTCAAAAAATGGCCGATGGGGATCTTAGTATCCGGATCGAAATCAAAAAGGAAGATGAAATTGCTATTCTTGGGAACCTGATTAATGACCTGTCAATTAACCTGCAGGAGGTGCTTGCGCAGCTCGAAAGGATAGTCTTTGAAGAGCGGTCAATTATTACTGATTTTAGCAGTGACCTGGAGGCAAGACCGATACGTCTCTCAATCGTAAAGGGTCACCTGGCTGCTCTTGAAGAAGCGGTTAAAAAACTTGAAATGGTAAAGGACGCCTTTGTTCTATATACCATAGAAAGTTTAAGGTCGAATACAACTGAAATGAAAAACAGGTAAAGAATCTCCCTATGAATATTCCTTTGGAAAATATTTTATTGATTCCCATTGGCATGGTTATTTCCACTTTTGCCTCTCTTATCGGAATAGGGGGGGGGCTTCTCTGGGCGCCCTATTTTATTCTTTTTAAAGGTTTTGATCCCCAGAAGGCTGTCATGTTTTCATTCCTGATTCAGTTCGTCGGTATGGGTTCTGCAGCGTATTCTAATATAAGGCAAAAATTCGTTTTATGGAAAATGGTCTTAAGCCTTTTGCCCGTTATTCTACTTGGAGTGGTGGCGGGTGCATTTTTAAATCAAAGGGTTGCTAATGCGGAAACCCTGAAGGGTATTCTGGGAGCCGTAAGTATCATGGTTTCCATTTTTTTTGCATCACAAACGGAAAAATATGATACCGGCCTGATAGTAAGGCCTGCAATAAAGGCCCCTCTCTGGTTTAAGGGGCAGAGCCTTTTTTTCGGTTCCATGTCAGGTTTTCTTTCAATCGGTATTGGTGACTTTCTAATTCCGGTAATGAGAAGCAAATTGAAGATTCCGATGAGATATGCAATTGGTACAAACCTGTTTCTTAATTTTTTTATTGCCTTCATGGGGGCTATTCTACACCTGATATTTACGGTACATTCTTTTACTGCTGATATGATGCAGATTCTGGTTTTCAGCTGGGTTGGGGTAGCCCTCGGAGGTCAGCTAGGCCCAAAACTTCTAACGGTTATAGATGATAATCGTATTAAGGAAATGTTTATTTTTGCCATGCTTTTAATTGGCATTCATTTAATATACAGCGCTCTTTGATTATAATCTATAATGCTGATCTTTTTATATTTTTTTGATTAAAGAAATAATTTGATTTGACAACATTTGCTGATTAAGTTCATCATTAATTTTGATATGAGTTCACTACGACGAAAAGACCTTTTAGATATTGAATCCCTCACCACTGAAGAAATTCAGCTGATTTGTAATTCCGCCAGATTTTTTAAGGACGTATTTACACGTTCTGTGAAAAGTGTTCCTGTTTTGCGGGGAAAAACGGTATGTACGCTTTTTTATGAACCCTCAACCAGAACACGTCTCAGTTTTGACCTGGCGGCAAAGCGGCTGAATGCTGATTTGATAAATGTTGCCGTTTCAACATCGAGCGTTGTTAAGGGGGAGTCCCTTATAGATACGGTCCACACCCTTGAAGCCATGAAGGCTGATTATATTGTAATGCGACATGCGGCGTCTCTGGCGCCGCATTTTTTATCTCAAAATATTGAGGCATCTGTAATTAATGCGGGAGATGGATTTCATGCTCATCCGACGCAGGCTCTTCTTGATGCCTACTCTATTCTGGAGATAAAGGGGAGTCTCGAGGGCCTGCATATTGGGATTGTCGGAGATATTCAGCATAGCCGGGTAGCCAGGTCTGATATTGAAGTTTTTAAAAGGCTCGGGGCGGAAGTCACCATCTGCGGCCCGCCAACCCTTGTTCCTGATGAATTTGCTGCCTATGATGTAAATATCTCCTATAACCTGGATGAACTTTTACCGAAACTTGATGTTATAAATATGCTGCGTATTCAGAAGGAAAGACAGCAGGGGGCTTTTTTCCCCACAATACGGGAATATCACCGGCAGTTCGCCCTGAATGCAGATAGACTGAAAAAGTGCAAGCCGGATATTATAGTCATGCACCCCGGTCCTGTGAACCGCGGCGTAGAGCTCAGCAACGAAGTCGCAGAAAGTCCCAATTTGATAATGAATGAACAGGTTACCAATGGTATAGCTGTCCGTATGGCTATTTTTTATCTTCTGGCAGGGGGCGCCCCGCTGGAAGACCTGGGAAGTGAATCATGAAAATTGTTATAAAGAATGGAAGGGTGATTGACCCTGCTTCAAAAACAGATGCAAATCTGGATGTGATGATATCAGATGATATTATCGCAGAAGTTGCCCCTGATATACATGTGGATGATGATGCCGGAGTTATAGACGCAAAGGGGTGTCTGGTAGTGCCGGGATTGATCGACATGCATGTTCATTTTCGCGAACCCGGAAGAGAGGATGTCGAGACCATTATCGGGGGATCGAAGGTGGCCGCAAAAAGCGGATACACTTCAGTCTGTACCATGCCCAATACACAGCCGGTAATTGATAATCAGGCACTGGTCCGATTTATTAAGCTTCAAGCTGAAAAGGGACCGATAAATGTTTTCCCCGCAGCATCCATTACTCACGGTTCGCTGGGAGAGAATCTATCGGAAATGGGTGAACTTATCAATGCAGGAGCTGTCGTCTTCACTGATGATGGACTTCCCGTTATGAGTTCAAGGGTTATGCGCCGTGCCCTGGAGTATGCCCGCATGTTTGATGTACCCCTTCTGACTCATTCCGAAGACCTGGAGTTGACTGATAATGGTATAATGAATGAGGGTGTTAACGCAACACGGCTGGGTATGAAGGGAATACCCAGGGAATCAGAAGAGGTAATGATTGCCCGGGATATACTTTTGACGCGCCTCGCCAAGGGAAAACTCCATGTCTGCCATATCTCTTCCAGCGGTTCTGTCGAATTGCTGAGGTGGGCAAAGAAACAGGGGATTCAGGTTACCGGAGAGACTGCTCCTCATTATTTCGCATTAAATGATAATGCCGTTGCCCAGCACATGGCAATGGCAAAGATGAAGCCCCCCCTGCGTACTGAAGAAGATAGACTCTATATGATTGAAGGCCTTCGAGATGGTACGATAGACGTTATTGCAACCGACCATGCCCCGCATTCATTAAATGAAAAAATGCAGGAAATGGAATATGCACCCTTCGGGATTATTGGTCTGGAGACTGCAGTGCCTTTGATCATTACTATTCTTGTCAACGAGTACAATTTTTCATATATGGAAGCCTTCGAAAAGATAACAATAAATCCGGCCAAAATATTAAAAATAGACCGCGGGACCCTCGCAGAAGGAAAGCCTGCGGATATCGCAATAATCAATCCTGAAAGAAAAGTAATAATTGATGAAGATTTTCTCCTGTCTCATTGTAAAAATACACCCTTTTTGGGGAGAGAGTTGTACGGTTCTATAGAATATACTTTTTGTAATGGAAATATTGTCTATTCCCGAAGTAATTAGCCTTTATTGATTTTTTGAAAAAAGGTTCTGCAATAATATTTTTCCATCCTTCTCCGGATTTACCCCCTTTATTATCACATCGATGTCAGGAATAGAAGATAAAGGAACTGAATATTTCTGACACTGCACGGAATTAAAATTACCATTTCAGGGAATGAAAATTTCGTCTCCGGATTGATATTGACTTCCTTTTTCAAAAATGATATAATTATTTATTATTTAATTGACATCAATGGATTAGAAATTAAGAATGTTATTAAATTGTTAATTACTATTATGCTAAAAGGTTTGAAATGATCACTGTTTTTTTAATAGTATTTTTCATGATTCTTTTCATGGCTCTGGCCCTTTCTCTTGGGAAGATTCTGAAAAAGAATTCCGATGGAGAATCCTGTACTGTCGAAGAAATCGCTCATGAAAAGCCGCATTCCTGTGGGCTTTGTGGGCAATTCGGAACAGGCGGATGTTCTGCTCAGCACAAGTAGCGATTGTAAAATCTATTCAGCCTGTTGTTGGTCTAACCTGTACGCAGGTCTTCGATTGAACGGCATATTTATAGCCCGTTTTAGCAGCAGTTCTCTTCAAATTTTATATAGTATTTATTTTTTAATCATGTTACTATTCATGAAACAGGAAATTGCCTGGTTAAAACAGGTTCAAAGTGGCACTAGTAAGTGACCAGATAATATTCATTATTGGATAAAATCTATGGCAGATGTACAATTAAGCAAAGGATATCATCTTAGACTGGAAGGGAGTGCTTCTCCGGTAATTGAGGACGCCCAATTCCCCGACAGGATTGCAGTTAAGCCTGGTGACTTCACCGGCCTTAAAATAAAAATGCTTGTGGAGCCCGGCGATGTTGTAAAGGTGGGTTCCCCGCTTTTTTCTAAAAAGGAAAATGCATCTATTCTGTTCACCTCCCCCGTCAGCGGGAAGGTCATTGAAGTAACCAGGGGAGATAGACGAGTCATCAGGGAAGTAGTAATTGAAACAGATGGGAAACAGAAGAAAATAAGCGTAAAGATCCCGGACTCGAAAATTTCATCTCTGAAAAGGGAGGAAATCATTCCCCTCTTGTTGAAGACGGGACTTTTCTCCTATCTGATTCAGCGGCCCTTCGGAAAGATAGCGGATCCGGAAATAATACCAAGAGATATTTTTATTTCCGCCATGAATACTGCACCTCTTTCGGCAGACTGTAATATTATTACCGCTGGAAAAGAGAAGGAAATTAAAGCCGGAATTGAAGTATTAAAAAAATTAACCGGTGGTAAGGTTCACATTTCCCTTGATAGCAGCAAGGAACATCCCCTAAAGGCAGTGGAATCGCTTAAAGATATAGAGAAGCATTACTTCAGGGGCCCTCATCCCGCCGGGAATACCGGTGTCCAGATACATCATATATCCCCGATAAAAGGAAAGGATGACATCGTCTGGACCATTTCTACCCAGGGGGTGCTTGATATTGGTCATCTTTTCCTGCAAAAGGAAATACCTACTGAACGGATTGTCGCCGTTGCCGGTTCTGCAGCTATTAATAGAAAGTATTATAGAACGATCCGGGGGGCACAAATCTTCAGTTTTATCCCGGAGCACTATGAAGAAAATATTCGCTTTATTTCAGGGAATGTTCTTACCGGTGAGCAGGTTTCTCAGGAGGGCTTTCTTTCCTTTTATGATAATGTGGTTTCGATAATTCATGAACCGGAAAAATATGAATTCCTGGGGTGGACAACCTTTGGGTCTAAAAAACTGAGTTTGTCCCGTACCTTTCTTTCCTATTACCTGAGCCTGATGAAACCGGATATGCATTTTGAACAAAAAGCGTCCGTTAATGGTGGCAAGCGGGCCTTTATTGTATCAGGAGTTTATGAAAAGGTGCTTCCAATGGATATACTCCCCGTATTTTTATTGAAGGCAATTCTTGCAGAAGACATTGAAGAGATGGAAGGACTCGGAATCTATGAGGTCATCGAAGAAGACCTGGCTCTCTGTGAATATGTTGACCCATCCAAAAATGATATCCAGAAGATTCTCAGACAGGGGCTTGACCTGATAGAGAGAGAGGCATAAAAATGATAAAACGGTTTTTTGACAAAACACAGCGTCATTTTGAAAAGGGGGGGAAGCTGGAATTCTTCTTCCCGGTATATGATATGCTGGCAACTATGACCTTCGTAAGCCCCGAGAAAACAAAAAGCGGCGCACATATTCGGGATTACTATGATATTAAGCGCCTGATGATTTCAGTGATATTTGCAGGAATCCCGGCATTTGCCTTTGGTATCTATAATGCAGGGTACCAGCATTACATATCTCAGGGAATCCAGGCCGGCTTTATTGATATAATAATAAAGGGCTCCTGGCTTGTACTGCCAATACTGGTAGTATCCTACGGAGTGGGAGGATTCTGGGAAGTTCTCTTTGCAGTAATCAGAAAACATGAAGTAAATGAAGGACTTCTTGTTACCGGATTTTTAATTCCCCTTATCGTTCCGCCCTCAATTCCTTTATGGCAGGTTGCAGTGGCGACTTCATTCGGCATTATAGTTGGAAAGGAAGTTTTCGGCGGTACCGGAATGAATGTTTTCAATCCGGCCCTGGTTACGCGGGCCTTTCTTTTCTTTGCATACCCTGCTTCGATATCCGGTGACTCTGTCTGGACTTCCTTCGGCAGTAAGGTTGTCGATACATATACGGGAGCGACTCCCCTTGCGGTGGCTTCTATCAAAACAGGAACTCCCGTAGTTGAGGCCCTTGCTGAAAAGGGATATGGCCTATGGGACCTCTTCCTGGGATTGATCCCCGGGAGTATAGGTGAGACCTCAACTTTAATGATTCTTCTCGGGGCTCTGTTTCTTATTGTTAACGGTGTCGCAAACTGGCGGATAATGCTTTCAGTATTTGCCGGCGGAATTGTTATGGCCCTGGTTTTGAATGCCTTTGCTCCTTCTGCGGACAGCTTCATGGCTCTTCCCCCTCATTACCACCTGGTGATGGGAGGCTTCGCTTTTGGTGCAGTCTTTATGGCAACTGATCCCGTCAGTTCTTCCGCTACAATGGCAGGGCAGTATGTGTATGGATTTTTTATTGGACTTTTGGCAATACTGGTAAGGGTCCTGAATCCTGCATACCCGGAAGGAATGATGCTTGCGATTCTTTTTATGAATGCCTTCGCCCCATTGATTGATAATGTTGTTGTCTGGAACAACATTCGCAGGAGGAAACAACGTGCGACAGAGTAATTCTTATACATTCATTTTTATATCAATTGTTGCCCTAATAGCAGCTCTCATACTTTCTATTGCTTCGCAGGCCTTAAAGGAGCGGCAGCAGATAAATGTGGAAGTAGATATGAAGCGTAATATTCTTGCTGCCGTAGGTCTTCTTGACAGGGGAGTCTGCACAGCTGGAGGTGAAGGGTGTGATATAAGCTGCTGCTACAGTAAAAATATTAAAAGTTATGTTGTTAATTCACTTGGGGAACAGGTAAAAGAGGAAACCCTTGTCCCTGAAAGTATTATTATCGAAAATGAAATTGATAAACCGGAAAAGGAACGGAAATATCCCCTGTTTGTCAGAAAAAATAAAGATGGTGTCTCCGCATACTGTATCCCCATTATCGGTAAGGGGCTATGGTCAACCCTCTATGGCTATCTGGCCCTTGAGAAAGACCTGGTCACTGTAAAGGGAGTTACCTTTTATAAACATGGAGAAACACCGGGGCTTGGTGCTGAAATTGATAAAGAGTGGTTTCTGAATAACTTTAAGGGAAAAAAGATCAGGGATCAGAGTGGGAAGCTGGTACCGGTAAGGGTAGTAAAGGGGAAGGTTAATCCCTCTTCGCGAACAGCAATTCATGAAGTTGACGGCATTAGCGGTGCGACCCTGACATGTAAGGGTGTAAATGAATTAATAAAAGAGAGCCTCAAAAGATATGAACCATATTTTAATTCAGTACGGAGGAACCGGTAATGACTGATTCGGGAAAAGAACCCCTCCTTTCGGGAAAAAATAAAAAAGTATTAAAACAGCCTTTCAGTGAAAATAATCCGATTACTATCCAGGTCCTGGGTATTTGTTCCGCCCTTGCTGTAACCTCTCAACTGAAACCATCACTCGTTATGGGGCTGGCGGTAATAGTGGTAATGGTATTTTCGAGTGTAATAGTCTCCCTAATCAGGAGATTTATACCGGCCAAAATTCGAATAATTGTAGAGATGACTGTCGTTGCTACCATGGTTATTCTTGTGGATCAGATATTGAAGGCTTATGCCTATGATGTTTCAAAACAGTTATCAATTTTCGTTGGACTCATTATTACAAATTGTATTGTCCTGGGGCGCCTGGAGGCATTTGCACTGGGGAATAAACCGTGGCCTTCTATGCTTGATGCACTTGGCAATGGAATTGGCTATGCCTTCGTTATTGCCATGGTGGGATTTTTCAGGGAATTATTTGGTTCGGGCAAACTCCTTGGATATCAAATTATTCCGCAGGGACTCTACGAGGCCGGTTATGTAAACAATGGCCTTATGGTTCTTGCTCCGGGTGCATTTATTTTTCTTGGCTTTTATATCTGGGTTCAGCGGACTCTTTCCGGCTACCGAGAAGAAGATTAGGAGGAACCATGGAACTGGTTAATCTTGCGATAAATTCTATTTTTGTAAACAATATCCTGCTGGCGTATTTTCTGGGGATGTGTTCCTTCCTGGCACTTTCGAAGAAACTTTCCACGGCTGTCGGTCTGGGTATGGCGGTAATTTTTGTTCTCTCAATAACAGCTCCGGTTAACTGGCTGTTGAATGAGTATATTCTTCAAAAGGGAGCCCTTGTCTGGATAAATGAAAGCTTTGCGGAGCTGGACCTCAGTTTTATGACATATATTTTCTTTATCTCGGTTATTGCTGCGATGGTGCAGCTGGTTGAGATGGTAATTGAAAAATTTTCACCGGCACTTTATTCATCTCTCGGGATTTTTCTTCCCCTCATTACTGTGAACTGCGCTATTCTTGGTGTGGCCCTTTTTATGGTGGAGAGGAAATATACTCTTGCGGAAACAACGGTTTTCGGTTTCAGTTCCGGTATCGGCTGGTTTCTTGCCATAGTTTTGATGGCAGCTATCCGAAAAAAAATCCGTTACAGCAATGTCCCTCCTGCTCTTCGAGGGCTTGGGATTACCATGATAATTACCGGCCTGATGGCGATGGCCTTTATGATATTTTCAGGGATTCAATTATAGGAATAAACCATGATAACAATAATAAGTACTGTAGCTGTTACCATTGCTGTTATCCTAGTCCTGGCTTTTCTCATTGTCGGAGCAGAATACAAGCTGGTAAACCGGGATGATGTTAATATTATAATTAACAACGATGAAGAAAAACCGATGGTGGTAGAATCCGGAAGCACCCTCCTTTCTACACTGTCGGAAAATGAAATACTTTTACCCTCGGCATGCGGGGGGGGAGGAACCTGTGGAGTCTGCCTTTGTAAGGTGGAAGAGGGGGGAGGAGATCTACTGCCGACGGAAACGACTCACATCAACCGTAAGAAGGCAAAGGAAGGGTACCGTCTCGCCTGCCAGGTTAAGGTTAAGGAAAATATGCGCATTCATGTTCCTGAGGAAGTTTTTTCAATTAAGAAGTGGGAATGTGAAGTTATATCCAATAAAAATGTCGCAACCTATATCAAGGAGTTTGTGGTGAAGCTGCCTGAAGGAGAAAGGCTTGATTTTCAATCAGGTGGCTATATCCAGATCGAAGCCCCTCCCCACAGTATCGATTTCGCCCGTGATTTCGAAATTGAAGAGGATTACCGCCCCGAATGGGAAGATGTAAATCTCTTCGCTTTGAAGTCTCGAACTACAGAGCCGGTGAT
Source organism: uncultured Spirochaetota bacterium (assembly GCA_942491575.1). GTDB lineage: Bacteria > Spirochaetota > UBA4802 > UBA4802 > UBA5550 > CAZHNW01. Next base: position 3,508,352 of record CALOBT010000025.1, read on the forward strand.
GCGAGCCTATTCCATGGCAAATCATCCCGCAGAGGGCAATATTATTAAACTGAATATCAGAATAGCTACTCCCCCATGGGATCGGGCAAAGGGGGGCTTTAAGAATGTTCCCCCAGGATTGATGTCATCCTATATTTTCAGCAGGAAACCGGGAGACAAGGTTACGATATCCGGGCCCTACGGAGAATTTTTTATTCAGGACACTGACCGTGAGATGATCTACATCGGCGGTGGTGCCGGAATGGCTCCAATGCGATCACATATTTTTCATCTTTTTCATACATTGAAAACAAAGCGAAAGGTCAGTTTCTGGTATGGAGCACGTTCCCTCCGGGAAATTTTTTACGAAGATGAATTCGAGGCAATTGAAAAGAAATTTAAAAATTTTAAATTTAATGTGGCCCTCTCCGAAATATCTCCTGAATCTCAATGGGAAGGATATACAGGTTTTATCCATCAGGTCGTTCTGGAGAAGTACCTGAAGGACCATCCCGCGCCGGAGGATATTGAATACTACCTCTGCGGTCCCCCGGTAATGACCGACGCCGTGGAGGCCATGCTGGACAGCCTGGGGGTTGATCCAGAAATGATTGAGTACGATAAATTCTAAAAAAGAAAAACCCGGTAATGCCGGGTTTTTCTTTTGGGGATGAATTTGATATTTGTTACTATTTGGTCATTGACAATTTTTGAAAATCGTGTATAATCATAAAAAAGATCTGGTTATGAATATGTTTAACGATAAAAAACTTGTTCTTCGATCCCTGAAGTTTGCTGCACTATATCTTTTGTTTGCTATCCTCTGGATCTTAATGAGTGACCATGTTATTTCAGTGATTTTTGTTGCTCCCGAAGAAATTATCAAGGCACAGTCTGTCAGGGGGTGGTTTTACATTTTTACGACGGCATTTTTATTTTTACTGTTTATATGCCGGAATATGAAGTCAGAAGAAAGAGACCGGAAAGCACTTGAATTGAATCTTGCTGACCTTAAGGAATCACTGCGTGAAAAGGATCTCCTGCTGAGGGAAGTTCATCACCGCGTTAAAAACAATCTGCAGATAGTTTCAAGTATTCTCAGCCTCCAGATGGATCGACTCAGCGATCAAACAGACGCGGAGCTTTTTAAAAACAGCCAGGGAAGGATCCTTGCCATGGCAATGATCCATGAAAAACTGTATCAGACAAACAATCTCGCCGTAATAAATATGAAGGACTACATCACGGAATATATCAGGACTCAGGCAATTCATCGTATCGAAAGAAGAGATATTCTTGTCGAGAATAATTCGGATCCTGTGGTTCTTGATATAGATTCTGCGATTCCCTGCGGATTAATTCTTAATGAGCTGGTAACTAATGCCCTCCATCATGCCTTTCCGGGTAATCAGCCGGGACGGGTTTCATTAACCTGTTCACAGCAAAATGAAACAGTTTCACTGACAGTTGAAGACAGCGGCATCGGCCTGGAAAATAATCACGAATTAAAAGAAAACACTTTGGGAATGGAACTGGTCGAATCCCTGGTAAAGCAGCTGAGAGGAACATTCGAGGTTGTAACGGTAGGCGGCACCAAGGCTGTTGTCAGATTTCCCTGCCGGGGGGGATATAACTGATGCCGCCGGAAGGATATTTGTTTAAATGTTTTTGAGGAAGTTTAGATAATGATTTGCAGCTTCCCCGGGACGTTCAATCATCGGTACATGACCGCAATCCTTCATGATTACCAGTTTTGAATTTTCAAGATTTTTATGAAAGATATCAGCCCCTGATACATGCAGTACGCGATCCCGGTCCCCCCATAAAACCAGTGTTGGTGTTTTAATTTTATGTAAATGCATTTCAAGGCTTTTAATGTCATTTCTAATCTGCTCAAAAATAAGTTCGTTTTGGGGTGTTCGCTTGAGATTGACCTCTCCAAGGTAACGGATAATGGGGGCGGGAAGGAAGGGGGGATTGATAAATACAAAATTCATTATACTTTTATAATCGGCAGGTTTTTTTACCACCAAAAGATTGATACCTTTTTCTGAAGCACGGAGAAATTCGCTCTTTTCGGCATTTTTTATTCCCGCGGCATTAATCAGAGCCAGTGAAAGAAGGCGTTCCGGATAGCGGAGGGCAAAGTTCCCTGAAATGGCTCCCCCCATGGAATTGCCTGCCATATGAAATTTTTTTAATTTCAATGCAGCAGTAAATTTAGCAAAACGCTCAACCTGGTTTTTAATGGAATAACTGCTTTCCTTTCTGAAGGTACTTTCGCCGAAACCGGGATCATCTGTGGCGATTACACGGTATTTTTTTGTCAAGGGACGGGCAAAACGGGTCCAGTTATCCTTCTCGCCATTGAAACCATGAACCAGAAGGATAACTTCCCCTTCGCCACCTTCAAGATATACAATTGTGTGATCATCAATAGTAATGGATTTTTTTTCCAAGCCACTCATGCTTCGTTCAAGGGTAATTATACCCCGATAGGCGGTGCCGGGAACTGCAATAATAAATATTACCGTGAAAATACTCAGCAGGAGAATGCCGTAAGCGAATTTTTTTAACATATGAATTATCCCTGGTTTAAAATAATTTCTTCTCCATGGATGGAAAAGGCGGGCTGATCCAGGGAGAAGGCGCTGTTATATAAAAACTTCCCGGGGTTTGCTTCCCTGCTGTGGGCCGACATAGCCACGGTCTTCCATTAATTCGATAATACGGGCTGCACGGTTATACCCGATACTGAGGCGACGCTGCAGGTATGAGGCTGAGGCTTTCCGGGTTTCTTCAATAATCTTTAATGCCTCTACAAACAGTTCATCTTCGTCTTCTCCCCCGGAACGTTCCCTTTCCTGTTCTGCGGCGTCAAAGAGGCTCTGTTCGATGTCAATATAATTCGGCTCCCCCATGTACTCAAGGTGTTCAACAATTTTCCCCGTTTCGTCCTCTGAAATAAAGGCCCCCTGGATTCGTATCGGATAGGAGCTCATTGGAGACTGGTAAAGCATGTCTCCCCGGCCAAGGAGTTTTTCCGCACCGTTCTGGTCAATGATGGTTCGTGAATCATTTTTCTGTGCCACCTGAAAGGCTATCCTTGCGGGGAAGTTAGCCTTGATTATACCGGTGATGACATCAACAGATGGACGCTGAGTGGCAAGTACCAGGTGAATTCCCACGGCTCGCGCCTTCTGGGCAATCCTGGTAATGTATCCCTCCATATCCTTCGAAGCAACCATCATCAGGTCCGCAAGCTCATCAATAATTGTCACTATGTAGGGGAGCCTTTCACCGCCACCGTTTTCAATATCAACCTTTTCGTTGTAGCGTTCAATATCCCTGGTATTCATTTCTGAAAGGAGACGGTATCGCCGCTCCATTTCATAGATGGCCCACTTGAGGGCGTTTGGGGCAATGGTCGGATCTGTAATTACCGGTGTCAGGAGATGGGGGAGCCCGTTGTAGAGCTGCAGTTCAACCATTTTCGGGTCAACCATGATAAAGCGGACATAGTTGGGATCATAGTTGTAGACAAGACTGCAGATAATGGTGTTAACACAGACTGATTTACCGCTACCCGTTGCACCTGCAATGAGCAGGTGTGGGAGCCGCTTCAGATCAAGGGTTATGACCTTGCCCAGTATGTCCTTTCCCAGGGCGACCTTCAGTGCTCCGGAACGTTCCGTATATTCATCGGATTTTATAATATCTCCCAATGTAACATCCTCACGGTGTTTGTTTGGAAGCTCTACGCCGATGGCACTCTTTCCCGGAATGGGGGCAACAATCCTGACACGTGAGGCCGCGAGGGCCATTGCGATATCATCTGATAGAGAAACAATCCTGTTCACCTTAATCCCCGGAGCAATCTGCATTTCATAGAGGGTGATGACGGGACCACGGTTTACATTAACAACCCTCGAGTCTATTCCGAATTCATTTAGAGTGTTTACAAGGAGCTGGCTGTTTTTGCGAACCTCGTTTTTCCAGCTCTCCTTGTCCGGCGGGGCAGATGACTTGAGAAACATCGTAGGAACCGTATAGCCCTGACTGATGGGTATTTCCATGAAGACAAGTTTTTCCCTGCGGGCGTAATCTTCAACCTCTTCCTTTGATTTTTTTACGGATTGGTTAATTTCCTTTAAGTTCGTTTCAGGGATAGCCTCATCCAGTGGTTCTCCTGTTTGTTCCGCATCTATGGAGAAGATTCGGTTTTGATGTATATTTTCCTCTTTTTTATTGAGTTCATCGGCATAACTTTTAATGGAAATGTCCGAAAATCCCTCTGTTTCTTCAGGGGGCAGAAGGGTGTCAAAAACAGTTGAGTCAGCTTCATCCTTTGGATGAATTTCTTCCTCGTTTTCAATGGAAAAATCTGCCTCAAACACTGACTCATTCTCTTCGGGGGGGAAGTCAGGGGCCGTCACGGGAATCGATTCTGGTTCACTTATAATGGATCCAGAGGACAATTCCTTCAGGCGCTCCCGGATTGCAATCCCGTCAGATTCGCTGAGAGAGGAATCGCTCGTCGCCAGGGGTACTGACATCTCCAGGTATTTAACTTCCGACTTTCTTCCCTTTTGTTCTTCCAGGCCGTCAAAAATGCGTACAGTTTCGCGTGTTATCCACGGCTCTTTTTTCTTTTTATTTTTTCTGCCGGTCAGATCTTCTCCGATTGAGTTGAGTGGAATATCCTCTTTTGAACCTTTATGAATTTTACCGCGCAGTGATTTAAACTTCCCCTTAAAATATTCTCCATTCCCTGCATGGGAAAGAAAAGAGGTGAGGGAAAATATTCCCAGGAGAATTAGTCCCACCAGGTTCATGATGGTTATCGTCAGGTAGGCACCTATTTTCCCGAGAAACATACTGAGAAATCGATATATATAGTAGCCGATAAATCCTCCGCTATTGTGAAGTGTGCCGGTTGAAAAAACCGCCGTCAGGGCTGAAAGTGTAATTGTGAGGAATAAAAGGGAAAATATTTTTTCCAGGACGGGTAATGCGGATCCCTTCTTGATCACTGACCATCCCGATAGTGCGGAGATGCCTACCAGCATAAATGAAGCAATGCCGAATGTGGCCCGCAGGAGCCATGCCAGCCACGCACCAAGGGGGCCGATAATGTTGCCCACGGGATTATTTTCTTTCATAAGGGCATAATCGCCCTGGTGAAAGGTTGAAAGGGATAGAAATATAATAACTGATATGAGAATCAGGATAATACCGGTGATTTCCTGATATCGTTTGTCCGTAAACATTATTCCTCCAGGCAGTAGGAGGGCCTAATCAGATTTCTTACAGGTGAAGAAAAAGGAGCCCCGCGATTCCAAGCAGAATGGTATAGTAACCGAAAATATCAAGTTTAATCCGTTTTACAAGTGTGAATAGAATTTTCATCGATACCAGAGCTACAACCACGGTTACTGCCATTGAAATTCCCAATGGACCGAAAATCTCAAATGGTATTGCCCCCTTAACAGCTTTCATACCTTCCATAAACCCTGCTCCTCCGATGACCGGAATTGCCATGTAAAAGGAGAATTTTGCCGACTCCGTCGGTTCAAGACCATTGAACATGCCCCCCGCAATGGTCATCCCGGATCGTGAAATTCCCGGCATAATAGCAAAGGCCTGGAAAAAGCCGATAGCAAAGGATCTGATTATACCCGTCTCTTCTATTTTTCGGCTGTTTACGGGAATTTTTTTAGTGTATATCAGTATGAAACCATTAATGATGAGAAATATAAATGCTGAGGTTGCTGATGCAAAAATTGCTTCAAAGAAGTCATTCAAGAGGAGTCCCACTACCCCGGCTGGAATAGAGGCAATTAAAATATTCCTCGCTGTAAGCAGTTCCGGGGCTTTGAAATCTTTTTTGATAATTCCTGAAATGCTTCCCTTTATTATTCGCCAGATATCCCTGCTCAGATAGATAAAGACCGCCAGCAGGGTTGCAACATGGAGTGCGACATTGATGAAAAGGTTCACGTTTTTTCCCAGTAGTGCCAGGTTGTAATGGAACCAGTCGATATTTTCCATAATCACCAGGTGTGCAGATGATGATATTGGAAGAAATTCAGCAACTCCCTGGACCATGCCCAGTGACAGTAAAATCAGGAAAAGATTATTCATTTTCAGACCTCAAAGATTTTCACAATAATAAGAGAGTTTCGACGTGTTGTCCTGTAGAGAAGGTTACTCAGGCTGCTTTCAAGCGTTTTCTCAATATCTTTTGCCGTGGAGCCCTTCTGCAGGAGTTTTTTAATTCGTTTGTTAACATCACTGCGGATAGTTTCCAGGGGTTTCATGTTGCCGCTGTCGAGAACACCCCGTGAGGAAATCGAGGGTTCCTCCAGGAGCTTTCCACCAGAGATTATTGCGTTAATTATTAGTATGCCATCTGTTGACATTGTCTGGCGGTCACTGATTACCCTGCTTTCCGTGTTCCCCGTTTCATCACCATCAACATAGATGCGTGCCAGTTCGAGGGCATCGCTTTTTAAAAAGTTCTTTTTTGAAAGCTCAAGAATATCACCGTTTTCCGCTATAATGATCCTTGAGGATTTTATGCCGAGAGACTCAGCGAGGCGTGAATGGGCCTTCAGGTGCTTGAATTCACCGTGAATGGGCATGAAAAATTTAGGTCGCGTGATGGATAGCATCAGCTTCAGTTCTTTCGCTGCGCCATGACCGGAAACATGAATTGCTTCATCCTGGTCATAATAGACGTCGGCTCCCAGGGCCATGAGATTATTGACAATACGGGTTACCATCCGTTCATTTCCGGGGATAACCGATGCGGTAATGAGAACAGTATCACCGGTTTTGGCAGCAAAGTGCCGGTGTGTACCCCCAGCCATACGAGAGAGTGCAGACATCGGTTCCCCCTGGGTGCCGGTACCGATGATAACCAGTTTTTTATCGGAATACCCCCTCGCTTCGTTTACATCGAGTATCAGGTCATCCTTAACGGAAAGAAACCCGAGGGACCGGGATATTTCGATGTTTTTCTGCATACTGAGACCGGAGATGACCACCTTTCTGTTGAAACGCTGGGCAACATCCATTACCTGCTGTATTCGGTGAATATTGCTGGCGAATGTTGCCACAATAATCCGCCCCTTTGCAGCGGAAAACATATCAATTAGACGGTCTGCCAGCATTGACTCTGACATTGTAAATCCGCTTTTTTCAGCATTGGTGCTGTCTGACATAAGCAGAAGCACACCCTGCTCCCCGTAATGTGCAAAGCGGTAAATATCAATAACGCCGCCATCCACTGGAGAAAAATCAATCTTGAAGTCTCCCGTGTGGATGATGGTTCCGACATCTGTGGTTATGGCGAGTCCGACGCCGCCTATGATGGAGTGATTTACCTTGATAAATTCTATTGTGAAGGAATTTATTTTTATGGTATCCCTCGGCTGGACCTCGATCATCTCCGGCTGTTCCGTCAGGGGGTGTTCAGATATGCGGCTCTGAATAAGTCCCAGGGTCAGCTTTGTTCCGTATATAGGGGCCTGAATTTCCTTTAAAAGATACGGGATGGCTCCGATATGGTCCTCATGGCCATGGGTAATTATGATTGCCCTTACCCGGTTCTTGTTTTTTATCAAATAGGAAAAATCAGGAATAAGATAGTCGACACCGGGTGTCTCCTCTCCGGGAAACATAATGCCGCAATCTACGATGATAATATCATTGCCGAATTCAAAGAGGGTCATATTCTTCCCAACGGCGCCGAGGCCGCCCAGGGGAATTATTTTAATGGAATCCTGTTTTTGCTGCGATTTTTTTTTCATATGCCTGATGAACCAAACCCACTGTGATTGCGTTCCGTTTCTTCCAGAGATTCTTCTTCAATAAAAGTACCCCGGTAATAGCGTGAAAAGACCATCTGTGCGATGCGCATGCCGTTGGTAACGGTAAAGGAAGCGCCGCCTATATTGGAAACGATAATTTTTACTTCCCCCCTGTAATCAGAATCGATAGTTCCCGGGCTGTTGGGGAGTGTAATGCCGTGCTTCAGGGCAAGGCCGCTGCGTGGACGAATCTGTGCCTCGTATCCTTCAGGTATTTCAAGAAAAATTCCAGTCGGAACCAGAACGGTTTCCCCGGGTTCTATTGTTACGGGAGTTTCCAGCAGGGCATGAATGTCAGCCCCTGCTGAGCCATTACTCTGGTATTCCGGAATAAAAGCCCCCGGTTCTCTTTTAATTTTTACAGATATCATTGGATATGTTTTTTCAGCTCCCTTAGAATACAGGCTTCGACATTTTCACAGTTCTGACAGTAATTATCATCGATATTGAAGTCATTGTCAATACAGAGTCCGTCGGTATCCTCCAGCATAATCATTTTATACCTGATTTGCTGGTATTCATCATCAGTGAGGGAGTCGATCCCACGGGCTTTAACTTTTTTCAGAATGTCCAGAAGGGGATTACCCGTTTTTGCTGCGGGACGGATTTGAGATTCCCGCTTTTTTATCTCTTTTTTCAGTTTTTCCTTGAAGCGCTTTGCCTTCAATCCCTGCCGGCCCTTGCCGAAGGCCAAAAAGTAGAAGAAGCCGAAGAGAATGCCCCCAAGGTGACCTACATGGGAAATCCCGCTGCCGCCACCGGATGAAATGAGGGCGTAAAACTCAAATCCACCATAGAGGAAAACAAGATATTTTGCTCTGATGGGAAGGACAAAAAAGAGGAGAAGCTGGGCGTCCGGGAAAAGAACCCCAAAGGCGAGAAGAAGGCCAAAAACAGCCCCTGATGCTCCTACAGTGGGTATATAGGCCGCTGCGCCGCCAATGATAAAAAAGTTAATTATAAATATTGTGATTCCTGCGCCGATACCGGTGAAGAAATAATATCCGAGAAATTTTTTGCTTCCCCAGGCCTGTTCTATGGGCATACCGAAAATCAGCAGTGCATACATGTTTAGAAACAGGTGGAAAAATCCGCCATGGGGGAAGATATAAGTGGCTAACTGCCAGATGAAACCGTGCTGTATTACCATTGCGGGGCTTAATCCGAGAAAGTAGATAAGTGCCGAGTTAATACGGGGCCCTGCAAAATATTGTATGAGAAAAAATATACCATGGGCTATTATCAGTCTCATTACCCATGTTTCTGTTCCGCTTCGATATTCGTTCATTTGTCAGTCCGTGTTATTATTATTGGCTACCGGATTAGGGTATCAGTATTCTTGGAGTTAGAAAGGCAATGATGAGTTAAAAAAAATTTCAGTAAAGAACTTTTTATTGCCTGGATATAGTATTCGCAACATTATTTTAGCGGCTTTTCTCTTCATAGAGGGGACAAAGAAGAGATGAACCGGCATCGAAATCACGGCATACTCCCGGCCGGGTAGTATGTATGAGGCAGGCTGCAATTCCTTTTTTTATTTTGAGAAAAGAGCAGCATTCCAGCTTACCGCTTCCATTCCGATATATCAGTTTATCTCCGGCCCAGCATCTCTCTTCATTTTCAATTTGAGAGATTATATCTTCCCGGCCTTCAGTCTGCCATCGTTTAATATCTTCATCGGTGGCATATGCAATCATATCGGCCCGGCAGCAATTCCCGCATCGACTACATTCCATATTTTATTCCTTTGTTGCATTGAACAAAATCAAGATATCACGGCAAGTAATTTTTAACCCCATTTTATTACAATTAATAATAAACTTTTGATAGACTACCGACTACTGCTTGACAGGTCAGGTTGGTGCTTTATAATTAACTTATAAAAATAACACTGATTAGTTTCTGGAATTTGAAAATGGAATACAATATCAAAAACATCCGTCAGCACACGATCATAGAATTTACCGGCGATATCAGTACATACAATGTCAGTAAATTCAAAACCATGCTTTTTGATTTAATAGCCGAAAATCACCGCAGTATAATTATTGATATGAAGTTCCTTAATTTCCTTGATTCATCGGGAATTAGTGCGTTGATGGCGGGTCATAAAAAAATGAAGGCCCTTCAGGGGAATTTCGCACTCCTCCATGTAAGCCCGGAGATGATGCAGGTACTGGTTCTGGCAACCCTGGATAATTTTTTTACGATTTTTGATGACATCGACGAAGTACTTTGAGTGAAAAATATTTTACTATGATGAAGTTTTCTGCATTTAAATGAAAATGGGAACTATCTGCGGATCAGCAGCTCATCGATAATATTTTTCAATTCCATGCAGTTTCGGATAACGCTAGTATAGACTTCAGCCGGTTTTGCATTCTCAGTTTCCACATTTTTATTTTTCATAATTTCCCGCGCTTTTCCACTATCAATTTTTCCCCATGTTCCCAGATTGGTTGCACCAAGGTGACTGGCCTGTTCAGTTAACCGGTTATGGTAGTCCCCGGGATCCGCCACGGCGAGGCGGCACCCGGAAGCAAATCCTTCATAGAGGGTAATCCCAAAATAGGTAAGGAGTATACGGGAGGAGAGGAGGGCCTCTGTGCTGGATATTCCGGGTTTCAGTTTCGTAGAGGAAGTAAGGGGGACTCCACTGTTATCCCTTAATAGGCATGCTGAGAAATTTTCCGGTATTAAACTTTTAAAGTATGAAATGGTGTCTTCCGTCGGATCAGCGCCGCAATATATGGAAATATCTATGTTTCGTTTAATTGTCCGGTGTTCCATTTTTTGAAGAGCAGAGGCAAAATTGTATCCGTAAAGAAAGGCCCCGGGACGATACGAAGGATCATCAGATTTCCCTTCCGGGGAAGGGAGAAGGTTGAGAGAAAAATTCGCATTTTTTGAACCGGGACCCATATCATCAATAACCAGGACCGGTGCTTTTTGTCGCAGTTTTAAAATTTCTTCAGATGCTGAATCGCGCATGTCCCGGATTATCAGATCTGTTCCGGTTGGAATCATCGTTTCCCTGAGATGTGAAATTTTATCCGGAAGAGAACTCCCTGTGATCAGTGACGGACTGTATTCTTCTGATTTTTCAAGATAATCTGCCAGGAGGGCCATACGCTGGAGATGTCCGCTTCCGTAGAGGGGCCCTGATTCGGTAAGTATGGCGACCCTTTTCATGCATCTCCGCTGTGGGTCATGGGTCGCTGTTTTATGCTGCTGTTGATACTGACCAGTGAAGGGTTTTTCTGCAGGAATGAAATTACTTCCCCCAGACTGAAAAGAGAGCCCCGGTAGAGGGTGTCATATATTTTTTCTGCAAGTTCGAAATCTTCTTCGGTGTCGACGGTAAGGCGCAGATCTTTGAAGGGATTCTGGAAGCCTGAAGGGTGGCGGACGATTTTGAATTCTTCAGGGCGTTCCTTGATATAAGGGGACACGTGCTCGCGATGATATTTTTCTCTGCCATTCCGGTGTGCCGACGCTAGGGCCTCTGCGCTGATGATTTCCACTGCCGTGCCGAGGGGAAGCCCCGTGAGGGCGGCATTGTCTGCTTCTGTTTCCATTGCCACTCTGAGGGTTTCCGATGCATAAGTGCTGTCTGTAAAGGGATTGTCCCCGGTGATCCTGATTATGTAACTGCAGGGATATTTTTCTGAGACACGGTAGAAACGGTTCAGGACATCATCCTCTGAACCTGCAAAGGCTTCGCATTCATTTTCATGGGCAAGATCGATGAGGGGAAAATTTTCCCTTCCGGTTCCCGTGGCCAGTACAACCCTCTGGACGCCGGTTATCGCCTTTGCCCTTTCCAGAACATGATAAACCAGGGGATGTCCCGCCAGGTTTATCATCGATTTTCCCTGGAGACGCGTAGAGCCCATTCGCGCCTGAATAATGGCAATTGCCGGATATTTTTCAGAAATTGAATGTATACCACTCATCACAGTTCCTGCAGTCAGGTTGCGCAGCATAATCCTTACGGTAGTCACGGAGGAAATTCTCTTTCCCCGCATCGAAAAGTTCTACAATTGTCGAATCCTTTAGCGATCCGCGGCTTTGGCTGCCATCGATATCCTGCTTGCAATAGGAGACCCTGCCGTCGGAGAGGACCAGGAGGTCCCGCTGCAGGTGCCAGCAGGGGGTCCGTTCAAGGGGGGAAAGGTCGCTGTAACGCCGGTCCTCGATGCGGTTGATACAGGTGTTCTGTTTCTGCAGTATCAGGGGTGCCTTCCTCTCTTCCCAGTAGTCGTAGTACCGGTCGAGCCACGGTTCTGTTTCATTGATTTTCATAACCTGGAGGTGTATCCTGGCTTCTCCTGCGTTCAGCTCCAGGAGAGAATCTATGGTTTCGCTGATGCGTGTGTACTTGTCCGCACCATGAAGTTCCTTCCATGTGGGGCTGTCAAAGCCGTTGCAGTTTACAATAATGTTGAATTTTTTATTTTCTTCCTTTCTTAGGAACTGTATCAATTCGTCTGTGATATACAGGCCGGCTGTTTCGAGGATTACCCTTTCAATAAGGGGACTTCCCGCGGCAATTTCAGCAAAGCGAAAGAATTCCCTGTGCATTAATGGTTCTCCTGAACCGCCGAAACATACAGTATAGGGGAGGTCAAATTCTTCCATCTCCCTGACTATCTTTTCAAATAATTCCGGATCCATATCGCCATGTTCTTCAGACATGGATTTTCGATAGCAAAAGATACAGTCCAGGTCACAGCGTCCAGTCACTTCAATTTCCAGGTAGGAGGGACCAACATATAGTATTTCAGGATTTTTTTCAATAAGCTCTTTCAGCTCTTCATAGGGAGGGACCGATCCGTGAATACGGGTAATATTTTCCATTATACGCCGGTCCCGTGGACTGGAGCTTCTGAAGGAAAGACGTTTATCCCTGATGTCGGGGCCGAGGTAATATAGTTCAACGTCAAACTGATTGATGTTTGAGCGAATTACCTTTGTCAGTGCCAGGGTTTCTTCTTCCATCTCCGGAATATTGTTGATTAACGCCCCTGCAATAATTTCACAGGAAAAGCCCTCAGGAAGGTTGTCCGAGTAGGTGAATTCGGCCAGGTACTTCAGATGGAGTTCAACCATATCATTGATGACTGTAATATCCAGAAAGGGGGTGTCCCCAAATACTCGGACCAGGTGATCCGAACCGGTAGTGGCGAGAACATCTTTCCAGTATGCTGTATTTTCTTCGCCGGAACGGGTGATGGAATTTTTTCTGCCGGAAAGGATGCCCTTATATGATTCCGGCAGTGAAAAGTAGATCCCCTCCACTGAGGTCAGGGAGGATACATTCTTTTCCAGAAGATCAGGAAGAAATGTATCCTGAAAGGTCAGTTCTTCGTCGTTATGGCCTTCTTCGACGATTACCAGTAGGTCTGTTTTTTGCCCGTCTTTTACCACTGTCACTGTTTACCCCGCTATCGTTTGATGCAATATAGTTATCCATATATATCTTTATTTCGGATTCCTTCTTCCTTCGGAGGACCCATTTTTTATACTGCACCATCATTTTTTCCGAATAGAGGCGGTACATGATCATTCGTTTCACTTTATCATAGGTTACGGCCTTTCTGCCGTAATATTTAACTACATGATATCCAAAACCTGATTTAAAAACTCTGGAAATTTCACCACGGCGTTTCATCCGAAAGACATTCCCCGCGAAGAGAGGGTCGAGTTCTGCCAGCATTACCCAGCCCAGGTCGCCTCCCTTGGCGCGTGATCCGGGATCCTGGGAGTATGTTACCGCCAGTTTTTCGAAGGATTCACCCTTTATTATTCTCTTTCGAATGCCTTCCATTTTTTTGGCGGCGTTACGTTCTGCCTTAAAGGAGCGGCCTGCAGGGCGAATAAGGATGTGTTTGACCCATACCTGGAATCCCAGTTTGTTTTTATTCTTTTTATACCACTCTATGGATTCTTCTTCAGAAGGGGGAGAAACGCCGATGGCGATGTTGATAAGCTGTTCCCGTCTCATCTGGGTTCTGATTCCTTCAAAATAGTCGAGAAACAGGGTTTTTTGATCCTTTTCAATTTTGCTAATGAATTTCTGGAGACGCTTATCAATTTTATTGTTGCTGATGGTATCGTTTACCAGGTCGTTAATTTGATCGGAAAAATTATTTACTAGCTTTTTCAATTTTTTTACATCTTTTTCCTGTTTGGAAAAATGCTGAAGCATCATATTTTCAAGATGTCCCAGGACTTTTTTATTGCTGACGATAACTGAAATTTCCTTCGCGGTTTGTTTTACAAGGGCATCTTCAATATATTTATCCAGTATTCTGCTTCTCTCAAAGGCCTGCTTGTTTTTTGCAATTTTTTTGCTGTTTTTTAAAAAGGCAAAACGGAGGTCAACCTCGCTCTGGACAATGGGTTCGCTGTTTACGACGGCGATCACTCTGTCATACATTTCCCATGCAGCGGCGGGGTATACCTGGAGAAGTATTGCTGAAAGCGAAATTATGGTAATAATTTTTTTCATTACATTAACCTTTTATTCGTAGTTGAGAGATTTTCGAACTATTTACACCAAAAAAGATCTTTTTCAGTCGCTGCATGCTCTCAGTCATGTCTGAGGTGTACATTTCAATGTTTCCCACTTTATTATTCGAATTCTGAATAGCAAGATTTTTTTCCCTGAGTATTGCCTCAACTTCTCTGGCAATTTCAACACCGGTATCAACCAGGTCCATGTCGGGATATACATCGCTGATAGCTTTTTTCAGGAGGGGGAAGTGAGTGCACCCCAGAATCAGGGTGCGGACGCCGGAACTGTATATCTCATTGAGGTATTCCCTGCTGGTGAGCCTGGCAATTTCATGGTCTGTCATGCTTTCTTCAGTAAGGGTTACAAAGAGTGTCCCCTGCTGCTGCAGCACCTGCAGTTCCGGTCTTAGTGCATTAATTTCCTTGATGTATGATTCACTTCGCACCGTTGCCCTTGTGGCAATCACTCCAATGGAATTACCAGTGCAGCGCTGGCAGGCGGCCCTGGCTCCCGCCTCAATGACACCGGTGAAGGGAAGGTCGTAACAGTCACGGAGTGTATCCAGGGCGGCTGCGGATGCAGTATTACAGGCGACCACTATCATTTTTACATCCCGGGAGAGGAGGTATTCCGTGATTTCCCTGGAATACCTGATTATAGTCTCCTGGGAACGGGTTCCATAGGGGAAGCGTGCCGTATCTCCAAAATAAATCAGGTGCTCTTCAGGCATTAGTTCATGTATGGCTTTACATACCGTAAGACCACCGATTCCTGAATCAAAAATTCCAATAGGTTTATCAGACATTAATGAGGATTCCTGTTATTCCTTGTTCCGTTCTTTGTCGTGTTTAAAGAGCATGTATTCAATGCCGTCGACCAGGGCGTGCCATGAGGCCTCGATTATATTTTCGGAAACACCCACAGTTCCCCAGTGTTCCGTGTCCCGTTTCTGGTCAATCAGTACCCGGACAGATGATCCGGTTCCATCCTTTTCATTTAGAACACGTACCTTATAGTCGGTCAGTTTCATTTCACCTATTTCAGGATAAAATTTAGTGAGTGCCTTTCTAAGTGCATTATCAAGGGCTTCCACCGGTCCGTTGCCATTGGAGGCGGTATGTTCTTCTTGCCCCGCAACCTCTACCTTGATGGTGGCCTCACATTCAAGGCGGCCTTCGTTATCCATTTCGGTGATAACCCTGAATCCCTTCAGGTGAAAGAAGGGGCGGTATTGTCCCGCAGCTTCCCGAATAATTAGCTCAAAAGAGCCTTCCGCCGCTTCAAATTGGTATCCCTGGTCTTCAAGGTGCTTTATCTTTTGTAAAATTTCACGGGGAAGAGTTACGTCTTTTTCGATATCGATCCCCATTTCACGTGCCTTAAATTCTATATTACTTTTACCGGAAAGTTCTGATATCAGAACCTGCCGCTTGTTCCCAACGAGCTGTGGATCAATATGCTCATAGGTGCGGGTATCCTTCTGCAGGGCGGAAACATGGATTCCCCCCTTATGCGCAAAGGAGTGACTTCCCACATAGGGGAGCCTTTCGTTGTGGGCAAGGTTTGCCGTTTCACTTACAAAGCGGCTCGTTTCCGTCAGGTGAACCAGGTGATTTTTTACTGCACAGTCGTAGTCCATTTTAAGTGCCAGGTTTGGCACCAGGGACATTAAGTTACAGTTGCCACACCGTTCTCCATAGCCATTGACTGTTCCCTGCACCGAAACGGCTCCGGCGAGAATACCCGCCAGTGAATTAGCCACCGCAACATCGGTATCATTATGGAAATGGACACCCATTTCGATGCTGATGGCCTTTCCTGTTTTTCCTGTTATTTCAGTAACTTCATGGGGCAGTGTTCCCCCATTTGTGTCGCAAAGGACCGCCATATCAGCCCCGGCTTCTGCTGCGGTATTTACGCAGTTCAGGGTATAGTCGCTGTTTTCCTTGTATCCATCAAAAAAGTGTTCACAGTCAATGAAAACGGTGAAGTCCTTATCTTTGAGGTAACTTACCGTATCCCGGATCAAATCAAGGTTTTCCTCCAGGGTGATGCCAAGGGCTTTGGTTACCTGGAAATCCCATGATTTGGCTACAATGGTTATCACATCCGCGCGGGAATTTACCAGTGCCTGAAGGAAGTGATCTTCAGTCACACTGAGATTTTTCCTTTTTGTAGACCCGAAGGCGGCAATTTTGGCGTGTTCGAGTTTTTCCTCACGTATCTGCTGAAAAAAGAGATCATCCTTCGGATTGGATCCCGGCCAGCCCCCCTCAATATAATCAATATGCAGCCTGTCCAGGGCTCTGGCTATCCGAAGTTTATCCTGCAGGGAAAAACTGATGCCGAGAGTCTGTGCTCCATCGCGGAGGGTTGTATCATAAATGGTTACTTTTTTCCCTTTCATGAATTGTCATACCTGATGATTTTGGATTAGTCAGTTATACCCTGTGTTATCTTTGTATCTCCGGCAGGAAAAACGTTACGGATACCGGCAATTATGCTGGCGGATTTCATATTTTCCCTTATCCGGGATGAACTGGCATGTTTCAGGCGAGTCAGTTGAATTGCAAGTAATTTTTTATACGTCTTTCTTCTATATTGTGCTTATTATACTTGACTTAATTCAACGAATCACTCTATTTTTTCTCATGCGTTATATTCTTCTCATATTGTTTCTCTGCATTGTAGCAATTACTGTCTTTCTGGTCAAGTCAATGCAACTTCCAGCCAAGCTCAGAAAGGCAGAAGAATATATTGATGAGGAGGAATACAGTAAAGCCAGTGCAATTATAAAACGTATTCTTGATAAGAAAAAAGATTATGCCCCGGCACGATACATCAGGGCAAAGCTCCTCATGCGCCAGAAACAGTACCTGATGGCGATATCCGAATTAAATTCAATCCAGCAAATTTCTGATTTTAATAAACAGGTTAATGAACTGGACCTTCACTATCACCTCGCAATGCTTTATAATGAAACCAGAAACTGGCAGAAAGAGATAGATGAATACCATATAATCCTTACCTTTAATCCAGATGACCTTCAGGGGAATTACCGTATCGGGCAGGCCCTTTTCAGACAGAAAGATTATAAACGGGTGAAAGAGCATCTGATGAAGGTCGTAATTATGGATCCTGCACGAAACGACTGTTACCTGCCCCTTGGGGTCTCCTGCTATCAGATCTCCGACTATGAAAAGGCTGAACAGTATCTGCTAAAGGCACTTGAAAACCCTTCTGATAATCTGGAGGCGAGTTTTTATCTCGGTTCAATCTACAAAATGAAAAAGGACTATATCAATGCTGTAGAGATGCTCGAAATGGCTAAAAAGGATAAGAGGTTTTTTACACAGTCTCTTTATCAGGTGGGGCAGATTTATTTTGAGCAGCAGCAGTACGACCAGGCCATAGATTTCCTGGAACAGGGTTTAAAAAACCTGAAAGAAAAAACAGATGAGGCCTATTCATATCGGTATCTTCTTGCAGAATGTTATGAACTGGAAAACAAGGTAAAGGAAGCTATTCATCACTGGGAGAAAATTGCCGCGGATAATCCAGGATATCGAAGTATAAAGGCCAAACTTGATTCTTACCGGGATATTTTGACGAATGAGAACCTGATGACAATTTTTCTGAAATCCCTGGAAGAACTCCAACCCCTGATTGTGGAAATAATATCCAGTCTTAATTACAACATTGTGTCGAAGGAACGGATAAGTTCTAATGAGTTTCAGTATAAAGTATTTAATATTAAAAGAATAAATGAACCTCCAATCCTGATAGACTTCAACCGAACAACTCGTGAAATTGCAGAGAATGATATCCTGGATTTTCAAAAACGGATAAATGAAGAAAAATGTAAAAGCGGTATCTATATAGCCACCTCCCGTTTCAGCCTCAGGGCGCGATCAACATCTGCATCAAAGATGATCGAATTATATGATCAGGAATACGTAATTCGAGCTATTGAAAAAATTGCAGCACGAAAACAGATAAGAAAGTAGAAGACTTATCGACAGACTTTGCTGATAAAACCAATAAAACCAGAGGAATCGTATCAATGGAAAAAAAGCTCCCCTTTTTGCTAGTTCTGATTATTTTGTTCTCCTGCGGTTTAGATCCCGAAAAGAGATACCAGTCAGTCCTTGAATTATACCGGAAGAGAAAAGCGACAACGTCAGAAGTGGTTGAGGCGGCAGTTAAAGCGAGAGAGGGGACAGTCTTAAAGGAAGTAAACATTAAGACCGGCAGAAATTCTCTTTTTATGAGGGAAGGAACTGACCTGACTTTCTGGTTGAAGGGGAAGAAAATGAAACACTCTCTTCCTGAAAATACAGAAGTGGCGGATATTATAAAATCCGGTTTGCAGTATTACGCCCTTGCAGGAGAATCGGTATTGGTTTACGGGGAAGGAAGCAATTTAGAAAGCAGTATCAGACTTCCTGGGGAAAATAAAATTGATGCAATTGATTCATGGCATGACGGCTTTCTGCTTCTTGGGGGAAAAAAACTGTATGTTTCCGGGAACGATTCTGGTGAAGCGAAACAGCTTATGGGTAATGAATTTTCTTCTCCAAATAAGGATTACAGCCGCGGTTATCTTTTCCGTTCCAGCGATTTAATAGCAGTTGCGAGGGGATATGCAGGTCATTACCATATTGCGATCGTTGACGGGCGAAAGGGAAAGGTTCTGGTTGATAAAATCAGGGCTGCTTCAAGTTGTTTATATCTTGATGAAGGCAACCTTTATTATGTGAGCGGGGGGGCCGGCAACTGGCAAATTATCTGTTTTGATATCATCACCGGAAAAAAGAAGTCTCTCTTGACTTTTGAAAATATTATAAATATCGCGCTTTTTAAAACGGGGCTCGTGTTGGAAGACGACAGGGGGGTATCCCTCTATGATTATAGCGGCTCATCTCTGTTGTTTCCTGTTGAGGGAAATCTTGAAGCGGGTGTAAAAGATTATATGGTGCTGACCACCCCGCGGGGAGACACTCTTCAGCTTCCTTTCAAAAAGGCCTTTGAAGAATTTTCTTCTCTCAAAAAGAGCCTGCCTGATCTTTTTATGGTTTCTTCGACTGAAGGTATTTGATGCGGAAGGTCCCTTTATGACTGTGTGTGACGGACTCCCCCCTGTCACGGAATGTTGCCTCAATGATAAAGGGAATGTCCCGGCAGCAATAGTCATCTGCAGGTGCAGGTTTTTTTAATTCCGATTTATAGAACTGCTCCATTAAACTTCCAACGAGTGAGAAGCCGAATACACGATATCGGTAGACCTCAATTCTTTCTGCCGGAAAGGACATTCCGTTGGCGGGATTGATGAATTTAACTGAAACCTGTTTTTTCCAGAGACGCCGCGAGAGGGTATAACTGAAGCAGAGGGTGTCCCCCTCAAAATAAAGGTGATTGAAGATATCTCCGGAACATCGATTTTTTTTTGGTTCAGGAAAACTGTAGCTTAGAGAAGAATTATCAATGGTTCCATGGAGAATGTCGATATCAGAACCCGTATCCAGTGATTCTACCTTCAGGGGACCGCCGCCGCATCCGTTAAAAATAAATGATATCAGAAATAAACAGGCGGCTATGCAGAAGGGCTTATGAAATCTATGCCTGCGGTTTTTCTTTTTCAAACTTCCACCAGCCTTTTAAAATCATTTCATCATCGCGTGTAAATTGATATGTATGAAAGTAATCTTTCAGGAGGGAAATAAATGCATCCGTGGGATCGATTTGCTGTCCCTTTATTTTTAATAATGAATGGTGATAATCCTGCACGGCTTCAGGATTCACAATTCCATTGAGATTGCGCTGGCGGCCATATAGCAGGAGAAACAGTGGTTCAAATATTTCTGCAGCTGTTATAAGTTCTTCCGGGGAGGGGTTAATGACATTAAAACAGGCTGTAAAATAATCATATTCCAGCATTGGGTAAAGGGACGGGGAGAGGCCAAAAATTTCTGACGGTAGATCAAGGGTGTCATAAAAACCCTTTGTCACTACTCCACGGTCTGTCTCGTCAAAGATGGCAAATGTGTGGAAAAACTGGTCTGATTCAACCTCGTCTATCTCCTGTATCCTTACGGGGTCAATAACCGGAGAGGTATTGGTTCTGTGTATTGTACTTTCAGGTATCAGCAGGGATTTATAGTAAATACGGTTCGTAGTAAATGAAGGGTAAAAGTCTGAATTGCCCTTGTCGATGATTGTGTCAGGATTCCCGCCGAATTTAAGGTCAATTTTAAACATGTGCGAAAAATCGAGACATTTTCCCTGAAGCTTCTTTTTAAAATGAAGGGAGTGCTCCTCAGCTGCAGGGATTCGGTTTTTTAAAAATTCATGTCCAATGAAAAATTCCGGGATTTCCGGAACAAGATCACTCATTATATCGAGACCCTGGATATAGTCGAGTTCCTTGACGGGGATGCGGGGAATGGTAATCTCGTCAGGAAAGGTGATAAATTCATTATGGATTATATTAATATATATATTATCTGTCCGGTTGACAGGATTTCCACGAATGGAATCAATCAGGGCCTGAATTTCTGCGGCGGCATCGACATGTGCCGGTTCGCTGTTATGTTTTTTCATAATTAGTCTTCCCATACAGAAACTACCAAAAGTATCATGAGAAGGGGCAAAAAAATCAAGCAGGTTTTTCCGGCTAACCACGGAATAAATCCGGGATTAGCCGGTATATTGGATGTATTAGATATTTTCAACAATCATTGTTACGGATTCAGCCCCGCCGAGACAGAGGGATGCTTCTCCCAGTGCTGCGCCGCTTCGTTTCATTTCATGAATTAATGTAGAAAGTACCCGTGAACCCGATGCCCCTATTGGGTGTCCAAGGGCAACGGACCCCCCGTTTACATTCACCTTTGCAGGATCCAGATCCAGAACGCGGTTAATAGCCGTTGAAGAACCGGAAAAGGCTTCATTGATTTCATGAAGATCGATGTCCTTTACCTCAATGCCGGCTTTTTTGGATACCTTCGGTATTGAATAAATTGGAGCCATAAGAACATATTTAAGTTCAATGCCGGCAGATCCTGAGGAGAGTACCTTTACCAGTGGTTTCAGCCCCAGTTCCTTTGCCTTTGCATAGCTCATCATGACTACTGCTGAGGCGCCGTCACTGATAATGGAACTGTTTCCCGCCGTAGCGAATCCCTCTTTCTGAAATGCCGGGCGCATTTTAGAAAGCTTTTCATATGAGGTCGCCTGGGGACATTCGTCGGTGTCAAAGATGGTAATATTTCCTTTCCGGTCTTTTAATTCCACCGGCATTATTTCATCTTTAAAGGTACCCCTTTCGATTGATTCAAGGGTACGCCTGTAGGATTCTACGGCATAGTGATCCTGGTCTTCCCTGGAGACCTTCCAGTTTTCACATATAAGGTCATTGCTGATCCCCATATGAAAATCATTTACTATGTCCCAGAGACCGTCATGAACCATATGGTCGATCATCTGTGTGTTTCCCATTCGGGCCCCCTTTCTTGCCTTGGGAATAAAATAGGGGGCGAGACTCATATTTTCCATTCCACCGGCTACTGCAATATCAGTGTAGCCTGATTTTATCATTTCTGAAGCCAGAATCCCCGTCATTAGGCTTGAACCGCAGACTTTGTTTATGGTGATGCATCCCGCATCCATGGGAATCCCAGCCTTCATTGCTGCCTGGCGTCCGGGATTCTGCCCATACCCGAGGGGAAGGACCTGCCCCATCATGACTTCCTGTACATCCTCTTTGCCGATCCCTGCTCTTTTTACCGCTTCTTCTATTATCATTGCGCCCAGGTCAGTTGCCCCTGTCTCTGACAGGCTTCCCATAAAGGAACCGAGGGGAGTTCTTACTGCACTGACAATTACCGCATCTCTATCCTTAAGCATAGTTTTCCTCCATTGTCTTTTTTTGTGCATGTATACGGTTTAGTGTTCGCCTGTACAAGCAGAATTTAAGATTATATAATTGAAATATTTAACAGAAGGTAAGAAAAAGGTTGTGCTATTTATTTTCTACTGTACTATATTAATATTGTCTTTGTTGAAAGTTATTAAAATCATCTAATAAGTCTTGCCTTTCAGCAGGATACGGAGGTCTTGTATGGATTGTCCCAGATGTAATAAAGTAATGGAAAAAGAAGAAATTGATGGTGAAATGATTGCCCTCTGCCATGACTGTGGCGGACTGTGGGTTCAGAGGAACCAGCTAAATAAAATGCTGATTGAAGGAGAAGGTGATTTTGAAACTGCCTCGGTAGATGCATCGCCTCATGAAGAGCAACCGCATATTCTTCCATGTCCTGCCTGCAATGAGAAAAAAATGGAGAAGGTTAACTTCCTCTATTATTCCGATATCGTTATGGATCACTGTGGTGATTGCGGTGGTTTCTGGCTTGATAAGGGCGAACTTGAGCGAATTCACGGGTATGTCCGCCAGGTGGAGACAGGAAGCCATAAAGCCAAGGATCATTCAGTCTACAATTTACTGGCAAAACTCTCGGATATTGCCTTTCGAATATTCCATTAAAATGATCTCAGCAGAATTTTTGCCGCTGCAGAGTATCAGTAAAGCATCTCTATTGTAGTTTTAATATTATTTTTGGGAGGAGGTTTATGCCGGGATACATCCGATTTAAACTTCCTTTCTCAATAAACCTTTTTCATATCCTGTATCGATTGCGGCTGCCTCATCTGCAGGGTGCGGGATTGATGAATATTTTCCAGGATAAAGAGAATAAGTAAAATATGAATTAAAGTGAAATTATGACCATTCTGCCTGACAGCCAAAAAATTACCGGCTATGAAATAAAGGCCCTTGCGGCAAAAAGCTGGTCAATGAGCTGGCCCATGGTGCTTGTAATGTTTTTTGAATTCTGCATCAGTCTGACGGATGTTTTCATCGCAGGCAAACTTGGAAAGGAATACCAGGCAGCGGTAGGTTTTGTTTCACAGATATATTTTATTTTTGTCGTTTTTGGGAATGCATTTACCATCGGAACCGTTTCGGTCATATCACGACTATTTACCGCGGATAAAAATGGTTTCATTGAGAGCGTCCAGACAATATTAAAAACAGTGGCAGTCGCAGGATTAATTCTTGGTCTGCTTGGTGTTCTCCTCTCCCCCTTTATAATTGCAATGGTGGATGTCCCGGGCAAAGTGAAGGAGCCCGCCTTTCCGCTTATTGAAATCTATGCAGCCTCCCTTATTTTTCATTATCTGCTGATAAACGGCAATGGCATTCTCAGGGCGAGTGAATCTGTTAAAAAATCCCTGATTACCATGGCAGTGGTTGCAGTGAGTAATGTCGGTCTTAATTTTATTCTAGTATTTTATTCCCCCCTCGGCTTCAGGGGTATTGCCGCGTCGACTGCCCTGTCGGTAATTATTGGTGCATTCCTGAATTTATGGTTTCTTCGTCAATATCTGAAGAAACGGATACGGATTAAAAGTGACGTAGTTCGTAATGTTTTTCACATCGGCTGGCCCTCGGGATTAGTGCAGATGTCGTGGCAGGCGGGCTCAACTGTTCTTTTTTTAATTATCGGTCAGCTTCCGGAGGGAACCATTGAGGTAATGGCAGCCCTCACCAATGGATTGCGGATAGAATCAGCTATTTTTCTTCCTGCCTTCGCCTTCAACATGGCATGTGCCGCAGTAGTCGGCAACCTGATGGGGAAGGGGGACTTGAGGGATGCATTCCGGGCAGGACTGGTAACTGCAGCCATGGCGGTATTGTTTATTACGATACTTACAATTCTCGTTGTTCTGAATGCGGAAAAACTGGCACGATTCTTATCTGATAATGACAGGGTTGTCTCTGAGTCTATAGGGTATATTTATATCAGTATGATAAGCGAACCCTTCATGGCATGGGCGGTTGTAACGGGAGGCGCCCTGAACGGGGCGGGGGATACCCGCAGTATTATGCGAATTGTTGTGATGAGTCTCTGGCTGGTGAGGATCCCCGGTGCATATTTTTTTGCCATTCATCTGGACCTGGGACCGGGGGCAATCTGGTGGTCCATGAATGCATCAATATTTATTCATTTTATATTTATTACACGGCACTATTTAAAAAAGAAATGGCTTGGGGGGGAAGAACAGGGGCTGTAACATTCTGCAGCATAATTTTTCCATATACGAATAGTTGTCTACTGTCGAATAAACCGGAATTATTTTAATTCAGTATAAAAATTTATGATATAATAAAGTGCCGCAGCCGAAGGGGAATCTTGAATCTTGAAGTTACCGGGCTTTACCTGAAATGTTAAGAGGTGTGTTTGTGAAGGAAGTAAGTTTAGGTCTTGAACACCGGGATATACTTTATGACCGTCTTCGTAATGTCGGAAATGGGCTTTCTGAGTACAGTTTTGCAAACCTTTATCTCTTTCGTGGAGTCCATAACTACAGCCTTGTTACAGAGGGGGAAGATATCTGGATAGGGGGTGAAGATCGCCGCGGCACCAGGTACTTGATGCCTACCCGGGATATCCGCAGCATGGATTCGGAGTACCTGGAAAAAATAATCAGCAGGGGAAGTCCCCTTTATCCAGTTCCGGAGGAATGGCTTGAAAACCTGAGCGAGGAAATATTTGCCCTGGAATACCACGAGGATGATTCTGATTACATTCACAATATTGAGAAGCTTTCCAGTTACCAGGGGAAAAAAATGCAGAAAAAAAGGAATTTAAAGAAACAGTTTATAAACCAGTACCAGTATGAAGCCTTACCCCTTACGGATGATAGACTTGTCGATGCACGAAAAATTCTGGAAACCTGGCAGGAGGAGATGAGCCTTTCCCCAGCTGAAACCGATTATAATGCCGCCATGGAGGCTATAGATCTCTACAATGACCTGATTCTCTGCGGTGGAATCTATTATGTGGATAGAGAGCCCGTGGGATATATAATCGGGGAGGAGGTAGCCAGGGATATGTTTGTGCTTCATTTTGCCAAGGGACTGAGGCATATCAAGGGAGTGTATCAGTTCATGTACAGTAATTTTGCCCAGATAATGCCGGATCACTATGTCAGCTTCAATTTTGAACAGGACCTTGGTAATCCCGCTCTCAGGCAGGCAAAAGAGTCATACCGGCCCGATGCAATGCTGAAAAAATATCGCATTTCTCTGAAATAACCTGGGAAACAGGAATTCTTCAGACCGCAACGTTGACGGTTTTTCTTCATTAATTGTATCATCCTCGTGGAAGAAATGGATAATCAGAATTCCATTTGACGCGGAAATACCTCTAATAAATATTGTCATATTACCGAATACCGTATGTTATTAAGACAGCTGTATACGAAAGTAACAGTAAAAATTAAAAATTATCGTATATAGGAAAATCAGGCAGGTAACCATGGATTATTTTAAAGGAACATCGGATTATGTCATCTCTCCGGGTCTTCGCGACAACGTTAATGTTGCCATTGCCCTTGGACGGCCACTCATTGTAAAGGGCGAACCTGGAACGGGAAAAACCCTTCTTGCCCATGCAATAGCGCAGGGTCTTGAAAAAAAATTATTTATCTGGAATGTCAAGTCTACTACGAAAGCCCGTGAGGGTCTTTATGTATATGATACGGTGCAGCGCCTTAATGACGCCCGTTTCAGTGAAGGATCCGTTTCGGACATTAAACAATATATCAAGTTAGGCAAACTTGGGGAAGCCTTCGACGCTGACGAACAGGTTGTGCTTCTTATTGATGAGATTGATAAGGCTGACATCGAATTCCCCAATGACCTTCTCAACGAGCTGGATGAAATGTCCTTCTACATTCCGGAAACAAAAGAGACTATTAAGTCAAAAAACAGGCCCATAGTTATCATTACATCAAACAGTGAAAAGGAGCTGCCTGATCCTTTTCTGCGGCGCTGTATCTTTCATTATATTGAATTCCCCGAAGAGGAATTGATGGAAGAAATAGTTCGTGTCCATTATCCCGATATTGAAAAGAAATTAATGCGGGAAGCCATGAAAAAGTTTTACTGGATTCGCCAGTTTGACATGCTCCGCAAAAAGCCCTCAACCAGTGAACTGGTAGACTGGCTCCAGGCTCTGATCCTGGGAGGAATCCCGCACAAGGTCATAGAAAAGGAAATACCCTTTCTCGGGACCCTTCTCAAGAAAAAGGAAGATATCGACCTGGTGGATAAATCAGGAAAATCCCATTATGCCTACAATTCCAGTATGAGGACAAGGGATGTTTATTGATTTCTTTTTTAATCTGAAATCGAGGGGGGTCCCCGTATCCATGCACGAGTGGATTACCCTCCATAAAGCCCTGGCAATGAACCTCAATGACTGCAGTCTTACCAGGTTTTATCATGTTGCCCGGGCAATACTGGTCAAAAACGAAATCTTTTTTGACCGATATGATATCGCATTTCTTGATACCTTCAGGGACATTGAGACCTCCGATGAGCTCCTGGAAAAAATTCTGGAATCCTTAAAAAAGGTTGAGCAGCTTAAACTCTCAGAGGAAGAAAAAAAACAGCTGGAACAGCTCGATCTCGATGAGGTCCTGAAAAACTTTGAGCGTCAGCTTGAGGAACAATGGGGGGAGGGCTTCAAGGATCATATCGGCGGTAACAAGGCTATCGGTACCGGTGGGCGTTCAACCCAGGGGGCTTTCGGGTACAATCCCGCGGGCATCCGTATCGGCCAGGGAGAGTCAGTCCATAATCGTGCCGTTCAGATTGCGGAAAAGAGATCCTTTAAGAATTACTCCAATAATATTACCCTGGATACCCGGCAGATGAAGGTGGCACTCTCTCACCTTCGTTCGCTTCTCCCGGTTGGTCTTGGTGAACACCTCAATGTTGACGCAACTGTCGATGAAACATGTAAAAATGCAGGTGAAATAGAATTCGTCTGGGAAGATAAAGAGAAGAAGGCCGCAAAGGTGGCCCTCATCATGGATACCGGGGGGTCTATGAATCCTTATACGGAACTGGTTGAGCGCCTTTTTTCAGCAGCCTCGTCACAAATCAGCAAGTTTAAGCACTACTATTTTCACAACTGCATCTACCAGGATCTCTGGCTAAACATGGAAAGGAACGATTCCGTTTCAACGCTGGATTTCATCCGTAATGAGGATGATGACTATAAACTCATTATTGTCGGTGATGCTGAGATGGCTCCCTCTGAGCTAACCTGGGTAAACGGAGCCATTGATTACTGGTATTACAATGATGTTCCCGGTATAGCGTGGATACAGCGCCTCAAGGAAAAATACAGGGATGCCATCTGGCTCAATCCACTGCCCCAGAGATCATGGAACTATGTGCAGACAATTCGTATGGTCAGGGAAATCATTCCCATGTTCGAACTGACTCTGGAAGGACTCGATGAGGGAGTAAAGTACCTGATGACAGGGAAGTGCTCCCTTTATGACATGTAATTATTAAGGAAAAACTATGACACCACAGGATTATCATAAACTTCCCCGTCCGGGTAAAACTGAAGTAATTCCCACCAAGGAATGTTTGACCCAGGAGGACCTTTCCCTGGCCTATACGCCAGGGGTTGCAGAGCCCTGTCTCGAAATTGAAAAGGACAGCGAAGCGGGATGGCTCTATACAAACCGTTCAAATCTTGTTGCAGTGATTTCAAACGGAACAGCAGTTCTCGGCCTTGGAAATATCGGTGCCCTCGCGGGGAAACCGGTGATGGAAGGGAAAGCCGTTCTTTTTAAACGTTTTGCTGATGTTGATGTATTTGATATAGAATTGGACTGTACAGATCCTGATCAGCTCATCGAGGCTGTTGCAATGATGGAACCAACCTTCGGCGGTATTAATCTTGAAGACATCAAGGCCCCTGAATGTTTTTATATCGAAGAGGCCCTGAAGAAGAGGCTCTCCATTCCGGTTTTTCATGACGACCAGCATGGTACTGCAATTATTTCCGGTGCTGCCCTTCTCAATGCCCTCGAAATCGGGAATAAAAAAATCGAGAACATAAAGGTCGTAGTAAACGGGGCCGGTGCAGCTGGGATAGCCTGTGCAGACTTCTATGTTGATCTGGGGGTTCAGAAGGAAAATATTCTTCTCTGCGATTCAAAGGGGGTAATTTTTAAAGGAAGAGAGAGTGGCATGAATTCCTTCAAGGAAAGATACGCCGTAGAAACCGGTGCACGGACCCTAAAAGATGCCCTGGATGGAGCAGATCTTTTCCTTGGTCTTTCCGTTGGCGGTGCCCTGACTAAGGATATGCTCGCTGCCATGGCTGATAATCCAATAATTTTTGCCCTCGCCAATCCTGAACCGGAGATACGGCCGGAAACAGCCCTGGAAGTCAGGAATGATGTTATAATAGCAACAGGACGTTCAGATTATCCCAACCAGGTGAACAATGTTCTAGGTTTTCCCTTTATTTTCCGCGGCGCCCTGGATGTTCGCGCATCAGATGTAAACAGTGAAATGAAAGTTGCCGCCGCTAAGGCCCTCGCAAAATTAACCAGGGAAGAAGTCCCCGATTACATTTTAAAGGCTTACAATCTTGAAAGCCTTTCTTTTGGCTGTGATTATCTGATTCCAAAGCCCTTTGACAGCAGGGTATATTACGAAGTATCCGCAGCTGTTGCGGAGGCGGCCGATAAAAGCGGTGTTGCCCGGTTAGCATTCCCCGGAAGAGAGAAATATCTTGCAGAACTGGAAAAAAGGTACCGGGATCGCTTGCAGCGTTTCGTCCCATAATCTGATTTTCTTTCTTCTTGACAACCAGCAACCGGGCATATATTCTTGGGCCATCTCGAAAGCAGGACTATTACATGCCCGGTTATTTTACACACCAGCGTATTTTCAGGGATGCCCTGAACCAGTTGACGGACAAGAAAAGAAAAAGCCCTGCGACAGTTTCAGCAGCGGCTTTATTGAAGACGAATGAGTTTTTGAGGGCAGCACTTTTTGGGCTTATAGGCCCCAACATTTTTGATTATATACCCCGTCGGCATCGTCGCCTCGTCATGGGACATGAACTATCCTTTCTTCTTCATAACGGTAAGTCCTTCGATCAGGTTCATGCTATGCTTGATTCCCTCTATGAGTATGGGGATAAAAACAGTTATTGGGCGGCAATGCAGCGATCCTACTTTCTTGGATACAGCGCACACCTGGTAGCCGATGCAGTCTTCCATCCCTTTGCCTTTTTCTGGTCCGGTTTTCCCGATTCGTCTTCACGAAAGGAGTTGCTTTACTATCGTGAGCAGAATCTTTTATTTTATTATAATATGGATAACTATTTTCTCTACCGGGATGAGCGTCGGGATGATTTAATTACAGCACCGGAAAAGATTCTGCCAAGTCTGCATAAGGGGAGGAGACGGATTCTTCACCCCTCTCTCAAAGATTTTATTATTCGTTCGATATATCATTCCATACCGGAAAGTGCCGGGATGATTGCCAGGATAAAAGGAATCGGTGAACTGGAACGTTACGACGAAATATTCAGCTGGCTGGATGTTATTCCACGGGCATGGTCTTCCGCTGTGCGGTTGCAGAGAAAACTCGATGGAAAGATTGCAGATCTTTTAAGAGAAATCAGGATAAGAAAGTTATTTTTCTCTGATTTTATTATTCAGTATCCTCATCCAAGATTGATAAATATGGATGCCCTGAATTTTCATCGCGACAGGTGGAATTACCCTGCAGGAAAGCCGGGATATCAGTATGAATCAGCTGAAGATTTGTTAAAACAGGCTGTTGATCTTACCGTTTCGGTCTGGGAAGAAGTTGAGGAATCCATTTTTGATTCCTCAGTAAGAAAATATCCCGAGTTCTTTCAGATCAATTGTTATACCGGGGTAAAGGATCATGGATATCAGGACATGAAACTGAAAAATCCGATCAAAATAAGATCATGATTCGGAAGATTGAGATATCATTGAAGTGTTTTTAATATATAGAAAAAATATTCCCGGGCAATTATTTTTAATGTCTTTTTGGAGAGATATTTCAACTGCGACGGATCCTCTATCATTTTTTTCTGGCCGGTTTTTTTAGCAGTATATCTAATAAAGTTCTGAGCGGCAATGCGATGTGGATTGATGGAGTTATAATTAAGATAGCTGTACATTACCGAAAGTCCAAGAAATGGTTTGGAATAAATTGTACTCATTAAGGAGAGTTCTTCCCCGTTTACCTGTTCAAAATAATTAAACCGGTTGTTAATAATTTTGTGAGTCAGTTCATGAATGACAAACATTTCCCAGATTTCTTTCTGAATATTTTTAGGACCGGACGTGAAATATTTTTTAAGGCAGTAACTAATATCTTCGGTAACCCGTGAGCCGACGAAAAAGAGTGATCCCGCTGTCCTCCCGCTTATTATTCTTCTGGCAATTATGGAGTCATTTCGGACTTCATCCATATTGATATATATCATATTAAAATAAAATGTTGAGTTGCTGGTTGAGAATTCATCGTAATAAATAAAGGGTTGAACATTATAAATGTTTTCTCTGCTTTTAATCAGGGGATGCTTAATGGCAATCGGTATTTTTTTTCCATATATGCAGTAATTCAGCGTGATACGGTTTTGCTCACTGCTCTTGTCCCTAGAAAATTTTAATATAATGTTATACCTGCTCAGGATTTCCTCCAGATTTTTGAGTTCATTCGTGGAAAATTTATTTGGCTCCAGATATAGTCTCATCAATCTAGTCGCCAGGTTCAGGATATCCTTTCTCTGCAATGATGCGGTATAACTTCTGTAGGCACGAATATGAAATCCTTCCCTTGCCATCAGCTTTGGCGGAATTGTTCCCTTCTGGATTAAATTAATAAAATGCGGATTTTCATTAAAGAGGAGGACAATGTAGGCATAAAATTTCCCGTTAACATTTTTTATGTTTACAGACTCTGAGGAGAACGAGTTTCCGCCGTAGGGCTGGATACTTGCCGTCAGAGAAGCCGGTTCTCTGTTGAGAAAAACAATTACCAGCAGAAAGGTTAGCAAAGTCCCTTTGATTTTCATAGATCTCCTGCAAAGACGTTTGTTTACCGCAAATGCAAAAGTAACAAATTTGATGTTCTTTGACAAATCATTTAATTGAAGGTAGTGAAAATTTTGTGCAGGCGTACCTATCCAACCATATTAATCCCTGTGAGCAAAAACCCTATCAGGAAAAGAAAAATTGACAGTCCCAGAAGGATAATCAGGACAATGGCCAGTCTCTGGTGACCGTGCACCCAGTGAAACAGGCCACGGTCCCGGGAACGGGAAACAAACCTGTAGAATTTCAGGAAGCGTTCATAATTTTTACTTCCCTGCTGCTGGTTTTTATGGGTGGGCATTCCTTATCTCTGCCCTTTTTGAAAGGGAGTGGTATTGTAAAGAATCATCTTCGCCAGCCATCCAATTTATAGAGCTGGCGGAATACAGGAGTCTCTTTTTTGTCGTATGCGAGAATTGCCGCCTCATTAAAAAAGTAGTAATTTGTACGGTATTTACTGAGGTGATAGGTGCGTACCACAAGTTTATCCTTTACTTGGTAGAGTTTTCCTGTGGAGGGATTAATCCCCTTTTTGATATCCTTCGGATATTTTTTGAAGAGGTAAATGTCCTTCCCCCATACATCTTTTCTGGTTTTGCCCTCTTTATCCTTATAGGCATACTTAAAATTTGAAATATCATCGGGGAATACTACGAAATTTTTAATTCGTTTCCTCGGGGGAACGGGCCGATCGAAGCTGGTATGGGTTTTTGCATCAATTTCATATGAGGCAGTGGTAAATATATAGAGATCAATGGGGTCATCAGTAAGATTTTCGATCAGTATTTCAATTTCCAGTATTTCACCTCGGCCTCCAATATCAAGGCGACGGTTGAAATAGACTGATTTAATCCGAAATTGATCGCTGTATTTTGCCTGCACGAACATTTTGCTCTTGCTGGTGGAGTATTTTACTTCCTTTTTATTTCCATCGGGAACCGGCTTGGTCCCCTGTGAAAAAAGCAGCGCCGGTATTAGAAGAAAGAGAAATATTAGAATTCGTCTGGTCATGGCTGTCCCCGTTTTAACGATGATTTCCCTATTATAATCGGCGTCATTTTTAAAGCAATAAAGCCTTTTTACAGGATAATACGCTCAATACCGCCTTCTCTTTTTACGTCTTTTATAAAGTCTTTTTTCCAGTTCTTTCCAAGATAGACTTCAGCAAGATAAACGGCGAGGGATTTTCCCGTAACAGAGACATTCCCCTGAATGCGGGAGAGTCCCTGTACACAGCTTGGGCAGGTGGTAAGCACCGTATTTTTTCCCTTTTTACCGCTAATGTTCAAAATATTCAGTTTTTTTCGATGCCGCAGGTCGTTGGAAATATTCGGCGTTGACAGGGCAAGGGTTCCACCCTCTCCGCAGCAGTTTGGTATTGAAACAGGCGCCCTTCCAAGAATTTTATCGAAGGTTTTTTCGGGCCCGAACTGTTTGAGGGGGGAATGGCACGGATCGTGATACAGGATGGTTTCCCCTGTATTCTTGCCGCTATAGAGTTCTTCACGGGCTATAAACTCATTGATATCGATAATTTTCCCCCCGGAGAATATGTTTTCAATCTGGTACTTGGAAAGCATTTCGAAACAGGTCCCGCATGAGATAAGAATATCCTCGATATCCATGTACCCGACAGTTTCGGCAATACGGTGAAAAATTACACGATTTTCATAACTTTTGATTTTAGCCTGTTTCACCTTGCCGTTAAAAAGGAGAGGGTATCCGCAGCAGAGATATTCCGGCGCAAGGACTACCCTGATATCTGCGTAATAAAGAAGGGCCAGGGTTGCCATGCTGATTTCGGGAAACATCCTCTCGGAACCGCAACCGGGGAAATATACTACACTCTTTTTTACGGGGCGGTCAGGATTGTTAAAGGCATAAAAGATTTCACTCCCCTGCATCTTGAAGTGGTCCCGGACTGTTTTTTGTCCAGCCCTTGGGAGGGGAGATTTGAGAATCCCGCCGATTTTGGGCATAATAGTATCGGTTATTTTCGCGAAGGGTTTGTTTGCATAGTGCGCAATTCGCTGCGCGGAGTAACCGAGTTTTAACAGCAAAATTCTGAACAAATTATTGGTCTTAAATCCCCTTCTTTTCAGGTAAAAGAGAACGAACCAGGTGATTATCTTGAACTGTGACCGCTTCCGGTCAACCAGCAGTTCCTTTATAGCGAGGGTAACCTCACCGAAATCTATGTTTACCGGGCAGGGATTGTAGCAGTTATGGCAGCCGGTACAGTGGTCAGAGAGGTCCCGCAGCATTTTAAAATTTCTAAATGAGAGGGTGCTTGCCGTCTGGGCCTCATACAGCACCGCTTCAGTTATCAGGGAGACCGCCAGGATCTTGTTTCGGGGACTGTAGAACATCGTACCCCCCGGATAATGGGTATTGCAGACTTCCTTGCATTTCCCGCAACGGACACAGGAAGCTATGGAGGTGCTGAGTTTTTCAAGGTCTGAGGCTTCGAGAATAAAGGCCTCCATTTCGAGTAGATTGAAACTCGGTGTGTATATCCGGCTGACGGGGAAGTCGCTTCTCAGTTTTCCCGGATTAAAAAGATCGTCAGGATCGTTTTTGGCTTTATAGCTGGCATATTCATCGAGAATGTCCTGGTCGATGAATTTCAATTTTGTCAGGCCAATACCGTGTTCACCGGAGATTACTCCACCCAGTTCAACAGTTTTTCTCATGATTACACCGGCGGTTTCATCCGCTTCCTGCATCATTTCATAGTCGCTTGAATGAACGGGGATATTGACATGAATATTCCCGTCTCCGGCATGCATGTGAGTGGCAATGATAATTTTTCTGTCCCGTCGGTGCCGGAAAATTTGCACAACCTCATCTATCAGGTCGTCATAGCCGTGGAAAAGCTGCTGAAAGCTGGATATAATTTTCTTTTCATGGTTAACCAGGAGTTCTTCGTCCCTGATATATTCAAAAACATTTCGGGTGTCACCGCATGAGGCATTTACGCTGCTGATGGGATTCTCTATGTGGTCAATGTACTGGTTGAAGGATTTTTGTATTTCATAGACCTGGTTAAGAAATGATTCAATTTTTGAAGGAAGGAAGGTGTCCTGTGCCTGGTATTTGCCTGTGAAAAAAGTATCTACCTCAGCAATGAGTTTAATGTAGTTTTGCAGATCCTTCCTTATGTTGAGCATTTCGATAAAATCAGCGAAATCAGGCAGCGATTCTATTGGGATAACAACATCCTCATTTAGCTTGAAGGCATTTGTGTGACGCGCGATGGCGCCGAGGTTTTTCCGGTCTTTCCAGAAAGCCTCCCGCATTGCTTCATCCTCAGCAATGAAGCCCTCTCCATCATATTTTTTTACCATTTCGATGAGTGTGTTGCATGATGTTTTAAGGTCCTTTTCATCATTGCTCTCTACATCAATGAGAAGGACTGCTTTAGGCAATTCGCTCCTTCCTGATTTGTTTCGGTAGTTGATGGCGGTTTCATATTTTTCATCAAAATGTTCAAGGGCGGTTAGATAGGTAATATTATTTTTTTCGAAGGTTCCAAGAATATCTACTATTGCACGGGATGCATTGATGAGATTGTGGCCGAAAAATTCGAGGCAGACGGTGCGGCAGTGTTCAAAGGGACGGTAGAGTATAAACCTGGCAGATACAATGATTCCGTCTCCCCCCTCTTTCTGGATGCCGGGAACTCCCCCAAGGGCCTTATTGGTGATATCCTTACCGATACCCCTTTTTCTGACATCGGTGCCGGTTAATTTAATAACATCGAGTAAACTTCCTTTATCTTTGCCCGTAACATCGTAGACTTCGAAGATTACCTCGTCCTCGGGGAGAATCTTTCGGTGGGGATGGTTTTTTCTTTTGACCTCGAGGGTTTTTCCCTGTGCATTGATAATCCTGAAGGAGTAGATATTATCAATGGCGGTACCCCACATTACACATTTTTTTCCGCCTGCATTTTCAGCGATGTTACCTCCGATGGTGGAAGCCCAGGCGGAAGTCGGATCCGTTGCGAAAATGTATCCCTCTTCGCTGCAATATTCCATTACGCGGTCAGTGATAACTCCCGCCTCCACTTCAACGACGGGTATTTTCTTCCCCCCCTCCTGAACAAAGGTAATGGGGGAAATTCTGCGCAGTTTTTCCGTATTGATAATTGCTGAATTCTTATAAACCGGTACGGCACCACCGGTAAGTCCCGTTCCGCCGCCGCGGGGGATAATTTTCAGGTCAAGTTTTGCGGCTGTTTTAACCATGCCGGCAATTTCTTCCGCACTTTCCGGGTAAAGAACAACCTGGGGGTATTCAACCCGCCAGTCTGTGGCATCAGTGACATGTGTTACCTTGTGGAATGCGGCAAAAGAAATATTCTCCTGTGCGGTGACGGACCTGAATCCCATGCGAATCTTTCTGCGGTCCCTCTTTTCTTTTTTGAATGATTCAAAAAAGTTCATGTCGACGGCGCGGGCCCGTTTTATCAGATTGTGAACCCTGGGATTATTGGTGTCATCAATGATATTGAGCTTCAGGTCATGCTGTTTCTGGAGTCGTCGCTGTTTTTTAGGGTGTTCAATAAAATCGTTGAATATGTAGGGATTTCTATCAATGATGAAGATATCCCCCAGGATTTCAAATAGAAGTTTGGCACTCCGGCCGGTAACCCTTTGTTTGCGAAGAATTTCTATCAATTCCCATGTTTCTTCGTCAAAATATTTCAATACGATCTCTCGATCACTGAAGGAGGTGTAATTATATGGTATTTCTCTGTAGGTGAAATCTTTTTTCATGAGGATAACCCGTTATTGGTCTGTTATGCCCGGGAGAATATTAATGCCCTGTTTGCTGGGCGGGGTCACTTTTTATCCCTCGGATAGTAATCTTAAGGAAATAGCCAGTTAAAATATATTATATATTTTAAACAAGTATTTTCCAGAAAATTATTTAATTTTCATCAATGAGATTAAGAACCTTCCTGAGATTCCGTTCATCCGATTCAGGATCTGACTTGGGAGTCTCCAGTATTAACGGGATATCAGTAAGGCGTGGATCATTGAGGAGATTTTTAAGCCCCGTGGTGCCGATCAGTCCATCGCCGATATGTTCATGGCGATCGACTCTGCTGCC
Source organism: uncultured Spirochaetota bacterium (assembly GCA_942491575.1). Classification (GTDB taxonomy): domain Bacteria; phylum Spirochaetota; class UBA4802; order UBA4802; family UBA5550; genus CAZHNW01. The sequence goes on from CALOBT010000025.1 coordinate 3,544,862, forward strand.
GCATTCTTTCCTGGAATCATTCAGGTGGATCAATTTGAGACGTTCAAGTCCCAGGATGCTGGAAAAGTCAGAAATTGTTTTTTCATAACCTTCAGGATCAACCAGGTCATAACCGGCGGCAAAGATATGTGCCGTATCAAGGCACACCGCGAGGCGGCGGGACTGTCCGGAGCCATTGATAATTTCAGCAAGGTCCTCAAAACGGTGCCCTATGGAAGTCCCCTGGCCCGCTGTAGTCTCCAGAAGAATTTCGGTTTCACCACTATCCTCTCCCAGGGTAATGTCGAGGGTTTCAATTATGCGGCGCAGGCCTTCCCTCCGGCCCAGGTCCCGGTGACTGCCGGGGTGGAGTACGAGGAAGGGAATTTTAAGAAAGTCGGCACGTTTCAATTCATCGGTGAGGGCCCGGCGTGACTTTTCAAGCACTTCACCGTCTCCCGCGGGATTGATGAGATATCCCGTGTGGGCGAATAGACTGTAGGGGCCATATTTTTTATTCAGGGCAAAAAATTCCTCCCGCTGTTCCTCTGTTATTGGGGGCCCCTGCCACCGGTTATTGTTTTTCAGAAATATCTGCACCGTATTAATGTCAAGCTGTGCAGCGCGTTCCAGTGCCCGTGCAGGCCCTCCCGCCGCAGAGAGGTGAAAGCCGATATTTCTCATAGCTGTTTCATTATCTCTTCTCTGGTGATATTTTCTATGCGGAGCTCTTTCTTCCTTCCCCGTTCCCCCCTGATAATGGTGATGGAATATTTTGGCACATGGAGTTTTTTTGAAAGAAGTTTCAGACATTCGGTATTGGCCTTGCCGTCTACAGGGGGTGAATTCAGATAAATTCTGATCTCACCGTCGCGTACCCTGATTTCACTGCGGGACGATTTCGGAATGACGGTGACCTGTATTGTCGTGTAGTTTTTACTCATTAAAAATTACGACCCGGTTTCTTCCATTTTCCTTCGCCTTGTATAGTGCCTGATCGGCATGTTTTTTTAAGTCATCAAGATTATCGCTATGTTGAGGGAAGGCGGCAAGGCCAAGGCTTACCGACAGCTGCAGTTTTGGCCCGGCGTGTTTTTCAAGGAAATCGAGTTTTTCCACATTTCTGCGGATATCTTCCGCCAGGTCCCTGGCCTTTTCGATATCGGTTTCCGGAAGTACAATTGTGAACTCATCTCCGCCGTATCGGGCCACGATGTCCCTGTCCCTCAGGCATTTTTTGAAAACCGCGGCAACTTCAATAATATATTCATCACCGATGTCGTGACTGTAGGATTCATTTACTTCCCTGAAAAAATCCATATCGGCCATAATAACTGTTATGGGGGTATTCTGCCCCTGGGCTTTTTCAAATTGATCTTCAAGGGCACTATCAAGGTATCGCCTGTTATAAACACCAGTCAGTTCATCGGTGATGGCACGCCGGCTTGCGTCATCTCCCCATTTCACCATTTCGGAGATAAACCGCCCCGTTTTACTCAGTCGGCCTGAGGTGATATCAAGCATCTCTTTCATCATCCGTATTGCCACCAGGGGCCATTTTGCCATTATGGTGTGAAAGTCATCCTTGTGCAGGACCAGGACAGTAGTATCTTCCTTTGTCGTAATGCTGGCGGATCGCTGGGCATTTTCAAATATGGCGACCTCCCCAAAAAAATCTCCTGATGAGAATTCTGTGAGAATTTTTTCTTCATCATCATTTATTTTAATCGAAGCATAGGCGCTGCCGCTTTCAATGATATAGAGTTCATTTCCCTCGTCACCTTCCCTGCAGATAAAACTGTCTTTCGGGTAGCTTACCGGCTTCAGAAATCCGGAAATAATTTTAAGTTCTGAGATATAGAGGGAAGAAAAAACGAGAACATTCTGCAGGAATGGGATCAGACTGTCTATATGAGACTCTATTATTCGTATACCGTCCCCACCCCTGTCGCGTTGTTCAAACATCTGGGCATAGGCCAGTTGAATCACCGCATCTATGGTGTCCCCCTGGTCAGGATATTCTGCCAGGCCCATACTGTAGGTAAGCCGAAGACTTTTATCCGCAATGACCAGTCCGATATCAATACTGCTCAGTTCCTTGAAGATGTGCTCCGCATTTTTTAAAACTTCATCAGTCCCAAGTCCGCAGTAGGCAATGATAAATTCATTGCCCCTGAACCGTATAGGAATTTCACTCTCGTTTATTGATGAGAGGACACATCCAGCAATAGCTTTAAGGGCTTTATCCCCTGCTTCGTGTCCGAAACTGTCGTTTACTGTTTTAAAATCATCCGGCTTTACGACCAGAATTGAGGTTTTGTCATAGTTTTTTATAATGTCGGGAAATTCATCTTCAAGATATGTCTGATTATAAAAATTTGTCAGTTTATCTTTATACATCTGTTCCTTCAAATCATTTATCCAGGAGCTTTTTTCAGTAATGACCCTGTTTGTCTGTCGGATTCTCCCTGAGTTAAGGGTTATAAGGGAGTGAAAAATTTTTACAAAAATATCCGGATGACGGGTGTAGAGATATTCGATATCATGGGCATCATGGGGGAAAACAAGCAATTTGCTGTCTGTACTGGCTATTGCCGTTGCGGTACGGGGGTCTTTTTCAAATAGATCGAATTCTCCGAACATTTCCCCTTCAATAAATGAGGCGAGGGTATTATTCTTCTCTTTAAAGTTGTCTTTTACAATTTGAATTTCACCGGTATCAACGATGTAGAAGGAATTGCTGGCATCACCGTTTTTAAATATTGTGGACCCTTTTTCCAGGTCTACAATATGGGCATATTCGGATAATATAGATAGTTCCTGTTCAGCGAGATTTTGAAACAGGCGGATGTTTTTTAATAATTCTTTTTTTCTTTCCATAATTCCAGTATTTAATCCGGTTAATAAGTTTTTAGTGCCATCACTTTTTGAATAAGAACTAATAGGAAGCGGCACGGTCTCTTTTTTTGCTTAAATATCAATTGTTTCCGAGCATATATCTTTTAAGTTAGAAAACAATTACACGGTCATGGCACTGGTATAATTACAGAATGAAGCTAATATGATCAAGGAAAAATTATATCTGCGGATTTTTAGTCAATAGTGCTGAGAAGAATATGGGGGAATTCGGAGAAATTTTAATTTATTTACTTACATGCGGCAATAATTCCTGGATATTGAGGCAATTATAAGTTAGCAATTGTAAATGATCCAAAGATATTCAGGGGGATAATTATTTATTGACAGCGAAGACAGAAGTCGAGAGGATGTAGAAAAGAAAAGGTAAAGCTGATAATGTCTGTAAAAATATTAAAATTTGAAAACGGACCATTTATGGTTAATTCATATCTGGTCATCAATGAAAACTCGAAGGAATCCTTCGTTATCGATCCGGGTTATGACGTATCCGGTATCCTTGAAACAATAAAGAAAGATAACCTTAATCTTGTTGCAATAGTAGCAACCCATGGTCACCTTGATCACGTTGAGGGTGTAACAGCTGTACAGGATGTTCACAGGGTTCCCTTTATTGTCAATGATGGAGATAAGGAACTGATTGAAACTGTCCCCATGCAGGCACGGATGTTCGGAGTTCCCGATCCCGGTGTTCCTGAAATTGCAGAAATACTTCCCCTTTCCGGCACAATGCAGCTGGCGGGGGTAACTTTGGAATTGTTTCATACACCGGGGCATTCACCCGGATCTATCTCGATTTTGATTGGAAATGTTGTTTTTTCCGGCGATGCACTCTTTAATTTTTCCATTGGAAGAACGGATCTTCCCGGTGGAAACTATGAAGTATTGATACAATCGATTCGTGAGAAGCTTTTTTCTCTTCCCGATGATACGCTGGTAATGCCGGGTCACGGCCCGGACACTACTATCGGAAACGAGAAGACAATGAATCCCTTTTTTAATTAATAATTGATATAAAAAAAGTTACTTCGGTAACAGCTCAACCTCTCCTGAAAACAGATGTCACTATTATGTAGTGACTTCTGGACATGATCTTTTTCCATCCTACCGGAATTGCTTCCGGCAAATCTACCTGTCTGTTTTTGTATTGAAAATTCAATAAAATAAGCATAGTATTTGTATAATTAAAATCCTTAATGAGGAAACAGATATGTGTGATACCCTTGTCGCAACACCTGCAATTACATCCAACGGAAGTATGATTCTGGCTAAAAATTCTGACCGGGAAGCAAATGAGGCGCAGATTATCACCTGGGTCCCTTCAATGGACTATAACAGAGGGGAAATGGTTGAATGCACATACCTTAAAATTCCACAGGTGCGGCATACCTTTTCTGTCTTTCTCTCCCGTCCATTCTGGATGTTTGGTGCGGAAATGGGTATCAACGAGCATGGTGTTGCAATTGGGAATGAAGCCGTATTTACAAGGGTGGCCTATAGTAAAAAGGGACTCACGGGAATGGATCTTCTCCGGCTTGCCCTGGAGAGGTCAACTACTGCAAAGGAAGGCATGGAAGTAATAGATTCATTGCTCAGACAGTATGGCCAGGGTGGTAACTGCGCCATGGAGGGGAAGCTGTATTATCATAACTCCTTTATCATAGCGGATTCTTCAGAGGCCTATATTATGGAAACCGCAGGAGTTCACTGGGCAGCCCGCAGGGTTATTGATGGGGGGGCAATATCAAACATTCTGACTATTGATGAAAATTATGACTTTTCCTCCCCCGGTCTTGAGGATTTTGCATTACAAAAGGGATACCTGAAAAAGGGGGAAGTTCTTAATTTTCGGAAAGCCTTCAAGGATCGAATATACAGTCATTTTGCCAGGGGAGATGTCCGGCGTCATTGCAGTATCTCAAACCTTAGAGAAAAAGACCAGATCGGGGTACAGGATATGATGAGTTACCTGAGAGATCACAATGAACCGGAGCCCTTTACTCCCGGGAAAAGGAATATGGAAAGGGTCTGTATGCATGCAGGAGGGCTTATCTCTTCCCAGAGTACCGGTTCGATGGTTGCCGAGTTAAAGGAGGGGGCTCCTCCCGTTGTCTGGTTTACCGGGACAGCAGCACCCTGTGTCAGTTTTTTTAAGCCCTGGAGTTTTCCAATGGTAAATGACATCGCCAGGGTAAGTCTTACCGTGGACAATCCACATCTCGGACTGGACCTTTATGGTACAGCCACCAACCGGCGTGATGGGAAGTCTCTCTGGTGGCTCGGGGAAGATATACATCGAACTGTTCTGCCACGATACGGGGAGTTGGCATCAATAGTTCAAAAAGAGAGGGATGTTCTTGAAAAGGAAGTTATTGCCTCCGTAGCCCATATACAGAAGGGTGGGGATAAGGGGAAACTTCATGAACTATGCCAGCGTCAGAATGAATTTTTAATAGAAAAAACAGAAACGATGAGGGGAAAGATCGTATCTCTTGTGAAGGATAAGGAGATAGAGCCATCAACCGGAGGGGGATTTCTTCGGCGGTGGAAAAAATATAATCGAAAGGCAGAATGGCAGATGCCGAAAAGATAAAGAAAACAGTATAGATTCAGAAAAATAAATAGAAAAAACAGGAAGGTTTTGAATGAAAGGTCCAAGATATGGAGTGTTTCTGTCGCTGCTTGTCTTTGCTGTATTAATGACAGGCTGCGGCAGTAAGGGGATTATCGAAATTCATCAGGGGTGGAAGTATGTTATTTCTGATAATCCTGATTTCAGCAGTGTTGATTTTGATGATTCTGCTTGGGAATCCTGTGAGTTGCCGGCTTTATTATCTAAAGAAAGAAAACGTCAGGTAGTCTGGATGCGGCGCAATGTGGTGATCCCGGATTCCCTCAAAGGTAACGAGCTGTCTCTTTACGGCGGAAAAATCTGGGATGCTGATACAATGTATCTTAATGGAGAGGTTATTGGGATTTCCGGGAAGGAACATCCTGATTTTTATTCCGCATGGAACAGGGACCGGGTTTATCACCTCCCTAAAAATTTGATACGGTATGGCGAAAAAAATATTCTGGCTGTGAGGATATATTCAAACCAGAAGACACTTATAAACGGAGAACCCTTTATTGGAGAAGTCCGGCAGGTTGAGATTCATGCATTCTGGAAGAGGTTTTTTGCCCAGTATATACCCCTTGCAACGGGACTCTTTACCCTTCTTTTGGGGATTTCATCTTTAATTCAGTTTTTCATGGATCGAAGTGACAGGGTATCTCTCAACTATGCCATTACTTCATTCGTCTGGACAATTATATCAACTCACTACTATTTGCTGGATTTTGGAATATCCTATAATCTGAAGGAAAATCTGAATTATTTTTTACTTGCTGTCATTGTAGCCTGGATCTACTTTTTTTTGGAGTCTCTTTTTAAGCTCTCCTACCGGAAACTCAGAATAACAATGTATCTTTTAATTGCTTTCTCCGCCCTGCTTTGTTTCACTGCTACAGAAGCAGATCCCATTACAGGCTGGCGTTCTGATATTTTAGGCTTATTTTCAATTTTTCCGCAGATATGCTGGGGATTTCTTGTAGCTAAATCGATTAAACAACGTGAAGCCAGAACTATTCTTTTTGCCTATATATTTTTTATGTCATGCCTGGTCAGGGATATTCTGGCCCTGACCAATGTTATTACCTATAATTTCTATTCCATGCCTATAGGATATACCTCGCTGATTGTTGCCTTTGGAGTAATTATCAGTTTTAAATCTATAGGAACGGCAAGAAAACTCCAAAAAACCACCACTGAGATAGAAGATAGAAACCTGAAATTGAGGGGTATTCTGAAGGATATCCGAAGTGCAGTAGTGGCCCTGACTGGTTCAACTGCAGAACTCAGTTCTACATCGGAAGATTTAACCAAAAGAATGGATACCCAGGGAGCGAGCCTTGAAGAGACCAGTGCTGCAATAGAAGAGGTGACCGCTTCCTTTCAATCAGTTGTAGATAATGCACAGTTACAGGACGGTAATATCAAACAGAACCTTTCCCTGATACAGCAGTATATTGTTTCTATTGGAAAGATTACAAGTTCAGCCCGCAGTGCAGCGGAACTGAGTGCAAAGAGCCGCCAGGAGACTCTGGAGAGCCGGCAAAGTCTTGATAAGATAGTAGAGGGGATGAACAAGATAAAAGATTCTTCCGGTGCAATCAGGGAGATAACGGTTATGATTAATGAAATCTCAGAGCAGACAAATCTTCTCTCCCTAAATGCCTCTATCGAGGCGGCCCGTGCAGGGGAACACGGCCGTGGTTTTGCCGTTGTAGCAGAGGAAATCGGAAAGCTGGCAGACCGGGCGATTCAGCAGGCGAAATCGATTCAGGAAATAACAGGCGAAACAGTCAGAGATATTGAAGAGGAGACAACCATTATTATGGCCTCGAGCCGTTCAATAGATACTGTAGAATCATCGGTTAATGATGTAGGAAGTGCCGTAGAATCTATACTCTCCCTGTGTATTGAGCAGGATAATCTATCCAGAACCATCCAGGAAAAAATGAGCAGCATATCTGATCAATCACTTGAAATTACCAGGTCAACAACCGAACAGAGCAGTACAATAACTGAAGTATCAAAAGCCCTCGATAGCCTGACAGCCATTATGTATGGCGTAATTATGAGTGCGGAAAATGTTTTTGAAGTCTTTGAAAAAATTCAGGGACATATTGATACCCTGGAAAATATTGCTGAAAAGAGCGAAATGGAAGCGCATTTGTAAAAAAAAGAAAGGGGAAGGCTTTTCAGGAAAGCGTTCCCCTTTCTCATCTCAACCGTGCATCTGTCATGCACTGCCACTCCATGGTACACTATCGTACCGAACTTTAATCACCTCGCGGTGAATTGGGAAGATTGACGAACGTTGTGAGGTCCTGTCCGCATCTTCTATTTTCAATATAACAAGTATTTCTAAAAAGTCAACTTAAAATTAAAAACTTCCCATTGCTTCGTCAATACTGGCAAAGAGTTTGATAACGGTTGTCACCTTTGTCAGTTCAAGAACCTTTTTAACTTCTTCATTGGCGGCTGCGAGTCTTAGTTGAGATTTAAGGCTCTGGTTTATATTTAAAAAGATGCCAATTCCGGAACTGGTGATCATTTTAACATCTGTCAGGTCCAGAACGAGTTTTTTAATCGCATTATCAATAATTGCATGCTGCAGCTTTTCTTTAAGGTCCGGGACATCCAGGGTATGGACCTCAGGCATGACTATTTTGATCACATAAACGCCGGAACCTCTATCATTAACTTCTATCATGGGAATGTAACCTCTCTGGAATACTTTCTTGTGCTGAGCCTGGGTGATTTCGAACCAGGCTATCTGAATAATTTTATCGTCTGTAAGCTTACATGGTACAAAAGCACCCGACCGAAATGCTGGTGTGATAGTGTAATAATAAATTCATGTAGTCAACCAAAAATTAATGTTGAGCCCTGTTAGAATTCATAATCACCCCGAAATGTGCCACCGTACGGCTCTTTTTCGACTGAATGGATTTCTCCGAAAAAGGAAAGATTCATAGTATTATTTTTAATGGAATGAATGTATAGATCAACGAGACTACTGTCTTCCGTATTAAGAATAACCTGAACGGAGCCGTTACGAAGGTTGGTTGCGGAGCCCCTTATATGCAATTCCCGTCCATAGCGGCTGCAGTATCGTCTGCAGAACACCCCCTGGACCCTTCCTTTCAGAATCAGTCTTGTTGCCATTTTTTAATCCTCAGGAATATATATCAGGCTGATGAGCATCGGTATATTTTTTACTTTTTCCATTAAATCCATTGTGAGCCAGAAACGCATCAAAGGCTTCCTTCATGGGACGGGTTATTTCGGATTTTGGGATGGCATAATTTTTATCAAATTTGGAGCAGTATACCCTCAATGTATAACCGGTTGATCCAGTACCGGAAAATCTGGCCTTAACAGTGTTACCTTCACTGAAACGGAGCACCCAGGCAGCATCCCGTGAAGCGATTTCACCTGTTTCGGGATGAAGATAATTCCATGATTCGGCACTTTCCAGTTTTAGATCACCAAAAAGTTTGCCACTGCTTTTTGAAGCATTTTGAAAAATATCTGTTAAAATATCCTTTTCTTTGTTATTACTTCCTGAAACCTCTCCACGGGTGAAGTATGTTCTGCCGAATTTTTCCCAGATTTCCTCCATTAATTTTAGCGGGGTTTTCCCTGTTTCAAGAAGGATCTTCAGCAGAAAAACCGTGGAAAAAATACCGTCTTTTTCCCGCAGGTATGGATTCCCTACACCATTACTTTCTTCCACGCCCCAGTTACCGAGTTCCGCAATCCATTTGAAACCCGTGGGTGTCTCCACCGTTTTTACCTTTTTGTTCGGATATTTACTTTTCAGGTATTGTTCCATCCGGTCAGTTCCATCTGCGGTAACTGTTGAACGGCAGAAATAAATGATATCATCAAAGAGTTCTGAAAGATTAATCAATTCGCTGTACTTTGCAAAAAGTGAAAATTCATCAGCTGACTCGATAAAGAAACCTTTTCCCCCATCGAGCCGGCGGTCAACATCAGAATCCCAGGCTGAAACAATATCCGCTGATTCAGCGGCATTTACTTTTATAAGTTCAGGAATATAGTCAAAATCAGGTTCAGGGTGAAGGGGTTCTCCCTTCCTGTCATAGCCCCCTAGGTCCTCCCTTGGTTCTTCCCTCAATATTTCTGTTTTCATTTGAAGACGGTTTATGAATATTTCCCTGGCGAAGGGGCCGGCGGCACCGTGCATAGCATCAAAAACGCCTGAAATATTTTCCTTTGTAATTATTTTTTTCATTTTATCAAAATCGAAAATTGAATCTAGAAGATCCCCATAAAGTTTTATAATGTCGATTTCTTCGATCTGTCCATTCCTCATTGCTTCATGAAAATCTGCTTTTTTAATGATTTTTAAAGAATTTTGCAGCTGGTGTACCCGGTGGACGGTATCGTCAAGTGCCGGGGCCCCGGAGGCACTGTTTATTTTTATCCCCACATCGGTAAAGGGATTATGGCTTGCAGTCAGAATTATTCCACCTGCGACTCCAAGATGCCGAATGCCGTGAGACATGGCGGGTGTACTGGCCAGGCCATTTTCAGCAATGATTACATTAAAACCGGCGGCAACAAGAATTTCAGCTATGACCGTAATGCGCTCTTTATTTCCTTTCCGAGGATCCCCTCCCAGCAGGAGTGTTTTATTATTATCAGCAATTGTCTCTTCGTCTGTGATCTCTCTAAAGTAATCTGCAATGCCCTGAGTGAACTGTTCCAGGAAATTAGGCTGGTTGAATACATCCTGAACTTCCCTCAGCCCGGATGTACCCATTTTTTTGATTGAATATCGTTTTTCCGGTTTAATTTCGATGGTTGTAATATTCATTGCGGCAGTTATCTCCTCTTGACAAAATGAATCCCGTATACTATATAGAACTAGACACCAGAATTTCCGATTTGTCAAACATTTTGCAATTCATCGTGTACCAGGAAGTCATGAATAGAAAAATAATAATTAGTGTTGCCGCCTTTCTTGTTTTTATTTTATCATGCAGTTCCAATAAAGGAAAATATCGCGATCACTACGAAGGTCTAATGGGACATACACTCAGGGTCTTTGTAAAGGAAGTGCTGCCGGATGAAGAGAAGGAATACACAGAAAAGGAAATCAACACCCTGTTGAAAAATGCCGCACGAAAGCGCGCAACAATTTTAATAACCGGATATTTTCAGCTCAATCATCCGGAAATGATGCGTGATGCATCTGTGGTTCGGGAGATAATGAAGGCATTTGAAAAGGATATATTTATCAGGAAGGAGTGTGATGATAAGGCTTGCAGTGCTTTAATCGATTACCGTCTTAAAAGGGTAATGGCCATGATTGATGATAAAAATAAAAATATTGAAAAACCCTCTCAAACCAGGGTGGAGAAAAAGAAAACCGACAATGATTCACCGGAAACAAAAAGCAGAGCTGATCGAAACTGAAGATGGCAGCCACACAATTTTTTTAAAAGAATATGAAGAGGCGATGCACTCTTCTCATGGAGCCTATGAAGAATCAGAAGTAAAACATATAACGCCATCGGGGATAATGGAAAAAAAGGGTCCCTTGACAGTAATAGATATCGGATTTGGTATGGGTTATAATCTCCTGGCTCTCCTTATGGCTGTAAATAATAAAGATCCGCAAAGAAAAATAAATATTTATTCCTTCGAAAAGGATGATTATTACCGGAACCTGCTTAGGGAAATTTCCTTTGGAGATGAGCGTGATACAAAATATGCCCTGATACGCAGAGCCTTTGAGCAGAAAGAGGTACATGAAGGAGGCGTTTATATCTCTGTGCTGTTCGGTGATGCCCGGAAGCGTCTCCACGATTTGAGGGAAGTTTGTGCTGATGCGGTTTTCCAGGATCCCTTCTCCCCGGGGCGTAATCCCGAACTCTGGACGGTAGAATTCTTCACTTCTCTGTTTCATCACATGAAAGAGGATGCAGTGATGACAACCTATTCCGGTGCTCTTCACGTCAGGGGGGCGCTTCTTGCCGCGGGATTAAAAATTGGACGTGGTCCAGGCATGGGTAAAAAAAGAGAGGGGACCCTTGCGGGAAAAGGGAGCGTTCCTCATCCCCTCAGTGAAGATGAACTGAACAGCATCTTGAGTAATGTTAAATCAACGCCCTACCGTGATTTATCAGGAAGTGATTCAAGAGAGTTGATTCTTCAGTGCCGACTGGATGAGATGGCGCTGAGGAGGTCTAGAGAAGGTCATCAAGCTCATCGATGACAGATCGTGACGTATCAATTTCATCCAGATTTTCAAGTTCATCTTTTTTTTGCTGTGCAGTACCTTGAGGGGTTTGAGCTGTTTCTTCATCCTTAACATCAAGTTCCCCGTAGAGGTCGCCCCCCGGACTGAGTCGGTAAACAAAGGCAGAGGCATATTCATATCCTATCTGGATAGATTTATAAATCTTTTCTCCGTTTAACTTTTTTGCTCCCTCGATCATGTCATCAAACTCTAATACATCCTGTGGGTTTGAAAGATACTTCTGATTAGAATTCATATCTTCAATTAGTTCTTTCAGGGCGGCACACAATTTTTCCATGAATGCGAGTACCACCATCCGTGCCATTTTGCCTGACTGGTTTCGTTTTTTCTGCATCTCCTGAAGGCGTTTTGAATATCCGATATACTGGTCGTTGCTGGCAGGTTTCTGGCGGCGGACTTTTTCAAAATTAGCAACATTCTCTCCGTAATCCCGGAGGGTTTCGCCGGGTTTTCTCATTTCATCATAGAGATCGTGGAGTCGAATACCAAAATTAAACTTCCCAGCCTGTGTAAAATCTACATTAAATTTAATTTTATTTGTTGTGAGCAATACCGAATATTCCCGGTCAAATTCGCTAAACAGAAGAAAAGTTATCATCACCTTGTCGTTATCACTGATGTGTTCGAAGAGTTTCTTCTTGTCAATTTGTTTTCGAAGTTCCTTCAGGTCGAGCTGGTACATTAGCTGAAGACCCTTTTTGATTTCTTCTGAAACATCTTCCTTATCCTCCGAAGTTGTCGTCGGTTCAGGTAATTCCGCATCAATAATATCGGTTTCACTTGGATCGAATGTCTTGCGGTTTCCAGGTTTTTCTGTGGGGCTTATTCCAAGTATATCCTCTATCGAAGTACTGTCCGGCTCAATAAATTGATTGGAATAATGGCAGAGCAGCCAATGGAGACGCGGATGGAGTTTATGGAAAATGATAAACAGGGCGTTTTTAATTTTCCGTTTGTCTGAAGCTCCGCTTGAACTTTTTTCTCCATCAAGTTTTTGTTGAATTTCATATGATTTAAAAAAGGAATTCAGGATAGTATTTTCGTATGGCTTTAGAAGGTAAAGCCTGCGATACAGTTCAAGAAGGGGGTCCCGCAGGTCGGATACTTTTTTAGGAACATCCGGGAAATTTACATAGTGGTCGACAATCTGATCTGCAGTCAGTTTGTCATATATGGTGCCTATCATTTCGATTACTTCGAAAAAGAGGGGATTTGCCTTGTCGAGACGCTGTATTATGCGTCTTCCATGGGCCGGATCTCTTTTGAAAAGGTTCAGATATTGTACCTGGATTTCCATCAATGCCGGTTTGTAACTGTTGTTAAAACGTTCAAGGAATTTGAGATTAAAATAAAAGCCACGAGCTTTAGTAATACGCATGAACTTAAGGTGGAATGATACTTTAAAATTATTGGAAAATCGAACAAACCAGCTTTCGCCGCTGTAGTCATCTTTTCTCTTAGATGCCTGTCGTTTTTGTACGTTTCTTGAATCGGGTGTTTTAGTTGATTTTGATTTTTTTGCATGTTCATCAAGTCTAGTCTGGTACTCACGTTGTTTATCCCGGTCAATTACCAAGGGGCGACGTTTGCGACGGTCCGATACTACTTCTCCCCCGGAATCAACAAATCGATCGAAAAGGTCTTTGCGAGTTTTCTGATCAAGTTTGTCAACGCCCAAATTTTCTTTTGTTTTATCAAGATCTTTCATTTGTTCTTCCTGCTGAAATATACAAAAGCCCGTCTGGACTGGTTTGATTTATAAAATAAATCTTTAATCATTACTCTCTGAATATATGGATCTCTGTCAATTATTTAATTTATCCTTCTATACCATTAAGAGTATATTATATTTCGGGATGAGGCAATGCAAATATTAATTATTATTTGCTTTGGATATAAATTTAATATCTTAATGCGGAGGAATTGCTCGAAATTTAAATATATTTAATGCAGAAAAATCGTTTATACCCTTTTGATGTTAAATTTTTAATATTAATATTTTATATCATATAGTTATGTTTTTTATCCTTCCAAATTTTGAATCCTTGACAACTGTTGTTGGTTATTGAATTGATGAATCCTGTTAATATGATTTGTAAAAAAGATCCATTCAATAATTTGCATAAAACAACTGAGAATAGATTTAATATATGATTGATTTTACTGCTATTGCATCAGGTTCAAATGGAAACTGCTACTATGTGGGAAATGGTAATGAGGCAGTCCTGGTAGATGCGGGTATCTCCGCAAAACAGATTGTACAGCGAATGACAAATGTCAATCTGGATATCGGCAAAATAAAAGGGATATTCGTTACACATGAACACACAGATCACGTCCGTGGAATTTCTGTACTTGCCAGGAAAAATAGTATTCCAGTTTATATTACTGAGAAGACCCTGGAATCCGTTGACTTTGATGTTTCCCCGTCACTTATAAGGATTATAGAACAGAGTAGTAAAATCTCTGTGGGGGATTTAACTGTTGATGTATTTTCGAAACATCACGATGCCATGGAACCAATCAGTATAACGGTTTCATATAATGGGAAGTCGGTTTCGGTGCTCACTGATATCGGTTTCCCCTGCGAGAATGTTATACGGAATGTTTCCCGGAGTGATGTTATTTTTCTGGAAGCAAACTATGACGAAAAACTTCTGGAAGACGGGGATTATCCCGTTTTTTTAAAAAGAAGAATAACCGGTAAACTGGGGCATCTTTCCAATCTCGACTCAGCCCGACTTATCTATAAATATGCCTCACCAAGGCTGAAGTATCTTTTTTTGTCCCATCTTTCGGAAAATAATAATACTGCAGGAGAAGCCCTTGCTATCATGGAGAAGGCCCTTGCGGAACGCTCTGACCTGGATGTAAAACTACTCATCACTGACCGTTACGGGGAGATGCCGGTAAGCAGCCTCTGAAAAACTAATCCTTGGTTCTCCGGTAGATTACAATACCCTGAATAACCGTTTCTCGACGGTAATGTTTTTTAAGGTAGGAGTTGAATTTCGGGAAATCCGATACAGGGAAACGGTCGTAGCCAAAAAATCCTGCAGGCGCTGTATCCGCAATATAAACTGGTCTTTTTGTTTTCAGGTCTTTTAAAAAAATACCAGAAAGGGGGCCTTCAGGTGATTTTTTATTTATTTCCTGTGATTTGTTTTTTGTTCCAAAAATCCGTCCGGTTAAAAAATCAGATATCAGGAATCGCGAAGCTGATCGTCTTTCTGCAAAATGATAGAGGGGGGTTGCCCAGCCCCAGGCATAGACTGTATCACCCGACCTGGTGTTGTTCCTGATATATTTTCCGGCTTCTGCCAGTGCAGGTTCAGATTTCCAATTTGGATAATTGATCAGGGAATATGTGCCCCATATATTTATCCTGGCAGCTGTAAATATAAGTGTCAATATCAGCAGGTAAGCCCAGAGACTCCTGGAAATCCAGGATTTTTTTGCAAGGGTTATATGGTATAGAGGAGCCGCCAATAATGCCAGTGGTGGAGCAAGCTGAATATAGTAATGGGCGTAGCATCTTCCCCCCTGTAATACTGCTCCGCATGACAGGATCAGCCAGATTATTATAAAAATAAAATATTGTTTGTCCGGAATGCTCCGCAATATTTTTTTATGCCTTAATTTGAGTGATGAAAGAACTATTATAACAAGAGGAGCTGTCATACCTAAAAAAATAAATGATCGACCGATGGATCGAAGAAGAGAAAAGGTTTTTTCCCCGGAACTAATATATTCGAAATTGTAGGTAAAACCCCAGTAGAGAAATTCTGTAAGATTCCCCCGGTAATAAAAATAGATAAGTATCAAAAGAATTGGGATTATTGAAAAGATGCCTGTAATAAGTAAATTAGTATATTTCTTTGCCGGCATGTAAGAAGCCTTTTCTGAAGGAGACAGAAAAAGAGGAGTCAGGATAACCTCTGCAGCCATTACCAGGGCGAGAATGCCCGCCTTGTAGCTTGTGAGTACTGCAATACCGAGAAAAGCACCTGCTGTTACAGCACGGAGGAAAGAAAAGCGGGCATTTCTGTTCAAAAGGTAACAATAAACTGAACCCATTACAAGAAAGTTAAGGAGGGTCTCTCCATTGGTGGATATGTATTTTGGTTCATGAATATGTGTGATGAAAATGAAAAACAGCAGTGCAATAAAGGCATTTCGAAAATCAGTAAATATTCGTGCAGTACTGTATACCAGCAAAGATGTCGCCATAACTATAAGGGTTGTTACGGCATGAACCATAGGAAGATTTCCGACTCCGGCAAAGAAATAAACAGCATAAAAAAATCCATACATAATGGGTGGTTTGTTATCGACGGCATCCACATAGGGAATACCGCCTTGAAGTACTATATTTGCAAATTCGCTGAAAACGGATTCATCGATATCAAGAATCGGCTGATAGAGCCCGGGTATGCGGAGCAGAAAAATTGATACCATGGCAAGGAATATTAGAACGGATCGGTTTTTTTCCGAGAAAAAACTGTTTTTAATTATTTGCATATGATGTCGTTACTGGGACTAGTTTTTGAATGAATGCTGCTTCCGGCAGTTATTTGCCGGAAGATTTTTTAGGTTTTGTTTTGGTCGTGGTTTTTTTTACAGCTTTTTTTGCTTTCCCCACAGTTGAAGAGGACGTTTTTTCCCTAACGGCTTTTTTCTTTACGGCTGCAGCCTTTTTATCGCTTTTTCTCCTCTTTATTGTTTTTAAAACCTTTGTCGGTTCATCAGTATATTCAACCCTTCCTTCTTCAATGTGGTAAATGAAATCTGAGCGTTCAACCAGTTCATTTTCATGAGTAGCCAGAATTGTGGTTATGCCACGCTCATCACGAAGACGGATAAAGAGGTCAATTATATCTTTTGTAGTTTCATCATCCAGGTTCCCTGTTGGTTCATCTGCAAGGATTAGTTTAGGATTGTTTATTACAGCCCTGGCTATTGCTACACGCTGACGTTCTCCCCCTGAAAGTGTTGTGGGGTATTGATTGATTATTTTTTCAATTTTCAACAGATCCACAAGGTCATCGATTTGTCTTTTTACATCTTTGTCAGTATGACGGTTTAAAGATGTTGGGTAGAGAATATTTTGATATGCCGTCATGTCAGGAAAGAGGTTGAAAAATTGAAAAACGAATCCCATCGTCCTGTTCCTGAAGCGGGATCTCTTCCAGTCCCCCCATTTGAAAATGTCCTGTCCATTATAGTATACCTTACCGCTATCAGGTCTCAGGAGGCCGGACATTATCCCGAGAAGGGTGCTTTTCCCCGCTCCGGACTTGCCTGTCAGGGCAATAATTTTTTGTTGTTCAAACTCCAGTGATATATCATCAAGTATGGAGCGTTCTCCATACTTTAAAGTAACATTTTTTATCTGTAACATAGTTCAGGGCTCCCTTATTTTCCCATTGTTTTAAAAAGGTTTTTATTTGAGGCAAAGAATGCCGGAATCAGGGCCGACATAGTGGAAATGAGAACCGAGGCCCCAACCGCGGATAATAATATTCCCATATCTGCCGGTTGAAAGTTCAGTCCCTTCAGGGCAGGTACCCAGCGGGGCAGATTTTCCGTCAAATATTTAATGAGGGAAACTCCTATGAGGCAGCCCCCTACCCCGTATATTGCTCCAATCATGGATGCTTCAAGAATAAAAGTTAGAAAAATCCTTGTTTTTGAAACACCGATTACCCTCTTAAGGGAAATATCATAACTGCGATTATAGACAATAACCATATAAGAATTAAAAATAGATATAACCGTCAGCAGCAGGAGAATTGCAGCGATAATTATTGACATGCCGTCAATAATCGACATGGCCCTGCTGGCCTTTTTAGAGATATCGCTCTGGCTTTCAACCCTTAAACCCATTTTTTTAAGTTTTGCCGTTACTGCCGGGAGGGTCTTAATATCCTTTACATGTGCATACATCCGGACATAGGAGTAGCCTGCCCTTGCTTTTCCTGTATCCATACGGTGTTTTCGGGCGAACCTGGTAATGAATTCTATAGGGGCAATGGCACCGAGAAAATCTATTTTAGAGGACATGTTATGAAAAACAACATGACTTTGACTTCTGGTTTCATTATTTGTATTTTCATTGGCTGTGGTAATTTTTATTACCCCTGGAAAACCCCTGAGACTCCCTGTGGTAAACTGCGGTATCCCAACCTGTGCGGCATAACTATTAAGGAGCTGCAGGGCAAATTTTGGGAAAATTATCGGCAGAGGCTCCCTGTGATTAAAAGATTTCCAGTTTGGAACATCCCCTTTGAAAAATCCCCTGTTTATTCCAAAAAGGGGCAGCCGACGTTCCTTGGTCTGTCCCAGCATGGTAACAGTGACCCTCGTAGTATAATCCATGCGCACCAGGCTGTATACGTGGGACAATTCCTTCATTTTACGTATTTTTTTTGCCTGCCAGATTCGGATGGTGTTTTCTTTGCTGGTTCGCGGGGAAAAAGCTTCTCGTCCTGCCCGTGGCTTCGGATGAATTACAATTTCATTTATTGCCATTGTACCGAATATTTTTTGACCGATGTAATCTTTTACGGAATCCCTGAATGAAAAGTAGAATACCATAAAGGATATAAGGAAAAGTATTCCGAAACTTGAAAGGAGGGCCTTCAGGATATTTTTGGATAGATCCTTTGCGGCAAAATATAAATTACGGTAGATGTATCGGAGCATTAATTTACTTCCTTTTTTGAAACTGCTATTACAATATAATATCTGATTCTTATGATGAGTCAATAGAAGAGTCAAGAAAAATTAAAAAATGATTATTTGCAGTGGTAGACAAAAGAGCGATTTTAATGCAATAGTCTAAGTTAGAAACGTAAATACGAGGGAATATGCAATTATTTAAAAGAATAGCGATATTTGGTATTACCGGTGTAATTTTTACCGCATTGCCTCTTTCAGGGGAGACGGGCCATAATGCGGTAAAAGTGACGATAGTTTCAGGCGATAGCGCCTATGATATAGCCGGAAGCCACATCTCGGATCTGAAGAAAGAATTAAAAAAATTGAATATCCTGGCTGCGGATTTATCAGAAAAATATCGGATAACCACTGAACCCGCTGTATATAAACTATACAGGAAACCGAAAAAGACTGCATTTACCCGTGACCTAAGAAGGCTTTCTTTAATCAGGCAGACTTTCATATCTGAAGAAAATATAATCACCGGTTTCTCAATCAGGGCTGAAATTTTCAAAGGGGGGATATCTGCAAATTCATTCCGTTTTCAACTGAGGGATTCTGTTTCAAATATTCTGCTCAGGGAGGGGTTTCTTACACCAGCACAGTTTAAGGGGCGAACCATTGTACATGCTTTTTTTGAAACACTTTATAATGTAAAAAAAAGAAAATTCACCCTGGAGCTTTTTCGTGCCTTTCCTTCCAGGGAAAATCCTCTTCTCCTGGAGATTTCTGAAGAAAATGCCTACGGGGGGGGAAGTTTATATATAGATGGGAGAAAACGATCCGGTAATCTGCTTTTGACTATTCATACCCTGAAAAATTTTCGGATTATTCAGCGAGAGAAGGGGCTTCTTCTCAGCAGGGAGGGGAAGGCTGCCTCCAAGCCGGGAGTATATCTTCTTTATCTGAATAAGGAGAAATCAGGGAAAATAAGGATCCTTATAGTAAACAGTAAAAATATGAATATTGAGTTTGAAACCCAGATTCTCCATCCTGGACTTTCGAAAGAGGTAACAATCCCAGAAGCGGCCTTCAGGATAAAGTCTTTCCTCGGGAAAAGGGAGATGATTTCACCGGTTATTGGAGATGTATCGGAAGGGCAGAAGGAAATTACTATGAACTGGTCTCCCGTTACGGGAGTATATCAATATCGTATTTATCGGAGTTCAAGTGTTAACGGAGTTTATTACTTTATCGGGGAAACGTCCTATATCCTTTTCCGGGATCGGCATACTCAAAAAGGGAAGGTCTACTGGTACAGGGTACAATCGGTAGATAAAAAGGGTACCAGCAACCTTAGTTTTCCACGGAGAGGGTACTCCGCTCCCGGGAGGATCAGGGGGGAGGATCTTTACGCTCTTCTGGATAATAAAAATGCCGAGGCTGAAAAGGCTCAAATACCCGGTATGAAACGGATAATGGATGATCACCTCACATATCTTAATCAATACAATATGAATGCCTTTAAGTTAACCCTGGCGCTCTTTATCGCAAGGGCTTACCTGAGCGATGGCAGAATCACGGTATTGAATAAGTTTGACCGTTTTTTTACTGACAGGGAGAGAAGCAGCCTCTACGGGGTTCGGCATAATGGTTATATGATAAAATTATTTTCTCATAAATTTTTTCATATCATTGAGGAAGGAATGGGTAGCAGCGGCCTTCTGCACCGAATTTCCTTCGGGCAAAAGGGAAATTACAGCCGGTATAAAACAACAGGATGGAAGGTGAAAAATATTTCATCCAGCTATAACACAGAGACAGTCGCTTCAATTTCAATGAAGTTAAAAAAGAAAAAGGAACCCCTTCAATTTAATATGCTTCTGATACCGCAGCTGAACTACAAAAAAAAGATTTACCATCGGATTTTCAGTGTACGGATTAATGGCAGGGTAGTCGCTACTATTTGCACTGACAGGAAGGCCTGGCATTCAATTAATATCCCGAAAAATCTTGCAGGCACCGAAAATTTGAAAATAGAATTATTGGCAGGAAATGAAGTTCAGTTTGACGGGGGGAAGGGAAGCTTATTGATTATAAAGGCTAACCTGGTGGAAAAACCGGCTGGATCAATTCTGAGAAATAGACTGATTAACAACAGTATCCTTTTTGGTTTACCCGCAGGGGAGGTAGAATATATAAATAAATCTGGGAACACCACAGTACTTCCCTATTATAAGGCTGCAGGTATCGCCTCTGAATATTTTAAGAATTATACCAACTGGCGATCAAATACACTCTTGATTAGTACCAGTGACGGGAAATTAAAAAAAGAAATCAAAAATGCACAAAAAAAAGGAAATTAATTGCTTGACCTATACAAATGGATGCTTTACACTTGTTAAGTATAAAGCATCGGAGGTTACAGGAAATGCAGGTAAATTCTTTTTCTCGAAATGAAATGATTCACCTGGTTACACTCAGGTTGCAGGAGAGCAGTCTGCAAACGGCAGATCCTGCCCTTCTTGCCCGCCATCTTTTGAGTTACTACAATTACGATCTTGAAAGAGTACTGGATCTCGCTGTTTAAACCTAGTCCCATTTTGTTTTGCAGGTGATGAGGCCGTGAGTTGATACTTGAAAGCCCTCATGATGTTCGACAATCATTCGTCTATCCTTCAGATCTTCCAGAATCGGCCTCAGCTCAGCCCCGGTAAGGCCAGAAACAGTTTCAAGTTCACCCATGGTGATAAATTCTCCATTTCCGGTTTCGTGATATATCTCATTTAATATTCGAAGTTGAATTTCATTCATAGGGATTTCCTTCCAGATTATCACGTTTTCAGGATTACCTGTTGAGTCAAGATGTTAATGCATATTTGTTGACTTTATGGTGAAACGGAAATATTAAAATTTATGGATATAAAAATAGAATCAAAGGTTCCCGAATCGGCGGGTGGTCTTCGTATAGATAAGTACCTGGCGGACAGATTTACATACTTCAGCAGAACGAAATGGCAGCGGGAAATAACTGCTGGCAGGATATCCATTAATGGCAGAATGATTTCTAATGGACATCTTGTCATTCGCGGCGGCGACATCATCCTCTACAGGGGAAGTTCACGGGATGAACCGGAAGTTGATACTTCCTTTTCTATACTCTTTGAAGATGAGACGATCATTGCTGTCAACAAGAGCGGTAACCTGCCTGTTCATCCTTCCGGGAGGTTTTTTAATAATACCCTTTTGATACAACTACAGAACGAAAGGCAGGAAAAACTATACCCGGTTCACAGAATTGACCGGGAGACCTCCGGAATAATTTTATTCAGCAGGGACAACAGGTTAATCTCCAAAATTCAGGATTCCATCAAAGCCGGTGGAAAAAAGTATCTTTCCATTGTTCTTGGAGAACCGGGTGATGATTTATTTACCGTGGATGCTCCCCTGGGTGTGGCGCAAAAATCACAAATAAGGAAAAAAAGGGAGGCATATACCGGTGCCCCTGAAGAGGCAATCACCCATTTTCGATGTCTTTATCGATTCCATCCTTACAGTCTCATGGAGGCCCGTCTTGTAACAGGAAGACTTCATCAGATAAGGGCTCATCTCGAGTCTGAAAATCTTCCGATTATTGGGGATAAAATGTACGGGGTGGATGAAATGTGCTACCTTGATTTCATCAGTGGAAAGACCGATGGTATTGAGGAGCGTCTTCATTTTACCAGGTCAGCACTGCATGCTTATAATCTTAGGTTTTTGCATCCCCTGACGGGAGTCAAGATGGATATTAGCGCACCCTTGCCTGAAGATATGAAACTGTTTTTAGCAAAGCACGGAGTACCCCCCGATATCATCTAGGATTCTCGGGATTATATCGGTGCGAAAAATTTTATCTGACCGGGGGACCGGCAGGTTTTCTGAAATTGCGGTAGCTTTTCAGCATCCATCCGATACCCGTATAGAGTAAAATCAATTTAATAAGGGATATTATCGAAGACGTAAATATTATCCAGTTCTCGAAAAAATGACGTTTAAGGATTATAAGGTGCAGAATGTTCTCCGTATAATCAGTCAGCATATAGAAGAAGGGGATAAGCATAAAAAAAATCTCCAGCTTTCCGGGAGTTTTGGTTTGTTTTCTTTGGAAACTGATAGTAGCGGATGAGAGGAGAAAGGCCGCACAGATTGGAAGAAGAAAATCGATCCAGAGGGTTTGAATGTACCGGCTGATTCCGGCGCTTCCCCACGATGCCAGAATTGATTCGAAATTATTTCTGCTGAAGGCGAGCTGCAGATACATACTTCCAGGACCATCCCCGGAAATCTGCTGGTCAATTCTGTACTGAAGAATAATCAGCAGGGAGGTTGCCACAAGAGAAATAATTATTATGTTTCTTGATGCAAGGAAATCATATAATTTAAAAAGGGTGGACTTATTTGGCTCAGTCATTACCTGTCCCCTTTTTTCTTATCAGGGGTATCTCCCAGGCGGATGTCATAAGCGGACTTATTGATGGGCAAAGGAATTTCTTCATCAAGCTCTTCCTCCATCTCATTCTTTGGAGAAACTGTTTTCCATTTGTTTTTTTCTTTTTCCAGTTTTTTCTTAACTGCGTCGATCCTTGACAGGATGGTCAGATCATTGGGATCCTCAATTAAGGCCCTTTCGTAATATGTCAGGGCCAGGGGAATTTTCCCCAGCTTTTCACTGGCGAGTCCAAGATATAAAAATATTGCAGAAGACTTTTCATGTTCTTCAAGGGCCTGGTTTAGATAGAGGATCGCCTCTTCCGTCCGTCCGCTGGAGAACATAAGTACACCCATCTGGTACAGGGTCTTTGGGTGCTTTTTATTCAATTTCAGGGCTTTTTGCAGGTAGATAAAGGATTCATCCAGATCCTGAAGTGTAAGACTCAACAATCCAAGTCTATAATTAGCATCAAAATTATTGCGGTTGATGATCAGTATAGCACGGTAGAGAGTTTTTGCTCCATCCCAGTTTTTATCCATCTCCAGTCTTAGGGCTGCATTAAAATAGTAGTCTTCCTTGTAGGATAAAATTTGTTTGAGATAGCTTCGCAATTCAGAATTATATTCTGTATATTTTTTTAACTCAAAGAGATGTTTTGTTTCATCAACAAAACGTTCTTCTGTTTCAGCAAGCTCGGTCTGTTTTAACAGGGTCAATATCCTGGTCTCTCTTTGTAGCCTTCCAATAAGTCCCTGTTTGAAATAAAAATGTTTATTATCATCAGAGATTCGTGACTGAACAGTTGTATTTTCATTTAAAGCTTTTTCATATAAGGTTTTTGGAAGTCTGCCTTTATTTGAATTTTTAAATATATAACTGAATTCCAGTTTTGGCACATCCGGCAGCTTTTCAATTATTTCTTTCAGATCTGTAGTGAGTAAATGGGAAAGCAGGTGGTTTTCATTTAAAAAGAGGTGTTTGTTGTATTTTTTCTCCAGTAACTGGTTTTTAAATCGATTTAATTGTTCCGGTGTGACGGAAAGAGTACTCTTTTCATCAGAGTTGAGAACAATCATAATATTAGAGAAAAGAAAAACAGAATGATAGCGGTATAGGGAATCCATTATAGTAAGGGATTGACGTAATAATGTGCTGTCAATATTATCAAGTTGATATAGATGAATATACATCCCTCTGGGGTGATGCATTTTTTTTATATGAGAGTAGTAATGATTTGAATACCTGTAATTGAAATAATTCTGATCATGTATGTTTGGGATATCAACAATGGAGTAATATTCTTTTTTATTTTTCCTTAAAAAGAAAAGCATATATTCTTCGTCTGATATATAGAGGTTTTTCCCCGTCACCGGCAATTTTTTAAAATCGATATTCTCAGGTAAAATTGTATCAATACAGAGGGCATTGGGAAATATGCCAATTAAAGGATTTTTAAAGAATTTTTGATTGCTATCCATAAAAAGAGCAGGTTTCTCAATAGCATGATGCAGGTAAACTGTTGCCACCGCTCTCTTCATGTTTCTTATGCTGCTGTCCTTCAGATTAAAGATCTCATTGCCGCTGATTGTTACCTTTGTTCGATTTTTAATGAACGACGCATTATAGTTGGTGCTTTTGAGTTCCTTGAAATTCTGTACTCTCTGTATATACAGGTCATTATTTAAGGGGATCTCAAAGTAAACATGTGTAATGATTAGCAATGGAAGAAAAATCAGGGAAAAAACGAAATATAGAATTTTTTTATAACCCTCTATTTTTCGATTAAGCAGGTATATGCCGGGAATTACTATATTCATGAGAGTAATAATATAGATAAGAACAAAATACCAGCGGTAGGTTAATTGTGATAATGATAATGCAATGAGAATCGGAAAGGGTAAAATGATAAATGAAAAATCGAGTATTTTAAAGCGTTCATTGTGGTCAAATTTCGACAGAGAATTTCTGACAGTCTGGTAAAGGGTGAAGCCGAATAGTATTGAAGGGATGGCAAAGAAGAGTATGCCTGAAAAAAAAGAAAGATCGCCATGAAGCCCTGTTATGATAAAGATATAGGATAAGAAAAAAACAGGGAAAAGCATTTCTGAATAAATATACCAGAATACGTTTTTCATGAGTTTCCCGGCGAGGAAACCGAGACTTATGGCGGGGATGGTAACTCCAATAAAATAAAGTTTTATATAGAATATATCTCCATAAAATTTTACAGCTGCAATGTAACCGAGAAAAAAGTAGATAATTACATATGAAAAATTCATGTAGGTAAAAAACAGGTCATCTCTATACTCAACGTCGGATCTTTTATTTACTGTTTCCGGTTCAAAGTGTTGTGCATACATGGTTTGAGGGCTGTACTCAAGTTTAAAGAAAAACGAGGATGTTATCAGGATTAAGGGGAAAACAATCATCCCCGTATTAATTACATTTATATAGGGATTCACCACTGGAAATACAACGGAAAATGCAGCAGTACCCCCAATGAGGCACCCGGCAAGTGCTGAAAGAAAATACCCTGATAGTCCTTCTTTTTCATCTATATAGATACCGCAGGCAGTTTTTATCAGATAATTGGTCTTGAGACCCGCAAAAAAGGAAATTACTACCAGAAAAATGGGAATATAAGCAGGCCAGATCCAGAATATTTGGAGAAGTGGTTCCGTTTTGCCGGGAATTATAATATTTTTTAAGAAAAAGAGACTTGTTAGTATGAAAAAAATTACTTCACTGCAAATTAAAATAACACGCCAACGGGATGTAATCGGAAAAAGCAATCTTCCGGATAAATTGCCTAAAAAAAGACCCGTCATAATGGATAAAAAAACAAGATTTATTGACGGGAAATAGGGGAGAAATTGAGATGATTTTAAAATTATTTCGACTGCAATTGCGGAAACTATCACAGCTGAAATAAAAGAATTGAGAAAAATAAACTTTCTTTGTGATGTGTTGGAATAACTGAATTCCTGAATCGTACTCATTCAGATTTTTCTCCCTGGAAACGTAAAATTGGTGTATATGCATTATTGATTAAAGCGAATAAATAATTACAACCATTTTTTATATTGAATTGATCCGGTTGCATAATTCTCTTTTGACCTTTTAAAAATTATGTAATAACTTTGTTTGCAGACTGTCAAAATATTCCGATAATAAGAAAATGAAACATAAAAGTATTAAATACAGTTTAAAACACTTTCCTGCCTTCCTGTTTATTTGTATTTTCGGCACAATGGCCTCTGCGCAGAACGTAAAAAATGGGCAGGATATATCTGCACTGATGTCATCAGGGAATTATCGTAGTGCCCTTGATGTTATATCAAAAAAGCTGGATGTTATATACAGTAAAAGGGTAGAAGATAAAAGAATCCCTTCTGAATTTATATCATTAAAAAATACTTCTGAGGATATAGACTTAAAAAAATTATTCAGGGATAGGATGGCAAAGGGTTTTTTTATTGAGGAAAACCCTGTTCTTTCAAAATTACATTATCAGGCGGGGCAATGTAATTTTGAAGTAAAAAAATATAATGTCTCAATAAATCATTATCTGCAGGCACTCCGGTTTAAAAAACTGGAACCCTATAAAGATGATGTTATATATTACGGGATGTCCCAGGCATTTTTAAAAGGAAATAAGTTTAATGCATATTACCATCATCTTGAAGCTGCCCATGCATTGAATCCAGAAAAATATGAGTATTCCCGGGAATTGGCTGTTGCTCTCTCCCGTACTGTAAAAAAAAGAAAGGCTCTTTATCATTTGACCAGATTTTTGACTTCAAAGGGATCATCAGCTGATCCTAAACTGGTTCTTCTGGCAGCGACCCTGTATGAAGATACCGGGCGATACCTGGAGAGTGTTGATTTTTATAAAAAATACCTGAAGATCAGACCAAAAAATGGTCCTATACAGTATGCCCTTGGCGTTATAGCAATGAAACGGATTGGAAATTTTTCTTTAGCCCGGGCATCTTTTAACCGGGCTGCGGAAAGTCTCCCTGAGGGCGATATATCAAGGAGATCACTTATCCATGAAAATTTGGGGGATATGGCACTGCATGATAGAAAATTCAAGGAAGCAGTTAATCAATACCGTGCAGCAATAGAATATCAACAGAAAGTGAAAAACAATCTTGACGCAATGGGAAAAAGAATCGGAGATTTAAATGAAAAAATAAATAAAATAAAAGCAGACCTGCTTAGAACTCAAAATTATGACCAGTTTGAAGAATATGAATTATTACGCAGTGAAAAGGGAAAGCTGGAAATTGATTTTAACCGATTGAGCCTTGAGTATGAAAAATTGAATTCAGGGAAAGTAAGATGGAATATGGCCTATTCGCTGGAAAGGCTCAATGAACTTGATCGTGCAATTCAATTTTACCGACAGTCTATATTTTTTAATTACCGCACAAACCAGGCTCGTAAGAAGATTATAAAATTAAAGTTGAAAATAAAACGGGGGTATTAAATTCTTGCAACACTTGTTTATTTATTGGCATATCCGGTATTTTAACTTTCCGGAGTTACAGGGAAATAAATCTGTTTTAATAGAATTTTATTTTAATTATACTGCCAAAGTACGGGAGGAGAATTATGTCTGGTCATTCCAAATGGGCAACTATAAAGCGTAAAAAAGGAGCACTCGATGCAAAGCGGGGGGCTGTATTTACAAAAATTATCAAGGAAATTACTGTAGCTGCAAGGATGGGCGGTGAGGAGATAGAAGCCAACCCTCGACTGCGAACTGCCGTTAATAAAGCAAAAGCTGCCAATATGCCCAATGATAATATTGACAGGGCTATTAAAAAGGGAGCTGGTACCCTGGAAGGGGTCACCTATGAGGAAGTCAGGTATGAAGGATATGGCCCCGGCGGCGTGGCTATTATGGTTGATTGTCTGACTGATAATAAAAACAGAACAACACCGGAAATCAGGACCATTTTTAATAAAAATAATGGTAATCTTGGGGATACCGGTTCGGTTAGCTATCTCTTTGACAGAAAGGGAGTGATCGAAATTGATGCGGGACAAACCAGTGAAGACGAAGTAATGGAAATGCTCCTTGATTTTGATATTGAAGATATTAAAACAGAGGACGGGAACATAGAGGTCACCACCAGTCCTGATGGCTTTAATGATGTCTCTGAATTTCTTATGGGGAAGGGATTTAATTTAACCGTTAATGAAATCTCCTATATTCCACAGACGACAACTTCACTTGATGAGAAAAAAGCAGGACAATGTCTGAAACTGATAGAGCTGCTTGAAGATCATGATGATTCGCAGAATGTCTGTTCAAATTACGATATTTCTGATGAGATTATGACAAAGCTCAGTGAGGCGTAGTGAGAATACTCGGCATTGATCCCGGATACGGGATACTAGGCTGGGCCGTTATTGAAAGCGATCGTACTGTACACCAGTATGGTACGATCGAGACAGAAAAGGAAAAACCTCTTGGTGATAGACTTCTTGATATTCATCGCGGAATTAACTACATAATTGAAACATTTCAGCCTGAGACTGTAGCCCTTGAAAAACTTTTTTTTTCCAGGAATACTACCACAGCCCTGGATGTTGCCCGGGCAATAGGTGTTGTCATTCTGACTATTCAAATGGCTGGTTTGGAGTATAGTGAATATACCCCTACTCAGATTAAGCAGGCTGTTACCGGGTATGGTAAGGCTGATAAAGGGCAGATTCAGGGTATGGTAAAAACCCTTTTTGGATTGAAGAATATTCCAAAGCCTGATGATGCAGCTGATGCCCTGGCAATTGCCGCATGTCATTCTTTTTCATTATGATTAATATCTCTATAGCGGAAGATTTTATTCCTCCGCTATAGAGACTTTGTTTAACTGATTTTTTCGGGATACCCGGTAATGTCCCTAATGTCATCATATAGTGGCTTCAATCGGTCATACATTTTCATGTATACGTTCTCAAAGAGTTGTTTGTACATATCTCTGTTTTTGGCAATGGGCTCAAAACAATCCCTTACCCTGGTCATTTCACTCACTGCAATATTAAAATCACTGTGAAGCCCCAGGCCAACTGCAGCATCTATTGCTGCCCCGAGAGCCGAAGTCTCATAGGTGTGGGGTCTTTCCGCTGGGAGGTCAAAAATGTCTGCGGTTAACTGCATGGCTACGTCACTCTGTGATCCTCCGCCGGAAACCTTTAATTTTTCTATTTTGATTTTATTTCGTTTTTCAGTTCGTATGGCTCCTTCCTTCAGGGCATAGGCAAGCCCTTCCAGTATAGCCCGATAGATGTGGGCCCTGGTGTGTACATCACCGAATCCGATAATGCCACCCTTGGCTTCAGGACCGGGTATCTTGACCCCGGGTGACCAGAAGGGCTGCAGCATCAATCCCATCGATCCGGCTGGGATATCCCTGATGAGATCATCAAAAAGGACTTCCGGGGCGATTTTCATTTTCTTCGCCAGCTGTTCTTCCCGCAGGCCGAATTCCTGTTTGAACCAGCTCACCATCCAGTATCCGCGCTGGATCATTACTTCTGTATTGTAGGAGCCCGGTACTGCACTGGGATAAGGGGGGAACATCGGAATTGTTTCCACGTAGTTTGTATTGGTTGTCTCTATTGTTGCAGTGGTACCATAGCTGAGACATCCGATATTGGGAGTGAGGCAGCCAGAGCCAAGCACTTCACATGCCTTGTCTGCCGCTGCGGCTATTAATGGCAGTCCCTTCGGAATTCCGGTTGCCTTAGCGGCTTCCGGGGTGATATAGCCTAACAGTCCCGAGGGTTTTACCAGACCATGAAGCTTTTCCTCTTCGATGGGAAACATTTTCCATTTCATGTCTGATTTTTTCAGCCATGTATGATTTTTATAATCGAAGGGGAAGTAGCCAATGGTACTTCCGATGGAATCGTTAAATTCACCGGTAAGCCGGTGTGTGAAAAAGCCTGATATAATTAAAAATTTATGTGTTTTATCCCAGATCTCGGGTTGATTTTGTCGAATCCAGTTAATTTCACATTCGCGAATTGCATGAACCGCGGACTCATACATCCCAATGGCTTTGAGGACCCCCTTCATCGGCAGAGATGGCCAGTCTTCCAGATCGGCCTTCCTCTGATCAAGCCATACGATTGCGGGTCTAAGGGGTTTTCCATTTTTATCAACGTTAATAAAGGTAGCCCGCTGGGTTGTCAGGGTCACACCTTTGATTGCATCTTTGCTGAAAGAAGTCTCTTTCATCAATTTTTTACAGGTCTGGCATAGTATTTTCCAGTAGTATTCCGGATCCTGTTCTGCCCATCCCGGTTTCGCTGAAAAATATGGTTCAATGGGAGTTTTTACTATTTCATGAATTTCTCCTTTAAGGTCTATCAGGGCGGCGCGTATGGATTGGGTACCCGCATCGATGGTCAGGATACAGTCCTCTACTTTTTTTTGTGATTTTTTAGCCATGGATTCCTCCGAATTTATATATTTAACAACTGGATTTCTATAGTTACGGTTGAAATGTAATATAGTATACCTTATATGAATGGTGTGGCAATGATAATAACTGAAAATTTATTCTTCACAATATCGATAATAAAATGGACATGTTTGATCCTTTCAGGAGTATCATTACCAGATGCTGCCAGAATTCGGGAAAAAGACATAGAGGAGAGAGATTATCCGGAAATTGCCTCAACGGCTTCGGTATTCGTATCAAATATTTGTACAAAATCCGTAATGCCGACGATATCCATAACCTTTTGGAAATGTTCAGACATACCAACAAAGGCAATTTTACCGTTTTTTTCATTAACGTTTTGAATAATGTTAATGAGAGTGGCGATCCCTGATGAATTAATATATTTAGTTTTTTCGAAATTGATAATAATTTTATCCATTTCGTATTTATCCATTAGTTCTGAATAAATCCGTTTAACATCCGCATCGGCATCAGAAGTCATATCTCCTTCAATTACGATTGCCGGTATGGTGTCAACTTCATCAGAGGATATTTTATGTGTATATTTCATGCATCTTCCCTGACACAGTATTGAATATGGCCACTCCCGAATTACTATTTCGTAATTAGAACATATGTCAAGAAATTAATTTGAAATAATATTTCGATGTGAATATATGATTCAATACTATAAGCTTTTTCTCAATATGTAAAACAAAAATTTCGACTCTATTTATATCTCTTTTTGCTAAATCCCCTTCAATATATCCAGATGATCCTGAATTTCTTTTGAAAGGGGGGAGAGTTTTTGGGCTTTTTTAAGGAGTTTCTCTGCATTTTTAAATTCTTTTTTTTGTATAAGGACAAATCCTAGAGTGTCGCAGTATGAAGGATTGTCCGGAAAAGCCTTGCATGCCTTTTTTGCCAGAGATAAAGCCCTGTCCAGGTCTTTACCGGCACTGGCAAGAAGAAAGGCAAGGGAATTGCAGGCATTGATATTGTCGCCCTCAAGATCAATTATCGCCTGATATGCTAGAATCGCTTCTTCAATATTTCCCCTCTTTTCAAGGCAATAACCTTTCATGCTATGAGCTGTTGAATCTGAAGGCTGGAAACGAATTGCTTCATTGAGTAGTGATTCGGCAGAATTGTATTCAGAGAGTTTAATATATACATAGGCGGTAATTTTTCTGATTTCCTGAATTTCTACAAAGGCAACGGGGAGATCTTTAAGTCGTTGAAAATATTTCACAGCTGTTTTATAGAGGCCAAGGCGGGTGTAATTGATTCCGAGATTATAGAGGATTTCAGGATTATTTTTATCCAGAACCTCTGCGGCTTTTAGTTCCCGTATTGCTTCATTATAATCCTGAACAAAGAACTTTCTGAGAGCACCGTCGAGGAAATTTTTTATTTTTAAATTAATATCTTCCAATGTCATGACATAAATCCAGTTGCTCCCATGGAGTGGTAATCAGTATTGTTAATTGTTAGAGGGGTCATGACAATATATCCCTCTTTCAGCACCTCGTGGTCAGTCCCTTTCTGATATTCTGCAGAAATGTCACCCTCCAGGCGAATCTTAATTTTTTCGTTCCCGGCATTCGATTTGACATAGCGGTCTTTATAGATTCGTTTTGACAGGGGTGCGGTTTTTATTCCCTTGATCTGATTTTGGGAGAGATCAGGATAATTGATATTAAGGAAAAGGGATGTATCATCGATCTTTATATTTCTTTCGATGAATTGAACGAGAAAGTCTGAAAAATCAGTCAATACCTTATCGGAAGGAGAAGCTGCATCCAGGGAGACGGCAATACCCTTTTTATTAAAAATCCTGGCGGTACGCGCCCCCGCGACTGTACCTGAGAAAAATGTATCATCCCCAAGATTCGGCCCGTGATTAATGCCGGAGAGAACCAGATCAAAATCGGGAATTATTCCGCCATGGATGCCCACATTAACACAGTCCGCGGGATATCCGGAAAGGGAAAAATGATTGTCATCCCTTTTCTCCAGAAACATATCCCGGCGAATGGTGAATGCATTGGAGCAGCCGCTTTGTTCTTCCGATGGGGCAATTACGTATACACTGTGATGCTGAGAAAGTATTCGGTCCAGGACGTTAAGACCTCGTGCATCGATACCGTCATCATTGGTTAAAAGAATATTCATTGAATTGCTGACATCTCCCTGTATTCTGGTCAGTATGCAATATTTTAAAGTAATCCGTCAACTAATTCAGTACCGAAGCTGTTGACGCAGCGGGGGAGAGACACGACCGTCTCCCCCTGTCTCATGGAGAGGAAGGCCATATTGAACAGGGAAAGTAATATTTTACCCGGAAAGATAATGCTTGGGACATGGGCGATAGGCGGCAAAAACTGGGGAAATTATTCTGAAAAAGATGCTGTGGAGGCGTTGAAGACTGCCTTTGATGAAGGGATTAGGGGAATTGATACTTCCCCGGTATACGGATATGGCCATGCTGAGGAGCTGGTAGGGAGAATTTTGGGGGGAAGTAGAAGCGATTTTTTTCTGGCCACCAAGGGGGGCCTTGACAGGGAGGCCTACTTTGCCAAAAATCTTTCTCCTTCCTTTCTTGAGAAAGACCTTCATGGTTCATTAAAACGTTTAAAGACCGACTACATTGATCTCTATCAGTGTCACTGGCCTGATGAAAAAACCCCCCTGGAAGAAACAATGCAGGCCCTTCAGCGATTTAAAGAAGAGGGGAAGATACTGAACATCGGCCTCTGTAATTTTCCATTGGAAAAAATAAAAGAAGCGATGAATTTATCGGAAATTTTTTCCCTCCAGGATCGTCTCTCACTTCTTGAACAGTCTAAAAAAGATGAAATTTTTTCATTTGCCGGGAAGAATAAACTTCACGGCCTGGTTTATGGTACTATCGAGGGAGGACTTTTAACGGGAAAATACACCGCTCCGCCCCGTTTCGGTAAAAAGGATGTTCGTTCGTATTTTTATGCAAATTTTAACAGGGAGGTCTGGCCGCGGGTGAAAGGCCTTCTTTCCGTAATGGAAAAAATTGCTGAAGTGTACAATGTCAGGCCGGGAGTGATTGCTGTCGCCTGGGCCCTCTCCATTCAGGGAGTATCTTCCGCCATTATCGGTGCAAGGTCAACACTTCAGGTTAGAGAGAACCTGGAGGCCCTTGAAATTACTTTATCAGCAGATGATTTACAGCTTCTGGAGATAGCCTCTAAATGAAATTATTAAGGAAGACCAATGGTGTTCTTTACAAGCTTTAGGATTTCATGGTTTCGGAATGGTTTTGCCAGTGTTGCATCGGCACCTATCTTTGAGGCTACTGACAGGTGGTCAGCAGCGTCGATTCTACCCCCGCCGGAAATGGCGATGATTTTTGTTTCAGTATTCACTTTTTTAACTTCAATAATTGTTTCAATACCTTCCTTCCCGGGCATAATCAGATCAGTGATTATAAGGTCAAAGGTTGAATTCTGGAAATGATGAAGGCCTTCATTGCCTTCTGCTGCGACTGTTGTTTTATAGCCTGCAAGGGAGAGAACCTCGTCGAGGATAGTCCTCATATCATTGTCATCATCAATAATCAGTATATGTTTCATTGTTGTGCCGTGGTTTCTTGGAATAAGTGATTATAGAATTATGACTTTAATATTCAAGGTGTTTTTTATCTTCACATGGTTATTGTTTCATTACTGGATCTTTCCAGAATTCTAAGAAGTTTGACAATTCCGGAAAAATCGAGGGGTTTTTCCTCGCAGGAGAGTATCGAGGGAATATTTTTAAATTTTTTTGAAGACTCTATGAACGAATCAGTGCTGGTCAGAATGAAGGTCATGTCGGGATTCCGGGACAGCATACGAGGCGGCAGGTCTATTCCTTCCATATCCGGAAGGCGGAGATCTATGAAGGCACAGTGAAATGATTCCGATTCAATATGTCTCATGGCCTCCCGCCCGCTGCAGGAGACAGTTACCCTGTGATTTTGTTTTTGCAGGATTTTTTTCAGTGCTGAACAGATAATCGGTTCATCGTCAACAATAAGTATATCAAGCCCCTGTGTCATAATTATATATTCGACATAATCTGATGGCATCTGAACATCAATAACGCGTGAAGGTAATTTTTAGAGAAATTTTTCATCCTCAAGAAGTTTTTTCTTTATGGGCTGACCGGGACCAAAGCCCCCCAGGCTCATGTCACTTTTTATAACCCGGTGACAGGGAATGACCAGGGGAAAGGGATTGCGGGCCATGGTGGTGCCGGCAAAACGTGCCCCACGTGGAAAGCCCGCCAATTCAGCCAGATATCCATAGGAGACGGCCTCTCCCGGGGGGATGCGTAATAAAGCGATATATATTTTTTCCATATTAAATGTAATATTGGTAAAATCGAGATGAAGCCTGGAGACTTTGTCATGTTTACCTGTATGGAGAGTTGAGTGAAGTTTGTCATTACGGTAAATTCTAATTTCCGTATTTATAATCGTGTTCGGGTTATAAAAGTAACGGTTTAAAAAATTAATAAGTTCAATTACATGAGAGGGGATTTTCCCAGTTTCTGCTGGACTGAGATTCGAAGGAGAGAATGAGATTTTTAACAGGTACTTCTCATTAGCCAGAATAGAAAGCTCCCCCAGGGGACTCTGATATGGGAAAGATAATGATTTGTGTTTATTCTGCATGAACCTCTGTCAATATTCTAAGGGATGTTTCTTTATCCTTTTCAAGCTGACGACAGAGATCCTCAACACTGTTAAAGCGGACTTCACTCCTTATTCGGCTGTAGAACTCAAGAGTCAGTTCTGAGCCGTATATGTTATCGGAAAAATCAAAAATATTTACTTCAATTGATCTGCGATTGTCATTGAATGTGGGATTGGAACCTATGTTAAGCATGCCTCGATGGTTTTTCCCTTTATGTAAATGAACAGTAACCGCAAAAACTCCGTCAGCAGGCAAAAGTTTATCAGGATCATCAATTGTTATATTTGCAGTGGGAAAGCCGAGATTCCTTCCCCTTCCATGTCCTTCCGAAACGATGCCGGTAATTGAATATCGACGTCCCAGAAGGCGGGATGTCATTTCCATGTTTCCGGCTTTTATTTCATTCCTCAGCCAGGTGCTTGATACGGGGCGTGTACCCATCAGTTCTTCCGTCACCTGTGTAACGGTTACATTCGTTTCATTTGTCAGGTCCTGAAGAAATTTCAGGTTACCCTCCCTGTTTTTCCCGAAGGCATGATCATATCCTATTACTATACCGGTTGCACCAAGGTGATCAATAAGGAGGCGATTATAAAAGTCAAGGGCGTTCATCTTGGCCATCTCGCGGGTGAAATTCAGAAGGATTACGGAATTAAATCCCATTTCGGTAAATATTTTTACCTTTTCTTCTGCAGTGGTTATTATCTGTGGGGGGGCATCCGGGAAGAGAACTTTTCTCGGATGCTGAGAAAAGGTAACAACAACCGGTTCTCCCTGAACAGCGGCTGCCTTTTCTTTTAGAGTCTGAAGAATTTTGCGATGCCCGATGTGGATTCCATCGAAGTTTCCTATTGTCACTATCGGTCGGGTAATGCTCCCTTTTCCCGGGATGTTGCTGAAGAGGGTCATACTTTATTTTTCCTCTTCAGAAGAAGATGTTTTTTGATATGTTTCCTGCATCCGCATAAGATCAAGGATTACCAGGGCCGTCATAGATTCTATAACGGGGATGATTCTTGGGACAATACAGGGGTCGTGTCTTCCTTCAATGGCTATTGAGGTGCTGTCCCCATCCGTATCAATAGTATTTTGATTCTGAAATATGGAGGGTGTCGGTTTTACCGCAATTCTTGCAACCAGATCCTGGCCGGTACTGATACCGCCGAGGATCCCCCCTGCGTGATTTGAAATAAAATCATTATTTTCCATAGGATCGTTTTGTTCGCTTCCCTTCATTTTTGCAGAGGCGAAACCGGTTCCGAATTCGAGTCCCTTCACCGCGCCGAGGGAAAAAATTGCAGTGGAGAGTTTTGCATCCAGTTTCCCGAATACTGGATCTCCAAGTCCGGGGGGTAGGTTTTTAACCACCAGTTTGGCGATGCCCCCTACGGAATCCTGTTCCTTTCGTGCACCTATTATCGCTTTTTCCATCTTTACTGCTGCTTCAGGATCAGCAGCGCGTACGGAATTATTTTCTATTTCATTGAGATTTACTGTTTCTCCGCGTATCCCGGCAATTTCTTCAGCGAAGGCATGGATGGAAATTCCTTTCTCTGCAAGAATCTTTTTGGCAATGGCGCCGGCGGCTACACGTCCTATGGTCTCGCGACCTGATGATCTTCCTCCTCCCCGATGGTCCCTGATTCCGTATTTTTTCCAGAATGTGAAATCGGCATGTCCCGGACGAAAAATGTTTCGAAGGTTGTCATATTTGGAGGAATCCTGGTCTTCATTAAAGACCACCATACAGATGGGGCATCCCGTTGTCTTCCCTTCAAAAACCCCCGAAAGAATTCTGACTTTATCCTTTTCTTTTCTCTGGGTGGTTACCTTGCTTTGGCCGGGTCTTCGCCTGTTCAGGTCTTCCTGAATGTCTTCCTCAGTGAGGGGAATTCCCGGCTGGACTCCGTCAAGAATTGCCCCCAGGGCGACACCATGGCTTTCTCCAAAAGTAGTTACCCGCACCACTTCCCCGAATGTATTGGGAGAGGAGGAGCCTAAGGATATCCAGTTGGATATCTCTTCAGCGAGAGAACGGTGGATGTTTTTTTCAGATTCTTTTGTAATGTCATGAATAATATCAGAACGGTGTTCGAGGGCGTCGTAGAGGCGGCTGTTGCGCGTTTTCATGATGTCAAAGCCATCGGGGCCTTCGAGAAACGGAGGCAATCCCCCCTGCTTGATGCGTCCCCAGAGTATTTCATCAGGGGCCTTCAGTAAGACAAGAATGGAATTGTTCCTGAGATTGTCAAATGATACGGGATTCATCATTGAGGTGCCTCCGGTACTGATGAAACACCACTGCCGGTCCTTCAGGGTTTCAATAGCTCTTTCCTCAAGGGAACGGAAGAATTCTTCACCCCTGGAACGGTAGATTTCTCTGCAGTTTAATTTTTCGCCTGATTCCAGGTAATAGAGATTTTCTATCTCCAGATCAGTTTCTATAAAAGGGATACCGAGGAGGCGGGCTGTTTTTTCTCCTACGGTTGTTTTCCCGGAACCCTTTGGTCCCGTCAGAACGATTCTCATTTCTACCTCATTTTATACTGTAAATGGTCACAAATCCTCATATACACCAATTATAAGTCAAGGTCAATTTTAACTAATAATTTTTCATCATTAGTGGATATATAAAAGGAGCGAATCATTTTTTGGATATAGAGTTTTGCTGACTTTCGAATATGGTATAAGACTTGCCCCTGCCTATAGTGCGCCGGTGACTAACGGAGC
This sequence comes from uncultured Spirochaetota bacterium, assembly GCA_942491575.1. GTDB lineage: Bacteria > Spirochaetota > UBA4802 > UBA4802 > UBA5550 > CAZHNW01. Next base: position 3,582,693 of record CALOBT010000025.1, read on the forward strand.
AAAAGCAATCCTATTCATATCCCGCCTTGATGTAACGGATAATATCATTATAACTAAGAAGCTCTTGATAAATGGGACACAACCTGCATGATGGAAGTGGATTTACACACTTTGTTTCTGTAGCCCAGCAGGGACGTCTTCTGTTTTGATAGGCGGAACACTTTTTGCCCGCCCCGGAATTGCAGTGCCGGATTTTCCAGCATGGGACGAGGGAAATCAATCTTCTGATGCCTTCGAAATTTAATCCCTCCTGAACCATTTTTCTGATGGAAAGAATTTTATCTATTTCCAGATTGGAGAAAAGCCTTCTCCCGGATTCGGTTTTTTCCATCAGGATTAACCCTTCCGCTTCGTAGAGGCGGAGGGTGTGTACCGATACATTGCATTTCTCCGCAGCGACACCAATGCTGAATTTACATTCGAGATATTCCGGGGAGATGTTACTGTTTCTATTCATAATTAAACTATTATGCATTGCCAGCCTTAATTGGCAATAGTATTTTATTCTTAATTTTGTACCGGGTGGAATTCCTTTGCTGCAACTGAATAAAATTAAATTTGACCTTCCGGTATATTTTTGTTTATTCTCATAATGAGGATAACTGTTGTGGAACCGGGATATCTTGAACTTTATAAGTCAGGGGAACTGGAAGAGAGGGGAGAGGCACTTGCTGAGCTGCTCCATCGGTGTACCCTCTGTCCGAGGGAATGTTGTGTAAACCGTTACAGCGATGAACGGGGGCACTGCCGGACCGGAGTATATCCTCGTGTGGCATCCTTTCATGCTCATCACGGAGAGGAGCCTTGTCTTGTGGGAAGGGGGGGCTCCGGAACGATATTTTTTTCATTTTGCAATCTTGAGTGCATTTATTGCCAGAATTATGATATCTCTCAATATGGATATGGGAACGAGTCAAACTTTCAGGAACTGGCGGATATTATGCTGAAGCTGCAGATGAAGGGTTGTCACAATATCAATGTAGTTACACCGACACATGTAAGTGCTTCCATAGTGAAAGCACTTGAACTGGCGATTCCAGCTGGACTGCGGTTGCCACTTGTTTATAATTGCGGTGGTTATGAATCGGTGGAGACACTGAGGCTTCTTGAAGGGATAGTTGATATCTATATGCCTGACTTTAAATACATGGATGCCGAAATCGGCTACAGGCTTTCCGGAGTTGCGAATTATCCCGATGTAGCCATGTCGGCCCTGCGGGAAATGCACCGGCAGGTAGGTGATCTGGTCATGGACAATCGGGGGCTTGCCCGCCGTGGTATTCTGGTGCGCCACCTGGTACTTCCTGAAAATATGGCTTCAACGGACCGGGTGCTTGCCTTCCTTGCATCCGTCTCAAGGGATACCTTTGTAAATATTATGGATCAGTATCATCCGGAATACAATGCGGGGAAATGTTTTGATCTTCGTCGAAGGGTAACCCTCGAAGAATTTGACCGCGCGGTAGAGTGGGCAGAAAATTCAGGACTTCATCGAATCGAAGGCAGAAGGAAATTTTAAAGAAAATTTTCAAGGCAATCGTGAAGGAAGTTTACTCCCGGTATACAGTGAATATGTAGTCAAGGAGATGCGTACGATCCTTTTCCTGAATTCCAGAAAGGAGGGCGTGGGCGTAATTTTCATTATCAATTAGGATGATTTTCCCCACCAGTTCTATTCGATGACCGGGGATATCCAGATGTCCGTATACAAAAGATTTATCCGTAATTTTATCAGTGGCGGTGAATGACATTTCCCGGTCACTAAGGGTAACGATTGTACCGTCCTGGTATACCAGGTCCTCACTGTGGTAGCTCTTCCCGTTAAAACCGGAATGGAAAAGAAAATATCGGAAGGGGAGAGACACCGCGGCACTAAGACAGCTTCTCTCCTCCCTTCTCTGTATTTTCTTGCTGTGATCAAGAAAAAGAATATGCCTGCCGCGGCTTATCCGTCCAATGACCTTGGCGGTGAATTCATAACTGGCGTCATGTTCCACCCAGAAATAACATTCAATCTGGTCACCGTCGGAAATGGCTTCAAAAAAATCATCTTCCGCCAGAGCACCGATAAATTGTTCTGTAATATCTATTACGGTGAGTTTTGAATATCCGAAACCGGGAAAGTAAATTCTCAGTGTTGCCCCGTCAGGGATCTGGTTTGTATTTTTAAGTTTTTTCATGGCGTAATCTAATATCCTCTCCTGGAGATTATACGCTGAATGACGAAAATGCTTCGGTAAATGCAGGAAGTGAATTAATTATAGTCTCTTCCGCGACGCAGTAGGCAAGACGGAAATATCCCGGTCCGCCGAAACCTACACCGGGCACTGCGAGAATATTATATTTCTGAAGGTGTCTCACAAAGGCAACATCATCACCGCCGGGTGCCTTACAGAAGACGTAGAATGCCCCCTCCGGTGTGGAAAAATCATATCCTGCTTTTTTCAGGCCATCACAGAGGAGATCACGGCGTTTTAAGTAAACATCAATATCAACGGATACATCTGTAAGTTCACCAACGATACGCTGCATCAGTGCCGGGGCATTAACATAACCGAGTATCCGGTTACATAGAATCAGGGCTGCCATAAGTTCATTATACCCGGGGCAGTTGTCTGAAACGGCAATGTACCCTATTCTTTCACCCGGGAGGGAAAGTGATTTTGAATATGATGTGACCACAATAGCCTGATCATAGCATGCAAGAATACTGGGCACTTCAACGTTATCATAGACTATTTCCCTGTAGGGTTCGTCCGAAATGAGATAGATACTGTCGTCTCCCCTTTTTTTACGGAGCAGTTCCGCCAGGGCTTTAAGTTCATCTTCGCGGTAGATACGCCCAGTTGGATTATTTGGAGAGTTGACAATGACAGCCTTGGTTTTATCGGTTATTGCATTCTCTATGGCATTCAGGTCGAGGGAGAAATCCTCCTGCGAGTCCGCCAGTACCAGGGTTCCGCCGTGGTTACCTACATAGAAATTATATTCGACAAAATATGGTTTTGGCACTACGACCTCATCCCCGGGATTCAGGATGCTTTTTAAAACGGCATTCATTGCCCCGGCGGCGCCAACAGTCATTATGATGCCGTCTGCTTTTTGACTAACTTTATGTTCCCTGGCCACCTTTTCGGCTATTGCCTGACGAACTTTCGGGTACCCCGCATTGGGCATGTATCCATGGATTCCCTTTGTGCGGTCCGAGGCGAGTTGTGACAGGACATTATAAAATTTCTCAGGTGGCTGAGCATCTGGATTGCCAAGACTGAAGTCAAAGACATTATCGGCTCCAAACTCTTCTTTTAACCTTGCTCCCTCTTCAAACATTTTCCTGATCCAGGATGATTTTTCCATTGATTGCTTAATGCTGTCTGCGATTGCCATGGTACGCTCCTCGTTTATCCGCCGGAAGGGGGCAGTGGTTTTTTGGAATTACAATGAAATTCAGAATAAGAATTAAATGTCAAATAAATAATTTAATGGGACTCATTTGGAACACATTAAAGAGTTAATTATATGGAGTATACACCGCTATTCCCTGTAATTATAGAAATTCTTCTGTGTCAGGGGTAAACTTCCTTTACAAAATTTTCACAGGAGTCCCCCATCCACCGTGTTAATTGTCCCCGTATAATTCGTTCAAGGAGAAATTTTTCTCCATATCTTTTCATCATCCACTCGCCCCAACGACCGGCTGCAATCACAGCCCTTTTCCTTTTTGTAAAATCGTCTGAAGGGAGGTTTAGATGTATGAAATCTTTGAATTCACTGCATGAGTTGAAGCCCGGTCTTCTTTTTTCGCTTTTTTCGGAAGAAAAGAGGGGGTAGCGGGCCTCACAAAATGCCTCCTCCATCCACTGATATCCATGGGCTTCACTCCCCCTGCGGGCACGGTAGATGAGATGCCGAAGAACCTCATGATATATTACAGCATCCAGCTTACTCTTAGAATGAAGAATTTCAGGACGAAAAAAACAGTAGATTCCTTTTTTGCTGAGATATATTCCACCCTGTTCATGGCTTAGACCGGTAATTTCCCTGAACAGGGAAGAGGACATTGCAATGGCAACTTTATTTGCTGCCGGTTCGGTTATTCCGTAGCGGTTGAAGAGGTATCTGTGCGCCTGGGTAAAGGAGCGGTGAAAACGTATAAGCTCTGGGGGGGGAAGGCGGTAGTGGCCTTCACTGAAAATGCGATAATGCACATTGCCCATTACCCGGGTCTGGTATGGGGCGGCTTCTGTTTCTGGGGAAGTAAAAACAAGAGCGATAACTGCCGCTCCGGTAATGATCAGTCTTCGGATTACCGGGGCCATAATACAATCTCCGGATTGTTGTAGAAATACGACAAAATTTGTTTGCGGGACCAGCCGCGGCATGCCAGTTCCCGGGCGCTCCACTGGGACATACCGATACCATGCCCGAGACCTCTGCCGGTGAAGACAAATGAATCTTTTTTGCGTGTTACGGTGAAGCTGTTGCTTTTAATTTTATTCCACCCGAGGTTTTTTCCCATCCGGGACATGAAGAGAGCCACGGGTATCTTTATGGCCCCCCTGGAGGTAACCAGTAAAATTTCGGTAACCCTATTCTGGCGAAGCCGGAGCTGGACGTCCATGACCGGTGGAGTCTGAAAAATTTTTTTAAGGAGAGCCGGTCTAATTTTTGTACTCCACGATTCATGGGGGGATTTCGATGATAGTGGAATATTATCCTCCAGGCAGTCGCTTCCCCTTCGGAAGTGGGATTCCTGCCGATTCAGGGGCCAGAAAACTTCGGGGCCGGTCAGGGTCCCCCCACTGGCTGCGTGGAAAAATGCTGCGTGTGGTTTCCCACTGTCATTTAGAATTACGGTGCCCCTGGTCACGGCATGGATATCCTCTTTTCGAAGATTTCCGATACCGGGAAAGTGGATGCAGTGGGTCAGGTCACAGAAATGGTACCGGGGATCTTTGTGGCGGTTTTTCATGTGGAGTATATATGATCTGATGGCAATCTCCATGGCTGAAACCAGTTCACTGCGCCAACCCCGGGAGCAGGTGCCGCCGGAAGACCTGAGGAGTATACCCAGTTCTGCAATTGCAGCAGCGTGGATATAGTTTTCAAGGTGGAGACTGTTAACGATTATAAGATGTTTTTTATCGGGTAATACCGTGAGTGCTCCGGTATATTTCCGATATTCTGAATGACCCCTGTGCAGGAACGATACTGTAAAGTTTTCCGGGGATGAAAAATAGATTGATGAGGCCTGGTGAGTTTTAAGATCCTTCCCGTGGATAAATAAATTATTATTTTTTATTTTAATGGAGATAGAGGGATTTCTGGCAGAAATGGACTTTCCATCGAAAAAAAGATTTCCCTCGGGAGCCCTGATGATGATGGAGTCAGGAGAAAAACGGGAAAGTATTCTGATGCGGATATTTTCTGCGGGTGAAGCGATTTTGATGCCGGGAAATATAAAATAAATACAAAATAATAAAAAAAAATATTTTCCCCGGAAGTATCTCTTCATTGGGGGACTATTTTATCTTCTTTTTGACCCGCATCATGTTAGTCAGGATTTGTTTGTTTTCCATGTCAATGGCATTAGCTTTTCGGTAATAATCGTATGCCCCTTCGATTTTGCCTGCACTTTCAAGGCTCATGCCCAAATTATTGAGAATCTCAACAGAATCAGGTTTGATTGCCATAGCAACAGAAAAGGCAGCATTGGCTTCACCGAATTTTTTAAGCTTCAGGAGGGCAATTCCGAGTCCATTGTACGATATATAGAGTTCAGGATTAAGTGCATTGGTCTTTTCAAAGAGCTCTTTCGCCCGCCAGTAGTTGCCCCTCTCAAGAGAAATGCGCCCCAGGAGGTAGAATAACATCGGGTCTTTCTTGATTTTGAGTCCCTGGCCGATATAGATTTCCGCATCTCCATAGCGTTTTTTTTCAGTAAGAAAAAGGGAAAAGTCGATATAGGGGTCGACGGTATCTTTTTTGATTTCCATGCATCGTTTGAAGTGGGCGATGACTGATTTGTCGTTTCCAAGTTTCCAGTGGAGATGGGCGGCCAGGTATCTCAGGTTGTAGTTGGGAGAATCCGGTTCCATGTCTTTGTCTACTTCCAGAGAATCCGCTACCAGTTTCAGCGATGCCTGGTACTGCTGCTTCTGGAAGAGCTCCACCGCCTTACTGTAATCGGCATGGAGAACCGTAACTGCTAATAAAAGTACGATTATAACTGGAAGTTTTTTCATGATCTGTTCCTGTTTTTGTATTTTCCCCGAAGGCCCTTTAAGGGCCTTCGGGGTTTTATTTTACATGTTACTTGTTATTGATTGCCGCCTGTGCTGCTGCCAGCCGTGCAATAGGTACACGGAAGGGAGAACAACTGACGTAATCAAGATTTACCATGTGGCAAAATTCGATTGAACTTGGCTCTCCGCCATGCTCACCGCAGATACCAATTTTAAGGTCCTTCTTGGTTGAACGGCCTTTTTCGACACCCATCTTAACAAGCTGGCCAACCCCTTCACGATCCAGTACCGCGAATGGATCTGCTGCAAGAATTTTCTTGTCAACATATTCAGGCAGGAATGTACCAGCGTCATCGCGGCTGTAGCCGAAGGTCATCTGTGTCAGGTCGTTGGTGCCGAATGAGAAGAATTCCGCTTCTTTTGCAATCTCATCAGCGGTAACCGCTGCCCTGGGGATTTCGATCATGGTGCCTACCATGTAATCGACTTTTATTCCCTTTTCTTCCATAACTTTTTTTGCAGTGGCAACGATGATTTCCTTCTGCATGGCGAGCTCTTTTACAGTTCCGACGAGAGGTACCATGACTTCGGGTTTTGCATCAACACCCTCTTTTTTCAGGTCACATGCTGCTTCGAAAATGGCTCGTGCCTGCATTTCGGTAATTTCCGGATATGTGACACCGAGACGACAGCCGCGGTGACCCAGCATCGGATTGAATTCATGAAGTGAATCAACCTTTGTTTTAACTTCCTCCGGGGAAATACCGAGTTCTTTCGCCATTTCATTCTGCTGTGCAGCTTCGTGGGGAACAAACTCATGCAGGGGCGGATCAAGAAGTCGTATGGTAACACCATATCCTTCCATAGCCTTCAGGATACCGTAGAAGTCGCCGCGCTGCATGGGAAGAAGTTTCGTAAGGGCCTTTTTTCTTCCTTCAACATCATCAGCAAGAATCATTTCACGGACAGCCTTGATGCGATCGCCTTCGAAAAACATATGCTCGGTACGGCAGAGACCAATACCCTGTGCGCCGAAATTTCGGGCCACTTCAGCATCATGAGGAGAATCTGCATTGGTTCTGATGAGGAGACGTCTTACTTCGTCTGCCCATTCCATAATGGTTCCAAAATTTCCTGAGAGCTCTGCATCTATGGTGGCAACTTCACCAAGCATTACGTCCCCGGTTGATCCGTCGAGTGAAATGAAATCACCTTCTTTTATGACATTACCATCTACTGTTAATGTTTTTGCATTGTAATCAATTTTCAGGGACCCGCATCCGGATACACAGCATTTACCCATGCCGCGAGCAACAACCGCTGCGTGTGATGTCTGACCACCGCGCTGTGTAAGGATTCCCTGTGCAGCACTCATCCCTTTCAAATCTTCAGGAGAGGTTTCGATCCTTACAAGGATAACCTTCTCTCCCTTCTTGTTCCATTCGTCTGCTTCATCGGCATGGAATACTACCTTCCCCGTTGCGGCTCCCGGTGATGCGGGAAGGCCCCTGGCGATTGCTTTCTTCTCTGCCTTCGGGTCGAATGTCGGGTGAAGAAGCTGGTCTAGTGCGTCGGCTTCTATCCGGTTAAGGGCGGTCTTTTTATCGATGAGGCCCTCTTTTACCATGTCAACTGCAATGTTTACTGCAGCAGCAGCTGTTCGTTTACCGTTACGGGTCTGGAGCATCCAGAGGTTTTCATTCTGAATGGTAAACTCGATGTCCTGCATATCCTTGTAGTGCTTTTCAAGTTTCTTGTAGGTCTCCGCCAGGGTTTTGTATACCTTCGGCATTGTTTCTTCAAGAGAGGTGAAATTAGATTTGCGCTCTTCTTCAGAGACACCGTTGTCCCTTGCCCATCTCTGGGAGCCTTCAATGGTTACCTGCAGTGGAGTTCTGACACCTGCTACAACATCTTCTCCCTGTGCATTTATGAGGTATTCACCGTAGAAAACGTGTTCCCCTGTGGCGGGGTCACGGGTAAAGGCAACACCTGTTGCACAATCCTCTCCCATGTTACCGAAAACCATGGCCTGAACATTGACTGCGGTGCCCCAGCTGTCTTCGATGCCGTTCATTTTTCTGTAGAGAACTGCACGTTCATTGTCCCAGCTTCCAAATACAGCGCCGATTGAACCCATGAGCTGTTCCTTTGGATCAGTGGGGAAGTCAACCCCGAGCTTATCCTTGATCATTGCCTTAAAACGATTTACCAGTTCCTTCAGGTCATCGACAGTGAGATCGAGGTCTTCCTCAACGCCCTTTTCTTCCTTCAGCTTATCCATCACTTCTTCGAAGGGATCGATATCTTCCTTGTTTTCCGGTTTCATCCCCATGACAACATCGCCGTACATCTGGATGAATCGGCGATATGAGTCCCAGCCGAAACGTTCGTTTCCGGATTTGGCAATAATTCCCTGCACTGTTGTGTCATTGAGGCCCAGATTAAGAACTGTGTCCATCATGCCGGGCATTGAAACCCTGGCACCGGAACGGACAGAAAGAAGCAGCGGATTGTCCGGATTGTCGAACTCTGCGCCCATGATTTTTTCTATTTTTTTCATGGCGTCGTTCATTTCCGCTTCAAGTCCATCGGGAAAGTTCTTATTGTTTTCATAATACTCATTACATACTTCTGTAGTAATGGTAAAACCAGCAGGAACGGGGATGCCGAGATTTGACATTTCTGCCAGATTGGCTCCTTTCCCGCCCAGGAGATTTTTCATATCAGCTTTACCCTCTGATTTTCCGCCTCCAAAGACGTAAACTCGTTTAGCCATTTGTATTACTCCTATTATTTAATATTCAATATTTTCCCCTCTGAGGGGGTGCAGGTTTTCTCTGTCACCGGATTAACTTTATATAGCGGCTGCTGCAGTTTTTTCACCGGATTCGGAAACAACAGGACTGATGCAGAGCCTGGTATTTTTCTGTTAGCTATACAGGTGCGCAAGGGCTGCACAGAGAATCGAAAACAGATTAGTGTATAATCTTTATAAAGATTGTATTATACTACCTGCATTAAAAAAAGTACATTATTTTAATCATTTTTCTGTGTAAAGATTTTTTTTCAAATCATTTTTGTATATGTTGGGTGAGCGGGCGCTCACTGCTATGTGGGATTGGATAAACTTTTTTCTATTGTAGAAACTGTAAAAGAAGGATATCCTTTAGGGATATAACTGATTTTACCAGGGGGTGTTCGCCATGTTTATACAGTCAATTTATCGACTTCTGCTTTTTTTCCTGTTTTTCAGTTTTATTGCCTGTGGTGTCACTGAAAAAGCTGCAACAGGGCCGGTTTCTATTGCTGGAGAGTGGGAGTATCGAAGTGGATTTGATCAGGCATGGCTCACGGAATATGAGAGTTCTCAATGGAAAAAGATAGAGTTGCCGGTTATGCTGACGGCCCATAAGGAACTGGGGGCATATTCCGGTACCATAACCTTCAGGAAAAGTATTCCCGAGGGAATAGTGAAACTTATGAATGAAAAAAAATATCTCAGTTTTCTTTCCGGTTATATCTCGGCAGACCAGGTGACAGCCTATTTTAATGCCGCGTTTCTTGAGAGACGCGGCAGTATCAATCCACTGCAGCCGGTAATGGATATTAAAATACTTGCCCAGCTCCCCTTTTATAACCTGAAAAAGGAGGGTGAAAATGCTCTTTACCTTGTATTTATTAAATCGGAAATGACAAAAGAAGTCGGTATAAAGGGGCCCGATATATTAATTGGTGACACCCATGTTCTTAAATCAGGATATATAAATAATATAATCGTAGCGGTTATACTTTTTACCCTCTATGCTTTTATCGGTTTTTATCATTTTGTCCTGTGGCTGCGCCGCAGGGAAGATGTTTATAATTTCTATTTTGGTCTATTCCTCTTCTTCTTTGCTATGTTTCTCCTGGCAAATACTGATATTAAAGAAATTGTTTTTGGAGGAAATGGTCCCATGATACGCCGCTTTGACCAGGTATCATTGAAAATATTGACCCCTTCTCTGGTTCTTTTCCTGGTGCAGTTTTTTAAAAGGGGGTATCCAGTGATTGTAAAAATATTGGTAGTCTATTCTCTTCTTATTGCACTTTTTGATGTTGTTGTGCCTTTTTCAGCCACCATCGATTCCCTGGCGTTATATTATCCCGCTCTCCTGACTTCCCTTGTGTATTGCTTTTGGCTTCTGATTAAGGAATCTATGCGGAAGAATATCGAGGCTCGTCTTCTCGTAGGGGGGATGGGACTTATCTTTGGCGGGGGGATTTATGACATCCTGGTAATTGAGGGGATTCTACCTCCCCCTACTATAGTTTTTGCCATGGTACTAATTTTTGTCCTTGGCACTGTGGTGATACTGATTAATCGTTATGCCATGGTTCATCAGGATATGGAACAGGAAATGGATAAAAATAAACAGCAGGTAGAGAGGATTCGTCAAATTCTGGATACCGTCGACAATACCTCAGCGGAACTGGATGACACTGCCAGTATGATTGCGGCTTCGTCGGAAATTATGAGCTCCTCCTCTACAGAACAGGCATCCAATATTGAAGAGATGTCGGCGTCTATGGAGGAATTTGCCGCTTCGGTTGCACAGAATGCTGATAATTCAGAAAATACCGCTGCCATTGCACTGAAGACCTCTGAGATGGCAGAGGGGGGTGGCACCGCCATTGAAAAGACAATCATTGCTATGAAGGAGATATCCGCCAAAATTTCTGTAATCGAGGATATTGCATACCAAACAAACCTTTTGGCCCTCAACGCGGCTATTGAAGCGGCACGTGCAGGTAGTCATGGCAAGGGCTTTGCAGTTGTAGCTGGTGAGGTTCGAAAACTTGCGGAAAAAAGTCAGTCCTCATCGGGAGAAATAACAGCATTGATTAAAAATAGTCTTACCGTCTCTGACAATGCGGGAAATCTCCTGCGGGATATACTTGAAAGCATCAGAAAGACAACAGAGCTTATTCAGACTGTGACCATTGCTTCACAGGAGCAGAAAATTGGCGTGACACAGGTTTTTTCCGGTATTGATCAGCTGAATGAAGCTGCCCAGAACAGTGCCTCTGTGGCTGAGGAGCTGGCATCGGCAGTACAGATATTAAAGAGTCACTCTTCTGCCATGCGTCAGGTGCTTGAACAAAATAGAGAGGATTCTACAAAATTAGTAGATTAAAGAATTGAAATTACCAAAGCATAATTCTGTATTAATAAAACATTATGCAATAATTTTTATAATGTTATTGCCCGATAATAAAAAAAACTGATAAGTGCATATAATGAGTGATCATAAAGAACATACTGATTTTCCCGAAAAGAATGTTTCCGGCAATATGAGAATGTATGAGGAAAAAATTGCCAAGCATGAACGGAAAATTTATGATTTGCGTAATTTAATCGGCCTCGGGATAAGTCTATCCTCAAATTTGAATTTCGAGAGCCTGGTTGAATCGATATTATACAGCTGTATTGGCCAAATGCTTGTGGATAAAGTAGCAATTCTCCTCCAGGAAGATATTGATGCTGAGAGTTTCTATATTCATATGAGCAAGGGATTTGATGATGAATATTATAAAACAGAAACTATTTTAAGCGAGGAATCATTACTCGTACAGTACCTTACCCAAAATTCTTCACCGGTTGCTTATAATACTTTGATGGAAGAAAGTATTCTGGTAGAAGACCTTAATCGAATAGGGATGTTGTCTCCCCGTCTTTTGATTCCCCTGAAATCAAAGGATACCCTTAACGGAATAATAATTTTGGGGGAGAAGTTAACCGGAGAAGATTTCATTGAAAGTGAAATGGAATTTTTGATGGAGCTGGGAAAGTTTGCTGCTATTGCCGTGGATAACTCACGGCTCTACCTGATGGCTACACTCGACAGGATGACAAGGCTGTATATCCATCACTATTTTCAGGAACGGCTGCTGGAAGAGATGAAGCGCTCCCGTAGGAATGAAACACCCCTCTGTCTAATAATGTCGGATATTGATCATTTTAAGAAATTCAATGATACCTATGGGCACCAGCAGGGGGATATTGTTTTGAAGGAAGTTGCCCAGATTTTTAAAAATCAGGTTCGAAGTATAGATATACCTGCCAGGTATGGCGGAGAGGAATTTGCCATTATCCTTCCTGAGACTGAATTAATAGACGCTATTGCGATTGCGAGGCGTCTCAGGAAATGTATTGAGGAATATGAATTTTCCGGACAGAAGGACCCGCTGCATGTCACCATCAGTCTTGGGGTTGCACTCTATGATCCAGACAGGGATAAAGAAAAAAAGGACTTGATAGAAAGAACTGATTCTGCCCTTTACAAAGCAAAGGACTCCGGGAGAAACCGGGTCGTTGCACATAAATAGAAAGATCATTGCGAGGATATATGGATCAATATGAGCTTCAGAACGCCTTCAACAGGGCCCAGCAGTATGAAAAGGATGGGGACCTGAAGGGGGCGTTAATAGCATATAAAAACATTATAAATAAATACACTGCCTTTCGTCCTGCCTACCTTAATCTTGGATCTATATTATTTCAGAGCGGAATGTATCAAGAGGCTCTCACATGTTATGAAAGGGCACTTAAGCTCGAAGAAGACCATCTTATTTTTTTTAATATTGGCAGTATCCACTACCGTATGGGTAATTATAAAAAGGCAGTTATTAATCTGGAAAAATGCAGAAAATTGAATAATGAATTTCCCATTGCAGTGCTGGTCATGGGTCTCTGCTACAGCCGAATGAATAATTTTAAGGCCGCTGAGAAAAATTTTAATGAAATTCTGGTTGTATGGCCGTCAAATCGTGTTGCCCTCACTGCCCTTGCAATTATGTATTATAATCAGGGAAGAAATGAAGAATCCATCAGTTTTTTAAATACTCTCCTGAAACTTGATGAAAATAATCACCGCATTCGTGAATTAAAATCTGCGATACTTTTTAAAACCGGCGATATTACTGCATCGGCGGAAGAGAAAAAACAGGTAGCCCGAAAAGCGGAAAAATACCAGTTCTTCAACGAATACATTAAGACTGTTCCTGTAGAAGTGCTGACTGATCGCTATGGCAGTATTGATGAAAAGATAGATGATTTGCAAAATAAAAAAGACCGCCATAGTCTGATCTCCCTGAGTCTTTGCCATCTTTTTAAAGGGGACTCTGACGCAGCTATTGACTGTCTCTACAGGGCAAAAAAGGAAATTGTTTAAAAGACCTGCCGGCCAGGTTCCCCGATTCTGTGTGAATTTCACATTTACAGAACCGGGGAGAATCCCTGTATTGTTTTAATGTTCTATTATAACTTTATTGAGAAGAGCTATTCTATGAGAGAGAGATTTTGATATCTCAACCATTTTCTCCGAACTTATTCCTATTTTTCCGGTAATTTCATCAAGCTGTGTAACGGCACCGACAACATTAGATATTGCATTTTTTTGTTCTCCAGTGGAAATCGAAATCTCATTAGATCCCTGCATTATACCTTTCATGTGATTGTGGAGATTCTCCGTCATTTTTTCCTGTTCAAAACAAAGTTTCAGGATATCCTTGCTTGCAAAATTCACGTCCTTAACAGATTCATTGATGTTTTCAAGGGCAGAGCCGGATTTTATGATAAGATCGCTTTCACCTTCGATATCCTGAACAATGTCTTTGACTATATTCTGGATTGTCTTCGCCTGATCGACGGAGTTTTCCGCAAGTTTTCCAATCTCATCTGCAACAACAGCAAATCCACGGCCATGCTCGCCCGCCCTGGCAGCCTCAATTGCCGCGTTCAGGGAGAGGAGATTGGTCTGCTCCGCAATATTATTAATCATCGTTGCGATTTCTTCGATGCTGGTGGAGGAATTTTTGAGTTTCAGCATACCATCCTGTACATGGTCAAGGCGGCCTGTAATTGATTCGGTAATATTTTTACTTTTTTCTCCAAGGTTGACCATCGATTGTGCAGCATCAGTTATTCTGTTCAGAGAACTGCTGTAGTCATTTAACAGTTCATTGCTTTTCTGTACCGCGTCATCCTGCTGAAGGGCATTGACCGCAACTGATTCGATGCTTCCGAAAATTGTCTCTACTTCACGGGTTGTATCCTCCAGGCTGGTTTTTTGCCGGATCATTCCATTGCTGAGGGTATCAGTTGTATCATTTACCGTCGTAGCAATCATAATCAATTCATCCGTTGATTCTATGACGCTTTGAAAAATTTGATTTAAGTTTCTGTTTTTTTCCTCGATGAGATTTTTGGATTCCGCCAGGTCACGTGCAAGTTTCATGAGACGCTGCCCCATCAGTATGGCAAAAGAGATGAGCAGGGCGGGATAGCCGATGTTGATCATGAACATTTTAGACATGATAATGCGGTTCATCATAAGGGCATCGTGAAAAATTGCTCCGATGAAAAAGAGGTAGCCGAAGAAGATAATCTTTGCCTCTTTGTTGCCCCTGCGGTGCGCAATAAAAATCACTATTCCCCAGAATATTTCTGTGATAACCCCGACGGGACCGATAATATCAAAGCGCCAGCCGGTAATGGGATTTTCCACTGAAGCCGTAACCGCCAGTATGGTTACGAATAGAAAAAGAAAAATAACAATGATCCTGCATGATTTCAGTTTTACTTCGAGGGCCTTTTCCAGGAAGAAGTATATCCATACCGTCATGATTCCGGAAAGGATATAAAAGAGCTGGTCGTGGGCGTTCCAGGGAAGGGCACCGAAAGTGGGGGCCCAGAAGTGGGAGGTCAGGATGAACCAGAGAATAGACATCCCACCGAAATGTCCCAGGAGGACGTTTTTTCGTTTGTATGCCAGATATCCAATCAGGGAGCCGATGCCGATGAGAAGGCACATGATGCCGATTGCCATTGCGAGATACTCACCGAGAAATTTTTCCAGAAAGTGATAGGCCCTGACATTGAAGGCATAACCGATAAAGGGCATCCCGTTGAAATTAGCCTGCTGATTGGTAAACTGTCTGATAACAATAACATTATTATCTCCATACCGGATGAGGGAGTCCGGTAGGAAATGATACGCTGCAGAATTCCAGTCGGAATGAAAAGCGGGGTATTCCCTTCCGGCTGTACCAATTTTGGTTCCATTCAGGTAAGTGGCTTCCTGGTCCCATACACGTCCGATAAATACAGCAAGATCTTTGTTGCGGTATTTCTCAGGTATGACAACATTTTTTCTGAGCCAGATTACACTCTTTTTCCTCTCCATGGATATGGCAGCGGGAAGCGTCTCGAGTCTTTCCCAGTTACCGTCATCGAATTCTGGGAGTTTGAATGTTTTATCCAGGTTTACATCACCTGGATATTCGGTAATTTTGTACTTCCAGTCTTTGCTTATATCAATTTCTTTGTGTCCTGTACAGGCAGATACTGAAAATAAGCAGATACTCACACATAATAAAATTTTCCAGTTAAACATATTCATCTCTTTATATTTTTTTTACACGTTTACAAAATATAATTAATCTTGAAAGTGTTTTTTTATATAATACACACAAGCTCTTTATTGGGTTGGAAATTGTGGAATGACAAGGTTAATAAAGTGCTGTTAAATTAACTTGCATTTATTTCACTGGTATGTATAATGAATTATTGACCTGGAGAAACCGAGTATTATGAAAAAGCCACGATGTAAATTGCCGGACATACCTCAGGCTTCACACCTGATAGGATTAGCCATTTCAACTTTGAAGGAATCCGGGAAAATGGATCAGGTGAAAGAATTTATTAATGAAATTAAAGATAAGGACCTGAATTTTAATACTGATGAAGTGATTAAAATTGCAGGGAAATATGTAGAATTCTATCGTGAAGATTCCTAAAAAAATTATGGGCAGGTAATTAACAGGATTATGGATTACAAAAGATCTATTTTATCGGGTGCATCTGAAGACCGTTTCCAGAAATTAATAATGGAAAGACTGCAGGAGGGGGCAGACAAGGAAAAAATTGATGAAAGGATATGGGATCTCTTTGGTGAAGAATGGTGCATTATGTTTACAGACCTTTCCGGATTTTCACGGGGCGTTGAAAAATTTGGTATTATTCATTTCCTTCAGACTATTCATGAATCGGAACGGCTCCTGACTCCTGTAATTGATAAGCATGACGGTATCCTTCTTAAAGTGGAGGGAGACAGCTTTCTGGTTATTTTTAAAAAGCCCGCAAAGGCGGTACGGGCAACTATTGAGATGCAGAAAGTTTTAAAAGAGTATAACCATGATAAAAGTGAAGAGGAGCAGGTTCTTCTCTGTGTAGGCCTTGGACACGGACATGTTTTAAAAATTGGAGATTCAGATGTTTTTGGGGCGGAAGTAAATGCTGCCAGCAAACTCGGTGAGGATACTGCCGGTGCGTGGGATATCCTTGTGACGGAGGAAGTAAAAAACCGGGTTGAGGTTTCATTGCCGGAAGTATCATTTGAAAAAATTGATTTTATTCCCCCCGGCGCCGAAGCTGCATACCGAATCATTTACCAGATATAATCGGGATGAACATGGGGAGAGGAAGTTTTTCTCCCCTGTGAAAAAAGTTGTCCTCAGGGAAAAATCAGATTACTGAGTTTATACCTTCCACGCTTTTCTGTTTCAGGAATATTTTCCGGCCCGTTCTGGCAATACTGTAAATAATAACCGAAGCAAAGATAATGGAAGCCCCTGAGGGGATTTCCAGAAAATGGGAAGCCATCAGGCCGCTCATGGAAGAGAGAAAGGCAAAAAATATGGAGTACCAGATCAATTTCTTAAAATTGCTGGTGAATAATCCCGCAGTAGCCTGTGGAATTGTCAACAGTGATATAACCAGAATTATCCCCACCACGCGTATGTTTATTACAATTGTCAGTGCAATCAAACCAAGCATAATGTAGTTGATCAATTTTACCGGCAGGCCCTGGGTCACGGCAAATTCTTCGTCAAATGCCAGGTAGAGAATTTCACGGTACAGGGCCAGGAAGGTTATTATTGCAAGGGAGGTGACTCCTCCCATTACTCCCAGGTCAAAGTATGAGACGGTCAATATGCTTCCGAAAAGATAACTCATCAGGTTGGGGGCGTATCCGGGAGTTATGAAAATAAAAATTATTCCGATTGCCATGCCAAATGACCAGAGGATTCCGATGAGTGTATCTGTTCTCATCTGTGTTCTTCTGGTGAAGTATTCAATGGTAAAGGCGGAAAAAACCGCAAAAAATGCTGCGCCGATTATGGGATTAAAACCGAAATAATAGCCGATGCCAATGCCCCCGAAGGAGGCGTGGCTTATACTTCCCCCCAGGAATACAATCCGGCGTGATACAATGTATGTCCCGATAAGTCCACAGGCGATGCTGACAAGTAACGCAGCTATCAGTGCTCTCTGAAAAAACGGATAGGTCAGAAGATCTAGCATTTATGATTACCATGTTTCTTGAGTATAGTATGAGGGATATCACCGTGTCCCAGGAGCCTTACCGGGCAGTTATATGTTTCAAGGAGTTCCTGTGAGATTTCATCCGCGCTATGGTAATGTAGGGAACCATTCACACAGGCAATGTTTTTAACCGCGGAAAGGATTGTCCCGATATCATGGGAAACGAGAATTATTGACATCTCCCTGTTGAGTTCCACTAGAATTTCATTTAAATTCTGGGAAAAGGAAGAATCAACAAAGGTGTCCGGTTCATCAAGTATCAGAAGTTTTGGAGAGGAAACCAGGGCACGGCAGAGGAAAACACGCTGCATTTCTCCACCCGACAGATCTCCCACTGTACGGTCCTTGAGGTGATGGATGCCGAATCGATCCATCAGGGAATTCGCAGTATTTCGATTTTCACGCGTAAAGGGACGTAGGGGCTTCTGCTTCCCCATGAAACCGGAGAGGACCGCGTCGTTCACCGTAATGGGGAATTTCCTGTCGATCACCTTAAACTGGGGAAGATACCCGATTGCCTTACGGCTTCCCTGGAGGCTCTCTTCGTAAAATGAAACAGAGCCTTTGAGGGGTTTGATCAGCCCCAGTATAATGCGGAGCAGGGTAGTTTTGCCACTGCCATTGGGGCCAATAATACCGAGGAAATCATTTTCAAAAACCGGTAAATGAACATCACGCAAAATAAGTGAATTTTCGTAACCGGCGTTGATGGCTGTCAGTTCCAGTATTTTTTTCATGATTCATTTCAACTCATTACTGAATGCATCGGCTATTTTATACATATTTTTTAACCAGTCAGGTGCCAGGGGATCAAGCTTTACCACTTTTCCATTAATGTCCCGTGCAATCGACTCCGCCCATCGAGTGGGGAACTGTTTCTGAATGAAGATAGTTCTGATATTATTTCGTCTGGCAATATCAATAATTTTGCGTATATGTTCCGGATTCGGTTCCTTTCCTTCAGTTTCTATGGCAATCTGGTGGAGAGAGTAGTCCCTGGCAAAATAGCCCCATGCGGGATGAAAAACAAGAAATTTGCTGTTTTGTTTATTTTTCAGGATTTGAGTAATTTTATTATCCAGATCGTCAATATCCCTCAGTAGTATGGCAAGATTGTTGGAGAAAATTTCCTTCTTATCAGGGAAAATATCCGAAAGGGCAACGGCACAGTTTCGTGCCACCTGTTTTACAGCCCTGGGAGATAGCCAGAGATGTGTGTCTATTCCACGATGATCGTGTCCGTGATGATTTTCCCCGTCGGTACTGATGAGTTTTACACCTGCTGATGTATCGGCTATTTTCATGGATGGATTGATTGATGCAAATTTCGGCATCTCTGTTTTTTCAAAGGCGATATGGCCGATTCTCAGGTAGATGGGACTGTTGCTTATTGTCTGAAGTTGTTTTGTAGTCGGTTCGTAGGTTGCGGGACTGTGTCCAGGGGGTATCATGACCGCAACGTGTAACTTCCCCCCGGAAATACGGTCGACTATATATTTTTGAGGCAGTATTGAAACTGTAACCGATGAGGGACGATTTTTACTCTGAGAGCACCCCCATGAAAAAAGTAATGTACCGGCAATGAGTAGAAAATAAATAGAGCGCATTAGTAAACTTCCCCGAAATAATAGAAAATATTGATACTGTTTTTAATCAAGACTGAAGGATTATTTTATAACCTCCGGACTGGAAGTTTTGCATTTGTCCCCTGAATGTCAAGTATTGCTAAGGTCAGCCCATATCTTTTTTCAGATATCAGAGGATGGCAGATGTTACAGGTCAGTCAGTTCATCAGCAGCTTCATTGATATCTTCTTCATCTGTTGTTTCTTCAGACAGCCACTTCTCAGCCTCTGCCCGTGTTTTAAAAACCTTGAATGCAAGGTCACGGTTTTCATAATAGGCCTGTATCATGCGTGCAAAGCCGTAGTGGAGATTTTTTTCCACAACAATTGCAAATTTTGCAAGCTGGAAACGAAGTGTACGCATCATCTGGGTAATATGAAAGGCTTCGTTTGTACTTACTTCAAAACGGGCCTGCCGGTTAAGCACCAGTACCGACATGTCCGCTGCAAAACCGGGGTCGTCTTCAATCTGCCGGAAAAGTTTTTCCAGTTCAGCCACGGTTATTGTCCCGTGGCTGATTACTGTAATGCGGTCATTTCCTATGCTATACTTTAGTGGCATTCTACCCCTTGAATATTAAATACCGTGGTGTTCCCCTCTGATAATTATCGAAATCAGAACCGAATTTATTATGATAGTATGCCTCGGTAATCTGTATTCGTCCATGATTTATTAGTATCATAAATAATAAAATTAGTAAACCATGAATTGATGCCGTGGCAATGGAAATTCCCATCCAGAAAAGAATGGTAAAGAAAAATACTGGATTTCTTGAGATCCTGAATAATCCCCCTGTGGGGAATTTTTCAGGATTTCTGAAGAGGAAGTGAAGTTTTCCCGAAAGGTAGCCCACCAGACCGATTATACAGAGTATTAGTCCCGCATCCTCGCGCCAGGTGCCGAACCAGAGGGGCTGGCAGACTGTAAAGGCAAAGAGGCTGCCGTGAAGGAGGGAACTGAGCAGGAGAATTGAGCGGCCCCCTGAACCGGTTTCTCTGAAAATTCGAATATTTTCCCACCTGTTTGTACCGCGGCCAATTATTGATGTTAAAAATATCATGGCGAAAAAGGGAAGTGCAAAGAGCCATGCATGAAAGAGGCCGGGACGGTAACCCATTCTGCCCAGAAGTGGGAAGTCTTCTGATACACTGCGGGAGGACTTCATGAGTTCTGCCATTTTTGCTGTAATTTCAGGATGTTTTAATGCGACGTTGTTCTCTTCGCCGGGATCCTTCTCAAGGTCGTAGAGTTCAAGGGGGGAATCGGGATTAAGGCGTACCTGGAGGCGGATGGCCTTCCATTTGTCCATGCGGAGGGCCTGTTTCCCCCCCTGCTCGTGGAATTCCCAGTAGAGCTGTTTATGCTTATTCTGCTGCTTTTCCCTGCCGAGGAGGGCGGGCACCATGGAGATGCCATCGATATCTTTCGGTATTTCAGAACCTGCCAGCTCAGCGAAGGTGGGAAGCATGTCCCAGAAGGCGGAGACATGTGAGCTTCGTGTCCCCCCGGGGATGGTTCCGGGCCAGTGGGCCACCATTGGTACCCTGATGCCACCTTCATATAGGTGTCTCTTTTTGCCACGGAAGGGCCCGGAGCTGTTAAAGAATTTCGGGTGGGCCCCACCTTCAGCATGGGGACCGTTATCACTGGTGAAGATCACCAGGGTTTTTTTATCTATTTTTAATTTTTTCAGATGTGCCATGATGCGGCCGATGTCGCGGTCCATTCGTGTCATCATCGCGGCAAATTTTTTCTTCGCCGGGGGCCACGGCTTGTCACGGTATTCCCCAAGTTCCGGGATCTGGAGTTCCGCGTGGGGTATCGTGTAGGCGAGGTAGAGAAAAAATGAATCACCCCGGTTGCGTGAGATAAACTTTATGGCATCTTCCGTGAGGAGATCGTGGGTGTAGGTTTTTTCATCCAGATTTTCGCGTGAACTGTTTCGCCACAGGTGGTCCGGGTAATAGTTGTGGGCCTCACGCTGGCAGAGGTAACCATAAAAATAGTCGAAGCCGTGATGCTTCGGTTCGCCTGTTGATCCCGGGGCTCCCAGCCCCCACTTGCCGATTACACCGGTACGGTATCCTTCCTTTTTTAAAACCTCCGCAATGGTAATTTCAGTGGTATTCAGGGGCGCCTGGCCCTCGGGTAGTACCTCCCGGTTTCCCCGGATATCTGCGTGGCCCGTCGATTTCCCCGTGAGAAAGCTGCAGCGGGAGGGGGCACAGACGGGGGCGCCTGCGTAGTGATCGGTGAAGAGCATACCCTCCCTGGCCATTTTGTCAATATTAGGTGTATTGAAATCCTTCTGGCCGTAGCAGCCGACGTCGCCATAGCCGGCATCATCAGCCAGTATATAGATAATTGATGGTTTTTTCGCAGGTGTTTTTGTCTTCGCTTCTGAATTGTCCGGGGCAAGGGCCATGGAGGCGGCGAGAAAAATTCCCGCGGCACTGCGTGCAATGTATCTCTTTCTGTTATGCGAGGCTATGGCCTTCTCCAGCATTACCCCTCTTTCGAGGGCGGGAAAAAAACTCTCTGAGAGGTCGCCTTTTACTTCCTTTTTGATCATTTTATTCTCCTTTTACGGGGGGCCTATAATCCTTCCGCCTGTAGTCACGGGTAAAGGCCCTGTTCAGATATGGGTCCTTTGTTTTTTTCATATGTTCGGCAAGCAGGTTCTGCATTTTTTTAAGCTGTTTTTTGTGTGCGGGGTTTTTTGCCAGGTTTTTCTGCTCATGGGGATCTTTTTCCAGATCATAGAGTTCCTCCTTGACGCGGGGGCGGAGCCACAGCTGGTTGTCAAGCTTAGATATCTCCTGTGCCCATTTATCGTGGCTGTTCTGGTCGAGACCGATGGGATTGTCGGAATAATTTTTAATATACTTGTAACGTTTCGTGCGCACTGCCCGCGTTGGAACATAGCGAACATGGTGGGTCATCTCCGTAAAGATCGCTTCATGAATTGCATCAGGTTTTCGCTGCTGCATCATCTTCAGAAAGGAGGACCCTTCGATTTCCTTCGGTATCGTGATGCCCGCCGCCTCGAGTATGGTGGGGGCGATATCGATGGTGTTGATCATCTGATTGATGGTTTTTCCCGCCTGGAGTTTTTTGGGCCAGCGGACCAGGAGGGGAGTGCCGGTTCCACGGTCGTAGAGGCTCATCTTGTTTCCGGGATAGGGGGCGCCGTTATCGCTGACAAATATTACGATGGTATTTTCAGCCAGTTTAAGGCGGTCCAGCTCATCCAGTATTTCTCCTATGATTTTATCCATATGCATGGTCTGGCTGTAATATTTTGCAATGTCCCTTCTCAGTTCCACAGAGTCGGGGAGGGTCCAGTATTCCGGTACGGTGATCTTTTTATAATCAACCGGAAAATCTTTGACCATGGTGAATTCACCGGCATCGTCCCGGTGATTCTGAAGGAAGTTTAATTCAAGGTAGAAGCGGTTATTTTTATTGGCACGGATATACTCTGTGGCCTTTTTTGAATTATTGATGGGCCATCCCTTCGGAAGCATCGTGGAGAGGCGTTCCTGGTAACCGTAGAGGCTCACTGGCAGGTATGGCGAGGGGTGCCATTTACCCTGGAGTGCCGTATTGTAGCCTGCACTTTTCAGTAGTTTCGGCATGGTCATATGGAAGGGGGAGAGGGATTTACTTTTGTACCGGTGGGTCAGTGCCGTGACACCATTTGTATGGGGGTACTGGCCGGTGATGAAACTGGCGCGGCTCGCGGCGCAGCTGGAGGCAACAACAAATGCCCGTTCGAAACGGACTCCCTCTCTGGCAAGGCGGTCGATCCCGGGGGTCTTTATCTGGCGGTTACCGTATGAGGGAAGGTCCTTCCACCCGAGATCATCGGCGGTAATAAAAATTATATTGGGGAGTTCAGGATTATCAGTGAAACTACTGCATCCGGTAAATCCCGCCGTGGCCATAATGGCCCCGGCAGCTGCAGCGGGGAGGGCTACATCACTCAAAAATTCTCGGCGGTTACAGGTTTCTTTCATAACTTCCTCCTAAAGTATCAAAAGGACAGCCGATTGACTGACTTGTCAATCGTTTATTGCCCGACCGGGATTGTTTCCCCTGCCATGTCTTCTATGCAGTCATGAAGAAATCACCTGTATATCTCACTTGACAGAATCCGGGAAATTGGTGAAAAAAAATTATTCTATATTACTATTTTTCCGGAAAAAGACAATACCCCCCTATGAAAAAAATATCTGACTATCTTCTCTATCTCCGCGACTGCTATGAAGCCGATAACAGGGGCGCCGTTATCTCTAATATTTTTGACCGGAAGGTTGAAAAGCGTTACTTCTTTGAACAGGAAGAACTTATCAATGGAGTAGTGAAATGGGCCCAACTGAAGGGGAGCGCCGCAGAGGAGCTTCACATGAAAGCCTTTATGTACCGGAAGGAGAAGGAACTTCTCTACTGCTCTTCGTTCCTGGTGGGAGTCATTAAGGATGGTGAGGGGGCTTTACAGAATATATGCGCCCCCCTCTTCATGTATCCCGCGGAGATCGAGTCCGGGGAAGGTTATCCCCCGGGGAAATGGGGAAGCAGTGGAAGAGGATACGCGGGAATTGACCGGGAAAATATCAGGATTAATTTCGGATTGATAAACCTGCTCTATCCGGACAGCGACCAGGCGATACGAATCTATGACGGGATAGTAAACAAAACGGGACTTGCTGGAAATATACTGGAAAGAAATACCATTATTGATATTGCCTCCTGCGTCAGCAGCGAGGATGTTTCCATCGACCGCTCAAATTTTATTCTTTTTCCGGTACTCGCCTCTGATCGAACTCTCCGTGAAGAGTTAAAGGCGTTGTCACAGGCGAAGCGTTTCAATCACCTGAAACTCTGCAATGCCGGGGCACTGGCCCTGGTTAAAAAATCAAGGTCCACCCGGGGAGTCCTGGAGGAACTCGCAGCCATAGCTGAAGAAGGGGACTTCTCGAAACCGGTTAAAGTACTCTTCGGGGAAGAATCAAATAAAGCTGACTGGTCTTTCAAGGTAAGGAAGGGAAGGGCCCCTGCAATCCTGAGTCATGCCCAGGATAACATAATTAAATCATCCAGAAAAAATCCCCTCTCGCTGGTAATCGGTCCACCCGGGACGGGGAAGTCATTTACTATTGCATCCCTCGCCCTTGATCATCTCAGCCGGGGAAAATCTGTTCTGATAGCCTCGAAAATGGACCATGCAGTGGATGTCATCGGCAATATCATGGAGTCTCTCATCGGGGAAAGGGAGGCAATTGTTCGCGGCGGTGATAAAAAATATCTCCGGGAACTGAAGGGATATACCAAACATCTCCTTCGTGGCATGGAGGAATATGACATTGAGAATACCATTAAGGTACGTTTGATGTATCATGAGATAAAGAGAGTGGAGAAGAAGATTAAAAGCCTTGAGAGAATCTTTACCAAAAGGGTAAAGAGTGAAAAGAAAAAGGGTAACTTTCTCTATCGATTCAACCGTCTTGCTGCCAGTCCAGGAAGGTTCCTGCGGCGCCGCTATGAAAAAATAATCAGTGAAAGGGAGACAGGTCCACTACTTGTCAACATCACAGATGATCTGGAGAGGGGATTTGACCTCAGGATAAAAAAAATAATTGAATATATCAATACCAGAAACAGCTCAAATATAGGGAAAACACTGCGGGACTACCGTGAGGAGCTGGCCCGTTTTGACGAAGCAATTCGTGCAAGGACCGATGCAAAACAGGAGAAATTGTTTAGCGAAATAGACTTCGGGCATCTCCTCTACACCTTTCCGGTATGGCTGGTGAACAGCCCCGGGATTTTTAACGTGCTTCCCCTGGAAAAGGAACTTTTTGATATCGCCATTATAGATGAGGCTACTCAGTGCGATATCGCCAGTTCCCTTCCCATTCTTCAGCGGGCCAGACGTGCCGTCATAGTCGGTGATCCGAACCAGCTGCGGCATATATCCTTTCTGTCACGGTACCGTCAGCAGGTGATCGGCGCCGGCTACAACATGACTCCGAAGGATATCGATAAAATTGATTTCAGGGAAAAAAGCATCCTTGACCTTACAGAGGGGATGATAAAACGCCAGAAAAATATTCATCTTCTCAATGAACATTTCCGCAGCCTGCCGCAGATTATCTCTTTTAGCAATGATCAGTTTTATAACAATGCACTCCGGATCATGACGGAAAAACCGCAGCATACTTCGGGAAATGCAGTGGGGGTAATCCACTGCAACGGTACCAGGGATAAACGCGGCGTCAATAAAATAGAAGCGGAAGAGATCATCCGCCGCATCGGAGAGATAATTTTCAGAGAGAAGAAATTTGATGTATCCATGAGTCAGACCATCGGTGTTCTTTCCCCCTTTCGGGACCAGGTAGACTACATCTATAATAGGCTCACTAAAAATTTCCCCCTTGAAAAACTTGAAAAGCATAATGTCCTTGCCGGTACGGCCCATACCTTCCAGGGAGAGGAGCGGGACATCATGTTTCTTTCCCTGGCGGTGGATAACGAAAGTCACAGGAATACCTTTCATTTTTTAAGCAAGGAAGACGTACTCAATGTTGCCATCACACGTGCCAGGGTGAGGCAGTATGTCTGTGTTTCCATCAATCCGCAAAATATTCACCGTGGACTGTTGATTCGGAGATACCTGGAACATATCTCTGCCGGCACAGAGCCCGTTGAAGCGGAAAAAGATGAGCATGACATTTTTGTGAAGGAAGTCTCCGCCGCACTTGAGGGGCTGGGCATAAAGGTCTTTCCCGCTTTTGAGATTGCCGGTATGGCAATTGACCTGGTGATGGAGTATGATAACATTACCTGCGGTATTGATCTCATAGGCTGCCCCGGCGTCTTTGAGGATTCATTTTCCCTGGAGCGCTACAGGATGTATTACCGGGCGGGATTGACAATTATTCCCCTTGCATACTCTTCGTGGTTCACTAAAAGGGATGAATGCATCGAAATGCTGAAAAATAAAATTGGATATCTCGAAGAAAAATGAAAAAGCTGATACAAAAAATATCCTCCCGCATGGCCCGAAAAAAGGATGAGGCCCTCCCTGGAACCGGGGGAAGAACCAAAGGTGATATCCGCGTAATTATTAACGAGGGGCATCAAAAAATCGGCAGGATATTCCGCGCCTCTGAAAAAATTGATAACCGGGAGACCGCTACCTTGCTTCGGGACCTCTGTATCGCCGCGAGGCGCATCTACGATGATATCGATAAGTATCCCCATGATATTAAACAGGCACGGGATTTTTTGAATTATTACATGGACACTACAGTAAAAATTGTAGTAAAGTATGTGGAGCTTTCCGATCACCGCGACCTTGTCCCTGATGTTGACAGGGCCCTGCTCCAGGTGGAGGGCCTGATTAGGACGATTAAGGAATCCTTTGACAGACAGCTGGGGCGGCTCTTTGAGGATGACCTCTTTGATCTGGAGGTTGAGATCCAGGTACTGGAGAAGGCCCTGAAGATGGACAATAATTTATAACCGGGAAATGGTGCCCCCCCAACCCCCCAAAGGGGGGCTTTAAGATAATGTATAGGGGAATGATCATATGGTAAAGACTTCGGATACAGGGAGAAAACAATGGAAAAGATCAGGATAATCGATGCAACCGCGAAGAATCTTCATGACTATGGTCAGTGCGGTTACAAAAACGATAAACAACCCGGATACAAAAAAAAGAAGGAGTGGCTCCTTGAGCGGTTTAGCGAGGGATTGCGCCATAAGCTCCTGGTAACCGAAAAAGATGAAGCCGTCGGTGGTATTGAATATGTTCCGGGAGAGTACGCCTGGCGTCCCGTAGAGGCCTCCGGGTATCTCTTTATTCACTGCATCTATATTATGAAAAAGGATTACAAGGCGGAGGGGTACGGCCTGAAGCTGATTGATGCCTGCCTTGATGACGCGAAAGAGAATGATTTTCACGGCGTGGCGGCTTTTGCCCGCAAGGGTACCTGGATGGCGGGAGAGGAGGTCTTTCTCCAGAGGGGCTTCTCCGTCACGGAGACCGCCCCTCCTGACTACAGCCTTATGGTGAGGAAGTTTAAGGGCAGTGTCCCCGATCCGTCAATTATCCGGGAGCAGGATGAATTTCTGAAAAAATACCGGAAGGGTCTCTATATTTTTACTACGGGGCAGTGCCCCTATCTCGGGAAATGCGTACCTGAAATTGCGGAAGAAGCGGAAAGTGAATTCGGGGAAAAACCGAAAGTTATAGAACTCTCTACCGCGAAAGAAGCGAGAAAAAATCCCGCCCTATACGGCACCTTCGGAATTGTCTATAACGGGGAAATTGTAGGGGATCATCCCATGAGTAAGGCGAAGTTTCGGAATAATATGAAGAAGGTGCTGAAGTAATTTTTTATCCGGGGTTGTCCCAAAAGGGTCACTCCCTCTCGCAATTATTCGCTTTTCATGCACATAAGCATGTCCCGCCCTCCGGGGGTTTCTTTTGTCTCGCCACAAAACGCTGCACACGACGTGCGAGTGCCCTGGAGGCCATGGAAGGCCGGGAAGGGCAGAGACAAAAAGGCGCTCAACCGGCGTTTTTTGAAACATCGTGTTTCACGCCGGCACTCGGGCATCCTGCTCAGCGTTCAATCGCCAGAGAGGCTAAACGGGCGGGAGCGCGCATCCTGCGCACCGCCCTATAACTTTAATCCATCCATACTGTCATCCATGACAGCCTCAATGTATCAATGAAGCCTATGCCTAAAAAAGAGGCTGTCTAAAACTTTGTTTTGAGATGGACACTAGGTGGTAATCATAATTTTTCAAAGGACACTATAATGAAATTACTCGAAGTACCAGATCCTTGGGGTTATTGAAATATATAATGTGTTATGATTGATACCATTAGCCGCTGCATACTGTAAACTGATCCAGGCACGCAATTTCGCATCTTTTATTGAATGAATAAAAATGGTCTGACCTGATGGATAAAAGCCAAAGAAATCTGGTGACCCAGAGGCTGGAGTTTGGAATTCATAGTAGAGGGCATCCGTTGTAGAATGGCCAATGTAGACAGGAACTGTTATTCCATTATCTTCAATTGTTTGCGCTGTAAAAAGACCCGCTACGGCTCCCTCAGGCACCGGAATAACTACGCCGGTTTCCCAAGATGAACTCTGTGTTTCAATACTATTAAAAATAATTACCGGGGGCGTATCTTCCGGCATTATAGTCACCTTGCTGGCGGTATTGCCAGCAGTGATATCGGTATCATTATTATCTCCACTGTCATCACAGGCCACGGAAAATATGAGCAGTGATGCCGTAAGTAGAATTATCAGTTTGTTGAATATTTTCATGTTGAGTTCCTTTCAGTGTAATTATGGGATTCCTATTCCATATTTTTCTCGGAGAAATAGTCAATTGATTTTTTACGTTTTAATGGAGTTGTGTTGTTTTTTTGTTGCAATTAAAAGCGGTCATTTAACATTTTATATTTATTGCCATAAAAGTGCGGAATTATGAATATCTATATTCAGGTTCTGTTATACTTTTCGTGTTCATTAAGAAAAAAAACTTTTTAGGCATCTAATAAATCTATCTGCCTGGAGCAGAATAGATTAATTTTAAGGAGTTTGAAATGTTCCGATTTGTTAATTTATTTTTTCTTCTTGTGCTGTTGTTTTTTGGTTGTGAATCTTCCGATAATTGTGCTGTTGTTTTTTGGTTGTGAATCTTCCGATAAATCACTTTCCACACTTTCATCCGCTGATATTACCGGCGCAAAAGGTCTTTATGTTAATTCGGTTTCCTCTTCTCGAGCAGAAAAGAGGAGTTCATCTGAAGATAGTTCAACACTTTATAAAATTATGGATGACGGTTCAAGTGTTGAAGTTTCCTTTATGAGTGAAGAGGGGAATGAAATATCGTTTCGTCCGAAGATAGAATTTATGCAGAATGTAAATAGCCAGTTTATATGTATCTGGTTTTTACAATATGGTGAAAACTATGAACTCGCTCCTGAATCCCTGATTGTGCTACTTGATAAATATAACGGCAAACTCTATAGCTTGATGCCGCCAGTTCTCAAGGGGCAAAAAAATATTCATTATTCTATTACCTATTATTATAATGGGCGATACTATCATAAAATTTATTCTGATGAAAATGGTTTTATATATTATTGTATAGGATATTATATGAATGACTTCCATTCGCATCATAATGCAATCATGAAACTTGATACCTCTAATTTGCCGGAGATCAGTGCAATCGAATTGGTTAAAACAGAAAATGACAATGTAAATTCGAATAGCAATACATTTTTTAATTTGCATTTGGATGGCGTGGACCAAAAAGGTAATATTATGTATTGCCAATATCAGGATACAGACAAAATATATTCAAGATATATAAATGCAGAGACTGGTCAAACTTCAAAGCTGCTAGATGTAAATGATGATTTTGTAGATGTATACAGTATTTATTCTTTCAGTACCGATTCTGGATTATATCTGATCGAACGTGACGAATACAAGGTTTATGCCCTAAATGCTGATGGGAAGCTAGAGTATAAGGGACAGTTGGGCGGCTATTTTGATGAAGACCGAATAATTAAACTTGCCGGCGGTATATACTATTTATCAGAATATAGCTTTGAACATATCTATTCTCAAAGTTCAGACGTGTTAAAAAGAATCGACATAAATGAAAATTTTACTGCTGAAAAAATAGCGAAAGTAAATGATCGTATATATTTTTTAGACAGTAACGAGATTAAATGCCTGTATCAGGATTCTGCCAGTACATGGCAACTTATTACGCTGGATAACTTAAGTTCCTATGACTGTTATGGTTTAGAAAGTTATGGTGATATCTTAATAGTTTATGCCCTGGATATTGCTCAAAAAGTTATCTTGAAAATTGACAGTAGTAATGAAATAATAAATAAAGAAGTATCCTCTACACAATTGGGGATTACCGATTTAATAATGCTGAATTAATATTATTTTATGGTTTCTCCTGTATCTGTCATGCAGGAGAAACCATTTCCTCATTATCTCCTTGACATAAATATCTGCCACCCGCTAAAATTTTTCTCATGGAAAACCTGACATTTCTAATCAAACCCGCATCCTACCGCTGTAACCTTGGATGCCACTACTGCTTCTACAAACGAGTAGAAGACATCTACGATACCGGCGCCGCCATGTCCCTGGAAACCCTCGAGGTGATGATGCAGAAGGCCTTCGATACCGGGGCACGCAGTTTCAACTTTATCTGGCAGGGTGGCGAGCCCACCCTGATGGGCCTCGATTTTTTCCGTGAGGCGGCGCGCCTGCAGAAGGCCCTGGCCGAATCCGATCAGACAGTGGAGAACGCCTTCCAGACCAACGGTATCCTCCTTGACGATGAATGGTGCCGGTTCCTCGCCGATGAAGGAAACTGGCTTGTGGGGATTTCCCTCGATGGCCCGAAGGAGATTCATGACCACTACCGCTACTTTCACAACAGAAAGGGAACCTTTGATGATGTGATGGAGACAATTGCACGGCTCCGCAGCCACGGAGTTCTCTTTAACATTCTGACTCTCCTGACAGATAAAAATATTCACCATGCCGAAGATCTCTGGCAGTTTTTCATGAAAAATAAATTCTCCCATCTCCAGTTCATTAACTGCTTCGAGTGGGAAGATGAAAATGACGCCGCCACGGATTTTTCCGTTAACGGAAGGGATGTGGGGAAGTTTTACTGTACCATCTTTGATCTCTGGATGAAGGAGGGCATACCAAAGGTTTCCATCAGGTTCTTTGAGGACCTCCTGATATACCACTTCCACAAACAGCATGTCTCCTGCTGTTATATGGAAAACTGCGCAAGTTATCTGGTTGTTGAACACAATGGGGATGCCTTCCCCTGTGACTTTTTCGTCTATCCCGAATGGAAGCTGGGGAATATTGTCACGGATGACCTTGATTCTCTGATGCGGTCGCCCCTTCGGGGGAAGTTTGCCGCCATGAAGGGGGATCTCCCCGGTAAATGTACCTCATGTGACCTGCTGCATTTCTGTCACGGTGACTGTACAAAGTTTCGTCAGGGACCCGGAGGCCGCTACGACCAGGTAAGCGCCTATTGTGAGGGCCTCCGGATGCTGGTGCGTCACATGGAGCCGCACCTTTCGGAGATCGCTGAATATGTCCAGGGTGGTGCCGGAGGGTCAGTGAAACGTAATGATCCCTGTCCCTGCGGGAGTGGTAAAAAGTATAAGAAATGCTGCGGCGCCTGAACATGGGATCCATGATCCTGTTTCTTTAGGCATTCATACCAGCGGATATTTTATTCCTTTTCAGGCCCATTGTTCCCAAAGGGCAGCCGGATGGCAAAACAGCTTCCTCCCCCGGGATTGTTTTCTGCGGTAATGCTTCCGTGGTGCCGTTCACTGATAATATACTGGGAGACTGAAAGGCCGAGGCCTGTACCTTCCCCCTTCGCCTTAGTCGTAAAAAAAGGTTCAAATATATACTGCAGTTTTTTCTCATGGATGCCGGGTCCATTGTCTCGGATCGTGATTGTTATTCCGGTGTCGTTTGATGTGGTGGTTATATTAACCTCCGGGGAAGGAGTGGTCTTTTTAGCAGCCGACATCGCCTGCGAGGCATTGCTCAGAAGGTTCAGGATTACCTGCTGAATTTCACTGCGGACACAACTGGCAGAGGGGAGATCTTCCTGGTAGTTTTTGATAATTGCTGTTTTTCTAAAATCATATCCTTTTTTAAGGTCATAATCTTTTGAGGCGATATCAATGGTTTCGTCAATGAGGTTATTAAGGTTTTCATTGGTCCATTCGGTGGTGTTTTTTCTGCTGAAGGAGAGCATGTTTGAAATAGTTGATGCGGCGCGTGCACCCGCTTCTGATATGCCATTGAGGTAATCAAAAATGTGACGGGATTCCATATATTTATTTATGGCGGATAGCTCAAGTCCCAGTTCGCAGGCGATTTCCTGATTTTTTTTGCCTGACGAATCAAAGCGTTTCAATGTCGCCTGTACTCCCTGCATTATGATACCGAGGGGATTGTTTATTTCATGAGCCATTCCCGCAGCAAGGCCCCCCAGGGTCATCATTTTTTCCGTCTGAATCATCATCTCCCTTGATTTATGCTGTTCGGTAATGTCATGGAAAATAACAAGCAGCAGGGGCTCTGCAATGGTGATGAGTATTTCCATAATACGGATTTCACCGCCGGCAGTTGATATCTGATGGTGTCCCAGGTCCAGAATATCTCCGTCACGGGCTTTTTCTTTTTTCTGGAGATACTGGTTTATAATTGTCTTGCGATGGTTTTTGTCAGGGAAGAGGTTTATCATTACATCACGGTCGGTTCTCAGTAAATTTTTCTCAAAGCCAAGATTGTCCTCGAATGCCTGGTTGATAAGTGTGACCTCACCTTTGGTGTCAACGATTACCGGCATGGGGAGACGGTCTAAAATTATGCGCAGCTGTTCTTCATTTCGCTCCAGCTCAATTTGTGATCCAATGAGTTCTTCGTTCTGGGCTTCAAATTCTTCATTCGTTGCTTCAAGTTCTTCAAGGGCAGCAGTGAGCTGTTCATTGGTGGCTGAAAGTTCCTGGTTTTTAGATTGCAGGTTCATTTCGGATTTTTCCAGGCTTGTTTTTATTGAGTTGAGCCGATCAGAAAGTCCAAGGGAGAATATCAATACCACAATTGCAGAACCGATTTGAACGCTTGAATTGGTCATTGTATTGAAGGGTATCATCCCCCAGGAGAGGAGGTTGGAGAGAAGTTGTCCAATGAGCATAATGATGAAACCGGCAAAGAGAAACCTGGCCTGTCGTTTTTTTTTATAAAGGGCCCAGGCAGTGAGAGAAAAAAGCAGGGGGGAAGCGATGAGGCCAAGAATTAAAACTATTTTTATTGAAATTGAATAAGGCAGAATAAAAGAAAGAGGCGCCATTACTGCCCCGGGAATTACTGAAAGCAGGATTAATGCCCTGTAAAAATAAATGTAGTTTTTTCTGGCTTCAAGATAGGTAATAAAAAAAATGCAGATAAGAATAAGGGATAAGGCTATTGAAAAGGGAAGCAGGATTGCCTGCAGAAAAATCGAACCTGACCAGAGGTATTGAAAACCGATACCATTATGAGCAGCCTCATAGAGAGTCCATGCCAGGACAAAGAGGGAGAATACACCGTACATTTTTTCTTTTACTGTAATGAATAGGTAAAAATTATGAAGGCACAGCATAAACATGAGACCATAGAACATCCAGAAAAGCGCCAGTTCAAAATTATTTAATTCTATAAATCGGGAGAGTGTCATTATTTCTATTGGAAGCCGCAGTGAACTGGTAGATGTGACCTGCAGGTAGATTTGATGAATCCCCCTGCCTATGTGCATCGGGAAAATAAAATCTCTATTTTTATACTCCCTCTTTGAAAAGGGAAAACTGTCGCCATTGATTACCCGCTCTACTGATTCATTTCGGTGTTTGTAATATAGTTCCAGGCGGTCTAGAAGCGGGTAAGGAACCCTCAGTATCAGGGGAGAAGAATCATCCAGTCGCCTGTCTATGGAGAAGGTAATCCAGTATGATGAATTTGAAAAACTGAAATTAAGAACTTTTTCTGTTGATTGTTTCCAACCGTTTTTTAACTCTGCTACTTCAGGATATGTAAGGGTGGAATTTTTATCTTCTCTAAAAAAGAGTTTTTTGCCGGGAGTAATCAAAGAGGAGGAGTCCTCAATTATAATCGGTTCTAATTTATTGAGGGCGAACAAATTAATGCTCTGTAAAAGAATAAATACGATGCAAAATGTTTTTTTCATACTGTTATAATGTCTTCGGATTTATCCCAGTATAAAACGGTGTTAACTTTTGCGCAACATTATTTCATTGTGACTTGACGAATCTTTTCTATGGTATTATTTTGCAGCGTAATGTCGTTATATTAAAAAATTCCAGTCTGAAATAAAGTGTTTGAATCTTTTATATGGGCTGTTCGAAATTACCTGTATGACGATAATAAATTTGAGTATATTGTTATGAAAAATGAATTATGCATTATAAAGGTCGGTTCTGCAGTCGAACCGGTAAGAAAACAATTTGGAGATTTTGAAGATTTCATAGTTAACCGCATGCGGATTCCTCCCGGCCAGGTGAGTCTCGCGGATCTTCACAATGATCCTTCTGCTCCCGTACCTGAAAAACCGTCGGGAGTAATTGTTACCGGTGCGCGGCTTATGGTTGCTGACAGGGGAGAAATCTTTTTTCGTCTCATTTCTGTTCTCAGTGAATATTTGAAAAAACACGTTCCGGTTCTGGGGATCTGTTATGGCCACCAGGTGCTGGCGAGTCTCTTCGGCGGCGGGATTGACTATCTGACCGGTGGTATTGAAATCGGAACCGTAGAGGTAAACCGAACTCCAGGCGGAGCAGATGATGACCTTTTTTCTGTTTTGCCGGAGACCTTTTTTGGGCATACATCCCATCGTGAAACCGTAAGTGAGGCCCCCGCCACCAGTATCTGTTGTGCTGACGGGGACTGTGACCGAAATCATGCCCTCGCCTTTGGCGAAGGGGCCTGGGGCGTGCAGTTCCACCCGGAATTTAATGAAGAGATTATGCGTGGATATCTTTCAGCACAGCGGGAAGCCCTCGAAGAAGAGGGATGCAATGTGGATGATCTTATACAATCAGTAAGAAGCGATGATTCCGGTGAAGCTATTCTCCAGCGTTTCCGTGACCTGGCATTACAGTGATTAAGAAATTATGCCCACAGTAATGACACATATGGCGGCAGGTGCAGCCCTCGGTGCTGTCGCAGGGCCGAAGAGGCGGGGACTTCTATTCTGGGTGTCTATTTTTCTGGCCTCGGTTCTGCCGGATTTTGACGTTATTGCCTTTGCCCTCGGCATTCCCTATGCGCACCCACTGGGGCACCGCGGCTTTTCTCACTCACTTGTTTTTGCGGTTTTGACGGGTATTCTATTTGCTCTTCCTTTTCTTCTGGGGGAAGGAAGGGTGTGGCGCCGTTACTGGCACATGGTTCTTGTAATCGGCGGTGCGGCTGCATTGCATGGTCTCCTCGATGCAATGACCACAGGGGGTCTCGGGATTGGATTTTTTATTCCCCTGGATGATGGACGTTATTTCCTTCCTCAGCGGCCCATTAAGGTCTCTCCTATCGGTTTGAACGCCTTTTTGTCCTCGAGGGGACTTGCTGTTTTTAAGAGCGAGCTTTACTATGTCTGGCTGCCGTCGATAGTTATTATTACTGCTTCTGTATTTGTTCGGCGTCTTCCTTCCTTTAAAAAAAGATAATTATTTTTTACTGAAGGAAGTCCTTATTTCTTCAATACGTTTTCGGTTTACACCCAGGTCTGAATATCCTTTTCGGGAAGCGGATCTTACATGGATGATTTTATTCTGACTATCCATTAAAAATTCTACGTCATCAACGAACCTGAAGAACATGCTGGTGAAAGTCACATGGATGTATTTTTCGTTTTCAGTTATAATTGAGGTGCGCGGCTTGTTCCAGATTATTTTTTTCAGACGGGTCATCGCTTCCGCGGGACTATCAGTGAATGCAAGTGGCGCGATACCATGCTTTTCGTCTTTTTCGAAGGAGGAAACGCAGTTGGGGCTATCGGGGCAGGGGTGAAGTTTATTCTCTTTTATGCCAATGGCTGCCGGTTTCCCCCCAGAGCATGCAACGAACCCTGAAAGAACAATGCCTGAAATAATTGCCGTTGAAGTATTTCTCATTTTCATTTCCTTTTTGTTTTTAAAGTCAGATTTTCCCTGCAGCCTGAAAATATTTTATAATACTATTTTCAAGCAATCATGGCTTTTTTGCAATAATTTTGTTACATTTTCGTCGTATATTATAGAAAATAACAGAATAAGGAAGGTATAAATTATGAAACGACATGTGTGCCCCTGGTGGATAGGATATTTTCTTTTGAATCCACTGAGGAAATTACGGCAGAATCCTGAAAAAATTTTATCGCCCTTTGTTGGCGAGGGAATGAGGTGTGTTGATGCCGGCAGTGCAATGGGGTATTTCAGCCTTCCAATGGCGGGACTAACTGGTCCCAATGGTAAAGTCTACTGTGTTGACCTGCAGGAACGTATGTTATCTGCTTTAACAAAACGCGCCAGTCGTGCCGGGGTCGAAACCTCTATCGAAATCAGGCAGGCAGGTTTCGATTCATTAAACATTGATGATCTGAAAGAAACTGTTGATTTTGTTCTTGCCTTTGCGGTGGTGCATGAGGTACCCGATGCGGGTAGGTTTTTTTCAGAGCTTGCGGCAGTTCTGAAACCGGGGGGGCTTTTGCTTCTCGCCGAGCCTGCGGGGCATGTGAAACGTCCGGACTTTGATCAATCCGTTGAAAAGGCTTTATCATCTGGATTTTTAATAAAAAATGATATGGATATCTGGCGGTCTCATTCTATAGTATTGAAGAAACAATAATTAGAGGTTGTTTTTTCCCTTTATTGTTTCATTCATATCTCTGGATCGGTTTTCCAGTCTTGAAGAGAGTCCCTGAATGTCCCTCAGGTTGCGGGGAATGTCATCGGCGAGGATTCGCATTCGTTCAGACCAGTTTACTATATTCTGAACGAGCTTAGCCTGGTCTTCGGTGTAGTCTATAACATCCTTTGCGGCTTTATCAACCTCAACTGTTGTAGTGTAGAGGACCTTGCTTTCTTCAAACTCGTGTTCTGTGTTATCCTTGAGATTAACCATGTAGTCTGAATTTTCTTTCACGAAGGAAATAATCTGGTTCAGGTATTGAGCAAGATTTTCAATTTTGGCGGAAACATTTTCAATGTTCCAGACAGTATTTTTTATGATGCCTGCGATTTCCTTGGAAGAATCAACACTCATTGCGGCAAGTTTTGATATTTCATCTGCAACAATTGCGAATCCCTTTCCCTGTTCACCTGCTCTGGCAGATTCAATAGCGGCGTTCAGGGAAAGAAGATTTGTCTGGTCGGCAATTTCACTAATCGTTTTTGAAATCTCTTCAATTTTTTTGGAATTCATTCGCATATCGGTAATTGAGGTAACGGTTTCATTTATATTCTCTTCGTTGATTTTTGCCAGTTTAAGCGCATCCTCTGCTTTTTCGCTCTGTGCCGATGTATCATTGAAAATATCTTCCATAAGGCGGGAAATTTCCTGTATCTTTGTAAAATTTTCCTCTACGGTTTTATACTGAAAATCTGACTTTCCCCTGATTTCATTTATGCTGCTGGATATACTGTCAGTGATGTTAAAAACCTCTGACATGAGTTCATCGTGCTCGCCGATTATTTCATCGATTTTTGAAGTTGAGTTTATTAACTCACCGCTCCCCTGCAGGAGTTCCACGGCAGTTTCATCTACTGTTTTTAATAGGGCAATTGTCTTTTCCTGTTCATCATTAATAGTCTGTCGTTGCTGAAAATCTTTTCTCATATAAAACTCGATAGTGAAGCAGGCAAAGATTCCGATAATATTTGCTGAAAGAAAAAAGAAATTGTTATTTATAAACATGGCGAAATTATCAGAGCCAATCCCATCAGCGAGCCTGTTATTAAATAGTATTTCTACGATTATATAACCCAGCTCTACAAGACCCGAGGTGAACAGTGCATAGGAAACCCGCAGACGAGAAAGGGCATAAATCCACATAATAACTAGGAAGAGACCGGTATAATAGAAGTTCTTTCCCAGTTCGCCATGTTCTGCAATACCTATCATGGCGATGATACCGAAACCGAGAATAATTCCAATGAGGCTTAGAATCAGCTGATTGTTTTTTTTAAAGAAGTCAGTATATGACAGGAAGTAGCTTCCGATAATTATTGGAACGACAATGATGAATCGAATTACCCAGACCGTGTATTTTGTCTGGGGAACTATAACGATATCAAGAAGAGCGAAACTTGAATAGAGAATTATTGCAAGGATAAAGGAGATTCTCATAACCGTAAGCGAACGCTCAAGATAATCATCCAGGAATAGTTTTTCAAGGTCAGGATTAAATTTTAGCTTTAACCACTTTGTTGCCTGCTTGATTTTCATGTTATTATTACCTGTAACCGGTATTTATTATTTTAAATTTCAGTATTTCTATTTAGAGTATCCTGTTTGAATTGTTATTCGACTGATTGTTGAATTGTATCCGTGAAAGACGGATATTCAAGGAAAAAATTCAACAACTAAATTTTCATATTACTTAACGTTGTTATATGCATTACAGAATATCAATAATGTCTATTTTTGCTCGGAAATAATATTTTATTGAATTATTCTCCGTTTAGCGTTAATAATATTATTATTTATCATTCCGGTTGGGGGCTGTTTCTATGTCAGAAAATCGAAACATAAAAAGAAGTGAGCTCATGGAAATTGTTGGAGCATTTTTAGTCATCCCTTCAAAGGGGGAGGAGAGGATAATGATAAAGGATATGAATGAAAATGGACTCTCCTTTTATACAGTATCCGGTCAGAAATATTCAGAAGGTGATATGCTCCAGGTATATTTTCATGTAACAGAGAAGATTAAACTTCCCCTCTCCTTGAAAATAGCCTATGCAAAGAGGGATTCCAGGGGGATAAAAATTGGCTGTGAAACGGTGGGCGATTCAACTCCGGCAATGACGGCCTTCAAAGAATTTGCCCGGTTCATTCATTCTCTTGGAAACATTTATTGATGGATTTTAACTGTCTTTATAAAACTTTTTTAACGGCAACCAGGGTGATGTCGTCGTCCTGTTTTTCAAGCCAGGCGGTGACTTCCGAAAGGAGATTCTGAATAATCTCTTCAACCGATTCAGATGCATTGTTTTTCAGGGCCTCTGCCAGGCGATCATAACCATACATCTCACCGCGGTTGTTTTCCGCCTCGGTAATGCCATCCGTAAAAAGAAGAAGAATATCTCCCGGAAAAATTTCGACAGTATGATCAATCATCATATGATCTATGAAATCCGTTAATCCTACCCATGTTCCCTGCGTAGGGATAATATCGACACTCTGGTTTCTTGCCCGGTAAATCATAATATCCTGATGTTTTCCCGCGACCCTTATATGATTATCCATAAGCCGTATGACCTGCAGTGTCATATAGAGGTTTGAGTTGAGGCGCTGAATATTATTGCGTATTACCGTATTTACATGCTTAATGACTGAAGAAGGGAGCATGTCCAGGTTGCTGTTTGTTAAAGAGTAGATGCTGGTCTGGGCCATCATCATAATCAGGCCTGATTCGACACCATGCCCGGAGACATCACCGATGGCAAGCCAGTGTTCATCGGATCGCGTGTTGATAATATCATAATAATCTCCTCCTACCTCAGCCGCCGGTACCATTGTAGCGTTGATGTGATAATTCCCTAAGCTGGTTTTGTCAGGCAACAGGGAGGTCTGTATTTTTTTGGCAATTTCCATTTCCCCCCAGATGGTATCCCGGGCTGCCTTCAGTTGCGTCATTAATGAAAACTCATTTTTTATAAGAAGATGTTTTACATGATTAATGCTCACGGAAATTATGACAGTTGCAAACATGAAAAACAGGTTGCTTACCATGTTTGAAGAATCAAAGGGGTGCCCTGCAATAAGATTCGTTCCGATATAGATGAAAATAACCAGAAGTCCGATAATAGCCGAATGCATGGACTGCCATGGAAGAAAAAGGGATACTGCGATGATGATGAGATTCAATCCAGCATAGTACCTGGAGTCGAAACCTCCAAGATCTGCAGTCATTAAAGAAATGGAAAGCCCCACAATAATGGCTGCTATGTAGCCGTTTATATAAGACCACTTTCCAGGTTTTGTTCTTGTAAGCATAATAAACTGAATTATTGCAATAGCCGTGGGGAATGCCCTGTAGAATATAAATCTCATGATGAGATTGCCGGGTACAGTGAATAAATCAAGAAACAAAAACAGGGGCACGAGGGTGAATATAAGCGCCGATAAGACCTTTGACCAGTTATGAATAATGCGGTACAGGTATTGATCAAAGGAGGTTAATTCGATCTCCATTTCCTGTAAATTATTTATTGAAGAGCTGGTATTCATATTTTATTCTATAATGGTTTTCTTGCATTTAAAAATATCTGGCTGCCACTTGCCTCAAAGTTAATATTGATATCTATTGCATCAGTATCACGCAATAAGCGTTTAAATTCTTCTTCAGTTCTGTAATACAGTACCCAGTCAAGCCAGTATTCCATAAACCATTTGCTCGGATTCGATACATGGTAATTGCCAATTAATATCTGTCCTCCCGGCTCAAGCATTCTGTACATCCGTTCTGCTACAATTTTAGCCGTTGGAGGAGTGAGATAATCAAAAAGGCCCATTGAGTAAATTAAATCGAAGGTTCCCCATTTTTCATTAATATCCTTATGACGCATCATGGTTCGAACTGAATCCTGAAGGTAATTTACTTTGACTTTGTATCCTAATGATTTTTCGATTTTTTTGATATTTTCCCTTGCTTCTTCCAGAGCAGAAGAATCCTGATCGAGGAGGGTAACTTCAAATTTATGGACATCGGATTCACTGAGGAAAAGGTCCTGCAGCTCAAAAGCGGGGCCGCATGCGACGGACATAATTCTCAGGGCACTTTTATTATTTTTGCTGAAATCCGCCTGCACCCTGTGGAGAATTTCAGGGACCATCAGACGTCTGTTTCTTACCGCCTGGGCAGCTGGCACTTCAACGCCATATTTATACATAAGTTTTGAAAATGTCGATTCGCCGACATATTCATTTTCATATATCATCCGCATCATTTCGGAATCCCCGGCGTAACCCCTCGGCTTGATATTTGTTCGTGTCATGAACTCAGAACAAAGAATCATTGACCAGACCTGTTTCCTGAAAAAGAAGCCGTGCAGTTCATGCTCCTGTCTGCTGAAGTCGGCAACTTCCCTTTCTAGATCATCTATTTGTTCCTGGAAAAATTCGAGGAACCTGATCCCATCGGTATTGATCAAAGTCTGTCGGACCATATCTCTGGTTTCTTCCGGTTCCTGATTAATTTTTCCATCCAGATCATCAAAGTAGTGCTGATATACATTGAGGTCATAGGTGAGTCGTGATGTGTAGTTTATAAAGTTTTGCTTAATGTCATTTTTTTGGGTGAAGATGAGGCGCATGTTATTGTTGTAGGTTTCCAGGCTTATGAGCTGGTTTTCGGAAAAAAGTTGATCAAAATCATAAAGGTCAGTTGAAAACATTAATGTCCCTGTCTTACTGTCAGGTTCCGAGTCCAGAAGGAACCGTCCCCCCTCGAGAAGAAATCCTTCATCGCCTGATTCTATGGTTAAGTGGTCAAAATACTCGCCATCCTTCAGGGCGTGGTCTTCCTCTAAAATTATATGCACTGTATATCGCGATGCATATAATACCTGAACATCGATTTTTCTATTTTTGCCTGTAAGCGTACCGTTTAAGATTTTTTTCTCTTTTTCCATTTTAATTTCCGGTTACTGAAATTCTGCCATCCTTTGTTTCAAATATTTTCAGTGCAGAAAATGAGAGTTCCTGCCATTTTTTAGAATGGTTATAGAATACGGTGATACTTACTGTTCCCTTTTTACCATGCTCAAGCATTTTTGCCACAGGTGTTACCGTCGAAGAATTCATGAATTCCAGCTCTCTAAAATCCATAAATATTTTTTTTTCCTCTTTCTGACTCCGCTCAAGGATTTCTGTAAGGATTGGATTCAAAAAACTGCTGGGATTACGCTCGGTACTCTTGCCGTGCCAGTTAATATGAATTGCATCCTCTTCTTCGCTAATTTCAAGGTTGAGTGATTTAATTGTGTGAGTTTCGTTTTTTTGCATCGTCTCGAACTCCTTTTTATAGCTGGTATACTGCGGAGACTGATATAATGTTATCGTCGGTTGCATAAAAATCAACAATGGATTGTCCCTCATAGGCAATGCGTGTCAGGCCCAGACCGCTTTCAGAATCGGAAAATGAACGGCTGGATACTTCCTTGAGGCGCTCTACGTACGCCTCAAAGGGGTTTTGAAATCCTCGTATCCATTGAATCATCCTGTCTAGTTTTTCCAGGTTTTTGTCATAGGTGTCGCTGACGGGATTTTTAACTTCTACAATAACCGTAGATTCAGCAGTCTCGATTGAGTATGCAAGATCTGCATTTTTGTCATCGTAGGTACCGTATTTAATGGCATTTTCTATAAGCTCTCCCGTTACCATTATTACGGCATCGATTACCTCGGTTGTATAGCCTTTATCATCAAGAAATATCTTTGTTTTGTCTCTGGCGATATCAATTTCATCCCATTCTGGAGGTATGCGTGATTCAATGAATGTATCCATTGGTTTCTCCCGGACTGATGTGTCTCAAAGTGCAATGATTTTAATTTGAACATAAAATTGCAGTATTGTCAACCGGTATGGGGAATTCTATGAAAAATGAACATAGATAAACTTATATTTGAAAGTTGTTATAATAGTGTGGCAATTTTTCGGGAAGGAAGTAAATCCCGGCACACATCAGAAGTTGTGTGCCAATGAAGGCTCTGGCCTGCTCTTTACACTCAAAACATGAGAATGGAGCCCTGGTAATTATTGCTGATATTGATTAAAATTATCAGGCGTTGTAAAATACTTCATCCGGGAGAGATCTCAGTTTGTTTTCCAGAACTTTTTCCTGAAGGTTGTCATTTTGTTGACTCATCTCTTTAAATGCATCTAAGATAATATCTAGATTTGTTGTCATTATCTCTGAAAGTTCTGTCAGCCGCTGAA
Organism: uncultured Spirochaetota bacterium; assembly: GCA_942491575.1. Taxonomy (GTDB): domain Bacteria; phylum Spirochaetota; class UBA4802; order UBA4802; family UBA5550; genus CAZHNW01. Next base: position 3,625,802 of record CALOBT010000025.1, read on the forward strand.
GATTGTTCGTGGTTTTTTCTCCTGAAGCGGTAACCTGTGATTCCCGCAGGAGGCATTCTTCAATTAGATCCTGAAAGAGCTCTTTCTCCTCTTCGCTGAGGGTATTTACGATATCCTTGATACTTTTCATTTTACCTGTCCATAACGTCTGTTTATCTTTTTGTTAAGGACATTTCAAAACAGTTAAAAAGTAAGTCAAGATTTAATTGTATTCCATCTGTTTTTGATAATTATACGATATAATGATTTGAATAATTATTTTTTCATAATTTTTTTCACCAGGGATGTAAGCAGGGCAGGTCGTTTCGCGGTTGATAAAATGTCACTTCTGTCCAGGTGTACTTCTCTGATTCTTTTGTTGTTTCTGTAGATATATAATGTTAAACCTTTGAGATTTTCGCGGCGGCAAAATCCCGTTTTTCCAAAGCGGCAGTTTGAGATTTGGATTTTCATGAGCTGTCTCGGGAGGCGGTTAGTATGCATCCATCTCTGCAGTTCCTTTTCCAGTTCATTATAAAATGTTTTTACTGGTCCTTCCAGGAGATCATCGGAGAGGGGGGCATCATAAATAAGCTCAATAAGGAAATTTCGGCGGCGAAGTACTTTCCGTTCTCCCTTGATGGTGATGCCGTAAGGGGTTTTCCCATCCATATTTATGCGGCGAACCTGCCCATCGGAGGACTTGAAGGAGACTGAACCGTCACTGTTGTATGTGACCCCTGCGGAGAATGCAGGAATCGTGAGCATTAGTAATATAAAGAGGAAAAATATTTTTTTCATCATCTACCTGTTCAGGGCCCTGTGGGCGATGTCTTTTCTGAAAAAGGCTCCCTCGAAGGATATTTTTTCAACAGCCCCGTAGGCCTTCTTCCTTGCTTCAACGAGGGAACTGCCTGTCGCTGTCACATTGAGGACCCTACCTCCATTGGTGTATATCTTTTTATTTTCTTCTTTTGTCCCCGCATGGAATACTATGATATCGTCTGTAACATTCTGGAGGCCTGTAATTTCTTTCCCCTTCTCGTAATTGCCGGGGTATCCTCCCGAGGACATTACAACGGTGATGGCGTGGTCTTTTTTGAAGGAGAAGTTAACTTCATCGAGGTTACCGTTTACGGCTCCCTGGAAGATGTCACCGAGTTTGCCTTCGAGGAGGGGAAGGATAACCTGGGCTTCGGGATCACCAAAACGTACATTGAATTCCAGTACATTGATTTTGTCTCCATCGATTATCATGCCTGCATATAAAATCCCGACGAAGGGGATGCCCTCCTGTTTCATTCCCTCAACGGTGGCTTCAAGGACTTCCTTCTGAATTCTTTCAAGCCTTTCCTGTGTGGCCACCGGTGCCGGAGAATAGGCTCCCATGCCGCCGGTATTGGGCCCCTTGTCTCCTTCGAAAATTCGTTTATGGTCCTGGGCGGAGATGAAGGCCTTGATTGTGGTGCCGTCGGAGATTCCCAGTACGGATACTTCCTCTCCCGTGAGAAAATCTTCTACGAATACATTGGTGTCTTCCTGCACATATTCGTTAATAAAATCGATTGCCTCTTTTTTGGTCTCAGGAATAGCTACACCCTTTCCGGCGGCGAGGCCGTCAAGCTTGATGACTATGGGGAAATCAGTCTGTTTTTCTACAAACTCGAGGAGCTCTTTCTTCCCCGAAAAATCATAATGACCCGCAGTGGGTACATTGTATTTTTCCATAATAGTTTTGGCGAAAAGTTTACTTCCTTCAAGCTGAGCAGCCTTTTTTGAGGGACCGAAGGCTTTGATGTCCGCATCCTGAAGGAGATCAACGAGGCCCGCTGCCAGGGGGGCTTCGGGGCCAACTACAACAAGGTCGATTTCTTTTTCCCTGCAGAATGAAATAATGGCTTCATGGTCATCAATGGCAATATCAACGCGGTAGGAGGGATCTATGCCCCCGTTGCCGGGTGCCACGTAGACTTCTTCGGCGCTCCCGTCGTGGAGCAGACGCCACGCGATGGTATGTTCCCTTCCCCCTGATCCGATAATGAGATATTTCATGATGCCTCCCTATATGTAGTGAATCTTTTTTTCAAACTGGTATGCAAAGCATTGAAGGGAAGGTATAACGGGGTGTCAATCCTGAAAAGGATTTTTTTATGGGAAGGATGAAAATTTAAAGGGAGTTTCTTAAGGGCCCCCTCCGGGGGTTGTGCCGGGCATGTCGAAGCGGGGTTGGGGGCCTGCAGCTCAAAAAATCTTTGCCATTGATCTCAATCCATGTTATACTTCAAATTCTCCAGGCGGATTACCGCCGGAACCTGACATCAATTACTTTTCTGCAACTTGTTCAATAACTGGTGCCCAGTGCGCCATTTCAGCTATATACCGGTGATAATGATGCATGAACTTTTTCTCTTCGGAGACAATGGTGACCTGAAGGATGCCGTCGACTTCCTTCTGACAAAACTTCCCAATGAGGTTTCCCGCCATCTGCAGAAAACCTGTATCGTGGTGGTAATTAATGACGGCCTCAACGGATATTATGTGCCTGAGGAACTGGTTGCAGGGAAGAGTATTATTGTCCTCAATTACCAGATGTTTCGGAAAAGTTATGATGCATTTGTGCGTACCTTCTTTCATGAGGTGGCTCATCACTGGCTTGATCATGAGGTATTATTTGGGCGTGACGGCAGAAGGGAACAGTCCCAGGAAGATGAGGCGGATCGTCTCGTCAGGCAGTGGATTCAAAATGCGGAAAGTCCCCGCAGTATTTATGGCTGAAACAGGATTAAATTCACGGTGAAAGCTAATTAATTGTTAGATATCTTACTATTTTTTGTCAAATTACTTGACGATCAGGGGGTATCCTTTATATATTGTAATTGGTCGGACCAACGGACCAACAAGCCAATTAACTGGAGCAGGCAATCAATGACCAAGGTGCTGAAATCTCTTAATCCCGTAAACCGAAGCAGGCTTCATGAAGAAATAGTGGGACAGATTCAGAAAAAGATCATCTCAGGAGAACTCCCCGTGGGTGACCGCCTCCCGGCTGAACGTGAACTGGCGGCAACCTTTGATGTAAACCGTTCGACAGTTCGTGAGGCAATCAAAAAACTTGAGTTTCTTGGCCTTGTGGAGATTCACCACGGCGATGGCATCTATATAAAAAACTATCTCGAGAGTGGAAATCTTGAACTTTTGCGAACCCTTCTTTATATGGATCATGGAATAGATATTACGATCCTGACCAATCTCCTTGAAATACGTCGTATGCTCTCACCGGAAATGGCGGCGCACGCCGTAGAATATTGTACTGAAAAACATATTGCGGAGCTTGAAGCCATTATTGCCGATGTAAATGATTCCATGCTGGAAAAAGACCTGAAGGTTAACCATCTGGTGGCAAAGGCGAGCAATAACCTCCTGTATGTTTTTATTCTCAATTTTTTCAATCAGGTATTCCGGGACTACGGCTTTCTTTATTTTGAAAAGGAAGAAAATGCAAAACGGTCCGAAAAGTTTCACAGGGAAATTCTGGATGCGATGAAAAACGGTGATGTTGAAAAAGGCAAACAGGTAATGTATGATGTAATGGTCTACAGTGAAGAGGAGACCTTTGCCAAGTACCGGGAAATTGCTCAACTGAAAGAATAAAAGGAGGAACTATGAAACTTGAACGCTTTATCGATAGCTACGACGGAAAAGAATTCGATCTCCTGGTTGTTGGCGGCGGGATTACCGGTGCCGCGGTAGCCTATGATGCGGCAAGTCGTGGCCTCTCTGTCGCCCTTGTGGAAAAGGGCGATTTCGGCGGCGGGACTTCATCCGTGACTTCAAAACTTATTCACGGCGGGCTCAGGTATCTCGCTACCATGGAGTTCGGTCTTGTAAGAGAATCCCTGCGGGAGCGCCGGATACTGGAGAATATTGCCCCCAACTTTGTCTACCCTATTCCCATTATGATTACCACCAACAAAACAAAAATTACAAATACGAAGTGGATAATCAAACTTGGTATGATCGTCTATGATATATTTTCTTTTGATAAAGGTTTTACATGGGACAAGAGTAAAAAAATCCCTCATCACCGATCAATCAGTCCCCAAAAGGTCCTCGAAGCAGAACCGGGTGTTCTTCGGGAGGGGCTTACAGGAGCCTCAACCTATTATGACTGCGCCAGCATTATGCCTGAGCGCCTTACCCTTGCCTTTGTTAAATCAGCGGTAAAATACGGTGCGGCAGTTGCCAACTATTCAAAGGTTGAAGAGTTTCTGATGGAAGATGGGGGAAGTGTTCAAACCATTAAGGGTGCCCGTATAAAGGATCTACAGAGCGGAAAAAATCATGATGTAAGGGCAAAGCTAACCATTAATTGCGGCGGTCCCTGGGCGGATATGATTCTGGGACTTGCTTCAAAGGATAGTGATGCGGCGCCACTTCGCCGTTCGGAAGGGATTCATTTTATTACTAAGAAACTGGTGAATAAGCATGTTGTCGGTTCCATGACACCGGAGGGAAGACACTTCTTTGTGATTCCATGGAGAAACCATTCCCTCATTGGAACTACCGACACGGAATACATCGGTAATCCCGACGAGTATTGTGTTACCAGGGAGAGCATAGAGGGACTTCTTGCGGAAGTGAATAACAGTTTCGGCAATGAAGAGAAGATAAAATATGAAGATATCCTCTATATCTATGGCGGTCTGCGTCCCCTTGTTGAGGACCAGACAGAAGAGGTTTACGAGTCTTCCCGAAAATATGAAATCTATGACAATAAGCAGGATGGCTTTGACGGGCTCATTACCGTAGAGGGTGGGAAATATACCACCAGCCGCAACCTGGCACAGCACGCCATGAAGATCATTCGGAAGAAAATGAAATTGAAGCTGAAAAAAATGATCACAAAAACTGAATTCCTTGCGGGAAGCGAAATCGCTGACATTGAAGGCTGGGTCTCGGAAATGAAAAGGAAGTTTAGTCAGTTCCCTGAAAAAACAATAGATTACCTTTCCCGAATCTACGGAACAGAATTTGAGGCCGTGATGGATATCGCTGCAAAAAAGAAGGAATGGGCTGAACCCCTGAACGGTGACGGGGAGATGCTGGCACAGGTTGTGTACGCCATCAGAAAAGAGATGGCCCTCTCCCTGAAGGATATACTCTTTCGCCGGACGGGTCTCGGGACGCTGGGGCATCCCGGGAAAAAAGAACTGGAACTTATTGCCGCGACTGCAGGGTCAGAATTGAAATGGGACAAAAAACGCCTTGAAGCGGAACTTGCCGAAGCCGAAGAGCTTCTGCGGATTCCTTAAGAATATAGTTGCAGGCTGAAGCTCATAATAAATGAAAAGCAGCCTGTTGATTGATGAAATCGAAAGACATAATACCGGAGGAATAACATGGCAGAGAAAAAAGTATTCGAACCTGACTGGATGGAAGACGCCCCCGTTGAGGGATCATACAGATCTATTTTCAAGTGGGGAGATCCCAGGGGATTTAAACATCCTAATCCGAAGCTCTACAAGGAAATGAAGGAAGTTTTCGGAGTGACCGATGAGGATTTCAGGGAAAAAACATCTACCGGAAACGAACAGGTAGAGTATAAAAAACCTGTTAAGGTAACTAAAACCCAGATTGCAAAGCTGGCCAAAATAGCGGGTGAGGAAAATATCTCCACTGAAGGCTATGACCGTGTCAAGTACGCCACGGGTAAAACCCTGGAAGAGGCGTTGCTTCTCCGTGAAGGAAAGGTTGAGCGCGCAGCAGATGTGGTTGTCCATCCCCGGGGAACCGAAGATGTCCAGGAAATTATAAAATACTGTAACCAGCAGAAACTTCCCGTTTATGTTTACGGGGGAGGTTCCTCTGTGAACTTTGGCTACCGTCCCGCCAAGGGCGGCGTAACCATGGTACTTAATACCCATATGAATAAAATTATAGAAGTGAATGAGCTGAACCAGACCGTACGGGTACAGTCCGGTATGATGGGGCCCGCCTTTGAAGAGGCACTGAATAATGCCCCCGCACTCTATAACACGAAGCATGGTTACACATGCGGTCACTTCCCCCAGTCATTTGAATACTCCTCTGTGGGTGGATGGATAGTAACACTCGGTTCCGGCCAGCAGTCATCATATTATGGTGATGCCTATGACCTCTGTCTCAGCATGGAAATTGTAACACCGAAGGGAACCATCACTACCCTTGATTACCCCGGTACCGCAACGGGTCCTAAAATTACCGATATCATGAAGGGGATGGAAGGAACCTTCGGTGTGGTAACGGAAGTGACCTGGAAGATCTACAGACATATGCCTGAAAATCGACAGTACTTCGGATTCATTTTCCCTTCATGGGAAGCCGCAGTGAATGCGAGCCGGGAAATTTCCCAGAGCGAAGCGGGAATGCCTGCGGTATTCAGGATCTCTGACCAGGAGGAGACCCATATCGGTCTCAAGCTCTACGGAATAGACGGTACTGTTCTTGATAAATTGATGACCCTGCGCGGTTACAAGCCTATGGAACGGTGCCTGTTTCTCGGTTCCGCCGATGGTGAAAAGAATTTTGCCAAGAACGTGAAAAAGAATGTAAAGAAAATATGCAAGAAACATGGCGCCATGTACCTTACCGGTTTTGCCACAAAGCAGTGGGAACCTGGCCGGTACAAAGATCCCTACCTGAGAGAAGATCTTCAGGATTACGGCATACTCATTGATACCCTTGAAACCGGTGTTAAATGGGACAATCTTCACGAAGTGCATCAGAAGACCAGGGAATTTGTAAAGAGCAGACCGGGTACAATCTGTATGACTCACTGTTCACATGTCTATCCCCAGGGAACGAATCTTTACTTTATCTATATCATGAAGACTGATGACATTAAAGAGTATGTAAAATTTCAGGACGGTGTAATTGATTCTGTCTGCAAAACAGGGGGGAGTCTCAGTCACCACCACGGTGTCGGCCGCATGATAGCCCCATGGATGGAAGAACATCTCGGAAATGAACAGATGGATGTACTCCGTGCCCTGAAAAAGTATTTTGATCCGAACAACATTATGAATCCAGGTGGCCAGTTAGGCCTTGACCTTAAAGGAAAGGACTGGAGAAAGATTAAATAGGAGAGTTCGTGCCCGGGCGGAACCGCCCGGGCACATTTTTTTCAACCGGAAGCTGAGGAAGATTATGCAAACAGAAAAGTATAAAAAAATAATAAAGGCCCTGAAAAAAGCAGGGCTGAACAATATAACCGCGAAGGAATGGCGGAAGTCCATCGTGCTGACGGGTACCGTCGATACGTGGGACAAAAAAATCGAAGCGGGATTCGCCGCAGCCAATAAAGGGTATAAAGGCGTAGTGAATGATATCGAGGTGAAGGGGATTGTCCCGGAGACCATGCCGATACCCGGATGCCGTGACAGTCATCTTGAGAATAAACATTTTGATGTAATTATAATCGGCGGGGGAATTACCGGGAGCGCCATTGCACGTGAGCTTTCCCGCTATGACCTCTCCATCGCCCTTTTTGAGAAGGAAGAGGACCTGGCCCGTCATGCCTCTGGACGCAATGACGGAATGATTCATGACGGCTTTGCCGCAAAACCTGGTACCAAAAAAGCAGAGTATAACGTAAGGGGAAACCGGGCCTATACGAAGGTGACCGAAGAACTGGGTGTCGATTTTTATCGACCCGGATCCCTGGTTCTCCTCTCCAGCCCCTTTTCCAAACTGCTGATCCCCTTCCTGAAATTGCGTGCCAAAAAGAATGATGTAGACGGCTACCGATACGTGAGTAGAAAGGAGGTGGCAAAAACCGAACCCAATATTACGAACAGGCAGCATGGGGCCTTTTTTCTCCCCTCCGGAGGGGTTCTTTCTCCCTATAAGATGGTCATTGCCTACGCAGAGAATGCCGCGCAGAACGGCGTAGAGGTCTGTCTCAATACAGCTGTTACGGGTTTTGATATTGAAGGAAGTCAGATCGCCCGCCTCAAAACAAACAGGGGCACATGTACCGCGGGTGTGGTGATAAATGCTGCGGGCATCTGGGCCGATACCATTGCAGAATTTGCCGACGACAGGTTTTTTTCTCTTCATGGAAGAAAGGGCGCCGATGCGATCCTTGACCTGAAGACGGGACAGTTCCAGAAGACCAATGCTGCCATGCCGCCCCTTATCAGCCAGAAGAGTTCCACTACCAAGGGTGGCGGCCTCGTTATGACCCCGGAAGGCAATATTCTCGTGGGCCCCACGGCAAAGGAAGTGCCGGAGCGTGAAGATTACAGTACCGAACCGGAAGACATGGACGGGCTGCAGCATCATATAGACCTGAACACCAGGTTGAACCGGTCCCAGGTGATTACATATTTTGCAGGTATCCGTGCCTGCAATTATGAGGAAGATTTTATCATAGAGGCTTCAGAGCATATTGACAACCTTGTCCACGCCGCGGCGATTCAGTCTCCGGGGTTTGCCTCTGCGCCTGCCATTGCGGAGGATATTGTAAAAATTACAATCGGTATTATTGGAAAGAACAAAACAGTGGCGGACAATAAAAATTTTAATCCGCGTCGTACAGCTCCTCCCCAGCTGAAGGAGATGCCCCTTGAAGAGAGGGCTGAGCTGATACGGAAGGATTCCGCCTATGGACGCATCGTCTGCCGCTGTGAGGAAATTTCAGAGGGGGAAATTCGTGATGCCCTCCGGTCTCCACTGCCTGTTACCACCATTGACGGCATTAAGCGTCGTGCCCGTGCCGGTGCCGGCCGGTGCCACGGGGGATTCTGTACTCCCCGTGTCCTGGAAATAATGTCGGAAGAATTAAACATCCCGGTGGAGGAGCTCTCCAAGAAGGGAGAGGGGTCGAATCTTTTCTACGGCCTTACCAAGGGAGTTGTCGATTACTCCGGGAAAAAACTTAAGACGGCTTCAGATGAACAGGGGGTGGAGTAATGATTGAGACAAAAGATTTTGATGTGATTGTAATCGGCGGCGGCCCGGCGGGACTTGCCTCAGCTGTTTCCGCCCATGATGCAGGTGCGAAGGTCTGCGTCATCGAAAGGGAAGAGCGTCCCGGTGGTATTCTCAAGCAGTGTATCCATGACGGCTTTGGCCTTGTTCGCTTTAAGGAAAAGCTTACCGGCCCGGAGTACGCCTACCGCTATGTAGAGATGGCCCGGGAAAGGAATATTCCGATTTTTCTTAACTCCTTTCTTACTGAAATAAAAAAGGATGATGAAGGCTTTAATCTTGCACTGGTAAATAATAAAGAGGGGGCATTTTATTCCAAGGCCCCCGCGGTAGTGATGGCTATGGGATGTCGGGAACGGACTCCCCGACAGGTCTTTATTCACGGAAACCGCCCTGCGGGTGTTATGACGGCGGGACTCGCCCAGTACTTTATAAACATCCAGGGGTACCTTCCCACTAAAAAATGCGTAATCCTTGGCTCCGGTGATATTGGTCTCATCATGGCGCGCCGACTTACCCTTGAGGGTGCCGAGGTGGAAGGGGTATACGAAATACTCCCTGAACCGTCCGGTCTCACCAGGAATATAGTACAGTGTCTTGAAGACTACGAAATTCCCCTGCACCTCTCAACGACTGTTACAAAGGTACACGGCCGTAAAAGGGTAGAGGGGGTCACTGTGCAGCAGGTGGAGAATTTTAAGCCGATTCCGGGAACGGAACGCTATATTGAATGTGATTCCCTGATTCTCTCTGTTGGGCTCATTCCGGAAAATGATATACTGGATCCCCTCGATGTTGAGATGGATGGGAAAACAAAGGGACCGAAAGTCGATCATAACATGATGACAATGCAAAGGGGAATTTTTTCCTGCGGCAATGCCCTGCATGTTAATGACCTGGCAGATTTTGTCTCCGAAAGCGGGGATATCGCCGGTAAAAATGCCGCAGCATTTGCCTCCGATTCTGCAGTTGAAAGAGACCTAGTGGCGGTGAAACAGAAGGGGAGTGTCATGTACGTGGTTCCCCAGTATGTGGACCGTTCCAGCGACGGGGAGGCAATTATTTTTTTCAGAAGCGACCACACCTTTAAGGATGCACATCTTTCCGTTAAGGCCGGCGGGGTTGAACTGAAAAAGAAAAAATATCGCATAGTGAAACCACCGGAAATGGAACGTGTCACCATTGATTTATCTGCAATACCTGAAGGTGCGCAAGAAATTACCGTTGAATTGATTGAAGGAGGTGCCCAGTGAACCAGATTGCAGAAAGCAAAACAGTAGTAGTAACCTGTATCTCCTGTCCCCTCGGTTGCGCCGTGGAGGTAGTGAAGAAAGGGAATGAACTGGAACTGCAGGGAAACCGATGTAAGAAGGGCCTGGAGTATGTTCAACAGGAGTTAACCAATCCAATGAGGAGTATTACCTCTACGGTGAAGACTACCTTTGCGGATTTTCCAAGACTTGCGGTTAAGACGGACGGGGAAGTTCCCCTGAAGGACATATACCTTTATATGAAGGAAATAAATGATGTAGAAGTATCTGAAAGACTGAAGCCGGGGGCCATTGTTAAGGCAAACCTCCGGGGAAGTGACGTGAACCTGGTTGCAACCTGCGACATGTCGCCGGTTGCCTGAATACCAGGGTGAAGTCGACGATGCACATCGTCGACTTCACCCTGATAAATCTTCGCCCTCATACAATTATTCATATTACACCTCGAAAAGTCCCATGTCATCATTTGCTCTTTTATTCTTGACTTTTAAGGTTTATATCGGCAAATTTCATCTTTATAAATAAAGACAATCTTTAAAATGAAACGGAGGATTATTTATGAAGCGTTTTAACATTATGATGTTGTTTATTGCAATATTAGTAATCAGTTGTACCTCATGTAAATCAACATTTACACCAAAACTCAGAGGTGCCTTTGAAACAAATAAAATTGCCATTGATAAAATACAGTTTTACAATTCAGGACGCATCACCCTGGAGAGGGAAATAAAATTAAAAGAAAAGAAAGCCAGGAAGGGAGCCTACAAGAAGAAGAAGCAGGAAATACAGTATGTTGAGAGGGTTTACAGAAATACTCCCGGTGTATGTATAAAAGAAGAAGGGGATGTTCTTTATGTAGCCTTCGACGCTGACAATAATAAATATCTTCCTTTTAAGTCAAAAAAAGGCCATTATTATCTGATGCACAATAAAGGCAAAGTCGAATATAATGGAGCTACATATAAAATTACCTGGGGCAGGAACACCTATCTTAAAATAGTAGTTGATGAATCTGATTCTGACCGGGAAAGAACATCAAAGGCACGGGGACGTAGAGTATCTGAGTAGCAGAGATTTTTTTCGAAAATATTTGTACACCGGTTAAAAAAGGGGTCGTTTCAAAATAAATTTTGGACGGCCCCTTTTTATTGATATTATGCAACTTGATTTTTGGGTGGTTATCTGCTTAAGCTCAATCAAAATTTAAAAACCCGGTATACTCCTTGCCTGCCGTCATTTTTGAATTATTGTTACTGAGCTTATCAGCAGTTAATTCCTTGTTGACAGGTTGTTGCTTTTTGATCTATGTTAACCGGGTATTTTTCCTTTAAAATATATGGAGGAAGATTTTATGAAAAATAAAAGGTTCATTTTGCCCGCGCTGTTTGTTCTTACAGTATCCGTTATGAGCTGTTTCAATTCTGGCTCATCAGGAACTTCGACGGTAACGATTAATCTCGGTCATGGAAAAGAAGATAACCGCTCTTTCAGGGCTGCAGCTTCAGAAAATATTACAGAGATTGTGGTCAGAGTTGAAGCAGAAGATATGGAAACAATCTCCGAGTCCGTTCCCCTTGAAACAGGAATAATTACCCTTGAAGTACCCTCGGGAGACGCAAGGGTATTTACGGTGACAGCACAAAGTACGGGAATGATTGTCACTTATGAAGGAAGCACAACGAATAATCTTACCGCAGGGGAAAGTATAACAGTCGGTATAACAATGCAGATTGTACAGACAAAGATAGTAATACCTGATTATAACAATTCTCGTGTTGTTCAGATCGATGACATGACGGGTGCAGGATGGGCCTCGCTTGAATCAGGCGTTCTGGAGTCAAATCTGGGATTCGATGGCTTCAATCTTTATCCATACGATGCAACAATCGATAATGCAGGCAGAATATATATATGTAATTACACTGATGCAACATATGGGGGTGGCATAATACGCATTGACAATATTAGCGGGGATAATGCCGTTATTCTTCCTTCAGGCGGAGTCAACAGACCACTGGCGGTTCATTTTGACAGGGCAGGCGATTACATATACTATTCGGATGAAAATAATATTTTATACAGAATTGCGATGGTAGATCCCGGTACACCGGAGCAGTTGTCATTAGATGAAATCTTCATGGCCAGAGCATACGGGATTTCCACAGATTCTGACGGCATTCTTTATCTTGCAATTTTTGGAGAAGAGAATGGACTTGTGAAGCTTGATTTTGATGATCCTCCTGCTTCTATTGAAGATACTGACAAGTATAAATTGTACAATACGTATGACAATGATTTATTCAGAGTCTGGGATGTTCTTGTGAAGGATGATTATATTTACATTGCCGATTATGATTATTCCGGAGCATCGAATCAGGTGGTCCGGTTGGATCCTGATTTTGTCAGTTCTGTTTCACTGCCTTCATCTCCCGATGGCTCTGACAACTTTAATGGACCTCACAGATTCGTTGCCACCCTGAACAGGAAAATATATGTTGTTGATGAAGATGAAAATTCTTCTTCTGAAACAGAACGAGTTGCGGCATTTGACGATATTTCAGGCGGAAACTGGGAATCATTTGACCCGTCAATGACAGGAGAGAGTGCCTTTTCCTTTTATTCATTCTGTTAATTTGAAAATAGTATATTACACTTCCGGTCTGCCTGGTACAGGAAGAATTGTACAGGCAATGTCAATTTTCAACGCATTGAACAGAAAATCTGTTCAATGCGACTTTGTTATTGTAAGCAGCACTGAACAGGCAAAGCTTGCTGAAAGATTTGGGATACGTCATATTGAAATTCCCCTTGAAGATGAGACTGTGCTTACAAGAACCAATTATAGTAATTCTGAATTATTCAAAACTCTTACGAATCTTAACCCGGATATTCTTATCGTTGACCGCATGTGGTTTTCTCTTCATCATTTTATTCAGGAACTGGACTGTAAGAAGATATTTTTTTCGATTCAGGTCAGGGACAATTTTTTTTCAATTCAACTGCCTCGTGAAACCCTGCGTTTCGATAGCAGTCAGTATGACAGGGTTTTGGCAATTGAACCCTTTGAAAGCGTGGTGGAAATGGAAATGATCAATCCCCTGTTAATACGCAACAGAGAAGAGATTTTTGACAGGGAGAAGGCGGTTCAAATGCTTGGCGTTAGCGGCAGGAAACCTGTATGCCTGATTGCTCTTAATTACAAAGAAGGGTATTTTGAGAAACTTAAAGATAAATATTCATATATGGAAGACCAGGGATTCGAAGTTATCGCAACAACAAATATTAAAGGTGGGGGTATTTTCCCCATTGTGGACTATTACAATGCAATTGATCTTGTTGTCTGTGCTGCCGGATATACCCAGTTCTGGGAGGTGGTTCATTTTAACAAGGATGCCCTGTTCGAGACATTTCCCATGCACTTTACTGACTTGCAGTGGCGCATCGACAATTGCCGGCAATTCCACTTCGAAGAAAACGGCGCAGATCAACTGGTGGAAATAATGCTGAATATGTAATTATTCTTCGTTTTCCTCTGGTTTTCGTTTATATGATAAAACCAGGAGGGATCACCACTGGTTTTATCATAGTAAACTTAAGCAGGCATAAAGGGAAAGGTTTTACTCTTCCACAAGTTTAATTTCATCGATCCAAACACTTCCCCTGTCACCGGAAATCATTCGGATATCCATATAGTTTCTGTTTTCTGTGCTGAAGACCTTTTCATATTTCTCCCAGTTGCTTGAACTTCCCCCCTTAATATGGAGTGCTCCATCCCAGCTGGGAGTGGTGGTAACATAGAGGGTAGAGGGGCTGCAGTTTTTCTTCATGACCCGGAAGGAGAGGCGGTAACGGGTATTGCGTTTCAGGTTATTAACCCGCTGGGCAAGGGTTCGGTATACATGTGGGGCCTTGCGGGAGCTGTTGGAAATATAGAGGGATTTCTTCAAGCTATAGGCTTCCCGGGAATCGATGGAAGCAGTGGCTTGGGCTTTTCCCCAGAATCCGCGAAAATTGCCCCCCCTGTTTTCATACTGTCCTGAGGTTCCCCAGTGGCGCATCCCCTTTTCAAAGCTTCCGTTTTTGACGAGATTTTTTTTTGTCTGCATCCCGGCGCGTTTTCTCGCCTCGGCTGCTTTTTCTCTGGCGATGTCTTTACTTTTTCCTTTGTATTCTGTTGCAGAATATATCCGGTAGGCGCTTTCAAGTGATTCCGCCGCTTTGATAAACTTCCCCTGACGCATTAGTAACAATCCCTTGTTATATTTGATGATGGCATAGGATGTAGTTCTGGTTTTTTTAATTTCTTCCAGGAGCTTTTCTGTAGCATTCCAGTACTGAAGTGCCAGTTTATAATTTTTCTTTTTGTAGTAACATGATCCGAGGCTGCTTAGCGCCGAGGCATAACCGGATGTCCGTGTAAGGCGTAATTTTTTTCTAAGTTCGAGTGACTCTTCGTAGAGGCTGATTGAACGATCAAAATCATTCTTTTTGCTGTATGCAACACCAAGGTTCAGCATGAGATTTGCATTGCTCAGTGATTTGAAAATATTCAGTTGTTGATAAACTTTTTGAGCATCCATCATGTAGGCGATTGATTTGTCAGGATCAATGCGAAGATATGCGACACCGGTATTGAGAAGAAGGGTCGCATAGGTGGTGGTCTTCTGAATTTTCAGGCGCCTGTAGATGGCATCACACTGTTTGAAGTATTTAATACTTTCTTTGCTCCGGGCCAGTCTGATATAGACATTGCCAATGTTCATAAGGACGCGCCCATATTCCCTGCTGTCTTTTTTGTCTATCTCTTCCAGGATTTTCCTGGACCGGTTGAGGCCTTCAAGGGCTTTCTTATAGCTGCCCTTTTCCTTGAAGAGGAGTCCCGCAATGAGGTAGATTTCGGCATACTCTACAGAGTTTATGCCATACTGTTTTTTGTAAAGTTTAGAGGCATTGATTATATATTTTTTCCCTTTTTTGAAGTTGCCCAATCTGATTCCTGAAAGGTAGGCTGCTTTTCGATATGCCTTTCCGAAGTTCGGGTCCAGGTCAATGGCCTTTTCAAGGTAAAGGAGGGCTTTTTGCGGGTTTTTCCCTTTAAGGGCAAGCCCCCGGGCATACCAGCGGTAGGCTTTGTCGTTGGGGCGAACTTTTTTATTCAGGGCCGTTCGCTCATTTTTACTGATAATTATTTTTGGAATATTTCGTCGATCAATTTTTTCTACTTCCGCCAGGAGACGGGTTACGATTTTATCCTGCAGGGAGAATAATTCCTGAATGGTGCCGTCCAGCTTGGCTGACTTTATTACCTGTCCCCTGGTAACATCTACCATTTTTGCCACTACGCGGATGTTGTTGCCCAGCACAGTATATTTCCCGGTGACAAGAATGTTCGCTCCGGTCATTTTTCCCGCTCTTACGGCGGATTTTTCATCAACCAGTCCCGTCATGCCCATCTGGATTTCTTTGACCGCATTTTTTCGCGCCTCTTCGGTAATGACGCTGATATTCTTGATTTTCAGGAAGTCGCTGGTGATGGTATCCTCAATCGCTGCGGAAATCCATGTATGTTTCTGCATTTTTTGTGTGTTTGAGAATGGCTGAATCATTATTTTCATAGTCCCAGTTGCGGCATGAAGGGTTGAGAAAAGAAATATGATTGCAGGTAGTATGATTTTCTTTTTCATGTTCACATTCCTTTGAGTATATAAAATGAGAATTTCAATTCTGAAGGAGAGAATGCCTATCCTTGCCTTCTAAACAAAAACCATCATTTCAGGTAGAGAATGTCAAGTCGATTCTGAAAAAAAGCCTCATTAGGCTGATGGGGATTGTAAAGGAAGTATGAGGATATCCGGCAGGTTGGCGCGAAGTGAAGCCCAGTCATTATATCTAAGCAGGGCCGAAACAACCACTGGGAGTGGTTCCGGCCAGATTTCCGGCAGGTTTATTTCCCCTTCACCCTTTGCCTCAAAGGCAAGGTGTTCTTCAGGTGGAAGGAACCTGGCATCTACATCACTCCTGTTGCCACGGGGATCCGCACGGTACCATCCGTACTTCTTAAGAAAAACCGCATTGAGGCCGTGGAGGCAACAGGTCCCGGGGCGGTCACTCAACTGAAGCCGCTGATAACAGAGACCGGCGGGAATTCCATTACATCTCAGGAGTGCCGCCAGGAGATGGCTCTTTGCATAGCAGTAGCCTGTTTTATGTTTTAGTACATCCGAAGCAGTGAGGGTGACCGGACCGCGCTGATGGTCACTGCTGTGTAGTATTTCATCCCTGACGAATTCAAAGCAGCGCTGTGCAGTTTCCATGTCATCGAGGGAACCGGTGGCGAGTTGTTTTGCCAGTGCTGAAATTTCCGGATGCTCCCAGTTGATGATATCTGTTGAGGCGAGGTAATCTTTCATTTTTTGTATTCAAAGGTCTCTACAAGTTTCTGGAGACCCTCCGCCATACCTGCGATTTCTTCTGTGCCGGCTGCCATTTCTTCGGTGGCACTGGAGTTTTCTTCTCCCATGCTGCTGATTTTTTCAATGGCCCGAAAGATGTCCCTTGTTGCCTCCTGGTGGATTGTGAGAGACTTTTCAATGTCTTCGGATATTGCTTTCATCTTTCCGGATTCTTCTGTAACGCTGAGATTGTAATTTTTCTGCATCGCCATAAATTCTGATATTTTTACGATAAGATTCCCTATAGCAGATGTATCGTCGATGATCATGCTGATCAATTCATTAGTGTAACGGACACTTTCAATACCTTTTTTAATTTCTTCGTTATTGGTTCTAATAAGGGTATCGATATCCTTAATGCTCTGGGCTGTCCTGTCTGCCAGTTTGGAAATTTCATCGGCAACAACGGCAAATCCGCGTCCGCTTTCACCCGCCCTGGCGGATTCGATTGCCGCATTGAGGGAAAGTAAATTAATCTGGTCAGAGATATCATTGATGAGTCCCATGATTGCTGTCATTTCATCAGAACTCCGCTCAACGGCGACCATTATTTCATTGGTACCTTTGAGTGACTTTTCTCCCTCTGCTACCCGTTCGGTTATTGATTCAGTCAGGGTAATGGCATTTTGGGTTTCCTTGCTGAGGTCATCAATGGAGTGAGAAAGTTCATCAACACGTTCTGACAGGGTCCTGAAGGCGAGTGACTGTTTCTGTTCATTCGATGAAAGGAGTTCGATACTTTGAACATTCTGGCTTCCTGATTCCACAATGGTGTTTTCCATAGTCGCCTGGTTTGAAATATTGTCGGCGAGGGATATGGTATTGGCGGACATCTCTTCCATGGATGAGGAAAGTCTTTGGGATACTACGCGGACGCTGTCAAGAAGGTCGTTTGTTGCCTTCAGATTCTCATCTGCTGTTTTCCTGGCATTCTGAATATTTAAAATAAATCCGGAGGTGAATTTTGCCATCAGGTACAGGAAAAACACATTCCCCGTCATGAAAAGAATTTTGGCAACTTCCGTAGGTGCCCTCAGGGCTCCCGGTGTGAATATTAATTTTGTATCTGTAACAAACCTCATTCCCCCAATTGTCAGACCGAGACCCACAAGCAGGGCATAACCCCCTATTGTTATAATCCCCATGTATATATTCAGCCGGGGATTGAAACGAAGGGCATGAATAACTACAAAGAGAATGAATAGAATAAAGGTGGCTGGTTCCTTTACTGAGAGTCCCCAGCCGTTGAAGGGATCTCCGCTGAAGGCAATTTTTGCTGAAATAATGTTTAAAACTTCCAACGTTACAGAGGTATAAATCAATGCTGTTGGAATATATTTTTTAGAAATAAAATACTGGTTTACAAGGGCAATACCTAGGTGAATGCCACTCCCAATAATGATAATCATATAAACAGAAATGGCAGAACCACTTCGCATTGCAGATATGCCGGCGATAAAAATAAAGAGAGAAATGAAATATCGTGCTCTGTTGATTAGTTTTTCTGTATAAAGCGGATCCATAGAGTTACTCCAGATTAATTAGTGGCAATAAACAGTGATGCGGTACTCTTTAGAAACAGCAGGCATATTTGTATTTTTAATTAATATACCCGGCGATTGATCTTGTCAAGGGCTTCTTCAGGGGAATACCCTGAAAGTTTACCTGAAACGTTCGTTAGTCTGAGACGGATACAGGAGACGGCCTCGACCATTTTAGCATTGAAATCAGGATAACCATTCCCTGCATATTTTTCCGTAATGATTTTCAGTGCCTCTTTTTTTTCTTCAGGGGTATCAAGTATCTCTGCTGTTCCGGTGCAGTTAATGCTGGTAAATTTCATGCCGAAATCACATGGATCATCTCCCTTTATCGGTACCGCCAGCAGTTCAGTCTGGAAACAGATTTTGTTGTTTTTTTCAATGATATCCAGTTTTTTGCCTTTTGTGGCGCTGTGAAAATAAATGTAACCGTTGTGGTAGGCGAAGTTAATTGGGATGCAGTATGGATTAGTGCCGTCGGCAAGGGCGATATGCCCTGTTGTGGCTTTTTCCAGAACAGCCATAGTCAGGGTGTTATCAGTGATTTCTTTATCTTTTCGTCTCATTTCAGTATTCCATAAGATAACGATATGCAGTCAATATTTATTTATTGAATAATCAAAAAATTACAGATCCTGAATTTATATCGGTCTGCATTGAAAGGTGAAGTGATTACCGCATACAAAGAAGTATTTGACAATGTCTATCTCTTTAGTATAAATTGTTCCGGACGTTGCATCGTCTTATTTTGAATTAGTGAGGAACGTTACCTTATACCTGTGTAGAAATTCTTCAGCTCAAGATATGGCTTGCTTCTGGTTCTCCTTGTATGTCTCCGGTTAAATTATTCAAGGCTCTGCGGCGGCAGTTAACGGTTGTAACGTGTAAACTGTATTTTATGAGGTATACTATGGCTACAAACATTTATGTAGGAAACCTGGCATACACTGCCACGGAAGAAGAACTCTCGGGGCTTTTTCAACAGTATGGTGCAGTCGTGAAAGCAAATGTTGTTGCCGATCGGGAAACCGGCCGTTCAAGGGGATTTGGCTTTGTTGAAATGGAAGATAAAAACGAAGCCAACCAGGCAATTGATGAGCTCGATGGAAAGGATGCCTTCGGACGTCCCCTGAGAGTTAATCTTGCCAGACCAAAGGGAAGCTGAGAAGTACAGTACCTGCATTTATCTTTTACCGGTGTGTGTTAAACACACCGGTATACACTGCTTTTGATGTCGACACCTGTCGGCTGTATTTACTATGGCCTTCTGTCTATGGTGTTATTGATTCTCGGCATTGCTTCTATCTGTAGTTACTGATGTTTCTTCTATCCGTAATTCAGGTTCATCCCTTGGCCAGTCATCGAAGGGGAAAGGTTTTTTTTCCGTTCCATAACTGATATACCGTAAAACCCTGTAGATATATTGTACAAGCTGTGCCTGGAATAAACGGATCCGTTCATTGGGGCTTCCGGTAATCAGGGCCACCAGTATCTGGAAGATGAGCATAACACTGAATAGAGAGATGGATACGAAATAAAATAATCCAAAAAGTATCATAAAAATCAGGCGTATCCACGTATTGGTATTTTTAATGTTTTGTTTAATCTCTTCGTTCATGTAATTTCCCCCTTGTTGATAATTTATAATTATAATATACCTGAAAAAGAGAGGTTGCGGTAATTTTTTATCTTTTTCCGGGTATGAAATTTTACAGTTATATTTTAGGAAAAAATATGATAATAAAGTTGCAGAAAACTGCAGGTCCTGTTATGTCAAATATAGCAATTTCGTATACCGTTTCGAATGGAGGACAGGATGGGTTTGTTTAAAAACAAAAAAGAGTATGAATTGATACAGGAGATAGAAATTAATGAAGGAGATGTTATTCTATATCACGGTACCGGCATCCTCTCCTGCATGATCCGTTGTTTCAGTAAAAGTCGGGTGAATCATGCAGGGCTATATATGGGGAGCGGTATTGTAATGGAAGCGACAAAAGAGGGTGTGCATGAAACAAAAATTGCAAACAGTATTGCCAAAAGCAAGTTTATTCTGATAATGCGCCACAGAAACAATCCCGAATCGATGGAGGCAGTTCTGAAGAGGGCAAGGATGTATAAAGAGATGGATATCCGTTATGAATTTGAAGGGATTGCATTTCTGGCACTGATTTCCCTGGTGGGAAAATTCTATAAGAGTAAAAAAACCTCGTGGCTTATTACAAAAATATTAAAGCAGTGGTTCTCTATATTTCTAAAGGACAAAACCCGGCAGCCAATGATCTGCTCCGAATTTGTCTACAGGTGTTATAACGGTGTAAAAAGTAATGGGGAGGATTTAACCCTTGTTGTGGATACCATGCCGATGATTCGATCTGTTTATACTGCTGGTTGTGAAAGCAGTATTGAAAAGAGAAGAAACCTTGTCAAAAAAGCCCTGAAGGCGGCAGAGGCTGAAAGGCCGGATGAACCTGCTGAGGCGGGTAATCGTCTTTCGGAAGAGGAAGTAATGGAAACAATAAAGAAATTTTCCATGAATTTTTTAAAGGATCACGATGAAGGTTTAAAGGGATATCGGGACGAGAAAAACATGGAAAAAAACCTTCTTCAGTATTTAATGGAAACAATACCCCATTTTGTCACCCCCAGGGACCTGCATACAAGTGATAGCCTTGAAAAGAAAAGGGAGTACACAGTAAAAAATATCCTTCGACATGTTGATAATCAAACCATAATATCCTGATTGAAAACCCTATCTGCGGAGGTATAAGTGATTGACAAAAAAATTTGAAGGGCTTAGAAAAATAGTCTGCTTTTTAACCGGGGTCAGGGATAGCCCCGAAGGTATTGAATATATTGCACTACCATTAAAACTATTTCTTTATGGTAAAATGTTTCGGGAAAAGGGGAGTCTGCTTATGTCATTTTTTTCTAAGGTTTTTAGCATTGTTAATTTGGCATATACGGTATTTTTTATATTGTCATGTGGGTATTCTCAATGGTGATGAATGCCGCCCTTGATGTAGCCGGCCGCGATTTTATTCACAGCTTCTTTCATCTCATTGGGGGAATGGTGGTGATAATGACCCAATGGGGCAAATTGTCGGTCAGATGAATCTCTTTAATGACCGTTTCGCTGACCTGGTGAATGTAATTGAAAAGGATAAAAAACCATGATTAAACTACAAATACTGCAGCCGTTTATTATCAGCCTTTTCCTCGGGGCCCTGATAGGTTTCGAAAGGGAATTTTCTACAAAGGTTGAACAGAACACCGATGATATCCTCGGCGGCATTCGGACCTTCGCCCTGGTGGCACTTTTCGGGTCTCTCGCATCGTTTCTCGGTTCCATGGTGAGTACCTCATTTCTCATTATCGCCTTCGGTGGGCTTATTGCCTTGACGGTAGTTTCATATTATATCAGTTTCAGCAAGTTCAACGAGCGGGGTGTCACCACGGAAGTGAGCATGCTGCTGACATTTATAGTCGGTGTCCTGGTTCACCAGAATTTTCTGGTGGCGGGGATTTTCGTGGCCCTCGGTGTTGCCGTTGTGCTGCACCTGAAGGAATCAATAAACAATATCTCTGATCGTATCGAGAATGAAGATATCAGGGCCATCCTGAAGTTTTCAATTATTACATTTATAATTCTTATTATCGATTCGAACTATACATTCTTTATCAAGGATTTGGGGCCCCTGGCGCAGAAATATATGCAGAAGTACCCGGAGGTACACGATGTCCCGGTGGTGAATCCCTATAATGTCTGGGTAATGGTGGTGCTGATTTCCGGTATCGGTTTTACCGGTTACATCGCCATCAAAATTCTGGGTCAGCGAAAGGGGATCGGTATAACCGGTTTTCTCGGGGGTCTTGTTTCCAGCACCGCAACTACCATGACCTTCTCGAAGCGGAGTAAGGAAGTTGAAACGGCAGGTGATAATTCAATGGCCCTGCCCTATGCACTGGCGGTGCTCCTTGCATGTTCCACAATGTTTCCCAGGATACTTACCGAGGTGCTGATTATCAACGCGGATCTTCTTTCCAAACTCTCCATCACCATGGGGAGCATGGCCCTGGCGGGGTTTACCGTCTGCCTTGTACTCTGGCGAAAGACTGCCGGGGAGGAGAGTGAAGGGGTGCCCCTGAAAAATCCCTTCAGCATTATGCCCGCGGTGAAATTTGGCCTGCTTTATGCGGTGATCGTCTTTGTTACACGGCTTCTCGGAAAGGTAGTGGGGGACAGCGGTTTCTACATCGTCAGTGTCCTTTCGGGACTTACCGATGTGGATGCCATTACCCTGACCATGAGCCAGATAGCGAAGGATAATCCCGCCAAGGCAGATCAGGCCACCATTGCCATTACCCTGGCGACCTTTTCCAATACACTTCTGAAGGGTGGTATGGCCTTCATGCTGGGAAGTAAAAGAATGCGTCGCATTGTGCTGATTGGGTTCGGCATTACCATCAGTGTGGGGATTGCAGCCCTGGTAGTGGTCAGTACGCTGCCCTGACGGGCAGTGTAAAGTTTATATTTCATTTACCGGGAGAGTTTTGTTTAAAATTATGTAATCGTAAAACCGGAAAAGAATCGCGATTTATGTTCAATACAAGATTTTCTCAAAGGAAATAGATTCCCGGGTTGATTTTTCAAATTATTCATTTATAATAAATCTAAATTACTGCTGAAGAAGGTTTATTATGACAAAGAAAATTACATCTTCCCGGGTGCTGTTCTACCAGTTTTCAGGATTTGTTATGCTCATAATTCTGACATGGCTCAGCGAAATCTATGACATTCCCCACCATCTTTTTGGTTCTCCCGCAACCCCTGTAAATATTGTGGAGGGCCTGTATGAAAGTCTTCTGATGCTTTTTTTCGGAGCCAGCGTAGTCATATTCTCCCACCGGGCCATTAACCGGATCAAGTACATTGAAGGTTTCATGCCGGTCTGTTCTTCCTGCAGAAAAATCGGTGTTGATGATGACTGGTTTCCCATTGAGGAATACCTGGAAAAACAGACTGAACTCGATTTTTCTCATGGCCTCTGCCCCGAGTGTGTGGAAAAATATTATACCGATATTTTACATAGGAATAATAAATGAGATAATCATTGTGGAGAAGAGAAGTTTTTTTGTGAAAGGCGGTATTAACAGTGAAATCGCCTGTAATCTTCTGAAAAAGATTTCCGACATTTACCGAAAGATTCCCTTGAAAACTTATGAAAAATAGAAAAAATTATTAAAAGGTGATTGGCTGGAGAGAGTAAAAGTTTTCTGATCAGAAAGAAATTACTACCCTTTGTTTATTGGTTTATATTACCAAATAAACAAAGGGCAGAGTATTTATCTGTATGTGACGGAATATTTATTTTATGCAGTATGCATGTGCCTCTATTCCGTGTGTGCCGTCACTGGCACTGAAGTATAATTTTCCATTTATTACCGCCAGGCTGCGGACATTTGAATCTGTATCACCCGTGGTGTTGAGATTTGTTTTGATAACTCTTTCGGGGCTGTTTATACCATCATAAACCCACAGGTTAGAAATGTCTTTGCCCTCTTCACAGCTGAAAAAGATCTTATCCATATAGGCAACGAAACCGGCCGCTTTGAAAGAAGGATCAAGGGCAACTTTTACCGGAGAGTTTTCCCCGTCATATTTCCAGATGGACGTGGAGGTGCCGTCATTTGCGGTGAGATACATTACGTCGTTGTGTATTATTTCGATTTTAGCATAGGAATGCCCATCGGGACGAAAATCGCAGGCAACAGCAGCTGTGCTTCCGTCAAAGGCCCACAGTTCCATATCCGCGACACTTCCGCTGCCGGGAGTAAAGTAGAGTTTGTCCTTGAATACATGAAGATCTTCTGTGTAAAGGGGAGCACTGGCGAATCTGAAGGCCTGGTTGGGATTGGGATTGGTGTCATCTCTTGTATCAACAGGCAATGCGGGATCATAGGAAACCAGGCAGGGCTGATCAAATATCTGTCCGCCGAAATAGAGTATATCTTGAAAAGGAGTAATAAATCTGGGACTGATTGACGAGACCCCCAGATTTATTCTCTCCGGTGCATTGATCCCGTCATAGCTCCACATGCCGGCGCTGTATCCGTTGGATGCATTAAAAAGAAGTTTGCCGTTGAACTCTGTGAAATGATCGGGATAGGCGCCGAGATTAACTCCGGTAGTTGAATTAAGCCTTTCATTGATTTCGTACATCACGGGAGTTGTCTCCCCGTCATATACCCAGAGCTCCTGACCATTTTCGCCGTTATCGGCACTGAAGCAGAGTTTGTTGTTATAAACAGTCAGGTTAGAGGGATTTGAACCGCTGTCTGTAGTGGTATTTATCTCGATCATGACGGGATTGCCGGTTCCGTCATAAACCCAGAGTTCACGTCCATTTGTGCCGTCATTTGCGCTAAAATAGATTTTACCCTTGAATTCAGTAAACTCCTGTGGGCTGGAGCTTTCGGCATCAATGTTGATATCGAAGAGCATCCCGCAAACAAGATCCGGTATGTCAAGGCTCACGCATGCAGAAGATTCGGATTTACTGGAAGCGCTGTAAACCAGGAAGTGTGTTGCCCCGGAAGGTACTGCGGTAGCGCTGAAATTGTGACTGTGACTGTTTCCATCTGCATTGAAAACGCCAATAGGGTCTCCTGAAAGCTTATTATCAGAATTAGACCCCCAGTAGAGGCGATATTCTGTGATGTTTTTCTCGTCTGCAGCCGGTTGAATAGTGAGTTCGCCTGTGATAATATCTTCAGCCGCGTCTGTATCGATGAAGGATGGGATCCCGGCCATACCCGGTTCGGGAGTGGTGGAATTGGATTCGCATGCGGTCAGCATGCACAGTGCGTATACCGCTATTAGCAAAAAGAATTTTGTGAATCTGTCAAACTTCATTATGACCTCCATTACGGAAAGGGATTTTCAAAAATTTAATCTCTTAAAAATAAATACACTTTTTCCGGAAGCAAGACTGGCTTCTTCTGATTAAAATTGATAAGGGTACCAAAGCATTTATAAGGGAATGGATCAATTAAAAAGAGTAGATGATATGCTTAATTGCAATGAACAGACAGGATGCGGCAACGAACGACATGGCCTTATTGCCTTTTATCTTTCTTGTTTGCAACCGGTTATAGAATCCAGAGTTGCCGATCAGGTGCATGAGAAAACAGTTTCTCATTTTTTCAGCCTGGCCCAGGATTTACAGGTTCTTTTCTCAGGTGCGGGGTTGTCAAACTAACAGGAGTTTCTGAGGCTTTCAGGTAGATTCAGGAGTAATCCTTCGGAAGATCCTCTTCCGAGAAAACTGCAATGTTCTGTGATTCAAGCAATTGGGCGGTACACCCCTTGCCGGCAATGCTTGTCCCGGTGAAGGTGCCGTCATAGATTCGGGTACTGCCGCAGGAGGGAGATCCGTTTTTTAGAATGGCACTGCTGCATCCAGTAAGTCTGGCAATGGCCAGGGTCTCTTCTGCACCCTTTCTGAACGCCGTGGAAACATCAATGCCTGATCTGGTAAAGACCCTCTTGGCGCTGATTTCCGCCTCTTCCCGGGGAGTGGAAAGGCCGCCTAATTGTTCAGGACAGACTGGGATCCATTCTTTCCCTTCAATATATGCAAGCACCCCAGTATTTCTGTTGTTGCCTCCGCGGTAAGTGCAGTTAACTCCCACGAGGCAGGCGCTGACAAGAATAATTTTTTCTCCTGTATCTTTCATCCGAGAATTTAATACCTGATAATTTTCTGAAAGTCGAGAAGAATTTTTGCTGGATGGTTCACCATGCAGCTATTAGGAATAATTTTTAAAGACAGTAAAAGAGTCGAAAAGCTGGTTCCTGAATCTATTATTCTGCGGAGTGTAACCGTTGCGAAGCAAGTTTTTCTTTGAATAAAAATGGCCGGCAGGCGGGAGTATCCTGTGAAGAATTTTTTCAATACATTGAGGATTATAATAAGGAGTGCAGGAACTGTCTGAAAATAATAAATGAATGCCGGCTTTTAAGGGCCGGCATTATTGTTGATAGATTTATTCTTTAGGAATCTCTTTTCGTTCACACCCCTTTCAGAAATGGAACCTTCATGCCAGTACTATTTATTCTTTTTATCGCTGCTGATTGACATTTTTTCAGGTCACTGTTGACCATGTAAAGTGAAGGTATCAGTATCAGGGTCAACAGAGTAGCAAAGAGTAATCCGTAGGCCATTGCCAGTACTGCCGGTACCAGCATCTTGGCATCACCGCCGATTCCGTAAACCGTAGGCAGAAGAGCCGCTACGGTAGTCAGAGTAGTGAGGGTCACAGGCCTGAAACGCTGTTTTGCTCCTTCTACAATCTGCTTTATTACACTCTCTGAAATTTTTTCTTCAGAACTTGAAAAGATTTTATTGATGAAGTCCACCATGATGACACTGTCATTGATGACGACACCGATGAGGCCGATGATGCCAATGATTCCGAAGAAGGAGAGGGGCATTCCGTGAGCAGTAAAGGCGAGGAGGGCACCCACAATTCCGAAAGGAATGGTCAGGATGATAATAAGGGGCTGCGAAAGAGACCTGAACATCAAAATCAGAATAAAATAAATGAAGAGAAAGGCCATCATGAAGGCCATGGCAACTCCACTCATTGTTTCCTGGGTTTTTTCAGCTTCACCGCCGTGGATCAGGTAGGTGCCTGGATATTTTTTAGGGACATCTTCGAACTTTAGGTTTATTTTGGCCGCCACCTGGTTTGAAGTAATGACATTTTCATCAACATTGGCGGTGATGGTAATTGCACGGTCACCGTTGTAATGATTAATAAGGGTTTTCCCCTTCTGAATTTTCAGGAAGGCTATGTCCGATAGCCTGATCAGTCTCCCCTCCCTGTTGGGTATCAGGAGTCCCATGAGGAATCTTCTTCCTTTATGGTATTTCTCATCAACCTGGACCCGGAAATCGAGTTTCTGGTCCATAGTCTGAATGTAAGATGCTTCAGTCCCCTCGTAGGCGGTACGGACTGTTTTGGCCACGTCTGACACGGTGATACCATACTGGGCCAGTTTCGCGTAGTTGATATTTATTTTAAGCTCTTCCTTTCCATTCTTCTGGTCATTGTCGATATCTTTTACGCCCTTTATCGTTTCCAGGTAATCGTCGATTTCATGAAATACTTTTGATGCATTTTTTTCATTATTACTGATTATTTTAATGTTAACCGCTTCTCCTTTTGGAGGTCCCGAACCGTCTTTTACAAAGAGAATTTTTTCAAAATTTTTCAGTGTCGAAGTATTGATTTTTTTTCGCAGACTATCAATGATTTGATCGGCATTGCGGTTTCTCTCTGTTTTGGGAACAAGGTTAATACGGACCTGGGACCAGTTTTCATGGTTCCCCAGGGACTCCATGCCCACGGTGTGATGACCAATATTGGCAAGTATGGAAATTTTTTCATTCGCAGGAACATGTTTTTCAACCAGGTCTTCAACTTTCATGGTCAGTTTTTCCGTACCCTCCAGGCTGGTCCCCTTCGGGGCTTCCATGTTGATAAAAATGGTATCCGCGGAATCATCATCGAAGAGAACAAAGTTTTTTACGGCGTTTCCGGAAAGGGCAATGGAGCCGACAAAGATGGCAATGAAAACTGCAATTGCGGCATAGCGCCACTTCAGAACCTTAGCAAGAAAATTACCGTATCCATTCACAATGGGAGTGAACCAGTCTCTGTCACTCTTTTTCTTCGGCGGCTTCCCATGAGAGAGATGCCCGGGAAGAATGATTGTAGCCTCAAAATATGACGCGATGAGAGTAGCAACTACCACTACGGGAAAGATGAATACAAACTTCCCCATTATACCACCGATGGCCATCATGGGGAGGAAGGCTACAATAGTGGTCAAAACGGTAACGGTAACGGGAGAAAGGATGGATTTAACTCCTTCAATAGTTGCCTTAAGGGGGCTCATCCCCCTCGCCTTGTTTTCATAGATTACCTCTGAAATGACAATACCGTGATCCACCATCATCCCGAGGACTGTTATGAAGGCCCCAAGGGTCATAACATTCAGGGTGTAGTCCCGAATGTACATATAAGTAAAGACCATGAAGAGGCTGAGGGGAATTCCCAGGGCTGTCCAGAAGGAGGTTTTAAAATCAAGAAAGATGAATAAAATAATCAGTACCAGTATAAAACCGATAATTGCATTTGAAGAGACAACCTCAAGTAGTGAGTTTATTTCCATGGTTCGATCTTCCACTAGGGTGATGGTGTAATGGTCTTCGTAGATGTTTTTGTTTTCTTCCAGGAAAGTCTTTATCCCTTCAACTGTTTTTATTATATCTGCATTCTCCTTTTTGTTGATTGCCATGGTGACAGCTTTTTTGTTGTTTACATGGACCATCACGTCAGCATCCTTGTAATCATCCCTTACCCGGGCAACATCCTTAATGTGGACTCTTTTCTGTTCGAAGCCTGAACGTATGATGACGTCCTTCACATCAATCGGTTTCTGAAACTGGCCAATAGTGACAAGGTTCTGCTCCTTGTGGAGTGACTGTATGGTGCCACCGGTAGACCTTATATTTCTGCTCTGGATGCTGCTTACAATGTCGTTGAGGGAAACATAGTACTGTTTCATTTTGTCGGGCATTACATTAATGTGGATCTCCCTGTCCTGGTATCCGGTTTTTTTGATGTCATTGACACCGGGGAGTCTTTTGAGACGTTTTTCCATGTCATCGACAAAATCAAAAAGTTCTCTTTTGGATACTTTTTTGCCTTCTTTGCCTGTGACACTGATAGTGTAAATGGGAAAAATTTTAGGGCTGATTTCGGTAACTATAATATCTTCCACTTCATCGGGGATGTCCTCAATACTGCTTTTGGATATTTTTCTGAAGATCTCATCTTTAACTTTTCGCTTATCTGCCGTGTCCTCATCAATAACAATAAATATTGAAGCGCTGTTTTCAATGGAGAGTGACTTGAAATAATCGATGCCGTTTATGCTTTCAAGTTCCTCCTCGATGGGGATGACTGCATTGAGTTCCACATCCGATGAACTTGCTCCAGGATAGATAACCGCAACAGTCATGTAATCTGTTTCCACTGAAGGCATGGCTTCTCGCTTGATATTTGTCAGGCTGAAGATGCCGGCGACGATAATGAAGACCATCATCAGGTTTATTATTAACTTGTTCTTTGCGAAGTATTCCAGTATTTTAATCATGAATGTTTCCTCATTTTATTCTGTTAGATCTCTGTAGTCTATGTAGTAATTGATAAGATCCCGCTTCAGCTGCAGGAGATTTATCTCTTCGTTGGAAATTGAGATCCCCGTATCCACCAGGTAGGAAAGATTGATACGGGCCTGTCTGTATTTTTGTTGTTCGGTCCTGTATTTTGATTTCAGGGCATTGAGATTTTTCAGTTTCAGGTCATGTATTGATTTTTTCCCTGAAACACTTAGTTGTATGTTTTCCAGGTTTTTGCGGTAGCTGTTTTCGGTGATTTCATACTCCCGGTTTATTTCCCTGATGGCAATTTCAGCATCCTTGATTTTACTCTGTGCCTCAGTGTTCCCCAGGGGGTATGAAACGGAAAAGCCGATTGAGTAATCAACATCATTCATTTCTGCCATGGAACTGTTGAATTCATCCTGCTGGGATTTTACCTTCACGCTCGCTTCAAGGTTTAGCTGCGGCAGGAGTTGATTTTTAGTAACCTTTTCATTGTATTTAAGGTTTTCATGGGTCAGGCGGTATATTTCACATGACCTGGTTTTAATGTATGATACTGCAGGATAAACTTCCTTCAAAGCGGTATTGAAGTATTGATTGAACTCCTGCGTATCCGGTTCGTAACCGGAAATATCAAAGTAGAGATTTAATTCCCTTTCGATTGATTCCAGGGCAGTTCCCGCCTCTTTATGCTGTTGCTGATACTGCAGCAGGGATGAAAGGCTCCGCTGCACATCGTCATTATCTGCGAGTCCAGCCCTGTACTTGCGGGTGGTCTGGTTGTAGAGGTTTCGGGCTCCCTGAATATTTTTTTGAAGTATATTCAGACGCTTTCGGTAATCAATCCAGCTGAAATAGAGTTTCCGGTAATAACTGAGTGTTGCCTTGTCATTTTCCCGCTTCTTTAATTTTTCAATGGCGAGCTGCATCCGTGCATTGTTTTTAGCAAAGCGGTCAACCAGTCCGAAGGCGTTATTGAGAAGTGGCTGGGTGATGCTGAGATATACCGCCGGTGTATGGCTGGTGCTGTCTAGGGAGAGCGCCGTAGACTTGATATTGCTGGACCCGTATTCAACTCCCGTGGAAATCTGTGTTCCTGTTTCAATAAATTTTTTATTCACACCCACTGAAGAGGCAAAGCCGCTGGTGCTGTCCAGCGAAGTCGCGGGGCTAGTAGAGGCTGGATTCTCATAATAGTATTTAAAGCTGGAACTGAGACTGAAATCCTCCTGTGCCCTGGATGCATAGAGAGAGTTTTTTGCCTTTTCCACTGCGAGGCGGTTTTTCTGCATCTCGGGAAGTTTGCCCCGGATTTTTTCAAGGTAACTGTCAAAGGTGATTTTCTCTTTTTTATTGACTGTCTCAATTTTTCGATTCTCTGCTGACTGTGCAGCTACTGCGGTTACTGCCAGTAGAATTGATATTGTGATAATTTTCCCCTGTTTCATTGAATTCCTCTTATTTTAATTGAATATTCGGTTAATATATAGTAATGTATTTTATGACCCTTTTTTAATTCTTCCAGTTCCAAATATTTTAATAGAATGTTCAGTTAATTTTAAATGAGTGTATTTAGTGAATTTTTGAAGTAGTCCTATATCAGCAGTGACTTGACCGACTCCTTGATGAAATCATTTGCTTCTCCGGACAGGGCTTTTTCGCCAAAAATAATCAAATGATGTTCCACACCGGTACCAATCATTCCCAGGAGACGAACGAGCATTTCAGGATCTGTTTTTTTTATCAGACCCGCCTCCATGAGAATCTGCAGTTCCTCAGATATCACATGCTGGATCTGCTGTATATTCTGCCGAAGCTGGTTCCTGATTTCTTCATTGCGGGAGGCCAGGTAGGTGAGGGCAGGAAAGATAGTCTTACGGTCTCCCTTCCCAAGATTTCGGAAAAGCATGGTATCCAGAAGTGCGTTGAGGCGTTCATCCGCATTAGAAATACTTCTTATATCAGAAATACGCACCATAATATATTTTTCAAACATCAGGTTTGCCAGTTCCATCACCATATTTTCCTTCGTTTTGAAGTAATGGATAATCAGGCTGGGATGGATATCCATTCGTTTGGCAATTTTAGCAATGGAGGCACCTTCCAGGCCTTCCTCTTTCATGACCTCGAAAAAGTTTTCCAGGATTTCCGGTTTTCGTGTGTCTGACTTGTCTTTTCTTCCCATCATTTGCCTCAAATAGATTAAATGAATGTTCAAATAAAATAATAGTTAAATTATTTAAGATCGTCAAGCAGGGAAGGGTTTTTTTTCGGTATTTGGCTGTTTTTTATAAAAAGGTTTCTGTTTACGGATTATCAAAGGCAGGAGGCGGCAGTGATAGAGGGGATTGTGGCAATAGCCCGGTGGGGAAACGCCGGACAGTTTTTATTTTCCCTCTTCACTTTTCAGAAGAAATAAAAAACAGATAATTATCAGAATTGTCCCGGGGACAATAAAGTAGAGGTGGGTTTCCGAAAAAAGTGGAAAGGGATCCCTTACCCCTTTCCAGAGGTGTGTCACCGGAGCGATCTTCGGTTTTGTTACCAGCAAGGCCCCGATAAGTATCGACGGGTAGGGAGCGAAGAAGGGCCAGGCTTTTCGCAGCAGTAAAAAAAGTACCAGCCCCCAGAATCCGCAGAAGACCGCCCCCTCCAGTCCCAAACCGGGGATGTTTCCGTCTTCACTGTTAAATGACATTGCCAGGGGAACCAGGGCCAGGAGGGCTGCAGGGACAGCCATGAATATTCTCAGGGTGATTTTTTCTTTCATACTGGTTGGCCTCATGGGTGGTTTTCCTGGTCTTAATCATGCAAGTATATGGTTTTTATTTCAGTATATCAAAACAATTTTTTTATTACATACAGATAGATAAAGCTGTCTGTTTTTTGCCGGTATTTGATCAGGTCACGGGGGGAAGTTCATCCCGCCCTGAGAATGGACTTCACTGTTAATATTATTCCTGCAATATTTTTTTGACAAATTGCCTGAATTGAAATAGAATATGAAACATGTCGGCCTCGCCCTTGCTGATATGCTAAAGAATAATTAAATATGTGAACCAGCAGAATAAAAATGAATAAAATTTTAATCAGGCAGTGGGAAAACGGCAACTTCCCCTTTAATCAGAATATTCTTCATTTTTCGGAACCAATACCCTTTAAGGCGCTTCAATCGGTTCTGGGTATCACCTTTGATCTTCTATACAGCATGTATGGAAATAAAAAACTTCTCTATCTTGAAGACTGGCACAATGAGGACGGTTTGGAAACCCAGCATTCATCTGCAGAATGGGAAAAACTGCAGGAGATAATCAGCTCGGACAGGGCCCTCTGCGAATTGCGCGGAAAGGAATTTGAGGTTTACCTTGCCTATTTCCCGGAAAGCTTTGATTTTATTCTTCGATTCAGGATTAGTGATATTTTTGATGAGCCTGGTTATTCCGGCCTCAGCGGCCTTCTTGATGTTACCGCAAGTGACGAAATGCTGGAAGTGATTGAAGAGCATTTTCCTGAAGAGCTAAAAAAGAAATGCAAGCGGGAATCAAGCAAAGCCTATTTCGATAGAAACTACGGCGGCTGACATATCCCGGGAGGAGGCGGTGATGAAGGTTCTGATAATGGGTGGTTGTGCAGATATGGCGGTGCCCCTGCTGAAACTGCTGCAGGGAGATGAGCTCTTTACTGAAATACTACTGGCGGACATCAATGAAAAAAAAGCAAAGGAAATTGCCGCGGAACACGGCGTAAAGTTTAAAGGCTGCTATTGTGATGCCGCTGACCATGACGCGGTGGTTTTCCTGATGAGGGGGCAGGATGCGGTGTTTGCCTATGCAGGTCCCTTTTATATATTTGAAAAGATGCTCGCCGCCTGTGCCATTGAAGCGGGTACCGATTATATTTCTATTGCGGATGATTACGACGCCTATCTTGCGGTTATTGAACTTGAAGAGGCGGCACGGCAGAATAATGTGAAAATACTGACGGGTTTCGGCAACTCCCCGGGATTGACGCAGATACTTTCCCGAAAAGGATACAATGAAGTGCCGGGTACACACCGTATCAATGTCCACTGGTGTGCCGGTTCTGATGAAGCTGCGGGGGCTTCCAACCTGACCCACCTCTTCCACATATTCAACGGTACCACACTGCAGACCCTTGAAGGCAGGGAGGTGGCGGTAAAAACCGGCGGGGCGAAGAAACTGGTGGAATTTCCGGAGCCAATAGGGAAAACCCCCGTCTACTATACGGGGCATGCTGAGTCGGTATCACTGCCGCGGAACCTCCATGGTCTCGATGAAGTCACCCTCCACGGGGGAGTGAAGCCGAATTATATTGTGAAACTTTTAAAAATTATGAGCGCGCTGCGCCTTTTTTCCACACACCGAAAACGGTCAACCCTTGCTCGCTTTTTTTATAAAATCGAAGGACTGTTTGCCTCGGAGGGTATTGATAAATCTGCGGGGCGTATTGATATCTTTGGATACTCCGATGGGAAAAGCTACTATAAGTATTTTACCTACGTGGGACATATCGCGGAGATAACCTCTATCCCAGCCTATGTGGCGGCACGGAGTCTCCACCAGGGAAAGTTCAAAAATAAACCGGGAGGGGTTTATGCTGCAGAACGCCTCCTGGAGGAGCCCGATGACTTCATCGGGGAAATGAAGTCACTGGGGGTAGAGATTTTTGAAAGCGATGTAAAGGAAGTTTAGTCCCCTTTGTTGCCTCTCCGGGGGCGGGTGATAATGAGGTGGTGCGCCCCCCGGATATCGGCATGACCATAGCGGAAAGTGAGAGGTCTGTAGGGCTGTGATTTAAAAAATTTTCTCAGGGATGACGCATTAGCTCCCCCGTTATTGTCGAGGAAGGCACCATAAAATTCCCCGAAGGTCAACTGTTCAAATCCCGCATTCGATGCGTGACGCGGGAGAATTCCCGTTGCATCGGAATACATGAAGGCCATATTGTTGAGAAGATATTTTCTGATTTCGGAAAAACTGTCGAACCAGAGGAGGTAACTGGCTCCCTTTACCAGAACGGATACCTTCCCTTTTCGCTTAAGGTGGTGGTAGAGATTTGAATCCTTGAAATGTTTGTTGTCAAGATTGTAAGCAAAATGACGGTGAATAATTTCCCTGGAACCACTTCCCTGTTTTGTTTGCCGCAGTACCAGTTCCATATGGCAGAAGGCCTTCGAAAAGGCAGGGTTCGACCAGTTGGAATGAAGACGCTTTGCCTTTGAATTTGCCAGACGCTGAATATCTTCAGAGGTGAGGTACCTGATTTTTCCCATGGGCGTAATGTCAAAAAAGCGAAGTGATACGGGCCTGTATCCATAGAGGGAGGCCGCTACAAGGGAAAGTGTCACCTGGCCTGGAATCAGGCCTTTTTCAAAGAGGCGCACATCCGCATTGGAGTGATCATGAAATGATAGAATGTGGGATATGAATTTTTTAAACTCATTTAGAGCCTTTTCTCTTTTGAAGGTTTCCGCATTGACGATCCGCCGCGGGTCACCGGAATTTTCAAGGGAGATGGTGGTTACCTCCGATGCATCGGGATAGGTGGCCAGGGCTGATGCAAGATCATTTCCTCCGAAGGGGTATACCACTTCCCGGGGAAGGTTAGCCGGACGAAGACGTGCCAGAAAGGGACGAACCCGGTTTATATATTTCTCTTTGTACCGGGCTGCCCAGGTTCGGAAATTTCTGCAGTAATGCTGATCAATGGCGGAGGCAGTACCTTTCGGTGCTTTTCCTTCCCCGCAGGCAAAGACCCTGAAGATCCATTGGGCTTCCGCGTTAAAATTTTTACCCCCGTTGTCGGTCCGGGCGGATACAAAAAACAGGATTATAAGGCAGGAGAAAAGTATTTTTTTCATGGCACCACCTAATGACATGTTTGTTGTTATATGGATATATAACAGGGGAGGAGTAAAGTCAATACCAAAATCAGGAATGTTTTACGCTGAGATGTTTGTGAGCTCCGCCTGTTTCGAAGATCCTCGACAAACGGAGTAACATCGTTACAAAAGCGGGATAAAATTGCTCCCCGAGGGTCGTCGATGGGAACTGTCTTCAGACTTTAAAAAAATCCACCTTCACTTTCATTGTACGGGACAGATCAGCAATTTCTTCCGAATTAACAGAGAGTTCCTCTGTAATCCCAGCGCTGGCCTGGGTTAAATTATTGATGCCCGTTACGGATTTCATAACATCCGTGACGGCACTTTTTTGTTCATCCGATGCGTTGCGGACTTCCTCGGAACGGACCTTCACCAAATCAACGCTGCTATTGACATACTCATTCGTAACCTTCTGTTTTTTCATAAAATCATAAATTTCGTTCATATGGAGTGAAACGGAATCTATGGATTGAATAATTACACTTATGCTGTTGAATATCCTGACTACATTTTCCATGCCGCTGCGAATTTCATTATCGTTTTCTGAGATAAGTATATCAATATCCTTGATGCTTGAAGCCGTCTGATCAGCAAGTTTTGATATCTCGTCGGCTACTACGGCGAATCCCCTTCCTGCCTCGCCTGCACGGGCAGCCTCAATGGCTGCATTGAGGGAGAGAAGGTTTATCTGTTCGGAGATGTCGTTGATTATTTCAATAATCTGGATAACCTGACCTGAACTGTCTGTAATTTTCTCCATATTGGTATTCATGAGATTGAGAGAATTATTTACCGAAGAAGCCTGTCCTGATATTCCCGAAGTCACCTCCTGGGTGATGGTGATAATGCCTGCCATTTCCTCGATAATGTGTGAGAGTTCTTTTATACGATGTATTAATTCTTCCAGTGTGGTAAACTGAAATTGTGAATTGTCAGCAACGGAATCTATTCCTGCAGATAATTCCTCCATTGTTGCCGTTACCTCCTCGGCTGTTGCCGCCTGATTCTGGGTTGTGTCGGAATAACTCGTGATCCCATGGAAGAAGGCCTTTGATGAATCTGCAAGTTTTGTGGAGGTGTCCTTGACGTCCCTGATGACCACACGGACTCTCATGATAAAAGAATCAAGCATGTAGGTTAACTGGTCCATTTCTGTCCTGTTGATTTGCTTCATTACACGGCAATCGTCACAGGAGGTTATTTTCCCTTCAAGTATTGTGGGGCAGATTATTTTACCGCCAAACCTTGGGGCATATGAACCGACAGTTATGGCGCAGGTGTTTTCGGATCTTCCGTATTCAATACAATCTGTGTTATTGCAATTCATTATGCTGCTGCAGTTTACATAGCGTCTCTGAAGCGACATGGTAAGATCTCCCTCCCCCTGTACCAGGTCATGAACCCTTTCAATAACTTTATCTATGGGTCCGGTTATTAATGAAATCAGTACCTTAAAGAAAACAATTGTAAAAATGATGAGGGAGGTTCCAATGATAAAAATCATGATATAGGATGAACTTGAGAGGCGATGTGCAGCCTTATGGGATTCCCTGTTGTTGCTATTGTAAGCAGCAATAATATTTTCCGAGAGTCGTGCTATTTCATGGAGATGTTTTTTATATCTCTCCATGGCCATATTGGCCTGCTGAGGGGTAGTAATTTTTTTTTTCTTTATTTCATTAACTATTTTAAAGAAGCCAGTTTTATAACTGTTATAATGGTCCCTCATCTTCCTGATTTTAGTACCTGCTTCTACAGATTGTTGAGATTCAAGCAATTCTTCTGATTTTTCAAAGTCTTCAACGAGCTTTTTTCCCTGCTGAATGAAAAACTCGATATTTTTTACCTGGTTATTTGTATTTATGCCAATATTCAGGAAATAATCCTTTTCATAAGCCCTGAATTTCAAAGGCGCTTCTTTGATTTCAGAAAATTTAGTGACCACCTCCTGATATTTCAGAATTCCATTGAAATATTCAACAATGATATTATTAACTGTAAAAATGACCAATAATCCCAGTATAAGTCCGGTGATGATAAAAATTGAAGAAACAGTCAGAATAGTCCTGATTTTCAGGTTTCTTAATTTGGATGTTATGCCTGAAATGACAAAAAAGTTTTTCATAGAATCTCTCGGTAGATTAGTAATTGCTTACTAACATTCATGATAAGTGGTGCCTATAAAATCAACATATTTTCTTTATTTTTTGATTTAAGATTATATTCGAATATAAGTTTTTACGATATGAAGTTTTGAAGTCTGCCTGCGGAATGTTTCGACTTCGCACAATAAGCGGAAATACCGCCAATCAAAAAGTTGAATAATATTCTTCTCTGAGGGTTGTCGAAGGGACGTCCCGACGGATTTAATCCTGAAAAGGAATCCATGTAGTGCAGGCACGGGTCGTGAGATTCTCTCCCTGGCTGAGAACATGGTTGAGAATTATCTCTTTACTGGGGGGTGCTTCCCTCATCGCGGTTTTCGCCTTCATCGGTTTGCCGTAGAAGGCCTCGGCACGGTACTGGATTTCAAGTGTATGGCAGCGGAAGTTTTTCAGTATTTCTTCAGGGGATGATTCCAGCACCCAGGAGATGTAGCTGACATTGTTGACATGTCCATTGAGATCGATGTCACGCATCAACACGGGAAATATTTTTTTAGAGGAAGTTTCTTCCGCAACATCGGGGAGTTGGCCGAAGTCTCCTCCAAGGGCTCTTCCTGGAAGGTCTGAAAACTGGCTGGAGAATTCTTCCGGGATGGCAACGGGTTTTCTGGTGCCGCGGTCAATCAGGGCCACGGTGCTTGTTGCGGTGCCAACTGTACTTCCTGCAAGATTTTTTATTTCGAATTCACGAAAGCCAAGGGGGCCCTCCATGCGGGAACGCCATGTCTTCACTGTGACCGTATCGTAGCACTCCGGGTAGTGCTGAATCTCTATTCTGAAGCGGGCATAGACCCATGTGAGATTTTTTTCTTCAAGGTGTACCATGGAGGTGCCGAGGCTGCGGGAATGAAAGTCTGCAGTGGCCTGCAGGTAATTGCAGAGAGCTGTCAGGCGCGCGGCCCTCGTATGATCTGTGTCATGGAGGAGTATCTCAAAATTTTTTTCAATTGTATGGTTCATCCGTAACTACTGAAGATTTTTCAGTCCTGCTCTTCCAGTTCCTTTATAAACCTTGCGCCATTATCAACATAGGTTTTCGCAGAATCGGAAATCATCTCCCGCTGGGCCTCGGAAATTTCTTTAACCACTTTTCCAGGTGCCCCCAGTACAAGTGATCCCGAAGGAATTTCTTTGCCCTCGGTGATGAGTGCGCCTGAACCGATGATGCACTCGTCACCGATTTTAGCTCCATTCATAATAACGGAATTTATCCCGATGATGCAGTTGTCTCCAATTGTGCATCCGTGAATCATTGCCTTATGCCCCACGGTTACGTTTTTCCCAACCTTCAGGGGGTGCTCCTCTTCAACATGACATACTACGCCATCCTGAATGTTGCTGTTTTCATCTATAGTAATTTGGCCTGAATCGCCGCGGAGTACCGCGTTGAACCATATGCTTACGTTGTCTGCAAGTATTATATCCCCGATTAAGGATGCGTTTGGTGCGATAAAGCAATTTTGCCCTTTTTTAACTTTTTTATTTCCCAGGCGGTATATCATTGCAAGTTACCTCTTTCGCTGAGTATGATTTACATGTATTTGGAATGGAGGATCTCTTCACGTCAATTATTTATTTTAAATTCGAATTACCGATGGAATGAGGCTAGTGCCCTCACCGTTTAAATACTGATTACACGGTGAGGGCCTCGGCTATCTTTCGGCGCCACGCCGGAAAAAAATTGTAACGATCCGTGATGAATGTGACCGGATATGCTGTACACTTCTACGCAGTGGAATGGATTCCGGGAACTTTCGCCGTACCGATGAGAAAATGACCTGCTACTGCATTGCCTCCATGATTGCCAGAATCCGTATCTGGTACTCTCCAGGGGGGGAACGCTCAATAGATGAAATCAGCGAATTTATTTATTCCTTTGTTATGGAGGGGCTTCGTCCCGGCAGCTGATTCTATCAGGGGAGGTAATCTTCTCTTACCGGGGAAAAGACTTCCACTGCTATTGAATCTTCGATAATTTCGGCGCCGTGATCGATGCCCGGCGGTATGCACCAGGAGTCTCCCGGGAGGGTGTCGTAAACTTCCCCCCCTATAATCAGCTTTATATGTCCGCTCACCAGGTATCCCGTCTGCTCGTGGTGATGGCTGTGTGACGGCAGTGTGCTGTTCTCCTTCAGCCTGAATTCCGTCATGAGTGTTTTTTCGCCGTAGGCAATGGTTTTCATTTCGATGCCGTCGATGGGTGTTTTGTATCCGCTGTTGTCTTTTTTAGTAAACATGAATGCATCCGTAGAATTTTTTGTATGAGAATAAGCATATGAGTGGGAAGTTCAATTCTTTTTTTTAGAATACGGTAAACAGTGTCATTCAGTTTTTCCATTGTGAAGGGCTTCGGAATGAAATCCACGACCCCAAGACTGATGGTTTCCTGAACACGCTCATCAAGGCTGAAGCCCGAAGTAAGCAGCACCTTCACATCGGGGTCAATCTGTTTGAGGAGCAGAAAGGTATCCTTTCCGGAGAGCTCCGGCATGGACATGACCAAAAAAGCAAGATCTATACTGTTTCGATTTTTTTCGTAAATCGCGATTCCCTTTTTGCTATTTTATCAGTAGTTACCTGCCGTCTTTACATAATTTTCCTGTGGTGGTTCTTGGTTGCATGCATTAACCGGGTGCATCACTGAGTGGCTCAACCGTTGAAAATAAAAAATTTTCTCATTACAAAATTCAGAAGGCTGGAAATCAGGAATGAAAGTACATAAGCGGCGGAAGTGGCGATGCCAAAAAATTTTATTATGCTGCCCATGAGGATAGTGCCGGCGATTAGTCCTGCGCCGGATATGGAATAGAAGAGAAGGGTTTCGATTAGTGGATGATGGCGTCCCGGCTGAAATACCCAGGTTCTATTGAGAATATAGGCAACGGCATTGCATAGAAAAAAGGCAATAACATTGCTGATCATTGAGTTTGTTGCCCGGATTGAATTGGAGATGTTTTGTACATCCAGCCCGAAGGTTCTAACCATTAAATCATCACTGCTCAGTGCGGGAAAAAGCAGCCATGCAGAAAAGAAAAATACCAGTACGTTGACAATGGTTGCTGCAGTGCCGGAGAGGGTATACTTTGCGTACTGAATTAGAAAGGGGTGCCTCTTAGCCCATGACTGGAGTGTATCCTCCATTAGATAATTTCTCCTTTTATTAATAGTACTATAAGAAGCAGATAGATGAAAGCAGAGATTCTTTTTTAGGCTGGTTTTATAGAATAAATATTCATATTTTTGAAAGGCAAGAAATATACTGTAATTATAAAAAATCTTGCATGCCTGCTATTATCAGTTACTATTTAATTGTTGATTATACAAAAATTGAATTCTTTTGAACATCATTATACCAGTTGAATTAAAAGAGAGTTTTATATGGAAGGCTTTATAAATGAACCGCGAAAAATATCTCTGCTGTTGAGAGCAGGCATCAGGATTTCAGAGAGGGTAACCGGTAAAAAAATGCTCCCCGCCAGGTTACTGGCATGGTATCCCAGGGCTGCCGTGGGCTCAGGGATCCTGGAGTCACTGGCCGCCCATAAGGATAAAAATCTCAGCCCCAGGCTGCTTAAACTCCTGCGGATGCAGACATCATTTACTGTTTCCTGTCCCTTCTGTATCGATATGAATTCATCGGAGTATTCAGACTGCGGGATAATTGAAGATGAGATTAAGGCCCTGCAGGGTATGATGGAACTGGCAGATGTTTCATCATTTAGCAAAAGGGAGCAGGTGGCCCTTCAATATGCACGATGTGCTTCGGCTACGCCTGTTTCTTTTTCCCCCAGTCTGATCAGTTTATTAAAGAGTAATTTTACCGAAAGGGAAATTGTAATTCTCGCCTCGACAATAAGTCAGGTGAATTACTGGGCGCGGTTGATCCAGTCATTGGGGATCCCCCCTGCGGGATTTTCGGAAAGCTGTGAGATTCTCCACCTGGAGAGGTTTAATACTTTTTATGAATAGGTGGTTTCTGCTTGAGCTTTTTTGTGGAACTGCATCAATAATCAGGATTACTCAACTTCCCCTCCAGGTAAATCTGATAATGCTTCCAGGTTTCATTGTCAACCGTATCAACGCCCCGGTGCAGCCCCTCCTTTCCGCCATCCTCGATGAAGGAAAAATAAAACCGGATCAGGTTGACGCGGTGCAGAAAAACCTGGGTCTGCCCATGGGCGCCTTCGAACTGCTGGACTACGTAGGTATCGATGTAGTCTATCACGGTATGCGTTATTATGAAGAGACCCTGTCTGAGGACTGGAAGCCTGGAGCTGTCCTTTCCGAAAAAATGGAAAAAAATGAACTCGGCATGAAGAGCGGCCGAGGAATCTATGACTGGTCAACCGGAAAGGCTTCAATCGACCTTGGGGCTGCAACAGATGAAATCTCTCCGGCTGATTTTTATTGCGGCTTCAGCTTAATGAAGCGGTGAAGGTCTTTAAAGAGGGGGTTGCCCTGTCGACGGCGGATATTGACCTTGCTCAGAAGAAGGGGATGAATGCCATGGCTGCAGGAGTTTATTCAAATCGATTCGAAGGAGATTTCCTGAGTAGTCCAGAAAAAAGGAAAAGCGATATATACTGGAAAATTGACGTGCATCAACTCGATTACGAGGCTGGGTATTGCGCCGGCCTCGAAGCAATAGAAGCAATAGAATATCATCAACGTCTTAGAAAAAAAAATTACAGAGAGGAGATCATTTATGATGACATCTAACGTCCATTGTCGAAATGCATAGCGATGGACTAAACTTTTACCAGTTACCTTATCTTCCCTACTGCGGCAGCATAGACTGCAAAGTTTTCGGTTCCGTCGAGTTCAAGTATCCGGTTAAGTGTATTGTCGTCAAAGGCGGCAATAGCGCAGCATCCGCAACCGACGGGGGAGATGGCCAGGTACAGGTTCTGACATGCGTGTCCCGCATCAATAAAGATATACCGGTAACCCCTTTCTCCGTAACGCCATAACATGCGACGGACATCCACGGCCCAGATAAAGGTGACAGCGCTGGTGAGGACCATTTCCTGGTTCAAAAAGGCCGCGGTAATTTCATGGGATGCATCAATGTCTTCCCTTTTTACCTCAAGCTGATGATCGAGGGCACAGTATCGGACGATTCCAGGGGATAGCCCTTCGACATTATTAATGAGTAGAAATGTTTCTATGGCGTGACGTGCACCTGCAGATGGGACTGTCCTGAGTGTTGCGGAACCGGGATAAATTTCCTGAACGCCCTGGGTGGCCCAGAGCAGCCATCCCAGCTCCTCCAGCTTAAGGGGACCGGTGCGGTAACGTCGAATACTGCGTCGGTTTTCAAGGGCCTCCCTGAAGGAGGTACTGGCTGCAATGGAGTCGCTTGGTGTCGGAAGTTGAATGATGCGATTTCCCGGCACAGGGGGCCATTGGAGAGGCGGAGCCTCCCCCCCCATCATCTGATCAGATGGATCCAGGTTTTGAAACCTGGTCTGTTCCATGAAGTCTCTTCCTGTTTTTTTCATGGTACCTTATTCCTGTAACATAATAGCCGGAGGTTTTATTTTCCGGTAAAAACAGCCTGTTTCTTTATTGTATATATCGGCAGAAATTCACAGAAGAAAAAGAGGATCATTTATTATATTTCAGAGTATAAAGCTGTGAAATATATTGCCTGCAGATCAATGAAATGATACAAGAGCTTCAGATGCAAAAATATATGCGGGATAAAATAAAAGTTTATTTAAATCAGTATTCTTTATATTTTAATGAAAAACATTCTTATAGTGTTCTTCGTGGTGTTTTCTGTAATAAAATAGACGATGAATAAAAAAGATGAGCTTCAATCGGAAATGAGTATTTACGCAATATACGTTTATAAAAAGCTTGACTAACAAACAACATTCTTAAGATTGAATTCGTTCGAGAAAAATATACGATTCAATCTCTGTGAATGCACATTTTTAGATTGAATATGAATGAGGTTTCAAGTGGTAACTGCTCAAGTTAACTGCAATACGGGAATTGATATTAATAAAAAGATTTGCGGCCTTACCATATTGGAAAGAACCGTGCTTTCATGCTATTATGCCGGTATCAAAAGTTTTGAAATACTTACTGCAACTGATAATATAGCCATGCCGGAATCTATAAAAAAGCTTTCCGACCTGAAATATACGGTGAAAGTTTCAGGTGAAAAACCCTTTAATGACAATACATTTAGTAACGGCCTTTTCAGGATCAATGTATCTTCGATAATAAATAAAGAATATGTAGCAGCCATGACCGGAGGGCCTGAAGCCCCGAACCAGGTCTACCAGGAGCTTACCGATAAGTCTTCATATCGTAAAGCCCAAAAGGACCTGCTGAACAGTTTGAGAAAGCCAGGAGAGGCCTTCAGCAGCCGCTGGTACCGCCATCTATCTCTTTTCTTTACAAAATACCTCTGCAGAACTCCCGTTACTCCCAATATGATAACCCTCTTTCTCGTCTTCATTGCCGCTGCCGGAGGTGTGCTGATAGTAAGCGACAGTTGGTATATCTATTATATTGGCCTTATTATGCAGGTACTGGCTCTTACCTTTGACTGTGTTGACGGTGAGATCGCCCGGATTAAATTTGCCTTCAGTAAGAATGGTGACTGGATTGACTCTGCAGGCGATAATTCATGCACACTGTTTTTTATTACTGCTATTGCCATTAAGAATCACGGCATACACCAGAACGAAACAAGCCTTATACTGGGTATAGCTGCAGTTTCGGGTTATGTTCTAGCAGTGGCTTCACTTTTTTTTACTTTATTTAAAACTACAAGTTCGGGCAGTCTCCAGACAATCAGCGGAAAGGTGAAGACCAGGGGGCCTGCGATGAATTTTCTTACTACCCTGTTAAAGCGCAATATTGTTACGCCGATTATGGTGGTGCTGGGCCTTTTCTATTGTACGCAGTCGATATTAATAGCAATGACTATCGGTTGCGCGGGGCTCATAATATTTGCAGCCATCAGCCTGATTAAGGCAAAGGCTGGTCAAAGCCGGGGGTAAGCGCCTGAGGGGGATTTATTTATAATATGCTTTGTAGATTCTGAAGATCACAGTGAATGTCAACTTCCTTCCATTCCGATTTCTCTACAATAAGGGGTTCAACATCCACCTTTTCTTCAGCAAGGTCTTTTATGAAACTGTGCCATGTTTTGTTGTGATTTAGAAAATCATCCCTTCGTGACACTTTTTCAAGCACCTCTCTGAATATAGTGCTGCTTCTTTCACCTTTTACAACCATAAGACCGCCGGAAATGGTGTCGAAATCGGTAATATTTTTTGCTGCTTCAGATACTTTAGCGTTTTCGT
Organism: uncultured Spirochaetota bacterium; assembly: GCA_942491575.1. Lineage (GTDB taxonomy): Bacteria > Spirochaetota > UBA4802 > UBA4802 > UBA5550 > CAZHNW01. The sequence goes on from CALOBT010000025.1 coordinate 3,670,650, forward strand.
TTAATTTTACTTTAACATCATCGTCATCAACTTCGTCAACATATGAACAGAGGAGATAAATACCCTCTTGTGATGATTTAAACAAAAATTCAATTTTCGAATAAACCGCATCACTGTAAAAGGTATCACCGTTCATGAAAATGAATCCTGAATCATTGATTTTATTCAGAACAACCCATAAAGTGACAAGGGGGCCCGACATGGCATAAAAGGGATTATATATAATTTTAATATTCCCGGAGTCCCGTACCTCTTCGGCGAATTCCTCAATTTTTTCAACACAATGACCGGCCCCGATAAAAATTTCGTCGATATCAGGATGCCTGAATAGTGTTTCAGTCTTTCTTGAGAGAAGGGTAGTTCCGTCTCCCAGTTCAATGCAAATTTTCGGCCTGTCCTTGGTTAAGGGAAGAAGTCTTTCTCCCTTGCCGGCGGATAATATAATTGTTTTCATGATTTACTTTTTTTATTTTCCCGTATGTATTCCAGGATCCTGTCACAGGATCTTCCGTCCGCAGTATCAAAAAATTTCTTTAATACCTCTTTTCTCAATTCTTTATAATCATCGGTGTCATCAATAATTATTGTTTTAAGTTCAGCTTCAAGTTCATCGTATGTAAAACATTTTTTCCCGGGGGTCACTTCTTCATAGTTAAACTGTAGAGCTCTTTCGCTATTTACATAATGAGAATAATCAAAAGGGAAAAATATTATTGGTTTTTCAAGCAGTAAATAGTCAACAAAAATTGATGAGTAGTCGGTTATCATAAGATCGCATTTTCCAAGAAGCGGATATATATCGCGGGTTCCATGATACTCTAAAATATTTGATGTATCCGAGAGATTATAAGTATGCTCCTTCAGGGTTTTCGAGTGATATTTAAAAATAAATATTAATTTATTGTCAATTGCGAACTGGTTAAGACGCTTAACGTCAAGAGTATCTTTTAATGAGAGAAATGTTTCAGTGGGCACTCTATGGGTAGGACAATAGGCAATGAGTTTATAGCCTTTATTTCTATATTGTATGCATTTGTTGTACACATCATCATCAGTACCGATTAAATACGGATCAATATTTTCTTTAAAAAAAATATCGTTTCTGGGGAGACCATTAATTAAAATCTTCCTGTAATTGAAGGCCCCGGCTCTTGTCTCTTTCTGTAGTTTAGAGTTTAACATTAAGAGGTCATAGTTAGGATAGTTGCCTATTATTTTTAATACAAATTTCGCAATAAAATTGAGATTCATTATTTCCGGCTTTAAAAGCCCGACCGTTTTCATGCCACTTCCGTGCCAGACTTGTATTTTTCTCGCATTAAAGAGCAGGTAGTATTTAAATTGCCATATCCATTCATTGCCATCAACAATAATAGTGCCTGCTCGCATTAGCCTATAGACTGATGACAATTTAGGGTAGAACAAAGCAGGAAGGTTGTTCGAGGTAAGATTATTCTCGATATTTCGGTCTGAAGTTAGGAAGTAAATGTGCGGGTATTCTTCTCTTTTCTCGTTAAAATATAAAAACAGATACTTAAGGTTTCCGTCAAAGTTGTTTTGATATCGTGTGATAAAGATTATGCTATTGTCTTTGGGTATTAGAAAGGATAACGGTACCAGCAGCCCCCAGCCTATTATTACTCTTAAGGGAAAGATCAGAGCCTGTATCAGGTAGAGCATGATACTGTTTTTTTTATTATAAATGATCATTCAAAAACCTGTTTAATATCATAATTAGAATAAGAATATATCAAACCATCAATAAAAAGTATTATTGTCCAGTAAATTAATGATTAAAAACCATTTTATAAATGATGCAGGAAGAGGTCCGAGGAAAATACTGTTCCTCAGTCAGTAGGAAATATTTCTATATAGCCATGTTTATCATCAACCTGGATTTTATCAAATTTTTGCAGCAAATTTATATACTCATCTATCAGATTTCCACATTCAGCAGCTGTAATTTGCTCAAGTTTTTGTTTCTTGTATTCCTTTAATCGTTTGGGAGATAAAATTTTTCTTCCTTCGATTAAATTATAAATTTCATACAGCAATCTTAAATATATTGAAATTATTCTTGTAATAGGATTGTTTCTAAATAGAATTTTTCTCTTGAAGACATTTTTTGAAGACCTTTTCTTGTATAAATTTTCGATTTGCTCCGTAATCCTATCACAAGCGAATGGACCGGTTAATGAAGAGATATGCTCCCCCAGGAGAGCTGGCACCGGTTGCGATATGGGTGATTTCTTGATCAGTTCAATAACCTCATTTTCAGTCGTAACCGATGCGCTGACCCGGTTCGGCAAGTCACATTCGAACTCCGGTTCGTTTAAGGGTACATAGGCAATGGCTTTCAAACCTAGTAAAGCGGCTTCAACGCCAGTAGTACAGGAATTGTGAATAACGGCTTTCGCAGCAATTATCCATGGAGTTAATTCTCCTTCATAAAGAATATGTATATTAGAATAATTTATTAAAAGATCTTTCCACGATTCATGGTTTTCACTTGGATGTGGTCTAACAATTATATTAGTATCTGGAAACTCTGCGCTTAAACGTTTGAGCAACGCTACAAACATCTCAAACATTATTTTTCTGTTTTCTAAATATGATCGATAATATTTTTCTTCTTCAAGAGATTCAACAATACCCTGTCTTTTCCGTTCATCAATAATAAAATCAACTATTGAACCTTTTATTTCCTTTGCATAAAAATGATTGTATGAGGCTAAATTTGATACAAATAATATGTAATCCTTAAAACGATTTTTAATATTATCAGATTTATTTTTATATAATCCAAGCAGCTCAGGTCGTAACAAATCAATTCTAGGATTGCCTGTTATAACGGTACTGATAGACTCACTTACTTCTTTGATAAGCTCTGTCTGCTTTTTGCCCCAAGTAAAATACCCGTCAACATATCCATTGGTTTTAACATGTATGCGGCTTTTATATCCTTCAGGGCTTCGCCAGATAATACCCTCTTCATCGATACAGACCAGTTTAAGCCCAAAGAATTTTAACCTTCTAAAAAAACTCATTCTCGGGGCAAATGAATTCCGGTCAATATACAGCCAGGCTTTTGTTTTTAGCGCAAAAGGTATCTTCCTGTAATTCGTAAGAATGACCTTGAAGCCTTTTTCTGCCAGAAAACATGAAAGGAGTACTTTCCCCGGCAGCTCTCTTGCCTTGGTTTCAATACTCAGTAATATTACTGGTTTTTCTGATTTCTTTTTTTTCATTATTTCTTGCCTGTTCGGATTTTAAACAATTGCTCTTGATTTCGTAATTTTAATACTGCCATAAAACTGGAGCACTTTGTCAATACAGTTTTTGAAATAAGGATTGATAATTGAGCCACTTTATAAAGCGACCATAAATCTTTTTTCTGTCAAGGTAAAAAGTGAATTATAATTCAATTGTTGGTTCTCTTTATTTGGAAGATGGAATCTTGCAAAATGCTGTTTGTCAACAGGATAATTATTCTGTAAATGAAGCATATATTAGATATTATTGAGGGGCTCATTGATGAGGTTTAATTTTAACTGAACTTAGAAGAAATGTGATTTATTGGTGGAATCGGATGTGGGAACTATGGATTTACTGCAACCCGGCACATTCATTTTATTAGAAAAATAGAAGTTTATTGACAAATTTACAAAGTATTTTATTTGTGTATTTTGAAAATCAGGTGTCTTCACGCTTGCATAAGCTTTTTGATAACTCAAAAATAGTCTATCATGTAGAGAGGACATTGAACAGGGTGGATGCCAACCAGTCTGACTACCTGAACAACACTATAATTACACCTAAAAAATAATCGCGGGAAAAACCGTTATTACTCTATATCTATCTATTTAATAGTAGAGAGGAATGAATATGTCATTTTTATACGATCCCCTTCTAGAATCAAATTCAAAAGTTAAAGTAATCGCAGAAATTGGCTGTAATCATATGGGTGATCTCTCAATCGCCAAGGAAATGATAAAAATAGCAAAGATTTTCTGTGGAGCAAATTATGCAAAATTCCAAAAAAGGACTAATAAAGAGTTACTGACTGTTGAAGAGTACAATGCCCCCCATCCTAATCCTCATCATTCATATGGCGCAACATACGGTGAGCATAGGGAGTATCTTGAACTTTCATTAGATCAACATCGTGAATTATTAAATTACTGTAATGAAATGGGAATAGGTTATTCAACTTCAGTCTGGGATATTACTTCTACAAAGGAAATTATAAGTCTGAATCCTGATTTTATTAAGGTTCCATCAGCATGTAATCTTCACTGGCCGATGCTATCTGAGTTATGTGATAATTATAGCGGCGATGTACATATCTCTCTTGGGATGACATCAAAGCAGGAAGAAGAAGAAATCGTGTCTTTCTTTACTTCCCGAGGAGCTGGAAAAAGGGTGGTTTTATATGCCTGTACTTCAGGTTATCCCGTTCCTTATGAAGAATTGGCATTGTTTGAGATTAAAAGATTGAAAGAGGCCTATGGTAGCGAATTACAGGAAATTGGTTTTTCAGGTCATCATAACGGGATAGCTGCTGATGTCGCCGCCCTTACACTTGGGGCAAACTGGATTGAAAGGCATTATACACTAAACAGAACGTGGAAAGGAACAGATCATGCTGCATCTCTTGAGCCTGATGGTTTAAGAAGACTTATAAGAGATTTACACAATGTTGAAAAAGCGCTTTCATATAAGGAGCAGGATCTGTTAGAAATTGAAAAGGTTCAACGCAATAAACTTAAAAGGATAGAAGGGAAGCATTTTTAGGTGGATACTGAATGACTGTTTGGAAAGCCCTTATCCCGATACGGTCGGGATCAAAATCAATTACTGATAAAAATATAAAATCTTTTTGCGGCAAACCCCTTTTTTACTGGGCAACACAGGCGGCCATTGAGAGTGGTATTTTTAATGGCGGCGTGTATGTTACTTCTGATAGCGAACACTATCTTGATCTTGTTAAAAAATGGACCCCTGATGCAATCGTTCTTCAACGGGCAGCACATACGGCTACAGATGATGCCAGCTCTGAAATCGTTATGGATTGGTTTCTTGAAAGTCAAAGTTGTGACGTTATTTCACTAGTTCAGGCAACAACACCCACAGTAACAGCCTCTGATTTTGTCAATGCCAGAAAGAAATATGAAGGCGAATCTGCTGATTCGCTTGTGACGGCTGTCCCTTTTTCCAGGTTTATTTGGTCTGATTCTGGCGAACCGTTAAATTATGATCCTCAAAATAGACCAAGACGTCAGGATATGCAACCACAATTCCTAGAAAATGGCAGCTTCTATTTTACAAATACTACATTGTTTGAAGATCAGAAGTGCAGATTAGGGGGCAAAATTTCAGTTTATGGAATGTCCGAAAATACTATGATCGAGATTGATGAACCTGATGACTGGATAAAGGCTGAGTCAGCATTTATCAATAAAACTAAAAGAGAGCATCTCCCTGATAAATTACCTGCTGTTATTGTTGTTGATGTCGACGGTACATTAACCGATGGAGGGATGTACTATGATAAAAATGGTGAAGTGCTGAAAAAATTTAATACTCGTGATGGTGCAGCACTTGCTCAATTGAAGGAGATGGGTTTAATTGTATTAGTTTGCACGGGAGAAGATTCACCGTCAGTCAATTCAAGATTGGAAAAACTTGGAGTTAATGAATATCTGTATGGTATTTCAGATAAAGTAGAGGCAATCAGCCAATGGCTCGAAAAAAATGGAATTTCCTGGGATAATGTTCTTTATGTCGGTGATGAATGTAATGACCTGGAAGCAATGCGGCTTGCAGCATTTTCTGTTTGCCCTGCAGACTCTCATCCTTTGGTCAAAAACACAGTATCCTTCATAGCCCATTCAAACGGAGGAGCCGGAGTAATAAGAGATGTTTTACTTTGGCTCACAGGAAATTTTTCAATACCAACTATGGAATAACAATTATGCGGATTTTGCATGTAGCGAGCTTTAATGGGAATATTGGAGATAACGCCAATCATAGCGGTCTCAGGCGAAAGATTGCTTCCGTTATAAAGGGATCGATAGAATATGATGAAATTGAAATGCGTCGTTTTTATAAGAAATATGACGGCTCTGATAAACTACAGTTTGATTTGCAATTCGCAGAATTAGCCAATCAATATGATCTGGTTATAATTGGAGGGGGGAATTTTTTTGAAATATGGCTGGAAGACTCATGTACAGGTTGTACTATTAATATGAGTCAGGATGCTATTGATGTTTTAAAAACAAAAGTTCTTTTCTTTGGGCTGGGCTTTGATTGTTATAAGGGGTACAGCGAAAATACACTTAAAAATTTTCTTAATTTTATAGAAAACCTTCAAGATAAACAAAGATTTATGGTCACTGTACGTAATGACGGTTCGATTGAACAGTTCATAGGTAAGTATGGTGAACAATCTTCATCTATGATCAGAAAAGTACCTGATGGTGGATTTTTTATAGATCCCAGTAACTATCATTATTCTTTAATTCCTGAGGGCAATTGTAATATAGTACTTTCTCTTGCAATTGACATGCCATCAGTGCGTTTTGGTGATAGTAATGAAGATTACGGATATAAACTATTGGTGGATTCTTTTGTTCAATATATTTTAAAAATGGTTGAATACAGGAAAGATTTTTTCTTTACATTCATGCCACATATCTATAGTGATCTTCAGGTAATTAATGAAGTAATTCAGCAGTTGCCCGATTATATCAGACGAAATAATATCGGAGTTGGTCCCTGTCTTTTAGGTAGTAGTGCAGTAAGTCTGGTTTTTTCTGCATATCGTGATGCTGACTGTGTAATTGCAATGAGGTTTCATGCCAGTGTATGCAGCATTGGTCTTGGGACGCCAACAATTGGAATTAGCACTTATAAAAAAATTACAGATCTCTATAACGAATTGGGAATAAGCAATCGTCTTATTGTAGCGAGAGATGAAAGCATTACCATACAACTGCTGGAAAAAACAATAAATGTTTTAGATCACAGTAATGAAGTGATTCAGGAAAATATTAAAATAAAACAAAAACTAGAAAGGGATTTCGATTCTTTCCTTGCAGATTTTAAAAATTTTGTGGAGTAAAGAATAACAGGATGACTGTAGATAATTTTAAATGTAAAATATGTGGATCTTCATCTCGGGATGTAATATCCGCTAAAGTCAGAGACAGTAATGAGCATTCCGTATATAATTGCAAGGAGTGTGCCCATGTACAACTATTCCCTTTGCCAGAATGGAGTGAAAATAAGAATTTCTACAGTCAAAATAAACAGGCCAACTGGGTACGTCCGGTTATTGATGTAGAAAAAATGCGTAATAGTTTAAAAACTGATACTATTCGACGTGCTGATTTTATCGAAAAATTATTCACAAAAGATCAAAAAATTCTGGAATTGGGAACCGGTTATGGTTTTTTTATGGAGGAAATGCTTAAAAGGGGATGGAATATTGAAGGCTCAGAAATTGGTGCAAGCCGCCGGGAAATAGCAGAAAACATAACAGGAAAGTCTCTTTTTGAATTTGATGTTTGTGTTGAGGATGATATTATTCTTCAGTTTCTAAATACCTTTGATGTAGTAGTCGCTTTCCAGGTCTTTGAACATGTTCTTGGACCTGTTGAATTTTTGAAAGGCATTAAAAAACTATTAAAACCAGAGGGGAAGGTTATCATTGAGATCCCCAATCGAGATGATCATATGGTTGAGTTAAGCCCAGGATATCGTAATTTTTATTTTCAAAAGGCACATGTATCCTATTTTAATTCTAGCGATCTTGAAAAATTGCTGGCCAAATCAGGCTTTAATGCTGTCGAAACTCATTTTATTCAGAGATATAGTGTTGAAAATGCAATGAGCTGGTTGATTGCCAACGCTCCTCAAATTGAAGCCCCAAGTTTTTTTTGTAGACCTGACTTGATTTGGCTTGATGATTTTTATCGCGAGCAACTATGTTTAAACGGGGAAAGTGACACCCTAATCACCATAGGTCAGTAGTCTTGGAATCTTCTCATAAAACTGGGCAATTTATGTGATTGATTCTCCCTACCTGAATTCATCAGAAATCAAATAATCCAATGCTGGAAATGTCTACTGGATAATATTTGGCAATACTATGATGTGCAGTGCACCCCAGAAATTGTAAATAGCTTTAATGTATAAATTGTGATTTCTCTAACTTTTTCCTATATTCCACAGGCATTAAATTCTCTATCGATGAATGTGGTCTGATAGAATTATATTTATTAATGAAATTAAAGTAACCGTCAAAACAACCACATCTTGACCAGCATGATACAGTTCTCCTGAAAAAAAGGAGAACTTCATGAACCAAAAAAAATCAACCAGAAATTACTGGCAACAGCACTATCAGTCATTCAAAGAACTCAATATAATCCAGCGCGAAAACTGCAGACAGAACGACCTCGGCTACTGGACTTTCAATAAATAGAAAAGGCTGTTTGACCAGGAAAACAATTCAACATCTCTTCAGCAATTACCAGTTACATACCACCCGGTAAAAACAGAAAAACTGGAAATCACTCTACTGGGACCGCAACGGGTTCTGCATGTGGCTCAAAAGACTGGAAGAAGAGAAGTTTCCCTGGCCAAAGAATGCGGCTGAATGCAGAGAGATTACTGAAGAACAGCTTGAGATGCTTCTTGCCGGAATCAATAAATTAATGCCCATAAAACATTAAATTATTCTTCGGTTTCATAATAAAGTAGTATTAATTATTTTTCCTTTCTCCATGATGGATTCATGGGTATTGAAAAGAACAACCTTCCCGATGATCCTGAACAGCAAAAAATGATGCAGATAGATCTTCCAAAGGAAAGTCAGGAAGCATACTCAATACTTGAGAAAAAACATTCCTCCCTCAAGGAAGAACATTCACACCTTCAGGAAAAATATAAATCCCTCCAACGGCAGCTCTATGGAAAAAAGAGTGAGAAGCTGACTCCTGAAGACGAACACCAAATACGTCTTTTCAATGAGGCCGAGGAAGGTGACCGTGAAGAAACAGAACCGGAAAAACAGGCAGAAGAAACAACTGCAGTAAAAGGCCATACCCGTAAAAAACGGGGAAGAAAACCTTTACCCGCATATATTGACAGAGAAGAAATCATTCATGATCTTTCAGAAGATGAAAAAGCATGTCCATGTTGTGGTAAAGAACGCCCGGTCATTGGAGAAGTCACATCTGAAGAACTTGATATTATCCCTCCAAAGATGATTGTTAACAAGCACATCAGAAAGAAGTATGGCCCCTGTACTTGCAAAGCATTTGAAACGAAAGAAATACCTGAAATAAAAACAGCCGCTATGCCACCACGGCTTATTCCTCAGGGAATTGCCAGTGCCGGATTGGCTGCTTATACCGTAACAGCAAAATTCTGTGATGCACTTCCCTTTTACCGGCAGTCTAAGATATTTGAACGGCTGGATATTGAATTGTCAAGGGCGACTATATGCAACTGGTCTCTCCTTGCAGCTGAAAAGTGCAAACCACTGATTGATCTTATGATCGATGAGATAAGAGGTGGCCCTGTAATTAGAATGGATGAAACTTCTCTACAGGTTCTTAAAGAACCGGGAAGGAAGGCAGAAAGTAAATCATACATGTGGGTCACCATGGGATATACTCCAGAGAAAAAACCATTACTGCTCTACCAGTATCACCCAACTCGGTCTGGCGAAGTTCCAGATAAGTTTTTTCAAGATTATACTGGTTACCTGCAGACTGATGGGTACGCTGGCTACAACAAGGCATCAGAAAAAGATTCCATTATTCATGTGGGCTGCTTTGCCCATGCTCGCAGGTATTTTGAACAGGCCTATAAGCTGAATAAGAAATCCAGGGTGGGCTTCAAGGGCATAGATTATATCAAGAAGATCTATGCTGTTGAAAAAAAGTTGAGACAGGCAAATCTTCCTGCTGAAAAATTTATTGAATCACGCAAAAAGGAAATCATACCGGTTCTTGATTCTTTTCATAACTGGCTCCAGTCCCAGGTCGATTTCGTGACTCCGAAAAGCAAAGCAGGCGAAGCTGTCAGGTATACGCTGGCTGAATGGGAAAAGCTGATTAAATATGTTGATCATTATCTCCTGACACCGGACAATAATCTCACGGAAAATGCCATCAGGCCATTTGTGATGGGCAGAAAAAACTGGTTGTTTTCAAATACTCCAAGAGGTGCCCATTCAAGCGCGATTCTTTACAGCCTTGTAGAATCTGCCAGAGCCAATGGCATTGAGCCGTATAAATATCTAAGGTTTATCTTTGAGAAACTGCCTTTAGCTGAATCAAAAGATGACTACAGGGCACTGTTGCCCGACAGGGTTGTACTGTAGTTTATTTGACGCTTGCAAATTAAAAATCGAATCAGCTGATTCTTCCTTGTTATCATAATCTAAATATTTATTTCCTGGCGTTTAACCGTGCTGTTAAACGATTCCGCATGAGCATTCTCATATGCATTGCTTATACACATAGAATTTTTCATCTCTAATGATTTCAGTCTTTTGATATAGGCAACTGAACAATATCTTACATCTGAGTCTGTATGATGTATGCAGTTCTTTAGGTTAAGATTTCCTCTGTTTTGTATAGCATCCTCCAGGGTAGCCAGTACAAGCTCTGTATTGTTTCTATCTGAAACCGTCTCTCCTATTATCTAACGATTATGTCTGTCCATCAGTGTTGCAAGAAAATGATCTTTGCCCCTGACATCATAGGCAGTTACATCACTAACAACCAATTGGTTAATATCAGTTGTTTTCGTTCGGAATTTCTTCTTTTCCCTGCATAAAACGTTTTTTTCGCGCATTATTCGATTAACTTTTTTGTGGTTTATCAGCATTTTGCGGTTTAAATAAACTGTAACCGGTCTGTAGCCAGATTCAGGCACCAATTCAATATAGTCCTCAATTTCCTTTGCTATCATCATATCATCTGTATCCTTTTCAATTTTTCTGTAATAGTAGGTTGAAATGCTTAAACCCATAGCTTTACAGCTTTTGACTACTCCGAATTCCGGGGCGAGATACTCCCTGATAATTTTTCTTTTTTCCTCAGTTGTTGTAGTATTTTTTCAGTTTTTTTTAGAATGTGATTCTCAAGGGCAAGATCACTTACTGTTTCTTCGAGATCTTAAATACGCTTTTTACGTTCAGCTGTCTCCTGCTCATCTGTATCATAGTCACCCACAGAGAATATATCTCTCTATTTGTATAAAGTTGTACTTGTTATTCTTTCACGCTTAGAAATCTCTGCAGCTGTTGATATCTCCATGAGCAATTCATGAGCTATCTTCTTCTTTAATTCTTGACTGTATCTTTTTCTTGTTATCATAATGCTATTCCCCTAAAATATGTATTTTTTGTCATTACAGTTTTAGGAGTGCAGACCAGTTTCTTCCTCCTTAACAATCTTATTAAAAAGTACTATTGACAAGAGGATTTATTTTTAATAAGATTAGTCGTGGAAAGTTGAAAATAAAAAATCATTTTAGGGTTGTATTTTTATCAGAAAGTTAATTAGCAAATAATTATAAGGAATGGTCAGATTAAAATGGCGTTTTATAAATTCTCAATAATTAATAATATAGAATGTAGGGTAAAATATGAGGAATAATAAAATTTTATCTGAAAAAGACAGACTTGATTTAAGGTCAATGATTGGAGAAAAGGCGGGCAAGTTACTTGAAACATTTTATGAATCTGATATATTATGTTGGCTTGACAGCGGGTCATTGCTGGGAGTAGTAAGGGATAAGAGGTTAAATGATTGGGAAAAAGATGTAGATCTTGGAATTTTTTTTGATGATTTTTATAAAGCCATAAAAATATCCAGAGAATTTGAAAAAAAAGAAAACGTGAAAATAAAACTGAAAATCTTGAGAGGAGTACCCTATAAATTATCCTATAAATATAAAGATAAAAGCGGGAAGAATAAACAGCTTCCCATTGATGTACATATATTCTTTAAATTAAATAAAATGGCATGGTCTCCTCAATCATCAAGCCTGCTAAAAAAAGGAGCAAACCTTCCTGATGCAATGTTTAACAATTTTATTGAGAAGAATAATAAGTCTTTTATTTTTTTAAGATTTGCTTATGCATACCCACTATTTGCTTTTTGTATATTATTGAAAAAAACAAGACTGAGTATGCTTATCAATTTTATACTTATAGTCAATCAGGGATTAAATATGATTTTTGATAGGGCCTATCATAATGCGAATTCTTTAATTTTCAGGGTATTTTTTAAAGTATGTGAATGGAAGGTGCCTCTCAATTTATTTGAATCCGCAAATTCTTTGCCTTTAATGCCGCCCCATTTGATTATTCCTCAACCTGTAGACGTCTACCTTGCCGCCCGATACGGCGATGATTGGAGAATCCCGAAATCTAAATGGTTTTATGTTGTTGATGATGGATGCATTTATCATGCAGAACAAGGATCATATAGAAAATTAAAAAAACTATATCAACAAAGCAAGCTAAAATAAGCTACTATTTAGAAGATAAGTTTTGTAAAGAAAATTTGAATAAAAATGACAGCTAGTATGTAGATATAAAGTATATTAATTTCATATTGTAATATTTCTAGATATAATAGGTCTATTATGAAAAAACAAGTATATGTAGGTATGAGTGCAGATCTGATTCACCCGGGTCACCTCAATATAATTAAAAAAGCCGCCGCTCTGGGAGAAGTGACAATAGGATTGCTTACCGACGCCGCAATCGCAAGTTATAAACGTCTGCCTCATATGACTTACGAACAAAGGAAAGAAATTATTGAGAGTATCAAGGGTGTAAATAAAGTTGTTCCCCAAACTACGCTCGATTATGTACCCAACCTTGAATTACTGAAACCTGACTATGTTGTACATGGTGATGACTGGCGAGAGGGCGTTCAGCAGAAGACCCGCCAGCAGGTCATTGATGCCCTGGCAAAATGGGGAGGTGAGCTTGTTGAAGTGGCATATACATCAGGGATATCCTCAACACAGCTGCACAAAGTTATGAAAGAAATCGGGACAACACCTGATTTAAGAAGGAATGCTTTGCGTCGTTTAATCGATTCCATGGACATTGTCCGCATCATGGAAATACATTCCGGTCTAACAGGTTTGATTATTGAATCATTAGCGGTAGATACACCGGGGAGAAAGCTTGAATTCGACGGCATGTGGGCAAGCAGCCTCACTGATTCAACAGCCAAGGGTAAACCGGACATTGAAGCGGTTGACATAACTTCACGTGTAGGTACCTTGAATGATGTCCTGGAAATAACCACCAAGCCTATAATATTTGATGGTGACACCGGGGGGAAACCCGAGCATTTTACCTTTACGGTGAAAACACTTGAAAGGCTGGGCGTATCCGCTGTCATAATAGAGGATAAAACCGGCCTTAAAAAAAATTCCCTCTTCGGTACTGACGTTGATCAATCACAGGACGATATCGAAAGTTTTTGTCATAAAATCAAGGAAGGAAAAAAGGCGCAGGCCACCGATGAGTTTATGATAATTGCCCGTATAGAAAGCCTCATTCTTGGTAAAGGGATTAGCGATGCCGTGGAAAGGGCAAAAGCCTATCTCGAAACAGGTGCTGATGGAATCATGATTCACAGCAGAAATAAAATACCCGATGAAATATTTGAATTTTGTGATATTTACAATAAATTTGACAATCGCAAAACTCTTGTTGTCGTGCCTACAAGTTACAACAAGACTACTGAAGAAGAACTCATGGCACATGGTGTTAATGTGGTGATCTATGCTAATCAGCTCATCAGAAGCGCTTATCCGGCTATGGTGAAAGCAGCAATGTCTATACTTGAAAATGGAAGATCATATGAAGCGGACAGCCAGATGATGTCGATTAATGAAATACTCGAACTTGTCCCCGGAGGGAAGTAACATGATTTCTCCCGAAGAATTTCTGGATGCGCTACGTCGACATAGCATTGATTTTTTTTGCGGGGTCCCCGACTCTTTGTTGAAAAATCTTTGTTCCTGTATTACTTCACTTGTTGAAAAGAGATCGCATATTATAACTGCTAATGAGGGCAATGCTGTAGCACTTGCTGCCGGATACCATCTCGCCACCGGGAAAATCGGCGCTGTATATATGCAGAATTCGGGTCTTGGTAATTCTGTCAATCCCCTTGCCTCTCTTGCAGATCCTGAAGTTTATAATATTCCAATGCTGCTTATTGTAGGTTGGAGAGGAGAGCCAGGCATCAATGATGAACCGCAACATGTAAAGCAGGGGAGAATATCCGCTGGTCAGTTGGAAATTCTAGACATACCATATCTTGTAATAGATGAAAACAGTGATGTGGGAAGCATCATGAAATTTATAGTTGAGCAATGTCAAAAGAAGAAGGGGCCGCTAGCGTTGCTTGTCAGAGCCGGTACATTTTCAGATTATGAATCGAATAAAAAGTCTGCTGGGAATTCTCATTTGACAAGAGAAGAAGCTCTTGAAAAAATTCTTGAATTGTGTGACGAAAAAGACCTTTTTGTATCAACAACAGGTAAGACATCAAGAGAACTTTTTGAATTAAGAGTAAAAAGGAATGAATGCCAGAGAGATTTTCTTACCGTTGGTTCCATGGGGCATACTTCATCAATCGCCCTTGGTGTTGCCCTGGGGAAACCTGATAAAAGGGTAATCTGCCTTGACGGAGATGGCTCCCTGCTAATGCATATGGGCGCTATCCCTGTTACTGGTGATCTAAAGCCTTCTAACTTTGTTCATGTGGTTCTCAATAATGCCTGTCATGAATCTGTCGGAGGACAGCCCACTGTCGCAGGCAATATCGATTTTGAAGGAATTGCCAGATCCTGCGGATATAGTAATTATTTTTGCGCTGCGGATATTCATGCTTTATCCGAAATCTGGGCATCATTGGAAAGTAACGGGGGGCCTTTGATGGTTGAAGTGAAAATTAAACAGGGTTCACGTTCCGATCTGGGAAGACCAACGAGTACTCCGGAACAGAATAAGAAAATGTTTATGGAATTTATCAATGCCTAACAGTAATTATTTTAATCCTGTCAAAATTGTTTCAGGAATTAATAAAATTGAAACAATAAAAGAATACCTTCCGGAAGGAAGAGTGCTGATTATAACCAGCCGGTCTTTTAAAAGAAAAGGTATAGCTCAAAAACTTTCTGCTCAAACAGGTCGAGAAGATACTGTTATTTTTGATGAAGTAAGCCCCAATCCTGAGGTGGATAATATTGACTCCACGGTCCTGTCATTTAAAGACAGAGGGTTTGAATGTGTAGTAGCACTGGGAGGCGGAAGCGTCATAGACTTTGCCAAAGCAGTAGCTGTTTTCCTTAAAGACGGCGCCAACCGTTCTCTTGACGCCTGTCTCAGAAGACAGTCAGCAGAATCTCCCGATGAGAAACTATTTTTAATCGCAATACCGACAACTGCCGGAACAGGATCGGAAGTGACACCTTTTGCGACGGTTTGGGATTCTGTACATCAGAAGAAATATTCGCTAGCAGGAGAAATGGTTTTTCCTTCTTTAGCTATACTTGATCCCGCGCTTACAGTAGAACTCCCGCCTGAGATTACGCTTTCCACTGGTTTGGATGTAATTTCTCATTCGCTTGAGTCTATATGGAATAAAAACCGTTCACCTATAAGTGAAGCATATGCCCTGCAATCACTTCGAATCATTTATAATTCATTCCCAGCCGTTCTTGAAAAACCTGATAACATAAAAGCACGAGCGGAGATGCAGTGGGCCAGCACTCTCGCTGGTTTTGCCATAAGTCAGACAAGAACCGCAATAGCCCATTCAATATCATATCCTCTGACTTTAAAATTTGGGATTCCTCACGGTTTTGCCTGCAGTTTTATTCTTACTGGATTAATCGATATTTTCCTTAAAGAAGAAAAACCAGGAGCTGATATTAAGGACCTTTTGGAAAAAATCAAGTATTTATTAAAGAGCTTAAACTTGAATGAAATTATAGGTAAGTATGCAACTCCTGCCCTGATAAAAGGGCTGGTTGATGAAATGTATAATCCGTCCAGGGCAGATAATTATATATACAAGGCTGATGAAGAATTTATTCTTCAATTATTGCTCTAAAATTTAACTAATTATATCGAATTGCGCTTTTATTGAGTGTTAATTTGTGAGTTTAAGTAAATATTGAATATATAGCCTGAAGATAATTATATAATTATTTAAAAAATATGATCATGAGAGTTTTTTGCAAGTCTATATTTCAATCGATATATAGACTTGCAATATTTAACAAAATTCAACATTTTTTGGGACATTATGTTTTTTTTTACTGCTTTAATGTCTATGATAATAAAGCAGTAAAAAATCCTCAAAAGATCTGCATATCTGCATAAAAGATATTAATCTAAAACAATTATTTTCCCTAACTGAAAAAGATTCTTTCGATAATAGAATTTTACTAATAATTTTAATGCTGTGAACTTAGGAAGTATTGCGGATGATGATGGAATTTTATGTTGACGTTCTTGTCCACTTTTATACGACGGTTAGTAAATTAATTGAATAAAGACAATACTGTTAATGAATTAAGGTTGAAAACAGATTTTGGCCAATAATATAAAGAAATTAACTCAAAGTAAATTTGTGCGCAATGTTATTATTGTTGCGTCGGGAACTGCCATGGGCCAACTCGTGGGAGTTGTTTTCACTCCTGTCATTACACGGATTTACGGCCCTGAAGCATTTGGCCTGATGGGAACTTTTGAGTCTATGGCAACAATAGCAGCATCTGTATCTGCATTTGCATATCCAGCAGCTATTGTTTTGCCGAAAAAGGATAGTGAAGCAAAAGATATTGCAAGAGTTGCTGTCTATATTTCTATCACCACTACCTCTCTTGCAGCCCTTGTAATATTATTAGCGGGAGACCGTCTATTTACATTTTTCGGAGCTCAGACAATCACTGCTTTTGGAATGCTTATTCCACTGTATATGCTTTTCGCATCATGGCGTAAAGTTGGGGCGCAATGGCTTATACGCAAAAAACGGTTTAAAACTACTGCAAGAATAGTAGTTTTAAAGTCATTTATTCTCAATATAGCTAAGACAGTTATTGGTTTGATTAAGCCTGTAGCAGCTGTTCTCATCATTATTTCTACACTGGGAATAGGTATGCAAGCTTTTTTAATGCATGTAAGCTCCAGGAAAACAAAAAAAGAAAAACGAAAACCTGAACAGCCTCAAAAACGAACTGCAGTATCTTTATCTCAAGTTGCCAGGAAATATTATGACTTTCCTCTGTACAGGGCGCCTGTAGAATTTATTGAGATTTTTTCTGCAAGCCTGCCGGTATTGATGCTATCCGCATTTTTTGGACCTGTTTCAGGTGGTTTTTATATTCTTGGGGTTAAATTATTAAAGGCGCCAACAAGGCTGATAGGTAAATCTGTATCCAGCGTTTTTTACCCAAAGATAACAAAGGCTGCTCGTGAAGGCAAAGATTTTAAAAGTCTTATCATAAACGCAACACTCGGACTATTAGCTGCGGGGATTATACCTTATGGTATGGTTGTGATTTTGGGCCCCTGGATTTTCAAACTTGTATTCGGTTCAGAGTGGATAATGGCCGGTGAGTATGCACGATGGATTGCTTTTATGATATTCTTTCAATTTATCGCCGGTCCATCAAGTGTTGCTACAATACCAATGGGAATGCAAAGAGGATATTTAATATATCAGGTGGTTAGTACATCCATAAAGGTCGCAGGGCTTTACGCAGGTTTTTTATACTTTAAAAGTGATATTACTGCTGTAGCTCTATTTTCATCATTTGGTGCCGTATCTTTTATTGCACTAATAGCCTGGGTAATTATTTCTTCAGGAAATTCTGCCCGACAGGGACGTTTCGCAGATGAATAAAAAAAACCGCCCCTGCAAAGAAGCGGTATACATCAAAGTGACTGGTAATTGGTTTGTTCAGTTGGACCAAGACTAAATAGTCTGTTCAACTGGAATCTTCCTGATATGTGTAATTTATAATATAAAAGCTTAAATGGCAATGTAATTTTATCAAAGGCTGTGATTATTGGATGAAAAGTTAAATTTCTAAACATTG
Organism: uncultured Spirochaetota bacterium; assembly: GCA_942491575.1. Classification (GTDB taxonomy): domain Bacteria; phylum Spirochaetota; class UBA4802; order UBA4802; family UBA5550; genus CAZHNW01. Next base: position 3,688,818 of record CALOBT010000025.1, read on the forward strand.
AATTAACTTGTTTATTCATTTAGTTTCAATATATCAAAAATAGCGGGAATTTGTTTAATTAGGCAGTAGCTTTATTATTGCAGAAGTATCCCGCAAGGGATGGTCTGAGTAGTTATATCCGGAAATCATCTGATTATAGCTGGACCTTCCTTTTAGGATATCAGCCAAATTGATAGTTATTATATGTAATTCAGTACATTGAGAATCGAAAGCAGTTCCGCATAATTTTTTTTATGCAGATACCTTATGGTTTCTTCAGGAAGTGTTTCAATGTCTAGAAAGGTGAAGAGGTTAAGGACCTCCATCATGTAGATGAGTATAAAGTGGCGTTCCATGTACTGTGTTCCGTTGAGGAAGTCATGGGAGAGCTGATATTCTATCCTGCTTACAAATATATCGTGCCGTTCCATGATCCATTCTGCAAGCTGTCTTGGGGGCAGTTTCCTTATTGCCTTTTTAAGCTTATGTACATGCCGGTTATACTCTTCCACTGAGGAGTGCGGCTCTTCAAGGCGGGCAATAATCTGTTCTACCGTCTCGGTATTATCTTTCCTGGGACGAGTTTCCTTCTGTGACTTTTTAGCTGGTTCCTTTGTAAATGGCTTTTTCTTCTTCATGGTGAACCTCCCTTCTGGAAAGCCCTATTAATGAGAAACTGCATTTTTAAAGCATGTTACTATTATATATAATTATTTTCACAGAGCCTGTGGATTTATATGATTTTTTATGGGATTCAGTCTATTTGCGAACATTTAACCATTTTTTAACCAGTTTAATTAGAGATTCTTAAAGGAAGTTTTAACAGTATATGCGGATATTTAAACTTCCTTTAAATAAACATAACATTGTTATATTTTTATTGATTTTTTTGTCACACATGATAATTATGTTCTAAAATAAAAAATAATGGGCAGGAGGATCTTTTAATGAAAATTGCAGTGTTAAACGGAAGTCCCAAGGGGGATGTGGGGATTACCATACAGTATGTAAAATTTCTGGAGAAGAAATTTACGGACCACACTTTCAGTATACATCATGTTGGACAGAAGATCAATAAGCTGGAAAAGGATGAGGCTGCCTTTCAGGAAGTTATTGATGATGTAAAAAGTGCCGATGCGATTTTATGGGCTTTCCCTATTTATGTACTTTTAATTCCATCGCAGTATAAGCGTTTTATTGAATTGATTTTTGAGCGGAATGCAGTTTCTGCTTTCAGTGGTAAACATACGGCTACGCTGAGTACATCGATACATTTTTATGATAATATCGGCCAGAGCTACCTGAGGGCTGTCTGTGATGACCTGAGGATGAACTTTGCGGGGATGTTTTCTCCTGATATGGATGATCTTTTTGAGGAGTCAGAACAAAACCGTCTTATTGATTTTACTGATAATTTTATCCGGACCGTTGAAGAGGATATCCCCGGGATCAGGCATTATGCGCCACTCCGGGAAAATGCTTTCATCTACGAACCCTCAGCAGCGACTGGTTCTGCAGATCAGGGCGAAATGAAGGTGCTGGTTCTTACAGATGACATTGATGAGTCCACTAACATTGGAAAAATGGTCAAACAGTTTGCCGCCTCCTTTACCGGTTCCGTCGATGTGGTAAACATTTATGACATTGACATGAAAGGGGGATGTACCGGGTGTCTCCAGTGCGCTTTTGATTATGAGTGTATGTATAGCGGCAAGGATGATTTCATTGAGTTTTATAATGAGAGGATGAAAACTGCCGATGCGATTATTCTGGCAGGGGCGATAAAGGACCGCTATCTTTCATGGAAATGGAAGCAGTTTTTTGACCGGGGCTTTTTTAATACACATACGCCGTCAATCATCGGTAAGCAGCTGGGATTTATTGTTTCCGGTCCCTTTAGTCAGCTTGACACCCTTGGTGAAATATTTCAGGCCTATGCTGAATTTCAGACATCTAATTATGCAGGGGTGGTTTCAGATGAGGAAGTATCCTCTGGGGAACTGGACAGCAGTCTTTTAAGTCTGGCTCTGAAGATAGTGCTTATGGGCAAAAAGAAGTTTGTTGGGGCTCCCACCTTTCTCGGCGTCGGCGGTACTAAAATATTCCGGGATGACATTTGGGGCAGACTTCGTTTTGTCTTCCAGGCTGATCATCGGTATTATGATGAGAATGGCTTTTATGATTTTCCCCAGTATGATGAACGCTCAATCCAGGTGAATGAAATGATGCTGAAGACCATGGAGGACCCTGAAGCCAAGGAAGGCATCAGGAAAAATCTTCGTGTTCTCCAGTCAATGTCTCACCGGAAGATTGTTGACAAGGCGTAGATACGGGATCAGGATTAAGCAAGTTAGGGTTGTCTAAAAAATGGTGTAATTACAAAAAATAAAGTTGACGAATATGATGTTAATCATTATATTACTTTCTGATGAAAAGTAAAATGCTCTTGCGGTAGAACCGGAGCATATTCTCCTCCCCACTGTTCAGAAGACCTGCCATGCAGGTCTTCTGTTATTTTAGCCGGATTATTTTTATTGACATTGCCGCTGATAACAATAAGTTTTATGAATGAATCATATTGTTAAGTTTTTTATGGAATTCAGTTTGGTGTGAAAATAAATAAAAATTCCTTTTTTCGAATGTGCCTGCTGCTTCTTTTGCCTCTTCTCCTGAATGCCTTCAGGATGGAAAAAAAAGAATCCCTCCTTGAAACATGGATATTGCAGCATCGGATAGAATCATTTACTAAAATGAAGGGGGAAGCCGCTGTGGTTATCCTCGACGCATTGACCTCTGAATCAATATTTATTTTTAATGAAAACCTTGCCGGGGAAAGGGGATTTCCTCCTGGATCACTGGTGAAAATTTTTTCTTCAGCAATGCTCCACATACAGGGTAAAATGGAGCAATCCTTCAGCTGCCGTGGAAAATATTACCCGCCAGGGGAGATTCTAACCGATGAGGATAGCAGGATATTTCATCTTCCCAGGGATGCAAAAAAAAACAGGTATTTCAGATGTTCTCTTCGGAGGGGGCACGGAACCTGTAATCTTGAAAAGGCCCTCATGGTTTCCTGCAATACATATTTTTTAACCTCAGCGGAAAAAAACAGGGACCTTGTAGAACAGACAGCTGAGTTGTGGGACCTGGACATGATATCAAAAAAATGGCATGACCGACTTCGTGGAAGCGGAGAGTTTCACGTAACTTCCTTCAGGAAACAGGCATCAGTGCTTGGCGAGGGTGGACTTCTCCTTTTTTCCCCCCTGGAGGTGGGGAGGCTCTACCGCAGGTTTTTAACTTCCCCCGAAGAAACAAAAAAAAGGATACCGGATGATACAAGGCGTTTTCTCCTGGAGGGGCTGAAGAGGGTCGTGCAGGAAGGTACCCTGAAAAAACTGGTGAGCAATAACCGGGAGATCGATCTTATCGGCGGGAAAACCGGAACGGCAACCTGGTTTGGGGAACGCTATCGGACGCACGGGTGGAATGTCATTTTCTTCCGGTATCGGAAAAGTAATTATATCCTGGTCACCTTTGTCATGCGCGGCAGCGGCGGTGGGGCTGCACGTGAACTCTCTGAAATTGTCCTGAATCATCTGAAGATACGCCGGATTAATTCGTTTGACAGGTAGTGTTAATAATGCAAATATTAAGGTTCGTTTTTTACCGGAAGATGTTGCAATGGCAGGCAGATCCCTGTTGAAAAATACTGGATTTACCGGGAGGTTCTCATGTTACGGCAAAAAATTGTGGCGGTTTTTCTTCTTGCCGGTACCGCTTTTTTTACAATTCCTGCAGCAGGAGAAGATAAGGCCTACGAGAGTACTATTGTTTCCGTAAAACTTTATCAGAACCAGGCAAAAATAACCAGGACTGCCCGTGTTGCCCTTTCCAGGGGGAGTAATGCCGTGGTTATCAGCGGTCTGCCGCAGCTACTCTATGACTGGTCGGTCAAGGGCAGTCTCCCGAAGAAGTATCCGGGAAAAATTCTTTCCATGGAGGTGGAAAAGAAGGCCCTGGTGAAGAAGCGTCAGAAAAAAATTCTCGCCATTGAGAAGAAACTTGAAGCCCTGAGGGAAAATGACCAGGAGCTTCTCGATGAACTAAAAAATATTCAATCACAACAGAAATTTCTCGATTCAATCCTGGAGTTTACCAACCAGACTGTCTCCCGGGAACTGGCAACAAGAATGCCCCAGGTGAAGGTGTGGGACAACACTCTCAACTGGGTGGCTCAAAAGAGAATGACCCTGCTGACGCGGAAGCGGAGTATAGAAAAAAAACGTGAAAATATCGGTAAAAAAATTCAGAAATGGGAATTTGAACTATCTCAAATTGCCGGTTACAGCTATTTCAGGACATACCAGTCGTTGAACCAGGCGGTTCTATCCAACAGGTCGAATATGGCGGTACAGCAGTTTCAGGACCTTACCACTAAATATGCAAAGCGGCGGGAGCTTCTTACTACTGCGAAGGGCAAAATAGATATTGAAAAACGTCTGAATATTTCAGCCTTTTCCAATGTAAACCGTGAGGTTGAACTTACCATCAGCTATGTCATTCCTCATACGTACTGGAAAATGCTTTATGATATCCGTGCGAGTCGTGAAAAGAAAACAATTAATGTAGTAGTCTATTCGAGTATCTACCAGAAAACCGGTGAAGACTGGAATAATATTGAACTGGCCCTTTCAACTGGATCTCCAATCAATTCCATCAGTCCGCCGCGCCTTTATCCATGGTATCTAGATGTTTCTGAATTGGAGAGGCGACGTGGGCCATACTATAAGAGCTCTAAAAAGATGATCGGGGCTGCTGGTTTGATGGATAAGAAATCTTTTAAGGAGGAAGTAGCCGCGATTCCTCAAACAAGCATAAAAAGAAAGGGGGCATATATTGATATCAAAATGCCCATTCGTCAGAATATAGTCTCATCAAATAAATATCAGAAAAAGTTTATCCGCGACTTCATCATCAGTGGGACAGATAAAGCCAGCTTTTATTATGAAGTTATTCCTGACCGGGTCCGCACGGCATTCCTGCGGGTAAGGACGGAAAATTCCACGAAACTGCCATGGTTGACCGGGGAAGGTCAGATTTTTCTTGAAAATGAGTTTATGGGGAAGGTTACTATACCTTTCACTCCCATTGGTAAAAAAAAGGACCTTGTCCTCGGAATGGAACAGCGGATCTCTGCGAGAAAACAGCTTGTAAAAAGGTTTGAGGATACTGCCGGTGTATTTGGCGGAGAGCGGAGGATTCTGTATCGGTATCGAATAACCATGGAGAGTCAGATGCCGACGATCCAGGCAATTATCATTCGGGACAGGATCCCGGTCTCCAGGAATAAAAAGATAAAGGTGGAGGTCAAAAATCTCTCCCTTCCCTATACAATCGACGAAAAATTCAAGAAGAGCACAAAGTATCAGCAGGGAATGCGTCTATGGAAGACCCAAATTACTCCGGGTAAAAAGCTTGAAATTACTTATGATGTAGTTATTTCCTTTGATAAAGATCTTTCCATACAGGGTTTGCACTAAAGGAATGCGATTCAGGAAGGTATTAACATTGCTGACAGCAGCGGCATTTTCTATCGTTGCTCTCTCCGCTGCTGCAGCTTCATTTAAAACACCGGAAATAGTCAAGGGTGTCCTTGACCTTCGTGGATGGAATCCCAGGGTGGATGGTCCAGTGGACCTTGCAGGTGAGTGGGAGTTCTACTGGAAAAAACTTCTATCGGAAAAGGATTTTCTGGAAAACCCCCCGGTTCCGGATGCTTACCCGGTTTTGCCCTCATTCTGGAATAATTTGACATTCGACAATGAGAAAGCCGGCTGCTACGGATATGGAACCTACCGTCTGAAAATTCTTCTCGACAATACTTCAGAAGTACTGGCAATTAAAAATCTGTCTGTTTTTACCGCCTTTGAATTATTTGTTAACGGGAAACGAATTGCCTCCGATGGGAAGGTTGGAACAAACAGCGATAATACTTCTCCCCATTTCAGGCCCCAGGTGAATACTTTTCTGAGTGATACCGGAGAAGTTCGTTTGTTACTACATATCTCAAATTATCATCAGCGTTTTGGTGGTGCCGGGAGAAAACTGGTTTTCGGGAGTGCCAGTGATCTCATGTGGATGAGGGAGAAGAGCCTGGCCATTGAAATGATTGTCTTCGGCTGTCTCCTCATTGTGGGTATTTACTATCTAGTGCTTTTTTCACATCGCAGAAAGGAGATTTATACTCTTTATTTTGCTCTCTTTTGCCTTGCCATGGCTTTGCGGACAATACTGACAGGGGAAAAATTTTTGGTTCAGCTTTTTCCCGGCATACCCTTCTGGCTGATTGTACTGCTGATGGACCTGACATTTTATCTCGGGGTGCCTGCTTTTATTCTGTATACGGCGTATCTTTTTCCCAGAAATATTAACCGGCGTATTGTTTCTGTTTTTGTATATATTATGCTGGGGGGAGCTCTCCTGGTCGCAGCCACTCCTGCCTGGATAAACGGTTTTGTTGGTCCCTATTTCCAGGCCGTCTCGGGTATTGCACTTCTTTATCTTTTTGTGGCAGGTGCCAGGGCCATTTCAGGCCGACGATATGGTGCAGGTCTCTTTACTGTCGGCTTTATTATGATGCTTATTACGGTGTTAAATGATATTCTCTTTAACAATGATATAGTGAATACAGCCTACCTCTCTTCCTACGGCCTTGTTGTTTTCATTCTTGTTCAGACATTTGTGCTTTCCGGTAAATTTTCCAGGGCCTTTCACAATGTTGAACAGCTCACTGATAAACTGGAACATGTAAACAAAGACCTCTTTAAGATTGTGGAAGAGAGAACGGAAGAATTAAATGCCGCAATGGAAGAGTTGCGTTCTTCCAATGAAAATCTTTTATCGGTTAACCGTGACCTCGAAACTGCTCACCGTACCGCTGCAAGGGATATGGATATGGCCGCCAATGTGCAGCAGAGCTATTTACCGGATACTGCTCCCTATGCCGAAAAATGGGATATAGCCTGCTATTTCAGGCCCACCGCTGCGGTCTCCGGAGATTTCTATGATTTCTATGTGGAGGATGACCAGCTTCGAGGTGTTGGTTTGTTTGATGTTTCAGGACATGGTATTGCTTCCGGTTTGATTACCATGCTGGCAAAGGCTACTTTTTTCAGAATATTTATGGGGGGATTGAAGAGATCCCTCAGTGAAGTTATTTCCTATGCAAACAGTATTCTCCAGGACGAATTAGAGAAGGTGGATAACTATCTGACGGGTGTTCTGCTTCGTTTCACAGGGAACACCGTAGAGTATGTCAACGCTGCTCATAGTGATATCCTGCTAAAAAACAGGGAAGGGGTGAAGCCGGTTTTGAATGAAGAGGGAGAGTCTAACTCCGGCGTGTTTCTCGGTATTTCATTATTTACTCTTCCCTATGATAATATACAGTTTGAAATTAATAGTAATGATGTTATACTTCTCTTCAGTGATTGCCTGGTGGAGAATAAAAATATACAGAGGGAAGTTTTCGGGAAGGAGCGTGTCATTAAAAGTTTTGGTAATGCTCCTGATGGATCCGCCCAGGATATTCTTGAGCATATTATGAATGATTTTATTAACTTTGTCGGTTCTGAGAATAATTTAACAGATGATCTGACGGTTCTGATTCTGCGAAGAAAATAAATTAAAAAAACTCTTGAGTTTTAATTCCAGTTTAAACAGATGTTCTTTTTTAATCCGTGAGATATTATGTGAGGAAAAAATGAGAAAAACAAAAATTGTATGTACCCTTGGCCCCGCCACCGATGATGAAAAAATTTTGAAGGAATTGATTGAAAGTGGAATGAATGTTGCACGCCTGAACTTTTCTCACGGGAATCACGAGGAACACCTTGCCCGTCTGAACATGGTTCGGAAGGTAAGCAATGAAATGGGACGACCCATAGCAACCCTCCTTGATACCAAGGGGCCTGAAATAAGAATCAAACAGTTCGTTGAAGGGGAAGTTGAACTGAAGGAAGGCAACCTTTTCAAATTTTGTACTGAAGATGTTGAAGGAAATAATGAACAGGTATCAGTGACCCATGCAGGCCTTCCAGGAGATGTTAATCGGGGTGATATGATACTTCTGGATGACGGACTCCTTGGGGTTAAGGTTGTTTCGATAACTGATACTGTTGTAGAATGTGAAATTATAAATGGCGGAGTCCTTAGCAATAACAAGAGTCTGAATATTCCCGGTGTTACGTTAAAAATTCCTTTTGTCAGTGACCTGGATCGGGAGGATGTCACCTTCGGTGTAAAAAATAATTTTGATTTTATTGCCGCAAGTTTTGTTCGAACTGCCCGCGATATTAAGGATCTTAAAAAGGTCCTTGAAGATGAGGGAGGACAGGAAATAAAAATTATCGCCAAAATTGAAAATCGTGATGGTGTAAATAATATAAATGAAATTATTCGCGTCAGTGATGGTATCATGGTTGCACGTGGAGATATGGGAGTGGAGATCCCCTTTGAGGAACTTCCTGCTGTTCAGAAAGATATAATACGTAAATGTTACGTGGCAGGTAAACCGGCAATTACCGCTACGCAGATGCTTGATTCAATGATCAGGAATCCTCGCCCGACCAGGGCGGAAATTACAGATGTGGCCAACGCAATATATGATAATACCAGTGCCCTCATGCTCTCCGGTGAAACTTCAATTGGAAAATATCCTGTTCTTGCTGTTCAAACCATGGAAAGAATTGCCACGGAGACGGAACGTAATATTAATTATGCAGAAAGGTTTAACGCACTGAGTATCCCGCCGACACGTAATATTACCAATGCCATCAGTCATGCAACCTGTGAGACGGCCCATACCCTGGGGGCTACAGCTATTGTAACTGTCACGAAGTCAGGGGACACAGCAAGGAAGGTGAGTAAGTTCAGGCCCGATACTCCAATCATTGCAACTACCATAAGTGACCGTGTATACAGGCAGCTTGCCATTACCTGGGGTGTTGTCCCTGTGCTGACGGAAGTCAAGGATAGTACCGATGAAATTTTTGAACAGGCGATACAAAAGGCCCAGGAAACCGGAATCGTAAAAAGTGGGGACCTCCTGGTAATCTCAGGCGGAATGCCTTCAGGAATAAGCGGTACTACAAATACTCTTAAGGTTCATATCGTTGGTGACGTTCTTATCGAAGGAAAAGGGGCAAATAACCTGAAGGCAACAGGCACCCTTTGTGTTGTGGAAAGGAATTCAGAAGAATTGAGATATTTTACCGCCGGGGATATTCTCGTTATTGAAAACAGCAGTGAAGATGTTCTACTGGCTATTAAAAATGCCGCGGCAATTATCACGGAAGAGGATGCAGAGGATTCGAAGGCAACCATCGTAGCCCGCGCCCTTGAGATCCCGGTGATAACCGGGGCGGTTAATGCCGCGACTATATTGAAAAGTGGAACCGTTGTTACTGTTGATGCAGGACGGGGACAGGTTTTCAGCGGTGTCAGAATCTAACTAAACAGGAAATACTCTCTGCTATGAAAATTGATATCCATATTTACAGTAATGCCTCTTCTGAAAGTGAAATGTCTCCGGACACAATTATCAGGACTGCCATTGATATGGGGCTTCATGGTGTTTGTATAACCGATACAAACACCATGGAATTGAAGGGGGAACTTGAACAGCTTGAGATCCCGGAGGGGTTTCTTGTCGTTGTTGGCATGTATTACCCTACTGATGATGGCGATTTTATTCTCTTTGGCCCTGTTGAGGATATTGAAGCGGGTCTTGGCGCTGAGGATATGCTTTTAACTGTCAGGGAAAGGGAAGGGTTTGCCGTCGCTGCAAACCCATTTCGGGATGGGCACATTGTAGCGGAAAGACTGATAGAAAAGGGACTCTGTACAGCCGTTGAACGCCTCGCAGGGACAAGCAGCGATGATGAAAATATTGCTACGGATCGATGGTTTGAAATTTATCCCCTCATTGAATGCGGGGGCAGCGGTTCCTGTATGCCGGAATCAATCGGATCTATTGTTACGGAATTTTTTGTACAACTTCGCAGCGAGGAAGATTTTATATACGCCCTTAAACAGGGACTTTGCGAAGCCAGGCATAATTGTCAGGACAAGATTGTTTTAATGTAAATGCGGTCCTTTTTATTTTAACCGGTATAGTGAAATTCTATATCATGAACAGGCGAAGCCGAATACCTGCTTCCGTGGAGTAGCCGATGAGCCTGCTGCGGATTTTTCCGTTTTTATCCAGAAGGTAAATTGATGGGAATGCGCCTATGCGATACCTTTCCTGCATCTCCTTTGTTCCGAGTATAACCGGCACGTTCAAACTGTGCTCCTCTTTGAATTTTTTTATTTCCGCAATATCCCTGTAGGAGAGGGCAACTGCATAAATGGAGACCTTTTCTGAATCGAGGGCATTTCTGATACTGACAATATTGTGGGAGGAAAATCTACAGACGGTGCACCATGGAGCAAAGAAGTAGAGGACGACTTTTTTGCCCTTTGAATCCCCGAGGGTGATTTCATTGCCTGAAAGGGTCGGATGGGTAAAATCCGGTGCATTTGTATTTTCTTCCAGCATGTTTCTCCCCTGCCAGAGGGATACTCCCAGGATTATTACGATTAAAATCAAAATTTGAAGTAAGTAGGTAAATATTTTTTTCATGGATTAATCTCTGTTTCCGGTATATTATATGCTGGTCAATGTATTGCCGGGGATGTTACAGATAATATTATGATGATGGAATAAACCGCAGCAGTAAAATCCCATCATCATTTTGATCGGGAAGTCGGCAACTTATCTTCCATACTGGCTTCCCCGTGATGAATATTTAATAATAAAATAATTTTCCCCCGGTTTTGATGTCGATATCGGGGAGGAGCCTTTACTTCCCACGATGAAAATGCCCCCCCCCGTGTCGGGACGAATATCCTCTGCCTGTTCATTTGCAGAGGATCCGTAGATTCGCGTCCAGAGACGGTTCCCCTCACTGCTGACTTTTATAGTGAATATGTCATTTCCTCCGGAATTATTTTGTCCATGGAGGGAGCCGCTGGTTGTTCCCGTTACATAAACATTCTGTTCAGAATCAACGGTTATTGCTGCGGGGATATCCTTTTTACCGGAGCGAAAGTACCGTTTCCACATCAGGTCGCCGCGGTAGCTGAGGCGTTCCAGGTAAAAACCATCTTTCGCCTTTCCGGCTTTAAAGAAGACCTGGTTGGTTCCGGATCCCGCGGCTGTAAAAATTTTTGAATCACTCAGGCGGGATAATTTCAGTGAATATTTTCGACCGCCACTTTTAGTATAGAAGTGGGTAAACTTCCCAAAAAGAAGTATTGTCTCCTTCTCATCAATGAAGAGACGGTCCCAGGTTCCGTATCGACGTACCTTGAAAATTTGTTTTCCAGTTGGTGAATATTTTGAAAGGTAGTTATATCCCGGTGACCCGAAGGTTATGCCGATGTATGCATTGCCGTCATTGTCAACGATGACCTGATGGGGGGAGGTTTTATTACAGGCGTAATAGCGTCCATCGGTCTCTTCCCATTGGAGGATTCCCTGTGAATTAAATTTGCGAAGGGAAATAATCATATTCTCCCCTTCCTTGCAGCGTTTATCTTTTTGTCCTTTGATCGTTCCCTCGCGTTTTCCAAGGACGTAGATAAAATTGTCACTGGTTACGGCAAGATCGGTTCCGAATTTAATATTTTTGCGCCAGAAGGTTCCCCCGTCCCCGCCCCGCTTATGAAGCTCGATTCCGGTTTCTTTTTTTACCAGGAGGTAGAGGTTGCCGCTGTTGTCGTTCTTGAAGGAAATCAGCTGTTCTCTTTTAAGTTCGAGGGGCGGAAATCCGTAGGAGGAAGAACGGTTTTCCATGTTTTTGTTTAACAGGTTCAGCAGCCTGCTGCTGTTTTGCTGTCTGGCATAGAACATGGCATCGCGGCTGCTGCTGTCCAGAATCGATGTATCAGCGTTAAGGTCGAGGAGTGTCTGTGTCACCTGTTCTGCTGCGGTGGTGTCTTTGTCAAGGCCGCCGGTACATGCTTCAATGAGAGGTGTTGTGCCATTACTGTCGCCTTTATTGATATCAGCACCATGGTCTGCAAGGGCGTAAATAATTCTCCTGAGGGATTCATTTTTCAGACTACTGTAGACTGCGTTGATGACCGTTTTTTTAAGGTGAGTATTTCCCCGACTGTCAGTGATATCAGGATTTGCTCCCTTTTCGAGAAGATATTTTACCAGGGTTGCATTCTGGCGGTTAATGGCATACATGAGGGGGGTGTTGCCGTAACGGTTTTTTTGATTGATCCCGGCCCCCCCTTTGATGAGGGTATCGATTATTTCCAGGGTTGCCTTATTGGTCTGGTAGTCCTCCAGCTTACAGGCCTCCATCAGGAGTGAGTTGCCGTAGCCGTTGATACTCTTCAGGTCTGCTTTGTTTTTAATCAGTTCCTCCAGTATCGGTTTGTTCCTCAGCTGCACAGCAAGATGAACCGGTGTATAGCCTGCGTTATTTTTAATATTAACATTAGCCCCTCCCTTTAGAAGGAGAGAAGTAATGGCGGCACTTTTATTTTTAACTGCATAGTGAAGAGGGGTGTTCCCTTCGTTGCCCCTTGTGGTGATGGGGACCTTTTTTTTAACAAGAAGGGAAACGATTTGATACCTGTTCGATTTTACCGCCAGGTGCATGGGGCCGTTCCCCTTCCGGTCCGTTACGGAGAGTTTTGCTCCATGCTCGATGAGGAGTCCGGAATAGAAGGTGAGACCCCGATTTACATATACAAGAAGCAGAGGAATATTGTCTTCATCGGTAATGTTTACATTTGCCCCCTTTCGCACGAGGGAGGTAAACATTTTTGACCTGAATTCATTAAAACGCTCTATCAGGATAGTGTGGGCAATGTAAAGAAGGCTTTTTCCCTTGCTGTCTGTTTCATTCACGTTGCCGCCATTTTCCAGAAGGGCATTGAGCATATGGGAATAACCTTTATTTACAACAACAGTGAGTGGGCGTTCTCCCGATTGACCAGGAGCGGTTACACTGGCACCACCTTTCAGGAGGGGCCGGATAAGGCTGTAGCGGTTATTTTCTATTGCCAGGAGAAGGGGAGTATTTCCGTCGGGGGACTTTATATTCGGATCTGCACCGTTTTTCAATAGAAGGGTTGTAAATGTAATACTGTTTCTCTCGATGGCATCGATCAGCATCGTTTTGCCCCCCGCGATGGGACGGTTGGCATCTGCTTTAATCTTTAAAAGCATTTCAGTTGTTTTATAGAGACGTTTATTATAGGATACATGTATCGGCAGAAGTCCGTCCCGGTCTTCGAGATTCGGATCTGCACCGGCATCCACAAGGGCCTTGATGTTGCTGTAACGTCCAGACTCGACGGCGAGGAGGAGAGGGGTCTTTCCATTGTTGTCGCCCTGGTTTATTTTTGCTCCCTTTTCTGTCAGGGATTTCATGTACCAGTAGTAGGGGCCCTCCGCAACGTAGTGAAGTGCAGATCTTCCCTTCCTGTCCCTGATGGAGGCATCGGTAGTTTTTTCCAGGAGTATTTTTGTAATATATTTCCGTTTTTTTTCCGCGGCAATTATCAGGGCTGTCTGTCCATCACTGTTCAGGTCTGTCAGGGGGAAGTTTTTTTTCAGCAGCAGTGATACGGTTTTGTAGTCGTTTTTAGCAGTTGTCAGGTGAAGAAGGTTGTTGCCATGACGGTCCTTTGCATTGATATCAGCCCCGGCATTGAGAAGGGCCTGGACAAAGGCGCTGTATCCATTTTCTCCCGCTACCAGGAGTGGAGTTTTTCCTTCGCTGTCACGCGTTTTAATGCTGACGCCGCTTTTGATGATGTAGACCATGTTTGAATAACGGGCCTTTTTAATTGATGTTATTAATGGAGTTTCACCCTTTCTGTTTAAGGTTTCGAAGCCGATATTTTTTTTCAGCGCGTAGCGGACTATATAGGTACTTCTTGCAGCTGCTACATAGTGGCCTGGTGAATTGCCCTCATAATCCCGCGCCTCCAGGTCGGCCCCCTCATCGAGGAAGAATTTGAAAAGTGCATAGCTGCTGACTTCCGTCGCCACCATTATCGGTGTCTGGCCCTTTTCGTTGCGGCTGTTAATGTCCGCACCTGCACTGAGGGCCTGTTTTGTCCTGGTGAGGGATTTCCATTTAATCGCCTTAAAGAGGTCCTCCTTCGGTTCTGCAGTGAGGGGCGCAGCTGTTAAAAAAAGAATGAAGATTAGAGAAAATTTTGAAAATATTGATCGCATGGTATTGTCCAGTTTTACATTATCGTGTTGTATTGACGGGTATATAGTTTATTGGATTTCTTGTCGCCTTCCAGTATCCGGTTCTAACTTCAAAGTGAAGATGGTTCCCCGTTGATGATCCCGTGGTCCCCACCAGGCCAATAACATCCCCTGACTTGACCTGTTGTCCCTGGCGGACCTTGATCACCCTCTGGTGTGCATAGTATGTGTAAAGGCCGCTGGGGTGTTCCAGGACAACCAGTTTCCCGTATCCTTTGCGTCCATAATCTTTTACCATTTTTACCCTGCCGTCTCCGGCTGCGAGAATCGGACTTCCCCCGGCTATGGAAAAATCGAGGCCGGAATGCATATGCTTCCTTTTACTGATGGGATGTACCCGGATGCCGTAGGGACTGGAAACCCGTCCCCTCCCGTTGGTGAGGGGGTAGCGCAGGGGGCGGTCGATAAAATCATGCTTGATATAGGAACTGCGCTGGTCGCTGAGAAATCCCCCATAGACCCAGCCGCTTGTCTTCCCTGTGGATATTTTTACCCAGATAGATTTTATACCCATAATGGTGACGGGATTTTTTTCCCTTTCCTCGATTGAAACACGGGTTCCATGGGGGAAGGTGGCAATGATGGCGCCGAACTTGCTCGGTTCATCCCTGAAGTGAAGAATTTTTGATTTTATATACTTATATGTTCCTGAGTAAATGTGTTTCGGATCTTCTTCCTTCAATGTTCCTTCCTGTTCATGTCTGGAAGATGAGATGTAGGCAGAATAGACCCATCCCCGGTAGGTGTAACCTGATCCGGGGTGACGGTATTCAACGTAGGCCCACTTGGCAACCCTGCCATCGATGTAGTCGTCCTTGTCCCCGTATTTGTGGAGAAGCAGTTCACCCTTTTGGGGAATCTGGATGTATGAATAGGCATAACGGTTCGGCTCATCCCGCAGGTAAAGTGATGAGGCGGTGACATACATTTTTTTCGGTTCTATGGTTGATGGGCTTGGGGGGGCGAATACAATAAGGGGGCGTTCTTTCTGTAAATATTTATTCAAGATGAAACCCTCCTTGCCCTCCTCTGTCCGGACCTTGATCCAGAACTCATCGCCGCCATGGCTGCCGCCGTGATCATCCACGATATAGAGAACCTTTACATGGTAGGTCGGGAAAACCGTTGTCACTATATCCCTGCAGCCGTGGTATGCCTCTGTCTGGAGTCCAAATTTTTTATTTACATACATCATCTCACTTTCCGGTGTATTTGAAACGGAACCCATCCCGTCACTGGCACCGACTTTTAGGTCAATAAGGGGGTAATCCTCTTCGGTCTTTTTTTCTTCCTTTTTAACCCCGTGCATTTTTTCAAGAAATGATTTATCCGGTCCTGCCGCGGAGCGTACCATGGGGGGGGTGAATTCGATTTTTTCAACAAGGGGTTTTTCCGGTGCCTTTTCTCTCGGGTCCGGGGCGTCGGGATCCTTTGCGTCAAGTGCGCAAATTGACACTGATATCATGCAGAACAGAATAATTAGTCTATTCACGGGTTCCTCCGAAGGATTTGCAAGTGAAGATTTGGAATATTTTTATATTTTAGCGGGAGGGCTTTTAAATATCAAGAAGAAGTTTGTTAAATTTCCTGTTATTTCAGGTCTAGTTTTCCGAAATATACCAGGGCTTTTGCATTATATATAAAAAATACTGCCATGGTATATTCCATGGCAGTATAATTGGTATCGTTACCGGAATTGTTTTTACCGTATTTACCTGCGGGGGTTTAATTCGGCAATCCGGCTTTTTCCGAAGGTTCTTCCACCATAAAGAGTTTCGCGTATTTATAGAGGGGCATGTTTTTTCTCAGCAGCAGGAATGCCGTCAATATCCAGAAGGTCGGCAGACCTATGAGGTAGGCAAGACCGACACTCCCTGTCAGATCCCTGAGCCAGAAAACCAGAAATCCATTGAGGATTGCCAGGGCGAGGGTAATGCCGAAGGCACCAATCAATGAAATGATTATCAATTTCAGGTATGATGGATTTTTTTCTTCAGGGATTGATGAGTTGTTCTGAATGCCCTCCCGAATCCATTTTGCCATTGGTATCGCCAGTGCGGGACCAATGGGGAGTGCCATGCCAACCAGTGTGAGGAATACATTGCTGGTGAAAAACATAATTCCCATATGGGTTCCCGGGGTCCAGAGGGCTCCCCCGTTTACGGTTGGATCATAGAGAAAGCGCTGCCACCCCGTGGTGTCCCAACCCATTACCAGTATTGACCAGAATATGATCCACGCCACCATCCAGTTCACGTAGGCCCCATAGGTGTTTTTCATGCGGATTAATTTATAGCCGACCCAGTATCCGAGGATTCCCTGGGTGATGTTGGTGATGCCGAAAATGACAACCAGCCAGGACGGGATGTCCCCGTGGGTTCTTGCCACCTGCATGGTTTCCCAGTGGGGGAACTGCCAGAGCAGGTATAATCCGCTCGGTGCGAAGAGGGCACCAAGAAAAAATAGGATGTAGGTGAAATATTTATTATCGAAGGGTTTATCTTCCTTTGCGAGCTGGCGGGAAGCCGCTGCCGCAAAGGTTGCTCCAAAGGCATAACTCCAGACAATATCTACCTGTACCATGTTTTTACTCCTTTATTGTTTTTTCGTTTTTCGCTGCGAAGAATTTTTCAATGAAGGGAAGGTAGCGGGACTTCTTCCCCCTTTCTGTATAGAGAGGTTTTTTTACCATGCGCTTGATCCCCTGGAGGGTTTCGTAGGGATTATCGTCGACAAAAAGATTGACGATGAATCCAGGGATGCCCTTCGGGTTGGCATGGACAATATAGGTCATGCGGCACTTGTGTCGTTCCAGGATCTGACAGAGAAAGGTCCCCGTCAGTTCATGCATTCGGACCCGTCCCTTTACGGGGGGGACCCATTTCTCGCTTTTCCCTTCGGGGAGTCCCACCAGGGCAACCTTAAACTTCCCCCTGTCAAAATCCTTCTGAACCCGTGTTCGGACAACGACACTTCGGGGCTTCAGGGGCCATGGCATTTTAGTGACATTCAGGATGATGATATTCTCATCATCAAATTTTTTGATCTCTTTCCCGATTATACATTCATACATGAACTGGGGATAGGCGGGGATGTCCCGAATGACCGCTTCGATAACCTCCGGGGCTGCATTGATAATTGTTTCAGCCCTTACTTCAATAATACCCGATTTGGGAAGTTTTCTTTTGTAGAGGGTCACATTTTTTTTTGTTTTCCAGTATTTCCATCCGGGATACTTTTCCGCCCCGGTGGTTCCGGAGACAAATATCGCCAGAAGCAGCAGTGTGCAGATGTACACATGTCCTTTCATAATTTTCCTCCTTCGCAAAACCATCCAGACGGTATATTTATACACAAACGGAGGGGAGTTGTCTCGACAAAGGAAGAATATTCTAAAATTGTCCAGTATCTGCAGGAATGGATTGCTCAGAGCATCAGGGAGTAATTATTTATACCCGCTATATTTTCAGGCTCTGAGCAATAAATTTCAGTGAAGGGCAGATCTTTAAGGTGAAGACCCCGGTTTCAGGAGGAGAAACGTTTCAGGGCTTCTTTTATGACATGTTCCAGTGAGGCGTCGGGATTTTCCTTTCGGATGGTATCGACCAGTTTTGAAGATTTTCCCTCATCAAAGCCGAGGGAGATGAGTGCCTCCACAGACTCGCCGCGTATGTGGGCCGCCGGTGATACTGCATCTCCGTTGGCATCGGTGGTGGCAAATTTTTCGAGTTTTTTAAGTTTTCGGTGCATTTCAAATATCAGTTTTTCAGCCTTGCTTTTGCCTATACCGGGTATTTTCACCAGCTGGGAGGTATCTTCCCGCTGTACCGCATCTATCAGGCCGTCAACAGTTATGCCCGAGAGCAATGAGAGGGCCATGGAGGGGCCTATACCGCTGATGCCGAGGAGAATTGAAAAGAGTTCCCTTTCCCGCTCCGTGTGGAAACCGAAGAGTTTCAACTGGTCCTCTTTGTGCAGGGTATATACTTGCAGGACGACCTCTTTCCTGCCCGCTATCTCTTCAAAGGTGGAGAGGGGTATCTGTAAAAAATAACCTACCCCTTTAACGTCGAGGATTATCTCTGTTGGTCTGAGCTCATCAATTGTTCCGTTCAATCGTGCAATCATAGGGTATTACATTATCCTGAGAATATTTTGTTCAATAAAAAGACGGTCAGCAATGGTAAGAGCTGATGCATCTATAATAATCATTTCTTTTTTAATTGTCATCACATCTGAGAGAAGGGTGAAACCCGGTTTTTTCCCCTTCTCAAATTTTTTCATCTCCCTGGCAAGACGGGACATTGCTTCAAGGCCCTGGCGGCCGATTATTTGAATCGTATTGTCATCGAGGTTGAGACTGTTTCGTATGACGGCGACATCCCCCCGTTCCATTTCTTTCCTGCCGACCCACTTGCCCAGGACGCTGGTGTGCCAGGTGATGCCGCGGCTTCCGATCGTCAGGGAGGGTTTGCCCAGGAGATTGATGAGAAAGGAATAGAGCAGAACTATGGAGATGAAACCCGTAAAACCGTAGAGGACGTACCTGAGAACACCGATATCCCCGGTGGGGGCTATGACGAAAAAAATAATATGGAAAAACCCGTAGAGAATGGCGCCGAAAAAAATTGACTGCAGGAGACCCCAGCGGTTTTTCCACGTAAGTTCCAGTTCCTGGCCACGGTCCCGGATGATGAGGGAAGTATCTTCCCGGTTTACCAGGTCCTTTAGATCCCTGCCGCTGGTGCGTCGTTTAAGAAGACGGTTTATCGCCTCATCCTCCATGAGCATGTCAATGCCGAGACGGTTTTGCAGTTCCCTGGCGAAATCGATGGCCCTTGCATTGTCGGAAAATTCCGCAACCAGAAGGGAGGAACCGTAATGGTTCATCAGGTGTACCTCGAAACCACCCCCGGAGTCACCGGATGATTTGCGCTGCAGGGCAACCCAGTGGAAGTAATCCATGGGAATTTTGACGGGATGAATTGACCTGATGGATGAATCAAGGATGCCGATGGATCTCGATTCTTCATTGATGTATATCTTGTGGTAGCGGCTGTTGAGAAAAAAGTACATGCTTCCGGCGGTGAAGATTATCCCAAAGCTGAAAAGGATGTGGTCTACGGGGGGGAGAGTTCCCATGAGATAAATTCCCCCCAGCAGCATGACCGTTCCGATTACTGAAAGGAGCCAGAAGATGCGGCGTCCCGGCTTCATTTTGATATATGTATCAGTTACGACTACCCGTCCTTTCAAGGTTACCTCTCTGTTATTTTGCCGGAAGGATTTTCATTGAATATTTTTTATTGGCCATAATAAGTTTTTTGCTGAACCACCAGTACTGTTTCTCCCCTGACATGTAGGCTTCCATCTGGTCTCCCGTATGTGGATCGAAGGTGCGCCCTGTTGTTCCTATGGGAAGGACTGCCAGAACCCTGTCATCATTGGATAGGTCTACCACCATACGGAGGGCTGCGGATACGTCAACAGAAAAGGGCTTCGCCGGGGAGTAGATAGCCCGGTACAGGGTCTGATGGGATCCACCCATTTCGAAGCTGCGGCCCAGTAGTTTTTTCAGAATACCGCTTCTGGCAATTGGACTGAAAAACTCAACCCGGTGTACGTCCCCCCAGCGCCACTCTTCGGGGTCAGAGCCTACTCTTTTTTTCAGCTCCTCCAGGGTTATTTCTGCTGCGGCGGTGATGCAGTCCGCAAGGGTCTCCTTCCGCTTAGTGGTGATGTTATCAAAGAAGGAAGATGTCCCCTCAAGCAGTATTTTTTCAAAACGCTCCTGGTAGAAGTACTGGACCTTGATAACGCGATTGAGGAGATCCTTTCCGAGTTCATCCCTGAAGGTCTCACGGTAGAGATTGTAATAGAGTACCTGGTAACAGAGGGCCCCGGGGGAATCCCTTCTGTCGTGGCGGTCCCATTTTTGGAGAAGGTCAGCAATGGGAATAAACCGTTTTTCAGCAGGGAGGAATTTCAGTATCACCGGCAGGGTCGAGACTGCCATCATGTTTTTTGTGTCCCGCATAAATCGCCAGTGATCATCCTCATTCGGTATTTTATGAGAATCCATCAGCTCCATGAGTCGGCTGTATCGGTAGTGGGGAGAAAAGAATGATGAAACATAATGAGGGAAACCCTTCGGAACCGTGTTGTGATTGCAGGTGCCCAGCCATCCCCGGGGGGGATTTTCCCTTGAGGGGATCTTATCGTAGGAAATGAATCCCTTCCAGTTGTCCGCTCCGGAGACGGGGGTTGGAACAATGCCGGTACCCTTCGTGCGAATGGGAATTCTTCCCGTGGTTGTCCATCCTATGGTTCCCTTTTTATCTGCATAGACAAAATTCAGCATGACGTGACGGACGTCACGTAGGGCGGCACGCACCTCCCCGGCGTCCTTTGCTGTGAGAAAACGGTCAAAGCCGATTTCCGGAATTTTTGTTTCAAAGGGAGACCAGCGGAGGGTGAGAATTTTTTCGCTCTTAAGGTTTTTCAGCACCTTTGATACCACGGGGCCACGGCGGGTGCCGAGGACTGTAATAGTTTCTTCACGGAATCCCCCGGGAGCCTTTTTATCCTTTATGCGAAGTATTTCTTTTCGCTGACTGAAGGGGAGTGAGCGGCCCCCCTCCAGGTAGTGGCGGGGCTTTTTCGGGTCGATCTTTTCGATGTAGAGGTCCTGTGCATCGTGATATGAATTGGTTGCACCGACGGCGCAGTTGTTATTGCGGCCAACGATAAAACCGGGAATGCCGGGTATACTTCCCCCCACCGCCCGAATTTTCGGCGTCATCAGTCCCATGGCCATGAAGGGGCCGGGTATCATTCTGGAATCAAGGTGGGGGTCATTGACCAGGACCGGTTTACCCCCCGGGGAACGCTTGCCGGAAACGACCCAGTTGTTACTTCCTACCCTCATCGGTCCGTATGAATCAAGGAGGGAGAGGGTGCTTTTGTCAAAGACAACGCCTCTTTTTTTATGGGGGAAGTTTAAAGCCCCGGTAACCATGTTGTTGTCAGGATTCGTGCTGACTGGTGATATTTGCCGAAATCCTTCCGGTCCCAGTTTTTCGATCAGCATCTGGGAGACTATTTCGCTTTTAAGATTGCCTGCACTGTTCCATCCCATAAAGTAGAGGAGGGTAACGACATCCTCTGTCTGCCATGGCTCAGGTTTTATTCCCGCGAGGGAAAACTCGATATGATGCCTGTCTTTGTGGTTCTTAATATAGGCATTGATCCCTGCGACATAGTTGTTGATGAACTGCCTTGATCCAGGGGAGAGAATTTTCACCTGCTCCTTCGCATGGTGTGCAAAACCGATGGTGCGCATCCGTATATCTGTTTCTTTCCCTTTTTCTCCTGCCAGTTCTGAAATACGCCCCTGTGAGAGAAGCCTCATCAGCTCCATCTGAAAGAGGCGCTCCTGGGCCACGACAAAACCCTGTGCGGTGATAAGGTCCTTGAGATTCTCTGCGAAGATATAGGGCATTCCCTTTTCGTCACGGATAACCGACACAGGGGAGGAGAGTCCCTTCAGTGTCAGTGTACCGTCTCTTTTGACGCGGTTGATGCGGGGAAGAATAATAACAAGGAGAACAAGAAATAACAGGAAAAACAGGGAAAATCTTTTGAACCATTTCATAAAAGACCTCCAGGGGATAATCGAAGGCAGATCCAGGGAATAATAATTACAGGAAAGGAAGTTAATGGCAACTGGTTTTTAAGGCTTAGCAGGTGATGGAATTGTATAAAGCGTCTCCCCTCCCTTGATGGGAGGCGGACGTTTTTACAGGCTTCCCGCCTGCCGTCGGCAACAACCTCATCGAGAGAAGGTGAGCCGGTGAAGGGAGTTCCCCGTTTATAAAGAGCGTCTCCCATGTTAATTTTTACTTATTTCTTGATTATTTTGGCGAGTTCGGCATATTTCGGATTCTTAACGACCCTTCGAAGCCCCTCCAGGGTAGTATAGGGCTGCTTTTTTGCGGTACTGTTTGCAAGCCAACCGGGAACTGAACCGCCGGGATCGACCTGCATTATGTAGGTTACCCTGGTAGAGGAGGGAGAAATACTCTTCATGAGAAATTTTCCATCCATGCTGGGCATCCTGACATTTCCCGAGTCTTTTTTGTATTCACTCTTTACCGCGCGCATTACCTGTGATGCGGTACCCTTTGTGTAATCAACGGTTATTTTCCCGTGAACGACAACGTCACGGTTGGTGATAACGGGCACCTTCTGTACATGGTAAACCAGTGATTCAAGGGGGGAATATTGTTTGAGCCTGCGCTGGAGCTTGCAGCTTCCGTACCAGAGGTGATAGTTATTTACATCCTTGAGGACCTCAATGATCACTGCCAGGGGTGCATCGACCACGGCGACACCCTTGAATTTATCCACTGATTTTCCCGCTATATCCTGGGTGAAAACCCTGATACCATTTTTATCCTTTGCGAGTTCCCATCCTTCGGCAAAAAGCATGCCCGCGGTGAGGAGGAGAGTAAGTGTGGTAACAGTTAATTTTTTCATCTGATTTCCCTCTCATTAATAATTCTCAACAACAAGAGACCAGCCGGACGGTTTAATGTCAAGTCTTTTCCCGCCAGTTTTTTATCTCTTCTGGGACATTATCACAATTTTAAAAAAAATTATGAATTATGTACCATTGCCTTTAATTTGAGAATTTTTTACTTGCCAAAAAAAATATTATGAAATAGCAAAGAAAGCTCTCTACTGCTCTAAAATGTTTTTTGATGTAATTATTTAATACCTTTTAAGTTTTAAAAACGCATCTGGAAAGAAGAGTTTTTTGATTCCTGAGTTGGGGTTATCTATGCGCTTTTCGCAGCAGTAGTACCGGACATATACAGAACGATATACGAGGTTAAACAGAATGCCTGACACAGCCAGCAGCCAGGAGAAGCAGATTCGAGTCATTAATGTGCAGCGTGAACGCATAAAAAAATCGATAATCGAGAATGCCAGAACAGAAGAAGACGAAATGGTACAGTTCTTATTGAAGAGGCTTTCCTGTGGTTAAATACAGCCATGAGAAAAGCTGGATTTCCTCTGATTTTCTTTTTTTTATTTACAAGTCTAAGGCTTTTTATAGTATCCTCTAATCGGTGAGCAGGAAAACAGAGGCATTATATGAAGCTTAATAATGAAGCAAAAGTAGGGTTGATGATTACCGTGGCATTTACGGTATTTATCGCAATGATTGCCCTGCTGGCAAAGATAAATGTATCTCAGTCAGGATACAATCTCAGGTGCTATTTTGGTTTCCTGAATGGTCTCGCTGTAAGTTCTCCCGTCAAGATTGCCGGGGGTATCACTGTTGGCCATGTCGAAGGGATCAAGCAGTCCGGTGAAAAGACTGAGGTAACCCTATGGATCGATAAAAAATATTCCCTTCTGAAAACCGCCCGATTTGCTATTTTTACCACGGGTCTTATCGGTGAGAAATACATTAATGTCTTTATTCCCCCCTCTGTAAACGTTGATGATTTTTACCAGGATGGTGATAAGATCTACGCTATAGATCCCGCAAGTTTTGACCAGATGATGCTCACCTTCCAGAGTTTCATGCAGGATGAGAGCGGTGGAGAGATACTGGCGGATATTTTTCAGAATTCAAAAAAATTCGTGGCAAACCTGAACAATATAGCCGATGAAAACCGTTATGATATACGCAAGGCAGTACTTGCTTCAAAGGCAATGATTGTGATGCTGTCTACCCAGACAAAGATTCTCATGAATCAGCTTAATAAGCTTACAGGCAATATGGCCCAGTTATCTGAAAAAAATAAGGAAGAAATATCCATCACACTCCGGAACCTTTCGGAGATTACCAGCAGCCTCAATAAAATTATATTTCGCCTCGAAAAGGGGCGGGGTACCCTGGGTAAACTCCTCGTTGAGGAAGATATTTACCAGAATCTGAAAGATGCCTCAATTTCAGCAAAGGAACTCTTCAAAAGTCTTAAAAAAGACCCTTCCAAACTATTTTTTAAACAGAAGCAGAAGTAATGGCCAAAAAAAAACAGATGTATCTCTGTACCGCCTGTGGTGCCGATTCGGGCAAATGGTTCGGACGATGTCCCTCCTGCCAGGAGTGGAATTCCATGGTGGAGGTCGATCCCGCCCAGACCCACCGTGGATCTGTCCGGGGGGCAAAACCTGAGGTGATGTCCCTGGCGGATGTCGAGGAACATGAACTGGTACGTGTGGAGACAGGAATCAGTGAATTCAACCTTGTCTGCGGCGGCGGTATTGTCCCTGGATCGGTAATACTGGTGGGGGGAGAGCCCGGAATCGGCAAGTCTACACTGGCCCTCCAGGTGGCCCGGTATCAAAAAAGTCTCTACATCTCAGGTGAAGAATCCCCTGCCCAGCTCCGTCACCGTGCGGAACGCCTTGAGATCCCCATGGAGGGAATCCAGATCGCCACTGCCACTGCCGTTGAAGATATACTGACAATAGCCCGGGATGAAAAACCGGAATTGCTGATAATTGATTCAATACAGACCCTCTATTCTTCCGAGCTCCCCGGAATTGCCGGTTCCGTCAGCCAGGTGCGGGAATCCGCTGCCCAGCTGGTGGATATGGCAAAGCGTTCAGGGATACCCGTGATCCTTATCGGTCATATCACCAAGGAAGGAAATATTGCGGGGCCGAAACTTCTGGAACACCTGGTGGATACGGTACTCTACTTCGAGGGGGACTTTTCCCGGGATTTCAGGATGCTCAGGGCATTCAAGAACCGTTTTGGATCAATCAATGAAATCGGTCTTTTCCGCATGACCCGTATCGGCCTTGAAGAAGTGAAGGAAAAAAACCGGGTTTTTTTGAATTCATTTTCATCAACTGCCCCGGGAAGTGCCGTTTCCGTCGCTATTGAAGGAAGCCGCTCAATGCTCTTTGAGGTACAGTCCCTGGTCAACTTTACCAGTTTTGCAAATCCACGTCGTATGGCTGATGGATTTGATCTGAACCGCCTGATTATTATAAATGCGGTCCTGGAAAAACACGGTGGACTGAAACTTTCCAGCTTTGATGTTTTTATAAATGTCTCCGGGGGATTTCAGATAAATGAAACAGCCGCGGACCTCTCCGTGGCCATGGCCATCGCCTCAAGCATGAAGGAACAGGTGATACCCGACGGAACCGGTTTTCTCGGGGAGATATCCCTTTCGGGGGATATACGCCCCGTTTCTCAGTGCGGAAGACGAATCCAGGAATTTCGCACCTCAGGTTTTGAAACCATTATTGTCTCCGAAGCGGACGCGAAAGAGGTTGCGGCAAGCGGCTTTGAGGGGAATATAAAGGGTATTCGTCATATCAGCCAGGCAATCGATGTGGTATTTTAAATTTTTTTCCTGTGCAAAAAGGAATTTTTAGTATTTAATAATATATTGTCGGACAGAAGGTAATGACGCATTGGCGAACCGAAAAGGGAACTGATATCTGGCTGGTCCTTGGGGGCCGCAGCAATGTGTATCTTGCCTCCCGTGGCGGAGGGTATCTTATTGTCGATACCGGGAGAAGAAGCAGTTACCGGCGTCTGAAAAGGAACCTTGAAAATCATGGTGTTGCTTACGATTCTTCCCCATTGCTTGTATTGACTCATACCCACTTTGATCATGCAGAGAATGCCGTTGCTCTGAAGAAAGACTATGGGGCATATATTATCGTCCATGAGGCGGAAGCGGATTTTTTAAGGAAGGGAGACTCTCCCCTCCCCCGGGGGACAGTTTTTTTTACCAGAATAATTATGAGACTTTTTACGCCACTGGTACAGCCCCGATTCAGATATGATGCGGCCCGCGTTGATTTTGCCGTTTCTGGGTCACTTGAGCTGAAGGACCACGATTTTGATATCTCTCTGTTGCCGGTACCCGGGCATTCAGCTGGATCATTGGCAGTCGTCATAGATAATGAAATAGCTCTGGTGGGGGATGCCATGTTTGGTGTACTTCACTGGTCAATTCTCCCACCCTTTGGGGATGATTTGTTTCAAATGAAAAAAGACTGGGGGAAGCTACTGAAAACGGGCTGCCGCCTTTTTCTACCGGGACATGGCAGGGCAATTAACCGGGAGCGTCTGTTGGCTGCACTTTCATCACCTCAGTGACAGGAAAATATATTCAGGGTATAATGCTTTATGAAAAAAATTATTCTTTTTATATCGGTAATCTTTTTTGCCGTTTCTCTATCTGCAAATCCGAATGAACTTTTTAACAGGGCAGCCGATGCATACCGTAACGGCAGCTACAGTCAGGCGGCCCTGCTCTATACTGAATGCCTTAAAAAGATAGAGTCGAATCGGCGTCATTTTGTATATAATAACCGGGGACTCGCCTACAAGAATCTGAAACAGCCGGGAAATGCGATGAAGGATTTTATGTCGGCAATTCGTCTGAAACCGGATTATGCCCCGGCCTATAATAATATAGGTCTTCTTTTTCTTGATCAGGGTGATTACAGAAAGGCCCTGAAGCTTTTTAACAGGTCCCTTGAGTACGATGGAGACTATTTTATTGCCTATTATAATATTGCCTGTGTATACTCAATACTGAAGAAACCTGCCGTAGCGGTTCGGTTTCTGGTCCAGGCTGAAAAATCTGCATCCAGGAGAAGCAGTTACCTCCGCAGAATGTACCAGGAAATGATCAGTGACCGGCAACTGGACAACCTTCGAAAGTATCCTCCATTTCAGAAATTGATGAAAAAAATTGAAAGGAAGTTGAGAATTCAGCGAATTTGATCTATATTCCAACGATGCGGTGATATTATTTTGTCAATTGAAGGGGAAGTAATAAGGCTCTTTAATTGACATCTCCCCCATGCTCGGATAGATTAATAGCAGCAGGACTGTTTTATGGAAGAATGGAATGCGAAATATCAGCCTCTTTTCTTCAGGGATGAGGAAGTCCCCGGCGGCAGCGTGGAGACCCTTGAAGAGGAAAAGACCGATGAAAAACGGGAACAGGTCTACTTCTGCCGTTCCTGCGGCAATACCATCACCAGCCGGAAGTACAATTTTGAAATAGATGACCGGCACCTGCATACCTTCATGAATCCTGCGGGACTTATTTTTCAGATAGCCTGCTTTTCCCACGCCTCGGGATGCCATATCTATGGGGAATATACGGAGGAATTTACCTGGTTCGCAGGTTATGAGTGGTCTATAGCGCTCTGCAGGGTCTGTTCCCGCCACCTGGGATGGCACTATTCTTCCGGATTGAGCAGTTTTTATGGCCTGATTATGGAAAATCTTGCCGAGGGTGAAGAAGATTAGCTCTTTTAAGGGGTATGGGGTCTGACCCCTCTCCAAATACTGGGTATCTCTGAATAACGGAGGCTCTGACCCCCCGCGTAAAAAATATCTGAAAATATCATGGAAAAGCACAAATGCTTTGACAAAAAGTCCCGCTGGTTTAATAATATCGAAAACGATATAATTCTCGGGGTAATAGTATGCTGGAATGCCATGAATCCGGATCAGTCTTTTCTATATCCTTCAACAATCATCTCATTGCGGTGCATGATGAGGAAAATCCCTTTATACATTACGGCCATGGCAAAGGTGAGATATCCATAGCACACGGCATGTATCACTTTAAAAAAAAGAAAATTATCAGCAAGAGGTCACCGGCTTATTTCTTCCTTGAAAAGTCAGAAAACAGAATTGTTATTTCCTTCGATGATATAATTACCGTAACTGCAGAGGTTGTCGATAACCGACTCCACTTTTCCTTTGTATGCTCTGACCCCACGGTAAACCGCTTCTGGATAAACCTGAAGGCGACCCCTGGAGAGTCGATCTACGGCTGCGGAGAGCAATTCTCGAAACAGAACCTCCGGGGGAGCCGGGTGCCCCTCTGGACCTCGGAGCCGGGGGTGGGACGGGGCCATGACATTGTGACCATCGGGGCAAACCTTCATTCGGGTATAGGGGGGGCCTGGCACCATACATATTTTCCTCAGCCGACATTTTTATCATCGGAAAACTGGTTCTGTCATGCCGTCGCCTCCGCATATATGGAATTTGATTTTAAAAAGAAGGAAGTTCATTCGCTTTTTTTCTGGGAAGTGCCGGAGAGGATTGTTCTCGGTGTGTGTGAATCTGCCGTGGAAACCTTCGGTTTGCTTTCTGAGCTTCTTGGACGGCAGCCCGCCCTGCCGGAGTGGGTCTACGACGGGATGTGGCTGGCTATCCAGGGGGGGCGTGATATCGTCGAGAAGAAGGTTGATGCCGCCATCGATGCGGGTATTCGTATCGGGGGAGTATGGGCCCAGGACTGGCAGGGGGTCCGTATGACTAAATTCGGATACCAGCTTATGTGGAACTGGGAGTATGATCCTGATCTTTATCCGGAACTCCCTGCCATGATCGAGGGGCTCCATGAAAAGGGTATTCGTTTCCTTGGCTATAACAATCCCTTTCTTGCGGAGGATGGCCTTCAGTTCAGTGAGGCATCGGATAAGGGGTACCTGGTAAAGACCCGAGACGGCGGGGATTACATTACCTATACCACCACCTTCCCCGTTGGAATTGTTGACTTCACCAATCCCGAAGCCAGGGAGTGGTTTAAAAATATTATCAAAGAGAAGATGATCGGGGCGGGACTTGACGGATGGATGGCTGATTTTGCCGAGTATATTCCACCCGATGGCGTTCTCTTTGACGGGGACCCCTATCTCTATCACAACCGGTATCCCGCGGAGTGGGCCAGGCTTAACCGTGAGGCCCTTGAGGAGGCGGGTAAGCTGGGGGAAGTTGTCTTCTTTACCCGCTCAGGTTTTACCGGTCAGTCCCGCTATTCCACCATGATGTGGGGGGGGGACCAGCTGGTGAGCTTTCATAAAAACAATGGTTTTCCCACGGTGATTGCCGCGGGACTCTCTGCTGGGGTTGCCGGGATGGGACTCTTCAGTTTTGATATAGGGGGGTTTATCTCCATTGCCCATATAAGGCGGAGCGGGGAGCTCTGGATGCGCAGTGCCGAGATGGCTGCCTTTACCCCGGTTATGCGCAGCCATGAAGGAATAAATCCCGTGGCAAATATTCAGTTCGATTCGAGTGAGGAGATTCTGCAGCACCTGGCGCGTATGACGGAAGTATACGTGGCCCTGAAGCCGTATCACAAGGCACTGACGGCGGAGTACCGTGAGACTGGACTTCCCCCGATGCGTTATCCATGGGTTCATTATGAGAATGATCAGAGGCTCCACGACCTGAAGTATCAGTATCTCTACGGCCGTGACCTGATGGTGGCCCCGGCCTATAGGAGGAGGCAGCGAAGAAGAAGGGTCTACCTGCCGGAGGATCGGTGGATTCACCTCTGGAGCGGGAAGGAATACAGTGGGGGCTGGCACAGGGTAGAAATTCCCCTGGGTGAGCCAGCGGTCTTTTACCGTGCCGGTTCCGCGGATGCGGAACTCTTTCAGGAGATTGGGAAAATATAATAGTATTTTTAAGAAATTCAGGAAATCGGCGGGAATTTTTATATAAATAATCAGAATAGGCGATATGCTCTTACTGAAATAAATGGAGGCCTCATGAATAATGCCGTTACGGAAAAACCTGTCAAGTTTAAACATCTGCTGATATATGGGGTGGGAGATATTTTTGGCGGCGGATCATTCCTGATTATAGGAATGCTGTTTCTATTTTTTCTAACTGAAGTGGTAGGCCTTTCGCCCGGAAAAGCCGGAATGGTATTTGCCGTTGGTAAGGGATGGGATGCCATTTCAGATCCCCTGATGGGCTATATCTCGGATAAAACACGATCACGCTTCGGGCGACGGCGGGTTTACTTCCTCGCCGGGATAATTCCCATTGCCGCTGCCTTTATAGTTATGTGGATTCCCCTGGGGAGCACAAACCAGTGGGTCCTTTTTGCCTATTACAGTTTTGCCTACGTTCTTTTCAGTACCGTTTTTACCATGGTAATGGTTCCCTATGCGGCATTGAATGCGGAGATGTCTACGGATTACAAGGTCAGGTCACGGCTTTCAGGGTCCCGGCTTATCTTTTCCGGTTTTGCCTCGCTCCTGGGGGGGACTGTTCCGAAGATTATTATAGATAAGTTCCCCGGAGATCCCGCTACGGGGTACCTGGTGATGGCGGTATTTTTTGGCCTTCTTTTTGCACTTCCCTTCATTATTGTTTTTCTCGGTACCTGGGAACTTCCCTGTAAGGATAAAAACAGTGACGACCAGTCTCTTTCCATATTCAGGGAATTTTTTTCCATCATGAAGAATAAGTCTTTCCGGATCCATATTTCAATGTATATCTGTTCCTATTCTGCAATGGATGTACTGATGGCCCTTTTTGCATATTTTTTAACATATTACCTGGGAAAACCGAAGGCCTTCCCCATTGCCATGGGATCTCTGCTGTTGACCCAGATATTGATGCTCTCCGTGTATGTCTTCATCGGCAATAAAAAGGGGAAGGGATTTGCCTACATGACGGGACTTTTTATCTGGTTTGTTGGTATGATTCTCTCTTTGACCCTTAATGCGGAATCTTCAGTTGCCTATATCGCCATTGTCTGTGTGATAATCGGCCTTGGAACCTCTGCGGGTGTTCTCATCCCCTGGGCAATGCTTCCCTCGATCATCGATGTGGATGAACTGATTTCTGGAGAGATGCGTTCCGGGATTTATTCCGGGGCTATGACCCTGATGCGTAAACTTATCCAGGGCCTCATCGCGATGCCCCTCATTGGTTTTACTCTGGGGGCGATCGGTTTCGTCTCCAATCAGCAGCAGACTCCTGAAGTACTCCAGGGAATGAAAATTTTATTTCTTACGGGTCCCGGTGTTCTTATTTTTCTGGGGATTCTGGTGGCGTCCCGTTTCAAAATTAATCCAAGAACACATGCAATACTTAGCGGGGAAATTGAGCGTTTGAAAATGGGCGGCGCTAAAGGTGATGTTACCCCGGAAACAAGGAATGTCTGTGAGGAGTTGACGGGACTTCCCTACGAGGAATTGTACGGGAAAAATAAATAGTTAAAATGACCATGGGCGTTGAAACGCTTTTGAAGGCGAAGAAGCGTTTCAACGCCTTCAAAAGCAATATAAATTTTACAGGTCAAGTTTATTTAAATCCATGGAAACATTCCTCTCCGGGGGTCTCCCCCGGGCGGGAATATTATACAGAAGAAAACTGATTCGGTCGAGCATGATGATTTTTTGCATCAGATAATCGTAATTTTCCGCAGGCGGTGTGAGTCGCATCGACATAAGAATATCCATGCTGTATCTCCTCTGCATTTCCTCAAAATGATTGATGGTATCAATCAGCTTCTCGCAGTTCTGTTTTTGTCTTGAGATAATTTCATAGGGATCATCTTTATCGGAAATGTTCCCCAGAATTTCCGCAGCTGCGGAAATTACAGCTGCAGCCTCTCCTGCGGGGGATTTATCCTCAGTGAGGGCTTCTGTCAGGGCAAGAATCTCATTCTTTGATGCGGGTGTGAGGCGGTGCCAGTGTCGCCGCAGTTCACATCGCAGGGCCGCGGGAATGCCGGGGTCAGAGCCTCCTTCTTCGTCAAATGCCGCAGGAAGGGCTGTTGAGAGGCGCAGGGCTGCAAGGAATTCCTTCAGAATTGTTCTGGTGGGGGTCAGAGCCCCTGTAGTGCCGGTTTCCGGTTCCCTGAGGGTAATGCCTTTAACTTCCTTCATTAAAAAATCTATAATAATATTCTGTTCTTCAGGGGGTATCCCGGAAGGGCGGATATGTTCTTCCAGAGTCTGCCTCAGGCTATCCGGGGGATGGAGGAGAATCTCCAGGAGACCGGAGTTTTCTGCCTCGTCACCGGCTAAAAAAGCAATAAGTTCTTCCGGATCGGAAACGTCGAGGGAGCTCTCCGCAAAGGATTCTATCTCCGGTGTTATCTCCATGGGCCGGGAGAGGTAGTCAGTGATAATTGAAGTGATTGCAGTATTCATTTTTATTGATAATCCTAAAACTTTTAAGGGGTCAGAGCCTCATGATTTCCTGATAATCTCCGGCAGATTTTCCGTATCGAGATGTTTAAAGCCCCGGGCCAGGAGAAGTGCCGCCAGGTTGGCATAATACTCACGGCCCTTCCCGGGACGGGCCACCTGGAGGAGGCCGTGGAGGACCACCAGCTCCATCAGACGCAGTGTGTAATTCCTGCCGTCAATATTCAGGGCAATCATTTCCCGGTACTTCAGCACCCGGGGGATTGTGATGAGGGTCCCCACATCCCAGTCGAGCTCCCTGATGCTGACGGCATGCTTCACCTTCAGGTTGCGGGAGCGGACCACTCCGCGGCTGAAGATCAGTTTCCGGTCCGTGAGGCGCAGCTGCATCACGGACCGGTAGATAAAGTCATTGATACTCTTCGGCACCCCAGCGGCAAACTGGCACTTGTTGCGTCCCCGGGGGACTTCCTTTATGCGGTGTTTTTTCCCTTCCAGGGAGGTTCCGGGAACCACAATCCACCTGTCGATATCATCAACACGGTTTATTGGGACAATCTTATCAGGCTTTTCATTCTTTTTTTTCATATAATCTATACTGCGACTTTAATATTATCATGGTAAGCCTAAATCTTTCTCTTTTTTGCGCCTTTTTCCACCGAATATATAGACACCTCTGCAAGAGTAGCAGAAGCGGAAAATGAAGCAATGAAAATATTATCTCTCGATTGTTTTTCATGATGTAGAAATAATATTTCGAAATAATTGCCGGCATAGCCGGATTGCGAGGTTATAATGAAAAGAAAATCTATATTTGCCGCGGCTCTGATTCTGTTAATGCTGCTGCCCAATTGTACAAAAAATATCAGCAAACCCCCGCGTCCCATAGCAGATGATACCGGATCAGTCTATATACTGGGAGAGGATCTCAGGATTGAGATGATCAGCCCTGGGGTTTACCTGGTAATGCACAGCTTTCCCTGGGGGCCAATTCTCTCCTGGTAAACCTCGGGGAGAAGGGCTTCGTCATGGTTGATACACCCTATACTCCGGAGGCGACTAATTTTGTTCTGGAGTGGATGGAGAGGAAGTTTAAGCAGCTGCCTCTCCTGGCAATCAATACCGGTTTCCACGTAGATAACCTGGGGGGAAATTCTGCCCTTAAGGCGCGGAAAATTCCTGTTTACGGTACCCGCCTCACGTCAGAACTGGTACGCACTAAGGGGGCCGCGAGCCTGAGGGCTCTGACCCCATGGCTGAAGGGGAAGAAAAATGATAAATACCGGAAACGCTTTGAGGCTCTGACCCTTACCGGTCCAGATATCCATCTTCTACCGGACAGTGACGGCCATGCAGGCCTTTTGGGGGGAAGTTTAGACATCTACTACCCGGGACCGACCCACACGAAGGACAATCTTGTGGTCTTCTTTCGGGAAAAATCACTATTATTTGGGGGCTGCATGATTCTTGCCGCCTCAGCGGAGAAACCGGGGAATACTGCTGACGCGGATATGAAGCAGTGGCCCTGGAACGTGGAGAAGGTTCTGCAGCGCTATGCTAATGTTATAATGGTGGTGCCCGGGCATGGACTGCAGGGGGATGTACGGTTGGTGCGTCATACCATTGATGTGCTGCACCGGTTGAGACGGGGGGAGAAATAAAAAAGGGGCCCGGGGGCCCCTTTCTTATTGGTGATTTACTGTTTTTAGTCAATCATGAAGTACAGGAATCCTGCAATGTCTCCATCCGCCAATTCTGAAATATTAATTGTTGGACTAGAGACAGCTTCTACGCCATAGGGAAATGTCTTCGGGAATACGGGAACCTTCGAATATTCCGCATTCATTGTACCGCCTTCCCAGGTGATATCAAAATCAAGATAGGAGCTGGTTCCGTTGATAGATAAGGTGCTCAGCTTGTTCCCATTATACTTATTGGTATAATTTTCGGTGGAATCGATAATAAACTGGTAAATCCCATCACCGATATAATCACTTCTATAATCTGTAATTTCAGTACGGTTTCCCATGCTATCATAGGAGATGGATTTCTTGTCCTGGGTCTGATAGTAGGATGAATTCCAATCATAATATGATGCAGAAGTACAGCGGCCCTCATTATCATAGGTATAACTGAAATAGCTCTGGTTAATCCATGTGTCATCATCTATGCTGTCCGGAGTTGAGAAATAAAAATTTTGAAGCTTCTGATTTTTATCGAAATTCAGTTTAAATTTTCGTGTAATCACGGCTTCATTATAGTCGTTTTCAGTTGTGTTCCAGGTAGACTCTGATTTAATACAAACTGAACTATCTTCTGAATATGTATAGCTTGTTTTACCGGCGGGATTTTCCACCACACCGTCAACTACCGAATAGACAATAATTTCTGAAATGAAATTATCTTCGGTATAACTGTATGTTTTTCGACTGTTGAGGACCCATTCTCCGGCGGGATTTAAATTATAATCAACCTCGGCGGAAAGTCTTTTTTTCTCATCATACTCAAAGCCATCCCGGTCGCTGTTTACCCATTCATTTTCGGTGTAGTTCCATTGCATATCAATGACTTCCGTGAGATAACCATCGGTATAACTCATTGTTCTGGCAGATTTAACGGGCTCAATTTCCTTTGCCTCTGTGAATTCCATGCGTGTGACGAATCCAGATTGATCATAGGTAAAATCAATATCACTGGTATCGTCCATATCAACAGCCACATCGACATGACTGATGCGGGCGCCAAAGATCGTGTCTCTTGTATTTTTGCTGTCATCGCAGGCGGTACATAAAAGGGCACAAAAAAGTGCCATATATAGCAGTTTTTTCATATTATTCTCCGTAAGTTTTAAACTATGACTTTTATTTAATATCACTATTGATATATATTTTATCAATAAAGCCGACGATATCTCTGTTGTTGAATTCAAGACTCCTGTCACCAATGTTTGACAGCTTTAATTCCCAACTCCAGATGTAAGGCAGGCTTTTGCCCATTTTTTCAAACACGGCTTTGAAGGTTCCTTCTTCCCAGGTAAGGGCATAAGTGCGCAATTCGTCACCATCACTGTTGAGGACTTCAATCTCAGAGGGAAGTCCATCTCCGTTATAGGAGACATTATATGAGTATTTTCTATTGAGACTCCAGGATGAGCCAGATGGGGTAAAATATTGAACAGTTTTTATATTTCCCCTGTCATCAAAATCAAATTCGGTTTTGTTGGTGTTGTCCCATTCGTCTGGATCTGCTACTGTGTCCCAGCTGGAGTTTTTGTAGACGATGAGCCGTCCCTCGTCATCATACTTATACTGTACACGGCTGCTGTTTGTCCATTCAGTAATGGCAGGATCGGGATTTATATCGGTTTGGATGATTTTTTCGATAATTTTACCATCGCTGTTTTTTACCAAGATACATTTACTTTGGACTGTTTCATCTGTCCAGTCCCCCGTATTGTAAATCTCTTGATAAGTGATGTAGGTTAGAGCATCCTCACCGAATTCGTTACTATATTTACTGGTCGGCATAGAAAGATCATTGGTTATTACATCATAATTAATAGTTGTACTGAGATAATCGGTATCGGTATAACTGTAGTCAGTTTGTGATGTCTTGGTCCATCTTTCCTTGTTGTCGTCATCATTAGTAAACTCTTCTATTCTGGTGAGATTTTCTCCGGTATATTCTGCGGCTATTCGATCAAGGTCTCTCCATTCTTCAGTACTGGCATACTCAATTTCTCCATATCTTGTGAAGCAATCGGTGATAAAGGCATTACTGAAAGTAAAGTTGTGTTCGAACAGATACTTATCACCTTTATCTTCTATAGAGTTTTGAACCTTTTCAAGGTAGCCACTATCAGTGTAGACAAAGGTCATATACCATGGGGTGTTGCTACCTCTTGTTACTTTTACCTGAGTAAGCTGTGAACTAATTTTTGTATCTCCTGCCTTGTCACTATCACATCCAAAGATGGAAAGTAACAGGATAGAGAGCATAAGAAATAAGATTTTTTTCATAAAAAATACTCCTCCAATATAGTTATTTTATTTTTCATCAGCGCCATAAAAGGTTATATGAGCGCCAAATTGTCAACAAATAAATGTTATGCGCACTTATGAGAACTATAAATTATATAATATGAAAAATAATTCATCCATGTGAAATATTATGTTTAGTTCTTAAATGTTACATTTAAGAAAAATATGTACAGGAAATCAACAGAATTGATGGCGGTCCTTTGATTTGATCTGTATCCATTGGTCTCTGATTTATTTATATTTTATAGTTGGTTCCTGTAGATTGAACTAGTGCAATTAAACATAATAATGAATTCGTAGCAACCGGAAAGAAGGTTTAGTGCTTTCAAACGGAATGAATAGACATGGAAGAGCAACAAACGACATGAGGGCGGTTAGGTGAAATTTGGAAATATATGTTTAATTAAAAAATGTATTATGGAGATAAAGGGATGGAGGGAGAAAGGGGAGATTAAAAATTGTAATTTAATTTCAGAATCTCTTCACTTATATGTTTTCCTGGCTTTAATGATATTATAGACTTTTAAGGGATGCTCTAAAGCGTCTTTAGCAGCAGGGATGCTCGAAGGAGAAACTGGATATGATTAGCCGGCATGGTATTTTTAGTTATCCTGTTAATGAAAAACATTAAATTTAATAGTACATTAAAAACTGCAGAATGTACATCTTAATTTCCTACCTAATTTTTTTAAAAATAATTGCGAATTGGATTGTCGTCCACAGCAAAACTTATGCTTTAAAGGATTTGATTCATGCATGTGAAAACAAATTCACCAGAAAGAAGTGCAATAAAGTGCATAAAATTATAAATAAATAATCTTATTTATATATTAAAAATGAAACTTTTTGGAGTCAACATGAAACGCTTTGGTTCTTTTATTGCTACCGCAATACTTATATCCTCATCACTTTTTATGACATTCACCGGTTGTTCCGGCAACAATCCGCTTGATCCCGGTACACCCCTGATCGCAGAACCAATTGGTAATGACGACGATGGAAATGATACCGGAAATACTGACGGCAATGCGGGCCAGACCATCCCAACTACAGGCGGTGACCTGCACCCCATTTTTGCTGGAGCCCTAGGTATGCCGATAGCCCGATCAAGCATAGGAGCTATTGACCCGGACCCGACAGGTCACAATCCCAGCAATGACTTTGACGGTGATGGTATTGCCAATGATGCAGAAATAATATCGAATCCCTTTGTGGCAGACTATCCCCAGATAGTAACAAGAATCTCTGCTCCTATTACCATGGAGATACGTATTAGCGAATCATCTTCCAGTGAGAATCATACGGAAACCCTTTCAGACTCAGACATGAAGGATACCATTACTAATAGTATGGAAGACAAACACTATACCTCCAGAAACAAGAAAACCACTCCATATGTAACCAAAGAGAGCTACTCAGCGAGTCAGAGCCATAAACAAGCATATGGTAGTTCAGATGCCAATTCATGGGATAATCAGTACTCGGGAAGTATCAACACTCCCTGGGGAGGAGCCTCTTATAGTCAAAAGAATGCCGGTTCGAAAAGTCATAGTCAGAACAGTGAAATACAGAACAGTAACTCAAGTTCGACCATGTCAGAGAAGACTGTATTTGAAGATGTAATGTTCCGCGATAAACTCGATCGGGAAGGCAAAGAGTTTACCAGTGAATCTGTAAATAAAATATCTAAGAATTATCGCACTAGCGAGAAGCTGAAAAACACCCAAAATATAGGCCCCAATGATGGAATAGTGAGAGCAGCACTTTTTATTAAGAATCTTACAATAAATATACCAGCGAGAATTTCAAACGTTGTCTGCACTCTTTCCTTTAGAACACCTGCGGGGGAATTTCTCCCTGTGAAAACGTTTAAACTCAGAAATGAAGACTATTCAGAATTCGATCAGGAAGTTTACGGTGATACGGAACTCGGCCCCTTTACCATAGAGATTGCCGATTTGAATACCGCTGAAGTCCGCAAAGCCCTGCAGTATGCGTATGTCCCGCAGATTCATGTAGTAAGTTACGACATGAACCGTGTCAATGACTCCAACTATAATCCTGGTGTAGATAATCTGAAAATTGTGGAAGAAAACGCCAAGGGACGTACAGCGACAATTAAAATTGTTGGTAAGAACATGCGGGAAATTTATCGTGTTTGTGCTTTTGATGTGGATGAGAATGGCGCAATCTCCCCTGGAGTTTCTCTTAAAAAGGCTCTTTATAATATTTTCAAAAATCGAGTCGGTGCAGGAGAAACCTGGGATGGTGATAACATGACTGTACCCGATAGTGCCCTTGCGTGGAAAACCGGACTCTCCGGTCATGGTTTTGCGGAAGATAAATCAGGTGATTCATGGGAAATGTTTGAAACATATGTGAAAACCTATACCGATGAATATGGGGAAGAACAAAAGATTGAGACTATTAAACGCATTGGGGATCTCCAAAAATATAACCCCTTCAGCACCAAAGATAATGAATCATATGATCCAAACGAGCTTCTTGCTGAAGCAGAACTTTTAAAAATGAAGTATTGGACTATCTATCATAATGGTCGGTACTTTCATGGGGATATCAATGATGCCATATGGGCAGGAGAGCGGTATGAAATCGTATTCTTAGACCTGGAAGATTTTAATAATCACTTTAAAAACTATCATTATACACCGCTTCAGTCCATGAAAATGTTTAGTCTTGATACTAGGTGGAACCGTCTTACCAACAATGAAGATTTTTCTAGGGCCATGTACCTCGGCAAAGTAGTAAAAGGGGATGTCATTAACCTTGAAGTTGATCTTATGGAAACACGTATGTTATTTAATCCACTTGAATGGGAAGCAGGAACAATTGAACCTGCAGTGTTTCATGATGAAGGGGGCGTAGCTAAAGACTGGTATGATTTTAACTATACTTTTGAAAGTGATGATACAGTCATAAACGGTATACCTAAGGCCTTTACTCATTCTGCAGTTGGGGGGACCAATACGATAACCGTTGCTATAGTTGATGCACAGTTCGCTGGTAGTTATGTTGTCTCTTACAAGGAAGTAGGGGCAGACGAGTCGACTCGAGTCAATGTGCCTATCAGCCTGGAAGAGCTGAAAAAGAATTATAATGTAGTTCGACTAGATAGGCATACACTTAATGACGTCGGTGATCCTATCGGACGAATTAACGGTGGTATTCAATATGCCGTGGATGTAAAGGCTGTTGGTTCAACGTATGGCGTGACTGTAAATACTTCTAGTTCAAGTAATAATGAAAGTAGTTCCATTGTTACTGTTGAAGACCCCGCAGGAATCACTGTACCAGGGATTTTTAATTTCACTGCGGTTGGAGAAAAAGACCAAATTTCAGTGAATGTAAGTGCAGGAAATAATATCGAGTTCTATCAGATTACCGTCAAAGGGCCCTTCAATTATTTTGAAGAGGGAAGTATACCTGAAAAAGTAGTCTACGGCAATCCTGGAACAAATATCATACCTATATCTGCTCCAACTGATGATTCGGAAGATCCCGGTGTCTATACAGTAACAGTTCGTAGTGTCAACAGTAATAGCTATGAGAATGATGCAATAGTACAATCAAAGACAACACTTGCCACGGCTGGAACGATTTATCTCACTGCAACCTATGAGCGGTTTCAGAACCAAAAGATCGACCGGGCGTCAATTTATAAGAAATTTCAGGACTTAAGAGCAATTGATCTTGAAGTAAATTTTAATGACGGTTCAGGATGGTATCGATTAAGACTTGCCAATGATGATCTTGAAGGCCGTTCAGTAGATTGTCGTTATACGAGTTATGTGGAACAAAACAAACAGAAATTTTAT
Source organism: uncultured Spirochaetota bacterium (assembly GCA_942491575.1). Lineage (GTDB taxonomy): Bacteria > Spirochaetota > UBA4802 > UBA4802 > UBA5550 > CAZHNW01. The sequence continues at coordinate 3,728,996 of CALOBT010000025.1, forward strand.
ATTTCGTTTTCACCACCTGCAGGGGCAGATGATTTTTATGGTAGCAATTATACTGTTTTTAACGGGGGATGTAATGAAGTTGACGTTTATATTCGAACAGTGGCGGAACAGAAATATCGTGACACTTTCTGGCTGAAAAAACAGAATATAACTTCGGGTTATGAGCCCTCATTAATGCGACTTATCTCTGATACCGATACAACGAATTTTATAAACGAATGGATCAATAATAAAAATACAGATGCTTCATGCGTTGAGGAAACACTATCGAATCCTGATTGGTTTCTTGAAAGTTCATCAGACATATCGGAGGGGGCATTAGCTTTTTCCAACAATGATATTAATAATTATTTTTTCAGTCCTTTGGAACAACGAAGTTATCTCCTAAAGGCAAGCCTTACAGATAAGTTAGTTTTTACAAATGTACCAGAAGAAAATCTCGATTTGCCAACTTATTCTGTATCTTCAGATCTTAAAAGCATCAATGTAAGCAATATTTCTTCTATCCAGGCTGAAGAATTTCGAGTTTTTTGGAAACCAGGAAATAGTATTGAGGCAACTGAAGACATACGTGAAACAATTTGGAAACCATCTGAATTAATACAAGCAGATGAAAATGGGAATTGGAATTATAAAATTAAAGATTTAGTTGCAGGTCAAGAGTATATAATAGCTGTAAAGGGATATAAAGACAACAATGAAAGTGAAGCTAATTTTTATGACTCTGATTTAACTTCGGCAGCGATAGAAAATCTTTATGTAGTAATCCCTAAAGGAGAGAGTCCTGTCGCTACGCCGGGTATAAATGTGCACTGCACCCCAGAAACTGTAAATAACTTTAATGCATAAATTGTGATTTCTCTAACTTTTTCCTATATTCCACAGGCGTTAAATTCTCTATCGATGAATGTGGTCTGATAGAATTATATTTATCAATGAAATTAAAAATCGAATCAGCTGATTCTTCCTTGTTATCATAATCTGAAATATTTATTTCCTGGCGTTTAACCGTGCTGTTAAACGATTCTGCATGAGCATTCTCATATGCATTACCTACACACATAGATATTTTCATCTCTAATAATTTCAGTCTTTTGATATAGGCAACTGAACAATATCTTACATCTGAGTCTGTATGATGTATACAGTTCTTTAGGTTAAGATTTCCTCTGTTTTGTATAGCATCCTCCAGGGCAGCCAGTACAAGCTCTGTATTGTTTCTATCTGAAACCGCCTCTCCTATTATCTCACGATTATGTCTGTCCATCAGGGTTGCAAGAAAATGATCTTTGCCCCTGACATCATAGGCAGTTACATCACCAACAACCAATTGGTTAATATCAGTTGTTTCAAAATTCTTGATAAGATTTTTATATTTTTTGAGATTATGACTGGAATCAGTTGTTTTCGTTCGAAATTTCTTCTTTTTCCTGCATAAAAGGTTTTTTTCGCGCATTATTCGATTAACTTTTTTGTGGTTTATCAGCATTTGGCGGTTCAAATAAACTGTAACCGGCCTGTAGCCAGATTCAGGCACCAATTCAATATAGTCCTCAATTTCCTTTGCAATCATCATATCATCTGTATCCTTTTCAAATTTTCTGTAATAGTAGGTTGAAATGCTTAAACCCATAGCTTTACAGCTTTTGACTACTCCGAATTCCGGGGCGAGATACTCCCTGATGATTTTTCTTTTTTCCTCAGTTGTTTTAGTATTTTTTCCGTTTTTTTTAGAATGTGATTCTCAAGGGCAAGATCACTTACCGTTTCTTCGAGATCTTTAATACGCTTTTTAAGTTCAGCTGTCTCCTGCTCATCTGTATCGTAGTCACCCACAGAGAATATATCTCTCCATTTGTATAAAGTTGTACTTGTTATTCCTTCACGCTTAGAAATCTCTGCAGCTGTTGATATCCCCATGAGCAATTCATGAGCTATCTTCTTTTTAAATTCTTGACTGTATCTTTTTCTTGTTATCATAATGCTATTCTCCTAAAACATGTATTTTTTGTCATTACAGTTTTAGGGGTGCAGACCAATGCGAATCTTGGTGAAGATTCAAAATCAATAATTGTATCAAACATTTATCTTGAAGACCAATACCGCTATCGCATCTATTGGAAAACAACTGATGCTTCAGATGACCAATGGCAGTTCTATGATACTTATACTGATAAAATATATTACCCTAATGAAACATATACTTATGATGAATACAATAGTGGATCATCCAGTAATTTGTATTTCAGTGGTGTTTCATATACTATTAAATCATATGGTAAGGAGGGAACCACTCCTATTCCCGTAAAAGCATGGGAACGATTCCATATCAAAACATGCGCAGTTTCTATCGATGGTCTGTGTGGGCCTTCATCAGATATTATTACTGTATTTAGTCCTTTTGATGGAAGTGTGTCTTCTGTTTCTTCAACATGGGTGAATCTGACTGATGAAAATGGAAATGATGATAATATTCAATATAATGATGATAAATACGCTAATTTACAATTAACCGCTTTGCCTCCAGAAAATACTGTAAAATATAGTGTTAACTGGTCTTTTATTAGTAATAACCATAATATCCCGGATGATATAGATTGGGCTGATGAAAGGAATCACTCTTATACAGGTAGTGAGCCAATTGCCCTAATTAGCAATTCGAATATTGAAATACTTTTGTCCAACGATTTTCGGCCTAAAGATTATGAATCTAATGAGATTAATAAATTTCAACTAATGTATCGCTATGTTTCCTTCAGCCCGGTTAGCCTTATTAGAGATGTAGTAATTCGATATGAATTTAATTTTTTCAATAGGCATGGTGAATTAAAAATAATATATGCAGATGTAAGCGTTCCTAATCTAGATATTTATGATGAATAAGAAGAATGGAGTAAAATTTTGTGAACCAGCAATTATTTAAAATTTTACCCACGGTTTCAACAATTTCTTCATCGCACCAATGATCGAACGCGACTACGAAGTAACAGCAGAAATTCTAGACTTCCGGTAGGTAATTATTTTACCGAATGAGACCGGTTCAATAAGGAACCGGTCTTTAGTGTAAATAGTAAGGCTCCTGGGAGCGGTAAATCAACTGAGAGAAACCTGCCTTCGGAAGCCTTTAAGATCCAATTTTAAAACAGACGTGTAGAAAGTATTACAGGCTTTATATAAATGAAATATATCAATTATCTACTCCAGATTTTGTTTCTACTCTCCGCCATCGGTTGCGGTGTCAATACCTATGATGCCGGTGATAATCGTGCTGTCTCCGGAAGTACCCCTTCCGGTACCGACACGTTCTCCGCTTCCACAAACCGTTCCGACAAGGAAGGGGAGACCACACCGAAACTGGATCCACTCTCCGGTGCCGGGTATATAAAGCCTCCGCAGATAAATAACTACGGTACTGTGAATTTATCTTATCCAGTTGACGTTCCCCAGGGACGTGCGGGAATTCAGCCTTCTGTGGGGCTCAGTTATTCCTCTTCAGGAGGAGACGGCCTTGTGGGAATCGGCTGGTCAATGGGTACGGGCCTCGGGGTAATCTCCCGGACAACACGTCACGGACAGTTGTACTATGATCACCGTGATACCTTCACCTTCAACGGCAAGCGCCTGGTAAAAGTTGAAGGCCCTGCAAACAGCGAAGAGGGGACCTACCGTCTCGAGATAGAATCGGGTTTCTCCAAACTGGTTCTATCCGATACGGACAGCGGCGGCATCTGGAGAGTATATGATAAAGCCGGTACCGTAACCACCTTCGGTGAGAATAAATCGAGCCGTATCTACAGATCAGAAGATGATTCTAAGACCTACATCTGGAACTATTCCCGTTCTGTAGACCTGAACGGCAACTATATGTATGCTGTCTATGACACTTCAGATTATGAAGATAATCATATCCTCTATCTGAAGGAGATTCGCTATACCGGTAATATCCGTACAGGCCATACCGCTAAGCAGTGGGTGAAATTTATCTATAAAAAGCGTGATGACGCCTACGTTTCAAAGGCCCCGGGATTTGTCATGAAAATGGACCGGATGCTTGACCGAATCGATCTCGGATGGGATTCAGGAAGTTTATTCACTTCAGACTCCCTCTGGCAGTATGAGATGGTATATAAGACTTCCCCCGATTCTCATCGTCCCTATCTTGTTACGGTTAATTCAAGCCGTAATACGACGCAGCCGAAATTTAATTACAGAAATCTCAGCACGGATGACCGCTCGCTGATCTGGGAGAAAATTTACAATCCGCGATATAATGACACTGAATTAAATCCTGATGCGACGAAATACTTCGAGGGTGACTTCAACGGTGACGGCATAAGCGACATGGTCTTCTTTAATCCCGTATCCGGAGACTGGAGCGCCGCCCAGGGGCGCAAGACCGGGGGCTATACCTATCCGACATACGGTAACAGGTTCCAGGGGTATGATTCTGAGAAGAAGATTAAATTCTTTAAGGGGAATGTCACGGGAGACTATAACGGAGACGGGCGAAGTGACATCGCAATGTTTCTTCCTGAAACTAAAGAATTCATCGTGGCGCAGCACAACGGTAAAATATTTGAATTCGTCCATTACGGCACACTGGCGATAGATGATCTCGATATATTTAAGTGCGAGTGGTTCCCCGGTGACTATGACGGCAACGGACTTTCTGACGCGGTACTCTTTAATGAACCCACCGGCGAATGGGTCCTCATGCGCAACATGGGGCAGGGCTTTGAATTTACCAAATTCGCCAAAAACTTTCAGAATCTATTTCGGGATGACTTCAATCCGAATATGTATCTCAACAGCGAATCTACTTTTGATGAAAGCGAATACGGAAAGGACCGCGGTAAGGTGCATTTTCTCTCCGGTGATTATAACGGCGATGGACGAAGTGATATCACTGTCTATGACAGCCGTTCCGGCAAATGGTTTGTAGGGGCCAACTACCGAAAAGAGGGATCGGTTCCCTTTGAGTTTAAGTGGACACTCTACAAAGAGTTTACCGCACCTGAACAGACTCTGTTTGGTAATGACCGCTTTTCCGGAGACTTTAACGGTGACGGCTACTCCGACTTCCTTTTATTTGACCGTGCCGATGGGCAGTGGTGGCTCGGTGAGACCCAGAATGATACAATCAATTTTAGAAAATTCTCCGAGGCTCCAAAGTTTAAGGATATCACCCGTTGGCTCCAGGGGGACTTCAATGGTGACGGCCGCACCGATATCGGTTTCTATTCAAAGACAGATAACTGCTTCTGGATCGGTGAGGCGAAGCCCGACGGTTTTACCTACAAGATATATAATGACCTGAATAAAGCCGCCAATGCCCCGGACATGGACCGTGTCATGCGGACTCCTCTTCCTGCAGATGAGGTGAAACTGGCGGACACAGAAAAGATCGTGGCTGCCAACGGCAAGACCTATAGTTTCAGCACCAGGTATGATGCCAATGTCCGTTCTGAAAAGGGTGAAACTGTTTTTGCCGGTAATTTCTCCGGCAGCGGCGCGGAACTTCTTATATATAGAAAGAATTCCATCTACAAGCGAAGTAGCAACGAATCACTTGATGCGGGATATTACACCGCAATACACGGTGCTGAGAATGCTGAACCTGTCAGCGATAAATCTCTCACTGATGTGACAGGGGAGGGGATCACCCTTCTCGGCAACAGCAGTCCCGTAGTTTATAATTCTCTCGGACTGGAAGGGCTTCTTTACTATCAGAAATCCGGTGATGATCATGAAGTCTCTCTCCTGAAAAAAGAGAACGGCTCCTGGAAAGAAAACAATGTTGCCCTCTTTACCGAAAACGAAAGTTCTGGCTTTAATATCAAGAAGAGTCTCTACTTCTATGATTTCATCGACAGTGTCACTGATAAATCCTTTTTTCTCTTTAAGCCCGGCGATACACTTGGTGATGCCAGATTTCTCATAAATGGTGACACTGATTCAGCGATTCCCCTTGAACGGGATCTTTCCGAATCTTCCTTTACCGATGAGGATCTGAATAACTTTCTAAAAAGCTATCCAGCATCACGAACTTCAAAGTTTGTATTCGGGGGGAAGTTTAACGGATCTGATTTCCAGTTACTTCTCATTGATACATCAACTTCCACGCAGAAGTGGTACCTTGGAACATTTGATGGAAGCATTATTTCTTTTAAGAAAGTAACTCCTTCTGAGGATTTTACCGGTTCAGGATATACCGGTCAGTACCGTGCATACAATGACGGCCCCAATAACGGTTCGCTTCTTTATGAAACCAGAAGCAATGGTGTGAGTCAGTTCAGGCGTATTTCCCTCGACACTGACAACTACGAGGCGGGAAGTTCTGACATGGTTGCCCTTTCAAACGGTGAATCATTTACAGGGAGCTACGACCACAACGGATATCCTGTAGTTAAAACCAGTACAGGATACAAGGTGCTTGCCAACTTGCAACTTTCAACTTGTAACTTTCTCCCCGATAACAGCACTGCAGCATACCAGGCAAAAACAGCGAAACGCTCCGACCTGATGGACGCCCACTATCCTTTTAGATGGATTCAGGGTGATTACAACGGTGACGGCAAGACCGATATCGGTATCTTTCACCTGAAAGAACAGAACTGGTACTTTGCCAACTCACAGGGGACCATTCCCGACATGGTATACCAGGTTGAGAACGGCATCGGGGGTAAATATACCTTCGAGTTCAGTCACTCTTCACGATTTGATAATACCGGTGACGATGACATTCCAGACCTCCCGATGAACTACAAGGTCTGTACAAGGCTGACAGTGGAAGACGGCCGCGGCGATGAAATCTCCACCAAATATGAATACAGCAACGGGTATGCCTTCTCCGCCTTTATTAATGGATATAAGGAGACGGATTATTTCGGCTTCGGCACCTTCAAGACAATCGATGCCTATGGGGGGAAGTCCGTCAGTACCTACAATAATGTCCCCTACGATGATTTCAGAAAGAACCGTTCTCTTGCGGGGGCGGTAAAGGAGACTGTTGTTTTCGGTTCAGATCATCGGGAATATTCACGGGCGGAGTATACTTACAAATTACATGAGATCGATCCATCTTACGTAGGCTCCTTTGGCCAAAGGAGCGTTTCATATTTAATCGAACCCGTTGAGGTGAGAGAGTATAAAAACAAGATATTATTCCAGACCAAAAATTCTAACATTGTGCTCACGCCTGGAAAATATGAAATGATCAGCAAAACCGAATCGGTGACTGATCATTACAAGGATGAAGTTCATTCACCCGTGACGGTTTCTTCGTATCAGGAATTTGATAACATCGAAGAGACCAATGAGATGCGCCTGAAAGTTGAGCGTGACCTTACAGGAAGCAGCCATGAGGTGACTTCCAGTTACCTCTACGATGACCGGGGGAATGTGACCCGTGAAGAGAAGGCCTACACCGGCACGGGGCTCACCAGCGCGGCACCGCAGGTTATGGAATATGAGTATGACAGTTACGGTAACCGTACCGTATCAAGAAATCTCAGCGGATCTCCTGCGAGGGAGACTCAAACTTCCTTCGATGAGCCTTTGCACCAGTTTGCCGTGACACAGACCGTGATCGGCGATTCGAGAAATTACCTGACGAAGTTCACCATAAATTACGGAATTGCCTTCGGGGGCGTCGAAAAAAAGGAAGACGAGAACGGCAACAGCACCTATTACACCTTTGATGATTACGGCCGCCTCGAAAAGCAGGAGACGGATGCCGACAGCAGCAGGGACACAATAGCAACCTATAACTACAGCACTGATTTTCCCCTGCGGGGCACAGTGGAGCAGCATACCGGTACAGATGATGCCCACACCGTGACAAGTGTATACGCAGACGGTATGGGTCGCAGCATTCATTCAGTGCGGGCTGAGAAGCTGGATGGCTCCGTCATGAAGGTGACAAAGACGGGTCTGTTGAAATATGACAGCATCGGGCGCCTCATCAGCAAGAGTCAGACTCACTGGGGCAGCGAGAATGATCTGTATAATTTTATCCCCAATACTACTGTCAAGTACCCCACACTGACACAATACGATGCTGCGGGACGGGTACTGAAGGTCATTTCTCCGAAGAATAATTCATCTGAGGTAGAGACCTCTGTCACCAATATTTATACCTACGATAATCCCTGGGTGACTACTGCCACTCATTCTATTGGGCGTTCCAAGACTACGGTTAGCAACAGCCGGGGCCAGGTGCTTTACGTAACCGATACGGGTACCGGAGATGGTAACGGTGCAGTGACGGCAAAAATGGGCTTCGCCTACGATATCGCCGGAAACCGTATCAAGAAGATGGACCTGAATTCTACAACAATGTCGCTGGAAGTTGAAAGTGACAAGTTTCAGGTTGCAAGGAAGGATACATCGGGGCACAATAAAGCCTACTGGCGCTACGATGGTTTCGGCAGGGTGGTTGAGTCGAGCGATCCTGATCTGGGCTACACGAAGGTTGAATACGATGACTTCGGGGCTGTCAAAAACCAGACCGATGCCCTCGGGAGAATTACTTCCTTCACCTATGACCGCCTGGGACGTGTAACCGTGAAGACCCTGCCGGCTAGTGCAGGGCAGGTAACATATCACTACGATGAAGAATCAGGCTGTGATAATGCAATCAGCCGGCTGGTAAAGGTTGTGGATCCTTCCCAGACTAAGATAATGAGCTACGACAGGCTGGGCCGTGTCAAGAGGGAGACCCGGAAGCTGAATGTCTCTGGTGTAGCTGATGATACCTTTATCACGGACTTCACCTTCGACATGCAGGGGCGCAAGAAGACCATCACCTATCCTGAAGATCCCACTTCGGGGCGACGTATCAGCATCACCCATACCTACGGTTTCATGGGAGTAACCTCCCTTAAATCAGGTAATGACGTATCGAAGGATATTGTGAAGGCCATTGAGTACAATGAATTCGGCCAGCTGACCCGCATCCTTCGGGGTAACGATACCAATACGGTCTATACCTATGACATCAGGGGACGCCTGACGAACCTGCGGACTGTGGCCGCCTCCAGCGGAAAGGAACTGCAGAATGTTACCTATGACTTTAGAATAGACAACAGTGTCTCCGCCCGGGAGGATTATATCTCTGACCGATACGTGCGCTATGAATATAAATACGATGGCCTGAACCGCCTTACCGCGGCACAGGGCCGATTCGGTGCCGACAGTGAAACCATCTCGAAGCGTTTTCAGAGGGGATATTCATACGCACAGAACGGCAACCTGACAGGTAAGGATATCTTTAATCCTGAATCGGGTACCCTTCAGGATAGTTGGGTATATCACTATTCCAACCATGCCGCAACCGGTATCGACACCACCGCCCATGGTACGGGGCGCTTCACGATGAACTATGATGATGTGGGCAACATGATCTACCAGCATGATGCCGCAACTGGCAAAAAGAAGGAGATGAACTACGACTGGCAGAACCGTGTCAGCCGGGTCATGGATCCAGATACGGGTACTCTGGTGGGTCAGTACTGGTACGATGATAATGGTTTTAGAGTCCGAAAACTCGCTCTCCGTGAGTCCGAAGGGCAGGAGTATCATATGGAAGTACTCTATCCTTCAATGTACTTCGGTATGGAGCAGCAGAAGACCCTCAGCGGTCATGATGTTCCTGACAGTCAGACCGCTGTTAATAATATCTATCTTAATGGTGTACGTGTCGCCGCCATGGCCCCGGGAGGTAAGACTTTATACTACCTTACTGACCAGGTTGATTCTGTAAATGTTGTGACCGATGATGATGCCAATACTGTTTCGCGCTTTGAGTACCTTCCCTATGGATCGACATGGGTAGAAGAAGGGGAAGACAAACATAATCCGAAATATAATTCCCAGGAGCTGGATAAAGAGACCGGTTATTATTACTATAATGCCCGGCATTATGATCCAGAAATTGCACGTTTTGTTACTGCGGATAATGTTATTGATGGCCAGATGGATACTCAGGGGTGGAATCGGTACAGTTATGTTAAGGGGAATCCTATTGTTTATAAGGATCCTACTGGACATTGGACTTTAAAAGGAGCATGGGAAAGTATAAAAGAAAAGGCATCAAGCGCTCAAAAAGCAGTGCAAAAATTCGATAAAAAGTTGAATGGAAAATTAAAAAGTATAAACAATACTTTAGATAAAACAGCCAAACGTCTAATGCGATCTGCGAGTAAAGTTTCAAAAAGATATGGTAAGCCTGCTGGTGTTGGTTTGGCTGTTGCAGCTCTTGTGGTTAAAGCAGGTGAGATAGCGCTTCCAGATAGTACAAAAGGTGGTTCTTTAGCTGTATTAAGTGTGGGAGCACCGATCGGTAGAGTTGGTAAAATTGCTTCTAGTGCAAATAAATCTAAAAAAACATATCAAACATATACAAAATTTAAGAAAGAAACAGGTCAAACATACACTGGAAGGACAAGTGGAAAAGGAAGCCCTTTTCAAAATGTAGCTAAAAGAGACAAAAGACATCACAAGAATAAGGACGGCTATGGGCCTGCAAAACTTGATGCCTCATCAACCAATAAGAGTTCTATAAGAGGAAGAGAGCAGCTACTTATTGAAAAACATGGAGGTGCAAAATCTAAAGAAGGTTCATCAGGGAATACTATCCAAGGTATAAGTGATAAAAATCCTAGAAGAAGCAAATATCTTAATGCGGCAAAAAAGGAATTCGATGACTTATAATACAATACAAGGAATATGATATGAAAAGACAAAGAAGAACACTAGGTTCATTTGTAAAAGTACCATTAGATTCTGAATATCATACATATGCTAGAATTTTAGAGGATACTTGTTTTGCATTTTATGACTATAAGACAAAGAATGATGAGGATAATTTAGTAAATATACTGAATAGTAATATTTTATTTATTATTCCAGTATACGACTCTGCTGTAAAGAATGGTAGGTGGAAGAAAATTGGAACTATAGCACTAGAAGAACAATTACAGGGATTGCCTTTATTTTTCATGCAAGATGATTTAGATCCTAATAAATTTTCAATATACGAGAAAGGTGAAATCAGACCAGCAACAAAAGAGGAATGTGAAGGATTAGAATGTGCAGCTGTTTGGGAGGCTGAACATGTAGAAGAGCGATTAAGAGATCATTATGCTAATAGGCCTAATGAATGGGTGGAGTCTCTAAAGATTAAATGAATATTATTTAAATGACTTATGAGGAAAGATCACATACTCGACGTGAGAGTGGCAAATATTTTTGGCCATTAGTATGTGTCACATGATACTATTTAACGCCTATTGAATTTAAAAATAAAATTGATAAGTTCTAGTTCTGAAAATAGACGATTCAGCGAGACTGACTGTATACATCTCTAGTAGTTAATGACCTGATAATGTAAACAGCCATTTTACAGTTCGATTCTCTCTTTAAATTAGATAGCGAACTGGTTAATAGCTGCCTTGATGACTTCAACGACTATATGCGTGACATCAGCAAGGATATCCTTGAAATTTTCCATGATGGAGAAAAAACTGAACATCTTGGCTACGAGAAATATGATCAACAATAAAAGACTACAGATAATTCCTGATACGGCTACACCGGCAAAAATGAAAATAAACTTTTGCTCCAGTCCACCTTTATGAACATCCGGAACCATCTAGGATAATCATTAATAAACCTCTGAATTTTGAATCCTATATAAAATTAAAAATTAGCTAAGGTGCACCATGAATACAAAAAATCCGAAATTTTCAAAAAAAGAACTATCTCAGATAGAACAGAAAATAAAACTCGAAAATATCATTAAAGGTAGTTCTACATTAGTAATATTAATTGGGGCATTCTCAATAATTAACTCTCTTTTTATCTATACCCAGAGTAATATAAATTTTATAATTAGTCTTGGAATGACCCAGGTAATAGATCATTTGCTGAGCGGTATGAACTCACCACAATCAGGTTTGACTATAAGCTTGATGGTCGGATTGACTGTTAATTTTATATTATCTGCTTTTTTTATTTTATTGGGTTACTTAGGGAGAAAGCATATAAAATGGGCTTTTATTGTAGGGTGGATATTATATTTATTTGATAGTATTATCTACATATATGGTGGTGATTTTGTAGGGTTTGCGGGGCATGTATTTGCATTGGCTTTTATTCAGAAAGGATATAGTACATTAAAAGAATTATCCATTCTTGAAGAAATACAACTGAAGAAACAAGAAAGAATCACAAAATACGATGAAATATCTGATTTAATCTATGTTGATGATGATGTTTTTGAGAAAGTAGAGAATGATGATGGAAAAGCATATTGTTTTGAATGTAAAACAGTTGATTCGAAAACCAATCTTTATCAAAGCCAAAAAACTAAAGTTTTTTCTCATAAAGACTGTTTGATCGATTAAAATAATTTTAGATAAAATGCGAAAAAAATACCTTCTCACATTTTGTCTGGTCTTATCCCTCTCCCCCCTATGGGGCAATCAAAGCCCCGTATACAAAGGAGTCCTCACGGGAGGTGACATCCTCTTAATCAAAAACAACAACATCGAAATCAAAAAGGAATCACTGAAGATCTACTATTCCGAAATGAAATTGTAGAAATTTTATTTCTGGTCATACTTTTTCCCGAATTCTGGCCGTATGAAATCAGTCGATTTTGGCCGGATTACCGTGATATAGCGTAAATTTATTCCCTGTTTCATCATAGAATTTCCCACAAAATTGCCTTTTTCCCCGATACCACAGAGAAATAATCTCACACATTATGACACCCTAAAAAACAGGCCATATTCCATGACCTGCTTTTTCTACGATGCTGAAGGCGAAATTTTTCTGTCTTCAAACCTTCCAATTTTTATGACACCTACAGCATGGCAGCCTCCAGATCATTCTGAACCCTCCAGTGGGGCTGAATGAGCACACGATTTACCACATCAAGATCTATTGTTCTTTTCCCAGCTCTGACGCCTTCGAGCAAAGAGGCAATAGAGAGGTTGCGTGCCTTTCTTAGGATGCCGTCGGAAGAGCGGACAACAAGGGCCAGAGCGTCTTCAGTGAATGTGTTGTGTCCGAGACCAACCTGATCAAACTGGCCGAGTAAGAAGGCCTCCATGTCATCGGGGTTGATTTTCGGCGTTGTGACCGAGTAGGTTACCCGGCTCTTGATATCCTCATTGACCTTCAGGCACATTGATGCCAAAAGCTCAACCTGGCCGACGAGAATGAGATTATGATTCTTGGGGAAATCATCAAAGAGGAGTCGCAGTCTTCTCAGGGTGGCGATCTCCATAAGATGAGCATCATCAATGATGGTCATGATAACTTTACCCTGACGATTCAAAGAATAGGCCTCTTCAATAAGACGCTTTTCGCACTTGAAACTGTCTCCGATATAATCAACATTAAAGGCATGGCAGAGTATTTTGACCGTATTGGTATAGGTGTGAAGGGTACGGCCAACAGTAACGACAACAGACCGCTTGTCGGCATTTCTTACCAGAGAATCCTTTATGATGGATTTGCCGGTACCGGGCTCACCCATGACAAGGCATAAGCCCCCCTGTTGAGAATGAACACCCAGAATATCTGAAATCTCCTGCTGAAAAGAGAGAAGAGAAATCGAATCAAGAGAAAAGGGATTGCGGTCAATACCGAAAAATGATTTAATCATGTTACACCTCTCTCCTGTTTCGTTTTACCATGCCATTGGCAATGAGGTCTACGGGACATGCTTCTCCCATACGCTCATTCTTGTAATAGACAATGACCGGGGTGTCCGGCTGGCTCTTGTTAAAGCGAATTTGAATTTTCTTGCCACTGAGCATCCGGGGAGCTTCAAAGGTTTTTCTTCGAAATGAAAAGGTGTTTGCGTTTGAGACCATTCTGTCATCTTCGTTGAAGAAGAGTTCATCATTAGCATTGATGTTTGGAAGAAACCTGATACGGGAACAGTCAAGTCCATAGCGGTCTATAGGCTTCATGCCCAGAACAGCGTGTTGTTTGTGATTATACTCGTTTTCAACCCATTCAAAAAATGCCTTGTTTAAATTTTCAAGGGAAGAGAGGTCAAGGTCTCTTGATAAAAAGCTCATACGGACTGTTCTGAAGAATCTTTCAATCTTTCCCTTGGCGGCACCATCTCGCACAGGCGTATGGGTCAGAATACAGCCAATACGGGCGCATACAAGCGTGAGTTCCTTTGATGTATAGGCAGAACCATTGTCTACATAAAGCTGTTCAGGAATGCCCCGTTTGTAAAAGGCCTTTCTGAGGGCAGCAAGGACTGTTTCGGTTTTTTCATCAAGGAAGAATTCGCCATGGCAGATAACCCTGCTGGCGTCATCAATAAAGGCAATGAGTTTGGTCTGATACGATCTGCCCTTGTGCTTCACATAGGGACCAAACATGGTATCTCCCTGCCAGAGTTGGTTGGCATATTGCATGGCAAAGGCAAGACGTTCTGGCCTTAGAGAATCCTCTTCCATGAGCTCATACTCCCGAATAAACCGGTAAAAGGTGGTCTGGGCCATTTCATCTCTCCTTAAAAGGCCCAGTTCAATAGCCTTTCGGTAGAGGGCCATTTTGTTATAGTGACCTTTTCTGAAGTGGCTCTTGACTTTGTTAATAACCTCTAAGAGTTCTTCGGGTGAGACTTTTCGTGTAGACCCTTTATCCCTGCGGGCCTTTGGACTCAAGGCGGTGACACCATGATTTTTGTAGCGGTAATACCATGTGTAAATGGTCCGCCAGGTAAAGTGCCTTTTTCTCCGTATTCATCAATGAATACCATTTGGGCAACATTCTCTACTCGTTCCTGCTGTGTTTTCCCCGGGGCAGATTCAATGGCTCCCAGGACTCTCATCTTAAGATAGGATGACGGCTGTTTCATATTGATACCTCCATGTATAAATGTGGATGAGTATAGGGAGAGGCTGAATCGGCTGTCACGGGCAGATCCTGTTGCCGTTGAAAAGAGGGTAAATGGCTATAGAAAAGTCTGATGGGATGAAAGCAAAAAAGGGAGCTGGAATCTGTTCGCTAAGGGCTAAATGAATGATTTCTGAGATGCCAGTTGATACTCAGCGATGGGATTGGTGGCTCAGATTTTTGAGAAACAACTGACAGGTGGAGAATATAGTTTCTCTTTTAAGGCAATTCTCAAATGGTGTTTCCTTGAGGATAATTATCTCAGCAAGGAAGGTACGAATCTGTGGAGTTGAAAACTTAGAATCTTACCGACCTATGAGAATATTGAAATCGATAACGGGCAGGAAGGATCGATTGTTTCATGGATTTATTATTGTTGAAATTCGTAGATAGCATTAAGAAACTGCCAGAAGAGAGTTCAGCTGGGAAATAAATCCCCCTCTGATGAAACCATAAAGGCGGAAATCTAAAAGTGTTCATACAGCAAAAACGCCATTTAACGAACGGAAGACTCTTCTCCCTTTGTTAGACTTTTGTAATCATGGTTATGTCAATAGGTATAACCGTGAAAAATGAGCATGCCGACTTTTTTTACCCAGTGTTTGCACTGCTAGAGCTTCAGGATTTAGTAACAAAGTAAAGCTGATCTGAATGAACTTCGCAAGAGACGGGGTACTCATAATTCATTATAGGGAAATGGATTACCAAATTAACGAAGTATCAAAAGAATTGATCTTCAGTAGCTTTGTAACAGTTATATGTTAGTTGTTCAATAGCAGGAGCGGG
>CALOBT010000026.1:0-7619 GCA_942491575.1 uncultured Spirochaetota bacterium
AAGACTATGTGTCTGCCCGGGGCTCTGCCGTCAAACATATTTGAAGAAAAAAGAGAACCCAGAGAAAACCGTTTTTCGCATTCGGGAGCTAAATAACCAAAGCCGGGAGGCAGGACTTCAGCCTGATTAAAACCAAAAACAATTGTGGCTATCCGGGCTTCCGGGATTGATTGTTGGGGCAAACGGGAGTCCAGCTGCCCCAGGAACTGCAGCGACGGATTTACGGGAAGGGCAAGGACAAGATTGGCGGCCGTAAAATGTCCCTTAGGGGTAACCGCTTGCCAACCGCTTTCTCCACGTTTGACTGCCGTTACCTCGGCATTGAGAAGGAGGTTTTCTCCCGGAGAGAGCTGCTCTGTCAATTTCTCCGGGAGCCGGCCCATGCCTGTTGGAAAACTGGTCATTGCAGGCATCCGGGAATCCTTCTTTTTTTGCCGTTGGCATTTTTTTGCGTTTTTTCAACAGACCGCGAATCACCGAGCCATACTCCTTTTCAAGAAAACGTACCCCGGGCATAACGCTGTCGATAGTCAGCTTATCATAGTCGCCGGCATAGGTTCCGGTAAAAACTGCATCAACAAAGGGGAGCAGTGCCGGCCCAAATCGATAATTTATCCATTTGGCAACGGTCGGTTCTCCTGCAAGAGGCGGCTTGAAGAGGTCTCCAAGGATCCTTAATTTTGCACTGAGGGGGATGAGGGGGGCCAGCAGAATTTTCGCGGGAGTCTGGGGGATGAGGTTCAGTCTGGAGTTGAGGTAGACATATCTGACAAAATCTATCAACGGAGCTTTTACTGTTTCCGATTCCAGTCCTGTCTCCATAAGTATCTGCCGGCTCTCCGGGCAGTTATCCAGAAAACCGTGGGGTCCGATCTCAGTGATGAACCCCTGCTCATGATGGGACTGAACAGCCCCGCCGGTGCGCCCTTCTTTTTCCAGAATGAGGAAACGGTGGCGGGGAGCATTCTGCTGTAATTTGTGCGCAATGGTCAGGCCGGAGAGTCCTCCGCCGATGATAAGAGTGTCGAGTTGATTGTTCATATTAGAGTGAATTCCCGTCTGGATGAGTAATGTAATCCCCCCCTTTCCTTTTTGTTGGTGTAAGAGAGGCTTTGGCTTGGATAGCTGCATTGTTATTTGAGCCTACTGTTTTCATCATTTTGGCCTTTTGCCAACGGTTATCGGGGTTGAGACAAACTCTTGACAGCCGTACTTCTATGCTTAACATTTTCGCCGACTTTATAGAAGAAATCAATGGAAAGACAAAAACGCAGAAAACGAGTTTTCATCCTAAAACTCCGAGTTTTGGTCGAGATCGAGGCATGCGAAAAATTTTACCGCAGGCATATAGTTGATATCTCGCACTCGTCCCTCGCTGGC
Source organism: uncultured Spirochaetota bacterium (assembly GCA_942491575.1). Taxonomy (GTDB): domain Bacteria; phylum Spirochaetota; class UBA4802; order UBA4802; family UBA5550; genus CAZHNW01. Next base: position 1,381 of record CALOBT010000026.1, read on the forward strand.
GGAGGATAAAATTTTTCGCATAACGAAGATATCGGGTAAAAGAACATTTTTAGGACGGAAACTAACTATTTCTAAAGAACTGATCAGCTATTGGAAGAGGTGGATGATGGCAACCGAAACAACAACATATGAATTCCAGGCGGAAACAAAGAAGCTGCTCGATATTGTAATTAACTCACTCTACACGGAGAGGGATATTTTCGTGAGGGAGCTGATATCCAATGCAGCCGATGCACTTGAAAAAATTCAGGCACGAGAGCCTTACCAGATCGGATGTTTTTGACAGCCATGTGCCGCTGGAGATTACAATTGATGTCGACGAGAAAAAGAAGACATTGACCATTACCGATACCGGGATCGGAATGACTCGTGAAGAACTGGAACATAACCTCGGAACAATTGCACATTCAGGTTCAAACACCTTCATTGCTGAGCTGGCAGAGGCTGCCAAAAAGGATATCAGCCTGATTGGCCAGTTTGGAGTCGGTTTTTACGCGGCATTCATGGCCGGTAAAAGGGTCAGGGTCCAGAGTAGATCCTGGGATGAGAGCCAGGGAAATGAGTGGGTTTCAGATGGTTCCGGCTCCTTTACAATCGCCGAGATGGATGGGCTGCACAGAGGAACCAGAATTATTGTTGAACTCAAAGATGATGCAGAAGAGTATGCACAGAAGTGGAAGATCGAGTCGATTATAAAACAGTATTCTTCCTTTGTCTCCTTTCCCATTAAACTGGAAGGGGAGAAGGTGAATACCGTTCAGGCACTGTGGACCAGGAACCGTAACGAGATAACAGAAGAAGAATATACGGAATTCTACAAATTTATCGGCAATGCGACCAACGATGCACTCTACAAGCTGCACTTCTCCGCTGATGCACCTCTGGCCATAAATGCTCTTCTGTTTGTGCCGGAAGAAAATTTTGAAATCCTCGGGTTTGGCAGAGTTGAACCCGGAGTAAATCTCTACTGTCAGAGAATTCTGATAGATCAGCATTCGGAAAATATTCTTCCTGAGTGGTTGAGATTCTTAAAAGGGGTGGTGGACAGCGAAGATCTTCCTCTGAATATCTCCAGACAGGCATTGCAGGACAATGCCCTGGTCGCAAAGCTGCGTAAGGTTATTATCACCAAAAGATTTCTCAAATATCTTGATGAACAGGCTGGCAAAGATCCTGAGCTGTATGAGAAATTCTGGTCAACCTTTGGTATTTATTTGAAAGAAGGGGTTACTTCCGATTATGAATACCAGAAGGAACTTGGAAAATTATTACGCTTCGAATCCTCCAAGTCGGAAGCGGGGAAAATGGTTTCTCTGTCTGACTATATGTTGCGGATTAACCCGGACCAGGAGGAAATTTATTATATCAACGGACCGTCCCGCGCAGCAATTGAGGCCGGCCCCTATGTTGAGATGTTTCGCAAGAAGGACATCGAAATTATATACACTCTGGAGCCGATTGATGATTTCGTGCTGAGTCATCTGGGAGAGTTTGACGGTAAAAAGCTCGTTTCGGCCGACAGGGCCGATCTTTCCCTCGCAGAAGATGAAGAGGGGGAAGAGGCGCGCGGTGAAGAGGGTGGAGATAAACTCGATGAGAAGGGAATTGACACGCTTATCGGCTGGATGAAAAAAGAGCTGGAGGCGACAATCAGCGACGTTGTCGTTTCAAAACGCTTGGTGGATGCTCCCGCGATGATAGTCAATCCCGATGGTTTTATGAGCTCGTCCATGGAACGGATTCTTGCAGCAAGCCGCAAAGAACATGGAATGGGGCTGGAGAATTCGAAGAAAAAACTGGAAATAAACCCCAAAAATCCGCTGATCATTAAACTTGCCGAACTGCATGAAAAGGATGGCCCCTTCGCAGCCGAAGTGGCCAAGCAAATTCATGACAATGCGATGATTCAGGCAGGTCTTGTGGTCGATCCCCTGCAGATGGTTGAGCGGAACTATAAAATTCTCGGGCGGGTGCTGGGAAATTAGCCTTCTGCTTATCCCCTCTGCTGGAGCTGCATGCTGTTTTCGTAAACAGATGCAGCTCTTTGCTTTTGGCTCTGCTGTTCTGAGTTATTCGTTGAAAAATTACATTCTACAGGCTATAGAAGTGTTGGTTCATGTAATCTTGAAGGCGGGCTGGTCCTTTCTCACCCGGACAAATCCCCTGGTACCTTTACCTTAGGATATAATATGACTTTCACTTTTCGTTTCTTTTTGATCCTGCTGGCTGCATCTCTTGCGCTGTCGGGCTGTTATAATAAGCCGGTGCGTCACCTTGCCTCAGATGCGGCCTTATTAAAAATAGGCAAATCAAGCAGCGAGGATGTCCTGATCTATATGGGAGATCCGGATGAGCAGAAGGTGCTTGCCGATGGCGTTGAAAAGTGGCTGTACAAGAAAGAACAGCGCACCTTCTTCGAAAAAATCCCCTATGTAGGCGGACAGTCAAGGCACCTGAATACAGCCAGGTGGTTGTCACACTTAAAAATGGGATTGTTACCGAGTGTGTTTTTTCTTTAACTGATGAAGACGATATGGACTGGGCGGACGATTATTCATGGCAAGAGAAGAAAAAAGTGAGAGACCAGTACGGTACCGCCCGTGAGAAGATGGTCAGAGAACAGCTTCTGAGCCGTGATATTGGTGATAAGCGTACCCTTTCCGCCATGCTGGAAGTGCCCAGACACTGTTTTGTCGATGAGGCCATGCGGGCAAGGTCCTGCGGTGACTTCCCTCTGCCGATCGGAGCGGGACAGACTATATCCCAGCCCTATATTGTTGCCTGCATGACCCAGGCCCTGCGGCTTAAGGGGGAAGAAAAGGTCCTCGAAATCGGAACGGATCAGGGTATCAGGCCGCAGTGCTTTCCAGGCTCTGTCGAAAGGTGTACACCGTAGAGAGAATCACCCTTCTTGCCAGTGCCAGGAAGGTTTTCGATAGCCTGCGTTATTATAATATCAGGTCCAAACTCGATGACGGGACATTGGGCTGGCCTGATAATGGCCCCTATGATGCGATCATTGTTACCGCCGGCGGGCCTGAAATTCCGGAGCCCCTTCTGGCACAACTTGCAGATCCCGGCCGGCTGGTCATGCCTATCGGCGATCAGCATGTGCAGGAGCTGAAATTACTCATAAAAAAGGATGATGAGGTAGATATTAAAGGTATCACCAGAGTTCGTTTTGTCGATCTTGTGGGAGCATATGGCTGGAGAGAATAGTGTTGCGGATAAACGCAATCCAGTCCACAGGCTCTATGATACATGTATGGACTGGATCAGCGGACCATATGGCGGGGTGGGCATTGTTTTTTATCGCCTTTATCGAATCTTCCTTTCCCCTCCTCCCGATATTTTTCTTATTGCCATGTGTGTGGCAATCCCGCTAAAAGCTTTTCGATATGCGGCAATCTGTTCAATCGGTTCAGTACTCGGCGGCGGCTTTGGTTATGGGCTCGGATACTGGTTTATGGACAGTGTCGGTCTGCCGATAGTTGAGTGGTACGGGTTTTACGATAAGTACGAGCTGGTACAGCATTATTTCAAGGAATATGATGTATGGATTGTAGGCACGGCGGGGTTTACACCTATTCCTTATAAGCTTTTCACCATAACCGCCGGTTTTGTGCAATCGAACTTTATCACCTTTATGCTGGTGTCATTATTCGCCAGGTCTGCCAGATTTTTTTTCTGGTAGCGGCGCTCATCTGGAAGTTTGGCCCCTGGATAAAACAATTTATTGACCGCTATTTCAATATCCTTTCCATTGCTTTTGTTGTATTGCTGGCTGGCGGATTTTTTCTTGTTAAACATTTCCTATGACAGTTTTATGCTAAACTGCCTCTTTTTTCAAATATCCATGTCTCTTCTGTAGAGGTCTCATGGCGGTAAATAATAATCTCGTCGAGGCTGAAGGATTTGAGCTCTTCAGCCTTTTCAATCTGGCTGGTAATGGCGAAGTGGGTCATTAATCCTCTTGCCCTTTTAGAATAGATCGGGATAGTTTTATAGACTCCATTTTTCTCCTGTTTAAAGACAATCGTAATGATTTCTCCTGAGTTTTTTGCGGTTGACTGCTTTGGAGTATTCATTGGAGGCGAGATTAATGACAATGCCCGAGTCCATTGCAGCAAGCGATGAATTTATAAAACCGGTGATACTATTGGACCAGTAGCTGTAGAGATTTTTAATTTCTTTATTATTCAATTTTGTTCCCATTTCAAGTCGATAAGGGAACATCAGATCCAGTGGACGCAAAATGCCGTATAGACCGGAAAGTATGCAGAGGTGATCCTGAGCATACAGGAGCTGATGCTCACTGTAACTCCCGGGAGCCATCTTGGAATAGGCGTCGCCCTGGAAGGTAAAAATTGCCTGCCCTGTTTTTCGAGAGAGTAAAGGAGGCTGGTGTTGCGGATAAGCTGAAGAGTGCTGTCTGTGAGCTTCTCACTGGTTTTCATCAGCCATCGATTTCTTTATTCAGGGTCTGAAGATACTCTATAAGATACAGCGTTTTCTCCTGGAAGAGTGGCTGTGAAAAGTGTGGAAAATACCTCTTTATGAATCGCTGTGTTTTGGAAGGGGAAAGTATGAAGAGCATTATTGTTTATAAAAGTTGATGGAAAGAGTGTTGCTGTCTGCAAAACAGTTTATACATTGCTGCAATGTATAATCGATGCCGTGTTTTGATAGTGTTAAATATACTTAGTGCGGTGTTTGATTGGTCGTTTTGGTTTTATTAATATTAAGAATTGAAACGACAAGAATTTATCCTCAACCTAATTATTAGGTTTGAGCATTATTTCGTGGTCAATTTTGGGCTATACCAACGACTACTCTCCAAATAGCTTTTCAATTGTAAGATTATTCATTTCAATCCTCAATCTTTTTGTTGGGGTTTTATTGATAGTCCGGTGACCTATTGAATTTGCAGGTTCTTCAAGAAGTATTCTTATCTCATTGCCTTCATTTCTAATAAGCGGAATAGCGTTTAAACTCTCGAATAATCTTGGTTCGTGGCCAGTCTATTTAGGAAATATTATTTTCGGTTGGAGCTACTTTCACACTTGTTTCATTTTTCTTCCTTGGCCGAAACTTCGCCATTTTCCCTGCACTAAGGGGGCTCTCAATTGGCCCTTATTCACTCATCCGGCATCCAGCCTATTTGGGCGAGTACCTTATGGTTTTAGCCTGTGCCTTATCAAACCAACTATACTATACAATTCCTCTTGCTATACTTGCAATCCCATTCCTAATTTAGATAATTGAAGAAGAAAAAATCCTTAACAAATCTAGAAAATACCAAAATTATTCTAATATGGTAAAATGGAAGTTGATACCATTTATTTGGTGAAAAGAAACGAAATAAGGGAATATTTAGGTGGGATTAAAGGATTGGATTACTTCCTTCTCAAACCAAAAAGCATAGGCCTTGGCATTTATTTTATACACCCTGTTATCATAAAATCTCCCAATTCCAAAAATCACGACATAGGCTTGATTCCAGCTACGGTTCTCGATAACTTTCCTTGGTGAGTCCACAATACTTCCATTCCCATCGGGAGAGTTGTTGTATTCAAAATCTTTATTTAACCAACTGATATTTTCTTCAGGGCCTTCTCCAAATTTAATTGTATAAACATGAATTGAATCCGAATTTCCATACACTTTTTTGAAGTTTTCTATTATAAACCAAAAGTTTTTTAAGCCTTCAAAACCATAAGGTTTATTTATTTCATATCCTGCATAAGAGGGTTTTGGAATTACTCTACCCTCGTTATTTGAAAGTAAAATATACTCGAAGATATCCTCTGAAGAATTGTTCTTTGCAACCCATTTCGAATTTTCTTCTGATCGGGAGTCAAGGTAAGGGAAATCGTCCGATCTGTTATTGGCCACATAACCAATTACTTGATCGTTTTTCGTAATAGCAACTTTATTATTATCTGCAATTATTTCAAATCTTATTTTCTCCTCTTTGTTCACTTAAGTACGTTACAATGTTGTGATTGGCAATTCACCTTTGTTCCGAGAATTTATTCTGGCAACCTGTGGATAAATGGCATAAAAAACAGCACAATAATAATTACAACAAAAACATGAAACAATTCGCATTACTTGCTCTTTTGCAAAATACTTCTCATTATTGTGCGAAGGATATTTTTGGCTTCTTCAGGACTATCGTTAATTAAGGTTTTGTATTGTTCAAGCAATTCTGTTTGCCGTTTGCCAGTTCCAGTAAT
>CALOBT010000027.1:0-1695 GCA_942491575.1 uncultured Spirochaetota bacterium
CTGGATCCCCAGATAGCCCGGGCTTCCGGAAGACGGGCATTGAATCTTCTAAATAAGAAGGGGGTCCTTCTGGCCCGTTTCGGAAAACAGTATGAGGCTCTCCGGAAATTTTCAAGAAACTAACTTCTGATGATTCGGGATACTGGCCTGCCTATTTGAATTGGGCAAATGTACTTATTCAGGACAGGAAATTTGGAGAAGCGGCGGATATACTCCGGAAGGGAACGGCGATCCGCCCAAATTCATTAAGTCTCCAGCTCTCTTTGGCGAGATGTCTTTCGGAAATCGGTAACGCCGCCGGTGCAAGGGAGGTCTTAATCAAGGTTGAAGAAATAGATCCCGAAGCCGCCCTGCGGTATGCTTACCTCGGCGGTGGAACAACAACGCGCAGAGCCGGCATCGGTGATGACGATGTGATCTTCTGGGAAGAGGGTGAGTGAAAAAATATTATGCGGAATTACTGTGATTGGAGTAATTCCGCAGCTTCTTCAGCGCTTATTTCTCCATTTTCAAGCTTGTCGATAATCTCTTTCTGCATCTGACGGTTCGACTGCTGTCCGGAATCATATCCCATATTCTTTATAACCCGGTCCAGCATGCTTCTTACCGTGGGATAAGATACTCCGAGTTCTTTTTCCATCTCTTTGATACTTCCTCTAACTTTTACAAAGAGTTCTATAAACTGTAAATCTTTGAATGACAGAAGGGAAAGTCTGGAATCAGACGGTTCGAAACTGTCTTCAATTTTGGTTTTTTGACAGCTGCTGCACTCGCAGTAATTTTACATTTAAATGGCCGCCGCAGACCGGGCATTCTTTCAATAGTTTTCTGTTCATTCCGATGCCATCTCCTCTGTTTTGTTAAGACTTCTATATTCAGGAACAATCAGTTTTAATATCTTTAATTAATAGTATAATATATAAACAATATACATTGATGAATTAAATATATCAATATCTATATGTATTAATATAAAAAGTGGGAGGATATGTTAAAAGAATAAAGAAAAAGTAAGTGATTTCTGTATGGGTATCTGATTATAATCCTGTTAAATCTCAGACTTGATGATTCTTGATATTGAGGGGATAATAGGTTAATGGAAAACGATAAAGCCTGTGTTTTGGCAATTGATGATGATGAGGTATTTAAATCTTGAAAAAGCAATGCTGGAAGGTTACGGAATAAAAAATGTTCTCTGCTGTAAGGACAGCCGTAAAGCTATATCCCTTCTTAAAGCACATTCTGTGTCTGTTATTCTTCTTGATCTGAAAATGCCACACATTTCAGGAGAAGATTTGCTGGCTGTTCTCCAGTCCGAGTATCCTGAAATACCTGTCATTGTTGTAACAGGAGAGGGGAGTCCCCAGAAAGTGGTGTCATGCATCAAAGCCGGTGCATATGATTACCTGATTAAACCTTTGGAGAGAGTCAGATTTTTCTCTGTTTTAAATCATGCTCTTGAAAGGAGTGAACTCAGGCATGAAGTTGATACACTAAGCAACGGACTACTTAATGATGAACTTGCCAAAAAAGAGGCCTTTAAACATATTATAAGCCGAAATAAAGAAGTTTATAATATGTTCCGGTATATAGAAGCCATTGCAGACAGTCCGAGACCTGTTTTAATCTGCGGTGAAAGCGGTACGGGAAAGGAATTGATTGCCAAATCAATCCACATGGCCATGAAAAGGGAGA
>CALOBT010000028.1:0-6905 GCA_942491575.1 uncultured Spirochaetota bacterium
TCGTCCCAAATGGTATTGAACAGGAATTTTCCACCTTTTTTCAACCCTTTCAATACATCGTACATATTCAGGTAAGCCGGTACGTGGCAGGCTACAAAGTCAGGAGTGGTTACCAGGTAGGTTGATCGGATCGGGTTATCGCCAAAACGCAAGTGCGAACAGGTGAAACCGCCCGATTTCTTCGAATCGTACTGGAAGTAACCCTGGCAATACTTATCAGTAGCGTCACCAATGATTTTGATTGAGTTTTTATTGGCACCTACCGTACCATCTGATCCCAATCCGTAAAACTTAGCTTCGTAAGTCCCGGCAGCTGATACGTTAACCTCAGGCTTAACCGGCAGTGACTTGAACGTTACATCGTCAACAATACCAATGGTAAAATCATTTTTCGGCTCGGCCAGCTCAAGGTTCTCGTATACCGACAAAATTTGTGCAGGAGTGGTATCTTTTGATCCCAAATGTTTCACCGGATGAACGTAATATCGGCTTTGTTTTTCAGAATTATGCTCTCTGGCCCCATATGACTGTGGGCAGAAATATCTCCTATCCCCTAAAGATGAGGAAATACACCAGGGAAAAAATCCGGAAAGAGACGGCAAAAATTCTCAAGCTGGTCAGACTCGAAGGGAAACTGAACCGTTATCCCCATCAGCTCAGCGGTGGTGAACAGCAGCGGGTTGCCCTGGGCCGGGCACTGATAATGAATCCTGATCTTCTGCTCCTCGATGAACCCCTCTCCAATCTGGATGCAAGGCTCCGGGAGGAGATGCAGATTGAAATAAGAAGGATTCAGCAGGAACTCAACCTTACCGTTATTCATGTTACCCACGATCAGTCCGAGGCTCTTGGTATGTCCGACAGGGTGGCGGTTATGAACCGGGGGGTTATCGTTCAGATCGGAAAACCGGAGGATGTATATAATCATCCCGAAAACAGATTCGCCGCCGATTTTGTCGGAACAAACAACATTATCCATGCAGATGAGGGATCTTTCTGTGTCCGACCGGAGGATATAAGTTTTTCCTGCCGGGATAATCGGGACGGGACCGGCAGGAAAGGGCAGATTGTCAGGAGAATATTCAAGGGAGCTCATATACAGTATGATGTCCGCACAGATTCAGGTCTTCTGAAAGTTCAAACCCACCCAGGGAATTTATATTCCGTTGGAGATTCGGTGGAGTGCTGTTTCCGCCGAATTACAAAAATCGGCAGATGCGGGAAAGATGCAAAAAGACGCCGGTGCATATCGGTAAAATAACTGCCGGATTCTGCTCTCCCTTGCTAAATAATACGGGGTGGTCATATCATTAAACGGTATGGTCCATCATAATTTCTGGGAGGCGGCAGTTGCATGAATAAAGACGGCGGTGCCGGATTTATTAATGGCAGAAAGGAATATATCGATTCTGTAACTTCTCTTCCCGTACTTGAACTGCAGAAATATACCGATGTCAAATTTGCTGATGATTATTATTTTAATGTGAAAAAAATCGGTGATTCCATATTGTATATAAAGTGCCGGGGGAATATGGGTTCCTCGGATATGCAGAAGTATTACCGGCTGCTTGAGGATTTTATCATGATTTCCGGTGCGGTTGTTCCCGTAGTGGAAATAAGGGATTTTTCTGAACTGACAGGACGGACCCCCAATAGTCAGCGGCTGTTTCAGAAAGAATATACCCTCTCCCATCAGCAACTTTTCAAAGGATTTATATTTTGCAGAATCCCTCTCTGGTTAAAGGTTCTCGTAACTACGGGAAGGAAAATATATAAGCCCGTTTCAGCTGTACTGATAGCCGACGGATATTCTGCAGCACTTATGTCGGCAGTAAATCTGTTGGAAAAGGGCAGGATCCCCGGCGGTACCCTTAATCCCGATGATCTCTTTTTTGATCCCCACTGGGAATATCAAAATAGTAAGACAGGATTCCGTATCAAAAGCGGTATTGTTGCCGGCAGATTGTTATTCACGGAAATATCCGGAGATATCAGTCTTGATGATATCCGGAAGGCCGGAGAAATTCTGGATGATATCTGCATAACAGGTACTTTTTCCGGCAGATCTCCGGTTGTTGCTGTTGATTATACGGGAGTAAAAAAGAGTTCCCTGGCTGTCAGAAAGTATTATACCCAAATCCTGGACAGTATGAATTTTAAATATAACTGCCGGCCGGAAAAAATAATTATCTGCGGTGCCGACTGGATAGAAAAATCATCAATACGCATAATGGCATCCCTTGTAAATTATAAATTACTGTTTGTTAAAAAAATCGATGAAGCCTTTGCTCTTATGAACACTTCCCCGGGGAATATCGGCGGTAAAAAACAGGAAATAATTGTTACTCAGGAGGATATTGACAGAATTTACAAGAAGCTTGCCCGGCTGCTGTGGGAGAGCAAAATACCTGAGACTTCTGAAGATCCGGAACCTTCATCATCACCCCTTAAGGAGCTGGAAGACATAATATTGATAATGAAAAAGGATATTATTGATCTTCGGAAAAGCGACAGGCTTAAAACAGAAGAACTTCAGAATATTTTTGAAGCGATTCCCATGGGGATTGTTATTCTGGAGGAGAAATCCCACCGTATTTTATTTGTGAATAACGATGCTTCGGGCATCGTCAGATTCAGTGAGAAAGAATTAGTCGGGAAAACATGCCATGAAACCTTCTGTCCTGTAAAAGCGGGACAATGCATTGCGGATAAATTTTCCGATAATCTTAATCATATTGAGACGGCAATGCGGTGTTCCGACGGAGAAATTATAACCGTACTGAAATCCGTAAGGCCTATCCTATACAAGGACAAATCGTGTCTGCTTGAGGCATTTATCGATGTTTCCGATAAAAAGCGGATGGAAAAGGAGCGGGAAGATTATCTGAATGAACTGGAGCAGGGAAAAATAATGCTTACCAGTATGATGGAGGATGCCGAAACAGCAAGGGCGGAAACCCTGGCCGTAAACCAGAGGCTGACAGAGATACAGACGGCTGTGGACGTCTCAAAGGATGCCATTGAAATCTATAATTCGGATATGCAGTGTTTTTATATTAATCGTACATTCACTGCTCTTTTCGGTTATAAAATGGAAGAATACAGAAAAAAATCCTCCACCGTCATCTATAGTCATCCCGAAAATTTCAGACATATGGTGGAGGATGTAAAAAAGCAGGGAACCTGTGATCTGGAAGTCGGGATGGTTTCAAAGGAGGGAAAGGAGTTTCCAGTACATATCCGGGCAGCTGCTGTCAGGAACAGGGATGGCAAAATGATTGGACTGATATGCACCCATTCGGATATTTCTGAACGCGTATCCCGGGAATACAGAACAACCCAGCTCAACAAACTGCAAAGTCAGCTCCTGAAACCGGGGATGCTGGAAAACAAGCTTCAGCGTATTACCGACACGATATCGTCGGTAATTGATTCAGAGCTTGTACATATCTGGCTTAAAGGAAAAGGGAAGAACAAGCTGGGACTGATTTCTTTTTCCGGACGGTCTATTACAGATAACAGGGTTATAAATCAAGTTTATTATGAAGCTGGTGAGCTATATGACAAAATCCCTCCGGATAAGGACCGGATTATTATAAATAGTATTCCCGATAGTATGTCCTTCGGGAGATATAGATGGATTCAGGAATTTTGAGATAGTTTCATTTGCCGGATTTTTATTAACGGATTCAGAGGGGAGCCGGATCGGTATTCTAACCTTCTTTTCGAAAAAAACAATAAGCAAAGAGATTGAATCTTATCTTGAATCAATTTCAAATATGACATCTCAGGTTATTCTTAATCATCAGGCTTCGGAAGATTTGCAAAAGGCCCTGCAGCAGTCGGAAAGGGCTGTAACACTGATGAGCGGACGGGAAATAAGAATCCGTCAGATAAAGAATGAGATCAATTTGCTTTCACAGGAACTGGGCAGGGGTAAAATATATAATTCGGGATCAGAGCCCTTTTCAGCTGATCTGAATCAAAAACCCGGTGAAAAAATCAGCATGCATGATTTTTCGATGAATGCTCTCAGTCTTGCAGAGGATGCTGAAATTGCCCGGAGAGAGACCATCGAGATTAATGAACAGCTCTCTATAATAAAACAGGCGGTAAACAGCTCCAGTGACGCCATTGCCATATCAAATGCAGTCGGGAATTTTTTCTATCTGAACCACACTTTTTCCGAATTGTTCGGATATAATGCATCGGAAATGCTCTTGCTTGCAAATGAGCTTTTTTTCACCGAGACCGACATTGCCCATGAAGCGGTTTCTCTATGCAGGAAGGGTATAACCTGGCGTGACCGTACGGAGGTGTTTACAAAAGACGGTGCTATCATTCCTGTTTTTCTGAGGGTTGCCCCATTCAGTGATGAAGAGAATACAACCCTGGGAATGATCTGGAATTTCACAGATATCTCCGAACAGATAAAAACGGAGGAAAAGATCCAGATTTATACCAGAAGAATTGAAATGGATCTTGTCGAGAAAGAGAATATGCTTCAGAAAGCGCGGTATCTCCAGCGAAGTTTTATTCAATCGACGCTTCCGATTATGAAAAATATGAATGTCTATGGACTTTTTATGCCCTGTGAAATTCTCGGCGGGGATTTTTTTCTTGTTCAGAAAGGTATTTCAGAAAACAAAATGATAATTGTTATAGGGGACTGTACCGATCATGGTCTGAAGGCTTCAATGGACGCTTCTCTTCTGTCGAGTATAACCAAAAAGCATTTTGCATCCCTTTATATGGATAACAGAACCGATCTTCTTTTGAATAAAGTGAGTACCGAGTTTTCCATATATGCCGATGACGATCAGTTTCCCACAATGTTTGCCGCGTGATGTAGTGAAGATCCAGTATTTGATCGATTGTAATTTTATGATTTTGGGCTAGTTGATGAGTAATCAATTGGAGAAAATGACTTATGGCAATCTTGAGAAGTCAGCTGCACAAATACTTTACGCGGCCTCTTCTTTTGAGGGGGATGCTCAGCGTCCGGTAGGAAGTGTTTATTCGGATGTTTTTGCTAAAGGGAGAAGTAAATCTTGAGCACCCTGTTTATAAATTGCCGCCAGAAAATAAAGATTTTCAGATCTTGAGGAAGCCTTATCTTTCCTTGTTAGCTTTAAACAAGACTATCTACGGATGTTGTTGATGAAGCGAGGTCGATGGTGAGCCGTTTATTGCTGACCTCATGTAGACAAAAGAAAAACATTTGGGTAGAAGTTTCCCTATTTCGATCAATTTATTGGCTTGGAATCTGGTGCGTTCGTTTCTTATCCAGGTAAGGGCGGGTATCCAGAGGAGTATGACCACCGTCAGCGACCTTGGTATAAGGAGGGTCTCAAAAGCCTGGTTTGACTTGGAATAAACCGTACTTTGCAATTAACTTCAATGGCTTAGTTCTACCGTGCTCTTATAGATTGAGGGCGGTAGATGGCTCGGTCAAAGGGGTTTTGACTGCAGATGTTACCTTAGATTTTATCGTCGAGAAATTTATGAAATACGACGACTCGAAATCTCAGTTATTTGATGAAGCCCTCATCCTTGATGGTCAAGGCAATGTTATTATTAGTTCCAAGCTTCTACATACAAATAAAAAAGGAACTGAGATCGATAATAACTCATTGGAGTTACTGCCTTATAGAAGTACTCAGGTCCTTGATGTGGTAAAGAAAAGGCCGAAGTCACCACAGTTAATTCAAGCAAATGAGAATAGAGAGATTTTGTCTATTCTCTTTTGATAGGATCCCCTACGCTCAATTCGGATTTTTATCTAGAAGAGAAACTGCGCCTTAGAGAACTTAATTAAATAAAAAAGGAACTCTTATGCTAGCGCACTTTTCGTTACTCAGAGTCTTTTTTACGAAGAAGGCTTGGAACTAATAATAGCATTGCCTTGACCATCAAGGATGAGGGCTTCATCAAATAACTGAGATTTCGAGTCGTCGTATTTCATAAATTTCTCGACAATCCCGTCTAGGTAACATCTGCAGTCAAAACCCCTTTGACCGAGCCATCTACCGCCACGTCTATAAGAGCACGGTAGAACTAAGCCATTGAAGTTAATTGCAAAGTACGGTTTATTCCAAGTCAAACCAGGCTTTTGAGACCCCTCCTTATACCAAGGTCGCTGACAGTGGTCATACTCCTCTGGATACGCGCGCGGTAAAGAACGAACGCACCAGATTCCAAGCCACAATAAATTGATCGAATAGAAACTTCTAATTAAAACATTTTCTTTTTTTGCATCGAGGTCAGCAATAAACGGCTCACCATCGACCTCGCTCATCAACAACATCCGTAGATAGTCTTGTTTTAAAGCTAACAAGGAAAGATAAGTCTTCCTTAAGATCTTCAAATTTATTTTCTGGCGGCAATTTATAAACAGGGTGCTCAAGATTTACTTCCCTAGCAAAAACATCCGAATAAACACTTCCTACTGGACGCTGAGCATCCCCCTCAAAAGAAGAGGCCGCGTAAAGTAGTTGTGCAGCTGACTTCTCAAGATTGCCATAAGTTATTTTCTCCGCTTGATTACTCACCAAATGGCCAACTTCATAAAATTGCTATCTATCAAATGAGCCTTGCTCACTACATCACTTTGATACTGGGTCAAGGCTGCTTCGAAGATGAGCTTGGCGAATTGTTTTATTCTGCTGATATAAACTATAAATTGTGATGGAAGAATAAACGGCTACCATCCCCAAAACCCCACAAATTGTCAACTGAAGATTTTTCAGTATCTTGCGCAGCATTTTTCCTAAGCGATTGTCAGGACGAGACCAGTACCTCTTGTTTCAGTAAGAAACGCCACATCTTATGATTTTTCATCCAGGGGCTGATGAGAACGTGCTTCAATCAGGTTCGCGAGCCTTATTAATAATAGCCGCAAATCG
>CALOBT010000029.1:0-8278 GCA_942491575.1 uncultured Spirochaetota bacterium
ACGGCAAAGTGGGAGCAGTCGAAGGATTTTATCTTACTCTCCCCGTAATGCCACTTGATATACCCTTCGGCCTCGAAGTCGTACGTCTCCTCTCCGGTGGCGCAGGAGGTGAGGGGTACGGTGTCCCGAAAGGGATCCAGCCCGTGGTAGGGAGTTCCGTTGAGGTAGAGCAGGGAATCTCCGGAAAAGTAGAGCTTGAACACCACCTTCTTCCCCTTGAACCGTTCGGGCATCCGGGCACGGCACCGGAACAGGGCGCTCATGTCCTCCCCGCCCCAGGTCTCCCCCACCCGGAGGGGCCGCCACTCCTCGTCCACCCAGTGGCGCTCGCAGTGGTTTGTGTAGTAAAACTGGCGGATCTCCCAGCTGTTCACCGGCTCGGTATCCTGCCAGATCCAGGGCTTCAGGGATTCTATTTTCAGTTTTATGGTATCCTCGAAGGATATGATGCTCCGCTTCTTGGTGGCGACACTCTCCCGCCATCGGTCGACGATCTGTTCGACGCCGGTCTTCTTCTGAGCCATTGGGTCTGTTCTCCTGTATCGAGTTCAATAATATTCGTCGCACCGGTCTCCCATTCCCCGGGCCTGGGGTTTCAGCCCCGCGGCAACCAGGTGGGAGACATCGGCCACGTGAAGGGCCCTGGGAACGGCCCACCGGTCGGAACGCTCATCGAAGTAGATATCCGTCACCGAACTGGGCCAGCAGTAGAATCCCGCCCAGACCAGGGAGGGGGGAATTTCCAGCAGATGGGCCAGGAAGAGCAGGAGGGTGCCGTTGTGGCAAAAGACGGCAATCCTGTCGTTGTTGGCCCGGTCGATCCGGTACCGGCCGTTCACCCGGGTATAACCGTGTTCCGCAATGAACTGATCCGCCAGTATCCGGAATTCCTGCCAAAGATCTCCTATCTCGGTCCGATCGAAGGGAGGTCGTTGATACCAGTCATCATGCCCGGGAAGGGGCTGTCGGTTCCGGATGGATTCCCCGAAGGTATCCCAGATGGAGTAGTCCTTACCGTTCTGCTTGATATGAATATGAGACAGCTCCTTCAGCCAGGACTTCTCGATGATTTCCAATCCTTGAAGCTCCGCCGTGTAGGAGGCGGTCTGTTTGG
Organism: uncultured Spirochaetota bacterium; assembly: GCA_942491575.1. Lineage (GTDB taxonomy): Bacteria > Spirochaetota > UBA4802 > UBA4802 > UBA5550 > CAZHNW01. The sequence continues at coordinate 1,115 of CALOBT010000029.1, forward strand.
CCCGGGTCATGGGCGAGGAGTAAACATGGTTGACGCCGAACTCCCGGAGCCGCGGGGCAAGGGCCGCCGCCTCCTTATGCCCGGTCTCGGTCAGACTGTCGGGATCGTAACAGGGATCGGCATGTCTGATGATATATAAATGCAATTTAGGTGCCTCTTTCAATTCAGTTTGTCGTCCCGCCTTATGCCGGTACAAACGGGATTCTCCGGTGTCGGGCACCGGCGGTTCTGCTTGAGCGAACGCAATCCGGGAAGACCGGAGGCCGGTCCTCCCGGAGACTGTTGATTCTTTTCTGCGCGGAACGTATGATTATCCCGCGCATCGCCTTACCGTTATGCGACCTGTACAGGCCGGTTAAGGGCCTTTAACCGGTGCTGTACTTTCACTGTTCCTGAAGCCAAGCTTCGGTCTGCCCCTGGGCGGTATTCATGGCCTCTTCGACGGGCACCAAACCGAGAACGGCCTTTTCCACGTTCTCCGCCAGAATTCCCCGGGGTTGACCGGCCCGATAGGGGTACCGAGGGCCCCAGAGGGTTTCCAGGGTTTTGATAACCGGTTTTATCTGGGGAATGGCATCCATGGAATCCCATGTCAGGGCACTCCTGACGGAAGGAAGACTTCTGTACTCATCCCAGAAATATTTCTGGAAGGTGTCGGAAGCGGTGAATTTCAACCACTCCCAGGCAATTTCTTTCACTTCGCTGTTGGCGCCGATGGCGGCGGGACTTCCGGCGAAAATATTGCCCATTCCCAATTCTTCGTTGACGAACAGACGACTGATGCCGATCCTGTCCTCAAGTCCGATGGATTCGATTTTCTGAAGGTCACCGGGAGATGAATGGAAATTGATGGCGATGTTGTTATCCTCGGTCATCCATTTCTCATCCCCCTGCCGGGCCATGGTTCCCGGAGGGCAGTAGGGAAGGATGCTTTTCATCCAGGCTACGGCTTCGATGAATTCGGGAGAGTTGAATTCCGTGGTCATCTCGCTCCACCGGAAGCCGGTACCCCACTGTCCGCCGAGGTGTTCGGCGATATTGACCACCGTGTCTGAAGCATAGCCGCCGCCCTTGAACCTGAGGCCGTAATTTTGTTCCCCCGTTACCGGATTGATCCCGGTCATGGCGGCACCTTTCTCCTTCAGCTCCTTGATGGTCGGATTGGGTGACAGGTATTCCACACCCCATTCATCGAAAATCTTTTTATCATAGGAGATGTATCTGGTATCGGCGATGAACGGCAGGCCGTATATCGACAGTTCCTTGTCCTCGGGCCCCATGGCAAGCCATCCCAGTACCTGATTGTCGATGTAGACTCCTATATCGAAACCGTCTTTTTCGATATAGGACGCCAGTGGTTCCAGAAGTCCCTGATCGGCCAGGAGGGCTATTCCGGGAACCTGATAGACATCCGCTTCACCGGCCTTGAGCATCACCTGGGTCTTCTGGGTGTAACTGTCCCAACCCATCAGAACGAATTCCACATCGACTCCGGGGAAGAGTTTCTCGAACTCCTCCGCCAAATAGTGGACGCCGACTTTTTTCTCTCCCGAGATGGGATCGGTCGTATCATCCATCTTAAAGTCGCCGATCAATTGGACCTTGAGAGTTCCCGACAGGACATTGGCCGATGAACCGGCCCCCTTTTGTTCCTGTTCGCCTCCGGCAAAGATTACCGAGAGACCACCCGCCAGCAGAATCAGGCAGGCCAGGACCGTTCTGGATATTTTCATATCCTCCTCCTTAAAAATTTTTTTTACTCACCCTTTATCCCGCTCAAGGCGACACTCTGGATGATGTATTTCTGAAAAAAGAGAAAAACGACGATTACCGGAACGATGCTGGCCGAGGAAAGAGCCATGGAAAGCCCGGCATACATCGATCCGTCCTCGAGGGAAAACTTGGAAAGATAGATCGGCACGGTCTGAAGTTTTTGGCTTGTCAGAACCACCAGGGGCCAGAGAAAATCGTTCCAGCTGCTCATGAACAGAAGAATGACCTGGGTGGCGATCATGGGTCCGGCCAGGGGAAGAAAGATTTTCCCGAAAACGGAAAGCTCACCCGCCCCATCAATCTTGGCAGCCTCCCTAAGGCTTTCCGGCAGATTGTCGAAGTACTGTTTGGAGAGGATCACCCCGAATCCGTAGAGCAGCATGGGGAGGATCAAGGGCCAGTAGGAATTGACGAGATTGAGTTTGTTGAACATCAGAAACATAGGAATCAACCGCGCTTCCAGGGGAATCATCATGGTCGCCAGGACCGCCACCAGGAGGATCTTCTTCCCGGGGAATTTTCCTTTTGAGAAAGCATAACCCGCCATGAGGGCGGAGAAGGACCCGATGAGCACACTGCCGACGGCGACGATGAAGGAACTCAAGTATGCCTTGAAGAGGGTTCCGTTTTCCACGACGATGCGGTAGTTGAACAGAGATGATTCCTCCGGTATCAGCCGGGGAGGAAAGGGAGGCTGCACATTCGCATAGCGCTCCAAACTGACACTGATCATCCAGACAAACGGAGCGAGCATGAGTATTGCCGTGATTAGTAGCACCGCGGTCTTTATGAACACAATTCTGCGTTCAGCCTTTGTTTGCTTCATCCTATCCCCCTAGGCCTTCATTTTGGATAGTTTCATATTTACCAGCGTAAAAAGGAAAATAATGAAAAACAGGACGTACGCCGCCGCGGAAGAGTAGCCGAATTCGGAACCGCCGAACCCCCGGGCATAGACAAATCCCGTCAGAGTCATCAGGGCCCCCGCGGGGCTTCCGGCGCCCCGGCCGAGGATGTAGGGTTCGGTAAAAACCTTCAGGGCGCTGATCCACCCCATCACCAGCAGGAAGGAAAAGCAGCTGGCCATCCGGGGGATGGTGATGAAGAAGAACTGCTGCCTCTCCGAAGCCCCGTCGATTCGGGACGCCTCATAGAGTTCGGGGGAAATGGTCTGAAGATTGGCCATGCAGATGATGATGACAAATCCGAGCCAATGCCACACGGTTAAAAGAATGGTTCCCCAGCGGGCACTGGTGGCGTGGGACAGCCAAGCCACATTCGGTATGCCGAAAATTCCGAGGATGCCGTTGAGCAGTCCCTCGCCGGGATGGAGGACGAAAAGAAAGATCGTTCCCGCCGCGACGATGGAGGTGATGTAGGGAATGAAAAACAAAACCTTGAAGAGATTCTTTCCCCGGGTGAGGCTGTTGATCAAGTAGGCAATCATGAAGCCCAGGGGAACGGAAATCAGCATCTTGAAAAAACCGATGTAGAAGGTTGAGTACACCGCCCTCCAAAAAGTCGGAGAAGTGAAGATCCTGATATAGTTTCTGAATCCCACCCAGGATTCGATGGTCCCGTTGGATTTGAAAAAACTCAGCCGAAGGGATTCCAGAACCGGGTAAGTCATGAACAGCAGCATCCCCAGCAGGGTCGGAAGAAGGAATACGTACCATACCAGGCTGCTCCCCTGCCCCTCTCGGTTTTTGAGGAAAAGTCGATTCATAGGCTCCTCTCTATTGACGCATTTTGGTATACCTGTTTCTTGCTTCCGGTATACCCTTTCTCGCTCTTTTTCCACTCTAAAGCGGGATCAACCTTTTGTCAAATGAAATTTTCGCCCGTTTACAAGGTTTTCATTGACAGAGGAAAGGAATTATCCCTATTATTGGGTATACTCAAAAACAGGATGGGGTATATGAGCATTCCGAAATATGAACAGCTGAAGGGAACTATCAAACAGAAAATAGAGGATGGAACCTGGCAGACCGGCGAAAAAATCCCCCCCCAACGGGAACTGGAGGAAAAGTTCGATGTCAGCCGAATTACCGTGAAAAAAGCGGTATCCGATTTGATCAGCCAAGGATACCTGGAACATTTATACGGTAAAAAGGGAGTGTTCATAAAAAAACGAGGGGATAGCAACGGTTCCCAAACCATCGCCGTCGCCATCGATGACGTGACCGACCGGTTCGGAGCCACCCTCCTGAGAGGAATCGAGGACTGCCTTTGGGAGAGGAAATACCACACCATCATCTGCAACGCCGATCGGGATTTCAGCAAGGTTGAGGAATATTTTCACTCCTTCGACTACGGGAAGGTGGATGGAATCATTTTTTCTCCCGTCATCGATCTGGAATACCGGAAACGGAATACCAGGATCATCGAACTGCTGAAGCAGAAAGCCATTCCTGTTGGTATTACTATTTGTTTTCTTGCTCTTTTGTGGAATTCAAAGTAGAAGTTTGATGATATTTCAGAGTCGAATAGGAGATAAAATTCACTCTGTGTACACCCATGTTTTCTTTTACCGTTGTCATCTAATTATCGCAGACTCTGTTTCATATAGTTATCTAGTGTTATTAGTGTTGCCTAACTTTTTAAGTTGTTTTCCAAGGTCTTTTGTATCGAATACCTGTTAACCTATTTTTAAGTGTTATGTTGAGATTTATGTGAGAATACATTAAGATCCTTCTATATAAAGTTCAAGGGCAAGAGCTAATTTCTTTGCTTCCTCCTCAAGCTGTGCTCTTTTAGTATTTTTATGGGAACTCTTTAAGTGTTGGCATGCATTCTGGGTCATAGTTTGAGTTTACAAGTGGTGCATAGCTTAATTTTGTGCATCTCTCTAATATTGTTTTCTCCTGAGGTTTAAGCTCTCCAATTAGAGTTTCACAGAAACTAAGTATAAACTCTGATTTTAGCTGCACTGGGTCATCGTCATCGGCATAGTCTTCTGATAAGTCCATAGGATTTATGAATGTATTACTTGCTGCTGATATTTTAATATGCTCTCCATTAAATGCTTGACATAAAGAAGCATACTCGCGCTCTGGATCTACTATTATTACATCATCATTTGTGCTTATTAGTACATTCAGCATCTCTCTTTTAGAAAAGAAGCTTTTTTCCGAACCTGATATACCAGTATAAATCCCCAAAGGGTTTAGGGTAGTCTTCTCTATACAAGAAGGCTGCTTAAGAGTATTTCTTCCATGGCAGAATCCACTCTTTTTGGAATATGTCCTGTGATGAGAAGAGCATAAATACAGCTGTACTATGTGTTAGAAATGTTCTTTTAATTCCTACTTTGTTATTACACAGCGGCAGCACTGAAGCAAGTCCATCTTCCTGCTGGTATGATAGAACATCAATGTTTATTAGATGTTTTCTGCATACTCTGTATATAGTTTTTTGTCCTATCCTCAAGCTCTTCTAAGGAATCTGCAAATATATTTATGTATATACCCACCATGAACATCTTTTTATTTTCCTTAGTTAAGCTGTCTAAAAGGTCTTCAGCTTCTTTTATAGCATTCTTAAGATTATATGGTATATACTGCGTTCCCTGTCTTGCATTCTTCTTGTTATATTCATATTTGTTAGATTCAAGGCTGCTTAATTTCCTTTCAATTGCCCTTATAGCGTCAGAAGCATCTGTTGGCTCTACATGTATCCCTATGCTCAAGGTAAATGGATTATCTAGTATATCAGTTATTACTCCATCATTTAAAAGAGTAGGGAAATCCTTAATAAACATTGTTCTGGAATATCCAGTTCCTATCTCTGCATGTGCTCTTTTGAATTTCTAAATGAAGATGGGGCTATGTAGTTTCCTGCTTTTTCCCTTCTTTTTCTCTTTTTGAAAGTTTAATTTCTCTTTCTCTTTCTTTTTGAATATCATTAAGTAATACCTCCACTTCATTCTTACGTCTATATTTTCTTTTATTTGGATAGATAAAAGCATTCATGATGATTATAAATACATATTTCTCAAGGCTCATACCATTGTATTCCACAAATCCAACTGCCATTATAGGCACTGCAATGAACATCACTATCAGGATAAAAGCTCCTCATTCATACCCTTCATCTTAAAATAAAAAGCTCCAGAAAGACCTACAGAAGCTAATAGACATATTCCCTGTCTTAAGGTTAAATTTTGAACTATCTTTGATTTGTACTTTGTTATATCCTTAGGTATTTTTACATTCCCCTTTACTCCTCCTCATAATCTTTTACAATGCCATTGCAGCTAACTGAACTACTGAACCAATGCTTACTCCTCCGCCTCCTGTTCCACCTATGGCACTCTTAACACTGGATGGAGCCTTAACTATATATGCGGTTAATGTAAGAAGTCCTATAAGCATATTGAGATATTACAGATGCACTTGCACCACCAGTTATGCCGTTTATGGATCATCCTGTTGCAAAGTATAAGTCCATTTGATATCCATACGCTCTGAAATGCAACTGCTACAAAATTTTTAACAAATCCCCTGAAAACATCATTGGTTATATCTCCATCAAGAGTTGAGAAAAACAGCAGTGACACAGCACACATATATACAAAAATACTATTAGTCTCATATACGCCATTAACATAGCATATTATTATTAAAGCAAAATGCAGAATAAGGAGAATACATATCTTCCTATAAACCATAATGCCATATCAAACAGTGTATTTCCTATAACACTTAATGAGGATTGATCACTCAAAGCGCTGTAATCCATAACGGTATTTATATTATGAATGTTTATATAACTAAATACTTTATGAGGTTACATCTCTTGTTATATCCAGTGATCAAACCAAGTACATATATAGGATTTATCGACGAAGTATTTAGCTCATAATCATCTTTAAAAGCGGTTTTACAATATTAAGATGGTTCATAACCTCAAAGTATATTGTTTTTTTAGTAAATTCCATTACAAAATATTGTTATTTAAGTGAATATGAAGTGGTTTTTAATGCATAGGCAAGTGATTTTGAAAAACCAAATATCCTTGAGTTAATATCATCATTGGTCAGTATATTTTTAAAGCACTAAAAGCATACCTTCAATTTCTTTTATATTCATCTCTAAAAGCACTTTCATAATACTTCTTTATACCCTCTGCTAAAGCTGTCCCTATGAGTTTATTTACAATTCTCTTCCGGAAGATCCAATATGCTATCAATTATCCCATCATCATAATCATCATCATCCTTATCATAGTGACTATATTGTATATTTTTATCTACAGCAGAATTATTTACATTAGTATTTACGGCTGGTACTGCAAATACTTTTAATGAGAAGGGATATACTTAAAAATAAAAACATCAAGAAGGGCAGTATATACCCTCAGTTTCTTCATTTTTGACACTTCTTGCTACCG
>CALOBT010000030.1:0-11332 GCA_942491575.1 uncultured Spirochaetota bacterium
GTGGCCATCCAGTTACGTATTTGCTATCACGGGAATATTCGGTTCGATCGCATCGATAACCTTTTTTAATTCTGCAGTATTCGAGTTTTTCATTCTCAGGTGAACCGCTGCCATCCGGTGATCAGGCTCGATAAAATGACCGATGGTCTGCTCATATCCCTTCTGTGCCGTGATGATATTTATAACTCCTCCGGAGAAATGCTTCGTTTTCAGGAAGTTCATAGTATTTATCCCGGTTACCGTGAAAATTATAATTTGTCAGCTTGATAAAATCGGTAAAAGAGGTAGTATAATGACATTTGGCAACTCCCCTGCCAAGGTCTGTATTTCATCAATTGCCCTTAGAATATCCGGATCAAAGATACCGTCCTTCTCGGGAGTTGTAACTATAAGATATACAGTACTTATGCCGCCCAGGTGTTCTTCGATATGTTCTGTGGCTATTCTTACGGGGGCGTTCTCCTTGAAATATCTCACCTCGTCAGTATCCGTATTGATATTAAGAATTCCCGGAAAAGAGAGACCGAACAGCACAATAGTAATAACCATGGCTATATATTTATGCTTTAGTATTGCAGTGGTTGTGTGTCTGATAAAAGAGAGAAAATGAAACCTGTCTTTTTTCTTCTCTTTATCTTTTTTATCATGATGATGTTTATGAGGTCGGTAATAGGATATAACTGCAGGAACAATGGTCAGGGAAAATATCATTGCCATCAGTACACCGAAGGCAAGAAACAGTCCCATATTCTTAAGGGAGGTTCCCGGAGACCAGATAAGACTGGCGAAACCTATCGCAGTAGTCAAAGAAGTTAAAACAACCGGCATGCCGAGGAGACTCATTGTATCCTTTACTGCATCCAGAGGTTTGTGCCCCTTATCCATATAATGAAGTGCCTGGTTGACAATATGAATACCGCTGGCACATGCAATGGAAATCAGGGCAACGGGAATCACTGTTTCAGTCAGAGTCAGGGGAGACCTTAATAGACCCTTTAATCCAAATGTCCAAATAACACTCAGGATAGTAACCATTATGGGAATAAGTGTGCCCCTGACACTTCTTATCATAAGCATGATTATCAGCATAACAGCGGCAATGGCTCCTGGAAACAGTTTATACAGATCATTGGCCATATACCTGGTTATTTCCGCCTTTACAACGGGATGTCCGGAATACAGAACCTCAATCCCCTGGTAATCCTCAAGAGTTTCTTCCACAAGTTCTTTCAGGGAAGCAATCAACTGATTCAGTTCGCTGTCCGAATAGCTTATTTCTACGGAAACCGGTGCAAGGATCATTGTGCTCAGGCCGTCATCGGAGATAAGCCTATCCCGCAGAAGCGGATTGGAAGACAGCCGGCGTTTTAACGATTCAACATCTTCTTCGGAGTATTTCCCCGGTTCGGGAGGAGTTCCGGCAAGGGGTTCCAGAGACTTGGTCAGACTGGTTATGCCGTCGGCTTTTATATCCGGAAGTTCAGACAGTTTCCCGGTCAGGACCGAAATAAAGTTCACAGGGCCGGGAGAGAGTATGGGATCTTCGGACGTTACACTAAATACAATCTCTTCACTGCTTCCGAAAATATCCTCTATTTCCCGGTTATACTTGAAATCGGGATCATTTGAAGGCAAAACAGATGTGATACTTGCATCTCTCTCCAGAAAAATAACATTTACAGCTATTCCTCCTGTCAGAATTACAGCCGCTATAATAATTAAAAGTCGATGCTTCAAAATAAAATTCATTATGCTTTATCTCCAATACTTCTTTTTCCTAATTATAATCCCCGTATCCCGCCTGAACAAGAACGAATTAATATCTTGGGCAGTTTAAATATGAAAAAACCAAACAGTCTATTAAAAAAAATGATATTAGACCTGGAGATGAAACGGCGTTATAATTCAACCCGGAGGTAGAAATGCATACAGGAGATAATATCAGGAAGTTCAGAGACCGCGCATCAATCAATATCGAAACCCTCGCAGAAAAAACAAATATTGACAGTAAATATCTTGTCTCAATAGAAGAGGGAAAAGAGGAAGCTACAGTTTCTGATCTTCTAAAAATTGCAGGAGTACTGAAGATTGATATAGCCGCCCTGCTGTACGGCAAAGAATTCGACAGGAAAGGAGCCAGGGTGACAAAACCGGAAGGCCGGGTAAGAGTTGAAAGGAAAAGATCCTTCGATTACGAAAGTCTTTCACCCTATTATTCGGGCCGTCATATAGAACCCTTTATTGTAGATGTCTATCCTGTTGCAGATACGGAAAAAGAATACAGTACCCACACCGGAGAAGAATTCCACTATGTTATGGACGGAACAGTCCGGCTGGAAGTAGATAAGGAAACCTTTACCCTGGAAACGGGTGATACCATATATTTCGATGCATCTCTTCCCCACAGTCTTTCTGCTGTAAGCGACAAGGCAAAAATACTTGTAGCAATATACAACGGAGAGTCGATGGTCCAGAAAACCCGCAGCCGGAAGATGAAAGGACTGATCCAGGGAGCAAAGCACCTTGGAGGAAGGGATGTTGTAGTAATTATCCCGAATACGACAGCCCTTGAGGCAGTAAATCAGGGAATAGAGGAAGAAGTTATAAGAACTGCCTATTTTGTCGGAGACAGCTCTACATATCCGAAAGAACACCTTGTACACCCGGACAGTTACCGTTTTTTGGAAGTATCCTCGGAAGGTGAAAACTACGATGGTGAATGCGCATGCAAAAGGGGTTGAACTTATAAAGGACGGAAAGGGCCAGATGATTATGAAAGGCAAAATTAACACAGCCGTTTTTCTTAAGGCGATTCTGGACCGTACCAAAGGAATCGGCACAGGAAGGAGGCTTTCTCTGGTCAGCCTTTTTGAACTGCCGAAACTTGACCGTCTGGTTTTTCTAACTGATCCGGGAATAAATCCGGTACTCACTTCAGGAAACGATGTGGAAACAGGCAGGGACATTATCCTTAATGCTGTAGATGTTGCCAGGGGAGTCGGAGTTCCCAGACCGAAAGTAGCCATACTTGATGCAAACGAAGTCCCTTCTGCAAAAATACCTTCAACAATATATGCAAGCCGGCTTACCGAGATGGATTGGGAGGATGCGGATGTTTACGGCCCCCTCTCTTACGATCTGGCCCTCTATCCGGAATCGGTTGAACATAAGGGAATAAGCGGAAATCCGTTGCAGGAAAAGCGGATATACTGATTGTTCCATATATCTCCGGAGGAAATTTCATAAAGCTTGGGCGATGACAATGTCGGCGGAGGTTGCAAATATTGTACTCGGTGCAAAAGTACCCATAATCCTTACATCCAGAAGCGATACGGACATGACAAAATTCCTGACAATATGCGCCAGCGCCGTATACAGCGAATACACATTGAACAAAAAATAGTCAGGTAAATTCAGCAGACAGGGGGGGTGATATGAGAATAGTGATTGCATCCGATTCCTATAAGGGAACAAATTCCAGCAGAGAGGTTGGTGCTCATATTTCCCGTGGGATTCTTAAAGTATTCCCTGAGGCTGAAATCACTGTTGTCCCCGTTGCGGACGGCGGAGAGGGAACTGTGGAAGCTGTAATCAGCGCCACCGGGGGGCATATTGTCAAACGCACGGTAAAAGGCCCCCTGGGAGATCCGGTGGAAGCATCCTTCGGGATCTCGGGAAACGGTATTGCCGTCATTGAAATGGCCGAAGCATCGGGACTCCCCCTGGTCCCTGAAAACAAGCGGAATCCGGGTTTGACAACTACATGGGGAACCGGGGAACTTATCTCTGCGGCCCTTGATGAGGGCTGCGGAGAAATAATTATAGGAATCGGCGGAAGCGCGACGAACGACGGAGGGACAGGAATGGCTGGTGCCCTGGGGTACCGTTTTCTCGATAAAAACGGAGCTGATATCCCCCCGGGAGGAAAAGCTCTATCCGGCCTTGCATCAATTGATCCGTCAGATGCCGATCCCCGGATTTTTAAAACAAAAATTCTTCTTGCCTCCGATGTTAACAATCCTCTTCTTGGAGAGTTCGGGGCTTCAGCAGTTTACGGCCCCCAGAAAGGTGCGGATCCCCAAATGGTCAGGGATCTGGAAACGGGACTTGAAAACCTTGCGGACATTACCGCCCGGGATCTGGGTACCGATTACCGGAACACTCCCGGATCAGGTGCAGCCGGCGGACTTGGATTCGGGCTGCTCTCTTATTTAAACGCCCATATGCAGTCCGGAATAGAGATAGTTCTTGATGCTGTGGAACTGGACAGCAAACTTGATGGAATTGATTTGGTTGTAACCGGAGAGGGAAAACTCGACGGCCAATCCATATACGGCAAAGTTCCCGTAGGAGTTGCTGCCAGAGCAAAGAAATTTGGGATTCCCGTTGTAGCCGTTGTGGGAGATATCGGAACCGGTTTTGAAGCTGTTTACAAAGAGGGTATAGATTCTGTGATGAGTACGGTAAACAGGGCGATGCCCTTAAAGGATGCCCTGGATGCATCCTCCGAACTCCTTGAAGAAGCTTCTGAAAGATTATTCAGGATTATCAGGATCGGAATGAAATTGAGATAAATTATCTGTATATTCCTGAAAAATCCCAAATAGTTTTAGGTAATTAAAATTTCATATATCATTATTTTTGTTGCATGTAACAAAAAAATAGTGATATATATAGTTGCATGCAACAATACAATAACCAACAGAAAACAATAGAAACACTTTTTTCTCCGTGTCCCATCGGCGGAAAAACAGCACCCAACAGATTTGTGGCCCAGGCGATGGAGGGCAATGACGGACTTCCCGGGGGAAAAATATCTCCCAGAGCAATGGAGAGATACAAAAAACTTGCCGAGGGCGGATGGGGAATCGTCGTAGTCGAAGCTCTTTCTGTAACCCCCGATTCACTGGCCCGAAAAAACGGAATGGTCCTTAACAGAGAGAACCTTGACGGTTTTAAAGAGCTTGTCAGCGAGTTTAAAAAAATCAATAAAGAGGCTCTGATCCTTTTCCAGATAACCCATTCGGGAAGCCGTACGGGAAGCTTCAGCCGGAGAGTACGGATTTGTCCCGATGAAGTCGACGGAGTAGGAGGCGAGTTCCTGACCTCCGATGAAATCGAACAAATCAGACAGGCATTCGTTGAAAGTGTTCTTCTCGCAGAGGAAGCCGGAGCCGACGGAGTGGACTTTAAACTCTGCCATGGATATTTCGGAGGAGAAATGCTGAGACCCTCCAATAGCCGGAATGATGAGTGGGGAGGATCCTTCGAAAACAGAACCCGATTTCTCAGAAAAAGCATCCCCGAGATAAAGAACCGCCTTAAAAGTGAGGATTTTATTTTAGGTTCGAGGATATCATTCTTCGAAGGGGTCCGGGGGGGATGCGGAACTGCAGATTCTGACGAAATAATCGAAGAATTTTCAGAAATGAGTTCCCTGATCAGACTTATGGATGAGCTCGGAATAGACTATGTCAATGTATCTGCAGGAATCCCCGGGATAACATCTGAAATAACCAGACCGGGTAAACAGGCCAAACGGTTCTATCTTAATCATTTCCGGTATGCCAAAACAGCCGGAGAGCAGACCTCAAATCTCCGTGTTATCGGTTCCGCATATACAATTCTCGCTGATGAAGCACCCGCCGCGGCAGCGGAAAACATCCGGAAGGGTTATACGGATTTTGTCGGATTCGGCAGACGAATTTCCGCAGATCCCCTTTACCCGAAAAAATTAAAAAGCCGGCGAAAAAATTGACCATTGTCTTGCATGCTCAGGCTGCAGCAGGCTCATGGTGAAACAGGAGAACGACGGATGCATTATATACAATTCCTACTACAGAGACCTGATAAAAAAGGTTAAATAGTGAAAAAGGAAAAGAGGATTACTGTTTACGATATTGCCGAAGAACTCGGAATTTCAGTGAGTACGGTATCCCGTGTCCTGAATAATTCAACCCTTGTTACAGGGGAAAAACGGAAACTTATACTTGAGACAGCCGAAAGACTCGGGTACCGTAAACGGAGCGTTAAAAGACCCAGACAGCGGGTGGTCCTGAATATTCTTGTCTTTCTCCCTTTCCATGAAGAGAGACGGCTGCATCTGTTTTATGATGCGGCCGAGCTTTTTCTCGGAATCAGGGAGGGATTCGAAGAATCCAGGGTTAATCTTATAACTGAAATCAACAGGACACATATTCCTCTCTTCGACAACAAAAAGCTGGGAGATATCGACGGAGCTGATGACAGCGCCCAGCCTCGGATCCTCTCTCCCTTTTGCCGCATCGCCTCAGACCACCCAGCGCAGGAAGAGCCGGCCGAGCCAGCGGATGATCGCGACCGCCACCACGGTTCCCACCAGCAGCAAGACGCCCAGTGCCGCCGCGAAGCCCCAGTTAAGCTGCTCCACCTGATACTCGATCAGGTTGGCGAGCATGATGTCGCCGCGCCCGCCGACCAGGGCCGGCGTGATGAAGAAGCCCATGGAGAGCATGAAGACGATCAGGAGCCCGGTGATGGTGCCGTCGAGCGAGAGCGGCAGGAAGACCCGCCGGAAGGCCTCGAAGGGCCGGGCGCCCAGCACACGGGCGGTGCGCACCAGGTCGCGGTCGATCTCGGTCATGGCGGCATAGCAGGTCACGATCTGGACCGGCAGCAGGATCTGCAGCATGGCGACGTAGACCGCGCCCGTGGTGAAGAGCAGGCGTGCCGGGCGCTCCACCAGGCCCAGGCCCAGCAGTGCCGTGTTGACGATGCCGTCGCGCCCCAGCAGCACCATCCAGGCATAGGAACGGATGAGGATGCTCATCCACAGCGGAATGAAAATGAGGAAGATCAGCAGGAACTGCAGTCGGCGCGGCTGCAGGGTGATGAAGTAGGCGATGGGATAGCCGACCAGGGCGGCGAGCAGCGCCACCACCAGCGAGACCTCCAGGGTCCGCCAGAAGACCCTGAGATAGACCGACCGATCCCAGATCCGCTCGAAGTGCTGGGTGGAAAAGTCAGGGTCCCAGAGGCTCGCCTGGATGACGTCGAGGCTGGGCAGCAGGAAGAAGGCCAGCAGCAGCACCAAGGCCGGCACCAGCAGGAAGCCGGCCTTGGTCTTCTGCAGGGTCAACCCTGCCCGTGCTGCTCCGCTCGCAGCCATCGCTCGTCCAGGGTCCTCTCGCGAGGCCTACTCCAGGAGCCACTCGTTCCAGCGCTCCTGGAGGCGGTCCCCGTTCTCGGCCCAGTAGAGCTCGGTGGCAGCGTACTGGGCGTCGGCGTTGGCCGGGTAGGTGGGCATCTGCTCCACGATCTCCTGGGGCATCCCCTCGAAGAGGTTGGGCGCAAAGCTGGGGTAGGGCAGGAGCTTCAGGTACTCGCGCTCCAGGTCCGGGCGCATGGTCCGGATCTTGATGTAGAGGTGCGCCTGCTCGACATTGGGCGCGCCCTTCGGGATGCCGACGTAGGAGACATGCAGCGCGCCGCCGTTCCAGACGATCTCGACCGGCATGCCGGCTTCCTGCAGCTTGTTGACCCGGCCGTTGTAGGTCGTGGTGTAGAAGACCTCCTCATCGGAGAGCAACTGCACCGTCTGCGCACCGGAGCTCCACCAGACCGGAATGTGCTCCTTGATCTCGTCCAGCTTGGCGAAGGCGCGGTCCACGCCCTCCTCCGTCGAGAGGACCTGATAGAGCTCCTTCTTCGGCACGCCGTGTTACTTACAATCAGTTCAAAAGCCTCTTCGGAAACCGGAGCGATAATATTTTCATCCATTTTTAAATTGATCGTTATGTTTTTGTTATAATCCTGTTTTGTGATTTTATTTTGAATATTATAAACAATGTCTCGTACATTGACTTTTCCATTCTCAAATAATGACGAATTTTTTTCAAAACTAACAAAGCCGATTAATTTTTCAATTAATGTTTTTAGCTGCTCTGATTTTTTTTCAATTATTTTAATCATACTTTTTTTATCGTCATTATCTTCATTAACCATAAGTTCTTTCAGGCTGTTTACTCCCAAACAGATTGATGTTAAAGGTGTGAGCAATTTATGAGATATAAGATCTAAAAAATGTTGTTTTAAACCTTCTTCCTTTCGTTCACGAGAAATATCATGTATTGTTATCACATAGTTTTTTATCTTGTTTTCTGTATCTCTCAGAACATTCAAATTCGCTAATAAGTTTAGTTCCGGGAAATTAGGTGTTTCTTCACGTGTTAATTCAAATTGAGTGCTTGATATCGATTTGTCCAAAAATTTTTTTTCCACCAATGAGCTGTTATATTTATTAAATATGCAATCAATTAAATTTACTTCAACTTGCTTGTCGATGTTTAAATATCTTTGTGCCGCAGAATTAATATTGGTAATAATCCACGAAGACGAGCATACAATGATTCCTTCTGCAATATCATTAAGCACGGCTTCAAACTTTTCTTTTTCGTTTAATTGTTTTCGTAAATAGTTCATTTTAATTAGAGATTTGACACGGGAAAGGACTTCGTTTTTATCGAATGGTTTAGAAATAAAATCGTCACATCCGGATTCAATTCCTTTTATTCTGTATTCTGTTTCTTTTAAAGCAGTAATCAATATAACTGGTATTAATTGAGTTTCTTCTTTTGCGCGAATTCTTTCCAGGACTTCAAAGCCGTTGAGCTCTGGCATCATTACGTCTAAAAGAATCAGATCAATGTTGTTATTTGAAATAATATCTAATGCTTCTTGTCCGCTGCATGCAGAGATAACGGTGTAATTACATAATGATAAATGTGCTTCTAACAACTCGATATTTCTATGTTCATCGTCAACAACTAATATTTGCGCGTTATCGTCCATTTTAAACTCCGTTTTTGTGTTGAAAATGCTGAGATCAATTAGGGCTTTTTATCGGCAACTCAATAAAAAAAGATGTTCCTTTGCCAACTTCTGAAATGAATGATATTTTTCCATTATGCTTTTCGACAATTGACCGATATGCCAGAGCCAAACCCTGCCCGGTTCCTTTGCCAACTTCCTTTGTAGTAAAAAACGGTTTAAATATTTCGGGTTGAATTTCTTCAGGTATGCCTGTTCCGGTATCGCGTATTTCAATTATTACATCATTATTTTTTATATAGGTTTTTATTGAAATGAGACCTTTTTCTTTGTTTTTATCAAATATGTCTTTAACTGCATGGGAAGCATTTATGATTAGATTCAAAACAACTTGTTTGATTTCACCGATATAACACTCGACAAGAGGCAATGTGTCGTCGAGTTCAGTCTGTATGTCTGACACATATTTCCATTCATTATTTGAAATCGATATTGTGCTTTCAATCGCCAAATTAATATCTTCTTTTTCTTTTGATTTACTGCCCATGTGTGAAAATTCTTTAATTAACGATACAATTTTAATGATATGATCGATCCCTTCCTTGGTTTGTGAAATCGCAGGGTCGATTTCCTGACATATAAAATCGAAGTCGATTTGTTTTTCGGTATCACTAATTTTATTTATTAGTGTCTGAATTTCTTTTGGTTTGTCACATTCATTCACGATTTTTTTGTGTTCGTTAATTTGTTTTATTAAATCCTGAATAGTGTCTGATAGAAAGTAAACATTATCTTGGACAAACTGTATAGGTGTGCTGATCTCATGTGCTATGCCTGCAGTTAAAGAACCTATTGTTTCAATTTTACGGGATTGATCAAGATCTTTTTGTAGTTTGAGTTTTGACTCTTGGGACTGTTTTTTTTCAGTAATATCAAAAAAATATTCGATTATTTTTTCAACATTCCCGTCACAATCAAGCAGGGGGTATGCATGCAGCTCAATGTTTTTATTTGTATTATTTTTATTTAAAAAAATATATTCAAAGACTAACCCTTTTTTGGTCTGTATAACATTCTCACGTAGAGTGCATATATTATTATGAGTGTTATGCGTATCTATAATTTTTTCCGAAAGATTTTCGTATTTCTCACCTTTAACAATATAAAACTCTTTTGCAGCTTTATTCGCAAGCTCAATTAAATTGTTCTCAACATTAATTACAAAGAATGGGTATGTTAAAGACTCAATTATTTCATATAGGAATTTATTTTGTTTGATTATTTGATCTGATCTCTCGCAGACTTCTTCCTCCAACCTTTTTTGGAAATCATGCATATAGTCATAATATTTTTTTACTTTTAATAAATTTTTTACCCTTGCTTTTAATTCTAAAGTATCAACTGGTTTACTTAAAAATCATCGCATCCTGCTTCGATCCCTCTAACACGATCACTAACATCATTTAGGATTGTTACTAAAATTATCGGTATAAATCGAGTTTTATCGTCACTTTTTAATTTTTCAGTTACTTCAAATCCATTCATTTGAGGCATCATTACATCAAGTAAAATCAGATCAATGTCATGGGTTCGAGCAATTTTTAAAGCTTTTTCACCATTGTTAGCACAAACAACATTATATTCCATGGTAGTAAGATGCATTTCCAATAACTCAAGATTGTTCGGTTCATCATCAACGATCAAAATTGTAGCAGAGTATTTCATGTTTTTTACCTTTGAATCAGTGTTAATTTATATATTTTTTCAATTTCGGTTACAAACGTTCGTGTGTTGATTGGTTTGGTTATATATCCGTTTGAACCTGCGATTTTATAATGTTCTTTATCTTCTTTTGTTGCTGATGCAGTGACCAGAATACAAGGAATGTTTTTTGTTTTATTATCTTTTTTCAATATGTTTATTGCTTGCAAACCGTTTAACCCTGGCATTTGGACATCCATCAGAATCAAATCAGGCGCATCTTTATTTGCTTTATTGATACCAATTCGCGCGTTTTCTGCTTCAATAACTTCGTATCCGGCAATTTCAAGAAGATCATGTGCTAATTCCCGGTTTTGCGGATTGTCTTCAACGATTAAAATTTTTTTTCCATTCATATTTATTCCTCCAGTCATATTTATTCACCTTCGACTTTTTTAACCGGTAAAGTAAAACGAAATTTTGATCCTTTATTTTTTCCTTCTGATTCAACCCAAAGTTTTCCATTTTGTATTTCTACTAATTTTTTAGTCAGGGTCAGCCCCAGTCCTGCACCTTCGTATTGTTTTGTATAAGGGTGTTCACTTTGAAAAAACGCATCAAAGATTTTATCCTTCATTTCCTTTTCAATACCAATGCCGGTATCCCAGATTGTTGTAACAATTTTATTTTTTTTAATATGTGCTGTTATCCCGATTTTACCGCCATCCGGTGTAAATTTAATCGCATTTGAAAGTAAAAATAAATTATCTGTCGTGTCTTTTTCATCCGCTTTTATTAAATTAATATCATCTTGAATATCAAT
>CALOBT010000031.1:0-2278249 GCA_942491575.1 uncultured Spirochaetota bacterium
GCAAGAGTTACCTATACCATGTATAACCATGGCCCCTCAAAAGTGATCAATATAGGTTTTCCAAACATATACGATATAAAAATAGCATTTGATAAAAAGCCGGAACCTGCCGCGATTCGGAATATTGTCGTCAAGAAGAACAATAGAAATATCGACTACACAGTGAGACGGGAAAAGAACAAACAGCTGATCAATCTATTCCGCAGTGATGTTAATGGAATGTTCAAGCTGGTATTCAAAGACCCGGGTGAGCTTAAGGATGAATTTATCTTTCATATCGCAAAGTTTCACTTTATTGTCTTCAAATTTAAGGCATATAAGAAAGAACAGTTCACGGTAACAATCAATTATGAAATTGATAATCTGAAATATAAAAATATTTCCTGGTCATATATGCCGAATCATTATGAGTCACCGGCGATTTTTCAATATATACTGCAAACAGTCAACAACTGGAAACGGGGGAGTATAGGCGAATTTGAATCAGTCATTGAACTGGATAAATCAATAAACGAAAATAATATCATTATACCTGATACCTATACGAGAAAATACAAAAATTACTATCAATGGAAAGAGAAGAACTTTTCTCCTAAAAGAAATATATCTATTGCCTATTATCCTGAGAAGCTGCGGTATTATTTCGATAAGCAGGCACGATTCAACTGGTGTGTCGTCAGAAATGAGGACGATACCACCTGTGATATCAACAGAGAGTTGTCTGCACTCTTTGAAAAATTGGATAATGATATTTCTATCAAGGATTTTTACTCGAAGCATTTCCATATGTATAATGTTCTTCAATTCAGGAATACCCGCAGGGAGAATTGGAATTGCAATTGCAATTTAAATAAATAAAAAAAATTTATATATTACAGACTTTCCAGGTATGCCTTGTCGAGAAGTGTAATCCTGATTCGAATTCCTCTTGCCCTGAATGAGGTGAACCTGTCCGGGCGGACTTTCATCAGGTCAACATCAATGAAGGTATCTCCAATTGTCCCTGGAGGAATGGAAACTTCAAGGTGAGAAGTGGTGTGAATCCGTCCGACACCGTGGCAGAAATGGCAGTCTGGCGTTTGCCCCATACAGAGGGGGCAGGGCATTCGTGAAGGAAGTTCCACATAGGCTCGGGCCCCGTTTCGCAGTTCATCCTCTGTCACCAGTATCTCAATGTCCTGCCCCAGGTGGTAAAGGATATCCTTTCGTTTGAGGCCCTTCGGGAGGAGACGGATTTTCAGCATTTCCTTTAATGATGCAGAATAGCGTATCCTCTTTTTCGGAACAGTAGTCGGTTCCGGCGGGGTTCGTTTCCCAATTTCATGGAGGAAGCGGTCATATTCACTTTTTTGGGCTGTATCGGAAAGTATCCGGTAGCCGCGGATTATCCGGTCAAGAAATTCGATTTCCCCTTCTCCGCCGGTGTCTGGATGATACTGTTTTATGAGAATGCGGAAAGCTGTTTTTACCGCTTCGCGTCCGGCATCATGTTTTACGCCGAGAAGTTCGTAGTAATCGATGAGGTTTCCTTCGCTGTCATGATAGGGGCCGTTCATGTTTTTTTTTACCACAGGGTGGAGGTGGTGTAAAGAAGATATAAACTTCCCCCTCATAAATAGGAAATATTTCGTATACCCAATGATGAAGGCTCTGACCCCCGATTTTGTAGCAGATATATAGCAGACAGGGCTCTGACCCCGGGGAAAAAAGGTTTTTTAATGAAAGCATATCTCTTTGATAGGGTCTGACCCCATTACCGGATAAAAAAAATTGGAAAAAGTATTGCTTTTTAAATGAACATTATATATATTATGTCACATGAGGATTTTGATAACTGAATGCTAGAAAATAACGGTAATAAAATATTTGTACTTGATACCAATATTGTTCTTTATGATTACCGGTCTATTTTTTCATTTGAAGAGCATAATGTCGTAATACCTATAACCCTCCTCGAAGAAGTTGACCGCTTTAAGCGCGGCAATGAAATTATAAACTACAATGCACGTGAGTTCTCACGGGAGCTGGACGGCCTTATCGGAGAAGGTTTTACCAAGGACGGAGTGCGCCTTAAGAACGGGGGACACATTCTCGTTCGCACCAATATCCAGAAAGACAGTTATATGAAAGAAATTTTCTGGGAGGATAGTCCTGATCATCGTATCCTTACGGTAGCCTACAATCTTTCCAGGGAATACGGGAAAGAGCGGGTTGTTCTTGTTTCAAAGGATATCAATCTTCGCATGAAGGCGAAGAGTATCGATATTAAGGCGGAGGACTACGAAACCGGGAAAATACAGAATATTGATGAGCTCTATAAAGGCAAAAATCTTGTGGAAGGAATCGATCATGATGTAATTGACCGTATTTATAAAGAGGGGTCAGTGCCTCTGGAAGCATCAGGTCTTCCAGAGGAACCACTCCCCAACGAATATTTTATCCTGCGAAATACCAGCCAGTCTATATTGGCCACCTACGTGAAATCTTCAAAGGAACTGCATATTGTTGAAAAGAAACGGGCCTACGGCATTCAACCGAGAAATGCTGAGCAGACCTTTGCATTGAATGCCCTGATGGATCCCAATATTCTTCTTGTTACACTTTCAGGAAAGGCTGGAACTGGCAAAACCCTTATGGCCCTTGCGGGAGCCCTGGAACGAAGGAAGGACTTTAAACAGATACTTCTTGCCCGTCCCATTGTTCCCCTGGCAAATCGCGACCTTGGGTACCTCCCAGGAGATGTGCAGGAAAAACTTGATCCCTATATGCAGCCCCTTTTTGATAATCTTTCCGTTATTCAGAATCAGTTTCCGGAAGATTCTCAAGACTACACGCGTATCAATGAAATGACAACACGCAGAAAACTGATAATTACGGCACTTGCTTATATCAGGGGGCGGAGTCTCCCAAGAGTTTTTTTCATTGTTGATGAAGCGCAGAACCTTACGCCACATGAAGTGAAAACCATTATTACACGCGCCGGTGAAGGAACAAAGGTTGTTTTTACAGGCGACCCCTATCAGATAGATACCCCCTATCTCGATTCACGCTCAAATGGCCTTACATATTTGATCGATAAGATGAAGGGACAGGACCTCTATGCCCATGTTACCATGGAAAAGGGTGAACGGTCAGAACTGGCTGAAATTGCCTCTAACCTCCTTTAGACTTTCCAGCACATAATTTCTTTCCTAATGCTGTCTTCTGACTTGACATATTGTTTCTCTACAAGTATTTTGCATGCAAACTACTTGTAGAGAAACAATTATGAAACCGGAAGAATGTATTTTTTTTCAACTGGCCAAGGCAAGTCAGTCAGCGACTCGTTACTGGTCGCGAATGGTGGAAACTCTCGGTATAACTGCTGCACAGGCAATGGTGATGAATTTTCTCGGTGAAGAGGACGGAATTTTGTCCCGGGAACTGGGAGAGCGCACCGGTCTTGACAGTGCTACTCTTACAGGTTTGATTGACCGGCTGGAGAAGATGGGACTGGTGGAACGGCAGCCGGTTCATGGGGATCGTCGTGCCATAAGTATATGTCTTACGGAAGAAGGGAGGGCTCTGACCCTAAGTCTCCGTAATTTGATGATTGAAGCCAATGAGACTTTTCTCCTGGGGGTCAGAGCCTCAGATGAGGCAAGATTCAGAGATCTCTTGAAGCACTTCAGGAGTGAAGCAAATGAGCTTGCAAGTAATAATCGGTAGGAGAATCTCATGAAAAGAGAAGCGATTACGGATAAAATTGAATATATTGAGCCTCAGAGTATGAAAAACTTCACCTCCTGTGCCGGCATTATCATCCGTTCCGGGGGAACCTTCCTTATCGATACCAATATGGGGTCAGAGCATACGGTTGATTTGCTGAAGGAGGAGCAGCCGGAAGTGGCAATTATCTCTCATTATCACCTGGATCATTCCACCTGGGGCCGTGATGTAATAGAAAATTCCAATGCACGGCTTCTGATTCCAGGTGGCGAAGAAAAATATCTGACAGATCTTAATTTTTTTCTTGAGATGACAGCTGGCCCCTTTGACCTGAAGGATTCCTGGCGCGCCTTTACCCTTGATATTACAAATTACCGGACCATTGATGATTTTTTAACCTACAGTGACGGAGAAATTTTTGATTTTGGCGGGGTGGAAGTCAGAGCTGTCGGATCTCCCGGACATTCACCGTCGCACAGCTCATTCTACTTCCCCGAAGAAAAAATTCTTTTTACAGGTGACCTTGGAATTGATCGTTTCGGCCCCTGGTATGGATGGATTGACTGTAATCTTCTTCAGTTTGCAGAATCTCTTGAACGTCTGAAAGGCCTCGATATAAATCTTCTCCTCACCAGTCATGGGGGAATCATATCTGATAAAATAGAAGAGACTTTTGATAAGCTCCTCTGTTCCATTGCTGACAGGGAACGTTCTGTTGTGAGTCGCCTTGATGATGGCATGTCTCACGAAGAGGTAGTTTTTGATGGCGTTTTTTATGGCAACAAGGAGAGAGTCCCTGAACCGATGCGTTCTTTTCTATATATGTGGGACCACGCCATGCTGGACCATCATCTTGAAGCCCTGGAGCAGGGAGGAGTCAGTAAATTTTTAAACACATTTAACGGATGCAAATAAATTGATAAAAATTTGCTGCTTCTATGGACCTTCCGGAAGAAAAGGCGCAGTACAGGGGCTGCCGAGATGAGGCAGGGAAGATCAAATTTTTGAAAATAGGAGTTGAACGCCTGCTTGAAGCAGGGGCTCTGACCCCCTTTTTTTTAAATTTACTATGGAAGTATGATGATGCTCTGACCCCGTATCTATCTAAAAAAACCTTTTACGCCATTCATTACTAGTTCTGCAGCCATTGCAGCTAGAATTAATCCTGTCACTTTGCTCAAAATTTCCAGGCCCTGTCGTTTGACAATTTTCTCTATATACCCTGCTACATAAAGAAAAAAACCTACTATAATAATCGCAGTGACAATAGCACCAATCCCGGTCAGTTGAAGGTGAAGGTCAGGAAGTTCACTTCCCATTACAAGAAGTGCCCCTGTTGTGGCTGGCCCAATTCCTATCGGTATCGCAAGGGGGACCACCGCTATATCTTTTTCAGTATCCTGAGCTTCTATGGTGTCAGACCCCTGGACTAGGGATTTAGCTGAAAGAAAAAGAAGTATACCAGTACCGATACGAAAGGAATTTAGTGTGATGCCAAAAATCATGAATATCTGGTTGCCAAGTAGAACCAGTATTATAGCTATAATTATCAACGAGAAGGTGACTTTAATCGCAGTTTTTTTTCTACGTCTAGAATCCATATCACGTGTCATTGACAAAAAGGATGACAGGAGAAAAAATGGGGTAAGAAGGAAGAAAAATTTCAGGAACGTGTGCGTATATAGGCTAAGCATGGCATCTCCGGGAGCTGTGTTTCAACTTCCAGCCAGACTACCTAATCATAGATTCTTTTACAATCTAAATTTATTATCGCTTTTTGAAGAAGCTTAGTTTATCAGGCTCCTTTGCTTCAGGTGATTTCGATAATTTTGTTCATATATCAGGAATTTTCCAATCCTATCTTTATGATTTTTTCCAAGGGCAAGATAGTACGGATGAAAGGTAATCGGCACCGGGGATTTATAGTCGGGATCTATAAAAGCTCTGAAGGTATTGTAGGAGGAGTCACGTGGATCATTATGAATGCCTTTTACAACAGTATTGTATCCTATATACAGAGAAGAATTGAAGAAATATTGTTCAGGATTTTTTGCCAGTTCGATTATTTTACATTTGAAGCGATCATTCCAGAAGGGGCCGCTTCGGCCCATTTTGCGATTGTAGCCTTCGGCAATCCTTGATTTTATGTATTGCATTATTCTGGAAATGTTTTCTCCTCCTTCGACAGTACGAATTTTGAAGTGAAAATGGTTCTCTACAAAATTGAGTTGGATTAACTGGAAGTCATACTTTTCCAGGGTGATATTTATTACTTCAAGGGCCAGATCAATTACCCATTTTTCAGACAAAAGATTTCTCATTTCAATACATCTTGAATAGCAGTGGTAGGTTACTTCAGGTAGCCATGTTCTCGGTGGTCGCGGCATGTTTTCTTCCTTTATTCCGTAATATTTTATTTCGGGTTTCAATAAGGAAACGAAGGGGAGGGCGGCAAATTGAAAAAATTTTGGCCGGAAAGTTGATTTTTTTTAAAAAGTCTTAAAAAATTAGGATTTTAAAATTGAGAGTTATTTCTAATATGGATTAAATTTATAGGGGTCAGAGCATATGCAGCCGGCCGTTAAAAAGAATTGTCTCCTATGAGGGTCTGACCCCCAAGGTATTTCGTCAGTTATGGCTCTTACTCTCAGAACAGGGCATTTTCATCAGGGCGTGAATATATACGGGTATGCAAATCACATGAATGAGGCTCTGACCCCACTTCGTCGTATCGATAGTAGCTCTGACCCCTGAAGACTGCATAGAAACTGCGAAAACCTGGATTATAAAGAAGAAAGCGACTATATAATTAAAAACTGATTGCAAAATAGTGGGAGTAGCCTGAAGAATGAAGGTAATTCTGATTTTTATTCAGAAGGGTAGGCCGCGTGGAGCCTGGAGGTGAGGTCGAGGAATTCCACGCGGCCTTTTATTATAATCAGAAGATTATAATAAGTGCAAATTTATCTTCTTAGTCGAGATCGTACTCTCCGCCAGAATTATCTGGAGCACCAGAGAATGTATATCCCTTATTGACAGTTGCAGCACTTGTCCATGCAGCCATACCGAACTTCATGTTATAGGCATTATAGCCGAGAAGACTGAGAACTGCGGTTGCAATACTGCCGGTATGACCGGTATAGCAGTATACAATCTGAGTTTTTGTAGGATCAAGCATCTTGAGATAGGCTTTATTTGCTATTTCGCCAGTTGGAATGTTGATTGCGTTGGGAATGTGACCACCTTCATCGCTATTTGTTCCACCTGTACCAGCATAGTAGTCAGCTGCACGAACACTTACGATCTGATAATCAGATGGATTAACATCTCCGGAAGAAATTGTAACTGTAGCATCTCCAGCTGTTTGTCCGTCAGCAATAATTTTTACATCAGCTGCTGAAATAAAACGGCCAGTGGCAATAGTGGGATACCTTGCAGCTGCAATATCTGTTGCAGAACTATTTCCAGTAGCTATTTCAGGATAGCTGTACTCGCCGGTTGCAACTGCAGCGGTAGATACAGCATAGTCTCCTGTGCTGAATATGTCTGCATAACCATCCTGGTCATCAGGTATATCATCACCTGCTCCAGTACCTGTTACTTTGTCCCACTCATTGTATCCCATCATTCCCCACTTCATATTATAAGAGTTATAACCTAGAATGTTCAGGATAGTTGAGGCAAAACCGCCAGTGTTGCTGGTATAGCAGTGTACATAAACCGTTTTTGTGCTGCTTACTGTAGCAAGATTATCGGCAATTGCTGTCCAACCGATATTTACAGCATTAGTAATGTATCCTTCAGCATAGGCGGGTTTTTCATCGGTTTCAATTGAACCACTTCCATCTGCATCGCCAGTTGTTCCACGAACATCAATGATCTGGTAGTCAGTTGTATTACCTTTGTTAGTCATTACATCACTAGCTGGAACAAGCTTGTATAGTCCACCATTGGCATTAAGTGTTTCAATGTGTGCTCTAAGAATTTCAAATTCACTGCTGCTGCTGTCGTCTGAACATGAAACCATGTTCACAGCAACGAGGAGTCCGATAAAGAGTAAAGCTAAGTTTCTGAGTTTCATTCATAAATCTCCTTAATACTTTAATATTTTTAGCGGTTTTTATATTTTACCGCTATTGATCCTTAAATTAGCAGCCTTCCAGGTCATCATCAGACCCTTTGGCGTTTATGTTCACACGTTCTTCTCCGTCACTGTCTTTGGACACTGCCCCGGTTTTTCCTGTGAGTCCCATCTGCAGGCGTGCCTGGACGAAGAGTTTGAAGGTGATAAAGTCGGTAAGCTCAATGCTGGTTGAGGCTTTTCCATAATCTATCATGGAGAATTCGCCGGTTACCTTCAGGGCCTGGTCCATTATGTAGTAGTGGAGGCCGCCGCCGATAAAGCTTACGCTGTAATCTGTAAATGCGCTTGAAGTTTTGAGTCGGGCATAGTTAAAGAAATCGTATCGACCGAAGATTTGCATCTTTCCAGGACCGATATTCCATGGCATGAGCCATGCTGCTTTTGCGTAGAATCCGTTTCTGGTTCCGCTGTCACCGACTGCTCCGATATCATAGTCACTTCCTTTGTAGGCATCGTCAAAACCTACGGAGAGGAATGCAGCAGATACTGTGAAGGCTCCAACTGGAGTCGGTTGTTCATAGAATATATCAAAGCTGTAGGCCATGTAGTCATGGATTCCGGTTTGTGCGGTTACATTGTCATATACTGCTTTAGGCTCGTATTGAAAACTTCCACCGATTGTTAGTACCTGTTTTTTGCCGAGGTAGGTTCCCTTGTAGCCGTATTTGACTTCCTTATCGAAGACACTTAAGTGAATACGTCCGGTGTAGCGGAAGTTTGAAGATGGTGCCGGAGTGCCGTCATTTTTCTTTCCTTCCATTGCGTCGACGCGGTACTGGAGCCATCCGTCCAGGAAGTTACCCCATACTGCTACACCCATGTCACGGCTTGAGTGAAAGGGGGCGTAGACAAAATACGACCTGTCATTGGTAAGGGGGGCGAAACATCCTTCGAGGTTTTCACGGGTCAGGTTGTGCTTAAACTTCCCCACCCGAACATTGAGCCAGTCCGTAAAGTGGAAACGTACCTGTGCATCAAGAGTGTAAAGTGACTTGTTGCCAAATGAGCTGTCATTTACTGACAGGTTGTTTATTACCTTGTCCTCAATGTATTCGACCTGGTAGTAGAAGCCGATCATTTTGTTAAGCTGGCCGATGAAACCGAAGCGGTTTCTTCGGAAATTGAATTCGTGGGTCCAGTCCTTGTCGCTGCTGCCTGATCCGATGTCGCGGGCCTGGTAGCCGAACTGACCGTCATAGAATATTTTCAGTTTTTCGAGGTCGGCGCCGGCAAAGACGGAACCTGAAAAAGCGAGAAGTAGAACAAGAACAAGAATTGATTTCATAGATTTCATACTGCAAAACTCCCTTTGTCTGGTCTGGAAACATCCCTTTGGGGGTCAGAGCCTATTCTCTGTTTTCCCCGGATGCCGATAAAATTTTTAGCAGCCACCGCCGCCGCTTGGATTCCCGCCGTCGGTGGTTTCATAAGGATCATAGAAATCACCTTCACCTTCGTAATCGTCACATCCGATTGTAGTCAGGCCCACGGAGAGAAGCAGGATAAAAAATATACTGCTGATTTTCTTAAAGTGTCCTTTCATATCTGCCTCCACTGGTCCCCGTTTATGGGGATTGTTTGTGAGTAGTTTAGTTTTTCTGATTTATTTTGTTTAATTTTGATGTTCGCTGCGGTTTCCCCTGAAACAGTTTCACTGTTTCAGGGGAAACCGCAGCGATAAGGTGGCTCTTCAGGGCAGTTGTGTCTTATCGACAGAACTGCTTAATACTCAAAATGATTACTTAAGCTCGTACCCGGCCTTTTTCCATGCCATAACGCCGCCCTGCATGTTTTTTATTTTAAAACCCATTTTCTTGAGGGTCTGAGCGGCCATAGCTGAACGTCCACCGGTTCGGCAGTAGGTTACATAGAGCTGGCCCTTTTTCAGAAGATGGGTTCTGAATTCAATGAGGCCACGTGGGATTTGAATTGCCCCTTTGATCTTCCCGGATTTTTCAACTTCGTTGAAGAGTTCCTTGCCGTCTTTAGAAAGCATGATACCCCTGACATCGATAAACACGGCTTTTCCGCTATCGAGAAGTGACTTTGCTTTCTGGACAGAAATTTGTGGGGTAGCTTTTTTAGCCTGGACGATGAGCTGCTGTTTTGTCCATACTCGTGCCGCCTCTGTTGACGTGAAAGCGATGCCTGCTGTTACAAAAAGTGCTACGAGAATTATTGTTTTTTTCATGATTATTCATTTCTCCTCGAGATTGATTTCCTCCTGTCCGGTTGGCATTTTACCTGAAGAGCCCTTCCGTTGGTGCTTTCCCGGTGGAGTGTATCGGTGCAATTAGAATGAATAGTCATTCTAGTGAGCATTCATAAAAAATTGCGCATAAATTTAATGGTAATTTATTAAATCAGCGCAACTGATTTGCTCAACCTCACCTGGTATCAAAATTAGAAAGAATGTTCATTCTAGTCAATATTTTTTTGCCGTTTTTGGCATTTTTTCGACTGATTGGTCGAAAAAATGCTGATTTTGGGCTATAGATTTTTGAAATAATTGGTTTTTGTCTATTTAGAAGATGAAATTTATTGGGGTCAGAGCATATTGAGGGAATTTCAATTTGGTGATTTTTGGGAAAGCGGGACTGATTTTATTGCAGGAGGCCAGTTTCTTCTAAGCAGAGGCTCTGACCCCGTGGGTATAAAATCAGGATTTTATGGCATCCCAGCAAATTTGAAAGGTATCATCTAAACGAGGCAACATTTCCCCCTCCAGGAGGCGATGAAATTTCAAGTCGATAATTTGGAGTGGGATTCCGATAAATGAAGCGGTCAGGATATCGGCAGATGCATCCTTAAGTAATTCTTCCTTCTTGCATTCTTCAATCAGTTCTCTCACCGCAACAAATAGTTGGGATGGACATGCAGGGTCTACCGGCTCCTGTATCTCTTCGTGATTGGTATAGAATATGTACTGGAGTCTGATGGGGGCATTATCTGCCTGTTCGAAAAGATGATAAATTACTGCCCGGAGTTTTCTTTTCAGGTTTTGTTCATTGTCCATCCGCAGGCAGAGACTTGAGACGCATATGCTGGTACTGTACTCATAGAGTTCAGCGGCCAGGTGTTGTTTGTTTTCAAAATGATGATAGATGGAACCGATGCTCACGCCACTTTTTTTGACTATATCGGGGATAGTTGTATTAAAATATCCCTTGGTTACGAAAAGTTCCTGTGCGGCAAGTAGTATTTGTTCTATAGTAGGCGTAAGTTTCTTGCAGCCGTTATGGGTGCATTCCTGCATAATTGCATGCTCCTGAATATATTTTTATATGGATTGGATTTTTCTTGAGAATATTGTTTGGCTTTAGAAAAACATTTTCAGTAACAGAATGTATGCTCTAAAAAATCAAGAAGAAAAATTTAAAAAAGAAATTTATTGGTATTAATTGCGCAATCTGATGTTTTATGGCTATATAATTATGAAATTATTGCTGCTAAATATCCTAAGCTTAGAATGTTAATTCCATCTTTTGGGCAGGTCTTGCTAAAAATCGAATATGTGAGCCTGGCTTTCCTGCTATATTAATGGTTTCTAAATTACGCAGTATTTAGAGGGGTCAGAGCCTGCATGAACAGGGGAGAAGGTTCCGGTAGTCTTGTTGCTTCAATGGGGTCAGAGCATCATCCTTTTTTAAGTAATATTTATTCTTGATCTTTCTTTGTTTCTATAGTAGAATCTTTTTCAGGTGAGGATTTCCTTTTTAATATATTCTGAAATCAAATGTATATCGTTCCTTCTGAATTGAGGCAGGTCTGTTTCAATATCACGGTCAGTAACAACGGCTCTGACCCCGGTGAGGCCGGATTGAAAGAGTGGGGCTTCTTCTGAATCACCTATAATTTCAATTTTTGGAGAAGCGAGATCTTTGAAACCTTCGATAATCAGCAGGTCAATATTTTGGGAAAGGAACTTTTCTGCCACCTCAAGGGGATTCATCGGTTTTTCCAGATCGGAGACCATTCCTATTTTTGAATCATTTGTAATGAGAACGGTATCTGCACCGGCATCTCTGTGGCGATACGAGTCTTTCCCCTTTTTGTCGAAGGAAAAGTCGTGATGTGTATGTTTTATTACGGCAATCCGGTAATTTTGATCTTTAAAAATTTTAATTAATTTTTCAATGAGGGTTGTTTTGCCGGAATTTGAGCGGCCAACGAGAGAAATGATGGGAATCATGGTTATTTCCTGGAATTATTGGAATTAAAATTCTACTAATATATTTTATTACGAATTCACAGTTATTTTATGATAAATTTACGGTATTTTGTCTATAATTTTAATTTTTTTTAGATGAAAAGCTGAGTATAAAATTTTTTAATTGACTAGAATGAATATTCGTTCTGTTGTCTGTTTTGTCAGCTTTATACATTTAATGACATGAGGGGTCTAATGTGATGGTGAGAATAAATATTTTAACTTTTGTTTTAACCGCCGGTCTTTCTTTCGTCCTTGCCTGCGGAAATGAGAAGCCGGATCCCGTCTACAATGACATAAACTGTGTTATTGGCAATGAAAAAGAAGCGAAAGACGGCCGTTATATTGCAAAATTTATCAGTATCGATACAAAGGCACACTATATCACCTTTTCTGTTTATCCTCAAAAATATACCATTGCCTATGATGAAAAAACAGTATGGGGCTGGTACAATGGTGTTGATAACCTGAATAAATTAAAGAATAAACGCGGACTCTGCATCAGTATAGATTACGGGGTAAAAAATAAACGCAGCATCGCCAGAAAGATTTCTATTCTACATACAGCCAAAGTCCCCAAAGGGATGCTCATTAATCATACTGCTCTTTTAAAGGCAATGAAGGGTATCCCCGCAAAAAATAAAAAACTGGTTATTGTAGACAGCAGACCAAAAAATGAATGGAGAAAGGCTTCAATCCCCGGATCGATAAATATTCCCCTGGTTGATCTGGAAAGCGGAAATGGAATAAAAAAACTTCCCCCTGATAAAAATACTATGCTGGTATTCTATTGCGGCGGATATCACTGTCGAATGGCCCCCAGCGGTGCTTCCTTTGCAGTAAAGGAAGGTTATAAAAATGTGCGGATCTATCACGCTGGCTATCCCGACTGGACTCTGTACGGTAAGGCGGGTTATATACAGCCAGACCTGGTTGATACCTATGTTCGAACCAGGGAACCGATGATCTTGATTGATATCCGGGAGGCTGCCCATGTGGGGCATATTCCAGGTGCATTCTCACTGGCTCAAACTTCCTTTAAAAAATTGATGAAAGAACTGCCGGATACCCGCAATGCAATGGAAAGGGCACCCATTATTGTATATGGGAATATTGAACTTGAGCGGAAGGCTTTTGAAATTGCCAACTCTATTGCCTCCGGGGGATACCGAAACGTGACGGTAATTGCCGGTGGTTGGGAAGAATACAAGGCAACCGGAAGAATTACCAGGGACGCCCTTGTCAGCGGGATCGCATATAGTCACCGGAAGGGACCGGGAGAACTGTCAGCTGAAGAGATGTTTCGTGTTGTATGTGAACCGAAGCCGGGGCATGTAGAATTTCTTGATGTCAGGCGGAAGGAGGAAGTCGCCGCCTATCAGGGAATGCTGAAGCTGGGAGCCCTTAATATCCCCTTTAATGAATTAAAAAAATCGCTCAACAGGCTTGATGGCAAAAAGGTCTATTATCTTTTCTGTACCTCCGGTGTCAGGTCCCGTCTCGTGCGGGATATACTGGATAAAGAGGGGATTGAAGCATATTACATGTACGGAACAATAAAACCGGATGGGAAGGGAGGACTTTATTTTGAAGACTTCCATCTTACTCCTAAAATTATAAAACGTCTTACGGCACCGGCTGAAGTTAAAAAAGTTAAACAGAAAACTTTTGATAAAGCATCTACCGGCGGCACTTCGGCGGCTAAAGAAGAAGAGGGCTGCTGATTCCGGCATCTGCTGGAATTCACACTAACGGGGTGAAAGAATGAAGAAGATAACGAGAAGGAAGTTTATAAAGATTTCTCAGGATACTATGGTGAAGGGAGCTGTCGGAGTTGGCGCCGCCTCTCTGATTGCGAAGAACTGGGATAAAATTGAAACTGCTGCGTCTGCTGCTGAAGGTAAAACTGTAAAAAAGAACGCTGAAAAGATTATTCCAAGTTACTGCGATGTATGCTTTTTTGGATGTGGAATAAATGTTACGGTGAAAGACGGGGTTGCTGTCAAAATTGAAGGGAATCCGGCGCACCCGCTTTCAAGGGGTATGCTCTGTCCCCGGGGAACTGCGGGGCTTGGTCAGTTATATGATCCTGATCGGCTGAAGACACCCCTTCTCCGTACCTCCTTCATGGGATTCCAGCGTTTTAAGGAAGTCTCATGGGAAGAGGCCCTTGATTATATCGCAGAGAAAATGCTGGCTATTCAGAAAAAACATGGCCCCCAGGCCCTGGCCCTCATGAAACATGGTAAGGGGGCAGCCCCATTTGTTAAACTGTGGCATGCTCTCGGTTCCGCAACTGAGGCACACCCCTCCTACGGACAGTGCCGGGGGGCAAGGGACGTGGGATGGCGCCTTACCTATGGAGTGGATCCCGGTGGCCTGGAACGTATTGCCCTTGATAAAGCGAAGGTCGTTGCCTTCTTCGGCGGGCACCTGGGGGAGAATATGCACAATACCACCGTGCAGGATTTTACCCAGGGGCTTGACAGGGGGGCAAAAAATATAGTTGTTGATCCGCGCTTTTCAACAGCCGCCGGTAAGGCAAAGTACTGGCTCCCCATCAAACCGGGTACTGACCTTGCGTTGATTCTTGCATGGATCCATGTGCTGGTCTATGAAGGCCTTTATGATAAAGAATTTGTAGAGAAATATACCTATGGCTTTGAAGCCCTTAAGGACCATGTAAAGGACATGACCCCTGAGTGGGCTTCTCCCTATACGGGGATTTCCGCAAAGGACATCAGGGAATCAGCGAGAGAGCTTGGAAATGCCATCCCGGAAGCTGTTGTTTTCCCCGGGCGGAGATTTGCCTGGTATGGTGATGACACTCAGCGGGCCAGGGCAATGGCAATTGTAAATGCCCTCCTGGGATCATGGGGAAGAGAGACGGGAATTTTTCTCGGTGATCGATTTACGATTCCACCTTACAGCAGGGCACCACACGGGAAGCATCCTTCCAAACATGCCATTAACTATAAGGAACAGTTTCCCCTTGCCAGCAGTACACCCCTGCAGAATATCATTGAGGCATCCATTCCGGGGCGTTACGATAAGAACATTAAAGACTCACTGATAAAGATGTGGCTCGTATATGGGACGAACCTTCCTTATTCAGTTCCGAATCCCCAGGCAATTGTCGAGGCAGCCCAGTACCTGGATCTCCTGGTTGTTGTAGAAACGATGCCTGCGGAGATGACCGGTTTCGCGGATGTTGTTCTTCCTGATACTACATATCTCGAACGATACGACGCCCTTAATAATCCGCCATGGCGGGAGCCCTTTGCGTCAATCCGTCAGCCAGTTGTTAAGCCTCTCCACAATAGTAAACCGGGATGGTGGATGGCGAAGGGACTTGCTGACCGTCTTGGACTGGGGGACGCCTTCCCCTATAATGATTTTGAAGAAGTAATCGACGACCAGCTGAAACAGCTCGGTTCAAGTATAGAGGATATCAATAAAAAGGGGGGTGTCCTGAAAAAGAAATACCGTAAACCTAAAATGAAATTCAAGACACCGACTGGGAAGGTTGAACTTTATTCCACAAAGCTGAAGGAAGCCGGATTCAACCCACTGCCTTCATTCGTTGAGCCGAAATCGGCTCCCGAAGGATATTTCAGACTGATCACGGGGCGTGCCGCTCAGCATACCTTTTCAAGGACCATTAACAATCAGATGCTGCATGAGGTCTATCCTGAAAATGCCCTCTGGGTCAATCCTGATATCGCCCGAAATTTTAAACTGGATAACGGTGATTTTGTAGTATTGAAAAACCAGAGCGGAATAGTCAGCCGGCAGATAAAAGTCAGAATAACCGACAGGATTCGAAATGACTGTGTATACATGGTTCACGGCTTTGGCCGGAATGACAAGAGGCTTCGGACCGCCTTCGGGCGTGGCGCTGATGACAATGTACTCCTGTCAGACTACGCAGTTGACCCCATCATGGGGGGAACCGGTTCACAGATAAATTTTGTGACATTTGTAAAGTGAGGGAATGACCATGGCAAGATACGGTATGAGTATAAATTTGACAACGTGCGTGGCCTGTGACGCCTGCGTCATAGCCTGTAAAATGGAAAATAATGTTCCGGACGGTTATGCCCGGGACTGGACTGAAGAGGTCGTTCGGGACAACTACCCGAATTTAAAGGCGGAACTTTATTCCAGCCGATGTCAGCATTGTGAAAACGCCCCCTGTGTTTCAGCGTGTCCCACGAAGGCAAGTCACATTGTTGACGGTATTGTCCTGGTGGACAGGGAACTCTGTGTTGGCTGCGAGCATTGCATTTCTGCATGCCCCTATGGCGCCCGGTACCTTCATCCGAAAAAATATGTGGATAAATGCACCTTCTGTAATCACCGCCTTGAAACGGGACGCCTTCCGGCATGTGTGGAGGTTTGTCCGACACGGTCACTGGTTTTCGGAGACCTTAATGATCCGAAAAGCCCTTTGTCAAAGCAGCTGAAAAAACGGGACTATAAAGTTCTTAAGCCCCTGAAGGGAACTGTTCCAAAATACTTCCTGCTGGAATCAATCATCGAACGGAAGGAGTTATCCGATGACACAGAAAAATAAAAATCAGAAACAAGATAACCATGGAAAAGGTTCCGTTACTCAGTCTGTCCTTGATAAGCCCCTCTGGGAAATAATTTCAGAACGTACAATCAAGAGATATCAGTCAAAGGACCAGAAGCCCCTGCTGAATAATCCCTATATCGGGGGTGTGGGGATAGGAATACTTCTCTTCCTTGCAGTTTTGATATCTGGTAATGGACTCGGTGAGTCCGGTGGTTTTAAGCGAATTCTTGCGGTTATTATGAATATTATTGCCCCTGCACATACGGAAACACTTCCGGCGTTGAAACAGTACCTTTCTTCATCCTCTAATCCTCTACAGGACTGGTATATCTACATGCTTGTTGGGATCGTTTCCGGTGGAGGCTATTCCGGATGGAAAAACCGTCGCCTGAACAGAGAGGTTCTGCGGGGACCGAATGTTTCCCCGGCGCGGCGTCTTTTGTTCGCATTTGCAGGGGGAGCAATTGTTGCTGTTGGAGGCAGTCTTGCGGGGGGATGTCTTTCCAGTCTTACTATTTCGAATACCTCAATGCTCGGTGTTGCCGGATGGCTCTTTTTCGTTCCGGTATTCATTGTAGGTGTTATTGTTGCATACCTTTTAAAGAAGGAATGGCTGTAGGACAGCCCCTGGATAAGGAGGACGAATTATGTTAGCGCCATTATATCAGCTTGGAAATATAGGAGATGCCGGAGTAATCATTGCCGCACTGGTAATAGGATTTCTTTTCGGTTATCTCCTGGAGCATGTCGGTTTTGGTGATGCCAGAAACATTGTGGCAGTTTTTTATTTTGAGGATATGAGAATATTCAGGGTCATGTTTACTGCAGCGATTACAGCCCTGATTCTTAATTTTTTTGCATACTACCTGGGTATTCTGGATATAAACCTGGTTCACATGGTTGAACTGAATATCGGGGGGCTAATCGCCGGAGGAATTATTGTTGGTGTGGGTATTATCCTCGGGGGTTACTGTCCCGGAACTGCCCTTGTTGCTGCAGCTACAAGAAAAATTGATGGAATGGTTTTTATCCTCGGACTTTTGACGGGATTATTTTTCTATGCGGAATTGTCATCCTTTTTTACTCCATTAAAAGCATCTGCGGCAAACATCACCCTGAGTGATATAACGGGAATTTCCTATGGACTGCTTGTTTTCGTTATTGTTGCAGGTGCCATAGCGGCTTTTTATGTTTTCAGTCTTTTTGAAGGAAAGCCCTATGCAGATTACAAGGAAAAAAAAGGAGCCTGACAGCCCTCTAAAAAATGGAGTACTGATATGATAAAGATAAGCGAAACACAGAGTAGATTTGGATTGTCCTTCATGGCCGGCATGCTGGCTCTGATTCTTGGCGCCTTTGGGGTAATTTTTGGGAATGACCGCGTGGTTAAACCGAACCTGAAAGATTATCGAGAATACGTTTGGAATAATAAAGTAGGCAGTAACAAACTTATCAATCTCGTTACCAGAGGTGATCACAGCTTTCAGATGGCAGGATTTTTTTTCACGGATAACTGTATCCTGAAACGGGAAAAAAATCGTCATTTTAAATGTTACGATGCAAGAAAACTTGATGATATCTCCTGGGTCCGGGAACAATTTCCTTATCTCGGTATTCCGATGATAGTATTCAGTGAAACCGCAATGGACAGTATGAAGGCGGCGGCCCTTTTAAGGTCTTATGGCTATGATGCATTTATGCTCGAGGGTGGTTTCAGAAAATTCAAAAACCACTACATGTCTCCCGTTGATATCTCAGCTGCGAAATCTTCTGCAGAAAAAGATAGATTGGTACGCAAAAAGATGCTCTATAAATTCCTTACCGGGAAGGATGATAATCTTGGCCGTAAGGCCCTTTATGATTTCTCTGCGGTTGGCAGGGGAATAAGCGCCAGTGATGACGGATCAGGCGAAGGAGAAGGTTGCTGATCAGTATGTCAGTAGTGAAAAATTTTTCGAAAGGGAAGACTACCATGAAGAAAATGAATAAATTCCTGCAAATTATTTCAATGGTCTTTGCCATCAGTACAGTATTTTATTTTACCACTGCAGGGACCGTAGCAGTGCATGCCGATGAACTTGTGAAGAAACAACACATTGAACACAGGGGTGCCCGTGAAGTAATTTACCAGGTTAATGATATTGAAACTTTCAAAAAACCCTATAACTATGTTATCGGTACTTCCACTCCAATGATTCTTGATGCCCTGGGGATACTGGCAATGCTGGGGGCGATATTTTTCGGAATTGCACACGGATACGCCCGATACCTTGGTCATAAAAAAAATCCCGTTGTTCTTGAGCTGGTGGGAAGGGAGTATATCTATAACATCCCGATCAGAATGGGACACTGGGCCAATGCATTTACTATTATCATGCTGATAATCACCGGTTTTGCCATGCACTACGGCGGGGCAAGTCATCTTCTTGGATACTGGCATCATTTATTTGGTGGAATCCTTGTATTTCTCTATGCAGCCTTTGTTGCCCATGAGATAGCTACCCTCGACCTTGCACAGTATCTGAGCCAGGACTGGGAATTAAAAGAAGGCATTCTTCGTCAGGGTATTTTTTACATTAAGGGTATATTTAAAAGGGAAGAGCATCCCTACCATATGAAAAGGGAAAACAGGCTGAATCCCCTTCAGAAGGTGGCCTATTTCAGTCTCATGTTCGGGCTTATGCCGCTTGTGGTAATTACCGGACTGATTTTGATTAAACCTGCATGGCTCAGCTTTATCGTTTCATATATCGGTCTTGAAAATATGAAATGGGTATTTATGGCCCATCTTATAAGTGCCTTTGGAATTGTGGCCTTTCTTATCGGGCATGTCTACCTGGGAACCACGGGAGATACTGTCAAACAGCATTTCGAAGTAATGATAAACGGATACCACAAGGTATACAAGTATCATAATCCCGATGATTCTAAAAAGTAAGGCATGCAGGCATTTAATAATTTTTAATCAGGCGGGCGGCAGGTAAATGACTATCGCCGGAATAAAAGTTCCGGCGTTTATCATTTGACGCTCTCATCTTATTTCTCTATAATGCGAAGAATATTTCAGGAATCGTCCAGAAAAAATATAATGAAAGAGATTAACCGGAAAAAATTTCTTAAAATCTTTGGCGGCGGCCTAACTGCCCTTCCCCTTCTTTTAGTCTTTCCATTGATAAAAAAAAGAAAAAAATTTATGGTTCAGAAGAAAACCTTTGTTGTTCCCCTTGATATACAGGAAGGGATTTCATTTTTCAGGGACTGTATTGTGCTTCGCAGGGGAAAGGACATCAGGATCTTTTCCTCACGCTGCAGTCACCTTGGGTGCCGCATCGATCGGCAGATGGAAGACGAGTTGGTCTGTCCATGTCACGGATCACATTACAGCCTGGACGGGAAAATTCTTTCCGGGCCGGCAATGGAAAATCTATCTTCTCTTGAATATACAATCAATGAAAAAGAGAAAAAGATCATAATATCTATTCCGGTGTAGATTGTTTTAATTATTATGATAAAAAAATTTTTAACAGCCTTTTTTGAAAAATGGAACAGGGTGCTTCCCTCCGCGGGTGACCTCGATTTCGGTTTTTTTATGATTGCCATTGTCTCCGGAATTGTTCTTGTTCTCCCCTATGATGTATTTCATCCTAAAGACTCCCTGCAGGTGATGATGCTCACCAGCCGTGGGGGAATTTTTTTCAGGTCCCTTCACTACTGGAGTGCCCATATTTTTGTTGTTATGGCAGTTTTTCATACCATTGAGTACCTCTTGAAATGCGGAGAAAGTAAGGTGTCAAAGGCAATATGGGTACGTCTGACGCTTGCGGTGCCGGCCATACTCTATGTTATGCTTTCCGGTTTTATCCTGAAGG
Source organism: uncultured Spirochaetota bacterium (assembly GCA_942491575.1). Classification (GTDB taxonomy): domain Bacteria; phylum Spirochaetota; class UBA4802; order UBA4802; family UBA5550; genus CAZHNW01. The sequence continues at coordinate 20,511 of CALOBT010000031.1, forward strand.
GGGATGCGGAGTCACTCCTGGCCCGGCAGATATTCGGTGGTCTCCTTGAGTCAGTTCCCCTCCTGGGTGAGTATCTTTCATTTGCCTTTCTGGGGAGGGAAGATGATTTTCAGATTTTATATATTCATCATGCAGCCACGGCGACTATCTTTATCTGGATAATTACTGTTGAGCATGTTAAAAGGTTCTGGCCTGATTTTGCCGGCTACCTCTACGCCCTAGGGGCTTCCATGATTTTTTCGGTAATGATTCCCGCGGTGCTTCATGACGCGGCAGATCCCATCGTCAAGGGACCCTGGTATTTTATCGGTTTCCAGGAACTCCTCCACTGGATGAGTCTTCCTGTAATCTCGGTTTACCTGCTGCTGCTTCTCCTGGTTATGTTTATGTTTCTTCCCCGCTTCAGGGAAAATTACCGGGGAAAGTTTAAAATTTTGCTGAGTCTTCTTTTTATATTTTATATCATACTGACCGTAATCGGCTGGGCCTTCCGGGGAATCGGCTGGCAGTTCAGGATGCCATGGTAATGGGGGAAGTTTAGAGTGAAGAAAAAATTCATTACCAATAAAAGATTATACTTCCCCCTCATAATAACAGCCTTTGCCTCTTTTTTATTGGTCCTATTCGAAATATTCGGTGAAATAAATATGTTCAGCGAAACTGAAGAATTTTTAAAGAAACAGTATGGAAACAGTGAAATATCTCTGATTGAAAAGGTACTCGGTAACCGGGAAGGGTGCCTTGTGTGCCACAGGGACATGAAGGGATTTTCCGAATCTCACCGCCCCGAGGCAATCGGCTGTACCTCCTGCCACCTGGGAGATCCACTTTCCCTTGATAAGGAAAAGGCACACCGCGGTATGGCTCTTGTGCCGGGGAATATGGATACAGTTAATATAACATGCGGCCGCAGCGGCTGTCACCCTGAATTGACTGAGAAGGTTACGGGTTCTCTCATGGCATCGGGGCGCGGCATGGTTTCGGTAAACCGCTATGTCTTCGGCGAGGAGGAGACTCCCGACGGAGAGGGACACCTTTCCAGACTGGGGGATTCCTACGCGGACCAGCACCTTTTTCAGCTTTGCCGCAACTGCCACCTGGGGCGCCTGAAAGGTAAAGCCGCACCCATTGATGAAGGCTCCCGCGGGGGGGGGTGCACCGCCTGTCATCTTGGTTACACTGAAAAAGCAAAGGTAGAGCTGTCGCAGTATATGAAGGACAAAACACTTCCCACTCAACACCCATCCCTGACAGTAAAGGTTGAACAGCGTCACTGCTTCGGCTGCCATTCACGGTCTGCGCGGATATCCACCAATTATGAAGGGTGGCATGAAACCCTCCTCAATGAGAAGGAAGTTAAGGACTGGAAGAAACACCGAAAGCTCCAGGACGGCCGGATATTTGAAAAAAAGCATGCCGATATTCACTTTAAAAAAGGGCTTCAATGTATTGATTGCCATACTATTCGTGACCTCATGGGAGACGGGAAGTCGCACCTTCACCAGGAAGACCAGGTAGAAATAGCCTGCAGTGACTGTCATTTTGCCGGGAAGGCGAATGTAATTCCCTATAGTGATCTTGATACCGACTCAAAAAAGGTGCTGAAGCTGCGAAAATGGAAAATGGAAGAAACCAGTTTTCTGATCACCGGGAAGGGAAAAAAAGCCTACCTGAATATTTACATGAAGCCATCAGGTAAAATGGTGCTGAAGGGTAAAATTGACGGGAAGGAACATCCCCTTAATCCCCCAAAGCCGGTATGCGGAAAAGGAGTCTCAGGACATAAACGGCTCAACTGTCAGTCATGCCACACAGCCTGGGCTCCCTCCTGTATCGGATGCCATACGGAATACAGAAAGGAACCCTTCGGGCTGAATATTTTCTCAAAAAAAAAGAAACACCGACCCTATAAGGAATACCGCGCCGCTTTCCTGGCACCGTCTCCTGCACTGGGTATCCGCGTCGATAAACGTCTCGGTAACAAGGAAATTGTAGATACATTTATTCCAGGTATGGTGATGACCTTTGGCGGTTTTTCCGATGAAGGAAAGGATTCAGCAATGGTTAAGGGAAAAAAATATCAGCTTTTCCGGCGTCTTTATGCCCCGACCTTCTCTCATACCATAATGAAAAAGGGCCGCAGCTGTAAGTCATGTCATAACAGCAGCTATGCCCTGGGAGCAGGCGACGGTAAACTTACATATAATCGTTCCAAAATAACACGCAGGGGAAGCTGGAAGTTTCAACCGAAATTTGCTCCCCATGAGGATGATGGACTCCCCTTCGATGCATGGACGGGATTCCTGAAAACAAGGGATAACTTTGTATCAACAAGAACCGGGGCGAGGCCCCTGAGTTCTGATGAACAGAAAAATGTTCTCCGGGTCGGAGCCTGTCTCACCTGTCATCCCTACAGTGAATCCAGCCGGAAAAGAATCTACAGCAATTTCAAAAAAGCATTGAAAAACCGAATACCGGCATGTTCCATGGAATAGTTGAGGGAAAGGGATTTTTCAAAAAATGGTTTTGAAATGCTGCCTTTCCGGACTCGACTTTTTTCCTTCCCCCCTTGACAATTGCAGATTTGATATCTATAATTTCCCAGGTTTTTGATATTAAGCTGGAGGAAGCACATGAAAAAATCATTAGTTTTAATGCTCTCCATGGTTATCGCTGCCATGGTTGCCTTTGGTTCAGTAGAAACAGAGGCAAAAAAACATGCATGTAAGACCTTGAAGCGAAGCCAGTGTATTAAGCGCACCGATTGTACATGGGTAAAATCACATAAACGAGGCGTCAAAAAGGTGAAGGCTTATTGTAAGAAAAAACGTAAATAATTTTTACAGTATCCCATCCGTTTGGGTGGGATACCAATTGATTAAACTTCCCCTGTAAAAAAAATATTTTATGATTTTCCTCTATTGCCCTTTCCATCAGTTTATGATATTAATAGTAGTAGAAGATATTTATCCAATAAAATTTTATATCTGTAAGGGAAAAAATGAGTCAGGAAATACATACAATTACCGATCCCGGGCAATTCGAGCATTTGCTTAATAATTATTATAAAGGAAGCAAGGTTCAGGTACGTATTACAGATGGTGCAATTCCTGCAAATTATCTCGGATATTCTGATGGTCATGCCGCATTTCAGGTCTATAATATAAAGAATCTTCCCCCTGATTGCACCTTTATCGTCAAGAAGGGGATGCACCTGATTTACGGCTATTTTAGACAGATCCGCCAGGAGGAGGATAATCTCTTCGTTTTTATTCCTCAGCGTTTTCAGATTATTGCTGTTCAAAGAAGCGAGGAGAGAGTCGGTGTTCCATCGGAGGGGGGAGGTAAAAAACTTGTTTTTATCACCAATATTGTTTCAGATTTCATGCTGGTAAACTCCCTTGAAGATGCGGAAAAAACCGTCGATAGAATCAAGGATAAAGTTATCGATGACTTTGACAATGCATACGAATATATAAAGGTTTTTATGAGCAGTGACGGTATTACTGATATGCGGATGAAATATTTTAATACTCATAAAAAGCCTATTTTTGTTCCTGATCTGGATAATCCGGATAAATCCCCGGATGTGAAACAGGTTAATAATTTTATTAATAATATACTCCCCACTGATTATTATTTTAAAAACAGTAATTTCAAATCAGAGGTTTCATTACCTCTGCTTTATATGATGAAAATGCCCTATGGATATATTCAGATAAACAGTAAAGCCATAATGGCAGATACTGTGTTGAGAAACATGAAGCAGCTGGCCACCACGGCATCAGGATATTTTGAAAAACTTAAAATTTTTAAATCGTCTGATGAGCGTTTTATTGTAGTTAATATTTCAAAAAAGGGTTTTGCAATAGCATTTAAAGAAAGGAAGTTTATTCGTTTTTTTAAAAAGGGAAGTGCAATTGCCTTAGATATGATTCTCCCCGGAGAAAATAAGGCCTCGGTATTTGGCATTGTTCGCCACATCTCAACTACTGAAAAAAAAGTAATAATGGTTGGTTTTGAAATACTGGATATCGATGCTATAGGTGAAGTTCATTATGATGAGTTTATTGAATCAATTCATAAATAATTATTTAGTGAAAAAGTTCGATTCCGCCGGAAATTATAAAACGATTTTCTCTGCTGTCTACAAGACCAAAAATGTTTCCATAAAGAACCTTTATGTATATACCCGTCAGGCGATTAATGGATTTTAAGTTGTAAATAATGCCGGTTTTACAGGAAAAGGTATTCACTGAATTAATAATGGGATACTTCATTGATTGTGTAACGGGACCGGCTACGGAGTTTATATAGATAAGGTCCTCTCTTTTTTGCCATCCTTCGAGAATAATCCTGTCAAAAAGTGAGAAATACCATATTAATGAGTATGGCATTTGCCACTGTAATTCGACACCGATACTGAATCCGTTGCTGAAACCAAGGTCACTGTTATGCAGTTCAGGGGTATTTTTGGCAAAGGCATAAAACTGGTAATCAAGGATATATTTCAGCTCTACCGAAGATGTTATTTGAAAATGGTGAGCTGTTCTTATAAAAAGAGAATTCAGATGAATGTTTCGGTACTGGTTGTCATAAATCATTTCATAGGCTGAGTCATTGTTTTCCCAGAATCCCTGGGACGGATGAGCACTTTCATGCTCAAAACCGGAGAATATATTCAATTTCTGTATATCCGTGTTAAGTACAGGGAATTTTCCTGAAAGGAAGAAGAAACCACGCCAGTTATGGTTTGGAAGAGGTGCCTGAGTAAATCTTTTTTCATTTCGGGCTTCAAAAAAACCCCCAAAAGAAAAAAATGAAAAATTCAAGAAGTCACCGGCTTTGATTGAGGGGGCCCCATAGTATTCATAGTTAAAACCCACCAGATCAGGATCCGCGAGAATTTGATAGCGTCCTTCGGCATTTGAAATGCCGACTATAAGAAAAGATGATATTAATATAAGGTGAAAAAATAATTTCATGTTAAACGTTTCTCCGGTCCTCTTTATTTTTTTATCGATAGAACAGGATTGTATATAAACTAATAAACAGGATTTCTTTCTTAATATAGTAGAAAACTTATTGAATAAACACCTTCGCTGCGTTAGATTTTTAGTTAAAAATAAATCATTGGAGGCAGGTATGAACTTGAAAGGCATCGCGTCATTGGTGGTCCTGATTATGTTTACATTTTCATGCGGGGGAGGGGCAAAAACCAGTAAAAACATGAATGATTTTCTTGGTGGTTTCGGGTCAAGTGACAGTGTTTCCGCGTCTTTGAAAAAATTTGCTGCCCCGGGAGCTGATACTGCAGATATGGGTATCTATGACCTGAAAGATCCGAAAGTGGTTGAGTCAAAAATTGAGGGATCTTCGGAAACCTATACTATTCACACCAAAGCGGGCATTACCCAGAGGGCCTGGGTACTTGAATGGAAAGATGGGAAAATAGTCGGTGTTAAGGATAAGGGATTCGTTCAGTAACATACGCATGGAAATTAAATTTTTATTCAGTTGAAATAGTGTTAATCGCACTGACTGCTTTTTTCAGGGCTTCACCAAGATATTCAATATGTTGAAGAACTTCAGTTTCAGCAACTGAACCTGCCTCCGGAGGATTCCCCTGTAAAAGGTTATTTAAATTTAGCGAAGTTTGAAAAAGGCTCCTGGCGGCAGCCGTCCCGGCAATACTCTTAAGGTTGTGAGATAAAAATTCGACCTTTTTCCAGTCTTTCCTGCCGGCTGCGTCAATAATTTCAGATACTATCTGATTGCCGTTTGTTTGGAATTTGCAAAGCATCCTTGCATAGAGTTTTTGGTTGCCGGAGAACCTTTTAAGTCCTTCCTGAACATTTATGTCTGTTCCTGATAGATGATTAAGGAGAAAGTTCTCATTTTTTATGAGAGGTATTTTTTCTTCAATAGCTTCACTCATCTTCTCGGGGGATATCCATTTTTTCAGGACCATAAACATTTTTTCCGGATCAATGGGTTTGGCAATGTAATCATTCATCCCGGCTGCTTCTGTTCGTTCCCGGACGCCGCTGATAGCATCTGCGGTCATGGCTATAATTGGAAGTTCTTCGGCGCTCCAGTGGGTGCGAATCCTGCTGCTGGCTTCAACGCCATCTATACCAGGCATCTGAAGGTCCATTAATACACAATCGAATTGGGGGGAAGAACTTTTACAGGCGAACATGGCAACCGCATCTATACCATTCTCTACTACTGTAACTACAATATTTTTTGTTTCCAGCAGTTCCCTTGCAACATCCTGGTTAAGGTCATTGTCTTCAACCAGCAGAACCTGGGCCCCGGCGAAGGAATAATCCATTACTGGTAAAGTCTCAATAGTTCTGACGGGCATGCCGGATGAAGGAATATCGTCCTTGAAGATTGCCACCACAGAATCGAAAAGCATTGAGGGAGATACTGGTTTTGCAAGAAATCCATCAAATGCAGATGTACTGCAGGTTTCCAGAATTTCTTCATTTCCGAATCCGGAAACCAGAATCAACCGCGGGGTATCTGAAATCTGTCTGATTTTTTGCGCCGTTTCAATACCATCCATACCATTCATTTTCCAGTCTACCAGTATCAGGCGAAATGTTTCTTCATTATTGTTTTCTCTTCTTCTGATTATTTCCAGCCCCTCTTCTCCGGAAGAGGCTGTAGTCACCTGGAAAGTAAAATTTTTGCAGTAATTTCCCAGGGTATTCCTGGCTGATTCATTGTCGTCAATAATAAGAGTCTGCAACCCCTTTATCGAACTGTAAAGGGTATCAGCTTTCAGATAACTTTCGTTTTGTATTTTGAATTGAATGGTGAATGAAAAGGTGCTTCCCCTTCCAAGTTTACTGGTAGCCCAAATATCTCCCCCCATGAGGTTAACCAGCCCCTTGCTTATGGATAGTCCCAGTCCGGATCCGCCATATCTCCTGGTTGTTGAGCGATCTGCCTGAACAAATGAATCGAAGAGTGAATCTATCTTATCCGGTTTAATACCTATCCCCGTATCTTTTACACTGAACCTTAGAATTGTATCTGTCCTGTTTTTTTCAATGCATTCTATTCTTAGAATAATTTCTCCGCTGTCAGTGAATTTTATCGCATTATTGGTAAGATTGAGTAGTATCTGTTCGAGTCTGACAGGGTCTCCTGTCAGTTTTATTGGGACATCGGTATCAATATCAAGAATCAATTCAATGTCTTTGCCATGGATTTTAATTCCGGTTATTGATGTAATATTTTCCAGTACTTCAATTAGGTTAAATTCTATTGACTCAAGTTCAAGTTTTTCCGCTTCGATCTTTGAAATGTCAAGGATGTTGTTGATCAGGTTAAGAAGGGTGGATGATGCCCTGGAAATCTTTTCAACATATTTATCTTGTTGAGAGTCAAGATGGGTTTTTTTTAATAAGTGGTTCATGCCAATGATTGCATTCATGGGAGTTCTAATTTCATGGCTCATATTTGCAAGAAACTGGCTTTTAATCTCATTTGCATTGTCAGCCTCAGTTTTGGCCTGAATAAGATCTTTTTCGGCTTTTTTAAGTTCAGTAATGTCGTGGCAGATGGCCATCAGGTGTTTAATAGTTTTGTCGTCATCTATAACAGGCTTGATTGAATGTTCCATAAAATGTTCCCCCGAGTATGGAGAACGACAGGTAATGCTGTATTTTGCGAACTCACCCTTCAGGGCAGCGTCAATGGCATTTTTTATAATAGGAAAATTATCCGTTTCATTGTGTTCGCAAAAGGGCATTTCCCAAAACGGCTTGCCGTTGAGTGCAAGTTCTCCTGTATTGGAAAAACTGATTGCAGATTCATTTAGTTCTTTTACATTACCGGCGGTGTCAAGAAGGGTTATTATCTGGGAAGTCTGGTCAAAAACAGCCTGAAATTTTTTTTCTCTGATTGTTAGTTCCTCTGACATTCTCCTGGATTTTATCTGTTCCCATAAACCGTTGGTAAACAGAGAAAGCTGTTTTACATCTGTTTCAGAATAATTATTTTTTTTGTTGCCCACACCAATGACGGCCACTATTATACCCTTGTCAATTATTGGCATGCTCACATGCCTGATAATAGGAAAGTGTCCATCCTGATATCCCTTTTTATCGGGATAATTCTGGTAATCATTGTGAATTACCGGCTCTCTCTTTCGAATACTGTCCGCCCATATGCCTGCATCAGCAAGAGGGTAGTGAGGTGTTTTTTCGGCATAGCACTCTTTCAGGACTTCTCTTGAATACATTGTCAGGGAAATGGACTGATCGTCTTCGTTGTAGAAATGAAAATATCCGACTGAACTGGATGTAATTCGAACTGCTTCTTCAAGGGCAAAGGCAAGTACATCATCTTCGGGAAAATCGTCCATGGAATGGAGTTTTAGCAGGGAATGTAGACGTTCTTCACTCATGTGAAGCTCTTCTTCGGCAATTTTGCGCTTAAGGGTTGTTTTTAAAAAGTATACCATGATTATCATTAATATGGATAACACCACGATATTGAGAATTAATATATTTAGAGAAGTGTCTCTTCTCAGTCGTGTAAAATATGTTTCAGGAAGATAGGAAATTATTTTCCAGTGATAACGGTAAAGGGGATTATCAATATTTGCGGGAATTACTCCTTCGGCAAGGATTTTGTTCGTTAATCTTCCCCCCAGGGGAAATATTGTACTGAAGTAGAAGATTCCTGATTTGTTTCTATAATGGCCTGATTGGTTACTTTTTAATTTCTCCCAGACATCGGGAAATGCATTACCGAATGTTATATCGTTTTTCTCCTTGAATAAAAAGCCCCATTCGTTTTCCGGTATTGGACCCTTGAGCCAGTATCCCTGGCTGTTTAATAACATCATTTGTCCCGGGTTTCCGTCATCGTTTATGGTTGCAGCATTGATAATATTACCGGCAAGCATATTAATTATCAGGATACCTGTCTTTTTCCTGTTTTTGGAAAAGAGAGGGGTGGCGATTCTTATCACAGGTTTGTAGGGTATCTCAATTTTATTATTTTCTATATTCAGATCCAGGGGTGAAATAAATATCATATCCTCTTTAAGATTCATCGTTTCACGAAAATAATAACGGTTATTCTTTAACTGGAGATCCTCCGGTTTTACTATTTCTGATCTTTTATTTCTAAAATTGATACGAATAATTTCCATTCCCTGGTGATTTAGTAATCTTATCTGGTCGTAATTTTTTTTATATTGGGCAAGTAGTTGAAATTCTCTCTCAATGCGAAGCCGGGATGATGGGGAGTGATTTAAAAGGTATGAATTTACATATGGTTGTGATTTCAGCAGAGTTAAATCTGATATTGCCAAATCGACATTTCTCTGAATAGTAGTTTTTGCATTATTGATTCTGTTTTGTAGTCTTGTTTCCAGGTTCTCAGTCTCATGCCGGTAGTCATGTTCGGATAAATATACCGATAAAATAACAATCAGGAGGCCAGTGAGGAGAAAGGGGAGTGCTGACCTTTTTACAGTCGGGTCATTGAGGTTTGAAATAAGCAGCCTGGGCCATTTCATTTTGAACTCCGATTGTTGAATTGTAAGATAATGAAAGATTTTATCAATATTTGAAAATCGCTGATTGTTAACGTAGTTTAATTCTATGGTAATATAGAGTGAAAGTCAAATGATTGACGTTATTTTTTCTGTTATATGCTGTTTTTTGATATTTCAGCATATGATTATTTTTATTTTACAAATTATGAAATCTACAGGATAAAAAGCATCGCAGAAAGGGAAATCAGCATAATAAGAATTATTCGATGGAACAATCGATGATTGATGCGGCTATAGAATGCCATGCCGATGTAAATGCCACAAAGCAGCACCGGCAGGAACATGACGGACTTTTTTAAAATATGGAATGTTAAAATTCCACTGCTCAGATGACTGGTGACAATCATTATTCCGGACGAAAGAAAGAAGGACTGCATGGTTACTTTTATTTCATCACTGGTCCATTTGTTCAGGGATGAGTAAATGATTACAGGGGGACCATTGCTGTTGATGGCGCCTCCCAGAATACCGGAAATAAAGCCGAATAAATATCCCCAGGAACGGGATAGTCTTCGAGGTTTCAGGATACCTGAGAGTGAAAGCAGGGAGTATCCCATTAGTATAAATGCCAGGAGATATTTAATATACTGCTGATCAATTCTGGTGAGGAGGAAGACGCCGAAGGGGATTCCCGGAATTGCCCCGATAACAAGGGGGATTATCTGTTTCAAGCTGAAGTTTTTTCGCAGGTAGATAAAGAGAATAACATTTATAATCGTTCCGCAAAGAGTAACGAGGGGTACTAATTCTTTGAGGGGCATTATCATGGAAAGTACGGGCGTAACGGTAAGCGCAAAGCCGAAGCCGGCAAGGCCCTGGATCATGGATCCCAGAAAGAGAATGGCGGCGATGGTTAAATAGTGTTCCATGATAGTCAGCTCTGTATGAAGGTGCGAAAGACATTAGAAGGCGCGAAAGGGTTTTCGCGCCTTCTAATGTCGATTCATTTCATCAGGTCCTTTTCCATTTCACGGATTTCATTGTAGCAGTTTTGAAGGAACTCCTGCCATTCTGGTTCAAAGCCTTCACCGAAGGAGGTCTCCAGCCATCCATCGATTATTTCCTTCGCATGCTGTCCCGGTGTCAGCCATTCACCAAATATCATTACATTGGCGTTGTTTACTGCGGATGCCTTTTTGGCTTCGAAGGTATTTGTGCAGTGGACTGCATATACCCCTGGAAATTTATTGGCGGTGATTGCACTTCCCGCTCCGGTTCCGCAGATAATGACGGCCTTCCCATATTTTCCTTCCGATACCGCCCTGGCCACCGCAGCGGCAGATTTATGGTAGGGAACAAATAATCCGTCTTCCTTCATGCCAAGATCATCAACAGAGTGACCCAGGGATTCGAGGTGTTCAATGATATCTTTTTTCAGTGTAAGTCCTGCGCGGGTAGTTCCGATGGCAAATTTCATTAATTTTTCCTTTCCTTATCTATGCTTTGTTGATTGTTAGTCGTGGATTTGAGGCAATCCTTTTGAAAATAAATAATGATTTCTCTCTTGAAATAAAGGAGGGGTATCATTATTTCATCATTTTTTTAACAGCATCAACTATATGTTTTATCCCAAAGCCATGTTTGTCGAAGAGGTATTCCTCTGTTGCGACTTCTCCGAACCGGTCGGGGATTCCGAGGCGTCTCATTTTGGTGGGATGTTCTTCCCCCAGAACTTCCGCAACGGCACCACCGAGGCCGCCGATAATATTTTGATTCTCTACGGTAACAACGGCACCGGTTTTTCTGGCGGAGATGACCAGGGCTTCACGGTCAAAGGGTTTTACCGATGGGTAGTGAAGGAGATCAACGGTGATGCCCTCTTTCGCAAGTTCTCCTGCTGCCAGGAGTGCAAACTGTGTCATGTAGCCCGTGGAGACCAGTGTGGCATTTTTTCCTTCCTTCATAATGACCGCTTTATTGGGATTGAAGGTGCAGCCCTCATCAAAGAGAGGGGTTACCTGTGAACGTATCAGCTGCATATACGTGGGCTGTTTTTCCTTTGCCATGTATTTCATCACAGCCCGAAGTTCATGGGGATCCGCAGGACTGTAGACATGCATATTGGGCATCGCCCGCATAATGGCAAGGTCCTGGAAATCCATGTGGGTTCCCCCGTTCGGCCCCTGGGTAATGCCCGGGGCGGTCCCGATAATTTTGATATTGTTGTTTGCATAGGCCCCGCTTATGGTAATCTGGTCATAGACCCGTCGTGTGGCAAAACACGAGAAGCTGGCACAGAAGGGTATCTTCCCTTCATTGGCAAGACCGGCACCAACACTGATCATGTTGGCCTCGGATACTCCCACGTTGACAAAGTTGTCAGGGTGTTTTTCGATTACCGTCGGATTTGTCCCCGTCGCTTTGGAGAGATCAGACTCCACGCATATTACATTTTTATTATCATCGATTAGTTCATTTAGTGTATGGGCATACACGAAGCGCATTTCCATTTTGTTATAATTCACTTTTTGCTCCTTTACGTATTCTCGTGAGGATATTCCATTTTTGGCGCGAATGGTGATTCGCGCTTTCAAATTTAGTAGGGCAGCTCATAGTCATACTCGAGGCTCTCGATGTATTTGTCATATGTTTCCTGGTCGGGAATCTTGATGTTGTGGGACTGGGGAAGATTCTCGATCATACAGTGATCCTTTCCCTTTATGGTATGGGCAATAATCATTGCGGGTTTCTCCTTTACCGCCTGTGCCTTTTTAATGGCGTCATAAATCTCATCCCAGCTGTGGCCGTCAATTTCGAAAACCTCCCATCCGAAGGCACGCCATTTATCTGTAAGTGGTTCCAGGGAAAGGACCTCATCGGTGGTGCCGTCGATCTGAAGTTTGTTGTAGTCGCAGAAGGCCACAAGATTGTCGAGTTTCTGGTGGGCTGCAAACATTCCCGCCTCCCAGTTCTGACCCTCGTTGCTTTCTCCGTCACCGATTATACAAAAGGTGGTATAATCTTTTTTGTTCATTTTTCCCGCCAGGGCAATTCCCGCAGCGCAGGAGAGACCCTGTCCCAGGGAGCCCGCTGTCATGTCGATTCCCGGGGTTTGTATCTGGTCTACATGGCTCGGGAGCCGCGTGCCGTTTTCATTAAGTGTTGCCAGCCATGTCCTGGGAAAGAATCCCCGGTATGCAAGCATTGCATAGAGTACGGGGCCCGCGTGTCCCTTGGAGAGGACCAGTCTGTCACGGTCTTCCCAGCGTGGATTTTCAGGGTCGTACTGCATGATTCGGTCATAAAGAGTCACAATAATTTCCACGAGGCTGAGAGCCCCTCCAAGATGACCTGACCCGGATCGGCAGATCATATCGGTAATAACATAACGGAGTTCCTGTGAAAATTTATCGAAGGTTTCTTTTTTAAATTCAGGGTGAGTGATTTTGCTCATTTTCCCCTCCTAATAATCAATTTAATATGCCAAGGATACGGCCCATGCCGTATACCGAAACAGTTACACAAATAGATGATGCGATGGTCATGAATAATCCCGCCTTTACCATGTCCCCGATTGAAAAATATCCCGATGAATAGGGAATTACATTGGTGGGGGTGGAAGTTACGAGAATAAAGGCGAGACTCGATGTGATCCCCGCGGGAATTGCCAGTAGTGCCGGATCAAGTTTCAATGAACCCGCCAGGGCAATCAGAAGGGGAACAACAATAATACCGGTGACGGTATTGCTGGAGAACATCACCTTCAGGAGTGATACACCCAGGACTATGATAAATATTATCATTGCGGGATGCAGATTCCCGATGGCCCTGAAGGATATCCATGCAACCCACTGGGCGGCACCGGTTTTATATATGGCCATGCCCAGGGCAAGTCCCGTCACAATCAGTATGATGCCCCCCCAGCTGATATCATTTTCAGCTTCCTTCCATGAAAGGACCTCCAGGCCCGGAAGGAAAAAGAAGAGGCTGCATGCGATGGCCACATAGGATATTGAAAGAAAACTTATGGCACCGCCGGTCCATTCTTTGATGAAGGGGCCCAGTATCCAGAGGGAAATGGTCAGGAGAAAGATGGCGATTACAGATATTTCTTTTCCAGTTATTTTTCCCAGCTGTCGGGCCTGCTCTTCTATATCCTCTTCTGACATGGAGAGGTCGATTTTTTCCAGGGGAAATGTTTTTATCAGGATAATCCATCCGAAGGGAATCATTAAAATCATTGCGGGGTACCCGAGGGCCATCCACTGTAAAAATGAAAAATCAATACCAGCCAGATCCTTCAGGAACCCTATGGTGAGGGGATTGGGGCCGCATCCCGCAGGGGTTGATATTCCACCGATCAGGGGCCCCCATGCACAGGCGATCATCAATGCCCTGCCGAAGTTGCTCTGAAGGGGTTTCAGGTTCGCATCCCTCAGTATTGAAACACCGATGGGCATCAGCATTGCCGCCACGGCCATGTCGGTTATCCATCCCGACATGAGTGCCCCCACCACCAGGAATGCAAGTACGATTAAACGCGGGCTGTGGCCAAGGTGTTTCAGCACCTGCATGGCAATTCGTTTAAGAAGAGTGGTGCGGCCGATTGCCGCAGAAAATATCAGTACACCGATAAAAAAGAGAATAATATGATTACCGAAACCGTCTTTAACCAGCTCCTTGAAGTCTGCTGCTCCGGTCATAACCAGTACTACCATAGCAAGGAGTCCCGTCACCGCGAAGGGGAGGCCTTCTGTAACCCAGAGAAGTACCGCCAGGGTAAGGGCAGCCAGTGTTGCCTTTCCCTTTATGGAGAGAATGATTATTTCGTCCCCCGCCTGTATCGGGTCTGGCTGTGGTAGTGCCAGGATCACTCCGAAAATAGCAAATGCCAGGAGCGTAAAAATTATTTTTTTGTTTTTTGAGATAATTTGTACCATAGCCTTTATACCTCTTAAAAAATTTCAGGAAGCTACTCCCGGCAGTATGGGAATTTCAAGTTCAGCCAGTATCTTTTCCGTGGGAATTCCATCGTTATTATATCCGCGGAGTTCGTAGTAAACACTGAGCATTCCCTCCAGCTGATCCTCGGTGCAGCAGCGTCCCTTCACAGGGCCGTCGGGAATCGGTTCCTTCATGACCCTGTAGGGTAGAATGTCATCATCCCTGGTCAATCCCCTTCTAGAGTTAATGTAGCGTTCCATTATATAGATACGGGTTCCTGCAATATGAAATTCGTCAATGGAAAAATTGAATCCGGTGACGGCATTAATGACTTCCCTCAGCTCTTCATTTATTTGAGAACCGAAACCCCTTTCTGTGATGAAACGGCACGTTACCAGGGAATCTCCCAGTGCCGTAAAATTTTCACTATTACAGACATACCATGGCTGTTTAACAAATCCCGGATCACTCTCCGGTACAAGGTATTTTGGCCTGCCGTCGTGATGACTTCCCCCCCGGTTGGAGGTGGCATATGCGAGAGACATTGGGCGAAGGCCCCTGGCACTGTGACCGGCAATCTCCATTCCCTTCACGGCGTAGAGATACCTGTCACTGCCCTTTCCAAATTTTTTCGCAAGTCTGGCGGATCCAAGGGCGAGAAATTCCCCGATGCCTTCACGGGCGGCTGTTTTTTTTATCAAGCCCTCCAGGTCGTTGCTGCTGCCGAAGCTTAAACTTCCCCCCAAATCATCTTCTGAAATAATTTCGTTATCAATGCATTCCGCGACAAAGGAGAGGGTGACTCCCATGGAGATGGTGTCGAGGCCGAGGCGGTCGCAAAGGCCGTTGGCGTTGAATATTGAAACAAGATCACTGTTCTCCAGCATGGAACCGAAGGCATAAATGGTTTCGTATTCAGGCATCTTGATTTCGCTGTTTTTGAAGTGACCGCGCGGGACCAATACGTCCTTACCGCATGCAATGGGACAGCGGTAGCATGCGGTATTGCGGGTCTTGTAGCGGGTTTCAATCTCCTCTCCGCTGATCGCATCCGCTTCGGCAAAGGTTTCCCGGGAATTGTTACGCGTCGCCAGCATCCCCCTGTTGTTGAGTATATTGACAAGTACCGGGGTGCCGGTTTTGGTAAGCACCGCGGCATTTTCCCTCAAGCTGCTGATTCGTTCTTTATATATTTTTTTTAATTTATCTGCATCGGCAATTTCCGGCTCATAGGAACCTGCAGCGGCTATGCCCTTGAAATTTTTTGATCCAAGCACTGCACCGAGTCCCCCGCGGCCAGCTGCACTGGGACGGCTTCCGCTGCACATGATATTGGCAAAGAGGACCCTGTTTTCTCCTGCGGGACCGATGAGGGCTGTTTCAATTTTTCGGGACTCATTTTCAGTAATTTTTTTATGGGCTTCTTCAGCGTCAAGACCACTGAGATGCGCGGCATCCTGGAGTGTTGCTTTGCCGTCATTGATGAAAAGGTAAACCGGTGATTCACTGCAGCCGGTTATGGTCACTGCGTCAAAGCCGCTTCTTTTCAGCGCCGCGGCAAAATCGCCGCCGAAATTGGAATCGGCAAAATATCCCGTGAGGGGTGAAATGCCCCCCAGGTGTCCCCTCCCTGTGCCCCAGAGGCAAGATCCGTTGAGGGGGCCCGTGGCAAAAACCACGGCATTTCCCGGTGAAAAGGCTTCTGAATGGGGGGGCACCACGCGGTGAATAATTTCCGCAATAAAGCCGTTTCCTCCGATCCATCGGCGTGCGTAGTCGCTGTCAAATGTTTCGGTAGTGAGGGTCTTCTCAGTAAGATTAACGGTTAATGTTTTTCCACAGTATCCAAACATGGTTCCTCTTTGCGGGTAAACCGGCTCATTCGGGAATTTTTAAGCCGATCTGCCTGTTATTCATTCTGGAAGTTTGCCTCTGTTCAGGCTGTTGACAATTAAATCGAAAACGATATAAATGTCAACAGAAAATGATGATTTTTTAGCGAAACCGGATGCTTATTTGTGGAGAGGGGGGTGTTGAAGAAGAATCGAAGGGGTCAGAGCCTCCAGGAGGCTCTGACCCCAAGGGTTTTAGGAATTATGCACTATTATAAGAAATAGGGTCTGACCCCCCATGGTATCAATTACTTGTTGCCTTTCTCGTCTCTGATTTTACTTTTTTCAGCATAAATTTTGCCAGGAGACGTGACATTGCCATAATGCTGAGGCTTGGGGGTGCCCCTGGAGAAACGGGAAAAAGGCTGGCATCACAGACAAGGAGATTTTCGAATTCGGTATTAAATTCATGATCCACATATTTTCCCATCTCGATGGTGCCCCCGGGGTGTCCCCCCGCCCAGCGTAACTGGGAGAGACTTTTTTCTTTTACGCCGGCTTTAATCATTATCTCCTGGGCCACCTCAACTCCCCGGTTCATTCGGCGAATATCATTTTCCGTCATCGGTTTGCTGGTTTTTTCGTTGGGATATATTTCTCCCTGGTCATCTTCCGCCAGTTTCACAAAAAGTCCCATGCCCCTTTTTACCCAGGGAAGTTTATACCAGTTTTCCAGCATCACCCCCGGGCGCACGATATTCATCACACACCAGGTGCCCCAGGAGGCGCTATTGCCGATCATGAAGCCGTCGGATTCCGCGTATGATTCGATTGCATGA
Organism: uncultured Spirochaetota bacterium; assembly: GCA_942491575.1. Lineage (GTDB taxonomy): Bacteria > Spirochaetota > UBA4802 > UBA4802 > UBA5550 > CAZHNW01. Next base: position 37,652 of record CALOBT010000031.1, read on the forward strand.
GTAAATGTCTGTTCCCCCCACTGGCCCCCGTGGGGGTCTTTGCTGGTACCGTAAAGAATGGTCATGGGATCCATAAAGAAACGTTTTCCCGCATAATTGATTCCTGACCGGAGGAGAATGCCGGGACTTCCGATACCCCCCGCTGCCAGAATTATTTTCCCGCCGTAAATCTTTTTGCCGCTTTGCAGCTGGATGCCTTCGGCTTTGCGGCCCGCTTTGTCAAAAAGAATTTTATCCACGGGAGAAGAGACCATCAGTTCAGCGCCGTATTTTTCTGTTGCCTCATCTATATATCTGCGGGTTGTCCATTTTGCGTCATGGGGGCATCCCATCATGCACCAGTCGCAGCCGAGTTTACATTTTTCAGGATCTACAAATTTTTCCTGTTCCTCGAAGGGAGTACCCATTTGCTCCGCCGCTTCCAACATTCTGGAGAGGCCCCTGTTTTTTCCCCTGTTGAAGAATTCCGGGGAAAGATTGCGCACACCGATTTCTTTTTTAATTTCCGCAGCTTCGGGACGGAAGTCGATTCCCATGGCATTGATAAGTTTTTGAGTCGGTTCAAAAACATTCCCCTGGTATATCATTGAAGAGCCCCCCACGGTAAGTCCCCTCTCCATGACAACGCCTTCCTTTGAACGATTAAATACAAAGAATTTTTCCGAAAGGCGCATCCCCATGGGAAAGCCGAGAAGACGTTTGTGGTAGGCTCCCCGTTCTACAATGAGCACCTTTTTTCCCGCCTTTGCCAGTTCAAGGGCCACCGGGGCTCCCCCGGGACCGGTACCTACTACTATAAATTCATATTCTTTCTTTTCCATGAGAACCTCTTATTTTTTTTGATGAATCTCCGGAGAGATGTTGTGTGGGCCCCGCAGGGCAAACTCATTATATCTCCGGCTTATCGTTGTAGAAAAATCATGATAAGGAATAAATCCTGTTCTTTATTTCTCTCTTATTTCGCACCTGCTCAAAAAATGCCTGGACTCGTGTCTTAACCTGACCACTGTCGTTCCCGTAGAGTTCACGCTCCAGTGCCAGAAGGGGAAAGGGCTGTACCGCTGATTCCTTCCGCAGGATAAAAATCTCTCCCCCCCAGAGGTCGCAGAACTTCAGTTTCTCCGCGATTACCGCATCAACACGATATTCATGGCGAATGGTGTTGAGGAACTGTAGTCTCTGAAAAAAATCATTCATTATGCGGGGACAGCTGAGGTGTGAAAGGTAGCGTGCCGCAAGGGCCTGTACCGGTTCCTCCCCGGTATCCACCATGGTATCGAAGTGGCGTCTTCCGAGACAGAGGTTGTCCGCCACAATGACCCCTCCGCTTTCTTCAATCATCTCCAGGTGTGCCGGTTCCTCCATGCAGCCTCCCGTGAGGAAGAGGCGCAGGTCTTCATCTTTATTGACCCTTCGGCCATGGCAGGCCGTGAGAACTTCCTCTAAAATTTCAATGCCCTTTTCTATGGGGAGGGAAGTGACGGCAAGTATAACCCGCAGCATTTCGCTTCCATGAATGGGAACCTCCTCCTGTTTGCGAAGGGCATACAGCTTTTCAAGGAGTTCTCTTTTACGGTTATAGAGGAGAATGGATGCGCTAAGACTTTCTTCGGTAATGGTGAGGCCGTAATGTTCTTCGATGCCGTGAATAAATGCATGCAATCCCCGGGTGAAGTCTTCCAGGGCGAGGGCGTTGATGACATGGGGGGCCGTGAACATGTAGCGGAAATCCGGCTGAAGGTCCGCATGGCGCCAGTTGTCATAGAGACGCCTTGTGTGATCGCATCCGTTCATAAAGACTATTCCTTTCAGGAAGGAGAAGTCTTCCCGAAGGGCTTTGTCGAAACAGTTGCGAACAAAGGTGCAGTTGATCGCGGCAAAATAGATGTCGCCCTTCTGGGTGCCGCGGCTTGCCACGGCGCGCATCCGGTAGGGGATGAATCCCGCGGCATGAATTATTTCCTCCGGGACATAGGAGCAGAAGTAGCCCATGATTCCCTGGGTTTTTTTTGCCGCCGCGAGAAGTTCCTCATTGGCGGTGGTTTCTGCCATTGATTTGATGGTATCGAATATTTCCATTATGCCCACCCGTGTTTTTTAAAGAAGGCCGTAACTTCCTCCCGTACCCCCTGTTCATCGAGGTGCCGCTGGTCCATAATGTCGATGTCAAGGTAAAGGACAGGAAGGTTTCTTCTTTTGCAGATATCCTGTATTATTTTCAGGGCGGCCCATCCGTGTTTGCATCCCTGGTGCCCCGTAAAGATCATACAGTCCACGCTATAGGAATCGATGGCTTCTTCCATTTCATTGGTGATAAATTCCACTGGACCGTGGCACTGCCTTCCCATGGCAAGGTGCATCTGGGTTATTGCAAAATCACGGATCATCGATTCCCGGGAGGATGTGTCAACATGGACCGTGGAGACATTGCCGATGAAATCAGCCACCACCACGGCGCCGAATTCCTCCTCCATCCATTTGAATATATAGGTGAAAAAGGCAATGGGGGGAAACCAGAGGAGGACACGGATCTTTTCCTTCTTTACGATTCCCTTCCCTTTGAGGTAACGTTTTCGGACTGCCCTGTGAAGGTGTTCAGCCATTTTCAGGGCATGGGGAGAGCGTACATTCAGTTCCCGTACCACCCAGGCAAGTTCCAGGTTGAAATGGGTCCCGGGGCATGGGGTGGCGCGGTGCATCTCGGTAATCTCTGTGAGGTAGGAATTAAATTTGTTAAGGTGTTCCATCATTCCTTCCAGTTTCTCCCAGTCAATCTCTCCCTCCAGGTGTTCCTCCAGGAATTCAATCTGTGCCCATACCTGTTTTGCCACGTACTCATAGGAATATGATTCCTTCCAGTAGGGGATATCGAAGATAAAGGAGGGAACCTGCATCAGGTACTCCAGTGACTGATTAATAGAGACATTGGTATCACAGGGATGTGATCCCACAATTGTGAGGGCAGGTTTCGGCAGCTGGTCGAGAAGATAGGCACCCATGTCACACTTCATGGCAGAGCAGTACTCTATGGGAACCCCTTCCTTCTCTGCTTCGGCGATGAGGCTGCTGGGGCCTTCGGTCCCATAGACATTGCCGAAGACATTGAGTATTGCGGGATTAAAGGAAGTAACGTCAAAGGATTCAAGGAGCTCGGGATTGAGAATCCATTCGACCCAGACAATGGGTTTGCCGGTTTTTACACTCTGGAGTACTTCATTGATGTTTTCAATAATTGCCTTTGCCCCGTATCCGTAGGCCTTCAGAATATCCGGGGGAATTTTACCGGCGCCAAAAGTAAGAAGGCCGTACCGGAGTTTTTTATTGAGCCATGTCTCCTTCAGAGGGACATATAGGGGACGAAGGATGAAAAGTAGTACCGTAGTGAAGCGCGGTACCTTTGAGAGAAAGTATATGGCATAGAGGAGAATACGCGTCAGTCGCAGCATGTGATACTGCTTAAGTTTGTCGAAATTCCTGCCAGAGCCCATAAACTTCCCCCATTGTGAAAAGTGTAGCATAACTATAAGTAGGAGGAGAGCCCCTGTCTTACATTTATTAAAGATTCTCCGGAGAATATTGATAGAGTGCCACTGTACTGGGTGGGGGTGATTTTTTGCTGTATCATGGAGAAAGTAGTACTTTTTGAAGTTACCGTATAATAGCTTCAACAGGTATAAGACAAAAATTATGTTATCTCTTATGTTAATATTCAATAAAAATATAAATGGATGATAATTATGAGAGATGTCTATGTAGTTGCGGCACATACTATCCGTTATGGTAAATACCTTGATAAAACAATTCCTCAATTATGCAAAATGACCGTGAATCCCTGTCTCAATGAGGCGGGACTTGAGGCCCGTGATCTTCAGGCCCTCTGGTTTGCCAACTCCGCGTGGGGAGAATATCACCGTCAGACATGCATCAGGTCACAGGTTGCCCTGCGGCCCATGGGGATCGACACCATCCCCATGACCAATGTGGAGAATGCCTGCGCCGGGGGATCCACCGCCTTTCATCATGCCTGGATGGCCGTGGCCAGCGGTCTCTATGACGTCACCATGGCCCTTGGGGCGGAAAAGATTTATGATAAAAACCAGTCCCTGGTCTTCTCCGGTTTCCTCACCGGGATGGATACGGGAAACCTGGTGAATACCATGCGTACCTTTACGGAGTACAGCCTCACGGAGGATGACCTGAAGGAAATGGAGGAGCACCGGGTGCATTTCCCTGTAGTAAAAAAGAATTCCAAAAAGAAGCGAAATACTCTCAGGAGCCGGTACCGGGATTTCAGGGACAACCTGGTGGTGGCCATCAGGATAGGGGAGTCCATGGGTTACGACGTGTTAAAGGAACTGCGCAAAATGAACAGCGGCGATCATTCTCCATTTATGGATGTATACGGCCATGAGGCGCGCAAACATATGAAGAAATTTGGCAGCACCATCGACCAGTTTGCCGCCATCGCCTCGAAGAACCATTTTCATTCAACCCTGAATCCCAATGCCCAGTACCAGTTTGATGTCTCTGTAGAGGAAGTTCTACGGGACCGCTGCGTTACCTGGCCCCTGACGCGTTCCATGTGTGCCCCCGTGGGGGACGGCGCCTCTTCGGCCATTCTCTGTGATGAAAAAACCGTAAAGCGTCTTGGCCTGCAGAACCAGGCGGTGCGCATCATGGCTTCGGTGATAGGTTCCGGCAGGGACCGTCTTGAGGATGAAATGAATATCGGCCAGCGCCTTGCGGCGAAGGCCTATGAGATTTCCGGTACGGGCCCCGATGAGATGCATTGTGCAGAGGTCCATGACGCCACGGCCTACGGGGAACTGCACCAGACGGAGAACCTGGGCTTCTGCCCCCGGGGCGAGGGGGGTCTGTTAGCCGTAAGCGGCGCGACGCGTCTGGGAGGAAAAATCCCGGTTAATACCAGCGGGGGCCTCGAGTCGAGGGGACACCCCATCGGTGCCTCGGGACTGGGACAGATTCACGAGATTGTGACCCAGCTTCGCGGAGCCGCGGGTAAGCGCCAGGTGGAGGGCGCCCGTATCGGTATCGCGGAAAACGGGGGCGGAGCCCTCGGCGTGGAGGAGGCGGCCATGTGTGTCCATATTTTTGAGGCCCCGGGGAAAAATAAATAAAAGGAGCAAGCAGCAAGGAACAAGGGGAAAGTTAATATTCTAGTTATAGCTAGAAAGCTCCTGAGTAAAACAAAGACACTTTATACTTGTACCTTTGCCAAAACCTGTTTAAGAAACCCAAAAAGTATTATGCGAGGGATAGTAAATTATGAAAAATAACCTGAAAGTAACCATCGGCAAACTTAGAATGATAAAGAACATTATTCGTTCTCTCTTTATTTTTATTATAAAGGAAGTAAAGCGGGGAACCCTGAAAGAAAATCTTGGGGGACTCTTATCCATGGATATCCGCCGTGAGATGTCGTGGGGAGAACTGATGGAGGAACAGGCAAAGAAGTTTTCCGATAAAACCTTTCTCATATTCGAGGGCAAAAAAATCAGCTATCTGGAGATGAACGGGAATGCGAGCCGCATGGCTAACTATTTTTTAAGTCTTGGGGGAAGTAAGGGCAAAGGCGTCGTTCTCTTTATGGAAAATTCGCCGGAATTCCTAAATGTTTTTATCGGCCTTCAAAAGATCGGCATGTACTCGGTGCCGGTAAACACATCCCTGGTGGGGGACAGCCTTCTTTATATTCTCAATCACTGTGACGCGGAGTACCTGGTGATCGATGATACCCTTCTTTCCGTGGTAAAAAAGATTGAAGGAAATCTCGAGAACATTAAAAAAATAATTGTGAACGTAACGGGTGAAGAGAGTGAGGGGAGGAAGAAGAAGCAGTACGAAATTCTCGGCGATGCCAGTATGCTGCCGCAGGAACTTCCCGAAGATCCGGCAGGCGCCTACCGGCGGGAAGACATCTGCTTTATTACATATACTTCGGGGACCACGGGTCTCCCCAAGGGGGTGGTGTACCGTTATCAGAATACCAACGTGAAACTTCTTTCCCTGGTGGCCCATCTACTCTATCGAAAGAGTGACGTTCTATATACTGCCCTGAAGCTTTTCCATGGGAATGCCCTTTTCGTAACGGTTACCTGCGGTCTCTGTGTAGGGAGTACTGTGATTTTAAGAAAGAAGTTTTCCGCAAGCCGTTTCTGGGATGATATACGTGAGAACAATGTCACCTCTTTTAACACCATCGGTGCCATGATTCCCATCCTGATGAAGCAGCCGGAGAACGATGCGGACAATAAAAACAGGGTCCGTTTCGTTCTCTCCGCTGCATGTCCCGCGGATCTCTGGCCGCAATTCGAAAAACGTTTCGGTATGAGAATATTTGAGGCCTACGGCGCCGTGGACGGGGGAGGAAAGACAATCCTGAATCTCGGTACCGCCCCCGTAGGCTCCATCGGAAAGCCCACCATGAAGGCGAAGTTCCGCCTGGTGGATGAGAAGATGAATGATGTCCCCCAGGGAGAAGGGGGAGAGCTTGTTTTTGCCGCATCTAAATCCGAAAACAGCAAGGGGGCCGTGGAATACTATAAGAATGAATCGGCCACCAGCGAAAAATCCGGGGGAGACTGGATCTTTACCGGTGATATTATGAGGCAGGACAGCAAAGGCTACCTCTACTTTGTGGGGCGCAACACCGAATCGATGCGTATAAAGGGTGAGAATGTCTCCGCCTTCGAGGTGGAGCAGGCTATCCAGAAGCACCCCGCGGTCCTTGAGGTGGCGGTTTACGCGGTTCCCTCGGAGCTGGCGGAGGATGAGGTGATGGCAAGTGTCAGCCTCGTGGATGGGAAGACCATAAAGGAGATAGAACTCATAGATTTTATCCGGGAGAACCTCCCGAAGTTTGCCATGCCGCGTTATATAAAGTTTGTGGATGATTTTTCCAAAACAGAGACCTTCAGGATAAAGAAAAAGGAAGTGGAGGACCTGGGAATTATCCCCGGCACCTTTGATGCCGTGGAAAACGCCTATGTCTGATCATTCTTGCGGTGCTGTTCCCGGTATTGGCTGGGTGTCAGGTCGGTCTGGTTTTTGAACTGACGGTGAAAGTGTGTAAGGTTCTCAAAGCCGACATGGTAGGCGATGTCGATTATTTTTGAATTGGTCTCCGCGAGGAGTTCTTTGACTGCTTCGATTCTTCGGTTATTTATATAGTTCGAAATATTTGTTCCCGCGGTCTTTTTAAAGATTTGTCCCATGTAGTCTTCATTTAGGCCGAAGTTTTTTGCCAGCTCTTTTCGTGAATACTTTTCCCGGTAGTTGGTATCCAGATAATCTATTACTTCGTATATTACATCCCGAGGGTCAGGCTTTGCTTTGTCTCTTTTTATGGAATTCAGCATGCGCTGTGTCCGGTTTGATTTTCTCAGCAGGGCGGTGTAGAGGGTCTCGTTCTCCTTGCGGGTACTTTCAAATTCATAGATGTAGTACATGGTGAAAAGCGTAAAAACGATGGGGACATGCATGAAAATGGTAATGGGGAGACTGTTGAAATTAAGATTCATCAGGTAGTATGAATTTCTCATGACAGAGAGGGGTATGGGCACTGCAATAAAAATAAAATACCAGTAGCGCCGCGGGTCAGTGGTGATTGACCTGATCAGGATAAATGCCGCAGCAAGAATGAAAAGGTTTACCGTAAAGATTGCGAAGGGGCCACCGCGGTAAATAAGGATCCGGGTAGAGGGTGAAAAGAGAATAAGCAGTTCAGTGACAAAAAAAACTCCAGTCATGAGAGTTAAAAAATATTTATTTTTATACTGAAAAAATTCCATCACCCCGAGAAGCACAAAATAATTGGCCAGGATATAGAGAAAGAAAATAGATTTAAATCTCAGGAGTCCCGGTATCGGGAAGGGAAGATCCAGGGTAAAGAGGGTGCAGGCAAGGGTGAAAATGGCAATGAGGGAGAAATAGAAGTACTCCCTCTTTATCCTCCGGGTCATATAAAGAATGACAAGACCGATAAAAAAGAGGGTATTGAATGCTACGGAAAGGAGGTTTGCCAGGAGGGGAGTATTGGTTTTCAGCAGTTTCGGGAAAAAGGAAATATTTGCATCAGATATCTCCACCGGCGCCTCGATCCCGTTAAGGACGTGGGAGAATACCCGTATTGCCACCACGTTTTCCCCTCCGTAATGTATAATCCCGGAAGATAGGGAATATTCCCTGGGATTCTGCCAGGAGAAGTTGTAGAGTTTTTCGTTTTTATTTTTCGGAATTTTTCCGCTTCCCCCGATGCGGTGTCCGTTGAACCACACTTCGTCAATAATTCCTACCCGGCCGAGGAAAAGGTTCAGCTGTTTTTGCCTGAAGTTTTCCGGTATGGTAATTTTTTTTCTGAGGCAGATGATGGCGGAGAGATTCTCATTCCTGTCGAGATATCCGGGCCAGGTGCCGGGGATCATGATTTCAGGGTACTGTGTATCATTAAAGTGGGGCTTCACGGCTTCCGGTTTGCCTGAGGGGATAATTTTCCAGCTGCCTGCAAGGCTGACTGCTGCAGGATTTTCAGCCTTACCGCTGGAGGGGACACACAGCAGGATTGCAAAGATCAGAGAGAATATCAGATTAGACTTTTTCATAGTTGAATTAAGTTATTTGTGGTCAGAATAATACTTCATGAACTGGGCCCTCTCGTAGATATCCCTGTTGTCACGGTCCTTTCGTTCAAGTGATCCGCGGAGGTTATCTACGGTATGGTAATGGCTTTTTTCCATCCAATCATCCACTTCCTTCAGAACATGGCTTATGTGATCGATTCCGTTGATATAAAGTGACGATGCCATACAGGCGACGGTTGCTCCCGCAGCGAGGGCCTTAAGTACCCCGGCGGAATCGTGTATGCCAGTCGAGGCTGCCAGGTCACATTTTACGCGGCCAGCCATGAGACCGATCCACCGGAGGGGACCGGCAATTTCTTCAGGGCGGCTGTATATGTTGGATACCGTTACTGCCATTTTATCGAGGTCAATATCAGGAGAAATGAAGCGGTTGAACAATACCAATCCGTCGATACCGGATTCTGAAAGGTGGTAGATCATCTCCGCCATACCGGTGAAATAACTTCCTATTTTCAGTGTGATGGGAATTGAAATTTCTTCTTTTATTTTATTTATTACTGTAAAATAGACCTTTTCGATATCGTTGCTGCTTTGCTTCAGGTCAGAGGGGAAAAGGAACATGTTTATCTCCAGGGCATCTGCCCCGGCCTCTTCTATTCGTTTAGAAAAGGAAGTCCATTCTCCGTTGCCGCGGCAGTTGACACTGGCAATGACGGGTATTTCCGTGCGGGCTTTAACTTCCTTTATAAGTGAAATATACTCTTCGATATTATTCTGTTTTACGTAGTAGGCAAGGTAGTCATCGGCTTCGTTTCCATAATTGACCTTAGATCCTGAATCTGCCATGCTTTTTATCTCACCGAGTATCTGTTCCTCGAAAATAGATTTCAGCACCACGGCACCGGCACCGGCTTTTTCCATTTCTACAATTGAATCGACTGAACCCGTAAGGCCGCAACTGGATACAACAAGGGGATTCTTGAGTTCAAGTCCCAGATAGGTTGTGGAAAGATCAGCCATGGCGATACCCCGCTTTAATATTTCTTCCTCAAATATAGAAAAGGCCTGCGGTTGTGTCAATTAAATACCTGTTGGAAAAACAATCTAAGTCGATGGAAGTTCATGAAGGGATGAATTATTGTAAAAAGGATTGAACTCTGATAGATTATGGTCTAATAAGGGCGTACTCTGAATATCTTTGATGAGGTGCTGAAATGGTGAAAAGACTGATACTCTTCATGTTTTCCGTGATTTTTGTTGCTGCAGGCTCAACGGCATCAATAGCATCAACAGCATCCTGGAAAACCCTCTATACGAAAAAGGGCATTACCGTATCGAGCCGATCCGTTGACAAATCTTCTTTTAAAGAATTTCAGGGTATCGGCATTATTGACGCCCCCCTGGAGGTTCTCATAGCAGTCCTGCAGGATGTGGATGCCATGCCGCAATGGATGCCTGATTGTAAAAAAGTCAGGCTGATTAGTAGAAATGGGAATAAAAGCGCATTGGCCCAGGTTACTATTGATTTCCCCGCTCCAATGTCGGATCGTTATATTATGGTCCATTCGGAGGGAGCCATAGATTCGGAGCATCCTGTTGTAAATATAAGGATGAAGAATATTAAAGGATCCGGAGACGCAGTGGTTAAAAATCTGGTGAGGGTTCCCCACTACCGCGGAATATACCGCCTGGAATATCTAAGCCGGTGTCGAACCCGCCTGACCTACCGGGTACATATCCATCCCGGGGGATCCGTTCCTTCCTGGATGGTGAACCTTTCCATGAAAAAAAGTCCCTATACGATGATGATAAAATTACGGGAGATGGTGGTCAGGAAAAAATATTTATCGGTCATGAATAATTCAAAGAATATAGACAGGGATTTTCTGGCAAGAATACTGACGGCAATTTTTCGTAAAAAGGTACCTGATGAAAACCTGATAAAGGTCATGGTGAGTGATCCGCGGGTGCTGCGAATCTGTATGAACTACAGGATGTCTGACCAGCAGATAGAGGAGGCCATTGCGAAGTATATGAAAAAGGAATACCGCAATGTAAATGGCACCTGGTATAAGAAATAGAGGCATGGGATGTTTTTTTTGAATGCGACGCGTTTTTTTTGAAGGCGACCTTGGTCAAGGTCGCCTTCAAAAAAAGGATCACCTTCGATTAAATTAAATATTTTTTATTCCCACAAAAAGTTTTTGAAATCCCGATCCCTCCCGAAAAAATACCGGCGGCTCACCCAGGGGGGCCGCTACCCTATGCCAGCCCTTTTCGAAGGATTTCCCGCTCCAGAGATGAATCCATGTATCATCGGGGAGATAGACCTTCCATGAAGACTTTCCTTTTTTTATAACCGGTGCCACCAGGAGGTCGCGGCCGTAGAGATACTGGTACTTCAACCCGTATGCCGCGGGGTCATCCTCATAATGAAGGGCCACGTGGCGCATGAAGGGGAGTCCCTTTTTACGGTACTCCGCGGCACACTGCAGGTGATAGGGCTTCAGGGCCGTAAAGACTTCACTCATCCGGGCAAGGTGTGTCAGGGTTTCACTGTCTTCATAGAACTGGTGATTGGTGTCGGGGCGGTTCCCCTCATGACTCCGCATAATGGGGGTGAAGGCGGCATGTTCCGCCCAGCGCATGAAGAGTTCGCGGCTTCTCTTGAGCCACAGGAGTGTGGTGTAACCACCGATATCACTGTGGTAGTTGCCGATGCCGCAGTAGCCGAGGGAAATTCCCGCGGGAATTACCGTGGCGAGCCCGTCATCGAAGCTCCAGTTGACATTCTGGTCTCCAGCCCATACGGCGCTTCCGTGGCGGGAAGAGCCGGTGTATCCGGCACGCATCCAGTAAACAATATCCTTTTCTTTGCCGGCCTCCACCAGGGCTTCCCGGTTGGTCTCCGCCCAGAGTGCCGGGTACAGGTTGTGGAGGGTTTCCCCTGATTCCCCACTGTGAACCATGGCATTGGCGGGGAGGGCTTCACCGAAATCCGCCATCCATCCGTCTAGGCCTATGCCGAGGATATGTTTTTTGATTATTTCTTTATACCATTTTTTTGCTTCGGCATTGGTGAGGTCTACGAGCCCCACAGGAAATGAGGTGATGCAGATATCGGTGACACTGCCGTCGGGATTCTTCACCAGGTAGTCCTTCTCCTTTGCCTCGGTATAGAATTCACTCTCATGGGCAATCATCGGATTGATATAACCGAAAAATTTTATGTTCTGTTGGTGAAGCTTTTTAATATATTCGGGGAGTCCTGCATAGAGTTCCTCATCGTACTTCCAGTCCCACATGAGCTGTTTGCCGAAACTGGTAATGCGGATGCCTTCCCAGTCCTGGGCCCAGAGACCCCCAACCTTTACTCCCGCCTCCAGTGCCGCCTGAAGCTTGCGGTCGATATCCTGACTTCCCCCCTGTACACCGAGCCAGACCCCGTCCCAGGTCCAGTCCGGGAGGGGTTCCTGTCTTCCTAAAAGGGAAGTGAGGCTGCCGAGAAGTTCCGCGGCATTATCTGCCGCGTCAAAAATTATTTCATCGGGTACTTCCCATATTTCAAGAAGGTGGCTTTCATTTTTGCGAAAATCAAATGCCGCGTAGGCGGTAATATCCGCATGACAAAAATAGTTCTCCGTTGAAACGAATGTGGGCATTGGGAAATAGGTTGTGTACCATGCCCCGCCGGCACCGGAGTGAAGCTCTGCAAGGAGGGAAATGAGGTTGAAGCCGCGGCCCACTCCCTGCTCCTCCACCCAGAGGGGAACCCTGCGGCCCTTGAGGTCAAGGTAGGTAAACTGTTCACCGCATCCGTAGATGTGTTCGCTTTTACTTCCTTCAAGGGCAAGCCAGAAACGGTTAACTTCCCCCAGGCTGCAGGAAAATTTAGCGGAGAGTCGTCCTGCAGGATCGATGGTCCACTTGAGGATCAGTTTATTTTCAAATTCAATAATGATTTCATTGTTTTTTTGACTGGTTATTGTAAAATCTTTCAGTGACTGTTTCCACTGGATTTTATCCTTTATGCGGAAACTGCTGGAGTTGTTTTTGAATGTTTTGTAACGGGCAGAACCTACTCCAATGGTGACGGCGGGATTTTTCAGGTTATGGGTAAAAATAGTCTTCCCCTTAAAAGAAATTGAAAATCCAGTATCTGTCGCTGTTAAGTTTATCATTTGATTACCTTCCAGTTTTTGATGCGTGCGAATATTTCAAAGGGACGTATGAAGTCGCCGTAGACCATGGAGGCATGATGGGCGATGCCGTTGTAGACTACGCGGTTCATTACCTCTTTTACATTATCTTCGAATTCAACCTTCAGGTAGGTGCCGCGGAGTTCCTTTTCCATGGGGACTCCACTGGCGCGCTGTAGAAATACACGGTACTCCTCCGAAGTTGAGTCGAAGCGGAGAATGGAGACATCCCCTTCCTTCAGGACGAAGTCTGCCGTGACACCCTTGCCTCCCGCAAAGTAGGTATCTAGGCTGCGGACGGAGCGGCCGTCGTGGAGGTTGCATGGGGCAACACCGCAGTGCCACAACAGGGCATAGTTTTCTTCAAAGTTAATTTGGGAGAAATCAAAGAGGAAGGGGGTTTTGGCCCCTACGGCGCGGTGTGCAATCATGGAGAGGGCCCCCTCCACATCCCCTTCGCAGGCAATGATTCTGTCCTGTGACTGTAGCAGGCTCATTGCGGCGCAGGGGCTGATCCCGTAGGTTGCTGCAAATTCCGGCCAGCAGCGGAGTGCAAGGGCTGTCAGGTTGTTTTCATTCATGAACCCATCGAGTTTTGCCGCGAGGGCGGAGACCCTGTCTACCTGTTCCGTGGTGACACCGCTTACATCAAATGTGTCATTGATTTCTTCATTGCGCAGTTCGATGAGTTTCTCTTCTACTTTGTAATCAAAAACATCTGCAAGCTCATAGTGGTCGATGAGAACTCCAAAGTTTTGATAGGCATTCAGGTCATAAACCCCGAGGTTGAAAAATCCGTGGGCCCTGGAACCGGCAATTCCCACATGGGCGGTGTGGAGGGCGGATTCGATGCGTATCGCATCGACCCAGTCCTCATCGATGGAGTCACCCACATGAACGGTAAAGTTTTTAGTTCCCCCCTTGTAGAGGTTTGATGCGTTCAGGTTTACGCCGCAGACGGAATTGAGGCGTATTTTTCCTCCGTCGTAGGGAAGTTCGTTCAGACCCCAGAGGAGTATCGGTTTCTGCAGTTCCCGGTTTATCTCCAGGACGAGGTGCCCCAGGTGGAAGGTTCCGCTGATACATACCAGTGCATCCACCTGCGATTTGGCCAGGCGGTCTGCCGCAGCGCGGGCGTCCTCTACTTCAATGACAAGATCATCAATGCAGGTGCAGGTTACATTTTCCAGCTTTTGCAGATCTTTTTTGATTCTGCCGTATATCTCCTCTGCCGCCCTGTAGTCGAAGGTGGTGCGGGCGAGGCAGACGACTCCGAGTTTTATCTGTTGCTTCATTATATGCTCCTGGGGGGAAGTTTTCATTTTTATGTCTTAATAAATCGAAAACGATAAAAAGTCAATATTAATTTAGTAATTTCCGGGATTCAGTTTTCTCTTTTCAGTATATCTGTCCTTGCAGCTTCTGGCAAGAGGGAAGGGTAAAGTAAATGTAAGTATCAAGGCATAGGGGACAAGTTTGTACACTGAAATTGAATAGTCCTGCTGATACTTGTTCCTCAGATTAGATAGGGTAAGAGCCTAATGGGCTGATAGAGATGTTTTAGTTTATAAAATAACTGTGAGATTTTTCATTTAAAAAGGCCTCCCTTTTTCCAGGGAGGCCCTTTCCTTGCTGGCATTAGAAAACTAATTGTTCCCAGTCAGTAGTATATTCATAGGAGCCGCTGTAGCTTATACTGAAGGAAACATCATCACTTAAGTCACTTGTACCTTGGTCATAGGTAAAAGAACCCTCTATTATAACTTGACTTGTATCTTCATCACCTGAGATAATCATTTCTAATGTGTACGAAGAAGAGCTTATGGCGTGATAATATGAATCATCCAGGTAGTCTGTAGATTCATCAACTGGTCCCCAATAGAGACCGACACCGATGAAATCATTCGCAGAAAACTCTGTCCAATTGCCCTGGAGAAACTCTTTATCTGTGCCCACGTCCGTAAAATGGATCTCTAAAGAGGCCTTTTCGTCGTCAATACTTGGTAAGCCGTCAATAAAAATAGCTCGATCATTTCTATCCGAATCACTCGAATCGTATGCTATATTTGGAATTTCATTATCCAACCCAGCTTCAGCAGCAATATCAAATGTTTCTCCATTAATGGTCATAGTATTAGTGTACGTCTTATCACCATCGTCTGTACCACCTTCGTCACAGCCTGCTGATATGAAAAGAGTAAGCAGGATAGCAAAATAAAAAATCAGGTATTTTCTTAGCATTAAGTCCTCCGATAAAACATTTTGTGAATTTTGAAATGACACTACTATTGCATGGTCATTAAGTGCAACTGTTTTTCCGCTTCCTAGATATACTGGAGAATATATTTCCAACTTTTATAATTAAGGGCGGCAGGATCAGATCCTTACTGTGGCCTTCATGCATAATAGGATAAAAAATCCTCCCCATTTATAAATGGGGACGACAAGATAAATTCGCTATGCTACACTTTTCATGAATTTCAACTATGATTATTAAAAAACGGGGGAGGATATG
This sequence comes from uncultured Spirochaetota bacterium, assembly GCA_942491575.1. Taxonomy (GTDB): domain Bacteria; phylum Spirochaetota; class UBA4802; order UBA4802; family UBA5550; genus CAZHNW01. The sequence continues at coordinate 52,966 of CALOBT010000031.1, forward strand.
GCAGAAAAAAAATTTACTCGAAGAAAACTTATCGTTACCGGGGTCGCCGCTGCCGGGGCCGTTGCGGCAGGGGGTCTTCTCTGCAGTGATGATGACCGCATCGATCCTGAAATATTTGAAGATCCACAGCGCGACAAAATGCCCGCATCAAAGGTCATCTCGCAGCTTAATAAAAATGCACCGCGGCCGAATATCATTGTGATCCTCACCGATGATATGGGATACGCTGATCCCTCATGTTACGGCGGCATCATTGAGACGCCCCAGATTGATAAACTTGCCCGCGAGGGAATGCGTTTTACCGATTTTTACTGTTCCAGTCCCCTCTGTTCGCCGTCACGGATTGGACTCCTGACGGGACGATATCCTCTCCGTGCAGGAGTTGTATTTCCCCTGCAGCCGGGGAAGGATACATTCATGCGGAAGATGGTCCGCGGTATTGGATACAAACTGGGGGGCGCGGGAATTTTTGATATGCGTCACGCCGAAAACATGGTCGCGGGAATTCCCCAGTCTGAAATAACAATTCCGGAGGCTCTGAAGCTTACGGGGTACCGAACCGGCGCAATCGGCAAGTGGCACCTGGGGGATTTTACCGTGGACATGAAGCACCATCCCCGCAATCACGGCTTTGATTTCTTTACCGGCTTCAACGCCTCCAATGATGACTGGCCCGTATCCTTCTGGAAAAACGAGAAGGAGCAGGTTAAGGACATCGGCATCGACCAGGGAGCCTACACGGGTATTTTTACACGGGAGGCCATCTCCTTCATCGAGGGGAAGGCGGAGGGTGGCGGAAAGAAAGACGATCCATTCTTTCTTTACCTGGCTCATAAGGATCCCCACCAGCCCTGTATTCCATCAAAGAAATTTGAAGGAAGTTCAAAGGCGGGCCCCCATGGAGATACTGTAAAGGAAGTAGACTGGAGCGTGGGAGAAATTATGAAGGCCCTGAAGCGCAATGGCCTCGATAAAAATACCCTGGTGATCTTTACCAGCGATAATGGTCCCTGGTTTGATGGAAGTCCCGGGAAACTCCGGGGCCGCAAGGGGGAAAGTTTCGACGGAGGATACCGTGTGCCGATGATTGCCCGCTGGGCGGGAAAAATCCCCGCGGGAACTACCTGCCGCGAGCCCTCCATGAATATCGACTTTTTCCCTACTGCGATGTCTCTTGCGGGACTCTCCCTTCCGAAGGACCGGATCATTGACGGGAAAAATATTATGGGACTCCTCTCCGGGAAGGAAAAGAAATCCCCCCACGAGTCCCTTTATTTCTTCCATTACGATGAACTGGAGGGGGTCAGAGCCGGCCGGTGGAAGTACTTCCGTCACACCAATACACGGTCGTGGCCCATCCCCATGGATAAGCCGGTAACCTTTTTTGCCAGGGCGGCAAAGGGACACGATTACAAGCCGGAGGGTTCCGAGGAATCTGTCCCCACCATGGCTTCCTTCCCGATGCTCTACGACATGAAACATGACCCGGGAGAGAACTATAATGTGGCTAAGCGCCATCCCCGTGTAGTGGGGCGTATGAAGAAACAACTGGCAGATTATGAAAAGGGATTTTTTAAAAATATCCGTGGATATAAATAGCATGTAAATAACCCCGAGGCTCTGACCCCTCCCTGAGGCGGGGTCAGAGCCTCAGATGGCTTTACGGGACATCTTCCCGTTGTAATACAGAAAAGAGATAAACTTCCTTTCAGAAAAACCCGCCTTGATTTTCCTGAAAATTTTTCACACACGCCTGATTATCTCTGATGTACTCCCGCCTCTACCTCAATGCACATCCCTGTTTAAAATAAATTGAATCGGAACCCTGCTATAGGTATTATTTTAATAATATGTTTACGTAAACATGGTCAGGCATCCGGAAAACATTCAAATAATATTAATAATATAAATTAAAGAACAAGAAATTATCAGGTCAATTGATCCAGTGAAGCATTTACAGAAAAAGAGGGAAGGATTATAAAAACTGGCTGAATATTATAATTTTGTTATTTTAAATTTCTGTATAGGGGGTATTCCCATGTCTGCTAAATTGTCAGGGTATAAAATAATATTTATTTTAATATTTCTATTTTCAGGAATCGATCTCCTGCCGGATAATCTACCCCTGGGGGGAAAAACCGCCTCCATGGGAGGTGCCGGCTCAGCCTTCTGTGAGGACTCCGCGTCACCCTACATCAATCCTGCCGGTGTGAGCCGTGTTTCCGGAAACATCCTGTCCCTTTCCACCAGTCTATATGTTCAGTCAATCTATCAGATTAATGATTTTTTTATTCCCAACGGTGTTGATAACAGTACCTTCGGTTCGCAATACAACTACGACCAGGACTATCTTGCTTCATTGAAATTTGCGGCATTTCCCGGGACATTGAGTTATTTCTATCATCTGGGAAGTAACCATGTAATTTCATTTTCAGTAATTGTCCCGACATATGAGCGGATGAATTTTAACGGCCGCATATCAATTGATTTTCCCGGTGCGTCTCCCGCTGCAGTTTCAATGGATACAGCCCAGACCTATATATTTGAAAGGACGGAATATTATTTCGGGCCAAGCTATGGTATTGCTTTAGGCAACCTGCGATTGGGAGTCTCCCTCTTTGCACTGTATCGTAATTTCATCAACAGTGCTGAATCTACAAGCCTCTCCCTTGTTGGTCCTTATTTTATAGATTCGAAGACCACGGGTTTTGGCGAAGGAAGTACATGGGGGCTTGCGGGAACCGCGGGGGTGCAGTATAATCTGGGGAACTTTGCCGTCGGCGCTTCCATTTTCATTCCAACTATCAACCTTACGGGAGAATTTAAAAACTCCGGCAGGACTAATCTTAGTCAGTCCGATGACCTGGGATTCCCCGATGAGGTGGAAATTGAAAGGGGTGAGGGATCTATTGGCTATCATAAACCCGTAAGGTTAAGAATCGGACTGGCATATGAAAAAGGAAAAAGCTGGGCAGCTGCCCTCGACTTTGAAATCAGTTTTGCCACAAACAGACTGATAAGCCGGGACATGTCATATACAACGACCACCTACATTCAGGGGAGCGGTGTTACGGAAACTGAAGAAACCGATAACAGCAATTCCGGCGCGGCCCTTGCATTCAGTGTCTATTGCGGTGGTGAAAAGTTTATCAATAAATCATGGGCACTGCGGATGGGAATGTTTTACTCGCCTTCCACGGTGGAGGAGTTTAATAAAACAATTGATGAAATACTGACCATGAGAATACACCGCGTGGGTGGAACTGTTGGATTAGCAAATATGAAGGAATTCGGAGAAGTAGCATTTGGATTGTCATTCACCTACGGGATAGGAGAAACAGTTACCGGAGACGTATACAGTGATTTAACTGTGACAAAATATGAAAAAGTCAATGTTAATTATTATGAGATAGCCGTATTTGTTTCAGGTGACGTCGATTTTTCCAGGTTATAAATATATGAAATATCCCTTTTATAAGCGAGGTAAAATAGTTTATGTATAGAATAACCGCTTCCTTTGATGTTACAGGGATTACTCCGGAGCAGGCAGTAAGCTGGTGGCTCGCCATGGACAATGGAACATACACCAGTTGGCACCGGGATCACAAGGCCTGGCAGTGGCATTGCAGGGAAAAACAGATTGTTCGGCAGGGAGATACCGTCGTCTTTCATGAAACAATAGGCAGGTTTAACCTGAAGGTAAAGGCGAAACTCGCAGAGCTGGATACATCCGGGTATCTGAAGTTTGAACTCATCGGGGCGCCGGGTTCTTTTGCCTTCAGGTATGAATCATCAGGAAAGGCCACCCGTGTAACCTACGATGCGACACTGGGTTTCTCTTCCTTTCCAGGGCGGCTTCTCGATGGGATGATTAAAAAATTATATCCCCCCGATGAATATGGGAGGGCCATTACAGAACATGTAAAAGAGGAACACCAGTTGATAGTGCAGAGGCCATAATATTACGGCAGGGAGTGCGCACATCCGGAATTGACAGTCCCGAAAAAATATGTTTGAAAAAGGGCATGACAGATTCTGCCTGTCCTGATAAAGGGGAGTACTTGAACAGGTATTCCCATGTTTAATGAATTTATTAACCAGCTGATATTTCTCGGAGGCGGCCTTGCCCTGATCATGGCTATGTCGCAGATTCTTGCCCCGGCACATCGCCGGGAGCGGCTGATGCTTTTTATCTTCTACGGTGCACTTGCGATTCTGTTAATCGAAGAATTTATCATTCTCAACTATGCCGGCGATAAGGCTCATCTCGGTATGTACCCTGTTGGATTTGATCTCTTTCTAATTGGACCTTCTCTCTATCTGTACTATCGCCTTATTTTTGACCGTGATTTTTCTCTCAACAGAATCCATCTCCTGCATTTCATCCCCGCGGCAGGTTCCGTAGTAATGAAGGCGGTTATTTCGACCCTTCCGGTAACGGAAGGAGGAGCCGGTGGATTTCCGTCTTTAAGGTACTGGCTTCTGTACGGCTACGCCCTGTTTGGGATTTTTCTCCTGGCGGGATATTTTATTCTTATCCTGTCACGGCTCCGTATCATCACCATTTATCAGGGGCGCCCCAAGGACCGTTTCTACTACCTGACGATGACCTTCGCCCTCTCCGGGTTTCTCATTATGCTGCTTGTTTCGGCGGGCCATCTCTGCGGTATTCTCCAGCTTTTCAAACTTTCAGTGGCGCTGCTCAGTCTCAATATTATTGCATGGTTTTTTGCTGGGGTCCGGTATCCCGGATTTATTACTTCTTTTAGAAAGGAAGTAAAGGCCCTGCAGTACCAGAGGTCTCTCATGAGGGGCCTGAATGTTGATATGCTGAGAAACCGCCTTGAAGATTTGATGGGGGAAGAAAAAATTTTTCGCAATGAGGAGCTGACCCTGGCAGATGTGGCACAGATGCTGTCAGTGACATCCCACCAGCTTTCGGAGTTGCTGAACCGCTATAACGGTGAACACTTCAATGTCTACATAAACCGCTACCGCGTCGGGGAAGCAAAGGAGCTTTTGACTTCCTCCCCTGATCTTTCTATAACCACTATCGCCTACCGTGTTGGCTTTAATTCAAAGTCCGCCTTTTACCGGGCTTTTTCCCGTTTTACCGGTGTCTCGCCCACTGAGTTCAGGGGTAATAGTTACAAGACAAAAGTATAAAGTGAAAGACGAATGAAAATTCTTTTAACTTGTTACTTGCTCCTTTCCACTTTTACTACTTTCTGCTTGCTTTTTTAATTATTAAGATAATAATTCCACCTATGGCCTGGGAATCAAAAACGAAAATAGCCGGAATACCTCTTGTCGCCTTCGGTTTCGCCCCTGTGGGAATAATCGCCATCGGTTTCTCCGGGGCGGGAGTTATAGTTATCGCACAATTTGGCGTCGGTGTCTTTACCCTCTGTCAGTTCAGTTTTGCCATTTTCGGCCTGATGCAGATAGGCGCCGGGGTTTTTGTTATGGGACAGCTCGTAGCAGGTATCATTCTCGCCGTTGGACAGGCAGCCCTCGGATTTATTGCCCTCGGTTTTGATGATTATGCTGGCTACTACAGTGCAAAGGTTGGCTCCTCTCTCTTGAAAAGCCTTGAGAATATCGCCCACACTGCACTGGAGGATCCGAAACCACTGGCCATCTGGATAGCCTGCTGGGGTCTCCTCATTACCTTTATCGTTACTCAATGGAAAAAATTCAGAAGGGGAGTCAGACTCGTCGATTTTTTCAGGAGCCGTCTGAAACACAGTAACTACAGGGTGCGCATCCAGGCCCTTAATGCGGTTGTTGATTTCGATGAGCTGAAAAAAATTGCCCTCAATGATAAAAACCAGAAGGTACGGGCTGCGGCGGTTCACCGAATTCGCGACGAAGCCTTTTTACTGAATATAGTACTGAATGATCCGAAAGAGAATGTGAAGGTTTCTGCAGTAAAGAGGCTTTCCAATCAGAAGTACCTTCTGCAGATAGTAAAGGAAAGTACTGTTTCCACCGTAAGGGGAGCCGCCTTAAAGCGGATAAAAGATCAGTCCATGCTTCTGGAGGTCGCCCTTTCTGACTTCCCGCAGAATTTACGCAGTTCCGCCGCAATGAAAATCAATGATGAGTCGAGTTTGAAGGAAGTGGTCTTCAGTGACACTTTAAATAAGGTGAAACATGCTGCTATTGATAGGATTCGCAGCCAGAAGCTGCTGAAGGAAATAATACAGAGCAATCTTTCCCAGGCCACAAGGGTGCATGCCTTCTCACGGATAACAGATATCGGCATTATCGTTGAAATCTACAGGGAGTGGCCTGATCCGGGACCTCCACTGAAGGCAATGAAGGCGGTAAAACATCTGAAGAACCCGGATTGGCTGAAATCCCTTGTCACGGAATCGAAATCGATGGCAGTGCGCATCTATTTTATTCCATACATTGAAGATCCTGATGTCCTGCAGTATATCCTGGATAATGATCCCCATGATGAAGTAAAAAAGAGGGCGAAAAAATATCTCAAATTTTTTAAATCCTGCTATACCAGGATGCAGATCAAAGTGGACTGTCCCGGCTGCAGCCAGCCCGTATTCATCAATGGCCCATATGGTAAGGTTTCCTGTGCCTACTGCGGTGCCGAAAGCCCGGTGTCTGAATTATTTTTCAGGCAGATGCTGCAGATGTCCTTCCAGAAGGGGGGAGTTCTACCCTATCTTGCGGATTTTGTGGACATCGATTTTGCCGGAGGAGAGGAGGAGCCAAAATGCGTTAACTGTACAAAAAAACTTCCCATTACCGACGGAAGCGTCAGTCGCGATCATACCATCAGCTGTATCCGCTGTTCAACGGAACACCGTTTCATGCCGGCCCCGCCATGGATGAAGGGGATAAAGGGATTTCGAAATGGTAAGCAGGTCTCCGGAGAACCGGAACAGGTTATCTATATTCATGATGAAGAGAGTGAACTGAATAAAAATATGAAGCCGGTAGCAATATCCTGTGTCAGCTGCGGCAGTACTCTCTCAATAAATGTAGAAACACCGCGGAATACTACCTGCCCCTACTGTAAAACTACACAGTATCTTCCCGACCCACTCTGGCGAAGCCTTCATCCTGTTCCAGGCCGGCGCAGCTGGTATGTCAGGTGGGCTCCCCTGAAGAAATAAAAATTTATAGACAGTTATTTTGCTTCTCGCTAGTGTATCAAAAAGGGAGCAGACAATGGCATTTGGATACAACATAGATCAGCGGAAAATAAATAAGCGGAATTTTATCATAGACCTTTTCAGGCAGCATCACCTCCTGTCAAAGGCGCAGGCAAAGAATCTTTCAGGCTATTCCATGGATACCATCCTCTCCATTTTCACATCCCTCCTGGATGATGGCCTAATCGAGGAAGCTGACGGACAGCAGAAACCGAAGGGACGCAGGGCCACCTTCTATAAACTGAAGTCCCGGGAAGTCCTTTACCTGGGGATAACCTATAACCAGCGGGGAATTTTTTCATCAGTAGTCAGCTTTTCCGATGAGATCGTTGCTACCCATGCGACTAAGCTTGAAATGGGAATAGATGAGTCTTTCTTTACAAAAAGTTTACTCAGGCACCTGGATGAGGTCTTTGATAAACTGGGAGATGAGAAGGAAAAGGTAGTCGCAATAGGCTGTTCCATCCCCGGGGGCAGGGATTCTGAGTCTGGTCTACTTCTCAGGTATACATTCATGCCCTTTACTGAAGCGGTGGATTTTCGAAATCTCATCAGAGAAGCCTGTCCCGGTATGAATATCGAGATTGAGCAGAATGCCGAGAGTATGGCCTCATATTTTCTTCACGACTCTGAGCTGATGGAGAGATATCAGCGGATACTTATTATTTCATCTCATGCCGGTACAGTGAGTGGTCTTATTTTCGATGGACGTGTTGTTGCAGGTAACGGTGAATTCGGACACATCAGGGTATCCGATGATCCTGCAGCATGTGTCTGTGGACGAAGGGGGTGCCTCGACTGCTATTTTTCCCTGCAGTCCTTCAGTGAATTGCTTTACAGCCGGGGCCTGGCCGATCGGTCAGCCGTGAAGGAGGGAACTGCTGATATCTCAATACTGGCAGACCTCTATGCAAAGGGTGAAAATGACATTGTGGCGGAGCTGGACCGGCGCCTTGCCTTTTTTTGCAGCGCCATGCTTGATGTTATCAACATAACTGTTCCTCTCCTTGTGATTCTCTCCGGAGAGATTCTGGGCACCTATGGAGACGTGGAGCAAAAGATCCGGGAAATCGTAGCAGAGCGGTTTCCGGATTCAGGATTTGTCAAGCATTATGAAAATACGGAACTTCTCTTCAGCAGTCTCGGCCCGGAAATGGCGGCACAGGGAATATGCTACCGGATGATTCGTGATGAATGGGAATATATTGGGGAGAAGTAAAGGGTTTACCTTTTAATCCCGGCTTTTAATTACAGATTCAATTGCTTTTGTCAGCTTTTCCATATTAAAGGGTTTTTGTAAAAATTGTTTTGCGCCCTTTTCAAGCATTCTTTTTACCCTTTCATCCTGGCTGAATCCTGAAATTACCAGAACCTTTATATCTTTATTTATCTCTTTTAACTCATTATAGGTTTCATCGCCGGATTTTCTAGGCATAACAACATCAAGAATTACCGCATCAATTTCATCCTTTTTTTCCCTGTAGAGCCTGACTCCTTCGTCGCCATGAGATGCAGTGATAACTGTATACCCGCATTCAATAAGCATTCCGGCGGCTATATCTCTCATTATTTCCTCATCATCGATTACTAATATCAGGCCTTCACCAGGGTGAATATTTTCTTTGTTGCCTGTATCAATTATTAAGTCTTCTGTGTACAATACCGGGAGGTATATATTGAAAGTCGACCCTATGCCACTTTGAGAATAAACATCAATAAAACCATTGTGCTGTTTTATAATATTATAAGTCATAGCCAGTCCGAGGCCTGTTCCATGTTCTTTTTCTTTAGTAGTAAAAAATGGATCAAATATTTTTTCAATTGTTTCCTGAATCATCCCAACTCCGTTATCCCTGATTGATAACACCCAGTAGTCAATTTTTTTTGCCTCGGGATGAATGATGCAGAAATGTTTGTCTGCATCTATTTTGTCGATTGATATATCTATTTCCCCCCCCCTGTGTTCATTGTCACCGCGCATTATTGTTAAGGCATGTGAAGCATTTATGCAGAGGTTTAGAATAACCTGTTCAATCTGTGTTTCATCAGCACTTGTCACGGCAGGTTTTTCGTAATATTCGGAGTTTATTTCGATACTTTTATCAAATGTGTTTCTGCAAATTTTCAATACATTTTCCAGGGCTGAATTAAGATCAATGGGAATGAATTTAAAGTCTCTTTTTTGTGAAAGAGTTAATAGCTGTTGTACCAAATCTGTTGCCCTGCAGCTTGATTCTTCGATAGTATGTATATAATTAATAAGTTGTTCCGGTTCAATCGTCCTGTGTTTATCAATTTTAAATTTAATTAAAGAAATAATACCGAATATCCCACCAAGTACATTATTGAAATCATGAGCCAATCCGCCGGCCAGGGTGCCGATTGTTTCCATCTTCTGGCTTTGACGCAGCTGTTCATCGATTTTAGCCAGTTCAGTAACATCATCGAATCTTACTACAACACCTGATATGTCATTGAAAGCCAGGGGATAAATTGAAATATTGTGATACCTGTTGTTGATTAACTCTTCATTATGGAGTTCTATTGGTTTATCGCTGATTCTTACAGAATGATAGTGATCCTTGTACTTGAGGAAAAATGGTGCGACATCCCATATGCTTTTCCCGATCGCCCCTTCGGAAAGAATAGGTGCCTGTTCCCCCGCGGATTTACTCAAGTGGGTGACATTGCCTTCATTGTCTGTTGCAATGATTGCGGAGGGCATTGATTCAATAATACTGGAGAGATAGTGGTTTAACTGTTCGATAGTGGTATGCTGTGAATGGATTTTTTCTGACAGCATGTTATATGCATTGATTACGGGGAGTATCTCGTCATTATTGGTATATTGAATTGCCATATAATTTTGTTCATCTGCGGAAAATTTAAATTTATCTTTCAGGAATTCCAGTTTTGTGATTAATTTTTTTCTGAAGCTAAAGGACATGAAAATAAGTGAAAAAATTATAACGACCAGAATAAGCAGGAGTATAGAATTGAAATTTACACTGCGATTAAGGATTAACATATTAAATTCTGTTTCCTTAATAAGATTACTTTTGATTTTATGAAGTAACTCTTTGCCTATAAAATAGGTCTCATTAATTTTTTTTAAGGTTTCATAGGTTTGAAGATTGGATTGGTTCCCTTTGAAATATAATTCATTATTTTTTAAAAGCCTGTCATGAAAGATTTCGACCTTTTTAATTCTATGGGGGCCAAGGTGATTTTTATCTTCATCTGCGAGACTATCTATGATTTTTTTGTTAGCCTGGAGTTTAGAAAAAATAGTATTGTTTGATGGTATATTGCCCTGGAGATAAAAATGAAGTGATATTTCGGATTCAAGAAGATTTTCATACAGGGTTTCAACGGTATTCTGATTGTTTACAATGTTGACACTCTTGTTCAGAATGGCTGAGGATTGGAAATATGAAAAAAGCTGAATAATTAAGTATAGAGTCAAAAGTATAACAATTAATGTCGTGAGAATGAGATTGGACCGAATTATACTTTCGGGTAAATATTTTTTTAAAAGACTTTTCATAGGCAAGGCTACTCTATGAATTCATTGGTATAGAGGTTATGCACATCACTATCTTTTTTAATTATTTTGTATTGTTTGTATATACGCTCGATTTTACTCATCATTTTTTTGTCATGAATTCCAATTTTGTATTCTTTCGAACTTATTAATTTAATGATTTCTGCTATCTGTTTTTCTTGATGATTTTGTTCGAGAATTTTTTTCTCATCATATTTCATTACAATTGAAACAGTTTCATCAGGATGATTTACTGCATATTCCCAACCCTTGATGCTGGCACGAATCATTTTATGACAAATATCCCTGTTTTCTTTGTAATATTTTCTACTGGTGAAAACAGAATGCCCGGGGAAATCCATTCCGTAATTTTTATAATCAATTATATTTATTGATTCTTTCGGATAACCTGAACGGTATATAGTCTGTAATTCATTATATATCATTACTGATGCGGCATCTACTTCATCTTTGGTAAACTGAGACATGTTCCACTTTTGAGGAATTATTTTCAAACTATTTCGATTGATGTTCTGGCTTTCAAGAAGTGCATATAACTGGTACTCGTTACCAATAAACCAGATAGATACTTTTTTACCTCTCAGGTCATTGACAGTTTTTATATTTTTTCTCTTTTTTGAGATCAGGAGCAAACCATTATTTTTTATAATATTCGCCAGGGAAATAAACCGGTCTCCCTCTGCAAAGAGGTCCGCTGTCCATTTTGTCCCAAATTCCTCAAGACCATTGCTGACCGTGATGATACTGTTTTTCCCATATCCTCCTTCTTTGATAGAAACATTTAATCCTTCATCTTTGTAAAATTCCTTATCAAGGGCAACATAATACCCGGCAAATTGTGCCTGAATATGCCATTGCAGCCTTATTGTCACATCGATAAGTTTGTGAGGGGCCGTTGATTTTTCTTTACATCCGGAAACAAGAAAAATCAGAATTAATAGTGATATAAATGGTTTCATACATATTTCCCCTGATTGAATTTTTTCTGATAGAATGTTATTAGTTTACCTGACTTTGCTGAATTATTAAAGAAAAAATTATTGATATAAACAGATGGGAATACCTGTTCTGACGGAGGGGTTACGCAGTACCGTCACGTTGGTTTTATTGATGGGGGCCAGAAAAAATATAATATTTCCTAGCCCCCTTTTTTATCACTTTTAAATTTTATTTAAAAGTGATAAATGATTGGAATAACATACAGTGAAATCATCCCTGTAAATATTATGAAGAAAAGGACCGTTACCTTCTCCTTCATGTCAAAATATACCGGCTGCATAATAGTTCTTGCTGTCCAGTAGAGGGCGATACAGCCAAGAACAGCCTTTCCGAGATGACTTCTGAGCAATTCTTCTGAATGGAAAAGAGACAGGTAGGCAAAGCCTAAGTAGATAACTATCAATAATTTATTCGTTAAGCGGAGCAGCGAGCGGTTAGTTTCATCCAGTGAAGAGAGACTCTCCTTCCAGTTAAAAGCCTTTGCCCAGGTCATATCAAAGAGGGCAAAACAGATGTGCATTACTCCCCCGGTAATAATTAAGTATTTCAGGTACATAATAACCTCCATTATTTAAATGGGATCAGATTTATTCCAGTGTGAACTAATGTCAATAATAAAAGTAATACTAGTATTACTTTTATTACAAAAAATACTTACGGTTGCCGGTAAAACTGGTTTGACAGGTCTTTTAATGCGGTTATCTTAGCCACATGGTAAAATTGAGTAATTTTAAGGATCGAAAAGTATGAACGAAGAACAGGTTATATTTGGAATTGTTAAAGTCAACACGAAGGGGCAGGTAATTATACCCCTTGAACTGCGGAATGAATTAAACATCAATGAAGGAGATCAGCTTGTTGCTACAAGGAACAAGGAGGGCAATGGAGTACTGCTTTTGAAGCTTGAAGTGTTAAACGAGCTTTTGCTGAGCAGCAGGGCCTATGAATCGGATTGATTCCGCATGGACTGAAAGCGAAGAAGTGCCTCCTCGTTTTCAGCATATATTTTTATAAATTTTTATCACAGTCTATTATAAATCCGAGTGCTGACTTCAGGCACGCCTCCACCGCTTCAGGTTCAATTACGTCCGGAAGATCGCGAGTGGTGTGATAGGCAAGGTCAAGGCGAAAGGTATCGGTATTTAACCCCACAAGGGATACCGCCTCTACGCCAATGCGGGAGAATTCAGCTGCATCCGTGGCGCCTCCCCCAAAGGGGAGGGGTATGGCGGTAAATTCGTAGCCTTCGCTGCGTGCCGCCTCCAGGGCTTTTTCAGTATACTCCCTGGAGAGGGGAACCACGCCATTGAGGTCCCTGGTAAAAAATTTCAGGCTCCCCCTATCGTAGATGCCGTCCATGTTATAGACAATGGTTTTTGTGGCCAGTAGTTCATCCCTATGGTCACGGCAGTAGGCTGCTGCTCCCTTCAGGCCCGCCTCTTCCGCGTCGAAGGCCATTACAATGAGGCGGGTCTGGGTGAGGCCGCTTCCTTTTTTATTGGCCTCTGCAATGATTTTTCCTGTTTCGGCTGCGATGGCACATGCCACCATATTGTCCCCGGCACCGGGTGAAATTTTTCCCGTAGTGAATACAGAGAGGGGAAGTATAGGGAGTATGGAGACCAGGCCCGCCACGGGGAACCACCGGGCAAAAGCGGGATTTGAACTTCCTGCAAGAATAGAAAACAGCCAGATCCCTGTCAGTACAAATGCCCCGAGAACTGTTGCGATTCCGGTTAATAATACCGGGGCATAGAGGGCGGATCTGAATTTTTCTATCCAGGTGAAGACATAGGGGGAATCGTAATGTCCCGCAATAATAATCTGCTGTTTAACCTCTCCATTCGGTTCGATGACACCATAGACATTTTCACCCGTTTCCTGCGGGGCTAAAAAATCAAACCACCCGAAATAAAATACAAACTGGGAGGCAAACATAACAAGAATGAGCAGAATCAGTAGAAATGAGACGGGAACAAGGCTGTTATTAAAGTATAGGATTGCAGTCGCCGTAATGTAGAGGGGGACCACCACCTTGATATATCGGAGAAATCCATCGGGACGATGGGTGAACGTTTCCATTTCTACCCGGTTGCAGAAGGTCTTCAGATCATCAGAAATAGCACGGGCTGCCTGCCGGGCATGGTCTTTTCCCGTTAGACGCAGTGGGAAGAGAGATACAATATGCCGGGTAAAATCGAGTACATTCTTAACATTTTTCTTGGATATTTTCATTTTTTCTCCCATATTGTCTCTTTTTACCGTGAAAAGTGAGCGGCTAATCACTTGCAGCATACTCAATGATTATGCTGAAGGAATAAAGAAAAAAAGGCAAAAAAATCATTTTTTTTCAAAAAATTTGACTCTTCCCCTTTTTGGCATTAAATATGAATCACCGGCTTGCGTGAGCGAATCGGCCCTTTCGGGAGCAGGACATGGAAGAGAATCTTATACGGGACATAAGAGCTGCTGAAGAAGAGGCTGCGGGCATAATTAATTCCGCCCGGGAGCAGGCCTTTCTGCGTCTGCGCGATACAGAGCAGGAGATTGTTCTCACCTCTGAAAAAATGAAGGAAACTTTTTTAGAACGGAAAAATGAAAAATTTCAAAAGGCCCAAAGGGATGGAGAAGTGGAGGTACGTAAAGTAGAAAAAGAAACAGCAGATATTATTGCAGCCATAGAAAAAGAGGCCGCAGGCAGAAAGGAGATGGTTCTGAAGTATCTGACTGAAAAAATAATGGAGTGATACCAGTATGGCCACCGGTAGAATGCAGAAAGTCCTTATTGCGGGTTTCCGACGGGAAGCGGAAGGGTTTCTGCGTGAGCTGCAGGTTATGGCCGTTTTTCATCCCGCCTCCGCCGGTGATCTGAAACCGGCTACTGACAGCCCCGCGGAAATCCCAGACCGGGACAGGCTTCGCAGTGTTGAAGAAACAATAAATTTTCTGAAATCATATCTTCCCCGCAGGGGAATGCTGAGTTCCCTCATGGAAGTTCCGGAAGAGAAGAAGGCTGTGGAACTTTTTTCCATCGCCCATGGGGACCAGTGCCGCAATCTTCTTAAAAGGTCTGAATCGCTTCGGAGGGAAATTGAGGGGATTCGGGAGAGGCGTCAGGAAATCATTGCCCGTCTGGATGATCTGGAGCCGCTGAAGGGAGTAGGCCTGCCCCTTGATGAACTTCCTTCGATCACCCATGCAGCTTTTACCGCGGGATATATTGCGACGGGAAAACTTTCTCAATTGCTGTCAGAACCGTTTCTCCAGGTGGAAGTGCTTGAAACGGGGCCAAAGAAGACTCTGGTTCTTCTCGCGGCTCACCGTGATGATGAATCGTATCTTCATGACGCGGTTTCAAAATATCATTTGAGTGAAATTGATTTAAAAGGACTGGAAGAATCTCCGAATACACTCTATCAAAAATTCCAGGAGTACCTTAAGCAGACCAGTGATGAGCTGATGGACCGGGAGAAGCAGGCGGCGGAACTGGCCGTTTCCCATGATGAGCTTCTGGTACTCCTGGAATACCTTTTGAGCCTTGAAAACCGCCGGGACCTCCTTGAAAAATGGATTCTTACGCCCCATACCTTCATCCTTGCGGGGTGGATACCGGCAGGGGAAATTCCCCGCCTGGAAGAGTTAAAGGGAAAATTCAAGTCTGTGGAAATTGAACTGATTGAGGCGGATGAAGAGGAGCTTCCCCCGGTATACCTCGAAAATGTGCCGCCGGCACGTCCCTTTGAGCTGATCACCCGTCTCTACAGTTTTCCCCGTTATGGTTCGGTAGACCCGAGTGCAATTACCGGAATATTTTTTGCCCTCTTTTTTGGACTTTGCCTGACTGATGCCGGATATGGATTGATACTGGCTATACTTGCCCTGGTGGCACTTAAAAAATTTCGAGGGGGTCGAGACCTTCTCTGGATACTTTTCTGGGGGGGGCTGGCCACAGTTGGTGCCGGCCTGGCCACGGGGGGGATTTTTGGAGACCTTTTCAGAATCAAGGAACCCTTCCTTGCCATTGAATTTATGGGCAGATTCCGTGAGAGCCTTCTCCTGTTTGATCCAATGACTGAGCCGATGGCCTTTTTCCGGCTGGTACTTTTTCTTGGACTGGTTCATGTGATAACGGGGCTGATAATCGGGACACTCCATGCCCTTCGGGAAGGGCGTTTCCTGGATGCCCTTGCTGATCATGCGTCATGGCTGGTCATTGTACTTTCTCTCGTTGGAATACTTTTTGCATCTGAAATGTGTATCAAGATGGCCCTGGTTACAGGAGGCGTGCCGCCCCTGCCCGGGGAGTTGATTCTTCCCGCATCATGGTCAGCGGGATTCATGGCACTTGTTGTTTTCCTCTTCGGGGGCAGGGATGAGTCTTCTGTTTTTTTCCGGTTATTTATCGGATTTTTAAAGCTGATCGTTCTAAGCGGAATATTCTCCTACCTGGGGGACATCCTCTCATACATTCGACTCATGGCACTCGGCATGGTCACAGCCGGTATTGCCATGGCCATCAATACTATCGCCTTTATGCTGGCGGATATTCCCTTTGTGGGAATACTGCTGACAATAATTATCCTGGTTCTGGGGCATACATTCAATATGGCAATAAATCTCCTGGGGGGATTCGTTCATACCCTACGTTTGCAGTATGTTGAATTTTTTTCGAAATTCTTTACCGGGGGAGGGAAGGCCTATCGTCCTCTTGCCTATGATAACCGTTATATGAAAATTATTTAAAAGGAGCAGCAGATGGAATCGCAAATCGGTCTCGCCATTGCAATCGCCGGAGCAGGGGTCGCCTCCCTGGTGGCCGGAATCGGTTCTGCCATGGGAATGGCACTGCCCGGCCAGGCAGCCGCGGGGGTACTTCGTGAAGATCCTGAAAAATTCGGCAGTCTCTTTCTCCTTGTGGTCCTGCCGGGTACCCAGGGATTTTATGGTTTTATCGCGGCATTCCTTGTCATCATCAAGCTGGGACTGCTGGGGGCTACCACGGCCAGCCTGACTATCTGGCAGGGGTGGCAGATATTTTTTGCCTGTATGCCAATTGCGGTAACGGGACTGGTTTCAGCCCTTCACCAGGGACGGGTCTGTACCGCGGGAGTTCACCTGGTGGCGAGGCAGGCTGATCAGGCGATGAAGGGGGTTATATTTGCAGCTATGGTGGAGACCTATGCGGTACTGGGACTCCTTGTAACATTTTTTCTTTTGAATGGCATTAAACTATCTTAATGGTAGTGCGGCTCCTCTGTGTATTCGCCGCAGGGGCAGTTTGCAGTTTAATGAGAGAAGTGGAACTGTTGACGGAGCTGCGTGAAAGTAATGCCCCTGCGGCGGACTCAAAGGAGGAAGGGATGGAAGGGATTTCTTCGAAAATAATCGAAGAGGCAAAACATCAGGAGAAGATCATCCTTGATGAATCCGCTTCGCAACTGGCGGAACTGAAGCGGCAGGCCATGGAGGACGAACAAAAATTGATACGGGCTCAAGAAGAGGAGTTAAAGGAAGTTTATCGCCGTGAAGTGAAACGTGCAGTCTCCAGGGGGAAAATAGAAGCCGCCAAGGAAATCCTCAGGGCAAAGACCGGGATCGTTGAAAATTCACTGAAGGAACTGAAATCGAGACTGCTGGAAGATACTTCCCGCTACCGCAATTTTCTTCTGGAAGTGATGCTGAAGGGGATTCAAACGGGGCGTGAGGAAATCATCCTGAATGAAAAGGACAGGTCCCTGGTAGATGAAAAATTTTTACAGGAATTAAATAAAAGGGCCGCAAAAAATCTGGGGAAAGAAACTAAAATTTTTCTCTCAGAAGAAATTCGGGAAACTGGAGGGGGCTTTTTTTTGAAGGAGGATAAAAGAGAATTTAATGCCACAATTGATGTTGTTATTGAAACAGTGGCGGAACAGTTTCAGCTTGATATTATAGGTATGTTTTTTAATGAGAAATTTCGTGGTAATGAAACAGAGACATTATAGTGAAAACCTCTATGCAACGGCATCGATCCGTGCCCGTGAGGGAAAACTCCTCTCCGAGGAGAGGGTACGGCAGATATTGACTGCTGATTCACGTATGTCCCCGGAGGAAATTCTTCGGGGAACACTTTTTGGCGAGTATCTTGATCGTCAAGGTAACGCCGATCCAGCCATGCTTATCCCACATGTCCGGGATGACGTGTTCTCATTCCTCCGCCGGCACGTGACTCCTCCGGGAGCGGTACGATTCCTGCTGCTCCCCTACGACTATCACAATTTGAAGGTGCTTCTGAAAAGGAAATTACTGGACCTGCCGGCGGAGGACCTCCTTCTTCATTTTGGAAACATTGAAGCAGAAGAAATGACGGAAATGTTTCGTGAAGAGAACTTCTCTCTGCTTCCTGAAAAAATGTCCGCGTGTCTCAATGAGGCAACCGCCGCCTGGATTGATCAAAAGGACCCGCGTCTCCTCGATACAATTTTAGACCGGCAGATGATGCTGCATCTCGTGGATGAGGCAGAGAAGATGGATTCCCTGTTCCTGACAGGATACTGCCGACTCCTTATCGACTGCTGTAATTTCAGGGTGCTCTCCAGGTGCGGCGGTATAGAAAAGAAAGTCCTTGAAAACCATGTTCTTGTTCCTGGGGGTAATGTAGCCCTTAGGGAAATTATGGATGAGTCACCCGGATCGGTACTGGTCCGTCATGGCTATATCTCAATTGCTGCAGCCTTTTCAGAAGAGGAAAAGGCATTTGCTGTTGAAGGCGCCTGCAGCAGGGAGCTTCGCCTTTATCTCGACGAGGCCCGGTTTGCCATCGGTGGTATTGAACCATCCATGGCCTTTGCTCTGACTGTCGAAGAGGACCTGCGAATTCTGGGAATCCTTCTTAGGGCCCGGGAAACAGGAATGGAAGAAGAGGTAGTGCGGAAACGCATACCCGGTTTTCACTGATGAGGAGAAATAATGAAAGAAAAAAGGGGTAACTTCGGTGTCATCGGACCCGGTTCAGAACTGATGCTCTTTCGTATGACGGGAGCCAGGGTCTGCATTACAGGTGATGTCAATGAAGCCCGTTCGGCCCTGGAAAGTTATATTGAAGATGGGGTCGTAATTATCCTTGTTTCCGATGACCTGTATCCGGCTATCTCGGATATTGTAAATATGCATCGCAGTGATTTTTTGCCTGTTATTGCGGTACTCCCCGGCATTGATGGAAAGAGCGAGAACAGTGACCGTCTCCTTTATGATTCGGTAAGAAAGGCCATAGGCTTTGATATCACGGAGATGATTCAACAGTGAATACAGGGATAATTACAAAAGTTTCAGGCCCACTGGTCATGGCGGAGGGGATGAAGGGCGCCCGCATGTATGATGTAGTGCGGGTTGGTGAACAACGCCTTGTCGGTGAAATAATTGAACTTAAAGAAGATACCGCTTCTATTCAGGTTTACGAGGAGACTGCCGGGATCAGTACGCGTATGAAGGTGTACCGGACAGACCGTCCCCTTTCCGTAGAGCTTGGACCGGGACTGATAGGCTCGATTTTTGACGGGATCCAGCGGCCCCTTGACCGGATACGGGAAATATCCGGAGACTATATAGACCGCGGCATTGATGTTGAGTCGTTGAACCGCGAAATAAAGTGGCATTTTAATCCGGTACGCGGCGTGGGTGATACCGTGGAGAACGGAGATGTCCTGGGAAACGTAAAGGAGACAACACTTGTGGAACACCATATCATGGTTCCACCGGGAATCAATGGTACTGTATTGCAAATCCGTGAAGGAGATTTTACAGTTGAGGAAACTATCGCAGTTATTGAAGATAAAAATGAAAAGCATGAGGTGACACTGAAACAGATATGGCCAGTGCGGATTCCCCGGCCCATGGGAAGAAAACTTCCCCCTGAAAAAATGCTCGTTACAGGGCAGCGGGTTATCGATACCCTCTTTCCCGTAGCGAAGGGTGGCACCGCCTGTATCCCCGGTCCCTTCGGTTCCGGTAAAACAGTGGTGCAGCACCAGCTGGCAAAATGGGCAGATGCGGAAATCATCGTTTACGTGGGGTGCGGCGAACGGGGCAACGAAATGACGGATGTGCTTCAGGAATTTCCCGAGTTGAAGGACCCGCGAACCGGGGAGCCTTTGATGAAACGGACTGTACTGATTGCCAATACTTCCAATATGCCCGTCGCCGCCCGAGAGGCATCAGTTTATACCGGAATAACCATCGCGGAATATTTCCGTGATATGGGTTATGCCGTGGCCCTTATGGCGGATTCTACATCACGCTGGGCCGAGGCGATGCGTGAGATCTCCGGTCGAATGGAGGAGATGCCCGGGGAAGAAGGTTATCCCGCCTATCTGTCATCGAAGGTTGCCGCATTCTATGAACGTGCCGGTCGTGCCAGGTGTATCGGCAGTGACAACCGTGAAGGAACCCTTTCGGTCATTGGCGCCGTCTCTCCCGCAGGTGGGGATCTTTCCGATCCTGTAGTGCAGGCGACACTGCGGGTCGTGAAGGTTTTCTGGAGCCTTGAAGACAAGCTTGCCTTTCAGCGGCACTTCCCCGCCATCAGCTGGCTTCGCTCATATTCCCTCTATGACCGTGACATGGATGAGTATCTCGGTGGGGAAGTCGATTTAAACTTCCCCAAATTGAAAAAGCGAGCCATGGCACTGCTAGAAAAAGAGGATGAGCTGCAGGAGATTGTCCGTCTTGTGGGCCTCGATGCCCTTTCCTCACCGGACCGTCTCATTATGAAAACCGCAAGGATTATCCGGCAGGACTACCTTCACCAGAACGCCTTCAATGATGATGACACCTATACCTCGATTCAGAAACAGTTTCTCATGCTTCGTATGATTTTACAGTATCATGACCGGCTGAAACAGGCCCTTGAGGAAGGGATTCAATTCTCTCAGCTGGAAAATCTGGAGGTGGATGAAATGATTGCCCGGGCGAAGTACCTTCCTGAAAAGGAAAGGGACTGCCTGGATGATATTGCGAAGAGGACTGATGCTGAAGTAGCTGCCCTGAAGGGGGAAAACAATGAAGCGTGAGTACCGCACAATACAGAGCATTATGGGGCCCCTGATACTGGTTGATGATGTGCGGCGCGTCGCCTACGAAGAACTTGTAGACATTCGTCTTCCTTCAGGTGAACGGCGCAGGGGCAGGGTGATAGAGCTTGAACATGATACTGCACTGGTGCAGGTTTTCGAAGGGACCAGCGGTATTGATGTTCCTGAGACCTCAATCAGCTTCGCAGGGCATGGGGTTGAGCTGGCGGTATCAAAGGATATGACGGGGCGGGTCTTCAACGGTCTTGGGCGTCCAATAGATGATGCCCCGCCGGTACTGCCGGAGAAGTTGATGGATATTAACGGTGCCCCGATAAATCCCTTTGCCAGGGATTATCCAAATGAGTTTATTCAGACTGGAATATCATCAATCGACGGCCTCAATCCCCTTGTGCGGGGACAGAAGCTGCCGATTTTTTCCGGGAGCGGCCTTCCTCATAACAGGGTGGCGGCACAGATCGCCCGCCAGGCAACGGTTCTCTCCGGGGCGGAAGATTTTGCCGTTGTCTTCGGTGCCATGGGTATCACATTTGAAGAGGCTGAATTTTTCGTCAGGGAATTCTCGAAATCGGGGGCACTTGAACGGTCCGTACTCTTTCTTAACCTTGCGGATGACCCGGCAATTGAACGTATTGCCACACCGCGGGTTGCCCTCACCGCAGCGGAATACCTTGCCTTCGAGCAGGATATGCATGTTCTGGTGATTCTGACTGACCTGACTAATTACTGTGAATCCCTGCGGGAAATCGCAGCGGCACGAAAGGAGGTCCCGGGACGGCGGGGTTATCCCGGGTATCTCTATACGGACCTTTCCACAATCTATGAAAGGGCCTGCCGCATCAAGGACCGGAAGGGTTCCATTACAATGATTCCGATACTGACCATGCCGGAGGATGACAAGACCCATCCCATTCCCGACCTGACCGGTTATATTACGGAGGGGCAGATAATTCTTTCCCGTTCCCTCTACCGGAGCAATATCGATCCTCCCGTAGATGTTCTGCCGTCCCTTTCCCGTTTGAAGGATAAGGGGATCGGAAAGGATAAAACACGGGAGGACCATGCGGACCTTTCAAATCAGCTTTTTGCCGCCTATGCCCGTGGAAAGGAGATGCAGGAACTGGCAGTGATCCTGGGTGAGTCAGCCCTTTCGGAACTGGACCGGATCTATTTTGCCTTTGCCGATGAATTTGAATCCCGCTACGTGTCGCAGGAATATGAAGAAAACCGGACCATAGAAGAGACCCTTGATCTGGGGTGGGAACTATTAAAGGTGTTCCCGCGTGTCGAGTTGAAACGTATCGGCGTTGATCTCATCGATCGGTACCTGGGGGTATGATGCTGGATGTCAGTCCAACAAGAATGGAGCTATTGAAGCTGAAACGTAAGCTGGTTATCGCCAGGCGGGGGCATAAGCTTCTGAAGGACAAACTGGATGAACTTGTAAGAATTGTTCTGGAAATTTTGAATGAGGTTTTTCAGCGGCGCAGGGACCTGAATATCTTGATTGTTTCAATACGTCAGGAAATGACCGTTGCTGAATTTGCGACAGTACCGAAGGCTGTTGAAGGGGCCCTTATGGCCTCTCAGGGTGATTCTGTGATTGCAGTAAAGAGTGAACAGGTTCTGAATTTAAAGGTACCAGTTTTCAAAATGGAGGGGAACAGGGCCCCGCCTGTATACGGTTTTATTCAGACAGGCGCAGGCCTGGACAATGCGGTTGAAAAATTTTATCCCTTGCGGGAGGCCCTGCTGCGTGTAGTTGCACTTGAGCGGAAGGTGGCGGTGCTCTCCGCAGAAATAGAAGGAACACGAAGACGGGTTAATGCCCTAGAATATATTCTCATTCCGGACATTGAGGAAACAATCAGGGCAATCAGTATGAAACTGGAGGAACAGGAAAGGAATACACAGACACAGATTATGCGGGTCAAGGATATGGTTCGTGCACCGAAATCCCAGACCTCGGCGTATCCGGGAACTGTTAAGTATCCCGTATAACGTGAAAAATAATCTGTTATATTTTTTGATAATTCCCGTTTCTTTTTGTATTAATTAAGTACCAGCAATTTCAACCTTATAAGGAGGTTCCCTATGTTGCATCTTATTTCTGACAAACTGGTAGAACTGGTTGAGGAGCATGCTGACGTTATCCTCAAACGATGGACCAAGGGTCTTCTGGGTGATCCTACGACCTCATCATTCACAGAGAGGCATATCGGGGCAGTTGAAAAGAAAGCTCGACAGGTTCTGAAAAACCTTGGTCAGTGGGTCAGTTATGATACCACAAAGGAAGACATCGGCCGCCGATATGCCGATGAAGGAAAGGCTCTCTTCGATATGGGGGTACCTCTCTGTGAGGTCCACCGTTCACTTGTGGTTTTGCGCAGAACCCTCTGGGTTTTTGTGGTGCACGAAAGTGCCTTTGACTCTGCATTTCAGCTGCATCAAATGAGGGAGTTGAACGACAGGGTTATTCTGTTCTTTGACCGTGCGGAGTATTATACGATTCGTGGATACACGGAAGCTATGCACCAGAAGACAAAAGAGGTTACCGGGTGTAAGTCTGATGACCTTGAGTCAGTTTTTTTTGATAAGTCCTTTTACAATAAATAACAGGTGAGGTCCGGACTGCCGGCCTCTTCTGGAATTGATGATGCTTCGGGAACTTGAAAATATTATAGACCATGAAAGACGTGTTTTAGATGAAATTGAGGAAGCACGGCGCCAGTCGCTTCTTGAGCAGGAAAAACTGCGTGAAACTCTTGAAACAAAAATTCGAGAGGAAGAGGAAGGCATTGAAGAGGAAGTTAAAGGCCATCTCCGTGAGGAGATGGTCCGGCTACAGTCAGAAAAAAACGATGCAATTAAAATAATTCAGAAGAGTGCAGAGGAATTGCTGTCAGATAAAACTCTGCAGGGAAAAATGGTGAAGCGCATGACGGAACTACTGCTGAACAGCAGCTAAAGGGATGTGATAATGCGAGGAGCGGTCGATAGAGGATTTATACATGCCCGTATTTACGGACAATTCGGAAGACTCCTGAAAAGAAATGATTACGAATTGCTTGCGCGCCGGCAGTCCCCCGGAGAGGGACGTGCCGGTGTTTTTTTTAAGGATACGGCAAATATATCAGCCGCTACCAGGGAAGCAATTTTTAAAAGTGAAATCGCCGCTGTTCAGTCAATTCTTCAGAAAAACAAACGATACCGAAAACTTCTTCAGCTTTTTCTTCAGCTCTATGAAATAGAAAATTTGAAAAGTGCCGCAACCCGCTGTTTTTCACCCTCGATTGAGGAAACTTTCTGGTATGACATTTCATCAATGAGGCATTTTGACAGGGACCTGTTGGAGAAAAACCTCTCTCCTGAGGAACTTTACAGTATTATTTCAGATAGCCATCTTAAAAAATTATGGAGGAAAGCTCCACCGGAAGACTTTCCTGAATGGGAGCGTTCCCTTGAAGAGCTTCAGGACAAGGTTCTCAGGGAAGGAAGTGAAAAATTTTTCGGAAAAAGAATCATTCCCGAAGGAAAAGGAATTTCAGTATTTTCTGCACTTTCCATGAGCATGAAAAGGTTAACCGGTGATTTTCTCAATGAATACTGCGAGAGGGCAGGGGATGTTTCCGGTGAAAGCATTTTGCCGAAGGCTGCATCTCCCTGGTATCGGGTTCGTACTGGATGGACACAGTATCTGGAGGAAACCCTGAAGAAAAATTTTCCTTTCCGTGGAATCATGAATGAAGAGGAAATAATAAAAATAGAAATTTTTTTTCACACCGCCATCTGGTCTTATGCAAGGAAAAACATTTTTTTAAATTTTCACAGTATGGAGACTGCAACCTCCTATCTGATACTCCGGATTTACCAGATAAAAAACTATTTTGCTGTTGCCGAGGGCCTGCGTCTCGGGAGAAAACCGGCTAAAATTATGGATTATATTATATACGGTAAGTAATGTTTCGAACCAGCGACATACGGCGTTTCATCTCTTTTGTTCCGGAAAACAGGGCACAACAGTTTCTGGAAAGCCTTGGCAGGCGCGGACTGGTTCAGTTCGATTATCCTGAACAGTTTGAAAGGGAAGGGATTGAGTCACGTGGGGGAAGTATATCTTTGAAAGACCTCTGCAGCATCAGGGAAAAGGCCACTCTTCTTCTGGATGAAATCTACGAGGGAGAAGGGAATGGAAAAAGGAAAATTATTTCTCCCCCAGACTATCTCTTCGATTCAAAGAAAGATCTCAAGTGGCTTGCTTATATTGAACGAAAGAAAAGCCAGTATCACAGGGTTTTTGATATTATCAGATCACATATTGAAAGAGTAATTGAAGAAGAAGATGAGTGCAGAAAGTTATTTCTGATAACGGGTGACATGACTGGCACCACGAAAAACATTTTGCTCACACTGCTTTACGGTTCTTTGCCTGGAGGGGCTTTATCGGAAATGGCTTCCCGTAAAAATGTTTTTTCCGTTTCAACTGCGGATCGGATACTCCTGCTGTTGCCTCAAAATAAACTCGATTCCATCCTGGCTGATCTGGAGCGGGGGGGCTTTATAAACCTCACGTCTTACATGCAGGATATTATTCAACGTGACGGTCCCGGCGCCGAACTGAAAAGGCTTCACCGGCGGGGTGAAGAACTGCAAAGGCGTCTTGATGCCATTGATAAAGCCTATAGCGATCTCTCCCGATCATGGCTCGGAAGGTTGACGGCAATGCTGAGGTCGGCGGATATTTTTTACGATGTTGCCGAGGCGGCGCAAAAATCCCTGCCAGGAAAAGTGCTGACCCTTTTTGCCGGTTGGATTCCTCTTCGGGATAAAATAATTTTTCAGGAGCTCCTCGGGGAAGTTTGCGGTGACTCTCACTTCCTCCATATATATTCCCGCAGGGAGATGCGTCCCTGGCGGGGAAAAATACCGGTCCTGCTGAAAAACACTTCCACCCTTCGCCCCTTTGAGACTCTGGTGACTGTGATGGGATTTCCCGCCAGCGGGGAAGTTGATCCCACACCCCTGGCGGCGGCCGCCTATATGATTATGTTCGGTGTCATGTTTGGAGACGTTGGACAGGGCCTGGTCCTTTCTCTGACGGGGTTTATTATCTGGCGACTGACTATGGGAGAGAAAAGCGTCATTGGTGATATAGGAGCTATTATGATCTTCTGCGGATTCACTGCTGCCTTTTTCGGTCTCCTCTACGGTTCTGTTTTCAGCAACGAACATCTCATCACACCTCTCCTTTTTAATCCGATGCACAGCATGGGGACCCTCTTCTTCGGTGCCATAGGAATGGGGGCAGTGCTTATTGTAATCGGAATGCTTTTCGGCATTATCAATCGTCTCATTGAGGGAAATGTACTCGATGCCCTTTTTCATTTCAAGGGCCTGGCTGGATTGCTGCTCTATATTGTTTTTGTCTATAGTGCAGCGGGACTCATTTTTGATTTCGCAATTCATTCAACAGCTGCAGCAGCTGTTGTGATTGCGGCCCTGGCAATGGTTTTATTTCGCCCGCTGTTTTTTAAATTTATTCCCGGTCATGAGGACCCCCTTGAAAACGGGGTATTCGCCTGGGTTGTGGAGCTGATAGTCGAATTAATCGAAACAGCGTCATCTTTCGTGGGTAATACAATCTCCTTTATTCGAGCCGGGGCCTTTGCACTGAGTCATGCGGGACTTTCCGTTGCGATCTACACTCTGGGGGATATTGTGGGGGGTGGTTTTTCTGCTATTGCCGTTATTGTCATCGGAAATATATTTATTATTCTCCTTGAGGGGCTGGTGTGCAGTATCCAGGCCATGCGTCTTGAGTATTATGAATTTTTCAGCAGATTTTATTCTGGGAAGGGAGAGCCCTTCGTTCCCTTCACAATACAACAATTTAAGGGGGAAGAAAGATCATGGGCCGTATCAGGATAATCAGAAAAGTATTCATCCGGCTGGTGCTTGTTATGCTGGGAGTGGTGCTCCCTGCCTTGAATCTCATCGCGGAGGAAACGGCAGCGGGGGCGGTAAAAGAAGCCAATCCGCTGCTCGCGGCAGCTGCCGTAGCGGCAGTAGGCCTTTCATGTATTACCAGTGCCTACGCCCTGGGGAAAATCGGCTCCGCAGCCATGGGGGCCATGACGGAAAAACCTGAAGTGGGTGGGCGCGCCCTGGTTTTTCTTGGTATGGCGGAAGGTATTGCCATCTACGGTCTCATCGTAGCCATAATGATTCTTAACAAGATGTGATGCCATGGACCGGATTTACTGTATCGGAGACGAAGACACTGTAAGTGCCATGAGTCTCGGTGATGTGGAGGGAATCATCGTCGATGTTTCCGGGGCGGGTGAAGTCCTGAAGGAAATAATTGCCAGAGAGGACGCTGCCCTGGTTCTGATCACAGCAGGCTGTGCCGCGGGACTCGATGCCTTTATCGGGAAACATAACCTGGAAAAGGGACGTCCCCTCATCTGTGAAATGCCGGGAATTCATGATGAGGAGGGATTTCGAAATCCTCTTCTCCGGTATGTCACCGAGGCCCTGGGGGTTTCCCTGTGATAAAAAGAATGAAAAAATCCGTTCCCCCGGAACCCATCCTGAAACATTCCGATCCGGGGTCGCTCCGTCAGTACCTGGAAGATGTCTTGAGGGAAGAATTGGGAACCGTCGGCAGGGAAAGACAGAAACAGCTGAATGACATTGAGCAAAAATATGAAATGGAGCTGCAGAATTTTCGCAGGGAAGAAACTGCAAAGGCGGAAACCCTCCTTGCAGCGGAAAAGGATAAGATCAGCAGGACCTTTGATCTGCAGCGCCGCCGCGCCGTTGCTGAAGAGATTGAAAACCTTATTCAGCAGGTAATCAGGGATGCAGCGAAGAGTCTCAGCAATAGCGAAGAGTTTACTGAAAAGATTTCCCCCCTCGTTAGTGAAGAGGTCTCATCGGGAGATGTGATTGTAAAAATCCTTTTTGCTCCCGGCGATGATGTTATGAAAAAAAAGATTGCATCACTTATGAAAAAGAAAATTGATTTTGAGGAGGATTATTCAATCCGCTACGGGGGTTTGATACTTGTAAAGAAAAGCGGTGAAATGATTAATCTGACCGTAGACCGGCTTATTTTTCGAATGCAGGATGCCCTTCGTCTTGAGATGATGCATCTCTTCAGGGAGGAGGGAGTGTTGGCGAAACTGGAGGGAATCAATGATTGAATCCCCTGAACAGACGGGTGTAGTTTTACGGGTAAACGGACCCATCGTTACGGCTACGGGATTGCCGGGAGTCAGTATGATGGATATAGCGGAGGTGGGACCCCATAAACTGGTTGGGGAAGTTATCCGTCTTCAGGGAGAACGGGTGCTGATACAGGTTTATGAAGATAATACCGGGCTGAAACCCGGGGACAGTGTCGTGACTTCATCGCGGCCCCTTTCTGTTCTGGTGGGGCCTGGACTGATCTCAGGTATCTACGACGGAATCCAGCGCCCCCTGCCGAAATTCAAGGAAATATCCGGCGCCTATATTACCAGGGGAGTCAGGGCCTCTCCCCTTGATACGGAAAGGAAGTGGCATTTTCTTCCTGCAGTGCAGCCCGGTAATGATGTTAAACCGGGAAGCCTTATCGGTACAGTTCAGGAGACCAGTTCTGTACTGCACAGTATTCTTCTCCCCCCTGACCGGCGGGGAATCATCGAGTGGATTGCCCAGGAAGGGGACTATACCATCACAGATGATATTTACCGCCTCAATAATGATGGAAAGATCAAGGATGGACACCTGGCCCATTACTGGCCCGTGCGGCGTCCCCGTCCCGTAGCAGAGCGTCTCAAGGCAGTGGAGCCCCTGGTGACGGGACAGCGTGTTATCGATACCTTTTTTCCCATCACCAAGGGGGGAACCGCGGCAATACCGGGAGGATTCGGTACGGGGAAAACAATGACGCAGCATGCCCTTGCGAAGTGGTGCAACGCCGACGTGATTATATATATCGGCTGTGGTGAAAGGGGTAATGAAATGACGGATGTATTGACTGAGTTCCCTGAACTGGTTGATCCCCGGAGCGGACGTCCCCTCATGGAGCGGACTGTCATGATAGCCAACACTTCCAACATGCCCGTTGCCGCCAGGGAGGCAAGCATCTACACCGGCGTTACAATCGCTGAATACTATCGTGACATGGGATACCATGTCGCCGTCATGGCGGACAGTACATCCCGCTGGGCCGAGGCGCTGCGGGAGCTGGCGAGTCGTCTCGGGGATATGCCCGCCGAAGAGGGTTTTCCCCCTTATCTTGCAACGCGCCTTGCTGAATTTTATGAGCGGGCAGGTTATATCGAAACCCTCAGTGGAAAGTCCGGCAGCATCAGTATCATCGGAGCTGTATCGCCGCCGGGGGGTGATTTTTCGGAACCGGTGACGCAGCATACCACGCGTTTTGTCCGCTGTTTCTGGGCCCTTGACAAGGAGCTTGCGGATGCGCGGCATTACCCTTCCATCAGCTGGATTGACAGCTACTCTGAATATGTCGAAGAAGTCGGGGAGTGGTGGGAGGATCACCGGAGAAACTGGCATGAATTGAGGCGCACCGCCATGAATATTCTCCAGGAGGAAAACCGCCTTGAACAGATTGTCAGGCTGGTGGGGCCCGATGCACTACCCCTTGAAGACCGCTTTCTCCTTTTCTGTTCTGAAATGATACGCAACGGTTTTCTTCAGCAGAACAGTTTTGATCCCAATGATATGTTCTGCTCGCCGGAAAAACAGGTGCGCATCCTTTCGGTTATTGTAAATTATTATCAGCTTGGAAGGAAGCTGCTAGCATCAGGTGCAGACCTTCACTCCATCATTTATCTCGATGCGGTGAATGAAATATCCCGCCTTAAATCAGACTACGTCAATGATGATCTTGGTAAACTTGATAATTTCGCGGGACGCCTGGAGACACAGCTACGCTCTCTCGGAGAAATTGACTTTCTGGAGGGGGAAGAAGAATCATGAAGGAAAAGGACTATACCGCTATCAGGGATGTAAGGGGCCCCCTTGTAATCATTGAAGGAGTTGAAGGTGTCGGCTTTGGTGACCTCGTGGAGATACGTTCCGGTGATGAGTTGCGTATCGGGGAGACCATTGAGGTCCAGGAAAACCTTGCGGTGGTGCAGGTCTTCGAAGGGACCACGGGCCTGAATAGAAAAACGACCCGGGCTACATTTCTCGGGCGTCCCATGGAGCTCTCCATATCACGGGAGATGCTGGGGCGGGTCTTTGACGGACTGGGGCGGCCCCGTGACGGATCACCCCAGGTTGTTTCCGAAACCCGTCTTAATGTTAACGGCCTGCCAATCAATCCCTGCAGCCGGGAATACCCCCGTGACTTTATCCAGACGGGTATTTCAGCCATCGATGGGATGAATACCCTGATCCGCGGGCAGAAGCTTCCGGTGTTCTCCGGAAGCGGAATGCCCCATAACCGTATCGCAGCCCAGATTGCCAGGCAGTCAAGGATTCTCACTTCAGACGAAGAGTTTACTATTGTATTCTGTGCCATGGGTGTAAAGTTTGATGTGGCGCGTTTTTTTATCGACTCCCTCGAGGAGAGCGGAGTCCTCGCCCAGGCGGCACTTTTTCTGAGCCTTGCAAGTGATCCCTCTATTGAACGTCTCGTTACCCCCCGTGCGGCCCTGACCCTTGCGGAATTTCTTGCCTTTGAGCATGGTATGCATGTACTGGTCATCATGACGGACATGACAAATTACTGTGAGGCACTTCGCGAGCTTTCAAGTTCCCGCGGGGAGGTTCCATCCCGCAAGGGGTATCCAGGGTACCTCTACAGTGATCTCGCCTCTATCTATGAAAGGGCAGGGCGCATTGAAGGAAGTAAGGGCTCCATCACTCAGATTCCCATGCTGACAATGCCGAGTGATGACATTTCCCATCCCGTTCCTGACCTGACCGGTTATATCACTGAGGGACAGATTGTCCTTGAGCGGGAGCTTTTTAACCGGGGCATCTATCCTCCCATAGCGGGACTGCCTTCCCTCTCCCGCCTGATGAAAGACGGTATCGGTGAAGGAAGGACACGGAAGGATCATGCCGGCGTAGCGGCACAGCTTTTCGCCTGTTATGCAAAGGTAAAAAAAATAAGATCCCTCGCTTCAATTGTCGGCGAGGAGGAACTCTCCGGTCTTGACCGGACATATCTTAAATTCGGTGAACACTTTGAAGAGAAGTTTCTTTCCCAGGGGGATGCTGAAAACCGTACAATTGAAGAGACCCTCGATGTGGGATGGCGTATGCTTTCTCTCCTTCCGAAGGAAGAGCTCTACCGGATATCAAGGGACGACATTCAGCGGTTTTACCTGCCCGAAAGCGATGGGGGCAGGGCATGATGGGACGCCCCGATATTTCTCCTACAAAAACGAATCTGCGGCGGGTAACGGCAGACCTTGAATTTGCCGTGGAGGGATTCGAATTGCTCGATCAGAAGCGTGAGCTCCTGGTGATGGAAATCATGCGCCGCATGAGACAGGCCCGGGAGGCGGAACAGGCCTTTCAGAAAATCCTGAATGAATATTATGAGTATTACCGGGATGCAGCAATGACTGCCGGCCCCGAAGCGGTGACCCGTGCGGGAGTTCATGATTTTTATCAGTCAGAGCTGCATACTGAAAAAATCAAGGCGGTGGGGCTTACCCTCACTGTCATGGGGATAAAAACAACCAGGCAGCAACTGAAAGGAGGGAATCAAATTGAGTCAGCTGCAATTGCGGCAATGATCCGAAATGTTCCTGAACTCTTCAGTTCCATGGTGCAGTATGCCGCCATTATTTCTTCGGTGTTTATTCTTTCGCGGGAACTGAAAAAGATACAGAGACGGGTGAATGCCCTGGAAAAAGTTTTTATACCGCAGTATCGTGAATCTAAGAATTATATCACGGACCGTCTGGAGGAGATGGAACGGGAAGAGCTTTATGTAAAAAAACTGATAGGTGGCCGTAATGAAGGAGAGGAATTATAATCGTGGAAAACTCCTGCCGGGGGCGCTGCTGCTTTTACTGGTTACAGTAACGGTGCTGTTTCTTTTTGCAGAGGTAATCAGGCTTCTTTTGGCGAAGTAACTGCTCAGGCTGTGTCTATATTAAAGGTCAACACCGGCCTTGTTGAGAGCCGCACGATTTTTTCCGCAACATTATTGTGAACCATATGCTTCAGAATACCTCTCCTTACATGGTGACCGATAATTATCAGATCGATGTCAAGGCGATCTGCTGTTTCAAGTATCTTGTCACATGTAATGCCGACTTCAATGATCGGCTCAATGGTTCCGAATTTACTGGAGAGTTTTTTAATGTATGTGTTCATCTCTTCCATGGTTTCCTTCACCGCGCGGTCACGGAATTCCTCCCATAACTGGTAGGCATCGGAATAGAAACTAATCCGCGGCATGTCTTCAATTACATGCAGGGTGTAGATGTCAGCCTCATATTTTTCCGCTACTGAAAGGGCCCTTTTCAGTATTTCATCGGGACTTTCGGTAAATTCCAGGGGAACCAGAATTTTCATTTTATTACCGGCCATATCGTTACCTTCCTTTATCGAATACGGTATTCTTCAATAATACTGCGGATTAAAGAATTGTCATCTTCATGCAGTTCGGTAAATTCAAATCCAGAGAGATAGAATTCCTTATCAACTTCGTCATGCCTTGACCACTTGCACTGGGCGGTAAAATTAACGTAACGGTCCTGGTCGTCTTTACTTTTCCAGTCAAGGGATGAAGGTATCTTCATTTTAAGTTGATAATACTTACCTTCCTGAAGAATGTTTTCAGACATCAACATCATACCGTCTTGAGAGATGTCGATGAGAAATCCGATGAAGTTATCTTCTTCGAAAACCCGCAGGTAAAAGGTTAAATAGACACGCTGATGTTCACGCGGTGCGTGTTTCATGGTTAGCCCCCTTATCGCGGTGATTCCGGAAACCACCACCGGTTTCCTCTTTCACTCTGTAATTATATTATATCATAAGAATAATATCAAATCAAAATATTTTAATTAATGATAAAAAGAAAGTGACATCTTTTTTCAGGGGGCGAAAGTAGGTATCGGCATATAATAGAAGGCAATGGAGAACCAGAATATATTATGAGAGTTTTAATAACAGCCACAGCACTTACGGGAATCCTGTTTACGGGTATTTCAGAAGCCAGGGCGGAAAAACCGATGGCAGCCGTTGCGGGAGTAATCAGCAATAGTCCCAGGACCCTGCGGCTGTCTGCAGTCCTGGAAAACCAGCTGCTGTCCGTAATCCGCACAACGGGGCGTTTTGATATAGTCAATTCTCCTCTTTTAAAGCAGGAGTTGAAGACCTTCAGATGCCTGGAAGAAAAATGTATCCTCAGGTTCGCCGCCAGCGCAGGGTTTTCTCTTGTGATATTTGGTGAATTTGATGACCGGGGAGATGATCTTTTCCTGGTCCTCTCCGCATATGGTATGGATTTCCCCTACAGGGGGCGTCTGATATACCGATACCGGGCCAAAATACCAATGAGCGGTGGTATCGGGGCGCGGGAATATAATTTTATCAGCGAGGAACATGCAGGTCGTTTTATGGCGGGACTATTTACTGATTATAAGGTACCTGCAGAAATAAAGCTTGAGCCGGGGAAGGTATCTACGCAACCTGTTTTTCCCCTTCGCGGCAGTTATACGGTTTTCCGTCCCGGAAAAATTAGAAAGGGTCCGGAGGGTGAATACAAAAAGACAGGAAATCTTCTGGTGAAAAAAGACGGCACTGTTGAAACCGTTGGGAATCTCCGGGATGGTGATGTAATACTGGGGAGTTTTAAGGACCAGGGTAAGTTTCTAAAGTCTTTTTACAGGGGAAGAAAAAGAGAAATTGTTCTGAGCCGGACAACCCCCGATTTCCTGATTTATTCAATACTGGTGGCGCCCCTGGGGAGTGCCGCAATGCCCGTGATTAATCCTACACTTGGATACTACAGTGACGGTGACTGGGCTGGTCTCTCTCTCTGGTTTTTTAATGCCACACCCTGGATTTATCTCGAGGTCAACGGCTTCATGAACTGGCCAAAGGATTTGCGCAAAGAACATAAGGATATAAGCCGATATGTAAAAACCAATCATGCATTTGCGTGGTACATGGCCTTTGCGGGAGGTACATCTCTCTTTATTGATGGCTTTGCACAGCGATATTTAAGGGAGGCATCCCAGTTTAAGGGAGTAAACAGTATCCTGGGAAATTCTTTTCTGGCGGGGTACCTGGCAGCAATATCCGGCGGCGGCGGGCATTTCTATCGCGGTTACCGTGGATGGGGGTATTTTTACTTCCAGCTCAATAATCTTCTCATGTATTTCACCATGTATGCCTTTTCCCCGCCTGAACATTACAATGGTTCGTCATATGAAACAGGTAAAGTAAATAAAACTTTCGCCTGGTCTATGGTGGGGACGCTCTGTGCGGTTAAACTGATAGAGGTAGTACATGCCATACTGCTGGATGACCGTCTGATGAATGGTACGGTTGAGATAGAAAAATTTGCCGTCGAACCGGCACTCCGTTTTGATGAAGCGGGTAAGAGCATCTGGGGGGCCCAGGTAACACTCAGGTACTAGTTTAATCCAGCGAGAGAATAAAAAATCCCCGGCGCCTTTCAGCAACCGGGGACGTTTCATTTTGGGGAGTTATAATGAAACCGTTAATATATTATACCCCCCGGGACCAAAAAAGTTCCAAAAAAAATAAAAAAAATGTCGTTATATGAAACTTAACCGGGTCTGCCTTTTTTCCAGCTTTGATTTTTGTACAAATCAGGTTTTTTGCGCACCGGGGGCAGAAGATCAGTTTAGTAAGATAAAAAAAGGGCCCCTTTCTAATAAAGGAGCCCTTTTATGTAATATATTGTTATTGTACAATTACTGTACAAGTTTCTGAATTATGGCCAGAGCCTCCTGCGACTCTGCATCGCTCAGTTTTCCTTTTTTATAATAGTGAACCTTTTTATCTTTCCCGATGACAATAAGGACTGATTTCTGGTTGCAGTTTCCCAGCCCCCAGGCGTCTCTGAGGATGTATTCGGGATCTGTGAGGATGACTGTTCCGGGATACTGTTTAATCTTTCTTCGGGCCATGTACCGGATTACAGAATTTGGTTTCCAGGGAGCATCTTTCATATTGGCAATTCCAATTGCCTGGTAATTATTGCCGGTAATTTTTGCCGCCTTCATTGTGTTTGCAAATGGATCATTCTGGTCTGCAACATCAACATCGTTGTAGAGAATTATAAGGACTTTTTTGCCAAAATTAGGAATCCATGCGGGATTATTTTTTGCATCCCGAACCTTGATGTTTTTAAGAATGGCTCCTGTACCGATGGCAAAAGCCGAAATTGAGAGGAGTGGAACTGCCAGTAGCAGTATTGCGGATAGAGTAAGTAATCGTTTGTTTTTATTCATGCGTGTCACCATAGCTGTTTTTATCTATGAAAATACCAGAAAAAAAAACTGTTCATATGTCAAGATTTTTTACAGAAAAAATAAAGCAGTTAAGGCGATTTTCAGTCATTAATTTTCTGGAATGATTTCAGTTTAATGTCTCAATTATTTCCGAACAGTCGATATGGTTCAAAAACAATTTTATTTTGAAAACCATGTACATCTTCCTTATTCCACCATTCAAATTGCCTTAAAATTGATAAAATGTATAAAATCCATAAAAAACCGTTCACATTTATAAATGTGAACGACGGTTGGCTCCGTTCACCTATATTATTTTTGACTTATGAAAAATATATGCAGCTGCGGTGCATAAAGTCGAAATTATTTAAAACATGAATTTTTTGGGGGTAAGGATGTTTAGATCAGGAAAAGTTGCAAGTCAGGGAATTGTTTTTTTACTTATGGGGGCATTGCTTGTTTTTTCAGGATGCGGCGGAGCAAAATTGAATAAAGAGGCTATGGTTGGCCTGAATAAGATCGGTATTTTAAGTGTCACAGTTGACAGGGTTGGACCGGATACAGAAAATAATGTTTCTGTTATGAAGCAGGTTGCAAATGAGGCATTTACAAAATTCGAATCTAAACTTAAAATAATTAATAATTTTAAAATAGTTCCTCAAGCTGAATACAGAGATAATGAGCATTATAAAAATATCTGTAATTTTTCAAAATCTGCAGGTGCACAAAAATTTATCAAAAATTTTGCCAGTAAAAATAAAAATTCGACGGGAGATGTGGATATCACGGCAGATGTTTTTAATTTTATAAAAAAGGGAACAGTAAAGAAAAAATCAGCTGATGAGAAAGAGATGGAGAGAATAACATCGGTAACATCGTCATTTCAAAAACTGGAAAATAAAACCATCAAAAGGATACTTTCAGCGGAGGGTACTCCTCCTATCCACTATTCATTGGTTAGTGATATTGATTACAATGGAAACAAATCAAAAGTAATGTTCGGAAATGCCTCGAGTTCAAAAGTTGATAAACAAAACCTGAAATCATTAATGATTAAGTCTATTTCGGATTTATGCAAAGAACTTGGCCTTGACGGAATGCTTATTGTAACAATGAGGGCGAAAGTTGAAGATCCGGGGACGATAATGGTTGCAAGTGGAGACCGTATTTGCAGTACAATTAAGCTTAATCCAACATTGATTCTTGTGACAAAGGATGGGAAAATTGCTATCGATATGGATTATCCCGGAATGGATGATTTAGCTCCCAAAAAGCTTGCTCAGCCGGCTTTTCTCAAACTGCCGGGAACCATGAAGGTAAGGGGACGTAATGGCAGAACTCTAATTGTAACAAAGAGAAAAATGGACCTTATGGATCCGAAACAAAAGGTACTCAAGGCATATCTCAAACTTGTAGATAAAACCTCTTCAAAACTTGTCAATGAACTGAAAGACTCCCTGAAGAAAGGTTAACAGCAAGGATTTACAAGAAGGTATTGAATTATTTATAATATTAAATGTAAGGGTGCAGCCAAAAGACTGCGCCCTTTCTTAATTAATATTAGAATCAA
The DNA here is from genome assembly GCA_942491575.1 of uncultured Spirochaetota bacterium. Taxonomy (GTDB): domain Bacteria; phylum Spirochaetota; class UBA4802; order UBA4802; family UBA5550; genus CAZHNW01. Next base: position 89,817 of record CALOBT010000031.1, read on the forward strand.
TAGAGCATCAAATTATAAATGCTGACATATTTTAGCGTCTAAAACCTTCCTTCCCATTCAATGCCGGCGGTGGCCTTCATTATAATCGTTAATGTAACCGCCGAACCGATAAGAATCAAGAGTCCCGTATGGGCGGGGAAGTAAAAGGCGATTGAAAAGAAAAGTTGAAACATCACCAGGCCGATGACGGTGCCTTCCACAAGGCGGATTCCCCTCTTTAACTGTTTTGCATAGTAGAGGATCATTCCCCCGGATATGATTGATGAAATTATAAAACCAAAAATGAATCCGGTATAACTTACTATGTACGAAAGAAAAAAGTGAAAGAAAAGAAAACCTGCTCCGAAAAAAAGAAAATGCATGAAATGGAGCCGTATATCATAGGCAAGCGAAAATACCAGGAGGACCGCAAGGAAAAGAACGATGGCAAGCGGGGCATAGAAGTAGAGATTGGCTACAATTTCATGTGTCTTTTTCCCGCTGTCAAATGAAAGGGCAATGGGCTGGCGTGTAATAAGATTGTCCGCCTGCCAGAGGATGTTTGTGCGGCCCCCCTTCTCTCCTGCTGCGGAGTGGACCATGGAGTTTCCCATGTAGTTGATAACCTTTTCGGGAAAGTCAGTGTCAATTGAGAGAGCAAATTTCGGAATTTCCCTCACCTCTTTGTTAAGGGTATAGCGAAAATTATTCAGCCCCTGGCACCTGTAGGTGACTGTGATGGTGCGGGTTTTTCCCGGATCAAGAACTCCACTCCAGTCAAGTCCATCTGCAACCCGGAGGTCTCCATGATAGCCCCTGCCGTTCACTTTGATGACAGCATCATTAATATTGTTCCCCCCCGTGGGAAGGGGTAGATGAAAAAAGATTTCTTTTTTCTTTCCGAGAAGATTTTTAATTCGGTAGGTCCCGGTAAAGTTGAGCCGGTAGCCATTGTAAACCTGGAGGCCCTTTTTGCGGATATCCCGGTCGATTTTAGCTTTGATATCAGCCTGCCATATTTTGATATCCTTCCTGACGAGTTTTTTTACCTCGTAGGGTTTTCCAGTCTGCCAGTGATGGCGCTCTATACTGCTTAACTGCTGGTAGGATATGGCAGGCGGGGCCTGGGTTATGCTGCCCCCCCAGATTTGTCTCACCTCGTTGAGGTTCTGGCTGTAGCGTGAATTTCCCCGCTGTTCCGTACGCATTCCAATTAAAACAGCAACGGCGGAGAGACCGATGGCAAGAAATGCCAGCAGCATGTAGTTCATCAGGCGGCCCAGGAAGGCGGGATTGGCCTGGTAGAGTTTCAGCAGTAAAAAGCCCATGGCTGCAATAAAGATCAGCAGTGCCCCGAAGGCAAAAGTTGCACCGAACATGATTGTTCCTCCATATTGTTTGGTTGTTGTGCAGGGGGATAAATTCTCCCCGCTGCATAGTTGGAAGGATAGAGAAACTTTTTGAAAAGAGTATGAACCTTCTGTGAAGAGAAGCATCTTGGAGGAAATTTTTTGAAATTAATATTGATTAAATTTTAGATGAATATAATATCGATAAATAAATAAAAGTGTGTGTCACATATATAAAAAAATAAATAGATATTAAATATTATGTGTGCAGGAGTGGGGGTCGTTAAATTTGAAAATCAGGGGAAAATTATGAACAGAAAAAATGATACAGACTGTTATGACAGCAAGCCGTGGCTGCAGCATTATTTTGAAGGTGTGCCTGCAGTCATAAATTATGAAGAATTGACCATACCTGATATACTGGACCGTTCTGCAGAGAAGTGGCCGGACCGGGATGCCCTCATTTTTCAGGGGTACCGGATGACCTTTCGGGAGCTGCAGGAGGCTGTTGATTCATTTGCCTCCTGTCTTCAGAGTTTTGGTGTCTGCAAGGGGGATGCCGTGGCGATTCTTCTTCCGAATATGATTCCCTGCGTAGTGGCATATTATGCTGCACTTCGCATTGGCGCCATTGCGGTGATGAATAATCCCCTCTACAGTGACCGCGAATTAAAACATCAGTTTAATGATACGGATGCGAAGATTCTGGTTACCATTGATCTACTTGCAAACCGTATGGTGAACCTGCGTCCTGAAACGAAAATCAGGCAGATTATCTATACCACTCTTGGGGATTACCTCCCTGTTGTGAAAAAGTTATTGTTTCCCCTCGCGGCAAAAAAGAAGGGACTTTCTGTCAGTGTCGCGGAAGCTGCGGAACTTTACCGCTGGAAAGATTGCATAAAAAATTTCAGGTCAGTTCCATCCAGGGTGCAACTTGTTTTTGATGACGTGGCGGTTTACCAGTTCTCCGGGGGGACCACGGGGGTTTCAAAGGCGGCAATCCTGACTCATCGAAATTTGAGCTGCATGGTGCAGATGTACAGGGAATGGTTTCACAGTGAGGGGAAGGTCCACGGACTTATGCTTTCGGCTCCCCCGATATTTCATGTTCTGGGGATGTCAGCAGCGATGAATCTTCCTCTTTTTGTCGGCTGGACATCTCTTCTGATACCGAAACCCCAGGCGCCGGAACTCCTCGAGGCGATCAGAAAGTATCGTCCCACGGGCTCTCCCCTGGTTCCTACAATGTACGTGGGAATGCTTCAGCATCCCGATCTGGAGAAGACAGACCTTTCATGTTTTAAACTGATGACTTCCGGCGGATCATCTCTTCCGGTTGAGGTCCTTAACAGGTTTAAGGACCTGACTGGAGTGGAAATAAATGAAGGCTTCGGCATGACCGAAACTTCCCCCCAGACACACCTGAACCCCTTCGGGGGGAAAACCAAACCGGGTTCCATTGGGATCCCCTTCCCGGATACTGATGTGCGAATTGTCGACCTGGAAACCGGAGAAAAAATTCTGCCCCAGGGAGAAGAGGGGGAGATGATATTCCGGGGGCCCCAGATGACAGGGGGGTATCTGAACAGACCCGATGAAACTGAAAAGACTATTCGTGGCGGCTGGATCTATTCCGGGGATATTGCCTACATGGACGAAGATGGATACTTTTTCGTTGTTGACCGTAAAAAAGATCTTATTATTTCAGGTGGATTCAATATTTATCCACGGGATATCGAAGAGGTCTTTTATGAACACCCGAAGGTGGACAAGGCGGCGGCCATCGGGATCCCCGACGTGAAGCGTGGAGAAAACGTGAAGATTTTTATTTCTTTGAAGGAAGATGAGACGGCAACGCCGGAGGAAATGATGGAATTCTGTCAGCCGAAACTGGCTAAGTATAAGTGGCCCGCGACAATTGAAATCCGCGACGAGTTGCCGGTTTCAACGGTTGGAAAAATCCTGAAAAAGGAACTTCGTGCCGAGGAACTGGGAAAGAAGTAAATTAATTCATGTGAGAGGCCCCTGGCGGGATCTCTCACATGATTACTATATAGATAGAATCCCCACGGTGCCCCTTAGAATCATAATATAATGCATTACCCCTCCCAGCAGGATAAAGAAGTGAAATAATTCATGAAATCCAAATGAACCCCGGAAAAAATTAGGCTTTTTCAGCAGATAAATTATAGCACCGGCAGTAAAAGAAAAGGCCCCGGCAAAAAGATAATGGATTTCAGCTCTGGGCATTACATCAAAAATTGTCCCCATGGGGATGATCGCCATCCATCCCATGGCGAGATAAATAGCAATATTTAAAAATCTTGGGGCATTGAGAAACCAGAATTTAAAGAGAATTCCGAGAAACACCAGTGACCACTGGGCGATAAGGATACCCCAGAACATGGGGCCTTCAAGATAAAAGAAACAAATTGGAGTGTACGAACCGGCTATCATGACAAATATTGCCAGGTGGTCAAGCTTCCGCCAGAATGTGACTTCATTCTCTCCCCTTTTTTTCGCGTGATAAAGAGAACTGGCACTGAATAAAAAGGTAATAGAGAGGCCATAGATAAGGGATGTCATCAGCAATGTCTTGTTGCCCAGGGAAATAATTATAAGTGTAACGGTTCCAGCCAGGGCTGTGAGGGCACCGAAAAAATGGGAAAAAAAGGCGATGCGTTCGCCCTTCATGATGTTCATCTTTGCTGCTCCAGGATTAGATTACTGCAGGATTAATCGAGGATTGTATCCTGTAACCAAAAGACAGGATACAATCGAAAAAGGTTGCAAATTTTTTATTAGGGGGGAAGTTAATGAGAACAGGTTCATGTAACCTCTTCCAGCCGAGCTTAAGGGAGAACTGGAATGCCAGTGAGAAATTTACCGGCAGATAGTTAAAGTTTATCTATCGAAACAAACTTTGCCCCTGCTTTCTTCATTTCTGCAATGGCCTTTTCTCCGTCACCAGCCTCAACATCTACTGCTCGTATTCCTTCATTTATGACAGTAACCGAAAAGCCCTCCTTTAATGCATCGAGAACGGTATTCCTGACACAGTAGTCCGTTGCAAGTCCGAGTATGATGGTATCTGTAATTTTCAGGCTGCGGAGCCGTTCTGCAAGGCCGGTCCCCTGGAAACCTGAGTAGGCATCTGTATCAGCCTCAGTTGCCTTGGAAATTATAACTGCATGCTCGGTAATTTTAAGGTCATCATGAAAGGCGGCTCCCTCGGTTTCCGCAACACAGTGGGTGGGCCATATGCCCCCGTTTTCCTTAAAGGAGGAGTGATTGACCGGGTGCCAGTCCCTGGTCAAAAAAACCGGCAGTCCCGCTGTTTCGAATTTTCCCATAAGTGAATTTGCCGGGGTAACAACGGCATCTCCCTCTGTCACAGCCAGGGCACCGCCCGGGCAAAAGTCCTTTTGTATATCAACCAGTATCAGTGCTTTCATTTTGTCCTCCTTTTATGTTTCAACTTTTTGAAGACGGTTATTGGGAAGAAATACGCGGCCTTTTTTTGCGCAGTGTTTTCCTTCCAGCTGTACAACGTCGGCGGTGAAGTCAAAACTTCCCCGCAAAAGGCAGGTGCCGACACCGTAGGCATCCACGGGGACCTTCAGTTCTTCGAAGGTATTAATTTTTTCAGGGGTAAATCCCCCTGAGACGATTATTTTTATTTTTGAAAAACCCTCCCTGTCGAGGGCCTTGCGTGTCATGAATACGAGTTCGGGGACGACCCCTGTAGGGGTAAAGCTGCCCATGCGGGGAAGTATTGAGTTGTCCACCATTTTTTCCGATGTGTCGAGACGTATGCCCCAGAGGCGGTCCCCCATGGCCCGGCAACAGTCTAGGGCAGTGGCGATGCAGTCATTGTCAAAATCAACCAGGGCAACCAGGTTTGTATCCGGGTAGGTTTCACCGAACATCCGAACCGCCTCCACGGTATCCCCGTTTACCGCGGCGATGAGTGCATGGGGTACTGTTCCCGAGGCCCTGGCGCCCCACCATTCCGCCTGTGCATCCGTGGATACGCCGAAGGCGCCGCCGATATGGGCGGCATACCCGTCTCCACCCTGGACGGCCCAGTGGTCGAAGCGGGCAGGAAAATAGAGTACCGCGGTACCATTGGCCGCCTTAACGACATTTCTTACGTTGGTGGCAACGCGGGTCCGCCGCGCCAGTATTCCCAGGTAGATTGTTTCCAGATGAGCAAAGAGGGAGGCATCCCCTGTAATGTGCATGATGCTCTCCCACGGTTCAATGGGATCTCCGTCATAGAGTGCCATGATATCAAGATCGGAAAATCTGTCTTCCCAGAGGGAGTCGAGTTCTTCGTCTATCTCCAGTTTTCTGTTAATTGCTTTTAGGTATTTTTCCCGGTCTGTAAGGTAACACTTTCGCGCCTCCTTTTTCAGCTCCATGTGCTGATCGAATAGTTTGTAGGCCCTGTCATAATCACGGTAGTAACCGCTTGCTACCTTCAGGACCGCAATGGCCTCATCAATGCCGCATAGTATTGCATCGTTTTTCTGGAATGCCTGCATGGTTACGGAGGGGTGAAGGTTGAAGTTTTCCAGAACGATTTTTTCGCGCCAGAAATAGATGTCACTCCGGTATCCACGGCGCAGTTCATGGATGGGGAGGTCGAATGTATTGCTGCTTAGTCTTTCCTTCATTTTTCGTTCCAGGTCTAGATGTCCAGTCTCCAGTACTGCTTTGCTTCCATTGTTGGAAGTCTATTCAATTCTACACTGAAATTTCATCTGTTGCAATGATATTACGGAGGGGGGGATTAAAAAGATTTGAGGTGCAGCTACAAAGTTTAGCTATTCAGGCCAAAACTGATGGCCTGAATTCTGAGTCTTATAATATGATTTTATTCATCCTTTGCTCCCAGGGCCAGTAAACAGTCTATCAATTCAGCATTGGGGGTACCCCTCATTCTTGCCATTCGTAATGCAGTTGTAGTACCGGTAGCGCTTTTACTATTTATGTTTTTTCCTTCAGATGCCAGCTGTTTGATTTTTTCTATATCGTCATACTCTACTGCTTCAAAGAACTGATCATCCACCTGCTCGCCTGTTTCAGAGTCTGTATAGTGGCGAATAGGATTGATCCGGCCAAGTCGTATAATATAATTTTCTTCTTCCTCAGGGCTAATGGAGTCTTCGTTTTCAATTTTCAGGTCTACATCAATTTTTGAAATCTGTGCTTCTATCTCTACATCTCTTTCTTTATTATAAATTTCACTATAAACTCCCTCTTTCTCTTTCATCAGGGTGAAGCAGTTTTCATTTGTTTTTTCTATATACCTTTTCAAGAAATCTACTGCCCGTGCACCTGAAGAAAAGTAAAGAATTTCACCATCGCTATTTTCCTCGTATGTCATGCCATTTGAATCTTTTCCATCAGAGCCCAGATAACTTTCATTGATATTTACCTGAGTTGAAACTTCCATTCTCAACTCAGACACATCAATGAATACATCTATAAAGCGTTCATTCATGTGATCATCGTCCATGAATCTTAAATTTACATTTATCGTATCCGGAGTGGTACTTTGGGGCTCTGCCTGGGAAGAATCAGTATAGAGACCGGTCTGAGGATCAGGGAAATAATATTCTTCTAACTCTCCCTTTTCGTTTCTTTTGAATCCGGTATAATACTTCGCATCAAGAAGATTGATAATATCAGAATCGTAATTGGCTACTATATTCAAATGTAAAATAGAGACATTATTCATATCATTCATAAATTCTTTCGGCTCATCCCCGGCCATAAATATCCATCCGCTGTCTCTTTCATTGGCGGGCTTATACCTTCGCATATCGCCAACTTTATGGCCATGGACCGTAATCATATCAGACACTATGCAGCCGTCAGCGGGATGACGCGGCACTTTTTCTTCGATGTATTCATCCAGTATAATATAGTTTTTACTCATTGGGAGTCTCCTGAAAAGTTAAAGTAATACAATTATGAGCAGCAAAAAATACTCTTAATTGTTTTCAATGTGTCCATGATGCAGCCTTATACGGATGCAATAATCTGACTCTGCTGTGTTACATCAACGGTATTACAGTTTTTGTATAAAATCACAATGAGCAGGAGGAGTCGTTCATCTTTATAAAAGTGAACGATTTTTTTCTTTATTTTGATATCCAGGGAAGTGCCTTCACAAAAAGCAGTACATGATACAAAACAGGTTCTATCCGCGGTAGTTTCATATCACTGAAATGCCTGTACCGAGGGAAGCCATGGTGTTAAATATTTATAAAAAAGCCTTGCTCATCCTGAAGGCCGCTCCTTGCCATCCGTGTCACCTCGGCACTTGGGCCTTAGTGCCCGGAGTTTACTGGATATCCAAGGCATGCCACACCTCTATCATTGTGAATTATAAATCTACAATCAACTTTTCTTCTCAACTTATAATCTTGTAAGCCCGTATTCTCTTACTTCGCTATATTTATTTAAATTCAGCCACCCTCTCTTCAGTCAGTGACAAAGGATATGTATTAATATCCCTCTGTAAGGGCGGCCCTCAAAGTTTTGGCTATATTCCGCTTCTTAAACAGAGGTGGAGTTGGGATAAAACAATAAAAATAATATTTGGAGGACTTACATGAAACACCTTAACAGCTTGCTTGTGCTAACCTTTTTTCTTTGTACAAGCCCCCTCTCCGTCATGGCTGGCGGTGTACAGGAAAACACAAACCATAGCGTAGAATGGTGTATGACACAAAACAGGAATGCCTCAACAGATGCAGATGCAGCCTATTTTAATCCTGCCGGAACCTCATTTATGAAGGACGGGCTCCATCTTTACGTCAGCAACCAGTTTATCTACCTGCCCATGACTATTGACACTGACAACACTACACTCAATGGCAACTCCTATGAGGCAGACAAGTCAGCCTGGTTATTTCCCAATTTCTATGCCGTGTATAAGAGAAAAAAGATGGCTTTTTCTCTGGGATTCATGGGTATCGGCGGAGGAGGTACAGGCTCCTATGATGATGGAGTCCCCGGTTTCGAGACAGATCTCGCTAACACAGCAGCGATGGCTAATGGTCTAGGTGTAGGTACCTGGGCAGATCTAGCTATGGGTGGCTCCGGGGACGGCACCACTCTGGACGGAGCAGCTGGGGTTGGCACCACATCAGCACTCAATACCGGGTACGGCAGCATAAATGGTTACACTGCGGACGGAAGTTTCGAGGGGAAATCAGCTTACTACTGTGTACAGGCCAACATCGCTTACGCTCTGATGAAACAACTCTCTCTATCTGCGGGATATCGATTCATGTATGCAGAGACCAGCTATGAAGGATCGCTTAAGGGCCTGAGCCTTGCCACCAGTACAGGGAATCCTGTTGACTCTAATTTTTCCATTCCTCAGATAGCGGCGAATTTTGCTGATAAAGAGGTAGAAGTATCACAGGATGGAATGGCCCACGGTCTTATTGCCGGTGTTGACATAAAGCCTATAGATGAGCTCAATGTGGGAATTAAATTTTCATGGAACTCTGCACTTAAGCTGAAAAACGACACCTCAAGAGATGATTTTGGTTTTTACCCTGATGGAGCAAGTGAAAAGGCGACTCTTCCGATGATGCTGGCCCTGGGATTCGAGTACGCCTTTAACGATGGACCTTTAAAGGGTCTTGCAGCGGGAGTAAGTGCAAATATCTTTTTTAATGAACAGGTTGACTGGGACGACCTCGAAGATGCCTATTCTACGGGATATGAGATCGGTATCGGTGGCACTTACGCCCTTTCAATGATTCCTCTCACAATGGGATTCAGCTATGGCTTTGGAAGCGATGGACCATGCGACGATGCCAGATCCGAACTTAACGAGGCTCTTGACTGGCACAATGTTGGTTTTGGAGGCACCTGTAAACTAACCGACACACTGCAGGTGGGGCTTGCGTATATATACACCTATTATGTTCCTACTGATGTGACAAAAGGCGGAGACGATGTTGAAATCGCAAAGCATGGACATGACGTTGCGGTAAGCATAAGCTATCATCTGCCCGGAATCTAAAACTGTTTCTCAAAAAGGGGACTCTATCAGGAGTCCCCTTTTTCTTCAGGACTTTAGGAAAGACTACAAATTATTAAAAAATGACAATGCCTTTATTGAATACAAATAGTATAGAGAAGATTTCATCTCAAAAGCGTCATTACTTCAGTGTTCAAGCCGGAACTGACTTAAGGGCTTTCTGGAAACCTCCGCATGAGGAATTTTCACAGTCGATTGAACCACGGCCAGATTTACTGAGACGGGCCTTTACTGTAAAATGAGCGGGATTATCAATGCAGTTCAAGTTCTCATCTTAAAGTAAAGGAAGTTCTTATCCCCTAAGGGGGTAAGAATCTTAGATAATAATTCCTTCAAATTTTCTTACAACGTTTGTCTTCTAATGATTTTTCCATTCGAAGAAACCTCAACGTACACATTATCTGCCTCCCGCCTTAGGCGGGGGGCTTTTTTTTATAAAAATAGAGTATATGGTGGAAAAAATGTCAAAAGTAAAATTCTTTTAAAACAAATAACTTGCTATGTGGTAATGCCGGTCTTCGGTAATGCGAGGTCAACCATTGGAATGGGAGTTTAAGCGAAAAAATATCCTTTGTAGTTGAACATTTCTAAAAACATTTAGAGAAAGGAAAAACAACATTGCTCCTTTCTCTAAATGACATTGTATATTTCAAATCTACCGATTTTATCAGCCCTATTTTAAAAAACTTTTTTGATACTCAGAGATGTCATGTTGCCCTGGGTATGGTTGACAGCGCCAAATTCCCAAAGACTCCTTAGACTAAAGGTAAGATTAATTTGGGAAATAGTACCACTTACTTCAGGACCGGCAGCATAGACCCTCGCACCTTTATCAACAATACCAACTCTGCCACTGTCATCGGTTATCTGCCATTGACAGGACCCGACAGCCCCCAGCTCAAGAATATTGTTAAAGGATTTAGCAACACTCCATTCAAATCCAAGATCGTCCCCCTTCCGAAGATTGAGATCTTTTTTCTCTGTATGGATGTTATAGCGGACACTGACACTGGCACTCCAGCTTTTTGCCTCATCAAAATAGAAGGTGCCGCCGACTGAAGGGATAAAAGTCCACATGCCACTACCTGCTGATATGAAATTGTCTTTATCGAAATGGCCTGTGGGTACCACAATTTTAAAAGCAGCCTGAACATCATACTGGTCAGTGTTCCATGAAAAATTTACCGGAGTCAGAGCAATATCTCCAAAATATAACTTATCAAATTTTGGAGCAACAGTCATGCCATCAAACATATTAACATCCTGCAATGGCATAATACTGTTGCGGCTGACAAACCTGCCGGATGATTCGCTGCCTGACTCAGAATTATATTCATAATCAACATAAACAACAGGAATCATCAGGCTTAAGCCCCAACTGGCGCCGAGGATTCTGTTTGATGACATCCAGGAAAATTTATGAGTGTTATAAAACATTTTAACATCAATGTCGGCATTTACCTCGTTGCCTTTTGAATCCTTCAGCTTGTCGGCGGTATAGAAGTTGTTGTCCATTGTGTAAGTTAAACCCACCACCGGGGCGGTCCCGGGTTTTATTCCATGCGTTCTATGAATATTATAATTTGCCTTAGCGGGAACTGAAATGCCTGCGGCAAACAGTAACATAAGTGACAGATGAAATAATTTTTTGTGCTGTATGTCCTTGTATTGTACATTCATGGTAATAATTCTCCTTTGAATTAGCCAATTTATTCAAAAGGCAGGTGCGGGTGATGAATGCTTTCAGATTAACTTAACAAGATTATTCTTCTTGTGTTTTTCAATTACGGTTACAGAAAACGTCCCATCATCAAATGCATATTTTTCCCACTGATATAAACCACTAAACCTTTGAATTTTTTGACTTTATAGCTTTAATGGTACTACCTATCCTGAGATTACTATAATCGTGAGCATCCTCTTCAGTTCGAATTGTGGAAGATTGCCAGTTAAGTGGATCCCAAGATATATCGCTTCCATTAAAAAACTTTCCTTCATGTTTAACCACAAAGATGAGATGAAGCACTTTCAAACAGCCAGACTAGGCATTAAAGTGTTTGTTTCAGGAATATGTGACCGGTCGTTCCAATTCATCAATCCATGTGTGTTAACTGCATAATAATATGAAAAGGCAGGGTTGACTCGCAGGATTATAAATTGGCAACTTTTTAAATTTACATACTTATGATTTAGGAAGTAGCGGTAAAAAATCCGCTTGGAGGAGGCAGGCATGTAAGGTAATTTTACACATCAATAATTACTTTGTTTAGACAGTAATCTTTTTCATTCCATTATTTTCCCCAACCTTTAGCCGCTTTTTTCTCTACATGCTCAAATTCATTTTTCCTGTATCCAGCTTGATCTAAAGGGGTGTCGGGGTTTCTTGCAAATCTAAGGTGGTCTTGTCCGCGGATTTTATCATATTAACTTTGTGGATTTTAAATGTTTTGTATTACTTTTTTATTAATGTTCCCTTAAGCTTATTATAGATCATAAGCTTAAGGGAGTGTCTTTTTTTCTCGGGCAAGTGCGAGATGCATTTTTCTGAATTCGGCGGGAGATACTCCCTCTCCTTTTTTAAAAGCATTGAAGAAGGTAGAATAAGAATTGAACCCGGTGGAATAGGCTATCGAGAGGGTATTCCTTTGCGGATCTTTCAGAAGAAGCTTCTTAGCCTCTTTAATTCGATAGCTGTTGATATAGGTGTTGAAATTCTTATGGTAGTGCTCATTTATAAACTGTGAAAGCTGATGGGGTGTGTTCTCAAGGGCCTGGCTCAGTCGAGAAAGAGTGAGGTCCTCGTCACAGAATAACTTCTCCTCTTCCATGAGATATGTAAGCTGTCCCTTCAACGTTTCAATATCCACCCCTTCAAGATGAGACTTGCTATACTCCTTTTTCTTTTTAGGAATAGTAGTGAACCTGACTAGATATGGGTACCTTTCTGCAACGATGAATTGTGCAAAAATCAATAGAGCAATCAGATGTATAATGACTCGCTTAATTAGAAAACTGCCGATTATAATACCCAAGAATCCAATTAGCAGATTTACCACAAGAAGCAAAAAGAAAGATAAGAATATAATCATAAGCTGCTGGTTTTTGTTTTTCCTTTTAATCGAAGGCAATATCTTAATTAACATAATAACTGTGTAGAGGCCAATATAGATAATTCCTAAAACAGGTATAATATTCTTATCAAGCTCAAGTTTCCCGCTGTAGAGCTGGTTAATGAAAAGACGTTTCGAGTCAACTTTTTGCAATACGAGAGGCAAAGTATAGATTATTGTCAGTACGGCGGGGATAAAATGCAGGATATCAATTTTCCGCCATGACTCTTTCTCATCCATGAGTGAAAGCACATAGAAAAACATAAGGGGACCAATAAAAAAAAAGGCCGGTAGCTCCAGAAAGAAGAGATGAGGATAATTCAGAATATTACCACTTCCGATAAGATACAGCATGAATTCAAGAAAACCTGCGTTTAAATAAAGCAACACCAGAATCTGGTTTCTGAACTTTTTCGGCTGAAAAAAGGTTGTGATGGCGAGAAGGAGAGCCAGACCGACGGCAAATAAAACAGGCAGATCACAAATATAAACAAACATAGTTATTCATTTTCCATAATATTTCATGTATCTCATATATAATGAAGAGAAACCTGTGATTATGCAATACTTTTTTAATACAAATAGAAAATATATATAGCGGATTATGATTCTGAACATATTCCATAAGATTTACTTTGAGATTCAAAAACATCGTCTAAACCTCTAAGTATTTTATGGAAATAGAAATTTAAAAAAATATAATCAGAATTAATCCCTAACTTTAACCTTAACCTTAAGCTTTCACTTGCAACAATCCGCAAAGTACTAAAGCAGAATGATACAAAACCTATAAAAAAGCTCTGAAGATAAAAGCAGTGTATACATGAAATAGGCCAATGTCTAAGCTGTCCCTCGAAGACTAAAGCACATGCAATTATTCAAACAAGCCATTTTTGAACAGAAGGTATATGTTACCGAATAATTACTTATCTCAAGTAAGCAATGAAAAAAATCAGAAGCACCTTTTATATTTATCATGATACATGCGGAGCCCTGGAAGAATTTGCGCATAACATAGAAAGGGACATTTTACTGACATAAAAAGCGTCTGCGATTTCGCATTCCGGTGCTATAAATATCCGGTTAAGCGGCATTGGCTTATGGATCCTGTTGCAGATTCACATGATGTCGAAGAAGACTGGACCGAGGTTGATGATGTTTTATGCTTTGCGAAACTGAGCTTTGATGTTGATGCATCAACAGAGGTTAAAGAAGAATTTGTGAGCACTTTTGCGAAAGAAAAAGAAAACAGGGAGCTTTTATTAAAACTGTGAAGCCCTGAGCTTGAGGATGTTCCAGGGAAGGAAATATTTTAGATGATGCGAAAGGATCAGATTTGAAAAATTTTAAAAAATATTAAAAATTGCATCAAAAAATCGTTCACTTTTATAAATCGGAACGACAAAAAGCGCAATTTTTTCAATATTTATGCTTGGTATGATGTTCTCACATTTTTCAAATATATAAGATGCATAGGAGATGGCTCATGATGATAAGGAAAAAACGAATATTCCCCATGTTTATTCTTGCTTTTGCCTTGATCCTTCAAGGCTGTTCCTCAAACGGGGGAAATGATGGTAAATCGGCTGATGCAAGCCTCGCCTCCCTGGAGATTACAGGATTTAACCTGAATCCTGTTTTCGGCCCTGGAACGACAGACTATGCGGCAACAGTATATGTGGAATACATAACGGTTAAAGCAGAAGCGAAGCATGAAAATGCCACAGTTTCCATGACTCTGGAGGGAGTTGAAATCGATAGTAATTATATGTTAGTGCAAAATGGCAGCAATGCTATAAGTGTGACGGTTAAAGCCGAAAATGGAGATACCAGGACTTATTCTATTACGGTAACGAAAATAGATATTGCTGGAATCTCTTCACGACTGGATGATATTTCCTGTGATGAAAATTCCACACAGTCATCTGCCCTGAATCCCGGTTTCGAAGAGGGACTGTTAAAGTACGAGGTGACAACGGCACAGGATAGTGTAAGCGTTTTTGCGGTCTATACCGGTTCCCCTGTGGTGGGTGATGATACCCTGACGGTTATGGCAATGCCGAATACATCGGACTCAACAGTTGAGGTTAATGACCAGAATACTGTGGTAGATTCCGGAATACCCGTGGTCATTCCCCTTGCGCTGGGGGAGACTCCCTCTCCTATGAGCTGGTAGTGAATCGGGTGGTCCCCGATGCTTCTGATGCGACTCTTTCTTCTCTCAGTTGCTACGGCGGAACCCTGTCGCCAGCCTTTGCCCCGGAAGTGACTTCCTATACCCTTAACACCGAATATCCCTACAGCGAAGTGTATGCCCTCTACAACATTGATAATCAGCAATGGAATGAGCAGCTTTGTATCAATGCCAGGGTTAGCCAGTTTAATGCCACAGTTACCGTTGATACAATAGATGTTAGCGTAGATGATGAATATAATCCCCGTGAAATGATTCTCTCCCCGGGGAATAATACAATAGCCATAAAAGTAACTTCCGATGATGGTACGGAGAAGACCTATACCATTACAGCCAACCGCACGACTTCTGCTTCAACGGCTACGGGACTGACATTTTCCGCACCTCTGACTCCTGTTGGCGGGCAGACTGATATTTACCAGTATGAGGGAACGGAAAATTATTTCAGCTTCAGTGTCACCAATCCTGACACAGGAGGCATGTCCAATACCGACTCCGATCTGAACAGTAGTGATACACTCTACCTGTCAGCCAAAAGGGAAGCCTTCGGACAAACTGTTGCAGTGTCGCTGAACGGTACTCCCGTTACCCCTACAAAAACTGATGACTGGCAGAATATTCCCCTTGCCGAGGGATTGAATGTTTTCCATGTAGATGTCACTGCAGAGGATGGAGTCTCCACCAGGATGTACACCCTCAATGTCACCAATAATGATACATGGTCTCTGGTTTTTCAGGATGATTTTAACAGGGCAGATAGTGGTGATTTGGGAAGTAACTGGTCTGCATCAGATAATGGTAATGCGTCAGCTGAAATTGATGGAAATACCCTGTTATTGAATGCGGGCATTGATGGCATGACAAATGGATTTGTGGGGGTAAGCAGTAATACAATTTTTAATACCTTCTCAACGTTTTCCGGGGCCAAAGAATTTAAAACTTCTTTAAAAGTAGTTCCCAATGAGGTACTGAGTAATTTTTTGTGTGGATTTATGCTGCATAATTTATCGATGCCCTACAATCTGGGAATTGAGTTCGGATTTGAAGTTGATTCCGGTTCCGTAATCGCAGGAATCTGGGTAATGGATGGCCCTTCACGCGTCGCGGTTGACACTCAATCTTTTGCCTATACTCCGGGAAATAATTATTACTTTGATATTACCCATAATTTTATTACCGGGAATTTCCAGTTTGCCATTTTAGACCAGAGTGGTACGCCTGTTGCCGGAATGCCACTGGAATGGAACTGCTGGATGGCTATTGATGAATTTATGGTAAATATGACTTCCTCTGGTGACAATGATATTACTCTTAATATCGATGATTTTCAGATTTTGAAACTGCAGTAAACTAAATAAATTCTGCTGAACAGCTTTATAAAAAACGGTCCTTCCAGGGGCCGTTTTTTATATGCATAAAAGTATCCATAACTTCACGCATACCCTGAAATTTGATAAAATAGAATTGTATAAAAGTGATTGGGAGGAAGTAAGAACGATGCAGAAAATGTTGATGCGTAATGAAATCATCCGTCTCCATATTGCTGGAGAGGAAATCGAACCGGGAACCATCATTCGCCGTGTGGCGAAAGACAGAGACCGGCAGGACTGCCCTACCGGCTACGATAATGGGGGCAGTATTATACTGATAAACGTCATCAAATTTTAAAAAAAGCCTTGCATGCCCTGAAGACAGCTACTTGCCGTCCATGGCACCGCGGTACTTGGACCTCCGTCCCCGCCGTTTCTGTCAATTATTTATCATTCCGTTGTCCGGGAGTTGGTGCCAATAAGATTTATTATGAAGTTTGAATGTTTTTAGTTATCGTAATTTCCACTATGAATATCAAATTGTTCGTGTTACAGCATGAAAAGTTCTCAAAAAGGGACTTTCCACACGGAACAATCTGAAAGCAAACCTTCATTTGTCAGTACCTGTACCTGCAGGAAGACCGGAGAGAAGCCTGAGAGCTGAAAATAAAGCAGCGGAAAACTGAGTAAAATGGCGCCAGCTTACTGGATATGGCTGGCCGCCATTTTTTAATTCTTGAGTTTTGTTACTTGTTGCAGATGGAAAGGGTTTCTTTTAGCGCCTTAATGGCTTCTGGATTTTTTTTGTCCTGACAGTAAGCCGAGCCCTCATAATTCATGGCCTTTTCGCAATAATTTGGGGCCGCACCGTTTTTTACCAGATAACCATGATAACTGCGAGCCCATCCCAAAAGGCTGCGGGGGCTGCTCTTTGACTGAAAACGAGATTTGCTGCAGTCAACAAGGTCTCCGGTGAGGGGAATTGCTGGTCCCTTTGCTTTTGCGCCTCCAGCAGGAGTCTTGGAAAGCAACAGGCATTTTGAGTTTCTGCTGCAGTAGCCGGAATGACATTTTTGTTTAGGGGATGAGCAGCATTCTGAATCGTCGACCTCCCATTTTTTACTTCCCGTTGAGTGGAATCCAAGCCTGAAATAGGAGTTGCAGTCATAGGTGTAGATGTAATCTTCACTGTGGTGTCCCTCGCTTCTGGGTATCAGGTGTTCCGTAACGGAATGTACGACAAACCAGAGATCAAGGCCGCTTTCGCTTTTATTCTCCGTTCTTATAAAATCGAATTTTTTAAATTTTGCGATCTTAAATTTTGAATTTTTTTCCAGGTACTGCTGAATGAGGGGTTTCGCCTCTATCCAGTTTATTGTTTGCACCTTACTTCGGGTGCCCAGGTTTTCACACATCTGGGCGTAAATACAGGATTGTTTTTTGCCGCGGTAGAGGCAGTCGCTGGAATTTATTTCCCACTTACCCTCCTTTTTTCGAAAATTTGAGGACATGGTGCATCTCCAGAGATCCGAAATATTTTTATGCTCTTCTCCCGCGATGATTTCAACATTAGATACCACGTCATAAACAGGCATGCAGAAATTATATTTACCCTTCTTCTCCTTTACGGAGATTTTGACTGCCTTCGCTTTATAAGTCTGATAACCTGATCTGTCAGACAGGTTTTTATTAATGAGGCTGGTAATTGCGGTATTATCGAGGGGAGGTAATTCCCTGGTGGGTTTATTCAATAGTTTATGGTCCCATATGGCTATCTGGGCGAAATTCAGATTTTTTCCTGATCTTCTGTACCAAACCTCCCATGTGTACATTACCTTGAGTCCGCACTCGGTGAAAAGATTGTAAACTGCAATCTTGCGGGCATGATAGTAAACCATTATCAGGCCTTCTCTTCTGGAGAAATTTCTCGGTTTTCCAAGGTATTGAATTTTAAGGAGTTTTCGGTTTTCAGGTAATTTATATTCTTTTTTGAAATCGGCTATTACATTTTGGGGAGTAACCGCTGATTCGGCTTTAATCGCCGCCGAAAAGATGAAAGCTCCTGCCATAAAACATGCAATCCATAAATTAGATTTTTTCATGTATTTACCTCTTTTTATTGATGTATGAAACATTATAAAGCGCGCGTAATTATAACCTATGTTTTCAAGCTTTTACTTTACATACAGGATAAAGAAGAGTTGCAAGAGAATGATAGAGATCTAATAAGGAATAATCAACTATTTTTATATGCAAATAATAAATTTAAATAGTTTTTAGACTTGTTGGATTTTTTATTCCGGAAAGGGAACTTGGGTTAAATGACTGTAGACGTATCATTAAAATACTTGAAAAAAAGACCACTTTTCGCGAAAGGCACCTTTGTTGGCAGGCTGTTTCTGTTCAACTGAGTATATTGCCTGCTGGGCCGCTTCTCTGTTACTTCTATTACCGTGAAGAGCTGCCTTTGCCAGTCCTCAAGTGATGTGTCATCGATTAATACCATATCGTGATTTTTATGGACGAATTCAACTCGATCATTCCAGTATTCCTGAAATACGGGGACGAGTGAAGGATATAAGGTTGCAGCTTCACCGTTTCCGATTAATTGGGGAAGTCTTTTCTTTTTTTCTGCTGTTGTCAATGTTGACAATTCAGCCATTAAATTTGTAAAGTCCGTGGATTCGAGTTTTCCCATGTATGACATCATGTCAACAGGTTCAATGAGCGCTAGATTGTAAATAATATCTACTGTCTTTTCAGTGTCTCTTCTCTTGAATCTCCAGCGGAAAGTTTTAGCCTGTGTTCCCTGATTCTCAGTTGTGTATTCCAGTGATCCATCAAGGATAGATTCATAGGGCATGCGATTCTGGCGCTTGTAGTTTTCGCCAAATTCAGCTCCATTAAAACCTGTTTCTGGAGCTGCACCAGTGATAAAATTCATGATTTCACCAAAGACACCTGTGTTCCACCAGTTCGGTGAAGGCTGTACATAAATTTCAATGTTACCACGCGCTGGTATTTCTCCCTCATCATGATTGGTTCGACTTCACCGATCAGGCTGTGCGTCCACTTCGCCCGCAGTAACGAGTCTCTGCTATCACCGCTGCCGCTGTTTTCGTTACAGGCAGTGAAAAACAGAATCATTGCAAGACTTACCAGTGCCATTAGAAGTGCCCCTGTTCTTTTTTTGTACATTTAAATCCCCCCTCCAAATGAAATTTAGTATTTTATGTTCGCACCGGATGAGGAGTTACTCCATGCTGTTTGTATAGAGGATTTTCCTGATTCGGAAAAAAACATATGCTTAACATAATGTGCCTTTCAAATCTGGGTATGGTTATTTATCTCCTCCGGGAATTTCAGGATTAAGGTTGACTGTAAAGACCGCTTCATTATCGGCATTGGCGAATACGAAGGTTGTGCGGTCATGCCAGTACCGAATTCAGACTCATCACTGAGGTAACCCGTGGGGCCTGCTGCCCCGGCTCTGGCTGCTATCTCCTTGGAATCAGTATGGTCATATCCCCTGGTCTCAAAGATATCTTTGGCGACCTCGATGATGCGGTTCCTTTTTTGTATGCTCCGTTCCTGTTTGGGAGTTCATGTTTTTTGATTGTAACATTCATTAACCTGATTCTTACATCAAGTTCCTGGAATACCTGCAAATCAGCAAATTTCTAAGGAAGGCAACCATATTCTGGATTCCCGATTATTTATTCGTTATATTATTAACAGGTATCACAGGCTGCAGGAGGGCAGGTATGAGACTTAAAGATGAAATTGATTCTGATATGCTTATAAATGAGATGGAAAACCTTGTCATCGAGGAACTCGGGGTGCTCCTCGAAGATGATCAATATGCGGATGTGTGCAGATGCCAGGACTGTATCCTCGATATCGCAGCATTTGCTCTGAATCATCTGCGACCATCATACAGGTCGTCCCTTTCAATGAAGGGCCTTTTATACAAGCCCACGCTTCATTCCGAAATTTATGAGAAGGCGCTGAGCCAGGCAGTCAGGGATGCAATCGAAAAAGTCCGTGAGAACCCTCTTCATGAAACGGCGTGAGTGAAGCTGTCGACATGAAAAACCAGAAGGGAGGCGTAAAATTGAGCAGTGGGAGAGTGTGACTCTGGCTGTCGTCAAGGGCAGTTTTTTATGCTTTGAATACGTTCGGCATGGGAAAAGAACCTTCTCCTTCAGGGAAAGATTAAGGATGCTGCTTTTACAAGGTTTCTTTAAATATTGTAAATAACATGGAAAAGAGATTTATCTCAACAAAGAAATGCAATTCATGCGGGGCCGACATAGCGGTCCATTTCCAGCGATGTCCCTACTGTGAGAATATTCTGCCAACCGACGATCTGTTGCCGAAAGAAACCTATAAAACAGTAGAAGAAAAGCTCCTTTCAATTGAAAAAGCCCTGTGGCGATTGAAGTTTGACCGCCAGAGTGATTTTATTTATTATTTTGCCATATTCCGCATTCTGTTGATTCCCCTGTTTGCAGCACTTATTACTTATTTTTTATTTTCCAACTGGATACCTGCAATTCTAATTATTGTCCCCACCGGATTATTGTCCTACATCCGAATGAAAACAGCATATCAGTATTATTACATGAGTTATAAACAGGAAAAAGAGCTCTGGCAAAAAATATATAGAACCGAACTCAATGATTTAATGAAAGAGTATGATGCGCCTGTATCGGCCTACCAGGACATTGTACTTGATATTATGGAAAGAGACGAGTATGGAGAATTTTCACCATTACTGGTATTAATGGATCCCGTCGATGAATAAATGGATATGTGAAAACTGTGGCGGTTTGACTCCCCCAACAGAAGTAAGCTGTCCCTATTGCGGCAGTAAAGTCACGGTCAGTAAAACCATATCCCCTGATGATAAAAAGCGAATGACCAGTATCGCAAAAATTATAACCAGTTCTCTGGATAGAAATGCCTTCTCCCGTGAATACGGGGTTAACCGGAGTTTTGTATATATCAATATGCTCCTGACAATTTTAATTACATGGTTGCTTTTTATTACTTCCTCATCCTTGGTTGTGACAGGAATAATTCCGGTTCTGCTGGCTGCCCTTATTTTTGCCGCCTATGATGAAGAGTACTGGCATATTTTAAGGAAGGCCACTGAACAGGAGATATATGATACAAGCATTAAACCCGCCATCACACATTTTCTGGAAAGCTTTAACTACTATGGATGCGACTGGGAAAAGACAGTTACGGAACTTTATGAAGACAATGTTTTGTTCGACAGTAGAGATTTCTTCACCAGATTATATTCATATAAACAGGAAAAGTCCGGTAAAGATGCGGTATTGTTTCATGCGTCTGAAGAACTGACCGAAAATGCCTATATGACCATGAGTAAGAGAAAGGTATATTACTATCTTGCAGCGGGATATCTTATCTCCTTGTCTGCCCTGCTTTACTTCCTCATTTTTGAAACCTTCTGGATTCCATTAGTGTGGACTGTCCCGATATTGGTACTGTCTATATTGTTGGTTGCCGACAAGATCTATATTTATGCACTCGATTTTGACTATAAATATGATCCCCAACTTTTAAAGGAGAAAATTATACCCCTGTTAAAACAGTACTGCAGGGATACTGGTGAAGATTATTCAGTACTTATTGATCATGCAAAAGAGATCGACCTTTATACCCTTTGGGACTGGCTAAAGCGTTTGGAGGGAGGGGAAACCTGAAGCTGTGTTTTTAAATAACTTTACCGGCATGAGCAAAGAATTGCAGTACCGATAAAGTTATTCTGGTAAGGAATTATTTACATTTCACCTGAAGTCTTCCATCGCTGCAGCGAAGATCACCGGTATATGCTTTACCCGCGCGGCTGCAGATGCCTGTAAACATTGTCATGCCCATGCTGGCATTTCTCACTTTTTCTATCTTTTCATCAGTACAGTTCGTCGCGCCTGGCATGTCTACCCAGGTGCCGCCACATGATATTAAAAATAAAGATGCAGAGAGAAAAAATAGCAGTACTAATTTTTTTGGTCGGATTTTCATAACTTACTCCTCTAATAATTTTTATATTTAAACCTATTTGTAATGAATATTAAAATAGATATCTGCATTTAGCTGTTTAGTAGTGTTAGTGTCAATGATTTTTCATATCGATTGTTTTAGAGGAACCAGGAAGTTGTTTTTTTTACCACAGCCGCGGAGAATTCAGAGAGATTTTAATTTTGCTCTCTGTTCTCTGAATCTCAGTTTTAGATCAAATCTTAAAATCTCCTCTGTCGCAATATTAGAATCCTACCAGCGAATATCATACCATGGTATGATACGGAAATGCCTGATTTCATCCCCCGGTATAATTTACCAAATTCAAAAATCTCCATATCCTTTTATCATGATGGAAAATAAATCAGAAAAGCAGAAGTTTGTAAAAATGAAAAATTATTCTATATGGATATGGAGAAAAAAATGAAACGAATTGTAATTCTCTGCCTGCTCCTGGCAGCAACCACTGCAGTGATGGCACAAGCAACAAATGAATGGAATATTTCAGCGAATACAACAGATATTAACACAAATGGAACGGAAGCTGCCGATTCAGCTTCTGGCAATAACGCTTCTATTAAGGAAGAAATTCTGGCCTCGAGCAGGTTCAACAACAGGATTACCTTTTTCGGGGGATATCACGCACACCTCTACGGTTATACAGGCCAGCGATACCTGGGGGATGATAAGAGTAATTATATCTCCACGGACTCCGAACAAGCTGGATTTGAAATTGTTACTAACTACCTCATACCGGATAAAAAGAATGTAAAAGATATGCGATATGGTATGAATTTCAATTTTTACCGCAGGGGAGATCTTGGAGAACGCAATCTCTATGCCGTTCCCTCTCACAATATTCTTGCGGAAACAGTACCGCCGCAATCATATAACAAAGAATCGAACATGCGGTATAATATAGGATTCTTCTTGGGATATCACAAGAAATGGTTCGCTGCAGATTTCGGCCTTACAGTCCTCCTTGACTATGAAGAGCAGGAAAAAAGGGAGCGTCTCCTGCCAGATGGTACAACCACATGGGAAGAGGGTCGCGGCTATTCTCTTGATGATGCCTCCATCCTTCCTAATTTTTTCATAAGGGTCGGTACAGAAGATACTCCTCACCTGACCCTGGATATAATGCGTAGCGACTATGACATCCGTTATGGCATGATACAGATGAAACTTATATTCCCAATTGTATCGTTTTTTTCATTTAAGGTTGGAGGCTACCTGTTCAAGCGAGAGGCTGTTTTTATAGAACCAACTTTTACATTCAAGACAATTTCTATAGCCGCCAAGGTTGGAACTGTTCTTAACTACAATGACACCATTATCAACAGAGTTGGACTTAAAGACAGCATGATCTATTCCGGTTCTGTTTCTTATCAGTGGTAGATAATGAAACAGATTATTTTTGTAATATTTTTTATTGCACTGTTCAACCAGGTTGCAGTGGCTTTGTCTGATTCAGCATCGAGCAAAGCCACTGTATCTCATTCAATTATCTTCTATGGCGGGGCCGCTGCTTATAATAAATCATATGAAGATATTCGATACAAGGACAGAGCCAAACTTACCTTTCCAACACTTCTCATTAACACAGGCGCTGAATACATATATAAGTTTGGCCGGAGACATGTCGCAGGATGCGGAGTGGTTCAGAGCACCATATACGATAAATCATTTTACGTGCAGAGCCCCCATGAGGAATCCACTCCCAGCTACCGGGCGCATCAGGCACTGACAGCCATTACCATGCCATACTTTTTCGGGGGAAAGGAGTTTAAATGGGCAGGGATACACCTGGGCATTGGCTGTTATTTTTATATGGAAAAGTTCGATGGAGAAGTATATCTCAATCATGATGGAGCGGGTAATTCTTCCGAAAGTAAAATTGACTTGAATCAAAGAGAAAGTCATGTTTTTCCCAATGCTCAGATACGTATTTTTCCTGAGGACTTTATTCACATGAAGATACGGTTCGGTCGTGGACGGATGAACCTGGTTGATAACATTTTTAATGCTGCGGTAATTTTTCCCTTTGGAAGCCATAGAGTGGAAACATCGATTTCATTACCACCTCCGACGAACTGGTTTAAGAATGAAGCTGGTTCTTTACGGACAAACCAGCGTGTGGATTTTTCATATTCTTTCGGAACGGATTGTTTTAGAATAGGAGTGGAAGCTGGAGTTCTTATCTCGAACAGACGAGAAGGCGGAAGTGTAGATTTTATTAACAGGTTAAATGGGAATCTTTTTATTGAGGTTACATTTTAATAATGGCCCAGAGAATTCTTTTGTCTCTGTGAAAAATTTATTCTCTGGCAGGTTAAGATATTTTGTAGAACCGAAGTATGATCAAAAGCTCAGCGTCATTCCCCCTGCAAAGACCGCATCCCCTTCCTCGATGGAGGGACGCATCATGAATGAAAAAACCGCGTGGCGTTTTGCCGGTTCCTTCTCAAAACGGTAAACTGCATAATTGGGCTCGACCAGCCAGGCATGGACCAGTTCAATTATTTTAACCGATCCGAGTCCCGCAAGGAGGTACATCCATTTATCGCCTGATCTGCCGCCGTACCAGGCAGTCAGTGATGAGAGAGACATCTCAATGGCATAGTAGCCCCAGCCAATGGCAGTATAGCCTTTATACATTAAACCCGCCCCTGGACTGAAAAATGAAAAAGCAACGGCTGCTCCATCCCTCTCACGAAAAAATGGCGGCAGGCTTTTATGGTTCCGATATTGATGTGCAAGTTGTTGAAGCCATGCATTGGTGAGGGTAACGGGGAGGGAGGCCCATAAAAAAATATGCATGTTTTTCATCCCGTCACTTTTATTTCCGTCCTGGATCCAGGGGAAAAAATTGCTTCTGAATCCCGTAAGCATCTCCGTGAATGTAAAATGCATCACAGTGAGGGTTGAAGCGGCAACAACACCGGGAATATACGGTTTTCCCGAAAGTTGAAGGTAGCCTGTGGCAAGGTAGGCACCGTATCCGGGGAGGCATGCGTTTGCCCCGGGATTGATGACGCATGCTCCAGCAATAAAACGTTTTTCAGGATTCTGTTTTTTCAGGGTAGTGTTTTCCGCGCCATACCGGTAGAGTATCTGGCTTTCCAGTTCTTTTCCCAGTTTTTTGATGACATTTTCAGTGTCCGGTTTTTTTCGAAGGATCAGAATGGTTCCCTTTTCTATCCCCGGAGTTTTTTCAATAATGGAACGGTATCGTAAAAGTGTCCGGACCTGCAGGGGTGTTCCTTCGTCTGAGTTTAAACTTCCCCCCTCAAGGCCGTGCCACTGTCCCGCATTGATGATGCAGGAATTTGTACTGCAGGATTGAACTGTTATTCTCAGGGGAAGGTTTCGGTGTATTTTGGCAATTTCCAGTGCACATTTCGTCGGCAGCATGGAAATGTCTTTGCTTTTTATGACAATGTTTCGTCTTAAATGCGAATAGGCGCTGTCAAGGGAGACGACTTTCATTTCGATGTAATAGGTGTTTCCACGGCCATAGCTTGAGAGAAGAATATACAGTGGGACATTCAGTTTTGCCGCTACTTTATCATAATCACTCACTTTTTTTATTTCGCCAAAGTCTTTAATGGCGGAATCAACCCTGTTAAGCTCCACGGGGATGAAACGTCCCAGGATATTAAAGGTATCATATATTTTTTTTTGTGAGTTGCTCAGCATGGCATTCATCTGGATTGATGCCTGCGGTACCGGGAGGACAACGACGTTACCCCGTACTGGTTCCATCTTTTCTGCAGAGAGGGAGGTTGAAGTTGAGAATATTAAAAGACAGAAAAAAACTGTGAATAATGAAATTCTGCCATTATTTTTTTGAAAAAAGAGTGTAATCATACCGGCTCCTGAGTGAAGAAACTGCAATGATTTGTAGTTATCTTTCCTCGATGATTACGTCAATAGAATTAATGCTGTTACTGACTTATTTTCAAATTCCTATCCATGGCAACACCGGTCAGTATTTTTTCGGCCAGGAAAAATTATCCACCTGGGAAAGCTTTTTGAAGTAGTAGCTGCTGTTATATCCCTGCTTAATGGAAATGGCATTTTCAGGACAGGCCGCCATGCAGTCTCCACAGGCCATACATGACTTGATTGCCTCATCCCTGGTCAACATTATCAGGCGGGGGACTTTTTCCCCGTTTTCATTCTTTTCCAGTTCAATGGCCCTGGCGGGACATATGCGGGTACAGATTCCGCAGCCGGTACAATTTTCTCTGCTGAATTCAATCATCCCGGTACGGGTATGCTTCGATTTAAAATAATTGGGCACTTTAATCCGATCGATTATATTCATGTATGACATTTTATTCCCCCTGAACTTCTTTTCTGGATTTCCCCCGGGAGCCTTCATCATACCATTCGACAATTTGAGCTTCCCTGTCGACCTCTCCATCGTAGCTGCCCTTTGGCCAGCCAAGGATCAGGCAGTCATCAAGAGAGTAGGGATAGGATACGCCGAAATATTTACGCCACTTTCTCATTTTCATCAACAGGGTAACCATACCGACCCAGCATGTCCCAATACCGAGACTGTGTGCCGCCAGTACCATGTTCTGGCCGCAGATTCCAGCGTCAAGTTTTGGCGAACCGACGCCGCGGCGATCAATGAGGATCAGGATCATTGCAGTAGGATTATGGTAGACGGGAACCGATCCGGAGGCAATTCGTTGCAACAGGTTAAAGGGGATGGGGTGCATCATGTTGGGCATCAGCCTTGTCAACATGCGTACCGGGGGCCCAAGGAAGATTCGTCGAAGGGAGCTGCGGTCATAATCGAGAAACCACATGATAAATCTGGTCAGTTTGATCGTATCCTCTTCCATGGCCTGCATAATTTCCGGGTCCTTTATAACGATAAATTTCCACGGCTGGCAGTTCCCGGCAGATGGGGCAAAACGTCCCGCCTCCAGGATGCGGCGAATCATGGGATCCGGTACCTGTTCTTTTTTAAAAACCCTGATACTGCGCCGTTCCATGATTATTTTTTCCACGGGATTCCACGGCATTCCCTCCCTGTAGAAGTGAAGGGGGGATTGAATTTCGTTGTTGCTTTTATTCATTTTAATAACTCCTGTTAAGCCATAGAATCAGTATTGCCTTTACACAGGTACCAGATGAAGAGGATACCCCAGAAGAAGTCTCCCAGCACCGCCAGAAATGCCCAGATTGTAGCCAAGTTTATCATAAAGTAATAAGTATACATGATAAAAAGAATTAATTTACTCAACAGGCCAAGGATTATGACACCGCGGTTCCCTTCAGGGTCGCGGGCCACCATCAGGTAACCTAAACCGAATATTATAACCGCCAGCATAACGATGCGGGTCATAATTACCGCGATAAACTCGCCGGTATAGGCTCCGTCTCCGAAGAATAGATTGATTGCAAATTCCTGAAAAAGCAGCCCCGTAAAGCCGATACTGAGATTCCACAGGCCCGCGGGGGTGAAGAGGATTTTTTGATTCATGATTCCTTTCCGTTAAAAAATTATAGCTATATATTGTATGATGTGAAAGTTATAAAACAATTATAGTAATGTCGTACATCAGATCAAGGAAGAATCAAGAATATTAATGTAGTGCAGTTTGAAGAATTTATTCGGCAGCGAATAACTGCATGAAAAGAATAGGAATCCCTTTGCGGCCGATCAAATTTAGTTGAAATATTCGCAGCTGTCGGTTGTTGAAGTAACCTCAACGTGGGTATCCAGAATAACTGTGTCATTGATATAATTAAAGTAACCGGCTTTGACGGTAATACCCAGGTCGCAGGAAAAATGATAATCATCATACTGCTGCGTAATGAACTCATTCCCTGAAACAACATAATCGGGACCTTCTGATAAAATATGAAAACGGGCACCGTTTCTGCTGAAGGTCATTGATTCATTTCTGGTTCCATCGGGTTTTCCGGGACAGGTACTGTTGTAGACTGTAACGGAAACGAAACAGCTGAAACATGAAAAATCTCCTGAATCTTCCATCTCTCCATCGGCATTAAAATTATAGCTTACATCCAGCCTGCAGGTGTCTCCACCACCTAAACCCGTATCCGGTAGCAGGCATCCCGATAGTACAAACAATAGCGCTGGAAAAATTATAATTATTGTCAGTATAAAATATTTTTTCATATTTCTCTCTGATTTGTGAGGCTGAGTAGTGGTTAAATTAATAGTAAAATCAACACTATAATGTCAATGCATTTTAGTTCAATCAATGCTGGATATAATTTTTAATCTATTTCTATCAATAGAAACAAATAATGATTGCTAAAAAAATGATATAAAATACCTTTTAAAAAAAATAGCCGGATAGAATTTTTTATTAAAAGAAAG
The DNA here is from genome assembly GCA_942491575.1 of uncultured Spirochaetota bacterium. Taxonomy (GTDB): domain Bacteria; phylum Spirochaetota; class UBA4802; order UBA4802; family UBA5550; genus CAZHNW01. The sequence continues at coordinate 118,254 of CALOBT010000031.1, forward strand.
AACAGCTATGAAATTATCGGAAAAAAAATTTTTAAAACGAAGCGTAATTATTATAATGATTATGCTTCTTCCGGTTCTACTCTCCTGCGGAGAGGATGATACCGGGGAAGAAACCATTGACCTGAGTGGCACCTGGCATATCCGTCTCGAATCCCCGGCTGTTCCTGCTTCACCGGGAGAGGAAATTTTTATTCCCGGTTCATGGAATGAGATTATCAAATCGAGCAGGGATTATTCCGCAGTTGTGACTCTGGAAAAAAGCGTCTTCATTAGTGAAGAGATGAGGGGGAAGTCACTGCTTCTCTCCATGGGGCGCATCGGCGTATCAGATGAACTTTTTATCAATGACCGGCATGTGGGGCGTACAGGCAGTTTCCCACTTAAGGATGGAAGTCTCGACTACCACTTCGCCTGGCAGCTGCCGCGGCGTTACTTCATTCCCCCCTCATTTATTAATTACGGAGGGGGAAATCGCATACGCCTGAGAATTTTTTCTCATATTATCTCGGGCATCGAGGGCCCTGTAACTCTCAATTTTTCCGACAGGAACAGCTATCGTGGTCTGCACGATTCTCATTTGCCGCTGATCTTTAATGTTGTTGCGATTGCCCTGAACATTCTTTTTTTCTTTGCCATGATTCTTCTATTTATTTCCAATCAGAGAAAACGGATATACCTTTACTTTTCTCTCATGGTACTTTTTACCATTGCAGGCAATTTCACCGTACTCGATTTTGATTTTCCCGTAGACGGGCTTTTAAGGGCCAAGGGTTTTTTAATTACCTACAGTATTGTGAATTTTTTTGCCCTCATTGCATTGAAGAGATTTTTTGAAATTAAAAACAGGTTCATTTCCCCCATAGCGATTGCCGTAATGGTAATTGTCGAAGTGGCGGTTTTACTGGCACCGGATACCGGTTTTTTAATGAAATACAGTGCCCCCGGGGCAATTGTTTTCGCTAACGCATCACTTTTCACCGTAACGGTGCTTTACGGCATTGCACTGAAACGTGATCCGAGGCAGTACTGGTATTTCCTCTTCGTAGCCCTGCCGGTACCCCTTTCTGCACTGCGCAATTCGTGGTACCTGGCGACATTACGTTTCTATGAACTTCCCCTGCTGATATTTATGCATATACCCCTTGCCTTTTCTATCTTTATACTCTACTATATTTATGATCTGGAACGGGCAAAGAATGAAAAGGAATCCCTCTACGCGGTGTTGCTGAAAAAGTCAAAAAACATCGAACGGATACTGAAGTCCCTCCAGAAAGAAAATTCAAAACCGGAGCCCCGCGACATTATACAGGATGTAATTGAATACCTTGATACTAACTACCAGGAAAGGTACGACCGTAAAGATTTGTCCCATAAATTTAATCTTAATGAAGATTACATGGGGCAGATATTCAAAAAAGTGACCGGTACCAATATTTCCAATTATCTTAATATCCGGCGTATCGATGCCGCCAAGGAACTACTGATTGACACGGATGCGAAGATAATTGACATTGCCTATCATGTCGGCTTTGATAACCTGACTCACTTTCACCGTCAGTTTAAAAAGCAGACTGCACTGACACCTAATGAATACAGAACCCTCATGACAAAGGAGATAGAAAAGTAGTGGGCAAGCAGGAAATGAGAAAAGCAATATTTAACCTGGTGGAGAATCTTTCTCAATACGAACTTTCTCCAACAGGCCAGAAACTGGTGCTGCATTATTTCAATGAATCAAAGGCACCCGATACCTATGAAAGGGCCCTTGATGCTATCGAACGCTATATCCCGGAAAAACTTCCAGGCCCCGACGATACCTCCCCCCGTTTACAGCGACTTTTGGATGAACTGAAAAGAGAATCTGCCGTGTGGGATGCTGAATCCTGAAGGCGAGGTGTGCTGATGAGAAGGCGAGGTATGATGATGAGAAGGCGAGGTGTGCTGATGAGAAGGCGAGGTATGCCAACCTCGCCTTCTCATCATCATCTCCACGGATCACATTCCGTATTGTGATATTTCCGCAATAATTCATGCAGTTGGGGGCGAATCTCCTCATTGGCAATTTCAAATTCTTCCTCTTTTGAATATGAAAGATCATAATGTTTATTCATAAAAATCGGCTTGCCAAATTCAATGATCAGTTTTTTCGGCAGCGTGAAGGGAAATATCGCCACGTCATCGGGACGCCCTTCGTGATGAATTGCCTTCATTACCGGTGAGGCTTTACCGAAGCCTATCATTGCGGCTGGAATTAGTGGAATCTGGTACTTCCGTGCAATGCGAAAAACACCGGGATAAAATTTTCCAAGTCTGTGGCGTTCGCCAAAAGTTTTAATATTACCTTCCGGGAACAGTACCATCAGTCCAGGGAATTTTTCTCCCCCGGGTTTCAGGTAGGGATTATAATAATCATACTGCATTCCCTTTCCCTGGAAGAGGGGGAGTCCCGCACCTACGTACCATCTTCCCCACCAGTGACCGGTGTAGTGCCAGGAGTGGATGATCATCGGTGTTACCTCCCGTTCCGGTACTGCAAAATGGGAAAGGGCGAGAAGGTCCAGGTCATATCCCCCGGCATGATTCGGGATGATTAAAGCGGGACCATCGGGGATGTTTTCTATTCCACGGATTTCCAGGCGGTGGTAGAGTTTGAAGTACCATTTAAAAAAATTCTTTTTGCGGCGGTTATACGTCTCAAATTTTGTATGATAGTCTTTTTCGATTTGCTGAAATTCACTGTATTCCATATTTCCCCCGATGACTGACATGTCATTCATTGTATGTATTCAGGATTTTGTCAATCAATAAACATTTCCCGGAAAGGAGATATTCTTTCGAATTATTCTTTCCTGTTTATTCTTGACATGGCAGGCTCTTCGCTGTCTGATTAGGTTGAGAAACAGTCATGGCCCGTATCTATCATATAATATTTACATTATTTTTGCTGTTAAGCCTGGCGGTACCCTCGTCAGGGGAGGCACGTAACGGTATCTGCAACCTTGATGCTGAAGGAAATATTACCCCTTTATCGGGGATCTGGCATTTCCGTTACGGTGATGATATTTCATGGAAGGAAGATTATTTTTCTGCTTCAGAGTGGCAGACTGCCCCGGTTCCCGGGTGGATTCCTTCCCCCCCCGGAAAAAAAATACCGGGATTTTTCTGGTACCGCCTGCATATCAATATCGGGACAGAGACACTCAATGACCGGCCCCTCTTTATATCTCTTCCCCGTTTTTTCCATGCCTCGGAAGTTTATTTCAACGGAAGAAAAATCGGCAGCAGGGGAAAACTTCCTTCAAAATCGACTCCCTTCACCTGGGGTGTCGGGGGGATCTACCGTATAATTACCCCGGAGCATATCCGTTTCGACGGACCCAATGTGCTGACGGTGCGGGCCTACGGGGGGTACCGCCTTTTTGCGGGGTCACTCTATTCCTATGGATTCGCCGGTCCCTATGATTACCGGAAGAGTTTTTACTGGATAAATAACCTGATGAATCTTCTCCTTGGGGGATTTTTGCTGCTTATTGCAGCGAGGGCCTTTGTCGGTTACCGGAAAAGAAAGGAAAAAAATCGGTGTCATCTCGGGATATTCAGCCTTTTACTTGGACTTTTTTTGCTGGTAGTCTGGATGCCAGACAATATAGAGGGGAACACGCAGCTGCTTCACGGTCTCCAGGTTGCCCTCCTTCTGGGAGTTCTTGCATCTCTTTTTTTTCTGGGACCCGACATTTTGACTGTTCCTTCGGTTGTGAAACGTATTCTTCCGGTTGTTACGATTCTTTTTGGAGTACTGGCTCTGAGCGTACTTGTTACGGGATATTTTCCTCTGATCAACAGCCTCCTCTACGGCTCTCTTCTGGTGATTCTGGTTTTATCCCTTGCGGCAGGAACAGGTGCGCTGATAAAAACAATAAAGGGATACCGAAGCCATGCCCCGATTGCCGCGGGGGGCCTTATAGTCACCGCTGCAATGGCAGCTGACATGTGGCGCGTTACCGGGGGCGGAACCGATACGGGTACCTATGCAGTTCGTCTTATTACACCCATGGCGGGGGTAATATTTACGGTGCTTCTCTACCGGCACATTTCCCGCAGCGGGAAGCCTGAAGAAAAAAAACAGGCCCCGGGGCGTTCGCAGCTGAAGGGAATAGATACCGTTTCCCTCGAGGCCTCACTTAAGCGCCTCATGGCTGAGGAAAAAATATACCGGAGCGATGCCCTGACCCTCCAGGGGATGGCGGAGCACCTCGATGTATCGATCCATCAGCTTTCTGAATATCTGAACCGTCACCTGGAGCAGAATTTTAACAGTTTTATCAACAGCCACCGCATTTCTGAAGCAAAGGAAATTCTCAAGGGAGAGCCCGAGGCCTCTATTATCTCCATTGCCTATCGTGTCGGTTTTAATTCTGTTTCAACATTTTACGACGCATTCAAAAAAGAAACAGGCCAGAAACCTCAGCAGTACAGGAAGAGTAACAGCCAGGGCCGTGCCTGAAAGACTCGGCCCTGGCTGTTACTCAGTAATTTCGGTTTCCGGAATTATAAATTCCGAAGATTTATTCTCTCCAGGTTGTATATTTGTGCTATAATCAATAATTCTACCACCGGAGAAAATCTATGCAGATTACAGGATTTAAACCAATATTCAGCCTTATGCTGTTGAGTATAATTTTTACTGCATCATGCGGGGAGAAAGCTGAAGTATCCCTGGATAAACCTGAGCTGATGCAGGAGCATTGCGGGAAATATATCGGAAAACCCCGCGTCGAAAAAATATCAAAACATGTCTGGATGGCGACGGGGTATGACCTGGCCAATACACTGCTGATTCACACAAAAGAAGGAAATATTATTGTCGATCCCTCAATGAGCCCCATCAGGGCCCGGGAGGTAAAAAAGGCCCTTATGGGGAAGGCGCCAAAGGGGCCCGTAAAGGCCATCGTCTATACCCACAGCCACATTGACCATATCGGCGGCGCCATTGAATGGATAGAGAAGGGTACCCGCATCTGGGCAACGGAAAATTTTACCCCGCACCTTTTTAAACAGTACAATCTTTTTTCACCCATTGAGACCATCAGGGGACGCCGGCAGTTCGGCGATAATGTATCCCTGGAGAAACTTCCCTGCAACGGCATTGGCCGGCGCACGGATATTCGCGCGGCCCTGAAAAGCGGTGTCATGCTCCCGACGGATACATTTACCGGAAAGAAAAAGCTGGTATTCGGGGGTCTGGAGATACAGCTCCTTGAGGCCCACGGGGAGACCCATGATCAGCTCATCGTCTGGATTCCCCAGGATAAGACATTGATTGCGGGGGATAACTTCTACTGGACCTTTCCTAACCTTTATACCATCAGGGGTACTTCCCCCAGGCCGGTACGCCAGTGGGTAGTCAGCCTGGATCAGATGCGCCGTCTTGCACCGGAACACCTTGCGCCGTGTCATACGAAACCGGTACACGGGAAAGATGAGATTAGCAAAATGCTGACCGATTACCGTGACGCCATCCAGTGGGTCCACGACGAAACTGTCCGCGGGGCCAACCGCGGCGAGGATGTGGATACCCTCGCTGAAAATATAAAGCTGCCGAAGCATCTGAAGGACAAGCATTACAACACTGAATTTTACGGTCAGGTGGACTGGTCTGTAAGGGCCATCTACAGCAATAACCTCGGCTGGTTCGATGGGCGCCCCGAGGCCCTTTATCCGCCTGCCGTAAAGGATGCGGCGCTGCGTGAAGTAAAACTGATGGGGGGGGCATCAAAGGTAATTAAGGAAGCGGTTGCCGCTGCGGAGAAAAAAGATTACCGTTGGGCCCTGCATCTCCTGTCGAAGGTGAAGCGTTCAGGTTATGAAGGAAGTGATCTTTCAGACAACCTTGCCTCGGTAATGGAAAAACTCGGAGGCACCCTGTATAATTTAAACGGCCGTGGATACCTCCTCGAGTATGCCCGGGAACTGAAGGAAGGAAAGGTGGACTATCCCGCTCCGACTTACCGAAAAGAAATGGCGGGGAAGATCCCCCTGGAGCTGATTTTCAGCCAGATGATAGTGCGCCTGAAACCGGATAAGGCTATGGACGTTCATGAAACCGTTCATTTTAATTTTCCCGCGGAGAAGAAACGCTTCATACTTACTGTGCGGCGGGGAATCTGTGAAGTCGTTGAAGGAAATCCCCTGCCGGGGACACCGAAGCCCGTTGCGGTGGTTTCTGTAGACGCACAGACCTGGAGATTTATGGCCCTGAAGATGATCTCTCCCGTAACGGCGGTCACCTCGGGGAAACTGAAGGTGGCGGGAAGCCGTTTAGGATTTTTGAATTTTATGCGAAAGTTTGAGATGTGATGTGTGATGAACGGCGGGGTGTGCCCAGAGGGTACACCCTTTTTAAGTATTGTCCCGACATCCGGGGCTTGAATATGAAAAGGGTGTTTTCGCCTCCCTACCGTTTTCGTATACTCTCTTTGTACATCGATCCAATACATAAAAACCGAATCCTTATCTGCCAGGCCTTGAACGCTGTAGTATGTATAAAATCCTCTGGATTCGCCATTGGCAAGGATTTCAGAATATTTACAGCCAGTGTTTTCAGGCTAGTTTCGGGTCTTTCTCTGAAGATAAAAAGGAGGGAGTTGAAAAACTGATTAAATTTGGTAAATTTCAAAACGGTTTCCAGCGGTATACGTGCCCCTGCTGCGGTACGATACTGGCAGGACCTTTTAGTGTAAATCCCGTTTATGTCTTTCCTGTGCCAGAAAACGGTTCTTTGGATTGTCCCATAATTTAACTACTAAAAGAATAAAGATTAAGATCTTTTTTGATTTTTTAGTTGCCTGAATTTATGTCCAGTATGAAACTCGAATCTGGGTAAATAAATGAATATCGAAATCCATAATATTCTCCTGAATCTCTATTACACAGGCGTAGCAACAGCATTCCTTGTGAGAGATATTTTCTGGCTCCGCATTGTAATGATTATGGCTGCATGCTGTGTAATCTCTTATGGTGTAATCACGTCTAACAATACAGTTATAATCTGGAATTCAATTTTTCTCAGCATTAATACATTCTGGGTTGTCCGTCTCTATATTGAACGAAGGCCCATCCCCTTAAGTAATGATCTTCTGGAGCTTTACGGCTCTGTTTTCTATGATATGTCAAAACAGGAATTTTTGCATCTATGGAAGCAGGGAATCATAAAAAAAGCACAGGATTCTCTCCTCTGTAAAGAAGGTGAATTATACAACAGTGTATCATGCATAATATCAGGTACAGTAATTGTTATTAAAAGCAACAGTACAGTTAAAGAATTGGGCAGAGGGAAATTCTTTGCAGAGATGAGTTTTTTGACCAGGCAACCGGCTTCTGCAGATGTTATTGCAGAAAATGAAGTAACTTATATTACATGGTCAAGACATGCCATTGATAATATGAAGAAGGTTTACCCTGAACTTCCACAGAAGCTACAGCTAATTATCAGTAAGGACCTGGCGTTTAAACTAAAGTCAAGCTGACTGGATAATTTGGAAACAGAGCCCTTTGAGTCCCAAAACAGCTTAATTTGAAATAACTACGGCGATGACTAAGAATATAACTATAACAATAATTGCCGCAGCTAATCTTTTAAAATCTATTTCCATATTGCCTCCCGAATCATTTTACAGCATGCTGTATTACCTTTAAAGGTTTTACATAGTATAAATAATATTTCCGGATATATCAACTTTTTATATTATTTTGGTAAAAGTGAGATTTCGCCTCACTAAATGCCGATTGAATTGAATTGAATTATTCAGGGTGTATATATTTTAGAATCCCATAGAAATGGGCAGTACTTCATCCAAGAACGAAAAGATGCCATATAGTAATCAGCATGTCTCAACAGTCTTTTAAACAAAAGAGAAAAAACCCTCCATTATACAAAGGCGGCAAGATTACTTGGAAAACCGGGAAAGAATTTATTTAATGATTCAGATTTTAATAACATGATGGAAAATGATGAGTTCCTGGAACTGTTGAAGTTATCATGATAACCTGTAGATCAAGCAGCAACCGGGATAAAAAAAACAGAATAGATAAATGTAGTCAGCAGGGGCACAGTCAGGTTGTCCAGTCTCGCGGGAGTAACAGCCTCGGCGGTGGTTGCCGTTGCTGCACAGAGCAATGATGCCTGGAGTGCAACGACGGGATTGAAAAAGTAGAGTATTATAAAAGTCACCAGCCAGGAAATAACAAACATCGTGAAACTTCCCACCAGGGATTTTTCGTTATTGCCGATAAAAAATTTTCTTTTTCCCAGGCCTTTCCCCACAATGGCGGCGAGACCGTCACCGTAGCCCATGGTGAGTACACCGATGGCCCCGGCATAAGGGGGTATGGTGCCGCCGAAACAGAACAGCGTAAGAATCAGGAGTGAAAGGGGGAAGTATAGTGTACCGGGATTTGCTTCTCCTTCTGGGCTCTTCATTGCTTTGAAAATATTTTCTTTAAAAGAAATTAAGCCAATAGCGATAAAGGCCAGGCAGCAGAGAGAAGGCCAGAGGAGGCCGGTGAAATAATACATGGCGAGGAGCCACCAGTTGGACGCGGCAATGTGAAGAAGTTTTCGCATGATATCCGCGGAAATGTAATTCGATTTAACCATCATTTCCGCAATACCGATGGTGCTTAACATCAGAAGCTGTGAAATGAGAAACCCAATGACATTACTGTTCATTAAAAACACCCCGACTTCGATTTATATATATGATATACTTCATTTTTTGAAGTGCAATAATAATTTTAACATTTTAGGGAAGGGTGATGTCTCTAAATAGTTGTTTTGTTCAGTAATTTTAGGGATATTCATAGTGGAGGGATATCCATGAAAAATCTCCCTTTTGTCATCATAATGCTCAGCCTTTTTCTTGTAAACGGCATAGTCTGTTCCCGAAGGGCTGATTTGGGGGGCAGATTTATGCTGGTCAGCGGCAGCTGTAAAAGCAGAGTCATAGTCATTAAAAAAATTGAAGGCTTCGGAGAAAAGTATCACCTGATTGTCCTGTATGAAAATAAGTCATCAGCTGAAGGAAAAGAATTTCTCGGTGTAAACAAGGGGAATGTCTTAACCATATACAGGGGAACTAAGATCAGGCAAAAGAGACTGCCGGTTGCAGGGAAAATTATTGTATCCCCTGATGGTTTAGTGCTTAAAACAGCTGAAAAAAATTGTCGCTATCAGAGAATACGGTAAAGAGTAACTCTGAACCTGATCCAGTATGCGGATTTTGAAAAATTGAAGTTTGGAATTTCTCTTTCGGAAGGAACAAAAAGTACGGAACAGGATGGCGATTGAGCCTCTTCAAAGGTGAGATTTCCTGTTTTGTCTTCCCTTATCGTAATGCATAACGGAATGCCTGTACCGCCCGTATTTATTTTGTTCAAATGAGTATAGTGTGGTTTTTTGAAAATTGACAATAAGTCCCGGATATGAAAGTATTTTTTAAATTTTTAAGTTCAATAAATATTTTGTATCGGAAAAATGTATGATCAACCTGTTAAAGGGAAGAAAACACAAGGCCGGCCTGCCTGCAGGGGCCCTCATCCACGTTGGGGAAAAAAAGTCAGAGGATGTGCAGCTGAGTCTTATCCACTATGGCCCGGACTTCTACAGGGAGGAGACAATTGCCAGTCTGAAGGAGAGTGTGCCCTTCCTGGAAAAACCCGGCATCACATGGATTAACGTGTGCGGACTTCATAACACAGCTGTTATAGAAGAGGCAGGGAATATATTTGGTATTCATTCACTGATTCTTGAAGATATCCTCAATACAGGACACCGTCCTAAAATTGAGGATTTTGATGACTATATTTTTACCGTGGTGAAGGTCGTTGACTTTGATAAAGAAAAAGGGGAAATCCGGATCGGACAGTACAGCGTAATTCTGGGAGGCAATTTTATTATCACCTTTCAGGAAGAGGCCGGTAACTCCTTCGACATTATTCGCAACAGAATCCGCTCAGACATAGGACATATAAGGAAAATGGGCACGGATTATCTTCATTATTCTCTAATGGATGTGCTGGTGGACCAGTACTTTTTGCTTCTTGAGGAGATCGGGGAACGGATTGAAGACATTGAGGAAGAACTGGCTCTTTATCCGGAAAAAGAGACCCTTGTCGCTATACACAGACTCAGGAGGGAAATGATCTACCTGCGGAGGTCTGCCTGGCCACTTCGGGAAATCCTCGGTTTTCTGCAGCGTACGGCATCGCCTCTTATATCTGAGGAGACCGCTCCCTATTTACGTGACGTATATGACCACACCGTACAGGTAATGGAGACCATTGAAATTTTCAGGGATATGATTTCCAATATGCTGGAGATCTACCTGTCAAGTATGAGCAACAGAATGAACGAGGTTATGAAAGTATTAACCATCATTGCCACAATATTCATTCCTCTTACGTTTATTGCAGGGGTATACGGGATGAACTTCAAGGTGATGCCGGAATTGAACTGGCCTTTCGGTTATCCTCTTGTTATGGGTATAATGTTTCTCATAGGCCTCGGTATGGTAGTATACTTTATAAAGAAAAAATGGCTGTGAACTATGGCAAAGGTTTTTTCTTGAAATCTCCAAAAAATGATTCTTAAACTTAATAAATGCCGAAATTCATTTATGTTTTCATATAAAAACCTCTTCCCTGGAATCCCATGTTCCGGGAATTACCCCCACCTCTTCGAGAATTTTTTTACGGATGCGGTGGGTTTCTGTTTTTTCAAAATTTTCCACGATTCTTACATACCGGGGTACTGCAAATTTTGCCAGGTTTTCCCGTGCGTAGGCGATGATTTGATCCCCGGAGATACTCTCTCCATCCACGGCCTTGATGCTTGCCATTATTTCATCTTCCGCGAGATCCGACGGCACTGCGTAAACCGCTGCTTCTAAGACCGCTGGATGTTTCTGAAGTACCTGTTCAACCTCGTAGGCGGAAACATTTTCTCCCTTAATACGCATTGATTCGGTGTTGCGCCCTACGAAATAGAGATATCCCTTTTTATCTCTTCGCATTACATCACCGGTTCTGGTCCAGCCGTTACTCTGTTTTTCGGCACTTGCCTTTTCATTCTTATAGAATTCTACGCCTCCCGCCTGATCGCGGTGCTTCGGGGCAGGGAATATAAGTTCACCTGGCTCACCCGTTGTCACATCATTCATTACTTCGTCTACCAGGCGGTATTTTATTTTCATCGGTGGTTTGCCTATGGAACCAACAGGGGCAGTCCCAAGGTTCATGATGGTTTTTCCTCCCCCGTCCACGGCACCGTAGGTTTCATAAATAGTAAGGCCAAAGCGTTTTTCGAAGGCCTCCCATAGCTGGGGGGGGCAGGCGGCTGAAATTATGAAGCGAATACTATTTTTTGAATCGAGATCTGACTCAGGCTGTTTCATCAGGATGGGTATCATGGCTCCGATGGTATTGAAGGTGGTTACCTTATGTTTTCGGATACTCTCCCAGAACCGGCTGGCGGAAAATTTTTTCTCCAGTACCACGCGGCCCCCCGTATGAATAGCACTGATGCAGGTTACCAGAAGGGCGTTGGCATGGAAAAGAGGCATGCAGGTGTAGAAAACATCACTCCGCCGCCAGAGAAGATGGGATATCAGGGAGAAAAGTTTCACGCCGGATTTTTTATAGCGGTATACAACCCCCTTCGGTAAACCCGTGGTTCCCGAGGTGTATGTAATGACACAGATATCATCCCTGCTGTATCCGTCTCCGGGGTCAACGGCCTCGAGCTTATAGGCTGCATCGAGGTTATGGTACCCCGCAGGAATTCGACTTCCCCCTTTACTGTTCACGATTATGGTTTTAATGCCTGTGAGGTCGCCTTTGATACGTTCCAGTTTCGGCAGGTATTCCTCGTCAATAATCAGAAATTGCGCGTCGCAGTGATTTAAAATATAGGTCATGCCGTCCCCCTGAAGGGAGGTGTTTACAGGAACGGCATACATTCCGATGGTCTGCTGGCCGATAAAGATATCGAGAAAACGGCTGGAATTGTCCATAAAGATGGCAACACCGGATCCCCTGGAGCCACCCAGTCCTTTCAGGTATGATCCGGTACGGCAGGCATTCTCATGCATTTCTTTAAATGTAAATTCTTTCTCTTCATGGACCACGCAGGTACGGTTGGGGTGTTTCCGCGCCTTCTCTTCGAGGAGCTCAGCCCATGACATCTCCTCGGCAAGTTCCATTTTTGAGATACCCTTCATGTTCGCCCTGAGTGTTCCGCGGCGCGCTTCGCTGATTATGAAGATCAGTATTGACCGGAAAATATTTTTTGCCATCCGTATCTGTCCGAAAAAAATTCTAATTCTTTGTTTCATTGTAATAACCTTTTATACTGCAGATGTTGACTTTCAGTAAAACTCTCCCTATCCCCGGAGGGGGCTACTTCTTTCCCGGACCTTCAAAAATATGTACACACATGGCAGCCTCTTCGACGCCGAGAGCGCCGCCTCCGTTTTCCGCGATGCCGATACAGGCCCCTTCAACCTGCCGGGCCCCCGCTTCTCTTCGGAGCTGGGTTACTATTTCATGAATCTGTCCCAGGCCCGAGGCGCCAATGGGATGTCCCCGCGATTCCAGGCCACCGCTGGTATTTACTGGAATTTTTCCCCCGATTCGTGTTGCACCGCTTTCTGCAAAGGGACCCCCTTCTCCGGGGGGACAGAATCCCAGGTTCTCCGTCTGATGCAGTTCACCGTAGGCGGTGGCATCGTGTACCTCCGCGAGGTCCATGTCTTTCGGGCCAAGAGAGGCCTGGTTGTAGGCCTGTTCCGCAAGACGCATTCCCAGGTCAGGTTCGTGGGATTTTCGCGCCCGGCCTGAACCGAGTACGGAGGCGCAGACCTTTACGGCGCGTGACTCGACTCCGAGGCGCCGCATAGTCTTTTCATCGCAGAGGATGGCGCTTGCAGCGCCGTCACCCACTGGGGCACACATGCTCCTGGTAAGGGGCCAGGTTACGAGGCGGTCCGCCAGAACTTCCTCGCGGCTCACATCAAACCTGTACTGGGCATTGGGATTCATTGTGCTGTGGAAATGATTCTTCGAGGCAATCAGTGCCAGATGTTCAATGGTGGTGCCGTATTCCTTCATGTGCTTGCGTGCCTCGTAACCGTAAACATCCATAAACGGGGAATGGTCACCGGTACCGAGGCTCCTGAGTATCTTTAGTACATCGTATCCCATCGATTCGCCGATGCGTATTGCCACCACGGCAGAGTCTCTGAGCTCACGGATACGATCCCTGATGCCGCTTCGTTTCTTTTTACTTCCCCCCCCTGACTTCTTATGTTTTTCAATATGCCGGCGCATTACCTGTTTCTCTTCATCGGTCATTGCCAGGTCCGGGAGCATTTCGACGATATCAGCGAAATTTCCCACATCCATGCCGGTTAGAAATCCGGAGAAGACGAGAAAACGGTTGTTATCATAAATTTTTTCCGCTCCCAGGGCCATGGTGACATCATAGAGGCCGCTGGCGACACCGAGCCATGCATGGTGAAAGGCGGTGCTTCCACCGGCACAGGCGTTCTCAACATTACTCATTGGAATGGTATCTATGCCGAGGGGCCGCAGGGCCACCTGGGCCCTGATGCAGACCTGGCGGCGGTATTCCCCCCAGGCGGAGTTGGCAAACCAGAGCGCCTGAATGTTTTCCTTCTCGAGACCCGCATCCTTAAGGCATGGAAATATCGTGGCCCCTGAAAGTTCCGTTATGGTTTTATCAAGGTGACGCCCGAAGGGGGTAGTGTGGGCGCCTATAATATATACATCCCGCATTAAAAACTCCTGCTTTATCTTTTGATTGTTCAGGCATCCCTTTACCGGCAGTCTGAATCATCAAAAGATAATAGGGGGAAGTTCATCTGTCCTGTACGGCTTGAAGGGCTTCGGGGCAAACTTCAGGGAGTGTATCAACTGTGAAGAGTGAATATTACACGCCTGATGTTATTTTCTGGCGGCGGGGCCTCATGAAGTTGCCTCCGGCAATGAGTGCGGCGCCCCAGGCGGAGACAAATTCCGGTCCGTAGGAAGGGAGTATAACTTCCTCTCCCGTTATCTCCGAAAGAATATCCCTGAATAAGGGAATCCTGGCGACTCCACCGGAAAGAAGAAGGGGACCTGTTTCGCCGAGGCGGTCAATAATTGTTGCGGTTTTACCGGCAATAGAATGAAGTACCCCCGCAAGGATATCCGCGGCACTGTACCCGTTGTTTACAAAACTTATGATTTCGCTTTCTGCAAAAACAGCACAGCTGTTCTGTCCCGTAACGGGTTCATTCGATTCCCCGGCAATGCCGGATATCTCTTTGAAGGGAACCTCCAGGGACGAGGCAATCATCTCAAGGAAACGTCCGCTTCCCGCGGCGCATCGTTCATTTTCCTGCTCATCCTGGAAAAAACCGGTGTTATCAAAAGAGACTGATTTGATAAAGAGTCCCCCCACTGAAACCACACGGCGGGAATCGGAATCGAGGGCATGGGCCCCCCGTGCCAGGCATACCCCTTCGGAGAGGCGTTTCGATGCCTGTTTTACCAGGTGCCCCCCGTATCCCGTGGCGACAATTTCCTGTATGTGACGGGTTTTCAGTCTTTTACCGGTTTTGACTGAGCCCTGGTGCAGGGCATTTTTTATTGTAGTCCTCAATAAATTGCGGAAGTCCTTTTCCATAGGAGTGGAAGCGGTGGCGACAATTTCATCATTTTCCGCAAGGCATACCTTCAGGGTTCTGGTTCCTACATCGATACCGGCGTTCAGCATGTTACCGTTACCTCTGAATTTTTTTTAAGGCTCTCCTCACGGGCAAAAATCGCGGCACCGAAGGCCCCTGTAATCTGGTGATCAAAGGGAAGGCGGACAAACCTGCAGTTCAGACGCTCTGCGATGGATTTTACTACGGTACAGTTTTTGGAAACGCCCCCTGTGATGCATACTTCATGTTCGAGGGTAATGTTCCCAGCAAGGGCGGCGGCCCTTTCAGCAACGGCATCGGTAATGCCCCTGGCTATGTCACGGAGTTTTTTGCGGCGGTACATGGCGTCAAGAACTTCAAGTTCCATGAATATTCCGCAGCGTGAGCTTATTGAAACGGGTTTTCTGCTTCGCTTTGCCTGTTTCCCCAGATCGGCAAGGGAAACTCCGAGGGTTTTCGCCAGCATTTCCAGTGAGCGACCCGTACCGGCGGCACACTTGTCGTTCATGATGAAGTCGATAACGCGTCCTGTATCATCAATGCCAATTGCCTTGCAGTCCTGTCCCCCGATATCAATTATTGTCCGTACCGTGTCTCTTCCCTTGAAGGCTCCCAATCCATGGCAGGATATTTCACTTTTATTCATATCTGCGAAGGGGATTTCCATGCGTCCGTATCCCGTTGCGCAGATGCATGCAATATCATCAAAGGAAAGATGGCTGTTTATCAGGATCTCCTTCATGACGAGAAGTGCCGATTCCGCGGCACTTGGTTTTACCGGGATAATTTCAGACGCCACTATTTCATCCCCGCAGAGAATAACTGCCTTTGCGGTGAGTGATCCTATATCGCAGCCTGCAACATATGTTTTGCTGTTATTCATACCTGATATTTATAGCCTGATTCTGCATCAATGATACTACTACTTCTGTTTTTCGTCAAGGACTGCCGGTTACACTGTAGTAATAAGTGTTGATTAAGCTTGCTGCAGTATACTGCTGCAGCGTATTATTTTTTCATGATCTTGATATTATAGTCCTTACGGGGGATGTCTTTAATTGTATACATTACCTCATGGGCGCACATGCACCGGGTTATAGCGAATGATTTTTTAATACCATATTGCAGCAGGACGGTATCATCCTCCAGTAGATAGCTTCCCTTGATGGCAGCTCCCCCGCAGTAGGTTTTTACGAAACACCTGACAATAAGCCTGTTTTTATGCCATCTCTTCGATATTACTCCCGCCTTTGGGGGGCCATAGGGGTTCTCTTCGGCGAGGCAGCCCCTTCGGGCAAAAGAGAGATTTCGAGTGCCGCAGCTGGCAAAGGAAGTAAAAAGGATAATAAAGCTGATAAAAATTTTCAGTGTTATTTTCATGTTTAGCCCCTGTTTCGTTGAAAGGTATTTTTCAGGTAAAGCATTCTGATCATCCGGTATATTTCATTGACAGTACATCAATGATGTCTTCTGATTGAAATATCTACTACTTATTGGAGGAAAAATGAAAAAAAACAGAATTATATTATCAATCAGCCTGCTTACTGTTTTATCATTAACGGTTCTATATGCGGGAAACAGTGAATTCTCCGGATTTTCCCGACAGGTCCTGGCAATCAAAGCCAGGCCCACATCTCATACTGAAAATAATAAAATTATTATTCTGCATCCCATGATTAAAGACAGGGAAGTCGAGATGGTGCATACTTCAAAATTATCCTGGAAGAACAACAAATCAACACGCACATTTCTTTCCTTCCGACAGATAAAGGGGAAAAAGGCAAAGGGGGACCGCGGTGTAGGGAAGACCGTGAACTATTTCTACATTCCAAAGGACCTGAAGGAGTTCTGTTCCAATGCGAAAATCAGTGACTGGAAAAAAAATAACTCCCTGACGCTGGATAAAAAGGCGAGCCGCGGTTACAGTTTTATTGCCACACTGAAGGGAGAGAGAAGGAAAAGCAACCTCCATCTTGATGGCGGGGGGAAGTTAAAGGCGATAGGTTTTGGATTCCCTGAAGAGGGAATATCACATGAAAAAACCATGAAGGATGATGCAATAACCTGGTATTTTGATCAGGTGCAGGGGAAGACACGCCTGGTGAAGATATATAAAATTACTACGGAGAAGAAAGGGGGTATTCCCATAATTAAAATCAAGACTGAAAGATTCAGCGGCTTTTAACTGAGTGTTTATATAACAGCGCAGGCCCCTGGTTTTATCCGGAGCCTGCGTTTTTTATGAGGCTTCCTCTTTTGGAACATTTTCTCTTTATGTTCTGGTTCCGAAATTTTTCTTGCATTCAAAGTTTGTCTGGCATATAACAGGGTAACTACAAGTGGGAGGGTGATATGAAAAAAATACTTTTGTTGTCAGGTGTTCTTATTTTTAGTCTCTTTATGGTAATGGAATATGGTATCGCTAAGAATTATACCGGCTGTTATATCTGTAAGGGAAAGTCAGGGACATACGTAAAATATGTCGGCTCTGATACCTTCGATAAACGTAAAAAAGCAAAGAAGCTCGGTTGTGATGTCGGCGGTTATACCAGTTCCTGTGACGCTGCCAACTATACAATTCTCGGAACTGTGAACTGATCGTTTATCTACAGTGCATGGCGAAGATTTTGTCTTCGTTATGCACTCTAATCTTCGCCTGAGACGTTATAGGCTGTCCGGTTCTTCCTCTACACGGGATAATGCAATTAATCCCTGGTAATAATCTCTTTTACCCTGCTGGTCAAGGTGTTGATGGTGAATGGTTTCTGGAGAAAACCTTTTACTCCTTCAGAAAGAATTTTTATGGCACGCTGGTCCTGGGTGAATCCCGATGCAAGCAGGACCTTTACCTTTGGGTTGATTCTTTTCATTTTTCTGAAAAGTTCATCGCCATACATCTGGGGCATCGCCATATCTATTATTGCCATATCAAGTTTTTTATATTCCTTCTTGTAAATTTTTAGGGCTTCGGGGCCATCTCCCGCCGTGATGATATCGTATCCCGCTTCTTCCAGTATTTCTCTGGCAGTAATCCTCATTGTTTCTTCGTCATCAACAACAAGTATATACCCGCTTCCTTTGACTACCATATCGTGATCGATGTCCTTTTTTTCTATAAGAACATCTTCTTCACATGGTAGAAATATATTAAATGTTGTTCCGATACCCGGTTCTGAATAGACGGTTATCAATCCACGATGATCTCTTATGATATTGTAGACCATGGACAAGCCGAGGCCTGAGCCTTCATTTTTGGGTTTTGTGCTAAAGAATGGATCAAATATTTTGCCTAAGGATTCAGAGTCGATCCCGACTCCGGTATCATGTATTGTAATTTTGTAATAGTTAACATCCGTTATTTCCTGGTATCTTTCTCGAAATTTCCGGTCAGGGTGAAAATTTTTCACCTCGAGATTAAGTTCACCGCCATGTTTCTCCTCCCCTTCTCTCATAGTCGTCATGGCATGGGAAGCATTTATGCATAGATTGAGGAGGCACTGTTCAATTTGAGTTTCATCTGCAAGAACAATGGCAGGAGTATCAAGGAGTGAATGTGAAATTTTAATGGATTTATCCAGGGAACTCCTGGTGACATTCACAATTTTGGAAATTGAATTATTGAGATCAACCGGTGCGATATTCAGATCGTGTTTGCGCGCCATACTCAACAATTGTTTGACGAGGTTTGAAGCACGAATGCTTGAATCATCAATAATATCAAGATATTCCTTTATCTTGTCACCTTCAAGGACGCCTTTTTCCTTCAGCATTATTTTTAAAATAGACATAGGACCGGAAATACCTACAAGTACATTATTGAAGTCATGGGCAATACCCCCTGCCAGGTTTCCGATCATTTCCATTTTTTGGGCCTGTTTTAATTGTTCATCCTTCATTCTTAATTCGGTGATGTCACTGATGAATCCTTCGATTATAGAAGGGCCTTCGGGTAAATTCAATTTACTTCCTTTCACATAAACCCAGCGCAGCTTCTTTTCTTTCGTGTATATACGGTGAATTACCTCGAAGCTGTTACCTTCCTGAAATTCTTCTCTTAGCGTATTTTCTACGTATTCCCTGTCTTCGGGATGAACGAGGTCACGGTATTTAACTTTTTTGTCTCCGGTCAGTTCGTCTGTGGTATAACCGGTTATCAGTAGAGATCCCTCGCTGATAAAATCCATGGACCAGAGATTGTCATAACGGCCGCGAAAAACCATACCCGGAAGGTTGCTCAAGAGGGTAGTCATTATCCTTTCCTTCTCTGCTACGGTTTTTACCTGTTCCTGGAGTTTTTCATAGGTTCCATTGAGTTCTGATGCCATTTTATTAAAACGGCTTGAGAGTACTGAGAATTCATCTCCACTTTCAACATGTACCCTGAAATTAAAATTACCGCTTGCAACCTGTTCCGTTGCTGTAATCAGGTTTTGTATCGGTTTTAACGCCCGTCCGATGCCAATGAACAGGAAAATCGAAATGAAGAGAATGCCTCCCAGCATCAAGGCCCCGGCAAAAAATGCATATTTTAATACCTGCTGCAGAATGATATCCCATCGTTCATGGGTAACAACATTCCAGGAAGTGCCGGGTACCGGGGCAAAACCGCCAATAACCATATTGCCTTCGAGGTCCTTAGTGATGATTGCTCCCGTTTTTCTTTGCAGCACGAGACGCACAGGCTCGAATTCTTTAAAATCGTTACCAATAAGTTCATGTCTCCGGTGATAGATCAGCCGGCCCTTTCCATCAACGAGATAAGCGTAACCGCTGTAACCTGATTGGATTTCCAGCATATGGGCAAACTCTACCTCAATAAAAGAATATTCAAGCTGTGCGATGCCGCACAAAGCGCCAATGTAAGAACCTTTTCTGTCGGTAACGGGGACTGCGACGATGAAAACCTGGAATCCGTTCTGTGGATCTTTCAAAATATCAGAAAAAACCGGGCGAAGGGTTTTTTCAATTCTTTTGAATGCCTCGGTACTGCTGAAGAGATTTAAAAGAGAGGAGGATACTTTAATGTCCGACCAGAGAACATGACCGGTTTTGTTGAAAAGAGCAAATCCCTTATCGAAACTGCTTCTCAGGTATGCGTCGGATAAGACGGGTCGTGGTCTTTTATATTTAATGAAACGAGATAAAACAGGTTTGTGGGCGGCATCCTGGAGGTGGTTGTAATACCGGGATAGTCCTTCGGAAATTCTTTCTGCAGTAATCCTGGCAATTTCAGAATCCCTTTTGATAACAACAGCGGTACTGGTTTTTTCGAAGAGTTGAAAGAGGACCGTTATTGCAATAAGAACAAGAATTATAATTGGGAGGAAGGTAATTAGCAGAGTTTTTGTCCGTATCTTCAATTCATTCTCCTGGTTTTACCGGTTCCTCCAGGGAGATGCTGATTCTGCGAAATGCTTCTTCTGTTACCCAGCTTTTCCAGAGATCTCTGTTTTGTTCAAGGTAATACCTGGCTATAAGCTTCTGATTTTTTTCATCGTGAATTTTCATCCATTTCATTGTTTTTTCCAGGGGTTTGACTCCTATATTCATTTTCTTCAGCATCCTTATAATATCCGGTGCTTTCTTCTTCATGTCTTTGTGGACGGCCTTGATAATTTGAAAATCTTTATAGGCACAGGCGCGTTTAATGGGTCTTAAAGAAGGATTGCGCATTCCTTCAATTATTTCAGAATGGATCTTTTCGTCGTAGGGGGGTTCCTCAAGGATGTGCCATTTAAACAGTTCCAGCATAGCCGTGGGAGACCAGTAGTAGCCGAATATTGGGGCCTTTCTTTTTTGAGCCTGGATAAGAACATTTTCCAGCACCTCCGCTGAGGCGGGAGAGACAACATCGTAATACCGGTGTAAGCCATATCCCCCTATTTTAACTTCATTCATCAGTTTGCATTCCCATCCAATTATGCAGTTATAGAATATGCCTTTATGGGGGTGTTCCGGATTTGAAAAAAGCTTCCAGTGTCTTTTCATGTCGAAAACACTTTTGATATTATATTTTTCAGCAACCCACCTGGGAATTATCCAGAACTGTTTGCCTGATTCGAAAGTATTCCCCAGGTTAATGATTGTGCCATTCCGGGTCATTTTCAGATACCAGTCCTTATAGTTTTCATACCATAATTCTGTGGCGATATCTACATTCGCATTTTCAAAGGCAATCTGCATTTCCAGTTCGGTGTGGTCTTTCATCTCTACGGTATATCCATACCCTACCTCAATCATGTATTTCGTAATATAGTTTATCACCTGGATGGATCGCCAGTTGCCGCCGTATATTTTAATGGGGGGCTGTTTTTTTATGCTGAAAAATAAAAAAACAGCGATTATGGTGATGGCAGTGATTGATATGAATATTGTAATTTTTTTCATTTTTTTTAATTAAGAATATTTATACTTTTGATGAAACAATCCTGTTTTTCCAGTCTGCACTGTCTGGGGCAGTGCAGACTGGAAATATTAAAAACCGTTTGCTCTCATAATTTTTCTTAATGATCCATCAGCCTTAATTTTTGCGAGACCCATATTGAAAGCGGCACGCTTTTTCTGGAATCCAGGTGCCCTCTTGGAAAAAACAATATAGAGGGGTTTGACCTCCAGTGGCGGATTTAAAAAAGTCAATGTCCGCGAGAACTGGGGGAATTTTGATCTGATCAGATAGTTTGCCACGTACTTGTCGATAAATATCAATTGAACGCGGTTGCCGTTTAATTTTTGCAGATTTTGTTCATCACTATCGGCGGTTTCTTTGGTCAGATATTTAGCATCGTCAAAGGCCTTTGTGTTCACATAGCCCCTTACAATGCCAAACTTGTATTGTTTCAAACCCCGCAGCGCAGCATTAATGTTGCTTCGTGGATTCACTGTAAATTTAATGCCGCTGTCTTTTCTGATATAGAAACCTACAGGGCCCCCGGGGAATGGTTTGGAATATGCAAATTGGGCAAGTCTGCTGGAATCGTAGTATTCAGGGAAAAGCCCATCAGCCTGTCCGCTCTTTGCCATTCGAAGTGCCCGTTCCCATGGGTAGAATTGGATCGTCACATCGTATCCGGCCCTCTTGAAAGCCTCTGCAACAATCTGATACACATAACCCTTATTTTTTAAATTTTTGCCGATGTAGGGTGCCCAGTCGAGAGTCACCAGGGTAACTTTCTCGGCAGCAGAAGCGTTGAGGGTTATGCAGATGGCAGAAAGTATTATCACAGTTCCGAATTTTTTAAAACTCATTTTGCCCCTCCTTTGAGTTTGTTAAATAAAATACTTATCCGGTTCATGCCGGATTACTTTAAAAATCTCCATCTTTGAAAAAGTCGGCAAAGGTGGAGGGCATAAAATTATATAAGACCGTTTCTTCTCCTTAATAAGAATATTCTATCATAAAGATTTGAATAATCAAATGGAAAAACAATATTTTTATTATTATATGGCTGCGGATAGGGAATAAAAAATATCCGCTTAAATTCTTTCTCATTAAGTATAAAATATACAAAGTGCTGTTTTCTCATTAATTTAAGTTGAGCTTAAAAAAAGGAATTGGATTGAGGCGGAAAGCATGATATCCTGTATTGATAGTTGAACTGATTTTGAAATATTGATTAAAAATTTATGGAGGCAGTGTATGTTTTCAAAGCGCAGCTTGATAATACCGGTGCTACTTATCACCGTCTTTATGTTCGTTTCGGATCTCATGGCCGAGACCTGGAAGATTACCTCACTTGACTGGCAGCCCTATTCCGGTTCTGATATGAAAAACAAGGGAACATCTGTACTGAAACTGCGGAATATTCTGAAGAAAGGAGGAATCAACCTGATCGTGGAATTCTACCCATGGAAAAGGGCTCAGTTTCTTGCAAAACAGAAGGGCTATGTAGGATATTTTCCAGCCTGGCCGGAAGAGGTTTCCGCCGGATTTACCGGTTCAAAACCGGTAGACTGGTCATATCTCGGCGCATTGACTTATAAGGGGTCAGGTGTGCAATGGAAGAGCATCGATTATATTTTCCAGAATTACAGGGTTGGCGTGGTGCAGACATATGTCTACCCGGCACAGGTAAGAAGTGCAATAAAAAAATATCGTAGTAATGTTGATTATGCACCGGATGAAACAGCCCTTTTGAAAAAGCTGGCTGCGGGGAGGAACAAGATTGCCCTCACTGATCCATCTGTTATGTTGTACCTTGCGAGAAAGAAAGGGATTAAGAACATTGTTGTTTTAAAGAAAAAAATTCAGGTAAAGGCTCTTGTAGTGGCATTCAGACAGGACCCGGATAATATAAAACGTCTTAAGCTGTTGAACAAGCTTTTAAAATAATAATCATATTATTATTTTATCTGCTATGAATATAGAAATGTATGTGTTTTCAAAAATATTACAGATTCTTTAATTATTATCAAGAACTGTAATATTTTTTCATATTGTGCAACGTGTTTTTATTTATTTTATTGAATATAATGCACCCTGAAAGCTCCCCCCATAGGGGAAGTGACGGTGTTTTTAAATAATCTTCAGGGCAGGATCAGATAAATATCATATCAACTTGAAAAAACAAATTGAATTATTCTGTATTTTATGACATTCTAATAGTTGATTCTATAATGCAACCAGGAGGGTCTTGCAATGAAACTGGTATCGAGTATAATGAAATTTTTTAGAAGAGGGGATAACGGAAATACGAAAAGCAGCAAGCTCTATCCTGTAGCGACTGAAAAAGATACAATTAAAAAAAAGAATATTAGAAAAGACTCAGGGATGCGAAAAATATCTTCAAGTGGCTTTTTTAAAAATGTTAGCCTGAAAAATAAATTTATCCTTCCGACTGGCTCCGTAATCATAATTTCGTTTATCATATTTATAATTTTCCTGATAAATAGTCAAATGAGTAAATATGAAATATCATTAAATGAAAAGGCCACACGTATCGTTTTTCTTGTAAACACTTCCAATGTTAACAATCTATGGAATTTTAATACTAAGGCGCTCAATGAAAACTGTGGTGCATTTTTTAAAGATAAAGATATAATAAGTATAAAAATTATGGATAGCAGCAATAAAGAGGTAATTAATTTAAGCAGAAAAGTTGAGGGAGGGAAAAAACTCCTCAGGAAAGAAGAAATGATGCGGGAAGGATCAAAAATCGGCATCGTGGAAATTATTTTTTCTGATTACCAGATAAGAGAACAGGTGGCATCCCTGCGGAATCAATTAATAATTCTTACTCTCATTATTGTATCCCTCATTATTTTCATCATGAGTCTTATCTCAAATGCCGCATTTAAACCTTTGGGGTTGCTAATGGAAGGCTTGCGGCACCTGACGGAAGGAAAACTCAATACAAGGGTGACGGTAAGGTCTTCCGATGAGATAGGTCAGCTTTCTGAGTCTTTCAATTATTTTGTCGAGACTATCGGGTCCATTATTCAGAATGTGAAAGAGAGTACTGATTCAATTGCGATTGCTTCAGAGGAAGTAAAGGAAACATCCAAAAGCCTAAATGAAGGAGCCAGCTCGCAGGCAGCAACCGTGGAAGAGGTCACCTCTTCAATGGAAGAAATAGCCGCCGCTATCAGTCAGAATGCTGAAAATTCAAGAAATACGGACAAAGTGGCAAGGGGTGCCGCAGATATGGCAATCGAAGGCGGAGAGGCGGTCAATCAGACAGTCGCAGCAATGGAAAAAATTTCTGAGAAAATTACGCTGATAGAAGATATTTCCTATCAGACCAATCTTCTTGCCCTGAATGCCGCCATTGAAGCCGCGAGGGCGGGAGAGTTCGGAAGGGGATTCGCTGTTGTAGCGGGAGAGGTGAGAAAGCTTGCAGAGAAAAGCCAAATAGCCGCGAAAGAAATCAGCGGACTATCCCTGGAAAGTGTAAAAATTGCTGAAAGTGCAGGTGAGCTTCTGAGCAAAATCGTTCCCGGGATTCAGCAAACCTCTGAACTCGTACAGGGGATTACCCGGGCCTCTGAGGAGCAGGATACCGGTGCAAATCAGATAAATACAGGAATGAGTGAACTGAACGATGTTACGCAGCAGAATGCATCCATATCGGAGGAACTTGCCTCAACAGCTGAGGCATTA
Source organism: uncultured Spirochaetota bacterium (assembly GCA_942491575.1). Classification (GTDB taxonomy): domain Bacteria; phylum Spirochaetota; class UBA4802; order UBA4802; family UBA5550; genus CAZHNW01. The sequence continues at coordinate 143,115 of CALOBT010000031.1, forward strand.
AGCGATCATGCTATCAGTATTAAAGATAAAATGAATTATTTTAAAAGTTAACTGCCTGAAAGAAAATATTTTCAGATGAAAAGTGGTAAAGATAAAAACAGAAAACTGCATGCTGCAGGTATTTATAATATAACGGGTGTGAGGTTAAAAATGTACGAAGAATAAAAGAATTTTATTTGAATACATCCGTCTTATGACTTATAATTACAACAAGTGAAAATCAATCAGGAGGAATCTCATGTTGAAAAAAATTTCAAAAGTCATACTGGCAATAATAATCGCAGGGGGTATTTATACCGGCACGGCCTCTGCGGAAGGTAAATCTCTGGGAATATCTGCAGGTATTGATTACCAGAGTACCTATCTATGGAGGGGAACATACTTTTATGGAAAAGGGGTGTTTTTTCCGAAGGTGAGTTATGATGTAATGGGGTCAGGTCTTTTCCTTTCGGTATGGGCGGAACTTGCTGATGACTATCTCTTCGATGGAGATAAAACTCATAAAGATTTACAATCAACAGATTTCGGTATCGATTACTCCAAGACCTTTGCGGAGTTTATAACTGTCGGTGCGGGTTTCTGGTATTTTATGCTGTGGGAAACTGACTATTCATTCATGTACTGGTATCTGTCTGTCGGTTTAGCTCTTCCTCTTAATCCGACTATTACTATATATCATGACATTTACCAGAAAGAACAGGCCAATGACGGACAGTACTCTGACATTTATATTCAGCTTGCTCTGAGTCATGCAATTGAACTAACCAAGGAAGCCTCAATTACTCCTGGTGCCGCAATTGGATATTATCGGAATAAGGGATTTGATAGAAACGGTATAAGTGACATTGATCTCAAGGCAGAACTTGCCGTTACGAAAGGAATGGTCACCTATACCGGTGGTTTTCACCTGATAATTGTGCCAACCGAAGATTATTATAAAGTTGGTACCGAGGATGATATCGTTCGCTACTACGCCAAGTTTGGTGTCAGTCTGAGTTTTTAATTATTACTGATAATAAATATTTTAAATTAAAAGCCCTCCGCAGTGAGGGCTTTTAATTTTAAAAGACCCACAGAACCTTATGCCTTATCTTTCCATCGATCTCAGTTCGCTTGTAGAGGCCCTTAAGTATGGAGAATTTTTTAAAGCCGGTATCCTCTTCGGTTTCATAGTTCCAGAGGAGCCCCCAGAGCATACCCATTGAGTGATAGCGGCGCACCGGCTTCTTTACCTCGTGCCAGAGGGTTCCCAGGAGGACCATGCGGCGGTCACGCCCTTCGTTAATTTTTTCATTTCTATAATAGGCAAGGCCAAGGAGTCCCAGGTCGAAGGCCCCCTCTTTATCGTGATGCAGATATGTCAGGCCCGCAATGCTCCAGAAGCGCCACTCCTCACCGGTGCGGCTGTAGTACCAGAGGGGCTGCAGGCTATGACTGAAGTGATTGGCGTCGCGCCGGGCGTGGGCCAGTATATAAAGAACATCAAAGCTGTACTTCGGCTGATTCACGTAACTGTCATAGCGCGCCAGCATGCCGTAGAAAAGCCTGAAGCGGCGTATCTCCGGTGAGACATCGACCCTGAAGGTGCCGAGAAAAAATCTGAAGCTGTCGAGGTTTTGTCTCCTGTAGTGACGGTGATCAAAGAGAAGCCATAAATTCTGGCGGCTGTAGTTGCTGTCCCGGTGCCAGTAGGAGCCCAGGAGCACTGTGGTTCGCCAGTCCTTTCCCTTCCCGAAGTAAGAAAGTATGGGGGGAAGGAAGAGATGACTTTCACTGTCACGGATCTGGTACCGGGCAAACAATGGAAAGAGCATGAAGCGGTTGAAATTATTCTTTCGGCGCCAGGTTTTGTCGAAGAGTCCCAGAATATTAACCTGTTTCTCATGGGGTGTGCGATTATAATAGTATAGGGGGAGGAAGTAACTACGGCTTCGTTTCCCGTTACGGCTGTAGAATCGGTCGATGATGCCGAGGGTGTTCCAGTGTACTTCCTTTTCTGATGAGTACCGGTAAACCAGGGGCAGTACAGGAAACCAGAAACGGCTGTACCATGTTTTGCTTTCGTTGCTGCCGTGTCTCTCACGCGAAAGGAACATGAGCAGGTTCCAGTGGAGACTGCTCATGTATGAACTTCCCCCCGAATGCCCCGAGGCGCTTCGGTGATAGTAGAGAGGAAAAAACCATGACCGGTTAACCTTTGTTGGAAAATACCTGTATCTGCCGGCTGAATAAATTCTTTCCTGCTGCCGATAGCTGCCGTAATGGAAGAGACCCCAGAGGCTGTAAAAGGAGGAGTCCCCCTTTGCATACCAGCTGCGTACCCCGGCGAGTCCCATGAGGAGCCAGAGGCGTCCGGAATCTTTCCGTGACCAGTAGGAATAGAGGGGGAAAAATCTCGATGATCCGTCTCCCCCTGCCGTGGATGTGAAATTGATCAGCCCCCACAAAAGTGAGTGAACGCTTTTTTCTTTTTTGATAAAATTTTCATATTTATAGAGTCCCAGGAGGAGACTGTGTTTCCGGTAATCAGGTTTTGCATACCAGTGATACCCCAGGAGAAATAATCGACGGTAGCCGTCATAGGAGCCGTTGCTGTTTCTTCTTGAGCGGTATCCGTAGTATAGGAGTGGCAGACCGATAAGACTTCCCCTTTCCATGTCAGGTTTTTTTTCGATACCGCTTCTTGACCATCCGGAGAAAAAATATAATGGAAAGAAAAAGTGTTTCGTGTAACTGTCCGTATATGAGTCTTCCATGGGAGTGCCGTTTTCTTCCCCGGTGCCCCGGGGAGGTGTTATCCGGTAACGGTAATGCCTCTGCCGGGTCCCGTGATAAAACACGGGGAGCAGTGGTATGGCGAGGTGGCGGTAACTGTTATCCTTTTCGATTTTTTTCCGGTGATAGAAGAGTGGATTGATGATATGTCGGTACCTGGTTATTTCTTCCTTCCCCACCCCGTCAAAAACAGCGCTGCTGTAGAAGAGGGGACTGATATACTGTTCGCGCCTGCGATTATCCTGAAACTTTTTTTTGTGCCATACCAGTGGGAATATCCTCCACCCTGAACGTTTCGGCGAACTGTACCAGTTAACGATGGGCCAGAGAATGTCATGTTCCCGAAGTTTTTCCTTCGCATCGTATTCGTCCCAGTAGAGGTTCAGCAGCCAGGCCCGCATCCAGGAGCCCTTCTCCTTCTGGCTTCCGTAGAAGGGGAATAAAACAAAGTATTCCACGGAGGTCTTTTCGGCTTTATACCAGAGGAAAACTGGCGGTGCCACATAGATGCGGTCATCAGAAGCGGTATCCCAGGTGAACCATGAAAGCGGGAGGAGACGAAAGTGACGTCGTGTGTCCCCCCGTTCATAGGCGAGCCAGCCGAATAGGAGTTTAAATCCGAAAAAATTATATGAGTTGTCCCTGTCAAAGGTGCGTTTCTTTGAGAGAACCGGTGTCTTCCCGTTAGATTTATCCGCAGCGAGTTCAGGGATTTCTTCTGTGGTGGTCTTTGAGATCAGGGACTTTTCGTCAGTATCGAATTTTTCGGGTGATTCCTTCGGGGCATTGACGGTAATTCGTGTTGAGATGCTTGCAAGGTCATAGAACCAGGAGAAGTCAGTGTCAAGGTACCACTTACCCCTGTATTTCCCGATACCGAGACCCGGGGTGAAGGGCCCCGTGGCGAGGCTTTTGGAGAGACCCAGAAGATTCAGTGTGAGGGAGCGGCGCTTCGTTTTATAGGAAAGGTATACCGGGAATATCATTGTCCCGCTGCTGCTTTTCAGTCTCCAGCTGTAGTAGATGGGAAGGGCATGGCGGTAATAATGTTTCTTTCGAAAATACTGCCAGCTGAACCAGGGCCACGCCCAGGTGGTTTCCCGGTTTTCGCTCCACCGGTGATAATGGAAGAGACCGAAGGAGAGGCCCCGTTTTTCATGGGTGCTCCCGGGCCTGAAGTAGAAGGGGGCAAAGACACGGTAGCCCCCGGGACTGCTGTTGTAAAAAACAAGGGGAAGGAGCCAGAAGCGTTCAAGGTCGCCGTTGCTTCCCTTCTTCCAGTCGAAGAGCCACAGGAGGTTTACATGATGACCGTCGAATCGTTTATAGCTGCTGAAAAATATTGGCACGATGGGGAACCATATTTTTCTCGAAAGGAGTCTCCGCCGGTCATCATCAGGTGAAACAATATTTGTCTGGTGCCAGCCTCCGAGGGGATTCAGGTGACGTTTTTTCTCCGCCATGAGGTCCCTTTTACTTCCCTCCAGATAAAGGGTCTTTTCCTTCCATGAGAAATGGAGAAGGGGCAGAATATGAAGGTAGCTGCTGTTTCGGTCGTGGCCTGAGAGGAATAGTGGCAGAACGTGACGGTAACCCCCGTTCCGGTCATAGCCGGAAAGATAAAGGGGGGGGAGAAAATGACGGTATCCCGAAGGGCCGTTCCTGCTGAACCATAGGGGGAAAAACCAGAATCGTTTCAGCCTTCCGTCTTTACTTTTTGACCAGTCAATGATCCAGAAAAGATTTGTATGGCTGCCGTAGCGTGTATCGTTGCTGTGGAAGACCAGGGGCAGAATGGGAAACCAGAAGAGCCTTTCAAGAAGTGAGGCATCGCTGCTCCGGTTGCGGCGGTGTGACACAAAAAGGGGTGTGACGATGGTTCTATTTCTCGTATATGGTTTCCCTGTTTTTGTTGTGATTCCCTCCTGTTTCCAGCTCATGAAGAGGGGAGGCGCCAGGTGAAGGTATCTCTCACACCCCCAGAATACCAGGGGGGTAAGCCAGAATCGTTTCATCCTCTCATTTCCCTGGAGGGTGTTCCAGCTGTAATCGAGAAGCCATAAAAAGTTTCGATGGCCCCCTCTTGCGGTCTTATGATGATAGGTCAATGGAAGAAGGGGGGCCCACCAGGTATATCGATTATTCTCCGGTTCTTTATATGATTGATAGACATAGAATGGATTTATCTGCAACTTCTCATGAATTTTATTCCCGGGTTCACTGAAGCTTGACCAGTAGGCAAGTGGTGTAAATGTCCATCGGGAGGAGTACCTGTTATATCCCCGGTCATGTCCCCACCAGATCAGGTAGAAAAGGGACCTCAGCTGGCTGTCAGGGGTAAGGTGAGAATAATAGGGAAGTGATACTGTCAGGTCATCAGTCCCGTCTATACGATGATACCAGGTGAGCAGGGGAAGTACTGTACGTTTCCTGTTATCGACCTTGCTCCGGAGGCCGTAATAGAAGGGAAGTATCCGGAGAGAACGGTAACGCGGGTAATCCGTATGCTTGAACAACCAGAAAATCATCAGGGCATGGTGGCCTTCCCATTTTTCTTTTTCCACCGCAAAGGCATTTATACTGAATTTTTCTTCTTTTTCGCTGCCGTAATATTTATTGCTGTCTTCATAGAGGTCTGAAAAATCTCCGGTTTCACCTGCGTGGAGTGACACTGTCAGCATCGCGAAACCGATGATAGCGGCAGAAATTGCGGGAATAGTGCGAAAAAGGTATTCTTTTTTTATCATTGGGTACCGAATTCCGGAGTATAATAGAGGACTATCTTCTCACAGAAGCTTTACTGTAATCAATTAAAATTTTGTTTGATTTGTGTGAAATGAAGGATATAAGAATTCCTTTGACAAAGAATGTAACTATCGATAAAATACTACAGGATTTTTGTGAGTAGATAAATGAATAATAAAGTAATACATACTATTTATGGAGCATTGGAAATACCTTCGTATGGCAATTCTTAAAAAATGATAATGACAGGGAAAAAATCAACTGAATCAGCCCCTTTAATAGGTCTTATTTTTTCAGCCTGGAGAATTGCGGCAGTTGTAATACTGTTGTTCTTCTTCACGGCTTGTTCCCAGGAAAGATATATATCACCGGAAGCAAAAAGGGGAATTCTTGACCTTCGAGAGTGGGACTTCGCAAAAAATGGAAGTATTGACCTTGACGGGGAATGGGCTTTTTACTGGAAAGAGTTTTTGAAGCCGCAGGAGATCCCATATCAGGATCCTGAACAATTTTGTACTGTTCCCGGTTCCTGGACCGTGGCGGGGGATTCCTTCTCATCAGTGGGACATGGCACATATCGTCTGCGAATTCTACTGTCTGAAAACACCCCCCCCCTTGCGATCAGATTTAAGAATATCCATACCGCCTATCGGGCATACTGCAATGGCAGGCTGGTGGCACAGCAGGGAACTGTCGCAGATGAAAAAAGTAATAGTACGCCGCAGACCATATTTCAGACTGCATTTATTCCTTCTTCGACGACAATGAATTTATTGATTCATGTGTCTAATTTTTATCATAAGGATGCAGGTATAATTATAGCCATGCAGCTTGGTGCGGAAGGGGGTATTCATAAAATCAATGAAAGGAGTATCGTTCTTGATTTCTTTCTCTTCGGCAGTATTTTCATCATAGCCCTTTATTATTTGATGCTTTATATTCTGAGAAGGGAAAACCAGGCTTTTTTATATTTTTCCCTTTTCTGTTTTGTAATAGCCTTCAGGATATTTCTTTTCGGGAATGTCAATTACAGCTACCTCTTTGATTCTGTAAGCTGGTATTTTATGTTTAAGGCTGCTATAATAACATACTTCCTTTCCCTGATATTTTTTCCGGGATATGTTTCCCGCCTCTATCCGGATGAATTCCCCTCCGGTATCTTCCGGATTATTGCGGGAACTGTCAGTATATTGATTATTATTGCAGTTTTTGGTGATACAATGCTGGTTTCTCTTATGGTCCCCTATTCCCATATTATAACCGTTGTGGTTTCAATCTATATTATTTTCTCAATAATCAGGGCGGCCCTGAACAAAAGAGAAGGGGCCTGGATTTTTCTGGCAGGCTTCGTTATAATTATGGCAGCTATTACTAATGATATTCTTTATGATAATCTGGTCATTCAAACGGCATTTCTTGTGCCGGCGGGACTTTTTCTGTTTCTCCTTCTTCAGACAATACTGCTTTCCTGGAGATATACCCTCTCTCTTCATGAACTGGAAAAGCTTTCCGGGAAGCTGGACCAAAATAATGATGATCTTATACGGGCCCTGGTTGACCTGAAATTTTCTCAGGAACGCCTGATTCGACAGGAAAAAATGGCCGCGATAGGAAATCTGGCATCCGGGATGGCCCACGAAATCCGTAATCAGCTTACTGCCATCACTTTTCTGGAGGTGCTTGATTATGATTTTTCTCCTGAAGAAGAGGCTGTTATGAATGAAGCAATGGAAAGCAGGGACCGCATCAGCAGTATGGTTAATGAAGTGAGGGCTCTGGCAAAGGATGAGACTGCTGCGTATTCATTCTCCTATTATCCCGTAAAAGATATTATCTCTGAAACCCTTACCCTTGCAGCTATTGCCCCCGGCATAAATCATGAGATCATTAAAACAAATATTCTTAACGAAGGGTTCATCTATGCGGATAAACATAAACTTATTCAAATGCTTCTTTATCTCTTTGAGAATGCCACAGAGGCGATAGCTGCAAAAACAGAGGATGGGGAAAAAGAAATAAGTCTGATAATACAACAGGAAGCCGTGAATCTCCGCATCGATGTGGAAGATAATGGTGACGGAATCGATCCATCTATTCTGGATGATATCTGGGAGCCCTTTTTCTCAACCAGGGGTAATGACCATACGGGCATTGGTCTTGATCTGTGCCTGAGAATAGTGAATGGTCATCATGGAACAATAAGCTGTTCGTCAGTTCCTGGAGAAAAAACCTGTTTCACCGTCAGAATACCCCTTTCTGGATCAGATGATAATACCGGGGGAGACCTGTGTTAATCCGGAAAAATATCATTTCATCCTCCCGTAAAAGTATTCATTTTATATTTTTTACCAGTATTCTGCTGCTTTCAGCATGCACAAATAATGATACCGCATGTCTGCCCTTTAAAAAAGGTGTTCTTGATTTAAGATCCTGTGATTTTTCAAAAGTGCCGGTGATGCCCCTCGATGGCCAATGGGAGTTCTACTGGAAAAAATTTTTAACCACAAAGGATCTTAAAAATGATTCTCAAATAAAACCTGATCTCCTCATAAATGCTCCTCACCTCTGGAACTATGAGTTGATAGGCGGTCGGCAGATTCCCGCTTTCGGATATGCCACCTACAGACTTATGGTAAAACTTAATAATTTCGAGGCCCTGGATAAAGCGGTGCAACAACGTGGATTGTTCGCACTTAAGGTGGAGACAATAAGCTCTGCATTCGCCATTTTTATTAACGACCGAAAAATAGGCGGGTCAGGAAAAGTCGGTGTAAATAAAAATCTATCGGTGCCAATGGAAAATCCTCAGGTTTTTTATTTTAATCCCCCCGGGAAAGAATTTGATATATTTATTCATGCCGCCAATTTTCATCAAAGAAACAGTGGACTCTGGGACTCTATCGTTTTTGGTCTTGCTGATTCTGTTGAACATGTAAGAAGGAAAAAAATTGCCGTCCAGTTTTTCCTTATGGGTGGTTTGCTTATAATGGCATTCTATCACCTGGTTATGTTTCTTTTGAGGAGAAACGAAACTTCTCATCTCTATTTCAGTATTGTCAGTTTTATTTTATCCTTTCGAAACCTTTTAACGGGAGAACGTTTTCTTATAAATATTTTCCCCTCGATTGATTTTACTTTCTTTATGAGACTTGCATACCTGAGTACATATCTTGCTGTTCCATTCTTTTTGATTTTTCTTCATTCTGTATTTCCAGATGAATTTAAAAAAATTATCTGGCGAACCGCATCTGTTGTTACGGGAATTTTCTGTATAATATTGTTTTCGACACCTGTTAGTATATTTACTTATAGCATGCCGCTTTTTGAACTATTTATTGTTCTCTGTATTGTGATAGTCCTTGTTATCCTGATAAGGGCTGTAGTAAGAAAAAGAGAAGGAGCCGTGACAATTCTGACGGGATATGTTATTTTCTTCCTCATTATACTTATGGAAATATTGAATAATCTTCGAATAATTCCCTTTCCCAGTATTTCTCCACTTGGCTTTTTGATATTTCTTATCTTTCATTCCTTTCTACTGTCATCCAAGTTTTCCCGTTCTTTCGATACGAACAGAAAACTTTCTATGGAATTGAATCAGAATAATATTCACCTGGTTGCAGCCTTGAAGGAGTTAAATGAGACTCAGGAGAAACTTATTGTTCAGGAAAAGAAGGCAATTATAGGGAACCTCTCTTCAGGGCTTGCCCAGGTCATCAGGAATCAACTGCAGAGTATTTCGCAACTTTCCGGTTTAAAAGAAAAGGTTTCTGAGGATGATCGAATTTACCTGCAGTATATCTTCGACAGTCGGGACCGGATCGTTTCTCTCCTTGATGAAATAAATGCCATCGCAAACAACAGGGAGATAAGATATGACATGAAAGAGGAAATCCTTTCGGAGATTCTGAATGAGGCTGTTACCCTGGTTCGTCTTGATCCTGATGTGAAGGGGAAAAAAATACGAATAATAAACAACTATAAGGGATCTCTTTTCTGCAACAGGAATAAACTTCTCCAGGTATTTTTGAACCTTATACGAAATGCCGCCCAGGCAATTGATGGCAAAGATGACGGACTGGTCGTTTTAAAAAGCCTTGAAGATTCCAGGGGCATCTATATCGAGGTAGAAGATAATGGTATCGGAATTTCAGAAAAAGTAATCAACACAATCTGGGAACCATTTTTTTCCACAAAGGGGGAATCCGGTACAGGTATAGGTCTCAACATCAGCAGGAACATAGTCGAGGGACATAAAGGAACAATCAGCTGCACTTCGGAAATATCCCAAAAAACCGTATTTACAATATTTTTCCCTAAATAGTCATCCCGAGACAAGTCCCTTTTAAATCCCTATAATGTGTACCAGATGAATGAATTATTCCTTAACTCTGCTGAGTGCACTCATAAAATGTGAAAAATTATTGCCGCGGATAAATCGAATTCTTATAGTACGGTCAACTCTTTTACAATCGAGAAAAGTGAATTTGAATAATGTGCCCGTCAGGTAATCCTGCAGGAGTATCAATGTTTCCCTTTAAAAAGAATAAACTAAAGCAGAATAAACTGGTAAGATTCTCCGTATATCATCGATTGAATGTTCTCTACTGGTTGCTGATGATCCCATGGCCTGTTTATATATTAATGCGTCTTTTCCGTCCTTTTTATGAAAAACGGCAGAATTTTCTGAATAAAACATGGCGATACGGACTTCTTACCTTTGGGGGGGGGTTGACTCCTCCTGATGAAATGAAGGCAATGCGCTGGGGGGCGAAGGCCTTAAAGGACAGTATGACCCGTGCATTGAAAGCTCAAAAGAATGGAGGTCATGTCGTATGGGTCGAATGGATACTGAGCGCTGAAATTCTTGAAGCCTTCGATGTCGCCTCGTTTAATACTGAAACACTAAATATTTTCGGCAACACCTATGGAGAAGAATACCCGCCCATGTTGATAGCCGCGGCTGAGGCAAGGGGAATTCCCGTGGAAAATTGTTCCGCCGTAAAATTGAGTGTAGGGTCATTTTTACTCAAACAGATACCGGATCCGACACTTATTATTGCGGCTTCCCACCCCTGTGATTCCAGTATTACAATTTACCAGTCACTGGAATATCTTACGGGTGCCCCAACCTTTTCTTTTGACACCCCCTACTGGAAGGATGAAGACTCTTATAAATATTTTGAAGAGAACATGTGGAATTGCGTGCAGTTTCTTGAGGGGCATATCGGGAAAAAAATTGACTGGGAAAAATTGAGGGAGGTCCTCGACAGAGTAAATGAAATCAATCACTACCTGGGTGAAATATGCGAAATGAACAGGGCCCTTCCGTGTCCCGGAACAATGATAACGCTCCTCTATTCATGGGTAATCCGGGAGGTCGCCATACGGGAACCGAGTGCCGTTGATATGGCCCGTGACCTTTATCAGGTGACAAGGAAACGATTTGAAAAGGGCGTCGGTTCTGTAAAAAAGGAGCGAATTCGTGTTGTTATGTGGTTTCCCCCCATCGGGTTTTTTACCTACATTTTCAAATGGATGGAGGAAGAATTCGGTGCTGTGGTTGTTGCGGATTTCATAGGTCACATCTCGACGGTGCATATGGATACATCTGCACCGGAGACAATGATACGGGACCTGGCAAAGACACAAATGCATCTCGGTATGGGAAGACAGTGTCACGGTCCGGCGGAATTTCTCACGGAAGAACTGGGCCGGCTGATTGAGGATTATTCCGCCGACTGCGTATTGTTTATGGGGCACAACGGGTGCAAACATGGATGGGCGGCGTTGAAAATTATCCAGGACTACCTGAAGGAGAGGAATATGCCGACTCTCTATCTCAATCTTGATATTATGGACAACCGTCATACCTCAGAGGAAGAACTGCGCGAACAGATACGAACATTTTTTGTCAGTAATGGATGGGCTTAGTTCTTCGATTGAATTCAGTACAGGGAAGGAAGTATATGGATATTATTCAAAAATTTAAAGATATTGCCGCAATCGATTTTAATCCGCAACTTGAAAAGGCTCAAAATGAAGGAAGTAAAATCATGGGTTACTTCTGTTCATATATCCCGGAGGAAGTTATTCATGCCGCGGGATTTATCCCCTACCGTATGCGTACGGCTGAAACGGAGGGAACGTCCAAGGGGGATGTGTATTTTTCATCTCTCAACTGTACGTTTGTCCGTCACTGTTTCGATAAGGCCCTGAACGATGATTTCAATTTTCTCGACGGTATAATTTTTATGAATGGCTGTGATCATAACCGTCGCATGTACGACAACTGGCGGCATGTTGACCTGAAACCGGATTTTAAATTTATGTTTATAGCTCCTCACATGATTAACGGCTCTGCAGAGGCACGACTTGCGGCGGAAATAAAAAAAATGAAAGCTGCCATCGAAGAACATTATTCTTTGGATATCACAACTGATTCTCTTCGGCATTCTATATCTCTTTATAATGAAAGAAGGGAACTCCTGCAGAAAATCGACCGGATGAGAGGATTAAATAAATCGCCCATTCGTGGCAGCGAATTTTTTGCCATAATCAATGCCGTTACGGCATTGCCCGTTGAAGTATCGATTGAACTTCTCCGGGAAGCTGTCTCCTTCCTTGAAAATCGGGATGTTTCGGATGATCCTAAGGTGAAGGTTTTTCTTGCTGCTGGGTGTGTCGAAGACATTAAACATCTTGAACTTATAGAAGCATCCGGAGGTGAAATCGCTGGAGACAATATTTGTCTCGGTTCCAGGTACTTTAATCGCCTTGTTAACGAAGATGGTGAACCGATACGATCCCTGGCGGAAAGATATCTTAACCATGTCTCATGTCCGCGCATGATGAATGATTTTCGCAGGAGAATCGATTTCATTGCAGGAATACTCGAAGAGCGGGAAATAGAGGCGATTATTGCGGAAAAATTAAAATTCTGTGACCTCTGGGGGGGGGAACTTTTTATATACCGTAATGAATTCAAAAAAAGGGGTGTTCCCCTTCTGTCCCTTGAGCTTGAACTATACAGCGGCACCTCAGGTCAAATCAAAACACGCCTGCAGGCCTTTTTCGAACAGGTCAGAAACCGCCAGGAGATATCCACTGAACTAATAAGAACCGCCGGGGATAATTATCAGTATGCTGAGTAGAATGATGAAAAGGGAGAGGGTATAAAGGAATGAAGTCAGAAAATAAATCAGGGGAATTCGATTTTATTGTAGCAGGTACCGGCCCCGGGGGGGCTCCAGTAGCCCTGGAGCTGGCCCGCAGCGGTAAAAAAGTTTTGCTGTTGGAAAAGGGTGCCTGGCACCGCAGCCTTCTCGGATTTCCCTTTGGTATGCGCCTTTCTGAGCGCCTGTTTGTATTTAACCGCTCCCTCGAGGGGGTGGTTATGGAGAGGGGTATAACTGTTGGGGGCTCTTCGATGATCTACCAGGGAAATGTATTCGAACCGACGGAAAAACTTGTTCAAAGCATGGGAATAGACTTCAGGCAGGAAGCCCGTGAAATCAAAGAGGAAATCGGAGTGCAAAAACTTCCCCCTGATTTTTATAACCGGAAAGGATGTGATGGTCTGGAGCGTCTCATCAGGGCCTCGGAAGATATGGGAACCCCCTTCGAGGAACAGGAAAAGTTTGTTAACCCGGAGTTATGTAAAGAGGGATGTGACTGGTGCATGCTGGGCTGTCCGAAAAATGCAAAATGGACCACACGGGAGCTGATAGAGGAAGGATTGAGGGAATTCCCAACATTCTTTTTTCTAAAAACATCCGCCCCTGTTAACCAGTTGGTCTTTAACGAATCAAGGACAAAAGTTGAAGGGGTGAGACTGAAAAACGGAACGATATACCGGGCCGCGTCGGTTATTCTCGCTGCGGGGGGGATTGGTACCCCCGCCATCCTTCAACGCAGCGGTTTCGATAAAGCGGGAAAACGGTTTTTTATGGATCCAATGACTATACTCTTCGGATTGAATAGGAATGCGAAGGGGGGTCAATGGGGGGAGCAGACCTTCAGTCATGCCATTGAATCTTATGCTGATTCAGATGGATTCATGATCGGCAATAATGCGGCATTGGGAACATGGCTTGTAATGTCTATGATCAGGCCCCGTGTCGCTATTCGGAACTGGTATAAACTTCCTTTTGTACGCCGTGGAATGGGACTTTTTGTTAAGCTCGCCGAGGACGATAAGGGGGAAGTCTTTCCCAATGAGAGAACAAGCAAACCCATTACTGAAAGTGATATTCGCCGCATGGACCGTGGTGTCGGGGTGGCACGTGAACTGATGGTCCGCGCGGGAGTAAAGGAATCTTCACTGTCAATGCTTCAGTGGGCAGGGGGACATCCAGGAGGGACCGTTGCCATGGGAACCATGGCGGACCGGGATTTTCGTTTCGGGTGTGATAATCTTTATGTCTGTGATGCATCTCTCTTTCCACGTTCCCCCGGTGCTCCACCGAGTCTTAGTATCATGGCAATGTCGCGGTTGCTGGGTAAAATTTTAACGAATCAAATTTCTGTAGAAGAAAGATATATAAATCAGGAGGATATCAAATGAAAAAAATTAGAACTATTTCCATATTGCTGATTATGGTTCTCATGGGCATTTCTTCTTCTATTGCCGCAAAGGATTCATGGAAACTTGTCATGAATAAGAAAGACATCCAGGTCTATACCCGCCCCGCAGAGGGCTGTCCCCTGGATGAATTCATGGGGACCACGGTATTGAATGCCCCTATTGAAACCTGTGCCCGTGTACTGCGTGATGTAAAAGGCCAGACTGAATGGATGGGAGACTGCCTGCAGTCAAAAGTCCTTAAAAAGTTTTCCGAGAATCATGTTGTCGCCTATAATGTTTTAAATGGCATCTGGCCCCTGAGCGATCGAGATCTGCAGATTGATACGGTATTTATTGAAGATTTTAAGGCGGGACATTTTACCGTTAAGATGAAGGTTTACCAGGAGTCCCTTGTTCCGGTAACTAAAAAATATGTACGTATCACTGATTTCAAGGCTACATGTAAACTGGAACGGCTTGATGAAAACCGTACTAAAGTAATTTATATCAACAGGGTCAATCCCATGGCTCCAGTTCCCTCCGGTGTGGCGAACATGGTGGTTAAAAAAAATCCCTATAAAACCCTTCTCGGATTTAAAAAAATGATTAAGCTTGATCGTTACCGGGAAAAGTAATATTCGGATTGTACATTTCCTGACGGAGGATAATTATGTCAGGAAATTTAGATGGAAAAGATTTGACATCGCTGTATGGTTTATTCATAGGGATATATCAGAAGAGGCTGGATAAATATGAGTACTTCCATAAAAAGCAGTGAGATATATCCCTATATTCATCAAATTACACTTCCCCTCCCGGGGAACAAGCCGGGGCCGGTAAACAGCTATCTTTTTATCGGAGACAGGATAACCCTTCTGGACGGGGGCACTTCAAGGCATGCCCCCCGCCTGATAGAGGCCGTTGAAAGCCTTGGGGTAAGGATCGAAGATATTGACCAGCTGATTTTTACTCATGGGCATATCGATCATTTTGGCGCCGCCGATGAAATTATAAAAAAGGCCGGCGATAAAAAACCCCAGGTGATTGCCCACGGTGGGGATCTGCACTTCATACAGGGAGTCGGTGGCATATCGAAGAAACAGGGGACAGCCTTCTCAAGGTTGATGGATACTCCACTGATTTATCGCTGGGGATTTCGGGTTCTTGATATGGTCTTCAGCTCAATGGCAAAACACTGTGAGGTTGACAGAATCGTCCAGGATGGAGATGAAATTATACTCGGCAGTTATCCCGCAAGGATCATTTCTACACCGGGACATTCAAAGGGATCAATCTGTCTCTGGCTGCAGAATGAAAGGGTTCTCTTTACCGGTGATACGGTACTCCCCCATATCACCCCCAATGCCTTTGTGATGCTTCAGGATGACCGGTTGATACCGGAGCGGCTGAGTCAGGATGAGTTTTATCAATCCCTGGCAAAGATAGAATCCCTGCGTCCCGACCTGGTCTTTCCGGGACACGGAAAGACCATTGAAGATCTGCAGGAAGTATTAAACATGTACCGCGAGGGATATACGGCGCGTGACGGGGCAATACTTGAAATTATAAAAGAAGGGGAGTTTACCGTTTATGAAATAGCCAGGGAACTCTTTCCTCAGATTGGAAATGGTAAACATAAAATTCTGGAAATATATCTCGCCATTTCTGAAGTTTTCACCCATCTTCAGGTCCTTCAGAAAAAAGGGGAAGTATGCTGGCAGGTGAGACGGAAACGCCTCATTGTGCGAAGGAATAAATAATACGAAAAAAACGGCGCTTATGGCGCCGCTTTTTTCGTATGCTGGTTATTTGGTGTAACCGACACCCTTAAGTGCTTCTCCGATCTCATCGAGAATTGTCGGATCGTCAATGGTAGATGGCATTTTAAAATCTTCGCCGTCTGCTATTTTTCTCATGGTTCCCCGGAGTATTTTACCTGATCTTGTTTTGGGAAGGCGCTTGACCACCAGTGCCTGTTTAAAAACCGCTACGGCACCGATCTGTTCCCTGACCATCTGGACCAGTTTTTTCACTATTTCATCATTGCTTCCGGAAGCCCCTTCCTTGAGAACAATAAATCCTAATGGGAGCTGTCCCTTGAAATCATCGGCAACACCGATTACGGCACATTCTGCAACATCGGGATGCTGAGCCACAACTTCCTCCATACCCCCCGTAGAGAGACGGTGTCCTGCCACGTTGATTACATCGTCGACGCGGCCCATGATATAAACATAGCCATCACTGTCGATGTATCCCCCGTCTCCGGTAAAGTAGTAGCCGGGGTACAGATCCATGTAGGACTCCTTAAACTTCTGGTCATTCTGCCACAGTGTCGGAAAGGTTCCCGGGGGAAGGGGAAGTTTCATGGCAACAAGACCTTCAGTGTCGGGGCCCTGTACCTTACCGTCACTGTCGAGGATTTCAATCTGGTATCCCGGGACAGCCTTGGTGGGAGATCCCGGCTTGATGGTGAACTGCTCGATACCCATGCTGTTTGCGGCGATTGGCCAGCCCGTTTCAGTCTGCCACCAGTGGTCTATTACGGGGACTTTCAGCATATCGCTTGCCCAGTGGTAGGTATCGGGATCGAGTCTCTCTCCGGCAAGGAAAAGATATTTGAATCCCTTAAGGTCATACTTCTTTAAATATTCTCCATTGGGATCTTCCTTTTTAATTGCCCTGAACGCCGTCGGGGCAGTAAAGAGGGCCTTCACTCCATGCTCTGAAATGATTCGCCAGAATGCACCGGGATCGGGGGTGCCCACTGGCTTACCCTCGTAGAATATCGTTGTGCAGCCGTGGAGAAGCGGGGCATAAACGATATAGGAATGGCCAACTACCCAGCCGACATCAGAGGCTGCCCACCAGACATCACCCGGTTCAATGTCATAAACATTTTCAAGGCTCCACTTCAGGGCTACTGCATGTCCGCCGTTGTCCCGGACAACACCCTTGGGCATTCCCGTAGTACCGGAGGTGTAAAGGATGTAGAGGGGGTCCGTTGCCTTGACCGGTACACAGTCAGCAGGATCAGCGGAGGCCACGGCATCCTTCCAGTCGATATCTCGTCCCTCGATCATTGAAGAGGTAACCTGCTCACGCTGATAAATGATGCAGTGGTCAGGCTTATGCGATGCAATATCAATTGCTGAATCGAGAAGGGGCTTGTAGTCAATGACCTTCTTGCCTTCAATGCCGCAGGAGGCGGATACAATCGCCTTCGGTTTAGCATCATCTATTCGGATTGCCAGTTCATTTGAAGCAAAGCCGCCGAAAACAACAGAGTGAACCGCGCCTATACGGGCAGTGGCAAGCATTGCAATTGCCGCTTCAGGAATCATCGGCATATAAATTATAACCCGGTCTCCCTTTTTCACTCCCTGGGCTTTCAGAACACCGGCAAAGTCAGCTACGAGGTCACGCAGTTCTTTGTATGTATACTTTTTGATTGTGTCCGTAACGGGACTGTCGTAGATCATCGCAGTCTGGTCTGCCCTGCCGTTTTCCACATGAAAATCGAGGGCATTGTAGCATGTATTCATTTCGCCACCGCTGTACCATCGGTAAAAAGGGGGATTCGAGTCATCAAGAATTGAATCCGGTTCCTTATACCACTGAATTAATTTTGCGGCATTTCCCCAGAATTTTTTTGGGTTGTTAATTGATTCTTCATAAATTTCTTTGTAGTTTCCCATAAGGGCCTCCTGATTTATTATCTCATACTGTCCGGGTCGATTTTTTTAGCAGCTGCTACTGATCAAAAACGACCCTGAACTTATATTTATTTTCTACAAAATAGCTCCAGACGATTTCTACCGGCTGGTTCTCCTTCTCGAATACGGTGGTGTTTACGGTCAATACCGGATCAAGAACCGCAATCCCAAGGTGCGCGGCTATCTCTGAACTGGCCCGGGTGACCTCAACCTCATGCTTTACCACTGTAAGGCCGATGCCGCAGACATTCTCAAGGGTCTCAAGCATTGTCATTTCCTGAAGGTGACTGTTCTCAATTCTGGAACCTATTTTTTCAGGAAGATAATTTACCGTGTAACTCATTGGTTCGGTTCCGGTGAAGCGGACACGGCGGAAAATAACCACCTCTTCTCCTTCGGGCAACTGGAGAAAATTGCGGACCTCCTGGCTGCCCATTGCCCGTTCACTTGCGAGAACCTTCACGGAGGTTTTTCCCGTGATATTGAAAATTTCCCGGTTGATGCCGGAAAGTTTCTCCTCACGGATACCAAAGGCCTTTGGTGTCCAGAATGTACCCTTCCCCTGTTTTCGGTACAGGAGCCCCTGGTTGAGGAGGTGTTCCAGGGCCCTTCGTATGGTGGTGCGGCTGACACTGAAAATTTTTCTCAGTTCCTCTTCGGGGGGAAGGTTTTCTTCAGGATTCATCTCCCCCGACTTTAACATGTTCATCAGGTAATCAGCAATCTGATAATGAAGTGGTATCTGTTGGTTATCAAAGGTAATTTTATCCATAATTCCGGTTCGTATATTTGTATTAATGTAGATACAAATATACAACAGGGGTTCCCTGTCAACCGGTTTTCTATTTTAGCGGGACCATTCAGGGGGGGCTCTGACCCCTGTGAGGGGTCAGAGCCCCCCCCTGAATATTCTTATTGATTCATATCCTGCCGTGGCACCAGGCGGAGGATGTCCTGGTATTGTTCTTCAATACCCTTGCGGGAAAAGGGGAGTGGGTGCTGTTTCCCCTTTAGAAAATAGGGAATCATATCTCCGTAGTGAGTGCTCGATGGATTGCCGCTTTGGCCAGGTGTCATAATCAGTGACGCGGGGTCAGAGCGTCCGAAATCTACAATAAACCGCATTGCGGGAATATTAAAAACGTCAAAATTTTCACCCCATGAAAATGTCCCAACATTAAGGGAGTGGTTGTCCCCACCTGCAGGATAGGGACCTCGGTTGAAGTAATCATGAAAAAATACAGTCTCTTTGGTGACGTCATGTTTCCAGTGGTATCGGTGAAGTTTGCCCCATTGCCATTGTCCGGGATCGGAGCCCATTTTGTCCATGCAGAGGGTCACCGCTCCGGCGAGGGAGCGGGCGATGATATCATGACGGGTCTCTATTTTTTTTGTTCTGATATTATCCCAGTAGGGGGAATTTTTACGGTGAACAAGATGATCCTCCGGGGCGCCGTATGACATATTATTAATATCGAGGAAGGCCTGCCAGGCGTATCCCTTTTCCGGTCCAAGTTCATCAAGAAAAATATTCCGCGTGACGACGGACATGAAGGCCCCCATAACAGCGGCAGATGCTGAGCTGCTTTTCATGTGGCAGTCAAAGGTATCCGGTTTTAGAAGCTTCAGGGCCAGGCGGGCCCTTCTTTTTTCATTCCCGGAGGGGAGTTGCGCTACTGCATTGAGGATATCTTCCTTCTCTTCTTGAAATATCAGTCTCTGTATTTTTCCTGCCATTGGGGAGTACTGCTCGAAGTGGAGTTGTTTCATTTTACTGAATGTTCCCTTCTTTAACTTCCCCAATAACTCTTTTAAGCGTTCTGCACGGTCAGGATGATACCATGAAGAAGTCATAGTCAGGGGGAAGTCAGTGGGAACTGTCCGGTTATTTGCCGTGGCAAGGAAACCTGAGGCTGGATTGGTCTCGGAGGGATTTTTTACTGTTGAGGAAAATCCTTTCCAGTCGTACTCACCGTTCCACCCGGGTGACGGCAGCATTCCCTTTCCTTTTTTTCTCAGGGGAAAACTCCCCGTAACCTGCCATGCTATATTTTCCGCATCGCCATAGATAATATTGAGATAGATGCTTTTTGCATCCAGCAGGGCCTGTTTTGCCTCCTTCATGGTTTTGGCCTTTCCCATCCGGTAGAATCCCCTGAAGGTGTCCTCCCCCCCTTCAAGGGCCCATGAAATGGCAATGCCGTAATCGGATTTCACCGGAAGGGGTTGAACCGGGAGCATCTGTGGATAGGGGAGCCTTTTCAGGGCCTCGTTTAGCAGTGGCCCGTGTGAAGTCTCGACGATGCTGATTTCAACCGGGTCCTTTCCCTTTATTTTGAAGGTCTCATTTCTGACCTTTGCGGGGCGGTAATTTCCTTTATGAAAATAATAGGGGGTAACATTATCGTAGCGCATCTTCTCCAGGAAAAGATCCTGGCTGTCTGCCATCACCATGGTGGCCCCCCAGGCAATTTTCCCGTTATAGCCGAGTGTCACAACAGGTATCCCCGGTGCGGTGACCCCTGCAGCTTCATAGGTGGGGGACTTCAGGTGCATTATCATCCATGCATTAGGCACCATCAGTAGAAGATGTGTATCGTTGCAGACTATCGATTTTCCGCTTAAAGTTTTTTCTCCCCCAAGGGCCCAGTTATTGGATGCGGGAATTCCCATTCCAAAAATATTCCTGAAGCCGTCCTTTATGCCCTTCAGGTGGGAGAGTTTTTTAATGAGCTGTTTCGGGTCTACTTCCTTTAGTTTAAGGGCCTCCTCCAGGGGAAGGGGTTCGTCTTCATATACAGGGAAGAGAGAGGCGGCCCGGGCATACCCCACCTTTTCGGCGAGGACGAGAAAGTGCAGCTCTTCGAGAAAATTATAGCTGACGCTGAGATTGAGCATTCCGAAAACGAAGAGGGAATCCTCGGGGCGCCATTTCTGGGGGCGATAACCGGTAAGCACAAATTCAGCAGGAAAATTTTCACGGTTTTCCGTGTAGGCGTTAACACCGGCGGCGAATGAAGCGAGAACCTGGAGTGACTGCCGGTCAAGTTTTTTCATCGCCTCATGGACGAATTTTTTTGCGTTCAGGGTTCGCATAAAAACATCCATCTGAAGCATTTTTTTTCCAGCCATTTCAGCAAGGCGTCCCTGCATGGCCATGGACATCATGTACATCTGCCAGAGGCGGTCCGTCGCCGTTGCATACCCGGCTCCGAAAAAAAGGTCTTCTTCATTTTGGGCTTCCACGCATGGTATCCCCAGTGAGTCCCTGCGGATGAGCACCTGCTGGTGCAGCCCCTGCAGCATAACCATCCCGATGGATGGATCGATTGAACGGTGAAATCTGTTCTTATAGATACTGCAGCCACCGGTAGTTATGATCAGTGCGCTCAGAATAATTAAACATGTTTTTTTATTCATGGGGAATTACCTCTCTCTGATTATTTTATAGTAAAAAATTTAGTAGAGTCAAGAATAATTGGAGGGAGGCGGAAAGTGCTGGAGCAATTTAATTTATTGATAAAAAACTTTTGCTGAATTTTAAAAATGATATTAGCCCTGCCCCCGGCCGATACATCTTCGTATGGTTCATAAATGTCTTACCGGCCACCCCCGGAGGGGGTTTAAAAAAACATTCAGAAACCCCCTCCGGGGGTGGCGCCGGAAAATTTATAAACATGATGTATATTGTGCGCCGGGGCCGACAGGCTGAAAGTATGATAACACTCTAAAATTAAGTTATTCAGGGATGTGAAATATTGATGCCTGATTTATGCAATTTTCGGGCAAAAAAATAGGGCCGTGGGGAGTGCCCCGGCCCTTTGTGAACATATCACATAACAAAATAAAAAATCAGGGTAAAACTAAACTTAAGAAATTTACTCTCTTAATATAGGTTTAAAAGGGATTTGATTCAATAGATGAATGTATTATTTTAATTTAGGAGAAGACACATTTTTTTTATGGGGAATTCCCCCACCAGAAAGATCTATGCAGGCATCACTGCCTGATGAACAACGGGCACATTTTTCCGGGGAACAGCCGATTTCTTCCGGTTTTCTTATGAAGCGGTAGATGCCGCGGAGTGCAAAGAAAAAGGCTGCTGCAAGAATTATTATTGTAATAGCTGTCTGAAGCATATTGTTAACCCGTTATATATAATCCGATGCGATAGACCAGAAAAGTTACAAACCACGCTACGGAAGTTGAATAAAGGGCGGAAAAAACAGCCCACCCCCAGCTGCCTGATTCGCGGCGAATGGTAGCCAGTACAGCCACGCAGGGAAAGTAGAGAAGGACGAAAAGTATGAAAACAAAGGCGACAAGGGGGGTAAAAACCTGTTCTCCCTTATGGGGGCCTGAGGAGTGCACCTGGTTTTTCAGACGATTGGCCAGGCTGGCACTTGCAGCAGATTCATTGTTGCTTCCCTGATACAGGACTCCAATGGTGCCTACGACAACCTCTTTGGCTGCGAGTCCGGTTATTATGCTGATGCTAATTTTCCAGTCAAAGCCCAGGGGCTGCATAACCGGTTCGACGAAATGGCCGAGTCTGCCGATAAAGGAATTTTCCAGGTATTTCTGTTCCATGGCCAGTTGCATATTTTTAATGGCTGCTTCTTTTTTTTCTAAAAGTATTTTTTTCTTTTTTTCTGCCGCATCTGCGGGAAGTTTGCTGAGCAGTGCGATTTCACCGCGATAGCTATCCTCTACGGCGGCACTTTTCTCCTGGAAGTTCTTTTCCAGTTCAGGCTGGAGTGGAAATTTTCCCAGGGCCCAGATAATAATAGAAGCTATCAGGATAACACCACCGATTTTTTTCAGATATTCAACAGCCTTTTCCCACATATGTTTTGCAATGGTTTTTAGCTGCGGTCTCCGGTACGGGGGAAGCTCCATTACAAAGGGGATTTCTTCTGCACGGAAAAGTGTTTTTTTCAATAGAATGCCGGAAAGGGCAGCAACAAGTATACCTGTCAGGTAAATGATAAAGAGCATACTGCCCGCAGACCGGGAAAAAAATGCCCCTATAAACAGGACATAGACGGGAAGCCGCGCAGAGCATGACATGAAGGGAGTAATCAGCATCGTAAGGAGGCGATCGTTGCGGCTTTCAATTGTCCGGGTAGCCATAATTGCCGGGACATTGCAGCCGAAACCCATCAGCATGGGGATGAAGGATTTCCCGTGAAGGCCGATACGGTGCATAGCCTTATCCATGATAAAAGCAGCCCTGGCCATGTAGCCCGTATCTTCCATAAATGATATCAGGAAAAAGAGTATCAGAATATTGGGAAGGAAAATAATTACTCCGCCAATCCCCGCCAGTATACCGTTTATGATGAGGTCCTTTAAGGCCCCAGGCGGCATTGTTGAAGAAATGAAGGAGGAAATCCATGTTATCCCTGCATCGATCCAGTTCATAGGATAGTCCCCGAGGATAAAGGTCAGCTGAAAAGTCAGCCACATGAAAAGAATAAAAAGGGGAATGCCTAAATATGTATGGGTTACCACACGGTCAATTTTTTCGCTTCGGGTTCTTGCGGGGCGTTGAGCCGTATGATAGGTTTCTCTCAGGGCCCCGGAGATGAAGGCGTACTTCGCATCCGCCATGACCGATTCGGTGTCTTCGCTCAACAGGGATTCAAGGCGGATAATTTCTTCAGTTGCTTCATGGAAAATCTGGGTACGGTTTGGACAGTGCCTGAAAATCATTTCTTCTGAGGGGCTGTCCTTCTCAAGGAGTTTTATTGCAAGGAATCTTGAGGAGACGATGTCTGTCAGGGTATAGTTTTCTTCAAGTTTAATTTTTGACTGGATGGAAGAGATTGACCGTTCTATTTCATTCCCATAATTGATGTGAATGTGGCGCATGGTTTCTTCACGGTCTTCGTAAACCTGGATGACTTTTTTTATCATGTCATCAATGCCCTGTCCCTTCGACGAGACCGTCGGTACAAAGGGGATCCCAATCATTTTACCAAGGGTCTCGAAATCGAAGCGGTCCCCTTTTTTTTCCATTTCATCATAGATGTTCAGGGCCACTACAACCTTGATATCCATATCAATCAGCTGCGTTGTAAGATACAGGTTTCGTTCAAGATTCGATGAGTCGACTACATTAACAACAACGTCAGGAGTATTTTCAAAGATATGATTTCTTACATATATTTCTTCCGGTGTATATTCTGTTATTGAATAGGTGCCGGGGAGATCAACAATATTAAAATTATATCCCTGGAGTTTGAAGCTCCCCTCCTTCGCTCCGACGGTAACACCACTGTAGTTGCCAACCCTCTCCTTCATGCCGGCGACGTGATTAAAAAGTGTTGTTTTCCCGCAATTGGGATTTCCCACCAGGGCAATGTTGATCGTTTTCGAGGCAGATTCCGGAGTCATTGGGTGGGAAGATTTTTCCCTTTCCGCGGCGTGCTGCTGCCGGAGTAATCTCCATCCCCTGGGGCCCCTTCGGGGGACAGGTTCCCGGTGAAAATGGCTTAAATGCTTTTCTTTTTGATACAAAAAGTGGTTGCGATGCCCCGGGGCAGTCTCTTCTTCCGGAGGAAATGCAGGTTTTTGACTTTCCCCCCGTGGGACTACATCGATGAGACGCGCTTCATTTCGGCGCAGTGAGACATTGTAGCCCATTATTTTATATTCGATGGGGTCCCGAAGGGGTGCACTTTTGATGACTTCCACTTCCTTGCCCCTGACAAAACCCATCTCCATAATGCGCTTGCGAAAGGCTCCGCGTCCCCGCACTTTGGTTATAATTGCCCTGTCTCCGTTATTGAGTTCCGCCAGTGTCATAATTTCCTGCTTCCGATTTGAGAATGAGTCACAATAATAGATTTAATGTTAGCGTCAACTAATTATTTTTGTCAATCCTAAAATATATAAGTTACAGAAGATATTTCAATTCTGTCCGAAAGGGAAATGTCCGATAAGTAACTGATATGAATCCCGTGAGTATAAAATATGAAGTAATTGCAGGGGAGGGAACAGATCCCCTCCTGATGATACAACGGGGAGACCGTAGTGTCCCCCTGCACAGCAGGCGTAATCCCCGCCGGGAAGGGGAGATCCTCCGTGATAAATTTTCTGAAGCAGGTGAAGGAATTCTGATCGTACTCGGCGTAGGCCTTGGCTATCACCTGATTTCGCTGCAGGAAGGGGAGAATCGATTTTCAAAAGTAATTCTTATCGATATTCTTTCCGGTATTGAAGAACATTTTTATAAGATAGAGGATTTAAAAAATTTCAGGGAAGTACTTAATCCCGTATTTTTTACCGGCGCTACCCTGCGGAAACTTGAAAAGAGTCTCCCGGAACATATAAGTCTTGATGAGGGTGGACGCATTACCGTCGTGGAGCATCCCGCCTCTATGCGCCTGTTTCATGAATATTACGATGAAGTAAAGGCCCTGATTCGCCGTACAATCGACGGGAAGGCGGCAAACAGGATCACCAGGGGTGCCTTTGACAGGCTCTATCTTCGAAATTCCTTGAAAAATTTATTTTACCTTGGGGCCCTTCGTCCGGTGAAGGCCCTTTTCGACAAGGGCGCCGGAAGGGACGCCCTTGTCCTCTCCTCAGGGCCATCCCTGGATATAACCGTAGAGACCCTTGCGGGGTCAGAGCATCTTCCTTTTATTATTGTCGTTGATTCTGCCCTTCCCGTTTTGAGGAGTTACGGGATTGAGGCTGACTGCATCGTATCCATTGATCCCCAGTTCCATATCATGGAGCACCTCAGGTTCGGCCGCGGGGATGTTCCCGCAGTGGTGGGGACCCTCTCCGGCTATACGGGGCTCTGGCCCTGGGCAGGCAGCGATGGATGTTTTCTTACCCTGAACAGTCATCCCCTTGCCCAGCTGATGGATCAGCTTTATCCGGGGGTCGTCGGTTCCATCGATTCTCACACGGGGACTGTCGCCGGGGAGTCGCTTATGCTGGCCATCAGGATGGGTTTTGACCGTATTGGTGTAGCGGGCCTTGACTTTTCCTTTCCACGCTTCAGAATATATGCCAGGGGGAGTGCCTACCAGGAACGTTTTGGTCACTTTTTTAATAACCGATTTTCTCCCGTTGAAACATTCAACGGCCGATATATCAGGCAGGCCAGTGGTGCCGTCTTTGCAGAGGGTATCCCGTCACGCCGGTCATTTTTGCAGTACAGGGATTCCCTCGGTCAGTTGATCCGAAATGAGGGAAGCAGCAGGATTCTGCAAATTTGTGGTGAGGGCCTCTCCCTGCCGGGAACCGAATCTATGGGGATTCAGAATTTTCTGGAAGAGGGCAAAAAGGGGGGCCGGGGGGGAAGTCATGGCCTGCTGAATGATACTGCAGCAGTTCCGGTGATTGGAGATCGTGTCGACCTGTCGGAACTGCACAGGCTGCTGCAGCGGGAGGAAGTAATCCAACAGGTCCTAGAGGCCTCCCTTGAGAATATTTCTCATGAAATAATGTCCGCTGGAAAGAATTTTATGCAAAAAATGACCGCAGCTGCGGGTTTGCCATAAAATTTTCGATTCTGAATTTCGCACCTCCCCGTTGTGAAATTACATTAAATGAAAAATGAAAGCTGGCCGATTATGTAACTGATAACTCCGGTTTTCTGGAGAATACAAGGAAACAGGTTGAAGAATTATGGAAAATTTTGACCACCAGCAGCAGGGAAATGTAAAGGAGAAGCAGTTTTATCTGCTTCATCTGGATACGCCGCGAATTATTATAGTAGCGTCAGTTATAATCGGTCTTGTCGTAATTTCCTTTTTAATGGGGATGAATTTTATCGGTGATAACGGAAGCGCAAAACAACTCGCGTCAGATAAAATGCTCTTCAACGAGAAGGGCGGAACAAATTTTTTGAATGAGGATATTCCCTCTCCCCCTCACGGAGAACTGGATAAGAAGCCCTTTGATGATAAACTCGTTCTTGGGGATGAACCTGAGAGTGATGATAAAAAAAACAATAAAATAATAGCGAAGGGGTCTGATAAAAGTACCGGGAAAACAGCATCTTCAGACATGCTCTCCAGTGATGAGATCAATGAGATAATTCCACCGATACCGGAAGAGAAAAAGGAACCGGTAAAGAATAAGTATGCAGGGGAAAAAAAGAAAAGTGATGTGCGGAAAGTTGTCCGTAAAAGAAAAGCACCAAAGAAACAGGTAGCAAAAAAGAAAAGACGCAAAAGCCGCGTAATTGAAGTCTCTGATAATACCGGCGGAAAGGCTCGGATACGTTCGGGATATGCGATTCAAATTGCTTCCTTCGATACCCATACCAGGGCGAAGAGAGAAATGAAACGTCTTCACGGAATGAAGTATGATGCGTATATCGAGAGTTCCAGGGTCAGCGGGAAAAAATACTACCGTGTCCGCGTAGGAACCATTTCTAACCGTAAAAAGGCAATTCGGCTTCTGAATGAAATTCAGGATAAAGAGAGATATAAAAATAGTTATATGATTAAAGAGTAGATAACAGATGCAGGTCCTGTTTCGAAAAACCAGGGAGCTGATTCATAAAATAGATCAGTTTATTGATCTTACTGCTGAGGCGAGTCTTCATTTCAGGCGTGCATTGAATTTCTATCTTGACGATCGCCGTGACGAATTCAAGGACCGCTTCAACACCATTAAGGAAATTGAGAGCCGGGCCGATACGGTCCGGCGTGATATTGAAGGGCAACTCTATGTCCAGACCCTCATCCCGGAGTCGAGGGGGGATGTCCTGGGGATCCTCGAGTATATGGATTACCTGACGGATAATGCCAAATCTACAATTCTTGCTTTTTCCATAGAACAGCCTGACATCCCCGAGGATGTCAGCAATGATTATCGTGAACTGGTGGACCCGGTTTGCCATAGCGTTGAAAGCCTTGTACAGGCGACGCGATCCTTTTTTTATGACCTTGCCGCCGTAAAGGACCACCTGCGCCTGGTTAAATTTTATGAACGTGAGGCTGATGCCCTCGTAGAGAAAACCAAAAGGGATATCTATGCCCATGAGATAGATCTGGCACGCAAGCAGCAGCTCAGGGATTTTGCCGACTATATTGATAATATTGCCGATGCTGCCCTGGAGGTTGCGGACCGTCTTGGCATTGCCGCAATAAAACGGATCGGGTAGGGTAATGATATCCTTCTTTTTTTTAACCAGCGGACTCTTTCTCGGCTGGTCCCTCGGGGCAAACGATGCTGCAAATATTTTCGGAACGGCAGTCGGGTCCCGGATGCTGAAATTCCGCACCGCTGCCATTATCGCCAGTCTTTTCATAATATTCGGGGCAACCCGTTCCGGTGCCGGTACTGTACACACTATTAACAAACTCGGTTTTGTCAATGAGGCTGCGGGGGCATTTATGGTTGCCCTTTCCGCCGGGGCAGTCGTATACTGGATGACCCGTCTTTCACTGCCGGTTTCCACCTCGCAGGCAATTGTAGGGGCCATAGTAGGCTGGAATTTTTACAGCGGAACCCTTACCGATGCGGCATCCCTGGGGAAAATTGCCGCAACCTGGATTTTTTCTCCAATACTGGCTGCCCTTATTTCATTTTTTATGTATGGCTTTCTGAAGATACTGATAGGCCGGATAAAAATACACCTGTTGACTATTGATCATTATACGCGTATCGGATTTGTAATTGTCGGGGCCTTCGGTTCCTATGCCCTGGGGGCGAATAATATAGCAAATGTTATGGGGGTATTTTTGTCGGTTTCTCCCTTTACCGATATCGATAGCCGTTTCCTGCAAATAGGTTCTGCGGAACAGCTTTTTTTCCTGGGGGGAATTGCCATTGCCGCCGGGGTTATATCCTATTCTTATCGTGTAATGACCACGGTTGGAAGGGATCTTCTGAAACTGACCCCCCTTTCCGCACTTGTGGTGGTACTCTCCACGGGGACAGTCCTTTTCCTTTTTGCCTCAGAGGGCCTGGAATTATGGCTTGCCCGTCACGGCCTTCCTGTTTTTCCACTGGTTCCCGTTTCCAGCAGCCAGGCAGTGGTTGGTGCTGTAATCGGGATCGCCCTTACAAGGGGAGGCAGGGGGATGAATTTTCGCCTCATGGGGAAAATATCCTCGGGATGGGTGATTACTCCCATTGTGGCATGTCTAGTTGCATTTCTGTCATTATTTTTAATGCAGAATATTTTTAACCAGCAGGTATACAGGCCCGTAATGTACCGCATAACAGATTCCTGTCACCGGGAAATGGTCAGGCAGAAGCAGTGGCATCAGGGGCTGGAAGAATTTCAAAGAAGGACATTTTCTTCCGCAAGAGAATTTCTCAGCAGCCTGGAGGGATCAGGGGAGACTATCCCCGAGGAATCCCTGAGCGCAGCTGTTTCATTTGCCCGCTTGAAGTCTGTGAAGGTGGAGATGAGAAAACTTCCCCCCCGTGATCTTGCTGCCCTTCTGACATATGACCAGATCAGGGACCTGAAATCACTTGAGGGGACTTCCTATGAGCATACCTGGCAGTTTGAAAGGGACCTAGCAAAACTCAGTTCTTCATGGAAATTGAAACAGGATAATATTCTAAACAAAAAACATAACCGGCAGGTGAGACTCAGGATTGATTTTCTGCTGAAATATTTCGGCGATTAAAAACGAAGATGCGCATCTTCGTTTTTAATACAGATTGTCTTTTATGAACAGTTCTTCCAGCTCATCCGCCTTTGCCGCAATGTAGGTAAGGGACTTCATAAAGCGGTGGGGATCACAGTCCTGGAGAAGTACGGTATTTCGCAGGATCATGGTGTCATTCAGGAGTGCAATGGCACCGTAGTCGAAGGTGGTATTCTGCTGAAGGCTGTACTTGTAGAGCTCGCAGAGGTCTTTTTTCAACTTCCCCACAACAGAGTAATAGTTGATTATACGGTCTCCCGATTCGTCCTTGGTGAGGGTTATCAAAATTTCCTGTGAACGCCCTCCTTCGAATTCGATATTGGTGGTATAGTTTCCTTCATCATCTTTGTGGAAACGTATCTTAAATTCACTGGCTACTGCTGATATAAATCCGTCAAAAATCTCCATGGTATGCCTCTGTTCATTTCGATTGTTTTATTTTATCACGATATGGGCCGTCGTCAAGAAATAATCGCTTTTAAGGGCAGGTGTTCTCCCCGGCAATATCGCTCTGACCACTATATTGCGTTATTAAAAATAATATATGACTTCTGAGGTCTATCCTTTTTTGAAGGCAGGTATTAATTTTTTCGATTTTAAAACGCCAAAATAAGCGCTGAATAAGTGTAAATGTAATTAATCCAGCCCGGGTGGAATAAAAATCCTTGATAAAATATATATTCTTTTTTCATAATGGAAGAAAGAAATTCCGGGTATAAAAATAAAAAAACAGGGTATGAGAAATGATTCCAGCAGTAATCTGGGAAAACAAAAAGGAAAGAAAAGAGATCTACAATAACGCGGAGTCGCACGTCCGTTTCCTTGCTGAGGAGCTGGGGGAAAGGACCCTCCGGGAATATGACAGTCTTAATCATGCAAAATATTATATAAAAGATTATTTTGCCAGATATGGCCACGAGGCTACGGAGCAGAAGTATATTGCGCAGAAGATGGAAGTCGGCAATGTTATTGCTGAGATACGCGGCTTTGATCAGCCTGACAATATTATCGTCATCGGTGCGCATTATGATACCGTTGAGGATACCCCCGGTGCTGATGATAATGGTTCCGCTGTGGCGGGACTTCTGGAAGTCTACCGTCTCCTTGCGGATTACCGCTATAAAAAGACAATTCGGTTTGTGGCATTCACTCTCGAGGAACCCCCCTTTTTTAATTCAGACCTAATGGGGAGCATGCAGTACGCAACTCTATGCAGAAAGAAGAAAGAGAATATCGAGCTGATGATTTGTCTTGAAATGATCGGTTATGCGAGCAAAAAGTGTGTTCAGGAATTTCCCTACGAGGACATGAAAAAGGATAAACCCCCATACGGTGATTATCTTGGGGTCTTTTCCCTGCCGTCATGCCGGCCCCAGGTAAATTTCTGGAAGAACATCTACAACTCTCATGCAAAAAGAAAAATTTTTGATATCGTCGGTCCAGCGTCGATTCCCGGTATAGATCTTTCTGATCACCGTTCTTTTATTAAGAACGGGTACCCTTCAATAATGCTGTCGGATTCCGGATACTACCGGAACAAGAATTATCACCAGGAATCGGATACCGTAGACACCCTGAACTTCAATTTTTTGGCGGAAAATATTCATAATATTTACCTGACCCTCAGAGAGGTCCTGAATATGCCTCCCCTTGATACAATAATCGGAGCCTGAAATGGATTGCAAAAAAAATCAGAATTTTGAACGCTGTAATTGCAGCTACGAACCATGTTCACGCAAGGGTATCTGCTGTGACTGCATTGCCTATCACATCCGGTCTCGACAGCTTCCCGCATGTGCTTTTTCGACTTCTGCTGAAAGTACCTATGACCGTTCTTTTGAACATTTTGCCCGGCTGGTTTCCGAAGGTAAAGTCTAGGCCGCGGCAGCCTGAAAGGAAAATCATGTGAATCCCCTGAAGTCTTTATCAAATGCCTTTGATAAAATCCGTCAATCAGGTGAGCTGCCTGCAAAAAAGGTGCTCATACTGGAGGGGGGCGGTATGCGGGGTATCTTTTTGACAGGTGTTCTTCAGGCATTCACGGACCGGAACTTTTTCCCCTGGGAACTGGTTACCGGTTCATCTGCCGGCGCCCTGACTGGAACCGCCTATACGGCGAGGCAGATTTATCTTGCCCGGGATGCATTTTTTACCAGGCTCCTGACGGGGAAGTTTATTCACCTATCCCATGTGCTGAATTCAGAAAAGCATATACTTGATCTCGACTGGATGATTGATACCATTGTAAAGGGTTCTGATCCCCTTAATGTCAAGCTTCTGAAAAGGGAAATACCCGTAATTATTACTGCAACGGAGGTACACGATAACCGGTCACCGGAGACGGTATACCTCTCATCGAAGAAGGATGATATTTTTACGGCACTGAAGGCCACCGCGGCTATTCCCTACCTCTACCGCGGGTTTGTCACCTATAATGACATGCGTCTCCTTGATGGAGGACTCCTAGACCCGATACCATTTGCGAAGGCCCTCGAGATGGGGTACCGCGAGGAGGACATCCTGGTGGTGACAACCCGTCCGAAGGGGTACCGAAAAAAAGTTGAATCATTCTGGATCAGGAGTCTATACGAAGCCTACTTCAGCGATAAGAAGTACAGTTACCTTGTGGCTTCCATGGAAAACCGATATAAGAAATATAACCGGATTCTTGATGAACTGGAGCAGCGTTATACCGGTATCGACATTATCTATCCACCGGAGGATTTCGAGGTGGAACGGCTCACCCGGGACCCTAAAAAGATTCTGGAGGGATTTGAAATGGGAGTCGCCGCTGCAACCACGTGGATGTATCCTCAAAGGTCAGGAACGGCCCTTTAAAAACCGTTTTTGATCAGTACCGCCACGGGGATTCCCCCCTGCTTGAAGGTTATCTTTTTGTCAAAATCAAGGTTCAGCGCAGCTTCTGCGGCATGTCCCGGTACGATGATGGCAAAACCGAAATCAGCATAATTATTTTTTATCGTTTTACCAATGCGGCGGTAGAGGGAGAGGGTGTCTTCATCATCGAGACGTTTCCCGTATGGGGGATTGAGAAGGAGGAGTGCAGGGAGGTCGCATCCCGAATATTCCTCCGTATTGAAAAAATCTTTCTTTCTGACGGAAATATAATTATCAAGTCCCGCCTGGTCCAGGTTCTCCAGGGCAGCCTCGAGTGATTTTTCATCGATATCACCCGCCACTATCTGCGGCATCTCCTCAGGATTCGAAGGGCTGGTGCTGTATTTTTCTTTCATATGGTTAAAGGCGGCTTCACCATAGACGGGCCACCCCTGGAACGCAAAGGAACGGTTTATTCCCGCGGGTATTCCCGCCGCCATTGCCGCCGCTTCGATGCTGAAGGTACCGGCTCCGCACATGGCATCGGTGATACTCCGGTATTTTGAGAAATCAGCTGCCAGAAGAATTGCCGCCGCCCGTGTCTCCCGGAGGGGGGCTTCGTTCACCATTACCCTCTGTCCCCTCCTGTAGAGGAGTTCTCCGCTGGAATCGATACTGATGGTGCAGCGGTCCCGGTAGAGGCGGATAAATATCTGCTGTGATTTTTTCTTTTTTTCTTCAGGGGCTTCCGCAAGAAAGGGCTTCAGCCGGGAGGTTATGGCATCCCGGCATTCCTCTTCGATGCGGTCCGTGTGGTGGAGACGTGATTTTCGGGCTGTGATGGAGAAAGACAGATTACTCTGCAACGGGAGATAGAGTTCCCAGGGAATCTCTTTGACAAGGGAATTAAGAGTGGAAAAGTTCAGGACATTGAAAGAAGTAATTCTCAGGAGGAGCCGCGTCACTGTCCTGGCCATCAGGTTTACACGGTAGCAGTCTTCTATTTTTCCGCTGAAGAGTATCCCGCCAGTGGTGACCTCCAGTATGCCGGAAATGTCCAGGTCTTCCAGTTCCCGGCGGGTAACCTCTTCGAAGCCGGGATGGCAAACTGCAAAAAACCGGTGGGAACGTCCGCGGATGTGTTGTTTTACCCGGCGGATTACTGCGGATGGTTTATGGGATGCTTCTGTCATGATTTTTTACATGCTCCCTGTGTAATAAAGTTGGTAATTTCATCGGTGAATTATAATTCATAGAATCTATTTTTTCTCAAGAACCGCCAGGGTTTCAATGTGCGGAGTCTGGGGAAACATGTCATGCGCCTCAAAGGAAATAATATTGTAATCCTCCAGTTCAAGTACATCGTCCCTGAAGGTTGAAGGATTGCATGACATGTATACAATACGTTCCGGAGCCAGTTCTGCAATGGATTTACGCATCTTCGGATGAATACCACTTCTTGGAGGGTCCATCACCAGCGTGTCGTAGCGGTCCGCCTGCTGCTGCATGTGTACCCGGGCATCTTCGCATATAAAATTTACATTTTCGATGCCATTTATCTCTTTGTTGATGTTGGCGATATCAACGGCTTCACTGTTCAGTTCGACGCCGGTAACGGAGTCTGCCTTTTCTGCAATATAGAGGGATATGCTTCCCACGCCTGAGTAGAGGTCGAGGACGTTTCCGCGGATTTCTTCCTTTATCCGGCGGTACATGTTTCGTGCTATGAGGCTGTTGGACTGGAAGAAGCTGTTTGGTGTTATGCGATACCTGATTCCATCGAAATCTTCTTCGATATAGCCGGTTTTCCAGTCCTTAAGTACCGGGCCGGTACTGAGATCGGCGAGACCGTCACTCAGTAAATGAGAAGAGCTGTCAACTTCCCCCATTAAAAAATCGGTCACTTCACTCAGCCTGTCATCCTCAACGGAGGTAATCAGGTTTGCCATTACCTGGTTGGTGAAATATGCCTCACGCAGTATGATGTAGCGGAGGTAGCCCTCATGTTTCAGGTAGTTGTATCCCTCGACTTCTTTCAGGAGGGGGCGCACCCGGGAGAAGAGGCTGCCGGATTTTTTCTGCATCAGGGGACATTCTTCGATGTCACAGACGAATCGGTAGCTTCCCCGTTCACGGAGACCCACCTTGCCGAAGGCGCATACCATGTCCATCCGGTTTCGGTAGCCAAAGGGTTCCGCAGGCTTGACTTCATCAAGGGTTACGATCCCTTCAAGGAGTTCATTCAGGTATGCCTTCTTCAGTTCCAGCTGGTTTTCATAGGGGATATCCTGAAAGAGACAGCCCCCGCATTTGCCGAAGTGGGGGCACGCTGGTTCGGCACCGTCGCCGCGGAAGCGGTCCGCCAGAATCTGGAATTTTTTCTGTTTTTTCTTTTTCATTGCATGGGTGTCCTTTAATCGATGCTGGTGGGCATCATTACGGGTATGCCGGTGGTGTAAAGATTTTTTTAATTTTTACATTATCCCCGGACAGTGACCCATAGGGGCACCGGCACCGGTACCTGTTAGCGGTGTTGCAAAAGAGACTGGAAACCAGGATGATATCAGTCTTTTTACAACTTGACAATGTGTAACGATTTTCTTCATAAAATTTGTGAGGAACAGTATTTGTATCGTAATCAAAGTTTTTTACGGAGTATTAATTGGGTATGTTTGAAATAAGAAAATTGAGGGAAGAAGATCTGCCTTCTGTCTGCACTTTTCCCGAGAGGGAAATCGAACTCTACTACGCATTTCCCCGGGCTTCATTTCCGCTGGAAGTTGATCCCCTGCGTGAAATGATCCGGCAGCGATTCTGCTCATCGGTGCTGATGCATCAGGAAAGGGTGATTGCCTTCGCAAATTTATATGACAGGGAAGGGGATGAATGCTGGTTCGGAAATTTGATGGTCCATGGAGAATTCAGGAGGATGGGGGCCGCATCTTTTTTGCTGGAGGCGATGACTGGAGAGGCCCGGGAAGTATACGGGATTAGAAAGTTGAAGGTGGCATGCTGGGAGGAAAACAGGGAAGGAATATCCTTTTACAGGAGAATGGGATTTTCTTGTTTTGATTCAAAAAAAATTACTAAATTCCGCAGGGAGATTAATGTGTTTCTCCAGGAAAAGATATTATAATTGGTGCTTTTCGAACAACCCTGGAGTGATTAGTTTGATTAGTCTCCGACAGGTTTAAAAAAAATTATGGTTTTTCCTCTCCATTCTCATTATTTTTTCAGCAGTAAGGTGAAACGGGTAAAACGAGAATGTTTAGCAGGTTTATTAAATATCTTCTTCTCCCTGCCTTTCTTTTCACTGCGGTAATCCCTTTGGTATTCAGCGGGTGTGGAGAGGGTTTGAATATACTGCTGAATGATCAGGATCCCCCCCCGGATCCACCTCCTGATCCTGAAGATGTTACCACATGGGGGTATCGGCGTCTGATAACTATACAGGAAAACGCTTCAGGGGGCAGCCTGACTGACTACCAGGTAAATGTTGTTCTGAATGCGGGTAATTTCGGTGACGGTTTCACGAAGGCACAGTCTGACGGCTCCGATATCAGGATTGCACAGAATGCCGTTCACCGGAGTTTCTGGATAGAAGACTGGGATTCAGCGGGGGAAACAGCTTCCGTCTGGGTAAAAGTGCCTTCCATCCCGAGTGGAAGTACTGCGGAAATTTATATCTACTATGGGAAAGCAACTGCCACGGCTAAATCGAGTTTTGATGATACCTTTACGAAGGATACAGGAACAGCGAATTTGGTCGCCCGGTGGCATATGGACGAGGGGACGGGGAGCAGCATTGGGGATTCTTCTGCAAACAGCAATACGGGAACCATTACAGGGGCCTCCTGGGTCGGGTCAGATGGCGGTGCCTGGTATGACCGGAGCGATGTAGGTTTTTCAACAGGAGATTCGATCAGTTTTGATGGAAATGATTTTATTACTGTAGCCGATGACAATACCCTGGACTTGAGCTACGTTACGATTGAAGCCTGGATTAGGACCGGCGGTGATGTTGCTACGCTTCAATATCTTGTATCCAAGTGGGATCAGGGTGGCAATAACATGAGTTACGCCCTTGCAGTTTCCGGAGGTAATTTTCTTTTTCAGACAACCTCAGACGGATCATCCGGGACAGTAAACAATTTTTCTTACGGGCCCATAACAGCCAATACATGGTATCATGTTTCCGCTGTTTCTGATGGTACCAATAAAAGTATCTATATCAATGGTGATAACAGCAGCAGTGCAGGATGGGTTAATACCCTTTTTACGGGAACTTCAGTGCTGATTTTTGGCGATAGATTCAGCGGTGGAGACTACTTCACCGGTACCATCGATGAAGTCTCAATCTACAGCCAGGCCCAGTCTGCAGCTGAAATACTGGCCCATTCAAAAAGGTCAAAGTATACTGACCCACCACCAACAATAGATTCTATAGGAACGGAAGAAACAGTTTCCGCCAAATAGATTTTCGGGCATTCGGGAAGTTTAGATTCTTGTATGAGAGATTACCAGATTTTAAAGGCAACACCCGCGGAAACGCCCGCACTGTTAAACAACACATCCTTATCAAATATATACATGTATCGGGCCTGTACGATTAATGAAATTCGGCCAAAGGGATATTCATATCCGAGGGTTGAGTGAAGGGTGAAGGTGTTACTGTCTGCGGTCTCATTTATGTTTTTTATTGTCAGAAGGGAGATCCCCGGCTGCACAGAAAAACCTATGATACCCCATTTGCCATCATTGAGGAAAAACTGCCAGAGGGGCCCTGCGGAGATGGTAATGCTGGAAAGGCTTTCATCACCTTTGTTGAAGTAGAGGTAACCGCCTTCGATGCGCATTCCCGGTATCCACGGGAGTCGTCTTCCGCCTGTGAGGAGATCAGGCCCCTGATCATAGGCCAGAAATCCTCCATAGCCATAGGGGATGGAGCCGTTTAAGTCGCCGAAAATATAATTAAAGATGCCGGTAAGAAAAATTTTTCCTCCGCCCCATAATGGCTTTTCAGGTTTTTTTTCGTCTTCTTTCTGGTTTTTTATATCCTTTAAGCCAGCTTCATAATTTTTACGTATCTCGTTTTCATCAAAGTCCTTTCCCATTTTTTTGCGTATTTCAATGTCTTCTTCATAGTTGGCTGTTTTAAATAATTGTTTTATCTGTTTCGCAGGAATTTTGAATTCTCCGTAATAATTTTTGAAGAGAATTATTTTGCTGTTTTCCCGTTTTACCTTCCCAACCAAAAGTGTCCCGTTTTTAAGGATAATTGTATCGGCCAATAATAGGGACGGTGAAAATTCAGAAAAAGAGAATAAGATTAAAAGAAATAAGATTATTGGCTGTAATAGTTTCCGCATCAAAGATAAATCCGCCTTGATATCTTCTTTTTATCTATAGTAATCTTTCCAATGGAGGTTTTCAATATTAATTGGGAGTTCGTCTCTCTGATGACAAAACCGGTAAATATATTTCCGTCTTTCATGTATATTTTTACTTTAAGAGGGGCAGCCTCTGCCTGGATTTTTCTTTTTTTCCCTGCTTTTCTCTCTTTTTCAAGCCTGTTGTTTACTTTTTTTATAAGAAGATCAACTTCCTTAAGTTCTGCAGCCTTGAAAACAGGGGTTTCAATTTCTGCATTCTGAATACTGTTTGTCAGCGAAGTTTTTGCCGCACCGTTTTTATTTAAAGTTGTCGGAAGTGTCAGTTTTTTCTCTTCCTCCACCATCCTTGTAAAGGTTTCATCTTCTAAAAGCTGATTGTTTTTTTTTGCAAGGGTTTTAATCCTTTTTCCGTTGATAGCCAGGGAGCCCACCAGGTATATTCTTCTGTTGGCCTTGCGTGCATACGGGGAATCAGGGTCATTCATGATAATCTCCTGATACAGTTTTACCGCTTTTTCGGATTTATCCAGTTCCTCCAGGACTTTTCCTTCAATGAGTTTTATCCTGCTTTTCTCTGCGGGGGGGACCCTTCTCTCAATCTTTTTTAATGTATCAAAAGATTCCCGGTATGCAATGAGGCGGAAGAGTTTTTCACTTTTAGCAAGGGAATCTTTTTCATACTTCCTGATTTTTTCCGCTTCGTTTCTGAATCCTTCAAGGTAACGGAGAAGCACCACCGCTGTTACTGCCACACTGGTGTCACCAAACTCGGAAATAACCCTGGAATAGTTATTCTTTGCTTCAGTATACTTTCCAAGAATGGCATTACAGAATCCCCTGTGAAGAAGAATGCTTGCAGTCAATGACCGGTCAGAACTGCCTTTATCGATAATGCTGTTGTATAATTCTATGGCCTGCCTGTATTTTTTGTTTCTTTCATAGTAGTAGGCAATCTCCAGGTCTACACCGCTTTGATCGTTTTTAACATCACGTATCGGAGTCAGGCCGATAATATATCTGATGAAATTAATTGTATAGAGTACCGGGACTGAAATTAATCCATACTTTTCCTGGGTTACCTCAGACAGGGTGTCTCTTTCTGACAGTATAGCATTGACACGCATTTCTACCAAATTTGAGTTTTCCGGAGAAATTTTATTATCGTATAATTGCCTGTTGAGCCGGTATTTCATCACAAGCCCGATATGGTCGATATTGCTGTCTGCCCTGTTGCTTTTCTGTAAAAACAGTTTAACACCCCTTATTCGAATCTGAATGTTTACATCATTGAAGATAATCATGATCCCCACAAGGCAGAGGGTGCTGAAGAGAAGCAACAGTTCATTTTTATAAATTTTTAAGATCATGATAAATATCTCATTTCAGTTCAACAATCAATATGGTGGCATCGTCCTTCATTCCATCTATTGTAGTAAATTCTGAAAGTGTTTTTATAATGGAACGCATTAATTGATCACATGGATCTTTATAGAAGGCTTTTACGGATTTCAGGATGCCCTCCAGTCCAAATTCATGTCTTTCAGCATTTCGTGCTTCAATTATGCCATCGGTAAAAAGTACTATCTTATCCCCTTTTTCAATTTTTGCTATTTTTGTTTCGTAGAGATGGTCCAGGTCATTTGAGATTCCCATGGGGATACCGCCGCTTTTCAGCATGGAGAGCTTGTTTTTGTTTGTCCTGATAATTAAGGGCCTGAGGTGTCCCGCATCGACGGAATAAACTATATTATCCTTATCAATTATGAAGTAATAGGCGGTAAAGAAGAGAGTCGATTCCTTGTCAACTTCACCGAGTATTTCGATTATTTCTTCATTTATTTTTTTGAACAGATCTGAAGGGTCATGAAAGTTGGGTGTATGCTGCCGGAATTTTTCCTTTATCAGCATTGTGACCATAGCGGCGGGAACCCCGTGCCCCTGGACATCAACAATAAGAAAACCGTAGGATGAATCTCCAAGATCAAAAATGTCATAATAATCTCCGCTTACACGTCCCGCCGCCCTGGAAAAGACGCAGAAGTTAAAACGGTCGTTATCCTTTATGTGAGGGAAAATGACTTCCTGTACCTTGGAGGCCATATCAAGTTCCTCTTCCATCAATGCCCGCTGTCCCTGCAGGGTCACAATTTGATCCTGCACGGATTTGGCCATTGAATTAAATGCGAGGGCGAGTTCTCCAATTTCATCATTCTGCCCTACCTCTGCCCTGGCGGTAAGATCTCCTTCGCTGATATCGATACTTTTTTTGTGAAGAGATTTTATCGGTTTAACAAATACTTTAAAAAGCAACAGGGCAAAGAGAACATGGAATACTGCAATGATAAAAATGATCAGGATGATCATGCGGTACAGGTTTTCGAGCCTGGAGTGAATTTCGCCCATGTTGAATTTCAGGAGCAATACTGATTGTTTAAGGGTGTGAATATTGAAGGGTATATAGAATGAAATGTCATAGGTTTTTTCATCAACTTTTGTATAATATCTTTTGCCGGTGAAATCACGACTGGTCACGGCCCTTACGCCATTTACAAAATCGGTTTGTCCTATTTTGAAATCAGGGCGACTCCGATAAATTACCTCCCCTTCTTCAGAGAAAATGCCGAAGGATGGGGTAATCTTTTTTATCAGACCGGATACTTCTTTTATTACATTTGATCTTCTTGTTATTCTGCCCTTGCCGGACTCTATCTCGGCGGAAAGCTTGTTCAGGGAACCAAGGAGAGAATCGGCAACCTCCATGACATGAAATTTTGTATTTTCAGAGATCAAATCAATCTGGTTCTCGTATATGATAATAGAAAAAAAGGCCATATTGGCGATTGCCAGCAGAATGTAGAGGAGGCTGATTTTGACTGCAATTGATTTTTTTGGTAGCTTCATCATCCCGTATCCATATTCAGTTTAAAGATTATATAGGACTTTCAAAAACCATATTTTTTCAATCAGGCTCTTAGGGACATTCCAAACAAACAACAGAATCCCACTATAATTATAGCAAAGTATGGATTGATTGTCTAAGAATTTAATTCTATTTATTTTCTTCAGGGATAATGGGAGTGATTTTGTAAGGAAATCAGTTCTCCTGCTGGAGTTGCCCAATTAATGTGGGGGAAGTTTTTTTGACTCTTATTCAGGGTAAATTCAGCCAGTCACATTCAACCTCTGTCTCCCGAGATCTATCGAACCATCAGCACTTTTTATTGTTGATTCAATAATATCTTCAGGCTGCAGGTAATCGTTGTTTTTCAGCTGTTTTTTGATGAAAAGTTTCATCGTGGCAGCATCTGATAAAAAGAGTCCCGCAATTTTTTGCAGGGCCTTTGGTGGCGCCTTCAGGGCTACGCCGCCGGGAGTTCCCGTCATGATGATATCACCAGGTTCGAGATCCATGATTTCGGATATTTCTTTTAATGACTCTGCCGGTTTAAATATTAAATCCTTTGTATTTGCATCCTGGCGAAGCCTGTTGTTTACCCATAGTTTTAATTCAAGGTTTGCAAGATATTTAAAATCAGTTACATCAAGGAGGCAGAGATGCGGTCCGGCGGGACAGAATGTTCTGTAGCTCTTTCCCTTATACCACTGCCCCTGGGGAATCTGTATATCCCGTGCGGAAATGTCATTACACATCACTATTGCGGCAACGTACTCTGAAATATTGGATTCATGAATATTTTCCGCTTTTTCTATTTTACTTCCTATGACAAGGCCCAGCTCCAGCTCGTAGTCGAGGAGGCGGACATTTTTTGGGCGTATTACTTTCCCGGATGGACCGGTGAGGGATGATGATTCCTTTGAAAAGAGTAGATTGAATCCCGGTTTTTCAGTAATGCCTGTTTCGCTTCGATGCGCATGGTAGTTGACTCCCTGGCAGACAATCCTGCAGGGGGAAGTGACCGGACTCAGTATTTTTACATCTTTAATCGGGATGCACTTTCCTTCCTTCAGTTCGCGCGCCGCTGCGGCTCCATTTGCCAGAAAGTCCCTCAGGCTGGTGTATTCTCCCGGAACCGGTATTATTTTGTCTTCCTTTACGACGCCCCAGGCGATTTTATCTGACAGACGATATCTTACTACATTACAGGCCATTATTTTGCTCCCGGTTTTGAATTTCAAAAATCTATATTATTTTTCCGGAATGTCAATAAATTATCACAATGAAAAAGGATTGACTTTTAGAAAACACTATAAGCAAATGCTTATAGTGTTGCGCGGATTAAGGAGGATTCTTCATCAGATGAATGACAGATTAAAAACCATGGCACTTATATTTAAGGCCCTGGGAGACCAGAAAAGGCTTCAGATTATTAAGATGCTCGCTTCAGCCTCCGAGGAATCCCTCTGTGTGAGTGATGTTGCAGAAAAATTAAAAATCAGTCAGCCCGCGGCATCACAGCATATAAAGGTCCTTAAAAATATTGGGATTCTCGAAGAGAACAGAAAGGGCTTTCGGGTATTTTATATAATAAATTCTGATGTATTAAGGGAATACAAGATAGAGGTTGATGGATTATTCAGGAAGGCCTTTGAAAAGTGTTCACATGAAAAATAATCGAGTCTCAACCCATGACCCTCGGTGCAGAAACTGCAATGGCTGCATTAACTGTGAAGATACCCTCTGCATCTTCCACTCAGGGGGAGATGCAGAAAACTGCTATTTTGAAAGATGCATGCACTGTATTAACTATATTAGAAAGGAAAGACTTTTTTTGAATAATGTGGGATGATTATTCCTACTCCGGGGGTAATTCAATTATCGGCGGTTCATTATCCTTCTGTTCCAAATGCCCGCGGATTTTAGTGATTTCCTTTCCCATCTCCTCGATGGTTTTTCCCTGGGCGAGCAGTGCTTCATTCAAATCGTCTATCGTTTTTTCCATGAAGGAAATCTTAACTTCCAGGTCTGTGATACGGTCTTCCATTGTTGGTGTTCTCCGGTTTTTTTGTAGTATCAGTATTGAATATTTATTGTTCCAGGCAAAATAAATATTCGCCTGCATTTTTTTTAATTTGCTGCATAGTTAACTCCTGTGGATTGCCGGAGGGAACTAGCAGGTCACTAATAACTTTTATCGTAAAATACCTTTCCAACTCTCTTTATATGGTCTTTTAATGGCAGACTGTTGATATTTTCAAAAATAGAGAGATCAAAAGTATATGGAAGATAAAGCTCATCGATTTTTTCCTCGACAGCAAAAATAATATCAAGATTCAGCCCTTCTCCAAAAAAGGAGATATCAATATCCGAGCCCTTTCTATAATCACCCTTCGCCCTTGAGCCATAGATAAGGGCTTTTTCTATTTGTGGATATTCTGAGAAAACGGCCTGAATTTTCGTAATAGTATTTTGCGGTAAACCGAAGGGGTCCATTTATGCCTCATTTTCAAGTTTAGACATTTTATTTTGAAGCGCCTGGAATTCAGGAAAATAGTCAACCAGTATCTTGCGATTGATTTTCTTTACAGTTTCGCTGTCATAGGTGTGAGTTGAAAGATTGCGGCTTTTTATCATATCCATCCATACTTCGCCATTTTGAAGAAGTTCCAGTTTGAAGGCCTGCCGGGTGGCATCTTTAGAACCATAAATCGAAGTATTTCCTTTTTCTTCCAAAAAGTCTTTTAAGGTTTTCCATGCCAGTTCATGGGTATATTCAAAGGCCTGAATGAGTCCCTGCGCTTCCAGATCGGTTAGATTTCTTTGCCGGCTTAATTCTACGGCATCACTTAATTGCTGTAAACCCCGTTTGTAATTATCGAAGCGTTGTATCCATCGAATATCTTTAGTCATGGGCTTATCCCCTCTATTATCAGGTTCCCTGTCAATTTAAAATCATTATCTTTAACAACCAAAACAATTTCAATTATTATTATTTTTTTGTCGCTCCATCCAACCCC
Organism: uncultured Spirochaetota bacterium; assembly: GCA_942491575.1. GTDB lineage: Bacteria > Spirochaetota > UBA4802 > UBA4802 > UBA5550 > CAZHNW01. Next base: position 186,700 of record CALOBT010000031.1, read on the forward strand.
GCCTCCCAAACCCCCCAGAAAGGGATTTAAACATACTTCTTGGAGAATATTTATGAGAAAGTTGTATCACCACAATATTTCATTAAACTGGTATAGGAAATGAGAAGTGATTAAGCCCCCCTCCGGGGGTTGGGGGGCAGAAACGGAAACAGAAATGCCTCTAGTATTTAATCCTGTAAAAAATCATTCCGATAAATTCCCTCACGGCAGAGTACGAATTATTAAAATATCTGATGTTTGGCAGATAGCTTATAATTGTATGTTTTATTCTCCTCGCCTTGAAATCCGTGGGGGCTGTGACTGCATCGATGCCGTTTTCTGAAAAACAGAAGAGGCTTCTATTCATATGGTAGGCGGAAGTCACCAGTATCACCAGCCGGGGCTTGAAGGCTTTTTTTATAAGCTGTGCATTCTCCCAGGTGTTTCTGCTTTTGACTTCCTTCAAAATTTTATTTTTTTTGACTCCCAGTTCGAGGAGTATACGCTCTGCAATCTCCGCTTCGGATTCTACCTCTGCGGGATCGAATACCCTTCCACCGGAGAGGATTATCGGGAGTCGGGTTTTCCTGTGTATCCTGAAGGCGTAGAGAAGCCTTTTCATCGCGTCGGGATGTAGACTTCCTTTGCCATACTCATCAGGAGAATGGTGGACCGTTCCGCCCCCCAGGAGCACAATGTGGGAAGCATTTTTGTTATTTTCTTTATAAACGGGGCAGCTATCCTCAAGGGGCTTCATCAGGAGGTTGCTCCCCGGGCCTGTTGAGATGAAGAGAAGATTCAGTGTGCAGAAGAGCAACAGTGCAATGGAGGCACGGTAGTGCTTTCTTATTATCAGGGCCACAATGAAAAGGTTCGCCACAATAATAATGCCGGGTGGCAGAATAAGGTAATGGATAATTTTTCCAAGTAGAAACATGGAACCGCCGAAAATTTATTTTATCTGAAAATATTGAGTTGAGGCACAAAACTATTTGTTTGATGATTTTATGTCAAGGATTGTTGTATCCCCCCCCCTGGCCCGGGGGTTAAATCCCTGGCTAGGGGGGGCATCAATCTTTTCCTTGAGTTACTCCCTCTTTTGATGTAAAATTTAGATAGCATCTAATTTTGTTTTAAAGGTGGAAAGATATGCCAGTTCCGGAAAAAGAGATCAGCCCATCCGTCCAGAAGGCCATTTTCCTCGCCGGGGAAATCCAGAAGCGTGCCCTTGATCTGAGAACAGCAGACGATAAAAGAATCCAGTCCCTCATGTCGAACTTTTTGAAGGACCCCCGGGACAAGTACAGGTTCATAAAAATTATAGACCAGGGGTTGCGGCCACGCAGTTTTCGGCGAATTGCCGTGAGGGTCTCCGAAGTGATTGCCGGTGACGGTATTCCGGGTTTCCTTGGATTTATCGATTCACTCCTGGTACGTATTTTTGTAATTTTTGGAAAATATTTTCCCCGTATCTCCGTACCCCTCCTGCTGAAGCGAATACGAAGGGAGACCCGGCACATGGTCCTCCGCGGAGAAGGGAAATATTTAAAGCGCCATCTCCGAATAAGGGAAATGGAGGGGGTGCGCATCAATATTAACCACCTCGGTGAAATGGTCCTCGGAGAAAAGGAGGCGCAGCACCGTTTCGAGCAGTACCTGGAGGATTTGGAAAAGAGTGACATAGGTTATGTCAGTGTAAAAATATCAGCGGTCCTGTCACAGATACAGCCACTTGCCTTTGAGGAGACCTGTCTCCTCCTGGAGGAAAGATTGAGTCGGCTCTACCGGGCGGCCCGCGATAAAGATAAGTATGTGAACCTCGACATGGAGGCCTACCGGGATATGGAGCTGACCGCCACGGCCTTCATGAGGACCCTCGGGCGTCCCGAATTCTTAAACCTCACTGCAGGGATTGCCCTCCAGTCATACATTCCCGATTCATTTTCCTGGCAGAAAAAAATAACCGCCTGGGCAATTGAGCGGGTGGCTCGGGGGGGAAGTCCCGTTAAGGTGCGCCTTGTTAAGGGGGCCAACCTTGAGACAGAAAAGGTTGAGTCTTCTATCCGTAACTGGGAGCTTCCCATTTTCTCTACAAAAAAGGAAGTTGATGCCTGTTATAAAGTAATGCTTGAATATGCCATGGAGCCCGAACATATCAGGGCGGTGAATCTCGGAATAGCCTCTCATAATATTTTTGATCTTGCATATGCACATGTCCTGGCCTGTGAAAGGGGCGCCCTGAGATATGTATTGTATGAAATGCTGGAAGGCATGGCGGACCATGTGCGAAGGGCCCTCGAGAGGGTGGTGGAAGTTGACCGCCGGTCCCCCGAAGAGGGCTGCCTGCTCCTCTACGCCCCCGTGGTGGAAGAAAAAAATTTCATCAATGCCATGGCATATCTGATCAGGCGCATGGATGAAAATACTTCGGAAGAAAATTTTCTTAAGCATTCCTTCAACCTTGAAGTCGATTCTGATGAGTGGGAATTTCTTAAAAACCAGTTCATTGAATCATTTGATGTTCGGGATAAAATTTCCCTGGAGGGTCGGCGGAGGCAGGACCGCGGCAGTGAAGCCGGCATGGATAAAAAGATCGAAATGGGGGAGGCATTTACCAATGAGGCGGATACGGACTGGTCCCTTCCCCAAAACCGGCTGTGGGCCGAATCCATCAGGGACAAGTGGAAGTTTTCCGAAGGTGCAGGTCCCGTTGAAATTCCCATTGTATTTGACGGAAGTGAATTTTTCGATGGGAGGGAAGTATCAGAAACCATTGACCGCTCACAGTATCCACTGAATGTAACCGTGGCCAGGTCAGCAATGGCAACTGAAAATGATGCTGACCATGCCCTGCAGGTTGCCCGGGATGATCCCGGTGGTTGGAGAAAACTTCCTCTCCGTGAGCGGCAGGAATTTCTTTCCAGGGTTGCCAGTGAATTAAGAAAGAACCGCGGTGAATTAATCGGGGCAATGGCGGCAAATACGGGGAAGGTTTTTGTTGAAGCCGACGTGGAGGTCTCCGAGGCCATCGATTTTGCAGAATTTTATGCCTGGTCAGCGGGATTGCTGGATCGTCTGCCGAATATTGAATCCTCCGGCAGGGGAGTGGGGCTTGTAATCCCTCCGTGGAACTTCCCCCTTGCAATACCCGCAGGGGGTGTTCTTTCGGCGCTTGCCGCGGGCAATACCGTGATAATGAAACCCGCCACTGATTCGGTCCTGGTGGCATGGCTTCTCTGCCAGTGCTTCTGGCGTGCAGGTATTTCAAAGAAGACCCTGCAGTTTCTCCCCTGCCGTGGTTCCGGTACGGGTTCATATCTTGCGGGACATCCAGGTGTGGATTTTGTTATTTTTACCGGGGGTACGGAGACCGCCCTTGAAATAATGAAGGCGTCGCCGTGGCGTTATCTTGCTGCGGAGACGGGGGGAAAGAATGCAACCATTGTGACGGCCATGGCGGATTTTGATTCTGCCATAAATAATATTATTCATTCCGCCTTCAGTAACTGCGGCCAGAAATGTTCCGCCACGTCACTCCTGGTCCTGGAGAGGGATGTCTTTCATGACCGCCAGTTCAGGAGTCAGCTGATAGATGCCGTGAAAAGTTACCGCACCGGTTCCGCATGGGATTTCAGAAACCGGATGGGGCCCATGATAAAGCCCCCTTCCGGGCACCTGGAAAGGGCCCTCACTCGACTTGACGGGGGGGAAACCTGGCTCATCGAACCTGAACAGGTTGAAAATAATCCATACATGTGGCGCCCCTCAATCAAGTGGAATGTTCAGGTGGGAAGTTGCTGTCACATGAATGAGCTCTTCGGACCGGTACTGAGTGTAATGAAGGCGAAAAATCTCAGGAATGCAATAGAAATAGTGAACAGTACAGGGTACGGTCTCACCAGCGGCCTTGAAAGTCTGCATGAGCATGAACAGCTGATATGGAAGGAAAATATCCGTGCCGGCAATCTCTATATTAACCGTGTCACAACCGGGGCCATTGTCCTGCGGCAGCCCTTCGGGGGCATGGGGAAGTCAGCCATCGGCGCCGGTATTAAAGCCGGGGGCCCAAACTACGTCCTTCAGTTTATGAATTTTAAAGAAGTGGAAAAACCTGTTGCGGGAGAAATCTATCTTCATCATCCCCTCAGGGAAGTCGCCGAAGACCTTGTGAAAAGGACCAGTGAGGAGAGGTTTGCTCCCTTCAGGGAAGATATAGAAATGGCAATTTCTGCGGTGGGAAGTTATCTCTATAATATGGAAAATGAATTTATGATCGCAAGGGATTACTTTCGACTGCGGGGACAGGACAATATCGTACGTTATCTCCCCGCCGAGGAAACGGTAATCCGCATTGATGGATCCGATTCACTTTTTTCTATACTGGCACGCATAGCCGCGTCACGAATAGCCGGGTCAGCCGTTACCGTGAGCCTGCCAACCCTTCTGGAGAATGATGTTGTTGATTTTCTGCTTGGGGAGGAAGGAATGGAGTGGATCGGTGACGGGGACATCCTGCGCCAGGAAGATAAGGACATTGTTGCCGCAATGGATGGAATGAATGTCCTCAGGTACGGCAGTCCCGGGGCGGTACCTGAAATTGTGGCAAAAAAAGCAGCGGAACTCGGCTTCTATATTTCATGCGTACCGCCACTGGCGGAGGGACGCCTTGAGCTGATTCAATACCTGCATGAACAGAGTATAAGTCATACCTGGCATCGCTACGGCAACCTCGGAGAAAGAGCCGCGGAAAGGGAAAATTGAAGTGCCGTAAACGGGAAAAAGTCTTGCATTTCACCAAAAATATTTAATTATAATAATTGAATATTTTTCAGGATTGCAGCAAACAGGGATGAGTAATAAAATAATAGATCTGCAGGGACATCGCGGGGCAAGGGCCCATCGGCCGGAAAATACCATACCCGCTTTCCTTTTCTGCGTGGAGAGCCGGATGAGTACCATTGAGCTTGATACGGCCCTGACAAAGGATGATGACCTTGTAGTATGTCATGATACAAAACTTAATCCTGAGCTGGTGGCAGATAAATACGGAGACCCCGCGCCGCCTTTAGTGATAAGAGAAATGACAGTTGCGGAACTGAAAAAATATGATTTTGGAAAATTTAAAAATAAAAAATTTCCCCGGCAGAAGACAGAGCCGGGAACGGAAATTATTACCCTTCATGAATTTTTTGAATTTATCAGTGATGGAGAAAAATCCGGAAGTATTCACAGGGATATAAAATTTAATATAGAAATCAAATTTCCCCGGAAGTTTGATGAGGGCTACCTGAAAACGGCATCCCAAAAAATGGTGGATGAAATTATAGGTGCCGGCATGGAAAGCCGCAGTACTGTACAGTGCTTTAATATGGATGCGTTAAAGGAAGTTAAAAAAATAAATCCGAAGCAGGTAACATCTGCGCTGTTTTTGCCGACTCACTGCCAGGGCCTTATGATGCTGGCCGGCCTGAAGGCGAATCGGGAAAAAATTATTGAGAAAGCAGTTGATGCCGGTGCTGAAATTATATCACCGCAATTTTTATATATTAATCCAGAATTTGTAATGAAATGTCATGAACTGAATCTTCTTGTTTTGCCATGGGTGGTAAACAGGAAAAACAGAATGATTAAAATGATGGAATATGGTGTAGACGGAATAATCTCAGACTATCCTGACAGACTCTACAGGGTCTGCTGTGAATATATTGAGGGAGAACGAAGATGATTGAACAGACCATAGATGGAATTCATTTTGCCGCGGGGAACTGGCCCCCTGATTCAGCGAAGCCCTCGATAATCTTCATTCATGGCTCGGGAAACTCAAATATTTTCTGGAAAGCCCAGGTTGTAGGCCTGAAGGATGATGCAAATATTATCGCCATTGATCTCCCCGGTCATGGTCAAAGCGGAGGTGACGGCCTGGATACTGTATCCGGTTATGCCGGGGCGGTGGAATCATTTCTGGATGCCGCGGAGATAGGGAAGCCCATTCTCTCCGGTTTGAGTCTCGGGGGCGCGATTGTACTGCAGATGCTTCTTGACTCAAAGGGAAAATACAGCGGGGGCATACTTGTTAATTCCGGGGCACGCCTCCGGGTGCTTTCGGCCATTTTTGAAACCATCAGAAACCATTACGACAGTTATGTTTCCTCACTGGCAACGGTTGCCGCATCAGAAAAGACAGATAAGGCATTGCTGGATGATGTCCTGGAAGATGCCAGGCAGTGCAGCCCCGAGGTGGTTATGGGGGACTTCTCAGCATGCAACAGGTTTGATGTAATGGAACGCCTCGGTGAAATAGAGGTGCCGGTTCTGGTTCTCACTGCAGAAGATGATCGACTCTCTCCGGTGAAGTACGGCCTCTACCTTGCAGAGCATATTGGCAATTCATCTCATGTGAATATTAAAGATGCGGGTCATATGTCCCCCGTGGAGAAACCGGATGAGGTTAATGATGCGATTAGAGTTTTTTTAAAGTCATTGTAAAATGGGGGTGACCCTGCTGGAGCCCCCACAGTCCGCTTCCCTGAAAGTATTCCTGACTTATTCCCATACCAGCTGTCGAAGTCTGTTCGCAGCCTTTGATATGGCAAGCCGACGTCCCGAAGCAACTAATGCTTTCTGCGTATCCACGTCTATTTTCAAACTGGTCTTGAAGTACTTATGTTTTAATTCTATATCATCGTCATCTAGTAGATTGATGAATATATATTGAATATTTTTATTTTTGCACATATTGGAGACAAGGTCTTTTATGTATTTTTGTCTTGCCCGTACGGTTGCATGAGCAGTCTCCGATAAATTAGTGAAAATCAAGGGCCTTTCATTTGAAACAAATGGCTGTTTGTCATCATTAAAAGCGTCTATGATTATCAGTATCTTTTTCTTGCTTTTGTCATTGTCCAGCATTCTTATTGCTGAATGAACGCCTAGGTTATCGCTGATTCCGCCATCGTTTATATGTAAATATTTGTACTTTTCAGCCTCTTTGCTGTTTTTAAAATAGTCCGTTTTAAGTGTGCATTCTGAAATTCCACCGGGGAAACTGGCACTGGCCCTTACAAGAACAGAGTAAGGGATGTTATAGATAAAATTTTCTTTAGAGTGTTTTTTGTCGACACTCTCCATGGTGTGGTTATAGCCCGCAATTTTATATTTACTTAACACTGACGGTGTGAGGGGTAATCGGGCACTGTTGGTTTCAATGGTTGCATTTGCAACCCAGTAAGGAAGACGCGGAATTTTTTTACTCCCCTTCGGAATAAAGACATCTCTCAGGAACAGGTTCCGGCTATTTAGTTTAAGAAACAAATTTTCATTAATAGCCTCTTCAACTTTATCTCCCCTGTCCAGTGAGGTGATCATAAGTTTTGGATTAAAAAATGCCCAGAAAATTGTTGATTCATAATTTGTCCTTAAAGTCGATTTTATTTCTTCTGCGTATTTTAGAAGTCTATATGCTTCTTTATTGTTTTCTGCAATATGCTTTTTCAAAGTAAGAAAATAAGCGGCTGCCGTCAGACCGCCACCGGAAACTGTAGAAAAATAATCTACTTCGGATAAAAGAGTTTTCTCCCTTTCCCAGCTGTTCGTGTTTTTTCCAATTTCTTCGAGTCCAAGCAATGCACCGAGGGCAAAATTAGAAGCCCGATATCCACCACCTGATATGGCAACAGCCAGGGCAACATTATCCTGTTGATTTTTCCGTTTTTGGACTGATTCATAATTATTCAGGTCGATATCAAAACTGGGAATTCTAAGAATCTTACCATTAATTTTATAATACATTTCTGGTGAAGTACCACAGCATATAAATAACAGTAAAGTGGAAATGGCCGTCATTTTAATTGTTTTTTTCATGGTAAACCTCTAGAATAGATAGTTCCTATGATTACACTTATGGTGAAAATAGTGGTATTAGAATAAATTTATTACGAAATAGCAGCTAAAAGTCAAATGTTTTATTGAGGAAATAAAAATGCCCAGTGCAATAATAGCGGTACCGGGCATAATAAACTGTTAACGAGACGGTATAGAAATTTTTTTTATTCTATCGGTGTGGTATAGGGTTTTACATCTATTGATAATACTTCTGGCGATTTGAATTTACTTGAACCTGGGGCCCCGGAACCGCCCGTGCCAGCATTGCTCTCCTTTTTTCCTATTTGAAACATAATGCCACTTGTTATCAGGCTGGTGACATTCCCTGTAGGATATGGCCGCCAAATGGCAGTACTCCATGCCTCATTATAGGTATTTATCCCGTCACTATTTGAAAATTTATAGGCTTCAATGGATGGGTCTATTTCCAGGACAGTTCTTGCTATTCCCATTACATCACCTGTAATCAATGATGTTTCTGAATCCCAGCTGCCGGTAGCCAGGGAATGAGCGGTGCCGGTGTTCTGGTATTTTATTACTTCATTGCCATTGATTATTACGCTGATTGACGGACCGTGCGTTTCATCTGCGTCATCATGAATTCGCAATGTGGCTGTATGAATACCTCTCGCCGCTTCTGTTTCTTCCTCATTGTGGGGATCTACCGAAGCATCAATTGCCGTGATGCCCTCAACTCTTGCAACCGCCATTACATGCCCACTGCTCACGCCGTCATAATTTAAGGCGAGTACGACATTTTCATGAATATTCGGATTTTGAAACAGGGTCCCGGTTATTGGGAATGCATCAGTCCTGAAAATCATCAACATGAGGGCTCCATGGACTTCTTCCCCGGCAAGGAAAATACTTGTCAAAATGATGCCCTGTGGTTCGTTAACCGAGTCAAATCCATCAACTGCTACAAAGGTATCGTCAGTAATCCTGAATTTTGCGGTATATTCATAAGAAGTGTTATATGACTTTATTGTGTCGCTTCCGTAGTTAGGAGCTTCGAAGGCATGGAGAATGGCAGGCATCTCACCGGGGACAAATTCTCCCGTATTTAATGCCTGGCAGGTTAATAATCCATATTCATTTAGAGGGTAATCCACACCCTGAAAGTCAGTGTATAAACTGTTTTGATCCAAATCGTCGAAAATTATTTCATTTTCAATTTCTGTCAGGTTCAAATCAGCTCCGCTTTTATCTGGATTATTCATCTCCATTACCGAATCTTTACAGGCTGCAGCAGTGAAGGTCATCAGTATAAATAGAATAGATAACATTTTTTTCATAGTATTCCCCCTAGAAAAGTATTCCATCGAAGTAATATTTTACCCCGAATTTAAAGAAACTACCCCCCAGGACATCGGGATAGGCAAAGCGCTCTATAAACTGGGGGTCAAAAGCTGCCGCATCAGGGCCACCAACTGCCAGGGTCATTGCTTCCTTCGCACCGGAGCTGAATTCTTTGTCAGCAAAAACAGTCTGCATGGTGCCACCCATGTAGTATTCAACTGTAACGGCAAGGTCTTTCCAGACAAATATCTCAAAGCCGAGCAGCATATTTACGGAGATTCCGTAAGTTGTAAAAGAAATTTTTTCATTGAGTGATTCCGTAATCATTATGGTATCCTGGCTCGGATATGAAGTGAGAAAAGCAACATACCGGGCATCGCCCTTTACGTCGATACTGAAGCCTCCATGAAACCATGATAGCCCAAGGCCGCCGTATATTTTTGCATTTTTCCCGAATTGCCAGCAGACACCGACTGTGAATGGAATTTCTATCCAGCTTGATCCCCAGAGGGTTTCAAGACTACCGCCTTCAAAGCCTCCTGCAATTATTGGGAAACCGCCGGAAGCGGCAATTTGGTCGGGGCCGGGGCCAAGAACCAGTTTTTGTTCTCCACCGGAGACTTTAAAACTATAGTCAAAACCGAGTCTGAAAAAGACTGGTACTTTAAGGTGTCGAAGCAGATCATACCATGCGTAGAAACCGAGGTCGAGTCCGATAAGGGCCCCTCCCTCCTGGAAATCGCTGACAATCTGGAGCGGCACCGCATTGGTCCCCTGAGAGGAATAATTTATCAGCGCCATGTCCTTATCTGCCATAAGGAGCATTGGGATATTTGCATTTGCCGCAAGTGACTCAGAATTTAAGTCAATCACACCACCGTCGGTAATAGCTGATCCGAGCATATTCATATCCGCTACTATACCGAATGAGAAACCGAGTGCCAGTGAGTCAAAGATTGAATTATTATTAGCTCCCTTCAAGTCCATTGGTAATTTTCTGCCATAGGCATTGGATGAGAAGAGAGTAACAATTAACAGAAATGCCACCCTCCTAAATACATGTTTTTGCATAAAATACCTCCTTGTTGACGCAACCGTATGGCCGGTTTTTTTTGAAATAGTAAAAAAATTTGCCTCTTCTCTTTTTTTTTAAAATTTCTCTAATATTATGAAGTTTACAACGTAAGTAAGTGGTTACTAACATTTATTGTAAACTCGTTTTTATGTCAAGTTAATATTGAACCAATAAATCAGAGTAGCCTTATTTTGTGAATAATTTTTAAAAAGTTAATATTCAGGGGATTTTAAAGGTCTATACACATTGCTATATTGTAAATGCATCAGGGCCTTATTTTTTTATTCTTCTCCACAATATAAATACTGGGAAGATAATTGAAAAGAGAATAAATATATTTATTGCCAATTGTCCCAAAACAGAACTCCCGTAGAGGGGGTAAACGATATTCAGGCCATCCAGCATATACCTCTTTACAAAACTTTCCCAGCTAAACACAATTGAATTATCTAATTTCCCTGCTTTAATGCCGTTGAGTAGAATGATAAACTTATCCGTAAGCGTGAAGGGCTGTCTCGGAAAATCATGGGCTCTGTTTGTTTTATCCCGATGCGAGGAATACTTTTACGTCATTCTTGATTTCTTTTAATCTTGTATAAGTTTCTTTCCCGGATATTTTAACTCAGTGAATTTGGAAGAAAGGATTGTGTTCTTCAGTATATATTATACATAGAGAAATGCAGATGTTAAACATTAGACTTGTCAGACATAGTAGTTATATATTTTTCAATAGTCTGTTCAAGAGGATTGGAGATTTCCGCAATGCCTGCGGAATTAATGATGAATTAAAGTCTACAGTAACTGTTTTTCTTCCTCTGTCAATTTTCCTATGGCGGGTGACTGTCTTTTCATTAGAACAGTAAATGTATAGTCGTGTTCATCTTTAATGATAGTGATATTGTCACAGATACGCGAGCAGATTTTTTCTATAAAGTCGGGGTCGGCATAATAAAAATTTCTGTTTTCAGGAAAGAGTTCTCTGGTATGCACGGAGAGGAGGTTAAAGGCACAGGCCCTGTCTGAAAGGCTGTATAGTTTCTTGATGAAGGCAGTTATAAAGGCCTCCTGTGATTTGTAACGGTGATCCGTAAGGATATTCAGGGCCCCGGAACAGAAGATGTAGTCATAGGTCCTGAAAAAAGAAAAATGCAGAAAATCACCCTTCATGAAAAGTTGATTCGGGTAAAGACCCTCTGCCTTTTTTATCATCTCCTCAACGATGTCAATGCCGGTGTAATCATAGGTACAGTAGCCCTGCTCAGCCAGGTAGCCCGTAAGGTGACCCAGGCCGGATCCCACATCAAGAATTGAAAAGTGGTCTTTTTCACTAATAACCTGTGCCAGACTATCGAAAAGACGCTGCTGGAGGTATTCACTCCACCCCACCGCCTCTGCCGACGATGAGGCATGCCCCTTCAGTTTTTTATAGTAGTAATCGTTGAAGTAGGAAGTCCTTGATGATGAAGCATTCATAGTTGTAACCGGTATAATTTTTATATATTTATCTTTTCGATCATACTGCCACCCTGGCAATGAGATGCAAATCATTAATATTTTTATTTCATATATCTGTATAAATATTAGTAAAAAATGATAAGTATCAGTTTCCGGAAGGTTTAGGTTTTTCCATATAATTTAAGAATACGGCGATTTATTTAGATGCTGCATCATCAAAGCTCTTTATTCGTATATGGATTGTTTTAAAAAGGTTATGCTGATTTTTTTGGAAGGAAGAAAAAGAAACACCTCGTCTCCCCCAAGGTGCCTGTTGCGAAACTCCTCCGTTGAGGGAAGATATATTACAGCACGCCGAAGTTCCTCCATGGTACATTTGGTATCGGGTAATGTGCATTCTCCTTCGCTGCTTTTATCTGTCAGCTTCTGTAAAATTTCCTTCCTTTGCCCCGAGAGTGTTCCGTCGTCAAGTATATGGGGAAACCGGTGTCTTCCCGTTACGTTGATCCAGTCATAGCGGAGAGTGTCGTAGAAAAACTCTCTTTCCCCTGAAAAATGTTCTGCGGCAAAACGGAGGAGGAAGTCTGCGCGTTTTTCCCATGAGGCCCCGGAGGTATCTGTAATGGTTTCTGCAGCGTTGAAATTTGCAAGGGATTCGAATGCAGAAAAAGGATTTTCAAATCGTGAAATGATCTCTTCTGCAGTGCAGCTGAATTTATGTGAGTTTTTATAAATGTCAAGCAGACGCGCTATCTCCTGCAGGGCTTTGACTTCCTTCATAGAGAGCCATTTGTTTTTGATAATAGTGTAGGGTGCCCCTGTCTCATGTTCGATGCCGTAGGCTGCACTCTTTTCGGCAACTTCAGTCCCGGGGAGAACCTTCAAAAAGCCAAGCTGCAGGTGGTCCGCCCCGAGGTCATAGATTGCGTTGAAGGAATCTCGGATATGGTTATAGCCTTCGAAGGGGAGTCCAGCGATGAGGTCAACATGGATATGGATATTTTCGGCTTCCATGAGGCGTAGTATTTTTTTTCTGACTTCATCCCATTTTTCCGGGCGGGAAATTTCACCGAGTGTTTCTGCATGGATGGATTGAATGCCGATTTCAAATTGGAAGAGGCCTTCAGGGGCTTTTTTCAGGAGATGAAAATCATCCTCTTCAAGAAGGGAGGGGAAGACCTCGAAGTGAAAACGTGCGTCATCGGGGGAAAAATTTTCTATACAGTAACCCCATACTGCACGGCTGAATTGATGGTCAGCATTGAAGGAGCGGTCGACGAATTTTATCGTACCGGCGTTGTTGCGGACAAGGAAGGAGAGTTCCTCATTGACTTTATTGATATCGCGAAGCTGCAGTCTCTGGTCCCGCCGCGATGAGAGGCAATAGCTGCACCTGAAGGGGCAGCCGCGGCTCGACTCGTAGTAGACATAACGGTGCTGCAGGTTTTCCAGATCTTCCTTTTTGTATGGGAAGGGGACTTCGTTGAAGTGAATATTTTTCTCCGCAACAGTCCCCCCGGGGAGGGAAAAATCAGAGGAGGCGAGCTTTTTAAAGGCCCCCTCACCGGGGCCGCAGATGATCCATTTTACATTTGAAAAGGCATCGAACCATTTGTCCTGATTGTAGCTGACTTCAGGGCCACCGAGAAGTACCGGGATGTTTTTATCTTTCAATCGTTGAAGCAGTTCTGCAGTCATGGCGTTGTTCCAGATGTAGACTGAGAAGCCAAGGATGTCAGGGGATACCTCTTCGATCATATCCATGATGGCATCGGACTCCTGGTTTATAGAAAATTCCATAACTACTACTTCAATGGGAAGGTCACTGACGGTTTCCCGCAGGTATCGCAGGGCCAGGTTTGAGTGGCTGTAACGTGCGTTAAGGGCTGTGAGAAGAATTTTTTTCATTAATACAATTTCTTTTGCGATACATATTCCAGGCAGATCCCTGGTCTTCCCGGCTGGTTAGATTTCTTTTTCTCTTTCAGTTCCCTGATTTCATACATGTCTTTAATTTTTCTCCGGAAGTTCGGAGTTATCAGCTTTTCCCCCAGAATAATCTCATAGACCTTTTCCAGTTCACTCCAGGTGAACTGTTCCGGCACCAGTTGAAAGGCGATGGGAGTGTAGGAAATCTTTCCGATTAGACGCTGCAGCAGGTCATCGAGTATCTGCCGGTGGTCGAAGGCGGGTTTAGCCGGGATTTTCCGCAGGCTGTGCCAGGATGCTGTTGATGCATCATCGGCGGCGATGATATCTTTATCCTTGATTTTGTCATATGGGATAAGGGCGAAGTATGCCACGGTAATTACACGTGTACGGGGATCCCGGTCAGGTTCACCATAGGTTTTCAACTGCTCTATATAGATATTTTTAATATTGGTTTCCCGCAGCAGCATTGCAGCTGCGGTTTCTTCGAGGGTTTCTTTTTTTTCAATGTCGACAAAACCTCCCGGGAGGGCCCACTGGCCGCGGCAGGGGGGGAATTTCCTTTTTATCAGCAGTACCTTCAGTTCATTATCGATGATACTGCATAGGGCCACATCGACGGTGACACTCGGCTTTGGAAATTCTTCACTGTTGTAATTGGAGAGGTCGTCTTTTAGTTCACGTTTTTTCATGGATTGGGCTCATTAAATGATTCCCCTCCCGTCAATGGGGAGGGAATGAATTCTTACTTTTTCATTTTTAACCGGTAAAGCACATTTTCCTTAAGAAAATATACCCCGGTCCCGTCAGTGACCAGTTTCATGGATGAATCCACCGGGGCATCCTCCATAACCTTTACGGTTTTGTTGTCATAAAAGGCTTCTAGGCTGCCGTCACTGACAGCCGCCACGGCAAGGCCATTGTTCAGCACCGTGAAATTGATCGTATCCGGTGACCTGTTGCTGTCAATTCTTATTGAATAGACGCTGCACCTGTCTGAAAAAATTATTACGCTTCGATGATAGGTGCCGTCATATTCAGAAAACAGCAGACATATGCCGCCCCCCGGAGCCGGTTCAAAGGCGGCATAGATTATGCGATGTCCGTCCAGTTCCGGTATATGAATGTTTGCGCATGCCCCGGTGCGCCATGGAATGGCCAGCCAGCATCGTCCAATAATATTTTGAACTGCAACTCCTGGAAAAACCTCGAAGGAGGGCTCAAATATTTCACATGCCTTTGATGTTCCCTGGAGGATTTTTTTCATGCTGTTGAAACTATGTTCAAGGAGGGAACTTCCTGATACCGTATAGGCTGTGTGGTTGCAGGAGGTCAGGCCATGGGCCTGCATTCTGTTTTGAAGTGTGCCGTCTGAAGCGGTGAAGGTTGCTTCATTTTTTTCAGGATCAAAGGCGGCAAGGACTGGAGTGCCGTCATCGGCGAAGAGTATCTCCGTGTGAAGACCTCTGAAATTCCCGTCGAGGAGGAGATTACTTCCTGCATACAAGCCTTTCTCAGTGGCGGCATAACGTATTCCATTATGCCATACAGCACCTGTTATGGTTTCATTGTATTCTGCAGCTTTTTCTATAATAAAGGCATCGTTTTCAGATGCGGAAATGATTCGCGGAACAGCCAGTGTGACGGTCCCTGCAGCATAGGGTGGTGCGCAACGTTCCCCGTGAAGGAATACCCGCCGCATCCAGTCAAGGTGACCCGGGGGAACCATGGACCAGTCACGGGCTCCCGCGGGGAGGGAGACGTGGTCATGAAATAGAGAGATGCCGTCGTCCATCATTTTCAGTGATGCCCGCTGTTTAGGGGTGTAGTCAGGGTGTTTTCCCTTGTAGGGGTGGCATCCCAGGTAGAGCTGGAAGGCCACTACGGCAAAGGAGAACCAGTCGGTACCTTCGCTGAATTTTCCAGCAGGGGAATTCCGGTCACGGACCGATTCCATCAGGGCCGTTGCGGGGAAGTCCCTTGTCTGGTAGGAATTCGTGTCGATAAAGTAGGGGATTTTGAAATTTTTGTCTGTCAAAAAATTCATCTCGTTAAAGTCTACTACGAGAATTCCCTTTTTATGAATAGCCGTCAGTGTCTTTTGAAGTTTTGTCACCAGGTCAACTGACATTTCCGGGGTGATGCCGTTACGCTGCTGAAAAGAAGTGGTGATGAGTTTGCAGAGAAACCGGGTTTCCCTTATGTATTTCATGGTGAATCCTGCAGGTGAGTCGTCATGGCTGTCATAAATTACCTCCAGCGGTGTCAGTACATTGTCCAGGCGGATTTCCCTGAGCTGATCTATCTTTGCCGCGGGGATCATTTTTTTCGGATCGCTGTAGATTTTATAAGCGGTATCCCCCCTGCAGTAGATTGTTCCCTCTCCGCCGGAGGCCTTGAAGTATTTCTGCTCAAGTTTGAAAGGTTTTTTCCCTTTAATGTATATCTTCATGTGGAGCCTCCATGGTGTTAAAAATTATGCTGCCACAGAAGAGGTCATCATAATGTGTGATGCCCATGCGCTTTTGATGCCGCCGAAGTTTTTTCATTCGGCGGATTACAAAGTCACCTGCAGTGTGTGGAAAGGATGTGTAAATTTTTGCCATGTCTCCTGTAATCGCAGCGGCCCCCGATTCTTCGGTGAAGGAGTGGAGTCCGTCGGAAAAGATGGAGATGCTGATCAGCGGGTTGTCCATCTCATCTGAGATTTCACCGCAGTAATATCTATCATTTATTGCCGCGGTTTCAGAACAATTATTTATATCCCTGAAAAACTGCCGGTGAAGCAGTGGGGGACAGTCTCCGAACTGCAGGTGATAGTTTTCTGTATCGGCGTGATTAATTTCATATGAGAGATAGCTGGGAGCCCCTGTAGTATATTCGATATCAATAATTTCCAGACCTGATTTCCGGCGTATCGCGATTATGCCATCCCCCCACATGAAAAAAAGCCTCCGGTTATTATTTGCAAGAACCAGGAGAAGGGTCGCATCCAGTGCGGTGCGTTTCAGGTTGAAGGAAGTTTTAACCTCTGCCATTTTTAAAATTATTTTTTCACGGAGAATCTTTTCCGCTTCCTTCACCCGTCCTTCAGCAAAGATTGACCGGTCTGTTTCTTCAATGGCACTGCGTGCCCCATGACAGAGAAGCCGGCTTCCGAAATCACTTCCGTGAGAAGAGGAACAGCCGTCGGAACCGATGACGTAGTGCCATTCCCCGGTGTTTCCGGACACGCAGTAGTCTTCACAGATATCATGGCGGGCTCCTTTTAAAAAATATGCATTCTCCTTCATGGCTTCCTCCTGTGGTAAAAATTTATTGCAGCGAAAGATGCGCTTTTTCCGCTGCAAAAAAGATACTCTCAGAAAGTAATATCCAGTGAACCTGAATTTCCTCCGGTTCCCAGGGCTGTTGAGGTTGAAGATATACTTCGGCTCACAAAATTTGCAAGACGCGCCAGTTTCTGCGGAGTCGCACTGCCCACCCAGATGAACTGGTCTATGCCGACATCCTGTTGAAAGCTCTCCAGGTACTGCCGGGTCTCCTGCTCGTCGCCTACACCGATGAGAATAATACGGATCGATTCAAGCTTCTCATCCTTTTTCATGGCGGCAATGGCCCTGCGAATCTTTTTAGGATTTGCCATCGCGGAATCATTCTCCTCGCCGTCGGTGATGATAAAGATAATTCCGTTGCAGAGGTAGTCCATCTGTTCAAGGCTTTCTCCGTACTGTTTCACGGATTCTACTGCTGAGAGCGTTGCGTCCCAGAGGGCGGTACTCCCCTCTGGTTCTATGGTGCCGCGGTAGTCCCCGGGATTAATCCCTGAAAGGGGAACAAAACCGTGAATCTCCTCAAGGCTCCCGTTGAAGGCCTCGACTGATACCAGGAGGTTCTCCTCCCTTGCGGATTTACTGCAGGATTCCATGCATCCCTCCAGGGCCTTTTCCAGGTCCTCCCTGTAATCGCTCACGGACCATGATTTGTCCAGGGCGATGCGTACAATTGTATATTCAGCGGCTCCGAGTTCCTCCAGTGAAACGCTGCTGTAGCTGTAACCGGAAACGGTTTTTGCTGCGACCTTATCGTTAAGTCCCATTAGTCGTGCCATAATAGTCCTCCTTGTTTTTTTTCTAACCCGGTGTTTTCAATCCCGGATTAGAAACGGGGATCAAATCAGCCTAAAAAGTCAGTGGTTTTTGCTACTTCCATACCGCGCCCCGTCATTTCCTTTACAAAATCTAGGGCCAGGTCTTCGAATCCCGGAACCGGGGAGGATGCATCCTCCAGGAGTACGAATTTTTTGATCTGGTCTTCTCCGAACTGTTCCGCCACGTCGCGTACCGTGTTGGCGACGCAGTGGGAGAGGGCCTCTCCGGTGATGCCGATGCGGTCCGCCTCCTGCAGTTTTCGGATGAATCCGGTGTTCAACAGGGTGCTGTGGTCCCCGGGGTCTTCCACATCGGCGCGTACCGCGGAGTAGTGTTCCGTAAACATGTTCACTCCCTTGGTGACGTAGTCCACTGCGGCGAATCCCGCCTCCCATTCATGGAGGGCTTCGTAGAGGGGCTCATAGATCTGGTGGCCCCGGCTCCCTATCAGGCAGTGGGGCGGCCAGATTGTGAGGCAGTATCTTCCGCTCCCCTCCAGTTTCTCCACGTACTCCACTGAGCGCTGCTGGAAACCGGGATTGCAGGCGCGCCACTTCGGGGATCTCCCCCGTACATCATCGACGGTGATAACGGTGAAAGGGGCGGGGTGACTTCCTTCCTCATCAACCCACCATACTGGATGGGCAATGTGGAGGAAACGGTGCGAATCCATTGTGGCGCGGATATCGTTTATTTTATCCTTGCCTTTTCTTATCATTGAGGCGACGCGTTCCATGTCCCTTTCAGCACCGGGGACGTAGAGGGCCCCGGCGGGATCACAGAAGTCGTACTGTCCGTCGATAATGAGCAGTTCGATTTTTGCTGTCATGATGTCCTCCCTGAGGTGAAAATTTTTTCCCTCCTGATATTGAAGGGATTATTACGTTTGTAGGAAGTTTTCAAATGCCGCTGTATTACTGGATGGTCCTCATTTGACTTATCTCCCTCTTCAATGTACTTCCGCAGCAGGCGGTCCGCCTCCCTGTAGGAAGTCACCCGGAGCTGTTCAAGGTCACTGTCTGTGATCCCGAGTCCGTCAGTGGGCACCGCTTCGATGCAGCTCCTGAGGGCATCGGCCGTTTCCCTGCTGTTTTTGGAAAGTTCCGCCGTTATAACTTCAGCAAGTTCATAGACCTCGGTTTTCCAGAGTTTCTGAATCATGCCGTAGTCACCCACATCGCCATGAAGGGTCCAGAAGCCCACCATTTCCTCTGTTTTATTGTCAGTTGAAAGAACCAGGCCGTGGTTTCGCGCCGCCAGGTCATAGAGGTAAATCATCCTAACCCGGGCCTTGATGTTGCCGCGTCGAAGTTTGACAGAAAAATCTTCCGGATTGTCCTTCCCTTCCCTGTCAATCTCCGGCAGATAGGATAAATATAGTTCAGAAAGGTCAACCTCCAGGAAGTCTCTGCAGAATGTCTCCCCTACTGCGGCGGCGCGCCGGATTTCCCCTTCGCTGTTCGATTCTATGGTGATGCTGCGACCAATGAGGGGGATTTCCACTTCTGCACATACAGGTGCCGCAAGGGCGGCGCAGAGGGCGCTGTCGATTCCCCCGGAGATGCCCAGTACCAGTGACCGGAGATTGTATTTTTTGATATAATCTTTTAATTCCTTCCGGATATTTATCAGTGCTTCATGATAGTTAAGTGTCATGGCCTTCCCCCTTAACTGATTTTAAAAACTTTTTTAAGATACTTCACGTATTCATCGTCTTCACACATGGATTTGCCCGGTGAGTCGCTGATCTTGGCCACTGCCTGCCCGTTGCAGTGTGTCATTTTGATGACTATCTGCAGGGCGTCGTCTCCAAAATCATTGGTCAGGTTTGTGCCGATACCGAAGACAACCTTAATGCGGCCATGAAACCTTTCTGCAATTTCCAGGGCCTTCGGGAAATCAAGGCCGTCACTGAATACGGCTGTTTTGCCCTTCGGATCGATCCCCATTTTTTCATAGTGGGCGATTAGCTTTTCCCCCCACTCCATGGGGTCTCCCGAGTCGTGGCGGGCCCCGTCAAAGAGTTTGCAGAAGTAGAGGTCAAAGTCCCTGAGGAATGCCTCCATCCCGACAACATCGGTGAGGGCAATTCCAAGGTCACCCCGGTATTCCTGGACCCAGCTTTCAAGTGCAAGTTTTTGACTGTCGACGAGGCGTGACCCTGCGGCCTGGCAGGCCTGGAGATATTCATGGGCCATGGTGCCTATGGGGGCAATGCCCTGCGTCATGGCAAAAAGGACATTGCTGGTGCCGATGAAATTTCCCGCCAGTTCACGGATCACTATGTTGATGACTTCCTGTTGCCACTGCCTCGAGCGGCGGCGCCGCGTACCGAAATCGGCGAAACGGAATATATCACTGTTTTTTTTCACAATTGATATTTTTTCATTAAGCCGCTGCCGCGCCAGGGCATAGTCAGGTTCCGGATCAATATTTCTGAAATATACTTCATTGACAATTGCCAGTATCGGCACCTCGAATAGTATTGTATGAAGCCAGGGGCCCCGTATCCTGATATCGATGTCTTTCCCGAAAGGCTTCACGGAAATTAAATTGCGGTTGAACCGGAAGAGACGCAGAAAATCAATGTAGTCCTTTCTGATAAATCTGAGTGACTGAAGGTGACGCAGTTCCTCTTCACTAAAGGAGAGTTCACAGATATTATCCAGCTCATTATTTATTTCATCGATGTGCCGGGCCATGTCGATATTTTCATTTCTGCATTTGAAGGCATATTCAACATCCAGGGCGGGAAACCGGTGAAGTACCGCCTGCTGCATGGTGAATTTGTAAAGATCCGTATCCAGCATACTTTGTATAATCATGGTTGTTCTCCCGCTTTAATTATTATCATTATGATAAAAATATAACAAGAAAAGACCCCGCTGGCAATACAATTATTATCAAAATGATAAAAAATTCAGGGTTTTTTGATTTTTGTCGTAATAGAAAAACTTTTTTTACAAAAAAAAGAGGGCATCCCCTTCTGGGATGCCCTTAGTTACTTATAGCTATCACTGAAAAATAGTCACGCAGTATTGATTAACTGCCTGGCTTACCTGAGTTTGGTCCTCCCCGCTTCAAGGAGAGTAGCGGCCCTTTTTTCAACACGTCCCTTAAGGGGGGAGGTGGGGCGGTAGAGTTCATTAAAAAGTTTTACGAGCAATGCATCCTCGTCAAGATCTGCGGTGTGGATTGACCAGCTTTTTAATATCGATCTTGCCTTTTCCGGGGAGGTCTTGATTGATTTATAGATGGTTTTATCTCCTTCAGTGCCGGTAATGAGGGGGCTGCAGGCGAGAGAAAGTTCCGTGGCATAAAGTGGCAGTCCCCGTTTCTTTCTGGCTTTCTTTATGTGGGGAGCAAACTCACCGTGAGAGGCGGTAAAAATATAGCGTATGTTTTCAGGTTCGACTTCCGGTGTCAGAAAATCTAATAGAGTATCTACCCCATTCAGGTTGGAGCCAATACATTGCGTCCCCGCTATGGACATGACATTTTTGAAGCTGACTCGTTTTTCAAAAAAATCTACAATGAACTGTCGTGTGCGGCCATACCTGTTGAAAAATACAGATGATTTTCCTTTCCCCTGTTGTTCCATGGGGAGCTGAAGAGACGCAAATTTTATTTTTTTGC
Source organism: uncultured Spirochaetota bacterium (assembly GCA_942491575.1). Classification (GTDB taxonomy): domain Bacteria; phylum Spirochaetota; class UBA4802; order UBA4802; family UBA5550; genus CAZHNW01. Next base: position 208,105 of record CALOBT010000031.1, read on the forward strand.
AGAGTTCCCTGTATTGATTCTCAGGAGTGAGTTCTTTCAGGTGGCTGTATCCCCTGGTCTGGATCATCCCGAGGCCGTCATATCCTTTATTCAGATCGAGTGAGCCGGTGTCTGCAATCTCTCCACGGGCTACATAGTCGGTTGCAAAATCCATTCCGGTTTCGATTGCGAGGAGACCAAGTTCTATGGATGAGACTGAGGGTTTGATTCCCGTATCAGAATATATTCTGTCACGAAGGGCGGTGATGCACGAGGTGGTTACATCGAGGTGAGCTCCAACCGGCCAGAGTATCTCCTCGCTTCGATAAAGGAGTCTGGCCCAGTCTTTTCTGTGGGGCTGACGGGGGAAACGTTTTGTAATTTCCCGGTAATCGTAATCAGGATTTCTTGTCATTGACAGGAGTCGTGAATTTTTCCCCCTAACCAGGTGGTGATGCAGGGCGGTGACAAGGAAAAGGGCGGGAACACCGTCTATAAAGTGATCAAAGATGTTAGCCATAATTCGGCAGGAACCTTTCTGGCGGTCCCAGATGATGTCCAGCATAATCGGTTTTGTATAATCACGTTCTTCCGTGAAGGTCATGCGGTATCCCGTATGGACGCCCCGTGAAGATGATACCCTTCCCTCCATGACCAGAATGTCTGGCTCAATGACTAAATCAGAAAAATATTTCCTGCATAGTTTTACAGCCTGTCGTACCCGCTGTTCGACTGAAGCAATGGACGCATAAATCGGGAATTTTTCAAAAACCTCTATACCGATTTCGAAATGTTTGCAGTAGCGCAGTTTCATGTTTTCCCATCCATAGTTGGGATTGACCAGGCCGGTTTTTTCTCCCAGAAGATAAACTGGGGCCTTTAGTGCGCCGGTAACTGAAACTAATGTATTGAGCATAATTTTATCTCCCAGGTTGTTGATGTTGTCTTAGGGCAATCTGATTGAAGATATTAAAATATTTTGAAACGGCAACTCAGGGAGTGAACTTTTTTAAAAAAGTTCAGGATGGATGGACGGTTGATGGGTGTAATTGAATAAACAGCAATAATACACACAGGAATGGTTTATTGATATTATCTGTTTATGGAATGATTTATTCTTTATGTGCTATTTTCGGGAGAGGTACTACTGTATCATTTCCCGAAGATGATAAAAAAATATGTTACTTAAATTCATTGCTTTTCATATTTTCATAATTTCAGATAACCCAAATTTTTTTGATGTTCCATTCTATAATATGCATATTGTATAATTATTGAAAATAGTTAATATCTCCGCAGCATTTTAGGTCTTAATCTTAAAATTGGGATATAATTTTTTTATACAGTCCGGGCAGAGGCCATGGGAAAACTTTGCTTTTGAGTGAGCACTCACATATATTTCTACCTGTTCCCAATATCCCTGGTCGTCCCTGATTTTTTTGCAATTTGAACATATGGGAATTATACCGTGTAACGTCTTAATTTCCTTCAATGCTTTTTGCAGTTCCTCTTCCAGTTTTTTTGATTTTGTGATATCGCTCACCACAACTCGATGTATTGGCAGCGAGTCAAGGTTGGGTGTGTTGTTTGTCTCAAGTCGTGCCCAGAATGTCGAGCCGTCTGTTTTTATCATTCTTAACTCGCATATTTGAGACATACCGGTTTTAATTAATAAATTGTGATTGTGGTAGTATATGTCCTGATCATCTTTAAAAATAAATTGTGTGAACACTTTTTTCAGCATGGTGTCCCGGTTCGCCTTCAGCAATTTGCTTGATGAAAGGTTGGTCTCAATAATTATACCTTTATCGTTTAACGTGAAATAACCTACCGGGGCCAGGTCATAAAGATCGAAATAACGTGCTCGAATATCGTCCAGTTCTACCTGGGCCCTGCGCAGTTCCTCGTTCTGGAGCTCCAGTTCGATCTGATGTACCTGCAATTCATGAATTAGCTGCTGGTTTTCTTCTGGAGAATGTGCTGTATTATTATCAAGTGTCCTTTGAGTTTTCTTTTGGAACATTGATTCAGCAAGTCTGCGTAATTCTTTCGTACTTTTTCCCTTGGTATCTTTTTTCGCCATAATAAACCATCTTCTTTTTATTCTAGATATATTTCCTATATCGTTTATTCTCTCGAATCAGGTTGGATTCAGGACTGTGATGTCCATTATGAAGCCTGTGACCCTGACAACTTTATTATTTTCAAATTTAGGTTCAGCATAGGTGCGGATTTTCAATTGACGATTTTTTGATGTTGTAAGATTAAATTTTAAATCGTATGGTTCTCCTTTGTCTACACAACGTTGAAAAGCAGCCTGGATCACCGGTTGATCCTCCGGAAGATAACATTCAAGGCTTTTCGCAATACTCTCTGGGTCTGCCTTCTGGCCACCCGGCTTTAAATCATAAAGATGGTAAACTTCCTTTGTCCAATACATAGATTTTGTTGCAACATCCCAATCCCAACCACCAACGTGAATTGCATGTTGAATGATATTAAATATGGTTTCTTTTTGTTTCGAAATCGCATCATTAAATTTTAACTGTGTAATATCGAAAAAGGATATCACAGCACCTTCAATTACGTTTTGAATCGTACGGTAAGGTTGGATACGCATTGAGAACCATTTACCATCCGTCGTTTGCACTTCCATATCTTTGGGAACCAATGTAGCTAATACTGCCTGGATATCTTTGATAAGGTCGTTGTAGCCCACCAGATTAGATACGATATGACTTACGGGTCGTCCAACATCGCTTTTAATAAGGTTTATTATTCCCGTGGCGCCGCTTGTGAAACGAAGGATGTTTAATTGAAAATCAACAAAGATTGTGCCGATTCCTGTACCGGACAATAGATTATTCATATCATTGTTGAGTTGCGTAAGGTCGTTGACTTTGGTTTGCAATTCAGCATTTACTGTTGCCAACTCTTCGTTGGTGGATTGAAGTTCTTCCTTTGAGGTTTCTAGCTCCTCATTTGTGGATTGCAGTTCTTCGTTGACCGACTGCATTTCCTCATTGGAGGACTTCAGTTCTTCATTGGTAGTTTCGAGTTCTTCTCTGGTGCTCTCAAGGTATTCTTCATTTGCCAGAAGCTCCTGCTTAAGCGCTACGATGCGTGCATCTGTCTCTGTTGATTTATTGCTGTTTACCGGTGGTTGGATTTTTTCATCGAGGATTGCCTGCGGTGCTTCCTCTAAAATTATAAGATATAAATGAGGATCAGTTTTGTCACCAGAGCCTGTCTCCACAGGAAGGATTGACAGATCTACGGTGGTAGAGTGACCATTCGTTTTGACACGCAGACCCCTGGAGCTGACTATTTCTTTTTTTCTAACGGATTTGTGCAGAACCTTTGTTAATTCCTGCTGTAATCCCTCGCGAGCCATTTTCAGGATATTATTGATTGTGGACTCTCCTGGAGCAGGTTCCAGGAACATTCCTGTACGGCCGTGCAGGTAAAGTATATCACCAACATTGTTTACAAGTGCAGCGGCTGGTGTCACTTTCCGCAAAAGTGTCTGTTCAGTCAATTTCTGTAGCGGTAATTTCACCTGGTCAGCTCTATTCAAGCCTATTTCCGGTTGTGTAGTATTTTTCAAGATCATTTGTGGAGAAAATTGTCTCCTGATTTGTCGATAGGTACCATGCAGATCAGTTTTTTGCTGATACAGTTTTGATTTTCGATCCAGCACACTAAATAGATTGTTGAAATCTCCAATTGTCTCTGATGTACCTAAAAAAAGTATACCATTTATATTTAAGGCGTAGTGGAAGAGAGAAATAATCGTTTTCTGTAAGTCTCCTCCCATATAAATCAATAAATTTCGGCAGCTTATGAGGTCAATTTTTGAAAAGGGTGGATCTTTTATTAGGTCCTGTTCGGAAAATATCAGCATATCCCGGATTTTTTTATGAATGAGGTACATGCTGCCATCGGAGGAAGCCGAAAAAAAACGTGCAAGCCGTTCCTCAGTAAGGTCATTGGAAATGCTGGCTGGAAAGAGACCTGTTCGCGCTGAAGCGATAGCCTCATTGTCAATATCTGTTGCGAAAATTTGAATATTATAACTTCGCTTAAGCAGATCCATTTGTTCCTGAAGGAGGATTGCAATGGAATAGGCTTCTTCTCCGGTGGAACAACCCGGTATCCAGATTCTAATCGAAGCGTTTGCTGATTTGTTGAGGAAAAGTTTTACAATAGCCTTTTTTTCCAGGGTTTCGAAGGCCTCAGGGTCTCGGAAAAAACTTGTCACGCCTATCAGCAGGTCACGATAGAGTAATTCAATCTCGTTAGAGGTTTGCTGTAGATATTTGATGTACTCCTCCATTGTTTCTATCTGGTTGACAGCCATGCGCCGTTCAATCCTGCGTTGGATTGTACTGAGTTTATACTGGGAAAAGTCGTGACTGGTCTGATTGCGCAACAGGGTGAACATCTTTTTCAGGGCATTTTCCTCCCTGGCCATAGGTATGGCATTTTTCCGCGAGGTCTTGCCGAAGGCATGAGCAGCATAAGCAATGATTTGTGCAGGCATCTCTGCCGGAGAAAGTTCGTAATCAACCAGACCAGTGGCAATAACACTGCGTGGCATGCCGTCATACTCGGTGGTCTCTGGATTTTGAACCATAACCATCCCCCCGGCACCCTTAATAGCCCGCACTCCAAGGGATCCATCGCTGCCTGTGCCTGAAAGTATAATACAAATGGCTCGTTCGTTAAGGTCCTGGGCTAGAGAGCGAAAAAAGAAATCAATAGGCATCCGCTGACCATGTGGAGTTGAGGGTGTTAGTAATTGCAGGCTACCATTAAATATAGCCATGTCGCGGCCCGGCGGAATGATATAAGCACAATTAGGTTTTATCACCATTCCGTCCTCAACCTCAAAAACCTTCATTTGGGTATAACGTTGGATAAGGTCAGTGAGATAACTTTCATGATCCGGAGCCAGGTGCTGTACCAATATAAATGACATCCCGGGATTTAGAGGCATGCTGGAGAAAAAAGCTTCAAAGGCTGTGAGTCCTCCTGCTGAGGCGCCTATGCCTACTATTGGATAGTTCTCCGGAATAGAATCCTTATTTTTCCCAGGCGGCAAAGACTCAGAGTCTGATGGAGTTTTCTTTTTTTTCGCTGAATTACTGCTAAGTTCTGTTTTTGTTTTTTTACTTTTCTGTTTTTTTGTCATTAAATAAATTCCTTTTGCGTTATAAATCTTCATGTGGTTCCATATTCCAGTAATATCCTCCAGCAAGCTTAGCTTAAATTTATTACTTTCAAAAGTATTTTATTTTTATATAGTCAAATATTTAACAGAATCTGTTCATGGATATTTTTCCCATATCGACATTGGGGACCTGTGGAAATTTAATTTGCTTCATTTAAAAATATGATATTTGGATGTCATTGGCAAAATAAAGTCAAAAAAGATCTGTTTGAAAAATTTTTCTTCAATCTGATAGGGAAAAACCATATTTTGCTTATAAAGGGTGAAAATCTAATGATACTTCTGGAGAATAGGAATATAATATTTATATATTAACAAAATGTCGTGGTCCTGCCAGGGGTTTTTACGAATAAAAAAGGGAGTACCCTTTGCAGGATACTCCCTTAGCGGCGCGTCTGAGAGGATTCGAACCTCTGACCTACGGATTCGTAGTCCGGCGCTCTATCCAGCTGAGCTACAGACGCGTATTATATATCAACTCTGCCAAGATACCGGGAAACTACAGGAAAGGAAGTTTTTTTATCTTTCTGCTGCAGTATTGTTCCGGCGATGCAGAGACTGAGATACAGAGTATAAGTCATATAAGTCAATATTACCAGTACCAGCCTGAATATCCGTGCATTGTCGGGGACCAGTATTCTGGTAAAGGAAAGAACGGTTAAAAGAAGCGTAAAAGCAGCTGCCAGTAAAAAGGCCTGTTTTGCATGAAATCGGATGGTTTCATCTTCCGGCCAGATGGCCATGCTGAACATCCATCCGAAAAATGGAAAATAGGTTAGTGCAGTCAGCTTCTTTTTCATGGTTTTTGTTATTCGGAGAGGGGGGGATTCGAACCCCCGGTACCGAAACGATACAATTGCTTAGCAGGCAACCCCCTTCGGCCTCTCGGGCACCTCTCCTTTGCATAGAAGATGCGGGTTACCGCATCCTTTATGTTTTTTGGTAATGCGGAGAGTGAGGGATTCGAACCCCCGGGGCTATTAACCCAACGGTTTTCAAGACCGCCTCCATCGACCACTCGGACAACTCTCCGTGAGCAAACCTATAGAATTGCCGATTCTTGTCAAATAAATTTTTCAGGAACTTACGATTTCTGTGCCAACGCCGGCATCAGTGAAAATTTCCAGCAGTACTGCATGCTCTACCCGTCCGTCAATTATGTGGGTTTTATTTACCCCCGCCTTAAGGGCATCAAGGCAGCAGTTTACCTTTGGTATCATGCCTCCGGAGATAATCTCGTCATTTATCAGTTTCGGCACCTCCGGGGCTTTCAGGGTGGAAGCGAGATTTTCCCCTACCTTTACCCCTTCAACATCGGTGAGGAGGATCAATTTCTCCGCCTTCAGGGCCTCGGCAATTTTTCCCGCGGCAATATCCGCATTTATGTTATAGGTATCTCCCGATTCATCAACACCGATGGGGGCAATGATCGGGATGAAAAGGTCACGGTCCAGGGTATCGAGAATATCCGGATTTACCTGCTTAACGGTGCCTACCTGGCCAATGTCGACCTGCTTGCCGTTGTCGTCATGATAAATTTTTTCCGCAATAATCAGATTCCCGTCCTTTCCGGAGAGCCCCACGGCCCTGCCGCCGACACGGTTGACGTTATTGACAATTTCTTTATTTACTTTGCCCACCAGGACCATTTCCACGTATTCCATGGTTTCGTGGTCTGTGACCCGCATGCCGCCGATAAATTCAGTCTTTTTTCCTACGGATTTCAGGAGCTGACCGATCTGTGGCCCGCCACCATGGACGATAACCGGATTGATGCCCACCAGTTTCAGGAGCACCATGTCACGGGCAAAGGAGCGTCTCAGGGCCTCTTCCGTCATGGCATGCCCGCCGTATTTGATGACGATGGTCTTCCCGTAGAATTCCTGGATATAGGGGAATGATTCCGTCAGGGTGTTTACTTTATCGATGTATTTTTTCATGGCCGTCTCTCTCTTTTTTGAAAATGAGGCTAACTGATACGGTAAGCTGCCTCCAGTCAATTCCTTTTTCCGGTACGGTTTATCCCTGCTGCCTGAGTGTAAACTTCCCCCATGAGCCTGTCAAGTGATCTGTTTTCTTATTGCCACGACCGGTTTTAGCGGTTAGAATATGCCGGGGAAGCGGAGAGGCCTCCGATTTCCCGAAAAAAAACCGGAGCGTATTGCAATGAGGGGAGTTATTGTCTCAATAATTTTATTTTGCATGATGTCATCAGCGGCTTTTGCGGGGGTCCCTTTGGGAATTCTTCCCTTCAAGGGGAACGCCGCCGGAAAGGAGAGTGTCGAAGCGGCCCTGAAGGATGCCCTGGTAAAGTCCGGGGGAGTGACAGTCCTTGCGGACAGCGCAATGAAGGAAATCATCCGGCGCCATGAACAGGCTCAGAGCCTCGGTTCCGCCTATCATGATATTTCGCAGCTTAAGGTGGCGGAATACCTCCTTGAGGGGGATTTCAGGGGGGACGTGCTGCACCTGAAGGTGATGGATGTGAACAGCGGGGCCCTTGTCTGGAGTAAAAGTGTGGAGGCGGGAAGGGGAAGATACGGTATTTCCTCCGCGGCAAAAAAAATCCGTAGCGCGGTAATACTTCATGCTTCATCGAAGAAGCGGGAGGTACCGGAGGACGTGGAACCATATATGGATTTTTTAAATCAATTCGTGAAGTCCCTCAGCCGCGGAAAGAGTGCCAGTTACCCGTATCTTGCCTTTTATTACGGGGGGAAGTATAGTCAACCCTCTGCAAAGGTTCCGAAACTGCTGCAGACTGCGGAAACCTTCCTCGGGGTGGTGCGCCCGAACCTCGTGCGGTCACATCTGGTCTATGTTGATGTTAAGAGTAAGGCACCCTGGGTATATATCAGTGTCGTAGCAAAAAAACTGGGTAAAAAGACCATGCACCGTTTTGGAATAATTGAACTTTCCGATGGTTCCCTCGGTATCAGTATATATGAACCGGATAACTGATTTTTCGGGGGTCAGAGCCCCTTCGGAATATCAGATAAAAATAACTGAAGGGGGGATATTTTTATCTGATATTGTCGCATGAAATTAACATTATTGCATGCAAATGATGCAAAAAATGTATTAAATTTGTTTATATTATGAAGATTAACGCGTTATATAAAACCGGCATGGATGTGAGACTGTTCAGATTTCTGAATTGACACCTGCTGGTTGGTTTCTTATATTGATCAAAGATAGTGAATGACATGTCAGTCAATATGGTGGGGTTATGAAAAAAATTACGGCATTCCTGATAATAATTACAACGGTGGTAACGGCTGCTGTGGGCTGCTCTGACCCTGGAGAAACAGTCTCCCTCATGGGGGAGTGGGAATACCGTAAGGATTTCAAGAAGGAATGGCTTGCCGGGGGGAATGATGAGGCCTGGAAGAAGGTTACTGTACCTGTATTTACTAAAAATATTCCCGGCCTTGAAGAGTATATGGGCCTCCTTACCTTCAGAAAGGCCCTGCCTAAACAAGTGGCTGAGGGTTTCCACGGGGGGGCCTGTTATGGCTTCAGTTCAGGGGCAGTGACGAGTGCCGCTGACTTTTATTTGAATAATGATTATATCGGTTCTGTAGGATCAATAGATCCCTTACATCACAGCAATGACAGCTGGCTGGTTAAAAGCCTCTCTTCGAAGAGTTTTAAGGCGGAAGGGGAGAATTATCTATACGTGGTCCTGGTGGTGACAGCCGCCATCGGTGAAGCGGGCATCAAGGGGCCTGACATGTTTATCGGCGAGGTAGATTCGGTTCTGGGGAGTTACTACTCCGGAGCCATAATTGATTTCATTTTCATTGCCATCTACTTTTTTGTTGGATTTTATCACCTGATCCTCGGGGTTCGCCGTTTCAGCGAGAAGCATTATCTTTATTTTGGAACATTTTCAATTCTGATCTCCCTGTTTCTTGTTGCTAACATGAACGGACGGGGACTGGTATTTGATACTACTTCGGATGTTATCTATTTCTGGCTCGACAAAGGACCCCTGATTTTGATGGTTCCCTTCTTTACTTTTTTTATCTCCCAACTTTTTCACCAGCGACATACAAAGACTGCCATTGGTATCTCTATCTATTCCGTATTCGTGTTCATCTATGCAATCTTTGGTCAGTTCATTGCCCCAGAAATGAGCGGTAGCGTGCTCCCTGCTTTTTTTCTCAGTTTTTTCGTCTGTATGGGATATGTCCTTTTTGAGACAATCCGGGAGGTGATCAGAAAGAATACCGATGCCATTATCCTTGTGACGGGACTGGTGGTTTTTCTTGGAGGGGGTGTGCAGAATATTTTAATCAGCGAAGGCATAGTGGCGGGACAATCAATTATGCAGTTTGCCTTCATGGTTTTTATAATCGGAATTGTATTGATTCTCGCGAACCGTTTTATCAACATCAACCGCAAGACAGAGAAATTGAACGAAGAACTCGACCTGAAACTGATACAGCAGGAAAAACAGACCATGCACCTGAGGGACATTCATGAAACGGTGGTGGGGGTTACCTCAACCCTTTCATCCTCATCAGAAGAAATGGGCGCCGCTTCGTCTTCCTTTTCTGATAATGCCCAGAGCCAGGCTTCTTCAGTGGAAGAGATGTCAGCATCAATGGAAGAATTGATGTCCGGTGGTGAGAACATGGTGAATATCGTCAACAGCCAGACGGAAATGCTTGCAACGGTAACGGAAAAACTGACCGATGCCGTGGAGGCTACCCGCAAGGCGGCATTCGAAATGGCGGATGCCCTGACGGTGAAGGATTACCTCAATACCACCATTAAGGAAACCGACGAGGGAGTGAATGTTGCCGCCAGTGCCATGGGATCTGCCGTGGAACGTTTTGAAGAGATGACCCGGGTCAGTGAAATTATAAATGACATCGCAGACCAGATAAACCTCCTTTCCCTCAATGCTGCAATCGAGGCGGCCCGTGCCGGTGAGGCGGGGCGTGGTTTTGCCGTAGTTGCCGATGAAATCGGAAAACTTGCGGATAACACATCGGAGAACCTGAAATCCATTGTAAGCCTTTTCAATGCAAGCCGCGAGGAGATCACCAATGCCAATACACGGATAGAATCATTCAGGAAATCCCTGAACCATATGCTGGAAAACATTACACGGTTCAGTGAGTCTATCGAACAGGTGGCAACCCTGATAAGCAATACCACGGCGGTCACCGAATCTGCCGGTGAGGAAATTAACTTCGTGATGGACAGTGCCAACACTGTACAGAATTCAGTTCACGAGCAGCAGATAGCAGTGAAGGAAGTCACGGAGGCACTGCAGGGGGTAAACTCCATCAGCCAGGCAATCGCCTCCGGTGCAGAGGAACTTGCCGGCAGCATTATTGAAGTCTCCGGATCTGTGGAAAGTCTGCAGAAAATATTAACAGGAGATGATGGCGGGGTGGAAGTCAGATCATAGCTGTCATAAATTTCGTTGCCGTTAAAAATCGACTTTATCATAGAAATTATAAAGAGACCTGCTCCTGGAGAGTACCGGTCTCTTTTCTTATGGCTTATGTAATTCGTATGAGGCCTGCACCCTGACCCTGAAGAATAACCGGCATATTGGAAATGAGTTTGGCCTAAAAAATATAATCAGGGAAAACCATGGGGAGCCCCTCGATACGAAGAATGCCATGGTTTGTGGTACCATCCGTGTGGGATTCGGGCTCTGCCGGATTGTTAAGCTGTATCATACATACAAAGTCGTTGACAGAAGAGATGGTCAAAATAGTCATTGGATTGTCTTTGTATAATTCGACAATAAAACACGAGGTAAATATATGAAAGAGAAAAAACGTATCGCCCTGGTCGCACATGATAACAGGAAACAGGATCTGGTGGAATGGGCGGAATGGAATTTTATGGAGCTCCTGAAGCATGAACTCACCTGCACCGGGACTACAGGTAAACTGATCGAAGAGGCAATTCGAAAATGCTGCAAGCATGAAGGTATCAAATGTGACCTGGCCATTACTAAATTAAAGAGTGGTCCCCTCGGGGGAGACCAGCAGCTGGGGGCACTGATCGCAGAGGGAGATGTAGATATAATGATTTTTCTCTGGGATCCCATGGAAGCCCAGCCCCATGATGTTGATGTGAAGGCTCTTCAGAGAATCGCTACGGTGTATAATATTCCCGTTGCAACGAACCGCTCAACGGCAGATTTCATAATATCATCACCTATGATGCAGAAAAGCTACGATCCGGTTTTGAAGGATTATTCCACCTACATTATGCGGAAAGTAACAATGAAATAATTATTTTTACAGAAATTGCTTGCCCTGGTGTAAGGATATGTGGGAAAATATTTATCGTAAGCGCCTATATTGAAAGTGCTTTCGCGTCTTCAATATGGGTGCAATATTCACGGGAGATTTAAGCAATGATACAATTTGACGGATACGATGACCTGATAAAAAAAGTATATGACAATAAGCAGGAACATCTCTTTGCGGGATGGAGCAGCCTGAGTGAGTCACAGAAGAAAAATCTTCTGGATGAATTGAGAAAAGTCGATTTTGCACTCATGAAAACTCTTTATAATCATGCGGGAGATGATCAGGATGTGGGAGAGTTTTCTCCGGCACCCTTTATCGGTGTCCCTGAAAGTGAAGACGAAAAAAGAGAATACGAGAAGGCGCGCAAGGCGGGTATCGAACATATTAAAGCTGGAAAGGTCGCCGCATTTATTGTTGCAGGCGGGCAGGGATCACGGCTCGGGTATGACGGACCAAAGGGGATGTATCCCGTGGGGCCTGTTACGGAGAAGTCTCTCTTTCAAATTCATGGTGAGAAAATTCTGAAGTATTCCCGGAAGTACGGTGTTCCCGTGCCGTGGCTGGTAATGACTTCCGAAGCGAATCATGAAGACACTGAAAATTATTTCAAAGAAATGAAGTACTTTGGTCTTTCCCCCGATGATGTTTATATTTTCAGGCAGAATATGATCCCATCCCTGGACAATGAAGGAAATATGGTGCTGCAAAGCCCTGAATCTCTTTTCAGAAATCCCGATGGTCACGGTGGAAGTCTGACGGCCCTCAGTACTTCCGGTGCCCTCGCTGCAATGAAGGAGCGGGGGATTGAAACCATTTCATACTTCCAGGTGGATAATCCCCTGGTTAAAATTGTCGACCCTGTTTTTATCGGTTTCCATGTATTGAAGAATGCAGACATTTCCAGCAAGGCGTTAAAAAAGGCTTATCCTGAAGAAAAGGTGGGAGTCTTCGTAACGCTGGAAAATGGCCGATACGGTGTAGTGGAATATTCTGATCTTCCCGAAGAAAAGGCGGGGGAACGGGATGGTGCAGGTGAGCTGCGTTACAGTGCGGGGAGTATCGCCATTCACATTTTTGACAGGGCATTTGTTGAGGAGATAACTTCCGGCGCAAGCCTTTCTCTTCCTTTTCATACCGCACGAAAGAAACTGAAGATTTTTAAAGACGGGGCAATGCAGGAAGTTGAAGGCTTTAAGTTCGAGAAATTTGTATTTGATGCCCTGCCGCTTACCGAAAGAAATGTAATTTTTGAAACAATCCGTGAGGAAGAATTTGCTCCGGTGAAAAATGCAACGGGTATTGACTCCGTTGAAACGAGCCATGAGCTGATGATTAATCTACATCGCCGATGGCTTGCAGACCGTGGAATTGCCGTGCCGGTTTCGGTGAAAAAGCTGGAAGTCTCCCCCCTTGCTGCGGTAGAACCTGAAGATTTAGATGAAGGATTGAAGGTTCCCGATCAGGAAGAGGTTTATATATCATGAAGGTGACGAATTATTCCCTCGTAAACGCGACCACGCTGAAGGCGAGCTTGGCCAAGCTCGCCTTCAGCGTGGTCGCCTTCGTGATGATACTTTTCGCCGCTTTACCCGGCAGCAGCGTCATCCGTGAACCCCATACCCGTGTCCTGGTGCTGGGATTTACTTCCCCCCATATGGACGAGATTGCAGAACGTGTCATGAGAGAAGAGATGCATCGTGACCTGGCGCGTCGTGGCATTGCCTGTGTGCCTGTTATGGAGACCGAAGCAATTCTTCGAACCTATCCGAATATGCAGCCGGGATCCGTATCGGAAGCTGAGGCTAAGAAGATTTTACTTCGGACCACCGTTACTCATATTATTGAGGGGACAGTTGTCGGCAGTAATGCGAAGAAAGGGGATCAAATACGCGAAGGATTTTTATATCGCTGCCGCCTGAAGATATATCTGGGAAAAAAAGGGAAGATTAAAAAACTGGAAATTAATCAAAAAGGTGAAAAGGACCGCTACCGGTTTATCCGTGACTTCAGCCGGAAGGTGGCAGCGGTGCTTGTAGAGAAAGGAATCTTGAGACCTTAGGCCTGCAGGACAAATTTATTAGTTAGGAATTCAGTCTGCATTGGATTTAAGTCAAATTTTCGAGATGCTTCATCTATGAGTTTAATCTTGTCAAGGCCAGGATTGTTTTTCAGCTCACCGCCGATAAATTTTACCGCTTCACGAATTGAATCATCCATAGTTTTCCTCCATGACTTTTATATGTTATCTGATCCCCCTAGAGGGCCCGCATGTGTTCCGGTTTAAGGATCGCCTCGTCACGATTTTTTATGACCTTCTGCAGCATGCCAAGTACAGCATCCCGTTCCTTTGGCAGGGTGGCCCGAATCGGAAGGTAATTGGATGCGTGATTTGAGGCAAAGTAACAGGGCCTGCTGACATTCATATTATAGATCATATTGTATAATTCTTCAAGCAGGCCAAACTTATCCGGGAGAACAAATTTTCCGTTTTGCGCCTCCTGCCAGAGCTGGGTGTTGGGGAGGAGCATTACAGTAAGTGCCCCTGCATAGTCCGGGGACATCTCCCCGAGAAGTTTTCCCGTATCAACGGAATGTTCTTTGCTCATTTCCACTCCACCGAGACCGAGAAGTACTGTCTGGGAGAGTTTAATGTCCGCCTTCATTACTTTATGTGCTGTTTCGATCATACGGTGGGGAAAGGCCCCCTTCTTTATATGGCGGAGAACTTCCTTGTTGCCGCTTTCGATTCCCTGGTATATTATCCCTAGTCCTGCACTGCGCAGTTCCCTGAGCTCTTCCGGTGTCTTTTTTATAATCGCCTTTGCATTGCCATAGACGCCGATTCTCTTTACAGAGGGAGACTTCTTCTTTATATAGCTTATAATTTCCAGGATCGTTTCTGTAGGCAGGATGAGGACATCCCCATCCGCCAGGAATGCCTTGTCGAATGCCCCGTAGCCTGAAGCCTCATCAATATCCTGCTTGATGGTTTTCATATCCTTGACACGAAATTTTTCCCCTTTATATGCTCCGCAAAAAGTGCACTGGTTGTGCGAGCAGCCCACGGTTACCTGAATAAGCATACTGTATGCTTCACTGGGGGGTCTTATAACATGTCCAACGTAATCCATTTTTTCCTCACCGAATCAACTGATCTTAGCGGTAAAATGTACCGCCTAGCACAGTCATGAAGGTGCCGTGAATATTTGTCAAATGCAAAAATGATTCTCTGGCCATAATGTAATGAGAACCAGGGGGAAGTTTCAACTTTTCCCGGGAGTAAAGATTATGTATGCGGAATGCCATGAAAGCGCTTATGAAGGCGCGAAAGCGCTTTCGCGCCTTCATAAGCGCCTTCATGTTTTCATAAGGATTTATACGTGCTGTTCAATAATCCTGTTGCCCTCTACAATTGAGAAGTGGACAAAGGGCCTGAGAGGGGCATTGACAGCTTCGAATGCTTTTTCGTAAATGCCCATCAGTTCATGATTTCCATCCCGGGCCATAATCTGATAAACACGGTAGGGCATCCCTGTAGTAAAGTCATCTTCCGGGGACAAAAAATCCGTAACTATATAATTATCCGGTATGCTGTGGATTTCTGCTTTTGGCAGGTCCTCTTCTGCATGACTGGCTAGGAATTTTTCTGCTGATTTTTCTTTTTTTTCAGTGTTGATTCTCTCGGGATATTCCCTAAGGGCAATTCCGACTTCACTGATGATACCCTCTTTGACGAAGGCGAAAAGATTGTAAATGGTTTCTTTCATGGTAGACTCCTTCTGATGGCGGTACCGGGAAACAAAAGAAGAGGCTGATTGCAGCCTTTCCCTCTCCGATACCGGAATATTTTTGAATTGGTGACACAGGGGTTTTTTGCCCTGTTAAAGGGTATACGGTTGGCAGATGGCAGATCTGAAAAAAAGAGAGGAAAAATCCGGATTATTTCAGAATTTTTATTCTTTTTTCTTTTTCACTCTCAAGACCGATCATTTTGTGGAGCTGAATGTTCAATCGTACCGGCAGCCTGTCTGCCAGAATATAGTCAGCAAGATTGGCATAGGATATATGCCCATAAATGGGTGAAAAACTGATGACGGCAGGGGAATCCTTCAGGTGACTGGCATAAAAGTCCCGTGCAAAGCTGTAGTCTTCATCATTGCCGAGGACAAATTTTATTTCATCCTTTACTGTAAGATATTCTATATTTTCTATGAGAAATGAGGTTTCTTCACCGCTGGAAGGTGTTTTGATGTCTATTATTTTGCGTGCCCTGTTATCGATATTTTTCAGCAGAACACTTCCATTTGTTTCAATCTGAACCTGAAGACCCAGATCGCAGAGGCGGGAAATGAGTGAATTAACCCCCTCCTGGCAGAGGGGCTCCCCCCCGGTGAGTGTTATGTGGTGTGCTTCCGGATAATTGTGAACATGTTCGAGAATTTGTTCAATACTGAGCATTGTCCCTTCTTCACGGGCATATTCCGTGTCGCAGTACCGGCAGTGAAGGTTGCACCCTGTTAACCGGATAAAAAGAGAGGGAAAGCCCGTTGTTGTAGTCTCACCCTGGATAGAATAAAAAATTTCGTTTACTTTTAGTTTCATGTGATCTCCCCGATAAAAAATTATCTAATTTGAGGCAACCTTTTTTTATATTTTGCCCCATTATGCATTTTTTTTATAAATCTTTGATCACGGTCACTCCTTCCGGTTTCAAAATACTATTAGTCCTGAAATATAGAATAATAATAACCAAAGGGCGCGGAAAAAATATCTAATATTTTAATTTTTTTCCCCTTTCTTTTTTTGATTTAGAGACCTGATTTTCATATGTTAATTATAGCAAGTAATCTAATATCCGGGGAGGAATAGTATGAAAGCAGGATTGTTGATCACAGGAAGCGGAGCATTGATTTATCTGACTTCTCACGGGGAGTATATGGATGATGCATTGATTGAAAAGTTCAGGGCAAAGGGAATTAATAAGTTTATTGCCTATGAAGTTCCTGTTGATGCAGCGCAGAAACGCTATGCAGGTCACTATGATATTGTAACGAGAGACCTCAAAGAGACGGATGACCTGAGGATACTCGATTATGATGGAACACGTGCTTTCAAAATGTTTTCCTTTGAAGAGCTGGGCAGTCCTTATATGTACGAAGGGGAAGTAAAAATGGCGGATACAAGATCCGCATAGTATAAAAAATTTAATGTGTTTTTCTGATCATATGCTGATGAATTGAAAAATGGGTTGCAGTTATTCTTTCCTGCCGCTAATCTGATTGAAAAAAAAGGGGTAGGAAAGAACAGATGAATAAAAAGATTGTAAGTATCATTGCGTCGGTAGCCATGATTTCGGTAATCATGGTCACCTCGGATCTGCAGGCTCAGGCAAAGGGAGCTGTACCCGGAGATGGAGAAGTAAGGGAGCGTCTCACCTACATTGATTCAACTTTAAGAGAAGGACAATTTACCGCGAATCTCTGGTACTGGGGATGGGTTGGAGGTTACTCAAGTCTCGCAGCAGCTCAATTGACACTCTATTTTGCCAAACCTGATGTCATGGCGGATACCCGTGCTCATGGGAAACAGGATATGATGGCAGGATTTATTACTACTGCCCTCGGTATCGGTGGACTTGCCATTGATCCAATGGTTCCCGGCTATGCCCTGAGCAGGTTTCGTGACATGCCCGGGGGTACTGCGGAGGAAAGGCTTGAAAAAATGAAACAGGCTGAATACTGGTTGAAACGGAGTTCCCAGAGAGAAATCGACGGTCGTCACTGGATCAACCATGCCCTGAACTTTGCAGTTAATTTCACCGCGGGAATGGTAATCTGGCTCGCTTTCGACCGGCCTCACCTCGATTTCTGGTTGACCTTTGGCCCTGGCTTCGTAGTTGGAGAGGCTCAGATATTTACCCAGCCCACCAGGGCAATTGATGACTGGGAGCGTTATCAGCGCAAGTATATGATGGCATCAGTTCCAAAACGGGATTACTCCGTTAACTGGTACATGTCGGCCTTCCCAGGGGGATTTGTGGTTGGTATGTATTTTTAATGTATATTCCTGAGGACATCTTTGGCGGTGTTACAGAAGGCGACCATGGTTATGGTCGCCTTCTGTAGTAACATTTTATTTTACATCCCCAATAAAAGAAAATTTTCAATGGTAAACCTGATGAAAAAATATTTGATGAGCAGAAGGAAGTTTTTAAAGTCCGCAGGGGCAGCACTGGTTGCGCTCCTGGTTCCTGAAATTGTTCTTGGTGGGGGGAGTAAAAAGAAGAGTATTGCCTATCTTAAAAATGAGAGTCTTCCAACAATACTGGATGGTTACCGGGGAAATCCCTTCATTAATGGGAAATTTGTAAATGAAGTCCCGAAACCGAAAATTACCTTCGGTGATATTCTGAAATGGAGGTTTTCTAAAAACCCACAGAAGGAAGAAAAAAAAGGGATACATTCAGGCTGCACGTCAGAAAGAACGATTCATTTTTTGACAGGAAAGAGGATATCCTCGTCTGGCTCGGTCATGCAACCTGGTTTATTCGTATAGACGGAGTGACCTTTTTGACTGATCCATGCCTTGAAAGTCCTGTTTTTGTCAAACGGCTCTCTGAACTTCCCTGCAGCATAGAGGATATTAGAAATATTGACTATCTCCTCGTTTCCCACAGTCACCGGGACCATCTGGACGAGGGCTCTGTAAAAAAATTAAATTTTAAAAATACAACCGCCCTGCTTCCCCTGAAAATGGGACCCCTCCTGAAGGGCTGGAATAAAAACCTTAAAATCCAGGAAGCTGGATGGTACCAGTCCTATAAACTTTCCGCTTCAAAGCCGGAAGTTACCCTCATGCCGGCCCAACACTGGTCGCAGCGTTATACCGGCGATGAAAATAAAATACTCTGGGGAAGTTATGTCATTCGGGGAAGTAAAAAGACAATCTACTTTGCCGGTGATACCGCCAGTGCGCCGCACTTTAAAAAGATTCCGGGATTTTTTCCCGATATCGATATTGCCCTGATGCCAATTGGCGCCTATAAACCGGGATACATTATGAGGGGAAGTCATATGACACCGGAAGAATCAGTGAGGGCCTTTTCTGATTTACGGGCCAAAACCTTTGTCCCGATGCATTACGGAACCTATGACCTTGCGGATGAACCCCTGGGAGAACCGATACGTAAACTTAATAAAATTAATGCAAAGGGTAAGGTTTCAGGAGATCTCTTGATCGCCGATGTGGGGGAAGTAATTTATATTTAACAAAAAAGGGCTGCATGATTTTCATGCAGCCCTTTTTTGGTGAGTTGCTTCGTTTTTCTAATACAATGTTCTGTAGTTTACAAAGGACTTCTTTCCTTTTTTAATATCAATCTGATCAGTCTCAGTTCTGACAACAGTACCGTTATCACCGATAAACTGAAGGGTAAGTTCATATTTACCGGGCTTCAGAAAAACCCTGTCAAACTGAAGGTTTGCCGGAAGAGAGTGCCAGCACCGGAGGTCCGGCTTTATCTGGGAAATCAGGGCTGCCCCGGTTCCCGCTCCGGCAGCTGCACCGATGAGGCCTGAAAAAAGTTTCAGGTAGGTGTTGTCTGAACTGGCGGCAATTTTTTTTGCCGCGATTCCCGCCGCCATGGCGGTAACGGCCTTGGTGACAATACCTGCGGCAACTTTTTTGTAGAGTCTGCCGTAGTCATCCCGGAGGGTTTTTACCGCGGTGGTTTCAATATCTTCAAGTTTAGTGGTATTGGATATTGTTCGGTTTTTAATTCTGATGCGAAGGCTGTTGATTTTATTGGAACGCTTTCCGAAGTATGGTATCGGATGCTGGGCCTTTTTCAGTGAAGCGGTAATGGCTGCAATTGTAAGGCCCGCTGCAAGACTCCGTGTGTTCAGGCTTACATTGATCGCACTCCACATGGCACGGTCACTCATGAGAGAGCCCCTGCTTTTTTTAATGGCACTGCGGCCCGCCTGGTAAATAACAATGAGTTCTCCCGCATTGTAGGGGAGGCGGTCTTTTTTTCCGTATTGGCGTACATATTTGCGGTAGTCATCATTATACTTCAGTTTTTTTGTCATGCGCTGAAGGTCCCGGTACACCATTTTTAGTCCGGGATCGAGCTGGTTAATCTGCTTGTATTCGATGTAGGCAAATTCCCAGGATTCTTCGTCCTTGTCGATATCCCCCACCATTTCATAGGCGATTGCAGTCAGGTATTTTGCCATAATGTTCTGGCGGTAATTTTTACCTGACTGCTTGTTTATGCGGTTTAATTCATTGTTTACTTTTTTAAATTCCACCCGGGCACTGTCAGGATTATTCAGCATCAGGTAGTTGATTCCCATATACATGTGGATAAGGACCCTTTCGAAATCCTCGCCCTTGTAGTTGGTGGCGGTTTCATTGGTGAAGAGGGATGCAGCCTGTTTGGTGACACTGGTGCTCATGCCGGCAAGCACCTTTGCCGCCTTGGCGAATACCTGGTTGCTCTTCGAATAATTGTCTCCCGTGTGAAGCATCAGGCCCGCCTCCATGCAGAAGAGGAGCTGGTCTTTGCCGCTCTTATTGATATGCGGTATAAAGGCGCGTGCCGCTTCTACGGGCTGGCCCATGTAGAATTTTTTTTCAGGTTCCGCGACGACCTTGGTGTAATCCGCCGAGCATGCGGCAAATCCTATAACCAGGGCTAGTGCCGCGGTAAATGCTTTGATTTTGTTGTTATTTATAAAATTCATATTTAGTTTCCTTTTCATATGGGCACCTCCCTAGAAGAATTTTGCTATTGCGAGGGTCAGGTGGGAATGTTTTGTTTTTATTGAAGTGGGATAACCTAAATAATCCAGTTTGACTCCCCCTTCTGTCATGACATACACAATTTCTACCTGCAATCCGTTTTTTGTGATGAAGCCGCCGCCAACGGAGAAGTGAAGGCCTCCCTCACTACCGGTAACTTCTAATTCTGAACTGGACGTTTCAAAATAAGTGTATGCATTGTAGCCGAGTCCAAGAGAAACAAAGGGGGTAGTGCCTTTAAAAAGGTAGCCTTTTACAAGGGCATAGACCGGGACAAAAACTATTGTTTCCGTTTCATTGTCAGACCAGTAATCTATTGTTGAACCGATCCCGGCGCCAATACCTATATGACCATTAAGAACATTTACGAGAAATTCCATGTTTAAGTCAAAGGAATAACGGGAACCGGAATCCCACAATTCCGTATAGCTGGAAGAACCCTCAAATTTAGCTTCCGTTTTAGGGATTACATTGTATCCCGCTTTTAAGCCGAACTGGAACCCCTTTCTACCTGAAGCAGAGGGTGTGCTTTTTTCCTTCCGGTATTGCTTTTTTTCTTTTTTCTTTTCTTGCTCTCGATTAATTTCTTCTTTCTGTTCCTCTTCCGGTTCCTGGTTTCGCTGGTACTCCTCTTCAGGGACCTTTGACTTTTTCTTCCCTTCCCAATCGGACTGCTCAAGGGGAATCGAGGGATCGGTAAAGTATTTAGCCCATGGGGCCTTTTCTGCCGTCACGATGAAGAGTGCGGCAATGGTAACCATTACAAGAATTTTTTTCATCGGGCCTTCCTCTTTTGTGTGAAATAAAAATATGGGAGAGAATACTGATCAGGCAGAAAGCAATACGGGAGCCAGAATAATATGGCGGCTCCTCTTCTGGCACATGTTTTTCATGTCCACAAGGCTTTTGCCGGAATGTTATGGTATGCCAACTCCCCATTGTTGAACCGATGACATTTTTTTGTTATATGGTTGCCACCGGTATTTATACCATTACTTTGAAGTTTTTTCAAAGTTGTTGGACATAATTATATTCGGCCGATTTTAAACGTCAAGAATAATTGAAGTATTTGCGGCCCAAAGGGGCCGTAAATTTAAAGTTTATTGAATGTTTCGATAAGCCTATCCACAAGGGATGAAAAATGGGCGATGGCGGCCTCCACCGGTTGCGGTGACGCCATGTCGACGCCGGCTTTTTTCAGCTCTTCCATGGGAAACATGCTGCCCCCAAGCGTGAGAAAATCAAGGTAGCTGTTGCGTGAAACTTCCCCCTTCTCAGCTACGCCTTTGGCGAGGGCAATTGCGGCGGAAATGCCTGTTGCATACTTGTAGACATAGAAGGCGGAATAAAAATGCGGTATCCGGAGACATTCCAGGGTAAGGCATTCATCAATGGTGAGTACCTCACCGAAATATGTCTTCAGCAGGCCGTGGTAGATTTCCCGCAGTACCTCAAGGGTGAGGGGCTGGTGCGCCTCTTCTGCCTCGTGGGTCAGTTTTTCAAATTCCGCAAACATGGTCTGGCGGTAGAGGGTTGCCCGGATGTTGTCGATTTCCCTGTTCAGGAGCCATGCCTGCATGCGCGGATCCGACTCGTGTTTTTTCAGTAGATGTTCACTGAGGAGGGTCTCGTTGAAGGTGGAAGCAACTTCCGCCACAAAAATCGTATAATCATGGGTGGCATAGGGCTGATTTTCTGCCGAAAGATAGGAATGCATGCTGTGCCCAGCCTCATGAATCAGGGTGTAGAGTGAGTTAATGTTATCATCCCGATAATTCAACAGAATATAGGGAGGTGAATCATAACAGCCGGAGGAATAGGCGCCGCTCCGTTTCCCCCTGTTTTCATAGCGGTCAACCCATCCCCCGAGGAGGCCATCCTTCAATGTTTTGCCGTAGCCTGGTCCCAGGGGGGTCAGAGCCTCGAGGGATTCTGTCACAGCTTCTTCGTAGGGCATGTTGAACTTGATATCTTTGACGATGGGGACGTAGGTATCGAAAAAGCGGAGTTCGTCAACACCGAGGACTTTCTTTCTGAATTCGAGATACTTAAAGAGTGGAGCCAGATTTTTTTTAACCGTGTTTATCAGGTTATCGTAGACGGATACGGGGACATCGTCTGAGAAAAGTGAAGATTCAAGGCTTGAGGGGAAGTTTCGTATCCTCGCATAGGCACTGTCCTTTTTATTTGAATACCCGAGGGTGGTGGCAATTGTATTCTTATGATTTTCGTAAGCCTCGTAATACTGGAAAAATGCCTTTTCTCTTACATCCCGGTTTTCATTTATCAGGAAGCTGCTGAAGTTACCGTGGGTCAATTCCTTCTCGGTTCCGTCACTGTCGGTGACTGTGCCGAATTTCATGTCTGCATTGTCCAGCTGGCTGAAGGTGCGGGAGGGGGCCTGGGCGATTTCTCCGGACATGGCGAGAATTCGCTCGATCTCCTCGTTGTGAGTGTGGGGCTTGTAGCGAATCAGTTTTTCCAGGGGGAACCGGTATTCCTTCATTGTCGGATCATCCGTGAATCCCTTCAGGGTCTTCTCAGGGAGGGCCTGAATTTCCGGTGACATGTAACTGGAAATCTCGGAAATTCTGGTATAGAGATTGCTGATGCGCTGAAACAGCCCCAGGTAGTGCTGGTTTGCCGTATCTTCATCACTGCGGAGGTGTGCGTAGACATAGAGGCGTTCAAGGTCGCGGCCTACGGCAAGGTCGAACTCATATGCTTCACGGAATGTTTCCAGGGATTCTCCCAGTTTTCCACGGTAGTTTTCGTATGCAGGAATTCGGTTTTCAAGATCTGCAAAGAGTTTTTCCCATTCATCATCAGAGGTAAAAAGGGGGGAGAGGTCCCACTGGTGTTCCTTTGGTATGTCTTTGCGTTCTTTTAGTTTTGTGGTCATTTTGTGTGCTCCTGTTCTATGTAGTGTGACTGTCTGGATGAATTAGGGTGTATCTGCTTCATCGGTGTTCTGTTTTGTTGTGTCAAGGAGTTTTGGAGATGGTTTTTAGCCTGCTTACGGGTATTTCTGAAAATAAGGAATCCAATGATTATCAAAAGGGAAACTCCTGATTTTATCATATACTGCATCCCCATGGGAACTTAAGAATTTATTAAACAGGGATTTTTTCTAATAATGAGACGGATTCAAAGGTCTTGATAAATTTAAATTGAATAGTACATTCTGATAAACGCCTGGACTGACTCAGTTCCCGCCTGCTTCTTCTTTCTCTTAACCTGTCAATGCCGCTCCATGTGGCAAACCAGCTGAAAAATGTCACCAGTTCAAGCAGTGTAACGAGCCAGATATTTTTAAATTTAAACTGACTGAAGTATTTGAACAGGAAGAAACATGCAAGACCTGAAGTAATAAAAATAAGCGATCGTGTTAAAATTGTTCTTCGCTGATATTTTATTTCGAAGAACTCATTATCAAAGTATTCTTTGATTCTTATCTTTGTGAGTTTCTGTATCTTCTTGGTCAGCTCAGTCTCTTTAATACTCAAGGGGGCGATTATTTTTATTTCAATAGCCTCATCATTTTCAGTATGCTCACTCTGCATCTTTACCTCATTTATAAAGTCCGTTGATAAAGACCGTATTGTCAGAATTCGCATATCGAAATCTGAATAGATATCATCAATTGTGTCAATGGGAATTATAACTTCAGTCTTCTTTGCAGAAGCAGGAGGTGCAGATTTTCCATTTTTCATAATTCTAATCCCCCATTAAGGCGGGCAGGATTTGAAACTCCTTACATGCCCTGAATTTGCTGTCAATTATTTCCTGTTCCGTTTTCCGTATCCATGGAAAGGAAAAAAGTTTTTTACCCAAGATGATGGAGTATATCCTGGGTAAAATACAATCCGGTGTTTCGGCAGTATATATTTTTCGCCTCTTGTAATTTTGATTAATATTGACTTTTGACAATAATCAATATTAATCAAAATTACAGTTTTTATAGCATAAAAATTTCAGAAATCCACAATTTTTAAATGGTATTTCAGAAATCAGGTATATCCTGATCATTATAATCAAAGGTCTACTCCGCTTTCAAAATGCCTTGACAGGAATCCTTTACCATTGCATCACCTGTAAAGACTTCATATTAAAAAAGAGAACAGGAATTTATGAAAAAAATCCGTATCGGTACCCGGGGAAGCGAACTGGCCATGTGGCAGGCAAACCATGTGGCGGATCTCCTGGGTCGTGAAAACGTAGAAATAATTGTCATTAAAACACAGGGAGACCGTATCCAGAATGTCTCCTTCGATAAAATGGAGGGGAAGGGATTTTTTACCAAGGAAATCGAAGAGGCCCTTCTTGAGAAGCGAATTGACCTTGCGGTTCATTCCCTGAAGGATCTCCCTACGGAAAATCCCGAGGGACTCACCATTGCGGCGGTCCCTGAACGGGGACCCGTGGGGGACCTCCTGCTGATTCGCCCTGAATCCCATGACACGTCAGAAGAGATCCCCGTCAAAAAAAATGCCCTGGTTGGGACAAGTTCCATGCGGCGCCGGGCACAGTTGAAGATGGCCCGGCCAGACCTTACCATCGAGGCCCTCCGGGGAAACATTAATACACGACTGCGGAAACTTCAGGAGAAGCAGTATGACGCCATTATCATGGCGGAAGCCGGTATGAAACGAATCGATCTTGATGTTGGAGAGATGGAAGTTTATAAACTGGGTCTTGAATATTTTCTCCCAGCCCCGGCACAGGGGGCCCTCGGACTGCAGATTCGGGAAGACGATGAAGAGACAGGGGCTTCAGTGGCCGAGTTGAATGACCCGGTTACGAACCGCCTCGCCCTTGCGGAACGAGCCTTTCTGCATCATTTCGGCGGGGGATGTCATGTCCCCATTGGCGCCTTCGCGGAGGGGAATGATATTATCAGGCTCTCCGGTGTGGTGGCGGATCCTGATGGGATTGAGATGTTTCGCGATACCATCGCAGGGAAAGACCCGGAAAAACTTGGGGCACAACTGGCATCGATTTTGAAAGCGAAAGGAGCAGAGAGACTGATATGAAAAAGGGATTTGTTTACCTCGTGGGGGCCGGTCCCGGCGACCCCGAACTGATAACCGTAAAGGCCCTCCGGGCCCTCGGGGAAGCCGATGTAATTGTCTATGATTTCCTTGCCAATGATCTGCTCCTCACTGATTTTAATTGCGAAAAAATTTATGTTGGAAAAAAGGGTGGCGACCATACCCTCACCCAGGAAAAAATTAATGATCTGATTATTGAAAAGGCCCTCGAAGGCAAAACAGTCACCAGACTGAAGGGTGGGGACCCCTTTATCTTCGGGCGCGGCGGAGAAGAGGCGGAGGATCTCGTTGACGCCGGTATCCCCTTCGCGGTGGTACCGGGGATTTCTTCCTTTTATTCTGCTCCGGCATACGCGGGTATTCCCATTACGCACCGGGACCATGCAAATGCACTTGAGGTTATTACGGGTCATCGACGCGCTGATGCCTCAATGGATGATGATGTAAACTTCCCCGAATACGACTCTGACCGGACCTATGCATTTCTGATGGGGATGAAAAACCTTCCCCACATTACGGAATCCCTGATAGAAAAGAAAAACTTCCCCCCCGAGACCCCCGTCGGTATTATCACCTGGGGGACAAGGCCCCAGCAGCGTGTCGCTACGGGAACGCTAAAGACCATTGTGAAGGAAGTTGAAAAGGCAAAGCTGACTCCCCCGGCAATCATTGTTGTGGGGACAGTTGTGACCCTCAGGGAAAAGCTCAGGTGGTTCGATAACCTTCCGCTTTTCGGGAAAAAAATTGTAGTGACCAGAAGCAGAAAACAGGCTTCGAAGATTTCCCGAAAGCTGGCGCGTCTCGGTGCGGAAGTAATTGAGTATCCCACCATTGAGATCGTCCCCGAGAAGGAGACTGCTGAACTTGTTTCTGCCATTGAAAAGATTGATGCCTACGACTGGCTGATGCTTACCAGTCAAAACGCCGTGGAAATATTTTTCAGCAGGCTATTTGCCTCCGGGAAGGATGCCCGGGCACTGGGTAAACTAAAGATTGCAGTGATCGGCGCCGCCACGGGAGATGAACTGATCAAGTATGGTCTGAAGCCAGACGTGGTCCCTGAAAAATATGTTGCGGAGGGGCTTCTCTCCGCCCTTGAAAGTTTTGATCTGGAAAATAAAAAAGTACTGCTTCCGTGCTCCGCCGACGCACGGCCCACACTCGCGGAGGGCCTCGGAAATCGCGGTGCCGTCGTTGACCGTATTCATACCTACAGAACTGTCATCCCCGAAGGGAAGACCCCGGAAGAAATTGAAACTGTCGTTAAGGCTGACTATATTACCTTTGCAAGTTCTTCTACGGTAAATAATTTTTTTAAGATTATTCCTGAAGTAGATGCGAAGATTGCCAGCATCGGCCCCGTCACCTCCGCGAAGGTGAAGGAGCTGGGTCATGAAGTGGCAATCGAAGCTGAAGAGTATACCATTGACGGCATCGTTGATGCTGTTGTGGCGGATTGCACGAAGTAAGACTGACATTAAATTTTACCCCTTCCTCCCCCCCAACCCCCCGGAGGGGGGCTTAAAGAGACTTTAGTTCTTGATATAAATAAAGTTATAATATAGATATAGACCAGTTGTTGATAATTATTAGTATTAAGGCAAAAAAAGAGCTGAATATAATTGTTAAATATTAAAAGTTTCAGATAAATAGTTTAGCCCCCCTCAGGGGGGTTGGGGGGCAGTCCCCCCGGACCGTTATTATATAATGAGATTAACCGGAGGCACCCATGCTGACTCACAGACCAAGAAGACTTCGTTCCACTGATAACATCAGGGATATGGTTGCGGAAACCGTAATCCTTCCCTCAAAGCTTATTATGCCCCACTTCGTCTGCGAGGGGTCCGGAATCAGGGAAGGGATTTCCTCCATGCCGGGAATCGACCGTGTCTCAATTGATAGTTTTATAAAGGATGTTGAAGCCGATGCAAATCTTGGAATCAGGGCACTGATCCTCTTTGGAATCCCCGCGGAAAAAGACGAGGATGGTACCGGGGCCTACGACAGTGAGGGGATTGTCCAGAAGGCAATCCGGGCCGTGAAAAAAGCCGCACCGGATGTCACTGTTATCAGCGATGTCTGTCTCTGCGAGTATACCAGTCACGGTCACTGCGGAATCGTTCATGACGGACAGGTTCTCAATGATCCGACTCTTAACCTTCTGGGAATGACCGCCCTCTCCCATGCACAGGCGGGGGCTGATATAGTTGCCCCAAGTGATATGATGGACGGGCGGGTTGCCCGTATCCGACATTCCCTTGATGATAATGGATTTCCCAATACTCCAATTATGGCTTATTCCGCAAAATATTCTTCCGCCTTTTACGGTCCCTTCAGGGACGCCGCGGGAAGTGCGCCGCAGTTCGGGGACCGGCGAAGTTACCAGATGGACTGCCGGAATGCACGTGAAGCGGAACGCGAAGTATCCCTTGATCTCGATGAGGGGGCCGATATCGTAATGGTTAAACCCGCCCTCTCATATCTTGATATTATTTACCGGACAAAGATGATTTCAGATGTGCCTGTCTGCGCCTATAACGTAAGCGGCGAATACGGCATGGTAAAGGCGGCGGCTGAAACGGGACGCGGTGATGAAAGGGCCCTCACCCTGGAGGTTCTTACATCAATTTTTCGTGCCGGTGCTGACATGATTATCTCTTATCACACCAGGGAGCTTCTGAAAAATAAATGGCTGTAGCCGTTTATCCGAAGGTGACATTGGCCAATGTCACCTTCGGATAAACGACCGATATTGCTTTCAAAAAGCTTGTGTTATATGGAAAATAAATAATTGAAATCGCTGTATAATATTATTATCCGAAACGCAACGATTCTCGACGGCACCGGCACTGAATCTTTCGAAGCCGATATCGCGATCAGAAGAAACCGCATTGAAAAAATCGGCAGCCATATCGGTGCCTCCGCAAAAAGAGAAATTGACGCGGCAGGAAAAATAACTTCACCCGGTTTTATAGACCCCCACACCCACTGTGATCTCACATTTATCCGCGCAGGCTGGAAGAGAAACCTCGCAGGAATAATGCCTTCATTTAAAGGAAATTATAACTTCCTCACCCAGGGAGTAACCACGGTGATTACCGGCAATTGCGGTGAAGGATACGGGGATATCGACAAATGGAAGAGGACTCTCGAAAAAATCTCCTTCGGATCAAATGTCTGTCACCTCATCCCACATGGCCAGGTGAGGGTGGATCTCTTCGGGAACGAACAGAAGGGAAAGCTTTCCCCTGTTCAAATGGATGTCATGAAGAAGCACTACAGGGAAATGATGAAGAAGGGGGCAAAGGGTTTCAGCAGCGGTATAGAATATTTTCCCGGTTTTTCAGCCCCTACGGAAGAATTTATTGAACTGGCGAAGGTCGTCGCCGAATTCGGGGGAATCTATACGACCCACACACGGGAAAACAGCGGAATAATAAATCCCGAGGGAGAGTATGGAGTTGTCGCCGCCGTCAGGGAGGCCATTGAAATCGGTGAGCGGGGCTGTGTGCCGGTTCATCTCTCTCATATAAAAATTAACCGCCCCTTCAATGATATCACCGTGGAGGATCTCCTGCGGCCCGTTGAGGATGCGCAGGGGCGCGGCGTGAAGGTAACTGCGGACATCTATCCCTATGCCGCCAGCAGTTCAACCCTGACGCTGCTCCTTCCCCGGAAATTTATCAGCTCCGGCGGGATTAAAGAAAAATTCAGATCAGGGCCCGGAAAGAAAGAACTGACAGGCGCGGCAAAGGAAGTTTTCTCATGGCTTGAGCCGGATAAAATTGTCATCAGTGTAATCTATAAAGGCAATAAAAAATATGAAGGATTATCCATCGCCGATATCGCGAAAAAAGAAAAGAGGGATGCGGGGGAAGTTTATGCAAATCTTCTGACAGACAACAGCGGCAGGGTGCCGACGGTGCTTTACTTCAGGCAGGATATGGCGATTGTCCGTGAGCTTGCGGCTCGTGAATATGTGATCCCGGGTTCCGATGGCCTCACCGTCCCCTTCGGCTGGGCAAGGCCCCATCCCCGGGCATACGGAACCTTCCCGAAAATGATCCGGGAATTTGTATTTAATGAAAAATTAAAATCCCTTCCCGCAATGATTCACTCCATGACGGCGAAACCCGCAGATATTTTCGGTATTGAAAAAAGGGGCCGTATAGTGGAAGGAAATTTTGCTGACATTACTATCTTTGACCCGGACACAATTTGTGACCGTGCAACCTACAGCAGTCCCCATCAGTACGCCGGAGGAATTCTCCATGTTATGGTAAACGGTGTAATGGCCCTTAGGGATGGGAAGCCCACCGGGAAAAGGGGAGGCGTGTTCCGGTAGGTGAGCAGTTAATGGAAGGTTCACTGACCCGTAATTTGGTTTGAGAGAGGAATAAAAAAGTCTTGCTTTTCACTTCCTTTTTAACATTATTGATAGATTCGCATTCTGCAAACAGGTGCAAACCAATCGTATGTTCTGATTCTGAAATCGGGATCTTCTGGGGTGCCCTGATTCGCTGAAAAATAAAAAAATTTGCCATCTGCTGTTGTCTGTAACGCCTTTCTTTTCTGCTGCGAAAAATTAAGGGAGGGAAGGATAGTCCTGTGAAATGTTTCCAAATGACAGGGCTTTATATTTCCTGATGCCAGGTCTGCTTTTCCCGGTATCATAATGTTGCATATAATAAAGGATGGATTTCTATCATGTTAAAAGGAAGAAGAATTTTTCTATTTATAAGAAAGATATTTTATTTTGTTTTTTTTCTCTCCTTTGCGGCCTGTTCAACGCCGGGTTCTGTTTCTGTGCCTGACCTGGAGATACAACCTGAGGGTGAAGTTATATTTTCCTTCGGGATAGTTGCAGACTGTCAGTTCAGTAATGAGTCGGGCAACTGGTTTATGAACAGGTACTACAGCAGATCCGCCAAAAAGCTGAGACAGAGTATAAAGACCTTTAATACGGTAAATGCGAAATTTGTCATTGATCTTGGAGATCTTATTGACAGGGATTTTAAAAGTTTTGATGCTACTCTGACAATTTATAATTCAATGAAGATGCCACGCTACCAGACTCTGGGAAATCATGATTTTTCGGTGGCTGATGATAAAAAACCGGTGGTTCCTTCCAGACTCGGAATGAAACATCGATATTATGATTTTGCCTTCAATGGGTGGAGATTTGTTGTTCTTGATGGTAATGATTTGAGTTTTCATGCATGGCCAAATAATTCGCTCCGCTTTAAGGAATCCCTCAGCTATTACAAAAAAAACGGGATAAGCTCCCCGGACTGGAATGGCGCCGTAGGACCGGAACAGCTCTCGTGGTTAAGGAAAATTCTTTCAAAGTCCGCTGGGAAAAAAGAGAAGGTGATGATCTTTTGCCATTTCCCGGTACTCCCTGCGGGGAATGATCATAACCTGTGGAATGCCGCAGAGGTTGTCACCGTTATTGAATCATATGCCTGTGTCAAAGCTTATGTAAACGGTCATGATCACCGGGGAGGTTATGCCCGGAGAAAGGGGATACATTACCTGACCCTGCCCGGCATGGTGGAGACAAAAAATAGAACTTCCTTTGCGGTGGTAAATATGTATAAAAATGTCATGGTGATTGACGGGACCGGAAGGTGCCCCGACATGGTACTGGCATACTGAAGTTAAAATTGATTTTTGATAGAATAATAATCTTACGGAGGAATAGAATATGGAGTCTCTCTTAAAGGATACCTTCTGGTTCGGGGAAGAAATTCTGAATCAGATGCACCTGTTTATAGGAACATGGTTTGACTGGTTTATGATTGCGATTACAAGACTGGGGAATGAAATGTTTTATATACTTTTTCTCCCCGTTGCATTCTGGATTTATGACAAAAGCATAACTCTTAAAGTCGGGATTGTTTTTCTTCTCTCCGCAACAATTAATGATATGTTCAAAGAGATGTATCAGAATCCGAGACCTGATCCTGCAAATCTACTTGAGGGAATTAAACAACTCAATATAAAATATAAGCCTGTAGACAGCCCTGGGTTTCCCAGCGGACATACACAGGGATCCGTCTCATTCTGGGGGCCCATTGCCTATTATGTTCGAAACCGGTGGGTGATGGTCTTCTCTCTGCTAATGATAATACTGATTCCATATTCAAGAATTTATCTAGGCGTACATTATTTAGGCGATGTAGCGGGAGGGTACGTCCTTGGTGCATGCTCCCTCCTCCTGTTTATATCAGCTATTCAATTGCTGCATGAACGATATGTAAAGATTCATAGCCTGTTGATTTATTCATCACTTTTGATTATCCCCCTCCTTCTTGTCTATGTTCTCCCGGGAAAGGATATCTACATGACCCTGGGAGTTTTTTCAGGAATGGTCCTGGGGGCATACCTTGCTAAGGACAGGATAGAATTCAATCCACGAAATCAAATTCTGCCAAATATAATTAAAATAATAGCAGGACTGTTTGGCCTGTTTGTCTTAAAAGAAGGGGTGAAAATAATACTCCCCAATACGATAGTTGCGGGATTCTTCAGGTACTGGCTTATTGGTTTCTGGGTCGCCTTCGCAGCACCGCTGATATTCAGCAAATTTGAAATTCTTCGCGGTAATTCCACACAGACTGAATAATAAAAATAATACCGGAGGATGCTTTGAAACAAGCATCCTCCGGGCCTGTTGAATTTTAGTTGAAAAAAATTTATTGATTTTTTTAACGCTATAATGAATACGTTTTGATGGCGACATTGACAATGTCGCCATCAAAACGTATTCCCACAAAAAAAGAGAGGAAAAATGAACCGAAATAAATCTGAAACATTATATAACGAAGCACTTCAATATATACCCGGGGGTGTTAATTCTCCGGTACGGGCCTTCCGCTCCGTTGGTGGATCTCCCATCTTCATGGATAAGGGGAAGGGGAGCCGTGTAACTGATGCAGACGGAAATGAATATATCGACTACTGCATGTCATGGGGGCCCCTGATTCTCGGTCATGCCGATGAGGATGTTGTTGCCGCTGTGAATGAAACAGCCCTTTCCGGAACCAGCTTCGGTACCCCACACCGCTTTGAAGTCGATCTTGCGAAACTCGTCACCGGCGCATACGAATCAATTGAAAAGGTCCGTTTTGTTAGTTCCGGTACCGAGGCGACCATGAGCGCCATCCGTCTCGCCCGTGGCTTCACCGGGCGTGACCGCTTTGTAAAATTTGACGGCTGCTATCATGGCCATGCTGATCATCTCCTCGTCGCTTCCGGATCGGGCCTTGCCACCTTCGGCACTCCTGACAGCGCCGGTGTTACCGAGGGAAATGCCAGGGATACCCTGGTGGTCCCTTACAATGATATCGATGCCCTCAAAATACTTTTAGAAAAAGAGGCCGCGTCTGTCGCCGCCATCATTATGGAACCGGTGCCATGTAACTACGGCCTGATATTACCAAAAGAAGGCTACTTGAAGGAAGTCAGGGAACTCTGTGACCAATACGGCATCCTCCTCATATTCGATGAAGTGATAACCGGTTTCCGTCTCGCAGCGGGGGGTGCCCAGGAACTTTTTGGCGTAAAGGCAGACCTCACCACCCTGGGGAAGGTTATCGGCGGTGGACTCCCCGTAGGCGCCTACGGCGGAAGAAAAGAGATTATGGATAAAATTGCCCCCGACGGTCCCGTCTACCAGGCTGGTACCCTTTCGGGAAATCCCCTCGCCATGGCTGCGGGAATCGCCACACTGAAGAAGCTCATTGAAGGGGATATCTATGGTGAACTTGAAAAGAAGGTAACCATGATGAAGGAGATGCTTGGCAAAACAATAGACCGTTACAAGGGACGTCTTCTTTTTTCTGATATCGGATCAATTTTTGCCTTCTGTTTTACAGATCTTCCCGCTATTACCTCTGTGGATGATATCCGGAAGGGTGACATGGAAAAGTATGCCGCCTTTCACCGGGAGATGCTGTCCCGGGGAGTATACCTTGCCCCGTCTGGATACGAAGTTGCATTTTTCTCCGCGCAGCACAGTCACGATGATATCATTAAAACCGCAACGGCTGTTTCCGATTCATTGATGGAAGTTCTCGGGTAGCATTGAAAAGGCAATTAAAAAGGCGCGGTATCTAACTCGCCTTTTTAATTGCTCAGTACTCTTCGCATTTTTTCTTTGAAAATATAAGATAGGCTTTTCAGTGCATGGAGTGTTCTCTGTGTTATTTGGAAGCCATGCCAATATTGAGGAAATGGAAAAAACCGAAACCGTCTGTGGAAATACCGGTTTGGCCAAAGGTGGTCCAATCATTACCGGTTACATCGGTAAATGAAACCAGGCGATCATAGTTGACACCGCCACCATTCTGTGCGTATTCATCCATTACGATAATTTCATTCCCAATAAAAGATAGGAATTTAATTGATCCATCGCTTTCGTCAGCGCCAAAGAAACCACCTTCGGGGGGAGAACTGTATGCTGTAGTCTGCGATCCGAAAGAATCGATGAGGTTTAAATCGGTATCAAATACCTTGATGACCGCGCCGCTGGAGGTGGTATCAGCCAGCCATATTTCGCCATTTTTAAACATTATATCAATTGCTGTCATAGGTATAGAGATAATTTTTTTTATGAGTCGGGTTCCGGACGGTTGCGTCATGTCAAGTTTGCTGAGACTTGGGGCCAAGGGATTAAGTACGTAGAGATTGCCATCCGGGTCACAGGTTAAGGCCAGTGTACCGTAGTTGCCATCACTTATGTCTAATCCCAAATCTTCTGCTGGTGGCGGATAAAGATTTGAGGCACTTAACGGGGCTATGTATATTGTGCTTCCTGTTCGGGAAATGTATGCCTGATTATTTGTTTCATCCAGGGCAAGGCTGCTGTAGCCCCCATTATCATAACAGATTACTGTTGTATCACTATTATCAAACCTGCCCAGACGTACGAGCCATGCACCATCAGTACTGCCTTCATTGTTTATAACATAGATATCGCCATTTCTGCTCATCTCCACATCATATGGTTTAAATGCGGTGAATATTGAAGTAATATCTCCATCATTGATAGTTTTCCATTCTATCTCACTTGGATTCATCGAATCGATCATCACCAGGCGGCTGTTTAGGAAATCGGGGATTACAATAGCACTTCGCGTGACGGAGAGTGGAATTGTAACAGAATTTTCCCCGCTAATTACATCGGTTCGGGCAGAACCACGATATTCCCTGATGGCGGTGAGACTCCCCGGTACAACCTGTGCAGTAATGGATATTTCCCTGTCGGTCCCCACGGGCACTTCCAGAGAAATCGAATCTCCGTAAGAAAATGATCCAGTCACCGTCTCCATATCACTGCCCGAAATCGCTACCTGCAGTGATGAAATTTCAGTAGAATTGGTTACCGCACGCTTCTCTGAACCGGCATTGATATTGACTGTTCCAGTGGTTTCAGTAGAACAATTAAGAATAGGCAATAAAAGAATGAGTGCCGAAATTATTAGTCCGAAGGTGATTTCCTTTTTCATGATAATGATCTCCTTTTGCAGTAGAATTGTTGAAAGTTAAGAATTTTTTGTGGATTATATGAGTACAAATTAAAATATTTTATATTTAATTAAGGTATCCGTATAATACTAATAGGCATGTATTTTATATATAGTCCATCTAAAATTTTATACTCATGGATTTTTTTCTATGTATTATTTCAATTTTAATATTGCTATGTTATTAAAGATTTTTAAATCTCTGATTTTTGATTGCATTTTTAAAGGCGACGAAGGAAATTTACTTATTATGAAGAAAAGGATAAGGGTTTAATATAGTGGGAATATATGTACCTTTAGAATTACTGTCGGGGATTTTAATTTTATTGATTGCCCTGGGACAACTGGTCCGTCCTTTCCGATTCCGTAACCTGATTTTTTCTTTGATACTCTTTGAAATGGGCTACCTCCATCTTTTGCATTTGTACATAATGTATAACCGTGACGCCTTGACTTACTACAACCTTTTTCCTACTGCACTGCCTGTGTTTATGAGCCTTGGGGTTCTGATATATTTTTATATCCTCAGTATCAAAGATGAAATACAGGGATTCGATAAAAATAATATCAGGCATTTTATCCCAACCCTCATATCAATAATACTACTGGTAATCTTTTATATTCTTTCACTACTGTCCCATAAAATATAGGGATAGATAAAAAATGCTATTAATCTCCCTGCCGATATTTATAGTTGATGTCGACAAACACTCAACAAATCAGCAGTTAAGGAGACTAATAGCATGTTTACAACTAAAACAATACTGTCACAAATGCAATCATTTATTTCTGGATATGATTTTGAAAAAGTCGTTTTAGCACACAATGGAGATAAAGGCATCAGAAAATTTAGCACGAAAAACCTGATGAGCATTATGATTTTTACTCACATGTCAGCCAAGGAAAGTATCCGCGATATTATTGATTCATTATCAAGTAAAAAGAATCTCTGGTATCACCTGGGATTACAGTCGATTTCAAGAAACAATTTGTCGTATGCGCTTGGGAAAAGGCCACAGGAAATATTCGAGAAAACATTTTATATGCTTCTCGGCAGACTTCAAAATGAAAGAGGATTGTTGGCTGACAAACGGTTTAAATTTAAACTACCGGTTCGAGTACTTGACTCAACGACAATAGGTCTTTGTTTGTCTTTATTCGACTGGGCAAAATTTAGGACAACCAAAGGCGGTATCAAGTTACATGTCATGTTGAACCCCAGAGAGCAGCTTCCAGAATTTATGATAAGCACCGTAGCAGGGGAGCATGACATTCAGGCTGCCCGCCAGATGCCAATTGTTAAAAATGCTATTATTGTAATGGATAAAGGGTACATAGATTTCAATTTTCTTCAAAAGATCAATAAAAACAGGGCTTTTTTTGTTACCAGAACAAAATCCAACACTCAATACCGAATAATAGAGAGAATGGAAAAAACCCATAAAAATATTCGAGCAGACTGGAAAGTAAAATTTAGCAGTTACAAGAAGATAGAATACCCAGAATATTTGAGAATCGTTAGATATAGGGATATAGAAACTAATAGAACCTACGAGTTTATGACAAACAATTTCAACCTGTCGGCAAAGACGATTGCGGATATTTACAAATCTCGCTGGGACATTGAACTATTCTTTAAATGGATAAAACAAAATTTGAAGATTAAGACTTTTATAGGCACTTCTGAGAATGCTGTTAAAATACAAATCTGGACTGCAATGATTGCATATCTGCTGACTGAATATATACGATTTAAATCAAAAAGTTCATTTACTTTGCTAAAAACGTTCAGGATATTAAGGGATAATATTCTGCATAGCTACGACTTATTTGACTTGCTAAGGGAGAAAGCTCCTCCCGAAACCAGGAAAAATATGAGTACAAACTTGCAGATGACTTTTGGATTTTAAAATCTATGGGACAGCAGTGATATTCTTTATGGAAATAATAAAGAGATGCTTAAGGGGCATATCTTCAGTCGGATTTTTCTGAATTCCATGTTTGTCCTTTCGTGGATATCTCTTGCTGCTTACATCAGTATCTCCATTTATCATATAAGAACAGTTGTTAAAAAGGGCAATCCTGTCCACAGGGTTTTCAGGCAGCTCATGTTTCTGCTGTTCATGGCATTCCCCGCAATGGTAACAGGTATAATTACCTCAATGATGGAATGGCCCGCCAATTCTCCTTTAAACGTTATTTATATTATTTTAAATACACTTATTATCCTTTCGCTTTTTTTATTAATGCAGAGAAATCCCAACCTTGTACAGTATGGTACTCTTCCTGCTAAGAAAGTCAATTCTGTAAAACCATATCTTGCCAATGTCGATGTAACAAATTTGGAGAAAAACCTGGAAATAGTAATGGAGGAAGAAAAACTTTATTGTGATGAAGATCTCAATCTTCCACGTCTGAGTGAGGTTCTGGAGGTGACAACGCATCAGTTGTCGCAGTATTTAAATGATCATTATAATATGAATTACAACTGTTACATAAATAATTTTAGAATCAGCGATGCAAAGAAACTGCTTATTGAGGAACCTGATCGAAGTACACTTTCCATAGCCTACGCGGTAGGCTTTAATTCATATTCCGTATTTTATACTGCCTTTAAAAAACAGGCCCTCCTTTCGCCCGCCCAATTCAGAAAAAAAAATTTAAACACTTGAAGGAGATTGGTGTTCCGGTTTATCTGGTGATTCGGAACTGTCGTTGTCTTCTTGCAGTTTTTAGAATTTTCTTAACTTCCTTCTCTATATAATTGCCGGAGTGATAAAAGGAATGATATAATGAGTAAAAAAGAGCTTGCATTTCGAAACTTTTTCTTTATTTGTGCTTAAAGAAGAGTATATAATATATTTTCCCGGGATTGGTTATGATGAGAAAAAATATAATTTTTAACTTTGGCATATTAAAGATCTTCCGTATTGCTGATTCTCCCCACGGTATCCTTAAGTTGATTTCTATGCTGTTAATTTTTTCATTTATATTTTTCAGCCATACAGGTGCTTTAAGTGCCGGTAGTGCTAAAAAGGTGAGGATTGGGATTAATCCCCTGAAAGCCGAAGGAGTGGATCAGGCCACTGCAGATAAAATTACCCTGATGATTTTCAAAAGCTTAAGCGCCGAAAAGGGAGCTGATCGTGTTGTCTACAGAAAGGTCAGTGGTGTCTCAAAAAGCACAAACAGGCAGCTTATCGGAAGCGTGAGCAGTTTTGGGAGCAGTTACTTTATTTCAGTGAGAGTCGTTGAGGGAGAGAAAGCAAAAATTCTTTTCAGTAAAGCAGTTACCGTAAAAAAAGAAAAAATTGAGAAGGCTGTCAAAAAAATCGCTGATGATCTTATCGACTGTGTTGAAATCTGGGAGTAATAACTTTCATCCTACTGGCATATATCAGTAGGATTATTTTGTGTAGTGCCTGAAATAAGAGGGAAGTTTCATGGATTTAAAAAAAACAATTCAATGCTGCCTGTTTCTCGCTTTTCTGGGATGTGCAGTTACCTTCGCAGGTGATGTCCTTTTGCTGGGAGCACCCTTAAGCGGCAGGGAATATTTCTCAGTATATAAAAACACCATGACTGCCATTCCTCACTGGAGGCTTCTGGCGGGCAATACACTCGGGCTCTGTGTAATCCTTGAGCTCTTTGGGTTCTGGGCGCTCTACCTTGTCTTTAAAAAAGATCATGCAGTACTGGCGAAGACAATATTTTTTTGTTTCTCATTTAGTATGCTGGCGGGCCTGGCATACCATAGTGCCTTCGCGTTCTATGGGCAGGGTTTGCAGATTCATGATAAAATCAACAGCGAGCTTACTGCATTAATGATTCAGCGTTTTGAAATGTATCACATGGTATTGTATAAAATGTTGGGATTATTCTTCGGCCTCGGTTCTGCAGCATTCGCCCTGCTTGTTTTATGGAAAACCACGGTGTTCAAAAAATGGTACGCCATTGCAAATCCCCTCGTTATCCTGATTGCTGTCCGCTTTCTGCTCTCATTGATTCCCTCACCACTGGGTGGTTATATCGCTCCGGGATATGGCAATATCACAAATATTGTTTTCTTTTCAATTTTTACATTTGTTCTGATAAAAAGAGACTGGGCGATTGGAGAAATGTAATAAAGTATCGAAACAATATCAATTCGTTGTTGGCCATATCCGTTTATTGTTTGCAGGATGAATATATTTTTAAATTTGCAGACGTCAGATCGTTTCATATGAATTTTCAATGGAATTGCTCCTTTTGAATATTCTGCATTATTGCAGATGATTAAATACATTTTCCCTTCCTAAATAGTCTAATCTCCCCTGATCCATTTATTATTTTCACAAATATGACAGATGTTATCTCCGGTGGTCGGGACGCCGCTGTTAAATTGTTAGCTTGAAGGCTATTTTTTGAAGGCTATTTATTGAATAGTTCTGAAAATTTTTCTTCTCTATCTGGGGAAGTTTGGAGATTTTATTCCTTGAAAAAATTTTTAAAACATGTATAATAACTGAATTTTACTATTAATAATATAAACCAGCAATGTCGGACAAACAGGAAAATGTGAAAGGAAATATTGAAGAATTGAGGGAAGATCAGAGGAGGTATGCAACCCTTCTGGATAATCTCCCCGGTATGGCATATCGATGCAGGAATGATAAAGACTGGTCAATGGAGTTTTTGAGTCAGGGGTGTGAATCTCTCACGGGCTACAAGCCTGATGAGCTTGTAGATAACAAAAAGCTTTCGTATAATGATGTAATAATCAAAGAAGACAGACAAATGGTGTGGGAATCTGTTCAGCAGGGGGTTGAAAATAAAACATCTTTTAAGATGGAGTATCGCATTAGAACAAAGGAAGGAAATCAAAAATGGGTATGGGAGCAGGGGCAGGGAATTTTTTCAAACGAAGGGGAGTTTCTAGCCCTTGAAGGATTCATAACCGATATCACAGCTAAAGTAGAAGTTCAGGAAAAACTCAGCCTGGTAAATCAGGAACTTGAAGCTGCTAATGAAGAATTGACAGCTTCAAATGAAGAGTTTGAGGCAATGAACGAAGAGCTCTCTATGTCTCAAATTAAAATCGAATTGAGTAATGCTGAATTAAAAGAAAGTAAAAGGAAATTTGAAACTCTCCTGGATAACCTTCCCGGTATGGCATATCGCTGCAGAAACGATCAGGATTGGACAATGGAATATCTTAGTGATGGCTGTTACGAATTAACCGGTTATAAAGCAGAAGATTTAATCGGGAATCGAAAGTATTCCTATAATGATATTATACATCCCGACGATAGGGCTAAAGTGTGGGATTGGGTTCAGGATGCAATCAACGAACAGAAATCTTTTGAAATGCGATATAGATATCGTATAATAGCGCTCAATGGAACAACTCGGTGGGTATGGGAAAAGGGAAAAGCAATCTACAACAGTAAAGGAGAAGTGGAGGCGCTGGAGGGATTTGTTACTGATATATCTGATCTGGTGCATAAGGATCAGCTGCTGCGACAGGCTCAAAAAATGGAAACCGTTGGAACCCTCGCCAGCGGTTTGGCCCACGACTTCAATAATATTCTTGGGGGGATCGTTGGGAGTCTCTCCCTTCTCACTCGAATTCTATCCAAGGAATTATTAAAAGAAGAAGAAAAAATCATGGTATACCTTAATACCGCGAACGATGCATCACAGCGCGGTGCCAGCCTCGTGAAGCAGTTACTCTCTCTGTCACGAAAAGGGGAGCCGGAATATGTTAAACTGGATCTTAATAAATCTCTTAAGGATGTTATTGATATATGCAGGAGTAGTTTTCCCAAAGAGGTAATCATCAAATTTAAGGAGGCAAAGGGAACGGTTTTTGTCAATGCGGACCCTAATCAGATAGAACAGGTGATATTGAATATTTGTGTAAATGCCTCTCATGCAATGACGGTTATGAAACCGCCAGAGGAAAAAACAGGGGGTACATTGTCTGTTTCCCTTGATGTTTTTTCAGCAGACAGTCATTTCTGTGATATCCATTCGGAGGCGGAAGAGGGTTTGGAATATGTGGCAATAACCATTAGAGATACCGGAGTTGGTATCGATTCAATTAATAAAAATAGAATTTTTGAGCCTTTTTTTACGACAAAAGGAAAGGGGGATGGAACCGGTCTTGGTCTTTCGATGGTATATTATATAATAAAACAGCACAATGGTTTTGTGGATGTGTATTCTAAACCTGATGTTGGGACAACTTTTACTCTGTATTTGCCAAAGGTTATATCTGTTGAACCGGGCAAATATGACACTTTGGCGGATTACAGATTTCAAAAAAAGGAGGGGGTAGTTCTTGTAGTTGATGATGAGGAAGTGATGAGATTGATTATTAAAGGAATTTTTGAAGAAATTGGTTTTACTGTTATTGATTCATTAGACTGTGATGATGCAATTAATATATTCAGGGATCAATTTATGTCAATAGATTTGGTATTTCTTGACCTCTCTATGCCCGGAATGTGCGGTGAAGATGTTCTGAGCGCCATGCAGGAAATCGATCCTGATATTAAATGTGTGGTCAGTTCAGGATTAAGTCAGGATGACAGGGTGGAAAAAATAATGCAACAGGGGGCTAAATATTTTATCCCTAAACCATTTTCAATAGTAGATATCTTGAAAATGCTGACTAATGTGTCATTATAGAGTGCTCATCTGATTGCAGGGTATAAT
Source organism: uncultured Spirochaetota bacterium (assembly GCA_942491575.1). Classification (GTDB taxonomy): domain Bacteria; phylum Spirochaetota; class UBA4802; order UBA4802; family UBA5550; genus CAZHNW01. The sequence goes on from CALOBT010000031.1 coordinate 249,689, forward strand.
ACAGCATAATTCCTCCCAGCTTTTCTTGACATATCTTGAGCAATGCATTAGAATAAAGAATATAAACAGAATGGACTAGATCATGAAATGGAATAATTGAATCTGGAGTGTCTCGGAATATGAAAAAATTTCATGATTTTAAAATTGGTACCAAACTTATCGCTCTTGTTTCTGGAACGGTTATCCTGGCAATTGCGATAATGGCAATTATAATCGGAAACATGCAGCAGTCCTCAGCTATTAATGCAGCAAAAGAGTACGCACATGAATTGGCAGAAAACAAAGGAAATGACATTAAGAACCTTATTGGCAATGCCTTTGAGTCGGCAACAACATTCTCGAATATTTTTAAAACCGCAGCAACGTCACCCGACTTTACTTTAACCAGGGCAGAGGCAAACAGGATTCTGAAAGAATATATCGAATCAAGGCCGGAGTACCTTGGAGTCTATGTCTGCTTTGAACCAAACGCCTTTGATAAAAAGGACCGCGATTTTATAAATGCAAAGGGACATGATAAAACCGGTCGCTTTATCCCCTACTGGACACGAGGTCCCGATGGTAAGGGAGTTTTGGAGGGCCTGGTAGACTATGAAAAGGAAGGTGCCGGAGATTACTACCTGCTACCTAAAAAAACTAAAAAGGCTTCGCTGATAGATCCCTACAAATATACGGTACAGGGGAAGGAAATACTTCTAACTTCCATCGTTATCCCCATACTTGATAATAATGGAGATTTTATCGGAATAGCCGGCCTGGACCTGGGACTCGATGATATTCAAAAAATTGTCGGGGGCATTAAACTTTACGAGACCGGTTTCATGACAATATTCAGCCAAAATGGTGTGATTGTCGGTACGAAAGATAAAAAATTGGTAGGGAAAAATCTTGATGAAATCTATAAAGATCAATCAAGAAAAAATGACATTCTCAGCCATAAGGTTTATCATAACAAAAAGTATTCCCTCACTTTGAAGAAGGAAGTTTTCTTTTCGGGAGTACCCGTAAGTCTGGGGAATGGTGCAGCCACCTGGACCGCAGATGTTGCTGTTCCTGTAGAGGAATTCATGGCAGATGCAAATAAAATGATGGCTGCAATAATAATCATTGGTCTTCTCTCTATCGCCCTGGTGACATTTATTATTATTCTGATATCCCGTTATATTACCAATCCCATAAGGCATATCGTTGACAAGACGAAACTGATTGCAGACGGAGACCTGAGCGTAGCGATTGATATACAATCAGAGGACGAAACCGGAATGCTCGCCAATGCAATGAGGGACATGACAAAAAGACTTTCTAATATTATGAGGGACGTAATCGGAAGCACTCATTCTCTGGCATCTGCATCTGAACAGATCAGTTCCACAGCCCAGAGTTTAAGCAGCGGTTCAAGTGAACAGGCGGCAAACCTGCAGGAGATAACATCCTCTCTTGAAGAAATTGCTGCAAATATTACACAGAATACCGGGAACGCACGGGATACCAGTAAAATTGCCCAGGGTACGGCTCATGAGGCGGTTGATGGAGGAAGTGCCGTAACAGAAACTGTAAATGCCATGAAACAGATCTTTGATAAAATTAAATTAATTGAAGATATTGCATATCAGACAAACCTCCTGGCCCTGAATGCGGCTATTGAGGCGGCCAGGGCCGGTTCCGCAGGAAAGGGATTCGCCGTGGTTGCCGGGGAAGTCCGTAAACTCGCAGAAAAAAGTCAGGTAGCTTCCCAGGAAATAAGTCAGTTGACTGTGAACAGTGTCAATATTGCAGAAAAGGCCGGTAAGTTGATAGAAAGCATAGTTCCGAAAATACAGGAAACGGCTGACCTGGTGGATAGAATAGCAATAGCTTCAGATGAACAGGATGCGGGCGTAAATCAGATCAGTACCGGTATGGAGCAGCTGAATGGGGTTACTCAGCAGAATGCATCTTCTTCAGAGGAACTGGCCTCCACGGCGGAGAGTCTGAGCAGCCATGCGGAACAGCTCCAGGCAATGGTGAATTATTTCAAGGTGAAAAGTGAAGATGAGGAGCCTCCGGAAGAAAAATTATTACTCGAAAATGTCTGAGTAAGCTAAGAGGCGCAGGTCAACAGAATTCACTTCTGTGAATTCTGTTGATATGAATATCCCCCGTTGTAAAACTCTCAGTAAGTAATTGCGACCTCCCAAAAAAGGGACTGATTTCTATCCTGAAAAACAGTACATGAATTGATGTATTAAGAATTTGTTGTACTATAGTGTACTGGGATTATTTTTATGAATTTTTCTCTGTTTTTTTTCATCCTGAGTGTGCAAAAAGTTATTGCTCTTTACGCTAACCGGTTTTTTTAAATTAATTACTTGCCAGCAGATTGCCGGCTTTTATCATTTAAGAACTTTCTTAATTGATAATTATTACGGTTTCTTGACAGCTATAAAAGTGTACAATACCATTAATTGTGTTAAGAAAAAGAAGTAAAACGGGAAGTTCAAATGAACAGTGTATCTGACGTAGCGGTTATCGGGATTAATCATAAATCAGCCCCTGTTGAGAAGAGGGAATGTTTTTCCCTTCATTATGATTTGCTTCCTGATTTTTATAAGAAGGTAAAGCAATTCCATATTACTGAATCCGTTTACATGGCCACCTGCAACCGTGTGGAAACCTATATTGCCGCAGAGAATATCCGTGACGGTGTTGAATCGGTTCTTAAAATTTATGAAGAAATGTCCGGCATGGAGTATGACGAATTTAAAGAGAGTATTTATATAAAATATTCCAGGGACGCGGTGAGTCACCTCCTGACAGTTATATCCTCCCTCGATTCAATGGTGCTGGGAGAGAATGAGATTGTCGGCCAGGTTAAGGATGCCTTTACTCATGCAGTTCACAATAAAACTGCAGGGCCTGTAATGAATAAACTTTTTCACCAGGCCTTTCGAACAGCCAAGCAGGTGCGAACTGAAACCGATATTGCGAAAAATCCCCTCTCCGTTGCCTTTATTGCCACTGATCTGGCCCGTAAGCTTTTTGCTGATTTCACCGAACGAAAGGCGCTCCTTATCGGGGCCGGTGAAATGGGTGAGCTGATACTGAAGTACTTTAATAAATACGATATAGGCCATATAACTATTGCAAACAGGTCACTGCATAATTCCGAACGTATAGCCGGTGAGATTGACCGCGACGTGGAAATCGTGCTCCTGGATGATATCGAAGAGGTTGCCTGTGAAGTCGACATTGTCATCTCCTCTGTTTCGGCTCCCCACTACATGGTAACTGCGGATATGGCCAGGGAGATTATGCAGGTAAGGCAGGAGAAACCTATCTTCCTGATAGACATTGCGGTTCCGCGGAACATTGATCCGAATGTGGGAGACATTGATAATATTCACCTCTATAATGTTGATGACCTTCAGGGCATTGCAGATGAAAACATGAAGAGCCGTCTCAGCGAGGCGGAACTCGCCAACGAATTTATCGAAGCAAATGTTAAGGAATACTACGAATGGTATAATGAACTTTCCGCAGCCCCTGCCATTGTTTCCATCCAGAAAAAATTTGATGAAATACGGAGTAATGAACTCGACCGTTACCGGAAGAAAAAGATGAAACATCTCTCAGATGAAGATTTCGCACTGATAGAAGAACTGACGAAGCAGATAATGAGTAAGACTCTTCACAATCCAATTATTAACCTGAAGCGGCAGCACCGTTCCAGCGACAGTGACGATCCGGGACGTGAGCATCTTCATCGTCAGACAAAATTTATTGAGGAGCTCTTTGTAAAAAAATGAAAATGCCAGATAAACCACGTCTGATTTTCTGGGAGCTCACTAAACGCTGTAACCTTACATGCAGGCACTGCCGTGCCGAAGCAGAAGATATAGACTACAGCGGTGAGCTTTCACCTGAACAGATAAAATCAGTTATTGATGATATTGCCACTGTTTCAAATCCTATTCTCGTCCTGACGGGAGGGGAACCCCTTTATAGAAAAGACATTTTTGATATCGCCAGCTACGCCGGCGGGAAAAAACTGAGGGTAGCCCTGGCCAGTAACGGCACCCTCATCGATGCGGATATTGCACGTCAGATAAAGGCCGCCGGAATAGCCCGTGTCAGTATTTCCATCGATGGGAGTTCAGCAGAATCCCATGACAGCTTCAGAGGCATTACCGGTTCATTTGATGATGCGGTAAAGGGAGCCAGACTCCTGAAGGATGCTGGGGTTGAGTTCCAGTTTAACACCACTATCACGAAGCGAAATGTTGATGAGATAGATGATATACTTGCCTTTGCCGAGGCGGAGGGGGCCGCGGCACTGCATATTTTTATGCTTGTTCCGGTGGGGTGCGGTGTTGAAATAGCAGAAACAGATATGATCACATCTGAAAAATATGAAGAGGTCCTGAACTGGTTTTATGACCGTTCAAAAGAAACCAAAATGGAATTCAAGGCAACCTGCGCCCCGCATTACTACAGGGTAATCCGTCAGCGGGCCAGTGAAGAGGGAAGAAAGCTCAGCATGGAGCAGGACGGAATGGCGGCCATGACGAGGGGATGCCTTGCGGGAAGCGGCGTCTGTTTTATCTCCCACAGGGGAGATGTTCAGCCCTGCGGATATCTTCCCCTTGTGGCGGGTAACGTCATTGAGACACCTTTTCAGAAAATATGGGATGATTCCCAGCTCTTTCGCGATCTTCGTGATGTCAGTATACTTGAGGGGAAATGCGGAGACTGTGGCTATCGAATGGTCTGCGGCGGGTGCCGTGCCCGTGCCTTCTATGAAACCGGAAGTCATCTCGATGAAGAACCCTACTGTGTTTACGAACCAAAAGGATACCAGGAATGTCCCGATTCACCGAACTTGAAGCAGAAATCCTGAATCATCTTCAGAAATCCTTCCCCATTGATCCCTCTCCATTTCTGCGGCTCGGGGAAAGGCTTAATCTGTCTGAGGAAAGGGTCATCGAAGTCATCAGGAAACTGAAGGAAGATAATGTTGTTCGTAACATCGCCGGGATTTTTGACGGAAAGACCCTTGGTTATCATCTGAGCCTTGTAGCCCTTGAGGTCCCTGAAGACAGGATAGAGCATGCCGCGGAAACAATCAATGCCCACCCCGGCGTGAGTCACAACTACCTGCGGGACCACCGCTACAACATATGGTTTACCCTCGCGGAGGAAACCCCGGATGATTTTGAAAAGAGCGTAAGCACGATAGCCCGGCGTGCCGGGGCGAAGGATATGCTGGTGCTGCGCAATGAAAAACTCTACAAGATTGGATTTACCCTGGCCATCGGGAATTCTGAAAAGAAAGATAATAAAGAAGATAATGGGGGGGAAGTCAGGGCCACGCAGCCACTGGATGATTCCCTGAGGAGCAGTATTTTTGCACTGCAGAGGGACCTTCCCCTGGAAACTCGTCCCTTCGATACGCTGGCACGCGAAGCCGGGATCGAAAGCGGCGAAAAGCTCCTTGAAGCGGCGGAAAAACTGATGCAGGCGGGGTATATGCGGCGTTACGCAGCGGTGCTGCGGCACCGACAGGCGGGGTACACCAGCAATGCAATGACAGCCTGGCGTGTCCCCGATGCAGATGTGCCGGATGAACTGATACAACCCTTCGCGGAAGAGAAGGCCATTACCCATCTCTATCTCCGTACCCTCTACCCGGGGCGCTGGGAGCATCGTCTTTTCGCAATGATACACGCAAAGAGTGATGATGAACTTGTTGAAATCCTCAATCGCCTCGAAAGCACATCGGGATTGACGGACCATCTTGTACTGAGGTCACTGCGCGAATTTAAAAAACAGAAGGTGATGTATTTTTCACCTGAATTTTCAGCATGGAAGGAAAAGAATTATGATTGATATAGGAAAACTTTACTGCGGTGGAACATCCACCGGTGACGGCCTCCGGTACGGGACAAAATCAGAGGCTGACTGCCATGGAAACAAACCCCATCAGGTGGTGACACTGGCTAGCGAACGCCGCCCCATCGTTGTATGGAGCACCAGCCGGACCTGCAACCTGCGCTGCGTCCACTGCTATACCGATTCAGAGAATAAAAAATATGAGGGAGAACTGACAACAAAAGAGGGATTCAAGCTTATAGATGAACTGGCTGAATTTAATATCCCCTCACTCCTGTTTTCCGGCGGCGAGCCCCTGATGAGAAAGGATATATTTCAGCTGATTGAATACGCCGCGAAAAAAAATATCCGTCCCGTCATCTCCACCAATGGTACTCTCATCGATGCCCAGACCGCAAGGGATATCAAAAATGCCGGTGTGGTCTACGTCGGTATAAGTCTCGACGGGTTGGAAGAAGTGAACGACAGGTTTCGTGGCGTCGAAGGCGCTTTCCGAAAGGCAATGGCGGGTTTTGAAAATTGCCGCAATGCGAATCAGCGGGTAGGGCTGCGCCTGACCCTGACAAAACAGAATTATACTGACCTGAATGGCATTTTTGATTTTATTGAACGAGAGGGAATCAACCGTGCCTGTTTTTATCATCTTGTATATTCCGGCCGCGGGAAGGATATGTTCAAAGACGACCTCACCTACCGTGAGTCCAGGGACGCCATGGATATAATTCTTCGCAGAACGAAGGATTATTTTGACAGGAACCTTGATATTAATATTTTAACCGTCGATAACCATGTTGATGGTGTCTACATGTATGAGAAGCTGAAGGAGGAAAATCCTGCACAGGCGGAAGAGGTCTACCGTCTCCTCTCATGGAATGGCGGTGGGGCCCATTCGACGGGTGTCGGTATCGGAAATATAGATTTTAACGGAAATGTTCACCCCGACCAGTTCTGGCAGGATTACGATCTCGGAAATATTCGGGAAAGGAAGTTCGGAGACATCTGGTTTGATGAAAGTGAATCCCTGATGAAGGGACTCAAGCATAAAGCAGAATTTATCAAGGGCCGCTGCAGGGTATGTAAATACAGTGATCTCTGTACCGGAGCCATGAGGGTGCGCGCCTATCGGACCTATGATGATCCCTGGGCCCCTGATCCGGCATGCTACATGACCGATGAAGAGATAGGCCTCGATGCAGATAAAAAAGAGGAACTGAAAGCGGCGGGTGAATATTACGAACAGCCAAAGGAGCTTCTCGCGTAATGAATCTCTATCCGATAATGATAAATCTGGAGGGGCGTCTAACCGTGGTAATCGGCGGCGGGGAAGTGGCCCTCAGAAAAACCAGGGACCTGATCGATTCCGGTGCCCGGGTAAAGGTTGTTTCTCCGGAATTCCATCAGGACTTTTCTGTCCTGGAAAATGAAAATCCCGGAATTCTGGAGCTGGTTAAACGTAAATACATTGGGGGTGATCTTGCCGGGGCAATGCTTGTTTTTTCCGCCACCAATGATTCCGGAGTAAACAGGGAAGTTTTTAAAGAGGCCTCCGCGGGGAATATTCTGATCAACGCGGTGGATGACCCGCCTAACTGCAGTTTCTATATCCCCTCAATGTACCGGAAGGGGGATCTTCTCATGACCCTTTCCACCGGCGGGGCGTCTCCCTCCATGGCGGCTCGTCTCAGGAGGGAACTGCAGGAGCATATCCCCGAAGATATTGATGTAATCCTGGCGGCACTTAGAGAGGCACGGGAACTGCTCAAGACTTCCCCGGCATTCGATCAGCTAGATTTTGATGAGCGGGGAGCCATTTTGAAAAAAGTAGTCAACCGGGAGGAGCTTCTGGTTGACTTATGCGATTCATGCAAGGAAGAAAAACTCGAAGAATTCTTGAAATCCCGGGTATGTGATGAGTAGTCGTTTGTTCCTATATAAACTTTCGTGAGAGGTAGACCTGATGGGCACTCCTGATATGGCTTCAATCATTGTCAGTTATAATGCTATGGCCAAACGAGAATTGAGGCAGCTGAATCAGCAGAAGCGTATTTCCTCCGATGAAAAAATTGCTGAGGTTTTAACTGACAAACAGGCAGCCTCATTGAGTTTAATAGAGGAACAGATATTTGATGAAAAAACTCCTGAATCAATCCGGGCCTGCCCGGAGTGCGGTAGAAATTTTCTACTGCTGCAGGTTGAGGGTTTGGAGATAGATTGCTGCCGTTACTGCAGAAGCTACTGGTTCGATAAAGGAGAACTTGCCCGCATTGCTGAAACTTCAGAGGATATTCCTGATACAACTCTCCGTTCCCGCAAGTCCAGGTTTAAATGCCCTGATTGCGGACAAATCATGAATGAACATATATACATTACAGGAAATAATCTGCTGGTAGACAGGTGTCCTGATCACGGGGTTTATCTTGAAAGCGGTGAACTTAAACGTGCCTATGATGCCCTGAAGTTGTGAGAAAATTTTTTTTACCTGATGTAAATCCCCTTATTGGCTGGAGCACCTGACATGTTTTTTTACTGAAACAGAGAGACTCTCTTCTTAGTGAAAGCTTTAAACTTCCCCCCAATAAAATACTACATTTGTAAGTCTGAGGGAACGATATTAAGTATAAAGTTTAAACAGAGATTATCCAGGGTGTATCAATGAAACAATTAATAGCCGCTCTTTTTATAACACTTTTTTCAATTACTCTCATGGCTGACATGGTCAGCGAAAAAGAAAAAACTGAAAAAATTAAGAAAAAATTCGTTCATAATTTTTCAAGCCGCAGCTGCAAGGGAATCCAGTTTAATTCAAAAGACCGATGCCTGGCTAATTACTGCACACAGGCGGATGCGGTGGAAGTTTATCTTATCATAAGCAAGCGCGAATACAGAAATGCCGTTACCTGTTTTAAAAATGTATTTGAACCCTGTGCATCATCCTGCAGTGTTGATTCAGCAAATGCTGTTTCGAAAAAATGCAACAGTCTGTTGAATCAGTGCATCAGAAAGCATTGAACCGGTGATTTTCTTCAGCACAAAGTGATTGACGCATCTCCCTCCTTCTAATAGTATTATCTTTCGGTCATTTTTGACTCTGAAATTAAGTTCAGGATATTTTTATGAAAAAACTAACTGTTTTCATTGTAGCTGCAGCAATTTTCTGCGGCACAAATCTTTTTGCAGAGTGTATTTCAGGCAATTGTATAAATGGAAAGGGCGCCTATAAATTTCCCAGTGGAAGTTATTACTCCGGAGAATTCAAGGATGGGAAATTTCATGGAGAGGGAACCTTCTTCTTCTATAATGGCAGCCAGTATAAGGGGACCTGGGAGTCGGGGGAAATGTCAGGAAAAGGCACCTGGCGGTATTCCAACGGAATGAAATTAAAGGCTGACTTTGTCGATGGAAAGGTTTCAGGTGATGCAGTCCCTGATCCGGTAATCGTGTACAATGACTTCAATTATATTTCAAGTCTGCTTCCAAAGGGGACGGACGCTGTTTTTTTAATGAAATCCATTGAGGATATTTTTACACAGTTTCCCATAACAGATGACAGTGTATTCGGCAGCAAAATTGGAAATATTGAAAGACTCAGGCGGCAGGTGGGATTTAATCCGTTTTCAAAAAAGGAGCTTTCTGAGCAGGGTATTGACCTGACACGCCAGGTTGGCGTTGCAATTTCGGATATCAAATTTGGAAATGCACACAGGCCCGCCATGAACGTGGTTATATGTGTCCCAGTTAAAAAGGATCCCAGGCTGGTACAGACTATTAAAGACGTTTTGAAAAAAATAACCAGAAACAATGTTCGCTATGAGCTTGAGGGAGACGTTCTGAAAATACTCTCCAGAAGGCATGGGAAGGGATTCAAAAAAAGTTTCTGCATGGCGATGCGAAATGGGTATCTTTTCCTTGGGCATAATCCCAATGGCGATGTAGCCCCCTATGTGCAGAAAATTATGGAAAGGAAGAATCCCTTGAGTGGTTCGGAAATCTATAAAAATGTAGTAAACAGTGTAGATGCCGGAGAAGAAGCCTTTATGTACATTGACGGCAGCAAACTCTTTGAAATATATGGAATGTTCCTTGCCCAGGCAAGCCGTACGAGGGGACTTGATTATCGCAGCCGCATGATGATGAATCTCTACGGGAGTTTGATGAAAAATACCCTGAAGGTCATGAAGGACTACCGCGGCCTGGGAATAACCCTCAATTATGACCGTGGGGATCTGGTTATGAACAGTGTGGCTAATCTCAAGGCAGATTCCGAACTCCTGAAGTTATACCAGGGAATAACATATGATAAAAAGAATATTCTTGGCATGAATAGTAAACCCCTCGGCATCATTTCGCTGGGGATTAACTTTAAAGAATATGTGAATTTTATTGTCAAAAGCCTGCCCCCCTTTATCGGTATATCCCTGAAGAGTAAAATGGATAACCTGAAAAAGAAGGAGAATATTGATATTCAGGCCGAACTCATCGATAATCTCGCCGGTAATGTGAATGCGGGTTTTTTTAATGCGAGCCGTTTTTCCAGGGACAATATGAGTATCTTTTTTACTGTCAACGTTAAGGATGTTGCAGTAATGAAGGCGCTGATGAAGAAATTCATTGCGACAGCCCCAAAAGGTAAAATTGAATCCTTTAGGCTTGGAAAGATCAGGGGAAGTGTTATCAATGCTAAAAAAACAAAGATTTTCTTTGGCATGTCAGGAAAGAGTCTGGTTGTTGCACTTTCAAGGCCGGTATTTTTATCTTCCATGCGGCCCAGGATGTCCCGAACTTTTCTGAATAAAATAGATCCGGAAGTGGCAAAAATTATCAGGAAGGATGCCACTGTCTTTTATATTGATGCTGCAGAAACCGTAAAGGCGGTTGAAAATTTTTCCAGCATGGATAAAAAGAAGAGCAAATATCAGAGGGGAAAGGATATCACATTTGAAACGGCTATGAAGGAGTTTTATTATCTCTATCTTTATTCCTATAATGTTGATAATAAGTTTTATTCTAAAATGCGGTTGAAGACGAAATTTGATAAACCCTTTTTCAGGGGGTTGTCTGACCTGATTCAACGAATACAGGATATGGAGAAGAAAAGAAAAAAAGAGCTCGCGCCGGTAATTAGAGAACTAAAAAGAAAATAATTAGAATTACTATTTATTTTGATAAGCAAAGGACCTGTGTTGAATCCACAGGTCCTTTTTAGTGTGTGCGCCCGGCAGGGCGCGCTCACTTGAGGGTGAAAGTCCCTTACTGGCCCGACAGGGGGAACAGTTAGCTTAACGGCAAGGAGAGAGGACTGCTGTTCGGAATTACAGGATTTAATGGAAGCGGTAGTTGAGCGGGATAACATGTTCAGAGCCTACTACAGAGTAGTGGGCAACAAAGGATCGGCGGGTATCGACAGGATGCCCGTTGAGGAACTGAAGCCATTTCTCCAGGAAAACTGGCTACGCATCAAAAAAGAACTACTGGAAGGGAAGTATAGCCCTCAAGCGGTTCTTCGTGTGGAAATACCAAAACCTGGAGGAAAGGGAATGCGTAAGCTTGGCATTCCAACAGTTCTGGATCGTCTTATTCAACAGGCATTACATCAGGTTCTGAGTCCTCTGTTCGAGGAAGGCTTTTCTAGCAACAGCTTTGGATTCAGACCGGGAAGGAGTGCCCATGACGCAGTGTTAAAATCACGGGACTACGTCAGTTCCGGCAAAAGATGGACAGTAGACATTGATCTTGAGAAGTTCTTTGACAGGGTAAATCATGACATACTCATGTCGAGAGTATGTCGTAAGGTGAAAGACAAGAGGATCTTGGCCCTGATTCGCAGATACCTGCAATGCGGTATCATGGAAGACGGCATAGTCAAAACTCACAAGAAGGGATCCCTCAGGGAGGTCCATTATCCCCTCTGTTGTCTAATATAATCCTTGATGATCTGGATAAAGAACTGGAGAGACGGGGACATGCTTTCTGTAGGTACGCGGATGACTGCAATATCTATGTAAGCTCCCGTAAGGCTGGTGAACGGGTGATGGAATCTGTTATAGATTTCCTTGAAAATCATCTGAAGTTAAAGGTTAATGCCGACAAGAGTGCTGTAGCAAGACCATGGAATAGAACATTCCTTGGGTACAGCATGACATGGCATCGGAGGCCAAAACTAAAGGTGTCCCCATCCTCGGTTAAGAGACTGAAAAATAACCTTAAAGCAATATTCAGGAGAGGCAGAGGAAGAAATGTTCAACGCCTCATTGAAGAGTTGAAGCCTGTGTTGCTTGGATGGATTAATTACTTCCGACTTTCCGAAGTGAAGAACATTTTTGAGGAGCTGGATGGCTGGATTAGAAGGCGAGTACGCTGTATAATCTGGCGTCAATGGAAAAGGCCCCGCACCCGTGCCAGGAAACTGATGGGCAGAGGCATCCCGGAAATGAATGCATGTTTATCTGCTGGTAATGGCAGAGGGCCATGGTGGAACTCCGGCGCATCACATATGAATAAGGCTTTTCCAAAGAAGTATTTCGATGAATATGGCCTCGTATCGTTTTTAGATAAAATACTGGAATTCCAATGTAGTTCGTGAACCGCCGTATACGTGATCCGTATGTACGGTGGTGTGAGAGGACTGAGGGCGCGAGCCCTCATCCTACTCGATAATTTTATTCTATATAATAGATGTATGAACGGTTAACTGTCAACAGAAATGAAATGATCCGCAAATGTGTCGAGTCTGACAAAATCTTTCAGTTCTTTTCTTTTTGGGGCCGGTTTCGGATCACCCTCTGGTTTGCCAACGGGAATTGTAACAACCGCATCAAATCCTTCCGGGATGGCAAGGATGCTGTTGATTTCATCATGGTTCATGGATCCAACTACAACAGTACCAAGTCCAAGGTCGTGGGCACGCAGGCAGAGATTTTGTACTGCCATGCCGAGATCAAACATGAACCAGTCTTTAAACTTGGTTGACTGCTCACCCTTTTTATAGCCGGATCGTTTAGTGTCGGCGCAGGCAACAATGAGGGCTGAACAGTCAAAGGAACATTTTCTTGCGGGATTAGTTTCAGAATATGTTTCGGTCACCCTGCGGATGATTTCATGGTCGCGGATAACTACAAAATCCCAGCATTGTGTATTGGCCCATGAGGGGGCGAAGCGGGCAGCTTCCAGTATTTCATGGAGTTCCCTGTTTGTGACAAAATGACTTGTAAATGAACGTACGGTTCTTCGTGTAAGGATAGCTTCTTTTAATTCCATATACTCCTCCCTGATGAAGAATTTTTTATAGTTAATTTTTGCGAAAGTGTCAAGGAGTTTACTGTTAATTCAGGTTGTTGGTTGACATATTGATTGTTCTGATATATTGTTTTCCAGTAACTGGAGTTGTTCAGATATGCTTTATCAGTTTTATAAGGAAAACAGATAGTAAGGCTGTCTCGGGAGGTATAAATGACAAAAAAAATAATGATTATTGATGATGCTTCATCAATGCGACAGGTGATTTCGCTGACCCTTAAGGGAGAAGATTATGATATTGTTGAAGCGGAAGATGGTCGGGATGCTTTAAATAAACTCGGTTCCAGCCCGGTTGACATGTTTATCTGTGATGTAAATATGCCAAATATGGACGGTCTTACTTTTTTAAAGGAGATACGTGGTAGTGAGAATAATAAATTTACTCCCTTCATTATGCTGACAACCGAAATCGGTGAAGATATGAAACGAAAAGGAAAAGAGCTGGGAGCCAATGCCTGGATTGTAAAACCCTTCAAGCCGGAGCAGCTCGTTGATGCAGTTAAGAAATTGATGAAGTAACAGAAAAGGAACCCGTGGGGTTCCTTTTCTGTTACTTCAAATGTATCTGTATTTAACCGCTTATATCGCTACAATGTTAACAAGTTTTCCGGGAACGGCGATGACCTTCTTGATTTCCCTGCCTTCGATCAGTTCCGTGATGCGTTCATGACCCATGGCCATTTTTTCCATCTCTTCTTTGGTTATGTCAGAGGGAACACTTTCCTTCGCGCGGATTTTTCCGTTTACCTGGAAAACAATTTCTATTTCATCCCTTTTGGTCAGTTCCTCGATAAAATCGGGCCAGGTGGCGTCGGAAAGAATTTCCTTTCTGCCCATGGCCTCCCACATCTCTTCCGCTACGTGAGGAATGAAGGGATTGAGCATGGTAATGAATTTATCGAAAACTTCCGACAGGATTGCCTTTCCGTTTTCACTCCGCCATTCATCTTCGGGTACCTGGTAGAGTGCATTGGTAAGTTCCATGAAACGGGCGATTGCCGTATTATATTGCAGGCGTACTTCAATATCGTGTGTAACAATTTTTATAGTCCGGTGCAGTTCAATACGGATATTTTTCAATGCATCTGAAAGGGATCCGGTATCGATCCGGTAATTTTCCTGGTAAAGATCGATGTGGCTGTTTAGAAAACGCCATACACGATTGATGAATCGGTAACTTCCTTCCACGCCCTTGTCGGACCAGTCAAGGTCCTTCTGGGGCGGTGCGGCAAACAGCATGAAGAGGCGTACCGTGTCGGTTCCGTACTTCTCGATAATTTCATCGGGATCAACGGTGTTGCCCTTTGATTTGCTCATTTTAGAACCGTCTTTGATTACCATGCCCTGGGTCAGTAGACGGGTAAAGGGTTCGCGGTTCTTGATGAGTCCAAGGTCATTGAGTACCATATTGAAGAAGCGGGCATAGAGGAGGTGGAGTACCGCGTGTTCGATGCCGCCAATATACTGATCAACTGCCATCCAGTAGTCAACTTCCTTCTCATTAAAAATCTTTTCTGATTTCGGTGAGGTGAACTTGGCGTAGTACCAGGATGAGTCAACGAAGGTATCCATTGTGTCCGTCTCGCGCCGGGCTTCTTTGCCGCATTTGGGGCATGGGACTTTGAGGAATTCAGCCATCTTGCCGAGAGGTGACCGGCTGTCTCCCTGGAAGTCAACCTCCGTGGGCAGGAGAACCGGCAGGTCCTTCTCCGGTACCGGGAGACTGCCGCAGGTGTCACAGTAGATAACCGGTATTGGGCAGCCCCAGTATCGCTGACGGGAAATGCCCCAGTCGCGGAGACGGTAATTTACCTGGCGTTTGCCGAAGCCTTCCTTTTCGGCATAGTCGGCAATTTTTTCGATTGCCTCACGGTTCTTGATACCGTCGAAGGGGCCGGAATTGGTGTTGATGCCGTCGGCTATATAGGCATCTTCCATTTCGTTGACCTTTATGGGTGCATCGGGATTGTCAATCACCAGCTTGATGGGAATATCAAATTTTTTGGCAAAGGCAAAGTCGCGTGTATCATGTGCGGGAACGGCCATGATGGCACCCGTACCATATTCCATTAAAACAAAGTTGCCCACATAAAGGGGAACTTTCTCCCCGTTGAAGGGGTTGGTCACCTTGAGGCCGGTATTGATTCCTTCTTTCTCCTTATCTTCGGCAGTCCGGTCAGCCATGGACTGGTCTTTTATCCGGTCAATAAAGGCCCGTACTTCAGGATCGGTAACATTCTCAAGAAGGGGGTGCTCCGGTGCGATAACCATGAAGGTGACGCCGTAAACCGTGTCAGGCCGGGTGGTGTATATGGGGAAGTCTTCACCGTTTTCAAGTTTGAAATTGATCTCAAGACCCGTGGACCGTCCGATCCAGTTCTTCTGCATGGTGATGACCTGTTCCGGCCATCCCTCCCTGATTTCATCATGTCCCGCTAGCAGGTCATCAGCATAATCGGTAATTTTGAAAAACCACTGCTCAAGGGCTTTCTGGACCACCTCTGAATCACAGCGCCAGCAGATGCCGTTTTCAGCCTGTTCGTTTGCCAGTACCGTCTGGCAGTCTGGACACCAGTTTACAGATGATTTCTTCTTATATACAAGGCCCTTCTCCATCATTTTTATGAAAATCCACTGGTTCCACCGGTAATAATCAGGCTGATAGGATGCAATTTCGCGATCCCAGTCATAGGAGAATCCCATTCGTTTAAGCTGGACTTTCATGTATTCTATATTTTCTGCGGTCCAGTCTCTTGGGGGAATATTGTTTTTGATTGCGGCATTTTCAGCAGGAAGACCGAAGGAGTCCCATCCCATGGGGTGAAATACATTCTTGCCCTGCATGCGCCAGAACCTGGCCATGATGTCACCGATGGTATAGTTTCTGACATGTCCCATGTGGAGGCGCCCCGAGGGATAGGGGAACATCTCGAGGACGTAGAACTTTTCACGGGATTCGTCGCGTTTGCTCAGAAAAATCTCGTCATCCGTCCATTTCTTCTGCCATTTTCCTTCTATTTCTTTAAAGTTGTATTCGCGTTCCTGCATGGTTGACCTCTATGGTTGATATAATGCGGTTTGTTTATTTCCATTAAATGGCTGTATTATAGATAGCCGCCATGGAAATGTGGCAGCAAGTGATTTCTTTTAATTATCCTTCCTGATCGAGGAGGCTGATGATTTCTTCCGGGGAAGCAGATTCGATCATGCTGTTTTTCACCGTTTCGTTTTTAAGAATCGCCATTATGTTCGACAGAAGTTTCAGGTAATCTTTATGCTGGCGTTCTCCCGCTGCGACCAGGATTATCAGATGTGCGGGATTCCCATCCAGTGAATCAAAATCTATTCCCTTTTTGGATATTCCGATGGCAAAGGCCATCTCTTTGACGGAGTTTATTTTTGCATGTGGAATTGCTATTCCGAGGCCGATTCCGGTACTGAGGATTTCTTCCCGTTCTTTCAATGCCTTGATTAGTGTGTCCACGTCACTGCAGACATCCGAATCTCTGAAGACCAGTGCGAGTTCTTCAATGGCGGAAAATTTATTATCAGCTTCAAGTTCTTTTATGTACCGGGCATTAGTATAGGTTACAACGGGGGACATGGGAATACCTCACGATTTTTATTGGGTTCCAGATACCTTTTTTCAGTTCAGGAGTACATCTGTCAATGATTAATTTTTATCATTGACAGAATAACGTCGCTATATAGTAACGGCACTAATGTCAATATAACTAGACTGGAGAAGAGTACCGTAAAATAATAATGAGTTCATGGCTATCACAGAAAACAGTTTCTCTCCTTGAACGGGCAAAAATGACCGAGTATACATTTACGGTTATCATAGCCATAATTATTGGTGCACTTGCAGGTTTTGGAGCTCTCCTTATCCGTGTGATGATCAAGGGGATCTCAGATCTGTTTTACGCCGGAAACGGTACGCTCCTTGCCAATATCGTTGCAGCCCCCTGGTATATTAAGGTTTTTGTGCCGGCCCTGGGGGGACTCATAGTGGGACCCTTGATTTACTTCCTTGCCCGTGAAGCAAAGGGACACGGTGTCCCGGAGGTCATGCAGGCAATTCTTCTCCGTGGAGGGGTGATACGGCCCCGGGTTGCCATAGTCAAGGCTATAGCTTCGGCCCTCACTATCGGTACGGGAGGATCTGTAGGGCGCGAGGGTCCAATTGTACAGATTGGTTCAAGTATTGGCAGTGGCGTGGGACAGTTTTTCAGGGTTTCCTCGGAACGGATGAAAACCTTTGTCGGATGCGGAGCAGCTGCGGGTATTGCCGCCGCCTTTAATGCCCCCATCGCAGGGGCTCTTTTCGCTGTTGAGATTCTACTGCAGAATTTTGCATTTGCACAGTTTTCCCCTATTGTTATTTCTTCCGTAATGGCTACTGTAATCTCTCACCACTTTGAAGGCAATTTTGCCGCTTTTCAGGTGCCTGAATATCAGCTTACAAGTCCATATGAACTCTTTTTCTATTTTATACTGGCGGCACTGGCTGCAGTTGTCGGGCATCTTTTTTTAAGGCTATTATATTTTTCGGAAGATTTTTTTGACGAACGGCTGAAGATTCCGGATTACCTGAAGCCGATTATCGGTGGTCTCCTGATCGGTGTCATTGCTTTGATCTTTCCTCAGATTATGGGTGTTGGATATGAGTCAATAAATGATGCCCTCCATGGAAAGACCATCTGGCACCTTGCCCTGATGCTCATATTCGTTAAAATAATCGCAACATCATTAACTCTCGGTTCAGGGGGTTCCGGAGGGATTTTTGCCCCTTCTCTTTTTCTCGGGGCTATGACGGGTGTTTTTTTTGGAAGTATTGTTCACCTGTTATTTCCTGATATTACATCCACGCCTGGAGCATATGCCCTTGTTGCAATGGGGGGACTGGTTGCGGCAACCACCTATGCGCCTATAACTGCTATTATAATTGTATTTGAGCTGACCAATGATTACCACATTATCCTGCCTCTGATGATTACCTGTATCATGAGTACCATCATTGCAACGAAACTTTCCCGTGAATCAATATATACCCTGAAACTTGTACAGCGGGGGATACAAATCAAGGATGGCGCTGAAATTAATGTAATGAAATCCATCTTTGTGAAGGACGTCTTTACTTCAAGGGTGGAAACCCTGGGACAATTCTGCAACTTTGACGAGGTCGCCAACCGGGTTATTTCCGGGAAGGATCCCTATTTTCCTGTGGTTAATAATCAGAATCACTATCTTGGCATGATTACCATACATGATGTGAAAGAACATCTCTATGACAAGGATATTCTCCAGCATCTTCTCATCGCTGATGATATTGCCACCAGGGATATTGATCCGGTTGTTGCCTCTGACAACTGTCAAACGGCTCTTGATATCATGAGCCGTCTCAACATACAGGGACTGCCCGTGGTTGATTCAATAGATAAAAATCATGTCATCGGAATGGTCTGGCGTAAGGATATTATTGATGCCTATAACGAGGAAGTTGAACGGCGTGATATTACCACTGCCTTTGCCAGCCGTATTACCATGAAAAATATTGATCACCACGTACACTTCATGGAAGGTTACAGTATGACGGAACTTCCAATTCCGAAAATATTTATTGGAAAAACAATTAAGGAGCTTGATATCCGGGCCAGGTATGGAGTGGATATCCTGCTTATTCGAAGTAATACCGATGAGGGATCCAAAATAAAAGCGATTCCGAATCCTGATTATGAGTTCTCTTATAACGATTCCATCGTTGTTTCCGGAGAGATAGGGAAAATTAACTGTATTAAAAACCTGTAAACCACCTCTGGTGAGGGCAATTTTTATTTCTGTTTCTAAAAATGCCCGAATTTTTAAAAAGCATCTTCCAGAATTGTCCCCCGGATAAAAATTAATTGACTTTAATTGCCCCGTGTCATATGCAATAATATGTAACTGTGTAAACCGTTGACGGCGGGATTCCACTCAAATAGAGGTTGTTATGAAAGTAGTACATGTTCTTAAAAGAATAGAAGTGATAGACGAAGATATCAAGGATTTGAAAAAGCTTGAAAAGTCCATTTCGCGCAACAAATCCTTTTCAACTCCCATTTATATGTCCATTGAGAAGCAGATTAATATTCTACTGGGAGAAAGAATAAAAATGCTCGAACTGGAAATTGGTAATCCACCGGAAAACCTTGTGGAAGAAATTGAGGGGAAGCCGGGTGAGCGTGGCCCTTCAGTTCCAAAAGCTGGTGTAAAGGCAAAAAAAAAGCCGGCGGCTACTAAATCATCTCCAGGTCCACAAAAAAGGACCGTTGCAAAGAAATCCCCTGATGATATGCCTATGATGACCCAGGATATGATTGATTCCCGTTTTGATGAATTGCAGAAAAAGGAAGAAAAAAAACAGACCCAAAGAAAAGCAGCTGAAGATGAAGGTGACGAAGGGGTGAAAATACTCGATATAGCCCTTGAAAAGGGGACCCTGAACAAGAAGGAAATTGAAAAGGAAAAGAAGGTAAGGTTTTTTAGAGAGAATTTTCCTACTGATTGATTATCAATAAAATTGACAAAAAGAGGGAAGCCGGTTTAATGAAATCGGCTTCCCTCTTTTTGTATTACCCCTTCAGCGCCTGCGCCAGAATAAATTCCAAACGGTATTTTTCCAGGAAGAAGCTGTTTGATCCGTTTTGGAATATCAAATTTGTATCTCCGGAGAATTCTATACCCGTCAGGGTAGGGGTTATGTGTGTTCCGTGAAATGTCTGGCGAATCGGTATAATGAGTTCCTTTAAAGTGGCGGTATTTGAGTTTCTGTCTACGGAGGAAATGCTGTACTGATGATTGCTGTCTGCGGAAGCCTGTATTGCCGCCTTCAAAACGGTGCTCCTGTTGAACCTCATGAGGTGGGCCTCCTCCACCTGGACAGACATATTATCCAGGGTAGTGTCGCCCCTGCTGGAGAGGGTAATTCTCTGAACCGAAATTTTGGGATTTATTTGAGGAATCTCTTCAATGCTGTTTAGAATTCCTATGGTGTTTTTGCAGAATTCGTAGAGGCGTATGGTAAATTCTTCTCTCAGCTTCTCCGGGGCGATAAAAGTGAAAAGGTTTCCCTGTTCATTGATAACATAGAGGAGGGTGTGGCCGTTATTTTGTTCATAGAATATTGTTATTGAATTCGACTGGACCTGTTCAATGAGTTTCGAATAGAGCTTCATACGGGTATCTTCACCCTGAAATCGAAGATCTATACGCCGTTTCGGGCTGAGGGTGATATTTGTCAGCATTTTAATCAGGTTGGGCTGTATGCTTACCTTTACATCACCGCGTTCCCTGCTGATGATGAGATACTGGTCATCAAGGCGGGTAATCAGACGTTTTGGAGCCCTTTCTCCTTCGAAAAGTATAAAGTTATAGCTGTCCCGGAAAAGGCGCTCGAGATTCTTGTACACGGGTTTGTATGGTTCAGGGGTAACTACTGCACAGTAGTCGTCGAACTGCCGCGGCAGGTTTATGCCGTCATGAAGAATGGTCTCAAGGATCGGTATGAGGTCTTTACTTCCCCCAACCTTCTTAATATAGGATTGCCCCCAGCTTGTGTTGTAAAGCCAGTATATGGACTGGATCGTATCAATATTTTCCGTATTAAAATTGATGATTACCATATTGGTAATGTTAAAGGAAGGATGAAGAAAAAAATCATTTTTCAGGTAGATTCGCTTTTCTATAAAGAGTTCATGTATCCTGTTAAGCAGCTCCAGGATCTGATTCTGGTTGATGCGGCTGAAACCGGATTGAATCTGGAGGCGGCTGAAGGTGGGGTGGAAGATCTGGTTCAGGGCCATCCAGGTAAGAAGACGCACCAGGTCATGCTCAGAGCGGAGTGTGGTTGATACAAATTTTTCTTCTGAGCTGGTATTTCGTTTATAAAGTCTCCACTGGGGATTGTCTATGTCTTCAGTGAAGGGTTCAATGTAGAGAATCGATTCGTGCGGTGTATCCTTGAAGGTAATATAGTTATCAATTTCTTCGTTATTGGAAGAAAAGTATGACTTGATCTTTCTGGAGAGGAGCTTGAAGTCGGATTCGGAAATTCGCTGTGCCAGGTTCAGGGCAGGAAGCTCCAGGGCAATTTTCTGGTAGGAAAGGAGCATAAATTTTCTCACCAGGTTCCAGAACTGCATGATTTTATTATAGTCCCAGTTGTCGAAATTGTCGTGATCTTTAATGGTCGTTGCATTCCAGTGCCAGTTTATCACATAGCGGAACATTACCATTACCTTGTAGGGAAGATTTTTATTTTCTTTCATTGCCGCATATTTTGACAGCTGCGGATTTATTTTGAGGTACAGGTTCTGGCGAAGGATATTGAGGAGGGCTTTTTCTTCCAGGATTGAACTGTAATATCCGTATACTTCCTCAAACATCATTACATATGAGTCGAGAATTTTTCCCTTTATATCTCCCTTATGTATCGCCGCTTTGATTTTTTGACTGATGAGGAGTTTGCTGCCCGTATCAAAGAGATATTTTTCCAGAATTCCTATTTTCAGAATGGATTTAAAGGGATTTCCCAGTGCCTTGATTATCTGGAAAAGGGCCGCACCCAGAAAATCTTCCTTCGATATGGTATAGAGGTTCCCCAGATCGATATAGTGGTTATCCCTTATGTCCTCCGGCAGCTGGTTGTATAATTTCTGATACTCATCGTCTCCGATGCGGGGAAGGACCCACCAGAAGGGGATTTTGCCGGCAATGATAATTGAACTCCGGTAGAATTCATCCTTCAGGGTTGCACCAATGGTCGATCCGAAGGCCTCGGTTTCATCCTCGGCATAGATATTATCTTTCAGTTTCTGGATCTCATTGATGAAGAGATGTACGTCTATTTTTATTTCATCGATAGCCCATTTCTGTATGGCCTCAACTTTTTTCTGGAAATTATTCACCTGTTCTGGTGGTGTACCCCGGCTGTCGATACATACCCAGTAGTCGAAATCGGACTGTTTGGTGTATGCGATGGTTCCGACGCTTCCCATTAGCGCCAGCATCTGGACCAGGGGATATTTGGTATCGATACTTAAACCGGTCCTGTGAAATCGACTTTCTATATATTTTATTGTCTCCTGATCCGGTTCATAGTGGGCAATTCCGAGGGGTACCGGTCCCTCTATATATCCGGGAATTTTTTTATCATTGACACAGAGCAGTAGTGGGATTGCATTGATCACCCGCTTAACATTTGAGTTGGTGATCAATAGCTGTAACCGGTCAAATTTTTTCTGGTTGAAATTGAGAAAATTCTGTCTGTTTTTTTCTATTGTATCAAGGAATGACATTAAAAGCCCTGCAGGGCGGTTCAAAATAGCCCTGTTAAAATTATATTTTACTGTAACTCTACAGGGATAATCCCTACTATCAAGTAAAAAACATCAGAAGCGGTATAATAAAATTTACTTTTTCTTATCAGGGGAAGTAACTCTACAGCTGCAGTGTCCTGGATAACAAACTATGATCGGGGGGGCATCTGAAGGGTAGTTTTTTCAAGACTAATTATGAAAATTAATATAACTTAAAGAAAAAAATATTTGCACCCGGGCTTTCCCATTGACAAATAATTACAATGTAAAGTATCTTTGTTGTCACTGTATTGCATGCCGGGTGTCCATTCGAAGAAACATTTCTTCACTGACGTATTCCCAGAGTAAAGCGGAAATTAACAGATAACGAGAGGCACAATGGATATTGATGAGATTCTAATAGAAGGGAATGATATTCCCATAGATACAGATTTTCTTGAGAGCGAACTGGTTTCTATCGACCAGACCCTACCGGAAAAATTATATATAATTCCAATCAGGTACCGCCCCATATTCCCGGGGATTGTAACACCCCTTATTATTTCACAGGGGCGTTTTGCCGAAGCAATTGATAAGGTTATTGATGAATCACGCACTGTTGGGCTTGTTCTTATAAAGGATGATGACAAGGATGACGTCGATATTCAGGACCTCTATAATTACGGGACTGCAGCAAAAATTCTCAAGAGAATCAATCTTCCCGATGGCGGAGTTAATGTTCTTATTAACAGTGTGAAAAGGTTCCGGGTAAATGAAGTTCTCTCCAACAAGCAGTATATACTGGCAGACGTCGATTATTTGGATGATCGTCCTTTGAACCGGCGCACTATTGAGATAAAAGCACTGACACGGGAAGTTCTCTCTCTGCTGAAAAAACTCTCTGATAACAATCCCCTCTTCACGGAGGAGATGAAACTGACTATGCTGAATGTGGATGAGCCGGGTAAGATTGCAGACTTTGTTACTTCCATTCTGAATATAGAAAAGAGTGAGTATCAGGAAATCCTCGAGACCCTGAATGTGAAAAAACGTCTCCAGAAGGTTCTTCATCTTCTTCACAAGGAGATGGAAGTCATGTCCGTTCAGCGGAAAATTCAGGGGCAGATAAATGATAAAATAGAACGGCAGCAGAAGGAGTTTTTTCTTCGTGAACAGTTGAAGGCCATCAAGCAGGAACTCGGTATGGATGAGGACGAACGTTCCACTGAAGTACGGAAAATGAAAAAGAAAATAGATGAACTCGATCTGAAAGGAGAGGTTCGGGAGAAAGTTGAAGAAGAAATTCAGAAGCTCGGCGTAATGGACCCCTCCTCCTCTGAATATACAGTATCAAGAAATTATCTCGATACCGTACTCGGTCTTCCCTGGAATGTGAAAACCGATGATACAATTGACCTGGAGAATGCTGAAAAAATACTCGAGAAAGAACATTATGGCCTTGAAGACGTTAAAAAACGAATTGTTGAATTTCTCGCAATCCGCAAAGTAAAGCCGGATGCCAGTGGTTCCATTATATGCCTGGTGGGACCTCCCGGAGTAGGTAAGACCTCCCTGGGGAAATCAATTGCCAGGGCCCTCAACAGGAGTTTTTTCCGTGTTTCGCTTGGGGGCATGCGTGATGAGGCTGAAATTAAGGGACATAGACGTACCTATATCGGGGCTATGCCGGGGAAAGTCATCCAGGGATTGAAAATAGCAAAATCGAGAAACCCTGTTTTTATGCTGGATGAAATTGATAAACTGGGTCAGAGTTACCAGGGTGATCCCGCATCGGCCCTTCTGGAGGTTCTCGATTCCGAACAGAACAGTGAGTTCAGGGATCATTACCTTGACCTTCCTTTTGATCTATCCGATGTGCTTTTTATTACAACGGCAAATACACTCGATTCGATTCCTTCAGTTCTTCTTGATCGGATGGAAGTTATACGCCTCTCGGGATATATCGCACAGGAAAAATATCATATAGCACGAAAGTACCTGCTGCCAAAACAGGTACAGGAACATGGACTTAAGAAAGGCAGTATTCAGATTGACAAGTCAGGATTTTTATATATTATTAATGGCTGGGCACGTGAATCGGGTGTGAGAAGCCTTGAGCGCCAGATCGAGCGGATTTGCCGGAAAAGCGTCACTGAGGTGGCAAGGGGGAAAAAACTTCCCCGGAAACCCCTTGATCAAAAAGATATCCGTGAATACCTGGGGCCTGAAAAATTTCTCGATGATGAATTTGTCGGTATCGACAGGCCGGGCCTTGCAGTTGGCCTTGCATGGACTTCCCTCGGTGGAGTTACAATGATAATAGAGTCCCTCTCAACAGTCAGTAATAAGGGTGGGGGGCTGAAACTGACGGGGCAACTGGGAGATGTAATGAGTGAATCTGCCAGTATTGCATACAGCCATGTTCAGAACCGGCTTTCTGATAATGAAGAATATTCACAGTTTTTTGAAAAAAATATTGTGCACATACATGTCCCTGCGGGAGCAACTCCGAAGGATGGGCCCTCAGCGGGGATTACAATGGCGGCTTCACTCTACTCCCTTGTAACCGGGAAAAAAATCAGGAAGGGTGTTGCCATGACAGGGGAACTGACTCTCAGCGGCAGGGTGCTTCCCGTCGGGGGAATAAAAGAAAAGGTCATTGCGGCGAAAAGAATGAAGCTGAAAACAATCATTCTGCCTGCAGAAAATAAAAAGGATGTGGAAGAAATTCCAGAATATGTAAAGAAGGGACTGAAATTTATTCTTGTTTCTGAACTTTCTGAAGTTTTCGAGGTTGTATTCCAATAGAATTTATGCTATAATACGGGGTCCATATTTAAGGGAGGTAGTATATGTCATATCAGAACTTGATGGAAGATATTGTTGCCAATGTAGTCGAGGAAGTCCTGAGAAATGATAAGGACTTGAATCCTGAAGAATTCAGGAGAAATGACATTATTGCCTACGTCTTAAACCGTATTGCTCCACGGTATGTTACCAGTGAACGGGGTATCCTTCATGGCAAGCTGGAAGCTAAATATGCCGTACAGGAACGGACTGATATACTCTTCTGCGTATATGAAGCTATTGAGGTAATCAAGTCACGGCGTTCAACGGAAGTATCAGGGGCCATTTCAACGGGTTTTGACGGAGACACCTGCAGGTTCGCGCATATTGTAGGAGAAGTGCTGGAAGAAACAACTATGGTACTTATTCCTGATGTGGAGGTCTCCCTTCTCTACAATGATCGGGTTGCAGAGATGGTTGATTCCAGCTGGAAGAATCCCTACCTGACCAACCGGGCAACCCGGGGATACTATCATTTCTGGCCGAAATTCTCCGATAAAGAAATGAAAGGGGAGGGAAAGATCTCCTTTATCCTTGTCCTGAGACACCCGAAATTTGAAGAAAAACGGGTGGATATTGAAATTGAGCTTCTAACTCAACCTAATATTGCAAAATCACATGTAGTTCCCATAATTCTTCTTCATGCAAAGGAAGGGGTTGATCTGGATTTTCTTTATACCGAGGACTGATTTTTCAGGTTCTGTCGAAAATAATCAATGTAGATACTGCTTTTTACGGATCAGCCGCTATGGCTCTTTTCACTGATCAAGGTATATTTGCAGACTGAATAAAAAAGAAGAACAGTATCTTTTCCTGCCGCATAATATCTGTTTTCCTTTTATTGTTTTCTGTTCAATTCCCAAATTTAGAAAACTTTCTTTTAAATATTTAACAAAGAAGATTAAAGAAAAACGACCGGCCGGTGGGGAACTGCAATGGTATTCAGTAACAACTTATGGTAGTTATTATCGCAGAATAATACAAGCGGTAAAAGTATTTGACGCCCCGCACATGCTTGAATAGAAAGTTCCAAAAAAACGGGCACTCTGTTCCTGCAGCCGGAACCAGTCTCGGCGCGGTACCTTCCCCTGTATTGAAAAAAAGAAACGGGAAGGGGTGATATGACTGCCCCTGAAAAGGTATATGCAATGAATTATGATGATGTAAAAAATCTTTATGATTTTTACGAAACACGCTGTATCAGGTACAAAGACTGTATACTTTTTGATAACCGCATAACCTACGGTGAGGCGTGGGGTCTGGCATCGGCCAGGGCAGCTTTTCTGCAGAAGCAGGGATTTAAAAAGGGAGACTCCATCGGAATGCTTGCGGTAAGTAATGCCGAGTGGTGTATTACCTATATGGCCATAACAATGATGGGAGCCGTGGTGATTCCCCTTGATGTAAATCTTCCTGCGGAACAGTACCCGGCAATGCTTAAGGAAGTTAAATGCAAAGCTGTTTTTGTTTCCGAGGAATATAAGAAGACTCTGAAAAGGGTTAAAACATTTTCCGTCGACCTTGGCAGCTCCATTGAAAAAAGAAGGAAGTTCAAGCCTGCAAAGATAAGTGAGGATGATACAGCCAGCCTTGTCTTTACTTCCGGGACTACCGGGGCATCAAAGATTGTTGAATTGACCCAGGCCAACATTTTTAAAATGGCCATAGGGACCTCTGATTTCCTTGAACTCTCTCCCGCGGACATGAACCTCTGTATTCTGCCACTTTTTCATGTCTATGCCCTCGATGCAAATTTTGTGGGACCATTTTCCAACGGCGGGGCCCTTCTGTTTCAGCCTTCACTCAAGGGGCCGGATATCATGGAAAGCCTGGCTAATAATCCTATCACTATTTTTCCCGCGGCGCCCCTGCTGTGGGAACTTTTCATGGATGCCATCATCAGCAAGGTGAAGGCGGAATCGGCCCTGAAGTATGCCCTCTTCATGTTTTTCCTGAAAAGGGCCCCTGTGCTGAAGGCCATTGGTCTCGGTTTCCTGGTGAAGAAAATTTTTACCCCTATACACGATCTTTTCGGTCACAGCCACCGATTTTTTATCAGCGGCGGTGCCCCCCTGAAAAGACAGTATGCCATCTATTACCGGAACATGGGGTTTACCCTCATTGAAGGATACGGCCTGACGGAAACCACCGGTCCTATTTCGCTTCCGGACTATAAGAAGAACGTAATAGGTTCCGTGGGACAACCGACTCCCGGTAACTATGTGAAACTGAAGAATATTAACAGCGAGGGTATTGGTGAAATCTGGCTTGCCGGGGACGCGGTTATGCCGGGTTACTATAAAAATGATGCAGCCAATGCAGAGGCTTTTGATGATGAAAGCTATTTTAATACCGGTGACCTTGGTCGCCTTGATAAAAAGGGGAATATATTTATCACCGGGCGTTCTAAAAATGTGATAGTTTTATCCACTGGAAAAAATGTATACCCGGAGGAGCTGGAGGCCTACTATAAACAGTCGGATGCAATCGCCGAGATAGCTGTTTTCGGGTATCATGTGGGGGGAAGTGAAAAGGTCTTCGCAGCAATCGTTCCCTCTCTTCGGGATGAAGGAAGTTATACGCGCGTAAAACATGAAATTGAAAAGTTGAGCAGTGGACTTCCTGAGTATAAAATAATTCATGATTTTGCAATTTCCCTCGAGCCCTTACCGGTTAATTCAACCCGTAAAATTCTTTATCGGGAAGTAGAGGCAAACCTCAAAAAGGGGGTATACCAGACAAGCGAGGAAGATACGGCGGTACTGACCAATGAGCTGCTGCCCCAAAATTCTGCTGAGGAGGAGATAATCAACCTCCTGAAGAAAAAGCTGAAAAGTAAAATTCTTTATGCCAGCCAGACCCTGCGGGATTTCGATATCGACAGTCTCGGTGTCGTTGATCTGGCAGTATTTTTTGAGCAGAGTCTGCTTGTTGTCGTTGATGTACCTGCATTTAAAAAACTGGAAACCCTGGAAGAAGTCGTTCAATACCTCCTTGGCCTTGAAAAGGGAGAAGGTGATTCGATAGATAAACGAATTTTTGAAGGTGATGTTACCCATAAGCCCAACCGGGTATTCAATCCCATGCATCACCTGGTGCTGGCATTCCTGAAATTTATTTCGCGTTTATTCTGGAAGGTGGAAGTAAGAAATGCTGAAAATCTTGTTCTGGATAATGTTATAGTAGTGGCTAATCACCAGTCATACCTTGATATGGTGTGGCTTGCCTGGGCATTCCCGCCTGAGTTCCGGGATCAGATCTATGTAACCGGGAAGAGCCGGATGAAGTTTCTCCGGTATATATTTCCTGTTCTCCCTGTGATCTGGATTGAGGATGATAATACCCTGGACGTATTGAAGGCGAGTGCCGATATGCTGCGCCAGGGAAAATCTATTCTTATCTTCCCTGAGGGTACGAGAACCCCCGACGGAGAAATCCAGGAATTCAAATCCGGGGCAGCTTACCTTGCAAAAAATCTGGAGAAAAAAATACTCCCCGTAACGGTGAATGGTGCCAATAAAATCTGGTCACGTCATGAGAAGTGGCCTAAGTTTTTTGGAGGCCTTCGGGGATCTTTAACGGTTGGAAAGCTGATTGATCCTGCACCCTGTAAGAATGTTGAAAAACTTACAGAAGCAATACAGAAAAAGGTTTCCGAAAACATAGAGTAATACATTGCCCGGGGTTGATCCCCGGGCTTTTATAAAAATAGGACCTGATTTGTGTCATCCTGGTAAATCCTCTGTACAGATCATATTTATCCTGAGGAATAATATATGAGTTCCCCTATAAACTGGTTTTCTCTTGCTTATTTTTCAGGAAGCATTACTTCTCTCTACCTTGCAGTAATTTTTATTGGAATTAAAGATAAGAATAAATGGGCCAGTGTGATATTGTCATTGTTCCTGTTTAAATTTGCCTATGCCTTTTTTATTTCATTTGTTTATTACTCTGGTCTATATCAAGAAATACCTTTTCTGGTAATGACAAAAGAACCCCTTCGTCTCACCTTTGGTCCACTGATTTATTTTTATGTTTTGACTCTTACGGCGCCTGGTTTCAGGTTTGCATATAAAAATTTATTTCATTTTTTACCATTTCTTTTTTCCATAGCAATGCTTATACCTCTCTATTTATATTATGGCAGCAATATGGCTGCTTTTATTAAGGGATATAAAGACTTTAAGTTTACTTCTGTTTATATCTTTTTTGCTGTTAAGATGTGTCAGGATATTCTTTATGTCTTTTTTGTTACAGGGAAGTTGAGGTTGTACCGTCAAAGGATAAAGAATGAGTTTTCATATATTGAACGGATAAATCTTTCCTGGATCAGTAATTTTCTCTATGCATATATACTCATTGTCGTTCTCTATATTTTTATGTCATTGTTTTTCTGGATTGTTCAGCCGGAACATCAGCACATCGTTATAGATATTGTTAATCTTTTTATTATTATTTTTGTATTCTTCTTCGGATATATGGGATTGACCAGGGGGAATTCACCGACTGGACCTCAATTTGACGCGGGAAGGGCAAAGTATGAGCGATCAAGCCTTTCAGAAAAACAATCGAATGAGTACGGAAATCAGATTTTACATTTTCTGGTGGAAAGCAGTTGCTACCGTGACAGTGAATTGACATTAAAAAAGCTTGCAGATAATCTTTCCCTTTCACCGCACAATCTTTCCCAGGTAATAAATCAAAAATTAAATAAAAATTTTTATGAGCTTGTGAATTACTACAGGATTGAAGAGGCTAAAAAAATTCTTTCTGATCCAACTTGTCACAATAAGACAATTATTGAAATTCTTCTTGATTGTGGTTTTAAATCTAAATCCGTATTTAATACCCTCTTCAAAGAAGATACCGGCATGACTCCCACACAGTACAGGCGCCTATTTATTAAAAAATAGGCCTTCCTTTTTACAGTTAAAAATTTTACACGAAATATGTTCGTTTCAATCGGTCAGGACGACAGGTTTATTGTGTAATGTTAAAAAAGGATACTATGAAAAAAGGAGAATAATATTATGAATAGATTAAATACAATACTCGAAAAGCATTCCTCTCCGGTAAAGGTTCTTGTTGCATTTGGCTTTTTTATTCTGTTTTTTCTAATTTTCAGGATTTTAACACCCGAATTTAAAATTTTGTCAGGCGGCTACGATATTCCTGATGTCTCTCTGGTCTTTTCTGTTTTAAGTCCATATGAACTTTTTGCTCAATATGGAGAGCAGGGTAGAAATTATTACAATTATATCCAGGTGGTTGATTTGTTTTATCCCACTGTCTATTGTATCTTTTTTACTCTTCTCCTCTCCGGTATCAACAGTACATTTATCAGATCGAAGTGGCCTGTATGGTTGAATCTGTTGCCATTAATTGCTTCACTTTTCGATTACGGGGAAAATATTTCTCTTTTAATTATGAATCAATTATTTCCGGGAGAATTCGGGATAATTGCTTCAATAGGTTACCTCTTGTCTTTTGGAAAGTGGATATTTTTTACTGCAATGGTTTTTGTTTCCCTGGTTTACCTGGTTATATTTGTCTGCCATAAAAAAAATAAAAGATTGCCATCACAATCATAAACATTTAAGAAGATTTTGACAAAAATAATTTTTTTAGAATCTTCTCAAATCAAACCCTCAAGTTAGAAAAATACTTGATTTCTTCTCATATAAGTGTCACTAATGCGCCTAATGGGGCTTTTCCGGTGATGAAAATTCTCACAGATAAAAAAGAAAAATGTATTGATGGTGATAGGTTATGATGACTTCTCTTAAGGCCCTTCTCTTCCCGGAGAGGGAAACGTTTGACAGTGATTTTTTTTCTGAGCTTCACTACCAGTGCAGCAGGGTTCTTGTCCCCGCCAGTCTTATCTGCATCGTAGCCTGGATAAATTATATTAAAGTAGACGCTGAGCTGTATCCCGGTGAACCGGTTATTGTGCTTCTCAGGTACGGACTTTCTATTACTGCGTTAATAATTTTTCTTTTGCAGTTAATTCCTTTTTTTAAAAAGAAAAGTATGTGGCTTCTTTTTGCACTCGGTCTGTATCTTCAGGGGGCAACAGCTATTGTTACCGCCCTGACCGCAGGGGATGCTACCTATTTTGCGGGATACCTTTTTATTATTATGGTACTACCGGTGATGCCCTTTAAGAAATGGGTCACCTTTTTACTCCTTGGTTTGTCTCTTTTGCTTTTTTTCAGCATCGGTCTTGCAAAGGGTATGACCTTTGAATCAATCAGGGATATGTACCGCTTTAATGACCTGATGGCAACATCGGTATTTGTTGTAGTTTTTACTATTTTTCTCGAGCAGATTCGATTTCGAAGCTGGGAAAAATCAGGAGAAATCGAGGCGCACAAAGAGAATCTTCAGCAGGATAAAGAACGTATTAATAGTATGGTTACTGAATCACAGGGGGTGCTGGGACACCTGTCAGAAGCAACTGAAATACTATCCGGTTTTTCTCAGAATGTAAACACCACTGTTGAAGAACAGTCAGGATTTTTCCAACAGAGCAGATCCTCCAGTGAAGGCATGATTTATTCCCTTGAGAAACTCAAGCAGGAGACAGAGACTCAGCTGAATGTTCACTCCCAGGGAAAAGAACTCATTGGACGTCTCAGGGATGAGCTGAAAGAGACTGCAGAGTCGGGTGTAACAGCAGTGGAGGATGCCCGAAAGATCAAATATCTCTCAGATGACTGTGATCTGAAGCTGCAGAATTCCCGCAGTGTTGTTCAGGAACTTAAAGTAGAATCGAAAAAAATTGAAGAAATTACCCAGACAATAAATGATATTGCAGACCAAACAAGCCTGCTTTCTCTTAATGCCTCCATTGAATCTGCCAGGGCAGGTGAACACGGAAAAGGTTTCGCAGTTGTTGCTGAAGAAATATCCAAGCTTGCAGAGAGAAGTATCTCTTCAGCCAAAGAAATTGGTGGAATCATCAGTACATCTGTTTCACAGATTAACGAAGCCTCTTCCCAGATGGAAGAGACCTCAAAATCTCTGAAAGAAATTATCCTGTTTCTTGATAATAACCGTGAATTTCTTGAGCAGTTCGGAACACTGGTAAAAAAGCAGGACCGTGACGTTCAGCTTCTTCTGGATCAGCTGGAGGGGTCTTTACAGTTTGTTCAGTCCATTGATAAGCTGGCGGAAAATAACACACGTGAAATGGAACAGTCTACAGGGGTAATGCAGAAAATCGAGCGTTTTTATCTTAACCTGACAGATATGTCCAGTACACTTCTTCAGCTTTCAGAATCCCTTTCTGCCGATATGGGAAGCATGCGTAAAACACTTTCCGGTGAAGAGAAGGGACTGGCGAATTAGGGATAAAAGGAACAAGGAACAAGGGGCAGGTCAGACGGTCACAGTGGAGAAAACTTGTTCCTTGTCACTTGTTACTTCCATCTTTTATTATGGCATAACTTCCTTTAAAAACCGGATAATCTGTGTAGCAACATGCTCCGCAGTATCCCCACGAACTATACCGTGCCGTTTAGAGTGGACCCGGTATAGTTCTTTGTTTTCAGTGCCTATCTGTTCAAATACTTCAAGTGCTGAGTCCGGATTGACTACGGGGTCTTCAGAACCCTGTATTACCAGTGACGGGATTGAAATATTCTTTAATTGCTTTTCAGTCGCATTCATCAATTTTTCCAGTTCCCTGACGCCATGGATGGGATTTCTTACATAGTTAATATGGGGATTTTCCGGATTATTGGAGATAAATTCCATTTTCCCTTTTTCTATTTTTAATTTATCCAGAAATTTATTCCACGCGACAACAGCTGTGGACAGGTGAGATGAGATGTTTTGAAGTTTCAGTGGTGCAGAAATTGATATTACGCCTGCCAGGTGATCTTTTTTCCGGGCTGCCTGGAGCAGTGAGAGTCCTGCGCCGGTGGAAAAACCGCAGATGGCGAATTTTTTAACGGAATTTTCCATGATAATATAAGCCCTGTTGACTGAATTGTACCATTCAGTCCATTCCCGTTTTTGCAGGTCTTCAGGGGCGGTGCCGTGACCACGCAGGCGGGCTCCGTAAACGGTGAATCCCGCTTTGTGGAGATATTCCGCAATGATTTTCATCTCTTCAGGAGCGGCCATGTATCCGTGAACCAGGAGTATTCCCCTTTTCCTAAAAAGGCTTTTAAGAAAAAAGGGCCTGCCTATTTCTTTCGGTTTGGTCTCCTCGGGCAGATAATACTTCTCGTAATCCTGGTTGAATATTTCAGCATCTATTTTTAGAAACATGTTGCGAATTGTCTTGCGGGCCCTGCGTCGGCTGATACGGGCCTTTTTCGTAAGAAGGCGCGTTACATCCTTTAGTGGTTCGACTTCATTGGTAAAAACTTCTACTATATTGTCCTGTCTGATGGAGTGAAACTGATAGCTCTCGGAAAATTTGGATTTATTTTTTATTATATATTCCCCTTCCAGGGTAATGAGGTCATCACTCTGTGCGGCCTCGATAAAGCTTTCAAAGCGGTGATGTTCATCATCAGTAAGGAGGTGATACTGATTTTTGTAGAGTGTAGTATGGATATTGCTTATCTTTTTTTCTTTTAATTCTTCAATCGCGAGAAATGCCCTGTTCTTCAGATCACAGCGGTGTATTCTATTCTTTCTCCCTTTAGTGAGCATATAAGAGAAGATATGGTCATAGTTGATAGTAGTATGGTTGTAGATGTCGTACATATACTGCTTCATCAGTTTAATGGAAGGGCGGGTAAGGTTTACTTCCTGTTTAAGTGTCTTTTTGTCGAGGTAACAGTTGCGGTTATCTTTTTTCCGCATGGCTGCTTTGCAGTTATTTAGATAGAGAGAAGAATAGATGGGATTGCCCAGGTGGATATCAATGTCTACACCGTCCATGAGCATGGTCCCTTCAATTTCAAGTTCTTCTTCGAAACGTTCCGATAACTCGGCAAAACGGTCTACTGCGCGGTTAATAAAATTTCCCCGTGCCCTTATGGGGTAGTATGTAATGTTTACCGGGATGATGGCGCTTTCAATGGTAAGTATTTTTTGTATATCTTCATCTCTGAGGTCGAAGTGGGCTTTGAATTTGTCGAGTTCTTCTGTGAAATTTTCGCGGTAAAGATAGGCTATCTTCTGACGGTAAAATTCTGTCCTGAGGGCCAGGCGGGCTGCCCCGGTATGGGGGGGCCTTCGTATGCCCGCGTTATAGACCATTAACTTCCCCCGTTCAATCATCTTTTTATCTTTTATCATCTGGCCTTCGGGGAATATCAGTGTTGAGTTCTCTCCCGTGAGGAGCGAGCGAACAAAGATATAATCACGTTTCGGATCTTTCGTAGATACGGCACCGAGTTTCTCCATGCGGCGGCCGAAACTTCCCCCGAAAAAGGAATGGTGAGCCAGTGAGTAGGTGTAGACACCGAGATGTTTTTTCAGAATATATGGCATGAAAACAGTTTCCAGGCGGGTGAAGTGATTGATTACAAAAAGAAGGCTCCGGTTCTCGGGGATGTTCTCCCGCCCATGTACACGGATATCTGCATCAGAGGCTTTGAAAATGCCGTCGAGGGCCAGTTCAATAGTGCGGGTGAGGGGCATAGATATTCGATCCATGTCAGTACCTTCCTTCAAAATAATCTTTTAAAATCATTTCGTGATCAAAAACGATTTTTTCCGGGAGCGTATCCGGGGTGACAATTATTGCTTCCTTCGCATCGTCTGCGGCCACGGGAAGTCCCTTTGAGCGGGCAACGAAAACCGTGGTGATGGTGTGTTGTCTCGGATCCCTGGAAGGATCACTGTAACTGTGAAATTGACGTGTCAGTTCGACATCCAGGGAAGTTTCTTCCTTTGCCTCACGGACTGCAGCATTTTCAAGGGATTCACCGTAATCAACAAATCCTCCCGGAAGGGCCCATCCGTGGGGCGGATTTTTTCTTGAGATAAGTACAATTCCCTTTTTTTGATTATCATCAGAGAAAATTTCAATGATCAGGTCAACGGTGGGAACCGGATTTCTATAGCTGGTCATTGTTCTATTCTCCCGGGAGATCTTTTTCAAGGGTCACCCGGTTTCCTTTTTTATTAAAGATTGTCCGGTCGAAGGATTTTTTAATCATCTGCAGTCCTACCCCGTGAAATGTATGGATAAGTGTAGAGCCTTTACTTTCGATGTCATCGTTCATATGCTGCTGCCAGTCAAAACCGAGGCCTTCATCTTCGATGCTGTAGATTACTTTTTCCGGGGTTAATTCATAATCGACCTTTACCCTTCGATTGTTCAGGTGATCTTCATTGCTTGCATTTGTGAGAAGTTCCCAGTAGTTGCCGCCCATCTGTTTTAATTCGGTTTTTTGCTTGAAACCAATTTCCAGGTTGCCGTGTTCGATGGCATTGATGAGAACTTCCTGCAGGGCTATCTGAACATAGAGAATCTCCTCGCGGGGAAGTTTCCCGTCAAGGTTACGGGTGAGGCGGTAGCTGAAGAGGTGAACCAGGGAGAGGTCATTGGATGCCAGAAAGTGTGACTGCTCGCTTGTTAACCACTGGTTGGTTATGTAGTCTCTCTGGAGGAGGCGCCCTGTGACAAAAATATGCTGCAGTTCATTGTTTTCCATAATGGGATTCAGCTTCAGGTAAATGGTCTGTATATCCTGTTTTTCCTTTATAAATACCGTTGATATCAGTTCAGCATCTCTTCCCTGAAAGGCCTCTTTTAATTTGTCCAGGATCAGCTGCCGGTAGTGAAGATTATGGTCAATCTGGGAAACGGAAAAAATTTCCCTGAGGGGCTTGTCAATGATTGATTCATGGTCAAGGTGCAGTGTTCTCGTAAAGGCATTGTTATAGTTGATAATCTGTCCGTATTCATTGAGGATAATTGCAAATTCCGATGTATGGTTTTTAAAAAGATTGGTGAAGTAGAGCTCATTGCTGACTTTGTTGAATTCCTCCGGTATCGGGCACATTATGATGAAACGGAGAATAATATAGAGAATTATATTCCCCGGGACCATGACGGTGCCTATAATAATTTCTTCATTCTGCGGAAGCCTGCCAAAAAAGATATATAGTGCCAGGTGGTAAAGTATGGCGAAGTAAATGCTGCCCGCAACTATAAACATGGCAAGGGTTCTGTCTATGTGCCGTTTGATGCGGTCAAGAGCCTGTTTTATCTTATCGATCATAGGTTATATCTGTTTTGGGACGTTATGCTCGTATCTGGATAGTATACTTTCAGGGCTCAGCTTCTTCAAGCAAAATTATTTTTTGGATTCCCGCACAGGCATCATATTCAGGTGCCTGTGCGCCTTTGTAAAAAAATCATTCCAGGGTACAACCGAAACGTTCATCCCGGTAGCGTGAGGTATTTGAATACCAGAGTGCGGTAGCGGTGACACTTTTTTCTTTTTTATTAACAGAGTAGCCCTGTTGGGGGATAACAAGGCGTGACCAGTTTTTGCACTGTTCTTCGCTTCTTCCCTCCACGAACATGCAGGAACACATGAATTTAGAAAAGGCACCCGAGGCCATTGGCTGGAAGTTTTTGATATCCGACCAGTTTGCCCCGATAAAAATACCGAGGAGAAGGACAATCGCCAGTATTATGATGCTGAGTAGTTTCACTGTTTTTTTCATAAATAGCTCCTTACCTGATGCTCTCAATTATCAGTTTGAGAAATCTATTCTGGTCGAAGGTCTTATCCCGGTTGTCTCCGGTATAGACCACCACCAGATCAAGGGAGGGGATTACATAGATAAACTGCCCCCAGTGACCCATCGCCATGAAGCAGTCTTCCGGGACATCAGGGTATACCCGCTTTTTGTTCATCTCGGGAACATCCCGGTTGAGCCACCAGAGTGCTCCATAGGCGGGATCATCCTTTTCATCCTCTGACAGGTCCTTAGAGGTGTAATAGGCAGGGGCTACTGTTGTAGTATAGGTAACCCATCCCGCTGGCAGGATTCTTTTGTTTTCCCAGTTGCCGTCATTGAGAAAGAGGTATCCGAAACGAGCCATGTCCCTTGGTGTGGAAAATACATAGGAGGATCCGACGAAGGTTCCCGCTGCATCTTTTTCCCAGACGACTTTTTTCATGCCCAGGACATCGAAGAGCTTTTTCCAGGGATAGCTGTCATATTCCTTCGTTGACATGGTTTTTTTCAGCATAGCCATGAGCAGGTTGGGAGTGGGGCTGGCGTACTCCCAGCGGGTTTCGGGGGTATATTCCAGGTCCTGCTTTGCAGCATATGCCGCCATGTCCCTGTGTCCCGAAGTAAAAAGCATGGCATTTACGGTGGACTTAAGGGGAGACGCCTCATAGGTCTCGTTTGAATAGAGGCCGGAACTCATTCTCAGAAGCATGTCAATGGTGATTTTTGCATGATCGCCTCGATTCAGGGATGGCCAGTATTTCCATGCAGGGTCTTTTATGTTCAGTTTTTTCTCTTTAACGGCGATGCCGAAGAGGGCATTGACATAGCTTTTAGAATCGGACCAGGTGATGTGCAGTGTATCTTTGGTGAAGCCTCCGGCATATTTTTCATAGACCAGGTAGCCGTTTTTGATGATGACGACACCATCTGTCCGGATTCCCTTCCGTTCGCTTTCAGGTGCCGGACGGGTAAAGGCATACTTTTCCATGATTTTCAGTTTGTCGCTTTTCATGCCTGCGGCGTCAGGTTTCTTTGTTTTCCACGCCTTTGTGGGCCAGTAGCTCCGTTTGGCTGTGGGGGATTTAAAAATACTTTTTTTACTGCTGCCGCCTTTTTCTGCGCTGGCGGTCATAAAAAACAGGCTAAGGCCAATCATTACAGCAGGTACAAGCAGGTAGATTTTTTTCATGGCATGACCTCGATTATAGTATTTGATACTTCCTAGCATGATTCGAATGCTTAGTCAAGGTAAATGGTTATTGGTAAAAGTATAAAGTACCAGGTATGAAGAGGCAGGTTGGGGGTTGGGTAAGGACCTAGGTATCACTTCAGGGGAGCAATCAGTATTTCTGAAATGGAGGTACTGATGAATGCCCTGGAAGGAGAAGAATGTAATGGAACTGCGAACCGAATTTGTCTTAAAATCTGTAAGCAAAAACGTCAATTTTTCAGAGTTTTGCGACGAGTACGGCATCAGT
The DNA here is from genome assembly GCA_942491575.1 of uncultured Spirochaetota bacterium. Lineage (GTDB taxonomy): Bacteria > Spirochaetota > UBA4802 > UBA4802 > UBA5550 > CAZHNW01. The sequence goes on from CALOBT010000031.1 coordinate 288,174, forward strand.
TCACATGCAGACCTGTTTAAGTGCTGATATTTTAAAAGTAATGGCTGATAAAACAGAGGTTCAACAGATGTTATTCAATTTAAAAGAAAGTTTGAAAAGTTACTTGGCCATGCGAAGGATGTTAAAAACTGTAGACCTGCCCATTATTTCAGTATATATTCTATTAAGCAAATATCTCTACCTAATAATATGGTGCCATGCTGATAAAAAACGGAAAAATAAACAGGGTAGTAAAAATATTCTTCACAATCTGGATGCTGGCATGGGCCCCATCCTTCGGGATATACTATGGTCCTTCACATTTTTTATGGCTCTGCAACATTACAAACTTTCTTGTTCTGGTGGCCCTGTGGCGAGAAGACTCGCTGATTTTCTCGAGCCAGATTGTCCTGACACTTCTCATCGATTCTCTCTGGGTAATAGACCTGGCCTGTGCACTAGCCCTTAATGTTCATCCCTTCGGAGCCACCACCTATATGTTCGATCCGGCACTGCATCTTGCCATAAGGCTCATGTCCCTTTACCATCTTTTTCTGGTTCCTCTAATTATTTACGGCCTCTGGTGTGTCGGTTATGATAACAGGGGATGGAAGCTTCAAACTGTGATTACAGCCGTTGCTTATCCCCTTACATATCTTTTTGGTGATCCCGCGGGGAACATCAACTGGCTATGGTATCCCTTCGGCATCAAGCAGACCGTGGTGAGCCTGGAGGTTTTTGTGGTAATTCTCATGGCGGCCTTTCCCCTGATGCTGTATCTGCCTACCCATGGTTTGATCCGACTGTGGCTTTTTTTCAAGGGAAAAAGAAAATTATAAGGATGGTAAAAAAGTAAAAGAGACCACGGATTTTTTGATAGGAAAAAGTATAAAGACAAGGTAAAAGTTTACTTAAAACGACCGATATTTATCACTGAAACTGGAAATTACAGGCAGGAGGATAAAGACCACTTAACACTTTTAACTTTTTTCTTTTTCTGCTACTGGTTCACATTTTCCGCTTTAAAGGCAAGAAAGAATAAAACAACAGTAACGGACAGGCACGCCACTGCGGCGGGACCGTAGCTTCCAAGGTGACTGAAGGAGAGGCTGAAGAGAAAAGGCCCCATGGCACTTCCCGCAACAGCCCACGCCAGTGAGTAACCGGCAATTTCTCCCAGGTGTTTGAGACCGAAAAATCTCGGCCAGGTGACACTTGATAGAATGCCGAAGGTGCCCCCGGCAACACCGTTGCCGAGGATTAAGATCCATATAGCGGTATTGTTATCTCCAAGAAATGGAAGGGCCCCCATTGAAAGCATCAGCCCAATGGCATGGACCAGGAGAATGTATTTCAATTTAATATAGTCACTGATCCAGCTGCCGAATAAATGGAATGCCACGGAAATTACTGACGCGGGGAGAAAAATCGCAATAGCCTCGTTACGGCTCATCCCTGCGGATTGAAAGATGGACACAATATGAAATGTCATTGCCGTTATATAAAGAGAAAAGATGCTCAGTGTCAGGGTAAATATCCAGAAGGAGAAGGTCCTTCTGGCTTCTTCCAGGCTGTAGTTTTTCAGGGCTGTTGAGGGGGAAGTTATGGCACGCTTTTTGGGAACCGGAAGATTTCCGTCGGCGCTGCATCCGCATTCTTCCGGGTTGTCCCTGAAAAAGATCAATACGAGAATCGAGAAGGCTACACCTATAATCCCTGCCAGGAATATCCAGGCCCCCCTCCATCCATCCGCTTCTATCAGACTATTGATAAGCCGTGGAGAATAGGAAAATCCGAAGGAAACAAATACCCCCATCAAACCGTTTGCCAGTCCACGGTGATGGTCGAACCACTTCATTACCATGTTCCTTGAAACCATGGTGAGTACACCCTGGCCCAGGAAGCGGAGGAGAAAGAATCCTGCAATCATCACTGCAATTGTAATCGCTGCGGGAGAGAAAAGTGTAACCCGGCACTGGAGCCAGAAGGCGTACCGGTCAATGTTGCTGAAAATCAACAGAATCAGGGCCAGCAGTATTGCCGTAACAAAGGCCATAATCCTGGCGCCAAATCGGTCATAGAGAACTCCGGCGCGCCGCAGTAGAAATGCACTGATTGTTGTCCCCACCAGGTAGGCGAAGCTTATCTGGTCACGGGAAATCTTAAGGGCATCGATCAGGTAGTCGGTAAATACGGAAACCCCCATGGTCTGTCCCGGAATACTCATAACCATGCCAATAGTGCCTGCAATCAAAATGATCCAGCCATAGAAAATGGGACTTTTCCCGGGAGAAAAGGGCATTGAGCTCCATTTTCCCCTGTTATGTGTATTCTTCTTTATCATACCAGTTCTGGTTTCTCCACTGTCGAATTGGGGCTGAATCACCGGAAGGCGGCACACTATAGCGGCCGGTTTTTTTTGTCAAGAAATGGAAAGGGGTGTTGAAAAATAATGTATGATATTGGTAAGGCATGGTGGGGCATCTATCTGTTGATTACTTCATACATCGCCCTTGCCATGTTTTTCAGAGAGTATGGCTTCTGGATGAAAGCCTTAACTCCCAGCTTCAGGATTTCATCCACCCGTTCATCCTGCTTGAAACCGGATGAGAGGAGTACCTTGACTTCAGGATTGATTTTCTTTAACTCGATATAAACTTCCTTTCCCGATAACTCTGGCATTACCATGTCAAGGAGAACCGCCTTGATGTTCTGATGATTTTCTTTGAAGTATGAAATCGCTTGTTTACCGTTTATTTTTGTGATGGTCTGGTAGCCGCATTCTTTCAAAATTTCTTTTGATGTGATGAGCATTATCTCTTCATCATCAATAATGAGGATGGTTCCTTCCCCCTTGAATATTTCTATTTGCTCCTCAGGTGGTACTTCTTCCTGAATAAAATCTTCATTGTGGGCGGGGAGGTAAACATGGAAAATTGTACCGGTCCCCGTTTCCGAATAGACGTCTATAAATCCCTTATGCTGGTTTATGATATTATAGACCATGGAAAGGCCAAGGCCGGTCCCCTCTCCTTTTTTTTTCGTGGTAAAGAAGGGAGTGAAAATATTGGAGATGGTGGTGCTGTCCATGCCAACCCCGGTATCCTCGACAGTAATGACATGGTATAAACGGCTTTCCGTTTCCGGGTGAGTATTGATGAAATGAGTGTCCCCATAGGTACTGTCAACTGATACTGTCAGTGTCCCACCCCATTTTTCGGTTTCATCCCTCATAGAGGTCATGGCATGTGAGGCATTAACGCAGAGGTTTAAAAGTACCTGTTCAATCTGTGATGCGTCGGCAAAAATAACAGCCGGTTCGGGGTATTCTCTGGTTTCAATCTTTATTGATTTATCAAATGAATTTTGGCAGATTTTAATAATATTTTTGACTATGTAATTGCAGTCAGCTGGTGAAAGATTTAATTCCTGCTGTCTCGACAGGGTAAGAAGCTGATGAGTCATATCCTTTGCCCGAACCGAGGAGTCTTCGATAATGTTCAGGTAGTCTATCAGTTTGTCGTTGTTTATCAGATTGTTGTTTTCTATCTTATGCTTGATAATTGATATGGTGCCGAAAATTCCGGACAGTACATTGTTGAAATCATGGGCGAGACCTCCCGCAAGGGTGCCGACTGTTTCCATTTTTTGGGCCTGTCTCAGCTGGGCCTCCTTTTTTTCGAGCTCGGTAATATTATCTATCCGGAGAACTGTCCCCTCTATGCCGTTGGTGACCAGTGGGTAGAGGATGACGTTGTAGTAACCTGCTTCATTTATGAGGGCTCCCACGACCTTTTCAAATTTAACGGGCACCTTTTCAGAAAAGTTTTTAGCAGTGTCTATTATGCTGCTTTCCAGTGTAGTAAATACCTCTTCAAGAGGGAGGCCTATGGCATCAGTTTCTTTTATTCCCGCGACTTTCCCGGCTGCACTGTTCCAGTGGGTTATATTGCCCCGGTTATCAAGGCCGATTATTATCGAGGGCATTGAGTTTATTACATTATCGAGGTAGCTGCGGATTTTCTCTAATTCATCTGACTGTATTTCGACCGTGTTCAGGGCCCTGGAAAAACGCATGGAAAGCAGAAATGACTGGGCAAAGATAAATACGAATATACCGAGGGGCATTAAGTCGTAGGCATCAATAATGGCGTTATCATTGAGCAAAAAAACAATGATGGAGGTGAAAAGTACCAGGAAGCCAAGCAGAAAAATTTTAGCACCCTCTTTTTTTCTGAGTATGGCTAAAATCAAAACATACAACACATAGAGTAGTGAAATAAAAATGATTATCTGGTAGCTTATTGCAGAATGGGTGTATATTTTTGCGGGGGTAAAAACAACAATTAGAGTATAGATTATTCCTGTTACCTGCATGATGCGGAGAATTTTTTTATGAAATTCCAGAGGATAGAGTTTGTGAATGAAGGTGACGAAGAGGGGCAGGGCTACATAGCTGAAAATGTAGCTGAATTTATAGATAAAGCCCCAGTTCAGACCGGAATAGAATTCAACCATATAACCGCCGTCAAAGATGATTCGCCATGAAAAGAAGAAACATACAGCGCCGAAGAAGAGTGTTGACCGGTCACTTTTTCTTAACCAGAAGAGACCGAAGTGATAAAAGGCCATGATGAGAAGACTGCCGAAGAGAAAAAAGTCGAAGTTCCTGGTGCCTTCCCGTTTCCTGCGCATCTGTTCTTCCGTTCCCATTTCAATGGCGTTACGAATACCCCCTTTCTTATGGAAGTAATTAGATACCTGTAGAACAAGGTGAAGCGTTGAAGAATCGGAACGAAAGGTTGCGCTGCGGGGCAGATACTGGGGTACCATGGTATTGCGGCTTTTTCCTACCTTTCCATTAGACATGAGAAGGGTATTGTCTGCCCACAACCGGTAGGCTGTTTCCTGTTGTCTGATGTTAAAGGCAATCACCTGTTGTCCCTCAGGGAGTTTGACCTTCAGGCGATAGGTGGCATAGCCGTTTCCCGTGAGGATATTTCCTTTCAAAATGTATCCGTTCCAGACAGATGGTAGGTTCATGTAACCGGTACGGTTAGTAATTTTTTCGGAGTCAAAGTCGGCCGGTTCCAGAAGCATCTTCCAGTAAAATTCCCATTCTCCATTTAATTTAACGGGGCCGTCTTTATGCAGGTCCCATGAAGTCAGGTCAAGGTAGCCTTTAACTGACTTCACACTGTTTTTGGGGGAAGTAAATCCAGGCGTCGAAAAGGCGAGCAGTATTAAGATTATTGAAACCACCCTGTAAAAGGCGGGCTGAAAAAATGAGTAATTCAAAAATCCCCCCTCGGTAGTTTATTGTAGTAATAATTATAGAGGGATTCCCGTTACAATACAAGAATTTATTCATTTGGTGATTTTTGTTTTCCCGGGTAATTTTTAAAAAAATTTGAATATTCTCCCCTTTATTGGTTATTTTAAAGGCATAAAGATTCTTCTCTGTTGCCGTATAAGCAGAATTGTTATGGAAGAGTTAATCGCCAAAGATAAGCTGCGGTACCATTCACGGCAGATTGATACCCTTCTGGAAATCAGCCGTCTGATTCACGGCCATGAACAAAAATTAGTCCCTATTTTGCAGGAAGTTGTTCGACTTTTGCCTGACTCCCTTAGTGACGGGGATATAACCTCAGCCCGCATTATTGTGGATGGAAATGAATTCAAAAGTGAAAATTTTGTTTTCGGTGAAAAAACAAGTTCTTCCCCAATAACTGTTTTTAGCCGGCTTCGCGGAAAAGTTGAAGCGCATAAGCAGGGAAGAAACAAATCGCCGGCTCCTGATTTCACCGAGGAAGAAAATCATTTTATTGAAATTATTGCCAATGAACTTGGAAGTATTCTTGAGCAGCGCAGGACAGAAATTGAACTGGAGCAGAGCCGGGATGAACTCCAGTCTCTATTGAATAATATGGATGATTTTCTCCTGGTGATGGATAATGACGGAAACATTCTCCACGCCAACAGGACAGTACAGGAGAGGCTGGGCTATTCATGGGATGTCCTGATGAAAAAGAAGTTCAGGGAAATTGTAGTCGGCAATAATAACAGTGAAGTTGATGAAATCAGCAGCCTTCCCCAGATAGAAATATCCCTCCTGGCTGCATCGGGTGAAAGAATACCTGTTGAAACCAGGATTACCCAGAGCAGGTGGAAGGGGAAGGAAAAGCTGATCGCAGTAGCCAGGGATATCACAGTCCGCTTAAAGGCACAACAGAAGCAGCAGGAGAGCTTTGTTCTACTTCGAAAAAATCTTGGTGGGGCCATCGAGGCAATTGTTCAGGGTGTGGAAGTAAGGGACTCGTATACCGCGGGCCATCAGCGGAGGGTGGCAAACCTGGCCAGGACTATTGCGACTGAAATGGGACTTCCTGCGGACAGGATTGAAGGAATTAGAACTGCAGGCTCAATACATGATATTGGTAAAATTTCAATTCCCTCTGAAATATTGAGCAAGACCACAAGGCTCCTGGATATAGAATTCGAATTGATCAAAAGGCATACCAGTGTGGGATTCCAAATATTAAATACTATAGATTTTCCATGGCCAGTTGCGGCGATAGTTCTTCAGCACCATGAAAAAATCAACGGTTCCGGGTATCCCTTTGGTCTCGACGGTGACATGATGCTCGTCGAGGCAAAGGTTATCTGTGTCGCCGATGTGGTGGAGGCCATGGCTACCCACCGCCCCTACAGACCTGCCCTGGGCATTGAAAAGGCACTTGAGGAAATTACAAAAAACAGGGGCATACTGTATGATCCAGATGTGGTTGATGCCTGTCTCAGCCTTTTTGATAGCGGCGAGCTGCTTATCTATGATGACAGAGGGCAGTTGCGACCGTTTTAGTTTCCTATCTGAATTTTTAAATTTTCTGAAACATTATTTCTTGACATGTATCTAAAAAAGAGTTTTGCGTGTTATATTAAGTACAATATTTATTTATTGCAGCAAAATTCAGGTTAATATATGAAATCACCATGGTTTAATTTTTCATTGTTTAGATATTTGATGATTATCTTCGTTTTTTTACTTACAGTGGGAATTTTTTTAGGATGCGATACAGAGGGAAATGAGAATATTCCTGCTGCTAAACTGACGCTTCCTCAAGTTGAGATCGTAAAGGCCTCTCCGGGGAGTGGTAAAGTATTTATTGAGTGGCAGTCTCAAATCCCTGATGATTATACATCAATTGAAGTAATTGTTAGCTGGGGTACCCTAAAGGGAGATTATCGATTTTCAGGAATTGTCAAACCGGGTGAAAGCAGCTACACTGTTTCAAATCTTCAAAATGGTACCACTTATTTTTTCATTGTATCTCTTCATGTATACTCCATTGAATCAATTATTTCTGAGGAAGTAGAAGTGACTCCTATGCCAGGGAAATTTATTTCATGTTCGAAATGGCAGGATGAGGGCAGTTTTGATAACAGTGCCGGTTTCGCTAGCGGTGACGGGAGTAGGGAAATTCCTTATATTATATGTAATGCCAAGCATCTCGATAAAGTTCGAAGTAAAACTGATAAACATTATAAAATAATGAACGATATTAATCTCTCCGGTTATGCTAGCTGGTATCCCATTGGCGGTGAAGAGGGCTTCAGCGGTAGTATGACGACTGCAACAATCACCGAGAGTGAAAATGTAAAGCCTGCCTACTCAATTCGTAATTTGAAAGTAAATGCCACTGAAAATATTTATTCATCTGATAAATCGGGTCTTTTCGGATTCATCAATGGCGGAGAAGTTCGTTATGTAAGAATAATCGATGCTAATATTTATAACTGGAGCAATGCTGGTATTTTGGCGGGGAAAAGCTTTAACGGTATTTTCTTCAACTGCCATGTTGAAGGCACAGTTGAATCACCTGTCTCTGCTGGGAATGCAGGGCTGCTTATCGGCGAGAACAGGGGCGGGATAGTATCGTCATGTTCTTCTCGGGGAATGTTGAAGATAAAAGGTGCAATGGTTGGTGGCCTCATTGGTTATAATGATGGCGGCAATATTTTAAGTTGCGAGGCTGATGTAACGGTTGCCGGTTATGAATATCTGGGAGGACTTGTTGGCAAAAATGAAAATGCTTCAGTACAGAAGTGTGTCGCACGAGGATCCGTTTCAACAGTTTATTCTCACCCGGATTCAGCGGTAATGATTGGCGGGCTTATCGGCTGTAATTATAATTCAAGTATGTTAGAATCATTTGCGGTATTCTTGTCTCATCGGGAATGATTGTCGGTGAGGCTCTCATGGGAATAATCCTTGCGGTGGTAATAATGATGAAGATTGATATATCTTTTTCCCTGGCGGCTGTGTGGAGTATTCCACTTTCCCTCGGGGCGGTGTTGTTGACCCTGCTTTATTTGTCTAAGAAAGAGTAAGTTTGTTTTTCTGAATTTATTTTGTCCAGTCTTCTATCTTTAAGCCTTTTACTCTTTCAAATTCCTTTGTATTATTCGTAACAAGGATTCCATTATTTGCTTTCACAGTGGCTGCAATGATGAGATCGTTTGGTCCTATTATTTCACCTCTTTTTTCCAGGTCAGCCCTGATTTTTGAATATTCAATACTTTCATTATCATTAAATCCAACGGTTTCTAAAGGGAATAAGAATTGAGTAATTCTTTCTATGTTTTCATCCTTTTTTTGACTTTTTTCAGCTCCATATAAAAGTTCAGCTTTAATAATTGATGCAACCTTTAAATTGTTGGGGTTTTCAGCCAGTATTTTCTGCTTTAACCCTGTATCTTTACCTTTTAAAAAAAATATGCATATATTTGAGTCCAAATAGTATTTCATAATTCTTCCCTTGGGGAATCATTATCAAAGTTATTGATTTCTTCTATTGTAAAAGTATCATCATCAATTGCTCCATACAGGTCTTCATAATGCTCCGGCCATTTTGAATGCATTGATTCATTTAACTTTTTAACTACATATTTAGAAATTGATAAATGTTCAATTTTAGCAGCTATTTCCAGTTGTCTCAGGGTTTTTTCATCTATATACAGCGATAACTGAGGCATTTTTTTCTCCTTTATTCAAGTATATTATAAAATATACTTGTTTTTGATTAAAATGACAATTCTTTTTTACGGTAAGTATGGTGATGTAATTTTTTTTGAATCTGCTGACTTCTGTTACTACCTTTAATCAAGAGGGATAGACCCCGATGAGCAAGGGAAACAACCATATAGATCGACGCCAGAAACAGCGGAGGTTTTTTGAGCAGCGCAAAATAGAGCGGCGTGCCTCTGAACGGAAGGACTTTGCCCGAAGGGTTTTTGACCGGCGTCTTTTTGACCGTCGATTTTTAAGGGATCTTGAATGCGAGTGAAATTATGATTGATCCCGGTTTTCCGCCGTGGGTTCATTCTTTATATCCATCTGATTGTTAAAGAGACGTCTCAGGGTGTCTCTTTTTTCTTTGAAATCAGGACCAAAGGATATATCGGACATCCGGCATGTTTGGTTTCTAAGATCATAGCGGTAACTGAGAAAAAGAAGGTAGACCTGGTCATCCTGGCGATCCTTCAGTTTGAAAAATATCGAAAATCCGGTTCCGGTATGGTAGAACCATGCCCGTATGATATTTATTTTATTATTGCGGCAGTCCTGGAGAAAAATGCCCATCCGGTCGATGAGGCGGGCCCCGGAACGTTTTTCTCCTATATAAAGGCGAATCAGTTTTTGAATCGCTTCCTGGCTATGAGGATTCTCCTGCAGTAAAACTTCCAGCATCCTTTCGTTATTCTTTTGCAGCTGTTTTTCTGAAATAGCCCCCTGCAGGGCCGTCCCGAAGGTAAATCCGATAATTATCACGATTATTACAGTGATAGACTTTTTCTTCATGGCAAACCGTCCGATAAATTAACTGTGAATGACCGGCAGGTACCGAAGTACCGGAAGGAACCGGTTTTTCCTGTAGAAATATGAAAAAAATAACCGGTTATATTATAATATCAATAATTGTCTGCGTGGCAGCCCTTCCTTTTTTATTTATCGTCTCAGGTTACCATGATGCATATCAAATTATTGGGAAAAAACTCGAATATCGCCCCCGCCTGGCCACAACCGTCTATGATGTCAGGGGGGAGGTCGTGGCTGAACTTTTTGATGAGAACCGAAGATATGTACCCCTCAAAAAGATGCCCTCTCATTTGCGGGGGGCCTTTATTGCCGCGGAAGACCAGAATTTTTATTCCCATGGGGGTTTTGATATCTTTTCCATTTTCAGGGCACTGGCGGTTGACCTGGTAAAGGGCGAAATTCGCCAGGGGGGAAGTACAATCACACAACAGCTGGCAAAACAGCTATATGCGGGAAATCAGCGCACCCTCAAGCGTAAAATGGTGGAACTTTTCATTTCCCGCGAACTGGAAAACAGCCTCAGCAAGGATGAAATTCTGGAGAGATATCTTAATCATATATATTTCGGACATGGCGTTTATGGAATAGGAGCCGCCTCGCGGTTTTATTTCAGCAAAGTACCCGGAAAATTAGGATACGGTGAGGCGGCACTTCTGGCGGCACTACCTTCCGCACCGGCGAAATATTCCCCCATCAAGCATCCAAGGGCGGCGATGATCAGGTCGCGTCAGGTCCTTGCGTCAATGGATGGAATGGGATTTATCAAAAAGGGAGATTTCAGGGAGCATTATAATACTTTCTGGAGGGAATATTTCTCAGCGATGAGACTCAGGTCGCCCTCAGTTTCCGTCCATGGAGATCTTTCCGACAGGGCCCCCTATTTTACCGATTATATAAGGAAAATTCTCCTGGCAAAATATGGGGAAGAAAGGGTTTACACGGGGGGGCTGAAGGTTTATACCACCCTTGATCTGCGGATGCAGAATGCTGCGCGGGAGGCCCTTCAGAAAAAAATTCTAGAACAGCGGCGGATTGCAGACAGCCGTAACCGGTATCTCCTGAAAGGACTCGATGCAGATCTTGTAAATAGAAATTTTTCGAAAAAACAGCAGAAAAAACTCGGAAAGCGGTTTTTACGCGATTTTTATCAGAAAATGCAGGGTGATTCCCTTGAGGCTCTGACCCTGATGACGGGTATTTTCGGTGACCGGGGACTGGCGAAAATTTTCGATGGCCTGAACGCATCAATATCCGATTTACGCCGTAATACCCGCGTACAGGGGGCCCTCGTGGCGATGGACCATCACAGCGGGGGAATAAGGGCAATGATCGGTGGACATGAGTATGTTCCCGGTGACCAGCTGAATCGGGCATACCAGGCGAGGCGTCAGCCCGGTTCAGCCTTCAAAATTTTTGTCTACGGCGCGGGAATAGTATCTGAAAAGATAACACCCGCAACTGCCTTTCTCGATCTGCCGGTAATTTTCAAGGAGAGAAAGAAGACATGGGCCCCCTCCAATTATGAAAAAAAATTCAGGGGCCGTGTCCTGGCGCGAAGGGCCCTGGCGGCTTCCCTGAATATTACTTCTATAAAAGCCTATGAACTTTTAGGGGGTGAAAAAATTGCCCTTTACGCCTCAAAACTTGCCGGAGTCCCGAAGAAAAGATTTGAGGTGGATCCGACCCTTGCCCTGGGGACTTCGGAACTGACGCCCCTGGAAATGGCGGCGGGAATATCCGTTTATGCAAGCGGCGGTATCAAAACAAGTCCCCATGGAATACTCCGAATTGAAGACTCCTCCGGGAAGGTTATTCATCGGACATCCTTAACCGGGAAGCGATTGATTTCACGTGAATCCGCCTTTCTGATGACCAGTATGCTTAAAGGTGTTGTAGATTACGGTACCGCCTCCGGTGCAGTCAGATCTGCAGCGGGATTCAAAGGGGCCGCAGCGGGAAAAACCGGTACCAACACAAAGTATCGTGACGCATGGTTTGCGGGATATACTCCTGACCTTACTGCAGTTGTCTGGCTTGGCTGTAACTCCCCCAAATACAGCCTCGGCTCCGGACAGGGGGGCGCCCAGGCTGCTGCCCCGGTATGGGGTGCCTTTATGAAAAAAATTTCTGACTTCCGAAAAAGAAAAAACTTCCCCTCCAGACCCCGTGGGATTGTTACCGTCAGTATATGTAAGAAAACAGGACTGCTCCCTGAGAAGGGGTGCTCCCGAAGGAATGAATTTTTCAAAAGGAATACCGAACCGCAAGAATATTGTGACGGGGATCACAGTGACATGATGTCGGTTTTTGATGTGGCAAAAAAAAGAAAATCAAAACTTCTCGAAAGGGAACTGGAAAAAATGAAAAGAAGAAGGCTCAACAGTAATGAAAAGGAAGTTGAAAAATCATCGGATGGCTATGTAATCGAAGAGTTCAGGTTTCAATAGATTGTGGGCGGGATATTTCTTGCAGGTGGCATTCAAATAATATATAATAAGGGGAACTTTCGGGAATGGCAGTAAGTGCGGAAAATAAAATGAAAATAACATGTTCTGAGTGCAGCAGCCATTACAGTATGAGCCGTGGTGACATTTCCGCGCTGCCATATTCCATTATGAACTGCAGTACCTGCCGTCAGAAAATTAAAATTATTATCTGCCCCCGGTGCTCTTCGTGTTATACCGTAACCTTTGGTGCGGTGAACAGTCCCCGGTACATGATGACGTGCCGGCGGTGCAGTCATAACTTTGTCGTCTCCTTCCCGCCGGTAAAATCTGCCGCAGGGGTTTCGCAGCAGGTTTCACCAAAGAAAGAGTCTGCAGGAGTCGAGTTTTTTCAGAAAACAGGAAATGACAGGAAACAGGCAAAGGTTCTTCCCAAAAGCAGGGTGGTTTTTCCCCCGGAAAGAAATACCGGCAACCGGGTTGAAAAGAAATCCGAATACCGGCAGCCTGCTGAGTCAAGCCCCATGCCCGGTTCCTTTGAACTTTCGGAGATTATTGATTGTATCACCGGTGCCTTTTCCTTTTCTCGCCTGGCTGCGGGTTTTGCCGGCATCCTGGTCATGATGGTTTCCTATAAGTTAATGGAAGGTGCGGGTCTTCTTCTCCAGGGTGTGCCGGTTCTTGGGGCCCTCCGGTCCTGGATCAGCGCCGGTTTACTTTTTTTTCTCTACACGCTGATTGCCGCGGGTATGGCCCGGAGTACATTTGAGGAGTTGTTTTTCAATAGATCACTTTCTTTTGGTGGAATTGCTTCCTCGATGCTTGCCCTCTCTCCTTCTCTTCTCGGGTCGAGTTTTCTTGTACTTATATTGCTGGAATCCTCACTGCTTCTTTTCGGATTGATTCCCCTTGTGGGGCCGTTACTATTTGCCCTTCTCTTTCTGCCCGTATACGGCATTTCCCTCGCGGCGGTTCTCCTCATTGCCGTCGGTTTCTGGTTTTATCCTCCCCTGGTGGTGCACCGGAAGACAGGTGTTGGTGACAATGCGGTTAACCTCCTTGTTTTTATTAAAAAGCATAACCTGAAACTTTTTATGGTGATTCCTGTTCTGGGGGCCTTCTCCACGGTGGTTGTGATGATGTTGTTTATTCTTCATCACGGGGCATTGCTGATAAGCAGTCTTCTATCTTCCGGGATTCTCGGTGAGAGGTTCGGCAGTATTCTTGCGTCGGTACCGCCGTCGCTGCAGGCACTGGGAGATTTTTCAGCCATGGCGCATATGGCGGGGCAGTATGGTGTCTACCTCGGGGCCCTTGTCTCTTCAGAGAGCATAGCGGGTGTTATACTGGGAGCGGTTATGGCATCTGTTACGGCCCTCCTTGGGGCCATAGCCCTCTCAGTGGTTGCGGCGTTGTCCACCTATACATACCTGGCACTGGAGCGGGGTCGTGATCCCGGTGACCGGAAAAAGGCGGCCCTGCTCGGGCTTGTAATACTTTTTATGATGATGCTTCTACTCTTCAGGAGGATTATCGGGGTATTTTAGCTCTTATAGAGCGCAATTTGATAAAATATTTATATTTAGCCTTGACGATATTACAGATTTTTGTTAATAAATATGGGTTACATAAAAATTGAATTATTTTTTGGAGGAGTAAATTAATGAAAAGATTTCTTGTTCTCATTTCAGCTGTATGTGTTATCTCTTTTTCTGCAGCTCAGGCTGATGCCAGTATGATTCTTTCTCTGTCCGGTGGATACAACTTCGCTGCCGGTGATACCATCGACATGTTTGATGCTGTATATGCAGGCATTGATGATAAAACCAAGGGCGGGGGAGCAGTGCATCTCGATCTATGGTTTGGAACTGATATGTTTCAGTTTGGTGCAAGTCTTGGGTATACCGGGTTATATTCTATTGATGATTCATTTTATGCAGGGGCGGATTTTATTGAGTATAAGGCTCATTTTGCCTATATTCCTATCTCTGTACAGGCCCGTGTATTCCCCCTCGGCGGCTTCTACGTGGGAGCCCTTGCAGGATACTATTATCCAATCATTACCCAGGAGGCAAAAATTAACGGTGTTAAGCAGCCGGATGTCTCCGACACCGGGGATTATCAGTACGGTATCGGCCTCATGACAGGTTATGAAATTGCCCTGATTGATTTTCTTGTACTGGGAGTACAGATTCGTTACCAGCTTGTTATGGATGGTGATGACGTAAATCACAACACCGCCCTCATGTTGACAGCGGGACTTAAATTCTAATTAGAATAACATAGAAACGAAAGAGGGGCATCGCCTTGCGATGCCCCTCTTTTGTTTAGTATTTGCTCCCGCCGGGTAAAAATTACTTGTCAATTTTTACCCTCCCGTTTCTCCTGGTGAAAAACATACTGGATTGTCAGGCTATGAAAAATTTTAAAATTTTTGATCATATACTTGTTCTCCCCTTCGTAATTTCACTTCTCTTTCTGTTTTTTATAAACGGCATTGCCGGCAAGGATAAGAAATTAATAGATAAAAGCGGGGGATACACCATCACCGCATACTGTCCGGAATCCTGCTGCAATGGTCCCTGGGCCTATAAAACCTCCAATGGTAAAAATATGGGGTACTACATTGCCCGGGGTATTCATATCGCCGCGACGGACCCGGAGGTGATCCCTCACGGTACCCGTTTTTATTTCAAAGGAAAAGAATATCTCGCCATGGATGTGGGCGGCGCTATCAAGGGCAGGCGTATTGACCTCCTGATGTACAGTCATGGCGAGACGGAACGCTTCGGGATAAAACATAACCAGAAGATCAAACTTCTCCGCTGAGGATTTTCCCCCGCGGGGATGAACTTCCTTCTCCATACTCATCAGGCAGCCTTTAAAATACCGAAAAGTTCTTGTAAAAATGCCCCCCGTCACCTCTCTGTATTAATGCCTGCCTGAACTGGTTTCATCGGGCAGGGAATGTAATTGTTTAAGAAGATATCATACACCAGGAGACGTATCATGAATGTGAAGCAATTATTTGATCTTTCCGGCAAGACGGCAATCGTGACTGGCGGGGGCCGCGGTATCGGGCATTTTATTGCAACGGGCCTTGCCGAAGCAGGGGCGAATGTAGTTATCGCCTCACGAAAAATGGATAAACTGGAAGCCGCCGCTGAAGAAATTTCTAAGCTCGGGGTAACCTGTAAGGCTGCAAAATGTGATATGGGCAAAAAGGAAGATATCGATGCCCTGGTCGATTTTACCATGGATGAATTCGGAAGGATTGATATCCTTGTAAATAATGCCGGAATCACCTGGGGAGCCCCCACACTCGACTTTCCTCTTGATAAGTGGGAAAAGGTTTTTGACGTAAATGTAAAGGGGGTCTGGATTTTGAGTCAGAAGGTGGCCAATATAATGAAGGAGCAGGGTGGCGGCAAGATGATCAACATCTCTTCTGTTTACGGTTCCAGGGGTTCTCTGGAGATAGCCCATCCCGCGATAGCCTATAATTCTTCAAAGGCTGCGGTGGAAGTTCTCACGAAAAACCTGGCAGTGAAACTGGCGCAGCATAAGATCCATGTAAACTGTATCGCTCCCGGATTTTTTCGGACCGATATGATGGAATATATATTTAAGCCTGAGATGAAGGGCATCCTCGATGCAACCCTCGGTTTTATTCCCCTGAACCGTGTTGGCGGTGAGGAAGACATGAAGGGACTGGCTGTATTTCTTTCTTCATCAGCCTCGGATTATATTACCGGAGCGGTGATTCCCGCAGACGGCGGAATATTGGCAAAATAATTTAATATATAATTTTGGAGGCGAGAACGAAGGCGACCTTGGCCAAGGTCGCCTTCGTTCTCGCCTCCATGGTCGCCTTCATGTAATTACAAATCACCTCCAGTGGTCAGTATAAAGGGAAGGGCCTTTGCAGTTTCCCAAAATGCGTCCAGTTCCTTTGAGGAGAAAGCCCGGGTATTTTCAATCAGAATTGAATAGGTGTGCTCTTCAACTTCCTTTACAATTTTTTCGCCCTTTTTTTTAAGATTAACAAAAATGTTTCGTTTGTCCTCGGGGTCTTTTTTTCTCCCCAGGAATCCTTTTTGCTGCAGCCGGTCAACAACCCTGGTGGCAGTGCTGATGGGGATGTTTAATTCTTCAGCGAGGCTTCCCATGCGGGCGGGTGAGTGTGACCGAAGGTATTGAAGCAGAAAGATATCCTGGTAAGAAAGTCCGAATTTATTTTCTTTTGTTATTTCAAATTTATAGATGGCTCTGAGCGCCTCAAATAATGTTCTGTCCAGTCTTTCCCGGTCAATGTTTTCAATTTTCATATCTAGTCTCCAGTGAGTATTGGAAATAACTGCAGGCTATTGTTTCATAAAAATTTAATCTTTTTTCAGATTGGTACAGATACGTCAGAAGTTAAGTGCAAGAGAAAGCGTATGATGGAAATAT
The DNA here is from genome assembly GCA_942491575.1 of uncultured Spirochaetota bacterium. Taxonomy (GTDB): domain Bacteria; phylum Spirochaetota; class UBA4802; order UBA4802; family UBA5550; genus CAZHNW01. The sequence goes on from CALOBT010000031.1 coordinate 304,932, forward strand.
TTAGATGCAATATTATTTTTTTCTTATCGATCTGTTTAAATCTGCGGCTTTTTTTTGCTTTTGAGATAATGCCATACAATTATTAATACGGATATCTGTTCTTAGAGATAATTAAAATAAATGTATAGTATTTTTTAAAATTTTTTTTAAAGTTTTTTAAAGATGTTAAAAAAACATCGGCATTACGGTTCAGCCGGTTCATCTTAAGGTAAGGAACTGTAATTGTCCCGTATCTTCTGGTATTGTTCGCTTCTTTCTTCGTCGTAGATACAGTATTGATCCTTGCCGAGATTTTTGGCTTCGTAGAGGGCATCATCAGCCCTGCTTTGAATCTTTATGAAATAATCTTCAATGCAGTCTTCGCGAATGTCCCTGGGGCCCTCAAAGGTATAGATGAAATTTGAGATGCCAGCGCTTACTGTTACGGAGAGTTCTTTGTTTTTATGCTTGATTGTGGTCTCTCCAATCTGCCGGTAAATTTTTTCAGTAAAGGTTTCGGCCCCTTCAAGGGTTGTACCGGGTAGAATTACATCGAATTCCTCCCCGCCGAATCTGATTGCATAATCTGTGGGACGGGAATTGTTTCTGATTATATCCGCGATGGCGATCAGTACACGATCTCCCGTTTCGTGGCCGTATTTGTTGTTGAAAATTGAAAAGTCATCAATATCGAAGCGGACGAAGCATATTTCATAGGTGGTAGACTCGGAGCCAAAATAGATTCTTGAGGCTGTTTTTATGATTTCTGTCAGGTAATCATTTTTATATTTTAAAAGATTGGTTTTTTCATCGACATTAACTTTTTGTTCAAGGAGCTTGTATTTGCTGAGGAGAGTGAAATAATCGAGTTCTGATTTTCTCAGGTTTTCAACTATTTCGTCATCAATTGCTTCATGGGCCATTAAGTGGGTTAATATCTGAATATTTCGTATCTGAAATTCATCCAGTAGGGGCTTGTCTTTACTGTTGCTCATTATGTGTCCCGGTTATTTTGATCTCCTTTCTATTATTGTCTTTTTTCTTCGGTGCGTCAAGAATTATTCAGTGGGTAAAAAGTGGTGGATGGTTGTTGATTGTATGAATATATTCTGTTTGAGCCAGTAAGGTGCTTTTGTTTCTTGCATGGGGGGAAGTAATACGGTGGCGATTCCGTATAAGTTTTCTTTTTGAAAATAGACTCCCTGAATAGATGTTCCAAAATAACAGGTAATAATAGTGCGTTTTTTTTACACTCTACATCTCTTTTTTTTACTCAGTTTCTTTTCATCCATGGGACCGGGGCCGCTTATTGCGGATGAACTGCCGGAGAGCGAGACTGCCGGTATATCCTTCAGGTTCTCTTCCGGTTTTGGTGTTCTCCATGGTGTTGCGGGTGAATATGTCTACAGCGGAGGGAAACTTGCAAGTGATTTGCAGTGGGATATGAAACCCCTCTATTTCCTCGATTTTAAAAGCAGTGTTATTCTGAAGGATTTTGTGGTAATAGAGCTTCGCTACCGTTACGGTTTCGGAGGGGAGAGCGGCGGGATGTCTGATTTTGACTGGGACTGGCCGGTTCCGGGATCGAACACCCTTTCCAGGCATGATGCGGTAACCCTTTTTTATCATGAAGCTGAAGCTGCTTTTTCTTTTAATGCCATTACCTGCTGCAACTGGAGTATTGCCGCCGGTTTTTCCTATCTGCTGCTGGCCCTCCAGATCGATGGGCGCAACGGATATGAAATGGTAGATGATGTCATTACGGGGACCTTCGATGGTTCTGTTATTCGCTATACACAGATATACCAGGTAGTTCCCTTTCATGTCAGTTTAAGTTTTAAGCCGTGGAAGTTTTTAAACCTCACGGGCGCTTTAGCATATACCCCCCTTGTTTTCTGTGAAAGTACGGATATCCATTATCTGAGGGATATACAATATGATGATTCTATTTCCTTCGGGCATTATCTTAATGGGGTGTTGACAGTTGATTGGAGTTTTAGCCGTTATTTGGCACTTTCGTTGAAAGGTGGAGTAAGATGGATACCGCCAACACGTGGAGATTCGGCATCATATGTTTTTTCAACGGGGGCAATTTTATCTAAATCCGAAAATACCGTTGGAGTCTCTTTGCTTCAGGTTGCTCTCACCATTAATGCTGTTTTCAAAACGGATTGGTAAAAGTCCTTGTCTGTTTTTAAGCTAAAAGAGGTTGATTTCTGCTTGATCGCAGGTTTTAATTGTGATATGGTAGTATTTAAAGAATTTTGATTGCACTACAATGGGAGAGACGGATGAATCCAGAGAGCGTATCTATTATCGTAATCGATGATGAAGATATGGTACGAATAAATCTTACTGATTTTCTCGAAGACGAGGGATTTACTGTCTTGAATGCCGCCAGCGGTGAAGAGGGGCTTGAACTGGTTAAGAAAAATAAATTTGATATAGCTATAGTAGACATGCGTCTTCCCGGTATGGATGGGAATTCTTTTATTTTGGATGCCCACAGGATGCAGCCTGAATTGCGCTATCTTATCCACACCGGTTCTGCGGATTATTCTCTCCCGGATGAATTGCGGAAACTTGGAATTACTCAGGATTACGTCTTTTACAAACCCATCCACAATATGGACCTGATTAGAAGCAGTGTCGAAAACCTCCTCAAAGGATAATTTTCTGTATGGAGATCCCCCTTCAGGTACTATGTATTGACGATGAGTTAATGATACGCGAAACTATTGGGGATTATCTCACCGATGAAGGTTATAGTGTGATACTTGCCAGTGACGGCAGGGAGGGCCTGGAAAAATTTTTCCATTTTAAGCCGGATATCGTACTTGTTGACCTGAGAATGCCCCACGTTGACGGCCTTGAGGTGCTTGATAAAATAGTCTCCAGTGATAAAGAAGTTCCCATCGTTGTAGTTTCCGGGACCGGGGATATGCGCGACGTTATTGAAGCCATGAGACTGGGGGCCTGGGATTATATTACCAAACCTGTCGGTGATCTGGAAATTATTCTGCTGGCTATTCAAAAATGTCATGAGAAGTCGCAGCTCCTCAAAGAAAACCGTTTATACCGTGAGAACCTGGAACACCTGATTGAGCAGAGAACTGGCGAACTCCAGGAAAGCGAAGCCCGCTTTAAACGCCTTGTTGATAATGCCCGGGATATTATTGCCCGGATATCCCTGTCTGACTTTACTTTTCAATATATCAGTCCCGTTGTAGTGACAATTTCAGGATATTCCCCGGATGAATTTTTACAGAGTTTTGATTTAATCTATTCAATCGCAGGGGATGAATGCAGGTCCGAAATATTGAATTTTTTTGAAAATGCAGCAAAGGGGGTTGCCCCGGTTTCCCTTGAATACTGCATCAACAACCGTGACGGTTCCCCCAGATGGATTCTGCAGCGTAATGTCATTGTCTTTGATGATATGAACAGGGCAGTGGCCCTGGAGGTGATTGCACACGATATCACACATCGTAAAAAAGAAGAAGAGGAAAGAGAGCAGCTCATAATGGATCTGGAGGCTAAAAATGCCGAGCTGGAGCGGTTCACCTATACTGTATCACATGACCTGAGGAGTCCACTGGTCACAATAAAGGGATTCATCGGGATGCTGAAGGAAGATCTGGAAAATGGTAACGATGAAAATATCAAGGCTGACCTGAAGAGAATTTCCGGTGCTGCAGATAAGATGAATAATCTTCTTGCCGATCTTCTGGAACTTTCAAGAATAGGGCGAATTATCAATGAAAGTTCATGGGCCCCCCTCAATGGAATAATTGATACAGTCAAGGAGATGCTTCACGGCAAGATTGTGAACCGGAAGGTTGTTTTTCGTGTACCGGAGAATTTACCGAAGATTTATGGAGATATTCCCCGCATTGAAGAAGTGCTGCAGAATCTGATAGAAAACTCTCTGAAATTTTTTGGAAATCAGGATAATCCTGAAATAGTCATAAATGCGGAAGAAACAGAAAAAAAGGTGATTGTCACTGTTGCTGATAACGGTATCGGGATTGCTCCCGAATTCCATGAACAGGTATTCGGGCTCTTTAATAAACTCGATAAGCATGCTGAAGGAACCGGTGTGGGTTTGGCTCTCGTCAAGAGAGTCATTGAAGTCCATGGAGGGGATATCAGGATTGAATCTTCAGCAGGTGAAGGGAGTGTCTTCATTTTTTCACTTCCTTTCCCATGAATCGCGCCTTTTTAACGAATAAAGTAAAAAGAGATATTTTGCTAATACAGGTAAAAGAATATAAATTTTATCCAAAAATCTGCCGAATAAATTGTATAGGTCTATAAATCCGTTCAAGGAGGAGCGGCAGACCGCATGGAGGCATGTATGGAACGTCTCATGAACACGGATGATCGTGAGATAAGACCTGCGAAGTTTAAGGGAAAACGTGGTCGCATTGAAGAATGTCGAGAGCGTATTGCCGATGAAGCATATCTTGATCACGCAATTTCTAAAATTGCGACAGATTTATCTCACTATCTGACGAAGTAATGCATTCATCCCCCTGGGAGTCTGTATTACCTGCGTTTATGCTGGACGGGGGAAACCCCGGTAAGGGAGCATGTCATCGCGCCGGAACTCATTATTGAGCCGGCGCGGATGACAGGCTCAATATTCAAAAAGGAATATTTTCGCCATGGAACAACGGTCATTTTTCAGACTGAAAGAGAATAAGAGTCTCAGGACAATCTTTTTTGTTCTCTTTGCAACCGTGATTGGCCTGCTCCTTTACATATTCCAGTATTATTTGTGGACCTTTTTATTTGCAACGATTATCTACCTTGCATTGAAGCCCTTTCATGAATGGCTCAACAGTATCGTTAAAAAAAGGTCTCTCAGCGCGACTCTCGTAATTGTTATTCTGTTTCTGGTTGTTTTTATTCCCCTGTTTTTTATCCTTTTGGCCCTGGCTGATCAGACCTATAACTTTTATCTGTTTATGCAGGAGAGGGTTGAGTCGGGCTTACTGGTGGACTTGCAGCAAAATCCGCTGATTGTGAAAATTTTTCAGTATTTTGATATAAAAGAAACTGAGATTGTACAAAAAATGGCAGCCATGGCACAGGAGACCGCCCTGACTGCCTTTAAGAGTGTTACCGGTATTATCTCCTTTCCTCTAAGTTTTGCTGCTAAATTCTTTTTTATGCTCCTGATGCTTTTTTTCCTGTTAAAGGACGGGCAAAACCTGGGAAACGGCCTTTATAAGGTGCTTCCTTTTCCGGATGACATGGAGAAGGAAGTCGTTGATCGTCTGAAAGAGGTAATCAAGGTTCTCATGGCTGGTAATCTTCTGATTATGTTTCTCCAGGGATTTCTGCTGGGACTTGGGTTGGCAATTGCCGGTTTCAGGACACCCCTCCTCTGGGGTACCATTGCAGCGGTGCTGAGCCTGATTCCCCTGGTTGGAACAACTTTTATCTGGATTCCCGCGGTTATTTATCTTATCGCAACGGGATCATATCTCTGGGCAATATTTGTCGGCGTCTGGTCACTTGTATGGTATCTTCTCCTTGAGAATCTTGTAAAACCGGTTGTGCTGGGAGAGAAACTTAACTTTCATCCCGTAGTCTTCTTTTTCCTTCTTTTGGGAAGTATCCAGGCCTTTAATCTTCCCGGTGTCATAATCGGTCCCATCCTTCTGACACTTTTTTATTCCCTCTGGGAAATATATAAACTTCTTGATGTATATGATATGGACCGGAAGGATCAGAGTGAAGGAAACATTTCAGAATAGCCTCTTGCTTTCGTTCGACTTCCCCCGAATTATAATTTAATATATTCTAGTATTAGACTGGTGAAACTTAGCAGTTAAGTTGATGCTGTAATGCTACAGGGTCTTCGTTTAAAATTATTAATTTATTTGACAAATAAAAATTCTGATTTTCAATGTAGATTAAATATAAATAAAAAGTTAACATGCCCGAATATTGGGGTATGGCATCGGAGCCTGCCATTAGGCAGTTCCAACAGTTCTTTAAATACAATCCGTTTTTTGTATAACAATAGTCAGGGAGGCTTTATATGCCTGTTACCAGAAGGAACTTCCTGAAGCTGTCGGGAACGACAGCTGCCGGGGCTTTTCTCGGTGGGACTTCATTTCTCACCGGCTGCAAGACTGCTCCCGAGAAACTTCGTGGAGCTTCGGAAACATCAACCATTTGTCCCTACTGTGGAGTAGGATGTGGTCTGGTTGTTTCGGCCAGAAATGGCAAGGTTATTAACATGGAAGGGGATCCGGATCATCCAATTAACCGGGGAACCCTCTGCTCAAAGGGTAATGCAATCTATCAGGTTGCCCAGAATCCCATTAAGAAACGGCTTGACAAGGTTCAATACCGAAAGTCAGGCGGAACCGAATGGGAAAAAATTTCCTGGGAGGTCGCCATTGAAAAAATGGCTCGACGCATCAAGGATACCCGGGATAAAACCTTCGTTCAGAAAGAAGGCGCCTATACTGTAAACAGGGCACAGGGTATTGTTGGCCTTGGTGGTGCTGCTCTCGATAATGAAGAATGCTATGCCTGGACAAAGTTTGCACGAATACTCGGTGTCTCGTACCTCGAACACCAGGCGCGTATTTGACACAGCGCTACTGTCGCCAGTTTGGCGAACACATTTGGCCGGGGTGCCATGACAAATCACTGGATTGATATCCAGCATGCAGACGTAATTATGATTATTGGTAGTAATGCCGCCGAGAATCATCCAATCTCTTTTAAATATGTTCAGAAAGCCCGTGATAATGGTGGAAAACTCATCAGTGTTGATCCCCGTTATACCAGAACCTCATCCCTTGCGGACATCTATGCGCCGCTGCGACCGGGTACAGACATTGCTTTCATGAATGGTATTATCAACTATGCCCTCCAGAATGACTTCATTCAGAAGGACTATGTTGTTGAATACACAAATGCTTCTTTGCTTATTGATCCGAAGTTTAAATTCAACGACGGACTCTTCTCTGGTTATGACGCTGGCAAGCGTGCTTACTCCAAGAAGGACAGCTGGAAGTATCAGCTGGACGATAAAGGAATTCCGAAGCGTGATAAAACACTGAAGGATCCCAACTGTGTCTACCAGTTAATGAAGAAGCATGTTTCAAGATATACGCCGGCGAAGGTTTCCAGTATTACCGGCTGTCCTGAAGAGACATTTGTGAAAATCGCCAAGATGTATGCGGCAACATCCAAGAAGAATAAAGTTGCCACCATTATGTATGCCATGGGAACCACTCAGCATACTGTTGGTACACAGAACATTCGTACATACGCAATGCTGCAGCTTCTTATGGGTAATATTGGTATGGCCGGTGGTGGAATCAATGCCCTTCGTGGAGAGTCCAACGTACAGGGTTCAACTGACCACTGTATTTTGTGGCACATCCTTCCGGGATATCTCGGTATTCCGAAAACCAAAAAGGACGTTAATCTTGATGCCTATATCAAGAACAATACTCCTAAGACAAATGATCCCATGAGCGCCAACTGGTGGCAGCACAAGCCGAAGTATCTTGTCAGTCTTCTGAAGGCATGGTACGGCGATGCGGCAACCAAGGACAATGACTACTGCTACGATTACATTCCCAAGGCAAGTAAGCCTTATCCGCATATCGTTGTTTTCGAAGATATGTTCCAGGGAATGCATGAAGGTGCAATCCTGATGGGGACCAACCCAAGTGTTGGCGGCCCTAACGCCCTGAAGGAAACCAAGGCACTTGAAAAGCTTAAGTGGCTCATCTGTGCTGACATCTGGGAAACTGATACTTCAATTTTCTGGAAGCGTGATGGCGTAAATCCTAAAAATATCAAAACCGAAGTATTCCTTCTTCCAATGGCTTCTTCCGTTGAGAAGGAAGGTTCAGTATCGAATTCAGGCCGCTGGGCTCAGTGGCGATACAAGGCTCAGAATCCTCCCGGGGATGCTATTACTGACCTTGATCTTCTCGACCTGCTTTTTCAGGAAGTAAGAGCCCTCTATGCCAAGGAAGGCGGAACCTTCAAGGATCCGATTCTCAAGGCAAACTGGAATTTTAAACACCATCCATCAGACCACGAATGTGATCCTCAGCTTGTAGCTCAGGAAATCAATGGTTATACCTGGGACGGAAACGGCAAAACAGGTAAGCTGGTAAAGAATTTTACCAAGCTGAAAGATGATGGTGCAACCGCCTGTGGTAACTGGCTCTATAGCGGAAGTTACAACGCGGATGGTAATAATATGGCCCGCCGCAGCCAGAAGGATAAGTCTGGAATGGGCATGTATCACGATTGGTCATGGTGCTGGCCTGTAAACAGAAGAATTATCTACAACAGGGCATCTGTTGATACCAAGGGACAACCCTGGAATCCGGAAAAGCCTGTCATTAAGTGGAATGGCTCCAAGTGGGTCGGTGATGTTCCCGATGGCGGATGGAAGCCCGGAACAAAACATCCTTTCATTATGCTCAGTGAAGGCCTCGGTCGTCTCTTCGCCGCCGGTGTAAAAGATGGTCCTCTGCCTGAACACTTCGAGCCGATGGAAAGCCCTGTTAAAAACCTTATGAATTCACATAACCTTAATCCTGCAGTGCAGATTCTTCCCACAACAAAGGGAGAATTCGGTACAAGTGCTCAGTATCCTTACGTTGCAACTTCCTATCGGGTGACTGAACACTGGCAGGCCGGGGCAATGACACGGAACCTGCCGTGGCTCAATGAGCTTGTTCCCGACATGTTCTGTGAGATCAGTCCTTCTCTTGCAAAAAAGAAGGGCATTAAGAACGGAGATAAAGTTAACATAAAGTCTAAGCGTGGGAAAATCTCAGCAAGAGCACTTGTTACAGACCGTGTTCAGCCATATGACGTACAAGGAAAGAAAGTTGAGCTGGTTGGTATGGTATGGCACTTTGGCCATGGTTGTGCCGCAACTGGCGACTCCTGTAACAACCTGACACCGCATATCGGTGATCCTAACACAATGATACCGGAATTTAAAGCATTCCTGGTAGACATTGAGAAGGCATAAGGAGGTTCAGGAAATGTCAAAAACTTTTATTGTTGATACAACCAAGTGCCAGGGCTGCCGGGCATGCCAGGTAGCTTGTAAGCAGTGGAACGGTCTCCCCGGTGAAAAAACAGAGTTCTTTGCGGGGCCTGAATATACAAATCCTGCAAAACTCTCTGCAATCACCTGGAACCACGTGAAGTTTTTTCCTCTCGACAGGAAAAATCCCGAGCGTCCCATCTGGACAATTATGCATAAGAAATGCTATCACTGTACTGAAGCTAACTGCATGATTGTATGTCCCGAAAAAGCTATTTCCAAGGTTGATGGATGGACAATTATTGATCAGAGCAAGTGTATTGGCTGCGGCGCCTGTGAAAACGAATGTGTTTACGGTGTGCCCCAGGTGAGCGACATCTCGCATACTAATGATGTTGGTGTGAAGATGGTCCAGAAGGATAAGTCTCACAAATGTAATGCCTGTACATTGAATGAAAGAGATGTACCTGCATGTGTTAATACATGTCCCTCCGCAGCTCTGCTTTTCGGAGAGCGGCAGGATATGATCAATCAGGCCAAAAATCGTCTTAAGAAAGTTAAGGCAGAATTCCCCAATGCAAGTATTTACGGGCTTGAGGAATTCGGAGGACTTCGTGTCATTACCATTCTCAGAGATTCACCTTCAAAGTACGGATTACCTGTTGGTGCAAAAGCTGTGAAGGTAACTGAACATGAAAATATTAGAGATATGTATGCTCTTTTCAGTGTCGGTAGTTTTGGATTACCTTCTCTGAAGAGGAAGGCTTACAAGTTGGCAAAATCAATGTCAAAAAAAGCTTAATTACACATCTTACCCGGAAAAAGGCGCGGTCTTTCAGGTCGCGCCTTTTTTTATCTTATTTTAGACCAATTTGATCTTCCCCCTCTCTCGGGGATTCTTATCTTTTTATTTACCATTTGTAGTGAATTTTTTCTCTCACCCTCCCGATAACTAATATGATGGAATGAGTTTTTACTTGACGGGCATTCTTTTAAATACTAAGGTTAATATGCTCCAAAAATGTACGTAAAATGGTAAATTATTTACTTCTAAACTAAAACATTAATCCATTATCAGGGGATTTCGGTTAACTTGAAGTTATTCCCGGGAATTAATCAGGAAACGATAAGACGGGACGACAGATATGAAAAAGTGGTCAATTGAAGGGGTAACGATTCTTACGCCTGAGGAACAGTTAAAAAAGGGTAATGTCGCAATTGAGGGAGACAGGATTCAACAGGTAGCAAAGGGTGCAGTTGATTCAAGCATAGCTCTCGAAATTGAAGACGGAATCTGTGTTCCCGGATTGATAAATGCCCATGATCATTTGCTCGGTACCTACCTGCCGAAGGTCGGGAACGGGCCCTATGAGAACTGGCTCCCCTGGGACAACGATCTGAAGAGTTCTCCGGTTTATCAGGAAAGGCAACAGATTGAAAACAGGGATCTTTATCTCCTGGGAGCCTACAGGAATCTTTTTTCCGGTGTTACCACTGTCTCCGACCATATACCTCATTTTGTTGCTGAACCATATTATGACATGCTTCCAATGAAGGCCGTCAGGGAATATTCTCTGGCCCATTCGATCGCTTCCTTTGCTCTTGCCTGGGGAGAGGAAATCGCTCTTGAATACCAGAAAGCAGTGGAAGAGGATCTTCCTTTCATTACCCATATTTCAGAGGGATTTGATTCGGAAACAGTCAATGATCTTGAAACGCTTCACAAAAAGGGCGGCCTCGGGGAACATTCAGTTCTGGTTCATGGAATTGCTTTTTCTCCTTCCGACATGGATCAGATTAAAAAAGCAGAAGCCTCTGTGGTCTGGTGCGGTGATTCCAATATGTTCATGTTTAACCAGACAACAAATATAAAAATGCTCCTCGACAAAAAAATAAACGTATGTATCGGTACAGACTCACCCATGTCAGGGGGGGAGAGCCTGCTTTATGAAATGAAATATGATAAAGCCCTTTATCGGGAGCTCTACGATAAGGAGCTCTCTGATGAGCAGATTCTGAAAATGGTTACTACAAATCCTGCCAGGGCATTCAGACTTCACGACCGCGGTAAGGTGGGGAAGGGGTATCTTGCTGATTTGACTGTTTTCAGGAATAATGGCGGAAGTCCCGCTGCTTCTGTTGCCGGTGCCGATATTGATGATGTCCTGCTTGTTGTAATTGACGGCAAACCGGTTTATGGTCTGGCTGAGTATCAGGATATTTTCGATGAGCTGGGTGTGAAATATCAGAATATAGTTATGAATGGCGTAGAGCGGGTAATCATAGGAGATCCGACAGGTTTGTTGAAACGTATCAGCAGAGCCGTTGGTTTTAAGAAAGAATTTTCCTTTTTACCCATTGATTTTGATTTCTAATCGGAGATATCGGGATGGCAAACGGAAAATCTGGTTCCGGCGGTATAATGACAAGGACATACAAGTCCGGGTCTATAATATATTTTGAAGGCGACAAAAGCGAATATGTATATATTCTCAAGTCCGGGCGTGTTTTTCTTACATCAATAAAGCTGGATACGGGAGAGGAAGTAAAGGAAGACGTCCGCCATGGAGAATTCTTTGGCGTTAAATCCGCTCTCGGTAAATATCCACGTGAAGAAACAGCTCAGACAGTAGGAGAGACATCTGTTCTTGTTCTCGGTCTTGCTGATTTTGAACGCCTGGTTCTGCGAAATGTAAACGTGGTCCGAAAAATGTTGCGGGTTTTCAGTAATCAGTTGAGGCGAATTCATAAGATGGTTCGATCCGCCCTCGGTGAGAGTGAGGCGGTAAATCCGGCAGTCGAATTATTCCGTATAGGTGAATACTATTTTAAGGCAGGAGTCTACGAACAGGCTGCCTACGCTTTTAAAAAATATATGGAATATTATCCTGATACAGAACATGCGTCAACTGCAATGCAGAGAATAAGGGCAATTGACTCCGGAGAGGTTTCTCCCGGCGGGGCTGATATGGATTTTGTTGATGTCCCGGCTTCTCCGTCTGTAAGTGATGATTCAGGGGATTTTTCTTTTGATGATGATTCAGGCCCCATGGATGATTTCACTGGAGATGATGGTGGAGAAAAAACGGAGCTTTCATCGGAGATGGATGATTTCCTTGCCGGCGATGATAGTCTGGAAGATTTCGATGACTTCTCTTTTGACGAACCGGCTGGTGCTTCTTCTCCTGATTCTATTGAAAAGGCAGAAGAGCTTATTGCAGGTTCTCAGTTTGGTGAAGCTATAGATATATTGGAAAATTTGCAGAATTCCGGCGAGTTGCAGGACGACAATAAAAATGCACGGGTTCTGCTTGATATAGGGAAATGTAATGTCGGTCTGGGGCAGCATAAAGAAGCAATGCAGCATCTAAGTTCATTAATTAAACAATTTCCCCAGTCTGATAGTGTGAAGCCTGCATATTTTGAAATCGCTTTAGTTTTTGAAGCAGTAAATCAGTCGGATAAGGCCAGATCTTATTTGACAAAAGTCTCTTCCATGCCTCCGCAGGATAAATTGACGGAAGAGGCCAGAGCAAAATTGAACCAGCTATAGGTGTACCAATGACGATGCCACTGGATGACAACTTTTTTGAAAAGTTTGGAGTTGAATACTCCCCAAACGAAATAATCTTCTGTGAATATGAACCAGGTAATGAATTTTATTTTATTCATAGTGGCAGAATTAGGATAGTTAAGCTGATAAATAATAGAGAGAAAACCCTTGACGTTCTTACTACAGGTGATGTTTTCGGAGAGATGTCCATTCTTGAAGAGGAGCCGAGATCAGCTACAGCCATTGCAATGGATCATGTTAAATTATTAAAATTTCATCGTGATAATTTTGATGCCCTCCTCCAGGGAAATCCTCAGCTGGCATACAAGCTGCTTCTTATCTTTTCCAAGCGGATATACGATGCCAAAAGGCGCCTGATGATTCTTCTGCTGGAGGAGCCGAATCTTAAGGTTATGGATGTTCTTATTATGCTGGCAGAGCAGGATCCTCATCTTGACCTTCAGAATGAGATTTCCCTGCCGGTGACGGCACCCCAGGTTGCAAGCTGGGCAGGCATGGCGGAAGTTGATGTGCAAAAACAGTTGAATCACCTTAGTCAACTTGATAAAATCGAACTTTATGGTGATAGAATCGTAGTAAAGAATATCAGGGATTTTCAGCGAATAGTTACTTCCAGAAGAAAAAATATGTATACCTGATCTGAATCCAGGATGTTTTTAACTTGTGGCGGCACTTAAAGTTGCACTGTCTCATTTTTTTCTTGCTAAATATTCAGCTTTTTTTAGTTTGTTCCTAATATATTCGATTAAAACATGCTCCCGTAGCTCAGGTGGATAGAGCAGTGGTTTCCTAAACCATGTGCCGGTGGTTCGAGTCCTCCCGGGAGCGCATATTTTCTCATTTATTCTAAAATGGCGGTATATACCGCTGTTTTTTTTATTTGGTTTTGACATCGCGATGGAGTGTCCAGGGGGGCATAATATGGAAGAAAAACTTAAAGCACTGGTAGCTCGATTTAAAAAAATTGAGGAAGAAATGGTCAAACCCGAGATTATTTCTGATCAGAATCAGTTGCGTGATCTCAACAGGGAACATGCCCAGCTTACGCCGGTAATCAATAACTATAAAATATGGAAAAAAGCTAAGGAAGAACTGATAGAGAATAAAGAATTAATCGAAGCTGAAACTGATGATGATATGAAATCAATGCTCAGTGATGAAATCGATAATCTGGAAAAAACCATTGAAGAACTGGGGGACCAGCTTCTTATCCAACTGCTGCCGAAGGACCCCAATTCAGGTAAGGATGTGATCCTCGAGGTCAGAGCAGGAACAGGCGGGGATGAAGCTGCACTTTTCGCTGCGGATCTCTTTCGAATGTATACCAGGTATGCAGATATCAAAGGCTGGAAAACAGAACTCATTGATGGCAGTTTAACAGAAATTGGTGGTTATAAAGAAGTAACCTTTTCAATCAGAAGTGATGAGGCCTATGACAACCTGAAATATGAATCCGGCGGTCATCGCGTTCAGAGGGTCCCTACAACGGAATCCGGCGGCAGAATACATACCTCTGCAGTGACAGTGGCTGTTCTTCCTGAAGCGGAAGAAAATGAAATTGAAGTTGATCCCAATGATTTGCGTATAGATGTGTACAGGGCCTCAGGTCATGGCGGTCAATCTGTAAACACGACGGATTCAGCCGTAAGGATTACCCATGTCCCGACGGGTATGATAGTTACCTGCCAGGATGAGAAGTCGCAGCATAAGAACAAGGCGAAGGCTCTGAGAGTTCTGCGTGCACGTCTTTTTGAAAAAGAGACAAAAGAACGAATGGCCAAGGAATCGCAAATGAGGAAATCCATGATTGGCTCCGGAGACCGGAGTGAGAGGATACGAACATATAACTTCCCCCAATCAAGAATAACCGATCACCGGATCGGGCTCACACTCTATTCCCTGGAGAGTTTTCTGGCCGGGGATATAGATGAGGTTGTTGAAGCCCTTAAGAAAAGGGAAATCGAAGATTTGCTGCAGACAATTAATGAATAATTATTTCAGAGGAAAGAACTTTTGACTTTTCGTGAAATATTTCAGAAAGCCTCAGGGCAGCTTAAAGATGCAGGTATCGAAAGTAATGTTCTCGATGCAGAGGTTATAATTTCGCATGTTGCGGATATTGAACGTCACCGTATATTAATTGATGCGGATAAGGAAGTTGATTTTTCGCTTCAGGAAGAAATATTCAGACTTATAGAAAAGCGTTGTAAAAACATTCCGGTCTCCTACCTGACCGGTTACCGTGAATTTTACTCCCTTAACTTCGAAGTGAACGAGAATGTGTTGATCCCGAGACCGGAAACGGAATTGCTGGTGGACATGGCGATCTATCATGCACCACAGAAAGGTTCCGTCCTCGATTTGTGCACCGGCTCAGGATGTGTTGCAATTTCTCTAAAACATTCAAGAAGAGATCTGTCTGTTTCAGCCTCGGATATTTCTCCAGATGCCATCGAATGTGCCCGGGTAAATTGTGAAGCCATCCTTGGTGAAGGTGAAATAGAGTTCAGGCAGGGTGATCTTTTTAGTCCCTGGCGGGAGGATCTTTTTGACGCAATAATTTCAAATCCCCCCTATGTCAATCCTGGAATAAAAAATACATTACAGCAGGACCTCACCTATGAGCCTTCCATCGCCCTTTATTGTGATGACGAAGGACGGAGTATAATCAGAAAAATAATCGAGGAGTCATCACAATACTTAAGTGAATCCGGCATTGTTATGCTTGAAATCGGGAGCGATATGAAAAGTTTTGTTGTTGAACTTGGCAGGGAAAATGGTTACGGTGTAATGATTTTAAATGATTTCAGCGGTTTGCCGAGGATTGCCACTTTCCGTAAATTCGAGTGAAATAAAAATGCAGCTATTGATTGAGCAGTTTAAGAAACTCACTACCTTTATTGTCATCCTTGTTATTCTATTAATTGTAAATGTTCTATTTAATATTAATTACAAATGGGATGGAATTTCCATTATTGTAAGGGTTTATATATTCCTCTTTTCCTTCTATGTCATTTTTACTTTTGCCAGCCTTGATCTAGATCTGTTGAAAGAGCGCTATAAGGAAAAGGCTGGGAAACCGGGCCAGCTCCTGCTTTTTTTTCAAATCAGGTTGATTCCCTTCGCAATGATTTATATGGTAACAGCTCTTTATGGTATAGTCGACTATATCGGTTTGTCTGACTGGCCCGCCCTTCCTGTTGTTAACCTTTTAAGCGGAGGTCTGGCAAACACTATTATTTACAGCCTTATTTTGCTGGTAATATTGAAGATGAAAAGAGATCCCCAGGTGACAATTCCTGTTTTTCTTGCGGTATCAATATTTTATCTGCTGGTTCTTGATAAGCTGGTTTATATCTATTTCGGTTCCGGTATTGCCGTTTCAATGATAAAAACAGCTAAATATTCTGTTTTTATCTTTTTTCTAATTTATGAATTTTTTTATGAAGGCAAAAAGACTTGGGTTCACGCGGCGCTTGCTCTGGTTTTGGGTTTTTTTATGCATGGCCTGGTTACATTTTTGCTTGCGCTGTTCGTTTTTTTGGGAAATAACCACCCTGCTGCCTTTTTTAAGGCCTCTGAAAGGGTTTTAAAAAGCGGCTTTTCTTTTCCGCTGGAGAGGGTCGAGACCGAAATTATAGAAAACTCTTCATTCGGTGCCGTTCCAATGTTAATAAAATATTCAAAATTGTATAACCGCAATATAAAATATACCAGAGATGACTGGCAGAAAATATTGAGTAAAACCTCTGCAGTCTATTCGGAAAAGATTATTTTTTATCTGCATGAAAAATCGATAAAACTTGATTATTCCTTTTTTATGGAAAAAATAGTGATAAAAATAGGAGATGGCCGGCGTTACAGTAATTTTTCTCGATATGCAACCCGCTACCTGGAAAAACATAGAAAACAATTTTATCAAACAATTGAAACGGGTAGTCGTTTTCATAAGGTATGGGCCATGGAAGTGGCTGCCCTTGCTCATGATATTGAATCGATGCCATATCTAATTGATAAATTATCGAGTGTAGATGCAGAATTGAGTGTGAATGCCTATAGTGCGTTAAAAATGATTACCGGCATAGATCCTGCCCAAAATGAGGGTTATCACGCAAATAGTCCTGTGGTTATCGCCAAATTTAGAGAATTTTATCAGGGCTACCACAAAGATTTATAATGGGACAATCAGCGCATAGTGGTTTTTGTGCCTTGCATGTGTTTCTGCCGTGGCGAATAAACAGCAGGTGCGTCTCAGTCCATTTTTCCTTTGATATTATGGTCGTTAATGCCTTCTCGATAGCCTTGGGGTTTTTTGAAGAAATGTATCCAAGGCGATTGGAAATTCTAATGACATGCGTATCCACTGCCAGGGCTGGCAGGCCATATCCTATGGAGAGAATAACACTTGCAGACTTCCTTCCTACACCGGGGAGTTTTTCCAGGGACGTTCTATCGGATGGAAGGTGGCCATCGAATTCCTCTGTTACTGTTTTTGATAGATTGATAATGTTTGATGCTTTATTTCTATAAAATCCAGTGCTTCGTATAATGTTTTGTATTTCCTTTTCTTTTGCTTTTGAAAGGGCGATGAAATCAGGATAAACAGCAAAAAGATTGCCGGTTACTGAATTAACCTGTTTGTCCGTGGTCTGGGCTGAAAGAACCACTGCGATAGTCAGTTGATAAAGATTGTTAAAATTGAGATCGGCCCTGACTTCTCCATAGTGTTTTTTAAGCAATTTTAAAATTTGATTCGAGGTGTTTTTGTCCATGTCAGATCCTATTTTGTATCTGCAAGGATTTCCGCCGCCTTTTCAAGGGCTCTGGCGCGGTGACTTATTTTATTTTTAATTTCCATGGGAAGTTGAGCCATCGTCTTGTTGTATTCATGAACGAAGAATATCGGGTCATATCCGAAACCGTGGGCGCCTCTCATTTCTGTTATGATTTCCCCGGAACATCGGCCTTCTGCAATATATTCACTTTTGTCGGGGAAAACTATTGCTATTACGCAGATGAAATAGGCCTTACGGCCTACAACAATATCCTTCATTTCATCCAGCAGCTTTATGTTTCGTTCCGTATCACTTATCCCCTCTCCTCCATAACGGGCTGAATACACACCCGGTCTTCCCTCGAGGGCATCAACTGCAAGTCCTGAATCATCAGCAAGAACCGGGAGACCCGTGTGTTCGGAAATTGCTTTTGCTTTTTTCAGGGCATTTTCAGCGAAGGTTAGTCCATCTTCCACTACTTCAGGTGCGTCAGGGAAGTCTTCAAGGGAGTATAGTTGAATCGATGGAATAGTTGCCAGTTTATTCTTTATTTCACGCACCTTGTTTGTGTTTCTGGTGGCCAATACAAGTTTCATTTTAATCCTCATCTGCCAGGAATTCTGGATCTGATATTTGATGAAAAACAAATTGAATATTTTTGCATATTATATCAATAATATTTTTATGTCATTGAATTTAAATGATATTGATGTAGTATTTAAACTAAATGGATCTGCCTGTTTTAAATATGAATTTTTCCAGTTAGAAAAAAATTTTTTGGTGGTTGTTATAAAATGCAGCGAAAAATCAGTCGGGTGATGTTTTTATCGATAATTTTGTTTCATTTTCCTGATTTGCTTATTGGCCTGTATCTATATCTTCTTTATCAGAACAAAATTGCAATCAAAGGATATGCAGGGATTTACATAGGTGCTGGCCTGGCGGTGTATTTCCTTGTTCGTATTATTATCATGGCAATGGGGAGCAATTATTTTTATTCCAGCAGGGTCAGTATAATAAAAGAAATAATTGAGCAGTTTAAAAAGGGAAGATTTTTGACTCATAGTACTGATATAGTCGGTGATGATGGCCTGGCTTTAGCCTTGAAAGAACTGGTAATGGTAGGGAAGCACCTTGATAACCTCGTATCCACCCAGCGAGAAGAAATTGATAAATTTCATGAGTTGTATCAAAACATTGTTTTTTCCATCAGTTCTTATTTTGTCGTGATGGATGACGAATCGGCCATTGTTTTTGCAAATGAAGGATTTTGTAAAAAATTCCAATTCGAAGTGGATGATATTGCAGGAAAAAGTATTGAGGAAGTTTTTTATTTTGTTAATGCACGTTTGAAGGGGGGAATAGAAAAGGTAAAAAAGGAAGGAGTTTCGGTAATTTTGGAGAAAACACATCTGCTCTCCGTTAATAAGGTGTCCATTATTGCGGATATTAAGATATCAAATATTTTGATCCAGGGGCGTCGTCAGATAATACTCATAATTGATGATGTTACCAGCAAGTTAAGAAAAGATTACCAGATTTCCCTGATGAGTCAGATTTCGGAATCTATCCAAAGTGATATGGAGATTGAAAGGGTTTTGTATACGATTCTGACGGGTGTCACATCGGGATCGGGTCTTGGCTTCAACCGGGCGATGCTTTTCCTGGTTAGTGAGGATTCCAGGTCCCTTGAAGGAAGAATGGCAGTCGGACCAGATTCTTTTGAAGAAGCCATCCAGATTTGGAGTTCAAGCCCTTCTTTTTCCGGCAATACCGATGTTGATGCTGAATTTAAAATTGATAGTGGCAAAGAACTTCTTAAGATAGTTTTAAACACTAAATTTTCATTAAATGATGATAATATTTTAATTCGATCCTTAATGAAAATGGATTTTATTCATGTCTATGATTCGTTTTCCGATGATTCAGTTAATAATGAAATCAGAGAACTTGCTGATGTCAAAGAGTTTGTAGTTGTTCCTATTGTGGCAATTAACCGTGCAATAGGAGTAATTATCGTTGATAATAAATTTAATCAAGTCCCCATCGGCAATGATAGTATAGAACTTTTAACAATATTTTCATCGCAGGCTGCATTGTCCATTGAAAGTTTCAACAGTCTTGTCGCCGTAAAAAGAGAAATGGAATATATATCCAGGAGACAGGATGCCATTGTTGAATCTGAAAAAATGGCTGCAGTTGGAAGAATAGCAGCACATATTGCCCATGAAATTCGAAATCCACTTGTTACCATGGGGGGATACGCAAGAAGAATTGTTGACCAGGCAAAATCAATTACAAAAGAATCGGGAAAAACTGCCCTTAATATATCAAATGCCGGTTCTATCATTATGAAAGAATCTGAACGTCTTGAAAAGATTCTTTCGAATGTTATGGACTTTACCCGGCCGAGTAAATATATTAAAGAATTCAGTAATATCAATGACGTGGTGAACGATACGGTTGATCTTTTAAAAAATCTCTTCCTGGAGAAAAAAATACAGGTAAGCTTTAATGCGGATAAAAATCTCCCTTTGGTAAAATCGGATTTTAACCAGATTAAACAGGTGGTTCTAAATCTTGTTCAGAATTCAATCGATGCTACACCAATGGGCGGCACAATTACTCTTTCAACAGCAGTCAGGCAGGATGGAGTTGTTTTGAAAATCCAGGATACCGGGGGCGGAATAGATGAGGCGGATCCTAATGTTGTATTTGAGCCTTTTTTTACAACAAAGGTTACCGGTGTCGGCCTTGGGCTTGCGAATGTTAAAAAGATTATTAAAGATCATAATGGAATGATAGAGGTTGAGAATACAGAGGGCCGCGGCGCTGTATTTACCGTAACCCTGCCAATTCTTTAATTTTCTTGATACTTGTTAATAAAAAAAGTTGAATTATGAAGCATATCCAGGTTAAAATATTGCAGGAGGAAATTATGGGAAATAAAATTTTAATAGTAGAAGATGAACAGCATCAGAGAGAACTCTATGCTATGGAACTGGAAGATGAAGGTTATGTGGTTGATCAGGCGGCAAATGGAAAGGAAGGCGTTGATAAAGTAAAAAGTAATAAATATGATCTTGTTGTCATGGACATCCGAATGCCGGAGATGGACGGGATAGAGGCTCTGGGGAAGATACTTTCAAGAGATAAAAAAATACCAATAGTGATATACACTGCATATTCAAATTATAAAAGTAATTTTATGACCTGGACAGCGGATGCCTATGTGACCAAATCATCAAATTTGGATGAACTGAAAAACAAAATAAAAGATATTCTTTCGCAGCGCGCATCGTGATTTTTTTGCCGTCATAAAATTTTCTAGATTATTTTAATTTAAAAAATGCAGCGGGAATAAATAGCCGCTGCATTTTTTTATAATCGATAACGATGAAAGTTTTGTCGTGTCTCTTCAGGATCAGGTCAGAATATATTTACATCTGGAAGTGCCGGATTCCCATACTGTTACATGGGAGACTGTAACCTCCGGATGGTCGTCATTAAGCAGGATTTCTGTTTCAAGGGCAATATATCTTGCAATGTTTTCTGAGCTTGGATTTTCCCTGTTAAAAGGGGGGATTTCATTGATATTTTTATGGTCCAGGCGGACCAGAACCTCGCCAAGGATTCTTTTTAGTTCATGAAAGTCAATGAGCAGGCCAATGTCATTAAGGGCTTTTCCCTCTACTGATAATTCAACCTTCCAGTTGTGTCCATGAAGGTTTTCGCATTTACCTTTGTATCCTCGCAGCTGATGGGCGGAAGCAAAACTTCCTTCTATTGTTAATTCATACATCTTTTTCTCCGGTCGTTATATAAAGCTTGAGAGTAATTTTGCTATTTTTTCAATTTCCTTTTTGGTAAGAGTAGGGTACAGGGGTACTGAATAAAGTTTTTTTGATAGACGGTCGCTATTTGGAAAATCAAGGCCCCGCATTCCCAGAAGGCTGTGAAGAGGATTTTCAAGCGCCTTCAGTAATTCAATTCCATTTTTCTTCCAGTATTTTCCGGTTTTTTCCGCGGGTGAATCAAATATAACCGGGAAACTCTGATAGGTGAAATGTTCATCATATGTAAATAATGTTTTGTGGCTGGTTATTCTCAAGGCATCGGAGTATATTTGGGCAATATTTCTTCTTCTTTTGAGGAGTTCCTTGAGTTTCATCATCTGTGAAATGCCCATGGCCCCCTGGAAATCAGTCATCATGTAGTCGTAATTAACTGTTCCGTCTTTTCCGCCGCGAAGATCTCTCATCGTAGAAAAATATTTTGAATTCCCAGTCAAAACCATACCGCCGTTTCCGGTTGTAAGAATCATGCTGGGCGAAAAGGATATTATTGTGAAGGCGGCATTTTTGCCTGCCGATTCGTCATCAATTTCAAGGCCAACTGCGTGCGAGAGGTCAATTATAACAGGAATTGAAAGTTCGTTGAGCTCATCAAGGTTCATTGTAAAACCAAATATGTGAGCTACGATAATTGCCTTTGTGTTTTCTGTAATTTTTGACTTAATTTCTTCGATGGATGGGAATGGGCTGTTTTCATCACTATCCACCAGAACGGGTTTGGCTCCGGTAATAGTCAGGGCATTAAGGGGAGCCTGGGGAAAGAAAGATGGAAGAATGACTTCGCTTTCCTGGTCAAGCTGCAGTGCCGCAAAAGCCAGGTGATAGGCTGCTGTTATCGAGCTGGTGGCAAGGGAATATTTTTGTCCAACGAGATCGGCCATGCTTGACTCGAATGTCTTGACCGTGCCGCCGCTAATTAATTCATCATTTATAAGGCAGTCAAGGACTCCTTCCAGTTCTTTTCGTGTGATTGTTGGCTTGCTTGATACAATTTTCATATAATACCTTTCTTAATCTCCTGTGAATTCAGCATTTTTGGTAATACATGTGTTGGGTCAAGCACCTTTTCCAATTATATGTATATTTTAAACTAAACATTAATTTAGTTCTAAAGTAAGAAAGACATAATTCCGATATCAATGACAGATAGAGAAGTTGGAGGTTTTTGATATGAAAACAAGAAGGAGTTCTTTGGTTTTTCCGGTATCCCTGCTGGTTCTCCTGATATTAAATACTGGCTGCGCGCCAGGAAAGGCACAAGTCCGTGATACCCCTGATGATTCCCGGTATCGTGATGGGGGGGAGTTTACAAAGATTGATGAACTGGGTTTTGAGGATGAAAGCAACACTACTCGCGATCCCCGTGTCAGATCAAATGAAAAATTTTCAAACGAAAGAAATTTTTCAAATGAAAAACGGAATGACCGGTATCGCGAAAAGGGTGTAGCCTCAGGTAATGATAATAGTAAATATAGCCCTGGGGAAAACTATTTCCAAAAAGGCGCTGCATCCTGGTATGGGCGGGAGTTTCATGGTAAATTAACCGCTTCAGGTGATAAATTCAGCATGTATGATTATACGGCTGCGCACAAAACGTTGCCTTTTGGCAGTTATGTTGAAGTGACCAATCTTAAAAACGGCAAAAAAGTGACAGTAAAAATAAATGACCGGGGACCCTACAGGGGAAATAGAATTATTGATCTCTCCTATACGGCAGCCAAGCAGATTGATATGTTGAGGACCGGTGAAGTTCCCATCGGCATTGTAATCATAAAGAGAGGCACAGAAGAAGGTAGGTCTCTAGCGCGCAACGTAGGGAAGAATCGCGCTGTTGAGCCGGTTGTAGATGATGAAGGATACAGGGAATATGGCAGGGTAAATGTCGAAACTGGTAATATCGTCATTCAGGCGGGGGCATTTTTTTCAAGAAGGAATGCTGAAAATTTAAAATCAAGAATTTCAAGGCTAACCGAGAGGCAGGTAACAGTTGCAAATGATGGGGACTTGTATAAAGTAAAGATCAAGGGACTTTCCTCAAGAAGAGAAGCAGAACAGCTCAGGGGCAGACTTGCTGGAGAGAATATTAAATCTTTTATTAAAGATTGAAGTTATAATTGACAAATATTTCTGATAACTGAAAAAGACGGTACAAGCCGTCTTTTTTGGTATTTATATAGTTTTCTCTGTTTTGGTGACTCGGTGAGGCTGATTTTCAGCAAATTGCCAAAATAAACCATAAAAACGTAAATTAATCTGAAATATTATTGACAAAAATAGGCTTATTTTTAGTATTTCACCCTGCTTCCCCGCACAGGCCCACGTAGCTCAGTCGGTAGAGCATTTGCATGGTAAGCAAAAGGTCACCAGTTCGATTCTGGTCGTGGGCTCATCTGTATTCTATCTCAGAAAGCGGCCAGTTTGAGGTGTTTTCTGATATACGTATGTGTGGATATTGAATTTATTACTGTTTGTAACAGGCAGGGAACGATATGCGAGATGTAATTCTCCTGGCATGCCAGGAATGTAAACGAAAGAATTATTCAGTTACAAAAAACAAGAAGACTCAAAGTGGAAAACTTGAGGTGAAAAAGTATTGCAAGTTCTGTGATAAGCATACTGCGCACAAGGAAACCAAAGCGTAAGGATGACCATGTGAAAAAGGCACTTCAATTTATCCGCGAATCTAAGGAAGAGCTGCGTAAGGTTACGTGGCCGGACAGAGATGAGGTTACAAGTTTTACGGGAGTAGTGGTTGTAACCGTAGTTATGATCTCTTTGTTTCTCTGGCTGATAGACTCGGCACTTATGACATTAATTAGAACGGTGATGAAGTAGTCATGGCAAAAGAATGGTATGTTATTCATACTTTTTCCGGGCATGAGAATAAAGTTAAGCTCGCCCTGGAAAAGAAAATTGAAAACGAACCTGATCCTGACAGGAAAAAAGAACTTCAGGATAAAATAGGGCAGATAAAAGTGCCAACTATTGACGTGCCTGAGGTCAAAGATGGGAAAAGAAAGGTAAAATCAAAAAAGTATTTTCCCGGATACGTTCTTATCGAAGTTGATATGGATGATGACGCCTGGAGTTTTGTGAAAAATACTCAGGGTGTAACTAATTTTGTGGGTTCTTTTGGCGATACATTTAAAACCTCAAAGCCAAAGCCCCTCTCCAGGCATGAGGTTGACTCCCTTTTTGCGCAGATGGGGGAACAAACTACCAAGGAAAAGGTCTCTTTTGTTGTCGATTTCAATGTAGGAGAGCACGTAAAGGTAGTTGACGGGCCTTTTAATAACTTCAGCGGTGTCGTCGAAGAAGTTTATCCTGATAAGGGTCGATTGCGTGTAAAGGTTGAGATATTCGGCAGAGGAACTCCGGTAGAGCTGGATTTTTCTCAGGTTGGGAAAATCTAATTGAAGCAATGTTTTTGTTTTGTATATAGTATATAATTGGATGACGAAATCTAAGAAGTAATATGAAGTAAATTGAGGATCATCATGGCAGAGAAGAAAGTATTAACAGAAATTAAATTGCAAATTACCGGGGGGCAGGCAAATCCCGCTCCTCCCGTTGGTCCTGCTCTTGGTCAGCACGGCCTGAATATTATGGACTTCTGTAAGGCCTTTAACGATAAAACTAAAGATCAGCAGGGGACTACTATTCCTGTTGTTATTACCGTTTATGAAGACAGAACATATAGTTTTATTCTTAAAACGCCTCCCGCAGCAGTGCTGATAAAAAAGGCCCTGAATCTTAGCAGTGGTTCCGGTGAGCCTCAAAAGGAAAAGGTCGGCAAAATTACTCGTGCGCAGCTGGAAGAAATTGCAAATATTAAGATGCCTGACCTTAATGCAAATGATATAGACGCCGCTGTGAACATCATTGGCGGAACTGCTCATTCTATGGGTGTTGATGTCGTTGACTGATTTAACGCGATAACAAGGAAACCATCTGAAAAGGTGTTGAGAGGTAATAGATATGAAGCGTGGTAAAAAAATTACTGAAAGGCGAGCTAAAGTAGATAAAACTCATCTATATAATCTTGATGAAGCTGTTGCCATGATGCAGGAAATGAAGTTTGCAGGATTCGATGAGTCAGTCGATCTTGCGATTAAACTGCAGCATAAAAGCTTTCAGAATATTCGAGGATCTGTTGTGCTTCCCAGTGGTACGGGAAAAGAAAAAAAGGTTCTCGTTATTTGCAAGGGTGACAAGCAGAAGGAAGCGCAGGAAGCCGGTGCTGATTTTGTTGGCGCGGAAGAAATTATCGAAAAAATCCAGGGTGGATGGGTTGATTACCATGCAGTTGTTGCAACCCCGGACATGATGAAGCTGGTAGGTAAACTCGGGCCCGTTCTCGGGCGAAAGGGTCTCATGCCTAAACCAAAAGCCGGAACAGTGACTGAAGATATCAAAGGTATTGTCAAGGAACTAAAAGGCGGCCGTGTTGAATACCGTGCTGATAAAAGCGGTGTAGTGCATATGAATGTCGGCAAGGTTTCATTTACCAAAGATGCAATCGCAGACAATGTGCAGAGCTTTTTTAAACAGGTTTTAAAAGATAAACCTTCAGAAGCGAAGGGAAATTATATAAAATCAGTTCACATTAGTTCAACAATGGGACCTGGAATAAAAATTAATCACAAGGGGATCGAAAGATAATGGTTAAGCAATATAAAATTGATGAAGTAAGCAACCTGGTCTCCAAGCTGAAGGATAAGGGGAACATAATCCTTACCAATTATTCAGGAACCAAGGTAAAAGACCTTTCAATGCTGAGAAGACAGCTTCGGGAAAAAAATGCTGAGTATAAGGTTGTAAAGAATAATCTTTTCAAGAGAGCACTCGCCGATCTGGAATATGCTGATCTTGATGCACACCTCAAGGGGCCCATCGCGGTTGCTTTTGTTGGAGAAGAGGTGGGAGAGGTTGCAAAAGTATTAAAGGATTTCGGAGCAGATCAGAAGTCATTCAGCTTCTCAGCAGCTGTTTTTGAAAATGTTGTTTATGATGCGGATCAGGTGAAACAAATTGCCGATCTGCCAACTAAGGACGTCCTGCTGGCTCAGACAATGTCTATGATTAACGGTCCAACAACCGGCATTGCAATGGGGATGACCCAAATAATGTCATCCCTTGCAAGGGCAATCAATGCCGTTGCAGAAAAAAATGGCAACAATTAATTGAATTTGAAATAAGGGTACGTAAAGGTTACTGAATCTGAATATATTATACTTCATGATGAGGTGCTTTTCACCTTTATAGGTTTCTACAGCACGACTGTATTAACTTGAAGGAATTCACTAAGTATAAAGGAGTAAAGGAAATGGCAAAACTTTCTGTAGAAGAACTTTTAGATGCAATCAGTGAGCTTACTTTAGTAGAAGCTGCTGACCTTGTAAAAGCAATGGAAGACAAATTCGGTATTTCAGCAGCAGCACCGGTAGCAGTAGCTGCAGCAGCACCTGCCGCTGGCGATGCAGGCGGAGCTGAAGAAAAAACATCATTTGACGTTATTCTTACCGGATTTGGCGATTCTAAAGTTGCTGTAATCAAAGAAGTACGTGCTATTACTGGTCTTGGTCTTAAGGAAGCTAAGGAACTTGTTGAAGCTGGTGGTAAACCGGTTAAAGAAGGAGCTTCTAAAGAGGAAGCTGAAGAGATCAAAGGAAAACTGGAAGCTGCTGGCGCTACTATTGAAGTTAAGTAGTCGGGTATGCCAGATTTCGTTTAGCGAATTTGAAAAAAAATCAATAGTTTTGACCTTTTTGTGTCAAAACTATTGATTTTTCTATTTTGATGTGGAATTATCTTTTATTTGAATTACCTTTAAAATGCTCGGTTAAGACTGAGTTCTCTAAACAATTGGCTTTTGGCAATTTTTTCGATTTATTCGTAAAAATTTAACACCAAACCAATAACCCCAAAAAATCTTGTAAATAAGGTTGAAATATCCATGCAAGAAGGAAGAAAAGTCGTTAATTTCGGCAAAATTGACTCAAAAATCGACCTGCCCAATCTTATTGAAATACAGTTAAGGTCCTATGAATGGTTTTTGCAGGCTAATGCAGGTAAACGCAAGAATCAGGGTCTTCAGGCAGTTTTTGAGGAAGTTTTTCCTATTGAAAGCCCACACGAAGATGTCGTTCTTGAATTTCTCAATTACGAAATAGGTGATCCCAAGTATTCTGAAAATGAATGCAAGGAAAGGGATGTCACCTATGCTGCTCCATTAAAATCCACCATAAGGCTTATCCGAAAGGATACGATGGAAGTGCGTGAGCAGACGGTCTATATGGGAGATATTCCATTGATGACACGTCGGGGTACTTTCATAATCAATGGTGCGGAGCGTGTAGTGGTAAATCAGCTGCATAGATCTCCTGGAATTTTCTTCTTTTTCGAAGAAACTGACCGTGTTTACAACTCTCGGGTAATACCTGACAGGGGCTCATGGCTTGAATTTGAAATGGATTCTAAAAACCATGTAATCGCCCGGATTGATAGAAAGAAAAAATTCCCTGCAACTCTTCTGGTTAAAGCCCTTGGTTATGAGACCAATGAAGAGATTGTCAAGCTTTTCTATGATACCAAACGTATCCGAATGAAAAGTGAAGAGGATTATGACAGCCTGAATGGTAAACGTGTAGTAAAGGATGTGGTGTCAAAGAACACCGGTGAGATTATTATCGAAGTTGGTGAGAGAATCAATATTGATATAATAGATCGCATTCGAGAAGAGAATGTGAAGGAAGTCGAAGTAATCGAGTTCCCTAACAATAAAGAGGATTCATATCTGAGCGAAACCCTCAACTTTGAAAATGATTTTATTAAAAAAAATCTGAAGGTTGATCCTGAACACGATTTTACTGCATCTGAGCTTGCCTTATTGACGATACACGCTCTCATGCGCCCGGGAGAACCGACAAATCTTGAAAACGCCCGAACAGAATTGAATAGGCTGTTCTTCAATCCAAGGACCTATACACTCAGTTCAGTCGGAAGATATAAAATTAACAACAAATTCGGATCAAGAGTTGATACAGAAGTCCTCACTAAGGAGGATATTGTTTCTACTGTAAAATATATCCTATACCTAATTGCTGAGGCTGAAGGATATGAAACTGATTCCGTAGATCGCGATGGAAATCCTGCTAAATATTTTGTCTCTACCATTGTTGATGATATTGACCATTTGGGAAACAGGCGAGTCCGCTCTGTAGGCGAGTTGATCATGAATCAGATAAAGCTCGGTTTCCAGAGAATGGAACGGGTTATCAAGGAGAGAATGACAATACAGGATCTTGATGTTATTACTCCCCAGGCATTGATAAGTATTAAGCCGATTTCTGCAGTAATAAATGAGTTTTTCGGTTCAAGTCAGTTGTCACAATTTATGGACCAGACTAATCCTCTGGCTGAACTTACACATAAGAGAAGGCTCAACGCCCTCGGCCCCGGTGGACTCTCCAGGGAGAGAGCCGGTTTTGAAGTGCGTGATGTGCATCCTTCTCATTACGGCCGAATGTGTCCGATTGAAACACCAGAAGGGCCAAATATTGGACTGATTGTTTCTCTCAGTACCTTCGGACGGATAAATGAGTACGGATTTTTGGAAACCCCCTATCGATATGTTGAAAAAGGGAAGGTGACCGACAAAATTGAATATCTTACAGCAGATATCGAAGACAACTATTTTATCGCTCAGGCAAATGCCAAGCTGGATAAAGAAGGTGCCTTCATAAAGAATCTCATTCCGTGTAGAAATAGAGGAAACTTTCCCTATAAGAAACCGAAAGAGATTGAATATATGGACGTTTCGCCAAATCAGATCTTTTCTGCATCAACCGGTCTGATTCCATTCCTCGAACATGATGATGCCAACCGGGCGCTTATGGGTTCAAACATGCAGCGCCAGGCAGTGCCGCTTATGATCGAAGAAGCACCCCTTGTCGGTACAGGTATGGAGCCTCACGCCGCTTATGACTCGGGCGTACTTGCAATCGCAGATCGCGGCGGTGATGTAATCTACGCCGATGCATCTACCGTTAAGGTAAAGACTTCAAATGGTGAAATTGATGAATATGACCTGCTGAAGTTTAAGAGAACCAATCAGGGGACATGTTTTAATCAGCGTCCTGTGGTAAAGGAAGGGCAGAAGATAAAGTCTGGCGATGTAATCGCAGATGGTCCCGCTACAGATAATGGACGACTCGCCCTTGGTAAGAACGTACTGATAGCTTTTATGCCCTGGATGGGGTATAACTTTGAGGATGCCATCCTTATTTCAGAACGTCTTGTTGAAGAGGATGTGTATACATCTGTACATATAGAACAATTTGAGGTTGAAGCCCGGGAGACTAAGCTTGGCCGGGAAATGATAACCAGGGATATCCCAAATCTTAGCGAAAAAGCCTTTCGTGATCTTGATGCAGAAGGAGTTGTCCGCATCGGCGCATATGTCGAACCGGATGATATCCTTGTGGGAAAGGTCACTCCAAAGGGAGAGCAGGATCTGACTCCGGAATATAAACTCCTGCATTCCATATTTGGAGAAAAGGCACGTGAAGTCAGGGATACTTCACTTCGTGTTCCAAACGGAGCTGAAGGAATCGTAATTGATGTAAAGAGATTCTCTCGTGAGAACGGTGATGAACTTTCTCCCGGAGTTGAAGAACTGGTTAAAGTTTATATCGCCGATAAACGCAGAATCTCAGTCGGTGATAAAATGGCGGGACGTCACGGGAATAAAGGTGTTATTTCGAGGATTGTATCAAGATACGATATGCCCTATCTTCCAGATGGTACTCCCCTTGATATCGTTCTCAATCCCCTCGGTGTTCCTTCGCGAATGAATCTTGGGCAGTTGCTTGAAACTGAACTTGGCTGGGCTGCCCATGAGCTTGATATCCTGGTAGAGACACCTATTTTTGATGGAGCTAAGGAAGAGGAAATCAGGGAATACCTTTTGAAGAGCGGTTTGCCTGAAAATTCTAAAACGACTCTCTATGATGGTCGAACTGGTGAACCCTTTGAGGATGAAGTAATGGTTGGCCGCGTGTACATGTTGAAACTGGCTCACATGGTCGATGATAAAATTCATGCCCGTTCAACGGGACCATACTCTCTGGTAACTCAGCAGCCTCTTGGCGGTAAAGCTCAGTTTGGGGGCCAGAGACTCGGAGAGATGGAAGTATGGGCACTGGAGGCATATGGTGCTGCTTACACTCTCCAGGAACTGCTGACTGTAAAGTCTGACGATATGCTGGGTAGAGCACGAATTTACGAAGCTATTGTTAAGGGTATCAATACAACTTCCCCCGGTATCCCGGAATCTTTTAATGTTTTGATCCAGGAACTACGGGGACTCGCCCTTGATGTGAGGATATTTGACGAAAAGGGACAGGAAATCAGTCTCTCCGAATGGAGTGAAGGTTTCAGTAAGTCCAAAAGAAGAATAAAAATTGATAGTCTGGAAAATGCCTAAACTGCAAGGCTGCTCCAGAAATGTGATGTACTCTTCCATAGATATGATGGAAGGACTAACTTTTATTAAGGTTAAGGTACAATATGAGGGATTTTAACGATTTCAGCTCAATGCAGATTAAATTAGCATCGCCGGATTTGATCAGGGAATGGTCCTATGGCGAAGTTAAAAAACCTGAAACTATTAACTACAGGACGCTCAAACCCGAAAGGGATGGGCTTTTCTGTGAACGTATATTTGGAACAACAAAAGAATGGGAATGCTACTGCGGTAAGTTTAAGTCAATCCGTTATAAAGGGGTTGTCTGCGACAGATGTGGTGTAGAGGTTACCCATTACAAAGTACGACGTGAAAGAAGCGGTCATATAGAACTGGCAACACCAGTAGCCCATATATGGTATTACCGCTCCGTTCCGTCACGAATGGGCCTTCTTCTCGACATGACGGTGAATCAGCTAAAATCCGTCTTGTATTATGAAAGATACATTGTTATTGATCCTGGCGAGGCTGATGAAGAAGAAGATGTCAAACGCGGAGATGTTCTCGACGAGGAGACATTTAATGATCTCTATGAGAAGTTTGGCGACACATTTGTAGCGGGAATGGGTGCTGAATCAATAAAAGAACTTCTCGCCAGTATTGACCTTGATGACGAATCACGAATGCTTCGTGCTGAGATTCATGAAAAATCAGCCAAGGAAGTTAAAATTGATAAGAAGTTAATCAAGCGTCTGGAGATTATTGAGGCTTTTAAGGAAAGCGGCAATAAGCCCGACTGGATGATTCTGGACGTTGTTCCCGTGATACCTCCCGAACTGCGGCCAATGGTTCAGCTCGATGGGGGAAGATTTGCTACCTCAGACCTTAATGACCTGTACAGACGGGTAATCAATAGAAACAACCGACTAAAGCGTCTTCTAATGCTGCGTGCACCGGAAATTATTGTTCGAAATGAAAAACGAATGCTGCAGGAAGCTGTAGACGCTCTATTCGATAACAGTCGTCGCAAGCGAGCTGTAAAAGGAAAAGGGAATCGTCCTCTTAAGTCACTCAGTGACATGCTTAAAGGTAAGCAGGGACGATTCAGACAGAATCTCCTTGGAAAACGAGTCGACTATTCCGGTCGATCAGTAATTGTTGTCGGTCCTGAGCTCAATCTTTATCAATGCGGCCTTCCAAAAAAGATGGCCATCGAACTTTTCAAGCCTTTTATTATGAAGCGTCTTGTTGATAAGGACCATGTTCAGAATATAAAATCTGCTAAAAAAATGGTAGAAAACGAAAAGGCGGAAGTCTGGGAAGTTCTTGAGGAAGTTATTTCCGAGCACCCGGTACTTCTTAACCGCGCCCCTACCCTCCACCGTCTTGGAATACAGGCCTTTGAGCCGGTTCTGGTTGAGGGTAAGGCAATTAAACTGCATCCCCTCGTATGCCATGCATATAATGCTGACTTCGATGGTGACCAGATGGCGGTTCACGTACCCCTTTCTCCAAGGGCTCAGCTTGAATGCTGGACGTTAATGCTTGCATCACACAACCTTCTGTCTCCTGCAAATGGTCACCCGGTAGTTACGCCGAGCCAGGATATTGTTCTTGGGATTTATTATCTGACTAATGTCGTTGAAGGAAGTGCCGGAGAAGGGAAACATTTCGATTCCATGGATGATGTCAGCCGTGCAGTAGACTACGGCCAGGTAAGACTTCGTTCGAAAATTAATTTTCTCATAAACGACGAATTTGTTGAAACAACTCCCGGAAGGCTGGTGTTCAACGAAATTTTACCTGATGACTATGAATTTGTTAATAAGACAATAGCCGATAAAGATCTCTCTGCCATTATTGCG
The DNA here is from genome assembly GCA_942491575.1 of uncultured Spirochaetota bacterium. Classification (GTDB taxonomy): domain Bacteria; phylum Spirochaetota; class UBA4802; order UBA4802; family UBA5550; genus CAZHNW01. Next base: position 337,497 of record CALOBT010000031.1, read on the forward strand.
GATGTTTTGAGGAAGTATGGACCAAACGTTACGGTGAAAATGCTTGATGACATCAAATCAAACGGCTATGCCTACGCAACAAAATTCGGTCCTACTATTTCCATGTCAGACATTATTGTTCCCGATGAAAAAGCTGTAATTATAGCAGAAGAGGACAAGAAAGTCGAAGTAATTGAAAACGAGTATCGAAATGGCTTTATTACTGATGAGGAACGGTATAACCGTGTTATCAACCTCTGGACTAATGCCAACGAGGTTATCTCGGACAAGATGTTTGAAGAGTTCTCAACAAGTTTCGGTGGCAATAATCCAATTTTTGCCATGGCACAATCTGGTGCTCGTGGAAGCAAACAGCAGATTCGACAGCTTGCAGGTATGCGGGGTTTGATGGCAAAACCTAATGGTGAAATTATCGAGGTTCCCATCCGTGCAAACTTTAAAGAAGGTCTGACTGTACTGGAATATTTTATCTCTACCAATGGAGCCAGAAAAGGGCTTGCTGATACTGCATTAAAAACTGCAGATGCAGGTTATTTGACCAGGAGACTTGTGGACATCGCACAGGATGTTGTAATCTCAATGGATGATTGCGGCACCTCTGTGGGAATAGATATTTATTCTATAAAAGAGGGCGACGATGTAATTGAATCTCTCGGTGCCCGTGTACTGGGAAGAACTCTCCTTTATGATCTGATTCATCCGGTAACCGGAGAAGTGCTGAAAGAAGCAGACGAGGTTATCGATGAGGAACTTGCAGATGCAATAGATCAGCTTAATATCGACTCAATTGAGATTCGATCGGTATTGACCTGTGATTCCCGTCATGGTGTATGTGCCAAGTGTTATGGAAGAAATCTCGGAACTGCGAGGTCGATAGAACTCGGTGAGGCAGTAGGCATAATAGCAGCCCAGTCAATTGGCCAGCCTGGTACTCAGCTAACCATGAGAACCTTTCATATCGGCGGTATTGCTTCTCGTTCTGTTGAAGAAAACGACGTTAAGCTGAGCTACCCGGTATATATTAAGGAAGTCACCTCCAAAATTATTAAAACTGAGGAAAAAAAGGTAATTTCCGTAAGACGTGGATACCTGATCGTTCAGAGAATTGTTGCTAAAAATCAATTAAAGGGTGATGTCGAATTTCTTATAGAGGATGGAAGTCGAGTCTACTCCGGCATGGTTATTGCTAAAGTTTCCGGGGAAGATTTTGTCGCAAAAAATTCCGGCATCTTGAAGATTCAGAAGAAAAGTGTTTATATCTTAGGAGATCCTCATTCGATTCCCATTAATGTTGGGACCGAAATGCTCACAAAAGAAGATAAATTTCATGAAAGAAATGAAATTCTTGCCACCTTTGATCCCTGGTTCGAGCCAATTTTGACCGAGGTTAAGGGAAAAATCGAATATATCGATATTGAGCTCAATAAAAGTCTTAGAGAAGAAATAGATCCGACATCAAATGTAACAAAACGTATTATTGTTGAATATAAAACTGAAAAACTGCAGCCGCGCATCAATATTAACCGGTCAAATGGAGATCCTATTACATATCTCCTTCCCAAGGGTGCTCATATTATGCTGGATGACAACGAAGAGGTTGAAGCCGGAACAGTTCTTGCAAAAATTCCTCGTGGAGCTGCAAAAACTAAGGATATTACCGGTGGTCTCCCAAGAGTAGCAGAACTTTTTGAAGCCCGTACTCCAAAGGATGCAGCAACACTTACTGCAATTGATGGTACTATCACCATCGGGGATACAGTAAAGAATAAGCGCAAAATCATTGTTGAAAGTGCTGATGGTGTTAAGAAGGAATACTCAATTCCTGTAGCTAAATTTTTAAGGGTTCAGGATGGTGACTTTATCGTCAAGGGTGAAAAAATTGATGATGGTCCCGTTGATCCTCATGAAATTCTCAGAATAAAGGGTCCCCGCGAACTCCAAAAATTCCTTGTTAACGAGATCCAGGAAGTATACAGGCTTCAGGGAGTTGCAATAAACGATAAACATATCGAAACGATTGTTAGACAGATGCTGAGAAAGGTAAAGCTTACTGATCCGGGAGATTCTAACTTTGTCATCGAGCAGATTGTTGATAAGTTCGAATTTATCGGAGAAAATAATCGGGTTATGGAAGAGGGTGGAAAACCTGCTACAGCAATACCTGTTCTGATGGGTATTACCAAAGCTGCTCTGAATACAGAGTCTTTTATTTCTGCTGCATCTTTCCAGGAAACAACCAGAGTTCTAACAGACGCTGCAATTAAAGGTAAAGTCGATCAGCTTCGTGGTTTGAAGGAAAATGTAATTATCGGTCATCTTATTCCAGCTGGAACCGGAGTCCGTGAATACCAGTCGGTTGATGTTTATCAGGATGAACCTGGAGATTTAGAATTCAGTGCCGAAGCAGAGGAAATTGAAGTTACTGAAGGAGAGGCTCCAGTCCCGGGCGAAACTGCACCGGCAATAGGGCCGGAGGGGAAGCCTGAATAACCAAACAGGCTGCTCAAAGGAAAAAGCAGATTAATTACTTGACAAAAAGACGTTCAAAATGAGCATATCATGAATTGTAATTATTTGCTATATTAACTATGTAATCAAATGATAAGATAAGAAACGGGAGCAACAATGCCAACTATCAATCAGTTAATCAGAAAAGGCAGAAAAGCCAAACATAAGAAATCAAAATCACCTGCATTGCAGCAGTGCCCACAGCGACGTGGCGTCTGTACTCGTGTTATGACTTTTACCCCTAAAAAACCTAACTCTGCTTTGAGAAAGGTAACAAGGGTTCGATTGACCAATGGTATAGAGGTTACCGCCTATATTCCCGGAATCGGTCATAATCTCCAGGAACACTCTGCCGTATTGATCCGAGGAGGTAGAGTAAAGGACCTTCCCGGTGTGAGGTATCATATAATTCGAGGTACCCTTGATACACTTGGTGTGGAAGATAGACGTAAGAGCCGTTCAAAATACGGTGCCAAAAGACCAAAAGCATAAGACGGAAAATAATCAGAGAGGAATAACATGCGTAGAAGGAGACCACCTAAAAGAGAAATTTTACCTGATCCCAAATTTGGCAGCAAACTTGTAACGAAATTTGTTAATTGTATGATGCTTGGCGGGAAAAAGGGTGTATCTGAAAACATTTTTTATAAAGCCATGGATATTCTCAAGGAGAAAACTGATAAAGATCCAATAGAGGTTTTTGTCCAGGCCCTTGAAAATGCCAAACCGGTTGTAGAGGTAAAGTCAAGACGAGTAGGTGGAGCAACATATCAGGTTCCTATTGAAGTCAGACCCGAAAGGAGACAGGCTCTTGGGATTCGCTGGTTAATTAACCACTCCCGTGCTCGATCAGAAAATACAATGTATCAGCGACTTGCCGGTGAGCTTATGGATGCATACAATAATACAGGAACATCAATAAAGAAAAAAGAAGATACGCATAAAATGGCTGAAGCAAACAAGGCTTTTGCTCATTATAAGTGGTAGAAAATAAATATTTTATTTAATTCTTTTTGAATACCAGGTTATCTACCTGGTATTCCGTGTTTTTAAGCATTTCATTAGAATACAGGAGATAATCCAATATGGGGCGCGAATTACCCTTAGCCAGAACCAGAAATATCGGCATCATGGCGCATATTGATGCAGGAAAAACAACATTAACCGAGCGGATTCTTTTTTATACCGGTAAGACCCACAAAATCGGTGAAGTCCACGATGGTAATGCTGAAATGGACTGGATGGTTCAGGAAAAAGAGCGCGGTATTACCATTACCGCTGCGGCAACTACCTGCTATTGGAAAAATACCCGTATCAATATTATAGATACTCCAGGACATGTTGACTTCACCATGGAGGTGGAGCGGAGTCTCAGGGTACTTGATTCAGCTATTGCGGTTTTTGACGGGGTTGCCGGCGTTGAGCCTCAATCCGAAACTGTCTGGCGACAGGCAGATAAATACCACATTCCCCGGATATGTTTTGTGAATAAAATGGATCGGATCGGGGCTGATTTTGAGCGCTGTGTCAGTATGGTAAAGAATAAGCTTTTTGCCACTCCCGTTGCTCTGCAGATTCCCATTGGAGCCGAGGATACCTTTGCCGGCTCAATCGACCTTATTCATGGCAAGGCCCTGTATTACACAGGTGCTGAAGGAAGTGAAGTCGAGGAAAAAGAGATCCCTGAAGACTTGAAGGAAGCCTATGAGCTTCACAGGCATGAAATGCTTGAGCTGTTGGCTGATCATGATGATGAATTGATGGAAGTTTATCTGGACGGCGGAGAACCGTCACCGGAGAGTATTAAACGAGCTGTCAGGAATGCAACCCTTGCAACGGCGCTTTTTCCTGTTTTTTGCGGTTCAGCCCTGAAGAACAAGGGTGTGCAGCCAATACTCGATTCAATTGTTGATTACCTTCCTTCTCCCAAAGATGTCCCGGAAATATCAGGGCACGATGTCAATGATCATGATAAAATGATACCCAGGAAAGCCAGTGATAAGGAAGCATTCTGTGCCCTGGTTTTTAAAATAATATCAGATCCCTATGTCGGCAAATTATCATATATCAGGGTATACTCCGGGCACCTGAAGGCCGGGGATTCCATCGTTAATGTTACTGTCGGAAAAAAGGAGCGTGTAAACCGCTTTCTTCGAATGCATGCAAATGACCGTGAAGATGTTTCTGAAATTTATACCGGTGACATAGTTGCAGTTGTAGGTCTGAAAACAGGAAGAACAGGGGATACGATAACCCTTGAAAAAGATCAGGTGCTTCTTGAAAAAATGGAATTTCCAGATCCGGTAATTTCTGTGGCGATTGAGCCTAAAACGAAGGCTGACCAGGAAAAGCTGATATCAACGCTGCAGCGTCTTGAAGATGAAGATCCTACATTCAAGGCGGACAATAATTCTGAGACGGGACAGCTCATCATTTCCGGTATGGGGGAGCTCCATCTGGATATCATTGTAGATCGACTTTTGAGAGAGTTTAATATTCAGGCTAACGTCGGCAAACCCCAGGTTACTTATAAGGAAACCGTAACGGCTTCCGCTGAATCCGATATGATTTATGAAAAGCAGATCGCCGGAAAAGATCAGTTCGGGCATGTAAAAATTCGTCTCGAACCTGCAGGACAGGGTGAAGGATTTGTTTTTAAAAATGAGCTGCCTGCCGGAAATATTCCGGAGGAGTTTTTGAAGGATATTGAGGGCGGCCTTTCTGATGGTATGCATGCGGGTGTTATCGCCGGGTATAAAATGGATGACGTAAAGGCTACCCTGCTCGACGGATCCTATGATGAAAATACCTCTGTTAACACGGCTTATCGTATCGCAGCGGGTATGGCCTTCCGGGATGCAGCGAAAAAGGCCAAATCAACCCTTATGGAACCTGTTATGAAGCTGGAAATAGTATCCCCGGATGAATATACCGGAGACATTATAAATGATCTGAACAGCCGCAGGGGCAAAATTGATGGAATTGATATCAGGGGGGAACTTAAGGTAGTTGATGCCATTGTTCCTCTTTCTGAAATGTTTGGGTATGCCACCAGTATCAGGTCTATGAGCCAGGGAAGGGCTTCTCATACGCTTCAGTTTTCTCATTATGAGGTAGTGCCTGAAGCAATCACTAATAATATTGTAGCCCGTATGAGTGGTCTGGCTCCCTATTAATTTTTAAATAAGATAAAAAAATAAAAAATATTGAATTCTTAGGTGAATTATGATATTTTTCCATTAATTGCTTGACAGAATAAGCTAATTTTTTTTTATTTCATAAACCTGCTCAGCGAACTAGGCGCGAGGCGGGAGTATGCTCTCACGCAAATTTGATGTTTATTTTGTAATAATTCACAATTGATTGTGCATATTTTAAGAGAATTTTTACTTATATTAGGTAAATTTATAAAGGAGTTATCCACATGGCAAAAGAAAAATTCGATAGATCGAAGCCGCATGTTAATGTTGGAACCATTGGCCATATAGACCATGGTAAGACTACATTGACTTCTGCTATCACAAAATGTCTAAATACCGCCTACGGAACCGGGGCAGCGATTGATTTCGATCAAATTGACAATGCTCCTGAAGAAAAAGCCAGAGGTATAACGATTGCAACGTCTCATCAGGAGTATGAGACGGAAGCAAGACATTATGCACACGTTGACTGTCCGGGTCACGCTGACTACATAAAGAACATGATCACCGGTGCTGCGCAGATGGATGCTGCGATTCTGGTAGTTGCTGCAACCGATGGCGCTATGCCTCAGACCCGAGAGCACGTTCTTCTGGCTCACCAGGTTAATGTACCTTACATGCTGGTTTATCTCAATAAGGTTGATATGCTTGATCCCGAAGATCGAGATGAGATGGTCGAGCTGGTCGAGATGGAAATCCGTGAGCTTCTCAGCAGTAACGATTTCCCGGGCGATGATGTACCCGTTATTCCGGGTTCTGCCCTGAAGGCTCTTGAAGCCGCTGAAGCAGGAAATAAGGATGACGAATGGTTTCAGTCAATTCTGAAACTTGGTGATGCCCTTGATACATATGTACCGGAGCCCGAGCGTCAGGTCGACAAACCTTTCCTCATGCCGATTGAAGACGTATTTTCAATTACCGGACGTGGTACCGTTGTAACCGGACGTATCGACAGAGGTATTGTTCATACCGGTGATAATCTTGAAATTATTGGTTTCAAAGAAACCCTTAAAACCGTATGTACCGGTGTTGAGATGTTCAGAAAGATACTTGACGAGGGTAGAGCTGGAGATAATGTTGGCTGTCTTCTCCGCGGTACAGGCAAAGAAGAAGTGCAGAGAGGACAGGTTCTTGCTGCACCGGGTTCAATTACACCTCACTTGAAATTCGACGGACGTGTTTACATTCTTAAAAAAGAAGAGGGTGGACGTCACACTCCATTCTTTAACAACTATCGTCCTCAGTTCTATTTCAGAACTACTGACGTTACCGGTTCTATTGAGCTTCCACAGGGAGTCGAAATGGTTATGCCAGGTGATGACGTAGATATGAAAGTAGAGCTTATCACTCCGGTTGCAATGGAAGAAGAACTTCGATTTGCTATCCGAGAGGGTGGCCGTACAGTTGGTGCAGGTGTTGTAACAAAGATTACCGAGTAAAAAACTAAAAGAGTATTTCATAGATTAAGCTCAGGCCATCAGTTGATGGCCTGAGCTTACAGTACAAACTTAAAGTATAACAGGAATAGAATAGTGTCAAAGTTAACAGGACAACGGATACGAGTAAAGCTGAGATCCTTCGATGCAAAACTGCTAGATCAGTCTGCTGAAAAGATTGTCTCAACAACAAATAGAAGCGGAGCGAAAATTGCCGGGCCGGTACCTCTGCCCACTAAGATCGAAAAATTTTGTGTACTTCGTTCGCCGCATGTAAATAAAAAGTCTCGTGAGCAGTTTGAGATCCGAACCCACAAGAGACTCATTGATATTATCGATCCCAACTCTGATACTGTTGAAGCTTTAATGAAACTCGAGCTTCCAGCCGGCGTTTCCGTAGATATTAAGTCTTAAACAGTTTTCGCATTTTTGTAATTTATACAGCAAATTTTTGAATTGAAAGTTCTCAGGTTTGATCTGAAGAAGATATATTAGTGGTTAAACGGGTTAACGTGATGAAAAAAGCACTTATTGGAAAAAAGATAGGGATGACACAGTTCATTCAGGAAGATGGAACAGCTGTTCCGGTTACCGTATGTGAACTGGGTCCCTGTGTTGTAGTGCAGAAAAAGATTGACGAAAAAGACGGTTATTCAGCATTAAAGCTTGGATATCAGGATACAAAAGAGCATAGACTCACTTCCCCTATTCTTAAAGATTTAAAGAACAAGGGCATCTCTCCTAAGAAGATAATGAGAGAAGTTGATCTGTTTGACGAAAGTCTCGAGATAGGAAGTACAATAGACTGTACTATCTTTAATGAAGATGATACAGTTCAGGTAACCGGAATTTCAAAAGGACGCGGTTTTGCCGGTGTAATTAAGCGGCATGGCTTCGGTGGCGGTCGCATGACTCACGGTTCTCACTTTCATCGTGCTCCAGGTTCAATCGGTGCATGTGCCTATCCTGGTGAAGTATGGAAGGGGCAGAAGATGCCGGGACACTATGGTACTCAGAAAACAACTGTAAAAAACCTTAAGGTTGTAAAGATTTTACAGGATAAAAATATTGTTCTCATAAAAGGTGCTGTACCCGGAACCAGAAATTCTATTATCACGGTTAGAGAAAAATAGTCGAGCAGGTAATAAGCAATGAAAATAGATAAATATTCAAAGGATGGAAAAGTCGTCGGTCAGGTTGAACTGTCTGATGATGTTTTCAATTCTGAAATCAACGATGTTCTTATATACGAACTGATAAAAGCAGCTAATGCAAACCTTCGACAGGGAACTCATAAAACCAAGGAAAGAGCAGAAGTTCATGGTGGTGGAGCTAAACCCTGGCGTCAAAAAGGTACAGGGCGTGCACGTGCCGGTACAACCAGGTCTCCAATTTGGGTAGGTGGTGGTACCGTATTTGGACCGCGACCAAGAGATTATAGAGTTGATCTTCCTAAAAAAATCAAAAAAGCTGCCTATCGGTCTCTTTTTTCACTTAAAGCGAAAGAAGGAAGCCTTAAGGTAATTGAAGATTTTACCGTGACTGGAAAAACCAAAGAGATGGCATCAATCGGTAAAGCCCTTGAGGTCAATAAAGGTGTTCTTATTGCCGATCTGGAAGATAATCTTTTAAAAAGAGCAATCAGGAACATACCCTGGTTTACCTATAATAATGTTAAGCGGATATCCAGCAGGGATATTTTCTATTCAAAAGAGATCCTTATAACTGAAAGTGCCGTTAAGGTTCTCAATGAACAGTTAACGAAGGCAGGGAAGTAATGAACGCAAATGAAATCCTCATAAGACCAATTGTTTCAGAGAAAAGTACTGGAATGATGGAGCTTAATAAATACGTTTTTGAAGTATCCATGAAATCTAACAAGCTGATGGTTCGTCAGGCTGTTAAAGAGCTTTTCGGAGTTCAGCCCGAACGAGTTAATATAATGCGCGTTCGTGGAAAAAGAAAACGAATTAGATATCAGTATGGAAAAACTGCAGCATGGAAAAAAGCTATTATCACTCTTAAAGAAGGTGATAAGATAGATATTTTCGAGGCTCAATAAGTATTGGGGTGACACCTGATAACCAGTAATTTAACGGGTATAATAAAATGGGAATTAAAAAATATCGACCAATAACACCGACTTCAAGATATAAGACTGTTCTTGATTTCTCTGAGATAACTTCAGATAAGCCTCTCAAGTCTTTAACAAAGGGAAAGAAAGAACATGCTGGACGTGGAGCAAAAGGACAAATTTCTGTCAGGCGAAGAGGTGGCGGTCACAAGAGAAAATACAGAATAATTGACTTTAAACGGGATAAATTCAATATCGAGGGAAGAGTAGCAACGATTGAATACGATCCAAACAGAACATCTAATATTGCCCTGATTAATTATCTCGACGGAGAAAAGCGGTATATAATTGCTCCTGAGGGTCTTAAGGTTGGCGATAAGATAATGTCCGGCGAAAACGTAGAAATTAAAATTGGAAATGCCATGCCGATGGATAAAATTCCACTCGGTTCAAACATATACAACATCGAACTCACCAGAGGCAAGGGCGGACAAATGGTCCGTTCCGCAGGGTCCTCGGCTGTTCTGACTGCTAAAGAAGGAAATTACTGCTTGATTAAATTACCTTCCGGTGAAATTAGAAAAGTGCATAAAGATTGTTATGCAACATATGGAGAAGTCGGTAACAAGGATCATCAGAATATCACAATTGGTAAAGCCGGACGGACCAGGTGGATGAAAAGACGTCCTAAAGTCCGAGGTGTTGCGATGAACCCTGTTGATCACCCAATGGGTGGTGGAGAAGGAAAATCATCAGGTGGACGTCATCCTGTGTCACCAACAGGTGTTCCAACAAAAGGTTACAAGACTCGTAAGAAGCATAAATACAGTGATAAATATATAGTTAAGAGAAGGAAATAAATATGGCACGATCAGTTAAGAAAGGCCCTTTTATTGACATTAAACTTTATAAAAAAATTCAGGAAATGAACGCCGCTAATTCAAAAAAGGCAATAAAGACCTGGTCTCGACGTTCCACCATTTTTCCTGAAATGATTGGCCATACTCTCATGGTTCATAATGGTAAGAATTTTATACCAGTATATGTTTCAGAAAATATGGTAGGTCACAAACTTGGTGAATTCTCTCCAACCAGGACATACCGAGGACATACCAGTAAGGATGACAAAATAGCCAAGAGGAAGAGGTAATGGAATCAGTAGCTTTTTCAAAAAATAACCGTGTATCGGCAAGCAAAGCTCGCCTGGTTGCAAATGAAATCAGAGGGTATTCTTTACCTGAAGCACTTGACGTTCTTAAGGCGATGCCCCAAAAAACGGCTGGTCTTGTTCTCAAGACCCTTTATTCCGCCGGGGCCAATGCAAAATATAAAGATCCTAACATAATTGAAGAAAATCTTTATATTAAAAAAATTTGTATTGACGAAGGGCCTACTCTGAAGAGATTTAGACCTCGCGCTCGTGGTCGTGCCTCTAGAATAAGAAAAAGAACCAGTAGCATATTGATAGTGCTGTCGGACGAAAACTAGGTAGAAGGATATATATATGGGTCAGAAGGTAAATCCAATAGGAATCAGGCTGGGAATCACCAGAACATGGGATTCAATCTGGTATGAAGATAAAAAAGGTTATGCCAAAAATCTTCATGAAGATATCGCTATCAAGAAATATATACGAAAAACCAGGAAAAATGCCGGTATCGCGAGAATAACTATCGAAAGATTTCCGGATCGTGTAAATGTTAACATTCATGCTGCCAGACCAGGTGTTTTGATCGGGAAAAAAGGTGTGGATATTGAAGCCCTTAAAAAGGAACTTCAGAAAATAGCATCAAAAAATGTATATATCAATATAATAGAAGTTAAGAAACCGGAAAGAAATTCCAAACTTATTGCAGAACAGATTGCTTCCCAGATCGAAGGTCGATTCCCTTACCGGCGTGCAGTTAAACAGGCTATTACTAATGCCATGAGAAGCGGCGCACAGGGGATAAAAATCGTAATCTCAGGGCGTCTTAATAATGCTGAGATGGCAAGAACAGAAAGCTATAAGGACGGAAGAATCCCACTTCATACTCTGAGAGCAGATATTGATTACGGATTCGCTGAATCTTTAACTTCCTTTGGTATCACCGGTATAAAGGTTTGGATATACAATGGAAACATCCTGTCGAATGCACAGGAAAACGAAGAAGACAAGTATACTGTCAAAAGAAAGACGAAATAGCATATTGAACATATTGAAATAGAAGGTTATCCGTCATGTTAATGCCAAAAAGAGTTAAACATAGAAAAGTTCAGCGGGGACGAATGTCCGGAAAGGCTCTCCGTGGATCTAAAATCTCATTTGGAGAATTTGGTCTTAAAACTGTTGAAACTGGTAAGATAACCAGTCGTCAAATCGAATCCGCCCGTGTTGCTATAACCAGAAAAGTAAAAAGGGGTGGTAAGTTATGGATAAGAATTTTCCCTGACTTCCCGTTTACTCAAAAACCCGCAGAAACACGAATGGGTAAAGGTAAAGGTAATCCTGAAGGTTGGGTAGCAAAAGTAAAACCAGGAAGGATAATGTTTGAAATTGCAGGTGTTGATGAAGAACTGGCACGCAAAGCTTTTAAGAGTGCTTCTAATAAACTTCCTGTAAAAACTAAATTTGTTTCAATAAATAAGTAATTTAAGGTATCGAGAAATGAAAGGAAAACTCGAAGAATTAACTATAGAAGAACTTGATAAAAGTCTAACAGAGTCAAAGGAAGAACTGAGAAAACAGCGTTTTCTTTCTGTTACCAGTAAAGTGGAAGATCCCAAAAAGATTCGTGAGCTCAAGAAGCACATTGCTCGTATACAGACAATTAAGAATGAAGTTAAGCTCGGAATCAGAACGAAGTAAGAAAAGAGAACTGGAGTATTAAAAGTATCATGGAATCAAGAAGGAAACAGTTAATCGGGAAAGTCGTCAGTAACAAGATGGATAAAACAGTGGTTGTTGAAATTGAAAACCTTGTTATGCACCCACTTTATAAAAAATCTGTACGAAGAAGCAAAAAAATAAAGAGTCATGATGAGCGTAACGAATGTTCAATTGGCGATACAGTTAAAATTGAAGAAACGAGACCTCTGTCCAAAGATAAACGATACAGACTGGTTGAAATTGTTGAAAAAGTAAAATAGAGGACTTAAAATGATACAAGTAGAAACAATGCTTGAAGTAGCCGATAACAGTGGTGTCCGAAAAGTACAATGTATTAAAATTCTCGGTGGCACAAGAAGAAGATATGCATCTGTCGGTGATATTATTGTAGTCGCCGTGAAAGATTCACAACCTTCTTATGGTCTAAAGGATTCTACGGGGAAAAAAGTTCATACAAAAGCTGTTCTAAAGGCAGTTGTTGTTAGAACCAAAAAGCCTGTTAGAAGAAAAGATGGTACTTATATCAAATTTGACGATAATGCAGTTGCAATTATAGATGCAAAGGGAGAGCCTCGTGGATCCCGTATATTTGGACCTGTAGCACGGGAACTTAGAGAAAAAAACTTTCTAAAGATAGTTTCTCTCGCTCCTGAAGTACTGTAAAGGTGATCGAATATGAAAACTAAATTTAAAATAAATGATCAAGTAGTCGTTACTTCTGGAGCCGATAGAGGCAAAAGGGGTAAAGTCCTCTATATCGATCAAAAGAAGGGAAGAGTCGTAGTCGAAGGTGTTAATAAAAAAAGCAAATTTGTACGTCCGACTCAGGAAAATCCTAAAGGCGGAGTAATGACCAGGGAATATCCTGTTAATATCTCCAACATTATGATTTTTTGCGCGAAATGCAAAAAAGGCGTTCGTATTAAGACAGTTGGCGAACAGGGAAAAGATAAGACCAGAAATTGCAGTAAATGTGAAAAGAGTCTTGATTAAGTAGGGAATTGAAAATGACCGCCAGATTAAAAGAAGAATACCATAATAATGTAAAAGACAAGCTTTTCAAAGATTTCAGCTACAAATCTGCTATGCAGATTCCTAAGCTTGAAAAGATTGTTCTAAACGTAGGAATGGGTGAAGCCCATTCAAACAGTAATGGCCTGGCTGCAGTTATCGATGAATTGAGTACAATCACCGGTCAACTAGCGGTAAAGACTGTTGCAAAAAAATCAATCGCAAACTTTAAAATTCGAGATGGATATGATGTCGGATGTAGAGTTACCCTTCGTGGAGAGAGAATGTACGAATTCCTCGACAGGTTGATCAATATATCTCTTCCCCGAGTAAGGGACTTTAAAGGACTTTCTCCAAAGTCATTTGATCCATTTGGTAATTATAATTTTTCGGTTAAAGAACAAATTGTTTTTCCGGAAATTGATTTTGACAAAGTTGATACCATTCACGGAATCAACATAACAATCGTTACTACGGCAAAAACCAAAGACGAAGCATACGCTTTGTTGAGGGGTTTTAATATGCCATTTAGAGAGTAGGGGTATTATTGTGGCAAAAAAGAGTATGATCGCAAAACATCAAAGAGCTGGCAAGTTCAAAGTCAGAGAATATAACAGATGTGCAATTTGCGGACGGCCCAGAGGTTATATGCGAAGATTTGATATGTGCAGAATTTGTTTCCGGAAGCTTGCCAGCGAAGGGCAAATACCCGGTGCGACAAAATCTTCTTGGTAAACTAATTTATATTATTTATAACAGGAAAGAAAGATGAGTGCAGTTACAGATCCAATAGCTGACATGCTGACAAGAATAAGGAATGCCATTCAGGCTAGTCATATCAAAGTTGATATACCTTCATCAAAAATGAAAGTTGGCATTGCAAAAATTCTTAAAGACGAAGGATTTATAAAGAACTATAAAATGCTGGATTCGGCCAATAAGCAAAAAATCCTCCGAATCTATTTGAAGTACCCGGCGATAGATGAATCTGCAATTGTAAGCCTGAAAAGAATCAGTAAACCAGGCAGAAGAGTCTATATAAGAGCAGAAGAACTCAGACCCGTATATAACAATATAGGTGTGTGGATACTCTCTACGTCAAAGGGTGTTATTACCAACAAAGCAGCGAAGAAGCTGAATGTTGGTGGCGAAGTTATTTGCGAAATATCATAATTAATATTATAGAAGAAGTGAGTAGTCATGTCTAGAATAGGTAATAAACCGATTAATCTTCCTGATAATGTAGCAGTTGACATTAAGGAACATACCATAGCCGTTAAAGGACCTCTTGGCGAAGACAGTCTTGCAGTACTAGAGGGTATAACGCTTAATGTTGAAGATAAGATTCTTTCTATCGGGACAGAAAACGATGAAAAACAACTTGTTGCTTTTCAAGGACTTTTTCGATCACTAATCAACAACATGGTTGTTGGAACTTCACAGGGATTTGAAAAAGATCTTGAAATAGTCGGTGTCGGCTACAGGGCAACACAACAGGGAGAGGATATCCAATTCCAACTTGGTTACTCTCATCCTATTCTCTTTAAAGCTCCTGCAGGAATAAAACTTGAGGTGCTTGATGCTACCAAAGTAAAAGTTAAAGGGATAAACAAACAAGAGGTCGGCCAGGTAGCTGCAAATATTCGTAAACTAAGACCCCCCGAACCATATAAGGGAAAGGGAATTCGTTATAAAGATGAATATGTAAGAAGAAAAGCCGGTAAAGCAGGAAAATAGTCATGGATAAAATAAAACTGAAAAAAAAGAAGCTCCAAAGACGTAAATATAGCATCAAAAAAAAGCTGAGAGCTCAGAAAGGAAAATTACGACTTTGTATATCCAAGAGTAATAAGAATTTTTTTGCTCAAATTATTGATGATGAAAAAGGGCACACCCTTGTAGGTATATCCACTCTTTCTGCTGAACTTAATGATTTAAAAATTAAGAATAATGTCGAAGCGGCTAAAGCCCTTGGTAAAATTACAGCAGAAAAGGCTTCAGCTCAGGGAATCAAAAAGGTAATATTTGATCGAAACGGTAATCTTTACCACGGGAAAATTAAAGCATTTGCTGATGCTGCAAGAGAACATGGATTGGAATTCTAGGAGAATAGAAATATGAAAATCAAGCGTCAAAAAGCAAATACTGATGGTATCGAACTTACCGAAAAAATAGTCACCATAAACCGAGTAGCAAAAGTTGTAAAAGGTGGTAGAAGATTTTCATTTAATGCACTCGCGGTTGTAGGAGACGGTGGTGGACATGTTGGTGTCGGTTTTGGCAAGGCGAACGAAGTTCCCGATGCTATCGACAAAAGTAAAGAAGATGCTAAAAAGAATGTTTATAGAATCAATCTGAAGAAAAACACAATACCCCATGAAGTTATCGGGCAGTATAAATCAGCGAAGGTAATTCTTAAGCCGGCTGCGCCAGGTACCGGAATCATTGCCGGGGCCACGGTAAGAGCAGTAGTAGAACGAGCTGGCATAGGCGATATATTGACAAAGTCACAGGGATCACGTAATCCAATTAATATAGTAAAGGCAACTCTTGACGGACTTCTGCAATTACGCAGTTTTGAAGAAGCAGCCCGAAAACGTGACATCTCCGTATCAAAATTATTCGATTAATGGGACAGTATAATGGCTAAGAAACTGAAAGTCAAACAAGTACGAAGTACAATCTCTTCAAAACCAAAACAAAGAGCAACCATGAGAGCTCTCGGTCTGAGAAAAATAAATGCTGAACGCATACATGAGGATAACGATGTTATCCGTGGAATGATCGATAAAGTCCAGCATATGGTGATTGTTGAAGAAATAAATGAATAGTGAGAAGACTGTCATGGAAAGATATGAACTGAAAAAGCCAGAATATATTAAAGATAGAAAAAGAGTTGGAAATGGTCGGGGAAGCGGATCAGGGAAGACATGTGGCCGCGGCCAGGATGGTCAAAAAAGCCGTTCAGGTAGCAGCAGAAGACCCTGGTTTGAAGGTGGTCAAATGCCTCTCCAGCGTCGAGTACCCAAACGGGGATTCAACAATATATTTAAGAAGCAATTCCAACTGGTAAACGTATCTCAACTGGAAAAACTCAGCGATGCTGAAATTAATCCTGAAATTCTTCAGAAAAAAGGATTGGTTAAAAACAGCCAGAAACCGGTAAAGATACTTGGAAATGGTGAAATAACTAAAGGTATCAAAGTGACTGCAGATGCATTTTCTCAATCAGCTATAGAAAAAATCAAAAAAGCTGGCG
This sequence comes from uncultured Spirochaetota bacterium, assembly GCA_942491575.1. Lineage (GTDB taxonomy): Bacteria > Spirochaetota > UBA4802 > UBA4802 > UBA5550 > CAZHNW01. Next base: position 353,854 of record CALOBT010000031.1, read on the forward strand.
GGGATACCTCAGTCAGAGTTCTTTCAACTCAAAAGAAAGAAGAATCTAAAGAATCTTAACAGATATAAGGCTAAAAAATGTCAAATGCTGTAATCAATATCTTTAAAATTCCCGAGTTAAGAAAGAGAATACTATTCACACTTTTTGTACTCGTTGTTTACCGAATAGGGGCTCATATTCCAATTCCAGGTATAAATGTTGAAGCACTCAAAACCTATTTTTCTGAGGTTCAGGGCGCCGGTTTTATGGAATTTTTTGATCTCTTTTCAGGTGGGGCATTAAAGCGATTTACGATTTTTGCACTTGGTATTATGCCCTATATTTCTGCCTCAATTATAATAGACTTGCTTAAAGTAGTTTTCCCTTATCTGGAAAATCTTTCCAAAGAGGGAGCCGAAGGGCAGAAAAAACTGAGCCTTTATACACGATACGGTACAGTATTGCTTTGTGTATTTCAGTCATTTGCTCTGACATTCTGGATGAAATCGATGCAAACCAGATCCGGAGGTACTGTTGTACCCCCCGATACAGGTATTACATTCGTTATTGTTTCAGTAATTGCCATCACTACCGGTACCATGGTTTTAATGTGGCTTGGTGAAATTATTACTGAAAAAGGCATTGGCAATGGTATTTCTCTCATAATTATGGGGGGAATTATTGTACGTGCACCACAGGCAGTAGCCCAGACGATGAAGAAAATTTCTGATACAGGAGAACCCATCGTCGGTATTATCCTTGTCGGAATTTTCCTGCTTGTTATTGCTGCTTCGATTCTACTAACTCTCGGAGCCAGGAGAATTCCTGTTCAATACGGGAAAAAAATGGTTGGCCGAACCTCTGTCCAGCAGACTGCACAGTTTATTCCTCTAAAGGTCAATGCAGCCGGGGTTATTCCGATCATTTTTGCATCAGCATTGTTAATGTTCCCTTCCCAGATAATAAATATGCTTGGGGGAAGTAAATACGAGTATCTGAATAAAATGCAATACTGGTTATCTCCGGGACAGATACCGTATATGGCGATGTATGCAGGGCTTATTATATTTTTCTGCTTTTTTTATACCGCAATTAGATTTAATCCGGTTGACATCGCAGACAATCTAAAAAAATATGGTGGTTTCATTCCTGGGATTCGTCCGGGACAGAATACATCAGATTATTTAACTGAAATTTTGAACAAGATAACTCTGTCAGGTGCAATCTTCCTTGCTCTAATTGCAATTATACCTGATTTTATAATAAGAATATGGCCGGAACAGGTCGATCCTGAAATGGCATACCTATTTGGTGGGACATCACTACTTATTATTGTTGGTGTTGCTCTGGATACACTGAAGCAGATCGAGTCTCAGCTTTTAATGAGACACTATGACGGATTTATAAAGAATAAAAATCTAAAAGGGCGTAAATAGCCCAATTATCTGGAAGTTTACATGGCTAAAGAAGAACCAATTGAAGTTGAAGGTACTGTAGTAGAACCATTGCCTAATGCAATGTTCAGAGTAAAACTTGACAACGGCCATTTAGTTCTTGCGCATATCTCAGGCAAAATGAGAATGCACTATATAAGAATTCTTGCTGGCGATAAAGTTACTGTCGAATTATCGCCTTATGATTTAAAAAGAGGAAGAATAGTATATCGTTCAAAGTGAAACAATTTAACCGTAAATGTTTCATTGGTTGCTTTATTTCAAGAGGTTTATAATGAAAGTTAGAGTTTCAGTAAAGAAAATGTGCAGCGACTGCCACGTTATTAAACGGCACGGTGTCGTACGGGTAATCTGTAAAAATCCAAGACACAAGCAGAGACAAAAATTAAGAACTACTAAAAAGCATTAGGATAAGAGGGCATATGGCTAGGATAGCAGGTGTTGATTTACCAAATAACAAGAAAATTGAGATAGCTCTTACTTATATCTACGGTATAGGACTGACTACATCCAAAAAAATTGTATCTGAAGCAAAGGTCGACGCGGAGAGACGTGTTAAAGATCTTACCGATGATGAAATCAATCAGGTCAGACAGACTATTGACAGTATGGTAAAAGTAGAAGGTGACCTGAGAACCGAACAGGCAATGAATATCAAAAGATTGATGGATATCGGATGCTATCGTGGTCTTCGTCACAGAAGAGGACTGCCCGTCAGGGGACAGAATACCAAGAATAATGCCAAAACCCGGAAAGGTAATCGCAAAGCAGCCGTAGGCAGGAAAAGGAAGTAAGGAGTGAACAGTGAAACAGAAGAAAACTAAAAAGAAAGATAAAAAGAATATTCCTATAGGACGTGCTTATATCAGGGCAACCTATAATAATACTATAATCAGCTTAACTGACATGCAGGGGAACGTTATATCCTGGGCGACTGCAGGTGGAGAAGGTTTTAAGGGTTCAAGAAAATCGACTCCTTTCGCAGCTCAGATGGCTGCAAAAACTGCTGCTCAGAAAGCAATTGATAATGCCGGATTGAAATCCGTTGAAGTCTTTGTTAAAGGTCCTGGAATAGGAAGAGAAGCAGCAATACGATCTCTTTTTCAGAGTGGTATTAATGTAACCAAAATCAAAGATGTCACTCCTGTACCACACAATGGTTGCAGGCCTAAAAAACGCAGAAGAGTATAAGGGAGATTACCTGAAATGGCTAAATATACCGGTCCAAGTTGTAAATTATGCAGAAGGGAAATGCAGCCCCTGATGCTAAAAGGACAGCGATGTTTAACGGATAAATGTCCTATAAAGGGAAAGAAGAAATATCCACCTGGTCCCCCCAGGAAAAGAAGAGCTAAAATGTCTGACTACGCAGTTCAGCTGCGTCAAAAGCAGAAAATTAAAAGAAGTTACGGTATGCTTGAAAATCAGTTCAGAATCTTTTTCGAAAGAGCAAACAGGATGAAAGGTGTAACCGGTGATAACCTTTTAGCCCTTCTTGAAAGAAGACTTGATAATACTGTTTACAGAATCGGTTTCGCTTCTTCCAGATCTCAGGCAAGACAGCTTATTCAGCATAAGCATATTACCGTAAATGGAACCGTTGTCGATATACCATCATTTTCTATAAAAGAAAATCAAGTAATTGAAGTAAAAGAAAAGTTTAAAGAGAATGCAATACTGGAAGATTCTATTAAACTTTCAAAAGCCGTTGATTCTATCCCAGACTGGGTAGAGGTCGACTTTGAAAAAAAATCAGCAAGAATTGTAAGACTTCCGATAAGATCGGATGTAAAGGCAGATTTTAACGAACAATTAGTTGTTGAACTTTACTCAAAATAAAGCTTAATATAGAATGCATAATTTTTTCGAGGCGGAGGGCTTGTGCCCTCTTTCTCTGTAAATCATCGATTTACATGTTATTTTCCCATATTGCGTCTTATCTGATTCACGGAGGTAGCAATGGCCCCAAGAAACCTGCTAAAGGGTTTTAAAAGACCAAGCAAGATTGTATTTGAACATGACGAATTAAAGCCAGATTACGGCAAATTTAGCGCCGAACCATTCGAAAGAGGTTATGGCTTAACAATAGCTAACTCTCTTAGAAGAGTATTGCTTTCTTCAATCGAAGGAGCGGCAATAACAGCAATTAAAATTGAAGGTGTTCCACATGAATTTGATAACATTGACGGTGTATACGAAGATGTTACAAGGATCATCCTTAATTTAAAAAAGCTCTGTTTTAAATATGAAGGCGAAATGCCCAAGGTTCTCCATATAGTTAAATCTGGAGAAGGACAATTGAGTGGAGCTGATTTCGATGTCGATCCCGATGTTGAGGTAATGAATAAAGATCTGGTAATCGCAACAATGAACAGCGAAGCCAAAATCGATATGGAAGTCCAGGTTGAACGTGGACGAGGTTATGTTCCATCTGAGATGAACAAACCTAATACGGAAACCATTGGCGTTATCCCTATCGATTCATTGTTCTCTCCAATCAAAAAGGTAAATGTAAAAGTTGAAGATACCCGGGTTGGACAGAGAACTGACTATGATAAGCTTATTCTGGAAATCTGGACAGATGGTTCAATTTCACCGGATGATTCCCTTGCATATGCTGCAAAAATCATCAAAGACCATATGACCATATTTATCAATTTTGAAGAAGAAGTAGAAGAAGAAATTGAAGTAGTTGATGAAAATCTTGAAAAGATGAAATCTCTACTCGCCAAGTCTATTGACGAAATAGAACTTTCAGTCAGGGCTTATAATACATTAAAGAGTCTGGATGTTTCAACACTTGAGCAGCTTGTAAGAAAGACAGAAGATGAACTTAAAAAATCCAAGCATTATAGCGACGACGTGTTGAAAGAAATTAAAACAAAACTTGAAGTTCTGCACTTGAGCCTTGGCTTAAAAGACTGATAGAGGTTAGCAATGAGAAACAGGAATAGTGTAAAGCAATTAGGAAAAACTCATTCACATAGAAATGCTATGTTTGCCAATATGGTAACATCCCTTTTTGAGCATGAAAGAATTGTAACTACCAAGCAAAAAGGTAAAGAGCTGAAAAGAATTTCCGAAAAAATGATATCTAGAGCAAAAAAGAATCTTGATCTCTCCACAGAAGATGAATCTAAAAAACTTCATAATAAAAGAGAGATCATGAAAGTTATCAAAAATCGTGACATCGTTGCAAAGTTGTTCGATGATATCGCCGGTCGTTTTAAGGATCGCCCCGGAGGATATACAAGAATGTATCTTCTTGGTAGAAGACCTGGAGACGCAGCAGAAATGGCTATTGTAGAACTCGTCGAAAGAAAGACTAAGGCCGCACCAGTTAAAGCTGATGAAAGTGATAGTTCAAAAGACAAAAAGAAGAAGAAAGACAAAAAATAATTTTAATTAGATATAAAAAAAAAGAGGCCGCTTTTAGCGTCCTCTTTTTTTTATTTTAAGCCAGATATTATTTTTTATATCTTTCCAGCCTTTTTGTTTCTACTGAATGGAGTAATTTAAGGTTGTCAACTGCATCGACTTTGAATTTCTCCGGTATCCTGTCATCGAAAATTGGTGTCAATTTCCCACCGGATAAATCATATTTTCTGAGTATTTTTCCGATTTCGTTTACCTTGCGGATTTTGTGAATTTCAATACCAAACTGTTTTGCCTGACGGCAAAATTGGATTACGAAAATATAACGTTTAATTATATAATTCATATTTTCAGCTGTCATTTTTTTCTTGGCTTTTAAAACTGCAATTTCAGGATCCTCATATATTTTTTTTGAAAAGTGATATGTCATATACCCTTCTTTCAGGTATCTTTCTATTACTTCCCTGTCGTAAAAAAAATGATAATCCGAAGGACCGTATTTCTTGGTATATGGCTTAATCCCCTTCAGGGGATCATACGGCTTGTGGAAGTATTTGGCAAAACTGCTGTCTTTTCCAAAATCGACCAGAATATCGAAGGATTCTTTTGAAGTGGAATCAAGAATTGATTTTGTTCTGGATAAATAGTTTTGAGCTATCTGGTCAAGTAGGGCAATAAGTTCCTTTTTAAGAGAAGAAAATTTTATTACAGCCTCTGTAAAATTGCGACCGTAATAATCTTCGCCGGCTGATTTAAATAGCGCTTTAATTTTATCATAATCTTTGTTTTTATCTAAATCGGGGAAATTGGATATTACAGTACCAATTTTTCGTATTACTTCCAGTGTCATACGATAATCTTTGTCAGCTTTCACTGATGCAGAGATTGAATGCAGAGGGATGGCAGTGCTGAAGGTTGTGGCTGCAATAAATAAGCATAATATTTTATATTTCATGGTAACTCCTGATCAGTGTAAATTCGACGCATGTCCATAGAATGATCTGTTGATATTATCGGTATATAGCAATTAACACTTTATATTTTCTAATATGCTATTTAAATTATGAAAATTATCGATTTACTATTACCTAATATAATCATAACAATGAAAAAGATAATTGCTTTTTTTTGATATTTAGTAATTATGTATCCAATAATCTTCAGGAGAGTTTAATGGAAGGAAACAAAAGAATATCCTTCAGGCAGAAAAATGTTACGGTTTGTCCGGTATGTTCATTTGAATTTTATAAAGAAGAGCTTTTTTCCGGTGGAGGAAGATTGATAGCCGGAAAATTGACGGATGAATTGAGGCGTCAATACGAGGATAATAAAAAGTTTGGTAAAATAATACCTATGGCCTATCAGGTTACAGTCTGTCCCAGCTGCCTCTACGCGGCATTTCCGAAAGATTTCAACACCCTTGAGCCCGACGAAATAGAGAAACTTAGAGATATGACTTCCGCCCGCAAAGGATCAGTGAAGAAATTCTTCGGGTCACTTGATTTTAATCAGGATAGAAATTTACCCCTTGGTGCAGCTTCTTACCTTTTGGTAGTAGACTGTTATTCTGTTCGAAACAAGAAGGTTGCGCCAACTTTTAAAAATGCCGTTTCTTCGATAAGGGCCGCATGGCTTTTCGGCGATATGGCAGAAGAATTCCCTGACAAGCCTTATAAAAAAATATCACATTTTTTCTATAAAAAAGCATATGTATATTATATGAAGGTCCTCGATTATATTCAAACCGGTGCTGAACCCGCTGATGCCGCAGGTAATATGGGCCCTGATACAGATAAAAACTGGGGCTATGACGGTATTCTTTATGTTTCGGCCATATTAACCGTAAAAATAGGTTCACGGGAAGCGGATATCAATAAACGTATACAGAATTTTGAAAACAGCAAAAGATTTTTAAGCAGACTTTTCGGAATGGGGAAGACGTCAAAGTCAAGACCCGGAGAACTGCTTGATAAAACTAAAGATTTATATGAAAAGATAAACGAGATGCTTGAAAAATGGGAAATGGAGAAACAGGAATCAGAAGAATCGCCTTAATAATTCAATATGACGGCACTGAATTCAATGGCTGGCAAATACAGGATAAGGGAAATACTGTACAGGGATATCTGGAAAAAGCCCTGAAAGTACTGACAAGAGAAAATATCAGAGTCACAGCTTCAGGAAGAACTGATTCCGGGGTTCATGCCCTTGGGCAGATAGTACATTTTGATACGAATTCTTCTGTTCCTCTGGATAAGTTTTGTATTGGATTGAATGGAATACTTCCGAGGAACATATCAGTTCAAAACGCATTTCATGTTGATAATGAATTCCATTCGCGTTTTTCCGCAGTGGAACGTGAGTATATTTATCGGATATACAATAGCCCCGTCAGGTCTTCCTTCATGATGTATCGGGCAATGTGGGTAAACTTCCCCCTGAAGCTATCTTATCTTAACGAATCTCTCGCTCTGCTGGAAGGTGAAAAGGATTTTGCTTCTTTTTGCAGGAAAAAATCCACAGAGGATGGAACAATCAGAAGGATTATCTCGGCTTCTGCTACGGAAAAGAAAAACTTTATCGACGTCAGGATTGTTGGTAACGCCTTTCTTCATAATATGATTCGCATTATAATCGGAACGATTGTTGAAAACCATAAATTCGGAAAAGAGCCTGGCTATATGAAGGAGATTCTGGAAGCCAGGGACAGGATAGCTGCTGGAATTACTGCCCCCCCTTACGGGCTCTATCTCAGCAGGATTTCCTATGATCCCCCGCTGGAGTCCTTCCCGGCAGCATTTAACTGGTAATTGTGAAATGCGGTGTAAAGGAAATGAATTGACAGATAACAGGCCGGGGAATAGTAGATGTAACAAAGATGATGTAATTTGTTCAGAAATAGAAACTTGCCTCATTACTCCAAGATAATAATATGCAATCTGGGAACTGGTATGAAATTTAAACATTTTATTAAAATTCTGGTATTTTTACTTATAGTAAGCAACGCAACTGCCTCTTTTGCCTATCGCAGCAGAAAAGATTATTTTATGAAACCCCAGGTGGGTCTCTGGTTTGGTCCCCTGACGCCACTTGGAACCACCGCTGATCAGGTTGATAACAGCCTTGGTGGAGGGCTCTTTTTCAGGTATAATACACCTTTTCGATTGTTTAAGGTGGGACTTGAATCATCCTACCAGTATTTCCCTTCAAAAGGGGTTAATAAGCTCCATTTTCTGCCGATTCACACAAATATTCTCTTTCTGCTGCCATTTAATCTGCCCGTTAAAATCCAGCTGAAGGGTGGTGTCGGTGCGGGATGGCTTCGGATACTTCCAGATGATGAAAACCGCTGGGATCCGATCTTTAATGCAGGGGCGGAAATGTCATTTCCTGCGGGTAGACTGGTCAATATTGGTCTTCGACTCGATTATTTTTATATCTATGAAGGCTATATCGAAGGTTCACAGTATGGCGGGCATATTTTTAATGCGGGCATTTCCGTTTATTTTAATTTGAATTTTACAAGATAGGACTTTATCGGGTGAAAATTATGAAAAAAATTATCTATATACTCCTTTTAATATTAACTTTCCCAATTATCGGCTGCTGGGATGAGCCCCTGCTGACGGAATTGGGGACGAACAGGCTTGAGATTCAGTTAAAGGGTACTTATGCATCGAATAATCCAAGGGCCTGGTTTGATGTTACAAATACTGTTGATATGCCTATCCAGGAATATAACAGCAAGGTTCTCGATGATTCTGTTGATGACATTCCTTACAGCAATGACCAAAATTTTCCTGGTACTTTTAAACTGGATATTGCAGAAATTCGTCTCGAAGATAATGCGGGACACGTGGACCGCTTCGCAATGAACAGGCAGACCCTAGAATTTCCAATAAAAACTGGTGCCGGCGTGTTTGACGAAAACCAGGCTTTTTTCAACGGTACCGGTGTTGTATTAAATAATGATGACCCGGTTCCGGGAAGGGCCTACACGAAGGTTCGGTTATATATTCGTAAGATGATCTTTGACGAAGCTAAATTTTTTGAATTGAAAAGCACCCCTGAAGAGGGTTGGAAATCGAGCAGTGATTATGCTGCTGAAAGTGAAAGTAATATCCTTAATGTAATATTTGCCGAAAATGACAGCCATGAAGGTTTCGATTTTAATCCTTATCAGACAAGTTACCTTTGGGATGCGTACCGTGAGGAACAGAGTGCAACAAACAGGATTTTTCCTCTCGAAATTCCCATAGTCGGGGGACTGACCTTTAATAATAAAAAGGATAAAACAGTACTGGAAATACGACTTGTTATCAAAAACTTCCTTAAAAAGTATGAACTTGATATAATGAGTAGTACTCCAGATTATGTAAATGACCTGACCTCCCCATTAATAGTGCATTACTTTGCCCTCTCCGACTGGCTGAGGGATGTCAGAACAGGAGAATACGCTAATGGAGGAAATCTTCATGGAGTGGCACGATCCTATGTGCCCGGAGAGACTGGTACAATAACCGGAACAGCCCCAGGAACAGGCTATGTAATAGCAGTACCTTCTGGCTCTCTGATAACTGATTATTATGCAGATTTTAATCTATCCACTTCCCTGAGAGACAGGTTTATAACTAACAATTGTAATCAACCTTTAATTCCTTCAGTTCCTTTGAGATCGATTAATGCCTTGATGGATTTTTATGTGAAATATGAAAAGTATCGCATTGACTGGAAAAACTTTGATGAAATTTGCGGTGGAGTCGATGGTGATATGACCAATTTTGAAGCAGCCTGGAATGCCTATGATGGCACTTCTGAAGATGATACCGTCGCAGATGATGGAGCTGCCAGGAATTTTAAGGTCCCTCCATTCGCGACTTTTGGCACCTTAGGACAAACGATTACTCTTTCTAATATGCCAGCGGGTACATACAATGTTTACTTTATCGAGCATGACATTGATACTAGCACAGATTATTACGGGCATCTTCTTGAAAGTACTTATACGAGACAACAAGGGGATGTTGGAGGTGAAGTCACTGTTACAGTTACTAATGGAAATGTAACAACAGTTGCTTTTTAAATGCTGACAAAAACATGAAAATCATAGTCCAGAAATACGGCGGCACCTCGGTAAAGGATGCAGAAAGAATCAAATCGGTTGCCTCCCGTATCAAGTCGTACGTTGATAGGGGATACCATGTAGTAGTGGTGGTCTCAGCCATGGGGAAAACTACCGATGTTCTGGTTGACCTTGCGGGTCAGATCACTTCCAACCCGAGTAAGCGAGAAATGGATATGCTCCTCTCTACGGGAGAACAGGTGTCCATTTCACTCCTGGCAATGGCCCTGCACGAAATGGGCGTTACGGCGGTTTCTCATACAGGCGGCCAGATTGAAGTTCTAACCGACGGGAATTATTCCAACGCAAAAATTGAAAGCATCTCTGCAGAACGGCTTAATGCCTCACTTGAACATAACCAGGTAGTCATCGTCGCAGGTTTTCAGGGAATCGATGAGAATGGAAATATCACCACCCTTGGGAGGGGAGGGTCTGACACCTCCGCAGTAGCCCTTGCAGCGGTTCTTGATACGCAGGATTGTGAGATATATACCGATGTAGATGGTGTCTATACCGCTGATCCCAGAATAATCGAACACCCTGTAAAATTGAAGGAAATAAGCTATGAAGGGATGCTTGAACTGGCCAGGCTCGGTGCCGGCGTACTGCATTCACGGGCAGTAGAATTTGCAAAAAAATATAATGTGCGCCTTCATGTCAGGTCGAGCTACAGCTATGAAGAGGGTACAATCGTTATGCCCGGGGAGGAAATGGTGGAAAAATTTGTTATAAGCGGTGTCACCGCCAAAAAAGATGAGGCAAAAATTACTGTCAGGGACGTTCCGGATTCACCAGGCATAGCGGCTAAAATTTTCGAAGCCCTTGGCGAGAAAAAAATATACGTAAACATGATTGTTCAATCTACCGGGAAGGAAAATCATGCTTCAATATCATTTACAGTCCTAAAGGAAAATTTTGAAACCGCACTTGAAGTTTGCAATTCATTGAAGGACGAAGTTAATTTCAAGAGTATTGAGGCGAAGGAAGACATAGCAATCGTTTCCGCAGTCGGGGTCGGCATGCTTTCATCGTACGGCGTTGCAGCAAAGATCTTTTCTGTTCTGTCCAAAGAAAATATAAATATTGAAATGATTTCAACCTCTGAAATCGGGATATCATGTGTAATCGACAGCAAGTATTCTGAGCTTGCACTGAAGGTAATCCATCAATCGTTTCTTGAGGGGGAAGAAAAATGATAAAAGTTGGTGTCCTCTTTGGGGGGCGTTCCGGAGAACATGATGTTTCCCTTTGTTCTGCAGCATCGGTAATTTCAGCCCTTGACCGGGATAAGTACGATATTGTTGCCATCGGAATCGACAGGGATGGGAAATGGTACGTTCAGGACAAGCCGGAAATAATTGATGATTCTGATTTCGGCAAGGTAATGAAACTTTACCGACAGGGGGAATGGCGTATAAATCATTTCGAAAGTGACGGGAAACTGGTCCTGACGGAACAAAATTCCAGAAAAAAAGTTACTGTAGATATTGTTTTTCCGGTAGTTCACGGTACCTACTGTGAAGACGGTACCCTCCAGGGGCTTCTTGAACTCGCCATGGTGCCCTTCGTTGGAGCCGATGCTGCTGGATCTGCCATAGGTATGGACAAAGATGTAGCCAAACGTCTTCTCCGTGATGGCGGAGTCCCAATAGTTCCCTGGCGAACAGTCAGCCGTAGTGAATGGAATGCTGATAAAAAAAATCTCAAAGGGGAAATAACAAAACGTTTCAGTACTCCCTTTTTTGTGAAACCCTGCAATACCGGTTCATCTGTCGGAGTGGTAAAGGTAAAAGATGCATCAGAACTTGAAAATGCCATTGCTACTGCTTTCAGATTTGACAGTAAGGTGCTTATTGAAGATGGCTATAATATTCGGGAGATCGAGTGTGCCGTTCTGGGAAATGAATCACCTGAAGCTTCAGCCCTCGGTGAAGTAATACCAAAACATGAATTTTATTCATATGAGGCTAAGTACATTGACGATGAAGGGGCTGACCTGCTGATACCGGCTCCACTTGAAGAAGATCTCGCTGAAAAAATACGGGAAGCAGCTGTAGATTCCTACAAATTGCTAAACTGTTCCGGAATGGCCAGGGTTGATTTTTTCGTTGAGAAAAACAGCAATTCTTTTTACCTCAATGAAATAAATACTCTCCCCGGTTTTACCAGTATCAGTATGTATCCTAAATTGTGGGACTATTCAGGATTGCCCTACCGGGAACTTCTTGATCGTCTGATCGACCTCGCCATTGAAAGGCATGAAATTAAAATTAGTATTGATACGGAGTTGAAAAATGTCTGATTGGATGGAAATACTGAGAATTGCCCTGAAGGTTCTTTTCTGGGGGGTCCTCCCAATAGCAATAATATATGCCCGCTATAAGCAAAAACTTGCTACGAGTTTTGCCATTGGATCAATCCTGACCTGCCTGATATTCGGTCTTTTATCGGTTGCAACAGTTGAAGAAGATCCGGTTATAAAATTTATGACTTCTATCAATGAGAAGGACTATAATAATTCTAATAAAAATTTTAAAATCCTGGTCCAGTATGGTCCGGAGTACCTGGAAAAAATTGATACCAATGAAATAATTGACCTTGAGTTTTTTGAAAAAGTAAAAAAAGATATAATAAGAGAATACCAGGAAATCGCGTCACGGTATAATGAAACAGAACCTGTTGTAAAAATTACTGAATGTAAAAACCTGGTGCGTGAAGAAAGGAAACTGCATAAACTGAAACATGCAAAGATGCTACTTACTTACGCAGGATATCTTAATTATAAAAATAAAAAATTGAATGCCTCTCTTGATGAAAAAATTGGTATCAGCGAAAAACTGATGGTCGAGAATGAAAAGGTTTGCCACTAACAAAACTTTTCTTATGGATAATTAAATGATGTCAGCTGTTCTTTTTGATATGGATGGGGTTGTAATTGACTCAATGGGGCAGCACGAAGAGGCGTGGCGGAAGGTATTTCGCGACGAAGGGATAGATCTTTCTCCTGAGGATATTCTGAAAAGAGAGGGGATGTCGGGGCCTGAATCGCTTCTGGATATATACAATGAGAAAAAGCTCCCCCTGCCGTCGGATGATAAATTAAATTATTTGATAGATAAAAAGCACGGTATTTTTAATGAAAATAATATTTCCCCTTTTCTGGGGATACTCACCTGTCTTGAGCTGCTGAAAGAAAGAAAAATATTACTGGCCCTGGTTACGGGTTCTCACATGGAAACCGTTGAGAGGATATTGCCTGAAGAATTAAGGGAATATTTTTCTGCAATAATTACGGCAGATCATGTAAAAAATGGCAAACCATCCCCGGAACCATATTTAAAAGCACTTGAGAAAATCAATGTCCCCGTAGAAAATGCAATTGCAGTGGAGAATGCACCCATGGGTATCCTGTCTGCAAAAAATGCAGGACTCTATTGTGTGGCCCTTGAGACAACATTGCCGTCGGAATATCTGCAAAAAGCTGACATTATCCTGTCAAACCATCAAAAATTATACGAATATCTTGAAAGTACTTTTATCATTTTACCATTAAATACGGGGTAGACCCAAGTACATGTGTAGTTGGCCTCGTTGCATGATCTTTTTTTATTGACAGGAGCCTTCTCTGGTGACTAATTAAATAAAATATTTAATAATAATACGGAGTATTCATGGGCCAGACACGATCACTTATACCCAATTCCTTCACTATGACAAATATGGTTTTTGGATTTTTTGCAATAATTTTTGCCAGTAAAGGCGATCCAAAATCCCTTGCGATTGCAGGCGTTCTGATATTTGCGGCCTCTTTTTTCGATTTTTTTGACGGAGCGGCGGCACGTGCCCTCGGAGTGGCAAGTCCTATGGGTGTTCAGCTCGATTCACTGGCAGACCAGATTGCCTATGGAATCGCCCCCGGATTTATTGCCTATCAGGCTTTTTTGCGTCAACTTCCTGAAATAGCAATGGGTCTTAACTGGGGTATGATACTCGCTGCCATATTCCCTATTTGTGCTACATATCGCCTGGCTAAATTCAATATCGAAGGGGGAGACCAGGAGGGATTTTCAGGATTGCCATCTCCGCCGGCAGGGATTTTTATCTCCTCTATTCCTGCCCTCTCTTATACGACTACACCATTTATTAAGTCGTTTCAGTTTCAAATGCCGGTACAGCTTTTTATCCCTATTTTTGCCGGAGTAGCCCTTCTGATGGTTTCATCTATTGATTACGCGAAATCGTTTTCTAATCTTGTTAAAAAGGGTAAGGCGACAGTTATGATAACCCTGGTGGTTATCATACTACTTCTGTTTTATTTCAATATGTGGGGTGTATTCATTATTTCAGGACTCTATATAGTTGCAGGCATTGTTCTCTATCTTGTAAGAAAAATCACAGGAAGGGCAGGCTTCGCGAAATAATGCAGTATGCGGCATTATACTCTCCTCCATGCCCTATGATTTTTAGAGGGGGTGTGGGGGGAAGTTTAAAGTCGTATGTGAACCAGGTATATAATATAAAATTATAATTGGCAGTTCCCAGCTGAGAATCGTTGATTATTACATTCACATAATTTGAGTATTGTTTATTTCTCTCCAGTTAAATAGAATTCAGGAAAAAAACATGGGAAAATTTTCACATTACGACAATACCGGAAAATCGGTAATGGTAGATGTAGCAGAAAAGGGAACAACTCACCGGACAGCAAAAGCTGCAGGATTTATACGCATGACCGACGCTATGATTGAGACCATAGAAAAGGATATGCTTCCGAAGGGAAGTTTTTTTGAAGTGGCCCGAATTGCAGGTATTATGGCTGCTAAAAAAACATCTGATTTGATCCCGATGTGCCATCCCCTCCAGGTCTCCTACGTTAATGTTGATATTAAATTAAACAGGGAGCGTGGTGGTGTGGAAATAGAGAGTGAAGTCCGATTAGATGGGAAAACGGGTGTAGAAATGGAGGCCTTAACGGCAGCTTCTGTAGCAGCCTTAACTGTATATGATATGTGCAAAGCTGTAGATAAGGAAATGGTAATTGAAGGTGTTGCCCTTATTGAAAAACGTGGTGGAAAGTCGGATGTAAACCGAAAATAAGAAAAAAAAGATACTATTAACTAAATTGTAATCTTTTTAATGAAATTATATAAATTGCTAAAAAAACGTCATATTTTAAAATAATTCCTTGTAATTTATGCTAACAACTGAAGATTGGACTTGAAGAATGTGTAATTAGTTATATATTAGTTGTTAGCACTCAATAAAAAGAGTGCTAACAATACATGATGTACCACGATCTACACCATTTTGTAATGTAAATTTAAATTAAAAGAAAATACTTATTTTATTAAGGAGGAAGTACGTGGCTATTAAACCTATTGGAGATCGGATTCTCATTCAAGCCCTTGAAGAAGAAGTTGAAAAAGTTGGTTCCCTTTATGTACCGGACACCGCTAAAGAAAAGCCACAGCAGGGAAAAGTAGTTGCCGTTGGTGATGGAATGAAAGACGGAGACAAAGTAATTCCCATGACTGTAAAGGTTGGCGATGTAGTACTTTATGGCAAATATTCAGGTTCAGAAATCAAATTTGAAGATCAGGAATATCTGATACTTTCTGAAAATGATGTACTGGCAATAATTGAGTAAGAAAATCATCAAAGTAAAAAAGTAAGTTAAGAGGAAAAAAATGGCAAAAATTTTACAGTATAATGAAGAAGCAAGAAGATCTATCTTTGAAGGTGTGCAAAAGCTTGCCGATGCAGTTCAGGTAACCCTCGGGCCACGTGGCCGAAATGTTGTTATTGATAAAAAATTTGGTTCTCCCACCGTTACTAAAGACGGGGTTACCGTTGCCAAAGAAATCGAACTTGAAGATGCCTTTGAAAATATGGGAGCACAGATGGTTAAGGAAGTTGCTACCAAAACCAATGATATAGCCGGTGATGGTACCACAACTGCAACTATTCTTGCTGCTGCAATCTACCGTGAAAGCCTTAAAAATGTAACCGCCGGAGCCAATCCAATGAGCCTCAAACGCGGTATCGATAAAGCTGTTGAAGTGGCAATAAATTATATTGCCAGTACAGCACGTGAAATTGTTGATAAAAAAGAAATTGCTCAGGTCGCTGCAATCTCTGCCAACAATGACATGGAAATCGGTAATCTTATTGCCGATGCAATGGATAAAGTCGGTAAAGACGGTGTTATTACCGTTGAAGAAGCAAAATCAATTGAGACTCACCTTGAAGTAGTTGAAGGTATGCAGTTTGACCGAGGTTATCTTTCTCCCTATATGGCAACTGACCCCGACACCATGACTGCAGTACTTGAAGACGCCTTTATCCTTATTCATGATAAAAAGATTTCTTCAATGAAAGATCTTCTCCCTGTTCTGGAAAAGGTTGCTCAGGCAGGACGTCCACTTCTGATAATCTCTGAAGACCTCGAAGGTGAAGCCCTGGCAACTATCGTTGTTAATACCCTGAGAAAAACTATTACTGCCGTTGCAGTAAAAGCTCCAGGTTTTGGCGATAGAAGAAAGGCAATGCTTGAAGATATCGCTATTCTTACAAAGGGACAGGTTATCTCTGAAGAACTCGGTATGAAACTCGAAGGTACTACCGTAGAAATGCTGGGACATGCAAAGAAGATTATTGTAGATAAAGAAAATACTACTATAATTGAAGGTTCCGGTACTCAGCAGGATGTCAAGAATCGAATTACTCAAATTCAGAAACAGATTGAAGAATCTACATCCGATTATGATATCGAAAAGCTTCAGGAAAGAAAAGCCAAGCTCGCCGGAGGTGTAGCCGTTGTTAACGTCGGCGCAGCAACTGAAATAGAATTGAAAGAAAAGAAAGCCCGAGTAGAAGACGCTCTTTCTGCAACACGATCAGCCGTAGAAGAAGGTATTGTTCCTGGTGGCGGACTTACTCTTGTGAACGCCCGAAATGCTGTTATTGAACTGGGGAAAACTCTTGAGGGTGATGAAAAAATCGGAGCAGAAATTATTGAGCGAGCCGTTGAAGCTCCAATGAGGCAGATTGCCTTCAATGCAGGTCTTGAGGGGTCCGTTATTGTTGAGAAAGCAAAGGGCGAAAAAGCCGGCATCGGTTTCAATGCCTATACAATGGAATGGGTAGACATGATTAAAGCGGGAATTATAGATCCTGCCAAGGTTGTTCGTACTGCTCTCCAGAATGCCGCTTCTGTATCGGGAATGATGAGTACAACTGAAGTTCTTATCACCGATAAGGAAGAGGAAGGCGGAATGCCTCCAATGCCCGGCGGAATGGGCGGTGGAATGCCAGGGATGATGTAATAGTCCTTGAATATTTTTTAATGAATCTAATAAGGGAGTGTCTCTAAGGAGATGCTCCCTTATTAAATGATGTTTTCCTGTCAAATTTCCTTCCTTCCCCATCAGGTTTCTTTTAAGTATCCCATATTTCCTTAAGCACATCGCAACCGATACGGTTATTCGCTGAAATTTTATTAAAAAATAACCGTCTACAATTTTCAACCCGCCGTCCTGCCATGATTTTTGCCTGAGAAGGGAAATAATACAGGCTAATTGTCCTGGCGGACAGTGATAGAAAAGATTTATGTATATCTAAAAATCTTCCGATGTTATAGATAAGCTGGTATAGACACAGGATGTATTTATGTCGGAAGAGTCATTATTGAATAAATTAGAGATTCCAAACAGGTTAAATGATCCTTTTGCCTTTGAGGAGATTATAAATCTGAAGGAGAAAATCCTTGAGGAGACGAAGAGTCTTGATCTGGGCAAAATTACTTTTGTGGAACCTTATTCTATGATCGGTATGATTCTCATTGGGCGTAATTACCTGCGTAACAGGGGAGAGAAACTTCAACTGGTAAATATACCCCTTTCTGTGCATCAGTATCTGGCGCGAATGGATTTTTTTAAACATGGAGTTTTTAATGTCCCTGAACCATTGAATGAAAGATTTCTTCTGAAACGATCGCCTGCGAGCAGGCGACTGATTGAGATAATCGAAATTCCAAATAAGGAAAGAGAGAGTGTACGCGTAATCACCGGAGTTATTGATGAATTCAGAAAAAGGGGTTCAAAGATCTTAAGATTTTGGATGCAACAGGAACTGGTAAATTATTTCGTAACGGTAATATCAGAGCTTTGCCAGAATGTTTTTGAACACAGCATGGATTCAGGATATTTTACTATCCAGACTTATGCAACAGGGCGTGAAAATATTTTTAGACTTGTAATTGGTGATTCCGGGATAGGGATAAGGCAGAGTTTTGAAAATCGGAAAAAAATTGATTTTGAATCTACAGCACAGTTGATCGAGATGGCACTTACAACGCCCATTTCCTCGAAGAGGGATTTTGGTTTTGGCCTCTGCCAGGTGAATACGATAATTGAAAGATTGAAGGGTACTGTATATATTCGTTCAGGAGATGCTTCTGTAACCGGTCTCTACCGTAACAGGACCGATGGGAAGCCCTTTATTTTTTTAAAAAATGATATTAATAATTTTAATGGGACTCAAATATCTATATCTTTGAGTGCATAAAGAGATCATGGAAATAAAAATAGGAAATTTATCAAAAAAAATTAAGCAAAACAGCCATGACCTTATTACCAGGCCTGTCGGCAGGAAAATGTATAAAAAAATATCTGGTGAAATGGAAATTGTTGCTCAGGATGAAGTAGTTATCCTTGATTTTGAAAAAATAAAGGTTATAGATTCTTCTTTTATCGATGAATTTATTGTTAAACTCGTAACGGATTCAATGGTAAATAAGCAATTTTATATAAAATTGAGAAATATTTCCGATATTGCAGAAATAAATATATCTTCTGTGTTAAAATCCTACGGACAGTTCAATAAAAAAATTGTTGTAATGACTGAAGATATCTGCCTCAATAATAATTTCTACATTGGAGATCTGTCTGATCAGGAGCATGATACAATTAATTTTATCAGGGTAAACAAACAGGTTTCCATCGAGGATCTTCTCGCCAGTTCCGGACTGTCAGAAGAGAATGCGAAAGAAATTTTAAATTCTTTAATTAAAATGAGACTGGTAAGGAGTATTGATAAGAGTATTTACAGTACAGTCTAAAGAAGTCAAATAAATGAAAGCTCAAACAGGAAAGGGAAAAACAAAAAAAGATGACAGCTTATTCGGCCTGTTATCGGCGTACAAGTCTCAGGTAACTTACCTGAGGGTTCTTGAGAGTAACGATGAAAATAAAATCGTATTGCAGATTACCAGTAATCCCGGGAAATGGACGGACCTGACCATTGATGGGTGGTTAAGCTACCGGTTGCTCCGAAGGTTGGAACTGGATATTGATAAGCTTTCGCTGAAATATGTTTATCCATGGCATTTGATTAAAATAATGGGACCACTGCTCGGAATTAAAGTTCCCCCTGATAAGGTAGGAATTGAAAATGATTTAGAAGAGGGAAATTTATTAACTCTATCTTTTCCTCTAAAGTATAAGAAAAAAGTTTTACAGGGCGTTAAGAAGCTGATTACTCTTTCGCCTCAGAAAAAATATGAGATTTTAGAAAAATGTATTATCGAAACCCAGGAAGAGTAGTATGTCAGAACAATATGATTCCTTAAATGAAAAAACCCGCATGATAGAAATGTCACTAAAGTTTGTTAATGGTGACATGGAAAAAGCAAAGGCAATGGCCGCCGGCCAGTATCTGGATAATATTGCGGTAAAAACGAAATTCTTTTTGCAACATTCAGGTCGATCGGGGCTATTTTTTGCATTTTTTAATATCTATGATGAATACATTTCATTTGTGGATGCAGCCCTTGTTACAAATGACAGTATTTATGAAAAAGTGAGAATATTTGATGACTGGAAGAGTCTCTATTCGGATATGAATGCCTATAAAAGTGGTGGAGATATTGTGGACATGTCAAATCTTCCCGATTTGCTTATTGACGGCATGGTTGAGAAAGACATATTCCCATATGTTCAGGAAAGCAACCTTGATGAATTATCCCGGAATATTCTATTGATATTGAAACAGGTTCTGAATGATGACTCTGCACAGTGCCAGGTGGAAATAGAACCTACAAGTTCTCTGGCTATGGATATGGGTGGTATACCCCTGGTTACTCCTCAGAGTGCTGAGCCGCAGGAGGAATCTCCTAAACCGGTAGCTGTGGAAGAAACGGAGTTTGAGCGTAGAATAAGGGAAATAGAGGAAGAAGCAAATTTCGTTGTAGAGGGTACGTCTATTGTTGCTCCTGTAAAGGGGAAATATATTAATGATATTCAGCTTGGGGAGAAGATTATGGTACTTCTTCCCGGAAAGGATCCTGTTTCCCGAAAAATTTTGAGTGTTCTCAATGCAGTTGATTCGGAAGGAAGAATTTCTCCAATAAAGGGTCGCGTCAAAGAGAAAGTACCCTTGGAAAAATCCGGTTACATGGTTTACGCCCTGGTGGCAAAGGGAGTGCTGGCAAAACTTACTGAAGAGGAAAATGTAAAAATACGAATGGAGGCCGGGGAGGATACCAGTGCTCCGGAGAAGGAAGGCAAAATGGTTTATTTTATGGCCTTTCTGGTAATATTGATAATTATTGCAGGTATCGTTCTTTTCAATATGCTATGATTTTTTTAAAAAAGGGCGGTTTGTTATTATTATTGCTTGTATTAACAATTGAAGCATTCGGCCAGATGCCTGGATGGAAATTCTTTCTCGATGGGGATGGAAATACTTACTTCCTAAACAAGAATAAAAAAATATTTATCACTTCAGAAATTAAAAGGATGTCTCAACCCGTAACGGTACGGGGACTTGAATACTATCTCGCTGCTGTTAAAGACCTTATAAAAAACCATCGAAATGCTGATGCCCTTCGGATCGTGAAAACAATCCTGGCAATGAAACCGCTTGACCAGAGGGTAATAACTGCACAACAAAAGGCTATCCTGTTTAAACACTTTATCTCCAGGCAGCAGGGAACCCGTTATGCTGGAATAAACAGGGAAGCCTCTCCGCTGATATTCCGCAACAGTCCAGATAAAACAATCCTGTTAAATGAAAACATGCATTATTCCCTGGAAACGATGGGAATACTTACTCTGCTGAAAAATACTAAGAGAAGGAAACCTTCATACTATTACCAGGGAATTCTTATGGGGGTTTCCTTTGAACCTTTAAAAGAAGGGGATTCGACTTTATTTGACTGTCTTTTTGCTATAGATGCGGAACGTTTTGCCATTGAAATTAATGACATTGATGAATTTGAAAAAAGCTGGTATCATCGAAATTTTTTAGCCGCTGGCAAGAGGGAGGCGATTCTTAGGGGCGAAAAGGCCTCTTTGTATCGGTTTTTAATCAAGGGGTCAATTTCATACACCGGGTACGAAGGATTTATTATTAATGGAAGATTCGGATATTTCTTCAGAATAATTGCTCCGGGAGATAAAAAGAGCGCTCTTGAGAAAAAATTGAAAAGCCTGGCACTTTCTATTAAAATAAGCAAAATATAAAATATCGTTACCCGCGGCTTTTAATCTTGCTCTGGCTGAACATCAGAGCTGTTTCACCGCAATTTTCCTTATCTTTGCAGTTTATACAATCTTTCCAAATTTTTTCTGGAAGGCTTCCCTTCGGGACTTCGATAAAGCCATTTTTTTTAAAAAATTCGGGTGCATAAGATAGAGAAAATATTTTATAACCATCTTCCTGACGGATAATATTGACCATGGCTTCAAGGAGTCTGGTTCCGATTTTATATCCCGCATAGGACGATTTTACTGCAAGGGAGCGAATTTCGATCAGTTTTTGTCCGTAATCGTAACGCGCAATAATTCCTATTATTTTATTGTCTTTTTTTGCGACCAGGAAACTGTTTATGCTGTCTCGAATATCTTCGACCGAACGTTCTAAAATAATTCCCTTTATGGCATATTCATGCATAATATCACGGATAGACTCCGCATCAGCCTTTGAAGGTGGCATTATAAAAATAAAGGAATGTTTTTCCAAATTTTTCTATATCCATAATTTATTTCCGCTTAACTATACGGGCATTAGCAGATAAAGAAAATTTATTGTAGGAGTCAAGTTTTTTCAAGCCGGATCGGGCATAATTTATTGTTTTATAAGGACCTGTATAAATTTTCAAGTTACCCTTTGTTGCTGCTTTGGAGAGAATTACAGTATGACCCTTTTTGCTCAAATACGATGCAATTTTTCTTGCTTCATTTTCTGAATAGGATGCTCCAATTTTTATAGCATAGGGGTATTCTGCTGCAGGAAAACTTGATGTTCTCGTGGCTGCCTCGACCCTGGAGGGTTTTACCAGGTCAGAAACTTTTTTTGATATGTTATTCATTGCGTTATAGGTTGCATCATCAACAATGGGTGTTTTGCTTCCCCCGGCAAACTTTATACCTATTGCAAGACCGGTGGTGAAGCATACAATACAGAGTGCTGAAATAAGAAAGATTACCCGGCTGGCTCGTTTTTTTGCTTTTTCCTGGTCTTTTGTGTGTACTCCAGACATTCTGGAAAAGTATTCAGGGTCCTTGCTTTCAAATTGCGGCGGCAGATCGCGTGCCCCGGGGCCGCTGTAAAAATCGATATTTTGCATTGAATTCCTCAGTTCAGTCAATCATGGTGAATAATTATTCTTTCTATAAATTCGACATAATATTTTAAAAGCATGAGAAAAAATAAACCGCTGTTTCCAGCGGTTTATCAAGGAAATCAATGTGAACCCCGGTTATGAAATAAGCCTGACCATCGTTACCCCTTCGATCGCTTCTATGCTTTTAATTATAGACGGATCGACATCGACGTCGACATCGATTATATTAAAGGCGTAATCTCCACGGGAACGATTAAGAAACTCGGCAATATTTATTCCAGCATCCGCCAATATGGGTGTTATCTGACCGATCATATTTGGAATATTTTTGTTGGCCACCAGCAGACGTTTCTGACCTTCCCTGCTTAGACTGCAATCCGGGAAGTTTACTGAATTCTTGATTTGACCCTCTTCGAGGAACAGTCTAAGCTGTTCTACAGCCATCTTGGCGCAGTTTTCTTCTGCTTCAGGGGTTGATGCGCCGAGGTGAGGAAGTGGTATTATATTGTCATGTTGAAGCATCTCCTCTGTGGGGAAATCAGTTACATACATGCCAATTTTTCTTTCATCAAGAAGTTTTAGAAGAGCACTGCTTTCGACAAGTTCGGATCGTGCAAAATTTAGAAGAATAGAATCGTTTTTGAGCATTGAAAGTTTCTTTTCATTAAAAAACTCATGAGTTGAAGTATTGTAGGGGATATTAATGCTGATGTAATCGGCATCCTTTAATGTTTTTTCAAGGGAATCTCCTTTGATGACAGAACTGGATAACATCCATGCCGATTCTATAGAGATGTAGGGATCAAAGCCGATAACCTTCATCCCCAGGGTAGAAGCATCGTTCGCCAATCTGACCCCAATTGCACCGAGGCCTATGACAGCGAGGATTTTCCCCTGTATCTCAGGTCCCGTAAATTGAGACTTTCCCTTTTCAATTTGCTCCTTGACGGTTTTTTCACTGGAGGTGAGGCCCTTAACCCAGTTAATGCCCATAAAGGCGTTTCTTGAAGCAAGGAGTATGCCCAGGAGAATAAGTTCCTTTACAGCATTTGCATTGGCACCGGGAGTGTTGAATACAACGATACCTTTTTCTGAACATTTTTCAATCGGTATATTGTTGACACCTGCACCTGCCCGTGCGATGGCTTTAACAGATTTCGGAAGGTTCATTGAATGCATGTCCTGACTTCTCACAAGAATAGCATCAGGATTTTCAACCTCATTATTATGAGTGTAGAGGGAAGAGGAAAGCAGATTAAGGCCTATGGGTGATATTTTATTCAATGTTTGAATATTGATCATGTATGCCTCCTTGGTTAACTATGACTGCTTTCAAATTTTTTCATGAAATCCACCAGTTTTTGGACGCCTTCAACGGGCATGGCATTGTAAATACTGGCTCTCATTCCACCAACGGAACGGTGCCCCTTCAGGTTGACAAGGCCCTCTTTTGTTGCTCCTGAGATGAATTCTTTATCAAGATCATCTGAGCCGGTAATAAAGGGAATATTCATGATTGACCGGTCTTCCTTGGCGGCGGTCCCACTGAACATTTTTGATTGATCAAGGAAATCATAGAGGATTTCAGCTTTTTCTTTGTTCAATTTTTCTATTGCTTTAATGCCCCCATTGTTTTTCAGGTGCTCAAAAACGAGTTTTGCTATATAGATTCCGTAGGTTGGGGGTGTGTTGAACATTGAGTCGTTTTCAGCATGTGTTGCATAATTGAGCATTGTGGGAGTATTTTCCATAGGATTGCCAATAAGGTCATCCCTTATAATAACGATGGTGACTCCTGCGGGACCGATATTTTTCTGCGCACCTGCAAAGATTATGCCATATTTAGAGACATCAATTTCTTCAGATAGAATATTGGATGACATGTCCGCAACAAGGGGGACATCTCCCGTAGCAGGGATATCATTAAATTTTGTTCCATAGATAGTATTATTGGAACAGAAATAAAAATATGCAGCATCGCTGTTAAATTTGTTCTTATCAACTTTAGGTATATAAGAGAAATTTTTATCTTCCGATGAGCCGAGGATATTTACCTCGCCGAATTTTTTGGCTTCAGCAAGGGCTTTTTTGGTCCATTCACCGGTATGGATAAAGTCGCATTTTTTAGATTTACCCATAAGATTCAGGGGTACCATGGCAAATTGTAAAGAAGCCCCTCCCTGAAGGAACAGTACCTTGTAGTTATCTGGAATTTTCATGAGTTCTCTGAGAAGACTTTCAGCATCATCAATAATTTTCTGAAAAGCAGCGGATCTATGACTCATTTCCATTACAGACATGCCTGTATCGCCATATTCCACAAGTTCTTGTGAAGCTCGCTGTAGTACGTCCTCCGGAAGAGTCGCAGGACCAGCTGAAAAGTTAAATACACGGGCCATAAAATTCTCCTCTTAAAAATTTGGTATTTTTGAGACATAAAACATAGGTGTTAAGTGGCAATTTTCTACATATACAAATCTATAAATCAATGAAAAAATGTATATTTTTAATTTTTTACTGTATATTAGTTGAAAGTTAGGAGGGCTTTAGGTTATTGGATTACATAATTTCTGAAATAATAAAAATAATTGAAAATTTGAGAGGAAGTTAAATATGGCACTGATTAAAGCATTTAAGGCGCTTCGACCTGAAAAAAGTATTGTCGACAAAGTTGCAGAACTTCCCTACGATGTTGTCAACTCTGAGGAAGCAAGATCAATTGCGGCAGGTAATGATAAAAGTTTTTTCCATGTTACGAAGCCTGAAATAGATATGAAGCCCGGAATAGATATTTATGATTCATCTGTGTACAGTGCCGGGAAAAGTAAACTCGAAGAATTTATTGCAAAAGATATCCTTAAGGGTGATCAGGAAGCATGCCTTTATCTCTATACGCAGGTTATGAATGATAAGTGGCAGACTGGCCTGGTAGCTGCCGTCAGTGTCGATGACTACCTGGAAAATCGAATAAAAAAACATGAACTGACAAGAGAAGACAAGGAGAAGGATAGAACTACTCATCTCGATATCCTTGATGCAAATACCGGCCCTGTTTTTCTACTCTACAGGGAAAATGGAGACAAAAAGGATCTCTTTGCGGAGGGGATGAGTATTGAGCCTGAGTACGATTTTATAGCGGAGGATGGTGTTCGGCATATCGTGAGAATAATAAGTAGTGCAGCGTTGGTAGACAGATTTATTAACGCATTTAAAGATGACATACTTTACATTGCAGACGGACACCACCGAGCAGCCTCTGCAGCGAGGGTTGGTGAAAAACGAAGAAAGGAGAATCCGGATTTTGACGGAACAGAAGAATTCAATTTTTTCCTTGCGGTAATTTTTCCCCATGATGAGCTGAATATTCTAGCCTACAACAGGGCGGTTCGCGACCTGAAGGGGAAAAGCGGAGACGAATTTCTCGAGGAATTATCTGAAAACTTCGAGATTATCGGGAAGGGAAAGAAAGAACCGGATAAGACCTGTCAATTCTGCATGTACCTTGATAATTCATGGTATACTATCGAACCAAAATTTGAAGTCAGCAATGACCCAATTGGTGGCCTGGATGTTAAAATACTTCAGGATTACCTGCTGGAACCCCTCCTGGGGATATCGGATCCCCGGACTGATAACAGGATAAGTTTTATCGGAGGCATCAGGGGAACCGGCGAGCTGGAAAAACTGGTAAACAGTGGAGAATATGAAGTCGCTTTTTCGATGTATCCCACGACTCTGGATCAACTTATGAATGTTTCTGATGTGGATGGAATAATGCCACCAAAGTCAACCTGGTTTGAACCAAAGTTAAGAAGCGGTCTTTTTGTCCATCTTCTTGGAGATTGATTCTTCAGGACTCCAGTGATTTTAACAGGTCTTTCACTTCACGGCTTTTTAACTGACGGGTTTCTCCACGATGAAGGCCTCCAAGTTCAAGGGGGCCGAAGGAGATACGTTTTAGCTTGAGAACGTTGTAACCAAAATTTTTAAAGGTATAGCGGATCTGCCTTTTCTTCCCTTCTGTTATAGTCATATGGACAAGTTTGCCTGATTTATGAATTATTTTTATTCGTGACGGCCTCGTTTTTATTTTCAGCTGATGAAGAAAGAAGCCCTTCTGCATTTTTGGTATATGCTCTCCTTCGAGGGGCTTGTCCAGTTCAATGAAATATTTTTTTGTTATATGTGAAGAGGGCTGAGATACTTTTTTGGCAAAATCACCGTCATTTGTAAGCAGAAGAAGCCCTTCCGTATCTTTATCAAGCCTGCCCACCGGGAAAACGCCAACTCGCAGATATTTTTCAGGTAAAAGATCCATGACGGTTGATCTTCCCTTTTCGTCACTCATGGTGGTGATATAACCTTTGGGTTTATTCAGCATGAGGTATGTAAATGAAAGAGTAGGCAGAACTCTGGTTCCATTGAATTCAACTTCGTCATGATCCGGATCTATAGTATGGGCCAGGTCCGTGGTAATGTTTCCATTAACTGTAATTTTTCCGGCAGTAATTAATTCTTCGACTTTTCTTCGGGACCCAAGTCCGCAGCGTGCCAGGAATTTATTTATTCGCATCTTTACCTTTTTTTGCCTCTTTTTCAGCGGCCTTTTTCAGGCCGGGAGTGATTTCAGCCTGAATTTTTTTAAATCTAATTTCCTTTTCCTCAATCATTTCGTGGAGCATGAATGACTGTCCCCTGCGTGTATACTTAAGGTTGCTTTTAAACGTTGTCCCTTTTAAAAAGACTATTTCATTTTTCGCCAGGTCAAAATTATATTCACCCTCTATGGCGTGTTTTTCACCCCCCTTTCGATAGGAACTGTATGTTCCCTCCTCGTATATTTCGAGGCCGTGATATGTGAAGTCACCAAAACGGTTAATGCTCCACCATTTGCCTTTAAGTTCCTTTTTAAGTTCTTCTGATTCTTTTTCCCAGAATTTAGAAATATACTCTTTTACATCTTCGTCTTTACCTGATTTCAGAATCCTCAGGTTTTTGCCGAAGATCCATCCTGACATGCCGTTTTTCAGTGAGACCTGGTACCAGTAGTCGTTATTTTTGCCGATCCATGTCTTTGCGGATGATTTGTCCTTAATTATGACTGATTCGCCTTTTTCTAGCTGTGTGATTCTGGCTGAAAAAATAAAGGGAGAAATCCTGACGGATGTATTATGGGAAAGTACTAAACCTGCACTTTCTTTCTTGATCGATGAACCGGAATTTTCGCTTTTATTGCCGCAGGATACGACGCTGAACAAGATCATCAGTGTAGCAGCAAATGAAAGGTTGCAACGTTTCATAATGTGTACTTTTTACCTTATTGAAATAGTATTACTTCTTCTTTCTGGCCTTCGTGGGAGTTGATAAAAACCTGATTACTCCCGTCTTTGTAGGTCACAGTCAGTCGAAGGGGAGATTTTTCTATCGTTATTTTGTTTTCAGCACATTTTAAATTTTGGCCTCTTATCTGTCCATCACATTGTATGGACCATGGAAATCTTTTCATCATGTCCAATGGAACACCTTCAAACTGTGCAATGACTTTTGATGAGGAAGATTTTTTAACCGTGAGTGTGTAATATTTTTTAGTCCCGCTATGGTGTACATAAACTCCGGTGATATCCGGTACCGGTGGTGCAGAACAGCCCCCCAGAAGAGAGAGCAAGACGATTAAAATGATAGTGGAATTTTTTTTGAGATGTTTCATTGCAGGCCTCTTTTTCTAAAATGAAAGTTTGAGTTTGCAGGTAATCGTCGGAAAATTATTATAAGGATACAGGAATATTCTCAGGAATAAAGTAATTTTTCTATTTTTAGAGTTAAATTGTGTGAATGAAATTTAAAAAGATTATTATTAGTTTGTGAAAATTTGAATATAGAGGGATTTTCACAAATTAAACTTTGGAATAGCCTCTTCTTGCAGCTGCAACTCCTGATTTTTGGAAACAGATGTAAACTAGAAATCAGTTATTGAATATGAAAGTGTAAATAACTTGACGAAAGTTAAAAGCTCAGGCTTTATATTTTTTTTGCGACTTTATATTAAAGGGAGTAGAAATATTTTTCCTCTATATTTCATCAATGCAAGAATAAAAATCAGTGTAATCTTGTTTTTGGTTTTTATTCTTTTCTCGTTTAATCTCTCTGCAGTTGAAAAGGGATTTTCTCGTTACTGGATAAAGGGGAAACCATATGTAAATCTCCATGCACTGGCGAGAAGTTATGAAATAAATACCGGTTATGACATGGAGACCGGCAGGGTGAAACTCTATTATATGGGAAACCGTTCAGTTATTGCCAATGGATACTGTTTTATCGTAGTGAACGGCACCCTGGTCAGAAGTAAATATCCTGTGATGAAAAAATCGGGGGAAATATTTTTACCTGAAAAGACTGCTTTGTCACTGTTGTCTGTTTTTTTCCCGGATAAAAAACCCTTAAGGAAAAATAACAGCTATATTCTTGTTGAGAAGGGGGGCGGCAGAATTTCACCACCGGCGGAAAAAAAGGCGAAAAACTTCCCCATTACCTTCATTATTATCGACCCTGGACATGGTGGTAAAGATCCGGGGGCCATAGGAAAAGGCGGTTTAAAGGAGAAGGATATTACCCTCAATATTTCGAAACTTGTCAGGAATGAATTAAAAAGTCAGTTACGGAATACTGAAATAATCATGACCAGGTATTCGGATAGATTTGTAGAGTTGTCCCGCAGGACTGAAGTGGCAAACCGGAAGCTCAGGAAAAGTAATAACGGGATTTTCCTCAGTATTCATATAAATGCCTCAATTTCAAGAAGAATATCGGGGTATGAGACCTACTTCCTTTCTCAAAATCCTAGTAATGAGGATGCAAGAAGTACCGCTGCCCTCGAGAATAACGTAATTGTATACGAAAAAGGAAAAAACAGAAAAGAAAAATATGGTGATATCGAATATATTGTAGCTCACATGATGACAACACAGATTCAGAGGGAGAGCTCAATGCTTGCGGAGACAGTTCAGGTGGGTATGTCATCAAAAAACAGATATTTTAAATCAAGGGGAGTGAGAAAGGCTGACTTTTTTGTTTTGAGGGGTGCTTTAATGCCTGCCGTTCTGGTAGAAGTCGGTTTTATTACCAACAGTAAGGAATCAAAGTGGCTCACCAGGAGCAGTCATCAGAAAAGGATTGCCAGGGGAATATCAGCTGGTATTTTAAATTTCCTGAAGAAATATAATCGTACTGTCCGGTAATTCGTATGTTTTTTTATTATCGAGGATATAACTTTTTTCTGGACAACAGAAGCTAAATAATAGTACTTGTACGGACTCATAACAGGAAGGGTAATCATCAATGTCAGAAGAGAATATTGTACAATCTCTGAAAAACAGGCTCGGCGACTTCAGAAAGAAAATTGATCAGAATCCGAAAGATAAGAGAAGGTTTATAATTCTTCTTCTCGGAGGAGTTTTTTTTCTGGATTACCTCATGTTCTGTTTTCATGCTGAAAAGAATGTTTTTGATATAATCCCGGCTCTACCACTGCTGCAGGACTCAAAAGAGATTACCCTCTATCTGCCTTCCCCTGACGGTAAAACGATACTGGAAGAGAAAAGAAATATCGGTTTCTTCGCTTCAGACGAGAAGTTCGCTACGGTTCTTCTTTCAATGGTGCTGCGGGGATCTACGGCTGAAAATACTTCCATGGCAGTTCCCGTTAAATTGAAACTTCGCCGTATCTGGATTAACAAAAATCAGGGGCAATGCATTATTGATTTTGAGCCCTCTATTATTGCCGCGGATACAAAAGTCATTCCCGGATCGGAAAAACTCTTCATGCAGAGCCTTGAGAGGACCCTTAAAGAGAATGTTTCAGGCATCAAAGAGTTGCTGCTCCTGGAACGGGGTGTTCCCGGAAAGAAACTGTGGGAAATGTAGTCATTTTATCTCCAGAAAATTATGCGAGCAGATCCGGTAATTAAGCAGGCCAGTTACCCTCAAAAATTTCAACGGCAGGACCTGTCAGAAAAACATGGTTTGAGCCTTCATCCCATTCCAGATCGAGATCTCCCCCGAGAAGTGAAATCGATAACTTCCTTTCAGTTTGTTCCGTTAATACTGAGGCAACAGTAACGGCTGAGGCGCCGGTACCGCATGCAAGGGTTTCACCGCTTCCCCTTTCCCAGGTACGCTGCTTTACCCTGTTTCGGTCGATTTTCTGCACGAATTCAATATTTGTTCTCTGTGGAAAAAGATCATGATTCTCAATCATGGGACCATATTTTTCTACAGGAAAGTGGTCAAGGTCCTCTACAAAAATTATTACATGAGGATTCCCCATACTGACGGAGGTTATTTTAAAATGAGTACCGTCAACCAGCTGCAATGCCTCATTAACTACAATTCCGGCATCGCCGATCATGGGAATTTTATCCCGACGAAGAATGGGTTCCCCCATATTGACCTTTACCCGGGAGACTGTTTTGTTTCGTACCGTCATATTTAATTCCTTGATGCCCGCAAGTGT
Source organism: uncultured Spirochaetota bacterium (assembly GCA_942491575.1). GTDB lineage: Bacteria > Spirochaetota > UBA4802 > UBA4802 > UBA5550 > CAZHNW01. The sequence goes on from CALOBT010000031.1 coordinate 384,918, forward strand.
CTCCACGGTAATTTTTTTATTATCTGTTAATCCGTGATCGTAAACATATTTACCGAAACATCGGATGCCATTGCCGCACATTTCAGCTTCTGATCCATCGGAATTGAACATGCGCATTCTGAAATCAGCCTTTTTTGATTTCATAATTAATATCAGGCCGTCTGATCCGATTCCATAATGGCGATCACTCATTTCGATGGCGAGTTTTTCAGGTTTTTTTATTATCTCCTTTCTGTTGTCAACGTATATGTAATCATTGCCGGTCCCGTGCATTTTAGTGAATTTAATCATGATTTTCTCCCCCTTCCGGGAATATATTATTAAGCAAATTATTTTATGATATCGCCTGATACTCTAAGGGGACTTTAAATATTTGTAAAGTTTAATTTATCGAGGTTCCCTTGTGGAAAATGATGTTAAAAATTTACTCAAAACTATGGAATTTGAGCCTTGACATTATTGAAAATAGAAAATCCGATATAAATTCCAAAATTATTGAATTTAATCATCCAGTGGACTCCTTTGTCTGAAACATTTTTTATAAACCATTCGCGGTTGGGTTTTGGGGAAGTTTATCCGATATAACCGGTAGCGGTATATTTTTATGCATAAATTAAAACTTTACATATATCCTCTTTTGATTCTGCTTTGTTCCCTTATATTTACTCTTGGAGTGTACAGTTTTGCCGGAGGCGTTAATATGGAAGGGGAAGTTCACTGGAAAGAAAAAGAAAAGGAAGTAATTTCCCGCCTCCTGGCTGTTCCAATTCTTCTGTATCATAATATTGACGGCAAGGGGGCCTTCTCCGTAGATAGTGATGTTCTCAGGCAGCAGTTTCAACGGATTAAACAAAGAAAAATCAGGGTCATTCCTTTAAAAAAGCTGATTTATCGACTGGAAAATCCAGCACCATTCAAGGACAAAGTACTGGTAATAACCTTTGATGACGGATATCCCGCGATGTACAGCAAGCTGCTGCCCCTCGCCAGGGAGTTTAATTTTCCAATTACACTTTTTGTGTATACGGATTTTATCTCAATGCGCGGAAAGAGAAGTATGACGTGGAAAAAACTGTCGGAAATGGACAAGACCCTCATCGATATTCAATGTCATACCGTTTCCCATGATGATTTAACTCAATTCACTGGAAAATCAAATAAGGAATCAGTAAAAAAACTGTATGAAGAAATTTATCTGTCAAAACAGATGATAGAAATGAGACTCGATAAAAAAGTTGAATATTTTGCTTTCCCATATGGAAGATATAACCTGGAAATTATAGCCATGGCATATGACGCCGGATACAGCAGGGTTTTCTCAACGAATTATGGCAGTAATATAATTACAAGGGACAATTATTGTTTAAACAGGCACCATATTAAAAAGGATTACAGTATTGAGTATTTTGACCGTATTATCCAGCAGGTCCGTTGAATTAATATTACTAAAAAATTTTTCTTGACATCATCTCTAATAAATTATTTGATTTAAGGCTCGATATGTGAAACATTTGCACACCTTCTTGTTTCCGGGCAAAAAATAAGTTTCAGGGCAGATTCTAAAAACGGGGAGTCTTATTTCATGAGGAGACGTATCTCTTTAGCTGTACTTTTATCATTTTTTTTACTTGTTCCGGCCTTTGCCGTTGAGCGTATATTGGTTGATAATAAATATATTCAGCAATATCGCGGTAAAATGGGGCTGTGGACTAAAATTGAATCAAAGGGGCAGGTTTTTTATTATTTGAAAAAGACCGGGGCAACTTTTGAGGAATTTAAGGCAATTAATACAGCAAAATATTCCCCCTTGGGATTTGTTTTCATCCCCTTTTCTGAAAGTTATATTAAAAAAATCGTCGATGAAGGAAACGCAAGAAGAGAACTCGTCTGTGATAATGAAGAGTTTATCTGGCCATTGAATACGGTGGAAACCATCAGTTCCCACTTTGGGATCAGATGGGGGGAACTGCATACCGGGGCGGATATGCCTGCGGTTAAAGGGACCCCCATTGTAGCTGCCATGGATGGTAAAATTATATATGCCGGGTACAGCGGCGGTCATGGAAAGACCCTCCTCGTAGAGCACCGGAATAATTTTTTAACCCGATACTCCCATAATTCGGTTATGCTGGTAAAAAAAGGTGATTATGTAAAAAAAGGGCAGGTGATTGCTCTGGTGGGAAGTACAGGGAACAGTACGGGTAACCATCTTCACTTTGAAATAAGGTATAATGATATTCCCCTTAATCCCATGGATTTTTTACCTCAGAAAAAACATTTACGTAAAGTTCATCTGTTCCGTCAGATGAAATAACATTATAAAAATTTCGAACATAGCATGAAATAAAAAAGCCATCCCCTTCGGGATGGCTTTTTTATTTCATGCTATGTTCCGTGAGCTGGTTTTTATCTATTTGTATTTCTTTTCGATTTCTTTGAAATTTGGATCAACAACCCGGTAGATATCATCTATCATTTTGTTGATATCATTCTTTTTGGGAAACTGCTTTTTAATGAAATCTTCCTCTTCCGGTGTGCCGAAAAATGCTTCAAAGGCGAGTTTTCCAATAAGGTTTTTAATGTTTTCCTGGCTGTTATTGTAAATGAATATGATATTTGCCCCGGATTTGAAGCCCCAGTGAAAACCATCAGGCAGATTAACAGTAAATGTTTCTGTTATGTTGTCGCCGTCTGCGTCTTCTGCAAAGTAGATAGTTTCATCGATGCTTTTTGCAGTTACAGAGGTATAATACTTTGTAGGACCGGTATCGTAGACCTTTTTGGGTAATGGTCGTCTCCGAATATAGAGACCGGACAGGCGACGGTTTATCATGAGTGTTTTGAATATGTTTACATGTTTTTTGATGAATTTTTCCCTGATATTTCCGAAAAAATCTCCAAAATTATTGGTTACGAACTCCTGGTTAACATTTTTTAACATTTCAACGCGCCGGTCAGTAACCCTGATATAATCCGGCTTGTTGTCAATTTTATTTTTCCAGAGGTCTGGTATAAGGCGGTTTTCCATTTCAAGGATGAGACGCTGGGTCTCTACATCCGAGGGATTGTCGTGACCGTCTCTGAAAAGGTACATTTTGCGGTCTTTTACAATGAGCAGGCAGGATATGGAATTATCCAGCTTGGTCGAAACAACTTTTTCGATATGCTGGTAGGCCATCCGGTCTTCATCATACCGGGATACTTTTTCAAGTTCGATGACTTTAAATGGGATATTCTTTGAGTTGACTTCAGTAAACTGAAAAATGATTATAAGGGCACTCAACAGAATAATGGATTTTGATATTTTATGAACCATCTGTCGTTCCTCCATGAGCTTCTACGCTGATAAATGGCAAGTCTGGCATCCTCTCCAGACTATACCTCATTTAAATGAATACAATTTTTATAGCCATTTGTCAAATATTTTATTGTCTGCAACGTGGTTAGCCCTTGAAATGTTATGATTTCCAGGATAAAATTATCGTTATATGCCATTTAAGGCCTTTTTAGAATTGAGTATGATTCGGAATTCAGCTTTCGATATCTATTTTATGTTTACCCTTGCGCCATTTGGCCTGATCAATTTTTGTCCAGCTTTCAACGACATGACGGGAAAGATCATCTTCCCTGTTTCTTGCCTGTTTTTTTGATTTTTCCCTGTCGCCGCTCCCTTTTTTGCGGTGTTTAAGACGGGAATTTTTTTCGCTGATTAGTTTAGCAGTCAGGGATGTCTCACTCCTTATGAAATCCTCCAGGAGACCACCGGAGTCTTTGCCTGAAGCGACCACGCCGTTGAGAGACATAATGCGCTTTCGGTTAACTATTTCTTTGCTTAGATTATCGGTTATATGATTGTATTCACCGCAGAGGGTATAAAAAATACCAGCCAATGCCGCAAGGGGAGACGCCTCTCCTCCCATGGATGCAGCGGTGAAGAGCAGATCATCAGGGCGAATTGAAGGGGATGCGGCAATCGCAAGTGAAAAGGGGAGAATTGCCAGGGGGGTATTTACTGTAGCCCTCGTTATGGGTGATTTAACAGTTGTATTGACCTCTCCGCATATAAGCTCTTCGTTCTCCTGAGTACTGTTTTTAAGGCTCATTTTTTCGAAAATATTTTCATAATTTTTAATCGACATTGAAAGATAGTCAGGATTTATTTTAAGGTTGAAAATATCACCCGAATTTGAATTTATATAATTTTTTATGAAATCCGTACTTTCCGCAGCTCTGACCAGGAGGTCTGCCGGATCAGGTGTCGACTGGTGAGTTGCGGTGTGGATAATATCAGAGAGGATAGCTGCCCCGGTTATATTAAAGGGATTTTCGGTAATACCCCTGGTGAATTCCAGCAGGGATTGTATCATGGAGTTTCTATTCCTGTTGATCAGGGGAAGTATAATCGTTGGTATGATGATACGCGCACTGGAGACATTACTTACCTGTTCTTCTCCTGAAACGGGGGACATCAGCATGGAACGTTCGGCATAGTCTGGATTTCTGAAAATACCATAATCGTCTTCTGAATTCTGTGGTGTTGAACGTATATGTCGAAGAAAAAGTTTTGAAGATATCCCCTTCCTGTTTGCCAGCAGTCCCGCAATAAGGGTCAGCTGAGAGATGGAAGTATATAGTCCCGGCATGGTCCATTTCTCCGGCTTTCCCTTCAGAGCCGGAGCAGGATCAACGAATGAATCAAGGTCTGGGAAATGATTTTGAATGTGACGTCTGCTGAGTCCTGAAAAGGGGGATCCCAGGGCATCTCCGGTTTCGAGTGTGTTTAAGATTTTTTCAGTAATATTATTCATAGTGACGGTTTGAGCTTCCTTTTAATAAAGTAGAATGGAAATAGAACAAACTTTGTCTAAAATACGGAATTTATTGCACCGGTAAAGATAAAATTATTGAATTTTTTTAATTTTTACGATTAATATTATCCTTAGACGGGGAACAGGGAGTACAATAGATATACATATCGCAGATATGTCTATCCGGAAGAAAGCCAGATTATCCGGTTCAGGATAGGCAAAGGAGGCAGAAGGTGAAAAGGTCATTTCTAATTGTTGTAGTGGTGTTTTTCTCGCTCATCGCAGGCTGCTTGAAGGAAGATGTTGATGAATATGCCATGATAAGTTTTCTACTGGGAGAAGTAACATGCAATGATACGGCTGTTGAAATCGGTGACATTATTAAAGAAAAAGATATAATTAAAACCGGAAAAGATTCCTTCTGCGATATACGGATTGGCGGTTCAATTATTCGTATAAAGTCAAAATCGAGTGTCACAATGTCGCATTTAATTCGAAAAGGGAATGTTGAAGATACAACCATTGGTCTGACCGTGGGGAAGATGCTCTGTAAACCGAAAAAACTGCTGAAATCTGAGAAGTTTATAGTAAAAACACCCACTGCAGTTGCAGGCGTCCGTGGAACACGTTTTATCGTAGAAGCAGACAGTAAAAAGACCACCAGAATAAAGGTATTTAACGGAAAAGTTAAAGTGGCAAGGCGAATAAAACAGTTCGAGGGGAGCATTGAACAGGTACTTCAGGTGGCCCCGGTTCTGCAGGAAGATCGTAAAGTGGTTATAACCAGGGAAGAAGTAGTAAAGGCTGAAAAGACGGTTGAAAAGGTGATGAAGGCGGAGAAATTAAAAAAATCTGACTTCGAAATGGCCTCCGTAATAGATAAAACCAGAAAGGAAGTCGTAATTCCTCAAAAGGCAATTGAAAAATTCAGGGCTGAGGATTTTCAGAAGGATAAAAAGGAAATAATAAGTATTAAACCGAAACCACCCGTAGTCATTCGGAAGATAGTAAAAGTAATCAGGGAAGAAAAGAAAATGCCTAAACCCGACGGGAGGCTGCTGGTTACCAGGTATGAGATATATTTCATAAAGGGTGGCAAGGTGCTCTGGGAGGGGCCCGTGGTAAATCAGCCGGTTAAAAAAGATACGAAAATATATATTGCATCCGGAGACTATGTTTTCTGTGCAGATAAAGAAGGTCCTGTTCTCTGGAGAAAAAATATTGCCAACAAGGGAAAACTGGAGCTGCAGGAGGGGAAACTGGTTGTGCATACAGCAAAGGGGACAACTTCACTTGATCCCGATACCGGTCAGCAGCAATAGCTGCTGACCCCTTATTCTGTTTTTACAATAAAAATTGCCCCAATACTATAAAACTGACTTGATTATTTGTTCCTTTCTTTTTATGTTAATACCACATGGTTATTGACATAAAAAGAAAGGGTATGTAATTCCATTTCCTTTTGTTTAAACAAATATTAAAAATTTCGTATTTTTTAGGGCAAAACTGTTTTATTACATTTGGTAATGCAGTCCTGAAGTCAACGGGAGGATGTTTTGAAAAAGCTATTAACAATGACGGCACTTATATGTTTTATCGGGACGGTTGGATTTGCCGGCACCGTTCGACCCATTCAGTCAAATATTGCAAAGGGGCAATATATTCCAAAAATTATCGTTAAAATCAGTGATTTGAGAAATCTTCCTGTTCCCAGTACGAATGAGGATTATGCCTTTATCCAGTCTATTGATGATGTGACCAATATAGTAATTGGTAATTTCACCACGGGGAATCGGGAGATAATCCTTATTCAGGACAAAAACTCAGACGGAAAGGTTGACCTGGTTGTAAGGTATTATGTAGATAAAAAGCGTTACCGCTATTCCTCTAAACCCTCTGAAGAATATTCCGATGAAAAGTTTAAAAAATTAAAGGATAACATTATTTCAGGAAAACGTGAGGATGTCACCCCAAATAAAGAGGGAAGGGAGTATATCAGGGTACTGGAGCAGGATGCTGATCGGATAAGAAGATGGAAAAACGGTTTCCGTGTATTTATGGTTGATCCTGATGATGACAGATTCTCCCGTATCAGTTTTTTCTTTTCAACCAGTAATCATGGAGCGGATCTTGTTTTTCAGGTAAAATTTCGACACCAGGGTGTAGCCCGAATCAGTCCTATTATTAATTACGGAGTTTACTGTAAAAACAGCAAGGACCCACATCTTAAAAAGGTCACTATGGATTTAATCGCAGAAGCGAAGAAGTTTATGCCGAAGGAAAACTGATCGGACAAAGGCATTCCGGCAGTATTATAATTAAATATTATAGTAGGAAAGAGTATATAATCCCGCCAGTTATGGCGGGATGACCTGTATAAAGGCTATGAAAGAAATTCTCTTCCTGTCACTTATCTTTCTACTTGAACTATCCATTGCCATCCATATTCGATATATGGTTGGTTATGTCTCTTCCAAGTCAAACAGTCATTTCCGCGGATTTATTGTTACCACCTTCACGAATATTGTCTGTGCCATGGTTATGACAGTTATCGTATTCAATAATCCCGGTGTGATAGGCAGACTGAATATCGATCTTTTTTTTATCCTTGAAGGGGGGTTTGTGTTTATTGTCCTTCTTCTGATAAAGATCAGAATTGGCATTCAGATAATACGCAGAACCAGGGATCCCGAATATTACCATCTGAATTATTTTGGGAAAAAAATATATGAAGGCCCCGTGGTAAAAAAAGGAGAGCTTGCATTTTACTTCCTCAGCATGCCCTTTACTCTTATTGCAGGGGCCTTTTTCGTAACTAAATTGATTTCATTCTTCAGTTAGATCCTTTCAAGAATCGAGAGGGTTAGCCTTGTACCATCGATTAGATCTCTGAGGGTTATATACTCATCAGTGGTATGGACCTTCTGCATACCGCAGGAGAGATTGATAGCCTTTATCCCGGAGCGGTTAAAGATATTGGTATCACTTCCGCCCCCCGAAATTTCAAGTGATGGCTTTATGCCGATGGCGTTCAACGCATCACTGGCAATGCGAACAATCCGGTCATTTTCTTTGATGGTAAATCCAGGATACTTTAGCTCTCTTTGGATGGTAACCCCGGCACGGTGATCCGCAGCGATATTTTTTGCTGTAGCCCGTATTTGGGACTCAATCTCCTTTAATTTTTTATTGCTGATGGAGCGTACCTCCAGCTTACAGCATGCTTCAGGTGAAACGATATTTGTGGCGGTGCCGCCGGAGATGGTACCCACGTTCGCGGTTGTTTCTTCGTCAATTCTGCCGTTGGGGATGTCGGCGATTATTTTTGCCAGAACTGTAATGGCACTGACGCCGTTCTCCGGCTCCATCCCCGCATGGGCGGCCTTTCCTTTTACAAAAAGCTCCATAGAAGAATGATAGGGGGCCTTCATGATTATTTTGCCTATACTTCCCCCGCTATCGAAAACAAAGGCGGTTCTGGATTTCAGGATAGACATGTCGAATTCCTTTATTCCGAGCAGTCCCAGTTCCTCTGCACAGGAAAAGAGGAGTTCCAGGGGGGGATGATCCGCTTTTGTTTTTTTTAGTACTTCAGCGGCTTCTATAAACATGGCAATGGCTGCTTTGTCGTCACTTCCCAGTATGGAGGTGCCGTCGGAAGTAATACGGCTTTTTGTAACAACAGGGACCACTCTGTCGCAGGGGACGACTGTATCCATGTGTGATGATAAAAGAACCGGTTTTTTGCCGCCGTTGCCATCGATTCTGGCGAGTAGATTGAAGGAGCCGTTGCAGGGGTGCTTTTCAATTGTGGCACCGATACGCTCCATTCGTTTGATTATATAGTTCATCACCCTTTCTTCTTTCCATGAAGGTGAGGAAATTTTTGCCAGGTCTGTAAAGGTTTTAATCAGTCTGTCTTTGTTGATTGCATACATCGTAAAAGTCCTTATGAAATATCTTATGACTACCTCTAAAAATCAGGAGTTTCATGAATAAAAAAAAGAGAACTCTTGATTTTATCAGGTATTGTAGACACAAGGGGACATCTTAAGTATATTTTATCGAGGTCCCATTATATCATTGATTTGTATTTTTTAATCTGAACAGTGTATTTGTCAATCATAGATTCTCCGTCTGCGGTTGTGGGGCCCTCGGCATAGAGGTGAATGAGGGGCTGCGTTGCATCAGGAAGAATCAGCACCCATGAATCATCCTCGAAAATTTTTACCCCGTCGATCATTTCGACCTTTTGGGGATCTGCATCAGTACTGAGCATCCTCATGACGGCCGCTTTTTCTTCTGTGGTGCAGTGAATCGATATATTTTGAATGTTGCTTTTTGGTAATTTTTCTTTCACTTCAAAAAGGGAGAGGTTCTCCAGTGATATAAACTTCAGGACCCGGAGAAAAGTAATCATGGGATCGTATATCTGTTCCATGTAGGGAAACCTTTCTTTTTTTTCACCGCCGAGAAAAATATCCGTTACATCCTCAGGGGAACGCAGTTTTGAACTTATACGGGCAACCTTTCCCCCGTGTTCAGTTATTATCTTTTCGAGGACAGAGGAGGTTGTTACGGGAATATTTATTTTTTTGGTATCACGGTACTTTAAATAATATTTACAGAGAATTACACTGATATCATCCTGTGTTAAAATATTGCCAAGTTCGTCGATTATATGGATGTGGGTCCCGTGTGGCCCGATAATTGCACCAACTTCATGGTTTATTTTTGCCATCCTGACGATATTGTTGATGGTTTTCCGGGTATCAGCCTTTGTCTCTTCTTCACTGGTGAGTTCTTTTATCTGTCCCCTCAAAACAGTTGTCTCACATCCGAATGCATCAAGAAGTGCGGGGAAAACTCGGGCGGCGGTTCCGTTGAAACAATCGACAATTACATTCCATTTTCGTTTTATCAGTTCTGCCTGGTTGATATAATTACGGGTGTTTGAAATATATGAATCGAGGTGATGAGTTGGGTATATGATTTGTCCTGTTTCGAAGGCATTTTTTCGCGGATAGTCTCCCCTGTAGAAAATATTTTCAATTTTTTTCTCAACATTTAGTGAGAGTTCGAATCCATGCTTATTGAATAGTCTTATCTGAATGAACTGAAGTCCCGTCATTGGAGATATCTGGATATAGCAGCCCATGTCAGCATTGAGAAACCGCGTCGAATACCTGTTGACCGGAACCGATTCTATTTCCATATCGTATACATTGACTCCCATGGAAAGAAGTCCAGCGGTAATGGCGCGCTTGATTAGACGTGCAGCGGAGGTGGTATCCCGGCTGATGACAATGTTTGCATTTATTCCAAGATATGCCCCGAGGGCGGAACCGAGCTTTGCTCCGAACTCCGGGGTGATCCTGACATTAAAAGTTCCCACAATCCCTTCTGAACTGAAAAGGGTCTTTTTTTCCATTTGGCCCCAGATCAGGTCGGTTGTGAGGCGGGTGCCGTCTTCGATTATCTTATCCGGCCAAACCCGTATACCGGAGGGGATATAAACATCCGAACCAAGCAGGCAGTCATCACTGACTACAGAACCTTCGTTAACCGAAACAGCTTCCTGTATAACGCAGCGTTTTCCTATGACAGTACCCCGCAGTTCACATTTCGGGCCTATGACGGTACTGTGAAGAATGATACTTCTTCTTATTGATGCATTTTCCTCTATTACACAGTTGTCCCCTATGACTGAAAATTCTGCGACCTCTGCCCCCTTTTTAATCCTTACGAAATTTCCAAGCAGTACGGGACCTTTTATTCGTGCCTCCGGGTGAATATCTACGTCTTTGCCGGTCCAGATGTTTTTTCCGATTTTTTTACCGGGAATATCGATGTTTACCAGGCCTTCCAGTATGTCCATGTGAACATCAGAGTAGGAGGTAAGGTTCCCCACGTCACACCAGTAACCGTCGGCAATATATCCATGAATGGGTACATTGTTTTCCTGCAGGAGTGGAAACAGGTCCATGGAGAAATCAAATTTTTCCGCCGCCGGTACAAATTTATCGATTACTTGAGGTTCTATGACATACATTCCCGTATTGGCAGTGTCGCTGAAAACTTCGCTCCACGCGGGTTTTTCAAGAAATTTTTCGATTACACCGTCTTCCCCTGTGATAACGATGCCGTATTCAGTTGGCGTATTTACACGGTTCAGGATGATGGTGAAAAGGGATTCTTTGTTTTTATGATACTCAAGTATTTCTGTAATGTTAAAGTCAATGATTCCGTCACCGCTGAGAACGATGAAGGTATCATTATTTGTACCGATAGCCTGCTTTACACCCCCGGCAGTGCCGAGAGGCGTCTCTTCAACGGAGTAGGAAATATTTACGTCCCAGTCCGAGCCGTCACCGAAATAGTTCTGGATGTTTTCAGGAAGATAAAAGAGGCTTATGATAATATCGTTGATGTTGTGGCGTTTCAGCAGGTTAATTGCATGTTCAATGACGGGGAGATTGATGACCGGAATCATCGGTTTTGCTCTATTGCAGGTCAGGGGACGAAGACGGGTTCCTTCTCCTCCGGCCATAATTACCGCTTTAATCATAGTTGGCGCTCCATGGAGTTAATATGATTTTTCAGCCAGAACTCTCTTAAGTATGACTTGAAATATGGCCCGATGTCAATAAAAATCCTGTCGGTGAGGGAGTCATTTAAGGTCTAAGCAATGTCATGCCTTCACAAGGTTTGGCCCCCGGCGGACTATAAGCATTTTGTTTAGATTTTTTTGGCGCCCCTGACTCCTTTGAATTAATGATTTGACATGGAGCAGGGGTGAAAAACTATTTCCATATGAAGTGGATCGATATCTATATATTATTCAGCGGATGGTTTTTCCCGGCAGCCCTCCTGTGTATGGTTGCAGGCCTGGTATTGCAGGTGAAAACAGTAGTTGATATGAGTGACAGGATAGAAAATGTATCCTTTCACAGGCGGAGTTTTATCAGTCAGAAAAAGTCTCCCTTCGGAAAAATCAGGTGGTCTCTTGCAGGAAGAAGTCCCCTTCTCGGGATTACTACGTTTATTTTCCATTTATTTTTAATTTCAGTGCCCCTTTTTATTTCAGGACATACCGTTTTATTATACAGGGCCATGGAAATAAATTTCCCGGCTCTCCCCGGCGGGGTTGGTGATGTCATTACACTCCTGGTTCTTGTATCAGGGGGGCTGCTTCTGGGGAGAAGAATTTTTTCCCCATCGATACGTTTTCTTTCTTCCACGGGGGATTATTTTATGATGATTGTTGCCCTGGGGCCCTTTGTTACGGGGTATTTCGCCTGTCATTATATAGGAGATTATGAGGTGGTTATGGCACTGCATGCCGTCTCTGGAAACCTGTTTCTCATTGCCCTTGGCTGGACCCGCCTGGGACATTTTGTCTTTAATCTATACAGCCGATTTTTCGTAAGGGGAGAACACTCCCTTGTGGGAGGGACAAAAAGGTGGAGTGTCGGAAACGGTGATAAATTATAATGGACAGTAATGAACAAAAAATAATCAGGGACATGCTGAAGGAAAAAAGGCACATGAAGCAGTTTATGCGGCTCTGTGCCGCCTGCGGTGCCTGCAGTGAAAGCTGTTTTGTCTACCGGAACAGCAGGGACATAAAAAAATCACCCGCGGCAAAGGTGGACCGAACCCTGGGAGTCCTTTATCGAAAACGCGGCAGGATAAGTCTTGAAGGCCTGCGGGAAGTCGAAAAGGCGGCATTCCATGACTGCCGGCTTTGTGGCCGCTGTTACTGCCCTATGGGTATCGATATTCCCGGAGTGATCGCCTTCGCCCGGTCCGTATGCCGAAGCCAGGGACTTGACGGAAGAGAAGCCATTGAAATGATGCAGGAGGAGAGCCACTGATGTCCTTTCGCTATACTCTGATCTTTTCGTTTTTAATATCAATAATATTACCATCGGGAATCGTGGCGATGATGGGGGGAAGTTTACTTATAGATAACCGGTCATACTATTCATCTAAGGAAAGGAGTGCGGTAAACTTCCCCCATGAAAAACATATGGAAAAGGGTATTGACTGTACCCGGTGTCACCATGACTATCTTGATGAAAAAAATATTCTTGATTCGGATAAACTTGAAGTGGGAAACAATGAAATAAAATGCATAAACTGCCATGGGAAGTCAGGGAAGGCCAGGGAAAGGCATAAGTTACAGCAGGCCTATCACGGGCAGTGCATAAACTGCCACCGAAAGATTATCGGCAGCCGGGGAGGGCGCCCCCCTCTTCTCTGCGGTGAATGTCACACAACGCATGGAAAAATAAAATGATAGTAGCAAAACTTAAACCGATAGAGGAACTCCTTCCTCAGCTTCTTGACTGTTCATCGATTCTGGTGGCCGGGTGCGGGGGCTGTACCAGCGTATGCTACACCGGTGGACTTCGGGAGACAAAAGAGCTGGCGGATATTATATTCAGGGCTGCGAAAAAAGAAAATAAAAAGATTAAAGTTATTCCCAGGGTGATGGAACGCCAGTGCGAAGTGGAGTTTATTGATGACTTTGATGATATCGCCGGGGAAGTCGAGGCCATCATCTCTCTCGGCTGCGGTGCCGGGGTTCAGCTCCTGGCGGAACGTTTCGATAAAGTTCCTGTTTATCCTGCACTTAATACAATTTTTATCGGTACCAGCAGCGTGCCGGGAATATTTGAAGAAATGTGCCGCACCTGCGGTGACTGTCAGCTTGCCCATACGGGGGGAATCTGTCCCGTGACACGATGCGCCAAGGGGATTTTTAACGGCCCCTGCGGGGGCTCCGAGGAGGGGCGATGTGAAGCAAATCCAGAGGTGGGCTGTGCCTGGTGTGATATCTACAAACGCCTTGAATCGCAGGACCGCCTCGATTCCATATTGAAGGTGAGGGAACCGATTCTCTGGCAGAATCAGCGGCAGGGCCATTTTAAAGTCTGGGAAAACTATCGGGGCAGTGGCAATGAATAAAAAAGTAAAAGCAGTCAGCGGCCTTCAGGAGAAACTGCAGGGAGGGCAATTCGTAATTACCGGCGAACTGGGTCCTCCCCGGGGAACCGATGTTGACCGGGTCCGTGAAAAGGCGGAATACCTGAGGGGCGCCGTTGATGCTGTGAACCTTACCGATAACCAGACCGCCATTGTCCGCATGTCCAGTATCGCTACAGGAAAAATTCTTCTCGATTCGGGAATTGAGCCCATTATCCAGATGACTGCCCGTGACCGGAACCGTATAGCCATTCAGAGTGATATCCTCGGGGCATCCGCCCTCGGCATCAGAAATCTCCTCTGTATCAGCGGAGATCATCAGTCCTTCGGCAACCAGGGCTGCTGCCGCGGTGTCTATGATATTGATTCGATGCAGATGATAGGTGCTGCCCGTAAAATGCGTGACGAGGGAAAACTCCTTCACAGCGATGATGAACTTCTTGGCAGGGTGCCTCTGTTTATCGGTGCTGCGGCGAATCCCTTTGCGGATCCACTTCCCTTCAGGCCCCTCCGTCTTCGGAAAAAAATTGACGCCGGCGCCGATTTCATTCAGACACAGTGTATCTACGATATTGATCTCTTCAGGGAATACATGAAGCGTGTTGTTGATTTGGGGCTTCATGAAAGGGCCTTTATTCTTGCTGGCCTGATGCCCCTGAAGTCAGCACCCATGGCGCGGTACATGTCAGAGAAGGTACCGGGGGTCAGGGTCCCGGGGGCACTGGTTGACCGTATGGCCAGAGTTGAAAAAAGACATGCCGCCGATGAAGGTATCGAAATATTGAAAGAACTGGCGGAGCAGGTGAAGGAAGTTGAAGGCGTTGCGGGCATTCACCTCATGGCGGTGGAGTGGGAGCACCGCGTGCCTGAGATAATAACCAGGGCGGGACTGCGGAGGTAGTCCTGGGACAAAATTTAAAAAAGCCTTGCACAGCCTGAAGGCCGCTCCTTGCCATCCATGGCATCCCGGCACTTGGGCCTCCGTGCCCGGCGTTTCTGTCAATTGTTTATCATTCCGTTGTCCGGGAGTTGGTGCCAATGAGATTTATTATGTAGTTTGAATGCTTTTAGATGCCTCAATTTCGATGATACTAAAATACAGTATAGTGAGTAAACATAATATAAAGATGTTTTCAGAAGATTTTACAAATATAATAAATCATTTAAAAGAGAATAAGAGGGGGACATCTCTTCCTTTTATTTTATATCTAGTTGTTTTTATCCTTGGATTCCTGTTTTCATATTCAATTGCTGATAATATAATATCTCTTATAAAACTGAAAGATATGGAGCTTGTCTTTAGTTCCATTGATGGAAGCTTTTGGTTGAGCATTAAGGTATCTCTAATTTTTTTTTTACTAATAACGTTACCTTTTTTAATGTATGGTCTACTCTTTTATTCGAATTTACAGCAAAAACTGGGTGATATACATTGCCAGGTATACAGTGGGTACTGCACTTGCCGTATATGTTGCCGCAGCAATGGCTTATATACTTTTACCGCATATTTATACACAGCTCAGTGCCTCAATACCAGGAGAACAGTTGGCATCTTTTGGAGCCCATGAGTATTTCAATGGTTTTTTTACTGTTGTGCTAATTTGCTCTTTTGTTGCAGGATTCCCGGTGTTTTACTATTCTTTTTTTAAAATAGGATTGATAGATAAAACCCTTTCACCATTAAAAATTCGTACAGGTATTGTTTCGGTATTTTGTATTTCTGCAATTATTACTCCACCAGATGTTGTTTCAACCTTTTTGCTGGCACTGCCGCTTTCATTACTATTCATGTTAATAATAATTGCTTTCACTTTCTTGAAAAAAGAAGAAAACCTTCAGGAGTCGCCTTTGCCCCGGTATCCTCTTATTATTCTCTGGTTTGGCTTTCTTGCAATACTGCTGGTTATTTTTATCCAACCAGTGCAATTATTACCGATATTGTTTTCATTATTAAATGCAGAGTACATTGTTCTTCTTCTGGTTGCTTTTCAATACAATACCAGGAGTGGAATACTTTCTTTTCTTGTGCCCTTTTACATGTCTTACTTCATATTGAAAAATATTAAGCAGCTTTTTAATAATTCCATCTTCTATAAAATTTTCGCATTTTTATTGATACTGTTGACACTGACTATATTGGTTTTCAAATTTTTTAAATTTTAAGAAGATTATGAATAATGAGAACTGCTTCAGCCGGATATCCGGTTTGAAAATCACAGATTGGGATATCTAAAACAGCGCCTTCAGCTCATGGTTATCCATTTCGCTGATCCACTTCTCGCCAATACTAACACTGAGGTCAGAGAGTTCCTGCTTGGATTGAATCATCCTGTATATCTTTTCCTCAAAGATGTTCTGGGCAATAAAGCGATATACAAAAACGTTTTTCGTCGGACCAATCCTGAAGGCCTGGTTTTCTACTGCCGGGTTTAACCACAGGTCATAGTGAATAACATTACCTACAGCCGTGAGGTTAAGCTCTACACCGGCCGCCTTAAGCGATAAAATGAAAATTAAATGGCAATAAAAGCAAAAATTCGAAATTTCATCTTTTCGATGCATTTCAATACCTGTATAAAACATACCAATTTCAAATTACATTTTTTCCGTTCCTCTGAAGGGAATAGAATAATTTATATTATTATTAACAGGGGGAGTTGATCAAGGAATTATATTTAATATTTGAACAGGCTTCAAAAAACATTAAGGAAATTACCGCACCAAAAAACATTCAAATTAAATTTAAATTTTGTTAGCGCCAGCTTCCGGACAATGGAATGATAAATAGTTGATCGAAACCTCAGGGTAGGCAAAGTTTTAAAATTATAATAAATTCTGTCTTCATATAATTGCACAAACATGTTATAATGATAGGAACTAATTCAGTGAGGGTAATCCATGTAATGGGAAAAAAAACTTCTGGCAATGCTTCAATTATAAGACGTACCCTTATCAAAATAGCTACCAGAATCAGCCTTGTCATTTTAATTGGAACTACGGTGAGCTATTTTCATATGGTGAACAACCTTAGGGGACAGGCCCTTGGTCAGCTTGAGAAATATGTAATTGAAAGGGGAGAGCGTGAGAGATCAATATTCCTCCTGGCAAAGGATAACCATGAGGTGCTTAAAGAAGCGGTATTGGAGTCTTTAAAAAAACTTGGCAATACCGATCCGAGGATGGAGTTTGACAGACTCTTTGTTAAACACAGTGACGGCATAACGAGAAACCGCCCGGGCCTTTTTGATGGTACAAACCAGGCAGGGATTTACATAGACAGAAATCTCAACATTAATGCGGACATCCGGAGGCGCGTGCTAACATTTTACCGGCTTTGCAGCAGGTATGGCAGAGCATGGCACAACCGTTTCCAGGACACCTACATAACCACACCGGAGAACATTATGGTGGTATACTGGCCAGAACAGCCTGACTGGTGTCAAAAAGCTACAGCCAGTTTATATATGCCGGATGAAGAATACGTGTTCGTTGCCGACAGCAAGCATAATCCCTCGCGCAAAACCGTCTGGACAGGTCTCTTTCTTGATGAGGTTTCAGAGCTCTTCATGATTTCTGTTTCAACACCGGTGTACATAAAAGATAAGCAAATCGCCACCATAAGCCATGATGTAATATTAAACGAAATCCTAAAACGTGCTATCCAGGACCACCTTGACGGGGCTTACAACATCATCTTCAGGTCTGATGGTCGTCTCATAGCGCACCCCCAAAAAATGAAGGAGATACAAACCGGAAAGGGTTACTTCGATATTATGCAATCCGGTGATGAGCATTTAAAAACCATTTATAAACTGGTGAAAAAAAGATCGCAAGGAAAGACCGTACTGGCAAATCCCGCTCACGATGAATACATAGCAGTGGCGCACATTAATGAACCAAAGTGGTATTTCCTCACGGTATTTCCCATGTCCATAATAGATGAGCGTGCATTCAGCACCGCACGTCTCGTGCTGCTAATTGGGATCATATACCTTCTTATAGAGATTTACATCCTCTACATGGTGCTTCACAACCAGATCGCCATTCCACTAAAAAAATTCACAGAAGCCGCAGACAACGTGGCCTTCGGAGATAGCGACATCCCCCTGGGTGAGGAAAGGGATGATGAACTGGGACGCCTGGCAGGGAGCTTCTCTCACATGAGAAAGGTAATCCAGGAAAAAATAATGGCACTTGAACTTGAAATAACAGAGCGAAAACGGGCAGAGAAATCCCTGAAGATATCCGACAAACGTTTCAGATCACTGGTCGACAACGTGCCTGGAATAGTATACCGCTGTGCCAACGATACCCACTGGACAATGGAATACCTCAGTGAAGAAATCGAAAAGATTACCGGTTATCCGGTCCGAGATTTCATAAACAATGAGATTCGGTCCTATGCCAGTATCATAATTACTGAAGACAGGGAGACTGTTATTAGGACAATAAACGAGAGTGTAAAAAAGAAGGTTCCCTACACTATCGAATACCGAATATCATGTTACGACAACACTATAAAATGGGTCCATGAAAAGGGAAAAGGTATCTTCGATGATTCCGATGAAATCCTTTGGCTCGACGGCGTAATCGTAGATATAACGGAGCGAAAAAATGCAGAAGATGAACTTAAAAGGCATCGCGATCACCTTGAAGATCTCGTCGAAGATCGCACCCGTGAACTGAAAAGGGCCAAGGAAGACGCAGAGGCTGCCAATCGTGCCAAGAGTGAATTCTTGGCGAATATGAGCCATGAATTACGAACACCGTTAAATGCTATTACCGGATTTAGCGAATTTTTATCTTCCCTTGTTTCAGACAAAAAAGAGAAAAGCTATCTTGATGCCATAAAAACCCGCAGGGAAAAGTCTCTTGACCCTGATCAATGACATTCTCGATCTCTCAAAGATCGAGGCCAATAAGATGGAAATTCAATACACCCCTGTGAATCTGCAGATGATTTTCAGAGACATAGAGCAGATATTCAGTGTTAAGGCCCGTGAGAAAAACCTTGAATTCCTGATTGACCTTGATGAAAGTCTCAACTACCCCCTTATGCTGGACGAGACAAGGCTCAGACAGGTTTTACTAAATCTCGTTGGCAATGCCATGAAATTCACAAAAAAAGGATACATCCGCCTCTCTGCAAAAAAAGAACATGAGGAAAAACATGAGAATAAAATTAATATCATTATTACAGTAGAAGATACAGGTATCGGGATAGATGACGAAGACCAGAAAATTATCTTCGAGGCTTTCAGACAGCAGGACAATCACCACAGGAGTAAGTACGGTGGTACCGGGCTTGGCCTTAGCATCAGCAAGCGGCTTACTGAAATGATGAACGGCGAGATATCAGTAATAAGTGCATACGGCAAGGGGAGTACTTTCCAGGTTGCACTGCGCGGTGTGGAACTCTCAGAATCAAAATCAGCAATTTCAAAGGAAGAGTTCTTTGACATTAACAATACCTTCTTTGAAGAAGCCAAGGTTCTCATAGTAGATGACGTAGAATCTAACCGCCTGTTATTAAATGAAGTTCTTAGAAAAGTTAATATTAATGTGCTTACGGCTGAAAACGGCCAGGAGGCCTTGATAATTGCCGGCGAGTATCAGCCAGATGTTATTCTCATGGACATACGAATGCCGGTAATGGACGGCATAGAGGCAACGAGACGCCTGAAAGAAAACAAGAAAACAAAGGATATACCGGTTTTCGCTGTCACCGCTTTTTCCACAACCATTGAGCGCGATGAATTGCTAAAGAAAGGTTTTGAAGTATACATATCAAAGCCCATCAAGATAAACTGGCTTTTCACAGAGTTATCTAAATATCTGAGGTGTACTACAAGAAAAGAATCCCCCGCTCACAAGGAGCATGCTCTTGAAGAATTCTCTGTTGAAACTATTGACAGTCCGGCACTTTTAGTATCTTCTTTGGAAAAAGAAATTATGCCTTTATTAAAATCTTTGCAGGGAACCATAATCATGAACAATGTAACAGTATTGGGAAAACGGCTGCAAAAAATGGGAGATGAGCATGGAGTTCCCTATCTGGGGGACTTTGGCTCAGAATTTAATGAATTATCCAGGGATTTTGATATCTTAAAAATAAGAGTAAAAACGAGAGAGCTGGAAGTGATAATTAAGGATTTGCTTAAAACACTGGAGAACCCAAATGAGCAATAAGAAAAAAATGACAATTCTAGTAGTTGATGACAATCCCCAGAACCTCCAATTTGTTGCCAACCTCCTCTCCGGAGAAGGCTATGAAATTGCCCTTGCCCAAAATGGATTACAGGCCCTGGATTACCTGAAGGAAAACAAGCCTGATCTCATTCTCCTGGATGTGATGATGCCCGATATGGACGGTTTTCAGGTCTGTGCAAAATTAAAGGCAGACATGACCCTCACACAGATTCCAGTAATATTTCTTACTGCACGAACAGAAATAGAAAATATCGTTAAGGGATTTGAAGCAGGGGGGATAGACTACATAACCAAGCCCTTCAATTCAACTGAACTGCTTGCCAGGGTAAAAACCCATATTGAACTGCGAATATTGCGGGGTATGGTTCCCATATGCTCTAAATGCAAAAAAATTCGTGATGATGAGGGGATGTGGAACCAGATAGAAACATATTTCGAGAATTATGCAGACCTTATATTCACTCACAGCATATGCCCTACCTGCATGAAAGATCTCTTCAAGAATGAGGATTGGTACAGGAAAATCAAATGAACCAGTGACCAGCCAAAGAATCTTTTTCCATGGCTGGAAGGCATAGAAAAATTTGCCGCATTAAATCAGTTTTTCTACTTCCGCAGTCCCGCCAGGATATGGACCCTTTCATGAATGCCCATATCCACCACCCTTTTCATGTATTCCTTGAAGAGATCAATATCATAGATACACTGTGTTTAAATAAAATCCGCACCGGCCTTAATTTTTTTCCCGAGTCGCAGGGGCCGTTATAGATTCCCTTGGCACAGCGTGTCACCGGAATATGCAGCTAGAGTCGTTTTGAAATAATTCAACCATTTCCTCTCTTCGTTTTTTTGAAAGGCCGCCATGTAAGAAAATATGAGGGATTCATTTATATTTGTTTATTTCCTCTTGAACAAACTTAAGATTTTTATCAAACAGAAGGAAGTCAGTTCCTTCACTATAACTGGATTCACAATTTAAGGTGAAAAATTCATCTGACCAGGAAAAATGAATGGGTGTGGAAATCTTTTTGAATATTGAATGCGGAAGATGGTGATAAGCTATTGATACAATCCCAAACAATTGAATCGCGACGAACTTATTTAAATCGTTGAAAAAATCATGCAAATATCTGGCTTTGCTGTACAACTTAACCGCACTTTCTAATCCTTTGCTGATGGTATCAGCGTTTGAATCAATAATGCCAATTAGACAGGTGAGTAAAGCTTCATCATATTTGGTGTTCTTTAATTTTAAGGAATGATTGGCTTTTTCTAAATAGACTGTCTTTGCTTCGATGTCCTCCTTAATAATAGATACAACCAGATTACAGAGAATTTTAGTAAACGGTGCTCCTTTTGTAGAAAAGTCTGGATATTTTAGTAGATACCTTTGTACGATTTTTAGATTGTTACCAGCGTATGCGAAAATTATTGGAAATACATGAGTACAGTCGTAACCTCCGGTGTGTTGGACAAGATTAAGCCGTTCCTTTTTTGATAACAGCAAATGGTTGTGTGTATATAAGCTGTTCAATAAAGTAGAATAGTTGCCAGATACAAACGATTCATGGATTCCCAGGCATAAAATTTCATTTATCGTCTGAGGAGGCATCTTCTGGAAAAACGCAAACGTTGCCTCTTCTTCAGTCCTGGATTTTAATATTACCTCATGCCATTTTGTAAATGTGATTTTTAACTCATCCACATTCTTGAATTCACACTTTTGCATGGCATCATTGAAGGATTTTTTTTGTGTTGAAGTCAGTTTTTTTGTCATAAAATAGGTATCCTTAGGTTATCGAATTTGCATTTTCCCGCACACAAATCGAAGTGTCTCAGCAATGCCCGGTTAGATTTCCAGAACACTCAGCAATTTCCTAATTGGACAGGGTTGAATGTCTTCATGTACTGGCCATTTATTTTGAAAATGGGGTAATTTAAAGTAAAAGTATAAACTTTCTCATACGTATTATCAAGGTTTTCATTGCTACCAAAGCGTATGGAAAAACTCCCTGTGTTGAAGTAGCCAAACTCGTCGGTCATGGCATCTCGGCACTTGGGCCTAAGTGTGCCCGGCGTTTCTGTCAATTATTTATCATTTCGTTGTCCGGGAGTTGGTGCCAATAAGATTTATTATGTGGTTTGAATGATTATAGACGCCGCAATTGATATCAAGTTAAAATTAACAGGTATTCGCGTATCGTTCCGCTCTCCCGGGGCATTGTATGATTCTGTAACTCCTGAGCCGTATCGGATAGCATTTTAATGAAAAAATTAACTTGCTTTTTTAAGGCGGCAATATAGTGTTAATGTTAAATGTTTTGGGAGAAGAGGCGTGGATATGAAGAGAAGTTTAATGTCTTTTATTGTGATCTTTATTATGAGTTATTTCAGCGCAGGATGCATGGGCTTAATGGGTTACCACCGCTACAATTGTAAAAATGGGAAAATCCTTACCAATAATGGTTTTCAAATTATCATTGATGATGTTAAAAGCGGAGGATTATCAACAAATTATTTCATGGACATCAAGATTCGTAATGTGGGCAATAGTAAGAGATTTTTTGATTCTGGAGAGCTTGAGCTGGTAAATTCAAAAAGCGGCTTAACTTTCTATTCAGTATCTAAAGATAAATCGTCTATTAGTGTTCCTGTTGGAATGGCAAATCTTATTACCAAAACAGCTATTAATCCTGGAAGGATGATTGCCGGAATGCTTTGGTTTACTACCCCTGCCCATAAGGCTGACGCCAGGGAGCTGACAATGTATTATGGAGAGAAATCAATCAATCTGCACAGGCGATAAAAGGTTGATTGGTTAATTAAATGGGGTCAGGCTATATGAATATTTGTTGACAAAAGAGTTTGTATCTATTATGAAATCCCCTATTGGAGCATGGAGTGTTGTTGAGTTATAATAGTTGCTTCAGGGCAATAAAGTCTTGACTCTATTGCAGGGACAATACTGAAAGAATTCAAAAGTAGATTATTGATGTAATTATTTAACAAGGAGTACAATTATGAAGAAGAGTTTTGTTTTTTTAATGTTGGCAGGTGTTGTTTCGTTATTATTGCTTGCGGGATGCGACAGTGATAGCAGTAAAACCCTTTCTAGGAAAGAGGTGGTGCAGAAGGTCATGATGGCTTCCCAGAATGCTAATGAGGAGATTAATAGTGGCAGTAGAGGTAGAGATTTTACTACGTCAGAACCTATTCCTGTTGATTACAGTGAACCGGGAATGACTCTTACTGGTTCATTAGAATTCACAAATGCCAGTCTATTGAATCAGGAATATAGTGGAATTCTCACTACCACATATACCGATTATTCCGCGGCACAGTATACCTTAAATGGTCAAACGGTTCAGGATTATGAGGTTGCAATTAAAATGTCCGGTAATATTGATGATCCTCTATCTATTCAATTAGAGTCCATGACCTTAACAATAACCATGAATGGCGAGATTGCCGTGACTGGAGATGAGTCCGGTATTATTAAATTCAATGATCTAAAAGTGCAAATCTCTGTTAATGGAAACACCGTAAAGGCTACGGTAATCTCAGGTAATGTTACCTTTGATGGTCAGACGATTGATGTTTCCGGAGATGTAACAGTAGAATAAAAATAAATAATATCAATAAATATAAAAAAACGGCATTTTTAATGCCGTTTTTTTATTTGAAGGTTGCGTAATATTTACCGGTAAATATCGGTTTTCTTTTTTCCATCATTGCCTTTGCTGCTTCGTTAAGATCTTCCTCGATTTCATTGGGCATTTTTTCCGATTCCGCCATAAGGGTATTGTGGTCTTCGTAGACCTTGTTTACCAGAAGAATTTCTTTTGCACTTTCCGCATTAAAGTACTTTGGAGTAAAGGCAAGCTCACGGGCAATTCCCTGTCCCATGATGAGGGGGATACACTGCAGCACTCCCACGTCAGCCACGAAGGTGACTCCTACTTCTCTCAGGGAAAATTCCGCGTCTTTGCTTGCGAGGCGAATATCACAGGCGGTGACCATGTTGAAGTCCGCTCCGATACTGTATCCATGAATGGCGGCGATGACCGGTTTCCTGCATCGCTCGATGCAGGTGTTTGTCTCCTGCATGGCATCACATCATACCAGCAGGTATTTCGAAAAGGCATACAAGCTTAATAAAAAGTAAAAGGTTGCATACAAGGGATTCGAATATATTCGAAAAATCTATTCAGTAGAGAGCGAATTGAGAAGTAAAACACTAAACCAGAAAATTTTGTTGAAAGACGGAAGAATATTAAACAGGTTTGAAACGCTGAAAGACTCTGTTATACAACAAAGTAAAGCTGAAGAGTTAATCGACTATATTTTATCTGAATGGGGGAAATTAATCAGTTGCCAAAAACATCATCTGTTAATCCCTGACAGTAATTTCATAGAAAATGCCATCAGACCTTTTGTTCTGGGCCGTACAAACGGGCTCTTTTTAAATAGCGCCAGGGGAGCAGAATTCAGCACTATCCTTTACAGCCTTGTAGAATTTGCTAAAGCCAAAAAGCTTGAGCTGTAAAAATATCTCCGATATTTTTCTATCGTCTGCCTGCATTGGAAGTGAAGACAGGTCTGCGAGCCATCCAGCCGGATATAATTACCTCTGAAATGACTCAATTCCATTAATTATAATTTTGAAAAAAACATCAACCAGAAAAAAGGAAATGGGGTTGTTTTAATACATACGTTAAAACGCCAATCGCCTTGATTTATTACTACAGGACCAATAAAAAGTTAAGTTTTTCAGTTGTTATACGGTCGTTTTATTAGTATTCTTTATACAGCCGGTCTATTTCCTGTTATCACGTCACTGCGAGCATTGGAATCTATTTATGAAATGGCATTATGATATACTAAAAAAGTTTGTTAATAAATATTTTGTTAAAATTATTGAAGAACTTGAAAGCCAAATAACTGAATTAGAAAAGAATCAAAAGCATTTAAAAGAAAATGAAACCTATAATAAAATATTGTATATGGAATCTCATATTCCGCATGTTGTTATGGATCCCGAAACGGGTTTTTTCACCGATTGTAATCCTGCAGGGGGAAAAATTTACGGCTATTCAAGCAAAGATGAATTAATCGGAAAAACCCCTTATGATGTTTCCGCACCTTATCAATATGATGGTAGAGATTCTGCATCAGTAGCTAAAGAAAGAATCAAACATGCCCTCAAGGAGGGCGCCTGTCTTTTTCAATGGCGATGCCAGCGTCCGGATGGAACGATGTGGGATGCAGAAGTATTTCTAATGAGATTTACGCTTCATGGAAAAGCAATGCTTCAATATACCATACAGGACATCACACAAAAGAAGCAGGTTGAAGAGGCTCTAAAAGAAAGCCAGATATATAATGAAATTCTTTTTGCAGAATCTCATATCCCGCATGTTGTTATGGATCCTGAAACAGGTCTGTTTACTGACTGTAATCCAGCAGCGGTAAAAATATATCGATTTACAGAAAAAGAAGATGTTATCGGTAAGAGCCCTTATGATGTTTCAGCTCCCTATCAATATGATGGCAGAGAGTCAGGAGAAGCTGCTGAAGAGCAAATAAATCGGGCTTTAAAGGAAGGGGGCCATCTCTTTCAGTGGCTTCACCAGCGAGAGGATGGCTCTCAATGGGATGCGGAAGTATATTTAATGAGCTTTTATCATAAGGGTAAAACAATGCTGCAGTTTACACTGCAGGATATCACAGAAAAAAGACAAAATGAAGAAGCTCTGAGGGAAAGTGAAGAAAAATTCCGCAGGCTTTTTGAAGATTCCGCTGATGCAATTTTGCTTTTAGATAAAAATCGTTTCATTGAATGTAACCGGGCCGCAGTTAAAATGCTAAAGCTGAATTCAAAAAATGATATCTATAATTTGCATCCTTCAGAACTTTCCCCTCCTGTTCAACCAGACGGCAGAGACTCGGTAGGAAAGGCGGAAGAAATGATGGCCCTCGCACGCAACAAGGGGAGCCATCGTTTTGAATGGAACCATAGAAAGGCGGATGGCGAAGTATTTCCGGTCGAAGTGCTTCTTACTCCTATTATTCAAAAAAACCGTCAATTGATTCATACCATATGGAGAGATATAACAGAAAGAAAGAAGGCGGAACAATCTATCCGAGATGCCAATAAAGCAAAGAGTGAATTTCTTGCAAGAATGAGTCATGAGATACGGACTCCATTAAATGCCATACTCGGAATGACCCATTTACTCCTTAGATTAAGCCTTTCCCAAAAGGGAATTGACTATACTCATAAAATTAAAGCTTCGGCAGATCATCTTCTTGGGATCATCAATGACGTTCTTGATTATTCAAAGATAGAAGCTGATTGTGTTACCCTTGAAAATATTGATTTTTTCCTTGATGATGTATTGGAGTCTGTGTCGGATATGATAACCTTTAAGGCAGAGGAAAAAGGGCTGACTCTTATTTTTTCCGTCAGTAAAAATGTACCATTTTCTCTTGTGGGCGATCCTTTACGGTTACGCCAGGTCCTAATGAATCTTGTTAATAATGCCATTAAATTTACTGAAAAGGGTAAAATTGAGATCGGAATAATTCTCATAGAAAAATTCGAAGACACCGTTTTATTGAAATTTTTTGTAAAGGATACCGGAATAGGCCTCACTCAGGATCAAATGCAGAAGCTATTCGCTCCCTTCTCACAGGCAGATGAATCTACAACCAGAAAGTACGGGGGGACAGGTCTTGGGTTGGCCATTTGTAAATATCTTGTGGAATGTATGAATGGTTCCATCACTATTGAAAGTGAATTGAACAGAGGAAGTACATTTTCTTTTACCGCCGAATTCGGCCATAAAGATGAACACTTATATGAAAATCAACTGCCCATCAGTACCTGGAGAAAATTATATATCTTGGTGGTTGATGCCAACGAAGATACACAGGTAACTCTTTCCACTTTGCTGCGGCAATTTTTCTTATACATTGATATTGTTTCCAGCAGTGAAAAAGCATTGGAACTTATCAATTCCGCACAAACAAATAATATAAATTATGATTTAGTCTTTATTGATGCGGATATTCCCGAGATGGGAGGGATAGAATGTGCTCGTTGTATCCGATTGGTAAAAAGTCATGAAGATACCTATCTGGTATTGATGACACCATATTGCAATAGTGATGAAATTAAAAGACAGACAGAGGAAGTGGGAATTCAGGGAGTCCTGTCAAAACCGGTTAATCATTCATCCTTAATAGATATAATCATGAGTTTGATTAATCGTAGTGGAAATAGATATCAAGTAGAGAAAATAAGTCGTAACTATCAATATAATCTTGCTACACCTATTCGAGGATCGCGCATTCTTTTGGTTGATGATAACCGTGTTAACCGTCAGGTGGTAGTAGAGCTGTTATCACAGCTTGGTTTGATGGTTGATACTGCTGAAAACGGGATAAAGGCAATAGCGGCAATCAAGAATAAGAAATATGATTGTGTGCTAATGGATATACAAATGCCTGAAATGGACGGGCTTGAAGCGACCGAGATAATACGTCAAAATGAAGAGTACTTAAAGCTCCCTATTCTCGCAATGTCAGCTCATACTCAGATAAGTGACAAAGTCAAAAGTCTAAATTGTGGAATGAATGATTATATCGCAAAACCCATCAGACCTGAAAAACTTGTCGAAGTACTTATAAAATGGATTAGTCCTTCCGCATTTGTAGAGCATTCGACCAGGATTATCTCAACGGATGAAACTCCGCAAATAAAGAGAGATGAAATATTGGATGTTTCAGGTTTGCTGCAAAGAATTGGAGGGAATGAGGAAGTTCTTTATCGAATTTTATGTAACTTCTATCAAGATTATAAAAATATTCCTGCTGAAGTAGAAAAAATAATTACTACCAATCTATATCAATCTTTGCAAAGCATCATTCATGCCATTAAAGGGGCGGCGGGAAACATTGGTGCAGTTAGACTGTATATTGCCGCTTCTGTATTTTATGAATGCCTAAAAAATGAAGATAAAGAGAAAGCCATTAAATCGAGTATAATATTTTCACAATCCCTTATAGAATTACTGGGAGAAATAGTAAACGTTGTTGAAAAAAGCAGCTATATAGAATCTCAAAACATAGCTTCATCGGAAATTCTGAAGAACAATGAAAAAAAAGAAAAGGAACTGATAAGGTTGCTGGAAGATATCAAACCACTGCTGGAAAAAGGCAATTATGAAGTGGAAGTATTTATTCCTAAACTAAAGAAATATCTTGTTTTTGATGAAACTCATGACGCTGTTAAAACCATCATTAAATATATAGAGAACTTTGATTACCGCGAAGCCCTGATTATCCTGAACACAATGATCAGCGCAGTCGAAGAGGAAACATGAGCAATGGTTATTCATGAAAATGACACAATTCTCATTGTTGATGATGAACAGAGTAATTTGAATATCCTTGTTAATATTTTTAAATCTGATTATAATTTAGTTATAGCTAAAAGTGGCGATGAATGTCTGGAAAGAGCGGAAAAACAAAATATTGATCTGATACTGCTGGATGTAATGATGCCCGGAATGAATGGATATCAGGTTATTCAAAAATTGAAAAGAAAAACACAGACTGCTTCTATTCCCGTAATCTTTATTTCCGCATTGGGCGAGGTTATTGATGAAGAGAAGGGGTTCCTCCTCGGAGGAGTGGATTATATAATAAAACCCTGTCATCCTTCCATTATAAAAGCCAGGGTGAAAAATCAGATTCAAATTGTACGGCATCGTAAACTTCTCGAAAATATTGCACTGATTGATGCTTTGACTGAAATTCCTAACAGGCGTAATTATGAAAAACAATTTGTGTTTGAATGGAAAAGGGCCTCCAGGAACCGTCATCCTCTTTCTATTGCAATCATTGATGTAGATTTTTTTAAACAGTATAATGACAATTATGGGCACGCCAGCGGAGATCAGTCGCTGAAAATGGTGGCCATGGCAATTAAAACAGGATTACACAGACCCTCTGACTTTGCAGCACGATATGGAGGAGAAGAGTTTGTTCTCATTTTACCGGATACGGCCTTTGAGGGGGCCCGTACAATAGCTGAAAAGATACGGGTGATGGTGGAAGATCTTCATATTGAACATGCTTTCTCAAATGTTTCAAAATGGCTCACCGTAAGTATTGGAGGTTGTACCCGAATTCCTGAGGTCGATGAAGATATACATGCCATAATAGAATTTGCGGATAGAATGCTTTATGAAGCAAAATCAAACGGTAGAAACCGTGTGCTTTGGGCATAAATGAAAGAAGGGAAGTTTTTATAACAATTCGTGATAACATGCTTCATAAACCCAATGCCGTGTGGCAAAGTTCTATCCATTAATACAGAATGGGCTGCCCATGTTCCGACAGCCCGAATGTGACTATATGTAACACCGTAATTACGGCACTGTTATATCATTTCAATTTTAAAGGTAAATCTTTTTGGGGGGAAATCAAGTTTTTAGAGAATATTTTAAGGATTATTTCTTCATTGAGAACGCGTCGGCCATGGCATCCCGGCACTTGGGCCTCCGTGCCCGGCGTTTCTGTCAATTGTTTATCATTCCGTTGTCCGGGAGTTGGTGCCAATGAGATTTATTATGTAGTTTGAATGCTTTTAGAGGCAATTTCCTTGATACCGAAACCACCTACTACGTCTGGGGCCTGGACTTGAGTCAGAGCCTGCAAGGTGCTGGTGGAGTTGGTGGTCTGTTGGCTTCGGTCAATCCGGAGACTTCAACGGCTGGCTATTACATATACAATTTGCATGATACCAAAATAAAAGACGCTACTATTGGAATAATAAAGTTCAAAATTATTTTATTAAATCGAACATGATTCCCGCATGATGTTGTTTGTTGACCTGGGATGTTTATTCATTCCGCTTTATAAAACAATCCGCTATATACCGTTGACCCACTGTTTACAATAGCGCATGCTGTCCAGGCATCAACAAATTCAGAAAATTATGCCCAACTCTGAATTCACGTGAATAATCGCCGTACCCATAGCCGTATACTATACAAAGTCCCGTATCAACATCTTTACGGGGGGAGTCATATGAAATCTTTACCTGTCAGAACCATCTTATTTAATCTATTTCTGCTTATAGTTTATGTAAACCCCTTATTGTCCGCAGATAAAATGACAATTGCCGTCATGGATATTAGGCCCAATGGCATTTCAAATACGGCAGCAAAGGCGGCCAGTGATGTAATACGCTCAGAATTCGTGAATGTTGCCAACTTCCTTATAGTGGAAAGAGGAGCGATGAATGAAATCCTGAAGGAACAGGGCCTGCAAATGTCGGGATGCACCGACCAGAGTTGCGCGGTAAAAATCGGAAAGCTTCTCTCCGCACAAAAGATAGTAGTTGGAGAGATGAATATAATAAACAGCACGGTTCTTTTTACCCTTCGAATTATTGATGTGGAAAAAGGAGTATCTGAATTCTCGGCCCGAGAGAAGGCGCCTTCCATGGAAGAAATGGATATTGCAGCAGTAAAAATTGCGCGTAAATTAACTCAACGTATAGTTTCAGGAAACAAGGAATTTTTTACCCCCATTTCTCCCCTTGGCTACTATTCCCGCAGTATCGTGCCGGGGTGGGGTCAATTCTATGCAGGTCATGAACTCAAAGGATTTACATACGCCGGGCTTTTTGTAATTTCAGGTGTGGTAATGTACTTTAATTACCAGAATTATCTGGATAAACGCGATGCCTATAAATATGAACCCATCGGTTCCGATCAGTTCGCCGCGCGGCGTAGTGATTATCAGCTGGCATCATACCTGAGCTGGGGCTCTCTGGGGCTCATGGGAGCGGTCTACCTGGCCCACTGGGTCGATATCCTCTTTTTTTCGAAGCCTGATTTCAGCTCTCCCGAAAAAGTAGCCTTAAAACAGAATGAAGAAGGACTCTTCTTTGATGTATACAGTGCCGCAGTTCGGGTTCCCGCGGCACGGTCAAGCGAGCTTCTCTACCAGGTTACTGTAGGTGTTCGATTCTAAAACAATCGAATAATGCTGCCATGAACGATATAGAAAAAATGAGGGGAATACTAAAATGATAATGAAAATACAGCGACTACTCTTCGGAGCAATCATCCTTGCAACTTCATGTTTTGATGTTAATTTTGATAATCCCAACGATCCCGCAAGCGGTTCTTTTATCCCCGGCGAGTTTTCCATCACAGAAGGTTATAATACTATTGAACATGGAGTCGTATACGATTTCGGCTCCGTCAGCAAAGGGGGCATCAGCTATACCGCAGTATTTGTAATTTCAAATGAAGGCCTCGGTGATTTAAATATCACCAGTATTGAGATTGCGGGAGATGATGCTGACAGTTTTATTCTTAACAAGGGTTATCTGGTAAATGAAGTGGAAGGCGGTTCGGAAACCCGTTTTACTGTTGAATTCAGACCTGTTACTTATGGTAATAAAACAGCTCTCATCACGTTATCCAATTCCGATTCTGATGAAAATAATTTTACTTTTTCCGTATCAGGTTCGGTTCTTGAACCCGATTTTTCAATTTCCATGGTATGGGAAGACTCAACTGTTCAGACAGGGAATAAAATAGAGTTGGGGGTAAATCACAGTGAGATATCAAGCCTTCAAAAAGAATATATTTTTACCGTAACGAACAATGGTACGGACAGTTTACAGATCTATGATGTGCCCAAGTATATTAATATTTGCGGGCCTGATGCCGATCGATTCTCCGTATTAAAACAGCCCAGGCCGGAAATCGAACCGGGGATGAGCTCAACATTTATCATTACTTTCGAACCTGAGCAAGTGGAAGACGCTGGTATTACTTATTCTCCGGCATCTAATTACTATGCGGAACTGACTCTTAATACGAATGATCCTGACAAAAGCATCTATACAATCACCGTAAATGGAAAAGGATATACTCGCCAGACGGCGGCTGCATTAACAAATTCAGACGAATTTGCCGCATCCGTGGCTTCAAGCAATGATTATATAATAGCAGGCTCACCCTCGGATGACGGGATAGGCGAAGCGACAACAGACAGTGGTTGCCTCTATATATTCTATCGCAACAGCGGTGGTATTAACAGGTGGAGAGAAAAAGAAAGGCTTTATCCTGATATTGTTACCGCAGGTGATCAATTCGGAAAATCAGTAGCAATAGATAAAGATACTGTTGTTGCAGGAGCCTGGAAAGCACATGTCGACACCAATGCAGATGCCGGTGCGGTCTATGTATTTAACCGTAATGAAGGAGGTACAGGAAACTGGGGCCAGCAGGCAAGACTGGTCGCTGGTGACCCGATACAAAATTCAAATTTTGGCTGCTCAGTAGATATAGCAGATAAATATCTCATAGCAGGTGCCTATCGAAGCTATAAAGATACCACTAAAACCGGGGCAGCATATATTTTTTATTATAATGGTTCTGCATGGATACAGCAGGCGAAGCTTACCCCTGATGACGGGGGCATTGGGGATGTATTCGGATGGTCAGTCGCAATAGATGGTGATTATGCTGTCGTGGGAGCGTATCAGAATGATTCTGTAGCCTCCGGGAGCGGTGCTGTCTATATTTTTTACCGCAACCAGGGGGGAGAAAATAACTGGGGTCAGGTGAAGAAATTGATACCCTCTTTAATTGAAAGCAATCAGGATTTTGGCTATTCCGTCAGTATATCGGGAGATTATATATTAGTGGGAGCATATCATGACAGCGAAAAGGCACCCGGTGCGGGCGCTGTATCTGTTTTTTATCGTAACCAGGGGGGAGAAAACACATGGGGACTGCAGCAGAAACTAACAGCGGCTGATGCTGCAGATAATGATAATTTCGGGTATTCAGTAGCCATTGAAGGGGGCTATGCCTTAATAGGCGCGAACAATGAATCAGACTACGGTAATGGCGCGGGATCGGTATATCTTTTCAGGTTTGATGGCTCATCCTGGCTGCAGCAGGATAAAGTCAATGACTCAAAAGAGACAGCAGGTAGCAGTTTCGGAGAATCGGTTGCACTGTGCAGTAATTACGCGGTAGCGGGAGCCCTTTATTACGATACAGGCACATCAACGGAACCTGGTTTTCTTACCATCTTCCCGGTCTTGAATGACCAAAAAATAATTCCGGAAGATGTGGATATGAACGATTATTTTGGGAACGCAGTGGCTGTTGGAGAAGAATTTGCTGTTGCGGGTACCGAGTCAGGTTATGGCATGGTAAGGGAAACTGGGAGTGCCTACATCTATCAGAAGCAAGAGGGATTCCTCAGTTATAGGAAAAAAGTATTTCCCGGTGATGGCAACATTGGAGATAAATTTGGAAGTTCAGTCGCCCTGGAAGGCAACAATGTGTTAGTAGGGTCCCCCCATGATGACATAAACGTAACAGGGGATGAAACCGAAGAAGGTAATGTCGGTTCTGTTTATATTTTCAACAGAAATCAGGGGGGGGATGACAACTGGGGTGAAATGCAAAAACTTGTTGCAGATGATGCTACTGCCTTGAGTTGTTTCGGTACTTCAGTAGATATTGCCGGCAGTTACATAATTATCGGAGCCCCCTCTGACAGTATGCCCGGTACCAACTTCGGTTCTGCCTATATCTTTTATCAGGACGGAGACAACTGGGTGCAGCAGAAAAAACTAATTGCGAATGATGGAAGTGTAAATGATTACTTCGGCCATTCCGTAGCAATATATGGAGATTATGCTGTAGTGGGAGCGAAAGATGCAGAGAACGGTCTTCTTGCCACCGGTGCTGTTTATGTTTTTTATCGTAACGAGGGAGGCGAAAATAACTGGGGACAGACAGCAAAGCTCTATGCAAGTGACGGTGCCGGTGATGATAATTTCGGCTCATCAGTTGATATATACGGTGATTGTATCGTAGTGGGGGCCAGTTCGGGAAATAATATAATCGATGGTGCCGGTGCCGCATACATATATGAAAAACCTGTGGGAGGATGGAGTGATATGACTGAAACAGCCAGGCTTCTCGCATGGGATACGGTGCCTAATAACAACTTTGGAAGCAGTGTCTCAATTTATGGTGATAAAATAGCAGTGGGAGCATTTTCTGATAACCTGTATTTAAGCGGTTCGATACATCTTTTTAAAAAGCCAGCGGATGGCTGGTCTGATATTGGCAGCATCTCCAAATTTGTATCAACTGGCGCTGATACGGACGATTATTTTGGAAAATCAGTATTCTTATATGGCAATTCTCTATTCGCAGGCGCCCACTGGGACGGGGATAATGGAACTAATGCAGGGGCAGCCTATTATTTTGTCCTTACGGGAGAGTAGGGTCAAGGCCAAAAAACATTGGCCTGTTCCAAGGCGTTGATTCAAGGCAACGCAGGGACAGGATGTTCCGGTATGTGCTAAAACGGAGACGTTAATAAAAAAAGCCACAGATCGTCAAAGATTTATACAGATGTTAAAGTATAAAGACGGATATTGTTTTTATTTTTAAATAATACATATATAATAATCTTTGCATTATTTTTTAATTTCATCTGCGCCGATGTGTGGCTGCTTTTTGTTATTGAATTTTCCCGTTGTCAGAAAATTATAGACTGCCTCCATAACTTCAGGGGCCTTCATGATAAAGGTGTGACTCCGTTTTACCACCAGGAAATCCTTCATGCCCCGCAGCCGTGCCCGCTTAATTGAAACCTTGCCGTCATCCTTTCCGGGGATTATAGCTGAATTGATCCAGTTAATTGAACTGCTTCCGGTTATTATCCCGGTATCGTATTTTATGGCACCGATAGAATTAGGGACACTGTTCTTTCCGGTGCCGAGTTGGCCGATGGCGGGCCCCAGTATTCTCCGGATGAAGAAATTATTCATAAGAAAATCAGCCACTTCGCTTCCACCATTTGGGGGAGAAATCATTACTATCCGGCCTATGTTGCGGGGGGAGAATTTTTTTAAATAGAAACGTACTATAATTCCCCCCATTGAGTGTGTAACGAAGTGGATTTTTTTTGAGGTATCACTGCATCGTGTCTCAATTGTTTCCCTGAGATAATGTTCTGTGAGAAATTCGATTGTATGTTTTCGTGAGGGATAATCGAGATTGATAACATGAAAACCTTTACCGGCGAGGTGTTGTTCCATTTTTTGCATGGAGCCGGCATTTCTGCCGAGGCCATGGAGAAGTATTACGTGATCACCGCTGTTGGGATTTTCCTGTCGGTAGGTTCCCCGTAGGAAAGAGGGGAAAGTAAAAAGTCCCATGGTGAAGATAAAGAGGATAATTACGTCTGTTTTTTTCATGATGGGGAATAATGCGCTATCAGAAATATCTTGTCAATACCGTTACCGGTGTATGCGGTATTTTTAGCTAAGCGATAGGGGACGTGAAAATGTGGTAAAGGTGAACCGTCTTTGTTTTTCGTTTGGGATTAAGGTTTTTATTATAAAACATTTTTTTCAGGCCATAGTTCATTTTCCCTTTCCTTCCCGAATGCCTGATTTGCTGTTAAATATATTAGTTTCTTACTACCTATATTTTTAATTCCATGGTTTGAGTTTGATGGGATAAAAATAGCGTCACCCTCTTTTACTTCTTTGCTTTCATCATCAATAATCATCAAACCTGATCCGGAAACAATATAATAACACTGCTGCTGGTGGTGAGAATGCAAGAACTGCATTTGATTTGGATCAATATCAGTTATTTGAATTGATATCTCTTTTGAACCAGAGTTAGTTTCGCCAATGAGAAGATTTGTTGAAAAACCATCATATTTTCCTATAGGAGTATTTGTTTTATTTGAGATTAGCATTTTTTAAATCCACCTATTTTTTATTAACGGATGTCCCTGCAGGGTGAATGTTAATGTATGTAGATAACCTTTCCGATGATGCTGTCTTCATGGACAGGCCCAAAGTAGCGGCTGTCGTATCCCCGGTCGGCATTGTCTGCAGTCAAAAAATATTCTCCCCTCCGGAGGCGCATGGGGGGCATAATATCTCTTTTTGAAAAATGAAGGGGGAAGACCCTCTTGTCACGGGAGATAACCTTCCAGGGGGGGGTAAACTTTCTTTCATTGACGTATAAAACTTTATTACGCATTTCTATACGGGCCTCATCAGCAGCGGTAACACGCAGCAGGAGTGTGTCATCCGGGTCTTCGGGGTGCTCTATCAAAACGATGTCACCGATGCCGGGTGGGGTGGTTTTAAGCAGGAGGACATAACTGCCCCCGGGGACTGCAGGTTCCATCGCGTTATCGGGGATCTGATAGGGGACCAGAAAAATCCGTGATACCAGAAAGCCAATTAACAGGCCAGCTGTGATAAAAAGAAGTTTTAAGGGAAGAATTGCTCCGCCACGGTCATCATTCATATTCTATTGAACCCGGTTGAATTTTTCTGGCACTCTGTCAGAAATTGTTTCGAAGGTCAAAACAATTTTTACCGGTTTGCTATCCCTGCAGGCCCAGTTCTTCCATGATGCGGATTACCGCCAGGGATTTATTGACTGTATAGACGTGAAATCCCGGAACCCCCCACTCCTTCAGCTCCCGGCACTGCTCTACGGAAAATTCAAGGCCGGCATCGCAGAGAGAATCTTCGGAGCCGCAGCTGTTCAATATGCGGGAAAGTTTATCAGGTATGGTGGCTCCGCAGAGGCCTGTAATTTTCCTGATCTGACTGTGGTTGGTCACAGGCATGATCCCTGGTATTATAGGAACTTTTATCCCGATCTGTTCTACACGGTTCATGAATTTGTAATAGTATTCATTGTCATAGAATAACTGGGTAATAATGAAGTTTGCTCCCGCATCAACCTTTTCTTTCAGGTGCAAAATGTCTGTCTCCAGATCAGGGGCTTCCAGGTGCCCTTCCGGGTAGGCCGCTGCTGCAATGGTGAATCCGTTTATGTCGTGTATATAATCAATCAATTCACCGGCATATGAGAATCCCTCTGGATGCGGTCTAAAGGAAGTTTCTCCTGCAGGAGGGTCTCCCCGAAGGGCCAGTACGTTCTGGATGCCGCGTTCTTTAACTTCCCCAAGGTATTCTTTAATTTCCTTTTTGCTTGAGCCTACACATGTGAAGTGAACCAGGGGTTCAATTCCAAAACGGATATAGACTTCCATGGCAATTTCAAGGGTTTTGCTCCGGGTTGACCCCCCCGCACCATAGGTTACGGATACAAAATCCGGGCGGTACGCGGAGAGTTTTTTCAGCTCGCGCCAGAGGTTTTCTTCGCCCACAGTGCTTTTTGGGGGGAAAATTTCGAAGGAAACAACGAATTTTTGTTTATAAAGTTTATCGAGTCTCATGATTTTTCTCCTGAACTGTTCAGGTTGTATTTTCTGTTGAATACTGGTGCGGCTAGGCTGAAATATTATATATTTAAGCGATCTGTTTCGACCTGTTGCAGTGCAGTTAAATTTTTTAAGATTGTTCCTAAATCTTTTCAGATCACGGTTGACATCTAATTGATTTATGGCTTATAATTGCAAATAAATTTTTTCTATTTTTCAGGTATTATGTCGGGTTATTCATTAATTTAGACAAATTTTTGAGTATGAGTAGTTAGACGATTTTATTAATTTCTTGACAAAGTAATAATTCAATATCATAATAAAAATAGAATATACATGGTATAATAAATGCTAAATATTTAGTATAAGAATGCCGATATTTTTAGAAGAAAGGTGTAGGTTTTTCCAGTACTACAGGGATGACAATGATGGAAAAATCAAAGTAATAAAAGGAGTTTCTCAATGAAAAGGATGGCTAAAGCTGCTTCATTATCGATCTTCATTGGACTTCTGGTCCTCTTCTTTGGTAATGTAAGTATTAATGTTCAAGCACAGCCAGCTGACCCTAATGCAGGTAAGCCGGCAACCGAGAAGAAGAAGCAGGATGGTCTGGTCGTTGACTGGCTCAATGATTTTGAAGCCTGTGAAGACTGGAGGGCCATGTCAACATGTCCTCTGGGTGAAACGAAAATTCGCAAGATTCCCGGTAAACCCCGGCCAGTGAACAGTGAAGGGAAATTTGTAAACGAAGACGGTCAACCCGGCGAATTCAAAAATGAGATGGCCGATGAAAACGGTATCTCTCACAAAAACGAGTATGTATTGGGCGTAAAATCATATTTCCTGGATCGTGGTTTTGACCGCGTGGAAGTTTTTCCTCCCAATGAGTACATTATTCGTGGGAAGGCCCGAGAGTTGAAAGTATGGGTGTTGGGACGAAAATTCAGGCATACCCTCTATGTAAAACTAAGAGATTATAGAGGACATGTTCATAAATTGAAAATTGGTCGTCTCGATTTCTGGGGCTGGAAAGAAATGTCGATGATAATACCTGGTTGGCTGCCGCAATCGGCAAGCTATGCCATCCTTGATAAGAATCTGCATTTTGTGTCATTCTTTGTTGAATGCGATAAGTTCGAAGTACCCGGTACCTTCTATGTCTACATGGATCAGTTCAGGATTGTTACTGACCTGTCTGAGTTTACCGGTGATTCAACAATTAAGGATACCTGGTAAAATTACGGTATAAGAAGAATGGAGGCTTATAATGAACGTATATAAACGATCAGTATCCATAGCATTAACGTTGATTGCCGTTGTTTCTTTCGGTCTGATGACGACTAAGAATGCTGATTCAAAAATAGTTACTAATGTTGAGGCTGATATCAGCGGCGACGCCCTGAAGGCAGTTGTTGTTGAAGATTTTGAAAAGGGGACCGTCGCTAAAAGCATTGCTGATGATGGATGGTTTGTTAAATCGACCCCAAAAAAATATACAAGTGAGGAAACGGAGAAGAAGCTTAAGCGGAAAAATCCCGTTCCTGTCCTGGATATAAAATTTATGGGGGGCGCACCCAACGATATGCAGGTTGAAGAGTGGTCCCTTACCGATCTGGGAAAACAAAAGACAAAAATTCTCGGGGTCCGGTTTCAATTCCGATATCCCGGTCATAATTCAGTTCATATACTTCCTCCAATGGAAGTCGACTGGAAATCAAAGAAACCCGTGAAGAGATATAATCCTAACACCAGGAAGGATGAACAGGAACGAGGGATTCAGCTTCCCGGGAAAGCAAAGGCCCTTTCTGTATGGGTTCACGGTCGTGGAAATCCCTATGACTTTGAAATCTGGATTAAAGACTATCGCGGCAACACTCATATTCTTAAACTTGGGTCAGTTAACTTTGTCGGCTGGCGGCCTTTAAAGGCATTTATTCCCGTCAGTGTTCCTCAATCTTATGAATCATACCCGCAGACACGGGTCACCAAGGTTGTTCGTTTTGTCCTGCGGTCTCAGATTCAGAGACATGCGGAGGAATTGACAGAAAACACTTACTTCTTTTTTGATCAGTTGAAGGTTTTAACCGATACCTATGAGGTTAATTTTGACGGTTCAGACCTCCATAAGTCATTTGAAAAGGACGGATCCGGCGGTACCAGCACCAAGCCAGCTAATCCATAAAATGGGAAGAATTACCGTAACAAAGTAAGTAAGGATAGTACTAACATACTGTATAGAGAATTGTAACGCAAATATCGTATATGCGGAAATACCCATCGGTAAAAGATGGGTATTTTCTGTTTATCGGAAGTGAAAAATTCATCCCATTTATATACAAATTAGTATAGGTGGCGGGATCATTTTTCATGTAACTTATGCCCTAGGGCAGCGATGCCGTTCAGCAGAAATTATTGCTGTCGGCTAAACCAGCAGGTGGTAAAATGGAAAAAGCACTAGCGAGACTCGAATCTCTTTTTAAAGAAGAACAATGGGGACGCATAGAACCGAAAGATATCGGGATTACCA
This sequence comes from uncultured Spirochaetota bacterium, assembly GCA_942491575.1. Classification (GTDB taxonomy): domain Bacteria; phylum Spirochaetota; class UBA4802; order UBA4802; family UBA5550; genus CAZHNW01. Next base: position 424,779 of record CALOBT010000031.1, read on the forward strand.
AATTTAAAATCCTCGATGACCTTTTTAATGCAGCAGTTGCAGAGGGCGAAATAGGAAAAACTCGGGAAGCCTGTAAGGAACATCTTAAAACCAGTACCGAATCAATAACAGCAATATATCTTCTTGGACTGATTGGATATCATATCGATTCGATTGAAGATTCAGTTCAACTCAGGAAACTTATTGATATCTTTACAGGAAGCCAGAAATGGGCAGTAGTTGAAATAATTGCTGAAAAAATACTTGAATATACTGAGAATAGCATTGCCCTGCGTGCTCTGGCTATAAGCCTGGAAAGACTCGGCAGGGGTAAAGAGGCCATCCCGGTTCTTGAGGATCTCCTTAAAATAGACCGTTTTGATACCGAAGTGGCAAAAAAACTCGCCTATAAACTGATTGAAGAAGATCATGAAAAAAGTGTTTATTTCCTCAAATTATCTATTGAAGGCTTTATCAAGACCAAAAATTTTGATGAGGTAACGACCCTGTGGAATAAGCTTGTAGCTATTACCAGCATTGAAGAAATGGATGTGAATTTCTTTGAGAGGGTTGAAAGAATGCTGGTGGAGTTGAAACAACAGGAGTTGGCAGCAACCCTTCTTAAAACTGTGTTTCACAAATATCGAGATGAAGAGAACCCGGATTATTCAGTAGAATTGCTGAAGAAAATTCTGAAATATCGACCAGACGATAATCAGATCAGAAGAGATCTGATAAAGTTTTATGAAGCAAAATATGGGAGTCATAGTCAATTTGAGCAGTTCCTTAAACTCGCTAAATTAACAAACTTTAAAACACCGGTAAAATTTGCTATTCAGGATTTTGAAAAAAACATTGTTTTTGATAAAGATAATTTTGCTTTTCATAATTCATGGAAACTGGGGAAAATTGTTGAGATTGATAGCGAATCAATATCAATAAACTTCAAGGAAAAAGAAAATCATAGCATGTCGATTCAAATGGCGCTTCAGTCTCTGACTCCCATCAGCAATGACCATATTTATGTCATGCAGTATGAGGATCCAGAAACCGTAAAGGCCCTTTTTAAAGAAGATTTTTTGCAGTTCTTTGAGATTTTAATTAAATCCTACGGAAAAAAAATACTCCTGGCTGATATAAAAAGAGAGCTGATTCCTGAGTATGTTGAGGAAAAAAGCTGGGGTAAGTGGTGGACAAAGGCAAGAACTCAAATTAAGAAAAGTCCCCTTTTTGGTGTTTCGGAAAAGAAGAAGGATCTCTTTTTTATGAGGGACAATCCAGTAACCTATGTAGATGAGCTTTTGGATAAGTTTACCAGAACAGAATCATTTGGTGATAGGCTGGACATTTCCATTGAATTCTGTAATAATATTGATGAAAAGGAAGGTGCTACCGTAGTTCAGTTTTTTGTGGATTACTTCCTGAACGAAATGAAGGGAGATTCCGAAACCAGACAGATCCTTTCCTATTTTATTTTAAAAGATATGTCCCGCTTCATTGATCCGGCGAAGCTGAAACTGGATATTCAACTTGAAAAGGTTCAGGAGTTTTTAAAGACCAGTACCGAATTGCCTATTATATCTATGAAGATTACTTCCTATGATTATAAAAAGGACCTGGTGAATCTGGTTCGAGAAACCAGAGAGGACTGGCCGCAATTGGTTGCGGAAATGCTTTTTGAAACACCTGTCAGAATACATAAATACATCATTAATACGCTGATTCGGTCACATGATTTTAATGTGATAAACAAATTTATTGATCGGGTCATTGCCGGAGCTAAGCAGTATCCGGAAATATACTTCTGGGTTGCGAAAAACCTGATGAATCATATCTGGGATTATGAGTGGCTTGATTATTCCAGGAATCAGCTGGTTTTAACCTTTTTTAGAATGCTGAATGAACTCAAAAAAATTGAGACGGAGAGTAATCGTCTTAAAAATATGGCACTTGAGCTTCTTTTTGATAATGAAGGATTAATTCTGAAAGACATTGTAAAGGAATTTGACCAGGCATTTCTTGGCAGATTGTATGATGTCTTCAGTAATATTTCCTATGCAGAGGAATCGAGTATAGAAAAATTTCTTGTTCTCATCAAGGACAAATATCCGGAATTTAAGACAGAAGGTGTCAGCGTCGATGAAGAGTGGTCCCTGGGGGATGAGCAGCTTATCGTAACTCAGTCAGGACATGATAAGAAGCAGTCTGAATTGGATCATATGGTGAACGTGGAAATGGTCACTATCTCCAAGGAACTCTCAAAAGTCGCTGAGGCGACCGGTGATATGCGTGAAAACGTAGAGTATACGGCACTTCTTGAAAAACAGGCTATTGTTGAAATGGCAATATCAAAACTTGACGGCGAAATGAAAAAGGCCAAAATACTTGATATTGATTCAATAAATGAGGAAGTCGCTTCTGTCGGAACAACTGTAATATTCTCTGACAAAAAAACAGGGGATTCCCGCAGCTATACTATTCTGGGACCCTGGGACGCTGACTTTGAAAAGAGCATTTTATCATATCGATCACCCATCGCGCGGGCGATTCTCGGGAAAAAGGTCGGCGAAGAGTTCACTATGAAGATAGATGACAGGCCAACAAAATTCGTCGTTGAGAACATAAAAAAGTATGCATAGATAGTTCCGTTTCCTGTCCCTCCAGGAGCAGGAAACGGATTGTTTTGCTGATATCAGGTGTTTTTAGTATCTCTTTAAAAATCTGTTTGACAAATATGCTCTCCATTTTATATGGAAAGCATAATCTTTATTGCCGCGATGGTGGAATTGGTAGACACGCTAGGTTCAGGGTCTAGTGGGCGTACGCCTGTGAGGGTTCGAGTCCCTCTCGCGGCACAAAACTTCCCCCCCCCCTCTTCTTTTCTTTATTTATGCAGGACCTCCCGGTTAACTTAATATCAGTTTTTTAAGGGATAGAATGAAGAAGCAAAGGTCTAAATTCTGATGAACTTTGATGTTTATCAATCTTGAAGTCTGAGTTGTTCTCTGTTAATCCATGATATCCTTAAATTTCTTCTAAAAAATATTAATGTATTTCTTAAAAATACCGATTTTATCATTAATAAGATAATATGTCGTATTTGGGGAGGAACGGGATGAAAGGAATGAAACATGGTTTCAATATTCATCATAAAGAGGAAGATAATGTTATCCGGGCAATAAAGGAAAAGGTACAGCTCATTACCGGTGGCGACTGCAGTGAACCTGTTTATCTGAAAAATGTCTCGGTAATCGATACAAGCTGTTCTCCTGATGGTGATTCAATCGTTTGTACAGTGAACAGTATTTTTTGTGATACCCGTGGCACTCTCTGTGCTGATTTAATTGGTGAAACAAATGCCCTTAACACAGGCATAATGTTTGGTCAGAGTATAGAAGAATTAGCACTAGATGATTTACGAAATATTCTTGATACACTCAATGATGAAAACTGGTCGATAATTTTAAATAACGGTATTGAGAAAAGAGAAAAACGCAATCGCACCTTCCAGCGTTTTATGAAAAAACAGAAATCTGCCTGACAGGTGAGACTATGATAGAAGTTGAAAATTCAGAAAATGAAAAATCCTTTGAAACATTAAATGACATGATGATCCTATTAGAGTCATCAATTTATGATGTTCAAATTATGGTAGCTCAGACGGTCACGGCTTTGATGGAAGTCATGGGCATATCCTCTGTGGATATTTTTTGTACAGTTCCGATGATTATCGAAGGGAATAGTATTGTTCTTGAACTGAAGGAACTGTTTTTTAGCGAAGAAGAGGATATCTACCAGGTTAAAACAGAAGATGGTAACGTGCTATCATGGCAGGAACTCGATGTTATGGTTCAATTTGAAGTTGTCCTGCAGGTGCACCAGAAGTATGTATCAGACCACCAGCTGATGAAAATAAATGAGCCAGAAGAAATTCATTGATCCCTGAAAAATTACCTTCCTTTGTTTTTTAAATAAGATATTTCTTTTTTGATTATTTTAAGGATATTTTCCTTTTCTTTTTCGGGTATTTTTCCATGAAAAATATATAAGATTTTTCCCTCAATATTAATAATAATAAATACGGATTTATCATTGCAATCGCCAAGTCCCCAGGCATCTTTAAGTATATAGCTCGGATCGGTGAGAACGGTTACATTGTACTTTTTTTCCTTTCTACGTGCAATGAGTCGAATGATAGCATTCGGTTTCCAGGGGGCATCCTTTAGATTTCCTATGCCCATAGGTCTGTAATACTCCCTGGGGAAATGTGATTTCTGGAGGGTCTGCGCTATATGATCATTCTGGTCAGCAACATCAGCATCGTTATAAAAAACTATCAATACTTTTCTGCCAAAATCTGGCAGGTATGCAGGGAGGTCCCTTGTGTCCCTGATTTTCACATTTCTTACTATATCCCCGACTCTCAGTGCATGGACCGGCATGCCCAATATCAGAAAAAGCAGGAATGATACTGTAATTTTAATTTTTGTATATTTCATTGAGAAATGCCCTTATTGCTGTGTTAAAATAGTATACCCCTTTGCGGCCCCTGTCAAGACGGGGGTAAGCTTCAGGCAAATTATAGTCTAATACCGAATGTGGTGCTAGTGAGAGAGACTTTCCCATTTGATTTTTGAGCCATCCATGACGGGCCCATCTATACAGGCTCGTTTATAACCGCAATCAGTATCAACAGTGCAGCCAACACAGAGTCCGATTCCGCAACCGAAATAGTTTTCAAGCGAAACTTCTACCGGCAGTTTGTTTTTACAGAGAGCGGTTACACCAGCCATCATGGGGGTAGGTCCACAGGTGTAGACCCTGTCATAGGATTCACTTTTCAGCAGTTCTTTCATCATATCTGTTACCAGCCCCTTATGTCCCGTGGAGCCATCATCAGTGGAGACCTTTAAAATGTCTGCGGCGGAGTCAAAATTTTCAGCACAGTAAATAAAGTCCTTCGAGCGTGCTCCATAAAGGTAGGTGACTTCAACACCTTTATTTTTCAACGATTTTGCAAGGAAATAGAGGGGAGCATTGCCAACACCGCCACCTACCAGCAATGCGGCACCTTTTTCGATGAGAGAAAAACCGGTACCGAGTGGTCCCAGTATATCGATTGGTCCCGGTTCTGCATTACAGAGAATAGTCGTTCCACGCCCGACTACCTGAATAATTACCTCCATTATGTCTTTATCCTGGTGATAAACGGAAAAGGGTCTTCTTACAAGGGGATCGGTACCTTCGGAAACCCGGATATTTATAAACTGTCCCGGCTGGGATAGTTTGTCATTTTTGATGCGCAGGAGGTAATGATCTTCTGCAACCTTCAGGGGGCGCTCGAGTAATTCTGCCATATTATTTTCCTGTTGTATTGTGCTTAAGTCTGCATGTAATTAATTCACTATATCGTGGGCCTGCAGACGTCAAGTCAGATTTGAAGAGGATTACTTTATCAAAAAATGCCGATCCGAATTCCATGTCCCGGTTTTTTGCAAGGTAATCGATTATCTCCGGGGAGATTTTTTTGTCTCTGCGAATTCTGCCAAGAGTGATGTGAGGTCTGAATTTTTTCTCTTCAGCGGGGAATCCTAACTCTTTTGACAGCATCTCTATTTTTTTTTGCAGACTGGTGAGAATATCCAGGTCCGTTCTCAATCCGCACCAGAAAATAGTCGGTTTTTTCAGGGAAGGAAAGGCCCCAAATCCCCGCGCCTGGTACGGGATGGCGGAAAATCCTGATAATGCTTCGGGAAGTCTTTTAATTAAACTTATTTTTGTTTCTTCGTCTGTGTCTCCGAGAAATTTAATTGTAATGTGGAGATTCTCCGGGGGTACCGTCTTGATTTTACCGGTCTGATTTTTAAGCTTTTCTAATGGATTTTTCAGCTTATCGACGATACTCTTTTCTATGGGGAGTCCGATAAAGAGACGTTCCATCGGTTTTATTCTATAATTTTTGGTACAACGAAGTGACCGTTTTCGAAGGAGGGGGCATTTTTTTCGATTGCATCCCTGTCGAGAGATTTTTTAACCAGATCTTTCCGGAATACATTCTTTACATCGGTGATGTGGTCAGCCGGTTCAATTGCGGATGTATCAAGCTCCTTGATTTTTTCGACATATTCTATGATATCAGTCAATTGCCTGGTATATTCACCTTTTTCCTGTTCGGTTAATTCAAGACGGGCAAGACTGGCTACTTTTTCGATTTCAATTTTCATAAATCTTCCTCTTTACGGGGCTTTTTTTCAATAAAATGCCTGCCGTGTGTTCTATACTCAAATCTCTTGATTTTGAAGGCAATCATTTTTTTTCGGTTAAGTAATTTCAGATGAAAATTGAGCATGTACTCCCGCACCCGCGCGGGAGGTTTTTCAAAGGCAATAATCTCGAGTGACGAATCACCGGGAGGGATAAATTTTATCCGATATGGGATGGTTTCATCTGCGAAATTGAATTTATCAATCTTTTTAACTTCAGACAGGAGTCGCCTGGGGCGGAGGATTTCTTCAAAATTGAAAATTTTATAGAGGGGAGACTTAAACTGGGATGAAATTTCAATAGAAGTCAGCTTTTTTTCTGATTTTTCACCATGATTGATTGTCGCCTTTTCCAGGAGAACGGGATAATTCCAGGTGTTTTTTATAGTAACCATGAAAAATAATAATTTTGGCACCCTGAATGTTGAACCCCTGACTCGGGAGTTTTTAAAGGGCTCATTCTCCAGTATCTTTTCCCAGTGATGGTCTTTAATTTGCCGAATAGATATATCACAGTAGAGACTTCGGATCAGGGCTTCACCTTCTTTACTTGTTGAAATCGAGGGGGTCTCCCCGGGGCGGTCGTATCTTTCTATCCCATACTTCCTTCCACATCCGGAAACAGAAAGTAGAAGGGCGATGAGTATAAGATTGATAAATTTCATGTATAATCCGGCTCGGTATTATTTTTTCCCGAAGTTTTTGTCTGTTTTTTATGGTTGTACCGCAAAATCAATCGGTTGAAAGACTAGGTTATATCTTTTTAACTATTTTAGCAAGGATAATCCATACAGGGGGAGGAAATGTCAGTATTAATATTTTTTTTGCAGAATTTCTTCTGTTTCAAGGGCATCATACTGAAGGTCGAGTTCATGATTCAACTGTTCCAGGATTACCTGAACAGGGTCTATTTTAAGATGCCTGTAATCGGTGATTCTGCTGAGGCTTTCTGCGATACGTGATATCACTGCTCCGATACCTGGATGGTCAATTTTTAGTGCAAGGTAGACTTCATGATTTTTTCTATTGTACTGGATGCGGATAATGTCATTAAGGAGTTTTTCATTCCAGGTATATTCTGCTGCGATGGAAAGATGTACAATTGCAGGGTCCGTTTTGTTGAGGGTTAATTTCCTCAGGGTCAGTATCATGGCTTAATCCTACTGTTCTCCGGAAATTTCATCAACCAGGGCTGAGAAAAGGGTTATTACATCTGATGTTGATTTTCTTAAACGTGAGCTTATCTGTGTTGCGATTGCCCGGGTTACTGACAGACCTATCTCGGGATTTTTGTCTCCGAAACGAATGAAATCTTTTCGGTTTATTACCAGGCACTGACATTCGCTTTTTGCTACAACGGAGGCGGAACGCATATCGTTATCTATCAATGCCAGTTCCCCTACATAAATGCCTCCCATCTGGTCGCTGAGTGTGGTTACGGTATATTTTTCATTCTGTAATGTTTTTTTTAAAATATCAATTTCTCCTGATAAAATAATAAATAGTTCGTCTCCGTACTCGCCCTCTTCGATTATTTTTTTTCCCTGTTTAAATGAACGGGTGCCGCATATTGCGCTGATTTTATTGATGACTTCCTCATCTCCCGCATACATGCTGAAGATGTCCACCTGTTTCAGTTTGTTTTTAATACTCTCTTTTGAAATTGTATCTTTTGTAGTCATTATTTTCTGCCTTCTATAATAATGGCTTTGCTGTATTTTTTCAAGATATAATCCGGATTTGGATTAATCACCGGAAGGTTGGCCGCCAGGGTTTTTACTTCCTTCAAGTTGTCCACCAGCTTTGAGATGTCCGGTGTTTTCTGCGCTTCACGAATAGCTTCGGTTTTTCTGTGAAAGAAATTTCCCGTGTTTTCGAGAATTCCGATAAGTACGGATCGGTCACGGCTCAGATAGTATTCAAATAGATGCTGGTATGGGGTGCCGATATATTTTTGGGGAATATCCAGGGTCACAATGGATACATCTGCCTGAACGTTGAGGAGTTCACTGACAACATGAGAGATACCGCTTCCTGCGGAGGCATTTGCAATCAGGGAGCGGTTATAGTTACTTGAAAGAATAATCTCATCGCAGTTTGAAAAGGTCAGATATCTCTCGAATTTTGAATCAAGGAGCTCGGCACAGGTGTATACTGATTTGCTGATTGATTTTATGGTAATAATAGCCATAACTGTACGACTGTCAACTTCCTGCACTGATCCCTTTATGAGGCGGTCCGCGAGAACCAGAACACGTTTTGCATACTTCAGATTTGCCCGGGCCAGAACCCGCTCATCAATATATTCACCGTTGATATAGTTAATCTGACTATATTCAGGATCAGCTTTAAGATTTTCAATTTCTTCGGGATCTGCCGTATTTATAAGTACAATTTCAGAAGGAAGAAATTGCTTATTTTTATCCATAACATCCTTCAGTACGTCTCCCATGTCCCGCTTCCATCCGCAGATGATGAAATGGTTTTTTAATTTGAGATCTTTCAACCCTTTGTCCTCCTTGAGTTGCCGCTCCACAAGAAATGAAGCGATATTACCGGTAACGACACCCACCAGGGAGATTCCGAAAAACATGAGAAGTACGCCTACTACCCTTCCGGCGGGACTGACCGGGAAATGATCCCCGTAACCAACAGTTGTTGATGTCACAAATGTCCACCAGAAGGAGTCTTCCAGACTTTTAATGTTGCTGACGCTTCCGGTATCAATTACCTTTTTTCCATTTTCAATTTTATATACGACGTAGTTACTCTCAATATAGTAAATGGCAACTGAAAATGAAATCAGTATGGTTATGCCGATTATCAGGAGTTTAAAGAGTAAACTCTGCCGTGTCCTGGCTACGGTCTGCCTGAGAAATTTGCTTCTGAAAATTTTATCATAGATTATGGAAAAAATGTGCATACCTTATCCGCTCGCTTTCGGTTATCGCTCCATTAATGATCGTACAAATTTTCATAATTATTGAATTAAAAATCAGTATTTATGATTAGAAAAACAGAAATAAATACAGGATGAAGGAAGCAGGTTTTGACAATAAATATCACGGCAATGACTTTTGCAGGTTTGCCGCTTCATTTTTCATGAAGGCTTCGATTTTTTCGAGTGCCGATGAGCGCAGTATAGTCACATGTTTCCTGAAATCAAAGCGGAGCTGTTTTTCACCGGATGAATAGGCGAGATGCCAGGTGAAGGGTTCACCCATTGTTTCAGCCGAGGCGGAGTTTTTTGGGAAGAGGTCTAATGATTTTTGATAGACCAGTTTGAATTTTCTGCTTCCGGTTTCGGGGAGAAATATTTCCAGCAGAAGAGGTGATCCCTCGGGGTAAACAGAGTAGGCTCCTTTTAAAAAGTCAGTGCCGAAAATGGTGTATGAAGCCTGGGATTGTTTTCTTATTTTTCGGAAACGGAGTCTTATGTAGTAATCACATTCAAATTTAGAATAGTAATAGGTCCTTTTACTTCCCCCCGATATCTTGCTGATTTTTTGGAACCTCTTCGGAACCATCCTGATTTTTTCCCCAAGAACTTTTTGAAAGTAAGAAAGGGCCTTTTGGTTGAGAGCCTGAATGTTTCCCGGGTACAGCAGGGTTCCACTGGCGGTTACCCTGTGGACAAGGCTGAATGAGCGGGATCGTTCTTTCGGTTCCTCTGCTGTCAGGTATATCATATAGGGATCCTTGTGGAGACCGAGGAGGTAGATGTTTCCTGCTTCTGCGAGGCGGGCTCCCGGCAGGGTAATGACACTGCTGCATCCACTATGAAGCGTGAAAGAGAGAAGAATGCAGGGCATCAGCCTGAGAATAAATGTCGCTTTATTGGGAAGTCCTTTCATCTGACAGCATCCCCCTGATGTAGATCTTCGGATCTGTCTCTATTGTCTCTAATTTCTTCAGGCTTTCCAGCATTTTTTTCAGATTATTTCCTTTTAGTTGGTAGAGACGGTAGAAGAGGGATAGGTCTTTACCGTAACGGATAAAGGATAAAACAAAGGCGTTGTTCCAGGATTGTTTCTGGTACCAGGTGAATGAATCTTTTTTTAAACGGCTTTTGAATCGTTTCAGAAATTTGTCTTTTGCACCGGCAAAAAGTTTTTTTTTCCGGGATAATTTTTTGCCGGTATCAAGGGGGCCCTCGTAAAGTTTTTTCAGGTCTTCATGGAATGAACGGAAAAAATCATATATCTCTTCGGTGGTCCTGATCTGCTTCAGTGCATCCCGGTAGTGTCTGCTGTTGCTTCCGTAGTTTTTTTCAAGATAGTGAAGGGATCCGACACGACCGACAAATGTTGCCAGTTCTTCATTGAACCGGATCTGATTTTCGAGGTAGAGGGTAGCGTGGGTCTGTTCATGGATAATTAGTCGTGCCAGGGAGAAATATGTATACCGGGAAAAGTAGGAATAAACGGGATCGGAAAGAATGCCCAGAGTGCTGAAGGCCCCTGCGGTTCTAATATAAACATCCAGTCCTTCAGTGTTCAGTTTTTTTGCCTCCTCCAGGGCTTCGTCCCCGGTAAAAAATCCGAGATATGGGAAGTCGCCAAATATGGGGAAGTGCCATTTTTTTGGTGTTAAGGAAAGGGGATCCGCAGCGGAGACGACGTAGTTGATGAAATTACGTTTAATACTTACATAACGCGTATAATTATTATTATCGGAGAGGCCGAATTCATTTATTGCATGGTTTTTGATTCTGGCAATACGGGTAAAAAGCTGTTTTTCGTCAGGGCTGATTTTTTCATCTTTAAGCAGATGGGAAATTTTTTCCCCGGAAAAATAGTATTTAAAAAGGTAATAGCCCTGTTTCACCAGGTATGGTGGTTTTATGAGAATTATTATTGCTGCAGTTGCCAGGAGAGGCAGAATCAGGTAACGTTTTTTGCTGAAAAATTTCATTGAAATAAAGCTTCTCCCTGCTGAGGAGGGAATGATTTTTAACACGTATCAGTGAGATACCGGTGCCCTCTTCGTTTAAAAAATAGTAAAACAGGTGACGGCACTCTGTTTTTTGCTGTGTAAATATTAATTAACTGGTAGACATATATCTTTATTCACTTAACAATTACGCGGTCAGGGCACTAGTATTTTGGCGCTTTTTCCGAAGACTGAAAAAGTTTTCGGGGCATTACCGCAAGACCTGCCAGAAGGGATAGACTTATTATGGCAAACATGGTCACTATAATGAGGATCAGCATCTGATTTTTAATGACCGTTACCCGCTGCAGGGATACTCCGATAAGAAATGCTCCCCAGTGACGTTTTTTTACGTATACCGGCGCCCCCACATTCCACATCTTTTCTCCGGTATCCCTGTTGTAAAGGAGACGGATGGTTTCACTGCCGTTGTATGTCAGGGCCTCTTTGATGCCTGGACTCTCTCCAAATATCCTTTTCGTGCGGCTGTTGATGAGATCCTGTTTCAGGTCCCCTGTAACGGGTTTTGAGTAGCGGGAATTGTGTGTCGGAACATAACCGTTCCTGTCAATTAGAATGGCATAATCTATGTCGGGATCTCTCAGGTATTCATCTTCGATGTTCTGGAGATGATGGTCAAAAATTGCGTCGTATTTTGTATGAAATTTTTCCGGTTTTGAGCCGGTTATCAACTGATAATTGCTGTCAAAAAGTTCTTTTTCCGAGAGGAGACGGCGGTCAAGCATGAATTCGAGGACCGAACTCATTGTTTTTGCCCCTGTAAGAGCCTCTATGCGGGTTTTTTCGAAGAGCTGGCTTTCAAGCTTTTCAAATATCATGCTGATGATAAAGTAGGAACCGACACAGAGTATAATGCAGAGACCGAATATGAGGGCAACCTTGTTTTTAAAATTCATGCTCTTACCTTTTTGTCTTTCTGATCGATTATGAAAAATATTATGTGTAGTTGTCAATGTTTTTTCTTTGCTTGACGAAATGATGTGAGAGATGACCAATGAAAATAATCAGGCAAAATAATGGACTCTATCAAAAGAAAATATTTAATCGCATTTATTGTTGCACTTGTTTTTTCTGTTTATATACCTGAAGGATATAGCTTTGGTAACTTTTTTTCTCCAACGGAGCGAAAGGCCATGTTGCAGGGGAAAATAGTAAGCCGTACTACTGTATATGGAAAAACTATTGTCAGCGGTGGTAAAAAGGTGTCTGTTCGTCCGCCATCATGCAGGTTCCTTCCCGAGGATATCGCTAAGTATGAGATATTGGCTGAGGAGAGGGCGTTTTTCCCCCTCCCCCCTGCAAGGGATCACAGGAAATGCCTTTATGATGCCATGGTTTCCTTCGAAAAAATGAAGGGGATGAAATATTATTCTACGGGAAGCGGAAAACCAAAAACTCTTATTCTTGACAGTTCTTTGATTTCTGACGGGACTGCCGGTGAAAAATCAAAGAGTGATGCGAAAAAGAAATTGACCCATTTTTATCGCATTAAGGATAACCGTTTCGGATGGCAGTCCTTCAAACAGAATATATTTAATGCGGGAAATTCCTTTATCGCTTTCAGTAAATCTCTTCAACCGATGAAACGTTTTGGCTCTACCATTAATTATGCAGGGGAGTCTCTTATCGTTTATGTCTTTCATTATGACCACCGCCTGAAGGGTTATTTATACCTCGGTTTGCATGCAATGCGTATGCGAAACAGCTATTTCAGGGGACTCGGACTACCTTCCCCAACCAGCATGGCGAATCGCCTTCGTGCCAATACGGTTTATCTTGCGGGATTGCTGGGATCTGACTGGAGTGGAAAGCTCAAGGCCTTTCCCTGATTATTTTTCAGCCTTATTGGGAGCAGTATTATGAATATCGCATTTACCAGAAAACAGGAAATGATTCAAAAATATATCCGAAAATTCTCCCGGGAGGTCCTGGAAGAGTGGTCTCATTACCTTGACAGGGAATCAAAACCCCTGCCGAAAGAGATTTTTGAGGAAATGGGCCGCATGAATATCTGGGGAATCCAGGCACCCATTGAGCTGGGAGGGGGCGGCCTTGATTCCGTCAGCTACTGTATCGCCATTGAAGAAATTTCCCGTGTAAGTGGTGCCACCGGGCTCGGGGTGACGGTGCACAATTCCGTCTGTCTTGCCCCCCTTTTGAAGTTCGGTTCTGAAGAGCAGATCAGGCGATTCGGAGGGGATCTCGCATCGGGGAAAAAAATCGGCGGCTTTACCGTAACGGAGCCGAATGCGGGCTCCGATGCCTCCGGTATTATGACCACCGCCGTGGAAGACGGTGATGACTATATCCTCAACGGGCAGAAGGCCTTTGTCACCAATGGCGGGGTAGGGGACGTTTTTCTCGTCGCCGCCGTACACGATAGGAGCAAAAAGGCGCGTGGAATCGGTATCTTCATTGTGGAAAAGGGAATGGAGGGGTTCTCCGTCGGGAAAATCGAAGACATGATGGGAATGCGCGGCAACATGGTTTCGGAACTGGTCCTGGAAAATGTAAGGGTCCCGAAAAGGAATATACTCGGAAAGGCTACCGACGGATTTAAAATTTCCATGCAGACCCTCGATATGGGAAGAATCGGTATCGCCGCACAGGCCCTCGGGATAGGAACCGCCGCCTTCGAGGCTGCAGCGGAATATGCTGCGGAGAGAAAACAGTTCGGTAAACCCATCGGCACATTCCAGGGGGTTTCCTTTAAACTTGCGGAAATGAAAACAAAACTTGATGCTGCACGGCTGCTCATATACCGGGCAGCGGGCCTTAAGGATCGCGGGCTTCCCTATTCATCCGAATCTGCAATGTGTAAACTTTATGCCTCTCAGGTGGGCATGGAAGTCTGCCAGGAGGCTCTCCAGATTTTCGGGGGATACGGCTACGTAAAGGAGCTCCCCGTGGAAAGATATTTCAGGGATGTTAAAATTACCCAGATATACGAAGGAACCTCTGAAGTAATGAAAATAGTAATTGGAAGTTCAATCGTGAAGGAATTCAGCCGCATGTAGCGGCTGATGTCAGATTATATATTTATGGAATCTACTATGACGGATAAAAAACTGAACATACTTGTCTGTGTCAAGCAGGTGCCTGATTCGCATAACGTCAGGGTCGATAAGGAAAGCGGGGTTCTTCTGCGAACGGGAGATTCCGCCATTATGAATCCCGATGATGCCCATGCTATGGAAATGGCCGTCACCCTGCGTGAGCGTTACGGTGGTTCTGTTGTGGCCATGTCGATGGGGCCGGATCATGCAGAGGATGTTCTTTACGAAGCCTGTGCCCTCGGGGCTGACCATGCGGTTCTGGTTACCGATGAGAGGTTTGCCGGCTCCGATTCTTACGTGACCGGAAAAATACTTGCCCGCAGTATCGGCCACCTGGGAAGTTTTGATATTATTGTTACCGGTGTCGAAGCCATTGACGGCAATACTGCCAGTGTGGGCTACCATATTGCGGAATTTCTCGGCATGCCGTTATTACGGCAGATTCACGAAATTGAAATTATTGAAGACGCGGCCCATATCGAACGCCTCTGCGGCCATGAATACCAGAAGGTGAAGGTTAAACTTCCCCTGCTCCTCGCTGTTAACAAGGAAACAAACTCTGTTCGGTTTCCCACACTGAGTGATATCGGCAGATGTTATGATAAACACATTCATCGAATCAGCATGGAGGATATCGGGGGAGAGGAAGAGGAGTACGGCCTTAATGGCTCACCCACTATCGTGGTGGATTCCGAGTCCTTCAGCCACAGCCGTGGCAGGGAGAAAATTGACGGCACAACGGAAGAAAAGGTAGATACCCTGATCCATGAATTAAAACGACTTGATATACTGAAATTCTGAATCGATAACTTTTTTCAGGCAGGAAGAAAATGACAGCTTCACAGAAACAACAGCACCGGGGAGTATTTGTTTTTACCGAGATACAGGATCATGAACGTATTCTTGAAGGGGCACTGGAGTTGCTCACAAGGGCACGTCTTCTCGCTGATCAGCTGAATGAGAAACTTTACGCCATAGTCCTGGCCCTGGATGCAGAGCAGTATCTTGATGAGATAGAACAATATGGTCCAGACGTAATCATATACGGCAGCCACAGGGAATTCAAGCATTATAACAGTGAAACATTTCCTGATATTTTTGAAAACCTGATAGCTTCCCATCAGCCTTCAATTTTGCTTGTACCTTCCACGGAAGCGGGGAACGATCTCGCTCCGCGTATGTCAAACCGTTTCCATACCGGGCTTACTGCGCACTGTACCGATCTGGAAATTATTGACTCTGATGAATACGGAAAAAACCTGCTTCTCATGAAACGTCCCGCCTTCAGTGGAAACATGGTTGCATCCATTCTCTGCCCTGAAAAAAGGCCCCAGATCGCCACGGTTCAACCCGGTGTGATGAGCAGGGAGAAGGCATCGGGACGGGAGAGGGCTGAACGGGAAACCATCGAATATGATTTTGATGCGAAATCCCTGGAAATTATTCAGCTGAAAGACCCGGTGAGGTGGGACCGCTGCAGTGTCTCCCTTGAACAGGCGGATGTCATTATTGCCGGCGGCAGGGGACTCCTCCAGAAGGAAAATTTTGATCTGCTCCATGAACTGGCGGCAATATTCGGCGGTGAGGTGGGGGCAACCAGGGTACCGGTTTTTAATAACTGGTGTGAAGAGGGGCGAATGATTGGCCAGACAGGTAAAACCGTCAGACCGCGCCTCTATATCGGTTTCGGTTTGTCCGGTCAGATTCAGCATACCACTTCAATTATAGATTCGGAAATAATAGTCTCTGTCAATATTGACGAGAGGGCCCCAATCAATGAAATCTCAGACTATGTGATCCATGAAGATGCGACACGTTTTCTGAAACTATTTATAGAAAAATTGCGGGAAGAACGGGTCACCTTTGACTGTAAATGAAAAATGGAAACTTCTCTTTGACGGTGAATGTGAAACATGTCGCCGTTTCTCTGAAATGGTCATCCGGTTTGATACGGAAAACCTGATACATGTCGTATCCCTCCAGGAACATTTTCAACTCAACCGGGAAATACCCCTTGAGGAATTACGGGAAGAGCTGCATCTCCTCAGTGTCTCCGGAAAAGTTCTGCGCGGCGGTGAAGCCATTGCGATGATAATTTCACTTGTTCCGGCAACCCGTCCCTTCCGATGGATGGTGGAAAATCCCCTGGGGCGCAGGGGAAGCAGTGCGGTTTACCGGATGATGAAGCGAATGCGGCGCTGCCGTTCCTGCAGATAAGAATTATCCTTCATCAGAAGTTATCTTCTTTTTTCTTTCAAACTTACTCCATTTTTTTTTGAACTTAAATATCCTCCTTGAAAAAAATAATTTTTATGATATTATCAGGATTTGTTTCTGCTCTGCATTAGAGAGATGTCATGTTTAAGGAGGCCCTGAATGTTTGAAAAAATGAAAGTAAGAAGCAGGATGTTTGCGGCATTTTCCGCTATTTTATTTCTTATGATAATAATGGGAGCTACAAATGTCATCAGTACCGGAAACATGGCGGACGGTACAATTGAAAAACTTAATACGGATGCACGCCTCTCTGAATATGCCTCCCGTGCCCGTGCAAACGTGAATGCAATGCGTCGCTATGAAAAGGACTCCTTTATCAATATTGCCCAAAAGGATAAGGTTGAGGGCTACCGCAAAAAGTGGGACAAGGAATTTGAAAGCGGAAAAGAGAAATTTGATCTGATGATGCAAACCGCCTATACGGATGAACAGAAAAAGAAATTTACAGATATGATCTCTTTCCTCGATGTATATAAAAGTGGCTATAGCGATGTTTATAACAAAATTATCGCAGGTACAATTACCACTACTGTGGATGCCAATACTGCAATAGGGGTATATAAGACGGCTATTCACGCCCTCGAAACCGATACGAAAAAATATGCCCATGAAGCAACAATCAAATTTCATGCTATAGAGGGTGAAGTGAAGGGTTTTGAGAAACGCGCTGTTACAATTACGATCATTGTTTTGGCCCTTGCACTTCTTTTAACAGTTATACTCAGTGTTGTTCTTGCGTCTTCCATTGTAAGGCAACTGGGGGGGGAACCGCATGAGATTGCCGGAATAATGGAAAAAATTTCAGATGGATTTTTATTTATTATAGATCAAGATAAAAATGGCAAACATTCAGGCATTTATAAATCTGCCATTGATATGGCGTTGAATTTAAGGGAGATAGTCCTTGAAGTTAAAGCTTCCGTTGAGAGCTTCGCCCATTCCAGCCAGGAGATTAGTGACAGTTCCCAGTCTATTGCGGAGGGGGCAAACAGCCAGGCGGCAAATATTGAGGAAATTTCCTCCAGCCTGGAGGAAATTTCCTCAACCATTGTGCAGAATACCGCTAATGCCCGGGAGACCAATACACTTTCCCGCAGGGCCGCTGATGATGTAAAGGAAGGGGGATCGGTGGTGAAGGAAGCGGTAGAATCGATGAAGCTGATTGCTGAGAGGATAAGTCTTATTGATGACATTGCCTACCAGACGAATCTTCTGGCCCTGAATGCCGCAATTGAGGCGGCACGTGCCGGTGAACATGGACGGGGATTTTCTGTAGTTGCGGGGGAAGTCAGACAACTGGCTGAGAAAAGTCAAGCCGCCTCTCAAGAGATAGTGAAACTCGCGGAGAGGGCTTCCGTATCGGCTGAAAAAACCAGTCTCCTTTTTGAAGAACTGGTTCCCCAGATTATGCGTTCCGCCGATATGGTGGGGGATATTACCACTTCCTCGGAAGAACAGGATAGTGCGGTAAAACAGATTAATTCCGGCATGGATCAGCTGAACCATATTTCTCAAAGTTCTGCCTCCGCTTCGGAAGAAATGGCATCAACTGCAGAGAGCCTTAACTCCCAGGCTGATACTCTCGAAAATGTAATGAAATTTTTCAAGATGGAAGCAGAAAGTCGACTTCCCACGGTAGTGGAAGAGGGGTAGGAAACAGTTAAATATCTTACAGCCAAATATTGAAAATGTCTTGCATTCCTGTCGATGGTCCCGCTAAACTTAATTAAATATTAAGCGGTCACGGGACTGCTCCTGTATTGTGGGAGGAATGGGGATGAATAAGGAAGAAGCGTATTCAGCTCTCTGCGCAAAAATGGGCCTGCCTTCATCGGAAAGCCTGAAAAAAATCTGGGAAATGCTCTGTTCGGAGGAAGAGGCCATACTGTCTGCGGCCCTTCCGGGGGTTCCCCAAAACCTGGCGGAAAAAACCGGTATGGAAATGGCCACCGTGGAGAATCTCCTTCTGGGACTTTTTAAAAAGGGTGCCATTTTCAAGTCAAATCGTGATGGAATTCTCTCCTATAAACTTGCAAAAAATATTGTTCAGTTCCACGATGGGAGTATCCTCTGGGGGGATGCAAACGAGGAGTTTTACAAAGAGTGGCGTCAGGTTATGGACGTTGATTTTGCAGGCATGATGGGAAACCTGCCTGAATCGGTAAAACTCCCTTCTTTTATGCGGGTTATTCCAATACAGGAAACAATAGAGTCAAAGAGCAATGTCCTCCCATACGAGGAATGTGTCCATCTTATTGAAAATTCAGAACGGCTTGCGGTAGTGAAATGTCCCTGCCGCGTCAGCCAGAAGAACTGTGATGCCCCGATTGAAAACTGTATACAGCTGAACCGCGGCGCAGAATATACCCTCGACCGGGGGCATGGAAGGGAAATTTCCGGTGATGAGGCCCTTCAGATATTAAAGGAAGCTGAAGAAGCGGGACTGGTGCACCTCATGGAGGACAAGGGTTATGGGAATGCAATCTGTAACTGCTGCAGCTGCTGCTGCGAGATGTTCCGTCTTCGTGAAGGTGCACAGAAAGAATGGATACTTTCTCCCAGCAGATACTATGCAGTTGTTGATGAATCCCTCTGTACGGCCTGCGGTTCCTGCGAAGATGCCTGCCATGTCTCAGCTATTGCCATTGATGATATGGCTCATATCAGCAGGGAGAGCTGTATCGGGTGCGGCCTCTGCAGCAGAATTTGTCCCATTGATGCAATAAACATGGAAGAGGGGAAGCCGGAAGGACACATACCGGTAAAATTGAGATAAGGCTTGGATGACTATGAATCCGGATTTTAAAAAACTTGAGCGGAGGGCCCGCTCAATGCTGGTTGATAAGGAAATTCCTCCCGGTAAAATGGACCTGGTGAGGAACCTGATGAATAATAACGATATTTCATCGGAGGAACGCTATCTCGCCATTATTGAGCTGATCAAGTCCTGCCCGGACAAGAGAGTTTCGTTGAAGAGCGAACCTGAGAGGAACGGTGTAAAAAAAACAGTCCCTGTAAGAAAGGCAGCGGTCAGGAAAAAAACCGGCGAAGACGGGGAAGGCAGCGGTGTCTTCGCTCCTACTGAAACAGCCTACTATTTTGATTATCTTTTCAAAAAATACCGCCATTTGAAATTTTTTAAAAAGCGTTACCTTGTACACAGGGACAATCGTTTTGGTATTGGTATCAGGAAGAGATTTATTCCTGCAAAGCGCCTGTTAAAGGTTCTGGATAATTTTGCCCAATATCAGCAAACAGTGCTTGGTCGCCTGTCACCCCTGCTGATGGAGCTCCTCAAGGACCAGGGAGTGGAAGATCCCACGGATTTTAACTACCTGAGAAAACTGAGGGCATGGCTCATGGATGAGCCCATGGGGCATCATAATTTTGAGACAGTGAAATGGATGGAGAGGCAGAATTTTGAACGGGAATTTAAGTCTTATATTGTAAACTTTTTTGCATTTCAGAAGCTAGGGGTTGAAGTGCGTGAACAGATGTTGCTTGCCGTCGAGAATAAGCTCCGGTCTTCCGATGAGCTTGCCAAAGATGAAATAAATCAGCGTGATACTGACCAGGTTAAACGGGATAAAGAAAAAGCTAATCTCGTAAAAGAAAAAAAAATATATGACTATATGCTTCTCATGAGGTCCTTCATACATGGTGAGTTGACCGATGAAAATACCATCGCAAAGTATCTTCGAACATTTTATGGAATTAATAATATAGAGCAATTTCTGGTGATGATATCAGAGGTGCTGATATTTCAGCGGCCATTGAAAATCAGTGATCTCACAAAATATTTTGTAATTGAAACTCCCCGGGTGAGCAGTGATCAATGGGATTACAGTGATGACTTCCTTCGGCAGATAGGGAAAGATCCTGAGTCCCGGAAAAGACGTGAACTTGATCATCTGAAGCAAAAGGCCGCCCCTTACGAAGTTATCTACAAGATGCTAAAGACACAGGACAGGGGACGAAGTCTGCTTGCCCATGGAGTTGAGGTTCAGGGACATCTCCTGGACAGGAAGCGTTACGATCCTGAAGAACTGCTGAAAACAAATTTTTTAGCCTTTCTTGATGGAACCATGCACTACTTCCGTCATGCTTACCTGAATCTGCTGGATGGGACTATTGTCTATATGAGAGACGTTGCCCGCGATGAATACGAAAGTCCGATATTTTCAGATGAGATTTTTGCTGAAATCTCAATTACCCTGGAACAGCTTCTCAATTCAATGCACGACCTGAAGACGGAAAACCCCACCATGATCCTGGAGAGTGATGAAATATCCAAAATAATGTCGGGTCAGATTTCTACAATGAATCATGTAAGGGAACTGATTGTATCGGCTGGTAATTTTTTCTACAATCTGGCAAATAATCTGCTTTATTATTATGATCAGCACCGGTTATGGATTCACCGTGGAAACCGCCGCGTAGAAAAGAGTGAAGTCCGCCGTCCCGTCAGAAAAAGTGATTATAATGGGCATCTGGAGGGTAAACCCTTTCCCTTTTTTGATTGTACAATTATTGGCTTTGAAAATCCACCGCGACTTTATAATGAGATAAAGGAGAGAAAGGTTCTGGGAACCTCCTTCGGAGAAGGGGTTTTAAGTATAGTGATGGCCTATTCATTTCAGGTGGCAAATCTCTGCAGAAATGAGAGCCTGCAGAAGGATATGCGGGAACGAAAGGATTTACTGCAGAGGATCGAAACGCTGAGTTGAAACTCATTTTAAGTATATAAAATAATATATTTAGAAGGTATTTTTTTGTTTTCTCTTGACTTTTTTTTCCGCTGATGGATATTAAACAAAAAGAGACAGGGGTGGGTTGCCGTTGAAAGCCATTCCCCTGAAGTGGGTACAGGAGCAAACAATCAGGGATTCAATATAATTGATGCCGGCTTGTTGATGTTTAGTGGAAAGGAAGTCAATATACTATATATAATAATTTCTTTCAAAAGCCGTCAGTTGGGATACTTAGAGTCTTCTCTTCAGTTGCTATCAGTATTAAATTCTGTATTGTTTCATTTTATTGGCTTACTGACTTCTGTACCTGAAATATTAGGTGCGTATAAACCAGTGTTTAACCACTATTTTTTTAATGCCGGTTTTTGTACTGAAATTAAAAATCCAGGGTGAAGTCATGAAACATATTATGTCTTTCAATCTTGAAACATGGATCAAAAATCAGATTCAGGTATGGGAAGAGTCCAAAAAGGAAGTCGAGAAAGAAAACGTTTTAAAGCCATTTATTACGATCTCACGTGAATACGGCTGCAACATCAATTCTACCGTTCTGGCATTATCCGAAGCTCTCAATAAATATGAAGATACAGATGTCTGGCATGCCTATGATAAAGATCTGCTGGGCAAGATACACGATGATCGCGAAGTAAATGAGAAGCTTCTCGAAACCATTGATACTGAGAAACGGAAAGAGATGACGGAACTGATGCGCAATATGCTTACCGATTATCCCCCACAGGTCTCCGCACACATTGAATTGATAAAAACTATAAGGACCCTTGCAGTTCAGGGGAGAAAAATTATTGTGGGCCGGGCAGGGGTTGTTATTACACGTGACATGAAGCAGGGGCTTCATATTCGGATGATTGCTCCTCTGAACTATCGAATTAACAAGATAATGGAAGTTAGGGGAATCAAGGATCGTCATGAGGCCGAAAAATTTGTGAAAGAACAGGACTTAAAGCGGCATCAGTTTATGACACAGTATGTGAAGTTTGACGCCTATAATCCCGCATCATATGACCTGACAATAAATATGGAGCGATTTTCTTCTGAAGAAGCTGTTGAGCTGGTTGTCAGCGCTTTAAAGGCACGAGATCTAATCAAATAAATATTTATATAGCTATAACTTAAGAGTTTGCGGAGGGCGGTATTTAGGGAAATACCGCCCTCTCTATTTTTAAAGACGTCTCATCTCTCCGGAATATTTTTGAAAACTTCTTGCAAAGATTCTTATAAGATTAACATTGTTAATATGCAGTTTTATAATATAAAATGTTGATCATTTGGGACAGGAGAATCGCTTTATGAAGAGAAAATTGAGTATCAGTTCTATTTTAGTTTTTACGCTTTTTCTTTCTGTAAATCTTTCTGCAGGTGACTCAATCTCCGGTTACTGGAAAACTATTGATGATAAGACCAATAAACCGAGAAGTATTGTAAAAATCTGGCGGGAAAACGGTAAATATTACGGTAAAATTTTGCTCCTGGTGGGGGAAAAACAGGACGTGATCTGCGAAAAATGTGAAGGTAAGAAAAAGAACAAAAAAATTGTCGGGATGCATTTCCTTAATGATTTTATCAAAAAGGGAAAAGAGTATGTTAACGGATCTGTTCTCGATCCTGAATCCGGTAAAATCTACCGCGGGAAGATATGGCGCGAGGGGAACCGGCTGAAATTGAGGGGATATGTCCTGGTTTTTTATCGAACCCAGACATGGAAAATCACAGGCAAAGCGGAAATGGAAAATCTCTTTAAAAAAGAAGGTGTTCCCTTTAGTCTCTAAAAAAAGTAGAGACAGTGGTGCCGGTTATTTACTATATTGCCATTAGCTGTTAAAATTTGGCCGAAATGTATTTTTACGGATTTTGACGCAGTTATAATAAATGTTTATACCGGCAACAACTGAAGAAATCAAAGAGCGTGGATGGGATGGCCTTGATGTCATCCTGGTAAGCGGCGACGCATATCTCGACAGCCCAAATTCGGGTATTGCCGTAATCGGGCACGTCCTGATGGATGCTGGATACCGTGTCGGCATTATCCCCCAGCCGAATATCCATGGTGATGAGATTACCCGCCTTGGGGAACCCCGTCTATTCTGGGGGATTTCTTCAGGTTCGGTTGATTCCATGGTTTCGAATTATAATGCTGATCGGAGCAGGCGGCGGCAGGATGATTTTACTCCTGGGGGTGAAAATACACGTCGACCCGACAGAGCATTGATTGCATATACGGGACTGATCCGGCGAAAATTTAAGGACACAGTCCCCATCGTTCTGGGTGGCATTGAAGCCTCACTGCGGCGGGTCGCCCACTATGACTACTGGCAGAATAAAATTCGCCGCAGTATACTCTTTGATTCGAAAGCGGATATTCTTGTTTTTGGTATGGGGGAAGGAACCGTTGTGAAGCTTGCCGCAGCCCTTGACGGGAGTGAGCCATGGCATGGGCTGCCCGGTCTTGCCTTTATCAGCAGAGATAAACCCGCATCGGGAAATGAACTTCCCCCCTATGAAGAACTTGAAATATCAAGGGAAGCCTTTGAAAAGATGTATCGCGATTTTTACCGGGGAAGTATCTCCGGTGAGGGAACCCGACTTATACAGAAAACAGGTGACCGCTACCTGGTGGTCAATCCCCCCGGTGAACCCCCTTCGGAAAAAGAACTGGATCATGTATTCGCTCTACCCTATGAACGTAAAATCCATCCCCTGCATGTGGGGGATGGAAAGGTCAGGGCAATTGATACGGTGCAGTTTTCCATTACGACACACCGCGGCTGTTTCGGTGAGTGCAACTTCTGTGCCATCGCCGTTCACCAGGGGCGCCTTGTAATTTCCAGGAGTGAAGAGTCAATTTTAAGGGAAGTCAGGGAAATCACGCAACACCCTGATTTCAGGGGAATAATCAGTGATGTCGGCGGGCCGACGGCGAATATGTACCGCGCTTCCTGCCCTCAAATGAAGAAGGGTAAAACCTGTATTGCAAAACGGTGCCTTTTCCCCTCACAATGCCCGTCTCTTGAAAGCGGACACGACAGGCAGATTCAAATGCTGCGGAAAATTCGAAACATCAAAAGTATTAAAAAAGCTTTTGTTGCCTCCGGCATCCGTTATGACATGGTGGTGGAAGATAAAAAGTCAGGAACGGCGTACCTTGAAGAAGTTGTTTCGCACCATGTCTCGGGTCAGCTCCGCGTAGCCCCGGAGCATGTTTCAGAAAATGTGCTGAAACTGATGGGAAAACCGGGTGTAGAAAAGCTGCATGCCTTTGCTGATAACTTTAAACGTCTCAATGAAAAGACAGGAAAAAAACAATTTCTCTCCTATTATTATATCGCGGCGCATCCCGGATGTTCCCAGGATGAAATGCAGGAACTGCTGCATTACTTTGGAGGGAAAATCAACCACCTTGCGGGAAGTGTCCAGATTTTTACGCCCACACCTTCAACATGGTCGACCCTTATGTATTACACCGGGAGGGACCCCTTTTCCGGCAGAAAAATTTTTGTTGAGAGTGACATGGGAAGAAAAAAGAAACAGCAACAGTCGGTTGTTGAGCAGAAAAAAAAGAAGACCCGCCGAAAGAAAGATTGAAGATTCCTGCACTTCCCAATCCTGAATAATGAAATAAAATTGACAATTTGCTGCTGTAAGGACTAAAATGATGATTGGTTTCCTGGCTGAGTTTATTTTTTATTATGATTGAACGGGAGTGACTTTTTGAAAAAGCTTCGATTCGCCATTACTCTCCTGTTGATAACAATAGTTATATCAACACTGGGGTATCATTTTATCGAAGGGATGACCTTTTTTGATTCCTTCTATATGACAATGATCACCATCAGTACCGTAGGATTTGAGGAATTACTTCCCCTTTCCGTACCGGGACGGATTTTAACCCTCTTTGTAATTGCAACAGGGATTAGCCTTGCTGGTTATACACTGGGAACACTTCTCAGGATGTTCATCGAAGGGGAATTGAGAAAAAGCTTCGGGAGAAGAAAAGTGGAAAAAAAGGTATCGCAACTTAAGAATCATTTTATCATTTGCGGCTATGGACGAATAGGTAAATTGATCGCAAAAGAACTGGCGGCCCATAAAAAAGATTTTGTTGTTATTGAAAATGACCCTGCCGCCGTTGAAGAATTGGAAACGGAGCGCTTTCTCTTCCTTCCCCTTGATGCCACGAGTGATGAAGCACTTATTGATGCGGGTATAAATCGTGCGGGGGGGCTGGTGACGGCTGTTCGTTCCGATGCCGATAATGTATTTATAACCCTTACCGCGCGGGGATTAAACTCCGATATCTTTATTCTTGCCAGGGCCTCGGAAGAAAAAAGTGAAGTCAAAATGAAGCGAGCCGGTGCCACAAGGGTCGTTTCACCCTACCTGATTGGAGGGAAGAGGATGGCCCAGGTGCTGATAAAGCCAACTGTCGTAGATTTCATTGATATTGCAATTCAGGAAAGCAATCTTGGACTTCGAATGGAGGAGGCCATTGTCCGGAAGGGATCGCACCTGGTGGGAAAAAATCTAATTGAGTCGAACCTGAGAAGGGATTTCGGTGTGATTATTGTCCTGATTAAAAAATTCACCGGTGAAATGATATTTAATCCCCAGCCTGCAGAGGTTCTGGATGAAAATGATGTTATTGTAATGCTGGGGAAAAAAGAGGATATGGAAAGAATGGGGGAGATTATTTAATCTACCGTTGCCTGTCCTTGAGAAGCTGCGAAATGTTTTTAAGCAGATCATCCAGTTTGAATGGTTTCGGCATGAAAACATCTACTACGTTTTTATAGACATCAATATCATCAATGGTCCATCCGGATAGGAGCATGATGGGTATGTTTTCGTTGATTTCTTTGATTCTTGCAGCAAGTTCGATTCCGGTTATTCCAAGTATTCCATAATCTGTAATTACCAGATCATAGTGATTCCGCTTGAATTCCTCAAGGGCTTCACTGCCGTCTTCACAGATAAATACCCTGTTGCCCATACGATCAAAGAGTTCAAAGAGTATTTTTTGAAGCGCCTTTTCGTCTTCAACGACAATTATATCAAGGTCCCTGACCTTGATATCCAGATCGGGCTGTTCCCGCTGGTCCTTGTCAATGATTGAACGCTGAGGGAAAACCGCCTTTATGCTGTATTCTTCTGCGGATTCTTCTTCGAATATTTTCAGGTTGATTTTTTCAGCCGCCTGGCGGATGTCAATACCGGAGAAGACATTGATCATTTTGGGAAGTTGAAGGGTGTCGATGGCAGAATCATCTTTGCGGGCATAGACGGTGAGGTTGATGTCACTGTTCTCTTTGAGGGTTATGTCGATGGTCCCTTTCTTCTGAATATACGCTGAAACCTTCAGGATAATTGAAATGATAATTTCCCGGAGAAGACCGGTATCAATCTTTATGTTAACCGCTGAAAAATATTTTTTTTCAATGGCAATGTTGCGCCGTTTTTCCTTGTCTTCAACCTTAAACTGCATTCGGGAAAATTCGATGGCATCTTCAATAACATTGACGAGTGGTTCAGTTCGTTCCCCGTAGCGATAACTTTTTTCAGCAATAGAATTCTGGACCCGCCTTATGTTGTCAACGATGTCAAGGGCGGCGGTTTCGATGTCGCGAATACCATCCATTACCGTTTCCTTTTCGGTAATCTGCTGCAGCATCTGTGTCTGGCTCATAATTATATTGATGCTGTTATTCAGTGAATGCAGAAATCCCTTGGTGATATCCTGCATCAGTTTAATTCTGTTGATGGAGTTGATCTTTTCTTTCAGTGATTTAATTGCCGTGATGTCTTCCATGACAATTTCGATGGAAGAAATTTTGCTCTCTTCAATAATCGGATAGAGTGTAAGGTTTACGATTTTTTCTTCATCTTCACGGGTGGAAATTTTAACTTCCCCTTTTCTGTTAAAGGGTATTGTCCCTGAAAATATATCTGATACAGCCTTTTTTACCCTGTCGGCATCATAGAGAAAAATAGACTTGAAGGTGAGCAGCTTCCGTTCGAAGATTTCCTCTGCCTTGAAGCCCATAAATCCTTCAAAGGACTGGCTGCATTTTATAATCTCCATATTTTCATCAATTCGGAAGGATGGAATTGGTGAAAATTGAAAATGCTGGTCATCGTACTGGAAATTTTCTTCTGAAAGCTGCTGGAGGGTTGACCGGTCAAAGGAGAGCAGGCGGTCGTCAACAATTCGCAGAAGGGCAAGGATTGAACTGACTTCCCCCCCCGAAAACATGGGGAAAAGATATATTTCAACTGGCAGTTTTTTCCCGTCAGTTGCTTCTATGACGGAAAAAACCTGCCGGTCGTTTCCGCCCAGGGCACTCAGGTATGCCTGGGCGAGACGTTTTCTGTATTCAGGATAGAGGGGATGTTCAAGGTGGAGACGCAGCTCACCTTCACCGGTTCCGTAGAGAGCTGCGAAGGCCTGATTGGAATAACTGAGGAGGCCGTCGGCACCAATAATGCAGACGGGATAATTGAGGCTTTCAAATACCGCATAGCGATTATCAACTGCACTCTGATTTTCCTCCAGGTTATGTTCTGTTTCCGTACCCATTATCCCCTGAAATTCAATATAGTGAACGTTCGTTTAGGAAGGTTTTTTTCCCTTTCTCCACGGTAACCGGGTAGGTTGTTTTGTCAAGAATACTACCATTATATCCTACAAATTCGAGTGTTACATCGTATTTACCCGGCGTGAGAAATGCCCTGGCAATGTGAAGTTTTGCCGGTAATGTATGCCAGCACCGAAGGTCGGGTTTCATCTGTGAAAAAAGGGCTGCCCCCGTACCGGCCCCAGCCACTGCGCCTATCAGGCCGCTGAAGGCTCCTGCACCTGCCTTTTTGGCAATCTCTTTTGCGGCAATGCTTGCTGCGATGGATGCGACGGCTTTTACAACGATTGAACCGGCAACCTTGGTCTGGAGTCGTTGATAATCATCCTTCAGATTCTGTACAGCCGTGGACGCGATATCTTCCATCATGTAGGTTTCGTAGACGCGGTTATTCACGAGCATCCTGATTTTTTGAACACTGTCAGTTCGTCTCTGGAAGCGCGGGATAGGATTTTCTGCAGTTTTCAATGCGATCAGTATCCCGGCTGCGGTAACCCCCTGCCTCATTCTTGTAGTGCTGAGGGATATCCGGATAGCGGAATTCATGCCCCTGTCGGAGAGTAGTTTGCCCCGTGATTTTTTAATGGCACTCTTTCCTGATTGGAAAAAGAGTATAATTTCTCCAGTATTCTGAGGGCCGAGATTTTTGGCACCGAATTTCCTTGTCCATTTCCCGAAATCATCCATGTATTTTAATCTTTTGGATACCCTCTGGAGGTCAGCGTGGACCAGCTGGAGTCCCGGATCGAGTTTATGGATCTGTTCATATTCCTTATATGCATACTCAATATCGTCAAGATCGTTATTTTCTTCCCCGACTATCTCATAGGCAATGGCGGTGAGATATTTTGCCATCAGGTTCTGTTTGTAGCGGGCTTTACCTTCATGGCGAATTTTCGAAAGCTCTTCATTTACCAGTTTAAATTCAACACGTGCGGATTCATACTTTTTCAGTTTGAGAAAGTTAATGCCCAGATACATGTGAACGAGTACTTTTTCAAAATCCTGGCCTTTATAGTTGCTGCTGCTCTCATTCGTGAGAAGTGACTTTACCTGTTTGGAAACACTGGTGGGTATCACCTTGGCAATTTTCGCAGCCTTAAGCAGGACCACATTGCTGTTAATATAATCCCCCCCTGCATGGAGCATGTAACCGCATTCCATCTGGAAAAGGAGCTGGTCTTTGCTTTTTTTGTTTACCTGGGGGAGGAGCATCCTGGCCGCCTCTTTATATTTTCCCTGGTAGAATTTCTGTTCCGGTACCTTTATTGCTTCAAAGTAATTTTTGCCCCCGCAGGATATAAATAATGCAAGAATTGTAATCACCGCAAGTGGTCGCAATGTTTTCATGAGTTGCCTCCGATCTTACTGGGTGTTTTTAAGTCATTGAGTGTTTCAGGTGTACAGTATATGATATTAAGAAGAAGAATGAAAGTAGAAATTGTGAAAAATGGAGAACTTCCGGAAATATTATTTTTTTATTCAGGCAAAAAAAACCCGGGCAAAACCCGGGTTTTTTCGCCTGAATATTCTGTAATAAATTATTAGAAGGAAATTCGGTCTGTTTTGGTTGCCTTAAGAAATTCCTTCTGTTTCTGCCATAACAGCATTCCGGTTCTCAGGTTGGTGAGCTTCAGGGTTACCACAAGGTACTGAACCCGCTTGCCTCCGACGAATCGGACATTGTCGCTGATTTCACCAAAAAGGTAAAAGTTAGGAGATTTAAGTTCCCCGGTAGGAATGGCGCTTTCGGAATCAATAAGCCCGGACATTCCCTTTGCCATCTCATCTATTGCGTCTTTTGTATGGGTGGCATCAATGAACATGATTCTTTTCTGGATCAGGTTGGTGACAATTTCGTTGGCAAGCATTTTGGTATCAATGTGTTCTGAAGTTCTGTTTCTGATTTTTTTGACCTGGAGTATGGCGGGCCTTTTCCATTCATCTTTCAGATAGCTGTGGAGTGATCCCACCATTTTTAAAACAGTGCTTTTTACTTCTCTGGGACCCCATTCCATGGAACCTTTGTCTTTGCTGGCATCACGGTACTGTGTTCCGCCGCCGCAGCCTGCGGCAAGAATGGTAACTGCAATAAGTAGAATCGATGCTCTTTTCATGGGTAACCTCTTATTATGATAAAATGACAGTTTATGTAAATTGTTTATCTCTGTCGAAATCTACAAAGGGATGTTTATTTAATACATTCCGGATGTGACAGAGTACAATATTGATATCTAATTTATCGGTTAATGTCAATCATGTAAAGGGAAAATCGTGAAATTTTAGTAAGAATTAACCGGTGGCTCAGAGCCTGAAATCGAGGTGGCTCTGACCCCTAATTTTGCTGTCCGACTGGTATTTTGTAGCACAATCGATATTTCAGGAATTATTTTATCAAATGCAAATTCTCTGTAATTATGAGTCAGATATTAAGTTTAATATGAGGGGGAAGTTTAAATAATGAAAATATTGATTTTACTCTGTTTAGTTCTTATTACTGCAGGCCTTTCGAATTTTCCGCATATTGAAGAGTAATTGAATCCGGCTTGTTTCAACCTGCTGCCTGGTCCCCTTTTTTACTTTTAATCTGCTTGAATATTCCCTTCAGGATGAAATAAGTTATCATCCACACCGGAATTGCAACCGCTACCCAGACAAGAAGGCCCCCCAGGTTTGCCGCGGCAAATTGTTTCAAAAATCCCAGGGGATCTTTTTCGAACATTATTTTTATCTGCGTAATGGAGAAGGGAACAGGTGAACCGGTAATTTCACCGCCCAGTTTCAGAAAAGGAAGAAAGAAGATCAGCTGGAGGGGATATACAAACCAGTTGATTAATTGAATCACTGCCATGTTTATTTTTCTTCCGAGTGAAGCCAGTGAGCAGAGAATTGTTGTCGATCCCATGAGTGGGATGAATCCGAGGACGAGTCCCCATGAAATTCCCTCTGCAAGTTTTTCAGGTGAAAGTCCCTGCTGCAGGAAATTTATGACGGGGAGATATAATTTATTTCTAAAAAATTTTTTAATCTTATTCATTGTGATCTTCAGAAACAGGATTTGATTTGTTTCTGGTCCTGAGAAGTTTTTTTATTTCTATTATGAAATATTATGCGTTTGATATTGGGTGCCTTGATTGATTTTCCGTCAATCGCTGCTATTAAACAATAAAAATTTTAATGCTTGGAATTTTTATGTCAATAAAAAATTATTTGGCACAAATTTATACTGTTTAATCCTTTTTCGGATTCAGTAGAGACAGTCAGTGTGTGCATTGAACAGGAAAATCTGATGATTTTGTTGTAATTGAAATATAATTGACTTTTGATAACTAAATCATTAGCTTAATCAATTAAATTATTTTACCTGTAGAAAATTTAAAAAAAAGAGACTGAAATAAAAATCACCAGGGAACAACTACCGGAAATTAAAGATAGATTATATGAAGATATAAATCTGACGTTACAGGAAATTGAAACAGAAAAGGATCATGTAATCGCAGTATGCTCTTCTGAGTTAGAGGATATGTATAGAATGTCAGGTGTCATATCCTATTTGCATGAGGGAGATGTAAATGCATTCTATCATAACATGTTTTTGTCAGCAGCAATTCGACAACGCTTTTTGAAATGTGTGCAATCAGGAATGAAGTGTGATCCAGGTTATTTGCTGTCCTCGTGTGACAGGTCAATTTATGAAGCTCTTAGTTCAGGTGATCCCGGAATGCTTAAAGAATTGGCACAGACAAAAACTACTATCAATAAAGACATGAATTTAGATAATCCATATTATTATTTTTTTGCGGTTGCATTAAGGCTGTTGATTATGGATGTAAATGATAAGGCGGAATCAGGATTTCAATACTTTAATGAAGCAAGACAGGATAACCTTGAGGGGTACTCATTAATTGTTGATGGGGTACTTCACGGAGATAATGGCAGGTTTAACGAAGGATTAAATCTTGCATTGGACGAAAGAAGAAGAGAATTCGAAAATGATGAGAATGTTTATGTTGGAGAACAATGGTTGTCGGTTGAGTGCTTAGGGCTCGCACGGTTGGGGGAAAGCAAGGGTTTGAAAGTTGGAATTTCAGACAGTCTTCTGCCGGCTGAACTTCTGGGAAGCCCTTCGGAACCATACCCTGATCCCGATGAAATATTTCCTCCGATCCCTGAAAATTTTATTGAGGTGTCCGAGGAAATATAAACTTAAATACGGTCCTTAGAGATTGCATTTAAATTGCCGTCACTCCCCAGCCAGTTTCCTGCATTGTCTTCTCGGCTTTTTTCTCAAGTTCTGAAATTCCTTTTCCTCCCCAGATAAAGATAAATTAAATGTTATGGATGGTTCCTTCAGCTTTTACGATTCCGACAATTTTAAAATCATCAGTTGTTAAAGTGTGTGCTGTATTTTTATTGGAATATCCGGGTGCATGAATATTTCGATATATGCATCTAATATTGGATAATGACAATATAATCAGTAATATTAATATTTTTTTTCACTGGAATCCTCTATGGTAAATTTTCTGTGTTTTATTTGGTGTGAAAATAAATGACATGGTCACAAATGCCAATATTATTTTTAATAATATTAAAATAAAATACCGGAAGAAATCCTTACCCCGGTATTATATGAAATACTGCTTTTATAGTAGTAAACTCCCGCAAACATTGAAATGGTCAATAGTTGTTTCCTTCGGAACAGGTGTGAGGCGATATAACTTACTATATCCAGGGGATTGAGCATAAGTTTTACATGGTAAATAATATCTGTTCCGATTTGAATCTCAATTCCCGGGGAGTAATCCCTGTGGTTTTCAATGGCGATATTATGTGATATTGAAAAAAATGGAATAAAAATTCGTTTTGTATCTTTTTTGGGATGCCTTTGGAAAAAATAATTCCGGTATGAAAAAATAAACAATGAAGAGAAATAATCGGCATCATTGGCATTCTCGGCATTTGTAACAAAATAATATTCAAAACCAATGGCAGAAATTTTTTTAACAGGGGCATATGTTGAAATGCCGGCATTTACAGAAAGATATTCGAGATTGTTGTTTAGGGTCTGTTTGTAGCCGGTTCCGCCGCTGATGCTTATGCTTGCGGCGAAGCTGCTGCAGGGAATTAAGGTAAGAATGAATAGTGTTATGGTTTTTATCATGGTGGTAGTCTTTTTTTTGTTTTAGCCCCGGCAAAAAGCATGACAAAAGTCAGTTTGCCGAAGGCCATGAGGGTGCGCGGGCGCAGATGGTATTGTTTGTTGTATAAAGTTTCATTTGATCCAAATATCGTGGATGCTAATTTTTTTATCAATAATTAATAATATTTTTATTTTGATGGAGAAGAGTTGTTGGTTTTATAATCTGACAAATGAATCGAATGTCTATACTCAGAATTTTTGTCTGCACTCCAGAAGTCTTGATGCATTTTCTTCATACCTTCGTGTTCAACAGGTCCATTTATATATATATCTGAATCATCAACAGCAGCAATTTTATGAGGTGACATGAATTTTCCCCATCCACGTATAGCTGCAACTTGTTCTTGGGACACAAAGTATGTTACCTTTCGTATCCCAGACCATATACAGGCGCCAATGCACATTGGACATGGTTCATTGGAAGATATCAAATGTGCCTTTTGTAGAATTTCAGATCCATGGTTTTTAATAGCTGACTGGATTGCTAACAATTCCGCATGTTTCAGTGGATTGCCTGACGTTCGAGATTTATTATGACTTGAAGAAATCACTAAATCATCCACGACTAATACAGCGGCAAAAGGCGGGTTGCCAGTAGCAATTGCTGATTGCTGACATTGAAGAATAATTGAAATTACTTCATTTGATATCATTTGTTGTGATCCTTGAAATTCCATGCAGGCAGTTGTCCAAAAATAATTTAAGATAACTACCTGCATGAAATATATTTCGCATTAATTCAAGCAAAAAACACTTTTTTAGAATATCCAGTAGGGGCGTGTCAAAAATCTAAACAGATTTATATAGGTAAAAAATTCAGCTTTACAGTGATTTCAAATACCCATCAATAATCCCCTGAACTTCCACCGCGGCATCCAAGCTGTTCAAATTTTCGACTTCGCCGAGATATTCAAATCGCTTCAGGCTGTGCCGGTAGAGGGGATCGTAATATTTTTCCAGGATAAGTGAGGTGAAATCGTGGAGGTTGCCGGAGAGGTAGAGTTCTTCCAGGGTGGCGACGGTTTCTTTGCCGAGTTTTTGATTCAGGCTGTGGACAATGGGGAGTACCTTTTCGGTACTGCAGCCGGGGCCGTATTCATTTACAATAATTTCCGCTCGCCGCTGTATTGTGGCGGTAATCATTACCGCAGGGGAAGACCGCATGATGTTAAAAAGTGAGTCAGGTATGTGCAGATTCCCGATCTTCTGTGATTCCCCTTCTATGACGATGACGGGGGCGTCCCGCAGTTCATCGAGGCGCTCTACTATTAGAGATTCAAAGCGTTTCTGGGTTTTCTGTTCAAGGCCGATGGCACCGAAGATGGAACTGCGGTGCCCCGCCATTCCCTCGAGGTCGAGGTGTTCAGGAATCTCCAGGAGAATTTCTGTCTTCCCCGTTCCGGTGAGGCCCTGTAAAATTACAACGGGTGTCTCCAGGGTTAGGGACTCGAGACGGTCAAGGATATATCTCCGGTACCCCTTGTATCCACGGTCGAGGCGGGAGACTTCCATCCCGAGTGAGGATACCAGTGACGCAACAGAGCCGGACCGCATACCCCCGCGGGCGCAGTAGATCACCAGGTTCCGGTCACGGTGCTTCTGGATCTCCTCGATAATATGTGATAACTTCCCCCCGACAATCTCAGTACCCCGGACAATGGCATCCTCCTTCCCCGCAAGGCGGTAGAGGGTGCCGATTTCCTTATGTTCTTCATTTTCGAAGATGGGGATATTCAGGGCGCCGGGAATATGGTCGTGGGAAAATTCCCTCGGGGAACGAACGTCAATGTAGAGGGGGTTTTCCAGGTCACGGGATTCTTCGTAGGTGATAATCTTCATATAACTGGTCATCCTACGAAAAAGGTTATGGATGCAACAAAAAAATACTTGTCACACATGTGTCTTAGTTGCAGTATTGAATAGTGGTAAAGACTGAGTAGTCACTCATCTATATTTGGAATTTATGAGTGAAATTCAGTTGATATTGGAAAAAGACCGGATTATGATGGAAGTCAGAATTGATGAGGAATTCTTCATCAATAGTGGATACAGAAACATTTTCTCCGGTAAAGGTATCGGGATAACATAATGGAAAAAACAGATCACAGTCACGAATTTAAACTCTTTGAGGACTATTTTGGTAAGGGCGATAATACGCGTCTTTTTCATGCCCCGGGACGTGTAAATATAATCGGGGAACATCTCGACTATAACGGGGGTTATGTTTTCCCCGCGGCAATTTCCATGGGGATCTATGCCCTGGTGCGCTATCGCAATGATGATACGATCCGCATGAGGAGTGTTGATTTTTCCGAGGAGATTGTCTTTGCCCTTTCAGAAGACCTTTCCTTCGATAAGAATATTATGTGGGGGAATTATCCCCGGGGGGTCATGGCGGCCCTGAAGGAGAAGGGCGCTGTAATGACCGGCGCTGATATCCTTTTTTACAGCACCCTCCCGAAGGGATCGGGGCTTTCGAGTTCCGCCGCCATGGAGGTGCTCACCGCCTTTGTCATGTTAAAGGGAAATGTGTACGGCGAAGAGCAGCGTGTGGAAACCGCAGTCATGTGCCAGCAGGTGGAGAATAAATTTATAGGTGTCAATTGCGGCATCATGGATCAGTTTGCCGTCGCTATGGGTAAGGAAGATTACGCCATGCTTCTCCGGTCAGATGACCTTAATTACCGCTATACTCCCTTTCAGTTAAACGGGCATCTCCTGATGATTATAAATTCAAACAAGCCGCGTGCCCTGGCGGAATCCAAATACAATGAGCGGCGCAGTGAATGCGACGGCGCCCTCGAGGCAATCAGAAAAAACCGAGAGCTGCCGGTACTGGCGGAGGGTGAAATCTCTGATCTGGACGGTATTGATGATGAGGTCCTGAAGAAACGGGCACGTCATGTGATATCTGAAAATAAAAGGACCCTTGAAGCCGTATCTGTCCTCGGGGAAAACAGGCTCGCTGAGTTCGGAAGCATGATGACGGACTCTCACCGGTCACTGCAGCATGACTATGAAGTGACGGGGGTCGAACTTGATACCCTTGTGGATGCATCCCTCGAGATTGAGGGATGTCTCGGCGCCCGTATGACCGGGGCCGGTTTCGGCGGCTGCACCATTGCCCTGGTGATGGAAGATGCCGCAGAAACATTTGAAGAACACGTGGGAAAAGTCTACCGGGAAAAAACCGGTCTCGATGCTGAATTTTATCGTGCTCGCATAACCGATGGAGTGCGGGAGATTTCCCTATAGCCTTGAAAAGTGTATAAATTTTATACGGGGGGTGCCAGATGTTATTCAGACAGGGAGTTGTCCTCTACCGTGCAGGGAAGACTGCATATAGGAGTGCCTTCCGGGTTGGTGAAAATCTGGAAGCATACGGTCTGATAATTACTTCCTCTCTAAAGAAAAAGGGGAAAGGCACGGTAATCTCCGTAGACATAGAAGCGACAGAGGAAGTCATTATTGAGGAAGTTTATCTCGAGGGAGCCAGGATCTTCTCCCCGGAGAGCAGAATATTCTGCAACGGTTACCAGAGCTGGACCGACAGCCGGGGATTTGCCCCCCGTGAAAAATTTTATTCCCTCAGGTGGCCCCTGTCTCAACTGGGCCTGAAATATTACGGTGACTATTTTTTTAAAGACTATCCTGAAAGCCCCGGCCTTTTCCACGGTTATACCTATGGCTATGTTCGCGAAGATCAAAATTTTCTGTTTATCGGCTCCCTTTCTGAGAGGGAAGGCTACACGATTATTCAGGCCGATACGGAGCATAACCTCCTGCGTGTCTACCGTGACTGGAATAACCTGAAGCTTGCGGGGAAACGCAACGCCTTTTCTCTTTTTGTCTGTGAAGCCGAAGAAAGACATGTATTTGAAAATTATTTTAAGCTTCAGAACCTGAAGACTGCGATCCCTCCCGTCTGTACCGGCTGGACAAGCTGGTACAACTACTACACTGATATCAGCGAAAAAATTATTCTCGATAATCTTCGTATATTCGAAGAGGAAAAAATACCCATTGATGTTTTTCAAATTGATGACGGTTACCAGAAGGCGGTGGGTGACTGGCTGAAAATCAAAAAGGAATTCCCCCATGGCATGGGACACATTGCCGATTCGATTCGTGACAGGGGCTTCCGTGCAGGACTCTGGCTAGCCCCCTTTGTGGCGGAAAAAAAGTCTGATATATTTTTAAACCACAAAGACTGGTTTCTGAAAGATGAGAGGGGACGTCACGTGAAGGCTGGCTTTAATCCCGGGTGGAGCTACAGCTTTTATGCCCTCGATATCTATAACGAAGAAGTCAGGGGCTATCTTAAGGAAGTTTTTGATACAGTCCTGAAGGACTGGGGTTATGACATGGTAAAGCTTGATTTCCTTTATGCCGCTGCGCTGGCACCTCCTGAAGGGAAAAGCAGGGGAGAGGTGATGAGTGATGCCATGATACTTCTCCGTAACCTGGTGGGGAAAAAAGAAATCCTTGGCTGCGGTGTTCCCCTGGGGCCATCTTTCGGTCTTGTGGACTACTGCCGCATCGGCAGCGATGTTGCCCTCAGGTGGGAGGATCCTCTCCTGTCGTGGGGAAACTACCGTGAACGGGTTTCTACGGTAAATTCCCTCACCAGTACCGTGGGGAGACGCAACCTCAACGGAAGGGCTTTTCTGAATGATCCTGATGTCTTCCTGCTTCGGAGCGATAACTGCAAATTATCCGAAAGCGAAAAGTATACCCTGTTTGTGCTGAACAATGTCCTGGGGGGACTGCTTTTTACTTCCGACAATATCAAGAATTACACACCGGAGGAAATGTCTCTCTTCCGCTCCATGTTTCCATTCAGGGAAAAGGAAGTTAATTTCATCTCTGAAGAAGATGGAAGTATCGCCATTGATTTTTCTATCGGAGATAACAGGTACCTGGTTTTTTCAAACCTTTCAGAGAATCCGAAGATGATGTTTCTTCCTGAAGGGTTATATTTTACGTCAGGGGGAAGTGAAGATAATTTTATCAGGGGAGAAATTCATCTGACGGTTGAAGCACGGACAACGGTATGCCTCCTCAAGGTAAAGGCGGGGGAATATGCCGTTGCGGGATCAACGGGGCATCTCTTTCCCGGGAGCGAAATTTCTTCCTTTAAGATAAAGAATAATCTGATCCAGTTGAGGATTGACCGCCATTACCGCAATCAAGGGGAGATATATATTAAGGTACCATCCAAAGGAGAATACAGGATAAACAACAGTTCCTGTACAGCAGTCGACGCCGGGGAGGGATTGTGGCTGGTAAAATATCCATCCGCCTGACCCTCCCGCTGCTGCTGGTTTTTTTCCTGGCAGATTTTATTCACGCCGCTGTGGAAGGCCCGGTGAAGAGGGGGCTTCTCGATATTTCCAGGGTGGACTCCCTTGACAGGGGGCCCGTATATCTTGAGGGAGAGTGGGCCTTTTTTCCCGGTACCTTTAAAAGTCCCTATCGATGCAACCCCCTCCGGGCACCCCATTACATCAAGGCACCGGGGATATGGAATAACCTTGAGGTTGACGGGAAACCCTTCGGGGCTAAAAATATCGGCACCTATGCTTTGAAGGTTTTGCTGCCCAGAAGGGGTGACTACTATTCCCTGAAGGTGCACGAGATGGCCACCGCCTTTGATCTCTACATTAATGGAAAAAGAATGGCCTATAACGGGGTGGCGGGAACAAGCATTGCCACTACCGTTGCAGCCTATCGTCCCGTGGAGGTGACCTTTTTCGCGCCAGAGCGGGAGGTGGTAATTGTATTTCATATCTCTAATTTTCATCACATCAAGGGAGGCATGTGGGACCCCGTAATTCTAGGAAGGCCGAAACAGATTCGCCGTTATGCCATCTTCAGGCAATTTTTCGAAATTTTTCTTCTGGGAGCTCTGTTCATTATCGGGATCTATCACCTGATTATTTATAAGCAAAGAAAAAGAGAACCCGCAGCCTTTTTTTTTGCGGGCTTCTGTTTTGTTCTCTGCGTCCGTATTCCCGTGGTGGGGGATCACCTCCTGATTCAGGCCTTTCCGGGACTCCCGTGGATGTTTTATCTCATTGTGGAGTATCTTACCTTCCCCCTGGGTGTTTATTTTTTTACCAAGTTTTCAATGGAGATATTTCGTCATCCCTATAATCGGTATATTCGTTCCCTGCTTATCTATTCATCTCTGATTTATTGTCTGATAATCCTGGTTGCGCCAACAGATGTATTTATGACGGGCCTTTTATATTATCAATGGATTCCTGTTGTCGGTATCCTTTATTTTATAGTCCTTATGGCCTGGGCTGTTAAGAAGCGGATAAAAGACGCTGTTCCCTTCAGTCTCGGGAGCCTCCTCTTTTTTGCTACCTTTATCTTTGAATTTCTCTACACGAATCAAATGGTGAACAACGTTATTATGGTCAATACCACCTCCATCGGTCTGATAATTCTGGTTCTTTCTCAGGCCTATGTGTTGTCTGAACGATATAAATATTCCATGGATATGCTGGCAATACTCTCAGGAGAACTGGAACAGAAGGTAGAAGAGCGAACGGACAATCTCCGGACGGCGTTGAAGTCAATAAATGATAGTCTCCAGTTTGCCCAGAAGGTACAGCGTGCAACACTGCCGGAGAAACTTCCCGCGGGTCCCGGTTACCGGAGTGCCGCTATATATATTCCTGCAGAGATCCTTGGGGGAGATTTTTATAACTTCCACACCTTCCGGGATGGTAACCTGGGAATTTTTATTGCTGATGTCGCGGGCCATGGTGTCGCGGCTGCCCTGATAGCCGCCATGGTGAATATTTTGTTTGCAGTTACCCGGGAGTATGGTGAAGAGCCCGCTCAGTTTCTCAAGGAGATAAACAGACGGCTGGCGGGGAGGATTGAAAATCATTTTGTTACTGCAGCTTACTGCTTTATTGATATGGAAAATAATTTGATGAAATATGCCCGCGGCGGACATGAGCCGATGATTATTCAAAACAGGAAAAAAAATTCCATCCGTGTACTGCAGCCCAAAGGGATGCTCCTTGGTTATAGGGATACTATTGAACTTGAAGAAATCTCCCTGCAGCTGGTAGAGGGGGACAGGGTTATTCTGTATACGGACTGTGTTGTTGAAGCAGAAAATTATAAACATGAGATTTTCGGCAAAGAGCGTTTTCTTAAACTTGTTGAGGAGTACAGGAATGAAAATGCCGAGACTTTCACGGAAAAAGTGAAAAATGACCTGGAATCATGGAGGGGGAACCCCGGCATTTTTGAAGATGATCTCACCATGGTCGTGATTGATATACTGGAAGGATGATGGCCTGACGGGATTTTCTGCAGTATGGACACAGTCTGAATTACCAGGAAATGTAATCCTGTATAAATGGAAAAATACGAGGACATGAATTTTATGGCAAAAAATGAAGAAAGAAAATATTTCAAACTCCCGGAATCCTGTCTGCTGGGAGCTGCAACCGCCTCCGTGCAGATTGAAGGGGGAGATCGAAACAACAGCTGGTACCGCTGGTCAAGTGAACAGGGGAGGATATCAGATGGTACGACGTGCCTGGAGGCGGATGATCACTGGAATCGAATTGATGAAGATATAAAGCTGATGACGAAGCTTCATCTCCAGGGATATCGAATGAGTCTTGAATGGAGCCGCATTGAACCATCCCCCGGAGAATTCGACAGTGAAGCTATGAATCACTACCGGGGCGAGATAGAAAAACTGAGGGAAGCGGGGATTCGTCCCGTTGTTACACTTCATCATTTTTCAAATCCTATCTGGCTCGAGGATCGTGGTGCCTGGACTAATGATGGTGTCATTGAAGCTTTTAGCCGTTATGTTGAATATGTTGCGAAAAACATCGGTGACCTGGTGGAAGACTGGGTGACAATCAATGAACCGAATGTATACCTGTCCCAGGGTTATATTGAAGGCAACTGGCCTCCTGGAACGGTGAGTTTAAAAAAATATCTGGCGGGGGCACGGTATATGATCGGAGCCCATATTTCCGCCTACCGGTGCATTCATGCCATCAGGAAGGCAATGAACCTGGGACGTACCAGGGTGGGGATAGCCTTTCACCTGGGGATATTCGAACCAGACGGAGGCGCCGGTTCGCGACTTGCAGCCCATTTGCTTGATCGCTACTTTCATGAAATATTTATTACCGGTATGGCAACGGGAAAGCTTCTCCGTCCCGTCGGGAAGGGATATCCCTATGGTAAGGGATTATTTCTCGATTTTTTCGGGGTGAATTACTATAGTCGTGATATGGTCTCATTCGCGCCGTCCAGACCGGGAGAACTTTTCGGAAAACTATCCGTTAAGGAGGGGGCCCCCGTCAATGACCTCGGATGGGAAATCTATCCCGAGGGACTTTACCGGGTCTGCCGCAGGTATTATGAGCGCTTTAAACTTCCTGTCATCATAACTGAAAACGGGACATGTGATGCTGAAGATGCCTTCAGGGCCCCATACATCGTTGATCATCTCTACCAGGTAAAGCGTCTTGTTGATGACGGCGTCGATGTTCAGGGGTATTACCACTGGTCCCTTATGGATAACTTTGAATGGGCCTACGGCCTCTCCGCCCGTTTTGGTCTTTATAAGGTTGACTACAGTTCGCAGAAACGTATTCTTCGCAACAGCGGAAAACTCTACGGTGAGATATGCAAACAGAGGGAAGTTACGGAGAAGATGATTAAAAAGTATTGTCCGAAGGAATGTTGAGGAAATCGATAATTTTTTGGGAAATTTTTTTCCGGTCAAAATCCGCCGTGATGGCGTGATTGCTCATTTTTACCATGAAGGTTTCGATGTCAGCAGAGGCGAGTCCTTTCCGAAGTATTGCTGCGGAATTTATGTCAATATGCTCATCATTCTCTGACTGAATAATAAGAGTTCGGGCCTTTATAAAAGGAAGTAGTTTTTTCGTTCCCTTTATATACCGGATAAGCTGAGCCGCCTGCCGGAGGGGGATTCCCTGCCAGTAGCAGATATGGTTTGAACGCATTTCCGGATCATTGATTCCCCTTTTCGGGTCTTCTCTCCACCATATGGTTTTAAAAATTCCCATGAGGGGTAATAGCCAGGCACGACTGTCTGAGATTTCCATGGGAGTGGAGATGAGTATGATCTGCTCTGTATTAAATTCTTTCGCGAGTCGCAGGGCGAATAGGCCCCCCATGGAAAGACCCGCAATGATTATCCGAGGAGCCCTGCGGGATAATTCAATGTATGCTTCGCGGGCACAGGTATACCAGTCGTGCAGTGAAGTAGTTGTCATGTCTTCGAGGGAAGTTCCGTGACCGGGATAGCGTGGAATGGATACCGAGTAGCCGTTACGTATAATGGCCTCTCCCTGCAGGATTAGTTCTTTCGGCGAACCGGAAAAACCGTGAAGGAGAAGGACCCCCGGGGCGTGGTCGTTAATGTGAAAGACCGATTCTGCCCCGGGTATTATGCATACTGAATTTTTCATCTTTTCATGCTTCAGATTCTTTCATTTCGGCTGCCCGTTCTTCCATAAGTTTTGCCAGGGTGTCACGGTCAGCGGTGATATAGAGGGCCACCATGAAGAAGATCAGCCCGCAGGGTATCCACCAGAAGATGGAGAAGTTCATGGTGAAAAGAAAACCCGTCGACATCAGGAGGCCGCCGATGGCT
Source organism: uncultured Spirochaetota bacterium (assembly GCA_942491575.1). Classification (GTDB taxonomy): domain Bacteria; phylum Spirochaetota; class UBA4802; order UBA4802; family UBA5550; genus CAZHNW01. Next base: position 467,584 of record CALOBT010000031.1, read on the forward strand.
GGACCGAATCCCTGTCCAAGGTTGTCCGTGATATTGAATACGGCAAATACGGAACCGCGGTGTTCCGGCCGGTTAACGTTCATCAGGATTGCCTTTACGTTTGCGGAAGGTACTGCCACGAAAAAACCTCCAACAAATGCCAGAATATAATATAGTATCAGCTCTGACCCCACAGGATTATTTACCTTGAGATTTACCATGATAAAGGGGAAAATAACCCCGATCAGGACACCGGTTCCACAGAGGAGGGGCATGTACTTTGGTTTTTTATTATAGAGTTTCTGGCCGATTATAGCAAAAATTATTGACCCAATTATGGTGCCAAGGCCAAGGAGATTGAATACTGTAGTCGCGCCTTCTTTTGACATCCCTCTTTCCTGTTCGAAAAATAGAATCATCCAGAAGCCGAGAAGTCCCCAGGGGATGGTACCGGGGATTCCCTGGAGGAAGGTCCAGAGATTTGTCTTATTGGAAAAAATCACCCGAAAATCCCTCAGGGAGATGCGGGGTTTATAGGCCATACCCTGCTGGATCAGATCTTCCAGAGCATGTTCTGTGCGTCCCCGTTCCGGTTCTTTAGCGTAAAAAGCAAAGATTATGGCGATGGGGAAGTTCGGGGCCGCCGCAAGAATGAAAGCAATGCGCCAGCCGTAGCTGTTGGTTAGATATCCCGCCAGCGCAGGTCCAAGCAGCATGCCTATAGCCCAGGCGACTCCAAGCCATGCGGAAGCAGGTGCACGATGTTCTTCGTTAAAATAATCTGAAATTAATGAAAATGAAATAGGGTATATGCCGCCAATGCCAATACCGGTGAGAATTCTAAGTATAGTAAAGGCTTCTATGCTTTGAGTGAAATAGGGAATTCCCGTGAGAATACATGGAATTTCTCCAATGAAAACTGTCATCAGGAGAAGCTGTTTGCGTGAAATTTTATCGGTGAAGTATCCAAAAAAGATACTAATGAGGGCTCCCACCAGTGTAAAGGCTGAACCGATGAATCCCATTGTTTTCACTGTCATACCATATTCCTTGGAAAGTTCAGGAAGAATTGCTGACATGATTCTCTGGTCCGCGAAGAGAAAAACGGACATAAGAACCAGAAGCGTGAGGGTGATCTTGTCACGGCTGGTCATTTTTGCGGCCATAGTACTTTTCTCCTTTTTGTTTCTGTAATGTATATAGAAAACTTTTTTAGCAATGGCATATCAGAGATGATACACCCTTTTTTTGTATAAGACAAGTCTATATCTCTGACACATGTGTGTCATGTAAAATTTGTGGAAATATACAAAAAAGTTAAAATGCTTAATGTGCGTTTGAGGAAATTTTGATCTACAGGGGAGCCTAATCTGTGAAATTTGATTATTTAACTGGAGAAAGGAGACGTACAGGTTTTTTCTTCACATAGAGCTCTTTTTCCACAACAGCAACAATGTTGCCTTCTCTGTCAGTAATATTTGCAGTAAAGAGAGGGTATACCTTCTTCCCTTCATCGGCTTCCCTCTGTATTTCCTGGTATTGTTCTTCGGGGATATTAAAGACTGCAGTAACAAGGCCTTTCCCGGGTTGTTTGAAGAAAATTTTTGCGCTTCGGTCCCAGATCATGTAATCGGGGCCGAGATTATCGATGAGGAGCCACATGAAATGGGGGTCGCACATGGAGTAAAGACTTCCGCCGAAATGAGTTCCCATGTAGTTTCGGTTGAACCATTTCAGTTTCATCGAGGCCTGAATAGATTTACCATCCGCGCTGAAACGGACTCTAATTCCGGCGCCAATATAGGGAGGGTATATGGATATGATTTTTTTGCTAAATTTTTGAACCAGTGTCATGACGGAACCTTTGTTGCAGGTAAAATTAAGGGGATTTGCAGATTGGTCAAGCAGTTATTTGATTTGTGGAATAGAGGGAAAAGTCGAGGGGGGGGGCAGAGCATTGTGTTGGGGTCAGAGCGTTGTGTTGGGGTCAGAGCATTGTGTTGGGGTCAGAGCATTGTGTTGGGGTCAGAGCATTGTGTTGGGGTCAGAGCATTGTATACAGGAATAATTGTTATCCGAATAAAGTTATTGTATTAACATTTTTAGACCGGTAAATTTGTATTAATATACATACAATTATACAATGGATGGGAGGTATTATTATGAATGATGTTGCAGGGAAAGATATTCTTCTCATGGAAAAACCGTGGGTAAAAGGTTAATGTAATATTTTTACGAAATCTTTAATGCAATTATTCTCCCCGGGGTCAGAGCATAATACAGGCTCTGACCCTATAAGTTTTTGGTAATAAAAAAGATTAAGATAATTAATAATTTATTAAGGAAGATTTGAAATTATTGAATTTGAGGTATGATAATTTTATTTAAAAAAAGGAGAAAAATTCAGGTGCAGAAATTGCTTTTTAAAAAGAATATTAATCCACATTATTAATTGTATAAATAAATTTTGCCCTAAATATAATGAAAATTAATCATGCAGTTAGGGGAAAGAGGCATAATTGTTCAATTTTTCTTTGTAATGTTTTTCGTATTCTAAAAATTTTTGGATTCTTTCATCTCGATTTTTTCCCAGGGCAAGATAAAAAGGATGAAAAGTTATATTTACAGGAGGAACATAATCTTTTTCTATATATATACGAAAGGTATTATAGTTTGATTCATTTGGGTTTTTATGAATACCTTTAACGACAGTGTTGTAGCCGATATATAATGTTGAGTTTATAAAATATTGAACCGGATCATCAGCATGTTCAATGATTTTGCATTTAAATCGCCCATTCCAAAAGGGGCCGGTTCTTCCGGTTTTTCGATTATACCCTTCCGCTATGCGGGCTTTTATATATTGCATAATTCGAGAGATATTTTCTCCTCCTGCAATAGTTCTGATTTCAAAATGAAAATGATTCTCTACAAAATTTATCTGGATTAATTCGAAATTGTATTTTTCCTGTGTAATATTGATTACTTCGATAGCTAGTTCTATTACCCATTTTTCAGATAATAAATTTCTTAATTCAATACACCGTGAATAACAGTGATAAGTTACTTCTGGAAGCCAGGTTCGTGGTGGTCTTGCCATATTTTCCTCCATGTTTTGGACCCTTTAATGAGTAAACGAAGCCTGGGAGAGGAAATTGAAAAAAATTTTGGAAAATTTACTAAAATTTAAGAATAATGAGATTGGCAGTAATTTATGGGGTCAGAGCCATCTGCAGATTACATATTATGCTCTGACCCCTTAGGCAGATGTTTCCCAGAGAGGGGTCAGAGCATAATAAATTAAACTTTTTCTAAGAGCAGAACTTCGAATGGGGTCAGAGCAATAGAAATTTCTGTCAGGGAAGAACCTGTATCACGGTGTGTGCTCAGAGCCACTTTCCACTCGTTGGGATTTTCTACCGCAATACTTCTCGCTTTACCGGAAAAATTCAGGATAACCGTAAAGGCCTCTTTCTTCCCCCCGCGGACATATGCGAGAATATCGTTGTGGGAGTCAATTAATTGCCAAGGGCCGCTGTTGAGGGCCTCGTGATCTTTGCGTAAAGCAATCAACTGCTTAGTGAAGGAAAGGAGAGAATCGGAATTATTTTCCTGTGTTAAAACATTTATTGTACGGGAATTCTCCGGTATGGGGAGCCACGATGCTCCCGTGGTAAAACCGGCGCCGTCGCTGCTGTCCCACTGCATGGGGGTCCGTTCAGGATCACGGCCGGAATGGAATGGCCAGTATTTTTTCCCAACGGGATCTACTATTTCTTTTTTTCGGATTTTTCCGTCGGACATACCGATTTCCTCTCCATAATAGAGAAAGGGAGTCCCCCGCTGGGTCAGGAGCATTGCGAGGAGTACCTTCATTTTTGCGGTATTTCCCTTTGCCAGACGGCTCATGCTTCTGCTCTGGTCGTGGTTGGAAAGGACATGGCAGGGCCATCCTCCCTCTGGAATGCTGTCATACCAGAGGGAGAGAATTCTTTTGAAATCACCTGCGGCAAATTTTGCATATATGGGCGAAAAATCGAAGGCCAAATGAAGTTCATCTTTGCCGTTGCCGAGATAGGTTGCAGATGTCTCCGGTTCCATTACTCCCTCATTGGGGTAGATTTCACCTACCGTCATGGTTTCGCCGTACTCATCCATGAGATTCCGCAGTTCCTTAAGGATACAATGGGTTTCTGGACGGTTGCGGTCAAAATCATGGCGCTGCATGTCGTGGCGGCGCGGATTGGTTTTATGGAACCAGTAGGGATTGCTTCGAAACTCTTCATCCTTGATAATATAATTTATTACATCAAGGCGGAATCCGTCCACACCAAGTTCCAGCCAGAATCTGATGTCGTCAAAGATGGCCTTTTTCATTTCAGGATTGCGCCAGTTCAGGTCAGGCTGCTCCTTTAGGAAGAGATGGAGGTAATATTGTTGCGTCTTTTCATCCCATTCCCAGGCATGTCCACCGAAGGCGGCCATCCAGTTATTTGGCAACTTCCCCTTTCTGCCATCATGCCATATGTACCAGTCCCGTTTCGGATTATCGCGGCTGGATCTTGATTCAATAAACCACGGATGCTGATGTGATGAATGGTTTAATACCATATCCATAACTATATGGATATTCCTTTTATGTGCTTCACTGATCAGTTTTTTGAAGTCATCCATTGTGCCGAAGGCGGGATCAATTGAACGGTAATCGGATATGTCATAACCAAAATCGTGCATGGGGGACTCGTAGATGGGGGAAATCCAGATTCCGTCAATACCCAGTTTTTCCAGGTAATCGAGTTTTTCTATTATTCCGGGAATGTCTCCAACTCCGTCACCGTTGGAATCGTTAAAGCTCCGCGGATAAATTTGATAGATCACTCCGTGTTTCCACCAGATGAAATCCTTTTTTTGAGTAGCCATATTTTCCTCTCTGAAGCGCTATCGTTGTTTCTCCAACGTCCGATATTATTTTAGTATTAACTGGGTCTTTATGTCAAATCACTTGTGAAAATGCTACATTATTGATTGACCTGTCAATCAATAATGTAGCTAATAGGGATGAAAAAAATATTTACAGCAATGAGTAAAAGTGACAGATATACATGGGTATGTATTTACGCATAAAAAGGAGAATTTAAGATAAATGAAAACAGATAAAAAAGAACTCTTGATGAAAATATTTCAGGTCATTATATTCATTAATCTCGGAATTTTTCTTTTTTTAATATATCTTGCCCGGCCCTTCTGGTTTGGCGTGAAGGAATTCCTTGTCAGTGCTACAGGAATTGACTTTGAATGGTTTGCACTTATTATGGGAATCAGCTGGCTTTTATTTTTTCTATATGGTGCCGCTTTCATTCTGCTTATTCTAAAGAGATTTTCATGGGGGGGGAAGTTTATATCCTTTCTCTGGCTAAGGTATCTGAACCTGCCAGTTTTCATTATCTGGAACGGTCTTCTTGCGGTAATGATTCTCGAAGCAGGAAGCGCAATATTTCTTTCCTCACTGCAATATCTTTACTACGAATACAGGCTTCCCTACCTGCTGATACTGGTATTTTTCCATGCATGGCTTTCGGTGATACTTTTTCAGCGGGGCCGTATTGCCGCGGGATTTATCCGGTATAGAAATTTCTCAGGCGCCGCGGGCACCGCCTTTGCCGTGGGGATGTTTCTTTTGAACGGCGCACAGCACATCAGTTCAGGGGACAACCGGGCCTTTCCCCGCGAAGTAATGGGGAAGAAAGAAGCGGTGGATTATGTCAATCCCCTCATCGGAACCCACGGCCCCTATGAATACGGTTCCACGGCGCCCCTGGTTGCGGTCCCCTTCGGAATGACCCACTGGACCCCCATGAATCAGGAAATTTCCCCTGGGGTCAGAGCCTATCGGTATTATCAGAAAAAGATACGGGGATTTCTCGCAACACATCGTCCCGCCATATGGATGGGGGATTACGGTCAGGTGGCACTGATGCCCGGTACCGGGAAAATCGAGGTTGACCGGGACCGCCGCAGCATGGAATACCGTCACCGGGATGAAACGGTAACTCCCTACTATTACCGGGTTATTCTCGATCCCGACAGGTCTTCCCGGATAGATACTGAAATAACAGCATCGGAACGCTGCGGAATCATCAATTTTTCTTTTAAGGATCCTGCAAATCCCCATGTAGTCATTGATGCGAGTATGCATGAAAATTATTCCGGTTCTGTGACTGTAAATCCCGAAGCGGGCGAGGTTACCGGATACAACAGTGACCGTTACAGTGATGTGGAAAGCAAAAAGCTGAAAAAATTCCGCGGCTATTTCGTGATAGTTTTTGACAGGCCCGTGACTGGTTTCGGCACATATCTTGACAGGGAGTACGGTAAAGGAAGAAAAAGCCTCACGGGAAATCGAATCGGGGCGGTGGTCAGGTTTTCCGGTGCTGAAAGTGTAACCGCGCGGGTCGGAACTTCCTTCATCAGCCTTGAACAGGCGAGGGAAAATCTGCGGCGTGAAATTCCCCGCAATGACTTTGAAGCGGTGAAAAGGAAGACAAGACAGGCATGGCAGGAACAACTTGAGAAAATTGAAATCAAAACCGCAGATGATAACCAGAAGGGTGTCTTTTATACCTCTCTTTACCGGAGTCTCCTTTTTCCGAGGATTTTTTCAGAATACGGAAGATATTACAGTCCCTTTGATGAAAAAATACACAGCGGCGTCTCCTACAATGACTATTCCCTCTGGGACACCTTCAGGGCCCTGCATCCCCTGCTGATCCTTGTAGTTCCACAACGGGTCCCGGGTATGATTACCTCTCTGATTCAGATGTACCGGGAAGGGGGATATATGCCGAAGTGGCCCAATCCCACCTATACGAATATTATGATAGGCACCCATGCCGACTCAGTAATTGCCGATGCCTATATCAAGGGAATCCGGGGATTTGATGCCCGGGAGGCGTACCGTGCCATGAAAAAGAATGCTCTGACCCCGCCGGAAGGCGACAGGAGCAAAAAATGGGGCGATCGGGACCCCTACACCTCATATGAGGCGCGGGGGGGCCTTTCCTGGTATATGAAATACGGATATATTCCCGCGGACAAAACGAAGGAATCCGTCGCCAGGACTGTTGAATTCTCATATGGAGATTTCTGTCTTGCCGAAATGGCCGGGGCACTGAATTATAAAGAAGATTCCCGCTTATTTGGGAAACGAAGCAGAAATTATCGTAATCTGTACCGTAATGTAACCCGTTTTATGGCGCCGAGAAAAAGTGACGGGTCATGGCATCCAAATCAAACGGAGGGATTTACCGAGGGAAGTCCCTGGACCTATCTTTTTGGCGCAATGCATGATGTTCCCGGGATGATTGAGTTAATGGGGGGGGAAGAAAAATTCATTCAGCGCCTGGATGAGAATTTCGACGAGGGGCACTACGTTCATGAGAATGAGCCGGGCCATCATTACTGCTATCTTTATAATTACACCGGTGAACCGTGGAAAACACAGAAACGAGTCAGGCAATATACTGTGAGTAAATATAAAAATAATCCCGCGGGCCTGGCGGGGGATGAAGACTGCGGACAGATGTCCGCTTGGTATATCTTTGGGGCCATGGGATTTTACCCTGTTGCCCCCGGAAGAGATGAATATGCCATTGGATCGCCACTTTTTCCTGAAATGAAGCTTAATCTCCCCGGCGGGAAGACATTTGTTGTCACAGCTGAAAATGTTTCCGAAACAAATTGCTACATTCAAAAGGTTACCCTTAACGGAGAGGCTCTGACCCTCCCCTTTATCCGCCATGGGGATATAGTTAAAGGTGGCAAACTGGAGTTTGTCATGGGACCGCTGCCCAATAAGGAATTGTTTGCGGGGAAACGGTAGATTACTGCTCTCCAATTAAAATATGCCAAGTCGGCACTGAGCCACGGAGAATAATGTTAATATATTCGTTAATTTACCGGTACCGGTTCGTACATGACCGGTTTCAATTTCAATGCTTCCCTTTTTCTGTTCATATGTTCTATCATCAGGTGGGCTGCCTTTACCGGGTCTTCTTCAAATGAAAACTTCCCCCCTAAAATTTTTTCGACATCCTCGGTTAGAAACTTCGTCACCTCTTCGCTCCCCAGCACCCTCATGGGGGGACTGTAGTTGACAAAGGCACCGGAGGCCACACAGTAGAAACCGATTGCGATGGCCTTTTCGCACATCGCCTCCGGGGCTGATCCGGCAATGGGGAGATCGGAAAGTTTATCCCCAAGGCCTCCCTCATTGATCATTTCGCATAGTGCGACAAGGATGCGGCTGTTGTCGACGCATGATCCGAAATGGAGTACCGGGGGAATACCGACGGCCTCACATATTTCCCGCAGACCCTTTCCCGCCCACTTGAAGGCCGCCTCGGGTTGAAGCAGTTCCCGCTTGGCGCAGGCGGTGGCGCCGCAGCCGGTAACCACCACCAGGACATCATGGGCGATAAGTTCCCGCACCATCCGGTAGTGGCTGTCATCCTGGGTTTTCTTGACGGTATTGCATCCGATCACTGCGGCCACTCCCCGCAGGCGCCCGGAGATTATTCCGTCATTGAGGGGCCTGAAAGATGCACGGTACTTCCCCCCCAGATGTGTAAATGTATTTGCCACGGTAAATCCAGCGACGAGATCTGAAGCAATATCAGGAATGTCGACATGTCCCCGGGCGGGGAAGTTTTCAACAGCTTCCTTTACGATTTCCTTCGCAATGCTGTAGGCCTTTTCCTCTTCGAATTGAATATGTTTTGCCCCCGGGATCTTTGCCTTTTTGCTGGTGGTAATTACCTTGGTGTGGAAGCGCGCAGCATGTTCAACCACTGCAGGCATGATGCACTGCACATCAACAAGCATGAGATCAACGGCGCCGGTGGCGATTGCCAGTTCCTGGTGAAGGAAATTCCCCACTACCGGTGCCCCCTGCCGCATCAGTATTTCATTTGCGGTACAGCATATTCCGGCGACTACAATTCCCTTTGCGCCCTTCGCGGAAGCGAGTGTAATCAGCTCCTGGTCATTGCTTGCAGCGACGATCATTTCAGAGAGTGTCGGTTCGTGTCCGTGAACAACAATATTTACCTGGTCTTGTTGAAGTACCCCAAGATTAACCCTGCTGCGGACAGGTTCCGGTCTGCCGAAGAGTATATCCCCCAGGTCGGTTGCCAGCATTGAGCCCCCCCATCCGTCACCCAGTGATGTTCTGAAACCATGCATCAGGAGGTTCCTGTAATCAGCGTCAACCCCTTCATGTGTCCGGTGCAGTGTTTCCACAATTTCATGTTCCACTCCCACAGGTACAATTTTATGTTTGCGCCAGTTTTCAAGTGTAGGCTTAGGGGCACGTATTCGGGGATAATAAATTTCACCATCCTGCTGGCTGAACTGCCCGAGGGCTTTTTCTGCCAGTTCTACGGCTATTTCTTCATCTGACCTGTTCTCGAGGGGAATCTCCCATTCCCGGGCAATGGCGTACAGGTGCTCTTTGCTGCTGATCCTGTATCCTTCTGCGTTACCTTTCGCTGTTTTTAAAAGTGTCTCCACAATATCATGGCCATGATCGGAGTGGGCTGCCGCCCCGGCGGCGACCTGCCGTATAAGGTGACGGGCAACTATGGTGGAGGCTTCGGCGCCGCAGACTCCGCGTGAATTTTTTTTACTGATTCTGCAGGGGCCCATTTCACAGATTCGGCAGCAGAGGCCGTTTTCTCCGAACTGGCAACGTGTCCCCTGTGAGTCATGCCGATCATAGGCGGTTCCGATTTCTGATTTTCCGGCTTTTTCCATCATGGCTTCAGCTGCCGGGTCAATTGTCCTTTTTATTTTTTCAGCCATAACCGTCCCCCTTCGATTGTGATTCTGGTCAGTATTTTAAACAGTCTTCCTTTCACAAACGGCCATATATATTTCCTCTGCAAGTTTTCGTCCAGTGGCGGTTCGAAATGTCTTTGTTATATCATCGCATCTATTACTGCTGATTTCTTTTTTTCTGTTGCCCCCATGAAGCGCAGCAAGTTCGAGGGAATCGTGGAGTATGTTGAAATTTTGATTGCTGCTTTCACTGTCAGAGTTCCAGCAGTAGATAATGTCACATATTTCATTGGTGTCTTCTATGGAAAAGTTATTGCTCAGTATTAAACTCTTTATTATGTTTACCCTGCGATTTAACAGGATTGGGGCCTCCCCCTCATTGACTTCTTCATCTATCCTGTTGAAATTCATTTCATTTATTATACAGGCGGGAATTACAATGTGCCAGTCTCCATTTTCATTTTCAGAGATCTGTTCCGCGTATTGAAGGACTATGTCCATATGTTCCTTTTCAAAACTGTGACCCTCTTCCTCCGTCTTGTATCCTTTCCGGAGTTTATCTTTAAGTGTTATGGCGCGGTTCTTTTTAAAGTTGTTGTAGATTTCTTCCCCTGCACATTCCTTTGCCATTTTGCACCAGTCGAAGCATGCGGGCTTTTCTCTCCGAGATATCGTGTGGCTGCAATAGCGGCACTGTATTGAAATTTCATCCGACCATATTTCAACTTCCTTTCCACATGAAGGACATTCGATCATTTCCGGGACAGGGTGTCTCATTCCTCTTGAGCCAGGACATTGCATGACAATTACTTCCTGAATATTAATGTTTCTTCGCTCACTTATAATTATATGTTATTTTCTGCACAAAATCAAAAAGATTTCATTATTCTTCCTGTTATTGTTTTTGAATGAAGAAATAACAGGGGAGAGTACGGTCTATTTTTCCATTGACATTGCAGGGATTTCCGTCATTATATAAGGGGAATGAAATTTTAATTAGTGGTGAGATATGAAAATTGCGGTCACCGGTAAGGGTGGTGTGGGTAAAACAACTGTTGCTTCGTTAATGGCAAAATATTTGTCCAGGGACCACAAGGTACTGGTTGTAGATGCTGATCCGGACATGAACGTTGCTGACCTGTTGAATGTTCCTGAGGATAAAAGGAAACCGCCAATAGTTGAACTGCAGGAGTTGATTGCGGAGAGAACAGGGTCAGATCCTGACGGGCCTTCTTCATACTTTAAATTAAATCCACGGGTTGATGATATTCCCGATACCTACTGCGTTGATTGTGACAACATCAAACTGATTACCATGGGCACAGTTAAAAAGGGGGGAGGGGGCTGTGTCTGTCCGGAAAATACTTTTGTCAGGCAGCTCATCTCTCACCTGGTTCTGCAGCGTGAAGAGATAATTATTATGGATATGGAAGCCGGCATCGAACACCTTGGGAGAGGGACTGCCGCGGGCGTTGATGTGATGGTTGTCGTCATTGAGCCGAATCGGACAAGTATTGAAACGGCTAACAGGATATATCTGCTTTCCGGTGATGTCGGCATTAAAAAACTGAAAATAATAGGAAATAAAGTACATTCTTTGAAAGATAAAGAGTTTCTTCAGGGAGAAATTGATCATACCGACTTTATCGGATTTCTTGACTACTCCGAGGAAATGCGGCGGATAAGCGTACAGGGGATAGGGGACATCTCCTTTGATGTTCATCCTTTTGATCAGGTCGCAGAAATTGCTGGAAAATTATTATTACAATATTCTTGATTCCTTCACGGTTTTTTTTTATCTTCTTAGTAATTGATATAAATAATTATGTATAGAGGATAATGGTAAATTAGTTTCTTTGAAAAATGTAAGGGACTTTCTCCCTTCTTGTAATATAACTCTTTCGATGGGATTTGCTTATTTGCATCAGCTTCAATAGTTAAAGGAGCTAGAAATGTCAAAAATAATTGCAACCGCCGCCATAAGGGGCGCCCACAAACTGGTAGATACGGCTGAAGAATCCCTTCAGAAGGCAATTGAATTGAAGGGTAAAGATTCTCCCGTTGCATATCCGAATACCGCATATTACCTTCCCGTTATACTCCTTTTTTTAGGCCAGAAGGTTGAAACACTTGGAGACCTGGAAGAGTCTCTCCGGGAAGCCAAAAAACTTCTTAAACCTGTTCCCTCTGACAAACTCTGGCTTCCCTATCTGGGAGACACTCTCGATTCGGGCGTTGCTACCCTGATCGCCGAAGAGATTATTGAATCGATAAAATATTTAATCGGTCCCCCTCCGGAACATGGAATATGGCTCGGATTTACTTCAGACAGTATCCTTAGAATGCAGGGGATCAAACTGGTGGACGGGCGGATGCCCGGCTTTGCCGCAATAGTGGGATGTACCAATTCAAACGAAGAGGCCATTACCCTGGTGCGCAGTCTCCAGGAGAGGAGTATACTGGTTTTTATGGCGGGCAACAGCGGGGGCAGAACAATTGCGGAACAGTTGGCGGAAGAACAGATCGAAATGAACTGGGACACCTTCCTGGTTCCCTATGGTCCGGATATTACAGCGGCTATCTATTCCCTTAATTTCGCCGCACGTTCCGCAATGACTTTTGGAGGAATCGAACCGGGAGATGTCAAGGCAGCAAGAGACATCTTAATGTACAACAAGGAAAGGGTCTATGCCTTTGTGATGGCACTGGGGAATGATCCTGGTGCAGGAAACGAACAGCTCTTGACCGACGAAAAGTACGCAACGGCAGCAGGGGCAATTAATTTTGGTTTCCCGGTAATCTCTGACGTTGACATTCCTCAAATTCTTCCCACGGGAATCTGCACATATGAACATGTTATTTCAGGGATAAAAACCGAAGAGATAATCAGCCGCGCCATTGAACTGAGGGGGCTGAAAATAAAAATGGAGAATGTTCCCATCCCGGTTCCATACGGTGCGGGATTTGAAGGAGAACGCGTCAGGCTTGAGGATACTTATGTTCAATTCGGGGGAAAATATTCAGAGGCATTTGAACTACTCAGGATGAAACCGATGGAGGAAGTTGAAGACGGAAGTATTACCGTTATCGGTCCAGAGATTGATGAGATGAAGGAAGGAGAGGCCTACCCCCTGGGTATCCTGGTGGAGGTTGCAGGGCGTGAATTCCAGGAAGACTTTGAAACTGTTGTTGAGAGGCGTATGCATGAATTAATCTCATGCGCTAACGGTATTTTCCATATGGGGCAGCGGTCAATAATCTGGATAAGAATAAGCAAGGAGGCGAAGGAAAAGGGATTCACCATAAAGGATTTCGGCAGCATCCTTGTTGCAAAAATACATGAAGATTTTTCCACGATTGTCGATCGAATTCAAATTAAGATTTATACAGATAAGGATAAAGTAAGGTCGCTCCTTCAGGAGGCCAAGGAGATTTATCGATCAAGAGATGACAGGATTGGTGGAATGCATGATGAGGATGTTGAAGAATTCTATTCATGTACCCTGTGCCAGTCATATGCCCCCAACCATGTATGCATCGTCACACCTGAACGGCTGGGACTCTGCGGTGCCTATACCTGGCTTGACTGCAAGGCCTCTCACCAGATCGATCACCATGGTCCGAACGAACCAGTCATTAAGGGAGAATGTCTTGATCCCGTCAGGGGACAATGGGGCAACGTAAATGACTATATTGGAAGAAAATCAAATGGAAACCTGAAGATATTTAATGCCTATTCAATACTTGAGGACCCCATGACGTCATGCGGCTGCTTCGAATGCATCGCCGCCATTCTTCCGGAGACTAATGGGGTAATGATTGTAGACCGGGATTTTGCCGGGATGACTCCCGTGGGAATGAGTTTCTCTACCCTGGCGGGTCAGATAGGCGGGGGGCATCAGACTCCCGGATTTATCGGTATCGGTAAACTGTATATAAGCAGTTCCAAATTTATTTCTGCAGAGGGAGGACAAAAACGAATTGTCTGGATGACGAAACAGCTTAAAGAAGAAATTGGAGGAAGACTGGATGCACAGCTTAAGGCAATGGGACTCGAAGGTATGCTTGATAAAATTGCTACGGAAGATGACGCGGAAGACGTCGAAAGATTGCTGGAGTATTTACAGAAGGTACGCCATCCGGCAATAGAAATGGAACCAATGCTATAAAAAAAGGAGAAACTTATGCCCCTGTCCGCAATGGATGTTTACAAGATGCTCCCTAAAACAAATTGTAAGGATTGCGGGGTGCCAACCTGCATGGCCCTGGCCCTGCAGATAGCAGCAAAGCAGAAAGCCTTGACTGACTGTCCCCATGTTTCGGATGATGCAAAGGAAGAACTCTCCGAGGCATCGGCACCCCCCATGAAGCTTGTCACCATTGGCAATGGTGACAATAAATTCGAGTGCGGACAGGAAACGGTAATGTTTCGCCATGATGAGAGGTTTCACCATCCAGCTGGAATTGCCGTCTCTATACCCTCAACCGTTTCCGATGATGAAGCCCTCTCGATGGTTGAAACTATCAACAATAGTGTTTTTGAGCGTGTAGGCACCAGGTTGAAAGTCAATTTTTGTGCCGTCTCCATTGACGGGATGTCCGATCCGGTACATAGAGCAGAAGTTATTGCTGAAAAGAGCAGAGTCCCAATAATACTGACTGGTACTGACAACGATACAATGAAGGCATGTGCTGAAAAAATAAAGAATAAAAATCCCCTCATCTACAGGGCGGATAAATCGAATATTGAGACATTTGCTGAAATAGCCGCTGCAGTAAAAGTCCCCCTTGCGGTTATAGGGGACAGCCTTGAGGAACTTGCGGAACTTACAGTGAAGGCAAAGGAAAAAGGAGCAGAGAATATACTTCTCGCATTTGAGAATGGAAATCCCGCGGAAACATTAAGACAGCTGACAAAAGTTCGGCGTGCATCACTCCTTAAAACATACAGGCCCCTCGGGTATCCTTCTATGGTGAAAATTAATTCCGATTCATCTGAAATGGAGACGGTGCTTGCAGGTATTTTTGCTGCCAAATACGCCAGCATCCTTCTGATCAATGGTCTGGAGCCGTGGGAACTCCTGCCGATTTTGACCACAATCCAGGATATATATACTGATCCACAGGTACCAAATGCCGTAGAGGCAAAGCTCTATGAAATAGGCAATCCCGGAAGGAACTCACCTGTTCTTTTTACTACGAACTTTGCTTTAACATACTTCAGTATTGTCAGTGAAATAGAAAGAAGCAAGGTGCCTGCCTATGTTTCGGTTGTAGATACTGAAGGCCTCGGTGTACTTAATTCATATGCGGGAGATAAATTGTCTCCTGAAAAGGTTGTCACTTTTATAAAAGATCAACGGGTGGCGGAAAAAGTGGATCACAGGAAGCTTATAATTCCGGGGCTGCTGCCGATTTTCAAAGGGGAGATTGAAGATATTTCTGAATGGGAAGAAGTAATCATTGGCCCTGAAACTGCCCGGGAACTGGCGGGATTCCTTAAAAATAACTGGAAGCAATAATGATGCAGTGCAGTGTCCTGTTCAATCCATTCAATCGAAAAATAAATGCTAAGAAAGGAAGTTCTTTACTTGATGCGGCTGCAAAAGCCTCTCTACCGGTTAACAGCATTTGCGGGGGAGAAGGTCTTTGTGGCAGATGTAAAATGATTGTCTCCAGCGGAAGAGTCTCTGCTGAAATTACCGGAAAACTAACCATGGAGGAAATGGATAGGGGATATGTCCTTGCCTGCATGACAAGCGTAGAGAGTGATTTAATTATTGATATCCCTGATGAGACTGTTAGAAAAGAAGCGCCGGATGAACCGGGCAGTTATGCTTCTGCAGGTTTAAACGACGAATTATTTTCTGAAGAATTCAAGTTGTCCCCCCTGGTGAGAAAAATCTACCTCGAACTGGATAAGCCTGACCTTGAAAATAATACCGCCGATCATCAGAGGGTAAAGGAAGGAATAGTAAAACGTCTGAAAATTTCTTCAGTGCAGTTGGGGCACAGGATTATTCAGTCTCTTCCTTCTCTGCTGCGTGAGAATAATTTTTGCATTACCGCCACAGTCGGTCTCAGAAAAGATATCTATGAAGTGATGAATATTGAAGGAGGAAATAAAACTGGGAATAATTATAATGTCATAATTGATCTCGGTACTACCACAATTATTGCAAATCTGATAGATGCAGACAACTTCACCGTGATTGACTCAAAGGCATGCTTTAATTCTCAGGAAATCTATGGAGTGGAAGTTACAAGAAGGATCATAGCGGCAGAAAAGGACGGCATTGATAAACTCCAGGACCTGCTCATCGGTGATATTAACAGGCTCATACAAGCTCTGGCAGAAGAAAATAAAATCAAACAGGATGATATCACTGCGGTAATATGCGCCGGAAATACCATAATGGGACACTTCCTCTTAGCCCTGCCTGTAGAAAATATTCGAAGAAATCCATATACAGCCGTTTCTGTAGAACCGCCTCCTCTAAGGGCAGTTTCCGCGGGGATTAAAATAAATTCCAGGGGCCTGTTATATTCTCTGCCAGGTATAAGCGGCTGGATAGGAAGCGATATAACTGCTGGAATTCTTTATACCGGTATTAACAGGAAAAAAGAAACATCATTGTTCGTTGATATTGGCACAAATGGGGAAGTCGTTCTCGGCAACAGGGAATGGCTCATTGCCTGCTCCGCCTCTGCAGGCCCTGCCCTGGAGGGGGCCAGTGTTGACTGCGGTATGAGGGCAGAAGAGGGGGCAATTGACAGGGTATATACAGAAAATAATATGATCATGTTTGCCACTATCGGTGATGCGCCCTGTTCAGGCATATGCGGCTCAGGAATTATTGATTTTGTTAGTGTTTTGCTTCGTGAAAAAGTTATTAATCGCTCAGGAAAATTTATAAGGGAGATGCGCCAGGTTGTATCCGGCGAGGGGGGGAAAAGATATTTGCTTGCGGGTGGACATGAGACTGAAAGTGGTCGGGATATCTACATATCTGAATCAGACATTGAAAAGGTTATTACAGCAAAGGCTGCAATATTTGCCGCTATAAAAATTATTTTAACACGGCTTAATCTGAAATTTTCAGATATTGAAGTATTTTTTATCGCAGGCACCTTTGGTAATTATTTGAACCTTGAAAATGCCATCAGTATCGGACTCATCCCCAACATCCCTTCGGAAAAAATAAAATTTGCAGGGAACACATCATTAAAGGGAGCATCTATCGCGGCACTGCACCAGGATGCACTGGAAGAGATTTCTGCAATTAGAAAAAACACAACCTACTATGACCTGATGGGAGCCGATGACTATGTTGATGAATTCAGGAAGGGATTATTTTTGCCGCATACAGATATCGAAGAGTTTTCATTAAAAGAGGGAGGATCATAATTTTATGTCAAAAAAAATTGCCATTGCAGGGAAGGGGGGAACCGGTAAATCAACTATTGCAGCTCTTATGATTGCACAGCTTTGTAAAAATAATTCCGGCCCCATTCTGGCAATTGATGCTGATCCGGATGCAAACCTTGGGACTCTCCTGGGAGTTGATGTGCTTCAAACATTAGGAGATTTACGTGATGATCTGCTTAAAGAAATGATAGATCTTCCCCCGGGAATGTCCAAGATCAATTACATCGAAGCAGGTTTGCACCAGGTAATTATCGAGTCAAATGGATTTGATCTCCTTACAATGGGTAAGGGTGAAGATCCTGGATGCTATTGCTTTTTGAATAATCTAATAAAAAAATTTTCAGATAGCCTGATGAACGCCTACCCCTGGACGGTAATCGATAACGAGGCGGGACTTGAACATATAAGCCGAAGAACCAGCGGTGATATAGATGCATTGATTATTGTTGTAACCGATAACCCGGTCTCCATTTCAACGGCAAAAAAGATCGAAGAGGTGGCAGCAAAAATAAAAACCAACATCAGGGATCAATTTCTGGTGACAAATATGATCCGGGATCAACATAGAGAAAAAACCCTTCAGAAATTATCTCAATTGCAGACAAGGCATATATGCAGCATACCCTCTGACCCCCTTATCGAAGAGATGAGTTATGAAGGGAATTTCGCCGGTAATATAAGCAGTCCAATTGTGAAAGAATCCATTGAACAGATAATAAATGAAATTGGAGAGAATTATGGAACTTCCTGATGTAAATGAAAAATGGACTGGGAAAATCAATGAAGTAACCATTGGAGCCACTAAAGAGGATGGCGGTACCAGGTCAGGTACAATTACCGTTGGTGGACAAACTACATTGCCATCCCTTACCTTCGAAGGGGAAATACCAAACAGGCCTGTTATTGCAGGTTTTATCTCTGATGTTGTTCCTGACTGGCCTGATAAAATTACCAGGGCAATAGGTGATGAAATCAAATCACCAGTGGAGTGGGCCCAGAAATCTGTTGAAGGGTTAAAGGTAGATTTGATTTCACTCTCCCTCCTTGGGGCTGATCCTGCCCTTAATGATTCCTCTCCGTCTGATTGCGCACGGGTTGTTGATGATATTCTCAAAGCTGTTGATGTGCCCCTTATAATATGGGGATGCGGTGACGAAGAAAAGGACAACCTGATACTGCCGGAATGTTCCCAGGCGGCTGCGGGGGAAAAATGCCTTATCGGCTCGGCAAAGGAAGGTAATTATAAAACAATTGCGGCAATCTGCTTTGCGGATAAACATAAAATTATTTCAGAGGCCCCCGTGGATATCAACATAGGAAAACAGGTCAACATACTGTTGCAGGATACTGGTTTCAACCTGAAGGATATTGTGATGTACCAGACAACGGCAGCCCTCGGATACGGTTTCGATTACGTCTACACAATTCTTGAACGGGCCCGTATCAGCGGTTTAAAGGGAGACCCGTTGATGGCGGCACCTCAAATTTGCAATATAGCAAAGGAGATATATAGAATAAAGGAAGCGACTGCCGACAAAGATATCCTCCCCGGCTGGGGCAGCCTTGAAAAACGGGGCCCCATGTGGGAAGCGACATGTGCCGGCAATTATATTCAGGCCGGAGCGGATATATTGGTTATGGCCCATCCGGATGCGATCAGAACCATACAGGCAACAATTGATATTTTTTTTAAATCCTGATCGAATTTTTTAAACAGGGGGATTTCATGTTTTTTTCAGACTGATACTAAACAAACTAAAAACATATTTATCGGAGACAGATATGATTATTATCGGTGAACGGGTAAATGCAGGATTCAGGGACATTAAAGAAGCCATCATTAGCAAGGATGCCGATGTCATAAAAGAATGGGCCGGAAAGCAGGCAATGGCCGGGGCAACTTATCTGGATGTAAACCTGGGCACTGTCAGTAATAAACCGGAAGATCTCTGCTGGATGATAGAAAAAGTTCAGGAGGAGGTCAGTCTTCCTATTTCCATAGACGCGAATAAACCTGTTATGTTGAAGGAAGCTATATCCGTCTGCAGTAAGCCACCCATTATTAATTCTGTAACCGCCACTGATGAAAAGATGGACCAGATTTTACCACTTGTGGCGGAACATGGAGCGTCCGTTATCGGCCTTGTGATGGACGAGGAGGGAAGTCCCAAAAATGCAGAAAAACGAGTGGAAAATGCGGGAAGAATAATTGTGAAAATTATGGAATACGGAATTCCTCCTGACCGTCTTTTCCTGGATCCGATTGTCATGCCGCTGAAGTTTATGCAGGAACAGGCAATTGAAATTCTGAAGGCAGTGGGGCAGTTTCAATTATTTTCCGATCCCCCATGTCATATCGTCTGTGGACTGAGCAATATATCAAATGATACAATTCACAAAAAACTGATAAACAGGGTTTTTACCGCAATGCTGATAGCCCATGGCCTTGATGCGGTCATTATGGATGTGATGGATACTGAACTGGTTGATACAATATTAACCGCGGAATTAATTATGAACAGGGAAATTTACGCTGATTCTTATACAGAGGCATTCAGGAAGTGATTTATTTGATGCCCGAAAAAAAAGTTTTCTGATATCGAAAGGAGAGAGCCAGGCACCATGTTTGAAATAATCGGAAAACAGGAACTTGCCGGGGGTCTTATTGTCAGGCTTGATATCGCGGCTCCAAAAATATCCAGAAAGATACTGCCCGGGCAATTCGTCATTATGCGCGTTAATGAAACGGGGGAGCGCATTCCCCTCACTGTCGCGGATAATAACAGCGAAGGAGTTATAACAGTATATTTTCAGGTTATCGGCAAGACAACAGCCCTGCTGCGGTCTCTCAATAAAGGTGATTTTATCAGGGACGTTGCGGGGCCCCTGGGAAATCCAAGTACAGTAAAAAATTTCGGCACAGTCGCCGTGGTAGGTGGAGGTACCGGCATTGCCATTCTGCATTACCTGGCAAAGGGCCTGAAGGCATCGGGAAATTACGTTATTGGTATCATGGGGGCGAGGAACAAAGATCTGATTATCATGGAAGAAAAAATGATGACCATCTGTGATGACCTGGCCATTACAACGGATGACGGAAGCCATGGCTTGAAGGGATTTGTAACTGATGCACTGGAAAAATATCTCAAGCATCCGCGAGGCATCGGAAAGGTCTTTGCTGCAGGGCCCATTGTAATGATGAAAAATGTCTGTGCAATGACGAAAAAATTTAACGTCCCCACCGTGGTCAGTTTAAATCCCATAATGGTTGATGGGACCGGCATGTGCGGCGGCTGTCGCGTTCATGTTGGGGGGGAAGTTAAATTCTGCTGTGTCGATGGACCTGACTTTGACGGCCATAAAGTTGATTTCGATGAACTGGAAAAGCGGAATGCATTGTATGCGAATGATGAAAAGGATTCCCTTTTATTTTCAATAAAATGAAGGAGAAAATATGGCGGAGCAAGGCAGGGAATCATTGAAACATAAAACATATCTGAATGCCTATTGCCCTTTCTGCAGTATGGGCCTTAATAAAAAACAGAATGACGGTGATACCCTGAATTTTACGGCTAAATCAGGTGGCAGGGAATTTGACCTTATTCTTAAGCCTTACCTTGAAACATTAAAAGCTGAAATCCCCACAGAGATAAATGAAATCGATACACTGGATGACCTGATTTGCCCTCACTGCGGGGCCAGTCTTATTCATCATAACATCAGCTGCGGTGAGTGTAATTCTCCTGCTGGAAAAATTATTGTATCCACCTTCTCAAAATTAATACCCTTCTACATTTGTCTAAAGATTAATTGTCACTGGCATGGCCTTTCGAAGGCTGACGAAAAAAAAATGGAAGAAAAAATATTACGTCAGAAAATGCCGGAACAGGATCCGAAATTGAGAATTCATAACTTCAAGGAAGTTCCCCATGGATTAACAACTGAACTTGCCCTGATTGAAGCCGGGAGGTGTCTCCAGTGTAAAAACCCCCAATGTGTTTCAGGTTGTCCCGTTGAGGTGGATATCCCTTCCTTTATAAAACAGATAGGAGAGGAAAATTTTGACGAGGCGGCAAAAATTATAAAGGAAAAAAATATTCTTCCTGCAGTTTGCGGAAGGGTCTGTCCCCAGGAGGATCAATGCGAAGCCCGATGCATTCTTGGCAAAAAGGAAGGGCCCGTTGCAATTGGCAACCTTGAAAGATTTGCAGCTGACTATGAAAGGGAAATGAAACTGGTTAAAATTCCTGCAGTAAAAAAAGGGAATGGGAAAAAGGTTGCCATCGTGGGATCGGGACCGGCGGGATTAACAGCAGCTGCTGATTTAATACAGCTGGGTTACCAGGCAACCATATTTGAATCCCTGCATGAGCCCGGGGGAGTTCTTCTTTATGGAATTCCTGAGTTCCGCCTCCCCAAATCCATCATTCATTTTGAAATAGATTATTTGTTGGGGATGGGATGCAAAATTGAAGTGAATCATATTATTGGAAAAATTTTAACCATAGATGAACTCCTTGAGGATTTTGATGCAGTTTTTCTCGGTCTCGGAGCAGGCCTGCCCCTTTTTATGAATATTCCCGGGGAAAACCTGGGGAATATCCTCTCCGCCAATGAATACCTCACACGGATTAACCTGATGCGGGCATATAAATTCCCGCAATACGATACGCCGATGCCGAAGGGAAACAGGATCGCAGTCATCGGGGGAGGGAACGTCGCCATGGATTGCGCAAGGACCGCATTGCGATGCGGGGCCGAGGAGGTGACCATAGTATACCGTCGATCGCGTAATGAGCTGCCCGCGAGAAATGAAGAAATTATTCATGCAGAACAGGAAGGAATTATTTTCAGGCTGCTGACAAATCCGGTAAAGTTTACCGGCGATGAAAGGAACAGGCTTACGGGGATAGAATGTATAAGTATGAAACTAGGTGATACAGATGAATCGGGGAGAAGGAAACCGATGCCTGTTCCAGATTCGAATTTTTTTATTGGGTGTGACATGGCCATTGTGGCTGTAGGCACAGGACCTAACTCAATGATATTCGGTTCGGCAGCCGATATCAGAAGAAACAAACGGGGTTACATAGAGGTAGATCCGGAGACCATGGAAACATCAAAGGAATTTGTTTATGCGGGAGGAGATATAGTCAGCGGATCCGCCACGGTAATTCAGGCAATGGGCGCCGGGAGAATCGCAGCAGGGGCCATTCACCAAAAACTCTCCTCAAAAAATTAATTTATTCTTCCTTTACAAGCCTCTTAAATGCCTTTAATGTATTGGCCAGGACCATTGTAACGGTCATTGGCCCGACTCCCCCCGGAACGGGTGTGATGGCCTTTACTTTTTCCTTTACCTCTTCAAAGGCGACATCGCCGACGATCCTGTATCCCTTCGGATTCTCTTTATCCTCTATCCGGTTAACGCCAACATCGATCACTACGGCATTTTCTGAAACCATATCCTTTTTAAGGAACTCAGGAACTCCAATGGCAACCACAAGTATGTCGGCACTTCGTGTTAATTCATCAAGATTTTTTGTCCGGGAATGGCAGACCGTAACAGTTGCATTTGCGTCGTCATTTTTCTGCATCAGGATTATACTCATCGGTTTGCCAACTATGTTGCTTCTTCCGACAATTACAACATGTTTTCCTTCCGGTTTATGACCGGAACGAATGAGCAACTGCTGGATCCCCGCAGGGGTGCAGGGCATAAAGGCATCCTGACCCGCTACAAGTTTTCCAATATTTATCGGATGGAATCCATCAACATCTTTTCGAGGATCAATCGCATTCAGAACGGCCCCCTCGTTTATATGCGACGGGAGGGGGAGCTGTACAAGAATTCCATGAACATCTTTATCTTTGTTTAAACGGTTAATCTCTGCAATAAGATCTTTTTCGCTGGTGTTGTCAGGAAGTTTATGGTCTATCGATCGGATACCAGCTTCGCTGCATCCCTTGAATTTCATTTTTACATATACTTCACTGGCGGGATCGTTGCCAACAAGGACAACGGCAAGTCCGGGAACTTCATCTAATTTGTTTTTCAATTCACTTACTTCTTTAGTTATTTCCTTCCGGATTTCCTGTGATATTATTTTGCCATCAATGATTTTTGCTGTCATGATAACCTCCCGGTGCTGGAACCGTAAATTTTCAATCAACATGAACAAAAAATTATAACAGGGCCTCGACGACCCTCGACAACCAGACCGGTTGCCGAGGGTCGTCGAGGTGTCCGGTTCTTCAGCCTTTTTTATGGTTATGTTGATTTAACCTGCTACGGCTGATTATTTATGAGTATTGTAACTAAAAGAGTCCGGTTACTTCACCTGTCTTCGTGTTTACATCTATATGCCTGAATGCGGGATCCGATGCGGTTCCCGGCATCAGTTTGATGTCACCTGCTATCGGAACAATAAATCCTGCACCCCTGTAAATCTGGACATCCCTGATCGGAAGGGTCCATTCCCTTGGCCTTCCCTTTAGCTGTGGATCATGGGAGAGGCTTAAGTGTGTTTTGACCATACAGGTTCCGAGTTTTTTCAGTTCATCATGTGATTCAATATCTGAAATTATATCCTTTGCATCTTTTGTGTAGGAAACGCCGTCAGCTCCGTAAACTTCCCTGGCAATCCTTGAAATCCTTTCAGAAAGGGGGGTGTCCTCTTCGTAGAGAAATTTAAAGTCACTTTTTTCATCACAGGCTTCCACTACGGCCCGGGCAAATTCTATTGCACCTTCACCTCCGCGTTCCCAGTGTTTGCTCACTACCGCCCTTACCCCCATGGATTCTGCCGTTTTTTTAACGATATTAATTTCTTCTTCCTTATCATATTCAAAATGGTTAATGCATACAACAGGTGTAATGCCGCTTTTTTTCACAGTCTCAATATGGGCCATGAGATTTACGACACCCTTTTCTACTAGTTCGGTATTTTTTTCACAGTATGTCTTGTCGAGGGGCTTGCCGGGAACCACGGAAGGTCCTCCGCCATGCATCTTTAATGCCCTGATGGTGCATACAATGACGGAACAATCCGGCTTCAGTCCGCTGTACCGACATTTCAAATTCCAGAATTTTTCAAAACCGATATCAGCGCCAAAACCACTTTCTGTCACCAGGTAATCCCCAAGTTTTAATCCGACAAGATCAGCAATGATAGATGATTGACCAATAGCAATGTTGGCAAATGGGCCGGCATGTACCAGTACGGGATTTCCTTCAATAGTCTGCATTATATTCGGATTGATTGCCTTGCACATCATTGCAGTCATGGCCCCATCAACTTCAAGGTCTTTCGTAGTGATTGGTTTTCCATATTTATCATAGGCCACCACGATTTTGGACAATCGCTCTCTCATATCAGTAAGATCCTTCGCAACAGCGAGAATTGCCATAACTTCCGACGAAACGGTTATCTGGAAACCGCTCTCAATCATGAATCCGTCTCTCCTGCCGCCGATGCCGATGATAATGTCTCTCAGGGCCTGTGCGCAAAAATCAATGACCCAGCCCATGGCAATGTTTCTCGGATCGATATTTAATCTTTTGAGATTTTTTTCTTTCAGGACTTCATCAGTGTAGTAGAACTCATGCTGCATTCTGCTGGTAAGGGCAACCATTGCAAGATTATGTGCTTTGGTCACTGCATCAATGTCACCGGTGAGTCCAAGGCTGAAATCGCTGAGGGGAATACACTGAGACATTCCCCCCCCCGCGGCACTTCCTTTAATGTTGAAGGTGGGGCCGCTGGAAGGCTGCCGAATGGCGCATATAACGTTTTTATTCAGCCTGCCGAGACCATCCACGAGTCCAATGGTCGTTGTGGACTTTCCTTCACCCAGGGGAGTCGGGGTAATTGCCGTAACGTCGATATATTTGCCGTTGGGTTTGCCCGCCAGACGTTCCCTGATTTTGAGAAAATCAATCTTCCCTTCGCAGTGCCCGTAGGGGAAAAACTCCTCCCTTTTAATTCCAAGCTCCTCCGTCAGCTGGTTGATGTCTTTCATGCATTCCTGGGCAGCGTTGGCAATCTCCCAGTCTGCCATTTTTGTAGGGTCCAGACATTTCATGGTTCGACTCCTTGTTTGCAAATTTCTGACTATTGCCAATAAGAAATCCCGGCCGTATATGTTCAGTTATTTATAATAGTAAGATAAAATTCCGGAGCAGTCAAAAAAGTGTGTGATAACAATAATAAATCTTCATGACATCAGCTTTTGGGCAACGGAATAATATGTAATTGACTACAACGCCGGGCACGGAGGCCCAAGTGCCGCGGTGGCACGGAGCGGCTGCCGGGGTATGCAAGACTTTTTTAAGTTTTGAAATTGGTTCTAATCCTTAAAAATAGAATCATATTTTATAGCATCAACGGGACAGACTTTTAGGCAACGGGTGCAGCTAAAGCAATCGGCTAAAATTTTCTTTTCCTCGATCATTCCTTTAGTAGTCTGAGTCGGGCAGGCATTTATACATGCCCCGCATTTAGTGCATAATTCATGATTAATTTTTACTTTATTTATGCTGAATTTTTCCAATGTCCATGAAAGTAATCCGAATGGGCAGATAAACTGACAAAAGGGTCTGTATATTATAAGGGAAAGGGGTAACACTACTATAATTGTAATTAAAACACTTATGGGCTTGAAATCAAGGTTGAAAATATTAAAAGGATTAACATAATGATATATTACGCTCCCTTTTTTGTCCCCTGCTATTCCAAAGAGAATAAGAAGCATGAATAAAAAAATAAATGCGCGAATAGAATTTGATATCCAGAATGGTATTTTAATCTTTTTAATACTTTTGGAAACTGGAATTGTATAGACAAGTTCCTCAATAGCCCCAAAAGGACATGCCCAGCCACATATTAGTTTGTTTCCTATGATAGCAAGAAAGATAAAGAAAATAAAAGCAGCGATTTTTATCAATGGATCAGGATATAATCCTACAAACGACTTGAATACCTTTACAGTCCCTTCCATGGGATTTGGTGATTTTCCTAACAGAAAACCGCAACTGATTACTGAAAAAAATAGAATAATTATATAGGGGACGGTTGGATACCAATATTTTCTATTCTTGAGATCAGTTTTATTTGGTCTACCCAGTTTCAGGAGATAGACAAGGGCCATTAATGCAATAGCAAAATAGATAAAGTATTTAAGTGTAACATCCTTATGAGATAATATGTGCTCAATGGTATCCTCTAGGATATCTTGATTGATGCCGAGATCAATTAAGCTTTTGTTTTTTGATACATTGGATTTAAGAGCCAATTCTTTTGTTAGATGTTTGCTTGTAACACCGAGTTTCTTCGCGGTATCGGCGATTGTGTCATGAATTGCAAACTGACTCATGTCAACTTGTGTAGAATCCGGTTGTATATATATACCGGTTGAGATAATTGAAAGAGATAATATAAATGTTGATATTAATAATATTTTTTGAGTCGAAGATAAGTTATTATACCATTTTTTCATATTTTTATTCCTATAAATGTTTTTATAATACTATTTTATAAGGGATTATCTATTTAGACCTCAGATATTATAGATAAGTTCCAATATTTAAATATTTTTTTATATCCATTTTTTCATTGAAGATTGCCGTTGGTATTTTGAATAGCCCATCTGTTTGTTGCTCTCTAGCACGAATGTGCAAACTGTTCGGAATGTTTTTCCATTTTAATATTTTTTCTACAACTTCCGGTGAAGTCTTTCTCGGGTGAGAGTCAGCAATAGGCTTCTTTCTGTATAGTCCTGATTTTTAATATTTATCAAATTTCTTTTTCAATCATAAAAAGTAGATCGAGAAACCTCAAATTACCGGCAAGCTTTAGTAACACCAAAATGACTTGCATATTCGATAACAGCTAATTTGAATCTTGCTGACAGTTCATCTTTCAAATCCTTGTTCATAATACCCTCCGTTCATTCCTAATATTATACCATAAAATGTCCGGGAGAATATGAAGTATTATAGCAGTTATTTCAATTTGGACACTGCACTGCTAATGTTTATTTAAACAAAGTACTGTGAAAAGATAAATATTTCTTAAAAATATTTTTTAATAAATGTAATAAAAGGAATTATTAAATTAAATTTTATTTTTTTTCAATTGAAATCGGTAATATTTCTTTTTATATTTTGTGAGTAATATGAATTGATATCTATAAAATGTTGGGTAGGGGAAAAATGAAAAGCAGTTTTTAAGATTAATTTCATAGGAAATAATCTTAAAAATCCTGTTTCCGATATTTTCCAGGTAGAGGAGTTTGGTAATGATTGTATTTGGACCGATTCCATCTAGACGACTTGGACGAAGTATGGGAATAAACAACATCCCTCCCAAACACTGTCCTTATTCATGTGTTTACTGTCAGCTTGGAAGCACTCAAACAATGAGTGTAGAAAGGCGCGAGTTTTATTCACCGGATTTTATCATGACAGAGACTTGTGATAAAATAGAAAAGATAGTACAAAAAAACGAACTTATAGATTATCTTTCTTTTGTTCCTGATGGTGAACCAACCCTGGATACTAATCTGGGTAAAACAATAAAATTGTTAAAACAGACAGGTGTTAAAATCGCTGTCATATCGAACGCATCATTAATATGGGATAAAGAAGTACGTGCAGAACTCATGGAAGCCGACTGGGTATCATTGAAAATCGATGCGATAGATAAAGCAACATGGCGAAAGATTAATAGACCACACAAGGAGCTTGATTTAAAAAGTATTCAACGAGGCATAATTGAATTTGCTTCAGAATTTAAAGGAGAGCTCGTTACCGAGACAATGCTGGTTCAGGGATATAACACTGAAACAAGGGAACTGCATGCTATCGCTGATTTAATTTACACTCTGAGTCCTGGCTGCAGTTATATATCTATCCCCTTCAGACCACCAGCGGACAGGAAGATTGTTCCAGCAGATGAAGAGAGCGTAGCTAAGGCCTATGATATCTTTTCACAGAGGATCGGCACAGTAGAATGTCTCGTAGGTCATGAAGGGAACGCCTTTGCATTCACTGGCAACGTTATTGAAGACATCCTGAGTATTACTGCAGTTCATCCTATGAGAGAAGAAAGTGTTATAGTATTTCTCAAAAAGGCTAAAGCAGGTTGGGATGTTGTTGAGTCATTGCTGCGGGAGAAAAGACTTGCCGAAGTAGAATATGGTAATACGAAATTTTACATCAGGTCTTTTAAGTAGAAAGTAAAACTCATCATCTGAGTTTTACTTTGATTATACCTTTAAAGTTATGTATATTGGTTTGTCATAATAGTGTTTTATTTCATGGAATTAATTAAAGGAGGATTAAGATGAGTGCTCAGGAAATATTGAAAGGTTTTATTCAAACAGATTATTTTAGCGAATCATCAGATGTAGTACCGTTGTAGTGGACCCCCTCTATATTTTCTGCTTCAGTTTCTCGTATTTTTTTTCTTACCAAACATGTAATTCTCCTTCTGACCATATGCTGCATGTTATGTTGTTGATGTTTTTCTTCAGTAATATAGGTCTATTCCTATTACCATAAAAGGATTTTCTATTAGTTGTTAATTAGCATTATCTCTTAATGATATATATTGATGTCGAGAACGAATTATTTTTCTTCTTATGGTCTCTACAGTGCTTATCTTTTTTTTTAAATTCAAATTTCTATATGAATTCTATAGGTTTTGGATACATATTTAAAACTTAAAAATATCGACTAACAAAGCTATTGCAATAAACAATAAAGATTATAATTAATGTTGCATTGTGCAATGTCAGCTTTGGTTTTTCTTCAATTGGTCAATAGAATTTAATTATAATGGGAAGAGATTTTGAATAATGAAGTATTTTTTTTGTATATAATGGACGTGGTTTTCAATTTTTAGATTTTTTATTTTTAGAAGCAGATATAAAAAGTGGAAAATCCAACTACATGTAAAAGTTGGTATGAATTATGCTTATTAAGTTAGTATCAAAACTATTTATAGTAAAAATATTATGAAAAGAACAAGAATAGCAATTTCAATTCATAATCATAGAGTTTCTCCTCTCTTTGATGTAGCTGACAATTTCATAATATTTGAAGTTAATAATAATATGGTCATTAAAGAATATTTTATCGATACATCCGATTGTTCGGAAAATAGAATTGTTGATCGACTCAGCTGTGAGGGAGTTGATGTGATAATATGCAGCGCAATTCACCGGTGTCTTGCTGATCGAATAGTAAATGAGAGGGTCTTTCTTATTTCTGGTATTGTCGGAAGTATTGATGAGGTCATCAAAGCTTTTCTGAATAATAACCTGATTGATGATGAGTATACCATGCCTGGAAGTGGCAAAAAGAGCCAGGTAGAAGATAAATACCGAATGATTTTGTTGCCACAAAAAAGTAAATTATAAGGAGAGTGCAAAGAATGAAAATAGCGATAACATCACAGGGGAAAGATATTAAATCTCCAGTTGATCCCCGTTTCGGCAGAGCAATGGGCTTTATCATCTATGATGATGAAACTGGAGGTTTTGATTATGTTAATAATAATCAAAACCTGAATGTAGTGCAGGGGGCCGGTATTCAGACCTCTAAGAATATTATCGATGCGGGAGTGAGGGAGCTTATTACGGGTAATGTTGGGCCAAAGGCATTCTCTGCACTTAATCAGGCAGGTATTAAAATAATGACGGGGGCTTCCGGGAAAGTAGAGGATGCGATAAAAGATTACAAAAACGGCAACCTGCATGAGGCAAAAGACGCAAATGTTGAGGCACATTGGTAAAATGAAATAATTATTAAAGGAGGTAATATTATGGCACGAGGAGATAGAACGGGTCCAGAAGGGAAAGGTCCTATGACAGGAAGAAAGGCCGGATACTGTACAGGTGATAAGCCTGGATATATGAGTTCTGCCGGTATGTCAGGTGCAGGAGGAGGTCGTCGCAGGGGATTTAGAAACTATTTTTATGCCACAGGCCGTCCGGGCTGGTTGAGATTCGGTAGCAGAAAACCTACTCACTCAAAAGAGGATGAGGAAAGGTTTCTTAGGGAAGAAGCCGAGACCTTAAAAAGAGATTTGGATAGGATAAACAAAAGACTGGATGAACTGAAGCAAGAAGAATGATATAATGCTGTGAAGGAATATTTATGGAGAAATATACTTCAGCATCAGTGGGGAATATTTTTGAATTTTGAGAGGTAAAAATGCGGATAGCAATAGCAAGCGGCAAAGGCGGAACAGGAAAAACAACCATATCTGTGGCACTGGCCTCATTCATTGCAGAGGGGGGGGCGATGTACAGATCCTTGACTGTGACGTGGAAGAGCCGAATGCCAATCTTTTTCTTAAAACGGAAATTGATAAACAGGAAGCAGTGCATTCGTTAATGCCGGTGGTTGATATTGAAAAATGCAATGGATGCGGTAAATGTGATGATATTTGTGAATTTTCAGCAATCGTAATGATAAAGGACAAACCGCTCATTTTCCCTGAAATGTGTCACTCATGTGGAGGATGTATGCTTGCATGCATCACAGGAGCAATCACTGAAATTAAAAAAAAATCGGTATTGTTGAGAAGGGACGGCATGAAAAGATAAACTATATAGGGGGGAGGCTAAATATAAGCGAAGCAATGTCGCCGCCCCTCATTAAAGCCGTGAAAAAGAATGTCGATAACAGATTAATAAATATTATCGATTGCCCCCCTGGCACATCATGCCCGGTAATAGAAGCAATAGTCGACACGGATTACATTATTCTTGTGACAGAGCCAACACCTTTCGGTCTGCATGACCTCAGGCTTGCTGTTGGTATGGTAAGAGAAATTGGAATTCCCTTCACTGTTTTAATTAACAGGGCAGATGTTGGAGATTCCAGGGTTGTGGATTATTGCCGCAAAGAGAGGATTGATATTGTTGCATCAATACCGGATTCAAGAGTCGTTGCGGATAACTATTCGAAGGGGGAATTCGTGGAACATTTTTTAAATGAGTTTAATGAAGATTTGAATAAAATAATAGAAGGCGCAAAAAGGGGGATGGGGGATAAGGTTAAATGAAAGAATTAGTAATTATTAGCGGCAAGGGCGGTACGGGCAAAACAAGCATAGCAGCTTCGCTTGCTGCACTTGCAAAAGATAAGGTAATCGTAGACTGTGATGTAGATGCGGCAGATATGCATCTTATTCTTCAGCCTGAGATAAAAGAGGAGGAAGAGTTTGAGGGCGGAAAGGAGGCCTTAATTGATCCGGAGAGATGCACAGGGTGCGGCAGGTGCGAGGAGCTCTGCAGGTTTGAAGCAATATCAGTTTGTGATAATAAATATGAAATCAATCCCCTCAAATGTGAAGGGTGCGGTGTATGCGCTTATTTTTGTCCAGTTGAAGCAATAGAGATGAAGAGGAAAATAGCGGGTAAATGGTTTGTTTCTGATACTGACCATGGGCCGTTAGTTCATGCTGCTCTGGGAATTGCAGAGGATAATTCTGGAAAGCTTGTCTCAAAGGTCCGGAAGAAAGCAAGGGATAAAGCTAAAGAAATGGGATGTGAGGTAGTTATAATTGATGGTTCACCTGGTATTGGATGCCCGGTAATTGCCTCCATAACAGGTGCAAAACTGGTTCTGATAGTTACTGAACCTACAGTATCGGGCCTGCACGATCTGAAGAGAGTAGTGGAACTCATAAATCATTTCAATATAAAAGGGATGGTCTGCGCAAATAAATATGATCTGAACATTAATATGGTCAATAAGATTGAAGTCTTTTGCAAAGAGAATGATATTGAGGTAGCTGCAAAGATACCCTATGATACAGATTTTACAAAGGGCCAGCTTGAGGCAAAAAGTATTATTAAATATTCTGATGGCGTAGCGTCACAGAACATAAGAGCTATGTGGGAGAGAATTAATAATGAACTTAGTTTAAATATTTCTCAATCCCCCGTAGGGAGGCAATAAGAAAAGAAGAGTGAATAAGATATGGCAAAGATAGAACCATTTGAAAAGAATTATCAGCAGTATGAAGAGTGGTTTTGCCGGGATTGTACAAACTGGTTTCAACAGATTATCGGAAATAAATGAAATTCAGTGTTTCGAAAAAGGATATGTGAAAGGCGGATTCGTGGTAATTCATGCAATAAAGAATTCGAAGAATGGAAATTTTAACTAGAATTAAATTACTTAAATTTAAGGGAGAATTATTTTGAAAAATTACAATGTAATAATTTTAGGCGGAAGCGCAGCAGGTATAGCGGCTGCTCAAACAGCAAAGAGACACTATCCTAATAAATCTATTGCTGTGATAAGAAAAGAAGATAAGGTGCCTATCCCTTGCGGAATACCATATGTTTTCGGAACTGTTGGGAGTAATGAAAATAATCTTATACCTGATGCGGTTTTGACCGGAAATGGAATCGATCTTATTCTTGATTCGGTTACTGAAATCGACCGGAAGGGGAAGAAGATTACTACATCTGAAGGAAAAGTCTTTATGTACGACAGGCTTATTCTTGCTACAGGCTCTGAGCCCTTTACGCCTCCAATCTCAGGTGTAGATAAAAAGGGAGTTTTTGTTGTGAAGAAGGATGTTCACTATCTCGACAATATTCTCGCTTATCTTGAAAATGTGAAAAATGTTATCATTCTCGGTGGCGGATTTATCGGAGTTGAGTTTGCGGATGAACTGCGAAAAAAGAACTTTAGTGTGACTATAGTAGAGATGTTACCTCATACCTTAATGCTCGCTCTTGAAGAGGAGTTCTGCGCCGAATCGGATAAGAAGATTATCTCTGCCGGAGTCAATTTGGTAACAGGATCTAGACTTGAAGAAATATTAGGCGATGATAAGGTTACGGGAGTAAAACTTTCTGATGGAAGAATCCTTGATGCTGATATGGTGCTCCTTGGTATAGGAGTTAAACCGAATATTTCACTTGCTGAAGATGCCGGGCTTAAAGCTAGTGAAAACGGTATACTCGTGGATAGCCATATGCGGACATCAGATAAATCAATTTTTGCCTGCGGTGATTGCACTGCCAAGAGTTCATTTTTTACTGGGAAGGAGATAGATGTCAAACTTGCATCTGTCGCAACCATGGAGGCCAGAGTTGCTGGCGCTAATCTGTTTGAAATACGAAGGGAGCGCAGTGGTGTCATAGGAGTATTCTCAACAATTATCGATGGGACTGTTTACGCTATGGCCGGTCTCGGTGAAAAGAATGCAGAGGATTGCGGTTTTGATGTTGTATATGGAGTGGCTGAAGCGCCTAATAGGCATCCTGGTGGCATGCCTGGCATGGTTCCTCTTAAATTAAAACTTGTATTCAACAGGAGCAATGGAGAACTTATCGGCGGTAGTGCAAGAGGGGGGGAGAGTGTTGGAGAACTTATTAATACAATCAGCGCCTGCATTCAGAAGAAGATGACTGCGGATGATATTGCTATGTTCCAGCTGGGGACGCATCCGGCGGTTACGGCTTCACCGATAGCTTATCAGTTAGTGAATGCAGCTGAACTGGCTCTGAAGTCTATGAGATCATAAGGGAATATCGAAAGAGATTATATGACTCCAGACGGGATAGGGATGAGGCCAATTGGGATTATTTATACGCCCTCTAAGAACGTAAGTGATTGTGTTCCTATACAGGGATGGCTTAATCCCGAAGCTGAAGGAGAGGTAGGAAATTCTAGTGAATACCATGAAGCAGGGAGTTCCCAAACTAAAATAGTAAAGGCTTTTGATAATGTGATAAATAATATACTAAAAAAATAACTTTGATTTCAGAAATAAGATAACGGTAATAGTAATAATCAACAAAAAGGAGATAGTAAAAATGAAAATAGCAATACCAACAGCCAATGGAAAACTCTGCATTCATTTTGGGCACTGTGATACATTTGCGCTAATAGATGTAAATGAAGACACAAAGGAGATCCTTTCAGAAAAGTATATTGTTCCACCCCCTCATGAACCGGGACTGCTTCCAAGGTGGCTAGCCGAAAAGGGTGCAGACTGTATTATTGCAGGTGGCATGGGAAGCAAGGCACAAAATATTTTTAAAAAAAATAATATTACTGTAATAACAGGAGCTGCATGCGAAACTCCTGCGGAGGTTGCCCGGGATTTTCTCAATAATCAGTTGGTAACAGGGGACAATGCCTGTGATCATTAAGTCGAGCTGCATATGTTATATTATTCAATAAATTTTTTTGAACATTTCTTTTTGCGTAATTAATTTAGGCATACAAGTGCAGGGAATGTCAAGGATGCGTAATAGTGAAAATAGGAATATGATAGGAAAAGGTATGATATTTAAGAGATGAAAAATTAACCGTTGGGTTGCAGAGACGCGGAGAATTTTTTTCCAGAATAACTGCTTCACTTGAGCTCAACGGTAAAATAAATAATCAGTTAGGAAATTCTTTTTCGAAATAGAAAGGAGAATAATTATGGCTTATACAATTACCGAAAAATGTACTGCCTGCGGGGCATGTAAAGATGAGTGCCCTGTTGACGCTATCAGTGAGGGGGAAGTTTATAAAATTGATCCTGAAGAGTGTATGGATTGCGGTGCGTGTGTGGCTGTCTGTCCGGTTGGTGCAATTGAAGAGGATTGAAAAAAAATAGTTCTTACCTGGAGGGTATTATGGTGAATAGAATTTTGATTGTTGAAGATGAACAGTATCAAAGTGAACTCTTCGCTATGGAACTTGAAGATGAAGGTTGCAAAGTCGATAAAGCTCCAAATGGCAGGGAAGGTGTAAATATGGTTAAGATTAATTGTTATGATCTTGTCATAATGGATATTCAAATGCCAGAAATGGATGGTATGGAAGCCCTTGGGAAAATACTCTCTCAGAATATTAAAATTCCTATTATCATCTATACAGCCTATTCTAATTATAAAAATAATTTTATAACATGGGCTGCAGATGCTTACTTGACCAAGTCGTCCAATATTGATGAGCTAAAAGATAAAATTAAGGAGATTTTATCTAAGCGTGCTTCATAAGCAAGTTTTGTTATAAGTTTTTCGAAAATAACATTGGAACAGAAAAAGATTCACCTGTTTTATGGAGTCAAAACTATGTAAATTGAAGATTGTCAAAAGTGTGAATATTATATTAGAATTACAGCAGACTTGATAATGTGTAAATATTTGAATATTATTAATACAGGATAATTATTAAAATGACAATGACAATAATATGTATGTTATTAGATGTCCCGAAGAAAAAATAAATAAAAGATTGTAGTGATATAAAAATCGGCAACTATTCGAATATCTTAGAATTACTTAAAGAGGGATTATGGAAGAAATAAAAGCTGCAGCACAACGGAAGATTAATAAAAATATAATAAGGAAGGGTGAGGTCTTCTTTTTTTCTTTTAAATCTGGAAGTGCAATTGAGAAGGCAGCTAAAATGAGCCCTGAAGAAATAATCAATGAGATTAAAGCTTCAAACCTAAAAGAAAGAGGAGGTGTTTTCGATTCTGTTGGTTCAAAATGGGAATCGATTCAGAAAAAGTCAAGCGAGAATAAATATATCTTATGCAATGCCGATGAGGGGGACCCGGGAATATATAAAGATGAAGTAATCCTTTTGGAACAGCCTCATATGCTGTTTGAAGGTATGGTAATTGCAGGATATGCTGTGGGTGCTGATGAAGGTATTTTTTATCTAAGAAAAGAATATTCATATCTAAAGGATAATCTTGAAAGCATTCTTGACTCTATGAGGAAAAAT
Organism: uncultured Spirochaetota bacterium; assembly: GCA_942491575.1. GTDB lineage: Bacteria > Spirochaetota > UBA4802 > UBA4802 > UBA5550 > CAZHNW01. The sequence goes on from CALOBT010000031.1 coordinate 503,589, forward strand.
AATTTCCTTGGGAAGAGTATCATTAGTATGAAAAATTTTAGCTTCGATATAAAGATATATATGGGAGTTGGTCCATATATATCTGGTCAAGAATCTGCACTTACTGGCGCAGAAGAAGGTAAAAGAGAAGAAACAGAGAATATGCCTCTTTTTACTAAACAAAAGGGATTTCGGGGTCTTCCAACAGTAGTTAGCAATGTTGAAACATTTTGTAGTGCTGCAAGAATTATAGTTAATGGAAGTACCTGGTTTTCAGCATTAGGCACAACAAAATCTAAAGGCACAAGGATATTAAGTATCTCTGGAGATTGCACAAAACCGGGTATATATGAGGTTGAGTGGGGTATTTCATTAAATCAAATTATTGAAATAGCTGAGGGAAACAACATACAGGCAGTGATCACTGGTGGACCATCTGGAATATTTTTTAGTAACAATGATTTTCATAAAACTATCTCTTTTGAAGAAATCTCAACAGGCGGCTTGATACTACTTATTGGCAGGGGAAAAGAACTTCTTGATATTGTTCTTTGTTTTATTGATTTCTTTATTAAGGAATCATGTGGATGGTGTGTTCCTTGCAGGGCCGGAACGCTTATGGTTAAGAAAAAACTTGAGAAAATCATGCATGGTAAAGGAACAGATAAAGATTTGAAAGACCTTAAAGAATGGGCTGAGATTTTTAAGGATTCAAGCAGATGCGGACTTGGGCAGACCGCTTCAAATCCTGTATTAACAACAATAAAAAATTTTAGAAATATATATGAAATGAAACTTCAAAAGGGCGTTAATTTTGTATCGGAATTTGATATGGAAAAAGCAGTAAGTGAAGCAAAAAAACTGAGACAAATAAGCCAGAAACGAGGATCATAAATATGAGTGAAATAAAGTTTTTTATTGATGGAGAAGAATGCATAGCTAAGCCTGGGCAGAGTATTACAATGGCTGCAAAGGATAATGGAATTTATATACCAACACTTTGTGATTTTAAAGGATTAAAGCCTGCAGGAACATGCCGTGTTTGTACCTGCAATGTTAATGGCAGGTTTACTACAGCCTGTACAACAGAGGTTGAGCATGGAATGCATGTTGAAAATAATAATGAAATAATAGATAATATTAGAAAAGCAATGATTGAACTTCTTTATACAGAGGGAAATCATCAATGTGCAATATGTGAAAAAAGCGGTAACTGTGAACTTCAGGCTATAGCATATCGTTACCAAATAATGGTTCCCCGGTTCCCATACCTGTTTCCTGTAAGACATGTAGAATCGCCCTGTCAAAAAATTCTTATTGATATTAACAGATGTATTCAATGTATGAGATGTGTAAGGGGTGTCACAACTCCTGATGGCAAACATCTTTTTAGGTTATTCAGGATTAACAATACATTTGAACTTAACATCAACCCTGAAGCACAAGGGGAAATTACTGATGAAATCGCACAAAAAGCAATGGAACTGTGTCCTGTTGGGGCTATTTTATCAAGGGGTGAAGGTTACACAGTGCCTATTGGACAGAGGAAATTTGATAATAAACCGATTGGGAGTGATATTGAGAAGAAATAAGTGGATTGGTAGAGAATTTATTAGCAGATTTTTTATATATAATAACCAGATTTAGAATAGGTTTGTAACCATCAAAATAAAACCATCTTGCCTTCTTGAATATTAACCTGTATCCTCCCCTTTTCAGAAAAAGGAGGATACAATGAAAAACTCAAAATCAACAGATAAGCGTCAAGCATACTGGCAGGCACATGTAGAAGCCCACAGCAAGAGCCGCCTTACACAGCGAGAATACTGCCGACAAAACAATATTTCATACTGGTCATTCAATTCCTGGAAACGGAGCCTCGACAAAGAGCAGAACAATGGTCTCCAGGATATTTCTCCAAAAATAATACAGGGCCTCTCATCAGAGGAGAAACAGATTGAGATGACCCTTAACTTCTCGAAGAGATGCTGCCCGACCTAGCAGCAAGGCATGAAAGCACACAACAGAAATATCAATCACTGGACCTGAAATATTCTTACCTTGAAGAAAAATAGAAGACCCTTCAACGAATGTTCTTCGGGAAAAAAGTGAGAAGCTGAAGCTGGAAGATGAACATCAGATGCTCCTTTTTAATGAAGCCGAAGAGTGGGCAGCCAGTGCCCCTGAAAGAGGAGAAGAATCATACCTCAAAGCGTCAGCAGAGACGACAATGGTAAATAGCTATACCCGCAAAAAGGGTGGAAGAAAACCTCTTCCTGAGCATATTCATCGGGGGGAAATAATCCATGATCTCTCAGAAGTACCACCCCACACGGTTAGGTGATGTGCCTAAGCAATTTCTCAAAAACTATGAGGGCTTTCTTCAGACCGATGGATACCGCGGTTATAACCGTGCCGCCGAAGGTGATAAAATTATTCATATGGGCTGTTTTGCCCATGCCCGCAGGTACTTCGAGAAGGCGTGGCAGCTGAATAAAAAGTCGAACATCGCTTACAGGGGCCTTGAATATATCCGGAAAATCTATGCAGCGGAGAGCGAACTCCACAGCAGAAGCGTTGAACCGGAAAGCTTCGTCGAGAAACGAAAAAAAACCCTTTCGCCAATACTTGAAGAATTTTGTAATTGGCTTGAAGCCCAGAAAGATTCTGTTGTCCCCAAAAGCAAGACTGGTGAAGCTATTGCTTATTGTCTTTCCGAATGGCAAAAATTGATCGGATATCTGAATCATCACCTTTTAACACCAGATAATAATTTGATCGAGAATGTTATTAGGCCCTTTGTTGTGGGGCGGAAGAACTGGTTTTTTTCAAACACTCCACTGTTCGAGGCCGGGATAATGGCCCGGTTCTTATATTATTTTTCTTGTTTCAAGAGTTTTTTATTAAAACTGAGTAGCTGCTATATTTTTTGGATTCCGCTGAAAAATTGTGCTACTAATAAAATACAAACGATAACGGGCCATATTGAACGGAGATAATGACTGTAGTAGAAAAAACAGGATCCGTATTAATTGTCGGTGGCGGGATTTCCGGCATACAGGCATCCCTGGACCTTGCTGAATCCGGTTACCAGGTATACCTACCTGGTTGAGTCCTCCACTGCCATTGGGGGCCACATGGCCCAGCTTGATAAAACATTTTCGACTAACGATTGCGCAATATGCACCATTTCACCGAGATTAACAGCAGTTGGAAATTACCGTAATATTGAAATTTTTACACTGGCGGATTTATCTAAACTCACTGGTGATTATAAGAGAATTTTAGAGTTCAGGGGTGACAGCTATTTAGTAAACAGCGAGAGCGGTATCTACTATGTCACCTATGAGGATGGCACCGCGGTAAGCCTATAAGCCTGAAATCGTCACACTGACGATACTATATAAGCTAAATTGAGTCAGCTCACTATCAATAATAACTAAATATTCACAGCGTCAAGGATTGCGGGGACATGCCGGTCCCATCCGAGAGGCATTATATGAACGCCCTGGCACATCGGCTTTACTTTTTCAATTATTTCCGCTGAGATTTCAACGGCCATCTTTGGCCTCTCCTCTTTTGATAGTTCTGCCATTCTTTTTATTATCTCTTCAGGAACGTTTATCCCGGCAACATTTTTATTCATGAACCTTGCCATGGCGGCCGACTTAAGAATGACGATTCCGACCAGAACGGGCACATTGAACCTCTGGACGATATTCATAAATTTTTCAAACATGTTGGGGTTGTATACAGCCTGGGTCTGAAAAAACCGGGCCCCGGCATCTATCTTTTTTTTCATCTTGATTATCTGAGGCTCAAGTGGATCCGCCTCAGGTGCAACTACGGCACCAGGGAAAAAGTCCGGTGTCCCCTCAAGTTCATTATTCTCCATATCCTTTCCTGAGTTTAAGTCAGTAACCGCCTTAATCAGCTGAACAGAATCGAGTTCGAAAACTGGCATTGATCCAGGATGGTCACCAAGGGTGTTATGGTCTCCAGTAAGACAAAGCACATTCTCAATACCCATGGACCATGCACCCAGGAGATCAGATTGAAGCGCTATCTTGTTCCTGTCTCTGCAGACCATCTGAAATATTGGTTCAATCCCGATGTCAAGAAGTTGCCTGCATACCGGAGCTGATCCTATTCTCATTACAGCGCTTTGGTTGTCTGTTACATTAACCGCATCAACCCTCTCTCTGAGCAACTCAGCATCTTTAATACACCCCTTTGTATTTACTCCCTTTGGAGGGCCTATCTCAGAGGTTACAGTAAATTTTTTATTTATCAGGGATTCAGAAAATTTACTCATCTCATTGCTCCTTAGGGTCATTGTCGATATTATAAAATTTTTCCCTTCTTAATTTCTCATCAGGAATCATTTTTCTGTAATCCCTTGAATCAACGAAGCTATTGAGATTTTCAAGCCTGTCCAGTTTTTTCAGCCTTTCATATATTTTGTGCCATCCGCATTCTTTTTTCCTGTCAACCTCGCATTTTCCGTTCTTAGCCCCGCCACATGGTCCATTGAGGAGTCCCTTGCTGCATGAGGTCACAGGGCAGAGACCAGAGGTGATGCCAAGATAGCACTCACCGCACTCATTACATCTTTCATCTCCAGGCCAGATCCCCTGGAAGCCATCCATATAAATTGTATTCGAGGCGGGATATACAGGTTTACCGGCAATCGAACCAACAGCCTGGACTCCAATTCCGCAGGAGAGGACAAGTATGGCATCTGATTTCTTTATCAATTTATTTTCTCTTTTCATCCTGATCCTGTTGAGCATCCTGTTGCATAGTATATCTATGTTTATATATCCAGTGACCTTTTTGCCTGATTCAATAAGGCTCTCCACCATCTGATCACATGCTTCAAGGCCGCCGGTCTTACATACCTCTGCACAGCCTCCGCACCCGATAACATATATACTTTTTTCGTTTCTGAGCATCTCTAGAATTTCATCCATTGGTTTGAATCTTGATAAAATCATATTCGCCCCCTTTTCATCCCACCTTAAATGATCTAAGTTGATTTCCCTTTGAGTCAATACAATGTACTGAACATGCCAGACATGGATCAAATGACCGGATTGTTCTTACTATCTCAAAGGGATTCTCTTCATCTCTTATCCTTGTGCCTGACAATGCTTCTTCTATGGGGCCAGGTTGCCTTTTCTCATCCCTTGGAGAAGCGTTCCACGTAGTAGGAGAAATGACCTGGTAGTCCTCGATTTTTTTGTTTCTGATTCCAAGCCAGTGCCCCAGGGAACCACGTGGAGCTTCTGTCAGACCAATACCAGTTGATTCATCGGGTATCTCAAAGGGGGTGTAAGCAGACTCACCGCTTTTTAGCTGCTGTGCCCATTCTATTATTGCGTCTGCAATTAGTTTGGTTTCGATTGTCCTTGCGGCGTGTCTTCCCATCACAGAGAAAAGCTTCTCTGGGCCCATATCCAATTTTTTAAGAACGGAGTCTACCAGCTCTTTTGTCTTTTTATCACCCCTTGAATAGCTAACAGCAGTTCTTGCCAGTGGGCCAACCTCATAAACAAGGCTGTTGTATCTTGGAGACTTAATAAATGAGTATCCGCTTTCTTTCTCGATATCAGGTGTTGTACAATTAATTTCAGGGTTTTTATTTTCAGATGAATCTGCATACCAGGATGACGCGATCTCCTCAGTTATCCTGGCTGCGTCAAATTTTGAAACATCTAATCCCTCTGATATAATACCGGATTTAAAAAGATGACTTCCATTTCCAGTATCAAAACCACCGTATGACAAAAAATTTTTGCATCCCGATCCAATTTCAAAATAGTCACTATACTTTTCAGCCACCTCTAAAACATCGGGAATAAAAATGTAGTCTACAAAGCTTTGTATCTCCTTTGCCCTCCAGAGAAAATCTACTATTTTATTTGATGTTACATCACAGGTGACACCCCCAGCCACTACTCCAACATTATGTGGCATCTTGCCTCCGAAAATCGAAAGCATTTCATGCGCCTTTGTCCGAATATCAAGTGCCTGACCATAGTGGTCTATTATTTCAATATTTGCATTATCGTTGAGCCTGTAATCCCCTTCATACCTTGGAACAAATGGAGAGAGCTCTCCACGCAACAGAAAATCATGTATTGCCCTGAGAGATGGATTTGTCCCCTCATAGCACTCAAGGCTTGTTATATCAACATAATCAAGTGCAGCGAGGTGATAAAAGTGAAGTATATGTGACTGGAGGAAGTTGCTGGCTAGGATCAGGTTTCTAATGATTCTTGCATTATCTGGAATTTTTTCTTTAATATTAAATGCATTGTCGAGAGAAAGTGCCGATGCCATGGCGTGAGACGCAGGACAGACACCGCAGATCCGCTGGGTTATTCGAGTCGCGTCAAGCGGGTGCCTTCCTTTCAATATCATCTCAAGACCCCGGAACATGGTTCCAGATGAAAATGCCTCTTTTACCTCTCCATTGTCAATCAGAACCTCAATTTTCATGTGCCCCTCAATTCGGGTAACTGGATCTATCGATATCTTTTTCATACTCCCCCCGAAGAATTATTCATAATTTTCTTCTTTGAGTTTAGTGTATAATGGCGATAATTCATCGGGAAATTCAGGCTCAACACATCCGTGACATGGTGATCCGTTTTTAATGCACCAGTTGATGCCATTATTGAATTCCCTTTCTGGACAGTCGGCGCTTGCATATGGCCCCTTACACCCCAGTTCATAGAGGCATCCCTGGTCACCAAACATCTTTGCAAACAGCCCTTTGTCAAAATGGGACCTCCTGGGGCAGTTCTCATGTATCAGTTTACTAAAAAAGAGGAGCGGTCTGGAAAGCGAATCAAGCTCTATATCTAAGCCATTGAGGAGAAGTTCTTCTATCGTGCCTTCAAACCAGTCTGAATGTGGAGGGCAGCCTGGAATATTTATCAGTGGCACATCTATTTTGTATTCGTTAAGGAGTTCCTGTACGCTCCTGCAGCCAGTGGGATTTGGGTCTGCAGCGGATATCCCGCCAAAGGCGGCACATTCTCCAAGGGCAATCACCACAAGGGCATCGCCAGCAAGTTCCCTGAACACCTCAAGCATAGTCTTTCCGCCGAACTCGCAGAAAAAACCGTTGTGCAATACTGGTATGGCCCCCTCGATAATTAAAATATACTTTCCCCTTGATTCCTTTTCAATCTCCGGGAGGATCTTCATAATTCGTTCACCGCTTCCTGCCATGATTGTCGCCTGGAACCTCATGCTGATATGTTTACCAGGAATAATTTCATCGACAAGAATGTCCTCTATCCCTGGGCTCCTTGAATTGAGGACTGCAACAGAACAGCCGGAGCAGCCTGAACCCTGGAGCCATAAAACAGGAAATTCTTCTGTTTTGTTATTTTTCATTTTACCCTCCCGAACTGAATATAAAGAGGAGTATATTATATTATAATCCTAAAAAATATCTTAATCAAACAATAACTTAGATATATAGGATTTTACGACACTCATAGCCAGTCCATGAGTCATAATAAACTTATCTTTAGCAGGATGGGGCTCTTTTAAGGCTTATGTAATTCTTACACTGGGTTATTTATTCTTTAACATTGAAAGCAAGAGGAAGTACGGTTATCATCGTTTTCCCAATGTAGTCTCTGCCCTCGACTAAGGGAGAATTTAAAACGCCACAGGCCCCTTTTGTGGTAGATCAAACGATTTTCTGATAATATGCCTCCAGTAGAGCGCCTTTACCCGGTAGCCGGTTCCAGTGACTGAGAGAAATTGGTTTGTTGTATATATTCGACCAAACAGGCCATATCAATCAGGGAGATATGGCCTGATGATGTCTGATGAATTAAACCCTGAATGCTCACCCTCGCTTTCCATTAATTAATACTATATACCCTCTCTCCTTGAGTAAATAAATCATTCGATAAATTTACTTCCATCTCTGTATCTTAAAATATTATTTTGCTCTTTTCTTGAATTTTTTTATTTCTTATGTATAATTAAATAAAAAACAGGGATGTGGTAAAAAGTATGGAAGAACAGATTACAGCGGAACGTCTCACAATTGGTATTGTTGGGGGAGGCAGGGGCGGATCCGCAATTTATAATCTATTCGGAGAGAGTTCACTCTGCGAAATAAAATATATTGTTGATCAGAACATCAATGCCCCGGCGCTGAATCTTGCAAGAAATGCCGGAATAGAGACATCGTCTAATATAAAAGCTATGGTTATGAAAAGGGCTGTCGACCTGATTGTTGAAGCTACTGGAGCGCAGGAAGTTTTTGACAATGTCCAGTCCTGGTCGGATGGAAGCGCCCTGCTGCTGAGCAGTAAGGTGGCCCTGTTGATTTTTAATATTCTTGACGAAAACAGAAAGGGGATATTTCAGGAAGTCTATAATGACATCAGTGCCATAAGGGGTAACATTATCAGTGAAACTGACAAAGTGAAAAAATCACTATCTGACATTTCTGATATTTCATTGAATATGAAAATTCTTTCTTTTAATGCTGGTGTTGAAGCAGCCCATGCACGGGGTGATTCCGGAGGCTTTGCAGTCATTGCTGCTGAATTTGGGCATATTTCTAACCGTACACGAAAACTCGCCGACGAGGTAAATGAAATAACGGATTCAATTGCCGGATTGACCCATGGCATTGATGAATCACTGGAAAAATTTAAATAATAATCGTTCTTTAAAAGAGGTTTGTCACTGATCGGCATGGTTTGGACTCAAAATTTATATAAAGGTGTCAGTATAGCAGTATAATTTTGAAATCCCTTAATTGATTTATCCGGATATTTTATGTTGTTATTACAAAATCTTCTCCAGAATCAACCGTGTAATCATGTAAGTCGGTCTGATGCCTTCATCACCAAGTGCCCCTGCACTGAGGGTCTGTCCGCTGAGAAGGGGATTGTCCGATGCATAGTAGGCGTATCGAATTTTGACATCAGGAGAAATGTGGCCCCTTATGATGGCGGCATTTATTGCACGGTGATAGTGGCCCCCTTCCATTTCAAGACCTACCGCCTTCCAGCTTGTTTTCTGAAATTTTTCCAGAACATCACGGTTTTGGAGGGAGGTGCCGAGTACCGTGACAATGGGGCCGGAATAGACGTCAATTGATTCGGAAAAATCATTTTTGGAGAGATCGTTGTTTACCACATAGTTATGGGGCGTACCCTCGAAGACATGTGCCGTTGCAAGCATAATGTCTCCCTTCTGTCCTGGAAGTATGCCGGCTTTCCCCATAATTGATATGGATGAAATATTGAAGTAGATGTCATCCTCAGAATGAAGCGGGCTGAGGAGTTCTTCCAGAACTTCAAAGGCCTGTGCGCCGAAGGCATAATCCATTACCACCAGTATCGGTGCCTCCTCCTTTGAGGGGAAGGAAGAAAAAGAAACCGCCGGGTGTATCGGCAGGTCCCGCAGCATGGATGTGTCAATTATCTGGCAGTCGATGAAGGTTCCCGCCTCGTCAGAAATTTCAATCAGTCCGTGTTTTTGCGCAAAGTCTTTTACAAGGTCATATTCTTCTTTGCTGTGCTGAATGAAATCATAGAAATCTTTCTCTGCATCCTTTTTCTTTCTGGCGGCAAAGGCAAATAGAGTGTTCATAACACTGTGCATGTTTGCACTGATGACATGAATTGGACGGTTGTGAAAATTGAGATCCACCAGGCGTTGTTTGATGCTATCTGCCCATGCCCTTCCGTAGCGGTGACTCCCGATCATTTCCCGCAGGGAGGGAGTGAAGTATACCATGTGGGAATCGTCGGTGTCTTTACTGTTATTGTCGGCCCGCTTTCCGAGGCTGCAGATGATATTAAAAAGTCCATTATTGCTTGAGTGTTCCCGTCGGTTTTCTTCCAGGTCAAGGTAGGTTTCCCGTGTCTCATGGAATGTGCGTCCCAGTATTATGGAAAGGTTCCACAGGGCGCGATCCAGTTCGGAACCGGTTAAAACTTCCTGCATTGCATCCTTTTCCAGTATCTGCCATTCCCGGGTAAGTTTGCTGCTGGTGGTATGCATCGTGTTTTGAATTTTTTCAGCTTCTATGTTGAGGAAGGTGATGTGCGTCAGGATATCATATATCTCACTCATACCCCGTGTAATGACGAAGGACATTTCACTCCGGTTTACCCTGTATGATGTACGGCGTCTTTTTAAAGGGGTAATGCGATCAAATGAGGTCTGGTCGAGTTCTTCCTGGGCAGTGAGGATAATGCGGCTGCATTCTTCAATCCCACGCGGAAGGCGGTCTATTACATATTCCAGTCCCTTGAGTTCAATGATACGGGGATCGTTCATGGTTCCGTAAATTTCCGGAGAGAGGGTCTTTAGACTCGCTGCAAGGGTCTGTCCTGATCTTCCCGAAGGCTTATAATATCCGCGGAGTGCCAGGGCATCCGTGGTGGTTTTAAAAACCCTGATTGCCATGCGGGAACGCTGTGCATTACTTAATGTCTTCAAATTTCTATCTCCAGGTCAGCATACTGTTTATACTTTTGACATTTTTGCACGTTTACTTTTCAGGATCAAGAGATTATTTTATATTACTTTCACGATCGGGGGGAGATATGTCTTTCTCAATTGAGGTTGACAAAATGGGTGTTCTCTGTCTTATAATTTTTCCGGTCATGTTTTCGGTATTTTCAATGGGTGTCCGAAACAGTATCGCCTGATTTTCAGGCTGGAGGCAGATTGTGAAAGATGGTGTCAGGTTTTTTAAATTTTTCGATTCAATCCGTAATGAAATGACCATGTCTGGTACCCTGTGGCGGGATTCGTTCCTGATTCTCCAGGGGGCATTAGTTCAGGCCATCGGATTTACACTGTTTCTTATTCCCAATAAAATTATTCCCGGCGGCCTCTATGGTATGGCAACGGTGACCTATCATTTGTTTTCACTCCCCGTGGGTACCTCGGTGCTGCTGATGAATCTTCCCCTTGTGGTCTGGGGGGTCAGGGTGCTGGGCCCCCGTTTTGGAATCAGGACCATTGCAGGAATCGTTCTTACTTCCGCTTTTACCGATATCATTATTTATCTTTTCGGTATCCCGAAACTGACAGATGACCTGATGGTGCAGGCCATTATCGGTGGCGTCCTCGTGGGATATGGAGTGGCCCAGATCTTTAAAACGGGAGCCACAACGGGAGGGGTTGAAATTGTCGCCCAGATTATAAATCGTCGCATGCAGTTTTCAGTGGGGAGGTCTATCCTGGGCATGAATGTATTCATTATTGCCGTGGGGGTTTTGGCACTTGGGGATGTCAGCATGGTGATATATTCAGTTATTGCCGTATATGCCATCTCAAAGGTAATGGATGCCTCCCTCGAGGGGGTCTCCTTCTATAAGGGGATATTTGTGGTTTCGGAAAAACATGATGAAATCAGGAAACTTGTCCAGGGTCAGATTCGCAGAGGGGCATACTCCCTTGCAGAAATAAATGAAAGGGAGGGACAGATTCTTTTTACCGCCCTCACTCGAAGGGAAGTCGCCTTTTTGAAGGAATATATAAAATCTATCGATGAAAAGGCAGTAATTCTGATATTCAACGCGCAGGAATTTTCCGGGAACAACACTATAAGGGAATAATCTCCCGGGGAGATGCAAAAATAATTCTTTCCATTGACAGAAAAATCCCTCTATTGGAAAGTATTTTTAACGGATTTTCGTTAAGGATTGCCAAATGACGTTTATTGTTCTTATATACGGTATGGTAGGGGCTACCGCGGGTCTTCTCGCGGGGCTTCTCGGTATCGGTGGCGGGATGGTGATTGTTCCCATGCTGCTTTTCGGTTTTTCATTCCAGGGATTCTCCCCGGATATCCTTATGCATATGGCCCTGGGTACTTCCCTCGCCAGTATTGTGTTTACCTCCGTATCCAGTTTTTATTCTCATCACCGCCGTGGTTCAGTACAGTGGGAAATAGTCAGGCGAATCACTCCGGGGCTTCTCCTTGGTTCATTTCTCGGCGCATCCCTCGCCTCTAAACTTCCCTCAATGTTCCTTAAAATATTTTTTGTTGCTTTTTTATTTTTTATGGCGGTTAAAATATTCCGCGGAGGGAACCCGAAGCCGCATCGTCAGGTTCCCGGCTATGCGGGGCTTTTCGCCGCGGGAAATATTATTGGTTCCATTTCGAGCTTTGCCGGGATGGGTGGCGGCTCTCTCTCTGTCCCCTTTATGCTCTGGTGTAACGTGCCGATTCATAATGCAATCGGTACCTCCGCAGCCATTGGGTTCCCTATTGCGGTCTCCGGTGCCCTTGGTTACCTGGCAAACGGTTTGTCTCTTGAGAATCTTCCTCCCCTGACACTTGGCTACATTTACATACCCGCTCTGGTGTCAATTGTATCCTGCAGTGTTTTAGCGGCTCCCCTTGGAGTCCGCCTTGCGCACCGGCTCCCGGTAGAAAAACTGCGCCTTGTCTTTGCGATATTTCTTGTTGTTGTCGCCTTCAGGATGCTCATGACTATTTTGTAGATGGAAATTACAGGGATGATTGATAAAGGAAATGCAGATGATAAAGAACCTTCTCTTTGATTTTGACGGAGTCATTATGGATTCCAATCCCATCAGGACATTCGGCTTCAGGGAAATTTTTAAGGAATTTCCGGCACGCCAGGTGGATGAGCTGATTCGCTACCATGAATTAAACGGGGGAATTCCCCGTTTTGATAAGATTCGTTATTTTTACCGGGAAATTTTAAAGCAGGAAATTTCCGAAGAAAAGGTTCAGGAGTATGCGGGGAAGTTTTCACAGATTATGAAGAGGGAACTGGTCAATAGTGAAAACCTGATCGGTGAAACCGTTGATTTTATTAAATCGCATTATGGGGATTATTCCATCCACGTTGTTTCCGGTTCCGAGGAGAAGGAGCTTCAGTGGATCTGCGCGCAACACGACATTGATCAATACTTTATCTCCATAAACGGCAGTCCCACTCTGAAGCCCCGTCGGGTAAAGGAAGTTATGGGGAAGTATAACCAGAAAAAGGAAGAAACCGTGATGATAGGAGATTCCATTAACGATTATGAAGCGGCCTCGGAAAACGGGATTAAATTTTACGGCTACAATAATGAAGAGATGAAAAAATATTCAGACTGTTATATAGAAAGTTTTACAGGATTTGGCTTTTAAACCGTGGGGGGGAATGGCCGGGTGGATTATTCATTCCGGGCGGTAGTGTAAAAATAAATAATAATGGAAGGGGAGTAAGGGTATGAAGAGTCTTTTTAATTATTTTTTCGAAATTTATGAGGAAAGGGAATTTGTTGACCGAATAAGGGCACGTATAGTTTTTTTCCTCTCCCTACTGGTAATCATTTTCATGGCGATTATTATGCTATTGACTATGTTTGTCGTGAAAAATAACGGGGCCATACTGGAAGTTTTCGGGCCGATGCTGGCGCCAATGGTTGGAGCCCTCTCTGTATTTTATTTTTTAAGAAAGGGCAGGTTGTCCGTTTCATCCGGCATTATAGTCTTTATCTGTTTCATCTCTGCGTGGGCAGTAACCTTTCTTGGCAAAAACAGTGAAATTTATACCCAGCTCGATACTATTGTTTTTATTATGGTTGTCCAGGTTATTATAGCCCTTCTGTCAAACCTTCGCGGTATCATTATTTATAATGTTTTTAACGTGATACTTTTTATTGTATTTATAAAAGTGATTCTTATTGACTCGATGAAACTTTCAGGAATCGTTTTATCTGATTATGCCATGGATAACGGTGTGGCAATTGTAATTATTTCATTATTTACTTACCTCATTTATTATATCAACGAAACGGCTCTGGAGCGCTCCGAAAGAGAAACTAAAAAAAATATAGAGCAGTATCAGATTCTTTCTTCTGTGCTGGAATCAGTCCAGAAAACTTCCGAAAAACTGGCCGCCTCATCCCAGGAATTGTCAGGGGCCTCCCGTATACTCAGTTCTAATGCTCAGAGCCAGGCAGCCTCAGCAGAAGAGATTACCGCAACCATAGAAGAGATCTCCGCCGGGGTTGATAATATTTCCCTTAGCACCGTTTCGCAGACAGACAGCATGGATTCCCTGGTGGGCCAGATGAATGAATTCTCGGACCAGGTGATTCACACCCAGTCAAATCTTAAAGATCTGTTGAAGCAGACTGAAGAAATTACCGGGTACGCCCAGACCGGAGACAAGAATCTTCAGTGGATGAATGAGAGTATGACAAGGATCAGTGATAGTTCAGGGGAAATGAGTAATATTATCAGTATGATAAATGATATTTCGGATCAGATAAACCTGCTCTCTTTGAATGCCGCAATCGAAGCGGCACGGGCGGGGGATGCCGGCCGGGGGTTTGCCGTAGTCGCTGATGAAATATCCAAACTTGCGGACAGGACTTCGCAGAGTGTGAAGGATATCAGCGGTCTCATTGCGGAAAATAACAGTGAAATAAATAATGGCCGCGAAAATGTCGATGTAACGGTGGATACCCTGAAGAAAATCATAGTCGGTGTAACGAAAATGTATGAGATGATGCAGCAGATATCCCGGCAGATGGAGGATCAGCTTTCTTCAAATAAGAAAATCCAGGTGGAAACCGGTACCGTTAAAGAACAGTCTGATACGATTAAAACCGCTACGGAAGAACAGAAGACCGCCTCGGAAGAGATAGTGAAATCCATAAGTTCTATTAATGAGGCGAGTCAGGCTAATGCTTCAGGTTCCGAAGAAATCGCTGGAAATGCTGAAGAAATTGCAGCTGTTGCGGACAAATTGAAGGAACAGGTAAAAACTTATAGTGTTGAGTAGTGAGCCCGATCGGATTGAATTTTTTTGCATGTAAAAATTTGATTTATTTAATATAGCAGGGGGCTCCGTTATTATGGCGCGGAGCCGGGTAATTATCAATTTCTTCTTTGAATTTTAGCGGAATTTTTGAACTTTAATGTTGTTTGCTGCAGTCTTTGTCAGTGATAAAATTAAAAAATAAATCATGGTAAGAAAGAAAATTCAGCCATAAAGCTGCAATCTTATCGACATTTTTTCTGTCATGGTATTCTCATTCCTCATTTTTAAAGAGTTTATTTGTTGATTAATCTGCAAAATCATTTTTCTGAATTGAGTTATCATTCTTTTTTTGTTATTGAACTGGATTCAATATATAAACAATTTTGTTTGAGTGGTTTTTTCTTGACGGCTCATCAGATGAGTGATATGAGTTTACTGTTTAAATAAGGATCCTACGAGGTGTATTTGATGCAACCCCTTCACAAGGTCACAGCTACTGAGGCGATTGTTGAAAGCCTGAAGGAACGTATTCGTTCCGGAGAATTCGGTCCCGGAGATCAACTCCCCAGTGAGCAGTATATGCTCCGGGAATATGGAGTGAGCCGCCTGACCCTTCGGGAGGCACTGGCGAGACTGGCGGCCCTGGGAATCATCAGGGTTCATCACGGCAAGGGTGCCTTTGTTGCGGAAGGCATCAGCAGTTCCGCCCTTGATAATGTACTGATTCCCCTTTTTCCCCATTTTGATGTGAGCATGATGCACGACCTGGTGGAAGCGAGAAACCTCATCGAATCAGAGGTGGCGGCACGTGTGGCGGAAATACGAACTGAGGAGGATGTAAAAATCCTTACTGGTTTGCTTGAATATGATGAGGGTGTACTGAATGATCCACAGCTTTTTGCGGAGCGGGATTATGATTTTCATATGGCCCTGGTTACCATCTCGGGGAATCAGTTTTATATAGTAATGTTCCGTGCCCTTTACCAGCAGATCAGGTCATTCCTTGTGCATTATGCCAGGAGTATCGAAGACCGTAGAGAGGCGATGGATCGGCACCGGCCAATACTGGAAGCAATTATAAATCAGGACGTTGAGAAGGCGCGAATGCTGGCGAAGGACCATGCCGGTATCTGTGCTTCCTTTATTAAAAAATTTGTACCTGCTGAAGGAGATAAAAAATAAACAATAAGCTGGATGGATTGAAGGAAATACTGTCAAGGGGACCCTGTACCTCCTGTATTCCGCCACAGGTCTATGAAGCATTTTCAAAACCAACCATCGGTCACCTGGCTCCGCAGTTCGCAGATATGATGAATGAAATACAGGTGTGCTTATATCCCCGATTGTCAGGAAAATTATCTTGCCAAAAGAGATCAATTTATCTTTAATAACTTTTACTCTTCTAAAATGGTATAGCTATGAAACATGCAAATGCAGGCCCAGAGTTGTTTGACAGATTCTCCGGACTGGCTGGCCAGGTTCCCTGGATGCAGCTGGGCAGTTTCCCCACACCCGTTGAAAAGATCACAGGGCTTGATTATGATAACCTATGGATCAAACGCGATGATCTGAGTTCCGGTATTTATGGCGGAAATAAAATCCGCAAACTTGAGTTTATAATGGCGGATGTTCAGAGAAAGGATAAAAGTCATGTAGTCACAATGGGCGGGATCGGGACCAACCATGGCCTTGCCACTGCCGCCTTCTGCCGTGAACTGGATATCAGGTGTACCCTGCTGCTTTTTAAACAACCTGTGACGTCATATGTACAGAATAATCTCAGGCTCTTCAGGCATTTTAACGCCGAATTGGATTATAAGGGTTCTCTTTTTAATACGGCCCTCTCCTTTTATACTTCCTCGCGGCTCCGTTACCCCGGGGCTTACTTTCTTTTTGCCGGCGGCTCAACTCCCCTCGGTTCCCTGGGTTTTGTGAATGCGGTATTTGAATTAAAAAAACAGATTCAGGAGGGCCTACTCCCGGAACCTGATATTATTATTTGTCCCCTCGGATCCAACGGTACCCTGGCGGGTCTTTCCCTGGGGGTTAAACTTGCAGGCCTTAAGAGCCAGGTTAAAGGTGTACGTGTCACTGCCCCATGTCTCGGGCCGATACCCGCCAGTACTCCGAAGATTGTACTGCAGCTGATGAAGGAGACATTGAAGCTGCTGAGAAAAGCTGATTCTTCGATTCCATCAATGAAGCTGACCGAAGAGCCATTGATTATTGATGAATTTTTTGGCGACGGTTACGGCTGTGCGACGGAACAGTGTATTGAGGTCCTTGATGAAGTGAAGGAGAAGGCTGGGATAAAACTGGATCCGTGTTATACCGCCAAAACATTTGCCGCAGTGAAGAAGCAGTGTGAGTCAAAAGAGAAGCAGAAGGTGCTCTACTGGCATACCTATAACTCTGTCGATTTGACAGATGCAGCTGGGGCCGTTAATCCGGAAGAGTTGCCCCTGAATCTGAGGAAATTCCTGGAAGAAGAACCATTGCTGTAGAAGATTTTATTTTTTGCAGTTAATGGTCACCGTATGATTGTGACCTTCTTTGGAATGGCTTATTATCTGGATGCCCTGATTTGTCTCAAGTTTGAATACATGGCCTCCGTTTATGACCAGTACATGACTATGACCGGCGCTCCCCTCTAAATAAAAATCATCATCCAGCATTTTTTTTAAATTACCTTTCAATACATGACGGTGATTGCTGCAGATGTGTACATCGTATCCATTTTTCAGGCAGTTGCCTCCCTTTACCGGCTCAGGGCAGCCTGGGCTCAGTATTTCTGTGGTGGATTTGGGCGTGGTTGAACAGCCCATTGTACCCCAAAAGGCTGATATGAAAATGAGAGTTGAAAACACTGTGATGAGTAAAGTCCGGTTCAAAATGAGTTTCTTCCTTTTTCCTTTCCCGGCTACGGGGAGGGGAATCCCCGGTATCTCCGCATTATAATGCTTATTTATATTTTTTCAATATTAATTATTATTTTTGAGCCAATTATTTGTCACCCGGTATTTTTTCGGTAAAAGAGTAATTGCGGGCGAATTCGACTCTCCTGCTTATCGAGGGGTGACTGTACAGGAAGAATTCCACCAGTGGATGCGGAGATGGGTCCGCAAGGTTAAGTGCCGCAAGACGTTCCATGGCGGTGGTGAAGGAAGTTTTATCCCCCGTTGCATCAAGGGCGAATGTGTCCGCCTGAACCTCGTAGTAGCGGCTGATCGTATTGGTAACGGGCATCATCAATAAACCGAAGATGGTGAGGTAAAAAATCAGTACGGGGATAGCGGCGAGTTCCGAGGGGGAAGTATATCCCATTGCACCCGCCGTCAAGCGGTACGCAACACCGCAGGCATAAAAGGAAAGAAATATTATAATCGTACTGAAGACAAGATTTTTTATAATATGGCGATGCCGGTAGTGGCCCACTTCGTGTGCAAAAACCGAAGCAATCTCCCCGGGTGTAAAATCTTCGATAAGTGTATCGCTCAGTATGATTCGCTTGCTTTTGCCGATGCCGGTAAAGCCCGCATTGGCCTTTTTGGTATCCTTGCTCATATCGAAAGAGTAAATACCCTTGATGGGAATCTCGAATTTATCAAGAAGATCCGTAATAGAAGATTTAATCGACTCGTCATCGAGTTCCTTGAATTTATAAAAGAGGGGGAAAATAACCACCGGGGCTATCCGTGCCAGGAATACAGATATGAAAAATATGAAAATACTGAAGTATAGCCACCAGAGAGATCCCGCCGATCTGAGGAAATAATAGAAAACGAGTGCCACGGGAATGCCGATTGTGAGGCTCACCGCTGTTCCCTTCAGTTTCTCCCAGGCCCATCGCAAAAATGTCTGGTTCGAGAGGCCGAAACGGTGCTCCAGGATAAAACCGCTGTAAAAATCGAGGGGAAAACCGAGAAGTGAAAAAGCCGTCCCCAGGATAGCTGCAAAAATCAAAAACTGAATGTAGGGATTTGCATTAAGCGATTTTGAAAACAATGCGGCATTTGGAGAAAGGGCACTGAAGGCTAGAACTGATATCCCCCCCAGGGATAGAATCAGGTCTGCAATGGAGAGTCGTATTTTTATTTTATTATATTCTTTCTGTTTCTTTTCCAGTGACGAATTGTTTTCAAGATCCGGATTTTCAGTATTCATGGTTGTACTTTCCTTTTTGCTGTGTTATGGTCGGTTTCTCAGAAATATCGTATAATGGCAAACATTTTATGGATATATTCACATTTACAGTAATATTGACTTTATTAACTTTAGCCGGTAATATTTATTGGCAAAGTAAATTTTAACCGGTCTGCAGTATGTTTAACAAAATATTAAAGGGAATCATATTATTTTTTATATTTCAGACATCACTCGATGCAGTAACAGTAAAGGGAACATACGGGACTGGTTACCAGAGGGATCTATCAAGTGACAAAAATTATCTCGTAATTGTCACGGGACCGTCAACTTTTATACCACTTTCCGCTTCATCAGGCCTGCAGCTTGAGTACCTGGTTTTACTTAGTGATCAGCTCCCCGGAGTCAGTTTTTCATCCTCTGCAAGCACCGTTTCATCTTTGTTGAATTTTACCTGTTACAGTTATTTCGGATTCCGACAGCCGACAAAAAAAACAGGACGATTCTTTTATCCATTTATAGGGGGGACATTCTCCAGTAATTTTCAAAGTCAGCATAAATATATACCCGGCTTTGAATTGCAGGTGGGAATGGATCTTCTTTTCGGAGACAGGTTCCCAAAGATAGATTTTTCCAGCAGGGGATGTTTCAGCTCTATCAGCGGTGAAAGCCGCCCCGTAGTCACCCTGGCTTTTTGGTGTGGATTTTATTATTATGGAAACAGCAGCTGGCTGAGTACCGGTTTTCGTTTATCCGTTGGTACACTGTTTTAAATGTTAAGGTTTTTAGACTGGTATTTTTAAAAATTATATAAAAAGGCCGGCTCAATATTGAGTCGGCCTTTTTACTTCTATGGGTTTGAGTCTATTTTAGTTTCCTTCCCATCTTGAAGGCCTTCAGGTTCATTTCCACGAACTTTTCCTTCACCAGTGATTTTATTGCGTCTTCCCACTGGTGTTCTGAAAATTCAAGGTGGTTTGAGAGGGACCCCAGCATGACAATGTTGAGGGCCTTGCGGCTTCCAACTTCCTTTAAAATATCCTGAGTCTCAACCAGGAGGTAATTGTTGGTATTTGATTTAATCCATTCCTCAAGGTCACCCGGATATTCCATGGCCCCGGTTTCAACAGGGGCAGGATTTATCTGGAGCTTGTTGACTATCACTGTTCCTTCAGGAGAGAGATAATCAAGTTTTCTCATTATTTCAAGCAGTTCAAAACTGACTATATAATCCGCGGTTCCCTTCTCGATCAGCGGGGAGTACACCTTTTCTGAATAGCGGACATGACAGTCTACGCTGCCGCCCCTCTGGGCCATCCCGTGGACTTCTGATTCCTTAACATCATAACCGGCGCTTTTAGCCACTTCCATGAGTACCTTGCTTGCGAGTATTACTCCCTGGCCGCCGACTCCTGCAAAAATTACATTCATTCTACTTATCTCCTACTTGTGAAGTATGCACCTTCTCAGTGAAATAATCACTGAAGGTTCTTCCGCGGCGGTTTCTTCTTTCACCACTCGTTCGAATTCTTCCGTGTCCTTCGGGTCAACAGTTACCACACGCTTGACACCGCAGGCCTTTGCCATGAGGGCCAGGTCCAGTTCGTGGGTCATTTCTCCCATGAGGGTCTTGCCCGTTGCGGGATTTTCCTGCTGTCCCGTCATGGCGGTAACACGGTTGTCAAGGATCATTACGGTTCCTGTACCCTGGTTATAGACCAGGTCAATAAGGGAAGTAATTCCTGAGTGGACAAAGGTTGAATCCCCGATCACCGCAACTGACTTTCGGGCAATCTCCGGTCCATGGGCTTTTTCCATGCCGAGGTGCATGCCGATACTTGCTCCCATGCAGCCCTGTGTATGCATTGCAGAATAGGGAGGGAGTACACCAAGTGTATAGCAGCCTATATCTCCGTTTACATGGAGGTCCAGTTTGCGCAGTACATTGAATACGAAACCGTGGGGGCATCCCTTGCAGAGTCCCGGCGGGCGTGGTGGAATCTTTGAGTTGTCATAGTCCGCCACACTTCTTCCTGGTGCATCCCCATTGAGGGCCCGGTCAACGATTTCCGGAGTCAATTCAAGAACCCTGGGAATAATGTTCTTGCCGCCGGTTACCTTGATGCCGAGGGCCTTCACATGGTCCTCGATGAAGGGCTCAAGTTCTTCCACGATATAAATTTCATCTACCTTTGAAGCGAATTCCTTTATCAAATCATCCGGCATTGGCCAGACCATTCCGATTTTCAGGACAGAATCCTCGGGACAGGTTTCCTTGACATACTGATAGGCGACGCTGTCGGTGATGATGCCGCGTTTTGTCTCCGCCATTTCCATCCGGTTGATACCTGATTTGTTGGAATACTCCCGCAGTGCCGGAATCTGCTCTGTTTCCTTGTAACTGTGACGAGGCCGTGCATGGGCCGGGATCATTACAAATTTTTTTGGATCACGCACGAAGTCTTTTATCGCAACCTGTTTCGGTTCCTCAAGCTCTACGAGTGCCTGCGAGTGGGCTATCCTGGTGGTAATACGGACAATTACCGGTACATCAAATTCTTCAGAAAGATCAAAGGCCAGCTTTGTAAATTCCTTTGCCTCGGCGGGATCAGATGGTTCGATCATGGGAACCTTTGCTGCCCTTGCCATATGCCGGTTGTCCTGTTCGTTTTGTGAACTCCATGCCCCGGGATCATCTGCATTGATGATAACCAGGCCGGCGTTTACACCGGTATAGCTGAAGGTGAAGAGTGGATCAGCTGCCACGTTAAGGCCGACATGTTTCATCGCCGCCAGTGTCCGTGCCCCTGCTACGGCAGAACCGGCTGCAACCTCAAGGGCTACCTTTTCGTTTGGTGACCATTGTGCCTTGATATTTTTATGGTTATGAGCTATTGCCTCGAGAATTTCGGTACTGGGGGTGCCAGGATAGGCCGCTGCAACATGACAGCCCGCCTCGTAGGCGCCCCGGGCAATAGCTTCATTGCCAAGTAGTATTTTTTTTGTCATTCAACTATTCTCCAATTATATCTATTTTACTGACTATGTTGTATCCTTCCTGTGTCAGTGCTGTTTTGGCAGCTTCGATATCGTCGAACCTGAAGATCATTACTGCCTTGTCTGCCCTTTTTTCAGTGAATGCATACATGTACTCAATGTTCAAATTCATTTTTGCGAAGGTGTCAATGGCCTTGAAGAGAGACCCCGGTGTGTCATCTATTTCCAGGGCGAGAACATCCGTTGTTGAACAGGTGATGTTCTGACTTTTCAGGGCGGATACTGCTTTGTCCGGATCATTAACAATGAGACGAAGTATTCCAAAGTCTGTTGTCTCTGCGATAGTAAGGGTTATAATATTGATTTTTTCTTCACCGAGTATTTTCAGAACGTTCTGAAGATGACCCGGTTTGTTTTCAACGAATACTGAGACCTGAGTTACGTGCATATTATGCCTCCCTTGTATTTTTTAGATTTTTCTTTTATCTACAACCCGCTGGGCCTTTCCTTCGCTTCGAGCGATGGTCATTGGTTCAACGAGGGTAATCTTGGCCGAAATACCTAGTGCGCCTCTGAAACGGTCAGTGATTTTTCTCTTCAGGTTATCAAGCACCTTCACCTCATCGGAGAAAAGTTTTTCACTGACTTCCACCATTACTTCGATGTCGTCAAGGGCGCCCTTCCGATCTACGATGATTTGATAGTGGGGTTCCGTGCCTTCAACTTCCATCAATACCGTTTCGATCTGTGACGGGAATACATTGACCCCCCGGATAATCAACATGTCATCGGAGCGACCCGTGACCTTTTCCATTTTGACGAGGGTTCTGCCGCAGGAACAGTTGTCATGATAGAGGCGTGTGATATCCTTGGAGCGATACCTTATCGTGGGGAAAGCCTCTTTGGTAAGGGAAGTATAGACAATTTCACCCTTTTCACCCGCAGGTAGAATTTCTCCTGTTTCAGGATCGATGATTTCGACATAAAAATGATCTTCGAAAACATGAAGTCCTGATTTTGCAGTACATTCCGCAGAAACACCGGGACCGATGACTTCACTGAGGCCGTAAATGTCGAAGGCCTGTATTCCGAGGCGGTTTTCGATTTCGGTTCTCATTGCTTCAGACCATGGCTCCGCGCCGAGGATTCCGATCTTAAGACTTGTGGAACGCATATCATAATCGGGTTTTTTCTTTTCAAGATAATCTGCAATGTTCAGTGCATAGGATGGTGTACAGGCGAGCATGGTTGTACCGAAATCCTTGATCAGCATGAGCTGTCTTTCCGTGTTCCCCCCTGAAATGGGGACGGTGAGACATCCCATCTTTTCTCCCCCGTAATGAAGGCCAAGGCCGCCGGTAAAGAGGCCGTAACCATAAGCAACCTGAAGGACATCCTTTTCTGTACCGCCGTAACATCCCAGGCACCTGGCAACCACCTCTGCGAATACGTCAACATCATTCTTTGTGTAGCCAACTACCGTTGCATTCCCGGTTGTTCCCGAAGAGGAGTGTACCCTTACGACTTTTTCCAGGGGTACAGCAAAGAGACCGAAGGGGTAATTGTCCCTCATCTCCTGTTTGGTCAGGAATGGAACATGTTTCATGTCATCAAGGGTCTTGAATTTGTCAGGATTAAACCCGGCTTCATCGAATTTATCATGATAATACTTGTTTCCATTGTATGCATGAGAGAGAGACCATTTCATGCGCTCAAGCTGAAGTTTTTTCATCTCCTTCTCGGACATGGTTTCGAATTCTTTATTGAAAATCATTGTTTTACCCCGTACAGTGATAATGTTATCCGGATATTTCGTGAGTGTTTTAAAAATCGGTCTACCCGGAGTAGTGGCTGCCGCAAACAGGAAAGAGCAGCCTGAAGGTGGCTACAGTGCTGGAAAATACCTGTTTTTGCAAGTAAAAAATTAAAGTAGAGGCGGGACATGGGGGGAGGGGAATAGTGCCGGGTGAAGTTGCAAAATAGTATAGATTCAAGGGCGGAATTTACAGGCGTTAATTATTATACCCTCTCCCCGGATGGATGGACCGACGGGTGAGGGTATGGAATCATTCAGATTATCCTTATCTGGCGGCAGGGTTTATAATTGTTTTGTGCTCCACTGCAGTTGCCGTGAGGTCCTTGAAGTCCTGGATCAATTCTCTTCCATAATAAAACTGTGACATGGGATTAACCGAGTAGGTGAAATCAAGAGCGGCATTTATTGCTTCATTGTCAATAAAACCGAGAATTGATGTGCTGCATTCCGGTTTTAAATTTCTATTGGAGCTGTCATTGAAGATTGTACCGTAACTTCCTTCAATGGGGATGTCGCTGACTTCATATATATATCTGCTGCTGAGAGTTTTTTCTTCAATGGGGATTCGATAATGTCCACGATGAATGGTGCCCCAGTGCCAGTCATTCATGATGGGGCCTTTCTGGCGATTGAGCCATCTCATCGACTTTAAAAATGCCCGGTCGAATATCATTTCACGATTTTCGATATTTTCTGTATTAACATCATCAAAGAACATCGATCCCTTCGCGGTTACCATTTTGAAAAAATTATCCTCCAGAAGGTGATAATTTTTACTGATATCATCCATGAGAAAGGGAAGTTCATCCTTTACTGTTTCAATAATAAAATTGTACATCAATCGTTCAAAAATTGCCGGGGCAACTTTATCGGTTTTCATTGAGAAGTCCCAGTCTTTAAAGTATACCCGCGTCAGCCTGGCAGAGGTAACGGGATTCGGCTGAAGCATTTTGATGAACTGGGGAGTAAATTTTTCTGCACGCAATGAATATATGTCTTTGAGTATTGTTTTAATTTTCTTCTCGGTGATTAGACCGTGTTCTTCTTTCAGCATTGTCTCCAGCCGCAAATAGCGGTCCTCGCGGGTATTCCCATACTGTTTAACTATTTGGGGGGCGTCGTAGTGGAATGAGCTTCCGGCAATTGATTTTTTGAAGTCACGACTGCTGTACCTGGAAAGGTCCATGAAGCCGCGCCAGCCGCTGAAGGGACCGATTCTCAGCACATTCCCGGTGGGCCCACGAAGTGGCATGCGGCCGCTAAAGGTTTTAATGATATTGTTGCTTCCTGCAAAAAGATAAACGCGAGGAATGGAATTGATGTTCATAACCTTTTTTTGTGCAGTTTGGATGTTTTCTGAAAAGGGGATGTCCAGCAGAGAGGCTATATAACCGGCATCCGGTTTTATATATTTCATGGAAAGTGTGGTTTCATTTTCGCTGCTGCTGTCCCAGATATTATTCAGGATGGGGCCATTGTCGCTATGCCACATTACATCATGCCGTGTAATATGCCCTCCGTCGAAATACGGTTCCCTTACAGATTTAAATTCCTGCCATCCTCTGGCTCCCAGATAGCGGATTATTCCCTGGAAATCTTTTATTTTTTCAGAATAGAAACTTTGTGAGTCGACATTAAGGTTAAATCCGAAAAATGAAATATTCTGGTTGTTGCCGCAAAATAAAAAGGGTAGTCCCGCCTGGGTGATTCCAAAAATTTTAATGTCACCAAAAATTATATGTACCGGGTACCAGCCTGGATAAATATTCATGGCACTTTTCAGGTTGAAGGCGGTACGTGTTATTCCCTTGCTGTTGCTTTTCGGCTTTACCGCAAAGGCAAATCCACGGTTGAAGGGGCCAATATACTTGATGAGAAGTTCTTTAATCATTTTCAGCTGCTGAACAGCCTCTTTCTGTGATTTTGAATAGCCGGAAAGGAGATTGGCCGGAATTATTTCATTGAGTAGAAATTTTTTCTTTTCCTGCGGCAGGGGGAAGATGAGTTCCCTGTTTTGCAGGTATGCATGGGTCCAGTCACGAAGGACAAGAATGGCTATTACGTCCCGCATGTTCCAGTCCCTTTTGGAGATGGATCTGTGAAATCGTTGAAACCATTGATCCCTTATCAGGTTAATGCCGCTGGCATATGCCTGGATCATTTCTTTGTGGGGGGATTTGAGTTCTTCGGCTATTTTATCTGCGGTACTGCGGATGCCTGCAGCGTTTACTATTTTTTTTAATTTTATGCCGTCCGGGCCTATGATCTTTTCAATTGATCCTGAGGCTATTGCCCTGAAGTATTCCAGTACAACAAATCTATCCTGGGCATGAAGGTATCCGAGAGCAAAGGATAGATCTTCTTTGGAATGAGCTTCAATGCGGGGTATCCCTTCCTCGCTTCGGTGTATAAGCACCCTGCCGGAAAGACCGGGTGCCGTTACCGTTGTATCGTAGGAAACTCGCCGGGTAACAAAATATGCTGCCGCAATGGCAGCTATGATGAGAATGGTGGCCAGACAAATTAAAAGAAAAATTACCCTTCGTCGTTTCATACTATCCTTTTCTGTTGATTACCTGTTAGAACTCAAACTGGAGGCTTGAAAGCCTCTGTTCAATTTCATCAAGGATTCGCTTCTCCTCTTCTTCGCCGGGGGCTTCGAAAGTGGCGGAAAATCGAACAAAGTGTCCGACATCGTCCCATGGAACGGTAGAGATGAGTTTTTCCTTGATAAGGAACTGTGAAAAATCTTCACCGCTTTCAAAGGTTCGTCCCCCTTTGATTCCTTTTGGGATCTCCACGTAGAGGTAGAATGTTCCATCCGGCATTGAAGCATCGAATCCGAGTCTTGAGAGTAATGTAACAAGAGATTTTATTCTTCTCTTGTACTTTGTCTTGATTTGTTCGGTTATTTCCGGGTTCTGCAGGGCACTGACTCCGGCATGTTGAATCGCCTTAAATTGTCCTGAATCAAAATTGTCCTTCACATTTGCGAAGGCCTTTATGATCAGTTCATTCCCAACTACGAAGGCGAGACGCCATCCCGTCATGTTGTAGGCCTTGGAGAGTGAATGAATTTCAATCCCAACTTCTTTTGCGCCGGGAATGCTGAGAAATGATAATGGTTTTCCCTCATAGGTCAAAGCTGCATAGGCCGCATCCTGAATAACGATTATACTGTTTTTTTTAGCAAATTTAATTGCTTCCCTGTAGAACTCTTCAGTCGCGTTCGCCCCGGTAGGATTATTGGGGTAGTTGACCAGAAGGATTTTGGCCCTTTTCAGAATATCTTCCGGGATGCTTTTAAGATCAGGAAGGAAGTTATTTTCTTTTTTCAATTCCAGGTTGTAAACTTCCCCGCCATACCAGGAAGCATGTGCCCCAAGGACTGGATAGCCCGGTACTGTCATCAGGACAACATCCCCGGGATTGATAAATGCTGAGGGGATCATGGCAAGGGCCGGCTTTGAGCCAATTGAGTGGACAATCTCTGTTTCAGGATTTATGCCATCAACACCGAAGACATTTTTCATGTAACTGGCTGCGGCTGTTTTGAACTCTTCGATACCATTGTCGGCATAGCCTCGATTTTCATGTTTCTCAGCTTCTTTCTGGAGGGTTTTTATCACGACGTCAAAGGCCTTTTCGTCAGGTTCTCCGACACCAAGATCGATAAGGTCAATGCCGGGATTTTCCTGCATCGCAGCCCTTTTGGCGCGCTTGATTTTTTCAAATTTATATATTTTTTCGTCTTTTCCGAATTGGTTTCCTCCAAGACGTTCTGCTATCAGTTCCTGAATAAATGAATCCATAATCTCTATTTTTGTTCTCCTGTTGTTGTTTGATGTGTTGTTTATTTAACCGGTTTTTCCGGTTCTTTTTTCAGTTCTTCTTTTTTTTCTTCGGTTTCAGCCTCAGGCTCTATCAGGGTGATCCTGGCGTCTACAATATCAATTTTAGTGTAGTAGTCATCCAGTATTGTAAAGAACCTGCTAAAATCTCCCACTACATTGATTCTTGATTTTCCTTTGATCAGTTTTGACATGCGTTTAATATTTTTGCTGTAAATGAAACACTCGATTTTTTTGCCGCTTACTACAGCATCAGCTATGACACAGAAATCATAATCTATATTGGTGGAGATGGTAACATCTTTTACCAGAATATTTTTAATTGATATTCTTTTGTCTCTTAAGTCAAGGTTGAGTAGACGCCTCTTTGCGGGATTTTCGGCTGTATCAATCTTCTGTTTTTCCGCAATGACCTGTTCCATCATTATTGTTTCACTGAAGATGCTGCAGCCGGAAAAAACCAGGCCGACAAGAAAAGCTACAAGTGATATTTTTCTCATGATATATACCTCGCTATTGTCCATTTTATTTCTGTTTAACTTTTTTTACTGCTAAAACAGTTTTAAATTGATACAGTGACCCTCTATATTGTCAAACAGTTTTATTTCAGTTTCATTCCCCGATTGATTCTTCCCGTCGTATTTTATTTGAAGTAATTCCGTAAGGCCCTGGAAAGGACATGTTTGCGATATCCTGCATAACAGCGATCCCCCAGGATGAAAACCGGTACAGGTATCTCCTTTTTCAGGGTTGTGTATTGAGAAATTTGTTTCATGTAGTAGGGGAGCCCCCTTTCGACTTTCAGGCGGTATGCCTTTTTGGTTTCGATAATAAAGGGTTTCCCCCCTACGCGGCGGTCAATTCCCTTCAGCAGCGATACAAGGAGTTTTATATTTTGCCGGTTTTTGGCGCTAGTCCTGTTCTGGCCGTCTCTCACCAGATAGGATTTTACCCGCAGGCCGGGATATTTTTTTTTGAAGGCGGGCATGTCAGCTTTGGCTCTTTTGCATGCGGGACATACTGCACTTTCGAAGAAATAGAGTGTTCCGGTGCTGCGGGCTCTACCCTGTGCCGGTACCAGCAATGCAGCCCCCGCAACTATTAACAATCCTGTAATTATGTTTCTGGTCATTTTATTCTCCATGAATCATTTTATCCCCCTGCTTCCATCCCGCCGGGCAATATGCCCCCCCGCCGCTTCGTACCGCAATGGCTGCTGAAAGTTTTCTGAGAAGTTCATCGGCACTTCTTCCAATGGAATCGTGGTGAACCTCATAGGCAACGATTTTCCCGTCGGGATTGATAATGAAGGTACCCCTGAGTGCAGTTCCCTCTTTGCTGTTGTATATTCCCAGGGATCGGGCCAGGCCCCCCCCGGGGTCAGAAAGCATGGGAAAGGTTACCGTTCCGACAGATTTATCCTGACGGTGCCATGCCCGGTGAACAAAAATTGAATCAGTGCTGATGCTCACTACTTCCCCCCCCATATTTTTTAATTCTTTATAGTATTCCGCCAGTTCCTTCAGTTCAGTGGGGCAGACGAAGGTGAAATCACCGGGATAGAAAAATAGAATAAGCCACTGTCCCCTGTAGTTACCAAGATTTACCCTGGTAATTTTACCCCTGTAGTAGGCAGGTAATTCAAGGGGTGGAAGTTGTTTGCCCATCAGGGGTTCCCGCAGCGGTGAGGTGTTTGCATTAAAATTTCCTGTTTCCTGACAGCTGCAGGCTGCAATGAGCAGAATAAGGGAAAACATTATTGCAGAAATA
Source organism: uncultured Spirochaetota bacterium (assembly GCA_942491575.1). Taxonomy (GTDB): domain Bacteria; phylum Spirochaetota; class UBA4802; order UBA4802; family UBA5550; genus CAZHNW01. Next base: position 532,940 of record CALOBT010000031.1, read on the forward strand.
ACAGGTTTCATAAGTATACCTCTGGCAGATTTTTATCTATTTGTAAATGATTGCATGGTGATGATGAATCAACCGTAATTTTTTGCTGATATAGTATATTATCCCTAATAGGGACTGTGTCAAGGGAGAATATCCTCTTTATTTGTATAAAATTTACTTGCAAATGGCGTTTGACCTCATATTATGTCTGCTTTAGTGACATACTATGGAAATGAATGAGAATGGTAAAACAGAATAGGCAAGCAGAAGATAATATAGTCAATAGTATTATTGGCGAGGGTTCGGAATTCAAGGGAGAGTTCAAGATTAATGGTCTCCTGAGAATTGACGGCAAGTTCAAAGGGACCATTGAAACAGAAGGAAAGGTCCTTATTGGCCAGAGTGGTGAGGCCCTGACGGATATTCATGCCCGCCTCGTTGTTGTCGGCGGAGCGGTTAAGGGGAATATCTTTGCTACGGAGCGGGTTATTTTTCTTTCAACCGGAAGGATTACCGGAAATATAATTACTCCCAGCCTGGTGATGGAGGACGGTGTCTCCTTTGAAGGGAACTGCACTATTAATAAAACGGCCCGTCCATGATTGATATTTCAAAAACAGGAAACAGAAAACAGGACCAGAGCCGGATCAAGAAAAAGGCCTCTGCGGGATCAGTACAGTCAAAGGATAATTCCTTTCAGACTGAATTGAAACAGGCAGTTTCTATAAATATTCACGGTACCATCGAAGAAATTCTTGAAGAGCTGGGAGACCAGGAGCGGCGTTTCATGGATAGTCAGACTCCCTATGAAATGAATCGATACAAGGCGATGGTGCAGAAGATTTTAAAAATGATACTTGATGAAAGTATCGTTACCAAAACCATCAAGCGGAGGCGGCGGGATAACAGGGCAGACTGGACCGTCGCAGAAGTCATCAATGGTAAGCTCCTGGAAATGTCCGCAGCGGTTACCCGCCAGAATTCAGCCTTTAACGTAATGAAGACCATGGAAGAAATCCGTGGCCTCATTCTTGACCTGATGCACTAAACAATGAAGAGCAGGCCCATTATTGGACATAAAGGCCAGTTTCGGCAGCTTTCCGCCATCCTTGAGAGCGGCAAGGTGCCGCAGGTAATGCTTTTTCATGGCATTCCCGGTATCGGCAAGCATCGCGTTGCCCGCTGGTTCATCCGCGGGCTTATGTGTACCGGTGTGCAAAGGCCCTGTGGAGAGTGCCCCTCCTGCAATCAGGCCCGCAGCGGCAGTCACCCCGATATTTTTGAACTTTCCCCCAATGAAAAAGGAATAATACCCATCGGGAAATCTGATGAGAATGGCACCGTTCGTTGGCTCATTGGCCGCCTCGCGATGACATCAGTTACGGGACGTTACGGGATTATAATTAATGGTGTAGATCATATACCGGTTCAGGGTCAGAATGCGCTCCTGAAGACACTGGAAGAGCCCCCTGAGAGGGCAGTAATTATTCTGCTTTCCTCAAACAGGAGCCTGATTCTCCCCACAATCCTTTCCCGAAGCACTGAATTCCCCTTTAAGTCACTGACTGAAGAGCAGATCAGTACGATTATTCTGGATCATGGTATTGAAGCGCCTCACATTGATCTTCTTTCAGCCTTTTCCGGAGGCTCCTTTGAACTGGCGGTAATGCTCACCGAAGAGGATAACCTTGCGGCGGTGATTGATATTCTGCAGAGCCTTTTAAGTTATCTCCAGGATGGCGGGATGATCAGTCTGGAACTTGACAGGATTCAGAAACGTATTGGACCGCAGAATCTTCTTTTTGTCATTACAAATGCCCTGCGGGAGCTCCTCCTTGTTAAGCTCAGAAATGAGGAAATGCCTTCCCTCCTGGCTCAATTACCCGATATAAGTGTCCCGGAGATACAGAAGCTAATCAAAATAATGATGGAGCTGCAGAAAAAACTTGTTTTTAATATTAACGTTACCAGCATGATAAAGGCATTTGTCTATTCCATGGATAACTATCCCCTCGTCTCCTTTCCTGATATGCCCGTTGAATATTGATGTGAAAACTAGTTGCTAAAATTGCGCGTACTTCACATAATGTGCAAACAGGGATTTATTTGAAAGAATTCTCCGGCAGTTTACTCTAATCTCGGCATTATTCAGTAAAACTGCCTTTATTTAATAATTATTTTTTACAGGATAAAATTATGGAAGTATCAGCTGTACGACTGAGAAACAGTTATCAGATATATTACATCGATACCAACAATATCTTTGTCAATCAAAACACCCTCAGTGTTGTCGAAACGGAACATGGTGTCGACGTGGGACGCGTGGTAAAGATTCCCAGGTATCAGAACAATTCGGAAATTCAGGTTACGGGAAAACTGCTGCGGAAGGCCACTGTAGAGGATATTGAACAGCTTCCCGTTATAGAGACTCTGGAAGCAAAGGCCTACAAGCTCTGCCGTGAAAAGGCTCAGAAAAAGGGACTCCAGATGAAGCTGATATCAGTAAAGTCTCTTTTTGACCGGACAAAGATCATTTTCTATTTTGTTGCGGAGAACCGGATTGATTTCAGGGAACTGGTGAGGGAGCTTGCATCGGTTTTCAGGACCAGGATCGAAATGCGACAGATTGGGGTCCGTGATGAGGCACGTCTCGTGGGAGGGTACGGCCCCTGCGGAAGAATACAGTGCTGTGTCAATCAGCGGGATGAATTTGCTCCCGTGTCGATAAAAATGGCAAAGGAACAGAATCTTAACCTGAACTCCCTGAAAATTTCAGGTATGTGTGGAAGGCTCCTCTGCTGTCTTGGCTATGAATACGATGTATACCATGAACTGAATGTAGACTTCCCCACCAACGGTGTTGAAGTTAAATGCGGTGATGAACTCTACACTGTTATCTCTACGGATGTACTCAAGCAGGCCATCAAAATCAGAAACCGTGACCGTATCGTTGAGATTGCAAGGGAAGATCTGGATCTTCAGAATGGGAAATACAGCCTGAAGCCGGAAACCCTTGAACGGATTCAACGAAATGAAGAAGATCAGGATGATGAAGAGGAAGATGATTATTATGAAATCCCCGATTCTGTCTCCGGACGAAAACGCTGATTTTCTAATTTGAATAAAAAAATGGCCACGGATTATTGCTGATCTCCACAGATAAAAGATAATTGAAATCTGTGAAAAATTGCGAAGATTCGTGGCTGATAAAGTCATTGATTGTGAAGGATCAATCCGGATTTAAAATCACTCACTTCAAGTTGGTTGTATAATATTGAATTTTATGAATTATATGGCGATTTAAAGCCGTGAAGGAGAAATAAAGACTAATGGACAAGACCTTTTATGTTACCACACCACTCTATTATGTAAATGCGGAACCGCATATTGGCCATGCATATTCGACGATTCTTGCGGATTTTATGAATCGTTTTCATAAAATGCTCGGATATAATACCTATTTCCTTACCGGAACAGACGAGCATGGTGATAAAATTTTTGATGCCGCAGAGAAGGCGGGAACTACCCCGCAGCAACTGACCGATGATGTCAGCGGCAAGTTCCGGTCAGCCTGGGAAGAAATCGGCATCGGCTTTGATGATTTCATTCGTACTACGGAGGACCGTCACAGGAAGGTTGTACAGAATATCCTGCAGAAGGTTTATGACAGCGGGGATATCTATTTTGGAAGTTACGGCGGTCACTACTGCGTCGGTTGCGAACGGTTTCTCACGGAGAAGGAACTGGTGGAGGGGAAGTGCCCCGAGCATGACCGGATTCCCGATTATATAGAAGAAAAGAATTATTTTTTCAAGATGAGCAAGTATCAGCAGTGGCTCATTGACTACATTAATGAAAATTCGGATTTTATCCGGCCTGAGCGTTATAAAAATGAAGTACTCAGCCTCCTGAAGGGGGAAGAGCTGGAAGACCTCTGCATCTCCCGTCCTAAAACAAGGCTGACGTGGGGAATTGAAATGCCCTTTGATCAAGATTATGTTACCTATGTCTGGTTTGATGCCCTGATAAACTATGTCAGCGCAATGGGGTACCCCGATGATGAGCGTTTTAAAACCTACTGGCCCCACGTGAATCATATTATTGCAAAGGATATTGTCAAGCCCCACGGGATATTCTGGCCCACCATGCTGAAGGCTGCCGGTATCGAGCCGTATCAGCATCTGAATGTCCACGGCTACTGGCAGATGGAAGATGCAAAGATGTCTAAAACCCTCGGTAATGTAGTCACTCCCGCATCACTGGTGGAAAAGTTCGGCAATGACCAGGTGCGCTACTTTTTTCTCAGGGATATGAGTTTTGGAAATGATGCCCGTTTCAGCGAAAACGTAGTAATCGACCGCATCAATTTTGATCTCGCCAATGATCTCGGCAACCTGGTAAAGAGAACCTTTAACATGGTAGATAAATATTTTGACGGCAAAATTCCAGCCCTTGATGAGGGGATGGACGCCGGACTGTCAGATCTGCAGAAAGCCTTCAAAAAGGCAGCTGTTGATTACATCGACCACTGCAGCCGTTTCCAAACCAGTATCGGTATTGAAAAACTGTGGGAGTTTATCCGTTCATTGAATAAATATATTGATGATCATAAACCGTGGCAGCTTGTGAAGGAAGAAAATACCGCGATGCTCCGGTCGGTAATGCGTAATCTCCTTGAATCGATTTACAGTATCGCAGTGCTGCTGCAACCGATACTGATGCACACCTCACCGGTAATCCTGAAGTCCCTCGGTGAAGGGGAGACCGGCGCAGACGTGGAGGTTCTTTCTTCCCTGAATAATCTTAAAGAGGGGACTCTTCTGGCTCAAATGGAAGTTCTTTTTCCCCGTCTTGATAAGGAAGAAAAGGAAGTAAAAAGCCCCAGGGGTAAAGGGGAGAGTAAGGGGAAGAATAAAGAAAAGAAGAAAGATGATGAGGGGAAGGAAGAGGAAGACGGCCTTATCGATATCTCGGAATTTGGCAAAGTTGACATCCGCGTAGCAAAGGTCCTCGCAGCGGAAAAGGTAGAGGGATCAGATAAGCTCCTTGAACTGAAGGTTGATTCTGGCCTGGATGAAAGAATAATCATCGCCGGGATTGCCCAGAACTACGAAACTGATTATCTTATCGGTAAGAAGATACTCCTGGTGGCGAATTTGAAGCCCGCAACTATTTTTAAAAGGACTTCAATGGGAATGCTGCTGGCTGCAAAACAGGGAAAAAAGGACGCTCCGGTTCTGATTGAAGTGGATGAAAAGATTCCCGTCGGAGCGAAGTTGGGATAATAACAAGGGAAAAGTGTCAAGGAACAAGTAAAAAGTCTAGTTAGATAATGCAACCTGACTTTTTACCTGAACCTTGACACTTGTTACTTTTACTAATGATAATAGGAATACTCTCAGATACCCACAATGACATTGAAATGACGGAGAAGGCCCTGGAGGTCTTTCGTGAGCGTGGAGTCGAATTCGTTATTCATGGCGGAGACCTTACCTCCCCGCGGATGCTTCGTCTTTTTGAGGGTTTTCAGTGCCGTTTTGTTTTGGGGAACGGCGACCTGGATGTGGAATTTCTGAATGAAGAGAGTGGTAAATTCGGTTTCGGGGAGATCGATTACTACTGCAACTTTGAACTGGATGGGAAGAGCTTCATGGTCTTTCACGGCAATGATATTCCCCTCTTCAGGGAGGCGGTTGCCTCAGGTAAGTATGACTATATTATCAAGGGACATACGCATTTTTTTGAAAATTATGTTTCCAATCGCGCAAGGATCATTAATCCAGGTGCCCTCTATGGCACGGAAGATGAATTCTCCGTGGCGATTCTTGATACCGAAACGGATAAGGTTGAGCTGATTCGAGTCGAACGGGACTGACTATTTGGAAATCATGTCGAGGATTCGCTCGAAGTCATCAAGAGAATAATAGTTTATCTCGATGCGCCCCTTATTGCCTGCGTGTTTTATTTCTATCTTTGTCCCCAGTATTGACCGTAACTTTTCTTCCATCTTTTTTATATGGGCGTCCTTCTTTTTCAGTACTGGAGAGGAAGCAGAGGATTTCTCCCCGTTTTCGGATGTTTTTTCTTCTTTGATAATGGTTTCCAGGGCACGCACTGAAAGACCATTTTCAACGGTTTCATCGAAGAGTTGAATTTGACGGTCTCCGGTGATGGAGAGGAGAACCTTCGCGTGACCTGTACTGATGATACCCTCTGATATGGCTTCCTGGATTTCCTCCGGAAGGTTCAGTAATCGCATTGAGTTTGCGATTGAGGCCCGTTCCTTTCCGACGCGCGTGGCAATCTCCTGCTGCTTCAGCTTAAATTTGCTAACCAGTACCTTGTACGCCTTCGCTTCTTCGATGGGATCAAGATCTTCCCGCTGGATATTTTCAATCAGGGCAATTGTAAAATTCTTTTCTTCATTTGCCTCGATAATTACGGCTTTAATTTTTTCTTCGCCGAGGTGTTTTGTCGCCCTGAGACGGCGTTCTCCCGCAACTACTATATACTGGTCGTTATTTTCTTTATTTTTTCTGACAATAATCGGTTCAATTAGTCCTACGGATTTAATCGATTCAGCCAGACCGGAGATTGTCAATTCGTCGAAATGGTGTCTGGGCTGGTCCGGGTTGGGAATAACATTCTTTATATCGAGTTCTATTATACGTTCCCCGTCTTCTATGACGGCTTTTTCCATGCTCTCAACAGGAGTTGGAGAAGAGGAAATTATGGCACCGAGGCCTTTGCCCAGTTTTTTCTTTGGTTGATTAGTCATTCGCTATCACCTCATCTGCCAGTTGCTCATAGGTTACCCCGCCGCTGCTGCTGCGGTCGTATAAATTTATCGGTTTTCCGAAGGATGGTGCCTCGGAGAGTCTTACATTCCTGGGAATAATGGTCTTGAATACCTTGTCTTTGAAATACTCCCGGACATCATCTACGACCTGATTTGCCAGGTTTGTCCGTGAATCATACATGGTCAGAACAACACCTTCTATTTTCAGGGAGGGATTCAGTCCTTCCTGGACCATGGCAATAATTCTCAATAGCTGGCTTAAGCCCTCCAGGGCATAATATTCACACTGCAGTGGAATCAGTACTGAATCCGCAGCAACTAGACTGTTGAGAGTCAGGATGCCAAGAGAAGGGGGGCAGTCGATGAAAATATAATGAAAATTATCCTTCACTTCGGCAAGCAGCTTTTTCAGGATGAATTCCCTGCCTTCGGAGTCGAGGAGGTCAATCTGCGCTCCGGAAAGATGTATATTCGAGGGAATCAGATAGAGATTTTCAACGTCAGTATTAAAAATTGCTTCCTGAATCGGGAGTTCTCCAATCATTACTTCGTAAATGGTTGTTTCAATTTCTTCAGCATTAACACCGATTCCGAATCCCGCGTTTCCCTGCGGGTCGATATCAATAATGAGTACTTTTTTCCCTTTTTCTGCGAGATAAGACGCCAGATTTACGGTAGAGGTGGTTTTCCCTACACCGCCTTTTTGATTTGAGACCGAAATAATCCTGCCCATGCAATAACTCCAGTGATAATAATGCACAACTAAACTCAAAGAACCTCTATGAATGCAACTATTTTTCGAAAAAAAGAATTCTTTCCTGGTGAGTTTTTAAAAAAGTGAAATAGAGCAAAATTCTACTATATATGATCTACTATTTCCTGCGGAATCCCGGGGGGCTGTATTTTGTCCGCTCCAGTACAAGGGAAACGAAAAGGAGAAGGAGCAGTGTAGCAACTATACCCCCTACTATTATTACTATTGTTAAGTGGGGAAGTATTCTTTTCCCGCGGGCTGTTGCTACCGCATGGAGGCTGTAGCGGTTTTTTGAATCGGGAAATATTCTGAGGATGCAGAAATCATCACGTGCGGAAGGGATATCAATTTCTTCATAGCGTTTATGATTGTCACTTGAGATGATCATTCTGCTGTCACGGTCCAGGATATCCACCTGGAGGGGATTTTTTTCGGAAATGATGTAAACGGTATTCATTCCCATTCGGAGCGGGATGCGGTACGTCCTGACTGCCTCGTTTTTATGGAAAGAATCCGAAAGGAGGGCGGTTGTTTCCTGTTCCCAGCGTTGAATTTCCTCTTTGAGGGAAGCAAGGAGATGGTTGCCCGTAAGGCGGTAAATATTAAATCGCCGGTAATCACTGAAGATAGTACTGTGATAGGCGGTATAAATAACTTCCCCCTCACCCCTCCGCATCAGGAGGGCTATGGGGCCCTCTTTCGTGCCCCGGGGGGTCTCATATGCGGCAGAAGCAAGGATAGATGCATTGTTGACTTTTTTCAAAGTTATCCATCCGCTGTGGGTCATGTAGACGGCCATTTCATTCTTTATATTAAAGTGGGCCATGTCATCCTTGAGATGGGCTATGAAACGTCCCGGCATTCCCATGTAGGGGAATTTATCAAAAAAGGTAAAGTCACCATATGCCTTTTGAAGAAATGAAACCGTATGCCCGGAAAAGTATGCACTTCCCCCCTCATCAATAAACCGGCGGATATTGTCGGTGATTGTATCTTTAGAAATAGAATTGATCTCTTCCCTGATGGTAACTGAATGAATGCCCCTTCCTTCGGATTTAAGGCGAATATTCTCATGGAGGGGTGGCTCCATCCCGCAGGGAAAAAAAATCAACCTGAACTGTTTCATGAACCGGAGTTCCTGGAGGTGGCGATATTCCAGGATTTCATAATCGATTTTGTAGGCATCGAGAACCTTTTCGATGACGTCAAAACGCCCCTTTACCACAGCAATTCCCTTTTCACCCCTGGCAGACAGGGGGAGGGCCAATAGCAGAAGCAGTATGATGAGTGTAGTTTGTCTCAGGAGCATCCCCTATAGATGATACCGCGTCTGTTTTATACAAGGATTTTTTCTGAATTTTCCAGCTGTACGGCCATTTTATTCCGTGATAGGGGATGAAATGGGGAGATTGTTAAAGTTAAGGGGCGACATCACGGGAGGGGGGGGGATGTTTCGAGTTGCAAAGGATTTTAACGTGTTTTGAAGAGCATATTGCCAAATCAACCAGTGCGGGTATGGATATTCATGTACATGATGAACCTGCTGACATTAAGTCTGCCGTTGTTCAGGGTCTTATTACTGAGGCACGAATCGACGAATCGGCAAAAAGGATTATTGCTTTTCAGATGAAACTGGGTCTTTTTGAGAATCGATATGTTGATGCTGCTAAAGCAGTTGAAATCTTTAATAGCAATGCTTCAGCAGCAATCGGTCTTGAGGCACAGAGAAAATCTATCGTTGTATTGACTAAGGATGGTACTATGCCTCTTGAACAGCGTGTTGCTTACACTTCTGCTGTTGGTAAAAAGGTTTATGCCCCTGATTTCGATACTGCCACCTTGAGCCCCCATGTGTTTGATAAGACACCTCTCTCCAATCCGGCAGGTGCCGAAGTTATCATTGTAAAGCTTGACTCTCCCAAGGTAAAAAACGATGTAGCAATGGTAAATCTTGCGTTCGGCCCCAGCTTACATATGTCGACGATTACTGGAAAGAGGCTGCTGATGGCAATGGTGACGGTATACTTGATGATACAACAGCTGATATCTCTTATACATCATTTAATTTCTGGAACGGTCAAATGACTACAGTAATGCTCACTGAGAAAGGCCGTGAAGAAGTTGATGCTGACAACGTGGAGCAACTCTGGAAATTCGAACAGGCTTTGGCAGATGCTCAGGCTGCAGTTGATGCTCAGAAAGAGGATATGCCTTATGACAGTGTCGATCACGCATTCGATTATGGATTCGGTTTAACCTGGTCACTCAAGTAAAGAGTTTTATAACATCATACAAAGAAAACCTGACGGTTTTCATGCCAGGGCGGCGCCGCTTTCTGTTTTTCGGGTAACTTTCGGACAGGCTCAGAGCATGCCCGAATCCGAGTGTATGCTCTGAGCCGAAAATGTCAAACTTCCCCGATACTCTGCTTTTTTAGAATCTCTTCCCGGCGGGCATGCATATTTTCCGTATCAAGGGAATATTTTGTTGACGCCATGGCGCGGTTGAATTTTTTTTGATACCATGAGGAGTTATAGTAGCCAGCCAGGTCACCGTTGAGGGGATGGATCTGGGTACCGGGAATATATTCGACACTCGAACCGGAATTCTCTTCTCTAATGGTGCCCGTAATAAATCCCCATGAGAGGTCTCCGATACCTGAGGTGCTCAGGTCCCGCAGGACTCCCCGCAGAAGGGCCTCCTTCTCTGGATCGAAAAAACGAAATTTCCCGGAGTACATTGCAGCCAGGTGAAAATGGTCAGGGACTTCCATGAATCCATCACTGCTGACGCGGCGACCCATAACTTCCATCATATGAAAAAGATAGGAAAGGATTCCCAGTCCCGGTTTCTCCTGTCCAGGGAGCAGTGGCTTTTTCCTGTTGTTCATGTTTTTAGGATTTGAAGCCTGGGCCCATTCAACATTTATCATGTTATATGTCCCCCGCTTCATGTGAAAGGGGAGACTGATCTCCGGCCTGTAGATTGATTCTGATAAACGAAGGTTGATAAGGAGATTTTCGTTTTTTATTTTTGTGTGGAATATAGAGAGATGATGCCGCCCCGCATCATCTTTTGCAATGTCGAGTTCAAGTTTTGAAAATCCCCTGTCCCGGAGGCATTCCCTGAGACCGATCTCTTCCAGGATGGAGAAAATCTCCCTTTCATCGAAGCGGTTGAGGAAGATTTCTTCACAGGAATCGCTGTGTGACGTTGCCTCGAACCCGCATTCAAGGTTATCGTTACCGAGGTCTACGAGGATATTTCGGTAGGGATTTGTATTTTTCCTTACTTTCTTTTTGTCTCCCTGAAGTATCTGCAGACCTTTCATGTTTTTCTCCTTCTGAAGAATTTACGCATACATTCTTAGAAAGCTGAATATGAATTTTTATTGAAACGAGTTATTTTAGATATGTTGGAATAAAAATTTATATGTTACTATTTTTTTGAAATAATAATATTTTTGTAATCATAACACTTAAAATGGGGTACATTGATTGTTGAAGGGGTGAATTAATTCTATTTAAAAGTCTTATTCTCTTCCCTTAAAAATTTAGACATTTTTTAACAGTATGTCAATTGGAGAAATGTTGTGAAAAGAGTATTCGTTTTAATTTACGTTACCCTTTTGTTCCTTTCTGCCGCGTGCAACACAACGGGAAATCATGGAGCTACTGGGAATGATGAATATAAAAATCAGGAATGCAGTCAGAATTGCCTCAATTATCCTTTTCCATCAGCAGCAGATCCCTGTGGCGATACTCTTCCTCGCCAATTTGTTCGATTTCCTCGGCAATCTTTAAATAATAGGATGATATATCCCTCATGGTGCCCGCCATTTTCTTGTAGAGGTCACCGAGTTTTTCTTCCGAATCAGCTAGTATCTCTATGATACTTGCCATATCGGCTCCGCCGGTTATCTTTTCATAAACCTCTTTTGTCAAATTATTCTGATAATCGAGGATCAGTGACTCACCCAGGTGCGGTTTCTCGTAGTTCTTTTCGGTCTCTGCCAGTTTTTTTGCATGTTCCAGGGAATGGGTAGACTGGAATTCGAGGACTGACTTGATTCGTTCAAGCCTGTCATCCTTCAAAATTTTTTCGTAGAAACTGGCGAGGGTTTTTTCCAGCAGTATTGCAAATTCAAAAAATTCTTCCTTCATGGCAGGGTCCTTTTAATATTTTTTACTGATACAACAGGAATATTACTTGAATACCTAAATTAACTATTTTTTCTTAATATGTAAAGTAGATAAGATGAAATTGACAATTTTAAAAGTCTCTGGTATAATTCGTGTATTTTGATTGCCTGATTGATCCCTAACCTTAATACTGGTACTGTTACAGAGTCAAAATTGATTTTGGGAGAAAAAATAATGAAAAAAATACTCTCTATACTCGGTGCAATTTTAGGAATCCTCCTGGTAATCGTTCTTATTAAGGGCACTGTTTCCGATTCGCGTCAGATAATCGTGGATAAGAAATCTCAGATTAAGGTGGATGCGGATCTGGCGGCGAAACATCTGTCAGAAGCCATAAAATTTAAAACAGTTTCATATCATGACGTTAAGGCCTTTGATAAAAAAGCCTTTAAGAACCTTCATGATTATCTTAAAAAAACATATCCCGCATCCCACGCTGCCATGAAAAAGGAAGTAATAAATGAAATGAGTCTTCTTTATTCATGGAAGGGCTCTGAGCCTGAAAAGAAACCGGTAATGCTCATGGCCCATCTCGATGTGGTTCCCGTCGAAAAGGGAACAGAGAAGGACTGGAGATATCCCGCATTCAGTGGAAAGATTGCTGAGAAACATATCTGGGGCCGCGGAGCAATGGATATAAAGAACAGCGCCATTGCCATCATGGAATCCGTTGAATCACTGGCGAAGAGCGGCTTTAAACCGAAAAGGACCATCTACCTTGCCTTCGGTCATGACGAGGAAGTCGGGGGAATGAATGGAAACAAGGCCCTTGCTGCCCTGTTGAAAAAACGGGGAATCCGATTTTCTGCTGTACTTGATGAAGGCGGATCCATTGTATATAATATGATTCCAGGTGTGAAAAAACCCGTAGCCCTCATTGGTATTTCGGAAAAGGGATACCTCAGTCTTGAACTGACTGCCACTGATAAGGGAGGGCACAGTTCAATGCCGCCGAAGCATACCGCAGTGGGAAAACTTGCCGCGGCAATTAAAGCCCTTGAAGATGATCCATTCCCCGGTGGGATTTCCGGTCCCGCGGAGGCACTTTTCAGCTATGTAAGTTCCGAGATGCCCTTCGGGTACCGTTTGCTTTTTAATAATATGTGGCTCTTTAAACCCCTCCTGGAAGTTGTCTTCAGCGGTATGCCTTCCACCAGTGCCATGATAAGAACCACCACGGCAGCTACCATGTTTGAAGGAAGTCAAAAGGACAATGTTCTTCCCCAGACTGCAAAGGCTACGATCAATTTTCGGATTATTCCCGGAGAAAGTATTAAAAGCACCATAAATCGTGTCAGGGATGTAATTGATAATCCGGAAATTAAAATTACACCGCTTAAATTTTCAAGCGAACCGTCACCGGTTTCAGATCCGGCTTCAAAGGAATTTAAGGTATTACAGAAAACCATCAGTACACTTTTCCCGGAAGCCCTTGTGGCACCTTACCTTGTTCTGGGTGGAACCGATTCACGATACTATACCGGTATTGCCGACCAGGTATTGCGCTTTTGTCCAACACGTATCCTGACGAAGAAGGACCTGAGCAGAATGCATGGCACAAATGAACGTATCAGTATTGAAAATTTCGCGGAGTCGGTAAAGTTTTTTGTCCTTTATATTCAGGAAATGAATGAGATTTAATGCCCCGGGGTGCCCTTTCGGGCACCCCCCTGTAAACTTCCCCCGCCCCCGCCCCCGGTCTGCCCCGTCTTTTATATTGACTATGGATTGTTTTTCCATTACACTATTCTCAGGATGCATGTTCCAGGAATGTTGATATTAAATGAAAAATAATACCGGTATCGTGAAGGATGAATTTTTTGAGCGCCTCGTGGAGTCTGTCACTGATGGTATCTACTATGTAAACAGCGCTAAAGAAATAACCTTCTGGAATAAGGGAGCGGAAAGAATCACCGGTTACCAGAGGCAAGAGGTAATGGGAATGCCCTGCTCAAAAAATATCCTCAGGCATATCGATCATGAGGGTAGGGAGCTTTGCATTGAGGGCTGTCCCCTGCAAGACACAATGAAAGACGGGAAAATCCGGGAGGTTGATGTTTTTCTGCATCATCGTGACGGGCACCGCGTACCGGTATCGGTTCGTTCCTCCCCAATGGAGAATGAGGAGGGGGAGATAATCGGAGCTGTTGAAATCTTCACGGACAATTCAAGTCGCTATGATATCATAAAAGAAATTGAAGAATTGAGACAAGAGGTTTATCTCGATCAATTGACCGGTGTGGGCAACAGGAAATATGCGGACATGAATATGCAGAAATGTATGGATGAGTTCATCTCTCTGAATATACCCTTCAGTGTAATTTTTCTTGATATTGATAATTTTAAAAAGTTTAATGATAACTATGGGCATAATATTGGTGACCAGGTGTTGAAAATGGTAGGGAAGACCATCTCAAATATTCTGAGACGCCTTGATGTAGTCTGCCGCTGGGGGGGAGAAGAATTCGTCGTAATAATTCCTAATGCTGATGAAAAAATTCTTGCGGAGATCGCCGAACGGATCAGGATTTTTATTGAAAGAAGCTGGGTTGATGTAAGGGGAGATCAGCGTATCGGGGTGTCCGTTTCTATAGGCGCTACACGCTGTACCGGAGGGGATTCCATAGAATCACTGTTGGAGCGGGCCGATGCCCTGATGTATGAGAGTAAAAAAAACGGCAAGAACAGGGTCACCCTCAGGTAGTATTTTTTTGTTAATGATAACTGTACTGCTCTCCTGAAAAATTTTCTTTATTTTGCACTATGAGTATCCTGCCGGATAAAATAAAAATATATTGCAAAAGCAGTGGTTCAGGTTTTAATATCATTTAACCAGTTTATACTGGCAGGATGGAGTAATGCGAATAATATATTTGACTGATGTTCATGGAAGTTTCGACGAAGTGAAAAATCTGCTTTTGGAAACTGTCGCTGATATTTACATTATTTCCGGTGATCTTATTGATATCCCTTTTTATAATGTAGATACCGCAATCAGGTACCACGAACTGCAGTCATGGGCTCACGGTCTCCGCCGTCAGATGGGAAAGGAAAGGGAAATCCTTGAAGATTTTGTGGAAGACATCCTGAGTTTTCCTGATACGGATGAGTCCATTCATCAGAAAGGAATGGACTATCAGCATCTAACCATTCGGGCCAGAAGGGTAATGCAGCAAAAATACAAGTTGCTGGAAAATGTCATGGCCTACAAAACTTCAGCCCGTCTTTTTACCATCCCCGGCAATTATGATATGGATCTGAAATATACAGCGCTCCATGAACGTGACCTTCATATGCACTGGCATAATCTTAACGGGCTTAAAATTGCCGGTTATGGCGGAGCCGCGTCATGGACCGCGGGAATACCGGAACGATATATTGTACAGTACCGTGCAGGTATTGGTACCGATGACCACCATAATGAAATGTATACTTTTCTCAAGGCAGTAAAACCGAATATTATCGTCACCCATCAGCCCGCACACGGGGTACATGACTGGCTCTCCTATAAGGGGCCTTCAGGTTCACCCGCCCTGCGGACTTATTGCGATAATAATCCGGTATTGCTTTGCCTTACAGGGCACATTCATGAAGACTTCGGGTTTACCTTTGAGAACGGTACGATTTATCTTAATCCATCTAATTTCGGAGAGGTCACCACCGTATCAGGTGATATTCGTGAAGGGGGATTTTTTTATCAGATAGATATCAATGATAACACAATAGAGCATATATGTTTCCGAAAACTGGTGAAGTTTCGCATTCATGATATCACTGATTACATTCCCGAAGGGGAGGGGTGGCGCGAGGATATTGTAGATCAGGAAAGATGGGATGCCCTGAAGCGGAGGGAAAACTTCGATCTGGAGATTAAAAAATATTCCCATATCCGTGAAATCGAACTTTTCAATGATCTGCGTCAATTTTTCAGGCTTTTTCAAACAAAGGAAACGGAAGAGCGTCTTGATATGCTTGAAAAGGTGACTCGTCTTCTCGAGGGGCACTTTGAGTCTGTAGCAATGGACATTATGGGTTCGGTGAACGTGGGCCTGTCCCAGTCGGAATCAGATATCGACATGGTTCTTTACCTGGACTGTGGTCAGGTTTGTATTGAAAAAATGGGAACCTGTGAAAACCTTGGCAAAATTCGTGAAATGATTGCCCAGCGTCTTAAGGGGAAGTATAAATTTGAAATAATTGATTGCGTTGATCTTTCCGTGGTTCGGAAGGGTATTGAGGACCGGGATTTTGAATGTGAAATGACTCAGAGATTTGTGGCACATCGCTCCATGGGGCGTCCCATTAATTATCGCGTAATTGCACCGGTGGAGGATATGCTTAACAAGGATATCGAATTAAGAAGAGAGATTGAAGGAAGTATACACGCATTTTTTAAAATATTTGTAAATACATCACAGCACGTAAGCAGTTTTGAAAAATATGAACTTCGTCTGAAATCCCTTGGCATTAAGATACCGGAAGCCATCTACGATAAAATACGCGACTATCTCCAGCAGGACAAAGAGAGGGAATAGCCGATTTTTGTTTCTCTTTCAGGTTTTGGTAATGATTTAATTTAAGGCCCCCCCAGGAGGGGGTTTGAAATTAAATCATTACCAAAACCCCCCTGGGGCTGGCGCCGTGAAATTTATAACAACAATGCTCATGGTGCCCCGGGGGCTGACTGAGTAGAATTACTAAAATACCCAAAAATCAATCCACTCCCCGGGATTTTTAATTAACTATAAATTCTTTTGGTTGACAATATTTATCAGGCTGCATTATGGTTGCCGAAGTAGAAAAAAGAATTTATTAAAATCATGAATAAAACAAATTACAACATCCACCAAAGTTATTTTTATTTCTGGTATTTTTATTTTGACAGAGCTTGTTCGTAGCTTTGGTGGATATTGTAATACCAAAAGGTCGCGGGCGAGAAGCTGGCGGCCTTTTTTAATGTCCTCGAATACTGACATTAAGGGTTGCCCCTCCCGAAGGCCGAAACCAATGGAGGAAAAAATGATACTCTTAATGCAGGATGCTGAAACACAACAGGTTCAGAAAACCAGAGAAAAACTCGAGGCACGGGGATACCGTACATATTCTATCGAAACCAGTCGCGGTGATGTATGCACCGCACTGCATGTTGACGAAGAAGAGTGCAGAAGCCTTTTTGATAAATCCGTTAATTATTCTTTTCTTTCCATTGATGATCCCTATATTCTTGCAAACCTCAATTTAAAGGATACACAAACAGTTATAGAATTGCCATGCGGGGGCAGTATTGGAGGAAATGCTATGGCGGTTATTGCCGGACCCTGTTCCATAGAATCTGAAGAGCAGTTGTACGAAACTGCAGTGGCTGTAAAAAATTCAGGGGCAACTGTACTGCGGGGCGGCGCCTTTAAACCACGGACTTCTCCGTATGCCTTCCAGGGGATGGGCATCGAAGGGTTAAGGCTGATGCGGAGGGTAGGGGATGCAGTGGGGCTTCCGGTTATTACGGAGGCTCTTGATGCGGATGATCTCCCTGTTATTGGGGAGTATGCCGATATTATTCAAATCGGCGCCCGGAACTGTCAGAATTTTTCGCTCCTGAAAAAAGCGGGACGCATTGATAAGCCGGTTCTGTTGAAACGTGGAATGATGATGACCATAAAGGAATTTCTCATGTCGGCGGAATATATTCTTTCGGAAGGCAATATGAATGTTATCCTCTGCGAACGGGGTATCCGAACTTTCGAAACGGAGACCCGTAACACACTTGACATATCTGCCGTGCCGGTTTTGAAACGAAAAACTCATCTTCCGGTAATTGTAGATCCCTCCCATGCCGCAGGTGACTGGAAACTGATAGAGCCCCTTTCCATGGCAGCAATGGCGGCCGGGGCTGATGGCCTGATGATTGAAGCCCATGTCCGTCCCGAAGAGGCCCTCTGTGACGGGGGACAGTCCCTGCGCCCCGATAAGTTTCAATCGTTGATGAAGAAACTGTATTCTATGGCTGATATAATGGGTCGTGAGGAGATCATTTCAGGCAGTTATTGAAAAAATATTTCGAATTATTCTAAGAGCCCCGGTGAGTGTCTCTGCATAGTGTGGATAGTTGAAGGTATTGGGTTTTCTTACCAGTACTGCCTGCATTCCTACGGCGGTGGCGCCGGAAATGTCCGCTGTAAAATTGTCCCCCACCATGATGGCATACCGAGGGAGCCCCGCACCCCTGATGGCATGAAGGAAAATTTCCCTGTGCGGTTTCTCGTAACCGACTGCACCGGAGGTGAAGATAGCGTCAAAGAGGAGAGAAATCCCCAGTGACGACATGACCCCTTCCAGGTCAGGTACATGGTTGGAGAGAATAATATTCCGGTAACCGAGACTTTTGGCCTTCTCCAGCACGGGGATGGTATCCTCATAGAGGCGCCATTTTTCGGGACGCAGGTATTCCCCGTGAACCTCTGCGGCGACTTCCCCCGCCGTCTTTTCCGGGATGCCGAGGCTGGCAAGAATTGCGGCAATGCCGTTTTCCATGTACTGCCACCAGGAGAGATTTCCCATGTAGGAAGCATGGGCCTCGTTATGGCGCGCCCAGGGGTAAATCTCCTTAAGGCGCGGACTTATATCATCATAGGCAAGATTGGTTATCTTTTTTTTCTCCAGCAAATCGAGTATGGTCTGGGTCCACTTCCCTTCGCGATACCCGAGGGTTTCATCGAAGTCCCAGAAAATTACCTTTGATCCCTTCACAGGCCTCTCCCTCTGTGGATTTTTCAAAACTGAGTGGGCCATGGGGCCCTACAGTTGTAAAGTTTTTTTTACCGGGAGGATATATTCATTTAACTTTTCATTTGAATTATTGACACATAATATGAGGTTAAAAATTATGAAGGTAATCGAGTATACCCGCGGCGGGAAAAAAATTACAGAATCAGTTTTGGATAAGGAAGTTGAAGCTTTTGTCCGGGACCTCAGGGCCTGCGGGGAAGAGTGCAGGGTCATTGACATAAAAGAAAGGCCGGATCCCCCGGGTAAACCTCATTTTTCCTGTTCAGGCAGCGGCCGCCTGAGCCGTGATTTTACCATGTCTTCCCTGCAGTTTTCCGATTATATTCCCGGATCTGATGAAGAATAAAAAATAGCAGCTGACTGGTTTGGGGGTAATTATTCCAGGGTAAGGTGTGCCCATACTTCCTTTCAAATGAAATATTATTTTCTTGACCCCTGCCTGTGTGGGCTATATAGATAATTGCAGTAAAATATATTATGATTTTAAAAGTGTCTGCTTGTTCCGGAGGTAGAGGTGAAAAAGTCGATTGTTGCAGCGGTAATAATAATATTTTCAGTATTGGATGAACCCGCCTCCGCAAGCAACTGGAATACTCTCGAGGTCACGGGAGTCGGAGTGACCGCCGAGTATGCCCGTTCGGCCAGTCTCGATGACGGAGGATGTTACCTCAGTTTCAGGGGGGGACTTGCGCAGATAATTTCGGGTTTTGTCGCCTTTGATGCGGGATACCGCTTCAGGAAGAAGAGTTTTAATTTTAAGGGGGGAGTCTCCGGGATGTTTGCCTTTGTCGGCGTGGAGACGGGTTTTGCCGGGGTATGGAACAGAAAGAATGACCTCGCTTTTGATGATGGTGACGGCAGTTTCTCACCCGGCATGTATGCAGGTCTCACCCTCTGTCTCCCCGATAAATACTTTGCGGTTTTTATTTCACTGGGGGGCAACTTTTATTTTAAGAACCATGAAAATGAATTCTACCTCGCCACGACGGCCCTGGTAAATCTTGCTAATTGAAAAAAGTTGCTGCTCCCGCCGGATAGACCTTATAGAAGGTGCCCCCTGCCGTTTTCCTCAAAACTTCCACGAAGGGTCTTATAGCAATCAGGGCAAAAGTGATTGTAGCAGTCATCTCCCCGCTGGCGGAAGTAGATTTTCATGTCGGGTTTTTCTGTAAGATTGAATCCTTCTTTTTTTAACGGCTTGATCAGTATCTTCTGAGTCTCTGTTACATTAAAGCGGTCAACAATGCGAATGTAATCAGGCATCCATTTGGGGTCCATCCCGCCTTCCTCCTGCTGCTTTTTGAACCAGTGAAATGCTTCTTTCGGTTCAAAGGAGACTCCGCTTTTCAGCTGGAGCGCCACCATGACCTTTTCATCGGATATCGCGCAGGGAGCTCCGTAGGCGACTGCGAGTTCCACTCCCGGGAGGCTCTGAGCATAGTCCTGAACATTCTCAGCGGAAAAATTTTCTCCATCCTTTCTGATCCAGTCGTCGGTCCGTCCGTTAAAGTAGAGGTACCTCTTTCCGTTGATTATTCTCATGTGTCCCAGGTCTCCGGAGTGAAAAATCCCGTCCCTGAACTTGTCATTATTGGCCTTCTCGTTGTTGAGGTAACCGTCAAATATGACATTGTTCTGTTCAGTATACTTACAGATTTCACCTACGGCACGGTCATAGTTTACAAGACGCCCCTGCTGGTCAGTGACTCCTGCTTCGCATTCATTGCATTCCTCATCGAGTATAACCACCTTTTTGGATCTTACCTCACCGACACAATCGATGGGATCTCCCGGTTTTACCACTGTGGTGACCGCGGCTTCCGTTGAACCGTAGAGTTCATAAACATGTTCCATCCCGAGGTAGCGGAGCATTTTCTGGCGGTCAACTGTGGTGGCGCCATTGCCGTGGGCAATCCGGAACCTGTTTCGGGGGTCTTTTGCCAGGGTATCAATTATTATATTTTCACTGCCGTATTTTTTTTCCAGTGACTTAAGGATGTAGTGAATGGGCTGTCCCACGTAGTTCATGTATGTTATTCCATGAGTAAGTATATCATTTTCGAATGCGGAGGCGCTGAATTTTTCTCTGAGGAGAAAACTGCTTCTCGCCAGCAGCAGCGGCATGATGCCGATATACCAGGCATTTGAATGGAAAAGTGGCATCGAAATATAACCGCGGTCGTCCTTTTTAAGATGAAGCCTGCTGAGGGTGACAATGGCGGCACCAATGAGTTTCAAATGTGAGGCGGGAACCGCCTTGGGGACTCCGGTAGTGCCGGAGGTGTAGATGACAATAAGGGGTGAAGTATTGTCGACCCTCCTGTCTTTTCGGGATAATTTTACTCTACTGCTTTTTTCAAGAGAATCAGAAAGTGCCGGGTGATTTTTTGTTGGTGATGAATCCCTCAGGTAGATGTCTGTGTCAGTGAGGAATGGTACATCATTTCTGATGGCGTCTACTTCATTGTAGTTTTTCATGTCGGTGAGCAGAGTTGTAATTTTAGATTGTTTGATAACTTCGGAAAGTGTATTGCCCCTGAAACCGGTATTGATTCCGAATATTGATGTCCTTGTCAGAGAGGCTCCGAATACGGCAAAGATAAATTCCGGGCAATTTTCCATGTAGATGCCGACAGTCAGATTTTCATCTTTCTTCAAGCTCCCCTCTCTGTTTTTTCGGAGAGCAGCGAAAAACCTGGCGTATCTTTTGGCTTCACTGAGAACGTCCCTGAAGCTGTAGTTTTTTTTCTGATGAATGATAAAAACCCTGTTTCTAACACCCGGCAGTGTTGCCGCAAGGCGCAGGGCGTTTCCCGCATTGATGAATGGCAGCAGGTTTTTCAGCAGTTTTTTTAGATCGAAAGATTTCATAGGACCCCCCGGGATTATGGAATAACTCACAGCGGTATTTAAGTGCTGGAAGTTTTTTGTCTCTATATCAGTATCATATTTTCCGGAGGGAATCTTCCTGATAATGCAGTTGTACAGAAATAATATAATTAATCCTGCACATGTGTTTTTGATATGCTGAATTATTTTTTTGATTCCCGGTAATGGCTGGGGGTCTTGCCGGTGAGGGTTTTGAATACGCGGTTGAATGTCGCCAGGCTTTCGAATCCGGTAGAGAGGGCAATATCAATAATTTTTTTATTGCTGGCAGTAAGCTGTTTTACTGCATCCTCGATACGGAGTTTGTTTATGTATTCGCTGATTTTCATACCCGTGTATTGTTTGAAAATTCTGCTCATGTAGTTGGGGTTCATTTCTATGGCGTGTGCCAGGCCTTCCCTCGAAATATCTGAAGTGTAATTCTCCTTAAGGAACCGGATTACCTGCCGGAGTTTTTTCTCCGCGGTATCAGTGATGGATGCGGTGCCGTTCTCCTTTTCTTTGTTCAGGGCCTCAAGTCTCTGGTATGTCAGCTGAAGTTCAACTTCCTTCCTCGTCATGTATTTTGAATATAGAAGTGAAAATGATATAATGTAGACCGGTGAGATGTAAACGGTAAAGAGCTCTGAGTATATGCCTCCTGCCAGTGCAGTGACAACTTCGACGCAGACCATTAGGAGAGCTATTGCGGAAATGAAAATTACAAATTTGAAGAGGAAGGGATCCCGCTGAAAGGAATTCAGCTGTGAGATGGTATAAATATACACGGCGCCAAGGTATATAATGGATATCACGTGTATTGTCCGAAGGATACGGTAATCCATGGAAAAGAGGGCAGCGGTAAACAAAAGGCCTGCCAGCAGGAGTGTCAGAATGCTGCTTATCCTGTTGAATGTTGACAGGTATATCCCGTAGAAGGCCTGGTAAATGATAATCAGCATGAAGGGGAGAGTGATTGAAATTACCAGCTGAATCGCAAAGGTGATTGTTACCGGTAAAACCTTAAATGGTGAAAAGAGTGTCGCCAGGTAAATTACATATAGAAAAAGACTGAAGGCACAGAAGAGGGATTGTTTTTCCTTTCTGTTTAGAATATAAAAGAGTGAAAGAAGAATAATGAATCCTGCATCGAGGAATATAATTCCAATAGGTATTTGTGAAAAAATCATCTGGGAAAATATTCGTTTTTTTATAAAGGCCCTTTTGGGCAATAGGAGAACGTCCCCTGAGATTCCGCCGTTTTCACGATTCAGGATTCCAATACTGATATCTATCCGGTTATCGCCCTTTCTCAGGATACCCCGGGGGATCCTGTAACTCCTTGAGATGAACATGGTGTTGTATTCAAAGGCCTCCCGTGAACCGATCTCAGTTCCATTTACAATTACCTTTTCAAAGGAGCTGATCCCTTCTATAAAAAGACCGTGGTAGAATTCGGGATTTTTTGCAAGGCTGAATTTTGCCGAGAGATGTTTGCGGCACGTTTCCCGGCGGGGATCTATTTCAGGTTTTACAATATAGGGAAGCGATACTTTTTTCCATGTGGAGGATGCCATTTCCTCAATGGTTTTACTGTTTCCCGCTGCAACTGACCAGTCTGTGATGTGAAAGGCGTCCCCGGTGTCTGTACAACCCGCAGAAAGGATTAGGGAGAGGCAAGTAAAAATGAGGGTGCTGTATTTATTCACAATATATTCCATGATATTCAGGAGTCAGGATAGTGCCGTTTCTTTTATTGTTATATATGTCCTGTAAGCGATTTCATGCCCGGACAGTGATTTCGTCAATAATTTTCCGGCTAATTGTATCTTTCATCCTGCATCTTAGACAATGCATCTGTTTGTCTCTTTTATTTTGGATAATGATTTATTTGTCTGAAAGTATTTTCCTTGACCGAAACTTTTAAAAAGTGCATACTCTTGTCAGTTTATTCCCGTTTATCAATCAACATAACTTTCTGGAGGATTCTCTTATGAAACGAATTATTATTTCCATGCTGTCCGTTACTGCTATTCTAGTTTTATTTTCATGTGCAAGTATGAATCCAAAGGTGGCCGCCTGTAAACAGGCCTGTAAATCCGCCCTGGATAAATGCAAGGAAGATGCCAAGGGAGATGCAGTTAAAATTGCCGCCTGTACCGTCTCATACGACAAATGTAAATCAGAATGTAACTAGCACTTATTTTAAAAAGGCGGAACTCCCTTTCCCAGGTGTTCCGTTTTTTTATATTCTGATCAATCCAAAATGGATATTAAATGAAAATCATTGTCAGAATTACCCTGCTTTTGGGTATCGCCATGTTTCTATCCTGTGCTACCGCCGAATATAATCCATCCTGTCTTCGCCAGTGTGAGAGAAGCAATCGGGAGTGTGTTCAGAACTGCAGCAGTTTGAGAATGCCCGTGCCTGAGGGAGAGCGGCGGACGAACCTTCATTACCGTTCTAATAATGCCTGTGAAAATTGTTCCATCCTGTGTGAAAAGAGTTTTCGTAAATGTAAAAAGCGGTGTGAAATCGTGCTGACAATAGACAGCACGAAGGGTGGTAAATAATTAATCCTGTCCACTCTTCTTGTCAACTTTATCTTTATTTAATTCACGAAATCCGCTTGGGTTTACTTTGTTGATTTTGTAAAAGATTCGATTGAATGAAGGCAGGTTTTCAAAGCCCACATCAAAGGCTATATCGATAATTTTTTTATCACTGTTTTTAAGCTGTTCCTCCGCCTCCCTGATTCTTAACTCGTTTATGTAATCGAGAATTCTTTTCCCCGTATATTGTTTGAAGGATCTGCTCATATGATCGGGGCTGATGTTCACTGCCCGTGCAAGACCTTCCCTGGAAATGGATGACTGATAATTTTCCCTGATAAAAATAATTACCTGATCGAGTTTTTCTTCCATTTCGGTGGTGATGTTGGGTGATTTATCCGTAGATTTCCCCCCCCTGAATTGCCTGGAGAGATTGTTGTAGAGTATTTCCATCCTGATTTCGTTTTTAATAACCTCCTTTATTCGCAGATACAGGTATAGAACAGCAACAACCGGGAGGAAATAAATATGGACCATTGGAGGAACATGATTGATGAAAATATAATTGATTATATCCCAGCCGATAAAAATGCCAATTGGGCAGACTCCGAAGAGTAAAAGGTAGAGGGCGGTTTTCCCGGGTTTCCGTACATTCAGGGCATAGAGAAGGTAAAGGTGTGCCGGTACAGTCAGGGCAAGTGTTGCAAGACCGAGAATTCTCCCCGGATAGTTCGGTTTGCTGGCATCATTGATAATGAGAATAATAAGAATAAATATAAAAAGCAGTGGAACCAGTATTCTGTTCAGGGACGTGAGAAATGTTTTGTAATATGACTGGATAAATATAAAGAAGAGTATTGGCATCAGGGAGACTGCTGTCCACAAAATGGTAATACGAAGATTATGGCTGAAGGGGAACCAGGGTGAATATACCGCCAGGAGATATGTTGCCCAGAATATAATAATTGCCAGCATCAGCAGGTTGGAGAGGGTATCCTTTTTCAAAACCAGGAGTATTATGCTGAAGATCAAGGGGCCAAGGAAAAATATTATAATTCCAAGTGGAAGGTAGATGAAAATAAAATTGTACAGTATCCGGCTGTTTATGAATTTTTCTTTTTTCATGAATCGGACAGGGTCATAAATGCCCCCGTATTCCTGTCCGAAGGTGCCGATGCGGATCAGAATTTCATTTTTGCCGTTCCGGAGCAGTCCCCGGGGAATCCTGTAGAAGCGTGGTTTGTGGAGTTCATTCAGTTCATCTTCAGTATGCTCTCCGATTAACTGCCCGTTTATAAGGGTAGTGTCAGTGAAGTAGACCCGCCCCATGGCAAGGCCATACCATACTGCAGGGTTGTTTATATGAATAGTGCCCTTCAGCCAGAAATACTGTTCTTCATAGACGCCTGGATAGGGGGGGCGGATGAGGCGGGGAAGTTTAATCTTTTCCCAGCCGGTACTTTTCAGTGCCGCATCGGGGGATGCTGTACGGCTGAAAAGTACATTCCATGTTTCTACAGTTACTTCATCACCTGATACGCCGCTGCAGGAGACGGAGAGAAAAACCGCGGCAATGATGATGCAGTTAGTAAATGATTTTAAAATTAAGTTTCTTGTCATTTTTTAATTTAATCTCTCTGCCCCGGCGGCTCCGTGACAAAACAACTGACAGGGTTTTATTTTTTAATATATTTCAAAACCTTTTTAATATCTTTTGATACATCTTTCCTCAGGGGGGACTTCTCTCCTCCGTTACGAATAAGGTAACTCGGATGATAGGTGGGCATTACGGCTATCTCGTTATAACTTCCCCAGGTGCCGTGGATCTTTGTTATGCCTGTTTTTGTGCCGAGTATGAATTTTGTAGCGGGATTTCCCAGGGTGATGATTACCTTCGGCCGGATAATTTCAATCTGCTTTTCCAGGAAATGAGTACAGGCTTCCACTTCATCTTTTTCCGGTGGACGATCGCGTCCCATTTTAAGGTCAATTGTGGGCCTGCATTTTACAATGTTGGCTATATAGATATCAGATCGGGAGAGGCCCATGTCTTCCTCGATGATTCGTGTAAGGAGTTCTCCCGCACGTCCCACGAAGGGGCGCCCGGAAAGGTCTTCCTGTTTGCCGGGTCCTTCCCCGATGATCATTATCTGCGCATTGGGATTGCCTTCACCGAAGACGACTGATGTTCGGGTGGATGCCAGCCGGCAGGCTCTGCAGGCTGTGGCCTGTTTTTTCAGTGCTTCGAGGTTGTCTGTATCCGGCATCTTCTACTTCCTTTACAAAAACAGTGATGCCTGACAGGTAACGGTGAAAATGATTTTCTGTCAAGCAGTATGAAGTGAATTTAAGACTTGTAATTGCACTTTGAGAGTATATTATAAAAATAACTCACGGGAGGTGGAGCGAATGAAATCATTAACACTTTCAAGCGGCGCCTTTGAACATGAATCAATGATACCAGCCAGGTATACCTGTGACGGGGAAGACATCTCTCCTGATTTGAAGTGGGATGGAGTTCCCGAGGGAACCATCAGTTTTATCCTCATCTGTGATGACCCCGATGCCCCCGTGGGCGACTGGGTTCACTGGCTGCTTTTTAATATTCCGGAAAGCCGCCGGAATCTCACTGAGGGATTTCTTTTGTCGCGTAACAGGGATGAAGGTATCAGGGGCGGAACCAATGATTTTCGGAAGGTCGAGTACGGCGGGCCATGTCCTCCCGGTGGAGTGCACCGTTATTTCTTTAAGATTTATGCACTTGATGTAATGCTGGATATTCCGGAGGGTGTAAAGAAGAAGGATATTGAAGCGGCGATGAAGGGGCATGTCCTTGGGGAGGGGCAGTTGATGGGCAGGTACAGCAGAAAGCGGTAAACTTGAGGCTCGCCTTTCGGGCAAGCCTCACGGCAATTTTACTGCAGGCTGTCTTCACCATCAGTGAGCCAGTTAAGGGAAAAGCGTGCGTAGGTTATTTTATCATAACCATCCGTCTCATAAAAAAGACCGATCCGCATATCCTTCTGCACCACCATGTCGGAATATGCAGTAAATCCTTTGTTTATAACCTTACTGTATGCCCAGGAAAGACCATTGTTTTCGTCATAACCTGAATCGCCTTCCCCCTCGTAACTGACGCGAACCGTCATGCTTGTCCTGTCCATGGGATTTGCAGGATTGGCAAAAAGTATTCGGTTGCGGCCATTCTCTTCTGCCCAGGTGTACCGTAGTATGCTCGCCTGGCATTTTGGCCCTGGAAGATTCAGATCAAATTCCGAATCAGTCCAGGTGTCACCGGCATCGTCAGATATTGAAAAGAGCCTTCTTCTTACGCCGGCATCATTGTTGTCCCTGCGGGAGGACATGTAGATGCTTCCGCTTTTTAATTCTACTGCCATGCTTTCATTTAATCCATAGTCAGGATCAGCGGATTCGTAAATACCGCCGTTAATCCAGGTGGCACCGTTATCATCGGAATAGAATCCCTGTTTTTTCCCCTGGAAAAAAAGTCTCCCGGATCTCAGCTGTATCGCGTGTCCCGGCGATGCGGAACCGGTAATGGCGGGAGTCAGGGTCCCTACCTGAATTGCGGGATTTGCAACCGGATCGGTATTGGAATCTCCCGTCCAGGTAATACCGTTATCATCACTGTAGATCAGGTACTGGAGGCGCGGATTTCCTTCTCCGTTGGTTTTATGGTATGCCAGCCACACCCTGCCGTTTGAGGCATCCACCACGGGGTTGGGGTCCATGCACATGTCGTGGTTTGAGTCAGGCACGTCTACATCGGCGAGGCGTTTTCCCTTGTCCCAGGTTTCGCCGTTATCGCTGCTCCGTTTCATGACGATATCAATATTGCCGGTATCCGCGGCGATTTCATCCTTGCGGCCTTCGCAGAAGGCAAGGAGGTCGCCGTTTGCCGCTTTCACTATTGCGGGGATGCGGTAGTAGTCGAAGGCAACAGGCGCCAGGGTGTCTCCGTCTGATCCGATAGTTTCACCTGCGGTGAATAAGACCTCTTCGGTAAATTCGGTTTTTTTATCAGAATCGGTGCATGCGGAAAATAAAACTGCCATTAAAATGGCGGAACAGGCGGTCAATAAAGTACTTAGATATTTATTCATAATATTATCCCTTTATAAAACGGGCGGACTCCCCTCAAAGGGAATTCGCCCGTATTATTTTAATTCTTTTCTAGAGTGGAATCAGGCTGGTAGCGGGGAAGTCAAAAGTTTCAGCCTCCGCCACATCATCACTTTTTACAGTGACGGTTCCGGATAACTGGATATACTCCTGGCCCAGTACCGGGGTCGCGGTTCCCGCAAGAACTTCCGCCATGTTATCAACTGTAACAATATATTTTAATGTTAGATTTGCATCTACTGCTCCGGGATATTTCCCCGCAAGAGTGAGGGCCCCCGTCATGGGAGTAGTTGTTTCAAAGGCATCAAATTCATAGGTTCCATCTGCCGCGGGAGCAAGGGCTGATTCATCTATCGTAGCTTCCAATGTTTCCACGTCGGGAGTTGAAGATTCTCCCTCAAAGTCCGGAATGCCATTGCCATTGTCCGGGCTGACTACTGTTTCACCATCACTGCTGTAATGCCAGAAGCTGAATATGATGGGATTGCTGGTTTCAAACGTTACACTTCCTTTTGAGCCATCTATCTCAACACCCTGCACACTGGGGGCGACGGTAGCTCCGCTGCCAAAGGCGGCAGTAATAATGGCGGTTACCTCTTTAGTAAAGGAAGTATATACATCCAGATTTGTACCTTTGGGGGCATCTGAGGACCCTGAGTCACAGCCTGAAAGACCGAGGCCTGAGACCAGAAGCAGGGCCATCAGCGAAACGAATGATTTTTTACTTAATGTTTTCACGGGACTTCTCCTTATTGATTGTGATTTTGTTTAACTGTTGAAAAAATACAGGGGGAAGTCTTTTTCGAAATCACGGAATTTACGCAGGGGATGGTTTTTTGCCCGAAATTTATACGTAGTATTGCGTATTTTTAGTATTTTTTAACTGGAATCTCTGATAACTGCTTGATGTTTAATTCGAATCGGAGAGATTGTAAGATATCTTTTTCATGTAAAAAATATTATGTCAGCAATTAGAAAAAACAGCCCGCCAGCATTGTTTCTTTTTTTTCTTCTGTTGCCAGGTGTTATTTTATCTGTTTTCGGCTGCAGTGATATCGAGAAAGGTATCCGCCTGACAGGAAAATGGGAATGGCAAAAAGGCTTTCAGCGGACATGGCTGACTCATCCCGAGGCAGGGAAGTGGCATTCAACAGAGAATCTGAAGTTTTCTGTATTGAGGGGGAATTCTCAAGCGGATCTTGTGCAGAGAACATTACGGTACAGGCTTGCGGGGGAAGTACTTCAGCGTTTTCAAAGAAATGAAGAGCAGGCCCTTTTTATTGAAGAATTAATCGGTGAGCATATCGATATCTATTTTAACTCCGTACTTTTTGCTTCAATGGGGGAAGTTGATTCCTTTAAACCCGTCTGGTGGCGAAGCCTTTTGAAGGTAATTCCCGCAAGGGCCTTCAAGCCGGGGAGGGAAAATTACCTGACTATTGTATTTACCAACAGCGGCAGGCAGAACCGGATCAAAAACGATCTGCTGCGGAGAAATGAAATTGTTGGAATCCCTGTAATTGGAGATGCGGAAAAACTGTTTAACCGTTATACCGTGAATACCAGTATTGCCTTTGCCATAGCAGCGGTGTACCTGATTCTCGGCATATTTCATCTTGCAATTGGGATTATGCGCAGAAATGAAATACATAATCTTATCTTTGGAGTTTTTTCAATGGGATTTGTCCTTTTCCTGATTGCCAATATGGAGGGGAAGGAAATTATATGGCGTGAAAACGTTATCCTGCAATTTACTGCAGACCGCATATCTCTTAAGGTGATGACTGCGGGATTTGTACTTTTTTTTCCCGCAAGGATTCTGGGGAGAGTTCCCGTATTCAGTCTTGTGGTCGCCGGATACTGCGGTATCCTGGCCCTGCTGGATTTGCTTATTGTTTTCAATGTCTGGACCTTTTCATTTCTTCATTTCTGGTATCCCGCAATACTGGCGGCGGTCTTTTATACCAGTTATCTGTTGATTTCTGAGATGTTGAAAAAGAACAGGGTTGCATATGTTCTTTTTATCGGTGTTGTCGGAATCCTTGTGTCCACCTTTCATGATATTCTACTGACTGAGCGGGTTATTGAAGGCACCCTGATTTCTCCCTACCTTCTGCTCTTTTTTTTCGGCGGTGTGTCAGTATTGCTGATTGAAAATTTTGTCCGTGCCCATAACAGGGCGGATGACCTGAATGATAATCTTGAAAAACTTGTAGATCAAAAAACTAATGAGCTTCTTTCGGCAAAGGAAAAAATAACTTCCCTTACGAGGAAAAAAATGTTTCTCCAGGCCTATGATCTTACATATCGAGAGCAGGAAATTATTAATTTGATTCTCAACGGAATGTCAACGGGTGAGCTGGCGGAGTTCCTGGAAATATCTGCACGAACCGTTGAGAAGCATGTCCAGAATATTTTTCAGAAACTCCAGGTTCATTCCCGCATGGGAATAGTAGCACTCTATAATAACTTCTCCATCTTAAAATAGCCTGGGACAGGAAAAAACTATTGCATTTTTCCTCCACGGGACTAATTTTGACGTAACAGTGTTATTTTTTGCATTTTCCCTGTTTAGCAAGATTGCAGGGGAAGTTAAGAGAGGGAGTTATGAGTGACCTGGTCTACAACCAATTAAGAAAACTGCTGGATACCCTGCCGAGCGGATTTCCTGAAACTGAAGATAAAACCGAAATTAAGCTTCTGAAGAAAATTTTCACCGAAGAAGAAGCCTCAATCATGCTGCATATTAAACTTAAGTGGGAAGCCGCCGCGGCAATTGCTGAGCGTTCCGGTGACGACCCGAAAGAACTTGAGGATAAACTCTGGGATATGCACAATCGGGGAGAGATCGCCGCGGTAAACCTCGGTGGAGTCAAACTTTTTAAGCTGGTGCCATACATAATTGGAATCTTTGAATTTCAGCTGAACAGAATGGACGACGAATTTGTAAAATTGTCTGAA
Source organism: uncultured Spirochaetota bacterium (assembly GCA_942491575.1). Lineage (GTDB taxonomy): Bacteria > Spirochaetota > UBA4802 > UBA4802 > UBA5550 > CAZHNW01. The sequence goes on from CALOBT010000031.1 coordinate 563,985, forward strand.
CATTACATGAAGGAGGCCTATGGTCCTGTAATCGGCGAACATGATCCATCCTTTATGAGGGTGCTTCCCATTGAACAGGATGTACCGGATCAATCGGTTATTGAGCCCTACGAAAGCCTGAAGTGGCATATTGAAAATGCAAAGGCGTGGGCAGTGGGGGATTGTATCTGCAAAAAAGAAAAGGCCATGCTGGGGAAGGGATGTGACAATCCCATGGAGGTTTGCCTTTCCATTGCCCCCATTGAAAATTTCTATGATAACTATTTCTGGGGACGCCCTATCTCCAAGGAAGAAGCCTTTAAAATAATGGATACCGCGGAGGAGGCTGGCCTTGTACATATGACACAGAATACCAGGAAGGGACAGTACATTATCTGCAACTGCTGTGAATGCTGCTGCGGGATGCTGCGCGTCTTTAATGAACTGAACAAGGTCAATGCAGTTTCCGCCTCGCGTTATTTTGCCAGGGTCGATGAGAATCTCTGTAGCGCCTGCGGTATCTGCCTTGACCGCTGCCAGGTTAAGGCAATCGACCTTGAGGATTCCGCGGAGATAAATGAACGCTGTATTGGTTGCGGTCTCTGCGTGTCCACATGTCCCGTTGAGGCGATCACCATGATTGAAAGGGAAGTTGTGCCGGAGGTTCCATCTTCAGAAAAGGAGTGGATGGATAAAAGAGAAAAATCGAGAAAGGGAGACGATAAGTATAAGGACCTCCTCTAAAATATTTTCTACTGCAACAGTTTTTCAATAATATTTACGGCGCTGCGCAGCAGGGGCACGCAGCGTTCGGTAAATATTCCCTCTTCCATCGCCCTGCTTCGTTTTTCCGGTGTCGTTATATCACAATCGAGGAGATCCCTGCAGAGTATACTGCCGTGCCGTTCTGAAAAATTTTGAAGAAATACCTGCGCTATGTCATAGCATGCCTCCCGCTTTTCTGCTTTTTCCTGGCTTTCCGAGCCGCAGATCATTCCAAGAACCATGAGTGAGCCCGTGATTACTCCGCAGGTCTCCTGTCTGAAGGCCATTCCGGCACCGAAGGGATTGCCAAGGCGGAGACACTGTTCCTTTTCAATGCCTATTTGATCCTGAAATGCAACGAGGATAGACTGCGTACAGTTGTTTCCCTCTTTGAAAGTCTTAACAGCTGTTTTTTCTCGACCGGAAGTATTTGTATTCATGTTTCATCCCTTTAAGTCAAAAATCAGCACCTTACAATATATATGGGAGCATGCTGAGTGGCAATAAAAATTAGTAACTATGCTGTATGAAAGATTAAACTTCCTTTTTAAAAACAGCTTTCTGGTTTTGTGCCCGCTGAAAAGTTTCTTTAACAAAAAGACTTGCCGCGAGGGCAATGCAGCTGCAGATGAAAAGTACCGTAAAGGCCTGCCTGTACCCCGCCAGTGAAAACCCGCTGCCGGCTCTGTGTACCTCAAGGATGGAACCGAGAACCTGTTGAAAAACGGCGCCACCCGCGAAGGGGAAAAGATTGATCAGACCCGTGGAGGTGCCTGCAATCTGAACAGGGAAAAGTTCCTTGTTGGAAGTAAAGGCAATAACAACCACAGCGCTGGTGAAGGCCCCCATCGAAAAACATAGTATATAGAGGGCAATGATTGAGAGGCCGCTGGTATAAAAGGCAAGGAGTCCGCTTATCCCCACGTTAATGACACTGCAGACAATAATTACTTTTTTCCTGCTTTTAAGAATTCTGTTTGATATAAAACTTAAAAGGGGGCTCCCCGTGATCATGCCTAGAGCTAACATGGATAAAATGTTGCCAGTCTCGGTCCTGGTGAAACCATATACCTGCATCAGGTATGGACCGCCCCACAGGCCACCGAATGAAAAGAATATTGCCAGGGTAAAGAAGAACCATGTGCCCAGGATCCAGAATTTTGGTTCCCGCACTACGGTGCGCAGGCCGTCCCTCAGATTTATTTTTTCCATGTCGGTCTGTTTTTCATCAATGACAGGTTGCCATCCCATATCCTCGGGACGGTCCCGAACAATCAGCCAGACAAGAATTGAGAGTAGCAGGGTAAAGCCGCTTACAATCAGAAATGAGTTGCGCCATCCCGTAAGATTGCTCAAATAAGCCAGGGGTGCCGCAGAAGTCATGGAACCAATGCCCCCCATGGCCATAAGAATGCCCATCATGGTTGCAAATTCATCTGTCTTGAACCACTCCGCCAGAACCTTCAGGGTCGGAACAAAAAGCATGGCAACACCGATACCCACCATCAGTCTGCCCATTAATGCGAGTGGAACATAGTGTGCATATCCGAGAACTGCCGATCCCAGTACTGCAATTAGAAAGAAAAATGTGATTGTTTTACGCGGCCCCCATGAATCAGAAAGGAGCCCCGCGGGGAGCTGCATTAATGCATAGGGATAGAAGTAGAGGGCGCCAAGGAGTCCCATGATGGTTCCGTCAGTGTTAAGGTCCTTCATCATATCAACGGCGAGAACTGCCGTGCATTGCCTGTGAAAGTAAACCAGGATATATCCCATGGCGAGGAGCCAGAAAATATACCAGCGGTAACGGAGTGGTTTGTTGATGTTCTCCTGATTGATTCCCATTTGAAATACGTAATTGTTCCTTGGTCTATTTTGATATTCTGTTTACAGTTTTTTAACTATAATGATCAGGGAGGCAAGGTGTTTTTTAGTTTTTTCAATGGGTATGCTTTTTTAGTGCGGTTGCTGCTAATTTAATTAATATAAAACATGATACCGTAATGCTGTTCATTCCCTAATTCTGCCCATTTATTCCTTTAAAATAATTCCAGCAATTTACGAATAGACACTATTTGAAACATTATTAGTTTATTCCTGATACAACAGTTGATTGATTCAGTCAAAATAGTATCTGTGGCATAATGCTGAAGCATTCCATTGAGTAAATACGCTGTTAAAGACTGAACTGATCTCTTTTTTCAGCTGCTTAATCCTTGTCTCTAAATCAATCATTGTATAAAAGAGGTTTTTAAATGAAAGAAAAATGTAAAAAGTTATTTAAACTGTTTCGAATATTGTCAGTCGCAGGAATAGTTGCTGTTTCAGGATTTACTATTTTTGGCTGCGATGGTTCATCAAATGATTCAACTCCAGATGCACCTCTTGTTCCGCAAAATATTGTTAGTTTTACAATAGAAAAAGACAGCGTAGTCAAAGAAATTAGTTTAACAAAAGGATATTCAGACAGTTACTTCAATAATGGTCTACCAGCCTGTGGCCAGGAAGAGAAGGGTGATTCAATTTTTATTTCGGCCATGAGCCAGGCATTGAATTCAGGCCAGGATCCGGATGGAGATTTTCAGGCGGCGTATATATATTTGCCGAATGAAAATTTCAACAAAACAGGCAAAATTACCGGCCAGGAAATTGAATTTATTGATATAGTGGGTGGTACTGAAGAATATAGCTATGGAACTATCGAAATTGACATTATTGTTGTAAAAGATAATGTTATCGGGGGAACCTTCAGTGGAACCCTTGAGGACGGTTCAGTAATTACCAATGGTTTTTTTGACGTCTTAAATGTTGTAAAGCCCGAGGCTTCTTTTCCTGAGGGATTAAGTGTTTATTCAAGGCAGGCTGAAACAGCAGACATTGCCGGATTATATGTTGTAGATGGTACGGAAAATGGATATACCAGGTATGTCAGCATGAATGATCCCGGGACATATAGGGTGGCTTCATCAACTGCTGGCGTCTGGGCAATATATGATGGTGAAACATCAATGGTGTATAAAAATAATTTAAAAAATCAATCCTCTCCATGGTCTGCAAACAACAGCTGGTTCCTGGGGGATGGTTCATCTCTTACCAATGATCAAATGCCGATTATATCCTCTACAACAATCGGAGTAATTGGAAATACTGTTGTTGGTGAAACCTTAACCGGAAATTATATATTTAAAGATAAGAATGGCGGCACTGACAGTTCTACATATCAGTGGTACCGCGTAAATGATGATAAGCCCGCTGCAGAGGATTATATTCTTATAACAGGGGCAACCGGGAAGACATATACTTTAACAGCTGATGATATTGGAAAATATATTTGTTTCGAGGTAACCCCGGTAAGCAGTCTCGGTAATAAGGGAGAGGCAGCTCGAAGTGAGGTCTACGGGACATCGGCAGTAGAGTAGAAGATGTGAAATAATTATTTCCCTTTAAAAAAAAGAAAGCCACCTGAGAAATCAGCTGGCTTTCTTTTTTTATACAGCGGTTCTTAAAAAAATCCCATACCTTTTGTTTCGGTGAATTGTCACTGGAGGTGATAATTTTTTATTTGCCCACGGGCATCACGCAGAGGGGCCTTTCTTCCTTCCTCATTTTCATAACAGCCTGAACTCTTTCATCATTAAAGGCTCCGATTAACACCGTACCGAGCTTTAATGATGCCGCCTGGAGATAGATATTCTGTGAAACATTTCCCGCCTCAATATGTGCATATTTTATACCGCGCTCGCCGTATTTGCCAGTAACTCTTTCGTAAACAGCAGCTATGAGCAGCACCACGGCGCCTTTTTTAATGCTAGCCTGCCCCAGGGAGGCCCTGGCAAGATCTGACCGGACATCCCCATTTGCCACAAGTTGCAGAGAATGTTTTTGGCAGAGATACCGGTATACGCCTGGATCGATAGATGTTACATCTCCGACAGCAATGTATATTTCCATTGGGTAGAGGGCCCCTGCGGAGGGGGCAGTGCGAAAAAAATTGTCCCTGGTGATGCCCTGGGCGGCCCAGAGAAGCTGGGAGAGGTCATGCAAAGAAAGGGGTTCGTTGCTGTAATCCCTCGTGGACCTTCGCGTCAGGAGGGTTTCTTCAAGAGAAGTGTTTCCTGAATAGTCCGGTGCAGGCATTTGAATTATATTATGGCTTGATTGCATTGTTTTATCTCTCCCTGTTATTGAATAGCATAAAATGAAAATAATGAGAAATGTAGAGGCCAGAACCGCCGTTGGAATATAGATGGCTTTGTTCATCAGTTCACACTCCTCTTGAATTCTACTATAACAGGTAAGACGGCTCTAAGTATATCTTCTGTTTATATAATAAAAATAATGATCAGTCAATAGTATGATGAAATATAGTCAGGGTGTAGATTTTTTTTAAATTGATCCTATGCTGTTTATAGAGTTGGTCCTGGTGAAACGGCAAAGTTTAAAAAAGCCTTGAATCTGCTGCATTTTTAATTAAAATGAATAAGGAAATACGTTTAGAAAAATAATTTTAGTAAGCTAAAGCCATTTAGATTATTAGATTCAGTCAGTTGAATGGAATAAAACCTTCATGGATAAAAAATCTTTTATCGCAAGAATGCTGGAAGCATTTGAATCACTAAACAGCACTCTCAATATTGGTGTTCTGGAAGTGCTTGTAAAGGCTGATGAAACCTATGCTTCTTTTTTCAGGAAGGAATTGATCCATGATGAAAAATTTTTAAGCCTGGACTCAATTGTTTCAGAGAGTTCCTTCATGGAAACACCTGACCAGAAAGTTCATGACCTAAAACTGAATTCAGAGACCGGGATTGAAATTTTCTGTAAAATTTACCCGTTACCTTTTAATGAAAAAATTGCGGGTTTCGTAATTTTTCAATCCGGTGAAGAGATTGATTCCGTCAATTATTCGATTTTTGAATTCCTTGCGAAAGTTATCGGTTTGTTTGTCGAATATACCAGCTTTGAGGTTGAAACAATCCGAGACAGTGAAAAATATAAAAATGAACTGATTAACATGCGTGATATCCAGGCTAAGCTTTTCCCTAAATTCGAAGAAGTAGAAAGCATGGATATCAGTTCAGCCTATCTGCCAAGTGATTTCATGACGGGAAATTTTATCGATGGCACGTTTTTAGATAAAAATAATTACCAGGTTGCAGTATGTGAGGTAAAGGGAAGTTATGCCACATCCTCTTTTGTGGGTGCCGCCATTCGTACACTGCTTCATTCTGAGGAATCGTTAAAAACAACCCCCTCAGTATTGATTGAAAGAATAAGCAGTAAATTGAAATCTATTATTTCCGGAATACATTCCCTTGTTAATATCAGTATCTATCAGATAAATGTAAATACAGGGAGAGTAACCTTCTCCTCGTTGGGAAGTATGACTACTGTTTTCTACAATATGAAAAGGAAGGGGCATGTTAACCTGAAAGATACCAGTGTAGGTAAACTTCTTGAAAAACAGAATTTTTATAAGGATATTTCACTTTCTCTTGAAGGGGGTGATGCATTACTTTTTTATTCACAGGGAATTCTGTCTACTACAACTGAGGATGGCAGCATGTCATATGGGGAGGGGAGGCTGATTGAAAATTTTCGGGAAAATGTACATGAAGATGCTACCGGTGTTGTTCATTCCATTATAGAGAGTGTTTATGAACTCGCAAACTATTCTCCTATATCTGAAGACATTATGCTTATCTGTATGAAAAGAAAATGATTGAAAACTGATTATCGGAAAAAAATAATCAGCCGCTGAAAAATCTTGCGTTTTTTTTTAATGTAATCATCACCATTGCAGAATTTGTCGGTAAATTTATAGTAGGTTTTTCTCTCCTGTCATGTCTGCCTTAATTCGGAAAATAGAGAAGCGGGTGATACGGTCAGTATTATAAAATCTATTAATGAAATGCTGATGAATAAACTTTATATTGGACATACTACACTTCAGCTGGAGAAACAGCTTTTATGTTCCCTTGAATCCGGGGATTGTTGTAACCGCTCCGGGATTCCAGGCGATTCATAACTGAATCTCAGGCAGGTATTGTTACAGTGAATCTGCTGCCAACTCCTGGTTCACTTTCGATGTTAATGACACCTTTGTGGGCTTCGATAAACTGTCGGCAGAGTTTCATCCCCAGGCCACTTCCCCGTTCATTGTCGGTTCCGTGAGTTGAATAGAAATCATCAGAATGGAGTATTTTGTAAATGGTTTCTTTTGACATACCTGTACCGGAATCCTGAATTGTGAATATTAGATTTTCCTTATTTTTTTCTGCTTCCAGAGTTATTGTTCCCTCCCGTGGGGTGAATTTAATCGCATTTGCTACCAGGTTTCGGATGACGGTGTTGATCATGTTAGGATCTATTACTGCTGTTATATTTTCAGGGAGAGATTTATTGATGTTGATAAATTTATTTTTTGCGGAAATCTCAATAATTTCCAGTGTGCCTGACAGAAGGTCTGAGATATCTGTTTCAACAGGCTCCGGGTATATATCCCCGCGTTGACTTCGGGCCCACATTAAAAGGTTTTCCAGTAAAATAAATGTATTTTCAGTGTCTTTATAAAGGACTTCGATGAAATCCCGCAGAGAATCTGCATCCATATCTGCCTGTTGTTCCAGGAATAAATGGAGTACACTGTTAATGTTTCCAAGTGGAGCACGAAGATCGTGGGCTATTATTGAGAACATTTTATCTTTCATCTGGTTTAGTTCTACAAGTTTCTTTTCTGCTCTAAATGATGCAGCTTCCGCTTCTTTCCTTTCATCAATTTCCTTTTGAAGGGTTGCATTCATTGAAGCAAGCTGTTGATTGTCAAGAAAATCACGGATACGATAGGTAAAGACTATATGATGAGCCAGTAGTGAAATGAGGATAAAAATTATCATGGGTGGCGCAGCATGGAACATATGGTCGATTAAGGCTTCTTCGTTATTAAAAAGCAATAGTGCCATGGTAATATAGATGACATTGATGCCGAGAATTGTTGTCAGGGCTCCCAGGTGGGTCATGGTAATAAAGGTAGCAATCGCAATTTCAATCTGTACAATTCCCAGGAAATACATCCCCTTGGCCCATGCGGCAATAATGCTCAGATTTACAGCTATAATGAAAATCCCAACACTGTAAATGTGTCTCTGATGATGAAGAAAGAATTTTTTGAAGAGGAAAGAAAAAGTAAATAAGGAAATAAATATAATAATGGCAACGAGCCTTGTGGCGAGTACCCTGCCGAAGTCTGCCCCCATTATCTTCATGTCCTTCATGATCGGAATAGAGTAGATAACGGGGATGATGAAAAAGATTAATCTCATTATGGCCATACTGTGCAAAGGGATTTGCCTGATTATATCTTTTTCTGTTTCTATAATTTTGAATAGTTTTCTTGCCGGGACCATGCAACAGATTACCTTCATTTATATATAAAGTCAATTCTATTCCTTCTTTAAATCTGTTTTGAAATTCATTTCCAGTATTAAAAAGGATTGTTTTTTCTTCCCTGATTTTTTATAATCTGTTATTGAGAGGTTGAAATGGAATCCAAATATGTGAAAGACAGTAGTATGGAAATTTTTATGCAGATGACTCATCAGGATGCTAATCTTGCGGGTAATGTACATGGCGGTATGATAATGAAGTATATTGATAATACTGCTGCGATCGTAGCAAGCAGGCATGCCCAGGGCAATACCGTAACTGCATCTATAGATCGTCTCGATTTTCATAGCCCCGTCTATGTGGGTGATTTACTGAGAGTTAAAGCGAGCATAAACTATATTGGGAGAACGTCGATGGAAGTTGGAGTCCGCGTCGAAGCAGAAAATTTTATCACAGGGGAATTTCGTCATACGGCATCGGCTTATTTAACCTTTGTACCCCTGGATGCTGAGGGTCATCCACGCAAGGTGCCGGATATTATTTTTCAAACAGAAGATGAGCAGAGAAGAAACTGTGCAGCTGCGGAACGGAGGAAGTATAGAAACAGTCTCCGGCAAAAAGATGAAGGTAAGTGTAAGTGAAAAAAAAGTAATGGAGTAAATGATGAAATGTCCCGCATGTGAAAAAGCCTTTACTGAAAAAACAACGGTCTGTCAAAATTGCGGATATAAATTCCCCAAAGAGATGATTAAGGAACTGGAGGCATACTTTCAGTTGTCTGAGGAATCTTCCTTCCTTGATAATCTTTTGAACCAGATTACCCGGAGAAGGAAAGATCTGAGAGTTAAACTGCAGATTGTTGAAAAGAATCTCAATGCAGTGATACTCCATTTGTCAAAGACTGCAAAGCCGCCAGCCCCGGAAATTGCCCCGGTAAAAGAATCTATGCCGGTGACTGCCGCATCTCCTGTTGAGGAGCCGGTAGCTTCCAGTATATCAAGAATCAGGCAGGAAGGAAGAAAACAGCTGACAGAGGAAAAGTTCGGACAAAAATGGCTCCTCATCGCAGGGATCGTAATACTGGTTTTCGGGGTTGGGTATTTCCTTAAATATTCTTTTGACCAGGGCTGGATAGGTCCCGCGGGAAGGATTATTATGGCCTATCTACTTGGGATAGCTCTTCTGTTTGCAGGGAATCTTTTCAAGTCCAGGGATTTTGAGCCATTTGGTCTCAGTATAATGGGAGGAGGGCTTGCGGTTTTCTATTTTTCTACTTTTGCTGCATTCCAAATATATGCCCTCTTCGGTCAAACCCTTGCTTTTGTGTTTATGCTGATGGTCACCATCCTTTCTGCAGCTCTTGCACTGGTACATGATTCGAAATGGCTTGCAGTGCTCGGTCTTGCAGGCGGATTTTTAACACCATTATTTCTGAGTACCGGAGAAAATAATCAACTTTTTCTTATGACCTACATGGTCTTAATAAACTGCGGGATTCTTGCCATCGCTTTTTTTAGAAAGTGGTCTATATTAAATATTCTTGGTTTTATCTTTACATGGCTGCTTTACACGGGATGGCATTCTACTCATTATGCCGCTGATGCATTTTGGATGACAATAATTTATCTGACTATATTTTTCCTTATCTACAGCATTGTTCCCTTCGCTTATTATTTTGTGCGTGGTGCCGGTAATGAACCCGTTACCGGATTCTATATCGTTGTTCCAAATTCCTTCATTGCCTTCGGCTTCAGCTTTGCCATTATCAGCGAAAGTTTCTCTAAAGAGTGGGTCAGTATTATTGCACTTCTTTATGCCCTGATATTTATTCTAATGGCTGCATGGATGTATCGCGAGGGGCGAACACATCTGAATGCTTTTGTTGTGCTTCTTGCGAAAGCCTCATTTTTCCTGATCATTACTGTTCCCCTGCTGTTTAAAGGTCCATGGATTACCCTTTTCTGGGTAGCTCAGGCCATGCTTCTTCTATGGCTCGGTGTTCGTCTTGAGCGGCGAAGTCTTCTGATTAAATCATACCTGCTGCTGATTGTCGCCGTGGGTAAATTTATTTTTTATGATTTCAGCGAAATCTTCGGACTGGCGGAAGGTACATTTTTTGAGGCAGGATATGCTGACCAGTTCGTGCCGAGAATCGTCCTGGAAATATTTACTCTTTCGGTGCTTTTCTTTTTTATGAAACTTGTTAAAAGAGAAAATGTGGCTTTGGTCAACCGTGGCGGGGACGGAGGAATGTATGTGGCGATATTTGGTTTTCTTCTTTTTGTTGTGTTGAATATTGAAGTACTGGCGTTTTTCCATGATTACCTTCCCGATGCCAGAAACGGTGCCCTCTCCGTATACTGGGCGCTCTTTTCTGTTGGCGTGATGTTAATAGGTTTTCGTAATAACAGCAGCCTCGTCAGGAGAACAGCCATGGTATTATTTGGAATTACTATCGGAAAAGTTTTTCTATATGATACAGCTGCCTTTTCCACGCCATACAGAATTCTATCATTCATTCTTGTAGGGTTACTCCTGATGGGGGCTTCTTTTCTTTACCACCGTTACCGGGATGAGATTATTGATGCCGTCTCTGAGGAAGACGAGAAATGAAGAAATTTCTGTTAACCGGCGTGATACTTTGCCTTTTTGCTGTATCGCTGCAATCAGCGGCGTTAAATAACAGGGAGTATAAGTTCTCTGCAAAAGTTTCCGGTCCCTTTGTGAGTGATTCAATATACCGCCTCCATGCAGGCGAAGGAATTTTGAAGGAAGCAGCTCGCGGCTGTGCTGATGTCAGGCTTGTCGATGACAGAGGGAATGAGGTTCCCTATGCGGTTATAGACCACCGGGAAACAACCCCCGGGAAACGTTTTTATACTCTTCATATTATTGCCTATTCGGAAGAGAGGGACGGAGATCGTCTGACAGTCCGGGTCCCCCGTAAGGCAGGGCAGCTGAGCAAACTGAAACTCCAGACAACTGAAAAGGGATTTGTAAAAAAATATCTTCTTGAGGGGAGTATGGATCGTAGAACCTGGAAAAGGATATCCGGGGGGCTTGTGTATGATTTTTATCCGACTGTGCATTTGAGAAAAACAGATATTGCCGCAAGGCAAAGTTCCTTTCGTTATCTCAGAATAAATTTAAAATCCACGGATCGATCTTCCAGGGAAGCAGAAAAAATACTTTTACGATTTAAAAAAGGTTCCATTGAGTTCAACAGAAGACAGTCGAGGCATCTGAAAATCGATTCTATCCGGGGAGTGGTCTGGCGGGGGGAAAAAATTTCTGCAAGATATGACGGAATGGCGCTGAAGCATGAGTCCGGTAAAGACGATTCTGAAGGCAGTTCCGTTTTTTCAGCCCCATCAGGAGTTCCTGCAGTGAAGGCAGTACTTACTGTTAACAATAGGTATTTTTTTCGGGAGGTGGAAGTCGAAGGCTCAGATACCGGAAAGGCTGACTCGTGGAGGTTTGTCTCCAGGGCATCAATTCATCGATTCGATCTTTCCGGAAAAAAGGATGAAGAGGTGTCACTTGAGTTGCCGGGAAGGAAGTTCTCCTTTATTCGCTTTAAAATCAGGGATGGCAGCAATCCCACCCTTCTCCTGAAAAAGATTGAGTTATTCTGGCCTCGGCAATATCTTTTTTTTATTCCATCCTCACCCTCTAAAGAAATTTCCATATGGTGGGGAAGTTTAAGCGCATCCCTTCCTGAATATGATATCTCTCATTTTATTAACCAGGCCTCCTGGTATGAGCAAAGATTTCATGATGTTAAAGTGGTAAATATTGAGAGAAACCTGAATTATGATCCTGCGATAGCCGGCGGGGGCTATATGAGATATGCCCTGTTCGTCCTGGTGTTTTTTTTGATGATCGGCATGGGATTCTGGATATACCGGCTTGGCAGACATGTGAAAATATAAAAACCTGAAGGGGGAGCGATGAGGCATACAATTAAGATGATTGTGGAGGAAGCCATGGAGCGTCACTGCGATGATGCTGATCTTTTCAGGGAGGTGATCGAAGAACTGATTCATGCCTGCGGACAGCTTCTTGGGGAAGATGGACTGGATCAAATTTTGACTATTGTTGAAAATGAACGCAAACGAATTAACCGGCTGGATACTCACTGAAAATTAATGTCCTCCGGCGTTTCTCCCTTTTGTGAAATATCAGCTTAAAACTCGTACCCGAGTCCCACCGAAAAGGATACAAAGGTTCGGGAAGACATGCCGAAGAAAATTGATGGTATAAATGATAGTGAAGTTCTTGCAAAGAATTTACGGCTGAAAAAATAATTAGCCTGCATGTCAATTCCAGCGCCAATGTAACCGGCCCCCTTTGAGGCAATCTCTGAATTGTTTTCGCTTTCAACTGCATTGCGGTAAATGAATCCAATCCTGGCAACGGGGCCTGCAAAAAGACTCAGTGATTCCCAGCTATAACCGAATAGAATGGATGTATTAAAAGAAAAAAGATTAAAAGTAGTATTGATGCTGGCCAGATCAAGATTTTCAGAGCGAGTTCCCCTGTTAAAGTCGAAACCGATTGAGGCAAGCGCAGAGAAGGGGCTGTCAATGGAGAAAAATCTTGAACCTTCAAGGCGTACTCCCGGGAGTGTTCCCTTCAGGTCAACGGGTGAACTGTTGCCCCCAATTGTTCCTGTAAATAGAGGGGAGAGGGCCATGCTCCAGTCGTTTCGTTTGCCGGTAGCAAAAATTTTTTTTTCATCTGATGTTTCCCGGTATGCTTCGTATACATTGTCAACGTTTTGGTTTACCTTTACAAGGAGTCTGCTGTTCCTGTTATTCTCCGGTTCCGATTCAATCGATGAGAGGAGTTTTTTTCTGGCAGAGCCGAGTCTTGTCGAGTAGTGGACCAGGTCGTTTTCTTCGATTTTGTGAAAATTAATGAGAAATGGAAGTCTTGAGAGGTGTTTCGCCTGGCTGTAGCGGAAGTCATTCAGCCCCTTTTCTATTTCGTTGTAGAGGTTGATGAAATCCTCATCGATTTTTCCTGAACCATGAGAGCTGTAATATTGTTCAAGGGTTTGTCTCGCGGGGAGATGTTTTTCCTTGTTTAACTGTGAGCGAGCTTTTGTTAGAGTAAGTCGATACTCTTCTTCACGGTAACGGTCATAGGCTTTAAGGGTTTTTTTGTAAATGGAAATACTTTCTTTTTTTTGCGGGGCCATTACAAGAGCCCTGCGTGAATGGAAGTAGGATTTAGATGGATTCCTTTCGCTAATATATTTTTCAGCCAGCCTGATATGGTAGGTTATCAGACCTTCTTTTACAGATCCCCTGAGCCTGGTGAGTTCGGTGTCCTCTCCGAAAACACGTTCATACATAAGAAGTCTTTTTTCCGCTTCAACATAATTTTCCTGGTGAAGCATTCGTTCGATGTTTTTTACCGTGTTTCCCATTGAAGCAGTCAGGATTGATGATGACACTCCATCGCAGATGTCAAAAACATGCCTAAAGAAAAGTTCTTCATTTGTGAAAAGATTGACCGCATGCAGGTTTTCTCCGGTTCGTGCGGAAAGTACCCTGACGGAAATGACAATTGTTTTTTTATCTCTACTGATACTTCCTGTGAGGAGGTAATCGGCCTTCAGAAGCTTTCCCAGCTGAATAATTGCATCTGAACTGAGGCCAGTTTGCTGAAACTGGTGTTCCTTGAGCAGTCCCTTTGTCTGGCTCGATTCTATTACACGGATAAATTCAGACCTGATCAATTCTGAACGTATAATTTCACTGATCTGGTGTGATTCATTGGTGTTAACTTTTTCCAGGGGCTGCAGATCAAGAATAGCCAGTGATGAAATCGCGGCACCCCATGCCAAAGCAGGGGAGAGGGAAATCAGCAGTATTATGTTGAAAATAATTCTCATTAAAAAACCCTGTATCCAGCGCCTACTGAGAGACTGCTGAATTTATATTGTGTACGGTCATCTGAACTGCCCCAGATGCCCATTTTAATCGTTCGCCATCTTAGAAAAATATGAAGGTCCTCGAAGGGCATCCAGGCAAGCCAGAGTTCGAAACCTATACCGAGCCTGAAATAGCTGTCCGTGTCGCTGTCTGCGTCGGCGGTCGTAAAAAGAGGGTCCTGTTTTTCAGAAAAAAGAAGGTATCCTGTTTCAATGCCGACACCGATACCGAAATAGTATGAAAGGTACCTTATTGTTGGTCCCCCGGCTACAGAAAAGCCAAGATTGTATAATAATGCGGTATCAAGAGATCTGTCAGCACCGAGCATTCCTGTTTTTTCGCTATTTGTTCCCGACATGAAAACCGATCCGATTGTAGTCAGTTGGAGAGATGCATTTTCTGAAAATGCCGGGAGATAGGGCATGGGGAAGTGCCAGAAGACGGATGCTTCTGCCCCGTGCATACTGTATTTTTTCCTGTGGGGATCCGCAGAAAATGAAGCCGGGTCAATGAAGGAAAAATTGTTTTTGACGTAGCTGATGTTTTCAAAATGCTTCATTCTTTTATTTTCAAGAAAAAGATTGAAGAGGTTAATGCGGTCAATGAATGAAAAATATTTATTTATGGCTGCCTGGTTTTTTTTATATTGTTCTGATCTTCGAATTATTCGCAGCTTTAGTTCGTTATATCTCTGGCGGTTACTGTTTATGCTTATAGAACGATTAATCGCAATGAGGGCCTGGGGATATTTTTTTTTCTTGTAAAGCCTTCTGGCATTTCGGTACTCCTCTTCTGCTTCCATTTCCCGGTTGACCTTCCGTCGGAGAAGGAGGATTTCATTTCGTTTTGAACCGCGTTTTTCCATACGCTGAAGGATATCACTGGCAGTTTTAAATTCTTCCTCAGCGATAAGTTGTTTTATTGTCTTCAACATCACTGTTTCTGCTGCGGCGATATATTCTTTTTCTTTTCTGTTGATAATCTTTCGGAAGAGTTTATACTGCTGGTTTGTCGGCTGCAGTTTAATGGCTGTATTCAGTGATTTTCGGGCTTTATCAAAGAAGTAATTTTCCAGATATCTTTCTGATTCCCTGAAACGAAGGACTGCGAGTCGGGCTCCCGCAAGTTTTTCCATTCTGTTAAGACGGAGTTTGGCCGTTTCCGGGTTTCTGCGTCTGAAAATGGCAATTTGTTCAAGGGCGCGTTCCCATTCTTCTCCGTCAATCAGTGTCTGTATATCGGTTATGGTAATATCAGTATAGGCCTTCAGGGCATTGATTATTGATTGTCCGATTTCTTTTGTGTCCTGCTTCAGGTCATCGATTATGAAATTCTGTCCAAGGACCTCCTGCTCGCTGTAGGTGTTGACAACCCGGATAGCCACCAGGCGATTTTTATCAATGATGCCGATTTTTCCCGTAAGGATGAAGTCGGCTTTTAATTTTTGCCCGAGTGCAGAGGCCTCTTCCACCGATAGAAAGCGTGAACTTCCCCCCCCATTTGTATCTTCGACAACTTTAATTTTCTGAGAATTAATAATGTGGGTTCTAATCAACTCCATGGTCATGGTGCCGGTTTCCGCAGTTACGGGCTGTGTGTTAAGCAGGGGAACCGAAACAACTGTTATTCTTTTGTCAGCCAATGCCGAAAGTGGAATCAGCATAAGTGATAGCAGTATGGCGATTGAATACTTTTTCATCGGCCGCATCTCCTAGAATACAAGTCCGGCCATCAGGCGTGATTTAAAAAAGGAGTACTGGTGGTCTGAGGGATAATATTCATAATCAAATTTTGCACCGACGAAGATGCCCATTCGCTGAAGATATTTGAACTGTGTGATAATTGTGGCGCCACCGGACATGCCTAATACGTTGCTGTTGTTGTAAATGTCTCCGACCCTTATGAGCATCCCCGCATCAAATCCAACCGTGAGAAAAATGTGGGACAGTTTGATGGTCAGGCTACTGAAGGGAGCCCCATAGAGTTGAAAGACAAATTCATTACTCCCGGTTCCCGTGTCGATATACCTGAAGTTCAGACCTGCGTAGGCTGTCCAGTGATTGCTGAGTATTTGTCTTCGTTTGCGTCCGTAGGTTGTCATGCCAAGAATATCGCAGCCCCACCATGACCACAGGCTGTCAAATTTATACCGGTCGTTAATTTCTATGCCTGAGGAGGCCGCCAGAAAAAGACCGGAATAGGTAAGGTTGTTGTAATATTTTTTCATCTTTTGGGAAAAGGTTTCGTAATTTGCGCCGTATACTCTCAGCTGCTGCTGGCGTCTCATCTTTGCCATGGCGATCCCCTGGTAGTATTCAGCTTCGTCTTCCTTTATCTCGTCTCTGAAGCGGATGTATTTTTCGCGGTTCTCAATGGCAATTGCATAGTTGATCTTGTTTTTGGCATCCCTGAAGTGGTCATTACCCAGTGCCTTTTTGGCTTCCCTGTAGTACTGATACGAAAGCTCAGCGGTAATGGTTTTTTTCAGTTTTACCAGTTCATCAGTCGTGGCATGTGTTTCCCTGTAACGGTTCATTTGAAACCAGGCCTTCTTGTAATTATCATCATCTATCGATTCTTTAATATCTTTAATGTCGACCCCCCTGCTGAAAATCATTGCATTGTCGCCAATATCCGAGACTATATTTTTAATGTCATCGAAGACTGATTCTTTTGTGGAGTAGAGGGTGCTTGCAAAAATATTTTTACCCGTTTCTGCGTTTACCAGTCTCAGGGTAATGATAACCTTTCCATAGAGTTTACCCACAGTTCCGATTATCAGCTGTTTGACGGAGACCATACGGCCTATCTGGATGAGACTGTTGCTGTCCGTTATGCCGGTCATCTGAAGTGAAGCTTCGCCGAGCATCCGATTTACCTGGCTTCTCTCGACAACATCAAAATACAGTGAGCCTACTATCTCGTTTCTGATAATTTCACTGATTTGCCTGGCCTCACTCTCTTTTATCTGTCCCTTGGGGGTGAAGTCCATGACGGCAATGCGTATTTTTTTTGAGTTGGCGGCAGATAGATTTGCAGGGAAAATCGTTATAAGAAATGCCAGGGAAATTAAAAATGATGCTGTTTTTTTCATCAGAAATACTTCCTTTTGCTCATGGTTCTTAAATGGAATAAATATCTTGATTGACCGAACGAAATAATGAATTACAAATTCTATTTTGAGACTTTTTTTATCAAAGGAAAAATGATTTGTCAAATATCTTTGAAAAAATTTTAGTTTTATGGTATACGGTCTGATGTGCCCGTTAAAAAGATGAAACCTTATTTTTTAGTTTGTCTGCCATTTGTCTGACATTGCTTACCTGTTCTGTCAGGTTATCAGTCTGCATCGAGTTTGACTGGGTGATTTCATTGACTGAAGAAATAGATTTAACCACCTCTGATACGGCAATTTTCTGCTCTTCCGATGCGGATTTTATTTCATCAGACCGCCTTCGTATAATCTCCGCCTTGCTGGTTGCTTCGCTGTTTATTTTTGACTGATGATTCATGAAACCGTTGATTTCTTCCATCATTCTGTTGACCGAGGCAACTCCTGTGATGATATCGCTGAGAACAGTCACGGTACTGCTCATGGTGAGGGAACCCTGTTCTATCTCATCAACATTGGCCTTAATTAGATTATCGACTTCCTTCAGGCTACTGGCTGTCTGTTCCGCCAGTTTTGAGATTTCATCCGCCACAACGGCAAATCCGCGTCCCGCCTCGCCGGCCCTTGCAGCCTCAATGGCGGCATTGAGAGAAAGGAGATTCGTCTGGTCAGATATACCGTGTATCAGCTCCATGATTCCCGTCATTTTTGCTGATCCTTCCTTTATTCGCTCCATTATCTGATCCATGGAGGCGAGGGAGTTTTCGCCGGAACGGGCCTGTCCTGTAATTTCTTCAACAGAAGTAAGGGCGCCGGAAATTTTCTGTCCCATCTCAAGTGATGCCCCTGAAAGCCTATTCAATATGTCAGAGAGACCCTGGATATTTTCAAACTGCTCTGAGGCGTTGGATGCGTTGTTGTCGATGCCGGCGGAAATTTCCTCTATGGAGGCTGTAATCTGTTCGTTTGAGGCGGCCTGGCTTCTAAAGTTGTCTGAGAAGGTGATGGATGTTTGCGAAAGTATTTCTGCCGAGGCGGCAAGGTGATGAGAGGATTCACTTACCTCCTGGAGAAGTTCCTGGACTTTCTCGAGATTCTTTCTGTTGTCATCCGCCTCTCTGAAGGATTTTTTCATTGCCCCCTGGGTGATGCGCATTATCAGCAGAGAGAGAAGATATACGAGTATTATTGTAAAGGAACTGTCAAGGACACCCACCTTTGCCGCCTTGAAGCTGATGGGATCGAGGCGGTCCCGGACAAGAATAAAAAAGGCAATGTCACATACCAGAAAAAATAGAGAAATTCCCGTAAGCATGGCGCGGGAACAAAAAAGAGACGTCTGCACCATTATGCCCAGCATAAAGTAGATAAAGGTTGTATAACCCGCATAGGCATCACGATTTATTTTTGCCATAAGGCCCGCCGCCATTGTCAAAGCGGCAGCAATTGCCAGGATATTAGCAGAGGCGTAGTAATGGCCATTTTTCAGTGTGATAAGAGTTGCAATTATGGCAAGCATTACCAGGACAATGGCAGATCCAGCCTGAAGAAATATTGAGCTCAATATAATAGCAAAAACTGACAGGAGAAAAAAGAGAAGAATGAGCATTATCAGGGCATAATACATCAGAGTCTGTGATTTTTTCTGGATAAGAAATGTTTCATCCCGATATGATGAAAGGAAGAATGATTCAATTTTTCCGAAGAATTTCATGATTGCACCCTTTTATTTCATGCGAACAATGTGTGATAATGTCGTACAAGCTATCTGTTTATAATACATCAGTTTAATTTGTCTATTAATTTTTACTAGCAACTGCTTTCTGTGGGAGGAGAGTGGAAACAAAAAAGGGGGCACCCTTTTGGGACGCCCCCTTTTTTGTTCAGGAAAGGAAGTATGTTTAAATCAGCTTGTCCAGACTCTCTTTCAGTTTTGAGAGAATCTCGCTGTATTCATCCTTTTTCTGCTTTTCTTTATCAATGACCGCCTGGGGTGCCTTGCCGATAAAACTTTCGTTGGAAAGTTTCTTTTCAACGCGGTTAAGTTCAATCTCGACTTTCCCGATTTCTTTTTCAAGACGTGCTTTTTCCTTGTCAATGTCAATGAGCCCCTTCAGCGGAAGATATATTTCCACGTCACGCAGTACAGCCGATGCGTCGGTATTGTCGGGAGTATAGGCCGCGTCAACGGTAACTTCCTCTACACGGGCAAGTGCCTGGATGTGAACCGCCTCACGATTGATGATTGAACTGATTTGTGAATCGGATGTTTTGAAGATAACATTTGCCTTTTTGTCCGGCGGGATATTCATTTCACCGCGGACATTTCGGATTTTGTACACCAGTTCCTTGAAAATTTCAGTTTCTTCAGCTTCGTCAGCAAAATCGAATTCCGCTGGCGGTTTCGGCCATTCAGAGATGATTATATGTCCTTCCTTTCCCCCGGTAATCTTTTCCCATATCTCTTCGGTGATGAAGGGCATAAAGGGGTGCATCAGCTGGAGGCTTTTTTTCAGGACATGGTAGAGCACCTGTTTTGCCGTATCAGAAGATTCAGCAGAGCCGCCATCCTTGGCGTATACCCGCTGCTTGGTAAGTTCAATGTACCAGTCACAGAATTCATGCCACCAGAAATCATAAATTTCCTGGCCGGCTTCGTTGAATTTATAAACATTGAGTGACTGCGTTGTGTTTTCAATGGCGCGGTTGAGTCGGTGCAGTATCCATCGATCAAAGTTTTCCAGTTCATCCACGGAGATGTCACGGGGAGTGAAGTCATCCCCCAGGTTCATCAGAATGAATTTTGTGGCGTTCCAGATTTTGTTGATGAATGAGCGGTAGCCCTCTACACGTTTTTCCGAAAAGACAACATCCCGTCCCTGTGCTGCAAAAATTGCCAGGGTGAACCTGAAGGCATCGGTGCCGTACTGGTCCATCATGATCAGGGGATCTACAACGTTTCCCCGGCTCTTGCTCATTTTGTGACCCTGTTCGTCCCGTACCAGTGCGTGGATGTAAATATCCTTGAAGGGGATTTCATCCATAAATTTCAGGCCCATCATGATCATCCTGGCAACCCAGAAGAAGATAATGTCAAAACCGGTAACCAGTACATCCGTGGGATAGTACTTGTTCAGGGTCTCGGTACTGTCAGGCCACCCCATTGTGCTGAAGGGCCAGAGGCCTGAAGAGAACCATGTGTCGAGAACGTCCTCATCCTGTTTCAGGTTGCCTGATCCGCAGTTGGAACATTTTTCCGGTATTTCCAGTTCAACGTTTATATGATCGCAGTCCTGGCAGTAAAATGCCGGAACCCGGTGTCCCCACCAGAGCTGCCGTGAAATACACCAGTCACGTATATTGTACATCCATTCGAAGTAGGTTTTTTCCCAGTTTTTAGGTACAAAACGGATGCGGCCGTCTTCAACTGCCCTGATCGCCTCGTCAGCGAGGGGCTTGATTTTTACAAACCACTGCTTTGAAAGATAGGGTTCAATAATTGTCTGACAGCGGTAGCAGTGCCCCACACTATGGTCATGCTTCTCTGTTTTTACGAGGAGGCCCTCTTTTTCAAGGTCAGCAATTATTTTTTTTCGTGCCTCGAAGCGGTCGAGTCCCTGGTAGGGGCCCCCGTTTTCATTGATGAAACCCTTTTCATCCATGATGTTGATTTCTTCAAGGCCGTTACGTTTCCCCATGTCGAAGTCATTGGGGTCGTGCGCCGGGGTGACCTTCACCAGGCCGGTACCGAATTCCTTGTCGACATACTCATCGGCAAAGACGGGTATCTCACGGTTCATGAGGGGAAGTATTACTTTTTTGCCCACCAGGTCTGTATAGCGTTTATCATCGGGATTAACGGCGATACCGGTATCTCCCAGCATCGTTTCCGGCCGGGTAGTGGCAACGGTAATGAAGTCATCGCTTCCCGCGATGGGATAATTTATATGCCAGAAGTTGCCTTCAAGGTCTTTATATTCGGTTTCAATGTCGGAGAGTGCCGTGGAACAGCGGGGGCACCAGTTAATGATGCGGTAACCCTGGTATATAAGTTTTTCATCGTAGAGTGTTTTAAATACCCTGTTTACCGCCTTGGACAGGCCTTCATCCAGGGTGAATCGTTCCCGCTCCCAGTCGAGGCTGCAGCCTAGACGTTTCAGTTGCCCCTTAATGGTTCCCCCGGATTTTTCCTTCCATTCCCATACTCGTTCCTGAAATTTTTCCCGTCCAAGGTCATCCTTGGTTTTTCCTTCCTCTTTCAAAAGGCGTTCAACAACATTCTGAGTAGCAATGCCCGCATGGTCCATTCCGGGCATCCAGAGTGTAGACTTCCCCTCCATACGCTTCCACCTGGCAAGAATATCCTGAAGGGTATTGTTGAGGGCATGCCCCATATGCAGGTTCCCCGTAACATTGGGTGGGGGAATTACGATGGAGTAGGGCTCTTTCCCGTCATTCACGTCAGCGTGGAAGTAGCCTTCCTTTTCCCAAATTTCGTACCATCTTTTTTCAGCTTCTTTCGGTTCAAACGAAGAAGGAAGTTCCATAAATATATCCCTGTATAAGTAATTTTTCTTAATAAGACGTATAAACTGCCCGGCTGCTACCGGCTCTTGTGAAGTTTCTACGGGGAGTGCAGCTGTCCGTCATGCCGGATCGCCGGGGGTTTTCTCAGTCATTAACGGACAGTTTGCGGAGGTGTCAATCTATTTTCGGGGTCAGAGCATCACCTGTGAGTGCTTAAAAAAGCCGCGCTTTTGCACGGCTTTTTTATAATCAATGTTGATTCTATTTATGACACTGCTTACATGCTCTGGGGCCCTTCTTTTGAGGTCTGTGACACTCGGAGATACATGTCTTGTGAACAGCCCTCATGCCTTTAGAGCCCTTATGACAATTACTTTTACCACAGCCATCCCGTACAGTGCCTTTATGGTGGCATTTTTTACAGGTGGTTCTTTTCTTGTGTTGTGTGTGGTTGAATGTGACGGCAGATTTTTTGGCGCCAATTTTTTTGATTTTAATGTTTTTGGCGAACAGGGCCATCTGGAATGCCAGTAAGATGGAAATGAAGATTATCATCTTTTTTTTCATAAAACGCTCCTGACTTCTAAAAAAATAGATTTGGTAAAATTTATAATAAATCCGGTATGCTCAATGCTGATATCTATCAGATCTACCGCAGTTTTTTAATGGCCTTCTCCAGGCGTGTTAATGTGTCTTTTTTATTTCCAGTTTCGGAAAAGACGATATAGCCTTTTTTGTTTACCAGAAAGGTTGCCGGGACAGTTTTTTTGGGATTATAATTCTGCAGGGCCATGTGGTAGAGGTCCATGAGGTAATCATGCTGGATTCCCAGTGCCTTCAGGGTTTTTTCAGCTTTATCTTTAGCGTTTCCGGAACTGTCGTTTTTATCAACATTGATGAGGATCAGTTTCAGATTTTTGGCTTTGGCATATTTTTTTTCGAATTCGATCAGGTGGGGCATCTCTTTTTTACATGGGGCACAGAAACTTGCCCAGAAGGCAATGAGTAGGTTGCCTTTAAGACGTGACTTGTAGGTGAATTGTCCCTTGTTGTTCATTAATGCGAATCCAGGGGCTTTTTTGGCAGCCTGGAGATTTCCTGC
Organism: uncultured Spirochaetota bacterium; assembly: GCA_942491575.1. Taxonomy (GTDB): domain Bacteria; phylum Spirochaetota; class UBA4802; order UBA4802; family UBA5550; genus CAZHNW01. The sequence continues at coordinate 586,798 of CALOBT010000031.1, forward strand.
GGTGATAATAACAGCTGCAACAAGCAAAACCGGTAGAATGCGTTTCATTGAATATATGCTCCCCTGATGATTAATCTGTTTCACCATAGTGGCAGGATTATTAATTTAATGCAAGAATAATTCATTTTGCCGGTATCGTCATGATTGCAAATTGATTTTCTGGAAAAAAGTAGTTATTAAAAACTTCTGTAGACCCTCTTCGGGTGTGGCGCCGGGAAATTTATCAACAGAATGCCTGTAGTGCCCCGGGGATTGACAGGGGAAAGCATGGCAATTTGTCACATTTTTTTATCTTCGGGAGTATCCAGGCTTGACGAATATTAAGAATTTATGTATTTTAAACCTATGTTTAAATCATCTGTTTAAATCGCGCGTTTTAGAGGGGTCATGGACACAACCAAGGAAAAAATCATTGAAACCACACTTGAGCTTGTAGGAAAGAGTGGGATTACCGGCCTTACCACAAGACAAATTGCCAGGAAATCGGGGGTGAACGTAGCGGCCCTCAATTATCATTTTGGTTCAAAGGATAACCTGATTAGTGAGGCATTCAAATATTTTAAATTGCAGGTAGAGCTGATATTTGATGCCCTGATTGATCCGACAATCCCTGCCAAGGAGCGTCTTAAAATATTCATTATTGATTACGTTAATCACCTGAATAAAAATCCAGGCATACCCAGGGCATTAATCACTATGACAATCTCGGGGAATAACCTGAATCCTGAATTTCTGGAAATGATGTCTTTTGGGAAGGACCGGTTTATTAATACTATTGCAGAAATTACTGAAATAGAAAATGAAAAGCTTCTTACCATGATGGCGATGCGTTTTTTCTCCTGTATTATATATCCTGTGCTTATGGGAAACTATCTGGAAAATATTTTTGATTTTAGTTATAATAATCCAGAGGACAGGGAAAAGTACCTGGACCTCGTAATTTCTGATATTTTGGAGTAACAACATGGAAAAGATAACTTCATTTTTTCTAAATAGAAAAATGCTTGTGAATGTAATTATTATTACGACGGTAATATATGGTCTTCACTCTTTGAATATGATGAACAAAGAGGCGATTCCCGAAGTTTCAACCGGTCAGATTGTCATCACAACAATCTATCCCGGGGCCTCTGCACGGGATGTGGAGATGAACGTTACTGTTCCTATAGAGATTGAATTGAAGGAAGTATCCGGTATTAAAGAAGTTATTTCCTCTTCGAATGAGGGATTGTCAATTGTAACCGTTATCGCCGATGAAGATTTCGATGATGATCAGCTCCAGCAGCTTTATGAAGATATTGACAGCTCAATTACCAAAATTGATGACCTGCCGAATGAAATAGACGGCAAGCCAACCATGTCAAAAATCACCTCTGATGACCAGCCCTTCATAGAGATTGCCTTTCAGGGTGAATATAAGGTGCTGTATAAGCTCCTCAATTCAGCTGCAGATGACCTGCGCCAATTCCCTGATATTTCCCAGGCGGAGATCATTGGGGTTCCGGACCCGGAGGTGCATATACTGGTGGATCCCCTAAAGGCAAAAAAGGAGTATATCGGTCTCAGGACAATTATCGGAGCCATTGAGGGAAGAAATCTTGAAGGTTCCGGGGGTACCCTTGAATCATTCGTTGGACAGAAAAAGGTTGTATCCATTAATAAATTTGAAAAGTATGATGAAGTTCTTGATACCATCCTGCGAATGTCTCCCGACAGCAGCCGTTTCGGCGTTCGGCTGAGGGATGTGGCGACCCTATCCATTGAACCTGAAGATGTTAAACTCAAAGTGCGAAACTCAGGGAAACCTGGCGCCTCCATTGTGCTGAAAAAGAAAAAAGGGGGAAATATTCTTCGGGGAAGCAGAGATGTTCATAACTACATCAATAAGCTTAAACTTCCCCCAGGTGTAACAGTTTCTATCATCAGCGACCAGTCTAAAATGACCAGGGACCGACTTGAACTGACAGTGGATAATGCCATCATGGGTTTTATCCTGGTGATGATTATCCTGTTTCTTATTTTCGATTTTAAAACGGCCTTCTGGACAGCCTTTGGTATTCCTTTTTCTCTCTTTTTCGCATTTATCATTCTTTATGCTTCGGGACAGAGTATAAACATGATTTCTCTGGGGGGATTTATCGTTGTAATCGGTATTCTCGTGGATGATGCAATTATAATTGCGGAAGCCTATAAATCAAATACGGAAAAGGGGATGAATAACCGGGAGGCTGCTGTAGAAGCGGTGCGCGTCATGTGGAAGCCCGTACTGGCGGCTACGACTACTACAGCCCTTGCTTTTTCTCCAATAATGAACCTTGGAGGGCTGCCGGGCAAATTTGTCTGGATACTTCCCCTCGTGGTGATAATTGCCCTTCTGGGATCACTGATTGATGTCTATTTCTTTTTGCCCCCTCATCTTGTTCATGAGAAAAGAAAGAAGAAAGAGAAGAGGGTGGAAGAAAAGAAGGCTTTTGTACTGAAGCTGGAGAAAAACTATCACGGTTTCCTGGAAAGGGCGGTAAAATTGCGTTATCCAATTATTGCAATTTTTATTGCAGTTTTCTTTCTCAGTGTGTTTACCGCCAAAAATTTTCTGCCAAAGGACCCCTTTCCCCAGGATTCAGCGGAAGGTTTTACCGTATCTTTAACATTTCCCAATACATACGGAATGAAGGATACTGAAAAGGCCATCATACCCTTTGAAAAAATTATTTCAGCTATCCCGGAAAATGAACTGGTTGGCTACAGTGTGCGAATGGGAACCAACAGCACCTACAGTCTCACGACCAGGGGGGTGCAGGAAAATATCGCGACAATGTTTATTTATCTTACTCCCTATTCAACCCGGGACAGAACTGCCTTTGAAATTATTAAAGATGTGAGGGATAAGATTAATGCACATAAAATGAAAGATGAATTCAACTATCTCCTTGATATAATGAGGGTTGGAGCACCCCTGGGGAAAGAATTTGAAGTAAGGGTCGCCGCAAATGACCGGGAAATGAGAATGACTAAAGTAAAAGAGATAAAAAAATATCTCCTTACCCTGAAGGGAGTCAAAAGCGTTGATGATGACTACGTGAAGGGGAAGGATGAAATAAATATCCGCATGAACCATAATCTTATCGCCAGTGCAAAATTATCAGTAAAAGACATACTCACGGCGCTGCGTATCTCCTTTGACGGGATGAAGGTCACCAGTTTTCGAGATGTCGATGGAGAAATGAATTACCGCCTTCGTCTCAATAAAAAGGCAAGGGCTGATATGGGATTTATTAAATCTCTTCCGGTTATGAACTCCCTGGGGAATATGGTAAACCTTGGCGCCATGATATACGGAGTCAGTAATAAGGCGAGCGGTGAGATTATTCACTATAATGGAAAAAGAACCACTACGGTTTTTGGAAATATAGATCCACAGAAAATAAGTGGCAAGGAAGTTATCGATTTTATCGCAGCAAAATTTCCTTCGGATAAAAATGTAGAGATTACCTTCGGTGGACAACCTGTTGAAGGAGGGAAAATTTTTGGCTCCCTGGGAAATGCCGCCCTTATAGCAGCGATAAGTATATTCCTTGTAATCTCCCTGATATTTAATTCTTTTACCAAGCCTTTACTTATTATTGCCGTGATTCCCTTTACTGTTGCCGGTGTTATTTTTGCACTCTTTGCCCACGGATATCCACTTTCACTCTTTGCAGGTATTGCAATAGTGGGCCTTATGGGTATTATTGTAAATGACTCCATTGTAATGATCCACACCGTAGAAGAATTGAAAGAAGAAGAAACCCTTCAAAGGGGGCATATTATTGATGGTGCGGTGTCCCGTCTCAGGCCTATTCTGCTTACTTCCTTTACGACGATAATGGGCCTTTTTCCCACCGCCTATGCCATCGGTGGGTATGATCCGTTCCTTTCACAGATGTGTGTCGGACTTGCCTGGGGACTCCTTTTTGGTCTGACGGTAGTATTGATTTTTCTCCCAAGTCTTTATGTTGTCAGCATTGATTTGCATCATTTGATAGAAGGGTTGAAAAATTATTTTAGCAACTTAAGGAATAAAGCGGCGGCGTGATTTAAAGCTGATTAACTGATCTATTAGCGGATTGCAGGGGTGAAATTCCTCTCTGAAGGAATGGTTTAAGGGGTGGGGGGGAAGTTTTATGCTCCTCTATTCTGAAAATAATTAATTTTCAGAGAAAAAAATGTTGCCACCTTGAAGGCCCCCGCAGGATAATAATTTTCAAATGCAGTATACCCTGTGGGGAATGTCTTCCCGGTCTGATCGGGATTGATTGACTCGGGGTAGTAAAGATTTCCGGATAGGATCCAGTGTATAAATATATTTTTTTTATAACGGTATTTTTCTTCGTCTGCGGTAATCTCTATGCCGCGGATGGAAGAGATGTGAATATTAACCGGAAGGGGCTTCAGTTGCTGCAACAGAAGGATTTTATAGATGCTGAAAAAATGTTCACCAGGGCCATCGGCATCAACTCCGGAAATAAGTTTTATTATAATAATCTTGCAGTTGCCCAAATGAAGCAGGGAAAGTATGATAATGCCTATAATAATTTATTGAAGGCAGTTGCCATTGATCCCGGCTATGTAAAGGCTTACTCAAATCTTGCAGTTACCTGTTTTCATCTTCGAAAATATCCCCTTGCCTATCGGCATTATGTCAGGGCCCGGGCTCTGGACCGGGAATATGTGAAAAAACGTTTCGCTCAAAAAAAAATGCAACAGGAGTTGAAACGATTGCACATGGAAAATCCTGAAAATGAAGAATATCGAAGACTTTATCTTCAGGTTCTCGAAGCTGATTAATACGCCTCTGTATCATGAAGTAAAGGATGCTTCGAGGGCTTCCAGCTCTTCCCAGCGGGCGAAGAGATTCTCCAGCTCAGCTTCCAGCTCTTCAAGTTCGGTTTTGGTTTCCGCAACGGCTGTTCCCTTTTTCTGATAAAATTCGGGGTCAGACATCATTTCGATTAACTCATGCTTGCGTTTTTCTTTTTCTTCGAGAAGCCCCGGGAGGGCCTCCAGTTCTTTTTTTTCTTTGAAGCTCAGTTTCTTTTTTGCCTGCTTTGGCTTTTCCCTGGTCTTCTTTTCAGTCCTTGCATCTTCCTGCCGGCTTTTGTTCCCCTGGATCAGCCAGTCATCGTATCCCCCGGCGTATTCACAAAGGTCTCCGTTGTTTTCAAATACAATGGTACTGGTTGCCACATTATTGATGAATGATCGATCGTGGCTGACAAGGAGGAGTGTTCCCTTGTAGTCCAGGAGGAGTTCCTCCAGGAGTTCAACTGTTTCGATGTCCAGGTCATTGGTGGGCTCATCGAGAATCAGCAAATTTGCAGGACGTGTGAAAAGTTTTGCCAGCAGGAGCCGGTTTTTTTCGCCACCGGACAATGCTGAAACTTTAGCATCGATCCTGTCCGGGGCAAAGAGGAAATCCTGAAGGTAGCCGATTACATGTTTTTTCCCGCCATTGAATTCAATTATTTCATTACCGTCGGTGACATTTTCTCTCACAGTCCGGTCCTCATCCAGCTGGTTGCGGAGCTGGTCGAAATATGCAGTCTCGAGACGCGTACCGGACTTCACGGTACCGCTTTGAGGTTCGATTTCTTCGAGAAGTATTTTTATCAGCGTACTCTTGCCGCAGCCGTTAGGGCCGATTATGCCTATTTTGTCTCCGCGGAGGATTCTTGTGGAGAAGTTATTGATGATGGGAATATCGTTATATCCAAAGGTCAGGTTTTCAGCATCAATGACCATTTTCCCTGAGTTCTCCGTAGCCTGAATTTCCATTTTTGCAGTGCCGGTACGTTCCCTGCGGAGGGCCCTTTCCGCTCTCATTTTTTTTAATGCCCTGACACGCCCCTCGTTTCGTGTTCGCCGTGCCTTGATTCCCTGGCGAATCCACGCTTCTTCCTTGGCCTGGCGTTTGTCAAAGAGGGCATTGCCGGCTTCCTCCGACTCGAGCCAGGCTTCCTTTCTTTTCAGGAAGGTGTGGTAGTCGCACTTCCAGTCAAAGATGCTGCCCCGGTCAAGTTCGATAATACGGTTTGCAATTTTCTGAAGGAATGTTCTGTCGTGGGTGACAAAAAATATTGTTTTTTCATAGCGGGAGAGGAAGTTCTCCAGCCAGGTAATGGATTCGATGTCGAGATGGTTAGTCGGCTCATCAAGGAGGAGTATGTCAGGTTCACTCACCAGGGCCCTTCCGAGGAGGACACGCCGTTTCATTCCCGCGGAGAGGGTTTCGAATTGAACGTCAGCATCGAGGGACATAAGCGAAAGGGTGCGTTCAATCTGGCGATGTGCATCCTTCTCATCATGATGTGTTACCCCTGAAGATATCATCTCCTGAATTGTTCCGGAAATATCTGAGGGAACTTCCTGGGTAAGAAGGGAAGTCCTCATGTTTTTGTCCTGAACAAGGCTGCCTGTATCAGGCTGGAGGTCGCCATTGATCAGTTTCATCATGGTAGACTTCCCGGTTCCGTTTCTTCCCAGGAGGGAAATTTTTTCCCCTTCATGGATTTGAAGGTCAACGCCATCAAGCAGGGGTGCGCTTCCGAAAGCAAGGGTGACATTTTGAAAATTTAAAAGGGCCATTAGAGTGATTCCATTAATTGTAATTAATTACGATGTGCCCGTGCCCCCTTAGTCTGTCAAGGCGATTTTTTCCGGATAAATTCCTTATTCAATGTCTATGTCTGCATTCCTGAAGATTTGCCTGCATCTCTCGATTTCGACTTCCTTCATGAAAGTCTTCATTGTCTTCTTTTTCGAATAAGGGTTTTCGACACCGATTTTGCTGTTTTTTTCATGCCAGAGGGGGTTGTAGGCAAGTAAGGAAGTACGGGAAACCTTCTTTTCTTTTAGAAAGGAGGCGATAGCTTCAAGGTTAGCGGCACCATCTGTGATTCCGGGAATCAATGGTGTTCGGGCCAGGATGGGGACGCCTCCATCAAGAAAACGCTCCTGGAGAATGGAGAAGTTTTCCAAAATTTTTTTATTGGAGGCGCCGCAGTATTTTTTATGTTCCGCATCATCAAATATTTTAATGTCAAAATAGATTTCATCCAGGTGGGGATAGACCCTGTCGAGAAAAATATTAATATCGAAGAGGCCGCATGTTTCAAGGAGAACCGGTACCCCCTCCTTTTTCAGGGCTGCGGCAAGTTCGGAAATATACTCCATGGCAATGGTGGGTTCCCCCCCGGAGAGGGTGACGCCTCCCCCGGATGTATCATAGAAGGGTTTATCCGCCAGGAGGCGGCTGATGACATCGGGAAGGGGCATTTGACTTCCCACCCTGCTCAAGGCCCCTGAAGGACAGACATCGATACATTCAAAGCAGAGGGTGCATCTCGACCGATTGATAAACCCCTTTTTCTTCTTTGTAATTGCCTTTTCCTGACAGGCTTTGATGCAGGCCCCGCAGGCAATACAGGTATTCCCGTCATGTGAGAGTTCAATGGAGGCCCTTTTGCTTTCGGGGTTATGGCACCAGACGCAGTCAAGGGGGCATCCCTTGAAGAAGACCACGGACCTGATGCCGGGGCCGTCATCAAGGGAATTACCTTTTATCTCAAGTATCAGTGGTGCCGCCGTTTTTAAAACTGCGGCAGCTTTAGTCTTTGCTGTCATGTTCATTAACTCCTTAAAGGCCAAACTCTGCCCTTTCAATCAATTCAAGCTGCATGTCCCTGTTCAGTGTCACAAAGTATGCATTGTAGCCGGAAATTCTCACAAGGAGGTCCCGGTAATTTTCAGGATTTTCCATGGCGTCCCTTAGCATCGCCGATGATACCACGTTGAACTGTATCTGCATCCCCCCCATGTCGATATAGCTTTTGGCGTATGAGAAGATATGGTTAACCGCCTCTTCGTGGCTTTCGGAAGCCTCGGGGACCACCTTCACATTGAAGGCGATGTTGTTATTCATGTTTTCAGCCTTCAGTTTTGATACATCCCTGACATTGTCGAGAAGATTTTTTGAGGCATGAGCCTCAGGTGTGAGCCCCGGAGTGAAGGCCTTGCCAGCGAGACGTCCCGACGGGAGGGCCCCCGTGAGGGTCCCAAAGGCAACATGGTTGGACATTGACCAGAAGCCCGCGGTATATTTACCGCCCCGGTAGTTGGTGCGTTTCCCGAATGAATCGTGGGCGAATTTTACAATACGGTTCGCCATTTTTAGCGCCTCCGGGTCTCCAGAACCAAAGAGGGGTACGCGGTTTTTTACCATGGCCAGGAGGGGGGCGTCCTTCTGAAAGTTCCGGTTTACCGCATCGAGAATCTTTTCGAAGGTAACTTTCTTTTCATCATAGACAAGTGTTTTTATCGCCATGAGGGAATCCGTAACGTCTGCGAGGCCGATACAGGCGGTACCTGAGGTATTGTACCTGGCGCCGCCTTTGGTCACGTCTTTCCCTGAAGTAATGGATCCCTCTATCATGCTGGAAAGAAATGGTGTCGGCCTGATGACCTGGTGAGTCTCCCCCAGCATGTTGTTGAAGCTGCATGACTGTTCAGCAAGAAAATCAAACTGCCCGCAGAAGGCCTTGTAGAATTTTTCGAAGGTGTCAAAATCTTCCGCCTCGATGCTTCCTGTTTTTGGCCCCACGTCCCAGCGCATGAGGGGGTGCCGGCCGTTATTCATTGCCATCTCAAGGGCGGCAACCATGTTAAACATCATGCAGTTTGTGTGTCCCATGTGCCGTCCGGAGATTGTCGGCTCCACGCACCCCGTGGCTGACCAGTCCCGGAGATGTTTTGCGGGATAGTTGAACTCCTTCAGGGAATCCATCACAGCTTCGTCATTATGGATGGAGGGTGTTGCCGCTGTGTTCAGGTTCACCTCGCTGAGGCGCCGCAGGTAGGCTTCACTGTTTTTCTTTTTGTGGTACCGGGCATTGACATTGGGGTCCCGAACCTTCAGCATTTCAGTTGCCTTCAGAAAAATGTAGGTCATGTCATTGACGGCGTCTTTCCCCTCCGGGGTTACCCCGCCAAGGGTGATGGCCTGATCAGATGAACTTCCCCCGAAGAGATAATTGCCGATGTCCGGTACCAGGGGCAGGTGATCAGTGCAGCGCATGTAGAAACAGCCGACAAGTTCAATGGCGCCCCTGATATATTCCTCACGGGCCTTCTTCGATTTTATCTTCGTCATGTCCGCGTCGAAGTAGGGCTGGAGCCACAGGTCGAGCCTTCCCAGGGAAAGACCCGCGTTGGTGTTTTCCATGTGCATCCCCACCCAGAGTATCCAGAGGGCGTTCACCGCCTCATCGAGGGTCTTTGCCCCTTCCATGGGGACGCGCCCGCAGATGGTGCCGAGTCTCTGCAGTTCCTTTTTTCGCTGCGGGTTGGTAGTTTTATCGGCCTGTGCTTTTGCCTCCACGGATAGATTAAGGGCATAGGAGTTTATTCCCTCAAGGGTTATCTTCATCGCTTTGAGGAGGATTATTTTTTCATCATTATTTTTCGGGGTCTTTTTTAATTCTGCATCGATTTCCTTTGCAAGGCCCCGGGTACCCTTTGAAAGAATCATGGGATAATCAATAATGGTGTGTGAGATGGCGACGGTCTTCCAGAGAAAGTAGACGGCGAAGCGTTCGTCCAGCTGCTGGCAGAGGGGGTATCCATTTTTGGCGCGAACCTGTTCCCTGATGTTTCGATTCAGCCAGTAGGGGTATACCTTTTTGTGCAGGACCTCCACTGTTTCCGGATCTACGTCGTAGGGATTGAGATGCCGGTACGGCGTGGTGAAGAGTTCCCCCCATATCATCGTGCCGTGGGAATCGGGATAGAGTACCACGCCGATCTCTTTTGTGGTGGTGGTCCCCGCGATGAGATCGTTTTCCCGTATAATGGGGCGGCGGTTTTCCATCAGGTGTTTAAAGGCGCGGGCCTGGCGGAGTTCAGGCTTCCAGGGAGCGCCTTCAGTGTCATTTTCGAAACCGTTGGCGCGGAACCACTCCGTCAGGAGAAGGGGGCGCTCATGGCAGAGTGCCGGTTTTGCCGTGAAGTGAATATCAAGAAAGGCTCCAAGGCGGGGGAAGTCGGAAAGGCTGTAGTGGCTCAGGTACGGGTCATCAAGATGTTTCACCCCCGGGTCGCGGAGGTCCGTAGCGAGAAACTCCTGTTTTGCTGCGGGTTTCGGCGAGGGGACCGCAGCGGTTCTTCTTTTTTTTGAGGGGGAAGTTTTATTCTCTTTCTGCAGCATTTTTATATGGGTCTTTTTCATCAGCACTGAGATGAAAAAGTTAAAGAGCTGCAGGTACGCCAGGTTGCCCCGTGGGACCATGCGGTTTTTCATCAGGAGATTAAAGACTTCACTGGGGGGACTGGAGATCATCTGCCTGACACCGGCCTCGTCCAAGAATACCAGTCGGGCATCGGCATCTTCCCCCGTGCCGGGAGTCACTGTGGCCCTGCCGTCAATGAATGATATTGTCTGTGCAACAGAACCGCTTTCCGTTTCAACACCGATGGAAAAATTGATCCATCCCTCTTCCCATTGGAGGTATTGCTTTAGTGACTTCCTTTTGTTGAAGTTCAGTGCCATCAGGTTCAGGAGGACTTTAACAAGGGTGTTGGTGATTCCCCTGCCGCGGGCACCGGTTTTTTCTGCTGTACGGATATTCATTTGACTTCCCCCTTAAATATTTATTTGAGGCTCTGAGCCTCTCCCGAATCGATGAGAGTCTTCAGGTGAAGTGCCGAGGCAATTACATCCTCAATACGGCGGTCCAGGATTTTACGGCTCTCCTCGTTGACTTCATAGAGGACCCGGCTGTTGTAAAGGCTGATGATGCCATGAAGATCTGACCACATTCTCATTATCATGTAGCCCGCGTAGTCTTTATCAATATGAAGGCTGTTTTCTCTGATGTACCCCTCCAGGAGCTGGCTGAAAATGGTGAAACAGCGTATGGAGGTCTGTTTCTCCAGGAGGGCCGTATCTTCGATATCGGTGCCGATGTAGTCCGTGTATTTTGGTGTGGCGAGGCTGAACATGACGTCGTAATAGTCCGGAAAGGTGATACCGAAATCGCTGTAGGCCCGAATCATAGCGGAGAGTTGTGGAATCAGTCCGGAATTGCTTGCGAGGCTCTGAGCCAGTTTTCCGTAAAGTATCTCAAAACCCTTCATGCGGATCATCAGGTTCAGTTCATCCTTGCTGGCGACGTAGTTATAGATGGTGGTTGCGGTAATGCCGAGGCGGGCGGCGATTTTCCGCATGCTGAGATTGTTGAACCCGTCACTGATGATGAGGCTCAGAGCCGTGTCTATTATTTCCTCACGGATAGCCTCGATTTCTTCCCGGGGGCGCGGTGCTTTCGGCATTGAAACCTCATTTTCTGGATTGAAATAACGGCGTTAGAATAACGGTGTTAATCTAACCTGTCAAGGGAAGTTTTTAAAAGTATTTTTGAAAAGGAAGTTTAATTGAAACAGGCCGGCACTTTTCCCGCTGTAGAAAATAAAAAAGGGGAGTATGCCCTGAAGCATACTCCCTCTCTTATATACAATTGCAGTATTCTGCAGTATTGATACTTACCAGCTGGTCATACCGTCTCCGAAATCGAAGGTTGGGTTTTCAGTATCATTGGGAACATCCTCAAAGGAAGCGCTTACTTCAGCGTCGCTTGAAGGAATTTCCATTGGCAGTTTACCTGATGGAGAAGCGTCACCGAAAACAAGGTTCAGTATTGCTTCATCAGTTGCGCCAAAGTCAATGAGGAATCCATCGATATCATTGATAAAACCTTCAACAATACCGGGACGTACGGCATACATCACCACCACAATCTTGAGAGCGCTATTGGTGCCTTGAGCAGTGATTGCTTCCTGAATTCGATCCCATTCAGGTTGAACACCAGCTACAGGATAGCCGAACATTTCATCTATTCCACCGGTGATGGTTATGTCACGCGTTGACGGATCACCATCAGGTCTTATTGCAACTCCATCAAATGAAAGGGGAATTCCCGCATCGATTCCGAAGTAGATACCATCACGTGCACGGATTCTGATGATGGCAACATCAGCTGATTCCATGGCGGCTATTCTATCTGCAGAAACTGTAGGATCTGTAGCAGTTACGATTGTCACATTATCGCCGGCAACGTAGTTTGTTGCAACAGTTTGTGAATCGGAAGCGCGTCCACCAAAGTATACATTAGTCGTACTGCTCTTATCAATTGGGAGAACACTATCATTTTTTAGAAGTACAGTAGATTTAATCTGTGCTTCCAGGTTTCTGGTAATGCTGCTAATAGTAGCATTTGCTGCTGAAGAGTCTACATAGGGATTTTCGAAAATTCCAAGGCAGAACATTACTTCAAGCATTTTTGCTGCTGCTTTTTCAAGTTGAGCTTCAGTAATGGAACCATCTGTTACCGCGGTTACATATGGTGTAGGATCAGAAGCACCGCCATCCTGATGTGAACCGGCTTCGAGGAATTTTTTTATTTTTTGAGAAGGAGTAAGACCATCTACTCCCCAGCCCATCATGCCGCCATATGCGGTAACAACACCCCAGTCTGAAACGATCATACCGTCAAAACCCATTGATTTCGCAAGGTCGATTATTTCTTTGCTATAGGCTGCACCGACCTGTTCGGTGAACTGGTCTTTGAAAATGCTGTAGCAGGGCATCATTGCCATAACGCCGGCATCAAAGGCAGGCTGAAACATTCTGACGTGATCTGCCAGTTTTCCGCCCGGGTAAATGTTATGTTTTCCAGGTGCGGAATGGCTGTCCATACCGTCTTCGTCAGGACCAGCGCCCGGGAAGTGTTTGATAACCGCAGCAACTGAAGTTGGGCTTACCTTATCCCCATTTTGGATTCCTTTAACGAAGGGGCCAATATGTTTGGAGACCAGGTAGAAATCCTCTGCAATGGTATTCTGGACTCGTGCCCATCGCGGCTCTGAGGCAACATCAGCCATGGGGCCAAGCTGCATTCTGACACCGATTGCGCGGTATTCTTTGTTGATGGCATCACCATAGGCTCTGGTGAGTTCTGTGTCATCCATGGCGCCTATTCCTTCCGGCATGGGCCAGTTGGAAAAGAGCCCAGCTGCATTGTTGGTACCGTCAACATTATGCATTGGGTCAAGACTAATTAAGAAGGGAATTCCGAGCCTTGTGCCCTCAGAAACCTTCTGGACTTCGTTAAAATAGATTGCACATTGTTCCGCGGTCACCATGTCATTAAGACGAGCCACGCCAAAACGGATATGCTTTTCCTGAATATCCTTTCCAGTGTCAACACCGACTACTCCATCAACTGACACACTACCTGGACTGTTGTGAACCATAAGACCGGCTTTTTCTTCAAGGGTCATTTGTGCTGCCAGATCTGCGGCCCTTTTGGTTGGTGATTGTCTCCAGTCTTCGTATGTGTCCAACTTTCCGTTGCCATTAGAATCTTTAAACTGCAGACCACCCTTTGTGATAATTTTTTTCGAATCAACAGAGATTACCGGCTGAGATTCAAAAACCGGTGGTATGTCCGTTGGATCGAGAGTGATCGATGGCAGGTCTGAACTACTGTCGCTTCCGCATGCCGTAAAAAACAGGGCCAGCGGAAGAGAAAACAGAACTAGAATCTTTTTCATCATGAACTTTCTCCTTCCAAATTTTCCCGATGTACTGAGGTGAAACAGGCCATGCTGCATAACCCTGGCCGGTGTGTCCTGGATTTTTATGTACAGGTAAAATTTCCCCATACTGCCTTTTCCGGTGAAAGTTTCGCATTATGTGCCTGAAAACCATACATCTGGTTTTAGAGTATAATTACCGGATATTTTCTTATAAATCTCATGAGGAGTTGATATATCAGAAAATACCAGTGTGCGAAAACTGATATCAGGATATGCAGAAACAAAAAAATGCTTATTCAGGGTGCCAGGTCAGGGATTGGGGGGAAGTTTGATGCTTTCTGAGAGGGAGGAGCATCGTCAGAGGTCGGCTCAGAGCCTCTATGTTAAGATTTTCATTGCTGGCAGGATCAAATAGGGTAAATTCCAAAAAATTTATTGGAGAATTAGCTCCTTTATTGTGCAATTTGCTTCTTCTTTTTTGATTTTCCAGGCTAATCTTCAGTTGTGCCGTTAAAATTTTGGCATATTCAATACCTGAAGAGATATTATTTGACAAATCGTGTCATTTCAAGCATCTGTAAAAGAAAGAATATCCGGTCATGAATCCCATAGAATACATAGAACCCTATTCGGACCTGGCCACCGCCTATGATTATATTCTGCAGGGGGTGGATTACCAGGGATGGTATCATTATATCAAAGAACTGATGTATAAATATGTAGATAATCCCCGGCTGATTCTGGAATTGGGGTGCGGCACGGGGCGTTTTGGTGCGAAGTTCTCCGCTGAAAACTATAATATATATGGAATGGACCTTTCCCTCGATATGGTTCGGGTGGCCAAAACCAGGGCCTTTAAATCTTTCAGGGTCTTCTGCGGGGATATTGCGCAATTCAGCCTTGCGAAGACACCTGATTTCATTTTTGCAGTCCATGACACGATGAATTATTTTCTTCAATTAAAGGAAGTACAGGGGGCGATCCGTTCCGTGAGGCATGTCATGGGTGACGAAACAATATTCATGTTCGATGTCACCACAGAATACAATATGCTGTATAATTTTGATGGTAAAACGACCACCTATGATGTTCGTGGAAGGGATGTTGAATGGACAAACCGCTACGATCCGAAAGAAAAATTTATGGTCTCTACCCTGAGATTTTTCGGGGATGACGGAACCTGCCGTGAAGAGAATCATTTCCAGCGAATTTATACAGTGAAAGAAATTAAAGAAGTATTACGGCGGGAAAGAATGGAGATTCTTGGTATATTCGGAGATTTTACCTTCGAAGAACCGAAGAAAGACACAGTGATGATAAACTTTGTTGTCAGGAAGCAGTTATGAGCATTTTATTATATATTGCAGGATTGGTTATTGGTGTCTCCCTTTTTTTCTATCTTCTTTCCCTTTTAAACGACGGGAAAGAAAAAATTAAGGGCTCATCACCGGCCAAAAAAAAGGTAAAGGCGGTAACCAATGAAATTGCCTCTCCCGCCATTGAAACTATTCCCCCGGGGGAGAGGATGTGCCCCCTCTGCAGGTCGAAGCTTTCAAAATACGAGGCTCTCTACGCCGCACCGGTAGTTGGTGACAAGGATCAGAAATTGATGATTTACGGATGCCGTTACTGTTATAAAAACGGTGAAGATCCAGATACTGTAAAGAAATCCGTAATTTAGTTTAAGGATTTTCTATTGTCCTGATATAAACCCCCATGTCCTCCCCTCAAACCCCCCGGAGGGGGGCTTAAAGAAATTTCATCGCTATAATATTTAATATAACAAAAGAAAATTTTAAATATAATCAATTATATTGATTTATAATTCTGCCTGCTCAAATGGTTAGAAGAAAAATTTAGCCCCCCTCAGGGTGGCTGGGGGGAGGTGGGCGGTGCGAAACGTGTCAGGTAAACAATTTCTATATAGAGTGCAATAAAAAATATTCTCAGTTTGAGGCATATATGTTGACGCATTAACGGTGTTAAGTTATACTTAACCTATAAAGAAAAAAAAAGACAGCGAGGTGGCTTACAATGAAACGCGGGATAAGAATTCTTATGGTATTGATGATCGGTACAGTTTTTGCTGCTGCAGGGTGCAGTGATTTGGGAGGCAATCCAAAAACAGATGATGATCTTGACAGCCCAATTGCCTATTATTTTTTCAATGAACTGGTTACTGTTGGAAGTGATCAGGTAGATCAGAATGATTACAGTAGCGGGGCAGTACTAAATGCTGTCTCTATTGATGGTGCAACTGTAGCAGTTGGCGGGAAATACCTCGATGATCTGGATGGAGATAATGATACTAGTAACGATGTAGCCCATACAGGCGTATTCGATGGAATTAATGATTATTTCGAAATTACTGACCTGACAACGGGATTAAATTCAGACTTCACAGTAACGGCATGGATTAACCCTGCGAATACTTCTGATATGCCTATCATTAGTAAGCATACTGCCGATGGAACTGGTGACGCATCCTCAGAATTTTTCCTTGGAATTGTTAGCAGTAAACTGACATTAATTTTAGGCAATAGTGCCGGGGGAGCTGTTACGGTGACTGGTACTGCGAATATACCAGCCAGTACATGGACCTTTGTCGCTGTATCGGTTTCAGGAACTACCATCAGCCTTCTTGTTAATCCTGAAGATCAGGCGTATCCGCTGGATGACAATGACTTCATTGACAGCGCTGAATTTGATAGAAGCGGTACCTATAGCGGCACCCGTCAATCAGGGAATCTGCCGGTGCAGATTGGAAGATATAATAATGGTGCTGCAGCTTTTTTTAATGGAAATATTGACCAGGTTCGCCTGTTCGGTGCTGGTCTGGTAATTTTGAATGATGATACACCTGCCGTTCTTGATGCAGGGGCTATTGGTTTTATATACGAGTCGGAAAAATAGTTATTTTGCAGGTTCGACATCAAAGTCGAACCTGCAGAGAAGTAATTATTTTTTCTTTTTTGACTTCGCCTTCGATTCTTTCTTCTTTCCAGATTTATCTTCTTTTTTTTCTTCTTCATCAATGTGTTTGATTCGTTCGTCGTCGGGGAGTTTATCCGTCAGAAAACCTTCCTCCTGGTCTCTCCAGCCGTACCTGCCGCGAATAGATTCCGCACGGCAGAAGTCATAAAAGGTAAAATTTTTCAGGGTGTCTTCCGCTCCGAGAAGGGCATTCTTGTAGCGGACGATCTGCTGCTGGAATGTTGGCCCCATGGGAAAAACGGAGAATCGGCTTCCCTTCAGCATCGATAAAAGTGTCAGGGGACGATGGCTGCATGCTGGATGTATTATGATACCGTCGAAGGGGCCAAGGCGATCGTGCATCTGCGTGGCATCACCGGCGAAGATGCGTATGTTGAAGTATCCCTTATCGATCAGTTTTTCCTTTGCCAGCTGCGCAAGGGGTTCATGGAATTCCACCGTTACGACTTCCTTCACCATGCTCGAAAGGATAGCCGTGGAGTATCCTGAACCGGTGCCGACTTCGAGTATCTTCCATGATTTTTTAGGGTCGAGAACCTGGATCATCTTTGCAAGAACAAAGGGATCGTCACTCATCTCTCCGCATCCGATGGGTACAGGTTTTTCCGTGTAGAGGCCCCCCTTCAGAGTCTCTGTGAAAAAATCTTCCTGATCGACAGCCTCAAACGCATCGAGTACCTTTTTCTTGATATCTTTATCTTTAAGATATTTAATAAATGCCTTTTTCTGTTTGCTCATTGGATCCCGTTTCAATAATTATGATAATTTTATAAATCGACAAAAGTCAGCAGATATGTGAGGAAATAATCCGAAATTAGAATAACCATCGAAGAGTTTACCACCGCTGCGATGGTTGAGCGTCCAACTCCCTCCGCGCCGCCGCGGGTGTTAAATCCCTGGTAGCATGAAATGTTTGCGATTATGATTCCGAAAAATACTGATTTAATCAGTCCCGACATGAAATCGGCGAGGCTGACATATTGAACAATGTTTTCGGCATATTTTTCAGGAGTGATGCCGAGGCCAAAATATGCAATGAAGCCGCCGCCGAGTACCCCGACAAGGTCCGTAAGAACAGTTAGGGTAGGAGTCATTACCAGGCAGGCGAGAAAACGCGGTACGGAAAGATACTGTACCGGATTTGCCGAAAGGGTCCGCAGGGCATCAATCTGTTCGGTCACCTGCATGGTTCCGATTTCTGCCGCGATGGATGAACCTACTCGGCCAGCCAGGAGAAGTCCCGTCAGTACCGGGCAGAGTTCACGAAACATGGAGATAGTAACTGCGCTGCCGATGAAAATACTGGAGCCGGACATGAGGGCGTCCATGGCACGGCCGATCTGATAGGCCATGACCATACCGGTAAAGAAAAGAGTAATGGTAGTAACAGGTATTGATTTATAGCCGATTTCAAGCATCTGGCTGATTGCATTCGCTGCATCGAAGGGGGGACGAAAAGTCCATTTCACGGTATCCTTCAGGAAAACAAAATGTCCTCCCAGGGCCTCCATGATTCTGACAAAAAGACCCGCTTCCCCGTTACTCATAGGCCGGCACTGCCTCCCCGTATTCGTGGCTTCTGTCGAGATTGTCGAACTTCGTATATTTGTCCCAGAATTTAAGACTTATATCATCAACGGGACCGGAACGCTGTTTTGCAACGATAATATCAGCTATCCCTTTTTTTTCGGTCTCTCTATCAACTTTTTCGTGGCGGTAAATAAACATTACCACATCAGCATCCTGCTCGATGGCACCTGATTCCCGCAGGTCAGACAGTGTGGGGCGCTGGTCTGCCCTCTGTTCCACGGCACGGGAGAGCTGTGAAAGAGCTACGACAGGAATATTAAGTTCACGCGCCAGCTGTTTTAAAAACCGTGAAATTTCAGCGATCTGAAGGTGCCGGTCTACCTTTGAAAGGCTTGTTATCAGCTGAAGGTAATCGATAATGATCAATCCAACGGGAACCTTCTGCTGAAGTCTTCGCGCCTTGGCCCTTATCTCCATAATATTGATGGAAGGGGTATCATCAAGAAAGATGTTCGATTTCTCCAGGAGGGCCGCCGCAGAAAAGAGCTCCTTCATTTCATCAGAGCTGATGTGTCCGGTACGGACCCGCTGAGAATCGACCAGTGACTGGATACAGAGAAGACGCATCCCCAGCTGTGATGCTGGCATTTCAAGTGAAAAGAAGAGAACTGCCTTATCAGGCTCCAGGGAGGCAATATTGTTCATAACGTTAAGGGCAAAGGCGGTTTTTCCCATACCGGGACGCGCCGCAATAATTATCAGTTCAGAGCCGTGAAGTCCCGTAAGAAGTTCATCGAGATCATTGTATCCGGTTGGAATACCAGTAACGGTTTTTTTCGTTTCATACCAGTGCCCAATGTCCTGCATGGTTTCCTGGAGAACATCATCGATAGCCTTGTAGTTGGAAACGATTCTTTTTTCCGTGACATTGAAGATATTTGTCTCTACTTCATCGATTACCTCAGCGGTATCACGGGAAGTGTCAAAACACTGTTCGATGGAATTTGTCGAAATTTGAATTAACTGCCGACGTAAAGCCAGTTCTTTAATTCTTCGTGCATAGTATTCAGCGTTAGCTGAAGTGGAGATGGAACGGTACAACTCAGCAAGGCCCGCATCTCCACCGACGCCTTCGAACTGGTTCTGGTCGACAAGGCGCTGCTTCAGGGTAGTTAGATCAACGGGGGTATTTTTCCGCTCCAGGGTGACAATGGCGTCGTAGATAACGCGGTGCTTTTCAAGGTAAAAATCCTCCGGCAGGAGGATTTCAGTTACCTTGTATAGTGCCTCCCGGCTCAGCAGTGCCGAAGCCAGGCAGGCAGTTTCAGTGTCAATGTCCTGCGGCGGTAGCCGGTCCAGTGACATAGATTATTCCTTTTTTTCTACAACAACTTTAACGTCTGCAGTAAGTCCTTCATCAAGTTTTACAGGAACT
The DNA here is from genome assembly GCA_942491575.1 of uncultured Spirochaetota bacterium. Taxonomy (GTDB): domain Bacteria; phylum Spirochaetota; class UBA4802; order UBA4802; family UBA5550; genus CAZHNW01. The sequence goes on from CALOBT010000031.1 coordinate 606,386, forward strand.
GTGAATTCACCGAGTTCTTTGATGGGTGCTTCAAGCATAACTTTACGTTTGTCAAGGTCAAAGCCCTTATCTTTCAGTTCCTTGGCGATGTCAATTGATGTAATTGAACCGAAAAGCTTGTCCTCTTCGCCGACCTGGACCTGGAATTTCAGCTCGAGGCCTTTCATGCTTTCGGATATCTTTTCGCTGTCTTTTTTACGCTTATCTTTTTTGATTTTAATCAGTTTGTTCTGGTGTTCGATGGCACGCCGACTTGAATCATTGGCAACAATAACCAGTTTTTGCGGTATCAGGTAATTGCGTGCGTACCCGTCGGTAACGTCTTTGATGTCACCGGCGTCACCGAGATTGGGAATATCTTTTTGAAGTATAACTTTCATGGTTTTCTCCTCGTGACTTAGTTTCACTGCTGTGAGGGGTGTCTTTCTCCCTCTATATGATTACAATTCCGGCTTTTCAGCGGTATTCAATTTTCTGAAATCAGCCCACAAATCCAGTGCCCCCAGTCCGGCTAAAAGTGTCAGAATAAAGGGTAGAATCTGTATGCCTGCCAGTAATAGAAACAGAAGCATTGCCCATTTAAAGTAGCGGGGGAAATTCCGTTTCATGAGTATAAACTTAATGATGCCTGCGGCCTGGACTACGTAAAGCAGAGAGATTATCAATCCCGCATTCAAGCCGATAAGGCGGATCATCGGATACTTTTCTCCGTCAATCAGGAGAAAAGCAGCAAGTCCGGCGATCAGAATGAAAATAAAGTAATCGTTCAATCTGAACAGTTCAAGACCTTTTTTGTGATCAGTCCTGTGAAAACGGACGAGAAAGAGTTTTACCGCATAAAAACTGAGAGCAGTAAAAATCAATGCCTGTAGAAAAGATAGAAACGGTATCTTGTCCTGCATGATTTTTTCAAAGGCCTTGAAGTCTTTTGACATTTGTGTCCTCTGATCAGCAGGAATCTGGGTAGATTCCATCCTTTTCTCCATTAAAATCCGAGACTGCTGAAGAACATCGATATTGAGATGGTTCTTCATGTAATAATACTGGCCGGTGAGAAGGGCTCCCATGACAACTGTTGCGGAAACCAGGTATACCGTAAGTGAGTAATTTTTCTTTACGGTAATTCCACCAAAGAGACCCAGCAGTATTGGCATCGGAAGAGAAAGGGCCTGATCAAGGTTGCTGTTTAGAAAGAACGGAATTAGCACCAGCACGGCAGCAGGGATGAAAGCCTTCCATTCCCACCGCCAGGCGGCATATGCTGAAATCAGCACAAGTGCCAGAGCCAGTGCCGGTATAAGAAAATAGGTTATCACCGCTATTATTGCTCAACAAAAGGAAGCAGTGCGATAATACGGGCACGCTTGATTTCTCTCGCTACGGCTCGCTGGTGCTTTGCACAGGTGCCGGTAACTCGACGGGGTAGAATCTTGCCCCTGTCAGTAATAAAGCTTTCGAGAATATTTGTTTTTTTGTAATCGATTACTGCCTCTTTGTCGTGGCAGAATCTACACACTTTTCGTCGGAAACGGGGCATACGCTGACCATCACGTCTTGGAGGTCTTCCGTCACGCCGTTGATCCGGCCTTCCTCCGCCGGGACGCCGTTGTTGATCCGGTCTTGAGTCCCGTCTCTGTCCGTCGGTGCGCTGAACAGGTTTCTGTTCGGAGCTTCCCTCTGCGGGTTTATCTGTTGCCGCAGCATCGGCTGCCGGTGTTTCAGCCGGTGTATCTGTTGCAGCAGCATCGGCTGCAGGTGTTTCAACCGGTGTATCTGTTGCAGCAGCAGGTGCCGGCGTTTCTACCGGGGTTTCAGCTGCTGTTTCTTCAGCTTCGTTATTCTTAATTTCTTCTGACATTGCTATCTCCTGTATCTACGTTAGAATGGAATATCATCATCCGAGAATGGGTTATTGTTGACATCCGGTGACAGGCTCTGTGGCGGCTCATTCTGAGCCGGCATATCTATCTGGATGTCTCCTCCAGCGCTGTCGCGCGGGGAAAGAAATTGCACGTTTTCCGCTACAATTTCCACTGCTGATCGTTTGTTGCCGTCCTTGTCTTCCCAGGATCGCTGTTGCAGTCGTCCTTCGAGACCGAGACGGGCTCCTTTTTTGCAGTACTGTACTACCAGTTCTCCCAGTTTGCCCCAGGCAATGCAGTTAAAAAAACTTGCCTGTTCCTTCTTATCGTTGTTTTGCACGTAAGAGCGGTTATTGGCTATGGAGAAGTTGGCAACGGCAGTACCGTTGGGCGTGTACCTGAGTTCCGGGTCACGCACTACTCTGCCGATCAACATTACTCTGTTAAGGTCGCTGGCCATTGGGAATCCCCCTTGTTAACCGCTTATGCGGCCTTAATTTTTACGAAAAGATGTCTGAGAATATCAGGAGTGAGCCTGAAATCTGCAATTACACTATCAACAGTTTCAGGTGTTGTCTGAATAATGCCGAAGTAGTAGTAGCCTTCTCTTTCGTTGTCAATTTCGTAGGCGAGTTTTTTGTTGCCCCATGGCTCTTCGCTGGTGATGGTGACGCCGTGTTTTGCCAGGATGTCTTTCATCTTGGTTTGGACGGTATCAACATCTTTTGAGCGTAGAATTACAGTGAGTTCATACGTATTCATCGATGTTCTCCTTCCTTTGGTATTGGCTGCTGAAATAATGTCTGATTTTTCAGCAGAAAGGTATGGCGATTTTTTCAAAGGGGGGGTATTTTATCAAGAAAATTTCTTGATGTCATTCGTTTTTGTGGTGTTTTATGGAAAAGGAAGAATACGCTCTTCGGAGGCGTTTTTTTTTGAAGGCGACCATCGCAATGGTCGCCTTCAAAAACACGATATTCGCCTTCAAAAAAAACGCAATTTATTTATAAAATGGAGAACATTATGTCACATGAAGCGATAAAATTTCCGGAGGATTTCCTCTGGGGCACCGCCGCATCAGCCTATCAGACAGAGGGGGGCAATTACAACAATGACTGGTACCGTATGGAGCAGGAAAGCCTGGCGCAGCCGTCGGAAGAGCGCCGTTTTACCGAGCCATGCGGTGACGCATGCAATCACTGGAACCGCTTTGAGACAGATTATGATCTGGCACAGGAAATGGGAGTGCATATGCACCGCCTCTCCACGGAGTGGTCCAGGGTTGTCCCGGAAGAAAATCGTATTGACGAAGAGGCTCTGAGCCATTACCGGGAAATGATGGGGGCCTTGAAAAAGAGAGGAATAAAGGTGATGCTCTGCCTGCATCATTTCACTATTCCCCTCTGGATGGAGGAAAAGGGGGGCTTTTTAAATAGAAAGGTCTTCATGGAGCATTTTTCCTTCTATATAGAGGCGGTGGTGCGCAACCTGGGGGATCTTGTAGATTCGTGGCTTCCCATCAATGAACCTAATGTCGTTCCCCTGGGAGGGTATCTGACAGGTTTTTTCCCGCCTTATCGAATCAGTTACCTGCAGTTCATTAAGGTGTACCGGACATTTTTTTCAATGCACGGGCGCAGCTACCATATAATCAAAAAATATCATCCTGAAGCACCTGTTGGAGTCGCCTTTGCTTACATGCACTTCCAGCCATACCGTAAAAAATCACTAATTGACCGTTTCACCACCGCCCTGGCGGACAAGGTTGCCAACCGCTGTTTTTTCGATTCGGTCCGTACAGGGCGTATCGGATTTCCACTGGGGCTTGGACTTCCTTTTAAAGAATTGAAAAATGCCATGGACTTTATCGGAGTTAACTATTACAGCACCAATTACATGAAGGGCATGGACACCATCGAAAGCAGGGAGGGGGATCTTGTGACTGATATGGGTTGGATCCATTACCCGGAAGGCATTTATGATGTGCTGAAGATGGTGGGAAGTTCAACGGATCTCCCCATTATTGTCACTGAAAACGGACTTGCCACTACAGATGAGAATTTCCGGATTGAATACCTTTCGGGGCACCTGAAACAGGTTCATCGCGCCATCTCCGAGGGGGTAAATGTCCAGGGCTACATGGTCTGGTCCCTCACGGATAACTTTGAATGGGATAAGGGATATAAAATGCGTTTCGGCCTGATTGAAGTAGATTTCAAGACACAGAAAAGGAAGATAAAGGCAGGCGGGCTGTGGTACGCGAAATTGATAAAGGAACGCGTATTGTAGGGGCGAAGATGTTTCATTTATGCAGGAGCGAAAGCGTTTTCGCTCCTGCATAAATGAATTTTTATTGACGGGAAGAACTTTTTATGACTTTCTTGACTGATATGTCACTCAAGCTGGAATTTCTCCCGTGACGTCTATTTTGTGGCATAAAAATTAATACGAGGTTAATTCTATGAAAAAAATGATCCTTCTCAGCGCACTTGTTTTCTTTTTTGCTGCAGGAAGTATTATGGCTGGAAATCCCGATGCGGTTCTCGGCACCTGGCTGGTTGCTGCAAAAGATGGCAAAGTGCAAATATTTAAATGCGGTAATAAATACTGCGGTAAGCTTGTATGGCTCAGCAATCCTGACGATCTCGATACTAAAAATCCCGATCCTAAAAAACGAACCCAGAAATTGATGGGTACCCTGATGCTTCACGGTTTTAGTTACGACGATGGCGAATGGGAAGGCGGAAAAATTTATGATCCCGGCAACGGTAAAACATACAGCTGCAAGATGTGGCTTGATGGGAACAATAAACTCTGGGTGAAGGGGTATATTGGAATCTCTATTCTTGGCCGCAAAGAACTCTGGACCAGGTCAAAATAACTTGTTCACCCCGTCGTATTGAAGGTGCCGATGCTCATCGGAGCCTTCAATACGCCTTGTTTCATGCCTTATTCCCCTTTTTTAAGTTTTACCAAGAACAGTCTCCGGGAAGACCTCCATAGCCCCTATTAGCTCTTGACAGTATAAGTGAAGCACTATTATTCTGATTTATCTGAAAGAATTTGATACAGACAGGAAAAAATCTATATGAGGCATTTTCAAAAAGATTTGCATAAGCGAATAGAGGCTCTTGAAGAAGAGCTGCAAAATGTAAAAAAAGAAAATGCTGATTTGAAATTAAATGAAAAATCGATTTTTAAAAGTCTGAAAAATCACATCCTCGGAATTGCCTTCATCAGGGGAAATCCCCCGGAATTTATCTTCGTAAACAAGAGTCTTGCAGATATGACAGGGTACAGTGAAGAAGAATTGCTCAACGCTGAACCTGAAACTGTATTTAATCTGATTTTCCCCGATGACAGGGAGAACTTTTTTGCACGCTACCGGAAACGTCTCGCCGGGGAGAAGGTCAGTAGAGTTTATGAATTTCGTATTGTTAAAAAGAATGGCGAGGTTCGCTGGCTTAGAATATTTGCAGAGGGCCTTGACTATAATGGAGAACCCGCCGTTCTTGGATCCTATTATGATATTACCGAAAGAAAAGAAATTGAAGCTGAATTAAAACACCGTGAGGAAGAGTACCGCCTTCTCTTTAACAGGACTCCTGCAGGAATATTCTATTTCGATAAAGATCTCCGTATTACTCATTTCAACGATAAGTTTCTTTTTCTTCTTCAATCTACAAGGGAAAAGCTGACCGGTCTTGATATGCGGATGCTGAAAGATATGTCAGTATTTCCATGTATTGAAAAGGCGGTGCAGGGAGAAAAGGGCTTTTATGAGGGGCCCTACGATGCCACGACAAGCCAGGCCCACGTAGAGGTTTCCATGATAACAGAACCCCTCAGGAATGAAAAAGGGGAAATAACCGGTGGCGTCGGTATTGTTCAGGATATTACCCATCAGAAAGAAACAGAAGAGGCCCTCGAACAGAGTGAAGAGCGTTTCAGGGAACTGGTTGAATGGTCTCCCATTGCCATGGCCGTGTTTGATGTTGAAGGGAATATTATATACCGCAACAGGAGGGCGATTGACGATTTCGGATACAGCACTGAAGAGGTTCCTCATATAGACCAGTGGTGGGACAAGGCATACCCTGATCCTGCATATCGTGAAAAGGTACGGACTAAATGGAACAATGCTATCAAAAAGGCATTGAATAATGGGAATGAAATTATTCCCCAGGAATGGAAGGTCACCACTCCCGACGGTTCCGTGAAAGATGTCGAATTCAGGATGATGCCCATTGGGGGAGTTGGTTTTGTAACCATGGAGGATCTGACGGAAAGGAAACGTACAGAGGCTGAATTACTGAAGGCGCAAAAAATTGAATCACTAGGAGTTCTTGCGGGGGGGATTGCCCATGATTTTAATAATATATTAACTGCGGTACTTGGCAATATCTCCATGGCGCGGGATGAAACCCTTGTGGCGGAAGAGCGGAGCAGAATTTTGGAAGTGGCGGAAAAGGCCGCATGGAGGGCCCGTTCCCTTACTCAGCAGCTCCTGACATTTTCTCGCGGGGGGGCTCCGGTTCAAAAGGCTACATCAATTGAGAACCTTTTAAGGGAAACTGCAGACTTTATTCTCAGCGGTTCTCCTGTTTCATGTATCTTCGACCTCGATCCGGATCTTTCCAATGCCCACATTGATGAGGGACAGGTTAGTCAGGTGGTTCACAATCTTCTTCTTAATGCACGCCAGGCTATCAGGGGTAAAGGTTTCATAAGTATCAGTGCAGAGAACTATTCTAACAGCGGAGAGAACAAAGAGCTGGAAACCGGAGAATATGTTCATATCATTATTGAGGATTCGGGGCATGGAATATCTAAAGAATGTATGTCCAATATTTATGATCCCTTTTTTACCACGAAGGAAGAGGGGAGCGGCCTGGGACTCTCAGTTTCATATTCAATAATAAAAAAACATGGTGGAAACATAAAGGTGAAATCTGAGATTGATAAAGGAACACGTTTTGATTTATTTTTACCCGCCTCAGGGGAGGCAGCTAAAAAAATGAAAAATACTGATTCGGAGATGGCGGGTATAACGGGGAAAATTCTGGTTATGGATGATGATCCCATGGTCCTCGAAATCACCAGGAAATTTATTGAGTATATCGGCTTTTCAGTTGATACCGCAAAAGAGGGTGAAGAGGCCCTGAACAGGTACCGTAAAAGCAGTGAGGCTGGTTCTCCCTATGACCTCGTTATTCTTGACCTGACTATACGTGGAGGTATGGGGGGGGAGGAAACCATGGGGCATCTGAAAAAAATTGATCCCGGTGTGATAGGAGTCGTTGCCAGTGGTTATTCAAATGATTCGGTAATGGCCCGCTTTACGGATTATGGTTTTTCCGGTGTTATTGTAAAACCCTACAGCATTGATGAGATGAAAGAAACCCTCTACCGGCTGATTAAAATAAAGTAGCCTCAATTAATTCAACCTTTGATGTTTTTAGTTGATACCTCTGTTTTTTGATTTGAAAAACTAACATGTTTAGTCTATAATAAGATTTTCTTTTGCGTTTTTATAATAGAAACAGGGGGGAGATTTTATGCGATTAAATATCAGGGCAAAGATGTTTCTGTTTATCGGCTTTTCAGTAATTCTTACCGCTGTCATTTCAAGTTCTATCTATTACGTGCAATATTCTAACGAGATTGATAATGGCATAAACAGTCGCCTGACACAGGGATCTAATGTGGTTTCTAAAATTATAGACCTGTCGAGGTTGAAAGATTTGTATAAGGAAGGGGGTGTTGATTCTGAATATCATGTTGGTACCCTGAAAAGGATGTATGAGATACAGGAGATTTTTAATTTCAAGTTTCTCTATGTTCTGGAGGTTAAGGGAGATAAATATAACTTTGTCTTTGATACGGCAAATTATAAGCAAAATAAAGATTATAAAGCAGAGGATGTGACATTCCTTCAGGATTACAAGGATCGCCCTGACGAAGTTGTTACGGCGCATAAAACCGGCGGACTTGTTATTACGAAGGAACCCTATAGTGACAAGTGGGGAACATATTTAAGTGCCTTCCTTCCTGTTAAAGATGAAGCAGGTAATGTTCATGCCATCGTTGGGGCTGATTATGACATTTCTCTTGTGAAAAGTCTGCGAATGAAGGCTTTGTTTACATTTATCTTCATTGTTATTTTTGTGCTGATGATTGCTGTTTTGATTGTTGTTACTTTAAACAAAATAATTTTAAAACCGCTTTTACAGATTATTTCCGGCATCACAGATATGACTGAAAATTCAGATATTACACTCACCTTTAATGTGGATTCACGTGACGAAATCGGTTCCCTTGCGGAAAATCTTAACAGGTTTACCAAAAAGATAAATATAACACTGCATGATATTATTGATACCGCAGCGAAACTGGCTTCATCAGCCAGTGAGCTTACAGCATCGTCGGCTAATTTTTCCGATGGCGCTCAGAACCAGGCGGCTAATGTTGAGGAGATTGCAACTTCTCTTGAACAGATCGGATCTGCAGTTTCCCAGAATGCTGAAAATTCTCAGGTAACAAGCGATCTGTCTCAGAAAAATGCCGGTCAGGCAGAAGAGGGTAGCAGGGCTGTTGGAGATACAATCGATGCAATGAAATTAATTGCCGATAAAATTGGTCTTGTGGAAGATATCGCATACCAGACAAATCTTCTTGCACTCAATGCGGCGATTGAAGCCGCGAGGGCGGGCGATCACGGAAAGGGTTTTGCCGTTGTGGCGGGGGAAGTAAGAAAGCTTGCAGAGAGAAGCCAGGTGGCTGCCAAGGAGATCAGCGAACATGCTTCCGTCAGTGTGGAAAAGGCAAATAAAACCGGAAAAATATTTGAAGAGATTTTCCCCAATATCATGAAGGTTGCTGACCTGATTCAGGAGATTGCGACATCTTCAGAACAGCAGGACCAGGGGATTACCCAGATTTCCTCGGGGGTGGATCAGCTGAGTCATGTAGCCCAGAGTAATGCCTCTTCAGCCGAGGAGCTTGCATCAATGGCCAGGATTTTAAGTGAGCACGCGGAAGGTCTCATCAGCGGAGTTTCCGAATATAAAGTAGAAACCTCCTCCGGAGTGCTGGTGACCAGAGAGGAAGCCTAGAGTTCTACCTGTGAGGAGAGGAGTTATTGTAACAGAGAAGTTTTTTCTTATCGGTGACAATATTGTCAGAAGCCTGTAATATATCCCTCTGGTTTGTATCGGATCTATCGGGTGTCTCGACAGATCCGTAATTACGGAATCTGTCTCACCTTTCCCGGTAGCTGCTTGGGGTCATTCCGGTAACGCCCTGGAAACTCCTGTTAAAGGTGCGGAGGTTTTCAAAACCCGAGGCGTGGGCTATATCGATAATTTTTTCATCGCTCTGCTTTAAAAGGCATTTTGCCTCTTCGACGCGAAGTTCCGTTAAAAAACTGCTGAAGGATTTTCCCGTATGTACTTTAAAAAGGCGGCTGAAGTAATCTGGGCTCAGGTTACATTTTGCAGCCAGTGCTTCACGGGAAAGATCATGGGGGAAGTTTATCTTCATGTAGCGTATAACTTCCTCCAGTTTCCCGGCAATTGACCGGGGCAGGTCACCGCCTTTTCCTTCCTTTAGACTTCCTTTACCTTTCGTCTTTTTGCTCTGCTTCTTCGAAGCAGGAAGTGCATCGAATTGCTGAACCGACATCATCAGGAGCAGAAATACCAGCGGTGCCAGTGCCCGTCCCGAAAGGATGCTCCAGTCCAGAAGCAGGTCGTGGGCCCCCGCAGCCATTGCCAGGAGATAGCCCCCAAGGAGTATCCTTGCGGAGGTGTTGCCCTTTTTCACTGCGATGTAAAGAACCATACCGGTCAGGGTAAGGGGAATGAGCCATGCCGGCTGCGTTGCCACTGTGTGGGCCCTGTCCCAGAGAACCATGTCACCGCTGAAAACAGGTATTGTCATAAGGGGAATGAGAATGGTGAAGTTTGCCACGGCGAGAAAGTTTATAAACTTCCTGCCATTCAAAAAAGAGAGGTAACGGTAGTAAATGAAGTCACCGAATATGAAAAAAATCATGGTTATGGAAATGAACTGGAGACGTTTGGCAAAAAGGAAATCAAGTTCGAGAAGGTATTTCAATTGAGAGGTTGTGAGACTGTAGAGGGCCAGAAGAAATCCCGAGAGGGCAAGGTCAAAGTTTTCCCTCGACTTTTGTCTGAAGGCAAGAATTAAAAAGTAAAGGGCTGCACCCGCCAGGAGTGCGATAAGGGCAGCATCTATAATCTGCTCCCGGTGGAGGCGCCGCCGCAGGGTTTTTCCCTTTCCAATGATCAGGGTAGCCCCGGGGATTCGGAATCCCGCCTCACGGGGAAAAAATCTCTGAATTCTGACGGCAATGATGTTTTCTTTCCCCCACTGAATGTCTTCCCCCGGCAGGGAATAGAGGCGGACACGGTCCCAGGCATGCTCAGCGGGAATGGGACCTTCCGATGAGATTGCACCGCTTTTCCCGATGAGTTTTCCATTGAGGTAAGTCTCATCGGCGTCATTGACGGGACCCAGGCGTATCATTACCGGACCGGTCATTGCCTTGCGTGGGAAAAAAATTTTAAGGCGGTACCAGGCAATGTCCGTGTTGCTCCAGGGGTTGTGGGCAGTGCTGCGCCAGTCATGGGGAAATTTTTTTATTTTCTGCCATGGGAGACTGTCACCGGCAATGCTGCTGCACAGGACATTATCGGCTGGGAAGAATTGCCATGCCCCCGGGAATTTTCCTGTGTCGACGGGTCCGTCAGAATTTTCCGGAAGAGTCAGGCGCCCCTGCAGGGGCATTGTCATGCAGAGGCAGATGAGAAGCAGGATTCGGCGCATCTTACACGTGAGAACAAACCATGGGGCCCATCTCTTTCCCCCCCATGATGTGCACATGGAGGTGCCAGATCACCTGACCTCCCGCTGTGCCGTTGTTGATGATGACACGGTAGCCTTCCTTGTCGATGCCCTTGAGTCTGGTGATTTCTTTTAGGGCTAAAAAAAGATCACCCATAATTGAAGCATTATCTTCATTCAGTTCATCAATATTTTTAGTGTGGGTTTTGTGCACTACGAGAATATGTACCGGCGCCTGGGGACTGATGTCCTCGAAGGCATAGACTTTTTCGTTTTCATATACTTTTGTTGACGGGGTGCTTCCTTCAATAATATTACAGAAAAGGCAGGCCATGTGATACCTCGCTTTGATATAATGATATTCGTATGTACAATGGGATTTATTATCTGTCAATGAAAATGTATATTCCTGAAACGCCTTCATCCGGGAGATAAAAAATTCTGGACGCAATCACAACTCTCCACGTATCATGAAACAATGAAAAACCACCTGAAAATATATGCAGACCTCCGAGACCGTGACCTGCGGCGGGAGGGACGCTTTATCGCTGAAGGAAGATTTCTCGTGGAGCGCCTTCTCTCTTCACCATGGGAAGTCGAGTCGGTCCTCTGCAGCGAGCGGATGGCGGAAGAGATAAATCTCCTGGCGGAGGGACGCAGCCCCGTCTATACCTTGCCTGACGGGGAAATAGAAAAGATAACAGGTTTCCGGTTTCACCGCGGTGTCATGGCCGCCGGTATCAGGAGGGGGTTGCCTGATACAAAAAACTTTCTCATGGAATATCCACAAGCCGGGAAGCTGGTTGTCTGTCCGGATTTGACAGATGCGGAAAATCTCGGCAGTATTTTCCGCAGTGCCGCCGCCTTTGGTGTAGACGGAATATTGATCGGACCGCGGTCCTGTGATCCCCTCGGGCGGAAGAGCCTGAAGGTTTCCATGGGGACGGTATTTACCCTTCCCATGATTGAGATGAAGGATGAGGCTGGGGATGTCGGGCTGTTGAGTAAAGCGGGATTTCATCTCTACGGAACGGTGCTTTCGGAAAATGCTGTCGACCTGCGGGTTTCTCCTCCCGCGGAGAGGAGCGCACTGGTCTTCGGCAATGAAGCGGCGGGGCTTACGGACCGGTGGCAGGAATGGTGTGATACCATGGTGACACTGCCCATGCAGAAGGGAACGGATTCGCTGAATGTTGCGGTATCCGCGGGGGTTTTTATTTATGAGATGTTTTACCGGAATTCCGAATGAAAGCAAAGATGTTTTATGCAGGCGACAATGTTTTATGAAGGCGACAATGTTTTATGCAGGCGACAATGGCCATTGTAGCCTGCATAAAAAGGTTATCGCAGGGATGATTTATTAAATGTACTGTTTCGAATCCCTGAATTGTATTCCACGGTTTTCACATCCAGTACCGTAGTGCCGCTTTTTTGGGCCAGTTTAACCCTTACCTTCATTGGCGTGAGAATTCCCTTTATTTTTTTGATGCCGGTATTTTCAATGTGTTTGTATAGTTGTCCCTTTTTGAAAATATCGAGGCGTATCACAAAAAAGTCGCTTTTGCGGACATGGAGTATGATCTTGTCATATATTTTTGTCCCTCTGATTTTTACCGCTTCAACGGTGTAACAGGGAGTACCGAGAGTTGCGGCATCGGCAAGTTTTTTATACCGGTAGTCATCTGTTTCCCTGCTCTGTAGGTCATAATATGTAAGGTGGGAATTTACGAATGATTTGCTCTGGTCAGCACCTGCTATCCGCTTTACACGACCAGATGAAAGACGGATCCACTGGTCGTCATCACGGTTTTTGTGACTGTGGGTCAACACCTTCATCCGGCTCGGTTTGATAAAGGTGACGAGAGCCCTGGCTTCGCCCTTAATTTTTTTGCTTGCCAGTTTGAATTCCTTAACTATGGGACGTCCTCCCTTGGTGATGGTCATAATGATTCTGCTTTTTGCGCTTTCGGGTTCCGGGAGCGCCTGGGATTTTTCTATTATTTGTTTTCCCGTAAGGGCAAAGAGAGAAGGTGCGGTTAATGTTATAATAAGTGCTGCAAGGAAAATCTTTTTCATGACGGTAGTTCCTCCTGAAATGCTTTCTTTGGATTGTTCATGGCAGGAAGAAAAACATTTATCCCAATAAAAATCAAACAGTTTTTCTTTACAAGGTTCAGTTTAGTGAAAACATATTGGCTTGACAGAATGGATGAAATCAGCCCGGATACAGTTAAAATATATTGGAGTATCACATGGAAATCGAAGATCAGTCCCTTGAGAGGGCGAAAAAACGTTTTTATCTTTCCCTTGCATTTCTTGCCGTGGGGGTGCTTTACTCATTCTGGCCTGTTGATTTTATTCCTGATTTTCTGGGGCCAATCGGCTGGGTAGATGACCTTTCCGCCCTTGTCATTGCCGCATTCTGGTCTGCCAGGAATTATTCTAAACTGAAAAAAATCCGTGAGTCGGGAGTTTCCTCCTGAAATTTGATTCTCTTCCCCCCGGGGTATTTCCAGTGAGGGGAATTGTCATTGATTTTAATGAAGCGGTTTTCTTTTTATATGAATTTCCTTTTCTGTGAGAGGGGCAAGTGACAGGACGGGTTTGCCTCAATTTAGCAGGGAAACTTGCTGCATATACCTTTATGGTTTTTTGTCTTTGCCACCTGATCCGGGTGCTCTTATCTTTATTCTATATTTAATCCCAACACCACGGAATGATTCATTTTTTAAACTTATGGTTCTGTAATTTTCAATAGCCCTTTTGATTTTATTGTTCAATAGTATAGAAAACAAATTATTGACATTTACTGAAATGTGCCTTGTAATCCCGTAAGGTAATACTTTCAGGAGGAATCATGACGGATTTATTCAATTTTGAGAGTGCGGATAAAGAAAACCTGATCGAAGAAGCTGTCAGGCATGTCTGCCCGGGCCGGGTGGATACCTTCAGACAGCTCAATACCATCCCCGTCATGGGGCGGCGCCGTGGTAACTACTTTTGGGACCTTGACGGAAGGAAGCTCTTTGATGTCCATATCAACGGCGGAACCTACAGCCTGGGGCACCGGAACCGGGAGGTTATCGCCGCCCTGAAGGAGGCCCTGCGCCATTACGATATGGGGAACCATCACTTCATAAGTATTGCCCGAACGGAACTGGCTCAACATCTCACGGCTACGATGCCGGGGGCTCTTCATTACGCCGTCTTCACCCCCGGGGGGGGAGAGGCCATCGATGTGGCTATCCGTTCCGCCCGTAAGGCGACGGGGCGTCGCCGCATAGTCTCCTTTGAGGGAGCCTACCATGGCCACGGCGGACTTGGACTTTCCGCGGGGGATCCCGGCATGGGAAGTTTTTTTCTCTCTGACCCGCCTGAAGGTGAGTTCGTCAGGGTCCCTTTCAATGATCTTCCCGCCATGGTTGAGGCCCTCTCCGGGGGGGATGTGGCGGCAGTGTTGTGCGAAATGATTCCAGCCACGAGCGGTTTTATTATGCCCGACAGGGAATACTATCCCGGCGTCAGGGAACTCTGTAATGACCTGGGGGTCCTCTTTATTGCCGATGAGGTGCAGACGGGGCTGGGGCGCACCGGCAATCTCTGGGCCTGTCAGACCTTCGGCATTGAGCCTGATATCCTGGTGACCGGCAAGGGCCTCTCCGGTGGCATCTATCCCATTGCAGCGGCACTCCTCTCGGAAAAGGCGGGTGCGTGGCTGAAAGAGGACGGCTGGGGGCACTCCTCAACTACGGGGGGCTCTGAGCTGGGCTGTGCCGTGGCCCTGAAGGTCCTGGAAATTATTCAGCGTCCTTCCGTCGTGGATAATGTAGCGCAGATGAGCGAATATTTTAAAGGGGCTTTGCAGGAAGTTAAAGGCCGGCACCCCTTTCTCCTTGAAATCCGTCAGCAGGGTCTCGTAATGGGACTGAAATTTGATAATCCAGTGGGAGGGGCCCTCATGACCGCCTGCGGATTTGAATCCGGCCTCTGGGCCTTCCCTGCAGGTTTTGACCGGTCAGTGCTCCAGTTTAAACCGACCATGCTGATAACGCCCGGGGAGGGGAAGAGACTGGTGAAGATACTGGAGAGGGCAATTGTTCTGTGTGAAAAGCTTCTCGCAGGGGGTGCTGATGGAGGATGAGAATAGTGTCAGCAGCATGCTGACTTCCTTCGAAGAGCAGGTTGATCTCTACAATCCTGAAGGAGGAGACTTCGGGTGCCGCATTATTGATTATGGTGAACTGAGTGTGGTCATAACCCTGGAGAAGCTAAAGGGATTTGCCCTGAAACGGATGTCCGGATTTACCGATGGCGTGGAGACAGAGCAGTATATTGCGGATATTGAAGCCTACCTGGACCTGCTGCGGCAGCGCGGCGTGGAACCACTTCCTACAAAGTGCTTTGCCATAAAGGGGCGAACCCATGTTGTCTACCTGGTGCAGGAACTCCTGGATAAAAAGCGCCTGGGAAACTTTATTGTGCGCACCTGCAGTGAAGAGGAGCTTCCTGGTGTATTGACACTGGTGATGGAGAGCGTCGTTGCATGCCTGCGGCAGAATACAGCATTATCTGACGGGATTGAGGTAGCCGCTGACTCCCAGCTTTCCAACTGGTTTTTTCCCGAAGGTGGCGGCGCGCCGCAGCTGATTGATGTCGGCTCACCAATAAAACGGATAAACGGAAAGGTGGAGGCCTTCACTGAGCCGATTTACCGTTCCGGCCCCTGGCTGATCAGTATGATATTTAAAATACTCGGTGTCGCGGAAGATTACTTTAATGATTACTTCGACCTGCGTCTTACAATACTCGACCTCCTGGGTAATCTCTACAAGGAACAGGCGGCGGAGAGAATCCCCGCATGTATTGAGATAGTTAACAACTGGCTGGCTCAGCAGCCGGAGGGAAACAAAATAAATCCCGTCACTCCCGCAGAGGTGAAAAAATATTATGGTAAAGATGCATCCCTGCTGGAGGTGGTTTTGCAGTTGCGCAGGTTTAAACGCTTCACCGCCAATAAAATATTCCAGGGACGCTACGATTATATTCTGCCTGGAAAAATTAAGCGTCTTTAAAAAGCTTCCCTGCAGGGGGCTGCCCTGCAGGGAAAAGAGAAAAAATCTTTTAAAGGTCCTCTACTGTGAGTGAAAGATTTTTAAGGATTGCTGATGTTTCAGTTACAGTTCTCGATGATGTGCTGTCTGATATTGGACGGTCCAGAATGGAGAAGTCCGTATTATGCAGGGTGGGGCTTATTGACCGGATTCTGTTTTCCGCGTAGGGGATGTCCCCATTGTCGTCGAAACTGATGAGAAGGCCGAGGCCGTTGTAGCCGGCTACGGCGTATCCTCTTGCAGTCTGATGGATTTCCATGGCGTCGCAGCGTTCTGCATCATATATTTTTGTCCAGAGAATACCGCCTTCCGTGTTAAAGAGGGTGACTGCAATATCACCGGCGTCATATCCATCGGTGGAACCAGCGGCGATGCAGTTGCCGTCGTTATCCAGTTCAAGGGATGCAAATTCATCCTGGTCACTGTTGTTGACATCGAATTTTTTCTGCCAGAGGATGTTTCCATCAAGGTCGAATTTTACCATGAAGAAATCCCTGTTGCCGATACTTTCAGGTACGGATGTTGAACCGACGCCAATGTAACCGTCAGATACGGCCTTTACCGAGTTAATGCTGTTAAATACACGGAAGCCGGAAATCTCACTTTTCCATAAAAGGTTGCCCTCGGAATCTGTTTTTATGATAAGGGCATCACGGTAAATATTGTTGGTCCCTTCCGGCTCAGAGGGCGCCACTGCCCCTGTAATGATGTAACCACCGTCTGGTGCTGCATCTACTGATTCAATATCCTGAAAGACTGTACCGTCACTGTAGGAGTATCCCTTCAGCCACTGAATGTTTCCCGCGGTATCGATTTTCATAAGTTCCGCTTCATTGGCGACGGTGGTGTTTTCACCGGTTCCGGGATCTGTCAATTCATTCGATGCACCAATAAGAAGAACGTATCCGCCGTCAGGGGCTGCCGTCATGGATTTAGCTGTAGAGTATTTACCGTCACTGTAATTTTTCTGCCACTGGATGGCGCCGCTGCTGTTCAGCTTTATAATCCATGGAGAGTAAACGGTGTCAAATGATCTGGAACGGCATGAAATTATGTATCCCCCGTCCCCTGCCAGAAGAATGTCCATACCGTCAATGCCTATTTCTACACCGGGGCCGCTGTAGACCTTCTGCCATTCCACATTTCCTTCACTGTTCAGTTTTGCTGCCCAGATATCTCCCATGTCCATTTGTGTGCCGCGATTAATTGAAACGGTTCCGGAGAGGATGTATCCCCCGTCGGTAGAGGGCTTCATTGCATAGGCTGACTCGATTCCATCTGAATAGTTAAATGTTTTTGCCCAGTAGTTGGGATCATGCTGAGTGTCGCATGCTGAGAATGCCAGGAGAACAACTGAAAAATAGAGGAGTGCAATTCTTGAAAAAAGGCCCGCCGGTTTATTCATGATTGATGACCTCGCTTTTTTTATTTTATGCGAGGAATAAACATCGGCGGCATGCGATGTGTCAAAGCTAAATTATTTTTCAGAATTGATTATTCCTGTGAACAGATTTTGCGCAGTCCCGTTAGGCGGTATTTGGTGAAAAATCCAGTGGCGGCATGAATTCTATTTCACTGCCCTGTATTGTTATTTCATATATGCAGTCGCTACATCACCGGAGTGATTAACTCTTCTCCTGAAAGTATCGCCCTGACTTCCTTCAACCCGTTACTGAGCCCTTCCCTTGAGTCGGCACCGGTGAGTGATATGCGCAGGGCTCCGGTTGCCGGGCTTCCTCCCACGGTGAAACGCTCCGCTGCAAAGATATTGATGCCGCGGCGGCGCGCCTTAGTTTCAACTTCCCCCCCACTGATATTGCCCGGCAGGGTCAGCCATAAAAAATATCCTGCCTGGACGGCCTTCACCCGGCAGCCCTTCAGAATTGATGAAGCAAGCCTGTTTCTTTCTTCCGCCTCAATGGCTTTTTGATGGATTGTTTTTTCAGCAGTACCGTTTTTGATCCATGCAGAGGCTATTTCCCCGCAGAGTGGAGAGGCCATCCAGATGGTGTTTAATACAGCTTCGGTGATGGCGCTGCGCCGGTTTCCCCTTGTGATAACAAAGGATATACGTAATCCCGCACCAAAGGCCTTTGATATGCCCGCCAGGTAAAGAGTGTTGTCCGGGATTCGGCTGTAGATGGAATCGGAAGACTTCTCTGCCGTATGAATATACGCATCGTCTTCGATTGCCAGGAGGTTGTATTTTTCCGCAAGGGCGGCAATTCGGTCCCGTCTTTTTTCCGGCATGAAGGCCGTAGTGGGATTATGCATCGAAGGCATCAGGTAAATGCCGGAAAGTTTTTCCCTGCGGCATGCCTTTTCGAGGGATTCCGGAATCATCCCCCGTTCGTCGAGGGAAATCGGCACCAGGCGGATACCCAGCATAGCCGCGAGGGACTTAAATCCGGGGTATGTGAGACTGTCCGTGGCGATGCGGTCACCGGGAGAAAAACAGGATGTGAGGATGCAGGTCAGGGCATGCTGGGAGCCTGCGCAGATGATAACATCATCCCCTGTTGTTTTGATTCCGAATCGGGATGCCCAGTGGGCACCGGCTTCCCTGTGGCGGGGAAGCCCCGCAGGGCTGGTGTATTCCAGAAGCTGTGCATTGTCCTTCCTGTGGGCAAGCCTTAACATGGCCTCTGAAATGTCAGGTTCCAGGATTGAAAGGGGGGTCACCAGTCCAAGTTCCAGGAGTCCCGGCGCCTGCGGCTCCGAAGAGATCATGGAGATGGCGGTAGTGGCATCAGCGGAGATGAATGATCCGCTTCCCACAGTCCCGGTTATCAGGCCCCGCTTTTCCGCTTCACGGTAACCCCGCGTAACCGTGCTGACATTCACACCTATGCGGATGGCAAGGTCCCGCTGTGACGGAAGCTGATCCCCCGGTATAAGTTTTCCCGCAAAAATATCCCGCTGAATCGTATCGGCAATGTGCAGGTAGAGGGGGCCGGTGATATTGTATGTATTTATGTCAAGTTTTGTCATGCATACAATTAAAATATTGCATACATACAATTGTCAAGGGATTCTTTCCTCAATTCGGGGCTGCTACCCACGGGAGGAGAATGATGAAACTGATACCCTTTATACTTTTTGTTGTTGCCATGACGGGGACACCCGGGCCGGGGAACCTTACCATGATGGCCATCGGTGAGGCTGCGGGATTCCGCGGGGCCCTCAGGTTCCTCCTGGGGACAACCTCAGGTTTTTTTACACTTAACCTTTTGGTGGCCCTGGGGCTGGGAGAGCTGATAAAGGGATCTCCCGGAATTGACCTGTTGCTGAAGATCGCAGGATTTTGCTACATACTCTATCTGTCCGGTAAGATTCTGGGGCTGCGGGTTGAGGGGGGGAAGTTAAAGGCGACCTTTGCCTTCACTGAAGGATTTCTCATTCATCCCTTCAGCCCGAAAAGCTGGGCCATGTCACTTGTGGGATTTACACAGTTTGCCGATGCTGCAGCGGACCCCCTGTTGCGTATCACACAGTTCGTGGCACTGTTTTTTATCTTTCAACTCTTTTTTCACAGCCTCTGGTGTCTCGCCGGTGTAATGCTCCTCCGCTGGATGGAAGGAAGGGCGGCGAAGACTGTTACACGGGGTGTGCTGGTTTTGCTCATGGTGGGCGCCACAGCCTTTGCCCTCCTTGACTTGTAATTAAGGAGGGTATAAAATGATTGTATCCGATGTCGCCTTTCAAAGGCGGATTCTTTTTCAGAATTATTCTAATGGATTAACTCCGTTTTTCATGTATAGTGTAACTTGCTTTTCCTGGGGAAACCCTATGCGGTAATACTTTAGTCGGTACAGATGTTAAAATAAAATGCGAGGTCTCTTATGGAACTGAAAGAATATTTTGAATCGACAGAGGGAACAGGAGTCCTCTCTACTGCAGATGGGGATGGAAGAGTTAATTCAGCAGTATATTCACGTCCCCATTTTATGGATGATAGTACAATTGCATTTATCATGGCAGATAGATTGAGTCATAAAAATCTTGCGACAAATCCAAAAGCGGCATATATGTTCATTGAAGAGGCAAAGGGGTACAGGGGAAAAAGACTTACCCTGGAAAAGGTCCGGGAAGAAAAGAACAGTGATCAGATTCCCGCATTAAGGCGCAGTACCCGAAAATACAGCAATGAGTTTGGAAAGGAAGATAAATTCCTTGTTTATTTTAAAATTACCGGGGAGCGTCCCCTGGTAAGTGATGGCTGAAACGGGATGTACAGGTTAATGTTCTAAAGGAGATTATGCGATGAAAGTTTTCATAGCAGGGGGTAATGGACTGGTGGGGCGTCACCTGGCGGAGCAGCTGTTGATGAAAAATCATGAGGTTGCGGCCCTTGGCCGGTCGATCAGAAAGGATCAGGTCCCGGAAGGAACTGAAATTATCTCCGCAGATGCCTCACAGCCGGGGATCTGGCAGGATGAGGTAATTAAATATGATGCAGTGGTAAATCTCGCAGGGGCAACAATTTTTAATCGCTGGTCTTCCTCATATAAAAAGAAAATCATTAATAGCCGTGTCGGGACTACACGGCAGCTCATTGAGGCTCTGAAAAATACAGACTCGAATGTCAGAGTACTGGTAAATGCATCCGCGGTGGGTTACTACGGATTTACAGGGGAAGAGGAAGTAACGGAAAGTGCCCCTGCAGGAGAGGGCTTTCTCGCGGATGTCGCCCGTATCTGGGAAGAAGAGGCAGAGAAGGTTGAGGATACCGGCACGCGGGTTGTCCTGGCACGTTTCGGTGTCGTCCTGAGCAGTCACGGAGGGGCCCTTGAAAAGCTTAAAAAAATTTTTAATTATCGCCTCGGCAGCGTCCTGGGAAATGGGGAGCAGTGGTTTTCATGGATACATCAGGTGGATCTTTCTGAAATACTTATTCGTCTAATTGAGGATGAAAACCTGTCGGGGCCCGTGAACTGTACCGCCCCGAAGCCCGTAACAAACCGTTCCCTTACGGGTAAATTGTCCGGTGTGCTGGATAAACCGGTACTGCTTCCCCCGGTGCCGGCATGGGTGCTCCGCATGATTTTAGGAGAATTCAGTACGCTTCTTTTGCAGGGGCAACGGGCGGTTCCGGAAAAACTGATTGAAGCCGGTTATGAATTTCACTATCCGGGACTGACGCCTGCTCTTCAGGACCTGTTATTTAAATAAAATACATACCCGGTGTTGTTAATTCCTTTTAAAAAACCTTTGACACATCAAAAGCGATACATAGAATGAGTTCGTTTATGTAAAATATTACCCTCCCGGGTTTTTACTTCCTTTAAAAAATAAAATAAAAAAATGGACAGACATCATGTCGCTTTCAACGGAAGAGATTGATAAACTGATCGTTAAACTGCGCAAGCGGTACGATGAGTACAGCAAAAAACATAGTGCCACCTGGTTTAACCGGAACCTCTTTGAGGAACGCCTGAGGATGGCAAAGGAAAACCGGATGAACCTGGAGGGATTTATCCTGGCGGAAATATCCAATTTTGAAAAGGTGCGGGAACGGTTTGAGAAAAAAAAGAATGACCGCCCTTTCAGTGAAACAGTTGATAATATTATAGAAGAAAATACCGCCAAGATCAGGAAGTATCCAAGAATCGATTTTCATCCCCGTGCCGGTTTTGAAATTACTCATTTTTACGGGGCTCTTTGTGAGTTTGCGCATATCTATTTTGCTGCCTTCTGGCTGATTCCGCTGGAGGAAGATCTGAAAAAAAACCTTTTTCGTTTTGAGGATGAACTGCAGTTTCTTGCGGTACCGAAGGGGAGCAGTCCCTCAAAGCGGATAGAGGATCATATCCTGGTGCTCTCCCGCAGAAATGTGACTGAACTCGAGATTGAGCGGGACAATAATGAATACCTGAAACAATCAGCCCTGCTGATCAATGAGATTATTGATTTCTGTGACGGACTGCTGGCATCGCGAAACGGTAACTGGGAGGCCCCCCTCCAGTTCAATAAACTATACGTTGAAGACGATAGGAAAAAAGGAATAATAAATATTTTTACCGGCACTACCGGTTACGGCGCAGTGGTTACGATCAGGGAGCGGGCTTCGGATATTATTGAGGATTTCCGTCTCCATGCCTTCAAGCGGAGGTAGAATTAATCTGCTTTCTCTTTTCTGATACAGATAACGGTAATGTCATCTTCCTGGTCTGCGTATTCTGTAAATTCATAGACTGAGCCGACTATTGAATGAATAATGTCCCGCGAGTTGCTCTCCTGCAGTGAAATAAAATTTTTCAGAAGTCTCTCCTCTCCATACATTTCTATATCATGGTGAACCCCCGCCCCTGCCTCAGTAACGCCATCGGTATAGAGAAGCATGCAGTCTCCTTCCTTCATGAAAATCTCACGGTCTTCATATTCATTGTCTTCAAAGAGACCCACAAGGGGGCCTGTGTGTTCAAGCAGTTCACATTCCTGGCGTTGACTGTCAAAGTAAAGCTGGGGGGGGTGCCCCCCGTTGAGGTAACTGATTTTCCCGTCCTGCATGTTTATTTGAACAATTACAACTGTTCCGTAGTAGTAGGTACCCTGGAGGTCCTGTGCCAGGATGTCATTTACTATCTTGATCAGCCGAGAGGGGGAATTTTCCGGTGATGAGTTGATCTTGAAGAGCATGCGGATCTGGTTCCCGATATAAGAGGATGCGATACCGTGACCCGAAACATCACACAGTATAATTTGAAATATATTATCATTTATGTAAAATGCATCAAAAAAATCTCCCGATATGTCAGCGGCGGGAAGAAAGGCTGAAGAAATATCAAAACCGTCTATTTGATGAAAGTTGGGGAGAAAGGAAACCTGGATCTTCCGGACTTTTGAAATTTCATTTTTATATTCTTTGTTCATCTTTTCGATTGCCCGTTCCGTGTAGAAACGGTTGTGTATTATGGAAAAAAAACTTGTGAAGAGCTCAACGATTTCAATATCCTCATCGGGGAAGGGTTTGCTGTTCTCCAGGAGGATGTAACCGAAAATGGAATTATCCATTATCAGGGGAATGAAAAGGCAGTGGATAGTGTCTGAACCTGATTTGATCCTGAATTGTCCAATTCCCTTTTCGGTTTTATCAGTTATGTTAATGCGGCTGTTTAATTCGTCAAAGGGACGGTATTTTGCATCCTGGTTGATGCAGCGGGACAGGACTGTTACAAAGGTTTCTTCTTTTTTCTTGACGGTTTCTAAATAACCGCTGCTGGTTATGGCAGCGACGCGTTCTGCAATGAGAAAACTTTCTTCAATATCCCTGGTTTTAATGTGGTCCCTGACGATACCTGTCATGGTATGCAGACGTTTGTTCTGCTGCAGTTGAAATTCATAGGCTGTATTTAAGGATTCTCTACTGTGGATAAATTTTTCATAGAGCTGAATTTTGGACTTAACTTCGTAGGGTATTATAGGCTTTCGTATAAAGTCATTTGTTCCTGCATCGTATCCTTCTTCTATCGTTTCATTCTTGTTTGAAGCGGTGATTAATATAATTACGGAGTCTTTATACTCCTTCCTGTTTCTCAGGTTGCGGCATATCTCTATTCCGTTCCCATCCGGCAAGATTACATCGAGAATAAAGATGTCAGGGGTAATATCTTCAAGGGTCTCTTTAAATTCCTGCACCGATGCAGCCAGGTACAGTTTAAAGTCAGAACCGAGAATTTCCTGAAGAACAGTCCGCATGGTTGCGGCATCATCAAGGGCAAGAATGGATAATTTTTTACTGTTTTCTGTGGTTTTCATGAGTTTATCAGTAATATCGGGAAAAGTATATCAACACAGGGGCAGCCCGTCAATCAGAATCTCCTTATCCTGTCATTATTGATAAAACTGTTTTAATGGAGTATTATTCTTGACAGCATATTTTCTTTTGTACAAAACACTGGGTTATTATTTAGAAAAAATGCCGTTTTCAACTAACGGCAATTCCAAAAGTCGGGTATTCAAATTATGAGGAAATTAGTCGCCTTTTTTACCGAACGATCACTTCTCGTTAACATGATGTCCATAGGTATCCTTATTGCGGGCCTGATGTTTATGTTTACTGCGAATAAAGAAGCATTCCCCCGTGTGGAGTATGACTGGGTAATTGTTACCACAATTTATCCCGGTGCAACCGCATCGGACATTGAAAAACATATTACTATTCCCATTGAGGACCAGATTCATGGAATTGACGGTATAAAGGAAATTTCGTCAGCTTCAGTGGAATCACGTTCGGTTGTGGCGCTTCAGCTCGATCCCGATATTGAGAACAAAGATAAAACCATTTCTGACATAAAAAGTGAAATTGACCGCATCTCTGATTTTCCGACAGAGGCTGAAGACTCAGAAGTTGTCGAATTAAGTACCAAGCTGGTGCCCATTCTTGAAATATCTGTTATTCCTAAAAAAGGCGTCAAATCCGATGCCGATGAATTTGCCCTTCGAAAAAAAGCCAAATTCCTTGAGGATAAACTGCAGGACCTTTCCGAAGTTGCAAAGGTTGACAAGCAGGGGTGGCGTGAAAGGGAAATGATTGTCGAAGTAAATCCAAAGCTCATGGACCAGTACCATGTTGGACTGAATGAAGTCATCCTCGCCCTTTCTCAGAAGAATCTGAATTTTCCCGGCGGCCTGGTGCAAACCTCCAAAGAAGAGATAATGATTCGAACAATCGGGGAAGTTGAAGATGTAAAGGATATCCGTAATGTTCTTATCAGAGCCAATGACCTTGGTAACTGGGTTCGTGTGGGAGATGTCGCAACTATAAAAGATTCCTTCGAAGAGCCGACCCTTATCAACAAAACCGATGGCAGGCAGTCAATTACACTGACGGTCCTTAAAAAAGAATCTGCAGATATCATCAAGACTGTATCGAAAATTGAGAATCTTGTTAATCAATTTAATAACGGCCAGAAGGAATATGATTTAATAATTTCAAATGACATATCTTATTTTGTAAAAAGACGTTTAAATGTACTGATCAATAACGGTATTGTCGGTCTCCTTCTTGTCTTTATTACCCTCTTTGTAACCCTGGGATGGCGAATTTCAATAGTTACCGTAATCGGGGTTCCCCTGGCATTCTGCGGTACTTTCATCTGGATGGGACAGTCCGGAGTCACTATTAACCTGATGAGTCTTTTCGGCCTTATCATCGTTCTTGGTATGCTGGTAGATGATGCCATTGTAGTTGCGGAAAATATATACCGGCACCTTGAGGAGGGGGCCTCTCCCAGGGATGCGGTGGTTAACGGGACCGGTGAGGTCATTATGCCGGTCCTCGGTACAATCATGACTACCATTGCGGCATTCGGTCCCCTTATGTTCATGGGGGGGATTATGGGAGAGTTCATGTGGTCCCTACCCGCAGTTGTTTCCGTAGCCCTGGTGGCTTCCTGGATTGAGTCTATGTTTATTCTTCCTTCTCATGTCTATGATATCGAAAAGCACAGGAAGGTGAGTGTCAGAGAAGGCAATGTTAAAAAAAAGGGACGGATCTATCCGAAAATCAAGGCGCGCTATGTTTCAGTCCTTAGCCGGATTCTTGATCATAAATATAAGTTTGCCCTGCTCATAGGTGTTGTTTTTTTCGGTTCCCTCATGTTTGCCGCAGGGAACATGAAGTTTATACTTTTTCCCCAGGGAAAGATAGAACGTTTCGTTATAAAGGCGGAGGCTCAAAGCGGAACCAGTCTCGAAGAGATGAGTCACCGTATCGGTCTTATCGAAGAAATAATCATCAGACTTCCCGGAGAAGAACTGGATAATGTCATTTCTGCAACGGGTATACTCCGGGAGCAGCCCATGGATCCCGGGGAGAAACGTGGAAATAACTACGGAACCATTATCGTCAACCTGACACCGGAAGAGAAGAGGACCAGGAAAGCAAGGGAAATCATGGACTGGGTCAGGGCGGAAACAAAGAAGTATGACAAGAAATTCGTTAAGATGGAGTTTAACTATGTCAAGACGGGACCCCCCGTGGGTAAGCCCGTCAGCGTTAATATCAAGGGCGATAACCTGAAAATCCTGAAAGAGGTTTCTCTTAAATTCCAGAATTTTTTAAAGACTATTCCCGGTTTGAAAGATGTGCAGGATAACTTCGAAGAGGGAAAACAGGAATTGCAGGTAATCGTTGATGAAAAGACCGCCTCTGTTGCGGGAATCACGGTTTATGATGTCGCCACAACTGTACGCACCTGTTTTAAGGGGAGTGTTGCCACCACCATTAAAAAGACAGATGAAGAGATCGATATTCGGGTTATCTATCCGGAGTCACAGCGGAATAACCTGGGAACGCTGAATGTAATCAAAATTGCAAACCGTATGGGAAACCTGATACCCCTGAAGCAGGTGGCAAAATTTAACTATAAGACGGGTATCAGGGTCATCAACCGTGATGACTGGAAGCGGTCAATTCGTGTGCAGGCTGATATCGATGAGAAAGCCAAGGATGTAACCTCCGTCTGGGTAAATGCCAGGCTAAAGGAGAAGTTTGGCAATATCGAGAAGGAATACGATGATGTGATAATTGACTATGCCGGTGAATTCAAGGATACCCAGGAAAATATGGAAAAACTGGGGCGGTCTTTCATTATCGCAATTATAGTAATCTATATTCTCCTGGTGGGGCTTTTCAGATCACTGTCGCACCCCTTCATCATTGTAAACATTATCCCCCTTACCTTTATCGGTGTAGTCTGGGCCTTCTTTGTCCACGACCTGGTATTTTCATTTCTCGCGGTAATGGGAATGGTGGGACTCGCGGGAGTTGTTGTAAATGACTCCATTGTTCTACTGGAATTTATGAAACAGGAACGGGCCCGGGGACTGCCTGTGCGTGAGGCAATTCTCAGCGCCGCTGGAAACAGGCTGCGGCCGGTATTCCTTACCACCATTACAACCTTTTTCGGCCTGATGCCGACAGCCTACGGTATCGGCGGATACGATCCGTTTCTCAAGCCGATGGCGGTATCGATGTCATGGGGACTTCTTTTCGGAACAATGATTACCCTGATAGCAACGCCTATCTTATATAACATACTCTCAGATCTGCGTCGTCTGTTTTTCAAAAAAGATAAGGAATCTGAAAAGTTTGAAGAAAAGCAGCCATTCTATGAACATGAGATGGAATTGCGGATCGAGGACCATGTCGAACGACAGGTCAAGGATTACATGGCAAAGGAAGTTCATCAATACATCGACTACAAGTTCGGTGAGGTCAGGAGCGAGTTTTCGAAAGATACAAAATTGAAATCTTCCTCGAAGAAGACCGCTAAAAAGAAAGTGACTGGCAAGCCGAAGAAATAATTCACCGGGGCCGTCTTAAATAACCGCTTTTATGACGGCCCTTCTGATTATGCTGATATATATGCAGGCTTCAGTTATATTTCCATATAAGATTGATATTTATCACGGGAAATATTAGAATGCGATTGATTTCAGTCTCAATACATGAATCTTCTGTTTAAGGTTTGCAGGGAATAAATATGGCGGAGTTAACAAAATTAGAAAAACTGCAGTTTTTCCGAAAATTTCGTAAACGGCTTTTTTATCTGACGGAGGGGATCGCCTACGGGGTGATTATCCCAATATATATGATTTATTTTATCATGGTGGCTGATCTGAAATCGGAACAGATTTTCGCCTTCGGTATCGTCGCTGTTGTTGTTCTGGGAGTGGTCCTTTTTGCCTTCATTGTTGCCTACAGGATTTTGACACGTCCCCTTTCTCAATATTTCAGACATCTCGCCGGGGATGAGCCTCCAGATGAAGATATGATTGTTATAGCGCGGGAACGCCTCGGAGCACTTTCAAATCTCCAGGCAGCAAGTATCTTTGTCAGGGGTATTGGCGGTATAGGATTCATTTCCATTCTGTCAATACCCCTGTTGAATCTTACCTATAAAAAGCTCCTCGATTTCTGGGCCGGTGGTGTCGTGGTCACAATTGCCCTGATGATTCTCTATGGATTTGTAACGCGAAAACTGGTCTTTGAGTTTATCAATACCGGTATTATGGACGATACCATTGAGGTGATTTCGCCGGAGACTAAAACTCTCTCCGGGGCTACTGCACGCCTGATGCCCTTTATTACCAGTATTTACTTTATGGCCATGATGCTTTCCATTATGGTAGTGGGGGTCTACCTGGTCTACCACAACTCTCTCGGGGCATTCAGCCAGAATATGGTCAACCTGAGTCGATACGGCGTGCGGGAATACGAAAATGTTCTGGCGCACCAGGAGGAAATTCTTGAGGTTCTCAGCGATGATTCTCTTCCCGATGAATTCAGAAAACAGCGGATGAACCGCCTGGCAAAGAAGAATGCCATTTATGAAAGTATGTTTATCGCTGAAACGGGAAAAGGGGCAAGGGTACAATACAGTACCGGGCAAAAAGCCCCTGCCTGGTCCAGACAGGATGAATTTAAAGAGAACTTTGTACAGGGAAGAAAGCTTAAGACTCACATCAGCCCCCCCGGGATCAGCCCTGCAACAAAATTGCCTGTTCTCATGATGACAAAACCTATAGGGAAAGATCAGGTCATCGGTATTGTCCTTAATTTAACTGAGTTATATAAACGGTACATGAAGATTAAAGTAGGTGAAGAGGGATATGTTCTCTTTGCCAATAAAGAGGGCAAATTTATCATGCATCCGAAAAAAGGGAGTATGGCCAGGGAGAGCCTTAAGGATTATTCCTTTGGAGAATTTTTTCTCTCCACCTTTGATGTCGTTGAGTATTACCGTTACGATGAAATTAATAAACTTGGATGCAGCTCAAGGGGCGAGAAGTATGATATCATTGCCATGGCTGCGGTTCCCCATGCTGAATTTGACAGAACCATTGTTTCCGTTGCCCTCTGGATTTTTATTCTTGGCCTCATCATGGCGGGGATGACCATCAGTATTCTTTATCTTTTTATTAATCACCGTCTTCGTCCCCTCCGGGACTGCCAGGAGGCCCTTGGTAATATGTCCCGGGGTAATTTTTCCATGAAGGTAATGAATGTAATTGGTGATGAAGTTGGTATGGTTTCTTCCGGCATTACTATCCTTTCCAATACAGTAACTGGTATTGTAGATGGTATTCTCGGAATATCGACACAGCTGGCGGTTTCTTCACGACAGATGTCGGCGACCTCCCAGGCTTTTTCGGATAATGCGCAGAATCAGGCTTCATCTGTTGAAGAGATAACCGCTTCAATCGAAGAGGTCTCTGCCGGAATGGAGTTTGTTGCCAGCGGTATCAATGACCAGTCGGATAATATCAATACACTGATGCTTAATTTCGAGGAGCTATCCAGAGTAATATCCTCAATGGAAGAGCGTATCGGTAATGCTGTCGGAAGTATTAATGCCATAAGCGGCAGGTCAAAAGAGGGAGAAAAATCTCTACAGGAGATGACTACCATTATGAACTCAATCAATCATAGTTCAACTTCCATGGTGGATATTATTAAAATAATCAGTGATATTTCCGAACAGGTAAACCTGCTTTCTCTTAATGCCGCTATTGAGGCTGCCCGTGCAGGCGATGCGGGACGCGGCTTTGCCGTTGTGGCCGATGAGATTTCGAAACTGGCGGAGCAGACTGCTCAGAGTCTCAGTGAGATCGATCATCTTATCAAACAGAATACCGGCTCTATTAAAACCGGAGCGGTAACTATTGATTCTATTACATCAGTTTTAAAGGAAGTGGTGGACGGTGTTGGTGAAATAGCTGTAAATGTTGATCTCATATCAGAAAATATGAAGCAGGAAGTTACTATTAATCAGGATGTCCGCAAGTCCGCCGAAGTGGTAAAAAACAGGGCCGATGAAATCAGAACTGCCACTAATGAGCATAAAGAATCTATCTCTGAAGTTGTACGCTCCATCAGCAACATAAATGAGCTGATCCAGGCTAATGCCCTGGGTGCCCAGGAAATGTCGGACAGTGTCGATGGAGTCACTGACATGTCCCATGATTTGCATGAATCGATGAAGTTCTTTAAGGCCACGGGTAAGACAGCGGAGGCGGAGGCAGCTGTTTTTAATAAAGAATTATATAATGAAGATTCTGATTCATCCCGGCAAAAAAAATATGAAGATGCAAATATTGATATCGAGGAAAACCCGAACCCTGAAGGTGTTTGACGTTTTATGTGACAATATTTCTGATTTTGTCCGCTATATAATTTGACTCATAACTTATGAAATATCAGTCAAAGGATCGGGTATTCTGGTTTTTGTCCGGAATCCTCATCGGTTTCTCTTTACTCTTCTTCGCCAAAGTCAAGTTCCCTGGCACCGATTCTTTTTTCGTATAGAACCCAGGTCATCTCTGCTCCCAGGACAAGAAGAAAGCAGGTATACCATATCCATATCATCAGGATTACAATTGTAGAAAGGGAACCGAAAATAGAAGTGTAATCGTTTATTTCCGTAATGTAGTAGGAGAAGAAAGTTTTAACGATCTCATAACTGAAAGCAGCGAAGAAGGACCCCAGTAATATTGACCTGTTATCAAGTTTTTTTGGAGGAACAAACCGGTATATAATAAAGAAAAGCAGGGTGTTGACTATCAGTGTCGAAAGTGATGATACGAGAAATGGAATGTTGCCGATTGTCTTCACCATGGTATGAATGAAGGGCATTATATTTACATTCTGTTCAATATATTTTACAATACCGGTGTTTTTCGCAATGGCAATTGTATGCGAAAGAAGTATCAGGATAAGCAATGAAATGCCGATGCCGAGAATTATGATAAAATGGCGAATCTTTGCTTTCCAGTATTTTCTGCTCTCCTCAATTTGAAATGCCTTCTCCAGAACCCGTTCAAATATATCGAAGATTAAACTTCCCCACCAGAAAAGAAAAGGGACCCATATCATGGCCAGGTAGCGTTTAGAATAGATTATTCTGTCTATGATGGAAATTATCCGCTCGATATCAATGGATGGGAGCTGTTGGCGGAGATGGTCAAGATAAAAGGTCACCATTTGATCCGATTTGAAAAAAATACTCAATATGGAAACAATCACCAGGGACGCGGGAATAAAGGATATCAATAAAAAAAATGCCAGGGCACAGGTTGATAGCTCTCCTTCATGTGAGGTATAGTTTCTGAAGGTTATCCTCACGTCATAAAAGAGGAAATCTTTAATTCTTTCGATAGTATTGATGACTGTGCTGGTGACTGATTTAATTACTGCTGAAAATCTTTGCTGCATTGGGCGCCTGTATCCGATATTTTATTTTGTTTATTTTGATACAGGTTTGATGAAAACTGCAAGCTTTTTTTAAAGGGAAATATTTTGCAGGTAACAACAATACTGCTACAGCCCCTCCCCTACGGGGAGGGGGGTGATTCTTCTGAGGTAATAATTTAATCATCACTACCGAGTAGTCCGAACCTTATGAGAAAATAGAGAAGAGTGGCAATGGAAGATGCTGCTGCTGCAACATAGGTCATGGCTGCGGCACCAAGCACTTTATTGACGCCATTCAGCTCCGTCGCGGAGACAAGCCCCTGGGAACTGAGAATACTTTTGGCCCGTGACGAGGCATTGAACTCAACGGGGAGGGTTATAAGCTGAAAAACAACTACGGTACTGAAGAGGATTATACCAGCCTGAATAAGACCCGCAGCACTGAAAAGTGCCCCTGCAATTATAATTATCCAGGCAAAGTTTGATCCGATTGATGCTACGGGAACCATCATATTCCTGAGGGCCAGGGGTGAATATGATTCCTTATGCTGGATCGCGTGGCCTGTTTCGTGTGCTGCTACTCCTATTGCTGAGACAGATGTGCCGTTGTAGACATCCCGCGACAGGCGTACAACCTTCTTTCCCGGATCATAATGATCGGAGAGAAATCCTCCCGTTTCTACAACATTTATATTAGAGAGTCCGTTTCTGTGAAGAATTTGCCGGGCAATATCTGCACCGGTCATTCCTGAATTGGTCCCGATTCGGGAATATTTTTTGTATGTACTTTTAACTTTCATTGATGCATAGAGTGATAACAGCAGTACAGGTGCCATTATCATCAGATATAAGGGATCGAGTCCAAAAAACATTTTTATTCCTCCGTTTTTTATGCTATGATTTTAAGATAGTCCAGCTGTCCGGTTTTAAGGTATCTGTTTATTACTAATGATTGTGAAAAAAAGTTAATCGTGAGGTTACATTTTTTAGATTTTTGGAAACAGTTTCATGCCGGTGGTGGTCATATATGTCAGTAGTATTTAAGTTTGACAATGGGAAGGACCCGGTATATCTTAGTAATTCTCAAGTAATTTCAAATGGCAATGTAATGAAAAAAATTATAGCGTGTATGATTCTACCTTTTCTTTTCCTGGCCTGCAGTTCAGTACAGAAATCAGAGATGAATAAAGTTCCCTTCGTGGTAAGTTCTCCCGATCCCCTGGATTACGCCCCTTCTGTTACAGATGGATGGGCATTGTACAGTCACGGTCTTAACATGAAACGTCTTGCCCTGAAAGATGGAAAAAACCCGGATAAAAAGAAACAGCTTCAAAAGGCCATTTTCTATTTTCATAAAGCTGAAAAAAGCGGTAAGGCCCTGGAGTATACCTACAACCAGCTTTCTGACTGCTATTATCATCTTTACGATTTTACCCGTGCCATCGAATATGCAGAACTGGCAATACAGGAAGACAGAACCTACTCTCAACCCTACTACCGTCTCTATAGCATTTATATGAGACTGCGCAATAAAAAAAAGGCTGCTGATGTTCTGCATCGCTATCTGCAGATAAATCCCGGTGCATTACAAATCAGGTATGTCCTGGCCCGGAATTACTATCTGCATCTGAAAAATTTAAGTAAAGCGGAAGAAGAGTTCAAGAGTCTTATCTCTATCGCAGCAGGCTCACAAAACGGATCATATTATCTTGAATATGGCAACTACTATCTCGGTGACATGGCCTTCAGGAGAAGTTTGAAAAAAAAGGCCATTGAATACTATGAGAAGACGGTTTTTCATAATGATAAAAATAATTACGCCCATTATCGGCTTTCCCTGCTGTATCTTGAATCTCTGAACTTTAAAAAATCTATTGAACATGCGGAAAAGTACTTAAAGGTCTATCCTGGAAACCGGACAATTAACGGTGTAGTAGGAAGGATTCTCTATATTACTCAAAAATCCGGGGCTATATCCAGTTTGAGAAAATCTACCGGCAGAAATATAGAGGGTATTCTTGCTCAGGGTCTCCTTCTTGAAATGGAAGAAAAGGATAAACCAGCTGAAAAAATACTCCGGTTTGTTGTAAAGCGCAGACCAACTGTATTATCTGCATATCTTGCCCTTGCCGCTATAGAAAAGAGAAAGAATGGAAAAAAAGCCGGCTTCAATGAGTGGGTAACCGCGGGGATTCTGGCCTTTAAAAACAAGGCATACTCCCTTGCCAGGCATTGTTTTTCAGAAGCATTGAGGATTGATGATTCGGTTATTGAAGCCCATTACTATATGGGGCGTATTTGTGAAGAGGAAGGAAACCGTACACTGGCAATACAGTATTACCTGCAGGTGAACGAGAAAAAATCAAGTTCTGATTTGTTGCTGCATATCGGTTATCTTTTTGGGCAGGAGGAAAAATATAACCGTGCCTTTGAATATTTTGACAGGGTAACCAGTAAAGAACCTAAAAATGCAAAGCCATATTTTTATAAGGGCCTTTTTCTGATGCAGAAGAAAAAATATGACTCAGCCGAAAAAAATATTCGTAAAGCCATTACACTGGATGAAGCCCGGGATTCATATTATTTTTACCTTGCAGTTGTTCTTGAAAAAAGTAAAAAAATCAATGAAGCCATTGCACATCTTGAAACTGCACTTGAGAAAAATCCGAAAAGTGCAAAAATTTATAATTTTCTCGGATACCTCTACGCTGATCACGATATGAAACTGGACCGTTCATTGGTACTTATTAAGAAAGCACTAACTCTCGATCCGGATAATGGAGCCTATCTTGATTCTCTAGGGTGGGCCTACTACCGCCAGGGGAAATATGACATCGCATTAAAAAAACTTCTTGAAGCTGAACAAAAACTGGAGGAGTCCAGATCTCCTGATCCTGTGGTGTATGATCATATCGGAGATACTTATTTTAAACAGAACAATAAGAGTAAGGCCCTGCTATACTGGGAAAAATCATTAAAGCTCGAAGAAAATAAAAAAATCAGACAAAAAATAATCAACTACCAGGGGAAATAATTGAAATGAAAGAAAGGATCTTTGGACGGAATGCAGTTCTGTTTCTGTTGCTTTTTATCGGAAGTTGTGTGTCCACCGGTGAAAAAAAAGAAATCATTGTGGAGAAGTCCGATAATAAGGAAGTCAATGCAATGATTTCCAGGATTGAGGCCATTAATAAAAATGCTGTTAAAACCTATTCTGCAAGTTTCGAAGTTGACGGTGCCGTTAAAAAGAAGAAATTTAAATCTATAGGCCGTGCCAGCTTCGACAGGACCGCAGGGAAAATGTATATTTCCTTTCTTGACTATATTTTTAAAAGTCCTGTAACAAAGGTTTATATAAACGGAAAAGAAATTATATTCTATTTTCCCGTTGATAAAAAACTGGTAAAAGATAACGCTGCTACAATCAATTTAAGGAATTATAATAATATTGATATCGATTATCCTATAATTTATGATCTGCTTACCGGTGTAATCCCACTCATTAAAAATTATTCAGTCAAGCAGGGACTCGCGAAATCTGATGGGAATAAATCTTACCTGATTCTGGAAAACGACAAGACCTACCAGACAATTTCATTTTATAAGAATTATCCCGATCGGATAAAGCTGGTGAGAAAAAAGAATAAGCGAATATGTGAAATATATCTAAAGAAAAGAATGAGTCAGGACAATGGTTATTTTTTCAGGAGAATTGTGATGATAGAAAAAGCGGCGGATGTCCGTATTGCCCTGACATTTAAATCGCTTAAACTGAACAGTCCCGTAAAGGTCAAAACGGTCAAAGACCTGAAGCTCCCCAGGGATGCCAAGATTATTTCCATGTAATTCAAAGGCTCTATTGCTGCATTGAGAGGTTATATTTCTGTATAAAAAGCGATATTCCTGCATTAAAAGGCGATATTGACCAATATCGCCCTCCATTTTGACTTCTGCTTGACGCCTGGTTTTTTGCCGGATATACCGGTGAAAAATTCAGGCGGCCTTAAAAATGAAAAAATTAATTTTCATCACTCTCTTTATTTCTTTTCTGCCGGTAACTACTGTTGCGGCGCCACGGCCTGTTGAAAATCAACTGAATATCCCTTTGCATGGTGAGTGGCTGATCCGAACAGATGATAAGGCTGTCTATTCCGGTGCCCGTTATGAGGATAGTTCATGGGGAAGGATTACTCTGCCTGGAAGTTTTATCCGTTATATGATGAAGAGTACGGGAGAGATTGGCGGAATTATCTGGCTGAGAAAAAAAGTCATTTTGCCTGAAAAAATACCCCCTGAAGGCATCGGTCTGATCCTTGGTAAAATAGGTAATGCCGATGTCACATATGTGAATGGGCACCTTGTGGGTAAAACCGGGAAATTTCCCCCTGATGAATTCTCAATGTGGAATTTTAAGAGATTTTATCATATCCCTGCGGGCCTACTGGTTCCCGGTAAGGAGAATTATATCGCCGTGAGGATCGCCTGCGGGGTTTACGGGGAAGTCAGGGGAGAACTTACCATGACAGGAATGGCGGAATGGAACAGGA
Source organism: uncultured Spirochaetota bacterium (assembly GCA_942491575.1). GTDB lineage: Bacteria > Spirochaetota > UBA4802 > UBA4802 > UBA5550 > CAZHNW01. The sequence goes on from CALOBT010000031.1 coordinate 641,973, forward strand.
ATCGCCACGGATATATTCTGACAAATATAGTTCTCTATTATGGAATTCTTGGTATCGGTGTCGCCATTGGTCTTATCTTCTTAATTATATTTTTAATGGGGCGCGGAGAAAGCGATTCGGCCTTTTTTATCCTGCAGCTGGTTCCGGGATTTTTTGTTGTTTATGAAATCTGTGGAATCTTCCCCATTTTTCCTGATAACCTTGCCAGGATAAAGGTTTTCGGTTTTATGTGGACAGCCCTGGTGGTGGTTCATCTCATGTTTCTGCATCGCCTTTACGGACTGAAACGACGGGGCATCGAGATTGCCCTTGGGAGTATGCTGGTTATTTTTACCGCTATGATCCTGGCTGCGGCAGATATTAACAGGCATCGATTTGTAGCGGAGATAATTATCGCTGTACTGACACCCCTGGCCCTCTATAACATTTCCATTCACCTGCAGGCACTCTGGAAAAAAAATATATATGCCCGCTACCTGGTGGTGCCGGGATTTATTTTGTCCCTCGGTGCGGGGCATGACGGCTTCGCCTATCTGCAAAGGGTTGGCGGCCCTCAAATAAAATTGATGGGATACGGTTTCGAACATGTAATATTCGGTTATGCTGCAACGGTCATGTTTATCGGTGGGGCGATGATACTTGTGCACCGGTTTATGCAGTCAATGAAGCAGGTGGAGGAACTAAATGAGAACCTCGAATCAAGGGTGAGAGAACGTACCCGTGAACTGGAGCAGTCGTTGAATCACCTCTCACTGATAATAGAAGATTCATATCTGGAAGAGAGAACGCGGCCCGGGAAGAGTAAAACTTCCCCCCTGAGTGAATCAACAGTGGAAAAAATTCAGCGCGCCGTTCTCTATATTCACGACAATTTTATGCATGATATCTCCCGGGAAGGACTGGCGGCCCATCTCGATATTAACGCGGACCACCTAGGGAAGGCCTTTCGCAGCTATACAGGGAGAAAGATGAATGAATATATTAATGAGCTGCGCATTAAACGCGCAGCACTCATGCTGAAGGAATCCGATGAACCTGTTATACAGATTGCCTTCGCTGTCGGCTTTGAAAGTCTAAGGACATTTAATCGCTCATTTTTGAAGGTTATGGGAGTGACACCCACGGTATACCGTAATTACGGTTATTCTGCCGGGGATGTTTTATAAATAAGTGACATTGCCACAGATCGGCTTAGATAGTATAAAAGGTGGATACAAGTTAAGAAAAAAAAGAATCAAGTGAAATGAATGTAAATTTTAAGTTTATCGCTTATTATTATTTGTGGCTTTTTTCCCTTGCATCACCGTTAACAGATTTTTTTGACTTTTTCGCGGAGCTGCAGCCGGTAATATCTTGATTCTATTATTCGTTTGTGGTACTGTTGTTCAAATGGGTGTTTAATGAAAAAAACTATTTTTCTATTTGTTTCAATATTATTTATCTCTCCACTTCTGGCGGATTCGTCATTACCTCCATGGAAGCATTTTCGGACCCGGAAGGGCGTCGAACTATTTAAACGTTCCTTTCCCGGTACCAAAATCATTGAGGTAAAAGGGACGATCACCGTCGATGCCGGTGCTGAAATAATTGATATGCTCTTTCGGGACATTCCCGCCTTTACACAGTACATGCATAATTGTATCGTGAGCCGTACGATTCACATGTTCAGCGATGAGGAGATGATACTTTATAATGTTACGAAACTTCCATGGCCCCTTCATCCTCGTGACGTGGTGACACACATTACAGTTACAAAGGATTTCGTCGCCGGCAGGTTCCAGGTACATCTCCGTGGTTTGAAACGGGGAGATGCGGAAAAGTGGGTCCCCCTGAAGAAGAAACGTGTCCGGATTTATAAAATGATCGGGACCTTTGATGTGCAGCTCCTTGAGCGAAACAGGTGCCGTATTACCTATACGGTCCATGCAGACCCAACAGGACTTCCCCCCTTCGTGGTGAATATATTCAGTGATGATAATCCCTATGAGACACTGCGCGGCATCAGGAGGATGGTTAAAAAGAAGAAGTATATCGATCTGGGTAAAAAATCGAAGTATCTTCCTTTTATTGAAAAGTTTTTTAAAGAAAAGAGCCTTGAAGGGAAGTAGTGACGCCGTCGGCAGCGGGGCTCTGAGCCCTCTTCCCGATACCTGAAATACTTAGACGTCAACTCCGAGAAAAATTCTCACCAGGTAACCGATGCCGAATGAAAGGGCGGCAACCCCCATGCTGATGCCAAACATTTCTAAAAACCTTTTCTTGAAGGGAAGGTCCTTTGCGACGGAAATATAAAAATTAAAAATAAGTATCACCATCACCGCATTAAGGAGGGTCACCCCGAGACATACAAGGTAGTGCTCAAAAATCAGGAAAGGTGCGATGAGGACCACGACGGTGAAGATGTAGGCAATGCCGGTATAGATACTCGACTTGAGGGGATTCTCTTCCCCCTCTTCGTGGCTGGTGGAAAGATATTCAGAGGCCGCCATGGAGAGTGACGCGGCTATTCCCGTAATCATTCCAGCAAGTGCAATGAGGCGGGTATTCTGCAGGGCGAAAGTGAGTCCCGCAAGTGTTCCAGTTAGTTCAACCAGGGCATCGTTGAGGCCCAGGACGACGGAGCCCACGTATTTCAGGTGCTCTTCCTCCAGCATCGCAATCAGTTTTTTCTCATGTTCATCCTCGTCATTGACAATCGCGGTGACCTCTGGAATTATCTTTGCAATTTCAGAATAGTTAACCTGTGCCTGTTCCTCTCCCCGTTCCATCAGTTTTATGCCGAAGGTGATTCCGAAAATCCGGGCTATCCAGAAAAATTTGAAGACCTTTCGGCGGTTTGGTTTTACTTCCTTCCCCGTATGACTTTTCCAGAAATTATAGTGGCGCAGTTCATCTTCGGCAATTGCCGAGAGTACCTCGGAGTTGTTTTTGTCCTTAATTTTTTTGGCGAGCTTTTTATAGATATGGAATTCCGTGATTTCGTTTTTCTGCGCCTGGAGGATGGTCTGTATCATTTTGGCGGTGAGCTGTTGGGTTGTCATTTTGTGTTCTCCGGTATTTTTATAATGCCTCGGCTTCGCTCGGCACAAGTGCAGGGATAACTGAGGATGGTGGGAAGGCAACTGTTTTTCAGGATAATGCAGGTTTAAGCAAGTCCTTTGTTTGAAAGGAGTTGTTCATTACATGAAACGTGTCGTTGGTTACATTAGGGGTTGAAATTATCGTTAGGTTATCAGCAATTTGAATATTGACTTGGGATATCATATGGTGTTCGCAGTGTGAATGCTTAATGATTTATTTGAGAATTTTTATAAATAAACAAAATACTGCTGCCGGAGTTCTGAATGAGACAAAAAATACTGAAAACCTGTAATATACTTCTCCTTGCGTTGTTTCTATTTTCTGCTATTTTCACAGAGCCTCTATTCGCGGAAGATTCAAAATTGCGTATCGCCATTCTGGATTTTAAATCCATTAATACTCCAAAGACCTATACTGCTATAATCCGTGAGGGACTTGAAATCAGTTTGCATAAAACCGGAATATTTACCATCCTTGAACGCAATCAGATTGATGCTGTAATGAAGGAGTTCAAATATCAGATGTCCGGCTGTACCGATACCTCCTGTGCTGTTCAGATCGGCCGTCATCTCTCCGCAAATGTGGTGGTGGTGGGAAGTCTGACAAAAATTTCCAGATACTCAATTTCGATGAAATTTATCGATGTGGAGAAGGGGGCTCTGATTCTGGCTGACCGACAGCTTGCAAAAGATGAAGAAGAACTTGAAAATGCCGTTCAGATACTTGCAAAACGAATCGGTGGGACCTACCTGGCTGGCATAAAGAAGAAAAAATCATCTATTTCAAAAAGAGAAAAAGTATCTGATGATGAAAATGATATCAAAGAGCCTCTGCCGTTTAAATTTAATATCACTACCTATGCCAGTTACCTGGGACCTGTGGGAAGATTCGGCGATCTCGTACAGTCTGGATTTGGTGGTATGGCGATGTTCAGTGCAAATTACCAGTCAATTTTTTGTGGGTTGGAAACAGGATATATTTATTTTACCGGCGCGGGGGGCAATACAGATAAGTTCACCATGGTACCGGTTCTTGTTACATTAGGATATGAATTTACACCGGGGAACTTTTTGGTGACGCCGACGGTTTCATTGGGGGGCGCTTACAACTCAGTGACCTATCTCCCCTATTCTGCAACACCCGGAGCTTCAGACCAGGTGTCCAGCAGTTCCTTTGAGCCTTTGATGCTTGCGGGGATTCGGTCAGGCTATCGTATTTTCGAATCGCTTACAATTTCTGCAGGTTTTGAAGCGGGTTTAATTATCGAGGCTGATGAAAGTCTCTATATGTATAAAATAAATGCCGGTGTAGAATATCGGCTCTAGATATGCAAATCGATATCCTTCTACGTGGAGAAGACAATGAGATATAACCGTTTATTTCCAATATTATTCATCTGTGTAATGTTTCTTATTCCGACAGGTTGTGAATTTCCCAACGTCGGGAATGATGCCATTGATGCTACCTCATCTGGAAATGAGAATCCCGGGGATGATGTTCCTGCACCTGAAATAAATATTAAACAGGGTACTACGAGCCTGTTTACTGATTCTGGTACCTATGATTTCGGAAGTGTTAACGAAGGTGAATCCGGCTCTGCAATTATTTTTACTATAGAGAATATCGGAAATGCTGATCTTGATATCACAGGTGTAACCAGCAGTGATTCACAATTTGTTATTAATAATGTCGGGATGGATTCAACTGTAGCTGCTTCTGGGAGTACTACATTTAGCGTTACCTTTTCTCCAGCTGCAACAGGGGATCATAGTGCGGTTCTTACAATTAACAATAATGATCTTGATGAATACGAATATAAAATTTCCGTAACAGGTACAGGAACTTCATTGCTCGTTACAGTTCCGGAAATAAACATAAAGCAGGGGAGTACGAACCTTCCCTCGGGTTCAGGTTCTTATGATTTTGGCAGTTTAGATCAGGGAGTATCAAGTTCGGCTGTTGTCTTTACTATTGAGAATTCCGGAACCGCTGATCTCAGTATTTCGGGAGTTGCCAGTAATAATGGGCAATTTTCTGTAAATTCTGCATCGATGGATTCCACAGTGGCTGTAGCAGGGACTACGACTTTTACTGTTACTTTTACACCATCCGCCGCAGGGAGCCAGAGTGCCACTATTACTGTAAGTAATGATGATTCGAATGAAGGAAGTTATACGTTTAGCGTGACCGGCACCGGTAATAGTACCGGCGATGGACTTGTGGCCTATTACCCCTTTAACGGCAATGCAAATGATGAAAGTACCAACAGCAATAACGGAACTGTTATTGGTGCAACCCTTACCTCTGACAGGTTTGGCAATAGTAATAGTGCCTATAGTTTTGATGGAAATGACTATATTGATATCGGCAATAATTTTGAAAACAGTCCCACAAGTATATCCTATTCAGCATGGATCAAGACGAGTTATGATACACCAAGTGCACAGGCTAATGTTATACTTTCACGCAAAGAGACAATGGTGGGCAGTAGCTGTATGACATTATTAATAACTCAGAATGAATATGCTTCAGTCGGCCTTAATAGTCATCAGCATTATACTACCTGGCCTGAGTATGCAGTGGCAATAAATGATGGAAACTGGCATTTTGTTGTAGCGACAAAGAACGGAGATACTCTTACTATTTATGTTGATGGTGTTGCCGGGGGGACTTTTGATGATTCACTATCATTGTATTCTACGGATAGATTTTTTATTGGATTGGATAAAGTATGGTATGATGTAGGCGGTTATGGCTACTTTAATGGCTCTATCGATGATGTCCGCATCTATAATAAAGCCCTCACAGTTTCTGAAATCGATGCACTGTATCATGAAGGCGGCTGGGGATTGCCCACGGATGGCCTTGTTGCCTATTATCCCTTTAACGGCAATGCAAATGATGAAAGCAGTAACAGTAATAATGGAACAGTGAATGGTGCGACTCTTACTGCAGACAGGTTTGGGAATAGCACCAGTGCCTATGATTTTGATGGGACGGACGATAATATTTCTGTAATAGATAATAGCCTCTGGGATTTTAATGATGGTGATTTTGCAATTTCGGTCTGGATGAAACCGGATGATACAGTAGGTGATCCTTCAGTGGCGTATCGTCTTGTTTCGGCTGGGATGCAATTTAGTAGTGATACCTTGTGGACTCTGGGTTATGGGAACCAATCTTCAGCCTGGCCCGGCGGAACAGGAGTTAGGCAAAATTTTGGATATTTTAGCAATTCTTCTTTTGCTAATTATGCCAGTAGTGTTGTTATAATCAATGGCGGATCATGGTATCATGTTGTTCTTGTGCGAAATGGCAATACACTTTATTATTATCATAATAATGTACAAGTCGGAACCAGTTCTTATGATCTGACTACAACTGCTTCAGGTGACTTGTGTATTGGTGCAAGAGATGGGGGGCCTATAGGACTAATGGAGTATCACAAAGGGGCCATTGATGATGTCCGAATTTATAGCCGTGCCCTTTCAAGTTCTGAAATTAATACTATCTACCATGAAGGTGGCTGGTAGTAACTATTGAATTATTGTTTTTGATGCCCTGGGAATATTTTCGGGGCATAAATTTAAAATATTGTTTTCCAGAAGAATATTTAATAGAAAAGCAGTTCATTATCCAAAACATGCCCTTCATGACATGAACAGTTTCATAAAATAAAGCCACCAGTTACGCTGTCGTAGAAATGATAGAATGACACTGAATTAGATATGTCATCATTTAGTACTCATCACTGAAACCGAAGACTGACTTACCCCTTAATTAAGTCTTCGGTTTTTTTCTCGACAAATAAGTTCATTTGAGTAGAAGATTTATATACATTTATTGTGTAAATGTATAACTAGAGTGAAAGAGTGCTAAAAACACTCAATATAGAGGAAAATTCCTTGATATGACAATCCGCTGATAGTATGAACATTGTTAATTCAATGTGGTGCTATCATGATAAAATATGACAAGAAACAGGTACTTCCTGTAACCAGGCGGGGTGCCGTTGAGCTCTCCCGTTGTACTGATATTGAGAGCGGTGAAAGTTCCTGGCTGATGACGGGTCATGGAAAGGAACTTTCCCCTAACCTTCGTACTGTCCTGGGCCGTGAATATAAAATCAGCAGTGATATCGACTCCGAAAAAATTCTAAGCGGCCAAAAACTTCTCGATACGCCAACCGGCCCGGCACTGATGCTGGAAAATTTTGACGGCATGCCCCTGGAGTTTTACAGTGCCCTTTTTCATGATGAGTTCGAATTTATTTTAAGAGCAGCGTCATATGCTGCACGGGCACTTCAGGTTATCCATAACGACGGTATTGTTCACAGGGGTATCGATGCCAGGAGTATACTCCTTTCTGTCACCAATGCTGAAACGATAGAGGGGGCGGCACTGACCTTTATGGGCCTCTCAATGAAGAGCGATAAGGGTAAAAATTCAGGGGCATTGGGTATGGACGACAGCCTCGACTTTTTTTCTCCTGAATATATTTCTCCGGAGATTACGGGGATGGTTGATTTGGAAACCGACCACCGGGCTGACCTCTACTCCCTCGGTATTGTCCTCTACGAAATGCTTACGGGATCTCTTCCCTTCAGGTCGGGAAACCGGAGGGAGGTTCTGAACTGGCACGTAGCACGAAAGCCTGTTCCTCCAAGGGAAGTGAACGGTGCCGTACCCCAGGTGCTCTCTGACATGGTGATGCTGCTTCTTTCAAAGGAGCCGAAAGAACGATATGAAAGCGCGGAAGCCCTCATTCTGGACATCGATAACTGTCTTAAAAATCTTTCCGAAGACGATACCATAAAAAAATTTCCTCTTATGCCAATGAAGGCCCTCTCTGGCATTAATTTCTCAAAAGAGATTGCAGGAAGAAAAAACGAGAAGGAATTGCTTTTGCAGCATCTTGACTGCGCAGAGGAGAGGGGATGCGCCGTGTCATTCGTTTCGGGCCACGCGGGAATTGGTAAAACCGCCCTGGTGAAATTTCTCGAAAAGGAAGTCATGGCCTGCGGGGGATGGTTCGCCTCCGGTAAATTCGATCAGAACAGGATTGATATTCCCTATGCGGTATTCTCCGAGGCTGTGGGCTCCCTGGTAAAACAGGTATTGATGTCGAATGAAAATGATCTCATTGCCTGGAAAAATAATATATCCTCCGCCCTGAAACCCAACGGCTTGCTCCTGACGGGCATATCCCCTGACCTTGAATACCTTATCGAGATGAATGAGATTGTCCTGGAGGGGAATCCCGAGAGCAGGGTAACCCTTTTCCGGCAGACATTTAAGAAATTCATTGCGGTGATTGCCTCCCGAAAGACACCCCTGGTTATTTTCCTAGATGACCTTCAGTGGGCCGACAGTGCGAGCCTGGACCTGCTTAAATTTCTGGTGGAGGGAAGTCCCGTAGACGGCCTGATGGTAATTGGCGCCTTTCGGGACAATGAGATTGATGAGAAACATCCCCTCAATCCGGTATTGAAAAAGATTGGCAGCACCGGCTACCCCTCGCAGTTGATCTTTCTCGAGACCCTTGATGCAGCAGCAGTGGAGAAAATTCTGGCTGATGCCCTGAGGCCGAATATTAATCGGCGGGCCAACCTGGCCTCTCTTATTATTCGAAAGACCGGGGGCAATCCCTTTTATGTGCGGAAGTTTATACTCTCGCTTCATGAGAGCGGTCTCCTTTACGCCGGGGAGGGCGGTCAGTGGAAGTGGGATCTGCATAAGATCGAAGACATTCCCGCCACGGAAAACGTGGTGGATTTACTTATATATGTCATCGATCATCTCTCCGTTGACGAGAAGGAAGTTTTAAAGGTAGCCTCCTGTATGAGGGACTGCTTTACCAGGGATCTGCTGTATATAGTTTCCGGCATGAATGAAAAAAGGCTCGGTGGTATTTTAAAACAGCTGCGGGATAAAGATCTTCTGACCGCCGATGTAAACCTGCACTACTCCTTCAGTCATGACCGGGTAAAGGAGGCCGCCGCGGGACTTCTTTCGGAAGCAGAATCAAAAAAATTTCATCACAAAATCGGAATTGCCCTGCTGCAGCTCTTTGGTGATGAAAATCTCGAGGAGTATATATTCGAGATTACCGACCACCTGAATGCATGCCGTGATTTAATGACCGATGAAGATGAGCTCAACCGGCTTCTGCATCTTAACCTGCAGGCGGCGGTTAAGGCAGTAAATATTACCGCATATTCAGGATCGGTACGGTACTACCGCCATGTAATTGAAACCGCTTCTGAAACTTTAAGAAAAGACGATGACCAGTTTCTGTATGAGATATATAGGAGTTACGCTCATACCCTTTACCTTGCCAATGAGTATGAAGAGGCAACGGCAGCCGTTGAAGATGCAATGAAATATTGTTTTTCTGAGTATCAGCAGATAGAGCTCTTTGAAATACTAATAAATATAAAAACTATTACCCTGGAGACAGAGGAAGCCATGAACCTTGGCCTTCAGACTTTAAAAAGGCTTGGACTTGATTTGTTTAAGGACAGAGATAATCCGGAGAAATCCGTCGAGGAAATGCTGGTAAAAGTAAGAAAATACTTTGATGACCCTGACTTTGGTTTTTCGACTATGTCCCTGTGTGTTGACGAAAAGGTAATCTGTATTCTGAAAATTATTGAACCTGTTACTATTGCATGTTTTCAGCTGGGGGACATGCAGTTCAGTATTCTTCTCAATCTGTATATTGTTTTGCTCTCCCTAAAATATGGAATTAGCTCTACATCTGTTGTCGGATTCTCTGTTTATAGTTATTTTGCAGGTCCCCTCTGGGGTGAATATGACCGGGCAAAAATGATAAGTAAAGCCGCCCTGGAGCTCTGTAAAAAATTCAACTACAACTATCAGCTCTGCCTAGTGGCGGTGCAGTATGCGGTTTTTGTCAACTACTGGCATGAACATTTGAAACATGCCGATGAGCTGCTGGAACTGGCCGAACAGAAGGGATGGGAATCAGGGAATTATATATTTCTCAATTACTGTACCTCCCATCAGGTGGTGAACAGTTTTGCCCTGGGAAGAAACATAGAATCGTGCATGACTCTGATAGATGATAAATTACGGCTTGTTGAATCGATAAACCATGAAGAGATGATTGCCTGTCTGGTGTCCTATAAACATGCCTACCTGAATCTCCAGGGGAAGACAGAGAGCCTGACGGATTTTTCCTTTAATGAAAATACCGAGGAATCCTTTCTGCAGGATTGCAGGGATAAGGAACTCCATATGGCCTTCGTCCTGTTTATAACTAACAAGGTTCTTGTTGAGTATATTTACGGCATGTTTGATGCGTCTCTGTCTGAGATTGAGAGTATTGATCTATATTCAACCCTTTTTATCACTCATTTTCATTATGTCGATTTTTATTTTTTAAGGTCATTGAGTATTACCTCCGACTTTGAGAGGTTTTCTTCCGAAGAGTCGGAAGAGCGAATGGCCTGGGTGAAGGAATTTCAGATTGAACTGAAGGGCCTTGCGGAACAGACCCCGGATAACCTGATGTTCAAATACCTGCTCATAGAAGCGGAAATTGCCCGCATCGAGGAGAGGATACCCGAGGCAATGACCCTTTATGACCAGGCAATTTCCGAAGCCTACAGGAACGAGTACCGTCAGTTCGAGGCCATTGCCTGTGAGCGTACCGCGGAATTCTGGCGGGGCCAGGGCAAGGATGAATTCGGATTCATCTACCTTGACCGCGCCTACATCTGCTACAAGGAATGGGGAGCAGTCCGAAAGGTGGAACTGATAGAATCCGCTTATTCCGAGAGGTATAAAAACAGCAGGATAGAAAGCGGCTTCAGTGAAGAGGAGATACTGAATCTTCTCCATTCATTCAATTCCCTCTCCAGTCATCTCGATGCCGGGGGCCTGGTAAATGAACTGGGGGATATTGCCCTTTCCCATTCCGGGGCGGAGAGCTTTATGCTCTTCATCGAGCAGGACAGCGGTAACCGTATAATGGTTAAAAAGATAAAGGACGATGAATCCGAAAGCAGCATAGAAATGCTTCCCGTGGAAATTGATGATACCGAAACTGAAATGCACTTCCCCCTTGAGTTGATGCGGTACGTGAAAAGGACCGGCAAGGATATATTTCTCTATGATGACGACATGCATGCGGTTTTTAAAAATACACGGTATATCCAGGTGAAGAAACCGAAGTCTGCCTTCTGTCTGAGGCGCAGTACCCCACGGGGGGATGTGGTCTGGTACCTGGAAAACTCAATAATGAAAGGGGCCTTCGCACAGCTGAACTTGAAGGTCTTTGAGATGCTCACTATGCAGGCATTACTATGTATTGAAAACGTACTCTACCGCGAAGGAATGCAGATGTATTCTCCGGCAGAGGGGCTTGCGGTAAAAAATGAAGGGGAGACAAAAATAATAGCCCATGAGAAAATCATCTACTGCTCTTCCCATGGACGCCGTACCGTGGTGCATACCAGTGAAGAGGAATATGAGATAAATTCCCTGCTGAAGGAAATTGAAAAAAAACTTCCCCCCCGTCTCTTTTTTCGTGTTCATAAGCAGTATATTGTAAACCTGCAGTATATTGCCTCCCTCAAGAGAGAGTCGTCGGGAAATTACCGGCTGCAGTTATCGGACGATGAGGACAGTCAGATCTATGTGGGAAGAAGTTACTATCCTGCATTGGCAGAGAGATTAAAGAACAGGCTGACAAACTAAAAAGCCCAGGTCCCAATCTGCATAACCCCGGGTTTAAACCCGGGGTTATGCAGATCAGACAGGATTTTTTATCCGCATCGGGAGTAACCGCAGCTGCGGCAGACTGAACACCCTGACTCGTATTCCAGGGGTGCATGGCAGTCGGGGCAGACTCCCATCATGACTACTTCCGTAGATTTTCCGTTGGTTTCCGCCATGTTTTTTGATAAATCGTGGTCCCGGTCTTCAGCGGCGGCGTGGGGATTTGCACCGCCTATGTGCCTTTCGATGGCCTTGGCAATGGCGTCGGAACATGAGTAGATGCGCCCCCCTGTTTCCCATGCCTGGTTAGGGCACCGGACACCCTTGATCTGTTTGATCACCTGGTCCTTTTCAATTCCGCTTCGTAGTGAGAGAGAAATGAGGCGGCTCACCGCTTCGGTCTGGCTTGCGGCACAGCCCCCGCTTTTACCCATGGTGGCAAATACTTCGAACATTCCCTCTTCGTCTTCGTTGATTGTGACGTAGAGAGATCCGCAGCCCGTGGCCATTTTACGGGTTGAGCCCCAGGTCACGTCGTTGCGGGCCCTTGGTACAATATGTCCCGGCTGCTGAGGGGCCGCAGGGGTGACAGGTTCTGCCTGGGCCTCTTCTTTTTTGGCGGTACTTTTTGTAGAGAGAACCTGGCCGTCACGTGAGCCGTCACGGTAAACGGTGACGCCCTTGCAGTCGAGTTTATATGCATGGCGATAGACTTCCTCGATGTCCTTCCTCGTGGCGTTTTTGGGGAAGTTAACTGTTTTTGAAACGGCATTGTCTACGTATTTCTGAAAGGCGGCCTGAATCCTGATATGCCATTCAGGAGATACATCGTGGGCGGTGACAAAAATTTTCTGAACATCTTCAGGAATCTCTTCGATCCCCGCGGCGGAACCATGCTCGGCGACCTTTTCCATGGTTTCGCCGCTGAAGAATTCAAGTCTTTTTGCAGTCTCTTCGAAAGCGGGATTTGTTTCAATGAGCAGGTCATTGTCCATTACGTTCCGGACATAGGCGAGGGCGAATATAGGTTCAATGCCGCCGGAAGCCCCCGCAATGATACTGATGGTTCCCGTCGGGGCGATGGTTGTCGTGGTGGCGTTGCGAAGCGGGGCTTCACCTGCTTCGGCATAGTCTGACCTGTCGAAGTTGGGGAAGGCCCCCCTCTCCTTTGCCAGTTCCCGGGAGGCCTTTTTTGACTCATCCTGTATTGTTGACATTATTTTTTCCGCAACCTCTACGGCTTCCTTAGAGTTGTAGGGGATTCCCAGCTGGATCAGGACATCTGCAAAACCCATGATTCCGAGGCCGATTTTTCGGTTGGCCTTTGTCATTTCATCAATCTCGGCGAGAGGGTACCGGTTTACGTCTATGACATTGTCAAGGAAGTGAACCGCAGTGGCGGTGATTTTTTTCAGTTTTTCATAGTCAATTTCAGTTTTGCCGTCCTTCTCTTTAAGGATAGTGTTGAGGTTGATGGAACCAAGGTTGCATGATTCGTATGGCAGCAGGGGCTGCTCACCGCATGGATTTGTAGATTCGATGAGACCGATTTTTTTCAGGGGATTGTGGGCGTTGATACGGTCAATAAATACGATCCCAGGTTCTCCGTTGTTCCATGCCTTTTCTACAATGAGGTCAAAGACTTCCCTTGCGTTGATGTGACCGGCGATACTTCCGGTGCGCGGATTGCGGAGGGGGTAGTCGGTATCATCATTAACGGACTCCATGAATTCATCCGTAAGGGCGACTGAAATATTAAAGTTGGTAAGGGCGCTCAGGTCTTCCTTTGCCCTGATAAATTCCAGAATGTTCGGGTGGTCAATAGACAGGATGGCCATGTTGGCACCGCGGCGGGTTCCACCCTGCTTAATTGTCTCTGTTGCAGCATTAAAAATATTCATGAAGCTTACAGGGCCGCTGGATACTCCCGCGGTAGATTTAACCATGTCGTCACGGGGACGCAGCTGGGAAAATGAAAATCCAGTACCGCCTCCGCTTTTATGAATCAGTGCCATGTTCTTCACTGAATCAAAAATTTTATCCATTGAGTCTTCAACGGGAAGAACAAAACATGCCGAAAGCTGTCCCAGGGGACGCCCCGCATTCATCAGTGTCGGGCTGTTGGGCATGAACTGCATTTCTGCCATCATGTCGTAAAAGCTGTCGGCAGTTTTCGATACTTCCTCTTTTGATTTTCCATACTGAAAATCAGCGGATGCAATATATCTTGCTACACGTTTAAAAAGCTGGTCAGGTGTTTCAATTACTTCCCCGGAATCGTTTTTGGCCAGGTATCGTCGTTCAAGAACTACACTGGCATTGTCGCTGAGTTTCGGTTTGATACTGGAGTTGATATCAATGTTCTGCCAGTTGTTGTCTTTGTTCATGTTCATGGTGGGCCTCTCCTTTGTTGGAATGTGCTGGTTCTCCCCTGCCCTTATGTCTCATAGGGAAGGGTTTTTTTATGAAATTTGTTTCGAACAGAAGGGCCGGTAAACCGGCCCTGGTTATATTGTCAGGATGATGAGGAAACCATCCGGTAGAATTCGTCAAAAAGATACTGAGAGTCGTGGGGGCCGGGACTTGCTTCGGGGTGATGCTGTACCGAAATAATGGGCAGAGTTTTATGCTTCAGGCCCTCTACAGTATTATCATTGAGGTTGATATGGGTAATCTCAACCTCGGGTATATTTTTCAAAGATTCATAGTCAACGGCAAAGCCATGATTCTGTGAAGATATCTCCACCTTTGTCGTTGAAATATTTTTTACAGGCTGATTTCCGCCGCGGTGTCCGAATTTTAGTTTATATGTTTCTCCCCCCAGTCCAAGTGCCATGATCTGGTGTCCCAGGCAGATGCCGAAGGTGGGGATTTTTTCTGCTACAACATCTTCAACGAGTTTTTTCCCGTATGAAACTGCATCAGGATCTCCGGGACCGTTACTGAGAAAAACCGCATCAATACTGTCTTTCAGTACTTCCTTCAGTGGAGTGTTTCCGGGGTAAACCTTAACGGAGAAGCCGGATTTTTTAAGGAGGTTCAGAATATTTCTTTTTACACCAAAATCAAATACCGCAATTGTGGGTGCACCATCCGTTTCGCTGAAGGTCCACGGTTCTTTACAGGCAACTCCCGAAGCGAGGTCGAGGCCCTCCATGGAGGGGTGCGCCTTCAGGCGTTCAACTGCGCCTTCCCGGTTGAAAAAGATTCCTGACCGCATGGCGCCCTTGTCCCTGATATGCCGGGTAAGTTTTCTTGTATCAATACCCTCAATGGCGGGCACTTTTGCTTTTTTCAGGTAATCCCCCAGGGACATGGTTGCTCGATAATTTGAATAGGTTTTGCTGTATTCCTTTGCTACAAAACCCGCCACCTGAACCCTGTCGGATTCAACATCTTCATCATTAACACCATAGTTGCCCATCATCGTATATGTCATCGCTACGATCTGTCCGCTGTAGGAAGGGTCCGTCAGTATTTCCTGATAGCCGCTCATCGATGTATTGAAGACAGCCTCGCCAAGGGCGTCTCCCTCATAACCGAAACTGGTTCCTTCGAATTCAGTGCCATCTTCAAGAATCAGGAAACATTTTTTTGTCATTGTATAACCTCATAAAATCTGGAAAGTCAGTGTCAAAGCACCGCCTTTGGATAAAGGGCGGAAGTCACTGGTTCTTGTCAATATTAATAATTGGAATACCGGTATATTAATCATTATCATTTTCAGCATTGAAAATCCAGAGATTTTCTTACTTTTTGGCCCGGTCTGGGAATAAAATACTTCCCCTGAAAAAAGACGTCAAGGTCAAATTGAACAGAAATTGCATTTTTATTGGACCGGTTAATGAAGCGTAAATTTTTTTATCATTTTTTTTAATTTCACGAAAAGGGATTGACATTTTTTTAATTTTGTTTGGTTTATGTCGCATAGAAGTGAATCATATGAATATGAAAAATAAAGAAATACAGAGAGTAAAGTTTTCCAAAACTTTTCTGTTTACCTTCCCGGGTGAAATAACCTTTGAGTCCGCATCAGGTTATTTCAACAGGCTCAATGATGTTGATCTGGGGGGTGATTTGTTTTTTGATTTAAGCAATACCGAGGAAGTCCATTCTTCCTTTATCGGATTTCTCATTAATCTGAAGAATAATATTGAAAACGAGGGGGGCTCTTTCAGGCTGAAGCTTTCACCGGCCCTCGATTACCTCTTTTTTCAGCTGGATCTCCACGCGCATTTTATGGCAAACGCCTGTTAAACCTGTCTGATCATGAAGGCGCACTTCTCAGCTGTTACTTTCTTTCAATAATCCGAATCCTATAACATCTGCCATAAATGAACGGAACTGTTTATCTGATACATTAACGGCGTCAAAAATACCCATTTTTTTGTACTGCAGCATCCCTTCCGTAATTGATGCGAGGAGAAGGGATGTCAGCACGGGGTCAATGTCCCGATATACGTTTTTTTCTATGCCTTCCCTGAATGTATCCGTCATTATTCTCATCAGTTCCTTCATGCTCTGAGCTATTTCATCTTTTTCTCCACTCTGTTCGGAATCATAGGCTGATTTATATTCCATCAGAAGGTTATAATGTTCTTTGTTGTCATTATAGAAGGAAATAAAGGCGTCGTAGGTGGAAATCAGTTTATTCTGCGGCTGTTCCTGGGCGGCAACAGAACTCCTGAATTTCTCAATCAGCAGGTCAGTTGCTTCAAGGCAGATGGTTTTATATATGTCCATTTTGTTCTTAAAATGAAAATAAACGGCACCGGTAGTGAGTCCCGCTTCCGAGGCGATGGTTCTCATAGAAATGCCGTTGTACCCGAATTTAAGAAAAAGCTGGCGGGCGGTTTTCAGTATTACTTCTCTGTTGTTAGTTCTCATTGAGTTTTCCAGGAAAATCTTTTTGAATAACAGCGATATCCTTATAATGGTCATTGTCAAGACATTTGTTTTAATCTGCAGATTGCGAGACAGGGGAAAAGTATAAAGTAACAAGTGCCAAGTTTACCTACTGTATCTTGAACCTTATTGTCTTGATACTTGTACCTGTTATTCCCAAGCCGGCACCGTCTTTCACCTGTTTTTCGGGAACCAACAGCTGTAAGTCCGGGGAGACGGTTAATTCTTGACATACCTAAAGCAGGTTTTAAAATATGGTCCAGAGTGAGTACTCACTCTAAAAATATAATCAGGGATTAAGGGGGGGAAGTTTAATGCACATTGTTCCGGTTAGGGGACACCGGTGCATAAATTACCTCGAATCAGGAGAAAATAATGAATAAAAAGAGTAAACCTGACAATCTTGTGGAGATACTGCAGAATAGTGTCTCTGTCAACAGCCACCGTCCATGGCTGGGCAGCAAAAACATTGAGACAGGAGAATACGACTGGGTAACATATGGCGAAATGGGGCGCCGTATTGACAACATGCGTGCCGGTCTGGCTCAAATCGGTGTCGGAAAGGGGGATACCGTTGCGGTTCTTACAAATAACAGTGTGGAGTGGGCTGTACTCTGCTATGCCACATATGGCTGCGGCGCCCGTTTTGTGCCTATGTATGCAGCAGAACTTCCACAGATCTGGAAGTATATTATTAAAGACAGCGGCACTAAAGCACTTTTCGTCGCCGATGATGAAATCTATAATGAAGTATCATCATGGCCTGAAGAAATTGATGTTCTCCAGGGAGTCTACCGTATTTATGGCGATGGGGAAGATGGAATGGCCCATCTGGAGAAAAAAGGCGCGGAGAATCCTGTGGATCCTCATTATCCGGATAAGGATGATATAGCCGGTCTTATTTATACCTCCGGTACCACGGGGGATCCGAAGGGAGTAATGCTTTCCCATGAAAATTTAACCAGTAATGTTCATGACCTCACCGAGGGTATGCACATGCTTAATAACTCATACCGTTCATTGGCCATTATTCCCTGGGCCCACGGCTACGGACAGACTGTTGAACTTCATACCTTGATGAGAATCGGCGGTTCCTGCGGATTTGCAGAGGCACCCACGACGGTGGTGGATGACCTTCAGAAAGTAAAGCCTTCCATTCTTTTTGCGGTACCGCGGGTCTACAGCCGGGTCTATGACGGAGTTGTTGCCAAGATGAACAATGATGGAGGGCTTGCAAAATCCCTCTTTGATATGGGACTGAAGAGTGCAGAAAAGAAACGGAACGGTTCCGGAGGCCTCTGGAATAATATAAAATACAAGGTGGCGGATAAGATTGTATTCAGCAAGATACGTGGAAAATTCGGCGGCAACCTGGAGTTCAGTTTCAGCTCCGGTTCGAAATTGAATGCGAAAATCGGCGACTTTTTCCATGATATAGGGGTACCGGTATTCGAGGCCTGGGGAATGACGGAGCTGGCCCCTACGGGATCCTGTAATTACCCCTATGCCTACAAAATAGGGAGTGCGGGGCGGCCCCTCAGTTCGGTAACCGTGAAGATAGATACCTCTGTTCTTGAAGACGGGGGGAACGAGGGAGAGCTGATTGTATATGGTCCCAATGTAATGAAGGGATATAACAATAAGCCTGAGGCTACCGCGGCAGTCTTTACCGAAGACGGGGGACTTCGCAGCGGGGACCGGGCATATATTGATGAGGATGGATACATTTTTATCACCGGCCGTATCAAGGAGCAGTTCAAGCTGGAGAATGGCAAGTTTGTCATTCCCGGTGCCCTTGAGGAGGAGATCAGTCTCCTGCCTGAAATCGAGCAGGTGATGATTTTTGGCCTTGACCGTCCCTATACGGTTGCACTTCTTTTCCCTGACTTTGTGGTGATGGAGAAAATCGCTTCAGAGAATGGGTGGCCCGCAAAACCTGAAGAAATGATTAAGCATCCCGAGGCAGTAGCATACCTGGAGAAGCTGATTACAGAACACCTGACGGGAAAATTCGGCGGATATGAAATTCCAAAGAAGATGTTCTTTTTATCTGAAGGATTTACCGTGGAAAATGAGATGATGACCCCTGTGCTGAAACTTAAGCGCCGCAAGGTTGTTGCCCGTTATGAGAAAGATATAGAAGCGTTGTACGAATAAAAAACGATGGCGAGGATGGTTTTTTTGAAGGCGAGGATGTCATCCTCGCCTTCAAAAAAACCATCCTCGCTTTCAGGTCATAGCCTACTCGTCTTCGAATCTTACGTTTATTGACCCGCCGTGTTTGTCATCGAATCCCTCTACCCCTGACATCAGATTAACAGGACCCTGTGCCTTCTTCAGTGCTTCCGGAGTCAGGTGCTGGAAGGTGGTCCGCCTCATAAATGTATCAACGGAGGTTCCCGAGGAGAACCTTGAGGCCCCGCCTGTGGGTAGAATATGATTTGTTCCCGAGTAGTAGTCACCTACGGCAACGGGGGCATGACTTCCTAAAAAGAGAGAGCCGACG
Organism: uncultured Spirochaetota bacterium; assembly: GCA_942491575.1. Classification (GTDB taxonomy): domain Bacteria; phylum Spirochaetota; class UBA4802; order UBA4802; family UBA5550; genus CAZHNW01. The sequence goes on from CALOBT010000031.1 coordinate 661,210, forward strand.
TTGCGGATTTTATGGAGGTGTTCCAGAGGATTTTCCACAATGAATTCCATATGCTCAGGTCCGTATTTGTTGCTGAAGTCAATGGCCTCTTCAATATCATCAACCAGTACAATAAGGGCATTTTTGATGGAAGTCTTTTTAATTTCAGAGCGCCCAATACCTGAGGCAAGGTCTTTTTCAATTTCCCCGCAAACCTCTTCTGCAAGTTTTCGTGAGTTCGTTACCAGTACCGCCAGGGCCATCTCTTCGTGTTCAGCCTGGCTGAGGAGGTCAAAGGCGACCCACCGCGGATTGGATTTTTTGTCTGCGATTATGAGAACTTCACTTGGTCCCGCCATTGAGTCGATCTGAATGGCACCGAGGCTGAAGAGGTAGGTCTTTGCAGCGGTAACATAGATGTTTCCCGGGCCGACAATTATTTCAGACTTGGGGGCTGATTCTGTACCGAATCCCGCCGCGGCAATTCCCTGGGCCCCGCCGGATTTGATAATTTTATCGACATTGAGAATTTTACACATGGCAAGGATCTGGTCGGCGACACTTCCCTCTTTGTTCGGGGGGGTAACGACGGTAATTTCCTCGACACCGGCAATCTGGGCAGGGATAACCCCCATCAGAACAGATGAAGGATAAGAAGCCTTTCCGCCGGGGACATACATGGCGGCCTTTTCAATGGGCTGATACATTACGCCCAGTGTGGTCCCTTCACGGTTATAGATAATATTGTCCCGTTTCTGGTGAAGGTGAAATTCCTCTATGTTTTCTTTTGCCTCCGTGAAGGCGTCTATTATTTCATTGGGGGTGTTTTTGTATCCCTCTTCAATTTCTTCACGGGTCGCCATAATTGTGTCAAGCTGTACGCCATCGAATTTTTCCGTATATTTTCTTACCGCGGCGTCACCGTCATTTTTTACATCTGTGACGATGGGAACCACGGAATTTATCATGATGTCACTGAAATCTTCACCGAATCGGTTAAAGAGTTTGTCGAGGTCTGCTTCATTCAGTTCATTGATGTGTTTGATTGGTATCATGGTTCTTTTCCTGTTATTTTTTGAATAAGATAATTATGATTCTCTTTTCGTCAATCAGATTATTGTTCTGTATAAATCCATAAAATTCTTCCTTCCGGACAGTCCTTCTCCAGGATTAGCCGATAGTTTTCAGTGTAACGGATTTTGAGTTTCAATTCAAGGGAATTGAGGTTTTTTTTGAAGGTCAGGTGGCAGTAGAGGTGGTTTTATCTGAAAACAGTAACCGTCACCCCGGTAATGCCCTGCAAACCGGGGTGACTGCTGAAATTTTATCCATTATTCCATATCAATGAGCTTTTTCTTCAAAGCCATTTTATAGGGCATGGTAATGAGAATGACGCCAAATAGAGCATAAACAATTCCAAGTATTGCCACGGCAAAACCCTTGGCAAATTGCTCAATACTCCAGCCAACTGCCATCATGAGTACAACACCAAAAATGCAGGCGAGTATGGCAATTTTATAACCGAGGCTCTGAGCTGTCTCCATTATAACAAGGGCCTTTTTTACTTCCTTTATATCACCTTTCTCATTTTTCATTGCTATTTTGAAAGCACCAAGTATTTCCATGGGAGAGTTGCTGGTTAGAAGCATTAGCACCAATGGAACATAGACAATCATAAGTGAAGGCGGATCAACAAAAAGTAAATAGTTTCCCTGTGCAAACCAGATGCCAAGAGCAAAAATTCCTAAGGCGAGTACTAAATAAATTGGATATGTTTTCTTCATTTCAAGCCTCCTCGTTTAAATATTTTTTTACTTTTTCCAGGTGGTTGCGCATTTTGATTAATTGTTTTCCGATATTGAAATCACAGTTGTTTTGCTGACATAGTCTTTGAAAGGTCTCTTTGTATGGAGTTTTGGCTACAGAGCTTACTGCTATAAGTATTACAACACTAAAGGCAAAAGCCCCTTGAAGAATAAAATTATATAATGAATTTTCATGTTTATGTTTTTCAATTTTATCATGAGGTATACCCTTCATAAACTGACCAAAATCAGGCAGTTTTTGATTCTCGATCTCTTTATCAAAAAATTTTTTTAGACTTTTAGTTTTCATCTGAATAATCCTTTAAGTAATACTGCAGTTTTTTTTGAGCCCGTTGATATACGGCCTTTACGGTTGGTGTTTTTTCATTTGTTATTGAGGCTATTTCTCTAAATGTCTTTTCTTCATAGAGACGAAGGTAAGCCGTTTCTTTTTCTTTCGCTGAGAGCTTATCGAAGGCATCTTTTATTCTTTTTTCTGTATCTAAGACAAGGAATGAGTCTTCCGGAGTTATATTATATAATGATTCATTAATGTCCGCATCATCATTGATGTTAATCTTTTTACATTTTATGTAGTCATAGCAATGATTTCTTGCTATAGAGTAGATCCAGGTATTAAAGCTGAAAACAGGATTATAAGAATCGATAGAGTTGTAAAGTTTTATCATTACCTCCTGAAATAAATCATCAGCCTTTTCGTCTCCCGGTATTAATTGAGAAATATACCATGATATTTTCCTGCCGCATTTATGCCATATTATCTCAAAAAGAGAATTTTTGGTAATTATGCCAAGATTATATTTAACATACTCTTTTTTCATCAATGCTCCCTTATATCTGGTTATACGAAATAATTCGGCTATTGGATATATTTTTTCTAAAAAAAGTGAGTGTTCGAAAAGAGAACAAGAAAGGGGAAGGCTAAAAGAAAATTATATAATGAAAACAAGTGTTAAAATACTTGAAAAAAAGACCTGTTTTAATGCAAGGTACACAGATTCAAAAGAGGTAATTAATATGGCCCACAAAAATCTGAGAGATTTCATCCGCAGACTTGAAGAGAAAGGCGAGCTGAAACGCATCACCACCGAGGTTGATCCTCACCTTGAAATAACGGAAATCGCCGACCGTGTCAGCAAGGAGTACGGCCCGGCACTTTTTTTTGAAAATGTGAAGGGTTCCGATTATCCATTGCTGATCAATGCCTTCGGAAGTTACCCCCGCATGAACATGTCGCTTCACTCCGAAAACCTGGATGAAATCGGCGGCCGTATTGAATCGCTGGTGAAGATGCAGCCACCTGCGGGACTGATGGATAAGGTTCGCATGCTTCTGACACTTAAGGAAATTGCTTCCTGTATGCCGAAAAAGGTTTCCTCCGCTCCCTGCCAGGAAATGGTCTATGACAAAGCTCCCTTTCTTGATCGCCTTCCCATTCAGACTACCTGGCCTGAAGACGGCGGCCCCTTTATAACGCTTCCCCTTGTAATCACAAAGGATCCGGAAACGGGTGTGCAGAACCTCGGTATGTACCGGATGCATAAGTATGATGATGTCACCACGGGAATGCACTGGCAGTACAACAAGGACGGTGCCCGCCATTATAAAAAGCATGAGAAACTGGGCAAGCGTATGGATGTTGCCGTGGCCCTGGGGGGAATCCCCTCGGTTACCTATGCCGCAACAGCCCCATTGCCGCCGGATGTACCTGAACTCCTCTTCGCGGGATGGCTCGAAGGGAAGGCAATTGAAACAGTGAAGGGAAAAACCGTTGATCTCATGGTGCCCGCCCAGTCTGATTTTATTATCGAGGGATATGTGGAACCGGGGGAAGAGAAAATCGAAGGTCCCTTCGGTGACCATACGGGATTCTACTGTCCCGAGGATAGCTACCCGGTATTCCATGTCACCTGTATCACCGCGCGAAGGGATGCCGTCTATCCCTCCACCATCGTGGGTAAGCCCCCAATGGAGGATTGCTACATGGCGAAGGCGACGGAGAGAATTTTTCTTCCCATGTTGAAATTTGTAGTGCCTGAAATCGTCGACATGGTGCTCCCCATGGAGGGGGTCTTTCACAACTGCGCCCTTGTCTCCATGAAGAAGGAATTTCCAGGGCAGGCGAAGAAAGTCATCAATGCCCTCTGGGGAATGGGACAGATGGCCTCTACGAAAATTATTGCAGTCTTTGACGATGACATTGACCTGAATGACGGCAGTACCGTTCTCTGGAAGCTCCTCAACAACATCGATCCGAACCGGGATATGATATTTTCTGAAGGGCCCCTTGATGCCCTGGATCATTCTGCTCCATATAAAAATTTTGGAGGAAAGCTGGGAATCGACGCGACGCGTAAAACCCGTGAAGAGGGAATGGGCCGTGACTGGCCCGACGAAATCAGCATGTCCGATGACATTAAAGAACTTGTAACGAAACGGTGGAAGGAATATGGATTTTAAAAAATTTTCTCAGCTCATTATGATTGAACAGACATTTTTCGCTTTGCCCTTTGCCTATATCGGTATTCTTTTTGCCGGGGGGGGAAGTTTAGTTCAATGGCTCTGGGTAAGCATTGCCCTTTTCGGGGCCCGCACAGCGGGCATGTCCTTCAACCGGGTACTTGATGCGGACATCGACGCGAAAAATCCCCGTACTGCGGAGAGACTTATTCCGAAGGGGGAAGTAACAAAAATATCTGTATGGCTTCTGGCCATTACATCTTCCGGGTTGCTGGTTTTTTCCTCTTACATGCTGAATCAGCTCTGTTTCTATCTCTCATTCGCTGCAATTTTTCTTTTATTCACATATTCATTGTTTAAGCGCTTCAGCGCCTCCTCTCACTTCTACCTAGGATTCGTTGAAGCCGCTGCCCCTGTGGGAGGCTACCTCGCCATTACTGGCAAGTTTGATATAATCACTTTTATTCCCGCAGTAGCCATCATGTTCTGGATTGCGGGGCTCGATATACTATATTCCCTGCAGGATAAAAATTTTGACAGGGAGGAGGGGCTTCATTCTATTCCGGCACGGTACGGAAGAACGAAGTCTCTTTTTATCTCAGGCCTGTCGTACATGGCATCACTTGCGGCTCTTGCTGCGGGGGGTATGCTGGCAAATCTTGGGGCCCTCTACTGGGTCAGTATTGCCGCAGTGGCATTCATATATTTTCGTCAGCAGGTCCTTTCCCGCACCGAGGGTGAAGAACTGCAGCAGTCAATAGGAAAAGTTTTTTATTTAAACAGGTTTATCTCCCCGGTGATTTTCAGCGGGATGCTCCTGGATGCAATACTGAAGAATTTTCTCTATTGAGGCCATTCATTTTAAGGTATTACCGGCTGAAATTTTAAAGTGAGCTAACCGCCTTATCTTTTGCTTTCCCACAGGACTGGACTCCTTAATGACCGTGAGAATTCTGAGTTGGAAATACGCAGATCTGGAAAAAGGGATTCTATTTATGTATAATATATAATTAAACAATGTTAAGTCGATAAAAAGGGTATTGGTGATTGACATTTTTGCATGGATATTCGAAATGAGATGTATCAAATTCATTTCCATTATGAAAGATAATGAAAACCAGTGAGTACAAAGACAGAATAAATGAAGTCATTAATCATATTCATGACAATCTGGATACCTCCCTTACAATTGATGTATTGTCAGGGATTGCATTTCTTTCACAGTCTCATTTTAAAAAGATTTTCAAAGCGGTCTCAGGCGAAAATATCAGTGATTATGTGAAACGTGCCCGTCTTGAAAAGGCTCAGTATATGCTTCTGCATAATCAGCACCGGTCCATAACTGATATTGCTCTTGAGACGGGTTTTTCTTCCTCCGCTTCTTTTGCCCGGGCCTTCGGCCGGTACTTTGGCATCAGTGCCTCTGATTTTCGAAGAGATAATCTCAATGAATCCATTATACATTTTGGGACTCCCTTCCTGAGGAATATTTCTCCTGAAGAATATAAGGGATGCGAAACAGTGTATGCCGTTGCGGACGATGGGCGTGGGGCATATTATTTCGGTTCCGAATTCGGAGAAATGTATATATTCAATAATGATAAATTTGAGAAGATAAAATTTCCTGAACTCGAGGATGTCCTCTCTCTTGCCTTCGATGAAGAAGATACCCTCTGGATCGGCAGTGTCGGACAGTTCGGATATGCAGAGAGGGATGACGAAGGAATATTCAGATTTGTTTCACTTGCGGACCGTTTGCCTGAAAAGGAACGGTCATTTAATCAGGTATGGAAAATCGTTGTCACTCCCGTGGGAATTTATTTTCAGACCCCTTCGGCAATTTTCAGGTGGTATGACAATGTTCTGACTTTTGTTAAGACCGATACATCTTATCATTCCCTGACTTACGTGAATGAGAAACTTTACCTCCTCGAATTCCGGGAAGGTCTTTTGTCCCTGGATGGAATGGAATTAAAAAGGGAACCGGGGGCGGATCAGATGAATGAAGAACATCTGGCGGTCTATAACTTCCTCCCCTATGATGAAGAGTATATTTTTTGTCTTTCCAGAAACAAGGGCTGCTATCTCTATAACGGTAAAAATTTTATACAATTCTCAACTGAGGTTGATCATCTTTTCGAGGAAGCCGGTCTTTTGCGGTCGGTATATATTCCCCGTGTCGGTTATGCCATCGGCACCCGTACCATGGGAATAATAATTATTAATAAAGAAGGGAAGCTTGTATCATCCGTTAACCGAAAGCGTGGACTTCTTGATAATTATATTCGGGCCCTCCACTGTACAAGGGACGGCACATTGCTGATGGGCATGATGTATGGGATTGCTCTTCTGAATGTGGGGCTGCCGGTGATGATATTCAGTGAGGATTCCGGTATCAGTACCATGATTAAATCGGTGAGGAGATACCGTGGAACACTTTATCTTGCGACACACTATGGCATTGCACTGGAGAAGCATAATTACCGGAGCGGTGAGGAGATTTTCAGACGGATTCCCGACATAATTACGCAGGCCCATGATCTCGTTGAGAGCAATGATTCCCTTTGTGTTGCCTATGGATTTGGGCTCTACTTTATCAGGGGGGAAGAAAGCCAGGATTTTAACCTTGATGTATCAATACGGGCATTATGCCTTTCCTCTTCGCAGGAAGATACAATCTACGCCGCATCCAATAATAAAATTTTTCGCTTTCACTTTCTTTCGGGACAATGGCACCAGGGGCAAACGATTGAAGGACTGTCCGGACGTCTCAGTTATCTTGTGGAAGATGCACGGGGAAGGCTTTTCTGTAATGGCCCTTACGGCACTGTATATCGCATATCATATCCTGAGTCGGAAACTCCCGAAATAAAATGTTACGGCAAATCTGAGGGTTTGCCTGAAACTCCCATTGGAGTATTTAATATAAAGGGGGAAATTTTACTCTCAACACATGAGGGGATATTGCGTTATGATGCAGATAAGGATATCTTTAAAGAAGATAGCCCTGTTGCCGAGATGTTTCAAAAAAGAATCGTCCATGAATTATATGAGGATGGTGACCGTCTCTGGATTATCGAGGGAAGGTCACGTGATGTGTATTGCATTCATACTAATTCGGAGAATATTTCTGAAGTGCGGCCCTTTATCAGCAGTCCTGATTTCAGGGCTATTACCATTTATCCGGAGGGAAATGGAGTTACATGGATCGGGTGTCATAACCAGCTGATCCGCTGTGACATGAAAGAACAGGAAAAAGTGTGGATGCAGTGATAAATTTTTCGACCGGAAAAAGCTGAAATGTTAAATGCCGTGTCTCATTGGTAAAGAATTATTATCACCCAGGTGTTATATTCGCGTTATTGAAATCAAAAGCAGGTATGCATGAAGGATTTCTTCATAAAAACACACACAAAGGAGAATCTGTATGAAAAAACGGATTTTATTTGTCATTACCATTTCTCTTCTTTTTATCTCTTCAACAGTATTTGCCGGAGTTACACTTCGATACTACAATAAGGATTCCGGCAGCCATTCTTTCAGAGTTAAAATTTGCGGCAGCAGCAGCAGCGTAACCTTTGGAGGCAGCCGTACAGCATCCACCACTATTCAGGGATGTTCAAACGCGACTATCTATTCCAACTGCGGAAGCGTATCTGTCAGAAACGGGGACCGAGTGGAAATAAGAAACGGCTGCGTAAAGGTTCAATAAAAGCCTGAAATTGGAGATGCCCGGGTTTTTTTAACCGGGCATTTATTTTCATCTTGTAAAGGAGAAAGAATGCTTGGTGTAACATTTATAATTGCGATCTGTATCGGTCTTCTGCTGGGGGCGGCGCCCATGGTGATCGCTATTGTCTTTTTGGTGAGGGCCATTGCAAAGATAAAGAAACCTGTGATGATTCTATTATATTTTATCATGGTTATATTTTCTAATATTCTGCTGAACACCCTTGCCGGGGAGATTATCGGCTGCGGGAATTCAGGGCCCATGACGGGACCTGAGGATTTGGGAAATTGTTTTTACTTTTATATTTTTTTCGGGGCCTCCTTCGGTTTGTCATTATTGCTGGGGCTTATTGTTTTTATTTTTGGAGGAAAGAAATGAACCAGGAAGAAGCACTGAAACAACTTAAGGCAACACTGGACAAAACTGGAATTGCATATCAGAGTGATTCGATAAACATGCTGTTAAAATCAAAATATAACCAAAAACCAATATATTTGTTTTCCTTTATCCAGGAGAACGGGACTATGCGGGTTGCCCTGTCCGGTGAAGTAAACGAAGTAATTACTGATTATTCTTTTCAATATATTCAAGGCAGTTTGGGTAACAAGGTTTCCTCTGCAAATTTAAAAAATTTGCATAAATCAATAATTAATTATTGCATAGGAAGACACTTTGCGGAGCAAAAGAAAAACACAGAATATGAAAAATTAAATGACCTGGATTTTCAAAAATACCGTTCAAATTTTCTCTGTGATGAAAACGGGAAGTATGAATTTTTTACTGAAAACTGTATTGAGGGCAAAAATGAGCTTAACTACTACGGTATTGTTGGATTTACAGGAAAATCTGAAGATATTTACATAAAAAACATAAGTAATTTATCCTCCCTTGGAGTTGATACTGATAAGTATGCAATTGCCGGAACCTTTACCGTGGGTGGAAGCTTCAATGCAAAGGGTTATTTTCCTGAAACGTCTTTTAATGTTTCGCAAGAGGTCAACTACGGATTCATCTTGGAGCAGCTCGACGGGGAGATTCAAATAAATTATTGCAGAAGGTTCAGTGTGTCACCGAAGCGATGGAGCGGAAATGACATTATGGGAACTTACCTTGGAATGGTTTTTGGACCCTTTGAAGAATAAAGAAACATCAATTTGATTTCAGGTCACAGATGCTATCAGGAAACTATTAATTTTAATGAGGATTTATAATGCAACACAAGGACAAATCTCATAACAGCGAATATCAGTTTTACAAATCTAAAATTGAAAATTATCAGGATGTCCAGCCTGGTGCTTTTAGTGAATATCACACCAATGACGATGAATTTGCGGAAACGGAAAATCGATTACAGGTGATTTTTTCAGATACCTTTAAAAACTGGTACAGAAACAGAAAGGGACGGGGCCCGGGCAGAGGTTATAAACTGCTCACGAAAGATTCAATGTATAGGGTCGAAGGTTATGAGGATAATCATCCCGAGTCCTTTAAATCTGTTGCTGTTGCAGAAAACGGTCTTGGTGACTGTATTTCCCTGCAATTGAAAAGAGAGAGCAATTTTGATCTTGGCGCCAATATTTTTTATGAATGTTTACATGAATCAGGCAGAATACAAGTGTATAAGATAATTACATGAAAAAGAAAGTGGATACCAGAAAAGATGAAAAGGGAAATTCAGAATTCTATGCCTACGTGAACGATGCGAATCCCGAAGGGATGAGTCATGAGGAGGCACTTGAAGTTCAGGAAGATCTCCTGAGACAGATTAAAGTCGGCACGGATGTGAACCAGAAGATAAACGCGGCGGCCCAGTTAATGCTGAAGGGCTTCTATCGCGAATCTATCGAGGCCTATAACGGCATTGCCGAGGAGTATCCCGATGAAAGGGGGGTCAGTCTAGGACAGAACGGGGCCAGTTATTACTTCCTCGGTCAGTACGAGAAGGCCATTGAATGTTACCGGGAAGCCATTAAATTCGGTGCCGATGAGGAGATGATGAAGGATAATATCGAGGAAGCGGAAGAAGCCCTGGGGAATAAAGGATAAATGTAATGAAAAACTTTTCGTGTATACCTGTAACCGAAAAAATTCTTGGCGATTTGAAGGCAACGAAAGAAGATGCTTTGGCGGTCAAACCCTATGCCTCAACTGAAAATGGAGAGGGAGCTTTCTTTATAATATCCGAAGTGTCGGTGCACCGCATCGATGAAAAAAAAGACCGGGATATTATTACCGGGACAATTCTTCTTTCGAAATTTGATGGAAATCTGCAATTAACAGATCAGAACTCCTTTCCGGATCTATACGAAGAGATACACAGTGTTTACTGTCGCCATGAGGGGTCTCTCTTTTCTCTTCCTTCCGGTGAACTTATTTTTTCCACCAGCCTTAATCGCACCTATGTTTTTGACGGGGATGGAAGGAAAATCCTGAAAAAGTATAATACAAAGCTGAAATCATTTTTAAGTAAAGAGGAGAAAAACAGTAATCTTAATGCGGATGATCCAATGGAATTGTTGGCGAATAATTTTATAACACGCGGGACCATTTGCCATGATACGGGGCGCCTCCTTGCACTGGTTGACTCATTGGCGGCAGAACAGGTAAGTGAACGCCGCATGAGGGGAGAGATCCTGGCCATTTCGGAAGAGCCCTTTACCGATTACTCTTTGCGGCCGGAATTGCAGCTTCTTCACGTTTTGAATGATCAGTTCGAGGGAAGTCTGAAAAAAGATCAATCCATTCCCTATGTTAAAACCGTTGATAAAGTTTCTCTGACCTTCGAATCCTGGCCGCAAAAGTCTATGGCAGCTAAATTGAAGGAAGAGGGGCATAACCTTTTGACCGGTGTTCTCTGGACGGAGCAGCCTCTGGCAATGGGGAAGGGGAAGTTTTTTCTTCCGGTCTACATGAAGATGCTGCGCATGGGAGCGAAGGGATACCCCTTTTTTGGATTTATTATGGATGAGGAAGGAAGCATTACCGCAGAACTGAAAGATTTTGACCTGAGGGAAGACAGCCCCTATACCAGGGAACAGTTTCGTTTTGCCATATCAGGAAAAGAAGAAAGAATTTATTATAAAAATGATTATGGCGTCTATCTCTTCGATTATGAGGGAAATCTTTTGGAAAAATGTTATTTCTCCGATCCGGATGTAAAGGCCCTGAGACCATACCGGCTGTTTAGCTCAACTTCCGATGGGAAAATACTTTTATTTCATGATAAGAACCTCGATTTTCTTATACTTTCGCCGGTTTCTGAATCGATCGGATTAAAGGAAATGATAAAAGAGTCGATACAGCTATTTAAAAAGGATAAGTCTAAGGCAAAGAAAAACTACTCCTATGAGAACAAGTGCTGGTTCGGAAGTTGATAAGAATTGATTTCGGAGGGGGGAATGTCTCTCCTTTTCCCGGTCAATACAATATTACATGCCATAGCGGCTTGGAGGCAGAGCCTTCATCACAATTCGAAATAATTGTTAGTCCAGAAATCGAGGCAGATATCGTACCGGATTTCTTTATCGGTAATACTGGTTCTGAAAATCAGGGCCAGATTCCAGTTCTTTGCCACAACCCATCCGATGCCGCTCCCAATAAAACCGCCGTTACCGTCATTTTTGCCCAGCAGTCCACCGCCTTCCATTAGATATTTAAAACCGGAGGCCCATTCATAGCTGAATCGGCTTCCCAGCAATCCTCTTGCTGCATGATCATAGGGTTTCCACTGGGGTTCAATAAATAATGATGTTTTGATATTATCTGAATTATAAAACCAGTAGTGAAGGGGCCATGACAGAACCACTGCATCGCCAAAGCCATTGATTTCACCGTTTTTTATCATCCCTTCAAAACGGAGATCCGGGATAAAGGGCTCAAGGTAAACGCCCCCAAGAAAGGTAAAGGCAATACATCCTTCAGCGGTGCTCATCTGTCTTCCGTAAATTGCATCTGCCCTTGAGGGGATTATCGTTCCGATCATGCAGAATAAAAATAATGATAATATGAGAATATGCCCTGCTGTTTTCATGGATTGATTTCCCTTTTTAAAATATAAAAGATTTCGCATGGTCATAACTTCCTGTCAATACCTTAAAAATTTTTAAAACCGGTACGGATTCAGGTAAAAATTAACAAAACGCACAATGACCTCGAAAAATATCTGTAAATAGCGCAAAAATTACAATATTGATTAGCATTAAAGAGTATAATTCTTTACAAAAAAATAGATAAATTTTTTTATATCATTTATTGTAAAAAATAATTTGTCAGGGAGATCCTATGTTTAATAATATTTTTAAGTCTATCGCTTTGGTTCTCGCAAGTTCCTTTCTGTTCATGGCCTGTTCAAGTACTACAAAAATTAACAGCTTACCTGAAGGAGCAAAGGTGTATGTTGATGGAGAGTATATGGGTCAAACTCCATACTCACTAACCGATAAAAAGCCCGCATGGGGAACCACACAAATCAAACTTAAAAAGGATGGTTATAAGGATTTTAATGTAACCGTTCAAAAAGGTGAAGAATTCTCTACTGGTGCATGTATTGGTGGAGTTCTTTTGCTTTTTCCTTTTGCATGGATAATGGAATATAAACCTTATAGAGAATTTGAAATGGAAAAGAGTGAAGATAATGTCGCAAAAAAGTAGCCTTAGTTAATTAAGATAATAATTTCTGCAAGCCCTGGATTTAAAAATCCAGGGCTTGCAGAATAAAGAATAACTTCTCATGACCGAACATCCCATTCAGTTTTTTAGAATTCCTTCATTTCTCCACAGCTTTGATAAGAAATATTTAATATTCCGGTTTATGACAGGCATAAGAAGTTTTACAGTTTTTTTACTCTCTGCCATATCATTTTTTCCAGTTTTTTGTATGAGGGTGGAGGACCCGTTCTTACCTCCCGGCCGTCAATAAACAATCCGTCCAGAATGCCCCATTCATTAAATGTCTCTCTGCTGGTGGTATCAATCTCCTGGAAGACAACCCTGTCCTTGAATTTTTCAGCAGCCCTCCTGGCCCTTTCAATGACCGCGTTTCCGGCAGGGCACCAGCCGTTCAGCAGTGCCGTGACTGTTACTTTCCCGCTGACAGGTTCCGGGTCTCTTTTACGTTTCCTCCATGCGGGAGCCTCCCCGTCATCTCTAAACGGTTTCCAGAGGAGGATACGTCCCTTCTCCCTGTCTGCTACACGGTAGCCATGTTTTTTATACCACGAGGCTTTCATCCAGAAGGGAAGAGATATTCCCCACCCTGCAATGCCATTTGCTCCCAGTTTCCTGGCATCGTCTTCGGCCGCACTAAGGAGGGCCTTCCCCATTCCTCTTTTTTGAAAATTGCCTCGTCCTTCCTTATGTCCATGTACCCAGATACAATTAATGAAGTAGAGGTTCTTTCCGGAAGCCATGGATTCTTCTATCGGAAGGTACTGGATCATGCCACCGGTATTGCCGTCATCATCAAGGGCTATTTTTACCCTTAGTCCCCTCTCCTTCATTTTGTTATACCAGGTTTCTTTATGGTCACCGGCTTCTTTCATCTCATTAGACCAGTCGGATAGGCATACAAAGTAGAGGGGGCGGTTTTTTATATTGAGGTCGGTTACCAGCATTTATTCCTCCTTATTTTTTCTTTTTTGAAACCATTCCTTGTCCCCATATAATTCTTCTGCACACTTGGGGCAGAGACCATGACTGAATAAAGCGTCGGTATTTTTCTCAATATATTTCTCAATTTGATTCCAGTATCCTTTGTCGTCACGGATATTCATACAGTGAGAACAGATAGGGAGTAATCCGGTGAGTGTTTTGATGTTTTAAAGAGCTGCCTGAAGTTCTTTGTTGGTCTCCCTGAGGTCTTCTGTCCGTTCGTCTACCAGCTCTTCAAGTTCATATTCATGCTTTCTTAATTTCTTTTCAACCTGAATTCGTCTTTTAACTTCTATATTTTTCTCTTTCCATCTGCGCAGGGCAAACCATGTCATGCAGAGAGTGAATGCAAAAAGTGATGGAATGATTTCATCTACTTCATAGTTTTCTAAATCACGTGAGAAATGATAAAAGAAATCATAGATGTCAAATATTGCTGAGAGGATTGATGAAGTTACGGTTATGATTATAACTGCTATAATATCAATGTTGGGACGGGTGATTATTTTTTTATTCATTGGGAATCTGTTTTAATATAGACTTGATATTTGTATTGAGCATTATCCGGAAAATTTTTCCTCGCAAATCAAATGTATGTGAATCGAAGAAAATAGCATAGAAAATTTTTCGTTAATTAGCTGTTTATTTAAAAGCGGGAGTATGGTCCTCATCTCCGGCTCTTCGATTCTGAAATTTCTCATAACAGGAATTTGTTGGTTGTATTAAAAATAAATTGATATTTGAAATTTAATTGTGGCAGAAGTGCCAACCCCGGCCACGCAGTTTAAACTGACGTAGACGAGGCGGGGATCCGTAATGACATGAGCCGCTAAAAATTAAATCGTGTGATTAGTTCCGTTTTATGGAAATTTATCAGGTCAGCGGCTATATTTTCTTTCAGGCAGCATTTTGCATCCTGATCCAGGAGTTTTAAAATTTTGTTGTTGATGGATTTTTCCGATGCAAAAAACCAGTCTGCATAATTGTTTGTCTTAATCAGGCTGTTGATGTCGTCGGCCATGTGTCTGATGAATCTTTTTTCCTCTTCCAGTTTGTAATTATGATTCTCTCCATTTCCTATGCCAAATCTGCCTGACTGGTCGCTGATTTTATCTTTTAATCTCTGTTTGGCCTCCCTGTTTTCAGATGAACTTACAAGGTTTATTCTTTTTTTGTTATTTTTAGATTTTAGAAGATTATACACTTTTAGATGACCTTTATCCAGCAGTACAACCAGTGCTTTATTCATGGAGTCCCCCCTCTTTTTTAATTTATTTCAAAGAAGCATGATTATGGCTGCCTCTAAAAAATCCTTGTTTTGTCCCGTGTAGCCACACGAACACTGCATTTTGCATGGCGGCGCTGTTTTTAACCTCCTGTCAGGCGCTGCAGACAGACATTCTGATCAGTATATTGATTCATCCGCTGGCCTGGATAGCAGACGCCAAAATTCTGACCAAGGGAACGTCCAAATGTTGATTTATCGAGATTCCCTTGCATTAATAATAAGGGAATCTTGTGATAAAAAAAATATTTTTTAAGCTTCTGGATCTGTGAAGCGCAAAATATACTAAAAAAACCTTGAAGGACCGAAGGTTCATGTCAAAATTATTGTATTCAAAATATTGGCAAAAAGCTTCCGGATAACCTCTGTTGTATTTGGAAAAAGTGTTGATGAAGACGCGAATTTACAGGTCTTTTGGGGAAGGAAGCTGAAATTATAGTAAAAAGAGGATGTGAATTATGGAAGGCAAAAAAGTCAGAGAAAGTGCAATTGAACTCGTGCAGCAGATGACACCGCAGGACGCAAACATGGCCGGCAACATACATGGCGGTGTCATTATGAAGCTGATAGATAATACCGCAAGTATTGTTGCGTCCCGACACACATCGGGAAATGTCGTAACGGCTTCGATTGACAGATTGGATTTTATCAATCCGGGATTTATTGGAGACCTTCTTAGGATTAAGGCGAGTTTAAACAATGTGGGAAACACCTCCATGGAAATCGGTGTAAAGGTTGAGGCGGAAAATTTTATTACCGGAGAAATCAGGCATGTGGCCCTAGCGTATCTTACATTTGTTGCTCTTGATAATGAGCTGAAGCCTAAAAAGGTGGGACCGCTTCTTCTTGAAACAGAGGAGGACGTAAGACGCAATAATGAAGCAAAGGAGAGACTTAAACAGAGAAAGGCCGCCAGGTCAAAAAAAGGATAGTTAATCGCCCCGGCAAATTGAAGGAAGTTCAGATTAATTAATATGATCAGAACAGGTAAGGATTAAATTTTTCATCAATAATACCGTATGTCGTAAATTTTTGTAATATTTTTTATTTAATTCGATCATCATTTTTAAATGAATAGATATTTATTCACAGTTGCTAAAATGATTTACATTTATTATTGACACGGATATGTTTTTTTTAATTAATTATATTACAGATTGATTGTCCGATGCTGTAATCGGGCAAATATTGTGGATATGCTGCATGTATAAATGCTGCTTGTCCTGGATGCCAGTTTAATAAATACTGCCAGCCCTTTTCAGGTTGTGCATACACACAGAAAAAATCAAATGGTAATGTTTAAAAATTTTTTGTGAAGCTCGAATTTAAAATATAAGATGAAGAGGTTATTTGTTTTGAAAAATAAATTAAGGATTCTTTCGGGTGTTTTTATTGCGATTATTCTTGCTGGAGGGGGTCTGCTTTCATGCGGGAAAAAGGAAGTCTTGAATATGGCAACTACAACCAGTACTGATAATACCGGCCTGCTCGATTATTTGAAGCCGGCTTTTGAAAAGGAGAATGGTTTTGAACTGCAGTGGGTGGCAGTGGGAACCGGCAAGGCTCTTGAGCTTGGTAAGAACTGTGATGTGGATGTTCTTCTTGTGCATGCACCTTCAGCGGAAAAAAAATATGTTAAAGATGGCCACGGAATTGACAGGCGTGAGATAATGTTTAATGATTTTATTATTATCGGGCCTGAAAAGGATCCTGCAGGTATCAGGGGGAAGTCTGCAAAAGATGCATTAAAAAACATATCATCAAGGGCCGTTCTATTTGCCAGCCGCGGCGATAACTCCGGTACAAATAAAAAGGAAAAAACACTCTGGAAGTTATCTGACATGAATATTCCTGATAAGGAGTCATGGTATATTCAGACGGGGCAGGGCATGATCAATACAATAAATATTGCCGCAGAGCGTGATGCATATACCCTGACCGACAGGGGTACATATATTAAATACGAGTCAAATTATAAGGGGAAGGCCCCGCTTGTGATTCTTGTTGAGGGTGATGAAACTTTGAAAAATCAGTACAGTCTCCTTGCTGTTAATCCTGAGAAATGTAAAAATGTCAGGTATGACCTTGCAAAAAAATTCAATGTTTGGATAACTTCTCCAGGTACACAGAAACTGATTGGAGATTTTAAACTGATGGGCAAACAGCTCTTTATTCCAAATGCCGGGAAATAAATATTGTGAGTGAATTGGTCAGAAACATTGAGGTCACATATCGTCAGGTATTGTGATCTCAGTGTTTCTTGTAATTCATTTATGAGCATGTATTTTGATCTATTCAACAGATACTATTTTTTAATGATTGAACCGGCAACGCCGGGATATTCAAGTATATTATTTATTATGCGTATAATCTCTTGACATCAATACCCCTGAAAACAAATTGAACCTGAAAGCTCCCGATCCTCTTTGCTGTTCATGCGGATTTGGAGATACAATGCCCAAATTAACTTATGTATAATAAAATAAAAGGCTGATATGAATCAGGCACTCGATGCCCATAAAATTCGTTCATTTCTGGGTGATGATATATACCACCAGGCAATTGATTTGCTGCAGATGGGTCATTTGAAGCAAATCAATTTCAATGACAGAGCTGTTCATGTAGAAGTTCAGGGGAATGACATCTATCCCCATACAATTGAAATTGAGCTGGAAAATGAAAAGCTTTCAACAATATCATGCTCATGTAACACCCATGGCCTCTGTGTCCACATGGGAGTGGCGGTGATTCATTACGCCCGGATAAAGAAAAAAAATCCCGGGAAAATTTCTGAAAATACTCCGGAGAAGAAGATACCTGAAAAGCAGAATAATGCCACAGAATTCATTTCATGCAGCCCGGAACGCTGTATCGAGTTATATCCCTTTAAGGAGAAACTATACCTGCGGCTCTTTTTTAAATATAAAAACAGCAAGGTGTATTTTACTGAAAAGAATGAGATAATATATCTTAAATCTGAAGATGTCCGCGAGAGTTCCAAAAACGCCATCAGGCGTGATCTCACCGGTGAAAGAAAAACCGCATGTTTGGTAACGGACCTCTTTTCTTCGCATGAGAAAATAATCGGAGAAGGAAATAACAGTTTCGGCAGAATGAATATATCCGCAGATTATATCCTCCCAATGTCTCTCCCTCAATTTATTGACGCCTTCGGCGAAGCCTTTAGCGATAATAATATAAAAGTGAGATTAAAGGGAAGGAGCGCTCCCGTTAATGTAAGCAAAGGGAAAATGTTTTACAGTACAAAAGTTGAAGGGGACTGGTTCAGTATTACGGCTTCATGCAGGGACAGCCAGGGGCGTGAGCATAAGATTAATATTGACAAACACCTGCCCAATGGTGTGGTGAAAACAGGTGATTCCTATACGGTTGTAAACAGAAAGGAAAGAAAAAGTATTCAGCGCCTCCTGAACCTTGGAATGAATAAGGAAGGGTTGTTGACTTCCCATAAGCTGAACCTGCCGGTTATGGAAGAGATTTACAGGTATCACTCAGGGAGTGAAAATGACTCCGCAGCTGCCGGGAGGATAATAGATTTCATTAACAGAAAAGAAAAACTTCCCCGATATGATATCCCTTCAGGATTTACTGCTGAATTGAGGGGGTACCAGTATACCGGGTTCTGCTGGCTCAATTATCTTTATGAACATGGAATAAATGGATGTCTCGCCGATGATATGGGACTCGGGAAAACCGTTCAGACCCTGGCTTTTTTGCAGGGAATTAAAGAACAAAACAAAAAGGAGACTTCACTCCTGGTGCTGCCTGTTGTTACCATGGCAAACTGGGAGCATGAAATTAATCGCTTTACTCCGGGGCTGACGGCGTGCCGCCATGAAGGGCCCTCCAGGGCCAGGGAAAAAGAAAGTCTCCTGAAGCATGACCTGGTTTTAGTCAGTTACCATACACTGCGCAACGACATTGATCTCTTCAGGGACATTCATTTTAAATATGTTATACTCGATGAAGCCCAGACGATTAAAAACGCATCATCGCAGATATACAAATCGGTAAAAATGCTTAAATCTGAAAACCGTCTTTCCCTCACTGGGACTCCCCTCGAAAACAATACCGGGGAGCTCTGGGCGCAGATGGAATTTTTAAATCCGGGTCTTCTCGGTACCCGTATTTATTTTAATGAACAGTATGCAAAGCCGATCGAAACAGGTGGAGATGAAGCAGCTGCTGCGAGACTGAAATCTTTGTTGTCCCCTTTTCTTCTCCGCAGGCGAAAGGATGAAGTACTGGATGATCTTCCCCCAAAGGAAGAAATAATTCTCTATTCCGAAATGGGTGCAGAGCAGCGTGCCGTATATGAAACATATCGAAGAGGAATCAAAAATAAAATTGATAATGCCTTAAAGGAAAAGGGGAGGTCCGGTGCGGGTACGGAAATTTTCGAAGGCCTTTTAAGGCTGCGGCAGATTTCACTTTTCCCGTCAATTGTTGATGAAAAATACAATAATGTCGAGTCATGCAAGTTCACTCTTTTTAAGGATATGATGAAGGAAGTCAGGGCAGAGGGCCACAAGACGCTTGTTTTTTCCCAGTTTAAAACCTCGCTGAAAATTATTCGAAAATATCTTGATGATGAAAATATCAGGTATTCATATATTGATGGATCCACCCGTGATCGCGACGCCGAGATCAGGCAGTTCCAGGAAGATGACGAAACGGAAGTTTTTCTTCTGAGCCTTAAGGCGGGGGGCGTCGGGATTAATCTCACCGCGGCAGATTATGTTTTCCTCCTTGATCCATGGTGGAATCCCGCAGTGGAACAGCAGGCAATCGATCGCAGCCACCGCATCGGAAGAACAGGCAAGGTCACAGCCTACAGGTGTATTGTAAAGGGAACCGTTGAAGAGAAAATACTGAAACTCCAGGAAAAAAAGAGAGACCTCGCAGAGGGGCTCATTACTTCAACCAAAGGCAACCTGGCGCAAATGAGTGAAGAGGAGATTGTATCCCTTTTCGAATAGAATTAGATAATCTAAAAACTAAAATTACTTGACTATTCGATAAAGAAAACTAATTTTTAAAATATGCTGACCCTGGAAGACATCCGAAAACACTGCGCATCCCTTAGGGGAAGCACCGAAGATTTCCCCTTTGATTTTACCACCCTTGTATTTAAGGTTGGTGATAAAATGTTTGGTCTCACCAATATAGATGCCGAAGAATTGTGGATTAACCTGAAATGTGATCCCTTCCTCTCTCTTGATCTCAGGTCTATTTATCCTCAAATCACTCCCGGCTATCACATGAATAAAAAGCACTGGAATACGGTCCTTGTTGACGGGAAAATCCCCGATGAAGAAATTTTCAGGCTCATAGATCATTCCTATGAACTGGTTTTTAAAAAGCTGAAAAAAAGTCTGCGGGATGAAATTGAGGCTTCATAATAACTTCTGCGAATTACCGGTTTGCTTTTCGCCTCTTAAAAAGAAAAAGCGCCTTTGGGAGGAAGATAATAAGAAAATTATTTCATTATATTTTTTCTGCCAATGGGGATAAACCGCGGTACCCGTTTCTGGTAATCGGCGTATTCGAGATATTTCCCGGCACTGATTTCCTCGCTGAAGTTTGAACTGTTTTGGAAAAGAATTACCAGGAGCAGGGGGCCCGCAACGGACCAGTTGAGCCATTCCCCCGAGGAGGCAACACTGAAGAGGTAAAAGCATATCCAGATGCTCTGCTCGGCAAAATAGTTGGGGTGTCGTGAATGGCCCCACAATCCTTTATCGAGGAAACCCTTCCTGTAGTCTCCGGAGAGTTCTTCACCGTTATTGATAATGCTCCATTTGTCGCTCTGGTATCGCCACTGCTGATTGTCCGCAATGGTCTCAAAAAGTATGAAAAACAGCATCAGGGCGGCGGCTAGAAAATCGAGTTTTCCCAGGGGCTGGGTGTTGTACTGAAGGGCCACCAGGGCCGGAAGGGTGAAGAGCAGTATTAGAATATTCTGGTACCCGGAAATGAAAAACAGGTTGAAGAGACTCCACTTCCAGCGGGGCTGGAATTCCTTTTTCTGACGCAGAACTTCCCACCGATAGTCCTCTCTGCCGGTCCAGAATTTTAACCTGTAGGCGCCGTGACGGGAAAAATTATAGGTGAGGCGCAATCCCCAGATAGTCACCAGTATGGCCATAATCAGCAGGCGAGGCGAGTAGTTCCCGAAAGAGGCAAAAATCCAGACATAAGCAATGGGTAGAAGACTCCATATCTTATCCACCTGGCTGGTGTTGTCCGTAACTTCCCCCAGAATAAAACAGAACGCCACTGCAATAGTTGTAATTGTGACCACCAGGTAGAGTGCCCTGATTTCCAGGGGGCCTAATCCGGTACCGAAAAAGTAACTGGTTACGGGGAGTACCAGGAGGGTTACAATGAGTAAAATTGCCGTGGAAACTATTTTCATAATTTGATTACCATCTTCCTTGAATAATTAAAAATTTTTTCATAATTACTGAGGTTTGTCAATTTTTAATTACCTGGTTAATTAAAAATTGTTTACAGTCAGAACGGTTTAATTTGTGTTCGGGGGGGGGAAGTAAAGGCGAAAAATTTCTTGCATGTCAATGGGGGTTTTGCCATAGTCTCATTCTTGTATTATCCTGTTTGTCCGTTTGGGAAAAACAGGGATTTATTATAAACAGATTACTCCGGAGGAATAAATGAAAATAAAAATATTATTGGCGGCGCTGATTTTTTGTATGCCAGCTGGCCTTTTGGCGGAAACACAGAAGTTTTCCATCATCCATACCAATGACCTGCACTCTCACCTGCTCGGTTTCTCTCCCAATATTGATTATACGCCGGAAAGGGTCAACGATGATAAAACCCTTGGGGGTTGGGCCCGAATTGCAACTGTGATAAAGGAAACCAGAAAAGAGAAAACAGATCCCGTCCTCGTTCTCGATGCAGGGGATTTTCTTATGGGCTCACTCTTCCACATGGTGGCCCGGGACTACGCCTTTGAATTGAGGCTTATGAAGGACATGGGGTATGACGCGGTCACCCTCGGGAATCATGAATTTGACCTGATGCCCAGGGGGCTTGCGCGCATTCTCGAATCAGGGAATAAGCAGGGGGGCATCCCCCGGGTGGTCTCTTCAAACCTGATTTTCAGCAGCGAAAGTAAAAAGGATGATACACTTGAAGCGGCTTATAAAAAGGGACTGGCCAGTCCATACTGCGTAATTGAAAAAAATGGCATTACCTTCGGGTTCTTCGGCCTTATCGGCCATGACGCCGCGGAGGTATCCCCCTTTGCCTCTCCCGTCAAGTTTGCCGATCCCGTTGAAACGGCGCGTAAAATGGTGACAATCCTCCGTGATAAAGAGAAGGTGGATGTAATAATATGCCTCTCTCACAGCGGTCTCTGGGAAGATGAAGATAAATCAGAGGATGAAATAATCGCCCGTGAAGTTCAGGGCATTAATGTTATTGTCAGCGGTCATACCCACACAAAGCAGGAAAAGCCCATCATTGTGAACAATACCATCATCACACAGGCCTGGGAGTACGGGAAGCAGGTGGGTATTCTTGATGTGGAAGTTAACAGGGGACTGGTAAAGGTGGCGGGACACCGATTGGTGACAATTGATGATTCCATAAAGGGGGACCCCGCTATTAATGCCAGTATCCGTCAGAAACAGGGTGCCATCAACATGAAGGTGCTGAAGTATTACGGCCTCGGTTTTTATTCACCGGTGGCGGAGACGGACTTTCCCCTTGAGCTTGAAAATGCGGAATGCAACCTCGGTAACCTTATTGCAGATTCCATCAGGTATTATGGAAATAAATTTGTTTACGATCCCAAAAATCCTGAGTCAAAAATTGATATCGGTGTTATCAGCGGCGGTGTTATCAGGGATAATATCGAAGTGGGTAAAACAGGGAAAATTGCCGTATGCGATCTTTTCAGGACAATTCCCCTGGGTATCGGGATGGACGACACCATGGCCTATCCCCTGATTACCTTTAATATTTACGGATTCGAAATCAAAAGGGCCCTTGAGATTTTGACCAGCATCTACCCTATGAAGGGGAGCGATTATTTTCTTCAGATTTCCGGTCTCAAGTTTACCTATAATCCCAACAGGATGGTTTTCGACAGGGTAACGGAAATCTGGATGGGGGATGAAAAAACCGGATATAAAAAACTTGATTACTCCGCGGACAATAAAAAACTGTATACCGCCTGTGCTGATATCTATAATGCCACCTTCCTGAAGGTTGTCGGAGACTTCACCATGGATATTCTGACAATTGTTCCAAAAGACGAAAAGGGGAATCCCGTCAATGACCTCGTGGCACGCAGGATCGATATTGATAAAACAAAAGAGGGTATTCAGGAAGCTAAAGAATGGGTTGGTCTTCTGGAATATGTCAGAAGTTTTAAAGATACAGATGGTGATGGACTTCCAAATATGCCCGACCTGTACAGGGGGAAGTTAGGTCGTACCGTTGCCGTTGCTTCGTGGAATCCCGTATCGATGCTTTCGCGGGGTACCTACGTGACATGGCTCAGTCTCCTGGCACTGGTTCTCGGTACGGCACTGGTTGTTTCCATCCTCCGTTTTTCAGTTAAGAAAGTAAAACAAATCAGGGGAAAGTAAGAGGAGTTTTTCCATTGAGGGGCATAAATTTTTATTGAATCATTATTTCGATGATTTGAAATAAACTGCCCCGGAGAGATTGAGGAGTGGCCGGAACTGACAGAAAAATTTGTCATGCCCGGCCACTGAATATTATTGCAGATTTAAGTCCGTAAATTTTCTACTTGTTTTCTTCCTTCATTATATATCTGAAAAGACAGTGATCCTTCCCCGTGTCGTGGCGTGTATCCAGAAGCAGTTTCACGTCAGGATTGTATCCATCGAGGATCGCATAGTCGGCATACTTACAGTATAGTTTTGAATATTCCTGGAGTCCCCATTCCTTTGCGGCATTGTTAAATGAACAGCCTGTAACCGGCGCGTGGAGATCATTATTCTTTACCTTCGGCTTTACAGGAAAATTGCTTCCGTCAATGTCGGTATAGATTAGCCAGTTTTTGAAGGAGAGTGGCTTGTTAAGGGACTTTACCCTTTCTGCAATGCGTTTTCCCCGTTCACGTCCAAAGTACTCAACGGCTTCCTTTATGAGGGCTTCCCCCTCTTCGGGACCGAGTTTTTTGATGATAAATTTACACATCACCGCAAAGAGCTGCGCCGTAAGGCCGAATCCCGGTGTATGATATTTTTTCCCGATAACAAATCTTCTTGCAAGAACATCCTTCAGGTACCAGATGCTCATCCCTTTTTTCTTTTCATGCTGCAGGTCATTCATAGTTTACCTCTCTTTGTATCATATGGTTCTCTCCAGCAGGTGAGAATTATCTGCTGATGGAGTTTAAAAACATTTCAGTAAAGGCATTGAGGATTGCCTTTTCATCGACTTCCCCCCTGTTCTTGATGAGGTGACGGAAGACCACACGGAGCTGCAGGTTGATGATTGTTGCGGTAGATTCAGGATCTGTCACCAGAACCTGATCGCTGAAATGATTGAGGAGTTTCAGTATCAGTTCATCCTCAGCCATTTCCTGCCGTGCATCAATTTCAGCGGCCCTTTCATCTACCAGGACAAATCTTTCCAGTTCCCTGCTCAGGTTTGCGTTTATGCGGTTAATCTCATAGAGTGCGGGGATTGCCCACTTGATCGTGGCGCCAAGGTCGTCTTCTTCCCGGAGGATTCTGTCTATGCTTTCCTTTGCGAATTCATATATTTTACGGCGGTACTGTTCAAGGATTATCAGAAAAATTTCCCATTTGTCCTTGAAGTGTGTGTATATGCTTCCCACGGATATCTCCGCTTCCTTTGCGATCATATTTGTGTTGGTGGCATCGAAACCGTACTGGGCGAAAAGCTCTTCCGCGGTCCGGATAATTTTTTGTCTCGTCTCCAGGGAGCGTTTTTGTATTTTCTTCTTAGGTTCTGTCATGGTAATCATTCTTTGAGGATGTATAATATTTTTTGCCGTCTCTCTGGTGGCAGAATAATTATTTGAGGGGAAATGTCAATAAATAAATGAAACTGAGCTCAGATTCAGTTTTTGTAATTGACAGGGGAACATTCTCCGGGGAGGGTAACATATTCTTCCGGAGGTGGACGAGATGACATACTCGATAAAGGATATTCTGAAAATTGAAGTGGCACCGGCACTGGGCTGTACCGAACCTGCAGCTGTTGCCCTCTGTGCCGCAGCTGCGGCACACCTTCTGTACGACAAAGATTTTACCGAAATCGAGGTTTCGGTGGACTCCAATATATTCAAGAACGGGATGGCGGTTTCCATTCCCGGTGCCGGCGGAGACAAGGGGATTGCCCTTGCGGCGGCCCTGGGGGCCTTCGGGGGTGATGCCTCCCTGAAGCTCGAGGTTCTCGATCCCGTAGATGACGGGATAGCCGAGGCGGCACGAAAATTTATCCTGGAGGAGAAGCTGAAGCTGAATCTCCTGAAGGAGAAG
Source organism: uncultured Spirochaetota bacterium (assembly GCA_942491575.1). Taxonomy (GTDB): domain Bacteria; phylum Spirochaetota; class UBA4802; order UBA4802; family UBA5550; genus CAZHNW01. The sequence goes on from CALOBT010000031.1 coordinate 686,671, forward strand.
GATCATCTCTACATCCTCGTGAAGGTCACCGCAGGTGATGATGTTGCGGAGGCTGTAATCGAAGAACTCCATGATTCAATCACTTCCCTCAAGATTAATGGAAAGGAAGTTAAAGGAAATCGACTCATGGCCACGGGAAGCAGTAAAAAGGATCATCTCCGTGAAGTGGAGGAGTGGCTTGGGGGACGAACATTGATTGAACTTGTGGCCCTCCTGGATGAGCTTGACGAAGATGATTTTTCCTTCCTTGAAGAGGGAATTCAGTACAATATGAAGCTTGCGGAGTATGGCCTCAGGTTCGGCCCCGGACTCGGTATCGGGAAGACCTATGAACGCCTTGTTGTTGAAGGGATACTTAAGAAGGATATGACACTTCAGGCAAAAATATTAACCTCCGCCGCCTCGGATGCCCGGATGTCCGGGGTTAAACTTCCTGCCATGAGCTCCGCAGGAAGCGGGAACCACGGACTTACCGCGCTGCTTCCCATCTGGGCGGTGAAGGATTATCTCTCCGGGGTGGAAAGGGAGCAGGTACTCAAGGCCCTGGCTCTGAGCCATATAATTACCGCCAGCATCAAGGCCCATACGGGGCGCCTCTCCGCGGTGTGCGGATGTTCCGTCGCAGCCGGTGCCGGCGCCGCCGGTGGAGTAGCCTACATGATGGGGGGCACTGTCGGGCACATCTCCTCCGCCATTAAAAATCTCATCAGTGACCTCGCTGGTGTAATCTGCGATGGCGCAAAGGACAGCTGTTCACTGAAGCTCTCCACCGCTGCGGGTACGGCGATACAGTCGGCGCTTTTTTCTCTGCATGGAATTGACGTGAAGGCCACTGACGGGATTATTGCGGATTCAACGGAGGCGACCATTCGGAATGTAGGGGAGTTGAGTGTCAGGGGTATGATCGAAACGGACAGGACAATTCTTGATATAATGGTTGAGAAAAATTTTAATCATGCATGATCTTTTGGCCCCCGAAAGAATGTGAAGATTCCTTTCGGGGGGGGGGAAGTTTTAAAAGTGGAGTTTGTCACGGAACAAACCTCTGGGCAATGGGGATTCTTCTTCCCGTGCCGAAGGCCTTTGATGTTACCTTGAGTCCCGGTGCAGCCTGTCGCCGTTTATACTCGTTGAGATTCACCGTCCGCAGAATTGATTTCGTCAGCTCACGGTTGTACCCCGCGGTAACAATTTCATCCACTGATTTCTGTTCTTCGATATAGAGCTGCAGAATCCCATCGAGAATATCATAGGGGGGAAGTGAATCGGAATCCTTCTGGTCTTCCCGCAGTTCAGCGGAGGGGGGTTTGTCTATGGTGTTGACCGGTATAATAATTCTCTCTTTGTTCATGTGACGGGAGAGGTCATAGACCAGTGTCTTCGGTAAATCCGAAATGACCGCAAGGCCGCCGTTCATGTCTCCGTAGAGGGTGCAGTATCCCATGGCAAACTCAGACTTGTTTCCCGTAGTCAAAAGGAGTCGCCCGGTTTTATTGCTGAGGGCCATTAGTAGAGTGCCGCGGATTCGAGCCTGGATGTTTTCCTCGGTGACGCCTTCAAGGGGGCCTTCAAGAAGCGGCTCCAGGGACGAGTCAAATTCATCAAAGAGCCCCTTGATGGGGATGGTGGATATTCCGATGCCGAGATTTTTTGCAAGCTCATAGGAGTCATCGACGCTTCCCTGGGAGGAGTACATTGAGGGCATGGTAATGCCGATGACCTGTTCCGGTCCCAGGGCCTCCACGGCGAGGGCGCATGTGAGGGCAGAGTCTATGCCACCGGAGAGTCCCAGGAGGACTTCCTTAAATCCACACTTCTGCACGTAGTCTTTTATCCCCAAAACCAGTGCCCTGCGGATTTCCTCCAGTTCATCATATTCAGGCCGGAAGTGATTTTTCTGTTTCATGTCGACGAGGGTGAGCCCCTCCGTGAAGCCATCTCCATGACAGAGAAGGCTTCCTTCCTTGTCGATGACGAGGCTGTTGCCGTCAAATATCAGGCTGTCGTTGCCCCCAACCTGGTTTACGTAAACAATGCCGACGCCATGATGACGGGCGGTTCTTTGAAGCATCTCAGTTCGGGTTTTGTTTTTCCCCTTAACAAATGGAGAGGCGGAGAGGTTGACCACCAGTTCCACTGACTTCCCCACGAGAACCTCAACAGGGTCTATCGGGTAGGAAACGTTTTCCATCAGCTTCCCTTCAGAGCTGTCAAGGGCGTTCCATATATCTTCGCAGATGGTGATGCCGATATTGACATCTTGAAATGAGATTACCTTATGTTCCCGCGCCGGTGTGAAGTATCGGAGCTCGTCGAACACATCGTACTGGGGCAGCAGGGTCTTGTGGTGTTTCGAAATAATTTTTCCGTCGTTTATGAAGGCTGCGCTGTTGAACAGCATTGGGGGATTTTTCCGGTCGTAGTCAACGAAACCGCATATGACGCCGATCCCTGAAGTAACCGCGGCAATCTTCTCAAGGGATTCCAGGTTGTCATCGATGAGTTTACGGTTGTTGACCAGGTCCATGGGGGGATAACCGATGGTGCTCATTTCCGGGAACACCACCAGGTCAACTCCAGCTTCCCGGGCCCTTTCGATGTATGAGATTATTTTATCACGGTTTCCCGCAACGTCGGCAATAATGGGATTAGTCTGTGCGAGTGCAATTTTCATTTTTAAAATCCTGAAATTTTTCCTTTTTCACTCCATAATGAAGTGAAGTTCAGCAGAAGATCAACCGGTTTTTTCCGGTCAACCGGGATGTTAGATGAAAAGAATAATATTGGACGGCATGGTGTCAAATGCCTTTTAAATCACATTCCTTTATGAGAGGAAAATTAGTGTATAACCGGGATATTTATATATAAAAATAAAAATCTTGTTGTAATTTACATGATTTCTTTTAATAATTAATTGGAATTATGTTTTTTAATCGCAACTATTTTTTGGATTCAAATAATTTTTGAGGACGCTTCCACTATGGGTTATTTCAAAAAACCGTTACACCACAGGGTAATAATTTTTTTCCTTTCATTATGCCTTTTTCTTTCTTTTACCGCCAGTCTTTCTACGGAACCTGTATACACCTATCGCCGAACAAAGCGGGTTGTATCCATGCTTGAAAATGCCGTAAAAGAAATTGAAAAGAAGGGGAGAAAGGCCTTTCCTCAGTTCAGGGTGAAAGGAAGTGAATGGTACCAGGGGGAGATGTATCTTTTTATATATACCATGAAGGGAGTGAATATATTTCACCCGGTACAGAAGCATCTGGAAGGCAAAAATCTTTATGACCTGAAGGATATAAAGGGAAGGCCCCTGATTCAGCACCTGATTCAAAAGGCCGCCAAGGGTGGAGGCTGGGTCCATTACATGTGGACACGCCCGGGAGAGTTTATTCCAACATGGAAGAGCGGTTATGTTAAAAAAGCCGTGATGCCCTCCGGTGAAAAATACTTTGTCGGTACCGGAGTCTATAATATTCGCACGGAAAAACAGTTTATTGTCGAGATGGTGGATGACGCCGTCGATCTGATACGTGAAAAAGGTAAAGAGGCATTTGCAGAGTTCAAGGATGATTCCAATCCCTATTCCTTCAGGGATTCATACATATTTGTATTTAAGGATGACGGTACTGCAGTGGTTGACCCCGCCTTTCCTTCCCTTGAAGGGAGGAGCCTTTTGAAATACAAGGTCATCTGCCAGATGATTGAGCGTATTAAGGGAAAGGAGTATGCCTGGGTTTCATACCTGAGGCCGAAACCGGGTGATGTTAAACCATCAAAAAAACTGGCTTATCTGCGTGCCGTTAAAATTGGTAATGTCCGGTACATAGTTGGATCGGATTTTTTCCCTGCAAAACCACTTTGGATGAGGTAAAATATGTCTATTTCTTCAAATTTAATATACGGCGTAAATGATAAACCACCCCGGTGGGCAACAATTCTTGCTGGACTTCAGCATACATTTGTTATGTCCAGTACGCTGATTCTTCCGGTTGTAATTATCAGCGAAATAGGGGGAACGCAGCAGCAGATTCAGAGTGTTGTCAGTTTCACTATGATTGCAGCGGGTATTACCACCATTATCCAGTTTATCCGGGGGCCCGTTGGTTCAGGTTATCTCCTGCCATACCTTTCCGGAGTGCCGTATTTTTCCGCTTCGATGAGTGCAGCATGGATCGGTGGACTTCCCCTCCTGGCAGGAATGAGCATGATTGCCGGATCTTTTGAGTCACTGCTTTCCAGGGTGATCAGGAAGCTCCGCTTTCTTTTTCCTGCGGAGGTTACAGGTGTTGTTGTACTGATGGTGGGAGTTGCCCTGATACCTCTTGGGGCCTCCAACTTCATGGGGCTTGAAACTGATGAGGCCCTTTTTGAGATTCCCCATGTACTCCTGGGGGTGAGCACCCTCGCGATTATGGTAATTCTCAATATCTGGGGCTCAGGGGCCCTTCGGGTCTACTGTGTTTTTATCGGTATGGTCACGGGTTACCTGATTGCATATTTTTCTGGGATTATGACGAACCTGGATGTTGCCCGCCTCGGGGATGCCGGCTGGTTTGCCTTTCCCCAAATGACACACTCCAACCTCAGTTTCGATTCGTCCCTGCTGGCACCATTTCTCATTGCTGGTCTCTGTTCCAGCCTGAAGTCTGTCGGTGATATGATTACCTGCCAGAAGATAAATGATGACGACTGGAAAGAGCCTGACATGAAGAGTATCAGTAACGGGCTTCTTGCGGGTGGTATCGGAACATTTCTTTCCGGCGCATTGGGGGGGCTTGGTGTCGGATCATCCTCCAGTAATGTTGGGGTATCTGCCGCAACGGGGGCGACCAGCAGGTATATCGGAATCGCCGCAGGGGGCCTTTTTATAATTTTTGCCCTCTTTCCGAAGATAACCGCCCTCTTTGCATTGATGCCGAAACCGGTTATGGGTGCGATACTAATATTCGTAACCTGTTATATGATTACTGCGGGAATCCAGATATTATTGACCGTTGATATGAATATCCAGAAGATTTTTATTATCGGAATTTCAGTAATTTTTGGTCTCAGTGTCGATATTCTTCCGAACCTGTGGGACTATGTTCCCCAGGGTATTAAACCTATTTTCAGTTCCAGTATGACCCTTTCAACAATACTGGCCATTACCCTGACGCAGCTTTTTCTTATCGGTGATTTTATTAAGAGGAAGCTTAGTAAAGAAGCGTAATCGTTTTCACTAGCCAGGGATTTAAACCCCTGGCTAGTGAAAATATTCCGGCCTTTTTATTCCATGTCTGCTTAATCCCTTTAATGCAGACACTCCCTTGCTGTTTAACACACAGCTGGATAAAATACCGAGATGATCCGAAGATGTAACAAAAGAAGAAGAGCTGCCAGTGACATAAAAGTCTTCCGAATACATTATGTAATCGATGGGAACCTTTAAAAAACTGTTTGCGGGATATGTATTGAGAAGGTTCGTCCTTCCATCGGAAAGGGCAGTCTCATTTTTAAACTTTTTCATTATCCAGGACCAGGGAACCGCGTTGAAATCTCCGGTTACTATTTTTGGTCCTTTAATATTGTTCACTATAGAAATCAAGGTATTGATCTGATTGTTGCGACGAATCAACTGTCCTTCATTCAAGGGCGCATAGGAATGATAAGTGATAACTGTAACCTTTTTATTTTTTATAAAAATTTCTGAAATCAAAACTACTGTTTTATCGTAAGCGTCAAAACAACTGCATCTTGACCAGCATGATATAGTTCTCCATAAAAAACAAGGAGAACTATATGAGTCGGAAAAATTCAACCCGAGATTACTGGCAGCAGCATTATCAGTTATTCAAAACAGCCAGCACAACACAACGCGAATACTGTAGACAAAATAACCTTGGCTACTGGACTTTCAATAAATGGAAAAGGCTATTTGATCAGGAAAATAAATCAACATCACTTCAGCAATTACCTGTTAAATATTATCCAGGAAAATCAGAAAAGTTGGAAATTATTCTTCAGGATGATCTAAAGATATTAATCCCTGATGATTTTTCTGAAAAAACACTGAGGAAAATCATATCAGCTCTGAGGGATGATTCATGAAAATCAACTGGGAAGATGTTAAGATATTTTTAAAACCAGGGCCTACTGATATGAGAAAACAGATCAATGGCCTGACAGTGTTAATCCAGGAAGAGCTGCAACATGATCCATTTACTGGAAACCTTTATGTTTTCTGCAACAGAAATAGACGCAGATTAAAAATCATTTACTGGGATAGAAATGGTTTCTGCATGTGGCTCAAAAGACTGGAAGAAGAGAAGTTTCCCTGGCCAAAGAATGCTGATGAATGCAGAGAGATTACAGAGAAGCAGCTTGAGATGCTTTTTGATGGCATCAATTTTTTTAGTGCTCACAAAAAATTAAATTATTCCTCGGTTTCATAAAAAAGTAGTATTAATTATTTTTCATTTCTTCATGATGGATTCATGAGTATTAACAAAAACAACCTTCCGGACGATTATGAAAAGTTAAAAGATATAATTATCAATCTTTCAAACGAAAAAAAGGAAGCATACTCAAAGCTTGAGGAAGAACATACCTCTCTAAAGGAAGAACATTCATACCTTCAAGAAAAATACAAATCTCTTCAGCGAATGCTCTATGGGAAAAAGAGTGAAAAGCTTACCCCTGAAGATGAGAACCAGATGCGTCTTTTCAATGAAGCAGAAGATGGTTCCTGTGAAGAAAATGAACCGGCTAAACAGGCAGAAAAAGCAACTGACGTAAAAGGCCATACCCGCAAAATACGGGGTAGAAAGCCTTTGCCAGCCTATATTGATAGAGAAGAAATCATCCATGATCTTTCAGACGAAGAGAAAGCATGTCCATGTTGTGGCAAAGAACGCCCGACCATTGGAGAAGTAACATCTGAAGAACTCGATATTATCCCTCCAAAGATGATTGTTAACAAGCACATCAGAAAGAAGTATGGCCCCTGTGCCTGTGAAGGATTTGAAATTGAAGAAATTCCTGAAATAAAAATAGCAACTATGCCACCACGGCTTATCCCTCAGGGAATTGCCAGTGCCGGATTAGTTGCTTATACAGTAACAGCAAAATTCTGTGACGCGTTGCCCTTTTTCCGGCAGTCAAAAATATTTGAACGGCTGGATATTGAATTATCAAGGGCGACTTTGTGTAACTGGTCTCTTCTTGCAGCTGAGAAGTGTAAACCACTAATTGATCTTATGGTTGATGAGATAAGAGGTGGGCCCGTAATTAGAATGGATGAAACATCTTTGCAGGTTCTTAGAGAACCGGGAAGGAAAGCAGAGAGCAAGTCATACATGTGGGTCACCATGGGATATACTCCAGAGGAAAAACCATTGGTGCTCTACCAGTATCACCCAACCCGGTCTGGCGAAATTCCCGACAAGTTTCTTAAAGAATATACTGGTTACCTGCAAACTGATGGATATGCTGGCTATAATAAGGCTTCAGAAAAAGATTCCATTTTTCATGTAGGCTGCTTTGCCCATGCCCGAAGATACTTTGAACAGGCATATAAGCTGAATAAGAAGTCCAAGGTGGGTTTCAAAGGTATGGATTACATCAAGAAGATATATGCTATTGAAAAAAAGTTGAGACAAGCGAATCTCTCTGCTGAAAAATTCGTTGAAACGCGCAAGAAAGAAATTACTCCTCTACTTGATGCCTTTTATAACTGGCTGCAAACTCAGGTCGATTCTGTGACACCTAAAAGCAAGGCTGGTGAAGCTATCAGGTATACGCTGGATCAATGGGATAAACTAATCAAATATGTTGATCATTATCTATTGACACCTGACAATAATCTTACCGAGAATGCAATCAGACCATTTGTAATGGGACGGAAAAACTGGTTGTTTTCAAATACTCCCAGAGGCGCTCATTCCAGTGCGATTCTTTACAGCCTCGTAGAATCGGCCAGGGCTAATGGTCTGGAGCCATATAAATATCTGAAATTTATCTTTGAGGAACTGCCTCTTGCTGAATCAAAAGATGATTACAGGGCCCTGCTGCCCGACAGGGTTGTACTGTAGTTTATTTGACGCTTACGTTTTATCTATTGTTTTAGTTGAATAATTAATGATGGGATATCTGGAATATAGAGATATTCCAAAATAGGTTCCAGGCATTGATACCGAGTAGGGATATTTATTTTTCATTCTAAGTTTAAGGTTTCCCTCCCAGTTGCTGCTGATTTCATGCAGTGTAATAATATGTGGATTCTTTTTTAGAATCGTGTTTATGACATTTCTTTTTTGCCGGTTATATACATAGACATTCAGATGAAGTAGGGATATTTCCTTTGCCGATTTATGATTACTGCTGGTAAGATTGATAAGGTTAATTGTGTTGCTGAATATTACGATTGTTGTTAAAAGGAATACCATCAGTCCTGAGAGGACAACTGCTGACCTGGTTAATGACAATAATACAATACCAGTAATTATACCCGCCAGAAGTATATAGACCGCCGCGGAGATAATTAACTCGAAAAACAGATTATTATGTTCCGGGTAAATCAGAATAATAAATATTATCGAAGTTGCAGTATAAAAATATTTTATCCATCCAGGCAATTTTATCTTCATTATGGTCTCTCCTGATTAAATAAAAAGAATCTTATTACCCTGAATGTAATTTACCTGTGTGAAAAGATTATGAAATTTCCATGAAGCCCCCCCTGTTGTAGCGGCGGGTCGCGACCTGCCGCTACAATTGGGGGGTACAGATTGCTGTTGACATTTTTTCACTTTTGTGCACCATAATGCCAAATATACAGTAAAATCTTACAGCGGAGGGCGCTATGAATATTGAAAATATTTCACGCAGAAGATTTCTCATCAATAGCATCAAGGCGGCAGTTGCTGCATTTTTTCTTCCCCAGGTGGGATGCAGTGATGATGCAAAAACCGGCTTTACCGCCAAAAAGAAATTATTAAAAAAGACCTCCCTTCCCGATAAAAGGAAAAAAATAACCATTGCCGGTGGAGCAAAAAAGATTCTCCTTAAAAACGGACTCATTGTTGACGGTTCCGGTAAAAAAGCCTTCCGGGGAGATCTTCTCATTAATGGGGATAAAATTGATTTAATCACTCCTCATTCCGTTGCCTTCAGCGGTAAAACCATCGATTGTACCGGGAAGGTTATTTCTCCCGGTTTTATTGATGCCCATTCACACATGGACAGGCTGATGCCGGCACAGGAATACCCCCAGCTTTCCACCTGCTTCACTGAACAGGGGGTTACGACCTTCGTAGCGGGGAACTGCGGTTTCGGCATGGGGGGATTCAAAAAAAACAGCCCCCACATGGATATGCTGAAAAAACGAACCGGTAAACTCTACGACCTGAAGTGGCGTACCATGGATGAATATTTCAGTCACCTGAAAAGTATCGGTGTTACCCATAACATGGCAACCCTTGCGGGGCATGGAACAACCCGTACATCCATCCGCGGATTCAAGGCTGATCCGATGTCAAAGGATGAGATGAAGGAAATGCTTTACCTCCTGGAGGAGGCTATGGATCATGGGGCCTGCGGTGTATCCTTCGGCCTCCAGTATGAGCCGGGGATTTTTGCAACCATGGATGAGATGAAGGCGATAGCACATCTGGTGAAGAAAAAAGATAAAGTTGTCACCTCTCACATGAAGGCCTATTCGAAGGTTTCCGGAACCTATCCGTTGAAGTTTTTCGGACGGCCCCACAATCTCCTCGCCATCGATGACATGATTGCCCTGACAAAGGAAACGGGTGTGCGTATGCAGCTGTCACACCTGATTTTTGTCGGCGCCAGGACATGGGATACATGCGGCGACGCATTGACACTTGTAGACGGCGCGAGAAAAAGCGGACTCGATATAATGTTCGATACATACGCCTATCACTGCGGAACCTCCGTCATCAATGTTTTTATGCCAGAGTGGTTTCTTGCGGAGGTTCCCCATGTATACAACGATACATGGAAAATGCTGAAGCTCCGGGCAGAACTGGAATTTATTGTCTATGCCCTCGGTTTCGGTTACCAGGATATACAGATTATCAATGCGAACAATCCCGAATTGAATAAATACAACGGCATGTTTCTGAAAGAGATTGCGGCACAGAGGGGTATGTCCCAGTTTGATAACTTCATTGATTTCGCCCGAAAAAGTAATGGCATTGCAAAGGTTCTGAATCACCGCTACAGCAGCCCTGACAATGTCCATACCATGATGCAGCATCCCGCATCCCTCTTCATGACGGATGCAACCCCCTACCTGAAGGGGGCCCAGAATCCCGGCAGTTATGGCAACTTCCCCCTCTTTCTCCAGTATGCCCGGGACCGGGGACTTCTTTCCCTGGAAGAGGCGATACATAAAATGACCGGGGCGTCGGCGGTGCGTTTCAACCTGAAAAAGCGGGGTCTTTTGCAGAAGGGATATTTTGCCGACATCACTGTTTTTGACTGGGGGGAAGTCAGGGACAACAACACTTCCACCAGAACAGACATGTGTCCTTCAGGTATGGAGGCGGTTTTTATCAATGGAAAGCAGGTTCTGAAAAACGGAAAGGCCCAGGGAAACCCTAAGGCGGGCGTCCTTATTTGATTTTCGGGAGCAATAATCCCAGGTATAGTTTCCAGAGAGTGAAGAAAGGCGGGATATAAAAGGAAGTTTAAAATCCGACTCCCCGGTTCAGTGGCGAAGCCGGGGAGCCCTTTCATAAACCTGAAATTAAAAAAAAGACTTCCTTACTTGACAAAAATGAATTTTTTTGTATCTTGTTAGGAATAACCTAACTAATTAAATATAGGAAACTGTGAAATCGAAACGGGATAAATTGTTTGAAGCCTATGAGCAGCTTGTTAAGGTGAGTGGTGACTGTGCCTGCGAAATATCAAAGGAATGTGCTCTGTCTGAGTTAACAGTTAAACAGATAGAGTATTTAAAGTTAATCGATCGCTATGGCGATGTAACATTCAGCAAGCTTGCAGAGGTAACACAAAATTCAAAGCCTACAATAACCGAAATGATCAATCGGTTTCTATCTTTGAACTGTGTTTTTAAAGAGAAGTCTTGTGATGATGGTCGCGTTTCATATATTCATCTGACGGAGCAGGGCAGGCGTATTGCCAGGCACGAAGAGATTACAGTGTACAGGGTTGTAGACAGAATAATGAATTCATTAAGTGACAGTGAAATCGAAATGCTCATTACCCTGTTTAAAAAGGTTCGTTAAATTTTTTTAAACATATACTTAGGTAAAGTAAACCTAACTAATAGTGGAGGTCCCATGAACAAGAATATTGATAACAAGGCCTATATTATTCCTATATTCGAAACAGTCATTTTTCCAGGAATGGAAACAAAGGTGAAAGTCGATGAATCCCTGGGAGAAAAGATACAGGAGGGGACACTTAAAGGTCAAGTCGATGTTATTGCCCTGACCGTAAGTGAAGACGCCAGTAAGCGTGATCTGCGCAAGGATAATTTTTATAAAACAGGAACCCTTCTGCATGTAACAGCTGTGCAGAAAACAGAAAAGGGCTTCCATCTTTCTATCCGGAGCCGTGAAAAGGTACACCTGGAAGAGATAACAGTTGAGAATAAATTATTTGTAGGGATATATACAATTGCTGTCGAGGCAATTGATTCATCGGAAATAGAGCAGACTGCACTACTGGCGCAGATAAAGAAGGAGATTATTGAAATAGGTAAAAACTTCCGCGGCTCGGAAGATTTTATGCGGTATATAGAACAGATAAATACAATTGATGATGTACTCATGGCGGTGCTGCCACTGATGAACGCCACAATAGCGGAGAAGCAGGAACTGCTTGAGTCTCCCTCGCAGAGGAGTAAATTCCTGGCATTCATCGATCTTCTGATGAAGCAGAAGGAACGTATCGATCTGCAGGTTGAGATGGCAAACAAGGCGAGTGAAAAAACCAGCAAACAATACCGGGAACACCTCCTGCGGGAACAGCTCAAGGCGATACAGGATGAGCTTAATGACGGAGACGAATCTGCAACATCAGTTGAAGGATACCGTGAGCGTATCGAAGCTTCCGGCATGCCAGAAGATGTTCTCAAAGTTGCTAATGCTGAACTTAAAAAGCTGGAAACCATGGGTCAGCAGAACTCAGAGTCGCATGTGATCCGCAACTACCTCGATCTGCTTCTTGATCTTCCCTGGAGTACGGAAGAGATCAGGGAAATTGACTTGGAGTCGGCCCGCTCTGTACTGGACGGAGATCATTATGGTCTTGAAAAAGTGAAGGAGCGAATAATTCAGCACCTTGCAGTAATGAAGCTGAAAAAGGAAAAGCAGGGGTCAATATTACTGCTTGTCGGCCCTCCCGGAACGGGTAAGACCAGTCTTGGAAAGAGCATCTCCCATGCACTGGACCGTAAATATGTCCGGGCCAGCCTGGGGGGAGTGCGTGACGAGGCTGAAATTCGCGGACACCGTCGTACTTATGTGGGGGCGCTCCCGGGAAGAATTATCAATGGTATTAAAAAGGCCGGGGCGAGAAATCCCGTTTTTGTCCTTGATGAGATAGACAAGCTGATGTCTTCGTACAATGGTGATCCTGCAAGCGCCCTCCTTGAAGTGCTTGACCCGGAACAGAATAACAGTTTTTCAGATCACTATCTTGAGGTCCCCTACGATTTGTCAGAGGTATTTTTTATAGCCACTGCGAATTCATTGAACACCATACCGGCGCCGCTTCTGGACCGGATGGAGGTGATTGAAATTTCAAGTTATACCAACAGGGAAAAACTTCATATCGCACATGACCATCTTTTCCCTGAAGTTCTTGAGGAGCATGGCCTTGATGAAAAAAGCCTTACCATGGAAGAGGAGGCCTTCAGGAGAGTTATCGATAAGTACACCCGCGAAGCAGGTGTTCGGGGACTGAAAAAGCAGATTACTAAAATTGCCCGTGTTGCATCGGAGAAGATCGTTTCCGGGAAAGTTGATCTGCCGTATAACGTCAAAGAAGAGATGCTGGAGGATATCCTGGGCCGTGAACTGGTGCGTCATGACCAGGTGAAAAAGGAAAATATCCCCGGGGTTGTTACCGGACTGGCCTGGACTCCCGTAGGGGGCGAGATACTTTTTATCGAGACAACTGCAATGAACGGGAAGGGTGGCCTGGCCCTGACGGGACAGCTCGGGGATGTAATGAAGGAGTCCGCCACAATATCCATGAGTCTCATCAGGTCACGGTTGTCACACGCTGTCAGTGATTTTGATTTTTCAAAAAAGGATATCCATATTCACGTCCCCTCCGGTTCAACACCGAAGGATGGCCCCTCCGCGGGTATTGCCCTTTTCACTGCGCTGGTGTCACTTGTAACCGGAAAGAGAATCGACTCGCACTACGCAATGACCGGAGAGATTACCCTCAGGGGCGAGGTGCTTCCAGTAGGGGGAATCAAGGAGAAGGTTCTGGGTGCCCACAGGGCGGGAATAAGAACTATCCTGCTGCCGAAGGAAAACGTGAAGGACCTTGATGATGTACCTGCAGAGGTACAGGGGGACCTTAAGTTTATCCCCGTTGAAACCGTGGAGGAGGTTATACGCGAGACTACGGGAATTGAACTTCCCAGGCATGAATTTATGTTCATGAAGGAAGGTTTTGATACACTGGATAGTTCAATGCAGGTATAATGTTCTTTTCAGGGGCCGGTGAAAGCCGGGCCCTGAAAATGAAATATGATATGGATTCTATTGAGTAATTAATCTTGACCGGGGGGACTGCGATTGATATTTTGAATGTACCTGAACAAATTTCTTTTTCTGAAAGGATTGATGCATGCTCGTCACGAAGGCGCTTTTATGAGACTGTTGGTCGCCGGTAAGGCTCTTTGCTTTAATGCCTTTCCTGATAATCATCGGAAAGGCACAATGAAATTTTTTTCCGTAATTATTCTTCTTATACTTCCCCTCCCTGTCGACACCTCCTTTTCAGCATCAAAAAAACATTTTAGTATTGGAGTAGAGGATTTCAAAAATTTCTTACCATATTCAGACTACAGGGATAAAAAATATTCGGGACTGGGAAAAGATATCCTTGATCTTTTTGCAAAACAGAAGGGATATATTTTTGAATATTATGTATATCCCCTGAAGCGAAGAGATAGAATGTTTGTCAAAAAGCGGCTCGACTTTATCTATCCTGATAATCCAAACTGGGTGACAAATTTAAAAAAAAATGTTGATGTGAAATATGCACCAATGCTTGAATTTACCGATGGTGTGATGGTTCTGAAGGAACATAAAGGCCGCGGATTAGACAAACTGAAAGTTTTAGGAATGCCCCTTGGGTTTACTCCATGGCAATACCTGGATTATGTTAAGGCTGGGAAAATCAGGATTGAAGAAAGTAATTATTCAGGACTGCATTCCAAGTTGCTCCGGAATCGCCTCGATGGTGTCTACGTAAATATAAAAATAGCCCGTTATTACTGGAGAAATATTGAAGAGGTAAAAAAAAGGCCAATTGTATTTGATCCCGATCTGCCGCATGCAAAGGGATACTGGCACCTTTCATCTATTAAATACCCGAAAGTGATAGAGGAATTTAAGGTCTTTATGAAGAAGAATAAAAAGGCCATTGAAAAATTGAAACGGAGGTATAATTTTTAATATCAATTAGTTCTCTTCGATGGAAAACTTTCGGAAATTGTTACGGGGAAACTTTCGGATATCTGATAAAAAATGTTGAATGATACGCTTTTTTGTGAGATTATTCATTTCTAAATAATTATTGCTAAAATAATCAGGTACTATTTTTGGGTTGGTATCAGTTGAATTATATCGGCAATAAATAATATCAGAATAATATCAGGTAACGACCATGACAGAATCTCCTCTTAAAGCAGCCATGATGCGTATTTTTCTTCCGAAATTTGTTGATTCTCCCCTTGTGATACAAAAAAAATCCTATGTGTTGATGTGGATTTTTATTATTCTTATTCCCCTTATATCAACTGCTGCAATATCCAACATTTTTACAAAAATAGACTATAGTCAATTTATTAAAGTTACCATAATAGATCTGGTATTTTTGATGTCCATGATATCGGGTCTCCTTCTTCTCAGGAAGGGTAAATATACAATTACAGTGAATCTCGTTACTGTAATTTTTACACTGCTCGTTCTGCTGGGTAATTTGACGAGACTGAAAATTTTCATTGAATTCGGGGCCAACAGTTTTTTGTTTTTTATGTATGCCGTAATTGTATTTGTCGCAATGTTCGGATCGAGATGGATACTTGCTGTTGTCTCCCTGTTGATGATTTCAACTCATGTCGTTTTCTATTTTATCGCCAATCCCCAGGTGGCGGCTCATCTTAAATCGGTTATTCTCTCCCTGTTTATTAATAACGGAATCTCGCTGGTTATTGTTTCCGTGCTTTCTTATTTTTTCTCATCTATTACAGAAGAAGCGAACAAGTCCGTAGAGGAAGAACTGGAGAAGAATAAAAAGCAATATGAGTCGACCCTTACTCTTCTCAGTGCTATAAAGGAACAGGTTGCGAATCTTTCAGAGGCATCCGAGAATACCTCCAAGACTTCATTGTCCTTTTCGGACACCGCAGAATATCAGGCAACATTTGTTGAAGAGGTCAGTGCCACGGTTGAAGAGGTTACCGGATTTGTTGATAATGTTTCTGAAACGGTTGATGGCCAATTCAGCAGTATCAATAGTCTCATTGGTATAATACGTGATCTTTCCGTTTCCATAAGAGAAATGGAGGAGCAGATTAACAATGGCCTGAAGTCAACGGAAGTCATATCAGGAAAAATAAGGGCCGGGGATGAATCTCTTCAGGATATGAACAACAGCATGAGTAAAATTATCAGCAGCTCAACTGAAATGACCGGGATTGTAGGTATTATAAATGATATTTCCGATCAGATAAATCTTCTCTCGTTGAATGCAGCAATTGAGGCTGCCAGGGCCGGCGAAGCGGGCCGGGGTTTTGCCGTTGTTGCCGATGAAATTTCCAAGCTGGCTGACAGAACTTCTGCAAGCATTAAGGATATTGACAGGCTCATAAATATTAATAATGATGAAATAAATGTGGGGATGGGAACGGTACAGTTAACAATTGATACGATGAAAACGATTATTGATGGTGTGAATGCGGTCAATAAATCGATGCTAACGGTTTCCGAAAACATGCAGGATCAAATAAGGAGTAATAACCTGGTTACTGACGAAGCAGATAATGCAAAACAGTTTTCAGATAATATAAAGAATGCAACCGACGAACTCAAGACTGTTGCAAATGAAATCTCTTCAGCGATAGCAAATATAAATGAATTGACTCAAAAAAATGCAATGGATGCAAAAAATCTTAATGATATTGCAAAAACATCCAATGATATTGTTATTTCTCTGAATCAGGAAATTAATGTTTTCGAGTCGTGATAATCTGTTCATTTGTTGAAAAAATATTATCATCATTCCCGGATCGACCAGGGAATGATTTATGCTGTTGTAAACTCCTGCCATAATATATTTTCCTCGTATACTTATTCTCTATAGTTCCAATCCACCCCATGAATAGTATTTTGCCGTATAATCTATGTTGCATTGCCTGATAGAGAGGATTGGAAAAAAGGTCTTGCACTTTTCCATATTATCTGGAGATAATTGCCGTGATAGAAATTCAAGTTTGAGGCGATTGTCCTAAGATGAAATTATTTATGGCTCTTTACCGACCTGTTTTTATTGCTTTTGTAGGTTTTAATACCGCTGTTCTCGGTATACTGGTTATTCTCATATCCCTTATTGATCCAAAGGGTAATATCGTTCATTACATAGGCAAACTCTGGTCACGTATGAACCTTATCTTCTCAGGGGTGCAGATACACCTTGCGGGAGAAGAAAATATCCTGGAAGGTCAATCTTACGTGGTAATGTCTAATCACCAGAGTCATTATGATGTGTGGGCCCTCATCGGATATCTCCCCCTGCAGCTGCGCTGGGTAATGAAAAAAGAACTGCGTAAAATACCCATCTTCGGCTTCGCCTGCGGACGAATGGGCCACATATATATCGATCGGGGAAATGCAGAAAAATCCCACGAAGAGCTGCAGGCCCTTCGTGATAAATTTGCCTCCGGTGCCTCCGTGGTATTTTTTCCGGAGGGTTCCCGCAGTGAAGACGGCATCTTAAGGCCCTTCAAAAAGGGGGGCTTTGTCATGGCACTCCAGGGGCAGGTTCCCGTACTGCCCGTTACTGTGAAGGGCAGCAAAAGCATTCTTCCCAAGGGGAGCATGAAACTGTCTCCCGGCACAATTGAATTAACCATTCATCCTCCTGTTGATACTTCTGTTTACAGCTATGAGAACAAGGAGGATTTAATGACTGAAGTAAGGGACCGTATTGCCTCGTTACTTGAGGAAGGGGTGGTGCAGATAAAGAATTAAAAGTCACATCGTACTATTCCATTTTATCCGAAGGAAAGGGCTGCATTATTTCCAGGAAAACGATATCTTCGCGCCGGGTGAATTGTACGCACATTTCCCTATCCCTTGAATCTTTTCAGACTGAGGGAATTGCTCACCACTGAAACAGAACTGAAGGCCATGGCGGCGCCTGCAATAATTGGATTGAGCATGCCCGATGCTGCGAAGGGGATTCCGATAATATTGTAGAAGAAGGCCCAGAAAAGATTCTGCTTTATTTTACTAATGGTTCTCCTGGATAGATTTAACGCAGAGACCAGTGCGGTGAGATCTCCGCTTGTCAGGGTGATGTGGGAGGTTTCAATGGCGATGTCCGTGCCGGTACCGATTGCAATGCCGATGTCCGCTGCAGCGAGGGCCGGCGCATCGTTGATGCCGTCCCCCACCATTATTACCTTTTGACCACGGGATTGGAGTTCCCTGACGAAATCGGACTTCCCCTTCGGGAGTACCCCTGCACGCACTTCGTCGATGCCCGCCTGGCCGGCGATGTACCGGGCGGCGCGCTTATTGTCACCGGTTACCATGTAGACCTTCATTCCCATTTCGTGCAGCTTTCTGATTGCTAGGGGGGAAGTTTCTTTCAGTGTATCGGAAAAGGCAATTGTGCCGGCAACCTTTCCATTTTGAGAGAGTATAATGCATGTTTTTCCCGCTTCCTCAAGTTCAGCTATGTTTTTTTCCTCGGCTGAATAATCGATGCCGTTATCCGCCATCAGTTTGGTTGTTCCAGCCAGTATTTTATTCCCGCTGAGGGTGACTTCCACCCCGTGACCGGGATGTGCCAGGAAGGTCTCCGGTTCCGGTGTCTCCGGCAATTCATTCTGCGCCGCTCTGATTACAGCGGCGGCAAGGGGATGCTCTGAGCGTTTCTCCGCCGTTGCGGCGATGGAGAGTAGATCATTAATTTTCCATGAACCGGAAGGGATAATATCGGTTACCTCGGGTTCTCCCTTCGTGACGGTGCCGGTTTTGTCAAGAATCACAGCATCAGCCCGGTGGACCGCCTCGAGGGACTCACCGCTTTTTATAAGGATGCCCAACTCGGCGCCGCGTCCCGTGCCCACCATTACCGCCGTGGGTGTGGCAAGTCCCAGGGCGCAGGGACATGCAATGACCAGAACCGCCACGGCGCTGATCAGTGCTGTCTGAACATTTCCCGTAGCGGCAATCCAGATGATAAAGGTTGCCGCGGCGATAACGAGAATTGAGGGGACGAAAACCGCAGCAACACGGTCCGCCAGTCTCTGGATGGGAGGGCGTGAATTCTGCGCCTCCTCAACTGTTCTGATAATCCGGGCAAGGAAGGTTTCCCTCCCGACACGGGTGGCCTCGAATGTTATGGTGCCGTAGGAATTCATTGTGCCGCCGATTACCTCGTCACCCTCTGTTTTTTCAACGGGAATACTTTCGCCTGAGATCATGCTTTCGTCTACCGTGCTGTTTCCGCTCAAAACGGTTCCGTCTACTGGAATGGCCTCACCGGGTTTTACGATAATTATATCCCCGCTTTCCACGTCAGTAATGGGAATTACTTTTTCAATGTCACCGCGGACAACCGTTGCCTCCTTCGGCTGTATCCCCATCAGTTTCTTTATTGCCTCGGAGGTGTGTCCCTTGGCGATGGCCTCGAAGTATTTTCCCAGGAGGATCAGGGTGATGATGATAGCCGAGGCCTCGAAGTATAGTCCCCCCTGTTTTCCCCCAAGGGCCGGTGCAATGAAGCCGTTATACAGGCTGAAAAAATATGCAGCGGAAGTACCCAGGGCAACCAGAACATCCATGCCGGGGCTCAGAGCCCGAATGCTGTGCCATGCGTTTCGATAGAAGCGCGCCCCGATGATAAACTGGACCGGCGTTGCAAAGATCAGCTGAAACAGGGGATTGTGAAGCAGGGGAACCTCCAGCGGTGTCACCATCGTCACCATGGCCCCCAGAAGAGGAAGGCTCAGCAGGGCTGAAACAATAAAGGAGAACTTTAATTTTTTCTGTTCGAGTTTTCGCATCTCTGCAGCGGCATCGGTTTCATCCTCTTCGATGCGGACAGCACGGTATCCCGCATCTGAAATTGCGTCAGTTATCTGGTAGAGCTTGATCCGCTTCGTATTATAATTCAGGCGTGCCTCTCCCGAGGCGGGGTTTAGACTGATGTCGATTGTCTCATCCAGTTTGTTTACCGCCTTTTCGATACGGTTTACACAGGCGGCGCAGGAGATCCCCTCAATGGCCAGGACGGCATGCTGCGTCTCCTCCTCTTCCTGCGGTCGGGCACCGTATCCCGCTTTTTCGATTGCGGCTGTGATTTCATCGATGGTAATGTCGTTTCCTGAAAAATCGACTCGGGCCGATTCAAGAGCAAGGTTTACCGAAATCTCGTTTACACCATCAAGCTTTGCCACTGCCTTTTCTATCCGTGCGGAGCATGCCGCGCACGACATTCCGCTAATTGAGAGGTTTTTAACTTCCTGCATGAATCTTTTATCCTGTTCGGTTTTCAGTATTTTAGCTTTATCTTAAGTATGTAACAAATATAACCTGTAAGTTTCTATTTATCAATATAATAATGTCCATACATAAATGTTATAAAAAGAACCGGGTGGGGAGGAAGTTTATGCTCAGCAGAACAGCAGGTGTTTCTGTATTATTATTAATTTTTCTGGCAACTGGATGCACCGGTAATACCACTGAAATCAGGGAGGGTGATCTGATTTTTCATGAATCGAGATCCTCCCAGGGGGCGGCACTGGAGGCGGCGACGGGAAGTAAATACACTCACATGGGAATTATTTTCAAGAAGAAGGGACACTGGTTCGTCTTCGAGGCGGTACAGCCCGTCAGGGCAACTCCACTGAAAAACTGGATACGCCGCGGGAAGGATGGGCGCTATGTTATCAAACGCCTCATCAACCGTGACCGTGTACTGAAAAAAAAGGTCCTCGAAAAAATGAAAAGAATCGGAAATCATTACCTAGGCAAAAATTATGACAGCCGATTCCTCTGGAGTGACCGTGAACTCTACTGCAGTGAGCTGGTATATAAACTCTACAAGCGTGGAGCCGGCATTGATATCGGTACCCTGCAGAAGCTGAAAGAATTCAATCTTAAACATCCCGCGGTAAAAAAATTAATGAATATCCGTTACGGTTCAAAGGTTCCCTATGATGAACCGGTGATCTCTCCCGTATCAATGTTCCGTTCACCGAAACTTGTTACTGTACGGAAGGGATAGTTTGAGGAATATGTAAAAAATACTCTTACGGATTAGAGTTGGGTATATGCATTATAATAAAAAGCTTTTTGCCAGAGAATTGAGGAAAAATCAAACTAAAGCAGTAAGGATTGTATGGGAATATGTACGAAACCGGAAATTGAATAATTTGAAATTTCGCAGGCAGCATGTACATGTAATTGAAGGCTTTTTTGTGGATTTTTATTGTCATCAGTTAAAGCTTGTAATAGAGATTGATGGTAAAATTCATGATAAACAAGAAGAGTACGATGAATTAAGATAAATACTCATAGAATCAAAAGGATATTTTTTTAACCGCATTACTAATGAAGAAGTATTCAAGGATATAAATATTTTACAGACTGGAATTGCTGAGTTTCTGTAATTATGCCCTCATCCCCCAGCAGCCGCTCTATGCCATCAATGTCTCCGCGGCACTAGTCCATCCATGGACAGCGCCTTCTTCCGTTAGTTTAGGTTGGAATGGGAGAAGGGGGGTAAGTGGTTTTAATGCACGAAGGTTTTGGTAGAAATAGGATCTTACCCTCTCCCTGATTAAGTTTTTTGAAAAATGCCTGAATAATTTTATGGGAGAGGGTCGGCGCTAGGGGGGTGAGGGCACTAACGATAAAATTGACTCCGTGTCCTCAGAGTCTCTGTTCTATGCTGTTTTTTTCTTTTAGAATTTCTAAAAGAAAAAAATTAAATTGTAAGACCTAAATTTTATACACCCCCTCCCGTCCTCCCCCATCAAGGGGGAGGTGATATATGGAAAAAATTCTATTTTACTCATTAAATTATTTAATCAGTTCTCAATACCATTCGTAACCTCTTCAGGGAGGGGATAATGCTTTCTCATCTCTTCCCTGTAATTTACCAGGAGGTGCGAAAATGAAAAAATTTTTAAAGGGAGGATTACTCCTCTGCGGCCTGCTCCTGCTTGCAGGTTCATTTGTTTCCTGTGTCACAAGGTCATCAGGGAACGGCAACGAGGGGCCATCCCTGGTTGCCGGTGACGTCACCGAAGACGAAAAGGATGCCGTCTCGTCTGAAAGAGATGAAGATGTGGAGCTCCACGAAATCTTTGAAAAAGATCCAGGCTCCGGAACAATGGATTCGATACTGGATTCTGCGGATCTTGCGGGGCATGCCATACACACAGACTATGATGGTGACGGGATTCCCAATGATGAAGAGATAATTTCCAATCCCTTCGTCGCTGATTATCCACGTATTGTAACCAGGATATCTGCTCCAATTACCATGGAAATCAGGATCAGTACCGAGCAGATAACTGAGAATTACACGGAAACACTTAAAGAAAGTGACTTCAATGATACCATCAAAAACAGCATGGAAGACAAGCACTATACCTCTGCCCAGGAAAAAACCACTCCCTATGTGACAAAGGAGAGCCTTTCCGAAAGCGGTAAACAGGCAAACGCCTACGGTTATTCCGATAAAAATGGATTCAATGTCGGGGGCAGTTACGGGTATGAAAGTGCCGCCGGGGGCGGCTTTGACCTTTCATTTAATTACGGGCAGACAAATGAACATTCTGAAAACCAGAGTGTAGAGGAGAGTTTCTCTACAGCCACAATGGCGGAAAAAACAGTTTTTGAGGATGTCGATTATGTTGATAACCTCGACCGAAACGGTATTGAATTTACCAGTGAGTCCGTTCAGAGAATTTCTACCAATTTCAGAAAGAGTGAAAAGGTGAAGGAAGTTGAAAAGATCGGTCCCAGTGACGGGTATGTCAGGGCCTCTCTCTTCCTGAAAAATATTACCATTGATATTCCGGCGCGGATATCCAACGTTATATGCACCCTTTCATTTCGTACACCTGCGGGACAGTTTCTGCCGGTGAAAACCTTTAAGCTTAGAAATGATGACTACACTGAATTTGAACAGGAAATATACGGTGGTCAGGAACTTGGCCCCTACACAATTGGTATCGAAAACCTTAATACAAGGGAAGTGATGAAGGCCATGGCAAATGGCTATGTACCGCAGGTGCACGTCGTCAACTATGATATCCATCGTGTGGAGGATTCCAGCTACAATCCAGGTGTTGATAACCTGAAGATTGTTGAGGAACAGGCTAAGGGAAGAACCGCTACAATAAAAATTATCGGCTGTGGCATGAGGGAGATCTATAAGGTTGCAGCCTTTGATTTGGGTGTTTCCGATGTCCTTACCGGTGAAAAGGTTATTACCCCGGGTATTTCTCTTAAGAAGGCCCTCTTCTTGATTCTGAGGGACAGGGTTGGCAGCGGGGAGCTCTGGTCATCGGATCAAAACGGTGAAGGGCAAACTGTCCCTGACGGCAACCTGAAATGGAAGGCCGGGGCCCCTGATCCCGGGGAATACATTTTTTCAGACAATAAAAAGGGTAATTCGTGGCGGCGTTTTGAAACCTATGTGAAGACTTTTGTGGACCGTTTCAATAACGAGTGTAAAATTGAAACAATAAAACGCATAGACGGACTCTCCAAGTACAATCCCTTCAGCCCCGAAGATAATCCCTCCTATAATCCAAACGAATTATTAACGAGGGAAGAAGTTTCGAAAATGAAGTTCTGGGTCATTCTTCACAATGGTCGTTATTTCGAAGGTGATCTAAATGATCCGATATGGGCAGGGGAGCGTTACGAAATTATCTGTATGGATATGCTCGATTTCAATGAACATTTTGAAAATTTTGCCTACACCCCATTCCAGTCACATGAACGGGTTTATTTTGATACCCGGTGGAACAGTCTCACCGAAGAGAATGAGGAATTTGCCCGGGCAGTCCACCTTGGGAAGGTTCTGCCGAAGGAAGTGATAAGTCTCGAGGTAGATCTTCTCCAGTCACGTTCACTCTTTGACCCCGGTGAATACAAGAAAGGATTTGGAGCCGGGGAGGAAATAGATAATACAAGTTATTTTTATAACTTTGCCTATACATTTGAGCCTGAAGAGAAAGATGTGAATGGTATCCCTGAGTATTTCAGCCACAGTGCGGAAGGAGGGATCAACTGTATCCGTGTCGCCATCGATGAATCTAAATATGCTCAGAAGTACAGGATCGTCTTTTATGAAGAGGGTAAAAAAATTGTTGCTTCCCGATCTGTTGAAGTGACTAAGGAAGTCCTTGAAGCGAATGACAATATCGTTTTCATCGATTCAAATAATGATCCCTTTGGGGGGCTTGCGGGAAACAACAGCGGCCTGGAGTATCGCGTGGAGGTTACAGCCTTGGGTACCTGCGATGGCCAACCAGTGGAGACTAAAAGTAATCAGGTTGCCATTGCCTTTGTGACAGATGCTGCCGGAATTCCCGGGGGATTTGATTTTATTGCGAAGGGGGCCGGTAATGTTATAAATCTCTCTATTTCTGATTCAGCTGATGCTGAATATTTTGTTATTAAATGCAGGGGGCCTTATAACTATACAGCCGAAGGCCAGGATGTCCCTGAAAAGGAGAAGATTGGATACAAAGGTTTTAACAGTATTAAAATTTTAAATCCTGACAGGATTCTACTTGAAGAAAATTCATTCAAGGAAGGGCTCTACAGCCTGCAGGTTTTTGCCAGAAATAAATACTGCGCGAATGACAGTGTAGGCGCTTCCAGTAAGACGATATGGATAAAGGTCGCCTATGACAGGTACGGCAGCCAGCGCCGTTTTGCACCGAAAATCTTAAAAGAACTATCGGATCTCTCTGCAATCGATCTTGAGGTCAACTTCAATGACGGCAACGGATGGTTTAAACTCCAGACTGTAAATCCATTTGCCGAAGGAGGGGCAGGAGGGTATGATACGGCAAAAACCATAGACTGTTTCTTTTCCAGTTACATGGTTCAGGATAAACAAAAGTTTTTTATTAGATTTTATCCCCCAAATGGGGAACTTGACGGTATGCCCAATGTATTCTCCGGTGGGCGGGAA
Organism: uncultured Spirochaetota bacterium; assembly: GCA_942491575.1. Lineage (GTDB taxonomy): Bacteria > Spirochaetota > UBA4802 > UBA4802 > UBA5550 > CAZHNW01. The sequence continues at coordinate 711,349 of CALOBT010000031.1, forward strand.
GTTACGGATGTATACATCAGGACTGTTGCAGACAGGAAGTATCGTGATACCTTCTGGATGCGTCCGGAAATGACCGGCGAGACCATTAATTCATATTCTTCATTCAATGATGCGGAAAGATATCTTTCCCTTGATATTTTTTTTGGCGGGACTTCCGGGTATGAAAACGTAATCGATTACTGGTTCGGACTTGATGCAACGGATGCGACTTCCTTCGAAAATACGGTAACGGAATTCTATTCTGATGGAAATGTCTCTACCGGAAATCTTGATGATTATTTTTTCTCTCCTGTGAGGCAGCATGTATATGCAGTAAGGGGTCTTGTTTCTGATGAGGTCAAAATTATTCAGGGGTACCGTCCCGGGAGACCCGCTTTGATCACGACACCTCCTTTCCCTCAATTCCATCAGGTTCCGGATAGTTACAGTTATGATTATATTGATATCAATAATGTCTATTCCGCATATGCAACGAGTTATGAGATATATTATATCGAGGGTTCAATCGACTACAAGACTCTGCAGAGAGATGCAGGTGCTGATGAAACAGGTGCAAAGTGGGTGGATGATTATGACTGGATGGATACTCCTTCGATTCCCGCATCAAAGAATTCCTTAACTCTGCATGGCTTGCAGGCAGATACAAGTTATACAGTCTGCGCCGCTGCAAGGAATAAATACGGTCTCAGTGTGCCGGAATGTACTGTTGTATCCATTCCCGGGATACCTGCGGAGATGGCGGGAAGGCCGGAGATCGGTGAACCCGGAGATGAAGATGACGCGAGTCATATTGAAGTCTCAACGGGAAATATTCTGATCGCCGATATTACCGCGGAAAATGCAGTATACTTTAAGGCCTACTGGAAAATTGCCAGTGCCCCCGGGGACGATGTCGCCTCTTCCCCATGGCAGGAAGTTACGGTAAACGGAACAGCCCTTGAGTTTGTCGTACCGGAAAGTATCTGGAGTGATATAACTGTAAGAATCTATTCCGTCAACAGTGAAAATTTACCGGGACCGGCGTACTGGGAGAAGAACATAAAACCGGTGGTTCCCGATGTACTCAAGAATTTTACTCTTGCCTGGGATACTCCGGAAAAATTTCATAATTCATCTGGTGTCGATTTTTACCTCGCGGAAATGAAGACGGATAATTTCGACTTGTCTAATGTGCCTTTGAATACTGACTGCAAGGTGGAGGTCGAATGGAGAATACTCGAAGGAGTAGTTCCTGAAAGCAATCAGGGAGTGCCATTGTATGTAAAGACCAGCGGATCATTATCATTTGATGACCTGGGTGAGCTTGTGGGGGGATTTAGCTTCGGTGAAAATAATTGTACGAACGGCGCTTTTCGAACGGACCGGTTCGTGTTAAGTGCCTGGATTAACGGCGCCATGTTCAGGCAATATTTAAAGAATGTGAAGATTCAGATCAACATTAGTATATCCGGAGACATTACACAGAGTAAGACGGTTATATTTACTCTGCCGAACCTTGATGTATATTAAATAATTTACAGATCATGTAAAGCGCTTGCTCCAATTGTTGCATTCTATCGAGGAGTAAGCGCTTGTTTTTTTATTGGTTTCTGCAAAAAGTTTTTAATTAATCCCTTCCAGATTCGTTTCCTCTTCAGAAGGGGGAATGGCGCATGATAAAAACAAAGAAAACTGTCCTTATAAAAGTTTCACTGATAATTAGGGTGTTCATCTGTTTTGCTGTAATTTTTTTTACAGGGTGCGGAGAGAAGTCAAACTTTTCTTCTCCCCATGAAGTGCCTCCATCATCATGCGCTCCCTCCGGTACAGATGCCTTCTCATCCTCCACAAACCGTTCCGACAAGGAAGGGGAGACCGCACCGAAACTGGATCCACTCTCCGGTGCCGGGTATATAAAGCCTCCGCAGATAAATAACTATGGAACTGTTAACCTGTCGTACCCGGTTGACGTTCCACAGGGACGTGCAGGAATTCAGCCCTCTGTGGGCCTCAGTTATTCCTCTTCAGGGGGTGACGGCCTTGTGGGGATCGGCTGGTCCATGGGTACGGGCCTCGGGGTAATTTCCCGGACAACACGGCACGGACAGCTATACTATGATCACCGAGACACCTTCACCTTCAACGGCAAGCGCCTTGTAAAAGTTGAAGGCCCCGCAAACAGCGAAGAGGGAACATACCGTCTTGAAATAGAATCGGGCTTCTCCAAACTGGTTCTATCCGATACGGACAGCGGCGGTATCTGGAGAGTATATGATAAAGCTGGTACAGTAACAACCTTCGGTGAGAATAAATCGAGCCGTATCTACAGATCAGAAGATGATTCTAAGACCTACATCTGGAACTATTCCCGCTCCGTAGACCTGAACGGCAACTACATGTATGCCGTCTATGACACTTCAGATTACGAAGATAATCACATTCTTTATTTGCAGGAGATTCGCTATACCGGTAATATCCGTACAGGCCATACCGCAAAGCAGTGGGTGAAATTTATCTATAAAAAGCGTGATGACGCCTACGTTTCAAAGGCCCCGGGATTTGTCATGAAGATGGACCGGATGCTTGACCGCATCGATCTCGGTTGGGATTCAGGAAGTCTATTCACTTCAGACTCCCTTTGGCAGTATGAGATGGTATATAAAACTTCCCCCGATTCTCATCGTCCCTATCTTGTTACAGTTAATTCAAGCCGCAACACGACGCAGCCTAAATTTAACTACAGGAATCTCAGCACGGATGACCGCTCCCTAATCTGGGAGAAAATTTACAATCCCCGGTATAATGATACTGAAGTAAATCCTGATGCGACGAAATACTTCGAGGGTGACTTCAACGGTGACGGTATTTCTGACATGGTCTTCTTCAATCCCGTATCCGGTGACTGGAGCGCCGCCCAGGGTCGCAAGACCGGGGGCTATACCTATCCGACATACGGTAACCGGTTCCAGGGATATGATTCTGAGAAGAAGATCAAGTTCTTCAAGGGAAATGTTACCGGCGACTATAACGGCGACGGGCGAAGTGATATTGCAATGTTCCTTCCTGAAACTAAAGAATTCATCGTGGCGCAGCACAACGGTAAAATATTTGAATTCGTCCATTACGGCACGCTGGCGATAGATGATCTCGATATATTTAAGTGCGAGTGGTTCCCCGGTGACTATGACGGCAACGGACTTTCTGACGCGGTACTCTTCAATGAGCCCACCGGCGAATGGGTCCTCATGCGCAACATGGGGCAGTCCTTTGAGTTTACCAAGTTCGCCAAAAACTTTAAAAATTTATTTCGGGATGACTTCAATCCGAATATGTATCTCAACAGTGAATCAACCTTTGATGAGTCCGAATATGGTAAGGACCGCGGTAAGGTGCATTTTCTCTCCGGTGATTATAACGGCGATGGGCGCACGGACATCACGGTATATGATTCACGTTCCGGGAAATGGTTCGTCGGGGCCAATTACCGAAAAGAGGGATCGGTTCCCTTTGAGCTGAAGTGGACACAGTACGCCCGGTTTACGGCTCCGCAGCAGGCCCTTTTTGGAAATGACCGCTTTTCCGGAGACTTTAACGGTGACGGCTACTCCGACTTCCTTTTATTTGACCGTGCCGATGGGCAGTGGTGGCTCGGTGAGACCCAGAATGATACAATCAATTTTAGAAAATTCTCCGAAGCACCAAAGTTTAAGGATATCACCCGTTGGCTCCAGGGGGACTTCAATGGTGACGGCCGCACCGATATCGGTTTCTATTCAAAGACAGATAACTGCTTCTGGATCGGTGAGGCGAAGCCCGACGGTTTTACCTACAAGATATATAATGACCTGAATAAAGCCGCCAATGCCCCGGATATGAATCGGGTGATGCGGACTCCACTGCCCGCAGATGAAGTAAAATTGGCTGACACAGAAAAGATCGTGGCTGCCAACGGTAAGACCTATAGTTTCAGCACCAGGTATGATGCCAATGTCCGTTCTGAAAAGGGTGAAACTGTTTTCGCCGGTAATTTCTCCGGCAGCGGCCCAGAGCTTCTTGTATATAGAAAGAATTCCATCTACAAGCGAAGCAGCAACGAATCACTTGATGCGGGATATTACACAGCGCTTCCCGGTGCTGATCGCACCGATGCAGTGAGTGATAAATCCCTCACTGATGTCACCGGGGAGGGGATCACACTTCTCGGCAACGGTAGTCCCGTAGTCTATAATTCTGATGGTCATGAAGGGCTCCTCTATTATCAGAAATCCGGTGATGATCATGAAGTAACACTACTGAAAAAAGAGAACGGCTCCTGGAAGGAAAACAATGTTGCCCTCTTTACTGAAAACGAAAGTTCCGGATTTGACATCAAGAAGAGCCTCTACTTCTATGATTTTATCGACAGTGACACAGATAAATCCTTTTTTCTCTTTAAATCCGGTGATACCCTCGGTGATGCCAGATTTCTCATTAACGGTGATGCAGATTCAGCGATTCCCCTTGAACGGGACCTTTCCGATTCTTCCTTTACCGATGAAGATCTGAATAATTTTCTAAAAAGTTATCCATCATCACGAACTTCAAAGTTCGTATTCGGGGGGAAGTTTAACGGATCTGATTTCCTGTTACTTCTCATTGATACATCAACTTCCACACAGAAGTGGTACCTGGGAACCTTTGACGGATCAAAGATATCCTTCAGGAAGGTAACCCCGGCGGAGGATTTTACCGGTTCAGGATATACCGGTCAGTACCGTGCATACAATGACGGCCCCAATAACGGTTCGCTTCTTTATGAAACCAGAAGCAATGGTGTGAGTCAGTTCAGGCGTATTTCCCTCGACACTGACAACTACGAGGCGGGAAGTTCTGACATGGTTGCCCTTTCAAGCGGGGAGTCATTCACGGGCAGCTATGATCACAACGGGTATCCGGTAATCAAAACCGGTACCGGCTACAAGTTACTCAATCTTGCCAACTTTCAACTTGTACCTTGTACCTTTCTCCCCGATAACGCAATTGCAGCATACCAGGCAAAAACAGCGAAACGCTCCGACCTCATGGACGCCCACTATCCTTTCCGCTGGATTCAGGGTGATTATAATGGTGACGGAAAAACAGACATCGGTATCTTTCACCTGAAAGAACAGAACTGGTACTTCGCCAACTCACAGGGGACCATTCCTGATATGGTATACCAGGTTGAGAATGGCATCGGTGGTAAATATACCTTCGAGTTCAGTCACTCTTCACGCTTTGACAATACGGGAGAGGATGACATTCCCGATCTTCCAATGAACTACAAGGTCTGTACAAGGCTGACAGTGGAAGACGGCCGCGGCGATGAAATCTCCACCAAATATGAATACAGCAACGGGTACGCCTTCTCCGCCTTCATTAACGGCTACAAGGAGACGGATTACTTCGGCTTCGGTACCTTCAAGACCATTGACTCCTATGGTGGGAAGTCCGTCAGTACCTACAATAATGTCCCCTACGATGATTTCAGAAAGAACCGTTCCCTTGCGGGAGCCGTAAAGGAGACTGTTGTTTTCGGTTCAGATCATCGGGAATATTCACGGGCGGAGTATGAATATAAGTTACATGAAATCAGCCCCCCAGACCCCCCGGAGGGGGGCTCGAAGAGCTTCCTTGTGGAGCCGGTGGAGGTTCGTGAATATAAGAATAAGATATTATTCCAGACTAAGAACTCAAATATCGTCCTCACCCCCGGAAAGTATGAAATGGTGAGCAAAACCGAATCGGTGACTGATCATTACAAGGATGAAGTTCATTCACCCGTGACGGTTTCTTCGTATCAGGAATTTGATAACATCGAAGAGACCAATGAGATGCGCCTGAAAGTTGAGCGGGATTTAACAGGGAGCAGTCACGAGGTGACTTCCAGTTACCTCTACGATGACCGGGGGAATGTGACCCGTGAAGAGAAGGCCTACACCGGCACGGGGCTCACCAGCGCGGCACCGCAGGTTATGGAATATGAGTATGACAGTTACGGTAACCGTACCGTATCAAGAAACCTCAGTGGGTCTCCTGCGAGGGAGACTTTAACTTCCTTCGATGAGCCTTTGCACCAGTTTGCCGTGACACAGACCGTGATTGGTGATTCGAGAAATTACCTGACGAAGTTCACCATAAATTATGGCATTGCCTTCGGGGGCGTTGAAAAGAAGGAAGACGAGAACGGTAACAGCACCTATTACACCTTTGATGATTACGGCCGCCTCGAAAAGCAGGAGACGGATGCCGACAGCAGTAGGGACACAATAGCAACCTATAACTATAGCAGGTCTTTCCCACTGCGGGGCACAGTGGAGCAGCATACCGGTACAGATGATGCCCACACCGTGACAAGTGTATACGCAGACGGTATGGGGCGCAGCATTCATTCAGTGCGGGCTGAGAAGCTGGATGGTTCCATCATGAAGGTGACAAAGACGGGTCTGTTGAAATATGACAGCATCGGGCGCCTCATCAGTAAGAGTCAGACTCACTGGGGCACCGAGAACGATCTATATAATTTTATCCCCAATACTACTGTCAAGTATCCCACACTGACACAATACGACGCTGCGGGGCGTGTACTGAAGGTCACCTCCCCGAAGAATAATTCATCTGAGGCGGAGACCTCTGTTACCAATATTTATACCTACGATAATCCATGGGTGACTACCGGCACTCATTCCATCGGGCGTTCCAAGACTACGGTGAGCAACAGCCGGGGCCAGGTGCTTTATGTGACGGATAGCGGGACCGGTGATGGTTCGACTCCGCTCACCAACCGGTCCCTGAGCGGAGCCGAAGGCACAGTGACGGCCAAAATGGGCTTCGCCTATGATATCGCGGGGAACCGTGTAAAGAAGATGGATCTGAATTCCACAACCATGTCTCTGGAAGTAGAAAGTGACAAGTTTCAGGTTGGCAGGAAGGATACATCGGGGCACAATAAAGCCTACTGGCGCTACGATGGTTTCGGCAGGGTTGTTGAATCGAGCGATCCTGATCTGGGCTATACGAAAGTTGAATACGACGACTTCGGGGCTGTCAAAAACCAGACTGATGCCCTGGGGAGAATAACTTCCTTCACCTATGATCGCCTTGGACGTGTCACCGTGAAGACCCTGCCGGCAAGTGCGGGACAGGTAACTTATCATTACGATGAAGAACCGGGCTGTGAAAATGCAGTCAGTCGTCTGGTGAAGGTTGTCGATCCCGCCCAGACAAAGATTATGAGCTACGACAGGCTCGGCCGCGTGAAGAGAGAAACACGCAAGCTGAATGTCTCCGGCGTCGCTGATGATACCTTTATCACGGACTTCACCTTCGATATGCAGGGACGCAAGAAGACCATCACCTATCCTGAAGACCCCACGTCGGGGCGCAGAATCAGCGTGACACACACCTACGGTTTCATGGGAGTCACCTCCCTGAAATCAGGTAATGACGTGTCGAAGGACATCGTGAAGGCCATTGAGTACAATGAATTCGGACAGATGACACGCATCCTTCGGGGTAACGATACCAATACGGTCTACACCTATGACATCCGTGGCCGCCTCACGAACCTGCGCACCGTAGCCGCTTCAAGCGGTAAGGAACTGCAGAATGTTACTTATGATTTCCGCATCGACAACAGTGTCGCCGCCCGTGAGGATTATATCACTGACCGGTATGTCCGCTACGAATATAAATACGACGGCCTGAATCGTCTCACCGCGGCTCAGGGTCGCTTTGGCGCCGACAGTGAAACCATCTCGAAGCGTTTCCAGCGTGGATATTCCTACGCACAGAACGGCAACCTTACCGGTAAAGATATCTACAATCCTGAATCGGGTACTCTTCAGGATAGATGGGTATACCACTACTCTAACCATGCCGCAACCGGTATCGACACAACCGCCCACGGTACGGGGCGCTTCACCATGAATTACGATGATGTCGGTAACATGATTTATCAGCATGATGCCGCCACAGGCAAAAAAAAGGAGATGAACTACGACTGGCAGAATCGCGTCAGCCGCGTCATGGACCCCGATACGGGTACTTTAGTGGGTCAGTACTGGTATGATGATAATGGCTTCCGTGTCCGAAAACTCGCCCTCCGTGAGTCCGAAGGGCAGGAGTACCACATGGAGGTACTCTATCCTTCAATGTACTTCGGTATGGAGCAGCAGAAGACTCTCAGTGGTCATGATGTTCCTGATTCGCAGAGTGCGGTCAATAATATCTATCTTAATGGTGTACGTATCGCCGCCATGGCTCCGGGTGGAAAGACATTATATTATTTGACTGATCAGGTTGATTCGGTTAACGTAGTGACTGATGATGATGCCAATACGGTATCGCGCTTTGAGTATCTTCCCTATGGGGCGACTTGGGTCGAAGAGGGGGAAGACAAACATAATCCGAAGTATAATTCCCAGGAGTTGGATAAAGAGACTGGGTACTATTACTATAATGCCCGGCATTACGATCCGGAAATAGCCCGTTTTGTCACTGCGGATAATGTGATTGATGGCCAGATGGATACTCAGGGGTGGAACCGGTATAGTTATGTTAAGGGGAATCCTATTGTTTATAAGGATCCGACTGGGCATGCGGTGTACAAAAATGAATTCTATAATCAACTCAAAAGTGATGCGGAAAGTGGAGAAAGAATGATGAATTCCGCAAAATGGGAAGGACAAGCAAAGGAAGCAAACAAAAATTTAGAAGCTAAATTAAACAAGGCCCGCGATTCTGTTGACAAAATTTATGATGGTGGTAAAGTAAAAGAAATATTGATGAAAAATCTTGAACGAGATGGCAATGGAAAAATAATTCGAGATAAAGATGGACAGGCATTTAGTAAAATCGGTAATACGAGAGTAATATTTAGAAAAGGTGTAGGCGATGTCGAAAAGTCAATTAAGGCAATGAAAAATAAATCAATGGAAGTTTTAGGTGATATGATGAGAGAAAATAAACTTACAGAAATAAGTGTATCCAGCATGAAACGAGGGAAAGGTCAGAAAGCACACACAGATGGGAGAGCATTTGATATTTTAAGCGCGAAATCAGGAAAAGAAACAGCAGTATTTGATAATAAGAATAGTGACCAAAAAGAAAGCAAATTAGCTAAGCGAATGACAGCTTGGTTGGCTAAAGATAAAAGAGTCAATCAAGCGTTTACCCCTTGGCAGATGGTTGATAAAGTATATGGCAAGGGGAGACCAAGGCCAAACGAGTGGAAAAATAAATCTTATAGGAAAGCTAAGAATGATTGGGATCATAACAATCATTTGCATTTTGGAGTTCGACCTTAGTTTATGATTAAGAGGCAATTATGAAAAAGACATTATTTATAATAGTATTAATTATTTTTATGCAAAGCAGCTTGCATTCTGGATTAAAACCATTTTCTAATAATTATTATATAGTAATGGGTAATAATCTAAATGTTCGATCTAATCCGAATACAAAAGCTAATGTAGTGATTCAATTAAAAATACTATCTGAAGTCAAATTACTTAGACTAAAAAATAAGGAAGTTAAAATTGGAAATATAAAAGGTAAATGGGCATTTATAGACACTAGAGTCTTTAATGATGATGTAACTGATACAATAAAAGGTTGGGTGTTTAATTATTATCTATCTAATACTAAAGAATTTATTCTAATGACAAAATTTAAAGAATGTAGTCTTGAAGATAATGTTGGTGACACTTTTTTGTCTTATCGATTTAATAAAAATGGAACGTATATCAGAAAAGACTATGATAGCGAAAAAAATAAATATTACTATTTATCTGGTAATCTTTATAAGTATAGAAACGTAATAATAGCATCAGATAAAGATAAGGAAAGAGGTATCGATGTTAGTTTTTATTTAAAACAAGATGGTAGATTGTGTAGCAAATATTATAATTCTAAAGGGAAACAAATTTGTTCCAACAAATAATTTGTTGATTTTAAAAAAACTATGAACTTTTAAAACAACATAGAGCGAAATAAAGCATAAACCAACACAAAAGCCTCGCCTCGGGGGGCTTGGAATTAATACAGAATCCACGGACATTTCGGACAGTACGGACACTTTTTTGTGATCTTTAATAATCTATAGAAAGGGGTATAGGGATTATATATTTATTCTATTAAAACAAAAAAAACTTTCCTGATTTATCCTCCCGAAGTGTCCAAGTGTTCGTAAAAAAAAGAGTACCAAATAAAGAGGGTCCCTTGTCTCTTGTAACTTTTACCCCATACAACCTGACCACTAAAAAAATCATTCTCTTTATAAAAAATTATTAATCTTCCTGTTCTCTCAATCGTTTATCCTATGAGGGGATAAACGATTGAAAAAAACAAACCAACACGATAAACGCTAGAAGAAACTGTTTTCAAATCCAACATTGTTGCGTGAACTTCTTGAATCTTTCGTGGAAGAAGATTTTATCAGAGAACTTGATTTCTCAACTCTCGAACGAATAGATAAATCATTTGTAACAGACAGCTTTCGGGAAAAAGAATCTGACCTGATTTATAAAATCCATTTTAAGAATCAGGAAATCTATATATATCTGCTCATAGAATTTCAGTCAACAGTGGACAGATTTATGGCGCTGAGAATCCTTCGGTATATCTGTGAATTCTATGAGTTTTTGATTCAACAGAAGATAAAAAAACTCCCCGCAGTATTTCCGGTATTATTGTACAATGGTGATATCCGCTGGACAGCAAAGCATAACATAAAGGAATTGATAAACCATGTAATTGTAGAAATTTTATTTCTGGTCATACTTTTTCCCGAATTCTGGCCGTATGAAATCAGTCGATTTTGGCCGGATTACCGTGATATAGCGTAAATTTATTCCCTGTTTCATCATAGAATTTCCCACAAAATTGCCTTTTTCCCCGATACCACAGAGAAATAATCTCACACATTATGACACCCTAAAAAACAGGCCATATTCCATGACCTGCTTTTTCTACGATGCTGAAGGCGAAATTTTTCTGTCTTCAAACCTTCCAATTTTTATGACACCTACAGCATGGCAGCCTCCAGATCATTCTGAACCCTCCAGTGGGGCTGAATGAGCACACGATTTACCACATCAAGATCTATTGTTCTTTTCCCAGCTCTGACGCCTTCGAGCAAAGAGGCAATAGAGAGGTTGCGTGCCTTTCTTAGGATGCCGTCGGAAGAGCGGACAACAAGGGCCAGAGCGTCTTCAGTGAATGTGTTGTGTCCGAGACCAACCTGATCAAACTGGCCGAGTAAGAAGGCCTCCATGTCATCGGGGTTGATTTTCGGCGTTGTGACCGAGTAGGTTACCCGGCTCTTGATATCCTCATTGACCTTCAGGCACATTGATGCCAAAAGCTCAACCTGGCCGACGAGAATGAGATTATGATTCTTGGGGAAATCATCAAAGAGGAGTCGCAGTCTTCTCAGGGTGGCGATCTCCATAAGATGAGCATCATCAATGATGGTCATGATAACTTTACCCTGACGATTCAAAGAATAGGCCTCTTCAATAAGACGCTTTTCGCACTTGAAACTGTCTCCGATATAATCAACATTAAAGGCATGGCAGAGTATTTTGACCGTATTGGTATAGGTGTGAAGGGTACGGCCAACAGTAACGACAACAGACCGCTTGTCGGCATTTCTTACCAGAGAATCCTTTATGATGGATTTGCCGGTACCGGGCTCACCCATGACAAGGCATAAGCCCCCCTGTTGAGAATGAACACCCAGAATATCTGAAATCTCCTGCTGAAAAGAGAGAAGAGAAATCGAATCAAGAGAAAAGGGATTGCGGTCAATACCGAAAAATGATTTAATCATGTTACACCTCTCTCCTGTTTCGTTTTACCATGCCATTGGCAATGAGGTCTACGGGACATGCTTCTCCCATACGCTCATTCTTGTAATAGACAATGACCGGGGTGTCCGGCTGGCTCTTGTTAAAGCGAATTTGAATTTTCTTGCCACTGAGCATCCGGGGAGCTTCAAAGGTTTTTCTTCGAAATGAAAAGGTGTTTGCGTTTGAGACCATTCTGTCATCTTCGTTGAAGAAGAGTTCATCATTAGCATTGATGTTTGGAAGAAACCTGATACGGGAACAGTCAAGTCCATAGCGGTCTATAGGCTTCATGCCCAGAACAGCGTGTTGTTTGTGATTATACTCGTTTTCAACCCATTCAAAAAATGCCTTGTTTAAATTTTCAAGGGAAGAGAGGTCAAGGTCTCTTGATAAAAAGCTCATACGGACTGTTCTGAAGAATCTTTCAATCTTTCCCTTGGCGGCACCATCTCGCACAGGCGTATGGGTCAGAATACAGCCAATACGGGCGCATACAAGCGTGAGTTCCTTTGATGTATAGGCAGAACCATTGTCTACATAAAGCTGTTCAGGAATGCCCCGTTTGTAAAAGGCCTTTCTGAGGGCAGCAAGGACTGTTTCGGTTTTTTCATCAAGGAAGAATTCGCCATGGCAGATAACCCTGCTGGCGTCATCAATAAAGGCAATGAGTTTGGTCTGATACGATCTGCCCTTGTGCTTCACATAGGGACCAAACATGGTATCTCCCTGCCAGAGTTGGTTGGCATATTGCATGGCAAAGGCAAGACGTTCTGGCCTTAGAGAATCCTCTTCCATGAGCTCATACTCCCGAATAAACCGGTAAAAGGTGGTCTGGGCCATTTCATCTCTCCTTAAAAGGCCCAGTTCAATAGCCTTTCGGTAGAGGGCCATTTTGTTATAGTGACCTTTTCTGAAGTGGCTCTTGACTTTGTTAATAACCTCTAAGAGTTCTTCGGGTGAGACTTTTCGTGTAGACCCTTTATCCCTGCGGGCCTTTGGACTCAAGGCGGTGACACCATGATTTTTGTAGCGGTAATACCATGTGTAAATGGTCCGCCAGGTAAATTGCCTTTTTTCTCCGTATTCATCAATGAATACCATTTGGGCAACATTCTCTACTCGTTCCTGCTGTGTTTTCCCCGGGGCAGATTCAATGGCTCCCAGGACTCTCATCTTAAGATAGGATGACGGCTGTTTCATATTGATACCTCCATGTATAAATGTGGATGAGTATAGGAGAGGCTGAATCGGCTGTCACGGGCAGATCCTGTTGCCGTTGAAAAGAGGGTAAATGGCTATAGAAAAGTCTGATGGGATGAAAGCAAAAAAGGGAGCTGGAATCTGTTCGCTAAGGGCTAAATGAATGATTTCTGAGATGCCAGTTGATACTCAGCGATGGGATTGCAGGCAGTATTTTTAAAGACAACTGACAGGTGGAGAATAGTTTCTCTGTGAGGGCAATTCTCCGATAGTGGGACATGAGGATAATTGTCGGCAAGGAAGGTGCGAATCTGTGGGGTTGAAAACTTGAATCTTTGCCAGAGCCTGTAGAATGTTGAAATCGATAACGGGCAGGAAGGATCGATTGTTTCATAGGATTTGTTGATAGAGAGTTCAGTAAGAATGGCATTAAGAAACTGCCAGAAGAGTTCAGCTGAAATAAATCCCCCTCTGATGAAATTATAAAAGAGCAGGTAAAGTGTTCGGCCACAACCGCTTCTCCTGTTTCTGTTTGAACAGAAGACTCTTCTCCCTTTGGTGATAGACTTTTTGTAATCGGATTGTCCGTAGGTATAACCGTGAAAAATGAGCATGCCGACTTTGCCGCAGTGTTTGCACTGCTGGAGCTTCAGGTTTAGTGACTGGTCAAGCTGATCTGAATGAACTATGAAGACAGGGGTACTCATAGTTCATTATCGGGAAATGGATTACCAAATTAACGGTGTATAAAAAGAATTGATCTTCAGTGGCTATGTGGTTATATGTTGGTTGTTCTGTGGCAGGAGCGGGGTAATTAACAACTACCCGGTTCTGGAAAATGAATTATCCAGAGAAACACTGCTGCAGATAAAAAATGCCGTTTCGGCCATATTTTATATTGAAAACAGCAGCATAGAAGAAACCAGGAAAAATATAAATAAAATCGTTAAATTATTAATGACAGAGAGCCCGGAAGTGATTAATTTGTTTAAGAACTGGCTAAATGACCTTCTCGGTTTCAAAGATACAGAGATAATTGAATCTCTGGACGAATTGGAGGAAACTCACGAAATGTTTGCAACAGCACTGAAAAAACATGATGACGAATTAAAGCGTATAAGTGAGCAGAAAGGTATTGAGAAAGGTAAATTAGAAGGCAAAATTGAAGATGCCAGGAAAATGAGAAATAAAGGGATCAGTCTTGATGATATAATTGAAATTACAGGTCTTTCTGCCGAGACCCTTAAGGGGGCCGGGGTAGAGTAGTTTTTTCTCGCATCAAGTTCCGGTACAGATTCTTCGGTTTCAGCCTTCATGATGTATATTTCTCTGGCTTGATAGTAGCACAGACAAAGTAACAAGTTTAAAGTTTAATTATTGTGTCGGATATTTTCAGGCATATTCGAAAACTTCATGCAGGGTAGAATCACCTGTCCCTTTCAACTTGACACTTCATCCTTTTTCACTCCCAACATGCCTCCAGCAAAATATTTTCAACATTTCTTCTAACGTCAAAAACTGCGATAATATAAACGCTGTTGTCTGAAAATCGATAAAGAATTTTCCAGGGAGAAATAATAATTTCTCTGTAAGAATCTATACAGTGGATTCTTGATTCAGGTACAACCCGGCCCCGATGGTGTGGTCTAAATAAGGTACTGTCTATGATTTTCTCAGTCAATCTTTTTCGGGACTAATAGGTTTTCTGTTAACCAGGGATTTAAACCCAGGGTTAGAAAAACAAATCAGATTACAGAAAAAATAGATGATTAAATAATACCGGTAGCATACTGTTGAAGGAGAGGTGAAAAATGAGTCTAAGGGTAAAGGGAGAGGTGCTGCAATCTGCGGTTCCTGACCTTCTAGAGGGCCCGGAACCGGCAGATCCAACAGACTTGGTAGAGCTTACACTTCTTTTACAGAAATAGCTCTGGGGCCTTTGTCAGTATTTTCGACTTCAAATTCTACTTTTGCGCCTTCACGTAGGGTTTTGAAACCTTCTGCGATGATGCCAGAATGATGGACGAAAATGTCTCCGCCACTATCTTTCTGAATAAATCCGTAGCCTTTGCTGTCGTTGAACCATTTAACGGTACCCTGTTCCATTGGGTGTACTCCTTAAAAATAAGTTTTGATACTGTGCCCCTATGCTGCCGGATATAGATCGTTTAACGGAAAAGCCGTTTTTACCCGAAGTATTTTACGCGAAGAGATACTCGAAGGAACGTTAAGACTATATCAGTGATGCATAATGGACGTGCATCTATGTGGGGCAACTATAGGGGATATTTTTCAAATGTCAAGAAAAAGAAGCCATATTATTCTAAAAAAAGATAATTTTTTTGGGAAGAGAATATAGACTTCCTTCCCCTGTAAAAAGTCAGAAAACAGTCTGTGTGGACGGAATTTGTTCTTTACAAATATGTTAACTATGTTAAATTTATGTCAAATCCATATTCATTTTACGGTAATTGGAAAGAAAATGAGGCGGATTTGATATATTAAAAAACAAAGATAAGGAAGAAACATGAAAAAGATAGCTCTGATACTCGTCTTGTTCCTTTTTCCGGTAATTACGGGATGTTATAATAGCAGTAATAATCCCTCTGTAAATTCCGGGAATTCGGAAGTTACCCAGGAGGATCTCCTGGAGGTTGTCGAGGCTGAACTGCCCCCGGTAACCCGTTCCCTCGCGGAAAACCTTGAAGGTCTCAGCGTTGCGGGTAACGTCGAAAATGACGCCCTCATGGAAGAGGTTACCCTCCTGCTTGGAGAGCTCGATCTTACGAATGCTGAAACAGTGGAGAAGGTCAATGGTAAGCTCAACGACCTGGCATCGGTTCCCCAAAAACGTTCCCTGACGGACCTGATTTTTAAAAACGATGTATTGAAAAAATTTGCCTCCTGGCTGGCGACCCTGATGGTTGCAGCAGAGGGAACAGAAACCAACGGCACCGATGTGGAAACCATTGCCCTTTCTCACCTGAAGGCCATGGGGGTCCGCGTTATAGTTTCCGACGGCATTACCCGAAAGGGTGCCAGCGGCGGTGATGAGGAGATTCTTCCTAACGCCTATGTGTATGCAATCCCCGAGGGAGCGGATGATGCTCTGCTGAATTTTATATTTGCAGTGCGGGTAAAAGAGGCGCCGGTACAATTCTACTGCCGCGACCGCCGCATGGGAATTCTCGGTATCTGGTACAAGCTTGGAGATCCCGTTGTGACAGATGATGGCGGAAAGGCGACCTTGCCGAATCTTTCCGGACGCATCCCTTCGGTTCTGCTGCCGAATTTTTTCAGCCGTTCTTCAATTGACCTCGACCTGAAGGCTGAGGTGGTCCTCAACGATACACCTCTTCTGGGAGCTAAGGTTGATGATGAGAATGGCATGATCCGCGTTTTAAGTGATTACGAGGACAAGAACAACGATGTAATTCTCACGGACCATGACAACACCCTTCACGAAACAGGCGGGGGCAATGCCCTCCAGGATATCCTTGATGCGGTTAACGTTTTAAAAAAGGAATGGCCCCTTGTTGACAGGGACGTTGTGGGGGAAGTTAAAGGCTGGCTCGCCCTTGGCAATGAAATGATTATCATCTCCGGTATGTCTCCACACATGCGTGATAAAACCAGAAACCAGATGCAGCTTCATTTTACAGGCGATGAAAGAAGGGTTCCCATCATTGTAAAGGAAGATACCACCCACGGTGAATCAAATATTTTTAAGGCGGAAACCATAAAGGTGCTGAAGAGTCTCTACGGAAATTCAGGTGATGGGAAGACACATGTCTCCGCCATGGTGGGAGACACCGCCAGGCAGGACGGTTATGGGGCACTTGCCAACGATGTTCTTTATGTTCCCTTCCAGATTCATTATGCATTTATGCCGGGCCTTCTCGATACGGAAGGTTTTGGCGAAATCGATACCGCAACTATTGCCTGGGACTGGAACGAGGTAATGCAGCTGATAAAAACCGGAAAAATTACCGCGCGTAATTTCTGGCAGAGCCGTAATCCCTTTCTAAATGTGGCACACCGCGGCGGAGGAAAGCTCGCCCCGGAGGATACTCTGGTTGCGTACCGAAATTCAATTGCAGTTGGAGCGGATACCCTTGAAGGGGACTGTCACCTGACAAGTGACGGCGTCCTTATTGTTTCCCATGATGATACCGTTGACCGTTGTACCGACGGGAGCGGCGCCATTGCGGATATGACCCTGGAGGAGATCCTCGCCCTCGATGCGGGTTATGATTATACTGCTGATCTCGGCCGTACCCATCCCTACCGCGGGCAGGGGATTAAACTTCCCACCGTGAGGGAAGTCTTTGAAATGCTTACAACGGACCTTGCGGATACACCGATGATTCTTGAGGTGAAGAGTGATGAGAACCGCGACCTTGCCATAGAAAAACTTTTTGACTTAATCGAAGAGTTTGATGGTGGAAGTGGCCTGCTGATGAATCGTCTCCTTTTAGGGGCCTTCAACCAGGAGGCAATTGATATCCTTAAGGAACGCGCAGAGGCCCGTGGTCTCCATGCGGTCCGTTGTTTTTCCACGGAGGGCGTACTGAAGTTTCTTCTGACTCCCACCTTTGTCCAGGAAAAGGAAGATTACATTCAGCCTGGAGAGGTCCTCTGTCTCCCCTGGGCGCTGGTTACACCGGGGGTCATGGACAGGGCCAGAAAACTGAAACTTCCCGTCCAGGTCTGGACGGTAAATACTTCCTTTATGATGAAATGGATGAAGAATGTCATGAAGGTTGACGGTGTTATGACGGATGACCCGGCACTCCTTGCAGAGGTTATTGCAGGGGAATAGGTTTCGATGAAATTGGTTATGACTGAGAGAGCCCCGACCTTGTCGGGGCTCTCTCAGTTATTGTTACTCTTAACTTTGATTGTAATTTTTTACAAGCAGTGCTATACTTTCTTCATAAACCTGTGGAGAAGGAAGTCATGAAGAAACTAACAGTTTTTTTGCTCATACTGATGGTGTCGATGCTTTTACCTGTGGGAGAATTAAGTGCGGGATTTAAGAATACCCTGAGGCTCCTTGAGGCGTCACGTGACGGAGACATTGACAGGGTGGAAGTTGCCCTCGACCAGGGGGCTAATGTGAATGTAAGCATGAAGGGGTACCGTGGAATTCCTGACGGTTTCACCCCCCTGATGCTGGCTGCACGGAATGGACATGTCGCTGTGGTGAAGCTTCTCCTGAGAAGGGGCGCCTATAAGACCCTGAAGCATCCCGTGACAAAAAAAACCGCCCTCGATTATGCCCGTGAAAAACAACACCACCGGATAATACGTTTGTTCAGTGTATCTACTTCGCAGAATCGCCACCGGCAGGTGTATCCGTCACGGGGGACCACATCTTCGGAAGTAGTGAAGCTTGTTTCTTCTGTTCCCTCGGAGGGGAAGTTTGTTTATCCAGGCAGGACCATGAAACTGAAAATAGAATATGACCTCTCGGACGATGCAGTAATCGGGAATGGTGTCATGGAGATATATTTCCCCCACAAGCAGGGGGCCGTGGTGATCGATTCAAAGGTTTTGCAGCGGGGGAAGGGAGGCTTTGATCTCGCCTACTATATCAGTGATCACGACCTGGCACACCTGAACTACAGGGATCGGTTTAAAGTAGAATTGAGGGTGCTTGCCCCAAAAGGGGGATTGAGGGGTTTTAAGTCGGTGCTGCAGAAGAAGTCTCTTCTTTTTAAAAACGGGCAGCAACGGAAAACTCCACGGCAGCTAAAATATATGAAAGGAAATTCTGTTAACGGCAGGCGTGTTGAGGTCCTCTATGCGGACAGAAGCATAACAGCTCCCAATGGTGACCGGTTTCTTTTTCCGAAGGGAGAGGCCATTGTCTATGCGGAAAAAAAATATCTTCTTCGCAGCGGTAAATTGAAGCTGCGGGCAGTGGCGAATATTTCAGGAAACCGTCTCCTGCTAAAAAGGGGTACCTATGTATACTTTAATGAAAAGGGACTCCCCGTGGGGGGGACCATCCTGAAGGAAGCCTCCATTTCCAGCGGGAGTAAAAAGTATATTCTCAAGGAGGGAACTTCATTCGAGTTTCTGGATAACGGAGTTCTCAGTGTCGGGACACTGGGGAAGGCGAGCATGATGGAGATAAACGGGAAGGAATATAATTTCGCCGCCGGCACCAGGATCGGTTTTTATGACGATGAGTCCGTGAGAATTTTAGTCACGGCTATCCCAATGGAAATAGTGGTGCCTCCCAGGAGCTATCACTTCCCCCCCCGTACCCAGATTCGTTATAAAAAACCTGAACTGGTTTACGAGGTATATAATGCAGTTCGTCCCCTGACATTGTTTACCGGAAAACGGGAAGTTGCCTTCGACAGGATGCACGGCATCGTCTATCATGATAACGGAACCATCAGTGTCGGCCTCCTGCAAAAGAACGAAATATTTTTTAGTGGAAAGACCCGCCTGCCTGTTCGACGCAGCGTCGTAGAATTTCATAAGGACGGTTCCTTCGCCGGTGGGGTGCTCCTGAGGCAAGCTGTCGTCCCCGTCGGGGAAAACAGGCTTCCTGTTTCCGCAGGGGCACGCATTTATTTTTATGAGTCAGGGATGTTGAAACTTATCCGGAATGCAAAATCTTTTTCAGTATCGGTGAAAGGCCAGAGGGTGTATATATACGGCGGCGGTTTTACGCAATTTTATGAATCAGGCATGCTTCAGTACGGGACCCTTTCTCGAGACCAGTATTTGACGGTCGGGGGGCGGCGTTTCCTTTTTAAAAAAATGAAGTTAGTCAAATTTCATCCCAATGGAGTCGTGTCATATGGAGTTTCAACTCGTCCCGTATCGATCTTTGTTGATGGAAAAACCGAAAGAGTTGGGGCCGGCATGGGACTCTATTTTGATGAAGGAGGAAATTCAACCACCTTGAAAAAACAGTTGAAGGATAAACAGCGTAAATAATTATTTTATCATTCAATAATTTTTAAATATATAATATTTCCTTGATTTTATTTCTCGTACTGGTATACATTCCGTTGACTGAAACGACACCGCAAGGGAGAAATAAAATGAAAATAAACATAGCGGCTATATTATTATTATCTGTTCTTTCCTGTCTCACGGGAGATTTGCTGGCAGGATCCCTCAATGACACTGTGATGCTCCTGAAGGCGTCCCGTGACGGCAACGTCTCGCAGGTGGAAAAGGCCCTGAAGGGCGGGGAGGACCCCAATGTGAGACTCCGGGGTTACCGCTCCCTGCCGGATGACTTTACCCCCTTAATGCTGGCGGCAAAAAACGGCCATCTCCGGGTTGTGAAGCTCCTGTTGAGGCGGGGTGCATTTGTGGGGCTGCGTCATTCCGGGAGTGGCAAAACCGCCCTTGATTATGCCCGCTTAAACGGTCACAACACAGTGGTGAAACTTCTGGGCAATTCCAACACCCTGCGGTCTCACCGGCGACACTCGTCATACGAAGTGAAGCCTGTGTCCGGATTGATTGAAGTTGCCTCCACGACTCCCTCCAGCGGGGGCTCCCTGGTTCCCGGAACCTGGCTCAGGATGGTTATCGCCTATGACCTTTCTCGCGAAAGAACAGAGCATCCCGGGATTCTTGAAGTGCGCCTTCCTGATAAAACTTCAGAAATGTTGATTGATAAAAAACTGCTGACGGGGAAACAGGGAAAAATAAATCTCTCCTATTGTATCAGTGATTATGATCTGGCCCACCTCAATTACGGCGATACATTTACCGTTAAACTTCGCCTCAACGTCAAAGGGCTTGACGGAATGGTGGAGGAAAAAAAGAATTTTAAATTATTATTTAAAAATGGTCAGAGAGCTAAAACGGCGATTCAAAAAAAATATATGAAGAGTTATTATTCGTATGGTTTGCGTAGAGAGGTTCTCTATCAGGACAGGATTGTGACAGCGCCTAACGACGATCGATTTAAGCTGTTAAGGGGAAGTACCGTATCCTTTGCAAAGAACAGCTATATTCTTATCCGCGGTGAATTGAAGACAGATACCCCTGCGGATATCAATGGCAAAAAAGTTTTGATTAAGGGGGGAAATTCAATCTTTTTTTCAGAAAAGGGATTCCCCCTGGGGGGCACCCTGGCTCGGGAAGCGAAAATAAAAAGTGGAGAGAGGGAGTTGATTCTCCAAAAGGGAAGTTTTTTTATGTTTCACGAAAGCGGTTTCCTGAAACAGGGTATTCTGGCGCGTTCTGAAAAAATTTCCCTTGAGGGTAAGGAATATCTCCTGGCCCCGGGATCCAAGCTGGGTTTTTTTCCTGATGGAAGATTCTATCAGTTTGTAACGGCGGGTCCCCTGAGTTTTACCATCGCCGAAAGGGATTACCTGTTGCCGTCCCGGACCTTTGTTCACTATAAGGAACCGGATGCTCTCTGGCAGGTCTATAATCCTGTACATTCCCTGACCCTCTTCACCGGTAAAATGGAGGTTGCTTTTGACAGGGGGCAGGGTATAACCTTTTTTAAGAACGGTTCTATTGAGGCAGGTCTGTTGCAAAAGGCCCGGACTTTTTACCTGGATAAAGTCCCCGTACCAATACGTCGCAGCACCGTAACATTTCATAGGGATGGTTCTTTTGAGTCAGGAGATCTTGCCCGTTCCGCACAGCTTCCCCTTGGAAAGAAAACAATAAGGTTATCCTCCGGTGCACGGGTCACCATCTATAAAACCGGTTCCCTCCGGGAGGTCTCCCGTTCCGCCCCGCTGACGGTTCCCGTGGCGGAACAGAAATTAAATCTTCAGGGAAATGGAATCACCCAGTTTTATGACTCGGGAATTCTCAGCTATGGTCATCTCTCCCGCAACCAGTATGTAAAGGTGGGTAACAATAAATATCTTTTTCGGGCAGGGGAACTGATCATGTTTCATCCAAACGGAGTTCTCAAGCAGGGAGTTGCTGCACGACAAATGCATATTCAGCATCGGGGAGTTCAGCTTCCCGTTTCACCGGGAAAGACACTCTATTTCGATATCGCGGGAAAACTCCGTAATATACGCTGATAAAAATTTATTTTATGTCCGGCCTTCCCCGGGGGAGACCGGACTGAAAATTATTGCCTGTTGCGATGTCGAAAATAAAGGGTGGTTCCCATTGCCCCCCAGGAGACAATAAGAACCATTATAATTTTTTGCATCCACGTCAAACCGCTGTTTTTTATATCACCGGCTCTGAGCCCCCGGTCCACCTTTACAGTAGTGGTCTTCAGGTGCCCCATGCCATCGGATATTTTTACACGCCATGTTCCTTCGCGTGAAGGGATGAATGCGAATCGCCCCTTTGCATCGGTGCGACCATTCTGGAATTCAATTGAATCGCTTCCCGGGGCATAAATTTTGATTTCCGCGTACTGCATCGCCTCTCCATCATCGTAGCGGGCGGAAAGTGTTACTGCTTCACCCTGCCCGACTGATAAATGAAGTGCATGTCCAAATGCATTAGGGAGGGACATGCAGCTTAACAGGGCGATGACAGTAGAATTAATTAGAAATCTTTTCATAGGATCCATCTATCTTTGAAAGGTAAGGGTTGCCGAGTAGAGAATTTCATCACAGAGGGCCTTCTGCCCCGCCGGTGCAGGAAGTCTCATTCCGGCCTTGACGAGCCATGGTCCCCTTTCCGATATTTTAATTTTACAGATTCCCCTCCTGTCTGTGCTGGTGTTGACGGCAAAAACATTTTCCTTTTCGGAGAATCCCGCATAGGTGGCCTTTACCTCTCCCCGGTATGGTTTTCCCTTGAAAAGTATCCGGCATTCCAGGTGAGCTCCCTTTTCTAATTCCGCTGGATTTTGCAGTGGAATAATTTCAAGTGTATGACCGATACGGCGTTTGAACACCCCGCCTCCCGGGCGGTCAACATTGATAAGGGACTTTACGAACTTGCCGCTGTAGACTCCCTTGATGGGATTCTTAACCTGTTTTTTGTTTTTACCTGTCTTCCAGCCGTCGGTGGTCTGGGTCCAGTAGAGCCATTTTTTTCCCGAGACAATCAGGTGGGTTCCTCTTTCCCGCAGTGGTTTTCCGCTGCGGTAGATGTGACCGTTTTTTTTCTCCACCGTGATTTGCTTCCCTGATGGTGTCAGGAGAAATGTTTTCGCCATTTCCTTAGAATCAATGTACTCATTATGCTGTGGCGGGAAAGTATGGTCAGAGGGAAACTGCATGGTGAGGCTCTGGCCTGCCTTTACCAGGGGTGTTTTTGTCTCTACCCACATATCATGACTGCTCAATGGAGTGAGGGCCAAGAACAGTAAAATTGCGGGGATACCCCCCTTTGTTATTTTCCATATGCTGTTTTTTGATTTCTTCATTGTGTCTGCTCCTGTTATTTTAATTGCGGAAGTTGTTCCGCCGCGGAATGTGTTTGTTTACCACTTCAGTCCCGCTGAGAACCAGTAGGTGCGCGGCGCTCCCGTTGCCCAGAGCCCCCATCCCGCGAATGAGGCATAATGTTCGTTTAAAAGGTTTTTGATTTCAAACTGGAGATTAACACGCTTCCCTGATACGGGGAGTGCATAAAAAACTGCCACGTCAAGGAGATGGTAGGCGGGGGCCTTTTCAGTGTTGGCCTCATCCACCCATGATTCTCCTGAGTAGGTCCAGTTAAAACTTCCCCCCAGATGAATCGGAGAAGTGTATTTGGCCCCCAGTTTTGTCTTCACCTCAGGTACCGTGACAATGGCCTTGCCCTCGAGGGAGGAGTCGACATTCTTTAAAATTTCAGAATGGGTATAGGTGAAGGACCCGGTAATTTCCAGTCCCTTCAGGGGTTTTGTCTTCAGGTCTGATTCGATTCCCATGCGGCGGGTTTCGCCGATATTCTTATAGTCTCCGGAACCGGTGGTATCCTGAATTTCATTGAGTGTGTCTATGATATAGCCGGTAACGTTCAGTGTGGCATATTTTTTAAAATATCCCGTGAATCCGCCTTCATACTGCCAGATCTGTGCAGGGTCCACATCGATATTGCTGTTCATAATTTCAGCAGAAGGCATAATGTAGCCATTGCTGGCGCTGAAGCGAAAGTCGAGCCACTTTTCGATTAGGGTGCTGACAAAACCAGCCTTTGGGCTTACGTGCCAGTACTGGTCCATTGAGAAATCACGGCTTGTTGAGGTAAGGTGATCCTCCTCGGTCCCGGAAAAGAGGTCGGCTCTGACCCCCACGGTGGGACGGAAAAATCGGTGCAGCCTGACTTCACCCTCGGCAAGAAAGACAAGATTGTGAAAAATAGTAGAAATGTCGCTGGTCGTTGCGAGCTTTTCCCGGTAGGAAGTGTCATACTGCCGGAAGTCCGTGGCATCCGCGTAATATTCTATGCCTCCTATCAAGGAAAAAAGTTTATCCTTGTAATTGATGGTAGTACCGGTACCGTATTTATGGATGTGGTAGTCTTTTTCACTCTGTGATGCGGAGGTGCGCCATCGGATCCAGTCAGCCTGGAGACCGAATCCCCAGAGCATCACCTTCAGGTTATCATTGACGGAGTAACATACATCGAGGCGTTCACTGAACTGGTTGCGCTCTCCTCCGTCGTTTTCTTTCCCGGGGGCCTGGTTGAATCGTTCTTCGGGATCTTCCCACTGGGCCCGTGTGATATAATCCGGGGCGTTCCAGGATGAGCCATGGCCCCGCAGAGCCAGGGAAACTTCAAGATTTTTAAGGGGCTGCCACGTGAACCGGGTGCTGGCGTTGCCGAAGAGATGCTCCGAGTTTTCAGTATACCCGTCGCTGCGATAGGCCTGGAGGGCTGTGTTGACCCAGAAATTTTCGCTGATTTTTGTACCAAGAGCCGCCTGTGTATCGAAGGTGTTGTTGGAGCCGGCCTTCATTGCCAGGTCTGTGTACTCCCCCTTTTTTTTTGTGAAAAAAGCGATGGTGCCTGCGCGGGAGAAGTTCCCGAAGAGGGCACTTGATGGGCCCTTGTAGACCAGTACCCGGTCAAGCTCCAGGGGAATCAGTACATTGGGGTCGCCGTAACCCCCACCGTGCCCGTAATATTCATTGAGGGGAATTCCGTCGAGATAAACTCCCATGTCTCCCCCGTGGATACCTGAATTAAATCCGCGAAGGGTTACCGCATTTGAGAGTCCCCCCTGTCCGTATTCGGAAATGCTCACACCTGGTATCTCGTTGAGAATGTCAGCGGTTCGGCTGATATTCAGTTTCTCGATTTCCTTTGAGTCGAGACGGTTGATGGAGTAGGCAGATTTCTTTTCAGATAATATTTCTCCCTTTACCACTACTTTTGACAGGTTGATGGCCCTGTCACTGGTTTTTGTCTCATTTGCCGAAACAACATTTTTCTCCGGCTTATTTTCCGTATCTTCCGTCTCCGTGACGTTTTGTCCCCAAAGATGGGAAGAGAAGAAAAGAAAAAGCAGGAAATAAATGGAGTAGAATTGCTTTTTTTTCATTTTTTTACCTCCTTAAGGTGAATAAGAAATTATAAAACATAGCTATCTAGTGTTACAAAATGCTTATGTGTAGCATTTGAAAGTATCTATGGTTTTGTAAAGAACTTTTGTAAAAAAATTTTAATAACTAAAACTATTTAAATAATTAATAATATAATAAAATAGAAATTTATATTCATTAGAAAATATTCTTGAAAAAATAATAGCATTAAATAACACGTTATTAAAAAAGATATGCGAGGAAATAATGAAAAGAAATATAATTTTTTCGGCAGGTTTCTTCATGCTTCTGATGATGCCGCTAACCGCCGTGGAAGATAAGCTCTATGTTCTCAGAAAACAGGTGATTCATGAAGAAAAGGAATTAAAGGAATTCTCTGAAAAAATCAGGGGTCTCCAGGAGGAAACGGAGAAGTGCAGGGTCCGCCATCTCCGCCGCGTAGAGACTGGAAAAAAAACTGTCGCGGACCTGAAAAAGGAATTTTTTATCCTGAAAAGGGAGCTTCAGCAGGAAAATTTCAACCTGGCGGAAGAAAGGGCTGAAGGTGAAAATTTCAGGAAAGGGAGCACAGCCCTTAAAAAACGTCTCCTGGCGGCGGCGGAAAAGCGGGCAGAAAAAATAAAGAAGGGTTTTTCCGCTCATCAGGAAGAACGTCTTCGGATCCTCCGCAGGATTTACGCCGACTGCAGGGGGAGACATGTTTCGGTGGAAGAGATATATTCCCGTTTTACTGCTTCCGTCTACCGTGATATTCTCCGCGGTTTTGACTCTGAGGTCTACCTTTATGAAGGTAAAAAATACCTGCGAATCGGCTGGTTCCTTCTCGCCCGTTACGACGCGGCGACAAAGGAGGCGGCTCTGCTTACACGCAGAAAGCAGAAGTGGGAATGGATCGTTTCTGACGAAGGGGATTTCCGGCGCAGAATAGTTTCTGCGATAAAAATGGTGGAAGGCAAAGAGTCGCCTGACCTTGTAAATTTTCCGGTGCCGCTGCAAATGGTAAGGGAAACCATGAAGGGGGGACTTCAATGAAAAGAGTAATCCTGTGCCTTTTGATTGTGGTGATCTCTTCGTCTTCTCTCTTCGGGGGGGAAGAAGATGCCCTGCGGACGAAACTTGAATCACTGCGGCAGCAGCGTGAAAAAACAGAAAAAATATACTGGGAAAAGAAGTACCGGTCAATTGCAGCTAAACAGTCCGCGAGGGATGAACTTTCCCGTCTGCAGGAAGAAATCTCACACCTGATGACGCGGCGAAGTAATTTAAAAGAAGATATTCTGGTTAAGCGCCGTGATGTATCGAAACTGAAGGAAGAAAACAGTCTTAACCGGGCCCGCCGGGAGGAACTTTTTACAATCTACCGGGATATGGCCGATAAAATGTATTCCCTGATAAAGAAGTCCATTCCCTACACGAATGCGGAGGATGTCCTTGAACTGCAGCAGTTGCTGCGTTCAATAGAAAAAAGGGAAAATCCCGTGGCAACGGGAATGGCCCTCATGGAACTGATGATTGAAAAAAACATGCTTGGGGAGAGTGTATCCCTTTCCAGGAATGATATCATCACAGGGAAAAGTATACCGGAGAAGGGAGTTAAACTGAGGCTGGGTACTGTTTTCTACGGTACCGTCACGAATTCAGGTAACGGTTCGATTCTTCTGAAAAGCAGCAGTATCGGGAGCCGCCCCTACCAGTGGATTGAAAGTCATGGAGAAACCGCTTCTCTTCTCCGGGAGTTTATAGCTGTCCTTGAAGAAAAGGGGGCCGGAAAAAATGATTTCCTCAGTCTCCCCGTGGATGTGATGCAGTCAAGCGCCGTGAGTAAGAAGGTCAGGTCAGAGGGTAGTCTTCTGTCCGGATTTTTCACATGGTTTTCCTCGGGGGGGGCAGTGATGTATGTGATTCTCCTGGTTTTTCTTGCGGGGGTCTTTATATCCGTAGAGAGGACAATTTCCTTCAGAAGAAACTACCGAAAGAAGGATTTCATCCTCGGGGAGGGGTGCCTGGAGAATGACAATTCCTCTTTGTCTGGCATTGTTGAAAATAAGGGGGTCCGCCGCCTCGCATCCCGTATCCTTTGTGCGGCGCCGGTGGGCCGTGACGAGGCCCTCTCGGCACTGCAGGAGGTGATGACCGGAGAGATACCCCTTATAGAAAGGAATCTGAACCTGTTAAAAAGCCTTGCTTCCCTTGCACCCCTTCTGGGGCTCCTTGGTACCGTTACAGGCATGATATCACTCTTTGATGTAATTACCGCCTTCGGGACCGGGGATCCGAAGCTTCTGGCGGGGGGCATCTCGGAGGCCCTCGTCACCACGGAGTTTGGTCTGATTGTTGCCATCCCCGCGGTTCTGGCCCACCGCCTGCTGCAGAACAGGGCGGATGAAACCATAGCCTCCCTTGAAGAAACCGGGCTTGCCCTTTTGAACCGGTACACCCCGGGAGGTATGGAATGAAATATCTTGTTATCGATTTTCTCTACCGTGCGGGTCCGGTGCTCCTGTTTATATTTATTCTTTCCCTGGCGGCGTGGTACCTGATTCTGCAGGCCTGGATTATCTGCAGAAGAGAAGAAGAGGCGGCAGAAAAATTTACCGCGTGGATGGACCCGGATGATTTCTCGGACCATGGGAAGGACACATTCCTTGGGAGAAAAATTTTTCTGCTGCAGAATATTCCATGCAATAAAGGCGGTACCGAAATGGAAATCTTCTGCCGCTGCTATGCCCTGGAAACCGGGAAATACCTGCGGACCCTGAAGACCCTTGCGGGGCTTGCCCCCCTCCTGGGATTACTGGGAACCGTAGCGGGGATGATCAAAACTTTTCTGGTAATCCGTTTATTCGGGGGGGCTAATCCGGCGTTGATGGCGGAGGGGATATCCGAGGCTCTGCTGACTACCCAGGCGGGACTCGTGACTGCCTTTCCAATAATAATGTTTCATGCCCTCCTGAAGAAGCGCTGCAGCGCTCTTCTGGACCGGGTGATGAAATTTCAATTTTCAATTAAGGAGACCTGAGATGATTTCTTTCTCGAGACGAAAAAGGGAAGACGAGAGTGATGATATAAATATATCCCCCCTCATCGATATGGTTTTTATCCTGCTGATATTTTTTGTGGTCACCACCACCTTCTCCCGTGAAACCGGTGTCACTGTGAATAAGCCGAAGGCGAAGACGGCTCAGAGCATCACCAGGGATCATATCATGATTGCCGTTACCCCCGATGGGGGCATTCATATACTGGAGAAACAGGTCGATCTTGAGCACCTGAATCTGGTTCTCAAGCGCCTCGTAACTGAAAATCCCGAACGGCAGGCGCTGATAATGGTAGACCGTGATTCCCCCAGCGGGACCGTTGTCGATGTCATCGATGCCTGCAACATGGCCGGCACCAGAAAGGTCAATATTGCGGCGGTACGTGAATGATGAAGGCGAATTCATTTTACGAAAGGCTGAGTTTACTTGCAGGGGCTGTTTTTATTACGACTCTGCTCTTTCTTTTACTTCCTTTATCCTATTATTTTTTTCATGAAAATATCTATGAGGCCCTTAATAAGGGCAGTCACAGAAAAATTTCCCTCGATTCGGTCTCGATTGAAAAGAAAAAAGAGCCAAAGAAAGAGATAATTCGCCGGGAAGAGAAAAAAGCCATGAATAGCCGGCAGGATATTTCCCGTCATTTTAATCTCGACCTCTCCGTCCTGGCAGAAGGGGAAGGGGAGGGTATGGTCAATGCATCACGCCGCCGTATCCTTGAGGATTATGAAGCAGATATTCCCCCGGTGAAAAAGTTTACCCATCCACCGGAATATCCGCGGCAGGCACGCCGGGCCGGGGTTTCCGGAACTGTTTCTGCTCGGATACTCATTAATGAAAAGGGGGAAGTTGAATCGGTTACTATAAAAAAGGCCCCGCGAGGGTGGGGATTCGAGTATGCCGTAAAGGAGGCTCTGAGCCGGTGGCAATTTGAGCCGGCAAAGATGGAAAATATGCCCATCAGGGTCTGGGCGCACCAGGAGATTGAATTTGCACCATGAAAAAATTTATTATAATATTGCTGCTGGTTGATACATTGCTGCTTCCCCTTTACGGAAAGGGGAAGGATAACTTTATCATTCAGGCAAATTCCGCCTACCGCAGGGGTGATATTTTACTTGCGGTGAAGTATTATCAGAAGGCCATAAGTGCCGGGGAGAACCGGGCCCTGGCTTCCTTTAATCTTGCCAATTGCTACTACCGCCTTAAGAAACCGTGGCAGTCAATTGTTTACTACCGCCGGGTCATTATGTATGCCCCGTCTTTTCAACCGGCATATATAAATGGTGCGAAACTTTATTATGAAATGAAGGATTATCACCGTGCCCTTGAGCTTATTGATGCCCTTCTTGAACAGTTTTCGCAAAATTACGAGGGGCACCTCCTGAAGGGGGGATGTTACCTTAAGCTGGATGCCCTTCCTGAAGCTATTATTTCTCTGGAAAAGGCGGCGGCCCTGAAGGATGGCAATGCAGCCCCCTATCTTCTCATGGCGGAGGCATACATGTCATTGAAAGACACCGATTCTGCCGCTGCCATCCTTGAGGAGGGTGTATTGAAGATCGATGGCTCTGTTCCACTCCTCGCTCTTCTTGCCCGGGTGGAAACACTCCGCGGAAAGAGGGAAAGGGCGGTTTTTTATTACCTTCAACTGGCTGACTTGAAAAAAGATGACAGTCTCTATCTGCGTCTTGCCGCGGAATGTTATCTGGATGAGGCCCGGAGTTTTCTGGCAATTGATCTTCTCCGGGAGGCGCAGCGGCGTAATCCCCGGGAGATAGAGAATCATCTCGCCCTTGCACGCCTCTACCGCAGACTGGAGCTTTTCGAGGAAGCGGAGGAGGTTATTGTAAAAGGGGCCTATGTAGATGCAACGAGAATGAGAACTGAGGCACGAAATTTATCAGTAGCTTATTATAATTTGAGAAAGAAATATGATGCGGGGCGCTTTCGGAAAAAGCTCGAGAGGGTTGACCGGGGCCTTGCCGGGCTTGTGGGTCATTAGAATTTCGGGTATTTGAATTTATTTTTTGTGCAGATAAAAAAAACCCCGGGAAAACCCGGGGCTTTTTTGTTTTATCTTTCGTAAGTTATTACATCTCTGTTCTTCTTTTGTTGTAGATGGAAATAGAAGCGATAGTGATGAGCAGTAAGGCCAGTATACTCATGATTATCATTCTATTGCCCGTGGTTGTTTTAAGAAGATAGGCTGTCATGCCTGAATCGGCAATGCGCTTCAGCTTTATCTGCTTGATTGAAATATTTGCATCATACTGATTTTCCAGGTACTTATCATTGAGCCAGGTCAAATAAATTGTGGAGTCACCCTCGGGAAGAATCAGGGTTACCTTTTCTTTATTCCACTTCTTGTCACTGGCCTTGATGAGCATTTCATCAGAATTATTTTCTGTGTTGATTTCTACTTTAAATCCTTCGTAGTCTTCCGGGAGACCATTTTTTGAACGGTTCATGGCCATAACTTCCATTTCATAGGTGCCGCCCTTCAGGTTATGGAAGGTGTAGCCTATGGTCTGGTTAGCCCAGTAGGTGTAGGCGGTTTTCTTGTCAAAAAACCATCTGCCATCCAGGTATGAGTACTCATCCCCTTTTCGGAGGGCTTTTTTGCTGAATTTAGGCTCTTTGATTTTTTTGAGTCTGATTGCCTTGATCTGGATGTTTGCATCACCCTTTGAGTCTAGGGCGTCATTGTTCCAGAGCAGATCCAGTACCTTGCCTTTAGGATCTTCCAGTTTGAAAATCAATCTTCCCCTTTTGTATACGTTTTCACGAGCCTTGATAGAGAAGTTGCCCAGCATGTCTTCGTTGCTTTTATCAAGCACGGTGAAGCTGAATTTTTCATAACCTTCCGGCAGGGGATTGAGGTTTTTGGCAACCACAACAAGTTTGTACCAGCCGGTTTCACCTTCATCGATTTTAATGTTCAGGCTCTGGTTTGCCCAGTAGGTATGAATTCCCTTCTGGATTCGTCCGCCATTACCGATGAGGGCCCGCTGAGCAGCAATCTGGTCTCTAAGATCTTTTACCTTTTCGCTGGCTTCTTTCTTTTCAATTTTACCTTTCTCCGCATTTTTCTTAATGTCCTTTATTTCTTTACGAAGGGCCTTAATGCGTGTTTGGTAATTTTTTAAAGTCTCCTCGGAAAAAAGTTCTTTGTCCGGAGTTTTAAACCAGCGACCCTGGGTGGTGTCTAAAGTAAAGGCAACTTTTTTTCCGGTGATGGCTGTTTCCGGGGCAGTGGCGTCTGTCGTATCATCCTCTGATGAAGCTACGTCAGAAGCGTCAGTGGTATCCTCATCTTCTTTGTCCGTTTCTTCTGTAGAGTCGTCTTTATCTGCAGTTTCAGTACTCTCCTCATCAGCTGACTTCTCTTCAACGGTTTTTTCTGCAGTTTCTACAGGTTCTACCTCAAGGATCGGTTCAGCGATTGGAGTTTCCTCTTCTGTGATGACATTTTTCTCAGCATCCTCATCAATTTCATCATCGGATGCCAGTTCTGTTATACCTGATTCACTAACCAGATCTCCGGTTTTAACAATATCCTCTGCTGTTTCTCCGGGGCCTCCGGCGCTTGTACTTGTTCCTATTCCACAACCTGTAAGGATTGCGGCAAGAAACAGAAACAAACCGATACGTGTTAATTGTTTCATCGTAAACTCCTTCTTCTATGTTTGTTCTACAAGTTGATTTTTACAATATCTTACTGATATTGTAGCCTGTTTTCACAGGGTTGCCATAACTTTTTTGTACATTACTAAATTTCTTTACAATAATATAATACAAAACAGAGGCGGAATCGTCAATTATAAAAGCCCACTCGGGCGGGCTTTTTTGTAATTAATTCCAAATTTTTAATAAAAAAGTGAAAATCGGTGAGATTATGTCTCTTTAGGTCTGTTGGGATCATTTTAGCAAAAAAAAAAGGGAGGGTTTTTCTCCTCCCTTTATATAGAAGAAAAAAGTCAGGCTTATGAATTATATCTTAATGCTGACTGAGAGGGTAAATAGATGGTTCATTCCCCCATAGGTATATGTAATCAGTTCATCTGAATCGGTAGCCTGATTATAAAAGGTGCGGGTCACGGTATTGTCTACAAAGTACTGGAACTGGTATCCCGCAGCAATTATGATCGGTCCGTTGAATCCGAACATTGGCGGAATAGTAAATTCGGCACCAAGGGATGCAGTATGTACATCATTATCCATGAAGTTGGACCGGTCAGCTATTGTCAGTTTTTTCAGCATCGATGGCTGATAATAATAACCGGTCAAAACACTAAGCCATGAAAGGGGGCGTATTTCGATTCCTGCACGGAAAATGTAAACATCCTTCATTGAAGGTATCGTGATTCCCATGTTTTCAAATACTTTTTTTGTATATTCGGAGATTGCAAATTTTGACCAGAACTGGTATTCAAAATCAGCTGAGATAGTTACGTCAATGAGAGGAATTGGAAGGGTGTACCCAACACCGGCAGTAATAGTATGTGGTGTGTAATAATCATAAATGGCTGTTTCCATCGGGAGATCTATGTCGAAAATCATCGTATCCGCTGTTGCTTCCATTGGGGAAATCTTTACTTCAGAAGCCATTCTGTATGACGCACCGACATGAAGTCCTTCCAGGATACTGGTGAGACGCCCCGGGGCAAAGTATATACCTGCATTCAAGGAGGGAACCATTTTCATGTCCATTTTTGTCTGGGAAAGGGGGGTTTGGGTTTCTGCGCCAATAACAACATCTGAGAGATCCATGGTCCCGGAACCTCCGAAACTTGTGAAGGCGGCAGCGCCAAATCCGAACATGTCATTGAGAAAACCGAGACCGAATCCCGCAAGTATCACCGCCCGCTGGGCGTCTCTTCCATATCGGACGTAATCGGGGGTGCGGGGATCGATGTCATTTATTTTCATTGCGCTTCCGTCCATCCCGATGGTGGCTCCGACACCGAGACGGGCTGAAGATATTACCTCAGGCATTGTAAAAATCATATTGAGGTCCAGGGCCATTCCAACTGTAACCATTCCGAAACTTGCTGCATTCAGGGCCTCATCCTTCTGCAATTGAGTAAGGCCGGTAATGCTTTTGGCGGACAGGGAATAAAATGATGCAAGTGCAAACTCAGTTGGGTAATAATTCGTTGGTGCCGCTGATGTTTCTTTCTTTTTTTTCAGGGTCAAATCTGTTTCAAGGCCGGCAGCTTTAATGCTGTGGCGTGTCTTCCCAAGGCCCGCTGGATTATACCAGACTGATGACCAGTCATTTACAATGGCAGTCATGGCATTTCCCAGGGCCATTCCCCGGGGAGAGTAACCGTAGGTGTCCGCGGGATTGCTGGCAAAGACGGGCATGCAGAGCATCAGGGCAATAAAAATGGCAGAGGCTATAGTCAGGGCAGTAGTGTGTATTCTTTTCATAATATAGTTCCTTCTTGTTTCTCTTTATCTGTTATTTGAAAATACTGCGAGTCTCGTTATAGTAATTGATTCTTTCCCCCGGGTAATGCGGCTGGGCCTCGATGAGAGTCGCAAAGTCATCCATCAGGGTACCCATCTGCCACCAGAATGTATCCTGGTAGGTGAAGTACCTGAAGATATCCTGGTTCATCAGGGTGTTCAGCTCATTGGTTATGTCCCAGGCTTCATACTCGACGCCGAGGGTCATATCCCGCAGCATATATTCTCCGAGACCGCCGGGACCGAAGGCGATGAGTGCCAGTTCCACGAGGTCATCATAACTTCCCTTGAAGGCCTCCAGGAGTTCAGGCATATGTGTGCTGAGTTTCGTGAAGAGGCGTGTATATCCGTCATCATAGATGTTGTTTTCATTTGCGTCTACGTAAACCTCTCCCTCGTCCCAGCGGCCGTTGCCGTTTGTATCGGTGAAGGATTCCTTTTCAGACTCACTGTAGACTATCGCGGCAATGGCGGTTCTTGCCAGGCGGAGTCTTTCCGGGGTGATGTTTGCACTGTCAATGAACGTCTGCCACGCATCAAAGAGTTCCCCTGTCTTGTAGTGGGGAGACTCAGGATGCAGCAGGGCATTGGCAACATCAATTACGTTATTGATCATATGCTTGTGGGGGAAGTTTGGATCAGCCCCGGCACCGGATTCAATTGATTCCTCCGTCATGTAAACTTCCCTCAATTCTCCCGTCTCATTCTTTTGATCGGGATCAGGATCTACATAGGCATACTCAAAGAGGTTGTCGTTGAAGAAGTCACGGGTTTTGCCCACGAGGGTCCGCACCGAAGCTGTCTTTTTAGCGGAATCAATATAGTCTCCCGCTTCGAGACCGAGGATGCGTTCATAGCTGTCATCGACTTCTATGGCCTTTTCGTCGTAGATGTAGTCAAGTACGGCATCCTTTGCGAGGTTCATGCGGTTTTTAATGTCAAAACCGCCGAAGGTTGATCCGTTCCATCCGAAGATCATGTCAATAAGTGAATCAGGAACATGGTAGACCTTCTGGTTTGTCTTTCCATAGGTGAGTTTCATCTCCGCAGCGCTTTGACTTCCGTAGGCGAAGTCGGCAGATGTGAGGCTCAGGAGTAACTCATTCCAGGAATTCATGGCAAGGTCGAGTCTTATGTCATACTTATGGGGGCTGTATACATAGGGACACTTTTCAAGACTTCCCCTGTACCACGGATCGGTGTAGTCTTCATCATTTCGGACCGTGAATATTTCCTTGATTCCGGGCCATTCAACTTCCGAAACAATGGCGCTGTTTACCGTTCTGCTGTTGTAATTTTGATCAGTAGTGAAGATGTAATCCTTTATGTTCAGGTATTTGAAGTACTTGCCATCGTCTTCCACATCGTAATCTGAATCATTGCTTTCGATATATTTTCCAAAACCATAGATTCTGTCGCCATTGTTGAAATCAATGGTGCCGTCATTGTCGATGTCTATGTCGTCCTTTATGGTGTAGATGCCCTCGATAATACCTTCCTTGAGGTTAAAGCCGAAGTACTTGACCAATTTCTGGTTGAGGTCGTCCACCTGTTCTTTCAGTTTCGCCGTATCCATCACGTCTCCCCAGTGGTCGAAGCTGAAGTTATACAGTTTCTCGATGTCGTTGACGCCGGTTTCCTTGATGAAGTCGATGAGTTTTGTGTATTCGAACTCTTCGAGGAAACTTACAACCCGTGTAATGGTCCCTTCGTCACGTGTTCCGTTGAAGTTAACATCGGTGTAGGGTTCTCCCGCTTCGTATTTCCCATTGTCATTTTCATCAACGTAGGGTTCGTCCTCTTCAAGGCTGATCTGGAAGATGCCCTCGTCTACAGCCTCCTGCACGGTTATGCGGATGCCGTCGTCACGGTACCTCTGATCGATATGTTTCACCGCCAGGTATGTATTCAGGGCGGGAATGGTTTCCCGGAGAAAATTAATGAAGCGTTCATCACTTGACAGGTCTACGACAAAGTCAAGGGTACGCTTCAGACGGTCAAGGGAACGATCGTCGGTAAAGTACCTGAGTCGGTTAATGGATTTATTCCAGTCAACTGCGGGATTGATTTTTTTGTACCCTTCACTGTCAAGTTCGTAATCACCATCACCATCCTTCAGGTACATTTCCTCAAGGTCGCCGGTGCCTCCATTGGAAAGTTTGAAGTTTCCGTCGTTATTCAGGTAGGTCCTGATAATATTCCGGATGGTTCCTTCCACTGCATTTTTTACAGGATCCATGTAATTGAGATTCATGTACTTGCTCTGGAGCAGTTGAGGCAGTACTCCCCTGCGGGAGCCCGGTTCCAGCTGCTGGTCGCTGATGTCTCCGTCGCCGTTCGGGTCGGGATTCATATCGATGAGACTGGCGAGCCAGGATGAGTTGTAGCTGGTTTCCGAGGGGAGGGTGCCGCTTCCGCGTTTGAGATCGTTTAATGATGAAATTGCAAGTGCAATGGTATCGAGGTTTTCCCTGAAGCCACCCTTTGCGAAATAGGCGATGCCGTTATCCTCATTGTTGTAAATCTGCTTATAGGTGGCAGATGCACTTCCTTCAGTGTCTCCAATATTAGGATAGACCGGTCCGTCTTCGTGGAAGGAACCCACCATGGCAACGATGATGCTGAGTATATCTTCGAATTTACCCTTGGAATCACCGGTGTGAATTTCCCATGAAGTAGCCTGGCCGCTGTCATTGAATGCAGTTGGAAAAGAAACTCCTTCCACTTTAGGCACCGGGGGAAGTTCAGAGTCTTTGAGTGTGTTAAGATTTGCACCGGGGTAATAATTATCGAAGTATGCCTGAAATTTACTGTATACTGACATATCTTCCCTGGCGGCGTTTCCACTGTTGCCTGCACCGAGTATATCTTCTATAGAATAGACTGTATTGGCCAGGGATGACAGGGAAGCCATGTTGTCCCCGATCGCTGCAGGAAGTATTGACTCCGCCCCAAGGCATCCCCATATCGTGCCGGGAATGTTGATGGCGTCATTCATCATGCTCTGGGTAATGCTGTTGGGAATGGGAAGGAAGCCGAGTGCCTTTGCCTTGAAGTCGTAGGTGTAATCCATGGCAACACAGTAATCCTGATCACTGAAACTGACCCCTGTGAAGCGGGATACGTTAGTCGATTCACCGCTGCTGGTGTGAGAGAGGACATAGTTGTCGCCATTGCCTTTGATATCGACCTTAACGTTGGAATCGATATTTGTATTTTTCCAGAAGGCATTTTTTGAAACAGAATCACCGGATCGTTTGACCTTTGCCAGCCCGGCCATGCCATTGGCATTGATGGTGATATAAACGAACATTTCCATATCAACATGGGCAAGGCCTCCCCATATGTCGATGGGCTGTACCGGGTGCATGGGGATCAGGAACATATATTTTTTTTGATTGATGAGCCATCCGAAATTTTTTCTTATTGCCTCTTCGCGGGAATTGCAATCAAGGCGTACCTTGTGCGTATCCGGATTGGCTTCACCGTATGTGACAACCTGAGAGTTATTATTGTATGATCCGTTTTCTGAGTTGAAACGTATGTATCCGTTTTTCGGCATCGGGTTATCGTTGCTGTCGGTATAACCTGAATCTTCGAAACCGGTACTCCCGTTTGCAGGACGATAAACCGCTTCATATACATGATACTGAGAGTAATTACTCTTCATGCCGGGGCCGCGGTCTGTAAACCATCTTCCGTCGATTTTGTACGAGTCGGTATGCCAGTCATTTAAATATTTACAGTTGGAACCGTTGGGGGCTTTCCCTTTATATGTATAGGGGCCGTATCCCTCCCAGCAAATGAGCGCTATCTCTGCCAGAACGAAGTTGCTGATAGTAATTTTCTCATCACTATTGGTGATGCCACGGACGTCTCCCTGAGTGGGGGAAAATTTACCATGCCATTCATGATATTCCTGACCGCTCACGTTTTCTCTTCTTCTGAAGGTCCCCGGCTGCAACAGCTCTATGGCAGTCATATTTCGCTGTGTTGCGAATTTTACTCCACTTCCTTCATGGTTGGACTTTCGATAGATACTTTCATCCCCTATGGCATAGACGTTAAAATCTCCAAAGATGCCCGCATCTACAGCAATATAGTCCCTGTCTTTCAGGGAAGAGTTCATTGAGACAAGGCAATTATGCAGGCTTATTTCTGCCGGGGCATTAACGGGGTCCGAGATTCCGTATCCTGTGGCAAGTACATAGACAAATTCCGAGATGATGGGAATATTAATAAATCCTGCTTCTCCGGGGGCCTTGCCGTTGCGGTCCAGCATTAACATGTTCCGCATTGAGGTCTGCATCCCCGCAAGGAGTGTCTGTACATTTTTATCAGGATCGCCGAAATATGTCTGGCCGTCTTCAGGGGTCATGGCCCATTTTTTATATGCCGGTGAATAGTATTCTGAAATGAGGTGCAGGTGGAGATTGGTGATCATGGTTTCAACCTGGCTTTCGGATGCCCCGTCACCGTAACCGCTTAATTCTCCTGAATTGTCATTTGAGTAGGTAATATTGATATCCTTGAATACACTGTTTGATTCAGTGCCAATTGAAGGATTATCGTCAAAATTCCCACTGCCGTCAAAATATTTGCCGTCACCGTCGCCATTCAGTACGTCATGGACCCAGAGTCTGAAGGGTTTCGGGATGGTATCACTGCTTTCAGTTTTTGCCATCAGGGTTACATAGCCGTCATTTTCATGTTTGGTATTGCCATCGCTGCTGCCCACGGTAAAAAGGCCTTTGAAACCGGTGCTGCCGCCGCTGGTTGGGCTGTATGTCCAGCCGTCCCATAATATTTCCTTAAGCCGTTGGGGGGATATGCCGGTTCCCATCCCTGAACCGGAGAGGGAAAGGGCGGAATTCAGGGCGGGTTCGATATCTTTTTTCAGCCATGCAAGGAGCTCATTGTTTTCAAAATCAAATACATCCACATCCTCAAGGTGATCATAGTAGTCCATGTCATGGTAAAGGCCGTCCATGAGCCATTTTACCAGGTTTGTTGTATCATTGGAGATAAATGAGCCGTCAACATTGGCGTCATAGTAGTCACTGGAGATTGTCGCGGCACTGACCTTCAGAAATTCCATCTGGTCATCGAGAAGCCATCTTCCCCTTTTAATGAAGTTGCGATAATCTTCCGCACTGGTTATGTATTCGGGAAGGTTCAGACCGGAC
Organism: uncultured Spirochaetota bacterium; assembly: GCA_942491575.1. Classification (GTDB taxonomy): domain Bacteria; phylum Spirochaetota; class UBA4802; order UBA4802; family UBA5550; genus CAZHNW01. The sequence goes on from CALOBT010000031.1 coordinate 750,549, forward strand.
AGGTCCGGGACCGCTGCATTTTCAAGGATCGGTTCCTTTACCATGGGGTAGAGATGATTCAAAAGATAATCGGTAATTTTTCGTTTCTCAGGATCCGCAGCGAGCCAGTCGGCTACTTCCATTTCCGTTGCCTCTACGGTATCAAAGGGGGTTTCCGGGTTTTTGATGAAGTCTATAACTTCCTGCACCCTTTCTTCAACGTTGACCCCGTCATTCTTTATGGTCTGAAACAGATTTTCCATGAAACGGGCGGGATCTTCGAAGTCTTCCTGGTTGGCATAGAGATCTTTCACAAAATCGAGGCTCCCGATGAGGTCATCGATTCCATTTGTGCCAATTTCACTGAATTCCTGGTTTTCACCGAAGAGGTTCCATGAGCCGTAGGCACTGTTTTCATTTTTTAATATGGTAAGGAGATTGACGAGGGTATCTGCGCCGCCGGTCATGGCACCTGCTTCGATATTGAGTATATCCGTAATTACATCATAGGCGGTATTGAGGGAATCGGGATTCTCACGGTATGTATTGTGAAATGAGACAAGGCTGTCAGCCATGTCACTCATTGCCTGTGGAAGTATAACCTTGTCGCCATAGAAGGTGTCAGCCATGGTTCGCAGAGTTTTTACTATTAACTCCGGATTTGCCGAAACGAGCTCATCTGTTTTGGCATTAAACTCGTATGGATCAAGGCCCTGAAAGAGGGAACTGAGGGCGGGACTTTCATTGAGAATATCAAAGAGTTTAATGGATTGCGGGTCGTGCTGCTGAAATGATCCAAGATCTTCCCCGGAGCATCCGGAAAAAAGGATAACTGCCAACAGCCAGGTAGTAGTAGTGCCGGTTATAATTCTTCGAAGCATGGAGACTCTCCTTGTCCATTGGTTCAATGAGCTGAAAATTAAATTTATATGTTTCAGCAGTACCGGAATCGGTGAATATCCTTTAAAATACAATATACTCATATGGATTCCGGACCAGTACTAAAAAATCCATCCGGGCGGATTAAAGATTAAATTTTTTCAATAGAGTGTTTATTTACTGGTCAGTATATGTGGATCTGTCTATTTATTTCTTTTTGATCCATATAAACTTCAAACACCCGTGTTCGGTTATTGAACAAAATAATTTTTATCCAGCCAGACGGTTTTACATATAATAATAAAATTTGAAATGGCTTTCTTCTCAATATTTGTTACCGCAAAAAATGAGAAATGAGGGGGAATATTTGTTGAAGGGGGCATGGTAAAATTTGAGGGAAACATCGAAAATAAATAATACGATGCCTTAAATAATTACATCGTTTTCATAAAATTATTTTTTCTCTTTTCGATACTGGGTGGGGGAATATCCGGTAATTTTCAGGAATACACGGTTGAAGGTTGCCAGGCTTTCAAAACCGACATTGAATGCAATGTCGGTTATCCGTTCATCTGTTTCGACCAGGGATATTGAAGCATCACGGACTCGCTGTTCATTGATAAATTCGTTTATTTTTTTGCCCGTATGGGCCTTGAACATCCGGCTCATATGATCCGGGGACATGTCCATGGCATCGGCAAGTCCCTCTCGGGAGATGTCTGAGCGGTAATTTTCCTCGAGAAAGTCCTGAACCCGCTTCAATTTTTCTTCTGTCGTGGCGGTGATTACGGTATCACGGGTCTGGGCAGTATAGTTTTTCAGCTCACGGTAGAGCTGGTCTACTGTGATTTCTCTTTTTATGGTCTCATCGACAATGAATACCATCATGCCAACAATAAAGAGGGGGAGGGTGAAGGTATGGGTCATAGGTGGATAATGGTATATCAACAGATAATTTATAATGTCCCAGGCTATAAAAAGACCCGGGAAAATACCGAAAAAGATGAGAACATATATAATATTTCCCGGTTTAATGCGGTTTCCCTGGTAAATGGCATAAAAAATGACTATCATGGCGAATAAAAGTATGATCCCCCCGGATATGCGCCCCAGGTACCAGGATGAAACAGTATTTGGATTGATAATTATACTGATAAAGGCGGCGAGGAAAATTGGGATGGCGACACGGTTAAGGGAAGTTAACTCAACGCGGTAAAATGCCTGCACCAGTTTCAGATAAAATATCGGCACAAAGGCGGTACATGACCAGAGAAGGGTTATCCGCATATCCGGTCCGGGGAAGGACCATGGGGAAAATATCAGGAAAATATAAAAAATCAGGGAAGAGCATAGCAGGGCGGAAACAGTATTTATCCGCATGTTCATTTTTCGTATCAGGAATATCAGGTTAAAGATTACCTGGCCGAGTAAAAATATGACAATACCCATGGGTATCTGGCGGTAAATAACATTATCCGCAACTTTTCGGTACTGAAAAGAACTGCCCGCCAGAATTTCCCCATTTCGGGACATGCCTCCGTACTCCCTGCCGTAGATTCCGAGATAAATGAGAATAGTATTTTTTCCTTTTTTTAAAATCCCCGGTGGGATGGGATAATTTCGGGGGAAATGGCCGTTCCCGTAGTCTTCCTCTTCGTACTGTCCCACCTTTATTCCGTTAACATAGGTTGTGTCGATATAGTAAAGCCGCCCCAGGGAAACTCCCCGGAATTCCTCCGGTGAGCCGGTTATGTTGAAGGTGGCTTTGAGCCACAGGCGGTGAAAACGGCGTTCCGGTGCATAGGTATGATTGAACATGCGGGGCATGGTTGTTTCTTCCCATGCGGGGCTCTGAGCCGCCGCGTGGTGATTTTCGTCTTCGGAAAAGAGTATTTCCCATTTATCCATGTATATGCTTTTTTCAGGGGCACAGGAAATGGTCAGGATCGATATCAGTACCAGAAACAGTGACATTTTTCGCATTTTATATACTTCCTCCAATACTTATTACGATAGTAAGAGGGGTTATATTATTATGCAAGGATTTATATTCAGTTGCAGCATGATAATGTAGATTTTTTCTTTCAGAGAGGCTCTGAGCCGTTAACTCGTCGTGGAAGGCTCTGAGCCACTGTTGTCCTTGAACGGCTCAGAGCCGTTATTATATCCCGCAGATGGGGGCTCTGAGCTGTAATTGCACAAAAAAATCTCTCCCGCCGAAGATTGTTCGTATTCTATGCTTTCCCAAACGTATACTCTTCAGGAGGCATTAAAATGAAAAACTCACATCAGCACGACAGACGCTACAAGAAGCTCTTCTCACATCCCGTACTTCTGCGGGAACTGCTTGAATCCTTTGTTAAAGAGGACTTTGTCAGTGACCTCGATTTTTCTACACTAGAGAGATTGGACAAGTCATTTGTAACCGACAGGTTTAGAGAAAAGGAGTCTGATCTTATCTATAAAATAAATTTCAGGGGAGAGGAAGTCTATATTTATCTGCTTATTGAATTCCAGTCTACCGTTGAACGATTCATGGCCCTGCGGATTTTGAGATATATCTGTGAATTCTACGAATTTCTTGTTCAGCAGAAGGTCAAAAAACTTCCCCCTGTATTTCCCCTGCTTTTATATAATGGTGATAAAAAATGGACGGTAAAGCAGAATATCAGGGAGCTGATCAACCATGTCATACCGGATAAATATATACCCGATTTCAGCTACTATCCGGTAGTGGAGAACGAAATTTCTAAGAAAACCCTGTTGAAGATAGAAAACGCCGTGTCAGCAATATTTTATGTTGAGAACAGCAGTATCGAGGAGACACGTGAAAATATTCTGGAAATAGTAAAATTAATGATGACAGAGAGTCCTGAAGTGCTTACCTTGTTTAAGAACTGGCTAAATGACCTTTTGGGACACCAGGATTATACAATTATTGAATCCATAACTGAGATAGAGGAAACCCACGAAATGTTTGCAACAGCCCTGAAGAAACATGATGATGAGTTAAGAAGAGAAAGTGAACAGGAAGGCTTTCAGAAAGGCCTTCGCGAGGGGAAACTTGAAACAGCCAAAGCTCTGCTGAAAGAAAAGATGTCTGTTGATAAAATCGCTGATATTACCGGCCTGTCTGCCGGAGAGATTAGAAAGCTCAAGTGAACATGCTCTAATAGTGGATTTTAACTTTTGTCATTTTTAAAATAGTATTGCCTCTTTGCCCCGCCGTTATTTTCCTGAAACATTCCTCCTTCAAAATCACCAGTGCATAGTCTGGGATAATCTGACTTCCTTTATCGACTTCCCCTCAAAAAATGAAAAAAATTCAGTCCGGATGGATTTTTTTTTGCGCATTAATTAGTGACAGCTCATTCTAGTTTTTTAAACGGACAAATATTATCAAAAAGACCTTGTGGAAGGTCTTTCGGCTGGAGAGATAAAAAAAGAACCTCCCGGCGTTACAGGTTATGGGACTATTTAGTGATAAGGGGAATTATCATGCGTAAAAAACTTGCCTGCCTGCTTGCAGTCTCCGCACTGCTTTTTTCTGCTGCCTGCTCAGAGGAAGATCTGAGTGATTTTCAAAGAAATGCCACTGATCCAGACTTTTCAGTTTTTACTCTGGTGGAAGATTATCCTTCTCTCAGTTATATCTGGGATAACATGGACTCTGACCTTGTGAACGACAGGTTATCGGATACCATGGATAAGCATTCCGATGAGTTTGTTAAATTTTCGACTATTCAATCCAATATTATGCGGAGTAATCCTGAAGCGCTGGTTGCCCTTGTGAACAAAGGCGGCCTTGCCATGGATGCACTTCTTGATGAAGAGGAAAAATATTATTATTCGCCCTTTGTAGAGGTCTTCTACGGCGACCGGGGCAGTAAGTACCAGAATGATTTTTATGGACTCCTTGAACGGATCAGCAATGCTGAAACCACGGGATTGCGTCCCGCGGTAATGAATATTGCACGGACAATTGTCGGGTATATTATTGATACCAAAGATCCCGCTGAGCTGAATAAATTTATGAATAAAGCCATCGGCGCCATGGAAGATATGGAGCGTGAGGATTTTGTCGATCTGACAAAACTTCTCGGAAAGATGCTGATGAGTGCCAACTATCCCATGTATCTCTATGAAGAGGGACATGCCAATGAAGGTGAGCTGATAACTGATCCCGACGATATAGATTCAAATTCGGTTAATACCGGTCTCGGCAATATGACGGCGGGGCTTGTGGCCCTTCTTGACGGGGCGGCGCAGATGGTTTCACAGGACGCGGATCTGAAGGATAAGCTCTTTTCGCTTATGGATGAAGTGCCGGTTCTTTATGCTGCTAAAACTGATAACGGCAAAGATTTGCCTCATGTGCTGGTGGATTTGATTACCAATATTGAGAGTTATTTTCTTCCCGATGATGGGGATAATACTCCGGCGGATAGAAGTGATTACTACATAACAGGAAATGAGTATATAAATTCCGATTTAAAAAATACCATTAAGGAAATGCTTCCGGCCCTTTCGAAACTGATGATTACTTCCGGGAAGCCGGGATCTGCAATCAAGGATCCGGAAAGCAAGGGGCGGGGATTTCTGGACGTTTTCCTTTCGAAACTGAAAAATATCGGCTGGGATGATGAAAAAATCGCCTCCATGGATTTTGATAATGATCTTGTGAATATGATCCGCTATGATGGTTTTGCCCGGGATCGTCTTGATCCGACATCAGGTGCTTCAAATGTATCTTATCTTGATCATACGATTTTTACTCTAATTGCAGCAGGCAATTACGGTTACCGTGACAGGGGTAAAGATTTTGGGCATAGCCGCGGTACCCCCAATGGTGGAATGATTTCACTCAACGACTGTCTCCAGAACCAGGGGGTCTATGCAACACTGGAACAAGATCCCTATACCATGTGTTTTGACAAAAATACTGATGGATTTGATAATAGTGATCCAGGGAATTATACTTTCAGGAGCAATAAGGTTTTCTCAGTTGATGAGCGTGAAAATTACAAGTTTTTCCTGAAGCCCAGCTATCCCTCCAACTGTCTGCTTAGCGGTCAATGCATCGGTGACGGGGGACTTCCCAACGGGGGCAGGTCCATTGGGACCGATGGTTTCAGCGGGGGAAGCAATACTGATATTAATTACTGGCCCTATAATGGCAACGGTACCGGTGAAATGAATACCGGGCTCTGGTCCGTAGGCTGGATTGTCAGAACCTGCTGGAAGGGAGAAGGCCCCTACTACTATGCTGATCCCAATGCGGAACAGGTCGAGATTGATGGTGAAATGTACGCAAAGTTTATGAGGCCTAACGGGAGTATCTATGCCTATGTCCATAAACCTGAAGGATCGGAGGCTGACCCTGCGCAGTGGATTTATGTTTACCCTAATGATGATAAGGGCGATGCTCCGATTGAAACGGCAGAGTTTGGCGGGCTTGGGAAAACTAAAAATTATTCTACCTTTAACTCAGACGGATCAAGATTGGGTTTTCATGGTTCATGGTCGTGTATTGGCGGCGATGAAGTAGGTCTTATTTTTCGCGATAGCACTAATGATGAATTTTCTTTTTCCAGGGCTGTTTATTCCAACCCAAATCCTGGTACAATGGAATTTGATTGCGGTATTCATGTTAATGACATTGTAGATGCTATTAATGGTTCCTCTCTTGCCATTGAAGCTTCAACTGCAGCATCAGATATTGTCAATGATGGTGAAAAGTTGTACTTCAGCACAATAAGCAAAGTAGGACCAATGGCAATTATAAACAATCATACTGACGTAACAACGAATTCATTCAGTAGTACTGTTTGGGAGAATGGTTCTGGCAGCAGTCGGATCGGATTTATTCCTGCTAAAAAATTCTATGTTCATTCTGACTCTGTAATTAATATAAAAATTGATAATCTCCTTGATAAAAATATATCTTTTACTTCCGGAGCAATCTTGACTCTCGATGAGGTTATAAAAGATATCAATGATCAATTAAACGCTCCTGTCACGGAAGGAGAGGCTGGATATGTTTACTATGCAGTACGTGAAAAGGTTCAGCCAAATATTGATGATGTGTGCACCTATGATGATGCCGATCGCAGTAAATTTACCGACGATACGCAATGGCAGAATTTTATTGATAACGAAGCCCCGGCACTTGATGATTCCTTTAAAATTAAGGGCCTCCCTGATACGGATCTTTTTAATTCAAAAATTGAAATTACCTGTGTAAACGGTACGGCCATTCAGGATCTGTTTAACCTGAATCTCTCAGATGGCCAGAGCATGGTTGTCAGGAGTAAAGGGCGTGAGAACCGTTACAAGCAGGTGTGGAACACCGATTACTATATGTTTGAAGTCAACGGTGTGAAATATGCACCTAATGGCTGGTCCGGGGTAAGAGAGTCTAACTCTGCGGGTTGTTATACCATTACCGAAAAAATTCCTGAAAATCCTACTGCCGCTGAATATGCATCGGGGATAACCCGGGAATGTGTCTCCCAGGAAGAGGCGATGTATAAAAACTATCAGTACCTAATGGGAGAAAAAAAGATAATGTATGTTATTCCCATTCTGATAGACCATGCTGTAATTGGATGTGATATAGAGTATGTTGTAAACTGCCTCGTAGAGGCAAACGGGATTGCGGGTCTCAGCAATGCACGGAAATACGGTTTCGGATACGAGCATAACGGCAAATGGATAAAGAAGGGCGCTACGGGAGATTCAACAATACCCGGTGACGGTCGTATCTGGGCAGATATTTATGAAATTACCGGTATTCCAATTGCGGGAGTAACGACGGCAACCATGTTTGAAAGTGTAGGTAACGGTTTCGTTCTGCCAAGTGCCGTGGGATATAATATGGCACCGGTAGAACGGATGGCCTTTATGATGCATTCCACAGGAAAACGGGATATGATGCAGGACGGTAATACCGATGATCCCTATGACAATGTTTTGGAGATCAATTCAATGGATGCCGGTGTTGATGGGCCATATTACAGCCGTAGGTCAAAGGCCTTTCCTCTTATTGTAGCCATGATGGGTACCCTTGATGGTCTGAGTTACTATGATCGTACCGGGGAACCGGAGCGGGACTATAACCTTGGTGGGAACCATAAAAAACCTTTGAAACTCCTTACTGATGCCCTCCTGCCTGCACTTGGTAAACCAATGTTTTATTATAATAACAGCGGAACGGCTCCCACGGGGTGCTGGAAACCGAGAATTTCCGGCAATAGTGGGGCATTGAATAATGATTACATGCGTGTGGTAATCGATAAGGATATGAACTGGAACTGCAGCCTTGATTACTTTACTCCGAATTACTATCGTACTTTGACGGGGATGCTCTTCGAATCCGGGCCAAAGATGGTTGATGGCCTGGTACCACTGATGGCAAAATCCAAGATGGGTACCAAGACAATACAGCTTCTCAATGCTATCGCCCATGGTGATTCCGCAATTTACGACGATGTGGCAGATTATGATCCGGAAGAAATGAAAACCTGGGGTGTAAGACGAAAAATATCCTGGGGACTTGAACAGTTGATGACGGGGATGAAGGCGACTAAGGGGGAAGTTTTTACTCTCAGTTACCTTAATGATCTGGCAGAATCATGGCAGTACGCCACGGGAACTGCCGGGGCATGGACCAATGTCCGTGATTGCGATATCGTTATGGATGATATGCTGGATGACCTCATTGACGATACCCTCGCGGACCTTCCCGACACCACCCAGGCGGTAACGGATGAACGTCTCTCCAGCATGGGCCGTGTCATCGAGGCAACCCTGGACCATGAAAATATCGCTACAGCCGAACCGATAACCATCAAGATGGATGATGGAAGCGGTACTCTTAATGCCATCAATGTAACCGTTAACGGCGGCCTCGTGAGCGGAAGTGCCGTCGACGGATATGGCCGGTTTATCCCCGCAACGGGAGACATCTACTTTGTATTGAAAGACGAGCCCACGGGAAAGATCACCATGTCCTACAGCTTTAACCAGGACTGGCAGGGATTCTATGATCTCTTCGAGGACCTTGGAATGTTTATCGAATCCGATAGCGAGTACTATATCTACGACGATGTAGTGCAGGTAATGAAGTCTGCCCTCGATGCCATGACCTATGATGAGAACCTCGCGACGGAACTGAAGGGTACCCTCTATACGCTGGGTAAACTTTTTGCCTACTACAATGGTGACAAGTGGGTCTACCAGGGAGAGAAGGGCTTTGACTTCCTTTTCACAATGATGAAAGAGGACCTGCCGTTACTGCAGCGCCTGATGCTCGATGACAGCGGTGATAACATCGAAGCGGTACTGGTACTGGTCAATGACCTTATTAAAAAGGAAGGGGTAATTGACGCGGTTCTCGACAGTGTTGATGCCATGAATGTAACGGACGCCTTCGAGTGGCGTGAAATCTTTGCCGACCTTGGGGCCCTCCTGAAGGACCCCCTGATGACAGAGATTGATTCGGACCTTTGGCCTACTCTTGCGGATATGATGGATGATATGTCAGAGGCCATTGTGGGCAGCAAGGGGACTGTTGACGAGAACGGTGAAACCACAAGTGATGCCTTGAAGGAAATCTACAGGGATTATGGATTTCAGTACAATGGCATCTGATTAAAACTAATGCATTTATACCAGCTGGCATGTCAGGGCAAGTTGCTTCAATAGAGCAGAAATTATTCTTAGAAGTTTCAGTGCCAGCTGGTTTTTTTATAAAAATTACTAAAAGGGGATGGGGGAAGTTAAGGACAGGATTTTCAGGTTAAGGAAGTTTCGAAATATTTTTAGAATTCATCAGGGTCTATTTAAATTCATGGCAGTGCAATGAATGGTTTTTGGGCATTTTTGCGCAAAAAATATCTAAAAAAGTAACAATGTTAAATTAATTTCTTGCCAAGAAGAAAATATATCGAATAATAGACCGTACGTTCCGACTTTTTTTTGAACCGATTCGATTACTGGATAGACTTAGGTGTCACTCACTTTTTGACACTAAACAGGTAGAAACATGAAGCGAATGTTCAAATCTTTTCAGAACAAATGGGAATGCTGAGTAGACTTAGGTGTCGCTCACTTTTTCAAACATAAATATAGATATAAATAGATAGAAGCTGTGAAACAGTACCGGATTTATTCCGGTGGGGGAATCAAAAGGCGAATATAAAAAAATTCTGCCTGTGATTTCGGGGATTAGCCCATTGTTATACCCTCCTGAAGGACAACCGTTCCCGGTTCTCTTTCGGTTTCGCGCCTCTTGATAATTTATACTTTAATGGATTCTAACAATTACTCTTTGTGGAGTTTTTTTGTAATTATTAGAAAAAAAACCGTATGGATGGGTTATACAAAAAGCAGACTATCCTCGGTTTTTAATCACAAAAAAAATGATAAGGAGCTCAAAAATGTTGAAGAAACTTGCCCTGATTCTTCTTTCATCAGCTCTTCTGATCCTCACTGCCTGTTCAGAGGAAGATCTCAGTGATTTCCAGCGTAACGCGGTAGATCCTGATTTTTCCGTATTTACCCTGGTAGAGGGATATCCCTCACTCAGTTATATCTGGGACAACATGGACAGTGACCTGGTTAACGACAGACTTTCGGAGACCATGGACAAGTATTCAGATGAGTTTGTTCGATTTTCAACTATACAATCGAATATTATGCGCAGCAATCCTGAAGCGCTGGTTGCCCTTGTGAATAAAGGCGGTCTCGCAATGGATGCCCTTCTTGATGAAGAAGAGAAATATTATTATTCGCCCTTTGTCGAGGTCTTCTACGGAGACCGCGGGAGTAAGTATCAGGCTGATTTTTATGCGCTCCTTGAACGTATAAGTAACGCGGAAACTGAAGGTTTGAGACCATCAGTAATGAATATCGCCCGGACTATTGTCGGGTATATAATTGATACCAAGGATCCAGCTGATTTGAACAAGTTTATGAATAAGGCCATCGGCGCCATGGAGGATATGGAGCGCGAAGACTTTGTCGACCTGACAAAACTTCTCGGTAAAATGCTCATGTCCGCCAATTATCCCATGTATCTTTACGAAACGGGCCATGCCAATGAAGGTGAACTGATAACAGATCCTGATGATATTGATTCAAATTCAGTGAATACCGGCGTTGGTAATATGACTGCGGGGCTGAACATGCTTCTTGTTGCCACGGCGGAAATGTTGGCAAAGGATCAAACCCTGAAAGACGGCCTCTTTGACATCCTTGATGAGGTCCCGGCATTATATTCGGCAAAAACGGATAACGGAAAGGATATCGCGCATGTCCTGGTAGACCTGATTACCAATATTGAGACATATTTTACCCCAGCTGACAGCGGTGAAACCGATGCGGCAGATTATTACGCAGATTCTGACATCTATGTTAATTCAGATCTGAAAAATACAGTGAAAGAGATGATGCCTGCCCTGCAGAAACTGATGCTCAGTTCAGACAAGGCGGATGCGGTAATAAATGATCCCCTCGGAAAGGGGCGTTCCTTTGTTGAAATATTTATGGACACCCTGAAGGGACTCGGCTGGACCAGTGAGTATATCGACAGCCTGAAAATGGATGAAGACCTTGTGGGTATGATACAGTACGACGGATTCGGTCGCGACCGCCTTACGAATCCTGCAGCCTCGAATGTATCATATCTCGATCATACAGTTTTTACTCTGATGGCAGCTTCAAATTTTGGCTATAATGACAGTGCCGCAGGGCCTGGAGACGGCGAAGGAAGCGGCTTTAACTGGGGCCATGGCCATGGCGAGGCTAATGGCGGAATGATTACCCTGAATGACTGCCTTATTGTTCAGGGGGTTCCTGAAGATGCCACTTCTGGTCAAACTACCTACGATCTTGTGCTCAGCAGCCCGAAAGGTCATCAAACTTTCAGAAGCAGCTCTCTTTTTGAGGCATCAGAGAGACATCAGAACAGGTTCTATCTTAATTCGAGTTATCCGTCGAATTTACTGCTCAGTGGCCAATGTATCGGCGATGCGGGCCTTCCAAATGGAGGCAGGGGAATTGATACAAACAATAACGGTACTCCTGAATCCGGTGAAGCTGACAGTAATAATTTCAAGTGGGTGACCTTTTGGCCATATGATGGAAAGGGAACGGGAGAACTTAATACCGCTCGCTGGTCTATGGGCTGGATTGGAAGAACCTGCTGGAATGGAGAGGGGCCCTATTATTATGGAACTCCCAGTGAGACGGCTACTCCCATCGAAATCGAAGGTAAGACCTATAATGCGTATATGAGGCCTGACGGAAATATTTATGCCTATATCTATAAGGCTGATGAGAGTGATCCTCAAACCTGGGAATACGTATATCCAGACGATGCTAAATATGATGCTCCGATAGAGGCAGCGGAGCTTGCTCTGGGTAAAACAAAGAATTATGCTGAATTCAGGACTAACGGAGGCCGTTACGGCGGTGGCTATGTAGCCTGGGATAAGCAGCAATTAACCGTACGAATGGGAGCAACTGAACGGGGTTCATTTTCAAATAGCACAGGTTCGAGTTGGACCACGTCAGAAACGATTAGTTCTATAAACGGATTGGGATTTTCCGGCGTATCTATGAGTGAAGAAAGCGGACAGGTCCGTATCCGAAATAATACAGGCCCAATGGCCTTTGTTAATGATGGTAACACTGGTGTCTATACAACTCTTTACAACATGATATGGCAGGATGGAACTTATTCAGGGGCAACGAATCATTCTGTATATGTTGCCTGCAATAAATATATTGTGAAGTCAGATTCAAGTGTAACTGTCAGTATTGATGATGATGTAAATGTAACCCTGTCTTTTTCTGCAGGGCAGATATATACCATAGATGAACTGATCAATTATCTGAAAAGTGAGCTCGGAAGCGAATATGTCCAGGCAATCGGTTCAGAAGGCGGGAATGTACATGTTTACCCGAATTCAAAAGATAATTTTAAAAACGATTCGTGGTGGCAGAACTTTATTGGAAATGATGCACCTACCATAAAGAAACATTTTAAGCTGGCGGCGCGTTCTAATGATTATCGAATTAACCGGATAACTTTAACCAATAATTACGGTTCAGCCATCAACGATCTTTTTAACATGAACCTTGCTGATGGTGAGAGTTACACCATTCGCAGTAAAGGCCGTAAAAACCGATATAAGCAGAAATGGAATACTGATTATTATCTCTTTGAAATAAACGGTAAGTATTATGCTCCAAAAAGCAGCGGCGGCCTTGAAGTGACGGATACTGCGGGTTGTTATGAAATTACAGAGCTGATTCCGGAGAACCCCACTTCACTGGAGGTTTCACAGGGGAAATCACGTGAATGTTCTTCTCAGGAAGAGGCGATGCATAAGAATTTTCATTATCTGATGCAGGAAAAGAAAATGGTCTACGTTATACCAATGGTCGTAGATTTCGAATACTGTCTGCAGCAGATTGAGTTTGTCATTAACTGCCGCATTGAGGCAAATGGAGTTACCGGCCTCATGACAGCACGAAAGTATTCATCTAACTATTCGGATAACGGAAGGTGGAAAAAGGGCCACGGCTACGATAATTCTACAATCCCGGGTGATGGTAGAATAGCCATGGATGTTTATGAAGTCAGCGGGGTTAATTTAATGGGTATTGTTGTAGATGAAGCTACAATGTTCGCGTCCCTTGGGGACGGCCCGGTTCTTCCTCCTGTTGTGGGGTATAACATGGCCCCTGTTGCCAGGATGGGATATATCCTTGAAAATATTGACAGCTATAATTCATGGGAAGTGGGGGAGAATTTTACTCAATGGAGTAAGAGAAGCAAGGCGTTTCCTCTGATTATTTCTTTAATGGGTACCCTGCGTGACCTCACATATTATGAGGCCCCCACTGACGGAAGCAGAACCTTTAATAACAGCAGCAACAACCGTTATCCTGCAAAAATTTTAACAGATAACCTGTTGCCGGCCCTCGGTAAACCGATGTTTTATTACCAGAAGTCAGGTCAGAGTCCGATCAACTGTTGGAAACCGCGGATAGTTGCTGCTGATGATATGGGTGACATGAACGGTTATTTGAGGCAGGTACTGGGAGCGACCGATTTCAGCAGTTATGTGCCGCGTTACTATAAGACCCTTACGAACATGCTCTTTGAGTCCTCGGCAAAATCTGTCGATGGTCTTGTTCCACTGATGAGCAAAACCGGAATGACTACCAAGACTATTAAGCTTCTTAATAATCTTGCCCACGGTGACCCTGCAATTTACGACAATGCAGCGGAATACGATCCCGCAGACAGTAGTACCTGGGGTATTAAGAAAAAGATTGCCTATGCCCTGGAACAACTTACCACGGGGATGAAGGTTACCAAGGGAGAAGCATATTCTCGCAATTATGTCGATGATATTTATGAGTCATGGCAGTACGCCACTGGAACTTCCGGGGCGTGGACTAATGTCCGTGACTGCGATATCGTTATGGATGATATGCTGGATGACCTCGTCGATGATGTTCTTGCAGATCTTCCCGACTCCACACAGGCGGTTACAGACGAACGCCTCTCCAGCATGGGCCGTGTAGTCGAGGCAACCCTCGACAATGAAAACGTCGATACGGGAGAACCGATTACCATCAAGATGGATGACGGTAGCGGTACCCTCAATACAATCAATGTAACAGTCAGTAACGGACTCGTGAGCGGAAGTGATGTCGATGGCTATGGCCGGTTTATCCCCGCAACGGGAGACATCTACTTCGTCCTGAAGGATGAACCTACGGGAAAGATTACCATGTCATACAGCTTCAGCCAGGACTGGCAGGGATTCTATGATCTCTTCGATGACCTCGGCATGTTTATAGAATCCGACAGCGAGTACTTCATCTATGATGATTTGATACAGGTGATGAAGTCTACACTCGACGCCATGACATATGATGAAAACCTCGCGTCCGAATTAAAGGGAGCCCTCTATACACTGGGTAAACTTTTCGCCTACTACAATGGTGACAAGTGGATTTACCAGGGTGAGGAAGGCTTCGACTTCCTTTTCACAATGATGAAAAAAGACCTGCCATTACTGCAGCGCCTGATGCTCGATGACAGCGGCGACAACATAGAGGCGGTACTGGTTCTGGTCAATGATCTTATAAGGCAGGATGGTGTAATCGATGCGGTCCTCGACAGCGTTGATGCCATGAATGTAACGGACGCCTTCGAATGGCGGGAAATTTTCGCTGACCTGCAGGCTCTGTTGAAGGATCCCCTGATGGCGGAAGTCGGCTCAGACCTGTGGCCTACACTTGCTGATATGATGGATGATATGTCCGAAGCTATTGAAGGCAGTAAAGGCATTATTGATACAAACGGCGGATCCGAAACAAGTAGTGCGCTGAAAGAAATCTACAGGGATTACGGATTTCAGTACAATGGCCATTGATTACTGATGATCCGGTATTGATCCCGGCTGGCACTAAAGGGCAGGTTGCTTCTGAAATAGCCGAAGCTGTTTACAGGAGTGACGGTGCCGGCCAGATTTTTAAAAATAAAATCTATTGTTTTAAATAGGAGGTATCAGGGGGGAAGTTAAGGGCGGGAATACCAGTTAAGAAAGTTTTTTGACTTTTATTCCATAATCGGTTTATTTTATCATTAAAAAATCTTGACATATAACAGTGTTCATATTAAAACCAGCCAGACGGTTTTTGAATAAAGATTGCCTGGAAAGGTGAAGTTTCTTAAAAAGAACATTGTTCAATTATTTTTATTGTCAAATATGATAATTTTAGAACAATAGACCGTATGTTTAGACTTTTTCTGAACTATGGCGAAGGCTGAGTGGATTTCAATGTCACTCACCTGTAAAAAAATAGAAATAGATAAAAGCTGTGAAACAGTACCGGCCTAATGCCGCTGAGGGAATAATAGCCTGCTCGGGACTGGCTATTGTGCACTAATTTTGGGTGAAATACCCTTGTCGTACCCTCACGAAGGATAATCGGTTCCGATTTTCCTTCAATTTCACGCTTTTAAACATTTTTATGCAAAACTCTTAAAATTAATAAAAAGAATTACACTCTGTGAAGAGTTCTTTACCATTGTTAATAAAAAAACCGGACGGATGGTCACGCTCGGTTGACGAATTTTAGATATTTGCTTAACTTTGTTCACGTGTATATTAGTGCAAACCCACCTGGGTGGGTTACAAATGAAGAACTGAACGCCATTGTCAGGACTTTATAATTAAAAAATAAAAAGGAGCTCCAAAATGTTGAAGAAACTTGCCCTGATTCTTCTTTCATCAGCTCTTCTGATCTTTTCTGCCTGTTCAGAGGAAGATCTCAGTGATTTTCAGCGAAATGCTTCTGATCCCGAATTTAGCATATTTACTCTCGTAGAGGGATATCCCTCTCTGAGCTATATCTGGGATAATATGAATTCCGATGCGGTTAACGATAAACTCTCTGAAACCATGGATGACTATTCCGATGAATTTATCCGTTTTTCAGCGATTCAATCGGATATTATGAAAAAAAATCCCGAAGCCCTGGTTAACCTTGTGAACAAGGCGGGCCTTGCGATGGATACCCTTCTCGATGAAGAGGAGAAATATTATTATTCCCCCTTTGTCGAATCTCTCTACGGTGACAGAGGAAGTAAATATCAGACTGATTTTTATGCACTCCTTGAACGGATAAGCAACGCTGAAACTGAAGGCTTGAGACCTTCAGTGATGAATATCGCCCGGACAATTATCGGATATATAATAGATACAAAAGATCCCGCGGATTTAAATAAATTTATGAATAAAGCCATCGGCGCCATGGAAGATATGGAACGTGAAGATTTTGTCGACCTGTCAAAGGTTCTCGGCAAAATACTGATGAGTGCCAATTATCCCATGTATCTTGACGGCACTGACCTGGTTACAGATCCCGGTAACCTGATTACTGATCCCGAAGATATTAACTCTAATTCACTTAATACCGACCTGGGTAATATTACCAAGGGCATCATTGCACTTCTGGACGGATCGGCAGAAATGGTTTCTGCCGATGCAGAGTTAAAAGACATGCTTTTTGGTCTTCTCGATGAAGTGCCTGTTCTTTATGCCGCAAAAACTGATAACGGAAAAGATCTTCCCCATGTAATGAGTGAACTTATTACTAATATTGAAACATTATTTCTACCTCTCGATAATGGAGAAACCAGCGATGTCACTGTTGGCGGTAAAGCCCTGGATAGGAATGAATACTATCAGACAGCAGATGGTGCCGCAACCTATATCGATTCTGACCTTAAAACTACCATGAAGGAACTGTTGCCGGCATTGCAGAAAATAATGATTGGTGCCGGAAAGAACGGTTCTATTATCCATGACACTAATGGTAAAGGGGATACTCCACTGGAGGTTATTAGCGGAGCTCTTAAGAAACTGAAGGGTATCGGTATCGACCTGAAATCTCATGATATACGGAGCGCTGTGAATGAAATGATTCAGAAGGATGGCGACGGTAAGGTACGTACTTCAGGATCAACCAAATTATCAGCACTGGATCACTTGCTTTTTACTCTTATGGCTTCTGGTACTTTTGGCTACAAGGACGGCGGTACGGGAGTTGGTGCTTCTATGGATACCAACTGGGGCCACTGGCAGGGGGCCCCTACAGGCGGAGTTCTTACCGTGAATGATTCTCTCGCCTCTATGACGTCACATCTTCCCGATGGATTAATAGGCTTTCTTAATTCGACTTTATCATGGCTTTGTGGTGGTGCAGCTGATATGGATACCTATACCCTTTGTCTGGAAGCCCCGGCGGGAGATTATGTTTACCGGTCGAAGGATGATTTTTCAGTGGCAGACCTCTCTAACGGAAGTATAAATGACAAGAATGGTGATGGTTTTAATGATTTTAAATTCTTTCTCTATCCGAACTATCCTGCGAACTTTCTCCTGAGTGGCAACTGTATCGGGGACGGCGGTGTGCCCAATGGGGGATACGGCATTAGTGATCCAGGAAAAGAAAACGGTTTCTCTTATGCTCCCTTCGAATCACGGGGGATTGGAGAGAAGAACACTGGACGATGGGTCCTGGGATGGATCGCCCGTGCAGTCTGGGAAGGAGAGGGCCCCTACTACTATGCTGATCCGGATGCCGAGCAGGTGGAAATTGGGGGAACCACTTATTATAAGTACCTGCGTCCCGATGGCAGTGCCTACGCATATGTAAACAAGGATTCCGGTTCTCCCGCTAGCTGGATCTATAAGTATTTTACTGATGCCTCTTATGATGTCGATCTTGACAGTGATGGCGAGCGCGACAGTCATTTTAAATCCACCTGGGAAACTGACGCCTATCTAGTTGAGAATAACGGATCTTATTATGCTCCAGGTAATATGACAGGCAGTGCCAATTCCGCCAATCGTTTTACCCTTCAAGAGAAACTGCAGCCGGCGGATTTCGCCACCAGGGAATGTGCCAGCCAGGAAGAGGCCATGGTAAAAAACTTCCAGTGGTTATTAAATGAGAAAAAGTTTTTATACGTGATGCCCCTCAGGATTATCGCAATGGATATGTTGCATGCTACTGTTCTTATAAGGCTTGAAGGAAACGGAATCCAGGGAGTGGCCAATATCAGAAAGAGCAGTAATCCTCTAGTTGTTAATCATGGCTCCGATTGGGTCAGCGTAACAGGCAGATGGTGCAGACCTGCCAGCGAATCGACTACAGATGATCTCGGGGCAGGCCGTGTTATTGTTGATGTGAAACAAGGCAATGTATTAAATATTTTAAAGATGAATGCAGTTGACTCTGGCGGCTCCGATTTTGTCATCGGTGTCTGGGATGAGGTTCTTGGCGGTGGCTATGTACTACCTGATGTTGTAGGGGCAAACTTTGGCCCTATGCAGCGCATGGTTTACATGATCGAAGATATGGTTTCCTCTGCTGACGCGGGCCCCTCAGGAGCCTATTGGAGTCAGCGGAGTGCCCTCTTTCCGGTACTGGGTGCAATTATTGGTGAACTGCATAAGCGTTCCTACTATGAGGTCCCTTCAGCTGATAATTATAATATAAATGATTCTGTAAATAACCGGGTCCCCTTTAAGATTGTTTCCGATGCATTGATTCCGGCACTGGCTAAACCCCTGTTTTACTTCCAAAAGAGCGGTACCACACCGGTTAATGCCTGGAAGCCGCGTGTCGTCAGTGGTAATTATCTGAACAATGATGAGGATAATCCTGGTGATAGATCTGATCCCGAATACCAGCCTAAACCTAACAGAACCCTGGTTAGTCTCCTCGGTGAGAATGTACCCGGCGACGGTGATGGTCTGCTGCCTTTACTTAACAAGACTGAAATGATCCCGAAGCTTCTTGCCATGCTGCAGAAGCTTTCCGAAACTTCTTTTGATGATGTCGAAGCTTTCGATAAAACAGACATGACAACCTGGGGAATCAGAAGAAAGATATTTTTTGCCCTTGAGCAGCTCATGACGGGTATGAAAGTATCCAAGGCAAAGGTCTACCAGAATAACTGGATTGATTCGGGTCTTTTCGAACAGTGGCAGTTTGCCAAGCGTGACTGCGATCTTGATGTAGACAAGTCCCTTGACAGCATGTTCTGGGAAGATTTAGGCGGGACTGCCGGTGTCTTTGATCTCGGAATTGACGAGCAGGGTTCCCTGGCAGAACTTCCCGATGGTACCCAGGCGGTTGCTGATGAACGCCTCTCCAGTATGGGCCGGGTTGTCGAGGCAACCCTTGACCATGAAAACATTGCTACTGCAGAGCCGATAACTGTCAAGATGGAAGACAGCAACGGTGATCTCCAGCCAATCCTTGTAACCGTAAGCAACGGACTTGTGAGCGGAAGTGATGTCGACGGCTATGGCCGGTTTATCCCTTCAACGGGAGACATCTACTTTGTGCTGAAGGATGAGCCAACAGGCAAGGTCACCATGTCCTACAGCTATACCCAGGACTGGCAGTCATTCTATGATGCCTTTGATGATCTCGGTGTGTTTATCGAAGCTGACAGCGAGTACTATGTCTATGATGACGTCATCCAGGTGTTGAAGTCTACCCTTGATGCCATGACCTACGATGGGAATCTTGCGGGTGAACTTAAGGGTGCCCTCTATACCCTCGGTAAACTTTTCGCCCGTTACAATGGCGACAGGTGGGTCTACCAGGGAGAGGATGGTTTTGACTTCCTTTACACAATGATGAAAGAGGACCTGCCGGTACTGCAGCGACTGATGCTGGATGACAGCGGTGACAACATCAATGCGGTACTTGTACTGGTCAATGACCTTATGAAGCAGGATGGATTTGTCGATGCGGTCCTTGACAGTGTCGATGCCATGGACGTAACGGATGCCTTTGAGTGGCGTGAGATTTTCGCAGATCTCGGGGCCCTCCTTAAAGATCCCCTGATGACGGAGGTAGATTCTGACCTCTGGCCAACTCTTGCGGATATGATGGATGATATGTCCGAGGCCATTATCGGTAGCAGGGAAACTGTTGATGAAAACGGTGAAACCGTAACAAACGATGCCCTTAAAGAAATCTATAAGGATTATGGATTTCAGTATAACGGAATATAAAGAAAGTAGGAAAAAGTAAGAACGACTTTGTGGAAATTTGGAGGAACAATGCGTTTAAAGATCAAAGCGGTTTTAATTGGTAGTTTAATGGCGCTTATGTGTATGGGCGGAAATGCGTTCGCGAGCAGTTTTGCCGATGTCCATGGATACAGTACAAAGGGAATTGCAATGGGTAATGCCCAGACAGCCATTGTCAATGACTGGTCATCTGTATATTATAACATTTCCGGTCTCGGTAAAACTTTGAACCAGAAAAGTATTACCGGAGGCGGAGAAGCACTTGATATGGGGTTAAAGAAAAAGAAAGGCGCCCCGTCAACAGATACTAAAAGTTATATCAATGAACTCTACGTGGGATTCATGTATACAATCCCCGTCTTCTCAGTTGACTATAACAAGTCTACAGTACCTTCTGATTTTGATATCAAGGCAACAGACAGTCTCGATTACGGTATTCTTACCCTTGGTCTGGCCATTGATATTAACCTGATTTATAAACTCCCTGATTTTATTTCTTCAGCGAGAATAGGCCTCGGTATGGGAACTCCCGCCGACGGATCTGTGACTAAAGTAAATGATATCAGCCCTGACTCTCATAACTTTTTAAGATACGGCCGTGAGGCCCAGATGGCAAAAATTATGGTCGGTTTCGGAATGGGATTCCTGAAGGATATGTTTGGAGTTGGTTTTGGAGTCAATGCATCCTTCAGCGGAGAAGGAACAGTTGTAATGAACGATGTTAATATCGGTGCAGCGCCCCAGACTCCCGATTCTGAATCAAGAATGGATCTCGGTCTTGCTCCTTCTTTATTGGCGGGCTTTTATTTTGATTTCGGTAAGGTTTTCCCCGTTGTACACGGATTGCAAATCGGAGCTTCATACAGAATGGAAACTGCCATGCAGATAGATCCCTTCGATGCAGCAGCTGATGTACCCAATGTTATGACCATGGCAATGCAGCTTGCAATTTTCGATTACTATGCCCCCCATACTATTACTACTGGTGTTGCCTACACAAGATGGGGAGTTACCGTTTCCGTAGATGTGGATATCGCCCTATGGAAATACTATGAAGTTTCTACCTCTGTTAAGGCTAACTATCCTGACCTGCCAACCTTCAATAATATCGTGATACCTAAATTTGGTGTCGCCTACGAGGTTTTTGACTGGTTTACAGTAATGGGTGGCTATATGTTCCAGCCGAGTTTTATTCCTGACGGAGAAATGACCGGTGATATAGATTTTCTTGACAATGATAAACATATACTTTCTCTGGGATCAACCTTTCAGCTGGGGAAACTTCTGGGATTTGCCGGCCCTATTGAAATTTCAATCGCATATCAGTTTCAGCTGCTTCCCGAGAGAGAAGTATTCAAAACGGATAATACTACAGATAATCCCGAACCAGACTATGCTTATGGCGGAACAGCCCATGCAGTCACGGTTGGATTTATGCTGAAGCTGTAGAACCGGGTTTAACAACCGGTATAATGTAAGGAGGATTTGATGACTATGTTAAAAAAAATCGCTTTGATAATGATTCTGTTTGGAGGCATCCTTGGTGCTGTCTCCTGCAGCAATATATCCCTCGGTGACACCGGCGGCGGTTATCCCGTTGTTGTAACCAACGGTACCGGGGGTGTTCTCGCGTCTGTTGCAATAGACGAAACAATTTGTACAGATCTGCAGCCCGATGCGGCCTGTACCGCCACATACCATGCACGGCCTGAAACGTTTGATGTTACCTATGTAGGTAAGCAGGCAAACGGTTTCGGTGAGACGGATCTTGGCAGTAAAGTTACCTATGCAACCGTTGCTGCAAGTGACAGCCATGCTGAGACCCTTTCTCTTCACAGTGATTATGTTGCCGTGTGGGTTGAGAATGTCAGTGAAACCATTGATCAGAATATTGACCTTGTCGGTATAGGTACCGCCTACAATAGTCTTACAAAGGCGGCACTCTACGGCGGCATTACCAATGATGAAATTGAATTCGGTGATGTTGCCTCTGCTGTTTCCGGAGTTATTGATACACCGGGCGGATCTAATATCGAATTTTATGCAACAGTTACGGGAGAGCAGTTGACCCATGATGTTACTGCTGAGGATATAGCTGATAATATTCTTGATAATAATGAAACCAATGATCCTGTTGCAATGATTATAAAAAAATCAGTTACATTGACCGGTGTTTCAAGCGGGCTTGGAACAGTAATCGCAACTGATGATGGTGATGGGAACCTTACACCTGTCGGTGGCTTGATAGAGGCTGGAGGTACGATTAATTATAAATCCGGTGCTGTTTCCTACACTCTTACCGGTGGCCCTTACGATTCCGTTGAGGCAAGTTATAAGTATATAACCTACCATGGATATGTTCCGGCAAATGTTCCTGCTGAAGGCAGCATAGTTATCAAGATGGGGGCTACAATAATCGCACAGGAAGTTTATGATACAGATAATGAAAAGTATAAACTATCCGGTACGGACGTTAAAGCCAGTATGTCTGAATATGATTATGTAAATGACAAACTTTATCTGCTTCTTCAGGATGACATGTATACGACAGACAGGATTACCGATGACCTTGTGATCGAGTACAGTTATAAAATTGGTGCAGATAATGATGCAGGTACAGCTGAGGTAGAAACAGGATCTATTGAAGGGGCTGGTTTTGAGACTGACACAACCAATTACATTATTAACTATGCCACCGGTGAATACACCTTTAAGATAGATACTACGGCATTTGAAAATGTTATTAATGGCTACAATCATACAATTACCGGGCTTTATGCCAACTATCATTTTCCATATGCACAGGCGATAGTCGATAATATTGGCGATGCAACAGCACTGGCGGCGAATGAAAATATTGCCTTCACTGCAGAAACGAGAACGGCTACAGCGTATCTTGCAAACCGCCTGATTACTACCGGCACCGTATCCATTACGGCACAGTTCGATGATGGAGCCGGAAGCCCTGTAGATGTTACAATCGTCGATAATGTTGCTGATGGAATCCTAAGTGACAGTGCCGACAGCAGCACGGTTGGTTCAATTGATTATGATAGCGGTAAGATTACCCTGACCGTTCCGGATGCTGGCGCAAGCGCTGGTTTTACCATGACTGGTCTCTGGGCTAGTGCATATACCTATCAGGTTGCAGCATCTTCCAATAAGGCATGGGCGGGCTTTGTCAAGAAGAGTGATCTTTCCGGCAGTAATGGAATCTATGTCCTTGATATGAGTACTCCTTCAACTGTAGATGGACACTGGGCTTTTCCGGATGTTGATTATCTCTATGATACAAATGAAAGCGGATCTACTGTTCTCAATCTGATCTGCGGACTGCAGTATCAGTAAGTAAAATTAATTTTAGCAAAAACAGAGGGGTATCCTGTGAGGGTACCCCTTTTTTTATTCATTTGGGTAGTAGATTAGGCGAGTCGGGAATTCAATCTTGCTGGGATATGTTAATGTACTAAAAGAAATAAAAAATGGAGGGCATGTCGTATTTATATCGTAACGTCTCCTGCAAACAGTTCATTGAAAAATTTGATAAGATATTTCAATTCATGAAAGAGTCCGTTAACTGAAATATGGTTTTCAGTATGGGAAAAAATTTCCGTACCAAGAAACGAAACGTCCATGCCGCTCCCTTTCATGTTTTTTGATAGATTTTTTCCTTCCTGAAAAGGGATGATTCTGTCAGTTTTGGAGTGAATGATAAAGAATTTTGTATCTGAAAAATGATCAGTGAGGCCGGAAACCTCCACGTCAAGATCCTTTAAATCACTCTGATTAAAGTTTATTACCGATATTGTATTAAACAAATCGGAACCGAGAATCTTTTTCATTCTGGTTGTGTCGGTTTTTCCCGGTTTTGTCGCAGTTAGGGCTTTTTCGATGAGATCTCTTTCCTGCTCACTGAAATTTTCGTCTCTTGAGGAGAGGGTGAGGCGCACAATAAAATCAACCTTTTCATTGGCGCTGTCTGCAGCAGCTTTCAGGACCGGCATCAGTCCTTTTCCATTGTTATATGGGCCATAGAGGAATATTTTTTCAGGCAGAACATCTTTAGGTAATTCAGACATGGCATTGAGTAAAACTGACCCTCCAATACATGCGCCGAATCCCCTGTATCTTCCAGGATAAAGTTTATTTAGCTTAAGATAAATTTTTGAAACACCCGTTTCAATAGTTTTAAAATTCTGATTTTTTTTAATATAATGAGTGAAGTCAGGTATAAATACATTAATGCCTGTAGCATCAACAAAGGCAGCGGCAAAAGAATTTATAGTGGGATGCTTATATCCCAGCGGCGTTAGGCCGTGGAGAAAGATATAGTATCGGTCCGATTTAATTTTAGAATGGTAATGATATACAGGGATTTTGGTTTCTTCAGTGTTGATAGTAAATTCTTCTTTGATTACCCGGACGGGATTGATGATATTGGCCTGTAGTAACAGAAATCGTGTCCCAGGATTGGAGCCAAGTATATAGGCACCGATAGTTGCTGCGATACTTATTGTAATAAATATCGCAGCAAGGGTGTAAGATATAGGTAGAATATATTTTTTAGCCATGGTGTAACCAGTGTTTGTTTAATTTGTGTGATTTTCTGCAAAATCTGTAAAACTGTCAAGAAAAGAACCTGAAAGAAGTAATATTCTTAAATTCGATAATTATTTTTGAATATTATAATTATCATCAATCGGGATTACTTATTATTAGTGAAAAATTAATGGTGTGATATGCCTTCTTTTTTATTAATGTTAAGGATTTGTTGGATCTATCTAAGACTACAGGTGACACTTGAATGTGAAATGGTTAGCAGTTTTATTGTCATTCCTGCCGGCTTTAACGATAGTTTAAATATCCCCTTCAAATAGTTCCTGAAAAAATTTATACAAATATTTAAATTCCCCGAAAAGCCCCATGGGTGTTGCGCGGTTTACTGTATGATCGAAAAGTCCTGTCCCGAGAAAGTTTACTTTAGCACCCTTATTTTTTAATTCTTTTGCCAGTCTTTTCCCCTCTCCAAGGGGAATAATCCTGTCTCCCCGGGGATTCAGAATATAGAATTTACTGTTGGAATATTTTTCAATAGAGTCAGAGATTTTTGGATCGAGTCCCCTGATATCTTTTTTAGTAAAATGAAATACAGACATGTTCTCATAAAGTTCTTTTCCCAGAATTAATTTCATCTTGCTCTCATCAGTAGGGCCGGGCTCTGTTGCCATGAGTGCTTTATGAATAAGCTTTTGTTCTTTATCTTTATAATTTCCATATGCAGATGCCATTACCAGTTTTACAACGAAGTCAACCTCTGCACCTTGTTCTTCAAGTTTTTTCAGAAGGAATGTACCGTCGAATAGGGAACCATATAAGAATATTTTTTCAGGCATTGATGCATTTTCAACTTTTTTTAAACCGGTTAGAAGCATTGTCGATGCAAGGCATGCAGCAAAGGCACGGTACCGACCGGGGTATTTCCGATAAGCCGAAGTATATATCTTAGCAAGCTCATTACTGATTATTTCCGGGGTAGCGTTTTTTAAAAAGAATGATGGTATTTTGGGAACAAGGACATTCATGCCTGTTGCGTCGCAGAGTGATGCAGCCATGCGGTCGATTGTTTCATGTCTGTGGGCCTTTGGGGAAAATCCATGGATGAAAATATAGTAGAGATCTGTTTTTCTCTCCTGATTGCGGTATACCATTACCGGTGTAGTTACTTCCTCACTGATGCGAAGATCTTCCTCAATTTTATTGAATCCATTCGGTTCAAGGTAGCCTGACTGTTTTAATACGAATGAAATTATTGGGTCCTGAATTATAACTGATACAGATATTATCAGTGTAACAGATGATAGAGTTATCAGTACAAGAAGGAGGCGGATTTTTTTAGATTTAACCATTTTTAAAGATCCTGTTAATATTCTTTGAAATTCATCATAAAGAGAAAGATAATCCTGTAAAGAAAAATATCACAGGCATGACTTAGGGAGTTAATTAATTTTCGGTCCCCTTCGGCGGGGGATGCAGAGGAGAAATCGTTTTTTTTTCGCATTTATGATCAATGATATTTGGGGGTATTACGGGAATTTATGAAAAAGCGAATAATGCTATTTGTTCAGGTTAACCAGTTCTTTTTTGAGCTGGTTAAATTTACTTCGGTAGTAGTCGTATATCTCTGAAGCGGAGAGAAGTTTCTTTTTCCCGTCAATACTGGCGATCTGCTTATTAAGGCGTTTCTTCTTCATTATCAGATATACCGCCTCGAGAATTCCGAGGGACTGGCATGTGCGAACGGCGATGTTCTGGTAGGTATATCGGGAAAATCCAAAGCCGCTGAGGCCAAGTTTTTCCAGTACCACGGCGTCCTGATTATCATCACCGCTGTGAAGATTTTTTTCCTGATAATAGTCGAGAAGAAAGAAGTATGTAGGACGCATTGTGGTGACTATATCAAGTGCCTTCTGGTAAAAGAGTTCAAGTTCTTTAATCTTTTTATATTCTCCTTCTTCACTGTCGACAAAATCCTGCTTTATCAGGTGAACGTTTTCTATCTGATTTACAAAATTACCTCCCCCGGGATAATATTTTTCCATCATGGAGGCATATCGGTCATACTGGGGAAGGAATTCCTGGTATGAACGGTTCCGGTTGATAAAATTTTTCCAGACGCTCCCCATCCATTTTAATATTTCGGGAGTCAGAACAAGGTCTGATTTTGTCTTCAGATTGTAAAGAATATTGGAAAGGTAGAAGAGTACGTCATCGGTACCCCCCGCCTTAAAGTGGTCTTCACACTGCCTGAGGCTGCTTTCTCCGGTAATGATTGAATCGATAAGCGTGTTAATCTCATCGAGTTGATCATAGGGGTGACAGTTATAGTTAATTGCCGCCATCACGGCTTTTTCTATTCTAGTAAGTGCCTGATCGATATTAATATTATTCATGCTGTCTGTTTTTGTGATTACCAGCCGTAAGTTTACCTGCAGTGGCCGGTGCAATGGTTATTTTTATGTATATGTGATTCTTTGTCACATTAGAGTTATGCGTCAAGCAGAAATAGTTATTTACCCCTTTAGGATTAGAAATTATAATTGACGCAGCCTGTACTTATTGCTATCTGTTAAATATATAAAAATATGAATATATAGAAAACTCTGAATGCAGTACTGACATACTCCTTTTCTAACAGGTTCTATTAAGAAAATTTTCAAAAAGTCTGTCTACTTTTTTATACTTCTTTTGATTTATGTGTTATAATTATTATTGAAGTATTGAAATATGAGTCTTTCAGAGTGATTTTTGTGGCTGTGATAGAAAATGAAATACCATATTATCATCTCTCATCAATGTGCTGAATTTATTTCCGGTGATTTCACCGGAGAGGAAATTCATATCGCAGACCGGAATTTACCGGAATATCTTCAGGAAGCTGTCGAAGGCTGCAGTGATATCTGCGCTTTAATCATTCTCCTTTCTGCTGACGAATATGGTGCCTCAGTTGAGTTTCTCAGCCAGGTAACAGGAATTGATGTATATTTTTCATGTATCGTATTTGGTGATTATTCCCTTCTGCAGGGACTCGATAGTGAATATATAAAATATATTTCGGAAGTAAGGGCCGCTGGAATTTCAGGAGATGAATTTAATTTTTTAACCTATAAAACAAAATCACAGCTAGATTCTAGCATCGAAGAGCGGATTAAGCAGAAGGAGTATCTCACAACGCTCATTGACACCAGGCAGGACCAGGATGACCTGATTGATATTGGAAAGTCCCTGAACAGTGAAAAGGATATGGATAAACTTCTTACCATGATTCTTTTCCTGAGTAAGAAAATAACAGGTGCCGATGCGGGAAGTATTTATCTTGTAGAGGAAGATGAAGACGGAAAAAAACGGCTCCGTTTTAAAACCTCTCACACCTTTTCACGGGAAATTCCCCTGAATGAGTTTGTAATCCCCATGGACGAAAGATCCATTGCCGGATATGTTGCGGTTACGGGGGAAGTCTTGAATATTCCCGATGTCTATAAACTAAATGAGATGGAGCATTACAGTCTGTCTCATAATTCCTCCTTTGACAAACAGCATGATTATATTACCCGTTCAATGCTTGTTGTGCCCATGCGCAATTACCACGATGAAATAATTGGAGTAATTCAATTAATAAACAGCAAGGAAGATCTGACCAATAATGAAAATGCCGGAAACGAAGCTTTTACGACTCTTCTGGAAGTTGAGGAAGATTTTAACCGGTATGTTGTAACCTTTGATGAAAAGTATGACAGTCTCCTCGAGGCCATCGCCGGACAGGCCGCTGTTGCCATTGAAAACAACCGTCTCATTAAACAAATCCAGGAGCAGTTCGAGGAATTCGTGAAGGCATCGGTTACCGCCATTGAATCCCGTGATCCTGCCACAAGCGGTCATTCTTTCCGAGTAGCGGAAATATGCAAGGCGATGGCATATGCCGTTAACGAGATAGAAGACGGGTATCTGGGGCAGTTTTATTTTTCGGATGACAATGTACGCGAGCTTGAATTTGCAGCCCTCCTTCACGATTTTGGAAAAGTATATATCGATCTCTCCATATTTCAGAAAGAGAAAAAGCTTTTTCCGAAAGATCTCGAAAATCTTCTGATACGACTTGATTACCTGTACCGCTATGTAGAATTGCAGTATCATATGAAAGAGGAAGAACTGTACGAAGAAATGAATCCTGATAAGGAGAAACTTCAGAAACTGAAAGTCGAGATGTATGATAACCTGGATAATATACTATCCATTAAAAACCGTATTCGCACATTGAACGAACCGACGGTGATAGACGATGATCCTGAAAAGATTATTGAAAATCTCCGGGGCGAGATTAACAGTATGAACTGTGCCGGAATAGACGGTAATCCAATGGATATTATCAGTGACAGTGATAGATTAAACCTGATTATCAGAAGAGGCAGTCTGAATCCAGAAGAAAGAAAAGTGATAGAAAGTCATGTTGTTCATACCCATAATTTTGTCAGCAAAATACCGTGGCCCCCTGAGTATAAAAATATTCCCGAGATTGCTCTGAGGCACCATGAAAAGATCAACGGTGGAGGTTATCCGGACGGCTTGAAGGGAAGGGAAAGTACTATGATTCAGTCGAGGATAATGTCAATCGCTGATATATATGATGCCCTCGCCGCCTCTGACCGGCCCTACAAGGCTGCGGTTCCCAAGGAAAGGATTTTAAAAATACTCAACGAAGAAGCTGAGAGAGGAGTGCTTGACAAAGACCTTGTTTCAGTGTTTATTGATCATCGTATTTATGAAAAGGTAGACTCTGAATCATTCAGGTTTGTTGAGGAAGGTAATGAATAACAGATATTTTTTTAATGCTTTATTAGTTTTTGTATTTCTTTTTTTTACGGCAGGTAATCTTTTTGCGGAAAAGCTGACTGTTTGCTATACGAATTCTCTTAACGGCTTTATTGACTACTGTCACTGCAAAGATGATCCAAAGGGTGGTCTGGTTAAGCGTGCCACTGTAATTAAAAATTTAAGAAAGAGGCATTCTAATCTTCTTTTAATCGAATCAGGGGATTTTTTTCATTTTGAAAAGGACCTTCTTCTTGCAGAATATATTATAAAAGCCTATAAGTATATTAATTACGATGCGGTTCTTTTTGGCGATCAGGAGTTTTCTCTCGGTGTGGACGAATTCATGTCTTACCGGAAAAGACTCCCCTTTTTATGTAATAACCTGCTGGTTAAAAAAAGAGGAGGAAATTATCCTGCATTTAAAAGATATTCGATAATTCGGAAGGGGAATTTGCAAATCGGAATAATCGGTTCAATGAATAAAAACGCCTTCAGCTATTATCCCAAAGAAATAACTTCTCGTGTTAGTGTGATGCCGCAGGTAGCTGAAATCAAGAAGGATATAGCTTCCCTTAAAAAAGCCGGGATCAATTTAATAGTACTAATATCACATTCCGGATATGAAAAAGATAAAAAAATGGCCCTGGTGCTGAAGGATGTTGATCTGATTGTAGGTGGTCACAGCCAGACCCTCCTGCGCAAGCCCGTCAGGATCGGGAATACTCTCATCGTCCAGGCGGGAACAAATGGATCACGCATCGGAATTTTGAAGGCAACCGTAAAGAACGGTTCTATAGTATCATTTCGCAACTCCTTCAAGCGGCCTGATGATAAACAGCCCGCCGACGATCCGGTAATACGTCGAATGATTGACGAGTACAATGCAAAACTGCGGAAAAACTATAAAGGATTGAAATTTAAAAAATGATAAATATTCGCCGTCTTCTTAAAGATACGGCCATGATTATTGTGGTGAGCTGTATGGTCGCCGTATTTATAAACCTGTTTCACCCCGGGGGTTTTCTACTTATTGGTAAAAAAGAATATGCCCGGAAACAAATTGTTGCCGTCTCTGCCCGTGAAGCAAAAATAAAATATGATGCAGATATCGCAGTATTTATTGATACGAGAAATTCAAAGGATTTCAGGAATTCTTCGATTGCAGGGGCCATTAATATTCCCGCCTTTCCTGAATCAGTACGTCTCCGTCTGCTTGAAAAAAATTTTCCACTTCTCTCTTCCGAAAAGGAAATCGTTCTATTTTGCACTGGCGCCGGCTGCGGTGATTCCACCGCAATTGCAGATGCCCTTATTGAAATGGGATATTCCAAAAATATCTATTTTATAAAAACAGGATTTCCAGGCTGGAAAAAGGAAGGGTATGCTGTACAGGGAGAGGAGTCAAAAGAATGAATATTGAAGAACCCCGTGTTGGTTTTTTCAGGCAGATAGTATACGGTAACAGCATTACAGCTTTGATCAGGATATTTTTAGGATGCCTCATGGCTTTTTCCGGCTGGTTTAAAATACTTGATCCGGAAACTTTCAACAATATTGTTGTTCAGTATAACCTGATTCCCGCTGATTGGACTCCCTGGGTGGCAATGGTGTTGCCGGTGATTGAGTTTCTCCTGGGCCTGCTGTTAATTTTAGGTATCAGGATCAGGGCCTCTGCTTTTTTATCAGTTCTGTTGATGGTGGTTTTCACTGTGGCAATCTCCATTAATTTTTTGCGGGGTAATACCTTTGAGTGCGGTTGTTTTGAGCTGGCAAGGTTCGGTATCGGAATCGAAGAAAAAATCAGCGGCTGGCTGATACTGCGAGACATTATTTTCTGCGGGGCCTTTATGCTGATACTATTTGCACAGCAGCATGTTTTTTCACTGGAATCGATAAGGGAGCGTATTGATTTGGAGAACATTGAATAGTTTTAGTCTTTCAAAAAGGCGATGCTTCCCAGTTCTATTCCCGTCATCTCCGCAACGGGCTCGCACTTCACCTTGAAAAGATAATAAAATGGGATGTCGCCTTTCGTGAAACCGGAAGTGTCCGTGCCATAGAGTGTTTCAAAATTTCCCTGGCCTTTGAGAATAACCATATCTGCAATGGACAATGCTTCCAGAAATTCTGCCGATGAGCGGTCAAACTCCACTCCGGGGGTACTGTCACCTGTATCGATTACGTCTACTCCATCGAAAATTCCCGTGTAATTTATATCTTCGCGGGTTGCATCATTTAAAATTGCTTTTCCCCTGACGGCGAAGGTGATTTTAGTTTTTCCAACAGCATCGATAAGAAGCCTGTCAAATACTATCTCCCCGGCGTTGTCACCGACGTAGAGAATGTTTCCTGCTGCGGAGATTTCCTCTTTAAATTTTTTGAAAACAACCTTGTCGAGTGGAATGGAGAGTGTGTCATTCAGAGATTCTTCTATCGATTCAATGGTGCCGCTTCCCGGGGCCCCGTAATCGATTATGTTGCCGCTGATGGCTATCTGTATAGACTTTGATAGCGGATCTGATGCTGCCTCAACTTCCTCCCTGAGACGGGGCAGGAGTTTCAGGGCATTATCATTGCTCATTTTTTTCTGGGGGAAGTAGGGATCTTCGTCTTCCAGGTATTTCTGTACCATCAGGTGCAGTTCTCTGCCGTATACCGGGGGTGCAGCCTCCGAATCGAGTTCAAGGATGAGACGGGTGACTTCCTTCAATATTCTTATCTCTTCTTCGGTGGGAAGTTGCCTCTCTTTCAATAATTTCTGGACCTGGTTTATGAGGCAGGTAATGCATACAGGCTGTAATTTCACTTTTTATCTCCAGAAGTGGGGAGTCTCTCATTGAAACATATTTATTCTTTCACGAAAATTTGTCAAAGAACATTCCAGTAAAAAAAAGGCGGAAATATAAGGGCTTGATAATTGCGGCAGAAATAAAAACTGTAAAATCATCAGTTTATATTATTATAATGAAAGGGGAGTCCTAATATGAACGCCCCTTTTTATTGGAAAATTTATTATTCACAATGCTTTGTCATCATGAAAGTTCTTTGTAGAAATTCTGCAGCGTTGTAAATGCCAGCTTGCGGGTCTTTTTATCAGCGGACAGGAGGCCCTTCAGATTGTACTTGTTTTGAAAGTTGTTGGTTCTGAAGGGGGCCCTGAAATCATAGAGAATCCATGGAGTCATGCCTCCGATATTCGGGAGTTCCCTGATGACAGCGATCTGGTCTTCGTAGATTTTCTGTTGTTTTTCTTCAGTAAAGAATTCTTCCGGGGTGCCGTGTTTTCCTGCGAGGGCCCCCCCGCCGGTTTCACTGATGATAAATGGCTTTTGAAGAGATTCCGCTTCCTTGAAAAGACCTGGCATTTTATCAATCCCTGGATAGTACCATCCGAAATATTCATTGATTCCGATTACATCAAGTACCTTTGCCAGGTTATCCTGGACATGGTTTTCATCCCAGTTTACCAGGCATGCGGCGGAGACAAGGCGTGTAGCATCAAGTTCGCGTGAAGTTTCGACTAGTGTTTTCATGAAGTTAAACCGTTCAGGAGTGTCCTCATTTTCGTTCCCGACTGACCAGATAATCACTGAAGCGCGATTCATGTCACGCATAATCAGTTCTGAAAGCTGATTTTTGGCATCTGCAAGGGTTTCGGGGTTTTCGAAATCAATGGCCCAATAAACCGGAATTTCTTCCCAGAGGAGGATTCCCATTTCGTCTGCGATTTTTGCGGAACGGATATGATGAGGGTAATGGGCAAGGCGGAGGAAGTTTCCTCCGAGTTCCTTTACCAGCTGCATGTTTTCACGGACTTCCTCTTCCGTGAGGCTGCGGCCGTTTTCCATGCTCTCCTCGTGGCACGAGATTCCACGGAGAAATATTTTCTCGCCATTTAAAAGTATGTTGTAACCTTCAGTTTTGATTTCTCTGAAGCCTATTCTGTCTTCCACCCGGTCCTCTTCGAAGGTGAGTGTTGAATCATATAGGCGGGGATTTTCAGGATTCCAGAGCTCCGGGGTCCGGGAGAATTCAACTTCCCCCATGCCGTCTTTAACTGAAATTTTTACATCATCACCGAGTTCAGGTATTGTCAGTTGAACGTTGCCTGAAACAGGATCGCTGAGTTGTACACTGCATGCGATTTTTTTGAATGAACCATCGGGAATCAGAGAGAGTGAGAACTTTTTGATAAAGACTTTAGGTGTAAAGATTAACTCAATATCCCGGTGTGCGCCCCCGTAGTTGAACCAGTCGCAGTTATCCATCGGCACCTGATCGCCGCGACGGGTATTGTCAATCAACAGTATAATGCGGTTTTCAGCATCCGTCAGAAGTCCAGTCAGTTCTACGTAGAATTCCCCGCCGCCGCCAAGGTGGGTGCCGAGATGGTTGCCGTCGAGAAAAACGGCACAGCGGTAATTAGCACCTGCGATTCGAAGGAAGACCCGCTCGTTTTCAGATGCAGTTTGAGAGATGGTTCTGGTAAAGACCATTGTGCCCTCATAAAGAAAATATTTTTCCTCCGTCGTGTTCCAGCATGCGGGAAGTTCCATGGTGGGCCACAGGTCGAAGTCAAAATCGAGGGGAACCAGGAGCCGGGCAAATTTTGTCAGATCTATCTCCTTTGCCTTTTCCGGAGGAAGATCGATTCCTATGACATCAAGAAATGGGTGAAATGTTTCATATATCGATTCAGAGGTACTGAAGCGGTGCCATTGTCCCCGGAGGCACATGTCGTAGACATCCTCTGTGAAATGCCATTTGCCGTTGAGACTTTCACGGCGGCGTCCCGCCTCAGTCATGAAATTTTCCGTAGTGATGAGGTTTTTAAGATAATCTTCCCAGGGATTTCTTTTGAATATCGCTTCCAGTGGATTTTTTGATGGTTCCATCCTGTTTCTCCTTCTGAGGGCATTAATGAGTGGCAATAATTCGAGTGTTTTCCGTCAAATAAGCTGATCTGTATTGCAGTTTCATTGATATTTGAGTGAAGGCTGAAGGTCAAGGCAAAAAACCTTTTTTCGTGCAAAAAGAGATAATAAGTTCAGATTATACTGGCTCAGAGCAGTGTCTTTACAGCATAAATATAACAGCTTCCTCCGCGAATATAAAAGGTCTCTTTATGTCCCGCAGGAAAGTA
Source organism: uncultured Spirochaetota bacterium (assembly GCA_942491575.1). GTDB lineage: Bacteria > Spirochaetota > UBA4802 > UBA4802 > UBA5550 > CAZHNW01. Next base: position 785,565 of record CALOBT010000031.1, read on the forward strand.
TTGCTGCCGGTATAATTTACCTGCTTACAGGAAGGCTGTTTTTTTTGTTCCGTACTCTTCATTTGCAGCTTACGGCAATATTTTTTAACCAGGGAGAATCAAATCTCCTGTTTTTTAAGAAATTCGGTAAAGTGTGGGGGGAGTTCAATAGAAAAAGTCATCTCCTCCCCGGTTGAGGGGTGTATAAAGCTGAGACGGGTTGCCGCCAGGAGAAGAAAGGGGACTCGGTGCTTTTCCCATTTTTTTGAGTAAATGGGATCCCCCACAATGGGATTTCCCATTGATGATAAATGAACCCTGATCTGGTGAGTACGTCCGGTGTGAATGTCAACGATAAGGTGGGAGAATAGTCCCTGTCTGCTGTTATATATTTTTTGAAGCCGGTAATCGGTTATTGCTTCCTTTCCCCTTTCATCAACTGTCATTTTATGACGATAGACCCTGTGTCGTGCCAGTGGTGACTCGATTCGCCCGGTTTCATTACGAGGTTTTCCGACTACAACAGCCTGATACTGTTTTTTTACCCGCCGGTTGCTGAATTCTTCCACCAGGTGCCTGTGTGCTATATCATTCTTGGCAATGACCATTAATCCGGTAGTATCCTTATCGAGGCGGTGAACGATGCCCGGCCTTATAGTGTCTCCAATAGTAGACAGGTCATCCAAATGGAAGAGAAGGGCGTTCACCAGGGTACGGTCATGGTTACCAACCCCTGGATGAACCACCAGTCCAGGCTGTTTGTTTATAACGGCTATATCCTTATCCTGGTAGAGTATCGTCAGGGGAATATCCTGCGGAACAAGGTCGAGTGTTTCCGGTTCGGGAATGATGACGACAATGTGATCATCGGTTTTTGCCTTGTAATTTGCCTTTACCGGTAATTCGTTTACCAGAATATTATCGCCTTTAATTAGTTTCTGGATGTAACTTCTTGACATATCCAGTTCCAGAGCTATAGTTAAGACCTTGTCTATTCGTTGAAGATGGTATTCTTCAGGTACTGTCATTTCAATTTTTTCGTTCATTGTTGCGCCTCTTGATGACAGGATTTCATAGAAGGCGGGTTCTGACAAGGAAATATTATAGTCTTATAAAATCAATCAGCGATAATAAAAAAATGGTGTGCGAGTGACAGTTTATACTGATAGTGCTGTGGAAAAAGCATTTTTGAAATTTATCCCCTATGGAATTAATCTCTATTATCTTGAAATAATAGTAGCCATGTTCATCCTTTCCGCCGTTGCAGGAAAAATTGTCGCTGTTTTGTCAGGATTATTACTGGCGGCACTTTTAACCTGGCATATACTGGGGCTGCAGCAGCTGAAAAATCAGAACAGGATTATTCAGCTCTACCTTATGGATTTTCATGTCGCTTTTTCCCTTGTTTTTCTTTTTCGCTTTTTCTTCTACAGGGAATCAGTAGTTCACGTGGATATATTTCTGATTTTTCTCCGAAGTTTTATGGTGCTATTTGAAATTCCTTCAATTTTTGTCCTTTCTGGAACGAAAATCGGGAAAAGATTTTCCTGATTTTCGCAATTTTAAATTTAATACAACAAAGCTCAGAGCTGGTTAGTATTCTCATTGGCTGCCATCTATTAATTATTCCCTATATGAGATAGGAATGATTAAAGGAGATGTTAATAGTAAGTATATTGTCTATCAATGGTGATAATTTGCATAAAACAGGGATTGCTACAACGAAAAAAGCAATTACAGGCATTGATATGATCATGTAAAGCACACAGCAAATAACTGCAGAAATAAAACAATTCTGGCATTACTAGTTTTTAGGAGTATGAAAAAATAAGATTAAAAGGCGAGTGTGATTCTTTTCCGGTATGCCTCTTCATAATACAAAAATTGCTTCACTCTTTCGGCAAATGTTGTCCCCAACTCTTCAAAATATTGGTGACGGGTGATTTTTACAGTAGATTTAATGTCTTCTACTAAATAGTGCTTAATGGATGAATATTTATAGTCCCTGGGGTCCCTGCAGATACCTGCCTTAACCGCATTAAAGCCTAGATACCAGAGGAGCCACAGAAGATATTTGGCAGGGTTTTTCTGTTCTTCTACGATAATATCAGTGAAACGTTCATTCCAGAAAGGGCCGGTACGGTTCATAAACTTATTATACCCTTCCGCAATGCGAGCCTTAATATACTGCATAATACGGGAGATGGATTCTCCTCCTTCAACGGTTTGTATTACAAAGTGGAAATGTGTGTCCATTAATTTATATGCGATAAATTTAAACTTATATTTTTCCTGGGTCCGTTTAATGGCATCCATCGCCATATCTTTTATAATATCCTCTTTCATGAGAGAATTCAGTTCAATACATCGTGACATGGTGTGGTAGGTAAGACCCGGGGTACAATTTCTTGGTTTGTTAGACATGAGTTTCCTCCTTTTCCATAAATGCGTCTTTACCTGGTATACGAAGGAGGAGGCCATAAATTTAAATTTTTTTTCGATGGGCATCTTTTCTTCTTCTTTTTCTTTTTAGCGGCTCAGAGCCCCTCTATTCTGGAAGAAAAACAGTCTGATGAGACTAATTTTTATTGATTAATATACTACATATTTCATTATAGGTATAAAAGAAAAAGTATATAAATACCCGCAAGATGTTTACCTATTAAAAATAAAACAGGGCAGTACTTTTTCTCTCAATGATATATTTTCAGGAGCGACTGATGAGATCAACAGCAATTGTACTGTTGCTTCTTCTTATGCCCACAGTGCTTTTTTCTGCAGAGCGACCACTGCCGAAGGAAGCAAAAATGGTAAAGGTCCCCATCCGGTTCAACAAGGATTACCTGAAGGGACTGTATCTCTATGTGGATGCAAGAACCGATGAGGAGAAGGAACAGAATAGACAGGACAAAAAGTTGGGTGGACCGGTTATTGTCTTTTTTCACGGACATAACCAGCGTCCCAATGATGGTTTTCGTTTTACAGCAGAACTTACCCGACGGTCAAAATCAGGAATCTGTATAGTTCCCGTCTGTGATACCCCATATGGAAAAAAAGCTAAATGGCGGGGCGACAGTGGAAAAGATGTTATACTTATGGCCTTTATTCAGGATGTTCTTAAGAAAAAAGGTATCTCCGTTAAAAATGTCTCCCCCCTTACTGAAATGAAGGTCACGATTGGGGAAGTAAAAGAAGGAACAAAGAAAAAACAGGGGCCGGAACCGCAAATTCATGCAGATCTTGTTGCCCTTGGATGGTCCCACGGCAGCCTACTGGCGCGTCGTTTTGCCAGTGTCTATCCTGATTCTGTTATTGCCCTGGCGCAGATGGCCCCGGCGGGATTTGCTAAATGGGGAGATTATTCCTGTACTTCCGCATCCTGCCTGTTGACCAGTTTTGGATGGGAAGGGGCACGTATCGGCTGCGGAGTTTTTCGTGGAGAATGTAGCCATATATTTGATGCCTCCGGAGGGATCATCAAGGGACAGGTGGCGGATACGGCACGGTCATGTCCTTCCTGTATTTACGGCAATTTTCATGTAGGGAAAATGTTTCGATCACTTAAAGATACGTCAGAATGTGCTCTTCAGGCAACGGATAAAAATTTCCCTGTTTCCGGGGCAAAGCATATCACAGTAATTTACGGAGATAATGATTCTCTCTTCGAATATGAAGATGCAGGTGTGAAAAATTCTAAAAAAGTAACACAGCAGGAGCAGGAGAAATTCTTCCAGAAATTTTATCCCGGTGCTGTAATGGGAGGCTCTGAGCTAACGCTTCATGTTCTGCCGGGAAATCATATAGGCCCCCTGGTACATTATAAAATATGGGCAGAGACGGTATTAAAAAGCATCGATCAGATGCGGTAGTGCGATGAATGGGTAACGATTCCCGTTTATTAGACGGAAATAAATAAAAACAGAACCATGGAGCTTGGTGATGAGGAGTTTTTACAGGTTGTTCCTGGCACTGCTTTGTCTTACGACGGCAGCTACTGCAGGTTCTGCCGTGGATTTACGGATAAGACCGAAGCAGTTTAATGTCCAGGGAGTAAAGTTACGGTTTAATGATGACTATATTGGCGGCGATGTCCTGCTTATTGATGCCAGGACTGCCGAAGAGAAAATGAGAGACCGGGAGGCTCAGAGCCTTCAAGGAAGTGTAATCCTTTTTATACAGGGGCACATGCAGCAGCCCGATGACGGACTTGATTTCAGCACCGACCTTGCGGTGATGAGCCGTTCTGGTATTGTGGTTATCCCCGTTATGGATACTCCCTTTGGCAGAGATAAGAAATGGCGTGGTGACCGGGCTAAGGATGTGCTCCTGATGGAACTGGCGCAATATGCCCTTCTGCAGGAGGATATCCATATGGATGGCTATCGGCGTCTGACCGAAAAAAGGGTGGCCATCAGCCCCTTTAAAAAATTCAAACCCGCAGGGGAAAGAATTGCTGCAAAGGTTTCCGTTGTGGGATACTCCCACGGGGGAATCCTCGTCCGGCGTCTGGCTCATACATACCCTGAAGTTATTATCAATCTTGGACAGGTGTGCCCAGCCGGCTATGAGAAATGGGGGGGGAAGAGTTGTGTTGCCCCAATCACAGGCACTACTAATTTTGCCGGTGAAGGTATACAGCTCGGTTTTAAGGGAATCTTTCGCGGAAATGGCAGACATGTCCTGGATGCAGGTTGCGGCTTCGCGAAGGGCTGTACGTATGATTTCTTCCAGGCAGCACCATCGTGCATTTATGGAAACTTCCACATGGGTAAAGCCTTCCGCTGGTTCAGAAACGGTCAGGACTGTACCGTTTATCAAACTGACAAAAACTATCCTGTAAGCAGTCTTCAAAACATAACCATTATTTTCGGACAGGAAGATACCATGTTTGAGTTGGATAACATGGGCGTGAAGGATATTAAAAAGCCGACCCTCAAGGAAAAGGAAGTATTCTGGCAAAAATACTATCCGGGCAATGTAATGAAAGGTTCAGGTATGCGTCTGGAGTCACTTCCGGGGACCCATATCGGACCCTATGTTCATCATTTGCTCTATGCAAAGACAATTCTGGAAGGATTTAAGGAATTGAGATAAATTAAAAAGCCGTTAATCGAAGGTGAGAAAGCGCTTTCTCGCCTTCGGGGTACGCGGCGGATTTTTAAGATTTTTAATAGGTTAGTCCCACAGCCTTCTTTATGTTATCTATTGAATCCTGTGCAACGGCACGGGTTTTTTCTCCCCCCTTCTTCAGAATATTATTCACTTCACCGGGATCTGCCGCAAGTTCGTTTCGCCTGTTCCGGTAGGGAGCAAAATATTCCCAGATAAGACCGAAGAGCTCTTTTTTCGCATCGCCATATCCCATGCCGCCGGCGGTATAGCGGTCACGCATATTTTCAATCTGGTCATTTTCCGCAAAGAGTTTATAAAGTGCGAAGACATTGCATGTGTCGGGATTCTTCGGTTCTTCTACAGGTGTCGAATCGGTTACAATACGCATGACCTTTTTCTTGAGTGTCTTTTCTTCCTCAAACATTCCGATTGTGTTGCCGTAGCTCTTGCTCATCTTCTGGCCATCGGTTCCGGGGATAACGGCTATCTCTTCGGCGATGAGCGGTTCCGGGATAGTCAGCACTTCCCCGAAAACATTATTAAAATGACTGGCTATATCCCGTGTTATCTCCAGGTGCTGTTTCTGGTCTTTTCCAACGGGAACAACCTCTGCATGGAAAAGAAGAATATCAGCCGCCATCAGGATCGGATAGGTATATAGACCGGAATTCGGAGTAATTCCCTTGGCAACCTTGTCCTTGTAGCTGTGGCTTCTTTCCAGAAGTCCCAGTGCGGTATGGCATGCCAGAATCCAGGTCAACTCCGTTACCTGGGGTACATCTGACTGTACCCAGAAATGGCTCTTCTCAGGGTCAAGGCCCAGGGCAAGGAAGTCAATGGCAGCCTCCATGGTATGGTTTTTCAGGGTTTCGCTATCCTCAGAGCTTGTCATGGCGTGATAATTGGCCAGAAAGCAGAAAAGTTCATTGTCATCCTGAAATTTGATCATCTGACTCATCATGGCGAAAAAGTTGCCGATGTGGAAGGTTCCTGAAGGTTGAATTCCTGATAATATTCGTGACATGCTGATCCTCTTGTTCTTTTCTATTGCAGGTAGTAAAAATGCGTCTTTGAGGTTTAGTTCAAATATCCAAAAAAAATAGTCAATAAGAAAATTTTCCTTGCAGATTAAATGGAGCATTTCATAATACCTTTGAATATTGGCATTTAAATATGTTAATATTTGATTTCGGGACTGTCGAGATGATACGTTTTTGCAAACTGGGCGTATCCGGTTACATACGGTTCTGTTATTATATTTTTATCAGGGGATTGCTATGAAAGAAAATATGGGGTCTGCTGACAGTTATCTCAGGTTTATGTTTGGCCTGGCTTTTATTATTAACATTTATATTCTTGAACCGGGTGCTGTAGGTACAATTATCCTGCTGGCTCTGGGAATTATCATGTGGGTTCAGGCATGGACTCATTACTGCCCCGCCTATTCTCCTTTTAACTTCAGTACCACTGGTGCCGACAAAGAGGAAAAGGGTGAGGAAGTATAAGTAGAGTCCGATAAAAACAAAAACTGTTGAGAGAAGGGGATGTCCTGAACGGGGTATCCCTTTTTTTGTGGGGCCGGGCGTGAGTCTTCCTCATGGCACTACTGCATGTAAACTTCCTTTTGAAATGTCTGATTTCAATCCCCTACTGTATAGGTCTCAACAATTTTTCTGTAAATCGTTCCCAGTCCCGGGTCTCCAGGGCCGCCGATATCATTATTGCGCAGGATATCACTCCTGAAGCGGTCAAGCCATGTATAGAGACGCCGCATCCCATCCTTCTGATTATCCGCGGCATGGCAGAGTTTTACGATCTTTTTCATCTCATCCCTGGCAAAGAAATTCCGTTCTACTCCGAGAACGATGATGAAGTGACTTCCATCTTCACCTTCAATAATTTCGATCGATTCCCTGTCCCGTACCGGGTTCATCGCCGCTGTTACCTTTTTGCGTTTTTCGAGAATTTTGTGATTGCGCACCATGGTTTCCGCCTGGCTGATGAGGAAATCAACTTCCTCTTTTGTAAGGACCTCAGTCAGGGAAACAAGTCTGCTGGTTTGCGGAGATAGTTTTTTTTGGCCTGCTATTTTAGTTGCAGTCTTTTTTTTGGGGGAAGTTTTTTTTGCGCTCTTTTTTTTAACTGTTGTTTTCGGAGACTTTTCAGGTGCTTTTTTTGAAGCCTTTTTTGCGGAAGTTTTTTTCTTTGCTGCCATAATTACCCGCCTCCTGGTGTCGATTAACGGTTTCGTGTTCGCCGAAATCGAGCAGTATCTGGTTAGTTTCCCATTCTTCAAGGTTTCTGTTATAGGCCTGTATAATATCAAAGTGGGTTAAAATGCCAACAATTTTTTCCGGATCGTCCCTGTCTACCACTGGAATATTTTCCAGGTCATATTCCTTGATCTTTTGCATGGCGGAAGACACCGTCTCGTGTTCAAAGACCTGGGGAGTGGGACGCATGATGTCCCCTGCAATGAGAAGATCTACCAGTTCGTTGTTCATAAATGCCTGGCGGATATCCATCAGGGAAACGATACCCATGAGGTTGTCCCTGTCACCGGTTATGACAACGTCTCCGAGACGGCTCTTGAGAATAATTTCTGAAAGCTCTTTGAAGGTGGTTCGGAAACAGGCCCTGTCTATTTTATCCGACATCAGTTCTTTTACGGATATTTTTCCAAGCAGATCGACTTCGCTTCTTTTGGACATGTCGATCCCGGCATTTTTCAGACCCTTCTGGTATACGGTTCCGCGGTTATAAGAAAATGAAATAACGTGCGCAATAATGCTCACCAGCATAAGGGGAAGAATAAACCGGTAATCGCTGGAGATTTCAAAGACCAGCATCATGCTGGTGAGGGGTATGGAATTTATCCCCGCCAGTACCCCCCCCATCGCTACAATGGCAAATGAAACGGGATCCATATAAATCCCCGTCAGCATGGTCCCGATGCGGGCAAAAGAAAATCCAAGAAGTACTCCAATTAATAGTGAGGGGGCGAAGGTGCCGCCGTAGGCTCCCGCTTTGAGGAAAAGGGCGACAAAAACTATTTTAAGGAAAAGAAGTATCAGTACAGTCTTAAGGTCCAAGGCGTTATTGAGGACTTCATGAATGGTTCCGTATCCGATACCGAAGAGGTGATAATAGTTGATGAGTACAATTCCAAAGAGCAGACTCAAAGGCACCAGTCTCAGGTATTCGTTTTTGATTTTCAGCTTTTTATCGAGGAGTGTCCCCGCAAGATTATTTGTCTTAAAATAGAGAAGGGCAAAGAGGCCGCAGACAATTCCCATTAAGATGTAGAGCGGGTAGGTGCTGAGCCCTCCAAGGTCATAGGCTGGCAGCTGAATTATATGGCTGTTTCCCAGCACTGCCCGGGAAACGATGTCCGCTACGACAGAGGAGACAATGAGGGCGCTCAGAGCCTGGTTTTTCATGTCATTGAGAAGGATAACTTCAATGCCGAAAAATACACCCGTAATGGGTGCATTAAATACCGCGGAGATGGCGGCACCTGCTCCCGCGGCGGTATACATTTTCATATTATGGATTTGCAGGTTAAAAAGACGGGACATCATTGATCCGATTCCGCTGCCGAGACGGGCTGCGGGTCCCTCGGGGCCCAGTGGGGCTCCTGTACCAATAGAGAGAACCGGAGCGATGGCCTGAAAAAGGGTCGCCCGCGCCGAGAGGTTGCCGTCTTTCAAAAGCAGGGCCTTAATGACACTGAGTACTCCAGCTTCACCGGAAAATTTTCGAAATGATCTGGTAATAAAGGCGGTAATGAGGGCCCCGGCAGGGGGAATCAATACAATCAGGTATGGTATTTCTCCACCGGAAGTTTTCCCGGGGGCAAAAAAGTCTTTCATTGCCTCAAGTGCCAGGTGAAAGATAACCGCACTGGCTCCCGCAGCGATACCAAGTACAATGGAAACTAACAGGTGAAAGAGGAAACGTGAAATATCTCCGTACATGACAAATTGTTGCAGTTTTTCAGGGATTGCTGATGTGGACCTTTTTTCTTCCATTGATAGCCATAGGAAAACTGTTGCCCTGATTTACAAGTAGAATTAATATTAATTAAAATTATTTGTTACGCTGAAGTTTTGAAATATCACTATCTTTTCCGATGAGGACCATAACCGTATTTTTTGTAATTATATCGTCCGCCTCCGGGGGAATTTTGATGTTTCCATCGTTGAGAGCTTCAGATGCGGGTTGATTGTCTATAATTTTAAGTGCAACAACCTGGCAATGAAATTTATTTGTGATTTGAAGTTCCCTCAGGCTCTTGTCATAAAAGGATTTCGGGGGCATCACTTCAGTAATGCTGTGCTGATCTCCAAGGGGGAGGTAGTCAACGGCGTTTTTACTGGCGAGACGTTTCCCCAGCCGTACCGCCATTGCTGTTTCAGGAAAAATTGTTTCTGTAGCCCCTATTTGTTCCAGAATTTTACTGTGATCATCTGAAATTGATCGCGTAATTATTCGACTGATTCCCAGTTCCTTCAGGTAGAGGGAGATGAGAATACTCGAGGCCATATCCTGCCCGATACTGACGATCGCTCCATCGAAGTCCTTTAATTCGAGGGCTTTCAGTGTTTCACGATTGGCTCCATTGGCAATAACTGCCCGCGTCAGGTAATCTTTAGCCGCTTCGACAGTTTCCTTGGAAGAATCAATGCCAAGAACTTCACAATCATTTTCTACGAGTGTTCGGGCAACATTAAATCCGAAATTTCCCAATCCGATGATAACAAATTTTTTCATAGTTTATCCTATCATAATATGTTCTTCGGGATATTCAATCATATGATTCCGACGTTTCAGTGTCAGGGCAGTGATCAGGGTCAGTGGGCCAAGACGGCCGATAAACATCACCAAAACAATGAGATATTTTTCCAGAATGGGAAGTTCATTTGTAATGCCGGTACTGAGGCCAACTGTCCCGAAGGCGCTGACTGCTTCAAAAAGAACTGATATAAAAGAATGTCCCAGATCAAAATCTTTTATTGTTAGCATTATAAAGGTCACTGTGGAGATGAATAGAAAGGAGAGAATAATAAGAGTCATACTTCTGTTAACGGTTTCCTGGCTGAGGGACCTGCCTCTAATGGTTATGACATCCTCTCCCAGGAATTTGGCCCTGATCATTAAGAAGATGATTGCGATAGTGGTTGTCTTTATGCCCCCTGCAATCGAACCCGGAGAACCGCCGATGAACATAAGCCCCATCATAGTCAGGAGGGTACTTTCTCTAAGGCTGCCGATGTTTATGCTGTTAAAACCGGCAGTGCGACAGGTTACCGATTGAAAGAAGGCGGTAAGAAATTTATCACTCCCGGAGAGTGGGACCATCGCATGGGATTTTTCCAGAAAAAAGAAGAGAAGGGTTCCCGCCGTTATTAGGATTAACGTCGTGGTAAATACAAGGCGTGTATGAAGGGTGTACCTGTGGGGATTTTTTTTCCCCTTTTGACGTGGTCCTCTTACGGTTTCGTAGAGGACAAGAAATCCAAGACCCCCGAGAATAACCGTAAAGGATATTGTCAGAATAATAAGAGGATCACCATTAAAACGGATAAGACTGTCTGAAAAAGTAGAAAATCCCGCATTGCAAAAAGCGGATATCGCGTGAAAAATTGCATGCCCCAGAGCCTCGAGGGGGGGGAAGTATCTGAGAAAGGCGAAAAAGAGAATAATTGATGTAATGCCTTCAATTATGAGTGTGAACATCAGAATATGGCGTATAATGGTGCGTGCCGGTATCGATTCATAATTACCGTAGAGATCGCTGAAGGTGAAGCGCCATTTAAGGGAAAGGTGCATCCCCAGCATGGAAAGAAGCCCCATGGAAAAGGTCATGATGCCGAGACCTCCCAGCTGGATCAGCAGAAGAATAACGGTCTTGCCCGCCATGGTAAAGTGTGCGGCCGTGTCAAGGGTAATCAGTCCCGTAACACAGACCGCAGAGGTTGAAGTGAAGAGGGCATCTGTAAATCCAGTAGTAGAGGTGCTCATCCCCGGAAGCATAAGGAGAAATGTGCCCAGAAAGATGATACCGAGAAAACTTGTCAGCACCTTCTGGAGTGGGTGTATGTGAAAAACCTGTTGAATGTTGCGTTGTTTTCTCATTTTAAAGCCGTTGGATAATAACGGCGTACTTTATGCCTTTTTGTTTTTAATGCAAGAAAAATTTTTTCTTCCCCCAGGGGAAGAGACAGCCCTTCGCTCAGGGGCTGCAGTTGATAAATGTTCCTGCACCGGCAAAGCGTTTTTTCCAGTAGGAAGTTTTAATGTTTGCAATGCGCACCCTTTTTCCGGTCCGGGGGGAATGAATGAAACTGCCTTCCCCAAGGGATATGGCAACGTGGGAAATTCTTCTGCCGGTTATGTTGAAGAACAAAAGATCTCCGGGACGGATTTTATTGAGAGGTATCTTCCTGCTTCGAATATACTGGTCACGGGATATGCGGGGAAGATTAAAGCCGTGCTGCAGAAATACATGGCGCACAAATCCGGAACAGTCGAAGCCGCGCTTTCCCGTACCGACGTAGCGGTATAAAGTACCGAGAAATTTTTTCGCAGTTGTGGTGACTTCCTTCCTGATCCAGCACTCCTTACTCTCTGCAGGAAGTGACCCGGTAGAAAAAGCAAGAGCCAGCAGTGCAGTAATGAGAATGATTCTGTTTATGTCCATTTTATTCTTCACAAAAGCTCCAGGACTTCCGCGGCATGGTCTGCGGGTTTTACCCTGGGAAAGACTTTTAATATTTTTCCTTTGTCGTCAATAATAAATGTGGAGCGGATTATCCCGAAGGAGGTTTTGCCGTACATTTTTTTCTCCCCCCATGCGCCGTATTTTTCTGCTACGGTATGATCTTCATCCACCAGCAGGTAGAAGGGAAGGTCGAATTTTAACCGGAATTTCTGGTGCGAGGCCTCCGAGTTTGGACTGACCCCCATGACGACGGCACCCTTTGCCATAATATCATCGTATACATCCCGGAAGGCACAGGCCTCGGCAGTACAACCCGGTGTATTGTCACGGGGATAAAAGTAGAGGACAACCTTTTTGCCGAGGAAGTTTTTAAGGCTAATCTTCTCTCCCTGATCATCGGGGAGAGTGAATTGGGGCGCTTTTTTCCCTTCTTCAATCATGTCGTTTTCTCCTTAATTTTTAATTAAAGAACTTTAAGGTATCATTCCGCAGATGACAGGAATTCGATATAGTGATAGTAGATTTTGATTAGAGCGGGAAAAATAATGCAAGAAAAAATTAATGTTCAATTGCCTGGATTGGATTTATTCGACAAAAAATTATTTCTTAAAGTATTTTAGTGCTTGTAAAGAGCCGGGGGATTGTTGTTTATTTAAAGCTCCAAATATAATGATAAGTGACATTTTAAAGATATTCTTACAAGGTGAATGAATTGAGTGCATCAAAAAAAACATCTCAGAAAAGACAGGCAATAAGGAAAAGTATTTTATATACGAGTGTAGTTCTTTTTCCAATTACTATTTATTACTTCTCTCCGGTAATTATAGTAATGGGGGCCCTTGAGGGGATTATTACCGCCAGCCTGTTCGTTTTTATACTCCAATTTTTAACCGCCCTCTATTTTGGAAGAGCCTTCTGCGGCTGGGTATGTCCGGCGGGAGGCATACAGGAAGCCTGTATTAAAATCAGGAAAAGAAAGATTCCTCCCGGCAGGGGGGATCTGATAAAATACTTCATCATATGGATTCCATGGATAGCAGCCATAGTTATCCTGTTAATAAAGGCTGGGGGGATTAAAAAAATTGATCCCCTGTTCATGACAACCAGTGGAATTTCTGTGGCTGATCTTCCCAGTCTCATCAGCTTTTTAATTGTCGCCCTGGTTTTTGTTATTATTTCCATTATATTCGGCAAGCGCGCTTCATGCCATTATATATGCTGGATGGCCCCTTTTATGATTTTGGGGACGAAGCTGCGGGATAGACTTAATTTGCCGGGTTTGCGTCTACACACAGCTCCTGAGAAATGCATCGACTGCGGAACCTGCTCAATAAGCTGTCCCATGAGTTTGAAGGTGCATGAACTTGTTTATGAAAACGGGATAAAACATACTGAGTGTATCCTGTGCGGCAGCTGTGCGGATGATTGTCCAAATCAGGTAATTTCTTACACCTTTAAAAATATAGGGTAGCTAGAGTTACTTTCTCCTGAAGTCATATTTGTATCGATTTAAACCAAGTAACTTTTATTATAAAAAAAAGAGGCGGAATGTCCGCCTCTTTTTTGAAATTATATATCATTATATATTATCGCGGCTGAAGTTCTACCGCTTAAGGTTCAGAAGTTCCTGGAGCATCTGGTCTGAAGTAGTGATGGTCCGGGAGTTTGCCTGGAATCCGCGCTGGGTAACGATCATATCGGTAAACTGCTCGGATAGATCGACGTTCGACATTTCCAGTGATCCCGCTACGATTTTTCCGCGTCCCGCCTGGGAGGCCGGGCCCACATTGGCGAGGCCGGAGTTGTTCGATACCTCGAAGAGGTTTTCACCGTTGGCTGTCAGGCCCTGGGGATTTGTGAATACCGCCATTGCAACCTGGCCCACAGTCTGCTTTGTTCCGTTGGAATAGATGCCGGTTACGGTTCCGGAATTATCAATGTTAAATGACTCCATGTATCCCATGCTGTAGCCGTCCTGCTCTACCGCCTTGGTGGTCGACATGGAGGAGAACTGGGTGATGCCGTTCATCAGGCCGGCTTTTCCCAGGTCGAGTTTAATGGTGCGAACTGTTGGATCTCCTGCAACACGGTAGTTTGCATTTACAGAGAGTGTTCCCTGGTTCTGTTCGTCAGGAGTCGATTCATCAGCTGTGGAGATAAGTCTTCCATCGGGAGAAAACCGAAGGTTGATTCTACCGCTGGGATTGGTCTGGTTGTTCTGGCCGCCGCCTGCGGGAACATCAAGGGTGATGGGAGTGGAGGTCCCGCTGACTGCTGCGGATGCTGTCCACTGATTGTCTCCCGTTTTCCAGAAGACCATGGTCATTCTGTGGGTATCACCCTTTTTGTCATATACATCAATATTAGTGGTTACACCCGCCGATGCACGCATTCTGCCTGTTGCATTAGGGGGAACAATATTTTTTCGGGAATCGAGATTGCATTTATACCGGACATTGTTGGTTTCACGTGCTTCTATTTTGCTGTATACGGGAATGACAATATCTTCACTTGATCCACTGGCGTTAACCACCATCTGGCCCGCGTCATTTCTGGTTGCCATCCATCCCTGAACCTTGAGACCGTTTGCGGGATTCACCATGGTACCGTTCTTATCGATGCCGAAGGTCCCGGAGCGTGTGTAATATTTTTTTGCCCCGTCTGCGACTACGAAGAAGCCGTCACCTGAAATGGCAAGGTCAGTCTGGTTTCCGGTTGTCTGCAGGCTTCCCTGTGTAAAGAGTTTGTCAATGGAGGCAACGGTCATTCCGAGTCCGACCTGCTTCGGATTGACGCCACCTTTGTTTTCTTCCGGTTTCGCAGCACCTGCTACAGTCTGTGAAAGCATGTCCTGGAAGGTGACACGGCTTGCTTTAAATCCATAGGTATTAACGTTTGAGATATTGTTACCAACAACATCCATACGGGTCTGGTGGTTCTTAAGTCCTGAAACACCTGAAAAGAGTGATCGCATCATAGTGGCATAACTCCTGAAAATAAATTCTCTCTATATATATCGTTCATATACACAAACACTTTAGGTTTTATTATTTTCCCTTGAGGGAAGAATTATTATGTATTGCATGAATATGTTCCATGCTGATTTCCTGCTCTCCCACTTTCAGTTTGACCTTGTCTGCGGCAAAGATAACTGAATCGACGGTACCGCTGACACGTTTTTTCCTTGAAGGATCATAGGCATCAATATGTTTTCCAAGGAGTTCATGCGCCTTGGATGATTCGTTGCTTTTCAGTAGCTTTTCCATGTGACGGTTCATGTTCGTCATCTGCTCCAGTGATGTGAACTGTGCCATCTGGGAGATGAATTCCCGGTCTTCCATCGGTTTGGTGGGATCCTGGTGTTGAAGCTGGGTCACGAGAAGTTTCAAAAAAGAATCCTTTCCGAGGTTTGCTTCGCCACCTGCCTTTTTGGTGCCCATCTGCTTGTTTGCCATGTCGACCTGTCGGTTTGTCTGTGCCAGTTGCGTGCTGTTCATTGTAAAATCTTTCATCGGATTACCTCTAAATTATTACGTTAATGGCACCGTCGTGAACCGTTGCCGCTGATATATCGTATGATGCCTGTTCTTCCTTCATCATGTTCCCTGAATTAAAGGCGTATGCTGGAAAATCATCTTCCCCGGGCTTTGACTGATGCTGGTCCCGGACATTTACCTGGAACTCACCGATATCGATGCCCGCCTCTTCAAGGTGCTCCTTCACTGAATTCAGGTTCTCCATGAGAAGGTCCCTGGCTTCATTGTTTTCCACAAGAAATCGTCCGTTCAGGATTCCCTGTTCCAGGCCCAGGTTAACAGTTACTGATCCGAGCTGCCGGGGATAGAGACGCAGGTTGAAGACCCCGTTTCGGCTGTCCCGAACCACAATCCGGGCGTTCTGAACTATCTCATTAAATTGCTGCTGAAAGTTTCGCTTTGGTGCTGTTGCAGATTCAGCGGTGCCCCCCTTCAGGGAATTTGCTTTTATAGAATTATTTAAAAATGAATTAGCCTGATTTTCTCTGCTGTTGTCACTCCCCTGTTCTGAGGAAAAATCTTTCATCTGAAAGGCGGAGGTGGCGGTTTCACTTTTTTCAGTGACAGGTGCAGCTTCAGGGGTTGTTCCAGGACGGTTTTCAACATGAATTCTGTTTTTTGCCGCGGGTTTTGCATGTTCTTTAATGAGTCCTGCGAATTCTTTCAGGGTCTCCTTTATCTGCGGCAGTTTTTTTTCTTCATTGGTGGAAGTTTTTTCCATCAGCTGCCTTAACTGGCTGATAAGCCTTTTTCCCTTCTGTGAGAGATCATTATCATCAATTTTTTCAACAAGCTTTTCCGCTTTATCAATAAGTGCTTTCAGGTCACGGGGAAGTATTTCTTCCTTCTGAAGCAAATCCGATACTATCTCTTCAATCTGCTGCAGATCTTCTTCCCTTATATCTGGTTTTTTTACCGGTACATCCATGGGGGCTGGTTCAGGGGCAACCTTCAGTTCTTGAACTTCATCGGATAAACTTCCTTTTGTATGATTCTTTTGAGTGACTTCTTTATCGTTTGTGATTTTCTCTTCAGCGACAGTTTTATCGGATGCTTTTTTTTCATCCGATTTCATCTCTTCGGTTTTTGTCTTATCTGCTTTTTCAGGATTTTCGGTTATTCTTTCTTTTGTGAAAGATCTTTCCCGTTCTTCAGGACGGTCGATTCTGGTCGCCTCTGGTCCCGCATCTTCAGCGGGCCTTTTCAGTTCGCGCTGCAGAATCTGATCAAATCCGGTTCCGGGACTTTTTGCCGGTTCCTTTTGCCGGATCGGAAGCAATGAATCTGCAGGGCCGTTTTTTTGCGTTGTCATAAATGCATGAATCATTCTTTATACCTGTCTTCGGAGTAGTTTCCTTTAACATTTCTATTATCGTGTGAAAAAAAAATTTCCTGAATCGAAATATATGTGAAAAGGCGACATATTTTTTACGTTATGTCTCATCAGGAGGGGGGATTCCTCTGATGGCAATTATCTCACAACTACAGGTACTGATTATAGGCATTTCCACCTGGATGTGCCATCATTTTCAATATTTAAAAATATCTGAAGGTTTTATATATCCTAGATAACAGGGTAGTTGTTTATACTGTTGAATATTCATTTAAAACCGGAGGGGAAATAACTTTTGCCCCGCCATGCTGAAAAATTGGATAGGGAAAACTTGAAAGCGTCTGGTTTGTATAAACCTTCATTAGTTAATATAGATTAATGAATTGACACCAGGAGGACCAGTTGTAAAGAATTACATTTATTATTAAAATGCTTTCCCGGGGAAGTCTTAAAGAAGGTACTTCGAGTTAGAGCAAACGGTCTGTTATGTTGGAAATGAATATTGAAAAATTAATCCATGAAACCCTGAAATCGGCGCGTCCCACCCTTGAAGACCTGAAGGGAATGAGACGACATCCGGTACGCATTGTCTGTGAGAATATACGCAGTCTCTACAATGTTGGCTCTATATTCAGGACTTCAGACGGGGCCTTCATCGAAGAGCTCCACCTCTGCGGTTACACCGGTTATCCTCCCCGTAAGGAGATCGATAAGACTGCCCTGGGGAGTGTCGAATCTGTACCCTGGAGCCGCCACGGGGATACTGCGGCACTGCTCCGTAACTTGAAGGCACAGGGTTATCACTGTGTTGCCCTGGAACATACCAGCAGCAGCGAAATATATACCGAGTTTGAGTACCGGTATCCCCTCTGCCTTGTTCTCGGTAATGAAGTGGAAGGGGTCACCCAGGAGGTTCTCGCCTGTTGTGATGATGCAGTTGAGATTCCCATGTTTGGATTGAAACAGTCTCTCAACGTTTCAGTTGCTTTTGGGATTCTCGCATATCATGTAGTTGGTGATTACAGGGGAATAAAGAGTATTTGAAGAAAAATAGTATGTTTTGTAACATCAGGTTTGTTAAAATGCCCCTATTATACAGAACAGTGTTATGTATAGTGCTGTTCAGGTGGCAGTAATAAATGACAATCGAATTCAGTCCGCAGCCTTAAGAGCGGCGGACCTTTGGCTTGTATCAAGGAGGAAGTAAATGTGGGATTACACTAATAAAGTAAAGGACCTTTACACGCATCCCAAAAATGTTGGAAAAATAGAAGATGCCGATGCCGTCGCTGAAGTGGGAAGTATCGTCTGCGGTGATGCGCTTAAATTATATTTGAAAATCGATGAAAAAGGTATTATTACCGATGCCAAGTTCGAGACCTTTGGCTGCGGAAGTGCCATTGCTTCATCGTCTGCCCTGACCGAAATGGTGAAGGGTAAAACCATAGAAGAGGCGGAAAAGATCACCAACCAGGATATTGCAGAATTCCTCGGTGGTCTCCCTGAAGAGAAGATGCATTGCTCCGTCATGGGGAACGAGGCACTGGAAAAGGCCATCAAAGCTTACCGTGGCGAAGAAATTACAGATGAAGAAGATGTTGAGGGGGAAGTTGTCTGCCAGTGTTTCGGTGTAACGGACCCCCTGATCAGAAAGGTCGTCCGTGAGAACAATCTTAAAAATGTTGAGGATGTAACACACTATACCAAGGCGGGAGGCGCCTGCGGTGCCTGTATTCATAAAATAGAAGACATCCTTCATGAAGAACTCGACTCAATGGAAAACGAGGAAGAGGAAGTTAAGGAAAAGAAACCCCTCACTAATATCCGCCGCATGCAGCTGGTGGAAGAAACCATTGCTGATGTTATCCGTCCCGAACTGCAGAAGGATGGCGGCGATATCGAACTGATGGATATTGACGGCAAAAAAGTCCTTGTTGCCCTCAGGGGAAGCTGTTCCAACTGTGTGGTTTCAAATGTAACCCTCAAGAACCTTGTTGAAGCAAAACTGAAGGAGTTTGTCGAGGAAGACATCGAAGTAGTTGAGACGAAGTAATCCCGGTTTGTATTGAAATCAATGAGAACCGGTATTGCTGATCCGCCTGTTAATGAGAAATTTATTCGATAGAGTGAACCTTTGATGAAAATAGTCAAACAGTCAAAACAGCAGTAAGGAGAGAGACTGATGAGTAAAGTAGTATATCTTGATAATAATGCCACAACTAAGGTCGCCCCGGAAGTTGTTGATGCCATTCTTCCCTTTCTGACAGAACAGTATGGCAATCCATCCAGTATGCACAGTTTCGGTGGTGACGTGGAGAGACATATCGAAGCGGCACGGCAGAGGGTGGCCGATTTTGTCGGAGCAGACCATGACTATGAAATCGTCTTTACCAGCACAGGAACCGAGTCTGATAATTTTGCTATCATGGGGACCATTTCATACTACCGTGATAAGCGGCATATTATTACCTCCAGGGTTGAGCATCCGGCGATCCTTTCCCTCTGCAAAAAACTGGAGCGGGAGGGTTACCGTATAACCTATGTGCCTGTTGACGGCGAGGGAAATATTGACGTTGAATTTTTAAAAGATTCTGTTGATGACGATACCGCTATCGTTTCGATCATGTATGCAAATAATGAAACTGGAGTTATTTCACCAGTTGAAGAAATAGGTGCATTTCTTAAAGAACGCGGTGTACCCTTTCATATTGATGCGGTACAGGTGGCGGGAAAAATACCCATCAACGTAAATATGATCAACTGTGATCTTTTGACAATTTCAGGACACAAGTTTCATGCCCCCAAGGGGATCGGCGCACTTTATGTGCGCCGCGGAACCCGTATGCGCCCCATCATGTACGGCGGTCACCAGGAACGCGGACGCCGCCCCGGTACGCTGAATGTTCCCGGAATTGTTGGTATCGGGAAGGCAGCTGAACTGGCGGTGGAACATCTCGGCAACGATGGAGAAATGCGGCGCCTTCGGGACAAGCTGGAGCAGGGGCTTCTTGCAAATTTTAATAATGCCAGCCTGAACGGAAATCCCGGCAGGCGTGTACCAAATACATCCAATATCGGTTTTGAGTATATTGAAGGGGAGGCGATACTTCTTTACATGAATGAAAAAAATGTCGCTGCCTCATCAGGATCAGCCTGCTCATCCGGTTCCCTTGAACCGTCTCATGTACTCCGCGCCATGGGGGTTCCATTCACTTCGGCGCATGGATCAATCCGGTTCAGCCTGAGCCGTTATACAACTGAAGAGGAAGTGGATTATGTCCTTGAAATCATGCCGGGAGTGGTTAACCGTCTTCTGGAGATTTCACCCTACTGGGACAATGAAAAAAAGCAGGGAATACCGATAAACCTGTAGCATAAGGTCTAGAAGGTCATCTGAAATGCAAAGCCGTTTCTTTGCGGTGATACGATGGGGAAGAAAGAATATTTTCTTCCCTTTTTTGTTTTACGGGGGAAGAAAAAATAGTAGGTAATGGTGCCGATTAGTGTCCCCGTAATACCTCCAGTTACTACGTCGGAGAAGTAGTGATTATGGTTTCGTATTCTAGACCATGCGGTGAAACCCGCAATGCTGTAGAGAAGTGCCGGGGTGAGAACGTAGGAAAGAAAGATTGCTGCCGCGGGGCTGCTTATGCGCGATGAAATTTCTTCCCCTATATAGGCGGAGAAAAAAGCGGCAGAATAGAATGATATTGATGCATGACCGGAAAAGAATGATCCGGTATCCTCTCCGTTTGGACGGGGGCGCCTTACCGTCACTTTTACCACCTGGGTGGAAAAATATACCGCTGTATATCCCTGCCACCATGTAAGGAGCATGCGGGCATGCAGGGGCCGCATTGTATCCGGGCCTAAAAAGAAATGCATGCCGTAGTATGTCACCGGAACTGCAATATTACT
The DNA here is from genome assembly GCA_942491575.1 of uncultured Spirochaetota bacterium. GTDB lineage: Bacteria > Spirochaetota > UBA4802 > UBA4802 > UBA5550 > CAZHNW01. The sequence continues at coordinate 806,167 of CALOBT010000031.1, forward strand.
CCAGTAGAAGATATCTGCACTTACTTCAATAGCATGGTCTGTGTCACCGTAATAGTTATTTATCCGGTAATCGAGGGTACCCGCGGGTTCCCGGGGTGTGACATTACTGCTGTGACCCCAGAAGTCAATGGCCCTTGCTCCGAGGGTGAAGGCTGCCGTCAGTATTATTTCTCCAGCTCCTGGATATTCGGTAATAATTAAATTTTCAGCGGCAGTTGCCGGCAGGGAGAGAAAGGAGATATATAATGTAATAATTAAAGTGATGATACGAGTTGTTGATTGTATCCCCCCTCCCTTGATGGGATGGGCCGGGGGAGGGTGATTTGTAAATTTTGGGAAAATCAACAGTTTTACCGCCCCCTCCTGTTCTCCCCCATCAAGGGGGAGGAATTATCTCCCTTATATGACGTCCCTTATTTTTTCGGGATAAGTATTATCGGGCTACATCATTTATCAATTTACCCAGTGTCGAATCGTGGGTTGTGATTGACTTCTGGTTTGCTTCGTAACTGCGTTGGACTTCAATCATGTCCACCATCTCACGGACAATGTTTACGTTTGATTTCTCCAGAAATCCCTGGCGTATTTTTAGCTTCTCCGGGGGAATGGGGGGGCCGGAGTGTTCAGTCTCACGAAAGAGGGAATCTCCTTCCTTCTTTATTTCCCGGATATTTTCGAAGTCCACCAGCTTCAGGCGGTCAATGACGACTGGCTCCGTCCAGTTATTGTTGTCCTGGCCGACAAGTTCCCGGGCTTCACGGGGGATTTCCTGGTTGATAATAACTTCCCCACGTTCATTTATAATAAAATTATTCTTTTGTACAAGTATCGGCCCATTTTCACCAAGTACAGGATTACCGTTATGCGTCACAAGTATTCCATCTTTACTGATGGTGAAGGAACCGTTGCGGGTATAGCGTTCTCCCCGCTCTGTATTGACAGCGAAAAATCCCTTCCCCTCGAGGGCAAGGTCAAATTTGCTGGTGGTACGCTGGAGTGATCCCTGTTTAAACTGGGTATAGACTTCGTTTACTTCGACACCGGTGCCGAGTTTGCCCACGTATGGCATGGAGTCGTAGGAGCCGGCGGGGACAATACCCTGGCCGCTTTCGTTCATTCGCCGGATTATCATATCGGGAAAGGCCTTAAATACTGTCAGGTCCTTTTTGTATGCGGTTTTGTCTACGTTGGCAAGGTTATTTGCCACGGTGTCGAGACGTGCCTGCTGGGCAATCATGCCGCTGGCGCTGTTGTATATACCTCTGAGCATGGGTATCCTCCTTATGGATACCTTAAGTATCGGCGAGTTGTCGGAAGAAAGGAGACATAAAAAGGTAAAAAAATCGAGGTATGGTTATTTTTTTGAATAACTTATATGCTGCAAACTTTCTGTTAAGAATCCTCCTCTGATTTTTTTAACTCTTTATACCACTTTTCATCCCTGTATAGCTTTTCTGAACATTCTTCACATAATCCATGAGAAAATTGCGCGTCGGAATGATTTTCGATATATGTTTCTACTTTGTTCCAGTACCCCTTGTCATCTCGTATTTTTTTGCAGGTAGCACAGATCGGTAAAATGCCCCGTAATGTTTTAATTTCTGCCAGTGTTTCTTGGAGATCATTTATATTTTTTTTCAGTTCTTCCCGGTATTTTTTATGTTCTGAAATATCACGTATTGCTGTGATCCTTCCCTGGCGTTGATTGTATGGGAACAATTTACCTCTTACTTCTATCGCGAAGGTTGAACCGTCTTTTCTCAATCCTCTTGATTCAAATGGGTTTTCATACTCTGATGAAATTTTATTTTTAATATTCTCCTTCTCTTCTAAAGTTACAAGATCAGTTGCCTTTTTAGAAAGAAGTTCTGTCTCACTGTAGCCAAACATCTGGCTTGTTGCACTATTGGCTTCAACAATATTATTTTTTTCCGTTATTAGAATTCCTTCAAATGCAGCCTCGGAAAGATAACGGAATTTTTTTTCATCTTCCCTGAGTTTCTTCTCTACTGCCCGTCTTTTTTTTATTTGATGTTTAAGTGTCGCAGCCCAAAAAAGGATGAAAAGAAAAATAAAAATGCTTACAGGAAAATAGAGTTTTACCCACATTGGAATGACTTTTTCAACAATTTGTGCATGTCCGGTCCATTTGTATATTGATTTGAAATAAAGAGATTCCCTGTCATCTTTCCATTTTTTAATATATGAATCTATTGTTACAAGCAGGTCATTGTTCTTGCCTCGAGGTGATGCAACATAGGCTTTCATCGGGCTGAATATTATGGGAGTTTTTTGAATTCCACCTAACTCCAGTTTGCCAAATCTGTAGGTGTTATTGAATATTGCAGCATCAACTTCCCCGGAGGTCAGCAGTTGGAGGGATTGGTCCTGTGAAGACGTTTTTATGAAAGTGCATTTTACATTGAATTCATTGCATAACTTTCTGAAACGGTTTCCGAAAATTCCATGATTCAAAGTAGATATTTTTCGTCCTTCCAAATCAATGATGGACAGGATGTTTAAATTTTTTCTGGCATATATGACCCCCCAGAATGTCCATATCGGTTCTTTTGAAAAATCGAGAAATTTCCCGCGATCCAATGTATATGCAATGGATGTCAGGAGATCAATTGTGCCTGAATTGATTTTAGCAATATTGTTGCTCCAAGAATCAAAAACAAAAATTAGTTTCCAGTTTTCTTGGGCGGCAATTTCTTTTAAAAGGTCAATGTATAACCCCAGAGGTTCTCCTGCTTCATTTTGAAAAACAATTGGTGGATTCTGAAAAAAGCCAATGCGGACGATTCTCGAATCTTTAGCTGCGGATGCATCTGTGGCCGCTAATAAAAAGATGAGAAATGCAAATAAGAGAGAATATTTTTTCATTAATCATGCCTTTATTTGACCTGTTTCTATTAAGAATATAGCGACTTTTCACGGTCTATGCAAGATCAAAGTAGTATTTATTGTGCGGGATGGGTGGGCAGGGTGCAGTATATGTTCGAGTTTCCGGAGGTGGCTTTTTTTTCGAAAGCGACATTGGCCAATGTCGCTTTCGAAAAAATGGTTACCCTTTTCCGCCGGAGACACGTTCAATAGAGGCGCCAAGTTTTGTCAGCTTTTCTTCCATTTTTTCATAGCCTCTGTCGGCATGATAAATGCGGCGGATCTCCGAGGTTCCCTGTGCTCCAAGGGCTGCCAGAACCAGTGCGGCTCCGGCGCGCAGATCAGACATCATTACAGGTGCAGAGGAGAGGGCGCGGATGCCGCGGATAATGGCCACCTGTCCCTCGATTGTAATGTCGGCGCCCATGCGGCGCAGTTCCGGTATATGGGTAAAACGGTTTTCAAATATGGTTTCCGTTATGGTGCTGATGCCGGGAATTGTGGTGGCAAGTGCCATTATCGGCGCCTGCAGATCAGTGGGAAAGCCCGGGTGGGGAAGAGTCTTGATGATGGTGCCCGTCAGCTTTCTCGACGGCTGGATGCGTACCCAGTCTTTGCCGCTCTCCAGAATGAAACCCATTTCTTCAAGGATTGTCGTGAAGGCTTCGATATGTTTTGGTACCGCCTTTTTTATGGTTACGTCACCACGGGTGATTGCTCCTGCCAGAAGGAATGTTCCCGCTTCGATCCGGTCGGGCATAATGGAGTAGGTTACCGGATTCAATTTTTTAACACCTTCAACCTCTATCCGTTCCGTACCGAGACCGTTTATTTTTGCCCCCATTTTTATCAGGAATTCTCCCATATCTACAACATCAGGTTCCATTGCGCAGTTTTCAAGTACAGTTTTTCCCTTTGCCAGTACGGCACCCATGATGAGATTTACTGTTGCTCCCACGGAAATTTTGTTCATGGTAAACTCTGATCCGCGGAGGCGGTCGGTGGTTGCCCTGATGTAGCCGTGTTCAAGGGAGATCTCCGCCCCCATGGCTTCGAATCCTGAAAGGTGAATGTCAACGGGACGTTCACCGATGGCGCAGCCCCCCGGGAGGGATACATCAGCTTCACCTGTTCTCGCCAGAAGTGGCCCCATTACATAGACGGAGGCGCGCATGGTTTTTACCAGTTCATAGGGAACTTCATTGTTTTGGATTTTATTGACTTCTATTGTGAGGGTGCCGGTTTTTTGATTGAAATCAGTGTCGGCCCCGAGAACTTCGATGACTTTAATAATTGTGCGGATATCCTGGAGGTCCGGAACATTTTTAAGAACCGTTTTCCCTTCCGCCAGGAGGCTTGCAACAATTATGGGAAGGGCAGCATTTTTGGCTCCTGAAATTTCAACTTCCCCCGAGAGCTTTTTCCTCCCCTTGATTTTATAGATATCCACGTCCTTCTCCTGAAACTATTTTTTTGTAATATTTTTTATTTCATCTACTTCTTTTTTGACTTTATAGGCTTCTTTACCGGCCTTCTTCATGGCCTTTACGGTTTTTTCTCCACCAATGAGAACAGCTATGATAACGACTATCAGTATAATTTCCCAGCCACCGGGCAGTTGAATCATTTTTCTTCTCCTGGTTCGGTATCGATATTCTTAAGTTGGAGTATCGCCGTGTCTGCAGTTTCTCTAAGTTCCTTTACTGCTTCGAAAGTCTTTTTAAACAAATTGTTAAAGGCATTAACATTTGTCAATACATTATAAACTGCCAGTTTCTGGTCAGTCGTGGCCGTATCGAGCTCTTCTGAAAGTTTATTAATCTTTGCTGCTTCATTGAATATGATAGAGTTCAGTTTTGACTGGTCCTTGACGGAGCGGGCCACGCGGCTTATCTCCTTGTGAAATTCCTGGATTTTTCCCATTATCTCCCCTGTTTCAGCAACGGCCCCCTGGATTGCCCTTGTGTTGCCCACCAAATCCTGGTTGATACTGTCAAGCATGGCTGCAATATCCTTAACGCTTGCGGCGGTTTGTTCCGCCAGCTTGGAAATTTCATCCGCCACTACGGCAAAACCCCTTCCCGATTCTCCCGCCCGGGCCGCTTCGATTGCAGCATTCAGGGAAAGCAGGTTGATCTGGTCGGAGACATCATTGATTACCTTCAATACTTCATAAATGGAGGCGGCCTCTTTTATTACGACCATCATGCTTTTTGTTTTTTGATTGAGGCTCTCCTGGCTGCCGATTGCACCCTCTGCAACCGCGCTGGCAGTGGTTACCGCCATATCTATTTTTGAACCGAGCTCATCTGCGGTACCGGTAAGGCCGCTGAGAAGATTGACCAGCGTATTAAGGGCTTCATACTGTCTTGCCGCCTGTTCTCCCACCTCATCGACACCACTGGCTATTTCCTCGATGCTGGCTCCTGTATCAATGATATCAAGGGCGAAATCTTTTGCCGTCTCAAAGGCCTTTTCTGCGCTATTGAGGACGGAGTGGGCAAAGGTATTCAATTGTTCAGAGACTTTGCTCTCTTTTATCTGCAGCCTTTTTAATTCGTTGATGGAATAATCGAGCAGGTCGAGGGGAAGTCTTTGTCCCTCCATGTCCCCGATTTCATCTCCTGATAATCTTGATAGTATTTTTGCGATCCTTAATTCTTTAGATCCGATTTTTTTAAAAAATGGAATCAGGATCAGTGTTATCACCAGGCATGCCGTTGTCCCGCTGATGATCATGGTTGTGACCGGAGAGAGGCCGTTAGTGAGAAAACGCAGCAGTATGAAAAGTGTTCCCGTTACGAGCACCGTGGCAAGAGGAAGTAAAGAAATGATTATGAAGGAATAGATTTTCTTCATTGTTAAACTTCTCCAAAGACATACTATAGTATCCTCTATTTTAAGGTTGCAGTCAATTCAATATTGTATAGGTCGTTATAAAATGAAAAAAGGTGTCAGCCAGGGGGAAAAGTGGGTTTTAGTAGGGTATGTAGATGGTGTGTCCCGGTTTCAGGGAGTTTGGATTTTTTATACCGTTAAGGCGGATAATATCACGAGTTTTTTTTTGTGTCGTACCGCAATCCGGGAAAGACAGTCCCCCTGCCTCACCCGATATCGCTTCACATGACGGAACTTTACGCGGTAAAGAGCCTTTTCATTACTCTTCAGTTTTTCGGCCCCATCTTCAGGAATACGGATTTCATATTTTTTCTCATAGGGGGGAGTAATACTGCGGTTTAATTCAGGATTGTAACGCCTGAGTACCTCCATGGAGACACCGGAGTAGCGCGATACATAGTTGAGGTTTACCGGGTATTTCAGTTCAACTATAGTTGTCGGATCAGTACTTGGTACTTCTATTTCATCTTTTATATTAAAGAGCCCCTGGTTTCTATAAATGAGAAGGAGGGCCAGGTATCTTGGTACATATTCGCTGGTTTCCCTGCGCAGGGCCCCGGAAGCTGCCAGTTCCCAGTAATTTTTGTTCCCCGATGCTTTAACTGCTCGCCCTACATGTCCCCCTCCGCCATTATATGCAGCGAGGGCAAGTTCCCAGTTGTCAAAGGTTTTATGCAGATTGCGAAGGTGACGCAGGGCTGCACGTGTTGATTTTTCGATGTCGCGGCGTTCCTCTACCCAGCGGTTGGTCTTTAAGCCGAGGGGAACCGAGGTGTTTTTCATAAACTGCCAGAGTCCCGTTGCCCTGCTTGAAGAGACGGCATATGGATTAAAACCGCTTTCAAGAAGGGGCAAAAGTGCCAGATCTTTTGGGAGGTCCTTTTCTTCCTTCATGATTTCATCAATTATTTCCTTGAAATAATATGATTTTTTAATACTTGAAATCAGATATCGTCGTCCGCTGGTCAGATATATATAGAGATATTTTCTTACTTCCTGCCTTCTCGTAATGGACAGATCTTTAACGGCATTAAACAGTTCTTTGTCTTTCAGGGAAGGAAGATAAAGAATATCGCGGTCAGGGTCAAATTCGAGGGCCTCTTTGAGCCCTTCTCCTGAATAGGTTGTATCGGTAAAAAAATTAAAAAGTCCCCATGAGAAAAGGTTTCGGCTGAATCCCGTCATGGTAAAAATTATTACCGCAATAACCAGAAATTTTGAAAGCCTTGAAAAGTGCATGGCCTGTATGCTCCGATATTTAATAATTAGTGTACATTTTGATCTAAAATTCGCAATAAGTGGCCAAAAGAAATGAGTCGTCACTTTCTGACAAGTAAAAAACCAAAATTTATAAAAAACAGGTCATTTTTACCTGTTATGCGACATAATACAAGCAATAATTCAAAAATCTATCATTTTTTCAGAAAAATGAAAGTGTCTGGTAGCCTTTCCCGGAGGTTGTAGTCTTGTTCATGCTCACAGTGGAAGTAACCGTAAAGGCTATATTGAAAATCTTAAACCTTGAAGGGCGCTATATTGAGATAGCTGCCAGGGATTGCAGGTGGTTTTGCACGGATTTTTAAAATGACGGTGGCGGGTGCGCCCTGGAGACACCGGTATATTCCTTCTGAATGGAAGTAAAAAAGTAGTTGTATTATTTTAACAATGCTCTGAAAATCAGTATTAAGGTATCCCGGTTGATCAACTTTTAAAACTACTGGATTTCAGGGATGCCCATAATATAATTTGATAAGAGACTCGGGCCCTTTTACCGTTTTTATGACGTGTCTCTTTATGACGGATTGGAATATGGAAAAAGTCACAGTCTGGTACTTTACCGACAATGAATCTGGGAAAAAAGCCGCAAAAGCTATTGAGAATATGGGATTAATCTTAAAATGTCTTGATGGCCTGAATATCGGAGAGGTAAATATCTCTCAGGATGAAATTAATATTTTTATTTTTGATCAGGAAAACAAATCTCTTCAGGAAGTGATTGCTGTTCTTGAAAAGGAACAGAGAATTCAAAGTTTTCTGAAATTTGTTGTTTCAACCAGGAAGGAAATTAAGGGTATTATGGATTTATCCTTTAACCTGCTCCACCTTGAATTTGTTTCACGGCCTGTGAACACAAATGAGTTTCTTCTACTCCTGGAAAAGTCGATAATTGTAGAACGTTATCGGGAAATTATGAAATTTATCTCTAAAGAAGCAGAAACAAGAATTGAAACATATGAAGGAATGATGGATATAAACAGGAAAAATATATTTTCATCCGAAAAAGAAAAAGAAACTTTCGAGCAGATCCTGAAATATGAGAAAAATCTTATCAGGGAGCAGTCCCGTCTTAATAAGGCGATCCGTGATTTTACTATTATGAGACATGAAGAACTCTTTGATATGAGAAGCCGTATTAATGCGGAAGAAATGCTCAGTGACCTCCGCCGCAAAGAAATGCTGGAAGCGAATGAGACTATCCAGGCGCAGGAATCTGTTATAGATTATTCAAGCATGAGGCTGAATGAAATAAATGAAATTCTTGATGCCTCGGAAAAGGCTGCAGAATTGGGAAGGAGTGAAAAAATAAATCTGGACGAAGAGAACAGAAAACTTCGCGAGATGAACCGTACCCTTGCCGATGAAATGGAAAGACTGCTTCTTGAAAATGAAGAGCTGCAGAAACAGCTAAAGGCATAGCAGTAAAGACGCATATATAGAAAGCTTTAGAGGAAAACCGGGATTAACTATGGAATGGGAAAGAATATTAGCGGATGCAGTGAAAGATGGTCAGATAAAAGAGCTTTATCTCAGGAAGCTGCCGGTATTAAAAACCACCACCAACTGGAAAAAGGTCGAGCTGGTTGGCTGGATCGATCATCAGATGAAGTATACTCACTATAAGGGTGGACTGATAAGGCTTAATGGCAAACTCTACTTTGTACAGGATAAGACCATTCAGGCATTGCAGGAGTTTATGGACTGGAATTTTCCCCGGAAAATTCTGGTTATGCAGGATTGAGCTGTCTTATCAGCCTTTATTCAATATCATCTTCCTCTTCAAAGAGGCTTATCGCCGCATCCTTCTTTCGGGCCTTCTTTACTACGGTTTCAATAAAATCTTTAGCAACTATTGCATGATTCGGTGAAATCCTTTTGATCAGACTGTCATCTTTCTGTCCGTAAATGATTTCATCCAGAAATGAAGGGTGATCTGTCTCCATAAGGATCACCCGTTTCATGGTTACCGAAATGGTCTGTTTGGCCCATTCCGAAAGAAGAAAAATCAGGTTCTGTGGAATTTTATTTCGCGCATATGCATCAAGTGTGTTGAGAAAGTTTTCAAGGGAAAGTCCCCGTTTGTGTGCCCTGATTATTGATTCACGGGTTATCGTTGTATGGATAATAACATCATCATTTCCTATGTCAGTATGTGCCATGATATGGTAAAGGGCTATTGAAGGAAGTTCATTTTCCGCCAGTATCAGTGTAAAATCAGGATTGATGTAGATACTCGGTGTAATTTTTTCTTCGTCTTTGGTAAAGGGTGTTTTAAAGAGCCGATGGGCTACTTCCTCTCCAATATCTGTTATGACTATTTTTCCATGTTCCAGGGCAATGACACCTGTCAGGCAAAGAATGTTTAATTCTTCGGTTATTTCATTAAAAATGGCAGGTGTATCTTCAAGAAGCCGGTAAAAATTTTTCTTCCCTGAAGATGCAAGTCTTCCTGAATGAATGGTCCATCGAAGATACTCTGCATCCGTTACGCGCAGGGCTTCAATAATTTTTAAAATTCCCGTGAGGGCACGATAGGATGGAAGTTTATTTGAGGGCCTGAAAACTTCCGCCACCTTGTCCCGCTTATCCATGGCGTGAAAAAGTTTTATGATTAATGCTGCAGGATTTTCCAGGTCTTTCTGAATGGGCCGCAGGGTTATTGAGGCAACATCCCGTTGAATTTTTGTATTTTCGATGGCATTAAACCAGTAGAGGATAAGACCTGCCAGTTCTTCCCTGTCGTTTTCCTCACCGGACATTGTCCTGGTTTTCACCAGGCTGTCTGAGATTCTCTTCAGGTCTATTTTGCGTATCTGGTTCTGCTTTGTCAGAAAGAGACCGAAAGTGGAGATTATATCATAGGCGAGAAGCAGATTCAGTATCATCCTGTAGTGGTTGTTGACAGCCAGGGTTGTGTCAGCGCTGCTTTTCAGGCTTATGTCCCTCAGCAGGGGGACCGCCGAAGGGGTTAATATGACAACAGAAATGTCAGGATGGGAGGTGACATGGGCCAGGCGTATGATTCCTTCTGTAAGAAATTTTTCAAAGGACGCCTGATATTTCTCATTTTCAAGTATTTTTTCCAGGGGTAGAAGTCCCCCGGCTTCGATAAGTTCAACCAGAAGGGCCTCGCCCTTTTTATCCGGTTTTGTATTTTTCCCTCTGGATTCGCCTGATTTTTTATTCTGAAGCATATTATGCAGTTTTGTAAGATCTTCAAGGACTTCAGTTGTACCGATAAAATTTAATTGATCGGCGATTTCCTTAATAAGGTAGATTTTATCCATCTTATTGGTAAGGAGCTGACGGTTTTTGATGACATATATAAGGGCTTTTTTTGAAAGGGAAGTTGAGCATCTGTCAATCTGGGATACTGAGAGGTGAATTTTTTTCTCAAGGGTGTTGAAGTTTTTAACTTCCTCATTATTGTCATAGATGGCCTTGAAGAGTTTTAATTCATCAGGCTCCAGGCTTTTCAGTATTCGGTGTATCCCCACGGGATTCAGCATATTTGAGGATAGAGTTTTTTCCTGAGTTGTCCGACAATGGAGTATTGCGGCCAGTTCTTTTTTCTGGTCTTTTTCAAGACGTTGCATTGAATTTGATAGAGGTTTCATGTTGAAAAAGTTGTAGACACCTTATTTGACCTATTTTATATAGAGGCAACTATTTGTGCAATAAATTTTGTATCAGTTTTCATTTTTATATAAAAAAAATCATTGTTTTGAATAGAAAAATTTGCTGTTTCAACTATTAAGGAGCATCCGATGCTACAATTTTTTCGTTTTAACCGGGAAATGGTTTCCGGTGTTGAGCTGCCTGTTCTCTCCGGCACCCCTGCTGTTAACTTTTTTATCAAGAGAACAGTATATTTCTTTTTGTTTGTATATGCAACCCTATTTCTTGCTGTGGCAACACCTTTTGTAAAAACTCCTTCGGTTCCTATATATTTTATCGGCAGCCTTGCAACAAGTATCTACATCGCCAGGTTTATAAATCACATTATCAAGTATATGAAGTTCAGGGGGGGAAGTATACAGGTTGCTGAGAGCGGAGTTACCGTAAAAGGAAGCAATCTCAATATTACCATCCCCGTGGAAGATATTACCTATTTTGAACTGAATGTAGTGGGAAATCTCCTGATTCGCGAAAAGGCGAATGTGACATCCTTCCCTGCAATGCTTCTGTCCGAAGAGGATCGGGAAAAACTTCTGGGTCAGCTTCAGGACATGGCGCCGAAGAGAACCCGCCTCTATCGAAAACTGTGGGAATTTGTCGATGCCATTACGGTTGCACTTGTACTGGCGGTTCATATCATTCAGTACATAGTTCAGGCCTATTACATTCCTTCCGGTTCTATGGAAGATACCCTTCAGGTTCACGACCGTCTTTTTGTGGAAAAAATTACATACGGTCCCATAATACCGAAAATGATGTTCATGGACAAACCGAAACATATCAGTATACTCGGTATCCGTCCGGTAAAGCGGGGAGATATTGTTATCTTTAAGCCCCCTCACGATGAGGAGAAGGATTATATCAAGCGATGTATCGCCGTTGCGGGGGACCGCCTTGAAATAAAAGAGGGCTCTGTTTACGTAAACGGAAAAAAGCAGGATGAACCCTATGTTAAGGGAATCACCACCGATGAGGGAAAGAGCCGCATCCAGGGGATTGTACCTGAAGGAAACATTGTTGTTTTTGGTGATAATCGGGAAAATTCACTTGATGGCCGAATTTTCGGCTATCTTGAACTTGAACGTATTACCGGTCGGGCCTTTATCCTTTACTGGGCAACGGAGGACATAAAAAAATTTGATTTCTCCCGTTTTGGTCTGATCAGATAGAATATGCATATCCCCTGCGATTCCGGTACTAAATACCGGAATCGCATAAATACACTATATGGAACAAAAGGTATTTAAACGCCGCGTCTATGTCGCCGCCATCCTGATTACAGTCATTGCACTGTTTTTTATCGGGCGTCTTTTTTCTCTCCATTTCAGCCGAAAAATAATTGTAAACAAAAACAATACCCCTCCTGTGCGTCGGGGATTTATTACTGACCGAAATGGTTACATCCTTTCCATGAGCATTGAATCGTCATCTCTCTTCGTTAATCCCGAGAAGATCACCGAGCCGTCTAAAACAGCAAATATTCTTGCGGAGGTTCTCGATATACCTGAAAACTTTATCTTAAAACGGATGAACAGGGAAAAACGCTTTGTATGGATTCGGAGAAAACTGAACGAGGAAACGGTAAAGAAAATTCGGGCAATGAATATCCCCGGTGTCGGTTTTAAAAAGGAGTTTCGGCGGGTTTTTCCCAATGGGAATCTCGCTGCCAATATCCTCGGTTTTGTAGACGTGGATAACCGCGGTATTGAAGGCCTTGAGTATCTCTACGATGACCGTCTTACCGGACGTACCCCCGGGGGAGATAATGATAATCTCGGCGAACTGCTTTACGGACAGAATCTGGTGCTGACCATAGATCGCACCATGCAGTTTCATGCCGAGCGTGAAATAGCCGCGGCAGTTAAAAATAATGAAGCCCGCCAGGGGTCTGTTGTTGTTATGGAAGTAAAAACAGGCAGGATACTGGCAATTGCAAAATATCCCGGATTTGATCCTAATAATTATTACCGCTATAACTCTTTCGTTCGGAAGAATTTTTCTATCACTGATTCTTTTGAACCCGGTTCCACCATGAAAATAGTGGCGCTTGCATCAGTACTGGAAAAACGTCCTGACCTTCTTCAGCGGCGGTATAAATGTGAAGGGAAAGTTACAATTGGAGATGCAGAGATTGCCTGTACGGGGAAACACGGTTCTGTCTCCGTGAATGAAATAGTACGGCATTCCTGTAACAGCGGGATTATCGAGATAATGAGAAAAATGAAGCGCGCTGATTTATATAAAACCCTCTCCGATTTCGGTTTCGGGAAAAAAACCGAAATCGGGCTGCCGGGAGAATCGGAAGGGATTCTTCGTGAAACTATTCAATGGTCGGGCCTCTCCAAGTATTCCATGGCTATCGGATACGAGATTTCAATAAATTCCCTCCAGCTTGCAGCTGCATTCAGCGCCGTGGCAAACGGGGGTGTATATCTTCGACCAATAATTATTGATTCCATTGAAAATATCGATGGAAGAAAACTTCAGTCTTTTTATTCGAAAAGCCGGGGGAGGATAGTTGGCAAAACTACCGCCAGGGCCCTGATGCGTCTGATGCGGAGCGTTGTTAAGGAAGGTACCGGCAAAAAGGCCGCTTCAAAGTGGTACAGTGTAGCCGGTAAAACGGGAACCTCGCAGAAATACATCGATAAGAAGGGCTATACCTCGAAGCGATCAGTTTCAAGTTTTGCAGGTATTGCCCCCGTGGGTGATCCCGCTGTTTGTATGGTGATTGTCATTGATGAACCGAAGGGGGGTAAAGGAGGCGGTGATGTGGCTGCCCCTGTTTTTGCCCGTCTCGCCGACATGGTCCTCCCGGTCCTGGGTGTGGGGAGTAAAGAGAAAAAAAACACCCCGATAAAGAAGAGCAGGTCTGAAAAGATAAAATTCAATTCAGGTATGCCGGATCTCCGTGGGATTGCCCTGGATAAACTTCCTTTGCGCATATCACCCCTTCAGAAAAAATATGCCCTGAAGGTGAAAATCTACGGGAAGGGGAAGGTTTTTGCCCAGAAACCCCGTCCCGGAAGCCCATTAAAACCACGGGAACTCCTTGTACTGCAATGCCGGTAACAATTATAGCCGAAATTTGTAATTCTATACGACAACTCGATTCTTCTGCTAATGACTTCCCCCCCTATTATTCGATAAATAAAAGAAGGGGTGTCCTTTGCCCCTGTTGCATAAACATCCCCTGTGTCGTTCAAGGAGGCAGGGTAAAAGATTAGCCGGTAAAGATAATGAAATTTTTTAATGATAACATGGCAGTTCTTCAGAGGCGGAATCCCCTTCTGGCGGATACACTGCTGAAAACAGGTACTGAAAATATTGAGGTCCTGACCAATAAAAATGGCGAAGCTGTACCAATGGTGGTCCGGGAGGGGAAAAAACTTCCCCTCCACAGCAAGTTCGCACCGGTGAAGGAGGCAGAGCGTTTCGTCGCCGAAATCGATACGGAATCCCATGACCTCTATATCGTTCTGGGCTTTGCCTTTGCTTATCACCTTGAGGAACTGCTGAAAAATATTTCCGGGTCAGCTATACTCCTGGTTGTTGAAAAGGAGCCTTCGATTTTAAGGGCAGCCCTTGAATCAAGGGACCTGCAGTCACTCCTCGGAGACAGCCGGCTTCTCCTTCTTGTCTCCCCCGATGAGGATGCCATCGGAGATTCCCTTCGGGGAAAATCATCTTCAAAGGTAAGCTTTGTTACCCACAGGGGATCTCATCAGTTTGACCGTGACTATTATACGGGGATGCTTGAGACCTGCCGGACCTACCTCTCCACAAAGGAGGTGAATATCGCCACCCTGGCAAAGTTTGAACGCCTCTGGAGCGCAAATATAATGCGTAATATTCTCTACTATACGAGGTTTCCCGGGGCCAATATTTTTTATAATCGTTTTGAAAATATTCCCGCCATGGTAATCGGAGCAGGGCCGAGCCTGGAGGAGAGTATTGAAGATATACGACGCCTGAAGGACAGGGTTCTGCTCATCGCGGTGGACACCGCCTACAATGTTTTGCTTAAGCACGATATCGAGCCGCATTTCTGTATCTCCGTTGACGCCCAGACTGTGAACGCCCGGTATTTTGAAGGGGTGCCGCAGACGGATACTGTTCTTGTGGCTGATCCTATGGTACATCCTTCTGTCTTTCGGCTTTTTGGCGGCCGCATCGTCACCTTCGGTATCGCCTTCGAAATGATGAAATGGATCGAAAAGATATGCGGTTCACACGGAGAGGTGACCCACGGCGGATCCGTCAGTACCAATGCCTATGATTTCGCCTGCCGTCTCGGGTGTTCGCCGATACTGCTGGCCGGGCAGGACTTCGCCTTCACGGGAGGACGTGCCCATGTGCGGGGCAGCCATCTCGATGAATTGATACACGGAAGAACCGGGCGCCTCCAGACTGCGGAAGTCTTTAACAGACGCCAGGTGCGGGCACTGCCGCCGATACCGGTTCCGGGAATCAGGGGCAATAAACTGGAAACAAATCAGAAGCTGATGATTTTCCGTACATGGTTTTCCCGTCAGAGGAGGGATGATCTTTTTAATGTTTCCGCTGACGGTGCCGTCATTGATGGGATATCTCTGAAAAATACCGTTGACTTTAATTTTGATGAACCAGGCCAGTCCCTGACAGAGGCTCGTGACTTCCTTTACAATGAAAATGACAACGGTGATGGGGTGTCCAGGGAAACCGCGGAAAAACTGCAGCAGCGTGTCGCCCTGATGCTGAAGGAGCTCGGGTCGCTGAAACCTGTTCTCTCCAGGGCTGTGGGCTTTGCTGAAAACCTGGCAGAGCATTTACAGAACAAACAGGGAGATGGCAGGAAGGTGGATTATATCCTGCAGAAACTGGACGAAACCGATCGTCTCATTGCCTCACGAAAAAATATCAAGGACATTATCAGCTTCAGCAGTCAGCGTACTATTCATACAATCAATGAGGGGTACGATCTTTCCGAAGGTGACAGCTCCCTTCCGGAGGATGTCCTCGTGGCCAAGCGTTCACGTTTTCTATATGAGGGACTTTTTAATGCCCTGAAGTTTAATGAGGGTATTCTTTCAAAACTCCTGATTCTGTTGAAATAAGCCTTTACATTCTATTCATTTAATGGTTTTATAATTTAAATTTCCTGCGCGGAGGAAAACCATGAATGATAAGCTTTCATCTTTTTTAATAATTATTTTATTTTTTACAGCCGGCTGCAGCTCCCTGAAAAAAGATGTCTTCATAAAAAACCGCAGACTTGCCTGTGAAAAGGTATCTCTGGCAGTATTGCCCTTTAACGATGTACCGGGGCAACCGGGATCGGGACTGAAGGTGGCCAATACCCTTACTGCAGAATTGATTCGTGTCAGCAACTGGTCCCTGATAGAGCGGTCACGTCTAGACGCAATTATGAAAGAAAAATCTCTCGACGCAACAGGGCTTACCACGGCGGATTTTGCAGAAATCGGTAGAATAACCAAAACTGATTTCCTGATTATTGGAAATGTTTCCGAATATCATCACGGTAAAAAAGCATTGATTGTGGAACAGACAAAGCTTTCCTATCGGGCAAGGATCGTTGATGTACGTTCCGGCAGTATTGCCGGGACTGTTACTCTCGATATGGAAACGGGTAAAAATGCATGGATAGGGTGTATCTTTCTTTCATGGTATTATATCCCCCTTGCCCTTTTTACGGAACAGAATATCAGCAAGGACATGTCTAAATCCGCAAAAGAAATAGTGTCGATGATTGATTATAGAATAGAAGAATACCGGGATGATAATACCTGCAAATAATTGGGGAGAGATTGTAGAAAAAATGAGACCACCAATATGTGCCATATGCAACAGTGACCTCGAAGGTGATGAGGGAGGATTGATATATTTCCTTAAAGGTCCCTCTGATCTTGAGTGGGACATCCGTGCAGCTGAACCTGATTTTGTAGGTCACCCTCCCTATGCTGAGTGGTTCTGCGGAAAGCATTACCAGCTGGCACAGAAATATACAGATTCGATTCTGGCGGAAGCACTGAAAAAAATAAAGGCGAACCTTAAGGGGTAGTATGGTTTTATAGTACTTTATTCAAGTATCAGACCGGCCATATTGTCATAATCTTCAGATAAAATTTCAATGAATTCCAGTATATTTTCATCTTCCAGTAAAATTTCAAAAGCGTCGTAGAGGGTATCTATAAATTCTTCCTGAATAATATATTTTTCAGGATTCGAGAATATCGGACAGATGGATGCGCTTCTGATGTCCGGTCTTATCTCAAGGATATTTTCATCGTTTATATAGGGTATCAGGGGGAATATCCTGCAGGCGATGGGGCGCATTTCCCGCGGGCAGTCACCATTGCATGTTAACAGCTTAATATTCTCTCCGGACTCCAGGGTAATCTCGCTATCCGTTACGGTAAGCCATGTTTTATTGCTTCGTGAAAAGATTTCCGCCTCTCCCGGAAAAAGAAGCATTCCGCGGTTGTCCTTCCCGGAACAGCAGGCTTTGCCGCATAGCAAACCGCAGTCCGTATCGAGTGGTGTGATATTATCAAGTATGCGGCTGGCCTGAATAAGTTTGTCCATTTGTCTCCTTTATGAGAAGCTTATATCTTACCTGAATAGCGGGAGGGGGCTATTTTGTAAATATATTAATATTTTAACGGCAACATGATGACACCCCAGAGAAACTGGCTCTCCGGGTGTTTCTCTTGTTTTTTATTTTTAGCGGTTGGATAAGGTGTGGCTAAAAGGCCATTAATATCATTATAAAATTTAATCTCTGTGGCATATTTTTATAATTCATTGGCATGAAAATTTTTTCGACAAAGTGGTGTGAGCCCTAAAAAAGAAGGAAAATTCCTAAATTTGCATTGAAAATTAAATTTTTTTAATTTTATTTTGTCACCAGAAGGCTTTTCGCGACGCTTCTTCAGTAAGACGGGATAAATATTATGTTCGGAAGAAAACAGAAATTTGCCGAAGCATACAGCGATCACTACGCGGTGGTGTTTGGTGCTGTTTACAATAAGGTGAGCAGTATTGAAGATGCAGAGGATATCTGCCACGATCTTTTTGTGCGTTTTTATGAGAAGATGGATTCCATCGATAATTACCGGAAATGGCTGCTCGTCGCACTGCGTCTGGAAGTTCTGGCATTTTATCGAAAGAAGAGACCTGAAGTTGTAGATCCTGAATCTTTATTTGAGGACATCTCACTCTCTTTTGTGAATGGGCTCAGGGACACCAGGGTGATAATTGAAGAGGCATTCGATAAAATTGAAGAGATACATGGCGAACATGGATATCTTCTTTTTGACATGGTTGCACTAAAACGCTTTTCCTATGAAGAGGCGGGTAAACAGCTCGGGATAAATGCCAGGCAGGTTCGTTACCGCTATGGTGAAATTATCCGATGGCTTCAGGACTATCTCGGCAAAAAGGGAATTCATTCCATGGAGGACCTGCTGTGAAAAATACTACTGAAACATTAGACAGGGTTTTTGAAAAATACCGTTTTACCGAACCACTTCCACCTGAGGTGCAAAAGCACCTGCAGCGACGCAGAAAAAAACAGTTTTCAAAAATTATGAAATCTTTAGGGGGTGGAAGTTTATTTTTCTCTGCGTCGACATCCCTTTACTTTGTTCTTAAAAAACTCGGTATCGGTTTAACCATAGCCAAATGCGCGGTAATTCTTATTGTTACCGGTACCCTCATCGCTGCGGGTATATCCGCGGGAATGTATACTTTTATAAGAGCGTCCTCCGAACCTGACGGGAGATCCATCGAAGCGCCGGATGTAAAACCAGCTGGCAATGAAATGGCTTTGCCACTCCCCTCTGTCATTGAGAGTAAAAAAACAAACAGGAAGATGCCGCCCCTTGAGGGGCAGAAGTTTGCAGGCCTCTGTAGTTTTACCGGCGTTACAGTACCTGGACAGGTCCGGGATGAACTGACGGAAGGTGTGTATGAAAATTTTAAACTGCTTGGTTACAATAATCTCCTTGGCAGGCATTTTCACGGCAGGCAGCAGCACCGGTACCTCATACTGGGAGAAATAGATAAGCTGAATGACAGGTGGACCATTAGTATGCGGATTGTTGAAGTCTCCACGGGCAAAATTGCCGCTTATGTCAGGGAACAGGCTGACATCAAGTCGGGATTCGATAAACTGTCGAAAAGATTGAGCGGGAAAATTCTGAAAAAACTTATATTTTTAAAAGAGGCAGCTGAGTGAGAATAATTTTTCGAACAATTTGTATTCTACAGGTATTGTTTTGCTCAGCTGCGGTATTTGCGTCGGAGGATGTTTCCTCCCGGCGACTTGCTGTAATGAATTTTAATGCTATAAATTGTTCAGCCGCCATTGCAGGTATTGTCAGGAATGCAGTAGAGATGCAGCTTTTCGAAGAGAATCATTTTGAGATACTTGAGCATCAGCAGGTGGATAAACTTCTGGCAGAACAACAGGGGCTTGCGGAAAGATGCAATGATGGAAAGTGTCTGCACCGCCTGGGACGGCTCCTGAAGGCAGGATATATGGTTACCGGGACGGTGGAAAAACTTGATACCTATCGGATCACCGTAAGGGTATTTGAAGTGAAGAGTGAAAAGCTTATTGTTACCGCGTCAGCCGATGCGGAATCGGAAAAGGAACTTCGCGGCGCCGCCGAAGAGGCCGCCGGTAATGCCGCCTCCGGAATGGTGAGCATGTGGCGCGGAAGTTATTTGAAGATAATAGACATGCGTACGGGATTTATCTTTGCTTTTCCGATGGGACATCTGGGGAATCTCTGCAGTTACGGCTATGGGTTTGATTTGCAGGGGGAAGTCGAAAATATTTTTATCAGGGGATTTTTCGCGGGGGGACTTTTTTCATTTATTTACTATGCAGGTGAGGGAAGTGATGTGCATCACTCCTGGATGACTGCCCTGCAGGTTTCTTCCGGTTACGCCCTGTCCCTGGGCATCTTTAGGCTGAGGTTCTATATCGCCGGTGGCATGGGATATAACCGGATCAACTATTATCAGACAACAGATACTGCAGTACGGGGGAATATCGAAGGCCTTCAACCGGTTATGAGAACCGGGATAGATATATCGATGAAGTTCTGGAAGTATCTCTGGTGTTCACTTGGTGCCGGTTACGGGCATATATTTGATGCCGGAGGAGGTATCTCCTGGGTACAGTTGCAGGGCAATATTACCGTACGATTTTAAAAATATTTTTCTCACGGGGAGGAGAAAATGAAACCTGTACTTCTTCTGTCTTTTGTTGTTATAATTTTTACTTCATGTAAAGGACTCTACTATGATATCCCGAATAAAGAAACCCGCGGCCCCTTCCCTCCGTCAGTAGACTATTCCTTTCCAAACGAAGGGGATATTGATATCAGCCCGGGCGGGGCAATGCTGATTTCTTTTAATAAAAGCCTCGCCCAGGACTCTGTCAACGAGGTAACTGTTTCGGTTAAAGATGCTTATAATGCGGAAGTAAATGCCTCCGTGACACTTGAGCATGATCATATTGTGGTAGTTGATCCTGAGGATAATCTTCTTGAGGAGAGTTCCTATTCACTTATTATTTCCGGAGATATTTGTGACAGGGATGGCCTTTCCCTGGGGGAAGATATGATTCTCTCCTTCAGAACCGGTTCGGGGATCGATATTGAACCGCCGACGGTAATAAATGCCGAACCATATAGGAGTGATATTGTAAAGTCATCATTAAAAGAAATTTCTGTATTCTTTAATGAAAAGATTAATCCGGTGACAATAAAAGACGAGAATTTCCAAATTTTTTTAGAAAATAAAGAGCCGATTGAAACCACCTTAAATTATTTCCCGGAGGAAAGCAGGGTCTCCATTACTCTTGATGAAGATCTCTTAAAGAATGCACAGTACTTTATCAAAGTAATGAACGTGAAAGATCTTGCCGAGAACGATCAGCTGAATCCATGGGAGAGCTGGTTCTCTACCGGTGCGGTACAGGCTACAGAAACTAACATCGATTGTCCGCTGGGAGATGGCTGGTTCGGTTATACAGTAAATGAACGCGGTAGAATACTTCGTCTGACAGACGGATCGTCCATCATCGACAGCAGCGGCCTCACCTGGGGGGATTCCCTCCGTGAACTGATGGACCTGAAAATGGAAGGTCCCCTTGATCAGGGGAAATGCCTGCGGTTAATAGTCAATGGGAAAAATGTCGCCGCTCCCGATGGTATGAATCTTAATCCTGTGCTGAAAAAACTGTATGAAGCGGATACCCCGCCGCCGGGGCAGTGTTATGTTGATCCCGTGTTGGGCAGGTTCGTGTTGCCGAGGCCAGTTTTTCGGTGTAGGATGGACACCTTAAAGGAAATTTACAATCCAACGATAAAGCCTGCGGGGAGTGAAACTATTCTTACAATTGAGGATAATGCCTCGCCTTTATATAATAACGAATCGGGGCATATTTTAAAACTATATAATCGCACTACGAGTGAAAACCTTGATATTGCAAATTTTAATGGTTCAAGACTAAAGTATTCCGATCTGAGTCTTGAAAAAGATACTGGATTATGTATAAATTTTTCTTTTCGATGGAATTATGAGATACTTAATGAAGTTCAATCAGATAATCTGGAATATACCGCAAGAGTTTCTTTTGATTTTTTTGGCTTCAGGTTTGTAGTAAAAAATGGGAGTAGTTATTTCGGAAATGATCGATACTCATTTAACAACACATTATTTGATTCAATTATCGAGTTGAGTGATGGTTTAATGGATGTATGGCTTATTCGAGAATTCAATAATAATGAAAATAAAATAAAACTGATCGTCGATAGTGAAATTATTTATTATCAAACTTATGAATTAACCACAGAATCTATTGATTTTCACAATCTTGTTCATATAGGTTCTGATATTATAAATAAAATGGACGACCCCGACATCGAATCAGTCGAATCAGAACTTTACATTGATGACGTCCAGGTATGGTACCTCTCTGATGCTGTAACGCAGCCGTGGCTCTACAACAATGGGGAGGGCCGCATGGATGCCCTTCATCCCATATACGGTGCGGAATATGATTACCGTCCGCAGCAGGTCAGTGCGGTGTATTATCATGTTCCGTAGATGTGTATAATCATCAAAGGTGAACTGTAGGTAACCCATGACGGTCTGCCTGTAACCCGTGGTTTAAACCACGGGTTGCAGGCAGACCACCGGGCATTTTATGATGCGTATTTTTAAGAAAGCTTATTTTCTTCTGGAGAATTCCTTTTCAAGGGCCTCTTTCACCTTGTCAGCATCCGGATCGAGCATCACCGGTTTGTTGGCATAGGTGCTGTTGACTCCCGAGAGGGTCCCTTCGTGATATCCAACTTTAAATTCTGAGAACTTGAGTCCGTGGGCGGTTGAGATTAAGATTGTACGATCCTTCGGATCGAGTACCTTTTTATCGAGAAGTTTCATCAGTACTGCGAGGGCAACTCCCGTGTGTGGACAGGTGTACATACCGGTACGGTCTGCCAGGGCTGCAGCATTGGCCAGTTCCTCTTCGCTGGCCTGTTCCACGATACCATTAAATTCCTTCAGGGTGGTGATTGCCTTCTGAACCGAAACGGGATCTCCGATCTGAATGGCGGATGCAAGTGTTTTCTTTGGCGTTACCGCCTCGAAACTTTTGAAACCTTTCAGGTAAGAAAGATAGAGCGGATTGGCATTTTCAGCCTGTGCAAGTACCAGCCGGGGAAGGCGGTCAATCAATCCCAGTTCATGCATCATTTTGAAGCCGTTTCCGAGTGCGGAGACATTACCCAGGTTGCCACCGGGTATTATAACTGTATCAGGGACCTCCCAGTCGAACTGCTGGACCATTTCGATTGAAATGGTTTTTTGTCCCTCAATGCGGAGTGAATTCATTGAGTTTGCAAGGTATATGGTATCATCTTTTGTAATATCCTGTACGATGCGCATGCAGCCGTCAAAATCTGTATCGAGTGACATTACAATAGCATCATTTGCCATGGGCTGTACCAGCTGGGCCGTGGAAATTTTATTGCTGGGGAGAAAAACAATAGACGGTATTCCCGCGTAGGCCGCATAGGCTGAAAGGGCCGCAGAGGTGTCTCCAGTGGAGGCACAGGCAACGGCCTTGATATTTTTTCCACGCTGGATCATTTCATTTACCTGTGAGACCAGTACGGTCATGCCAAGGTCTTTAAACGAACCGGTGTGGCTGTTGCCGCACATCTTAACCCACAGGTCATCCATGCCGAGACTTTTGCCGAAGCGTTTCGCCCAGAAGAGGTTTGTGTTCCCTTCATTCATGGAGACGATATTTTCTTCGTCAATATCGGGGATGACCCATTCCTTTTTGCTCCAGATGCCGCTGGCATAGGGCCATTTGTTGGTCCCTGTTCTCGATGTGAATAGTTCCTTCCATTCACCGGCTGAGCGGTTCTTCAGACGCTCCATGTCATGCTGCACCGCCAGGAGGTTGCCGCATTTTTTACATCGGTAGACGATTTCATCAAGGGGATATTCTTCATCGCATCCGCCGATACATTTAAATACTGCACGGTAATTTTCTTTCATTGTGTCTTCCTTTTAATCTTCTACACGTAGTATGATGACATCGCCTTTGACGAAATCAAAGTTACCGATTTCTTCCGCGGCGTTCAGGATCGCCGCTTCATCGACTTCATGGGCCATTATTATAAGAGGAACATAATCCTCTTCTGTTTCTTTCTGGATTACCGAGGCAATGGAAATTTCATGTTTTCCCAGGACACCGGAAATTTTCGAGAGGATTCCCGGGGCATCCTTGGAATGGATGCGCAGGTAGAATTTGCTGATTCTGTCTTCCGGCGCGGAAAATTCAATTTCTTCTGAAATTGACAGGGGCACGGGACTTCCCCCTTCTGCAAGGGCGGCCTGTACTATATCGCTGACGACTGCCGAGGCGGTGGGTAAACTTCCTGCACCCTTTCCGAAAAGGGTCACCGGGTCTGTCATGTCACCGTCATACATTACGGCATTGAATTCATTCCGTACCGCCGCCAGGGGATGATCCAGGGGAATCATGGTTGGATGAACACTGATGTCGAGTTTTTCTCCCGTCATTCTGGCGATACCGAGGAGCTTGATGCAGTAACCCATGTCGTGGGCATAGGAAATATCAATATCGGAGATACGGGTGATGCCCTCAATGGGAATGGCAGAGTAGTCAACCTTTCTGTGGTAGGCCATCATTGCAAGGAGGGCAATTTTATGTCCCGCATCATACCCTTCAATATCGAAGGTGGGATCAGCTTCGGCAAAGCCCTTTTTCTGTGCGTCCTTGAGGATGGTGTCGAAGGGAAGTCCGGATTCATCCATCTGTGAAAGGATATAGTTCGTGGTGCCGTTGAGGATTCCCATGATGGAACGGATGTTGTTGCCAACCATGCCCGCGGTGAGGCCCAGGAGACAGGGGATTCCCCCTCCGATGGCTGCCTCGAAACCGAGGCGCAGGCCTGCAGAATCAACTGCAGCGAAAATGTCACTTCCTTCTTCTGCGAGGAGCTTCTTGTTTGCCGTCACCACATATTTTCTGTTCTTTATGGCATCAAGAACTATCGATTTGGCCGGCTCTATGCCGCCGATAAGTTCCACTACACAGTCGATTCCGGGATCTGCCGTCACTTCCTGCCATGAATCAGTCAGGGGAATTGTTCCGTCGAGATGCTTTACCGCATTCCGGTCTATTTCGCAGATTTTTCCAATGGAGAGGGAAACTCCGGTACGGGCTTCAATAAGCGTGGCATTAGCCTCTATGAGGTCATGGAGCCCTTTCCCGATGGTTCCGTATCCGATTACACCGATTTTTACTGATTTCATATCAATTCCCGTTATTTTGAAGCCCTTCAGGGCAGATTTTGCTGTAAAAAAACCTGTCTTCGGGTTGGAGACAGGTTCTCAGTTATGGGAAAAGTGATTTATTTGTCAATAACAGTTTTGATGATTTGTTTACATTGATTTTTAATTTTTTTGGGGCTCCTTCTCACTCTGGTCAACAATAAATCCGTCAGTGGTTTTTTTCAGGTTGTCACTCTGCTCTCTCATTGAAGAGGCAAGTTCAGCCACAAGCTGGGCAGACCCGGCAACACTCTGAACCGATTCATTGATTTTTGATATTGCCTTCAGAATTTCCTGACTGGTCATTTTCTGTTCACTTGTAGCATTGGCGATCTGGTCAGACATGTCATTTATGGATTCTACATCCGCCATGACCTGCTGGCTGCCGCGGATCTGTTCTGTTGATGAGAGGGCGATTTCACCGATCAATTTTGCGGCGATTTCAATCTTGTGGGTCATTTCAGTAATAGCCGTGGCTGTCTGGCTTACCAGGGATGATCCCGTGGAGACCTCGCTCCTGGAGGTGGTAATGACTCCTTCGATCTCCTTTGTGCTGGCTGCGGTAGCATCCGCCAGCTTGCTTATTTCCTGGGCAACAATGGCAAATCCCTTACCGTGTTCTCCCGCCCGGGCTGCCTCAATGGAGGCATTCAGAGACAGAAGGTTAATCTGGTCGGATATATCATTGATTATGCTGACAATGTCGACGATGCGTTCCGATGATTTTGAAATCTGGCGGATACTCTCCGTAGTGGTGTGGAGCATCTTTTCAGTATTTTTGGCTTCTGCTACGGTATGCTGTGTCTCATCGCTGACATTCTTTGAATGATCACCGACAATTTTTGTTGCCGCGTTGAGTTCTTCCATGGCGGCACTGGTCTGGCTTACCTTTTCAGCCTGCCGACCCGCAGCTGTTGCGACATTTTCAATATTTGCCATCAGCTCTTCGTTTGCCGAGGTAGTTTCTTCTATAGAGGCAGCCTGATTCTGAGATTCCCTTTCGAGCATCTGGCTGGTCTCCGCCAGGGAATCCGCATTGGCGAAGAGGTTTCCGGTCATTTCTTTAACAGTGATGATGGCATTTTTGGTCCGTACAATAAGGGTATTTATCGCTTCGATAAGTTCATCCGTTTCGCTGCGAATGCTTTTCTTATATACCTTGCAGTCTGAACAGCAGGCTTCTATTTTATCCATATCTTCCGGGACTGCCTTTCCTTCAAGACAGAGGGTTCCGTCTATTGACCAGCAGGCGAGGTTGGGGGCATCCCATGCAACACAGGCTTCATTGGTGCAGTTTTTAACATCCTTGCATTTTACATAGTGTTTCTGGGGAATAAAGAGGCTGTAATCCCCCTTGCTGACTTCCGTGGCGACAGTAATGACGCGCCGAAGGGGTTTTGATATTCTTGAGGATACAAAGGTGCTGAAGAAAAGAAGCGAGGGGATTCCCCCGAGGAGTATCAGGGTGATGACCAAGAACATTTTTTCGATGGTACTCAGAATATCATCATATTCAGCCTTGGCAACGATTATCCAGTCCCACTTGTCGAAGTAGGTGAAGTATGCCAGGTGATGGGCCAGATCTCCATCTTTATTCTCAAAAAAGTAGTCGGTTTTTCCTTCCTTTTTTGAAATCATTTCGCGGGCGAAAAATTTCCCGGTTATGGGATCTTTAAGATTTTTAATATTCTGCCCCGTACTGGTGGGGTGCCATATGACCTGGTATTTCGAATTGAGCACATACATGCTGCCGCCTTCTCCGATTTTGGTCGATGCCAGCATGTCGAATACTGCGGATTTCGGAGCTGGAACTCCGACGTAGAGGGCGCCGATAACTTCCCCGCGCCGGGACCTGATGGGCTCATAATGGGTGATGGTCCATTTTCCTACCACCATTGCCCTGCCGATGTAGGCCTTGCCCCCCTTTACGGTCCGGTATACGAGACTCTCTTCGGGGATGTAGGTGAGGATGGCCCGTTGTCCATCTTTTGTTTTTACATTGGTGGCAATACGGATCATTCGGTTTTCATGAAACTGAAAGATGGTGGCGGTGGCTCCCTTTTTTTGTACCTTTTGTACGATAGCATCTACAGTGGTGTAGTTTCTCAAAAAAACACCCCTGTTTGATGCCATTACCGGGAGTTTGATTTCAGTAATTTCCGCAGTGGCCTGGTTTTTGACCTTCAGGTTTACCGTATTTCTCCGAAGCGCTACGCCGCCGTGAACTGCAAATTCTTTTTTTGCAACTGCGTAGGCATTTTTTATATCTTTCATGAGGCGTCTGTCAATATCTTCGTACTGTATACTGCACATTGTCTTTACATTATTCATGGCGTTCTTCATGGTCTGTTCAGCCTGATCGAGGGTGGAAGACCGCGCGAAGAGGTAGATAATGATCAATGATAGTGCGAGGGGAACAATCGATACGATGGCCATGTAGCCGAGGATTGTGCCCCGAAGTCCGTATATTCGATCCCTGATTTTCATTATATTACTCCAATACTTCTCTTAGTGCATATTTTTTTTAGGCGATTATTACCGGCAATAACTGAATGTCAATTTTTAATTGGAAAGCTTGAATAAAATGAGTGAAGCAATCCGGGATGTTTGGATTGAATATAAAACAAGACAAGCCTGTTGTCTGTATTGATGTAATCCTGTTCCTGGACACTTATCCCTTTTATTCGGTTTCTTTTTCTTGACGATGAC
The DNA here is from genome assembly GCA_942491575.1 of uncultured Spirochaetota bacterium. GTDB lineage: Bacteria > Spirochaetota > UBA4802 > UBA4802 > UBA5550 > CAZHNW01. Next base: position 833,506 of record CALOBT010000031.1, read on the forward strand.
GGTGGAAGGGCGGTATCCTGCCTGTCTATTCTGATATTTTTCGGAGCGGAAGTTGAAAACAGAAAATATAAAACGAATCGGATTTATTTCCACACGAATTTCAGGAGCTGATGGTGTAAGCCTTGAAATTGCCAAGTGGGCCCGGGTTCTTGAACGTAATGGTTTTCAATGTTATTATTTTTCAGGGGAGAATGACCGTCCCGGTGATGTCTCCCGAACCTGCCCCGAGGCCCATTTTTCCCATCCCCGTGTCCTTGATCTTCAGGGTCGTCTTTTCGGGGGAAGTCAGAGGCCTGCCGCTGTTACTGAAGAGGTGCACACCCTGAGGGTTCATCTTAAAAAAGAAATTCATGCCTTTATTGCAGACTATAAGCTGGACCTGATTATTCCTGAGAACATTCTGGCCATTCCGATGCATATCCCCCTGGGACTGGCTGTGACGGAAGTTATCGCTGAAACAGGAATTCCCGTTATCGCACACCATCACGATTTTTCCTGGGAACGGGACCGGTTTCTTCAGGGTGCTGCAGGTGATTTTCTCGCGGCGGCCTTTCCGCCGGTGTTACCATCGATGCGGCATGTAGTGATAAATTCCATCGGACAGGAGGCCCTTGCTCTGCGCAGGGGGGTGACTTCCATTGTTGTGCCAAACGTATACGACTTTGCATCACCACCGGGGATTCCCTCTGAAGCAACTATCGCCACTGTTCGCCGTTATGCCGGTGTGTCCCATGGGGATCCGATGATTCTTCAACCGACCCGAATTGTTCCGAGAAAATGGATTGAACGTGCCGTAGATCTTGTCGCCGCTCTGAAGATGAAAAAACCGGTCCTTGTTCTTTCTCACGCCTCCGGCGATGAAGGGGATAGTTATCTTGAGGTGCTCCGGGGATATGCGGAGTCTCGGGGGGTTTCCCTCTCCATGATTGCGGATGAGGTTTCTGAGGGGGGTGTTAAGACTTCCTTTTCATTTGCCGATATCTATGGCTCGGCAGACCTGGTGACATACCCCTCAGGGTATGAAGGTTTCGGAAATGCTCTTCTGGAAGCGATATTTTACCGCAGGCCGCTGCTGGTGAACCGCTATCCTGTTTTTATCAGGGATATTGAGGCGATGGGATTTGACCTGACCCTCATGGATGGTTTTATAAGTCATGAAGTGGTTGAAAAAATAAATGATATACTGTATAATGATACCAGATGGAAAGAGGCTGTTGAGCATAACTTTTCTATTGGGGAAAAATATTTCAGCTTTGAAGTTCTTGAGAAGAAACTGCTTTCTCTGATATATGGTTTTGAGGGATAATTGGAGGTACATATGGGAATTTTTTCATTCGGAGAACTGCTCGTAGAGGATGGTGTGATAACCGATGAACAGCTTGATACTGCCCTGGCCATGCAGCGAAGCAGGAGAGACCAGAAAAACCTTCTCGGTGTAATTCTCATTCGTCTGGGCTACATCGATATGGATACATTAATTAAATATCTTGAAATCCAGACGGAAATGCTCATGGAGGAGCACCCGGAAAAGAATATTCCCCATCTTGGAGAACTCCTTCTGGAAAATGGAGAGATCAACGGGGATCAATTGAGCAAGGCCCTTTCCCGGCAGGGGATGAAGGGGCATACTCCCCTTGGAGTTATCCTGATGAAGATGAATCTTATTGATCGTGATATTCTCGTAAGGTATCTCATCAAGCAGACTGCAATGGCAGTCGGAAGTGATGATGATGAGTGATTAATTTTTCCTGAATGAAAAATTGTTTACCTGCGATCTGAGCTGGTCGGCGAGTCCGGTCAGCTCTTCGGAACTTCCCGCCATTTCTTCTGCCCCGGTAGCATTCGCCTGGGTCAATTCATTTATTACTGCAAGACTTTTAACTATTTCACCGGCAGCCGTTTTCTGCTCAGCCGTGGCATCGCGTATAATTACTGCATGCTGATCGACGCCATTAGCGATTGCATTGACGCTTTGATTGGCGGTGCTGAGTCGCTGCATGAATTCGGAGAGGGAGGTAACCATATCATTTATAGAGGAAATTCCATCAATGAAACTGGTGAGCATTCTTACGTTTCGCTCAACACTGGCTATGCCCTGGTCTACTTCGGATTCGCTCGCCTGGATAAGTGTGCCGATTTCCTTTACGCTGCTGGTTGTCTGGTCCGCCAGCTTTGATATTTCATCTGCAACAACGGCAAATCCACGCCCCGCATCTCCGGCACGGGCGGCCTCAATGGCGGCATTAAGAGACAGCAGATTTATTTGATCTGAAATGTCATTAATGATGCTGATGATCCCGGACATCTCCCGTGAACGGTCATTTATTTGGTACATGATGGAGTTCATCTGCTGCAGTTCCTCTCCTTCGGAGCGGGCCTGGTCGGTAATGGATGATGCGAGCTTCATTGCTTCACTGATTTTTATGCCCATGTCTGATGTTAGAGTCGAAAGGCCGTTCATCTCCTGGGTTAATAAATTTATTTTATTTTTCTGAAGTTCCGTGCTGCGGGCGACATTCTCATTGCCGGCGGAAAGTTCTTCAACAGTTGCTGTTATCTCTTCCGCAGAAGAGGCCTGATCCTGGGCATTGTGAGAAAAGTTGAGGGAGGTTCCCGACATCTCTGACGAAGAGGCTGCCAGAACCTGGGCAATGTCCTGTGTAGAAGAGAGAAGTTTTTCGATGGCGTCATAGTATTCCTGCAGATCAGCCTCTTTTTGCAGTTTTTTCTGGGTCCTGCTGTTAATGGAAATGAGCTGATAGCAGATAAGGGAAACAACGATGACATCAAAGGAAATATTTATTATGGTGGTTACCGCTTCTTGCCGTGTAATTTCGTCTGATACAAGGGGATATGTTACGGAAACAGCAAGTACCATCGCGGAGATAAAGAGTGTTATATTTCTGCCACAGAAGAGAGCACTGAAAATGATGAAAATCAGGAGATGATACCCGGTAATAATATTGCCTATATGAACCTGTTTTTTTCCGAATAGGACATATAGGCTGAAGGAGGCGAGTATAATCAAAACCATTGTGTTTGCCGCTAAATAATATTTCCCATTTTTGAGCGCCCACAGGGAAAATATTGAGTTGATGATAACCAGCAGGAGTATGGCGTTGAGCAGGGAAATGAGAGGGCGATCTATAAGGGTGTTTAGCGTTATGAGCATGACCGGTGTAAGCGCCGTAAGAATCAGGCTGAAATAGAAAAGGGTGCGTGCCTTCAAAAATGTAATGAACTGAGAGTTCTTGTACGGGGCGAGAAACAATTTTTCTAATTTATTATTCATGCCGGTATCCTTCTATGGTGTATTCTGATACATTAAATTATTAAAGATCAACTGAAAATTTTATTATCATGGAGGTCTCTTCCTGGTCAGGCGGGACACGGTAGAGAATATCATTTTTGTCGGCGATGAGTGATCGGGCCTGAAGAAATGATTTAAAGGGGGAAGGGACTCCGCAGACCTTTACAAGTGTCGCATCGGCAAGTTCTCCACCCCGCACATAAATTTCCCGGTCACGTTTGAATTTTTCCTCAATGGTTTCTTCTTTCTTCGGTGAAAATGTCGGTATGAAGACAATGGAGACGCCCGCCTCTTTCATGAAAAGAAAACTTTCATCATGAAATACGTCAGCACATATTAACACTCCGAAGTTAATGCCATATGCACTGAATGTTTTAAATGTATCACCGGGAGTAATCTTTCCCACTTCCGGGAAGAAAAGATGTTTTTTCCGGTAAAATCCGAGTTGTCTTCCGTCATGAAAAACAAAGGATGTGTTATGGATGAGGTCTCCCGACTTTTCCGGCATGGTGCCGCCGATTACAACGGTATTGAAGTCGCGGGACAGAATCCGCATTCTCTTTAATTGAAGGGCCTGGTTATGTTCTGTCTGCTGCATGGTGCCGATACGCTGGTTGACAAAAAAGAATTCCGGGAAGCAGATAAAGTGGGGACGGTAAGAGTCTATTTCATCAAGTTCCCTGCGGGTAATCTGAGTTCCCAGTTTACTCTGGAAGAGCATAAGTCTCATTGATTCCATTATATTGTCACTCCCGTATATTTGTCAGAATCTTCCTTCTCTTTAGAATTGAAAGAAAAAATTTTGAAATTAAATAAATTTTTTGTCACTTTGGGTATTTCTGAAACGCTGGTATAATACATGACCTGAAGGAACCCGGGACTTCCTGCAGTAAATAAAAATTACCGTCAGCAGGGGGAGACATGCCATTTAGTAATTCTCAGTACGAAATTTATTTTATTGAACTGTATCGCGAAAATATAGATCCGGTTGTTCGTTTTGCGGGGAAGTTTTTAAATGATTTGCATCTCTGTGAAGAAATTGCCCAGGAAACCTTTTTGCGGCTATACAGAAAACGTATTGTTCTAAAGCCTGATATTGCAAAAGTCAGAAACTATCTTTTTACTGTTGCAAGGAACCTGATCACTGACCATGTAAGAAAAAGAGATGTTGAAGAAAAACGTCTCATCGAAGCATTTTATCTGGAGATTTCACCGGAGGACCTCTGCTGCAATGAGCTGGAAGAGGCCTTTATTGAGGGTGAAATAATAGATGCCCTCCATGAATCAATAGAAGAGTTCCCAGAGTATGAGCAGGAAATATATCTAGGAATGACCCTGAACGGGGAAGTTTTCAAGGAAATCAGCCGGGAAAAGAATATTTCATTCTATCGGATGAAGGGGATACAGAAAAAAATCGACGATGTGATAAGGATTCGGCTCAAAAACATCTGGGAGGACGTCCCGCAAACTGTATGATGAAAAAATGCTTGCAAAAAAGCCTATTTTAAATAATTATGTCACCTGAAGTTATTTAACTTCTCTTGCATTCCCCCCTTTCTGTGAGGGGGGTTATTATTTTGCCGGCACAAAACGAATAAAAGCTGCTGGCCGGCTATTGACTGATTTAACCCCTGAACATATGGACCTGATGAAAGCGGAGCTAACTGAAAAAGAACAGGATCTTTTTTCCCTTGCGGGTGAAATTGATGACAGCACTTCAACTGAAGAGCCTATAAAAGGAGAAAGGGATATCCTCCAGCGTCTGCAGCTGCATCCACTGGAGTCAGGACAGAAGTTTCACCTGAAAACAGAAGCGTTTCTTCTTCCCCTTGCATATGCAAATAATAAAATTTTATCCCTTTCAAATTCCAGAACCCGCATCCTGGCCCACCAGGTGGAAAGCACCCATAAAATTGTTAATGCCCTGAGGCATCGTTTTCTCATCGCCGATGAAGTGGGGCTGGGAAAGACTATTGAAGCGGGACTGGTTCTGAAGGAATTCATATACCGGTACAGTTACCAGCGGATAATGATTGCCTGCCCCGCATCTCTTCTTTACCAGTGGCAGCATGAGATGAAAAGCAAGTTCAATGAAGATTTTACCGTCATTGATCGAAAAGTCCTTAACCAGGCCCAGAAGTCCGTTGGTGAAAAGGGGAATCCCTGGATGGTCCATGACCGGATTATCTGTTCCCTCGATTTTATAAAGAATGACGCCTTCAGGGAAGACCTGAAGGAGACCCCCTGGGATGCTGTAGTTTTTGATGAGGCGCACAGGCTTCGAAGGGATGCAAACAGCAGTACACAGGCATTTACCATGGCGGAGATCGTCTCGGCAAAAACAAAGGCCCTGCTGCTTCTTTCTGCTACACCCTTTCGGGGAAGACTTGAGGAGCTCTTTTTCCTTATCTCTCTTCTCGATAAAAATTTACTCGGCCCCTTTCAGTCCTTCAGTAACGATTACTGTCACGAGGGAGCAGATGTCTCTTCTTTAAGGGATAAACTCTCTGAAGTAGTTATCAGAAGAACGAAACTCGAGGTTGGCGGATTTACCAAACGGCATGCCCGCACGATTAAATTTGAACTTTATCCCGATGAAAGACTTCTTTATGATGAGACAACAAGGTATGTCGTAGAGGAATTTAATCGCGCACTACAGACTGAAAACCGTGCCGTCGGTTTTGTCATGACGGTTTTTCAGAAACTTCTCGATTCTTCATCCTACGCCCTTGAGCGTGCCCTGCGAAACCGTCTCATAAAGCTGGAGGGCATGATTGAACGTGCAGAAGGGGGAAGTCTTATTACTGCGGATATGCGCGGTTGTATTGATCCGGATGAAGTGGATGTTGAACAGGTAGATGCCTTTATCGACATTTCCATTGAAAAGACCGTCGCTGAATTAAAGGCAGAGACAAAAATAATAAAGCGCCTCATCTCAATCGCTGAAAAAATTGATCTTGATAAGAAAGGAGAAAAACTGATAGAACTCCTTGCTTCCCTGCAGAAGAAGGGGAGAAAAAAGTTTATTATTTTTACCCAGTTCAGAACCACCCAGGATTATCTTGCGGAGCTTTTAAATGATTACGATGTGGTTGTTTTTAACGGATCGATGAGTGCTGATGAAAAGGAACAGGCCATCGTCGATTTTAAAGACCGCGCTGAAGTAATTATCGCCACAGAAGCTGGCGGTGAAGGGCGCAATATGCAGTTCTGTGACGTGCTGATAAATTATGACCTTCCATGGTCTCCCCTTAAAATTGAGCAGCGTATCGGTCGAATTCATCGTTTTGGCCAGGCACGTGATGTTATGATTTTTAACTTCTCCACAGCCGGAACCGTGGCGGAAAGGGTACTTGAGGTCCTTACACATAAGCTGAAATTATTTGAAGAATCCATTGGCCCCCCGGACATCATGCTGGGGCAGATTGAAGATGAATTAAAATTGAATAATCTTTTCATGGAAATGGCAGCTGGGAATAAAAAGGATAAGCTCTTAAATGACGAGATCGATGAGCGTGTAGAAGCTGCACGAAAAAATTATGAAAAACTTTCCGACCTGACAGTTGCCAGCAGGATGGATTTTAACTATGATGAATACTATCGTATAACGTTGAAAGAGCGTCAGTTTACCAGTCACAGAATTGAACGTTTTGTTGAGCTTTTTCAGGATGAAGATGAGTTCGCGCTGCAATATCTCTCGAGGCGACATCGTGGGAATAATCTTTTTCCTGTGCGCTACTCCGATGATGTTGTGAAGGGGAAGTACGGAACCTTCGACAGCCAGGTCGCCCTTGAAAGAGAAAATCTGGAATTTCTTGCATTCGGACATCCAATTGTAGACAGCCTTTTCGGCCATGCCCAGGGAGGTCGTTTTGGCGGCTTTACCGGCATCAAGATTATTGAGGGAAGTGAAGATTGCGTGGGACTTCTTTGTAACTACATTGTAACATTTGAATCGGTAAGAAAAACAAGGGAGTTGATGACGGTGGCAGTATTTCCTGAAACTTCCTCCAGTGCGTATGAAATTTCCGAACTTGAAAGTGAAGCCCTTGAACAGGAGGGGATTTCCGATATTTCAGCTGATGCCTACGGTGAGGAAATTTCTTCTATTGTTGGTAATACCCCGGAGCTGATGGAGCTGGTGCGGCGGCGGCTCAATGATAAAATCAGTGACCGTGTCATGGATATGAGCGATAACCTTGATTTTCAGGTAGACCCGGAAATGGAAAAAGTGAGGGAATCCTACGGGCGTACAATCCGTGAGCTTGAAGAAAAGCTGGAAATCCAGGAGAGTCGCATGAAGTGGTACGGCAAGGACATGCGGGGTGCCATCACAAGAACTAAAAATAAAATCATGAAGGCCCAGCGTGAAAAAGAACATCTCATGGAAACCCTGAAGGGGTATCTCGGAATTAAACATTCAATTGAAATGCTCAATGCCGGGATACTGATAACCGTCAAAAAGGAAAAGTGATCCAGTTAGTTCTTTCTCGTTTTCGCAGAAAGCATTTCAGAAAAATCTTCTGCAGAGAGGGGTTTGCTGAAATAGTATCCCTGGTAGAAGTCACAATTCTGTTCTTCGAGAAAATCGAGCTGTGCACGTTTTTCGATACCTTCCGCAACAACTTTAAAACCGAGGTTATGGGCCAGGTCAATAATTGTAGTGGCCAGCATCATTGATTTCGGGTTAGAGGGAATTTCATCAACAAAGAGTTTGTCAATTTTCAGCGTATCGATGGGATAATCCTTCAGTTTGCTGAGAGAGGAATAACCGGTACCAAAATCATCAATTGAAATGGAAACTCCCAGTGCATGAAGTTTGTTCAGTTTTTTAATGTTATCTTCTTCATTTTCCATGATTCCGCTTTCAGTAATTTCCAGTTCAAGCCATTTCGGTTCGAGTTCAGTCTCCTGTAGAATTGCCCTTATTGTATCGACTATATTTTTTTGCCTGAACTGAAATGGGGATAAATTGACGGAAACCTTTACCGGAGGGAGACCGATTTCCTGCCAAGCCCGGTTCTGCCGGCATGACTGGCGCAGAACTATACTGCCAATGTCAATGATCAGTCCGGTTTTCTCCGCGAGGTCAATGAATTCAGCTGGAGAAATATAGCCTCGTGTGCTGGAGTGCCACCTGATGAGGGATTCCATGCCTGTAATGGTTCCGTCATAGGTCACCTTCGGCTGGTAATACATTTCAAACTCTTTTTTTATTATTGCATCCGCAAGTTCTTTTTCCAGCTTCAGCCTGTTGAGAAGGTCTTTGTTTAAGTCTGCGTCAAATAGGTGGTAGCTGTTTCTCCCCTGTTCCTTCGCGGTATACATTGCGGTCTCGCTGTTGATGATGAGCTGTTCTGCTGTTTCGCCATCATTGGGGAAAATGCAGACCCCGAGACCGGTGGTAATATTAAAGTCAATGTCCTCAATGGAGAAGATGTTTGAAAACGTGTCGGAAGTTTTTCTCACCACATCAAGAATGTCATCCGGGTTGCCGATTTCGGATAGAAGTACAATGAATTTATCTCCGTCAAAGCGTGAGACCAGGTCGTCTCCCCTGAATGTTGAACTGAGGCGTTCTCCAATGCTTCTCAATAAAAGATCACCGATTTTAGTTCCGTGCATGTCATTTATGTGCTTGAACCTGTCGATGCCGATACACATCACGGCGAATATATTTTTTTTGCTTTTTCGTTGAGCCTTTATTATTTCTGTTTTTAGATTACTCAGAAACATTCTTTTGTTCGGAAGTTCCGTAAGGGAATCAAAGAATGTCAGTTTGTAGACGTTTTCTTCAGCTACTTTTCTTTTTGTAATGTCTGAAATGACCGATTCTATCCGGTCTTCCTTCGGGTAAATCTGGGCGGTAATTTCACACCAGAAAGAGGACTCATCCTGGCGTTTGAATTGAAGCTCGTATTTATGAACAGCCCCCTTGTTTTTCAGTTCATGAATGAGAGACTTTCTGTCAGAGGGATTGCAGTAAAATTCATCAACGGCCCTTTTTCCTACAATATCTTCATCGGAATTAAAGCCGAATAGACGGTAGCCGACTTCGTTTATTTTCAGAATTACACCGTCTGATACACGGGTAGTTGTCATTCCCACCAGGGCATTCTCATAAAGGTGGCGGTATTTCGCTTCGCTGTTAACCAGGTCCATCTGTCTCTTGACGAGTTCTTCGTTCATAGTTTCGAAACGGGCACTTGTCTTTGACAATTCCTTGTTCTGTTCCTGAACCCTCATTTCGGCATTTTTTCGTGCCGTGATGTCACGGGAGAAAACAGCAATACGGTCAACATCTCCATGTTCGTCAATGATTGGGTAAACACTGTTGTCATGAATAAAACCTTCATATTCATCCTCGAAGCGGGCCGGTTGCCTGGAGAATATTACATCCTGGAGAAGTAAAAGGCGGTCTGTCTGTTTGCTTTTTTCAAGGTATTCAAAATAACTCGTGCCGACGAATTTTTTCGGATCTTCTTTGAAACGTCTGGATGTTGAATGATTGGCTACGAGGAGTATTCCTTTCCTGTCCAGCATGAAGACTGTGTCTGATGTGGCGTTGAGCAGGGCGCGTATGTTTTCCGCATTTTTTTTAAGCTCTTCTTCATTGTGCATTAACTCCCTTTGTGAGGCGATGAGTTCTTCATTCATGGCTTCGAATTCTTCATTGGAAGCGGAAAGTTCTTCATTCTGCTGCTGTATTTTTTTCTCGGCTTTTTTGCGCTGGGTAATGTTGGCGAAGGTGCCCGTCGTGCCGAGGATACGGTCGTTTTCATCTTTTTGCAGCATAGCTGAAGCTATGAAATGAATTTCATCATTATTTTTTGCACGGTGGGTTATTTCGAATTTTATGGATGCAACATCATTTTTCATCATATCGATAAAAAGCGAGGCCTGAAATTTTGCCTGTTCTTCGTCCATGAACTCTGAATAATGTTTGCCCATTATCTCTTCAGGGCTATAGCCATAGATCTGTTCTACCGCACTGTTAACAAAAGTGCAGTAGCCATCAGTGTTTGCCGACCAGATAACTTCCTCTGCCATCTCAACAAGTGTCCTGTATTTTTCTTCACTGCGGCGGAGTTCTGATTGATAAGAGAGGAGGTTTTTGTTGGCGGTTTCCAGGGCCCTGTTGGAAATAGAAAGTTTTTTGTTCTGACCCTTTACCTCTTCTTCCGCCAGGGTAGCGAGGGTAACGGCAACATTATTGATTCGGAATATCTGGTATGACACCATTCCCATAAAGAAGAGAACAACGAGATTATCAATTAGGTAATCCCAGAATATGAAGTCGGAAAGGCCGTATTCCTTCCAGACGGAGAGGACGAAGAGAATAAATACTATTATGTTAACCAGAAAATAGAGGATAATTTTAAAGCGGTTTCGCAGAGCCAAAAGGGGAACAATAATCAGGATGCCTGGAATATAAACAATGGAGTCAAGACGGGCAATAATGGGCTGGTCTGAATCGAAGAATAGTATTGACCATAAATTAACCAGCAGGGCTATGAGAAGAAACTGTACTGCAAGCTGGTAACGCCCTGATTTTAAGGTAGCAAGGGAAATAATACCCACTGCCATTATCATAAAAACAGGAATCTGAACTTCCAGGGTGTTATGTCCCCGAAAATAATTACTGGCCATCATTACGGGAGCCAGCAGTAGAACAGTTGCGATTAAAATAATCAGCACCCGTGCCTTCTGCTGGAGAATATAGCCGGACTCTTCATACTCCCGAAGGAAGAAATCCGCTACTCTCTTGATCATTAAAACCTCAGTATTTCCGATACCGTCCGGTAGGACTTTTTTTTTACTTATACATTGCTTTCAGGATATCTGTCAAGGCTATTAAAATTAAATTGATTATTTTTACATAAAAGTCAGTATAATAGTATCATTAGCAGATGAATAAACACTGGAAATAAAAAAATAGTTTACGTTATGAAAATATTAATTAATATACATGTATATGTTTCCGGTGTAGAATAACACAATTTCGCCGAAGCTATTCGGTCCTTTACGAGGTAGAGTCATGAAAATCAGCAGTAAAATAAAGACCTCTGCAATATTGTTATGCTTGGCAGTATCCGCACTTATTCCTTTCAATACAAACTTGAAGGATAATGACACATCAACCTTTGGTTCCGTTTCCTGGGCCCAGGGTCTTACGAGAAGTCAGATACGGGAGCGCTTTGAACGAGAACGTGCCGAGATTCGCCGCGGTCCCCAAGAGGTGAAGAGACTGATGCGGCAGATTCTTGATGATGTAAAAAAAAGAAATCTGAAGTTTCGTGTTGAGCTGAATGAACAGATGAAATATAAAATAAAAACAATTACCGGCGCTGAAGACCCGGAAAATCTCGAAAAGGATGCTAAGGTACGCTACGGATGGGGGAACCGTCAATGGGGATCATTCCGGAATAAATATGCATATCTTTTTAAACAGAAAAAAAGACGTGAACGTGAGCGGCGCAGAGAATATTATGAAGAACAGCGAAAACTCGATGAGGAAGAGAACCGTCTGGAGGAAGAAAGAAAAAAAGAAGACGAACGGCGCCAGCGACTGGAGGATGAACGGCGAAGGGCAGAACGCGATAAACGGATAGAAGAGGAACGGCAGAAGCGTGAAGAGCAGCAGCGTCTCGAAGAGGAACGGAGAATGCGGGAGGAAAGACAGAGAAAACTCGCTGAAGAAAAGAAACGTCTTGAAGAAAAAAAGAAACATCTTGAGGAGCAGAAAAAACTCGATACGGACATTGATGCTCCGTCGCCGGCCCTTGCTGCGTTTTCATGGACAGCTGCGAAAATGGTTTCTCCAGTTAAGCACCAGGGAACCTGCGGTTCATGCTGGGCATTTACTTCCGCTGCCGTTTTTGAAGCTAACTATTTAATTCGAAATAAAAAGCTTATCGACGTTTCCGAACAGCAGATACTGGACTGTGCCTATGATCGGCGTGGACGTGATGCCGGAAGCTGCAATGGGGGATGGTATGGACATGTTTTTTACTGGCTTACCAAACAGAATGCAATCGATGAAGGAAGAGCTCCGTACCGTGGCAAGGATTCCGTATGTCGTGCCGGATTGCCCTCAAAGTATAAGGTTTCAGCATGGGGTTATGTGCGCCCAGATGCAGGTATCCCGTCGAAAAAACAGATGAAGGAAGCACTTTGTAAATACGGTCCCCTGGCGGCCTGTGTAAAGGTGACCCCGGCATTCCAGGCATACAGGAGCGGTATTTTTGACGAACATGCACAGACCAGCGGTCCCCGTGATATTAATCACGCCATCACAATTGTTGGCTGGGATGATAATAAAAAGTCCTGGCTGGTTAAAAATTCCTGGGGGACCCGATGGGGCGATAAAGGCTACGTCTGGGTGGAATATGGATGTAATAATATCGGCTACGGCGCAACCTGGATGGTAGTTGAACGCGCAAAATAATACTCAGCCGGTTGTTGAAATGATAATGGCAATAAAGCATTTGCCTGAAGAAAAGATATATTCGGAGGATCGCTGTGATTTATAATAAGATCGGTACTGTAATATTTACTTCAATGATTACATTTATTCTTTCCTGTTCCGTTACCCCGTCACTGGTTGTTACGGAAAAGAACGGCACAAAAGAATTCAAAATAAAAAGCGGAGAAGTTGTAGAAATAAGGCTCCTGGGACAGCTCGGCACCGGTTTCAGCTGGAAGGTGAAGATCGATGAAGAATTTCTCAAAGAAGTCGATACAATGGTCCTGACGGGAGAAAAACAGGAAACCAGCGGGTGGGATACACAGATTTTTCAGTACAGGGCCCTGAAGCCTGGGAAGGTGCCCCTCACGTTTCAGTATATCCGTCCCTGGAAAAAAGAAGAAAAGCCTAAGAAAGAGTTTAACTGCATCATTTCCATAGAATAAAAGAAAGGATACTGCGCGGTGAAATTGGTAATGCCCCGAAAAGCAGCGCCGTTGAAAGCTGCGCAGTTGCATCCGAAACAATCCGGTAAAGTAATACTGGTGGGCTCCTCAACCGGGGGAGTCCAGATCCTTACCTCTATAATTGAAAGACTGGAAGAATTCGTCCCGCCGATAGTTATTGCCCAGCATATGCCCGAAGATTATACGGGAGCCTTTGCTGATCACTTAAATTATACCGCCCGTGTTTATGTGAAGGAAGCGGAAAACGGTGACAGGCTGTTAAACGGCCATGTTTATGTTTCGCCGGGTGATCACCACGTTCTTATCAATAAAAATAGAGAAGGATTCTTTCTGGAGATTACTCAGAGTGAGCCGGTCAACCTTTTTCGTCCCTCCGTTGATGTGTTATACGAGTCGGCACTTCCCTTTGCAACCAGGAAACTCGTGGCGATAATTCTTTCCGGGATGGGAAGTGACGGCGCCGCTGGTTTGCTCAAGCTGCATAATGCAGGGGCAGTCACCATCGCCCAGGATGAAAATTCTTCTACTGTTTTTGGAATGCCCCGCGAGGCTATTGTTCGAGGCGCGGCAGAACAGGTCAAGGATATCGGTGAGATCGTCTCCTTTATCAACAGCCTCAATGTGAAGTAGGTTAATTCTATTTTAGAAAATCTTCTATGGTTTGATAGAGGTGACCGGGGTTATCGCTCATTGGGAAGTGACCCGATTTCGGAATGGTCGCAATTGGAATGTTTTTCATCTGCTTAAGTGCCGGGATCGAGGAATTCCGTTCACCGTGAATATAAAGTTTGCGGCCCTTCATTTTTTCAAACATTTCAATCAGTTTGTCACTGCATGACCATTCAACAAGAGATCTCGCACTCTGGTAGAGACCCACGGATCCCGACTTTTGAACCCAGTGGTGCCAGAGTGCAATGCTCTGATCATGCAGCAGGTTTGATGCCGCGGCGAGATGGTTGATCATCCGCTGCCGGTATTCCCTCATTTCAGAAGAGTTGACCATGCTGCTCATGGAGCAGTCCGTTGCAGTAAGATTTCCTTCAATGTTGATAAAGGAAGTAAGACGCCCCTTCAGTAAATTGGCAAGCAGAAGGCCAATGACGCCCCCCATGCTGTGTCCGACGATATGAATTTTTTCATGGGGGAAGTTATCAATCAGCTCAAGGCAGATCCTGGCATGTTCCTCCATGGAATAGGAGAAATCTTTCACCTTTGATGATTCCCCGAATCCCGGAAGGTCAGGAACGAGGAGTGAATATTTCTTCAGCCCGGGGAATGTGAAGCTTTCAGTGAAGGCTTCCTTGGCGCAGCCGAGGCCGTGAATAAAGAAGATGAGTTCATCTCCATCCATCCGTTCCATGGCCGAGATGGAAAGTGGACGTGACTGGTGAGGAACCAGATAACGTTTTTTATCCATCATTTTCCTCCTTGTGCTGAGCCCGCGTGATTGAGCGCCGAAGAATTTTTCTAACTGCCGATTTGGCCGGCAGTTGGAAATCACGCAGTCGAAGTATCAGTTTTCGATACCTTCCCGTGCCTGAATCCCCTGCTGATAGTAATGTTTAACTTCCTTCATCTCTGTGACAAGATCACAGGCGGCGATTATTTCAGGCGTCGCTCCGCGGCCGGTAATTATCAGTTCCCGGTCGCGGGGCCTGATTGATATTAAATTTAATAAATCATCAAGGGAAATCAACTTCAGAGTCATTGCCGTCACAATTTCATCAAGGATAATCACCTTGTAGCCGGGTTTACGCAGAAGGTCAAGGGACCTGGCGTATCCCCTCCGGGCATAATCGAGGTGTTCATCCATGTTGCTGTCATCGGGCATGCAGAATCGGGGGCTTCCGTACTGCTCGATGGTGATGTATTCCGAGAGTTGTTTTATCGAATTCAATTCACTGTAGTGCTGTCCCTTCATGAACTGTATAACTGCTGTTTTCATACCGGCCCCTGCTGCGCGGAGGGCGAGACCAAGGGCGGCGGTTGTTTTTCCCTTACCGTTTCCGGTATAGCACTGTACATATCCTTTATCAAACAAAGGTGGTCCTCCTGTTTATTTCTAGGAAGTTATATTTTTCTGATACGTCGAATACTGTAAAATGCCGCTCTATGTCAAGGGTAAATATTATTTATATTAAATCAATCCCGCAATCTCACCACGGTAACTCCGTCACTCCCTTCTCCCTGGTCGCCGGGACGAAAATCAGCCACATAAATTGATATCTTCAGTGCCTCACGGACCGCCGTCTTCAGGGCCCCGGTGCCGTGGCCATGGATCACTATGGCTGTATCAATATTGTCACGCTGCATCCGGTCCAGGCCGCTCTCCATTATGCTGAGAGCCTCGTCGACACGTTTTCCCCGGAGGTCAATGGTGTTGTAGCTTGTCTGGATTGTCTGGGGAATGCCTGCGTCCTTGCGGACTTCTTTCGTGGCGCGCTGGCGCCGTTCCTGTCTGCGGGGAGATTCTTTCTTCGGTGCGAATAAACTTCCCCCCGATTCATAGAGATCTTCAATCTTGAAGCGTGACCTGATTGTCCCACCGAAGAGTACCACCGCGGAGGAGCCGTCGGATTCGATGCTTTCTATGACGCCCTGCTGCTCCAGGGAGGCGACGTATACTTTACTGCCGGGTGACGCCTTTTCCCTTGAGATGGGCCGGCGTTCACGGTTTGTCTCAACTTTCTTTTGATCTTCAAGAGTTTTGGTGAAGGAAGTTTCAAGTCCGATTAATTCTTTCTGTATTTCGCCGGCTGATTTCAGGTCAGCCTGCTGCAGATCACGGATCTTCTCTGCTACCATGGCGCGCTGTTTTTTGATTTCATCTATAAAATCAATTCCTTCACCGCGCTGGAGGCGTTCGCTGAGGCGTTCCAGTTCCCGGCTTTTTTTCTGAAACTGCTGTTCCTTCCGGGCGAAGTCTTCTTTCAGGTTCTGGACGCGCTGTCTTTCCTCTTCCAGTTCCTGGCGGTACCGCCGGGTCTCCTCCAGCAATGCCTCGACGGAGAGGTCCGTGCTATCCATCAGTTCGCGGGATCGTGTTAAGACGTTTTCATCCATGTTATAGTTGCGTGCAATCTCGAGGGCATAACTGACGCCGGGAAGTCCCACCAGGAGATTGTATGTGGGGCGGAGTGTTTCAAGGTCGAAGGAGACGGAGGCGTTGGTGAAGCGTTTGTCCTCCGAGGCGAGTTCCTTCAGTTCAGCATAGTGGGTGCTTGTCATGACGCGGCACTTTGTGTCCGCCATCGATTCGAGGATGGCACGTGCCAGGGCGGCTCCCTGGCGGGGATTTGTGCCGACTATAATTTCATCGATAAGAACAAGGGTACGTTCATCGGCATGTTTTATCATCTCGTTTATAATGACAATTTGTCCGGAGAATGTCGAAAGGGACTGTTCAAGGTTCTGGTCATCCCCGATGTCTCCCATAATTGAAGAGAATATCCCCATGGATGAATCCGGCGACGCCTGGACATGAAGGCCGAGCATCGTGAAGAGTGTCGCCAGGCCGACAGTTTTCAGCAGTACGGTTTTCCCCCCTGTATTGGCACCGGATATTATTATGCCGGTGTATTCAACTCCGAGGGAGACATCGTTGGCGATGGTTCCCGCGGAATCCTTCAGATAGAGGAGGGGATGGTGCACCTTCTTCAGGTCAATGACCGCTTCATCTTTAAGCAGGGGGGCGCTGCCGTTAGTGTCAGCGGAGAAACGAGCCGCGGCGTTGCAGAAGTCGAGGTATCCAATAATTGCCAGGTTTACCCTCAGCTCTCCGCTGCATGATGCAACAAGGCCGGAGAGGTCTTTTAGAATGCGGTAAATTTCCTGCTGCAGTTCCAGCTCCAGCATGATGAACCGGTTGTTCAGCTCCTTCACCTGGTCCGGCTCGAAGTAGAGGGTCTGTCCGCTGGAGGAGATATCGTGAACGGTACCGCTCATGGTTGACTTCATTCCTGACTTGACCAGCAGCACGTATCTCTGGCTGGAGGTCGTATATGTTCGCTCCTGCAGGGCCTTTTCAGTGGATGGATTGGATATAATTTTATTCAGGGCCCTTTCAATTTCACCGCGTGTATCTATTATTCCCCGGCGCAGTTTTTTCAGCTGCGGAAAACGTGATTCGTTCAGGTCACCGTTATCGGTTAGTGACGGGACGAGTTTTTCCTGCAGCATGTCCAGGGGCTGCAGGGATTCATATTCCGGGCGGAGAACAGGATATTCCTGTGCCGCTTCTTTCAGGAAGTCTCGGACGCGGCTGCTCCCGGTGATAAATCTGCGGACGTCAAAAAGTTCTTCCAGCATGAGCACCGCTTCCTTCTCTGTCCTGTCCAGAAGGGGGGATATGTCATTGATTCCGGGGAAGTCGATGGGATTGCCAAGGGCGGAGCTTGCCTTCAGGGCGCTGATGATGGCCATGCGGTTTTCCGCCTCACCTTTATCAAGGGGGACAAGTGTTCCTATGGTCTTTTTGCCCGGAGAGGTCATACATCGTGATGCCAGCTCATTGGCAATGCGGGGCCATTCAAGAATGGCGAGAACCCGTGGTGACAGTGCTTCTTTCATACTTTCCTTATACCAGTTTATAGAGATTCTGCAATGGAAAAAGAGTAATTAAATGCGTCAAGAGTAATTTGGCTGTCAGTGTGTAAGGAAGTGATTTACAGCGTATATTTTCATATCTATTGCCTTCACCGTTTAAATATTATTTAACTGATAGACATAAATTCCTTCATCGAGTTAACAATTACACTGTCAGGGCACTAGTCATAGATATTTTTGCTGCCCTGTATTCCCATTATGAAGCCGACGGCACCCCGTGACAATTCGGCGCTGTTTGCTTCATCGGTGTCTATATGCATTTCCAGTCGATATTTGTTGCTGACCCTGACAAGTACATCACCAAAGATCAGTTCCCGCGGACCGTCAACACGAACCTGTACCAGGTCGCGGTCTTCAACCTGGAGTATCCTTGCATCGGCTGGTGTCATGTGAATGTGCCGGAGTGAATTGATGAGACCCTCCTCTATATCGATTTCTCCGGCGGGGCCGATTAATGTTGCCCCCGGTGACCCTTCAATATCACCGCTGGCGCGGATCTGGGCGTCAATGCCGAGCTTGAACTCATCGGTACGTGATATCTCCACCTGTGTTTTTTTTCTTTCCGGCCCAAGAATTCTGACACGTTCCACTTTTCCCTTTGGCCCTTTTATTATTAAGGTTTCATCACAGACATATTGTCCCGGTTGAGAGAGATCATATATGGGTGTGAGTTCATAACCGTCTCCGAAGAGTGATTCCTTGTCTTCTTTCGAAAGGTGGATATGTCTTGCTGAAATACCGATTGGTATCGGAATCTGTTCCGGAGATGTTCCGCTTCTGCCTAGAATGATATTCCTGGTTTCATGGGCGATCATCCATTCTTCATCGGTATTGACCACCAGAAGTTTAACTCTGGAATGTTTTGCGGAAATATCAAGTAATCCCTTTGAGTCACTCCCGGCTGAAACGTTATTGACGTCTTCATCAATTATTGCCCCGGCAAATTCCAGGTTATGACAAACGCGTTCTCTTATTAATGCGGAGTTTTCACCGATTCCACCTGTGAAAATAATACCATCGACACCGCCGAGTGCAGCTATATAGGCACCAATTGTTTTAATCAGTCTGTAGACAAATATTTGAATGGCAAGGATTGCCTTCTCATCCCCGGAGGCGGCCTTCTCCTCGATTTCCTTCATGTTTCTGGAGAATTCAGAAATGCCCAGGAGGCCTGATTTTTTGTTGAGGGTGTTCATGATATCATTGATGTCCATCCCTTTCTCGGTCTGCATATAGTGGATTATTGTAGGGTCAATATCCCCAGACCTCGTACCCATTACAAGCCCTTCAAGGGGGCCGAATCCCATGCTGGTATCAACGGAACTGCCGTAGTTTACAGCACAGACGCTGGCACCATTACCGAGATGACATGAGATAAGCTTCAGTTGATTGATATTTTGTCCAAAATAATCGGCTGTTTTTAATGCAACATAATTGTGAGACGTTCCGTGAAATCCAAATCTCCTTATTTTATGTTTCTCATACCAGTCGAGGGGGGTGCCGTAGAGGAATGCCTTTTTGGGCAGGGTCTGGTGGAAGGCTGTATCAAATACTGCAACCTGAGTCAGGCCGGGGAAATATTTTTCACAGAGTTCGATCCCCTGGAGGTTGACGGGATTGTGAAGCGGTGCCAGGGATGAGAGTTCTTTTATGGCTGCTTTAACCTCAGTATCAATTTTTGTCGCTTCTACAAATTTTTCTCCTCCATGAACAACCCGGTGACCAATGCCTTCGAAAACAGGTTTTCCATTTTTTACGAATTCATTCTTTTCAAGTAATTGGTGGAGAAATTCAATAGCATCATGATGATTCTTTAACTCAACGTCAGTTTCAGTTTTTTTATTGCCAATTGTATATTTATGCAAAGATTTTCTGCCAATTGATAAAAACTGGCCGCTTAAAAGTGTTTTTGATTTATTCATATCAATGAGGTCATATTTTAAAGATGAACTGCCGCAGTTGATTACAAATATTTTCATGATTTTATCCTGACTTTTGTTTTTATGGAATTTTTAAAAATTTTTTGATCTTATGTTACCCTTCATGTTCCATATTCCCTGAAAGCGTCTTGTTGTCATGACTGGCGCATAAGAAATCAACTTTTCATTTGCAAAAGAGTCATCATGATTCCCCACCATCTGTTCAGCAATTTGTCTGATCCGAAAGTTTTAAACATCATTTTTTCAGCCAATACAATATCGCTATAAGATTTTTTTATGTATTTATAGACATCCCATTTTTTATAGCTTTTCATTATTGTATTTACAAAATCTTTACACCAGAAATTACGGTCTTCTTTTTGTTTCTTAAATATATTGCGAACCCAGAAATCTGCCTGAGCCATTCCGAAGTATAGTCCTGACGAACCGTTTGCTTCGCTGAATCCGATTGTATCTCCCAAAAATATCAGGCCACCCTCTTCATGGGGAATAACTTTCTCAACCAGTTGTCGGTTGGAGATAACTGTTAACTTTTTATAACTGGTTTCCGCGCCTTTGAAAAAATTTGAAAATCCAGGATATGTCTCTGTTAGCCTGTCCCATATCTCCAGCATTTGTTTTTCGTCGGGGATTTCGATTCCCTTAATTGCATCGAGCTGGCTGAGGCGCAGCATCAGGCCGGCTTCCATTTCTCCATCCTTTAAGGGGAAAACATAGGCTACTGCAGGGGGGAGTTTCGGTGCGAAATCGAGCATTTTGGGCGGAATAATGTAGAACTGAAGATAGGGGTATTCTGACAACTTTACTCCCGGTGCATTGCTGCTGAAATATTTAACAGTGGGACAGTCTATGTTATTTCTTGTAATCCCAAAGTTCTCTCCGAGAGGATCTTTGTGCCCCATGCATCCCAAAACAGTTGTCCCCTTTATCTCCTGTATTGTACCGTCCTGTTTTTTATATTTAATACCGGTGCAGCGGCTGTTTTTTTCGATTACTCCGGTTACTTCAGATTCAAAAAGAAATTCAGCTCCGGCTTCTTGTGCGAGTCTTTTCATATGGGTTATCAGAATATTCCAGTGAAAAAAATAGTATGGCTTGTGAACGTCAATGAGTCGGTTTTTTCTATCCATGGGACTGTGAAATCTGCGATAGGATGGATCGTTTGAGGAGTTGTTTTTCAGCCAGTCTTTTCCCAGGAGCTCATCCATAAGTGGATAGGGGGCGATACTCTCTCCCCTTGGTTCCGGGCCGGGTCTGTCTTCCTTCTCAAGAACAATACAGGTGGCTCCAATACGACCGGCGGTAATTGCAGCGGCAAGACCTACCGGGCCGGCACCTGCAATAATAAAATCATAATTTTCTCTCATCATTTTTACCTCTGTAAAATCTTAATGGGGATGTGACCCTGCTTACTTTCGTTTTTTAACCGGTAATGTGTCGGCCACGGTTAAACATTATAATATAAATTATTCTTCCTGTAAATATAAAAGTCACATGCCTTGTAGTCAATGTCCATGAAAAATTAATCATATTCTATCTTTTTGCTTTATAAGGAAATGATTTTAATTCAATCCTCTAATTTTTTACGATGTCTTGAGTAATTATTTTTCAGTACTGCCGGTTTTTCGTAAATAGCAAACGGAACAGGTCATCGCACTTGCAGTTATCATTCATTGATAGCCAGCAATTTTTCTATTTTGACTTTGAAAATTCTACTAATCATATTATTGTTAAATATTTTTTTGAAAAGGGAAGTGAACGTTTGTTGTACAAAAATATTTGAATTTAAAATGTAATTGAAATCTCAGTGGAATAAATTACTTTTGCTATTATTTTTTTGGAGCAATTATTATGTTAGATGGTTTAACTGAAGTATATAAAAATGAGGACTTCCTTCTCCGGAGACGGGCAAAGCTTCTGGTTAATTTTACTGTAGGACTGCTTTCTGTTATTGCACTGGTTGTAATGACTCTATTTATTGTATATGGTGCAGCAAGGGGGATGCGTGCACTGGTATCATTAATTGCTACGGCTGCAGTAACCCTGCCAAACCTGATACTTGTAAAAAGGGGCAGGTACCGTCTTGCTGCCAATATTTTCACCTACTACACAGCCTTTGTTGTTCTTGGGGCAATGACTATGGAGGCCATGGTGGCGCCGATGCAGTCACAAACGGCAATGGCATGGTTTTCTGTTCTTTGTATTATGTTTTCCGCCCTTTTTGCTGGAAGACTAAATATGAATATAATTGGTACGGTCATTGTAGTGGGGCGGATTATACTTTTTATAATTGCATCTCCGGCAGCTCCTGATGAGGCATGGTCGAAGATGTTTACAACAGCCTTCATTGACGGCACCGCCGCTTTTCTTCTTGTTTGGCTCCTCGCCTATTTTACCATAACAGTGCTTCTGGCAACAATAAAGAACAATAAAGAACTCTATGATGAGCAGAATGAAAAAAATGAAATTATGACAAACCTTCTCGGGGTTGTGGAGGGTGTAACCGATGAGCTTTCCGTTAGCTCGGAGGAAATGGAAGGTGGAGCAAACCAGTTTTCCGAGAATACTCAGAGTCAGGCTGCAAGTCTTGAGGAAGTGACGTCTACCCTTGAAGAGGTTGCCTCCGCTTCTGAGATGTCAGCCAACAGAACAGCTGAACAAAAACAGAGGACAGAGGGTATGATCCAAAAGGCATCAGGGGCATACGAGGTTGTAAGGGAAGCGGGAATTCTGATGAATGAAGTATCCGGTGTTAAGGAAAACCTGGATGCAAGGCTAAAGATTGCAAGTGAGGAAGTTGAGCGATGTATGAACATGATGAATAATGCAACAAAATCATCTGTTGATGTGGCCGCATCAATTAGTGTTATAAATGATATTTCTGACCAGGTAAACCTTCTATCTCTCAACGCTGCAATTGAGGCTGCGAGGGCCGGGGAGGCAGGAAAGGGATTTGCTGTAGTTGCAAGTGAAATAGGCAAGCTCGCAGATGAGACACAGAAGAATGCAAAGGTGATTACCTCACTTGTAGGCTCAACAAACAACGAGATTACCGAAACTGCTGAAAGACTCGTAATGGTGAGAGATGCCGCAGAGGATGTTGTAAATCTTGCAAATAAGTTCGGTAAGGTCGTTGATGAAGTCGCTGTCCTGGCCAAAAAGGATATTTCAATAAATAAAGAGATTCAGGATGACGGAAAAATTGTGATCAGCGGGGCGGAAGAGGTTGCAGCTTCAATGGAGGAGCAGAAGAATGCAATAAGTGAAATAATGCGGTCTGTTTCAGTAATCAATAATTCAACCCAGGCACTTGCAGCCGGTTCTGAAGAACTTGTCGGTACAGCCGACAATGTGTCAAGATCAGCCGAAAAACTTAAGGGATTGCTGGAAAACAGGGGGAATTCCGTTAATGTCGATATGGAAGAAACAGGAGAGTAGTGTCCGAAGCTGTATTCACTGTTTCAAAGAAAGTATCACTGCCTCTGCTTTCTATATTTTTCGGTAACTATTTTAATCGCGCCGGCTGCAATATATGCAAGACCGGTCCCAACTATTATGAATTTTGGAATTGCACTCCAAAAAGATATAACCGGCCACAATTTGTTTTCTGATCCCAGCAGAATTTTTATCAGTGCATAGTTCTCAACTGAATCAAGGATTGCAGCGGCAGACTGTGCCAGGGCCAGTATTTTTCCGGCGAGTGATATGAAATGACCGGTTATGGTTCTTGATACCAGAGAACATCCCAGTGCAATTGAGGAGGCATATAATATTATAAAGAGATAATCGAGTCCCAGGCTCAAGGCTGCATATAGCTGCCCCTCCGGTCCCCATGATTCAATCATGCTTTGAGCAGAAGTGAGATTACCGGCAAACTCAAAGGAGACTATCCCCAGTGGAACAGTTTCATTTATAAGTGATTTGTCCAGTATACCGAGAATTGTCATTAAGCTGCCGGTGAAGAAAACAAGTATTACAAATACTTTTTTTTGAACCGCTTCAGAGAGCCACTTGAAGGGATATTCAACTTTCATTTAATGTCTCCATTGATAAATATTCAGATTATTACTTTTGAGAATAAATATGTCCGCATATCAAAGGGCGATTGTTGCCCTCACTGTATAGATCAAAACGGTTTCCGTTCCCTTCTCTGCTTTTTATCAGGGAAAGATTTTTTTCATAGTATACAGGCCCCTTCAGAAAAAAATCAAATTTTAATGGGAAATTTCCAGTTGCTTCCGGTATCAGATCAATGCATTTTGCGACAACACGAATCGGCTGAGCGAAATCTCTTTCAAAACCGAAGATTCGTGCATACCCCGAAACAAAGTGAATACCATTGCCATCTCCCGAAACCCTGGAAAAACGGAACCTGTACCTGGCGGGGAAGTACCATTCCTTTGAAACGAGGTCATTTGAGATTTTGGTAAGTTTTGGCGGAACAAATGAAGGATCCACTTCAACTGATTTTCTTTTCATGAAATAGGTGGTAGTGTTTTCCCATACCTTTTTCCCGCGTGAGGTAATCTCGGATACTATATCCACTTCAAGACCCCGATGAACGCGTCGTATGTCTGAATTTCTGCAGCTAACATCAAGGATTTCATCGAAGCCGATTTTCCGGTATGCAACAATACTGTTCCTGGTGTTCAGTACCTCGAAGAGGGATACTGGAATTTTTTCATGGGTTAATATCCGCATAATGTATGGATATACAAGGGTAAAGGGATAGAGGAGGTGAAGGTGGGGAGACTCTTCTGTGTCGCATATATCATTAAAGGCTTTGACGTGTTTCATATCTATTGAAAGTCCTTTTCTGCTTGCATGAATCCGGGGCATAAGGTCCCCATCCCTGAATCGTTTTTTTCCTGATCTGAGTACCTTCCAGAATGTTAAAAGTTCTGATGGTCTTTTGCTGAAGGATAGTAGTGAGGGATCTGACATGATTTTTTCTCCGTGGTGGCTTAAACTTCCTTTCTCATTAGCCTGTCTTGATTTTTAAACACCTGTTTATTTTGCCCGAAGGGAACTCCAGGCTGATTGCGCAAGCTCCGTTACCGCCTCATCCATTGTGGATCTGTTTTTGCCTGAAAGATACATTCTGGCAAACTCCTGGCACGGCCCCAGTATGATGGCGATGTAGAGGTCCCACTGCATCTTTTTTATCTCCCCCCCCTTTATCAGGGGAATAAACCATTCTGATATGCCCGTTGCGAAATCCCTGTTCATTTTGTTAAATTCTTCATCCGTTCCTGCCATGAATTCAGCATGGCGCTGTTGAAACAGGAATTTTGACCATTCCATATTTGTCTCCACCCATTTCAGGTGAAAACTGATAATTACTCTGATGCCCTCAAAGGCATTTTTTTTCTCTGCAAGAATGTTCAGCAGGCTCGACTGATATTGGCTGATTCCTTCTAAGTACACGGCTTTTGAAAGCTGTTCCTTGCTTTTAAAGTGATGATAGAGACTGCCGGTGCTGGCATTTGCTTTTTTGCATATGTCTGACATGCTTGTTTCGGTAAATCCCTGTTCCGAAAAGCATGCAAGGGCGGCGTTGATTATTTCTTCTTTGCGGGATTTTGTATGAGGGTGTCTGCCCTGTAATTTTGTCATACTAGAATAATATTCTAGAATATTATTCTAGTCAAGTAAAAAGTTTTTTTGCACTGCATCTGCTGATTTTACAGGTGAAGATTGCTGCCTAAAAATATCTTGCATACCCGTTTTTTTCTGTTATTATACTGATATTGCGGTATCGTGAATTGTTTCTAAATGCTTCGATTCAGCCTGTTTTCAGGGGTTCAATAAAGGCTGGATCGGCGAGTGGTATATCCTCCATGGATGTTTTTAATAATGCGGAGATCTCCGTATCGGGATATTAATGGAAAAAAAGACTTGTCTTCACGGCCACCCCTGCAAATATATTACGATTTAGCTTAAAATATAAAGGTTTGCCAAAAATACAGAAGCCTCTCCGGCTTCTGTCCACTTTCAAAAAACGTGTGTAAAGGAGAAAAAGCATGCTTTTACTTAACCCCAAAAAATATGATCCCAGGGATCGAAAATATCCGGATGAAAGATCCGGTGAAATTATGCAGAAGACCATTGATTTCTTTGAAGGCAAGGGTCTTAAAAAAATGAAAGATGATTTCATGTCAAAAGAATTCACCTATGACTTTGCAGAATTTATCAAGAAGGAACGTATCTTTGAGACCCTTTTCCTGCCTAAGGGTTATGGAGAAGATGCTAATCAGCATTACAGCACCTACAAGATGTTTGAGTTTTCTGAGATTTGTGGTTTCTATGGAACAGCCTACTGGTACATGTATCATGTATCAACCCTCGGTCTGGATCCTGTTTTTCTCGGAGATAATGAAGAAGCAAAGCAGAAGGCTGCAGCCAAGTTAAAAGAAAATCCCCTCTGTGCCTTCGGACTTTCTGAAAAGGAACACGGCGCCGATATCTACTCAACAGACATGAAGCTCTATCCCCAGAAGGACGGCACCTACCTGGCAAACGGAAGTAAATATTATATCGGTAATGGAAACGAAGCGGGAACCGTAACTGTATTTGCCAAAATTGCTGATACCGATGAATATGTTTTCTTTGTAGTTGATTCAAAGCATCCCAATTACGAATGTATCCAGAATGTTATCTCCTTCAGCAATAACTATGTATCCGAGTTTGCCCTCCATGATTATCCCATAACCGACGCTGACATTACTTCACGCGGTCAGAAGGCATGGGACGATATGCTCAATACCGTTAATATCTGTAAGTTTAATATCGGTTCAGGCGCCATAGGTATTGTAACACATTCCTTCTACGAATCTATTAACCATGCTGCGAACAGAAATCTCTACGGCAAGTACGTAACTGAATTTCCCCATGTAAGAAAACTCTTCCTCGATGCCTACTGCCGTCTCGCAGGGATGAAGCTTTTCGGACTCAGGGCAACTGATTATATGAGAGCTGCAAATCCTGAAGATAAGAGATACCTCCTTTATAATCCAATCATGAAAATGAAGGTGGCTATCCAGGGTGAAGAAACCATGGACCTCCTCTGGGACATCATTGCCGCCAAGGGATTCGAAAAGAATACCTATTTTGAGCAGGCGGTTGGTGAACTGCGGGGCTTCCCTAAGCTGGAGGGGACACGTCACGTAAATATGGCACTTATTGCCAAGCTGATCCCCAACTACTTCTTTAATCCCGGCGAATTTCCTGAAGTTGGAAGACGCAACGATGCTGAAAACGATGACTTCCTTTTTGAGCAGGGTCCAACAAGGGGATATGCTAAAATCCAGTTCCACGATTTCAATATTGCCTACAACAGCAAGGATCTTCCAAACATTAATGTATTTAAAGAGCAAATCGAAGGTTTCAAGGCATATCTTATTGCATCCGGCGCTGACCTGATGAAGCAGATGCAGGACTTCGATTATCTCCTGGCAGTGGGTGAAATATTCACTCTTGTTGCCTACGGTCAGCTCATTATTGAGAGTGCCGCAATGGAAGGAATCGGTGACGATCTCCTGAACCAGATTTTTGACGTATATGTCAGAGATTTTTCACGCTATGCACTTGAACTCTATGGTAAGCCAACCAATTCAGAAGTTCAGGATGAGAAATGTCTCGCCTGTGTGAAAAAGCCTGTTGCCAATCCTGAGGAATTTGATAAAGTTCTCAAGGAACACGTTTATTCTCTGGCTAATGAATATGTAATGAGTGAGTAAGTTATCTTATTATAGATGAACAGAAAGGGGCCATCTCAAAACAAAGTTTTGGACGGCCCTTTTTTTATACATCAGCTTTATTGATATTTTGTAGCTGTCATGGATGACAGTATGGATGGAAAAAAGTTATAGGGCGGTGCGCAGGATGCGCTCTCCCGCCCGTTCAGCCTCTCTGGCGACTGAAGAGCGCCTTTTTCCTCTTTTGTGGCGAGACAAAAGAGGTCCCCGAAGGGAGGGACATGCTTAGCAATGCAAACTGGTTTTTTTAAAAGGCTTAGTGCTGGAAGTAGAGGCGGGAATTATTCTTTCTCATTGATCTTTTTGACAGCTGTCAATAACTGCGGAAATATCCGTACCCTTTATATTGCTGCTTCTATGCCATGGACAGGCGGTTGATCATGGCAGCTTTGGTCACTCCGGTAGACCCTGTTAATTCAACTTTAATTTACGCTACTCAGCCTTGATGAAATACTGGTAAAAATTTTCTGGCGACGTGACATGTATTGTCAACGTGGTAAAACCTGATGAAGAACCCAATGAATATGTTCCTGACATGGGAGCACTTTCTTCATAGTTATACCCGGTAAAAGCCCCGCCGGATGCAGTGTCAAGATGGGCGATAAGGTAGCCTGTCACCTGGTAGTAGTAATAGCCATCCAGCCAGCAGTCAACATCATATACATCCCCGTTTGACTCTATATCCATCCCGTCATAGTTGATGTAGTTATAAAAGGCAGAATCGGTCTCAAGCCACGTAGCAACTATGGAACTGTCGAATCCGCTGCTGCCCCCGCTGTCACCTCCGGTGAGTTCGCAACCGGTTGAGAAAATTAAAACAACAGATAAAAGAACTGCATGGAATAGAAATTGCCTGGACATTTTATTCCCCTCCCTCTGTTTGTGCATAGATGTGGTGGTAATAAAAATATACGTACAGGCAGGTGCGGTTACAAAAAAATATCCCGGTTTTATTTCAATTTGAGAGGGAAAATGACGGCAATCCCCTCATGTGAACATTTCTGATGGGAAATAAGAAATAGAAAGGGAGAGCCGCGGGGAATATCCGGCATTATACGGAATAAGTGTTCCGCACCGTGTTCTGGTTATTTTTACAGGTAGTCATCAGTTTTTCCGAATATTTCAGTTTCTTAATAAGAATCGGGGTGACGAAAATATCCGCCAGGTAGGCTGCCAGCATCCCTGAACAGGTGAGTATTCCCATATTGATAATGCTGTTAACCTTCGAGAAAGTGAATACCAGGAATGTAAGGCATAAAATTATTGTTGTTTCAGTGATTGCAGATCCAACTGTGGAGAATGTACGGGTAACACTTGCGGTAAAATCATCACTCTGTTTCAAGTCATCCTTAAGGTGAGAGAGGAGGTGAATCGTATCGTCAACGGCGAGGCCCATAATCATCGGAGCTACCGTCATGGTTACAAATTCCAGTGGGATTTTTAGAAAACCCATGACTCCCCCGGCAATTAGTACCGGAAAAACATTGGGAATCATGGCAACCAGTCCAAGTCTGACACTCCTGAATACTATCATCATCAATATTGTTATCATTCCGAGGGCTGTCAGCACGGACTGGATCAGTCCCCTGGTTATATACTGGTTCATAACCGCCATTTGATAGGTGGATCCGCTGAAGAAATGATCAGTTTCAGGGGGGAATATCCCGCTAATGAGATTTTCAATTTTTTTTATATTATTTTCTATCTTTAATGATGAGAAATCGGATAATTCTATAAAAATCCGGGTGCAGGAATAATCGTCCGTTGACCAGCTCTTCAGGTGATCAGAATCGGTGCGTTTTAAAAAAGCAAAAAGTCCCTTAAGTACTGCTTCGCTCCCGGGTATCCTGTTGAATTCGTTTCGGTGACCGTGGCTGAAATAGTTAAATTCTTTGACAACTCCCGCAATAGAGCTGGTCTTTTTTACCAGGGGAAGTTTTTGAATATTTTTTTCCAGTGTTTCCAGTTTTTTCAGTGTATCAGGATTGGTGAGACTCTCTGCGGGGAGGGTCAATACAAGATCGAGAGTGTCACTGGTGGCAATTTCTGAATTGCCGATATGAATCTGGTCCCTCATGTGCTGGAGTCTGGTTCCGGTCATTTTCTCTGCATTGAAATCGACTTTGAGCTGTAATGCCCCCCATAGGGCGGCGATGGTGACAGCTGTGAAGATCAGGATTATTGCTATATTGTACTTCCTCACCCAGTGTGAAAAATGTATCAGTATTGGTTCCATAAAACCGGATTCAGGTGAATCCTGAGAGGGGATAATACGGTTTTTCCCGAATGAAAGAATTGCCGGGAAAAGGAGTATGCTGAAAATAAATACCGCCAGTATACAGAATGAGGAAGTCAGTCCCACCCATTGAATCGGTTTTATCTCTACAAAAATAAAAGAGAGGAGGGCGGCAATTGTAGTAAAGGCTGTAAAGAGAACAGGCTTCGCACTTTTTTTCAGGGCATAAATAACAGAGGATTTGCGGTTGCCGCTTTGACGAAAATTAATAATAAAGAAACGGGAAATGTGTACGGTATAGCCGATGGAGACTCCCATGGCCAGCAAAATCGGAACCGCCAAAAAGGCGCTGTCGATGGTTACCCCGAGCCACCCCTGGATACCGAAGACCGAAATAACTGACAGGATGATTACAAGGAGGGTTCCGGCAACTCCCTGTATACTCTGAATAATCAGAATAGAAAGGACCAGGGCGACTATCGCACCGATAATCAGGACTTCCGTAAGATCTCCCATCATTTCTGCTTCCTTCCGGAAGGCATAGACGGGGACTCCCGTGGCGGTTAAACGGGCCTTACCAGGATTGATGGACTTGACCGTATCGTATGCTGCCTTTCCGACAGAAAAGAGGGGTTCCGTATTTTCCGGCCAATCCTCACGGGGCGGGTAGGGGGATAACTTCAGTTGAACCCATGCCTGGCGGTTGTCAGATGAAAAAATAACCCCCTTTAATGATTTCGTTTCATTGCAGTAAGTTTTGAATCGATTGATTGACTCATCCGATGATTTCAGTCTGCCTTCACTGAAATCAAGATTGATTCCCTGCATAAAGGGGCGTTTGAAATTTGTCAGGGAAACTACCTCTTCAGCTAGAGGCACTTCCTTCCGGAGGCGGTTCCCCACATCGTTAATCAGTTCAAGAGATTCCCTGGAAAAAATATCTTCACTTTCAACCAGTACACCAACAAAATCATTGTTGTTGAAAAGTTTACGGAATTTCTGTTGATTTTTCAGGATGGGATCATCCTCCAGGAAAAAGTCCTCCATGTTCACCGTGATATCCAGCCGCGAAAGCCCCGGAAGACTGATTGTCAAAAGGAGCAGGGCGGCAAGGATAATTGGCCACCTGGTTTTCAAAACGCCTCTGCCAAAGAAGGTTATAAAAGAACTTTTATTAGGGGAAGTTTTTATACTTTTTTCCCGGTTTTTATGGGATGTATCCTTTTTATTCAAGCTGGCTTCTCCTGATGATATTCAGCGATAGTTTTTTCCATCCAGGTTGCGGCCCTGTTTGACATTTGTGCCAGTTCATCTTTTGGAAGGCTGTTCCCCTTGAATGGTTTTGGAGGAAAAATTGGTTTACCGACGACAAGGGTAATTTTTACCCAGTTGGGTCTCATCGGCTTTCCCCAAAATTTTCTTCTCTTTATCACGTATACCATTGGCAGGATGGGGGCCTGGTGCCTGTAGGAGAGTATAAATGCTCCCGGGCGAAAGCGGTGAATCGTCTGGCCCAGGTGAACCAGGTCTCCCTCGGGTAAAAAATGAATGTGGTGTCCGCGTCTTAATGCTTCCCCCACCGGTTCGGTTATCATCTCCAGCCCCCTGCCATTTGCCGGAATGGGGAAGGACCTGAGGATTCTCAGGATGCGCCGAACATAGGGAACCTCAAAGTTTCGTTGCGCAACGGCGGTGTAGAGATGCCGTGGTAATACGACGAAATTTGCCAGAACCGTATCAAAGTAATGACAGTGATTAGAAATGGAGATACAGCCCTGCCTGCGGAGAATCCTCATGTTTTTTCTTCCCTTAACCCGAAAGCCAAAGAAGAGGGCACAAAAAATTACCATGATGTAGCATGTCAGAAAGGGGACAATAACAAGAATTTCATACCACCAGTCAAAGTAGATAAATTTGAAAGGTTTGTCGAAATCAATTTTTTTACTGTTATTGACCCGGATAATTTTTTCTTCAGGGATTTCCGGTCTTGCTGGATCATTCATAATATTACCCTATACCCGGTTTGACACCTGTAGTTTTTTCTCTCCGAATTCATGGAGAGGGATATTGTCATTTAATTTTTCCAATTCGGACAATGGAGTGCTGTTGTCTTCCCTGTGAAATGTCAGAATGTCCTTGTAAAGTTTTTCCATTTCATCAATACATTTGTCGAAGCGGTATTTTTCCGCCATCTTTAAGGCTGCCTCTTTGAGCCGGGCAAGGATTTCCCGGTTTTCATACCAGTAGTCGATTTTTTTCGCCAGGGCGTCGACATTATCCATCTCAAAGAGGAAACGATCGTCAAGAGCGAATTGAGGTGCCGCACTGTGAGGGGAGTTGCCGATCAGACAGGGAAGACCGCATCCGATGGCCTCGAGGCATGAAAGGCTCTCCAGCTCAACTACCGAGGAATGAAGGTAAAGGTCTGAAGTATTCAGGTAGAGGAGTTTATCCTCCAGGGATACATAATCTATTAATGGCTTAACCGGAAGTTTTTTACCCAGTTCTTTCAGTTTTTCCGTATCTTCCCCCTTTCCGCAGAGCAGAAGCTGAATATTGTCTTTATATTTTGACTTAAGGGTTCCTTCGATTAAAAGTTCCTGGCGTTTTTCCATGGCGTGTCGGCCCACATTGGCTATCACAAATCTGTCGCCGAACCAGTCAGGCCGTGGGGCTTGAGTCGGAAAGTATTCCCTCGGAATCCCGTTGGATATTACCCGGAAATGGGCTCCGCTTCCCTGTTCCGCCAGCATATTGGCGGCAAAATCAGAAGGGCAGTGAATGGCCTCCACCTGGTTGAAAAGGCAGAAGTTGAAAAGGGCGTAAAACATCTTTTCCATCCTGGGATCTTCTTTGCCCATTGCGGAAATTATATTCTGGGGCTGGATGTGGCAGGAGCCGATGACGGGGATATTCATCTTTTTGGCTAATTTCACTGCGTTGCGTGCCATAAAGAAGGGAAACTGGATCTGTACCAGGTCAGCACCTTCAAAGGCCCTGCGCAGGATCGCCTTTTTCCCTTTTCCGAAGAGAAATCCCATATTTTCCATGGATTCACGTACGAAGGGGAGATAAAATCCCGGCACCTCATAAAAATCATAATCACCTTCATGATTTCCAGTGGAAACAATGGAGATCTCGTGTCCACGGGCAGTCAGTTCTTCAACCATCCTTTTTGTCGCAACAATGGCTCCGTTGCCGCCTACCCAGCTGTCAATAACAAGGACTATCTTCATAAATATGCACCTTTGTTACTTCCTGTTGAGAGGAAGTTTTTATATTCTTTCCGCCCTGATAACAGACCTGTTTATTAATTTTAGGTCTTTGAGGGGCGATGTTTAATTAACTGGTTAATTAGTAGATTTTACATAATTTGTCAACTGAAATATGTCCGTAACAGCTTCAGACCTGGCTGCCGGAAGATGGTATCTTTCCGGATCTTTCATATATGTGTAACACCCGGTATGAATAAAAATGTCAAACTGCGGAATTTTTTCAGAAATTTTTTTTAGTATTTATATCAGTGAATTATTCTGGAAAGATCAGTGGTGTGAATTTCCCGGAAAGTAACGAAGCTGTTTATTTTTGATTTAACCTTCCTGTTTCCATATCTTTAGATAAAGACAATGGCAGGCTGTCTGAAAATTCATATTTGTCCCGGATTAAATGGTAAAAATTACATTTATCCGTATATTGTATTTTTTAAATGAAGCGAGGGAGTATTATGAAATTTAAAGAGAATACTTCAACTGCAGTAAAATTATTTCAGTTTTTTTCACGGATGATAGTTATTGTCACAATAGTTGTAATACCGGGTTGTTTCTCCGATGAGACGGCTACCCTGAAAATAAATTTTGGGAATCATCTTCCGGAAAATTCTCGCGCGGCGGCACCCTCTAATATAAGCGGGGTTACCATTACTGTCCAGGGTGCCGATATGGAAACTATTATAAAAAATTATTCAACGGGTGTTAATTCCGTATCACTGGAGGTTCCCCCGGGAAGCGGCAGGATCATAGAGGTCTCTGCCGCTGTTGATCCCTCTGATCCAGGTGTTGTTCTCTCCTACAGGGGGAGCGACCAGGTTGACCTTGCAGAGGGGGAGACAAGGACGGTTATCCTTCAGATGCAGATCTCTGAAACAAAAATTCTTATCCCCGATTATTTAAATAATCGTCTGGTGCAGATAAGTTCCATGTCCGGGGGTGACGCCATCATTAATAGTACATGGACAGAGCTTTCCGGTACCGCTGCTGGATTTGCATCGGATATAGATTTTCGTCCCTTTGATGTTGATATTGATTCACAGGGAAGAATTTTTATCGCAAACGCCTACGGGGGCAGTGGTATGGGGAACAATCGTGTAGTACGGGTGGATAATATCAGCGGCAGCAATGTACTCTCATTTGCCGAGGCAAGTTATGACGGATCAGTGGTGGCCATTGCGGTGGACCGAAAGAACAACCTGGTCTATTATGCCACCAATTCCGGCATCGCCACGGAAAAACTGTACCGTTCAAATCTCGATAATTCAACCTATACTTATCTTGATATAAGTGTCGGGGTTGAGGCGATAGACAGGATCGAGGGAATGTCCGTGGATCCTGATGGTATTTTATATATCGCGGGAGCGATCGCTACTGGCCAACCCAAGATATTTAAATATAATCCTTCCACGGAAACTGTTACGCACAGTTATTCTGCAAATCTATCTGCTTCTAATGGACCCATGGATGTGATGGTGAAGAACGGATTCGTCTATGTGGCCAATCCAGAAGGGGCAGACGGCTTTCGGATTTTACAGCTCAGTGCCGACTTCGCTTCCCTCGTTGACAGTTATGGTATCGGTTCCGGTGCCATTGATACCGTGGGGCAGTTTTACGGGGCGGAACGTTTCGTGGGAACAATAAATCCATACTTTTATATTATCGATGAAGATTTCGGTGGGGGTTCCCCCGACAGGCTAATATATATTGAGGATTTCAATGGCACGGGGTGGAAGACCTACGGGCAAAGCGGTTCTGTCAGTCCCGGTTTTTTCAATTTTTATAGTATGGGTATCTAAGGAATATCATTTCAGGCTGCCCCGGTTCGGATCAATGGGGCGGCACATTAAAACTTCCCCCATATCTCCCAAAGAAAAACAGAATTTTCTTTTTTTTCTACCAATACTTTTCATGTTGATATAATATATAAAATAAATCAAACCTGACATACAGGTGTCAATCCTTCATGCTATACTGTAAGTAAATAAAACCGGGAGGGGGCTGACTGTTTTAAATCGTGATTTCGAATGATAGTGTGCCGGTTCCCGGTAGGATTTAAATTTACAGGAGGATTTTATGAATGCAGTTAAGGAAGATATAAATTTAATAGGACGATGCGGTCTTTATTGCGGGGCATGCGGAAAATATCTTAAAGGCAGGTGCCCCGGATGTAATGAAAACGAGAAGGCATCCTGGTGTAAAGTGAGATCATGCACTCTTGAAAAGGGGATTTTATCATGTGCCGATTGTGATGAATTTGCAGATGTTTCAGACTGTAGAAAGTATAATAATTTTATGGCAAAAGCTTTCGGATTCGTATTTAACAGTGACCGTAAAAAATGCATCGATGAAATAAAAAATATCGGTTATGAGAAATTTACCGTGCATATGACAGAGAACAGGATAATGACTTTTAAAAGGAAATAATTATATTTTTTTGGTAACAGCTGTATTGGTATAATCCCCTTGAGGAATATACCAATACTAAAATTTATTTCCTGCACAGGTATTTGGAGTGAAATCATGAAAACCACAGTAAATAATTTTATATTATTGATATTTCTCATCTTTGGCATTCTATCCTGTGGGGATAAAAAATTGTATAAAATAATATATGCCGATGGCAGTAATAACAGTTATGTTATTATAATAGGTGAGAAAAATGAACTGGTTTATAATCCTCTGACGCGGGAAATGAGTTCCAGCGGTGCTTATAACGGAGGGAAGCCAGCGAAGACTTTAATCGGGGATGAAAATATTGAAAGAATTTTAAAAAGTGTATTTGAAGCAGTTAAAAATAAAAATGCACATATTAAAAACAGAATAATGACGTCGGGGCAAATAAAGATTTTTTATGAGAATAAAGAAACAAAGACATATATTCTGAACCCGAAATCATCTGAGAAAAAAGGGCTGGAAAATATTTTGAAAGAAATTATGGGAAAATAGAATTATTTTTTTCCTGCTATCTCTTCAATCTTCTTTTTGATGGAGTCTTCCAGTCCAAAACTCAGGGTAAGGAAGCGAACCGCCTGGTCACTGGAAATGTCGTGCCCCGACGCATGGGCAATTTTATTTCTCATTACCCGTAATTCATTGAAGAGTTTAATGTTTTTTGTTTCAATCAGTTTCTCCTTCGTGAGGATGTTCTGTATCTGCTTGTATGGCGTATCGGCGAGGTATACAATATCTTTCCGGTGCATGGATATCAGGTCCCTGGTTATATTTTCCAGGTTCCTGAATCCTTCCAGGACCGCTGATACGGGATAGTCCTTTGCCATGGCAAGGACGCGGTTTCGGTTTTCGTCTACTGTTTTCTCCGCGGTTTTGCCCGCCTTCTCCAGGAGATCATTGAATTCCAATTCGAGGCCCCCGAATTTTAATTTATTCAGCTTGCCCGCCAGGAAGAGTATTGGTTTTTTTAAGTAAATTACTGCAAATATAACTACAACAGGCCAGATGATTTCATGTATTATTTTAACGGTGAGTTCAGGTGCTTTCATGTTCTGTTCCTTGAATGGATTGATGCACAGCTTTTTAATATTGATATATTTGAATTTGCTCTAATACAAATCAGTCTATGATACAGAAGAGTTTTTTATCTGAACGGTTTCATGTAACTTTCAGATTGTAATATTGACAAAACATCCCGGCCATGCAAGGCTTTTTTTAAATTTATGTCATTATAGAGATGGTAAAAAGGGGAGGCTGTGGTGGGAGCCGGTAAATATGATGGTTGCAGTTACCTGACAGTATTTTTCGGCACTGCTTAGTAGAACGATGGGCAGTCCTTGCTTGCCTGATTTTTTTTGGGATCAGCTGGCCATTTTACTGTTATATGATTCCCGCTGCTTATATCAAAGGCACCGATGAAAAACTAAAATTTCTTATAAAATATAATTCAGGGAACCGCAACAATGCATTTCACATCTCCTCATATGTTGCCATTACAGCATTAAAGTTGTTTTTTTGTTGTTTTAACGTTATATGTATCATGAATTTTTTGAAGTGGGATAAAATTAAAAATGTGACTGTTTTTAGAATTATTATTCTCTATACAGAATTAATACTCGCATTTATTATTAACCTGGTCAGCATCTTAATAGAAGGCCCCTTGCTTTTTAGAATTGATTTACTGCTTTTTAACCAGATTGTATTTTTCCCTTTTCTGCTAAGCTACCGTTACCCTGATATCCTCAACAATTTTTCGATCGAGATCAGCAGGGTGAAATATAAACAGTCACAAGCAAAAGGTAAAATTATTGATCCGATTATTTTACGCTTAAATGAATTGCTGAAATAGGAAATTTTTTACCGACCCTGAACTCAAAATAAAGATGGCAAGCGGTAAATTGAATATATCAACCGATCAACTTTCCGAAATAATAAACCACAAACTAGAGATTGATTTCAGAGCCCTTATAAACAACTGTCGCATGGTAGAAGCCAGGGCATTGCTTGTCGATAAACCCGATAATACAATACTGTAAACAGCCTATGCAGTTGGATTTAATTCAAAAACTGTATTTACAACACCTTTTAGCTGTTACCAGCATGACTCGCAGTCAATACCGCCTGAAAAATCTTGCCAGTTGTTAAAAAATATGTTCATATTTATAAAGGTGAACGACGGGTTTTTTTTTCTCCTTATAATTGCATTTGAAAAAAAAAGAAAGTTAAAATTAATCAGCTGTGAACATAATATTTTTAAACTATGGATGATTTGGTACATAGAAATTTGGTCGAACAAAAAACAGTCAATGAGTTCAAAGAGTTCTTATTAGAACTGGTTTCATGTTACTTCCCGGTTAAAATATTGTTAAAATATTAAGGAGAAATTGTGATGAAAATTCTTTCAAAAGAAAAAATTGAATATATAGAGAATAATTTTTTTGAGATGGGACATGGAGGTTACGATATAAAAGCATTTGAAACACTAACCTGTTCAGAAGAATTACATCAATTAGCAAAAAAATATAATTGGGATGACGGTGTTCAGGTGATGGAATGGATTATCGAGTCTCCTCTGTGTGATAAAGGTACTGCGTTACTCATTTACTGGCACCTCGATGTTGGATATTATCAAAAATACTCCTGTCAGGATGAGGCAAACAAAATCCGGAGAGGCGAAGTCCTTGTAAATTACAGCTACAGGCTCCTGATGAATATTCAGGGAAAATTTCTGGCCAATCATTACAGGCAGGAAAAAATTAAGTTTGATCCATGCAATTACCTGGGTTCAAATTTAATTAAAGAAAGGGCCCCCGATGAAGAAGATCCCGTTAAGTGGGACATCCCAGATGCAATGAAAAAAGCAACTGAAGGTGAAGACTTTCCTGATTACCGGGTAATGTATTACGGAGACCAGTAAAAAAACTGTCACATTAAAAAATATAAAAGGAGTATAGAT
Organism: uncultured Spirochaetota bacterium; assembly: GCA_942491575.1. Lineage (GTDB taxonomy): Bacteria > Spirochaetota > UBA4802 > UBA4802 > UBA5550 > CAZHNW01. The sequence continues at coordinate 871,963 of CALOBT010000031.1, forward strand.
GATAATGAATGAAGCAATTGAGGATTTTAATGGTGCGGTTGAAGGATTGAGAAATCTCCGTCTAACCTATAAGCGTGAGGGAATGACTGATGATGCAGGGGCGCCATGGGCAATGTATAGACTTTTTGAAATCATTGAGCGTGCGTTAAAAAATATCCCCGATGATCTTAAAGAAGAAAATTTTCAAATTCCATGGGCGATATTATCAAAGCCGCGGCATAATTTTATAATTGAATTTCGAAGGCATGACGATGATATTCTGGATATTGATAAGATGTGGGAAATTTCAGCAGAGGTTGTGCAGGCCGATTCAATCTGAAGTTGTGAAAATAAATTCAGTAAGCCGTCGGATTTAAGGCTTATAAGCACTGTGGGGAATAGGTGGAAGACTGGCCCGGAAGAAATTGAAACATTTCGAAATTTAATTAAGCCACTGAAAAATTTTAAAGGCTATCATGCCTTATGGAGTAACCTTTATAAATTTTTTTCAGGATATATAAAGCGGGCATTTCTGCCCGCTTATAAAGACATGCTATATCCATCCCAGCGGTACGAATATCATCCAGGACAAAAAGACAACTGCTGCCATGACACTCACCACTGTAACCTGCTGCTTTAATTTCGGAAGATCAAAGACCAGGTAGGCAATCATGAAAAAAGGCAGATAGGCAAGAATCAGAAGAATGATGGGAAAGCTGGTGCTCCACCACCAGTAGTTCCAGATCAGAGCGTCCACCTGATTAAGAACCATTTCCACAATAACACAGACCGTTGCGCCGAAAAAGGCCATGAGGTGACGGTTGTTGATTCCAAGAATCTTCATGTCCTTGTCTTTCGGCAGAGTCTTTGTGCTGAGGAGTCCCAGCATCAGAAACATGAACATGATTTCAATATTCCAGCCGATAAGAGATTGAAAGGAAGAGGGCCAGTTGACCATCCATAACGCTGAGTGTCCGCCTGTGGCGGTGTAAAAAAGACCGTTCCATATCTCGTTAAAGGCGTCCATGAGAAAAAAAGCCAGGCCCGCCAGAATGCCGGACCAGTTCTTATTGCGAATTTCATCACCATAAAAATTAAGAACAACCAGGAGCAGTGGAATTATATACCATTTGAACTGAGTCGTATCACGAAGGAGCGCAGCGTTTTGCGCCGAATAAGGAGCCTGTCCGGCAAAATCAGAAAATACCGGAATCAGCCATACGCCGATATAGGTTACCGCAATCACAATCCATATGAATAATCCCTGCTTGCCTCGTAATGTGAGCCCATTCTTTCCCATAGATTTTCACCTCTTTATGATTTTATTCTAAACAATAAATAAAATAACAGGGTGTTGTTGTCAAGAAGCTTATGAATTTATGAATAAATTGTTCAAAAATTCATAAGCTTCTTGACAACACAATAATACGTTTAGAAGCACCGATAACATAAGGATAAGGGCAATATATGCATGGTAACGACGGCGGATGAATCAAGTATTTGACAGAGTTATAGTCTGTGTAACAGATAAAAGAAGTTTTAGGATATCTCTGAAAAAATATTTTTACGAATAAAAACATGAGTCTGCCGTCACATAACGGTACAGTAGATATTTTGGAAAACATGATGAACGGGACAGCGAAGCAGTATTTAGCTCCAGGCTATTTAAGAACCATGATTAAAAGTGTTGAATCGATAAATGCATGTCAAATTCAACTTCCACTGAGTATTAATACATGAATCTGCTATTGTAAAGAAGTATGTTCACAATATATGATGCGCCTTCAGTTTATATGTTGAAGGGAGGATTATATTGCAAAAATCAGATAATGAAAATTAAAAAATGGAAATTCCTCTCAACGAAAAAGGGTATTTTTCTTTATTATCTGCAGTTCTTTCCGGCTTAATTGCAGTTCATTCCGGTAATTAGTGATTTTTTTATTTATATTTTGACAAACAGGTAAACTGTGAAATTGTCAGTATGTTTGTTTTTTCTCTATAATATAAAAAAAACTGATTAGAGGTTCACTGATGAAAGTTCATGCTGAAGGAATTACCTACTTTAATAATCCCATTGATGTTACGAAGCTATCCGATTATGACGAAACACTCTTTGATTATGAAATACCCGTTTATCTTTCAAATGTTACGGAAAATAATGAGATTGCAACACTGAATTATAAGGTAATGGTGAAGGCGGTAGAGCAGTTTGGCGGGGATATCGATGAGTTGTTCGAATTATACCGGCGCCACAGTGTTGAAGAGATGACTCATCAGTCCCGCTGGATAAGTACGGAAGATGCTATCTATTTTCATGATTGTGCCAGGCGGCATCTGACTGAAAAGGGTGTGACCTGTAAATATGGTACTGCAAACAATCCCCGTTTTCATTGGGAGCTGGGGCTTGTTGCCGGCAAGTATCAGTCCATGGGAAAAACACTCGATTTCCTCTCTCAATTTATGCCCCTTAAACTAATCTATAATGAGAGTACTAAATATACGCGTTACTTCAATAATACGGAAATGCATAAAACCGTATATAACAAAGACAATACCATAATATGGCTTAATAAAAATTTCGAGGAATATCAGAGGGCCTACAGGTTTACACAGAATTTTTGGGCGGGGGGTATAATGTCCAGCCTTCCTTTAAACAGGGGGCTTGAACCCGCAAAGATGAAAATTGATTATTACCGCTTCGAAATAATGGACACTCTAAAAGAGGATTTCAAATATCTTGATCTCGATTATGACCTGTTTCAGATTCAGGAAGATGAAATCAGGGGGCATAAACGAAAAGTGTATCTTTATAAGGGAGAGGAATTTGCAAGGGAAGTTCTTCTTGAAAAAGTGGTAATCTCCTCTGTTAAGAAAAGAATAAATGGGAAAAGAGTCTCAGTGGATAATGAAGTATTCGATGTGGTTCCCCATGAATTTGAAGAATATACTTCCGAGGAAATTTCACAGGGACTTGAAGACAGACGGTTTCGCAGGACTGCCCTGATTACATCTGATCTCACCATTGACGATGAAGTTATATTCCTTGAATCCGAGATATTCGGTGCTCCCTACACCAGGTATACCTTTAATTATCCCGGACAGTCCGGATTCAGGAATATTGCCACAAAATTGATCCGCCCCTTCAGGATATTGTTTAATTTTCAGGCCATGATTGACAAGGAGCTCTCTTCAACAAGGGAGGAAGCCCTGAGGGCGACAAAACAGGCGTACCTGGCTAAAAAAAATGAAAGAATGGCCAGGGAGGCTCAACATGAATCCGAAAGGCGGCTGCAGATTGCCAAGGTCTATACAAGGAAGTCCCTCGTGGAAATTATTGCCGGTGGGGGCGATCCCACTTCCTATAAACCCCAGGTGAAAACAATGTCCGTTCTTTTTAATGACATCAGGCATTATACAACCCACGCTGAAGAAATGACTCCCCTGGAAGTGGTAAGATTTCTTAATTCATATTTTAACAGGATGAATGGAATAATCGACAGCTGTGATGGAGAAATTGATAAATTAATTGGAGACTGTATTATGGCAGGTTTTGAAGATCCTGATGCTTCAATTAAAGCTTCAATTCAAATGATGCAAAGTCTCATGGAGTATAACGTAGAGCGGGAGAGTCATGACCTTTCCTATATCAGCTGCGGGATAGGCGTTTCCTATGGAGAAGTGATCATGGGGAATATCGGTTCTGATAATAAGCTGGATTATACAATTATCGGTGATGTGGTTAATACATCATCCAGACTGGAAATGCTTACAAAGTATTATAGTGTAGGTATTCTGATTTCTGATGATCTCCAGGAAAAAATCAGTGAAGAGTACGATGTACGTTTTGTTGATGCTGTTCTTGTGAAGGGGAAGTCTCAACCGGTTGGCCTCTTCGAAATTTTTGACTATGAACCGGATAATGTCAGGGAAGTCAAGAATCGTTTGAGGGGACGAATGGAAGAGGCATATAAACTTTATTTTGATGGTAATTTCAAGGGGGCCCATAAAGCCTATACTGCCCTTAAAGAGGATGCAGGAGCCCATCCACGTTTCCCCGATTTATGTTTAGATCCTGTAATTGATGTGTTTATTGACCGGTGCCGTGAAATCAGCAGGGAAATGAAGGCAGGAATCAGGAGTAGAGTCCTCTGGAATGGTGTTTACGAATTTAAGGAAAAATAAACAGCACCTCTGCCCCAGTTGGCTATTCATATATTTTTATCCCCCCCCCCCCTATGTGTTAATCCCTGCTTCTTTGTAATAACTGGTAACGGGAGCCCCGGTAAATAAAATACCGGGGCCTGGAATGGGAGGCAATTTTTTTTAAAATACTTGCCATTTTCTGTTATTGCGGTTAGATGAGAATCCTGTAATGCATATTTTCCTTTATCAATTAGAGAATATAAAAATTGTAACAAAACAGGGGCTTTTCAGTCAAATGTGAAAAATACTTCTTGTGATTTTACTTCGATCATAACATTACGAAACACAATATTCTTAAAAAGAGAAAATGGGGAGTCTCACTGAAAAAGAACAGGCCACCATGGCATAGAGTTGCATGGTTTTGTTGAAATTTATACCTCTGTAAACCGGTGCCTCAGTGACCTTCTTATTCCCCCTTGAAATTATATAGAATCCCGGGGATTAAATTCTGATAAAGGGATTCTGAAAAAAAACAGAAGGAGCGTTTCTTTCTATGATAAACGCAGAAAACATTACCAAGTATTATGGTGATTTCAGGGCCGTTAACGATATTTCCTTCTCAATAAAGGACGGTGAAATTACCGGTCTACTGGGGCCTAATGGCGCCGGAAAAACCACCACCCTGCGGATGCTTACCTGTTTTCTGAAACAGAATGCCGGTACCATCACAGTAGGGGGAGCCCGGACAGATCTGGACCCCTTGAAGGTTAAGGAAATGATTGGCTACCTTCCGGAATCAGCCCCAATTTACCCGGATATGCTGGTCTATGATTATCTTGTATTTGTTTCCGAACTGCGGGGAATCAATGATCCCGACAGGTTGAAGGAAATGGGAGAATTATGCGGTATCACCGACGTCATGCATAAGAATATTAATGAACTCTCCAAGGGATATAAGCAGCGAGTCGGCCTGGCTCATGCCATGATACATGATCCGGAGATTCTTATTCTTGATGAGCCTACATCAGGACTTGATCCCAACCAGATTATTGAAATCAGAAACCTGATAAAGGAACTGGGTAAAAGAAAAACAGTTATTCTTTCAACACATATTCTCTCGGAAGTTGAGGCAACCTGTGATCGAGTCATTATTATTAATCGTGGAAATATTGTTGCCGATGACCGTACGGAAAATCTCCAGGCATCGGGAAGAAAAAAGTCCACCATTTCCCTGAAAGTGAAGGGGACAGACTTTGCCGGTCTGGAGACGACACTGAAGGGGATTCCGGGTGTTTCCGCAATAGACCGGGAAGATACGGGAGAGCTTACCGGAGCCATCGTTGCCGGTGAATCCGGTACCGATCTGCGTCCGGCAATTTATGAATCTATAAAAAACAGCGACTGGATCCTCTACGAAATGAAGCAGGAACAGCGGAGCCTTGAAAAGATTTTCAGAGAGCTCACCGTGGGAGGAGAAAATGAGTAAAATGAAAGAAGCCTTCATTGTAATGAAGAAAGAACTGCGGGCCTACTTCGTAAGCCCCATTGCTTATATCGTGATTACCATATTCCTGATTTTTACAGGATTTTTCTTTTTTAAAGATTTTTTCTACTTCAACCAGGCGGAGATGAGAAATCTTTTTCAGCTGCTGCCGTTGATGTTTACCTTTGTGGTTCCCGCGATTACCATGCGCCTCTTCTCCGAGGAGAAGCACAGCGGTTCAATCGAGATACTGATGACCATGCCTGTACGGACCCTTGATGTTGTAGTGGGGAAGTTTCTCGCAGGTTCCGCTTTTGTTGCGGTGATGCTGGCCCCCACGCTTGTCTACCTGGTAACCCTTATTATTGCAGGAGATCCTGATCCGGGTCCCATAATCGGCGGGTACCTTGGGGCTCTCCTCCTGGGAGGTGCCTATACTTCCATTGGTGTATTTGCATCTTCCCTCAGCAAAAACCAGATTATCGCCTTCATTACAGGATGGGCGATAAATTTCTCTCTCTGGATAGTAGACAAGGTGGTCATCTTCCTTCCTTCAAAGCTCAGCTTTATTCAGTACATGGGAAGTGACAATCATTTTCAGAATATCAGTAAGGGACTCATTGATTCCCGGGATATCATTTATTTTCTGTCAGTCATGGCATTGTTCATACTGATTACCGTTAAAATCCTTGATGAGAGGAGATAACCCATGAATATCAGGGAAATTGTTAATAATATAAAAGTAAAACTGGCGGGAGAATCGGTGAGCTACCAGCTTCTCCTGAACGTTGTAATAATCCTTCTGGTTAATATTGCCGCGGTCAATCTTAACATCCGCGTTGACCTTACAAGAAATAACACCTATTCTCTTACGGATAAAAGCAAGGAAGTTGTTTCCAGCCTGAAGGAAAACATGAAAGTGAAGGTCCTCTTTTCGGAAAACCTTCCCGCAGAACATAGCAGTATCCTTCGTTACCTGAAGGATGTTCTGCAGGAATACAGTTACCACGGTAACCGCTACTTCAGTTACGAAATCGTTGATGAAAAGGATCTGGAGAAGCAGGCAAAGGATTATGGAATCCAGCCCGTATCGAGCCGTGAATTCGTTGATGACCAGGTGAAGATACGCCGCACCTACATGGGAGTGGTTATTCAGCATGCTGATTTAATGGAAAAAATTCCCGCGCTTTCTGATCCCGTGGGCCTGGAATATGCCATTACTTCACGGATGGAGAAAATGTCCGGAAAAATCGATGGTCTCCTGAACCTGGAGAAACCCATGAGTCTTACTCTTTTTCTCGATAGCCGTATGAAGCAGCTCCCCATTGACGGGATTGATAAAATCGGAAAAATTGTTCAGGAAGCAGTCGCAAAGAGCAACAAGCTAAACTATGACAAAATTAAATTCAGCGAGCTCGATCCCTCCGCGGATAAAAAGGCGGGAGATGTTGCAACCATCTATGGCCTGCAGCGGGTACGCTGGGGAGCCGGAAGGACCCCCGACGGCAAGGTAATGAAGGCGGGGGAAGGTGTCCTGGGTATCGTCCTCGATACTGGAAAACGTTTTAAAACCATTGACCTGAACGTGGCTCCGTCACTTTTCGGCAACTATGTCGTAGCGGGCCTTGAAAAAATGGAAGATAAAATAAATGATGCAGTCAGTGGTCTTCTCACCTCAACTGCCCGCATCGGCTATCTGACGGGACACGGCATTCCGGATCTTAAGGATGAGCGGACCAGGGAGGGTGCCGGTTTGCTGCGGCAGATCCTCAAGGATAAATATGAACTTGTCGATGTTGACGCCGCAAAGAGCGATATCCCCCCTGAAATCAGCGTACTGATTGTGGGAGGCCCGAAGGATAAACTTACGGATATCGAGCTCTATCGCATTGATCAGTTCTTAATGAAGGGCAAAAAAATTATCTTTCTCGTTGATTCATACCGGGAAGTTCAAATGCCCGGGGGACAGAACATGTTTCAGCAGCGTCAGCCCATTGTGCTCCCCATAACCACAGGCCTTGAAGAGATGCTGAAATCATACGGTGTCACGGTAAATAAAAATATCGTTCTGGATTCCAACTGCTCAAAGGTTAACATGGGGCAGATGATAAAGGATTATCCGGTAATGCCCATTATCGAACGTGATGGCCTCAACAGTGATTCTGTAATCACCCGTCACCTGAACAGCGCCCTTTTCATGAAGGCATCTTCCCTTACTGTAGATGAAAAAAAATTGAAGGAGAAGGGGATTGAGGCACAAAAACTGGTTTCCTCTTCGGATGAAAGCTGGCTTATGAAGGGGAGGGTGAATTTTAATCCCTTCATGATGGAGGCAAGCCCTACCGGTGAGATGAAGAGTTATGATCTCGCGTGGCTTCTTTCGGGGAAGTTTTCAAGTTTCTTTAAGGGAAAGGATATTCCCGTGTCAAAGGATGCAAAAAAGAAGCAGGGTAAAATCTCCACAGTGGCCCGTCTAGATGAATCGATAGCCTCCGGGAAGGGAGAGATACTCGTTATCGGTACTGCGGAACTTATCCGGTCAGGTTTTCTTTCAGACAGCCGCAAGATACTTTCCAGGGGACGCCAAAATGAGGCCTTTTCCAATGATAACCTGGTTCACGGAATGGTTGACTACATGGCGGGAAATCATTTTATCCCTGAAATGCTTTCAAAAAGCCTGGAGTACAATCCCCTTGAAAAAAGTGAAGACAGTGAACGTTTCATTATGAAAACCGTAAATATTGCAGGTGTTCCCCTCCTGGTGATTCTGGCGGGTATTGCAATGTGGCGCCGCCGGGGCCGCAGGAGAAAGCAGATTCAGAAACAATTTATGGGAGAGGTGAATGATGAATAAAAAACTTTACGGCAGTCTCGCGGTAATTGCGGTACTGCTTGCATATATTTTCTTTTCAAATCAGAAGGGAACCCGTGATGTTCCGGAACTGGAACAGTGGGAAGGTGAAATTACGGAACTGACTTTAAAATCAGGTGAAAAGCTGCTGAAGTTTCAACGCTCAGAGGGTAAATGGCTCATGGGGGATGAAAAATATCCCGCGGACGGGCAGACAGTGAAGAACCTGATTGAAAAGGTAAAGGACCTGAGGATCACTGACCTGGTATCGCGTCAGAAGTTTTACCGTAACTATGACCTGCAGCCTGAAAAGGCATCCGTGGTGACCCTGAAGCAGAAGGATAAGGTGGTGAGGAAGTTAACTGTCGGTAAAACCGGTACTACCGGGCAGCATAGTTATCTCCTCGTCGATAACCGTCCGGAGATTTACCTGGGGGCCGTTACATTTAAGGGGGATTTTAACCGTTCTGTTGAGGCCTATCGTGACAAAGTAGTAATGAAGGTTTCAAAGGATGCTGTCTCTTCTATCGCCGTGAAATACCGGGGGCGAACCTTCTCTTTTATGAAGGAAGAAATAAAAGAGAAGAAAGAAGAAATAAAGAAAACATCAGCGCCTGAACTTGAAAAGAAGAGCCCCTCTGTTCCGAAAAAACCGGAAATGAAATGGGTCTGCAAAGGTTATGAAAAGGTATCCTTAAATAAATCGAAAGTGGACGGCCTGTTGAATTCCCTTGATCCCCTCCGTGCGGGATCATATCCTGACATTAAAAAGGAGACCCTGCGGGGCCCCCTTGCGACTGTGATAGTTAAGGCCTTCAATAAGGATATTACAGTAAAAATATTTCGCCAGCAGAAGGATAAGAAATATCCCGCAATATCATCGGAATCACCCTATGTTTTTACGATGGATGAATGGCATGTAAAAAAATATTTTATTGAAAATTTGAAGGATTTCAGGGACAATAAGTAATAGAAAGCAATTGCTGTATCCTGAACCCTTCAAACAGAATTCGGACACTTACCGAAGTTCTGTACCAGGGTACAGCTATTATTCGTAAGAGAGGGAAGTGACCATGAGTGAAGACCCTACAACTGATAATCAACAAGTAATACTGGCAAATGAAGTATTGCCGGAAGTATTGACGATAATACCTCTTTCTCAGCGTCCAATTTTTCCAGGTATGATGATTCCCCTTGTTCTCACCGGAGATGAAATGATCAACAGTGCCAGTGAAATAATGGAGACGGAAAATAAGATTGGCGGCGTCGTTCTTATTGAGCATAGCCACGAAGAACATACAATTTCAAAGGATATGTATACCGTGGGTGTAGCCATCAAGATACTGAAGGTGACTCCTGTTGATGACAAGACCATTCAGGTCATGGTGAATGCACTGGGACGTTTTTCTCTGGTGGAGGTCCTGCAGGAAGAAGCAATTATGACCTGGAAGGTCCATCACCATTATGAACAGGAATATGAGCCAACGGATGAAATGAAGGCCTACAGCATGGCGATTATTTCGTCCGTTCGTGACCTGATAAAATCGAATTCGCTGTTTCAGGAGGAGTTTAAGTTGTTCCTGAACCGTTTTACCGCTGAAGACCCGGGAAAACTGGCGGATTTTGTCGCCTCCATGACTTCAGCCGACGCCAGGGATATCCAGGAGGTGCTTGAAACCTTTGATGTACGACAACGGGTTGAAAAAGTTATAGTTCTTTTAAAAAAGGAAATTGAGCTTTCGAAACTGCAGAAGAAAATTACAAAGCAGATTGAAGAGCGCATGACCAAGCAGCAGAAGGAATTTTTTCTCCGTGAGCAGCTCAAGGAGATTAAAAAGGAACTGGGCCTTGAAAAGGATGAAAAGACTAATGAGATTGAAAAAATTGAGGCCCGTATCGAGAAAATGATCCTCCCTGAAGAGGCGGAAAAGCGAATATCCGAAGAACTTGATAAGTTGCGTCTTATGGAATCTCACTCCGCAGAATACGGTGTAAGTCGAAATTATCTTGACTGGCTGACCTCGCTTCCATGGGGAATTAACTCTGAAGATAATTACGATATTGAAAAGGCAAAAAATATTCTCGACCGTGATCATTACGGACTGGATGACATCAAGGAACGGATTCTCGAATTTATTGCTACCGGGAAAATGAAAGGGAATATCAGCGGTTCCATTATTCTTTTTGTGGGGCCACCGGGGGTTGGTAAAACCTCCATTGGGAAATCCGTTGCGGAAGCCCTTAACAGAAAATTTTTCCGATTTTCCCTGGGGGGTATGCGTGATGAGGCTGAAATTAAAGGCCATCGACGGACCTATATCGGGGCGATGCCCGGTAAAATTATTCAGAGCCTTAAGTATGTTGAGGTGGGAAATCCCGTCATCATGCTTGATGAGATTGACAAGATCGGGGCAAGTTTTCAGGGTGATCCTGCTTCGGCCCTGCTGGAGGTACTGGATCCAGAGCAGAATATAAACTTCCTTGACCATTATCTTGACGTTCGTTTTGATCTTTCAAATGTACTTTTTATCGCCACTGCCAATCAGCTTGATACGATTCCCCGTCCCCTTCTTGACAGGATGGAGGTCATGAAACTCTCCGGTTATCTTCTTGAGGAGAAGCTTCAGATTGCCAGGAAGTACCTTGTGACAAAGCAGCGCAAAGCCCATGGTCTTGGGAGGACGCAGGTGACTATCGATAATAAGGCACTGCGTAAAATTATTGACGGATATTCACGGGAAGCCGGTGTCAGAAGCCTTGAGAAGCAGATTAAAAAGATAATGAGAAAGGCCACCAGGGTCTTTGCAGAGGGCAAAGCAAATGACATTAAGGTCGGCGCTGATAATGTTCAGGATTATCTCGGCAAACCCTTTTTTACGGATGAAAGCCTTTATGATAAGAGTATTCCCGGTGTGGTTCTGGGCCTTGCCTGGACTGCTCTTGGTGGCGCTACCCTCTATATCGAAGCAGCTGATGTTCCCTCAAAGATGAAGGGTTTCAAGCAGACGGGGCAACTGGGCAGTGTAATGAAAGAATCCTCTGAGATTGCCTATACCTATGTAAGCTCAAAGGTTGAAGAGTATGGCATCGATAAGGATTACTTCAATAAAAGCATGATTCATCTCCATGTCCCTGCTGGTGCGACTCCCAAGGATGGGCCAAGTGCCGGCATTACCATGGCTACTGCACTCTATTCCCTGGCAAAGAACAAGCCCATTAAGAAAAATGTCGCCATGACGGGAGAGTTGACCATTACCGGGAAGGTGTTGCCCATTGGGGGCGTTAAGGAAAAAACCCTCGCCGCTAAAAAAGCAAAGGTGAAAACGATACTTTTTCCCTATGAAAACAAGAAGGATTTCGAAGAACTGCCTGAATACATAAAGAAGGGATTGAATCCCCATTTTGTGAATTATTTTGATGAGGTTCTTGATATCGTCTATTAAAAGATAATTACAGGGATGTAATTTATTTAAAAAAGGGGGACTGTCATGCGGGCAGTCTCCCTTTTTTTTCGTTGCTGAAGTGGAACAGGTGAATATTTCCTTAAATCAGGTAAAAAGCCCGATGGTAAATATAAAAAGTCCAGGTGTGAAGCAGATGCCTGTTTTTCCCGTCATTTTATATCATGTTGAATGAACAGATACCCTGGGAGTGAGGAGCATAAAACAGCGTATCCATCGGGCGTGACGTCCGAAGGTGACGCAGGTTTTGTGAAATTAAAAAATGGAAATAAACAAACCCAATTATTGACATTTTTAAAAATTTGTTGTATAAATTTATTGCCTCTCCTCGGGCAGGTTTTCGATTCAACTACAAAATTATTTGGAGGAAGTCTATGAAAAGCGGAAGAATATCTCTGGTACTGCTTTTGTCTGTATTTGCAGTGATCGTTATCGGCTGTAAGCCGAGTGTAAAAAATGAAATAAATAAGTATGGCCACAATGTGGACGCAGTGAAAAAGTTCATGATAAAATATCCGGCATTTAAGACTCAGATTGATGAACTTTCTCAGTCTGCGGCTAAAATAATGGCAGAAGCCAAAGCTTTAAAGGATATAGAAAAGAAGGCGGAAAAGATGGCAAAGGCAAATGATGTCTTTGAGGATAGTGATTTTTTTGGCCAGATTAATTCTTACGACGGCAGGCTTGCCCGAATATATGAGCTGCAGAGCAAGGTTAGGGGACGGGCATCACTGAGAAAGTATAGTTCCTATAAAAGTCAGATGCTGGATGCGGTGGCCTCTTCAGAGAAATCAATTCAGGACGCAGCCAGGATTATGACTGATGCGAAACCAACGGATCAAAAATCCGCCTTTGAAGAAGCGAAAAAAGCAAACGAAATACTTATCAGTACTGAAGGAAGTCTTGGTCGGGCCAAAAAGCTTGGTAAAAAGAAAAAGCGGTAAATGATCATTTGCCATTATATCTACCGGGATTTGTTCCCGGTGAACAGAATCAGAGGGGGGCAATATTCTGCCCCTCTATTTTTCTTCGCAATATCCCCGGTTGCCTGATCCTTTTTGAGTTTTTTCTCCGGTTTTTAGTTGACAGATTTTAGGTAAAATTTTACATGATTGCAGTAATCATAAAACAGCGTTTCATTTAAAGCCCAGGTGGTGGAATTTGGTAGACACGCATGGTTGAGGGCCATGTGGGAGAAATCCTGTGCGGGTTCAAGTCCCGCCCTGGGCACATAAATAAGAAGGTGGCAATGTCACCTTCTTATTTTTTTAGTGACTTGTTTTTATTTTGTGATACCATAACGCCGGTCTGTCGGGCCGGAAATGTTTATATGAAAAAAACCAGGGGGAAAGTATGAATCTTATATTGTTAGGAGCACCCGGATCAGGTAAGGGTACTGTATCCAATCTGCTTGTTGAGAAATACGGTCTTGTACAGATATCAACCGGTGATATACTAAGGGGAGCCGTAAAGGCCGGTACAGAAGTCGGTAAAAAGGCGCAGGAGTTCATGAACCGTGGAGACCTTGTGCCGGATTCAGTTATAATGGACATTATGGAAGAGCGTCTTCAGGAAGATGATTGCAGGAAGGGTTTTATCCTCGATGGATTCCCCCGGACTATCCCCCAGGCTGAAGATCTCGGAAAACTTCTGGAAAAGCTCAATATCGCTCTTGGTCTTGTTGTAAATCTTGAAGTTCCTGAGGCTGAACTTTTAAAGCGTCTAACCAGCCGACGTACCTGTTCCAATTCAGAATGTCAGGCAATCTATAATGTGATCTCGAATCCGACCAAGGTTGAGGGTGTCTGCGATAAATGTGGAAGTCCCACCATTCAGAGGGATGATGAAACTGAAGTAGCAATAAAACACCGTCTGGTAACCTACGAAGAAAAAACAGCTCCCCTTATTGATTTTTACAAGGGAGAAGATTTTTTCATTTCAGTAGATTCAACTGAAAGTAAGACAGTTTTTGATGAGATTGTAAAAAAGATGAATTAAATATCTCTAATAGATAATGAAAAGGCGGCTCCCTGTGGGGCCGCTTTTTTTTTGCACCGGAATCATTGTCTTGACAGAGAGAATTTATGCTAATATTTTGAATTAATCTAAAACTGATAATATTATCCGGGCAAAATGACTGATAAAAAAGAAAAATATACAATTTTGGCTGTAGATGATCAGCCTTCTAATTTGCAGCTTATTGATACTATTATCGGAAATGAATTTGAATTGATCTTCCGAAAAGAGGCGAAGTCTGCTCTCAGCCTGCTGGAACAGGAAAATATAGATCTCATTCTCCTTGACTACATGATGCCGGAGATGGATGGACTGGAGTTTCTTCAGGAGCAAATGAATAACGAGAAATTTCGGGATATACCAACCATTTTCCTGACAGCAGCAGATAATGAACAGGTCCTGCATGATGCATTTGATCTGGGTGCCTTTGATTATATTTCCAAGCCATTCCGAAAAATTGATCTTATTGCGAGAATTAATTCTGCACTGCAGCTTTCCAGGGAGCGCAGCCGCATCAAGAGGCAGAATGCCCTTCTGGAAGATCAAAATAGTGAATTGTTAAAGCACAAGAATCACCTTCAGGAAATGGTTGATGAAGCTACTGCAGAAATTAAAAAACGTGAGTTGGAACTTATAAACAGGCTCATTACCACCGTTGAATACCGTGACACGGAAACTGCAAACCATATAAAAAGAATGGCTCATTATTCGCGTATTATCGGAAGACATTTATTCTCATGTGACGATGAGATAACAAATCAAATATTCCTCGCGGCTCCCATGCATGATATCGGTAAAATTGGAATATCCGATAATATACTGATGAAACCCGGGAAGTTAACTGATGATGAAACAGATCAGATGATGATGCATTCCCGTATCGGATATGCAATTATGAAGGGGAGTCCTTCCCTGTTAATTCAGATGGGGGCACGAATTGCACTTAGTCATCATGAAAAGTTTGACGGAACCGGTTACCCTGATGGAATCAGAGGTGAAAATATCCCCCTTGAGGCAAGGATTGTTGCGGTTGCTGATGTTTTTGATGCCATGACTTCCAATAGAATTTATCGCAGAGCTCTCCCTGTCAAAACTGCTTTGGATTATATTGAAAATGAGTCAGGAAAACATTTTGATCCCCAATGTGTTAAGGTGTTTTTGGAAAATCTGGAAGAAATTTATAATATAAAAGATCAGTACAGCGAATATTAAATACAGGCAGACAGGGTGAAAATACTAAAGGACATTTTTAACTTTATTGCAGATAAGGTTAGCTACAGTGCTGTGGTGTATCTCTCCAGTCTGCTGGCGCTGGTGATTTCGATTTTATATGGTTTTATTTTTATGACCTATGCTCTTCCCCTTCCACTTGATAATCCTGATTATTATTTTATAATTAAAACAGGGGTAAAGGCAACAGCCATGATGTTGCTGGGTGTCACATTTATTCTCAGCGGATGGAAAAGATTGTACATTCCAGCCCTGATCCCTTCAGCCAAACGGATAAACCGGTTCTATGATCTCCAGCGGAATAATGGAAAAATTGAAAATGATGAGCTTATCAGTGCCATGCATTCTCTCATTCTGTTTCCCCAGCGAAATATGTCAGTATCGGTTTTGTCAGTTCTCTTTGTTCTTGTTGTACTTGGAATTCTCAGCGGTGTGGAAAATATCAGTTTCTATGGGATAAAAACCGGTATGGCGGGCTGTGGTATTGCCCTTTATATGTATGCCCTGTTTGTCTATTCAATTGGAGATCTGGCGACGAATTCCCTAAGAAAAAAGGGATTCGAAATGATTTTAAAACGTGGGATGAGTCTTCCGGATGTCTACGGATTCAGTTTTCGCAAAAAGATAATTCTGGTTCTCGGATTTCTCCTCTCCGCTGTCCTTACCATGCTCTATCTTATTTCCAATACACAGATATCCATAAATTATTTTCTTGTTTATTTTTTGATCACTGCACTGGTGATAATCCTGCTGGTTCTTGTTTATGTCTTTCCCCTTGTGAATGTATTTTATCATGTGCTGAGTACAACGGGGAGACTCTCCAGGGGAGAGGATGGATTTCTTATTGTGGGAAATAATGAAAAGGAGATAATTAATTTTTCCAGTCTTTTTAACCGGTCAATGAATGAATTCAGTTATCTTCGGAAGAACCTGGAAATTAAAGTAAAGGAACGTACAGAGCTGCTTGAAAAAAGAAACCGTGAATTGCTTGAAAATGAAGAGAAGTTCAGAATCCTTTCTGATTCGGCACAGGATGCAATAATCATGATGGATAATGATGGCAATATCTCTTACTGGAATAAAGCATCAGAATTGATTTTCGGTTATCGGGGTGAAGAAATTATCGGCAAACCTCTGCATGAGATTCTCGCACCGCGGCGTTACGAAGAAATGTTTCAGAAAAAATACACCGACTTTAAACGTTTCGGAAAGGGGCTTGCCCTGGGGAAAAGGATAGAGTTTTCAGCAGTCCGTAAGTCAGGTGAAGAATTTCCCGTGGAAATATCACTCTCTGCCTTTAAGCTTGACTATAAATGGAATGCCGTGGCGATATTAAGGGATGTCACTGAACGTAAAGACTACGAACTGGAAATATTCAAGGCTAAACAGGCGGCAGAGTCGGCGAACAGGGCGAAGTCAGAATTTCTTGCCAATATGAGTCATGAGATACGGACACCTATGAACGGGATTCTCGGTTTTTCAGAAATTATAAAGCAGGATTGTTCGGATCCCGAGATACAGAAGAAGGCAGATATTATCTATCGAAGCGGTACGGGGCTTCTTGAGCTGATAAATGATATACTTGACCTGTCAAAAATTGAAGCAGGCCGGATGGCCGTTAATAATAAAAATTTTGATCTCTATGAATTGATCAGACAGACATACCTGCTGCATTCCATTGTTGCTGAAAATAAGGGTCTCTCCTTTAATCTCAGGATTGATGAATCACTGCCCAGGTATATTATTTCTGATGCCAAGAAGCTGCAGCAGGTGATTACAAATCTTTTGAGCAATGCAATCAAGTTTACTGAAAGTGGGTTTGTAAATATTAATGCGGAAACTATTTCGCGGTATGGTGATGAGATTATTCTTAAAATATCTGTTGAGGATTCAGGGATCGGAATTCCTAAGAAAAGTGCAGAAACAATTTTTGAATCGTTTGAACAGTCGGATGCCTCAACTACCAGAAATTATGAAGGAACTGGTCTTGGACTGGCGATAGCCAGAAGTTTTGTTGAGATGCTGGAGGGGCATATCTGGGTTGAGCCGGAAGTCGACAGAGGCGCGCATTTTGCTTTTATTATTAAAGCCCGTGAGGGCAGCGAAGAGGGTATACTTCCCGCGGTATATGATCAGGGTCGTGAACCGAATCTTGCCAGGTTCACCTTTTTAATTGTTGACCCTGATGAAAATAACCGGATTCTTCTTAAGTATATGTTAGAGGGAATTGCTGCATCCGTCAGCACCGCAGAGACTGCAGAGGGATTGTATGATGAATTGAAAAAAAATCATGTCCACTGCCTGTTTCTGGACAGTAAAATCAAAGATGAGGAGGGGCGGTTCCCTTCGAAGATCATCAGAGAGAGTGATGATTTCATGGATCTGAGGCTGGTTGGCCTTCAGTCAGGAATTCCTGATGGGAGAGATGAAACGCAGAATCTGCAAAAATTCGATGCAATAATAGAGAAACCCCTTTCCCGAAAAAATCTTTTTTCCGTGATGTCGGAAATTTATCCCTGCTCAGATGATAAATCCTCCCCTTGTAGTGACAGGGAGAAGGGGATGGGGAAGGAAGTAGAGGCGAAGACAGCTGATCTGGAAAAAATTGCAGAAGAAATTCAGCAGTTGAGTCTTGACCGGAGCAGTGAAAGGAAAAAAGCCCTCGAGATAATTGTCCAGGTTCAGCAGGCCCATGTATACGAAGAAAATAGGCTTGACCGGATTAAGGATGCGATAAATAATTTTGAATATGATCTGGCGGAAAAACTTATTGAGGAATTAAAAGAGGGGACTCCGGGCAATTAAGGCCCTTTTGAGGATTTATCAGTTTATAATGCTTGATAATTTTGTTGCGCCCTTCCAAATCGGTGGCAACATGTGTTAAATTTTAATTTTAAATGATTAAGTGGCCCGTATTTTCAATATCCTGTAAAAAATACTTTACAAAAAAAGGCTATTTTCATTACTTATATCCGAAATGGAGAGGTGTCCGAGAGGCCGAAGGAGCACGGTTGGAAACCGTGTGTAGCGCAAGTTACCGGGGGTTCGAATCCCCCCCTCTCCGAATTCCATGTAACCTGTCCGGGCTTGTTTCAAGATACTACAGGTAGGTTGGTTTACATATCATGTCTTA
Source organism: uncultured Spirochaetota bacterium (assembly GCA_942491575.1). Lineage (GTDB taxonomy): Bacteria > Spirochaetota > UBA4802 > UBA4802 > UBA5550 > CAZHNW01. The sequence continues at coordinate 890,259 of CALOBT010000031.1, forward strand.
CCAGGTAATAGCCAGAAAATGGCGTCCCCAGAATTTTGAAGATGTTGTCTTTCAGGAGCATGTTTCACGTACTCTTCAAAATAGTATTCAGAATCAGCGAATTTCCCATGCATACCTGTTTTCCGGCCCCCGCGGGGTTGGTAAAACTACCATGGCTCGTATTCTCGCCATGGCCCTTGACTGTATTGAGGGGCCAACTGAAAAGCCATGCGGTGTTTGTGAGAACTGTGTTGAAATTAAAAAGGGGACATCCTTCGATGTAATCGAAATTGATGGTGCCTCCAATAATGGTGTGGAAGATATCCGTGAATTGCGGGAAAATGTTAATTTCGCTCCGTTAAAAGGTAAATACAAGGTTTATATCATTGATGAAGTCCACATGGTTACCACCCAGGCATTTAATGCCCTGCTTAAAACCCTGGAAGAACCGCCACCCCATGTAGTTTTTATTTTCGCGACAACAGAGTATCACAAGATACCTGAGACAATTCTATCGCGCTGCCAGAAGTTTTTTTTCAAACGTATTCCCGTTGACGCCATTGTAAATCATCTGAAATTTATTGCTGAAAAGGAAGGTGTGGGCATTGCAGAGACTGCCCTCTATCCAATCGCCCGCGCTGCAGACGGGGCTATGCGTGATGCTCAGTCTCTCCTTGATCAGGTTATATCTTTTTCCAATTCAGAATCCGGCAAAAAAAATGAAGTCTCCATCAGTGAAGAGGATACCCTTACTATTCTCGGAATTGTTCCTGTTGACAGTTATATTACCTTGATTCAGGCAATCTGCAATATTGATGCCGTAACGGTTATTGAAGAGATTGACAGAATCGTCTCCATGGGAGTTGACATCCCCCGGTACGTTGCGGGCCTTCTTGATATATTCAGAACTCTTCGGTTGATTATGAACAAGGTTGTTTTGAAGAACCTCCTGGAACTTTCAGAAAATGAAATGGAAAAGCTGAAGAGTTCCGCTGAGGCACTGCACGATGAAGAACTGAGCCGATTTTTCCAGATTTCTGTAGAGCTTCAGAAAGGTCTCAGGTTTTCCAACAATGAACGAATAAATCTGGAAATGGCGCTGCTGGATATGATAGCAGTAAAGAAAATGCCTTCCCTTACTTCCATCATTGCCAAACTCGAAAGTGGCGGAGGCACGGCAATTCCTCTTTCTGGCGGAGATGCCGGCAGTGTAAAAAAAAAAGTAATTGAACCTGCATCTGATCCGGAAGAGCCCCCCGTAAATATTGATGATGTTAATATAGATGTACTCTGGAGTCGGTTTGTTGCCTCGCTTTCATCTGAAAAGGCTTTTTTAAGGGATATTCTGAAACCAGCCAGGGTGAAACTGGATGGCCGATGTCTCGTTATTCAATACCCAGGTGGTGATGATCATGCCTATTATCATCGTGTGTTCGATAAGGACAAAAGGAATTTTATCGGGAGTGCCTTTTCAAAAAAACTTGGTGTTGAAATAGATGTGAATATCACCGCATTGTCTGGAGAAACGACTAAAGATGCGGATAGCGCACCCGGTGCAATAAAGACAGGTGAGAGGGAGGTGCCTCCGCCGGTGCCGCATACAGGTGAAACAAATTTCGGTGAAGAGCCGGAAGGGGATAAAGCAGGTGAGGGAAACCAAACTGTTGAAAAAATTAAGAATTTATTCCATGGTGAAATTATTGGAAAAGGAGAATAATTATGCTTAAGGGACTTGGAGATGTCGGGAACCTGATGAAGCTGCAGCGTGAAGTTAAGAACATGCAGAAAAAATTAAAAAAATTCCGAATGGATGGGGAATCATCCGATGGAACTGTGAAGACTATGGTGAATGGAGAATTTTCTCTCCTTTCGATATCAATTGAAGAAACCGGTGATGTAAAAAAGCTGGAAAAGAATGTTGTAGAAGCTGTAAATGATGCTGTAGAAAAAATGAAGCAGTATTCTGCTGAAGAAATGGCCAAATTGACCGGTGGCATGAATATACCGGGCCTCGGCTGATAATTTATGCTCAATCCTTCTCAGTATCTTGATACCCTTATCCGGGAACTGGCAAACCTTCCCGGAATTGGAGAAAAGAGTGCCTCGCGCCTCGCCTTCTATATTCTGAAGTCCAATGAAATGGAGGTTGAAAAGCTTATCACCGCTATTTCCGAGGTAAAAAAGAATATTATAACATGCACTATCTGCGGAGGGATTTCCGACAGGCAGACCTGCTCGATTTGTGAGGATGAGCTGCGTAATAAAAGCATTATCTGTGTTGTTGAAAATGCAAAGGATATGCTGACTATTGAAAATACAGGACAGTTTTCCGGGAGTTATCACGTTCTCGCCGGAACTATTTCTCCGCTGGATGGCATCGGGCCGGAAGACCTGAACATTCAGGGGCTTCTCAATCGTTGTGAAGAGGGTGAGGTGAAGGAAGTGATCCTAGCCATGAATCCAACTGTAGAGGGGGATGCAACCGCCCTGTATCTTTCAGGAATCCTTAAGCCGATGGGTATCATGATTACGAGAATAGCCCACGGACTTCCCGTGGGCTCGGATCTCGATTATGTCGATGCCGCCACTATTGTTAAGTCCATTGAAGGCAGAAGAGAGATGAAATAGGCGGGTTGCCTGGGAGTTATCTTTTTTTTCCTTTTTTCCCCTTTATTTCTTTTTTCTTTCCTTCAAGGTGTATTATTATGGGGATTCCATGGAGATCGAATTCTTTTTGAAGTGCCTTCTCGAAATATCTGATTACATCTTTTCTGAAATTATCTGTATTGTTAACAAAAAATTTAAACTGTGGCGGTGTTGTGTCAATCTGGGCGGAATAGTAAATTCTTATCTTGTGACCCAGTTGAGGAATGCGGCCGTGGCTCTGCAGGTCGGCTACAACTTTATTTAGAGTCGGGGTGTCAATTCTGTGAGATGCTTTTTCCTTAAGGTGAAGGGCATGTTCTATCAGTTTTGTTACCCGCTGGCGGTTTTTCGCAGAAATGGAAACAATGGGGAAATCTTCTGCCCTGTATAGTTTGAAAATTAATTTATCTTTGAATTGGCCGAATGTTTTATCGTCCTTTTCGATGGCATCCCATTTATTTATTGCAATGATAGTAGGGCATTTGGCTTTTATGATTTCATCAAATATTTTTTTATCCGTATCTGTCAGACCCATTGATGCATCGATTACATGAATTACTACATCACCTTTGTTGATCGATTCTATCGTTCGGGTGAAAGAATAGTATTCAACATCTTCATTGATTTTACTTTTCTTTCGTATTCCCGCAGTATCAACAACTTTAATGAGTTTGCCTCTGAATTTAAAGAAATCATCAATGGAATCCCTGGTCGTTCCGGGAATATCCGATACCACGGCCCGTTCGTAACCCATAAATGCATTGAGAAGAGTTGATTTCCCAGAATTTGGACGGCCGACAATTGAAATTGTAGCATCCGGTTCCCTGATATCACCGCCCTTATGAGGGAGCAGCTCTACAAGACGGTCGAGGAGCATGTTGATGTTTAGTTTTTTAATCGCAGAGATCGGAACAATGTCAACGAAACCCATTTCATAAAAGTTGCTCATTTCTTCAAGTCTTTCATTGGTGTCCATTTTATTGACGGCAATAACAACCGGCTTGGACATTTTTCGAATAAAATCAGCTAGATCAATATCATATGATTCAGGACCCGGATATTCGAGTAGAAATATTATTGCATCTACTTCTTCAAGGTGACGCTTTGCATTATCAAGAATAGCAGTGGATAGTTCTGCTTTTGAGGAGAGGTCAAGTCCCGGGGTGTCAGTCAAACGGAATGTTTGATCGTTATACTGCAGCGTATACGATATAATATCCCTCGTTAATCCAGGGTGAGAATCAACAATTGCCTTTTTTTCTTTGATTATTGTATTAAACAGGGTTGATTTGCCGACATTCTGTCGGCCTATTATTGCAACTGTTGGTGCTTTGCTGTTCATTTAATTCGCTCTCATTATTAATGTTATATCAGCCTCGTAAGTCAGTGGTCTGTATCAGTCAAGTTATTATTGCATATTTTTTTTATTATTGACTGCCTGCATGGAAGTTTTGCTGTATTCGTATTCCCTGCTTAATATACAAATATATACTGTAGAAAGGGACTTTTAAGCCCTGTTTTTATTGTTTTTTTTCCAGCCGGCTTCCATGTCATAATTTATAATCTCTAATTGTTATTCTTTTCTATAGATTTTATTTAATGCATGCTTGAAGTGAGTTTAAAATATAATTTCAGATACGGACATTAAACTTAATAAATATTAATTTTATATTTGATTGATATTCAAAAATTTCGTTAGTACTTTTAATATTATTTTATGTTTAGACCTTTATGCCCTGATATAGATTCATGTATTTCAACTTAATTTAATTATGTCCGCATTTTTTTGTTAAACAGTTTCCAGTTCTGAATTTCTTAGGGAAAATTATTCTGCATGTTTAAAACTTTTTGAAATATTGACTGCAGTAAAATTAATTGATGGATTATTTTACTGAAGCTTCCGAAAAAATATTTATAAGAACATCGGAAAATTTTTTTTACTTGCATTAAAGTTTTAGATGTTTATACTTAACCAAATGATCTCTATGATACAATAACTAAATTGAGGTGTTACAAATTATGGCATCACTTAAACAACAGCAGAATACTCTGGTTCGGAAAAACGAAAAGATCAAGAAGCTTCAAAAAGATCTTAAGGCTGAAGAAGCAGCAGTAGCAAAGCTCAAGAAAGACATTGAAGCTGCAAAGAAGAAAGAAGCAGCTGCTAAAGCTAAGGCAAAAGCCAAAGGAAAAGCTAAAGCCAAAGGAAAAGCTAAGGCAAAGAGCAAGGCTAAGAAGAAGTAGTCATTCTTTTATTCTTTATTCTTAAAAAGAGGGGCATTGTCCCTCTTTTTTTATTTTTAAGAGAATTGAATTTTAATTGAAATTAACCGGAGATAACCTGTATTATATTAAATGAGGACTCATAGTGGTCATTTAAATAATGAAGTAATTTATATCAGATTACGATAATAATAATAATGGTTTTCTTTAGATTCTTTTCGTATACGAGGCTTTCAATTGTTAAAAGTAAATCAGCGAAAACAACGCAATTTTGATGACATTCAGGGTGCACAGGATGTCATCGACGTTTTAAAAGAAAAATTTAAAAATAAAAAACTTTTTGTCAGATATTCTGTTGATAAGACAGAAGTGGTTATTAATGAATTTTTCGATGATGGCACTATGATGATTGTAACCGATCCAAGCTACAAGGCTGAGGATATTATAAGTATATACGGCCTTTCTGATAAATATATTGAGATTGACCTGGAAGTTATGGAGGAAAGAGGGCCGGGGTATTACCACTGTACAATAAAAAGCGCACGAAGGGCTTCGAAGGGGCGTAAGGATCTTCGTTTTAAGGTTACGCCGGAAGAGGTTGTTGCGACTAATTTTAGAATTTCAAAACAAACTATTGATATATCAGGTTTTAAAATTCCAACAAGTATTAAAGTTGTCCTCGATCAGTTTCATTCCAGTAATTCAGGACTTGCTGATTTTGTAAAAGTAGATGTATTGCAGATGGATGAATCCGATCCGTTATTAAAGGTAATCAAGAAAACCGGTAAAACTGCGTTAGTGTCGGATACATCTGATAAAGAGTCATATCTTGCATTGACAGAAGATTTTGTTGATATTCAGGAAGTTTATGGCAGTGATTTTAATCATTATGCAAAAAAGAACATTGAGCGTGGGTATAAATCAATTGTCATTGTGCCCATAATATATATTACAGAAAGAGAGGACAGTGTCCCCTTTGCCTACATTCACCTGGTGTCCAAACGGGAAAACTTTGGTATTGAAACGGTCATTGAATTGAAGGATCATGCCTTTAAGCTGGTGGATCGAATACGGGATGCTAATACACTGATGATTCCTGTGCATCAGAATATTGTGGATATAAGCAGAGGCGGAGCAAAATTAAAAATCACCGATGATAATTTAAAAAAATCAATGTTAAAATCACGTGGATTCATTTTTGACATTGTTTTTAAGCTTCAGGCTCCCATAACTATATATGGTGAAATTAAGGCAACCTATTCAAATGAGACAGGGGGCTTTTTTGTCGGAGTTGACTTTGAAGGTAACAGTTCCCGAAAAGATGAGATGAAGCGTTTCTATAATATACTTGAACCTATGGAAAAAGAATATAAGGCCCGCTTGATTCAGGCTCTCAGGGGTGGCCGCTGATATTTTTCTTTTCTTTGGCAATTTCCGCATCAGATTTTCTTGCATAACAGGGGGTCAGCCTGCCTATGTCCCTGTAAAGACCGGGAGATTCCTTGTAGCGTTCTTCGATAACCTTTACCAGTGGATCTATTTTCGGCATTAATTCGGGCAGGTGTTTTTTTTGTGGGACGCTTTTGTCGATCGTTTCTGCAAAACGGGCAATCCCATCACCGGTTGTATGTATAATCGCTTTGGGGGGAATATATTCCAGGAGGTGTTCTATTGAATAATCTCCCGGTTCTATTGCAGTTTGTAATAAATTGCCTTCCTGTAAGTAGACTGCTCCGAATACCCTGTTTTTTTTGGCATCAAAGGCGGTCAGCAGGTAATCCCCGTCATTCAGGTCCGCAGAATAGGCGAGAAGATCCTGGCTGTAGAGTCCCATCAATGCTGAACCGGTAAGCTGCGCGAGCATTCGTGCAGTAGTTACTGCAATTCGGATTCCGGTAAAACTGCCCGGGCCGATTCCCGTGGCAATCATTTCAATGTCATGTATTGATCCACCCGCTTCGGATAGTGTCTCATCAATATTTTGAAAAAGAGATGAGGCGTGTGTTCTTTCGATATCTTCCGCTTTTTCAGCCTTTTTGCCGTTGATGGAGACGCCGATGTATTCTAGATTTGTCGCGGTATCAATTATCAGGATATTCAATATGTATCTCCCTTTTCGTGTCGTCAATATATAAGAGGCGGATTGTAATAGTGTGTGATGGAAGGCGTTTTCCCGCGCGCTCAGCCCATTCAATCACTGAAACGCCTTTGCCTTCCCAGTACTCTTCGAAGAAGAGATTGTCCAGTTCATTTTCATTCTCGATTCTGTAAAGGTCAAAGTGATAAAACTCGAGACGCCCTCGATAAACTTCCATCAAATTAAAAGTGGGACTTGTTATTTCTTCATTAATCTTCAGGCCCTGCGCAAAACCTTTGGCAAAAATAGTTTTTCCGGTTCCGAGATCTCCCTTCAGCGCGAAGATATCCCCTGCATCGGCCTTTTTCGCCAGAGATGCTGCCAGATTGAAAGTCTCCTCGGGTGAAGTTGTGGTAATTTTTTTGATATTGCCCATAATTATTAATTTAACCATACCGGGTATGGAATATCCGCCTGATATAAAGTATTACATCATGTTTTTGATGAAAATTTAAATAATTTTCCCGTAACTTACGTGAAATGGCAATATTTTTACAATAAATATTTGCAAAAATAGTAATATTATATACAGAATGTATCCTGTTGTGTGAAAATAGAACCAATATCAAAAGAAAAGTTAATTTGAAAATATTTGCTTGATTAATTACCCGGTGCTTCGCAACACTGACGGGAATTTCTATTTACGGGGTGTAATACCAATGATGGTAAGAAAAGAAGATAAAATACTTGTAAAGAAAAAGATTATTATTGATGCCTTGAAGGCCCGGTTGCGAAATGATGTCTATTCTAAGATAACTGTGCAGGATATTGCAGATGAAGCGGGTTTCTCTAAAGGGGGGGTGCTTCATTATTTCTCCACTAAAGAGGATATATACCTGGCCCTCATTGAAGATATTTTCAGTGAATTCGACAAGGCCCATCGGCAGGTCCTGAAGATGGATATAGAGTCCGGTTCAAAGGCTCCCATGTCTGCCCTTGTTGGTGTTGAAAGTTTTATAATGGATAAAACCAACATCAGGATAGTAATCAATCTCATTCTTTACGCCTTTGAAGATGAAAAGATTATGAATATTATGAAGGATTACATCAGCAGGCTGCGCCTTTTTTACGACAATATCATAGTCGGCGACAGAAATGATGATCATAACAGAAGAAGATCTGACCTTGATGTGAAATATCTTTCCAGGATTGTCCAGACTATTGTGCTGTTTGTCGGAATCCTCGAGTCAATTGACCCTATTGAAATTGATCATGTCGAGATTGTTAAGTTTGTTACATCGATGCTGAGGGCATAATCGACCGCTGATTATCGAATTCAGAGATAAAAGTTATTCATGTATAGTAGCCAGGAGCTCTTCCAGCGTATAAATGAAGGTATGAAGGAAGAGCGTTTCCACGCCTTTGCTAGGAATCTCGAGAAGAATATCCCTTATATCGAAAAGTATGGCGGCCTGGAGAGCATCCCCGAAAAATTTAACGGCAGGCACGTTATAATTGCTGCTGCGGGAAGTTCCCTCATTTCCGGTATAGAGCTTCTTAAAAAGTTTTACCGGCGCCAGGAAATAGTGCTGGTGGCAGCTGATATGGCTCTCCGTACGCTTCTCCTGAAGGGTATACGTCCCGATTTTGTGGTCTCCTGTGAGACTACACCTGTTGATTTTTTCTCCGATATTGACACCTCCGGTATCCACCTTCTTGCCTTCAGCTGTATCTGGAATGGTTACCTGCGTAAATGGAAAGGGGAAATCAGTTTTTACAACTGGCAGATACATGATGAAGAGTATTCCCGCTTATGGAACAGGGCGGGAGTCCATCTCGGTTTTGTCGCAACGGGTAGCGTTGTCACAACCCAGGCGGTTTCCATTGCACTCGGTGGAGATATCGCCAGTCTGATGCTTATGGGGAATGACCTGGCCTTCAAGGATCGTTTTTATGCTCCCGGAACCTGCCGCGAAAAGTCGCAGCATATGATGATTACCCGATTTACTCCCGAGGTATCCCTCCAGATGCTGGGAATCCGCAGAAACAGGGATTTTGAACTGAAACGTGGATCAAGATCCTTTAGTACCAATAACCAGTTTCTTGCGGCAAAGTCGTGGCTGGAAGAACTGTTCTCAAAGGCCACTCCCGTGGTATACGATCTCAGTTTACCTGGATGTGCCGAATCTGCAGTGCATAAGATCACCCCTGCAGAATATTTTTCGATATTTCAGAAAAAAAGGAGAAAAAGAAAATGATTGTATTGCATAAACTTAATGGCGATAAGTTTTCGCTAAATGCGAGTCATGTGGAAACAATTGAAGAACGTCCCGATACGGTAATAACCCTTATTAATGACAGGAAATACCTGGTATTGGAGCCAATGGATGAAGTGGTAAAAAAAATAATTGATTATTTTGAAAAAATACATATAAATATTAATCGTATATCAATCGATGGGGAAGACGAGGCTCATTCATAGCAGGTGATTACTCATTGGCACTTGTTGGTTCACAGACTTAAAATAGCAGGTAAGGAGTTCTGTATAGATGGTGGATATTACAGTCGAGACTCACGGTAGCGTTATTATTATCGCGATAGACGGGGAATTTTATCTCGAAAGTGTCTCCTATGCCGAGGATGTCTGGAATGAACAATTGATTAAAGAGCCTGAGGTTATTGCCATAAACTGTCATAAAATAAAGTATATCGATTCTTCAGCAATTGGAGTTCTTGTGAAGTTTCTTAACAGTTCAATGAAAAATAAAATTAAACTGATTTTCTTTGATCTGAGTGAAACAGTTATCGCAGTATTTCAAACGGCCAAACTTGATAATTTTTTTACCACCATGTCCCTCTCTGAATTCGAGGCGGAATATCTTTAAACTTCCCCCAAAAAGCCTTTTTATTCAATTTTTACCTGCCATAGCCTTTGTTAAAATTAAATTTTTTACCGTAGCGTGACGGCATTTATGCCGAAAATAATACAGGGATGTTTCAGTTGAAGGAAGTCTGAAAGGTGCCATATAATATGTTGAGAAGGCGTAAACGGAGATTTTTATGGATATAGCATCAGTCGGTGGTATAGCTGCTGCATTTGTTTTTCTTGGGCTGGGTGTAATATTTGCGCGGGGTGATTTCGGTCTGTTCTTTGACCCGCCGTCATTGATGATTACGGTGCTCGGTTCATTTTCGGCGCTCCTGGCTTCAAATCCGCTCAGCTATCTTCTGGGGGTGGGAAGCGTGGCACGGTGGGCCTTTTTTGCCCCCGATGTTAATTCAAAAGAGATGATTATTACCCTTGTTTCCTTTTCCGAAAAGGCGCGCCGGGAAGGTCTTCTCGCCCTTGAAGATGATCTCGATGAGCTGGAGGATGAATTTTTGAAAAAGGGAATTCAGCTCGTGGTTGACGGTACCGACCCGGAACTGGTTCGAAGAATCATGGAGACGGAATTATCATATATCGCGGAAAGGCATGACAGGGGGAAGAAAGTCTTTGAAGACTGGGCACTCCTGGCGCCTGCCTTTGGTATGATCGGTACCCTGATGGGACTCATTCTCATGATGGTAAACCTGGAAGATAAATCTGCCATTGGTCCCGGTATGTCAACCGCTCTTATTACCACCCTTTATGGTGCTATCATGGCCAACGCCATGCTGACCCCCATTGCAAACAAACTGGAAGTCAGGGCGAATGAAGAATTTCTCATGAAACTGATCATGATTGAGGGTACTTTATCCATACAGGCGGGTGATAACCCGAGAATTGTCCGTGATAAGCTCATTGCATTCCTTGAGCCGGGTCAGCGGGAAGAGATCACCCAGGAGGTTGGTGACTAGTGGCTATTGGAAAAAAAGAGAAGTGTAAAAAGGGAGCTCCGGGATGGATGGTCTCCTGGTCGGACATGACCACACTTCTGCTTACATTCTTTATCCTGATGATGAGTTTTGCCGAAATTGACGGAAAGGATTTTTACCTGGTTCTTTCATCCTTTCGGGGGTCCCTCGGCATGTTTCAGGGGGGATATTCCCTTTCTGCGGGGCGTCTCGAAGAGCTGGGACAGAATATGCAGAATCTTCCCGCCACCATCGAGGGACGTGCCCTTGCGAGAAGCGTAAAAAAGGCAATTTCACTGTTTAAGCCTGAAATCCAGACCAGGAAAGTCAGGGTTACTGAAGATGAACGGGGACTGGTTATTACCCTTTCCGGGGATGCCTTTTTTGATCCTGGAAGCGCGACTTTAAAGGATGAAATCCGACCGGTTTTGAAAAAAGTCTCAAGTATTGTAAACAGTGTTCCAAATCATGTGAGAATTGAGGGCCACACCAGCAGTCGCCCCATTGGGATTGCCCAGGTAAAAAAGGGTTACCCCTCCAACTGGGAGCTTTCTTCTGCGCGGAGTATCAATGTATTACGGCATCTTTCCGAAGAGTCTGAGGTTAATCCAAAAAAGCTTTCAGCGGTGTCATTTGGCGATCAAAGACCCCTGGACAGTAATAATACACCCGAGGGGAGGGCTCTGAACCGAAGGGTGGATATCGTCATTGTCAGGGATAAACGGCTGCAAAAAAGTAAGCATAAGAAGATTGAACGTCCTCTTCCGGATGAGGAATGGCGCTAAGAGCAAACATTTTTAGAAAAATGAATAAATTAATTGACATGAAAAATTAATTTCTGATATTATGTCTCATACCTGTGCATTAATTATTTCAGGTTTCTTTACATGTTTTGTAATTATTTGTACTTTAATATTATACCGTGTCGCGATGCGGCTGTAAGGGGCAGGAGTCAATATGGGTGACGAGGAAAGAGATGACCTGATGGAAGACGAGGAGTCGGGTGCCGGTCCGGAGCCATCGGGCAGTGCCGAAACCTCGAAGATAGTCAAGATACTTCTGTATGTTGCCGGGGGTATTCTTTTGCTGGTTATGACGACGGGGGTGTCTTTTCTTGTGGCCAAAAAGGTGCAGGAGAGCAGCTACGAAAAGAGTCAGGATATCGTTGCTGCGCCGCCCCCACCACCCATGCATACCTATGAGCTGCCGGCATTTTCAAAAACTACCGCAGATGCTGAACCTCATTTTATCAAGATGCAGATCTCCCTGGCTTATGAAATGAGTGTTGAGCTGAATAATGAACTGGTTCGCAGAAAAGACGAAATTCAGCACATCGTCAATGTTCTGCTTCAGGGTAAAAAATACGAAGAATTGAACTCTGTCAGTGATGCAGTTGAACTCGCTGAAGAGATTAAGGCGCATATAAATGTCCGGCTTATTACCGGAAAGATTAAAGAGGTTTATTTTAAAGAACTGGTGGTCAACTGATTGCACCGGTTGCCGAAAGGCGCGATGCCTTTAATTACTGGAGGAGTGTATGGGTGACGGTTCATTATCCCAAGACGAAATAGATGCTCTATTGCAGGGAGCCGATGATATTGGTGCGATACCGGGCGGCCAGACGCCAATGGAAAGTGGCGGCGCAGCCGGTGGTGCGTCACATGCCGAGCAGAATTCTCTCAGAGATACAATAAACTCTGTTATCGGGGCAGTTGCCCCGTCTCTGTCAGGATATCTGGGAGGGAAAAATCTTTTTATCGGAAATGCCTTTGTAGAGATGAAGCCTGCCGATGCCGTAAGGGCTGAGTTGGCGGGCCAGTATGTCCAGGTTTCCATGGACTATAGCGGCAGCCTCAATGGTAAAAATCTGATTGTATATAACTTTGCCGATGCCGGTTCTATCTCATCCCTGATGATGGGAGATGAGACCGGAGCAGCTCCGGCGGAATTAACTGATGCGCACCAGTCAACTATCCAGGAGCTGACTAATCAGCTTCTCTCTTCCATGGCAACCCAGTTTGGGAACCGTCTTGGTGGCGGTATCAATACCACTCCGGCAATGGTTTCAATTGTGAACAGTGGTATGGAGCTGCAGCTTCCCATGGGGGATGTTGTAAAGGTCACCTATGATATAAATATTGAAGGCGTGGTGAATTCCAAGTTTTACCACATCATGGATACAAATCTCTCAGGGGGACTTTCCCAGGGATCAGGAGCCCCCGCAATGATGATGGGGGGCGGGCAGCAGCAGACATACCAGCAGCAGCCCCAGGTCGGGATCAGTCCCGTTAAATTTCCGCCACTTGATGTGGGAATTGCACAGAGTGTGGGGGATATTTCCCTGCTTCTAGATGTCCCCATGACCCTCACTGTTGAGCTTGGTAGAACCTCCAAGCTGGTGCAGGAAATTCTGGGACTCGGTGAAGGGTCCATTATTGAGCTGGACAAACTTGCAGGTGAACCCGTTGACCTTTTGGTAAACGGAAAACTTATCGCCAAGGGCGAGGTTGTTGTTATTGATGAGAACTTTGGTGTCCGGGTAACTGATATTGTCAGTCCCGATGAACGATTGACTTCCCTTAATACATAACAGGTTGTGGCAAAGGGGAGTCCCGTAGAAAACAATGAACTGTCGGGAAATTGCATGGTGGATATATTTTAATGAGACATAATAGTTTATGTGACATAACGTTCCTCGGATTTATGAAGAGGGGGGTATTGCTTGGAAGTATCCTCCTCTTTGTTGCTTCAGCGGGGATTGCAACTCTTCACGCCGCGCCTCCAGAGAAAAAGGGGGATGTAAAGGTTGAGGAGAAAAAGAAGCCGGCTAAGGCCTCCGGTAAAAAAAATACCGATACGAAAAAAGCTGATACTACCAGGCCTCCCGGCGGAGAGTTTAGTGATAACGACTTTAAGCCAAAGGCTGTGGAGGATTCCTACGCCTGGGATATTTTTAAGACTATCCTGATTCTGGCGATTCTGGTAGGTGCATTTTATTATTTTTTCCGTTTTGTGACAAAGCGGGCGGGCATTCAGGTTATGGGGGAAGATGTACTTAAGACCCTGGCAATATCCCCCGTGGGACAGAATAAACATATTCAGGTGGTAGACCTCGCAGGAAAAATTCTTATTCTCGGAGTTACCGATGGTTCGATAAACCTGATTACTGAAATCTCTGACCGTGATGAAATGGACCGAATCAGATTGCTCGGATCAAGAGCCGCAACACCCCCTGAAGGAGGATTTCAGGAATACGTAGCCAGACAGCTTGGCCGGGTGAAGGAGCGAATAGGGGAACGTGTGACTGGTAATACCGAAGTAACTTCCTTTCCCCGTGAAGAGGTAGAAGGTGACCTGGATTACCTGAAACTACACAAGGACAGATTGAAAAACTTAAACGGAAAAACGCATGAATAAAAGGGTGGCACACATATTACTGGCAATTTTATTGCTGAGTCCTGTTGTTGCGGTGGCACAGAATGCCGGCGGTGTTCGCATGCCCATTCCAAAGGTCACCTTCGATATTGAAGAGGCGTCAAAACCGAAAGATGTGGCTCTGAGCCTGCAGATACTGTTTCTTCTGACAATACTTACACTCGCTCCGTCCATAATTCTTATGACTACCGCCTTTACACGTGTGGTTATTGTTCTCGATTTTGTGAAGAGGGCCCTCTCCCTGCAGCAGATGCCCCCCAACCAGGTTATTGTGGGGCTGGCACTTTTTTTAACGGTTTTTATTATGGCCCCTACCTTTACTGAGATAAATAATAAAGCCCTGCAGCCATACCTGAAGGGGAAAATAAATAATGAACAGTTTTTTGACCGGGGTATGGCTCCCCTGCGCAGTTTTATGTTTAAACAGACCCGGGAAAAAGATGTGGCCCTTTTTATTCGGCTGGCAAAAATTGAGAAACCGAAAAATGTGAAAGATGTGCCTTCCTATTGCCTGATTCCTGCATTCATGATCAGCGAATTGAAAAAGGCATTTGAAATAGGTGTCTACCTTTTTCTCCCCTTCATCGTTATCGACATGATAGTGGCAAGTGCTTTAATGGCAATGGGTATGATTATGCTGCCGCCGGTAATGATTTCACTTCCTTTTAAAATAATTCTTTTTATTCTCGTGGATGGCTGGAATCTTTTGACCTATGAACTGGTGAGGTCATTCGGTGTTTAGAAAAACGGTGAGGTATGTGAATGACTGATGTTATTGTAATAAAGGTACTGCGGGAATCTCTAATGACAGTTCTGATTGTGTCTGCTCCGATTCTCGGAATCGGAATGATCGTGGGGCTGATCGTGGCGATTTTTCAGACAACAACATCCATTCAGGAACAGACCCTTACCTTTATTCCGAAAATTGTCGCGATCTTTATGTCCATTATTATTTTTGCAGCATGGATTATCAGAACGCTTGTGAACTATACCTATAAGATCTTTGAAATGATTGAGAAAATCGGGGTTGGTTGATGGAGTATTTTATTTACCATTTTCAGGTCTTTCTGCTGATTATGGTAAGGCTCAATGCCATGATTATTATTGCTCCTTTTTTCTCCAGCGGCATTATTCCTTTCAGAATAAAGGCCCTTCTTTCGTTTCTTGTGACCCTGGTGATTTTCCCCGCAGTGGCATCAAAGGGGTACGACATTACAGGAAATATGGGCATCTATTATTTGATGATAATACAGGAAGCTGGAATTGGTATTTACCTTGGATTTCTGGTGTCGATAATATTTTCCGCATTTCAGCTCGCAGGCCAGTTTTTCGCGGTGCAGATTGGTTTTGGTATGAGTGAGGTGCTCGATCCCCTGGCGCAGGTTTCGATTCCCCTGGTGGGGCAGCTGAAGAATCTTATTGGCCTCCTGGTTTTTTTGACCATCAATGGCCATCATTTTTTACTGGAGGCGATTTATCGGTCATACGAGCTGGCGCCGGTTCTCAGCGTGCAAAAGGCCGCATCTGGGAAACTTTTTCAGTACCTGATGCATTCCTTCAGTGGAATGTTTATGATAGCCCTTAAGATTGCCCTTCCTGTAGTTGGGGTAATCTTTTTGATTTCCGTCAGTATGGGGGTTCTGGCAAAGGCCGCACCGCAGATGAATATTATGATGCTGGGATTTCCTTTTAAGATTATTGTCGCATTTGGGATAATGCTGCTGATTTCACCGTTGATTGTCAGGATAATGCAGGTTTCCCTTGAGCGAACCTTTACCTTTGTCACGAGGGTGTTGTATCACTGGCCCATGTGACAAAACGAATTAAAGCAAAATGAAAGAGTTTCTAAATACATATTATCCTGAACCGGTTTTTCTTCCGGATGGATTTGTCTTCGATCTGCAGCTATTCGCCGCTGAAGATGAGGGCAGAACTGAAGAACCGACGGAAAAAAAGATTCGGGAGGCCCGTGACAAGGGGCAGGTTGCCAAGACACAGGAGCTGGCGACAACCCTGGTTGTCCTCTTTGGGATACTGGTGGTATTTGTATTCAGTTCCTGGATATACGGATCACTGGCGGGAATAATGAGGTATTATCTTTCTTCCTTCTCGAAACTATCGATAACGGAAAGCAGTGTCCGTGTTGATTTGTTTGCATTGGTTATGGAATCAGCAAAAATGGTGGCACCGGTTTTTGCTGCAGCCCTTTTTGCGGGGATATTCGGGAATGTAATACAGGTGGGATTTCAGGTTTCGACGCATCCCCTGAAATTTGATTTAAGTAAGATAAAGTTTGATCCTTCAACGATATTGAAGAAGGTGCTTTTTTCAAAGCAGGTTGCCATGAATCTTTTCAAATCAATTTTCAAGGTCCTGGCTATCGGTCTGGTTGCTTACCTGATTATTGCAGGTGATTTCGAAAAAATTCTGGGGACACCTGATATCTCCATCGCCATGGCCCTGAAGCTGATACTTACTTCAGGTTTGAAAATCGTTATCTGGACATCCATTGTACTGCTGGCTCTATCGATACCGGATTATTTTTTCCAGAAAAAGGAACTGGTCGAATCATTGAAGATGACCAAACAGGAACTGAAACAGGAATACAAGGAAACCCAGGGGGACCCGCACATGAAGGCCCGTCTCAGGGAGATGCAGCGGGAAATAGTGATGAAGAATATGGTCAGCGAGGTCCCTAAGGCTGATGTGGTTGTTACTAACCCGACACATTTTGCAGTAGCACTGCAATACGATGGAAGCAGTATGGAAGCACCTACAGTTATCGCCAAGGGGGTTGACAGTATTGCATTGAAGATCCGGCAGATTGCAAAAGAGAATGATGTGATGATGATTGAGAACCGACCACTTGCTCAACAGCTCTACAGTGATGTGGAGATAGGAGACATAATACCTGAGGATCTTTTTTATGCCGTATCTCTGGTTTATGCCGAGCTGTACAAGAAAAAAGATTATCAGGAAGCAATATAGGAACGGGATAAAAATTTATGGCGGAACAAAACAAAGGACCCCTTTCAATTTTAAATGATGCCCTCTGGATGCAGAAGACCGATATCCTCGTCGGAATTGGTATTATTTCCGTCGTGGCAATGCTTGTTATTCCCCTGCCGACGGTTATTCTTGACCTGTTGATGGCAGTCAGTATCATGCTGGGTCTCCTCGTGCTTATGATTGTAATGTTTGTAAGGCGTTCCTTTGATTTTTCTGTATTTCCATCTTTACTGCTGGTTACAACAGTTTTTCGTCTGGCGCTGAATATATCTTCAACGCGGCTGATTCTTCTTAATGGTACCGCCTTTGACGGTAAAATTATTAAGGCCTTTGGTTCATTTGTTGTGGGCGGCAATTACGTTGTTGGTTTTATCATTTTTACTATTCTGGTCGCCGTTCAGTTCATTGTTATCACCAAGGGTGCTACAAGAACCGCAGAGGTTGCTGCACGATTTACTCTTGATGCCATGCCTGGAAAACAGATGAGTATTGATTCTGACCTTGCAAACGGGCTTCTCACGGAAGAGGCGGCAAAGTTAAGGAGAGAGGAAATCAGGCAGGAGGCGGATTTCTATGGCGCCATGGATGGTGCTTCGAAATTTGTCCAGGGTGACGTTAAGGTCGGCATTATAATAACTATTATTAATATAATCGGCGGTTTTGTTGTCGGGATGGTTATCCGCGGTGAACCCTTTGATGTCGCATTGAAAACCTATACCCTCCTGAGTATTGGTGATGGCCTGGTAAGCCAGATACCTTCACTGTTAATAACGACCGCAACCGGTATTATTGTTACCCGTGCTGTTTCAGATAATAACATGGGTGACCAGATGGCGGAGCAGCTGGGATCACAGCCTAGGGCACTTTTTATTACAGCTGGAGCGCTTGCCGTATCCATATTGATTCCCGGCTTTCCAAAAATTTCAATGCTCATTCTTTCTGCCGGTATCGGGGCAATGGGATACATCCTGCTGCAGAATCAGCAGGAAGAGGAAGTTCAGACAGCCCGGCAGGAAGAGGAGGCGGCGATGAAGGACCATAAACCGGAATCGGTTCTGCCCCTTATTCAGGTTGATCCCCTTGAGGTGGAAATCGGGTATAATCTGATCCCCCTTGTCGATCCTGATCAGGGTGGTACGCTTCTGGATAGAATTACCAATATTCGGAGACGCAGCGCCCTGGATATGGGATTGGTGGTTCCCCCTATTCGGATACGCGATAATATGGAACTTGAGCCGGAGATTTATTCCGTACTGATAAAAGGGGTGGAGGTGGGCCGTGGAATCCTTCAGGTGGGACGGCTCATGGCTATGGATCCGGGTGATCTGATTGATAAGATCGAGGGAGATGAATTTATTGAACCCGTATTTGGTCTGAAGGCAATTTGGATCGATACCGACAGCAGGGATATGGCGGAGAGTCGGGGCTACACCGTGGTGGACTGCCCGACAATTATTGCGACTCATCTGACTGAGGTTATCAAGAAACATGCTGATGAGATTCTGGGACGACAGGAAGTTAAGCAACTAATCGATAACCTGAAGACTGATTATTCAGCAGTTGTTGATGAGGTGGAAGAAAAGAAACTGAGCCTTGGAGATATTCAGCGTATTCTTCAGAATCTTCTCCGTGAAGGCATTTCTATCAGGAATATGCTCACAATAATGGAGAGTATCGCCAGTTTTGCGGATCATACACGTGATCCGGGATTATTAACCGAATATGTAAGAGGTTCTCTTGCCCGCCAGATTACCAGCAGCCATGTAGATGCCGGCGGCAATCTCCATGTGATTACCGTTGATCCGGAAATAGAAACTCATGTTCGAAATGCCGTACATGAAGATCCCGTCGAAGGAAGAATTCTGGCACTTGATCCCGACAGCCATAATAAAATAGCTAACGCGCTTATCCAGGCCTATACAAGGTCACGGGATATGGGATTTAATCCGATTTTTCTTGTATCGCCGCAAATCAGAAGTGTTCTTTTCTCACTGCTTGAGCGGGAAGTTCCTGCTCCGGTGGTGCTCTCATATAATGAAATTTCCAGTACGGTGAAAGTTAATGTTGTTGTTTCCGCACTGCTTTCGTCGGCAGCATAATGAAGGAGTTAAATTATGAAATACGTTAAAATCAGAGCAAAAGATTACAACGAGGCAATGCAAAAGCTTCGCAGTGAATATGGTGATGATGCAATACCTATCAGCCATAAATATATCAAGGACGGGGGCTTTTTTAATTCTAAATTATTTGCAAAGGAATTAGTTGAGCTGACTGCGGGAGTTCAGGAAAGAAAAGCTGAACCGAAGAATTCTACCGGGGGTAGAAAGTTCGATGTAACTGTAGGAGATACTCCGGTTTCGAGTAAGGATGCTGTTAATCGACTTAAATTTGCCCTTGAGCGTCATGGTGCCGGTAAGGATGATGAAAATACCCTCGATTCATTAAATAAAACCATTGATGCTATGAATGATAACCTTTCGGGAATAAAAGCGGCGGGCCCGGAGAAAAGAATTGTCCGGGATGATGATTCTGGTTATAATGATACGGAACCTCTCGCGGCAAAGAAAACCGATGCGGTTCAAAGATCTGATAAAACTGAAGATGACAATATTAGAGCTGATAAATTTGAAAAGGAATTTACAGAATTGAAATCTACGTTAAACAGGTTGATTGACGAGAGAGAGGGAGTCAGGAAAGGGGCCAGCGGGGAATCAAATGTATTATTGGATAAATACACTGAAATTTTAAAGGACAACGACTTTGATAGCGATGCCTGCAGCTCATTTATGGCTGAACTGAAAAACAGTGTAAGTAATGATGACCTCATGGATGAAGTTAAGATCGAAAAGAGTCTCAAAGAACTGCTGAAGAGCCGAATTGTTACTACCGGTCCCCTGAAAACCGGTAATAAGAAAAAAATAGTTATGTTTGTAGGACCAACCGGTGTGGGCAAAACAACCACAATGGCAAAACTCGGTGCAATACATTCACTCAGGGAAGGCCAAAAGGTGGTTTTTATAACAATTGACAACTACCGGATCGCAGCTACAGAGCAGTTGAAAAAATATGCAGAGATAATGCGTATACCCATTTATGCCATAAATGATCACAAGGAATTCAAAAGTGTAATCGCCCGTGAAAAGGCAGATATCATTCTCATCGATACATCCGGCAGAAGCCATCGTAATGAAATGAAGATTTCTGAAATTAAGAGCTTTGCTGACTTAATTGATTATGATTTCGACAAGGTCCTTTGCGTTAGCGCTAATACGAAAAAACGGGATCTGGAAGATATTTTTCAGTCTTTTGATGTCGTAAGCTATGATAGTGTGGCAATTACCAAGGTTGATGAAACTTCTTATATTGGGAATGTTGTGGATGTTGCCGATAAATATAATAAGCCCATATCTTACTTTACAAATGGGCAGGAAGTTCCCAATGATATTGAGGTCGCTGATTCTGATAAAATTGTCGACATGATGATCGGGAATGTTAACAAGTAAATGCAAGGAGGTCCGGATTGGATCAAGCTGCTAATTTAAGGAGACTGGTTCTCGAAAAGGGAAACAGTCCAGTTCAAACAAAAACAATAGCCATAACCAGTGGAAAAGGCGGTGTCGGCAAGACAAGTCTTTCTGTCAGTCTTTCCATTGCCCTGGCACAGGATGGCTCATCCGTAACACTACTGGATGCAGATCTCGGTCTTGCTAACATAAATGTTATTCTTGGGATTATTCCGAAGTATAACCTGTATCACGTTATCAAAGGCAAAAAAAAGCTGAAAGATATCGTAATCGAGGTGCCTGAAGGTATTAAAATAATTGCCGGTGCTTCGGGATTCCATCAATTGGCAAACCTGGAAGCAAAACAGCGAAATGAGTTCATTGGTGCAATTTCGCAACTTGATTTTGATGATTACATGATAATTGATACCGGGGCAGGTGTTTCGCAGAATGTCCTCAGTTTTGTTATGGCTGCAGATGAGGTAATTGTGGTTACTACACCTGAACCTACGGCAATTACGGATGCCTACGGCATTATCAAATCAATTGCCGCGCAGTCTCCGGATAAGGTAATTAAGCTTATTGTCAACAGGGTGCAGTCAGTTTCCGAGGGGAAACGGGTTGCACAGAGGGTGATAAATATCGCCGGCCAGTTTCTCAATATAAAAATTGAAAATCTTGGTTTTGTTTTTGATGATATGTATGTACCTAAATCAGTGAGAAATCAGAAGCCATTTATTGTCAGTTATCCAAAATCAAAAGCGTCAGGATGTGTTTCCATCATAGCCGACAGGATCAGTAATAAGGAAATTGACGCTAACAGGGGAACCGGACTCGCATCATTTTTCAAAAATCTGGTGACCTTTTCAGGAAAAGAGGATGAGGAAGCTGATGAGTAGACAAAAGTCGTAACCGGGTATATTTATTTGTTTCTTATTATCCTGAGGGGAAGTTTAAAAATTTCTTGATTTGTATTATGTCTATAATAGGCTGTTCATTTAAAATTGACAAAAATAGGCATCGGAAGCAGTTAAAATGTCATGATTGATGTAAAAAATCTGCAGATTGAATTAAAAGTCGGTGCTTTTTTAGGACTCTCTGCCCTTGTATTGTCTCTGCTGACCGGTGTTATTGCCGGTATTCCCGCAGGTATTACAATACTGAGGGCATTTGTTGCCATGCTGATTTTTACCGGAATCGGTTATGGCGCAGTCACTGTACTGAAAAAGTTCGTTCCGGAGATAGGTGATATAAAAACTGGGGCGCTTCAGGAGGGGGAAGAACCTGAAGCGAAAATAGAAGAATATTCTGCAGATGAGGGGGATTCTACCTCTCCTGTTGGTGAATTTTCAGAAGTGTCTGCAGAGAACTTTACTGAGCTGAATACGGATGAAATTCCAAGGGTACAGCCCGGTGAAAGTGAATTTGATCCGACATCTGATTTATCGGTTAAAAATGGTACGGAGGGTGCTGTTAATCCTTCTGCTGGAAAACTCGGGAAGCATATAATAGCCAATGAAGAACAGTTTAAATATGAACCGAAATTAATGGCTGAAGCAGTAAGAACGATGATGAGTAAAGACGAGGAATAAGGTTCCGGGATAAGGACTATGAACAGCAAAAAATTTCAAGAACTCGATGCAATTGGCGAAGAGAAGCTCTGGGAAAAATTTATTAAAGCGAAAGAGCAGACAATTCGTGATTATTTCGTCGTAAAATATGCACCTTTAGTTAAATATGTTGCCGGGAAAGTATCCATGGGGATGCCTCAAAATATCGAATTTGATGATCTTGTTTCCTATGGGGTCTTTGGGCTCATTGATGCTATTGGAAAATTCGATCCCGCCCGGGGCATTAAATTTAAAACCTATGCAATGACTCGAATCAGGGGTGCTATTTTTGATGAACTTCGTTCAATTGACTGGATTCCCCGCTCAATCAGGCAGAAGGCGAAGCAGATAGAACAGGTTATTTCTGAACTGGAAAATAAACTAGGAAGAACTGTAGAGGATGAAGAAATTGCCAAAGAGATGGGCATTTCAAATGGAGAGTTTCAATCTCTTCTCAATAAACTCTCCGGAACTTCGATGCTTTCCCTTAATGATATCTGGTACCTGGGGGATGATAATGATGAACTCTCAATCCTGGAAACCCTTGAAGCCCCGGAGAATATGAATCCCGATGTCCTTATTGAAAAGGAAGAAATTCGAGATTATATTATTGATGCGATTAAAAAATTGCCTGAAAAAGAAAAGAAGGTTATAGTCTTATATTATTACGAAGATTTGACTCTGAAGGAAATCGGCGAAGTACTTAATGTGACAGAAAGTCGTGTTTCTCAGCTCCATACCAAAGCGATAATGAGACTGCGAGGTCGTCTCGGAAGAATAAAATCAAGTATTGTTGGCTGATATGTCAAAAATTAAAGACCTGTTCATGGAAATTGAAGATTCCGGAGATTCAGCAGATGATGAATCAGTGGAAGTTTATGCAGATTCCATAAAACAGGCCCTCGAACTTGCCTCTGAAGATCTCGGAATTGATATTTCCATGCTGGATTACTCAATTCTTGAAAAGGGCACCTCCGGTCTTTTAGGTTTTGGAAGACAGCCCTACCGAGTCCTTGTGCACCCCATTCAAGTTGCAGACGAACATGATGATCTGGAGGAACTGGAACAGAAGCTTTCCGGTAATATGCCGGAATTGCAGATTGAAGCGGCGAAGAATGTCGACGGCTCATTCAAGGTGAGAGTTACCAAAAGCGGCATATGGTACATTCAGACTCCTCCGAAGGGTACCGGTAAACCCGTTGATATCAATGATGTAAATAATAAATTATATTCCATGAGAATCAGCAACGCTGACATCTCTGCCCTTGAGAAAGCCATTGCAAAAGGGGCGAGTGAACAGGTTAAAATCGGCGACTGGACACCGAATCCTGAATATGACAGCACAATGCAGGTTGAAGTGACGGAAGATGAAATGAAAGCTTTTGTGCACTTCACGCCACCACGCTATGCAGGTCGTCATATGGAATATGATGAAGTTGTCGAAGCCCTTCGAGGTGCCGGAGTAATCGTCGGAATAAATGAAGAAAAAAACGCAGAATATCTGGATGAGATGGATTACTCCAGGCCCCTGCTTGCTGCGGAAGGCCAGAAACCAAGAAATGGCAGAGATGCTTATATCGATTATAAGGTTCGTGTTGATAAATCAGGTGTAAATTTCGAGGAGGACGAGCAGGGAAAGGTAGACTTCAGAAATCTTGAATTGCTTGAAAATGTTGTCGTAGGTCAAATTCTTGCACTTAAGGTTCCTGCAGAAGAAGGTATTCCTGGTCGGACGGTTACTAATCGAATACTTCCTGCTAAATCAGGAAAGGATACTTCACTGCAGTATGGCAAGGGTACTATTCTTTCGGAAAACGGTATGGAATTAACTGCTGAAATTAATGGACAGGTAGTATTTAAACGGAATAAAGTAAGCGTTGAACCGGTCTATGTAGTTAATGGTGATGTATCTCTAGAAACCGGTAATA
This sequence comes from uncultured Spirochaetota bacterium, assembly GCA_942491575.1. Lineage (GTDB taxonomy): Bacteria > Spirochaetota > UBA4802 > UBA4802 > UBA5550 > CAZHNW01. Next base: position 914,506 of record CALOBT010000031.1, read on the forward strand.
TTGTCTTTCTCGGATCTGTTATAATCTCAGGAAATGTTCTGGATAACTTTGTAGTGAAAGCCGCCGGTAATATTGAAGTCAAGGGGGCTGTCCAGAAGGCCTTTCTCGAAGCTGAGGGTGATATTATTATTCACCAGGGTATTCAGGGAAGGGAAGAGGCTAAAATTGAATCAACAGGTGGGTCTGTTTTTGCTAAATTTGCGCAGGGTGCCAATATCGTTTCAGAGAATGATGTTCTGGTTCCTGAAGGAATTGTGCATTCCAATGTTGATGCAGGAGAACGGATTCTTTCAGTGGGGAGACGGGCCCGGATAGTTGGCGGATTGATCAGGGCCGGAAATGAAGTAAACGCACGTTTTCTTGGTGCTGATGTTGCCACAAGAACAGAAATACGTGTAGGTATAAATCCAAAGGTTCTGCAGCAGATGACCGAATTGGAGGATATTAAAACGAAGCAGCAATCCGAACTTGATGAAATGCAGAAAAATCTGAATACTCTGGAGAATCAGAAAAAGACCGGGAAGCTTACCGCAGATAAACAAAAAATGCTCGATGATATGATTTCCAAAAAAGAAAAAATTATTTCCAGGGTTGAAGAGATAAATCTTGAACTTGAAGAGCTTAATGCCTACATCGGTATGCTTGAACATAAAGGAAAAATCTGTGCGGAAAAGACAGTTTATCCCGGTGTTGATGTCTACATCAAAAATGAAAAATTCGCGGTAAAGGATGAATATAATTATATCAAATTTACTCTTGAGGGTGATGAGATAAGGCTTTCGGAGTATGAGCCTCCGGTAATATCGGAGGGGCAATCAAGGCTGACGACTCTTGTGCAGAGAAAGCGGTGAATATAGTACTATCTTGATTTAGCAGGGATAAATGTTTCCTCATAATAGCGGTACACTTCATGAGGGGGGCAGGTATGAGTATTAAACCTATCGATTTGCAGACAAATCTCGGTCAGATGCATGAAGTTGGTCGCGGTGAGCATGCGCGCTCCGGTGCAATCGCTGAACAGCAGCACTTGCTGGATGATGAAGCTGCAAAGCAGTCTAAACTGATAAATTCAAAGCTTGATGAAACAAAAAAGGGTGAAAAGACTGAAGTGCACGATGCCCTCGCTGATGATAAAGAAAAGGGCAGACAAAAAGAAGAGAGAGAAAAAAAACGAAAAAGTGAAGAAAGAAAAAAACAACAGGAACTCGCAAAAGATTCAAACCTCGGTCGTATTATTGATATTTTGAAATAAATTACTTTCACCGTTTAAGGAGACATAATGCAGTTTTTAACGATTCTTTTGATAAATATTCTAATGGGAGCTATAATCTATCTGCTATTAAGTCTTAAACTGGCGAAAACATCCTCTGAATACCGAGAACAGCGTTTTAAAAGGGAAATGGATGAAATCATAAAAGAATTTAATATTACTGCGGACAGGAATATTTCTATTCTCGAAAATAAAATAAATCTGGTCAAAAAAATTTTACAGGAATCTGGAACTATTCAGGGGATTGATGTAACTGTCGGCATCGAAGATGCGGCAGGTGGGGAAGAAAAAATAATTTGTGAAACTGAAGAAGTAGTCGAGCCTGATGTACCTGAAAATAAAACCGTAACCCGACATATCAAAAAAAGCTTGCCCCATTATCTGTTAAATGCTATCGATATTGTTCGTGAAAAAATAGAAAATGTATCAAAAACCAGCGAAAAATCTGAATTTAATGTTGACATCAGTTCATTAACTATCGATGAAGGCGAAAAGATAACTGATCCCTATGAAAAACTTATCGAAAAGGACTTGAGTAGTCTAAACGTTTGTGATATAAATAATAAAGGTCGGAAGATTCCTCATTTGTCTGATCAGGAAAGCGGCGGTGGTGTGACAGAAGAAGATATTCTTCTGGTGATTAAAGAAGGAAAAGATAAATTTCTCACAGTTGCAGAACTTGAACGTATGGGGTGCAGTATTGAAATGATAGCTCAGTATTGTGAAACGCCTGTTGGGGAAATCAGACTCATTTTAAACCTGCAAAAATAGCAAAGAATTTTTTATATCGCGCTCATTCAATAAGGAAAGAAGATGGAAATAAATATCAAACGCCTCAACGAAGAAGAATTTAAAAAATTCGCAAAATTAATTTATGAAGAGAGTGGCATTTTTCTCAAAGATTCTAAGATTACTCTGCTGTCAAACAGACTTCGTAAAAGGTTGCAGGCCTTAAACATAAGTGAGTTTTCTGCTTATTATGACCATCTTCAAACCCTGAATGGGGATGCAAAGAAACGAGAATATGAATTGCTACTTGATGTAGTTTCCACGAATGAAACCTATTTTTTTCGAAATGAACGCCATTTCGAGGCACTGTCAAAACATTGTCTCCAGGAACTGGCAAAAACAAAAAAGAACAAAAAACTGCGCATCTGGAGCGCCGCCTGCTCGACTGGAGAAGAACCTTATACCATTGCAATTTGTGTTCTGGAGAATATGAATCTTTTTCAGGGTTGGGATATCGAAATAGTTGCTACGGATATTGCCCTGTCAGTTCTCGATTTTGCACGGACTGGAGAATACTCCGGAAGAAGAATTGAAAAAGTGCCACCTGAATTTTTGAAAAAATATTTTGATCCCAAGAAAGGGGATGAAGGTGTGTATACGGTCAAAAACGAATTAAAAAAACTTACAAAGTTTTCTTATCTTAATTTTTTTAAGGATTCTTTTCCAAAGGACATTGACATAATTTTTTGCAGAAATGTAATGATTTATTTTGATAAAGAGCATCAGCAGCGCCTGGTCGCAGATTTCAGTAAAATTATTAATGAAGGCGGATTTCTCTTTATCGGTCATTCTGAAACTCTTCATTCTATCTCTGATGATTTCATATATAAAAAAATACTGGAATCTCCGGTTTACGTACCAAAGTAGAGGGGATAATCTTGGAATTCAATTTAGTAAATGTCGGTATAGCCGATTTGAAAGTAGCGAGCAACAATGACATTTTACGGACAATACTTGGATCATGTGTAGGGATTTGTCTTTATGATTCGGAAAGTAAGATAGGTGGTCTTGCGCATATTATGCTTCCAGTGAGGAAAACAGAGGCATCTTCAGCTAAAAAATATGCCGATACTGCCATGCCACTGTTGCTGGAGGACATGCACAAGCTTGGATCTGATTCTTCGCGCATAGTTGCAAAGATTGTTGGTGGCGCTACTATGTTTAATCTTTCTGAAAACAGCATGATGTCAGAAATTGGAAAAAATAATATCATAAAAGTCAGGCATATATTAAAAGAAAAGGGTATCCCCATAATAGCGGAAGATATTGGTGGAGACTATGGCAGGACAATCGATTTTTATCTAGATACCGGTGAAATCAAAATTAAATCACTCGGTAAAGAAGATCTGACAATATAGGATTTATATATGGAAAGCATGACCGGTTACGCCTTTATTGAAAAAAGTACTGAACAGTTTTCTTTTTCAATTGAATTAAAATCACTTAACTCTCGCTATCTTGAAACATTTATCAATGTTCCCCGCATTATACGAAATGAGGAAAATGAATTTATACTTTTTCTGAAGGAGAGGATCTCCAGGGGGAAAATCGAACTCAATATTGATATATTTGACTGGCAGGATACAAAACCCGTGTCACTGAACGTACCTCTGATAGAAAAGTATTATGCTCAACTATCAGAGATTCATAAAAAATTAAAGATAAAAGAGCCCCTTAAATTGGAGTCAATTCTTGCGCTGGAAGGTATCACAAGCAGGGATCGATCTCTTCTGACTGAGAAATCGCGTAAAGATATTTTTTTGACTTTGGATCAGGTTGTAAAAAAAACTATTCAAATGAGAAAAAATGAAGGTTCTTCCACAAAAAAGGATATTTTGAATTCATTGCAGGAAATTCAGAAAAATGTATCTTTGATTAAAAATGAAACAAAAAATGTTTTTAAAGAAAAAAAGGAAAATCTGAAAAACAGACTGGCAGCTTTAGCGGGAAGTCCGATAGAGGACACTCGTCTTTTGTCTGAAATTGCTATTTTAGCAGATAAACTGGATATTAATGAAGAGCTGGTCCGCCTGAATGACCATTTGAAAAAATTTAAAAATGTTATGAAAGAAAATGGTCAAATAGGCAAGCGACTCGATTTTATAGCACAGGAAATGTTCAGAGAGATAAATACTATTGGATCTAAATCAAACAGTTCGAAAGTTGCTCATATGGTTGTTGATGTTAAAAATCATATTGATAAAATACGAGAACAGTGTAGAAATGTTATCTAGCTTATGAACGCAACATTAATAAATATCGGATTCGGAAACGCTGTTGTTGCTGAACGGGTAATCGCGGTTATTACTCCGTCTTCGGCCTCGGGAAAGCGCCTGCGAGAGGATGCTAAGGATAATAATACTTTAATTGATGCAACTCACGGTAGAAAAACGAGAGCAATATTGATTATGGATAGTAATCATATTATACTCTCTGCCATGCAGCCTGAAACTATTGCCAACAGATTGATGAATAATGCGACAGAATAATATGTTCTCTATCGTTATTTCTGCCCCGTCTGGAGCGGGGAAGACTACAATAATACGCAGATTGCTGGAAAATAATGCTCAGCTTGCTTTTTCAGTTTCGACAACTACTAGACCTGAAAGAAAAGGTGAAAAAGCTGGAATTCATTATTATCATGTATCCAGGGTGGAATTCGAGAAAATGATTGCCGAGGAAGCCTTTGTCGAGTGGGCAGAGGTGCATGACAATTATTATGGTACCACTAAAAAAGAGATTGACAGAATAAAGGGGAAGGGCAGAATTCCTATTTTTGATGTCGATGTGCAGGGAGCCGGTTCTCTTAAGGAGAAATTGTCCGATGCACTCTTTGTTTTTATCGTCCCGCCTTCTCTTCAGATTCTGGAGTCGAGATTGCGAAGTCGGAAAACTGACTCTGATGAGCAGATCATGGTGAGATTGCAGAATGCCAGGAAGGAATTACAGCAGCATCATTTATTTGAATATATAATCATTAATGATAATTTGGATGAAGCAGTCGAGAAATGTTCCAGTATCATTACTGCAGAGAAATGCAAAATTGGGCATAATAAGGAATTAATCGAAAATCTTGGAGGCTATGAATGATAATCCCTTTGGATAAACTCCTCAAATATAACGAAAATAAGTATATATTTACCAAAGCTATTATGAAGGCAGTCGATAAAATTGGTAATATTAAGGATTACCCAGAAGAAAATCACAACTGGAAGGTTGTTCCCAACATCCTTAAGCTTGCTCTTGAAGAAAAATTGAAAGTAGATTTCGAATTCGAAGAGGAAGATGAACTTGAGATCATAGGCGAGGAATAGATTCATTGGAGCAATTGTATTAACTGGACCGACAGCTACCGGCAAATCGGATTGTTCTCTAGAAATTGCCGGGGACACTTTCGAGATAGTCTCCTGCGATAGTGTACAGGTCTATCGTTACCTGGATATCGGAAGCGGTAAGCTGAGGGTTCCAGAGCGGTGTGATATTCCGCATTACTGTATTGATATTGTCGATCCTGATGAGGGTTTTACGGCAGGGGATTATGTGGATTGCGCAGCTTCAGCTGTTAAGACAATAACAGATAAGGGGAAAATACCGCTTTTTACCGGTGGGACTGGATTCTATTTTGATTCTTTTTTTAAAGGATTATCCAACATTCCGGAAATTGATATTTTACTACGGAAAGAGGTTGAGCGGGAACTTGCAGAAAATGGTGCTGAAAAAATGCACCGTGAGTTAATATCGGTTGATCCTGAGTTCGCTCAAAAAGTTCATATAAATGATCATCAAAGAATTGTCAGGGGAATATCAGTATACCGATCTGAGAAGCGATCCCTGAGTTCTTATTATGGTGATCAAAAGGGGTATGAAAGTGATAATACCCTCTACATGGCACTCTGGGCTGAAAAAGATATTTTAGCGGAGAGGATAAACGAACGTGTCGAATCAATGATCCAGATGGGATTATTGGCTGAAGTTGAGAATCTCAGAGAAAAAGGGTATGGCCCTGAATTGAAGTCAATGCAATCAATCGGTTATTTGGAAATCAACCGATACATAGACGGAGAAATTTCTCTTGATGAAGCGGTTGAAATGATTAAGATTGAAACAAGGCGCTATGCCAAAAGGCAGATGACCTGGTTTCGAAAAAATAAGAGGATGGAATGGTTCCATTTGAATGAACGAGACAGGGTCATCGATCGAGTTCATTCCTGGCTTGAACATAAAAAAATAGAGGAGAAATAGAAATGGCTAAGCAAGTCAGCAACTTACAGGATGTATTCTTAAATAATGCAAGGAAGGAAAAGTGTGAGTTAACTATTTATCTTGTAAACGGCGTACCCATTAAATGCAGAGTACTCAGTTTTGATAATTTTACCATACTCGTTGAAGTTGACAAAAAACAGAATATGATTTATAAACATGCTGTATCTACGGTGGTGCCGACCAAACCAATGCCTTACCGTAATGATCAGCTTGAAGAGATAAAAGAACCTGAAGAATAAGCAGGTAATTTGATGAAAAAATTTCTTCTCAGGATACTTTTGCTTTTAATCACGGTATTTGCAGTTTTTGCATTTCTATTTGGCTATATCAGATTGGATTCCAGTCAAATTGCTGTAGTAAAAGCGAAAGATACTGGAGAGGTGTTAAGGGTCTTTACTGAGAATCATGCATTCAGTTTTCAGGGAATGCTTCCCTGGATGTACCGTATTAAGGTAATAAAGACCGACCTGGTGGATGATTTTTCTGTGAATGTTGTGATACCCGGTCTTGAAAATGTCAGGAGTTTTATGAATTCGATAAAGATTCCTGTTGTTATCCGATATAAACTGGATAAAAATGCTTTTAGCGCTTACGGACTGTTGTCAAATTCTGAAAAACCTCTTAAAAAGCATGTTCGAAGAATTGTTGAAAGAAGTCTGACCAGGACTGTACATCCCTATCTGAATCCTGTCTATCGAGGATTTCAATTAGAGAAAGACCAGGAAGAGCTGTGGGTGGACAGTGAGAAGTCTCTGATGGAAAAGCTTAAAAAGGATCATATTGTTGTGCACGATTTCTCAGTTGCAGGTCCGGTATTGATCCCAAAAAATGCTGAATACTTCCGGGGGCTAAAATACTCGGCAGAATTGAGGGAAATAGAATTTGAAAATCGCAAAGAGATTGAAAAATTAAAAAGTGTCCTCAAACAGCAGAAACTTAAAGAAAATGTATTGTATGAAAAATATCGGCAAATGGCTGCAATTATTGAGGCAAACCCTGATATTTTAAAATATATTTATATTGACAAAATTGCTGATGATTTAAAAGTGATTATTTCATCGGATAAAAGCGGCGTCCCATTATTTTTGGATTCTGCAAAAACCGAAAAATCGGTTAACAAAACTGGCGAAATTGACAACCTCAGATGAGGATAGGAATTAATTGTTGATGGAGTAAAGGAGTAACTTATGCCCTGCGGTAAAAAGAAAAAGAGAAAAAAGATAGCAAATCATAAACGAAAGAAAAGAAGAAGACAAAACAGGCATAAAAAAAAGGTATAATATTTTTGGGGAGATTGGTTGGTTTCCGGTCAATCTCCCTTATTATCGCTGTCTGTTCTCATTATTGGATGGTCTGCCGTGACAGATTCCCCAAATATCAGCTGGAAAAGACGACCCTCTGAAATTCGTGGATACATGCGAACTCTCTACATGACTGCTGAAAATGGAGATTATCTCCGTGTGGATTACAGCTCTAAGGAAAAAAGAGTTCGCTTATATGTTGAAGTGCAGAATGAAGGGGGTAGTCCGTACTATGCCGTAATTAAAGATGGAAAAATTACTATCGAGCGCAGTGTCCTCAGCGGTAGAAGTTCCGGCTTTTCTGATAAGTTTAAGGAACGCGCACATCTATTTTCCACTATTACGAACAAAGACATCCTTCGAATAATCAATAATAACTACGGTATTTCCCAGGAATATAAAACAACCGTAAATAATCCTGCCCACGATGCGGAACATAAAAAACAGCTTGAGGAAACCCGCAAAAGATATTTTGTGCAGGAAAAGAACCCATACGGTACTTCAACAGCGCTCTCCGGCAGTATACGGGGACACATCAGGTTAATTGATTTTATTGACTTTGCTGCAGGCTGGGGTCTGGCAATGGCGACATTCTTTTATTTTCAGTACAGCTTCACTGCAAGCGGAATTATTTCTGCACTTTTTGGAATATTGATAGGTTTTGTGGATATGTTTCTGCGGGAAAGACAGCCTCTTTTTATTAAAATTATTTTCTTTGTTGTTGCAGGTGCCGCATCATATGTCTACGGATATTATATTTTATAAAACCATGAGTCAGAGTTTTTATATGAAAAAGTGAATTCATCAAAATTTTATGCTTGAAAAGAATCCCGCCTGCTTTAATATTAAAAGCCACTATAAATAGAATTTCACAGGTGCTGAAAATGATAGAATCAAAAGTAGATGTCGTTACATCGCAACAGGTTGTTTGTTTTAAAATTGGTCAGGAAGAGTATGGTATCGACATTCTGCTTGTACAGGAAATTTTAAAACTCCCTGTTGTTACCAAATTGCCCAAGTCAGTTTCCTATATTATGGGTGTTATAGACCTTCGAGGTAAAGTAATACCTGTCGTAGATCTCGGAAAGAAGTTTAATATCGGTGGATCAAAGGAGAAAGAAAGCAACAGGGCGATCGTGGTTGACATCGGAGGAAAACAGGTAGGCCTGGCCATTGATTCCGTCAGTCATGTTGTAAAGATTAATTCGAATGATATTGAACCGCCTCCCCCTGTTGTTAAGGGAATCTCAGGCAGGTATATTGTTGGAATAGCCAAACTGGAAACCGGTTTTGTTGTAATACTGGACATTAATCAGATTTTTTCTAAAGAGGAAGTCACGGTTCTTTAAATATGTCTAAAATGCCGCCACCAGAATTGTTTCTACTTCACTGGGAGTCAAGGGGCGTGGGGCATTGTGGATAAAATCGAAAGACATTGAAATATTTGCAATATTACTCAATTCAGACCTGATTATTCCAAAATCCGAAAGACGTTGAGGAACATCCACATCAAGCTCAAGCTTCCGTATAGCCTCCACAGTCTTAATTGCTGCTTCGATTACCGTTATATCTTTAACATCCTCCCCCATTACCTTCGACATCTGGACATATTTACCTGGAGAAGAAGTTAGGTTGAATTCCATTATATGAGGCAGAATAATACCCATTCCGGTGAGGGTGTCAACGCTGCTCCTGGAGGAAATAGCCAGTGCTATTGCAAGTGCAACGGAAAGGTAGGCAACAGAAAAGGATATTCCAGCCATTACGGATGCAGTTGAAAGGTAAATTCTGGGCGTCAGGTTCTGTCCTTCGTTATAGGCGATGGTGAGATTTCTGAAAATCATATCAATGGACTTAAGGCTGAAGGTGTTGATGATATCATTATTAGCTGTTGAAATAACTGATTCTGTTGCAATGGCAAGGGTACTGATTACCGACCTGATATAGGTTTCTTCGTCTGCATGGAGTGATATTGAAGGATCAATTATTGTTGCCTTTGGATAAAGACTTCTGTTATATATGCATTTTCTGGTTTTCTCGTGAATTTCACGAAGATAAAAAATCGGTGCAATTTCGAGACCGAAAAGTGGTATTACCGGCATGGTAACAAAGGTTACCGGAGCTTCTTTGAAGTCAGATTTATCGAAGATATCGTTACAGAACAGAAAGTTGTTTATCAACAGTGCAATTGCCTTTGCAGCGTTTATTGAATCTTCCGAACCGAAGCCGAGAACAACGTCACAGTTGGTTTTTTTGGCAAAGGCAACGGCAAGGTCAATATCTTCAGTATTTGGGTCACCCGGTATTTCGTCATAGACGATACAACCCACATTTGAAGCTTTTAGATTCTTTGCCACTTTTTCAGCTGACGCGGTAAAATTTTCATAATCCCGTGATGTGACCACCATTAAAACCCGGGACCCGAAACGGGAAAGGATTGTGCCGACATCCATCAGGATGTCCTGCTGGATGTATATTTCAGTGGGGAGATGAAAATCTGCTAAAATGTCTGTTGCCAAAGGTTTCACCCATAAAAAAAGCGGACATAGTCTCTATCTCCGCTTCCTGTATTTCAGAGTCTAAATGTCGCTGCCTGTTATTCTCTAAGTAAAAAGCTGGCAAGTTTACCGGCAACCTTTTCGAGCACTTTATTGTCGTCGAAATCGTAGGTGCCCTTTTCTATCTGGTCCTTGATTGCCTTTACCCTGTCTGCCCGAATGTCAGGCGTTTCGTGGACTACCTGAGCATGGCGGGATATTTCTGCTGCCATCTTGCCTTCAGTAGAAATCTGAACAGAATCGTTCTTTTTGACTTCTTTGGATCCGGAAGCCGCACGATTTTTTTTCGGTTCGATGATGTTGTTTATGTTGCCTATTTTGTCGATAACCATGGTTTGTCACCTTTCTTTAATCTGTTTATATCATCGGAATTTTTTGTCAATTCTTTAATGAATTATTCTAATCTATAAAATAAATATATACATATTAGTATGATATTTCAAGTTTATTTATTGTTGATGGCAATAACAAATTCTCCCTTTTCTGTAATACTGAATGTTTCTTCAAGAATTTCTTCGCCGGTAAAAAGTCTGAATTCTTCATGAATTTTAGTCATTTCCCTGCCCACCAGGATGTTTTGGAGAGGAAAAACTTCCCCGACGGCTTTAAGTAGTTTTACAATACGGTGTGGGGATTCATATATAATAATAGTCCCCTTGAATTCTCTCAGGCTTTTCAGTTCATTGATACGGCGACCCGGTTTTTTGCTCAGGAATCCTCCAAAGATTATGGTTTTTCCGTCAAAACCGGAGACTGAAGCCATGGTGGCCAGTGCAGATGGGCCGGGGAGGGGAACTATATTTAAACCACGGATTCGGGCTTCTCTCACGAGTCGGTTGCCTGGATCAGAAATACCAGGTGTCCCTGAATCTGTCAGGTAAGCGATGGATTCTCCCGCCTCTACTTCCCCGCATGCCTCTTCTATTCTTTGCTCCGATGAATGGGCATGGAGGGAGCGCGTGGGAACTGATATTGAGTAGGCATTGAGTAATTTTTTACTCTGCCGGGTATCTTCGCAGTAGACTCGGCTGACCGATTGGAGTATTTCGACGGCTCTATAAGTGATATCCTTAAGATTGCCGATTGGTGTTGCTATAATATATAGGGTTCCGGACATTTTTGCCTCTTCGCAGTGATGCTGATTTTATTGTAAAATAAGCCACAGATTTACATGGATGTAAAGGGTAATTATATTCTTTCACAAGATTTTAATGGTTTGATTTTATATATTAAATCGATGATTATTTTGGCAATAATTGTTTTGTCATTTTTTATATTTATTCATAAAATCAGGAATATGGATTACTCGAGATTATTTTGCCGGTGAAATTAGGTTATGGCAAATGCTTTACATAAAATGCTTCTTCATATCTGTGAAGATCAGTGGCTTCCCTGGTTTGTTTATCTCTAATATTTATCGCGAAAAGCACAAGATTTAAATTGACAGAATTGTCCCCTTAAAATGTTGATAGGCAATGAAATTTAGACTGATAAAGGAAGATAAGAATTCGGGGGCACGCCGGGGGGAAGTGATCACTTCCCGGGGTTCCATCCAGACGCCGGTTTTTATGCCTGTTGCTACACGTGGTTCTATCCGGGCCCTAACATCCAGGGATGTTGAAGAGCTTGCCTTTGAGATTATTCTTGCCAACACCTATCATCTCTATATCAGGCCGGGCCTTGAAGTGTTGAAAGAGGCCGGTGGGCTGCATAAGTTCATGCTGCATGATGGGCCGATACTGACGGATTCCGGTGGTTTCCAGGTATTTTCCCTGTCGGATCTCTGCCGGATCAAGGAGCACGGTGTAGAGTTTGCGTCACATCTCGACGGTTCCAGGCATGTTTTTACCCCAAAAAGTGTTCTGGATATTCAGCGCGTCATCGGCTCTGATATAATGATGGTTCTGGATGAATGTACTGATTATCCAATTGAAAAGAAAGAGGCCCGAAGGGCCATGGAACGTACCATCAGGTGGGCGGGGGAAGCTGTTGATTACTGGAACGAGACCTTTGACCGGGAGAAACAGACACTTTTTGGAATAGTCCAGGGAAGTGTCTTCCCCGATCTGAGGGAAGAATGCGCCGGAAGACTGGTGGATCTCGATTTTCCCGGTTATGCCATCGGCGGTCTTAGTGTGGGTGAACCCAAAGAACTCTACCGTGAAATAACTTCAGTCACTACGGGCTTCCTTCCCCGTGAAAAACCCCGCTATATGATGGGTGTGGGAAGTCCCCTTGAGATTCTCTACGGTGTGAAATACGGTGTCGATATGTTTGACTGTGTTATGCCCACAAGAATTGCCCGTAATGGCACACTGTATACATCTCATGGCAGGATAAATATCAAGGCGGCGAGATTTGAAAGAGATCAGGGCCCTCTTGATGAGAATTGTTCATGCTATGTCTGTCAAAATTTCACCCGTTCATACCTGAGACACCTTTTCAGGGTAGGGGAAATCTCCGCGTTGATCTACAATACCTATCATAACCTCCATTTCATGAAAACATTCATGGATGAGATCAGAAAAAGCATCGAAGAGGGAAATTTTGCCGATGTAGAGGCAAAATGGTATACGGTTTTTAATATAAAGGGCGATAATTTATCTTGACATTCACCAAGTGTGCAATTATATTGTGTTGAATTAAAATATTCCCTTCATATTAGGATATTTTTCTTATTTTCAAGGAAGGAAAGGGTATGGATATTAATACTAGATCCAGTGGTGAAGTCGTGTTGCTTGACATTGCTGGAGAGATCGACCTCTATAATGCGCCGGAAATTAAGGACATCATTAATCGTCTTATCGAGGAAAAAAAATATAATGTAGTTATAAATCTGGAGAAAGTATCTTATATAGATTCTTCGGGTATCGGAGCTCTGATTTCAAGTCTTTCTAATTTGAAAAAATATCAGGGTGGACTAAAGATCATTAATGTTTTTGCTTCTGTTAGAAAAGTTTTTGAGCTTACAAAGCTTACTTCCTTTTTTGAAATCTTTGAATCGGAAGATGAAGCAGTCAACTCATTTAGTGCATAATCATCTCCCTGTTCCGGGGAGTTCTTGATGTATTTTTCTATTATTATACGGGTGTAAGAGGGTAAATTATGCGTAATTATAAACTATCAATTTTAATGATGACTGCACTTATGGCAGTTATTGTTGCCTGCGGTGAACCAATTCCAATCAAGGAAATGGTTGCAGCGAGACAGGCTATCACAAAGGCTTACAGCGTCAAAGCTGATAAGTATGCCCCGGAAGAGCTTGAAAAGGCCAAGACTGAAATTTTCAAGTCACATGATTCAGTCAGAGATAAGAAAATGGATAAGGCTAAACTTTCTGCTGACGAATCGTACAAAGCTGCAGTTGCTGCCTACGATAAGGCCCTTCCCCTTCTCGCCAAGGATACAATTGATGCTGCTGAACAGAGCATGAATATGGCCGTAGAAGCCTATGCGGAAGAACTGGCTAAAACTGAATATGCAGAAGCAAAGGATATTCTCGCAGAGGCAAACAAGCTTTATGAAAGTAAGAAATTTTATGATGCTTATAAAACTGCCCTGGATGCTGATGCGAAGGCCAAGAATGCACGTAATGTAGCTCTCGGTAATAAAAATAAGCTGAAGGATGCCATCGACGAAGTCAAGATGACCTTAAAGCGTGCCAAAAAGTATGATGCGGATAAACATTCTCCTGAGAAGTATAAACTTGCGGAAGAAAATGTAGCCCTCGCGGAAGAGGCCTATAATGACCTGAAGCTGAAAAAGGGTTTCGCCGCCATAGAAATTGCAAAGCTGAATGCCGATGAATCCTACGGTAAGTCCCTTGAGGAGAGTGCAAAGGCGGAATATGCCAATGCCCAGGTTATGGTTGAAAAGGCTAAGGCCGCGGAAGGTGCAGCTGTTGCGAAGGATGAGATGGCAGCCGCAGAAGAATCTTTGAAAAATTCAAAGAAGATGATGGATGATTCTAAATTTAACGAATCTATCGATTATTCCAAGGAAACTGCCCGTCTCGCCAGTATTGTAATGGTAACTAAAAAACCGGCTGAAGTTAAAGACGAAACTACTGAAAACAACGTTGAAGGTAAGGATGTCTCCGGAGCCGGCGAAAAGGATGTAGATGGAAAAGATGAATCAGATTATCTGCTCTATACAGTTGTACGGAAAAAAGTGAATACTGACTGCCTCTGGCGAATTGCTCAAAAATTTTACAAAAAGCCAAGAAAGTGGCCTGTCATTTATAAAGCCAATAATGATAGAATCAAAAATCCCAATCTAATTTATCCGGGATGGGTTCTAAAGATACCAAAATTGAAAAAGTAAACAAATTCAAATTTGAATAAAAAAAATAGAGGGAAATAATTTCCTCTATTTTTTTTGTCCTTTTTTTTTGAATAGGGGGTGTATTAATTAACGAAGTATGATATAAGGGAACCAGTATTTTAGTAACTCCTGATTTATCGAGGAACCTGTAAAAAAGAAATAGTATTTCTGCCAGGGAGTGTAACGAAGCATAGGTTTATTTTTCTTAATTAATAGACTTGACGCATCTTTGCCCTTGCAGTTATGAATACTAACAAAGCAGGATGTAGTGGTATAAATGCCGATGAAAGCTGATAAGAATAAAATTAAAGAACCCGTTGAAGAAACCGAAGATGATCTCGACATCCTCGGGGATAATTTTCAGATTTCTGAAAAAGATCTTCCCGATGAAGAGCTCGAAGATGAAGAGGATGATGAACTTAGAGAGCAGGTCCAGGCCCGTAAAAAGGATCAGTACACCTTTAATGATTCCTCAATTTCATGGTATCTGGATCAGATTAATAAAATAGAACTTCTTTCCCGCGAAGATGAAGACCGGCTCGCCCGGGGATCACGTGCAGGGGACGAAGATTGTAAAAATAAACTGATAAAGGCAAATCTCAGGTTTGTCGTCTCCATTGCAAAAAAATACCAGACCAGCGGAATTTCTCTCCTCGATCTGATCAATGAAGGAAATATGGGATTGATCAAGGCGGCGGAAAAGTTTGATCCGGACCGTGGATTTCACTTTATCTCATATGCTGTTTGGTGGATTCGTCAGGCCATTATTCTGGCTATTTCACAAAAGGCATCCCTTATCCGACTTCCACTCAATAGAACTGCTGACATCCAGAAAATTGAAAAGGTTCATAAAAAACTGGAACATAAGCTGGGCAGGGAACCGACCGCTTCAGAAATAGCGGAAGAACTCGATATGGATGATGAAGAGATAAATCACCTCCGTAATATTACACAGGATTATATCTCCCTTGATTCAACCTATGGTGAATCGGAAGATACCACAATTCTCAGTATGATTGTTGATCAACGGACTGATTCCCCGGATAAAAAAGTTCTTGATGATAGTCTCAGTGAGGCCCTCGATTTTATTCTCAGCACCCTCACCGAATCGGAGCAACAGATATTACGCATGCGGTACGGCCTTGACGGTTATGAACCCATGTCCCTGCAGCAGATTGGTGACAAGTTCAGTCTCAGCAAAGAGCGAATCAGGCAGATCGAGAAAAAAGCAATTCGAAGACTTCGACACCCTTCACGCAGTCAGAAATTAAAAAGTTTTCTTCAGGATTGATCAATGAAATATTTACTTGCGGGAATCATAACCGGGATAGTTCTAAATATTTTTATTTTTTTCCCGGCAACAGGCCGGGCTGTAATCCCTGAATTTACCAGTTCCCTGAAGGATCTTGATAAAATTGAGGCATCAACCGGCGAAGTCACGGCGGGGCATTTTTCAGTAAGGCATGGCAACATCCTGTGGCGACTAACACCCCGTGGAAAGGTTGACGGTAAAACGGTCATCGATAAAGACATCTTTGCTTTCAGCGGGGATGGCTCATATTATATAACCTATCAGAAGGTCGGGAAAGAAATTCAATTCTATAATGATAAGGGTTCCCGTTTCTGGAAGTTAAAATCACGGGAATATCCCTACCTCTCGAGAAACGGACAGTTGATATTTTTGCTAAATGGTGATCACAGCAGAATTCGTATGCTGAATCATAATGGGAATATTGAAAACGCTCCCTCTTTTACCGGACGTCTATGTACGGTCATTGCTTTTTCTCCGGTGGGTGATTTTGGTTCGGGAGGTTTTCTCGATGGAAGCTATTTCCTTGTTGGGCCCCAGCGGCAAATTCTCCGTAGGGGGATGACTCCCGGGGGAAAGCCCGTAAAGGGGCTTGCCGTCAGTTCCGGAGGCAAATTTTTGCTTGTCCATTACGGTTCCACAACAGAGGACCAAATCCTGGTGGTTGATCTGGCGACAAAGAAGGAGGCTTTTATTTCCCTGAAACAGGTTCACGTTTCCTCTTCTACGCTTCTGGTGGATGATACCGGAAGGGGAACAATAATAGACGGGGACAGGATTCTTCACTTTGATAAAGATGGGGATGTCCTTTTTGCCCTGGAGGTTGCCCCGAAACGAGATGGACATGCCGCACTTGTGATGGGAAATAATTTTATAGTCGCCGGGTATACGGATATGCTGGGGACAGGGCGCGCCATTGTTTTTGATAATGACGGCAGAATCCTTTTCAGCAGGATCTGTACCGGGGAATCATTTATGGATGTTGCTGCTCTTGAAAAAAAGTTTCTTCTGCGAGGCTCTGATAATCTGTATTGTTATAGTCTTCATCGCGCAAACGAAGAATAATATTTCTCAAATAATCGGCGAGTGTATTATTGTATCGTTTCGCTGCCCCCGCCATGAGTATCTCTGCTTTTCGGATAGCGGTTTCTCCAGCGGCTTTCTTGTATTGATGGGGAAGTCTATTTTCAGCTTCAGCAAGAAGTTTTGTAATGGCATATACTCTGAACCGGTCCATGCCCCAGAAGAGACCTGACAGCTGGTCTTCATGGCCGCCGTAACGGATCATGTGTTCCCTGTCTATGAGACCAACTTTTTCAAAGGCAGTGATTCTCAGCCAGAGATCGTAATCTTCGCATGCCTTTAATTGCTCGTCAAATAATCCGAATTCTTCAAAGAGTTCCCGTCTTATAACCACTGCGGAAGGACTGATTAAACAGAGTTCCAGTGAAGGAAGAAATATATTTCCACTCTGTTTAATGTGTTTTTGTCTGGGGTTTACTCTTTTTCCGCCGCGGTTCCATGTTTCAAGAGTCTGATGTATGCGGATATTTGGAAATTGTTTGCAAAAGTCATGCTGAGCCTGCAACTTGGAGGGGAGCCACTGGTCATCTGAATCGAGAAAGGCAATATACGGGGAATTCGCAGAATCTATGCCGGCATTCCTGGCGGCACTGACACCACGATTTGGCTGTTCGATGTAGATTAATTTCCCCGAATAGATTTCTGCCAGTTTTGCCGTGTCATCGCTGGAACCGTCGTTAACAAGTATCAGTTCATAATCGGTAAAGCTCTGTGCAAGTACCGAGTCGATGGCTCGCTTAGTAACTTCGCAGCGGTTATATGTTGGTATAATGATTGTAAATTGCGGCATGATTTTCCTTCTGGTCTCAGAAAAAATCCATAACGAAATATGTCAAATGAAATATGATCATATTAAAGCTGTACCTCCCCGGAGGGGGAGTTAAAGATGCTTTACAACTATAGTCTATTGTGTCAAAAGGAAAAATGGATGATAATATTTTATTGATGCAAGATCGGAATTAAAATATTTAAATGTCAGTACTTATCCCTAAACATTTTTACACAGCAAAAGACTCCAGAGAGGTGGTGTGCGGCCCCCGCAGGGGGCCACACACCACCTCTCTGGATTATTGCTGTACTTAAAATCATCTTAAGGAATAAATACTGTTTAAATGTAATAATCTTAACAGGAAAAAGAAAACAGTGAGCATAGTAAAATGAATAAAAATAGACGAAATAGAAAGCCTACCCGCTCGGTATCTGTTGGGAATGTTATAATAGGGGGTGATGCCCCGGTATCAATCCAGTCAATGACAAGCGTTCCCCTTGAAGATGTTGATGCCACGGTTGATCAAATACAAAGACTCTCTGACGAAGGGGCGGAAATAATACGACTGGCGATTCGAAACAGCGATTCCATTCCATTTCTCAGGCTTGTAAGAGAGGCCGTAACGGCTATGCTCACTGCGGATATTCACTTCGATTATCGCCTTGCAATTGCCGCAATCGAAGCTGGCGTGAACAAGGTGAGAATTAATCCCGGAAATATCGGAAAACGTGAAAGGGTTCGTGAAGTAATCAGGGCGGCGAAAGATCATTCTGTGCCGATTCGGATAGGAGTGAACGGTGGTTCCCTCGACCGGAAAAAATATCCCGAAGGGACACCAGCAGATCTTGCTGAATCGGCCCTTGAGCATGTAAGAATATTTGAAGATGAAAATTTTGAAAATATTATTGTTTCGATAAAATCCTCCGACCTTTTCGAGACTGTAGAGGCGAATAAAATTTTTTCAATGCAGAGGGACTACCCTCTGCATATCGGATTGACGGAGGCGGGATTTGGTTTGAGTTGTACCGTACAGAGTTCAATTGCCATTGGGCATCTCCTCCTTGAAGGGATTGGTGATACGATCCGTGTATCGATGACGGGAGATCCCCTTGATGAGGTCAGAGTGGCAAAAAGAATACTTGAGGCTGTCGGAGAACAGCAGCCTCTTGTTAAGATAATCTCATGCCCAACCTGCGGCAGAACCGATCCTGGCCTTGACATACTGGCCCTTGCCCGTGACGTTGAGGGGGCATGTATTAAGGCCTTTGGGAAACAGCTGGAAGCCGCAGGGAAATCCCTGGAGGTAGCCGTAATGGGCTGCGAGGTGAACGGTCCCGGTGAGGCGGCCCATGCCGATTTCGGTCTTGCAGGTGCCCGCAATGGTCGTCTGTTGCTTTTCGGCGGTGGTAAAAAAATCCGTATGGTAAATGCCGATGAGGCGGTTTCGGTTCTTGTAAAAACAATTCAGGAAGGGATGAATCAATCCTGAATCTTTCCGACTGGTGCTGGATTTCATTTTTTCATTAATTTTTTCAAAGCGAAATAAATTATCTTTTAAGTATCTGGAAGTCCCGGTAACGGTTAAAAATTGTTGAAACTTCCTTTGCCGATGTTATATTACTTGTAAAGAGCTGCAAAGCCGGGAATTGTAAATGGGAAAAAGGATCAAGGTTGATATAAACTATATACGTCCCAATTCAACACTTATATATCCTCTTTATAATGACGCGGGAGGGAAAATCCTTCCGGAGAGAACCCTCATTACCAGGGCCAGAATCGATTCCATCAAAGAAAAATATGGCAGCACTGTCTATTTCGAAGATAATCCTGAACTTGCCGTGGTGCCAAATTACAGGTTAAATATCGCCCTTAACCAGTCCCGTGATGTAATGGAGGAAGTGAGTGCAACGGGGAAGCTTAGTAAAACCGCCTTCAGGGGTACGGAACAGGTAGTAGAGGAAATCGTTTCTGACCTTATGTCGGCAGATATAGAATTAATTCGCCTGATGAAGGATATAAAATCCTACGATGAATACCTGTATCATCACTCCGTCAATGTGGGAATTCTTGCCGGTGCCTTCGCCGCCATTCTCGGTCGCGGTTCAGAAGAAGTTAAACAGATTGCCCTGGGTGGCTTTTTCATCGACGTGGGACATATGCTGGAGGATGCACAGTTGCTCAGAAAAGAGGGGACTCTATCTGTTACGGAAAAACAACGACTGATGCGTCATCCCCAGCTGGGGTATGAAATGCTCAAACAGGTCCCCGGGATAAATGCTATTGTTCTCCAGGCAGTACTCTTCCATCATGAACGGTATAATGATGAGGGATATTTCCATATGCCCTATGAAAATTTACCAGCTTCCCCTAAAATAGTTTCCACCTGTGATATCTTTGATGCCCTGACTACATTCAGGCCCTACCGTGAAGCCTTCTCGCCAGAAAAAGCCCTGAAGGTACTTCTGAACTCAATTAACATTCATTTTGATTTCACATTGATCGATCATTTTATTAATGAAATGGGGCCACTGGTAAATAATACTCAATCATTTTATGCAAGTTTTGAACTCTGTGAATTAAATACGCAGGAACTTGCCCTGATCAGGGAGATTGGTCAAAAGAATTTTTTAAAACCGAAAGTTCTGGTCTTCTGCAAGTTTGAAAAGGTAGAGGGTAAACTGGCGGTCAAATTTTTGGATAAACCGGTGGAGCTTGATCTTCAGGATGATCCTGAGAGATACCTGACTAAAATCCTTGATAATCAGCAGCAGATTAAAATGATTAAAAAAAAATTAAAGGAGAGGGGCCTTATCTGATTCAGCGACGAAGCAGCACTCCGGGATTGATAGCCCGTTTCCCACGACGAACCTCAAAATGTAGGTGAGGGCCTGTTGTGCGTCCTGTATTGCCGGAGTAAGCTATAATTTCTCCTGCCCTGACATGTTGCCCCGGTTTTACAATGTAGCGGCTCAGGTGGCCGTACATGGATTGATAGCGGTGTTCATGCCTGATAACCAGCAGCTTTCCGTAGCCCCCCCGGTTTCCCCTGAAAGAAACGATTCCACTGCGTGCTGCCCGTACAGGCGTGCCGATGGAACAGGCAAGGTCAATACCTCGATGAAACTGGAATCGCCGCCGTTGAAATGGGTCCCGCCTGGTGCCGAAACCGCTTGTTTTTTTTGCATATTTTACCGGGGACATGAAGCCGGTGCCGAGGAAGAGTGACCGTTGAAGATTACTCAGTTTTGCACAGGGAATAAAAAGAAATGGTTTCTCTTTTATATTATTACCGTTGGCTTGTTCTATGTATCTTTCCGGGATGCCAAATTTGTGAAAAGAGAGTTTATCATTTTTATTTCTGTTTTTTAAGAGTATTCCCCGCATGTTCGGAAGAAAGAGTATTTTGCCCTTGCAAACCTGGCCGGGACTGGAAAGATCATTAACTGTCATGATGGTATCCATATCAAGGTTAGACCGGGAAAGAATTTTCCAGAAGGTGTCACCACTTTTGACGCGATACCTGTAGAACTTCAGGGGCGGAAGTTTTGAGGCTTCCCTGCGCCCACGGACAATATAGATACTGCGTCGCACATCATTTCGCATCTCTTTCAGAAAGGGATTTTTGTGAAATGCAAGTTTTTTCAGTTCCGGAATTTCTGAAGACGCACGGGCGGGTTTTTTACCAGGATAGTAAAAAAACACAATGAGAATGAGTGGGATGATGATTGAATGTTTTCTCATTTTTTGCATTTCTTGTATTAACAGTATTATGTCTTGTTTATTTTCGGCAGCTTTGCACAGGATATGTAGAGTAAAAAAGGGTATCATGATATCTGGATTGAACTATGTAAAATCGTATTGACAATTCATTTCCACTCCTCGTATAGTGACTGATACCAGATGATCAAGCAAAGAGGTAATTATGGCAACAAAAACTGCCGGCGACAGCGCCAACAATGTTATCGGTGAAGATTCATACTTTACCGGAACTTTTATTATAAACGGATCACTGCGGGTTGATGGACGTTTCGAAGGTAAATTCCTTCAGGCGGATCAGCTTTACATCGGACGCAGCGGTAAAATAAAAACAGATATCAACGCGGTCTCTGTAATTGTTGAAGGACTCATCATCGGAAATATCAATGCCTCGTCCAGGATTCTCCTGATGCCCACAGCCAAAGTATACGGTGATATTAAAACACCGGAGTTAATTATCCAGAATGGAGTAATTCTTGAGGGACGCTGTACTATTGCCAATGATCTTCGAACTTCAGCAAGGGAATCCATCGAAATGGAATATGAAAAGAACAAGCTGATTCCAGAGGAATTCCTTGCAAAGAAAAAAACCTCTTAGAATCGGAATAACCGCGGGTGACCCCGCGGGAATCGGTCCTGAGGTCGCCCTGAAGGGGGCAGCCGAATTTCTCAGGGAAGAGGGAATAATCCCGGTTCTCATTGGCCGTGAAAAGGTTTTCAGGACCTTCCACCCTGAACTGTCCCGGAATATTATTGCGGTTCCTCCCGGAGAGATCGATTTAACCTGCCACGATAAGATTCAGGTCTGTGAACCTGATTCTGACTTCCCCCTGCCGAAACAGGGCATCGGTACTGTTGAAACCGGCGCTGAGTCACTGGCAGCCATAGATTTTGCCGTTGACCTCTGGAAAGATAAAAAGATTGATGCCATTGTTACCGCACCGGTACATAAGGGGTTTATCGAAAAGACGGGAATTTCCTTTAGTGGTCATACGGAATACCTTGCGGAGAGTATCGGTGAGGATGAGCCCCTGATGATGATGTTTTCCCCGAAATACCGTGTATTGCTTGTAACCACTCATCACCCCGTTAAGGAAGTCCAGGACCTGATAACCCCGGAGAGAATGATGACGGTAATCAGAAAGGGATACCGTGCAATCTCGGCAATTGACGGCGGGGAAATACGCATGGCCATAACCGGGCTTGATCCACACTGCGGTGATGACGGGGCCATCGGTTCATTTGATTCATCGGTAACAGAAAAAATAATATCTGCCGCAGTAGGGGAAGGGATTCCCCTGGAAGGCCCCTTCGCTGCAGATACACTCTTCCTGCCTTCAAAATGGGAAAAATATAACCTGGTTATTGCCCAGTACCATGACCAGGGGCTTATCCCCTTTAAAATGATTGCCTTTGATGAAGGCGTAAATGTAACTCTGGGGCTCTCCCTCGTGCGTACCTCAGTAGATCATGGTACCGCCTTTGATATCGCGGGGAAAAATATCGCAGGTCATCGGAGCATGGTTGAAGCCATTAAGGTTGCCGCAATGCTGGTGAGGCACAGGGATTAACAGCAAATAGAGTAATTTATTCAATGAGGCGGTTTATTTTATCCGCAAGATTCTTCATCAATTCCTGACGGTTTCTTCCCTTTGCCTCAATAAAAAGGGTTTTTTGAAGTCTGCCATCCTGACGGTATTTAACCAGTACCCTTATGAAACCCTTTTCAAGCGTCTCAGTGATGCCTTCACCGGAATAGGAGAGTTTTCTGATACCGGGGCTGTAGCGGGTGGCGACAATTTCCAACTTCCCCGACTTCTGTCTTTTAGTTTTTTTATTTTCAGGTAAAAGGGAGCGTAATTCATGGGCCTGAAGATGTATTTCAGGGGGTATCCGCACATCAATTGTATCGATTCTGGCAGTAAAGGAGCTGCAGCCAGCATAAAACAGTACAATGGCCAGCAGAGCGGGGCGAAAATTGGAAAAAATTATTGTCATAACGGGAATTAATGACAATGAGTCAAAAATAATTGCAAACATTATTTACGGAAATATCGAAAAATGAATTGAAGGTACTATCTATCTCTGTATAGTTGTTCAAATAAAAGGATAAGGATCAATGATTCAGGAAACTCTGCTTATTAAATCTGTCTTTTTCTTTTCCGTTCTCTGGGGACTGGCAATAATACTGCTCTGGTTTCGTCCCCGTATTGAAATATTCTGGAAACTGATTGCGACATTAATTTTTGCCTTTAATATCTGGTTCTTTTTTGATGCGATTAAAGAAGGTTTTAACGGCTTTATGGCAGGGTGGTATCTTGCACTGCTTGTTTTTCTCAAGGAATCCCTCCTTGTCGCATTCATCAATACCTTTTTTCTCTGGCCAATAGTTCTGATTATTATCTTTTATAAAGCGGACGATATGGGGGCGGAAAAATTGTTAAAATTCATGTCACTTCTGACCCTGGTATTATGGATACTATTTGTTATCTATTTTTACTTTAATACGGGGATTGATAAATTCCTTTACGAAAATTTACACAAGATGATACCCGGTGGGTAGAAAGAGAATTATATTCATACTGCTGATTGCTGCCTCAGCATCCCTTGCGGCCCGGGAGAACAGCACAACTTTGTATAAACGCGGGGCCCTTCTTGCGAAATCCGGTAAAATTAACGAATCAATTAAGGTCTTCCGACGTGTTGTGGCCCTCAGTCCCTGGTACTGTCTGGGCCATTATGGTCTGGGAAAGGCTTACCTCTTCAGTAAAGGTTATAACAGTGATGCCATGCGGCATTTGAAGCGGGCTACAGAACTTGATCGTACCCATGCACCGTCTCATTTTTATCTCGGTTTTGCCTATCTTCTGGGAGGGAAAAAAATAAAGGCCATTCACAGCTTTCAGCGGGCCTATAATACGGATGATTCCCTTGTTGAGGCTCTTTATAATATTGGCAGTATTTATGATATGATGAATGATACGCTGAAGGCGCAATTATACTTTCGGGAATATAAGGCGGCAAGCAAAAAGGGAGAAGACGATATTTTTTAGCCGCAGCATTACCTGCAGCAGAACAGCATATACCGAAACCGCCGAAGAGAAGGAAATTTTCAGCCGATGAGGCGTTCCTGTACCATGCCGGCAATGCGGGAACCGTAATTTTCCCTTATTGCTTTAAGACATGCATCGCGTTCTGCTCCCCGTTGATTTCGGACAATACCGAAAAGACACATTGTTATGATTTGTTCGTTGTCATTCATGGTTTTCTCCTTGCTGTATTTATCGGTATTTTTACTGCAAAGTATTAGAAGAGTATTGCCTGGAGTTTTTTTATGTAAATAAAGGAGCAGATAATGCGAATTGCCATAACCGCAGATGTACATATCAGTAAAAAATATCCTGAGCGTGGCAGGGCCCTGGAGAGTATTATACAAAAATGTGAAGATATTGGGGTGAAGGAAGTGATTGTTGCCGGAGACTGTTTCGACGGCAATGTGCATGATGCCTCCTTTATCGATTCACTCCCCGGGGAGTCGATAAAAATAACTATCCTGCGGGGGAACCATGATGTTCATCTGCGCCGGGAGTTTTTCACCTCACCCGGGATCAATGTGGTGGAAAAACCTCTCCTGAGAAAGGGAAGGGTGCCGATTCTCCTGCTTCCCTATAGGGAGGGAAGTTCAATGGGAAATGAGATTAAAACTTCCCCCTTTGGGAATGAACTTGTTCGGCAGCAGTGGGTACTAATCTCCCACGGTGATTTCGGCCGTTTTTCACCGGAAGAAAAAGGAGGAGAGAGGGGCTACTTTCCTTTGACCCGAAGGGACCTCCAGCGTTACAGTCCCGCGGTAACCATCCTCGGGCATATCCATCGGGGACATGAGGCCTCTGCGGGGATCCACTATGCGGGATCTCCCTTTCCCCTCGATATAACCGAAGTCGGCCCCAGGACATTTTTGATTCTGGATACGGAGAATTTATCAGTAGAACGTCTGCCGGTACCCGGCTCTCCTTTAAATGAAATTCTTGAACTCATCTCCGTTCCGGGCCGTGATGAAGGCGCAGGGATTTATCAAAAGACTGTTGCAGGTATTGAAAATATTCTCAAAAATGATGCGTTAGAAAATGCTGAAGATCTTACTCTCCGCATCAGGGTGAGGGGATATGCAATTGACCGGCGCTGTATCGAAAAGGAAATTTTAAGGGCATGTAGTGCCTCAGGGATAACTCCTGAGAAGATTGATCTTGAGTATTTATTTCCCCTTGAAGATTCGCGTCTTGAGGACCTTGCCGTGGAAGTTGAAAAGGCCGTGTCGGCTTTTCAACTTGATTACGATGCAGGTGAAGTGAGTGAAGATGATGTGCTTCAGAGCGCACTTGAAATTTTGTACGGATAAACTGAGAAATGAAAAATAATGTATATATAGAAAGGATTGAATGCAGCGGCTGCGGACCGGTGAAGAGTCTCTCTTTTGCTCCGGCACCCCTTACGGTAATCTACGGCAGGAATGAAGCGGGAAAAACGAGTATCGTCGAAAACCTGGTGCGTGTGCTGTTTCGCACGTCACGTTCTGAAAACAGAAAGAACAGGGGAATAACCGAGGGAATTATGAAGGTAAGCGTGGGAGGCCTGGGAGACGCGCCTGTTATTTTCAGCGGTACACGGCGTTCCGGAAGCCTGGACGAATCCCTTGCTTCTGCAGGAAAAGAATATCCCCCTGAACTTTTTCGCCTGCTTTATGTGCGCGCCTCCGATACCGCTTTGAGCGAATCATCCGGGGGGGCAGAAGGAAAGGACCTGCAGGGAGTTCTTTCCGAACAGCGTCTGGTCAGGGAACTGTTGAATAAACTGCCTGGAGAAACGGGATATACCTTTATCGAAAATGGACACCTGATGACGAATAAGAAAATCGGTGCATGGAAAACCGTTGAAGAAAAAAAGGCATACATTACAGAACTTTCCGCAGTGGCAGAGGCCTTCAGTTCCGTGGTATCCGATACTGAACTGAGGCGCCTGGAGGAGATACTTGATCAGTTAAAAAAAGAAAAGAAAGAACTTGAGCAGGCACGATGTCATCTGGCATGGAAGCTGAACAGTGAATTGCAGGAAGTGATTTCCGATCCCCTGCTGCAGCGGAAAAACGAACTGAAGGAACTGGAACAGCTCATCAGTGAAATGAACCTGAAGAAAAGTGAAGCCAGGCGCTACAAAGAAAATAACGTCAAGAAATTTTATACTGACGAGGACCTTCATTGGCTTTATGCTGCAGAGGAGATGTACCGTCAGCAGCAAAGCAGGGGTGGTAAAATTGCACAGAGGGTATTGATGCTGATGGCATCTCTCTCCGCGGTAGCTCTCCCGGTGGTGTACAGCTTTTATCGTCCCATACTGCTGCCGGTTATTGCCCTTTCATCCCTGGTTGTGCTTCTTTTAATTCTGGCATTTGCCTTCGGCTTATCCGAAAAGGGAATTTCAGAAAAGGATTCAGGGGAACTGAAAAATGATTTCAGCAGGCGCTTCGGGGCCCAGCTAAGGAGTCCCGCCGATTTCAACAGCTGGCAGAGAAAGGTAGAGAGGGAAATCGGTGAATCAAAGGCTGTGGAAAAAATTTTTGAAAATATGCTTCGTGATATTGAAATCCTTAACGAGAGGATTGCAGCCCGTTTAAGAACTCTGGGTATTGCGGAAGGGAACGCGGAAAAATCAGCTGTGGGACTCAGAGAGAAAATGCTGCACCTTGAGAAAAAATTTCTGAAAATTAAGGAAAGGCTGAAGGCCATTCAGGTTCCATCTGGTGAATATGATCCGGAACCGGCAAAGGCTGAATATTCACCATCACTATACAGTCGGGTGCAGAAGGAGATCGAGGAAACACGTGAAAAAATTGAGACGGGGAATCGTCAGCTCCAGCAGTTGAGGCAGCGTCTGAGTGATTTTATCGGCAGCGAGGCGGCATTTTCCCCGGATACCGGCATTATAATGGATACTCTAAAAGAAGAAGAAAGCAGGGTCCGTGATGAAATCAGAACGGCAATGGCTGGGATGATCGGCGGCCTGGCGGTAAAAAAGACACTCGAAAACATTCAGAGCAAAGAGAAACAGTTTCTTGAGGACACACTGAATGAGAAAAATCTGCAGGTATTGCTGGAAAAAATAACCGGCCATTATAACAGGTTCAGCCTTGATGAAGAGAGCATTTCTGTCGGTGATTATAATTCCGAATACTGTCTTGATGATTTAAGCAGCGGATCAAAGGAGCAGGTATTAATGGTCCTGCGCGCCGGTATGGCCCTTAAGGCTACTGGTGCTGACGGACTGTTTATGATTCTGGATGATGCCTTTCAATTTTCAGATTGGGAAAGACGCCGCCGCCTTGTTGATATGACAATTTCCATGGTGATGGAAGGATGGCAGATTCTCTATTTTACAATGGATGATGATCTTCGCAATCGATTCGTTGAAGCGTCAGCTTCTCTTGGAAACAGGGCCTTTTCACTTGTTGAACTCCCCTGAAGAAATGGTCATTAATACTTGACAGCATCACTTTTGAAACTGAAATTGAATAACTGCTCATGTACTTTCATCGTATATGCGGTAAAGCGGCGTGAGATGAATCTGTTGACTGACCAGCCTTAACTGGTCGAAGTCCTCCCGCCGGAATTTATATAAGGAAAAAGATAATGATTACTGCAGGCATTGATATTGGTTCTATTACGACTAAAATTGCAATTATTAAAGATGGGAAGATAGTTACATCAGAAGTCGGCTTTACCGGCTACAATGCGGAAAAGGCGTGGCGTTCACTGATGGAGGGTGTTCTCAATAAATTAAACCTGAAGGAATCGGACCTTGAGCGGGTAATAGCAACAGGTTACGGGAGAAATCAGGTCAGCATTGCCGATAAGGCAGTAACGGAGATAACCTGTCATGCTGCGGGAGCCCATTTTCTAAACTCCCATATTCGTTCGATTGTAGACATTGGCGGACAGGACAGTAAATCTATTGTTATCGATGAAAATGGCAAAGTGCTGGATTTTACAATGAATGACAAATGTGCCGCAGGGACAGGACGTTTCCTCGAAGTAATGGCTCGTGCCCTGGAAGTCAGCCTTGACAATTTCGGAGAAATTTCTATAAAAGCTCCTGCCCCTGCTAAAATAAGCAGCCTTTGTACTGTATTCGCAGAATCCGAGGTAATATCATTGATTTCAAAGGGGGAAACCCGGGATAATATTATCGCAGGTATTCATGAATCGATAGCAGCTCGTGTTTCTTCGATGGCGAAGCGTGTTGGGGTAAAGTCACCGGTTATGATGACCGGGGGAGTCGCAAAAAATATCGGTGTAGTCAGGGCCCTCGAAAATAAACTCGGTATTGATATTGAGGTTTCCGAAAATGCACAGGTAAATGGTGCAATCGGTGCTGCAGTTCTTGCTGCGGATGCTTAATTGAAAATTTGATTTCAAATAGCAATAAAATATTGCCTTTTCTATATCTACGGGTAGTAAATATTCAGCGTATAGCGTATATAGAGGGATGTAATATCTTCCAAGGAGTCTAAATATGAAAATAAAACCCGGAGCTTTTTTTGTTCTTTTATTTTTCCTCATATCCTGTGGGCCGGGAAAATCCGATTTTACAATAATTTCATTTATAGGGAATGTTAAAATAAAAAACGGAGAAGACACTGTCGCAGCGGCGGCGGGAACTTCCCTGAAGTATGGGGATGTGGTAATTACCGCCAGAAGATCTTCGGCACAGATTCAATATGGCGAGACCGGCATATTCAGGGTCAGTCCCGGCAGTAAAATGAAAATTGCCGAAGTTACCGATAACGGTAATGCAGAGGGAGACCTTGATCTCAGCCGCGGTTCCGTATTTTGTGCCTTAACCAGGACAGGCACAAAAGGATTTCGGGTGAAAACACCCACAGTAGTTGCCTCCGTAAGGGGTACTGTCTTCAAGGTGAGTGCGGACAAAGAGCATTCAAGGGTCAGCGTCCTGAAGGGGCGTGTCCGGGTTAATCCCGTATCAGGGGAAAAAGAGCTAAAAAAGAAGGGAAAGGATGTCACTACAGGGAAAAGGACAACCGTCTCTAAAAAAGAAACTCAGGTCATGGCCAAAAAAAATAGGAAGGTAAGGGTGGAAAAAATACCCCAAAAAGAGCTTAAAAGAATCCGGAAGGAAGAGACATGGTATAACTGGTCTTCTCTTGTAAATAAAAGCACTAAACTGAGTAAAGAATTAAAGTCTGCCTTAAATGTGAAGGGAAATTCACTCCGTAATTTCACCGATCATAAAGCCCCGAAGAAAAAAAGAAAGAAAAAGATCTGGGAATTTACTGAACAGAAGGAAGAAAAAAAAGAAATGAATCTTTTTGAGACTATCAGAGAGAGTGAAAGAAAAGGCAGGGCAAAAAATAAAAACTAGATAGATGCTGTTATTATTATTGACTCATTCTCTTGGCATGTTATTCTAAATCGGTGGCAGTTTTTTATTAAATGGGATCCTGCTGCCGGGTGAATAATGAAAACAGTTCAAATCCTTCAACATATAGTCACCTTAACGGAACAGGAAACAGTAAGAGATTTGAAAACTGTTTTTGCCGGTACTATTGCTTCTCTTATTGGCAAACCTCCTCCCATAATATATGAAATACATGAAATACGTGATTCTGAATCGGATAAAAAAGAAAACTCAACGATTGCTGTAGATAGCCTCGATTATTCCAGTAGTTTCATCTATATTGATGAAATTTGCGGCCTTAAGGAAGTTGTTGAAAAGGGGGAAATTGCTAAAATTCCTGAAGCGCCCCGTTATCAACTGTTGCTGCCGATTAAAGAAAAAAATTCCGTTACCAATGTAGTCGTTTATGAAAAAATCCCTGATGATGAATTTTTTATTGTGCTGAAGCAAATTGTATCGGTTTTTGCCAATAACCTGTATCTGTTGAACGTAAAGGACCGGGATCACCTTACTTCCTTTTATAACCGGCAGGCATATAACAGGATGATTAATCCGATACTCTTTCATTCCAATCGGAAGGAAATTTATGTTGAACAGAAGAAATCTTTCACTTTCCTGGGTATTATTGATATTGATCATTTTAAAGAAGTAAATGATGTTTATGGTCATCTCATGGGGGATGAAGTACTGATTCTTTTTTCGCAGATTATTAAAAACACCTTTCGTCATGATGATCTTATTTTCAGGTATGGTGGAGAAGAGTTTGTAATTATTATAAAAGATATCAACCTGCAATATGCAAAAAGTGTTTTTGAACGCTGCAGAAAAAATGTTGAGAAATATGAATTCCCCCAGGTTGGTCGCATTACAGTCAGTATCGGTTACACAAGCATTACCGGATCCGGTGATCCCCTGGCAGTTCTTGATAAGGCGGATCGGGCTCTCTACTATAGTAAAGAAAATGGACGAAATAAATGTTCCTTCTATGAAGATCTTATCAGGAATAGAAAGATAGATCCTGTTATTGAAACCGGCAAGGGAGTTGAATACTGGGATTGATATAATCCGTTTTTTCACAGTCTCAGTTGTTCCCTCTTTTCTGCAGCAGCATCTCCTTAGACCCCCCGCCTCACTCTGAACGAGAATGATTATTGGATTGCAATAAATTATTTTGAATTTTTGAAGTTTTTTGATAGCCCTCCAGAGGCCTCTAATTATCATGTTTTAAAAATAACAGTGTGATGTTTTGTTTCCCTTATTGTGTGTGGAGGAAAACAAAATCTTATAATTTACCATATTTGTGAGGAGTGGCAGCTATGACGGTGGATTACAAAAAAGAATTTAATATCTTTTGCGAAACAGAAAAAAATCTTGTTAACCTGGTTATGAGCAGAGTGCCCCGCTACGGAAACAGGGTGGCCCTGAAGCATAAACCGGAAGATTCCTGGATTTCTTATACCTGGAATGAGTTTGGCGAAGCAATAGAGTCGCTGGCGAAAGCCCTTATCGATTACGGCATTGTGAAGGGGGATATGCTGGGAATTTTTTCCCTCAACCGGGCGGAGTGGAGTATTGCGGATGTTGCAACCCTTGCCGCCGGTGCGGTGGATGTGCCTATTTACGGGACTAATTCTGCTGCTGAAGCCGAATATATTATTAACGATGCCGGAGTAAAGCTGGTTTTTGCAGGTAACCAGGAACAGTATGATCGTGTAGTGGAGGTCTTCGATAATTGTGAGACCCTTAAGAAAATTGTTGCCTTTGACCGGCGTATAAAACTTACCCTGGAGGGGAGTGAATATCTTGATGATTTCATTGCCAAAGGGAAAGTCTCTTCATCCGGTGAGGAATTAAAAAAACGTATCGATTCAATCGATATGGAAGACCTGGTGACCCTCATTTATACTTCGGGAACCACGGGAAACCCGAAGGGAACCATGCTCTCTCACCGCAATTTTTTTGCTATGATTTACAGCACAAATGTATATTTTCCCAATGTAAGAGAGGGGCATGTCTCGATGGCTCTGCTGCCACTGTCCCATGTCTTTGAGCGCGCCTGGTCCTATGGCGTCTATGTAAATGGAATGGAAAATCATTACTGCCGTGACCCGAAGGAGGTCCTGGATTTCTACGCGGAGGTGCGTCCCCACTTTGGATCTACCGTGCCGCGTATCTGGGAAAAGGTCTACGGCACTATCTATGACCGCCTGGAATCGGCATCTCCGGCAAAGCGGAAGCTTTTTCACTGGGCAGTAGACGTGGCCCACAGGGTTTATTACAGGGAAGAAGAAAATACCTCCGTCGGGCCAATGCTTTGCCTGAAACATTTTTTTGCCAAAGCCCTTGTCCTGAAGAAGCTGCGGCAGCTGGTGGGTGGAAGAAATATCAGTTTCAACTGCGGCGGTGCAGCCCTCTCAAAAGAGATAAATGATTTCTTTAATGCTGTGGGAATCCGCCTCGGTCAGGGATACGGCCTCACTGAGTTTTTTGTCATCTGTGTCAGTAATTACCCGCGGGCAAAATCAGGGACCTGCGGACCCATTGTGCCAAATGTTGAAGTGAAAATAGCCGATGACGGCGAAATTCTTGTGAAGGGGCCCCACGCCATGATGGGCTATTACAAGAATCCCGAAGCCACCAAGGAGGCCTTTGATGAGGAGGGATGGTTTCGTACCGGTGATATCGGCGAGGTCGACAGTGAAGGCTTTTTGAAACTCACAGACCGCAAGAAGGACCTCATCATTACCGCGGGAGGGAAAAATATCTCACCTCAGCAGATTGAACTTCTCGTGGGGGAGGATATCTATATTGAGAATGTGGCTGTTGTGGGTGATGGCAGGAAGTTTATCTCCGCTCTCATCGTACCCTCATTTGAAATGCTGAAGGAGCTGTGTGAAAAACGGAACATTAATTTTGAATCCCCCGAACAGGTGATTACGGAACCGGAGGTTATCGAATTCTACCGACAGCGGATAGAGGAAAGAACGGTAAGCCTCGGCCAGGTTGAAAAGATTAAAAAGTTTACCCTTCTTCCGAAGGAGTTCTCCCAGGAAGAGGGGGAAGTGACACCAACCATGAAGGTTCGCCGGCGGGTAATTTCACGCAAGTATGAAAAAGAAATAGATGCAATGTACGCATAATAAAAATTCTTTGACTGTCATGCCCTCCTGCGGAGGAGCATGGCAGTCACGGTATGCTCTCAAAGTACCAGGATGTTATTTTGGGCCCCACGGGAGAGACTTTCCGGAAGGTTGCTTGTTCAATTCATATATTCAATTTTTTGATTTTATCCACTTCATTGTTGACATAATTGCAATGAGAATATATAGAGCATAAATAACCAATGTGCTCTATCATGATAATCTGTATAATATCCCTTCAGGCCTTTTTGCCGCAGAGGCATCCAGGCATATGATTTAAATTTTATAAAGATATTATAATTAAAAAAAGAATGTCCTATTCCGGGAAAACAGTTGTATAATAGTATGCGAGAGGAGTTGTATATATAAATAAATGAAAAATCTGAGAAGTTTTAAAAATTATAAATGTTTTGCCGCAGCTGGATTGCTTTTTTTAACTACTTTACTTCTAACGGGATGTTCCTCTGATGACGGTAATTTCTGGATAATTGATGGACGATATTCGGATCCCGAATATAACAGCGACGCCTGGTATAAAATTTCTGCAAATAAAGTCATCGATTCGGGGAAGGTTCAGATATATCTCGATTCCAATGAAAATGTTTCAACATCTGATTTGCAAAAACTGGCTGATGAATTTAATAATGTTATATTTCCTAAGGTAACTGAAAATTTTGCTGAACCGCTTGATGTTGACCGCAATGGCAAATTGACTATTGTGGTGCTCGATATCAGGGATGATTTTGACTCAACCGGTGCATATATGGGCGGCTTTTTTTTCGCCCTCGATATGTTTTCTCAAAGTGAAATTACTAAATATTACCCTGCAGCTAAGTCAAACGAAGGGGATATTATATATATAGACTGCAATCCCGTTAATGTAGGAGATGCCGAGGCGTGGTCAACGGTTGCTCATGAATATCAGCACCTGGTGAATTTTTCAGAGGCTTATCGAAAAAACAGGTATCCCACTGATACCTGGATAGATGAAGGTATGGCGGAAGCCGCAAGTCACATGTGTTATGGCGAGCAGACAAATAGAATTGATTTTTTTAATTCAAATTATAAAAATTATGTCAGCAGCGGGCAATCTCTCTTCATCTGGCAGGAAGATTCCTATAAAAATCTGGTTAACTATTCCATGGTATACCTGTTTTTCCAGTACCTGAGATCGCAGTCTTCACTCGGTAATGCGATTTTTAAAGAGATACTGGATTCAAGCCGAGACACTGTCGACTACCAGGCCATTGAAGATGTCATGGGAAGCGATGCTGCATTTTCATCTGTCTCCGACTGGGGAAGTACCGATGCGGAACGTTTTAAAAGACTCCTGCTCCGCTGGTGGGCCACCAATACCAACGGAATATCCGGTAGTGATCTATACGCGTATGACGATGAAATTTCAACTGTACCGGATATGTCACTATATATGCAAATCAGCGTCACACTTGATGGTGGGGGCGGTGTAGTCACAAATATGTCAGGAAATTTTGATGTAACAGATTATTGGGGAAAATTCGTCTATCTCAGCTTAAATAATACCGGCGGTAATGAAGACTTCGTTTATACTCATGATACGGATAATACTGATAAAATTTGCAGTAATAATGATTTTCTCGTTGCAGTTAATCCCTCCTGCGATCTGGAGGAAAATTTATCTTATACAACTCTACTGCCTTCAATTAGTGAAAACCTGACCAGGAGTTCTCTTGAGGATACAGTTTCTTCCAATGAGATAAATGTACCTGTCCGTATTGATAAGACCTTCAGGCCTGAAGTAGTAGATGTTCTCCTTGAGGCTGCGAGGAAATAATTTGGCCGGGGATTAGATTATTTCCGGTATCGGTCGCGGCAGCTTTTAATGCAGCGGTAACGGTATGTGCCATCGAGCGCCTCGCAGCGTCGTTCACAGTTTTTTTCCATTTCACTTTTTTGACTTTTCAGGGAGGGGGAAGTTTTACTTTCCGTGGTCCCTCTTTCCATGCAGAGGCGGATGCATTTTACGCTGTTGAGACCCTTGAGGGATTTGCAGACTTCGGCGCACTGACTGTATTTTGATTTTCTTCTTCCGTTGCCGGGACGCGACTTTTTGGTCGCGGAAATGCAGGTCTTTATACACTGGTACCTTGCCTGACCGGTGAATGATCGGCAGTTCTGTGTGCAGTGACTGTATGAAGAATCATAACCTCCCCTGCTTCGGTATTGTGAACTTCCTGAAGTAACGAAAATAAGAATTATTAAGGGAATAAGCAACGCCGGATGAATTCCAGTTGTTTTCATGATCTCTCCACTTGTTTGCCGGGTAACTTAATACTCTCAATAAAACTGCAAAAGTCAAGTATATTCATAATCGTGATTGTTCTAAATTAAGCTATATTAAAGACTCAAAGATTCTTGACTTTACCCGATAAGGTGTCATATATTATCCCCGGGAAAAATAATATTTTTCAAATCATTAATATAAGAGAATAGTATGGAAACAATCACCAGGGAGTTTCATGATCTTGTTAAAGATGCAATGGAATTGAAAAAAGATATCAAAGAAGCCCGCTGGAAGCCGGGTTTCAATTATCTTTTCGATACAGTTGGCGATGAACTGCGAATGTTGTGCGGATTCGAGCCGGGGGAACAGGATCTTTCCCTTGACGAACGTGAAAAAATTTCCGGCCTTAAATTTGAAGATATACGTGATGGGATTGCCGATCTCCCTGATGAGGCCTCCACGGGGTATCCGCCGCATTTCAGCTGGCTTGATGTGGCCGACAATAATTATATCACCTCCGTGAGAAACCAGCTGTTCTCAGGAACCTGCGCCGCCTTCGGAAGTGTCGCCGCGCTGGAGGCACTTGTACGCATTAAAAATAAGATTCCGGTAAATGGACCAGATGCCGGAATCTTTCCAAATCTTTCCGAGGCGCAAATTTTTTGTCATAATCCCCTGGGATACAGTATGAAGACAGGCATGCCGATTTTTTTTGCCCTTGATTTTCTTCAGAAACCGGGGGTGATACCCGAGGAGGATTTCCCCTACAGGCCCGGCCTGAAGGAACCGGAGCTGCCGGTAAACTGGGAGAAAAAAGTAACCAGTATTTCAGGTTATAAAAAAATTTCCACGGCAGGAGAAATGAAAGCCTGGATTGCATCGAAGGGACCCCTTGTCAGTGCGATGAAGGTCTATCTGGATTTTTATTTGTATGAAAAGGGAATCTACAGCCATGTGGCGGGACCTGATATAGGAGGCCACTGCATCTGCGTGGTCGGTTACTGTGATGAGAGAAAGGCGTGGCTCTGCAAAAACAGCTGGGGGGATGAATGGGGAGAAGAGGGCTTTTTCTGGATTGAATACGGTCAGTGCGGCATTGATGCGGAGATGTGGGCTATCGAAGGCCTTGCGGAGGTCTTTAAATATCCGCAATAATTTTGTCAAAGACTTCGTCATACTCTCCAATTTTTTCAGACCAGTCATACTGCAGGGCATTATTTTTTAAGGCTTTCCGCAGTTGTTTGTCATTACCAGTAAGATGATTTTCAATCAGCTGGCGAAGGTGAAAACCGTCGTTATAAAAAAGTTCTCCGAATATTTCTTGGGGGAAGAGTTCCGGGTAGGTGAGACGTTTCGGCAGCAGGGGGACGACCCCGCAATATGCCGCCTCCATAATACTTATACCGAAGAAGTCCTGGTTGGAAGTTACCGGCAGTATGTGGCATCGGTTGAGCCACGAAGCGTATTCGTCAAAGGTGGAGCAGTAACCGCAGTAGACAATGCGGTGGTCCAGTCTTTTTTTTGCCTCCCTTAGTTCTACCGGTTCAACATCCGGAATCTTACCCAGCAGTGCCAGGCAGAAATCAGCACCCCCCTGGTCCAGTTCTTTCATTATACGGAAGAACTGTGCCGGATTTTTGTCATATTCCCACCGGTGGTTCCAGAGTATAATGGGGGGATTATCATCCTCTTCCTGGGTGAATTTATCAAATTGCAGAAGCCCCAGTCCGAGATAGAGTACCCTCGATTTTTCTCTGAGAAGGTCTACAGTCTCGAGACAGTTATTATCGGGGAATCCCTTCAGCATGGCGGGGAGAGCCCCGAGAAAACTTTCCAGGTGATACTCAGAATTGAAAAGGAGTATGTCTGCTGCGAGGGCGGAACGGTAGTTTATCAGGGCAAAGTGCCGGTGAGCTCCCCGCTGAAGGTCACGGTCACGGTATGACCAGGGATAGGTAAGCTGGTTTTCATGAAAATAGAGGGCCACTGGAATATTGCTGCTTTTTTTCCTGGTGAGGGAGAGGAAGGTGTTGAGATCAAGCATGTCTGAAGCGACGATGAGGTCAGGTGTTTCTTCGAGGGCATTGAAATTTTCTGCAAGGGGTATCGCCCCTCCCTGCATGCGCCACTTCCAGTATCTTCCTGCAAGGCCGAGTACGCTGACGGAGTGGCGGCTGTGGCGGGCGGCACCGTCTATCCACGATTTATGAGAACCCCCGTAAAAGGGATCGATGAAAAGTATTTTATGCTGCATGGCTTTATCTTCCTTCATAACAGCTTAAAAAAAGAGTCTCAAATTGCAACCATTTCACTGTTTGACAAATACTTTAAGGGTAAAATGATTTTTTTCTTGCCAGTGGTACTGCTATATGATTTTAGTTTTTATATGATACAGAAGTTCAAAGATCAGCTAATAAATATTCTTCAGAATATACCCCTCTTTAACGGCCTTGATGAACAGGGTTTGGTGAAAATTCTGAATCTCCTCCAGCCGATTGAAATGGAAAAGGGAGCCCCCGTTGTCATGGAGGGGACAGACGGTAACAGCATGTTCATCATTATGAACGGTTCCGTCGATGTTTTTCGGACTCAGGAGAGCGGGGATAAACTTCTCATTGATATCCTGACAAGTGGCGATTTTTTCGGAGAATTTGCCCTTATTGATAAAATGCCGCGCTCGGCAGATGTTATCTGCCGGGAGGGGACGATGCTCCTGCAGTTGACGAAGGACAACCTTGATCAGCTCCTGAATGAATCGGAAAAAATTGCCCTTGTTTTTTATCGCAACTGTCTCATGGTTACATTTTCGAGATTCAGGAATATGCTTACCAGCTTTACCGATGCCCGCTATTCACTTGATCAGACTTCGGCAATACTGGATGAACTGAACGAAGACCTCTCTCATGCCAGGAAGGTACAGTCCTATTTTATTAATACTGATTTTTTGGATAATGAACGGTATATCCTTCCTTCTATAAAGCAATCCTATCTTTACAATCCATGTCTGGAAATCGGCGGCGATTTCCTGTATATGAACCGTCTCAGTGATACAGAAGCACTGGTCCTCATAGCAGATGTTGAAGGTCATGGTATTACCGCTTCTCTTGGAACAGGGGTCCTCCGCAGCGCCCTTGCTTCGTCCATCGATAGATTAGGGAATGATCCCGTCGGGCTGATGACATTTCTCAATAATCATTTTTACGAAGTGCTGCCGAATCTTTATGCAACCTGCTATTGCCTGGTGATAAATAGCGAGACGTCTACAATTGATCTTGTTAAGGCTGGGCACCATCATCCCCTCATCTGGCAGAAGGAGAAGGGTGACTTTGCGGATGTGGAAAGCTCCGGTCCCGCCCTTGGAATTATCAAGGGGGCTTCATATCGGAAGAACAGTATTCAATATAATTCCGGCGATTTCCTTCTTTTCTATACTGATGGAATTCTTGAACAGCGTAATCCCTTAAGTGAGATGTATGGTTCGGAGCGCCTGCTGGGAAAAATAAAGCAATTGATTCTGGATGAAAGCGATGAAAAACTTCCGGGACTTTACGAGGATTTAAATAATTTTGCTTCAGATGAAGAAATGGAAGACGACGTGACCCTCTATCTTCTTGAGTTTCAATAAATCTCTCAATATAATGATTGGAAATGACCTCTCCTTTATTGGCAGTAGCAGCTTTTGAATTACAGGCTGGCAGGTGCAACCCTCTTCAAACCGTTTGATATTTGCCTTGTTTTATTCCTTCAAATGCACTATAATTATCCTCTCGTTTAACTATACAGTAATAAGAATTGATATTGGATAATTTTTTAGCTTTCTGTGAGGAATAGATGCCCCGTATTTTTTTCAATATTCTCCCGATCCTCTTCTTTGTTTTGAATATATGTACAGAAATAAATGGAAAAACCGGAACTTTAATTGGCCTGGAATATAACAGCGAATATTACTGGCGGGGCATGTCATTTTACGGTAGTACGGATAATTCCTCCAG
This sequence comes from uncultured Spirochaetota bacterium, assembly GCA_942491575.1. Classification (GTDB taxonomy): domain Bacteria; phylum Spirochaetota; class UBA4802; order UBA4802; family UBA5550; genus CAZHNW01. The sequence continues at coordinate 953,791 of CALOBT010000031.1, forward strand.
GGGGGTACTCTTTCCCACTGTTGGCCAGTCTCTGGGGGATCTTAATTTTTCAATTACGGGAGAAATTCCCGCAGCTTATCTGGAAAACCAGCCTAATAATACAGAGAAGACCTGGATAGGCGTCGATTTTACTGCAGATTACAGCAGGAGTATAATTGCGGATACCCTTATCCTTGGGGGGCGTGTCGGCTACTATATGTATCCTCAAAGCAAAAAGGAAAGCGGATACCGGAAGGATTCAGTAAAACTTGCTCTTTCGGCGCAGTTGAAAAAAATTTTGTTAAGACCCGAATTCAGTTTTTCATACAGCATGCGAACCGGCAGGCAGGAGGAGGGCCGTGAAAATTTTAAAGATTTTTACATGGAACTCAGTTTTAATCACGAGTATCAACTATATGAAAATGTCCAACTTACAGCGGGAGGATGGATTTCATATTTTTATTACGCCTCTTCAAAAAGCTGGATTGGCAGTGAGTACCAGGGATTATGTGATGTCGCAGCATATGTAGAACTCTCTGTCAGAATTAAAAACGGACTCAGTTTGTATGGCAGGTTTAGTACGGCTCTGGTAACGGCACCATGGCATGATGTTTGGGGCGGCCAGGACCGCCTTCATATTTGGGCAACTACGGGGATTTCCTGTAAATTTTAATTAATCCCAAAACTTAAATTCATAAAAATTGAAATTATTTTTTACAGTATGATGTTTCCTCCGCAGTTGGGGCAATTATGGTCAGATCCGATAACCACGGTACTGCTGCAGTACGGACAATTGACCATTTTTGCACCGGGTTTTACCGCTATACCGCCGATATAGATGGATGCAAGTTCTTCTATGTCTGAATCTCCTCTGGAAAAAATATCTGCGGCTGTTGACATCAGGTGAAATACTTTTTCGAAATATTCCGAAGCATTTTTCAAGTCAGGAAGGTAGGTGTCAATGTCACATTCAATTATGCCGGCATCAATTTCAAAATAACCTATGTCCAGTTCCTCCATGCCTTCGGCAAGCTGCGATTTGAATTCTTCAGTTAGATTATCTGAGACAGCCTTCATCGATTCATATTCTGCGGGGTATTCTTCAAAATAGAGGCCATCTGAAATGAAATAGATTTTTTCTTTTTCATCAGACCATTCATCTGTTTCAGTGTCAGGTTTTACTTCACTGTCATAGTAAAGTCTCAGTGTTCCGGTTCTGTTTTTAAACTTTATAAAAACATCCGGTTCAGGGTCCCAGAAATCCATTTGTATCCTGGCGGGATAATTGTGGTACTTTAAATTCAGTATAAGCTCATCGTCTTCATTCTTTATGATAAATTTTCCATTGTATCGCCTTGCAAGGGGAGTTAGCTGCTTCTCCAGATAGTTCCACTGGTCGTTTTCTCCCAATTCTTCATAAATTTTCATCCCGCTTTTGAATTCTCCCTCCTGGCTGTCAAGGGAGAACAAGATCTCTTCCGCCGGGATAGTGTTGTTTGCAGTTAGTGTACCTGAGGGAGTCAAGGCTAATTTTTCCTTTATTATTTTTATCAGGTTCATTTCGGTTCCATCTATTTGGATAATGGAAAATTTTATTACCCGTGATGTTTATTAAAGAATAAAAAAATGAGGGAAATAGCAAAAAACTTTATCGGATTTTGATAAAAAAAGGCGGCTCGCTTCTGCGAGCCGCCTTTTTCTGAATATTATTGGCTATGGTTATCTTTTCATCATACTTTTTATTGAAATGTACCACTTGCCGTTTACTTTTTTAAAGGTGACTTTGTCCTGTTTTTTGTTCTTATCTACGACAATACCGGTTGCTGTGTCTCCTTCAATTTTTACATCTTTTAATTCAGCATAGATTTTTTCTTTTTTTGTTTTTTTCCCGGGAGTTTTATCCACAAGTCCCTGGATATCTTTCAGAAAATTCGCATGATCAACTTGGGCATACTTTTCTGCGGCATATTTCATTACGGCTTCAGTATCATTCATCTTCATTGCCATTTTTTTGTCAACTTCAGGAAGACTGTACTTCTTCCTGATGGCTTCATATTTTGTTTTTAAGGTTTTGTCCTTGGAAAAACCTGTCATAAATGCAGCCATAATATCCATCGAAAAGGTCATGACAGGAAGTTCATCCGGTGCGATAAAGTCGACTATTTCACTGAAATTGTCGGGATTTTTCCCTTTCATTTCTTCGAAGAGTGCCTGCGGAGTTGATGCTCCGCCCTTGCTGCCGCATCCCGGTAATAGTAAGCCTGCTGCCAGAAATGCAATGAGTACGATTTTGATAATTCTCATAACTGTTTCCTCCAGTCTGTAAATTAATATGAATGAAATTGCTTCACTGAGTAATTCCGAAGGGATTTCTCCAGCTGAATCAATGAAGAGTTCATCCTGAAAAGATTCGCAAATTGTAGCATAGGGCTATTGTACTGTCAACAATGGTTGTAAAAGTTATAAGATAATATAAATTTAGTATATACACTAAATGTGCTTTTCAATGTTCTTCTTTTTAATTATTTCGCCTGAAAAATGTAAATAGGCAGATATTTTTTAGATGGATATCCAAATGATAAATGATAATTTTTAAGTATATTGGATAAGTTCTTGTATTCTTCTTGTATAATTGTATACTGAGTATTGTCATAAAATTATTTTTTTTCTTGTCCTGTGAGACATGAAATGTTGAAGGTACTATTTATTCTAGATTGTGGAGAAAAGTATGAGCGAATTACAAGCAGTTATTGAAACATCAAAGGGACCTATTCATCTTAATCTTTTTGCCGATGATGTTCCTGTCACTGTAGGAAATTTTGTGAATCTGGCTATGCGTGGTTTTTATAACGGACTCACCTTTCACCGGGTTCTTGCTGACTTTATGATACAGGGGGGGTGTCCCTCAGGAAATGGTACCGGAGGTCCCGGTTATCAGTTTGGAGATGAATTTGTTGATTACCTGCTTCATGACCGTGCAGGTATTCTTTCCATGGCAAATGCTGGTCCCGGAACAAATGGCAGCCAGTTCTTCATCACTCACGTTCCTACTGAATGGCTGGACGGTAAACATACTGTTTTTGGCTGTGTTGTCGGCAAGGAAGATCAGGCGATTGTAGATTCAATCAAACAGGGGGACGTTATTGAATCTATTGAAATTATCGGTGAGCTTGAACCTTTAAAGGCCCAGATTCAATCACGCCTGGATGAATGGAATGAGGTCCTTGACCGTAATTTCCCGGATCTGAAACCGATATAGCTACTGACTGAGGCCCTTTAAAAAATTAAGGGCATCCCCGGCGGTTTTCATGGGAATTTCCTCCATAGGAACATGGCCCGCCCGGGGATAGATAATTACCTTCGAGCCCGGGATATCTTTTTTAAATAATTCTGCCCTGTCGGGTGTGATCCAGGAATCAGCCTTTCCCCACATAATGAGCGTGGGGGCCTTTACTGATTTGATCAATTTTTGAGAATATGGTTCCCGGTTTATACTCCTTGCAATGAATGCATTCCTGTTTCCCCTGCGGAGAAGTAGATCGAAGTGGCGGTCTACCAGATTCTCGGTTATTTTATTTTTATCGTAGTAAACTTCCCCCAGACTTTTTTTGACCAGGTATCGGGGAGTGATATTTTTTGCTATTTTATTGAGTACTGGAGTTCTTGCCAGTCTAAAGGCAAGGCTGATATCGCCGCGATAGGGATAGCCTGCAGCATCCACCAGTATCAGGCCCTTGATCCTTTCCGGATGTTTTGCGGAAAAATACCAGGCAATGGCACCACCGCGGCTGTTTCCAGCAATGTGACATTTTTCAATTTTCAGCTGATTAAGAAAGGAAACTAAAAATTGATCGTACCATTCTTCGGAATAGTCGTGGTCCCGGTTAGGTCCTGTCAGCCCGTAGGCCGGGACATCCATCCTTATTATTCTGAAATGTTTTTTTAATTTTTCAGTCCATCCCTGCCATGTGTGAAGGGATGACGATGTTCCATGAATGAGAACAAGGGGGTATCCCTGTCCCTCGTCACTGTAATGGACCTTCAGTTCTTCAATATTTATATATCCGGAGGTGGGGAGGAAATATTTTTTTTCAAGTTCAGAAGGGAGAATGTCTAAATGTATATTTGCAGCTATTGTAATAAATAAAATGAGGATTGTAATTTTAATAATATTTGGTTTCATATAATTGCCATGAGAATAAACAAATATACAATTATGTATGAATATACGTTAATGTCAAAAATAAAAATTGCATTTTGCAAATAAAGGTGTATTGGCAAAATGAAACATATTATTGAATATTTCACAAAGTAATTGACATCTTCGATAAGTGAAAATAGTGTAATTTTCATTATTTTGTATGGAGGAATCTAAATCTATGAAAGCTAAAATAGTTGTAAAGGTCGCACTTGTTGCCTTTTTAGTATCATTTGGCAGCATGATTTCCGCCGGTGATCCTATTGAAGGTCTCTGGAAGAATATTGCTGATAGCGGAGTAAATAAGGGAAAAGCCGCTTCTTACATCAAGATTTATCAGAAGAATGGGAAATTTTTCGCAAAAGTCGATAAACTTCTCATCGATCCCGCAGATTCAAAATGTGATAAATGTAAAGGGAACCTGAAGGATAAGCCCATTGTAGGTATGGTAATTGCATGGGGACTTAAAAAAGACGGTGACAAAGAGTATACCGGCGGAAAGATTCTCGATCCTGAAAATGGTAAAACCTATGGATGCAAAATGGAACTTTTAAGCAACACTAAGCTGAAGGTCCGCGGATTTATCGGTTTCAGCCTTCTGGGAAGAAACCAGTACTGGTATCGTGTGAAATAGTTTTAAACAAGATATAGAGTGCCTGAAGGCGATGTTAACAGCATCGCCTTCACTGTTTTCAGGTTATCTTCACCCAGTGAAGAGCTTTAATATGACCCTTGTTGCAATCATTGTTATAATGGCGGCACCGATTCCCGCGGTAAAAACTACTTCACTATCCATCAGTTCAGCTTTCCCTTTTTTCCTTTGCAAATAGTTTCGGGTAATTACTGCAAGTGCATAAAAAGATACGGCAAAAACTAAAATTTTTATAAAATATTTCCCTATCTGTTCCACTCTGCTATCCGGTTACCTCATATCCAGCTTCTTCTACTGCTGACCTGAGGGTATCATCACTGAGGTTATCACCTGTAACCGTGGCTGATCCTTTTTCGAGGTCTACCGTTACCAGGGACACGCCTGAAATGGCGGAAAGGGCATTTTCGACGGTTATTTTGCAATGATTACAGCTCATGCCGGATATCATTATGGTTTTTTCTTCTGAAGATCCCATTTCTTTCTCCTTGTTCTATTTTTCTTATATGAGCTTTATCCTGGAGCCATGTTACAATGGGATTAATTCTTTTTAAAGTGAAAAATGCATTTGACAGGTGGAAGTTCTCACTTTATTTCGTGCCAACAGGCCCTGTCTCAGTTGATCCTCCGCAGTTATGGAATCATTATGAACCTTTCTGCATAAGTGGACATCATATCTGATAATCATTGTCGTTATTGATGATACAGAGAATTTAGAGCGGTTTGGCCATAATTTACCGGAAAAGGATAACGAAGAGATGAATCAGGATCAGGTGGTAGAAAACTTATTGCAGCTGGATGATACAGTGGAGGATTTTTCTGTTACATTCTCCGGGAAAACGAGTAAAAAAGTTGACGGCCTCTATAAGCCTGATTCTCACGAAATACTGATTCACAATAAAAATCATGGCAATGACAATGCGATAATGTATACAGCGATACATGAATTTGCCCACCACATTCAGTTTACAACCTCATCAAAGCCTGTATCCTCCAAAAGTCATACCACTCAATTCTGGAATATTCTGCACCGCCTGCTCAACAAGGCGGAGGAGCTGGGGATTTATACTAATATATTCGAAACGGAACAGGAATTTATAAACCTGACAAAAGATATAAAAGACAATTATCTGCATGAAAACGGGAAATTAATGAAAGAGTTTGGGCAGCTTATTGCACGTGCCTTTGAACTCTGTATGGAGTATCATGCCAGTTTTGATGATTACATGGACAGGGTTCTGGGCCTTCATCGAGCGACTGCAAAAAAAATCATGAAATTTCATACACAGGATTTAAATCCTGAAATAGGATATGAAAATATGAAAACAGTTGCGGCCATTTCAGATGATGATGTACGTGGGCTTGCCCAGGAGGCCTTTCTTGAAGGGCAGAGTCCTGACATGGTAAAGGAACAGTTCACTTCACGTGAACTTCCCGATTCAAGACTTGAATGGCTGAAGCAGGAAAGGGAGCGGCTGGAAAAGTCAATAGAAAGGATTTCGATTAAACTGGCAAATGTGGAACAGCAAATCAATGATATGAATTAGGTTTTCTGATATAAATGGAGGCAGTAATTGTTGTACCGGAATCGTTTTGGAAAACAACTTTTCCCATTAGCTGTTTTGCAAGGGCATCAACAAGCACCAGGCCAAAACCAAAATTTTTATTATTTATAATTTCATCCGCAATCCCTATACCGTTATCTGCGACTATAATCTCCAGTTGACTCTCTTCCTTTTTCTGAAGTGCTATTTTAATCTCTCCATCCGTTTTTCCGGAAAAAGCGTATTTAAAGGCATTGTTGACAAGCTCATTGATAATGATTCCGATGGGAAAGGAATCCCTGGGGGAAATATCGATGGAGGTTATATCCGTTGAGATACTAACCGGTTGTGATAATGTATTTGTTTTCTGAAGGTTAAGTATTAAATCCTGCAGGTAATTTTTAATATTAATACTGGTGAAACTGGTACTCCGGTAGAGGGCATTGTAAATATTGCCCATGATGGTAATTCGATTTTCCGCTTTAAGTAAAATTTCTTTAGCCTCATCGTTATTGCTCTGTTCTGCCTGCAGTACAATGAGACTGCGGATTGTATTCATATCATTTTTGATGCGGTGGTGTACTTCTCTTAGAATAATATCTTTTTCCGTCAGGAGGTTCTTGATCTCCTTTTCTTTTCGAACATATTCTGTTACGTCCTGTACTACCCCCATAAGCCCCTGTTTTTCCCCTTCCGGGGAAGTCAAAATTTCCGCCTGTACAACTATATTACGGATTTCCCCATTTTTTTTACGGATGCTGTATGTAATCTCTTTGGGAATGTTCCCTTCAGCGAAACCTTCCATGGCCTTGTCATATATATGTCGGTCTTCCGGAATTATTATTTCTCTCACCTTCTCCGGAGGAGGGGGCTCCTTTGTATCAAATCCATAAATGTTGTACATCATGTCGGACCATTCAATGCTGCCGGTATTATGGTCCCACTTCCAGGTGCCAACATTTGCAATTTCCTGCGATTGCACCAGGTCCCGGTGTTTCTGCTGAAGATTTTTTTCCGCAATTTTTATTTCGGTAATATCAGAAAATGTTATCACCGCAGATTCCAGGTTGTTTTTTCTATCGAGCATTGGGTGGCCGTTAACAAGTACCCATGCTATATTTTTTGTGTCTGGCTCTGTTATTCCGAGTATCTGGCCGCTGAATGAGTCTTTCCCGGAAAGGACCCTGGAGACAGGGTATTCTTCAATGGGGAGGCTTGTCCCGTCCTCCCTGATGAAAATCCAGGCCGGGTCGGGGGCTTTTTTACCAGATATTTCATCAACTGAAAGACCAAGAATCTCAGATGCCCTGCGATTGGAAAAAATAATCGAGGTGTCAGCGGCATGAATGACCACGCCTTCGCAGAGATTCTCCACAAGCAGTCTGAATTTTTCTTCCTGTTTTATCAGTTCCCTTTGTGATTCTGCGAGCTGCTCGTTTGTTTCATTGAGTTCTTCATTGATTGACTCAAGTTTTTCAAGGGTGGCGTTCAATTCTTTATTCGATACAACAGCTTCCCTTTCGTGGGTCTCTATACGCCGTTTTTGTTCATGAAGCCTGAATGCCATTTTTATAGACGCATCCAGTACGGTTATCCCGGTTTGTTTGACCACATAGCCATAGGAAGTAATACGTTCTGTCAGTTCTACAATGGCGGGGTCCGTATGACTTGAAAGAAAAATCAGTGGGATGTCATATGTTTTTAATATTATTTTAGCAGCTTCGGTTCCATCCATGCCACGCCCGAGGTCTATATCCATAAGAATTAAATCGATATTGCTGCCGGAATCAATTTTTTTGAAGGCCTCTTCACCTGAAGAAGCAGTATGGACTCTGTATCCATATTTTTCAAGATCCCTTGTTTCCGTTATGGCAGTGATGGCTTCATCTTCCACCAGGAGTATATTTTTCTGGGAGTTCATTTCACGGCAACGTCCGATAATTTTTTTAACGACTATTGTCCATCCTATTATTGAAAACACGGAACATATAATTTTTTATAGGGTGAATTTTTTTTAGCCTGCCAGGGTTCTCAGGATTGTAATTGATGGCATTTTTAAGGACGATTTCCTTTTCGAGTGTCTACCGGATAAATGTCCGGTTCTCAAATTTTTCTTTAGCACCGGCTGTCTCTGTAATGGATATGAAAAAAACGGCCGTAACTATGGAATGCCTGTTCATTCTCTTATTTTATCATACCAGTCGGCCTGCTTCAAGTATTATTCTTTTCATTTTCTTTCAAGGGATTGAATCTCTTCAGAATTGACAGAATTTTAAGAGGATGCTATACTAGGATTGTAAAAAGGGATTGTAGCCTGAAAGTGATGGTAATAGAAAGATCACAATGGCTTTTTCTGGAAACCAGGAATTTCACTATTCTAAATATGATAAGTCCGGAATTAGCAGGGTATTGTAACCGCAAGGGAATAGCAAAAGTTTAATTTATTGAATCTGCTTTTGTTATTCGGGGAAGTCTAAAACATTGTACCCCCTGAAGTTTTAGCAGGGTTTTCCTTGAGAATTATTTTTCGTCCGGAAGGATTTTTTATTGTCGCTATTTGAGATATCAAAAACAGGAGATTTTTGTGAGTAAAGTTGTTCTGGTCAGGTGTAATGATTATGAGCCCTTGAATGTACAGGCCGCAGTACGACGCGGTATGGAACTTCTGGGGGGAGTGAGAAAGTTTGTAAAGAAGGGAGAAAAAATTCTTCTTAAGCCTAATCTTCTCTCAGCCGATCCCCCTGAAAAATGTGTGACAACTCATCACGAAGTCTTTCGTGCAGCTGCAGAACTTTTTCTTGAAGGTGGGGCGATACTCTCCTTCGGTGACTCCCCGGCCTTTAATTCTCCGGAAAGTGCAGCAAAAAAATCGGGAATTATGGGTGTGGCAGAAAGCCTCTCTATACATCTGGACGATTTTAAAGGAACACAGGAAGTATTTTTCGAAAAAGGCCGGCAGAATAAAAAATTCACACTCGCAGTGGCCCTGAAGGGTAAGGATGGGGTGATAAGCATATCGAAGATGAAGGCCCATGGATTTGAAAAGTTTACAGGTGCTGTGAAAAATCAGTTCGGCTGTGTTCCCGGTGTTCGCAAGGGTGAATACCATGTTAAGATGCAGGATTCGGGTGAGTTTGCAAAGATGCTCCTTGATTTAAATGCCTGTGTCGGTCCACGTCTCTACATTATGGATGGAATTATGGCCATGGAGGGGAACGGCCTCCGCGGTGGAAACCCTAAAGCGATGAATGTTATCATTTTATCAACTGATTCTGTTGCACTCGATGCTACCGCGTGCCGTCTTATCGGGCTCGATCCATGGCTTGTTCCCACGGTAAAACATGGTCATGAAATGGGTTATGGTGTTGCTGATTCGAAAAATATCGAATTACTCGGGGACGATTTTGAATCTCTGAGATCAGAGGATTTTGATATTGATAAAAATCCCCTGAAGCCCTTCGCGGGGACGGGAATTGTTGCATGGATAAAAAATCGTCTTGTCCCTAAGCCGGTAATTGATTCTGATAAGTGTATTAAGTGCGGGGTCTGTGTCAAGATGTGTCCCGCGGATCCAAAGGCTGTAAACTGGTTTGACGGAGACAAATCAAGGGCCCCCTCATATAATTACAGCAACTGTATTAGATGTTACTGCTGCCAGGAGCTTTGTCCTGAAAGCTGCATTACATTAAAAAAACCATTGATTCGTAAACTTTTACCAGGTTAAGAGTAACTTTGTTTAAGAACCTGATTTTATCCCTGAAGTGAGAATATTCCCTTACGCAGGGCATTTCTAATAATTTGATTTAATAAATAACAGGCGGGAGGTGATATCTATGAGTTTTATGCAGAAAGTCAAACAGGTGCTTGGTATCGGCGGCGTTAAGGTTACTCTTGATGTTCCGGAAACCTTCAGCAGGGAAGGGGACACCATCTCTGGGAAAATAAAACTGACCAGCAAGAGTGATCAGCATATTACCGAGCTCGAGGTGAAACTCGAAGAGGTCTGGAAAATCAGAAAGGGCGATGATGAGGAAATCAAGGAGTTTGATCTGGGAGAGTGGAAAAGTAATGAAGCATTTGATATCAAGACAGGGGAGACCAAGGAATTTGCCTTCGCCCTGAATTACCAGTTGATTAAATCAGAGAATGATGAGATGCAGGAGACTGCAGGAAAAGTCGGCAAGGCCCTTGGTGGTCTTGGGAAGATGATGGATGGAGAAAAATCAACCTTCTGGCTTAATGCCTCTGCTGATGTTAAAGGGACCGCCCTGGATCCCAATGATGCCGTAGAAATTAAACTGAAATAATAAATTAATATTTACCGGTTATTATGAATTTATGATATCCGGTAAATGATTTGAACTTAAACAAAAAGATAAGAATCTTCAGGCGCCAGTTCAGGTGATTGAAGATTCTTATTCATAACAGGATACTGCCGGATATCAAAATACAGATGGCATTTTGAAAAATAAGGCCTCCGGATTTGAGGCCTTTAATAGCCAGCTGTTTCATCTTTTATTCTTTTTTGGTTTCAGTATCATCAGGTGCCGCGTATCCCCTTCAATTTGTTTACGGGTGAAGTTGATGGGCCGGTATTTTCCTGAGAGATAGCGTTCAACCTGGTCGTCATAGTGGGGGCTGGCGGCATTACCGCTGTTGCCTGACGGGATAATTGATACGGATTTATCCAGGGCACTGAAGTCGATGAGTCGCCTGTGTGACGGCACGGAAACAACCCTGTAATCATGTTTGCCGAAATTTGATTTCAAACGGTTAATGATATGGGCCTCCCCCGGTGCGGGAAGGGGACCGATGTTAAAGTAAAGATTCAGGGGTTTCTGCTCCCCAAGGGGGTGGCGGTACTCTATGCGGTGGAGGCGTCCCCACTTCCACGAATCGGGATTGCTCCCGAGTTTTTCTTTAAGTTCCTGCAGGGTTTTCTGCATTGCAGATACAGCGATCAGGTCTGCAGTTTCCTTTTTTCCTGTTTTCAGGTTGTCCCAGAGGGGAGAATTGAAATCTGCGAGAAGTCCCTTCAGGGCATTCCAGTAATCGGAGGTGCTGGCATAGTCCTGAAATCTTTTCTCTCCGATTTCATCTGTTACGGCAGCCTTGAAAAGATGATAGAGGAGTACGTTATAAATTGTTGCCCCGACAGAAGAGGTGTCTGAAACCAGGTTCCAGCTTCGAAGATGCTCCAGGGCGGTTTTGCCGGTATCGTTGAGTTCTTTCTTTTTCGTATCCAGAAGTCTGACCAGTGCATCCCTGTTTTTCCCCGCTGATGCGGATATCAGATCCGTTTGCACTCTCATCAGTTCATCGGTGCTCCACTTTTTTCTGGTCTGTAGAAGCGCTGTGATGCGCGCGGCACGGTCAGTGGGACACCAGTAGCCCTCAAGATTTTTTACCTGTCCAAGCGGCCGGATTGTCGATTTGTTGTTAGCTGTTATAATTATCCCTGAAGGGGGATTGATCATCTGGGGATTCTTTTTGAAAGGAAGGTAACCACGCGGTTCATCCCTGCCTGATGATCCGTCAAGAATGCGCTTGTGGTTAACATGTTTCGGACGAATGGGTATCCTTCCTGCTGCCCACCAGGCAATGTTTCCCCTCCTGTCTGCATAGGAGAGATTTAGGCCCGGTGCAGCCAGGAGGGCTGCAGCATCCGTGGCTTCCTTCAGGTTTTTTGCCGTTGCTGCATGATAGGCAAAGGTGAGGATATCGTTGAAATCATGGTGATAAACCCACCAGAGGGAAACGGGTGTTTTCTCGTATCCCGGAAGAAATTCCGAAACAATGGGGCCGTGGGGGGTGACGCGGATTGTGATGTTGACTTCCTTTCCCCCCTTGATCTTGATCACTTCATTTATGGTTTTGATTTTTTTCCATTCACCACGGTACATTACCATGTCAGGCTTTTCCGGATGAATCTTTTCCCGGAAAAGATCCAGGTCGTCATTTTCAAACATGGTAATGCCCCAGCCCTTGTGGCGGTTGTGTGCCATCATGGGAAAGGGGAACAGGGGGGCGTGATAACCGTAATTTTCGTAGCCGTCATAAATGATATGGGCCTCGTACCATACGGAGGGATTCGAGAGGGCAACATGGGGGTCGTTTGCCAGTATGGCTCCGCCGCTTTTGCTGCGGGAGGGGGCAATGAGCCACGAGTTGCTCCCCGCGAAGGAACCTCCCATTGATGCAATCCACTGACGCAGGTCAGAATCCCTGGGGGTAATTATTCCCGATTCCATTTTCTCCGGACTGTCCGGGCCGGGATTTGCAAGTGCTGTCTTTAGACCGGGATTAAAGAATGCCTGGGTCTCCATGATGGTGACGGGTTTTTCAAGGTTATACCCGGGGAAGAGAAGTTTCGCCTTATCCGCCCCAAGCTTTTTTTCTACCGCGGAGGCAATAGAGTCAGTGTCGAAGCCATCCGCAAAGGAATAACCCATGTAGGCCATGATAGTGAGCGAATCTACACGCGTGAAGGGCCTGGGCTTGATTGTTAGAAGTGAAAACTCAGCGGAGAGGTTTCCCTCTTCGATAAAATGATTTATTCCTGCCAGCCATGCATCGAGAATCTCCAGAGCCTTTGGGTCAATGCGGTCTGACTGCTGAAGATATTTTTCCGCTGTCCGCTTGAACATCCAGGTGCGGAAGAGACGGTCGTAGCGGAGTACCGCTTCGCCGAAAATTTCCGCCAGTTCTCCCCTGGCGAGGCGGCGCTGCACCTCCATCTGAAAGAGACGGTCCTGTGCGAGTGTATATCCATATGCAAACCACGCATCAGTATCTTTTTTTGCGTATATGTGGGGGATGCCCCAGCTGTCCCGGTGAACCTTTACCGTATCAGATAGAAGGGGTGATTCAACCCGGGTGTCGTAGTCGGGGGCCTTCGATTCAAAAAATATTACCGGCAGGATCACCAGCAGTGATAGAAACAGTGCCAGGGCAGCGAGTATTTTTTTTCTTCGGGGTGTTTCTTTGGTCATTGTATCCTCCGGTTGAAAATAAATTGATGTGAACCATGTCACTTTAGCTTGAAAAGCCTGAATTGCAAGAAAAAAGCAGTGTCCTCTGATTTAAAAAAGAAACAAAAACTGATCGTTTTTGATATACTGTATTTATTTTGGTTGCCAACTCAATTAATCTGTATCATGATAAAGTAACACTGAAACGAACTGCATCAAACCGTATATTCACCGCAGCCGCAGGGGGAAGTCACATGATCCGAAACATTATAATCTCAATGGTACTGCTATTGCTGACAGGTCTCCTGGGGGGAGGGTGGTATTTTACTTCCAGGGTAATTCTTCCCGAAAGGGGGCCCTGTGATAAGGAACATTTTATTCATTGCGGCACACCCGGGGACCTCAAGCTCCCTTATGAAGAAATTGCATTTACTGCCAGCGACGGGGTTTCTCTGAAGGGATGGTATATTCCGGCCAGAAGGAAGGAGGCCGTCATCATGGTGCATGGACACAGCGCCGACCGTCATGAAGCCCTTCGGTGGGTGAGGGTCCTTCACCGTTTCGGAATTTCAATAGTGATACCAGACCTGAGAAACCACGGGAAGAGTAATGGTGATGTGACAACCATGGGATACTATGAAAAACGTGATGTCTTCGGGGCCGTTTCCTGGCTGAAGGAAGTTAAGAAAAAGGACCGGATTGGTGTATTCGGCGTATCCATGGGAGCAGCAACGACTATAATGGCCATGGCTGAGGATGAAAATATTCTGGCGGGGGTATTTGAAGCAGGCTTCTCCAGTCTTCGGAGGGAGTTGAAGGATATTGCCGAAAGGGATTACGGGATGCCATCTTTTCCCCTTTTGGATATCGTATCGGTTTTCTTCTATCTCAGAACCGGTGTCCCCATGAATGACGTCTCCCCGGAAAGGGTTATCTCGAAAATTTCACCACGTTCTGTGATGATTATCCACTGTCCCGGTGATGACTATATAGAATATACTCACGGCCAGCGTCTTTTTGATGCAGCAGGGCAACCGAAGGAGTTCTGGTCTTCTCCCTGTGAAACCCATGCGGAAGCATGGCAGGGAAATCCAAATGAAGCGGAACGGCGTGTTGTCAGTTTTTTCGTAAAAAATCTACGGTAGTATGAAAGTAGCAGGGTGAAAGGGACAGGGTGCAAGCTTTCATAGGACAACCTATACTTAAGCAGGGCAGAATATCTCGGACGTGTGAGAACCGCTTGTTCCTTGCCACTTGTAACTTGAGACTCTCACTTCTCTTAGCCTATCATATATGATCCGGTACCGACGGCGATGAGCTGCCGTGAGTTGTTATAGAATTCCATTCGCGTAACGGCCACTTTGTTGCCGGTTCTCACCACAGTGCCCTCGCAGAGAAAGTACTCTCCCTGGCCGGGTCTCAGGTAATCGACACGCATATTAATTGTGCTCATCATGGCAAAGTTTTTTGCCATTTCGCCAATGGAGATCCCTTCCATATTGCTGATTGCATTTGCCTGGGCAATTATGCCGCCGGTAAGGTCTATCACAGAGGATATAACACCTCCATGGAGAATCTTCTGCTCATAGTTGCCCACCAGGTCATCCTGCATATCCGTTCTGACCACCACCTTTTCCAGGTCGAGGGAATCTACCCGAATACCCAGGTACTTGTTGAAGGGCATCTTTTCATCATACACGTAACTTAGCATGCCTAAAATTTTTTTTATTGTTTCACTGTCTTTTATGTCGACGGTCTGTTGAAAAATCTCTGTGGCGTCCACATCCTGGCCAACGATATCTTTAAGTATATTAATGATTTTTTCCATGTTATCTTCCTGCATTGAGAGTATGGGTATTGACAGAATTGATTTTCATGGAAAAACGGAAAAAGTCAAGGATAATGGAAAATAATTTGCCCTTTTGGAAGATTCACAATGGCTGCCTGAAAGATAAATAAAACAGGCAGGTATATTCAGGAGAGTTGACGGTGGAAGAAAGTTGAACCGCAGGCATGAAGTTATAATCACGCCTGCGGAGTACTTCCTTTAAAATGTGAAATGATTTACCGTAATCGGTGAAATTATATCTCCGAAAAAAAGATTCTCGAGTCGACAACAGAGACTCCCTCTCCGCGGGGATGTACTATTACCGGGTTGAGGTCTATCTCTTCGATTTCCCGATGGCTGTGCAGCAGCCAGGAGACCCTGCAGATGAGTTCAATGAAGGCCTCGATGTCCAGTGGTGCATGTCCCCTGGTCCCCTCAAGGATGGGGAAGGTCTGAAGTTCACGGAGCATTTCTTCCGCTTCTTTTTCCGTAACTGGGGCAAGGCGCATGGCCCGGTCTTTGAATATCTCAATGTAGATTCCCCCGAAGCCTGCAAGTACCACGGGACCGAAGGTGGCATCCTGTCTTCCCCCTATGAAGAATTCCTCTCCCTCCGGTGCCATTTCCTGGATGAGAAATCCGTCTACTGCAGGTGCTTCGTCTCCTGAAGAAATTCTCTGCATAATTTCCGCGATGGCCTTTTCTGTTGCGGCGGTATCGCTGCAATTAAGGACCACGCCGCCTATATCTGATTTATGCGAGGCGTCCCTGGAAACAAGTTTTACTGCGCGGGGAAATCCGAGCTGCAGTGAAGCGGCGTCAGAGGCATCGTTTATTAAAGCGGAGGCGACGGGTTTTATCCCTGCTGCACTGCATATATCCAGGGCCTCATCGGTGAGGGGTATTCTTTTCCCCTCAAGGCATTTTTTCTTTATAGATTCGATGAGGGAATCATTCAGGGGAAATTCAGCGGGACGGCCCCTGTTGTTCCTGAAGGAGAGGCGCTTTGTGTGCTCCAGGGAGATGTGAAGGGCCATTACGGCTTCAAGGGGGGTTGGGAAAATAGGATAGGAATGGTTTTTTTCGATATCGAGTATTTCATCCGCATTGCTTGTAAAGGAAACTGAGACCGGTTTGTTGTACTTTTTAACCATTTCGTCTACCGCATCAAGAAATGTCCGTGATGCCTCAGCTTCATAGGATGGCTGATACATGTGATTAAAGACAATACCATCTATCTCATCAAGTTTCAGGGTTTCTTCAACGATCCTTATGAAAATCGTATAATCAAAAATTTCTCCCAGGTCGAGGGGATTCTGGTGGGCGATGACCCTTGTGTTGTAAATTCCCTTCAGCCTTTCAATGTAACTGTCAGGGAACGGCACCATGTCGAGTCCGTACTTTGCGCAGGCATCTGCAGTCATTACGGCATGTCCACCTGAACGCGAGAGGACAGCTACGCGGTTGCCCATCATGGCGGGCATGGTGAAGGCCTTGGTGGCAATGCGCAAATCATATTCACTTTCGATCCGGGTGATGGCAGCCTGTTTGAATGCGGCATTGACAATGTCATCACTTGCGGAAATGGCCGTTGTGTGCGACTGAGCAATGCTTGCGGTTTCAGGATGCCTGTTGGATTTCAGCATAATGACCGGTTTATCCGATTTCATTGCAAGATTGATGAATTTTCTCCCCCGCTTGAAACTTTCGAGATAGAGAAGCACCTTCCCGGTATTCTCATCCTCCAGCAGGTACTCGAGAAAGTCTGATTCGTCAAGATCGAGTTTGTTGCCTATACTGACAAACTTGTTCCAGTATATATGTGAGTCGTTTACTAGGCGTATGAAGGTGTTTCCGATTCCCCCGCTCTGGGAGATGAAGCTCAGGTCAGAGGGGCCCTCTTCCCTTTCGAAAAATGCGAAGGCATTCATCATGCCGGTTTCTGCATTGCTCGCACCAACACAGTTGGGCCCGATCAGGCGTATGTTATAGCTGCGGGCCCTTTCAAGAACTTCCTTTTCAAGGTCCTCCTTTTCTCCTGAAAATTCGGAGAAACCACCCGTCTCGATAACAACATTACGGATTCCCTTTTCGCCGCAGGCGGTAATAATGTCAGGTACTGTTTTTGCAGGTGTTAAGATTACCGCAACATCCGGTTTTTCCGGCAGGTCTTTAATCTCTTTGAATATGGGTGCACCATCCAGTTCTCCCTCTTCACTTCCAATTCCGTAGAGTCGCCCGGTAAAGCCGCGTTGAATATTGTTCTGCAGTGCAATGCGTCCCAGGGTAAGTTTGGAAAGAGAAACACCGATAAAAACAATGCTTTCGGGATAAAAAAATGTTTTAATCATTTTGTCCTCGCATAAGTCTATATTGAATAGTAAACGATGTTCATTGCAGTATATGCTGTTTTTTTTGTCATGGAAATTTTGGAGGCTCCACTTAAAAAGTAACAATGTTATTGGATTTTACCGGCGTAATTTCAATTCTGTTCAGTGAATAAGGGTAGGAAGGCGCCCTGGTCTAATACCGGGGGATAATTTTTCTGTTAATTTTCTATTGCTTTTCTGATAACATTAATAATTTTTTTCATCGCTGACTGGAGGCCTGATATATCATAATTTTCTATATTCCTGTTGAGGAGTTGGCAGTAATCGGAAAATGATTTAATATTATAGGTTTCTGATAATTCATAAAGTTTTTTCGTCAGGTTAAATACCAGCTGTGGTTTTACCGCCCCTGTCAGTTCTTTCATTACCGGTATAATTTCCCCTTTGAGAATAGTGATCAGTTCCGGGTCTGTAATTTGCGGCAGTTGCGGGATCTGTAGTGGAATGTCAGCCTCGAAAAATTCATCATTGTTTGCAGGTTCTGCATCAATGTATCTTGAGATCTCCCGGTAAAGCTCTGTTATATTAATTGGTTTTGGAATAAATCCATTGAATCCAGCCTCCAGTACCCTGTTGCGTTCATCCTTTTGAACTGAGGCTGTGAGCGCAACAATGATAGTATCTTTGATGGTCTTGTCGCCCCGTATTTCTTTTAATGCCTCAAGACCATCCATTACAGGCATTCTGATATCCATGAGGACCACATCGTAGGTATTGTTTCTGATCAGTTCGAGGGCTTCCTGGCCGTTTTTTGCTTCATCCGGTTTCAGATTTTTTTCTGTCAGAAGCTCAATCAAAAAGTTGCGGTTTGATTCCACGTCGTCAACAACAAGTATTCGGTTGCCCCTGAATCGTATTCTGTCCGTATCAATTCCCCTGCGTCTTTCTGATTTTTTGTGTGGATCCGCTACCTTTACCTCATGGAGATTGATAATAAATGTAGTGCCTGTATTTTCTCTGCTGCTGAAAACTATTTCTCCATTCATAATTTCAACGAGTCTCTTTGATATGGAGAGGCCAAGGCCGGTACCGCCGTACTTCCGGCTGCTTTGTCCCGCCCTCTGTCTGAAGGATTCAAAGATGATATCGAAATCTGCTTCGGGCATACCGATGCCGGTATCTTCAATTGTGATAATCAGGTTGAGTTGATTATTTATTTTCTGATTATATTTTTTTTGAGCGATAAGGCGTATGTGGCCTTTATCCGTAAATTTTACAGCATTGCCCACAATATTAAGCAGAACCTGCCTGAGGCGTGCCTCGTCAAGGATCAGCGAGACAGGAAGTTCGGGATCAATCTCGATTAAAAATTGTAATCCCTTTTCAGCGATCTTGGGGGAAAATATCTGTTCAATTTCCTTGAAAAGTGAAAATGGATTAACTGCCTCATACTGTATTTCCATCATTCCCGCTTCTATTTTGGAGAGATCCAGGATATCATTAATAAGGGTAAGCAATGATTTCCCCGCGGTCTTAATTGATTCAAGGTAACTTTTCTGCTGTTCATCAGATACCAGGGAGGAGAGTAATTCGCTGAAGCCGGTAACTGCATTGAGGGGAGTGCGTATCTCGTGACTCATATTGGCAAGAAATTCTGATTTTGCCCGATTGGCATTTTCTGCCTGTTCCCTGGCTATGTCAGCCTCCTGCATTGATATGAGTAGCTTTTCTTCAGTCTCCACCCGTTCTGTAATGTCCCAGACCGTACCGAGGGATCGGGTGATATGCCCGTCTTCATGAAAAAAGTTTTCACACTTTTCAAAGACATGGCGTATTTCTCCGTCAGGTCTAATTATCCGATGGGTTACTTCATAGTCAGCTTTTAAGGCTACAGATTCCCGATAGCGCTGGTCTACGTATTCCCTGTCATCAGGATGGATTGCCTCAATGAATGCCTCGTAGGTGGCGGGGAAGTTTTGGGAATCCAGTCCAAATATTCGATATAATTCCTCTGACCAGTAGAGGGTGTTATCTGAATAGTCGAGTTCCCAGTGGCCCAGGTGGGCCACCCTCTGGGCTTCCATGAGGCGTCGTTCACTTTTTTTCAGCTCCTTTTCATCTAATTTCAGTTGAGTGATATCGTGTGCCGCGGCAATAAGAATATTTCGTTCAGGAATAGCAAAGGAGTTCCATGAAAGCCATTTGTATGAACCGTCTTTGCAGCGGTATCTGTTTTCAAAATTAACAACATCCCCTCCCGTCTGCAGGGACTTTTCCTCCGTCAATGTCCGGTCTCTGTCTTCTTCATGGACAAGGTCGAGAAAAGGCCGGGACATAAGCTCCTCGTCACTCCAGCCAAGGTTTTTTGACCAGGAGGGACTCAGTTTGGTGAAATAACCTTGGAAGTTAACGATGCAGAGCATGTCCAGGGTAACGTTGAAGAAGAGATTGATTTCCTCCTGGGCCTGTCTTAATTCAGTAATATCGGTGTAGGTGGCATATATCTGGTAGGGGCGGTCTTCACCTGGACGATACTGGGGAATGGCATTGACTACTATCCATTGATGCCGGTCCTCTTCCTTCAGATGATAACCAATGATAAAATCCCTCAGTGCTTTACCTGTTTTTAAAACGGATGTTATTGGAAGGTCTTCTTTGCTGAGTTCATGACCATCTTCGGTAATTACCCTGTAGGGATAGTCGGAAGGGATCTTTCCTATCATGTTTTCAAGTTTAAGGCTTAGAATTCTGGCTGCTGCCGGGTTGGCTGATAAAATCCTACCCCTGGCATCGAAGTATATTGCACCCTGTGTCATGGTTTCAAACAGGGTACGGTGCTGTTCTTCGCTGAGACGCAGAGACTTTTCCATTTTTTTCCTGTCAGTTATATCATGTATGATGGAGTAGAGATACGGTTTGCCCATCACGAAAAGAGGGCCGCTGTAGACTTCAACATCACGAATTTCCCCGTTATTCAGGCGGTGTTTGAAAATAAATTGTTTGCGTCTTTCTTGTTTTGCGTTTTCCATTTCAATTTTGATTTCTTCCGGTGAAAGTGTGTTAATGTCAGATATTTTTTTATCGAGGAGTTCCTTTCTTCGATACCTGTAATATTCACAGGCGGCAGGATTCGCGTCAATAATGGCACCGTCCTCAGGGTTTATAATGAGCATAACTGCGTGAGTATTATTGAACATACTGCGGTAGCGTTCATTGCTCTCACGGAGCGCCGTTTCAGCCTTCCTTCGTTGTACTACACCCCATACTGTTTCTGCTATGAGAGAGAGCTTTTTCTGATCCATAAGGGTGTAATCGCGCCTCTTGTTGCCGACTCCGATGACTGCAACGATTTTATCATCCTGAAAAACAGGTACCGTCAACTCTCTGCTTATAGGAACATGCCCTTCGGGGAGTCCTTTTC
The DNA here is from genome assembly GCA_942491575.1 of uncultured Spirochaetota bacterium. GTDB lineage: Bacteria > Spirochaetota > UBA4802 > UBA4802 > UBA5550 > CAZHNW01. The sequence continues at coordinate 974,711 of CALOBT010000031.1, forward strand.
TATGGGGAAGATTCGGGTAGTCGTTGTGGATCACAGGTCTTTTTTCCCTGATGCAGTCGCCCCACACACCCGCCTGGTCAACGGGGTAGTGGGTTCCCTTATCGACTGCAGTACAGTAATTGAGGGTGTTTTGTGTCCAGGTTTGAAGAGAAATTATTTTCTGGTCATCTTCCACCAGGTGAAAGAAACCGATTTCGCTTTCGGTGAGCCTGACACCCTCTTCAAGGCTCTTGTTTATCAACTCATCAGTGCTGGTAGTATGGGGTTCCTGATTAAAACTGAGGGCAGTTTTAAAAGTCTCCTCTGCGAGTTTTCGTTCTGTGATATCAATGGTATGCCCTACGAACTGAAGGGGACTGCCGATGGTATCACGCACAACGGAGACACTGAGAAGTACCCAGACAATATATCCGGATTTACTTATAAAACGTTTTTCAAGTTGAAATGACTCGATTTCTCCATCTATTATTTTTTTAACATTCCCCAGGTCATCGGCAAAATCATCAGGATGGGTGATGTCTTTGAACTCCATGGAGAGAAGCTCCTCTTCATTATAACCTACAATATCACAGAAGGCCTGGTTGACGTTAAGAAAGACTCCGTCCGTGCTGGACATTGCCATTCCATGGGCTGCTGATTCGAAGGCTCCTCTGAAGCGATCCTCGCTGAATTGAAGGGAGGCTTCCTTGTTTTTTAAACGATTCAGGGCCTTTTCCAACTCTGTCTCTTTTAATATGGGGAAATGCTGCAGCGCTATTTTGATTGTGGCCAGGAGATTCCGGGGATATACGGGTTTGGAAACAATTCCTGAGGGATTCATATCCATGAGATTTTCATATAATATATCATTCAATTCTTCAATGATGCAGATAAAAGGAATTTGTTTTTTTAGCTTAATTTTCTCAATGGTCTTAATTACGGTCTTTTCGGTTTTGGCATTAATATCAACAAGGAGCAGATCGATTTCATCTTTTTCAATAAAATCAAGGAGAGTTTCGTCAATGTTTGGATGAAACCGTGTTTGAAAATTTTTCTTACCCAGCTGGCCCAATAAATCATCTCTTAATTCAGGGGATGATCCAGCAATGAGTATTCTGGTTTGGGACATATTATGGTCCTTCTGTTGAAATTGTCCGTCTGTTTTATTATATACGAAATTTGAATAGTATAAAGGAAATTTTTAGACAGGCCTTTGACTAAAGAATGATTGTGGGATATAATTCATGTATATTAATTATGCAATAGCGGCGGATGAATGTTCTCACCCCGGAGGGGAAATTATGACTAAAAGAAAATCATTGATTCTTATTGTTGATGATAACGCACAGAATGTACAGGTTCTCGCCAGAACCCTCGAGGGGGAAGGCTATGAACTTGCCGTTGCCATGACCGGGCAGGATGCCCTTGATTTTATTGCCAAGGAGAAACCGGATCTTGTTCTTCTTGATGTTATGATGCCTAACATGGATGGGTACGAAGTCTGTACGCGCCTGAAGGCTGATGTAAAAAGTGCAGAGATTCCCATCATATTTCTTACGGCAAAAAGAGAAATCGATGATATTGTAAAGGGTTTCGATGTTGGGGGGGTAGACTATATAATGAAGCCTTTTAACAGCCGTGAGTTGATGGCGAGGGTTAAAACCCATGTGGAATTGCGGCGAGCCCGCGAGGAGATAAAGGAGCTGCAGGGTATTCTTCCCATATGCTCAAGGTGTAAAAAAATCAGGGATGATGGCGGGTTCTGGCAGTTGGTGGAGACCTATATAGAAACCCGGTCAGATGCCAGTTTTTCCCATGGAATTTGTCCCGCCTGTTCTGATGAACTGTATGGTGATCAGGAGTGGTATCAGAAGGCAAAAAAGAAAAGGGAAGAATGATTCAGCAGGGATATTGTTCCTGTTGAATTGGAGATTGTAATTTGTCTATCGTATTCGCCATCGCTGTACAACGGTTTTTTCCCATATGCCGATAGAAAAAGCAAAGGCTATTCTTTTTTCCTGAACATCCCCTTTTCGTATCCCGAATTCGAGGCGCAGTCTGTCGAATCCCGGGAAAAGGAAGTGGAGCCCGGTAAAGTAGCCCGCCAGTACCGAAGGCGAACCGAAGGAATCCGTATCCCTCCAGAGGACTGCAATATCAGTACCGGCAATTATCTGCAGACCTGTATAGAGATTGAAACCAAATAGTGTAAAGTGCTTGCGGCGGATTAACTCATACCGGTATTCGAATGTGCCGAGAAATTCATGCTGGCCAAAAAGTTCAGAGTCAGGCTCGAAGCCGCGGAGTGTATTCGCCCCCCCTGTATGAAAAAAATGGTAGGCCCCCATTGTACCGGGCCGGTACTGTCCCAGCGCCGACGCGTGGAGGATGTGACGTTTGAAGAATGTATAGTAACCGCGGAGGTCTCCAAGCATTTCGATGTAATCGCCGCTGCCCCCCATGAATCCTCCGAATTGAGAAACCCTGACTTCCCCGTAAAAACCGAAATAGGGATTCAGGCGCCGGTCCCGGGAATCATAAACGGCACCGATGCCTGCTTTGGGAACAAGATCCGTATTGCCCTTTCCGAGAAACATCGGTGCCCGGTAGTCCCCTGAAATAAAGTAGGGGCTGCCCGCATCCTGCCAGACATTAAAAATTCCAGTGGTAAATAGAGCCTTGAAGCGACGGTTGAAACGGTAGAAAAAATCAGCCTCTGCGGTGACAGACTGCTCCTTGAATTCCTTCAGGGGATTGTAGAGGTCGTTAAATATAAACCAGATATCGTACTCAAGGGGGATTGGTCCTGCCCACCGCGAGGCGAGGGTTGCCAGGAGTTCCCGAGCCTGAAAAAAGTCGGGGAACATGGTTGCCCGTGCATAGAATTCAAGGCGGATGGCTTCACCGAACATGTTGAGAAAGGCAAGTGCGGGACCTGCAATGAAACCGTTCTGGTCGGTTATCTTCATTGAAATAAAAGGGATCAGGGGGGGGAGTTCAGAGAAACGGTAAGTCAGGTTGATGCCTTCCTCCTCTCTGGAGGTTTCGAGGTTTACCCGTGCAAAAATGTCAAGGCTCTCAAGGCGATTCTTTTCTTCCTTCCATTCTTTGTTGTCGTATCGGTCTCCCTCCCGGTGTTTCAGTTCCTTTTTTACCAGATTTTGTCCGGTATAATTTAATCCTTCAAGGGTGATGGAAGTTATCCTGTTGTTCTTGAAATCATCTTTTGCATACAGGTGAGGGATGTTCACTAAAAAAAAGAGAATTAATACCGCAGGGATTAGGTTTTTTATTATAAGTGAATCGTTCATTTTTTTGTTACTTAACACTGGTATCAGGGAGCCTGTAATTATTCTCCTCCCCTTCAAGGGGGATGAATTACTTCTCTACCGGTTCCTTGTGTTGATTAATTCTTAAATTATCTTCTCAACCCTCAACTGCCTCTCCGCATCAAGGTTGCCTGCCTGAAGTGACTCCGCGGAAATAATAATGTTATTGTCATCACCGCCGTGGGGGGGCATTGCATGAAGATGCATCGACCGGAGGCCGCCGAACCACCACCGGGGATCCGCCACGTAGAGAATGTCCCCCTCCCGGGCCTTCAGTCTTTCCATTGCTCCGGGACTGAGGGATACCCCTTCAATGTTTGCGACATCGATATCGAGGAGTATTTTTTCTCCCTTCTCCATGTCGTTCGGTTCGCCTCCACCCTTGAAGGCCCTTTTGGCATCCGCTATTGAATCGATTACCAGGCCCTTTGTTTTTTCCTCCGGGTCAGGACTGGTCAGGAAGGTGGTAATGATACCGAGGGCACAGCAGACCGCCACCCCGTAGAGGGCCCTCATGTATTTATAGCCTCCAATTTCCACACCATGATCGAAGGGAGATATGAGGATTGGAAATGCTATGGATAGACCAATCATTATACTTCCCCCCACAATGGTGATGAAGGCAGCGGGTGTATTGAAGCGCTTCCAGAAAGCGGCGAATATAATTGTCACAATCATGGGTGGTGTTACCGCCGCTGTGAAGGCACCATGGGCAACATAAATAGATTTGAAGCTGGCAAAGAGGGGAACCAGGGCGAGGCCAAGGCCTGCTGCAAGGATGGCAATGATCCGGGCCCACTTAAGGTAGAAGCTGTCTTCCCTGTCAGGCACTGCTTCCTTTATAATGTCATTGACTGTGATGGCGGATACTGCATTGATCAGGGTATCCACGGTAGACATCAGCGCCGCCGTGAGAGCCGCCATGAGAAATCCGAAAACACCCGGTACGGCAATGAGGTTTGCAACTTCTACAAAAATATGATTTGGATTTACATCCTTCGCTATAAGTCCAAGGTTTACCATGGAGCGTCCCAGCCAGCCCGCATTGGACACGGCAAAGGCGGTGAGGGGCATGAAAACCAGTACCACCATGAGAATTGCACGTTTTCCTTCCCGGGGGGACTTGACGCTCATGAATCGCATGATGACACCCTGGTTCATGAAATAAAAGGCGATACTGTTGGCCACGCCGTCCTGCCAGAAAATCCCCACGTGGCTGAACTTCGGGGGTGAATTAAAGCCTGAAAAGGGAAGTTTGAAGGAACTCTCAAGACTGTTCCAGAAGGTGGAGAAGCCGCCGATGTGAGAAATCCCAAGGATGAATATGACAAGTCCCGCTATGAGAAGAATAACGCTCTGTGCAAGGTCTGTCATGATGACGGAAGTCTGTCCCCCCGCGTGCATGTAAATTGCGCAGATAATGGAAACAATCACCGCAGTGGTCATTATATTCCATCCCAGCATGGAATTGAAGGCAACCCCGATTGTGTAGAGGTTGATGCCGATATATCCCGTCAGGTAGAATAAAAGGATGAAAACTCCGGCTATCCTGGTTTTTTTATCAAAGCGCCTTTCAAAATATTCAGGTATGGATATAACCCGGGAAAAATAAATAATGGGGAGCCACCCCAGGATAAAAAGGGGTACCAGGAACCAGTCATTGGTATAACTCATCGTGGAGGAGAGGCCGTACCTGAATCCCGCTGCGGAATATTTAATAAAACTGTAGGACCCAACCACAGTGGCAATGCAGCTCATGGCGATTAGCCACCAGGTGAAGCGCTGACCCCCGAAAAAGAAATCCTTTGTGGTGGTGACATAGCGGCCGAACCAGGTGCCGAAACCGAGAATGGCGGTAAAATATACAACGATTACAATAATATCAAGATTCGTTCCCTTAAGCATTTGCCGCCCCCGAAAGTATAATCAACAGGCCGTGGATGGCTGCATAAAAGATAAATCCCGCTATTAGCTGGATTAATATGTTTTTGTCCCGTTTGTATGAAAGCCTCAGGGCCTTCTTGCGGATGGCAATAATAATAGCTGCAAAAAAGATCACGCCGCCAATGGCGTACTGGTAGACAAAGGGGAACCATGGTGATTCTGTCATAATATCTCCTTGATGTCAGGAAAGGATTTTATCGCCCCAAGGGGGCGTATCTCTGCGGGATGAAGATGGGGGATGTCCCGGTGAAGATTGGCGGGATGCCCCGATGCAATGCTCTGCATGATCTGGAGGGTGTCGCCATGGCTTACCAGGAGAATGTGTTCCCCCTCAAAGCGTCCCTCCAGTTCTTCAAAGAGGGAGATGATTCGGCGGGCAACCTCCCTTGGGGATTCTACATTATTAATCGAGTTGTCAGGATTTTGCCGGTCTTCTTCCCAGACCTTTTCGTATTGGGAGTTATCTCCTTCGTCCAGTATTCCAAAGTAGCGCTCTCGGAGGAGGAAGTTTAATTCCGGTTCGCCGGTTTCAAGTTCATCCGCGGCAATGCGGGCGGTTTCAATGGCACGTCTGAAATCTGAAGAAATGATTCTCGTTATTGGGGAGGTAAATTTTCCCCGGGAGACGGATTCTTTTGTCATTTCCCGTCCCTTTTCCGTGAGGCCGAAACCGGCAATGCCCTTTTCCGGAGTGCTTACAATCAGACCGCAACGATTGGCTTCGCTTTCGCCGTGTCTCATAATATGGTAGGAATTCTGAAGACTCATGGATGTTAACAGATGATGTCGTCTGTTCTTCAGAGTTTAAAGAACAGACTGCTTTTGAAGATTTAATGCAGTTGGAAGTAAGAATAACGGATATTCTTTCTTCGGAATTTCTAAACGGAAAATGTGGGATCTTTCTTTATCATTATTTCCTTGATTTTGGCATCTCCCGCGGAAAAATAAATTACCGGGGATTCCATGATATTATATTCATTCAGAAGGATGAGGAAGTCCTCATCGCGGGTCAGGTCATGACTTCCGAGACTGTCGCTGCTAATGAAAATAGTTTTCATATTGTTTCCTGTCTGTATTTTTGAGGTGCGATTCTTTGCAAGGGTACAACTTCTCGGGTTTTTGTCCAGCATTTTAATAAGGGTAAAGATAAATAATTCGGGCTTTTATTTTTTTTTATTAAATTCAGGTCAGGTGTGGGCAAAACGGCGCTTGAGATTATTTGTGTATATTATTTAAAGTATAAAATCATACCCCGAAATTTTAGAATTGACTTTTTGCCTGCTCAAGTTTAGATTGTCTGCAAATTATACATGCGTAATCGTGAAAATCTTCGCTGACATTTAACCAGAGAACTAATCTACGGGACTATATGAAAAAAAATATATTTGTCATCTCAGCTCTATTGCTGGCAGTCACTTTTTCGGGAACTTCCCTTGAAGCCTATAAATTTGATTTTGTTACTGTCAGTGATATTGTAAAAAAAATCAAGAAACGTTTTGGTGAACTCGAATCCTACGAGGCTTCATTTACCATTGATATAAAGAAACTGGGTAAAAAGAAAAGACAGACCGGTGTCATTAAGTATAAAGCCTCTAACCGTCTCCTTATCCAGTTCTATTCTCCCCATGGCCAGAAAATTATCTCCAATGGCAAAATGATGTGGATATATATTCCGTCAATGAATGTCGTAGCGGAACAGGATCTCAAGAATGACGGGGGCCTCTTCTCGACGGGAACCAAAACGGGATTGAAACGACTTTTTTCAAAGTACCATTACCGTTTTGACAGTAAGGAACAGCCTGAAGTTCAGAAAGATGGAAGCAAAATGTATACCCTTCACCTGAAACAGAAAGAAAGCAGAAGCGGGTACAGGAAATTGAAGTTATGGGTTTCCGAGGATTTTCTTATTCGCCGCGCCAGTGGCGAGACTTCCTCCGGAAAACAGGTAGATATTACTTTTTCAAAAATAAAAACGAATGTTAACCTTCCCAATGGACTGTTCAAGTTTGACGTTCCGGCAAGAGCACGGGTCATTAAAAACCCAATGATATCAGAGGAGTAACAGTGGAAAGTATTGGAGAAAAGCTTCGGTCAGCAAGAGAAGCAAAAAAGATATCCATTAAGGATGTAGTAAAAGATACAAATATTACACCTATATATTTAGAGGCCCTTGAAGAAGAGGATTTCGAGAAGTTTCCCAGTGAGACATATCTGATCGGGTTTCTGCGTTCATATGCTGAATACCTGAAGCTCGACGCGGAAGAGATGATTCAGGCCTACCGGGGACATAAGATCGGTGAAAGCATCACCCCCCTTGAAGAACTGACGAAACCGACACGTGAACCTCTCACCGCGGTACTCTTCAGCCTTGCAGGCAGATACCGGAATATATTTTTTGTCGGTTTTATCGCCATTGCTGTACTCCTTGTTATCTGGGGAGTTAAGTCCATATTTACCTCAGATGTTGATATTACCGCAGGGGATTCCATTGCGAATATCCGTGATGAATATAATGCCCAAAAGAAGGGGGCAAAGATTGATAAAATACATCCCCTTCAGCTTCACAATGACCGCGGCTTTGTTCTTCTGTATAAAAATGAAGCAGTGCAGTTTCTGGTGGGGAAAAAGGAAGTTGTTTTTCTTCTGAAAAAAATTGATGATAAATCTGTCATAATAGAAATGCTTCCTGATGGAAAGGATATTTCCATTGAAATGAGCAAGACAGCCCTGATGCCTGTTGAGGGAAGCCCCCGTGAAATCAATGCAACATTGAAGGGGCTCACGGAAAAACGTGCTAAAATTATGGTCGATCTCGGAAAGAGCCTGAAAAAGGAAGAGGGTGATATAGCCGGTGATACACCGAAGCGTGAAGAACAGGATACAACCAGTGTTACCGCCCAGAATAAAAAGAATTTGAAGATTATTTTTGAGGCTCAATTCATTCAGAAATCCTTTATTGAACTCTATCTGGACGGGAACAAGGTGAAAAGGGGATTTGTTGCTGCGGGAACCAGTGAGCGCTGGGAAGCTTCAGAAACGATTCAGGTAAAGGTTGGAAATGCCGGAGGCCTTCAGGCTCGAATTAACGGAAGAACCTTCGTATTCGGAAAAGCAGGACAGGTGGCCAATAAGGTTATTACCTGGAAAAAGGACATAACCAATCCGAACCGTTATCATATAATAGTGAAAGACTGGTAGAGGTGATTCACTCCACGGAACTTACTTTCAGTATCGTCAGCCTGGGATGTTCCAAAAACCAGGTTGACGCAGAAAAAATTCAGGGGGGCCTCATCTCTGCAGGATTCTCCCCCGCTGAAGAAGCTGAGAATGCGGACATTATCATAATAAATACCTGCGGTTTTATTACCCCCGCTAAAGAAGAATCAATTGAAATTGTCCTGGATGCCCTGGATGTGCGCAGACCCGACTCGGATAATTCATTCGCGCAGCGAATTGTTGTCACGGGGTGCCTCTCAAAAAGATATTTCAATGATATAGCCGGGGATATGCCTGAAATCGATTTTCTCTATGGTCTCCTTGATGAGAAATTCATCGAAGCTATGGCGGGGGAATTCGATATAATTCTTGATGGCGGTACAAAACCGGTTCAGGTTCCGCTTCTGGGGGGGCTTCCATACGGATATATTAAGATATCCGAAGGATGTTCAAATAACTGCAGCTACTGCGCCATACCCCTGATTCGCGGGCCTCACTGCTCAGGGAATCCAGATGATATTCTCGCCGATGCCCGGCAGGCGGTTTCCCTCGGTGCGCGGGAACTGGTGATAATTGCACAGGATACGGCGGCATACCATTACGGGGACATGCGCCTCCCCGGCCTCGTAGAAAGGATTTCAGCAATTCCGGGAGTGGAATGGCTGCGTATACTATATTGTCATCCCGATCATGTAACCCCCGATATAATTAAACTCATTGCCGAAAATGAGAAGGTTGTTCCATATATTGATCTTCCTTTCCAGCACATCAGTGAGAAAATACTCAGGTCAATGGGACGGGGGGGAAGTTATAACACCTACCGCGACCTGATAAATGAACTTAGAATGAAAATACCCCGTATACGAATCCGTTCCACCTTTATGACGGGATATCCCGGCGAAACGGAAAAGGATTTTAATGAACTCCTTGCCTTTCTGAAGGAGATGAAACTCGATCGTGTAGGGGCCTTTCCATATTCACCGGAGGAAGATACCGAGGCTGCGCGTCTTGATAACCAGGTTTCGCCCAGAAAGGCGAAAAAACGCTACGAAAAACTGATGGCCCTTCAGCAGGAAATCTCCAAAGAAAAACTCCTGGAGATGATCGGCTCAGAGGTGCAGGTACTGGTGGAAGAGCAGATCGATGAAAAAACCTATGCAGGGCGGAGTGAATTTGACGCCCCCGAGGTTGACGGATTTTTTTACTTGACCGGTGACAGCATTGAGGTTAATTCAATAGTAACTGCAAGGGTTACCGATGCAGTTGAATATGATCTGATTGGAGAACTTTCTTGAAGGTTTTACGCGCTGAATTCAATCTTCCGAACTTTTTTTCTATCCTGAGGGTAATATTGATACCTGTCTTTATCTATTTTCTTTCCCTGAAAACTATAAATGGCTGGATTGGAGCGCTTTTTGTTTTTGGAATTGCTTCATTTACTGATTTTCTTGATGGCTGGATAGCACGTAAGCTGAAACAGGTCTCCAGGTTTGGAGAGTTTATTGATCCACTTGCGGACAAGCTTCTGGTGATTTCCTCCCTGATAGCCCTGATTGTTCTTGATCCCTTTCTGGAGATTTTTGATCTCTGGATGATAATAATTATTGTGGGACGCGATGTCCTGATCACGATAATGAGAATGCTCGCCCTTAAAAAGGGGAGGCCCCTTCGGACCAGCCGTTTCGGAAAATTTAAAACTGCCTTCCAGATGATTGGAATCATCATGATAATTATGATTTACGTGGCGAAGAAAAGTAAAATCTTAGAAACACATGAATCTTTGCCATACTGGATTATGCTTGCGGTGACAATTCTGACCGCCCTTTCCGGATTCCGTTATCTCGCAACGAATTGGCGTCTCTTTTTTCCTGAAAAACAAAAATCGGAAGAATCAAACCGTGAAAATTAAAGAAATACTGTTTACCGGGTTCTATTCAGGATACTCTCCTTTTGCACCCGGAACCGCCGGTACTATTGTTGGAGTTGCCATTTACTTCCTTCTTTATCTGCTGTTTGGCGGTAGAAATATTGTCTATGCAAACATTGCTCTGGTGGCGCTCATGGCATATCCTGCAATTAAGCTGGGCGACGCCGGTGAAGAATTCTTCGGTGTCAAGGATGCACAGCAGGTAGTCCTTGATGAAATGATGGGCTACTGGATAACCATGCTTTTTCTTCCTTTTAACTGGAAGCTTGTCATTGCAGGTTTTATTCTGTTTCGAATTATGGATATCATAAAGCCCTGGCCAGCTGGAAAACTGCAGGACCTTAAGGGCGGCCTCGGTATCATGATTGATGACTATATTGCAGGAGTGTATGCCTGTATAATTTTAAATGCCGCCTATTACTTTCTGCCCTGTGCGGGCCTTACCCTGTTTTAACGGAGGATGTAAATGTTCAGGTCGATCATCACCTTTCTTCTGATTTTAATAACTACCTTCGCTTTTGCGGATGAGAATGATAAAGCTGCAACTGGTGCAGACCTGGCTGAGATTCGGCAATTGAAAAGTGAGATTACCGGCAATATTGAAATTCTGAAGGGGAAAAATATGGACCTGGAGAATTTCTCCCCCCAGGTTCAGCGCCTGGAAAAGGTTATTGAAAATATTGAGAAGAACGAATCCCCGGAGCAGAGGAGTATACTTCTGGACCTTGCAAAACTCGAAGCCCGGCATTTACTGCGGGAGTCAAAGGCGCTTGTCGTCTATACAAAGAGGCTGGATCTTCTCTATTTAATGATGGCAACTTTTGGTGCCCTGGTAATCCTGTCTATTCTGATTTATTCTATTATCATGTATACAAGGCGAAGTTCCCCCGAAGAATAAAAGGAAATTTCCGGCGGTATTGTGAGAGACTACCTGTTTAATACTGAAAAAATTAAATATGTGAAGGGGAAGAAGCCTGATGTCCCCTGCATCCTCTGTGCTATCAGGGACCGCTCAGACAAAGTAGAGAGCCTGGAAATTTTTCGTAATGATGTTGTAATGGCCTCAGTTAATCTCTATCCATTTAATCCTGGGCACCTTATGCTTTTCCCTGTCAGGCATGTTCAAAATATCGGCGACCTGACCGATGTTGAGGCGATGGCGATGCATGAACTTCTTGTCAGGGCATGTTCGATCCTTGGAGATGAATTTAATCCCTCCGGTTTTAATATCGGTTACAATATTGGTGAGGGAAGCGGTGCAAGCATTCCCCACCTTCACCAGCATGTTGTGCCTCGTTATCCCAATGAGGTTGGATATCTTGACGTGCTGGCGGGAAGCCGGGTGGTTGTTCTTGACCCTCATGAAGCAGTGGAGCGTTTGAAAAAAAGATTTAATCAGTAGAATTTTAGTTTGAAAAATTCTCCTCCGCTTTTATAAATTCTTTCATTTCCGCTTCCGTTATATTCATAATGAATGGTTCGGAGCACATGGGACACTTCCCCTTGTTGTCGCCGGTTTTAAGTTCTTTTATTTTTAATTCAAGTTTTGATCCGCAGAGCAGACATGTTAAATCTCCCGCGCGCATATCAGGTGCCTTCAGCATATTATCCTCTCAATCAGTTTTCTTTTGGAATAGTTACTTTGCGTGTATTAATGAAAATATCAACCAGTTCCGGGTCAAATATTTTTTCTTTGTTTTCTTCTAAAAATTGAAAAGCCTCCTCATCAGTGAGTCCTTTCCTGTAGGGGCGGTCGTCTGTAATGGCCTCATAGACATCTGCGATAGTTATGATGCGGCCAATCAAAGGTATCTGTTTTCCCTTCAGGCCGAAGGGGTAGCCATTCCCGTCCCACCGTTCATGGTGGTAGAGTATCCCCGGGAGCATACGGTCGTAGGCGGAAATTTTTTCGATGATTTCCGCTCCCTTTTCCGGATGATTTTTAATAATATCGTATTCTTCAGTGGTCAGTTTGCCCGGTTTATCAAGTATTGTTTCAGGGACTGATATTTTACCTATATCATGGAGAATCGCGGAGATGGTGACGTCTCTGACTTCCTCCTGAGAAAGCTGCAGCCTGCTTGCGAGGAGTTCCGCATAGCGGGCTACACGCTCACTGTGCCCCGCAGTCCATCTTGACTTTGCGTCAATGGAACTGGTTAGGGCCATGAGGATGCCCAGGAGGAGTCTTTCTTTTTCTTCGAAGGTGCGTACGCTGTCCAGGGCAACGCCCACCTGGTCGGCGATCATTCCAGCGGTTTCTATCTCTTCATCAGAGAAGGGTGATTCAGATCTTGTGCCAAGCACCAGCGATCCAGGGAGTTGGTCGGAGATGTGTATCGGAACGTTGAGAATATATTTGAATCCTGATTTCTTTAAGGACTGCAGTGCCTCCGGCAGGGTGTGGTAGAGTTTTGATGCTTTTATCTGTCCGGTGCTTTTTATAAGTTCGGACATTTCCGGAGAGAGTTCTTTTTCCGATACGTGTGGATTCTCCCCCAGGAGCAGATTCAGGTCATGGTCCTTGAAGGCGAGAATGTCATAGCCGTTTATTTCTCTGTTGTAGAGGGTCATTATTATACTGGTTTGCGTAAAAAATGATGATACGATGGTGACCACTTTATCAAGCAGGTCATTTCTGGAAATTGAAGAGAGAACGGTTTTGTCAATGCGGTTCATTGTTTCCATGGCCTGCATCCGCCGTTCAATTTCCAGAATATGCTGTTCAAGGTTTTCCGCCATTACATCAAGGGAGCCTGCCAGGATGCCGATTTCGTCCCTCCGTTCAAGTTTGAAACGGTATCTGAGGTCCCCGGAAGCTATCTGTTTTGATGCATGTGAAAGTGTCTTAATGGGTTTTGTCAGCATGTTTGCGAATATTTTACCAAGAAGCATTGAACATATGAACAGGATGGCATTAAAAATAATATACTGGTTGAAGTGCTCTTTCAGCATGGTGAGAAGCCCCTGACGATTTACTGTTAAGGCCAGAATGTAACGGTTTGTATCAATTTTTCTGGAGATATTGATATAGATGGTAATGGCATCCTTTCTGCCGAAGAAAAAAGGTGATGAAGCGCTGATGTTTCTTTTTTCTGCATGGTTTAATTTGTAAATTTCATTTTTAGATATAATTATACGGCTGAGCCTGTTTTGACCTTTTTCATCAGCCCTGAAAATGGTTTCCCAGATTTTGGTTTTTTTTCTGCGGTAAATAACTCTTACATTTTTAATATCATGGAATTGAGACGCGGCGTTCTTGAGACGTGTAACTTCCTCAAGCACCTCTTTGTTGGGATTTTGAATCATTTTAAGGAGTACATCGCTTTCTGAGGAGGTATATATTTTTTCAAAATGCTTGAGCGCAGTATCTGACGCAAGGGATATATAATTTCTTGTAGTTATCATAATAAAGATAACAAAAGAGAGGTATCCAATCATTATCCCGAAGATGAAGAAGTAAAGGGTTGTTCTATGGCTCAGTTTCAGCCCCGGCAGCCTGTCAAGGAGTTGCCTTAATATTCCGGAATTCGTCACTTTGTATGTCTTTGCTGTTTCCTTCATTTTCTTCTTTGAGTATTGTATTACAATTTTACATGTTTTGCTACAAATTTTCTGAATTCATTTCGTTCATGTTCGTATGATTCTCTAAATGTAGATGTGTTGACGTTTTCGATCAGATTTTTTATCACCGGCAGGAGATCTTCACGGGTTTCGCAAATCTGACTGCATATTTCACTGGCCCTGGATAACAGATTTTCATGTGGGACAACTTCGTTGACCAGGCCGATTCTACAGGCTTCTTCCGCAGCTATAAATTGTCCCGTAAAGGATAGCTGTTTTGCCATCCTTTGACCCACCGCCTGCTGAAGCAGTTGTGTCATGCCCCATCCTGGATGTATGCCCACCTTTGCATGGGTGTCTGCAAAAAGTGCTTTTTCCGAAGCAATAAGGAAATCACAGTTGAGTGCTATTTCAAATCCTCCCGTGATGGCATGGCCATTAACAGCACCGATAATCGGCTTTGAACAGGCATTAAAGAAGTCCGGCATGTCTTTCCCGTCTCCCCGCGGATCAAAAATATTTTCCTTTCCCAGAACGGATAGATCAACTCCGGAACAGAAAGAGGGGTCCCTTCCGGTGATGATTGCACATCGAATGGAACTGTTCTCTTCAATTTCCTCAAGGGCATCATAGAGGCCGATGAGAAGTTCCCTGTTGATTGCATTTCTTCGCTCGGGGCGGTTAAGGGTGATTGTTGCAACGGCGTTTTTAACATTAAATTCAACAGAAGGATTCATAATATTACCTCTATTTTCACTGTTTTTGTAATAATTTTATAATGGAAAGTGAGTTTAAATGATCAATGAATTTTTTAAATATTTTCAAAAATCAATGTCAGTATGCCTTGAAGGGCCTCAAATAATGTTCGCTCAGGATTAGGTCAGGAGTATTCGGTGTTAAAATTTTTATGCTTATGCCTGGAAACGGTATGTGATATATAAAATACCCGATATGAACAAAAGGGAGTTGACTGGCTGAAATGTATGCTTTATTAATGTGTAAAAACTAAAGGAGGATTTTATGGCAAAGTATTTAAAAATCTTTATGGTAGTGGCATTGGTTTGTGCTTTTTCTTCTGTTTCTTTTGCAAAAGGCAAGGGTACTGTTAAAAGAAATTTTGGAAGCTGTGGCCTTGGTTCCAAGTGGTTTGGACAAAAATCTGGTCTTACAATGCATTCATTGGCTGGGACAACAAATGGATCCACAGGAACTTATGGTGTAACTACCGGTACAAGTGGATGCGAACAGTTTGATGGAATTGTCTTTAATTCAAAAAGAGTTGAAAAGTATGTAGCCAGTAATATGGATAATCTTGCTAATGATATTGCAAAGGGAGAAGGTGAATACCTGAACACTCTTGCGGATATACTGGAAGTAAGTGAAAAGGATCGTAATGTACTTTTTTCCGCCCTGCAGCAAAACTTCGAGAAAATTTATACATCAGATGATATTGCCGCTGAAACAGTTATAAAAAATATCCAGACAGTAGTCAAAGGCTAAATTTAAAGTATAATGTATAATCATCAACTCCAGGAAAGGCCGCAACAACGGCCTTTCCTTATTTTATATATTACAGCTATTCTCCTTTTTATGTTTGTTGCTGTGCCGGAAATTTTAGGCGCAGAAAAAAAAACACAGCTTTCAGGTGAGGTTCAATATGTCGAAAGCCTCATAAAAAAAGCGAATGAGATAAGGCTTTACAATAAGAAATACTGGCACATACTTCTTCATTACAAAAAGGGCATCCTTGGAACCAAAAGCTATATCGATACTCCCGGTTTTTTTCTCTCCCCGGAAGGGAAAAGCGATCCAAAGGCCGAACTCGAAGCGACCATACGGGCCTTTTTTGACAGGAGGATACCCCCTGAAAATAATATGACAGAGAGGTATATTGCGCGTTATACCTGGATCAAAGAGCAGCTGAATCTGGACGAATCCATGCTGCCATACCCGGCTTCGAAGAAACATCTGGAAACGCTTAAAAAAATAGAT
The DNA here is from genome assembly GCA_942491575.1 of uncultured Spirochaetota bacterium. Lineage (GTDB taxonomy): Bacteria > Spirochaetota > UBA4802 > UBA4802 > UBA5550 > CAZHNW01. The sequence goes on from CALOBT010000031.1 coordinate 990,662, forward strand.
GCAGAGTCCGTATCACTTGTATTTCCCGCAGGCTATATTAATAATCCTGCATCCATGTACGGCCATACCTTCTTAATAATCGAACGAAGGCATAAAAGCCGTCTGCTTGCTTTTTCCGTTAACTACCAGGCCCATGCAACGGAATCCGGCGGTTTTTCATATGCATTTAAAGGACTTGTCGGGCTTTATCGCGGATACTTTGATATTATGCCCTACTATGACAAGGTTGAAGAATACAGCGATATGGATAAAAGGGAAATGTGGGAATATCCCCTGAAGTTCAATAAAATGGAAATCAGGCGAATGCTTCTGCATCTTTTCGAAATGAACAGAACATATTCTAACTATTATTATCTTGATGAGAACTGTTCATTTAATCTGCTTTTTCTCCTTGAAGCAGCAAAACCATCTCTTAGATTGTTTGATCGTCTTGGTCCAACGGTGACACCTGTTGATACTCTAAAAGCTGTTGTAGCCGGGGGAGGGGTTGACACGCCCAGGTACAGGCCATCCAAAACATCAAAAATAATGGATTATGAAAAAAAGAGTAAACCGGAACACCTCCGTTTGATTAAAGATATCATTGATAAAAAGAAACAGCCGGAGGTTCTACTGACGCTGGATGTATCAAATGATACGAAAATTTTAATCAGTGACCTGCTATGTGAGTATATTGATTATTCATATACTGAAATGGAAATTGAAAAAAAGGATTATATAAAACTTTACCGCAGATCACTGAAGGTGCGGAGTTCCCTGGGGAGTCGAAACCAGCCTTACGGGGAAATCGAAAAACCGTCACTTCCCGAAAAGAGCCATGACTCGTACCTGGTTTCAAGTCAATACATGTATCGCAATGAAGCAGGTGAGCATAAATCCTTTGTTTTGTTTAATCTTCGTTTAAGTTATCACAGTCTTATTGATTCGGAGGATGGTTTTAATAAGGGATCGCAGATTATATTTGGTGATATTGCCTTAAGGTATGGAGTTACTGACAATAAATTTGCCCTGCAAAAGGCTGATATTATTAACGTGATGAGTGTGGTTCCCAGGAGTGAATTGATTTTTCCGCTGTCATGGAAAATCAAAACAGGCTTTATGCAGCGCCTTGGACGTGACCGTGATGAACATCTGGTGTATAATGGCAGCATGGGATCGGGATTTTCCTGGAATTTGCCGGTACTTGGTTTGTTTTATGCGATGGGGGAAGTTGATCTGGATCTGGGGCCGTCAAGGGGATACTGGATAAACGGAACTTTTAATTTTGCCATGGGGACAGTGAATAGAATTGCAAGCTGGTTTAAGATTCACTATGCGGGGCGTGTCGGATATTTTTGTATTAGTGACAGGACTATGTATCTTAATGCCAGGGCTGACCATAATTTTATAATCAGCAGAAATGTTTCCCTTGTGGCGACATATGATTTTGTAAGGATGTATGACCGTATATTGCATGGTATCTCCATCAGCGGTAATTATTATTTTTAGGATTTTTTATGAAGCCTCATAATAAAAAAATACTACCGGTTATTATTTTTCTGGTTGTTTCATATGGGGGCTGCATCAGCACTATTCTATTCCAGCCGGATAGAAAAATTCACAGTACGCCCTCTTCTATAAATTTAAAATTTAAAGAATATTCATTTTACAGTGACAGCAATAACAGGATTAACAGTTGGTGGATTCCTGCTCAAGAATCAAAATATACTGTCCTGTTCTGCCACGGGAATGGAGGGAATATATCTCATCGGCTAAGAACGATTCAGATTCTGCATGAGATGAATCTAAACGTATTTATCTTCGATTATTCCGGTTATGGTAAGAGTGAAGGGAGCCCCTCCGAGAAGGAAACCTACAGGGATGCCGTGGCTGCCTGGAATTTTCTGGTAAATAATTGTAGAATTAAACCTGCTGAAATTATTATCTGGGGACGCTCCCTTGGGGGTGCGGTTGCAGTAAAGCTGGCTTCTGGCAAAAAACCGGCAGCACTTGTTGTAGAATCTTCATTTTCAACCCTAGAAAAAGTTGTCGATGACCATACATCCTGTCTTTTTAAGCCACTGGGAGCCGGTGGGAAATATCGGAGTATCGAGGAGATTGGTAAAATTAATGCACCTGTGTGTATAATCCACAGCAGAGATGATGAGGTAATCCCTTACTATCATGGGGAACTGCTTTTCAGGGCCGCAGCAGGTCAAAAGAAGTTTGTAATTATTTCAGGATCACATAATCGTGGTTTTTACAAATCACGTCAATGGTATGTCTCAAATATTAATGAATTCATCGCATCAATAAAGACCCGATAAGGAACATTCTGATGAAAAAAATTATTAGCATTGCAATTATATTTTTTACTGCAATTATTCCCGGAATTTCATCCGAAAAGTCTTCCCCCCTTGAAATCCCCATGCTTGCCCTGAAGGCACTGGGGGAGAGCAGGGTTGAGGATTGCCGCTACTGTGTAGAAAACTTTGAAAAGCGTTCCTTTCGTATCTTAAACGGATATTTTAAGCCAGGCAGGGTTTTTGTTTTTAAAGGGAAGAACCTGTTGTTAAGGAATGGCCGCTGCAAAAAGGGTGAATTGCTTTCCTCTCTGTATATTAAGAATGAAAATGGCAGAAGTGGTAAAGGGTTGATCTATGAGTTTCCCCTGATTTCGTTTTACTTCCACACCCTAAAACATCATCATGCTGGGGTTGGTAAAGATATATTTACCGAAGCTTCGGTCGATTCTGTATACCTTGAGAAAAGGGATACAGGGAAAAAATGCTTTGAAGCCAGAATCAAAATTGTTAAATATCCTTATGGTAACGGTGACTCATTTATTTTTTACAGAAAAAGGAATGTTGTTCAGATTCATTGCATTGTAGAAGAATTGAAAGTTCATCCCTGCCGGTAAATAAACCTGAGCGGCTCTTTGAAACAGGCCTGAAAAAAATTGTTGCAAAAATTCCCCTTACTGCATACATGTGACCAGATGCCATAATTTTTCATTTTGTTTAATTTGTGGTATGTTAAAAAAATAAATTCAATCAGGGATAGATGATGACCAAGACCAAAAAAAAATTTAAGGTCGTTGTCCGCCAACAAAACTGTAAAGGCTGCAACCTCTGTATAGAATTCTGCAAACAGCAGGTTCTGATATCTTCTGAAAATCTCAACACTATGGGTTACAACTACGCAGAGCCGGTTAACCAGGAAGCCTGTGTTGGCTGTATGGTTTGTGCTCAGGTCTGTCCTGATGTTGTAATAGAGGTGTACAGTGAGTAAAGTCTTTATAAGCGGAAACCACACCTTTGCCGAAGCTGCCATTCGTGCCGGATGCCATTGTTATTTCGGCTACCCAATTACTCCTCAAAATGAACTCGGTGAATACATGGCGGCCAATCTGCGAAAAGCAGGCGGTGTTTTCGTACAGTCTGAAAGCGAAACAGCAGCCATCAATATGGTAATCGGCGCAGCCGCCACGGGGGTGAGGGTTATGACATCTTCATCCAGTCCCGGGATCAGTCTGAAGCAGGAGGGTATGTCCTTCCTTGCCGGATTTGAGCTGCCTGCAGTTGTTGTAAATGTCATGCGGGGCGGCCCTGGACTCGGAAATATTGCACCCGCGCAGGGGGATTACTTCCAGGCAACGCGAGGCGGCGGTCACGGTGATTACAGGCATCCGGTTTTTGCTCCTGACTCCGTACAGGAAATAGCCGACCTGACCTATCACGCCTTCGATGTAGCAGACCGGTATCGTACACCGGTAATGCTTCTCGGTGACGGAATGATGGGGCAGATGAAGGAACCCGTCGTATTCCCTGATAAAATTGAAAATATTCCCGAAAAGAAATGGGCCCTCACTGGAATGGGGGACGGACCAAGCCGTTATATGGCTTCCCTGATTCTCGATCCCAATGAAATGGAACGGCATAACTGGAAACTTTATCGGAAATATCAGCAGATAGAAGAAAATGAGATAATGTATGAGGAATACATGCTTGATGATGCCGAAGTAGCGGTAATCGCCTACGGTACAACTGCAAGAATCGCCAAGGGTGCATTGAACCGGGTGCGCAAGGAGGGGCTAAAAGTTGGACTGCTTCGACCGATATCTCTATGGCCTTTCCCCACAGAGGCTGTCAAAAATCTGGCGCGCCGTGTAAAGAATATCATTGTATACGAAATGAGCACGGGACAGATGGTTGAAGATGTCAGACTGGCAGTGGAGGGTGAAGCAAATATCACATTCCATGGTCGTCCCGGCGGTGTAATTCCGACTCCGGCGGAATTTGCTCGAATTATTTATCGCGAATATCAGAAAACACAGGCAAAGTAATTATGGAACTGCTGAATAAATGGCCCAGGTATTATAAGAAGGACGTAGTGACCCACTATTGTCCAGGGTGCGGTCACGGTATAGTGCACCGTATCGTGGCAGAACTTCTTGAAGAAATGGATCTGGGCAAGAGGGCAATCTGCGTTAATCCCGCAGGGTGCGCCGTTCTTGCCTATAAATATTTTAACATTGACACACTCGAATCCGCCCATGGAAGAGGAACCGCAATGGCCACGGGAATCAAACGGGCGAGACCTGATAAGTTTGTTTTTACCTATCAGGGTGACGGGGACCTCTCTGCGATAGGTACCGCGGAAACTGTTCATTCCGCAAACCGTGGTGAGCATTTTACAGTCATCTTTATAAATAACGCAGTATATGGAATGACTGGGGGCCAGATGGCTCCCACTACACTTCCGGGTCAGAAAACTACCACGTCTCCCTATGGCAGGGATCCCGAGTTTGAGGGCTATCCCCTTCATATAACGGATGTGGTGGCAAGTTTTCCAGGTGTCGCTTACGCAGAACGTGTTTCTGTCAGCACTCCCGGTGGAATAAGGAAGACAAAAAAGGCTATCAGGACAGCATTCCAGACACAGGTTGATGGTAAGGGATATTCAATTATTGAAGTACTCTCTCCATGTCCCACAAACTGGAAGATGTCACCCGTAGAGTCCTTCAAGTGGGTTGATGATGTGATGCAACTGGAATTCCCCCTGGGAGTTCTTACGGATAAAAGAGGAGACGATAAATAGATGCTGGTTAAAATATTAAATGCCGGTTCCGGAGGGCAGGGTGTCCTGACTCTGGGAAACATTCTCGGTAATGCAGCCATGCTGGCAGACTATAATGTAACGTATCTGCCTGAGTATGGCGCAGCCGTCAGGGGGGGGACCGCCAACTGTACAGTCTGTATTTCTGATCAGGAGATTGCATCTCCCATTGCCTCAGCACCGGATGTGATTCTGGCAATGAACCAACCTTCTGTTACCAAGTTTATCAGCCGGCTCCTTCCCGGCGGGCAGATGATATATAATTCAAGCCTCGTTGATGATGTTCCGGTGAGGGGTGACCTGGATATCTACTCGATTGCTGCAAATGATATAGCCACAAAATTGGGAAACAGCAGATCAGCTAATATGGTTGCCCTCGGAGCGTTGATAAAACACCTTCACTTTCTGGACATGAAAATAATTCATGAAAGTATTGATATGCTTCTGGGATCGAAGAAAAAACTGGTTGAGATCAGTAAAGTCGCACTCCAGGCAGGTTTTGACAGCTATTCTCCAAAATAGTTGTCAACCGACATAATTTTAATTATAGTTATATATAGAGCTAGAGAGGTTTGATATGCCGATAACACAGGTTTCAGTAGCCGTTGAAAATAAACCGGGTAAATTGTTAGAAATAACCGAGATTCTTGAACTGGAAAATATTAATATAAAGGCAGTGATGGCCTCATCCGTATTAAGCCCGGTACAGCTGCATTTAATAGTAGATGATCCGGACCGCTGCGTGAATATCCTCAAAGGGAAAGAAATGCAGGTGGAGACGAAAGAAGTAATTGCCGTCGCCACACCAGATCATCCCGGTGGATTCAACGCGGTACTCAGGCCTCTAACCGAGGCTGAAATAAACATTGAAGCACTATATCCTTTTATCCTGTTAAAAGGAAGTGAGGCAATCGTAATTCTTGAAGTTGACAATATTGCTAAAGCCAAGGAAGTACTGAAGAAAAACTGGGTGAAGACTTACAGTACCGAAATTTATAAATCTTAAGCGGTGCAACGCCGCCGTCAGATTTCTTCATCCTGTGTAAGGCCGATGCTCCCGCGGAGTATATCGGCCTTTTTGTTTTGAATGACAGCAATTTCCAGACAACAGGCTGAAGGCCTTCGTGGCAGACTGGAAAAGAACAATTGATTTAATCCCGCCGGTGCTAGTGGAGTATTTGCCTTAGACTTCCCCCTGATCATCTATTAAATATTTTCATTTATAATTGACATTTACTGATTTAATGTCATATTAAAGGACTGCGTAACTCAGAGGAGATATTTTATGACATTGATTGATTGGATCGGGAGCGGTTTTGGATGTAATTCATCCTGGGCAGAAATAATCGGCTACATGGCCTCACTGCTCGTGGCCTCAAGTTTTTACATGAAAACCATTATCCCTCTTCGTATTTTTGCCATTGCCAGCAACATTGCATTTATTATCTACGGCTATGCATGCGGGCTGGTGCCGGTTCTGGTGCTGCACCTCTTTCTTTTTCCACTGAATATTATACGTTTGAAGCAGATGCAGAAATTAATCAAGGATGTGAACAGGGCATCCCAGGAAAATGTATCCATGGAAGCCCTGGTCCCCTATATGACATTGAAACGCTATAAAAAGGGTGATACTATTTTCAGCCGTGGAGAAAAGGCGGATCTTATGTACTATATCTCCAGTGGAACGGTTCGCATCACCGGTCTTGATCTTACCGTATCTGACGGAGAGATTATCGGGGAAATGGGGGTGTTCTCTCCCTTCAAAGAGCGGACCGATTCTGCGGTTGCCGAAACCGATCTTGAGGTGTATTTCATTAACGAGGATAAAATGCAGCAGCTGTATTATCAGAACCCGCAATTCGGTTTTCACCTGATAAAATTGCTGACAAAACGGTTTATTATTAATTACACGAAGGGATACCGTCATATTGAGGAAGATGAATAGGCCCCCCCTCATCCGGTATTACATTCGTGACTACTTTTCTTCTCCCCCCCATTTAATGCCACCGTCATTCATCCAGTCGAGGACCTTTTTGGACACAGATTTTTCATACTCTTCGGGCAGAACTGCTTTGTAGAAAGCCCCCATGGAGGTGTCTACATTGTCCAGTCCCTCAAAAAAACTATCCACCTTTTCGAGGTAGCCGCTGTTCTCAAGAAAACTGCCGGAGAGAATTGCCTCCCAGGTCCCTTTTGCGGTATCTGTTGTCTTTTTTTTAAAATATTCTCCGATTCTTTCTTTATAGGTTTTGTATTCGATTTCATCATTCTCGTTATTAAGTTTACCCAGTAATTGTTTGTAATATTTTATCTTCAGATCAATTTGAATGAATTCCTGGTCCAGTTTGTCTATATTCTTTTTAAACTCTCTGTAGTTCTGCATGGAAGTCTTAAAGTACTTTTCAGCGTTTTGAAATTTCAGCCTGCCTGCAAGTTTTGAAGCCTTCGTGTTGGCCCATTTCTGGAAATTGTCTTCCATTCTTCCAAAAACATTATTCATCTGATCCTTGTATTTTAATCTCCAACGGAGCCAGACCCTCCGCGCCTGTTTGGCCTTATCAATTTCAATTTCAAGCCTTGCAGGATTGTGGATAGCCCCCTTCATCGCTGCTACCGCAACCTTTACATCCAGCAGTGCCTGCTCGACTTTGCTTTTATTTGCCCTGAAATTTTTAAATATGCCGTGGGCAATTCTCAGTGTGCCTGTGATTTCCTTTACGATCGATCCCAGATCTGTCCCCTGGGATAAACCGGCCTTTACGCCGAACATTGTCCAGCTGAATGTCTGTTTAGCCATATCCCCCAGGAGTTGTTTCTTCAGCCTTGTGCCTTCTTTCCGGGAATCAGCATGCATTTTATAACGCATTCTTCTGTCCATGGCTGATTTTTTCTGTTTTTCCTTCTCGCTTAGACTTGCCTCTACAGCTTTTTGTGATTGTCCGTACTTCAGTTTGAGCAATATATAGTTTTTAAGTGTATCTGAACTTTCCCTGTCAAAACCCTTGAAGGCGCTGTTGATTTCAGCACTGTAGTCTTTCAGGCATTTGTCAATATCAGGCTCTACCTCTTTGACAGAGGAAACACCCGGTTTATTTAATACATTGCTGCTGAGGCAGTTTTCGTAATTTGAAATTTTTTCATTGATATCCTGTTTCAAAAGTTTCATTCTCGACTTGATCTTATCTGCACCCTTCTTTGCCAGGCGCATCCTGTCCAGCACCTCCTGTGACATTTGCACAGTGGGGGCCTTGTAGTCCTCAACGAACTTTATAATCTTATTATAAAATTCTGTTCGATATTCTTTGAATGCAAAATTCATTGAAGCCAGGTATTTATTTCTGAATTTGCCGAACTGGTCGTGATAGATTCTATCTCCGTAAAACTGGACTGCGTAAACGGTTTTTTTTCTGCTTCTTAGAAATGCATAATAAAGGGGGTCGTCGCCTTTTCCCGGTTCTTCCGGTTTATCTCCACAGACTTTTTTATCCTCGCTATGCTGTTCTATGGAAAGTGTTGAGGCGGAGCCCTTTACAGGCTTTAAATCTTTTGCGGGATCAAAACTGTAGCTGTATTGTTCGCGGGCGCATTTTTTGCATTTCTCTGAAATGCATTTCCTGGTAAGACGATTCTGCAGGTATTTTTTCAGCACCTCATCATTAAAATGCCATATTTTGATTTGGCCTGTTCCGGTGGGCATCTTTAATCTTCTGAAGAATGATTTTACCTTGTCCTTGAAGCCAAGTACCCGGTCCTTATCTTTCGCCAGTTTTTCATCCACGGTTCGGTCTACTACTTTAGAGCCGGGTATTTTAGTTTTACCCTTTTGTTTGGTTTCACCTTTCTTTAATCCCTGCAGGCCCCTTTGAAATGATTTGTCCACCAGTTGACTTTTCAGGGCGTCTTCGTCGAATATGTCATACTTTATCACTACCTTTTGTTTTGAAACTTTTTTCAGGGGAAGTAACTTGGATCTTCTTTCCCATTGATATTCCCATCCGTCACTGTTGCTGTCTTTCTTGCTCCACCAGGCATTTGACTGAATTTCAGAAAATCCAATTATAAGTAAAATAGCCGCTATAATTTTTGTATGCTGAAGCCGGGATCGGTTATTTCTGGGTATCATAGCTTAAACTTCCTTACCCCCGGGTACCCGGTTATTTGGCGAAGGCAGGCATGCAGTAGTCATCAATAGTTTCGCTGATAACCCCTGACATCTCTCCCCTGATGTTCCAGCATTCAGGAATTTTGCGCCAGCTTTTTTTGAACATGCCGGAGTCCAGCAATTTATCGATACACTTTTGACCCTTTTCCTTCATGAATTTGTCTTCAATGTCGAGAAGACCTGAGATTGTTTCTTCCTTCAGGTGTTTTTCATAGAGGTCTTTGAGGAGCATGGTTTTAGTTGGAGTTTTATTGTTCCTGATTTTTACTTCGGCATATGCGGGGAGGAGTTTCCCCTCTGCTGCCCAGCTGGCATCTATGGTCTGTTTGCATATTTTTGCCTTATAGAATGTGTTCATCATGTTTCTGTCGGCCCGTTCGATGAGGGCGAGGTATTCACCGTTTCCATTTAATATATGTTTTTTTTTGTAATTGAGCATGGGTTTTCCTGTATCGGGATCATTATAGGTTTCTTCCAGTTTAACAAGCTTCTGGAATTCAATATTTTCAACCCAGGGAACAATCTCCATGGTGGTGACCTTCCCGGTATTAGGATCCTGCATGGAGATAAAGGCCTCTTTTATTGACTTTTTAAAACTTTCAATGTCATAGGAGACAAGGCTGGCGGATTCGTTCTTCCCAAGTCCGATGGCATTAGTTGTAATCATCAACTTTTTTTCAGACATGGTCTGGCTCAAGCTTGATGCAACACCGGAGGTTATACTCCCTCCACCGCCGCCGCCAACGGCGCCGCCTACTGGTGCAACCCCCTTAATCTTTGCCTCAAGGGAGGCTTCAAATGCCATATCTCTTTGAGTGCTTTTGTCGGAATATGTAAATATTGAAATAAATTTTGCGTTTCTTCCCAGTGAACGTACATAATAGGTGCCACAGCTGCTGAAAAAACCGGGTATATCGTTAGACGTCAAGAGTTTTGCGGCGCTTTCTGCCATGGGGGTTCTTGCCTCGTCTACGGAGGCATAATAGGTGTCCATGTTAATTTCTACAAGTATATGGTGATAGTGAATGCTTTCCCCTGTGGAGGTTGTCATTGAGGTCTGCAAATTTACATCAACATCAGCGGTAACACTAGCTGCGGTAACGGCGCCGGAGCCGCCGAGTCCCGCTTTCATTGAGGACCCTGCCGTTGTTGCACTTGAGGTTTCAATGGATTTGAATTTATAGGTAAAGTCATATGATGGCTGCGTTATGCGGATGGTTCCCAGGCATTTTGACTGGAATGTGTTTGTTATCATGCTGTATCCACGTCCGAGCCAGGGGGTCAGGGCGGTATCCTTAATTCTTTTATCACGAATTATGGTAGGCCCCGCCAGGAGTGTAATGGTTATTCCTAGAAAAACAAAAAGGGCCACAGCAAATTTCAATAATTTTTTCATCACACGCCTCTCTACATTGCCGGGTTTTATGGTATATATGCTTGAGTTACAGAGAAATATGTCGATTAAAGCTGCTGTATTTAAGCTAAACGTATAATGAAAATAATCTTAAATCAAGAAAAATATACTATTAAAAAAGAATTTTCTTGTATTGGATTTGCATATACCGTCTGTTTTATGGTAATACTTTTTCACAAAATCATAACGAATTAGTGCGTGGTGTATATTTTTTTTGTGGTATTGAGATATAGATCGGTAAAGAAAAATAGTATTCAGGGGGAAGTATTTATTTTTGTCCTGAAATAACCGGGTACCAGAATTTTCCGTCGAAAATAAAGAGTATGCTGTTTTTTTCAGCGAGGATGAATTCCTTACCGGCAGTCTGAATTTTTTGTTTTGCCCTGATGGAGTTGCTTTTGAAGTGAATGTTGCCGGAGCTTCCATTGATAATAAAGATTACCTGCCCTGCGGATCCTCCGGCGAAACCGTGTATTTCTGATTTGCCCTTCATTACGATCAGACCGATACCTGAAACGCCCAGGGACTGGATTTTTTCTTTTTTTACTGTTCGATACCCTACTGCCAGGGCCCCTGTGCTGGTTCTTCCGAATACGGTGACTTCACCGGTGGTAAATGATTTACCTGAAAGTTTTGCCTGTTTAAGGAGGCCGGCTATGCTTTTTTTGTTGTAGCGGCTGGTTATTTCATTTCCCTTGATGCCCTGTTCCATTGTGAAATGGAGTCCCGCATTAACTTCCAGTTTTTGACTGCTCATGCGACTGGAATTTCGGTTAACGACAATATCTCTCTTGAGGTCCTGGTCTCTTTTTGCCAGGTTTTTTATCCGCTCCTCAAGCAGTTTTATTTCCTCGTTTGATTTTTGAAGGGCATCCGTTAACAAACGGTTTTTTTGCTGGTATCGTGTTAGTTCCCTGGAGAGTGTATTAAGGTCATTCATGATTTTTTTTATGGAATCAGTAGTTTCCGGGGAAAGGGCGGGATCACCTTTTTCACCTTTGTCACCTTTGTCACCCTTTGGTCCCATCGGACCGGCCAGGCCGGGTTCGCCTTTGTCACCCCTATCACCCTTCTGTCCGTCTGTACCGGGTTCACCTTTGTCGCCTTTGTCACCCTTTGGTCCCTTCTGTCCGTCTGTACCGGGTTCACCCTTGTCGCCCTTATCACCCTTTGGTCCCTTCTGTCCGTCTGTACCGGGTTCACCTTTGTCGCCTTTGTCACCCTTTGGTCCCTTCTGTCCGTCTGTACCGGGTTCACCCTTGTCGCCCTTATCACCCTTTGGTCCCTTCTGTCCGTCTGTACCGGGTTCGCCCTTGTCGCCCTTATCACCCTTTGGTCCCTTCTGTCCGTCAATGCCGGGGTCGCCTTTGGCTCCTTTTTTTCCTCGGGGGCCCAGTTTCCCTTCTTTCCCCGGTTCCCCCCTGTCGCCTTTATATCCTCGGGGGCCTCTTGGGCCTTCGGGACCGCGTTCTCCCCTTAGATTTGCCGCATAGAGGGGATTAGTATTATTTTTAATAAGGGGCAGGGCACTTTGAATCAGCAAAATAGAAAACAGGAAAAAAACTGTGGAGAGGACCGGATATTTTGTTCTTCGTATGTATCGGGATTTATTGTTCATGAATTTGCTGGCTGATAAAAATATTCCCTTATTAAAGGGTGCCATTGTAATCGAAATGTCAAGTGGCATTTTGTGCATGATTATACTTTTAGCCGGATATTCGGAGATATTGGGGGAAATTATTTTTATCAATTAAATCGTGTTGTTCGATTATGCTGGGGAATTGATTTTCCGATGGTTCTGTTTTATTTCTTCTGTAAAACGATTATAGAGAGATCATCGTCCAGTTTTTGTGTTTTGGTATAGTCATAAAAAGCAGTAAGGATAGAGTCGAGCATCTCCCGGGCATTTCCCTGTGGAGCTGATGAAAGGGTTTTCAGCAGGGTCTCTACACCGAACTGTCCCTCTTCTTTATTTCTTGCTTCTATGAGGCAGTCGGTAAAGAGAAGCAAACTGTCACCCTGTGAGAGTTTCAGAGTCAGCTGAGAGTAGGGCCTTTCCATAATTTCTATGCCGAGGAAGTGACCACTGATGGATTCTTTGTTTTTATTAAGGATTTCAAAGGATTTACCTGTTTTGCTGCCCCTGTAGATTATATCGGGATGTCCAGCGTTCACATATTCAATCCGGTCTCCCTTCAGTCGGAGCATTATTCCGGTAAGGTAATTATCCATTGTGCCTATCTCACGGATCAGCTCCGTGTTGGCATTTTCCATTGCCCGGTGTAACTTCGCATCTGTTCTGGTTCCCATAAGAAAATTTCTGAAAATGATGGATCGTGCAAGCATGCCGACAAGTCCGGAAGCGATACCGTGTCCCGAAACATCAAAGAGACCCAGGCCTCGAAGCTTGTTATTCATTATATAGAAATCGTAGAAGTCTCCGGAGACTCCGCTCATTGGCTGGAAATGGTAGGCAATGTCCCATTCATCACTCACTGGAGCCTCCTGGGGAAGGTAACTCCGTTGTACCGCAACTGCCATCTCCATGTCCCGATCTGCTATCAGTTGCGCTGTATGCAGTTCCCTGATGGTTTCGGAAAGTCTTTGGGTTCTGCTGTTAACCATGAGTTCCAGGTTCTGTGTATGGTCCCGGATTTCTCCCATCATGGCATTAAAGGAATGTGTAAGGTATCCCACTTCATCTTCGATTTTTGGCGGGACATAGACAAGAAGATCACCGGATTCTGCCTGTTTGAGTCCTTTAATCAGGGCATTGAGAGGTTCAACAAGGGCACCGGCAAATAAAAATCGGTAACCGACTAGAACGAGAATATATATGATGCAGAATATTACTAGAATATGTACCTGCGGTGTATGGCGAAATTGCCGGTATTGCAGATAATTAAAACCAGTTTCAATATATGCCATTGATTCTTTGTGAAAACGCGTAAGTGTTTTGTAGTGTGCCTTCCCGATTTTGTCTTCCTTCAGAGCCCACCCCTCTGAGGGGAGATCAGATACGTCAATCCCGTCATGGCTCCTGTGTAAATAGAGTGGATCCCCCAGGAAGGGGTAAATCTTAATGTATGCAATTTCTTTTAAATTATATTTTTTCCCGGCGAGGGCCCTGAGAGAAATTTCTCGGTGTATTTTCCGGTAAGAGTTTTCATTATTGTATGAAGCGATATAACTTACAGAGAGAATGAAAAGTACGGCACTGGCGAGGCTCACTCCGGAAATTTTGTGCATGATACTGGTTCTGTCTTTCGAGAGGTTCAGGTACAGTATGGTTATCATAAACCAGCCTGCAATGGTGATAGAAAACCAGATAGTGTAAAATATTATATGTGAAATAATACCGGATTTTGCCAGGACATTAAATATCGCCGGTATTATTGCAGCAAAAAAAGTAGAGGATAAAAGTGCCGCAACCTGCCATCTTTTTGATTGATCGACATTGAGATACCGCCATATGCCCACACAAATGAATAGAAAGGTAAAAGCAAGAATAACAATGGCCACGATAATGCTGAAAATCGATTCATCCACATTCCAGAATTCCCCGTCCAGAAGGAATATTTTTCCAACAAGCAAAGACTTGATAACAAAGGCACTGGTGATGATACCTGTAATTACATACTGAATCTTCATTATGAGGGGTGCCATAGCGTGGGGTTTGTCGTCAGGAAAGTGGAAGAAAAACTGGGTAACATGTGTAAGGCCAAGAAGTGCACCACAAATGGAAAACCAGCGGTGATAGGCGACGATGGGATCATAATAGCCGAAGGCAGCGAGGAAGGCAGAGTTGTGGACAACCTCATAGAGGAAAAAGATACCCCAATGCATCGTCGCCCTGGATTTTTTCCTGATGGTTAGAACAAAAAATCCAACTGTGGCGAGAAAACAGGTGGTCACCAGGGCTCCCATGGAGAGAAAATTCAGATAAAACATACCTTTGCGTTTCCTTTTTTGCAGGTTGTAAAAATTATATAATTAATGTTTGATATATTCAACACAATTTAGAAATGCCTGATTCGGAACGGCTCAGTTAAAAGGAAGGTAGCTCCTGCGAGCCTTAAACTTCCTTTTTAAAAAATAAAAATCATGCTGTTTCATTTAACTTACTCGATGACTGAATTGCATTTAGATCTGTCAGCTTTAACTAAAAAATTTTAAATATTTATTGTCATTTCAATCGTACAGGTAAAAATATGTAAAGTATAAGCATTACAATTTATTAAACATAAAAAATAATATAATCAGGGGTTCTTATTATGTATAAGTATCATAAGCCTGACAATCTTGCAGAGCTTTTTGAGAATGCAGTGAAGAAGTGGCCGGAGAATAATCTCTTTGGCAAAAAAAACAGCAGGGGAGGCATTGACTGGATTTCATACAGGGAAACCGGGACACGGACTGATAATCTCAGGTCGGGACTTGCCGATCTTGGAGTGAAAAAGGGTGATGCCGTTGGTGTAATCGCAAATAACCGGCCTGAATGGGCAGTTGCCGCCTTTGCGACCTACGGACTGGGGGCTAGATTCATTCCAATGTATGAAGCGGAACTCCTTTCTACCTGGAAGTACATAATCTCCGACAGCGGTCTCAAGATTTTGCTTGTCGCCAATAATGAGATATTCGACATGGTTAAGGATTTCCCTGGAGAGATAGCGACTCTGGAGGGAATATACGTCATCGATGGGGATGGGGAAAACAGTCTTGACGAACTGGAAAAGAGAGGGGCGGCTAAGCCTGTAGAATCGATCCACCCCGATCCATATGATGTTGCTGCACTTGTCTACACCTCGGGTACCACGGGGGAACCGAAGGGGGTTGAGCTGACCCACGGTAATTTGACGAGCAATGCCAGGGGAGGGCGTATCATCTTCCCCACCTTCTGTCGTGAAGATGCAAGAAGTGTTTCAATACTGCCATGGGCCCATTCCTTCGGACAAACCGCGGAACTCTACAACTTTTTGCAGTTCGGCGGATCTATAGGTTTTATGGAATCGGTACAGACCCTTGGAGATGACCTTGCCCTCTTCAAGCCGACATTTATCGTTGCGGTTCCGAGGGTTTTTAATAAAATATATGACGGACTCTGGGCTAAAATGAATGAAGAGGGGGGCCTGGCAAAAATGCTTTTTACCATGGGGGTAAACAGCGCAAAAAGAAAACGCGAACTCAAGGAAAATGGGAAAAGCAGTTTTCTCACTAACCTCAAATTTAATATTGCCGATAAAATTGTGTTCAGCAAAATCAGGGAGAGATTCGGGGGAAGGGTTGAGGGGGCTATGACTGCAAGTGCCACCATGAATGTTGAGATAGCCCACTTCTTTCATGATATCGGCATACCCGTATATGACTGCTATGGCCTCAGCGAGACATCACCGGGGGTAACCATGAGTTGTCCTGCGGCACATCGAATAGGCAGCGTGGGAAGGGCCATGGAGGACGTCAGGATTTTTATCGATACTCAGTACGGTGATCCCGCAATTGGTGATGGCGAGATCGTTGTCTATGGCCCCAATGTTATGAAGGGCTACAACAATAAACCTGAAGCAACTAAAAGTGTAATGACGGAAGACGGGGGATTCAGAACCGGTGACAGGGGACGGATCGATGAAGACGGTTTTCTTTATATTACGGGAAGGATAAAGGAGCAATACAAACTGGAGAATGGGAAGTATGTATTCCCATCATCCCTTGAAGAGGATATAAGGCTTGTTCCCGAGGTGGCAAATGCCATGATCTACGGTGAGGGACGGGCTTATAATGTCTGCCTGGTGATACCAGATTTTATCGTACTGGAAAAAATTGCCGGCGAACTGAATATCTCCTCTGATCCTGAGGATATTGTTTCAAATGAAGAAATACAAAAAATGATGATCGATAAAATAAAATCTTCTCTTGAGAATAAATACGGGGGCTACGAGATACCCAGGAAATATTTATTCATATCCGAGGATTTTACACTGGAAAATGGTATGCTCACCCAGACAATGAAATTGAAAAGAAGGTCAGTGCTGGAGAAATACGAAGAGAAGATAGAGGGTCTTTATTGATTACAATCTAACTGCTTTCGTCCTCTCCATTACTGCCTGGGCTGCATGGAGAGGACGAATATGTTCTAAAGACTTTTCTTGATTTCCTCAAGACGTTCCCTTGGCTGAGGGAGGGGAATCTCTGCCAGCTGCTTATCCAGCTTTTGGCAGGAGTAGTCTGAGCAGTGTGCACAGTTTTCAAGTTTTCTTTCCTGTGCACAGTTTCGCACCTCGCAGGTAGTGCAGTGACCGAAGAGTCTTCCCGATGTATTCAGGCAGCCGTCACAATTAATAGCTGAAACGGGGATTTCAGTCTTAAATAGTTTTGAAAAGATCTCAGCGGCTTTCTTCCGTGCATCATCGTCATCTGCCTGGGTTGCCGTATAGACGGGGCAATTGTCGCAGCTCATGCCGCAATAGGCAATTTGTGTTTCCATTTAGTCCTCCTGTTTTTCCTTAAAGGGATGTTTATTTAAAAAATATATAGATACCCCATGTGTTCAGCATCCGCAGAAGACATGAATTTTTATTCTGGTGATTATAAGGTTTTTTTTGTGGCCTCCAGCCAATATTGAAAAAAATTCCTGTAATATTTGATTGATATTAAATCAATGAAGATGAAATACATCCTTGAATCGATCAGTGTTCAAAGTTTTCTTCAACCAGGATGTTAAATCCGGAGGAGTAATCATGGGCTGTTCCCTGTATAGTTTCAGGAAATCGCGGTAGTAATAGTTTTCCATGTCATCCAGCTTTTCTCCTATCAGGTCACTGATTGTTTTATATGTTGGAGCCTCATTTTCATTGGAAAAACCGTTGTTTTTAATGAAGCCCAGTTCCTTCAGGTGATCGGCGTGTCGTGAACAGCTGCAGGGATTTTCCTCATTAAGCAGACTGCAGTTCTGGTTGAAGAAATTATAGATCTTCTCCCGCGACCTGGATAAAATTTTTCTGAAGTTTTCACGTGATATGGAGAGTATCTCGCTCCCCATTGTATCTGAAACATTAAAAAGAGCTCCCAGTATAAAAACCAGGCGCTGCCTGGGGTCAAGACAGATGAGCATTCCGCTGAGACAGTATGTTCTGGCCTCAGCAAGCATGCTGTATCGTTCCGGGGAGGATAGAAGTCCTGTATCCTTAATGTCATTAAGCACGTCTTTAAATCCATTGTTTCCGGTCATTTCGGTAATTGTTTTGACCCGCTGACTTTTTTGCAGGTTTAAAACATGGTTCGCTACTATTCGGTAAAGCCACGTGCGAAACGCCGACTTCGATGAATCATATGATGAGAGTTTTGTCATGATTATTATAAGGATTTCCTGTGTGACATCTTCAGCCTCTACAGGGTCCATGGTCATTCGTACCGCAATGTTATAGATCCATGCCTGGTGTCGCAGGATGAGTTCTTCAAGGGAGGATTTGTCTCCTCTGAGAATTTTCTCTATCAGAACATTTTCATCTGTATCATTATCATAATTTTCAGCAAAGGGATTCATGGTGCCTCAATTTAAAAATAATTATATATTTTTTTGGAGACTTTAATTGTGCTCTCTTATACTTATACATATTTTATTGTATAGTGTGACAGCGTAAAAATATTTTTTAGACTTTTTCCCCATTTTTCTCTAGAGCAAAGGCATTGGTAAAATGCCCTGCATTTTTTCCGGGTAAATTATAAAGAAGTGGAGGCGGGTTTTTTCAGGAAACCATTGATTTGAATATTGCTGTTTTACGGGGAAGTTAAAAAGGGGGCTTGACAGCACCTGAAACATTATTTATTTTTTAAGAATGGCGGTTCGTAAAAATAATAAATATATCCACGCACCTGTAATATTTCGAATAGTAACGGCAGGACTAATTGTATTTTTTTTCATCGAAAAATTGCCTGCCTTTAATAAAGAACACATTGTCCGTCTGAAGAGCGGTGAAAAAAATCTTCAGGGACTGGATTTTTCGGGAGCCCTGCTTCAGAAAATGAACCTCCGGGACCGGGATTTTACCGGATGCATACTTGACGGTGCTGATTTTACCGGTAGCGACCTGACAGGAACCCGTTTTCTCTATGCAAGGATGAAGGGGGTTATTCTTTCCGGGGTCAGTGGCGATTTCGCTGAATTTGATGGGGCTGTAATGGAAAAGGCTGAGATAAAAACTGCCATTTTCATAAATTCCTCCTTTCAACAAACAAATTTGAAGGGGGCCCTTCTCTATGATAGTGACTTTTCCAATTCGGTATTTAAAAAAGGGGATCTTTCAGAGAGTATAATCGGAAATTGCAGTTTTAAAAATTCAATACTTTCCAGGGTCGGGTTTGAAAATGTAACTATTGATAATTGCGACCTTTCCTTTTCTGATTTATCTCACTGCAGTATGGGGAACAGCAGGATTATTCGCAGTGGATTTAAGAGAAGTGATCTCTCATTTTTAGAAGGGGGGAAACTTCAACTGATAAACTGTACCCTCCCATGGACAACATTAACTGGAACTGACCTGCGAAACGCAACTATCATTAATTCGGATTTCCTTCATGCATACGCAGCTGGTGCTGACTTTTCCGGAACCATTATCAGGGATGCCTCTCTGAAATATATATGGGCCATGGGGGCCAATTTCACAGGCGCCCGAATGGCGACATCGGATTTTTCCAGTGGTAAATTTTTGGGTGCCAGGTTTTCAAATGTCTTCGTTGCGGACTGTAATTTCATCGGAGCAAATTTCACAGTTTCGGTCCTCAACCGTAACCAGCTGGAGGGACTGGTCTCAAAGGGGGTGCGGTGGAAGGAAGTTGATCTCCAGCTGATACAAAAAAATGGTGCCCTCCTGGAAGGGATCAGTCTGAGGGATGTTGATCTTTCAGGAGCGATAATCTACATCCGATGGCGCCGCAGAAAAGAATTTACTGCGGCACAATACAGTGGAAAAATTGTGTGGATTAAAGAAAAATAGTTACCTTTGTTTTTTTGAGCACTTCTTTCTGTAGGATAGTGTCTCCCGGAGAATTATTTTTTTACTATAATCTTTGCCGATGTCGAAACTGAAGGGGGTTCCTGTAATGCTTTGGTCATTCAACTTG
The DNA here is from genome assembly GCA_942491575.1 of uncultured Spirochaetota bacterium. Lineage (GTDB taxonomy): Bacteria > Spirochaetota > UBA4802 > UBA4802 > UBA5550 > CAZHNW01. Next base: position 1,010,452 of record CALOBT010000031.1, read on the forward strand.
AATGAGCGATATTTGCTGTGGTAAAAATATCCGACTTCCTTTCCATTTGACCTGTAATGCCCCAGGGAAGAATAAGAACCCTGACCGAATTTTTTTTCAGTATGGATTTCCATCTTGCCCTTCGCGTTGAAAACAACTGCTATTTTCCAGTCCCCGGTTTTCCCCTGGAATATTCTGCATCTGATTTTTTCTCCTGCTCCCGCAGCTGCCGTAAACAGTGCCAGAAACAATAGAAGAGCTAAAAACTTTTTCATCTGATCCTCCATCGTTATGGGGAATAAAATTAATTATTTTTTTCTAATTGTCAACAAATTTGTTGCCATATCCGGTTGAATAAGTCTTTATACAACTATCGGAAAAAAATTGTGCCTTTATAATCTTTAAGGAATGCAACTATGAAAAAAATTATTCTCCTCGTCCTTGCCTTTATGGTGACGGCAATTCTAGCAGCCGACGAAAAAAAAACAGATCCCTGTAATGCCGTAAATGAAACTGCGATCCGAATGCACCTCCCCCTCCAGTCATTTTCCATTGAATCGAAGAAGTCCCATGCCGGCCTGTGCGAAGTTATTATCAGGGTTAAGAGCCGTCTCATCCCCCTTTATGCCGGGGATAATTATATTATTGCGGGAGACCTTTATTCCTTTCGGAAAAAAGTCACCACGGAGAGCGTTGCCGCAGTTAAGAAAAGAATTTTTATGGAACATGTCTCGCGTCTCGATGAGGCCGCAGCAATGACCTATGTGCCAAAAAAGAAAAAGGGGGGTGTAATCTATGTCTTTATTGATCCCCTCTGCCCCTACTGTCACGATGCGGGAAAGGGAATAATTAAACTCTCTGAAAAATACGGAGTTACCCTGAAAGTGCTTCTCTATTCTGTCCACGGAGAAAAGGGCACTATGAAATCAGTAGAGGCGGTTTGCAGGAAGTTTAATTTTTCGGAATACAATAACCTGAAGTGGAAAACAGCTGCACCCTTAAAAAAGTATCAGTGTGAAAGGGGGAGTAAACTGGTTAAAACAGCAGAGGGACTGTCGGACAGCCTTGGAGTCGATGGGGTCCCGGCATTTTATTTTGATAACGGCACATTTGTTTCCGGTGCTGAAATGGATGCAATAGAAGCAGAATTAAAAAAGATTCATAAATAAAAAACAGTAATCAGAGAAATTATTATAGATATTAAATATTTAATGACTATTTAAGTATGTTGTGTTTCACCCGGTTATTTGCAGGTAATTGAAGCATGATTTGAATATCTCTAAAAAATGGGATATCTTCCCGGATTCAGTAAAGGATCATATTCTGCAATCAGCTGTTTGACGCCCCCTGCATTTAGTGCAATTTTCTCTTGCGCGATATATTTCCCCGTAAACTTTTTTTTCTTGCACCTATCATTTTTATTAAGTAGAATTAGCTCCCATTTTGGGAATATTATTCGGTTCTAAAATGAATATACACTTCTCCATTGCATTCATTTAATCAATAAGTAAGACTGCTTGATCTGGAATACGGGGGGCGTTATGAAAAAACTAATCATTCTACTGGTAATTGTATTCTCTTTTGGTCTGTTCGTGCAGCTGTGGGCGGGGCCTACGGTTATCCGGGACAACAGGATTACCGATATTGCCAATACTCCTGCACTCGGCAGGGGGTATACCATGGGGACTAACACCTATCAGTCTCTTTGTATGAAGGATGTACAGATCACAGAGCCGTCATACGATTTTCAGTATAAGTTTCAGTCACTTGAAAAAGATTTTATGACTGAAGCCACAACACATACCCATGGCGATTATGAATATACATATTCCCTCCTTTCACAGATAAAGGCTTCTGCCACGGCGGACACCCGGGATAAACTGCAGATGCATTCTCACCACATTCGTGTTGAGATCAATATGGATACCTACTATGCATCGGTGGACGAAACCAAATCGAAAATAAGCGACAGCGCCGCGAATCTTTTAAGGAATAAAGATATACCTGGTTTTTTCAACAGCTGCGGATCATACTATATTCGTTCCCTTGGAAGGAATGCAAAATTTCTCGCTATCTTTACCTATAAAACGAAAACCATGGAAAAGGATGTGGCATTTGAGGCTGCATTGAATTCAACCGTGAAGGGTTTTTCACCGGTTGGACCGGTAAGCCAGACAGTAAATGTACAGACCAGTGCCAAGCTGGCCATGACTGCAAGTTCCAGGGAGCTCACAATTACTACAATGGCCTGGGGGCTCGGCAAAAATGAAGGGGCAACCCTTATCAGCTACGACCTGGAGACCTTTAAGGCGGCCATCAAGGATGCCTTTATCTCAATGCAGAATCCAATGACGGGAAAGGTAAGAACCATGGAAGTTGTACCGTGGATTGAGAATACTGAGTTCCAGGATCTGATAAAGCTTGAAGAGGAAGTAATCGATAAGGAAACCGGAAAAAAAATGCTTCTCTACAAGAAGAAGCATATCCTGAACCTGAACAGTGAATTCCTCGCGGAAATAGAACGTGCAGACCGCAACATGATGAATATCTATTATAAAGCAAAAATTTGCAGAAACATGGTGGATGGCAATTACAAGAAGGGGGGTAAATTTCTTCCCGGCATGGAAAATGCCAAACTGCTGAACCTGCGTACCGGTGAAGCGGACATGACCGTGAAGGAACTTGACCAGGCCCTGCAGCCGGAAGATATCGAACAACTGCTGAAAAATGAAGAGGACTTCCTCTACAAAAAAGGGGCACAGGCCTGTATTCAGCAGCTCCTTGAAAGCGGTATGTTTAAGACCAGCTGGAGGAGTATCGAGGTCTGTAAAAAAATTCGCGGGGAATTTGCAGCTGCGATAAGTGAAAAAATAGACGACCACTGTATGCCGATGCTGGCTCCGGGTGAGCCGCAGAAAACTACCGGACCGGCAGGAAAATAGGCAGGACCGGGGGATAGTTGCCTGTGCGCATGAAAAGACTTCCCCGTGCCGAATCCGCTATGGAGAGATGGAAATTTTTTACATGGCTCATTGACAAGGATGCCGATGAGCGGAAAGGGGCTAAGGATTTCAGAAAAGGCTGTACGGCTCTTTTTTTGTTTCTCTTTCTGTTTACCGCTGCGATATCTTTAAACGGCGCACCCATTGTTATTAATGACAGCCGAATGGAACATCTGAATGGCTTTCCCAGTATCGGCAGGGGATACTCTCTCCGTTCGAACCGCCTCCAGTCCATGTGCCTTAAGGCGGTGAAGAAAACCCGGCCTTCCTTCGACCTGAAATATGACATAGAGATAGTTTCAACTTCCTACCTTAAAAATATAACTACATCGGCGAGTGAACGGATTAAGAATTCCCGCATGAATGCCTTTATTCAGAAATATTATAAAAACAAAGAACAGGAGGGCAAAACCGTTTACAATCTTCAGAATCTGATTGTAAAGGTTGAGGTGCAGAGTTATTACTATGCACTCGATGAAACAAAATCACCCCTGAGTAACAGTGCGCGTCATCTTCTTGAAAATAAACAGTATGTGACATTCTTCAACAGCTGCGGCCATCACTATGTCCGTTCCGTAGGCACCTTCGCCACCTACTATGCACTGCTGCAGTATCGCTTAAAGGGAGATACTGTCGTTGATGAGGATTTCAAAAACAAGCTGGAGAAGGGGCTGTTTAATTTTCATGGCGGGGAAGGGACTCCCAAAAAACAGCAGAACCTGAAGGAGGACGCGGAATATCGAGGTCTGCGGGTTTTCGTCCAGGGTATCGGTCTCTCGAAGGGGAACATGGTGAACCTGATCCCTGTGGATATCAACCAGTTCAGGCGTACCGTCCAGGACGCGGTGAAGTTGATGCAGGACCCTGATTCGGGACTTATAACCAGGATGGAGGTGGTTCCCTGGGTGGAGAATCCTGAGCTGACTGCCTTCATGGTAAAGAAGGATGAAAATACCGAAAAGAACGACGGTGGACAGCAGTTTATCCGGATGCTGCGCCTAGAGGCTAACTCCGGTGTAATCACGGAGATCAACAGGGTAAGCAATCACCAGGTGGAACAGTTTCATATTGCCACGATGTGTCAGAATATGCTGATGCGTAATTATATCGATAAATCTAATGAAGCACTGTTTAAAAGTTTTATGGGGAAGGTTGAAGAAAAAACAACTGTGTTTACTTTAGCAGATCTTATACAGCAGAAGGTCTTATCTTTTGATCCCCTGGAGACGAAATTTTATAACCACATTGCAGAAAATGAAAAATCAGCCTATATCTCACTTCTTGAGTTTATCAAGTACTTTGCCCTTAAACCGCCGAAACGTTTTTTTGATGTTAATAGAAAGTATCTTTACGGTGACGGCAAGAAACCGGGAGCCCTTCACTGTATCGATCAGCTTTATAAAATTGGACTCGACAAGGCGGATTATCGAACTGTCCCCAGCTGTGTCGAGGCTTTGAAGCCCATTAACCTGGATGTAAGTTTTCTCGAACAGTATTGCCTTCCAAAACCGGTAAGTCTCGTCTTTAAGGGGACTAAAAAGGAAGATGGAGGCATCAGGGATGATGAGGTTAATAAAGATGCAAAAACTGATACTGAAAAAATTGATATAAAAAAGGATATAGAAAACCTGCAGGATATGCGTCCGGGAGAGGATAAAGGGAAAAAAGTCCCTGATGAGAAGAAACCATCCGATGAAAAACCGGTAAAAAAGGAAACCCCTGCTGATCTTTTCGACCTGAGACCTGAAGAGAAGAAACCCGAGGTGAAAAATGAAAAAACGACAGGGACAGATAAAAAAACTGAAAAAGAAAAAGCCCCGGTTGATCTCCCGGATCTGAAACCCGTTGAAAAGAAAAAGGAAATTAAGAAACCGGAATTAAAAGAGGAAAAATCCGAAGTCATAAAAAAGAAACCGGTAAAAGCCAGAAAGGTGCCTGAAAAGGAAGTAAAAAAAAAGAAAGTTATAAAGAAAAAACCGAAGAAAAAGAAACCGGAAAAAAAGAAAAAATTTGAAAAGAAAACTAAAGTGAATGTTGCCTGATGGGTATTTTGAAAAATCAGGAATTTTAAAATGAAAAAAATGACAATTATAATTCTCTTAAAATTTTACCAGGGAAACTTTAATATTTCTTAAAAAGAGATTCCCTTTTCGAAAAAATGTGGAGATACAGGCCGGGAGCCGGCATCAATATGCGTAAAATATATATGTTATTCCTTGTTGTCATCTGTTCCTGGTCATGTAAATCCTTTGAATGGAAACAGGACCGGTACCAGGCGGGGAATAATCCCCTTCTTTTTAATGAAGGAGAACTTGTTGGTACGGGACTTAAACAGGTAAGGTCGGGCTTCAGGCCGAAGTACTGTCTTAAGAATGTAAAGGCGGGGCTTTCCGGAGGGACTATGCAGGTTCGTTTTCAGAGGGCGGAAGATTTTAATTCTGAAAATGATCCAAGGCTGAAATTTTTTATCGAAGAGAGTCTCAAGAGAATGAAGCAGTATAATATTTTTAAATACAGGGTGATGCCCCTTGTTATGGTGATTTCAATATCTGACAGGGAGGCCACCCTTGACGAAAGGAAGCTTCTCTTCAGGTCCGATATAAAGAAGCTTTTAAAAAAAGGGAGTGTTTCAGAGTTTTATGATAAATGCGGTACTGAATTTATAGAATCGGTAACCTTTCATTCGAAAATTTATTTTTTCTTCTGCCTTTATCTGCCGGCGGAGAAAGAGAAGGAGATTTCAGCAAAGATGAAAAAATATCTTACCGGTATACCGGGGGACATCTTTCAGCTTTCCGTCTTCAGGGGATTAAGCTATGAATATCCCCTTTATTATTCCTTTATGTCCAACGCGGGAGAGGTATATGTGCCGGAAGATTTTTTTTACGGTGATAATAAAAAAAGAAACCTGGAAAGTTTTCTAACCGGAGCAGTCCAGGCTGCCATTAGTTCATCCCACGGATCGCTGAAACGTTATAAGCTGCGCCCCTGGCTTTCCCTGCCGGAGACGGCTGAACTCGGTTATCGAAAGAATAAAGTCAGGCCCGGAGAGGCTTCACCGGAAAATATATATAATTCCATTCTACAGTTAAGGGAATCCCTCAGTGATTACCGGATTCTTCTGCAGGTTAAAAATGAAAAAAAGTCCGGGGTCGGTCTTTGCAGAAAAGAACTGGAGAGAGAGAGGAATATTTTATTATGGGTCAACCTGAAAAAATGTGAAAGGCAGGCATGGACAAGGAGAGAGACTGATTTTTCTCTGCTCCCCGCATGTCAGTCCCTTATCCGCAGTATCGGAAGGATTAACAGGATCAGCAGGTGTTCCGGTAATACCCGAGATGCATATGTCCGGCATTATGCGAGAGTGAAAAAAAGTTTTTCACCTGTTGTTCTTTCCGCAAATCCTGTGGCAAAAACACCTGTTATCTACTACCGCTACACTGGAATTAATTTCACTGATAAAGATCAATATAAAAAACTTCCTCCGAAAATTATTCCGGGACAGTCAATGGTGATGCCGGGTAAGCCCGTGAAGGCCTCATGCATTGATATGAAAACAGTTGAATACAGTAACGAGGGAAGAGGGGCCGTTCGGTCCATAAGAACAAATCTTTTTCCCGGAGGGGTTCGCAAAGTCAGCCTGTGGCGCAGGATTTTTTTCTTCTGGAAAAAATACCCGGAACGAGTTCTGTATCGCGGATCATATGAGGTTGAGGGGTATTCTGCAAGGCTTCTTACTTCCTTTCGCCTGAAAAAAAAAGCAGAAGACCTCGCCCGAAAAAATCCAGGGGCATTTTTTGAAAAGTACGGCACCCATTACGCGGTTCAGACAAAGACGGGCAGGGGAATGGTTTATTACTTTTCTTTGAAATCTAAAAAGGACAAGGACGTAAAAATACATCCCTACGGTTATTCCGAAAAACCGTCACTTCCCATGAAGGCAATGGGCAAAGAAATGGAAAAAATGCAGAAGGCGTCATGCCTGACCAGGTTTTTATTCTGGTGGAAGGGGGAAAAAGAAAATCCTCTTCTGAAGCCTGTAACAGTAGATGAATTTTTCAAAAAACGTCGGGAGACTCTGCTGCTGATGAGAAATGACGGGGCTGCCGTTACCAGAAAGATTTACCTTGAACCGTGGAGTGAATATTTGATCAATAATAATATAGTAACGGAAAAACAGGTTCTTTCAATAATGGGAAATTCTGAAAAATAAATAGAAGATTTTTACCGGACGTTAGGGATTTGAAAAAATCCTTGAATTAAAGAAAAATAACTAATAATAATATTAATGAGCAAATAGAGAGAAGGTGAAAAATGAAAAAACTACTGTTTTTCCTGGCTGTGGTTCTGACTGTTTCATTTCTGGCTATTACCGATGGGATTTCAGGTCCGACAATTATCCGCGACAACCGGGTAACGGATCTGGCAACAACACCGGTTCTTGGCAGGGGTTATTCCGTGGGCACCAATACCTATCAATCAACTTGTCTGAAAAAAGTAACACTGACGGAGCCTTCATATGACATGCAGTATTATTTTGAATCAATTGAAGATTCCGGTGCCGAGAAAAAATCGAAAACATTCAGTTATAACGAATCGACCAGCACCTCCTATAAAAAATCAAAGAGCTGGAGTTTTTTCGGTTTTGGCAAGAAGAGTTCCTATTCAAGGAAAAGCACCCTTGACCGCTCATCTGAATCTACGGTTATTGACGGCGTTACCTGGTATAATCATGATATTTTTGCCACCATCGATCTTTATTCCTATTATGCCTCCGTTGACGAATCACAGTCCAAAATGAGCGACTCCGCAGTGAAGCTGCTTCAGGCCAAGGACCTTCCGGGATTTTTCAGCAGCTGCGGTCCCTATTATGTGCGCTCAATTGGAAGGAAGGCCCGTTTTATTTCAAAATTCACCTACCGCTCAAAAGAACGTACAAGGGATACTTCCTTTGAAAGTAAACTCAAGACACAGGTACAATCCTTTTCAACCATGAGCAAAAAGGGGTGGGGAAGTTACCGCCGTAGTGAAGATACCAGCGCCTCCGAGGAAAAGGAATATAAGAGCAGTCTGAAATTCAATTCAGAGGCCAAGAGTAAGAGACTTATAATTACTACTGCAGCATTTGGCCTTGGTAAAAACGAACGCGCGACCCTCATCGCCTATGATCTGGAAACATTCAGAAACTCACTTGCAGATGCATTTCGCTCCATGCAGAATCCACGGACTGGAAAGGTCTCCAGTATAGAAGTTGTTCCCTGGGTGGAGAATACGGAGTTTCAGGCACTGGTTGAGCTTGAAAAGGAAGTTGAAGCCCCGGCAGAAGAAAAGGAAGGGGTAAAGCCGAAAACTCTTCTACTATACGAAAAGAAATATATTCTTAACCTTAATGCGGAGTTCCTCATGGAGATTGAACGTGCCGATCGCAACATGATGAATATGTACTATAAGGCTCGTCTCTGCAGAAAAAATATCGACATGAACTGGAGCGATAATGGCAAACTGAAGGCGGAATTCGCCACCAGGAGAATTGAAAATCACCGTACAGGAGACAGTATGCTCCTCCAGGACCTTGATAAAGGTCTTACTGATGAGTTTATAGAAGGCCTCATAGAAAATGAACAGAAGTTTATGTACGGCCAGGTTCCCGGAAAAGGGGCAAAGGATCAAAAGCCCGGAGGTGCCACCGCCTGTATCAATGACATTCTCAAAAATGGTATTTTTAAGGTCAGCTACCGGAATCATCCGGCCTGTGTCGATCTGAAAAAACAAATGGGTAATGTTGAAAACGATATGGTCAATGACCATTGCATGCCGGTTTTGGCGGATTAGTGCCCTGACCGTGTAATTATTAACTGAATAGTAGAATTTATGTTTCACTGTTAATTGGTATTCTTTCAGAAAAAGGCACAGTGCCGCTTCCTGTGAGTTTTTATTCAAACGGTGTGTGCACTGGCTTTAAAAATGACAGTTGCCCCTGATTGCGGTATTTCAAAAATCAGGGAATTAAAAAAGTTTCAGACCGGCGCGGGGCCGGTGCGGTTGCGATATAGATGTGAAAAGTATGATCTGAAAAAAAAATAAGGAGAAGTACTCAATGAAAAAACAACTTACGATTTTGAGTTTGATGATTTTTGTTATGGCCATGTTTTCTGCCGTTTTGATTGCAGGGCCTACTGTAATCAGGGATAACCGGGTAACGGATCTTGCAACAACACCGGTACTGGGAAGGGGATATTCAATTGCCACCAATACCTATCAGTCAACCTGCCTGAAGGACGTGGTTATGACCGAACCTTCATATGACTTCACCTATACCTTTCAGGAAATGGATAGTTTTATGAAGGACAGTAGCAGTGAAACGAATACCCTCACCAAGCTGGCAACCACATCATTTAGAAACTATCTGGTGAAAAAGGAAGTTGAATCCCAGAAGAAAAAGGGAACGGAAACAACAACTACGACCAAAGAGGTTACGAAGAAGCGCATTATTGCTACAATCGTTCTTGATTCATATTATGCATCTGTTGACGAAAGTAAGTCCCGACTCAGTGATACTGCGGGGCAGCTTTTGACCAATAATGATATACCCGGTTTCTTCAGCTCCTGCGGATCATACTATGTTCGTTCAATCGGAAGGAATGCAGTTTATGTCGCAGTCTTTGAATTTGAAAGTGTAAGCGAAACCGAAGATAAAGACTTCGTGTACCAGCTTGAAACAGAAATTAAGAGTTTCAGAAAGAAAGTTGTAGATGAAGTCAAGACAAAGAGCAGCGGCTGGTGGTTATGGAAAAAACGTGAAACCACCCGTAAGAGAACAACAACCTGGGAAGAGGAAGCAGCACAGACTGAAGATTACGGTGAACATGAAGATAAATTGCAGAAGGCTACTACTGATCGTAAACTGACCATTACCGCGTCAGCTTTTGGCCTGGGAAAAAACAAAAATGCCTCTCTCATCTCTTATGATATTGCCACATTTAAGGCTGCCATCAGGGATGCCTTCCTGTCAATGCAGAATCCAAAGACAGGAAAGGTTACCAGGATTGAGGTGATACCATGGGTGGAGAATACCGATTTTCAGTCGCTGATAAAACTGGACAGTAAGCCTGAAGAAGTGAAGACAGTTACCATCGAAGGAAAAGAAGTCAAAAAGGAAGTTAAAAAACTTCTTCTTTATGAAAAGAAAAAAATTCTCAACGAGAATGCAGAATTTCTCGCAGAGGTAGACCGTGCTGATCGGAATATGCTTAATATTTATTATAAGGCACGTCTCTGTCGTCAGCAAATTGATAACAAGTTTAAAAAGGAAAAGAAAATCAGGAAGGATTATGTAAAGCGTTACGTACGTAATAACAGGTACGAAAAGGCGGGAATCCAGCTGACTGCACTTGATAAGGCTCTTTCTTCGGAAAATATTAAAGCCTTGCTGAAGAACCACCGCGAATTTATGTACGGTGGCGGAAACTGGGGGGGCGGTGCCGCAGCCTGTATGAACCAGATTATGAAACAGGGAATTTTCAGAGTCAGTTTCAGGGATATACCGGGCTGCATGACCCTTCAGGAAAAGCTTGCCAGTGCTGAGGATGAATTGATTGAAAATCACTGCATGCCGAAACTTTTTCATGATGGATTTGTTCCCGAGGATTCTAATGCACAGACAGAAGAAAAATAAAACTAATAATCTGCTGCACCTTTTGGTGCGGCAGATCATCAGATTATGAAGAAAAATAAATGGCAGTAATAAATAAAAATTATTCATTTTTTGCACGGTCTCTTCTTCTGGCGGCGGGGCTTCTTCTGCTTCAGGTGGGAGGATCTTATGCACGGCCAACAGTAATTAAAGACGACCGAATAAGAGATCTCGCGTCGACACCGGTGCTGGGACGCGGGTATTCAATTGCCACAAATACCTACCAGTCGACATGTCTGACAAATGTAGTTGTTACCGAGCCGTCTTATGATTTTACCTATATTTTCAAGTCTATTGAGCGAACTACAACAGGGGGCATTATCAGCCAGATGAACCCCGAATCATACACGGCTGAATTTGTGAATGAACTTTTGAAAAAATCCAAAAGGACCCGATTCCTGTCCAAAGCAGGTGAGGCTGTTCTCTATACCCACCGTATTATGGTGACCATTGACCTTCACTCATACTACGCCTCCCTTGATGAAGCCGCTGCAATTTTGAGTCCCTCCGCGGGAAGGCTTCTGACACAGAATGATATTCCGGGATTCTTCAGCAGCTGCGGGTCTTACTATATCCGGTCAATCGGAAGAAACGCAAAGTTCGTTGCCCTCTTTACATATATGACGAGGGAGCCCGTGAAGGATGAAGATTTCGAAAATGAAGTTGAACGGCAGATAAACGGTTTCGCTAAAGATATTGCAACCAGTGTGGGAAGCAAGGCCACGACCCGTCCCCTCGATTACGAGTTTAAGAAGAAGGCTGGGGACAAAAAACTCACCATAACCTTTGCCGCCTTTGGCCTTGGGAAAAACGAAAAGGCTACTCTCATATCCTATGATATTGAATCCTTCAGGAAAGCCCTGAAGGATGCCTTCCTGGCGATGCAGAATCCACGTACCGGAAAGGTGAAAAACATCGAGGTCATACCCTGGGTGGAGAATACACAGTTCCAGGCCCTTATTAGACTCGGGAAAAAGACCGTTAAACCTGCAAAGGGTGAGGAAAAACCAAGGGAACTCCTCATGTATGAAAAAAAACAGATTCTGAACCTGAATGCTGAATTCCTTGCGGAAATTGAACGGGTAGATCGCGGGATTCTTGAACTCTATTACAAGGCAAAGATTTGCCGCGATCACATTGATACAAACTGGAAATCCGGAGGCAGAACCGGAGCTATAAAGGCAAATTTATTGAAAAGCCAGGTAGTCAATAATGATGGGGGGAAATCAATTCCCCTCTCGAAGTTGAACGGTTATCTGACAGAAGAACTCATTGAGGGAATCCTCGAACGTGAACGAAATTTTATGTATGGCGGCGGTGCAGGTAATGCCGGAGCCGCTTCCTGCATGAAGGAAATTATGAAGCAGGGTATATTTACGGTCCCTTACCGTGAGATCGAAGCATGCAGGCAGGTTCAGAAAAAACTACTTTCAACAAGTGATGAAATGATTGAAAACTACTGTATGCCGCGCATTGCGGATTTTACCGTAGAAGAAAAAAACAGGAAAAAGTAACGTCATGAAACAGGTAAAAAAAGGCATTATACCGGTAATCGCAGGAATTATAATGTTTAGCGGCCTCTCCCTGATTGCGGGGCCCACCATCATCCGGGACAACCGTATCTTTGACCTGGCGGCAACACCGGCTCTCGGGAGGGGATATTCCCTCTCAACGAATACCTTTCAGTCTACCTGTATGAAAGACGTAAAGATAACTGAACCCTCTTATGATTTTGATTATACCTTTGAAAGCATGGAACGTGAGTCTTCAACACAGAGGAAACGGACCGTTGGGGGGAGTCTTGATGTCAGTCATTCAATGTTTAATATCAAGACAAGCGGTTCTTCAACTACCGTGGAAGGGAAGACCCTTTACTATCACAATATTCGCGTTGAAATCAATATGGATACCTACTATGCATCAGTCGATGAGAGTAAAAGTCTGCTCAGTGATGCGGCGAAGACACTTTTGTTGAACAATGATATTCCGGGATTTTTTCACAGTTGCGGGAGCTACTACGTCCGTTCCCTCGGGAGAAATGCAAAATTCGTTTCGGTTTTTACCTATATGGATGAGAGTTCCAAGAGGAATAAAGAATTTGAATTGCAGCTTGAACTCGCCATAAAGGGATTTGGGGCACAGCTGATGTCCCTCATCGGTGGTGCCGGTGGTGGTGTTTCCGCCAATATAAAAAATTCCTTCGAATCGATGGCGCGGAAGAAAAAACTGACAATTACCACCAAGGCATGGGGATTGGGTAAAAGCAAGGGGGCAACCCTCATTGCCTATGACCTTAAATCCTACAAGGATGCCATAAAGGATGCCTTTCTCTCCATGCAGAGTCCTATGACGGGACGTGTAACAACCATGGAGGTTATCCCCTGGGTTGAAAACGCCGCTTTTCAGAACTATATTAAACTGGAAGAGGACGTAGTAGATGATAAGAGCGGAGAGAAGCTGCTCCTCTATGAAAAAAAACATATACTGAACCTGAACGCGGAATACCTGGCCAGAATTGAGAGAACCGAGAGGCGTATGATAGATATTTATTACAAGGCCCTCATCTGCCGGCAGGTTATCAATGCCAACTGGAAAAGGGACGGCAAGTTTATCAAAGATGTTGCGGGCCTGCGTATTCAGAATAACCGAAACGCCGACACCATTAAATTAACGGCACTGGATATGGAGCTGACCCAGGATAAAATTGACCAGCTCCTGAAGATTGAGAATGATTTCATGTATGCGAAAGATGGCGCCGCGGACTGTATGAAAAAAATAATGAAGGGCGGAATTTTCAAAAAAAGCTGGCGTGATATTCCCGTATGCCGTAACCTGAGAAGCAAGTTTACCGCAACTGTAAATGAAACCATTGACGATTACTGTATGCCAAGACTCGCTAAACCGGCAAATAAATAGATTTCCAGAGGACCTGATCATGAAAAAGAGAAGCTTAACACTGATAATGATATTATCCCTCACCGTCACGGGATGGGGCATAACCCGATACCGTGTAGGGCAGGAGGAGTTCTGCACCAGGGAACAGCTGGTCTGTTTTGTGAAGGAAGCTGTCAGTTTTGCTAAAATTTACGGAAAGCGGGAGGCCTTCAGGGAGTTCAAGTATAAAAAGGGGCTTTATCATCGTGGAGAACTCTACATCTATGCCTATGACTACAAGGGGCATGTAGTGTCCCATGGAGAGAATCCCTCCCTCATTGGTAAAAATCTCTGGAACCTGAAGGACCCCAACGGAGTTTTGATAATTCAGGAGATGGTAAAAAAGGTCCGCCTCCGCGGCAAGGGGTGGCTTGAATTCTACTGGTTTCATCCCATTACCAGGAAAATAACGAAAAAGGTCGGATATTTCGAACGTGTTGACGGATCCTGGTGGCTTGGATCCGGATATTATATTCAAAATTAGGATAAATATTTCGGAGGTTATTGCGTCAGGAGATCACTGTAATTTCTATTATTGAGGCTGTTGTCGTCTTTTTTGATGGGGGCGGGGGAAGTTGATTTTTCCGTCCCTTTTGTTTTTTTGCAGACGACATTAACTTCCTCTTTGAGGCAATCCGAAGAAAGTGAATTTTTCCGGACAGCAGATTCGCGGCTCAGAGCCCTGATTTTTGGCGCTTTTTTCCTGCTTCCTCCATGAATCTTCTTCTTTTTCTCAGGGGTACCGGCTGTGGAGCCACTTTTGTCTTCCTCTATTATTGTTTTTTGACTTTTGCTGCCCCCTGAAAAGTAGTAGGCCCACCCGATAGAGAATAGAATCAGAACAATAAAAATTTTTTTCATAGAAATTAACTCCAATGTTGCCGCATGGATTCATCTGTATCCTTTCTGTGTTTGCGAAATAGTATTAGATGCAGGAAAACCGTCAATAGTAAAAAAGTATCAAAATAAACTATAAAAAATTTACTAATACAGAATTGAAAAAAGGAGTACATTTTTTTACAATGATTTGACAAAATTTTCAGCAAATTTATAGTTTGATTTAACTTTAGTTCGTCAATTAAATACAAATAGAGTGAACTGAAGGTTCTGGCCGCTCCTTTTGCGGCATATCATTTACTTGTAAGCAAAAATAGAAATTTTCTACAATAAAATCAGGAGGGCACCATGGCTGTTAATCCAATAGTTGATTCACGGGACGTTCGTTTTATCCTTTTCGAAATGTTTGAAGTGGATAAATTGACGAAATATGAGAAATTCCAGGATTTCGATAAGGATACCTTTGATGAAGTTCTTAACCTTGCAGAAACCATTGCTGTAGAGCAGGTTTATCCCATAAATGCTGACGCTGATAAAAAGCACGCTCAGTATAATCCCGACACGAAAGAAGTTTTAATTCCTGAAGAATATTTTCCGGGACTTGATGCATACTATGAAGCCGGTTTCATGGGCCTTTCCGTTGATCCGGAATTCGGCGGAATGGGAATGCCGGACTGTATCTACTATGCTGCGACGGATTATTTTACCGCGGCAAGTGTGGCCTTTTCAATGTATCCAATGCTGAGTGTCGGTGCATTTAACATGTATACCGCATTTATGCCTGATTCACCACAGAAGGAAGCCATTATCGAAAAAATGATTACCGGTGAGTGGGGCGGATCAATGTGTCTCACCGAACCCGATGCCGGTTCTGATGTGGGGGCCCTGAAGTCAAAGGCAGTAAAAAATGATGATGGTACCTACTCTGTTTCCGGTCAGAAGATTTTTATTTCTTCAGGTGATAATAATTACTACAAGAACAATGTACACCCTGTACTTGCCCGTATAGAGGGCGACCCTGCAGGTACCAAGGGTATTTCAATTTTTGCAGTACCCAAGTTCAACATAAATGATGACGGTTCCCTCGGAGAACTGAATGATGTTGTCTGTTCCGGTATTGAACACAAAATGGGAATCACAGCTTCCGCAACCTGTACCCTCAACTTCGGTGATGAAAAGAACTGTAAGGGGGAATTGATGGGAGAAGAGCGAAAGGGTATGAAGATCATGTTCCAGATGATGAATGAAGCCCGTCTCTACGTGGGAAGCCAGGGAATGTCAGTTTCCAGTGCCGCCTACATGCATGCAGCGACCTATTCAAAGAACCGTGTTCAGGGCAAGCATGTTTCTCAGATGATGAATCCCGATGCAGCTGGTGTTCCCATTATACAGCACCCCGATGTTAAGCGTATGCTGATCTCCATGAAGTCACGCGTCGAGGCAATGAGGGCTCTGACCTACTACCTCGGTCTCCAGACTGACATCGCTCATGTTGAAGAGGGAGAAGCCAAGGCAGAAGCAGCGGCCCTTCTTGAGTTCCTTATTCCAATCTGCAAGGCAGGAAATACCGACCAGTCATGGCTGGTGACGGGAGATGCAATCCAGTGTTACGGTGGTTACGGTTTCTGTACCGATTACCCCGTCGAGCAGTATGCCCGTGATGCCAAGATTCTTTCTCTCTATGAAGGAACCAATGGTATCCAGTCAATGGACCTTACCATGAGAAAACTTCTCATGAACAAGGACCAGTATAACTATGCAGTATTCAAGAAGCGAATTGTCCAGACTATTGAAGAGGCGAAGGCCGCCGGTGTTGCCGATAAGTACGGAGAGCACCTTGCAAAGGCAGTGGCTAAAATGGATGAAACCGTTGAATACCTGAAGAAGGCAATGGCAGAAGGCAAGTTCCTCACCATCTTTGCCAACGCTACTCCACTTCAGCAGGCTTTCTCAACCCTGACCTATGCCTGGATGCAGCTCTGGGGACTCGCGGTAGCTACTCCCAAGGCGAAAGAACTGATTGGCGATAAAAAGGGAGAAGAGCGTGAAGCATTCCTCAACGATAACATTGAAGCCGGTTTCTATAATGGCCGTGTCCTCTCTTCCCAGTTCTATGTCGGTGCTGAACTGCAGAAGTTCTACGGACAGGTTGAGTACATCTTAGCCGGTGAAGCTTCAGTAGAAAAGACTTCAGAATCTGTTTTCAACCAGACTCCTGAAGAGTAAGGATACAAAAACCGCTTAACGCGGAGAATTATAAAACTATCTTAGAAGTAACGGGGGCCGTCTCAAAACAAAGTTTTGGGCGGCCCTTTTTTATTTTCTCTTGAATTGAATTCATTTTTATGATAAGGTGTTATACGAAATGTCTACGTATCCTGAAACATTAGATATAACGGAGTATAATTATGAATTTGAAATCATTTTTTCTTGGCAATTTCGAGAAGGAATCATATATGATTCAGCAGAAGGCAACTGCCTTGATGTACGTTGCCCTCACCTTTGCGGTTCTTTTTGCCCTTGTCGCTATTTTATCCATTGCATTAGGCTTGAGTGAAAATCCGATGGCTTCATCAATTGGGTATGGCGCCGCCATAACGGTTTACCTGATGGTATTATTGATATTGAAGTCGGGGAAATATGGTGCAGCTTCAAGTTTTATGGTCCTTGCCATGGTTGCCATTATCATTCTTTATATAATGACCCAAAGGGGTAAATTCGGTAATTTTGTGGGCATAGTTCATTTTTGTTATTTTGTTCTGGCACTGGCGGCTCTTTTTACCTCGAGGATTGTGTTGACAATCTCGGCGATATCCTTCAGTGTCGCATGGATAGTGTATTATTCCATCAGCAAGGCTTCCCTGGATGCAGCTTTCTTGGAACATGCACCAAGGGCGACAGCGTATCCAATCATAATGTTTTTTTTAATATACCTTGTATCACTGGCTATCATTACCATTTCAAATAATTCTTTAAAAAAAGCTGAAGATGAGTCGATTAAAAACAGGGAACAGAATGATATCCTCGGCGGTGTGTTGAAATCGGCTCAGCATTTATCTTCCGAATTAACGAATTCCTCCAGTGAACTGATGAGCACCGCAAGCAGTCTAAGTGAAGGGACCAACAGCCAGGCTGCGAATGTTGAAGAGATAACAGCCTCCATGGAGGAGATCGGTTCTGCCGTCTCCGCTAATGCTGACAATGCCAGGGAAACTGACGGCATTGCACAGAAAACTGCAGAGAGAACCAGTGAGGGCGGCTCTGCTGTTGATGAGACTCTTTCAGCTATGCGTCAGATTGCCGATAAAATAAAACTTATTGAAGATATTGCTTATCAAACTAATCTACTGGCACTCAACGCTGCAATCGAGGCAGCCAGGGCGGGGGAGCATGGCAGAGGATTTGCCGTTGTAGCGGGAGAGGTGCGCAAACTGGCAGAAAAGAGCCAGACTGCCTCAAAGGAGATTACAGAGCTTGCCTCAAGCAGTGTCTCCCTGGCGGACAGGGCGGGACACATCCTCAGTGAAATTGTTCCCGAGGCCAATAAGACGGCAGAGCTGGTTCAGGAAATTTACAGTGCTTCCCAGGAACAGAATACCGGCATTAAGCAGGTAAACAACGGCATGAACCAGCTTAATGAAATAACCCAGCAGAATGCCGCGGTATCACAGGAGCTTGCCAGTACGGCGCAGTTGCTGATGACTCACGCGGAACAACTCTCGGAAATGGTCAGTTCGATAGACCTGGAGGGAAATGTAACCGCCGTGATTGCCGGATAATTTATTTTGCGCCTTCACAGGGATGATGGATTATATTCCTTCCCGAGTTCCTTGTAGAGGCGTTTCAGTTTTTTCTGCATCTCCTTCATCTCTTTTTTCATATTTTCTATTTCATCATTTGGAAATTCAGGGAAGAAAGGAGGAGAAAAATCATCTCCATACCTGTCAAACCGATAATGCCACCTGAAGCGGGTGCCCGGTGATTTTCGGGGAGTGACGGTAAATTTTTGTTTTTTGTTTTTCCTGAGGACCGTTATTTGCACCGATTTTCCTGTATTCTTATTTGCTTCCATGATCAGGTCAGAGACATTATTTATTTTTTCCCTGTTTACCATGGTTATGATGTCCCCTTCACGCAGGCCGCTTTTTGCAGCGGGAGATTTTTCCATCACGCTGGTAACGAGAATACCATAATCAATCCCCAAGGCTATCTTCATTGGACGTGACAGATCTTGCACCACAATGCCAAGGTAGCCGTCACCGGCGGATGTATCCAGGGGAATAAAAATTAATGCCAGGCCAAGGATGAAAGAAGCTGAATTATTTTTCAATGGGAAGTTCATGATACATCTCTCCGCTGAATTACTCTGGAGTAAATGTACATTAATTAAACGGCAAATTCAAATCAAATATGTCCGGTTTTTAAAAGAAGAATTCATGGGCATAGGGAAAGTGCTTAATCGGTATGGAACCGAAAAGTCAAGGCTTCATGCCTTTAATTTATTTGCATCCCTTGATCTTATTCGGGAATTAAATCAACGACGTTTTGCGGCAGTTTGAATTTAAGGTTTTTTTCCTTGATTATGCTGCCATAGGCCATGGCAAGAAAGCAGATGTCGATACTGCAGGTTTTCTTGAGAAGACCGAGTACCTGGCGGTCGCGCCTTGTATTATATTTAAAGGTAAAGGGAAGGTTTAGTTCCTCCCCATTATTTCTATTGATGAGAAGTATTATCGTCTGGTGATAACTGTTTTCGATGAAAAACTTGCAGTTGTCCTGTTTAATGTTTTGCAGTACATCATCGTTATCTGCGTGACAGATAAGATAATCTTCCTCATCGTAAAAAAGAAAGTTATCGCCAGCATTGGCTATCTGATCATAAAAAAACCGGCTGGCGCCTTCAATGGATAATTCTGTTCCGGGGGGCACTTCTTTGATTTCCCGGATTATATCGCCATCCAGGGCATTGAAGGATTCACCGTAGCTTGAAAGGGGCTGCATCACATTTTCTCCGTGTCATGAAATTATATAGTCAAGGGTAGTAGCGGTACTGGTTCTGTCAAGCCCTGAATGGGGAGAAAAAATATTTTTATACCGGCATGGCGCCGGCATAATATATGCGTTAAATTGCAATAACTGAGACAAGTTGAAGCAAATAGATTATTGTCAGCACCAATGTGATTCCTGTAAGAACAGCAGTGGTAATTTTTTGCAGTCTTTCGTTTCTATCGTGGGAAGTCATTTTCTGCCTCCTGTTTTTACCAAGCGGTTCCTGGTTCTGCACCCCGTATCGAGGGCCGCCCCTACGGGACAGAAGAAGCGACACCAGAAACGGCGTATGAAAAATGAAGAAAAGAGTATTACCGGCAGAATATACCAGATGATGCCTATACCCTCAAAACTGAAAATCGCCGCAAAGGGCTCATAGCTGCCCATGGCGGGATTACGGGAGATGAAAATAATCATCAGGGATAACCAGGCAAGGGAAGGTGCAAGATGCCTGCCGTATTTCAAGATCGCCGGATGGAACTTTATGCTGATACCGCTGATGCGGTGCAGAAACTCCTGCAGTGCACCGAAGGGGCATAGCCAGTAGCAGTAGAGGTTTTTCCCAAAAACCATGATCATTAAAAAAATGCCCCCCACAAGGAGCCACCAGAAAAGGTACTCCCCCGGGATTGGGAAATAACCGAGAAAAATTGAAGAAATCTGTGAGATGGATAGGGGGAAGTTAAGATAGAAACCTAAAAAGACCAGTCCACCAGCCATGGTGAAATACCGGAGTTTCCTTTTCTTCCATACAGAACCAAAGACAACCAGCGAAAATAAAAGTAGAAGGATGATTTCATGTGCACCGAACTTCCACCCCTGCTTCTCTTCTTTAACAGACAGGTGAAGCACCTCCCTGGCTACGTCATGACTGGCTACCCGTATCGATCGGGTAAATCCCTTTGAAGAAATGGTGGCCCTGGTTACCGCATCGATATCTCTATCGACAATGAAGGGGGAAGTTACTTCCCTGTCAATAAACTGCCCAAAGAACTTGTTGCCGGTCAGTTTTAAATAAAAGGAGGGAGTTTCCTGGTGCTGAAGCACATGGACTCTTTGAATTTTACCCTCCGGAGAGATGTCTGTTGCGACCTGAAGAGGCCCCCCCCATCCCTGCTGGCGGTTAGTTGTAATATATCCTTTCAGGTTGCCGGCACTATCGGTATTCCGGTAGATAAGGGGAGTGCTGCTGATTTTTTCTATCCCCGATTGAGGGTATAGCTGTGTCAGGTTGGTTTGGAGATACTGGTCACGACTGATAATTCCGCCGAACCAGGCCCCTGCGAGGGAAAGAACAACCAGGAGACGTGTAATCCGTAGAGTTTTTATTTCGGATTTTTTATTTGATTTTGAATTAATGTTCATTGCCGCACCTGCTTCTACCCGCACGGGAGGCTATGAGTCCTCACATGCGGGATAAATATTTACTCCGGATATTTTGCCAGTAATTTCCTGGTGAGAAGGATCAGTACGATACCTGGCATGCCGAAAAAGACAAGTCCCATGCCGGCGGCCTGTGATTCTCCTTCCAGAACTGAAGTAACTGACCAGGCAATGGTGAAGAGGACCAGGGAAAGGCCTGATACTGCCATGGCCCATGTGTACCATTTAAATGTGTATTCTCTGCTTAAAATTACCAGGGCAATAAGCGAAACGCCGCCCAGTATGCCTACAATAAGAAATAATATGGGTATGCTTGTGTATAACATAGTATGTCTCCTTATTCTGTTTTAAATAGTTCTCTTCCAGTAATCTTTCATCAGTTTTTCATTGTGTGCCTTGCCGTATCCGAAGACATGATCGAGGTAGCGTGCCACACGGTTCAGTCCCGGTATGCGGGTAATGAGCTTGGCAAAGTCGTGGTTCCACATCTGCAGCTTGTTGTAGGGGCAGACTGAAATGCAGACTGCACATTCTGACCAGCTCTCTTTCCAGAATTGCAGACACTTCTGATGATCATTATACCACTTGTCAACACCGGGATTGTTGCATTCATTATGGGGTTTGTTTTCCGGGTCCGTGGTCTTCGGTGATTTAGAAATCGCCTTGCTTGGGCAGGAATCAGCACATACCTGGCAGACTTCACAGAACTGTTTCACACCGAATGTCTTCGGTTTATCCTGAGTAATTTCCAGGTCAGTGTAGACCTTTGCCAGGCGCACCCTGGGGCCGAATTCCTCTGTGATGAGCATTCCCATACGGGAACCTTCTCCGAGGCCCGCCTGCACCGCGAGGGGCACACTGAGGCCCGTATCATTACCGGCGTGGCGTGCATTGTAGCCGAGACGGCGCAGCATGTAGGCAATGCGCAGGCTTGTTTCCAGCATACGGGAATACCCCATGCTTGTTGCAGCCTCTCCAATTGTCGAGGGCTGGGTCTTGTAGGCTTCATAATCCATTTCGAAGGCGAGTACGATAACGGATTTTGGTTTGAAGCCGAGTTTAACCTTTCTGAAGGGATTTACATGTTCTTTGTAGGGCACTCCCTTCATCGGATCAAGGGGCATATAAACTTCCGTATTATAGAGCCAGCGTTCTTCGAATGGAGCGATTCCCACCAGGTCTGCGCCAAAGAGTTTTGCAGCCTTTTTAATGGCATAGGCGGCTTTATCGGGATTATCGAATTTGAATTTGCGTGGAAATTTTTCGAAAATACCCTTAAATGGAACTCCCTGTTTATAAAGGGTGAGGGGAAGTAATTTGCCCCCGGGCATCACCATTGCGGGACCGGAATCGCCGCTGCAGGTTCTGGACAGAAACGATCCGGAGTAATCCTCCACGGCGAATCCACCGCGGCTCAGAGCATAGTCGAGGTCGGTATGTCCAGGCTTCTGTTTTGCCAGATGGGGATTTTTTTCCCTGGTGACGGGATTAAATCCTGTCCAGCCGAAGATAATATTGGTGAGTCCACCTTTGATTTTAGGATTATCTTCCGGTTTCAGTGGGATAACGCCGAAATCTCCCAGGAAGGATTTCATGAAGGCGGTGTTGGCATTGTCAAAACGCTTCAGGTTTTTATCAATTTTTACCACTTCATCAATGGCACTGTGATATCTGGTTTCAGTTTTGACCGCTTTTTCTACGCTTTTACTGACAGCCTTTTCTGCCGCCTTTGATGTAATGGCAGCGGCGGAAACGGCTGTAGCGGCGGTGCCTATACTTCCCAGCTTCAGGAGATCTCTCCTGCTGATTTTATCCTTTACCTCTGCCGTTGATTTGCGTTTATCAGGGACAGGGTCAATACCTTTTGTACTTTTTTTCCAGAACATAGTCTTCTCCTTTTTTGCCTGGTTTTTATACATACACGCATGTATGTTAAATGGTTAAAAAAATTTAAACTTCCTTCATCAATCCTTTAAATAGTAATAGAATCTATAAATGTTTTTTTAATATAGTTTTTGATGGATTCATTATTATATCCGCCAAAAAATCGTTCACTGTTTGTAAAATATCCCCAGAGAAAGTTATAAAAGGCCCTCGGTTCAAAATCTGTATCAAGGGATGGGTGAATACTGCCTGCGGTGATGCCCTGTTCAAGAACCTCCCGGTGTTTATCAAAGAGGGTGGAAAACCATCCCTCAACGCGTGTCAGGGAATCAGTCAGGTCTGACGGTTTTTCTACGAAAAGCAGATTATAGATTTGAGCTGACTTCTGATGGGTTTTGATCTTTTCTCCAAGGAGATAATTCATGATACCGGTAATTTTATCGGGGGTGGGGATTGTCGAATTGAGAATGGTGAAAAGGTCTTTCATGCTCTCTTCAAAGGAGGCATTGATAATTTCCTTGTATAGATTTGGCTTGTTTTCGAAATGCCAGTATATGGCTCCACGGGTAACCCCCGCTGCGCGGGCAATATCCTCGAGACGGGCAGCCTTATAGCTGGTATTGCTCAGTACTTCAATGGCAGAGCTTATGAGTGATTCCTTGGTGATTTCCGCTTCTTCTCTGGTTTTTTTCATAACATTACCCTTTTTGACTAGAATAAACATACATACATGTATGTTTAAGGGCAAGTAAAAAATGTTGGATTTATGGGAATAATTGATTTTTTCCCGTAAAATCGCGGGAGTCGAAGGAAGATATGTCCTTCAGGGGGGGGATTTTTGCTGATTCATGGATTCAAGTGTTAATCATTATTCCTTTTGTGACTTTAATTCCCCCTTGAGTCACCTTGATTCCCCGTGAGTAGTCATTCACTTTACAGGTTAGTATATATATCTACGATGACGACAGTAAAGTTCCTGAGGGATGACAGTTGGACTGAGAGGAAAGAGCAAATAGTGCCGGGCAACCTTCAGAGAAAAGTAAAGAAATACCTTTTCGAATACCAGGAGAAAAAAAGATGAAACGTGTAATACAATTGACCGCAACAATTTTCGTAATGGCAATGACCATAAATGCAGCGGCCCATGACCATAATAAATCAGAAAAATATTCCCTCAAGGGAAGTAATATTTCAGTAGAAGGTGAATTGCTCGATAATCAATACAGGAATATAACCAATCGAATGGGGGAAATCATCGCCCGGTATAATCTTCTTAATAATAAAGAAATAAAAACTGTCCCCTACCAGGTTGATTACAGCCTTGGAAAGGATTATATAAAAATGGAAAAACACGCTATTCTGCGGAGTTCCTTTGATAACAGAAAAATTCTCAGCTTATTAAAGAAAAGTATAAAGATATATACTGATGGGTCTAAGATTAAAAAAATTGAAACCAGTTTGTATAAAAAAAATTATCGCACCGGTTCCGAAACTAGGGTAATCCTTGTCGATTCGACCCCAACTTCCGGAGGGACAGGCGATATTCTTATCTCCCAGATTAAAGATGGCCGATGGATTATTAAAGAAAAAGCATTGGAAAAATTCAGAAATACCACAGCCTATCCGGTACGGAATGACGTGAAGAGAAATTTCCTCGTTGAACATATGACCATGTTTAATGATTATCTTATCTTTATCGGTGAGACCCATGACAGGAAAATCAGAAAACATGACAGCGAAATAGCCAGTTTCCTTAAAACCTCAACGAAGTATTAATATTACCTCCTGAAACTTTTTACTCCCAAATTTTCCCGGGTATGACTCCCCTGATGTCTGCCCGGGTTTTTGTTTAAACAGGGAGGGACAGGTTCGACCTGTCCCTCCCTGTTTACAGCAACTGCTGTACCGCCTCACCAAATGCCTTTGCCAGTACAAACATTACCAGGTCATGTGCCCCGGGGCCTCCGATTTTCAGCAGTTTTTGAATATCCTCGTTTTTACTTATCGTAATTGACTTGTCAATGTAATTGAGGCTGTTTCGTTTAATATTGCATATCCAGACCACCTCTCCAGTTTCTATGTGGGTCATACGGAGTTGAACGTTTACATAAGCGATATAGGCGGCATATACAATATCACCATATGATTGCCACTGAAGGGCAACCATGGCTGTGTTTACCTTCCCGTTTATGACTGCATCCGCACCGGTAATTTTCCCTATTTTTTTCAGATATCTTTCATCGATAAGTCCCGTCTGCTGGAGTTCGATTTCCTCCATTACCTGTTTGATTTTTCGGCGGTCCGCCACTTTAAAGCGGTATGTCCGCAGGAGCTGTTTTTCCAGTTCGGTGGGCACAGCGATTCCGTCATCTTCAAAATGGATGTATTTGGGAATGGGATTGTGTTTCAATTTAGCATAGGGAGGAATATAATCACCTTTTTCAGTTTTTTTGCTGGGGATGAAGGGGAAAACGGCAATGCTTTTTATGTTATAGGACTTTAATTTTGGTGATGCGGAACATTCGGTTTTTTCAATTGGCCTGGGCCGTAAAACCAGGCCTGCCGGGAAACAGCTGGTAAACAGCAGTATAAGGACAAAAGGGAAACCGGGAATTATAAAGATGTTCATTCTTTTCATTAGCTTTCCTCCTGGTTAATGAAAAACAGAATGATGGCGGGGAAGTTCTGTTCTTTTCATAAATATAAATGATGAGGTTACTATTTTCAAAAAATGTGATCACTTTCGGCAGGGGAGATTGTTTTTTTACCGCGACTCATCCGCTATATATTTCCCATACACTCCGTCAATGTCAGGGCCATCGGCAAAGTCATCGTGGACGAAATTTACCCCTGGAGTATCGGGATTCTCCAACAGGGCTGCAGGTGTAAGCTTTATGTAGACAAACCCCCCGGATTTGATCTGCTCCCCCAGGGTGGTAGCCGGAAGGTCATCAAGATCGAAATGGTCTCCCCCCGCTGCAGCCGGATCAAAGGGGTCTACGGGATTGTCTTCCTCATGATAGAGTACCGGGGTAACGCCGCCAAAACCGATCCAGTGTGCAGGATTGTCGCTGTAGACGGTTTCATCAGCAGCGGTATAGTCATGGGGGAAGTTTACCCATTCATTCCCGTCAATGGAGACGCTGATGATTAACTGGTCCATAAACCGTGTACCTGAATTGCATGTGCTGTTATCAAAGGGATTCTCAAAAACGGTAAAATCCGTGCCGATTCCGTTCAGCACGCGGCGTCCCGACCATCTCAGGATAATAGAGGTATTGGTCTCTGCGGGATCATTACTCAGGGAATATACATCAAGTGCATTTTGAGCTGTACAGCCTCGGCCATGAGCGCCGTCAACTGCACTTGATGAATCGCCGTAACCGGAACCTGTTGCCCCCGGGGCGGAAACGACTATATCAGCGTATATGGAGGTTCCCGCATCATCATTTGATTCACAGGCGGTCAGTAGAAGACCAGAGAGAAGAATGGATAGCGTAAAAAATAGATTCAGTTTCATATTATTACCTCTTATCAGGAAGGATTTTTCACGACGCTCCGACTTTAACGGTTGCCTGTCAGTGGGGGAATTTCACCCCTCTTCTGCCGTATTACTACCTGACATGATTACCGATAAACCTGTCAATAGTAATTTTAAGATAAATATATCTTGACAAAAAAGAAATGAAAAAATGTTGTTCTTGATGTATATTAAGGATGAAGTCGGGTGAGAATCCCGCGCTGTCCCGCAACTGTAATGCCGCTTATAGCGGACAAGCCAGATCTTCCTTACAACAGACTGGATTTCCTCGAGGACTGGGAGCCGGGTATGCATTCTGCAATCCTGTGACAGTAAATAACACGCCTCGAGCGTGTTTTTTTATTTTCACACCTTTCCTTCAGGACCTCTCCGGTAAAAATTTTTGGAGGTCGTGATGAAATTTTATTTTAAAAAAAATCTTTTTAATTTCCTTTCCATACCGTTACTTCTGCTGTTGCTCTTAGCCGGTTGTTTTGAAGATGCGGATATAACACCGCCTGCAGAGGTGACTAATGCTTCCGCAGCGGTAGTTAATAATGTAATAACCCTTTCATGGACAGAACCTGCAGATTCTGACTTCAGGCATGTCCAAATTGCATATGAGGGAGCAACATCAGATACTATACAGGTTGATAAAGGTACATCTACTTACGATTTCACCGGCCTCACTGAAGAGGCAGAATATTCATTTACTATCAAGGCAGTTGATTCTGCAGGGAATGCTTCTGTTGATGGTGTGATCATAAAAGCTATAGCTCAGAAAGCTACCCTCAATGGTTACTGGAAATCAACATACGGTGATGGATTTGAGATCGATACTACTGTAAATCCTCCTTTGTTTTACAGTTATAAAGATGCGGGTAAAACATTATCATTTGAGGGGAAAATTGTAAATAATCCGGCGTACACCAGCACAGATATATATATTACAGTTGAAATTACCGGTAATGACGGTATCGCTGCAGGTGATCCAAACTGGGGAAATGCTGATATGACAGTGGGAGCCTTTACTGTTATAAGAATCAAAGAGTTTTCCGGCAAAATCTGTAAGGAAGCGTCGAGTCCCTATAAATTTAACGAAGCGAGGGTGAAGCCTACTCAGGTCGAGGCGGAAACCGAATTTACTGACGCAAATGGCTATTATGATTATCCCGCTGACTATACAAAGATTTCAACGAAAAGCAGTGCCTTTGACGGTTACTGGAAATCCTCTTACGGCGACGGATTTAAAATTGATGCAACAGTATACCCGCCTCAATTCTATAGTTACAAAAATGCAGTTAAGGATGTATCATTCTGGGGGGAAATTGTCAGTACACCGGATTATAGCGCAACAGACCTTTATTTAACCCTGCAGATAAAGGGAAATGATGGTATCGCTGCGGGTGATCCTACATGGGGTAATGATGATATGGTAGTTGATTATTACACTGTTATCCGTCTGAAAAATATTTCAGGCAGAACATGTAAAGAAGCCTCAAGTCCCTATAAATATGGAGAAGACAGGGCAAAAAGTACTCAGGTAGAAGCTGAAAATGAATATACCGATGCTAACGGGTATTTTGATTACCTGGCTGATTATTTTAAATAAATTAGTAATGATTTTTAGTGAAAGATATACTGACAAATGGATCAGGCTGTTGCTTTTCAGTCTGATTCCATTCCTTTGGACTGGAAAGCTTATCGCAAAAGATTCCCTGAATCCAATTGTAGTCACTGCAGAAAAAAGCACCTCTGAACAGGAAATCAGACGCGGTACCGGTAGCGCTGAGGTAATCGATGTCTCTAATGAAACGGGAACAATGAAGACCCTCACCGATATCCTTGAAGACCAGGCGGGGGTCCGCATTAAACGTTATGGGGGAATCGGCTCGGAAAGTACAATCTCCATCAGGGGGACAAACGCAAACCAGGTGCAGATATTTATTGACGGTGTGCCCCTCCGGGACAGCCGCATGGGGGAGGTAAACCTGGAATCCATTCCGCTGGATAATGTGGAACGCGTCGAAGTATACCGGGGATTCGTGCCGGCACGCCTTGGGGGATCCGCCATCGGCGGCGCAGTGAATATTGTCACCAAAAAATCAGAGAAAAAAAGAAGTACACAGCTTGCCCTTACATATGGATCATATAACACCATCAAGGCCATGGCCCGTCACGACCAGTCATTCAAGAAATGGTTTTATGGCGCCTCATTGAATACCCTATATACCAATGGAAAGTACAGTTACCGCTACAACAATGGCACCGTTCATGAAGGGGCTGATGATTACTGGCTGGAGAGAGACAATAATCGTGTTACATCCTGTGGTGTTGCAGGATACGGGGGTATCACAACGGGGAGAGTGAAATATACCCTGAGCAATAATTATACCTTTAATGACCGAGGCCTGGCGGGAACTGCGGGAAACGAGACACGGAAGGTTAACATGGTGACGCACCGGAATATGCTTAACCTGAACATCGCAGCAGATGGTCTCCTGGAAAAACGCCTGAAGCTGGGGGGGGACCTTTATTATTCTCTGAAGCGGGATTTCTACCGTGACCCCCTCAATGAACTGGGCCTCGGTACTGCAAAACAGGAGGGGATCTATGATTCCTTTGGTATGAATTTTCAGGGGAGTTACCTTTTCTTCAAACCTGTTCAGGAGGCGTCTCTCAGCATCAATACGTCCGGGGATCTCTACCGCGCAGCTACCGAAGGACTCGGGGAAAATCCCAGGCAGGGAAGATACAATTTTGATGCCGCCCTTGAAGACATCTTTTCTTTCTATGATGATCGTATCCGCCTTTCTCTGCAGGGGCGCTTCCTGCTCTGGCATGATAGTTTCGCCGAAGAAAATCCGGTCACCGGGGATGTTCTTCCCAGGGAGGAGACAACAGACTATGCATTCACCTGGCAGGGGGGAGTTCGTGGTGACCTGATAAAAAAGATGCTCTACCTGAAGGCGAACTGCGGTGAGGCGGTCCGGATACCCCTTTTTTCGGAACTCTACGGTGACCAGGGATATATTGTGGGCAACAGCAGTCTGTCCGCTGAAAGGGCCCTGAAGGTCGATGCGGGATTCGGCTGCACGATAAAAAAGAAAAAGTCATGGTTGAAGAACTTTCGTTTCGAGGGAACATATTTCTACAGTTTCATAAATGATATTATTGTCTTTATTCCCAACAGCCAGTATACCATGAAAGCTGACAACCTGAGCTGTGCGGAAATAATGGGTACTGAGTTTTCCCTGTCACTGCTGCTGAAAAAATATTTTGAACTGGCCGCATCCTATACCTGGCAGCGGGCTCTTAACAGGGGAGATATCCCATACCTGAACGATAAGATCCTTCCAAACAGACCAATCCATGAAGCGTCAGGCATGATAAAATTTTTCAATAAGTGGGGAAGTTTAACCTACGATGCAAATTTTATCGGTTATAATTACCGTGATCAGATCAATTCGGAATTTTATTTTGTGAATAACCGCATCGTACATAATTTAACAGTAAAGACCGGGCCATGGAAGGGAATTGAACTGATACTGGAGATTAAAAATGCAGGGGACAATCAGATCAGTGATGTCTACGGCATGCCCCTTCCCGGGAGATCATATTACGGTACTGTAAAATGGAAATTTTAACAGGATATAAAGATGCTACAAGTTTTGATGTCTAAAAATAACAGCCTCATGAAAGCAGTTGCAGCAATAGTTGCTGCAACTGCTTTCATGATCACCTCCTGCAGCCCGGACTTCGGCCGCCCCTGGTCGCCCGCGGATAATGTAGCCTTCGTGGTTACCTCGAATTTCTCCGACTCAGCTTCATTTTCCACGGTGGATATATCTACCCTGATTCCCTATATCGATGTGGGAGCGGGTATGATCCATACCGATGCATACTGTCGTTATATGAACAATAAAATTTATATCATAAATGCCCGGGGGCGAAATAATCTTCAGATTATAGATCCCGCTGATTCATATGAAACTGAGCGGGAAATTTCTTTAAAAGAAGATGAAAATGATAACTGCAATCCCCATGATGCAGTGGCCGTTTCCCCATCGAAGGCATATGTGACCCGTTATAATTCATCCAAGCTCTGGATCGTTGATCCAGGCACCGGTACAAAAACAGGGGAGATCGATCTCTCCTTCTATGCCGACGGTGCAAGCAATGGTGTACCCTGCATGGACAAGATATACTACGATGCATCCCGGCAGCGCCTCTGGGTTTCTCTGCAGCGTCTCGACATCAGCGACAACTATAAGACGACGGCCTACAGTTCTGTGCTGGTAATTGATACGACTACAGAGGCTATTACAGAAATAAAACTGAACCAGGGGGTGACCGCAAAAAATCCCGCCACACACTTTCGTTTCGTTCCCAGTGGGATCTGGCAGCCTGCACCTGCAGATAACAACGATCACCTTTTTATCTCCTGCATCGGTGAAAACGGTTTTAACTATGCGGAGGATGGGGGCATTATTGCCCTTGATCTTGAGAGTATGGAAATGGAAACCGGCTATGTAATAACCGAGGCGGTACTTGGCGGCGAGGTGATGGATTTTGTGATAAAAAATCAAACGACCGGTTATGCTGTACTTTCGAAGGAAGATTTCACCACGAGCATAGTCCGTTTTAATCCTGCAGATGGAACGCTGACCAGCGTGATTCGGCAACAGAGCAATGACTACGGAAACCTGTGGCGCCTTCAGTTACACAGCTCAGGAAAACTTTTTGTCTGTGACCGTTCAGTAACTGCTCCGGGGGTCCGAGTCTATGATACGGAAAATAATGACTTCCCCCTTAATAACGATCTCCCGGTCTATGTAGGCGTGCAGCCATCGGACCTGGTGTTTATAGAGTAGGGGGGGGGAAGTTGATGCTGCGTCCTTATATAATTTTTTCCGCAGGCATCCACATGTCACTGGTGGTGGGGCTCTTTTTCTCTTCTCCGGATGTCTCCGTTGATTTTGATATCCGCCGCGGCGTCTCCGCCCTGAAGGTCACGGTTAAAGAAAATGAGAAAAAGAAAAAACCGGAAAAAAAACAGAAGCCCGAACATTTTTCAATTATTGTTTCCCAGGGGGGAAGTTTTTTCATCAATACCGGAGCCGAAAAGAAAAAAAATACCCTCGAGGGAGAAAATCTACAGTCTGGAAAACTGGGGGCTCTCTATAAAAAATCCCGTTTTAATTCCGTCAACTTCCCGCCGAAATATCCCTATCTTGCGCAACGAATCGGCTACCATGGATCGGTGCGTCTCGCCATTGAGGTACTTCCAAACGGAAGGACCGGCACTGTTTCCATAGTGAAAAGTTCAGGCAGAAAAATACTGGATGAATCTGCCCTCAGCGCGGCTCGACGCTGGATATTTTTCAGACCCGGAGAGATGAAGCTCGATAAACCGATGATTGTTAATCAGGATATTGAATTCAGATTAACGAACAGCCGATAGTTAACTTCATTTTTGGTATTATTAATTTGACATTGCCATTCTATTTGCCAGAATACTGAAATTATTATTAAAATTTATTTGGGGGAGACATGGCAAAGGAATATAAAAATGCAACAATGATATGTCTTATACTGACAGCGCTGGCTGCAGCCGGCATTGCAGCAGGAGTATACTGGACAGTTCCATTGGTGATAATTTCAGTAATGCTTCCGGCAGTACTCTATGAAATCTACCGTACAGAGGGGCTCTACACAAAACTAGCCTCAGTGGCGATGCTTCTGGTCCTGAGTATCGAGGCATTCCTCGTATTTAAAAAGGAACCGGTAAAAATTGCAGAGTATATAAAAAATACGGAGGATATCCTGAAGAAGTCATATCTTGATATAATCGATCTCACCATAGCAGCCCCGGCGTTTATTGCTGTGCTGGCATTTTTCCTTATTCGCAGAACCGGGGGGAAATATACCATCTGGCTTGCAGTGATAATTCTGGTGACCTCAATAGCCCTGATCTACACAATAAATCCGGTGTTGTTTCATAAGCTGCTCAATGTAGGTTTGGAACAGGGCAAGGAGTATGTCAGGTAGCTGGTCGATCAGCTTATATTATGATAATCCCTGAAAGCCAGGGCAGGGAAAAATTTTCTGCCCTGGCTTTCAGGGATAGAATTATCTTATTTTAATGATTTTCAATTCTCCCTCTGAAGCCTTCCCTGTCGAGGAAACGAGGCAGTAGAGGCCGCGGTTGCGGAAGTTCTTTTCCTTGAGTGCGGGGATGCGCCCCGATACCATTTCATTATCGATGTAAAGTGTGGCGAATTTCCCGTCAGCGCTTTCAAGTCTGTAGGTGTGCCAGTCCGCGGTATGGATTGGGATACTTCTTTCGTTTACGTTTACCTTCTCTTCCATGAGGTCGATTCTAAAGGTGCTTCCGTTATCGGTTACATAGGCGATTAGAGTAAAGCTTCCCTTCACATGTCTTCCTTCTGACTCAATGGAAAAGGCGCGCGTCGAAGGATAACGATTGTAGAGGCCGCTGTTTTCCTTTTCTGATACCGCGAGGTGAACCGTACTGGAGTTATTTTCTTTTTTGAAGCTTATTGAAGCGGGACTTGCTCCTGAGGTATGGTTCCACTTTTCAGGTGTGTGTGAATCGATCCATACGCTGAAGGTATCCTGGAAGTTCCAGGATACTTCCCCGCTGGACTCTTTAAAACGGCTCATGTCGAGGCGTGTTAAAAACTTCCCGAATATCCATCCCTTTTTGCCTTTGAGGGTGGTGATGTGGTACCAGTAATCACGGTGATCCCCCACCTGCGTTGTATCCATCGACTTGGAGAGCTGAATTGCCAGGTCTCCTGCTGACGCGGTTCCGACACGCCCAGTATTAACGCCAGGGGAGCTGCGGAGGTTTATTCCGTCACCCTTTATGTCATAAAGGCGGTTCATTTCAGGACTGGTGCTGTACTGCTTCCCATAGGCTACAAGGAGTCGCTTCAGGCCCTCCCTTGAATCGCCGGGAATTTTCGCCCCTTTTTCCAGTGATGCAAATACATACTTAACCAGGTGCGCCGTGTAGCTGCTTCCCGGATATTTCATGTAATAGTTAACGCTGGAAGGTATAATCCTGTCAGGATCAGACTTGATTATCCGCTTGAGGTTTTCATAGTCAAGATCTTCGATGTAGCGGCTGCCGCGGTATCGGACAACAAACTTGTTGTAAAAGTTTCCACCTGAAATTATGCGGCTGGCTTTCCGGGAGGAATGAACCCTCAGGTCTGTCTCGAGTTCTTCGTTGCAGGATTTCAGTTTTTTGTTCAGATATTTTAACGCCTCATCGTAATCAGGTGTTCCTTTTTTCTCGAGTGCAGCTTCAACCAGTTCATCGTTATATTTTTTTTCCAGGTAATCAGCCAGGGCATTGACGGATCTTATCCGGTAATAATACATGCGTTCCTGCTGGTCATATTTTGCCATCGGAAATATCTTTTTGATAATTTTCAGTGCGTCATCATAATCGCCGGCTTCGAATTCTTCTATGGCATCGTCAATATCCGGATCGTTGAAATAAATAATTCCCGCGGTTATTCCGGTACCGAGAATTAAAACAATAAAGAGTATTACAAGCTTGTTCATTTTATTAATTATTCTCCTTTTGCAAAGCAGTGGCTATAGAGAGCCTTTCTGCATGATTTCAATGAGCCGGTGCGCCTCTTCGATAAAGAGCCCGCTTTCCATTGCGGCCTTTTCAGTGTAGACGGCTCTGTCTCCTCCCGGTTTCATGGAGGAAAAGCCCCTGGAACGGTAGAGGGCAAAGGGGACCGGTTCAGATGAATGAGTTTTTGTGTTGATGGGTGTCGGATGATCAGGCATTACCAGTATGGCGAAGTCATCATACTGCTGCATCTCCTCCCATACCGGGCCAACAACTAGGCGGTCGAAGTCTTCAATGGACTTTAATTTGTTGTTGAGGTTTCCCTCATGGCCTGATTCATCCGGGGATTCTACGTGAAGGTAGACAAAATCAGTCTCCTTTAATGCTCTGCATAGGGCACCTGCTTTACCGGTATAATTGGTGTCAATATATCCCGTTGCCCCCTCAACAGGAAGGGGTTCAAGCCCTGCGGCACGGCCAATACCGTGTATCAGGTCAACAGCGGATATTGTATAGCCCCTGATGCCGAAACGTTTCTGGTAGGTGTCAACCATTGGTTTGGTTCCTCCTCCCCAGAGCCAGACCGAGGAGGGATTGCCCTTGAAACTGGCGCCGGCGTCCCTTATTTTTTCAGAGGATGAAATGACTTCACCGGAGAGGTCCATTATTTTCTGAAGGGTCTCCGCACCGTCACCCTTTGGCAGGTATTCTGAAATTTCCCGGTCTGTGATGTCGTGAGGTGGTGTGGCATCCGTTACCGAATCAAAGGGGAAGTCCCGCCAGATAACAATATGTCGGTAGGATACACCCGGGTAGAATTCAATATTCTCAAAGGTCGAAGCGGCGGCAAGTTCTTCGATAATTATTTTTGAATAGGCTGATTCAATGTGTCCCCCGCTGAAGTCCTGCATGATGCTGTCGGTGATATTGACAATATTGCAGCGGAAGGCTACATCTCCCGGGGCCATTTCTATCCCCATATTCAGGGCTTCAAGGGGTGCTCGTCCCGTGTAGTATTTTTTTGGATCGTATCCGAAAACGGAAAGATTAGCAGTATCGCTTCCGGGATTCATTCCTTCAGGTACTGTTCGGGTCAAGCCGAAGATGCCCTTTTGTGCGATCAGGTCCATGTTTGGGGTTTTGGCTACTTCAAGTGGAGTCCGGTTGCCAAGGGATGCAATGGGTTCATCGGCCATGCCGTCACCCAGGAGAACAGCGAGTTTCATAAACTTCCTCAATTAATAAAATGTTATTGGGAAGCCTGCAGGATATCAGGATAATTTGCAATAATTATTTTTTTGAAGGCGTGGTTTGCCCTTTTTTGAAGGCGCGGTTGGCGAACCGAGCCTTCAAAAAAATAATTCTATGAACGATCCGATATCCAGTTGCTGCCGTCTTCATAGAATTCTTTTTTCCAGATGGGGACAGTCTTTTTAATGGTATCGATAATGTAACGGCATGCCTTGAAGGCATCGTCGCGGTGGGGAGAGGAAACGGCGATGAAAATACTTGCTTCGCCGATATTTACTTTACCGTAGCGGTGAACAACTACGCAGTCGGTAATCGGATACTGGTTAATTGTATCATCGACAATTTTTTCCATTTCGGATCGGGCCATTTCTTCATAAATCTCATATTCAAGATGTGAAACGGTTTTTTCTTTTGATTTATTGCGTGCCTGCCCGACGAAGGTTACTATGGCGCCGTCACTGTCACCGCCGGCGGTCATGGCAAGGTCAGTAACGGTTATTGGGTCTTCCTGAAATATAATCTGTTTCATGGTAGTTTTTAGCCTCCACTCACCGGTGGAAACAGGGCAAGCGTGTCTCCTTCATTCAAAGAAGTCTCCTCTTCGCAGTAGTTGGAGTTAACCGCAATAAGAAGGCTATCCCGGTGAGGAGCCAGTTCTACGTGGTCCTTTTGTAATATATCAATCAGAGTGCCCGCTGTTGCATTATCAGGGATTTCTATTTGTTTTTTATCAAAACCGGTAATATCCCTGATTGACGCAAAGGTCCGCAAGGTAACTTTCATGCTATTTCCTTCTTTTGTCGCGTTTCAGCATAAAGAGGTAGTGTTTTATATAGGGCTGGTGGCTCTCATGGAATTCGCTCAGATCAACATTTTTTGGATCATTAAGCACACCGGAAAGTCTTATTTTGGAGATATCCTCTTCACCGGTGTCAATAATAGTTCTGAAACGTTTAAGAATCTCCCGATCATTGGCATCATGAGACATCTTGTTCATTTCTGTATGCAGTTTTAGAAGATTTACTTTGCGTCCGGTCTTCCGGGTTCTTCTCTGCGGTACTGATTTACCCGTGGTTGAACCGTTCTTTGCTTTTGCTTTGGTCTTTGCTTTTGTTTTCACTGCTTTTTTCACTGCTTTTGCTTTCGATTCAGTCATAAATTAAACACCTGTTAAGAAAATGATCACAGATACTAAAAGAGGACACTCTGGTGTAAACACAATTTTTCAAATTTTTCAAACCAGCCGGTCCGTAAATGACTCTTTCAGTAGAATTGAATAATACCACAATACTTTTATTTATGCAATGATAAAGTCCTTATTTTTTGTCATTAATATTCCGATTTAATGAATGATGCATCAACCAGGAGTAAAGTTATGAAATGTTCACGTTGCGGAAAACCAATATCCAGAATGAATCATTTTTTTATCCCCATTAAAAATCGGGCCGGCGGCCTTCGTTACTGTATTCAGTGTGCGCGGGAAGAAAAGATAATTACTCTCGTATAAACCCCTTTACAGGAAAGGCATGATTTGTACTATGCTGACAGCATCGTAAGGAGAGAATCATGTCTCAAAACTATACATCCAAAAAAAATGCGCATGTTGTTTGCTCCATTCTGGCGTGCCTTCTTGTTTATGCAGGATGCGGTAAAAAAGAATCCCCTCCTGAAAAAAACTGGAATATTCCCCGGCGTATAGTCTCCCTTTCTCCTTCAATTACCAAGATGATTATTGAGCTTAAAGGAGAAAAATCCCTGGTTGGGGTTACTTCCTATCATCCCCCTTTGAAAAAACCGGTACCGGTAATCGGCACTCTTGTTAATCCCGTTGTCGAAAAAATAATTCAGATGAAACCCGATGCGGTATTCCTTTCAAGGGAAGACGGAGCTACCCAGAAAACCGACCTGTTACGGGCAACGGGTTTGAGGGTCATCGAACTGGAAAGACACCGAAATTTTAATGATATAAAAAATAATTATCTCCTGCTGGGAGCTATCCTCGGACAGGAGAGGCTCGCCAGCAGGAATATGGCAGATTATGAAAAGAAACTGGCAGATACATTTATCTCAGATGGAAATAAAAAGTCAGTTATTTTTCTCATCTCCACTCGTCCGGTTGTTACGATATCGCGGGGGAGTTTTATACACGCCATAATCAGTGATGCCGGGGGGGCAAATGTTTTTGAAAATCTCGCCTCCGCCTATCCGGTTATAACCTTTGAGGCGATTGTTCAGGCTAATCCCGAAGTTATTATTGTAATGACCAGGGGGGGGAAGGAAGAGATATCAGCTCGCCTTAAGACTTTCCCTCTCAGGGTGAATAAAAAAAGAAACATATTTGAAATTCTACCTGATTCCGTGGCATACTATACCCCTTCAGACTACCTGAAGGCGGTGGAAGAAATACGCGGTATCTTTTCTGCAGCGGAGCAGGGGCTCCCGGTAAAAAAGTAAAGGCAGGTTGAGCAGACAGGAGACTGATGCAAAATTCCAGGACAGTTATTCTTGTGCTTGCGGCATTCATTATCATCATTCTTGCATTAATGGTGGGGGCGCGCTTTATCTCGCCTGCAGAAATTGCAGCGGTACTGCAGGGGAAGGGTGATCCCGTGGTAAGGGCAATGCTTCTTGAACTGCGCCTGCCCCGTATCATCATGGCCCTGATTGCAGGGGCCTCCCTTGCGGCAGGGGGAGCTGTTTTTCAGGCAATGCTCCGCAATCCCCTGGCGGACCCATATATAATTGGAGTTTCCGGCGGGGCTGCCCTGGGTGCAACTGTTGTAATATTATTTTTTGCCGGAACAATGCCAATCATGACGGGAGCCTTTGCGGGAAGTCTGGGGGCAACCTTTCTGGTATTTACTTTTTCACGGCGCCTTAATCCGGGGAGTGAAACCCTTCTTCTTGCAGGGGTGGCTATCAGTTTTGCCCTTTCATCCATCGTATTTTTGCTCTATGCCTTCGCGCGGTCCCGTGACGTTCACCGTGCCGTCATGTGGATGATGGGTGACCTCTCCCGTGGAGACTATTCGATTATGACCGTAGGAGGTATTATTGTTCTGGTTTTGTTGCTCTCCCTGATGTTTTTCCACCGGCATCTTGATATTATTTCATTTGGTCAGAATTTTACTGCATATATGGGAGTCGACAGGAAAAGTATAACTGTTATTTTCTGGATTGCAGCATTGATGGTTGCTGTTCCCGTATCCCTTGCCGGGATTATCGGTTTTGTCGGCCTGATGGTACCCCATGTTGCCCGTTTGATCCGCGGGCCGGAACATCGACGGCTGATTCCCCTTTCGGCATTTATCGGCGGTATATTCCTTCTCGCGGCGGATACCATTGGCCGCAGCGTGGTGGTCCCCTATGAGATTCCCGTGGGCGTAATTACCGGTTTGCTGGGGGGAGTCTTTTTTTCCGTAATGCTCTTCAGGCAGAGGAGGTAGCCGGTACTGGTTGTAAATATTATGAAAGAAAATATTTTTAAACTGGAAAATGTATCAGGAGGCTACGGGGGGAAGGAAGTCATAAGAGATCTCTCCCTGGAGATTGCCCGTGGTGCCTTTTCTGCAATTATCGGCCCAAATGGAGCCGGGAAGTCTACGCTTCTGAAGCTGATGACGGGGGCGGTATCCCTTACCGGGGGGAAGATAACCTTCAGGGAGAAAGAGCTCCAGGAGTATCACCGGAAGGAATTTGCACGGCAGGTTTCAGTTGTTGAACAGTCTCTGGAAAATATTTCTTCCTATACGGTCTTCAGTTTTGTTTCCCTGGGGCTTTTTCCTCACAGGGACATGTTTTCCCTTTATGGAGGGCATGAGGAAGAGGCAGTTATTGAGACACTGAAAGAATGCGGTATCGAGAATCTGGCTGAAAGGAGAATTAATCATCTTTCAGGAGGTGAACTGCAGCTGGTTTCGATTGCCAGAGCCCTGGTTCAGAGCCGGGATGTCATACTTCTTGATGAACCCGTCTCTCACCTGGACATTCGTCACAGCATTGCTGTAATGGACCTTTTGTATGACCTGAACATAAAAGGCGCCACGATTATTACTGTGCTTCATGATATAAACCTGGCCTCTGATTACTGCAGCCGGATCCTCGGCCTGAAGGAGGGAATTCTTTTCCTGGATGGTCCGCCGGAGAAGGCCATAACTTATGATGAAATCGAAAAACTTTTCGATCAGGTCTGCATAGTCAGGGACAATCCTATAACGGGATCGTCCTTCACATATCCGGTGCCGGAATATATTCGTCGGGGCAAAAAGAAAGGAGACCTTTAAGTGTCTCCTTTCTTTTTGCCCCTGGTTTGCCCTATTACCAGTCGTCGCTCTGTCGGTCAGTATATTTTTCTCTTACCATGACTGTAATGTCATCTAGGTAGAAATACTGCCATTTGGGCAGGCGAGACATGTTGCCGGGACGGTACTGGATCTGCAGTATTTTTATAAATCGCTTCTGGTTAAGGTACTCATCTTCCTGCCTGATTTTCTTTGATATCTTAACAATTAATTTTCTCCATCCGAGAAAATCAGTAGTGCCGAGTATTATTCGGTGATTTTGTCCGGTGGCATCCTGGACCAGAATGGAAAGTTCTCCTGAAAATCGCTTTCCGTATACCCATACGGCTATGGATTTACAGTATTTGTCGATAACCAGTTGTTTGGCAGGGATTATCTTGAAAACATCCCCCTTTTTGGCGAACATTTTTACACCAAGGTATTTTTTTGATTTTCCAGTGGGAGCCGGATAGATATCACGAACTGATATGTTCGCTTTCTGATAGCGCGTGACTCTGAACCTCAAGTTGTCTTTTTGGGTATACTGTGTTGATTCAAAATCTTCAAGTATTGATTCGTAATATACTTTATCTCCAATTTTCTCAATTGTTTTTTCCGTATCCTTTTTTTTATCTTCCTGTGAAAATCCCGGGATGACGATTGAGCTGATTAGTATAGAAATAAACAGTATTTTCTTAAGCATTTCATGCCTCCGATGTGCTCCCCGGATCACTCGATTTGAGTTCGAATAAGTACGAGGAAGTTTTCATTTGACACTGTTATTCTAATAATTTTATTATTGAGTGTCAATAAAATTGTAGTTATGGCAATTAAAAATTGAATATATCATTTGCAATCTTCAATTTTGTGAAGACAAAATTTTGATTTAGTGTATACTTATGGTATGTTATAATTACAGAATATGCTTGTTTTTTGTCGATATTAAGAAATATTCCCTTTTCTTTGCTGTATATCGTTAAAAACTGCTTTTATATCGTTAATTGTTGATTTATTTGAATTAAATCAACAATTATTAGTAGATTCTGACAGAAACCCGCAGGGGGTATATGATGAATGAAAGACAAAATGACCGTTTCGATCATAGCAGCCTGATTAGAAATAATATTGATGCAGACGATGTATATATTGAACTGGAGTTTCTTGATAATCTGAAGGGTAAAATAGCAGATATCAGTCTGAAGGGAGTTGGCTTTGAAATCGAAGAAATCTCCCGCGAACAGATGGATATTCTGTCCGGGAATGAAGAATATTATTTAAAAATATACGTTGAGAAGGAATTCTTTCTGGTGGGAGTTAAAAACAGGTGGCATTCGACAAATATGAATGGCGGGAAGCCGAGTTTCCGTGGAGGTGTAGAAATAGATATTATTTCTCCTGAGGATTCTGTGCGCCTTGTAAATCTTATTCAAAGGATGAGGGAAGATTAAAAAAATATAACCGGATTGACGGAAAGTTATCATACGCAGCAGACGGTCATTATAATTATACCACGAAGTCCAGTGGCCTGTGTTGTAAAAGTTTTGAGTAGTTGTGTTTATTTTTTTGGAATCGATGGTAGTTCATGCATCAGGGGATAATGGCAGGAAGTGGAAATGGGTAGAAAGCTTTATATATTATTTCGAGAGGCTGGAAAAAGATTGTTTCTTCTCTTTTTCTTTATTCTGTATTTTGCACCGTCTCTTTCTGCGGGGGATGTCCCCTCATATAATTGGTTCTGGTTTATTCATGAGCAGGAAATAAACCCCAGCCTGAATAAATTTGCAGTCAGGCCTTTTTATATTAAAAATGCGGGGAAGGAAAAGACTTTTGATGCCTCTCTTATGCCGGGGGTATTCTGGCGTTACAGAACAGAAAAAAAAAATCAATGGTTCAGTTTTTTCAGCCTGGTTAATTCAATTGATTATAAACATGAAAACGGCGTAAAGGACTATGATTTCGGCATTTTTCCCCTGGTTTATTTCGGCATGTCCCCTGATAAAAAAGACCGTTACTTCATGTTGTGGCCCTTTGGTGGCACGCTAAAGGGCAAGCTGGGACAGGCCCAGATTACACCGATTCTTTTCCCGGGGATTCTTCTTTTTATATTGTTGCCACCTTCCGGTATTTTTACCTGGACCACTGTGGGGTATCTCCTTGCGTCCCTGGTGCCGGTT
Organism: uncultured Spirochaetota bacterium; assembly: GCA_942491575.1. Taxonomy (GTDB): domain Bacteria; phylum Spirochaetota; class UBA4802; order UBA4802; family UBA5550; genus CAZHNW01. Next base: position 1,052,056 of record CALOBT010000031.1, read on the forward strand.
TATGTATCCTATTCGCGAAATAATTATAAGGCGTGGGGGATCCTCTGGCCTCTCGTCAGGCGCGGTACGGGTCCAGGGAAAAATGACCTTAGGATTCTTCCGTTTTATGCACACAGTTTCAGGAAGGGAATGTATAAAAAATATAGCATACTGTTGCTTTTTAATTACAAGGTTACCTATTTTTCAAATGATACCCGGAAAATGTTTTTCTTTTTTCCAATTTTCGGAAGGAAGTGGAGCAGTTCCGGCAGGATCTCTTCCTACACAATCCTCTGGCCGTTTTTTTCCTGGGGTTATGATAAAAAGTTGGGAGTGAAAGAATATAATCTTCCCTGGCCCCTGGTTCAGATTGGTGACAGCCGAAAGCCATTTATTAAAAAGCGGATTTTTTTTCCTTTCTATGGTTACTACAAGTATGGAAACAATGAGACATTTTTCGTGACCCCCCTTTATTTCAGTTTAAAAAAGAAAGGTGTAAGATACGATTCAGCATACTATACGAACTTTTTAATTGTCTGGTGGTATAAACGTAATTACCATTACCCGAGTGCACTGCATGGCAACTACTGGCGATATTTTAAAATATGGCCCCTCTTTAGTATTGAGTACAACGATGCTGGGGATTATCATTTTAACATGCTCTCCCTCCTGCCGTTCAGGGATAGTGACGGGTACGAGTTTATGTATGAACCACTCTGGACCCTCTTTGAGTACCGAAGATACAAGAATGGTGAGAAGCGGCTGGGGGTACTCTTTAGAACATTCTATCAACGCTGGGGAAAAAACTTTTATGAAATGAAAATCCCATTGCTCTTTTCAATCAGCAGGCATACCGGCAGGCTTACTCATTTATCTTTTTTATTGTACATGTTCGGTTATAGCCATAATATGAAAGGGAAATATTTAAAATTCTTCTGGATTCCCATAAGGATCGGAAATCCGGATGCTGCCATTGCTTCTCTTCAGATTAATAATCTAATGAACGATAATGATGATATAGATTACTACGTTCTCTTGCAGAATGGTGGCTATCTGGAGAAAAAAACTGTAGAAAATTTTGCATTTGAGCAGCGGTTTTTGTAGGTTCCCGGAGATAACTTTCAGTGAAAAGATTGAATAAATGGTTTGTTAAAAAACTTGATGAAATGGGGGATTTCCTTTTCAGGAATATTGAATTCACTGGTTTTGTTATAATCCTGTTGGCAAAGAGTCTCTTCTATATTAAGAATGCCTTTAGCAAAAGGCATGAAATTTTTAAGCAAATGTATTACGCAGGTGTCAAAACCTTTCCTGTTCTGTCAATTGTGGCCCTTTTTACCGGTATGGTACTTAGCCTTCAAATTGGTGTTGAAATGAGGGAATACCATCAGGAAATAAATATCAGTGGAGTTGTTATTGCCACGCTTACAAGGGAAATGGCGCCTTTTACTTCTGCAATTATTCTTATCGCCTCTGTCGGTTCCGCAATGGCGGCAGAGTTGGGAACCATGAAAGTCTCCGAAGAGATTGATGCCCTTGCAATCATGTCTATTAGTGTTGAAAAATTTCTTGTAATGCCGAGAGTAATTTCACTTGCGGTGATGTTGCCAATTGCCACGGTGTATATCAATGTCATGGGGAGTATCGGCGGTGCCATCGTGGCAAAGTCTCATTTGAATATATCCTTTGATTTATATTATTATGTACTTCTTAAACATCTTCATTTTAAGGCAGTTTATGTTGGTCTTCTCAAGGCCTTCGTATTCGGTCTCTGTATCTCCAGCATCAGCTGTGCACAGGGACTCAGGGCGGAGAACGGTGCTCTCGGGGTGGGGCGTGCCACACGTGATTCAGTGGTTGCTTCATTTATTATGGTTCTGATCATAGGTTATTTTATAACAGAAGTATTTTTTCGGTACGGCCTATGATAGAATTAAAAAACGTTACCAAGTATTTTGATGATTTCCTGGTTCTAAAAGACCTGTCAATTGACATATCCGATGGGGAAATATTTGTAATCATTGGCATGTCCGGAACAGGGAAGACGGTAACCCTCAAGCATATTTCAGGGTTGATTGATCCTGATTATGGTTCTGTGTTGATCGAAGGGATTAAAATGAATGGTGCATCCCCCCGGGTTAAAGAGAGGTTGCGTAAAAAAATGGGAGTAGTTTTTCAGTCCGGGGCACTGATAAACTGGTTGACGGTTGGTCAGAATGTTTCTCTTCCCCTTGTGGAACAGAGTGATATGGATGAAGATGAAATATTGGAGGCGGTAATGGAGAAACTTAAACTCCTGCGTATGGACGATGCCTATGATAAAATGCCCTCGGAAATAAGCGGGGGAATGAAGAAAAGAGCCTGTCTTGCCAGGGTACTGGTTAGAAATCCTGAAATCATTCTTTACGATGAACCGACATCCGGCCTCGATCCTGTTATGGCAACTGTTATCAATGACCTGATAAAAAAAACAAACGAGGAGTTTAAGGTAACTTCCGTGGTCGTAACCCACGACATGGAAAGCGCCTTTTTTCTTGCTGACAGAATAGCAATGCTGTACAATGGAGAGATAGTTCAATGTGATACGCCTGATAATATCAGGAACAGCACTAATCCTGTGGTGCAGCAGTTTATTAAGGGGGGTATCACGGGACCTATTGATGTTGAATGAAATATTGTTATCTGGCGGGCATATTAACGAAACTGACCGGAGATTGTTTTATGATAGCTATGAAGGGATTCTATTTTCATAGAATATTAAAAGATATGTGACAGGGGATCTGAAAATGGAAAGTAGACTTCGGGTTGAATTGCTGGTGGGCTTTATCTTTTTCTGTGCTATAGGTATTCTCGGATATTATACTATTATTATGAGTCATGAGATAATAAAGGCAGATGATACCTATATGATTACCGTTCATTTTCATGATACCGGTGGGCTTTCCGTAAAGGACAGGGTTTACGTAAATGGCGTCATGAGCGGGGAAGTTGCCAATGTGACCCTGAGAGAGGGATTTGTAGAAACAAAACTCGAGTTATTCAACGTCTTTCAGCTGCGTGATAACTATCGGCTGATAATAAAGAGTGATGCGGTGATGGGTGGGAAGCAGGTAAATATTTTCCCCGGAACTCCCGTCGACAGGGACGGAAAACAGCGTGTCGCTATTGACCGGAACAGTATCCTGAAGGGAACGCTGGAAGATCCCTTTTCCAGCTTCACCAGTCTCATTGAAGAGAACAGGGCCAATATCTATGCTTCTATAAAAAACATCAGGGAATTCACTGAAAAAATTAATCACGGCAAGGGGACAATGGCGAGACTCCTGAATGATGATAAACTGGCAAACCAGACGGATACGATTCTGAAAGAATTGCGGGAAACCCTTGAGGATGCCCGCGAACAGGCTCCTGTTACCAGTTTTATCAGGGCGGCCCTGACGGCCTTTTAACGTAATTATCCTTGATGGCGTTTCATTTTGAAAAGTTCAAGAATGAACTCAATCAGTTGAGGAGTGTCCATTTTTATGGGATCAATGGATTCAAAAAGACCGGCACAAAGAAGAATTATCTGAGTGATTCTGCCAATAAATTGAGTATCCTCTAAATTGTTTTCTCCGTCAGATTTCCTGTTGTCAATGATGATATCTTCGAATAAGGAAAGGTGGCCCCGGACAAATTTCTGTATGAGACCCATAATTTTTTCATCCTCAAAGCCATAGAGAATCATATTGATGAAAATTCGAATATTTTTTTTGTCCAGAAGAAACTGTTCGATTCCATAGAGTGTTGAAACAAAGGCTTTGTCATTGCTGTCCAGGTCTTTAATGATACCTATATTGTCTTTTTCAATCTGATTAAAGAAATCTTCGATGAGTTCCACATAGAGTTCTTCTTTGGTCGGGAAGTAGTGACGCAGTCCCCCCTTTGAAAGGCCTGCCTCTTTGGCAACATCTTCAATGGAAATTTGTGAATATACTTCCTTTCCGAGAAGCCGTTTTAACGCTTCAATTATATGCTTTTTTTTCTCGCGTATTTTCTCTTCTTTAGCCATTTTTATACCGATATTGATTTATTTTTAATAGTCATTCTTCTCAATTAGAAGACAAAGTCAAGCATATATACACATATATACATATTATCGGCTCCAATTCGATTTAGAATTCACTTAAAATACTCTTTGAAAACTGAAAAATACTTTACTTGCCTGAAAAAACATGCTTATTTTATTTATAAGTCTGGTCTCTGAGGCAGAAAGACTTTTGAAAACTCAAAGTAGAAAAAAATCTGAGTTTTGATATAATCCAAAAAGGTTGAGGGTTGATTTTTGGATAAAAAGCCTCATGGAATATTGAAAATGATGTAAACCTCACCCCGGGTCATGCATTCCTGCATTGTTTATGAATTTTTTTCGGCTACTTCCGGAGGGGATTTGAAAAGCACAATGTATTTAAAGCGCCGGGTGACAAGAGGGGAAAACTGAACAATACTCAAAATTTATAAGTTCCCTTATAAAAATGACAGACTACTGTTATTTTAATTGACAAATCAGGTCACTGAAAATTTTATTTCCCTGATTGGCTCGTAGTAAGATTTATTCTATTAGTACTTAACAGGGTCATGACAGCAAAACTCCTTTCAGCTTTAAAATCCACGCGATGAGGTTACAATGCCCAAAAGAACTGATATCCAAAAAATACTGATAATAGGGTCAGGACCCATTATTATTGGCCAGGCTTGCGAATTCGACTATTCAGGCTCACAGGCCTGTAAGTCTCTTAAAGAAGAAGGGTATACCGTAGTACTGATAAATTCAAATCCAGCAACAATTATGACAGATCCGGATCTGGCAGATCAAACTTACATTGAACCGATAACCGCGGATGTTGTTGAAAAAATTATTTCGATCGAAAAACCCGATGCGATCCTTCCCACCGTGGGGGGGCAAACGGCCCTGAATGTGGCAATGGAACTGGCTGAAAACGGGGTATATGAGAAATACAATGTTGAGCTCATCGGGGCCAATATCGATTCCATTAAGAAAGCAGAAGACCGAGACCTCTTCAAACATGCCATGATAAATATTGGCCTTGAGGTGCCCAGCTCGGGACTCGCCTCCACTATTGATGAAGCAATCAAGGTTATGGAGGAGATTAAACTTCCAATCATTATCCGCCCCGCCTTTACCCTCGGAGGTACCGGCGGCAACATCGTCTATAATAAAGAGGATTTTGTTGATCTGGTGCGAAAGGGACTCGACGAATCTCCCATTAAACAGGTTCTCCTTGAGGAATCTGTCCTTGGGTGGAAGGAATTCGAGCTGGAGGTAATGCGGGACACCAATGATAACGTTGTCATTATATGTTCTATTGAAAACCTTGATCCAATGGGGATACACACGGGTGATTCAATTACAGTGGCACCGCAGCAGACTCTAACCGACAGGGAATACCAGAATCTTAGAAATATATCCATAGATATTATACGTGAAATAGGTGTTGATACCGGTGGGTCAAATATTCAGTTTGCCGTAAATCCTGAAGACGGCCGGGTAATGATTATTGAAATGAATCCCCGCGTAAGCCGCAGCTCGGCACTTGCCTCCAAGGCAACAGGTTTTCCCATCGCGAAGATTGCGGCAAAACTGGCCATAGGCCTTACCCTGGATGAGATTCCCAACGATATTACCAGGGAAACCCCCGCATCCTTCGAACCGACCATCGACTATGTTGTGGTGAAGACTCCCCGCTGGGCCTTTGAAAAGTTTGAAGGTGCCGATACCACACTGGGGACCCAGATGAAATCTGTCGGGGAGGCGATGGCTATCGGCAGAACTTTTAAGGAATCATTCCAGAAGGCCCTTCGTTCCCTTGAAATCGACCGCTATGGCTTCGGATCAGACGGTAACCTGAAGATTGACGAAACACTGGAAGGCCTGTCAGAACGTCACAGTACAGCAATTATCGAGTCTGAACTGATGAATACCCGGGAAGATCGAATCTTTTACCTGAAGGCGGCTTTCAGGCTCGGATGGTCCCTTGAAAGAATTCACAATCTTACAAAAATTGATCCATGGTTTTTAAATCAGCTCTATGAAATATTTGAAGCTGAAGTCGAGTTTGAAAAGGAAGTAAATGCCAATGGCCTGACTCCTGAAAGCGTTCTCAAAATGAAGGAACTCGGTTTTTCCGACCGGCAGCTGGGATTTATCTCTGAAAGGGATGAATTTATGAAGCTCCACCAGATGGGACCTGCCTTCCAGCGGAAATATGCCATTAAGGTGAAAGAGAAAGAAAACAATATACGAAAGTACAGGAAGGAACATGGTATTGTTCCGGGATACCGCCTGGTTGATACCTGCGGCGGTGAATTCGAGGCCTATACCCCCTATTATTATTCAGCCTATGATATGGAAGACGAGGCCAGTAAATCTGAAAAAAGAAAAGTAATGATACTGGGGGGAGGCCCCAACAGGATTGGTCAGGGAATCGAATTCGACTACTGCTGCTGTCACGCCTCGTTTGCCCTCAGGGAAGAAGACATCGAATCAATCATGGTCAATTCAAATCCGGAAACGGTATCGACTGACTATGATACATCAGACCGACTCTACTTCGAACCCCTGACCCTCGAAGATATACTTCATATCTATGAGAGGGAACAGCCGGAGGGAGTTATCGTTCAGTTCGGGGGACAGACCCCGCTGCGCCTGGCAAAAATGCTCGAAGAAAATAACGTTAAAATTATCGGAACCTCTCCTGATTCGATAGACCGTGCAGAAGACCGGGAAAGATTTGCAGAAGTTGTCAGGAAGCTTGACCTCTTTCAGCCTGATAACGGAATTGCCTACACTCAGGAAGATGCCGTAAAAATTGCCGCTGACATCGGTTATCCCGTTCTGGTTCGCCCCTCATATGTTCTCGGGGGCAGGGCAATGGCAATAATTTATGATGAAAAAAGTCTCTTAAATTATATTAAGACCGCTGTTGATCTTTCTCCTGAACATCCGATTCTTGTGGATGATTTCCTCGAGGACGCTGTGGAAATTGATGTTGATGCAATCGGTGACGGAGAGCGGGTCTACATTGGGGCCATTATGGAACACGTCGAAGAGGCGGGTGTTCACTCCGGTGATTCAGCCTGTATCATTCCTCCTATGTCAATTTCCGAAGATATGATGGAAACAATTTCCAAAACTACGGAAGCACTGGCAATGGAACTCGAGGTAAGGGGACTTCTGAATATCCAGTATGCGATAAAGGACAACAGGCTCTATGTAATTGAGGTTAATCCAAGGGCGTCAAGGACAGTGCCATTTGTTTCAAAAACAACTGGTGTTCCCCTAGCAAAAATAGCCGTGAAGATAATGCTCGGCCGTAAACTTGCTGATTTTGGACTTACCAAAATGAAAAAATTCCCCTTTATCAGTGTAAAGGAAGCAGTTCTTCCCTTTAATAAGTTTCCTGGGGTTGACACTCTTCTTTCGCCTGAAATGAAATCTACCGGTGAAGTAATGGGTATCTCAAATACCTTCGGTGAGTCATTTTATAAAGCAGAACTGGCCGCAGGAGACAGGCTTCCGGTTGAAGGTTGTGTCTTCCTTAGTATAAACCGCAGGTCAAAGGAAGAGCTGCTTGATGAGGTGCGTCGTCTTCATGAACAGGGATTTCGCCTGGTGGGAACTGATGGAACAGCCCGATTCTATACCGAGAAGGGTATTCCATGTGAGCGGGTCAAAAAGGTAAGTGAAGGACGACCCAATATCGTTGACATGATAAAGAACGAAGAAATTGATTTTATCATTAATACCCCGGCCGGTAAAATGTCAAAAAATGATGCTTTTACTATCAGGCAGGCGGCAGTTCGGTATCATATACCTATTGTGACGACTATTCCTGCTGCTAAGGCGGCAATGGGTGGTATCCTTGATGTGAAAAAAAGTAACCTTCTCTCTGTAAAATCTATCCAGGAGTACCACAAAGAGGTGATATAAATGGCAGAAAAAGAATTACTTTCGAGTCAGGATATTAACCGAATCATTACTGAGCTGTCTGAGAAAATATATCATGATATTGGAGATATAGATCATTTCGCTGTTGTCGGTATTCAATCAAGTGGTGTTGAAGTTGCTTCAAGGATTAAAAAAAATATTGAAACATTGTCCGGGAAAAAGGTAAGACAGGGAATTCTTGATATTACCTTTTATCGTGATGATCTTGCGACAAGGGGGATACTCCCGGTAATCAAGGAAACCAGAATTGATTTTAACATTACCCAAATGACAATTCTTCTTGTCGATGATGTTATCTTTACCGGGCGCACCACAAAGGCCGCACTGGAAACATTGATGAGTTTCGGCAGACCAAGTTCCATTAAATTATTTTGCCTGGTTGACAGGGGAAACAGGGAGCTTCCTATTCAGCCGGATTATTGCGGTTACAGCATTCAAACCACATTTGATGATAAAATAAATGTTAACCTGAATGGAGAAGATAATATGGAAGATTCTGTAATAATGGTCGAGGGTGGCAAGTGAAAATAAATTGCTTCAGAAATGTTTGAAAATTTTAATTTTTATTGATAATAAAAATTAAAAAAGAGACAGGTAACTGTCTCTTTTTTAATTTAAGGTCATTGATCGTTTACATTGACGAGATTACACCTTCGAGTAGCTCTTCCAGTTTTTTCCCGTTCCCAATATTGCGGTGTGATCCTTCCATGGGATAGCGGGTGGCTTCAGTCATCATTTCGACAAGGTTTTTAATTTTACTGTAATATTCAATTTCCTTTTTCGTGGATTTAACAGCCTTGTCTTCAATTTCATTGTTGAGATGGCTGCTGTCGGTCATGTCATAATTAAGTGCAGCTATCTGGCGTACGTCTGAACAGGCTATTGAAATATGTGCCAGCAGGTCTGAATAAATATGAATTGTCGGATTTCCAGGTTCAACTTTGTTGATGAGATCTTCTATCTCGAGGTATTTCATGAATTTCAATGATATCAGTACTGTCAAAACAGTTATTGTCTGGAGGTTTTGTTCAAAGACATGATGTTTGTCAACAACCAGTTTTTCTATCGACAGCGAGTCGTCATGGAGTCGCTGTGTAAAGGAATTTACCTGTTCCGCAAACTCAAGTTGCGAGTTTGAACTTTTGTTTACTTCTACGGCAATATTCCATCCATGGTTTGCGTCTTCCTTGAGGCTGTTAAGCTCTTCCCTTTTTCCATCAGCGACAAGATTTGCTACAGATTTAAATTTATTAACCAGTTCCAGCCCTCTTTCAAGATTTGAAGAAGAACCCTGTATCGCTTTTTCCGCGTCTTCAAAGGCCATATCGGTCAATTTTTTAAGTTTTTGTATGGCTTCCTGCTGCAACTTTTTTTTGTAAAGTAACAGGTTGTCCATGTAGATTATAATATTATCTTTTTCAATTATGTCCTGAATGTTTACGGAAGCTTTATCGATTGTATCCTCAAGAGCTGCGATCTTGTCAAGCATTGCTGTAGCCTGCTCATCGGACAGTCCGCCTGCGTTTTTAAGTTCTTCGATAAGCTTTTTCTGCTTTTCGGTATTTGCCTTTAGCACTTTGCAAGTATTGAAAACGATAGTATCCTGATTCCTGAGTAGAGAATTTGAATTTGCAACAGAAGTAAGGTCTTTGGTCAGGACATCTCCAATTTCAAGAGATAAATTAATATACTTAATTGCTTCTTCTGAATGTCCCTTTCTGAGCCTGGATGATTCATTGACCTTTTTCGCGATTAATCCGAATTCTTCTGCTACATCGTGCAGGTTGGAAATGATTTGTTTATCCATCTCGTTTCTCCTGTTTTATATCTTTTTGATTCTATGTTGAAACCGGTCAAATGTCAAATTTTTTTTCGAAGATTCGGTGTAGTGATTTAAACTGAATTAAAGGGCTTTTTCCAATTTTTTTATTTCTTGATCAGGAATTAAAATAGTGATATAGTAACGGATGTATGATGTAGACGGCAAAATGAAGGAAGTTAATCGAAATATGATCAATGTAAGGAGTAAGTGAATGGGTAAGATGCAGGTTCGAATAAAGCTTGTTTTTGCCTCTTTTTTAACCGCCCTGGTTTTTGCTGCAATAGTAATGGTTACTTCCTCTTATTACAGGGGAAGCCCGCAGAAATCAGCCGATGAAAAAACAAAATCGGATAGCAGTGCATTGATGTTGAGTAAAAAAATATCAACTTCTTTTGACAAGGTGGTAACTGTCGCGGAAATTTTACAGACAGCGGTAAATCATAAAAATATTCGTTTGAACCGGTATGGCACTAATACTCTGCTTCAGACCTTCCTGGAAAAAAACAAGGAATTCAAAAGTGTATTCCTTGCTTTTGAAAAAAATACTTTTGATGGATCAGATCATAATTTCAGAGGTTATAAGGGGAATAAATGGGGACATGATGATAGCGGAAGATTTATTCCTCAGTGGGAAAGAAGTGCCGACGGAGAAGGATTGTTGTTCCCGTATAATACGGCAGATCCCCTGAGGAAAGATATATATGAAAAATCCATGACGAAGGGCAAACCGGTTGTTTCAGGCCCGCATCTGTTCCAATACAATGGTGGAAAACATTTAATACTCATGGTTGCAGTACCCTTGTTTGATTCGAATTCGAAATTTATTGGCATTGCAGGCACAGATTATGATTTAAACTTTTTCAGTAAAAATCTGGAGGAAGTTTTTGAAAACACCAGGGAGGGGGTAATAGTATTTTCAGCCGGTGGAGCGTTACTTGGGGCTAGCGGCAAATTTAAAAAACTTACAGGTGATACGGATGAAAAAATATTTGAGGGTAAGGAAAATTACAGAGTCTCAAAAATTCAGCCCGGCTCCATTGGTCCTGATCTTTCATTTACTCTCGTGGAGGAGATTACAGGTGTAAATGTTCCGGAAGCTAAAGAAGTAAATTTATTTCCGGCTGTTGCAGGGAGTGTAATCGGGCTTGTTTTAATAATAGTGTTTACGCTGTATGTTAGAAGCCAATATGTTAGTCCGATTAAATCAATAGTTGAAAATGGAAAATTGATGCTTACCGGAGCAGATATTGTTTCTATCGGTGATGGAGCAGCAGAATTCAGACAATTGTCTGAGATGCTTACAATGATATCTCATGAGTTTGCACAACGAAGGGACTATATTTCAAATACCGGCTTGATGCTTAATCGGTCAACCGAAAAATTGCATCTTGGAATTGTTAACGCCCTCGATAATATCGATTCACATGAAAATTCTTTTGAAAACATGTCTGCCGCTATAAAAAATATCACTGATGCCGTTTCCAGGAACAGCCAGGATGCGGAAAATACGGACAAGCTCGCGCAATTTACAGCTGAAGAGGCAATTGAAGGCGGTGAGGCAGTGGCAAACACAGTTAAGGCTATGAAAGATATTGTTGACCAGATTCATGTCATTGAGGATATCGCCTACAAAACTAACCTTCTTGCCCTTAATGCAGCTATAGAAGCGGCACGTGCCGGTGAACATGGCAGGGGGTTCGCTGTAGTTGCTAGCGAAGTCCGGAAACTCGCCGAAAGAAGCCAGCAGGCCTCAATTCAGATTCGCGATGTTGCGTCAAATAGTATGAATATTGCCGAAAGAGCAGGGGAGCTCCTCGGTACGATAGTGCCGAAAATTAAAGAGACCGCTGAATTGATTCAGAATATTTCAGAATCTTCACAGGATCAGAGAAATAACATTCTCAATATTAATACCGGTATGGAAGAAATAAATGAAATATTTGTAAATAATAATGATCAAATTCAGGCATTGTTTTCTGAAATATCTGAATTAAAATCACTCTCAACCAGGGTGGTTGAAAAGACCGGAACAGGGATAAAAGATACTGAGATGCTTCCCAAAAAGGGAAGTGTGAATGTTGATAAAATTGAAGAAACATAGTTTGCCAAAAATATTTCTTGATGAGATGTAATTTTTATGCTATAATTTAAGCATCCTAAAGGGAATATGTATAATAATTTTTTGCACCTCATTCAGGAGGATGGTATGAAAGAGGAAGTTAAAATAGCCGGTGGAACTGAATTAAACCTTGAAGGAAAAGAGGAAAATATCCGGCAATTTCTTACTTTCCATGTTGGCAGCGAAGCCTATGGGATAGAGGTAAATAATGTCAGAGAAGTAATTGAATATGAGGAAGTCTTCAGAATCCCCGCAGTGCCTGGATATATCAGTGGTGTTATAAACTTGAGAGGGGAGGTTGTTCCTGTAATTGATCTTGCTTATCGGTTTTTCCATAGAACGAGTGAAATTACTAAACTTTCCTGTATCGTTATAGTGGAAGTGGAATCAGGAAATGAAGTAATGCTAATCGGATTTGTTATCGATGCTATAAATGCAGTCCTTGATTTGCCTGGCAACAGTATCGAACCGACTCCAAGTTTTGGTGCGAAAATAAGATCAGAGTTTATCAGTGGAGTTGGTAAGGTAAATGATAAGTTTATCATATTGCTGCATGTGAATAAGGTTCTTGATATTGATGAGCTTTCAGACTTTGAAAATAATATGGAAAGATAACCTATGGCGAACTATTTCTGGAGGCGTAAGAAATGAATAATGTTGGTGCTAAGAAGGCTAAAGAAGAGACAATAGAAGAGGCAATGTTTGTCACCATTTCACTTTCCGGTGAAAATTTTGGTGTTGATGTAACCAAGATTCAGGAAATAATTGGCATGCCGGAAACCTCACTGGTCCCCAATGCAATGCCATATATGAAGGGAGTGACAAGCCTTAGAGGCAGAGTGATACCCCTTGTTGATTTGCGATTGAAATTTAATATGCAGGAAAAAACTTATGATAAATTGACTGTTGTTTTAATTGCTGAAATCAGAGATACACTGGTGGGGCTAATCGTCGATTCTGTCTCAGATGTAATAAATGTTGCCAGTTCAGACATACAAAAGACTCCACATTTTAGTACTAATATTTCTACTGATTGTATTAAAGGAGTAGTTAAAATCGAAGAGGAAATATTTATTATTATTGATGTTGATAGAATTTTTAATAAAGAAGAACTTTCAACAATTAAATCATAGAGAACTTGCTATAATACTTTCGGAGGAAACCAGATATGGGAAAAACTATTTTGATAATTGATGATGCAACTTCCATTCGCCAGGTTGTTGCTATGACCCTTGAAGAGGCAGGTTATGAATATCTGGAGGCCGAAGATGGTGTTGATGCTCTCAATAAACTTGATGGGAGACAGGTAGACATGTTTATTTGTGATGTGAATATGCCAAATATGGATGGTGTTACTTTCCTCGAGAAAGTAAAAAATGACGAAAAATATACAGATTACAGGTTTACTCCTTTTATTATGCTTACTACCGAAGCCGGTGCGGAAATGCGAGCTCGTGGGAAAGAACTGGGTGCTAAGGCCTGGATGGTGAAACCTTTTCAGCCAGACCAGCTTCTCGGAGCTGTTAAAAAACTACTTATATAATTTGGAGAAACGCAAATGAGTGTAACAATAAAATCCGAACCGGTATCTGGAAATGGCTTGAGGTTGCATGTTGAAGGTGATGTTACAATCTATACTGTCACCGAATTAAAAGAACAACTGGTTGAAGATATCTATGATTATAGTAATATTGAAATTGATATGAAATCTGTAACAAAAATTGATACTTCCGGTTACCAGCTCCTACTGCTCCTGGAAAAAGAAACCGTCAAGCAGGATAAAAAAATTTCGATTTTGAATCCAAGTGAGGATGTTAAAAGGATTTTTAAGTTATACAACAAAGAAATTAAAACAAACCAGTAGGAGATAGAAATGGGATCAGGAAAATTCAATCTAAATGAAGCACTCAATACCTTTTTTATTGAAAGCAGGGAAATGCTTGATAATATGGAATCCTGCCTGCTGGATTTGGAAAAAGATGCATTGGATTCTGAATCAATGAATGCACTGTTTAGGTCAGTCCATACCATAAAAGGTTCCGCTGGAATGTTTGGTCTTGAGTTGATTGAAAAGTTTACCCATACAGTAGAAAGCGTTCTTGATGATGTCAGAAATGGAAAAATATCTGTTGATTCAGATTTAATTGGACTTCAGCTGCAGTGCCATGATTTTATAATGGTATTACTCGATTTAATGGAGCAATCTCCTGATTCGGAACTTTCAGAAGAGCAGGAACAAACAAAAGATAACCTGCTGGGTGAACTAAATAAATATCTTTCTTCCGGTGAAACAATCGTGGAAACAAACACGGGTGTGAGCAGTTCTGAAAAATCTGAAAGTGATGAAACCATTGGTACTCATGTTGAAAGCGAATTCTGGCATATATCTCTCAGGTTCAATAAGGATGTATTCAGAAACGGGCTTGATCCTCAATCTTTTATAAACTATCTCTGTGAGATGGGAGATATAAAAAATATTATTACTGTTGATGAAGATTTGCCGGAACCGGTTAATTTTGATCCGGAAAGTTGTTATATAGGTTTTGAAATCCAATTCGATGGTGATACCGATAAAAATACACTGGAAAATGTTTTCGAATTTGTAATTGATGATTGTGATTTGAGAATTATACCTCCCCGGGGAAGCATATCTGATTATGTAAATCTTCTTGAAGAACTTCCTGAAAAATCAATGAAAATAGGAGATATGCTGCTTCAAATAGGTTCATTGACAGAGACGGAGCTTCAAGAGGCCCTGGAGCTTCAGGGGGAGGATATAGAAAAGAGAGAGGAAACGGGGGAAGGGAAGTTTCTCGGCGAAATTATGCTGGAAGAAAAAATGGTTCCCAAGCAGGTGCTCGAGGCCGCACTGGAAAAGCAACAGGATGTTAAGAAAAGTGAAGAGCGTAAGAGAAAATCTATTCGCATCGACGCAGATAAACTGGATGAATTGATTAATTTAATTGGTGAACTGGTTATTACAGGTGCAAATGTGAAACAGCTTTCAGAAAGAACCAATGACGCCGATATGGGGGAAGCAGTTTCTTCCATGTCACGTTTGATAGAGGATGTTCGTGACAGTACAATGAATCTGCGCATGGTCCAGATCGGTGAAACTTTCAAAAGGTATGAACGTGTCGTAAGAGATCTGAGCAGAGAGCGCGGCAAGGATATTGAACTGGTGATTTCAGGCGGAGATACTGAATTGGATAAGACCCTTATTGAAAAAATTTCCGATCCCCTTATGCACCTGATAAGAAATTCAGCAGATCATGGGATAGATCTCCCTGATGTCCGTGTCGCTCAGGGGAAATCGCCAAAAGGAACAATTCAGCTTAACGCATACTATGAAACAGGAAGCATTGTCATGGAGGTAATTGATGATGGCAATGGGCTGAATAAGGAAAGAATTTACAGGAAGGCTGTTGACCGCGGTGTAATTAAAGTAGATCAAAAACTTGCAGACGAAGATCTCTATCAGCTTATTTTTGAGCCTGGATTTTCTACAGCTGAGAAGATAACCAATATCTCCGGACGTGGTGTTGGTATGGATGTTGTTCGAAAAAATATTGAAGCATTGCGTGGTTCGATACTTATTGAAAGTGAAGAAGGTGTCGGAACTACAATGCGTATTCATCTTCCTTTGACTCTCGCAATTGTTGATGGATTTATGGTACAGGTTGGAGAGTCTTTTTTTGTAATGCCACTTGATATGGTGACAGAATGTACTGAAGTGGATATAGATGAACTCAAGGCAAAGGAAGGTGGAAACTTTATGAATCTTAGAGGTGAAGTTCTCCCCTTTATGCGCCTTCGGGAGTTTTTTGATGAAAAAAGTCAGGCCCCTGACAGGGAAAATATTATTGTTCTTGAATATGCCAGAACAAAAGCCGGTCTGGTAGTTGATAAACTGATTGGTGAGTTTCAGACAGTCATTAAACCTCTTGGGAAATTGTTCATGAACCTTCAGTGGGTAAGCGGTGCCACAATCTTAGGTACAGGAGAAGTTGCATTGATTCTGGATGTCGCTAAATTAATTCAGTATATTCAGTCAGAAGAAAATAAGAACAAATCTGTATCTGAGGAAGTCAAAAGTATATCAGTACCTGAAGATGTTTGAGAATAATTGAAAAAAACCAACTGTTTAGACTCTACAGTAAGTGTGGAATAATACTATTGGATACAATTAAAGTAATGATTGTAGACGACTCGGCTTCCGTCAGGATGGTTTTGAAGCAGATTCTTAATTCTGATCCGTCCATTGAAGTCATCGCTACAGCCAGCAATCCATTGATTGCAGAACGCTATATGAATAAAGACTGGCCCGATGTAATTGTGCTTGATATCGAAATGCCTCATAAAGACGGTATTACCTATCTGAAAGAGATAATGGCTAAAAGGCCGACCCCCGTAGTCATTTGTTCATCCCTGACTCATAAAAATGCATCTATCACCATAGAGGCAATGAGGGCAGGTGCCGTAGAGGTTCTCGCAAAACCAAAAATAGGCGTGCAGGATTATTTCAATGAAACATCTATGATGATGATTGATGCCGTTAAATCCGCATCTCAGGCAAATCTTAAAAATTTCAAAAAAAATATCAAGACACCAGGCATCGAATCGAAAAGTGATACGAGGAATAGATTTTCTTCAACAACGATTCAGCCGAAACATAATGCAGATGTTATTCTTTCTCCCTCCCAGGGAAAACCGCTCTCTATCGAAACAGATAAGTTTATTGCCATAGGTGCTTCTGCTGGAGGAACACAGGCAATTGAGAGTGTCCTGGAAACTCTTCCGGCAAGCGTTCCCGGAATTGTTATTGTGCAGCATATGCCTGAAAAATTTACCGAAGCTTTTGCCCAGAGACTTAATAATATTTGCAGCATTAATGTAAAAGAAGCTGTAAATAATGATAAAATCGAACCAGGGATGGCACTCGTAGCCCCAGGGAATAAACATATGCTTGTTAAGCGGAATGGTTCAAGTTATTCAGTCGAAATAAAAGAGGGGCCTCCCGTCAGTCGACACAGGCCTGCAGTTGATGTACTGTTTCGCTCTGTTGCCAAATTTGCAGGGAAAAATGCCCTTGGGATTATTTTAACAGGCATGGGAGATGATGGGGCTGCAGGAATGACTGAAATGCATCAAGCAGGTGCCAGGACCATAGCTCAGAATGAAGATACCTGTATTGTGTTTGGTATGCCCAAGGAGGCTATCGCCCGGGGGGCAGTGGATGTTGTTTTGCCGCTTAACAAAATTGCCGGTGAGATAATAGATTATGGAAAGGGTGTTTGATGCCTGTAGCAATTGTTTTAAATTTGAAATTCACTACCTGGAAATATACAGGTTTACCGAAAACTGGCTGTTTTTTTCCTTTTTACCAACGTGTTGTGAGTAAGTAGTTTTTTGTGTAGTGCCTCTATTTCATGTTCAGTAAGTATTCCCTGTTCAACAAAAAATTTACCAATAGGTTTTTGCTGATTATGTTGTTTGGCCAGAATGGCGTTGTATTGAAAAGCATTAATGTATTTCAGCCTGTGGGCACATTCTCCGAAGAGTTCTCCCTGTTTTCGTTTTTTTAGTATATCTACTACATCATTTTTACTGAAGATATTCCAATTTACTGCTATTTCTCCAAAGGATGGTCTCTGTTTCCGCTGCCATTGCAGGGCATCAATCAGGTTTTTTAGAGAAATGTGCCCCTCATAAAAAAGATAATGTCCCAGGAGAAATTCCATAAGAGGAAGCTTGTGGCTGCTCCTTCTTACATGGGTAGCAGGTTTTTGTTTATCAGGCTCTTTGTTTTTTCTTTCCTGTTTCTTTTGGAATGAATTTTTGACTTTTTGGTGTTTGAATGAGAAGCTGTTTCTTTTTTTATTTTTTTTATTTTTTGGTTTTTTTCTGAAATTTGTCGTACTGGTTCCCGGTTCGGATTGTCTTTTTTTTGTTTCAGGTTTATACTGAAGAGAAGTTGTCCCGGCAACAAAAGAATCAAGAACCGCATATGCATTGCTGATTTGTTTGAATTTTGTTTCCAGGATTTTCTGATTTTTACCGATGTATTGTGATCGATCGGGATGGTTTTGGAGTGCAAGTTTTTTATAGGTTGATCGCAGTGTCGCAACTTGCAGATTTTGTATTGTACCAAGATGTACTCGTGATGATTTTACAAACAAAATTTTATATGCATTTACCAGATCCTGATATGATACCGCTGATTTTTTTGTCATAATTCTCAGGGATTGTTTCCTTTTTTGGTATACAAAATTAGCATATTTCAGCATATAAGCTTTGAGAATGATTTCAAGCAATATTTATTTTCTCTGTATGAGAATTCCAATTATTTCAGGAGTTTTATAATGAAGGATATGGTAATAATCGGAGCAGGTCCTGCTGGCCTCAGTGCATCCATCTATGGTATTCGTGCAGGGCTCGATATACTGGTAATAGAAAAATTTTCTCCCGGCGGACAGGTGATGAATACATTTGAAGTGGAAAATTATCCTGGTTTCGTAGAACCTATAGCAGGCTGGGAATTGATGTCAAAAATGGAAGAGCAGGTTAGACGCCTTGGTGTCGAAATCGGTCAGGGGGAAATAATTTCAATACAAAAGAATTTGGAAAATAATTATTTTATTATCAGAATGTCCGATAACCGGGTTCTTGAATCGCGAACTGTTATAGTTGCTACCGGGGCTTCTTTGAGGAAACTAAACGTAAAGGGAGAACAGGATTATACCGGACGCGGAGTCTCCTACTGTGCAACATGTGATGGTGCTTTTTTTAAGGACAAAGTTACAGCAGTGGTCGGAGGTGGCGATACTGCATTAGAAGAAGCTATTTTTCTCACTCGTTTTTCAAGTAAAGTTTATATAATTCATCGAAGGGATGAATTCAGGGGTACAAAAATTTTGCAGGAAAGGCTGTTGTTAAATGAAAAGATTGAACCCGTCTATGATACAGTTGTCGAAGCAATTAATGGCGGTGAAAAAGTAGAATCAATATCCTTAAAGAATAAGAAAACCGGTGAATTGCGGGAATTGAATCTGGATGGTGTTTTTATTTTTGTTGGGTATGATGCTAATACTTCATTTTTACAGGATGAATTGTTAAATGAGCATAAAGAAGTAATGGTCGATATGGAAATGCGTACTTCTATTCCCGGACTTTTTGGTGCAGGTGATGTTCGGGGAAATTCCAAACGGCAGATAGTTATGGCCGCAGCAGATGGCGCCACTGCCGCTATAAACGCATATGACTATATTACCGATTGCGAAATCAGCAGTATGAAAGAAGTTTAAAGATGATAGCAGTTTATTGACAGTTGGAGAAAAATATGAAAAAGGTTTTATTTCTTGGGGGACTTTCCATAATATTACTCTTTGGGTGCGGCAAAGGGGGGAAGTATTCCGATGTGACCCGCTATGTTGATGACTTGATTGAATATCAGTACGAATATGTTGAAAAACTGAATAAGGCTGGTAACGGAAAAGAGGCTGCAATGGCCATTGATGAGTATGTTGACACTATGATTTCTTTTGCAAAAAAGTGGAAGAAACTGGTGGAGAAATATCCTGAATTAAAACAGCAAAATCCGCCACCCGAGCTTGAAATTCAAATGAAAAGAATGGATGATACAATAAAGATTGTGGAATCAAAAGTAAGTACTCCCCTTAACAGGTATATTCTGGAGCCACCTGTATTAAAGGCTTTTCAGCGGATGACGGAAAGACTGAATAATCTTGAATTAAACACTGTTAACAATAAAAGATAGGTTTTATCGCAATCAGGATAATTGTTTGGCCAGTATTTCTATGCTCTGCAGAAGTTTTTCCTGTATGGATTTTATTCGAATTTCATCCAGTTTAAGATAATCAAAACTGAAATGCCGCTCATTCAGAAAAAGGGCTTTAGAGAGGGACAGCCGAAAAAGGGGGATTCCCATTTTGTAATACTTTTTCATGATGAAACTTTCAAAAAATGGAGAATTTAAGCTGAATCGTTCGGCAACAGTTTCTTTTTCTTTTGAAAATTTTTTTCTTAACGTATCAATGAAAAATTCTGCCAGGTCGTCTGGAGCTGTATTGACTCTGCTTTCTTCGCTGCCGATTTTGTTTTGCAGTAAAAAGAGAGGCCTTGGTTCTCCTGTTGCTGGATCAGAGGGAGAAATGGTGTGGCAGTCGATTATCAGCTTTACTTCCTCAGTATTGAGTATTTTTTCAATTGTATCGTGGAATGGGAAGTAGTGTCTTTTTAAAATATTTGTTAAGGCAATTTCATCAGGAAAGTGATCAGGAAGGAAAATATCCCGGTTTCTGGATGTTTTCTTTTTTATTACCGGATCAGAACTGCTGTTTAGAGCAGTATATGGCCTGTCAAGATCAATAAAGAGACGAGAAACTTCAGCCTGGAGGCAAATGATCCTTTTTGATGAAAATGAAAATATTTCCCTGGCGCCTGAATCCGCTTCGAGGAAAAGCTCATGTTTGTCTAATACAGAATAATTTTTCAGTTCATGGGGTATTTGATAACCGCCATGAGGGATTAGAATCAAAATGTCTTTTTTTCTCATTTCTGTCCGGAAATCCCAAAAATCAACCAGAAAAGTTGTTGAACAATATGGTCTGATTAGATTAGAGTATATGTCTGAAAAGAGTCCTTATCGGATCTTTTTTTTTGTACTATATCTTTTTTATTGAGATATATTTTTTAGTAAAGATAAAATTTAAACAAATATTAATAAAGTTAAAAATAAAGTTCCATATCAGAAATTATGTATGCTGACATTTCTTCTGGAAATATTGAGATAATATGAACATAAATTTTCAAAATATTAAGGCCTTGTTGTTCGATTTTGATGGCACTGTCGTAGATACAATGGGTGGTTATGCAGACATTGCAGGAGATATAATAAGTTCTTTTTCTGATAATATTACATTTGAACAGGCCAGGCAATTATACCTCGACACTTCAGGGGTTCCCTTTTTCCAGCAACTTGAAATCATATTGCCGGAAAACAGTGAAAACAGTATTTTATCTGAAAAATTTGAAGAAAAGAAACAGGATGGACTATACAAATCCAGGTTCTCAGATGTTGTTGAATTGACAATAAATGAATTGAGAAAACGTGGCTATCTGGCTGGAATCTCTTCAAACAATTATCAACACATGGTTGATAAATTTATCAGCCAAAATAGCCTTGATTTTGATGTTGTATTGGGATACAAACCCGGCTTTGCAAAGGGGAAGGATCACTTCGATTGGTTTATGAAAAATTTTAATGTTTCCCGTGATGGGCTATTATTTGTCGGAGATTCTTTGAAGGACGCCGAAAAGGCTCTGGAAAACAATATTTCTTTTATTGGTTTAAGCAGTACTTTTTCGGAGGAAGATTTTAAAAAACTAGACTCCGGACTCTTGGTTATTGATTCTCTTGAGGAGTTGTTGTTATTATGCGAGTGATTATTCTGGCTGCCGGAACGGGCAGCAGGCTTGGCAGGTTTACGGATAATAAAACCAAGGGAATGGTAAATGTTGCGGGGAAACCGCTGATTGACCATCTGCTGAACTTTCTCGATCTGAGTTGTTTTGATGAGATTATTGTTGTTGGTGGTTACTGTTTTTCTGTACTTGAGGATTATTTACTTCAAAGAAATTTGCCCAACCTGACTGTTGTGGAAAATAAAAATTATCTTAAAGGAAATATATTTACTCTCAAAACTGCTCTTGACACTTTTTCGAATGATTCCTTTTTGTTGTGTAATGCGGACCATATCTACCCCGCCCCTATGTTCGAATATATGAAAAGCCACTTCAATGGTATAACCGCTATGTGTGATCATGACAGGATTCTCGAAAGCGATGATATGAAAGTAAAAACATGGGATGACGGGAAAACTGTTAAGGATATCAGCAAAGGTCTGGATGATTTCGATTACGGGTACATAGGAATGACCTATGTTGATAAAGAAAAATCTATGCTTTATCGACAGGCATTAGAGGAAACAATTCGGGAACGTGGAGACAATGCTGTAGTCGAAAATATCCTCGATGCCCTCGGAACGAATCCTGAAAATGCTCCTGAGATATGCGATCTTTCCGGTTTCGGGTGGTACGAAATCGACGATTCTATCGATTTGAAAAAGACAGAAGAAGCCCTGCAAATGGCAGAATAGAAATAAGTTCCTGCCTTAATGATTACATTCTCTGTATCAATACCAATTACATCGGATTACAGGAATTAAAAATGAAACTTCAAAAAAACCAGATAATCGGCTTTCTTGGCATGATTTTTATTGCTGCTCTCGGAATTTATTTTTTTACGGAAGATGATGGTGTGCCTGATGGATATATTATCTCAGATAAAAGTGCAGTAACTATTGATGATGTAAAAGCTACATTCAAGAGAATTGATTTTGAAGACAGGAATAATTCTGATATATTTTCAGATGATGTAGTGAACAGGTATACTTTTAAATACTTTAAATTCCTCCAGAAAAAATTTCAAAAGTCAAAAACCCTTGATGAACATATTAACCAGGTAAGAAATTATCTTTTCAGCACAATGGAGCCTGAAGAAGCGGAGAAGCTTTTTCGATTATATAAAGCATTTTTAATGTATGAGAAAAAGCTGGCAGAGAAACTAAAGTCATGGGGAAGGCCCTCGAATACCGGCGATTCTTTAAGGACTCTGGCTAAAATTCATGAATTCCAGAAGGAAACTTTTGGGGAAGACATCGCTGTTAAATTTTTTGGGGCGAATATTAAAGCTAAAGAGTATCCTATACGAAGAAGTGCTATCGCGAATGACAGTTCGCTGTATGGTGCAGAGAAAGAAAAAAAGATAAAAGAATTGAATGATGATATGTGGGGAAATGAAAATTCATCTCCATCGGAAGCCCGGAGACCCTATGATAAGTATCGTGAAAAAATGCAGATATATTCCAGGGACCTGAGTGAACTGGAAGGTGAAGAACGAGAGGCCAGGATAAAGGAATTCAGAAAAGAATATTTTTCCCCTGAAGTTCAGGAGCGTCTGGAAAAGGTTGATCAGCTCCTGGTTGAGCAGAAGGCTGCAGAAACAACATATCGTCAAAAAGAATCCGAAGTCACAGGTAATCCCAACCTTACTGAAGAAGAAAAACAGAATAAACTGAAGGAACTTCAAAATGAAATATTTGGCAATGAAGCCGATTCATTCAGGCGACGGGAAAATATCAGACGTGCCCTTCAGCCCTAAATGAAGGATGCTGTTGAAATGATTTGTACATTATTATTTTTTTTACAGGGTGTCATTTTCGTCGGGTAGGAAGAACTTTTTCCATATCGATACAAAAAGAATAGAGAAGGCGACTAAAACCGGCCAGTCTCCCAGGCGGGTATATATCGTTTTAATTCTCAGAAGAGAAAAACTTCCCCCAATGCCACTTCTTTGAAATAATGGCGTCTGCGAAATAATGTCTCCCGTACAATCAATAATGGCAGAGAATCCTGAATTTGATGCCCTCAACATATATCGGCGATTTTCTATTGCCCTGATTCTGGCAATATTAAGGTGAAGCTGCGGCATCGTTCCTTTCCCGAACCACGCATCGTTGGAAATATTGACGAGAAACTCAG
Source organism: uncultured Spirochaetota bacterium (assembly GCA_942491575.1). Taxonomy (GTDB): domain Bacteria; phylum Spirochaetota; class UBA4802; order UBA4802; family UBA5550; genus CAZHNW01. The sequence goes on from CALOBT010000031.1 coordinate 1,075,606, forward strand.
CACCCTCTTTTGTCGCTTTGCGTACATGACGGGGGTAAACTGTCTCGAAACAAATCGAAATACCGGAAGAGGTGTCTTTTATTTTTATTGCCTTCCTGCCGAAACCGGGCTCAAAACGGGTTGGGGCCCGATAGTAGCCTCCAAAAAAAGGATAGATGTCACCTGTTTCAGCAAATGGAAGAAGGATTTGTTTGTCATACCAGGCGACTTTTTTTTGGCTGATCACATAGGCGGCATTGAAATGTGACTTTTTTTCACTGCTTCTGACGCCCCCGCTGATGAGTGTTGAGTTCTGCGGCAGCGCTTTAGTTAAGTTGCGGAAAAAAGCCGGCGAAAGTTTCTTTGAATTATTGAGAACTGTTTCCGGCCAGATAATTATGTCAGGATTTTCTGGTGAATATTTTTCTGAATTTGTCAGTTTCACATATGTATTAATTCTTCGATTAAAATTTCCTGTCCATCTTTCCCTGTGGGAAAAGTTGCCCTGAATAATTTTTACGGTTTTTCTGTTTGTATTGCTTAATTTTTTAAATTTATATATCCTTATTGAGCCGTACAGGGGGGGGAGGCAAAACAGGACAATCAGTGCAATTATTATTGATTTATTGTCTGCCACTGTACTGCGTAATTTGGTCAGCAGTTTATTGCGGGTTATTTCACTAAAGGTTATATTTTCGGTTAAATGAAATATCAGGCTGTTTGTCAGGACAATGAGAAAACTGAGTCCGTAGGGACCAATAATGTCAGCTGCCTGTACGTAGTGGTTCCAGGGAGCCAGTGTATGCCCTATCGTTGCCCATGGAATGGTAAAGGGTAGAGCCTCTGATAAATATTCAATTGTGATCCAGAGTGACGGTGGTATCAGAATTCTCAGAAGAGGTGTTTTTTGATCCAGGATGGAGCAGGCTGCGCAGAATGTTCCGTATAGCAATCCGTAGGGGAGAACCACAGCAAGAAGAAAAAACAGCACAGCTGTTGGAATGCTTTTTTCATAATGAATGACAAGTGCGCTAAATATAAAATGCGCAGTGCCGAAGGCGGAGAAGAGTGTCCAGAGAAGGCCCGTTAGAAATGATTTGGTAATGGCATTCTTATTTTTCTTTAATTTATGCAGCAGCGGAACCAGGAATAGAAAAGAAAAAGGAAACATGGAGGTTTCCGGGAAACTGAGCGTAAAAAGAAGTGAAGAGAAAAAAATCAACAGCATAGTCTTAATATTCTTCCTGACACTTCCCGGAGATAAATAATTACCAGATAATGCTGAGGGGATTTATTGCTTTCCCATGATGCATTAGAGTGAAGTGAAGGTGTGGACCCGTACTTCGACCGGTACTGCCGATTTTACCTATGATTGTTCCGGGCGTTACCCAGTCGCCTTTTTTGGAGATAACTTTTGACAGGTGTGAATACATTGTGCTGTAGCCATCCCGATGCTGAATAATTATTGTTTTACCGAATCCATCACGCCATCCTGTATAGATAACCATACCTTCCCTGGCTGCTTTGATTATTTGACCCAACGGCGCCTGAATGTCGATGCCATTATGGAAGGCCATAAAATGATAAATGGGATCCACCCTGTCTCCAAACATGGATGTGAAATTTCCTGCAACGGGTGACCGAAATATTCGGTGGTAACTGTAGAGAGAGGCTATTGCGGGATTTACAATTTCAGGTTCTGAATTTTCAAAGAAAACAAACCTGATGTCATCGTTGGTAATAAGTTTTAATATTGTTGGCAGGTATTCTCCTTTGATAGTGCCGTTGAATTTCAGAATTTTTTTCATTGCGCTTATGTCCCAGTAATCGTCAAAGGCAAATAAAACACCGTTTTTCCCGGGAACTACGATGGTATCATCTTCAGTCACCTGAAGAGAGGTCAGAAAGGTGTTTGCTGCTATAAGTGTTGCAAGGGAAACATGATATCTTTTTGCAATAGTCCAGAGGGTCTGTCCCCTGCGAACCTTGTGCAGGGTTATCTTTACACCCGGATTTCGGGGGTAATTCTGTACCAGGTTTATGTATGCTTTACTGTCAGTAAAAATGGGGAACCCATCACGCAGGCAATAACTCTGACGATCAATTTCAACACCGTCAATTACGAAAGTGTTTACGATGTTTGATATCAGCAGAAAGAGAAGCAGTGATACTCCGGCAATAATCCCGCCGATGCGAATTTTTTTCATCTGATAGTTTGTAAAGGGAAGTCCATTGATCATTTTTTACTCCCGAGCGTCCTGGATTTGTCAGTAGCTTTTTCTATCGCGTCCATTACGATGCCTGAAAATCCTGCTTTTTCCAGAACATGGACAGCCTCAATGGTGGTTCCGCCGGGGCTGGTGACCATGTCCCTCAGTACAATTGGATTTTCTTCAGTCTGTAAAACCAGTTGGGCTGCACCTGTTACGGTCTGTGCCGCAAGCTGTAGGGCATGCTTTCGGGGTATTCCCATTTTGACGGCACCGTCTGCGATTGCCTGAATAAAGGTAAATACATAGGCGGGGCCGCTTCCGGAAACTCCCGTTACCGCATCCATCAGGTCTTCCGCCATTACCAGTACACTGCCCACTGCGGAAAAGATTTCTTCTGCCGGGGCAATATCATCTGCATCGCATTCAGGTCCCGGTGAGATGACTGTCATCCCTTCATTGACCAGGGCCGGCGTGTTGGGCATGGCGCGAATCAGCTTTGTTTCGCTGCGGGTGACTTCCTTCATAGCCTGCAGGGTTACTCCCGCTGCAACGGAGATTACAATCTGTTTTTTTAAATGGTTATTTATCTGTTTCAGGAGAGGGGTAATGACGGGTGGTTTTACCGCCAGGATAATAATATCAGCCCTTTGGGCGAGTTCTTCCGGGCTTCCCATTGCTGAGACGTTACCTGATTCGGCGATTTCCTGAAGGCGGTCCCTGTCGGTGTCGTATATTAAAACTTCCTTCAGGGGTGTCCCTTCGGAAATGCCCCGGATGATGGCATTTCCCATGTTTCCGGTGCCGATTATGCCTGCTGTCCTGTTCTCTAATGTGCTCAATAATATGTCCTTTCTCCAAATATCATGCTTCCAACACGAACAAGTGTTGCACCCTCTTCAACGGCAATTTCGAAATCACCGGACATACCCATTGAGAGTTCTTTCATTGAGATGCCAAAGTGCCCGTTCATGTCTACCAGCAGCCTCCGTGCCGCGGCGAAGCAGTTGCGAATAACCTTTTCGTCCTTAGTAAAAGGAGCCATAGTCATAAGCCCTTCAAGGGCTATATTGTTCAGAGTCAGAACTTCCCCAATGAGATCTGCCAGGAGGTCCGGCCTGATTCCGCTTTTAGAATCTTCTCCGGATGTGTTTACCTGGATCAGGATTTTTTGTTTTTTATCTATTTTTTCCGCTTCTCGGTTTAATGTATCAGCGGTTTTAAACTTGTCAATCGAGTGAATCAGGTCAAAAAGTTTTACTGCATCTCTGGCTTTATTAGATTGCAGGTGTCCGATCATGTGAAACACCGCATTTTCGCTTAGAAGGGGAAGTTTATTTTTTGCTTCCTGAATTTTATTTTCGCCAAAAAGAGTGATCCCCTCATCAATGGCCTTTTGCACTGTTTCAGCCGGAAATGTCTTTGATACGGCAATCAGTCTGATTGAGTCTGGATTCCGGCCCGCTTTCCTGGCTGCAGCAACGATTTTTTCTCTTACCGCATAAAAATTTTCAATGATGGTCATGGTAAATCCAGATTTTTATGGTGAAACTGTTAATACAGGGAAGAAAAGCAACATCCTTGTTTGAAATTATACTGACTTGCCATCCCTGTTTAGATCAGTAACTCGATTTTTCACGCAATTATTGAATAAAAGATGTCGTAGTGTCAAGGAAAATATGTTCAAAAACGACCGGTCAGACTGATGTTCTTTTTAAACTTCGAATAATATTAAAAAATTAAAGAAAAATACTCAAATTTGTCTAAGAAATGATAAATTTATTGATATAACCGGCGTGGAGAGGATCATGTCTGAATTAATATTAGGATTGAAATTTAATTTTGGTCATATTAATATTGACTTCCAGTGACACAGATCACATTATATGCTGTACCGGTTTTTGAATATGAGTAAGGCCGGCAAACAATTACTGTGAGAGGACGTACCTGAATGACTAGCAATAATCCCATCTACCTGGCTTTACTGCCGCTGCTCATCTTTAATGTAGCATTCATGACATTATTTATGTATTATGCTGTAACATTCCAGTTCAGAAAAAAGGACCCGGAAGCATTAGCCCGACTGCACAAGAGTTTTCTCGGAGCATTTTTTCATAATTTCTGGTACTGGCTCATTGACCCAATTGTGAAACTACTGGCTTTTCTTCGGTTTACTCCCAATACGGTAACCGCCCTATCTGTATTATTGTCAATCTATACCGGTTATATTTTCGCAATTGGCAAGTTGAACTGGACTGGATGGTTGATTATTATCAGCGGATCCTTTGATCTCCTGGATGGCAGGCTGGCGCGTCTTACCGATCGGAGTACCCAGTCAGGGGCCTTTTTCGATTCCTGCATGGATAGATATAATGATGCCTTCGTCTACATAGGATTAGGTCTCTATTTTATAGGGAAAAATTTTAAAATGGGTGGAGGAGGATTTACTGTTTCTCCCCTCGATTTTGCCATGCTCATTGTTTCTATTTTACTTGTTCTTGGTACTGAGGTAATGAGTTATGCGAAGGCACGTGGAGAGGCAATGGGATTTTCGACAAAAAGAGGATTGATGCAGCGCCCTGAACGTGTTGCATTTCTTGGCGCAGTAATGGTATTGTTTCCCTTTTTCCGGATAATTGCCATCAGGAACGGTTATCATCCCGAAATTGCCCTGATTGCAGGTCTCCTGCTGATGACAGTGCTGGTTAATTATTCTGCAATTGTTCGGATAGTAGATTTATTCAGAACAATTAAAAAATTAGAGACGGGAGAGGAGAAGGCCTGATAGGCATTCGGGCCTGGGCAGGATTATTTCTGCCTTTTTTGAGATTTTTGTAATAGTTTATAAAAGACCAGCAGAATAAAAAATATAGTTGTTGCGGTAAAGACATCCGAATACCCGGGTTCGTGACAGTGCTGGCAATCACCGGTCCCTTTATGATATGATGGTACTCTGCTGTATGTCGTCGTCTCTGAATAATTTTTCATGGTATTTGTATATGTAGGATGAATTTCTGACCGGCTATGTTACTAAAAAAACTTCATAAACCAACAATGCGTAATCTGCTGTTGCGCATTTCTATTATCCCCGTTATTATAATAATTGTTTTTGTGATTATTGTTATATTTCTCTCTACCTTCTATATTGAAAAAACGACCGTGACCAATATCAGGAAATCGGGCCGTCAATTGCTGGCTGATACATCCGGGGCGATGAAAGAGGCTGGTGAAAACAAAATCAGGGAACACACCGCGGCAATTGTTAAGCAGGCAGAACTCTACATGAAATTGAATCCGGCAATGTCCCAAAGAGATTTGCCGCTGAATGGAAATTTTAGAAATCTGGTTTTAAGGAGGAGCGGTGATACCGGCTACAGTCTTGTGGTGGATATGGAGGATAAAAGAATACTTCTTCATGCAATAAGGGAGTATGAAGGGGCCCTCCTGGAGGAATATACCGGAGACCTTGAAGAGTATATTGCTGCCGATAAAGAGGGTGATTTTTTGTCAGGCTATTTCTGGGGAAAACAGAGTGAATCCCCTCAGAAAAAAAAATATATGTGCCTGATGAAGGTGCCGCGACTTACATCGGACAGAAGATCTATTGGCATTGCATTCACCATGGGGTATAGTGAATTTATCAAACCGGTAAAGGAGGTAAGCGACAGGATCGAAAAAAAAATGGAAGAGGTGCTCCTCTCAACAAAAAATTTACTGCTGATAACAATGATAATTATTCTGGGAATACTGATAATCGGTTTTCTGGCAGCCCTGGTCCACTATACAATACAGGTAAGACGAATTTACTGGCCCATCGGAAACCTCCTGGATGGGACACGCCAGGTGAGGAGTGGCAATCTTGATCATAGAATTTATATCGGTGAGCCGGTAGAGTTTAATATGCTTGCGACAGCCTTTAATCAAATGACGGGAGAATTGAAGGAGCACCGGGAGGAACTGGAAAAGAAAGTAAAACGCAGGGCCGAACAGATCGAAATATCTGAACAGAAATACCGAAATCTTGTAGAGTCCACAAATGACATTATTTTTTCCCTGGATGAAGATTTCTATTTTCTGACTGTAAATGCCGCAATTCGACGGCAGCTCGGTTTTGACCCTGACGATATTGTCGGATCTTCCCTGACTGAACTTATTCACAGTGCATCGGATAAGGAAGCACAGATTGATCAGTCGATCTTTATTGATAAACTCCGTTCCCTCAACAGCAGTGAGTCGGTAATAACAATAAAAACCCTGTTTCGGCAGAAATATTCCCACGAGCCGAGAGAATTGCGTCTGAAACTTGAGTACCTTGAAACAAACCTTGGAGTTGAAATTCTGGGGAAGGCCTCAAGCGTTACTGCTGACTCCCTTCAGGAATTACTGGCTGGAGAAAGTCAATCGTATGTTACCAACAACTACCTGGTAAATGCAGAAAACATCAGTCAGAGGATAACCCGTAACCTGGTCAAATTTGTTGATCGAAGCATTGCCGTCAGTATCAGGATCAGTGTGCGGGAAATGATAATAAATGCCATTGAACACGGGAATCTGCAGATTTCCTATAATGAAAAAACAGCCGCTCAGCAGAATGGGGTCTACATGCAGTTGCTGAACGAACGGCTGGATAATCCCCTTTACAAAGATAGAAAGGTGGAAGTTGATTATGCCCTGTCTCAATTTGAATTCTCGGTGCGAATCCGGGACGAGGGAAACGGTTTTGATTATGAAAAAATAGTCAAACAGGGGCTGGAGGGAGTTAACCGGGATATGATGATGCATGGCAGGGGGGTCGCAATGGCCCTTGCAACCTTTGACCGTGTTGTCTATAACCGAAAGGGCAATGAAGTTTTTCTAGTTAAGCACATCAAGGGGTGATATTTTTTTCAGGAGACCCGGCATCGATTTCGGGGCTTATGTGAAAAGGGATAATTTTAACTCCTTCCTTAATAGTGACAATCTTCACCGCGCCAGTATTTCTTTTCTCTGATGCCTCTCCTGCAATCTTTTTAAATTCATCAAGGGTTATTGACCAGGGACCCTTTTTATCTGACACGCGGTGGAAACAGGCTACCAGCCAGAGTTTTTCCGCTATGGCCTCTTCGAGCAGTTTTGCAAACTGTACATGGCTTGTTATTTCAATACAATCAAGGAGCCATGGATTAGAACTTCCCCCATTAAATCCGCCATTTCTTAAAACAGGGTAGGCACAGGCACCCCGGTACTCTTTTTTTATCCGGGAAATAAAGAGTGGATTATAAAAACCATAGGGATAGGCAAAGGATGCCGGGGCATTCAGGCCTGTTTTTGCAGTGAAATCAGCAGAAGAAATTTCCTGCCGGTGTTTTTCAGGACCGAGAAGCAGTAGATTTTTATGGGAATTGCTGTGAAAGCCGATTTCATGGCCATGGGAGACAAGGTTTTTAAGGCTTTTTCGGGTCAGGTAGCCGGGTGTATCCGAAAGGGTGCCAATGACGAAAAGTGTTGCGGGGATTGATTTCCGGGACAGGATAGTAAGGGCCCTCTTTTGTGACTTGAAACCGTCATCGAATCTGAAGGTTAGAAGGGCCTGATTCAGCGGGGAGGGAAGGAACGTTCGGGGGTAAAAAATATAAGCGGCGGGTATGAGGATAGAGATTATTATAATGAGCGATAATTTTTTCATGATTATTTTTCAGGATTTAAGAAAATATAATCAGCTAAAAACATTCTCCCTGTCAATCATTTAACCGGTACATTGAGATGGTGCTGCCGCATTAAGGTAAAAGTTTCTTTACAGAATAAAAACCCTGGGAAATGTTGTTACAAACACATAATTATAATGTTGAGGGGTAAAAGCATGAACGTCTTAATATTCGGACCCAACGGCAGTGGAAAGGGTACCCAGGGTGCTGTAGTACAGAAGAAATTTAATGTGGCTCATATTGAGTCTGGTGTTATCTTCCGGGAAAACATTAAGGGCGGAACGGAGCTGGGAAAAAAAGCAAAGGAATTTATCGATAAGGGAGATCTTGTCCCCGATGAAATTACAATTCCCATGATTTTAGACCGTCTTAAACAGGACGACTGCAAGGGGGGATGGCTTCTAGACGGTTTCCCGCGAAACCTGGAGCAGGCAAAGGCCCTGAAAGAAGCTCTTGAAAAAGAAAACATGGCCCTCGGTTCTGTAATTGAAATTCTTCTTGATAGAGAAATTGCAAAAAACAGAATTATGGGACGTCGTCTCTGTGCCAATGACAATAATCATCCAAATAATATCTTCATTGATGCCATCAAGCCTGAAGAAAAAGGCGGCGAATTCGTATGTCGCGTATGCGGCGGCGCCCTCTCTGCAAGATCTGATGATCAGGACGAAGTGGCCATTGGCAAGCGTCATGATATCTATTATGATACCAATACCGGAACCCTTGCTGCAGTTAACTACTTTAAAGAAGTAGCTGGTGCAAGTGGTTTTAAGATGATCGAAGTTGATGGAACGCCTGGCGTGAAGGAAGTGAGCGAAAACCTGATGGGGCAACTTTAACATCTATCAAAATAAGACCAAAGGGCTCCTGTTTGACAGGGGCCTTTTTATTCGTCTGTTTGCGTTATGTGATATTTATTCTCTTCTTTAGCGTGAATTTTTCATAATTTCATTTAGCTTGACATTCACTTAATTGTGGGTTACCATGTCGTTATTACTGATTAAAAAATATATTATGTATAGTTAACGGGTAATGGGTGGTATGGAAGTAAAAGTAAAAAAAGCGGTTTTCCTTATGTGTATTCCGGCTGTGATCAACACGGCGGTATCCGTTTTCCTTTTTCTGAAAGGGAATAATGCAGTGTTTCAGGGGTATGTTACAGGTACGGTATTGAGTGCAATTTTCTCATTTTTCTGGATCTGGCAGGTTAAAAAGGGAATTGTTTCAAATCCCATGGTCATGTTGAAGGTTACCTTCTGGGGATTCCTTTTAAAGCTTTCGGTACTAATGCTTGTGACCTTTGGCGGGTATCGACTGGTTCCCTTTGACCGGGTATATTTTGCCATAGCCTTTTTAATCGGAATTCTTTTAACTGTTCTGGTTGAAGTCTGGTTTTATTTTTCTCTGGTTAATTCAGCGAAAGAAGAATGAATTCCCCGTTTAATATTAAAATAAACAGGAAGTTACCATATGCCTGAGAATAGACTTGAAGATCGAAGTAAGGATGAACTCATACAGGTAGTTCGTAATCTTCAGAAGAAATATAAGGTAGAAGATAAGGACCTTCCTCCCCTGCAGATTGATTATCGTGCTCTTCTTGAAGCGACCTCGGATATCATATTTCTCCTCGATAAAGAGGGCAATGTTGTCTATATGAATAACGCCTGGAGGTCCTTCTACCCTTCCATGCAGGAGAGGGTAGTAAAGGGTCACTATATGGAAAATATTCCCGATATAGAACGGGAACGGGCTGCCGTCGTTTTCACTGATGTTATCCAGAAGGGTAAGGTTATTGAAAATGAGTTGATGAAGACCTATGACGATCAGGGGAATGCCATATATTTTATAGCCAGTTTCAGCCCCCTTCGTGATGAATCAAATGAGATCCAGGGGCTCCTCGGTATTATGAAGAACAATACCGAAAGGCATCTGATACGGAAAAAACTGAAAGCCAATACCCGTGCCCTTGAGGAAAAAATCAGGGAACTGGTGAACAAACAGGAAGAACTGAAGGGCCTGCGGGAACTGAGTGAAGATATTATTTTTAATGCCCCCCTCGGCATTTTTATGATGGATCCCCTCGGTATTATGCTTTCTGAGAATCCTGCTTTGAAAAGAATTATGGCCCATGGAGATGAAACCCGAATTGGAATAAACCTCTTAGAGTATGAAGGATTTGTAAGGGCAGGCTTTGCCGATCTTTTCGAACGTTGTATCTCGGAAAGACAAACCGTAAAAATGGATAACACTCCTTATGTTCCTATCTCGGGAGATCGGGAACTCATTCTGGATGTTTTTATGGACCCATTGCTGGATGAAAAGGGTAGCGTAAAGAGAATCATAGTTATGGTTGAAGACAAAACCGAGCAGGCCAAAATCGAGAAGAGGGCAAAACGCGCGGAAAGTATTTCGTCTATCGGCCGTCTCTCACAGGGGATCGCCCTGCAGCTGCGCAGTCCAATTGATAAAATGTATATGGACTGGAACTTTGTCTCAAATAATTTTGATAAAAATTCACCCGCCTTTGAATATCTGGAATCAATGAAAGATCAGCTTCACCGGATAAGAAATGTATCGGAACAGCTTCTTGCCCTTTCGGGACCGGAGGAGGGAGAAAAAGAAATATGTGAAATAAACAAGGTTCTTCAAACCCATCCCCTTGACCTTCTCGTTAACCGCCTCAGGGATAAGGGGTATACCGTTGAGCTGCTTCTTCCGGAGGAGTCCCCAACCGTAAAGGCGACCCAGAATCAGCTGAAACAGGTCCTTTTCGATATGATAGAAAATGCCGAAGAGGCTATGCCTGATCTTGGGACTATTAAAATTTCCGTTGATATTTCGAAAACCAGTGAAGGCAATTTTGTTGTAATAACCCTGTCGGACAGCGGCATCGGGATACCTGAAAACAAGATGCTGGAAATATTTCAGCCATTTGTTACAACGAAGGGGGACAACGCAACGGGTCTTGGTCTTATGATAGCCTCTAATGTTATTGAAAACCTGGGGGGAACTATTGCTGTAAAATCTATACCGGGGCAGGGGACAACTTTTAAGATTGCCCTTCCCATGCTATAATAAATCAGGCAGGATTGAGAAGCCATGAATCAGCAGTTAAAAAGCATTGATGAAATCCTTAAAGGCGAAGGCTTTACCATTATTTCGCAGGTAGATGAGGTTAAAGATGAAAGGCCCCTCGGTGAAGCTGAGCGTGAGTTGATTGATCACCTGAAATATATGGTTAATAATGAAAAAACAGCCGGCATGGTTGTTACTGAAAAGGGTGAGAAAATTCCACACCGCGAGACGGGCCTGACACCGAGAACGGGAAGGGCCGAAGACCGGTATGATATAGGCACTATTGTTGAATATCTCAACTGGCATATGAACCGTATTTCTGAAAATGTTATTGGCCGTGATGAGATTATTCGCCAGGCCTTTTTTTCAATCCTCACCGGGGAGCATATGCTTCTCCTGAGCCGTACCGGTATGGCAAAGTCTTTTCTCGCAAACTATATTTTTAATACCTTCGAGGGGGCGAGAATTTTTTCCGCACAGGCCAGCAAGGATCAGACGCCCGATAATTATTTCGGACCCTACAATATCGAAGAATTTAAAAAGGGCAGAATCAGGCACAATGTCCGGGGGTCGATTATAGAAGCAAACCTGGTTTTTCTTGATGAATTTTTTGATGCAAGTGATGTAGTTCTTCGGTCTCTTCTCTCCGTGCTTAATGAAAGAAAATTTATAAACGGACAGGAGCAGATCGATGCGATGGTTCACTCCGCCATTGCCACTGCAAACTATATGCGAATGAATGAAGTGACCGAAGCGGTTCTTGACCGCTTTACCTATAAGTCCATTATTCCTGAGAACAACAATGTTTATTCGCAACTGCTTATTGATCATACCTATGCATTTACAATGGGGGAGCCGGTTTATTCCGAGAAAAAGATTTATTTTGATCAGGTGCAGTATATATATAATATTATTAAAAACAAGAATAATGATATAAAAGTTGAGGTGCCTGATTTCGTATATTTTATCAAGAACATTGTTATTAATAAATTTGTCAGTGAAATGCGAAAGAGTGATTATAACTTTTTCATCAGTCCCCGTAAACAGGCAAAGCTGAGTGATTTCCTCAGGGCCAATGCCCTGATAAAAGACCGACTCGAGGTGGAAGTTGATGATATAAAGGATATGTACCTGGCCCTCTGTACATTAAACAGTTATGTCTCCGTTAAGGCGAAGGACAAGTCGGAAAAGGACGTTTTTCTGGATGCATATCAGCAGACAATGACACACTTTAAGGTTTCCGGGGCAATCCAGCAGATTGAATTTTTACTCAATGTCAGGAAGATATTTCAGGAATTGAGAGAGAATCCCGATAAGCGGGAGTCAATTCTGGAACGAAAGGGTGTCCTGGAAAGTTTCCTTTCAATACTGAAAAGTATTTTTCCCGGGAAACGCCGCGAGGATGAAAAAATTACTATTGAAACCCTTCGCAAAAATGTAGTTGAGATTAATCCCGCAGTTGAAGAGGTTAATGAATTGAAGGACGGTATTCTGAAGGATTACCGGGACATTTATTAGGGGGCACCCCTTGGACTCCCTTGAATTTGCCACCAGCCGGGACGGCAAGATAGATTTTTTCCAATACGGAGATGCTATAGGTTTTTTCGACAGCCTCAGCATGATTCTTCCTCCCAAATTTTACATCCTTTTTGAAATTGCCCGAACGATACTCACCCAGGATGTCGAGGAGGCAATGAATGCCGTTGAAGAACTGACTAAGGATGAAAAAATTTACGAACCTGACCGGGATGAGAGCATCCAGGTGAACCGTGTTGACCGTACCGCACCCCTCAGTGACAAAATGGAAATCGATACATTTCGAACCATCAATGACCTGAAGAAGGCCCTTCCCCGGGAACTGGCACTGGATGATGATATTTTTGATGCCAAGTTGTTTACGAAAACCCTCATGGTTCAGAGATTCTATGAATCCGAATCTGACAGCTTTAAACCTATTTCAACAACCCAGGATGAGCGCGGCAGGGATGCCAATAAATTCGAACAGAAATTTTATATTCTCTTTGATCGGTCCCGGTCCATGGAGCTGAATTACCGTGCCTTATATTCCAAGTGTCTTGTTGCTGAATTTTTAAGAAGAAAGCTTGAAGGGAAGGCAAAGCTGTATTACCGGGCATTCGATTCTGAACTGGGTGAGCTTTATAAAATTGAGAAGCCTGAAGATTTTCCTGATTTGATTGAAAGTGTTCTCCTTACTACCACGGGGGGGAGCAGTACCAATCTGCAAAACGCGGTTTTTCAGGCGATAAAGGATATTGAATACGATAAGGAAATGCTGAATTCGGAAATTCTCGTGGTGACTGACGGAGCCAGCAAAATCGATAAGTTCGAGATGAAAAAACGTCTCGGCAGCATTCGGCTGAATGTACTGAAGATCGGTGATGAACTTGCAGAAGCGGATTACTATGACATGAAGCAGAATCTTGATGCCGAGAATATTGATTTTGATCCAACTTCGGTCAATCTCAAAAAAATTCAGAAAGACCTGGGTTCCCCCAGGGAGGGCGAAAAGGATGCGGGGATTCCCCTTTCTACACAACGCGCATACCGTCTTGTCCTGGATCATTCTGACCGCGTATTCAGGGATTTAAAGGAAATTGCCTATAAGTATATTGAAATAGGAGACCTGCCCGGTGAGGGCCTTTTTGTACCTGATGATGAACAGGTGGAGAATATTTTAAACACCGTAAAAAATTTTGAGAAGATTGATTTTTCTGTAAAAAATCTGCAGGAAATGCAGAAGCTGTATAAACAGGTTTATTTTTTCTGCCAGTATCTCCAACAGCTGATTCAGAGTGACAGCCCGTATAAAGAAAAACTGGAAAATGCCCTTGAGTCTCTTACCCGTATAAAACAGAAGATGTTGAATGATCCGCATCTCCTGTTCAGTCTCAAACAGGTAAAGGAGCTGACGGATGATAAAAAACTGATGAAACTGGCTAAGAAGGAAGCCCGAAAAATGCTGAAGGAAATGCAGCTCAGTGATAAGGAACTGAGCATAAAGGATATGAAAAAGAGCCAGATGCTTTTTACCATGGATGTCGGTGAAGGAAGTATGGGACAGTTTCTGCTGCTGATTTTTATCAAGCTGTACCAGGCTGTTAAAAAGGTGGTGACTTTTCCCTTTAGAAAAAACAGTGAAGGAGAGAAGCGTTAAACTTCCCCCCTTATCCCCTTAAATTTTCTCCTCCTGGTACCACTTTACGGTTTCTGTCAAAATTTCAATATTGTCCCTGGCGGGAGCCCAGCCGAGTATGCGTTTGCTTTCGCTGCTATCGAGAATTGAGCTCTGAAAAAGATAGAAAAGAAAATCCCTGGTAAAGTATGTCATCTCTACCGGCCTAAATGCAAAGGAAAGAAACCACGCCTTTCCCGGGGAAATATTGGTTACAGGTGGATTGACGTTCCGGGCTTTTTTGACCGCCTCGAATTCTTCCATGCGGGTTGGGACGTTATCCGAGCCAATATTGAATATTGAGCCCTGCGGCTGTGGGGTCTCATGGATCTTAAGAAAGGCATCAGCGGCATCTTCGGGATGCAGCAGCTGGATTCTGTTCCGGCCACCGAGTCCCATATAAATTCTGTTGGCATCATCCATGCCGAGGGCCATGTAGAGGGTCAGAAGTGCAACGGGATCTTTAACTCCGGGGCCCATAATGAGGGATGGTCTGACAATGCTTATGTTCATGGAATTTCTCTTGATAAATTCCTGGCAGAAAAATTCTACCTTCAGTTTATCCTTTCCGTAGGCAGTGACCGGTTTTTTATTGGCACCTACAGGTATCGGCAGAATTTTGCTTTTTCCGAATACGGCATAACTGGAGAGATAATGGAAGTTTTTAACACCCGCTTTCTGAGCTGCATAGATCAGATTTTTACTTCCCTGGATATTGATCTTTTTCATATAACGTCGGTTTTTTTTGCCTGTCCTGGTAATATCCATGAAGTGGAAAATGGTAACTACCCCGTCACAGGCATTGATGAGCTGGCGGGGTCCCAGAAGGTCCCCGGAGATAAACTCGACTCCTTCAGGCAGATCCCTGGGGCGGTAAAGATCGTAGCATCTTATTTTTTCTCCCTTCTCGACAAGTTTTTTCAGCATTGTTTTGCCAAGCAGGGTATTGCAGCCCGTTAGTAGAATCATTGTCAGCCTCCGCGTCTATATAAAGTGGGGTATGTTATGGCTACTTCTAAAAATCAGGAGTTTCATTAACAAAAAAATTAAAACTAATGATTTTATCAGGTATTGCAGCCAAAAGAACACGATGTTCTGCATGTCGAAATCGACACGGATGCCAGGATTTCGACCAAGGGAACGTCCAAAATATAATTTATTTATGTTCCCTTGTATTGATAAGCAGGCTTATCATTTCGTCAAGCATATTTGCGTTATACGGAGTTTTGCCGGTGAAAATCTAAAAAATTTACAACTGGGCATAAAAAATATTATGCCACTTAGGCATAACAATCCGGCAGATGAATTATCTGTTATTAAACCAGGGGGGGGCAGGCATTCTCGTTATGGAGGAGGGAAGTATCACTCCCTGAACCTGCTGCAGTTCAGGGCTCTGTTTGATGACCCGGTAATAATCTGTTTTTCGTCTGTCATCAAGGGACAATAAAATTTCCCCCGGAGTTATTTTTATCTCTGTATCAGAAATTTTTTCTTTTTTGTCCGCTTTTGTTTTCTTTTCGACATTTTTTGTTTCAATTAGAACCGGGTAGTGGCGACCGCCATTTATTTCAATCAATAGATCTTCTCCTGGAGAAGATGGGTAGCGTGCCGCGGTCTCTTCTGAGGGGGGTTCCATTTCGAGTTCTATTCCCGCAAGGAAGTATCGTCCATGCTGGAGTTTTACCGTAACGGATCTGGAGGTGATTATCCGAAAGGGGATTGCTTTGTCTCCGGTATCGAAAAGGATAACGCTTCCCGGGGAGGGAGCTGTTTTGGAATAAACCGATGCAGTCAGGAGCAGGTCCCCTTTGCGGAATGCGGGAGATATTTCATCGGATTCGACGCGGTATATGGAAAAAACAAACAGGGTCACCGTCACGGCTGCTGCAGTTATTGCAGAATTGATTATTATGTAAAGAAACAGAAGAGGCAGTGACGCCATTTTTTTCTCTGTAATCCCCTTTTTTTGCCTTGTCAGCATAAGACTCTGAAAGGGGGAATATATAGTGATGAACGCCGCAGCAAAAATAGCCACCATGAAGGGGTAAAGCAGAATACTATCCGGATCAGCAGTGAGTATTGCGGGAAAAGAAAGAAAGGGGAGTCCCCGCAGCAGCATGAGAACGCTCCCGGCAGATTTTTTGCCGTATCTGAATTCACCCGCACCGGTCCAGACCAGGGAAAGGAGAAAAGCCGCTGCGGGTTTTCCCCTGCGAGTTTTTTCTGTGCTGATAAATTGGCTTTTCATATCTACAGGTACGACTCGATAAAATCCCTTACTTCCTCTCTGCCGTAATATACTCCGAAATGACCCTCGCAGAGAATGTCCGCATTAAGTGTCAGGAGGAAATTAAGTGATTCGTTATACTCCTTCCGGTTGGACAGGAGGGTGTCATTCAGCGGCCCATGAACGTCCTGTCCGAAGAGGACCAGTTTATTGTCTGAATTTACCGTTAATACGGATGATCCCGGGGAATGACCGGGGGTGTGGTAAAAAGCAACGGATAAACTTCCTACCTGAAAAGTCTTTTCTTTGCCGGTCACCCTGATGTCAATTTTCAGCGGCTTCATAAAAGAACCGTACCACGATGCGGCGGTCACGTCATTGTTGCCGCTTTCTAGGTAATCCGCATCAAGGGTATGCGTAATTATGGAACATCCTGTTTTCTGCCTCATAGCCTCGGCCCCGCCGGTATGGTCAAAGTGGCAATGGGTCAAAAAGAGATACTTGATTGATTCCGGTGGTATCCCTGCGGATTCGATGTTGGTCAGAATGCGATCAGTGGCACTGCCGGTACCGGCATCAATCAGGGCTGCCTCAGAGCCGCTGTTGATGAGGTAGACTGCCGCATCGGATGAATGGGAGAGGCCTGATCCCCCGACTTGAAAAATTTCTGATGTTATGCCCATAATTTTCTCCTCAGGTTCATGAAGTTTTCAGAGGGACGTGAAATTGTCAATTAATATTGGTTGACGTGGGATATAAAGTGTACCATTCTTGAAGTCTCTTCCGGGAAAACCCCGGGGATATCTTTTGAATGAGATGGGAGAGGAAGGTTTAATGAGACATATCACAGGTGGTCCCGGCAGAATCTCCTTGATGCTGATTCTTCTTCTGTTGCTAATCCACGGCAGCGGCAGTGGGAAGTCCGCCCTGCAGTATTCCGCGGAGGGTGACCGGTTTTTACAGCAGGGAAATTATCGTAAGGCGGTATTCAGTTACCGGAATGCCCTTCAGAAAAACCAGTCTCATCTTCAGGCACTTCTCGGTATTGGCGGGGCCTACTACCGCCTGGGAGCACCAGAATCGGCCCTCAGTGCCTATGAAAGGGCCCTTAAGGTGAATGAGAAGTCCACAAAGGCCCTTACCGGTATCGGTTTCATAATGATTGAGATGGGGAACAACCGGCGTGCCATTGATTATTTTAACCGCGCCCTGAAAATTTCCCGGGAGTCCCCCCAAGCCCATTACGGCATCGCATATCTCTATTATACCATGGGCAAAATGATATGGTCACGACGCAGGGTGGAAAAGATACTCGATATGAATCCCCTTCATTTCGAGACGCTGCTCCTCATGGCGGATATCCAGAGCCGCGATAAGGAGTTGAAGGAAGCAAAAAAATATGCATGGAAGGCAATAGATTCTGAGCCGGAAAGGACAGATGGCTACCTGCGCCTGGCGGCGATAATGTTTCGGGATTACACCCTCAGCGGCAATAAGGATTCACTCGATGAGGCACAGAAGGCAATTGATGATGCCCTGGTAATCAACATAAATTCTCCCGATGCCAATAAACTGAAGGGACTCATGAACTGGCACGAGGGGAAATACGGGGATGCCGCTATGTTTCTGCAGAAATCACTTGAACAGAAAAATACCGTTCCACTTCTCTACTCCCTCGCCATAACACAGGATGCCCTCAGCAGCAGTACCGCGGCACTTGATAACTTTCTTAAGGCCCTGAAACTGAATCCCGGAGATGGTATTCTCCGCAGCCGTCTCGAACAGTTTATGGTGCTTCGGGATGTTAAGGTCGGTCATCCCGCGCGGGCCATGTTCTTCAGGGAGAATTTAGATACGGGGAAGCGACGGATGAAACAGCACCTTCCTGACGAATCTGTTCTCTATCTGCGGCGAACCCTTCTGCTCAATCCGATGAGCCGCGAGGCGCGGGAACTTCTAATGGGATATTATGAAGCCCTCGGATACAACCGTTTTTTTATAAATGAATTGAAGGAACTCCAGCGGCTCTATCCCGGGGTCAATACCCGGGACAGGCTTTCTGCTGCGGTGTATCGCCGTCGGGACCGAATGTATCACCGTGAAGGTTTTTCCGGTGAAGAGCTTCCGCGTGATGTTCCCCGGATACTTGTACTCGATTTTCAATCTGAAGAGGGAGTTAGCCGGCATCCTGATATCGGGTCTGTTCTTGCCTTTGATCTGACATGGGCACTTGCTCAATTCGGACGTCAGGACCCCGCGCCGGTCCGTATTCGTCAGAAGGCGGCGGGGCTTAAGATGACTGCGTCAAATTTTGCCGGAACCATGGACCGTCTTGAAGAGATGAAGAAAAACAAATCCATTGATGACTTCGATTTCCTGGTGTATGGAACCTGCAGCGAGCAGGGAGATGCCGTTGCGCTGAATATTAAACTCCTGGATTTCAGAACCGGGGTTATTGTCGGTGAGTTCACCATGAAGGAGAATGGAAAACTTGCCCTTCCGCGGCTTTCACTCAGGACGGCGCGTCGTATTTTTAACATGGTGCCGTTCCACGGGAGGGTTCTCAAATTGAAGGATGAATCAATAGTGGTCAACCTGGGACTGTTTGACGGATTAAAAATAAATGATAAACTTATTATCAATAAGATAAATCGGGGCAGCCGCAGGTACCAGGTTATCCGCCGTCTGATCTTTACCGTGTCTGAAATTGATACCCTTGTGGCAGAGGCGATTCCCCTGCGAAAGGAAGAGCTGCAGCTGGTGAGTTCCCGCGACAAGGTAGAGGTTCTGAAGAAGCGGAGGGCCCGCCGCATTGAAGAGTAAGGATGACAATGGGGGAAGTTTTTACTGGATTTATATGCTTGAATGTTCAAACGGGGCCTACTACACGGGGATAACCGTAGATCTTCAGCGGCGCTACCTTCAACATGCTACAGGCAGGGGAGGGGCGCGTTTCACCCGTGCCTTCAAACCTGTCTGCATCGCACAGTGCTGGAAGATTTCAGGTTCCAGGGGAGAGGCACAGCGCCTGGAGTATGCCCTGAAGTCACTTGAGCGAAACCAGAAAGAACAGCTGGTCTCCGAACCAAAGCTGCTGAAGAAATTATTGAAGGAAATCCCCGAGGCAAAGAAGCTTAAAGTGACTCCCATACCGGAGATGGTAGAGTGCATTTCAGATATTAAATAAACTCTCCGCTGTATTTTTGCCCGTTACCCGCAGGTAGTCGTCGTAATCGACAAAGGTCAAATCCGGGAGCTTTTTCCGGGTGCGCATAACGATTTCGTGTCTTCCCCCCTTTGCATCTTTTGAGGTTACATATTTGAATTCCCTCTCACAGGCGGGGCAGTTTTTCAGGTCCTTCAGCTCGATGCCGATCTTTTTACAGCTCGGGCAGTGTCCGTATTTGTCGTCAACCATGACGATATGATCTTTGATTTCATTGATATCAATTTCTGTCCAGACGCGAAGATAGTCCATAAGTTCCTCTCATCTTTTTAGTTTGCTGGTATATGTCTACAAAAGTGTGATTGAAATTGCAATGAATTTTTATTTATTGACCGTGTACTTGTACCCGACCGATTCATTTTTGCATGGTGAATAAATATTCAAAACACAATGCATATGGCGTCCCGGGGCTTATTTGTATAATATTTTTCCGTCTTTTAGCGAAAAGGTTTTTTCAGTCTCATGGGGGTTGCGCTGATAATAATCCTCAATGCAGGAAATCATATCATCAATTGTTTCTGCCTTGTGAATCTGTGCGAAAAGACTGTGTCCAAATGTGGCATTTTTTGCATAGTAGGAGGAAAAACGGCGACCCCTGCTCTTGTGCAGTTCCCGGGGAAGTATTTCTTCGATATCTTTCAGTACCGAAACAAAAATTTCTTTTACGGGAACAGTCAGGATCTCCTCCCTGTTGCTGTGAAGACTGTTGCAGAGTCTGAATATCCAGGGAGATTTGACTGCTTCGCGGCCGATCATCACGCCGCTGCATGTTTTTTGTTGTATATATTTTACTGCCTCTTCCGGCGAGGTGATATCCCCGTTTCCTACTATTGGTATGGAAACTGATTTCTGGAGCTCTGTCACAAGTTTCCAGTCTGCCAGTCTCTTAAATGAGAGCATGGCAAAGCGTGGATGAAGAGTGATAAAGTCAATGCCTTCCTCTTCCATCATCTTTCCGTATTTTATAATAAGGTCAGGGTCGTGTTCCGTGAATCCACTGCGCATTTTAACAGACAGGAACCCCGGTGTTGATCTGCGGCATTTTCGTACTATTTCACGGGTCAGGTCAAAGTTTTGCAGGAGGCGTGATCCCCATCCCCTCAGACGGATATCCGGGGCGCTGCATCCCATGTTAATGTCAATACCGCTGCACCCGCGTTCAGAAAGGCATGCCGCGGCTTCAGCCATGATCCCTGGATCATTTCCAAGAATCTGGTATATAAAAGGGGCCCCGGATTCGTCAGGGGCAAGACGCGATTCACTGAAACGTCCTCCCTTGATCATTGCGGCAGCACTGAGCATTTCAGAGAAGATTATGACTTCCCGGGAATAGGATGTGATGGCACGACGGAGGGCAGGTGTTGTCAACTCCGCCATTGGTGCCAGCAGGAATGGGTATGGAATTCCTTTTTTCATATGACCATCAGTTGAAGGTGCTTTTGCGGTTGTCAATAGTATTTTTTCCTGTTAAGATATACTTATTGGGGCGGGTATGGCAAAAACAAAACATTTAGAAAAGATATGGATTCTTCTCGTAGAGGATGATCCTTCCGTACAGGCATATTTCAAGCAGATACTCCCCGGGGAAAGTTATTTTCTCCATGTCGTTGATAACGGTAAAACGGCAATGGAATGTATCGAAGGCATTGAGTTTGATATCATTATCCTTGATTTTAATCTTAAGGGTGATTTGAACGGCTTTGATATATTAAAGAAATGCAGAAGGCTTACATCCGCACGGATTTATTCGAATACCGGCAGTCCGGAACATTCTGCGAAGATGTCCCTCCTGGGAGCCGACCAGGCTCTCTATAAGAACTCCTATTTAATCCATAAGGCGCTTGGTCTTGAAATGGATGAAAATTTCGTTAAGCGAAAGGGGCACGTTGAACAGGCCCTGGATGAAATGAAAAACCAGGAGTAAGCATTGAAGGCGCGCTGTATAAATGCTTGACGTGTAACTTATTATGGAAGAAAAATAGTCGATATTTGAAATTGAGCAAGTATCTGGTGTAATTATTATAAAATCTGGAGAATGTTTTGGAACTGAAACGACAATTAGGTCTTGTGACGGCCGTATTTATTATTATTGCAGATGTTATTGGTACTGGAATTTTTGTTACCACCGGATCTGTCCTTGGAATGACAGGTAATGCCTTTATTGTACTCATTCTATGGGGAATCGGCGGTCTCGTTGCAATTACCGGGGCCCTCTGTTATGCTGAACTGGCAACAATGTGGCCCGACGACGGGGGGGAATATATTTATCTGAAAAAAACCTACGGAATGCTCCCTTCTTTTCTTACGGGGTGGATATCCCTGGTTGTAGGTTTTACCGCTTCAGTGGCCATCTCCTCCCTGACTCTTGTCTGGTATCTGAGTGAGTTCTGCCAGGTGGTATTTCTTGCGGATCCGTGGAACCAGAAGTTTCTAGCTGCGGGCCTGATTCTTGTCTTCGGCATCATTCATATATACGGTGTGAAGCAGGGAAGTTTTCTGCAGAATGGCCTTACCGCATTGAAGCTGCTGATAGTTTTCTCGTTTATTGTCTTCGGTTTTTCATTTGCAGACTGGTCTCATTCCGAGAGGCTCGTTGCCGTTTTTTCGAATGCAGGAGATAAGTCCATTACCGACTATGGTCTGGTATTGTTAATCATCATGTTCGCCTATTCCGGCTGGAACGGCGCAAGTTATATTGCGGGAGAGATTAAAAATCCGGAAAAAAATCTTCCAAAGGCAATGTTTTTGGGAACCCTGATAATTACTTTTCTTTATATCCTTCTGAATATTGTCTACATCATTTCAACACCGGGAAGTGACCTGATAGGAAAACAGGCGGTAGGGGCGATTGCATCGGCAAATCTTTTCGGTACTGCCGGGGCGTCACTGATCACCCTCGGTATTGCCCTTATTCTTTTTTCTGCCGTGTCCGTACAGATGATGATTGGTCCCCGTGTCTACTATGCAATGGCCAGGGACAGGATGATTTTTCACAGTCTGGGGCGGGTTAACAAGAAGTTTATGACTCCGGACCTTGCCATTATTATACAGACCTGCATTGCAGTCATATATGTTTTTATAGGAAAAAGTAATATCGAATATCTCCTGGTTTACATGGGATTTTCTCTGAATATTTTCCCTCTTATGTCTGTAATCGGTTTGATGATAATGAGAAAAAGGGAACCTGATACGGAAAGGCCCTTCAGGGTACCCCTTTATCCGGTTGTTCCTTTAATCTATATAATTCTGACTCTTTCTATGATGATTGCCGCTCTGGTTAACTGGACCAAAACCAGCCTATTTGCCTGCGGTGTAGTTTTAGTCGGGGTAGTTGTTTACTTCATATGGCGAAAAATTCTGCAAATGCGTGGTATTGAGATAGGCGGGTAGAATTTACAATTACACACAATTATTGTTCGGATAGATAAAAGCAGAGATTTTTGAAAGAAAGAATTTTTATAATTATCTCATTTCTGGAAGTTGAATAAATATTATTAAACAAATTAAATTTTGTTACGGGCCAAATCCATATTATGAAAAAGATTAAAAGATCACATCTTCGTTTTTTCCTGTTGTTAATTTTTATAATAAATGCTGTTCAGCCCCTGTTTGCTTTTCAAAAAATGTCTCTCGACGGGAATGACTGGTGGGTGCGTGAGGGTTTTAATGCTGAATGGGTTCAGGTCGAAGGGGATGTGCGGGAGGATTCCGCCTGGATTCACCGCAAGGGTGGTACTAATCAGCGCATTCTTGATATTGCCCCGGGAAGGGAAAATGAGATAAAAACCTATACTTTTATTACATATTTTGACTCCCCGCGGGAAATGAATGAAAGTGTCAATGCCCTCGGACTATACCTGCCTGGGATCGGGGAATGCTGGCAGGCCTATATGAATGGCAAACTTGTTGCTGATGAATATTTTGTGAATGAAGACGGTTCTATTGAGATCAACAGGACCGTACGCGGAAAAATCGTTGATTTCTCCGGGAGCATTCTGCGGGAGAAAAAAAATGTCCTCGCCTTTAGAATTACTGGGCATACCCGTTTCTGGGGTACCGGGCTTTATTTATACCCTGGATATGAAATAGATACCCTTGATAAAATTTATAAGAATAAAACCGAATTTATTCTTTTCATGCTCCTGGGGCTTTATCTGATTGCCGCCCTCTATCATCTCGTACTTTTTGTAAAAAGAAAAAAGGAACGATATAATCTTTATTACGGAATAATGGGTCTTTTTGTTTTTGCCTATTTCTTCAGCCGTACGGATAAAATTCTGGATATTATACTCTCCTTTGATCTGGTATACCGTATTGAATTGCTGGCCCTGTATTCAATTTTTCCCGCAACAATGGCCTTTCTGGAACATTTATTTTTTGCTAAAATTTCACGCCTTACTGTTGTTTATACGGTTTTTTGTGCAGTGCTGGTTCTGGCAACACCCTTTGTCCCCCTTACTTATTCATTCTATGTGGTGCTGATCTGGCAGGCTTCAGCCCTTGTGATGCTTGTCTACATGTTGTTTCTTTTTGCAAAAGCATATGGTAAAAAAATCCCGGAAGTAAAACCCCTGTCAGCTGCAATGCTGATTCTCTTCTTCACGGTCATCTATGATATTATTGAATTTACCTACCTGAAGAGGGGATTTACATTTTCAAAGTATGGAATTTTCCTGGCGGTAATGGGAACCGCCTTTGTCCTTGCCAATAAATTCATGCGGGTCTATAACCAGGTTGAAGATTTGAATCTCAACCTCGAACAGAAGGTATCGGAAAGGACCGATGAACTTCAGCAGACACTCAAGACTGTTGAAACGCTGAAGGATCAGCAGGATGCTGATTATTATTTAACTTCCCTCCTCATGGCTCCCCTTGGAAGGAATGATGTTTCCAGTAAAAATGTTCGAGTCGAAAGCCTTGTGAAACAAAATAAATCCTTCGAATTCAAGGGGAAAGCGGTAGAAATCGGGGGAGACCTGAATATTGCCACGACTATTTCCCTTCAGGGGAAAAAACATATTGCCTTTATCAATAGTGACGCCATGGGTAAGTCCATACAGGGTGCAGGTGGGGCCCTTGTTACCGGGGCAATCTATAATGCCTTTTTGAACCGGTCTAAACTGGTTAATCCATACCAGCGTCTTTTCCCCGAGCTCTGGCTCCGTGATTGTCTCATAGACCTTCACAACGTTTTTAATATTTTCAAAGGAAGTATGTATACCTCTCTCTGCATGGGGCTTCTCGATGAAGAAACGGGATTCTTTTATTATGTAAATGCGGAACATCCTCTCCTGGTACTCTACCAGAACGGTAAGGCATCCTACCTGAAAAAAGATATCGTTCTCAGGCGTATTGGGATGGAAGTTGAAGAAGAGGATATAATAGTTAAGACCTACCAGATGAAACCTGGAGATATCCTGATCACCGGATCTGACGGAAGGGATGATATCTCTCTTGGTTTTGATGAGGAAGGCAATCGAATACTTAATAACGATGTAACTGCATTTCTGAGGCATGTTGAAAACGGGAAAGGTAATATCGAAGAAATTTATCAGCAGATCCTTCAAAGCGGCACCCTGACAGACGATTTTACACTCCTTGCCCTGGCCTATAATCCGTCAGAAGAAATTTCCCCTGTGCGTTTTTTACCGCGGGATGAGCTTTCCGATGAAATTAAATCTCTTTTGAAAAGGGCTGAAGATGCATCAGAAAACGGCAACAGAAACGAGGCCCTGTCGATATTAAAAGCAGCCAAGGACAAGAGCAGTGGCAATTCATCGGTGCTGGAAGAGATAATCAAGGTCTATATCCGTGATAATAAATTTGAAATGGCATCTGAAATTGCAGAACAGTTTTCCGAAGCCAATCCTCACAATGATGAACTATTGTACCTCCTTTCATATTCACTTAAAATGACGGGACAGTATGCAGTCTCTGTTGAATATGGAGAACGCCTTCGTCTGAGGAAGCCGGGCGTTGCAAAAAACCTTTTTAACCTTGCTGATGCCTACCGCCTTTTGGGAAATCCCGTAAAGGCACAGGAGGTGCTGCACCACGGATTGATGATAGAAAATGATAATCCCTACGCACTGAAGCTGAAAAAGGTTCTGGAACAGCTGCCCCACTGAGGAAAAAGTTATTTCCCGAAAAGTTCGTTAAGGATCTGCTGAAGATCAGTCAGCTGGTATGGTTTGACAATTGCCCTTATGAATCCATAGTTTTCAGGTTTCACCATAACTGCATCATTTGCATACCCGCTGGAAACAACGGCCTTTGCATCAGGGTCAATTTCCTTAATCTTTTCAAGGGTCTCCCTGCCTCCCATGCCCCCGGGAACGGTGAGGTCCATGATGCAGAAATCGAAGGGGGCCCCCTGTGATAATGCCTGACGGTAAATTTCAACGGCCTCTTCCCCGTTCAGGGTACCAACGATTTTTACTCCCAGACGATTCAACATTTTTTCTGTAATATCAAGAATAGCTTTTTCATCATCCATTACCAGGGCTTTACGGGGACTTGTATCAATAGAAGTGAATTCTTTTTTCCCCTGGTCCTCTTTTTTGAAAGTAGCAGGAAGATATACGATAAATTCAGTTCCCCTTGCGGGAGTACTTGTGACAGTAATGTGACCTTCGTGACGGCGAATAATAGAGTAGCTGATTGCCAGGCCGAGGCCGTGACCATCCTTTTTAGTGGTGAAATACGGATCAAATATTTTGGCGATATCTTTACTCTTGATTCCCGGCCCTTCATCTGCAATGGTAATTTTTATGTAATCACCGGAGGCTTTGAAGACAGCTAAATTATTTTCCAGTGTTACATTTTCTGCCTTCAGGGTGATTGTGCCTCCCTGAGTCATTGCCTGCCTCGCATTAAGAATGATATTGTGAATTACCTGGCTTATCTGTCCTTCATCTACTTCGGATTTATTCAGGTTATCATCAATTTGGAAATTGCATATAATATTGGAACCGCTGAGGACAAAACCGGCCGTTTCGGTCAGAAGGTTGTCGAGGTCTGTAATTTTTTTAACCGGTTCCCCTTCCTTTGAGAAAAAGAGAAGCTGTTGGGTCAGGTCCCTTGCGCGGATTGAAGCCTTCTCTGCTTCATGCATATTCTGATAATTAGGATCATCCTCATCCATGTTTAGTCTGCTGATGGATATATTTCCTATTATGGCCGTGAGGAGATTATTGAAATCATGTGCAATACCCCCGGCAAATAATCCAAGGGATTCAATTTTCGAATTTCTCTGGATGTCCTGTTCAATTCTGGTTTTTTCAGTAATATCCCGTATTACCAGCACTGCCCCCTGAACCTGATTTTTTTCATCCATCAGGGGGGCAGATATCAGAGAAATAATTTTATGCCGCCCCGCAGCGGAGATGTACCTGATGTTTCCATCGAGCTTGATGATTTTTCCTGAATTAAGTGTTTCTTCATAAGGAAGAATCGGGACACCCGGAAACTCATCATGGTAAAGGGGCAGTATAGATGAAATGTTGCTCCCCAGAATTTCGGATAATGGTTTATCCGTAATTTTCTCTGCAGAATCATTGGCAATTTCGATTTTACCATTAATATCGGTTGTGATGACTCCATCACCGATGGACTGAATTGTTTTTTGAAGCCTTTCTTTTTCCCAGGATAAGATTTTATTCATGGCCTCAAATTCATTCCTGGAATTCTGCAGGGCCTTCTCAGCTTCAAGGCGTTCATATATTTCAACCTTGAAGGCCTTATTGGTTGCGATCAGTTCTTCACGTTGATTTTCCATGATTGTGAAATCGAAAATAAACCGCTGTGAAAGTATAAACGCCTGTGATGAAATAAAAACCAGGAGGCCAAATGGAAGATACATGTTTGTTCGAATTATACCGTTATCCCCAAGAATATCATTTATCGCAGTGCCAATCAGTATCAGAAATCCCGCGGCAAGTATTCTCGCTCCTTCCTCCCGCCTGATTACCGCGAGTGAAAATATAAATCATGTAGGAAAAGGATAGAACGGCGACAGCCTGGTAACTTTGAATTGCCCGGGAAACGGCGTAACTTCCTGCAAACAGGGAAAAAAGTGTGAAAATTACCGCAATGACGTCAGATACATATACCACAATAGTATTTGTCTCCAGGGGAAACAAGTTTTTTAGAAAATGAAAGAAAAGAGAAATGGAAAAAAAGAATGAAATGCTAACCAGTTTGAAAGAAATTTCCCATGGAACACCGGTAAAAAAATGTGAAAAATAGCGTTCCCTGTTTAGGGAAGTGAAAATGGCGAGAGTAAAACAATAAAGGGCAAAGAAAAGATATTCCTTCTCTTTTGTTCTGGAAATATAAATCGCTAAATGGTACAGGAACATAATCAGAAATGTAGCGATGAGAAAGATATCTATTGCAACACTCAGTTCTCTTTTTTCTCTTATATTATTTTCTAGTCCAAGAAAAATGCTTTGTGAAGGCCCCCCGTTGCGGTGATGAAAATTTGAAATATGTAGCACCAGATTCAATTCATCTTTATCCTGATGAATGGAAGTGGTATGAGAAAAATACGCCGGTTCTGAAGTCTCCGGGGTTTTGCCGATACGGCCTTCCGATGTAATCTCTTTGCCATTGATGTAGAGCGTATAGGCGGAAAATATATCATAGAGTTTTAGTGCCAGTGGGGGGCTGTCCCGGGGCAACAGGATTTTTGTATAATAGGTGGCATATCCCCTTCCCGGGTACTGGATTTCCCGCCCCCTCTGACTGTTCCAGAAGGCAGGAACATGAATCTTTTCAAAATCCCGGTTTAAAGAGGTGTAATCATCAGGGGCAATAAAACGGTTTCGGTATATTCTCCATGTCCCGTCAAGGGGGACAATTCCCTGTTTTTTGAAATTCCAGTTCCCGAGGTCAAGGAGACCATTTTTTACTTCGGGTGTCGACACATGAGATGTGCAGGCTGCTAAACTTAAAAGAAGCAGCAAAAAAATAATTACGATGAACCTGCCGCGCGGGGATAGAAAAATTTTCATATCAAATATATTATCTGTGATTTTGGGGGGGAAGTCAAGGCAATTTAAGAGGCAGTGCCGGTGAATGCGGCACTGCCGGAAGGGGTTAAATTATTTTTTAATAGCTGTGATCAGGTTTGATTCATTTTTTCGGTAATCGTATCCGTAACTGAAGGGAAGGATGCCGGTTGAATGCTTCTTCATCGCTTTTCGAAGGTCTTTCTGGGTTCTATGTTTGAAAAGAGGAATTGGGGTGTCATAAACGCCATGATATGCCACGTTCCAATTTGATGATGGAAGATATCTTACAGGTACACCTGAATCATCCTGTACAATGTAGTTGCTGTTTTCAAGAACGGCAGTCCTGATTTTTGTAAACTTGATCTCGCCATTATGCATCAGGTATGAAGCGGACTTTAAAAACGTTGCATAGGGACCGCCGGCCTTGATGTAGGGAAGAAAGTTGGGTGACTTCGTCTTCAGGGCATTATCTATTACGTTCAGCATGAAATACCTAACTTTCTGGATTTTACCGTTCCCCTTACGAAAACTGATTTCAATGCCGGGGATTCTGCGTGATTTAGGCGGAGCCTCCCATCGGATGCGGTGATCAGATTTTATGCCAGGAACCAGTTTGCTGTTTGAATCGATTGCCACACGCCTTGCATCTACAATTGTGTATTCATTCAGCGTAAGAAAGATGAACATCAGTCCGGCTACACCATTGAAGGATTTATTGCCGAGTTTTTTTGCCATCCCCTTTGTCCTGAAGAAATTGACTCTTAATATGGTATTAAGTGATTGCTTAACTCCCGCCAGGCCGCTGCGGATTTGTCCCGCATTCATATCATGGGGATTCGGAATTATTCCCGGTTGTTCGAGACCGAACATGGTATAGCTGTT
Source organism: uncultured Spirochaetota bacterium (assembly GCA_942491575.1). Taxonomy (GTDB): domain Bacteria; phylum Spirochaetota; class UBA4802; order UBA4802; family UBA5550; genus CAZHNW01. The sequence goes on from CALOBT010000031.1 coordinate 1,105,096, forward strand.
TTTTGCAGGGAAAAAGGCTAGTACGTTCATAATGTCCGGCCCACTGAAGGGATAGAGAACATTTGCAGGGGTAGATGCCGGTTTATGTTCTTTCCACCATGCACGCATCTTGTTCAGGTTAGGCTTCTGGAATCTGTACCACCCGTTTTTCAGCTGCCGTTTATATGAACGATAGCTGGCTGTAGAGGTATATTTTTCAAGTTTTGATCCTGTGGGCAGGGTTTTGCCTGCCAGAAACAGTGCTGTTTCATTGTGGATGCCTGTTGTGCCCGCATTGGCCTGCCTGGTGTTGATATTGCTGCCGAAAAACAGAAGCGTGAGGAAAAGGGGACTAATAAGGAGGCCCTTCTTTATAGAATGGATATTTTTTTTCATTGTTGACTCCGTAATTTGAGATGTAAACAAAAGAAAGGGCATAATTCTTTTGTCAAGCCATATATTTTCCTTGACTAATTCCATGATTTTACTAGGTTACCAGAGCACATTATTTAAAAATGGAAGAGTGTTAAATGAAATACAGAATCACATTTTTATTATTAATCCTTATTCTTGTTTTTGCCGGCTGTGCCAAAGCACCGGAAAATATTGGTTCTCCAGGCATCAAAATTGATCTTGCTATTGTGGAGAACAAAGAGGTCTATACGATTAATCTAACCGGTTATATCGAAAACAGCAATGATGATATAATCTTCCTGGACATGAAGGGAAATATTGAATTGATCAATCCGGCTTCGGGGAAAGCTGTCGAAACTTTTTCCTTTTCTATACCTGAGATTTTACCCTTCGATATGGGGATTATCAATATTAAGGAAAATCGGGACGAAAAAAAGATTGCACCCCTTCTGGAAGTGCTGAATCTTGATCGGGAAAAACTTGTATCCGAGGGATCTTCCTCTGGCATTCATCTCGGTGAGGAAAAGATCCGTCTTAAGAATCTTGAATACCGTAAAGAGAATATAATTAAACTGCTAAAGGCTAAATCATGAAGCGAATAAATGACAGTAAACTTTATTTTTATTTTGCAATTATTGCTATTGTGCTTGCTCTGATAACCGGGGGGATTTCAGGATATTCCCGGTTCTTTGTTGAGAAGAATGTAACGGCCCTTCTTAGTGATGAAAAAAATTTTGAAAAAAATTTCAAAGAAGCCTACATTGTTTTGAGAAATCCCCAACTTTTTGCCCTTTATGAACATTTCGATGCACAGGGGGAAATTATTAAAAGAACCCTTTCTTATTTCGATAATAAAGTTTACCGGAAAGAGGCCATGAAGGCGGAGGACAGAAAATATCTGGATCTGCTTCTCGATAGAAGAATGCGGGGGTCAAAACTCGGATTTAACAGTATGTTTTTTTTACTGATACTTTCATCTATTGCATGGATTATGTATTTTGTCGAAGTGCGTCAGGCGAATACTGAATAATTTGAACTTGCGTAATTTCAGGACAATTTCCCCGTCTCTATGCGGGGAAGTTTCCTTTAGCGTACATCCCAATCCTTCCTTCTTTTTAAAAAAAATCTTCATTCGTTTGTTGGAAACGGGTTATTTTCGATAACCACCATTTTTTCTTTCTTTTCCATCTTGACTCGATAAAAAAAATAGTTCATACTGAAGCTAATTTTAAAAAGGCCCCTTTATCTTATGAGTAAACGAATATTAATAGTAGATGACGAAGAGAATATAAGAAGATTCTTATCCAGAATACTGGAAAGGGAAGGTTATTCTGTAATAGTTGCTGAAAATGGACTTGATGCCATTGGTATTCTGGAAAAACAGAATGTTGATCTGATCGTACTTGACATGAATATGCCCGTCATGAATGGCCTTGAGTTTTTAGAGAAAAACAGGGAAGATGAAATATCGGCTGTACCCGTTTTGATGATGTCCGGAAGTCTTGATACCAATCACCGACTGGAATCGTACCGCCTGGGTGTTTATGATTTTATCAGAAAGCCCGAAGAAAATGAAGTTTTCCTGAAAAGAATTGAGAATGGCCTGAAAATGGGTGAAATGAAACATTTTAATGATTTCATTAAAATAGAACTGCTCATGGCACAGAAACTTCAGAAATATCTTTTCCCGGATCCTGTTCTTGATTCAGGTCCTCTTAAAATATTTAACTGGTCAAGACCGCTTTCAGATATCGGTGGTGACCTGTATGACTTTATCGTTTTGAGAAATGGAAAGATACTTTTTTTTATTGCAGATGTTTCAGGCCATAGTATTTCCGGTGCAATATTTACCGCAATAGTCAAAATGATTTTTCGTAATGCGTTAAAAGAGACCCTGTCTCCAGGAAAACTGTTTACCTATATGAACCGGGAGCTTGCGAATAATCTCCCCACGGAATCATTTGTCACAGCGTTTTGCGGACTCATGGATCCGGCTACTGGAAAGCTGGTGTATGCCAATGCCGGTCATCCTTCCCCTTTCCTGATCCGTGCAGGCGAGATTTCTCCGCTTCCGCATAATGATCCTTTTCTGGGGCCTATTGAAAATGCTTCATTTGAAGATGTCGAGTACCCCCTCCAGGCTGGGGATCAGATATTTATATACACTGATGGAGTAATGGATATCCTCGACTATGATGCAAACTCTATAAATAATGAAGATTTAAAATTTGTACTGCGCAATACCGACCTTCCTGTCCGTATGAAATATGATGAAATAATAAAACTCTTTACAGCAGGGGATGTAGTATGTGTAGATGACTGTACATTTACATTTCTGGAATATTCAGAGAATTAATCCCGTTGCAATTATTTGTCAATTAAGCCTCTTTGTTTTTCGAATTTACAAACGGCAAAACAGCTCTCCCTTAATTGTGAAAATAAATATGCCAGAATAGTAAATGTGATATTTTGAATAAATAAATATGGTCCCGGCATGAGTATTTCTGAAATCAGTAAACGTCTTCTTGTTGTCTCCGATAGCCATGGTAATTATATCAAACTCAACAACATTATTCGCGAAGCAGGTTTCTTCGATGTGATGATCCACTGCGGTGACGGAGCAAATGATCTGGTCCACGCCTCTGTTCCGGAAGGAATCGTACGCTACACCGTCTCGGGGAATATCGACCTTATGAGGATGACGGGACTGGAACGTAATATCGAATTTACTGTTGAGGGGTTGGATTTCCTGGTAACCCACGGTGATTTGTATCGCGTTAAGTATGGTTTTGATGAAATAATTAAAGAAGGGATTAGCCGGGAAGCGGATATCGTAATATTCGGGCACACCCACAACCAGTATATAAAAGAAAGCCCCCCTGTTCTTTTTAATCCAGGGGCTGCTAATCGCGGCCAGTATGGCATCATAGAAGTGAACTCAAAGAGTGAGGTTTCGTTTCAGCATTATACTTTTTCAGAATGAGAGCTGCCCCGCTCATCTCGACGACCCTCGATGTGCGGATGTGCGGAGACGTTCCGATTATTGAGGGTCGGCGAAATAAGCGGGATGTGGTCAGTTACATTTCTTCTGGCTTTTCTTCTTCCCTTGTTTCATTGTCACCAGTGTCGGGAGTCTCATCTTTTTTCTTCTCCTGTTCCGGTTTGTTAAGGGCTTCCGCGGCAAGTTCTTTGAAAAAGGAGGTTGAACTTCCTTCAAGATCTTTCAGCTTTTCTTTTGCCTCTTTGCGCTTTTCTTCACTGGCATTTTCATTGTCGAGAACTGCCTTTGATTCTTCATAGGTACGTGCTTCAAGTACGAGATTTTCGTCTCCGCTGAAGCCACTCTTTACCCAGTGACGGGTAATCCATTTGCCATTTATTTTGCCTGCATAGATCTGAACCCATTCACCCTTCTCAGCGGTAATAAATCCGATGTGGCCCCTTGGTATTGTCCCTGCCACCATGCTGCCTGTATTGTTCCTTACATGGGCCTTTGTGTCGGCAGTAAAAACAACGGGGCGGTCCGCCAGGTTTGATGCATTCATAAAACCTTTTTTGTCATCGGAAAGTTTGACCTCAGCAAGTGTAATCTTTTTATTTTTAATCATAATTTCTGATGTGCCGAGTAGATCAACGGGTTCGGTTTTTGAAAGAGTAGCGAGCCATTTCGTCATTTCCCTGTCCTGGTAAACGCGAATGGCGTACCTGGCATATTTTTTTTCAAGTACAACGTCCTTCTCTTTGCTGGTTTTTTCTTTTTTACAGCCTGCCAGAGCCACTGCCGTAACAAGTAAAAGTAATATTATTTTTTTCATTTTTCCTCCTGAAGAAAATTAATTCTCTATTTTAAAAACAGAATTCAATTTATTTGTCAAGCAGATTGGTGTTTTTCCTGTTGTAGAATATCACGTCGCCATGACGGTCGATACGGCGGTAAAGGCGCCTGACCGAGGAGGCATAGTTACCCTTTCCCCTGTAGAAGGACATTATCCGGTTTACATATTTTACCGTTGAGCGAATTGGGGGGATGGCATTATGTTTTCGAACTCTTCCCATTCCGGCATGGTAGGCAGCCAGTGAAAGGGGTATGTCGTAGTTGAAATAATTCAAAAGTACTTTCAGGTGGCTGGTGCCTGCCCTGATGTTTTCCTCCGGATCAAGGGGGTCCTTAACCTTGTACATGCGTGCTGTTGACTGCATCAGCTGCATCAGGCCCATTGCCCCCGCTACGGAAACGGCCTCGGGATTAAAATTGGATTCAACCTTGATTACACACTTGACGAGGTAGGGATCAATCCCGGAAGCGGTTGAATATTTTTTTATTAAAACATCAAATTTCGAAGGTGGTAATTCTTTTTTATGTGTGGCTGCAGGCCTGTTGTAATAGGTGACATTTCCATCCCGGTCAATTTTTTTCAGTATTACAGCTCCCCCGTCTTTCAGGGAATCGATTGCGGAGTGTAAAAGAAAACCGAGAAAAAATAAAAGCAATAATTTTGTCTTTGTGGCACTCATGCGAACAAAGTACTCTCTGTTGCTGAATAATTCAATGAAAAAATTATATTGATTAATTTCCAAAAATATAGTACCATTTTGGAGTATAAAAGTAACTGAAAATCTACATTGTGTTATTGCCTGTGCCTTAGCCGGCCTTCTCAAGGGACAAAGGGGCCTTTTGCCATGGATGTTCGAGAACGCCGCAGAACCGGAATTATATTTTCAGGAGAGTATTATGGGTGAAACTGAAATTCTAAATGTGTTCATGGATGAAGCCAGGGAAATAACTCAGAACCTTGAATCAGATCTTGTTATGCTTGAGGAAGATTCAGGCAATGAAGAAATCATTAACAGAATTTTTCGCTATTTCCATACTCTGAAGGGAAGTTCAGGAATTGCCGGACTGACCAGTGTTTACGAATTTACTCATCTATTGGAAAATCTCCTAGATAAAGTTCGGGGAGGGGCACTCTCTGTTACGGATAAACTCATTGATCTGATTCTTGACAGCATTGACTGGGTGAAGGGTGAAATAAACTTGAATGGAGAAATACCGGAAAATATAAATGAGATAAGGGCGAACCTTCTTGAAAAAATAAATTCCTTTATGGATGTTCCTGCTTTCGATTTTCCACCTGCTGCCGGTCCCGCAACAGGTAAGGTTTCTTCCCCCAAAAAGAACATTAACCATTTTTATCATGTAAAGATCAAGTTCAGGGAAGATATATTTTTATTCGGAATCGATCCCCTTCTTTTAATCGAAGAACTCATCGGGAAAGGTGAGGTGATTGCTCGAACCGTAGACCGTTCAACTATTCCAGAATTATGCGAGATGGATCCTGAAATATGTTATCTTTCCTGGGACCTGGTGATAAAAACCTTGGAATCCATCGAAGAAATTAAAAATGTTTTTCTTTTCGTTAAGGATGATAATGAAATTTCCATTAAGGATATTTCCGGACAGTTTATGGAAATTGATGATGCTGATATTCTTTCCAGAGAAACGAAAATCGGAGAGCTTCTCGTACAAAAGGGGATCATCAGCGAGGAGAGTCTTGACGAGGTCATTTCTATCCAAGATGAAGGGAACCGGAAGCTGGGAGACATCGTTGTAACGCAGGGACTGGCTACGGAGGAACAGGTCCAGGATGTCCTTCATGAACAGGAAAAAATTAAAAGAAAAATTGAAAGCACAACAATACGTGTGGATACGAATAAACTTGATAATCTGATGAACCTCCTGGGTGAGATTGTTATTGGCCAATCGGGACTTACCCGAATTGCAGGTGATATGGAAGATGAAATCGGTATTCAACTCACTACATCACTGCATAGCCTTGACCGGGTTACCAGGGAATTTCAGGAACAGATAATGGCCATCAGGATGATTCCCGTGGGGCCCACCTTTGAGCAGTTCAGGCGCTTCGTCAGGGACAGTGCTCACGCCCTCGGAAAAGAAATTCGTCTTGTCATAGAGGGTGGCGAAACGGAACTCGATAAAACGGTTATTGAAAAAATAGGTGATCCCCTTAAACACATGATTCGAAATTCAATTGACCATGGTATTGAAGACAAACTCGAGCGGGAAAACGCAGGCAAACCAGCAGCGGGCAATATCACCTTAAAGGCATATCACCAGGAAGGGAATGTCTATATCGAAATAATTGATGATGGAAAAGGCATCAGTGTTGCCAGGGTTCGGGAAAAGGCCGAAAGTCTTGGCATGATAAAAACTGATGATGAAATCTCAAAAGATAAACTCCTTTCACTTCTTTTTCATCCGGGATTTTCTACCGCGGAAAAAGTTGGCGACCTGTCAGGACGGGGCGTCGGAATGGATGTTGTAAAAACAAATATTGAAGGTCTCCGCGGCAGCGTAGAAATTCGTTCTGAGGAGGGTAAAGGCACAAGGGTGCGGATTAAACTTCCCCTCACCCTTGCCATAATCGATGGGATGCTCGTATCAATTGGTGATTACACATATATTATTCCTCTTCTTTCGGTTCTCGAATCGATCAGACCGACAAAAGAGGAGATAAAGACAATTGAGGGTAAGGGGGAAGTTATACTGGTTCGCGGGGAGTATGTCTCTCTTTTGCGGCTGTATGAAATTTTCGGGGTCGAGGCGCGTTTTCACGATCCCTCGGACGGGCTTGTTGTAATTGTTGAGTCAGGTGTGACACGCGTCGGGCTTTTAATTGATGATCTTCTCGGCCAGCAGCAGATAGTCATCAAGAGCCTGGAGAATCACATAACGACAAGCAGAGCCGTTTCAGGAGCCGCCATCCTTGGGGATGGAAGGGTTGCCCTGATAATAGATATTTTTGGCCTCGTGGAAGATATGGCCAGCTAGGGGGAGGTTAATGATTATAGAAGAGGAAGTCCTAAGCGTTAAGCATGCTGCAGGTTTTTATTCAAAAATCAAAAAAGAAATCGAAACTGAAAGTGAAATAATAATTGATCTGGGGAGGGTTGAACGCATTGACCTCTCTATTATTCAGATAATTATTGCTGCGGGAAGAGAAGCGAGAGCCCTGGACAAAGTCCTGAAACTGAAATCTGTTTCAGATGATATAAAAGAACAGATGAGTATTTGCGGTTTACGGACCTGATATTCGTATCCTGGAGGAAGACATGGATAAATACATTATGGTAATTGACGATTCACCGACTATCCGGGTGAGCGTTGAGTTTGCCCTTAAGTCACTTGGGTTTCCTATAGAACAGGCGGAAAATGGTTCAGACGCTATGGGAAAAATTCAGAAAATTAAAGACGAGGGTGATGACATACAACTATGCGTATGCGATATAAATATGCCCGAAATGGACGGTATAAGTTTTATAAAGGAATTAAGAAGCATCGATAAATTTACACCCATTATTGTGCTTACCACGGAGTCCGAAGAGGAAAAAATACAGGAAGGGAAAAACGCCGGTGCTTCCGGCTGGATAGTGAAACCCTTTCAGCCAACTGAACTGGTAGAAGTTGTGAAAAAATTTATCAGGGTCTAGTTGGTTGAATATATTTTGGAATATTTTCAATGATAAAGAGCGAAACCAGTAAATTTGATCGTCCCCTCTACGTTCTCTATCCCGGTGATTTTTTTGCATCTACGGAAAACTGCGTTCTCGGCACCGTTACCGGTTCATGTATTGCAGTTTGCCTTTATGATCCATCCCGGAAACTCGGGGGGATGGGGATGTTTGTTGTTCCCGGGGCAATGGGTACCGAAGGAATCGTAACCGATGAAATTGCGCGTGTGGGCGTTACCAGCATGGAATACCTGATGGGAGAAATAGTAAAAATTGGCGGTGACCGTCGCTATCTCAGGGCCAAAATTTTTGGCGCCGGATATATTGAAAACGGTGATAAATCAAAGCTTTCGGAAAATAATATTCGTTTTATTCACGAATACTTTAATTTCGAGAAAATTGTTGTTGAAAGGAGTGACCTTGGGGGAGAATTCAGGCGCCGTCTTTATTTTCTTCCCGCCAATGGTACCGTCTACCGCCAGATATTGAAAAACAATGAAGACTCATCTGAATTTACAAAACTCGAGAGTGAATATATTGACAGTGAATTCAGAAATAAAAAAAGAAAGGGAAAGGTTCTGCTTTTTGAATGAACTTTAACAGAATGTAATGGTAGAACTCGAAATAGATAAGAGAGAGTTTGAAGCCTTCAGGGAGTTGATTTATAAAGAGTCTGGCATCAAGTTGTCTGACCATAAAAAGGCCCTTGTACAGTCAAGGATAGCGAGGCGCTGCAGAATTCTTCATATAGATACCTTTCCTGATTACTATAATTACCTGGTTGATCATTATGAACAGGAAAAGATTGAATTCATTAATGCCATCACCACGAATAAGACAGATTTTTTCAGGGAAAATCAGCATTTTGATTTTATGAGAGATGTCGTCCTCCCTGATTTTGAAAAAAGCGGAAGAAGAAAACTCAGAATATGGAGTGCGGGATGTTCCACCGGGGAAGAGCCCTATACTATCGCTCTCACTGTCCATGAATATTTCAAAAATAAAAAGAAACCTGATATTAAAATTCTGGCAACCGATATTGACACCAGGGTAATTGATACCGCCAGGAAGGGCATTTATGATTTTGAAAGAATACGGGAAATTGATCTGTCACTGCTGAAGGAATATTTTTTTATGGGCAAAGGTGAAAATGCAGGATTGTTTAGGATCAAGGATATACTGAAAAATTATATTTCTTACAGGCGTCTCAATTTAATGGATGCCAGCTATCCCATGAAAGGGCACTTTGATATTGTTTTCTGCAGAAATGTAATTATCTATTTTGAAAAGGAAGATCAGGCAAAACTGTTTCAAAAAATCCACCGCTACATGCTGCCCGGTACCTATCTTTTTATCGGGCATTCCGAAAATATTTCAACTTTTGCTACAGGATTCAAGTTGGTGGGAAATACTATATATCAGCGAGTAGAGTAGCAGGTTCCAAATGTATATGCGACACAGCATCAGGTATAATAAACCGATTAGAATAATTCATCCCGGAGAGTATTATGTATCCGATGAAAATGAATTAATCGGAACACTTCTTGGGTCATGTGTATCTGTCTGTCTTCATGATACGGTTTTTAATATTTCGGGAATGAATCATTTTATGCTCCCCGGGAGAATATCCAACAGCGATATTTTTGTTGATCGTTCAGCCCGTTACGGGATTACCGCAATCAATGAATTAATTGGAGCCCTTGAAAATAGAGGAGGTATTAAAAAAAATTTTGTGTCGAAAATATTCGGAGGCGGCCATGTCCTGAATACCGATGCCTCTTCAGCCACAATACCCCTGGATAATATACGTCTGGCCCGTGTGATGATGGAGATTGAAGATATACCTATTGTAATCAGTGATGTGGGAGAGCATTATACGCGCAAACTTTTAATGGATGTACATAATGGAAAGGTGTTTTTGAAAAAAACTACCAGGGATGATGTTTTTAATACGGTTATTCAAAGAGAAAATGACTTTGTCCGGAGGAAGTTTAAACATGGAAACAGTTAAAGTGTTAATTATTGATGACTCTGCCGTAATGAGACAGTTTTTATCTGAAACCCTGGCACGCTCTCCGAAGATAGAAGTTGTGGGTACTGCTTTAGATCCATTTATCGCAGTTGATAAAATTAAGTCCCTGAAACCGGATGTTATTACCCTCGATATTGAAATGCCCCGCATGGATGGCCTGACTTTTCTTTCAAAGCTGATGATTGCAAGCCCCCTGCCGGTAATCATGGTGAGTACCCTGACGGAGAAGGGGGCCAGGGAAACAATTAAGGCCCTGGAGCTTGGGGCAATTGATTTCATGCTGAAGCCCTCCCTTGACAGCGAAAAATCGAAATCAGAATTCGGTATCCTCCTGATAGAGAAAGTGCTCAGTGCCGCGGGTGCAAAAGTAAAAAGGGGATCACCGGCAAAGGAAATCAATGTAGTTGAAAAATATAATGCCGATGTGATAATTCAAAAGAAAAATCGTCTATCCTCCGGGATGGCAAGTGAAAAGATTATTGCCATCGGAGCCTCCACGGGGGGGACAGAGGTCATTGATGCGATACTCTGCAGTCTCGATGAATCGGTGCCCGGTATGGTTATCACCCAGCATATGCCTGAAAAATTTACCGAAGCCTTTGCAAACCGGGTTAATCAAAAAACTGAAGTCTATGTGAAAGAGGCGGCAAAGGGTGACCGGGTCTATAAGGGGGTAGCACTGATTGCTCCCGGGGGGAGGCATATGCTTATAAGGGCTGACCGTAACGGTTATTACATAGATATCCATGACGGGCCACCCGTTAACCGGCATAAACCATCGGTGGATGTGCTCTTCAGGTCCGTCAGCCAGGCTGCCGGGCGCATAGCCACGGGTATTATCTGCACCGGGATGGGGAATGACGGTGCAGAGGGACTCCTGGAGATGAAGGAAGCAGGGTGCAGAACCATTGCCCAGGATGAATCATCCTGCATTGTCTACGGTATGCCCAAAGAGGCAGTGAAGCTCGGAGCCGTAGATGAGGAAATGAATGTGGGTGGGATAATTGATTTTATACGAAATATAAAATGAATGTTTTTCGCATTTTTCACATGAAGGCGACATTGGCCAATGTCGCCTTCATGTGAAAAATGCGATTCATACGAAAAATACAAAACAATTTTCTGTTTGACAACATTTAAGAAAGACTGCGACTATCGTCAGCATAATTTTCTTTGTTTTATGGAGGCCTTTTATGCTGCGACGATCCCTCATTTTTAATATTATACTGATTTTTATCCTCTCCCCCCTGCTGGCTGCAGCAGAAATAAAAGGGAAGACTGCCCCCGTTAAGAAGACTCCTGTCCGGGAGGAAGTAAAAAAGGATAATCCCGAAACCAAAAAAGGCGGCGGCCTGTCGGCGAATATCAAAAGCAGCAAAAAGCTGAAACTGACGGTCAACCGTGTGGTGGAGTATCTTCTGCGCAATAACCTCGATGTGAAGGCGGCGCTTCTCGAATATAAAGGTACCTCGACGCCATTGAAGGATTTCCAGAGCAAGTATGACTGGTATCTTTTTGGTTCCGGGGGGCATTCCTTTTTTAGAGAACCGAATGCCGGGCAAGCATCTGTGTTTGGGGAAACTACTCGATCATCTACTTATGCTATCGGTACTAAAAAACAGTTCAGCTCAGGAACAAGTATCACAGTTTCAACAACTGGTGAGATTAAAAAAGTTGTGGGTAGCAGTTTTTTCCCTGCTGATACTGGATATAAGCAGGGTCTGCAAGTAGAACTTGAACAGGAATTGCTCAAAAACTTCTTCGGCCTCAATGACCGTCTCATGGAAAAAAAGCTGCGCAATTATGAAAAAATGAACAAGCAGGGAGTTAAACTGAAACTGGCGAATCTCCTTGTTCAGGCCCTCATCGGATACTGGAACGTCGCCGTTGCGGAACAGAATCTTGCCACGGCCCGTGAAAATCACCGCAGCACACTGGATATCCGCAATCTTGTGGCGCGCAAACTCCGTCTCGGCCTCGCTGAACGTGAAGAAATCATGGACTGGGGAAGCCGTGTACTTACCGGGCGCAATAATGTTCTCCGTGCGGAAAAGATGCTCTACGATGCAAAAATGGCGGTTCTCCGTACCCTCAACCTTGATTCGACCCTCGATATCGAACTTGGCCAGACATTCAAAACGACACCCCCCACCATCAGCCTGGAGCACGCCATGAAGGATGCCTTTATCAAGAGGGTCGACTGGAACAATCAGCGTATCAGTGTGAAGAATGCCGAGCTCGATTACCGCATCGCCTACCAGGAAAAGATGCCTTCCCTGAAGTTGAAGATGGGTGTTGGAAGTGAGGATTACGATACCGATTATATGGGATCATATAATACTTTTAACGAAAAATACAGTGTTTCCCTCGAAGCAACATATCCCCTTGGAAACACGAAAGCGAATGTGAAACTCCGCGATGCCCGGCTGAATCTTCAGAAGGTCCATGTGGCAAAGCAGAGCATGAAGATGGTTATCCGTGATGAGATCAAGTCCCTGGTGAAGCAGTGTACTGTTGATTTTAATGTATACCAGCAGACGAAGAAATCCCGGGAATATGCCCAGAGCTATTACTTTCAGGTTCTGACCAAGTTCAGAAGGGGGCGTTACAGCGCCCTGCAGTTGAAGCTGGCCCTTGATCAGTACATGGCGGCACGCCAGTCGGAGCTGAAGAGCCTTGTTGATTATAATGTAACCCTTATTCGAAGGGATTTGTCCCGTAATGTGATTTTTGAGAATTTTACCATTGAGGTTGATCAGATACTGAAAAGGGTAGCTAATTAATTATTTATAGATAAATTATCTTTAAATAAAAGAGGGAATCCTGAAAGGGTGCCCCCTTTTATTTTACCGATTTTTATACACATAAGTGTGTCCTTCCCTCCGGGGGCCTCTTTTGTCTCGCCACAAAAGAGGCAAAAAGGCGCTCTTCAAACGCCAGAGAGGCTGAACGGGCGGGAGAGCGCATCCTGCGCACCGCCCTAAAAATTTTTACCATCCATACTGGCATCCGTGCCAGCCTTTAAGTATTAGTAAAGCTTATGTATGAAAAAAGGCCGTCCAAAACTTTGTTTTGAGACGGCCCCTTTTTTTTGTTTTTTTTTCGTCATAAATGGAATTTATGTCTCCACTTGTTTCGGCACAAGAACTATTCGTGAAGGCAGGAAGCCTGAGCGAATGGGAAGCGGACGAGGACGGGCAGGAGGCCCACCCGCAGGACGCCTGGAAAAAGTTTTGGCAGTAATTGATCAGGCCCTCCGCCGAGGAGGCCGCGGGGATCTCTAAGGGGGGCTCGGCTCAGCCCCCCTTAGAAAACTTCCAGTCCCGGATGCCGGGACATTGCACAAAAAAGGGGTACCCATTTAGGATACCCCTCTTTAGAAAATATATTAATTATTTATTATTCAGTCATATCCGGTTCAGCTTGAGGGTAGTGCATGGCAACTATTGTATCAGTAGGTGTTATAGTAAGTCCCCCAATAGTAAAACTGTTTAAATCTGTAAAGGTAATAGTTGTAACGTAATAGGTGTGATTATCTCCATTGATATCAGTTACTACAGGATCTGATCCTAATGTTTTACTAATATTTGCAGTTGCAGTACCTGAGACTGTAGTAGTAATGCTGTTGCTTCCCAGGGGATTAATTTCTATATATTTTGTAATGACATTGGTACTATCAAGAGAATGTGTTAATCCTGTTACTTCTCCATCATCAAGCAGAAGATCTTTAATGACTAGAGTCAATCGATCATTCCCATCAGTAGTAGAAATTGCAAAGGCTGTATAATTTGTGTCATCCCAAGTACCGCTATAGGATACCGCAAGACAGGCTGGACTAGCTGGCTCGGTCAAACCTCCAATATCGAACTTTTTTAAGTCATAAGGAACCATCAAATTCCGCGTAAAGGTAATAGTATTATACCCCGTATCACTACTGGAACTGTCGCTGCCGGCACACGCCGTAAAGGCAAATGCCATTGCAAGTAATATAATTGATGCAAAAAGTCCGGATTTTTTCATGAATAATACCTGTTTGCTGAAATTATAGAGTGATAATAACAGAATCTCCCGATTGCTGATTTGTCAAGCATATCTGCGGTTTTTTAGGATAAAGGACCGTATCTTTTATCCTTCTGCAGTTTATCTAAAAGTAAGGGAGTGGATTTCGCTGAATGTTTCAATTTTCTTCCTTTTTCGTGAGACCTGCCTGGCTTTAACCTCTGGGGCTCTGAGCCTCAGTGGCCAAATTGGTGATTTTCTCTATTTTACATTGCTTTTTATACCCCACTTGGGATTATGCCCTCAGATAAAATAGATCAGAGGAGCATTCAATGAAAAGTTACCTGGAAATTCCCGTAAGGGGATACCATCTCGATATGTTCAGCCACGTAAATAATGCCCGATACCTCGAATTTCTTGAAGAGGCGCGGTGGCATGCCCTTGAAGAATCCGGATTCGGCTATAATGAGCTGATTTCTCGGGGACTAGGCTTTGCCATTGTGAATATAAATATTAACTACCGTTTTCCCGCAACTGTGGGTAATGTTCTGGCAATTGAGACCGGGGTGGATAAAATGAGCAACAGAAGCATCACCATGGGACAAACCATTACCCTGAAGGACACCGGCAGGGAAGTCGTGGATGCTGCTGTGACCTTTGTGATTCTTGATGTAAAAACAGGGGCCCCCATTCCCCTAAATGATGAGATCAGGTCAGTTTTTGACTCTGCAGTGAAGGTTTAAAAATGATTATTTGAGGCGAGTTTTCCTTGACTAATTCTTATTTTAATATATCATTTAAGCTAATATTTGAATTTTAAGGAGAAGTACCTTGAAAAGAATAATTTTAACCGGCATGCTGATTTTTCTGGCAAGTACCTCCGCCTTTGCTATAAATAATTTTTATATTGATGGATTCGGGACATCGGTGATGAACACAGATGCAAGGCATCAGTTCGGAGGCGGGTATAATCTCGGATATAATCTTCTGGATAACCTGAATCTTGTTCACCGCGGTATATTTACCAGCCGTGAATCTACATCTCATCCTGACTATAACTATAAGGCCTTTTATGCCGGTGCGGAATATATCTGGTATTTCTGGGACAGGCTGGGCCTCAGATCCGGTATTTTTGCGGGGATGTCCATGGTAGATGCAAACTGGATCGGCAGTAAACCTGCCTGGTGGCCCGATACCGGCAACAGTGATATAAAAGATAGCGGCATTTCACTACTGATTAATACGGGGATTCAGTATAATATTACTCAGCATATAGCGGCATTTCTTGATATTGGCTTTCATTATGATATCTTTTCGAAGGATTTTGAAGAGGCCGCTGTGTATGGTGAATCAATTATGGTGGGAGTGCGGGTTACAATTGGAAAGAACAGGCGAATCGATGACGGGTATTAGACAAAATATTGACATAATCGAGAAAAAGTCCGGTTAATGCCGGACTTTTCTATTTTAAAATCATTCTTGCTTTTCTGGGCGGTATAATGTATCTTATTAACAGACGGTAAGTTTTAATATTGATTGGGTTGGCTGCATATGGTAATATACGGGATAAAGAGGAAATACGGTAAATAAATGGCCCTGTCATTTCAATTTGATCTAAAACAATCACAAAGACTGGTTCTTACTCAATCTCTGAGACAATCTATTGAAATGCTTCAGCTTTCTTCGCTGGAAATCGCTGAGATTATCTCCCAGGAACTGCAGACAAATCCCGTTCTCGAAGAAGATTTTGAAACAAAAGCTGACACCGATTCTGCCGAAACAGATCTTTACGAGTCAATTACCGGGGATTTAAGCGGGGATATTCCAACTTCCGACAAAAATGATGACTTTATGGACCGTTTCGGTGATTCCAGTGACCCCGGGAACTTCCAATGGGGAGATACTGACAAAAAGCGTCAGTTTATTGAAAATACCATCTCCTACGAAGAATCCCTCTCGGAGCACCTTATATGGCAGGCCCACCTTTCTACTGAAGATGAAGATTACTTCCACATACTTGAAGAGATCATAACCTCTCTCGATAAATACGGGTTCATTACCATACCCCCCGAAAGGCTGGCAAAGGAAGTAAAGGCTGACCTTTCCGAGGTCAATAAAGCCATCAGTTCAATTCAGAGTTTTGATCCCATCGGTTGTGCCACCGCGGGTATCCGGGAGAGCATCCTGGTTCAGGCCCGTCACTATTATCCCGAGGATACGGGACTGCACGAGATTATCGAGCATAATTTTGAAGATATTGAGAAACTGAATTATGATGTTATCTGTAAAAAATTTAATTTAAGCCAGGAGGAGGTTGTTGAAAAAAGCAAGCTGGTTACCTACCTGAGTCCATATCCGGGGCTGGTGTATTCCCGCAGGGATATCCGCTATATTATTCCGGATGTGGAAGTGAGACTGGTTGACGGCGAGCTGATCATCATGATGAACGATGATTTTGTCCCCAAGGTCAGGATTAATGCTTATTACAACATGCTGATGAAACAAAAAGATATTGAAAAAAAACAGCGTGAATATATTCAGGAAAAGTTGCAATCCGCCCGTTCTTTCATGAAAAATATCGGAAGCAGGAGGGATACGATTCTAAAAGTTGTCAGGGCCATAATGACTCACCAGATGAATTTCCTTGAAAAAGGCCCCGGTAACCTGAAATACCTGACGCACCTTGATGTTGCTGATTACATCGGAATGCATGAATCTACAGTAAGCCGTGTAACCAGTAATAAGTTTGTACAGACTTCCTGGGGAGTCTTTGAGTTGAAACACTTTTTTGTTTCCAGACTCAAATCAGTAAAGGATTCAGGAGAGGAAAAATCTTCTGATCAGGTAAAAAATCGCGTCGCTTCAATAATTAAAGAGGAGGCCCCGGGTGCTCCCCTTAGTGACGAAGATATTGTTGATATGCTGAAAGAGGAGGGGGTGCAGATTGCCCGGCGTACCGTTGCCAAATACCGGGGAATTCTCGGAATCCCTTCTTCAAATAAGCGCAAAAAGTTAAATTTGATCAAAGAACAGGAGCGTAAAAGTCTATGAACATAACAATCACTGGTCGACACATTTCAGTTTCAGACAACCTTAAAGAATATGCGGAAAAGAAAATTAAAAAACTTGAAACTTATTTCCATCAGTTGATTGATGCTCATATTATCATGTATGTGGAAAGGCTTGATCACGGCGCAGAAGTGATAATAAATGGGGATGGAATTCAGTTCCATGGCAGGGAAAAGGCTGCTGATCTGTATTCGGCTATAGACCTCCTTTTTGAAAAAATGGAAAAACAGGTATCGAGATACAAGGAGAGACACCAGGCCCATAAGGGACCGCGTAATGACTCCATCGTTTTTGACCTCGAAGAATGGGGGGAGGGAATGGAAGTAAGACTGAACCAGGTGAGCAATAAACCTATTGACCGAATAGAGGCTTACCTGCAAATGAAAACAGAGGAAAATGATTTTATCCTTTTCAAACAGGGTATTAAGGATATGAAGAGCTCTGTAGACTATTCAAATAAATGTTATGCTGCGCTTTTTAAAACGGATGACCGGGTTCGTATGGTGGAGATACCCTTCGATAAGATCGTGGAGCATAAATTTGAACATGACACCTTTGTCGAGTATGATCTGGAGGTGGTGAGCGATTCCCTGGCCAATCCTAAAATTAAATTTAAAAAAACGGACAAAAACAGTGTTCGGCAGATGACCCTTCAGGAGGCATTGAAAGAGTTGGAAACCAACAATGATAACTTTATGGCTTTTTTTAATTCAGAGTCCCAGTATTTTAATGTCATTTACAGAAATGGCAAAGAGTGCGAAGTGATGGTACCGGCTTTTTAGTCGGTATCATAAATAGTATCCATGGAAAAATATATAAGAGTTGAGAATTTTCTCGGGAATACTGCGCGCATTGATCTTCAATTAGTCCTTCTCGCCGGTGACGGCGGCTTAAAAAAGGAAATTAAAGTTGGCGATATCAACCGCCCGGGGCTGACCCTGGCGGGTTTTTTTGATTTTTTTGCCTATGACCGGATACAGATATTCGGGCTTGGTGAAACAGCTTTTATGCGGCAGCTTCCCGAAGAAAAGAAAAAAGAAACCTATAAAAAGTTTTTTTCATATGATGTACTCTGCTGTTTCTTTACACATGATGAGCATCCTGATGAAATTTTCCTGAAAGAAGCTGAGGCAAAAAATGTGCCCGTCATGATGACGCGCAGGGACACTACCCGTTTTACCTCCCTTTTGATTCATTTTCTTGATGATGTATTTGCTCCAAAGGTAACCATGCATGCAACGCTGGTGGATGTTTTTGGGGTGGGGGTTCTCCTCCTTGGGAAGAGCGGTGTGGGAAAGAGTGAGTGTGCACTTGAGTTAATTGAGCGGCAGCATCGTCTGGTTGCAGATGATATGGTGGTAATCAAAAAGGTTGATGAATCTCTTCTTATGGGAAGTGGAACACCTCTTCTGAAACACCATATTGAAATCAGGGGGTTGGGAATCATAAATGTTCGTGATATTTTCGGTATCAGATCGGTGAGGAACCGAAAAAGGATAGAACTGGTTGCCCTCCTTGAAGAGTGGGACAGCACCAAGGAGTATGACCGCCTGGGACTTGAAGAAAAAAAATATACCATACTTGACATAGATGTGCCCTATATTACTATTCCAGTCAGACCGGGTCGAAATATTCCAATTATTATTGAGACTGCTGCTCTAAATCAGAGGCTCAAGAAGCTCGGTATCCATTCCGCCAAGGAGCTTGACAAAAGGATCCAGGATTGGATTAAATCGGAGAATGTAGAAAATGGTTGAAAAAGAGGTTGTGGTAACCAGCGACGCCGGAGTGCATGCCCGGCCGGCAATGATGATGGTGCGGGAAGCAATGAAATTTTCCTGCGACATCGTTCTGGTTAAGGATGAAGTTGAAGCGGACTGCAAATCGATAATGTCTGTTCTGGGACTGGCAATAGTCTCAGGATCTAAACTAATAATCAAGGCTGAAGGCGATCAGGCAGAAGAAGCGGTAAACATTATTGTCAAGCTGATAGAAAGCAATTTCAGTATGAATTAGGCCTGCATTTATTTCAGGGTGTCTTTAAAAATCTGGGGTTTCATTAACAAAAAAAGAAAACTCCTGATTTTATCAGGTATTGTGCCCATAGGGGAACTTCAGGCTTTAATTTACCGAGGTTCCCTTATTATTTAAAGGCCGGATGCTGTTGTACAGATTAAAAAAAACAGGTAATGGGAGTCAACCGGAGATACTCTAAAATGGCCAAAAGACCACATCTCCGGCATGAAAAAATGAATCCCCGGAGCCGGGATTAACACGTCAAGTCCGATGAAAAGGATCCTCCGTAAAATAAATCTTTCTATCGACCAGAATAATCTGCAGGATGCTGTTTTTCTTCTGGGCATCTTTATCTTTTTTGCAGTTATTGTTATTGGTCTGTTTCCTGATAAAAATTCTGATCTTTTTATCGGAAAGGACTTTTTTATCTATGCCGTAATGACCGTTCCCATTATTGCGGCTATTTATTTCATTATAATTTCATTTCGCCGTAATCTTTATCTTGATTCATTCAGTATTGGGGGAAGTTTCAGAAATAAAATGGTTCTTGCCTTTGTGTTTGTGGCAATTTTATCTTCTCTCCCCATTATTTTTGCATCAAATAATTTTATGAATGAGATCCTGACCAGGCTCGCCTC
Source organism: uncultured Spirochaetota bacterium (assembly GCA_942491575.1). Classification (GTDB taxonomy): domain Bacteria; phylum Spirochaetota; class UBA4802; order UBA4802; family UBA5550; genus CAZHNW01. Next base: position 1,124,773 of record CALOBT010000031.1, read on the forward strand.
TGACAAAACATCCAGGGCGCTGGATCTGGCAATTAAGATGTCTGATGATTCTATTTTGCAGATACGGGATGAAATAAAAACGGAAGCCGATGTAATTCGGTTTTTAATAAATACAGGGAAAGTTAAAATTTTATATAAAAGTGAACGCGAAAAGGTGCGCTCTCTTTCCGGTCTTCGTGGAATAGGTGTTGAATTTTTTAAATATGATATTGGTATTGAAAAAAGAAAAATTACTCCACTTGATAAAATGATCAGCAGCAGAAAATTACTCCTCTTTTATCAGGGGATTGTTTTTAAAGAAAAAACAAGAGTTGATCGTCTGCGTCTGCCTGGAGAAGATATCCTTGCCGGAGCAATGTTAATGAATCGGCATCTAATTGTTCTGTATAAAAAAATTCCTCCCCATATCGAAACACGATCTGTTTTGCTCAGTAATTCCGTTGAAGACTTTTTGCGGCTCCGATATCTTCGTGAATATTTCCGCGACTGGGGGGGTATTTTCTTACTGTCTATTTCAATTATTGTTATTTTTATTGCCATATTGATCAGCATATATCTTTCAAGAAATATCACACGCCCGGTTCTTGAGCTGGCTGATGCCGCAAGGGACCTCTCGAAGGGAAATTTTAGTGTTTACCTGAAAAAAAATTCAAATGACGAGATCGGGCTCTTAATGGATTCTTTTAATGAAATGGTAAGTGAACTGGATAAAAACAGAAAAGTACTCTACCAGAAACAGATTCTGGAAGCATGGCGTGATATGGCACGACGTGTTGTGCATGAAATAAAAAATCCACTAACGCCGATCAGACTCTCTGCGGAACGAATCAAGAGAAGGTATGATGAGAAGCATCCTGATCTTGACGCTGTCATCACACAGGGGACTGAAACAATAATTGAAGAAGTGGATGTATTAAAAAGTATATTAAAAGAATTTACAAAATTTGCCCGCCTTCCGGAAATGAAGAAAGAAGATGTTGAAATTAAAAAACTTATTGAAAATTCCGTTAATGTTTTCAGCGTTCATGATCATATAAAATTTAAAGTGTCACTCTCAAAAAATATCCCTGTTATTCAGATCGACAGAACTCTGATGCGCCAGGCCCTCGCTAATATCCTTCAGAACAGCGTTGAGGCAATGGAAGGTAAGGGAGCCATCTCTATTGAAGTGACGTACAGCAGTGAAAGAAAACTGGTAATTATAAAAATTGGAGATAATGGCCCCGGCATTTCCGGAAATATCGCAATTAATATTTTCAAACCGGGCTTTTCCCGTAAGCAGAAGGGGACCGGTCTGGGACTTTCAATCGTTGAGAAAATAATAATTGAACATAATGGCAGGATATATTTTGATCCGCGTTATGAAGATGGCGCCTTATTTGTAATAGAATTGCCCGTTGAGGTATAAGGGGAAGTAAATGGCAAGGATACTGGTTATTGATGATGAAGTCTACATTATAAAGACCCTGGCTTCAATCCTGCAGGATGAGGGGCACCTGGTTTTTCCCGCAGAAACCGGTGAAGGGGCGATGAAATTTCTTGCGTCAAATGAAGTCGACCTGATTGTTCTTGATGTCTGGCTGCCTGATGCGGATGGTCTTGAGTTGCTGGAACGGATAAAGAAGATATATCCTGAAATAGCTGTCATTATGATTTCCGGTCACGGGTCCATTGATATTGCTGTTAAATCTACAAGGATGGGGGCCTTCGATTTCATTGAAAAACCGCCTTCAATGGAGCGGGTCATCACCTCTGTTTCGAATGCCCTGGAGCAGGTGCGTCTGAAAAGAGAAAACCTTAAATTAAAACAGGAATCCTTCATCGAAGATGAAATGATCGGCCGTTCGAAAAAAATTCTCAACATTAAAAAGGTTATCGAAACTGCTGCCGGTACAAATGCCCGTGTCTTTATTACCGGAGACAGCGGGACCGGGAAGGAGCTTATTGCCCGCGCCATCTATCAGCGGTCAAAACGCCTGGATAAACCCTTTGTGAAAGTTAACTGTGCCGCTATACCAACGGAATTAATTGAAAGTGAACTTTTTGGCCACGAAAAGGGGGCCTTCACCGGCGCAGTCAATCGAAGGATTGGAAAATTTGAACTTGCCAACATGGGGACACTCTTTCTGGATGAAGTCTGCGATATGAGTCTTGCAGCCCAGGCAAAGGTTCTGAGGGTTCTGCAGGAACAGCAGTTTGAACGTGTCGGGGGAAATGAAACAATAGATGTCGATGTTAGAATTATTGCAGGTACCAATATTGATGTAAAAAAAGCCATTGACGAGGGGAAGTTCAGGGAAGATCTCTATTATCGCCTTAATGTTATTCCCGTTGAGGCGCCGCCGCTTTCGGAGAGAGACGGTGACATGGAATTGCTGGCTAATTATTTTTTAAAAAAATCATCAAATGAACATGGAATCGGAATCAAGGAAATCGATTCTGCCGGCATGAAATTTCTTCAGGATCACACCTGGCCGGGGAACGTACGGGAGCTGAAGAATGTCATTGAAAGACTGGTCATAATGGTGCCAGGGGAAGTCATTACGGATGATGATATTAAGAAACATCTCGAATCTTATGATTATGATGATATTGTTATCAGCAACAGTTCCTCATTGAAAAAAGCCAGGGAAGAATTTGAAAGGAATTATATAATATCATCATTGAAAAAAAATAACAGGAACATTACCCTTGCTGCAAAAGAGCTTGGTGTCGAACGGACTAACCTTCATCGAAAAATTAAACAGTACAGTATTGATGTTGAGAATCTTGTGGAATGAGTTCTAAAATAAAAAGCAAAATAATTCAATACCTCAGTGAATCCCGGGGGAGGAGTTCGCCATTAATTGCCAGGGGAGATGAGGAAATTAATCTGTTAAAAGAATGGCTGAATTCTGCAGATATTCCCGCAAAGGAAGTTACTGGTGAAGCTGACTCCATCCCTGAACAGCTTAGAAAAATTATCGAATCCTGCAAAGAATGCAGTGAGATCTCCGGCAAGAAATTTGCCTTCGGGGATGGTTTAAGCGGTGTAATGGTGATACTGCACTCGCCGCGGCTTGTTGATCGTGTAGAAAAAAATATTCTCAAAAATGAATCTGTAGATATTTTAAAAAAAATGCTCTCCGCTATCAATTTAAAAATGTCAGAGTGCTATATTACAAATATGATTAAATGTGATTCTGATAACGTTTTTATGCGTCCCAGCGAAATGATTGAAAATTGTCTTAAGATTCTCGAAAAAGAAATGGCTTTGATCAAACCGAGAGTTGTGATTGTAATGGGGGATATGCAGCCCCTGCAGCGAATGGTCCATTTAAGCAGCGGGATTCTCTGGTATACACTGGAGCATCCCATTACTCTGATAAAAAATCCTGAATTGAAACGTCCCGCCTGGAATACCCTTCAGACGGCAGCAACTGAAATTGAGAATTTAAAATCCTGATTATGTATATTGATATATATGTTGGCTACCCCCTTGAGCAGACCTTTACCTATGCCCTCCCTGATGGAGTGAAAGTTGAACCAGGGCAGCGGGTCCTGGTCAATTTTTCCGGAAGAAAGATCACTGCCTATACTGTTGCACTGCATGACAACAAACCGGAAGGATATAAGGTTAAAGAAATTGTCTCCGTAATAGACGAGGATCCTGTGTATGGAGAGTCTCTTATTGACCTTTGTCGATTTGTAGCCGATAGTTATCTTGCTGCACCCGGGGAAGTCATGGCAATGGCACTTCCATCGGGGCATAAACCATCTGACAGGTTCAAGACTCCCTTCGGCGAAGAGCCGCTAGTAGAGAAAGAGCTTACCGAAGAGCAAGCACGGGTGTATGAAAATATCCTCGAAGATTACAATAAAGGCGAAAATAAACATTATATTTTTGGAGTAACAGGAAGTGGTAAAACAGAGGTTTACATTGACCTGGCAAAAAAAATTATAGCGGAAAACAAATCTATAATTTTTCTTGTACCTGAAATCTCCCTCTCCTCACAGATATATGAACGCCTGTTCCGGGTTTTTGGTGATGATTTGATCCTGTATCATAGCCAGTTGACCAAAAATCAGCGCCTTTACAACTGGAAAAAATTTTTCCATGGTGAGGCACATATCGCCATTGGCACCCGATCGGCTGTCTTTCTACAGTGTCCCTCTCTCGGAATGATTGTCATCGATGAGGAACATGACGGTTCCTATAAGGAAAACAGCAGTCCCCGTTATAATGCACGGAGGGTGGCTTTATACAGAAGCAACAGCGAAAATGCCATTCTGGTGATGGGATCAGCAACTCCTTCTGTTGAGTCCTATTATGCTGCCCGTAAAGGAATGTTGAAACTTCATAAGCTTACGGAACGTTTCGGAGGCGCCTCCCTTCCTGAAATAAAAATTGTAAGCGCAAAGGGGGAGAAGGGGCAAGAAACGGTGACATCACAATTGAAGCTGTATCTTCATCGCGCCATGGAGAAAGACGAGCAGTCAATTCTGCTTTTGAACCGGCGTGGATTTGCCCCCTTTGTTCTCTGTAATAACTGCAGTGAAGTAGTTACATGTCCCCACTGTTCCATCAGCATGAATTATCACCTGGGAGACGAGTTGATCTGCCATTACTGCGGATACCGCAGATCAATGGATCAGCAGTGTCCATCCTGTAAGGCAGAGGAGCTGGTGAAAATCGGCACCGGTACTCAGCGGCTTGAAGAGGAAGTTGCAAATATTTTTCCAAAAGCTAAATTGTTTCGTCTCGATCAGGATACGGCACGGAAAAAGAAATCTGTTTATGAACTTGTCGATATGATGAAAAATGGTGAAATTGATATCCTGATGGGAACACAGATGGTATCCAAGGGATTTGATTTCAACAGGGTTTCGGTAATTGGGATCCTTCTCGCGGATCTCGGTTTAAATCTTCCAGATTTCAGGGCGTCAGAGCGTACCTATTCTCTTCTTACCCAGGTATCGGGACGGAGCGGCCGGGGGGATACGGGGGGGACAGTGGTTCTGCAGGCACTGGATGTTGAGCACCCCCTTTTTGATATGGTGATGAGACAGGATTATGAAGGTTTTTATCTGCAGGAAATTGAATTCAGAAAAGGACTTCATTACCCTCCCTTCAGCAGACTGTTGCGCCTCCTTGTCAGGGGGAAGGACCAAAAGATTGTAGCGGATTCAATAAATATACTGGCGTCAGCAATCCGGGAGAATATCAATCTCGGTAAATATAATATTTCTGTTATGGGACCCGCTTCGGCACCGCTGGAAAGAATCGGCGGCAATTTTCGACATCACATCATCCTCAAGGGAAAGGATGTACGGGAATTGCGAAGCCTGGTTAGGATTGTTCGGTATGTAATAAAAGATCCCGGGGTTTACCTTGAAATCGATGTCGATCCCGTTGATCTCCTCTGATGCCCCCGCCGTTTAATTTAATTTCATGATGGGTTGCCGGCCCGGGGATCACCGGAAGAGATATTTTCCTGTGATCTCTTTAACTTCCTTCGCAATATTTTTAATATTTTCAGGATCACTGTTTAAATGATCAAGCTTCTCATTGATGGCATTGAAGTCATCTTTGAGTGTGTCTGAACAATTTTCAAGTTCACTGGATATATCCTGTAACTGGTCTCCCTCCCTCAGTCTTGTGAAAGAGCTGTAGTCCCTTTCTGTCATGGCTTTAAGAACCTGTAGGAAGCGAAACAGGGGCCCCGCGAGTTTGTGAGACGCATAAAGTACAAAAATAAAAATCAGAATCGATGAAACTATTACATTGAGAATCGAAAGGGTTGCCACAATCGGCAGCAGCATGTCCTTCATGTTGCGGTAGGTTACATGGGCTGTCCTTAAATTTGTATCCAGTTCGTTATTGATGAAGAAAAAAATCAGAATTCCAAAAATTGCAAGTGCGAGAATATTCACCAGGATAAATTTCTTAATCATGCGAAGCTGATATTTTCGATCTATTAAAATTATTTTTCGCTTATTGTCCTTCATGCCCCCTCCTTCAGTGACACTTTTTGCATAATTGGCCCTTGTTGTTTTTTATTGGCAGGTAATAGGTCTTATATTGTTTCTTTTTTGAAAAAAGGCTGTCATAAAGGCTTTCCGCTTTCCAGGCGGATTCTGCATGTCTTTTCAATTTTAAATTGTGACAGGTTCGGCAGGTAATTTTTTTTCTGTCTGTCAGCTTAAAAGAATAATCAGTGACCTTTTTTAAAGATGCATTGGTGCTGTGATGATTGCTGTCGTTTTCCTTATGGCAGGTTATGCAGTAATTTTTACAGGCATCAGCAGAATCAGGGAATGTTGAATTCTCATGACACTTTGTGCAGTATCTGGCGTCTGAGACAAAGGGCATTATTTTAATGGTTTCGCGATCTACTCCCACCAAAAGGCCGTCTATGGCGAGAATGAAAATCAATAAAAATATTTTCTGCATTACTGTGCTCCATTTAAAAACTGATAATCAACTGGAGATAAAATAAATTGTCATTGTAATATTCTGTACTGGTATATTCAGGATAGGTTGTCAAAAATCTCTGATATTCCAGTTTCAGGGTTGATACCTTTGCAATATTCAGCTTGAATCCTGATGTGATCCTTGATAATTCGTCTTTTTCATTCGATTTGATGTAACGTTTCATATGATAGAAATCATACCGCAGGAAAATTGTCAGGGGTATGGATATCACTTCATTAAAATCGAGACCTGCAGTTATATGAAATCCATTAAGAAGGATGCCCACCAGTTTATCTCTTCTGTAATATTCACCGCGAAGAAGTAAGGGGCCCAGTTTGCTTTCAATGTCTACTGCCAGCAGCTTCTCAGTTGTTTCATATGCAGTATTGACATCGTGGATGTAAGAAAGTGCGATATCAAGTACAGGTATATCAGCCTTGCTTAACTGATATGGGTTGTTGAAGGGAGTAATGCCTATCCTTCCTCCAAAGGAATTGCCTCCGTAGGAATACCCCTCGTCAATGCCCCGCAGAATATAAAATGTTCCGTAAAAGGAAACAAAGTTTGTAAGTATACGTATACCGACATCATTGTATCCATCTTCCATAATAATTTCAGTAGTAAGGGGGGGAGTGACAGTGAGACGGTTTACAGATGCAAAATGCTGCCAGTCGTTGCCATATGGAACGTCAAATCTTCCCACCTGAATATGCATTCCCTTTTCCCTGAACAGGCGTCCCCTTGGGGCTATTCCGCCTCCATAGAGATGATAATCAATAAATGCCACCCCCAGTTCCGCTCCTTCATTGAAAACCAGAGCCGCTGCGACCTGGAAAGATTTATACTGGTTCTGTATGTGCAGTTCGAAATTTCCTGTTTCAAGGATGTTTGGTTTATTCTCATAATTGGAAATATAGACGTCGAAGAATCCGCTTATTTTTAATTGCCCCAGAATATCTATGTCTTTTTCAGTTCGGGCTACCCTCTCCTTTAATTCATTAATCTCATCTTTCAGGCCTTCAATCTCCTTCTGCATTTCTGCAGGTGACATTTTTTTTGTTTTTTTTACGACAACTGCCGGTTTGGCTGGAATTTTTTCCTGCCCAAGGAGGAGGCATGGCACCAGAAGTGCAATAGTTGTCAGCAGAGCTGTTTTTTTTGACATATTATTTGTTACTCTTATTCTATAATTGGTTCTCCATAAATTGCCCTTACTTTTTCTTTATCGATTTCAGTTAAGCTGTCAGTCCGCAATATATCTCTTCCGTCTTTAGGGATAATTGTTTCATTCCCATCAATACTGAATCCACGACTGTGGTAATGCATAATGGAATTGTAATCGTAAGGGAACTGTTCCTCCTCAAATAGGGGATTGTCCCGCATGTCAAAATTGAATTCATATTCCGGCCAGATATTGTCCCACACTACTTCAACATAAAGGTCCCGGTCAGGCCGCTGATGTTCATGGAGAAGTCCAAGACAGTGTCCAAGTTCATGTAGTACATGGCCATAGGCATAGCTGTCATAAGAACCGAAGCTCAGGTAATTCATCACGTTATTTGACCCGATACTGGATGACCATGAGTAATTCCTTTCATCTTTTATTATTTCATATGCAGTTGACCGCGGAAGTACTTCAATAAACCTGACTCCGCATACTGATTCCCATTCATCCATGGCGGCCCGTGTTGTTTCGATTTCTTCATCTGTGAAGTAACCGGTAAAAAAGTAAGGAATGGTTCCATCTTTCCAGCCGATGATGACATTCTCAAACTGACAGGCCTCATGGGTCAATGCAAGAACCAGAATCAGGATCAGGTTTATGGCGCGACTGTATCTCATTTTTTCAGCTTAACTGAGTATAAGTTTTAATGATTTAAGCATGCTTTAGTATAACATAAAATTAACGGTAGTCAATGAAAGATTTTGAGAAAACCGTGCGTGAGGAAAATGGTAGATGTTACGGCAGCCTTTGTATAGTCCCTCCCCCCTGACGGGGGAGGTTAGGTGGAGGTGAAAATGGCTGGTATTATTTATTGTAATAGATCACCTTTTTCGTATTCTGTCTGTTTTGAGAGGAAAAGGGTGTTTGTTATTTTTTTAATTCATTGTCAATCAGTGCAGACATCATTTCCTTCGGAGGAACACCGACAAGTTTTCTCCCATTAATGATTATTGTCGGAGTAGCATCAATTTTAAGGGCTACGGCTGCTTCAACGTGACTGTTTATTGTTTGTGTAGCATCTTCAGAAAACATTATTTCTTTAAAGCTGTTTTCAGTAATGTCTTTAGCCAGGTTCTGTTTTTTTAGATCAGACAGAATTTCAGCGGACCATTCTTCCGAGTATTCCTTCTTGAGACTCTTATACCGGCTGAAATGTTGAACGATATAACTGGTAAAAATATCTTTATTTGCAGCGGCATGCATTGCCCGGGATGCAGTACAGGAATTTTTGTAGATGGTCCGGGAAACATCACTGTTGCAGTTGCTGTCCAGGGGGTAGTGGTAGTAGATAATTTTAATCTTCCCCTTATATTTTGAAAGGAGGAATTTTTCGACTTTATAGAAGGCATAGCATGCACTGCATAGATAGTCAGTAAAAACAGAGATTGTCAGCGGTGCATTCTCTGCCCCCAGAACATAGGGGCTTTCCGGTAGCGCTATTTCAACAGGTTTTTCCTTGTAGAAATTATCCAGAAATTTTTTTATTTGTTGATGAGGAATATGTGCCCCGCCTGATTTAAAGGTCATAATTGTATTGGTGGAAAAAACGGCAAATACCAGGAGTATGACAAAAAGGGAAAAACTGGAAAAGGCTGCCTTTTTGTGACTTTCTGAATCATCGATTTTCAAAATTGTCTTTAACCGGTTTTTTAACGATTCGCTGCTCTCACTGCGAAGTTTTCTGAACCATAAAATCATCACCACCAGCAGGGCGATATTAATCAGGTAGGTGTAAAAACAGAGGGTGCAGAATTCCCCCATTTTTATCAGGAGCCCAGCCAGGAGTAAATCAATAATTACTGCAGCACCGGTAAGGGGAAGGAGCATATACACTCCCAGTTCATTGTATTCTTTCTGCGCATAGTCTGCGATGAGCACAACAAATAAAAAGAAAAGATAAAAAAGCAGGCCGAAGGCGGCAAGCGGAATGCCGAAAAGTTTTGATGCATCTGACTGGCTTACAATTATACAGGGATTTTCAAGCCCCGTCCCGCAGGAGAGGAGACCCAGGTTCGCCTCCGGATAATAGTGCTGCAGGAGCAGTGCCCCTGAAAATATTGCTCCGGCGATGGCGAGGATCATCGAGATGTAGGTAAATTTTTTCATAATTCTTATTCCTGTTTCAGGGGAATCTGTTTCCCGCAGATATTGAGAAAATAGTGACCGTTGCTTTCGTCAAGGCGGTCCAGTACATGAAAGGCGGGAGATCGATGAAATTTTGCCGTAAAAGTTCCGTCTCCAACATTACAGTATAAAGTGTTATTCTTATAAACAAGAGTCGAAATATCAAGCTCTTCTTCCTTTCCCGTGGAGAGGTTGATGAAAATTTTTTCGAATTCGGCAAAACCTTCAAACCTGGCCCCGGTAATGAATACAGGTACATCCTCCACTGTTATGGGAAAAATATACCTGTCATACTGAAGTACGAATGTACCTTCCGTGGTAATACAAATGGATTGATTAAAAAAATCTATTATCTTTCTGTTTTTGAATGGCTCGCCGTTGTGCCACCATCTGCCGTTTTTATCGAGTATAATGACATCTTCCGGATTTTCCGATTCAAGTATTTGTCTTAAATAATCCGTTACTTCTACAATCTGTTCAGACACTCTTCTCTCCTGTTGCCATGGTAAATATAATTGTTTTTATCGGGCATTTGCAATTAGTCGGCAACTGCCCGCTGGCGGGACTATAAATCCATTCGGGGATCAGTAAGCTTTTTATGTTCTTCCAGGGCAAAACGGTCTGTCATGCCTGCTATGTAATCCGCCGTCGTTCTTCTGACGCTGTTTTTAGAAATCATCGCCTGGTAAAATTCCGGGAGGGTATCCGGATGTGAAGAATAAATTTGAAAGAGATCTTCCACAATTCGTTCCGCCTTGAGGGAAACCCTTGTCACCCGATAATGGCGATAGAGGCGTTGGCGAAGGAAGTTTTTACACTGGTTGTTGGCTTCCGTAACTTCACTGCTGAAGGCTACCAGATTTTCTTTTGCATTCCTGATGTCGTCATTTGAATTTATTTTATGCTTCCCCAGCATTTTTTCCGTGTTTTCCAGAAGGTCTGAAACAAGTAGATTTATTATTCTCCTGATGATTTCCCTGTTGATAATTTTCTGCTCCGCAGGCTGTGTCGGGCCGTACTTCTCTTTTGCCATTGCCCACAGGTCAAGGTTCTCTACATCTTCAAGTTTTAATAATCCCGAACGGATTCCGTCATCCAGGTCATGATTGTTGTAGGCTATTTCGTCTGCAAGGTCAATTATCTGCGCTTCAAGGGATGGTTTTTCCTCAGGAGAAAACTCCTCCAGTAGTTCCGGATCGGGACTTGAGGAGTGCTTTATTATACCTTCCCTGGTTTCCCAGGTCAGGTTAAGCCCGTCAAAATCGTTATAGTTTTTTTCCAGCTTATCCACAACGCGGAGGGACTGAATATTATGCTCAAATCCACCCTCATCTTTCATCAGTTCATTCAGGATTCGCTCTCCACTATGCCCGAAGGGGGTATGTCCCAGGTCATGGGCGAGGGCGATGGATTCTGTGAGGTCTTCATTCAGACGGAGACTGCGGGCGATAGTACGGGCAATCTGGGCAACTTCAATTGAATGGGTCAGTCGGGTCCGGTAATGGTCTCCCTCGTGGTTTATGAATACCTGGGTTTTGTACTCAAGGCGCCTGAATGCACGGGTGTGAATGATGCGGTCGCGGTCTCTCTGAAACTCGGTGCGGTAAGGGTGTGTTGCTTCATCGTATTTTCTGCCGCGGCTTCGGTTTGACCGTGTTGCCCAGGGCAGGAGATTAATCGCTTCAATTTCATGGAGATGATCAATGACCGCCATTTACTGTTCCCGGGCAAGTGTCTTTTCGTAAGCCTGTGCCGCAGCTTTCCTGTTCATGCGCATTTCTTCATTTGTGGGATCTTCCTCCAGTCCGCGGGTGAATGCCTCAAGGGCTTTTCTGTAATTTTCCTGGCGAAAATAACTCTTGCCTATGCTGTTGTATGAGCGGGAAAGAAGCGATTTGTCCCGGGTACTTTTTATTACCTGGTAAAAAGTCTCTATTGCCTTTTCCTGTCGGTTCTTCCTTGCAAGAAGTACGCCATAAGAGTAGAGGGCCTCCGTATCATTTGGCTTTAAGAGAAGGGCTTTCTGCACCATTTCCATGGAGCGGGTAAGGCCCGCCTCGGAGGCATCCTTTTCGCTGTTTATAATTGCCATATTGATTAAAGACTTGCGGGCCAGTTCTCCGGAAGGATCAATCTCCACTGTTTTTCTGAATGCCTGCAGTGCGTAGTCCTTCAGGCCCCTTTTGTAGTAGATGGCACCCATCTTGAAGTGTGCCTCCTGGAGACGCGGCCAGTTCAGGGAAATCTGCTGATATTCCTTTTCTGCCAGGTCGTAGAGGCCGCTTTCATAGTAGTATTCCGCGATGGAAAGAAGTGCCCGGGGATTTTTTCTGTTCAGGTCTGCCGCCTTCCGCCATGCCCTGACGGCTTTATCCGGTTTGTCGTCTTTTTTGTAGGCAATACCGAGATGGTAGAGAGCGGCGTCATCCTTTGAATTTATAGTCAGGGCCTTATTGAAAACCGTAACGGCTTCATTGAACCTCAGTGAATCGATTAAAATTTTTCCCATATTTAGATATGCCGCCCGTGCATTTTCCGTGGCGGGTTCAATCATGGTTATTTTTTTATATAGGTCATAGGCCTTGTCAAGGTCGCCCTTTTCGTAATGAATTTCTGCGATTTTTGCCAGGATGCTGATATTTCTTTTTTTATTTTTCAGTACTTTTTCGAAGGTTTCGAGGCTTCGATCGTACTGTTTCATGGAGAGGTAAACGTCTCCGATATTCTGCAGAAGCTCGCCGTCTTTGCCGGAAAGTTTTTCAGCTTCCGTAAGTTCTTTGACGGCAAGGTCATTTTTATCCTGGCGAAGATAGGCAATGCCGAGATTATACCGGTTGACCGGATCCGCCGGGCGGAGTGCCACCGCCTGCTTCAGGTATTTTTCCGCAAGATCGAAAACACGCCTTTCGGTAAAGTGTACCCCGAGACGGGAATAAGCCCGGTGTGCCACCTCTCCTATACGGTCCTTTACGGCAGCCTTTTTGAAGTATTCGATTCCGGCAAATTCATCACCGGTTTTAATCAGGGCTGAACCGAGATTGTACATGACGGTTGCATTTTCCGGTCCCGCCTCCAGGGCTTTCCGGTATTCTTCTATGGCGCGGTTGTAATCCGCCGATGCGAAGTAGAGGTTTCCCAGTAGGATGCGGGCATCAATATTGTTTTCATCGAGTTCAAGAGATTTTTTTACATTCTCAATTGCTTCCGATGTGTTGTTGCTGTTCCTGTAGGCGATGGCGAGGTTTTTCAGAATTTCAGGATTGTCCTTGCTGTATGTGAGGGCTCTCCTGTAAAATTCAATGGCCTCTTTGTATTTGCCCTGATCATCGGCAATCATTCCCATGTATGTGAGTGCAATGGCCTTATCCCTGTTGTCAGCATCTGAATCTATCACTTCCTGGAATTCGGTAATTGCATCATGATAATACTTGCGGGCATAACTTTCTTTACCGCGTTTGATGTGAATGTTTTCTGAGTCAAGGGACTGATTTTTTTTAACTGAGTTTATAAGGGTTTCATCTCTGGTTTTTTCTTTTTTTGCAGTGGATAGAAATGAACCGGGACGATCATAAAAGATGGTGATGACGATGAGAAATATAACTACCGCAGTCAGTGCAATGACGCTTGCTATGAGAAGTGACTTCCTTCTGTCGGAAGTTTTGCCTTCCTCGGCTTCTATTGACCTGATGCGGTTTGTTTCAAGTAGCTCTTCATCTGAAATCGGCGGCTGCTGGCGCCTGGATCTTTTGATCTTCAACCTTTCTTTTCCCCCTTAGGGCTGTTTGCTTTCTTGACGGCGTCGAGGATGCCATTGATAAACTGGCCTGAACCTTCCCCCCCATAAATCTTACCGAGTTCTATGCCTTCATTTATTGTTACTGCAACCGGTATTTCCGGGAGATTTAACATTTCGAAAATGCAGAGACGTAAAATCGACTTGTCCACTGCGGTAAGGCGTTCCAGCTTCCAGTTTTTTGAATGCCTGTTGATGATGGTGTTTATGTCATCGAGGTTGGACAGTACACCATTAATCAGGGAAATTGTAAAATCCCTGATGTCGTCGGTTATTTCCTGATCCAGCCAATCCAGGGCCATGATATCATCGCGCAGTTCCCCGGTATTGATCCCGGCTTCTGAACTGCGCATTTCATACATGTAGAGACCCTGAAGTGCGTATTCCCGAGCTTTTCTCCGATGTCCCATTAGCTGATCTGACGAAAGAGGTTTGTCATTTCGATTGCAGAGAATGCCGCATCGAATCCCTTGTTGCCTGACTTTGTTCCAGCCCGCTCAATTGCCTGCTCAATTGTATCAGTGGTGATGACACCAAAAATGACCGGTATTTCTGAATTCATTCCCACCTGGGCTACACCCTTTGAGACTTCAGCGGATACGTAGTCGAAGTGGGGGGTTGAACCCTTTATAACGGCACCGAGGCAGATAACTGCATCGTAATTGCCTGATTTGGCAATACGCCGTGCCATTGCTGGGATTTCAAACGCTCCCGGAACCCATACGGCTGAAATTAGGTCTTCATCAGCATTATGGCGCCGCAGGCAGTCTGTGGCCCCGCCGAGGAGTTTGCTGGTAATAAATTCGTTGAAACGTGAGATGATTATTGCAAAGCGTAAGCCCGATGCGTCCAGGTTGCCTTCTATTGTTTTCATTGATTTTGCCCTTATTGTATTAAGATTGTTTTATATATGAAAGCTTTCCATTTGAGAAAACGTCAAGCTTTTTTTGGGGGCTCTGGAGATGGGGCGTTTGGCCAAAGGTCTTTTCTGACGCAACCCTGTTCACTTCAATTCTCTGTTCGTTTTTCAGCATTATCTTTACTCTATTTAGTCAATATCGGTCTTTACAGCGGTTGAAATAATAATTAACGCCGGTTAGTGGGCAGATGCAGGTGATTTTTCTATTTCGGGAGGAAGTAAGAGGATGTAGAGGGAAGGCAGCACCGTCGTGGGCGGGGGAATTTATTATGATTGCGGCTCCACGTGTTATATGCCTGCCGGTTTTCGAGAGTCGGGCCTGAAGCTTATAGTTTCAGGTTACTGATGGTTTCCGAGTCCTGATTTTTTAGTAAATTTTTAAATTTCTGCAGGACGGGTTCGTATTACTTATGTGTACATCCAGTCAGAAAATAAGGAAAAACCGGATTATTATCCCGGCCTTGAGCGCTGGAGCTTGTATAAGACCCTCTGGATGCGCCACTGGCAGGGATTTCAAGAAATTTATGTGACACGTTTTTTAGGCAGGCTTGGATCCC
This sequence comes from uncultured Spirochaetota bacterium, assembly GCA_942491575.1. GTDB lineage: Bacteria > Spirochaetota > UBA4802 > UBA4802 > UBA5550 > CAZHNW01. The sequence goes on from CALOBT010000031.1 coordinate 1,139,845, forward strand.
TTTCAGATGAAAAGAAGGAGGAAGTTGAAAAGCTTATTAAATGCGGGAAGTTTCAGCATGGTTTTCAGCGGCATACCTGTCTTTGCTGCGGTATTGTTTTAGTTGTTCCCTTTACATGTAAATCCCGTTTATGTCTCTCCTGTCACAGAAAAAGGCTTTTTGGGTGGTCGCTTAATTTGTCGAGTATTCTCAATACTAATTTGAACCATTTTCACGTTACATTCACTGTACCCGGAGGTATAAGGAGACTGCTTTTTAAAAGGGGCTATGATACGGATATGATGATTCGTGAAGCCTCACGGTTTTACCGCAGGCTATTATTGAGTTCAGCGGGCATTAAAGGCAAAGAATATAAACCCGGTATAATCGCGACAATTCATACCTGTGGAAACAGTTTAAATTTTAATCCTCACATTCACATTATCGGAACCTCAGAACTCATTAATACCGAAACGGGAGAAATAATTGATAATATTTTTATTCCCTATAAAAAAGCACGGTATCTATGGATGGACTTTTTTTTACGTCACCTGGTGAAAAAGAATATCATTACCAATGCTGAACAGAAATACCTTGTCAGCAGTTATGCTAACGGTTTTCATGTGTATTTTAAACCCGTAAAAGGAACGGACAATGAGATTCTCTTTCGGGCAGCTGAATATATTGCCTGTGGCATAATGCACAGTAGCCAGATAGTAAAGGTTGACCATGGGCGTAAAAAGGTGACCTTTCGGTACAAGAGCTGGGTGAATCGTAAGAGCGGAGTAAAAAAGTATTCATTAAAGACAATGGATATTTATGAATTTATGGCGCGGATGCTATATTTCCTCCCGGCTAAAAATAGAAAGACAATTCGTTATTACGGCATTTATGCCAGTGGCATCAGGGAGAAGCTTAACCTGATCGACAAGAAGACCTGGCAATATGCCATTGAGCATTCATTTAATGCAGACCCGGTCAAGTGTCCTGACTGTAATTCATCGATGATTTCAGATACTGTGTATTCTTTTTATGCCCAAAGGGCGATAGAAAAACTGGTAAGAACTCACCGGATAGTAAAAGGTTACTTCAGGCCTTTGAATCGTTCTCCATGAATCCCCGGAGAAGGACTTTGTGTTACAAAGATTAAGAAAATTTTTTTTGACTTGCTATGAAGCGAAGCGGGAAAGGTTTGTTCTTGTAGTAGATTTTTACCCGATTTTTCGGGCAAAAATTTAAAAAAGCCTTGCATGGCCGGTATGTTTTGTCAATATTTAAACATTTTCGTGACATGAAACAACTGGGGCCAAGAGCCCTTCTGTCTCATGAATGTATTTTGGATATTGAATTTCCTATGTATCATAAAAGCAATTAATGACAAGCTTAGCATAATGGCCAAAAAAAATATAATTAAAGAAAAAGACATAAAAATTATCGGGGGAATGACACGAAAATTGCTTATAGGATCAATGATTTTTTATATAAACAAACGCATAACGCCGAGAGAAGTCACAGAATATAAAAAGTTATTACAGACTGAATTAATGTTCATTTTGAAATAACATATAATTCTATATTGAACAAGGAGTCAATTTATGGAAACTCTGGAAAACAATTACCGGGCATATTTAAAAAATGATACAATGATCTGTCCAATTTGCAGCAGTCCAAATATAAGTCAAAATAACGATATATATATCTGCAATGATTGTAATGAAGAATGGCAAAAAGAAAATAACATCAAAAACAAAACTGTCTTCATTACCGGTTCAACAGATGGTATAGGTAAACAAACCGCAATTGACCTGATACATATGGGAGCGCATATCATAATTCATGGCCGGGATGAGAATAAAGTTCATAAAGTAATCAAAGAACTAAAAAATCTGAACAAAACCTCATTGATAGATTATTATATAGCTGATTTTTCCTCTCTTGCAGAAGTTATAAAGCTTTCTGAGCACATACATAAGGACTATAAAAAAATTGATATTCTCATCAATAATGCCGGTGTGTATCTTGCCACATATCAAAAAAGTAGGGATGGTTATGAAATGACTTTTGCGATCTGTCATCTTGCCCATTTCCTCTTAACTCTCTCTCTACTTGATTTGATACTATGCGCCAGAAAAGGAAGAATTATTACTGTTTCTTCACTCAGTAATGCCGGTATACTTGATTTAGAAGCTCTGACTAATAAAGAAGAATACAGCGCCATGTGGGCATATGCTCAGGCAAAACTCTGCAATACACTGTTCTCTTTTGAACTTGCTGAAAGACTTAATTCCACACCAATCACTGTTACATGCCTCGACCCGGGGAATGTTGACACAAAATTATGGGAAGGAGATTTTATGGATGCGGTCCCGGTAGACATTGGGTCCCGCACATCGATCTTTTGTGCAACTACAATGGGGAGTCTGCTTCATGGAAAATTCATTTCAGAATGCCGTGAAACCAGCCCCCCAGAAATTGCTTATGACAGTATATCAAGAGAAAAACTCTGGTCTATGAGTGAAAAAATTACACAAATTCACTGGGAGAATGTATTCTGATCAGCTCCGCTATTTCAATACTCGGGAATACCGGACTTAAATTTAAAAAAGCCTTGCATGGCCGGTATGTTTTGTCAATATTTAAACATTTTCGTGACATGAAACAACTGGGGCCAAGAGCCCTTCTGTCTCATGAATGTATTTTGGATATTGAATTTCCTATGTATCATAAAGATATCGACTTAGAGGACCCTATCCATAATGAATATACGATAGGGGATAAGTTTGGTGAAATTGGGTTCATCATTCCTTCAAAAATAAAAGATGGCGAAAGTACACCTATGCGAGATATCAAAGAAGCTCTTACCGATAAAATAGAGGAGGTTTTAAGCTAATGGCTAAAGAAACGATTAAATATATCGACCTGGTAGATAAGATCGATAACGCTGGTGCTATCGTGAGTATCGCTGCCGTAGGGATATCAGAAGTAATATTTAAACATTTTCGTGACATGAAACAACTGGGGCCAAGAGCCCTTCTGTCTCATGAATGTATTTTGGATATTGAATTTCCTATGTATCATAACGTTGGTGAGCTGGTTATCGCGAATTCCGGTTTCTTTCGACTTTATGAAGAAATTCGAAAAATCGGCGGAGATAAATCAATCACCAATGAGTTTAAGAGCCGTATGGAGCAGATGTCCCGAATTGCAAAGGATCTCCAGACCGGTATTATGAAAACCCGGATGGTCCCCATTGGCCAGGTTTTTACCCGATTTAACCGCCTTGTCCGGGATCTGGCGAAGGAACATGACAAAAAGATTGAACTTGTTATTCAGGGAGAGGATACAGAACTCGATAAAAAGGTAATTGATGCCATTGGCGAACCCCTTATGCATCTTATCCGTAATGCAATTGATCATGGCATCGAGTCTCCTGAACAGCGGAAACAGCTTGGCAAGTCAGAGGTTGCCCATGTAACCCTCAATGCCCATCAGGGGGGGAACCAGATTTTTGTGGAAGTCAGTGATGATGGACGCGGCCTGGATGTGGAACAGATTAAAAGAAAGGTAATTGAAAAACAAATGGCTACGGTGGAAGCCCTGGCCAATATGGACAGTACGGACATCTGTAACTTTATTTTTGCCCCGGGATTTTCAACAGCTAAAAAGGTTACCGATATTTCCGGCCGCGGTGTCGGGATGAACGTTGTTAAAATTTAAAAAAGCCTTGCATGGCCGGTATGTTTTGTCAATATTTAAACATTTTCGTGACATGAAACAACTGGGGCCAAGAGCCCTTCTGTCTCATGAATGTATTTTGGATATTGAATTTCCTATGTATCCAGTGAGAAAAAACAGGCTCTGAGCAGATAATAGTTATACCAGATAAAGAAAAATGGCTCAGAGCCTTCAATTGTTCTTGCTGTACAGGGAAAGTGATTTGCGGTTTAATCCGTACATAAAATGAATAAATTTATGAATCTAAAGTCGAAAAGATAGTCGGAATAGTATCATAAGTAGAAAAAATCGGGGCTGCAATAACAGATGGACCATAAAAGAACCCTGTATTTATCAGCAATAGTCACAACTTATCGTTAAAGTCGTGAAACTGCTTATTTTAGATAGTAGTCTTTTCAGGCAGGTAAATAATCTGATTAAAACATAAGGGCATATCTCTTACGGTAAGCCTCTTCATAATAGAGAAATTTCTGCACCCTTTCTGCAAAAGTTGCTCCCAGATCATCAAAATATCGATGACGTACAATTTTAACCTCGGATTTAATATCTTCAACCAGATAGTGGTTTATGGATGAATACTTATAGTCCCTGGGATCGCTGCACTTTCCTGCTTTAACCGCATTAAAGCCGAGATACCAGAGGAGCCAGCGAAGATACTCTGCGGGATTTTCCTGCTAAAAATTTAAAAAAGCCTTGCATGGCCGGTATGTTTTGTCAATATTTAAACATTTTCGTGACATGAAACAACTGGGGCCAAGAGCCCTTCTGTCTCATGAATGTATTTTGGATATTGAATTTCCTATGTATCAAATTTAATATCCATTTCAATTAATTTTCTTTTTGCAATTGACCAGAGGGTGTCTCCATCACTGACTGTAATTTTCTGGTCATCAAGAAGCACAAAGGAATTCCCGGGGTATATCCAGTGTGGATTTTTTGTTTTAATACCCGCATCCTTGAGCTCTGCATAACCATTTTTTAATGCGACCTTGTTTGCATAACGATAAATATCGGTATTGGTAATATTTGATTTGAACGAAGCCGGTAAATTATCGTAGTTTTCCTTCTGTTCAGGTGTAAGTATATTATTGCTCCTGGTAATATTTTTTGACGATCCGGTGTCCCGTTTAATGTTAATTTTTTGGCCGGGGAAGCAGCTTAAGCTGCTGTCTTCATCGCTGAATGTAATACTGTAAATAGTCAGTATAGATGCCAGTAAAATTATCGCCCCAATAGAGGAAAGGACTATTTTCTTTTGACTGCCGAGAGAAACTTTATCATTTTCTGAGATGTACAAGCCTGTGTTCTCAAAACCTGAATTATTGCTGTTCGTTCTGGTTTTTTTAATTGCCTGTTTATTTTTGTCCAGATCGGTTGTTTTATGTGATGTATTGTTACTTTTCTGCTCAGTACCTGAATGGGGGGAATTGCTGACTTTAGGAGGATACTGTTCAAAGGCGGGCATGCCGGCATCTAATAAGTTTTTCGCCGGCTTTCCGTAGTCATTTATGGACGTATTTTTTTTCCTTCCCCCGATAAGAGAGGAGAGTTTACCGGTGGATTGAGAGTTGTCATAATTTCCGCCCATCTCCGGAATATCAATATTGTAGAAACTTTTCCTTACTGCGATCGCTTCTTTCAGACGTGCATTTTCTTCCGGTTCCAGAAGACCACTGTCGAGTCTTTCCCTGAGGAGAATTTCAAGAAGCAGTCGCAGACGTTTTCGGTCAGCTGTAATCCGGTTCAGTGCAGTTTTCTGGAGTGGATATATTTTGTCGGTATTTAATATTTCCTCATCCTGCTCCCTTATTTCTTCTATTAATTCAGGGGAAGCTTCTTCCGTGATCAAAAATTTAAAAAAGCCTTGCATGGCCGGTATGTTTTGTCAATATTTAAACATTTTCGTGACATGAAACAACTGGGGCCAATATTTAAACATTTTCGTGACATGAAACAACTGGGGCCAAGAGCCCTTCTGTCTCATGAATGTATTTTGGATATTGAATTTCCTATGTATCAAAATAATCTTCTCCACAATCCTGGGTAAACCCGAATGACTGGCATGAGTTATCATTATGAAAGACGACCCCCACCCCCCTGATCAGTACAAATATCGGTGGTAAAATCGTTCCAGCAGGCGCCATAGCTTACTTCGCATGCGCCGGTTTCTTCGTCGAGGAAACAGCCGGAGGTGGAGAGGGTGAGGGTGAGGAAATTTTTTTTCATTGATTTTACTCCTAAAATTTTTTCTTAAATTATTCACTGTCATTTTAAGAATAATAATTTTTACACGTTACACGTTACACATTAAATTTTAATTGAATTCTTTCCTAAGTTGATTACCACCTTTATATACTTTACCATTTAATTCTATATCAAATGTATACTTCACCGGGAACCGTTTATTATATCTTAAGTAAAAATATTTAATTTCAACTCTCGAAACGATTTTTTGATTGATCTCTAATTTCAAAAAATTCTTTTCAAGATGCCATCTACCTTTTTCAATTTTAATATCATCATCAGTTTGTAAATTATGCCAGTTTTGGTAGTACCATACTGTAAATGTTCCATTTTTTCTAAATTCATACACAGCAATTGGATCATATGTAAAAACACCAATAATAATTTTATTCAGCAGCTCTAAATTGTTACTAGGAATGTATTTTTTATTTTTTTCTATACTTTCCTTTATAGAATTAATTGTTTTTTTATTCGCCTTATCATCAATCTTATATTCAAAACTATTAATTTCGTTACTTAAAAAGCAAAATAAAAAAATGAGTAAAAAATATTTTCCAAATTTTGGCATCATTATCTTCTCCTATCATAATGTAGTTTTAATTGTAAGTAATGTGTTGTTCTACTTCTGTTATTCCGAATAACATTACCATATCGAATACCTCTGTGAGATCTTCTAGTTCTTTCATCATAAAAAGAACCAGTACTTTCAACTGTTTCACTTGAATTGTTATTAGTACTTAGATAAACATGGTCAAACCATCCATTAGTACGCTTCTCATTCATTTTTTCATACTTTTTACCATTATTAAAATTTAAAAAAGCCTTGCATGGCCGGTATGTTTTGTCAATATTTAAACATTTTCGTGACATGAAACAACTGGGGCCAAGAGCCCTTCTGTCTCATGAATGTATTTTGGATATTGAATTTCCTATGTATCAATGGTAAAGGAAGTGCACACGCCACTTAATTTTGTAAGAATTGGAACTTCTGGTGCATTACAAAAAGATTTACCTGTTGATAGCTGGTTGCTTAGTGAAAAGGCAATCGGGTTTGATGGCTTAATCAATTTTTATGCTCGCCGTAATGAGGTGAGTGATTTGGCTTTTGAAGAGGCTTTTACGAATGCATTGGACTGGAATCCGCAGCTGACTTCACCTTATGTGGTGGATGCAGCACCTTCGCTACTTAGTAAGCTCGAAGGCGGTAAAGTCGTAAAAGGGGTTACGATTTCAGCACCTGGTTTCTATGGTCCGCAAGGGCGAGAATTACGACTGGATATTGCTGACAAGCAGATTAACAGCAAATTTAAAAAAGCCTTGCATGGCCGGTATGTTTTGTCAATATTTAAACATTTTCGTGACATGAAACAACTGGGGCCAAGAGCCCTTCTGTCTCATGAATGTATTTTGGATATTGAATTTCCTATGTATCAAACCGAGGATTTCGGTTGAGTCATAGCTCTTTTCTACGCCATCAACTTTAAATGAGATAGAATAATACGTTGGATCATTTTTCTTATCATCATCACATGCAGTGAAGACGAGTGTTGCTGCAACCAATAGCATTAACATTAAAGTAAGCTTTTTCATTAAATACTCCTCAAAATAATTTATTGCCCGGGTGGTACACCAAAGCTTTTTTTATCTTACACATAGACTCTATTATAAGAAATACTGTCAAGTGTTATTTGACAAAATTCCAAAGCTATGTTTTCCGCAATGAGATCTTGACACTACTTTTTCAATGAACAGGTTTCTCCGGGAGCAAGAAGCAGGCTATCTCCACAAAGCTCTGTGTATCCCATAGATTCACAGGAAGTGTCTTTACTATAGACATCTCCGGGATCGTTGCATATATCTGATGAATAATCATTGTAGCAACCGTTAATCCAGTCTACTTCGCAGGCGCCTGATTCTTCGTCGAGGAAGCAACCGGTTATGGAGAGACTAATAGCCAGGGTAATAACTGCAACTATACTGAAAATCTTTTTCATTATTTATAACTCCTTAAATTTAATTTATTGTGAACAAGTGTTTTAGTGGTATATAGAGGGGCAATCTTTAAATATTTTCTTTTGCATCATTATCTTATACTACTTTAAAAATATTATTTTAAAAATTAAATACCTTAGATTATTCAACCAATTTAATAGTGAAATTTTTAAAATGATTTCCAGATCATGAACTCTATTGCCAGAAACACTGTCAAGTGTTATTCGACAAATTTTTTTCAGTTTATGCTAAATTATATTCCATCGCAGTTATTTTTTTACACAGGTACCGGAAGGAAGTTTAAAATAATCTTATCCACAATCCTGCGTATACCCGAATGACTGGCATGAGTTATCATTATGAAAGACGACCCCCACCCCCCTGATCAGTACAAATATCGGTGGTAAAATCGTTCCAGCAGGCGCCATAGCTTACTTCGCATGCGCCGGTTTCTTCGTCGAGGAAGCAGCTGGAGGTTGAGAGGGTGAGGAAAAGTTTTTTCATAGATTGTGCTTAGAAATTTTATTATAGTTAATTTATTGTAAATACTTTAACAACAATGCAGTTGTAAAAGTCTTAATTAAATTCTTTTCGTAAAATATCCCAGCCTTTGTATAAATCTTGGTCAAATATTATTTTAAATGTATATTTTCTGGGAAGCCTTTTATAATATTTTAATTGAAAATATTTAATTTTTGACGCAGTAACTATTTTATTCTTAATTACAAGGAATAATTTATTGCCCTTTATGTACCATTTTCCTTCTTCTTTTCTCTGATCTTTTAAATTATTAATATCTTCAATATCATTATAATATACGACCATAAATGTGCCATTTTTTCTAAATTTATAATAAGAAACAGGGTCACATGTCGAAATTCCAATAAAAACTTTTTTAAATATTTCTAGATCGTCAGGTAATTTATATTTTTTATTTATTATTAAACTTTCCTTTATATATTTATCGATTACTTGATCAGTTTCTATACTTGTTTTGAGAGATTGGCTATGAATACTATTGCACAAAAAAAGCAATGCAATTATTGATAAAAATGATGTCCTAATTTTATTCATGTTATTTGCTCCTATCATAAGTTAATTTCAATTGTAAATAATAGGTTGTATTTCTCCTATTATAATTTAACCTTTCACCACTACGAATACCATTAGCGTATTTTTTTCTCTGCCGATCATAAAAAGAGCTGGTACTCTCCACAGTTAGACTTGAATCATCATTAGTACTTACATACACATGATCATACCATCCATTAGTACGCTTCTCATTCATTTTTTCATACTTTTTACCATTATTAAAAATTTAAAAAAGCCTTGCATGGCCGGTATGTTTTGTCAATATTTAAACATTTTCGTGACATGAAACAACTGGGGCCAAGAGCCCTTCTGTCTCATGAATGTATTTTGGATATTGAATTTCCTATGTATCAAAACTGGTAAGAACTCACCGGATAGTAAAAGGTTACTTCAGGCCTTTGAATCGTTCTCCATGAATCCCCGGAGAAGGACTTTGTGTTACAAAGATTAAGAAAATTTTTTTTGACTTGCTATGAAGCGAAGCGGGAAAGGTTTGTTCTTGTAGTAGATTTTTACCCGATTTTTCGGGCAAAAATTTAAAAAAGCCTTGCATGGCCGGTATGTTTTGTCAATATTTAAACATTTTCGTGACATGAAACAACTGGGGCCAAGAGCCCTTCTGTCTCATGAATGTATTTTGGATATTGAATTTCCTATGTATCCAAAGAACAGGTTTCTCCGGGAGCAAGAAGCAGGCTATCTCCACAAAGCTCTGTGTATCCCATAGATTCACAGGAAGTGTCTTTACTATAGACATCTCCGGGATCGTTGCATATATCTGATGAATAATCATTGTAGCAACCGTTAATCCAGTCTACTTCACAGGCGCCGGATTCTTCGTCGAGGAAGCAGCCGGAGGTGGAGAGGGTAATGGCCAGGGTGAGGACTGCAACTATACTGAATATCTTTTTCATTATTTCTGACTCCTTAAATTAATTTTATAGTTAGTTTGTTAGAGCTGGCTGACGGTCGTTAGTTGAGTCTATAATTTATATTAACAAAGCATATTTTTCTAAAAAGATATAAACAAACCTGAAATCTTGTAACATAGATATGCCCAAAATTTGTTCAAGTAAAATAATCAATCAACTGGTCGTTCATACCTTATTGATTCAATAAGCCATTTATGAAGTTGCACACTATAATAGTAATCTATATATGGGTACTTTTCTGGAGATTTTTTTTGCTGACAATATGTTATTGTAGCTGTTCTAGAACCAATACTTACTATACCAAATTGCAACACAATAATGATATCAGAAACATTAACAAATTTATCAATTTTTTTTAAAAGTTTTACTTCTTTCGAATGACACGAAAATGTGTTAATATCTGGACCTTGATGACATTTATTTTCATCGGGCAATATTTTATAATAATCACTTAATAAATAAAAATCCTCTTTAAGAAATTCTTTAATGGAGACCAAACTATTAGTTTTCTTTAGTCGCTTTGTCAATTTATGTTGAAATTCAATAAATTTATTTTTCCTCTTAGCGAACTCATCAGCACTAATGGGGAGTGAACTTATTCTTACTGGAGTAAATTTAATTTTTGATTTTAATATTCCAGTAATATTAAAAAATGAAAAAATTAATAATGCTATTAAAAAATATTTACCAATTCTTTTATACATTTTGATTCCTGCTAATAATTATTAGTGTATTATTTTTATTGGTCTCACTTCAACATGATAATGATGATCATGACCATTTGCTGGCCTTACTATTTGTCTATTATAACTATTCTTCCTATTGTAAAATTGATTTCTCACTTCTTGGTCATTATAAAGAACTTTTGATACTTCATAACCATTTGGAGCACTATCCATTAAAATTTCAATAGCCCTGGCAGTTGCTTCTCTATCATAATTTGAGTTCCAATAATAGCGTACTGGTTGACCATTTTTTCCTGTTAAATTGACATCAACACCTAAATGAGATCGATTATGATGATATGTCGAAGGTGCTCCACCTAACAAACTCAAGTCATTAATCCGCAAAGGATACGTACTCTCTTTATCCCATTTTTCCATCGCATTAACAATCGTCATAATTGTTGCATAGTCACCATATTTATGAGTGCTAGCATTTGTTTGACTAGCACTGTTTTCAAAATATTCCCCATTTAGAGGTAATTGAATTACATATTCTGGATTTAAAAGATTCGTACTCTCATTAATTTTTATATCTTTCAGATAACGAGACATTTGCTCAAAATCCTGTCTTTCTTCTAAGTTAAACTCATCCATTGAACCATCATGGAGCATTTTCATGCTATAGTATTCTAATCTTGTAGATAATTTTTTATCACCTTTTTCAATAATTTTTTCATATTCTTTTAATTTTGGAGTTATAGCATCATATGCTTCCCGAGACAGGGATTCCCTTTGTTGGTCAAATTTAAAAAAGCCTTGCATGGCCGGTATGTTTTGTCAATATTTAAACATTTTCGTGACATGAAACAACTGGGGCCAAGAGCCCTTCTGTCTCATGAATGTATTTTGGATATTGAATTTCCTATGTATCCAGTGAGAAAAAACAGGCTCTGAGCAGATAATAGTTATACCAGATAAAGAAAAATGGCTCAGAGCCTTCAATTGTTCTTGCTGTACAGGGAAAGTGATTTGCGGTTTAATCCGTACATAAAATGAATAAATTTATGAATCTAAAGTCGAAAAGATAGTCGGAATAGTATCATAAGTAGAAAAAATCGGGGCTGCAATAACAGATGGACCATAAAAGAACCCTGTATTTATCAGCAATAGTCACAACTTATCGTTAAAGTCGTGAAACTGCTTATTTTAGATAGTAGTCTTTTCAGGCAGGTAAATAATCTGATTAAAACATAAGGGCATATCTCTTACGGTAAGCCTCTTCATAATAGAGAAATTTCTGCACCCTTTCTGCAAAAGTTGCTCCCAGATCATCAAAATATCGATGACGTACAATTTTAACCTCGGATTTAATATCTTCAACCAGATAGTGGTTTATGGATGAATACTTATAGTCCCTGGGATCGCTGCACTTTCCTGCTTTAACCGCATTAAAGCCGAGATACCAGAGGAGCCAGCGAAGATACTCTGCGGGATTTTCCTGCTAAAAATTTAAAAAAGCCTTGCATGGCCGGTATGTTTTGTCAGTATTTTAACATTTTCGTGACATGAAACAACTGGGGCCAAGAGCCCTTCTGTCTCATGAATGTATTTTGGATATTGAATTTCCTATGTATCAATAGTAAAAAAACATTTTTTTGTGGTCATCATTCATTCATGAATGTATATTTATTGTCAGGAGTTACTACAAATCCCATGAATAATAAATATGCCGATAAAACAAGACAAGCCCTTCTGGACTCTGCAATGCATGTATTAATCAAGAAGGGCTATGCAGCAACAAGACTCGAGGATATTGCACTTGAAGCAGGACTAACAAGGGGCTCAATATCTTATCATTTCAAAAATAAATTAACTGTCTTTCAGGAGGCCCTGAAGGTATACATGCCGGGACTTTTAAATGAATTCATGCATGTTGCCAAATCAAATGAAAGCCCAAAGGAAAAAATCAAAAAAATAATTTTATGGCTCTTTGACGAAGAGAGAGTTCACATTACCCAGATGCTGCAGCAACTGCTGAAGGGTGAATTTCAGGAACAGGCCCCGGAATTACATGAGTCTATAAAGAAAAATGTTTTAATAGCCATTAAGTCAGTTGAAGAAATTTTGAAGGAAGGGATAGACACAGGTGAATTCAGGGGAGACATAGATCCCAGGGCCTATTCATTTATTTTTAACAATTCAATAACAGGAATAATCGATAATTTTGCCTTTACTTCAGATCAGGTTTCTCCAGAAACCATGATAACCCATTTTAGTGAGTTGTTTATGGCCGGCATAGAGAACTGATCTTTTTTTTAACCCTAATCATTCATTCATGAATGATTAGGGTTAAATATACAATTCATTCATTGGAGGAAATCAGTATGAAATGGAAAAAGAGAAAATCAGGCAATAAATCTGAGACTATGAACAGGAAGGAATTCTTACAATTAGCTGCAACAGCCGGTGCAGGTGCGGCAATTGTGACAGGAAACAGCACAATAGCAAAGGCTTCCGGGCTGGATAGCAAAAGTAAAAAGCCTTTTACGCCTTTTCGAAAGGAACACAATACTATCGATGAGATTTACGACATATCCCCGGCCTATAAGCGGATGAACCAGAAAAATACTGGCTTCATGAGAGTTTTATGGGATAAAAGAATAAAGAGCATGGGACTGAGCTATATGGTAAAAAACGGAGACATGCTCCCCAATCCCATGGCAGGAGAACCCGGGTTTTCAAAACTGGACCACGCTCTTGTTCTTTCTTCCTGGTCCGGTCATGACGCTGGAGCCCCCCATAGTGCACATGGTATCCGCGGCGGGGGCAATTTCAATAACTGGGCACGACATGCAAATCCAGACAAGAAACCTTATAAATTTAAGAGTAAAGATGAAGCAGGCAAATATGTCAAACGTGCTTCATCCTATCTTGGTGCAGATCTTGTAGGTATCGCACCCTACGATGAACGATGGACTTACAGTAAATGGTATGAATTTACAGAGGAAGATTTATTAAGCAACAGACCAGGCAAACAGGTAAAGGGAGTCTTCCCATTTAAGCCAAAGTCAGTAATAGCAGTTGGCTTTGAGATGGACTATGATGCCATGAAGGCGCCCGGTTATATTGCCGATTCAGCTGCAGGGCTCGAGTACTCTCACATGACTGAAGTGACTCATAAGATAGCCGTCTTCCTTAACAAACTGGGCTACCGGGCAATTCCTGCCGGAAATGATACTGGAATCAGTATTCCCATAGCAATTCAGGCTGGCCTTGGAGAATTGAGTCGCATGGGGACACTTATTAACGAAAAATATGGCTCCCGTGTTCGTCTGGCAAAGATTTATACTGATCTTGAGATGACCTTTGATAAGCCTATAACCTTTGGCGTCCAGGAATTCTGCAAAAAATGTATGAAGTGTGCTGATAATTGTCCTTCAAATGCAATCAGTGTTGAAGAAAAACCTACTATTAAACCTCCCATAACTTCCATTTCAAGCCATCCCGGTGTAACTAAATGGTATCAGGACAATGAGAAATGTTTATCTCAATGGGAGAGAGGAGGAGCGTCATGTGGTATCTGTCTTTCCGTATGTCCCTATAACAAGCTGGATACATGGGTACATGATCTGGCAAAAGTAATTGTTGGTGTTCCTGTTGGAAGGGATATCGCACGTCAGATGGACGATGCATTCGGATACGGAGAGATTAAGCCTGAGAATGTGGAAGCATTCTGGAATAAAGAAGTTTAATAAACAGGCAATAAGCAAGGAGAAAGAATATGAGTGTAACAGGGATTTTTTTCTATCTGATAACCGGCGGGCTGATCGCTTTTGCAATCGCAAAGCTTGTTCAGCTCAAAAAGAACCGAAAAATTGACAGGAATGAATTGACAATCATGATTTCCGCAATTTTTCTCACAGCCTTTGGTATAGCCTGGTCATACACAAGCATTCTGGAAGATGAGCCCCAGGCAGCAGTAATGGGGATTGTGATTTTCAGCGGACTGGGGATGGTTCTAGGGGGATGGGGATTTTGGAAAATGAAATTCTCCGTCTCCGATTCGGCCAGTGCAGAGCCAGTACCAGAGAAAAATGATTTTTCGCCAAGAAAAATAGCTGCCACAGTATTACTCGCATTGTTTGTTATGACTATGCCCGGAGCCCTTTTAATTGAAAAAACGACCAGAGTGTTAAAAAATGAAAAACAGTTAACAGGTCTGATTGAAAAAACAATCATGTCAAACCAGGCACTCCCCGGAGCCATAAAGAAATCAATACGGTACCAGGTTTTACTGGGCCCGCAGTTCATTCCTATAGAGCAAAGAATGATGATGTCCATCGCCAGTGGCGTGGAACCTGAAAAGTGGGTAGAACTATTTAACTTCATTGCTCCTGAAGATGATCGAATTAAGTTGATAGATAGTACCATAAATACACTATATTCATGGTTTGATAATGAAAAGGCCTATCCCGAGATAGTCATCTCCACCGACAAGTATGTGACTGGCATTAATGACAATGCAGGAAAAATTGTTCACTGGACATATAGTTCATTTGCCCTTCCCCCCTGTTCAAAAGAAACGGTCTCCCGTTACCAGAGGGGGATTTACGGGAGCAATATAAATGATCTATTTGAATGCAAACCACCTGAGAATCTCCGCAGAAAGATTGAACCGGTTGCAGCTGGAATGCTGAAAAAGACAATAGCTTCAAAAAAACTTCCCGGCTCAGTAAGCATTACTGAAAAACTGAAAGCTGAAGTTCCCGCCGGGAAGATGCTTAAAAATAAGAACGGTATAAAAAACGCTCTATCCTTCGGATCACTATTCTGGATATTTCCAATAGTTTTAATAATCACAGCTCTTCTGCTGGCTGTTCGGTCTGTGAAGGATTTCATTCGCTGGATATCATGGCCGGTATTTACTATTGGCAGTATAGGTTTTGTCACCTCTTTTACCGTTCCGTCATTGGGTTTCCTGACGACAATCCCTAAAGAGCTTCCTGCAAATATGGCTCCCCCCGTACTGGCAATGGGACAGGAGATCGCAGGAGAACTGATGAAACAGGTGGGATCTGGATTATTTACTCCCATGCTGACTTTACTTATAACCGGCAGCGCATTAATTTTCTATTCATATTATGGGAATATTAAGTCTCTCCTCTTCCGGATTAAAACAGCCGGATAATTAAGTCAAAAACAGAGGAAGTTAAGAAAATGAATAAACCGGCATGCAATAATATTACGACAGAAAAAAAGCAATCACAAAGGATTGAACGGATCCTTGGACTCATTGCCCTGTTTACCATTATTGGGGCCTGGGCCATAGGTATTCAGAAGAAACAGATAGACCTGGAACCAGTTGTATCAGAGATGACGCCCCGGGCCGGTCGGTTTATTAAAATTACTGATGACAGATATGCAGTTTATTCAAAGAAAAATTCCGAAGAAATAACAGGCTACGTGGGAGTAACTGACTCTAACGGATTTGGCGGGCCAATGACATGTGCCGCATTGATCAGCACAAAAGGAGATGTCTTGAAGGTAAAGGTTCTGCAACATCGGGAAACCCCTTCATGGTATGAGAAGGTAATAAACAGTTCCTTTGTCTCTTCACTTATCGGCAAAAGTCATAAAGATTCTTTTCAGAAAGATCTGGATATCGATACTGTAACCGGTGCGACCTATACGTCACTGGCACTGGCTGATTCTGTACGGAAAATCAGCAGGGATATTGCCGTGAAAAACCTCAAATTATCTCCTCCTGCTGAAGGTCCTGTTCAGATAATTTTTGGAATACCTGAGACAATTCTGATTCTTTTATTTCTCATGGTTTTATTTATTTGGAAGAGTGATTTCAAATATAAGAAGCAGGCCAGATGGGTAACTATGATTACAGGATTGATATTGATTGGAATTTCTTTCAACAGGCCGCTTTCAATTGTTCAGATCAATAAAATGTTAATGGGATTCTGGCCTCAATGGCAGACAGGTATATACTGGTATATACTTATTTTTGGAATCGCAATTATATTTCTTATTACCCAAAAGAATGCATACTGCCAATGGTTCTGTCCCTTTGGTGCTGCTCAGGAATGCGTTAATGCAGTAGGAGGCGCAAGAATATCATCTGCTGGCAGATATCATACAATGCTGACCTGGTTCAGACGGGGATTGGTCTGGTTTGCCTTAGTCATTTCATTCTTGTTTCAGAACCCTTCTATTGGCAACTATGAAATTTTTGGAACAGCCTTCAGCCTCATGGGTGCCCACAGGCACTTCTTGCTGTTAAGTATTATTTTACTATCATCATTGTTTATAAAACGACCCTGGTGTAAGTACCTCTGTGCCATCAGCACCATTGAAGAATATATAAGAATGATGAAAAAATGGATGATTGAAATATGGCAGAAAAAAACATCATGAAAAAAGAATCAAGTTCTGGTAATGCTGTAACAGTATTGATTGCAATTTCTATCCTGCTCGCTTTTGTTGAAATAGTAATCAATGTTTTCACTGAAATAATTCAGTTATAATAGCCGGTATAATTGAATAAAAAAAAGAGTCTCGGAAACAAATCCGGGGCTCCTTTTGATTTATATATCAGATACAATCAAACACCACCACACAACAACATCATTAAATTCATTCCACTTGCCAGCGAAGCGCCCCTTCTGACACTAAAATAAATCTGTCCGGTTAAAAATTTAAAAAAGCCTTGCATGGCCGGTATGTTTTGTCAATATTTAAACATTTTCGTGACATGAAACAACTGGGGCCAAGAGCCCTTCTGTCTCATGAATGTATTTTGGATATTGAATTTCCTATGTATCTAAAATAGGAAGAAATGGGTTTTGACACACAGTTTTGTATTGTCACTAATGAGGTCAAATAATGACTAAGACAGTAACCATTATTATGATTGTAATCTCTATTGGCTTTCTAGTAGCACCCTTCATAATAGGACTATTTTATAATATTAAAAGTATTAAAAAAATTAAACAAGAAGGTGAACGTGGTGAAGCGATTAAAAAATTAAAGGATACTGTTTTAACTTCAATTTTATTTTTGGCAATTGGTTCGCTGCTATTGACCAGCCTTATCTGGGGTTATGACAATATGATTTTAATAGGTAAAGATATTCTTTATTATATCTTTCTTCCTTGTGAATTGGGAGTAATCGTATTTGTCTTTTTGCCTGTTGATCTGAAATTTAGAATTGAATACTGTAAAAAAAATTATATTGGATTTAAGGATTTAATTCAAAAAGGACAAAGTCAGAAAGAAGTCTATAAAAAATATAGAAAGTATGTATTGCTATGGCTCACAATTTATAACACCTTTGTTTCTTTGGTTTTTCCCTTGGCAATTGCTTTTATTCTTAATAATGCTTTTTTGAAAGAAAAAGAAGAAATTCATTTTCGCAAAATTAAAAAAATTGGTCATAATAGAAGTTATTATATAAATACTAGACCAGTTTCAGAATTAAAAACCTTTTGGATTTCTAACAATTTTAAGGAAACAATTAAAGAAAACGATACTGTTAGGATAATTATTCAAAGAGGACTTTTGGGTTATCCGAAGGTTAAAAGTGTTGATAAAATACAATGATTTTATTCTTTTTGCTTATGACTTTTAATTTTAGGGAAGATTAAAAATGAATAACAAAAATTACTTTTTAGCAGGATTTATTTCCTACACATTGCTGCAATTGATTAACATCATTTATTCATTGGTATTCCAGTTGATAAAAATTGATGATCAATTTATCAAGTTTACAATCATTTCACTTGCTGGTGTGGGGATAATGGGTGGCTTGTTGTCGATGCTTTTTATTAAGATCCAAAAAAAGTTGCCAGAAATGAATATATATGTCCAGTCAGGTATATTTCATACTATTCTCCCTGTAATTAGTTATTTTTCTATTGTGTCAAAAAAGAATATCTCAATCCATACTGTAACTACATTGCTCTTTTTATTTTTAACAGGTGTCTTTATTGCTTATTTGATTTTCAATAAATTCTCCAAAAAAGAAAAGATGAAATAAATTATTAATATGACTTTTTGCAGTCAGTATTGACTATTGCTAAGCTATTCATTAAAATTTAAAAAAGCCTTGCATGGCCGGTATGTTTTGTCAATATTTAAACATTTCAGCGGCATGAAACAACTGGGGCCAAGAGCCCTTCTGTCTCATGAATGTATTTTGGATATTGAATTTCCACTATGATAAAAATCGAAATAGATATTAAAAATTTTTGTAAGGGTCTAAAGATTGTTTTGAAAAGCGGCAGGCTGGCCCCTTTTTAATCATTGATGCCGGGAAAATACCCATGCCAACAGATGCTGATACATCAGGATAAAGCCGCACAGAAAGGATTTTTGCGGAAACACCCCTTTTTCAGGAGTAAACCGCCATTAGCAGGAAGACGGTATTTATAAAAATATATTGCGTGAAAATAAGGGACTTTGCTAATTTTTAAAGATATTCCTTTCTGAGACATGTGCCTGGTGCTGATAATAACTCCGGTTGGTGAGCATGTTGAACCATCCGGAATTTTTACCCTGCCATAAAAATTTCCAGAACGATTTCCTGACGTTGCCTGTCATAGTCCAAAGTACTATTCCGGTGTATTTTTGTTGACTTCCTGCAAATAAGAAGAGAAAGAGTTAAGGTAAATCAACGGGAATTAATTAAACGAGGGAAATTATTATGATGAGAAAAAAACTGTCATTATTTATATTTTTAATCATCCTTTTGGGAGGGTGCGGTTCCTTCCGCATCACCAGGTCAATAGACCTGAGGCTATGGGACGCCGCCAGCTACGGGGACACCAGGCGGGTTGAGGCCCTGCTGAAGAAAGGGGCCTATATCGATCACCGGAACAGAATATTAAAACAGACCCCCCTCATTACCGCCGTGCTTCGTGGATCAGATCACATGGTAAACTATCTCCTTGATAAGGGAGCAGATCCCGATATTGAAGACAGGTATGGCAAAAACGCCGTGCATTACTGCATCGTAAAAGGGAAATTAAAGCTTGCGAAGAAGTGTCTCGAAAAGGGTGGGAGCATTAACCTGAAGTATTCCGGCACAACGGGAAAGGGATACCTTGTGCAGGACCTGGCGCGCGGTAACGGTGATTACTGCCTTAAGTTTGTCCTGGAAAATAAATCGAGTGCCCGGAGACACCTCAATAAACATTTCTATCGTGACGATACCCCCCTGCATATTGCCGCGGACCGCAACAGGAAAAAAATGGCGAAGTTTCTTCTTGAACAGAAAATCGATCTCGATGCGCGCAATGAGTTCGATGCAACCCCCCTGGACCTGGCAATGTTTAAGGGCAACATTGAGATCGGCAAAATGATAATTGCAAAGGGGGGGAAGTATTCAGAAAACTGGGCCCTCATTATTGCACTGAAATACGGCAGCCTGGAGGTGGCACGGGATGCCTTGAAAAACGGGGCGGATCCCGGATTCATTTTCGGTGATTACGGCAGATATCCCCTCGCCATTGCCTGTTCCTCCGGGCGCTATGACCTGGTGAAACTACTGGTGGAGGCGGGGGCCCCCCTCAATAAAGAGAACAAATATAACCGTCCTCTCACCTTTGCAGCCGGGGGGGGGAATCTTGAAATAGTAAAATACCTGGTGGACAAGGGCGCAGATGTAAACTATGAAAGCGAATCGGAATGGACCGCCACCATGGCGGCAAACCGTTATAGACACCATCACATTATCAATTACCTGGTAGGGAAAGGGGCCCTCTCTCCCCAGGAGCTGAGCAGGAGAAGCAGTCAGCGCCGCAGAGCACGCTATGCCCGTGAGCGGAGAATTAAAAAAATTATGAACGCCCTGAGTGTGGTGGGGCATGGCCTCGACGGCTTTAACCAGGGATATTACCGGAGTAAAGGCTATAAGTATGACAGCAAGTATAAGAAATAATATCAGTTAACCTTTTCCGGGCTGATGTTGAATTCATTGAGGATATTGTAGAGTTCGATTTTATTATTGATTCAAAATTTAAAAAAGCCTTGCATGGCCGGTATGTTTTGTCAATATTTAAACATTTCCGTGACATGAAACAACTGGGGCCAAGAGCCCTTCTGTCTCATGAATGTATTTTGGATATTGAATTTCCTATGATCTAATTTAAACCCTAATAGAAAATTACTTATAAAGAAATTAACAGACTAAAATAAAAGGAAGAATACAAATGTATTATCACCTCGATTGGCGGGCAAATAATAGTGAAAGTTATTCTAATACTCTGGATTCACCTGTTACAAGAGTTCCTTGGACGATGGGTATGATATACAATGGAAAAGTTTCTCAACCTTTAAAATGCAATTTAAATCCCAAAAGGGGAGCTAAGCTTAGGGATGTATATTTAGTTGATATTCCATTGTTTTCTGTTCGCTTAATTAAAGTACTGGAAGATTGCGGTGTTGATAATATTCAGCTTTTTGATGCAGAATTAATTTCACCTGATGGTGACGTTTTCAAGAATTACAAGGCTGTGAATATAATTGGCCTGGTTGAATGTGCAGATATGGAAAAATCAGACTTCTTACCAGGAACAAAACCACCAATGGTTAGTTTTTCCAAAGTGGTCATTGATAAAAGCAAGGCTAAAGATCTTGACTTTTTCCGTATGCAGGAGAATTCTCTTTATATAGTACTAAGTCAGCGTATTAAAGAAGCCATTGAGAAGGAGGGGCTCGAAGGATTTACACTATTGCCCTTCGAGACATCCTGATCATTATTCGTTAAAGAAAATGTTATACCAACAGTTTTTTTAATTTTTTTTTACTGAAAAGAAGCCAGTTATAAAATGAGTATTGGATGGAAATAATAGAAGGTATTAACATGGATGGGGCGGTAGAAGATACTCTGCTATCAGCTTCTTCAATAAGGGGCTTCTCTGCATCACTATACATGGAACATCTCGAAGAACTATCTTTTTTGTATGAGCGAAGTAAATATCAAACAGATGATCCTGAGTTTTTTTGGCATGATCATTTTGATATTGAGAAAAGATCTTCTGATCATATTTACGGCTTAATAACCGGAGGTGACCTTGCCGTTCAAGTATGCAGGCACCAGATAAAAGAATGTGATTATAGCGGAATATACCCATCAATAAGAATTTTCTGCCACCAAAACAGACCGACTCTGGTAGAAGACGTTCTCGAAGAGCTCGATTATGATGATGACAAAATTTAAAAAAGCCTTGCATGGCCGGGATGTTTTGTCAATATTTTAACATTTCAGTGACATGATTCTGTCACCACCGATTTAAAATTGCCGGGAAAGGATACCTCATCATGCAAGAATCCCAGGTACTACTGTTTATTGTCACCTCTGTCTTTCTCATTATTACTCCGGGACAGGATATGATTCTGGTAATGTCCAGGTCCATCTCCCGTGGGTGGAAAGCGGGAGTCATCACTGCCGCAGGGGTAAGTACCGGTCTTCTCGGCCACACCCTCATCGCAGCCCTGGGGCTTGGTGCAGTCCTGACGGCGTCCCGGCTGCTTTTTAATATCATGAAATATATTGGAGCCGCTTACCTGTTGTATCTCGGCATTAAAATGCTTATCAGCCGGACAGCGGACCTGGATCTCCACGAAGGTGCCGTCAGTTCTCTGCGTAAGATGTTTTTCCAGGGGGCTTTTTCCAACATTTCTAATCCGAAGATCGTAATTTTCTACCTGGCCTATCTGCCACAATTTGTTCCGGCTCACAATAAAAATGGCACACTGCTGCTGCTAATGCTCGGGACCTCATTTGCCCTCCTGACATTCCTGGTGAAGGGCCCCATTGGCTGTGTGGCGGGCATGCTGTCATCCTGGCTCCGTTCCCACCCACGGGTGATTGTCTGGATAAACCGGATCAGCGGAGGAGTCCTTGTGGGGCTCGGCCTCAAGCTTGCCCTTGAAAGGGGGAAATAACGTTCTACAGGCATTAAAAAAGGCGGTTGAAAGCCGCCTTTTTTAATGCCTGTAGAAAATTTATCACATTAGGAAATCCATGGCCCAGCGGGTAAGTCCGATCCCCACAAGGATCATCCCCTCCAGCCGTGAGAGGCGCCAGCCTGTTCTCAGCATGACGATAACCAGTATCACCATGCCACTGAGCATCAGGAGAGACCCATATGCATGAGGGGTGATGGTCATGGGATTGATTGCCCCTGCGAGGCCCAGCACCCCCAGAATGTTGAAAAGGTCGCTGCCAATCAGGTTTCCTGCGGACATGCCATGGCGGCCTTTCATTACCGCCGTAATTTTAAAAAGACCTTGTATGGCCGGGATATTTCGTCAATATTTTAACATTTCAGTGACATGATACCCCTCAGCACCAGCTGTCTCTCCAGCTTCTTCTGGTCAGTAATGTCACGCAAGATAGCGAGAATAAAATCTGTATCCCCCGCTTTCATGGAACTCAATGACACCTCGGTATCAATTAAAGTTCCGTCTCTCAGCTGATGTGTCCAGTAGAAACGCTGCGGTATTCCTTCTGAAGCTAAATTTAAGAATGCCCGCCTTTTTTCTTTACTTGATATATCATCATGCTGAAAATCCGGTGAAAAGTCCCATAGATGTTAAGGTGGATGTTGACTCGGATAATGATAAGATACGGGTCTATTCTCATGGAAGAAAGATCATGGATCTAATCCAAATCAGTTTTATTATTATAATTGTGATCATGAGCAGAAGGCTTCTGTTACATTGTCTGAACTTTAGTGCAGTGCCCTTGAAATTTATGAAGTAAAGACAGATGGTGTATTGGGGCCAGTGGTATTGCTAAACGGCACATCAGTAAAACTATAACAGGGCAATGTTCCTATAATAGCGGGGGCTCCTATGCCAGTTAAAAAGAAGCTGGTATTAAAGGTGAATCCTCTTTCCTATACCTTTGTTGTGTGTAATCTGGATTAGAAATGAGATTCTTATATGTATTTTTTGAAAGAGTTGGTGAAACTATGAGGAACATGGATTTAAGAGCGATATTTGAATAATAAACCGAAAAAACGATCCCGGATTTCAGGATCGTTTTTTAGTAAGTAAAATATCTCGATTGTTATCCTTGAGTCTGCGGAAAATCATCAGATGAATTAACATCAAAGGTTACAGTTGTATTCCCATCTAATGTAACCTCTTTAAGACCATATTTATCACCAGTTTCCATCCCGGTTCCGGTAGTAAGATCATAACCAATACCATCTATATCGAGTAAAACTGCAACTTTGTACATTTTACCGTCAGTAAACTCGGCTTCATTCTCTCTATCCATTTCGAGAGTAATAGCAGAACCGGTGCCATCAGATCCAGCAGTTACAATGTTTTGCCCCAGGTATTCTGCTTGTTGGTTCATTATTGTTACATCCGATGTATCACCATCAATAATAGAGAAATACAATTTAGCGCCTTCGGCAGCATTGATAAGATTCACTGTCATATTGACTTTTGCACTCTCTTCATCAGAGTCAAAACATCCGGAAAAGGAAAGTGTCATTACTAGAGTAACAGACAAGAATAGGATTAATTTTTTTGTTTTCATGAAGAGCTCCACTTATTTAGTTTTGAATGGATAAATGATAGGAATTTTAAATAATTGCAAGGGAAAATTTCAAATAACTGCATAACTTTTGATGTGTGTTATCCCGTCCCGTGGAAAAACTCCATCCGGACTGGAAATAAATTGACTAAAGCATATATTCTTTTAGATCCTGCCAATTTTCGGATGATATATGCTAAAATTTTCTCTTTCGTTTTTAAAATCCTGTTCAATCTCATAAATTTTAAGCACACACTGTTAAAGAGGACATTTCAGTATAAAAAGATCCTTCAGGGGTTTCTTTTATGAAGAAGTATTTGGTTTTAGTAGGAATTTTGCTGTTTTCGACAGGTCTTTATTCAGAGAGGAATCCTATAACATGAATCCAACGACGGCAAAAATGCCTGCCTGAGTATTCTGTTCACCACGATGTTTTTTAAAAGCGGATAGTAGAATTATTTTTCGTTCATCTACTGGCAACGTGTAGTTTCCCTTGATCGATTCCATTGTCCGCTCTATGCCAACGGGAAATCCTCCTTCTCCAGCATTGCTATTGTCAAAGGACTCTGCGTAATTGATGCTGTCAAAGATACTCTTACTCTCTTTTTCAGTTTTACGCAAAACTGAATGATCGCCTTGCAGTTTATCCCCATCCATTTTTGGGGGCAATACTTAAAGCTTCTCGAACATGTAGAGTGGTGCGCTTTTCCGGTAGCCTATCCCACGGTCTTTATCCATGAGGTACTCCCTGGTTATTTCTGTATTGTTCTTTGGAATGAAATAATCTTCAAGGTCACTGGTTGAAATACAGCATCTGTCGTTTCTTTTCTTAATAATTGCCGAGAGCCTGAAATCCTCATCTAATGCAGTGAGCCCTGCATCCCCATGGCTGTTATTGACCAGTAGTCTGCCACCGGTTCGAAGGTATTGCTTACATGAAGTGGAGATAAAACCTGCATATTGGGAAATGAGAAGATCAAAGTTCTTTTCCTCCGGAACGGGCAGGGTGTAATCCTGCCCGTAAAAGTTAAAAAGCGGTTCTTCTTCATATTTTTTTCTGCTTTAAATGTAGTTCTGTACTTCGGTTCTGTTCTCAAAGAATTTCTTTGCATTTTTATCAGAATCGATATACACAACATAATTGAAAATAAAGGATGGTGAAACCTGAACGTATGATCCTGGGTACATCACTTTATTGACTGAGTACTTCGCCTTTAAAAGTCCGTAGAGATCGACCTGCTCGTACTCCCGTTCAATATAAAATTTGCTGTATATTGAAGTTGCATTTTTTGGCATTTTTATACTTTTCCTTATGGTCGGTTTTTCCTCGCTGCCACAAGGACAATATTTTTTTCATGTGATTCCTCTGCAGAAAAGGAAATCATTCTTTTACTGGTTTCGGAGAATTCTACAGAGAGGTCTCCCATGTCTTCAATCACGACAGCTTCAGGGGCAAATATTTCTCTGTTGAAGTTTTCCGGCTCATCGAATTCTCCTGCCATGCCAATGTAGACAAGCATACCTCCTGGTTTCAGGGCTGAGGCGGCATTTGAAAGCATTCTTTTCCGGTCCTTGCCTTTGGAATGGATGTAGCACATGTATACAAGGTCATATGTGGCGCTGGATTGATATTCAAGTATGTCCGCCTTTTTTCCTTTTACAGAAAGGGCTTTATCTCTTGCCATTCTGTTAATGGTTTCCACTGCTGATTTTGAGAAATCTATAGCAGTGACATCCCAACCCTTTCGTGCCAGCCAGAAGGCTTCAGATCCATGGCCGGCCCCGAGATCCAGGGCGCGGCCCGGTTTTAACTTTTTCATGGTTTTCATGAATACTTCACATGGGGGCAGGTTGGGATCGTCATTGCTGCTGTAATACTCTTCCCAGTGATTTTGCCATTCTTCATTATTCATTTCAATTTCCTGTTTCTCATTTTTAATATATTGAGCGAGTAATTCTTTGATGGACTTTTCCCATTTATCAAGGGCCGAATCGTCAAAGGGACCGGATGGCGGATACCGTTTTTATCGATGAGATAGAGCCGTTCCGGTGCTCCTGAATAATCGGAGTCTATGGTATTGTTCATATCATCCAGTGCTACTGGCATTGATACTTTCTGTTCCTGCATCCACTTTCCGGCTACTGAAGCCCGTTCTGTCATGCTTCTGTATGTTGCTCATTTACGCAAAATGATGATAAATGAATCATCATCCTTGCTCTCTTTGTATTCGATATACTCTTCTATTGCAAATTGTCCTTTCAGCTTCTCAATATCCTCCCTTCGATAAAGAACATCGGACATTCTTTTTTGTTTTTTATTTTCGGGGTTACCTTTCCAGAATGTGTGAAAGAGCAAGCCTCCTTCATTCAGTATTCCGTATTGCGCGATAAATGATTTCTCCAGTTGATCAGGAGTCAGGTGGTGAAGTACCTTGTTAGAAAAAATTACGTCAAAATGTTTTACGCTTCCCATGGTCAGGGCATTTATCTTCATGAACTCGTGGCCTTTGAATTTTCTTCTTAAAGTTTTGACAAATGCATCTGAATAATCACTGCCTGTGATATCATACTGCCTGGCCAGAGCTTCATAATCCCTGCCGGTCCCACTTCCGATTTCCAGAATCTTTTTCGATGTATCTACTCTTTGTTTAAAATGATCGATGACCAAGGTGTTCCTGTAGAACAGCAATAGTATTGAATAAACCTTGGTGGTAAACCAACCGTATTCTTCGAGTTCCCGGCTATTTTTCATGGATGCCATCCTTTTATGGTAGTTGTATTTTCTTTTATCCTGAATACGTCGGCAATGAATGATGCTGTTTCAATGTACCATGACCGGGTATTGCACAGGGTGTATGTCCTGTAATATAGCGATTGAATGCTTTCTGTCGTCCGATCTTGCTAAATTCGGACTCATTTTCCTTTTAGATGTCGGTTTTCTTGGCGAGTCTTCTGTATTCAGTGGGAGTTACATCGCTGAACTTTTTGAATATATCATTGAAGGTGGATTTGGAATTGAAGCCTGCTTCAAAGGCGATGCTCAGAATTGTATGTTCGCTGTAGCGGGGATCCTTAAGCATATTCTTCGCTTCTTCAATGCGATAACTGTTAATGAAGGTGAAAAAATTCTGGTCCAGGGAACAGTTGATCGTCTTTGAGACGATATAAGAGGATATCCCCAGGTCGCTCGAAAAGGTCGTGAGGTTGAGTTCCGGGTTGAGGTGGGGGCTGCCGGTTTCCATGAAATGTAGAATCCTGTCCAGTGTTTCATCAAGGTCATTGTATTCTGAACAGTGTGATCTTTTGCCCGCTTTGACTGTATTTTTTTTCTTTTCAGCATACTTCGGGAAGGCTTCTTCATTGTCGCCATGGGCTGACCTGAACTGCTCCAGCTCATCTGCCATCTCGTGAGTGTCATGAAAAATTTCAGGTTGGCCTATGATGTAATAGGCCAGTATGAAATAGATGCAGATCAGGATACCTATCCATGGATACAATCCCATTTCGTTGGTATGATCCAGGAACAATGCAGACAACATGTTGACAAAGTCATAGACGAAGAGCAGGGTCATGGCATAGACCACTATCTTCAGCCACGTGAGATCGAGATAGTCTATGCGTGAGAAGTAGAAGCGGATTTTCCTGTTAAAGGCATGGAACGATCTGTTCATAAGGGTGAAGTAAGTCACGATCTGCAGGAGGTAGAGCAGAGAAATCGTCAGGAAAAGGGGAGGCGTTGACAGGCTCGCGGAACCTGAGTGTTCCATGCCATGCGAGTGCTCATTGCCCGGTACAATTATTTCCGGAAGCATGATGGT
The DNA here is from genome assembly GCA_942491575.1 of uncultured Spirochaetota bacterium. Lineage (GTDB taxonomy): Bacteria > Spirochaetota > UBA4802 > UBA4802 > UBA5550 > CAZHNW01. The sequence continues at coordinate 1,167,866 of CALOBT010000031.1, forward strand.
GAAAAAAATCAACTGGGGCATGAAATGGAGAATATGAATTTTCCTGAAGGCCTTGATTTCAGATGTCATGAGAGAGACGTAGAAGTAGAGCATGGGTGGATAGCAGTACATGAAGAGGAAAGGGAGCATATGCATACTTGGAAATTCTGCCCTCAGGTTACTGTTTGTGAGGTATACCATGAGACAATCATAGCTGAAAAGAAGGGTGACAAAGGCCAGGAATCGATTGGCGCGACGGTTGCGGTCTCCGAAGAGCAGTAGGGCACTGGTGAGGAGCCCCATGGCAAATCCTGAAACGGTGATGATGTCAGTTGCAATTTTCAGCATGTAGTTCATCTGTTTTGCCTCAATGAAACTCGGACAATTACTCCTTGAATATATTATGTATAACAAGGAAATAAAAATGTCAAAGAAGAAAAGATACTCAACAGAAGAGAGATACCGAATAGTGAAGGAAGTTCTTACCACAGAAATAACTGTTTCTGAAGCCTGTAAAAAATATGATATCAGTACAGCAAATTTTTACAACTGGCAAAAAGTTTTTCTCGAATCAACTTTAAAGTGTTTTAATAAAACCAAGCCAGGAAGGCCGGAAGTCCAGCAAAAAAAAGAAAATAGATAATCTCACAGAAGAGAATAAGCGGATGAAAGATGTAATTGCAGAGGTTGTTTCTGAAAATATTAATTTAAAAAAAACATCTCGGAATAATATATATCCAGCAAGTGCCACCAGAAAAAAGAGAAATGATTGTGAAAGATTTATAAATACAGCAAAATCGAACTGACTATTTTGTCTCATGTGTCGGTATGCGGAAGAGGAAGTTAGCGACGAAGTCACCGACCAAGATATTGACACTCTATGACTCGAGGAATATTAGCAGTTTTCGAATCACTAATCGCGAATGAAACCAGTTAGAGTAGAAATCCTTTAAGTATACTTAAAGGAGATCCGGAAATTGGTAAAAGTTTTAAGTATACTTAAAATACTCCAGTCTGATTTGGTAAAAATTTATCAACAAATTTTTTATTTGCACTGTTATACTTAAAAACAAGCAGAATGATTTTCATTATACTGAAAATATTGGTGAATATCTGTGAATTTGAATTGACAAATGAGCTAAAATTTCATTATATTGAAAATATGAATCGTCCAGAAATCATATCTATTATCAGAGAAAGGCGCAAGAACCTGAATATTACCCAGACAATGCTTGCTGAACTGGCTGGTGTCTCCCTGCATACAGTCAGTGACATGGAATCGGGAAAGGGTAATCCCAGTTTGGATGTGCTGCTGAGGATTGCCGATACCCTGGGGCTCGAACTCACTCTTACTGTGAGGGGTATTGAATAATGGCACGGGGAATCGTATACTACCGGGATATACCTGCAGGTATCATCGAACAGGATGCAACCGGCTATATCTTCACTTACTCCGATTCGTACCTGGCAGATAGGGACCTACCTGCCATTAGTCTCACCCTGCCGAAACGTCAGGAACCATATCACTCTACTATACTCTTTCCATTTTTCTTCGGTCTGCTGGCAGAAGGTGCAACCAGGGAAATACAGTGCCAGGAATTGAAAATCGATGAAAATGACCACTTTACCAGGCTGCTCAAGACAGCAGGAGTGGATACCATCGGACCGGTCACCGTAAGAGAGGTAGAAGATGAGCAGATGTAAAAGCTGTTTCATCGATCTGGCCGGTGAAGATATTTGTGGTAAGTGTAAGAGGGAACTCTTCAGCACTACCGGTAAGGTCTCCCTTATTCTGAATTTTAGCAAGAAGGACTTTTTTTCTTACAGGAAGGAGAGTGCACCGCGTCTTTCAATCTCCGGTGTGCAGGATAAGCTCTCACTGCGCCTGAAAAAAGGAACACTGGTCCCGACGGAAGAGCTGGGGGGATATATCCTGAAACCGGTACCAGGTACAGAAACTCTTGAGTGCCGGGAAGATATACCAGCCAATGAACATGTGACCATGCATATGGCCCGGATTTTCAATATAACAACTGCTCCATCAGCTGTAGTTTCTTTCAGTGATGGAGAACCGGCATATATTACCAGGCGCTTTGACAGGAAGGGAATCAATAAACTGCTCCAGGAAGATTTTTGTCAGCTTTCTAATCGTACAGAAGAGAGCCATGGGAGAAACTACAAGTATGATGGTACCTATGAAGAAATGGGTGATCTGCTTAAGCAATATTGTCCTGCATACAGGGTCGAAATAGTAAAGCTTTTCCGGCAACTTGTCTATTGCTATGTTGCCGGAAATGGTGATGCACACCTGAAAAACTTTTCTCTCATCGAATCAGGGCAGGGGGATCATCTCTTGTCGCCGGCATATGACCTTCTCAATACAACAGTCCACATCCCCAGTGATAGCAGAACAGCACTGGACATGTTCAGGAATTACGAGAGTGAATACTTCCTTCGGAACGGCTTTTATTCCGGCTTTGATTTCATGAAGCTGGCAGAGATGTTTGGTATTCATGAAAAGATTGCCAGTAGAATTATTACATCATATCTTGAACGAACCGAAATACCCCTTGCTGTAATTGATTCTTCATTCATGAGCCTGGAAGCCAAATCCCGATACAGGAAAGTGTACCAGGACAGGATACTGGCTCTTGGTATTGGTTTTAAGCAGTTGTGAAAATAATGAATCTAGCCATTATATATCCGAAATAGTTCGGTGCTCTTAACGTTGGTTCTCTGTATTTAAGTGAGAACGGCTATTAACTAACTCTCGATGATTTTAGGAGTTGGTTTATAGTGTTTTTAATCTGGACATTTTCATTTTCATGTTTTTGTAACATATAGTTACACATGCTGGTAAGCTTCTCCCTGCCGTTTTCACCACTATGGCGAATATATCTTTCTGCACTTCTTGCTGACTCATGGCCCAGAAAGAAGTGCATATCATGCTGGTGAATACCACTTTCGCTACAATATTCTCCAAAAAGGTGTCTCACGTCATGGAAGTGAAAATTTTCAAGTTCGTCTGGTAAATTAAATGATAAGCGTTCTCTGAGTTTATTGAACCGATATCTTAAACAATCAGTGCCAAGAGGAACTGTCATTTCTTCAGTAGAAGTGGAATGACATACTTTTAAGTACTCATATAGATAGTCATTCATATCAATTCTTCGTGTTTTTTTCTTTTTTCGAAGAGTAATAGTATGATTTGTGAAATCAACATCACTCCATTTTAGACTTAAAATTTCACTTCTACTGAAGCCACAGAACACTGCAATCGCAACAGCTGTATGAAAAAGCTTAATAGTTTCTACTGGGTAAAAATTTAAAAAAGCCTTGCATGGTCGGGATGTTTTGTCAATATTTTAACATTTCAGTGACACGATACCGGTTAGATGAAAACTATTCTGTCTCATGTGCCGGTATGCGAAAGAGAAAGTTCTGTATATCGAACTTGTTGAATACCTTCAATAAACCCTGTAACTTCCAATTTAGATGGAACTATAAAATTACAAATAAAAATTTACTCGGTGTCTCTGTGGCAATTATTAAAAGCATCTAATGCTGCATGCAATTCTATAAAAAGGGGTCGTTCTTTCTCCGCAGGCCCGTTAACTTCCTCCCCTCAAAAAAATCATGTAACCTTTCTGTCGGGGAGTTTCATCTGCTGCTGCATTACGTCAACGGATCGAAGTATGCCCAGGAAATCCCCCTCTTCAGGAAAAACCGGAAAATTTTCCATGCCCCGGCGTTTGTCATCGCTGTTCAGGATGCGCGGCAACGCCCTGGGGGTCATGGTGGTGGAAGCCAATGCCTTCATCTCCCAGCCCCAAAAGAAGACAGAGGAGGACCTTGCCCGGATCAATGCCGATGACCTTCCCACCTTTGTTATTTCTCTTTACGGCTCCATCGACCAGCTTACCCTTTATATTCGCTTTGGATGATTTTTCCTACGGTACGCTCCAATTAGATTTTCACATATATCACCTTAAAAAAATGTTGACAGGAGAGGGGAAAATATAATTATATGGGTGACTACCCACCCATATAAAGGTGTAATTGATGAAAATAAAAGGGGCAACCCGGGAAAAACTTTTGTCCAGCGCCTCAAAAGAATTTGCAAGGCATGGATATGTGAAAGCAAACGTTGATGCGATTTCAACTAACGCCGGTTTTGGTAAAGGAACTGTATATAATTACTATAAAAGCAAGCTGGATTTATTTGTCGCAGTTGTCGAAAAAAATAGTAATGAACTGGTGGATGAGATAAATGAAAATATAAAGGACATCAGGGACCCGGTTGAAAAACTGAAAAAATCCATAGAAACCGATTTTCAAACTTTCCAGAAGAACAGTGATTTATGGATTACAATAATAAAAGAAGCATATACAGCGGACCGGGAAAAACGGGAAGATTTTTATAACGCCTCATTGCCGGTGTTTAATATTTATTATCAATTGATCGAAGAAGGAATAAAAACAGGCTGCTATAAAAAAGATACTGATACCTTTGTTACAGTGAACATGATACTGGGCATAATTGAAAGCCTGGCGACCATGAACAACCTGATCAACGAATCCAGAATTCCACCTGAGGAACTGGTGAAAAGAATATTTGATACAATATTATATGGCATCAAAAAATAAAGCGTTTTTCGGCAGCTCATTGATATATGCTCATTAAACTGCCGTAGATAATATGATAATAATTATTTTTCTTCAGGGAGGAATTTATGCATAAAATAAATATAAAAAAGACGCCACTCCTCATGTTTCTCATTACCTGTTTTTTTCCCTGCATTTTTTTCACATCCTGTAGTGAACTTGTCAATGACGGACTGGATGCAATTCAGGATCACACCTTAAAGAATGTTGCCATAACCAGTAACAAAAGCGGAGATCTTGTAGCCGGGAATATTACTCTCAAGGGCAATGCTCTTAATAATGGCGGGGAAGATATCACAGATGACAGTCTTTACCAGTGGTCTTCAGATGTCGACGGGAACCTGGGAACAGGGAGGAATCTGGTTCTCCAGTCACCGTTGACCGAGGGAGAACATAAAATCACCCTTGAAACCACAGCTCCTTCAGGTGCCAGGGGTAAAGAGACCATAACCGTCCGGGCAGGTAATAGCATTAATGAAGATTTTTCTAACCTTGATTACTGCGACAGAAACACAACAACAGGGCGCTGGAACACTGCGGAAGGCAGGGCCACACTTTCCAATTACGGCAGTCTCTCTGTGACAGGATCACGCACCCTCAATGATCCTATCGGTATGGCCATTGCGGGTAATTATGCATACATAATTGACAAAGACACGGAAAATAAATTATTTAAGGTAGATGTTTCCAATCCATTTAATCCAACTGAAACTGGCGTCTATTCCTTCCCGGCAGGCTTTATTGCGCGGCATGTGGCTGTATCTCCAGACGGCTTGCATGTATATGTATCGGGTAGGGGCAGTGGTGATAAATTTAGCATATTAAACAGCAACGGTGATGGAATTCCTACAGCTAAATCATCCTGTAACCCCAGTGTAGATGGAAAAATCCTGCTTTCTGAAGACAATACCAGGGCAATCATTATGGAAGCAAATGATAGTGGAGGAGTTGTTATTATCAATATCACAGATCTTGCCAATCCGCAGGTAGCTAAAGAAGTTACTTATGAAGGATGGCGATGGATGATTGATGCCTGTATTAAGGGTGACTATGTATATGTTGCATCCACTTATGCGGGTCTTTATTATCTCCATGTAATTGATCTTAATAATATTCCTGAGCCTCCTGACCATTTCTGGTTAACACCGGTGACTTTATCTGAAAGTGGAACTATTAAGGCGGTAAAGAGTTTCGGGAACGGTATTGCAGTGGGAACAACTAAGGGAGTTACAGTATATGATATTTCCACACCGGAAACTCCCCGGGCATTAGGCAGCTATTCAGGTTATTCTATTGAGAAAATGTCTGTTGCAGGCAATTATATTTACGCGGCATCAGGATATGAAGTAATAATGCTTGATTTTTCCAATACTGCACTTCCGGTTTTAGTGGCTTCATGTAATCTTGGTGATAGGATTTTCAGCATTGGAAATACTAATCAGGGAGACTTCATTCCTGTCGTAACCTATGGCAAAGAGTTTAAAATACTCAGTACCTACAATGAACTCTCCCTAATAAGTTACCTTGATTCAGGGGGAAGTGCGAGAAATATTGCAATAAAGGGGAATGTGGCAATAGCGCCTGATTTCTACAATATTCCCTTCTATGATTCAAATCTTGATTTTCTGGATATCAATAACCTTAAATCACCTTCCATCAGTGCCAGTTTTGACTCCTTTGACGGTATTTCGCTCGAAAAAATATGTGATGTCGCCATTTCAGATAATGGAAATTATCTGTATTTACCTGCAGATGATAATTTGCCTGGACCTAATGACGGCCTCATTATTCTTGATATAGGGGATCCTGAAAATCCCCGTGTAACAGGAACATGGATAGGAGAAAGCGCATCTAATGTGGCGATTCACGGCAACAGAGTGGCATTATCCAATGATGAAAAATTATGGATTATAGATGTGTCGGATCCTGAGAATCCTGTTGACATTGCTAACTACGAATTTGGGCCCACTGAGATGCCTCCCATACCTTACCAGATCCCCCTGAGCTTCTCCCCCGATGGCAGGTATGTCTATGCCGCTTACTTCAGTGGTCATGGCATCAGAGTTATTGACACAGAAGCGCCGTCAGGATCAGGAGAAGCGGGCTTTTTCTCAGATACGATTTCTGCCAGTGATATTGAAATTTCAGGCAGTTATGCCTATGTTGCCGACGGGAATACCGGTTTGAAAATCCTTGACATAAGCAATCCTGTTTCTCCCTCCGAGGTGGCCTCTCTTTCAGCCGGCATAAATGGCAGGGGTGTTTTTATCGACAATGATATTCTCTATCTTGCAGACGGGAATAATCGCGTTATTGTTGCCAATGTAAGCGATCCGGTTAATCCAAGGATAGTAAACATTCTCAACCTTCCTGATTCTGCGGTGGATATTGTAACCACCGGTAATAATATCCTCATATCGACATCAGCGGGGTATCTCTATGTAAGTGAAAAAACAGAAAGCTGCATGGGCCTCTATAATCTCAGGCAGCAGATAGTACAATCCAAATCAATTACAGATGAAAATGTCTATGCGGCCCGAATTGTTGCGGAGGATTCCTTTTCCCTGGACAGCGGCTCCATCATTTATGAACTCTCCAATGACGGGGATAACTGGTATCCTGTGGGGAATAACTTCATCCTGGAGTTTACAGGTGAACCTTCAGGGATATTGTTGTGGCGGGCCCGCCTTTCAACAACTGATGAATTCGTGACACCTGAAATCGGCAATGTACGTATAGATTACTGGGCTGAATAGGAGAAAATAATGCATCGTATAATTATGAAATATCTTATTTTATCACTATTTGTGATATGCCTGTACAGCAGTGTTTATTCAGCAGAAAAGGGAAAGCCAAGAGTTGCGGTAATGAATTTTTCCGCACACAACTGCCCTGAGGTGGTTGCATCAAGTATCAAGGGAATGGTTGGCTCAAAGATTTTTGAGAAGAACATTTTTAACATGATAGAAAGAACGCAGATTGACGAAATCATGAAGGAGATGGCCCTGCAGCAGACCGGGTGTACAGACTCATCCTGTATTGTTGAAGTGGGAAAAATGCTCTCAGCAGATAAAATTATCGTGGGTGATATACACCGTGTTGATGAGTACATTATTATTGCAAAAGTTGTTAATGTGGCTGACGGTAAAATTGAGAGCAACTTCAAAGCTACAGCAGCGGATGAATCTCAATTTGACAATGCCGTGGCGGATATATCCTTCAGAATTTCCAATGAGTACAATAAGGGAAATATAATTGAGGTATCTGCTACTCCGGGTTATCTTTATGCCGCAGGCGGCATTGGAGATTTATTCAGTTCTTCATACGGGATCATGGTACATGGATGTGTTAGAAACATGTTTTTGCAGAACCTGGTATTGAAGGCCGGTATGGGCTACTATTACGCTTCAGGAAACAATGATGCAATCAAATCCATTTCAATGATTCCCTTTTCAATTTCCGCAGGATATTATCTTGATGTGCATAGACTGATCTCCGTAACGCCCTTTGGCGGAGTGGGCTTTATGATTTATGCAATGAATTATGATTCTGATAATGCTGACATTAATGGAAACTATGAATATGAGACAAAGGCCTATTTTGATCCAATACTTTTGATGGGAGTGGATGTAAGAATCAACTTATACAAAAATATCTCCGTTTCAATAATGCCTGGTTATATGATTGCTTTTGAGAAGAATGCGGTAAACCATTTTCCGGGAATTAACCTGGGAGTTGTCATGACATTTTGATGTAATGAAATTTTAAAAAGCTTTTCCTGCCGGAAAGCCGTTCCTTGTCATCCGGGCAACCGCGACACTGGAGCATCCATGCTAATCGTATTTTGCCGTTTTTTTCCCTTTCCGGGACATGTACCGGTATATGTCCAACACACTGTATTCTATATATCAAACTGGATACAAAACCGGAAAAAATAGATCGGTGTTGATATCCCCTCATCTTCGCTGTATTTTTTAGTATTCTTTGCTTGACAAATAATGAACATGTGAATAATTGTTCATATGTTCATTAAGAGGTATCCTATGAAAATAAAGGTTTCTGATAAAGAGTCAAGTCAGTCCCCCGAAAAGCTGAATGACCTAGCTGAATTTTTCAAGGTCTTTGCGGATTTTACACGGCTTCGTATTATTCAGCTGCTCAATGATGAGGAGTTGCCAGTTGGCGAAATCGCAAGGCGGCTTGAAATGGAGCAGTCCGCCATCTCACACCAGCTGCGTGTGCTCAAGGCAGCCCGCCTTGTAAAGCAGCGCCGCGAAGGAAAGTCGATATTCTATTCCCTTGACGACAGCCATGTGAGCCAGGTTTTTCATCAGGGCCTCGAGCATGTCAATCACTGATATTCTGGAGAAAACAATGAGTCACAACCATACACATCGCAACGATCATAGCCATGGTCATAACCACGATCATCACGGCCACCATCATAAGCCATCGAGTAAGGGGCGCCTGCTTATGGTGATCCTTTTCAATGCAATTATAACCCTTGCTGAATTTATTGGCGGACTTCTTTCTGGAAGCCTTGCGTTGATTTCCGATGCATGGCATAATTTATCCGATGTTCTTTCCCTGATGCTGGGATATACAGGGGAAAAGGTTTCGGAAAAATCCGGTACATCGCAGTATACTTTCGGTTTAAAACGCTTTGAGGTTTTTATTGCCCTTGTCAATGCCATGAGTCTTATGGTTATTGGGGTAATCATCGTCTACGAGGCTGTTGAGCGCTTTCTCAACCCTGTTGATGTTAACATCGGCATAATGCTTCCCGTTGCTGTCATAGGTCTTCTTGGCAATGTTTTTTCAATTCTGGTCCTGGCCAGAAATCGCAAGGATACCATAAACCTTCGTGCTGCCTTTCTTCATCTTCTTTATGATGCCGTATCTTCCATGGCCGTAATCGTTGCTGCCGTTGTGATCCATTATACCGGCATGTTGTGGATTGATCTTGTCATCAGTCTCGTCATTGTGGTAATGATGGTGTGGAGCACTGCTGATATCTTCAAGGAGGCCTGGCGTATTTTCATGCAGAGCGCGCCGTCCTACATCGACACTGAAGAGGTTCTAAGGAAAATCGAAGAGGTCAGGGGAGTAGGTGATGTCCATGGACTTCATATCTGGTCTGTGAGTTCATCTGAGGTTTTTCTCTCATGCCATATATGCGTTGAAGAATCGATGAACGATACCGATACTGACGATATTATCCGCAGGGTAAACTCTCTTCTGGAGGAGGAATTTCGTATTGAACATACCACCCTGCAGGTGGAAAACAGCATGCTCTGCTCTGCAGGTAACGGAACATGTTGCAACCGTCCCGGCGCATAACCGTGGATGCATAAATTTTTGAAAGGAACTACTAATTATATGAAGCAATCACGTATATCGAAGGTTCTCATGGTTATTGCACTTATTTGTGTCTTTATATTTATTGCAGGGGTCGTTAATTATAAGATACAGGAAACTGTTGCAAGCAAGATTATCAGTTCGTGGTATGATCCTGGGAATATCATAACCATGAAAGGAAAGAAAATTCACGTATATGATAAAGGGAAGGGAAAGCCTCTTGTTTTCATACATGGAAGCCAGATGAGTCTGTATGACTGGCGTGAAAACATGGATTATTTCTCACGATCTTTTCGTGTCATTGCAGTTGATATGCCAGGTAACGGCTATTCGGATAAGCCTGATGCTGTCTATTCTCCCGACTACTATGCAGGGTTCATAAAAGATCTTCTGGACCATTACAATCTCAGCAAGACGTCATTTGTAGCCAGTTCATGGGGAGGAGGTCATGTTCTCAATTTTGCCTTGAAGCATCCTGATCGTATTGACAGACTGGTGCTTTCTTCTCCCTGCGGCTTTCCCCATGAGATGACGGTTCTTGATAAGTTGCTCGCCACTCCTGGTATTGGTCAGCTTGTCATGTATTTCAGCAACAGGTCAATGATCAGGAGTGAACTTGAACTGGTGTTTCATGACAAGGCAAAGGTAACGGATGTACTTGTTGATTCGGTTTTCAAGCCACTGTACATGCCAGGAGCCCTGGATGCAGTACTGAGTTCCTATCAGAATGACGATTTCTCTTTTGTTGAAAACAATCTGAGTGCCCTGAAGGCAAGGACCCTACTTGTCTGGGGCGAGAAGGATGGTATTCATCCTCAATGGATGCTCAGTGAATTCCGGAAAGGGATTCCCCATAGCAGGACATTGCTGTTGAAAGATTGCGGTCACCTGCCACATGAAGAGCATCCTGAAGTATTTAATAAAAGTGCCATGGCATTCCTGATGGATAAATCGATATAGCCTTTGAATGAATAACAGTAAAAAGAGAAAAGCTTTATCATGAATTCAATGGCTTCACAGTTCAGGAAGCCCGGCGGGCCTATGGGAAGTCATATATCCCTTTTCATGCAACATGCAAACAGGAATGGTTGCACCAGAATTATTAAACTGGTTGCCAATCCTCAAAATTATATTCTGGCTCCGTTCAAAACGAGGCTGGCGGACCACATTCCCTTACTATTTTCTATATCTAACTTTAGAAGGCGATCGGAGTATACGCCGACAACCTGATGCGTCATTGAGCCCTTTTTATAAAGAGTATGTGAAATTGACCGGAATGATTCAACTCATAAAGAGAACTGCCTTTACTGGTAAATAATCAATCCCGGCTGTGGGTTGAGCGCCAGAACCTCACCGGGGGTCATGAGTGGTTTGTCGTAATGAATACCCTTTCTTTTTGAGTAAAAAAGCCAGAGTTTGAATCCCTTGTAGGGTATTGTCTTTACTTTTGAATTCCGTTTATGGGTTGCCCTTTTCCAGCTGGGGCGACCCCAGCCGGAAGTGGTGTGCGCAAGGAGCACCGGGTCATAATCGTTTTTCACCGCCGATGCATTTCTCAGCATTTTATGGTTAAACTGGTGGAAAACGAGCTGCCGCCTGCCGGGGATATTATTTTTTATCATGTAATTCTTCATTGTTTCCTGTACCCTGTTAAGCTCATTACCGGTGATGTGTCCAATCTCTTTCATGGGGCGCGTGGTGCGCCATTCCACGTCAAAGGCGAGATGCACATTGGGATACCTGAGATAGGGCAGCAGGGTTTCAATGACATCTTCAAGGGAATATTTCCCTATCTGGTGGTCCAGGTATACCAGAAAATCATTCTCTATGGCAAAGTCGATATACTCTCGAAGCAACTGGCTGTTGATAATATTGATGTTGCCACCGGGCTGACAGGTGCCGTAAATGATATACAGGGCCGGGATGACACCCCTGCCGGGACTCAGTTTATTGTAAACTGCTGCCTTTCTTCGTAAAAGCACCGCAAGTCTTTCCTTCGATTCCCTTCCAATGATGCCCATGATTCTTGATTTAGGGTGCCCATAATAGGCAAGAATATGATTTTTCTCAAAAAGCTGTGGATCGAGAAAACCTTCTACCCGGTCCCTGCCGTACTGCAGAATCATTTTTCGTTTTGGCGTTACTGGTCTGTTATCGAGGAGGCTCTTATTCGGTATCGTTACCAGTAGCATGGCGAGAATGATCATGATGCTCTGTTTCATTTTTATTGTATTCCTGCGTTGAAACTGTTTCTGTACTCGCCCAGTCCTTTTCCGTCACCGGGAAAGCAGAATTCACGAATTATTTTCAAAAACCCGCGACAGAATCTTTAAATAAATTTTAAAAACACATTACAAACCAACAGTTTTTTGTCAATTTTTAATCTGCAAATATCATGATGCCTGTGCCATATAAAACTATTCCATCTCATAGGCGTCAAATTTTTATATATTAAAAACTGTCGGCAGGTTTTCTGCAGCATGACGTTGAATATAATAATCGGTTGCCGAATTTTTTTCCGGGCAAAACAGACGGGAGTTTTTAAGGCTCAAAGATGTGAGGCAGGTGCCTGGTTTTGATAAGAATACTGGTTGGTGAGCATGTCGAACCATTCATTGTTTCGGGCGGGTGCGGTTCCTTCCGCATCACCAGGTCAAAAGACTACAGGCTCTGGGGAGCCGCCAGTTACGGAGATACCCGGAAGGTAGAGGCGCTGCTTAAAAAAGGGTCCTATGTCGATCACCGGAATAGAATATTAAAACAGACCCCTCTCATTACCGCCGTGCTTCGTGGATCAGATCACATGGCAAACTATCTCCTTGATAAGGGAGCCGAATCCGATATTGAAGATAGGTATGGAAAAACGCCGTGCATTACTACACCGTAAGGGGGAAATTAAAGCTTCCGAAGAAGTGTCTCGAAAAGGGGGTAGCATTAACCTGAAGTATTCCGGCACAACGGAAAAAATTAAAAAGCCTTGCATGGCCGGCATTTCTTAAATATCGAAGTAAGGATTATATTTGAAAAATCGTCTCTGAAAACAGCGCATCATTTTTAATTCCTTATAGTACAAACGTTATGTCACCGTTATTTATTTTAATAAAATATCCTTGAAGGAATAATTAAAATAGAGGGTAATGGCTTAAAATATTGTATCTGGATTTATATGTATACTGTAATAATTACATTCATTTTATTTCTATTGCTGTTTGTCCTCATTGGTGTCTCCTCCTCAATGAAAAGTGAAAAAACAACCGAGGATTATCTTATTGCCAATCGTTCTATTCATCCCTTACTGGCAAGTCTTTCCGCTGCCGCCACCAATACAAGCGGATATATGTTTATCGGTCTCATCGGTTTTACCTATTATTACGGTATATCTTCCATCTGGGTAACGGTGGGATGGATCTGCGGGGACTACGCAATGTGGCATCTGGCGTACCGTAAAATGCGGGAGCGTTCCGGCAAAATGGAAGCCCGCACTTTCCCTTCATTCCTTGCTATGACATCTAATGGAATCGATCGTATTGTCATAGTTTGCGCCGGATTAATCACTCTGGTGCTTCTGACAATTTATGCCTCAGCGCAATTGAAAGCGGGAAGCAAGGCACTGTATGTTCTCTTCGGATGGGACTACTCCACGGGTGCAATCATTGGCGCAATAATTGTGCTTCTCTACTGCCTGGCAGGTGGGATACGGGCTTCGATCTGGACAGATGCCGCGCAGGCAGTTGTAATGCTCTTTTCCATGTCCATACTTCTGCTGATGGCTATTGGAGTTGTGGGGGGACCGGCATTACTTTATGAAAAGCTCTATGCGCTGGATCCTAATCTTGTAAAACTTTTTCCCGCTGATTTGAAGTATGGAATCATTTTGTATGTACTGGGCTAGTTTGCCGCAGGAGTGGGAGTGACAGGACAGCCTCACATGCAGATACGCACCATGAGTATTAGTGACAGTTCAAAGATGAGTCAGGCACGGAAAAGCTACTTTGGATGGTACGTCCCATTCTCCGCAGCAGCTGTGGGAGTGGGACTTTATTCCCGTGTGCTGCTGCCGGATATTTCAAAGATCCATGAACTGATGGTTTCATGGGATATAGCTGCTTCAAGACTTCCTGCACAGTTTGATTCTGAGCTGGCACTTCCGGTTCTTGCTATGAAGCTTCTGCCTGACATTTTTATCGGAATTATCCTTGCTGGATTGTTCGCTGCTACCATGTCAACAGCCGATTCACTGATTCTGTCAAGCGGAGCCGCCCTGACTCAGGATATGGCTCCTCGTTTGAATGAGTCCCGTATTATCACCAAACTTGGCACTATGGTTATAACAGTTTCAGCTCTGCTCTTTTCACTCTTTGCTCAGGAGAGTGTTTTTGCTCTTGTTACCATTACCTGGTCTGCTCTTGGAGCCGGTTTCGGCCCGCTGATGATAATACGTGCTCTGAACAGACCCGTGGGACGTTGGACTGCAATAACCATGATGTTTACAGGCATAGGTGTTGTGCTTCTATGGCGCTATGGGCTCAAGCTCACCAATTCGGTCTATGAGATCCTTCCTGGGATGTTATCGGGATTTGCAATTTATTATTGCAGAATGTTAATTGCATCAATGTTGGGATTCCAAAAAGATAACAAATAAAGGCAATTAAAAACATCCTGCATGGACAGCGGCTGCTCCTGTGCATCTGAAGAACAGGATGTTTAAATGCCGACGTTCAACACGGATGTTGAGATTACGTCGGCCCGTGCACCCACGGCACTCGTCCATCCATGGACAGCGGCCGTTCCTGTGCATCCGTGCACCCACGGCACTCGTCCATCCGTGGACAGCGGCCGTTCCTGTGCATCCGTGCACCCACGGCACTCGTCCATCCATGGACAGCGTTTTGGTCTGGAATTTAAATTAAAAGTGCCATGAAATCATTTATGAAAATAAGAACTCTCTGTTTCATTAACCGGTTTGTGTCAGGGGGTATTATTATGTTGCCATCAATAGATTACATATAACACCTTGACTTTTTTTGATTTTTTGATAATGTTTCTATACCGGGTGATTAAACAGGTGTTTGTCTGTTTTGGTGCCCCGTTGAAAACCTGTCGGCAGAATGATTTTTTATTTTGATACAGCTTTTTGTCCTAAGCAGTTAATGTTTGGTGTAAGTATAGTTCAGGAGGAAATTTATGAAAAAGATTTCAATTTCTGCAATGCTTCTTCTTTTGCTGCTATCCTGCAGTCAGTGGGTGAAAGCGGCCATCATTGTCAGGCCCTACGGCACAGTTGGTGGTACGGTTATTGACCTGCCCGGGGCCAATGACTGGGATACTCTGAAATCCGGGGGCGGTCTCCAGGCGGTTTACGATACATTTCCCAATATTAATTTTGGTCTCGACCTGGCGTATATGTATTCATACTATTACCAGGTAATTTATGGGGCCGATGTTGAGTATCTCAATTTACTGGCAGTGTGTGAGTATCATTACGGTATTGTGCTTCTTCAGGCGGGCCTGGGGCCTTATTTTGGCGTTGGAATTAATGATACGGTTCCATTCGGCATGATGTTCAGTGGCGGTGTGGATATTCCGATTAACAACATGCTGTCAATTGCTCTACTTGCCCGATTCGATCTTGTCTTTGAAAACTGGTATAAAGGAGACGGGGTAACATTTATGCCGGGTTTCATGGGTGGATTTTCCGTGAAATTCTAACTCAAGTAAAGTAACAGGTTTCAAGGAACAGGGAATTGTTTTATTTAGTGTAGAGAACCGGGCTTGTCTCTTCCCGGAGATGAGGCTCTGGGCCTCCCTGAGGGGTGAGAGCATAATGAGTGAATTGAAGGTGTGGAAGTGTAATCTCACCTTCGGTTTATACGAATTATTTTGCGTTTTTATCGGGAGATCCTGTTCATGGGGGCCTTAACACCGTCAGTGTCCTGTCGATTATTTATTTGATATATTCCAGTGTGTCGAGAGCTTTATTTTCCAAGCCAAGCATTGAAAAACTGCAGAAGACTTATCGGATAGTGAAGGGGTGTTTAAATTAACTATGATGTGTAAAATTTTTTAATTTTAAGAAAGCTTGCATGGCCGGGATGTTTTGTCAATATTTTAACACTTCGATGAAGTTTATAGAGAGCGAAGTCGAACTGCCCGGTACAGGCATTCCGGTGAAATGAATCGTGTTCGTAAAAGTTCATTTTTTATCATGAACCGGTATGCGAAAGATCAAGTTCCACTATGATAAAAAGATGAGAGAGGCTATTGCCGCAGTGTATGCAGACAGGGGAAATGAAATCTCCTGTGGAAGTGTTGCCTGCCCTGTTAAGGACAGGCTTTTTAAAGGTTAAATGTTTAATGATTTTATTCTTTCCTCCTGAATGTGAGATGTTTTTACCAGTGCCCTAAGTACCTTGTGCAGATGTTTAGGGACACCTGCAAGATGTTCTATCAATTAGATTGTATACAGGATTACTGATGCTGATCCCAATGACAGTCACCAGGAATATTCTGTTATGCATTCTTAATATCTGTTGACGCCAATTTGTTTATCTTGTTTCATCGAAGTAGATATACATCTTTGGAGTATTATAATGAATACAAAAACTAATTATTTTCATTTTTTATGGTTACTTATGGCTTTGATTTATTTTTCCATGGCAAATGGGAATGCCGTACCAGTTGCTGCTTGGCTTGGACCGCTTTTCTTCATGAGGTTTATGAGAAAGGTAGAATCAAAATGGGGATTAGTCATTGCTGCAATAGGACTTGGTTTTGCATATGTGTTTTCTCTTTATGAGCCCCTGTCGAACAGCAATATATCCCCATTGATGAGAGTTTTGTACTGTTTTCTTTTTGCACTGGTACTGGTGTACCCGTCATTTCTTGTAGATCGTTTTTTTAATAAAAGATTACAGGGCATTTTAAATACACTGGTGTTCCCTGCTGCATTCGTAGTTATAGAATATGTAAACTCATTGATAAGTCCTTTTTCTACTTTTGGCTTTGCAGCCTATACGCAATATGAAAACCTTCCTCTGATCCAACTATCTTCGATTACCGGTATATGGGGAATTGCTTTCCTTTTGATGTGGTTTTCATCGGTTGTCAATTATGTCTGGGAGAGAGGATTTAAATGGAATGAGATTAAGGTTCCCTTTGTGGCATATTTTTCCGTTATCATCGCTGTGCTAACTTTTGGGGGATTGCGGCTTAATCAACTTTATGATGGGAATTTAGTCCGCGTTGCTATTTCATCATTATCTTATGATTCTCGTGCTATGTTTACAAATGCTATTGAAACCGGCAAGGCTCCTGATTTGGCTATGAACATGAAAGCTTTTGATAAATTTTTTGAAAGTACCGCCAACATGAGAGTAAAAATAATTGTTTGGCAGGAGTATGCCTTAACGGTTGCTGAAGCAGATATTGAGTCCTTGAAGAAATATGTTTCAAATAAAGTTAAAATCAGAGGAGTATATTGCACACTTCCGGTTGGTATAGCTGTTAAGGGGAAGAATAAAAACCAGTTAAAGAATTGTGTATATCTTTTTGGTCCAGATGGTAATGAAATAGCAGAGTATACAAAATCATACACTGCTCCCTGGGAAACAAGCGAAAAAGAAACTAAGGAGGTCACCGTAATAAAAACGGATCTGGCTATCCTGGCAATGACAATATGTTTTGATATGGACTTTCCTTCCTTGATACGGCAGGCTGGCGCAATGAATAGTGATATAATGTTAGCCCCCTCTTTTGATTGGCGAGGTATCGTGCCCTTCCATTCCTGCATGGCTGTGTTCAGAGCAATTGAAAACGGATTTAGCATGGTTAGATCAGCCGGAGATCTAGGGAAATCGATTGCTGTAGACTACTATGGTAGAAATATTGGTTGTCTTGATAACAGGAATAGTTCAGATAAGCTCTTGGTCGTGGATGTTCCATTAAACGGGGTATCAACGATTTATTCCAACATTGGCGATATTTTTGCCTGGATGGCTATAGGTTTTTTGGGGTACATTGTATTAAAATCACAATTATTGTTAAAACGAAAATGATCTTAAATAATTTAATCATTACTGAGCTCTTTAAAAATTATTTAATGTTGTTATATTTTTTCGGGCCACCTTTACAGGCAATGGAATCAAATTAAAAAAAAGCCTTGCATGACCTGTGCTTATTGTCAATATTTTAACATTCCAGTGACATGAAACCGGTTGCATGAAAGTTATTCTGTCTAATGTGCCGGTTGCAGGTGAGGGTACTTTTCTTAGTATGAAAGGAGAGGCTGAAGGATTACTGCACCCTGCCGGAACTGTTATGATAGGAAACTGAGCAGTTATTTTGCGCAGAATCAAATGTCTTTGCTTTCTATTTCATATTTGATGGAATGAGAAAGTTCGATGATATGAAAAATCGTTTTTAGAATGATATAATAAAATTACTGAAATGATGGTTTCTCTTTTGGAAGAAGGAATCAGAAAAAAAAGAGCTAAGAGTGAGCATTGATGTTGATATACTCTCTATTGAACTTGTTTCAATTCTTGATGGAGTGCAGATGTATGTTCCAATAGCAACTGAAAAAAATATGAATGAATTGTTAAATGGTTTTTTTTCTGCGCCTCTGGAACAGCATTAAAGTATAATCAATAAAAAGGATTTATATATTGGAAAAATACAATAAAGTAATCATATACTATTTCACCGGTACGGGCAATGCCTTAAAAGCAGGCAGGTGGATATGCGAAGAGGCGGGAAAAAGAAACATCGAATCGAGAATACAGGCCATTGATGATAAGTATAGAGCAAATGCCGAAGAGCTGGATGATAAAACCCTCATTGGTTTCCTGAGCCCCACACATGGATTTAATCTCGCTCCGGCAATGGTTAAATTTATAAATAAATTTCCTGCCAAAAAAAATGCGGATGTTTTTATTCTTAATACGCGGGCCGGGCTTAAATTTTCAAAAATTTTTTTTCCCGGTATCAGCGGCACAGCACAGTTTTTACCAATGATTGTATTAAAACTGAAAGGTTATAGAATAATCGGAGGATTGCCGCTGGATATGCCCTCCAACTGGATCTTTTTACATCCGGGACTCAACCCTTCAGCCGTAAGTGCAATTGTTAAAAGATGTGAAGGAAAAACAAGGGCTTTTATAAACAATATCTTTAGCGGCAAAAAAGTCTTCATTAAAATGCTGGTCACCTTGCCGCTTGATATTTCTCTTCTTCCAATAGCTGTTGTCTATTATTTTTATGGCAGATTTGCTCTTGCAAAGACTATGATCTATACCAGCAATTGCAACAACTGTATGGTATGTGTGGATAACTGTCCCGTAAAGGCAATAAAAATTTTAAATGATAAACCTTACTGGTCTTATTCATGTGAAAGCTGTATGAGGTGCATAAATATCTGCCCAAAGACATCAATTCAAACATCGCATCTTGTTATTTTATTTATTGCGGTTGTGCCTGGATTTATATTTAATAATTTTCTTGTCGGTTTTATAAAACTGCCTGGCTTTATTAACTACGAAATTGTCCTGTCAATAATCGGAATGGCAATTACACTCGTTGAACTCTTTGTGTTTTATGCAATAATACAGCGATTTTTGAAATATAAATATTTTGGCAATCTCTTTAAATATACATCTCTCTCAGCATACTGGAGAAGGTATCTTGCGCCGGGAATATCATTAAGCGATTTTAGAAAGGATAAATAATTTCATTGTTTCTGTTGTTCATTATAACTTCTGATATTTTTAAAATGTATCGTCTCTTAAACCATAAAAATAAAATTAAAGTTTTGCATGGCCGGTATGCTTTATCAATGTTTTAACATTCCGGTTACATGAAAAACTATTATATCTCATGTGTCGGTTTGCAGGTGAGGGTATTTTTCACTATGTGTCAAATTAAATTTTCAGAAGTGAAATTTTCATAGCGCCATTGAATCATGATCAGGGAGGAGAGAAATGAATTTTTTTATAATAAGGTAATGTCTGTGGTGCTGGAAATGCACAAATTTCAGGTACCATGGACTAGTCTATCGATAGAAGAAATTAGAGCAAATTCCCCTAATACCATGCAAGGCTTATTATTTATAATAAAGATGATGAAATTCCAATTTCATTGACTTTCAATTTTCTATGTGCTATTATATAATTATAGATAATAGCACATAGATTTAAATAACTTTTAAAATCTGATCTCAGGCATTTTTAATGGAACATTCTTCCAAAAAAACTTTGCTATCCAGATACTCCGCTGAATTTAATTCCAAATCTATGGAAGAATCTTACCTGAAGTTTTCCTGGAATGAGTCTAAAGCAGTTACCCTTAATACACTGATTATTATTATATTCTTAATAGTCGTTTTTTTTATTCGTGATATTTTAGAAGCAAAAAACATGAAAATTTTATACTTACTTCTTTTTTTAAGACTTACTTTATTCCTTATTGTTCTATGCTCCTCAATTTATATTCACAGGATGAAATACTATTTCAACAACTATCACCTTATTCTTTTTTTTAATCAAATTATAATTTCCATAGCTATATTCTCACTTGCTGTAATCAGAGAAATGCCTGTTGCATATCTCGGAGTAAACACGATCCTTTTTACTCTAATCTTCTATCAATTTATAAATAACCAATTTTATTATAGCCTGACGGCCGCTGCTTTTGTAGGCATCGGGGCCTTATCAACAGCTGTTCTTTTTTTGAATATAAGCTTTTCTGAAATCATTGCATCTGTCCTTTTCTTGATCCCATTGAATTTTCTTGGCATAATAATTTTAAAATCAAATAATCAAACCAGAAGGCATGAATATCTTGCTTTTTCTGATTTAAAAGTTGTGATTGATGAAAAGGATAAGGCAATTAAAGATTTGAAAATGTCACTCGATGAAGTGAAAACATTGAGGGGATTTTTGCCAATTTGTGCTAAATGCAAAAAAATACGTGACGATGAAGGTTACTGGAATAAAATAGAATCTTATATAGAAAAACACTCAGAAGTTCAATTTAGTCACGGAATTTGTCAGGAGTGCGCCGAGAAATTATATGGTGATAAAGATTGGTTTAAGAAAAAGAAAAAATGAGAAAAAATTAGGTTATAAATCCATTTTATGATTTAATAACATTAAGTGAGATATAAATGAAAGCAGTTATATGTACGAAATATGGAGCACCTGAAGTTCTTAAATTGGTAGAGATTGAAAAACCTGTACCAAAAGATAATGAAATACTGATAAAAATATCTGCTGTTGCAATAGCTGTAGAAGATCCCCTGCAGCGAAAAGGAAAACCCTATTTTACAAGAGCTTTTATGGGTCTTACAGGGCCTAAAAAACCTATACTGGGAACTGAATTTGCAGGAGAAATTGAAGAAATAGGCAAAGGTGTTAATCTCTTTAAAGAGGGTGACAGGGTATTTGGATCTACAGGCTTTATCTTTGGCTGTTATGCAGAGTATGTATGCATACCCCAGGATGCATTTTTATCAATAATACCGCCAAACTTAACCAATGAGGAAGCCGCACCGGTTTGTGCATCACTTACAGCATGGAATTTCCTTGTAGTACAGGCTAATATTCAGCAGGGGCAAAAGGTTCTTATTAGCGGAGCCTCCGGAAGTGTTGGATCTGCAGCAGTACAGATTGCGAGAGAATTTGGCGCAGAGATAACCGGTATATGCAGCACTCCTAATATCGATTTAGTGAAATCCCTGGGAGCTCATAGTGTAATTGATTACTCTAAAGAAGATTTTGCAAAAAAAAATGGGAGCTATGATATTATTTTTGATGTGGCAGGTACGAGTACATTTTTTAAATGCAAAAAAATACTTAAAGAAAATGGAATTTATCTTACTACAACTCCTTCATTGAAAATACTTTTTCAAATGTTTTGGACTAAAAGATTCAGTAGAAGGAAAGCGCTCTTTTCTGCCACGGGGCTTCAGCCTCTTTCAAATCGTTTAACTAATCTTAAAGCGCTTGTTGAATTGTTTGAAACTGGCAATTTGAAAATAATCATAGATAGATGTTATAAGTTAGATGAAATTGTTGATGCACACCGATATGTTGAATCCGGACAAAAGAGGGGAAATGTGGTTATAACCATCAAGGATGAATAGTTAAAAATTAATTATTTCGAAACCGGATGATACCCTTTTGAAAAGAGATTATATTATACGACTTTAATCCCAAAATGCGAATTTAATAATACCTTCTCCAATGTTAACTTTATGATTCTCGATGAATTTCGTGAAAAAACCTGAAAGAGAACAAAAAAACGTTCATTTTTAAAAATGTGAACGACGGCAGATAGCTTTTCCCTGTAGCATTCTCTCCATACCCTTTAGGTCACCATAGGGGTATTATTATTTATTTTACCTGACAAATAAATCAGGTGAGTGGGTAAGATATTTACTGTATACTGTTCATTGTTCAAATTTTCTTATTTCGTGAGATATCAGGTGTTATCTTTAAATTATTGCAATGGTAAAGTTACTTGTTGTAACCCGGGGTTTAAACCCCGGGTTACAACAAGCAACGCTCTTCACTCATCTGTGTCGCCACCACAAAAATCCAAAAATTCCTTGTATGTCCGGTATTTTCTGCCACTATTTAAGTCCTGTTTATCGTAAGCCTGTACGCAAAAATTATATTACGCATCACGGAAATTTTCGCATGCAGAAAATTTTTACGTATCAGGTTTAATGAACTGAAGTAATTTTATTTCCTGAACACAGGATATGGGATAAGGACAGAACAGGGAGGAATGTATGCGAAGCCAGGATATAAGAAAAAAAGCACCGGAGATGGATTCTCTGAGAATTGGTATGGGCTGGTCAGTTGAGGATCTTTCAAAACCCCAGATAATGATAGAGAGCACTTTTGGAGACAGTCACCCCGGCAGTGTTCACCTGTTTGGACTGGTGGAACAGGCATGCGATGGTGTGTATAATAAGGGGGCCCGGCCGGCCAGGTACTTTGCAACGGATATTTGTGATGGTCAGGCTCAGGGGCATGATGGTATCAATTATTCCCTGGTATCAAGAGATGCCATTGCTAACTTGATAGAAATTCATGCGGGGGCTACTCCTTTTGACGGGGCGGTTTATATATCGAGCTGTGATAAAGGTGTTCCCGCACATCTCATGGCGGCAGGCAGGATTGATATTCCCTGTGTCATAGTTACCGGTGGTGTAATGGCGGCGGGGCCCGATCTGTTAACTCTGGAGCAAATCGGCACATACAGTGCAAAGTACCAAAGAGGGGAAATTACCGAGGAGGAATTTACCTGGTTTAAACTGAATGCCTGTCCCTCCTGCGGTGCTTGTTCTTTTATGGGAACTGCCTCCACCATGCAGATCATGGCAGAGGCATTGGGGCTTATGCTGCCGGGGAGCGCATTGATACCAGCCACCGCGAAGGAGCTGGAATATTATGCCAGGCTGGCGGGAGAGCAGGCGGTAAAGCTGGCAGAGATGGATTTAAGGCCGGGCCGGATAGTCACGCTGAAATCATTTGAAAATGCCATTCTTGTGCATGCCGCAATATCAGGTTCCTCGAATACTCTGCTTCATCTTCCTGCGATAGCCAATGACTTCGGCATTGATCTTAATGCAGATACTTTTGATAGAATACACAAGGGAGCCAGCTACCTTGTTAATGTCAGGCCGACAGGCAAGTGGCCTGCGGAGTATTTTTATTATGCGGGTGGGGTTCCTGCGGTTATGGAAGAAATAAAGAATCAGCTTCACCTGGATGTTTTAACAGTGACGGGGAAAACCCTTGGTGAGAATTTAGAAGACCTGAAAAGTAACGGATACTATGAGAGGTGTCACTCCCATATGAATAAAACCGGTATAGATTTTCGGGAAGTTATCCGTTCTGCTTCAAATCCCATCAGCCAGAAGGGGGCCATTTCAATACTGAAAGGTAACCTCGCGCCGGAGGGTGCGGTTATCAAGCATTCTGCAGTAGCAGAAGAAATGAAAAAAGTTATTTTAAGGGCAAAACCCTTTAACTGTGAAGAGGATGCCATTGAGGCGGTTCTTAAAAAGGAAGTGAAACCGGGAGATGCAGTTATCATCAGATATGAAGGACCGCAGGGGAGTGGGATGCCTGAAATGTTTTATACAACAGAAGCTATTGCCTCTGATGAAGAATTGAGTGCCACCGTTGCATTGATCACCGATGGCAGATTTTCCGGGGCTACAAAAGGGCCCGCCATAGGTCATGTCTCTCCGGAGGCACAAAAGGGGGGTGCTATTGCATTAATTGAAGAGGGTGATTTAATAGAAATTGATGTGGAAAACAGGTCTTTAAATATTGTGGGGATCAAGGGTGAGAGGCTTGTGGAAAGTAAAGTAGAGGAAATTCTTGCCCGCAGACACAAAAAATGGAAGCCCAGAGAACCTAAATATTCAAAAGGTGTTTTATCTCTATACGGCAGGTTGGCGGTTTCTCCAATGAAGGGGGGGTACATGGAATAAGCATCCGGGCTTGTCAAACTTTGATTAAACAAGAATCCGCACACTGCGTCGTTTCAATAAAGCGCCACTTTGCAAAAGGAGAGCTGTCTCCATCCATAGGTGTTCTTAACTCATTGCACCGGATTTGAGAATGTCGATCATGTTGAACAGTTTTTTCTCACTGCCGGATTCAATCTGTGAAGCGAGGAACTGTACCGCATCAACACTCCCTTCAGCGTAAACAGTGCGGCCGCAAAGATTGTGACGATATTCAAAGGCCATGGTTCCATCTGGCGAAGTGAGTCGGTACGTGTGAAAGGCGTGTCCCGTGAGATACTCTTCAGGAACTTCCATACGTCCCACCTGCTCCTCTTCAACCCGGACCAGTTCAATACTATCAACACTAAATGGTTTAATGCCCATTCCATTGAATGTTTCAACGATTGCTTTTGCAGTACCGGAAGTATCTGCTTTGGTTTTCTGATGAGACTCAACAACGGTGAGTGTGTAGTCTTTGTAGATGCCCGGGAAGGAGTCTTTCATTGTTTCAAGCATTGCCTGAAGAGCTACAATCTGTTTTGCCATGTTTGCAGCAATTACTGCATAGAGGCCGCTCTCCTGAACATCTTTAATCAATTTATCACGGTCACCACCGGTTGTTCCCATAATAAAGGGGAGTTTGTTGGCAATGTAGAATTCCGCATTAGAATTTACTGCTGTTGGATGAGTGAAATCTACAGTGTAAAACGTGCCATATGCATCTTTGATCCTTTTGATCTGTTCATCACGGGTTTCAGTTGAAACGATTGTAATGGTCTCTCCCCCAACTTCCATTTCAGTAAGCTCAACACCGGGGCCAGTCAATGAAAAAGGGACTACTTCGAGTCCACGACGCTGAACTGCTTCTATAATTTCACGAGGCATATTTCCTGGAAGGCCGTTAATCATCACTTTCGTTGCCATCATTATCTCCTTATGTTTCAGTATGCGGCGTCGTCGATACGCCGCCACATACAAAAACAGGAATTTATCCCATCATCTTGCTGACCAGTTCCAGTGTTCCCCTGGTCTGGGGATCAAACATGCAGTTGAAACCTTCCTGCCAGTTTTCATCCTTAAGTCGCTGACGCATTAAATCCTCATAGGGCTTGCGCTGTGAGTATTTCAGCAGCTTGAATGCCTGTGCGGGGTTGTCGATCCAGGCCTTCACCACTTCCTTTGCACGGGGAAGAAGCTCGTCTTCTTCAACAATTTCATCTACAATACGCAATTCCTTTGCTTTCTCGACGCCGAATCTTTCCCCGAAGAACATAACGTCCCTGAAGGTCCGGTCACTGTCGAGGCCGTAGCGCATCAGTTCCGTCTGTACGATGGAAAGTCCCAGGCCGATTTTAATCTCTGTCATGCCCAGCTGAATTTTAGGGTGATTCTTGACAATACGGTAATCGCTGGCCATGGAAAGGATCAGTCCCCCCGCCATTGCAGCGCCGTTAATGGCGGAAATAACAGGTTTTTTACACATGAAAGTCTTGATGAAAACTTCCTCTGCCTGCTCAAAAAAGGCAACCGCCTCAGCGAGGTCTTTGAAACCGAGAAACATGGGGAGATCGAAGCCTGAACAGAAGGTTCGTCCCGCCCCGGTGAATATCAGTCCCTTGAGTTCATCGTCATTGTCGACTTTTTCCACTGCATCTTTTATCTGCAGCAGGGTCTCCAGGTCTATTGCGTTGAATTTACCCTTTTCAAAGGTGGCAATTAAAATTCCTTCATCTACATGTTCTTTTAACATGGAATCACTCCTTAAGCATATTTCTTTTTATAGAGCATGTGGTGGTCCTCTTTGTTGCGGAAAGGGCCGGCAGATGCTACTCTTTGAACAATCTTTCTGAAAATGTAAATATGCACAAGGAAAAATTAACTGGACAAAGATTAAAAGTCTGTAAAAAAGGGAATGTTAATTTTTTAAATTTTGTGCTGGATAATAAGAGTGGCCGATAGTAGAATCAGTTATTAAATATGGACTTATAATTCCGGCTTACAGGACTGAATAGAGAAAGAGATTATGCAGGAAGTTAAATCAATCATTGAGGATATCCTCAGCACTTTCGAGGCAATTACCGCCACGGCCCGGGATGTAAACCAGTACTCTCATAATCGAAAGGAAATTACCTCCAGCGGTTTTGATCTGACGAAACGAATATCCAATGATAACTCCATGCTGCGGGAAGAATATGATAAGATAGTGGCAAACCTGCAGCAGTCCCAGGAAGGAATTGGCGCCAACACCAGTGAACTGAAGCGCAATGTTGAAGACTTCAAAAATATTATAGAAAATATTGATTTGATTAAAACAACCCTGAATACCCTTGATGCTGAAATATCGAAGCTTACCCGCATTGTGACGGAAATCCGTGAAGACACCGACGAAATATTTACCCTGGCCCTGAATGCATCCATTGTATCGAGCAAATATTCCCATACTTCCGGTGTTTTTGATATCCTGGCCAATAAGCTGAACGAAATGTCAAATTTTATCAACCAGAACCTGGAAAATATTGTCGCGGTGGTTTCTCCCATCACCGATGGTATTGCACGCCTCATTGACAACAATTCAAAGGTCCTCGATGATATTGAAAGCGGTTACCACAGTTTTCTCGGTTTTAATGATATCCTGACGAAACAGCAGGTCTCCATTGATGAAATGAGTTCCAAGACCAAAATCTCAGGATATAAAATCGAAGAGCAGAAGAATATGCTCGATGAATTAAGTGAAAAAGTGGCCAAAATGGATGAAGACGCCTCCGGGGCAATCACCGGTTCCGGAAATGTCGCAAAAACCTCTGAAGAATTGACGGGAATTGTCGTTAAAATTCAGGAAAAGGTTGAGGCTACAGTAGGGGCGATTGATCAGATAAAATATGTGGAAGAACAGGCGCGGCGGGTGTGGCAGACCGCGCAGAATGTAAATGAGAAATCAAGAAGCCAGCTCGATTTTTCTCTCAGCAGTGTCGACTTTTGCGACCAGCTCCTTACCGAATCTTCCCATTTAAAAGAAACAACGGAAACCCTGAAGGATCAGTCGGAAGAGAATAACAACATCGCCGGGTACCTTTCAAATAACCTGGAAAATCTAACTATGCAGCTTGTGGAGATTGATAAGAAACTCGATGACTCCAATACCACTATTAAAAAATTCAATGATGATTACAGTGAAATTGACAATATAGTCCAGTTTCTAAAAAATATTCTCAATTCAATGAATGTTATCGGGATGATGTCCCGTATCGAATCCGCCCGTGAGCCGGAAGAATATAAGCAGTTTATGACCATATCTGAAAATATTCGGGAACTGCAGGAGCACATCCACAACAATATTCCCAATATTGAAGGAAATATTGCAAACACTCACGACCTGATTCAAAATGTAAATAGTTACTTCGAAGCGATTTCAACAAAGTTTTACGCCATCTCCTCCAGTACCGACGGTATTATTAAAAATCTTGGATCAGTTACCCGCCTCAGTTCTGAATCAAGAAATATCAGCGAGGGGATCCTTACGGAATCACAGGACCTGGTTGGGGACATTACCCGCCTCAGGGAATTTCTGATGGAACTGACAGAGGTGGTAAAAAAACCGATTGAAGGTTCCGCCGCCAATATTGAACGGGGTAAAAAAGTAGAAATGCTCTGCGGTGAAATTTCAGAGCTGCTTAATGTAAAAAATAGTTGACAATAATTGCCGAAAAATTTCTATATCACTATTCTTACTTTTAGTCACATCATTAATCTGCTTCATGTATGGGCGATTAGCTCAGCTGGTTAGAGTGCCTGCTCGACACGCAGGAGGTCACTGGTTCGACTCCAGTATCGCCCACATGTTCATTTTCTTATCTGGAGAATCCCTTGAGTAATGAAATTAAAGTCACCCTTCCTGATTCTTCTGTAATAACAGCAGAAAAGGGTCAGTCCGTTTATGATATTATCGGTTCCATCGGTGCCGGATTGCAGAAGGCGGCTGTTGCCGCAGTCATCAATGATAATCCCGTTGATCTGACTCATTCTGTTGAAGAAGATGCCTCAATGAAGGTGTTGACTTTTAAGGATGATGGGGGGAAGGAAGTCTTCTGGCATTCCGCTGCGCACCTGATGGCCCAGGCAGTAAAAAGGCTCTTTCCCGAAGCAAAATTTGCCATCGGCCCCTCAATCGAAACCGGCTTCTATTATGACATCGATGTCGAAAATAATTTTACACCTGAAGATCTTGAAAAGATTGAAGCTGAAATGAAAAAAATAGTCGATGAAAAGCTGGAAGTAACCCGTGAAGAGCTGCCGAAGGCGGAAGCGATTAAGCTTTTCAGTGATATGAATGAAGATTATAAAGTAGAGATGATGAATGAACTGGATGCTGATACCGTATCCGTATACCGCCAGGGAGAATTTGCAGACCTCTGTCGCGGTCCGCATCTTGGCAATACCGGTGCTATCGGCGCCTTTAAGCTTGTGTCAATCGCCGGGGCGTACTGGCGGGGTGATGAGAAGAATAAAATGTTGCAGCGTATCTATGGCGTTGCCTTCCCGGATAAAAAAGAACTGAAAAAATACATGGCCCTTCTTGAAGAGGCGAAGAAACGTGATCACAGAAAAATCGGTAAAGAGATGGATCTCTTCTCCTTCAGTAACGACGTGGGGGCGGGGCTTCCCCTCTGGCACCCCAACGGGGCGGTTCTTCGTTTTGTTATCGATAAATTTGAAACTGTTGAGCACCTCAAGCGGGGATACCGGCTTTTTAATGTACCCCATATAGCAAAATCAAATCTTTATGAGACTTCAGGGCACCTCGGCTTCTATAATGAAAATATGTATGCCCCCATTCAGATAGATGATCAGGATTACTACCTGAAGCCAATGAACTGTCCATCACAGATTCAGATATTTAACAGCTCCATGAAGAGTTATCGTGATTTACCATATCGCGCCTTTGAAATGGGTACCGTTTACCGGTACGAGAGATCAGGTGTTCTCCATGGCCTTACCAGGGTGAGGGGATTTACACAGGATGATGCACACATCTTCTGCAGTGAAGACCAGATCGAGGGTGAAATCAGAACTGTTCTCGAATTTACCCTGGAGATGCTGGAAACATTCGGTTTTAATGAAAAGAAGATATATCTCTCTACTCGTCCGGAAAAATCTGTTGGTAACGACAGTGACTGGGATATCGCTACTGAGGCTCTCAAGTCAGCACTCGAAAAGAATAATATTGAATATCAGCTTGATCCGGGAGAGGGGGTCTTTTACGGACCCAAAATCGATATCAAAATCAAGGATGCCATTGGAAGAGAGTGGCAGTGCAGTACCATTCAGGTTGACTTTAACCTCCCTGAACGATTTGATATCAATTATGTCGGTTCTGATGGTCAAAAACATCGTCCCATTATGATTCACCGGGCTCTTCTCGGTTCCCTTGAGCGTTTTATCGGTATTCTCATTGAACATTACAGCGGTAAGTTCCCTGTCTGGCTTGCACCGGTTCAGCTGGTTATAGCTTCTGTTGGAGAAGATCAGAATTCCTTCGTCGAAGAACTTCGAAGCCGTCTACTCGCAGAGGAAATACGCGCAGAAGTCGATGTCAGAAATGAATCAATCGGTTATAAAATAAGGGAAGCTATCTCTCAGAAAGTACCGTATATTGGTGTTGTCGGAGCAAAGGAAATGGAGGGAAACTCCATATCCATTCGCCGTCGGGGAGAAAAAGAGTCTGAATCAATCACTATTGATGATTTTATCAAGCTTGTCAGGGATGACGTTAAAGCAAAACGGTAATAAAAGATAGAGAAATGGGTCTTCGACTCGGTGAGGTGGATACTCATTCGCTAATTGAGAAGTCGCAAAAAAATCTTTCTTGTTTGTGGCCGCATTATAAAATCAGCAGTTTCTTTAATAAATAATATTTAACTCCGGATTCTCTCTGGAACTGCAGTCACAGGGGAATGTCCAAATGTTAATTTTTCGATGTTCCCTTATAAAATTTAGTTGATTTTATAAACGATGCCCTTTCATGCTGACCTAATATTAAATTTTCTATAAGGACGGGGGTGCCAATACATTGAAGAAAGGGAGAAGACCTCAGCAGGACAGGTCTGAGAAGTATCGAATTAACGAGGAGATTAGGGCGGAAAAAGTAAGGCTTGTAGGCGGAGAAGAGGAAATCGGCGTTGTTCCTATTGCGGTTGCTCTTGAAAAAGCCAGAGAGCAGGAGCTGGATCTGGTAGAGATTTCGCCAAACCCGGATGCACCCATTGTAAAAATCGTAGATTATAGTAAATTTAAGTTTGAGCAGACAAAAAAGGCAAAAGAAGCCAAAAAACGTCAGAAAGTAATTCACGTTAAAGAAATAAAAATGCGGCCTTCTATTGATAAGCATGATTTTGAGCATAAAGTGAAACATGCACGTGAGTTTCTCGAAAAAGGCGATAAAGTAAAGTTTACCCTTATGTTTCGGGGACGTGAAATGGTTCACCCCGACCTTGGATTCGCGGTAATGAAGAGAATTCGGGAAGAACTTGAAGAAATTGTCGTTATTGAAAAAAATCCTTCTCAGGAAGGTAGAAATATTACCATGGTGGTATCCCTAAAGGCCGGAATAAAAAAGTGATAAGCATAATGCCACCTGCTTATATGAACAGGAGAATATAATGCCTAAGATGAAGTCAAACAGTGGAGCCAAAAAAAGGTTCAGAGTAACTAAAAATGGTAAAATCGTAAGAGCCAAAGCTTATAAGAGTCATCTTCTTGAAAGAAAGTCTCCCAAGCGCAAAAGAGGTCTCCGCGGAAATACTGTAAACAGTGAAGCGGAACTGAAGCGTGTTAGAAGGATGATTCCTTACGCTTAAATTTTGAAATACTCGAAAACGGTTTCTAGTTTACATGAATATATCAGTATCCAGGATACGAAGCCGGGGAAAGCAAGAGAATGCGAAGCATTCCCCCCTGTTTCTGTCATAAACGAGCTGATGAGCATATACGTAAAGGAGAAGTAACGAAATGCCAAGAGCTACAACAGGTCGCATACACCAGAAGAGGGCCAGAAAGGTTCTTAAAGACGCTAAAGGTTATTTTGGTGCGCGCAGTAAACTGTATCGAACAGCAAAGGATGCCAGGCGTCGTGCCCTGCAGAATTCCTACAAGGACAGACGTCGAAAAAAGAGAGATATGAGATCTCTCTGGATCACCAGAATCAGTGCCGGGGCTAAATTGTGTGACACTTCATACAGCCGACTGATTGCAGGTATGAAAGCAGCAGGTATCACCATCAACAGGAAAATGCTTGCAGAGCTTGCAGTATCTGACTTTAATACCTTTAAGAAAATTGTTGATACCGTAAAGTAACAGAGTACCTGGCGCAAAACAGGCCGGATAAATGAAACTAACGGTGTACAAAAAAATCAGCGCTGCAGTAATGGCGCTGATTTTTTATTGCTCTTCCCCGCTTAGCGCATCACTCCTTTTTACAGACACCATTTACACAATACCTGAAGAAAAAATTGAATTGGATATGTCTGCAGACATTATTCATGTCGATTCTCCTTTTCAGCGCGAACATATCAGTATCGGTTTCGGTCTTCTCTATTCTTTTTCCATATGGCTGGAAATGGAGTACATCCATTCCGGCTTGATGACCTTTAGGGCAAACAATCTTGGGGATTCGCAGCTTCGTCTCTGGTACTACCTCGGCGATTACCTCAGGGACCGTCTTCATCTGGGGATTCAGCTTCGTTTCCTGCTTCCCACGGGGCCTGATATTCACGAAGGTGAGAGTTGGAAAAATATTGCCCTCGGGCAGAATGAACTGAAAATTGGCCTTGTTATGCAGGCAGATCTGCCCGGAAAAATATTTCTTCACTTTAACGGGGGGTTCACCTTCAGGCAGGGGAAAAACAGGGCCTTTTACGGTGGCTTTGCCGTAAACCCCCTTGATGAAAAAACCTATACCAGCATCCTGGGATTGAATCCATTTTCCGACGGAGCATTTTTCTATTATGAAAACCTGAAAAATGATTATTTCTCCTTTTCCCTCGCTATAAATACTAATCTTCTGTATCCATTTATCCCTTCCCTCGAAATATACGGTTCTTTCAGGCCTTACCGCGGCAGGATAGATGAAAGTGATTATCCCATTGAGGGGGGAAGTATTGATCCCTTTTTAATTTCCATGGAGATTCGCTATTTCTTTTCTAATGAGTTGTTTTTGAGTATCTACGGTGCCGTTAATCCCCTCTGGCAGGAGGGGTATTTGAAGGCGATTTATGGATTATCATTCAGTTCTTTATTCTGATTGATTTTGTTTTGAGTATCTTTCTTTCATATTTATATACTTGACTTCGATTTTTTTATATGTATAGTGGAAATGTATGTATTATTGTCTCAACAGGCAGCACCGGATTGTCGAATATTGAATAGACACAGGTTTATGGAAAAATGCGGCTGTTAGCAATATATCGATTGAATGATTCTATCACGGAGGTAGCAGAATGATTAGTATGCAGCAACTCGAAGAACTTGAAAGTAGGGTGGTAAAGGCCCTGCAGTTGATTGGAGATCTTCGTTCAGAAAATTCGAAACTTGAAAGCGATAATGAATCTCTGAAGGGAGAAGTTGAAGAAGTAAAACTGAGTCTTGAAGAAAAAGAACAGGAAATAGCACGAATCAAGAAGGAACTGGAGGAGACTACCAGGGAGCTTCAGGATATAAAAGACAAAGAAGAAGTGCTTGAAAAGAAAATTATTGCTCTTCTTGGAAAACTCGATATATTGCAATCAGGTGATATCCCCGTTTCTGCTGCCCCGCCGGCTGCGGATGAAACTGCAGTGGCAGAGCCCGAACCGTCAGTCGAGGACACCATTATTTCTGAACCTGAACCCTCCGTAGCGGCAGAAGCCCCGGTAGAAGAAGAGCTTATTATCGAAGATGAGCCGGTAGCTGAAACCCCTGAAGCTCCCGCAGTATCAGAGGATATCAGTATAGAGACCGTTGAAAC
Source organism: uncultured Spirochaetota bacterium (assembly GCA_942491575.1). Classification (GTDB taxonomy): domain Bacteria; phylum Spirochaetota; class UBA4802; order UBA4802; family UBA5550; genus CAZHNW01. The sequence goes on from CALOBT010000031.1 coordinate 1,201,387, forward strand.
CCCCGGGGCAGCTCCTGATGAAGATGAAGATATTATCATTATTGATGATGAAGAGGATGCCGGTTTTGACGATATCTCAATAGCCGCGGAAGCAGAGGATGAAGATGAAATTATTCTTCTCGATGATGATGAGGATGAAATTGTTATTGATGATGTCGATGAGGAAATAATTATTGTTGATGAAACGGATGCTGCCGGTGCCGGGGATGAAGAAGAAATAATAATTGAAGACGATGATGAATTTCTTATCGTTGAAGAAGACGAAAAATAGATACTATTGGCGGGGTGATATTCAGTGGAGACCAGTAAAGTAAAAGTTACTATATTCGGACAGACCTATACTATTAAGGGGGATACTGAACCTGAATATATACTGGAACTGGCAGATTACGTAAACGGGAAAATGGAAGAAGTCAGTGCCGGGATTGTCAGCAGCAATTCCACGCATGTGGCAATCCTGGTGGCCCTGAATATCGCCGATGAGTATTTTCAGTTGAAGAAATTAAAGAGCGGCTCTGAAAATATTATGGAAGAGAAAGCTAGAAATCTGATTTCATTGCTGGATGAAGGGCTTGTAGGTGATATTTATTCTCTTGTTGAAAACGACACGGTATAAATCAGAATTTTTCAATTTTTCTGCAATTTTTAATCCAACCTTTTCCCTTTTTTTCATTATAACGGTATAAAGTTTAGTAGTGATGCAACAGTATGACAAAAACAGTGATGAAGACCTCGTAGAATTCTTTAAAAATGGAGATGAGGGGGCCTTCGATGAGATATATGTACGTTATGCAGCACGTCTGGTAAAGGTTATTTATTACTATGTTGGTGATATGGACAGCGCGGAAGATGTCCTTCACGAGGCCTTTATGAGAATGATTCGCCATCTTGATACCTATAAAAGTGGCCGGGCCTTTTCCTCCTGGATATTTCAGATTGCTATTAATTGCAGTAAAAACCATATAAAGAAATCACGGCGTAAGGATGAACTTTTTGAGAAGATGACCTTCGGGGTAAAGGAAGGTGGCCTGGAATTTCCTTCTCCTGAAGAGGAAATGATGGGAAACCTCGAAGTCGAGGCCTTTAACGGGGCGGTTAACAAGCTAAAGCCCCGATTTAAGGAAGTTCTGCTGCTGCGCGTTGAGGAAAATCTTAAGTATAGCGATATCGCTGGAATCCTTGGTTGTTCGGAACGAACAGCAAAATGGAGGATGAAAAAGGCGGTGGAACTGATAATACAGGATTTAAAAGAACAGAAACAGATATAGAAAACTGATAAGATGAAAGAGCTGATTGACATAACAAAAACTTTACTGCGGAGAAGGCGATACCGCAATCTCAGTATTGAAAGAATAGAAGCTGTTTTTTCAAATCTCAGGCTGAATGAACCATCGGAAAATTTCGCCGCGGATAAAGTCCTCTCCCGGATAAAAAAAGATGCAGGAGTGAAGACTCTTCCTCCCCGCGGACCTTCATATTTAAAACCGGCACTGGCCGCTGCTGCCCTGGTCATTGCCGCGATATCAATTTTTCTTTCGAATGATTTTTATGACAGGGACTTTGCGGGGGGACAAATTGTTCTCGTCAGTGGCGAGGCATTTTTTGTCCATAAAACCGGAAAAACCGTGATTACCGGCAGCGCTGACCTGGCCCCTGGAGAAAAAATCGTAACCGGTGCCGGTTCCTCTCTGGATATTTTTCTTGGAAAGGAAGTTGTACTTCGCGCAGGGGAAAACAGTGAGCTTGTCCTGAAGGATCATCGGCAGAACAAGAATGCTTTCCGCGTCGCCATTTCTTTAGAGCGGGGAAGTCTTTTCGCAGCGGTAAAGAAAAAAAGGAAAAATGATTCCGTCATTATATCAACGGGAAACTCAATAACGAAAGTTCATGGTACCCTATTTTCTGTTTTTGTTTCTGATTCGGGGAAGACAAGGGTCAGCCTCTTTGAGGGAAAACTTGAAGTCAGGCCCGCCATTGAAGGCATTTCTATCGCAAAGGGTGAAAATCCCGCAGATGGTGTCGCTCAACTCAGGGAGGGTGAATTTTGCAGTATACTTTCTCCCCGTGCCCTTCTTCGTGAATCAAAAAAAATAAAACCAAAACTGTTTGAAATCTCACGGATGAAACGAAGAAATACTCCGGAGCTCCGGCATCTCCCCGCCTTTGTTGCAGAGCATAAAGATTATGTCCGTGACAGCAACAAGTTGATCGCAGGTAAAGATTCAGGGAAAGAAATAAAAGATGTGCGATTCGACAGAAAAGTATCACTATATTTTTTGCCTGCCGGCAGAGACGGCAGTCTTATTAAGGTAAGAAAAGGGAATATAATTAAAATATCTGCAAAACAGCAAATTCTCTGGAGTAGAAGCATTGATGTTGATACATCTGTCAGGCCTGTAATAAGGGGGCAGAATCTTTTTATCGCCCTCGCAGGGGGAAGGGCGGGGGCGATTTCCATTATAAACGGGAGTAGTCGGTGGGTTCGTGCTCTTGACGGAAGTAAAATATTATCGCAAATCCTGAGTGATGACTCTCTGTTTGTTGCAACAGAAAAGAACCGGTATTACCGGATTAATCGAAATGGCGCTATTGTATGGGCTAATGACTCGTATGTAAAATTCAGCGGATTTGCCGCCCTTACGGAACATCTTTACCTTGTAACCTTGAAAAACGGAACATTTCTTGGTTTTGATCTTGCCAGGGGGATAAAGGTGATCAGGAAAAACTACACTGACGGTATAAGGCAGTTGGCCGCATATAAAAACAGAATTTACGTCATAACCGGTTCCGGAAAGATTCTTTTATTCGATTACAGGAGTGATGAGGTTCGCTGGGAAGTAAAATTGCCGGGAAATGCCGTAAAAAGCTGTATTGCTGCTCCTGAGGGCGTCTTTATTTTTCATAAAAGCGGTATTGTTCTTCTTATTGATAATAATGGCAATATTATTTGGAAAAAAGAGACCGGCAGTCAGCATGTTGCCAGACCGGTTCTGGATGGCAATAAAATATATATTTTGACACGGGAGTTGTTTCTTGTCCTGAACCGTAGAAATGGCACAGTAGAATGGACTGTTGTAGTTCCTCCCGTCATAGAAAAGAATCTTTCTCTTACAAAAGGAAAAATCCTCTTTTATACCCACCAAAAGGGTCTTCACGTCCTTAAAAAATAATGGTAGTGACAAAACAGGCATGTTTCTTAAAAAGTGCTTGAAAAATTGCACATTTTTTTTAAAATTTAATATTGATAATAGTTTATCCTTTTGTAATTGTGCCTGAAATGATGTAATATATAAAATTCTTTTTTATAGCAGAAATGATGTCTAAATTGAAAACAGAGTGGAAAAAAAATGGATTTAAGCGAACTTCTTAAAAAGCAGGATAGTGAATCGACGGAAGCGGGCGATGATCAGGTTGTCGTCGAAGTTGATGAAATGCGGGGTGACATAAGTATTATTCAGCTTGTAAGTTTTGTAATAGATGAAGTTGAATATGGGGTGGATATTTTATCCGTTCACGAAATTTTACGGATTCCTGAGATTACCCGACTTCCAAATACGCCGCCCTTCATTAAAGGGGTCATTAATTTGCGTGGAAATGTATTGCCTGTCGTGGATGTAAGAAATCGATTCGGTTTTCCAAAAGGCAAAGTTACCGATCTCACCCGTATTATTGTAATCGAAACGGCTGATAAACAGGTTGGGCTCCTGGTGGATAACGTTCATCAGGTCGTCAGAATTCCCGATAGCCATGTTGATCCCCCGTCAGATCTCATCGAAGGTGTTTCTGAAGAGTTTATTCTCGGTATCGGCCGTCTTAAGGACCGCCTGATAGTAATTCTTAATACTTCAAATATTATATTTGAAGGAGAAGAATTAGAAGAGCAATATGATAATGAAAAAAAGGCTATTGTTCAGTAATGGAGATCTATCTTTCTCAAGCCAGACTGTTGTTATGTTATGAAAATACAAGTGGAGTAATATTATGAGTTTTTCTCTCGGTGAATACCAGGACATATTTCTTGAAGAGGCGGATGAGCAGCTCCAGGAATTAAATCAGAACCTCCTCGAGCTTGAAAAAAATCCTGAAGATATTGATATTATCAATAACATATTTCGTGCCGCTCACTCCTTGAAAAGTTCCGCCGCCTTTGTCGGTCTCAACGATCTAAGTGACCTGGCGCATAAAATGGAAAATCTTTTGCAGGGTATACGTGACCAGACCATGCAGATTACTCCTGAAATCGTTGATGTAATTTTTAAATGTTTTGATGAGATAAACGGTGTCATTGAGGCAGTAGCATCAGGGGAAGAGCCGTCCCAGGATCTTACCTGGATAATAAATGAAATTAAGGCAGTCAGTGAAAAAGCTCAAGGTGAAGCCCCTGTCTCTCCCGGGATTGAACGGAAAAAATCTGCTTCACCTGCAGGTACTGCAGTTCCTAAAACTTCCTTCGAATCATCTGACATGTCATTTATCAAACAGAATATCGAGAGTGGCGAACAGTGTTTTGAAGTAACGGTGTTTATTGAACCTAATGCCCAGATGAAATGGGTAAAGGCTCAGCTGGTAATTAATAATCTGGAGAAGATTTCCAGCATAGTCAAGACAATCCCTTCCCTGGAAGGTTTGAGTGATGACGAAGAAAACAGTATTTTTAAGGTTATTTTCACTACAACCCGTCAAATGGCTGAAATTTCTCGTTCCTGTAATATTGACCAGATATCCAGGATTAAAGTACGTGAAATATCACTTGATCGTCAGGGCAATAAACTGCTGCTGAAATTCAGCGATGTCGGAGAAGTGGGGCTGCAGGAAGAGCCTGAGATTGCAGCGCCTGCTGAAGAGCCCGTCGAAGCGATAATAGAATACCAGGATACTGAAGAGGTTGATATTGAAGCAGATGTGGATGAAATCAGTATCGAAGATGTTAAAAATCAGGATCAGCAGGAAGGCGACAGGCGCCGGTCCCCGGTTCTGAAAACAGTTAAGGTCTCCATTGAAAAGCTTGACCAGCTCCTGAATAACGTTGGTGAGCTGGTTATCGCGAATTCCGGTTTCTTTCGACTTTATGAAGAAATTCGAAAAATCGGCGGAGATAAATCAATCACCAATGAGTTTAAGAGCCGTATGGAGCAGATGTCCCGAATTGCAAAGGATCTCCAGACCGGTATTATGAAAACCCGGATGGTCCCCATTGGCCAGGTTTTTACCCGATTTAACCGCCTTGTCCGGGATCTGGCGAAGGAACATGACAAAAAGATTGAACTTGTTATTCAGGGAGAGGATACAGAACTCGATAAAAAGGTAATTGATGCCATTGGCGAACCCCTTATGCATCTTATCCGTAATGCAATTGATCATGGCATCGAGTCTCCTGAACAGCGGAAACAGCTTGGCAAGTCAGAGGTTGCCCATGTAACCCTCAATGCCCATCAGGGGGGGAACCAGATTTTTGTGGAAGTCAGTGATGATGGACGCGGCCTGGATGTGGAACAGATTAAAAGAAAGGTAATTGAAAAACAAATGGCTACGGTGGAAGCCCTGGCCAATATGGACAGTACGGACATCTGTAACTTTATTTTTGCCCCGGGATTTTCAACAGCTAAAAAGGTTACCGATATTTCCGGCCGCGGTGTCGGGATGAACGTTGTTAAAGAAATCGTTAATGAACTGAACGGTAATGTAAGTATAGAGACGGAAGTAGGCATGGGTACGCGCTTTGTTCTTGCCTTCCCGCTTACACTGGCTATTATCCCTGCAATTATGACGAGGGTTCGCAAGGAAATGTATGCGATACCCCTTTCTGATGTGAATGAAACTATAAAGATATCACAGTCGGATATTACTACTATAGAAGGGCATGAAGTAATCAATCTCCGTGGTGAGATTCTGTCTCTGCTTCGTCTGAGCCGTTTTGTCGGTCTTAAAAGCGGATTGAAAAAGGACGAGAAGATTCCCGTTGTTGTTGTCCAGTATGGAAATAGAAAAATCGGTCTCATGGTTGATTATCTCGAAGGTAAGCTTGAGATTGTTATTAAATCACTTGAGCATAATTATAAGACCGTGGGAGGTCTTGCAGGTGCTTCGATTCTGGGTGATGGAAGTATTTGCCTGATTCTTGATGTCGCTGCAATGATTAATAAAACAATTGCTGACCAGGATCGCCTGACCAGGGTGGATTTCGACATGGACCTTTTAGATGAAGAAGCTGATGTGGAGGAAGTTGAAGATATAGAAGATTTTACCGCAAAGACTCCGGACGAGGCTGAAACCGGAATTTCAGAAACACCCTATGAAAAAATTATTGTTGAACCTGTTGTGAAAGAAGAACCTGTTGAAAAAAGTAAACCCCTCACATCAGGGGAGTACCGGGATCTGACTGAAAAACAGGAGGGATCTGTCGAGATATTTGATACAGCACCTGAAGATGTAGTGGAAGCTCCTTCCCGGACGGAATATACCCGGTCAATTATGGAAGATGAAACTACCCCGGTCCAGAAGGCAGTTTCTGAAGAATCCGCTGTTAAGGGTGATGTTGAAGTGGAAGGGCAGGTGCAGGAAGTACTTGATGATTTTCGAAAGGAATTAAAGCAGAATATTCAGGATACCCTTACCGGGGGCCGACCTGATGAACATATGGTTTCATCCCTTGAAATTTCCAGGGAGGCCCTTAATGAGTTTCAATTGATTGCAAATGTTGGTGCTGCGAATGCAGCTGAATCTCTTTCAAAAATTTTAAGCAAGCGGATAGATCTTTCTATTCCTGAAGTAAATGTCTGGCCGACGGAAAAAATTCCGGAAAATATCGGGCATATTGACAGCGCCTATATTGGAGTAATGCTTCCAATTACCGGAGAAGCAAAGGGAACCGTGCTTTTCATCCTTGATGAAAATGTTGGCTTTGAACTGATTGATATGCTCTATGGTTCAAGTACTCAGGACACTCGAATGCTTGATGAGGACGGCGAATCAGCTTTGATGGAGGTAACTAATATTATCGGTTCCTCCGTATTGAATGTTTTTGCCGAAAAAACAGGTCTTGCCATCAAGCCGGATGTCCCTGTAATTGTTCACGACTACATGCAGTCTATAATGGACAGCATAATAGTAAAATATAACATAAATAATGATTATGCCATAATTATGGACACGGCATTCTATTTTGAAAATGATCAGGTCATTGGGAATTTATTATTACTACCGGAAGCGGACTCGATGAAAGATATGGTAGAAAAACTGAGGACGGCGAATGTCTGATCAAATTAGAGTACTTGTTGTAGATGATTCATCACTTGTAAGAAAAATTATTACCGATATTCTCGAAAGCGACCCACGGATTAAGGTGGTGGGCACTGCCAATAATGGAAAGTCCGCGGTGTATAAAAATCAGGAGCTGGATCCTGATGTTATCACCATGGATATTGAAATGCCAATTATGGACGGACTCACGGCTTTAAAAGAGATTATCGAGACGAGGCCTCGTCCGGTTATCATGATGAGTGTACTTACTCAGCATGGAGCCGATGCAACCTTTCGCGCACTTGAACTGGGTGCTGTTGATTTCATTCCGAAGCCCTCTTCAATGTTATCTCTGTCTGTAGATGAAATAGGTGATTTGCTTATTTCAAAAGTTAAATCTGTTTATACCCTTAAGATTCAGGCAAAAAAAACAGAAGAACATAAACCGGGAACTGCAGTTGAGAAAGTACCAATACTGCCAAAAATGGCAACCGGCGGAGTTAGTGATACCATTGTTGCAATTGGAACTTCTACGGGGGGGCCATCAGCTTTACTGCAGGTTTTTAAGGGAATCCCGGAGAATTTTCCTTCATCAGTGCTGGTTGTACAGCATATGCCGGAAGGTTTCACCAGGGCTTTTTCGGAACGGCTTAATGGCGCATCGGCTTTAACGGTAAAAGAGGCCGAAGACGGTGATGTTGTAACCAGCGGATGCGGTTATATCGCTCCGGGGCATTCACACATGCTTCTGGAAAAGAGAGGCGGTAAGCGTATCATCCGCATTAGTAAAGGAGAGAAAGTCTCCGGGCACAGGCCTTCAATTGATGTTCTATTTAACTCTATTGCTGCAAATGTGGATCGGGTAGTCGCAGTTATAATGACCGGTATGGGAAGAGACGGCGCCGAGGGGATAAAGAAAATCAGGGAAAAGGGTGGAAAGACCTTTGCCCAGAATGAAGAGACGTCAGTTGTCTACGGCATGAATCGGGTAGCCGTGGAACTGGGGGCAATAAATGAAATTGTCCCGTTAGCAGAAATATCGAAAAAAATAGTTGAACATATTTAATATAGTGATATCCTGTAAATACACTGCGGTTATTTTTTATAGTATCAGCCGTATATTTTGATTGATTTTTAAGGCTATGTACGGTGAGGTTGGTAACTGCTAGTTTGAATACCGTATATTGAATCTCAGGTTGTTTTTTTTTGGAAAGAATTTTTATGCGGTATTGGTCGATTATTAGACAATCAGCGATACGTTTATTAAATATTATACTGGAGATTAACAATGGCGACAGTCTTGATCGTTGATGATGCAAAGTTTATGAGAACTCTCGTTAAGGATGCCCTTGTACCTGCGGGACATGAAATAGTAGGTGAAGCTGAGAATGGAAATGAAGCAGTGGATCTCTACAAAAAACTGAAGCCGGAACTTACCACAATGGATATAACCATGCGTGAAAAGGATGGTATTGAGGCGGCAGAAGAAATTTTAGCACTCGATCCGGAGGCGAGAATTATCATGGTTACCGCCCTCGGACAGGAAAATCTTCTTACAAAGGCGATCAAACTGGGTGTTAAAGACTTCGTTGTAAAGCCATTTCCACCGGAGAGGCTTCAAAAAGCTGCAGAAAAAGCCCTTTCATAAAAGAAAACAATAACTATTATATAGATGATACCCCTCAACATATCGTGAGGGGTATCTTTTTGCAGTCTGCAAAATTGCCTGTTTTTGCTTAATTCCCTGAATATTGAACATTTTTTTCCCGAAATTACCGGTTGTGTCGAAAAATTATTGTAATTTTTGGCTATATTCAGCTTTGAGTGTATTCTGGCAAATTTTTAATCAGAATTCAGGTATAAGGTGTTATGACAGAGGAAAATAACAATCCTTCAAACGGCAAGGATAAAGAACAGGCATATGTGGTCCATGTTGATAATTTTCAGGGACCCCTGGCTGTTCTCTGGGATCTGATTAAAAAGGCGAAAATTGATATTACCGAGGTCTCTCTGTCTGATATTACCGAGCAGTATCTGAATTACCTGAAGATGATGGAGAGGATGAGCGTTCGGATCGCCTCAGAGTTTATCTGGATGGCCTCTGAATTATTGTATTATAAAAGTAAAGCACTGCTCCCCACGGAAGATCTGGAAGATGAGTTTTTTACTCCACCCCTTCCTCCAGAGTTGATTGAAAAACTTCTTGAATATAAGAGATATCAGCAATCGTCACAAATGTTCAAGGAGATGTGGGAACTCCAGACAAATGTATACGTCCGAGACCCTGATCCGAAGGAACTCGGTACTGATGAAAACGATGATTATCTGGAAGTTTCTCTTTTTGATTTGCTGAAGGCCTTTGCCAGTGTTCTTGATACCCAGAGCACCGTTGAGCTTGAGGAAATAGTTTTTGACGAAATTCTTGTAAGCGACAGGATTGAGCATATTGCGGAATTATTGAAGGAATCGGAATATATCCTTTTTACTGATATTTTTACCAGTCGTCCGGGGCGCGCTGAGATAGTTGCATCATTTCTGGCTATCCTGGAGATGGCCAAAACAAAGTTTGCCCGCATTTTGCAGCATCGGGTATTTGGAGAAATTAGAATCTATAGAAATTTTTCTTCTGATCAGATTTCTTCCGAAAATCAGGAAGATCTGGAATATCAGTGAAAAGTGTTGATGAGGTATGATGGAAGATAAAGACAGGGAAAATTCTGAAACTGAAACCAGTGAAAGCGCTGAAAATGAAGAGCAGGTTGTAGAGGAAGAAAAAACTTCCCCCCGTGAATCTTCAGGTGATGAGGAAGAGACTTCCGATGAAGATGAAGAATCTCCAGGTGATGAGGAAGGGACTTCCGATGAAGATGAGGAATCTCCAGATGACGAGGAAGAGACTTCCGATGAAGATGAAGAATCTCCAGATGAAGAGGGAGATTCTGAACGGGATGAGCATGAGCTGAAGGGGCTTTTTGAAGCTGTTCTTTTTCTGAGCAACGATCCCGTGCCGTCATCATTTTTCGTAAAGAATTTTTCCGTAGACCCAACGCAGACAAAAATAATTCTTGATACCCTTATCGATGAGTATGACGAAAGGGACAGCGGCATTCTCCTCATCGAAATTGCCAGCGGATTCCAGTTCGTGACAAATGCCAGATATGCCGATCAGCTGCGGCATGCCCTCGGTATGAAAAGAAGGGACACTCTTTCCAAAGGGATGCTGGAAACCCTTTCTATCGTCGCCTATAAACAGCCGATTGTTATGGCAGAAGTTGATGAATTGAGGGGCGTCTCTTCAAGGGTTATGGTAGCTAACCTGATGAAGAGAAATCTTTTAAAGCCCGTTGGACGAAAGAATGTTCCGGGGCGTCCTCTCGCCTATGGAACTACTGATGAGTTCCTGAGACTTTTTGGTTTGAATAAACTTTCTGATTTGCCAAAGCTTTCTGAGATAAAAGAATTTTCCCTTGATAGTGAACTTTCTGATATTACGACGAATGGCGGTTCTGAATGATTGATGAAAAATTTTTACATGAAATAATAAAACTCAGGGCCAGTTACGCTGACCGGTACAGAAAAGAGATAGCAGAAAAAGGTAGTGCTGATTTTTTAAGTGACCAGTCTGAAATTTATGAATTAATACACTCCCTGTCTGAAGATATTGAAATTAAAAACCTGTTAAAGAAAATATCCACCCTTCTGGTTGTTGATTCCGCTCAGGCAGCTATGCCTGTATCCATAGCTTTTCTGGGTCCGGAGGGAACTTTTACCAGTCAGGCAGTTGTGAATTTTTATGGCGGAGAAGTTGCACGTATTCCGCAGAAAACAATTGGTGATGTATTTAAAGAAGTAGAGGCGGGTAACGCCACCTACGGTGTCGTTCCCGTGGAGAACAGTACGGAGGGAGCCGTTACCTTTACCCTCGATGAGTTGATGGAAACGGAATTACAGATTATCGCAGAACAGTACATGAGAATTTCCATTTGCCTGATGGCAGTGAAGGAGGGAAGAGAAAATATTTTGAGAATATATTCCCATCCGCAACCGGTAGGGCAGTGTAAGGGATGGTTGAAAAAAAATTACCCCGATGCCGAGATAGTTATTGTTGATTCAACGACCCGTGCAGCTAAGAGTGCTGCTGAAGATCCCGAGTCTGCGGCAATTGCCGCAGAAATAGCCGCTTCGCTTTACGGACTCGAGATAATTGCCGATGGTATCGAAGATTCCCGTCAGAATGCTACAAGGTTTTTTGCAATCGGGAACACCATGCAGAAACCGACGGGCAATGATAAAACCAGCCTTGTATGTGCAATAAAAGATAGACCGGCCGCTCTCTCGCGACTCCTGGAACCCTTTTCCCGGGCAGGCATCAACATGACTAAAATCGAATCCCGTCCCGATAAGAAAAAAATGTGGGAATACAATTTTTTTATTGATTTCATAGGACACAGGGATGATGAAAAGGTTCGTGAAACTCTTGAAAAGATAAAAGACGAGACTATTTTTTTAAAAATTCTCGGTTCATATCCGGTAGGGCGGTAAAAATAACCGGTTCTTATGGCTGATTTTAATACAGTGGTGTTTGTTGGTCCCGGCCTCCTGGGGGGTTCAATTGCCAGGGCCTGCAGGGCTGTTTTTCCAGGTATAAAATGTATCGCCGCCGTTCGTTCTCCTGAAAAGTTCAGCAAGTTGAAAACTGATGGCGTATTTGACGATATTGTCAGTTCGGAAAATATCCCTGCAAAGGATTCCGATCTTTTTGTTGTCTCTACCCCGGTAGTTTCCTCGGTTTCCCTTATCCGGGGATTTCTTTTGCGGGATGATTTAAAGAGCGAAGCATTGATTGTTGATGTCGGCAGTATAAAATCAGAGATACTGAAAGGTCTTGAGGGAATTCCGGCTTTATGGAGATTTGTTGCCTGTCACCCTATGGCAGGATCGGAAAAAACCGGATTTGAACATAGCCGTGTGGACCTGTTGGAAAAAGCTACTGTTGTTTTGACTCCCCATAAAGAAAATAGAAATAAAGATCTTTTGAAAATATCATCTTTCTGGGAAGCCCTGGGTGCTGAAGTTTTCAGTGTTGATCCTCAAAAGCATGATCATATTGTAGCCTATACAAGTCATCTCCCCCATCTGCTTTCTTCGGTACTGGTAAAAACTATCCTGTCATCAGGTTTTTCCGCTGAAGATATTGGATATCTTTCCGGAGGGGGGCTGCATGACATGTCGCGTCTCGCCGATGGTTCTCCGGTTATCTGGCGGGATATCATACTGATGAATCGGCAGTATATTCTGGAAACTCTTCATGCCTATGGAGAGGAGCTTATGGCGCTGGTTGAAATTATTCAAAAAGCGACAGATCCAGGGGCTGAGATTCAGGCCTTTCTGGAAAAAACACAAAAAGTAAAAAGGAAATTATTATGAATAAGAGATTTGTTGTTGCCGTTGATGGCCCTGCCGGTTCAGGGAAAAGCAGTGTATCGAAGGAAGTGGCTATAGCGAATGATTTAAAGTATATCGATTCCGGTGCATTATATCGTTCCGTAACATGGTTTTTTCTGCAGAATCACGATCAACTGACCCCGGAAATGGATTTTGGTTCTGAACTGGGAAAAATAGAGCTTCGACAGGAATTTAATCCGGATGGCACGGCGGATTCCTATGTCAATCAAAAGGATGTCTCCTCGCTGATTCGTGATGAAAAAATTACCGGTAATATTGGAGTTGTTTCTGATAATCGTGATGTAAGGGATTTTGTGAACACCATTCTCAGGGATTGGGCGGAAGCAGATGCAATTATAATGGATGGCAGGGATATCGGAACTGTAGTGTTTCCTGAAGCTGATTTGAAAATATATCTGGATGCCTCAGTTGAAATTCGCGCTGAGAGAAGAATGAAAGAATATCAGGAAATGGGAAAAAATGTTGACGAAAATGACATCAAAAAACAGATTATACAGCGGGATAAACAGGACTCAGAAAGATCCTTCGGGGCCCTGAGAAGGGCTGATGATGCCCTGAATGTCGATACTTCCTCAATGACAAAGCAAGAAGTTATTGCTGTTATTGGTGAATATATTAAAAAGCAAAAAAGTTTATTAATGGATTAATTGGGTTTTTCGCCCAATTGATGAATATTTTTTAAAGGTGACCAATTATGGATCAGTTCACAGAAGAAATCAATGAATCTATCGATATGGAGCACGTTGCTGATTCCGCGATGGAAGAAATCAAGCCGGGTTCTATTGTAAATGGTGAGATTGTTACCATAGATTCAGAATATGCCTATGTTAGTGTTGGAACAAAATCTGACGGTAGAATATCATTGGATGAATTTGATGAACCGCCCCAGGTTGGAGAGCTAATTGATGTAATGCTTCAGAACAGGAGACTGGTTGATGGTGTTTATCAGTTTTCTCAGAAGGCCGCAAGAGAAGAAAAACTCTGGAGTGAGTTTTTAAGCACCTATGGTGATGGAATAAAGACCATAAGTGGAAAAGTAATCGCTGCAACAAACAAAGGGAAACTGGTGAGGTGTAACGGCATAACCGCTTTTCTCCCATTCTCTCTCAGCGCCGATTTAAAAGGTGAATCCGAAACTGAAGAGGAATTCAGCTTTAAGATAAAGAGTATTGACCGGAAAAAGAAATCGATAGTTCTTTCCCGGAAAGATTTTATAGATGAAGAAACCGTAGTAAAATGGGAACATTTTGTTGCAAATTATAAAGTTGGCGATCGAATTCAGGGAAAGGTGATTAAATTTGTCGAATTCGGAGCCTTTGTCCGTGTTGAGGGAATTGATGCCCTGCTGCACAGAAATGACATGTCCTGGAAGAATGTCTTCAAGCAACGTAAAATTTTGAAGCAGAATGAAGAACGTGAATTTCTCATTTTAAATATAAACCAGGAAGAGGGAAAAATATCTCTCGGACTGAAGCAAATGATGGAAGATCCCTGGGAAACCATTGATGAAAAAATCAAAGTAGGGGATGTCGTAAAGGGGACTGCAGTTACTATTGTAAACATGGGAGCTTTTGTCGATATTGGCGATGATATCGAAGGTTTCCTTGGTAACAGTGAACTCTCCTGGACAAAGAATAATGCCCTGGCAAAGGATATTATTCAGAAAGGCCAGGAAATTGATGTTACTGTCCTCGATATTGTAAAAGAAGAGAAGAAGCTGCTTCTCGGGTACAAACAGAATCAGGAAAATCCATGGAATACTGTTCATGAGCGTTTTCCAGTAGGTTCAGTTCATACGAAAAAAATTAAAAAAATTGTTAAATTCGGTTTGTTTGTTGAGCTTGAAGATGATATAGATGGTCTGATTCATATATCAGATATTTCATGGGATGATAATAAGGTAAACCTCGAAGAGAAATTTTCCGTAGGCCAGGAAGTCGAATACAAGATTCTTGAAATTAAAAGCAGAGAAATGAAGGTTGCCTGTGGTATTAAGCAGCTTTCTAAATCACCATGGGAAGCAATTGCAGAAAAATATCAGCCGCGTATGAAAGTGGACGGTACTATATCCGGAATAACTCAGTTTGGATTATTTGTTAAGCTTGAAGAAAATGTTGAAGGCCTTGTTCATATTTCTGAAGTTTCAAAGAATCGGATTGAAGATCTTGAAGAGCACTTTACTCCAGGAGACTCCGTACAGGCATTGATTCTTGGAGTTGATGTCAATAAAAAGAGACTTAGCCTCAGCCTGAAGCAGTATGATATGATCGCGGAAAAAGAAGAACTTGATAAGATATTAAAAGAAACCAGACCGAGTACTGTTACCTTGGGTGAAATGGTTAATCTGAAGCTCGGGGAATAACAATATATGTCAAAAATAAAAGTTCGAAATAATATTGAAATTGAAAGAAATCCTGTTGAACGGTATTTGATGAAGGTAGCAGATTTTTTCAGGGAGAATCGCAAGGTTGCATTGTATTCTCTTGTTGGAATCCTGATTCTGGGTATCCTGTTGATAGCATCTTCTGTATTTATTGAGTTGAGATCGGAAAAGCAGCAGGTTGTATATGAAAAAATTATGGATCACTACTACAAGAATAGTAGTGATAAAAAGGCTATCGAAAAGACGATTGCTGATCTGAAAGACCTTGCAGATAGTTCTTATATTGGATTTACATCAAAAATGCCTTATTATATAATGGGCAATCTGCAATTCGAATTAAAGGATTATGATCAGGCCAGGGTTAATCTTCTTAAATTTGCCGACAAAAGTTCTTCTGATATATTTATCCCTCTTGCCTTGATCAAGGCTGCCCTGGCTTCTGAAGAAGCCGGTAAAATTGATGAAGCACTAAAATCACTCCTGGAACTGGAAAAAATGTACCCTGAAGGTATGGTGAGTGATCAGATTCTTTATAATATAGGGAGAGTTTATGTCCGGAAAGGCGACTTTGCCAGGGGCAAAACCTACTTTAGCAAAGTGATGGCCCTTTATCCTCAGTCTGCAATTGCCGGGAAGGCAAAGCAGCGTTTGATTTTGGCTGAAAAAAAGTGATAATGCATGGGATATGTCGATATTTTCAAAAATTTAATTTGACATATCCGGGCGCTTAAATAATTAATCCTAAAATAGCTTTACATATTATTCTATTTAATATACAGTGATGTTTTGTATAATAAACACATGGAGTTGAACTGTGGCAGTACCTAAGAGAAGAAAATCAAAATCGAAATCTAGAATGAGAAGATCCCATGACGCTATAGGTGTCCCCTCTCTGCGTCCATGCTCAAAATGTGGTTCTTATACAGTACCTCACAGAGTGTGTCCCGAATGCGGCTTTTATAAGGGAGAACTTGTTGTTGAGAAGAAAGTAAAAATTTCTGACTAAGCAGATATCATATTTTGTCACTGAAAGGGATGCATTATACAGCATCCCTTTTTGTATTTAATCTTGACAGGATGTAATTGAACTGTAACATCTCCATATGTTTTGTGTTGAGATCAGGAGGTAATTAATGAGTGATCTTTTTGAAAAAGTAAAAGAAATTATCGTTAAGCAGTTGAATGTCGAAAATTCGAATGTGACTGAAGATGCTTCTTTTGTCGATGATCTCGGTGCAGATTCTATCGATTCAGTTGAATTGATTATGGCTTTTGAGATGGAATTTAATATTGAAATTTCAGAAGAAGATGCAGAACTGCTTCACACTGTTAAAGACATAGTTAAATATATCAGTGAAAAAATCTAGTTTTAATACCAGTTTATTCCATATTTGATTATGACTTCCTGTTTCGTTAAAGAATAGCGGTTATCCCTTACAATGAACAAGAAAGAAAAAAAAACAAGTTCTGAACAGAACAAGCAAAATAAAAGAAGCCGTACCCGGCAAATGGACAAGCTCCAAAGCATCCTTCGTGTTAAATTCAAGGACAAACGTCTTCTTGTAAGAGCCCTCGTACACAGATCCTACATTAATGAATCGGGAACTTCCGTCAAAGACAATGAAAGACTTGAATATCTAGGTGATTCTGTCCTTGGCCTTGTTGTAAATGAATATCTTTTTAAACACTTTGAAGATTATCACGAAGGCGATCTGGCTAAGATAAAGTCAGTAGTTGTATCCGAAGAAACACTGGCAAAAAACGCCCGAGATTTGAATCTCGGCAGCTTCATCATGATGGGAAAGGGTGAAGAGATGAGCGGGGGAAGAAAGAGATCTTCAATTCTCGCTAACACTCTTGAAGCGGTTATCGGGGCAATATACCTTGATTCCGGACTAAAAGAAGCAAGACGATTTATCCTTGGTTTGATGAAAGGCGATGTTGAGCGCGTTGACAATCTTACTTACCAGAGGGACCCGAAAACGACTCTCCAGGAATATGTACAGAAGAAGTATAAAGAAAGACCCCTGTATGATGTAGTTGAAGAAAAAGGCCCTGATCACCAGAAGGAGTTTCATGTTGCCCTTTTTGTAAATGGCAAAAAAGTTGCCCTGGGAAAGGGAAGCAGCAAAAGAAAAGCAGAGATGAATGCTGCAGAGCAGACTTTGAAAGAGATAGATAAAGGAGAGCTTGATATTTGATGTCGGAAGAATCTGGACCACGGGTGAGAGTTGCCGGAGTAATTATTGAAAACAAAAAGATACTTCTAATCGCCCATAAAAAAAATGATTCTATCTACTGGCTAATTCCCGGTGGAGGGGTCGATTATGGTGAATCCCTCGAAGAGGCTCTGATTCGTGAATTTTCCGAAGAACTTAATATCTCCGTAAGTGTAGATCAACTCGCTCTGCTTATGGATTCAATCGATCCTGAAGGTAATCGGCACATTATAAATATCTGTTTTTTCTGCAAATATCTTGGCGGAGAGTTCGCCCTCGGAGATGATGAACGGTTGGAGAATTACGGATTTTTCACAGCAGAAGAATTAAAGGAATTACAAATATACCCGCCTATTAATGATAAACTGATCGAATTGATGTCAGGAACAGCCAGGGTTGAATATCTGGGAAAATTATGGCAGAAGGCATAAAGACAATCGAAGTAAGGGCTGGTAATGCCTCTTACAATTATAGTGTTGGTAACAGGGTATTGGATATAAATTCCCTTGTCGCCTCTCTGAAGAAAATAGATCGTATCGGCATAATCATCAGCAAGCGTGTCTTCGATCTCCACAGGGAATATATTGAAGGATCCTTCCCCCAAACTCTTCCATTTGACGTATTTATCATGGAGGATGATGAAGAAAATAAGAGTTATCTATATGCCGAAGGCTTTCTCCAGAAGATGGTTAAAAACGGCTTTAGCAGAAATTCTCTTCTCCTGGGAATCGGGGGCGGTGTCGTTGGAGATTTTACCGGATTTCTCGCTTCTGTTTACATGAGGGGGGTATCCGTACTGCATGTTCCGACGACCTTGCTTTCAATGGTTGATTCAAGTATTGGCGGCAAGGTCGCGGTTAATCTCAGTGTGGGTAAAAACATTGTCGGGGCTTTTCATCAGCCGATGGGGGTTCTCAGTGATGTATCCTTTCTGGAGACACTACCTGAAAAAGAATGGCTCAATGGCCTTACGGAGATAATTAAGCATGGTTTAATTGGCGATGAGGAGACTTTGAGTCTACTCGATTCGATCAGTAAGGAAAATGTAACGGATAAGAATATAATAATCGATATTATAAGGGCTTCTGCCGCTTTTAAGGCATCTATTGTTGAAAAAGATGAAAAGGAAGGCGGGATCAGGGCAATACTGAATTTTGGCCATACCGTTGCTCATGCCCTGGAATCGATTCTTGAATTTACCGGTATAAGTCATGGTGAGGCTGTTGCGGCGGGGATGATAGTCGAAACAGAAATGTCAAAAAGAATCGGGCTTCTCCCGGAAGAAGATGCAGAAAGAATAATTAACCTGATGCATAAATTTTTGCCTTCGCAATACTGTTATGAATTATCGGGAACAGATTTAATAGAACATATGAAGTATGATAAAAAGAACAAAGATGGGAAAATTAATTTTGTTCTTTTGGAGGGAGTTGGACTTCCTGTAATAGATAAAAATGTTGATGATAATTGCATTCTAGAAGCCTTGAAATTGATTTTAAAATAATCGGGAGCCCCGGCAATGTCAGAGCCTATTAATTTTACAATAAAAGAATTTGAAGGTTTCAAGGTTCTTGATCTTAAAGGAAGTCTTAACTCCGGTAACAGCATAAGTTTTGAAAAGACAGTCAAGGAGATTTGTACCAAAGAAAGTGCGATAATCAATATGGAAAATGTTGATATGGTCTCCTCTTCAGGACTTACTGCTCTTGTGGAAGTTTCTCAATTTGCCCGTGAACAGGAACGCAGGGTTGTACTGGTGTGGGCCAATAGTGATATAACCAAAATGGTTGAAATTACAGATAATTACGGTTTTCTGATTTTTGCCGAATCCCTTGAGGAAGCCGTAACAAAAATTCATTATTATACCTGATCAATTTTCCGGAAAGATGTGAACCTCCGGCCTTCCATTGTAGATATTTCTTGATACAAATATTTCCGTACCGAGGTAGTGCGATAAAAGGGGTGCAGTGATTTTATCGGTACTTATGATATCCGCCAGCTGACCTTCCTGAAGAATTATCAATGAATCACATACCTGTGCCAGGAAACTGATATTGTTTGAAGCGATCACAATGTTTTTTAATCCACTGTTGACATAACGGTTCATCTGTCTGATCAGAATTTTTATCTGGTCAGGGGCAAGATTAAATGACGGTTCATCAAGCAGCATTAGAGAAGATTCGCGGCAGAATTGACAGGCGATGTTTGCAAGTCTCTGTATTCCCCCCGGGAGATACTTCAAGGGAGTATTTCGATAGTTATCGAGTTTAAATACCTCAATGTATTTTTCAACCATCTGAAGATCAAGTTCTGCAAGAGGCTTGAGAACTTTTTTAAAAGGCATCCTGGCAAGCTGCAGGTAACTGCTGATGCTTTCATCAGTATTTAGAGGTTCCATATGTGTATTGAAGGAGACCAGCTTAATTAATTCTTTTTTCTGAATGTTTTTCAGGCTGTTATGATTTACTGTAACGTCTCCAATGAACGAAGAATGCCTTCCGGACAAGAGTTCAAGGATCAAAGATTTTCCGGACCCGGATTTTCCGATAATACCGGTTATTTCTCCCGGGGATAAATTGAAGGATACATTCTGAATAAAGGGATTTTTTATGGGATATGTAAGATGATTAACTTCTACCACAGGTATACCTTCCTTTGATTCATCCTGAAAAAAGTATATGATGAGACCAGGGAGAGTAATATTACCAGAATACTTGTCTGGTGGACACTCATTATTAAGAACAGTTGTGTGATAATAACGATGAGCAGAAACGAATTGATAATATTAAGGGGATCTTCCCGGTTTCTAATTAACCAGTGTACCGAGCTCCCCAGAATTCCAATGGTCATAAGTGTTAGAATAATAAGTATGGATTCTATTATTATTGATGCAAAATAGACCGAATTAAAGTCTTCACGCAGCGAAGAGTAAAAGGTCTTGCCCTGGGTCAGGAGTCTAAATCCCGGATACAGCAGGGATGCCGGAATCGCCAGTATCAGTAATATAAGATACAGGACAATAAATCCTGAGATGGATATGTTTACTGTCTGCAGGGGCCCGGTTAAAATGTTCATCACTATTTCAGGGGGAATTTTCCAACGGAAAATTATTACAAGGAAAATAAGAACGGCTATGCCGTTGATGAAAAAGCCTGCATGAAATATTTCGATGGAATAGGGATCTATAACATTTTTTGCAACCCATGTCAGGGCGATGGCAACCGGGATTAGCGTCAGCAATAACAGAAACCAGTTATCAACATGGAGTATAACCGGGGTCATAACAAGTGATAATACCGCCATTTCCCCGGTATGGATGGAATCTATCCTGTCCCTTCTTCCTGTTTTCTGGAGATAAACCAGGAGCAGGTAAAATATGGCTCCTCCGAGATAGATGAATATACTGGTGACGGGTACTCCAGTCAACATGTTGGATATAATAGTTGTGAAGCTGAGAAGCGTCAGCAGAGATGCGATGAATATACTTTTTTTATCCTGCACGGGTTATTCCGAATGCATCATGTACATGGAAATATGATTACGGTGATTGCTCTGAGCCGTCACGTTCTTTGTTTTCATTTTCTATCTCTTTTTTAAGGCGGCTAAGCATTCTGCTTTTTTCTATTTCGGTATTGAATCCCGCACTATACTGATATTTTCGGATAATATCTTTTGCCTCTTCTTTTCTTCTGCTCATGGCATATGCCTTACATAGAAGTACGGCATCTTCAGGGGAGAGGGATATTGTTTTCAAGGCATCAATGGCTTTATCAAACTGACGCATGTGATAAAGGGATTTGCCAAGAAGCAGTGTCATCTCGAAACTTATGCCGTCTTCCTGAAATGCGTGTATAATTGTAATGGTCCGGCCATAACTCCTGTTTTTAAAATGATTCTTTGCAAGAATTGTAAAGGCACGGTTATATTTGCTTTTTTTTCGTGAGTCGGGAGGAAGCATATCAAAGAGGCGGTCAAAGTAGGTTAGATATCGGGAGTCATCCTGGCGATAGTAAATACTTCCGATCTGGTATATTATTTTGGGACTGCCCGGTTTTATTTTTCCTGCTTTTTTAAGTGCATTTAGCGCATCAGTGTATTTTTGCTGTTTTATGTTTGCCGCCGATAGAATCAGGAGGGGTTTCAGTTCTCCCCTTTTCATATCATGTGCTTTCTCCGCATAGGCAATGGCATTGCCGTAATCACCGGCTGCATAGGATGATTCCGCAATGCGGGTGGAAATCTGATAGACTGTTGATTTCCCTGAAAAGCTGAATTCGAAGGCCTTCAAAAAATGATCCCTGGCATAGCTGTATGATTTGTTGCGAAAATAAATATCCCCCAGCATAAGGTGAGCTTCCGCGTAGAAACTGATGCGGTTTACAACTTCACGGAGGTAACCTGCTGCGGAACTGTAGTCTTCCTTTCTATAATAAATGAGACTCATTTCAAATTTTGGCGCAAGAAAAGAATAATCGATACTCACAGCCTCCTGAAAATTTTTCATGGCTTCGTCGTATTTTCCTCTTTTTTTCAGGGCCACTCCCTTTTTGAAGGCGGCAATGGCTTCGACATTTTCCGACCAGAGAAATTTGTTTATCAGCTTTTCAACCTTTTGCCTGGCGCTGGTATCCCGAATGGTAGACCACATTTTTTTACATACCCTGACAACCTCGTCAAGGTCTCCCCGCTGTTCCGCGAGGACGATCAGGTTCCAGAAGGAGTTTTTTCGGTATTTACGGGTAGTATTGTTCAGTTCCGCAGATTTGGTGAAATAGATCTCTGCCTGCTTGTAATTTTTCTGGATTTTTTCAATTTCTCCCAGGAAATAATATGAGTCGCCTTTCTCGTGTTTCTCGATTACCTTGAGAAACATCTCCTTCGCCTTGTCGTATTTTCTATAGACATAGTATGACTTCCCCTTTTCGTGATAATTCGCAAAAAGGGGCCCTGAAGCCGCTGCTGATACTAAAAATATTATGCAAAAATTTAAAAATATGCTCTTTTTCATGTCCGGTAATATATCCTGCTGGTGACCAGGCGTAATATCGATGCTGCGCCTGTGGTATTGTTCTTGATTTATTGACCGGTGAATGACATTTGTCAAGATATTTTAACCACAGGTTGTTATATGAGTTCAATACTACGATCCACCGGCATTGTCGCCGGTTCTACATTTATCAGCAGAATTATGGGATTTTTGCGTGATATGCTCATGGCGGCGGTTTTCGGCGCCAGCGGCAGGACTGATGCCTTTTTCGTTGCCTTCAGAATACCGAATCTGTTCAGGCGTTTTGTTGCCGAGGGGGCCCTCACCATATCATTTATACCTGTATATACTGAATACCTGGTCAAAGAGGGGGAAAAGGAAGCCCTTGAGGTGGCACAGAAGACCCTCACACTGCTTCTGATCCTCCTGGTGGCCCTTGTATCCCTTGGAGAGGTCTTTTCCCCGGAAATTGTACGGCTTTTTGCCCTGGGCTTCACGGACCAGGGGATTCTAGGTCTTGCCGTCGATTTGAACCGGATGATGTTTCCCTACCTGATGATGGTCAGTCTCGTTGCCTTCTCTATGGGAGTCTTGAATTCACATAAATATTTTTTCGCCCCGGCATTTGCACCGGTACTGCTTAATCTTGGAATGATTGCGGGTATCCTCCTGTTTTCCCGTCTTTTTGCAGAACCCCTCCATGGAGTCGCTGTTGGGGTACTCGTCGGGGGAGTGCTCCAGGTTCTGCTGCAGATTCCGTACCTGGTGAAAACCGGATTCAAAATGAAAATCAGCCTCGACATGAAACACCCCGGGATAAAAAAAATATTCCGTATGCTGGGGCCGGCACTTTTCGGCATGATGGTTTACCAGATAAATATTCTTATAAATACAGTACTTGCGTCTTTTTTGAAGGAAGGAAGTATTTCATACCTCTACTACACTGACCGATTGACAGAACTTGTCCAGGGAGTATTTATTGTATCAATAGGGAATGTAATACTCCCGGAGATGTCACAGATGAGCGCTGTAAAGGACTATGATCGTCTCAAGGAGCTCTACGTCACCTCGCTCAGGAGCGCCCTTTTCCTGGCGATTCCCGCGGCAGTGGCTCTGATGGCGGTGGGACTCCCCATTATATCGGTAATTTTCATGCATGGAAGTTTTACTCCCGATGATGCCGTAATGACCAACAGGGCGCTTTTTTATGCTGCGGCAGGTATTGCATCGGTTTCAGTGATGCGACTGACAACTCCCACTTTTTATTCGCTGCAGGATACGAAGACCCCGGTAAAGGCGGCACTGGTTGCGCTGATGTTAAACGCCGGGCTTGGCTATTACCTGATGCATACATCACTCCAGCACGCGGGGCTGACCCTGGCCCTTACAATTTCCTCCACGGTGCAGATGCTGATACTGGTTGTTGTATTGAGAAGGCGAGTCGGTACGATAGGGTTCCGCAGGATTTTGAAGCCCCTGATGAAATATCTTTTTGCATCCGGACTTATGCTGGGGACGGTGCTTTTTATTTCAATGCAGATCAACTGGCTAGAGGTAACACTTGCACTGCGTATTCTGGTTCTCTGCGGTATAATATCAGCCGGCGGGGCGGTCTACGGTGTTGCCTGTATCGTGCTGAAGGTTGATGAAGCGGTGTTTATTGTGAGGAAGTTAAGACCCCCCCAAACCCCCCGGTAGTGAGAGTAATTCTTTTCTGACTCCAGTAAAGGCCCCCCACCCCCCGGAGGGGGGCTTAAAGATGCTTTACATTTCATCAGTCGCCTTAAGCGCCAGGGCCGCAATGGTAAGACTCGGATTCACTGACCCTCCCGCCGGCATTGAACTGCCGTCGATTACATAAAGATTATCCATTCCATGAACTTTGCAGTTTTCATCGACTACAGAGGTTTCCGCATCACTGCCCATACGGCAGGTTCCCAGTGCGTGGGAGAATGTTTCAATGGGCATGGTGTAGAACATCAGGGCTCCAGCCTTGCGAAGTATTTTTTTTGCCTTTTTATACAGGGAATCCCGGACCTCGATATCACGTTTCGTATACCGGTGATGAATTTTCATCAGGGGCATTCCGAACTGGTCCTTTTCTGTTTCGTCGGCATAGACACGGTTCTCGAAACGCGGCATGTCTTCGGCGATGACCAGCAGATTGATGAGAAAATCAGAAACAAAGGCGGCAATATTTTTAAGCCCGAAGGGGGAATTCGCCTTGATGACTCCCTTGCCGATACTGGAAACATCCTGGATCATGCCCCAGGTACCTGCGGGATTTTCTTCTGACTCGGAATCGCCGTGGTAGAAATCAGGGATGCCGATCTGTTTCTGCAGTGTCTTCTCTGGATTCGAACGAGTTGGAAAAATTCCCGCAACAACTCCATTGCTGTGACGCATCAGGTGACGGCCAATGTTTTTATTTCCCGTCACTTTATCTATCCCTGAAGAAAGAAGAAGGTGAGGGGAAGAGAGGGCTCCCGCTGCAACAATTATCCGGTCTGCGGTTAAGTGATTTTTTTCACCCGTTGACTGATTAACAGTAAGTACACCCGTTGCCTTTTTGTTATCTGTAGTAATCTCAGTTACACGGGTGTCGGTGAGGATTTCTGTTCCTGAATTTTCTGCCTCTGGCATGACTACAACGGCGAGGTCATTTTTTGCCTCTATCTTGCAGAGGTAGTGGTCACAGGTGGAACAGAGGATACATTTTTCCTTTCCGTATTTGCCGCTGAAATTAATTGCCATGGGAAGGAAAAACGGATGCAGGCCGAGTTTTTCCGATGCATGCCAGATTTTTTTTGATGGCTTCGATAAAACCCGGCTCGGTTCATGGAGGTAATCGTCTTTTTTCGGCGGTTCGGTGATATCCTTTCCGCGGATGCCGGCGATGCCTAGGATTTCTTCCGCCCTGTCATAGTAGGGCTCCAGTTTCTTGTAGCCATAGGGCCAGGCGCAGGAGATGTCCCGATCTTTTGAGTCTGCCTTGGGGGCGCCGAGAAAATCCTCTTCGCGCATTCTGAAGGAAACACCGCCGTAGAGGGTTGACATGCCGCCTACGGTATCGTCTGCCCACTCTTCCTTTAAACTTCCTTTTTTCTGATCAACATAGAAGGGGACCTTACTACGGTAGAGGTGGTCCTTCAGGTGAAGGGCTTCTTCATCCCAGCAGGAGTCATCGCGTTTAGGCCAGACTCCACGTTCGATGACAAGCACGGAATGGCCCTTTTGTGACAGGTTCAGCGCGGAGAGTGCACCGCCGAAACCGCTTCCTATAACAATATAATCGTAATGATTTTTAGATGGCATTGGTTAACTCCAGAATTGGATATATCGGCAGGTGACACTGGTCAATGTCACCTGCGGGGAAATTCAAATTATACAAAGGGCCAGACGGCTTCCTGGTATGCCCGAATCAGAAGAATCAGGTACGAGCCCCCCTCAAGAACCCAGGTCCACGCCTGCTCATAGGTGCCCTTGAAGCTGACCCAGCCGTAAGCTCCGGTATCGGCCCAGAGACTGAATGTGTAGCGTTTTGGCGTGAAGGGAAGAAATAAGGGGAGTCCTACACTGCTGGGAAGGTCGGAGAGGAAGTGAAACACCAGGCTCACCACCGTCAGGCTCGCCCATGCGGCGCTGAAGGGGAGGAGGAGCAGCCCCATGAGTGCTACAAAAAAGAATGAATGCGACCATGTGCAGTGAAATGCTTTGGGGGCCCATCCCAGCATAATGGGAATGGCGTCAAGATTAGGAAGCTGTGTTGCGATAAGTGTAACCGCCATTGCCTCCATTGAAAAGGCGTCAACCTGTCCGCCGGTGAGTTCCGGCGCAAAGGAAGCTATTGTTAATGCTACGGCGTAATGTCCTGCCTGCATGATGTCCTCCGGGAATAATTGTTTTAAATCATCAGTTTAAAAAATTTTATTTATCTTAATTAAAGCTAGTGATTTCTTTAAAAAATGTCAACATCCGACATATCCCGCTGAGGGCCTTTTAAATCAAGGTTTTTTTTGAAAAAGCGGTATCCCCCTGGCCCTCCAAACCCCCCGGGGGGGGGGCTTAAGGACTCTTTTCGGGATTCCTAATTTATTAAGCCCTCACCCCTGCCCCTCTCCCAAAAGTGAATTACTTGTTTTTTATATGTTTGTTCCGGGGAGAGGGGTCTCCGTTAAGGGGATAAGGGGGATGGTTGTCACCGGAAGGTAATTTTGTTGAATTAAATTTGACTTCATCTGATATTTTTGATAATATGACCATTATTATATGACTATGTTGAGGTGTGCCCGTGAAAATATCAGCTGCAGAATTCAAAACGAAATGCCTTAAGATTATGGACCAGGTAAATGCCTATCATGAAGAAGTAATAATTACCAAATATGGGAAGCCTGTGGCCAAATTGATCCCTTACAGTAAAAAACAGAGTAAGTCATTATATGGGTATATGAAAGATTCTGTTTCTATTGATGGAGATATTATAGAGCCAATTGGTGAAGTTTGGGACGCAGACAGGCAGGATTGATAATGTTGATACTTGATACTCATGTCTGGGTCTGGCTTATAAATGGTGATGAGAAGATAAAAAATGCAGGTTATTTGCCTTATATCAATAAAGCAGTCAAGAGTCATGGTCTTGTTATTTCGGCAATCAGCACCTGGGAAGTGGCAATGCTTGTGGCAAAGGAGCGTATTGTCTTATCAGAAAATACGCTGGACTGGATTAACAATGCCTCTTCTGCTCCCGGAATGAGTATTTACCCACTCTCTCCTGAAGTTGCCTGTGAAAGCACCATGCTGCCGGGGGAATTTCATGGTGATCCCGCTGATCGGATTATTGCAGCAACAGCAAGGGTTCTCAATGGTACCCTGCTTACCTTTGATAAACAAATACTGAAATATGCTAAGAAAGGGTATATAAATATTATTGAACCCGGGGTATGATTGTGAATATATCTGTGGTTACGTTTCTAAGAGGATTGTAGGTATCGATGTGTATCTCACCGGTATTTAGAAGTTCCCAGGATTGTCAGGTTCTGTTTAATCCAGCTGAATATCTTTTTTATTTAAACATTGACGTTCGTTAATGCGTACGTTATATTGTTTGTGCGAGGCCAATATGAAAACAATAAACGCTACAAAAGCACGGGAAAATCTATATCGTTTGATTGATGAAACAAACTCTTCCCACGAACCAGTGCATATTACTGGTAAAAGGACCAGTGCTGTGTTAATTTCTGAAGATGACTGGAGGGCCATTCAGGAAACCCTTTTTCTTGTTTCGATTCCTGAGATGAGAGAATCTATCAGGGAAGGTCTGGAAACACCGGTACCGGAATGTTCTGAGGAACTTGATTGGTGAATTATAAACTTGTTTACACAAAACAGGCGCAGAAGGACGCAAAAAAATTAAGCAAATCAGGACTAAAGGAAAAGGCAAAAATATTATTGGAAGTTCTTTCTGATGATCCTTTCAAATCTCCACCCCCGTTTGAAAAACTTGTGGGAGATCTCTCCGGGGCTTATTCCCGGAGGATAAATATCCAACATAGACTTGTGTATCAGGTTTTGGAAGATGATAAAATAGTTAAGGTTATCAGGATGTGGACACATTACGAGTAAAGAAACTAATGAGGGGATTCGAAAATATTCGGAGATGTGGGAAATATTTTCAGGAGCGGAAGTCTAAGGTAGCAACTTAATTACTCTTTCTCTTGAAAAATTCAATTACTAAGAAATAATTTCTTCAAAAGAACTAAATTTAGCGTTACCTAGGGTTTCTTTTTTTTCGAATTCTTCAATGGCTTCTTTATCTTTAATATCTTCATAAAGTTCAATTAAAGATTTTTTCAGCAATGCTGAAGTATC
The DNA here is from genome assembly GCA_942491575.1 of uncultured Spirochaetota bacterium. Lineage (GTDB taxonomy): Bacteria > Spirochaetota > UBA4802 > UBA4802 > UBA5550 > CAZHNW01. Next base: position 1,229,549 of record CALOBT010000031.1, read on the forward strand.
ACATTGATAGTATTCTTTTAAGAAATTTAAAAGTTTTTCTTCTTTTGTGTTTAATCTTATTGATGTTACTCCCATGAGTCGTATACCTCATCCCTTTTTCCGATGGTTACAATATAAAAATTTTCATCTTCGATATAAAATATTGCCCGGTATTTACCTTTGCGCAATCTGTAATAATCTCTTTTATACTGCCCTTTAAGTTTTTTAATATCAAATAAGTTTAAATCCTTTGTCAAGTCAAGTGATTGAAAAGCATGATGAAAGAGTTCAAATTGCTTTTTTGGAATATCACCTTTTTGGTACGATTTTTCTACGGACTTTTCATAAAAGATCATGTATACAATGTAATACAATTATCGAGATTTGTCAAGAAGAGTTGGGGGTAGGGGGAAGTTTTAATTTTCTATGAAAAGATATTCATCAGTTTCTCAGTGTCGGCCAGGTCATCGAAATAATAGTCAGGATTTTTAGATTTAAGAAAATCCCTGTCAGTCCAGCCGGTTCCCACTGCAACTGAGACTGCCCCGGCGTACTGCGCGCAGGCGATATCATGTTCCGTGTCTCCGATTATAAACATGTCTGAGAAGTCTACATTACGATTATAGACATTTTTTATCTTTTGTTTGCCTATGGCGGGCATTTCATTTCTGATGGCAGTGTCATCGCCGAATATCCCGAAGGGGAAATAATCATTCAGGCCATGGACACCGATTTTCATATAAGCACTGGTGGAGAAATTCCCCGTCAGAAGGCCCGTGAGGATGTCCTCCCGTGGGGAAAGGGCATCCAGTAGCTCAACGATTCCCGGCATCAGTTTAACGGGAAATTTTTTTAGATTTTTTTCAAGCAGCAAAAAGTAGTGTTCTTTCAGTTCCGGGATGCGGCTGTCTATTTCATTCTCATCGAGGCCTAAAACTTTCAGGGATTCGTAGAGTATCAGGGGATCGGTTTTCCCCTGGAAATTCAGGTCTTCCATCTCTCCCGTGGTGCCGAAAATTTCACGGGTTGCCTCCAGGAGAGAGGCTTTGCCTGCGCTGTGGCAGTTGAGGATGGTGCCGTCTATGTCAAAGAGTATTGCTTTGATTGGTTTTTCTCCGGTTGGTAATATTAAGAGTCATTTTGAATATATTGGGCTGGAAATCAAGTCAATATGTTGATTTAGGAGACAAATATTGGATAACTCTAATTTTTAAGGGCATTCTCTGGTTGTATGGAATCATGCAAACAACCAGAACCCGATAAGGCTCTGAGCCATGAGATAGTATGTATGGCTCAAAGCCTCAAATAGGTTCTTGACTATTTGAAAAGATGCTAAAATTATTTATAATTTGATTATAAACAGATATATTGACTGCAATATTTGGGATTTTATTAATAAAAAAAGATCAATCACTACCTGTTTATAACCGGAAAAAGTCGGGACTTTTTCCGGTTAGGGCATGAAATGGTCAGAATGAAGTCTGATTTACTTCTTTTTCTTCTAAAGTGTTCTTGACTTTCCTGTGATTTATCTCAACATTATAGTGTGAATGTGAAAATCAGCGGTATTAAAATTATTAAAAAATAAACACCGGAATGACATGGACCTCCAGAAAGTAAAAGAATTTCTTCTTGAAAAGGAAGAAAGGGCAAAAAAGAGCAGGGATGAGAAGAGAAGGGAAGTTTTCGCCCGTCTTGACGGAGCTGCCGGCCTTTTCAGTAAATATGCAATCGAGAGGGTGTATCTATATGGCTCAATGGTAACGGGGGCAATTCATCATAAATCGGATGTTGATATAGCCATTGAGGGGGACCCGGGTTTTAAAAACATTCTGCGTCTTTATTCTGAGCTTTCAGGTGTTTTATCTATGCCGGTTGACGTGCGATTGTTGGATGAGCTGCCCTTTAGGGAAGCAGTCAAGAAAAGGGGAAAAGTAATTTATGAAAGAAAAGTTGTCCCTCCTCAAGAGTGAGATTGCAGATGATAAATCAAGAATCGACCGTTTGCTGGAGAGGTTCGAAGAAGTGTGGAATGAATATAACAGGAAGAAGGAATATTCCCTCCTTGTGGAATGCGCATTTACCGTTAATCAGGTTTATACAGGTGTTGAAAGGATATTCCGCAATATTGCTGTTACATTCGAAAACAATATAGATGAAAGGTTATGGCACCGGGCCCTTCTGGACAGAATGAGGCTTGACATAGAGGATATCAGGCCAAAACTTTTATCTGATACGGCACATGACAATCTCAATGAACTTCTTGCCTTCAGGCATTACTTCAGGCATGCCTATGATAGTGACATAAACGAAGATAAATTTAAAATTATAGCTGCGAGCACATTGAAGTTAAAGGAAATTCTAAGTGAAGATATTGGCAGGTTTGTTCAGTTTATTGATGAATTAAAAAAAATACAATAATCATTCTATATTTATGTAGTACCGGTAACGGCCAAGCCGGTACCGGTACTACATAAATACTACTCGCCTTTTTCTTCCTTTTCAATCATTTCAGCAACCAGTTCTTCGGCAGTCTTGTCCTGGTGGTAGAAGTCAATTTTCAGGTATAATCGCTTCTTTGCCGCTGAATTGGGGTCGAGAAAGAGTGCAAAACCGACAGATGGAAAGAAGGCTATGATAAAAATCAGGATTGCCTGTCCGGAAGTAAAAGGACGTGATGGCTCTTCGAAAATTAATATTATTAGAATTGTAAGAATTGCAGTAAATAAGATTGAGAGGACTGGTGTTCGTTTCAGCATGGTTTTTTCCTTGCAAGATTATATTGGATGCTACATAAGTGAAGAAAAGAATTTATGGCTGAAATGGCAAGAAAAAAATTTGCCTGATGGGGAAATGTGGTGAGTAGTAGTACTTCGACGGGGTGGTTTTCATTAAGTGTGATGAAAGATTGTAGTTAGAAAATCATGTGTTGACTTCAGAGAGTATTGTCGAAGTGCTTAGGGGGGATTTTTTAAGAGTTTTGGTTGACATGAGTGGGAGTTTTGTAGATGTTTATCGCTAGTTTGTTTGTACTGCGATCATAGCGCTTTTTAATAAAGTATATAGTTTATACGGAAATAATTTGTGGTAACGAGGTAATTCTATGTCTGGAAATAGTGCTAATAATGAATGGAAGGGTTACGAAGATGAGATAGATTTGTTCGATTTGATGAAGAAAATTTGGAAATGGAAGTGGTTGATTATCGTTTTGATTGTTGTTTCGGTTTCGGTTGTTTTTGTAAGAGAAAGTACAAAGCCGGATTTGTATACTGCGAAGGCACATATTAAGATTGGGAAGCTGGCCGGGAAGGACATTGAGGAAGCTGATGAAGTTGCGGAATATATGCTTGATTATCTAGGGAAAAAGTATCTTTTAAAAAAGGAATTTAACGAAGAGAATAGTGAAGAAAAAAAGCAGGCTATAAATAAGTTATATGGAATAATTCCTTCAAAGGGTCAGTTTACAGCTACCCTTATTGATAATCAAAAAATAATTCTTTCTCGTAAGAATGGAATTACTATACTTTCCGCAACAACTAAAAACAGTAGAAAAAGTTATGAAATGATTTCCGGTATCTGCAGCAGTTTATTGGCTTATCATGAAAAAATTTTCTCAGAGGGTCGGAAACAATTGCAGAAAAATATTATTTTATCTGAAAATGAAAATTTAATTCATCCTGTATACAGGCTCTCAACGTATAATTTCCCTTCAAAAGTGCTTGGGAAATTAGGGATTCCAGAAAGTCCTGATGGGAAAAAAATAAAGATAAAATTAGCGGCAACTTTTTTAGGGACAATGTTTATAGGGATTTTCCTTGCATTGTTTTTAAATTATTTTTCTGAGGAGATAAAAAAGCGAAGATAGTATTTTGTTCCTTGCCATCTACTCCCACATCTTTGAGTAAATAATAACTGCCATGCGTTGGAAAAAATATTGATGCTGAGCCGATATGTCTATATGTAAGCATTTTTAATTTGGATGGGAAACAATTATTCATTTATTAGATGGATGTAACTTTTAGATTCAGGAGTATAAGTGAATTAGGTAGATGTATTTTGGGTGAATTATTACCGGGATGATTATATATTTTAGCTCACTACTGTCCCATAAAATATAGGGATAGATAAAAAATGCTATTAATCTCCCTGCCGATATTTATAGTTGATGTCGACAAACACTCAACAAATCAGCAGTTAAGGAGACTAATAGCATGTTTACAACTAAAACAATACTGTCACAAATGCAATCATTTATTTCTGGATATGATTTTGAAAAAGTCGTTTTAGCACACAATGGAGATAAAGGCATCAGAAAATTTAGCACGAAAAACCTGATGAGCATTATGATTTTTACTCACATGTCAGCCAAGGAAAGTATTCGCGATATTATTGATTCATTATCAAGTAAAAAGAATCTCTGGTATCACCTGGGATTACAGTCGATTTCAAGAAACAATTTGTCGTATGCGCTTGGGAAAAGGCCACAGGAAATATTCGAGAAAACATTTTATATGCTTCTCGGCAGACTTCAAAATGAAAGAGGATTGTTGGCTGACAAACGGTTTAAATTTAAACTACCGGTTCGAGTACTTGACTCAACGACAATAGGTCTTTGTTTGTCTTTATTCGACTGGGCAAAATTTAGGACAACCAAAGGCGGTATCAAGTTACATGTCATGTTGAACCCCAGAGAGCAGCTTCCAGAATTTATGATAAGCACCGTAGCAGGGGAGCATGACATTCAGGCTGCCCGCCAGATGCCAATTGTTAAAAATGCTATTATTGTAATGGATAAAGGGTACATAGATTTCAATTTTCTTCAAAAGATCAATAAAAACAGGGCTTTTTTTGTTACCAGAACAAAATCCAACACTCAATACCGAATAATAGAGAGAATGGAAAAAACCCATAAAAATATTCGAGCAGACTGGAAAGTAAAATTTAGCAGTTACAAGAAGATAGAATACCCAGAATATTTGAGAATCGTTAGATATAGGGATATAGAAACTAATAGAACCTACGAGTTTATGACAAACAATTTCAACCTGTCGGCAAAGACGATTGCGGATATTTACAAATCTCGCTGGGACATTGAACTATTCTTTAAATGGATAAAACAAAATTTGAAGATTAAGACTTTTATAGGCACTTCTGAGAATGCTGTAAAAATACAAATCTGGACTGCAATGATTGCATATCTGCTGACTGAATATATACGATTTAAATCAAAAAGATCATTTACTTTGCTAAAAACGTTCAGGATATTAAGGGATAATATTCTGCATAGCTACGACTTATTTGACTTGCTAAGGGAGAAAGCTCTTCCCGAAACCAGGAAAAATATGAGTACAAACTTGCAGATGACTTTTGGATTTTAAAATCTATGGGACAGCAGTGATTTTAGCTATAAAGAAACAGATAAAGTTTCATTCAGGAATCTTAGTCAACGGATAGCACAGAATAAATAATATTGATCACATTGCCAGAACAGTTACCTATGATAGTGAATGAGATGGAAGAAAATATTAAAGGACCTATGTGGTGAATTGTTTAACCTGTAGATAGAAGATATGCAATGTTTGTATAAAGATAAGTATCAAATTTGAATTTAAGAATTAAACTGTTTGAAAAAAAAGATACCACTGCGTTTGCCGTTCAAGCAGTGCCCAAAATAAAAAATGAAGAATGATCTGGAAAATTAGAAATATAACGAATACAGAAGATAAAAAAAGGTTGCTCTCAAACTTTTTTTCATTATCAGTGCTTCAAGCATTTACATATATACTGCCACTTTTGACATTGCCGTATTTGGTGAGAGTACTTGGAGTAAAAAATTTTGGGCTTGTGACATTTGCTCAGGCTTTTATTGTGTATTTTAATATATTAGTGGATTATGGTTTTAATCTTTCGGCAACAAGAGAGATATCTATTCATAGGGATAATGAAGAGAAAGTTACTGAAATTTTTAATTCTGTAATGATTATTAAAAGTATATTGATAGGTGTTTCATTTGTAATTTTAAATTTAGTTGTTTTTTCCTTTGAAAAGTTTTCAAGTGAATGGGAACTTTATTATTTAACCTTTCTGTGGGTAATTGGTCAGGCATTTTTTCCAGTGTGGTATTTTCAGGGAATGGAACAAATGAAGTATATCACTGTTATTAATATTACATCGAAAGTGATATTCACTGCTTTGATATTTGTAGTTATTCAAAATGAGAGCGATTATAAATATGTGCCTCTGCTAAATGGAACAGGTGTGCTAACAGGAGCCATCATTTCTATTTGGATTATACACAATAAATTTAAGCAAGTTTTTAAAATTTATGATTTTGATACTCTGAAAAAACATTTTTTGGATAGCTCTCAGTTTTTTTTATCGAGAGTGTCAGTATCTATTTATACATCAAGTAATGCCTTTGTCTTGGGACTTTTTACTAATAATACGATGGTGGGGTATTATTCAATAGCAGAGAAATTATATCAAGCTTTGCAAGGCTTGTATCATCCTGTTATACAAACTGTATATCCTTATTTTTCTAAAACAAAAAATATCGTACTTTTTAAACGATTATTTTATATACTTGTTGGGATGCATTTATTAGCTTTTATTTTGCTTTTTAATTTTTCAAATGATATTTTTTATTTGCTGTTTAAGTTAAAGCATGTAGAAAGTAATAAAGTCTTTATGATATTTTTATTTTCATCCCTACTGCATATACCGGCAATACTTTTAGGGTATCCATTTTTAGCTGCATTTGGCTTTCCAAAGTATGCCAACGTGACGGTAATTTTAAGCTCAATATTTCATTTATTTGGACTTACGATTTTAGCAGTTTTAGGCTTAATTAGTATTTATAATATAGCAGTAATGGTAGTTTTAACAGAAGCAACTGTCTTTTTTTCCAGAATTTATTATTCTAAAAAAGCGAATTTAATTTTTAGGAAGGAGTCTGTCAAATGAGTAAAAAAGTATATGTGGGGATGAGTGCAGATCTTGTTCACCCTGGACATATTAATATACTGAAAGAAGCTTCCAAATATGGAAATCTAACTGTTGGTCTTCTAACTGATAAAGCGATTGCAAGCTATAAAAGACTTCCATATATGACATATGAACAAAGAAAAGCTGTTATTGAAAATATCAAAGGTGTTGTAGAGGTTGTTGCTCAAGAGACACTATCTTACAAGTCGAATCTAGAGAGATTGAAGCCGGACATTGTTGTTCATGGAGATGATTGGAAAGAAGGAGTACAGGCCCAAACAAGGCAACAAGTAATTGAGACCCTGGCAAAGTGGGGAGGGGAATTAATTGAAGTTGAATATACCCAAGGGATATCTTCCACTCACCTTAATAAATCACTAAAAGAGATAGGAGTTACTCCTGATATTAGAAGAGCAAGGCTTAGAAGATTAATTGATTCAAAGCCAGTTGTCAAGATTATGGAATCTCATAATGCTTTGAGTGGTCTTATAGTAGAAAATATAAAAGGTGACAGTGGGATGGAGTATGACGGAATGTGGAGTAGTTCGTTGACTGATTCTACTTCAAAAGGTAAGCCTGATATTGAAGCAGTTGATGTTAGTACAAGAATAAATACTATAAATGAGATATTCGAAGTTACCACAAAGCCTATGATTTATGATGCAGATACTGGTGGGATTCCCGAACATTTTACCTTCACGGTTAGAACTCTCGAAAGGACTGGTATTAGTGCAGTAATCATTGAAGATAAAACAGGATTGAAAAAAAATTCTTTATTTGGTAATGAAGTAGTTCAAACTCAAGATACTATAGAAAATTTTTGTCAAAAAATTCAGGTTGGCAAAAAGGCTCAGGTTACTGATGATTTTATGGTGATAGCAAGAATAGAGAGCTTAATTCTTGAAAAAGGTATGGAAGATGCTGTGACAAGAGCAAAAGCTTATATAAAAGCTGGAGCCGATGGTATTATGATACATTCAAGACGAAAAGATCCTGATGAAGTTCTTGAGTTTTGTAAAATCTTAAGATGTTTCGATGAAAATATCCCAATTGTTGTTGTGCCGACAAGCTTTAATCAAATAACTACAGAATTACTGGGAAAAGCAGGAGTGAATGTAGTCATTTATGCTAATCATATGCTTAGAGCAGCATATCCAGGTATGGTAGGAGTTGCGAAATCAATACTGGATAATGACAGAAGTTTTGAAGCCGAGAGGTCATTACTTCCAATTAAAGAGATACTGGAACTAATTCCTGGAACTAAATAATGTAATAGGAAACTTATGGAATTTATTAAAGTGAATGGCAAGTTGCTGTTTCAATGTGGTGTTCAGCATTTTCGATAAAAATTAGTAAATCTGGAGTAAGATTCGGAGAGATCTATAAATTATTATTATCATGAAAAATTATTTAAAAGATGGAATTGATATATTATGTCATTGGGAAGAATATTTAAACTATTGATAAGTTATCCTTTATATCTCATTTCAAAGATATATCCAATGAGAAGTAATTTGTGGCTGTTTGGTGCGTGGTTTGGTCGTAAATATTTTGATAACAGTAAATTTTTATTTGAATATATTATTAAAAATCATGCCGAAATTGATGCAAAATGGATTACATCAGATAAAAGTTATTTTGAGGAAAATAAGGATAGAATGGAAGTTGTTTATAAGTATTCTGTTAAAGGATTATATTTTTCTCTTATTTCAAAGGTTATAGTTGTAACCCATTCTGTTCAAACGGATACAATAGGATTCGCAAATAATAGCAGAAAAGTAACCGTTCAGTTATGGCATGGTATACCTATTAAAAAAATTGGATATGATGATAAATACGGTTATGGTAGAAAAAGTCTACTGAAAGAAATTAAAAATAGAATTTTTCCTTTCGAGAAAGATCAGTTTTCTCTTATTATTTCAAGCTCTGATCAAGATAAACGAAATATGGTGAGTGCATTTAGGGCTAATGATGCTGATGTGGTAGTGTCTGGCTATCCGAGAAATGATATTCTTAGTGAAATTGAGTCAATGAGTGAAAATAGAATTTTATATGCGCCAACATTACGAGATGGTATGGATGAAGATATAGATTTATTTAGCAACTTTGGATTTGATGTAGAAAAATTTAATCTACTGTTGAAATCAAGAGACCTTTATTTCGATATAAAAATGCATCCAGTAAATCAAATCGCTCCAATTGTTAAAAAGAAAATTTTTAAATATGAACGCATAAATTTGATGGAGAGTTTGATGGAAATAAACGACAAATTGAAAAAATATAAAATGATAGTTAGTGATTATTCTGGCATTTATATCGATTATTTACTGTTGGATAAACCTGTAATTTTTGCACCATTTGATTTAAAAAAATATCTTACTAAAGACAGAGAACTTTATTATGACTATGATAAAGTTACACCAGGACCAAAATGTAGAAATTGGAATGAAGTTTTGGAGTGGATTGAAAAGTTTGATGATAATCCAAGGCTATTTAGCAAGGAGAGAGAAGTCGTGAAAAAAACATTTCATAAATACCAAGATGGTAATAATTCGAAAAGAGTATTTAATGCTATCATTGAATGTACTAAATAGAAATTTTTTCTTTTTAATAACTTTTTTGTTGTTGATGTCTCCTGGGATTGTGTTTACTGACTTTGCTCTCCTTGAGATTCCTTCACCTGTATCTATTACATATAAACTATGGATTGCTGATATTAATATAGTAGATGTTTTATTGTTGTTGTTAGCATTGTCTGTCGCAGTAAATAATAATTTTTTTGGTAAAAAACTTTATCTAGGTCTAGTATTATTTATTTCTAGCTCAATTATTGGTTTTTTATTGCTGGGAATTAATGGCTTTAATGTTTTTGTATATTTTGATTCAGTTGTATATTCTCTTCGTTTGTTGTTGGTGTATTATATTGCCTCAAACATATTAAAATTCTATGATGATATTTATTTCTGGTTTGTTACTGTTTTAAGTGCAGCAGTTTTTTTAGCTTTAATTTCTATAATAATGCACTTTGCGTTCAATTATTCTACGGCTTTGAAAGGTAGAGTGAATACCCTGGGCATGGGTGTGAATATAACGGCAGAATTTTTCACATATGTTTTTGTGGTTGCCTATATGTTTAGGAAACGTAATAATCATATTTTTTTAATTTGTTTGTTTGTAATGACTATCTCTCTACTAGTAATATTCATGACCGGTAGCAGAAGGGCCCTTGTTGTTTTATTTTTTGTTATGCTATTGTATGTTTATAGGAATTCTAGCAGAAGAAATAAAATGCTAATAGGGTTATTAACATTTATATCAATTCCTCTTTTCTTTACTGTCGGTCCACATGTAATTAACTTTTTGAGCAAAACTACAAATTTAAGTACATTTCAAAGGTTAAGTGAAAGTCTGATTGTTGATACATCAAATTCTAAAAATATTGATGGAAGAGTAGGCATGTATTTAAATTCTTATCGTGTTTTTTTGACTAATCCTTTTGGTCTTGGTAATAGCGACTGGTTAATTCAGGATAATTTGTCCGTCTTTGGTACCGGATCACATACGCATAATTTTTTCATACAAAATTATTTTAAATATGGTCTCGGGGCATTGTTATTGATTTATCCTCTCGTTAAGATATTTAAAGGGATTAAAAATAATACGTTAAGCAGTTATTTATTAATTGGAATAATGATTAATCAATTTACTGGAGTTGGTTTTTGGAATATTAAATATCTGTTTTTGGTTACGATATTTTTTGTCATCAATTTGAAGGAATTAGAGTTTAATGAATGGAGACGCAATATTGAAGGCATCAATTGTAATATTGAATTATAATAGTTTTGAGGATGTCAATAGATTATTGATTGATAATTTTCTCGATTTATCTGCAATTTTTTCTGTAATTATTGTGGATAACTTCTCTTTAAATAGAGAAGGTGAAGAGAAGTTATATGAATTAATCAAGAATAATGATAATATACATTATATTAAAAACAATGAGAATTCGGGCTATGCTAAAGGAAATAATATTGGCATAAAAAAGGCATTAGAGCTAGGGGCTGAGTACGCATACATTGTAAATCCAGATATCGTAATAAAAGATAATTCTATATTTAAAAAGATGATAGATGAAGCTGATAAAATTAACGATTTTACATTAATGGGCGTAAAAGTCGATAATATTGCACCCTATTTCTCAAGGCCTTCATGGGTGACTTTTTTGTTTCCTCCTTTATTGAGAATAAAGGATAAATATTTAAATTCTATTTTTAAGTATTATTCTAACGAACAGAATATTTTTAAAGTTTATAGAATTTATGGTTGTTTTATGCTGCTGAGTATAAAATCTTTTATGTCCATAGATATGTTTGATGAGAGCACATTTCTTTATGGCGAGGAAAACATTATCGCAGAGAAATTGTTTAAAAACAATAAAAGTATGTATTATACGCAAAAATTTTCTATTTCTCATGAAACCCAGGGGAGTACTCGATCTTTAAAATTTTTAATATATAAATATATTTATGTAAGCGATTTTATTTATTTTAATGACTACAGAGGTTTTGGCAAGTTGATATCTACAGTATGTGCATGTAATAATTTAATATGGAGATTTGTGGTAGATATTATCAGTAGTCAGATAAAATAAATTATTTTATAATTGTATGATTTCATGCTTTGTATAACCGCATTTATTGAAATATGAGGCATGTTTTATAAGTGTTCTTTGATGTAAACATAGCGTTATGATTGAGAACAATTCGAAGTTTGCTGTTGTTTGAATAATATAAAGGAGAATTGTATCAGGATATGAGAATATGTATAGATCTAGATGGTGTAATTTGTCATTTGAGAGGCTCAAATGAGAATTATGATAATATCGAACCAATTAGTGGCAGTATTGAGAAAATTAATACTTTGAAAAGTAATGGTCATTACATCATTATTTATACTGCAAGGCGAATGAAAACCCATGGTGGGAATAGTTCAAAAGTTATAGCCGATATTGGCAAAATTACACTTGATTGGTTGGCAAAATATGAAATCCCTTATGATGAAATAATGTTTGGGAAGCCATGGGCTGATATATATATTGATGATAACGCTTTTAGGTTTACCAATTGGGATGATATTGATGGTGATGGAGCCAATTTACCAATGAGCCATGAGCAGTTAGTGCGAGGTGATGAATGAGGACTTTCGTTATACCTATGGCCGGAAGGGGAAGCAGGTTCATTAAAGAAGGTTTTAGTGAGCCAAAATATATGGTAAAAGTTAAAGGAAAAACTTTGTTTGAGTATTCAATAAACAGCCTACCCTTGGATCTTGCGGATAAATTAGTGTTTATCTGTTTAAAGGATCATGAAGTATTTAATGTTTCAAAATTAATTAATGATAAAGCTAATCATAGTAATATTGAAATTATTCTGTTGGATGAAGTCACAAGAGGACAAGCTGAAACAGTTTATCTCACTAGAGATAGAATTGGCAATACTGATGAGCTGTTAATTTATAATATTGATACCTGTTTTAAATCAAGTAGTATTAGAAATCTTCTTCTGGATAATAAGCAAAAAAAGGATGGTATTTTAGGAGCATTTATTGATAAAAGTAATGACGATAAATGGAGCTTCGCCAAAATTGATAAAGGAGGTGGTGTTGTTAAAACTACTGAAAAAGAAAAAATTTCTAATTATGCATTGACTGGGCTTTATCATTTTAGTGAATCGATAGATTTTTTTGAAATAGCAAAAGAATGGATAGAGGAAGAGAAAACAGTTCAGAATGAATTTTATATTGCTCCGATGTATAATGACTTAATAAAGAGGGGGAAAAAGTATGTGATTGATGTAGTCGATACATTTGTCCCTCTTGGTACTCCTGAAGAAGTGAAATCTTTTGCGTCAAAAAACTAATGGGATTATACTTGCTGCTGCCAAAAGGAGATGTCACTATTTGCGAAGTATTTGGGTATTTGCCAACTGGATTGGTGCCAGTGAATAGCAAGCCAGTAATATTTTTATACTGCAAGGTTTTGTTGATGCGGTATTGAAAATGTTTATGATTGGGTGATTTTAAGGTAGATAAATCAATAGATTTAGTGGATTTATTGATTTGAAAAAAATAAATTTGCACTATGTTTATACAGACAAATTTAAAAGCCTTGGTGATTCATTATTAAAAAATTTTAAGATGGTAAATACAAATAATATAGTGATCAATCTTGGGGATACATATATTTAAAATCTTGAATTAAATAAATTGAAAGATGCTATCGTGGTGTCAAAAGATTTTTTAGTAGAGGAGAAATGGGCAACTCTCGAAGTAGATGGTTTCAATAATATAATAAATTTTACTAATAAGCAGAGATCCATGGCTAGGAATTTTTTTACATTAACAAGCGTGTATTTTTTAGATGATATAAGCGTTTTTAGTGATTTTATCGAATATGGCGAAATGCCTCAAGTCAGTGATTTATTGAAGTTTTATCAGGAAAATAATAATAGTCTGAGTGTTCATAACACATATGGGTGGCTGGATTCCAGTCATATTGGCAGGTATCATGTCTCAAAAAAAAGTTAACACAGTCACGTGGATTTAATAGTTTAGAGTATAACAACCTACTGGGAACTATTACAAAAAGAAGTTAAGATGTAAATAAATTTAAAGTGGAAATCCAGTGGCAGTTGGATTTGCTGAAAAATATTTAAGTTTTAGCTTCAAGGGTATTAGATTGCTAAATAGACGAAAATCCATTCATTGAGATGGATTTTTAAAGTTATCCTACTTTTTTTAGAAATCTGACTTTTCTCAAAGTGAAATGTAAATTTGCATTTTTCAATAATTGATCAATAGTTCACAATTCTTTAGTTATTTAGAAATAACTAATAAGGAAGTATTTTTAAATAATTATATAGCTATGTAATTATCAAAAATAAATAATAGAATAGCTGAAGTAGGCAATGAAATTATTTTAAAGTTATTCGATCGCGATACTCTGAAGGTTAATGGTAAAAATTATAGCAATTGGAATGTTTGAAAAGAGTGCATGTTTTTTTAGTAGAAGAATTGTATAAGGAAAACGATAACTACTTTATTTATGGTAATTTCCGTTTGTCGAATATCCTATATGGCCTTTAGAAATGATATAGCTAAATTGATAGATCCAAGAGGTGTTTGTGGCGATTGTGATTATATCGTTAATTATTTATATAATGTAAACTTTTCCGATGTCGAAATTCAATATAATATACTGAATTTAAATAAGACAAAGGTTAAGCGGTATTTTAATGAAAAGTTATCGCAATACTTTTGGTTGAGACAAATAAAGTAAATTTAAGGCTTATTGTTTCTCAGTATGGTTTCATTGCATTCAGATTGTCTAAATCGTCAGATAGTAATGTATGCGAAGACCATTGAAAATTTCAATAATATAGTTTAAGGTGATAAAATGGAAGATTTAAAAAAGCCACTTGTGTCTATATTGATACCAACATATAATCGAAGGAATAGTGTTGTTAAATCAATTGAATCAGCACTTAGTCAAACATATGACAATATAGAAATAATAATAAGTGATAGTGGTTCAACCGATGGTACATTAGATAAAATTAATGAAAAGTTTCCTGCAAGTGTTGAAAATAATATTATTAAAATATTCAAACCAGAAGAAGGCATAACTTTTCAAATGTTTGAAAATTGGAATAATTGTATGAAACAAGCAAAAGGGAAGTACTTGAAATTTATTTTCTCAGATGATTATATTGATAAAAATTTCCTTGAAGATGGGATTAAGTTTTTAGAAGACAATGAAGATATTGCAATGCTTGCGACTACGATGAAAATGATTGATTCAAATGGGGAAACAATTTGTTTTCACCGTAGAAATTCTGAAGGATTATACGATGGAAATAAAATGATAACAAGAAGTTTAAAAAGACGAAATGTTATTGGTGCTCCGACGAATAGTATTTATAGACATTCAACTGTAAAAGATAGAAATATTGAATTTATAAATAATCCTGTACATTTGGATTGGATATTCGAAATTGATTTAATAAGGGATAATTTATATTACTATATTGATAAGCCTTTAGCTTATTTTTTATCTGACAGTGATAACGTTACAAATAGTATAAAGTTTAGTTCGAAATGGATTGAAAATAATTCTAATTTAAAACTAGAATATATGAACCTGCCTTTTATATCTAGGTTGGATAAAGTAATTATTAAAATTAATAATTACTTGTATTCAACTATAGTGCTAGCTCTTATAAAAGGGAAAAATTCAATTGAATATGATAAAAGTATTAAGTATTTGAAAAGTATATATAGTTTCAATTTGTTTTTTTATAAAACTATTGAGCTTGTTGTTCGTATTCCACTGATAAAAAATTTATTGCTGAGATTATAGAATTATGATTTTAATTATTACTAATCAGGCCAACGCCCATATCGACGAAGCTGAAGCATTTAAGTCCGCCTTTGATAAACTTGGTGCTCAATCAGAAATAATGATTGTAGGTAGGAAGTATAAAGAAGGCGTTTTTATGTGGGAGAAGTTATTTAATATCTTTAATTTTATAGAATCTTTTGACATTTACAGGAAAATTGTTAATAGCAATTTTGAAAAAGTATTGATTACTGCCCCTGTTCCAAAATTATTGGTTTCATTAACTATTCTAAAAATACTGCGGAAGAAAGTTGAAGTATTTTATCTTTTGCATGAGCCTAAGTTGCTGCAAAAAAATATTTATTCATTCTTTGTGAATAGTTATCATGCTCTTTTTATAAAAAAAGTTGATCACCTTTTGTTTCTTAGTAGCGAAGCGAGAAATACTTTTTTTAAGTTCTATAAAAATTATAAGGGTGATATATCTAATATAATTTTATTTAGAAAAAGGGATTTGATTGAATGCCCGAAATACTCTGTCAGAGAAAAGAGACATATCGGGTTTATCGGTAATTTTAGTGTAAATAAAAATATTCATTTATTTTTAGATGTTGCAAAGGAGTTGCCATTTTTTGATTTTTTATTGGCTGGGAATGGTGATATTGAGCAATTTAGGTCTGATATCTCAAAAATGGACAACATTAAAGTAATTAATCGATTCCTTGGGGCTGATGAATATTTTTCGTTAATTGATGAGTGCTTATTTATATTATTACCTTATGGTCAATCGACTCAAAGCGGAGTTGTTCTTGATGCACTTTGCCGAGGTACGATACCAATTGCAACAGACGTTGGTTCTTTTGCCACAGTAATAAATTCAGGTCAAACTGGATACGTATATATGCTAAATTCTTTTGTTGAAAATGTTGTGAGCTTGGCATCAAATTTGGACTATAGCAAATTAGAGAAAATGTCCCTAGATGGTTTGAAGCATTATAATGCTAATTACTCATTTGAAACATTTTTGAATAGTGTGAGTGCCATATTCAATTATGAAATAATATAGACTATTTATTATTTTCATAATTGAATATATTTAAAATTTATAATGGTATAGTAATTATGAATTATTTCGAAACAAAATTTTTAAGATTCACAGACAATTACAGTAATAACAAGATAGTATTCAATTAGTATGTGTGACAGAGACAGAGATGTTGATAATCGTATACTTTAAATTAAGTTTTTTTATTTAGGAGTAATATGATAAATACAAATAAATTTTTCAATTTATTGATTGAAAATGAAGTCAGCTTTTTTACTGGCGTACCGGATTCTTTATTGCAGGATATTTGTGCATGTATTACTGAACATTGTATCCCCAAAAACCATATAATAGCTGCAAATGAGGGCGGGGCAATTGGCATAGCGAGCGGATATCACTTTGCTACTGGAAAAATTCCTGTTGTGTATATGCAGAATTCTGGTATTGGCAACTCAATGAATCCATTGTTGTCACTAGTTGATCCTGACGTCTATTCGATTCCAATGCTCTTAATGATAGGTTGGAGAGGTGAACCAGGAAAATCAGATGAACCACAGCATATAAAACAGGGAAAGGTTACTCTTGATTTATTTAATTCGATGGATATTCCATATGAGATTTTGCCAGATGATTTTGTGAAGACAAAAGAAGTTATTATCAAATCAATAAATTATATTAAAGATAATAATAAACCGTTAGCTTTAATAATAAGAAAGGGGCTTTTTGAGTCATTTAAAATGAATTTATTTAATAATAATTCATTTCAAATGAGCAGAGAACAGGCAATTAAGATAATAATAGATAATATTCATGAAAGTGATGTTGTAGTGTCAACAACAGGAAAAATATCAAGAGAATTGTTTGAATATAGGGAAGCGCTGGGACAAGGGCATAAAAATGATTTTTTAACAGTTGGATCAATGGGGCATTCTAGTCAAATTGCTCTTGGTATTTCATTGGAAAAACCATCAAAACAAGTGTTTTGTTTTGATGGTGATGGGGCAGTTCTTATGCATGCAGGTTCTTTGGGTATTATTGGAGAGCTAGGACCCCCAAATTTTAAGCATATAATATTCAATAATGGATCACATGATTCTGTTGGAGGGCAGCCAACAATTGGCTTGAATGTTAACTTCGAAAATATTGCTAAGGGTTTTAATTATAAAAACTATTTAGTAGCTGATGAGGCTAGTGGTCTAAAAGATGCTGTTATTAAACTTCGTGAAACAGCAGGTCCTTTGCTGCTTGAAGTTAAAGTAAGTAAGGGGGCAAGGTCTGACTTGGGAAGACCGACATCCTCTCCAATTGAGAATAAGATGGAATTTATGAGATTCTTAGGGGCATATTAAATGATACAAGAAATATTTAGTGGATATAACTCGCATTGTTATATTAAAAAGATATTAAATAATATATCCCCAGGATGTATTTTTTTAGTAACCGGAAAAAAATCATATAACCTTTCCGGGGCAAAGGAATTATTAAGCAAAGTATTGAAGGATTATAAAATAATTCAATTTAATGATTTCGAAGTAAATCCTAAAGTAGAAGACATTAAAAAAGGTGTCTCGATATTTAATGATAGTGGATGCGATTTTATAATTGCTGTTGGTGGAGGTAGTGTTATTGATGTTGCAAAAGCAATATCAATATTATCTGCAAATAATCAGGATATAAGTAATGCCATAACGGGAGAAATTGAATTATGTCCTAGACAATACCCTCTACTTATTATTCCTACTACCGCAGGAACAGGAAGTGAGTCTACTCATTTTTCTGTGGTATATTTGGGAAAAGATAAATATTCATTTGCTCAAAAAACAATGCTTCCTGATTATGTTGTCCTGGATTCTGTTTTTACAAAAAGTTTGCCAGCATATATTACAGCCTGCACAGCTATGGATGCGCTATGCCAGGGAATAGAATCCTATTGGTCAGTTCATTCAACTGAGGAATCAAGGGAATATAGTAAACAATCTATTTGTATTATTTTAGATAATATAAATAGGGTGGTTGGTGACCCAGATGATGAATCAAGAGAAAAAATGCTGATAGCTAGTAATCTCGCTGGTAAGGCAATTAATATTGCTAAAACAACGGCCCCTCATGCTGTATCTTATCCTATCACTTCTTTTTTTAATATTCCTCATGGTCATGCAGTGGCTTTAACTTTACCCTATTTTTTAGAATTTAACAGTCTCATTGATGTGAAGAGTATTCAGGATCCGCGTGGAGTTGGTTTTGTAGAAAATATTATGCATGATTTGTTTTTAATGATGAAGGTTGCATCGGCGAAAGAAGCGAAAAATAAATTTATTAATATTATGAAAGATATTAAACTGAAAACGAGTTTTGGAAGTTTGGGAATTACTGTTGATGCCATTGAAATTATTGTTGAGAATGGATTCAATCCACAAAGAATAATAAATAATCCAAAATTCATTTCAAAAAAAGAATTATATACTTTATTGAAGAAATGTTATTGAAGAAATGTTATTGAAGAAATGTTATTGAAGAAATGTTATTGAAGATTTCTTCTTAAAACATAGACAAGTTGAAGGAGAAATGATAAGGAATGTTGAATTTAGTGAATGGTTGAACTGGTATAAGGACTGCTCTTCCCCAAAATTGTAGATAGTGGGTTATGCTATTCAAATATTAATTATAAAGAATGATAATGTATAATGTCTTTTGCTCATTTATATAACAAAAAAGTCTTTAATTTGACGATTTAATAAGTAACCACAGTGGTTTTATCAATGTTTTTGAGACTGAAAGTAATAAGCTTAATTATGGTAAAGTTGGTGATAGTGCTATTGTTAGTAGTATCACAGAAAAAATAGTAATTTCGAAATATATCACAACTGGCCTTTAAGTATTCAGAGATTATGAAGAATATATTATTTATTACAGTAAAAGTGATTATGATAACGAATTTTATATATGTGATATTTTTAAAATAAAGTTGGAAGATAGATATGCCATCAAGATTAATTAAATTCGCTCAGAGCACCAGACTATTATTTTAGGAACACCTGAAGAATATGAAGCACTTAAAGAAGAGAACATTGTTTTATAATAGTTTTTTATATTTAATGCATTTAATTGTTATAATTTATTTAATTTTTAAAATTGTAAATACATTTGTAATTGCTGATTATACTAAATTAAATAATCAGTTCAGGTTTCATTCATTGTCGATACTCATTTTTATGACACTAATGTATTTTAGCTCACATCTTTTAAGAGTGATAAGGCTTTATATTATTATTGATCATGAAAACATTAAACTTCGAGATATGCTAAAGGTACAGATTTTTACTAACGGCGTAAATTTAATTTTGCCCTTTAGAACTGGAGAATTGTTTAGGATTTATAAATACAATGGACTTATTAACAATTGGTTGAAAACAATACTTGTTATCTTTCTTGAAAGGATTATTGATGTTTCCATAATTTTTATGATTTTCATTTTTTTTCTGCTAAATTCATCATATAATTTGGATCAATTTGTTTATATTCTTCAATTCGGATTATTCTTCGTTATTTCGATTTCTGGTATTTATTTTTTATTACCTGAAAATATTTCATCTGTTAAGCTCTATGTTGCAAAGAAGTATAATGTAAATAAAAGTATAATGCTACTTAGAATTTTAGACAAGCTTGGTAAATTGCTAGAAGAAGTAAAGGGGTTGATAAATAAAAAATTTAAAACTATTTTATTTTTTTCTTTGCTAATATGGTTTTTTGAAATTTGTACATTTCTTTTTGTTTTTAACCTAAACAGCGACTTTGAGGTAATGCTGATGTTGGCGTTATTTGTATTTCTCGCTGCTTTTTTACCATCAGGATTAACACATCTTAGTGGTACGGCTCTAGCCTTTTATCAAATATCAAATATAACAGACAATGCAGAAATTATTTCTCACTTGGAAATATATAATATTATGATTGTTTTGCCCGCATTACTAATCTCATTATTGTTTTTCATTTTTTTTAGGAAGTTAAGGAGTATTTAATGATTATAGATCCAAACGATACAATAATTCTTGATTTAGATGGAACTCTCGCAGAAATTAATCTGAATTTAGATTACTCCGAGCGTAAAAAAATAGAAAATATTGCCATTGCTGCTCAAAAAGCACGTGAGGCAGGTTATAAAGTAGTGATATATACAAGCCGAAATATGAGAACATATAATTGCGATTTAGATAAAATTCATAAGTATACTAAACCTATTGCGGTAAAGTGGCTTGAAGATCACAATATTTATTATGATGATATTAAATTCGGAAAGGAATGGTGTGGGCCTAATGGCTACTATGTGGATGATAAAAATCTACATCTTGAAGAATTTGAATTCAAATTTTCTGGTCCATTTTCTGATAAAACCTTTGATGTAATTGTACCATTTTACAATGAAGAGGGTAATGTCACCGTAGCTCACTCAAATATGAAAAAATTAGAGAGGCTATTGTTTGTAAAAAATTATATATACATAGACAATGGGTCTGTTGATGAAACTGGGGCGATATTGCAAAAATTGTCTGAAATTGATGATAGTATAAAACTAATTAATATTCAAGAAAATATTGGTTATGGCAATGGTTTCAAGGAAGGATTTAAAGAAAGTTCAGCTGATTATATTCTGACAAATCATGCTGATATGCAATTCGATCCTTATAGTTATTTTATGATGAATTTTAATTATTTTATCAATAATAAAGACACCATATATAATGTTTTTCCAAGAAGAATAAATAGGCCGTTTTTTGATAATTTTAATTCGAAGATATTAAGATTTATTATCAGCATATTAAAGTTTAGAAAAATATATGAATTTAATGGGCAACCAAAAATAATAAAAAAAACGGATATTTTTAGTAATATTGATAAGTTTCCTAACGATTTTCTATTTGATTTAAAATTATATTTATCCATTGAAGATAGCAAAAAGGTAATTTTACCGGTGGTGCAACAAGATCGGTCTTTTGGGATTTCGTCATGGAGTAAAGGTTTTACGACAAAATTTAATCTATTTATGAAATATATTTTTTTTGCTATAACTAATAAATGATAGGTGTTGATATGATAGCTATATATGATGATATATCCAGTGTATCAAATAAAATTAAAGATATTATAAATATAAACAGATATGGCGAACTCCATTATAAAAAACAACAATTACATTGTTTGTTTGAGAACATATTTAATGAAGCTGGGATTAGCAAGGTTGTTCACTTGGAAGATTATTCAGATTTAGAGGAATTAATAAATAAAATAGAAAATGAATCTGGAAAAAAGAAATATGTTTATATGAAATCCAGTATGGCAGTCTTAAATCAACAAGAATTGATTAACTTTCTTAAAAAAATAAATTTTGTTGATTTGCCTCTTGCAGTAAATTCTAAACATGGTGATCCTTATCCATTATTAGTTTGTGAAAGAGTAAAGATTATATCAATACTAAAAAAAATAAAACTTAATAATGATTTTAATAGTCTAAGAGATGACTTAAATGATTTCGAAAAATTTAATAATGAAAATTATTTTATTGATATAAGTGATTATAAGAATTTCATCAAATTTCTTCATAGTAATTTTGAATTAAGATATTTTAATTCTATAGAAGAATCTAAATATCATATTGTAAAAAGATCTTCAAATGTTCAAAAAATTAAAAAAGAATACACATATTATGGTCTGCTGCCAGAAGAGTTGAAACAATTTTTTGTAATGCCATATGATTATAAAGAAGAGTCTACTAGCAGTGAATATAAAATGAAGAAGTTAAATATTCCTGATGTTGCATTTCAGTGGGTACATGATTCATTTGCAGAAGAAGAATTTTATAATCTCCTAGATTCTCTATTTTATTTTCTCTCAAATAGAAAAGTAAAAAATATCAGAAAGAAAAAGTCGGATGAAATGAGGAATTATCTTTATATCGAAAAAGTAAATGCAAGAATATCTGATTTTAAGCAAATTGATTATCTGTATCCAAAAATAGAATCAATGCTAAAGTTTAGGGATTTAAGTCTTGATGAAATAGTTGATGAATATAAAAATCTTTATTCAAAGATAAATTTAAAATACAAACTTAGCACCTATTTGGCGATAAGTCATGGCGACCTATGTTTTTCAAACATTCTTTATGATAAAAAGACTGATTTGGTGAATTTTATTGATGTGAAAGGAGCATTGACTGAAGAAGAGCTTTACATGGATCCATTCTATGATTTAGCAAAGTTATCACATTCAATAATGGGTAATTATGATTATATTAATAGCGGTTTGTTCGATTTAAATTTTGATAATGGCTTAAATATTTCAATCGATGTTCAAATAAGCCAACATACAAATATTTTAAAAAATAATTTTATAAAGAAACTGAATAAATCAGAATTTTCATACGAGCTTGTTAGATTGTATGAAGCATCTTTGTTTTTAAGTATGCTACCGCTTCATAGTGATTCTCCAAAGAAAGTAATGGCTTTCATTTTAACTGCGACAGAAATTATCGAAGAGCTAAAGAACAATGCTTAAACGCCTCAATTATTTTAAAAATGACGCCATATTTAATTATCTAGCATTTTTAAATGTAATTTTGTTTTTTGTTTATTTTCCTCTTGATGTCGCAAGTATAAGTGGTCTTTCTTTTTTAAAATTGAAGAATATAGGATATTATGGAGCCCAGCAACATTTCGGTCATGATTCGGTTTCATACACTAAAGTTTTTATTCTCTCATGTTTTATTGCCGCTTTTTTATTTTTATTAATTAATTTATTGCATAAATATAAAACATTATTAATCACTTTTCTTATTGCTATTTTAATGTTTCAATTATGTAGTTATCATAAATATTTTAATTCTGAAAGAGTTATTGTACTGTTTTTGGTAAGTGCAATCGCTGCTTATATTCTTCATGTTTCAGAGTTTGTTAATTTTTCAGTTGATCATCTAAAAATTAATAGTGGTGAATTTGTTAAAATAAATATTGTTAATTGCTTTTTATGTATACTATTAATAGTAATTTATCTTAGTACTTACACTAGTTATGTATCTTTTCACTATGCAGAGATGACAATTTTCTCTAAATTTTGGAAGGTTGTTGAATCTCCTACAATTTTTGTTCCTAGACATGGATTATATGAAGTTTTTCTGCAAAAATTTCTGTCATTTTTTATATCAAGTTATGAATTAATTGCTCATGCTTCTATGTTTTTTATTAAGTTTTTTTCTTATAGCGCATCACTTTTGGTTATATTCCTTATCTATAGTAAAATTAGGGATATCTGGTTCGTATTTTTCTATATGATTCTTGTGCATTCTGTTGCTTTCGGTGCGTCATGGCATGCAAGTTTAATTCTTTTAGGCTTTTTGGGATTCATGATTTTTAATCAACAAAAGAAAAAACGAAAATTAATTGCATTTGCAATTGGAACATGTGCTGCTATTGCGTATTTTTTAAGAATTGATATTGGAATCTTTATCGTTATTGCTAGTTTTATTTGTATTATGCTTTATGGTGATCTTCGATTCGTACTATTGTTTTTAATCGGTTGTATATTTCCTTTTATCGTATATATAATGTTCTGGAGTTTTGATAGTCTAGTAGAATTTATTCAGTTAACAACTGTGATGCCTATTAAATTTAACGACCTGGTGTGGGGAGCTGGTAAATTAAATTTTATCGATGGGCATTTAATTACCTCAAAGTTGTTCGTTCAATATTTTTTCTTGATTATCAGTATTTCTTTATCAATAAAATATCTAAAACTTTCACAATATGATATTATTCCTTTTGTTTTTTTAATATTATTAAGTGCAGCATCTTTTAAAATACTTCTGGTGAGAATTGATGGTTCTCGGCAATTCTATTTTACTAGTTTTCTTATATCATTACCATATGTGATGTTTTTTGTTAGAAGTAAAATTAGAAGTGGTGTTTATTTAATTGTAGTTCCGGCTCTTCTATTTTTAATTTTTTCTTTTCCTGCGTTTCATAGTCACCCAATGAAAATGCCAATTAAGTCAGTATTTAGTGAAAAGTATAAACCCGTTATTAGTGAATCTAATTATTTAAAAAATCAAACTATGAGGGCAAAAGAGGTGTTACTTACTAAGAAATACTATGACATAATTGTAAAGAATAAAGATCAAATTTCATTCTTTCCTTTTTCTGGGTATCTATATGTTTTATATAATTCTAAGCCCCTAGGTAAATATACCGATAGTTATCAAATATATCCATTTGATAATTTAGAAATTAAAAAACAGATAATTGCTTCAAAATATATATTTTGGTATAGGAATAATTTGGATGGCGTACCTGATATAAAACGATTGTCCTACCAATTAAATATTATTGCAAAATATTTTGAAATAATAGCAAACGAGAATAATGGTGAATTAATTGTATACAAAAGAATTAAAGACATATGATATTATTTTTAGATACGTTTTATTTGTGGGTGTATCAATAAGTATTAACTTAGGTATTCAATATATCTCTTTATTGATTTATTCTGGCAAATTCGCAATATATTTTGCAATGTTCTTTGGTACAATTTCTGCATTTATAGTAAAATTTATTTTAGACAAGTTTTTTGTTTTTCAATTCAAATCTGAATCATTAAAACAGGATCTTAGTAAATTTATCCTGTATACTGCTTTAAGTGTGATTACTACTTTAATATTTTGGATTACTGAAATATTATTTAATAAGCTTTTTAATTATGAATGGGCAAAGTACGTTGGAGCATTACTTGGTCTAATACTTGGCTATACTATGAAATACTGGTTAGATAAAAATTTTGTTTTTATTTCGAGAAAGACAGATGTTTTGAAAATTTTAATAATGTAGCATACATATTGTTATTAATATTTCATAATTTTAAGTATAATGACCCCAGAAATCCAGACCATTCGATTTGAAATTTAAGGTGGAAATCTCCTTCAGATAATTTTAAAGGAGACGACACTGCATATTCCGGTGAAACCTGCCACCTGTTCCGGAGCAAAGTTTACCATTTTCAAAAACTTCTCAGCATGTAAATCTGTTATTTTTCAGGTGGCAGGTTTCCTCCAGAATTATTTTTTTTTAGCTTCCGCATCGAGCGTAAGCGTCGTAAGCGTCAAATAAACGTAAGCGTCAAATAAACTACAGTACAACCCTGTCGGGCAGCAGGGCCCTGTAATCATCTTTTGATTCAGCAAGAGGCAGTTCCTCAAAGATAAATTTCAGATATTTATATGGCTCCAGACCATTAGCCCTGGCCGATTCTACGAGGCTGTAAAGAATCGCACTGGAATGAGCGCCTCTGGGAGTATTTGAAAACAACCAGTTTTTCAGTCCCATTACAAATGGTCTGATTGCATTCTCGGTAAGATTATTGTCAGGTGTCAAGAGATAATGATCAACATATTTGATCAGTTTATCCCATTGATCCAGCGTATACCTGATAGCTTCACCAGCCTTGCTTTTAGGTGTCACAGAATCGACCTGAGTTTGCAGCCAGTTATAAAAGGCATCAAGTAGAGGAGTAACTTCTTTCTTGCGCGTTTCAACGAATTTTTCAGCAGAGAGATTCGCTTGTCTCAACTTTTTTTCAATAGCATATATCTTCTTGATGTAATCCATACCTTTGAAACCCACCTTGGACTTCTTATTTAGCTTATATGCCTGTTCAAAGTATCTTCGGGCATGGGCAAAGCAGCCTACATGAAAAATGCAATCTTTCTCTGAAGCCTTATTATAGCCAGCATATCCATCAGTTTGCAGGTAACCAGTATATTCTTTAAGAAACTTGTCGGGAATTTCGCCAGACCGGGTTGGGTGATACTGGTAGAGCACCAATGGTTTTTCCTCTGGAGTATATCCCATGGTGACCCACATGTATGACTTGCTCTCTGCTTTCCTTACCGGTTCTCTAAGAACCTGCAAAGATGTTTCATCCATTCTAATTACGGGCCCACCTCTTATCTCATCAACCATAAGATCAATTAGTGGTTTACACTTCTCAGCTGCAAGAAGAGACCAGTTACACAAAGTCGCCCTTGATAATTCAATATCCAGCCGTTCAAATATTTTTGACTGCCGGAAAAAGGGCAACGCGTCACAGAATTTTGCTGTTACTGTATAAGCAACTAATCCGGCACTGGCAATTCCCTGAGGGATAAGCCGTGGTGGCATAGTTGCTATTTTTATTTCAGGAATTTCTTCAATTTCAAATCCTTCACAGGCACAGGGGCCATACTTCTTTCTGATGTGCTTGTTAACAATCATCTTTGGAGGGATAATATCGAGTTCTTCAGATGTTACTTCTCCAATGGTCGGGCGTTCTTTGCCACAACATGGACATGCTTTCTCTTCGTCTGAAAGATCATGGATGATTTCTTCTCTATCAATATAGGCTGGCAAAGGCTTTCTACCCCGTTTTTTGCGGGTATGGCCTTTTACGTCAGTTGCTTTTTCTGCCTGTTTAGCCGGTTCATTTTCTTCACAGGAACCATCTTCTGCTTCATTGAAAAGACGCATCTGGTTCTCATCTTCAGGGGTAAGCTTTTCACTCTTTTTCCCATAGAGCATTCGCTGAAGAGATTTGTATTTTTCTTGAAGGTATGAATGTTCTTCCTTTAGAGAGGTATGTTCTTCCTCAAGCTTTGAGTATGCTTCCTTTTTTTCGTTTGAAAGATTGATAATTATATCTTCACTACTGTCCCATAAAATATAGGGATAGATAAAAAATGCTATTAATCTCCCTGCCGATATTTATAGTTGATGTCGACAAACACTCAACAAATCAGCAGTTAAGGAGACTAATAGCATGTTTACAACTAAAACAATACTGTCACAAATGCAATCATTTATTTCTGGATATGATTTTGAAAAAGTCGTTTTAGCACACAATGGAGATAAAGGCATCAGAAAATTTAGCACGAAAAACCTGATGAGCATTATGATTTTTACTCACATGTCAGCCAAGGAAAGTATCCGCGATATTATTGATTCATTATAAAGTAAAAAGAATCTCTTGTATCACCTGGGATTACAGTCGATTTCAAGAAACAATTTGTCGTATGCGCTTGGGAAAAGGCCACAGGAAATATTCGAGAAAACATTTTATATGCTTCTCGGCAGACTTCAAAATGAAAGAGGATTGTTGGCTGACAAACGGTTTAAATTTAAACTACCGGTTCGAGTACTTGACTCAACGACAATAGGTCTTTGTTTGTCTTTATTCGACTGGGCAAAATTTAGGACAACCAAAGGCGGTATCAAGTTACATGTCATGTTGAACCCCAGAGAGCAGCTTCCAGAATTTATGATAAGCACCGTAGCAGGGGAGCATGACATTCAGGCTGCCCGCCAGATGCCAATTGTTAAAAATGCTATTATTGTAATGGATAAAGGGTACATAGATTTCAATTTTCTTCAAAAGATCAATAAAAACAGGGCTTTTTTTGTTACCAGAACAAAATCCAACACTCAATACCGAATAATAGAGAGAATGGAAAAAACCCATAAAAATATTCGAGCAGACTGGAAAGTAAAATTTAGCAGTTACAAGAAGATAGAATACCCAGAATATTTGAGAATCGTTAGATATAGGGATATAGAAACTAATAGAACCTACGAGTTTATGACAAACAATTTCAACCTGTCGGCAAAGACGATTGCGGATATTTACAAATCTCGCTGGGACATTGAACTATTCTTTAAATGGATAAAACAAAATTTGAAGATTAAGACTTTTATAGGCACTTCTGAGAATGCTGTTAAAATACAAATCTGGACTGCAATGATTGCATATCTGCTGACTGAATATATACGATTTAAATCAAAAAGTTCATTTACTTTGCTAAAAACGTTCAGGATATTAAGGGATAATATTCTGCATAGCTACGACTTATTTGACTTGCTAAGGGAGAAAGCTCCTCCCGAAACCAGGAAAAATATGAGTACAAACTTGCAGATGACTTTTGGATTTTAAAATCTATGGGACAGCAGTGTTATATCTTTTAACTTTTCATAATCGTCCGGAAGGTTGTTTTTGTTAATACTCATGAATCCATCATGGAGAAATGAAAAATAATTAATACTACTTTTTTATGAAACCGAGGAATAATTTAATTTTTTGTGAGCACTAAAAAAATTGATGCCATCAAAAAGCATCTCAAGCTGCTTCTCTGTAATCTCTCTGCATTCATCAGCATTCTTTGGCCAGGGAAACTTCTCTTCTTCCAGTCTTTTGAGCCACATGCAGAAACCATTTCTATCCCAGTAAATGATTTTTAATCTGCGTCTATTTCTGTTGCAGAAAACATAAAGGTTTCCAGTAAATGGATCATGTTGCAGCTCTTCCTGGATTAACACTGTCAGGCCATTGATCTGTTTTCTCATATCAGTAGGCCCTGGTTTTAAAAATATCTTAACATTTTCCCAGTTGATTTTCATGAATCATCCCTCAGAGCTGATATGATTTTCCTCAGTGTTTTTTCAGAAAAATCATCAGGGATTAATATCTTTAGATCATCCTGAAGAATAATTTCCAACTTTTCTGATTTTCCTGGATAATATTTAACAGGTAATTGCTGAAGTGATGTTGATTTATTTTCCTGATCAAATAGCCTTTTCCATTTATTGAAAGTCCAGTAGCCAAGGTTATTTTGTCTGCAGTATTCGCGTTGTGTTGTGCTGGCTGTTTTGAATAACTGATAATGCTGCTGCCAGTAATCTCGGGTTGAATTTTTCCGACTCATATAGTTCTCCTTGTTTTTTATGGAGAACTATATCATGCTGGTCAAGATGCAGTTGTTTTGACGCTTACAAAATGCAGGCATTAATCCGGTTTTAATCGAACGGCAAATCCGGTTTTCATGAAAAAGCGTTTGGTAAAAACCGGATTAGGTGTTCGGTAACTTTCGGATTGAGTGTTCGATAAGGACCGGATTTACTGTTCGGTGAGCGCCGGATTTTGCAAGTAAATCTCTAATTGCAACTGGGCGAAAACAGGGGGCAGGTCAAATTATAGCTGATTAAAGCAATTGCTAAAAAACAAGTTCTAAATAACTATACAGAATATATTTAAAGAACATTTTTTAGGTGTTTAAAGCAATTTAAAGGTTGAATAGGTTTTTGCAGAAAATATTCATGATTATAAATAGTTCTTTTTTGCCTTATACCGCTAAATGTAACAAGATTTAATTAAATTAAAAACCTGTAAATATTTTTATCATTATACGCCAAAAATAATTAAAACTGTCTGGAGCTATGTGAGTCCAATGTAAGTTTTATCTTTTTGGAGATTATAAATAAGTTGACAGTCATTTTAGTTTATTGATTAATCTATATAATAAATGGAGGAGATAAATGAAAGGAATTATTTTAGCTGGTGGTAGTGGTACAAGACTTTATCCCAGTACACTACCTGTGTGTAAGCAACTTCTACCAATCTATGATAAACCAATGATCTATTATCCATTATCAACCTTAATGTTGGCAGGCATTAAAGATGTTCTTATTATATCAACTCCTCAGGATACGCCTCGGTTTGAGCAAATCTTTGGAAATGGCAGTGAACTTGGAATGAACATCGAATACAAGGTTCAGGACGCACCGAATGGATTGGCAGAAGCCTTTATTCTTGGCAAAGATTTTGTGGTCAATGATAGTGTTTGCCTAGTATTGGGTGATAATATTTTTTATGGTCATGAATTTGCTGACATGGTAAAAAATGCAGCGCAACTTCAGGAAGGATCTATAGTATTTAGCTATTATGTAAATGATCCTGAACGATATGGTGTTGTTGAATTTAATAATAGTGGTGAAGTTCTGTCAATCGAAGAAAAACCAGATAATCCAAGGTCTAATTATGCTGTAGTTGGTCTTTATTTTTATGATAATGACGTCATTTCAATTGCAGAGAATCTTAAGCCCTCCACACGGGGTGAGCTAGAGATAACTGATGTTAACAAGGAATATCTGAGAAGAGGCAAACTTAAAACTGAAATAATGGGCCGAGGATTTGCTTGGCTTGATACTGGGACGCATGATTCATTGGTTGACGCCACAAATTTTGTAAGGGTTATTGAGGAACGTCAAGGATTGAAAATAGCCTGTATCGAAGAGATTGCCTATAGGATGAGCTTTATCGGAGAAAAGCAGCTCAGGAAACTGGCAAAAAAGTAT
Organism: uncultured Spirochaetota bacterium; assembly: GCA_942491575.1. GTDB lineage: Bacteria > Spirochaetota > UBA4802 > UBA4802 > UBA5550 > CAZHNW01. Next base: position 1,260,150 of record CALOBT010000031.1, read on the forward strand.
GAAAAGTCGGGATATGGAGCTTATTTGCTTTCTCATCTGGATGACCATCATGCCTTTTGAGTTTAAGAAAACTTTCATCGAGGGGCTTGTTATTGTTCAGCCACAAATATTTGGTGACGATAGAGGATATTTCCTTGAAAGCTTCAAAAAAGAGGATTATCAGAAAAGTGGTATTCCCTCTGAATTTGTTCAGGAGAATCAATCAAAATCAATGAAGGGTGTGCTTCGGGGATTGCACTTTCAAAATGACCCCATGGCTCAAGGGAAGTTGGTGAGTGTGGTAGTGGGAAAAGTGTGGGATGTGGCCGTAGACCTTAGAGAAAATTCACCAACATTTCTGAAATGGTTTGGAATTGAGTTAAGTGGAGAAAATCATACCCAGCTTTTTATTCCTCCAGGTTTTGGGCATGGATTTGTCACTCTTGAAAATAATACTTATTTTCAATATAAGTGCACTAATTATTATTCCCCTGAACATGATGCAGGTATCAAATGGGATGATCCTGATGTTAAAGTAAATTGGCCAATTAAGGATGTTCTTGTTTCAGAAAAGGATCAAAATCTGCCCTTTTTAAGTGAGTTTTGATATGATTTGGATTGTGGGATGTAATGGAATGCTTGGGCAGGAAATAGTTGGGCTTCTATGTGATAAGTTTAAACTATTTACAAGTGATAAAGAAGTTGATATAGCTAATTTAAGAGAGCTTCAAAATTATATTGAGGGTAGGAGTATTGATTGGATCATAAACTGTGCTGCCTATACTGCTGTTGATGATGCCGAAGATAATTCTGAGATTGCATACAGGATAAATGAAAGCGGCATTTTGAATCTTGGTGAAATTGCCTCCAGGCTGGAAGTACCCCTTATCCATGTTTCAACAGACTACGTGTTTAATGGAAGAGCTGAGAGACCCTACGTTGAAGAGGATAATGTTGATCCCATTGGTGTGTACGGTAAAAGCAAATATGCTGGTGAAAATAAACTTAGGGCAGTCCATAAAAAACATTTTATTATTCGAACATCGTGGCTTTATGGCAGATATGGAAAAAACTTTGTTAATACTATGATTTCTTTAATGAGTTCTAGGGATTCTGTTCGCGTTGTAAATGATCAGAAGGGATGTCCCACCTGGGCGCGTGACCTTGCGAATTTTATTGTACATCTCGTTAATAGTAACTGCGATCAGTTTGGGACATATCATTTTTCTAATGATGGGATCGTGACATGGTACGAATTCGCACAAACTATATATATTTTTACTACTGAAAAAAAATTATTAAATAAAAAATGTTCTATTACTCCCTGTACTACTGAAGATTTTGTAACTAAAGCTGAAAGGCCCAAATATTCAGTAATGTCAAAAGAAAAAGTGAGAAAACAATTCAATTATCAAATTCCTAACTGGAAAGATTCATTGAAATTGTATTTAGAAGAATTATTGGAGAGCGATGATGCGGAAACTTCATAATGTAGCTGTTACCGGCGGTGCCGGTTTTATTGGTTCAAATTTTATAAGATATATTTTAAATAGGAAAGATTTTAAGGGGAACATTGTAAATGTAGATAAATTAACTTATGCTGGCAACATGTTGAGTCTTGAGGATATCAATACAAATTTTGGTAGTAAAAGATATTTTTTTGAAAGAGTTGATATCTGTGACAATGATGCGATCCAGAGGATTTTTGCAGAATATGATATAGACACAGTTGTTCATTTTGCAGCAGAAAGTCATGTCGATCGTAGTATTTATGGTCCTGCAGATTTTATTAATACAAATATTTTAGGTACATTTAGTCTATTAGAGATTTCCCGGAATTATTGGCAGGATCGAGAAGATGTTCTTTTTCACCATGTGAGCACTGATGAGGTTTTTGGTTCCTTAGGGGATGACGGATTTTTCTTTGAGGATACCTCATATGACCCAAGGAGTCCTTATTCCGCTTCAAAAGCCTCATCTGATCACCTCGTTAGAGCATACTTTCATACTTATGATTTCCCTTTTACTCTTTCGAATTGTACAAATAATTATGGTCCATATCAATTCCCAGAAAAACTAATACCAATAATGATTGATAATATGGTAAACGAAAAGGAGTTACCTGTGTATGGAGATGGTAAAAATATTAGAGATTGGCTCTATGTTGAGGATCATAATAGTGCTGTTTGGACGATTATGCAAAAAGGCGTCAATGGAGCTTCATATAATATAGGGGGAGAGAATGAGTGGCAAAATATTACTCTTGTTAATAGGCTATGTGAGATCGTTGCAGAAGCTGTTGGCAAAGAGAAAGAGTATTATAAAAATCTTATAACTTTTGTAAATGATCGACCAGGTCATGATAGAAGATATGCAATTAACTGTGATAAAATTAAGAAAGATTTGGGCTGGAAACAGAAAGTTACTTTTGAAGAAGGGCTAGAATTAACAGTTAATTGGTATTTGAAAAATTCTCAATGGATTGAAAATATAAAAAGTGGTGACTATAAGAAATGGCTAGAGAAAAATTATCATACTAGATAATTAATTATCGAAATTGGCAGTATTTTAAAAAGATATTAGGATGAAGAAGGAAAGAATTGTATGTACCGTAAATTAAAAAGAAGATATACCATTTTACTTGTTTCGTTGGACCTTGCATTTATACCTCTTTCATTATTTTGTGCTGGAATTATAAGGTCAAATGTTAATTTATTTCACGATTCTCGATATCTAATCGTTTTAGCGCCTCTTATGTTGTTGTATATTACGATTTTATATATTCTAGATTGTTACAATATCGAAAAATCTTTCTTTTCCATTCCTTTTTTTGCTCAATTCTTTATTTCATTTATACTGATTTCTATTCTTGTTGCACTTACTCTTTATTTGGTTCCAGTAATATGGTATGGTCGAGGGCTGTGGGCTATTCAAATAATATTGTCTTTCATTTTTATGTATTTCTGGCGGCTTTTGTTTGATACATTTATCCATGTAGATATTGAAAAAAAGAAATTATTAATACTTGGACATGGGGAGGTCGCTAATGATGTTACAGAAATATTAAAAACAAACAAGTATTACTGTTTAGTTGGTTCTATTGATGATAACCAACAAATTGTATCAAATATTATTGGCAATACTAAAGATTTACCAGCAATTTTAGATGAACAGACTATTGATATATTGATAATATCAAATGATATTGAGCTAGATGATTGTTTAAAGGGAGTTTTGGTAGAAGCTAAAATGCGAGGACTTATTGTTTACGATATTGCGACTTTTTATGAAACAATGATGGAAAAAATACCTGTCTATTATATTACAGATTTTTGGATATTACTTAGAACTTTTGCTGGTATAACTGAAAAAATATACAGCTCACGAGTGAAACGCGTGACGGATTTTTTCTTGTCTCTATTAGGATTGTTGGTGGCCTCACCTTTCATGTTGATCACTGCAATTTTTATTAAGATTACTTCTCATGGCCCAATATTTTATAAACAGGTTAGAGTAGGGTATGATGATGAAAATTTTGAGATTATTAAATTTCGTTCAATGACGGTAAATGCAGAAAAAGATGGTATTGTTTGGGCACAGGAAAATGATCCTCGTGTCACATTAATAGGGAAATTTATAAGAAAGACCAGAATTGATGAGCTGCCTCAATTGTGGAATATCCTAAAGGGAGATATGACATTGATCGGTCCTCGTCCTGAACGGCCAGAATTTGTCGAGCAACTTAAGAAAGACATTCCTTACTATTCTCTAAGGCATGCGATTAAGCCGGGACTTACCGGGTGGGCTCAAGTTAACTATCGTTATGGCGCTTCCACAGAGGATGCAATGGAGAAACTTCAATACGATCTATATTATATGCGTCATCTTTCTTTTCGGTTAGATTTAAGAATATTTTTTAAGACGATCAGAGTTATGCTACTCGGAATTGGTGCTCGTTGAAAAATTTCGATTGATATGATAAGTATAAAAAAAATTTTAAGTGTTGTCGGAGAGTGTAAATAATTTTGTGTAAACAGTCGCATTAAAAAATAACAGGCAGAAAATGATGTGACTAAGCAAGATGAACTGCTCGAAGAAATTCTTACGGATATTGACTTTTAATAAACATACGCCGGAACAAGTAACCGGAGAAAATGTACTGCTTAGACAGCATACCAAGCGTGTATTTGAAAAGGCTGACGTGTAAACAGTATTGAGATAAATTAACTAAGGGGAAAACTAAACCTGCAAGTGGTCGAATTGTTGGGTAGGATCATTACAGTAAATTTTAAATATGCCAGATGAAAATAATATTAGAATTGAAACAAATAATTATACATTTCCGCTAAAAAAAATTATTTTTGCATGTATATTGCCTGTTTTCGCACTTCCATTTTATAGATTGACTAATCATCATTTGGTAATTCCTTCTACAATATTGGCATGCCTATTATCTCTGGCTTTTCTTTTCTCTATCACAAAAAAAAATGCTGATAATTTCAGGGCATATTACAGTAAAAACAAGAGACTTTTCCTTATACTGTTAATATGGTCAATATACTTACTTATAAACTCAATTGTTGGATTGTTCCCTATTCACTCTATATATAGATTATTTTCTCGTTTTTTCATAGCTATTCCAATGGCTTTATTGCTTGGATATTTTCTTCAAAACAGTAGATTTCAAAAATACTTTTTGATAATGCTTGTTTCTACTCTTTTATTTATTTGTGTCATTTTAATAGTAGAAGGTGCCTTCTTTGCTGAATATTTTTCTGAATTAAGAATTAATGTTCTAGAAATCACCATAAAATATAAGAATCAGGCTACTTGGTTTCAGGTTAATCCAAATGATGCAGGTTATTTTATTTCTGCACTTATGCTTTTATGTTCTCTCGTTATACTTGATTTAAGAAATAATTATTTATATTTATTTGTTTTGATTGTCCCCTTGGTAGCGTGCGCATTGTTATTTGTTAATAGTAGGAATTCATATGTAGCTTTTATTTTGGTTGTTATTTTTATAGTAATAAATCTAATCAATCTTGCAATATCTATATTTCAATTAAGTAATGTAAAAAGATTGTATATTTGGATTAGTTGTGTTTTTATTTTTTTAATTAGTATTTTTTTATCTGATTGGATTTTACCTAAAAGGTTGTTGGATTCTGTTAAACATCTAAAAGGCATTTTTGAAACTATTGGTAGTGACTCTTTTTCTTCTGATACACTCTTTAAGCAGATGCTTGTAATTGATAAAAATCGCCCTAAAATATGGGTCGAAGCAGTAAAGATTTTTAAGACACAACCTATAACCGGTATTGGCTATCAAACATTTCATAAATTGAAGCCTTTGATGCAGGCATCCTGGCATACTCACAATTATCTTCTGGGGATTCTAGTTGAACAGGGAATCATAGGCTTCACCCTCTACCTGACCCAGGCAATACTAATCTTTAATGGCATTAAAGAAAAATATATTAAATATTCAGTAATCATTTTCCCCTTAATGATGCTCTTCGATGACCTCAGCTGGTCATATTCCATGCCAATTGTTCTCTTTTTTCTCTATGCAATATACTTTTCGAAGTTTTCCTTGAAAGTAGGGGAGGAGGCCCCCCACCCCCCCCGGAGGGGGGCTTAAAGACAGCCAATTTTTAAATCCTCTAACGGTGGTGATAAGCAGCGAATTTTGAGAAAAAAACAAGTTACATGAACCGGGGGTAGGGTGAGGGATGGAATTTCAGAACCACCACAAGTATCACGAGCCTGGGCAATCAATAATATCTTCCTTGACAATACACACCAAGAGACATAATATCAGTCTCTGATGAAAAAAATAGAAACCATCCTAGTCATAGGCGCCGGTGAAGCGGGCCACATGATCCTCCGTGAATACCAGCGCCGCGGTATGGCCGAAGCCGTAATCGGTTTCCTCGATGATGATCCCGGAAAAACCGGTATTGATATTGAAGGAAAACAAGTACTGGGTGAAACCTCTTCTGTAGCTGATATAATCTCTTCACATCATGTAACCCGAATCATTATTGCAATGCCCAGCGCATCTCCATCAGTAATTCATAAACTGGTAGAAACCATAATCGCCGCAGACAGCGAGATCTCTCTCCACATAGTCCCCTCAGCGGAGCGATATTTCGATTCGGTTCCCCTGATACCATCGCTTCAGGAAACACCCCTGGCGGACCTTCTTGGCCGGGAAGAGTATCAGATTGATGTGGGTAAAATTACCGAATCATTTTCCGGAAAAACCGTACTGGTGACGGGCGCCGGGGGCAGTATCGGCTCCGAAATATGCCGGCAGCTGCTGAAATTCGGTGTCAGAAAAATTGCCGCTCTCGGTCGGGGAGAGCATTCGATTTATAACCTCATCCGGTCCCTGGAGGACTACACTTCCTACATGACCGAAAAGCCTGAACTCTCATTTCACATTGCCAATGTCACAGACAGGGAAATGATGGTACGTATTTTTCAAGAGGTTAAACCTGATATCGTTTTTCACGCCGCTGCCCATAAGCATGTCCCACTGATGGAATTCAACGAGGCCGAGGCCCTGCAGAATAATGTTGGCGGAACCAGGACTGTTTTACAGGTCGCCCTTGATAATAAAATAGAAAAATTTGTGCTTATCTCTACGGATAAAACGGTTCGACCCACCAGTGTAATGGGGGCCACCAAACGCATCGCGGAAATGCTCACGGAACGCTATGGCACCCGTGGACTCGATACCGCAGTTGTCCGTTTCGGGAATGTCATCGGCAGCCGAGGTTCGGTTATTCCCCTTTTTAAAGACCAGATTGCCAAAGGCGGGCCTGTAACGGTAACTGACCCTGACGTTACACGATATTTTATGAGCATTCCCGAGGCCTCGCTGCTGGGTATTAATGCTGCTGCCCTTTCCAGCGGGGGGGAAGTTTTTGTCCTGGATATGGGGGAACAGTACCGCGTTGCAGATGTTGCAAAAAAACTCATCGAGCTGCATGGCCTCGTTCCAGGTAAAGATATCGAGATCAAATATACCGGCCTCCGTCCCGGTGAGAAGAAATACGAAGAACTGTTTTATGACAGCAGTAACCTGGTTCTGACCGAAAACAAAAAAATTATGATTCAGAAAAGCGGTCTTTCTGAAGAAATGTCCCTTCTTCTGGAAGACTTTATGAAGAATGACCTGCCGAAGATAACTTCCTTTACGTCAGATCAAATTCGCAGTATCCTCAAGCGCATTATACCGGAATATGCCTGGGCTCCGGATGCGGATAAAAAACATGACTCATCCCGTCTTGCAACCTGAACAGGAATTTTATGGGTATGTTTATTTTTCTAATCAGTTAGTTTAACAGGTAATTTGACCACTTGATTTATTATCCAATCAAAACCCCTGAATCCCAAAGAGGTGGTTTTTCTGATATCGATAATATTTTTAGCCCCCCTTAGGGGGGGGCTGATTAAGAGATAGAAAAAATTTCCTGCTGAAATCAGAATACTATTTCCATAAATAAGATGCTTGACTATTGAAGTGAAAAAGAGAGTGTTTTATTAAATTTCAATTTTCTAGAGGGATATTTTGCAAATTCCATTCCACAGACCATATATAACTGAAGATGAAGTCAATGCCGCAGCAGAGTCAATACGAAAGGGTTGGCTTACTATGGGGGAAAAGACTTTTGATTTCGAAGAGCAGTTTAAATTATATACAGGCTCTGCGGAAGCTGTTGCTGTTAATTCCTGTACTGCAGCTCTGCACCTGGCATTTTTATGTATTGATCTTCAGAAGGGTGATGAAGTAATAATGCCGGCAATGACCTTTGTGGCAACAGCAGAAGTTGTGAGATATTTTGATGCGGTACCGGTCCTGGTGGATGTAGAGAAGGATTCACATCTCATCGATGTTTCCAAAATTGAGGAGAAGATAACAGAAAAAACAAGAGTCATCGTTCCCGTTCATTTTGCAGGACAACCTGCGGATATGAATGAAATAATGAGTATTGCCCGAAAATATAATCTTTTTGTTATTGAAGATGCAGCTCATTCCCTGCCGGCAAGTTATTACAATCGTGTGATCGGATCAATCGGGGACATGACCTGTTTCAGTTTCTATGCTACCAAAACCCTGACCACCGGGGAAGGGGGCATGGTTACCACCAATAACACTGAGTGGGCTGAAAAAATGCGTATACTGCGGCTGCATGGAATATCAAAGGATGCATGGAAACGTTATTCCGGTGAAGGTTCCTGGGAATATGATGTTACAGAAGCCGGATTTAAATACAACACCACCGATATAAATTCCGCCATGGGAATTGAGCAGCTCAAAAAGCTCGATTTCATGCTTGAAAAAAGAAAATGTATCGCAGAAAAGTATGATCAGGCATTTAAAGATAATGACGCTCTGATTATGTATAAAATTAAAGAAAACAGGGAGTCTGCCTGGCATCTCTATCCCCTGAAACTCAATTTAGATATACTTTCAATAACACGAAATCAATTCATTGAGGAGTTGAAGGAGAGGGGCATTAGTACAAGTGTACATTTTATTCCTCTTTATCGTTTCAGTTATTACCGTGACATGGGATTACCGGCGGAGGATTATCCTGCAAGTGAGTGGATCTTCGACAGGGTGGTTTCACTTCCGATTTTCCCCGGCATGGGTGATGATGAAATTAGTTATGTAATCGATAATATTGTTGATGTTATAAGCTGTAATCGCAGATGAAAAAAATAAGTGTTTAAACTTTACAACTGTGTATGTGAATCTGCCTATTATCGAATTAGTGTATTTTTGAAATGGAGGAACATTACGCATTAAGTTGATTGGCTTTGAGCCTCAAAATTTCAACAATTACTGTTTTTTGGACACAGGATTACATTTTTTTTTCACTGGACATTATACCGGCAAAAGACTATCTTTTATTTTATTCTATAAAGGGAGTAGCGACATGGCTTTGGCCGTTAAGCTTAACAAAAAATACACATATGCAGATTACCTCACATGGCCCGCCGAGGAACGTTGGGAATTGATCGAAGGCGTTCCGTATGATATGTCTCCGGCACCATCCCCCGGACATCAGGAGGTGCTTGTATCTCTTGTTCTCCTTTTGGGGCCATTTTTTAAAAGTAAACCATGTCGTATTTATCCAGCCCCATTTGATGTACGTTTTGGGAATACTTCCGATGAAAAGATTGAAACAGTCCTTCAGCCGGATCTTTCTATTGTTTGCGATAAAAGCAAAATAGACAAAAAGGGCTGTAACGGAGCCCCCGATCTGGTCGTAGAGATATTATCTCCCTCTACCGCGTACAAGGATCAGACAGAAAAATTAAAGCTCTATGAGAAATATGGCGTAAAAGAATATTGGATTGTAAATCCCGAAACGCAGGTAATACAGGTCTTTGTTTATAATGGCAGTTTTTTTGAAAAGCCGGGCTATTACAGGGCAGAAGATTCATTTGCAAGTTCTGTTTTCAGCGGTCTGGAAATAAGCCTGCCGGAGGTTTTTACTGCAAATCAGGAATAATGTCCTGTCGTCAGCCGTTAGACTTGTCAAAAATTCTTCTTGCTTTTACTTCCCCCCATAATCAAAAATACATATATTTCAGGTACAGGACTATATCATGATTTCAAAACGTGCGGAACAGGTAACATCATTTCTGGTCATGGACGTTATGGCCAGGGCAAAAGAACTCGAGAAGGCGGGTGAACACGTTATTCACCTTGAGGTGGGGGAACCCGACTTCGATACCCCCGAGGTGATCCGCGAGGCGGCAATCAGGGGGATTCGTTCCGGCAGTACTCACTATACCCATGCCATGGGTATGATCGAGCTTCGTGAAGCTATTTGTGAATATTATTTCAACCAGTACAGGGTGAAGATTTCCCCGGAGCAGATTCTGGTTACCTCCGGTACGTCACCTGCGATGCTTATGATGATGCTTGCCCTTGTTGAGAAGGGTGAGGAAGTCATACTCTCCAACCCGCACTATGCCTGTTATCCAAATTTTGTCGAGGCGGCAGGGGGAAGGGTTGTAGACATAAAGACCCGCCCTGAGGACGGTTTTCAATACCGGCCGGAAGATATCCGCAGTGCCCTCTCTGATAAAACCCGGGGGATACTCATTAACTCCCCTTCGAATCCTACGGGAATCGTTATGACGGAAGAAAATCTGAAGGCCATGGCGCAATTCGATGACCAGTACATTGTTTCAGATGAAATATATCATGGACTGGTCTATGAGGGAAAGGCGCACTCAATCCTTGAGTATACCGATAGGGCCTTCGTGGTGAATGGATTTTCCAAGCTTTATGCCATGACGGGGTGGCGTCTCGGGTATTTGATTTTTCCTTCGGAGTTTTCCGCTGCCCTTGAACGGATTCACCAGAACTTTATGATCTCTGCAAACAGCTTCGTCCAGGAAGCCGGAATTGCCGCCCTCAGGGAAGCGGGGCCTGATGTTGAAAAGATGACTAAAACATATAACGAACGGAGAATTTACATGATTTCCCGGCTTCGTCAGCTTGGGCTGAAAATTCATGTGGAACCCACAGGTGCCTTTTATGTCTTTGCGGACGCACGTGATTTCTGCAGGGATTCGTATAATGAAGCCTTCAATATTCTTGATACCGTTAAGGTGGGAGTAACTCCCGGAGTTGATTTCGGGTCGGGTGGGGAAGGTTTCCTCCGTTTTTCCTATGCGAACAGTCTGGATAATATCAAAGAGGGCCTGAACAGGTTGGAAAAGTATCTGGAAAATAGAAGATGATTTTTATGTAAATTGAAAAAAATAATTGCAAATTACATAAAAAGTTGCTATCTTTAATATATGAAACCATATATTCCTCGCAATCTCGAAACAGTGATCAGGGAAGCGGTCAGGCAGTTTCCTGTTATTGGGCTTACCGGTCCAAGACAAACTGGGAAATCAACATTGCTGCAGCATCTTTTCCCTGGTTATGAATACTTTACCTTTGATGACCCGGTATTAAGGGCTTCTGCAATTGATGATCCTGGGATGTTTATTAACAATATATCAGGTGAAACAATAATTGATGAAATTCAGTATGTCCCTGAGCTACTGCCATATATAAAAATTGCTGTAGACAGAAATCGCGCTGATTCAGGCCAGTTTTTATTAACCGGTTCACAACCCTTTAGTTTGATGGAGGGATTGTCCGAATCATTATCCGGCAGGATTGCACTTTTTGAACTTCTCGGTTTTTCTGCGGAGGAAGTTCCGGTATTGTCAGGTACGCCAGTTTCTGATAATTTGTTTCAGAAACTGTTAATCGGTTTTTATCCTGATCCAGCCGTGCATGGTGTATCTCCACAATTTTTTTATCCTTCATATGTACAGACTTATCTTGAAAGGGATATTCGCCAGGTCAGGTCTGTGCATGATCTCTCGTTGTTTCAGAATTTTTTAGAGCTGCTGGCTGCAAGATCAGGTTCCCTGTTAAATCTTTCCGAAGTTGCCCGGGATTGCGGGATTAGTCACGCTACTGCCCAGCAGTGGCTGTCTCTCCTTGAGAGTACACGAATTATCTATCTATTGCGCCCATACTATAAAAATATTACCAAACGTACTGTAAAGAGTCCCAAAATATATTTTACCGATACCGGGCTGTTGAGTTATATTCTCAGGTATTCTGACAGCAAAACACTCATGACGGGGCCAATGGCGGGGAATATTTTTGAAACATTTGTAATCAATGAAATTGTAAAATTCAGATTTAATTATGCGAAAAACTTCGAGCTTTATTTTTATCGAGATTCAAATGGTAATGAAATTGATTGTGTAATTGATACTGGTTTGCATCTTATCCTTCTGGAAATAAAGATGCGTACTACAATAAAGGAGAAACACGTATCATCTTTGAGTAAATTTCCTTTAGATACACCGGGGCTGAGTCGTTTCATTGTCAGTTTTTGGGAGCACAACACAACTGTATTATCTGACGTTGTGAATATACCCTGGTGGAATTTGTCTGAATTTTTGCATGAACAGATTCCGTAATGAGGTAATCGATTCTTCCACTGGCATTGATGCCAGTGGAATCATATGAACTTTATTACAAATTTAAATTAATAAATATCTACCGCTGCAAATCCGCTGACAGAAATCAGCGATGTATGGTCCTCATAATCGGCAGGCAAAGTATCTCCGTAATATTCCGGGACATCGGGATCTGACCACTCACTCTTCGGCTTCTTGTCGAATTTATAGAGGGCAACCCTGAAATAATATTCTCCCTCGTTGGTACTGTCTGGTAAAACTGCAATCAATGCAGGTGAGGCTGCTATGGTTGTAAATGAAACTACTATGTCAGGCAACGAGTCGCTGATATCTATATTTGCTGCAACGACTTCATAATTTCCGTATTCATCCCATGCATAACGAGTCATATATACTTCGTATCCTGCAAACTGATCAGAGCTGCTGGTTTCGTCCCAGGTGACAGTAACCGTGTCTGTCCCATTGTACGTTGCATCAATGGAGAAGGCTGCCCTGTTGGTGATGGCCCCCTCGACCAGGTCCATTCCATAGGAACATCCTGAAAGTGTTGCCGCTGTGATCATTAAAGCTATATAAAAAATATTTCTGATATTCATTGTAAACTTCCTCCCTCTTTTTTCGCCTTCTTAAATGTCCAGAAATTCATAGACACATTGAATTCCCATTCAAGGGCAAATTTATCAACGGTCTCTACAAGTTTGTCCAGTTCGTCAGCATCATTGTAGGCGACCCTCAGAGCCGTTCCGAAATACTCAGTTTCCCATGACACGGACATGAAGGCCCCGTGTGCCCTGTACCGGCTGTCATCGGTGTGGTAGATCATTGCGGGATCCCAGAATGTGCTGTAGCCCACGGTAGTAAGAAGCTTCTGGGTGGGGTTCGCGTGAAAAATGTCGTAGGCTACGCCAAATTTGAATTTTCTCAATGGATTGAATGATACCCTTTCGTTACTCCAGCGTTTCAGGTACATGTCCTCGGTGACCCATTGAAATTCAACGTCAGCTGTGAGGTAGATCATGTCGAAGAGATTTTCTTCCAGCATCATTTTAAATATGTAGAGGTTTGCAGAATCTTTTTTCTCGCCAGGAACATAAACGTCCTTCACCCAGACAGGATCATAGGCCTCGTCATTGAAGAGGCCTATCTGTTTATAGCCGAGAGTAACGTTGGGTATCAGGGTGGAGAGCTTCTTCAGAAAAATATTGACCAGTTTGTTTATATTAAGATCTATTTCAAGGGATTCCAACTCGCTTTCCCTCAGCATAAACTTGTTGTCGAGAAAACCGAGTACATTTGAAGCAATGAACCAGCGGTATTTGAGTCCCGCAGAATTGAAGTAATCCATGGTTCCATCGTCATTGGGTTCAACAATATTATTCATGAGAAGACCCCCGTGAAAAAATACATAGGGTTTCCACACGAATGATGCCGCGAAGATATCATCAAAGAATTGCGCATACTTGTAATCAGTGATGGTTTCACTTCCTGCAGAACCGCGATCGAGGGTGGCAGCACGAGTCAGGCCGTAATGATAGCCCACTGTGGAAATTCCCACCTGTATATCACTCCCTTCCGATTCCTTTCCCGGTTCAGGCTGACCACTGGTACATGTAAGTAAAACCGCCATAGGTCCGGATAAGGCGCATATCTACTGCTTTTTTATCCCCGGTAAGCCGGTCAACGGTGTAGATTTTAAAGCCGGGAACCCAGTTTATCTTACCGAAGAAGTCAAAGTTCCAGTTGTTGTCTTCGATAAGTTTCCAACGCTGAAAGAAAAGGCCCTGGATACTTTCGCTGCGGGCTACCGCATTGTGTAGAGTTGAAGCATCATAAGCTACAGGATAGCCGGTCGTGGAAAACATGATCATAAATGCCGCAATTGGCAAAAATAAGTAATTTTTCATTGGATGATACCTGAGTTTGTGATTTTTAAGTATTATAGTCGCAAAAATAAGCCCGGTCAAATATTAATTATATTAAAAACACTTTACAAAATAGATTGCCAAATGTAATTTCAGAAAATCAGCAAATTGTCAGCTGTTGGGCTAATTCTGCCGTTGAAGTTGAATATTTTCAGGCAATCACCTGGAAGAAGAGTGCCGATACAACAGAATAAACTGAATCCACGCATTTTCAATATACAATTAACTTGTGGAGCTGAGATTACTGGATCTTTAGGAGGACATGATGTTAAAAGAGTACAAAACTGACCAAATCAGGAATGTTGCCATTATAGGTCACGGTCAGACTGGAAAGTCAACACTCCTCGATGCTATGCTTTTCGCGGGCGGTCAGCTGGACAAAATGGGAAGCCAGAATGCCGGTACGCTGGTATCCGATTTCGATGAAGATGAGAAGAACCGGAAAATTTCAATTCGCAGCGCCATGGCATTTTTGGAAATGGATGGCGTTAAAATAAATATTCTGGATACTCCCGGAACATCTGATTTTGTTGGAGAGTCACGTGCCGCCCTTCAGGCTGCTGAATGTGCTGTTCTGGTTGTTGATTCAGTTGATGGCGTTCAGATCGAAACAGAAAAATGGTGGAGATACCTGAAAGAGAATAATATCCCCCGGATTATCTTTGTGAATAAAATGGACAAGGAACGGGCCAATTATTCTAACGTTATCGAAAACCTGAAAACCAATCTGGGAGTAAATGTTGCTTCTCTCTGTATCCCCCATGGTGAGGGAGATGCCTTCTCCGGAGTGGCAGATATAATTGATATGAAACTCATTACTCCGAAGGGTGACGGTAAACAGGTTACCGTAGGTGACATCCCCGGAGATCTTGCCGATCAGGCTGAAGACGAAAGGATGAACCTGATTGAACTCGCCGCCGAGGCCGATGATGACCTGATCGAGAAATTTCTTGAAGGTGAAGAACTGACTGATGAGGAAATCAGAAACGGACTGAAGGCTCAGCTGAAAGATGCAAAGCTGACTACGGTTATATGCGGCTCAGCTGAGAAGGTTATAGGTATTAAAAATCTTCTCCGTGTAATTAAAGATTTTGCACCGGCACCTGAACTTGGCAAAGAATACCATGGTCTGGAGCAGGGAAAGAATGCAGCTGAAAAAACTATTACCAGTGCCGCTGACGGTCCGGTTGTTGCGGTAGTTCTCAAAACCTATATTGATCAGTACGCAGGGCGATTCAATTATCTGAAGGTTATATCCGGTGAACTTAATCCCGATACCGACGTAATTAACGTACGTCTCAATGCCAAAGAGCGTGTCAGCAAAATTTTCACCATGGTGGGAAACAAGCAGCATGATATGCCGAAAATTTGTGCCGGAGACATTGGTGTCGTCGTTAAACTCGAAAAAGTCACCACGAAAGATACTCTCTGTGATGCTGCCAACCTTATCAATCTGAAGGTTATAGATCTGCCCAGTCCCCTCTTCTCATATGCGATTGAGCCGGTAAATAAAGGTGATGTCGATAAAATCGGTCAGTTTTTTCACAAGGTTACCGATGAAAATCCTACTGTCACCTATGCCTATAACGCTGAGACCCGGGAAACGGTACTTTCCGGTATGGGGGAAATGCAGCTTTCCATTATTCTTGAAGAATTGAAAGAAAAGAACAGGCTGGAAGTTATTACCCACGAACCGAGGGTTCCCTACCGTGAGACCATTACTAAAAAGGTAGAATCACAGTACCGTCACAAGAAACAATCCGGTGGTCACGGCCAGTTCGGGGAAGTTTATATCCGTATGGAGCCCCTGGCCCGCGGTGAAGGCTTTAAATTCTCAGAATCAATTTTCGGCGGTTCCGTACCGAAGCAGTATATACCGGGTGTTGAAAAGGGTATCAACGAGGCCCTTGAGGCTGGAGTGCTGGGGAAGTTCCCCGTTGTTGATGTCGCTGTAGATCTATTTGACGGAAAACATCATGATGTTGACTCTTCCGAAATGGCATTCAAAATCGCCGCGCGCTATGCCTTCAAGCAGGGAATGGAACAGGGTGGGCCGCAGCTCCTTGAACCGGTTATGGATGTAAAGGTCTTTGTCGACAAAGACTTCATGGGAGACGTACTCAGTGATGTTACGAGCCGCCGTGGAAGGGTTCAGGGAATGGACAGTGCAGAAGATTCCGGTGGAAATGTTTCCGTTATCCGGGCAAAGGTTCCTCTTTCTGAAATGCTCAGGTATACCATTGATCTCCGGTCAATGACCCAGGGCAAGGCATCATTTGAAATGACCTTCTCTCATTACGATCCCGTTTCAGGACGTGACGCGGAAAATGTTATTGCGGCCCGTAAAAAGCAGCTGGAAGAAATCGAATAGTACTATCTAGGCAAGAAGCCGGAATGCGAAAGAACCGAAAGCGACATTAGCCAATGTCGCTTTCGGCTTCGCACGTTTATTTATATGTAACTTTTTACCGAATTCCACCCATACTTTACCATAAAAAGATCATTCTTCAAGGTGAAATGGAACAATATTCTAACATACGTCTCCCCCTTCTGATTGTAATGTCATTCTTTCTGCATCTCCTTTTGTCCGTTACTTTTATCCTGCCGGATTATGAAAAACTTTTCAGTTTTGAGCAGACTTTAAGAAAAAAAATTACCGGCAGCCGGGATATTATTGTTAACATAAATGAAGACAATCGTAAAATAGTAGATAGAAGAACTCTGCTGTCTGATAAGGATTCCGCAGCAAAGGGTTTTATTACAAGGGAAAAGGGTGACAGGTGGTTAAATAATTCCCGTGATTTTCGACTTCGCCATGGCGATGGCAAAAGTTCCCGGCGGGGACGCAAAGTATCAGTAGAGAAAAGCAGGGAAAACTTCATTCTCAATGATAATTCTGAGGTCGTGGCTATTTTGCAGAAGGAAGCCGCAGGATCCAGCAGGGCAGGGCAACAGGGGCTTCTTGAAGAGGTCGCAATTCCTGATAAAAACGATGTCACAAGAAATAATGCTATTTATTACTCTAACTCAGGTCTTTTTTCTTATAATACGGTAAAGTTCAGGCATTTCGAATATTTCAAAAAGATGAAGGATAAAATTGCTGCCAACTGGTTTCCGCCTATAATGGCAAATATCGCTATCGGGGGATACGCACCGGGAAGAACCAGAATTATGGCAATACCGAATCAGGAAGTCCGCCTCTACTTTATTCTTGATCGGGGCGGGGAAGTAAAGGAAGTCAAAATCCTCGACTCCCTTGGAAACGCTTCACTTGACACGTCATGCCTTGAATCAATTCGGCTATCCAAAAATTTTGGTCCTGTACCGAAGGATATGCTGAAAGGTAACTATTTTGTTGTTCCATTTATTTTTGGTTTCTATTCTCATTGAGATATTATTCTGAAGGCGACATTTCGCAATGCCGCCTTCAGAATATATTAACTCTTCTTTATTAAATCATACAGCGTAATCTTATCAAGAAGCTTAGTCCTCGATGCTGCAACAGTACCAAATATCTCTGTCATTTGATCACGGAAGGCTGACTTTTTTGCCCCCGGTGGCACGTTGAGCGTCACATCATGAAGGAGCTCAAGGATATCATTCAGTTTAATGTTTTGCGGGGAATTAGCCGGTACATACCCGAACTCGTCATTCTGATAAATCAGGCCAGCATCGAGAAACTCCCGTGTAAAGTAATCAACCTGCTCAGTTTTGTAGCTGCACATTTTCTGCAGCTCCTTAAAGTAGGTGGCTCCCTTGCCCTTTTCAAAATTATCGAAAATATAATGAAGTATGGCAATGCCATAGTAGACCTGAATCGATTTGCGATCAAGCACGTAGGACTTCATGTTGTGATAGGTCTCCGGATGCATTAATGTATAGGAAACCTCGGCACCGTAAAGGACAATGACCGATGAAGCATAAACAAGCAGCAGAAATAATGGTATTGAAGCCAGGGCCCCGTAAATTGCGAAGGTTCCCCTTGCAAAGGCCTTGGTGTAGACAATAAAGCCAAGTATGAAAATTACCCAGACGGCCCCGGTAAAGGCTGCACCGAGGGCTGCCCCCTTTACGGGAACCTTTGTGTTGGGAAGTGAAATATAACAGAGAAAAAACAGAAGCCAGATGATCATGAAGGGGGCGAGAAAATTGAGAAGCATGCCGATAAAACTTCTTCCCTCTGTCCCTTTCCAGTTAGTGGAATCTTTCAGGGTAGACATCAGCATGCCGCTGTCACCGGCAACCCAGAGTCTTTTTCCGGTGCTGGCAATGTCATTTATTTTATAAGTAGGAAGTTTTTTTACATTCCAGCTGTCGCCGCCATTTTGAGTTGCTATGACCGCCCCGCTTGAACCTGCTATAATACCCTCCTGGTTATTTTTGAACCAGGCATCAAAATAATTGAATTTTTTGAAGCGAAGCTGTTTCCATGAGTTTCCATGATTATTGCTTTTAAGTATGATTCCTGCATCACATACGAGCCAGATGATTCCATTTTTTCCAAATAAGGCATTGTTAATGTTGACGAAACGTTTTTTTTGTCTGGCCTCCTGCAGGGTGCGTATTTTCCATGTCTTCCCCTGGTCTTCCGTTTGAAGGATGGTCCCCCTGCTGCCGGTAACGATGCCGCGTTTTCCTTTGAAAATTATGCGCCTGAAATTGCTGGTAATTCCTTCCCACTTGATTACTTCCCAGGTGGCGCCGCCGTTTTCAGTTTTAAGAAATGAGCCGTTATTGGCTGCGAGAAATCCTTCCTTTCTGGATACCATGTGAATGTCATTGAAGGTAAAACTTCCCCACTTATGCAGATTCCAGCGTTTCCCGTTATCGGTGGTATGCAGAATTATACCCTGGTTGCCGATGGCCCATCCTTCCTTTCCGATGAATTTGATATTCTGAAATCTGGTCCCGTTATACTGTATCGGTTCCAGGTTGTGTTCTTCCC
Organism: uncultured Spirochaetota bacterium; assembly: GCA_942491575.1. Taxonomy (GTDB): domain Bacteria; phylum Spirochaetota; class UBA4802; order UBA4802; family UBA5550; genus CAZHNW01. The sequence goes on from CALOBT010000031.1 coordinate 1,279,023, forward strand.
TGGAAAACTGGTTCTCCTTGCTGTTATATTTATAGACCCGCTGATTGTCAAAATCGATGTTCCTGGTGGTGATTTTAATAAACTTCATTCCCTTCCCGGTGTGGTATTTAAGGGTTGTTTTGTTGCCGGCGACCCAGAGGCGATTCGTGCTGTCAACATGGAGTGAATTGAAATTAGGGGATGAGAAAAATTCCGATACCTGTGCCGCAACGGTGGTTCCGGCAACCAGCATTACGGGACCAAGAGTCAGGGCAGCCCAGTAATAGACTATTTTCAACAGGAAGGGGCGCTGTTTTTTGATTTTCCAGATATCGTTGAGTGATTTTTCAAGAGACCGGAGCATCGCTGTGGCTGAGAAGATTACAACAACTGCGCTGATGACCCCGATTTTTCCCGCATTATCAACGAGTTCGAGGATGGCATCGAGAAATATATCAATATTCAGGTTGATATTATTCTCAAGCATGAAAGTAGTGATCTCTGAAAATATTTTATTTTTGTCAAGTCCGGTAACCATGGGATAAACCATCAGGGCAACGGTCAATGTAGGTATCAGTGAAATAATTATTGTGTAGGTTAACGATGATGCTTTTGTGAGACATTCATCGGCAATAAATTTTCTGGTGGATACAATAAATACCCTGGCGGCATTGATAAGTTTTGCAACCTTTTTATTGGAGATCATTTCTCCATGAAAGGTCTTCTCAATAAAAGTCGTCAGGGCTGATTTTTTGTGCAGTAATTTGTCTCTGAGTTTTTTCTTTTCCGCGGCAGTTTCAGGTGAAGTATCCTTTTCTTTCATGACGGGCTCCATGTCTGTTTTTAATGCTATTGAAATTTCTGTCTCAGTATCGATCTGCTAGACGTTATTGATAATAGGATACCGTATAGGTTTTCCATCAGTCAATATTATTTTAATATTTCTTACACAGAAATTAATATTGACTCTACTGTCGAATTGGACTACCATTAAAATCAGTAATGGGATATCTATCTCAGGCTTAGTAAGGAGAAAACCTGTGAATGTAAAAAATGTTATCGCGGCTCTTGTTATTATAATTGTCATGTTCACCGTTTACCTGGCCTACCACGGTCTTTTTTCAGGGGTCACTATTCAGGAAGTGAAGAAGGGCCCATGGGTCTTTGTTTATGATAAGCATACCGGTCCTTATAAAAATTCAAAGGACGTGGCGGACCGCATCTACCGCTCTCTCCTGAAAGATGAAAAAATTGAAACAAAACGGGGTTTCGGAATTTATTATGATAAGCCGGGCGATGTGGAAGAATCCAGACTGAGAAGTATTTCCGGCTGTATCCTGGAAGAGAAGGACCTGAAAAAGGTTCCAGAACTGGAAAAGAAATATAGGGTTGGAGAACTCCCTGCGGAGAGATATCTTTTTGTAGAGTTTCCCTTCAAGGGGGGGATGTCCATAATGCTGGGAATAATTAAGGTTTACCCGAAACTTGCAGCCTACATGGTTGAGAAGAACTATGCCCCGGTTCCGATGATGGAGATTTATGACGTTCCCAACAGTCGCCTGTTTTATATTGCCCCAGTGAATGTCAAAAAGGAACGTTTCGATTCTTTTCTTCAGTGAGAAAAAACAGGCTCTGAGCAGATAATAGTTATACCAGATAAAGAAAAATGGCTCAGAGCCTTCAATTGTTCTTGCTGGACAGGGAAAGTAATTTGCGGTTTAATCTCTATATAAAATGAATAAATTTATGAATCTTAAGTCGAAAACATAGTCGGAATAGTATCATAAGTAGAAAAAATCGGGGCTGCAATAACAGATGGACCATAAAAGAACCCTGTATTTATCAGCAATAGTCACAACTTATCGTTAAAGTCGTGAAACTGCTTATTTTAGATAGTAGTCTTTTCAGGCAGGTAAATAATCTGATTAAAACATAAGGGCATATCTCTTACGGTAAGCCTCTTCATAATAGAGAAATTTCTGCACCCTTTCTGCAAAAGTTGCTCCCAGATCTTCAAAATATCGATGACGTACAATTTTAACCTCGGATTTAATATCTTCAACCAGATAGTGGTTTATGGATGAATACTTATAGTCCCTGGGATCGCTGCACTTTCCTGCTTTAACCGCATTAAAGCCGAGATACCAGAGGAGCCAGCGAAGATACTCTGCGGGATTTTCCTGCTCATCCACGATCACGTCAGTGAAACGTTCATTCCAGAAGGGGCCGGTGCGGTCCATAAGCTTATTGTAAGTTTCTGCGATGCGAGCCTTAATATACTGCATAATTCTGGAGATAGTTTCACCTCCTTCAACGGTTTGTATGACAAAATGGAAATGTGTGTCCATTAATTTATATGCGATAAATTTGAATTTATACTTTTCCTGAGTCCGTTGAATTGCATTCATCGCCATGTCTTTTATTATATCCTCTTTCATTAAGGATTTCAGTTCAACGCACCGTGACATGGTGTGGTAGGTAAGACCCGGGGTACAATTTCTTGGTTGATTGGACATGGATAGCCTCCTTTTAATAAATGCGCCTATACCTGGTATACGAAGGAGGAGGTTGCAGATTGAAATTTTTCTGTGTTTTTTTTGGCTCAGAGCCCATTGTCAACACCGGCATGCAATGGGCTCTGAGCACAGGAATGCAGCTTTTTACATTGACAAAATTTGTCTCATGTCAATAAATGGATTTTTTATGGGAATGCATTTTACTTCCCCAATATTCTGTCCTGATTCCAGATGACAGAAGGTATCGGCAAAAAAGCGGGTTTTACCCCTTATTTAATATTAAAGGATGTGATTTATATGACCAGACCTTTAGAAGTTGAGGTTGGCGGAGATATTGAGAAGGCTTTTAAAAATCTTAAGAAAAAGATGGCCTACGAAGGTATTTTTAAAGAACTCAAGAGAAGAAGGTACTTTGAGAAGCCAAGCGAAGAGAAGAAACGGAAGAAGGATGAAGCTGAACGCCGTAGACTGAAGAAAGTCAGACGCATGGCAGCACAGCAGCAGTCCAGAACCCGGCGAGGATAATCTCCTTATTTGAAGGATGAATATTATCGGTCTCGCTAATAGGCAGGCAATTATCTTAAAAAATAAGCGGCATTTCGAAATGCTGCTTTTTTTTTACTTGAACGAAAGATGGTGAAGTCATGAAAAATAATAAATCACTTGCTCCCCTTGCTGAACGGTGCCGCCCTGAAAATCCTGATGATTTTATCGGTCAGGAACATCTTATGGGAGATGGCCGAATTATCCGCAGTCTCATTGGTGATAAAAGCGCCTTTTCCCTCATCCTCTGGGGGGAGCCAGGTTCAGGGAAGACCACTCTTGCAACAATCATCGCTCGACACTGCGATATGGAGTCGCATTTTCTTTCTGCAATTTCCGCCGGTGTCGCCGATGTACGCAAGGTAATCGAAAAAGGGAAAAAGAACCGTCAGGAAGGGCTCCAGACACTCCTTTTCCTTGATGAGATACATCGATTCAACAAGGCCCAGCAGGATGCGGTTCTTGGTGCGGTTGAGTCCGGTGATATCGTTCTTATTGGGGCAACTACTGAAAATCCCTCTTTCAGTGTTATTTCTCCACTTCTTTCGCGGACTCGGGTGATTCGCCTGAATATGCTCTCCACAGAGGCTCTGAGCCAGATTCTTGAACGGGCCCTGCAGAATGACGAAATTTTCAGAAATGAAGAGGTCTCCTTCGGGGAAGGAGTACGTGAACGCCTCCTGGAACTTGGCGGCGGTGATGCACGGCGTCTCCTGAATATTCTGGAAACGGCTTATTCCCTCTCTGACAAAAAATATATTACAGAAGATAATCTCGGTGAGGCTGTGAAACATGCAGTGATTTATTATGACCGTGCCGGGGATAAACACTACGATACAATATCTGCCTTCATAAAGTCACTGAGGGGCTCTGAGCCTGACGCTGCGGTATATTATATGGCCAGGATGATCCTTGCCGGGGAAGATCCTCTCTTTATCGCGCGCCGTATGGTAATCTTTGCCTCGGAGGATATTGGGAATGCTGCACCCACGGCGCTGAATCTTGCCGTATCCGCTTTTACTGCAGTAAAAAATATAGGTCTTCCCGAAGCGGAAATTATTCTTTCGCAGTGCGCGACTTTTCTTGCCTCTGCGCCCAAGAGCAATGCCTCATATCTAGCCATTAAGGCTGCCAAAGATATTGCCCGTGGTGAGCATGTTATACCCATGCATATCAGAAATGCCCCCACCGCTTTAATGAAAAAAATGGGTTACGGAAAGGAGTACCGGTATCCCCATGATTTTCCAGGTCACTTTGTCGATGAGCAATACCTGCCGGATGAAATAAAAGATACGGTTTTTTACAGGCCTACTGAAGAAGGAAGTGAACGGGCCATCCGTGACCGACTTAAGGCCCTGTGGCCAAAAAAGTTCAGGAAGTAAAACCTCTGGCTCCTTTTCTTCCTTTTCAGCATCTTCTTTTTAAGCAGGCAGGTAAAGGCGAAATAGAGTTCCCGTATCTGCTTCACTGTATACATTAATCGCGCCGTTATAATTATGTATTGTTCTCTGCGCTGTGGAAATTTTAAAGAAAAAAAGCGTGACATAAAAAATCGGGCATGTTACCGTATGATGATTAGCGGGGAAGCATCGGAACTAAATTTATGAAAAAATATTTTAAAAAGACAGCCGTATTTATTATTATAATTCTGGTTTTACTCCTTGTTGCCTGCGGCGGTAGGCCGACGCGGCTTGGGGGAATGCAGCCTGAAGCCTATCGTGACGGAGTCGACCGTCTCAAAGAGAGCAAGAGCAAATCATACCGCCACGCTAAACGTAACGGGGGCAGCATCGAAAAGGACGACGATGAAGCTGCACCGGCAAGTGGTGAAAAAGAGAGTAAGCCAGTCAGGCGAATTGTTATCTATCACGGCTATTATACCATTATTGTTGAATCTGTTCCAGTTGCCCTTAAGGAAGCTGAGGCTCTCGCTAAAAAGTTCGGTGGCTACATCGAGTCTGCATCCACCGGTGACAGGTCCAGAAGGGCCGGCATTCGTCTGCGGGTTCCCGTTGAGAAATTCGATGAAGCACTGAAGGGGTGTGAAAAGCTGGGGGAAGTAAAAAGCCGGGAAGTAAGGGCCCGGGACGTCACCCGGCAGTTTCATGATACGCGTCTTCGACTCAATACAAACCGAATGGTGCTGAATAGAATGAAGGCCCTTCTTCAGAAAACCAAAAAGGTTGAAGAACGGGTAAAAATCCTCCGTGAAATAGAACGCCTCACCGCAGAAATTGAAACACTGACGCGGCGCCTGAATTATCTGAAGCGTCAGGCGGCATATTCCACTATTGACCTTAAACTTGAGGCCCGCCTGATGGGATCGGTAGAGGGGTACATCCCTTCAGCCATACGCTGGATTGCCCTCCTGAAGCCGGAAAGACGTACCATTTATGATGGGGGAAGTGATGTTGCCTTTGAAAATCCTCCAGGCTTCTTTAACAACAGGTATGGATTTTATAAACAAAAACAAAATACCTGGCTCTATACATTACCTCGCGGCGGTGCCGGAATCCGTATTGGCACAGTAAAAAATGAACCCATGGGGACCTCACGTTTCTGGCGGGAGACCCTTGAGTTTGAATTAAAAAATCGAAAGTATTCATTTGCAAAGGGCCGCCTCGGGGATGCCGCATGGTTCAGAATTTCTCTGCCGGATAAAAGTATTTATGAAATTTTTATTCTTCCGGGAGAAGAAAATATTGCCGTAGTGGAATCCCTCTTTGATGGAGAAAAAACAGCCGGCGAGCTGAGAAGCAGAGTCCATAACCTTGTAAAAACAGTGAGGTTGAAATGAAAAAAATACCTGCTGTTTTATGTGTACTATTTTTCGGAATGGTTTGCCTTACATCTCTTTCGGGAGTCGAGCGAAAGCGGTCAACATCTGTAACCTTCTATGTCGCCCCAGGAAACAAGGAAGTTAAAACCGATCAGCTGCGCAGCTTCGCTGAAGAATCTGGAGGCTATGTCAGCTACTTCTCCGGTACCATGGTGAAGCTGCGGATTCCCCGTGAAAAGATTGAACAGTTAAAGGAAGTACTCCGCCAGGGGGCCTACATCCTTGACCAGCAAGTACGTCACAGGGACATTACCCTGAAGCTTATGGATCTGAAGACCAGGCTCGAAACCAAGAAGAAGCTTCATGATGAACTCTCCCGTCTCTTCGCAGGTTCCAGGTTTCATCAGACTATTGAAATAGAGCGAGAGATGGGACATGTCATCGTAGAACTTGAACGCCTCCGGGGAGAGATCGGCTATTATAAAGAACTCTCCTCTCTTGTAGATGTGTCAATTTATCTCAGGGGAGATCAGGGAAGACATTTTTCCATTCCTCAGCAGTTTCATTGGATGAGGGGCCTGGGGGTACAGGAAATGATACGTCGGTGGGATGCAAAATGAGAATAGTGAAAATGAATAAATTTATTGTACTGATTTTTCTGGCTCTGAGCGTTTCCTGTGCCGGCTTCACTATGATTAAACCGGCTGATTTTTCCCGGTATGAACCGGAAAATGACTGGTACCGCGCCATCGCCTCAGATGGGGTGCGTATCAAGGGAAGACTTTTGGAAAATAAAAAAAAGGGAAGCGCAGCCATGTGGCGCACCGCAGCGGAAGAGCATCTCAAGAGGAAAGGCTACAGTGTTGTCAGCAGAAGTGAAATAACCACTGATGCGGGAATAAAAGCAAGTCATGCGGAGTACCGGTACCGTTATTTCGGAAGAGAGTTTATCTACACCCTGACTATACTCGTGAAGGGGAAAAATATCGGCGTTGTCGAGACAACCGGAGAGGTAAAATATTACGAAGCCCGACGTGAGGCATTAATGGCTTCTATTAAAAGTTATGTCTTTAAGTAATAAAATAATAAAAAGTATTTCTCGCGGTAATAAAAAAACCCGAGGCCATGGCCGCGGGTTTTTTTATTTTGACTGTATGTAGAATTTAGAAAGAAAGGCCGAAGGCGGTACCGAGGGCCCAGCTTCTGTTGCTGTCGAGTGCATCCGTCATGATAACGTCAACGTTAAACTTGTAACGGCTTGTCTTCAGGATGGCAAAACGAAAACCGGTGTTGAAACATGCACGACTGCGAGAGTTGGCCCCTACTGCCTGAACGCTGTATGAATAGTTGGCAAAGTCGGATACCCAGTGTACATAACCTTTAAGATACTGGGGTAGAAAATCGAGATCGAATCCCATTGAAAAATCTATGTCTTCCTTGCTGGTATAATCCCCGAAACTTTTTCCAAGAACCATGGTGGTCATTGCCGGCATGCCGAAAAATTTCCCGCTGTAGGTAACTGCGAGATAAATCTGGCCTGCATTCCCGTCATTGTCATTGCCCATATCGAGCATTTGAAAATTTCCACCTATGGCGAGTGCAGAGGCTCCGGCATTGTAGAAATTGAATTTGGCATGGATGATCATGTCGTCATCATCAGTGTACCTGTCCTGGATATCATAGGCAATTCCGAGTTCAACGCGGCCATAGATCTGAAAGGTCGCCTTTGGAATGTGTGCGCCTTCGCCATCACCGATATAATGGTATCCAATATCGAGTGCGAGGCTGTTGCCTTCCCAGCCGGTTTTGGCTGAAGGGGTTGAGATGTAACCGGTAGTGCCGCCGAAACTCGGGCTCATGAAGGCGCGAGCTGAAACCGGCTGTGATGAGAAAATCATCAGGGCAGCAGAGAGGGCCATTACCGATGAAAGAAGAATGGCTGATTTTTTCATAATTACTCCTTGTAAATTTATATGTTCTTATGGCTACCTCTAAAAAACAGGAGTTTCATAAATACTAATTTGAAAACTCCTGATTTCAACAGGTTTTGTAACCACAAGGGAACGTCCAAACGTAAATTTATCGAGGTTCCCTTGTAAGTTTGAGAACTATAACAGTGTGAAAAATAAATGCAATAAAAAAATTATTTACTGGTCTTAAAAATTACTGCCTCAAGGGCTTCTTTTTCTGTTAAAAAAAACCGGACCGCCGTATCGGAGAAAACAGTAAGAGTAAAGTCAAACTTTCCCGGCAGGAAGGTTGTTATGCGAAGGCGGTATGGCGACGAAGGATTCAGGCGCTGCAGGGGGTTGCTTTTCGATGAACATACATTGATTCTTCTTTGGCGTCCCCAGCGGTCAGAAAAGTTTCTCCCCAGTTCCGTGTACACACCCGCAGTTTTTTTTTCGAAACGAGAAGTGTCAATGTACCTCTCAAGAATAAAGAATGTTTTGGCAATTTTTTTTGTCTCCGCAAACTGGTACGGCAGGTACTCCGCGGAAGTCTGCAGGGAAATGCAGGGGACTTTTTTTTTCAGGGTGAAAAAAACCTCCCAGGTGGGGTAGCGGTCTATGGGCAGCTTTGCCGCAGATAGTTTTTTCGATGATGCGGTAAAGGTACGTGCATTGGTTGAATCCTTTCGGGAGGATCCGGCACAGCCCGCTATGATCAGCAGCAGAAATAAAATCAGTACTGAATGTTTAATGTTCGGTGTCTGTTTGCAGAACATTTTTTATGGCTACCTCGAAAATTAAGAACTTCCGTTAGTGTGAAGATAAAGATTCCCGGTCTTTAACGGGAATTGCATTCACATGGAAGAATCCGAATTTGTATTCATCAATTATGTTTAATGTAATGAGAAATGATTTATTCAGGCAACTCTTTTTCTGAAAGATTTTTGAAGGGGGAAGTTTATTTTTTTTAAGCAGATAAGGTATTGCAGGGGAATAAACTTCCTGCATAATAAATATTATGTCTCATGACGCAGTAATAATTTTTTTAATTTCAAAAATACCTGTTTTATGTCACATAAGAAGCGAAAGTTTCATTCTTTATTAAATTTTTTTAATTGTGTCTAAAATATTCTTGCCTAATGACGATCATAATCCTTTAGTAACAGTTTGTTACGGTTTTCCGTACCTGAAAAAGATGCACCTGCATCTTTGATAAGAAAAATCGAAAGCCGGACCTGCAGCGGAAATCTTTGCGGGGCCTGAAAAATCCGATAATATCAAAGCGTTTAAAGAGCACTGGAGAGTAGCGTTATAATATGTTTCTGAGATCAATGGAACTTTTTGGCTTTAAGTCTTTTGCGGACCGAACCATGGTCGAATTCGAACCCGGAATTACCGTTATCGTTGGCCCAAACGGTTGCGGAAAATCTAATGTTGTAGACGCCATTAAATGGGTCCTGGGAGAGAAGCAGGCAAAGAATATCCGCGGGCAGAAAATGGAAGATGTTATTTTCTCAGGAACGGAACAGAGAAAGCCGGTATCTCTTTCAGAGGTGCAGATAACAATTGATAATACGGAACGTATTCTTGATATAGATGCGGAGGCCGTTACGGTGGGGCGTCGTATCTTCCGGGACGGTGAGTCCGAATATCTTTTGAACAAGTCCCCGGTGCGTCTCAAGGATATAGATAAGCTTTTCATGGATACCGGTATTGGTAAATCCGCCTATTCTGTCATGGAGCAGGGTAAGATGGACCTGATACTTTCCACCCGTGCAGAGGACCGCCGGTATATTTTTGAAGAGGCGGCGGGAATCTCCCGATACAAACTGCAGAAAAAAGAATCCATCCGTAAACTCGAAGAGACAGGTGAAAACCTTAAGCGTATCAACGATGTCATAAAAGAGATCGAACGTGAAAAGGACATGAAGGCAAAGCAGGCGGATAAGACCCAGGAATATTTTACTCTCCGCGGCCGCTTTCAGGAACTGGACACTAAAATAAATATTTTAAAATTTCGAGACCTTTCCAGGCGTCTTGAAAAAGTACAGGATGAGATTAATCGCCTTAAGGAAGAACGAGAGGCAATCTCTGCCCGGGTCGCGTCGATTTCCTCCGAAAATGAAAAAGATGAAAAAAGAAAAAATGACATTCAGCACCAGCTCTGGGAACTTGACAAGCGTCTGGATGCCTACAAGATTCGTCTTGAGGATATAGATAAAAAAACAGATAAGAACCGTCTGAATATCGGTGAACAACAGGAACTCAAAAGAAATATCGATAAAAAGATAACCGAACGTACTGATAGCCTGAAACGTCTTGAAGACGAAAAGAAAAAAACCGAGCAATCGGAAATTGATATCCGCAAAAAAATCGAAGATGACAAGGAGCGTCTCGCCCGTTATTTTGAAACCAGGAAGAAAAAGATTGAATCAATTCACCTGAGCCGGGATACCATTGAAAAAAATAAAAACCTGATCCGGGAAAAAGAGGCTTCGCTGAAAAGTCTCCGCGAAGAGCTTGAAGTGGTTATACGTCAGCTAATTGATGCCATAGACAAAAGAAAGGCTGAACTTCAGGAATCTGAAGACGAGCGGCAGCAGGTGAGGGATGAAATTCACTCTGTCCTCGACTCAATGGACAATGCGGCACTAAAGGCGAGACAGTCTCTCGAATCCGGAATGGTGGATGAAGCTCTTCAGCTTCTGAAGGATATGGATATTTCCCTCCTGAGAGAACGTATAAATAAATTTGAAAGTTATGAAGACGGGTTCCGTTCCATTCTTTTTGATAAAACCGGTATCCATGCGAAGAAAGAAGATCTCGATTCAAAAATCCGGAGTGGAGTTGAAGCGATTGAAAATCTGCGCAGTGAAAATACTTCCCTTGATGAACGTATCCAAAAGGAACAGGCAGAACTTGAAGATGTAAACGGCATGATCACCCGGATTGAAAAAGACCTGTCCAAGTATGAGAATGATATCGCCTGGATTGAAAAGCACCTGCAGACACTGACCTACCAGATAAAAGATGTCAACATGCAGATTGATAACCACCGGGAAGATATGCGCCGGGCTGATAAGACTATCGAATCCCTCGAAAAAGAGATAAAAGAGTGGGAAAGTCGTCTCATCGAATTTAATGAAAAGAGCAAGGCCCTTGTAAAAAATATTGCCGAGATGACCAGCAAGCGGAAGGAAATCGAAGAAAAAATTCTCGATCGAAAAAATATTTCCCGCAAGGACGAAGAGGAGCTGAACCGGGTCACCGAACGGATCGGTACCCAGGAAAAGTCCACCGTTGAGGTGATGTTTAAAAAGTCCAGTGTCGAGGATTATCTCTGGGTTGAGTACGAAAAGAAAATTGAAGACCTTAAAAAAATATCTGTTGATACGACACAGTACGGCGACCTTCAGAATGAACTTACCGAAGTAAAAAAGAAAATTCAGGCCCTGGGGCCTATTAACAACCTTGCCATCGAAGAATTCAAAGACCTTAAAAAACGTTTTGAATACTATATAAATCAGCGCCAGGATATTGAAGATGCCCGTGGTGATATTCTCTCGGTAATCGATGATATCAACCAGACCTCCGTTGAAATGTTTCTTGAAACATTCAAAGAGATTCAGAAGAATTTTTCTCAGGTCTTTAAGCAGCTCTTTGAAGGGGGAGACGGTCAGCTTGTCATGAATGAGCCTGAAAATATTCTTGAAAGCGGAATCGATATTATCGTACGTCCTCCCGGGAAAAAGACCAAGAACATTAATCTCCTTTCCGGGGGAGAGCGGGCCCTGACTGCAATTGCCCTTCTTTTCGCAACATACATGGTAAAACCATCTCCCTTCTGTTTCCTTGATGAGATCGATGCCCCCCTCGATGAGGAGAACATCGGACGCTTTGTCAGGATGCTCCGTGAGTTTGCCCGCAGTACTCAATTTATTATTGTTTCCCACAATAAAAAGACCATGAGTATCGGTGAATCCATCTACGGGGTTACCATGGAAGAACCGGGAGTTTCAAAGGTTGTCTCTCTCCAGATGGGAAAACTCGCTTCTAGTGAAAAAAATAATTAAGCGAAAATACAGAAATGGACATTGCCCAATGTCTCCTTCTGTGATTTCGTTCCCACATGAATATCTCCTCAGGAAAAATGATTGCTGGAAAGGCATGATTTTTGTATATTATCACCGATGAAACTTATAACTCATAGATATATAATTTTCCGTTTACTTCTTCTGGTTGTTTTTCTTGCTGTCGGAGCATGTAATAATGATGGCAGAGATGATCCGGGGCCTACGACCGATGTTCTTCCGGAAGCATATCATGATCTGGACGAAATTGATACGGCGATTGATTCCCTCGTATCAGCCTATCCCTCTATAGTGGCAAAAGGAAGTATAGGCACCTCCGGTGAGGGAAGGGATATTCCTGTAATCATTATCTCTGATAATCCCGCCAACCGGGAGGAGTCGGAACCCCGTGTTAAATTTGTCGGGGGAGTACACGGGAATGAAATTATTTCCATTGAGCTGATGGTACGTTTTGCCCGGTATCTTGCGGAGAATTATTCCGGTGCAACTAAAGATCTTATCGACAGCCGCTATATTGTCATTGTCCCTGTTCTTAATCCCGATGGCTATAATAAAGGCATCAGATACAATGCATCGGGAGTCGATCTTAACCGAAACTGCAGTGTAATATACGAAGGGACTGATAAATTTCTTCCGTCCTCCATTCACGGTGATTTCCCCTTCAGTGAACCTGAATCTCAGGCTCTGAGGGACTACACCCTTGAGGCCGATAATGGGAATACCGCCCCCTTCCATCTCTCCGCAACCTTTCACAGCGGTGCCGTAATCGTGAATATGCCCTTTGATTTTGCCGAAGATGAGATCACCGCTCCGGCAGAATATGAAACCGTAAAGGAATTTGCCTGGGTATACAGTACAGCCGGTAATTATGCCTTTCGGGATCAGCCGAACCTTTTATCTATCAGTGATGTCATCGACGGTATTGTCAACGGCGGTGACTGGTATATCGTCAACGGCTCCATCCAGGACTGGAACTATCTCTCCGCGGGTTGCCTTGATCTTACCATAGAATTGAATGCCAACAAGGCTGGCCCCGACACGGAAGATGGAATTGATGATATCTTCAGCTACAACGAAGCTGGGCTCCTCGATTATATAGATGCCGCGGGGAGGGGAGTCAGCGGTACCGTAACGGATGGGACTGATCCCCTTGAGGGAGTGTCGGTTTATATTAAAGATACAGATTTCGGTACTGACGGCGATCAGCCCGGGGATTTGGTTACTAAAACCGACAGTAATGGCTGGTTTCACAAGATTCATTTTCCCACTGTTTATCCAGATTCAATAATTCTTGTTTTTGAAAAGGATGGATATGCTACGGAATATTCAACTGCTATTGAATTAACGGATGCTGAATATTCTAAAGCGATAGCTGATATTGTGATGACTGAAGAATAAACTTCCCCCCAGCCCTGCCCCCTGTATTATGTTTATGAATTTCAAGGCGCCAACCTGCTTCGACATGGCTCAGAGCAATGCCGGAGAGGGCTTGATTCCTGCAGAATGCTGAATTATCCCAAAAATCATTAATTAATATAAATATTCAAAATTGCATGAATAATTATGTTTTATTGTTGACGTAAACTCCCCCCGGTATTATATTTGTTCATGTAGAATGATACAGGTGGAAACCTGTTCCCGCGTTGCTAAACACAAAGGAGGGTGTCATGAAAGTTTCTATAGACGGCATTCTGGGCAGTGCACGGAGGATCAACAACCAGAGGCAGACCGAAGAAGATAACCTCGGAAAAGGCAAAAAAAGCATAAAGTCGGATTCTGTTGCAATTGGAAGCAGAGTAAATTCGCGCCTTGACGCCATCGAGGCTGAACTCCGTACTATACAATCATCTCTTACTAAAAATCAGATTATCCGCGCAGGGGTGGAAAACCTCCGGGAGGATATTGATAACGGCGGTCAAAATCAGCAGGCTATTCTTGCTGAAACAACATTCGAGGGAGACCGTGTACTCAATGAATTCGTCGGTCCTGAGATTACGCCTGCGCTTCTTGAAGAGAAGTCGAGCGACATTAACGGCTTCATTGCCGATGATGCAGACCAGCTGGTACGACTACAGGTAGAAGTGGAAAATATGATGGCTTCTACACTTGTCGGAGCAGACAAGGCTGAAAATGTCATGGCCAATCTTGAGACTGCAGTCGGGAATATTGATTCGGCAGCCCTTGAGAATATTTCGAGCCTGCGTCCCGATGCTGTTGCACGGCTGATTAAGTAGAAAAATTATTTTTCAATACAACAAAGCCCCGGCCTGATGGCCGGGGCTTTGTTGTATTGAAAGGAATACAATATTTATTTTTTAATAACCCGTTTTTCAACTTTTAGATTTTTACCATACCGGTGAACAGAATCTGTAGTGAAGTTATCATGAAAAATTCTTTCTTTTTTATGATATAGTGACACATTCGCCAGGGCCAGTACGGCGTTTCTATTGCAGAAGGCAATTTTGCCGCTCACTACCGGTTCTGGGGCTATAAAAGCTGCAATTTTTATATTATTCAAGAAGACCTTAATTTTGTTTGCTTTAAAGGTAAGTCTGAAATTGTATTTTGTGTTGTAAGCAAGCCGACATTCTGCTGAATCATACTCAGTAATGGAAAAGTTCCATTTTACATGTCGTGGAAGTGTTGAGTCTTTTGTCTTTGAACCAATTAATGAAATTTTTGTTATACCTTTTTGAGTGCCGGTTAGCTCTATTGCATAGAAATTCCTGTAATCTTTTGCGGCAAATACAATCATTTCGCTGACAGGATTTTTTTTAGCCTTCAGCAGGGCATAGTCAAAGGATAAGTCTGTATATTTCTCAAACATCTTTTTTGTAATTATAGTATTATAGTTTATTAAATGGCTGTAACCGCGATTTCTGGTGTATCCCCGAACTTCCACCAGGATTCCTTTTTTTTTGTTAAGATTCCATCTACCTGCAATTTTCGTCCATAGCGGATTGGTAGTTTTTTCAACTGCAGATTTAGTGATACTGGGAGTCTTTCCCAGTGAAAAACTTACTTCAGAACCGGAAAAAACTATAAGAGTTGAAAATATTAATGTAGATAAAAATGTTTTATTGAATATTGGTATATTCATCAGCCCTCCCGTGAGGCCATAGCTTTAACTAAAAAAGGGTAGTATCATATAATCACTGGATACAAAAAGTCCCTGATTAGGATGAACTACCCTTTACGGAGTCAGATATTTTTATTTTGCTGATGTTGTAATTGTAAAGATATTGGTAGAACCCTCTGACAGAACAGCATTATTGGAGGAAGAATCTCCTACATCAACATTGGCTGCAACAAATCCATTACCATCAGGGTCATAAGTACATTCCACATAGCCATCAAGGACATTTGGTTTTTTGGTACTGCTTGTAGCACTGGCCGTCACAATCTCAGATCCCCAGTCTAAATCGGGTGTCCCACCATCAGTTTCACTCCAGGTGATTTCACTAACAGGGTTTGAAGCATTACCATTTTCCCATCCAAGTTCAGTATCGTCACTTCCAAAACATCCCGCAAAAAGTATAGGCAGGGCAACCAACAATATTGCCAGTTTTTTCATTGTCTTTTCCTCCGAAAAATATGTTTTTTTTAACGTCCCCTATAATATAACGAAAAAAATTGATGCGTCAAGGGATTATTCTGAGATATTATGTCCTTCTCCGTGGCAAAACTCATTGACGGAGCCTTGAATAGTATACACATTTAAAAATGATAATTGCTCTATTTTGTCAAAATCAGAATATAGAGGCTCAGAGCCCTGTTTTTAAGATTTTCTTAAAAACAGGGCTCTGAGCCTCACAAATAAATGTATTTCAGTAAAAAAAATGATTTCATTCAAATGGTGTTGTTATAAACTCAGTGATTCCGTGGCAGAAAAGTTCAGTAATTTAAGAAAATTTGCCATATCAGCAGAATGGACAGAATCATGAAAAACAAACTCCTGTGCGTTATCCTGGTCTTTGGCGCATCGATTTTAACCGCAAAGACAACTCCCTTTGCTGAAATACTGGTCATCAACCCCGATGGCACTGAAAAGGGGGGCGTGTGGGGGGAAGTCATGGCGGCGCGTGACCTCTATCTCTGGGGGCGCTCCGTGGGGCTCTTCCTTCTGCCGGATAAACTTCCCGTAAAGGACGACCATGCAGCGGTTATTCACCGTGACGGAACCCTTGTAAAAATGGATAATCTCCACCCGGGGAAAAGATATTTTCTCCATATTGATGTCGTTGCATTTAGAAATCCCGATAAAAAGGATATCTCCTCCAGGCTGGAAGTCACTGTCCAATGTACCTCCCTGGGGAGCAAACTGCTTGCGGATATTCGCTTTAACGATATTGAAGAGGGGGGGATCCCGGTATTGCAGATTCCCTACGCCTGCACTCATACCGGTACTATAGAGATTCTACTGAGGGAGCATTCTAACCGGAAAGTGACCTGGGCAATCTGGGACATGGTTCTGGCCACTGAGAATAAACTTCCCCCGAAAATAAAAATTCCCGTGTCGAAAAAAAAGCTTGAAATCAGAGACCGTCTGCGGGAATAGGCACTATGGATGAAATAACCTTTTAAATTTTTCTTTTTTTAAATTTTTTTTTTGACAAATTTTCCATACTTTTTGTACCTTGATTTCATCTAATGAATTATTTATCAAAAAGAGCAGGTGACGACATGACCCAGGATTCTGATAACATGGAAAAAGAATACGACGATCAGGTCTACGAAGACGAATATTACGAAGAGAATTACGACGAAGAAGAACTTGAAGAAGATGAAAAAATCAAGGATGATGATTCCGATGATGATGACGAAGTAGAGGAAAAACATATCCATTTGAGTTTTGCCTGTGAGGACTGTGACTATCGATGGGACGATGTCATTGTAAAAATCAAGGGCGGAAATCTTGAAGATGAAGGGGATGATGATTACTCCGATGTTGCGTGCCCAATGTGCGGATCGATGAATGTTGAACAGATATGAGCAAAAGCATTACGATCAAGGGGGCACGGGAGCATAACCTTAAAAATATTTCACTTGAAATACCCCGTGATAAACTTGTCGTAATAACAGGGCTTTCCGGTTCCGGAAAGTCCTCTCTTGCTTTTGATACCATTTACGCGGAGGGACAGCGCCGATATGTTGAATCCCTTTCCGCATATGCGCGCCAGTTTCTCGGCCTGATGGAAAAGCCGGATGTCGATTATATCGATGGGCTTTCCCCGGCAATTTCCATCGAACAGAAAACAACCCACCGTAACCCCCGGTCGACTGTCGGTACCGTTACTGAGATATATGATTACTTTCGTCTCCTTTATGCCCGTATCGGTGTCCCCTACTGTCATAAATGCGGGAAAAAGATTTCTTCCCAGTCCATTGATCAGATTGTCGAATCCCTCATGACCATGAGAAGCGGCACCAAACTGCAGGTCCTCGCCCCGATAGTCAGGGGCAGAAAGGGGGAACACCACGACAAACTGGAGGAGGCGAGGAAACAGGGTTTTGTCCGGGTCAGAATCGATGGAGAAATGCGCACCCTCGATGAAGATATTTCTCTCGAAAAAAATAAAAAGCATACCATAGAAATTATAATAGACCGTATCGCCATTAAAGATGGCATCCGCCCACGGTTGACTGATTCTATTGAAACCGCCCTGGACGTTGCCGAGGGATTGATAGTGATTCTGACGAAAGATGAAGAGAAACTTTTCTCCACGCAGCTTTCATGTCCCGACTGTCATATTTCTATTCCAGAACTTTCTCCGCGGATGTTTTCCTTCAACAGCCCCTATGGCGCCTGCGATAAATGCGGTGGCCTCGGTTTTATCATGCAGTTTGATCCAGAGCGCATAATTAGCGATCCTGACAAATCTCTATATGACGGGGTGCTGGAAGTCTGGGGCAAAACCACCAGTTACTGGTACATCGAGCAGATCCAGTCTCTTGAGCGTGCCCTGAACTTCGACGGACATACTCCCTGGAAGAACCTACCGAAAAAGGTAAAGGATGTTATCCTTTACGGTTCAGGGGGCAATAAAGTAGATTTCAGTGTGAAGCGCCCCGACTCGGAGTTTCGATTTACCCGCTCCTTTGAGGGGGTGCTCCCCAATCTTGAGCGGCGCTACCGTGAGACGAAATCTGATGAAATGCGGGACTGGATGGAAGGCTACATGGCCAACCAGGTCTGCGACGACTGCGGCGGCAAACGTCTGAAACCGGAAAGCCTCGCAGTAAAGGTTGCGGGCCGGCCAATAGACGAAATCACCGCATTGTCAATCCGTGAAGGACATAAATTTTTCTCCAATATAAAGCTGAACCCTACGGAAGAAAAGATTTCCAAACAGGTGCTGAAGGAAATATGCACACGCCTGAAATTTTTAAATGACGTCGGTATCGATTACCTGACACTTGATCGTACCGCGGGGACACTTTCCGGAGGGGAATCCCAGCGGATCCGCCTCGCCACTCAGATAGGATCCGCCCTGACAGGTGTTCTCTACGTACTGGATGAACCGAGCATCGGTCTTCATCAGCGTGACAACCAGAAACTCCTGGCGACCCTCAAGCATATGCGTGATCTTGGAAACACCGTTATTGTGGTGGAACATGATGAAGAGACAATCGAAGAGGCGGATTACGTAATTGACCTCGGTCCCGGCGCGGGGCTTCACGGGGGATATGTAGTCTGTACCGGTACTCCCGATGAGATCGCGGAATGTGAAGACTCACCCACTGGGGATTACCTTTCAGGCAGAAAAAGTATTCCAGTGCCGGCACAGCGGCGTGAGCCCAGGGGCTTCATCGAAGTGAGAGGGGCCAGGGAGCATAATCTTAAAAATCTGAACGTCAGGTTTCCCCTGGGGACATTTACAACTGTTACGGGGGTTTCAGGTTCGGGGAAGTCTACTCTTACTATTGATATTCTATATAAGGCACTCTCTAATCTCCTGATGCGCTCCAAGGAGTATCCCGGGGATTTTGATACCATAGAAGGCCTCAAGCAGGTTGACAAGGTCATTGATATCGATCAGTCTCCCATTGGGCGCACACCCCGTTCCAATGCCGCCACCTATACGGGTATGTTTACACCAATTCGGGAACTCTTTGCCAGGCTTCCCGAATCGAAGGTGCGGGGATACAAGCCGGGAAGATTTTCCTTTAATGTCTCCGGGGGACGCTGCGAGTCATGTCAGGGTGACGGCGTCAAAAAAATTGAAATGCATTTTCTTCCCGATGTGTATATTACCTGTGAGGTATGTAAAGGGAGACGATATAATCATGAGACCCTTGAAATCCGTTTCAAGGGGAAGAACATTTATGAAATTCTGGACATGACAGTTGAAGAGGCACTGGAATTTTTCGACAGCATTCCAGCGGTAAAGAACCGTCTCAATACACTGAACCGTGTAGGCCTCGGGTATATTAAACTGGGACAGCCCGCTACAACTCTCTCCGGCGGTGAGGCTCAACGGGTAAAGCTCGCCACGGAACTTTCCAAAAGGGCTACGGGGAAAACCCTTTACATTCTGGATGAACCTACAACTGGACTTCACTTTGCGGATATTCAGAAATTGATCGAAGTCCTCAACGATCTTGTTGACAAGGGGAACAGTGTAATTGTCATCGAGCATAACCTCGACGTAATCAAAACTGCAGACTGGATTATCGATCTGGGTCCGGAAGGTGGTGACGACGGGGGAGAGGTCCTTGCAGAGGGGATTCCCGAAGATGTCGCACGCATTAAGGAATCATATACGGGGCAGTTTTTAAAAAAGGCTTTAAAAGTAAAAAAGAAAAAATAACCCGTATCAGCCCTTCATAAACCTGTTAACACTCTCTTCAATGATATCGGCTTTCAACTGCGGTGACATCTTCAGCAGCCGCCGAAGCCCCTTTAGAATTTTATCTCGATACTCCAGGGATGTTTCAAAAATATGAATTCCGTTATTCATATCTGCTTCGATAATTTTTGTCTGTTTTACCGGTATCCTGATACCGAGGAGGGGGCCCCGTATAAGGAGCAGCTGCTGGTGATTGATGCAGCTGATTGAAAGTTTATCGCAGCCGATTTCAAGACGCCGGAGTATTCGGTACCGGAAATAATCTTCATCTTCATTTGATAGCCATTTTGCCGGATTATCCGTTACCTGAACTGCAATTCGTTGATCCTCTTTGGACTCGAGCACCCTGATATAGGTATTGTTGAATTTATAAGCAGAGAGGAGTTCGGAGAGTGCCTCTTCCGGTAGTTTTTTTTTATTTTTTTCCATAACCTGTATCGAAATCTACTGTTTATAGTTTTTATTGTTCAGTTGATTTGCCACTGAGTCACAGGGACTCCGGGAAATGATGCATTTTCACATTTATGACATTAAAGATTGAAATTGCAAGGAATTTTTAGGAGTGGAGCAGGGGGAAAATTTAGGAAACCTGTACCAGGATTACCGTGGCATTGTCGTCCCCTCCAAGCTGGAGGGCGGTTTTAATTATCTCTTCTGATCGTTTCTGGAGAGAGATTTTTTTCCGTAAAATTTTTCTTAAATATTTTTCATCCATTTCTCCATGGACACCATCGGTGCAGAGGAGAAATATGTCCCCGGGGAGAATATCGCCTTCCACATGATCTGTTTCAACAGACTCTTCCGTTCCGATGGCACGGCTGATGACATTGCGTTCCGGATGCTTTCGAGCCTCCTTTTCAGTAATTATCCCTGAATCAACCAGAGTCTGAACATGGGAATGGTCCCGGGTAACCTGCAGGAGTTTTCCCTTTCTGAGGATGTAGGCGCGGCTATCCCCAGCCCAGCCTATATGGTAGCGGTTATCCTTCAGGATGCAGATGACCGCGGTGGTTCCCATAATTTTTGCTTCGTCTTCTGATCTGGAGAGACGGTAAATAATATCGTTGGCTGCACTTACCGCCTCGGAAATTGCGTCCCGGATAAATGATGTTTTCTTCCTTTCAACGAGGCGTGAGAGAACCTCTTCTACAAAGGTTATACTCGCCACATCTCCACGGTGGTGGCCTCCCATGCCGTCTGCGACGATGAAGATTCCCTCCTCGTTGTGGAGGGCGAAGGAATCTTCATTCCGCTCACGTTTTCCCCTGTGGGTAATGGAGGCTGATGTAAGTGTCATCCCCATGGTGGATTTATTTCAGCACCTTCAGCTCTGTCTTCCCCACCTGAATTACATCCCCCTTTCGCAATTCGACTCGTTGTCCCGACTGGAGGGGATTCTTGTTAACGTATGTACCATTGGTGCTCCCCTTATCTTCCAGGTAAAGCTTTCCCCCAAGCTGCTCAATTATGGCATGTTTACGGGACACCAGGGGGTCGTCGCTGATGACGATATCATTAATTTTATCTCTGCCTATTTTTATAATTTTGTTTACATCAATATCCTGGTTTTGAAAACGGATCCTGGTGCCGGTTTCGCCGCCTGATTTTAGCAGGTCTTTGCCTTCTTTTGCTCTTTTATAAACGGTATCGTCTGCCATTTTATTTTCCTCACATCCGGTTGTAACTTAGTTGCACATCTGCTGCTGCAGAAAAATGATTAGATCCTGTCTCTATATAGAATAAAATATATATACCGGAACGGTCAAATATATTTTCAGTAACTTTTCAATAAGTCGTTGATGATTGATTTTAAGTCCCCTCCTGGGGGCAGCGTTTTCGGTACTGTACCTGTAAGAGTGCGGTCACGATGACCGCCTGCAGGCACAAGTCAGGATTACTTAAAAAAACTGCCATCAACCTCATCGTGAGAACGCAGTTGGGGGGAGGATGTAATATCAGTTGAGTTTTTTAGAGTATTTTTACCGCTTTTGATTTTTATCTCATATAATGAATTCTTTTCTTGAAAGGAAAATGATGATTATATAGAATCATCTTTTCCGCTGGAATTGATTAATCTGACATGAACTGCGGAGTGAAAAATAGAAAATAAGAAGGTGTGTTTACCATGAAAATTAAAGAGTATCAGGTAGTCAAAGAAATCGGCAGCGGCGGAATGGGGAAGGTTTATCTTGCGGCACATCCTGATCTTCAGACACAAGTAATCCTGAAGGAACTTAAAGAGACGCATCGGGATTTTTCAGAACGCTTTAAGCGCGAAGCCAAAATAATGATGTCCCTGCGGCATGATAACATAGCCGCCTTTAATGATTTCTTTACATCCGAAGGGAAAAAATATATTGTCATGGAATATGTCGATGGTGCCTCACTTGCAGATATCATTGACAAGAAAAAACGAATCGATCCCGCCATTGTTCTTTTAATAATGTACGAGGTCGCCCGGGGCCTCGCCTATTCCCACATGAAGAAGGTGCTGCACCGGGACTTGAAGCCTCATAATATTCTTATTTCGCGTAAGGGGGAAGTTAAGATCATCGATTTCGGAATCGCGTCCTCTATGGAGGAAGAAAAACCGAAGGATGACCGCACCGTCCAGGAGCTGACCCAGACGGGAATGATCATGGGTACTCCATCCTACATGTCACCGGAACAAATCAGCGATATGAAACAGGTTTCTGAAAAATCAGACATCTATTCACTGGGAGTAATTCTTTACGAGATGCTGACGGGAGAACGCCTTTTCAGCAATGAGCTCTCAACAGTGGCAATGGCTGCCCGCCTGACAGAGGGATACAGGGCACAGGAGAGAACGGGGCGCTCATTCCCTGTTTTTTTTCAGGGCATTTTGAGAAAGGCACTCGAAGCCAATGCGGCAAAGCGGTACCGGAGCGTCTCCGCCGTCCAGAAAAAACTGGAAAAATTTATAAAGAGAATGGAAACCGGAGATATTAACCGCTGTATCGCAGAGTATGTTTTTAACGACCGTTTTGCCGAGGAAATGTCCCTGATGCGTCCCCTTTATTCTTCCTTTGTCGGCAGCTTCCGTGAATCCGGGTGGCGCCGCGGGATCCTCTATGGTTCTACCGCCCTGGTCGTTATCGGCGCCATTTCCTGGGGGCTTTTTTTTACTGACTTGAAATATTCATTATTTATGAGAAAGGAGATGGGGGCCCTGGAGGTGCAGTATACACTTCCCCTCCCGAAAATTGCTAAACTTCCCGACCCGGAAAAATATCCGGGCCTTCACCATCAGCGTGCTGAGGAAGCCGAGAAAAAACTCTACGGATTTATTGACCGCTGGTACCGGGACATGCTGCCGAATTTCAGGCTCAGAGCATGGCTCATCAGGCTGGATACAAAGAAAAACCGGAGGATATCCGCCGAAGAGATAACTCTCACACCGAAAAATTTTGTGATCCAGGGAGAAGAAGACTTTACCATTGACATCGGCAATGATTTGAAACTTGAAAGGAAGTTAAGGCTCGCAAGTACCAGGCTTTTCAGAAAAAAGGGAAATTACGCCGTGAAGATCCAGTTTAACAGTACCGCATACTGGAGATATCTAAAGCTGGAACCCGTTGCACGCCAGGTTTCTGATCAGCTCGTGGAGATACCCTATTCGGATACACCGAAGGGGCAGGTCAGTTTCAGGTTCAATTTTACCGATGCCTGGACAGGAAAACCGGTTTCAGACGTGGAAGTAAAAATGCTCAGAAAAGTACGCGGCGCCATGCGCTGGTTGAAGTGGGATGAACTCTCTAAAAACAAAAAATTTCTGGAGAGTCTCCATAACGGTCAGAATTACTATTTCATGTTCAGGCACCCTGATTGCAAACCCGGCAAAAGTATCAGGATTTTTGCCAGTAAGGATGACCGTGTGGTGAGCCTTGCGGCACAGCTGACGCCGTTGAAGAAACTTAAACCTGAGAAGAAATAATATACAGGGAAGACAGTTATACAAAAGAAAATAGTCACAGAGGGTGTTCGTGAATGCACAGGTACGGCGATGCCAGGCCGGGCATTGTCAACAGCCCTGCAGATTTGTACCGACCGTGGTTATTTTTCTTCTTTATTAAGTAATCATTCTCACTTCTTGCGTGACAGATACCAAATTTTCAGCTTTAAAAAGACATAATATCCGCCGATATAACATATAAGGAAGTCATCTCCCGGTTTTTCCGGGAGAGCTTGATTTTCATCAATCTAATACGGGATTTCTCATTTGAGTAATAGTATGCAGAAAAAACTTAAGTTTTCTTCTCTCATATGGTTTCTATTAATTGTGATACCGGTAACAGCCGCAGTCCCCCTGTGGGGACAGTCAAGAAGTCACGTGAAGCTTGAATCAGCTCGCATTCATTTTAAGAAGGGACTGATTCATTACAACCGGCAGCAATATCTTGCCGCAGTTGAGTATTTTCGGCGTGCCATTACCGTCTACCCTGAGTATCTCACTGCCCGTGAATATCTCGGCAAGTCCTACAGGATGGCGGGATTTTTAAGACCCGCAATTAAAGAACTGGAAATGCTGGAAAGAATGTCACCGGAGAATCCCGCAGTAGTTTCACGCCTTGAAGCATTGCGCTACCGATACAGCCTGAATGAAGGTTCCTTCCCCTATCAGGATCTGGTTCACGTAGGTCGGTATAATTCATGGCGCATGAAACGTTATTCCTTTGATATGCCCATGGACATGGTTTTTGATTCAGAGAAAAACCTGTATATTACTTCCTTTAAAACCGGAAAACTGGTTTCTATCGATATAAATGGCAGGGGAGTTTTCTCGGGAACTCCGGAACTTAATGGGAAGTTATACGGCATTGACCGGTTTGCTGACAGGTTCGCCGTTGCTGATTTTGCCCATGACCAGGTGATCTATCTCGATGCCAGGGGAAGCGTTATCATGAAAACCGGAAAGCCCGGGAGCGGCCCTGGTGAGTTTCATGGCCCGGAAGGGGTCAGTTTTGATGAAGATGGTAATCTCTACGTTGTCGATTCCGGAAATCATCGAATACAGAAATTCAATCCCGAAGGGAAATATATGCTTCATTTCGGAGGTAAGGGAAGAAACAGGAATTCCTTTATGAATCCCTCTGATGTCACAGTGGCAGGAGACTATATCTATATTGCAGACACGGGGAACCGACGTATTGTTGCGGCAGACCCTTATGGTAATGTCGTTAAAATTATCCGTCCGGAAAAAATGACCAACCCACGGGGAATTACCTCGAAGGGAAATCTGCTTCTTGTTGCAGACCAGGAGAATGGCATTCTTTTCTATGATACTGTTAAAGAAAAGAGTACATGGTTTCACAGCTGGAATAATAAAAAAGAATCCTTTTTAAATCCGGTTTCAGTGGCCGTTGACAGTGATAATTTTATATATGCAGCAGACAGTAAAAGGTCACAGATCGATATTTTTACAGCAGTTCAGAATCGTTATACCAACCTTGACATGGAAATTACTTCCGCTGATGTAAGTCAGTATCCCCTTGTGGCACTCTACCTTAATATCAGGAACCGCCGGGGTGAGCCCCTTTACGGCCTTAAGCATGAAAACTTCAGGGTAACAGAAGACAGTGCCCCCATTACTCACTTCAGCATCAACTATTTGAAAAAAAAGGTATCTTCAGTGTCGGCTATTTTCTGTGTCGACCGGTCAAACAGTGCGGAAAAATATCACCGGGAAATATCATGGGCAGCTGATTTTTACCTTCGTGAAATGAAAAGAAATGATTCAGTGAAGGTGGTTAATTTTAACGATAATTACTGGCAGGGAAATGCCTATGACTGGAGCCGCAGAAGAACCCTCCGGGCATTAAAAGAAAGAAAGTATGGTAAAGGGAAGGCTGTCGGAAGGACTCTCTATAATGCCATTACGGATCTACTGCCGCGCCTCAACCGCCGCGCCGTCATATTTTTAACCGATGGCACCATAAGCCAGGATTCATTTAGCAGGTATACACCCGACGTTGTTATTCAGTATGCCCGTGCTCATTATATTCCGATACATATAATCTCTTTCAAAAAACCGGATCCCTTGCTGGCAGAAATATCACAAAAAACAGGTGGGACAGTAATAAGCGCCGGCAGAATGGACAGCATTAAAAGACTTTATGGAAAAATAAAAAAATCAAAGGAATGCCGGTACGTACTTGTCTATTCCACTTTTAAGTCACCGGCGTTCAGGGGATTCTGGTCAGATATAAAAATAGAAGTTGATTTTAAAGAATTAAAGGGAAGTGAATGGGGAGGTTACTTTGTACCGGAACGCAGAAAATGATAACATGGCATATATTCGGGAGGAGATGATCCGAAATCTCTCTCGAAATGGGATAGCATCAAGCACCGTACTTGAGGCAATGATGCGGGTGCCGCGGCATCTTTTCATCTCAGAGGCATTACGCTACAGCGCCTATCATGATACGTCTCTTCCCATCGGTTTTGGCCAGACTATTTCCAAACCTTCGGTAATAGCCAGAATGGTGCAGGGGCTTGCTCTGACTGGAAGAGAACGTGTACTGGAAATTGGTACCGGTTCCGGATATCAGACGGCTATTCTGGCTCAGCTGGCAGGAAGTGTTGTCTCCATGGAACGGATTCGGGACCTGAGTATACGTGCCCGGAGTGCCATTCTCCCCTTCGGTTTTACCAATATTAATTTTCTTGCATGCGATGATTTCCGGGAGGCTGAGGGTCTCTTCGATGCCGTAGTTGTTGCCGCCGGTGCAGGAATCATGCCCGCGCGTCTTCTTGAGAAAGTAAATCCCGGTGGGGTCTGCATAATTCCCGTCGGCATGGAGGGTGATCACCAGATAATGAAATTTACCAAGCGATCTGACGGAACCTGTATTGAAGAGCGTATTGGGGAGGCAACTTTTGTCCCTCTGATTATGGGGAATCGAGCTGTCTGAATCTGTTCTTACTTTCGTAAAACAATAAATTTTTTTTATGCATTACGCTTGTCGAAAATAGTCACCGTATTTATTCTGGATTACAGGGGCAGGGTGACCTGTCCCTTGAGATTGTAATTTGTTTCGGTGGTATATCATGCTTCCAAAAAGGGCAGCTCTGTTTTTTTATCTTCTCCTGTTTTTTATTCAGCTGTTTTTCAGCTGCAGCAATGAAAGAGGCAAACCCTCTAAATTGAAACCTGTTGAAACCTTCCGGCCTGTGTCACTGAAAGCAATACAGAAAAAGTATTCCCGGAAAAAGCCGCGATTTTTTTCACCCTGGATCAGGGGTGTGAAAAAGAAAATTGATACAGAGAAAAAGATACTGGTTTTGACCCTTGATGCCTGCGGAGGCCCCGGAGCCAACGGGTATGACTCGGGGCTTATTGAATATCTCAGGAAAGAAAAGATTCCCGCTTCACTTTTTATGACGGGACGCTGGATTGAAAAAAACAAAAAAATTGCCCATGAACTCGCAAAGGATGAACTGTTTACAATTGAAAATCATGGCACCCTGCATCGCCCTGCATCAGTGGCAGGCCTTTCCAAATACGGGATCCGCGGAACAACCAGTATTTCCCGGCTGTACAGTGAAGTATACGGTACAGCAGAAGTGATATATGAAATAACCGGCAGGATTCCCCGTTACTACCGTCCCGGTACCGCCTATATTGATGATGTGGCGATTGACATTGTTCATGAGATGAATTTTACTGTCTTGAGTTTTACAGTTGCTCCCGGAGATGCGGAACATAAACTTCCTTTAAAAATAATGACGAAACGATTTCTGACGAGGGTACATCCAGGTGCCGTAGTGCTGCTGCATATGAATCATCAACATGGGAAAACCAGGCAGCTCTTGATGGAGGCAGTTCCGAAGCTGAAGGATATGGGATACAGTTTTGTCAGGCTTGAAGACCACCGGGACCGGTTAAAATAGAAAAGGTGAATGTCAGCTGTTAATAATATTTGAAATCCACTTAATTGTTTTTTTGTCCTGCTTGTCACCGCCGCAGTCGTGACCTCCATCGGGGTATACTTCAATTGTCTTTTCCGTGAGGAGATGATTGAAAAAGCTGAAGACACATCCAGGGGGGGCAATAGTATCCTTAAAACCGACAGTTACCAGGACAGGACAGGTCACCTTATCGCTGAAGTTAAGTGCATCAAAATAAGTCAGGTTGGTTTTGATCAGTTTTCGCTTTGCCTTCGTGGTGGCTACAAATTCATTGATTTCCGCTGCTGCCGCGCCGGTTGACAAATTCTGGTTCATGGGAAGGTAACAGAAACCGGGAGTCTCCATAACCAGTGCAGACACACGGTCTGAGTAAACCGCTGTGAAAAGTGCCGCAGCTGCACCCAGGCCCTTGCCGATAACACCGATGCTGCTGCAGTCGAGATCAGGAATGAGTCGCAGCATGTCTACACTTCTCAGGGCATCAAGGTAGATGGCCTTCATATAGTAGGTGTCCCGGTCAAAAATATTCTCAATCATGTATCCGGGACTTCTCTGTTCTTCCTGATTTTCAGTGGAAAGAACGCCGTGGCCACGTAATTCTAAAAAGAAATATGCCGTATCCTGGTCGAGGTGGCTGTGCCGATAAAGGGGGGCTTCGTTGTAATCATGGATGATAATGGTTACTTTTGGCTTTTTCTTTTTAGGCTTAAATAGTTTTCCGTGGATCTGTGTTTTCATGAAACTGTGATAGGTAACATCAAAAACTGTAAAGGCGGTAGATCCACCGCGGGTTTTTTTTACTTCAGCTTCAAGGGGGATTTTTTTTATCTCCGAGGTAGATTTTTTCCAGAACTGGTCAAAATCATTTTCCCGGTCAAAGGGGGGCAGGTTAAGAAAAAATTTATCAAAATCACTCTTTGCCATATCTAAATTAACTGCCCGTAATATTGTGAATCAGGAGGTCATTGTAAGATAACAGCATGTACAGCAGGAGAATAATTATGGCACTGATTATAATAAATATCAGAAAGAGTCCCAGGTAGTGAAAAGGACGTTTCAGTAGATACTTTATTGTTGCCCCCGTTGAGAGACCGTCCTTTTTCAGCTGGATTACTCTTCGGATAAGGAAAAAGAGAAGTGTAAGTATTATAGTCAGAAGAGTCGCCTTCTGAATAATATAAGTAAAGGTATCACTGTTTTTTATGGCAAAAATGCTGAGTGGGAGAATTATAATGTCCATGACGATCAGGCAAAGTCCTGCAATAGCTGCGGTGAAAAGGGCAAGAACTGCAAGTTCCCTGAAACGTTCCTTCAGGGATGATTTTTCATAAAGATTGGGTGTACTCATGGTTTTTTACTGTTACTCTTTTTATCGTTTTTTTTGATATCGTTTTTATTCTTTGCTTTTTTGTTTTCTTCTTTATCTTCTTCTACTTCGATACCCATTTCCTTAAGGGCAGCCTTTGCAGCATTCTGGACCTTGGGACTGGGATCATATTTCATTTTGTATTTTAAAATGTCAATTGTTCTTTTGTCCTTCAATTCTTTAAGCAGGTCAATGGCCTTAATCCTGACCCGCGGATTCTGGCTTTTCAGGGAATCCATCAGTCTGGGAACTGCGGAATCGTCCCCCAGCTTCACCAGGGCCGCAACTGAATACATTGAGAGGCTGAAAAAACGTTTCTTTTTCTTGAATGAATAGGTATCGATATCTTTGAGGATCTTTTTAATCGGTTCAATTGCCTCCTTTGCTCCCAGGTGGGCCAGAGAATTGACGGCGTAACTTCTGATGGTCAGTTCCTCTTCATCATCTTTATACAGTTTCAGGAGAAAATCATTTGATTTGGTGTTTTTCAGTTTCCCGAAAAAAAGAACAAAACGTTCCCGTATCGTGGAAGCGGTTCCCGTTTTTGATACAGCCTCCCGGGCAAAATCGGCCAGTTCTTCCGCCTTAAAATCACCAAGGGTCACTATAAGGGCTTCTATAAACCGGTTGTCAGTCTCAAGGTCCTGTTTTTTCAGTTCTTTAATTAATTCATCTTTTAGGCTTTTCAATTCATTATTTTTGATAGTGTAGACAGCGGCAATCCTTACCTCTTCAGATGCATCCTTGATGAGTGGAGCCAGAACCTTCTCTCCCCGCTTTGGTTTCAATTCTCCAAGAACGGTAAGGGCCTTGACCTTTACCTCCGCATTAAATTCCTTTGGAATAATTTCAAAGAGAAGATCGATTAGTTCCTTCTTCAATGCAGCATCTTTTATCGTAAGAATACGGTTTACCGCCTCCTTCCGTTCGTCGTGGATACCGTAGGCAATGACCTCCTTTATCTTTTTGGTATTCTTTTCATCCCTTTTTTTCTGTTCTTCCGCGGGATCCATTTTCGAGGCCTTGTTTTTCTCTTTTTTGTCCGCAGTTGAGGGTTTCTTTTTTTTATCTTCTGCGGTTTTCGCTTTCATAACTTTATTTTCAGTTTTTGAAGGCTCAGGTACCTTTTTTTTTGGGGCTCCGTATATTGCTGAAATTAAAATAAATGATATCAGCAGTGAAATTATCCATGTAATCAGTTTTCTCATAATTTAATCCATCAAAGATTTTTATGGCGGGAAACAGAATTAAAATATGTCTCCTTATATGTAGTATCGACTGAATAAATGAAAAATGAAGAAGCTTTCCCCCTCTTTTGAGTCATAAATTTGATTTGACCTTTGCCGGACTCTGTGCTGGTATAATGGAAAATCCAGAGGTCACAGGGAGTCTCAATTGAATCCGGAAGTATTACTGCAGAAAATTTTTTCTACACTCCTTTATGGAGGGGGGCCTCCTCCCGTCGGTTTTCAGATAAATGATATTTTCAAACCGGAGGATAAATCCCCCGTGGCGGTGGTGCGAAACTGTTTCGCCGCTTTTCTCATGTCACTTTCATCTTCTGACGGATCCAAATCTCCTGGAAAAGATTATTTACGAAAAGTCGAGGGGGGGAAGACAGGGGAATCTAAACTGGCCCGTTTTCTAATCGATGGTCTGAATCGGCTGAAAACCGAAATGCAGGAAGTAACGGAGGCGGACCAAAACTTCCTTCATGAACTGACCCGACTGGCTGATTTCTGCACCAGTGAAATTGCCCGGCAACCGGAAAAACTTCAGCGGGGTATCCGTAACTTTTTTTTCCCCGAAGGAGATTTCGATACGTTATCCCCCGGGGAAGACATTCTCCGCCTCAGGGGAAAACGCCGGGTGGTCCTCCATGAGCTGAATAAAAGTCCCATAAGCAATCCCGCGGGGGAAATTATTTTTACTTCCAACGTACTTTTGACTCTGCCCCCTGAGGGAACAGATATTGATGAATTGTCACTTCCCTATCAAATCCGGGAACATCTCCATGGAATGTCCGGGGAAGGGCAGCAGTACTGGTATGATCATCCCATCCAGATGGGTACGGCCCCTGAAAATAATGAAATTCTCTACGGTTTAAAAAATCTCAATGAGACGATAGCCTTTGAGAAAAAAAGGGGGACCGTAGCCCCCGATGCGGAGGTGACATGCCTTTTGTCCGTTTCCGTAACCCACACGGGACTGCAGCATATCGCCAGGGACTACCTCGAGTATGAGCTGAACCGGCAGGAACGCCTTGAGCATCTGAAAATTTATGCCTTCACGGAAGAGGACTGCCGAAGTTTTAAAAGCCGCGTGATTCTTCCCGCTGCAGTAAAGACAGGCATCAAAGCGGAAGAGGATATTATCTCAGAAATATTCGGAGTGGACGGGGAATACGGACGCCACTACAGCTTTCTTAAGGCCATCACTGCCCTCTGGCAGGTATGTTCCGATCCGGGAGTCAAGGGGACCTTCAAAATAGACCTGGACCAGGTTTTTCCCCAGGAGTTGCTTATCCGGGAGACGGGAAGCAGCGCCTTTGAGCATTTTTCTTCCCCTGTCTGGGGGGCAAAGGGTGAGGATGAGGGGGGAAGACCCGTTTATCTCGGAATGATCGCAGGGGCACTGGTAAATGAGAAGGATATCCACCGCGGGCTATTTACCCCTGATGTATCCTTCGGGGAGGAGGAAAAAACCGGGTCATCCATTTTCTTCTACAGCGGTCTCCCTCAGGCCCTTTCTACGGAAGCGGAGATGATGACCCGTTACGGGAAGGGCTCTGAGCCTGACGGGATATCCGCCTGTATCCATCGTATCCATGTGACGGGGGGCACAAACGGCATACTCATCGATGCCCTGCGCCGGTATCGTCCCTTTACGCCAACATTTATCGGCCGTGCAGAAGACCAGGCATATATCCTGTCGGTTTTATTTAAGGAATCCGGTGCCGGTTATCTCCGCTATGCCCATCAATCAGGGCTGATCATGCGCCATGACAAGGAGGCCTTTGCTGGGGATGCCATCGAAGCGGCCCGTATCGGAAAACTTGTGGGTGACTATATACGAACCCTTCTTTTTTCATTTTATGCGCGGTCCCTTCCCTGGGATATTGGGGATATTAAGGAAATAATAGATCCCTTCACGGGTTGTTTCGTTTCAAGGATTCCCTTCAGTGTTGTTCTGCTTCGTATGGTGATGAAGGGGTTGGAGCTTATTCAGGATGGGCCCCTTGAGGATGCTGTCGATTTTGCCCTCCAGGGATCAGAAAGGCTGGGGGAACTGATGAATAGCCTGAGGGGGGAAGAAAATTTTGTTTCCCGCCGTTTCCAGGAAGAGGAACGGGGATGGAATCTTTACTATGATATCCTTGATGCCCTGGAAAAACAACTCCGGGAGCGGGATGCTGAATCTCTCGTAATCGGAGATGCCGCGGAAGAAATCGTTGAAGAATGCAGGGTTCAGAAATAATATCAGAAATTAAAAACCAGGTGTAATCGTTATGAATAAGCAGGGAATAGAAATTTTTGCCAGGGATATTCTGGGATGCGGTTGTTCCGCGGAAGTTTTTGAGTCAATTGAAAAATTTGACACAGTACTGGTTGGCGGTGCAGGACTCCTCAATCATAAAATAATTATTGGCAAACGCCTTCTCATTTATCTGTGGCAGACGGATAAAACACTTGATGAGAATAAACTGAAGGCAATGATTGAAGCTGGAATAACTGAAAGGAACAATAAAAATTATAACCGTTTTCGCTTAGCCCTGCTTTCTGGTCCCTCGGAAATTCCCCTGGAAATCGGTGACCGCGCCCTTGCTGCGGCAGAAGGAAAGGATGAAAAGGTTCACCTCCATTACCTGACTCCCGCAGATATGGAAGGTATTGAGCTCGGTTAACCTTTCAGCTTTGCCCTGACTGATTCGATTTTTGCTTTCATGTTTCCGCCGCGGTCAGCCCGGTAATCTACCTTCATGGTCATGTATATCCGGGAACAGTCCTTCTGCAGGTCCTCCATGCACCGGTTAACCGTTGCCATGACTTCCCCCCATTCTCCCTCTATGCAGGTGCCCATTGGATTCAGTTCATGGGAGAGACCGCTCTCTTTAATAATGTCAAGGACACGCGCGACATAGGGGCTGACGCTTGTTCCCTTATCCGTTGGAAATATTGAAAGTTCGATGAGTGTGCTCATTGTTATTTCCTTATAAAAATGTATGATTTTTTCACGGAGGTACTGAGGCTCAGAGCCTCAATGGCAAGTAATTTTAAAATAGCAGACTTCATTCCATTTCATCCCGCCGACTTTTTCACCATTTTGGCAATATGTTTTACCTGTGCAGTCAGGTTCGCCAGGTATGCATTCCGTTCCTGAAAAATGGTGCCCTTTTCATCATATTCCCTTCTGGCAATATCTTCAATGGTTTTTTTGATGTCGCCCCCGGAGCTCTTCAGGTGTCCCTCAATGAGATTGCGGTATTCAATTGTCGCGGTAAGGGACTGTTCAAGGTAAAGCGCAGCATCCCTCCCGGTGAAATACCAGCCGTGGGCCATGCCGATAAATTCAGGCCTCAGATCTATGATTCGTTCAATTGCCTTGAGGTAATCTTTATATGAATTGAGGAACTCAACCTGTACCTCGGTACCGGTTTCCCAGTCGGGAACACCGATGATTTCACCCGGGAAGAGGGCCTTGATTTCCGGGAAGTAAAAGCTGAGGCCGTCCCTGGTATGTCCCGGTGTTTCCAGCACCTGGCATGTGAGTCCCCCCAGGTCAATTGTATCACCCTCTTTCAGAAGCACGTCGAAATCGACACTTTCCAGGTGAACGTCCTCGTCACCGGTTACGTCCTTGAACATTTCCCGCTGCATTTCACTGAAGCGGTTCATGGTATCTATTACGGATGCCTTTTTCAGGAGACCGGGAATAAGGGGGTGTCCTCCAAGTTTAAGTGCGGGAATTTTTCGCTTCAGGTAGGGGAGGGCCCCAAGGTGGTCATAGTGACTGTGGGTGATGACCAGGTAATGAAGATTATTCCTGGAACCGAGGAGTTCCTCAAGTGACTGAATGTAGAGGGGACCCAGCATGTTTAATCCGGCATCAATCATGAGATTTTTTTCTTTTCCTTTTACTACATAGGCGGGATATATGGGGTTGCCCGCGACGGTAATTTCACCGGTTATTATGCCATTGGAATATGCTTTCATGTTCACAGAAATCCTTTTTTTTCCATCTGTATGATGTTTTGGGGGGGAAGTCAAATGAAATCTTTTATAAAGGCGTGAAAGTGTTTTTGCGCCTTCATAAAAGCATAAAAGAAAATATTAATAAAATAGGGGGAAAAACCGATATATAAGGCATACCATATGTCTCATTATGAAAAAACTGATTATTAACATATTAATACTTATTACCGCCATAACTGGTCAGGTCTCTGCACAGGAAACGGTTCAGGTTCCCCTGGATCATAACCGCGCCGCTGATGATATGAAATTCAGTAATGGCCGGCAATTTATCGCTCTTAAGCGTCCGGAAAAGGCTAAGGAAGAACTGGAGGAATATCTGGAGATATTTCATAATGGTAATCACAGGGCTGATGCATATCTGATACTCGGTGAAATCGCATATGTAAATTTCAGGTACCAGAAGGCCCTGTCCATATATCTTTCTCTTTACGAAGAGTCGAGCAATACGGAGAAGGGAGCGGAGGCTCTTTTTAAGATTGGACTCTGTTACCGTAAAATGGGAATCAGTAAAAAGGCAATGGAAATATTCAGTCTTCTTGTCTCGGATCACCCTGCATCAACCTTTGCCTCCCAGGCGAGGATGCACATGGATCTGTTGAAAATATTAGAAAAAAAATAAAAAAATATTGACTAATATTACTCACCTCTTAAATATGCCCCAAGTTTATGCAGATCACAGAATAAGGCTTTAAAACCAGTAGTAGTAGCTTCAATTCAACTTCTAACGTGTCAATTTTTCATCCTGAGAGTGTGGTCTTTGCAAAAAAAAATAAACATGTGAACTGTTTTTCAGTATCCTATAAGTATATAGCATAGCGAAAAACATCTATTAAATGGACTGACTAAATAAATTTACGGTACAGCAGTCTTGCCTGATATTGGTGTAGTATCAGCATTGAAAATTCTGCCCGGTACTGTGTAACATGATGCTAGTAATTAAGGAGTTTTAAGATTATGGGATTACAGAAACTAAGAAACATTGGCGTTGCCGCTCATATTGATGCAGGCAAAACAACCGTAACCGAGCGGATGCTGTATTTTACCGGGATTACCCGGAAACTGGGTGAAGTTCACGATGGAGAAGCCACCATGGACTTCATGAAGCAGGAACAGGAAAGAGGTATTACTATTGCCTCCGCTGCTATCTCCTGTGAATGGGAGAATCACCAGATTAACATCATTGATACTCCGGGACACGTTGACTTTACTGTAGAAGTTGAACGATCTCTCAGGGTTATTGATGGAATGGTGGCTCTTTTTTGTGCTGTAGGCGGTGTTGAACCCCAGAGTGAGACAGTATGGAATCAGGCTGACAGATATAAGGTTCCCCGTATCGGCTTTGTAAATAAAATGGACCGTATTGGCGCTGACTTTAAAGATGTTGTTGGCCAGATGGATAAATATCTGGATGCGAACCCCGTTCCCTTTCATGTGCCAATGGGAGCTGAGGAAGACTTTAGAGGAAGTATTGATATTATTGAAGAAAAAGCCTTTGTCTTCGAAGATTTTGAAAGAAAAGTAGAAGATATACCTGAAGAATATAAAGCAGAAGTGACTGAAGCCAGAAACTATCTTATTGAAAAACTTGCTGATTATAATGAAGAGATAATGGAACTCTTTCTTGATGAACAGCCGGTCCCAAGGGATCTTCTTAAAAAAGCAGCACGCGAAGCGGTATTGAAAATGCTCATTACTCCGGTATTCTGCGGTTCTGCCTATAAAAATAAGGGTGTTCAGCTTCTCCTCGATGCGATTATTGACTATATGCCTTCACCAGTAGATGCCGGTGCAATGGTGGGAATGGATGTTGATGATCCTGAAAAATCTCATACACGTCATCCTTCCAAAAGTGATCCCTTTGCTGCTCTCGCCTTTAAGCTTATTCACGATCCCTATGTAGGGCAGCAGACTTTTGTTAGAATATATTCCGGAGAACTTAGAAGTGGGATGCAGGTGTTGAACTCTACCAAGGATAAGCCGGAAAGAATTGGTCGAATCCTGAAAATTCATGCCAAAGATCGTGAAGAAGTAAGTGTTGCAGGTCCAGGTGACATTGTTGCTCTCATCGGAATGAAAGTAACTAAAACCGGTGACACTCTCTGTGATGATAAAAATCCTCTTTACCTTGAGTCTATTTTTATACCACCCACGGTTATTGAGCTGAAGATTACTCCTCCAACCAAGAAGGAAGAGGAAAAACTCGGAGCGGCTCTTCGAAAACTTTCAATGGAAGATCCTTCATTTAATGTCAGGTACGATGATGAGACAAATGAAACGATTATTTCCGGTATGGGTGAACTTCACCTCGAAATTATTATCGACCGTCTTAAAGAAGAATTTGGTGTTGAAGCCATAATCGGAGAACCTTCTGTTGCATACCGAGAAACAATTACCCAGGAAGTTGAGGAGAACTATAAACACTCCAAGCAGACTGGTGGTAAAGGTCAGTACGCACACACAGTTATGCGTTTAGAGCCTAATAAAGGTAAGGGATTTGAATTTGTTGAACACATCAAGGGTGGTGCTATTCCTACTGAATATATCCCATCCTGTGAAAAGGGATGTGTTAAGGTCATGGCAGAAGGTATCCTGACAAATTTCCCTGTTGTTGATGTACGGGTAGCTCTTTTGGACGGATCTTACCATGATGTTGACTCATCTGATATGGCTTTTAGAACGGCTGCAGGAATCTGTTTTAAGCAGGCCTTTATGAAAGCCGGTCCGGTTCTTCTTGAGCCTATGATGAAAATTGAGGTCAACACCCCCGATGACTACATCGGTGATGTTGTCGGTGACCTGAATAAACGCCGTGGACGAGTTGAATCAATGCGTCGGCATCGAAAAGGATCTCAGAAGCTGAACGGTTTCGTTCCGCTTCAGGAAATGTTTGGCTATGCAACTACCCTGAGATCTCTTTCAAGCGGACGTGCAAACTATTCAATGGAATTCTACAAGTATGTAGCAGTTTCAAAGGATGTTCAGGAAAAAATTCTCAAGGAAATGGAAGCAAAGAAGAATAACAAAGCATCTTAATATAGCTTAAAACCTCCTAAAGTATCAATATACACTAAACATCTGAAACAGCCCCCGGCGATACCAGTCACTCGGGGGCTTTTTTTTATGTTTTTATAATAAAATTAAGGGGATTAATTGTTAAGAATTTCCTGCAGACGGGAGATCCACTGGCTGTTTTCGGTCTGTTCATCATTGTAGAAGTCGAGGAATTTGTGAAGCCGGATACATGTCTCTGTATCCAGGGTATGTTCTACTTTGCAGGCTTCTGAATCTGCATTTTCAACTGTCATCATAAGAACTTTTTCAAAAAATTCTGAGAGACAGGTATGTTTACTGTACACATTATTTGCTATTACCCGTCCAGATTCGGTTAGTTCGATGAAGCCGTATTTTTCATATTCAATAAGGTCCATATCCTTCAGTTTATTGAGGGCGGCAGTAACACTGGGCATTTTGATGTCGAGTTTTTTGGCGATGTCCTTTACGCGTACAACTTTATTATCCACCATGAGCATGGCGATGGCCTCCATGTAATCCTCCATGTGAGAGGTAAGGCCGGTTTCACGGTAGAGTTCCTGCAGTTCACTTTCATTATATCTCGTCATTTTAATCCCCTGCTTTATTGTATAGAGTTAAATTATTAGATGGGGCTAATTCTGTCAATAAAAAATATACCCCTGATTGACATGGGTGTGATTTTACGATACATACTATAAATACCTTATTTTTACAGAATTATTGATTACAAGGAGTAGATTATGCGGCGTAGTATTTTTTTAAGCCTTCTGGCAATTTTTATCTTCTCATTTTGTCTTTCCGCTGCGGCAGTGGATGAAAAAACAGAGACAAAAAAAAACGGCAGCGTTATTAAGAGTGTAGTTATTCTTCCCTTTTATAATTATACCGATTCCGGATTGAAATATCTTGAAACATATATACCCGAAGTGATGAAGGACAAAATGTCCATCGATCAGAGGATAAGGCTGCAGGATGCATCTGACCTTGCCCAGACGATTAAGAAGCGTAATCTCTCCATTGTCGATTTGTATCATTCAGAAACTATAATTGCCTTTCTAAAGGAAATCGGAGCTGATGTCGCCGTGAAGGGCCGTTACCTGGTGAGCGGAAAAAAGATTAAAATTGAATTAAAGGCAGTGCGGGTAAACGGTCGAAAAATTACCGGTCCAACATGGAATGGTGTCGTGGATGATAATTTACTCGACAGCATCGAAAAGTTCGCTGAAAGCAGGGATGAGTGGTTTAAGGAATTTGTCATCAGCTCATCTCTCTCAAAACTTGAAGCAGAAAAACGGACAACTTTCAGTGAATTAACAGAGAAAATCAAAAAATCACGTTTCGGTATCATTGTTTCAAACCGCTGGGTTTTCTCTTTAATTATAATAATGTTCTTTCTTTTACTTGCCAGAATTATGGTTATCTTTTTTGAAAAAATATTGAAGAAGATTACCTCAAAAACTGTAACTGATGCAGATGAAGAACTGGTTGAACGGACGAAGAAACCGGTAAAATGGCTGCTCATCGTTCTCGGTTTCAGGATTGCAATGTCGGTTCTGGGGATGAAAACCTCCTCTGCAGTATTCCTTAAGAATCTATCTGTTGCAATGGTGATTTTCTTTGCCACTATGATATTCATCCATGTGGCTGATGTTCTTATCCGGGCATGGGGACACCGACTGGCCGGCAGGCTTGATTCAAGAATTGAGAATGACCTGGTGCCCCTCTTTGTTAAATTTGCAAAAACAATTATTTTTGCAACAGGTCTTCTGATGATACTGTCTCGTTTTGATATCGATATAACTCCCTTTATAGCTTCCCTCGGTGTTGCCGGTTTTGCAATTGGTTTTGCCGTCAAGGATACTCTCGCCAATGTAATAGGGGGGGTTGTGCTGATTTTAGACAGGTCCTTTGTGGTTGGGGACAAGGTAACCGTTGATTCACAGACAGGGGTGATAAAGGAAGTCGGCCTCAGGAATACTAAACTCGTAACCTACGATAATGAAATAATTGTCATCCCAAACGGCGAATTGATGAACAAGCAGTTTAAAAATTATGTACTGCCTGACCCGAAGATTCGTGTAGTGGTAAATTTTGGCGCGGCATACGGCTGTGATATTGATGAAGTTAATAATATTGTTATAAAGGCCCTTAACGGAATCGATCAGATCTGTACCGATCCGGCGCCTTCAGTTGTATGTTATGAAATGGCTGACTTTGCTTTAAATTTCCAGGCTAAGTTCTGGGTGCCTGATTATGCCGACCAGTACGGGAAAAAGATCGAAGCAACAAAACTTGTTTATGATACACTCAACAGTGCCGGGATTAATATACCCTTCCCGACACAGACCATATATGTTAAAAAAGATGATTAATTTCAGCGTTCCATTCTGAAGTGAATTTTTTCAAGGTGCTTGAGTTCTTTGAGTACCCGCACCTTCAGGGGAGAGTTTCTAAAGTGAGGCTCTCCCTTTTCTGATTTTTCCAGGAAGATACGGTAAATCCTCCGGGCTGTTTCAACGTCCCTCATATGCGGGTCTTTCTCAAAGGTTTGTCCGAGATAGAAGAAGGCATCGTCTATGGTTTCCCGCTGTCGATAATTTTTCACTATTCGAATAAAAGTCTCAATGGCACGATTTCCTTTTCCCGTGGAGAGGTAGAGGCGTCCCGCCTGGAGAAGAGCATTGTCTGCCAGTTCATGCCCGGGGAAACGGTATGCGATGGCGCGATATGTCTGCAGGGCATCGATTTTTTTTCCAAGGGCCAGTTTGCACCGGGCCATGAGAAATTGTGCTGCCGGGTATTCCCCTGAGCTGTCCTTTATCGCCTCGAGGTCTTTTATGACTTCAGGGTAGCGGTTGCTGCGGAGGGAAATTTTACTGCGCCAGATCCGTGCCGTGTCAACAAATGGACTTGAAGGATATTTGTTAATTAATTCATCGAAGGCCTTTCGGGAGTGTTCGAAGAGTTCGCTGCGGTAGAGTTCTATGCCATTTTTGAGGGTCACTTCAGCAACTGTTGGCGTGGTTGTTCCTTCCTCTACAGGCATGGTTTCTTCAGGTTTTTTTTCTTCTATTTTATCTGGTGGCTCAGTGGTCCCTGTCTCTATTTTCGTTTTGTCCCTGTCCGGTGACTGCTGTAGAATTGATTTGATTATATCTTCAGTTTCCTTGTAATTTCGGCTTGCAGCCGGGAGGACAGCAGAGATTACCAATATACAGACCAGGGGGAGTAATAGTTTCATTTTTCGATTATCCCCCGATCTTTCAGAATGGGGGTCGGTTCGCTTCTTCTTTCTTTTGTTGTTTCTCTGTCTTTTATAACTGTAAT
This sequence comes from uncultured Spirochaetota bacterium, assembly GCA_942491575.1. Lineage (GTDB taxonomy): Bacteria > Spirochaetota > UBA4802 > UBA4802 > UBA5550 > CAZHNW01. The sequence goes on from CALOBT010000031.1 coordinate 1,319,640, forward strand.
GCCTTTTTCTGCTTTATCTTCTTTTTTTTCTGTATAATTGCGATTGACTGGAGCCGGCTCCTTTTTATTTTTTTCTTCAATGAGTACATCTACACTCCCTTTTTCTTTTTTTTCAGGGCGGTATTTCCCTTCGAGAATATCCTTCTGGTTACGGAGTTCCGGTATCGGTTTTTTTTGTCGTTGTTTTGTGTCATCAATGATACCAACTTCATGTTCAGGTGTAAGGTCCTGGCTGATTTTATAAGGTTTTTCCATCGGTCTGGTATATCGGGATTCTGTCAGGACCTGTGACTCAAGGAGGGATCCGAAGTCACCGTCGCTTTTTTCCCGGCTGATGTCAATTTCGAAGGTATCATTTACATTTTTTGCCAGGGGAGGGCTCTTGATTCGGGCAGACTCTTTTCCCATATTGAATCCTATGATCATGGCCACTATTGCAAGAATAAAGAAAAGAAAGAAAAATCCCTGGCGTATATTCCGTACTGTATTGGCGTTGAGTCCGTCAATAAGATCGTTGATGGAAATGATAATATTCCTGATTATGTTTACCGGAGATTTCATTTTACTTCCTGTCTATAATAAATATGACTCTGCAACTTTTCAGATGTTGCAGGGTTTTACTGCTGCTGTAAACTTTTCTGACGTCACGTTCGGAAAGTACCGGGCATCCGCGAATTTTTTTCAGAGCGACGGCATAATAGGGGCGGCCCCCGGCGCGCATATGCTTCATTGCCTCCTCTTCCGAATAGGTATAGGCAACCATTCCAGCCGGGCCTGCTTCCCTGATGTTAATATGGTGTCTGTTGAAAACCTCCCGGCCACGGCTGTTGAGAACAGCAGGAAATATCATTGGCGCTACCTTCAGTCCGCGGGTGTCCACGATCAGTGATGAATATTCAGTGGAGATGGGAGTGTCCATTCGCAGGGGAAATTTTTCCGCAGGAAAACGATAGGGGAGTGAATAGATAATACTGCGAATGGAAATTTCAATAGTACATGCACTGTGAAAATAATCTGCCGGGGTTTCCCTGTAACTTGAAAGGTCGTGGAGCAGCTGAGATATTTTTTTCCTGGTATATTCTGATTGATCCAGGGCGGTTTCCAGGGTCTCTTCATGGTTCAATTTTATCTTTTTTAATTCGGAAACCAGTTTTTCCATGGCAATATCGCGGGCTCGTTCAGCGGCGAGAAGACGCCCTTCATTCATTGATACTGGCTGTTCCTGGTCAGGATTCCATGGCATTCCCTTATAGGTTGTTCGGACCGATGAGATTCCACGGGCAATTATTTTTCCCTTCAGCCAGTCTGTTGACGCAAATGTTACCAGACGATTGCTTCCGAAGGTATTTCCGGGGAAAAGAAGCCCCGCTGTGATTAAAAAGGTCGATATTCTGAGTATTTTCATAATATTATATTTCTGGTGGTGTAAAATTTGGATTCCTTTTTAATAATATCGGAAAAAATGAAAATGATATGCATCATTTTTAGATATCAGGGTAGTAAGAGTGAAGAGGGGTTATTCTTCTTGTGTAAATCCCTGCCCCCCAATCCCCCGGAGGGGGGGTAAAAAGAATACAGGTTAAAGTCAGCTGAGGTTCTTCAGACATCCTTCTATCATGGGTATTAGTTTATTTATTGCGGTTTTAAGGTCACGGTTCAGCAATTCTTCTGTTTTGTTTTCATCAAGGCCTTTGCGCAGAATGTAAAAATTACTCTGACGCAGAAAAGGGGAGGCAAGTCCTGTGATTCCCAGTTTTTCAAGATAGGCGCTGATATCTTCAGGGGGAATACTTCTTTTTTCCAGTTCTGCCGCAGCAATATTAAAAGATTTCAGGGCATTCTCAAGTGCAGTCTTCAGCTTTCCTCCCGCATTGGGATCTGCTCCGAGTAGCGTCTTAAGAATCTCTTCGGGAGTTTTTTTCAGTGATTTTAGTTCTTTCTCCAGGTCTTCCAGTGAGGTCTCCCGGGTGTTGCCGATACGAAGGCCTCCTTCCGTGGCATTGATTACTGATACCGGTACCCGTGCTGCAGAATCTTCAAACCATCCCCTGTAGAGATTAAGGACGAAGTCTGTTAAAACTTCCCCCCCACCCCCAAATCTTTCAAGATGAGTAATGCTGCGGCGGCGAATTACCTGCTGGTTTATTGTATCAAGGTTCTTCAGCCGGTTGGTAAGGGGAAGCCAGTCGTCATTATGGTGCGTTCCGCTGCAGTGTATTTCCCGGCCGGTATATGCCAGGTCCTGTCCAAGTAGAATTATCGGATCGCAGCCGCAATTGAGGAGAAGGTCAAATGCGCTTGTGGCTACAGAGCCTCCTGATTGGATGTCTCCCAGGGGCGGCATCACTTCCTCGAACCATGACATGCCTGGAGTTGATTCCTTGGAGGTTGAACCGGTTTCATCGGTATAATATTTTGCAGTGGTACTGAGGATGGTGCTCCCGGTGTAAGACCTTAGAATGGCGGGATAACTTACCACGTCGGCACAGAGTATTGTATTTTTCTTTTCAAGGCCGAGAAAATGGCGCAGTGAATGCTTCTGGGCATCGAGTGTCATTACCAGGTGAGGGGAAATGTTTTTTTTTGCCAGCACCTTGTACGCGGTATCGACGCAGAGAATAAGTGCACGGTCCTTAAGTTTATCAAGGAGGTGGATATTCTTTCGGAGTGAGGGGCCCGCGGAGACAATAATACCCGGCATATTTCTGAATTTATTGAAAAGGGCATGTGCCGGTGTAGCAGTCTCTACGTGATGGATGTTACTGAAAATATTTCCTATCCAGCGTTCTTCAAATTCCATGCGGGTCAGAATATCGCTGACACGGGATGAAACCTGCTGCTTGAATTCAGCGGCAATGCTGTCATAAAATTCCTTATTAAGGAGATATGAGGAACGGTGTAAAAAATGGGCTACGCCCCTGAAGGAAGTCATGTCGATATTTTCAAAAAGAGTGACAACATCCATAGTGGAAAAAACAGTCCCTATTCCCGTCAGATTGTCTTTGCATTCTTTTTCCGCCAGTTTCAGCACTTCCAGGTCCCTCTCTGCGGCGATTATCCTGCGGTCAGGGAATTTTTCTTTTAATTTTTGGAGGTGGTAACCGAGGGCAACACCTGAAACAAGGATTATTGAAGCCTTTCCCGGATTAAAGGATTCAATGGAACGTTCCGCTTCTTTAGCCGGATCATAGGCGGAATGGAGTCGGACTTCCCTGGCACCCTTTGCTACCAGGGTAGGGAGTCCCGATTTTGATGTTCGGATTTCATAGGTAGTCATTATTCTTAAAGACCGTGCGGAAAATATTTAATGTTACTAATTTCGGCATTTAATGGAGAATTCAAGTCTAAAAAATTGCCTCTTTTGTTCTCGGCTCAGAGCACTGATTTGGGAGTAACCACGGCTCAGAGCCTCATGTCGGAGTGGGCTGCTGCCGGTGTCTTGATATTTTCATGATCCAGTCAGGTAATCTTCGTACTGTTTTTTCAGACGCTGACCAATCGTTAGGAGTTTTTCATCGATCTCGATGTTCAGAATATCCATTACTCCCGCTTCAATATAGCTGAGGTTATATTTCTTCGATTCGATGCCAACAAAAATATTGGCAAGATAAACAACGGATACGATTTTTTTAAACGATTCGTCTGAATGGAGTGGAGTATGATGCAGATTGATCGATTCAATCAGGTAATCCGGGAAATTCCACTTGGTTGCCATGAGCCCCCCTATTGTTGAGTGACTTATGCCGATGGCAATCTCTTCCATAATGGTGGAAGACCTGATTTTCCGGTTGGAGACCAGTTCTGAAACTTCATTGATTAATTCCTGGTTTGTTGACAGGAGAACAATTTTGCCTATGTCGTGAAGAAGGCCACCGATGAAAACCTGGTCGATGATACTGGAAAGTCCGATCTGCATCGCCAGTGATCGGGCATAGAAGGCGGTCCGGTTGCAGTGGCTCCATACCTGTTCAAATTTTTTGTACCGTTTATCAAGTATCTTGCGCGCCGCCGCAACAGTTAGAATCGCATCAAGATTTTTAAGGCCGATAATCATTACCGCTTCATTGACATTCTTTACCCTTTTTCCCGTTACAAAACCGGCGGAATTGGATAGGCGCATTACCTCAGCGGTCAGTGCCGGGTCCGCCGTAATACGTTCGGAGATCTGTTCGATTGAAGCATCCGGATTGTTGCAGAGGGCCTGAAGCTGCAGAATATTTTCCGGGAAAGTCGGCAGGGCCTCAACGTGATCTATGATTTCCTGTTTTATTGTTGAAATAGTTTCTTCCGGTCTGAGTACGTATGGAATAGTGACAGTGGTGGTTACGCTTTGTGAATCAGCGATGATGCTGAAGTTCCGTGAATCAATCCCGGCATTTCTGAGGAGGAGAATAATCAGGGTTATTCCGAGGCCGGCTCCCTCCGTGGTATCATATACTTCTTCGTAGGCTGCGGTGAAATCAACTGACTTGATGGCCTTTTCAATACGTTTATTGATTCTTTTTAATTCTTCAGGAATTATCGAAATATTATTATTTACCGATATTCGAATCCCTGATTCGGTTTTTTTTAATTTGAATAATATGCGGTATTTACTGGCACTCAATTCGACACTGTAGGAATCAAGATCATTGATTACATTTTCTTTGAATTTCAGCATTCCCTGATGATATTCTTCCCCAGTATTCATCTGGAAGTCATTGTTGGCAAAAAAGATACGTTTTGCATTTGCCTTAACAGCGTTGAGGAGAATTTCACGCATAATGGTGACGATAGTGTCGAGTAGAAAAATGAGATCAATGCTGCCTAGAATTTTTGCAATCAGGGAATTGACTGTGAGTAAAATTTCCTCAGTTGGATATCTGAACCGGAGTGCAATTTCTTCTCCACTGAAAAGTTTGGAAGTCAACTCAGACGTGTTGACAAGGCCTCTTTCTCTCATTGATTCATTGCTGGGCATATTGGTTTAAGACCTGGGGGAACCGGTTATTTTAAGAATGAAATCAGATTTTTCCGGATAGAACGGTCCGGTGGTCATTTTTCCCCATTGGCGAATTATTTTTATTTTCGGACAGTATTTCCATTATTTTGTATATATATTTTATTTTTCCTTCTGAGTCAATCGAATTTGAAGCGGATTCTCTAAATTTATCTCCATTTTTAGCATATTTGGGGGGGAAGTTTATAAAATTCACTGGTATATTCTTAAACTTTAAATTCTGAAAAAATTTTTCAGTTGTTCCTGAAAGGTCGTAATTTTCACCAATGGTGCAGGAAGTCACCGGGAATGAGTCAATGAAGGCCTGCCAGTTTTTAAGGTTTTTCCAGTCAGGTTGCGGGATTACAAGGTGAAGCGAGGAAAGGGGACGGTTTATCAAATATTTTTTTATTGAATTAATTCCATCCTTTTCGGGAAGATATCCGCAGAGTAATGTTTTACTCATTTCCTGCCGAATTACTATCCGGCATTCATTTTTCTGAATTAATTTGATGAATTCACATTTTTCATCGGTATAAATAAAAACCAGGGGAAAAAAAAGAATGGCTCCTCCCAGTGCAGAACGAAGGCCATTTAATTTTCTCGGTATTACTAAAAGCAGCAGAGGGGCAAGTGGTACTAATATAAGCAGTGGAGAGTCTGCAACGCTGCCGTGACCGGAGAAATGTTGAAGTATCTCCGCTATCAGACGCATCAGATCCAATAATTTATCAGTTGCTGCTGCAGGATATTCAGAGATGGAAGGCATCAATAAAGAGACCGCAACAGTAAAAAGTGAACCGTAGAGGCAGATCGTCACGAGGGGGACCATGAAAAGGTTGCAGAGGAGTCCCCCCGGTGTCGCCTCTCCCATAACATGGAAAATTACCGGTGCCGCAATGGTCTGAGCAGCCAGTGATACCGCCAGGGGATTTCTCAGGATGGGGGGAAGAAAAATAAAGGCTCCCCTTAACCGGTCGTAAAAGATCAGGATACCGAGGGTGGCACCAAAGCTGAGGTGAAATCCGGCGCTGAATATCTCCCAGGGGAAAAATCCGAGAAGAATTATCGCCGCGAGAAAAAGTATATTTATAATTTCCCGGTCACTGCGGATAATACGCGTTACCACGAAGAGGGAAAATATAATTCCTGCCCGCAGCAACGATGGTGGTAAATCAGTAAGCCAGATATAAAAAACTACCGTTCCCAGCGCCGGCAGATACCGCAAAGGTGAACCCGCGGGAAAAAAAGCAAACATGAGCAGGGGAAAAGTTGCCACCATCGCAACATGCAGGCCGCTTGCGGCAAGAAGATGCAAAACTCCGCTTCTTCTGAAATGAAATAGTGTTTTTGAATCGATTGAATGGCGGTTTCCGAAATAGAGACCCCGCAGAATGCCCGCATTAACTGGTGAAAAGAGTCTTGAAAGTTTTTCCATGATGTGATTTCGGATGGACTGGCGGCAGGGCGGTTTCGCATTTTTCAGGACCGACAGCTGAGATTTTTTAAGCCATGTCTTACAGTGGAAACCCCGGCGGATCAGGTTTCGATCTGCCGGAGAGGAATTCATCAGGGGGTGACACGGCTTTTTTATCCCGATGCGGCTTCCCGCATAGAGGATTGACCGGCCCTCAAGATAAACAGCCCCGCGGATGATCTTTATATTATTTCTGCTTTTATCTATAAGACTGGTTTCCAGGATAGTATGGCTGCGGTAGAGTCTTCGCGCTGTTACGCTACCGGTCCGGAAGCTGTCAATTTTTTCTCCCGGTGGCAGGGTGGGATAAGTTTTTTCAAGTGAGATAATATTTGCACCCGCCAGTAAAACCATGGTGATGAAGAGGTATATTCCCCTGCGACTCTCTTTTGCGTATCGGTATAAGACCGCAAGGGCGACGGACAGAGTAGCTGCAGGGGGGAAAAGGTATACATATCGTTCTTCCCTGAGGGCATAAATAGTCAGTATTGCAGTAACCTGTACCGCCAGAAGCCCCAGTGACGGCACCATGATTCTAACCGGCAATGTGTGGTTTTTCCTGTTTTGCATTTACTTCCCCTCCGGAAACTACAGAATGGGTTTCTGTTGAGGTTACGAAGTTGAGGGGATGTTGTTTAAAGAAAAATCAGTTTTTAATCGTAATTTGCGAGGACTTCTTTTCGTTAAAGTCTTCCTACTTTAAAAAGAAAAGCGACAGTTATTCCGTAGGAGGCTTTGTAGCTGTTATCTGATATTTCTATTTTACCGACGGCGTCGTCGTAACCATAAAGACCGAAACGTCCCACCAGGTCGATGACAAGGCGTGTTTCAAAGGTGGTGTTGATGATTATACCGACGGGAACCTGAAGGCCCGCGGTTCCACTGTAGGTAAGATTTGAAGGAGGTGTTTCGAAGTAGATTCCCCCTCCCGTAGCGATGGAGATAAGGTCTGTCAACTGCCACCGGTATTTTCCAAAGATTGACCAGAAGAGGTGGTGTACCACGTGGTCACCGCCATTATGGTTGAAGATATACTCTACTCGAAAATCACCGATAACATTTTTTATAAAGACATTAAACATGGCACCCCCGGTTGCTTGAAAACCATGTGTCTTTATACTTACATGCTCATTGAGTGTCGTATTCCAGTCCTTGTATTTAATATGATTATAACCGAAACCGCCTATCGGTCCGGCGTAGGTATAAAAAAGCATCTTACGGGGACTTTTTGTGTCCTGCGCCGCAGCGGGTTCTGAAATAAGCCATATGGTTGATAAAACAAATAGTATCAGAATGCTGCGGCTCAATTTTTGCATACCGGAGTCTCCTTACCGCACCTGCAGTGGATTTTTAATGACCTGCGTATTTGCCGGGACATTGAAATCGAAGAGACTTTTCATGACAGTGGCGGAAAAACTGACATTAGAGAGGCTCACCTTTAATAAATCACCCTTCTGGTTCTTCAGTACAGCCTTTTTGAGGAAAAAGCCGGAATCGAGCCACAGCATTATTTCCGAGTATGTCCGGTCACTGTTTTTCAGTTTCAGGGTGTACCCCCCTGAACCCTGAGAGGTTACAATCCCCATGTAGCCGTTAACCATTCCGGCAAATCCTCCGGAGCCGCCGCCACCGAGATCCTGAACCGCACAGACATTGTTTCCAGGGTCATAGATCCAGAGTTTTCGGCCGTTTGCCACTAAAACCTTCCCCTGGGGGCTGCTGAACTTGATATAGATTTTATTCGGGGCCATGTACTTAAAACTTCCGGTATATGGAGGGCCCGCATTGAAACTCCACTGGATAATACCTGTCATTTGGCCGGCGCTGTACATCCGTCCCTGGAATTTTGCCACGGCTTCAGTGCCGGTAATGGCGGAGAGGTCTGATACCTGAATAACAGAGGCAAGACATATTGCAAAAATTAAGCTTTTTTTCATGTTTACTACCAGTTTAGTATCCTTTCCCCGGATCATTGCTCTGCTGATGCGGGAATTTATTTATTCACTTTATCAATAGTACTGATACCTGCCTTATCTGTCAAATGAGAATTGCAGTAATTGAATCTGATGAATTTCGAACCATTTCGGTCCCGGTGAGTGAAAATGCAATCAATATTTGATTGAAATGGGATGTTAATTCCTTGCCAAGTGGGAGGAATTCTGTATTAGATGAAATTTCCCAAGGCGACATTGGCCAATGTCGCCTTGGGGAAATTTCATCCCTGGAGCCAATATGAAGTTTAGATACATTTTAATAATTTTACTTCTTTCCGGTACAATTGCCGGTTCATTTTTTGCCAGTGAGCCCCTTTACCGGTTTTACCTGCAATTCTGGTTTCGGGATGTAAAAAATGTCACTCCCGCAGATATTGAGAAGAGAGCCCTTCATCTTTATGACGGGAAGGAATATGACGCACTGGCACGGTACCTTGACAGAATGACCATTGCTTTCAGTCAGGATAAACGTGTGCTGAAGATTGCCGGTATTTACTTTATTCGGATAAAACAGGGGGAAAGGGGAGCTGAACTGATTGCCGCAGCCCTTGACGGAAATGGCGTTCCAGGGAAAGAACTGCGGGAGGCGATATCGATTCTTTTCCAGGGGAAATATTATGGGGATATCGAAGCGATACTTAGAAAAAGGAAACCCCTCACAGATGCTGACCTGCAATATTATTATGGTATTTCTCTGTTGAAGACTGGGATGTTTCAGGAGGCCGTAGTCTCTTTAAAAAATGCTTATCGTGCGGGGTATCATGACTCTGATTCCCTTTTGTTTCTTTCCCGGGCACTGGTCAAGACGGGGGACCTGGAGGAGGCTGAAAAATACCTGGAAATGGCCCATCGGAAAGATCACCTGAATCATGCAGTCACTTCAGCACTCGCTGATGTCTATCGTAAAAGGGGGAAGTTGAAGGAGGCTGCAGCGGTAATGATTCGGAGACGGCGCTAGTACCCCTATTTTACAGGTTTTTTCAGGCCGAAAGACATTCGCTGAATCATTTTATTGCCGATTTCTCTGATGTCTCCCTTGATATTGCTTTCTATCCATATAAGGTCTTTTCTCTTCAGGTTAATACAGCGTACCCAGGCTTTGCTTCTTCCTTTGTTGAAACCAACAATCAGGATATAATCCATTTTCCCGTTGAAGGTCTGGTAGAGACGCTCCATTGCCTGATCTTTGGTTTTCTGGTAATAGAGATCATTTCTCTGAAACATTTTCCGGGCAAACTGCATATCCTCTGAATAACGCTTCCCTGCCCAGGTGCCCATGAGAAATTTGACCCTTCGCATATCCGTTATAATATCGTAGGAGTTGTCCCTCGTAGTGACATTTTCAAAAATTTGCATATCCCCTGTGTTGATGTCATCTCCATGGGTGTTTCCCTGCAAATATGAAACAAGGTATCCCTTTTGTAAAAACGGGTAATAGAGTTCATTCAGTTCATTTGCTGTGATGTTGGTAAAAAATCCTATTCTGGATCCCGGTTTTATTTTCTGCGTGAAGTAGAGTCTTCTGCTGTCCATGAAATTGATAAGTATATTGGTAATCCTATCAACGAGACGAAAGATCTCTGTTTCCATTTTTCCAATATTGGTAAAGGTGAAGATTCTTTTCGAATTTTCCGCGTAGAGGTGCAGTACAATCTTTATCCTGTCCCCCGGAAGGGGAGTGAAGTTGCCGTAAATGAAGAGATCGACGTTGATTTTTTCTGACAGGTCAGGCAATTCGTAGGGGCGGTAGTTTTTCTCAAGCTTTGATTTATACTTTTTCAGGAGCTTGTTGACACTGATGGGTTTTATGACGTTAACGTCGAAAATATTCTTTATCGAATTGGCAAAGGAATTTGGGAAAATTGTTTCAAGGTAGTCAAAATTCTCATCACCGGAATTATTTGCCAGGTATCCAAAGGCCATGGTTGGGGCAGCCTCAACTAGAGTCAACGGAACGCTGAAAAAAAGAATTACAGCTGTGATAAACCTGGCAAATAGTTTCATTATCTATTTTCCGGACATACTGTTAATAAGGTGGTCCATAATGGTTTCTATGTTGTCACCGTATCTGGTGGGATAATTCTCAAGCCACATGATTTCATAATTCTGAAGGTCGATAAGGCGTCCCCATGAGACCTCCTCCCAGTTCTGCAGATCAAGGATTACCAGGTAATCGACCTTCCATTTATTTTTCAGTTCCGTCAGGAGCTCTGCCTTATTGATTTCATAGTTATAGAAGTGAAGCTTGTATATGTTATTAAAAGATTTCTGCATGGAAAGTACTGCGCCTGCATCAGCTGAAACGCCGTAGGAGACTTTTTTAAGGTCTTTGATGTCGAAGATATCGGAAAGGCGGTACAGGTCGGCTGAATTGAATGCCCTGATATTGTAGCCGCGGGAAAGGAATTTGACCAGGACAACATTTTTAAGGTTGTTCTCGCCGTCATAGACAACAGCGATGCTGGATTGAGCAGGCAGTTTCCTTTTGGAGAACTTGATATTTTTTTTTGCTGCACATGAAAGGCCTGTTATCATTATTGAAACTATAATAAGAACCAGCACTCGGGAGCTCGCTTTCCGTTTCATTAGGATACCTCATACCTTTCAGTCTCTCGACTGAAATATTATTTAAGAAATTATATGTAATATAATAATAAACAAAGGGGGGGCCTGTCAAATATAAAAATAGCTACAATTTTTATATTGTAGCTATTTTTATTAGAGTATATGGGAAGTTTTAAACGTTACTTGGTTGCTTCTTTTTTGGCAGCTTCTTCTTTACCTTTTTTCTCAGTACTTTCTTTTTTTGTGTCAGCAGGCTTTTTTTCCTGCTCTTTTTTTGTGTAATTTTTGAAACCTTCTTTGTTGATTTTGCTTTCAGCCATGAGATTCATGATATATTCATTCGATTTTGCGCCGGCCTTCTGCATGAATATCTGCTGCTTGATTCGGTTGACGACATCATCTGTAAGGGGGGCGCCCTTAAAGTACTGACGGTTTTTATTGTAGAACTGTTCAACTTCAGCATCGGTTACGTCGATTTGATCCTTCAGTTTGATGCTCATGTAGTACTGTGCAACGGTGGTCATTGTGCTCAGTTCTATAATGGTCTGCAGTTCTTCCTGATTGATATCCTTATCATTGAGGGCCTTTTTGTAGAGGAGTTTCTGGGCAATAAGGTGATCAAGAAAATTTGATTTTACAAGAAACTGACGTATCTGGGGATTCAGGTTTTCTGAATTCGCAGCATACTTGTCTATTTCTTCATTTGTTTCAACTTTAAGGGTCAGTTTATTCTGGGTGTAGTAAAATTTTTTGAATTCATCCATCGAGATGGTGTCATCATCGATTTTTACTGCCCAGTCACCGGAACCGAGTTTATCGCATGAGAGTGAAGTAAGAGCAACAAGAACAGTCAAAAATGACGTTAATTTTTTTAATTTCATAGTATTTATCCTGTTTATGATCTGTTGTATCCTGACAGCTGAAGGAATGGGAAGTCAGAGGCTTCCTTAGATATCAGCCTGGAAGTATTATTGCAGGAGATTACTGGTTAAGACAATTGTTGCAACCATTTTTTTAGCTCTGAGAGCTTTTTTTCAGGTCCTTCTGCCCGGGGACTGAAAACTAAAGCCTCCTGGTCCTTCGGATCAATGTTGATTCTTCCGTCTCCTGCAATCTGCTGGACCAGTATTTCGCGGTTTACCTTCGCATCAACGCCGATTTTAACTTTCAGGGCACGTGAGTCTTCAAGGATTTCCGTAATCTGCAGCTGGGAGGCGAGGGCACGGATTTTTTCAAGTTCCACCAGGATGTTAACCTCATTGGGAGGGGGGCCGAAACGGTCAATCATCTCCTGCTCCAGGGTTTCCACCTCTTCGGGACTGTCACAGGACTCGAATCGTTTATAGAATTCAATTTTTTGACGTTCATCATTAATGTATGATCCGGGAATAAAAAAGTCGGTTTTAACAAAAACAGGTGTCCTGAAGCTGCTGGAGGTTTCTTCCCCCTGGAGACGTTTTACCGCGTCATCCAGCATCTGGCAGTAGAGGTCAAAGCCGACTTCCATAATGCTGCCGCTCTGCTCCTTTCCGAGAATGTTGCCCGCGCCGCGGATTTCAAGATCTTTCATGGCAACCTTGAGACCGCTCCCTAGCTCGGAGTATTCGGAGATGACCTGAAGGCGTTTCTGTGCCTCCTCTGAAAGCGGAATATGCTTAGGATAAAAGAGATATGCGAATGACTTCCTTATCGAACGCCCAACGCGGCCCTTCAGCTGGTATAGCTGGGAGAGACCCATTGCATCTGCACGGTTGATGATAATTGTATTCACATTGGGCATGTCGAGGCCCGATTCGATGATTGTGGTGGATACCAGTATATCATATTTACGGTTGAGAAAATCTATCATGATCTCCTCAAGCTCGTGCTCGTTCATCTGTCCGTGGGCTACACAGATGGAGGCTTCGGGGACGAGGCGCTCCAGTATTTCCGCCTGGGCATCGATGGTCTGGACACGGTTGTGGACATAGAATATCTGACCCTCCCGTTCAATTTCCTTCATGATGGCCATTTTCAGGATGTCGGGATTGTCTTCAAGAACATAGGTTTCGATTGCCTGCCTGTTTTCCGGCGGTGTCGTGATGGTGGAGAGGTCGCGGATACCCGCCATGGACATGTGAAGGGTCCGTGGAATCGGTGTGGCGGAGAGGGTGAGGACATCCACCATGGTCCTGATTTTTTTCAGCTGTTCCTTATGCTTCACCCCGAACTTCTGCTCCTCATCAATGATCAGTATCCCGAGGTTTTTTATTTTCATATCCTTTGAAAGGATTGCATGGGTCCCGATGATGATGTCGAGTTTTCCTTCAGCCAGTTTGTCCTTGATCTCCCGGATTTGTCCCCGGGTGCGGAATCGGGACATCATGTCGATGGTGATGGGATAATCGGAAAATCGCTTCTTGAAGTTATTGAAGTGCTGCATCGCCAGAACCGTTGTAGGTACCAGGATTGCCACCTGGCGACCCGCCATAACGGCCTTGAATGCCGCCCTGATCGCAACCTCGGTTTTCCCGAAACCTACATCACCGCAGACGAGGCGGTCCATGGGGCGGTCACTCTCCATGTCATCCTTCACATCTTCGATGGCGGTGATCTGGTCAGGGGTCTCCTCGTACTCAAAGAGGGATTCGAATTCCTCCTGCCAGCCCGTATCCGGCGGGTACTGGTACCCTTTGAGGGCACTACGCTTTGAGTAGATGCTGATCAGCTCCCTGGCGATTTCTTCGACGGATTCCTGCACCTTCTGCTTAATGCGGTTCCACGCGGATTTTTTACCAAGTGAATCGATGCGGGGCTGACGCCCTTCGAAGCCGATATATTTCTGTACCAGGGTGATCTGGTCGAGGGAGACATAGAGCTTGTCGCCGTCGGCGTATTCTATCAGGATAAAGTCACGCTCAACGCCTCCCGCGGCCATTCTTTCAATGCCGTTGAAGATACCGATACCATGATTTATATGCACCACGTAGTCGCCTTCCTTCAGGTCGAGGAAAGACTCAATGGGTCGGGATGATTTTTTCTTGAACTGTTTTTTCTTCCGGTAACTCTTGCCGAAAATTTCCTGATCGGAAAGAATCATGGTCTTCAGTGTATCAACTTCCACCCCTTCGCGATAGGGTGAGATGATAATATTTACCTGCTGCTTCGGATCAAAGGTTTCAAAATTACTGTTCGGATTAAATGCCGCAAGGAGGTCATAGAGACGCCGTGCCTGGCCCTCGAAGCCAGTGGTGATGACGATTTTCCAGCCCTCTTCAAGGCGGCGTGTCAGCTCTTCCCGGACTGCTTTGATGCGGCCGTGGAAATTCGGTATTCCCTTCAGGTGCCAGCTCAGGGCCCCGGGTGTTGCCGTGAAGGCCTGCAGGCGGATAGCTTCCTTTCTCAATATATCGAAGACCTCGGGATCGATGAGCTGTTCCGGTTCGAGGCAGATGGTCTCCCTGTGGCGCCGTTCGTAGAGTTCCGTAAAGGTTTTCTGCATCAGGTTCCGTTTCGCCGCAAGTTCAGTCTCCTCGAGAAAAATAACTGACGTCTCCGCGGTGAAATACGAATCGAGGGTTGCCGTTTCCATTACTGCGGGAAAGAGATCCTCAATGCCGTGAATGTTTTCGATGCAGCCGTCTTCAAGCTGCAGTATAATTTCTTCGGAAAGGTCCTTTCCCTCATCGCGGGCCTTCAGGAGCAGGTCATAGAGGAGTTCCTTTTCCCTGTCGAAGAGGACCAGCTCCCGGCGCGGATAGAGGGTGACGGATTCCAGGCGTCCAATGGAGATCTGTGTGCCCAGGTCAAATTCGCGGATTGCCTCAAGGGTCTCATCGAAGAAATCGAGGCGTACGGGATTTTCCATATTGGGAAGAAAGACGTCTATTATGCCACCCTTGACGGCAAACTGTCCGAAACTTTCCACACGCTGTTCCCTGCTGAAGCCGTAGCCTGCGAGCGTTTCGATTACATCATCGAAGGGATAGTCCTCGTTTACCTCGAGGGCGAGTCCCCGGGTAGTGAAGAATTTTCGGGGGGGAAGTTTACGTATCAGCGCCTCCACGGTGGTGACACAGATGCAGGGATCCCCCGTCATGAGACGGTAGAGGGAAGTTATCCGGTTTCTTTCAACCGACTCCGGGGCAGAAACAAATTCATATGGCAGTGTTTCCCATGGGGGAAGTAATAAGAGGTCCTTTTCCGGAATCAGGCAGGAAAGGTCAAGGTAGAGCTCCTGCATTTTCTGGCTGCTGTCAGTGACAATTATATACTGCCGGGGGTGTTTGAAAAAAAGTGAAGCGGCGATTATAGGATATGAAGCAGCGGATATTCCCTCTACGGCGAAGCTCTCCCCCGGATTTTCAGGTATCTGCTGAAATTCCTCTGATGAGGCAAAGGATAGTGCGATATCTTTCAGAATCATTTAATTATATAACGTATAAGGTAATGGAGACATTGTCAAAGGAAGTGATAGAAATGCAAGAATTTAATTGTTCTATTTTTGAAGGCGCGAAATCCCTGATATGAAGGCGCGAAAGCGCTTTCGCGCCTTCATATCAGGGATTATTCATCATCAACGTTCCCAGAGGCTTTTTCGAACTCGACGTTTAATCGGTCCGCCAGTTCCCGCAGCTCAACTGAATTTTCCCGGAGTTTTTCAGTGTTCATGGTATTTTTCTGGACTGACTTGTTAGTCTCGTCAATGGAGGTTACCTCGTCACCAATGGCAGTCTCCTGCTCTACCATGGTCATTTCAATCTGCTCTGATTTTTTGCGGACAACCTCAATTCTCTTGTTCATCTCATCCTGAAGATTTTTCTGCTCACCGATGGTGCGCAGGGCCTCTACTGATTTGTCCCGGATGTTTTTGGTTTCTTTGATGAGGGCGTTGATGAAATTGACCATGTTCAGGATGATGCGGCTTCCTTCCTCCACGTCGTCCTTGTTCTTATCAATTATTTCATGAATCTGTTTCAGTTCCTGGGCGCTGTGTTCCGCAAGTTTGCCAACCTCTTCCGCAACTACTGCAAAGCCCTTGCCGTGTTCTCCCGCACGGGCGGCCTCGATTGTTGCGTTCAGGGATAGAAGATTTATCTGATCGAAAAAGTTTTCGATGATTGAGATTACCGAGATGATATTGTTGGAGTTTTCGGTGATCTTTTTATTTATGCTTTCCAGCATCTTTGATGACTGGTTTCCCTCTTCGGCTTTTTCCATGAAGGTGAGAAAGGAAGTTGAGATTATTTTTCCGTTTTCCTCAATGCGGTCGATTGATTCGGACAGTACGGAAAGACTTTCGATGAGGTCTTTTATTGACTGGTACTGGTCTCCCGTACTGAAGCTTACACTGGTGGTGCTTGCGGAAATCTCTTCCATGGTGGCTGATAACTGTTCGACCGAAGCGGCCTGGGACTGGGCATTGTCTGCAAAGTCTGTTATGACCTCGTGGGTCATGTTGATTGATTGCGTCAGGCGGGTGGCCGTTTGATAAATGGTATTGAGGAGGCTTTTGATAAAATGGTACTGCTCGCGATTTTTTGCTGATTCTTCTTCAGTCTGGTCAAGGGCCTTCTGGAGGAAGTTGCTTACCGCTTTGCCGACTACGAAGACCGCCAGCAGTGTAATGGCCCCTTCAAGCATTGCCATTTTTGATACGGTCAGCATATCACCGGTGACAACCGGCTGTGCCTTTAAAAGGAAGAATATAATATGTGTAGATATAAATGATAAGAGTATCGTCAATGACAGCCAGGCTCGACAGAACATTGTTGAATAGATTAAATCCACAAACATGAAGTATCCCAGTGTTACAGGTGCGAGAGCCGGGGAGCGCGTTGCAAAACCGACTATACAGGCAAACATTGATGCAATGGCCAGCAGATTTGCCGCTGCCTGCATGCGGCCCTTCCTGAGAAGAACCAGGCATATGGTGGTAAATACGGAGATGGCAGATACAATCCGGATAATTTCAAGCATCCGTTGTTGCGGCATGCGAAAAGCTGCTATTGCAAGAAATACCATAAAAGTCAGA
This sequence comes from uncultured Spirochaetota bacterium, assembly GCA_942491575.1. Lineage (GTDB taxonomy): Bacteria > Spirochaetota > UBA4802 > UBA4802 > UBA5550 > CAZHNW01. Next base: position 1,336,667 of record CALOBT010000031.1, read on the forward strand.
AAAAGCAGACAAAAAATTGTATTGAACTGGGCTTTTTTCCAGATTATGAAATCTTTTTCATCAAATCTGGCCAGGAAATAGCCCATCACTTTAAGGTACACTGTTTTCATTTTCATATTCCGGTTAAGTCTTTTTATTAATATATCGGTAGGAAACGGCAATTACAATGAAAATATTTGCGTTATTGAAGGCGAGGTTTACGTTATTGAAGGCGAGGTTGGCCAACCTCGCCTTCAATAACGTAAAATAAATTAAAATACGATTTCCTCGCCCACCTTCAAATCCCGGTAACGTTCGTCGAAGGCTTCCCTGAACCGGTTCAGGGCCAAATCTGAACTGTCGTGGGGGGAAAGGGACACCACTGCAGGTTTCTCCGCATTGATTGCATCTATGGCGTCGGTGATATCTTTTTCGATGATTCCCTTCCATGGGAGACGGTCTGAGCCGACAATATTCTGGATATCCAGTGGGCCAATTTTAACGCGCCCTCCCTTAACGGGGAGGTGGAGGCCCCCGATGACGGCATAGACGGGTAGTCCAAAAACTTCCTTTGCCCTGTTGATAATGCGCTGAACCGTCTGATGCCCGCAGCCTATAATTATAACGAGTCCTTTGCCGGCGAGGTTTACCACGAGGCTCTGTTCGTATGTGGGCCCCATGATGAACAGATTTCTTGGTATAACCCCCATCGTGGCAATTCCCGGCGCAAGTACCTGAGGTTCACGGGTAACGGTAACCCTGGGACCCGGATTGTGTTGCGAGGGAGTAACTTCCCCCGGAGCATAAACGGGGATTTCTTTCATGGCAACGGGTCCTTTCGACAGGCTGAAGGTTGACCTGCGCTGGTCCTCCATTCCCCCCAGGTGATCGAGATGCAGGTGACTGATGAAGATCATGTCGAGTGAATCGGGAGAAATACCGAGGGTTTCCATATTTGAAATGAGGGGGGAAGGGTGTTCTTTGCCCGAATTATACCCAACATCGAGGAGGATGGAGGTTCCATCAGCCCTTATCAGGTAGGAGACACCCGGTTCGGTTTTCAGAGCTTCATCACTGCTGATATAGTCTACGAGGGGGAGAAAGGAGAGACTCGATACGGTACCAATATCTGTCAATTTCGCAGTGCTGAGAAGATTCCGTTCCGTCTCGGTCTTTTTGTTCCCCGCTGAAAGCTGTACAATTTTCAGCAATAGAAAAATTGCAACGAGGGCGAAGATGCCTGCCGGTATGTAGAGTATAAGCATGATGTATCTCCTTTTTGAGGGTTTGAAAACATTCTTGCTGAAGGGGCGCCGCTATATATTCGAGGGTTCTTTTAAGAATTCTCCCAGGGGTTCCATTCTCTGGAGGACTTCTCCGATTTCCACCATGGTGTTATCGAGGGAAACGTTTGCGTCATGGAAGGCCTGTTTTTCGAAGGTGGAGAGTGATTTCATCCCCTCGACATCCTTGGTGTCGAGAAATTCAATCAGCTGGGTCAGTATTACCCGGAGGTTCCGGTAAAGGGCAACAATTGAATTATGCATTTCGTAGAAGTGGACAAAACGCATTACACGTTCATCGTCTCCGGCGATATGTTCTATAATGTTCCTTCCTTCATTGTCAATCTTTGCCTGGTAATAGGTGAGTGACCTGGGATAGTTGGTCAGCTCCTTTTCATAATTGTCAACTTTTTCAAATTGCTGGATGCCGTCTATTTCAAGATTTCTGAAGATATTCTCCAGCTCGATTGAATCAGATTTGTTTTCCTTAGGAAAAACATTTGAATTTTTAATGTTCATAATGATTCCCCTGAGACGGTTCTGGTGTGCCTCCATAAGGTGCAGAGTATTTCGAATAAGTCCCGCTGGATCAAAAAAATCATGGGCCTCTTCGGGAAACTCATCTTCTTCGACGTAGTTATCTTCCTCGATTTCTCTTGCCTCGGTCATTCGTTTCTTGACAACCTGCTGTTCATAGAGATGGGCATCCATCGTTGTGGAACGCATCAGCTTGACTATTTCAACTTTTCGATCGTATCGGTTGTAGCGAAGTCCATACATGTTTCCCTGGCGGTCGACGTATCTGTTGTGAAGATCATAAACTGAAGCTCGGGCAGTATCAATATCTGATATGTCATTAATTCTGATAATCCGGGTTTTCATATATCCTTTTCAGAAATTACAGGAATCTCTTCATCGAATTGCACCGCAATATATACTTCCCCCTTTGCGGAAAATCGGGCATATTTCATTGCAACTTCTGAAGGATTAAATTCGAGGAGACCTGTGCGGACGATTTTTCCCATGACTTCGAAATCCTGCTTCTTTGTTGAGAAACGGACCAGAATTGGCATATGCACCGGTACGCGGTCATCTGAAATGATGAAGACTCCGCCCTGGCTTAGGTCGAGAATCAGTCCCTGTCCCTTTGTCGGAACAGTTACAGCCAGGTCGAGATCGTCGGGATTTCCTTCGTAATAATCAAAGGTTGTTTTAAGCTTGCACGCATATCGCGGGAATTTCCTTTTTTCGCTCATAGTTTCCTCAGCCTGTAGTCTATTTTTTTATAAGGATAGGGGAGGAAGGTAATAGCGTCAATCGTTTTATTGAAGGTTGCAGCTGCTTTTACTTCCCCCCAATAAAATGATTGCAAATTTTTAGGTGGAAAGAAATATGGCGGAATTATGAAAATGTAATCGGCAATTATTTCAGAAGGATTCTTTTGCCTTAACCGGCGTAGCGGGCAAATAGTTGAAAGAAGTACCTTTTTAATTGCGATAATATCGGGAAATAATTACTAAAATGTAACATTTATCCAAAAATTACATTTTTCACATTTTTCATTTTACAGTGAAAATCTCTCATATTATAGTGACATAATTCCAAAGCGAAGGGTTTCGTGCAATATCGTAAAACAGGAAGTGCTGTATGGACAACCACACAACTAAATTCGTATTCGTAACCGGCGGAGTATGTTCTTCCCTGGGAAAAGGCGTATCCGTTGCATCTCTCGGACTTCTCCTTGAAGGGCACGGGTATAAAATTTCCATCATCAAGATGGATCCCTATATCAATATCGATCCCGGAACCATGTCACCTTACCAGCATGGGGAAGTCTACGTAACCGAAGACGGGGCAGAAACGGATCTTGACCTTGGATACTATGAACGGTTCACAAATTCAAAGCTGACACGAAAGAATTCCGTGTCGACGGGACAAATCTATAATGCGGTAATCCAGCGGGAACGCCGCGGCGACTATCTGGGACGTACCGTTCAGGTAATTCCCCATATCACCAATGAGATCAAGAAACGCGTCTACGACGTCGCCAATGAAGATGAGCTCGATTTCGTACTTGTTGAGATCGGCGGTACCGTCGGTGATATCGAATCGGTGCCATTTCTTGAGGCAATCAGGCAGATTCGTCATGAACTGGGGAGCCGCCGCGTATTGAATATTCATCTGACCCTTGTACCGATAATTTCCGTTGCGGGAGAACAGAAGACGAAGCCGACCCAGCATTCCGTAAAGGAACTGATGCAGCTGGGGATACTGCCGGATATACTCCTGACGCGAACCGCGGTGGCCCTTTCCGATGAAATGAAGAGTAAGGTTGCCCTTTTCTGTAATGTCACTGAGCGGAATGTTATCTCCGCCGTGGATATTCAGGGGTCAATATACGAGATTCCATACATGTTCAAAGAACAGCAATTTGATATTATAGTTCTTGAGCACTTCAATCTTGATGCACCGCCCCTGAAGATAACCAAATGGGACAAGTATATAAAGCAGCTTCGAAATCCAAAACAAAAAGTCACCATAGCGGTGGTGGGGAAGTATATAGCACTGCAGGACGCCTACAGGTCAATCTATGAGGCTCTCGGCCACGGAGCGGTATCCAATGAAGCGGAAATAACCATTAAGAGAATTGATTCGGAAGACCTGGAGGGTCTGAAGAAGCAGCAGCTTGAAGCCGAATTCAGGGACGTAGACGGCATCCTGGTACCGGGAGGCTTCGGTAACCGCGGCATAGAGGGGAAGATTGCCGCAATCAACCACGCACGTACAAAGGGAATACCCTTTTTCGGCATCTGTCTCGGCCTGCACTGCGCCGTAATAGAATTCGGCCGAAATGTCTGCGGCCTCGAAAATGCCAATACTACGGAAATAAATCCTGAGGCTGACCATCCCGTAATCTCCCTCCTGGAAGAACAGGAAGAGGTCCTCGACAAGGGGGGCACGATGAGACTTGGAGCCTATCCCTGTAAACTTCAGGACGGATCAAAGATCAGGAAAATTTATGGCAAAGAGACCATCCAGGAGCGGCACAGGCATCGCTTTGAGTTTACCCTGAAGTACAAAGACCTCTACCGGGAGAAGGGCATGACCTTCGGCGGAATCCACGCCCAGAATAACCTCGTGGAGACTATTGAACTGGCTGACCATCCCTGGTTTGTGGCAACACAGTTCCATCCTGAATTCGAGTCAAAACCGACGGCGCCGCATCCCCTGTTTAAGGACTTTATCCGGGCCGCCTGTGAGAAGAAATAGTGTTTGAAAACGTCCCGTAAAGGGACGTTTTTACGTGGATGCGCGATAATTCCTCATGGCGTTGAAATGAACGTGATGTTGAAACGTAATGACAGCGACGTTGAAACGAAATGAATGCGACGTTTAATGAAATGAATGCGACGTTTAATGAAATGAATGCGACGTTTAATGAAATGAATGCGACGTGAAAAATAATTGAAAGCGAGGTTGCCAACCTCGCCTTCAATTATTTTTCAAATATTTTTCAAACTTTTTAAATTTCCGGATATTCCATCCGTATACTCCATGAAACCCCATCATGGAGAAAATATTGGACCTTCATCGAAACTCTCAAAAACGCATTTATATCCCTGGAGGGATTTATTTCTGCACGACTGCGACCCTTGGGCGCTACCGGTACTTCGAATATCCTTTGTTGCGTAATGTATTGTCCGCGGAGATTCAAAGGTGTCAGCATTGCCGGGGTTTTGATCTTTATGGCTACGCCATAATGCCCGATCATCTGCATATCATGTTTCGGCCTGCGGAGGGTGATAATTATCCGGATATTATGCATTTCATGAAAAGACATTCCTCCCGGAATTTGAATATCGTGCTGGGGGATAAAAATTCTTCCGTATTTGAAAGCGGCGTGCCCGATTTTGAAGGCGAGGTTGGCCAACCTCGCCTTCAAAATCGGGATCCTCACCCTCAATTACGGGAATGGGACGCATACATTATGGGATGCCGCGATGCGTATAATAAAAATCACGGCCCAAACCACAACTCCATCCCCTTCAAATGGCAGAAATCCTACCATGACCACTACATTCGGGATGAAATCGATTTTTACAATCACCTGAAATATATCGAAGGCCAGCGCGAACACCATTGCATGGAAGGGACGGTTTATGTGGAGAAAACTCAACTTCATGAACGCTACGTTGCCGTTACGGTGGAGAAGGGGGAGGTGCGGATTCGGGAAGGGACGGGGATTTCGGATGCGGTTATTCGGGGGTGAATAATGGATGCGGGGATTTCCAATATTGCAGTTAAGGCAATGTATCCCGAAATTACACGTGATGATGCCCTTATATGAAGGCGAGGTTGGCCAACCTCGCCTTCATATAAGGGATTCGCGGTATCCTGTATGCGAATGGAGCGTATCCGTAAATCAATCGCGGGGATTCCTCATATATCCTCGAAGGCGTAAATGCACATTCATATCCTATTCACTATGAAAATGAATATTTAAAATCAAACTTGTGCAAACACCTGCATCGGATTACCCAATAAACTTAAAGAGAGCCATGACAGTAGTGAGTATAAAGGGGAGAAACCAGGTAATGAAGGTCAACTGGCGCTGCATTGCATTAAATCTGGCATCCTGAGCATCAAAACGTGGTGCCAGATCGATCATGAGTTCACTTTTGAACTCTCGAAGCCTTCTGGTGAGAATATTCTCGAAACGCTGTTCGCTGATTTCGATTATTTCGTCTTTGATGGTTTTGTATTCATCAAATGAAACTGTTTTTCCGGGAGTTTTTGATTTCGTTGCCATTGACTGCTCCTTATCTTTAAGGTCTCAATAAGTATACGGTTTGTCAAGGTAAAGATTTGAAATTTTTCTGATTTTAGATGAGGTCTGAATTATTGAATTGAATATGGAAATTTATTGTATTGTCTTCAAGACAATGTATCCCGTAATTGCTCGCGATGTGCCCGCATATAAAGGCGCGAATACGCATTCACTCCTTTAATAATAAAGAGGATGTCACGCGAAGCTTTTTTATCTCATTCCATGAATTGCTTTGGGTTAAATCGTGTTCAATTACGGAATATATAGATTAATTGGAATATGTTCCTGAATCAGGTGAAAGTGTTTATCAAGTGTAAATAGTTTTACATCATTTTCAATTACTGTATCTGCAATAATAAGATCCGGGATTCCGATGCCGTTTATTCCATTTTTCAGACAAATAGACTGGTAGGAGATGATTCTTTCCCAGTCGATATTACATTCAATGCCCGGGATGCTTTTAAGAAGGTTAATTAGTTTGGTTTCATTTTTTATAACAAGAAAAGGTACAATTTCCGCGAGAATAAATCCGCAGGTGCAGATGAGATTGTGCTCCAGGAGAGAATCAAGGGGTTCTGATTTTTCTCCTCCCCTGAAATAATCAATCCATACGGAACTGTCGATGAGGATATTCACCTACGGTCCCTTAACTTGTCGAGATCAGCGTCCAGATCAATTTTACCACGATATTTTCTGATATCTGAAATTTTTTCTTTTCTGATAATATTCTCAAGGGCCAGTTTGAAGAGGTCGGTTTTTGTTTTGCATCGACTCACCTTCATGGCTTCATCGACCAGTTTATCAGGGAGATTTATGGTGGTTCTCATGTATGCCTCCATTGCGTTTAAGGTATGCTGATAATGTAGTGAATGTATGCATAAAAGTCAAGGCCGTTGTTAAGGCGATTTGCCCGTAATCGGACGCGACGTGCCCTTATATGAAGGCGAGGTTGGCCAACCTCGCCTTCATATAAGGGATTTGCGGTATCCTGTATGCGAATGGAGCGTATCCGTAATCACCCGCGGGGATTTCTCATATGTCCTTGAAGGCGCGAATGCGCATTCAAGGACATATGAGGATGTAATGAAAACCTTAAATGATGCATTTCATTATTCATTTTCGGATAAATAGTATTTAATCCCTAAATTCCACCTTCTCGATTGCGGATATGAAAAATCTATGTTAAGAAAAAAGGGCATAAAAAAACCCCTCCGCTGGGAGGGGTTTTTGAAATATCAAGTAATAAATTCTTATTGAAAGTAGCTTCCGCTCATATCTATCTGAACGCCCTTAATTCCTGCAGCATCAGTAACTGTTGTGCCTGCATCTACAAAACCTGAGAAACCCCATTGGGATACAAAATTCTGAGGATTAGTAAAAGCTGTTGCGCCAACTACTAAGGCTTCCCATGCATCAGTCCAGTCTCCCTTAATGACGGCAGATGCAGTGTTAAGTGTCAAGTTGGCAGGGTCAGCTGAAGCTGCTCCACCTAAGTCTCCATCATAGCCAAATAATGGTGTGGTGCCAAACACTACAGTTACATCCGGGCCGCGATCTGATGCTCCCTCATTGTTTACGAGGAGAGTAAAAGTAAGATCGTCTCCTTGAGCCCAGCCAGTAACACCAGAGATATTCATTGTGTAATTTGTCGTTACGCCGCCATCCATTGAAAGCATGACTGTCCCATTTCCTACTACTGTCAATATTATACCGACGCCTGCAACTGGAACAGCTGGAGTATTTCCATCCGCACAACTAAGAACTATACCTGCCAGCTCATCATTCTCATTTAATTTTACTATTGCAGAGTAGACAAATGACTGGGTATAATCAAGACCTGCAAGCGAAGGTGTTCCTCCAGCAGCGAGTATCCCTGCTTGTGTTGCCATATAAACATAGTTAGGATTAGCTGCTCCAAATAATGTTGCTACTTCGCCTGATGCGGGATCCATGTCTGAACCGGAATAATCTAAGACTACGGCAGCTAAGCTGCTTGTTGCATGATAATCGGGCTCAAAACCTATCAGGTATCCATCTACAACACCATATGTATTTTCTTGGAGATCTTCATAAGTGGTCCAGTCACCATCATAGTTATCACTAAACCCAACCGCATACTGACCGGTTGAAAGATCAATAGCAGCACCAGTATTAGTCACATTAATGCTTTCGTCACCAACTGAATCGGAACAACCGACCAGAACAAATGCGGAAACCGCAAGTATAGAAAGTAAAGTAATAATTTTTTTCATTTTTTCGGCCTCCTTTTATTAGAATATGTAATATTTTACGCCAAATTTAAAGAAACTGCTGCCCAGAACTACTGGATACGCGAACTGCTTAATGTACTCAGAGTCGGCTGCTGCTGCATCTTCACCGGCGAGAGCTGCAGTCATGATCTGTGCAGCGTTGCTTGAGAATTTTGTTTCAGAATGAACTGTCTGTGCTGCGCCGCTGCCCCAGTATTCGAAAGAAACTGCAATACCGTAGGCTACGTTTACTTCAGCGCCGAGGCAGAAGTTTACTGAAATGGTGCTTACTTTAAACTCGACTTTTTCTTTTACTTCTGAGGTTACCAGTGCCTGTGCATTTCCGGCAAACATGGTAAGATACTGAGCGTATTCGGCATCGAGATCAACTTCGAGGGCCCATCCGCCGTTGAAGTAGCTCATTCCGAGTCCGCCGTATACCTTTCCGTATTTACCTACGGGGAGGCAGATACCTACAGTCAGGGGTATTTCAAGCCAGCTTGAAGTAAAGGTATGCTTCATCGTTGCACCGGTGTAGCTTCCACTAATGGGTCTTGAGAAACCATTAGCATCTGCGTACTGGTCAACACCACTAGCGAGTGTTCTGCTGTGTTCCCCGCCGCTTACCTGTACAACATAGTCGAAGCCTAAACGTGCAAAGAAGGGCAGGTCAGCCAGTGAAAGGAAGTCATACATGGCATAACCGCCAATTGACATACCCATCATTGGGCCAGCTTCTTCAAAACCTGAGAGAAACTGCAGTGGTCCGACATTTGTGTTCTGTGAGCTGGTAAGAGCAACAGCATCGTCCTTGTCTGACATGATCAATAAACCGGTATTTGTTGCGTTTGCAAGTGAACCGTCAGCTGTATCGAGGGTACCATCATCAATAATGGTAGAACCAAGAGCTGCAAGGTCAGAAACGATACCGAGAGTGATCCCAACTGAGAAACTCTTCCTGCCACCTTCCTGTGCATAGAGGGTGGTTGCGAAAAGCAGTATTGTAAAAATACCTAAGAGCTTTTTCATCTAAGAAACCTCCGTACTTAATTTAAAAAAAAATAAAGGCATGGCCTCTTTTTTTATGTGAGTCACACCTTGAAATCAGATAAATACATATCATGACAGCACTGTCAATCCTTTTTAATCACCGTTTATACAAAATTTCTTATCATTTCTTGACAATACAAATTGAACTGTTCAGGTTTACGTTGTTAAGTATAAATTTTTTTGTAACTTCATGGTACGACGGGTCCGCAATGGAGGCTCGAAAGCGCTTTCGAGCCTCCATTGCGGACCGGCGGGCCGTTTTTTTGTGGTGCGCACCTGTGTCAAGGGTAAATTGAGAGATTTTTTGATTAATTCATCAATTAGATGCGGGAATTAATCATGTTTTTGAAGGCGCGAAAGCGCTTTCAAAAACATGATGATTATATGTGGGGCCTTCATGCTTGTTTTAATATTAAATAAATTTAAAGAGAGCCATGACCGCCGTGAGTATAAAAGGAAGAATCCATGTGATGAAGGTCAGCCTTTTTTCCACTGCGTCGAAACGGGCGTTGGCAGAGGCACCCATGCTTTGGAATTGAGCATCTATATTGCCGAATTTTTGATTGATAGCATCAAATTTTGTATCGATTGCATCGAATCTTGCGTCAACAGCATCGAATCTTGCGTCAACAGCGTTGAATCTTGCATCAATAGCGTTGAATTTGATATCGATTGCATCAAATCGCGGCACCAGCTCTGTCATCAATTCAGACTTGAATTCTTTTTTGAAGCTCTGTAATCGTTTCGTGAGAATGTTTTCAAAGCGCTGTTCGCTGATTTCGATTATCTCATCCTTGATGGTCTTATATTCATCGAAGGATACGGCTTTTTGTGTTGGTTTTGATTTCGTCGCCATTGATTGCTCCTCTCATTAAGGTCTCAATAAGTATACGAATTGTCAAGGCAAAGATTGAAATATTTTTTCCCGATATGAAGGCGAGGTTGGCAACCTCGCCTTCATATCGGAAACCTCGCCTTCATATCGGAAACCTCGCCTTCATATCGGAAACCTCGCCTTCATATCGGAAACCTCGCCTTCATATCGGAAACCTCGCCTTCATATCGGAAACCTCGCCTTCATATCGGAAACCTCGCCTTCATATCGGAAACCTCGCCTTCATATCGGGAAATCCCGCCTTCATAATGCAACCTCACCTCCAGAGGCAACATAAAGACATTTTTTGCTTTACAGATACAAAATTTCCCGTCATATAGATATTTTGATATTTATGGGGGAAGTTTATCTTTTCTTCCATAAAATCACCCCTTTTTATGAAGTATTTTGACGAAGAGGTACTGGAAATTTCAGTGCTGAAGTACAGACAGAGACGAAATTAACGGGATTACCCTGTAAGGGTTAATAGAAGAGAAATGAGCGATCAATTAAAATATCTCGCCAGCCTTGAACGGCAGGTTAAAAATATGGGGAAACTGGTTGATATAAACAGTATTATCAACTCCACCCTTGATATAAGCAAACTCCTGACCCTTATTATGGAAATAATCAAGGACATCATGGAGACGGAAGCATCCACCATGCTTCTCTATGAAGAAGAATCCAACGACCTGGTTTTTAAGGTCGCCCTGGGAGGCGCCGGTGATGAACTGACGGAAAAATACCGCGTCGCCATTGGTCAGGGCATTGCCGGCTGGGTTGCCCGTAACAGGCGCCCCTTAATCGTAAATGACGTCTACCAGGATGAGCGTTTCGATCCGAATTTTGATAAAAGCACCGGCTTCACCACCCGTTCGATTCTCTGTGCCCCCCTTCTTTTTAAAGGGAAACTTCTCGGGGTAATTCAGGCGATCAATCCGAAAAACCAGCCAAAATTTTTTGAAGAGGATATGAATCTATTCAGGGTTTTCGGCGACCAGGCGGCCCTTGCTGTACAGAATGCCATATTTTTTCAAAATGCCCTTGAAGAGGAGAGAATCAATAGTGAAATCTCTGCCGCCAGCTCCATTAAGGATTCCCTGGTGCCGAATTTTTCTCTCAAGCTTAAAGATATCATGATCACCGCTCATTCCCGTCCCGCACGGGAAGTGGGGGGGGAGTTTCACGGTTATTACAGGTTGAATGACCACCAGGCGGGTATTGCCCTGGGAGATATCCATAAGAAGGGAATTCCCGGGGGCCTTCATGCCTCCAGTGTCAGCGGTGCCCTGAAGGCCATGTCTGTGCTTGTGGGGAAAAATCCAGCCGCCCTGATGCGGCAGATGAGAAATGCAGCGCTGAAGGATGTTAAATTTCTAAATAAAATGTCTCTTTTTTACGGGGTGGTCGATGAAAACAAAGGCTCTCTTACCTTTGTCAATGCAGGGGTCGCCTACCCGGTATTGGTTCGTGAGGGTAAATCACGTTATCTCCGCCTTGGTACACGTAATGTCGGTGATGCCGGAACCGGTATGCGAAAGGTAACCATCCCCTTCCGAGCCGGGGATGTCTTTGTGGTAGTTACCGACGGTATCCTCAACATCCGCAACCGAAACGGCCAGGTGCTTGGACTGAAGCGTGTAATGGAATTTCTGGAAACTGATTTTGCAACATCTGAAGATATCGCTTTGCGGCTTCTGGATTTTGCAAGGGATTTTGCAGACGGCCTTGAAATCAGAGAGGATATTTCCCTGATAACAATGATGAAGCAGTGATTTGTCGTGAAATATATAGCAGAATAAACAAGGATGTAGTGGATACCCATGAGTGAATTTGTTTCCGTCATGTTCTGCCGTGTTTGCAGTTCCCGGTATGTGGATGTTTCCGAATGGACCGAAGAGGGAAAGTCAGTGGTGCGCTGCCGAAGCTGCGGAAACCATGAAGAACTTGGCCGTTTTACCCTGGGGCGCTGCCGCGTCACCTCAAAGGAACTTCAGGATGCCCGGGATACCCGGGCTTTGAAGGGACGATATGAAAAATAAAATTCGTGATGTTCGCAATGAAGGCGCGGTTGGCCAACCGCGCCTTCATTGCGAACATACGCGCCTTCATTGCGAACATACGCGCCTTCATTGCGAACATACGCGCCTTCGTCATGAATTTTCTCGCCTTTATTTCGTGAATAAACCCCTGAAAAAAGCTTCGATAAAGAAAAACATGGTTCTGAAAAATCTTCCTATTCTCCATGGACGGGTGATAATACGGTAGAACCATTCCAGGCCCCTTTCCATGAAGTAGGGCGGGGCCTTGGTTACTTCCCCGGATATAACGTCTATACTTCCCCCTACGCTGACGAAGATTGTATTCTGAAATTCTTTTTTTATTTCATATATCCAGCGGTCTTCCTTTGGAAAGCCAAGGCCCACCAGGATTATGTTTGCCTCTGACTTCCTCATCGCCTCAATAACCGACTTCTCCCGATTCGCATCGAAATAGCCGCCATGTCTTCCTACAATGCGAATCTTCGGAAAAGATTTTCTGATATTAAAGAAGGCCCTCTCCGTAACCTCAGGCTTTGCCCCAACGAGAAAAATGGAGTACTCCTTGATCTCGGCGATTCGTATAATATCCATGAGAAAACTGAGGAGGTGCACCTGCTGTTTCAGGGGGGTCTTCAGTTTTTTGGCGGCCCAGTTGAGTCCGCCTCCGCTGGCGAGATGCATGTCCGCCTTGTTGGAAATGAGACGCAGGTCCGCATTGGCCTTAATGCGCAGCAGCTTATAGGGATTGAGGGGGATGACATGATGCACTCCCCCCTCCTCAATCATTTTCATCACCTTCACGACTGCCTGTTCGCGTGTGAAATTATCGATGCCGAGTCCCATTACATTTACGACTCCCGCATCCTCCAGTGATAACTGGTTGTATTCGAGAATCAGGTCCCGTTCTTCCTTGTAGGAATCATAATACTGTGAATCTTCAGCCATTATGTTCTCTCCTTAATAATCGCGTTTAATGGCACAGAACTCGCCGCACATGGAACACTGGTCTTCCTCGTCAGAGGGGACCTCCTTTCTGTATTTGCGCGCCTTTTCTTCGTCAATGGCGAGGGAATACATGGTCTCCCAGTTGCGCTCCTTGCGCGCCCTTGACATGTCGTCGTCCCACTTTCGGGCCTTCTCGCCAAGCTTGACAATATCGGCCGCATGGGCTGCAATCTTTGATGCAATGACCCCTTCCCGGACATCATCGGCATTTGGGAGCCGCAGGTGTTCCGCCGGGGTCACGTAGCAGAGAAAGTCCGCTCCGCTTGCCGCTGCAATGGCTCCGCCGATGGCACCGCTGATATGGTCGTATCCCGGGGCAACATCCGTCACCAGTGGGCCCAGTACGTAGTAGGGTGCGCCGTCGCAGAGTGACTTCTGGAGGCGCATGTTGTCCGCCACCATATTGAGCGGAACGTGTCCCGGTCCTTCGATAATTGCCTGTACGCCCTTTTCGCGGGCCCTTGCCGCCAGTTCTCCAAGGATCACCATTTCGTGAATCTGTCCCCGGTCATTTGCGTCATGACCGGCACCGGGGCGGAGACTGTCCCCCAGACTGATTACAATATTATATTTCCGTAAAATTTCAAGTATTTCATCATAAAATTCGTAGAGGGGGTTGTCCCTGTTATTGTGTTTGATCCATTCCCCGATAATTGAACCGCCTCGGCTGGTGATGCCGATAATCCGGTCCTGGGAGCGGAGGGATCTGATGGATTCACGGGTAACGCCGGAGTGAATGGTCATGAAATCAACCCCTTCTTCCGCCTGCCGCTGAACTACCTGGAGAAAATCATCAATGGTCATTTCCATGATGGATTTTTTTTGTTCCGTCATTTCCTTGATGCATTCGTAGAGGGGGACTGTTCCCAGGGGGACGGAGCTGCTTTCCAGAATTTTCTGTCTGAAGTAGGTGACATCACCGCCGATACTCAGGTCCATAACCGCATCTGCCCCGTATTTAATGGCGACATTCAGTTTTTCAAGTTCCGTATCGAGGTCAAAGAGATCGGGACTGGTGCCGATATTGGCATTTATTTTGGTGGTGAGTCCCTTGCCAACCCCCACGGGGGCGATATCCCGGAAAGTGTTTTTAAATATGGAGATGTGTCCCCTGGCGAAGTTTTCCAGGACGTAATCAGGTGATACATCCTCTATTCTGGCGACTGCTTCGACTTCCGGGGTTATTTCTCCCTGCTTTGCTTTTTCAAAAATATTCATAATAGTTATGTTTTATCCTCTTCTTAATCCGGTTTTTCAGGCTGCGGTGCCCCCGTCACTGGACATCTTCGGGGCAGGGCAGAGTAGTATTTCTGTATCTCAGGTGTGAGGAAAATCTAAAATTGCCGGTAAAAGAAAGATTCACTCCCCATTACCTTTCGTGTCAATAAAATTTCCTGCATAAATCTAAATTATTCCGAATCCTTATAGATATATCCGGGGATGTGAAGATGAACGGGATAAGGGGGATTTATCGTCATGAAGGCGCAAAAGCCTTTTTTATGTCTTCATGACGATAAATTATTTAATAAACTTAAATAGAGTCAAGACTGCAGTCAGTATGAAGGGAAGAAACCATGTAATAAAGGATAATCGTTTTTCTACCGAATCAAAGCGAATACCTATTGCGCCAAACTTGGTATCGATGGCATCAAACTTAGTATCAATGGCATCGAATTTTATGTCAATAGCATCGAATCGCGGAATCAGTTCCGCCATCAGTTCTGATTTGAATTCCTTTTTAAAGCTGAGTAGCCGCTTCGTCAGGATATTTTCGAATCGCTGTTCGCTGATTTCAATAATTTCATCCTTGATGCTTTTGTATTCATCAAATGAAACGCCTTTTCGTGTGGATTTTGATTTTGTCGTCATTTACTGCCCCCCTCATTAAGTTCTCAATAAGTTTACGGATTGTCAAGGCAAAGATTGAAAAATTAACAGGGATTTATTCCATCTGTTTATGATGGAGCGAAAACGTTTTCCCCCCTTCATAAACAATTTAAAAAAAAACGTAAATAACTTGACAGTTCAAACTTTTGCGGACTTTCATAAAAAATTCATTCTTTTGAATACTTAAGAAATTTAATTAAGGCAGAAATGTCAATGGACAGACTACAGAAAATTAAGGCTTTTTCCATAGAAAATTCTCATAATAACCAAGCACCCGGTGCCGAAGAGGAGACGGAACGGCTCTTCGAGCAGATATCCGATGTGCTTAATTCCTATAATCCCGAAGTAATCTGCATGGCGGGTATTACCCGTGGTGACCTGATGCTGAAAATAGCCGAGAAGACGGATGCCCTCCTGGTCATGGTGGAACATTCCATGAAGGTTATCGAGGAGTTTCGCCAGGTTCATTCAGGGAATCCTCAGATTGATAAAATTTATTTTATTCAGGGGGATTTTAACAACTTCCCCGTTGACTACTATGCTGCAAATCTTCTCATATCAATAGATAATATCAACTATCTTGAATCGGGGCTTGTCATTGATGAGTTTCGCCGGGCCCTCGATTTTGACGGGGTCCTGTTTGTTGCCACCTGTCTTACCTGTGATGACGATACTGAAGGGAAACTTGACGAGGTGATCCGGACGGGTTTCCCCCTTCACAATGAATATTACATGTCAGATGAACTGAAAACCGTCATGGACCTGAACGAGTTTAAGTTCGTAAAGGGACACGAGGGGACCGTCGTCGTCGATATGGCTGAGCGGGCATCCTTCTACAGTCGTATCTTTGATACCGACAGCGAAGCGGTAATTTCAGCACTTGAGGAAAACAGTGAAACCCTGAAACAGTGTTATAACCTGTCAGAGAATAAACTCCAGGTCCCATATTACTCCGGTATATTCATGCGTATCAAACCTGAGTATCTTAAGCGTGACA
This sequence comes from uncultured Spirochaetota bacterium, assembly GCA_942491575.1. Classification (GTDB taxonomy): domain Bacteria; phylum Spirochaetota; class UBA4802; order UBA4802; family UBA5550; genus CAZHNW01. The sequence continues at coordinate 1,352,861 of CALOBT010000031.1, forward strand.
TGGCGGGACAGCTGTGATTTACCGCGTAAAGGCCGCAGAAGTAAGCGGCGAGGTTGTCATTCCCGGATCAAAATCACACACAATAAGGGCCCTCACCCTGGGCCTCCTTGCCGATGGCGAGTCAGTGATCCGTTTTCCCCTTGAGTCATCCGATACCCTTTCATGCCTTGATATGGTGAAGCAGCTCGGGGGGGAAGTTAAAAAAGAGGCGGATGCCTGGCGCATACAGGGCTGCGGGGGAAGTCTCCCTGCGCCTGAAGATGTAATCGACGTGGGAAATTCCGGAACTTCCCTCTATATCGGGCTTGGTGTTGCCGCATTAATTGACGGCGCCACTGTTTTTACCGGAGATCACCAGATTCGCAGCCGACCCGCGGAGGGCCTTCTGCAGTCCCTTACTGATCTTGGTGCCGAGGCCTTCTCCACGAGGAATAACGGAAAACCCCCCGTAGTCGTCAGGGGAAGGATGAAGGGAGGAAAGACTTCCATCGAAGCCGTTACCTCTCAGTACCTCTCAGCGCTTCTCATTGCGGCGCCGGGTGGGGAAAAAACTTCCTTTATCGATGTTCCCCTTCTTAATGAAAAACCATATGTGACAATGACCCTGGACTGGCTCGAGCGCGTCGGTATCACCGTTGAAAATAACGAGTATCGTTCCTTTACCGTTCCGGGAAATCAGCACTTTAAATCCTTTGATGCCCATATACCGGCGGACTTTTCCTCTGCAACATTTTTTCTTGTGGCTGCGGCCATTACCGGGAGTGAGCTAACCCTGCGGGGTCTCGACTTCAGTGACTCCCAGGGAGACAAGGAAGTGGTGAATATCCTTCGGGAGATGGGTGCAAAAGTGGAAATCGGCGAGCGCCACATTACCATCCGCGGGGGCTCTCTTCGGGGGGGAAGTTTTGATCTCAATGCAATCCCCGATGCCCTGCCGGCCCTGGCAGTTGCGGGATGTTTTGCCGAGGGGGAAACCCGCCTCGTTAATGTTCCACAGGCCCGCCTGAAGGAGACTGACCGTATCAGCTGCATGGCCATAGAACTGGCAAAGTGCGGCGCCGATATCGAGGAAATGCCCGACGGGCTTATTATCAGAAAAAGCAGACTTACGGGAACGGAAGTTTCCGGTCACTTTGATCATAGAATTGTCATGTCCCTGGCGGTTGCCGCTCTGGCTTCTGAAGGTGAGATGATCATCGATACCGCCGAGGCGGTATCCGTAACCTTCCCCGGCTTTCGCTCCCTCATGGGAAAGATTGGCGGGGATATTCTCGAAGAAAAATAAAAAACATTACCATTTAGAATTTACGGAGAAGACCAATGGCAGTAAGAGGTGTACGGGGAGCAACCACCGTTGTTTCCAATACAAAGGAAGAAATCGTAGAAAAAACCGGGGAATTACTCAAGGGGCTGATAGAAAATAACAATATTGATCTTGAAGATGTGGCATCGGTTATTTTTTCAGCAACCTCTGATATAGATGCTGAATTTCCCGCTGTTGCGGCGCGTAACATGGGGTGGATATATACACCCCTCTTCTGCACAAGGGAGATTCCCGTAGAGGGAAGTATGCAGGGCTGTATCCGGGTGTTGATGCATGTGAATTCTGACAAGCGGCAGGATGAGATGGTGCAGCTCTATCTTCATGATGCCCAGAAACTTCGGCCTGATCTGAAAAATGGCGGTACAAAGTACTACCAGAGTTAATTCATGACAATCTTTACTTCTTCGTTACAGAGGGGGAAGTTATCCATTGTTATTGATTGCCAGGAAATGTCCCGATTGCCGACAATTGTAATCTTTTGACCCGTTTTTTTCATCGACGCGAGGTACATGCTGATGAAGCTTATGCCGCTGTTGTTGAGGTATTCAAGTTCTGTCAGGTCAAGTTCAATATCATTGTCTGCTTTTTCCGAAAAGCTGATAAATTCCGGATTGATGGAATCTTCATATTCATTTACCGGAAGACGCATGGTCCCCTTCATGGTGACCCGGTGCTTATCCTCATAGAATTCAATTGTGTAATCGTTGCTGTGGAGTACCTTGGTTACTTTCATCATGAATTCCTTATGCTACCTTCATTTTCACTGTGGTGGTCAGAAGATCTTCTGCTTCCCGGTTTTCTTCCAGTGAAAAGTTTATGTCGATACCGTAATCTTTCTTCAGCAGGAGTAGGCCGATACCGGTTCCTGATTTGCTTGTACTCAGGTCATGGATTCTCTTTACGTAGAGTTTTTTAAGGTCTGTGGATTCCATTTCCTCGTGGACCTTCTTCAGTTTATTCCATGACTCCATGGATATGGAATTGGTGATCTGGAAAATCAGTTCCCGGGAATTGTTATAAGAATAAATATCAATTTTATGTTCCTTGATGCTGGAAAATTTTACAGCATTTTCTATCAGTTCATTCAGAACAGTTGAAATATTATTATGAACAGCTTTATTTGAAAAGTCATAATGGTAGAAATCCGCAATAAAATTGGCCACATCACTCGCCTTGGACCAGTAAGAGAGGATATTTTTGGGAATAACTGAAAGATACAGCTTTTCGTTAAATTTATTGTTTAAATCTATTTTGTCGCCCATGATTGTACTCTTCAGCATTAATTCTTCCTGAAATATTGGAAATTGTATTTGTATCTTATCTGTTACTCTGTCACAATGTACAAAGGTAAAAAAATAAATCCGCATAAAAAATTTTTTCGCAGATTGTAGTATATCAATTTTTGATTAAGGTACAATTGTTACTGATAGCACTATAAAATCAACAAAAACTTTAATGTAAAATTATTATTTATAATGTTTTTATTTTTTTTACTTTAATAGTATCTTATAAAGGTTATAAATATAATATAAAAAAATCATTACAATACAAAAAGTGTGTGGAACATCTATGAAAAGAGCAACAGCCATTGCATTGATTTTGATGCTGATACCTCTCTGTTCGGCAGCTCAGGAAAAAAGAAAAATTGAGCTGACTGCGCAGGGAATACTGGCAAGGGTTGACCGGGTACTCGCCTATCCTGAGGGACAAATAGACGGCAGGATGAAACATATCAGACCTGACGGACAGTCTTTTACCATCAATTTAAAGGCCTTTATATCGCGGGGAGATTTCCTCTTTACCTTCAGCAACCGGCAGCGGGGGGATCAGTTAAAGGTACTCTATAATCTTGGTGGAGAAGATATCTGGGTGTACAATATTCATGCCATCAAACTGTATCATAAGCTGGGAGTTGATAAATATGATTCAGTGCTGAACACAAATTTCAGCTACCTCGATCTGTCGAACTACGATCTGCAGAGTAATTATTCCGCCAGCATTGAGGGTGATGCCTTCATAAAGGGATATGAAGCCTTTAAGTTGAAGCTGAACCCCATTTTTAAGGGGGGGCTCTACGGAATGCTGACCCTTTATGTAACCAAGGATGAATTTATTCCCCTCAGGATAGATTTCCATGACCGGGATAAAGCTATTTATAAATTTTTAACCATTACAAAGATCCAGAAACGCCAGGGACGAATTATTCCCATCCGCTATGATATGATGGATATCCGCCATGGTACAATAACAATTTTACGGTTTTTTAAGTTTGACAGCAGGGTGAAATTCAAAAAGAAAGTATTCAGATCAGAAAAACTTGGAGAATAGATTCATTGCCGCGATTTTTTATTTCCTCATCACGAATCTGCGATAATATAATTGAAATTACCGGGGAAGATTTTCATCACCTGGGGCGGGTACGACGCGCCGCACCTGGGGATCTTCTTGATCTTGTCATTGACGGAGGAAGGCATATTGCCGCCAGGATTACTGCCGTTGAAGATGACAAAATAATTGCACAAATAATTGACGAAAAAGAGGCCCCCTCATCAGGTGAAAATTACCGGAAAAAGGGATCGCCTGTACCAAGCGTAGTCAAGGCTGGTCAAGCCGAAGTGCCGGTACACCTCTATCTGAGTCTTCTGAAGGGCTCAAATTTTGACCTCGCCCTTAAAAAGGCGGTGGAAACCGGTGTGTCGGAAATTACTCCGGTCATTACAGAACGGACCATTCCTAAAGTGGATAAAAAATCCGGTTCTAAAACTGAACGGTGGAAAAAAATTGTCGAAGAGGCTGCTAAGCAGTCATATCGATCTATGATTCCGGTGCTGCATGAGGTGATAAGCTTTCGTGATATACCTGTTGTTGATAATAACTCACTCAGTATTATCGCCCACCTTAAGGGGGGCAGGCATATTCGGGAAGTGCTGCGGAGTGATAACCATGAAGTCTTCAATATCCTTGTGGGGCCTGAGGGGGGATTCTCTGAGAAGGAAGTCTCACTTGCATCTGATCGGGGATGGGAACCGGCATTTTTCGGCTTCAGTCAGCTCAGGGCGGAAACCGCCGCTATTGTGTTTCCCGCATTGATAATTTATGAAAAGGGTTAATTGAATGAATATAGTGGTAAACGGAAAAGAGATTGCTTTCGAGAAAAAAAATATCTCCGATATCCTAGATTTGTACAAACTGAAACCGGATAATATCGCCGTTGAACTCAACGGTACCATCGTTCACAGGGAAGAGTTTGCCGGCACGGAAGTTAAAGAAGGTGATGCCGTTGAAATCGTACGCTTTGTCGGCGGCGGTTGATGTTACTGTTAATAATATGAAAAATATACTACGAGCAATGGATGCCAGCATTAACCGTTCCCTTGAAGGGTTGCGTGTCTGTGAAGATCTTTTACGTTTTTACAGCAATGATGACAGTGCATCAAAAATAAAAGACCTGCGCCATAAACTGGTTGCCGCGGCAGGAACCCTTTCACGTGACGGACTCCTCGCTGCGAGGGAAGTGACTGAAGATAAGCAGAAATTTTTTAACCTCGAATCCGAATTCAACCGGGAATCCCCCGGGGATGTTTTCACCGCAAATATCCGCCGTGCCGCGGAAGCAGTACGGTCACTTGAGGAACTCTCAAAACTTGAGCCAGGAGGGGCGGGACCGCAGTTCCAGGAAATCCGTTTTCGTATATATGAACTTGAAAAGGAAAACTGGTTTGTTTTGAAGAAGATCCGGTTGATGGAGAGTTTTCGAAAGAGTCTCTACTGTATTGCCGATACCGGTTTTCTGAAGGTGAAAGAAATTCCTGGTGCTGTGATTGAAATGGCAGCGGGTGGTGCGGACATTATCCAGCTGCGCATGAAAGGTGAAGGCCGCCGTAAGATACTTTCAGCGGCGAGGGAAGTATCTGAAATTTGCCGGGAAAACGGTGTGCTCTTCGTGGTTAATGATCATCCCGATATCGCGGCCCTGGTAGAAGCTGATGCCCTTCACCTGGGACAGGATGACCTTCCCGTTGATGAGGTGCGAAGATTTCTTCCACCGGGTACCGTTATCGGCCTTTCGACTCATTCCGCACTACAGGCCCGTGAAGCGGCTCGTCTTGATCCCGATTACATTGCCATAGGCCCGGTTTTTGACACCGCCAGCAAAACCGGTGAAACAATCGAAGGCATCGGACTTGATGTGGTGGCGGAAGTAATAAAAGAATCATCACGGCCCGTTGTCGCCATCGGTGGAATCAGCCGCGACAACATACAGCAGGTCCTTGACACGGGATGTTCCAGTACTGCGGTAATTTCTGATATCTTCAGGGAGGGAAGTATACGGGAAAACTGCCGTAATCTTTCTTCTATAGTTAAGAATTCAGGCATAAAAGGATAAAATTTAATTAAATCTTATCCTTTTATGCACCGGGCTCTGAGCCATTGTAGCGGAATATTGCCGATTTTGAGGCTCTGAGCCTCATTCTTTTGTAAAAAACCGGCATTAATAATGAAAAGCGGAGATTTAAAGAGCATTGGGGGCAGATGAAGATGTTATTGCTGCATAATCTGTGTTCTTTCCTTTATATTTTTTAATTCAGAAAAAAATGTTGCTATAAAGCGTGCATTTCTACATTATACTCGTATCAAAATGAATGTTGAGACAACTAAAAGAAAAATGAAAATCCCAGCATATAGATATATTATCCTCTGTTTGTTAGTCATCACAGCCGTAACTGGCTGTGGAAGTGGCTGTGGAAGTGGCGGTGATGCTGAAATTCCCGAAACGAGGGAAGGAGAAAGCCGTGTTGTCGCCGCTGATGATGACGGTATTTCCATAGGAGATGAGGTGGGGACTCCCGGTATCGGAGAGGCGGAAGATCTCCCGCAGCCGGTACGGGCTTCTTCGGTAAAAAATGTTTCTTTATCGCATGTTAATATTGACGACAGTCTGAATGGATACGGTATCCCGCAGCTCTGGCGGGTAACAGCCGCGGGTAGACACTTTTTTACTTCCCGCCACGAGAAAAAATATGATGATTCTGGATTTACCCGCTTTCTCCACTTTAAAACCGGTCTGGTAACCTGGTATCTTCAGAATAATGAAACGAAGAAGATTTACCGCCTCAGGGATTCTCAACAGGTGTTGAATTATTCATCATCCAATGGCGAACTTGAGGCTGAAGGATGGGAGAAGGGGCTTTTTCATTATGACAGTGGCGATGAAAATGCAAGCCTCTACTTCTTTGATGAAACAGAAAAGGGATGGCATTTCCTTGAATTAAAGAGGGCCCGCCGCCTGAAGGGGAATTGTAAAACTGTTTCCGCCAGACAACTTCAGGCCCTCCGACGCCTCCGCGGTATTGCTTCAAAATTCAGGGGTGATCCCGATAATGACGGCACAATAAGTGTCGCATACCGTTACCGCGGCAGGGAGAAGGTCGACCTGTTCCATCCAGTAATTGCCATGGCCTACGATCTCACAGATGATATGGAATGGAGGGAATACTCCGCGGGTTTCTCCACCGGTAAAAAGGGTACAATAACTATTAACGGCCTTGACCCGGATGGGAAATACCGTGTAATACTTTTTCGCCCGGAAGGGGCTGACTCTGAACGCCCCGGGCAGGGGGATATTCACTGGATTTCCGGTAATGTGCAGGTCAGGAACAACCGTTTCACTGCAGAGCCTGAAATTATTGATATGACAGGGGGAGATGTCCGACTCGAGGCTGAACTGCATGACGGACAACGTTGGGATGAAGGTCTTTCTTCTGTTGTGGTCACGGGGCTCTCAGCCAATGCGGTTGATGAAACCGGCAACGGAATTACCGATTATATTTCCCTGAAGGTGACCGCAAAGGGAAGCGGCGTTATTGAAAGCATGAAGGTGACCCTCTATTCACCCGCACGGGCAGCCTCATCGTTCTTTGCCGGTGACCTGGCAGGGCAGGAAGTTGCAGTATACCTGAAGGCCGGCGGGGAAAATGAATATATCGGGCGCATAAACGGGACCATCCTCCTGCAGTCAGGGATCTGGCAGGTGGGGGCCATTACCGGCACTGCACTGGACAGCAGTGATAATACCCTCAGTTTTTCCTTTTTCAGCGCCTACAAAAACAACTGGCTCCAGAAGTATCTCTATGCGGAAGTCTCCGGGAATTCGGATGAATTTGCACTAATGCGAAAAACTTCACTTAATGTCGCGGATATTCCCGGCGTTAAAATCAGTAATACGGATACGAAGGGTCCGGAGCTGATGCAGATTTCTGAAGTGTCAGAAAGTGAAGAAACTTCCTTCCATTTTATAGTCGAATATGATGATGAAAATTTTACCGAAACACCCGGTGCCGTAACCGGTAAGATCGTTTTCTCCGGAAACCGTGGCACGGGAGAGTTGCAGGTGCCACTTCTTGTCGCGGATTCAACCTCAGCCTATGCGGCGGTGATGACACCGTGGGGCAAAAAAGATTCTCCCGGAAAGGGAGATTACATGCTGCCGGATACTTCTGCAGAATGGTTCATTCGTGAAATAATCCTCTGGGACCGCCTTGGGAATACATCCAACTATATCTCTCTTGATATTCCCCTCTATGACCGTTATATATCTTTTTTAAATCTTGATGATGAATTTTATTTTCTCTATAACTATGACGCAGTCCCGCCGGTACAGACATGGGTTCCCACCCTCTCCATTGAGTTGACTGATTGATATGGAGTTAAGTGGCAGAATAATACAGTGTTGCGCCGAGTCCCCGCAGGAGAGGCAATATAATGTCGGATATTATCAGTAATGCCATTGAATACGCCAGAGATATTGTCGGAAAGGATCCCATGGCTCAATTTCTGGGTATTGAAGTGGATGAGGTCAGGGAAGGGTACGCCCGGTGTTCCGTTACCATTACGCCTGACCACCTCAATGCGGTGGAGCGGGCCCATGGGGCAATAATCTATGCCGTCGCGGATCAGGCCTTTGCAGTGGGGTCCAATTCAACGGGGACCATGGCCCTTTCCCTTAATTTTAATATCAACTACATTGCCTCTGCCTCTGACGGTGAAAAAATATTCGGCGAGGCCACACCGATAAATATCGGCAAAAAGGTAAGCGTTTGGAAGGTTGAGGTGTTTGGGAGTAAAGACCGTCTTCTCGCTACATGTGAAGGTATCGCCTATCATAAATAGACTGATGGGGTATAATTTATTCCTTGACATTGAGCCTCGGGGAATATTTAAGAATAATTTGCAACTAATCTCAGGAGTAATCCCAATGTATTTAAAAAAAGCAGTTTTCCCGTTACTGGCATTGATAATGAGTATTTCTTTTCTTGCATGTTCATCCTTTGTAAAAGAGGAAGATATGCCGGTACTGAAAAAACTTGAAGATAATACATATGTCTTAAAAAAGGACGTTAATATCGCCGGTGAGCTTGTCCCAAAGGGCAGGGAGGTGAAGGTCGTCATCGTAGCCGCTGACGACTGGCTTAAAGTATACAGTTATCCCGCAGACGGTGATAAGTTGAAGGCAAAAAGGACCCTTATCCTGTATGTTTTTGAGGATGACTTCAAAAATGAAAAATATAGCTTTGAGGGTTTTGAGAAAAGATTATCAGAAATTGCTGATATTAAAAATACTAATAAATAATAGACGGAAGAGAATATGTTTGAAGGTGTCAATACGGCGTTGATTACGCCTTTTAAAGATAATAAAGTAGATTATGCCTCTCTTGAGAGAATTGTGGAAATGCAGATTGAGGGTGGTATTGATGGTATTGTTCCCATGGGAACCACGGGAGAGTCTCCCACTGTATCATTCGATGAGCATAAGGAAATCATCAGAAATGTGGTAAAACTGGTAAATGGCCGTGCAAAGGTTATTGCCGGAACCGGGGCAAACTCAACTGAAGAGGCAATCTGTCTTTCCAGGTCAGCTGAGGATTCCGGGGTTGATGGACTGCTTCTGGTGAATCCCTATTACAATAAGCCGACCCAGAAGGGCCTGGTGGAACATTTTGCAGCTATCGCCGATTCTGTAAAAACTCCCATTATGCTCTATAATATTCCCGGAAGGACAGGCGTAAACTTCCTTCCCGAAAGCGTTGCTGAATTAATTGAGCGGACAGACAGGATTACCGCGATGAAAGAGGCTACGGGAGACCTGGCCCAGATGATGAACCTCTACGAACTCTGCGGTGACAGGCTCACGATTCTGTCAGGGGATGATAACCTTCTGCTGCCGGTTCTTGCATTCGGTGGAAAGGGGATTGTATCGGTACTTTCCAATTTACTTCCTGCAGATGTTAAAAAGGTTATAACACTTTTTAATGATGGTAAAATAAATGAATCCCGTGAGCTTTTTTACCGGCTTCTTCCCCTCTGCCGGGCAATGTTTCTCGAAACAAATCCCATTCCGATAAAGGCAGCCATGGAGATGGCGGGATACTGTTCCGGTGAGATTCGTCTTCCAATGACACCCCTCACGGAAGAGAGCCGAAACAGGCTGAAGTCAGCATTTAATGCATATGGAGTTAAGCTGTAATGAAACTTGGAATATGCGGAATTTGCGGCCGTATGGGAATTGCCATTCTTGAGGTGGCCCTGGAACGGGGACATGAACTGACTGCCGCCTTCGATTCCCCTGACTCACCCTGTACCGGTAAGGATGTAAATACCCTGATTCACGGGAATCCCCTGGGAATTAATGTAGCGGTCATCAACAGTGAACAGGTAAAAAACAGTGACTGTATTATAGATTTTTCATCTCCCCGGGCAACAATGAAGCTTCTTGAAGAGGCTGTGAAGAATAATGTTTCCCTTGTCATCGGAACCACCGGTTTTTCAGATGAACAAAAAGGGAAGATTGAAGCTGCTTCCAAAAAAATTCCCATCGTTTTTGCCCCCAATATGGCGGTAGGGGTCAATATGCTCTTTAAATTGACGGAAGTTGCTTCGAAAGCCCTTGGGCCTGATTTTGATGTTGAAATAGTCGAGGCCCATCATCGTTTTAAAAAGGACGCACCTTCCGGAACTGCGAAAAAACTGGTTGAAATCGTCAGGGAAAACATGGAAGGTATGTCTGATGCGAAGGAAGTTACCGGCCGTACCGGTCTCACCGGAGAGAGGACCGATAGGGAAATCGGTGTGATGGCTCTCCGCGGCGGTGACATTGTTGGTGAGCATACAGTCTATTTTGCAGGTGTCGGCGAGCGGGTTGAGCTGACTATTCGGTCAACTTCACGGGAGACCTATGCCAGGGGAGCGGTTCTGGCAGCTGAATTTGCTGAGGACAAAGAGGAAAAACTCTATTCAATGTTTGATGTTCTGGGATTATAATGGCTGAAGAGAAAAAAAACTCCCCAAAAGAGAATGTTGAGGTTGTGGAGTCTGTAGAGGAACAGGCTGATGCTGCCCGTGAATTTGAGGAGAATCCCTACCAGATCGACAATAAAAAGCCTGAAGATATTGTCAGGCTTTTTTATATTCATAATGTTCCCATTATTCCGGTAATCTCCAAGAGGGGATTACTCATTGGAGTTCTTCGAAAGGAAGACCTTATCTCCGAGCTGAGTGATATTGAGCGGAATGAAAAGATCAAGATTGATGAATTTATTACGAAACTTGCCCGAAAAATGACCCTGGATGAACTCCTTACGTATGGAAAAGTAAAGGAGTTCATGGTGATAAACATTTTTGGGGATATCCTGGGGCACTGGACGCGTCTTCAGCTGTTCAATGCCAGTGAACCGGGTTCAAAAGTAGATAAAACAAAGGAAGATGTTGATGCTCAACGGGAAGAGCAGGTAATGGAATGGATAATATATCTGATTCTCGAGCATATCCCCCGCCCCCTTTATGCAGTCAATGAAAAGGGGAAAACCATTTTTTATAACAGTTTATTCGAAGACATTTATACTAAACAGAAGAATGAAGAGGTAGATACGGGGAAGGTTGAAAAGTATTTTTCCAATCCCGATGATAATGAGCTATTCTCCAATCCTGAAAAGGAGAGTCTCTACTTCTATAACCGGGAACTTGATATCCTGTATGAAAAAATCCCCATGATATCTAACCGGAAAAAGGTCGGTTTTCTCATATATTGTGATAAGAAAAAAGAGGGGGAAGGTGATGCCGGGGTGTATATCAATGGCATTGATGTGCGGGATATGGCTCTCTCTGATACAATGGCCGGTGTTGAGAGGCAGCTTATTGTGAATGCCCTAAAGATGTCAAAAAATAGTGCAGAAGCGGCGGAAAAACTCAAAATCAGCAAACAGGCCCTGGTAACAAAAATAAAAAAACATAAAATTGATGAGAAAATAGAAGGTATCTAAAAAAAACGTCATTTTAACTTGACATAATCTTTGTTTCAACTGATATTGGTATAGTTAATCAGACTCATTATCTTTTTTTCACCTCCTCTCAGAATCGGGTATAAATCCAGAAACACAGGTTTATTTTTCAAATCTATTGATCGGTTTCCCTATTTAAATTTATTAACAGTAAAGGCATTCTATGGCTAGAGAAAATAACTCCAATGGCAGAACACGGACCGGAAGTGGCCCTGCAAGACAATCCCGAAGTAATTCACCTGCGGTCAGCAAAAATATCGAAGAAGAAATTAAGAGCCAAATTATTACGAAAGAAGAGGCTCAGAGCGGTCCGAAACTGGATCTTGCGGAACTCAAAGCCAAAACAATATCAGAGCTCACCAATCTGGCAAAAGAACTGGGGTGCGAACGTTACTCCGGTCTGAAAAAACAGGACCTTATCTTTGAAATTCTGAAATCTCAGACTGAACAGAAGGGACTTATCTTTGCAAGTGGTGTTCTGGAGATACTGAATGACGGCTACGGATTTCTTCGATCTCCAAACTACAACTATCTGCCGGGGCCTGATGATATTTATGTTTCTCCCTCACAGATAAGACTTTTCGGCCTTAAAACCGGTGATACCATTGCGGGACAGATCAGACCCCCGAAGGATAATGAGCGATTTTTTGCCCTGCTCCGAATTGAGGCAGTAAACTTTGAGAATCCTGAACATCTTCACAAGAGAGTTCTGTTTGATAACCTGACTCCTTTTTATCCGGATGAGCGTATAAATCTGGAAACTACAGCTGACGAAATCGAAATGAGAATTCAGAATCTCATTACTCCTATAGGTAAGGGACAGCGGGCACTTATTGTTGCTCCCCCCCGTACCGGTAAGACCATTTTGCTGCAGAAAATTGCCAATGCAATAACTACAAATCATCCTGAAGTCTATCTTATTGTTCTGCTTATTGATGAAAGACCTGAAGAGGTCACGGATATGCAGCGATCCGTTAATGGTGAGGTTATTTCCTCTACATTTGATGAACAGGCGAGCAGGCACGTTCAGGTGGCGGAAATGGTTATTCAGAAGGCCCGCCGGCTTGTAGAACGAAAAATGGATGTGGTAATCCTTCTTGATTCAATTACGCGTCTTGCACGGGCCTATAACCTTGTTGTTCCCACCAGCGGTAAGATTCTCTCCGGTGGTGTTGATTCTAATGCTCTTCATAAGCCGAAGCGGTTTTTTGGAGCCGCCCGTAATATTGAAGAGGGTGGAAGTCTAACAATATTAGCAACGGCCCTGATTGACACGGGTAGCCGAATGGACGAGGTTATTTTTGAGGAATTCAAGGGAACCGGTAACAGTGAGGTTCATCTTGACAGAAAACTGAGTGATCGCAGGATCTTCCCGGCAATTGATATTAATAAATCCGGTACAAGAAAAGAAGAATTACTGCTTGACGAAGAAGAGTTGAATAAATTATGGGTACTAAGGAAGGCTCTTTCATCTCTCAGCCCGACAGAGGCGATGGAACTTCTGATTGACAAAATGAGGTCAACCAAAAACAATAAGGCATTTTTCAAGGCCATGAATTCATAAGCTTTAAGGAGATATACCATGAAAAAGGGCATTCATCCTGAATATCTAGATACTACCGTTAAATGTGCATGCGGCAATGAAATTAAGACGAAATCAACAGCAAAAGATCTGCATGTTGAGATCTGTTCTAACTGTCATCCCTTCTATACCAAGAAGCAGAAGATAGTCGATACCGCTGGTCGTGTTGAGAAGTTTAAGAAGAAGTACAGTATTAAGTAAGTACCACGGTATTTCAGGAATTCTTAAACAGTTTGAGCTGTCCCCAGGGGCAGCTCAAACTGTTTAAGGAGAAGATTTATTTAACAGCTTTTTTCCAGACACCGCTTACACCGAAAAGGGCCAGAATAATTAGAAAGCCCCCTCCGCCTATTGTCCAGGTGAGATCTTCCCCGAGAATTATAATTCCCAGCATGAGTGCAAATAATATCCTGCTGGATGAGACCAGGGAGCCTGCTGCAGCATCAATATAGCGATAGCCTGATGTGATGAATATCTGCCCTGCTACGGAAAAACCGGTACACAATAATACATAGAGCAGGGTTTTTCCAGTTGGTAACACGAATACCGGAAGGACAATGAAAAAATTCAGGAAGGAGCCGATGGCCATCAGGTAGAAGAGGATTACAGTGCTGGAGTCATATTTCCTTGCTTCCCTGAGAAAGGTGATGGAAAAACCCGCAACCAGACCTGAGCCGAGGGCAAGGATATCACCCCTGTTAAGGGTCTCAAAACCTCCTGCGGAGGATTCCGGTGTCATAACCAGGTAGATCCCCGTCACTGCGACAGCAAGATACAGGATATCAAGGGTTGAAATTGATTCCCGGTTGATAAAGGGGGAGAGGAGAAAAACAAATACCGGGTAGGTCATATTCAGCATATTTGCCTTCGAGACGGTGGTATCCTCTATGGCAATAAAAAAGAGGAGCACAGCCACTGTATTGCAGATGGCTCTGAGCAGGACATAGCTTGTTTTTGCGGGACGGAGGTTTTCTTTGTTGCGCAATGCAACAATGGAAATAAGAATGAAACCCGCCAGAAACCTGAAGAAGGTCAGTTCAACGGCGGGTACACTTGATGTCTGCACAACTATTTTTGCAAAGAGTGTTGCCAGTGCAAAAACAAAAGCGGATGAAAGAAGATAAAAAAAACCCCGGGTCACTCCTTACCCCGGTTTCCCCTCATTTGAACAAGAATCATACCGAGAAGACCTGTTATAACGAAAAATATGGCAATTACCTGTGCCTGGGTCAGGTTAAAGGCAACTATTGGATTGCGTCTCAGGAATTCTACTGAAAAACGGGCAATGCCATTGAGCATGAAATAGATAAAAAAGATCATCCCCGCGGTAAGTTCTTTTTTGCGCAGCTGCAGCAGGGTGATTACAATCAGAAAAGAAAAGAGTGATTCAAAGAGGGGTGTCGGAAGGACATCCGCCGTTGATGGGATAATTCCATTCGGATAGGGAGTCCCCAGAATTGAACTGGTTTCTATTCCGTAGCAGCCATCTCCGGAAACATGGCAGCCTAGACGGCCGATTGCATAACCGAGAGCCATTGGTGCCGAGGCAAAATCAAGGATTGTCAGGACACTCTCATTGTTTTTGCGGATTATAAGAATGGAGACCAGAATTGCCATTATAAATCCGCCATAAACGGTGAGTCCTGCGCCGGAAATAAGCATTCCAAGGGGATCATTTAAAAACTGTGACCAGTTATCAATAATGTGAAAAAGTTTAGCGCCGATAATACCGGAAGGGATGGCGGCAAGAAGGATTTTATAGGCCAGTTCAGGGTCTTTATCATGAAGTTTAAGTTCTCTTTCAAGAAGAAGAAAAGCCATATAGAATCCGAGGCCCAGCATAATGCCGTACCCGCCG
The DNA here is from genome assembly GCA_942491575.1 of uncultured Spirochaetota bacterium. GTDB lineage: Bacteria > Spirochaetota > UBA4802 > UBA4802 > UBA5550 > CAZHNW01. The sequence goes on from CALOBT010000031.1 coordinate 1,367,959, forward strand.
ATAGTTAACATCTTATAGTTGAAAATAATTGGATACATGAATATTATTCCTTTATTTAATATAGCATTATAAGTTAATCAGGGTCATAACTGAATAGATTTTCATGATTCTGTCAAGGCTATTTTCATGTGATAAACAGTTCTGATTTTCATGGTAATATCAGTAATTATTCCCTAAACTTTTTTGGTGAGAATAGACTCTAAAGAGGGTGTGTATGCCCGCCCCGGGGACCACACACCCTCTTTAGGTGATAATACACTAAAAATTGTGCAATAGGAATAAACTTCAGAGTAATAACTTTATCGTCTAAAAGATGTAACATGATGTCGATAGTGTAACTAAAAGAAGTAGGAAGGCAGACAGATGGATAGCAAACTCCGGGTAAAACTTATACGGAAGGGAAATGAGCTTTTTAATAACGGCAATATTGAGGGTGCCATAAAAATTTTCGAAAAGACGGGATACCGTGACGGCCTGACACGGGTTGCAGACTACTATTTTTATGATTTACAGCAGCCCCTTGTTGCCCTGAAATATTATCGTTTGGTAAACCGCCGGGATAAGGTCAACGAGATATTCGAAAGGATGATGTTTGCCCTGAATCGAATGCTCGGGAGAAAGCCGCCTGAAGTTAAACTTCCCCCCCTCAAGGTGTCACCGAAGCTGAAAATACTGGCTGAAGAGATACTGCGGGACCAGGAAACAAATAAAAAGAAGTAAATGAAACCAGAGAGGAATATAATGAAAAGAGGCCTTTTTTTTTCGGTATTTAGCCTGTTTTTGCTTTTTCCCGTAATCAGTGACGGGAGTGAAAAAATCAGCAATGCGGAAAACTATCTGAAATCAAATGTAGTAACACGTCAACTTCCCAATGGAATAACCGTAGTCCTGTTGAATCGTGGTTATGCACCGACCCTTGCCTTTGAAATAGCCTTCAGAGTCGGTTCAAGCGATGAGAGCTATCGATATATCGGAGCAGCCCATATGCTTGAACATATGCTGTTTAAAGGGACAGACCGCCTCGGTACGAAAGATTTTAAAAAAGAAAAAAGGATACTGCAGCGCATCGAGGCAATCGGAGAGACCCTCGATTACCTTCGTCTCACCAGCCCTGAAAATGAAAGAATCAAATCCCTTCAGGCTGAGCTGGTAGAGCTGCAGAAGGCTCAGTCTAAGCTGGTGGTAAATTCCCCCTATGACAAAATTTATACCCTTAACGGCGGCGTCGGCTTTAATGCCTCAACATCAAGAGATAAAACCGGTTACTATATTGAACTTCCCGCAGATAAGCTGGAGGTATGGGCGAAACTCGAATCGGAACGCCTGAAAAAACCGGTACTCCGTGAGTATTATCTGGAACGGAACAATGTCATCCAGGAGCGTCTAATGCGCTACGATTCCCAGGGGAACGGGCTTCTTTTTGAGCAGTACATGGCTACGGCCTTCTCGGCGCATCCATACCGTCATCCCACCATCGGGTGGAGATCCAATATTCCGTATCTTTCCCTGAAGGATATCAAGAATTTTTTCAGGACCTATTACACTCCACAGCGGATGACCATTACCATTGTGGGCAAACAGGATGTAGAGAAGACATTTCAGGCCATCAGCAAATATTTTTCCGATATCCCCAGAGGGCGTTCAGTTGCGGAAATCCCCATCAGGGAAACTCCTCAACTGGGGGAAAAGCGACTGGTGGTGAATTTTGAATCAAACCCGTGGATGCTGATTGGATGGCATAAGCCGACATACCCTTCCAGGGACGACTATGTCTTCGATGCAATCTCAGAGATTCTTGCAGGAAGTAAAAATTCCCGCCTTTACCGCAGGCTTGTATTGCAGAAAAAACTCGCCACCTCCGTCAGTTCATGGAACGGCGCACCCGGGGCACGATATAATAATATGTTTGTCATATTTGTTACCCCCCGAAAGGGTATTAATCCGGAACAGATCGAAAAGGAAGTTTATAATGAGGTGGCAGCCCTGGCAAGGGAAGTGCCTCAGAAGGAACTTACGAGGACGATAGTTCGAATAGAGTCAGAACTGGTTTTTGGTCTCGACTCGAATAAGGGGATTGCCCATCTGCTCAGCTACTATCAGACAGTTTTTAAGAACTGGCGCTATGCCGCAACCTACCTTGATCAGGTTCGTGATGTAAAGCCTGGAGATATCACCGGGGCCATAAATAAATATATGGTGCGGAAAAATCGTGTTGTGGGAATTCTGAAAGACAGCAGGGAGGCAAAATAATGAAGAGATCTATCTTTTTCGGGGTACTTATTATTTTTCTGATATCATTTTTATCTCCCGGACATTCAGTAAATGCCGGGGAAGCTTCCCCTGTATCAATAAAACTGCCTCCGGTTGATTCCTACGTTGAAAAAAACGGACTGCGGGTCATACATATTCGGGATGAGCTCCCGCAGGTGGTTCTTGTTGCTTCCGTAGGGTATGGCAGGCTCTATGAAGATGAGAAGAGCGCCGGTGTGGGATTTCTTCTTGAGAAATTTATCAACCTTGCTGGATCAAAAAAGTTTCCCGGGAGGAAACTTCATGAGGCCCTGGAGGATATCGGAGCGAAGTTGAGTGTCAGTACCGGCTGGGAGCAGTTTTCAATTTCCCTTCAGGTGCTCCAACGTTACAATACCAGGGCCATGGAGATTCTTTCGGATCTGGTTCTGCATCCTAATTTCGACGTTAAATACTTTCCCATGGCCCGCGCCATGGTGGTGGAGGATATCAGGCGGCGCAATGACGATCCCTCGCAGGTTGCCTTTGACCGGGCCCGTCACCTGATTTTTAATGGAAAATTCTACGGCAGCATGCCTTCCCCCTCCTCGGTTAGCAGGATTGACCTGGCATTGCTGGAAAAAACCTGGAAGCTGCATGTCTCCGCAGTGAATACGGTACTTGGGATTACCTCACCCCTAAAGAAAGGGGAAATCAGGGAAAAAACCGGCAGATATTTCGCGGCTATGAATCGCGGAAGGGTAATGACCTATGCCGCCAATCCCGCGGAGGCGGCGAAAAGTGTTGCGGAGAAGCAGGATAAAATCTATTTTTATGAGAAAAATATTCCCCAGGCAACAATAGTTGTGGGGACTGTGGCTCCACCCAAAAAAGGGGATGGTCATTATGCTCTCGCAATAATGAATTACATCCTTGGGGGAGGGTCCTTTAATTCCCGCCTGGTGAAGGACATTCGGGTAAAAAGGGGGCTCGCCTATACGGTACAGTCAATCTACCGCGGGAGGAAAGATACCGGTATTTTTCTTGTTTTTACCCAGACAAAAACTGATAAGGTTCCCCTGGTGTTGAATATTATTGAGGGGCATCTGAAAAAAATCAGTAATGAAGAGGTGTCTGATAAGGAAGTCGACTGGATAAAAAAGTATATCAAAAACAGCTATATTTTTCAATTTGATACGCCATTGAATGTATTGATGTCCCTGGTCGGTTTGCAGTACTATGAACTTCCTTTTTCATATATTGAATCGTATCCGGGCAAAATTGAAAAGGTATCCCCCTCGGAAATACTGGAAAAAACCTCGAAATTGCTAAAGCCGGGATATGTCCGGGTTATTGTGGGAAATAAAAAGCTCTATGATGAATTGAAAAAAGAGAGAGAGATTGTGCTGTTAAAATAATCATGCAGAGGAACTGACGTGCATAGAGAATGTGGTCGTGTCACCGAAATAGACGGTGATAAAATAAAAGTTGAATCAGCACCTGACGCGGGGTGCGCATCTTGTGCCGCCCGCGGAACCTGTATAACGGGCTCAGAGCAGCGTGTAAAGGTGGTCTGGATTGAAAATACTATCGGTGCCCGGAAAGGTGATACGGTAGACTACAAAATTGAAGAAAAGGGTGTTGTTCTCGGGGCCCTGCTCCTATACCTGGTGCCGGTTCTTTTCCTCATCGCCGGGGGGATTGTGGCGCCGCGATTTCCCTTTTTTCAGGGGATAGACAGTGAACTTGCTTCGGCTGCAGGTGGTTTTGCGGGGCTTGTTGTTTCTTTTCTGCTGATTAAGGTTTTGAGTGGTTTTTTCAAAAAAAAGGACTATTTCTCCCCGGAATTGATCGGTATAGCTGACGGTAGAGAAAAGGAAGATACCAGAGAATAAACTGACTTGACTATAAAGAATATATTTATCGTAGTTGTTTATGATTTGGTTCTATTAATTTGCATTAATCGAAAAATCGACCTGTAAAATTTGTCAGAATATTCCGACAAATTAATGGTACCCGGTTCACGGGAGTAATGGAATACACAACGTTCAAGGATGAACACTATGGGAAAAAATATTGTTGATTTAGAGTCATATCGTATTGAGAAAACCCTCCGCGACAGCGGTTTTGAAGTGAAAAGGGACAAAAGCAGCAAAGTAAAAATTGTTATAAAGTTATCAAATAATGAAGAGGAACACCGATAGAGGAGCCTGAAAATGAGTGATGATTTAGATAAGAAAAAGCAGAAGATAAAAGAAGAACTGGACCAGCTGCAGTATGAATTCAAGGTGGAACTTCCCAAGGTAATTGCGGTAGCACGCGCCTACGGTGACCTTAAGGAAAATGCGGAGTACCATGCTGCCCGGGAGCGTCAATCCTTCGTTCGGGCCCGGATCGGTCAGCTTGCGGAACAACTGGCTCAGCTTGATAATATAAACCTTTCCAATCTCCCAGCTGATAAGGTCGGTTTCGGTTCATCTGTTGTCATCTATGACTACAATGAGGAGGAGAGAATTGAGTTTATCTTTGTCTCTCCCAATGAAGTTGATCCCGCAGAAGGGAAAATTTCTCTTTCTTCTCCAATCGGAACTGCCCTTCAAAACAAGATGGTCGGTGACAAAGTTGAAATTACCATACCTGCAGGTAAGAGAAAATATTTCATTGAGAAACTGGTAACAATTCATGGAAATGAGTTTTTTCAGGAAATGGTTGAAGAGTAAAAAGCTGAATGCGGAAGGGGTGATGTGGAGACGAGGGGAATCGAACCCCTGACCTCTTGAATGCCATTCAAGCGCTCTCCCAACTGAGCTACGCCCCCAATGATTTGTACAATTTTAATTTATCGTTTTTTTGTCAATAGTATTTTACATCTTTCATGAAAAATAGTATAATCTAGATGATTTAGTCTCTTGACATGTATAATTATTGCAGGTAAAGATGAGACAAGGCTACTATTTATGCTAATAAAAATAAGAGCAGGTTATTCTGACTTATGACCTTAACATACATAATAATATTTGTTATTTTTATCATCTTAGGCTTGATTACCTTCTATGTTCTCAACGCGATGGTTTTTCCAAAGCGTATTGAAGAAATTGCCAGGATGATTGAAGCGGGACAGACAAAACTGGCCATTAGGAAGTTGAATGAATTAATTGAAAGGGATGACAGGAATGCCTATGCCCACTTTTTAATGGCTGAGGCCTATATGAAAGAGGGGAATATTCAGTATGCCATCGTTGAATACAGGCAGGTGCTGAAACTGGGGCGTTTTGACGATAAAATCCGTGAAGTTTATGTCCGTTCGACCCTTGCGGATCTTTATAAAGAACGAAATAATATAGAAGAGGCAAGAAAAGAATATCTCATCCTGACAAAAATTGATCCTGCCAATTTCGAACATTTTTTTAATCTTGGAGTCCTCTTCTTTAATAAGGGACAGCTGGACAAGGCTACGGGATTTTTCAAAAAAAGCATCGCAAATAATGGCAAACATGAGGATTCCTATTATTATCTTGGACAGGTCTACTACCGAACCAGCAATTATACCGATGCACGACAGATGTTTGTAAATGCAATTAAAATTGATCAGGCTAATTACAAGGCTCATTATTTTCTTGGGCTCTGTCTAAGACAGCAGGGTGATTATGAGTGGGCCATAAAAGAATTTGAAGTAGCTCAAAAAAGTGATGAACTCAAAGTAAAAAGTTTTCTTGCAAAGGGCTCCTGTTTTTTAGAGCGGGGGCAGCATCCGAAAGCCGCCCTTGAGTTTGAGCGGGGACTGAAGTTTGCCCGTGGAAACAGTGAAACCGCTCTGAATCTCCGCTATTTTCTGGCAGACTGCCAGGAAAAAATGAGAGACATTCAATCTGCCATACATAACTGGGAAAAAATCGCCGAGGTAAATAAGAATTTCAGGGATGTTCAGGAAAAATTAAAGAATTTTTCTGAATTCAGGCAGGATGATCGAATAAAGGATTTTATGATTGCCGGCCTTGCCCAGTTCGAGCACATGAGCAGAAAAATGATTCAGGCAATGGGATTTACAATAACCGATGTTGATATTATCAGTGATACCGAAATTGAGATGATTGCAACGGAAATAGAAGGGAAGTGGAGAAACGCCCGGCAATCGAATCGTATTATTCGTGTTGTCCGAACTACGGATACTATCCCGGAATCTTTACTGAGAAAATTATATCAGCAGATGAAACCAAGAAACGCAACAAGAATAATGGTAATCTCAACAGGAGAGTACGCCCCCAAGGCCCTCGAATTCGCCAATACCCGCCCCATTGAATGCCTGGGAAAAGCTGAACTGGTTGACATGCTGAAGAAGATTTGATAAAAATCTTTCGGGGCAGAGAAACATGGACAATATTGCGAAAATTCTTCGTCAAATACCTTTATTCAGACACTGTACTGCTGAAGAAATGGGACTGCTGTATAAAAACAGCAGATTGACTCGTATAAAAAAGGGACAGCGCCTTGATGTAAAAACATTAAGAGCCCTCTGTATAGTACTGGATGGTGTCTTCGAAATAGAAGCCCTCGCTTCCTCTGATGTCGTATACCTTGCCCCGGGCTCGTTTTTTGGAAACATTCCCTTTATCCAGGACCGGCAGCACGGCATCGTCAAGTCTCTTACTGAAGCCTCCCTCCTGATGATGGAAGAAGATAAATTAAAACTTTTTTTCCTTCAGTCTTTTAAATCCCTCCGCGGATATGCTGAAATATTACATCGTCTCGGATTCGACTCAACTGAAGCTGCACGAAATATACAGAATAAAAAGTGCAAAATTGTTACTGTATTCAGCTCTTTTGATAAAACCGGGAAAACACTTCTGACATCACTGGTGGCAACGAAACTTGCTGAAATTGACAGAGTAATCGTTCTTGATGTATCCAACCAGGGATCATCTGTTTTCGATTATTTTAATATGAGAATTACACCTCCCTTATCTCAAAAACAGATAGATAATTCATCAACTGAATCTCTGCTGATGGATCGGATTGAAGTCGTTCATGATAATTTGAGCATACTTAATGTCTCATATGGATCTAAAGTAAGCATCAATTCAAAAATTATTTCACCCCTGATTTTTTATCTCAGCCAGCATTATAAATATATAGTTATGGACCTGACAGGGGAAAATGAAGAACTTGCGAAGGCTGTATTTACGGAAAGTGATATTGTTCTTGGAGTGACACGAATCGACAAGTCCCAGAACAGAATGTCGGAGTTCATTGATAAGAATGTTCGGCAGGGGCAAAGAGTTATTAATATCTACAACGAATATTCCGGTGGACAGGTCAAAAGGTATGACAACGGGTTGATTTTTGAAAAAATTATTTTTGAAAATTCCAATGAATTTGGGCTGGAAGTTTTGTCTCAGTGTCAGAGTGAAACGGTGAGTCGTATTGTTGAATTGATCATCAGGAAAAATAAAATACTGGTTATGGAAAGCAACCTCCTTGAAGCGGTAGCACTGGCGCCATTCCTTGAAAAAGAGAGGGATTCAGGGGGGTATACTTCCTTTTATACCTCTTCATTCAGCTATTTGATTCTGGTTTTTTATCTACTCTCGGGGGATAAAAAGGAAACCTATGAAAGGATAAAACATTTCTTTTCTGAAAATAGACTGAATGGGATCCTTGATATCGTTTTCCCGGAAGATTATGTATTCAGGAAAGACAAAATTTCCAAACGAATGTACGAAATTGCCGGAAACAGAAGAATTGAAAATTTCAGTGCAATGCCCGTATCCTTTGCGTCTTCTGCCAGTGGCAGGGGGAGGCTTTTTTCATCCGGTATGGTGAAAGATTCTCTTGAGACTTCATTTGTTCTGGAGCCTGTATTTGAACCGGTTGTGCTCAACGGTGAAAAATATTATTCCGGTTATCCTCACGCGAAAGTTTCAGTGGAGGAGGTTCTTCGTAGTGATGCAGATGAAATAACCTACCTCTCTGTGCATAATAGTGAAAAGATGGATTTTAAAGGGAGCCGGATTTTGAATTTTTATCAGAACTTTATTAATCATCTCGAAGAGAGACAGGAAGAGAAAAAGAATAGTGAACTTGCCGATAAATCTGTCCAAATAAGTATTGACCAGAAATATTTCAGCATTGATGCTATCATCGAAGCGGCTGAGAAAAATTAGTGCCTTCACTTTTAAATAATAATTAAACAGGTAGCGGAACTGTGCCTTTTTCTGCGTAAATATCAATTAACTGGAAGACATGAATTACTTAATTCAGTTAACAATTACACGGTCATGGCACTGGTATATTCAGATTTAAAAATTTTTTGTCATTTAAATAATAAAATCCATTGACGAAGACTGTATGTATTATATATGAAAAATATATCTTAGTTGTTATAATCCATTATGTTAAAAAAATGAATGTGTAAGACCTGAAATTTAAAAAAATATTAGTAAATCATAAAAATAATAGATAAAAGCTCTGTGTCTCTGAGCCTCTGTGGCAAAAACATCTGAGTATTCGCTATTTATTAATTTTTGGGGAGGGGAGATGAGATCCAAATTAACCAATATTCTTCAGATTATAGTACTATTTATCGGTATAATATATATTGTTGCCGGATTGTTCTTTTACGTTTCACCACTTACAGTTATTGAAATATTTGCCCAAAATGTTTCCGAAAACTGGATTGACCTGGTAAAGGACCATGAACTGGTTGGTCCCCTCTACTTTGTATTCAGGGCTGTATCGGCACTGCTCTTTACATCCGGGATTGCAATGGTTATGCCTTTATTTGATCCCCTGAAGTACCGTGGTCTCATTTATTATAACGGTGTAATTTTTCCGGCTCTTGCGTCTTTTATGCTGATTAAAAACGGCCTTTTTATGTCAGCCAGGCATAAACAGGCTATGGTCATAGCATCAGATCCCGTTCTTATGAAGCAACAGGGGCATCTTCTTGTGATTATTCTAGGAATAATATTTTCTATAATTGCAATAGTCACTGTTGCAGGTCTATTTTTGACCCGGGAACAGGCGAAAGATGGTATGGAATAATTAAAAGGATAAGTAATTTTTTAGTTGATTTATTCTTGAAGAGTATAGTATAGTGTGCCCAAACAAACGATTTATTTTAGGAGATAGGCATGGATCTGAATTTAAAGAAAGTTGATAATGTTGCTGTCATCTATCTCGCAGGACGCCTTGATGTCCATCTGAGTGCAGATATCGAAAAAGAAATAAATAATATTATTCAGAACGACTCTGAATGTCATTTATTGCTTAATCTTAAAGATGTTGAGTATATGAGCAGTTCTGGTCTCAGAATATTCGTATCGACCATGAGGGTACTCAAAGAATCAAAAAGGAAGCTTAAACTAAGCAATATGAATAATGCTGTTAAGAAAATTTTCGAAGTAGTTGAATTGATGGATATGTTCGATATTTATGAAACTGAAGAAGAAGCTCTTCAGGCATTTAAAAACGAATAATATCAGACCTGATCAGTCTTGAAACAAAAAGTATTGAAGAAGCAAAAAATGAGGGAGACAGAAGAAAATTCTGTCTTCAGTATACCATTCACAGATAACAAAAAAATATCCGCACTCAGCGCGGATATCACAAGGGGAATAGAAAACTATTCCCTTTTTCATTTTTTCCCGCGCTTTAAATGGCCGGCATGGGTTATGGATGATACCGGCAATACTCCGGATGGGGCTTTTAGTATACAGCCTCCATTACTCCTGAATAAAAGCCGTCGCCACTGGGCTTCTTTCAGTACACTCCTTTCTTCTGAGCGGATGTTTGTAGACAGTTCCCTGATGTTTTTTACTTCACATGGTTACTGGTCTCTTGAGCCATGGCTTATTTCCGGAGGAGAAATTATCAGACCCTTCTTATCGAAGGCCGGCCCTGATATTTCGCTTGATTCGGGAAATTCCATACTATCTGCAGAATGGAATTATAAGGGGATTTCCATCAGCATAGAGGGGTATTGTGCCCGTCTTGAAAGTGACGAGGCGGTGTTCAACCTGAAACAAAAGGGACGAAATAAAAAAGGAGATAATCTCCTTCTTGTTGTAAGACCATATAATGCGGATTCTCTCGGGAATATTTCCCGTCTTGAATATGATTCATCATGTGATGTTGTAAAGGTCGATGGACAGGAAGCAGTCTGTTTTCCCCTGAAACCGGATGAACTGCTGTCGGGGAACGGTTCAAGTGGAGATATTGACGGAACCATTGCAGATGAATTAAGTACTGTAAACTGTCAATATGGACTGGCCTCACTGGCTGCTGCGTATAAATGTAAACCGGGGGAGCAGAATATTCCCTTCAGGATACTTCTTTCCAGAGATGGAAAATTCTCAAGAAATGAATTTGATCTCTCCGAAGCCCGTGAAGAATTTTCCAAATATATTTCACTTAGAGTTAAATCGGGAACCAGGCTGAAAATTTCTGATAAAAAGATGCAGAAATGGTTTTCCGGTTCAAAATTAATTTTATCTAATAAAATAGAGACGGAGGGGCACCACAAATCCGATCTCTACAGGGTTAATGATTTTCAGGAAATAATTATTCACAAGGCATTGATTGCTGCGGGATTTCTGGAGGATGCCCTCAGTCTGGTAAAAAAACGGATAAAGAAAATTCATAAATTTGAAAAGGGTGAAAGTTTCGAGAATATTCAGCAGTACTGTTTAACTGTAATTGCTTTTACTGATTATTATTTGAATACCAGGGATTCAGAACTGCTGCAGGATCAATATCAAAAAATAAATCAGAATGGTGCTGCAATCCTGCAGTTTTTTCAATCTATTTCTTCATTAGGTGATCTGCAGCGCAACAGTATCAATTTATTTTACCAGAAAACCGGACATCTTTTCGATGTAATTCTTTTCTGTAATTGTCTTGACAGTCTTGCATACCTATCAAGGTCAATGGGTATTTTTGGAGATGAAAAAAAATATGAGAAGGAAAGCCGTCGCCTGTCGGAACTATTTCTCGCTGATGTAAATAATTCAATTGAAGAAAAAAAATTCGATCCTTATTTCCTCTATACTATTTTAGGTAATTATCCCTTTCCCGTTAAAGATTTTTCTCCTGAATTGAAAAAAGCAGTTATGAAGGAAGTAGAAGATTTTTACGGTTCATTTCCCCTGATTATGCCGTCTTTTGGAGCAGACCTTCTTAATTCAGGCCTTGTCGCTGCAAATATGGTACACCTTGGGATGGAAGAAGCCCTTGATTCAATAACCGCAGTAATGAGTCCCGGTGAAAAAATGTTATTTATGCCGGAATTCATCAATCCAGGAAACAGACAGGGCTGTTACGGGAATGGTGCCTCTATAGCTGTTGGGGCTGCGTGTTTTTTAATGCTCAGGAGTATGCTTTTTGTTGATCATGAAGGGCATCTTGACCTGTTCCCTGTCCCAAAAGAAATATGGTTCAAGGCAGGGAAGGAGCTGGTTGTTGAAAATGCACCATCCCGTTTTGGAAGAATCAATTTTTCTGCTAAATGCACTTCCAATGAGATTAATATATATTTTGAAGAATTGCCAAGATTTGTTCCGCCTGAAATAAGGGTAAGTCTTCCATTTCAATTCAAAGTGAAGGAAGGAGAAGATTACATCATTAAAAAACAGATTGGCAATACTGTCTATATTAATGGTTGGCCTTCAATTCTAAAAATTATCCGCAAATAATCCCACAAACGATTTATTTCGAAACTGGCTGGTCAAAAAATATTTGTTCCGACACATTGGAATGATTTAATTTAAAATAGTTATCTAATGGCAACAGTATGGTTTCTTTGTTCTAATCCGGATCGATTCAGGTGATAATTATCTTTTCTGATTTTCAAATTTTGACGATAATCATAATAGCTTAATTCAGGTTAAAATCAATGATACTTCCAATACTGGTAACTTTAATAATAATTCTGGGAACAATGGTTTATTATATATATTATCTGGGGCCTAAACTGAATCCGGTTAACAGGGCACAGACATTTCTTGATGAAAACCAGGTAGAAGAGGCAATTCTCGAATATAAGAAAATTCTGGACAAAAATCCCGCCAATTTTTTTGTTCACTATAAACTTGGTGAACTTTATTTCAACCAGGACATGATTGATCAGGGAGTTCTGCACTTCGAAGAAATATTGAAAATTGAGAAGTTTAACGCTGAGGTTGAAAAAATCAATGTAATGAGGAGTCTCGGAAGGGCATATCTGGGGCGGGAAGAAATAGATAAAGGTTTTGAGACATACTTTGAAATTACAAGGGTATACCCGGGAGATATTGAGGCTCTTTACCAGGTTGCCTTTATTTCTCTGGGACAGGAAGCTTTTGAGGTAGCACATCGTTTTTTTGAGCGCCTGGTTAAACTTAAAAAGGATGTAAATTTTGAAATTCTTTTTGGGGCTGGTATGGCGGCATACCAGAACCAGAAAACAAATGAAGCCGCAGAATTTTTCAGGGATGCACTAAGCCTTGACCCGCATTCGGAAATCGGAAACATAGCCATGGCCTTTACTCAGATGCGGCGTAGAGATTTCAAGACAGCAATAAACTATGCAAAGATGGTCGTGGAAAATACTGATGCTCTGCCGGCAATAATGATTGCAAGGCGTCTTCTGGGTATGCTCTATATGCAGGTTGATAAAAATGACGATGCCATTAAGGTTCTTGAGGAACTGCTGGAAATTTTGAAGCAGAATGAAATGAAAGATGAAATATCGCTTGTTTTATATGATATGGGTTTTGTCAGCATCCATGGAGAAAAGACTCAACTTGCATATGAATACTGGAACCAGCTATATCAGATCGACCGTAACTATGAAAAGGTTCAGCACCTGGTAACCCTCCTCAGAAAAGAAATGGATACAGAAGAGCGAAAGCGTATAGAGCCCCTGCAGGATTCTGTCATAAATTATGAAGGTGAATGGTTTAAAAGTGCATTTCCTGAAAATTTTGTATGGAAAATATGCGGTCTGAGAAGCAGAAACCAGTTTGATATTAGATCTATACTGATGAGAGCCCGTTCTTTTGAAGGGAAGGGCGGTTCAGTGAAGCCCCATAAAGAGGTATTAACTACGGATGAATCGGAAAGATTGAACTCGTTATACGGAATGGATGTAGAGAATTTTAGAATAACTGCAAATCGTCTTGTTGAAAAACTTGGTTTTTCCGTTGATGAAATTTTACCGACATACAGGGATTCCGATGGTGTTGATTTTATGGCTACAAGTTTGGAAAAAAAACAAAAAGTACTTGTTTGGGTCAGAAGATGGAAAGAGGCAAATGTGGGGGAAATACCCTTGAGAAATTTTGCCCAGGCAATCAATGATGCGAAAGCCAGTGAAGGCCTCTTCTTTACAACCAGCAATCTGACCTCTTCAGCTGAGGGTGCCCTTACGAGACTTTCAAAGGTAACGGTAATTTATCCTGACCAGATAAGCGATCTTCTCGCAGGTCTAATAAAGTAAATTAATTGTAATTGAGAACAGGGCGGTATTCGCGGATATGACAGTTGGAAATATTATGGAAGTACCACTTGAAAAAATTGACCGGAAGGCCGATTTTTTCCGTTTTGGGAGAGTAGATAAAGAGGGGGAACTTAAAAATTCAATAAAGCTGTTTGGTGTTCTTGAGAGACCGTTTTTATTAAAGAAGGGGGAAAGCTTTCAAATATTCAGTGGATTTAACCGTTTAGCCGCTGTTGAATCTGGAGGGGGATCGGTATCAGCACATATTATTGACCATGTAACCGGTGATATGTTTGTTGATGAAGTTGGAAAAAAAATATACCATGATCGTGTCGGTCCATCCGGTAAAATCAGGGTTTGCGAGATTCTGCAAAATTATTTCAACCGGGAAGAGAAGGATGTTAATAAATTTGGTCTGAATAATTTAAATATTCCTGGATTATTTCTTCCCGGAGGGCAATTATATACAGAGTGGGGAAAGGTCCCCCCGCAATTGAAGGATTATTTTGACTACAGGGATGTCCCCTTCAAGGTTATTAAAACTTTCCTGAGACTGAGTAAAAAGTCTCGAGATAAACTTACTGCCCTGGTTTTACAATGGGATACAGGAAAGAATAACTTTAAAAAAATAATAGACCTTATTGCAGATATTGAACAGGCAGATCCCGAACTTGATTTCTGGACTGGAATGGCAGAATTTTCAGTCTTCGATTCATTCTATGCGGGACTTTACCGCCTGCGTTACCCCTCATATCATGAAATGGTTGAAAGAAAAAACAGCCTATTGCAGAAACTCAAACAGAGGGATTTGAAAATTTTGGTACCTGAATATTTTGAGGGTAATGAGATTACGGTTGCAGTAAAGGTCAGAAAGAACGAAGCGAAGCGAGACATGGTAAGCAAAATTGACAGGATAGATGATAAACTTTTAGCAGGCTTGCTGGAGCTTCTTTAATCAGTGGAGGGTATCTTCTTCATCGTCAACCATTTCCGAATCATCAATCAACTTTTCAGTCTGTATCAAAAGCAGAAGGCTGTTAAAAACAAATCCTGAAACCATAAATTTTGCCAGTTCCCGGTGTTCCTCATTCATGTTAAAAAGCTGATGTGTGATATAGATGCAGTTGTCCATTAATTCCTTGAGGAATGCTTCGTTCAGGAGATCAACAGATTGATTGCCGGTATTTCGATTGTCAATTTCAGTTTTTGACTCAAAGATTATTGTTTCAAGCAAATCTTTGAAAAATTCATCGAAATCCTGATTATAGGGAATTTCTATTCCATTCTTCAACTTAATCATGAAAAATACACTTTTGCCTTTTCTTAATCAGGGATGAAGGGATTTGCCTGAAACTGAAGTGTTATTTATCAAGGTCTTTCTGAAGCTTTTCAAATTTATTTTTGAATAGATCTCCCAGTGTGGTTCCACCGGATGCATCAGATTTTTCCTTAAAATTCTGATATTCCTTCATCTCTTCGTTTTTCTTCGCTCCGAGGCAGCTCAGAATCAATTTTCTTTCTTCAGGAATGAGACGAACGATGGCAACCTCGATTTCTTTACCTACAGGAAATTCATTCTGAATATCAGCCCCCTTATTTCTGGTGAGCTCTTCCTTTGGTACATAACCCAGCATCCCATTTTCGAGACGTACATTAATTCCTGAAGAACGAGATATTTCAATTATACCAGTTTGGTTGGTTCCTGTCAATGACTCAACTCCCTGATTCCAGGGATTGGGTTCATTCGTAATCAATTCGAGGGACATTTTTTTCTGTTCGGTGTTTATATCAACCAGCCTGACAGATACGGAATCACCCCGTGAAAGGACATCTTCGGGGCGATTAACTTTCTTTATGAGGCTTAAACGGCTGATATGGATAAAACCCTCAAGGCCGGGCTTCAGCTCAATAAAGGCGCCGGTTTTTATTATATTGACTACGACACCTTCATAGGTTTCATCAATTTTAAGTTCATCTATTGAATCCCAGGGATCTTCTTCCAGGGCTTTCATGCTGAGGGAGATCTTTGAGGTTTCCCAGTCGATGGAAAGGACATTGGCAGTAACTTCCTCTCCAATTTCAAATGATTTCAGTGATTTATATCTGCTTCTGGATATTTCTGATTTTGGCACCAGGGCTTCAATACCCCCGATATCTACGAAGAGACCAAAATTCTGTTTTGTTTGAATGGTTCCTGTAATGGTATCACCCACATTTAGGGTCTGTTTCAGTTCCTCTTCCTTTGACTTCCTTGCCTCATCAAGAAGGGCCCTTCTTGAAACTACGATATTTTTACCACGCTCGGTATACTGGATGATTTTGAACATGAATTTTTTGTTAAGAAATTCACTTTCGTCACTGTTTTTGCGGGCTCCCATCTGGGAGAAGGGGCAGAAGCAGCGGGTTTCTGACAGGTAGACGGAAAAACCGCCTTTAATTGATTCGGCGACCCTTCCTTCTACGGGAATGTTGTTTTTATAGGCCATCTGAATGATTTGGGGGGTTACGGAACCTTTTCCAATCACCGAGGTGAGGTTTATCTCTCCGCCGGAGGTTGAAACGATAAATGCTTCTATAGTGTCCCCTTTTTTGTGCTGGAATTCCCCTTCTTCATTCTTCAACTCATTGATGTTGATAATAGCTTCGCTTTTTCCGGAGATATCTATAAATGCATGTTCGTCGGAAAAACCGACGATGGTTCCATTTACTTTTTGACCGGTAGCGAAATCATCACTGCGGTTCAGTGACTGCTCAAGCATTTTTCCGAAATCTTCATTGTCCATTTCTTCGTATGAATCGTCAATGGTTAGCTTATCGTCTGACATCTATAGTAGCCCTTTTGCGAAAATTATTTTCTTATAATGGTAAAGCAGGTGATAGATTGGACATCTTTTGGCAGCATACTATCTTTGCAATCTGTTTTTTATTAATTTATTGAAAATAAACAGAAAAACAAGAAAATATGGGGAATTTACCGGGTGCATCTTTAAAGAGTGTGTGATATCTAAAATTAAATAATTGACAGATTGATATTAAGTTACTATAGTTGCTGAATTGAAAAAATGCAGTTATTGAATGGAGTTAACAATGAAGAAGGCACTGACCCTCGCAATTATTTCTATATTCTACGTTGCCGCGGCTCTTACCGCAGCTGAAAAATCAGCTAAACAGTACATTGCCGATCTCGACCCGGGAAAGGACGAACAAACAATTGTAGCAGCAGCTGACTGGCTCGGCAAAAAAGAAGAAAAAGACGCGATTAAGAATCTTGTAAAGCTTATCGAAGACAAGCGTGTGAAAGTTCGGATGCATGTTGTGATGGCCCTCGGTTACATAGGAAAAGAGGAGGCTGTTGCGGCTCTTAACAAAAGTATGCTGGAAGACGAAAGTGCAGAAGTCCGATATGCCGCAGTTCTTGCAACCGTCAGAATTGGTTCTAAAAAATCAATTGATGCATGGAAAAAGGCACTTGAAACAGAGAGCGATCCATTTATACAGGACTTTTTGAAAAAGCTTGAAGCGAAAGCTAAAGGCAAATAACTGAAACTTATATGAAAGCCGAAAGCATGTTGTGATGCCGCAACATGCTTTTTTTATTTTTCGGTGAAGGAAGTTTTAACCTTCGCTGCAAAGAAATAAATGACAGGACTGTGAAATGATAGACTATAAAGAAACCCGTTACCTTGTATTTGATGTGGAAACGGTACCCGATGCAAAACTGATCAAGAGCGTAAGATATCCCGAGGAAGAACTTACAGATGAGGAAGTTATTCGAAAGTTCCAGGATGAAATCCTGGAACAGACAAATGGCGCCTCTGAGTTTATTCCAGTTACCTTCCAGTATCCCGTATCTATCTGCATAGCGAAAATAAGGGAAGATTTTACCCTTCAGGACGTGGTTGTCCTCGATGATCCGAATTTCAGGGCTTCGGAAATGACCAAGTTGTTCTGGAAGGGTATCGAAGAATTGTATGATCATGCATCGATTGTCACCTTCAATGGCAGGGGATTTGATGTTCCCCTGCTGGAGCTTATGGCATACCGATACGGCATTTCCGCCAAAAGACATTTTAAGGATAAATTTGCCGGCAGGTACCGATTCGGAACCAAACACATCGATCTTCAGGACTGGCTCAGTAACTTCAATGCAATACGCATGAACGGGGGACTCAATCTTCTAGCAAAGATACTCGGCAAACCTGGAAAAATGTCCACCAAGGGTAATGAAGTATACGGAATGTTTTTAGAAGGGAAATTGAGGGAGATCAATGATTACTGTATCCATGATGTCCTTGATACCTATTTTGTTTTCCTCCGGACACGGGTTATGCTCCGGGAAATTACCATCGAAAGGGAGCAGGACATTGTAAAACAGGTGAAAAACTGGATAGAGGAAAATTTAGAAAGGATTCCCGCACTGCAGGAGTACTATGACAACTGGGGTGACTGGGAACCATGGCCTGAATAAATTAAATAAACGGCGCTTTTAGCGCCGTTTATTTTGTATTCAGGGTAAAGAAAATTTTTAGCTTGAATCAGTGTGTCAAAATATTACTGTGGCAGCTTCACAACCTCATCATCATAATATTAAACTAAATTAAAATTTTGAACTAAAGGATTAGCATCATGACCTTTGAGCTTATATCAACCATGCTATTCAAAATTATAGGTGGTCTTACTATTTTTCTGCTTGGAATGCATAATCTGTCCAATGGTATGCAGGCTATTGCTGGTGACCGGTTAAGACAATTGATAAATGCAGTGACCAACAATCGTTTTATGGCGATTGCAGTGGGATTTCTCGTAACCGCCATTATTCAGTCCAGTTCAGTTACATCGGTTATGGCTATAGGTTTTGTTAATGCCGGATTAATGTCCCTTACACAGGCGATTGGAGTTATTTTAGGGGCTAATATTGGTACAACCGTTACAGGATGGATTTTAGTACTTAAAGTTGGAAAATATGGCCTTCCTTTATTGGGCATAGCCGGCATGTTCTATCTTTTTTCAAAAAAGGATAGTTGGCGTTATAAAGCTATGATGTTTATGGGAATTGGTATGGTTTTCTTTGGTTTAGAGCTTATGAAACTCGGCTTTAAACCGATCAGGGAAGTTCCTGAGTTTCTTGCAATGTTTAGTAAGTTTACTCCGGATACAGTGGTTGGATTATTATTATGTACTGCAACCGGTGCTATAATTACTGCCATAGTTCAGTCATCTTCCGCATCTGTTGGTATTGTTATGAGTATGGCTGCAACAGGTGTTATCAATTTTGAAACATCTGCTGCTCTGGTATTAGGAATGAATATTGGAACAACCATTACAGCCTTTCTGGCCTCACTGAGAGCGACAACCAATGCTAAACGAACAGCCTATGCTCATACTCTCATTAACTGTATAGGGGCGATTTTAGTATTACCTTTTTTTGATCTTTTTGTTAAAATTATTCCCTTTCTTTCCGGCGCTGATCCTACTGCTGTGGTCCTGGCTGATGGAAAAGAAACTTTTCCATATATTATCAGGGGAATCGCTGTTGCCCATACATCCTTTAATATTATAACTGTTGTGGTTCTCATTCCTTTTATTAATTTCTTTACTAATATTCTGGTTAAACTTGCACCTGACAAACCAGATGTTGCAAAAGCTCATTTGACTAAGTTTGATATTCGTATTCTAGATACACCCATCATGGTTATAGAGCAGTCTAAAAAAGAAATATTATCCATGGGAGAATCAATCCTTGAGATGTCAACCTTCCTTCAAAAAACATTGAGTAGTGAAAAACCGGATAAAAACTATATTAAAACAATATTTCAACGGGAAGAAGAACTTGATATAATGCAGAAAGAGATATCAACTTTTTTGATGGAAACTATTTCCGGAGAAATAACTCATTCTCAAACCCTGGAGGCACAGTCTCAATTGAGAATGGCAGATGAATATGAATCTATCAGTGATTACTTGACAAATATTCTAAAATTATACCTGAAACTTGATGATGCCGGTATCCAGTTAACAGAAGAAAAGAAAACTGAAATGTTTACACTTCATAATCTGGTGGTTGATCATTTTACATCTATAAATAATTCTTTATATAAAAGAGAAGTCGAGGATATCAATAAGATATATTCAAACGGAAGTGAAATTACAAACTATTATAAAGAAATCAGAGGGAAACATTTTGAAAGACTATCTGTAAATAAAATAGATCCATTGCTCAGTGTCAGTTATATGAATATGCTTAATGCCTACAGACGAATAAAAGACCATATTCAAAATGCTGCGGAAGCAATGGCTGGAGTAAAATAATCTAATTATACCTCAGAGGATATAGATTTTAAACACTTGTATATTTTTTTTGATTGATGTTCTATTAAAGTTAAAAAAGCCATTGAGATTCGATATTTTTCTCAATTGATGAAACCTGTTGTACCGCATGTTTCGGTTGAGAGCCGGTGCAATTTTCTGGAATTAAAAAGAAAAACGGCGTTGAATACGCCGCTTTTTTATGCATTAAATAGCTGTAATAATATTCTATTTTTCACAGGTATCAGGCAGCAATCTTACTGCACCTTTATCAGCAGAAGCTGCAAGGAGCCCGTAGGTCTTAAGTGCCGTGGAGACTTTCCTGCCGCGCCCAACAGGGGTATATGCCCGGTCTCCCTTTGATTCTTCTTTACTGCGTCGCTCAGCCAGTTCATCATCACTTACTTTCAGATTGATGCTTCTTGCGGGGATATCTATATCGATGGTATCGCCGTTTTCTATAAGTGCGATGGCGCCACCTGAGGCGGCTTCCGGTGATACGTGGCCGATGGAAAGTCCTGCGGTTCCGCCGGAGAAACGTCCGTCTGTTATCAGTGCGCATTCCTTGCCGAGATGCATGGAGTTGATATATGACGTTGGGTAGAGCATCTCCTGCATGCCTGGGCCCCCCTTTGGGCCCTCGTAGCGGATAATAATTACATCACCGGGCTTGATTTTTCCGCCAATAATGGCCTCTACGGCATCATCCTGTGAATGGTATACCTTTGCCTTGCCGCTAAACTGGTAGATGCTCTCATCAACACCGGCTGTTTTTACGATACTGCCGTTCTCCGCGATGTTGCCGAAGAGTACCGCAAGGCCCCCTTCGGGATTGTAACAGTGTTCGAAATCCCTGATACAGCCGGTTTTACGGTCACGGTCAAGTTCTTTATACTTTGATTCCTGTGATCCCATTACGAGGTTGCGGCCGCTGTGTGCCGGCGCGCTCCCATAAACTTCCAGCGCCTCTTCAGTGGCACTTTCCCTCATGATGTCATATGCATCGATGGCATCACCCAGGGTAGGGGTATCGACTCGCGATACCGACCGGTCGATGAGGCCCTGGCGGTCCAGTTCACCAATGATGGAGAGTATCCCTCCTGCGCGGTTCACGTCTTCCACATGGTAGTGAGAGCTGGGGGCCACCTTGCAGATATTGGGAACCTTTCGGGAAAGTGCATCGATATCTTTCATGGTGAAATTGACTTCCCCTGACCTGGCGATTGCCAGGAGGTGCAGTACCGTGTTTGTACTTCCCCCCATTGCAATGTCAAGTGACATGGCATTGAGAAATGCCTCCCGCGTGGCAATACTTCGGGGCAGAACGGATTTGTCTTCCTTTTCATAATATTGAGTGGTCATTTTGACAATCTGTT
Organism: uncultured Spirochaetota bacterium; assembly: GCA_942491575.1. Lineage (GTDB taxonomy): Bacteria > Spirochaetota > UBA4802 > UBA4802 > UBA5550 > CAZHNW01. Next base: position 1,389,343 of record CALOBT010000031.1, read on the forward strand.
TGGCAGCATCGTGAAAAAGTTTTTTCCTGTTTTTGTGAGTCGCCACTATTGTGCCGTTGCCGGGAAGGGCAAGGCCGAGGGCCTCGTTGAGGCAGTTCATTGAATTTGCCGTGAACATCCCGGAACATGAACCGCATGTGGGGCAGGCACAGCGCTCAAGTTCTTCGATATCCTCATCGGGGACAGCTGGGTCTGCCGCCATGACAATTGCATCGATGAGGTCTTTCTTTTCGCCCTTGAAGTCACCCGCCTCCATGGGGCCGCCGGAAATAAATATTGCAGGGATATTGAGGCGCATTGCAGCCATGAGCATTCCGGGAGTGATCTTGTCACAGTTACTGATGCAGACCAGGGCATCAGCCATGTGGGCATTACACATATATTCGACACTGTCGGCGATGAGTTCACGTGACGGGAGGCTGTAGAGCATTCCCTCGTGACCCATGGCAATACCGTCATCGATGGCAATGGTGTTGAATTCAGCGGCGAAGCAACCTTCCTCTTCAATTAGGGCCTTGACCTCCTGGCCGATTTCATGAAGGTGCACGTGACCGGGGACAAACTGGGTGAATGAATTGGCAATTGCAATAATGGGCTTGCCGAACATTTCTTCTTTCATACCGTTTGCGCGCCAGAGGCTTCGGGCCCCCGCCATCTTTCTTCCTTTTGTGCTGAATTCACTGCGAAGTGGTATTGCCATTTTTATCCTCCGGATGTAGTTCTACTGAAATGTTAAAAATATTTTCAGTATCTATTTCATTTTGTGTGGTAATAAGCCAGAGAGGTGGTGGGTGGCCCCGCAGGGGGGCACCCACCACCTCTCTGGAGTCTGTTATTATGAAAAATTTTCAAAAATTAATACTGGGATATTTTTGTATTCTATCACTGTTGTCAAGAGGATTAAAAGAGAATTTTCTAAAATCAGTAAAATCCTTGAAATTGTTCATAAGAAAAGAAATGTTGTACCTGTAGTCTTAGATAAGAAAATTGATAGTCCCGCAACCGGAGGATAAGATGGCCCGTATAATAGATGGTAAAGCGATAGCACAGGAAATCAGAGAAGAAATAAAGTCCGAGGTTTCATTTTTGAAGGAAGAAAGGGGCCTTACCCCCGGTCTTGCAGTTGTTCTGGTAGGAAATGATCCCGCCTCAGAGGTCTATGTCCGCATGAAGAAAAAAGGGTGTGATGAAATGGGTATCGCCTCATTTGAATATAAGCTCGGGGAAGATACCCCGGAAGAGGAACTCCTTGCACTGGTTGATAAACTGAACAGGGACAAAAAAGTCAACGGAATACTGGTACAGCTCCCCCTGCCGCTGCATATCAGTGAAGAGAAGGTGATAAACCGGATCGACCCGATAAAGGATGTGGATGGTTTTCATCCCGAAAATGTCGGCAAAATCGTTATTGGAGAAGAGGACTGCTTCTATCCCTGCACCCCCTACGGTGTCCAGGAACTGATTGCCCGCAGCGTCGATGATCTGAAGGGTAAACATCTCGTAGTCGTGGGGAGAAGCAACATAGTGGGGAAACCAGTGGCGAATATGATGCTGCAGAAGAATGAACGGGCAAACTGTATCGTCACGGTTTGTCATACCGCCGCAAAGGACATCGGTGAGTATACACGCCAGGCGGATATACTTGTTGTAGCGGCGGGTCGTCCAGGTACCGTTACCGCTGATATGGTAAAGGATGGTGTAGTGGTGATAGATGTCGGCACTAACCGGATACCGCATCCCGATGATGCCGAGAAGACAAAACTTGTCGGGGATGTCGATTTTGAATCCGTTTCAAAGAAGGCAGCGGCCATAACCCCGGTTCCCGGTGGTGTTGGGCCCATGACCATTACCATGCTGCTTGCAAATACCCTGAAGGCCTGCAGGATACAGAATAATATAGATTGAGGCACCCCGTCTCAAATAGCTGCTCTGCTGCGGATGAAGATATGCATCCGCAGTGGTCGAATAAATACCTTTTTCAAATTCCTTTCGCAGTTTGATATCTTCAGATAATTTATTGCAATTACATTCCAAAAGCACTATAATCTTAATCAGAAGGTTGAAAAATCCATGGAGCAGGTACTTATGGAGAAGGGAAAGACAGAAAAGGCTAAACGCAGTATAAGAATATATTTTATCAGTGGTTTCATGATGCCCCCTCTTGTATGGCTTACAGGAATTGTCTACTATAATATTTTAACCTTTAACGAAATGCTCCAGGTGGTTTTAAGTCCCGTTATATGGATTTATGTGATAGTTTTTCTTTCCGTTACGAATTATCTCCTTGGGCGGTATATGACTCATGTTTCAAACGCCTTTGATTCGACAGATGAGAAAATAATTGAACGTGCTCAGAAAAATATTCGGTTTATCCCCAGGTTTTTCATCATTTCCATTTTTATCTATGTTCTATTCGGTGTCCCTTCAGTTCTTGGAGGTATGGATTTTGTAGACTGGAGGCGGATGCTTTTTGGTGAATTCATTCTTATTCCCATTGTACTGCTTTTCGGTACTCCCTTCCTGACCTTTATTATTATATCTCTGGAAAAATGGGCATCGCCTATTAGGATTTCTGATTCAATAAAATGCATGAGGATAACAAGCCGGCTTGCAATTAATACAGTCGTTTCTGCAATTGGGGTTATATCCCTGGTTTCACTTTTTGTTTACATCTATGTAGTCATGGAGGGGGTGAATCAGCGGGAACTATCCACTGATTTGCTTATTCAGAAGACAACTATTTTAAGTGTGATAGGTATTGGAATATTTATTTTTAATTTTTTCAGCATTACAAGACAGCTTGTGTTGCCGGTATTGTTTACAAATCAGCGGATTAAAGATATTGCTGAAGGAGAGGGGGACCTCACAAGGGAGCTCCTCGTTGTAACAAAGGATGAAACGGGTGAACTGGCAGAAGCCTATAACAGTTTCGTTGAAAAAATACGGAGTGTCATTATCGAAACAAAAAAGGTGGCGGAAGGAGTTGACGGGGCGACCGATAAAATGCAGATAAATGCCCAGTCTCTTTCCGATGAGGTGCAGAGCCAGGCGGCAACAACTGAAGAGATCTCCGCAACCATGGAAGAGCTTGCAGGGGGGATGGACCAGGTGGTGTCCGGGACTGAAGAGCAGATTAATGCACTGGAAAGTCTCAATGGCCGGATGGGAAAATTGTCCGGTGTTATTCAGGATGGTTCCCGTCATATCAGCGAAACCCTCAGCCGCATAGAGGTTATTTCATCGAAAGCCAAAGACGGAGAATCCTCCATGAAAAAAATGAATGAGAGGATGATGTCTATAACAGATCATGCTAACCAGATGAAGGGGATATTGCAGATAATATCAGACATTTCTGACCAGACAAATCTTCTCTCCCTCAACGCTGCAATAGAAGCCGCCAGAGCGGGAGAGGCGGGGAGGGGCTTTGCCGTCGTTGCCGATGAGATATCAAAACTGGCGGAGCAGACAGTGACAAGCCTTTCTGATATCGGAACTTTAATAGATTCTACTTCAAGCGAAATCGTAATGGGAATGTCTATTGTTGAAGAAACCACTATGCGTTCCAATGAAGTTATTTCCGGGATTTCCTCTATTGCCGAAAAGGTGGAGCAGCTTACGGAGACCATACGTCTTCAGGAAGAGAGCAATGAGGAGGTGAACAGGAATGCCATTGAGGTTCAGGAGCGGTCTGAAATGATTCAGAAGGCTATGAAGGAGCAGAAGAACGCTACAAACGAAATTACAAATTCAGTACAGAATATAAATTACGTCATTCAGTCAATAGCGGAGCATTCGGATGAAATTGCAGCATCTACAAAAGAAGTATCAAAACAGGTGGACGAACTTTCTGAAAATATCGGATTTTTTAAAGTGTAAAATTTATTTGCTTGAAAGATAAATAAAAAAGCCGGCGTAATAGCCGGCTTTTTTATAATCTATGTTAAAAGGCTTTTATTATTCTTCAGATCCGTGTTCACCATGTTCCAGGTGGGGGAATAGCCTGAACCACTTAACAAAAGCTGTGTAGATGAGAATCATCAGGGCAAAAACCCCAAGGGTAATGAACCATTCCTGGATGGTTGGATTGTATGCTGCAAACTTTTTCCATGGAAAGTTAGGTGTTGAAAAACCGTGGAGGAGTACGGATATCTTACTCATCACGATGGCCATTATACCTGAAACGATACCGATGGTCATAAATTTTTCTGTTTCACGGAATTTTTTGATATTCAGAAAAATAACCGGTGCCAGCAGAAAGAGAAATTCAAGGACCAGCATCCAGATTCCGTAGTATCCGCCCCAGATATCGGTGAAATTTCTATCAAAGGATGGTACGAATTTGGTGGTCATTGTGTAAACGTCCCATGTGCGGGCAATCAGGTATACAGTGAACATAACACCTGAAATTTTGGTCAGTGTCCAGTATGTCTCTTTTGGTACAACTTCCTTGTTCATTATTTTGCCTGCAACGTAGGGGCAGAGTGTCATAAATGAAGTTCCACCTGCAGTTGCTGCAATAATTGCAATAAAGAAGAGCTGGTGATTTGTTCTGAACCATGCAGCTTTTCCATAAAGCACGTCCCACATTCCGCCACCGAGAGATCCCTGGTGGAAGAAGGAAAGGAAGGTTCCCGCAGCAGCCATAATCCACATCAGCTTGTGCATGTAGTGGCCGATGGCGTGGAGTACAGGCTGAGAGTCTGCCCACTTGTTTCTGAGGGCGACGGGAATAAGTTCAATGAAAAGGATGCAGAAATATGCTGATAAACAGAAGAAAACTTCTGTCAGCATAGAAACCGGCATCAGGTTCTCTCCCCAGTTCGGGTAGGCAAAGCCAAACCAGAAACGGAGGGGTTGCCCGAGGTCGAAGAGAAGAAACACGAAGGTAAACAGGTAACACATGAAACCGATAAGAACTGTTGAGTTAATGATCGGTTCAAGTTTGTCTACCCTGAAAATATACAGGAAGAAACCGGTAAAGAATGCCCCTCCGCCCAGTGCTACCAGGCCAAGGTCACCAATAATCCAGTTTCCCCATGCAAAAATGTTGTCCATATCCGTATAGCCAAGTCCCCAGAAAAGGACCTGGATCGCAAAGATAGCAAATCCTGCAACCAGCGCCCAGAGGACACCGAGGATTATCTTTCTCGTTTTATCACTCATTGCTTTTGCTTCACTCACTGGTAATCTCCTTTTTGGGGTACCTATTTAAATTTCATCATATCTTTAACCCACTGCTTACTTGAAAGGTAGTAAACCTTGGGGTTCGGATAATGTCGCATCTTTTTAAGCTTTGCCTGTTCCTCGGGCTTCTTGTCGTCAATGGTGTGAACCAGACGGAAAGCACGTTTATCTTTGGAAAGCTTAGAAATCTCAGAATTCTCATCATTCAGGTCGCCGAATACCATTGCACCGGTTGGACAGGATCCAACACAGGCGGGGGTATAGGTTACCGCATTGATGTCGAGTTCGCCCTTTGCCACTGCCTTGTCTCTTTCACGTTTCCAGATGTGACTGCAGAAGGTACACTTAACGATTGTACCCCTTGATGCAACAGAGACATCAGGATTCAAGGATTTCTTGAAAGTAGACTCGTATTTAGGCTTCCACCAGTTGAAGACACGTGCTTCGTAGGGGCATGCAGCCTGGCAGTAACGGCAGCCGATACATCTGGACCATATCTGGCTTACAACACCGTCATCTCCAACATCAGTTGCCACTGCAGGACAAACTGAAACACATGGAGGGACAGGGTTTTTGGGATCATTCCCTTCGCACTGCTGGCACATCTTGGGAATGTATGTAACATTTACATTCGGATACTCAGCGTCACGGTCGTTTGTCACTTTCATCAAGTCGAGAAAAGCCACCCGTTTCGGGACATCTGAATCATCCTTGAAAATCGGCATATTATTTTCCTGGGAACAGGAAATTGAGCACTGGCCACAACCGTTACACTTGTCCAGGTCAATCGCCATTCCCCACCGGCGTGTCATTTTAGAATTACTCGTTTTCATGGTTACCTCATCCATTAGCTGATTTTAACTTGGGTTGACCACCAGTTGGCAGTTCCGGTAACGGGGTCGATGTCGGCGGTCATAATTTCCTTCGGATTAACCCCTTTCCCCCTGGCATACTTGGTATAGGCCTTGTGGCCAAAACCGAGGGGTACAGCTATTACATCGGGAGCAACGAGATCAGTGACGCATACAGTGACTGAACCGATTTCTCCGCGGCTGGATTTAATGTCAATTGAACTTCCGTCACAAACACCCTGCTTCTCAGCAGTCTTTTTGTTCAGACAGACCTTCATTTTGCCAAGACCAAATGTATCAGCATCAATGGTTTTCAGCACATATGGAAGCGCAAGGCCGTCACCATCTCCGACAAAGGCAACCTCTGAGGGGACCATCTTGAGTCCGTCTGAGGCTTTTTTCAGGTCAGCGATTTGATCCTTGGTTGCGGCCACCTTAAAGTCGAATTTTCCAGCTGCTTTTTGGGCGCCGGTTATCTTAGCTGCGTCGGCGTAACTGCTCCAGGAGAAGCTGCCTTTTGCTGCGTCAACTTTTTGTGCGATTTTGATAATGCCGTCTCCCGCATGGATTGCGGATTCAAGAGGCTTAATCATTGCTTTTCCGTTTACCTCAAGAGTTTCCAGGGGAGAAAGGGTTGGCAGAATGTAGTCGGCATATGTTGCCGTATCATTGATAAGCGGCATAAGAGCGACTACAAAGGCATTCTGCATTTTTTTTGCAAGATCGGCGCCGAGAACTGATTTATATACGGGATCAGCTTCATTAACGAAGAGAAGATCAAGCTGGCCTTCCTTTACGAAAGCGTCAAGTCCAGCTGCAGCATTTTTGCCCTTTGCCGCGAGGCCAAGATCAGCTCTTTTCTTCAGAGAAACAGCCTTGCTGTTGACCATTGTGTTGAGTGCATAGACAGCGATAATTTCAACTGCTGAAGAAGATACTCCCGCGGCTCCGCGGCCTGCAACTGCAATTGGATTTTTGGCTGCTGCAAACGCTTCAGCGACAGCTTCTATTTTCTTTTCGGGAACACCGGTAATTTTTGACGTTGTTTTGAGGTCAAACTGGTATACCAGCTGTGCCCACCTGGCAAATCCTGTTCCATTGGAGGTTTTGCCTTTTTTCTTGATGAGGAAGTTGGCAATGCCGAGTGCGAGAACAGCTTCAGTTCCGGCCTTTACGGGGAGCCACTCATCAGCAAGGGAGGTGGTTCTGGAATTGTTTGTATCAACCTGTACCAGTTTGCTTCCCCTTGTTTTCCAGTCTGCGAGAACCTTGTTCATCTGCAGCTGTGATCCCCAGCCTTCGAAAAGTTTCGCGCCGAAGCTGAGAACATAGTCTGATTTAGCAAAGTCATACTCTACTGTTCCGCCCAGGGCTGCAGTTGTTAATGTATCGAGACCTGATTCGAAGTAGTTTTGCTTGCTGCCTGCTGAATTGACCAGTCGGCCTATAAGGTCAGAGCTGGCATTCATATTCTTACTTATAGAAGCTATTCCGTCAGTTTTACCGGCTTTCACCAGTTCATTTATCTTTGCGGAAATATCCTTGATTGCTTCTTCCCAGGTAACCGGAATATATTTGCCGGCCCCTTTTTTGCCTGAAAGTTTTAGTGGTTTTTGAATTCTTTCAGGATGATAGAGAAGCTGCAGTGAAGCCTGTCCAATGGGACAGCCCGTGTTTGAGGATTCGATCTTTACTGCGCGGTCCTGGGTCATTCTGACCGTAATCTGGCACTGTTCTTCACAGTCTTTACATATGCTGGAGAGCAGTTTCTGTTCTCCTTTTCCCGGAACATACTGATCCTGAGACCATTCAGCGATTTCCTGAAACATCAGGAAAGGGGCTCCGGAGAATACATATCCCGTAAGACCACCTACGACTGCCCCTCCGGTCATCTTAAGAAAATCTTTTCTTTCTATTTTCTTCATGGATTCCAATACTCCTTGTGATAATTTTCAACTTAATCGTGGCATACCATGCACTTATTGCTGATCTTGAGTGCAGTGTGGCAGTCCATACACTGTCCCATGAGCATGGTACCCGAAATGCGTTTGGTTGTCATGGAGTTAGCTTTATCGCCGTGACAGGATCCGCATCGGGCTTTCTTTTTGCCGTCTTCGAAGGTAGCTGTCATTACGACCTTGTGACTGAAGTAGACCAGATCCGGCTGTTTAGCAAAAGTGGTCCAGGGTTTGTCAGTATCCTTATAATTATCAAAAATAGCCTTGCGCTTTGGTGTGTCCTTATCACCGCTGTTGCTGGCGCTTCTGTCGTGACACGCGGTACAGTCCCCCACTGTAGGCAGGCCTTTAAATCTTCCATCAGCAGAGTAACCGTGACACTGTTCGCATTTTTCAGCACCATATGTGGTTACGTGTGATTTGTGATTAAAGGGTATTTCTTTAACTGCCTTGGTGGTACGAGCGTAGTCGCATGCACTCTGTGAAAGAAGGAAAACAACGTAGGAAAATACGATGAAAGGTAAAATAAATAGCAGAATTGTTCGTCTCACAAAATTCTCCTTTCATATTTTTGTTGTGAACAAAAATATTGAGTTATATTTCATGCTCCGGATTGAAAGCTGATTGTTGAAAAGAGTCAGTAAGCGGGACAGTCACTGCCATGAGCAGATTATGCTGTTTTACCTCCCCATTAGCCCCTTTCTATATAATTGATCTAGCTTTAACCCTTTAAATAAAAAAAATTGAATAATGATTAATGTCAACAATATTTAGAAAAAAATACAATCAGTACGTTATGCGGAAGTTAAGGAGTTTAGTATATTCTATAGCGCTTAACGTTTTGTTGATTTAATACCATGAAAAATGTTAGATTTCTGAAATATTTGTAGAGGATACTTTTTTCTTTGGTGGGGAAGTATATAAAGGGCAGCATCATGGATGCCGCCCTTTAAATGCTTATTTCTGTTGTGTAATCAGTTCCTTGGCTCGGTTAACGCCCTCTACCGCGTCTTTTGAATAGTGGGCGCCGATACTTGCTGCATACTCTTCGTTTACAACTGCACCGCCAATCATTACGGGAATATTTATCCCCTCCCGGTCGAGGGATTCCCGGACTGTTTTCATTTCACCCATTGTGGTAGTCAGGAGTGAACTGAGGCAGATGATATCGCTGTTGACTTCCACCGCTTTTTTGATAATTTCTTCGGAGGGGATGTCCTTTCCCAGGTCGTGGACCTCAAAGCCGTGATTTTCCATCATCATGGCGACTATGTTTTTGCCGATGTCGTGGATGTCTCCCTTTACGGTACATATGACGACAGTTCCGGTTTTCTCCGAGGAGTCGCCGCTGAGAAGGGGCTTCAGTTTCAGAAATCCCTTTTTCATCGTATTGGCAGAGGCAATCATCTGGGGAAGAAAATATTCACCGGTGCTGTAAAGGTCTCCGACCTTCTCCAGGGCCTTCAGGAGGCCGTCATCCATAATTTCGGATGGTGAGTAGTCCTTCAGGGCCTCGGACAGTTCTTCTTCGATGGCGTCGACATTGCCTTCCACCACAAGGTTGAATATGCTTTCAATGATATTGACCGGGCCAGTCTCCTTTTGGGGCTGCACCGGTCCTGCCGCGGTTTGATCCTTGAAGTGTGCAATATAGGCTGCTGCATCGGGATCTTTTCCGGTGAGGAAGTTTTTTGCCAGTATTTCCTCTTCTGACGGCGATTCGATCAGCTTAATGGTGGTGGGATTAACGATGGCGGCGGAAAGTCCCTTTTCAACCGCCATGGAAAGGAACATGTTGTTGATGTGTTTCCGCTGGGGAAGTCCAAAAGAGATATTCGACAGTCCCACGGAAGTTTTGATTCCCTTTGACGTGAAGTGTTTCACCACCTTCAGGGTCTCCATGGCGGCGCCGGGTTCGGCACTCTCCGCCAGCATGAGGGGATCAATGATAATCCGGTTACGCAGGATTCCCTCTGATTCAAGGATCGATACGAGGCGGTCACCAGCGGCAATACGCTTATCCGCATCCTGGTGGATGCCGTCATCATCAAGACAGAGCGCCACGACATAGCAGCCGAAACGTTTTATCAGGGGAAGTACCGTATCGATACTTTTCTGTTTGCCGTTGATTGAGTTGACGATGGGAATCCCGGGAAAGGTCATCAGTGCCTTTTCCAGCACTTCAGGATTATCAGAATCAACCATCAGGGGTACATCAACGGTATTGGAAAGGGTTGCAATTGACCTGTGCATTGCGGCAATCTCATCGATGCCTGGCAATCCAACATTGATATCGAGAACGTGAGCACCTTCCTTTACCTGTTTGCGTGATTCCTCCCGGAGAAAATCCTGCTTCCCCTCCTTGAGATCAGCGGCAAACTTTTTCCGTGCAGAGGGATTCAGGCGTTCGCCCAGTACCAGGAGACCGTGATGACTTCCCATATCGTGGGCTTTGCTGCGGCTGGTTAGAAACCGGTATGACTTTTCAGATGGGGTGGGGGGAAGTGATACTTCCTTTAACTTCCCCGCAAGGGCCCTTATATGATCAGGTGTTGTGCCGCAGCATCCACCAATGATCCGAACACCCATCCTGGCAAATTCCAGGGAATACTCGGCGAATTTCTCCGGGCTGAGGCGGTAGACGGCTTTGCCGTCTTCCATTTCGGGGAGGCCCGCATTGGACCAGACGGAAAAGTCGACGCCGATTTGTTTGATTTCGTCGATGCTCTTCTGCCAGATGTCCACCATTCCATCGGGACCCATGCTGCAGTTTGCCCCCACCACGTCGGCACCATAGGCGGAAAGTGTGGCAAAACCGGTGAGCATGTCCGTTCCCGTCATTGTCTTGCCGTTTTCCTCGAAGGTCATGCTGCAGATTACCGGAAGCTCCGTATGGTCCTTTGCGGCGAGGAGGGCGAGCTTTGCCTCCTGGATGTCGTTCATGGTTTCGATTACAATGGCATCGGCTCCGCCCCGGGCAAGGCCCCGCATCTGTGCCGCGTATGATTCGTATATTTCTTCTGCCGGGGTCTCTCCCATGGGCTCGATCAGTTTTCCCGTGGGGCCCACGGATGCGCCGACGTATTTTCCGTACCGGTCGGCTACACGCCGGGCAAGGGCGGCCCCTGCTTCGTTTATCTCTTCGCAGCGGTCCGCCAGGTTAAATTCCGCCAGTTTGATGAGGCTTCCCCCGAAGGTGTTCGTCTCCACCATGTCGGACCCCGCATCGAAGTAGAGGGCATGTATATCTTCCAGAACGGCGGGCTGGTCTACATTCAGCAGCTCAAAGGAGCCGGCATATCCCGGTACCTTCTGGAATAGTATGGTTCCCATGGCTCCGTCGATTACAATGGGTTCCGGTTGTTTTAGTCGTTCTCTGAAATTCATGGCTGCTCCTTAACTATATCAATATATCTTGATATAGTAATATGGTGGTCGTTTTTGTCAAGGTTTTTGTGGTAAAAAACGATGAAGGCGGGATAAATATACCATGGCTCTGAGCCGTTTTCTAGTATATATTGCTGATTGAGTGTTTTTTAGGATTTTTGGGGTGGGGAAGTTTTATCAATCTTGTGAATAATCAATTATCTCCGGGTTTTAATGTATTAACTTCCCCCTTGCCAACGTAATGATAAATTGCTGACACATTTTTATTAACAGGAAGGGAATTTATTTTTTAGAATAAATAAATTCCTACAAGGGTGGTCTTACATACAGTGCAATTTGCTATTATACCTGAATTAGCCGTAAACATATAATGATGTTTTTTGTCTGTATCAATGTCGTTTGTTTCCCTATCTTGTGTGTTCATTGCAATTGAATACATTGTGTCTTCTTTTCTATTGATGCAATGTTTATTGAATGATTTTGTGTGTATTGAGTTTGCATATTATTTTCAGGCTATTAAAAATATAAAGAAAAATCATGTTTTGCCTAATGATCGAAAATAGTGTCATTAAAGTGCTTCAGAAAATAATTCTTGAGTAGTGTGAATTTTTTTGATGCAGCAAATTCCTGTATGTCAATATTTATTGACAGGTTAAGGTTCTGTTTTAATTGTGGCAAATTATACAAAAAGTTTTTAAAGGTACAACTGATGAAGAATCAATTTAAAAGCCTTCTTATTCTGGCAGTTCTTTTTTATTCAATAAATTCCTTTGCATCCGAAAAGATGCGAATAGCAATTATAGACTTTACAGCTCAAGACATAGCCCGGACCGAGGCAGCTAAAGTGTCCGAACTGATCAGAAATGAGATGATAAACACCGGGGAATTTACTATTGTTGAAAGGGCCCAGATGGGGGCGATCCTTAACGAACAGGGACTACAGCAGACAGGATGTACTGATGTATCGTGTGCTGTTGAAATCGGTAAGATGCTTAGCACAAGAAAGATTATTGTGGGAACCGTTATGAAAATGGGCGATAGCATTATTATAACCGGAAGGCTTGTTGATGTGGAGAAGGGGATTGCCGAGTTCAGCGAGAAGGCCGTAGCTAAATCTCGGAATGGTTTATATGTTACAATAGAGAAGTTTGTTAATAAACTTACAAAGAGGATAACAGGGAATACGTCCCTCTTTACTGAAAAAGAAGAACCTGAAGAGAAAAAACCGGTTGTTGAAAATTCATTCACCTATTCCGTTTCAACAGACTTTAATTATATGATGTCACTTAGTGATTTAAAGAAGATATCTGATTCAGGTATTGGTGGTACTCTGAGTGTAACTATGGATATTTTTGGTAATTTATATACTGGACTTGCTTCCGGATATTATTCCTTTTCAGGTAAAGAGGCGGTAACCGACAGTCTCTCCATGGTGCCGATTCTTGTAACAACCGGCTATCGTTTTGATATAGTAAGGGGTGTTAGTATTACTCCATTCTTTAGTGGTGGGGCAGTAGTTAACATGCTCTCACAGGATAGTGATGGCATCCCGACTGGAGGAAAGGCTGAGTATGAAACAAAAACAGCGGTTGAGCCTTTTTTTCAGGGAGGACTTGCTTTAAGCTATACCTTCAGCAATTTCAATATTAATACTGGTGCTGGATATTCCATAATTGGTGAGGGTGACGGCTTACTGAGTTTCATATCGATAAATTTCGGTATCGGCTTAAGGTTTTAGATATAGTGATAGAATGAGAGGATTTAAACTATAATGAAGAAAGTAATATATTTAATAATAGCGATCTTTATGTTATCACTTTTGTCGTGTGAAAACTTGATTAATAATGGTATAGAGCATCAGGAGAAGTATGACAAAACTAATATTAGCGATAATGATGCGGTAGTAAAGGATCTGGCAGATTTGGATGTCGATGATTTTTCTTTTAGTTCTGGTGACAGTGAAAGCAGTGTCACTCAGAATTTCTCTCTCCCCACAGCAGGGGCAAGTGGAACCGTTATAAGCTGGGAAAGCGATAGCAGCTCGGTTTCAATTTCCGGTGTGAATGCCGTTGTGACCCGCCCTGCATCTGGATCTGGTAATGTAATCGTAAAGCTAACCGCGACTGTTACGAAAGGCACAGAGAGTACCACTAAAATTATTGAAGTTGTAGTAATGGAGATTGTGGAAACCGATGCGCAAATAGTTGCAGCTGATCTGACAGCGCTGGATATCAATGATTTTACTTTTGCTGCAGGTGACAGTGCAAGCGGTGTTACCCGGAATTTTACACTTCCCATCACAGGTTCGGGTGGAACGGTTATAAGCTGGGAAAGTGATAACGGCTCGGTTTCAATTTCCGGTGGGAATGCTATTGTGACCCGTCCCGCAGCTGGATCCGGTAACGCCTCCGTAACCCTTACCGCGACGGTTTCTAAAAATGCCGAAAGCGACACTAAAGCTTTTACGATTACAGTGGAAGAGGAGTCTGCATCTGTTCAAGCCGGAGATAAGGTTAATTATACCGCTGCTGGTGTCTCTTTTAACTTGGTCTATGTGCCGGCAAAAAGCCTACATACCGGAACTGATGATTCCTGGGGTACAGCTACAGTAGATAATCCCTACTGGATCGGTGAGACCGAAGTGACCTATGAACTGTGGAACGTAGTTTACACCTGGGCTAATGCCAATGGGTATTACTTTGCGAATGCAGGTACAATGGGTGATGGTTCAGGCGATACTGATCAACACCCGGTAACCACAATATACTGGCGTGATGCAATTGTATGGTGTAACGCTTTGACTGAGTATTATAATTCACAGAACGAACCGGATCTTGTATGCGTATATACTTATAATAGTGAAATTATCCGTGATTCCAGGGATACTAACTCTACTGCCTCTAATAACGCAGTAGCAAGCGGTACGGCAAATGGATTTCGTCTTCTTACTTTAAATGAGTGGGAGCTTGCCGCGCGTTATATCTCAGATTTGAATGGTGATGGAGACATACAGGATGCTGGCGAATATTATCCAGGTAACTACGCGAGTGGTGCGACAGGGGATTATAATAACGCTACAGCTACTGGTGATGTAGCGATTTATAATGCATCCTCTACTGCAATTGTTAAAAGCAAAAATACTAATGCACTCGGCTTATATGATATGAGTGGAAACGCATTTGAATGGTGCTATTTATCCGGGGGGACTAACCGTCCTGCAAGAGGCGGTTCTTGGAAGGATTTTTCTGAAGGCCTGCAGGTGGGCAATGCGAGTTATTACAACATTTCTATTAAAGTAGACAATGTGGGCTTCCGTATTGGAAGGTCTAATTAATAATTTTTTGCCCTTTTGGGTGTCGAGGAAAAAAAGGATGAGGGTGCCTTTTTAAGGTGCCTGAATATCCACCATGATAAAAACCAAGAGGCACAATACACTGCATTGCAGATTCGTACGACCAACTAAAAATTCCGGTTGGTTTTATGTGTACGGTTTTTGTGCCGGTAATGGGCTCTTACCTGGTCTGGTACCGGCCAGATCTGTTTTACATCTTCCACTACTTCTTTGCCATCTTCCCTGGGCATTGCCCTCAGAATTGACAGTGACCATCTTGTACCATTCCGTTTTCCCAGAATAGTAGCATATCTCGGATAATAGAGTGTGTACACTGCAATTTTATTTCTGTAGATTATGCCGTTTCGTTCACCCCGGATGTAACGTTCTTCAAAACTCCAGCCTCCGTTTTCCTGCTGGATGTTAAGATCAACATTACAAAATACTCTGACAACACTCCAGCGTCCGCGAAGACTTCCCATGTTATTGCAAATTATTTGATCAAACATGCTTGCCATGGCTGTTTCTTTTCCCTGGTTTTTTTCTATTGTGTTTGTCCCAATATTAATCCCCTTTGCATTGGCATGAGTAACAAGGGGGCTGCTTTCCGTGCCAAAGGCCTGGAATCCACACCCGCTTAAATTGTCAGTGATAAAAAATGACGCATCTGACCCTAAACGCATTGTATAGGATTGATTATCTTCGTAAGGAAGGTAGTACGTGGGAGTATATTTCCGCCCCTCATTAAAATAATTGAAATTAAGAGACGTTTTTTCATTTCGGGCAAATATCACGGGGGATACCTGGCGAAGCCCGTTTAGGGCATAAGAATGTATGGTGATTCTCCCATCATAGCACTCTGTAGGGATCAGGGTGCTTCCCAGGTAATTTAAGATATAAAACCTCAGGTTGTTAAATAAAAAACGATATTTAGTTACATGGTAGGTATGGCTCTGCCTGTACCTGGTAATATACCCGGCATAGATGTCTCCTTCAACTTGATTTCTTTCGTCAGCAGGCTGAGATGGGCGAGATGCTTTCTTATGCAACTGGTATTTTTGCCGATAATCCAGCTTAATCCTGTTATAGAGGGTATTTACTTCATTTTTCTTATAGTTGCATTGCATTAAATAGTGATATGTTGTAGTCAATTTAGGCAGCACTCTTTCCCGTTTAAACTTCAAGGAACCAATCTCTTTTTTTATATTCTTTAAATTTCTTACCGCCGTCATGATTTGATTTAATCCGCTGATGCGTTCCTGTAAATTTTCTCTTTTTCGCCGATTTTTTTCTCCCTTATATACTCTATATACTCTTTTTTTAAATTTTCCCAGCTCTCTTTTTAACACCGGCTTGAGTGAATCATATGCCCTATCAAGATTATACTTGTTTAGTATTTTTAAAGGGATCTCTACCAGGTAGTAGCTTAATATTTTTCCTTCTTGATCTCTATGCCAGTTATCGATATCAGGATCATTTTGATTCAGCGAACGTATTAAATCTCCAATTTCTTCAATAAGGCGCTTTACATTACGTGGTGTGAATTGACTATAATATTCACTCTGAAAAATGGTATTCAGTTCATCTAGCATTTCGCTGAAAATAAGAATTGCAGGATCATTTTCATTGTAGATAATTCGCTTTTTTTGAAATTCATCATAAATATATTTCTTCATGGAAACGGGCGGGTGAGTATCCTTTAAAAGCAGATTACAGTTGTCACCTGCACTGGCAATGCTGCCATAAAAAAGAATAACCGTTAAAACATAAAATAATTTCCACTTATTCTTATACACGGGATTCCCCATAATTTTTTTAACCGTTACTATTTATATTTTGTTAAACGGTAAAATGGAAGTTGAACAATGTGCAGGAGTAGGTGCCGGATAAATCGACGCCGGGTCTCAGGCTCATTGAAGATCGCGGATAAATTTTTTTTCATGCATCCTTTTATAAATTTAATTTATCCTGAATATAATGTAAAGAGATAAAATAAATCCTGAAGAGAAAAGCATCCCGTGAATTAAAATTTTGTGTTGATATTTTTTCAAAATCCGGTTGAAATCAGAGAATGAAAATTAATGAAAAACTCATCAGCGAATCAACTCGTGATACCATAACATCCTATATCGGCTTCTTCGCAGCCATTGCCGGCCTGATACTGTTCATTTTTAAATTTGAGTATTTCTTTGCGGGATTTATCCTCCTGGTGTATATAATTCTTCCGCCGGTGTATGCTGTAATCGATATGATTAAAGGTAAGTTGCGGCGAACACCTCTGAATCTCTTTATTGCAATCCTGTATAATTACCTGGCGACTTTTTATGATATATTTTCTATCATTGTTCTGGTTCCTGTTATTGCCATCGATATTTTACTGGGGCCCATGAGTATAATACTGTTTATTGTGGGCATTCTGCTTCTCGGTCTCGCTCTTGTTCAGTGGCTCTCCGGTAGTCGTCTGGGGGCCTCTGACATGACTAATCCTGAGACCCTTATGATTACCATACCACTTACTGCCGTAACGGGAACATTACTTTTCCTGAACTATTATCTTTATAAAAACGGACTGACCCAGTGGCTTGCAGACCGGGTTCTCGGGGGACTGCGGTTATTTATAGAAATGTTCGGTTCTGCTATAGACCGTCCTGTTGGTAAAAAAACAGAATAATAAAGCTATGAGTTGTGATATGTTTATAAAGTCTGAAGATAAAGAATTTCCTTTTGAATTATTTCAGGATTATTTTGAAGGAAGAAAGAATTAAACTAACGAAGGTAGCCAGTCATGGTATGAGATGAAATCTAATAGAAATATATTATCAACCAGGTACGGTCGGCGGGAAAGCTTGAATGACGTGTAAAGAAGATTGTCGTTAAGCCGTATGCGGGTGACCGGAGGAAGTGCCTGTGGTAAAAACTGCATGCACGGTTTGATGAGACAGTGGATGGAAACCAGGGCTTAGCTGCCGGTATTTCCTTATCGAAAATAATTTTGATTAATTTGTTATTTATGAACAAATATTTATATCTGACTTGACTCTCCTATAGTTATGTGTTTTATCTATTTAAATTTTGGATAAGTATGATATAAAAATTAAAATTTTTTTGGAATTATACAGGGCTTCATGACAATTATCGGGACCGTTTTTGAAGGTACGATGCGAAAATAAAGCTGGAGACTTTCCAATTTATTCAATATCTACCGATAGTCCTGAAACAATAAATATTCCGACGTTTTTGACATTAATGTTTATCCGGGGGTGCTGGTATGAAAAAACTTCTAAAATCTGTTATTGTCTCATTAATCTTTCTATCTCTTATATTTACAGGCTGCTTTTCTGATGAGGGTACCGGTGATATCACACAGAATGGAAATGCCAATTTATCTGCAATCTCCATTTCTTCCGGAGAATTATCACCATCATTTTCCAGTTTGCAAACATCATACAATGTTGTTCTGCCGTCAGATGCTACTTCTATTACCATTACTCCAGTTGCAGAAGATGTTAATTCAACCGTCTCAGTTGATAATGTAGTTGTTCCTTCAGGGGGAAGTTCAATGGTGGTTAATTTAACCATGGAACCACAAGATATTGTAATAATAGTAATAGCTGCCGATGGGATAACCTGGAAAACCTATACTGTTACTGTTGTTCGTAATTTGCTTCAAGCCAATAATCCCGATCTGTCAAATCTTGAGGTGTCAAGTGGAACTCTAATACCAGGATTTTCAGCAAATACTACTGATTATACACTGGTGGTTGAATATGGTATATCATCAATAAGAATAACCCCAACTGCTGTAAATAGTAATTCTACAATTAAAGTTGATGGTGACATCGTGGAATCCGGAACAGAATCTGATTCCATTGAACTGGATGTCGGAGAAAACAGTCCAATTCCTGTTTTTGTCCTAGCCGAGAATGGGATAACAAATAAATTTTATAGAGTTACTGTAACCCGTCTTTCCGGATATAATGATGCTGCTGATCTATCAGCACTGGAGATATCAGCAGGAACCTTAACTCCTGTTTTTTCAGGGGAAGAGGAGAACTATAGTGTAGAGGTTGAAGCGCATAATTCATGGGTAAGGTTTACTCCAACAGAAAAGAATGCCGGTTCCACGATTAAGGTTGATGGAGAGGAAGTTGATTCTGGAACTGACTCTTCATTGATAGATATCGCATACGGTGATAACCCAATAACAATTCACGTTACAGCTTCAGATTTAACTGAAAAAACATACACGGTCACCGTAACAAGACCTGTTAGTGAAATTAATCTAGTAGTGCCCGTTGAAATGCTGCAGCATCCAGTACATAGCCGTACAAATCAGGTAATTGTTGATATATCTGAAACCTCCTTGGTCAAAGATCTGTATGATGGAACAGTTACATATGAATTTGAAGTAGTAGGTAATAATAGTGATAGCACAGCCAGGGCGATTGATATTATTGATTCAACTGATACAGTGAGGGGATGCACTGCACCCCAGAAACTGTAAATAACTTTAATGCATAAATTGTGATTTCTCTAACTTTTTCCTATATTCCACAGGCGTTAAATTCTCTATCGATGAATGTGGTCTGATAGAATTATATTTATCAATGAAATTAAAAATCGAATCAGCTGATTCTTCCTTGTTATCATAATCTGAAATATTTATTTCCTGGCGTTTAACCGTGCTGTTAAACGATTCTGCATGAGCATTCTCATATGCATTACCTACACACATAGATATTTTCATCTCTAATAATTTCAGTCTTTTGATATAGGCAACTGAACAATATCTTACATCTGAGTCTGTATGATGTATACAGTTCTTTAGGTTAAGATTTCCTCTGTTTTGTATAGCATCCTCCAGGGCAGCCAGTACAAGCTCTGTATTGTTTCTATCTGAAACCGCCTCTCCTATTATCTCACGATTATGTCTGTCCATCAGGGTTGCAAGAAAATGATCTTTGCCCCTGACATCATAGGCAGTTACATCACCAACAACCAATTGGTTAATATCAGTTGTTTCAAAATTCTTGATAAGATTTTTATATTTTTTGAGATTATGACTGGAATCAGTTGTTTTCGTTCGAAATTTCTTCTTTTTCCTGCATAAAAGGTTTTTTTCGCGCATTATTCGATTAACTTTTTTGTGGTTTATCAGCATTTGGCGGTTCAAATAAACTGTAACCGGCCTGTAGCCAGATTCAGGCACCAATTCAATATAGTCCTCAATTTCCTTTGCAATCATCATATCATCTGTATCCTTTTCAAATTTTCTGTAATAGTAGGTTGAAATGCTTAAACCCATAGCTTTACAGCTTTTGACTACTCCGAATTCCGGGGCGAGATACTCCCTGATGATTTTTCTTTTTTCCTCAGTTGTTTTAGTATTTTTTCCGTTTTTTTTAGAATGTGATTCTCAAGGGCAAGATCACTTACCGTTTCTTCGAGATCTTTAATACGCTTTTTAAGTTCAGCTGTCTCCTGCTCATCTGTATCGTAGTCACCCACAGAGAATATATCTCTCCATTTGTATAAAGTTGTACTTGTTATTCCTTCACGCTTAGAAATCTCTGCAGCTGTTGATATCCCCATGAGCAATTCATGAGCTATCTTCTTTTTAAATTCTTGACTGTATCTTTTTCTTGTTATCATAATGCTATTCTCCTAAAACATGTATTTTTTGTCATTACAGTTTTAGGGGTGCAGACCAGGAACTGTTACAATTCCAGCTTCTATAACGGATTGGACACGAGTGCGCGGTTCCTTTAATCCGTTGTTGAGCGGGCAATATCGATTACGGCTTCCGGCTACGACTTCGATTCGCCAGGTAAATATTTCTGCAGCCCGAATAATAATCACTCAGGTTGGAGCAACAAAAACACGTATCTATTATCCTCTTTTAAACTATGGACGGACTTCTGATGATTTATTATCGGGAAATCCTGAATCTCAAATAGCAGTTGATTATACTAACAGCAGTTCATATACACAGACAAAAGAAGAGTATTTTATACAATTTGAAAAGGATTCTGCAAATTATGGCGGGGTGTCCAAGATCTCGAATTGGACCTTTGAGGCAATAATAGAATCTAACGACGATATTTCGGCAAACAAGTCCTATATAAGCCTTTTTAATAAGACTACAGGTTTGGCTGTTGCCGGTACTGAGCTTTCATCCGGATCCATTTCACCAACGTAAGCGTCAAAACAACTGCATCTTGACCAGCATGATATAGTTCTCCATAAAAAACAAGGAGAACTATATGAGTCGGAAAAATTCAACCCGAGATTACTGGCAGCAGCATTATCAGTTATTCAAAACAGCCAGCACAACACAACGCGAATACTGTAGACAAAATAACCTTGGCTACTGGACTTTCAATAAATGGAAAAGGCTATTTGATCAGGAAAATAAATCAACATCACTTCAGCAATTACCTGTTAAATATTATCCAGGAAAATCAGAAAAGTTGGAAATTATTCTTCAGGATGATCTAAAGATATTAATCCCTGATGATTTTTCTGAAAAAACACTGAGGAAAATCATATCAGCTCTGAGGGATGATTCATGAAAATCAACTGGGAAGATGTTAAGATATTTTTAAAACCAGGGCCTACTGATATGAGAAAACAGATCAATGGCCTGACAGTGTTAATCCAGGAAGAGCTGCAACATGATCCATTTACTGGAAACCTTTATGTTTTCTGCAACAGAAATAGACGCAGATTAAAAATCATTTACTGGGATAGAAATGGTTTCTGCATGTGGCTCAAAAGACTGGAAGAAGAGAAGTTTCCCTGGCCAAAGAATGCTGATGAATGCAGAGAGATTACAGAGAAGCAGCTTGAGATGCTTTTTGATGGCATCAATTTTTTTAGTGCTCACAAAAAATTAAATTATTCCTCGGTTTCATAAAAAAGTAGTATTAATTATTTTTCATTTCTTCATGATGGATTCATGAGTATTAACAAAAACAACCTTCCGGACGATTATGAAAAGTTAAAAGATATAATTATCAATCTTTCAAACGAAAAAAAGGAAGCATACTCAAAGCTTGAGGAAGAACATACCTCTCTAAAGGAAGAACATTCATACCTTCAAGAAAAATACAAATCTCTTCAGCGAATGCTCTATGGGAAAAAGAGTGAAAAGCTTACCCCTGAAGATGAGAACCAGATGCGTCTTTTCAATGAAGCAGAAGATGGTTCCTGTGAAGAAAATGAACCGGCTAAACAGGCAGAAAAAGCAACTGACGTAAAAGGCCATACCCGCAAAATACGGGGTAGAAAGCCTTTGCCAGCCTATATTGATAGAGAAGAAATCATCCATGATCTTTCAGACGAAGAGAAAGCATGTCCATGTTGTGGCAAAGAACGCCCGACCATTGGAGAAGTAACATCTGAAGAACTCGATATTATCCCTCCAAAGATGATTGTTAACAAGCACATCAGAAAGAAGTATGGCCCCTGTGCCTGTGAAGGATTTGAAATTGAAGAAATTCCTGAAATAAAAATAGCAACTATGCCACCACGGCTTATCCCTCAGGGAATTGCCAGTGCCGGATTAGTTGCTTATACAGTAACAGCAAAATTCTGTGACGCGTTGCCCTTTTTCCGGCAGTCAAAAATATTTGAACGGCTGGATATTGAATTATCAAGGGCGACTTTGTGTAACTGGTCTCTTCTTGCAGCTGAGAAGTGTAAACCACTAATTGATCTTATGGTTGATGAGATAAGAGGTGGGCCCGTAATTAGAATGGATGAAACATCTTTGCAGGTTCTTAGAGAACCGGGAAGGAAAGCAGAGAGCAAGTCATACATGTGGGTCACCATGGGATATACTCCAGAGGAAAAACCATTGGTGCTCTACCAGTATCACCCAACCCGGTCTGGCGAAATTCCCGACAAGTTTCTTAAAGAATATACTGGTTACCTGCAAACTGATGGATATGCTGGCTATAATAAGGCTTCAGAAAAAGATTCCATTTTTCATGTAGGCTGCTTTGCCCATGCCCGAAGATACTTTGAACAGGCATATAAGCTGAATAAGAAGTCCAAGGTGGGTTTCAAAGGTATGGATTACATCAAGAAGATATATGCTATTGAAAAAAAGTTGAGACAAGCGAATCTCTCTGCTGAAAAATTCGTTGAAACGCGCAAGAAAGAAATTACTCCTCTACTTGATGCCTTTTATAACTGGCTGCAAACTCAGGTCGATTCTGTGACACCTAAAAGCAAGGCTGGTGAAGCTATCAGGTATACGCTGGATCAATGGGATAAACTAATCAAATATGTTGATCATTATCTATTGACACCTGACAATAATCTTACCGAGAATGCAATCAGACCATTTGTAATGGGACGGAAAAACTGGTTGTTTTCAAATACTCCCAGAGGCGCTCATTCCAGTGCGATTCTTTACAGCCTCGTAGAATCGGCCAGGGCTAATGGTCTGGAGCCATATAAATATCTGAAATTTATCTTTGAGGAACTGCCTCTTGCTGAATCAAAAGATGATTACAGGGCCCTGCTGCCCGACAGGGTTGTACTGTAGTTTATTTGACGCTTACTCACCAACAGTGGTAAAAATCAATATTACGGATGCTGCAACAAATTTTACCGATGGAGACCTGTTCCATGTAAAACATAGAGGCAGCAATAGCGGCTCAACAATTAGCAAAGCCGGTATCTGGGTTACATTATATCCAATTACTAAAGGTGTAATTCATTATAGTCTCAGTTCTTATTTCCAGGATAATGTATCTGCTAATAGTTATGATATGTTTCGTCAGCTTGTTGATATTGACAGCTTCAGCAATCCGGAAGTATTTTTTCTTATCGATGGTAAGGAAAGTGCCGGCAGTACGACATCAATTTCTATTGTTGATTTTGGAACAAATGATTCAGATAGGAGTGTTGTAAGTGGTACTGTAGCTGGAAGTGTGCTGACGGGAATGTCCGAGTCTGAATATTCCCTTCTGATCAGCGGTCCTCTTTCAATAACATCTGGAAACAGGTATGGGGTTGCAGGCTCTATCGGACAGGGGAATATACGTAATTGCACACTCGTTGTTAAATTTGAATGATATGTTTATTGTTTATCACACAGAAGGTACTGCTTGAAACAGGACCTTCTGTGCCGCTATATCGGAGTTTTGATTTTGGCGGCACGGAAATTTTAAAATTTATGCCCCTTTAAATTGATAAGGGGCTTTTTTCTTGACCTCATTTGCGTAACATAATTAATGATAAATATCTGTATTTACCATATTATCGTCTGTAAAATAATAGAGAAATGAAAATTAACCAAATCAGCAGTTTCATAGATTATGTTCAGCCCGATGAAACTCCCTTTGCAAGTACAAGTTCATCTATATTCATTAAGTCATCACCGTCTATAGTAATTGATCTGAATCTGGGGAACGAGGATACAGATCAATACAATCCTGATATTGCACTTCTGTCCCACTATCATCTTGACCATTCCCTCTGTGCGCCGATTGCAGATAATCATGAAAAAACCGAACTTTGGATTCCTGAAGGTGAAATTAATTATCTCACCAGTCAGGATCATTTTATAGAAAATACCTGTGGTCCATATGAAGTTTCAGAACAGTTTAGAAATATTGTTCAGCATTTTTTGAAATTTCCAGAAGTTAAAAATTATAAAACATTCGGTGACAATGAAACATTCAAATGTAAGTCTAATAACCTGTCATGATGGAATCTTTACTGAAAATATTGAAGAGCACTGGGATATCTGTATAAATAAATTTTTTGAAAGAGAAGAATTTATCAGAGAAATGCTCGATCGAAGTTTTTCTCATAATGAGATAGTTGATGAGGGAATTTATTTTAAGAAAAAGGATAAAGTCGCAGAAACTTTGAAAAGTCTTCTGGCAGTTCAGGATAGAATAATGCTAAAACATCATATTGAAGTGTTGAAAGATGGAGGCTTTGCAAGACTTTTTCCGGAATATGAGACTAATCGTAGCATAATAGAAATCAATATCTAAAAAAAGGATAAAAATAATTGAATCTTCCAAATAAAATTTCAGTCAGTAGAATAATTGTAATGTTTGTTGCTATAATCCTGGCGAGTATCGGGAATATTAACGAAACTTCAACAGATACGGTAGTGTACTGGTTTCATTTTATTGCATATATTATCGCATTTGTTGCCGGTTTATCGGATTTGATTGACGGCTGGATTGCCAGACGGTATAACATGGTTACTGATTTCGGTACTCTGATGGACCCTCTTGCAGATAAGATTTATCTTTCTATTACATACATTTTGATGGTGAAGGCCGGTATGATTCCTGCCCTGGTTGCAATAATTATTATTTGCCGGGAATTCATGGTAACCGGGCTAAGGACTCTCGCTATGGAAAAAGGGACAGTTATAGCTGCTGACAGACTCGGAAAAATCAAATCAGTTATTCAGGTCTTCGTTGTGGGCGTTGCAGGCGCAGCATGGGTAAGGATTGGCGGGCTTACTCATGATCATCTGAATGTTTACTACCTGTGGGATATAACCCTCTGGTCTACTGCTGCATTTACAGTGTGGTCTGGAGTTAAATATTTTATTCGGTACAGGTCTCTGTATATGGAAGATGCATAAAAATATTGCTCTAAAGAACTCAGAGTAGCTGCAGAATGCGGAACTAATTTGATTGGCTGAGGGCAGGTATTTTGCCACATAAAATCGTTTTCAAAAAGATTTATTCTGACTCGTGAACTTGTTGAGGGTGCCGGGAAATCCTTTATGTCAAAATTTCCGGTTAATATAAAAAGGTATGCATGAAATTATTAAAAAAACAACAGTCAGAGGTGTCATGAATAAATTCTATGCTTACCATATTTGATTGACGGTATTACCATAGGGATCAATTTTTGTAATATCCGCACTATTCTTCTAATATGTTCTCCATTATACTTTAGATCAATCATTTCATTCATTTTTAAAATATAATTACTTTTAACTTCCAAAATTTGAAAGAATTTATCAGCTGTTATGCTGCGAAAGAAGCTTGATTTCTAAACCATCCGAATTATACCCTATAAATAATTGATTTTCGTATCTTTGCATGAAATGCTCTAACTGCTTAAAATCCAGATTTAAGAGGAATATTATCATGAAAATAAGTATTTTTTCTTCTAAAATTATGTTAATTTTAATTTAAGGTTTAACGGCTTTATTCCTCATATTTTCGGGTGGCAGTTGAGGTGGGTACGGTAAATACAGCGATTTAAACTCAGATGAAATAGAAGACAGTAACGATAACTGTGTTAATATCTTAAATACCGATCAGATCGATACGGATAGTGATGTAACAGGAAATGTCTGTGATTCTGATATGGATAATGATGGGATTTTAAAAGGACAGGATAAGTGCCCTTACTACCTTAATGGAAATCAGGAAGATGCTGAGCAGGATGGTGTTGGGGATGCCTGCGAATCTTAATCAAAACGTAAATTATTTAATATGCTTCCAGAATAAATTAAAGGGGATTGAATGGATCTATGAAACGTCTTGTTGCGTACTTCGCTGACCGATCCTTACTGGTAAATCTATTTACTGTTGGGCTCATCATTGCAGGCCTTACTTTTCTTTTTTCAGCAAAAAGAGAAGCCTTCCCCAATGTCGATTTTGAATGGGTTCTTGTTACAACAATATATCCCGGTGCCACCGCATCGGATGTGGAAAAGCATATTACCAAACCGATGGAGGATGAACTTCGCGAGGTGGATGGAATCAAACAGCTCTTCTGTTCTTCCATTGAGTCTAGGTCAGTTATCGCTATTCAGCTCGATCCGGATCTCAAAAACAAAGATAAGAATATCAATGATATTAAGAATGCCATTGACCGTATTGATGATATGCCCAAAGACGCCGAGGACCCCTATGTAAAAGAGTTAAACACCAAACAGGAGCCAATACTTGAAGTATCCCTTAGAAACAAGGGTGGTATCAAAAACGATGCTGATGAATTCGAACTGCGCCGTTATGCAAAAATGCTGGAGGAAAATATCCTTGAGCTGGACGGTGTGGCTAAAATTGACAAAAAGGGCTACCGTGACCGGGAAATGATTGTGGAGGTGCAGCCTCATCTGTTGAACAGGTATCACGTGGCAATCAATGAGGTCATCATGGCCCTGTCGCAAAAGAGCCTTGATTTTCCCGGCGGTGTCATCAAGGGCCGCAGGGGAGAAGTCCTTATCCGTACAGTGGGGGAAGTGCAGAATGCACAGGAGATCAGAAATGTCCTTATCCGGGCCAATGATATGGGTAACTGGGTCACCATTGGGGATGTGGCACGGGTCAGCGACTCCTTCGAAGAGGAAGACATCATTAATAAGACCCGTGGAAAGAAATCCATCAGTCTCACCATTGTAAAAAAGGAGTCAGCCGACATCATCAACCTGGTAGATCAGGTCAATGAGGAGGTTGAAAAATTTCAGGAGACCTTGCCTCAAAAATTTGAAATCTCCATCTATCGGGACCTGTCATACTACGTTAAGCGCCGCCTTAATGTTTTAGTCAACAACGGCATTGTCGGATTTACCCTGGTTTTTCTATCTCTCTTTATTACACTCGGCTGGCG
Organism: uncultured Spirochaetota bacterium; assembly: GCA_942491575.1. Lineage (GTDB taxonomy): Bacteria > Spirochaetota > UBA4802 > UBA4802 > UBA5550 > CAZHNW01. Next base: position 1,416,663 of record CALOBT010000031.1, read on the forward strand.
TATTTCCATTGTAACTGCCCTGGGTATTCCAGTAGCATTTTTCGGCACCTTCATCTGGATGGGGGCATATGGACTCAGTATTAATCTCATGTCCATGTTTGGTCTTATCATGGTACTGGGTATGCTGGTGGACGATGCCATTGTTGTAGCTGAAAATATCTACCGCCATCTTGAAGAGGGAAGTCCCGTGCGGGATGCGGTAATCAACGGAACGGCCGAGGTCATTACCCCGGTGATGGGCACTATCATTACTACAATTGTCGCCTTTTCGCCACTTATTTTCATGAAGGGAATCATGGGGAAATTCATGTGGGTATTGCCCGCCGTTGTAATGGTCTCTATTACGGCATCCTGGTTCGAGTGTATGTTTATCCTGCCTTCTCACATCAAGGATATAGAACGCAAGAAAAGGAGTCATGGAGGTTCCCTGGAAAAGGAAGGCGGGTGGATTAGTTTTTTTAGAGGCCGGTATAAAAGAATTATAGGAACTGTGCTCCGGCATCGTTACATTGCCTTTCTAATGATAACTATTTTCTTTTTTGGCAGCATCCTTTTTGCCGTGGTGAATCTCAAGTTTATCCTCTTTCCACAGGGGGGGATCGAAATCGCTGTAGTAAAAGCCGAAGCAGCATCCGGAACCACACTGGAGGATATGAGCAGAAAGCTCAGTCTTGTAGAGAAGGAAATCTCCAAATTGCCGGATAGTGAACTTGATATTTTTACCTCCAGTGCCGGTATAGTCCAGGAGGAGCCAAATGATCCCAATACCAAACGGGGTTCGAATTACGGAGTCATAATGATCTACATGACCCCGGAACAACGGCGGGAACGTAAGGCCGATATGATAGTGGATGACGTGCGGAAAAATTGTGCTTCTATTTTGAAAGAATTTACCAAGCTTGAATTTTCTCTCATCAATACAGGACCTCCCGTGGGGAAACCCGTTCAGGTTACCATTAAGGGTGATGATTTCGTAACCTTAAATAAAATATCCAGTGAATATAAAAAGTATCTCAATACGATTATTGGACTCAAGGATATCAAGGATGATTTTGAAGATAAGAAAGACGAAGTGCGTGTCATCGTAAAAGAACGGACTGCAGCTATTGCGGGGATTACCGTCTTCGATGTTGCTTCTACGGTGCGTTCATGCTATGCAGGAAGTATAGCTACGACAATAAAAAAGACCGATGAGACAATCGATGTGCGGGTCCGTTTCCCGGAAAAATTACGCAATAATGCCGAGAGCCTCAAGAAAATTTTAATCGCCAATAAGCTGGGCAATCTGATTCCGCTTTCACGTATTGCCCGCTTTGAGGAAACAAAGGGGCTCAGCCATATCCAGCGAAAGGACTGGCGTCGCGTAGTGAACGTTACGGCGGATATTGATGAGCATGCCAAAGACGTTACCTCTGTTGCTGTGAACCGAATGCTCATGAAGGCCTTTCGCGATATTGAGAAGCGCTATCCCGGGTATAATGTCAGTTATGAAGGTGAATTCAAGGATACACAGGAATCCGTGGAAGATCTTATGCGTTCATTTTTTATCGCCTTTGTGGCAATCTACATTATACTTGTGGCAATTTTCCGGTCCCTGGTACACCCCTTTATCATTATCATGGTTATTCCAACCACACTGGTGGGTGTCATCTGGACATTCTTTTTTCACGGACTCCCCATTTCATTTCTGGCGCTCATGGGAGTGGTGGGACTCACCGGGGTGGTGGTAAACGATTCCATCGTGCTGGTTGATTTTATCAAAAAAAAGCGTGTGGCAGGCCTCTCACCCATCGATGCCTGTGTCGAGGCAGGGGCGTTGCGGCTGCGGCCGATTTTTCTCACCACCATCACTACGGTGCTGGGGCTCCTGCCTACAGCCTATGGGATCGGTGGATTTGATCCCTTCCTGAAACCGATGGCGCTTTCTCTTTCATGGGGCCTGGTGTTTGGTACAGTAATTACCCTTATCGGAACACCTCTTCTTTATGTTATGCTCTCAGATATCAGAAGACTGTTTTACCGGCAGGATTATATGGAGAAGCTTCGAGAAGATTTCTCAAAGGCTGTGATTCAGGAGATGGAAGATGAGATCGAACACAAGGTGGTTGATGATATTGCCGATGATCTAAAAGAACAGATCCACCGGGAAGTGGAAGAAACACTTCACAGGGAACTGGATCTCAAAAAAAAGAAAACTGCAAAGAAGAAGGCAAAGAAGAGGTCGTAAGGAGATTATGTTATTTCGAATTGCAAAGAAGAAAAGAGGAAACCGTTGCTGGAAAAAATATCTATCTCAGTATATCTGCGATATTTTTCGAGAGTCCGCTTAACGAGTAAGGCTTCTTAATAAATCCGCTGACGCCCATTTCCATTACTTCCTTTATCCGTTGATCATCTCTGAATCCCGAGGAAAGGAGAACCTTTATGGCAGGATTTATTTTTTGCATTTCGATAAATGTTTCTCTTCCGGACATAACGGGCATTACCATATCCAGCAGTACCGCTTTAATAATGTCATGTTTTTCCTGATAAAGACAAAGACCTTCTGCTCCATCAGCGGCTGAGATGACATTGTACCCGCATTCAATAAGAATGCTTGTTGCAGCCTTCAGGGTTATTTCATCATCATCAATAACCAGTATCAGACCAGAACCGCGCTCTATCTCTTCTTCAGGAGATTTAAACGATATGATGTCTTCTTCTGATTTATTTTCTATTTTCGGCATATAGACATTGAAAATCGATCCTGTCCCAGGTTCTGAGTACACATCAATAAAGCCTCCATGCTGCCTGATAATGCTATAGACCATAGCAAGCCCGAGGCCGGAACCTTTTTTAGTTTTTTTAGTAGTAAAAAATGGGTCAAAAATTCTGGCCAGTATTCCTGGTTCAATGCCTGTGCCGGTATCGCGATGCGAGATTACCCAGTAATATTTGTCCTCTGCCTCAGGATGGGATTCTCTGAAGAGTTTGTCAGCATATGATTTTTCAACGGAAATGGTGAGAATTCCGCCATAGGGCTCTCCCGCATTTTTCATGAAAGTCATTGCATGAGATGCGTTTACGCAGAGGTTTAAGATAACCTGTTCGATGAGTGTTTGATCCGCCCTGGTGAAGGCCTTTTCGGGATAATACTCTGCCTGCAGTTTAATGGATTTATCGAAGGTATTCTGGCATATTTTCAGGACATGTTTTACTGCCTCATTGATGTCTATATCTGAAAAATTTACTTCATGTTTCCGGGAAAGGGTAAGTAGCTGCTGAACAAGATCTGTGGCTCTCTCACTGGCCATGTCCATGAGTTCAAGCATTTCTGTAATTTTCTCTATCTCCAGGGGATCCTTTTTTATGATCTGTTTCATGACAGATGATGCGCCGGTTATTCCACTGAGGATATTATTGAAATCATGGGCAATCCCTCCCGCAAGTGTTCCAACTGTTTCCATTTTCTGGGCCTGTTTGAGCTGGGCATCCTTTTTTTCCAGTTCTGTAATGTCATCGATGCGAACAACACTTCCTTCAATTCCATTAAAGATGAGAGGATTTATTGTGACTGACAGGAACCGGGGATCATTCCGGTCACTGGTGTTCAGGAGTTCGGTTAACGGTTCGCGACTCCGGTCGGCATTATTAAGGGTTTCCTTTATTTTTTCTGTGACAGGTATTATTTTCCAGAGTTTGTGGTTCAGGGCCTTCTCCCTGGATATTCCGGTAAAGACTTCAGCAGCATTATTCCACTGGGTAATGTCACCCTCACAGTCTACGGTTACGAGAATTGATTTTAAAGAATTAAATATATTATCCAGAAAGTTTTTTGTACTGATAAGTTCTTTTTCAATTTTTATTTTTTCTGAGATGTCATCATCAAGCTGAATGTTTTTTTCGCTAAGTTCCTCTGAGAGTTTTTCCACTGCGGAAAATGAACTGGAAAATTTTTTAGAAAGAAGATAGGCCTGTGAGAAAATAAAAATAAAAAGTCCCGAAGGGACCAGGTCGAGATGAGTGTAGATAATGATTCCTAGGCTGGCAAGGATATCATGTATTGCCGAAAGAAAAAGAATAATGAAGCCAATGAGAAAGATATGGGCTCCTTCTCTTTTTCTGAAGCAGGCAAGGAGCAGGACAGATATAATGTAGAGAAGGCCTGTGATGGCAATAACATGATAGGCAGTAAGTGTGGGAGAATATATTGTAGCCGGCGAAAACAGTACTAATGCTGCAAATAAAATACCAGCTCCCTGGTAGAAACGGATCAGCCACCTGAAAAATTCCCGGGGAAAGAGTGAATGAATGAAAGTTATTAGAAAGGGAAGTGAAAGGTAGTGGGAAATAAACTGTAGTTTATTGACCAGCTGCCAGCTTGAGCCGGGGAGTATTTCAATAAAGTACCGCTCTCCCATAACAACAGTGAAAATGGCAATGGTCAGACAGAATCCTGCAAAGTAGAGAGAAGATTTTTCCCTTTTTCGTGCGGCAAAAAGCCCCAGGTGGTACAGCCCCATTATAAATATGCTGCCAAATAGAAACAGGGTAAAGGCTACGGTTCTTTCTCTGTTTCTCCTGATGTCATTTTCCAGTCCAAAAGTAATTGCCTTCCATATTCCTCCTGTATGGTAATGGTAGTTGGATACATGAAGCAATATTTCAACAGTATTGTCAGCAGGCGTAAAGCTTACTACTGACGGATTGTATTTCGGGAAAGATTCTTTTTGTGAGGTACCGGGTCTGCCGCCGGAGAAGATCTGTTTACTGTTAACAAATAAAAGTGAAGCAGTATTGATTATAGGTATTTTCAGAGCAAGAGACGGATTGTTGAGTTTTTTAGATTTGCCGGATTGTGCTGAAAATTTTTTCGGCAGTCTGATGGTTAGCCTGTATGTGGCGTATCCGTAATTTGATAGAGGATGATTTTTTATTTGGTAGCGTCCCCATTTGCTTGGAACCTGCTGCAGAGTTCTTTTTCCAATAATCTGTTTTTTTTGAAAATTCTCAGCAAGAAGAAATTGATTCCAGTAGAATTCCCATTCCCCTGCAAGATTGAGGGGGCCGTCCCTTTCAAGGCTCCAGGATGAGAGATCAAGGACTCCATTTTTTGCCAGAGGACTTTTCTTTCTGACTGGTCTCTCTATGCATGAGCAGCAAAAGATTATCGCCAGTAATTGTGCTGTTAGAACCAGCAGCAGAAACCAGCTGGTTGTTTTTGCTCCCCTTTTTTTCATATGTGATCCGTATTATTCCAAAGCAGTTAATTGCAGATTATAATAGTTAATCCTTTTGTTAAAGTCAACTAATATTACCTGGAGAAACTTCAGGCAGCTCTGCGTGTCCTGGATGGAGATTGATAATCCCTTGTATCACCGGTATTTCTAATCTATATTTTAACATTGTTTAGCCTCAGAACATTCATGCCAACAGAATGTTAAATAGTCCGTTCTTAAGTTGACTTTTGTCTGCTGGTGAAAGTCAAGTCTCTCATGACATGACAGGGTTCGTAAAAAGAATATTGTCGGCAAGCATTGTGCTGGAGAACTGCATGTGCGGTTTAATGAGGCAGGAGTGTGGAATGAAGGCACACGCAGCTTGCGATAGTATGATGTATCATGTCAGCAGAAATTTTGTAAATAAATTATTGCATTCATTTCAGAATTTGATTATCATAGAAAATATTTGAGTAACTGATTTTGACGTATAGTATTTTATAATTTTGCAGTATCTATAAAGCATGTCTCAGGGTGGTATAATGGCATAAAATGATAAAAAAATTTATGTAGCCACATGGGGTTCTATTGCAATATATGATGCTACAGATGTAGACGCTGACACTGTTTCTGTAATAGATGCTTCAACAGATACTGTAATTACAACTATTCCAGTTGGGACAACCCATGCTATGATAGACGTCATGCCTTAATGATTTTAATCAGTTAATACCGTACGCAAAGCCATAATCCCTCCTCTTTATTTTGAAGAAGTGACTCCAGAGGGAGGGATGCGAGAGGATTATATCGTTATAACAACTTCGCTGCTTGCATGTCCTTTATTCTAGTGCATGAGAGCCTCCAGCGCCTCACTTAAGGTATATTGCTTATCTATGACAGCTTTCACCTTGCCTGTATAATTTCTTTTAATAACCCGGCTTAACCGGTTTTCTTAACTGTTTAACTTTTTTTTCTATGATATTTTTTCTGTTAAAAAAGTTCTGCCACTTAAATGTTGAAATCTAAAAAACTCTTACATCTCAAAAAGTTATTGTCAATATTTTTACACCCGGGAGGTTTAATGATAAACTGCCGAATTATTCGGTGTATTCATTACGGAATTGAAAACTGGCAGGAAAATTTTTTGAGAATCCCTGCTTTTCTGAAATATAATATTGTTTATTTAATAATTGACAGAAATCTGAAGTCTCACTAAATTACGGAAACTCTCTCCGAGTAGGGATGAAAAATTCAATTCAGTCGGAAAATAATTTAATACTTAATCAGTTGCAGATATGTTGCGAGATTTTATAACAATACAACCGGAATTTCAGGAAGTATATCCTCTCATTAAAGATGACTTCAATGAACTTCGATGGGCCAGTCTTTTTTTTAATATGGCCTTCAATAGTAATGCCCATTTAGTGGTTCTAGGTGCTTTCCTTGAATCGCTGGCTTTGTGTTTCAGTCTGGCATTGCAAAAAAACAAATCAAAAAAATTTATCTATTCCATGAATTTACCTTCAGAACGAGAAGCTGCATTATACAACAGGCTGGAACAGTACAATTGTGAGGTATATTTAAAATTTTTTGATAACAAAAAAGTGAATTTAAATAAATGTTATATTTTTACAGATCTTAATGAACATGACAATATCGCATCTTTGACAACAGCAATACATAGTATGATTCAAAAGAATAATATTCTCATCTGTAATGGGGTAGAGGAATACCAAAAATACCGGAATTTAACCGAATCCATTGACTGTTCATACAGTATGTGGCACGAAAATTTATTTATAGGCAAAATTATTTAAATATTTCATCAAAATATTTAATGCAGTCAAAACTTTAATGAAAATATTATACCTGCATAACAAGGAAAACTGGGCTATTCACAATGTTGGAAGGCTATGGCTCGCGGACATTCCAGGAGTTGAGGTGACATATCGAAATATAAAAGCTGATGATTCAATTGAATCTTTTGATAATTATGATTATGTCTGGTTCGGCCTCTCAACTATATATTTTGATTTCAATTATGATTTACGCAGGAGTATTATTTCTATTCATGATCCCTTTGAGATCTTTCCGCAGGAAATGAACTGGAAAAAGCGGCAACCTTTTTTTGAAACTCTCGAATTGTTAAAAAAGGCCAGGGCAGTAGTAACCGCTTCATCTGAAATGCTGAGCATCTTAAACGATAATTTGATAAATGCTGAACTGATACCCACAAAGAGTACGATCCCCTGTCGTGAACCTGATGCTATCGTAACAACCAAATGTCATTATTCTGCTGTATGCGGTTTTTTCCCGCGAAAAAATTTAAGCCTCATGGAACAAATCATGGAAGAGTGCGGTAAAATAAAAAATACCCGCTTTGACATGAAACTGGGGAGCAATAATCCGCTTCCGGAAAATGAATATATCGATTTTCTTGACCGACATGAAGTCTACATTTGTACATCATTCCAGGAAGGGGGGCCCATAGCATCAATGGATGCCATGAATCGCGGAAATGTGGTTATAACAACACCGGTTGGACAGATGCCGGAAATTATCGACGACGGCATCAATGGATTTATCTGTACGAATAAAAAAGAGTTTATTGACCGAATGAAAATGCTGGCAGGGGACCTTTCTCTGCTGCAGGAGATGCGCCTGAAAAGTATGCATGCAATTAAAGAAAGGCGGCAGAAAAATAATATTAAAAAAACAACAGAATTATTTATTAAGGCACTCCTGCAAAATTGAATGCATGGAGTGCCTGTTGAAACGCTAACTTTTAGTATTGTTCAAAAAAGTTAAAATCAGCTTCACCAATAGCTGACGGAACAAAAAATTCCCAGTTGGAGCCGAGCATATCATCGAAGGCGAGAATTCTTTCATTCGCCTGATTGTAATCGTTCCCGTCATCATCACATATATAAAAACGTCGGTTCAGTATTGCAGCAAATCGCTGGGGCCCAAGGAAATCGCCTGTACTGCCACTCCCGTTATCTGCTAATTGAGTAACATATTGAAGATCTTTATTTAGCTGAACTATCCTGCTTGAATCATAAGGAAATGAATTGTCATAATCAAGAATGTAGACATACTCATTTTTTACTATAACATCATTAGGATATTGAAGGCCTGTAGTATATGTTGCGGTAATGCCCCCGTTTCCAGAATTGGGATTATATTTACTGACTGTGGGGGCTGCTCCTGCTGTGCCATGGGCAATGTAAAGATAACCCTCTTCGTCAACGGCAAGGCCATTGATACTTAAGATGCCCGTCATGTTAAAATCATTTTTGATATTATTGCCATCATAGTCTGTTCTGAAAACCTGACTATCGTGGGCAAAATATACCATATGATTAATACGGTCTACCGCAACAGCCTTAATGGCATTGCCGCTGTATGATTGAATTTGAATGCCGGCGGTGTCATTTATATTATTTATTCGAATTACAACGTCTTCTCCTGTAGAATAACCATGGTTCGCAATATATATTCTGCCCAGAGCATCAAAATCAACATCACTGGGAATTACGGATGGAGAGGTATGGCCTATGTCGTTGCCTGTTTTGGCAACCCATCCTGTACCTGTTAAATCATCAATTTGTATTATTCGATAGTTTAACTGATCAGGTATAAGAAGTTTTGTTTCATACAGTCCCATTGTAATGGATAAAGTAACTGTTGCCCCTGCATCAAGGTCAGCAGTGGTGCTCCCGATAAATGAGAGAGCGGCGCTGGGATCCCCAGGTGCAACCTGCGCGGTTACAGTAAATTCACGGGCCGGGCCTGCAGGTACGTTAAATGAAATTATATCCGCTGGGGCATAATTCATGTTCATATCATCCATGTCGCTCCCTGTGACCCTCACCGAGACAGAGCTGATCGTCGTAGGTGGAGTCGTGGCTCTGGAAGCAGTATTTCCGGATACCATGCCGAGTTTGATATTTACGGTAGATTCATTCTCATTGGAGCAGTTTAGATTGAATAAGATAATAAATGAAAGAATAAATAGGGCCGTAAGAATTCGTTTGGTTTCAGTTTTCATGAAGCAGCCTCCAGGTAAATAAGTAAGCAAAATCACTACTGTCCCATAAAATATAGGGATAGATAAAAAATGCTATTAATCTCCCTGCCGATATTTATAGTTGATGTCGACAAACACTCAACAAATCAGCAGTTAAGGAGACTAATAGCATGTTTACAACTAAAACAATACTGTCACAAATGCAATCATTTATTTCTGGATATGATTTTGAAAAAGTCGTTTTAGCACACAATGGAGATAAAGGCATCAGAAAATTTAGCACGAAAAACCTGATGAGCATTATGATTTTTACTCACATGTCAGCCAAGGAAAGTATCCGCGATATTATTGATTCATTATCAAGTAAAAAGAATCTCTGGTATCACCTGGGATTACAGTCGATTTCAAGAAACAATTTGTCGTATGCGCTTGGGAAAAGGCCACAGGAAATATTCGAGAAAACATTTTATATGCTTCTCGGCAGACTTCAAAATGAAAGAGGATTGTTGGCTGACAAACGGTTTAAATTTAAACTACCGGTTCGAGTACTTGACTCAACGACAATAGGTCTTTGTTTGTCTTTATTCGACTGGGCAAAATTTAGGACAACCAAAGGCGGTATCAAGTTACATGTCATGTTGAACCCCAGAGAGCAGCTTCCAGAATTTATGATAAGCACCGTAGCAGGGGAGCATGACATTCAGGCTGCCCGCCAGATGCCAATTGTTAAAAATGCTATTATTGTAATGGATAAAGGGTACATAGATTTCAATTTTCTTCAAAAGATCAATAAAAACAGGGCTTTTTTTGTTACCAGAACAAAATCCAACACTCAATACCGAATAATAGAGAGAATGGAAAAAACCCATAAAAATATTCGAGCAGACTGGAAAGTAAAATTTAGCAGTTACAAGAAGATAGAATACCCAGAATATTTGAGAATCGTTAGATATAGGGATATAGAAACTAATAGAACCTACGAGTTTATGACAAACAATTTCAACCTGTCGGCAAAGACGATTGCGGATATTTACAAATCTCGCTGGGACATTGAACTATTCTTTAAATGGATAAAACAAAATTTGAAGATTAAGACTTTTATAGGCACTTCTGAGAATGCTGTTAAAATACAAATCTGGACTGCAATGATTGCATATCTGCTGACTGAATATATACGATTTAAATCAAAAAGTTCATTTACTTTGCTAAAAACGTTCAGGATATTAAGGGATAATATTCTGCATAGCTACGACTTATTTGACTTGCTAAGGGAGAAAGCTCCTCCCGAAACCAGGAAAAATATGAGTACAAACTTGCAGATGACTTTTGGATTTTAAAATCTATGGGACAGCAGTGAAGCAAAATTGGATTTATTTAACTTTTAAAGCAGTAATTGCATATAGATTCAACAAAATTTTTCTTTTTTAAATAATTTGAAATTTTAATAACTATTAAACAAATTTGACTCTGTAAAGCTGAAAAGCCCGGCAGAGATCAGGTTATAATGGATAAATAATATTATTTTTTGGGAATTTCATCACCCTCCATGTTGTTCCAGTATCTCAGAAAACCCTCATTGCCTAATTCCTTAAGTAACTGCTGGTTTTCCAGAAAATCCTGTCCATACTTCAACCATCGTTTCCTGAAGGCCTTGAATCTTTTACAGGGATAATCCGGACATTGAAAACAGTGGCGAATTCCCTTCTCTACGCAGCAGAGATGATAACTGGTACATTTCAGACAACGCTGTCTGATTGATGCTCCGGGGCAGGTATTCCTTTCTCGTATATAGTTGGGACATCCTCCGCAGAAAACACCACAGGCGGGAATCATCCCTTCATAAACTCTAAATGTACTCAAAAAATTTTACCTCAATAGAATATTGCAAAAATTTACAATACTATTTATCTATAGTAGAGTCAACTTGATTTTTAAAGGGGAAGGACAGGCTGAAGTTTTCTGGTATTATGGATCTTTTCCTGTTTTGATGGTAAAACATTCATAATACTTTATTTGTTATTTTATTTTATGGCACGGGAATTCATTAATTCGTATTTTTTCCATTAAGAAAATATGATTGTTTCTTATTTCATGAATTTAATAATGGCGCGTAACACCGTCTCCGAATTCGTTCATGTAAACTTTTCCGTCACCGTAGTCGTAAATTCTTGGTTTTTCCAGGTATGTTTTAATTTTTTCGGTACTAATCCTGTATTGCGGATTCCTTTATTAATGATGTCCATAACGGTGAAGGTAAAAATTGTTCCGAAGGAGGATTCCATTTTGTATTTGCTTTCGAATTCTTCGATAATGGATCTGTATTTTTTTATAACCCTGCCTTTGGGTTGAAAAATAGTAATACCATCAAGCATTGAGTCTGAAAAAAGCGAGAGATGTTCTGCCCGAGTCCAGGATGAAGAGGCTATGGCAATACCGGATTGTCTTTTTTTGATCTCCTGGACAACTCGTGCAAGATAGGTAGCTGGAAGAATATTAAAGACTCTCTCCGGATTTGTTGCAGTAATTCTTGCAAAGGTTTTTTGGTTGTCGTATAATGGTATCTGTATAATTTGTCATTGAATTTTTTCTTAATGAAAATTGCATAAGGAATCGAATGTGATTTATTCTTGACTGAGGTTGCTATGATAATTTTTTTCATAGGTAAATCCTGAATAGGATTATTTTAGCTTGTGAAAAGATGTACAGCAAGTTGTTTTTAACAGGTGAGGGGGGAGCAGATATACAAATATAAAAACGCACAGGGGAATGCTCTCAGTTTCTTTAGGCGGCTTTTAAGGTATTAATCGGTTTCTGGATTATTTGGCCCAGGAGATATTGATAAATTAAGCGGTCAATATTCCGAAATTAAAAAAATCCTGCTTGCCTGTAAAAATCTGTCAATAGTCCAATGTTCTTGCATTTATAATGCAGGTTTCACTAATAATCGTTTTGTCTCATGAATTGTTTTTAATCCTGGAGTTTTTTGTATAATTAAATTAAAACTAATGAATTCAAATAAAACAGATAAATTAAAATTCACTTTATTCAAAGCTCCAATTGACTCATTTGAAATTCCACAATCATTTCCTTATCCTTACAGTTATCGTCCCCATCCACTGTGTGTTCTGGCTGCAGATGAACTTCAGCAATTTATTGAAAATCAAACTGCCTGGGAATATGATTTTGATATTGAGAACCTCATGGCGGAGCCTAATCTTGGCAAGATGTTCGGTGTCCTGGTTGTTGAAGATTCAAATGGTCAAATTGGATATCTTTCAGCCTTTTCCGGAGTTCTTGCGGGGAAAAATCTATGGCCCGGTTTTGTCCCCCCTGTTGCGGACATTCTCATGGAAGGTGATTTCTTCAGGGAAGGTGAAAAAGAAATAGATGATTTGAATGGCAGGATAAGGCATATTGAAAACTCCATTGAGTATGTAGAACTAACCAAAACATTAGAGTCGGAACTAAAAAGTTATACCCTTGAAACAGGCAGGTTGAAAAAAGAATTAAAAGAGGCCAGAAAAAAACGAAAAATAATAAGGGAAGAAAAACGGACTATCCTTGATGAGCAGCAGTACAGGGCACTTGAACATGAACTGGAAAATCAGAGCCGCAGGGAAAAATATGATTATAGGGTTATGAAAAAATCATGGTCGCAACGTATAGAATTAATGCAAAACAGTCTCAGAGCCTATACCCGTGAGATCGGAGCCCTTAAGAGTTTGCGAAAAGAGAAGTCAACCGCGCTTCAAAATCAAATATTCGACAAATATAATTTTTTAAACCAGGCGGGGGAAATCCAGGGAGTGCGTGAAATTTTCGCAGACACTCCTCAAAAGTTTCCACCTGCCGCAGCTGGGGATTGTGCTGCACCAAAACTTCTGCAGTATGCATTTAAAAATAACCTCAAACCACTGGCTCTGGCAGAATTCTGGTGGGGACAGTCTCCCCGGTCAGAAATCAGAAAACATGGCTTTTTTTACCCTCCCTGCAAAGGAAAATGTCAACCCATTTTAAGGCACATGTTAAAGGGAATAAAACTTGATGCGGATCCATTACTTAAGGTCTCCACTAAAAAGTTGAATATTGAAGTTGTTTTTGAAGATGATGCCATTATGGTTATAAACAAGCCTTCGAATCTCTTATCTGCTCCTGGAAAGATTACTGATGATTCGGTATATAAACGAATCAAAGAAAAATATCCGGATTTTAATGGCCCCCTGATAGTACACAGACTGGACATGTCTACTTCTGGTATAATGGTGATTGCAAAAACCGATTATTCCTATAAAAAAATACAGAGTCAATTTATCAATGGCACGATTAAAAAAAATTATATTGCACTGCTTGATGGCATGGTCAGTGAAAAGGAAGGAACAATTGATTTGCCTTTGCGAGGAGATTATAATGACCGACCCAGACAAATCGTTTGTCGCGAGTATGGTAAAACTGCAATAACAAAATGGAAGTTCCTTCAATATTCATATCTTGACCAGAAAAGCTGCAGCAAGGTTCTCTTTATCCCCATTAACGGCCGAACCCATCAGCTCAGGGTACATGCCGCACATCCCGATGGATTAAACATGCCCATACGGGGAGATAATCTCTATGGTATTTCAGATACTCGACTCTATCTCCATGCCCAAAGGATTGAGTTTAAACACCCGGCTACCAATGAATTACTCAGCTTTCAGGTTGATGAGGATTTCTAGAGCCGCATCAAAAATGGTGATCACAAATGCTGCTATCATTAGAATCTTATATAGTACTTTTTTGCATGGTCTGCATATTAATTATGATGTATATACTCAGGACTTTTCATGGCAAAAAGGAAGATGAAACGGTCGAGGAAGAAATAGAGGTTTCCGAAAGGAGTTCTGTTCCATGTGTTCTTTGCGGAACAATGCTGCTTAAAGGAGAGAAGTTAAAGTCGAAAGAATTCAAGGGAAGGGATGACAGCATAATTCATATAATGGGTTGTCATCAGTGCCATGGCGAGAAGGCCTTGTCCCAAAAGACCTGCCCTGTCTGCAACAGGATTTTACCGCCAGAGGGATATTTAATCGGAAGGATGTGGAAGAAAAAGAATGGAAAGCTTCATCTGCATGTTAATGGTTGTATTTATTGCAGAAAAGGGGGAAGTCGATAAAAGCAGGCTGTGCAGAAAACATTTTGATTAAAATATAAAAATTATATATTTTTTTAATTAGATTAGTGATATAATTGCATTTGAATTTCCTTAATGATTACTAATTAAAGAGCTTCAGGTAAATGGCCGGTATAAGCAACTTGAGAAAAAAAATTATTAAATTTTCATACTTATCTTTATTTTCCCTGCTAACATTATGTTTTTCCCATGTTAGAATTGCTGAATGTCAGGACAATGACAGAACTGTAGTGTGTGGTGCTCACCATTACCCTCCATGGCAGATCTACAACAGTAAAAACGGAAAACTGGCAGGAGTAAATGTTGATATCGCCAGATATATTTTCAATAAAATGGGACTGAAGGTGAAATTTATACACCAACCCTGGACCAGGGCATGGAAGACAATAAAGAAAGGAGGATTCGACTGTTATTTCTCTGCTTCCAGGAAAAAACCAAGGATGAAATATCTTTACTATCCTGAAGAAAATACATGGATTAGTGAATTTGTTTTTTTCGTCCACCGGGATGATAAGAAATCAGATGTCGCCGGTACTTTTCGGGACATAATTATTGATGGCGGAAAGATAGGTATCGTAAACCAGTATTCCTATGATAAGCGTTTTTGGAAGGCGTTTCCCTATCTTGATGGAGAGAAAAAATATAATGCTGAAAAAAGAAATTTACATGCACAGCTGGAGGGAGTTACCTTCCCGCAGTTAAACATGAGAAAGCTGGCTCGTAAACGTATCAAGTTTGTTATCGCAGATAAACAGGTTGGACTCTACATGATAAGAAATGAGGGACTTCAGGATAAAATCACCCATTACAATTACGTTCTTTTTTCAAAAGGATATCCCATATCATTTTTAAAAAAGTCAAGGCACCCTGATATTAAAGCACTGTCACTGCAATTTGAAAAAGAGCTGATAAAGATGAAAAAGAATGGTACCTACGATAAAATACTTAAGAAATGGATTAGGTAACATAGATGACTGCTGAAATGATGTTTTAAAAAAACAATCATCATAATTTCTCCCCTTAAAAATATATTTTATTATCAGGTAATAAACATTCGACTCTGATAAATGTAAATCGACTTTACCTGGAAATATTTTCTTTTTATAAGCAAAAAATTTTACTGTACAGAGAGCCGTTGTTCTGCACATTGTTTTGGAAGGGGTATGTGACTTCCCCGGAAAACGAGTACCGGAAGGCGGCGATATGAGAGTATTTGAAAATGGACATTTTGTGTCATGCGATAATGAAGGTTCAGTGTTTACCACACTTGTGGAAGACAGGGGAAAAATTTTGTACCGGGGCGATGAACTTCCCCCCCAATATCAAAAAGGGGAGCGCGTTAATCTCGGCGGTAAATGTGCTGTTCCCGCCTTTGCCGACACTCATATTCATTTTGAGGGATTCGCATTTTTCAATGCCGGTCTCGACTGCAGGGGCGTATCTGACTTCGATGAACTTTTCGCGAAAATTAAAAAATATAACGACAATAATAAGAATGAAAAAATTATAATCGGTTTTGGTATTTCCGCCAACACCGTAAAGGAAAAGCGTCTTCCCACTCGGGAGGAACTCGACGGTATTACCGAAAAGCCCGTATTTCTTGTAAAATATGACGGTCATGCAGCGGTGGCAAATACCGCCATGCTGAAAAAATTTCCCCCCGGTGTGGGGGAGGCGGAAGGATACCGGGAAGAGACGGGGGGGCTGTTTCAGAACGCCTTTTATGAAGCCTCCGATTATATTATCGGAACCGTTTCTCCCGTGAGGGTTTTGCGGAACCTGGCGGCGGCCTCAGATTACATGGCCCGCAGGGGAATTTCTTTTATACATACCACGGAGGGTATCGGCTTTCCCCTTGACCTCGACTTTGACCTGATGCGTTTTGCCGCCCGTGGACTTGTTCAGGATTTTCGTGTCTATTTTCAAACCATGGAACTGAAGAAAGTCTTTCGCAGAAAACTCACCCGCGTTGGGGGATGTTTTGCCTGCGCCCTTGACGGATGCTTCGGTTCCGTCGATGCAGCCCTTCGCGAACCCTATTCGGATGATCCTGAAAACAGGGGCGTTCTTTTTTATTCACAGGAAGTTGTCACTTCATTTGTAAAGGAAGCTAACAGGGCGGGAATCCAGGTATCACTCCATGCCATCGGGGACGCCGCTGTTGACCAGGCCCTCACCGCCTTCGAAGCGGCCCTGCAGGACTTTCCCAGGGAAGACCACCGTCATATTATTATCCATGCTGACCTTATGGAAGAGGCGGATATCCGCCGCGCCGCCGCGATGAATATTCATATTGCCCTGCAGCCCCCCTTCCTCCACTGGAAGGAAGAACCGATGGAATACATAGAAAAAATTCTGGGACGCCGCGGTGACGGACTGATCCCCCTGAAGTCCATGCTGGATGCTGGACTCATAATGGCCGGGGGGTCCGACGCCTCCTGTACAATGCCTGATCCCATCTTCAGTATCTGGTGCGCCTGTAACCATCCCAATCAGCGGGAATCTGTTTCAGTCATGGATGCCCTGAAAATGCATACTATAAATGCCGCGGCACTCTCCTTTGACGAAAAAGAAAGGGGATCCCTGGAAGTCGGGAAAGTTGCAGACTTTACGGTTCTGGATCAAAACATACTGGAAGTGCCGGTGGCTGAAATAAAAAATATCACTGTGGATGCTCTCTACCTGAAAGGGGAAAAATATAGAAGCAGAAGCATTGGCGCCGCAACCCTTCTGTTAAAATCACTTTTCGGGTCAAACTGACAAGTCGCCAAATTTTTATATTCAAAAACAGTTTGACATTCCATGTGAAAAAATTTTAAAAATACACAGGGGAATAATACAGTAAAAATGCTCCGGTCATAAATATAACGCCGGGTCGCCACAACAAAATTTTGGGAGGTAAACTCATGGCTAAAAATCAGCTGGTGGATTCACGGGACGTACGTTTTGTGCTTTATGAAATGCTCGGTGTCGACTCTCTCAATGAGAAGTTTTCACAGTATGCTGAGTACGACCGGGATATCTACGAAGATACCCTGAATCTGGCGGAAACAATCGCCGTCGACATGTTTCAGCCCTCAAATTCCGAGTCCGATAAGGAAGGTGTTCATTATGACCCTGACTCCAAAGAGGTTCGGGTACCGCAATCGACAAAGGAGGCGGTAAAGGCATTTATCGATGCGGGATTTCTCAATGTTGCCCTCGATCCTGACCACGGGGGAATGGGACTTCCCGGTGCCGTATCAACTGCATGTTATGAGTACTTCAACGCGGGAAATACCGCAGCCTACATGTATGCCGCGGTAATCATCGGCGCCACTCACCTTGTCCTGGAATACGGTACAGAGGAACAGAAGGGCCTCTATCTCGAAAAAATGCTCTCCGGCCAGTGGGGGGGCTCCATGTGCCTTACGGAACCGGAAGCCGGCTCTGATGTGGGTGCCCTGAAGACAAAAGCGGTGAAACAGCCTGACGGCACCTACCGCATTTCCGGACAGAAAATATTCATTACCGCCGGGGAGAATGATACCGTTGAAAACATTATTCATCCGGTCCTGGCCCGTATCGAAGGCGACCCGAAGGGGACAAAGGGGATTTCAATTTTTCTGGTACCGAAGTACCTGGTCAACAAAGACGGTTCCATGGGTAAGCGCAATGATGTTGTCTGTTCCGGGGTTGAACATAAGATGGGCATCAAGGCCTCTGCCACGTGTACACTGAATTTCGGGGACAACGGGGAATGTGTCGGTTATCTTCTCGGGGAAGAGCGCCAGGGGATGAAAATCATGTTTCAGATGATGTATGAAGCGCGAATCATCACCGGCCTTCAGTCACAGGCTCTCGCCAGCAGCGCCTACATGCACGCCGTTACCTATGCAAAGACAAGGCTCCAGGGGGTACATGTAACCCAGATGCTGAATCCCGATGCCCCCAGTGTCCCCATCATCGAGCATCCCGACGTTAAGCGTATGCTTCTTTACATGAAAGGTTATGTTGAAGGAATGAGAATGCTTTCCTATTACCTGGCTCATCATGTGGACATTGAACGTTATCTTGAAGGTAAAGAGAAGAAAGAGGCTGAGGCAATGTATGAGATTTTGCTGCCGCTGCTCAAGGCGGGTAACTCAGATACTTCATGGCTGGTCACCGCCGAGGCGATTCAGGTTCACGGGGGTTACGGATTCTGCCAGGATTATCCCGTGGAGCAGTTCGCCCGGGACTGCAAGATTCTCTCCCTTTACGAAGGGACCAATGCCATCCAGTCTCTCGACCTGACCATGAGAAAACTTCTCATGAACAAGGAGCAGTATTATTATTCAGTACTATCTGCCAAAATTACAGAGACCATTAACGCAGCTCGCGGAATCGTGGATGAACGTTACGTGGAGCCAGTCAAGGCGGGCCTGGACAAAGTTGATGAGCTGGTGAATCTCTTCAAGACGAATATGTCTTCGGGGAAATTTATGCATATTTTCATGAATGCCACGGTCTTTCAGCAGTGCCTTTATCTTCTGGTCCTGGCGTGGCTGCATCTCTGGAGCCTTACCCTGACAATACCGAAGATGAAGCAACTCATTGGAGATGTTAAGGGGGAAGAAAGGGAAGCCCTTTTGAACGACAACATGGAAGCGGCATACTATAACGGCCGGGTCCTCTCTTCGCAGTTTTTCATAGGCGCTGAATACCCTAAATTTTTCGGCAAGGTTGGCTGTATCCTCAGCGGTGAAGCCGCCGTGATAAAATCATCAGCGGCATCCTTCACGGGAGCTATGGACGAATAAAAATATTCGCTGCAGCGGTGATACACCTGTAACCGTTGCAGCGAATGATATCTTCCTCAATTATACTCACAAAGAATAATGCTGTTTTCTTTTTCTATGTTGAACAGCTTGTTCTCTGCCGGCACTGTCCCCACTATGCCGAAAAGGGATTTTTTCTGTCGTGCCATGCAAACTGGGGGCTCCCAAAGATACCGAAATTCAGTGCCCGGCCCCTGAACAGGGTCGAACAGGTTGTCTGGCTCGCCTTCGTGTTTCTGCTGTTTCTTTTTTATATTCCCTTCTTCGTAATAAGCCGGCAGTGGCTTTTGCTCGGTCTGACTACACTCAGCTTGTTTACCTTCGTGTGGACCGCCCGTCGCACCATGTGCAACCGGTGCTATAACATCTCATGCCCGGTGAACTCTGTACCTGAAGATGTTAAGGAGGAGTTTTACCGTAAGTATCCTGAATTTGACGAAGCCCGGAGAGGGTGAGGTGAGAAAACTTTAGGTATAAAAAAATTATGAGGATTTTTTGGGGGGGGAAGTTTAAGGCAGCCGACGCCGATGTTTTGGCGCCGGCGGTATAATCAATTACAAACCGAACACGCGGCAGAATGGCGACCTCATTCTATCGGATCTGGAGTAAAATTTTGTCCATGAACAGAGACAATCTCAGGACATTTGTACTTACTGGAACCGGGTTCTCCTGAACCACCTTCGCCAGCATCGGTTTCTTTTACTCCTATTTGAAACATTACTCCCATTGCAATAACGGAAGTCATAGGATCTTCCGGCATGGAAGGCTCTGGACGCCACATTGCTGTTTGCCAGTTTGAATTAAAATTTGTGATACCAGTATCACCATCAAATATAAAGGCTTCATAATCAGTATCTATTTCAAGTACATCACCAGCGATTGTCATCCCCAGAGCTCCGTCATCATCATCCCAGGTGCCTGGATTGACGGTGTGTGAAGTCCCGTCATTTTGATATTGAATGACTTTTGTTCCGTTTACAATCGCAGATATTGTTGGACCATGTGTCTCGTCCGCATCATTATGAATTCTTAGTGTAACGGTGTGTATTCCTTTTTCCAGCTCGGTCAGGTTTGGATCAAGGGGATCAACTGAAGGATCTACAGCCTCTATTCCTGTTACATCAGCACACGCCATTACATGACCAGTTTTTGCATCAGGATCATAGTTTTGAACCAAAATAACATTTTCATGAAGTCCAGTTTGAAGATCGAGGCCTGAGCCTGTTTGAGGAAAAGCTTCTGTTGGGAATACCATCAGCATTAAAGCCCCATATGGTTCTTCTCCCGCTAAAAAAAGTATAGGCAGAATGACGCCCTGAGGTGCATTTTTGGGACTTAATCCTGGTGCAATTGTCTTTGTGTCATCAGTAAATCTGAATTTTACTGTATATTCAAATGGGATATTGTAGCTTGCGGGTTCATCAAGGTTAAGATTAGGTGATTGAAGGGCATAAAAAACCGCAGGCATATCCGGTACCATGTAAAGTCCATCACTGCGTACTGGTGCAGTTAACATTCCATTTTCATTTACCGGGTAGGACACACCCTGGAAATCATTGTAGGTATTACTGCCAATTGTTGAGAAATTTAAATCATATGTTGGATCATTCAGGTCAAGGACACTTCCGCTTTTATCCGGATTATTTAAATCCATCACTGTACCCTTGCAGGATACGGCAGCTAAGGCCGTCAGTATAAGTAAAATTGTTATCAGTTTTTTCATTGTCTTCCCCCCTTAGAAAAGAAGTCCGTCAAAGTAATATTTGACACCGAATTTAAAGAGGCTGCCCCCGATAAGGTCAGGGTAGGCGAAGCGCTCAACAAATTCAGGATCGTAGGCCGCTGCGGTGGGGCCCCCCACTGCCATTGTCATTGCTTCCTTTGCTGTGGTACTGAATTCTTTGTCAGCAAAAACAGTCTGCATTGTGCCCCCCATGTAGTATTCAACCGTCACGGCGAGATCTCGCCAGACAAAGACTTCAAAGCCGAGGAGCATGTTGACGGAAATTCCGTAGGTGGTGAATTGAATATTTTCGTTGAGGGCATCCGTAACCATCTTGGCATCTTCACCGGGGTATGAAGTAAGAAAGGCAACGTACCGGGAGTCTGCCTTAACGTTTATGCTGAAACCTCCATGAAACCATGAGAGTCCCAGGCCTCCGTATATTTTTGCATGTTTTCCGAACTGCCAGCAGACACCGACGGTGAAGGGTATCTCCATCCAGCTTGAATCCCACGTGGTAGCCATACTTCCCCCTTCGAATCCCCCTGGAATAATGGGAAAGCCGCTTGCGGCTGCCACCTGGTCAGGACCTTGACCGAGTACGAGATTCTGTTCTCCCCCTGCAATTTTAAATGTATAGTCGAAACCGAGTCTGAAAAATACGGGTATATCCAGGTGATGCAGCAGGTCATACCATGCATAGAAGCCGAGGTCGATTCCGATGAGGGGGCCGCCCTCCTGGAAATCGCTCAGTATCTGCAGTGGAGCCGCGTTGGTTCCCTGGGATGAATACTGGGTAAGGGCCATGTCCTTATCGGACATGAGCAGCATCGAAATATTTGAATTCGCGGCAAGACTGTCTGAGTTCAGGTCTACTACACCGCTGTCTGCAATGGATCCACCGAGGCCGCTCATATCTGCGGCGATACCGAAAGAGAAACCGAATGCCAGTGAGTCAAAGGCTGAATTATTTTTTGATCCCTTCAGGTCCATTGGTATTCTTCGACCGTAGGCAGCTGAAGAGAGGAAGGCAACAATGCACAGCAGTGCCGCCCACCGTAAGGTAGTTTTTTTCATCAAAGTCCTCCATATCTTAACTTAAAACTAAACCGGACAGACGGTCTTATGTCGTGAGCGCAAAAAAAATTGCTCGTTCCTCTTTACACAAAACCGGTGAAAGAACCGTCTTATTTTTTTTTATCCGGGAAGCACACGATGACGCATATATAGTACTATAGACGCTATTGGCGTACTTGTAACATATTTTCATTTTGATGAAAACTGTCAAATTGTTTTCAGCTTCCATCAGAAAATGCCTAAAGTGTCACTCATCATTATATAGACTAAAGTGTCACTTATTAACTATATAGAATGATAAATATGCCCTTTATGCGGGAACTTTTTTAGTTAGTAAAAATAAAGTATTCACGAATGCGGTATAGTGTCACATTTGTCCTGCAAATGATTTTTTTAAAAAGACCTTGTGTGTCAGAAAAATTATGTAAATATTTCAGTATCTCAATTTTGCAGATAAACATATGAAACGATAAGCAGGCAAAATAAATTATTGCTTTGTTGAAAAAGGAATAAATATCATGGCCCCCTCACAAATTCAAAACTGCACGGAATTTCTTCAGGAGGTACTGCCTCAACTGAGGATGCAGTGGAAGGGATTCCGTAAGGTGCGGCGCCAGGTCTGCAGACGGATCGCCGCAAGGATGTCTGAACTTTCCCTGTCAACTTTTGATGAATACTACAGGTACCTGCAGGAAAATGAAGGAGAATGGTTTCATCTCGACACCCTGTGCCGCATAACGATATCCCGTTTTTATCGCGACGGGAAAGTCTTTGACTGTATCCGGCATGAAGTGCTGCCTGAACTGAAGGACCGGGCCTTCAGAGAAAAAAGAACTTCCGTCAGCTGTCTCAGTATCGGCTGCGCTTCCGGCGAGGAAGTCTACAGTCTCTCCTGCCTCTGGCACTCCATGGATCCAAACATTGATATCACGATAACAGGAATCGATGTTAATGAAAACATGCTCCGCCGCGCCCGCAACGGAGTTTATGAAAAACAGTCCTTCAGGGACATGCCTTCTGTTCTGCTGGAACAATGTTTCGAACATAAAAATAAGAAATATTTTTTAAAGGAAGTTTATCGCCGTGGTACCAGTTTCATTTGCCGTGATATCAGGGAATGGCTTCCGGAAAAAACTTTTGACATTATTCTATGCCGTAATCTGGTTTTCATGTATTATGATGAGACACTGCAGAAAGAAATGCTCTTGAAAATTTTGCAGTGTATGCATGGGGGAAGTTTTCTCATACTGGGAAACCATGAAAAACTGCCCGTTGCAGTCAATGATTTGAAAAAGTATAAAGGGCAGGAGTTGATTTACCTTTTTGAAAAATAAGACGTGACGAGTGCCTGCTTCAGGGGCCACTCGTCACATCTCTTATATTTCCTGTCATGAAAAAATTCCAAGATTATTATTTTAACTTCCTGTTTAAAAAAGTTTCTTAAACTTCTTTCGCTTCTTGATTTTATCGAAGGCCTTCCCCCCCTGTTTCTTTACCTGCTTTTTAATTTCACCCCACGGAATAGGGAAGGTTTGTTTCACCGTGATGGCAATTGGAGTCTTTAATGTAATGGTGCCGATCATAATAGTCATGTAGACTTTTGCCTCAATTGTGATGTTTTCAGGTCTCCTGGATGCTGCCTTCAGGGTCTTGCCAAAGTCAACCTTCAGCCTGATTTTTTCTGTCTTTTTTTCCCCGGCGGGTATTCTTACAAAGCGGGGGTGACTGATTTTTGATGTCTTATACCTGTCAAGGTAGATATCTCCTTCGACCCTGTCGAGGGCCACTTCTGACCCCGCCCTGTTGGTTATTTCAAGGTAACCGTCGAAATGGACCCATTTCGGTTTCAGACCCTTGAGGCTGACTTTAACGAGTTCCAGTTTCTTGAAATCGTACTTGCATTTTGCCAGATTTTTACGGGCCTGAATATTCTGCTGGAGTGTACCGCAGGAGGTTGAGAAGAGAGAGAGTAACGCTATGAGGATAAGTGCTTTTTTCATGATATTTCTCCTTCATTAGTTTGGACGAGTAAAATAACATATTTTCAGCGGATGTCAAACAGTTTAAACTCCAGAGGCTCTGAGCAACTTCTCCTGCGGTTTTTGGGCTTTTTCTGCAACTTTATCCCCAAAATCTGTATATTTACTATAACAGTGCTTATAAATTTTCCGTCGTGATGAATATGAAAAGGAAGCACTCTCTTTTTTTGCTGGTTTTTCTGCTCCTCGGTGGCGATACCGGTACCCGGGAGAGGGGATCATATGTACTGCTTTATCATTCTTTTCTTGGTAAGAGTGAGTATGTTACTGATGTTTCAAAGGAAGATCTGAAGGCGCAACTGTTGAAACTGAAAAAACAGGGCTTTCGTTTTGTCTCATTCAATGATATAATTAAAAACAAAATTTCCGGTACCAAAAATATCCTGATTACAATAGATGACGGCAACCGAAGCATTTATCCCGTTTATAAAAAAGTATTGAAGCCCATGGGGATCAAACCACTTCTGGGAATCTATGTTCATTCAATCGGACGCATTCCTGCCCTGCTGACGTGGGAAATGCTGAAGGAGCTCGCCGATGATGGTTGTGAAATAGCCTCTCATGGCTACTACCATTTTTATCTTGATGAGAAACTTTATAAAACAAACCGGCGCGCCTTTCTGAAAGAAATTATTGCCTCGAAGGAAATGCTTGAAATGAAACTCAATAAAAAAATCACGGTTTTTATGTATCCCTACGGTGTAGTCTATGAAAATGCCAGGATAGAATTAAAAAGGGCGGGGTACCGGTATGCCTTTAACCTGAAATGGGGATTTGTACATATTCCCATTGAGAATAACAGGGATGTATTTGATTTGCCTCGATATATGGTGATGGATAACTGGGACAGGATTTATCTTTCAATCATGTGGAAGGAAAGAAAACGGGAGAAAATTAATAAGGATAAGTTAATGAAGCTGCCTCCTTTGAAGCAGGGTAAAAATCTAAAAAACAACTCCTACCCGTAAGAGACCCAAAAGGCTGTCGAAGTTTTTTGATATATAGAAAATGTTATAATACTGTACACCCGTCTCCAGAAAAACCATATCCGCGATGTTGAATCGAATGGATCCTCCTCCGTAGAGATAGGGATCATTTGACTTCAGGTCCCCCAGGGCGGTATCCTTGATTGTTGACTGGGTGAGGCCGCCGCCCCCACGCAGTATAACATGAAAGACATTTGTAATTTCAAAGGTAAAGGTGAGGCCGAGACCATAATTGAAGGTGACAAGGTCGTAGCTGTTGTTTACTTCATTTTTGAAATTCATGTAGATAAATTCACTCTCGATACCCATGATGTTTACCACCGGTATATCTTCGAAGAGCAGGGGATTCCATGTAACGTAGAAATGTCCCCCCAGGAAATTTGAATCGACGCTTGAAAATCCCGGAAAGGAAATTACCGGCGAGAAACCGAAGTATATGCCCATAGTGTTAAAAATTCTGAAGCTGTCAGAAACGACGGCATTATTATCTCCGGGATTCATCACAACCAGGTCATAGAGACCGCTGTCGTTCTTTGAGGGATCAAGGGTCAACTCGAGGGTTGTCGTATCTTTGCGAATTATCTTCCGGGGACGGATCATTGTAGAGCCCTTGCGGAAAAAGGCGGAACATCCCTTCAGAAAACGTTTCCCCTTTATTGTGATTTTGGAAACTTCATCAGTCTGGTTGAGGCGTGAAGGCGATACATGGTCAACCTCCGGATTGGCGGTTACCTGGAATATCTGTTTTGCCACTATTGAATTGTCCCCGGGATTGATTATGGCAAGGTCAAAGAAACCTCCCGGAAGGGATTCGGAATCAATGGGGATCACAATGCGTTCAAAGGATTTGCGCACGAAGGAAATATTCTTCAGCTCCTTTCCATTCTTCAGCAGTTTAACCTGAAGGTTCTCCATGAAGTTGTCGCCTTTAACGGTGACTTCCAGTTTTCCGTCTTCCGGGGATATCTTGTCCGGAAAGGCGGAGTCGAATTCAGGTTTTAGTGATCTTTTTATGGTAAAGTTGAACCACTTGCTCCAGCGGCTTGTTTTCTGGAATTTATTTATTGCCGCAACCCTTCCCCGGTAGGTGCCGTAGGGGAGGCGGAAATTGACTGCCGGTGCCTGGGTATTTCTGCGGATCAGAATTTTTCCCTCCAGGTTTGAGATTTGTACACTGTAGGCGATGGCACCGGGTACCTTTTTCCATTTAAAGCTGGCCTGGCGGGGCGGCGCCGCATCGACTGTTCCCGCAAGTATCTGCAGGAACATCATGACCGCCACTGTTGTGATTACCAGTGAGCCCCGGGGCTGTTTTTGTTTATCTCTGTCCATAATAACTATTCAATATATATAATATTTGGGGTGATGATTTCAGGATTTTGCAATTTCTGCTGTAATTTAAGAGAAAAGTATCTTTTTTGTGCTATACTCTGGCTGATCAGTGTATTTTTGCTCTTTTTTATCGATTGAACTTCAATGGAAAAATTACCCTCGTCGAGAAGCTGCATGTCCCGAATGGTGTAGCCGGGGGTTTCTACTTCCTTATCAATAATCTTTCGTGTAAATCCCTGTGCAAAATGAAATATTTTTACCCGGTAATGGGTTGCTCCAGCTGTTCTCCTCCAGGTAATTGGAACAACATTGAGCCGGGATACATCGATTACGCCGCCTTCCCGTGGATAGGTGATGACCGGTGGTGTCAGTGCCGTGGAAAGGGTGACCGATGCAGTGTTGCTCCGGGTTATTATCTTATTCTGTCTGTCCAGAAGAGAAATTCGCCAGAAAAACCGGTCTGTTTTGGGGCGGGGAAGTTGAATGCCCGTTCCCGTAACGGGAGCCTTCTTGATAATATTTGAAAAATCCTTTTTATCAGAGAGCTCCAGGAGATATTTCCCGCCGTGATTCGGATCACGCCAGCTGAAGGATATATTTTTCAGCTTCTCATTCATGGCCAGTGCCGCTCCATCCGGGGGTGACACTGTTTCGATGGCGGCTATTCCCGTGACGCCGAAGGTGCGAATTTTTGAAGGATAGAGGTTCCCTTCACGGTCAACACCTGTTATTCGCCAGTACCAGTTTCCCTTACTGAGCGAAGAGGGGAGCTGATAATATGAAGTGCGGATATTTGCCGTCACGGCTGTTGTTTTAAATTCTTTTGACGCGGCAATGTCTACCCGGTAGCTCAGCAGGTCATCATGGGGCTGCCAGTTAAAGAGCTGGCGGCCCTGGCGCAGAAAGAGTTCGCTCACACGGTAACCATCAGCAGGTTTCAACAGCTGCGGCGGGGGTATCGTTGCACTTTGCGCCAATGTGAATGTCCCAACGGGACTCTGGATTATTTCCTTTCCCGTGGCGAAGGGGTACACATTGACGACACGCCAGTACCATGTACCGGCCCCAAGGGACGCAGATGATATTGCTGGACTGTTGCTGGTCAGGGTTTTGGTCACTGAGGTAAATTTTCTATCATTTGAAATTTCCACACGATAGGAGCTGGCGGCATTTGATCCGGTCCAGCTGAATGGTATCATGGGCTGTGCTTTGACATAGTTGAAGGTTGCACCGTTTCGTGGAGAGATAAGCTGTTCCTTTGTTTCCTTTATTATGGTAAAGGAGCCATTCTGGCTGAAAAGGGTTTTTGCTCCACGGTAACTTACACGCCAGAACCAGATACCCGGTTGGAGGGCAACTGCTTCCGCGGGGCGGAGTGACAGGCGATTGATCGTTTTTCCCGTGAAACCCGGATTGCTGGAAATCTGGATTCGGTACGCTTTGTTCTGTTTTGACTTCCAGGAAAAGTTAACCCTCTGTCTGTTCCTGAAGGTCAAAAAATAGCTGTTAGCTGCCGGGGAGGTGAGGGTGAATTCCTTTTCCTTTATGCTGGTTTTATCCTTGCCGATTACCGCAACCTGGTTCTGATCGATTTTTTTGCCACCGATAACCGCGCTTCCCTTTTCGATATTGAGGTTCAGTTTATCCTCTTTGGCGGCGAGGTTAAATTTTGACTTCCCCGCATTGATGACGGTATTGCCCGCGGAGATTTTAAGATTTGCCGCGGATTTCGCACTGATGGAGCCGTGGGAGAAATTGATGTTGGCGCTTCCGGAAGCCAGGCTGAGGAGTACCAGGGTGCTCTCCTTTAATTCTATCTCCGAACCGTCTTCAAGCTTAATGATGGAGACGGAGTCTTTGTCGGTTCTGATTGAATCATAGTTGTAGACCGTATCCTGACTGCTGACGTCTTCCCAGATAACCTCACCGGAATACTTCCGCTGGGTACTCTTTTTTTTGTAGAGGATGGTACCGATTTTCTTCCTTTCACCCCCCTCAACACGGGCTGTGAAGTCCTTATAGAGAGTGACTGACGCACCGGATATTATCACGGTACTGATCCCCACAACAATTATGTCTTTCAGTGCGAACTTCATGATTATTTCTGTTCACCGATTATTTCGTATTTGACTTCCTCTTCCGCATTGGGATCGAAATTTTTCAGGTCGACATCTTCAATCCCCAGCAATTGCCGAAGTTCCCCGATAGTCTTCAATGCATCGGGATCATCCTTTCGGCCCAGTACCGCATATATCTGCTGCGGTTCCAGCTTCCCCTTCACCTTTATCTCCTGCATTTTCTCCACATAGTAGATGTCTTCCACCAGTTTGTAGGAGTCGTGTGAAATGAGAATGTCTGTTCCGAATGGTTTATTGAGCGCTTCAATCCGTGATGCAAGGTTTACGGCATCGCCAATTACGGTATATTCCATTTTATCCTGTGAACCGATCTGCCCCGCAAGGGCAGGGCCTGTATTTATGCCGCAGCCGATTTTAATAACTGGTTTCCTGTCACCGCCGCGGTTTTTATTGAAATCTATAAGGGCGCCGCGCATCATAAGGGAGGCATTTACGGCATTTTCCGTATCATTTCCATGGGAAACGGGAGCCCCCCAGATGGCCATGATTGCATCACCGATGAATTTATCGACGACGCCCCTTGTTGAGTTGACGCAGTTTACCATTCGGGTCATGTAGTCATTGAGAAATTCCACAACCTCTTCCGGTTCGAGCTTTTCTGAAATGGCTGTAAAGCTCCGGATGTCTGAGAAAAAGATTGCAATGTCTTTCTTCTCACCCCCGAGTTTAATTTCATCCCTCAAAACCTTTTCGGCAATTTCCTTGTTTACAAATTTGCCAAAGGCATCCTTGATTTTTTCTCGTTCCGAGAGTCCCTTGCCCATGTTAATGAATGATTCAGTCAGCTGACCGATTTCGTCATTGGTACTTTTTACGATGTCTATATCAAAGTTACCCTGTTCGATCTGTTCCGTAGCATCAACAAGGCGCCGTACCGGGCCGGTAAGTGTTTTGGAGAAAAAATAGACAATGAGTATCGCCAGGTTGAGTACAATGATGGTAATAATTATATTACGGAACTGGATTCTCCGAACCGCCTCAAAGGCCTTCTCTTCACTGACAGTGGATATAACCCCTCCATTGGCAAAGCCCATTTTTTTGTAGGAGGCAATATGCCATATGCCTTTATCATCTTTAAAGCGCGTCTGTCCGTTGTCAACGGGACTGGTCATCATCATTTTAACAATGGGAAGTTTCTGGAAATTAACCCTTGCTGAAACAAGGGCGCTGTTGTAGTGAGCAATCAGATCGCCGCCGCCGTTGACAATGAATGTCTTGGTAATGCCGGGTTTACTTACCGCCTGGTTGAAGCGGTTAACGGCTACAAAAATTATCAGTATGCTTGAAGCCTCCCTGTCACTTTTCCGGACATAGGGGGCACAGACGGCAATCATTGGCACCTTTAGGAGATGTGATACATTGTGGGCAATTTCCTCAAGATTAAAACTCCGGTTTAACACCGGGGCTTCTACCTTGATGGATGTTTCAATATCATTAGCGGTTATGCTTTTTTGATCGGCAAACTGCCGGTTGATAATGCCGTGTTCAATTTTAGGGACGCCTCCCTTGGTGCCGGCTACTCCAACGTAGAGGATATCCTTGTCGGTACTGAAAAAACGCTGTGACAGGTACTCGTCTTCGCTGGTTGTAATTCCCTCGGAGATAAGTGTCTGGGCGATAAATCCCCCCTTTTCAATGAGTGCGGTAAAATCAGTTTTTACTTTCAGGGCGGTAATATCTGAGATCTTCAGATTGTTTTCTTTAATTCGTATCTCACTGTCCCCCTTGAAAAAGTAGGAGGTGAGAAGAATCATTACAGTGAGTGACGTAATGATAATCAGGGAAATAATTGAAATGAGTTTGACCCCGATTGATAACCCGGGGCCTGCTTTAGTTTTTTTTTTGTACCTTGCGGAAGATGCCGGTGCGGCCTTTTTTGGGGCCGCCTTTTGGGTAACTCCCTCAGGGGATTCTGTTTCTTCAGCCCCTTCTTCCGTAGTGTCGATACTTTCGGATTCGGCAGCAGTTTCCTGGTAAAGGGCTGTCATGGCTCCCTGCAGAAGGGCGGCATGTGATGAAACAGTTTCCGGAGAGGAGACCCCCGCAGCAGGGGTGAGGGACAAGACTTCACCGTTTTTTAATTTTAGACGGTATTTTTTCAATGTCTCTACTATTGATTGTCCGGTCTCTGTTGCGGATTCATGACTTCTGTTATTAAGGAGCATTACCAGTGCGTCATCGACACGGCTGAGCAGGTCGGAAGGTCCCAGGTGGTCCCTGATGACCGGTGCGATCATTGAAATAATGGTTTTTTTCTGCGGATCCGTCAGTTTAACTCCCCCGGGAAAAAAGGAGAGAGCCACCAGTGCGGGTTTTTCAGTATCCGGTTTTTGATTTATCTGCATTTCAAGAAAGGTCCCGCTGTAGAGCCCGGTGACAGGATCGGTCATTATATCATTTATTACAAGGTAATTACTCAATTCAGCCATTGTTGAGGTCAGTTCTTCCCTCATCTGTCTTACCATGGGGCCGTCGAAGGGTTCTTCGCCTTCAATGACCATAACGCCGAGAAGGGCCGCGTCATGTTTCAGGGGAATCAGAATCCGGCTTCCTCCCTTCAGTATCATGGCGGCATTTTCTCCAAGGCCAGGGCCGATGTCTCCTGAGAGGTCAAGGGTATCATATGAGGGAGAATCAATCTTCAGAAAGGTCTTTCCCTTCAGTTCATGTGTCTTTGAGAGAATTTTTTCTGCCGTCTTCAGGTATAGACTTACTGAGATGGTATTGTATTGTTCACTCATGTCCTTGAAAATCCTGAATACATATGAGCTGAGGGAATCCCGGGCGCCGCCGTAGGTAAGGTTTTCCTTCATGTTTACTTCATCAGCGGCGGAGGGCCTCACCTGGTGAAGGGCTTCTTCCGGTACATGCCTGGCTGTCATATTCTCTGCTGCAGGGGGCCTTTTTCTTCCTGCAAGAATATAGAAGAGTGCCATGATGACGATAGATCCTAGGATAGAGAGGAGAATCTCCAGGACCAGCCGGGTAATAATTTTAGGGTCCGCTGAGTAGGGATATAAAATGAAGAGGGTATAACCCTGTATGGGGCGAATGCAGGCGTAGAATTTCTCCTTACCGGTTTTGCCATCCGATTCTCCGTAGTAGCGAACCACGGGTATTGCAGGTTCCTTCTGATCGATTTCACGTTTTTTGAAGTCTTCTTTGATTTTCTCGGTTATCCGGTTTGAAGGGATATATTTATCCCTGATGACTGAATGGATAATGGCGCGGTCACTTTTTGCCAGGAATATAATTGCCGGCAGGGGATACTCTTCGTCAACTGATTTAATGAAGGATTTCAGCCTGGCTCCGGGGATTGCTCCGGAATATTTTGTCCCCAGTTTTTTAAGGCTGTCGGTGATGATGTCGGTTTTTGTGGTAATTGTTTTTACATGGTGGTCCTCTATGATGTGTACCCGTATTGCCAGGCAGGTTATCGAGGCGGCAATTGCCAGCAAAAATCCGATAAATACTATTCTGAATTTAGACGCCATTTATCTGTCTCCGAAAATTCATTAAATCACGGCAATATCCGGAACAGGGTGGAAAAATCAGTCTATATATAATATACAATTATTTTCTGTCCCGGAACACGTTACCTTATTTTAATGTTCGGTAAAATAAGGCGTGAAACTCACCATAAAACCTGTTTGTTTCAATAATTAATGGTTACTTCAATAAATCTGCTATACATTCATGGCATAGTATTGTGTATTATTATACATGAAACTGTTTCAAAAATTGTTGACGGTACAATAAGAGAATAAATAGTTAAACCGTGTTAACTTAAAGATAAATATGCTATTGTGTAGTTAATTATAATTGATTTTACACTTATTTAGGAGTCTCTGAATGGTTCGTCTGGTATTTTTTGCTGATAAATATAATATCGAAGAATATGACCGTGTCCCCCTCCCGGCAGACATTTATAATTCTGAAGGGGCCATTATGGCAAGAAAGGGACAGAAACTTCCTAAACAGCGCCTCCTGAACACCTATATCTACGACGATGATGTGGCCCCGGATATACTTGAGGATATAGATCTGGACGGTGATATTTCCAGACTTATTGCAGTTCTTGAAGAAACTGAAGAAACTGTAGAAAATTACGATGAAATTCCTTCGGATGCAAAACCGGGGGGGATTCCATATACGATGACTGAAAAATTTTCGGAAGAGAGCGCCGAGGAAATTGATGAAAAACTGAACAGGATCGGTTTTGAACCCCTTCAGGACGTAAAAATGAATCTCCGCCGAAATGTTTATAACATGAAGGAAATATTTCAGAAGGAAATCATCGGAGGTACTGCAAAACTCGCCTCAAAAAACAATTATAAGTTGTCTAATTCAATCGCACAGTACCTGGATACAATTCTGGACAAAAATCTTTACGCTTCTGATTACATGGATATGATCAATGCCGTACGAAATCCTGAAAATTATCTAAGTTTTTCTCATTCATGCTCCGTCGCTTTCTATTCCCTTTCAATAATCAAGAAACTTAAGATATTGAAAGAAGACTTTTTTAATGGCTATGATATGGGGAAGTGGATTCCGATGAAAACGGCAAAACATCCTGATTCCACAGAGGTACTTCTTCTTCCAAATAACCTGCTTCGATATATCGATCATCAGAAGAATATTATCAGGATTAAATATAGTGAAGCGGTGCGCAGTGTCCTTTATGAAAAACTGCATGATATCATGTACGAATATGCAGCCCTTGACCGGACTAAAAAGTATCCCTCCATGCAGATTTCCTTTGATGAGGAAAATCGTCGTCTGATAACCATTGCCGCCCTGAATCATGATATTGGCAAGATATGCATTCCAAACGAAGTCCTGAACAAAAACAAGAAGCTCTCTCTTGAAGAGGCCCGATTGATGGAGCGGCATCCCGCATTGTCCGTAGCAAAGCTCAAGGAACTCGGAATCGACAATCAGGCCCTTTTTGCCTATATCCTTGGGCATCATCGCCTCAGTCCCGAAAGGGGGTATCCCCCCCTTCGAAAAATGCCCCCCTATGAATCGAAAATTATTGCCATTTCGGATATTTTTGACGGCATCAGGGCCCCAAAGTTCTGGGGAGAGGCGGGACAGCAGGAAGCTGCATTGTCATATATTACTTCATTATATGAAGATGGTTGTTTTGATCTTCCCCTTTACCTGGCGGCAATGCATACCTTCGAGGAATACAATCATATGTATGTAGATCAGCGCAGAAAGTTAACAATTGAAGTTTAGCTTTCACCAGGGGAGGGGATTACTACAAATCGTCTCCCTGGGTATAGCAGTGTAATTCCATGTCGCTCCATGAAATGAAAAGAGTCGCTTTTTCCTCCAGGTCACTGTTGAGAAGAATGGTGCCGAAATGTTTTCCCGCGACTATGTGCAGAGGGTCAACAGGGATCATGGAAACCAGTTCTTCAACCAGGGGAACCTCATCTGGAGATATTCGGGGAATGTATCTCAGGTCGAGTATGAGAGTGTTTTGTCTTGCCTGCCTGAGGAATTTTGAGTTTACGGTTTTTTTTACAGATTGAATGGACTCATTGATTCCGGTCCTGAATGAAAGTGTAATTTTTCCCAGTTGATTGATTATCACAAGCGGTTTGTCCAGCTGGTCAATGAGGGCCTGTTTCTGGGCTTTGCTGAATTCAACGGCGTTGTCAATTTTTTCTTTAAAAGTTTTCAGTGTGAATTTTTTTGACAGATAGTCCCGGGCGCTGTACTTCATTGAACGCATAACATTTTCTTTTGTTGTTTCTGATGAAATGATTATGACCGGGATATGACGTGTCGCAGTGTTGTTCTGAAGTTGTTCCAGTACTTCAAAACCATCCATTTCCGGCATGATCAGGTCGAGTAGAATTACATCGGGATTCCCCGTTCTTGCAAGCTCAAGTCCCTCCTCTCCACTGCCTGCCAAAAGGGCTATGTGCCCCAGTTTTTTTAACTGCTGCTGGACAATTTCAAGAGTGGTGTGGCTGTCGTCAATTGAAAGTATAAGAGCCATAGTAATATCTTTTATCCGGTAATACCCGGCGGTGAGACACCGCCGGGTTTTTTTTAAGCCAGTGTTAGTTCTATTTCTTTTACCGCAATTAATGGGTGATCGTCAAGTGTCTTTCTGAAATTAACCAGTGAAGATACGGGACCGGTGATTCTTCCTTTTGCTTCAAAAATGTAATCATGCTCCGGGGCATACATCTCTGCTCCCTTTGCATTATCCCGGTGTTTTTCAATAGGATTGTAATCATGCATTACCAGTTTGTCCGGCAGATTGTTCAAGATTGACTTGATTTCATTTCCATATTTCTGGCCATAGGTTTTAGCTTCGAAATTAAAGGAAGCCTCCTTCACCTTCTGGGCAGAACGAATGTACTTGGTGCTGACGAATTTTGAATCCTTAACGCCTGAAACACCCTTTGAAAAGGCTTTATAGAAATCCTCTTCCATGATTACATGATGTAGTTTTGTTTTAAGTGTTATCCATTCTAGAATAATTTCCGTCAGGGTTTCGGTTTTTATCCCGGCATCACTGCTGAAAAAGAAATCCCAATCGTTCCCTGAGCCAAGGCGAAATCCCTCAAGGAGGCCATTAATCGCCCGGTAGTATCCTTCAAAGACGACTTCGTAATATGCTTTGGTCATTTTACTCTCCTCCCCGTTTTTAGAAGAAAATTAACGTTATTATAACAAACGTCGGTATCAGAAACAGTAATGAATACTTAAATAGATATCCGAAGAAACTCGGCATTGGTACGCCTGATTCTTCAGCGATAGATTTTACCATAAAGTTTGGTGCATTGCCAATATAGGTGTTTGCTCCCATGAATACGGCGCCGACACTGATTGCCAGGAGTGTATTGGCCATGGGGCCCATAAGCTGCGTCGCATTTCCTCCCGCGGTATTGAAAAATACCAGGTATGTCGGGGCATTGTCAAGAAAACTGGAGAGAATACCCGTAGACCAGAAGAAATTGGCATTGATAAACTGACCATTCGCATCGGTGAGGCTCTTGATTATTACACCGAGGGGACCATCTGCACCGGCTTTAAGCATTGCAATGGGGGGGACCATGGTGATGAATATGGTGGCAAAGAGTTTTGCCACTTCAAGAATTGGCTCCCAGGTAAATTCATTTGCATCACGTATTTCTTTTTTCGTAATTATCATAGATGCTACCGTGACAATCAGAAGAATGGAAACCTGCAGGAGAGATGCGGTCGGCATGGAAACATAGTGGAGAGTAAAGGCATCTCCGAGTTTCATACTCGCCACCAGGAATGAAACGGGAATAATTGGCAGCAGCAACAGGTTCGCAGAACCTTCAAGGCCGAACTTTTCACCATTGGTGCTTTTATCAGGCTCTCCCGGTTCTTTTTTATAGTAGTAGGTATCAACAAAAAAGAAGACGGTGATCAGAATAGCAACCGCTACCAGCATTGGCGACAGCATTGCCGTCAGGGTCCAGGTAAAGTCAACACCCTTCAGGAAACCGAGAAACAGGGGCGGGTCGCCAAGGGGTGTCAGGGAGCCGCCGATATTTGCCACGAGAAATATAAAAAAGACCACCGTGTGGGTTTTATATTTTCTCCAGCCATTGGCCTTGAGAAGGGGCCTTATGAGGAGCATTGCCGCTCCGGTAGTTCCCATCCAGCTTGCAAGTCCGGTACCGATAAGAATCAGAATAACATTCAGTTTCGGTGTACCCACCAGTTCTCCCTTGAGCCGGATACCCCCCGCAACGGTATAGAGTGCCAGGAGCAGAACGATAAAGGGTAAAAATTCCAGTAAATAGACTTCCAGCAGGTAGAAAAAACTCATATTGGCGCCCTTTAAAATAGTAAAGAGGCTAAAAAATATCACACCAATAACAAGTGAGATCTTTCCGTAATGATGATGCCAGAAGTGGGGTGCCAGAAGGGGAAACAGTGCAATTGAGAGAAGAATCGCTGCAAAGGGGATTGCCCATGCAAGTGATAGATCTTTTCCGTCAATGTGAGGGGCGTGATGGCCATCGCCATGTCCCTTCCCGTGCTCATCGTGGCTTGAAGTTTTATGAGCATCCTTGCTTTTAATTTGTTCTGTCTTATGTGCAGTTTTATGCTCATCGGCAGCATAAACCGAAGCAATGACAGGTGAGAAATAGATGGCTGCAAGGACAGCCAGCAGGCCAAAGACTGTCTTTTTCATGCTTTTACTCCAGATATATTTTTGTCTTTCCAGAAATTCTGCGAATAACTACATCCCGGTGAAACACTATTCTACAGAATGCCGTAAATTTCCAGTCACTTTCCAGAGAATCAAAGGGAAAAAATCCTGTCAAACAGTATTAAAATTAATGGAAAGGAAGTTTTTCGATCATTGCTGTCTGCCAATGCCCTGTACCGGAGAAGGGGGAAAGTTGTTCGAATGGTAAAATTTTTATAAATTTCTCAAAGAATCGTGTCATGATGCAGAAGAGAGATATTTCAGGTATTCGGGATAATCGCCCATTGACGGGAAAGTTCTATAATAGTAGGTTGTAATGAGGTGCTTTGGATATTATATCTGGGAATATCCATGGAAAAAATAAATAAAATTAACAAAATATGGGATTCCGAAGTGTGTGGAATTCTCTGTTCCCCCCTGGTTGAAAGTGCCAGAGACGGTATTGTAATTATCCAGAAGGGTAAATACTGCTACGCCAATGAAGCCTGGTCTGAAATTACCGGCTATACCCCTGAAGAACTCTCAAAAATGACTATCCTCGATGTTGTAGATCCTCAATATAAAAATATTGTTCAAAAGAGGTATAACTCAAGAGAGTCAGGGGAAGATCCTCCCGCAATGTATAATATTGATATAATCTGTAAGGATAAATCGAAAAAAACCATTGAATTGTCTGCAGTTCAGATGGAGTTCGATAATAAACCGGCTGTGATGGCTATATTGAGGGACGTAACCGAACGGATTGAGAGTGAAAAGGAATTAAAATCCTTAAGCGGGCATTTCTGTAATATTATCAACAGTATGTCCGAGTATTTATATTTTATCCAGTACAGGAACGGAATAGTTGACGCAGTTTATCACAGCCCCCGGTGCAGTGACGTTACGGGATATACATTGGAGGAATACAACTCTGATACTGATCTATGGATGAAAATGATCCACGAAGAGGACAGAGAGAGGGTGGTCGGATTTTTTGAAGAGATACGTCAGAAAATGGACCGTCAGTCAATTGAACACAGGATAATACATAAGGACGGCTCACTTCGCTGGGTATCAAACACATATTCTGTTCGCAAACAGGGGGAGTTCGTTTACGAATCCGGGATTGTTCTCGATATTACTTCCAGGAAAAGAACAGAACAGGAACTGCATGAAAGTGAGTCCCGCTACAGGGAATTGTTTAACAGTATGTCCAACGGTGTTGCAGTCTATGAGGTAAAGGATGGGGGGGAAGATTTTCTTTTTCTGGATATAAATCATAGTGGAGAACAAATTGATGGGGTCAAAAAGGAAGATCTCATAGGGAGAAGTGTCCTGGATGTCTTTCCGGGGATAAGGGACTTCGGTTTATTTGAAGTCTTTCAGCGTGTTTATAAAACGGGAAATCCGGAAACGCACCCCGTTTCACTCTATCGGGATGAAAGACTCGAGGGGTGGAGAACAAACTATGTGTATAAATTAACCTCAGGTGAGCTTGTTGCCATTTACAATGACATTACGGAGCGTAAAGAGGCAGAGATTGAAAGGGAAAAGCTGATTTATGAGCTGCAGCGAACCCTCGAAAAAGTGAAGGCATTGCGGGGGCTGATACCCATTTGCTCTGTGTGCAAAAAAATCAGGAATGATGAAGGGTACTGGAGCGGGATTGAAGAGTATATTCAAACATATTCAGATGCGCAGTTTTCACACAGCTTCTGTCCCGAATGTGCAGAAAAACTCTATGGCAGCCAGGACTGGTTCAATAAAAGAAAGAAAAAATAAAATGTAGCAATTTCAGTACAAATAAAAAAATCAATTTTTTACTTCTGAAACACACCACATCTGGATAAAAGCAGCTGGATTATAGTTGAATTATACCGGCTTTGTATTATACTTTTCAGGGAACTTTTTTGACGGAGGGTGTCGGCTCACGGCATGGAAAGTAGTCATGAAGATGAAAAGTTAATATTTTTTATTAGTATCAATAATAAAAATAGCTGATATTTTTTTCCTTATGTTGTATAATGCGATATTATGAAAAAGTTACTCTGCTACTTTGATATCGATGCAAGAGATCTCTTTGTTGATCATACCGATGAAGATGGAAAAACCAGGAAAATTCTTTCCACTCCTCATAATTTTGTGTCAGCCAATGAAAAACTCGCCCGCATGATTGAGATTGAAAGTGAGGAAGATATTAAAAATCATGTTGATGAGGGTTATAGCTATTTTAAAATTAGCAATAAAACTCAAGTGCAGACTGGTACCGGGGTGGTATATGATGAAGCTGAAAAATGTTATCGGGCTTCCTATTATGGATTTGTTCGATTAAATGGGCCCACCCTTGAGGTTATATCCGCCTGTTATGTTGGTCCTGAAAATCTAGAAGCCTATTGCTATATCTATCCTACTAAATTTAATAAAATAGTTTCGTATAATGACATAGAAGAGTATTTTCATGATTATCAGATAACCACTGGATATTCCAAAGAAAAAGTTGATAAAATATTAAATAACTATGACATCTCGTCAAAAAGATTCTCCAGGTTAAAGATAGCAAAGGGTAAGGAGGCGGTGCCGGGTTCACCGGAAATTTATGAGCTCATTATCAATGCGGATAAAACGGCAGGTAAAATAAAATCCGATGGCAGTATAAACTATAAACTTGTTAATTCGATCATTCATGTTAAAGAAGGGGATGAAATCCTGAAAAAAACACCTGAAATAATACCCCAGGAGGGGGTGGATATCTATGGTGAAAAAATTTTAGCATTGAGTGATAATATAACAGGTAAAATACCCGTAGAAAATATCACCGAATCATCTGAAAAAAAAGATGTATTTGTATCCTCTATTGAAGGCTGTTTGACCATAATAAATAACCAGGTTTCAGTGCAGCCCCTGATTGATATTGCCGGAGACATTAATTATGAAACAGGTAATGTGGACTACGGCGGCACTATCCATGTCGCCGGCTCTGTCCTGTCCGGTTTCTCCATTACGGGTGGCGGGGATGTTATTGTTGATGGAACCATTGAAGAAGCTACCGTAGAGGCAGTTGGAAATATTTCTACAGCATCCGGAATTATCGGCAATGAATCTGTTCATATTATTTCCGGTGGTGATTTGACCGCAAAATTTATTCAGAATGCACACGTGGAATGCCTTGGCGAAATAATGGTGGAAGATTCAATTATTAACTCTAATGTGTATGGTCATAATGACATTAACGTCGTTTCTAAACGGGGAACCATCATAGGAGGAACCGTTACTGCTAAAAATAATATAACTGTTAATACCGCTGGTGGCTCTCATGGAACTAAAACAGTTATAATCGCCGGTAAAAATATTCTATTAGAACATGAACTTTATATGAATAACGAAGTATTGAAAAATGAAAAGGATATTCTAAGCGAGGTTGTTGATGCGATAAAAGGAAAGTATGGTGAAAAAATAATTGTAGATCCCCAAAAATGGATACCTTCACTGCCTCCTGATCAGAGAAAGGATTGTCTCGGTCTAATTAAAGAAATGAACAGCATTAATAAAAAAATCAAAATTCTTGAAGAAAAATATGTTGAGTTCACTGAGCAAATTGCCTCAATCCGGTATCCAACAGTAACCATTTTTAATAAAGTTTTTCCTGGAGTTGAAATCCATATTAAGGATTTTATACGTCATGTTGATGAAGAACTTTCTAATGTTAAATTCTATTACGATAGAGAGAAAAATGATATTGCTTTTTCATCTGCAAAATAAATTTAGCTGAGTTTGTGAATCTTGTCTGTAAGAAAGACTGGTCTCTCGTCAAATATACAATATTCCCCCGGCACACTGCCTCTGAATCATCTGTTCTTTATTAGATATGCATAATTTCCAGATGAAAAAAATTAAGATTTTTTCCTGAATTCAAAACTTCTAAAAAATGTTTTAGCACCGCAGGATATGATTTTATTGATTTATATATGAGTTTTTTCATGAAAGGCAAGCATAAGAAAACACTGTATGATTTAAATTATAATACTAAGTGCAGTATAAAGAGCGTTATAAAAAGTGTTGATGGTATTATAGTTGTATGATACCATATTAGTGATCTGAGAACAGGTGTCAAACAGCCATGAAATAATTAATTAAAGGCAAAAATCAAAGTGAAAGCAGTCGTAGTAAATGCCGGATGTTTTAGGGGGATGTGAATTATTGGTAACATGAAATGAAGAATTATTTATGATGCTTTCCTTGTAAGAGGGGCGTTAAGTAAATGAAATGAATGAGTTAAATAAATACTTAATTTATACAAATGATAAGTTTCAATACGCATTGAAACTGGATGCTGTTGATAGAGTTATTCCTTCCGTATATATAACGCCACTGGCAGGTGTCCCGGAAATCATACAGGGTGTAGTCAATGTACAGGGACACATTATACCTGTTGTAAACATGAGAAAATTGCTGTCCCATCAAGAGCGGGAATTAAATATTGATGATAAGATAATAATAGCTCATACAAAAAAACGTACCTATGCCTTATTGGTTGATTCGGTAAAAGGTGTGTACGGGATACAAAAGGACGAAATTGACACCGGAGAAAAGGTGTTGCACGGTCTCAATATGGTTGAAGGTCTTACGAAATTAGAGAATGATATTCTTTTAATCTCAAACCTGGCTGAATTACTTTCCCTTGATGAAGAAGATGCATTATCGAAAGCATTCGAGTCGGAAAAAAGAGATGAATAGAAAAACCGATGAAATATCAAAAAATAATCTTAGAGATCTCAGAGATATTATTTCTGAAAGTACAGGTATATTTTTCCCTGAAGAAAAATGGAGCGAACTTCAATACAGACTTAGTAAGGCAGCGGTAGAATTCGGTTTTGAAGAAAAAGAATCATTTGTTAAATGGATATTATCAGCATCTTTAACCAGAAGACAAATTGAAACACTTGCCGGTTGTATTACTATAGGTGAAACATATTTTTTCAGACATAAAGCAGTATTTGATGTTTTCGAAAAGGTCATTCTTCCAAAAATAATAAATTCACAAACAAGAAAAGACAAATATTTGAGAATATGGAGTGCCGGTTGTTCGTCAGGGGAAGAGGCTTATTCTATTGCGATTATTGTCGGAAGGATGCTGGATCTAAAAAAGTGGAATGTTGCTGTTATGGCGACAGATATAAATCCTCATTTTATTAGAAAAGGAACCGAGGCAATATATCGGGATTGGTCATTTCGTGAAGTTCCTGAAGAAATAAAAAAGCGGTATTTTGTTGATAAAGGCGACGGCAAATTTCAATTACTTCCTCATATTAAAAAGTTAGTAAACTTTTCTTATCTCAATCTCGTTGAGGATAATTTTCCATCTATATTAAACAACACTAATGCGGTCGATGTTATATTTTGCCGTAATGTGATAATGTACTTTAATAAGGAGAAAAGAGATAAAATAATTAAAAAATTATATAATTCTCTTGTTGATGGTGGATGGCTAATCGTCAGTCCTGTGGAAACATCCCTGTTCGTGGATTCTGAATTCGAAGGAATTAGTTATGGCGATGTTATAGTTTTTGGGAAATGTGATAATAATATAAAGTTTATTCGGAATGGTGCTTTAGATAATATGCATAATTCTGCAAAGAAAAAAGCATCTGTTTCTTCAATGGATCTGGAGCCAGGTATAAATGCGGAAACAAAAAAAGTGACAGTAAAAAATGATGCTGATATTTTGGCGAATTTTATTGGTGATGAAAATGGATCAAATGCGCATTTTAAGATCGCAGAGCAGTTATATCAGCAGGGTTTATATGGTGAATCATCGCAAATACTCAGGAAAATTTTAAACATTGATGGCAATAATTTAAATGCAATAAGTCTACTGGCGAGAAATTATGCTAATCTTGGAAAGTTATCCGATGCGATTGAAATGTGTGAAAGGGGAATTGCCGCTGATAAATTAAATCCCGCTATCTATTATTTGCA
Organism: uncultured Spirochaetota bacterium; assembly: GCA_942491575.1. Lineage (GTDB taxonomy): Bacteria > Spirochaetota > UBA4802 > UBA4802 > UBA5550 > CAZHNW01. The sequence continues at coordinate 1,459,325 of CALOBT010000031.1, forward strand.
TGCTGCCATTTTACAGGAATTGGGTTTTCTTGAAGAGGCAAGAATATCATTAAAAAAGGTTCTCTATCTTGATCCTGATTATGTTGCCGCCCTTTTTTCACTTGGGATGATCTCACATCAAATGGAGAATGAAAGTGAATCACGCAGGTATTTTAAAAACGCATTAAATTTGCTCTCAGACTACAATTCTGATTATTCCTTCCCGGAATTTGAAGGAATAACTGCCGAAACGCTTATCGAAATAATAAACACAGCCATATCAATAGAGTCAAAAGAGGCGTTGAGTTGAAAGAAGAAAATAATTCATCAATTTATTATGCTGGTGATACTTTTTCGGAAAATAATTTTTGGAAAGAAGCCTATCGGCATATTGAAAATGCCCGAAATGCAATAAATAAAAGAAACCAGCTATCCGATGCGGAAAAGGAAAGAATTCTTAAAGAACGGGCCCTGGTATTAGCTAAGCTGCCCCCGGCAGAAACAGATCGTAAGGAAACCATCAAGGTTATGGAATTTATTCTGGCATCTGAGCGATATGGTGTTGAACCGGTATTTATCAGGGAAGTGTACCCATTAAAGGGGCTTACAAATATCCCCTGTACGCCTGAATATGTATGCGGTGTTATCAATTTGAGGGGACAACTTATATCAGTTATTGATATCAAAAAATTTTTTGGAATGGCAGATAAAAGCCTTACGGACATGAATAAGGTGATTGTGCTTCACTCAGAGAATATGGAGTTGGGAGTTCTGGCGGATGAAATTGTGTGCGTACGGGATGTATTATTGGAAAATGTACAATCATCCTTGCCGACCCTGACTGATATTCGTGAAGATTATCTGAAAGGCGTGACGAATGAAAGGATGGTCATCCTGGATGGAAAGAAACTTTTAAATGATGAAAATATCATCGTCAATGAAGAACTATAAATGTTAAAGGAGTGCAATTATGAAATATTTATCCATAGGGACCAAGATTGCCGTCAGTTTTGGAATTGTATTAATACTTTTATTTATTATTGGAGTAATGTCATATGCTAATTTGGCTGTGATGAAGGAGAATCAAATTTGGGTTGATCATACCTATAAAGTTTTAGGGCATATTGAAGGGCTCGGAAGTCGCTTAAAAGATGCAGAAACCGGGCAGCGTGGTTTTATTATAACCGGGGAAAACAAATACCTTGAGCCGTATAATGATGCGATTTCTGAAATCAGCAAATATCTTGATGGTCTCACGCAATTAACCAGGGATAATATTAGCCAGCAACAGCGCATAGCAAAAGTAAAATATCTTATTCCTGAAAAACTAAAAGAGCTTGATGAAACTATCACTCTGCGAAAAACCGCAGGATTTAATGCTGCCAGAAAAGTTGTAGTCTCAGATATTGGTAGGAAGGTCATGGATGACATTCGAGCCGTGTTATCCGAAATGATAAAAATCGAAAATGTATTGCTTGAAAAACGATATTTGCAGTCTTCAGAAGACATGAATAGATTAAAAATGACAATTATTGGAATTTCTATTTTATCCATTCTTTGTGTGGTTTTTATGTCCATTTATTTGACCAGGCGAATTGCAACTCCCATTAAGGAATTATCAAAAAAGGCAAATCAAATATCTTTCGGTGATTTGAGCGGTGCTATTGAGATCAGGCAAAACGATGAAATCGGCCAGCTTGCAAATTCTTTTAAAGTTATGCAAAAAAGCATGCAGGAAAAAGCTGAGCAGGCAATCCAGATTTCCGAAGGTAATCTGGCAATAGAAATTATTCCACTTTCAGAGAAAGATGTGATGGGTTCTGCATATAAAATCATGGTAGAAAGTATGCAGAAGAAAGCAGAACAGGCAATCCAGATTTCTGAAGGTAATCTCGCAATAGAAATTATCTCTCTTTCAGAAAAGGATGTAATGGGGTCTGCATTTAGAATGATGGTGGAAACTATGCAGGAAAAAGCTGAGCAGGCAATCCAGATTTCTGAAGGTAATCTGGCAATAGAAATTATCCCACTTTCAGAAAAGGATGTAATGGGCACTGCATTTAAAATCATGGTGGAAAATCTCCGCAGGCAAATAACTGAGACCAGGGAAGCAGTAAGCATAATCGCAAGTTCATCAAGTCAGATCTCAACTACAGTCGCACAATTATCTACAAGCACGTCTGAAACAGCTACATCCGTAAATGAGACATCAACAACTATGAAGGAAGTGAGTCAGACCATACTTGTATCGAATGAAAAGGCTCAATTTGTTTCTGAGATTGCACAAAAAACAGAGGAGAGTTCTGAGAAGGGGAAAAGGGCGGTAGAGGAAGCCGCCGTTGGAATGAACAGAATAAATGAACATATGGAATCGATTGCTAAAAATATTATTAACCTGAGTGAGCAGAGCCAGTCTATTGCTAAAATAATTAATACTGTTGATGATATTGCAGAGCAGACAAACCTGTTATCGGTAAATGCAGCTATTGAAGCGGAAAAAGCAGGTGATCAGGGAAAGGGATTCAATGTGGTAGCTCAGGAGATAAAGAGCCTTGCTGATAAATCTAAGAAATCAACAGAACAAATCAGAGAAATCCTGGAAGAAATATTAAAGGTTACAGGTACAGCGGTGATGTCTACCGAACAGGGAAGCAAGGCTGTAGAGGAAGGTATGCTTCTTTCACGTCAGGCAGGTGGTTCAATAGATATTTTAGCAAGCAGTATCAGTGAATCCGCACAGGCGGCATTTCAGATCGTTGCGTCCATACGTGAGCAAAAAACCGGTATTGAACAGGTAACATTGGCTATCGAAAATATCGATAGTGCAAGCAGTCAAAATCTTGATGGTACAAGACAGCTTGAATTTGCCGCAAAAAATTTAAGTGATCTGGGGATGAACCTCAGCCAATTGATCGGTTGGTATAAAACATAACCGGGGGATGTAAACTGTGTCAAAACAAGAAGAGGAATTTCACAATAAGCTTCTTGCAACGTTCAGGATTGAAGCTGATGAATATATTAAGTTAATATCATCAGGATTGGTAGCTCTTGAGAATATAGCCGATGAAAATGAGCGAAATTCTATTGTAGAAAATATTTATCGTGCTGTTCACAGTCTTAAAGGATCTTCAAGGGCTGTCAATGTAACCGATGTCGAAATAATATGTCAATCTATTGAGACTGTCTTTTCTGATATAAAAAAAGGAGCAATTGTCATATCACCCGAACTCCTTGATTCAATTCTTCGGGCCATGGATTTAATCGGACAGATCATATTCTCTCCTTTAAAGGTGCCCCCTTCCGAAATATCAAATATTATCCGACAGGTTAGTAAAATAGATACTGAAAATGAAAATATAGAAATTAGTTCGGATATTCGAACTAATAAATCGGTCTCTGAAACACGTCAGGTTTCGGACAGGGAAGAAATAAACGAGAAGGATGAGGGAAATGCAAGCAGTGCGGAGGAGCAAAATATTATTTCATCAGAAAAGGAAAAGATGAAGAGTGCTCCGAGTTCAGTTTTAATTAAGGATAAAAAAGCCTACCTGGAAACAATACGGATTCCAATTGAAAGACTGGAAATGATTTTATTGCAGATTGAAGAGCTTCTGCCTGTAAAGCAGACCGCTAAAAAACACTCCGATGATATTGAAAATATTGTACTTCAGTTAATTCAATGGATTAAAAAGTTTTATAATTTTTTTCCTGATCTGAATAATGTTTTAAATTTATACAGCGAAAATGCCATGGAAATTCCGGATGGTAATGTTTCTATTAGTGATGTTGATAAATTGAAAGATTTTATAAACCAGACTTTTGATCAAATGAAGTTGCTGGAACAAAAAAGTATTAAACATGCAGATTCAATTTCTAATAACTATGAAGTCATCATGAGAAAGGTGGACTCACTGCTTGAAGACATGAAGTCATTGCTTATGCTGCCTATTGCCACGATACTGGAGGTTTTCCCAAAGCATGTTCGTGATCTTTCCAGAGAAAATGGTAAGGAAGTAAACCTCGTAATAAAGGGAAGTGAAGTAGAAATCGACAAACGGATTCTTGAAGCAATAAAAGATCCTCTTCTGCATATTATCAGGAATTGTATTGATCATGGCATTGAGTCGCAGGAAGAAAGGCTCAGGAAAGGGAAAGCAAAGCAGGGTATTGTAACCATTGAAGTGTCCCAAAAGGACAACAGTAAGGTTGAAATAATTATCTCAGACGATGGTGGAGGTATTGATTGTGAGAAAATCAAAAATGAAGCAGTAAAAAGGGGATTAATCCCTGAAGAAGAATCGGAAAAATTAAATAATGATGATGCTGTGGATTATTTATTTTTATCAGAATTTTCCACAAGTCCTATTGTGACCGATCTTTCCGGGAGAGGACTCGGTCTTTCAATTGTTAAAGAAAAAATCGAACAGCTTGGTGGCGTAGTATTTGTTAAAAGTGAAATTCATACAGGTACAATATTACGCATTCATCTCCCTCTTTCAATTGCCACATTCAGGGGCGTTCTTGTAGAAGTGTCCGGAGAGTTGTTTATTATTCCTGACATGAGCATTGAGCGCGTGGCAAGAATAAATGTGAAAGATGTTATCACTGTGGAAAACAGGGAGACCATATTAATTGATGATGAACCAATTTCTTTATTTCTGCTTAGTGATGTTCTTCAGCTTCCTCAGAACAAAAATAAGAATGATGAGAATGACTGTATCTACGTAGTTCTGCTTCGTATTGGTAATAATCGCATCGCCTTTATGGTGGATAAAGTTATAAATGAACAGGAAATACTTGTAAAAAAACTCGGGATGCAGCTTTCGCGAGTGAAAAATATTTCCGGAGCGACAATCCTTGGTACGGGGGAAATAATCCCAATAATAAACGTTTCAGATTCGTATAATACCGCAGTTAAGCTTGCCTCCGGTTCGATGGAGTCTTTTATAAAGGCTAAAGATGGTATTTCAATAAGAAAATCTATTCTCGTTGCAGAGGATTCCATCACTTCTCGTATGCTTATGAAAAACATCCTTGAATCCGCTGGATATGAGGTGGCTGTGGCCGTTGATGGTGCCGAAGCCTTTAGTGTGTTGAAAACGAAAAAGTTCGATCTGCTAGTGTCGGATGTTGATATGCCCCGTATGAATGGTTTTGAGCTTACGGATAAAATACGAAATTATGATGAGATTGCTCATCTGCCTGTTGTTCTGGTGACTGCCCTTGAGTCTCGTGAAGACCGCGAACGGGGCATCGATGTTGGGGCAAGCGCCTATATTGCCAAAAGCAGTTTTGATCAAAGCAACCTTGTAGAAGTAATAAGAAAATTAATATAAAAAATGGAATAATTTTATGGTTAAGGTTTTAATCGTGGAAGATTCTCCTGTGATACAAAAATTACTTGAACATATCCTTGCTGCCGATTCTGAAATTGAAGTAGTTGGAATAGCAGACACCGGTGAGCGGGCCATCGACTTTTTAAATGATTCAGAAAATGGTGTGCTTCCCGATGTGATTACAATGGATATCGTTATGCCCGGGATAGGTGGACTGGAAACGATACGCAGGATTATGGAGAGAAAACCCTTTCCGATTATTGTTGTCAGCTCAAACCTGAACAGGAATGAAGTGGACAGAACCTTTGATGCCCTCAATGCCGGTGCAATAACCGTATTGGAAACACCCCCCGGTTTCAGTCACCCGGAACACCATAAAAAAGCAAATGAATTGATACAAAAAGTAAAACTGCTGTCGGGAATAAAGATGGTCACACGACATGCACATTTATCCAATAATAAAAGAATGCAACATCGCCCCATACAGGAATCTTTGATCAGAGAATCAGCTGTTAAGGATATTAAGCTTGTTGCAATAGGTGCTTCTACCGGGGGGCCCGTGGCTATCAAAGAAATATTATCAAGATTGACCATTGATTTTCCGGTGCCTGTATTAATTATACAGCATATTGCCGAAGGGTTTTCTCAGGGGCTGGCCGCATGGCTTGATCATCATACCCCGTTACATGTTCAATTGGCTGATCAATATGAAAAAATTTATCCGAGGAACGTTTATATGGCACCGGATAATTTCCATATGGGAATTGTTGATTATGACCAGATATTTTTAAAGAGAGATGATTTTGTAAACGGCCTGCGTCCTTCGGTTTCATATCTCTTTCGTTCTATTGCAGATGTTTGTGCGGAAAAAACGATTGGTGTGCTGCTCAGTGGGATGGGGGCAGATGGGTCTGAAGAATTGAAATTGTTAAAAGACAGGGGGGCTGTTACCATTGCACAGGACGAGGAAAGTTCTGTTGTTTTCGGAATGCCAGGCAAGTCCATAGAAATTGGGGGTGCCCAGTTTGTTCTTTCTCCGGAAGAGATTGCTGGAAAAATAACAAGCCTGGTTTGCAGGGGCAACTAAAATGATTTCAAATGAAAATAACATAATTAACAGTATCGATGAGAATGGTGAGGTTTCAATTCTCGTAGTGGAAGATAGCGAAACTCAGGCAGTCAAGCTGGAATATATCTTAGAGAAGGCAAATTTTCTGGTTCAGGTTGCTAATAACGGATTGGAGGCCCTGGAGTATCTTAAAAATAACAGACCCTCATTAATTATAAGCGATGTTATGATGCCTGTAATGAATGGCTATGATTTATGCAAAAAAATAAAATCAGATATGAGCCTGAAAAGTATTCCAATAATTCTTTTAACCCAACTCTCTGATCCTGTTGATATTTTAAGAGGACTGGAGGTCGGTGTTGATAATTTTATCACAAAGCCCTACAAAGATGAATTTCTGATATCACGCATACATCAATTACTTGTAAATGTGGATTTGAGAAAGACTGGTATGGCTAATGTTGGTTTAGAGGTCGTTTTCAAAGGAAACAAGTATTTTTTAAATTCCGAACGTATTCAAATTTTAGACCTTCTTCTTTCGTCTTATGAATCCGCAGTAGATCAATATATCGCTCTTGAAAAAGCCAATATTGAAGTGAAAAGATTAAATGTGAAACTTTTAGAAACGGTGCGGCAGGTAAAGGAGTTGTCGTTAACCGATGAACTTACGGGGCTCTATAATAAACGTGGTTTTGCAATTCTCACGGAGCATGAGATCAATATCGCAAACAGGAAAAAGGAAAAGAGAACTCTTCTTCTTATACATTTGGAGAATATGAGAGAGATAAATACTAACCTGGGCTACCAGGATGGAGACCAGGCCCTGAAAGATACTGCAGACATCTTAATGAAAATTTTTCGAAAAACAGAGATTATTGCCCGTGCCGATGGCGGTGATTTTGTAATATTCTTTTCCGATACTTCATCAGATTATGTCGATAAATTTCTTGCGCGTATTTATAATGCAATTGAACAGTATAATACATCGACAAATAAGAATTACAGATTATATTTGAGTTCTGGAGAGGCAGTCTATGATCCCGAGAAGCCTGGCTCAGTAGATGAATTGATAAACATTGCCGGGAAAAAACTTTATGAAGGGCAAGTGGATAAAAGCTGGTAGCTTATGGATAAAAGTAATATTGAAATCTTAATAGCCGATGACAGTTCTACTCAACTTGAATTTCTGAGACATCATCTTGAAAAAGAGGGCTATTTCGTAGTAGCTGCAAGGAACGGCAAAGACGCCCTTGAGGCTATATCTAGAAATAAGCCTGATTTGATAGTCAGTGATATAGTTATGCCGGTGATGAGTGGATATGATTTATGTTCAGCTGTTAAGAACGATAAATTACTCAGGGACATTCCGGTTATACTTTTGACGACTTTATCGGACACGGCAGATATAGTTCGGGGACTTGAATGCATGGTCGATTACTATATTACAAAACCTTATGATACGAAACATCTTCTATCGCAGATCGAATTAATTCTCTCAACGCCCTTATCGAATCGATACAGTGCGAATTTAATGGATATATCCTTTCAGTCTGAAAATGCTTCACGGTCATTAAAAGCTGACCCGCAGCGGCTTGTGAACCTTTTGTTTTCCACCTACGAGAATGCGGTGCACATAAACAGAAATTTGATGAAATTGGAACTAAAACGGAGAGAAATCAATGAGGAACTCGACCTTAAAATTAAAGAACTGAATGATTATCAAAGGGAACTCGATCTGCATAATGTAGAGCTCAAGAAAATTCAGTTTGAGTTGGTGGAATCCCAGAAAAAGTATAAAGATCTTTTTGATTTTGCTCCAGTCGGGTATTGCATTTTTGATAAAGATATGATTGTGACATCAATAAATATGAGTGCTACCGATAAACTGCATTTAAAAAAGAGTGAAATAATCAACACTGATTTCACTAATTATATCTGGGAACAGGACAAAGCAGAATTTTTATCTATTTTAAAAAAAATAAAAGAATCTATGTCAAAACAGTATTGTGAAATTAGACTTGTAAAAAGTAATGGTGAGAAGTTTTTTGCACGGCTTGAAATTTTACATGTGAAGAATAACGGTAAGGAAGAAGACTACTTTAGAACTGTTATTACCGATATTACCGAACAGAAACTATTTGAGGAATACCTGCGAGACAGTGAGGAAAGGTTCCGTTTAATCGCGGAAACAATTCCTGATATCATTATTAAAATAGATACGAAGGGAATGGTTGAGTATGTGTCACCTAAAATTAAGGAATTATTGAATTATGAACCCGAAAAAATTTTAGGAACACCAATTGCTGAATATATAGTACCTGGTGACCGACCTGAAATTTTGAAACATATTAAAAATATAAAGAACGAAAAATCGCTTCGCACCCTGGAAATTTGTTTATTGCACGAGAATGGGGATTCCATCGTGATAGAATGGAAAGCGGCTCCTATTTTTAAAGCAGGTGAATTCTTAGGTTTTATATGTACGGCACGTGATATCAGGGAGCGCAAAAAAACAGAAGATATAATCAAACGTGAATCCGGAATTAATGATGCATTGGCAGAACTTTCAAAATCTATATTATCAATAAATACAATTGAAGAAATATCATTTAAAGTGTTCGAGATAATGAAATCATTTTCCGACAGCACTACCGGTTATGTTGGGATTATCGATCAGGATACTGGATTAGTCAGGTCCACTGTTTTGGGTGGAGATGTATGGAAAAACTGTTATTTATACAAGGATAATTGTATAGTTCTTGAAGAGGGCTGTAAAGGATTTTGCAATTGGACTTTCAATGAAGCGAGACCCCTCCTGTTTAATAAATTTCAGGAAGAAAGCAAAGTTATAAATATTGAAACTTGCGCTGTTAGTGTAAACAAGCTGCTCTCAGTTCCTGCAAAAATTGAAGATGTCGTTGTCGGGATGATTCAGGTTTGTGATGCCAATAGAGAATATAATGAAAATGATTTAAAACTGCTTGAACGTCTCGCAGACATTTTTGCTATTGCAATAAATCGAAAAAATACGGAACATAAAATGCTTTCCGCCATGAAAACTGCAGAAGAGGCGACAAATGCAAAAAGTGAATTTCTTGCCAACATGAGTCATGAAATACGGACTCCGATGAATGCAATAATCGGGATGAATCATCTCCTTGGAAAGACTGATTTGAATGGAAAGCAGAAAGATTATATAAACAAAGTGCACATGGCATCCGAGAGTCTTTTGGGGCTCATCAATGATATACTCGATTTTTCAAAAATTGAAGCTGGCAAACTTGACATAGAGGCGATTCCTTTTGATCTTAGTGATGTCCTGACAAACCTGGCAAACATGATAGGAATGAAGGCCAGTGAAAAGGGGCTGGAGCTTCTGTTCAATGTTGAAGATAATGTGCCTTATTTATTGATTGGTGACTCCCTCCGTCTCACTCAAGTTCTTCTTAACCTTACAAATAATGCGGTTAAGTTCACAGATATTGGGGAAATAATTGTTTCAATTGAATGCCTAAAAAAGGATGAAAGCTGGATTCAGCTGAAGTTTTCCGTTAAGGATTCCGGTATTGGCCTTTCTTCTGAACAAATGAAGAAACTCTTTAAATCCTTTTCTCAGGCTGATGCAACAACCACACGAAAATACGGCGGTACTGGCCTTGGGCTGTCTATCTCAAAAGCCCTGGCTGAGCTTATGGGCGGCAATATATCAGTTGAGAGTGAACCCGGAATAGGGAGTGTCTTTAATTTAACTGCACTCTTCCAATTGCAGACAGAACAGCAGCCTAAGTACCTTCAGCCACTGGATGATTTAAAGGGTATGGATGTGCTGCTCGGAGAGGATAATGTTACTTCACGTGTATATCTAAAAAGGATTTTAGAAGGATTCAGTTTTAAGGTTACTGACGTGTCAACCGGTAAAGAGTTGCTGGAAAAACTGGAAAACTCAGCAGATGACAATTTTTTTAAGCTAATTGTATTGGATTGGCTAATGCCGGAATTAGATGGAATTGAAACGGTAAAAAAAATAAGAAAATCTTCAAAGATAAAGATTGCCCCCAAAATTCTAATGATATCTGCACACAATAAAGATGAACTCATAAAAAAGGCCGAAGGATTAGGGATTGATGGTTTTGTGACAAAACCCGTAAGCCGATCAACCCTTTTTAATGCAATAATTGAATTATTCGGTATAGGAAATAGTGAGAGGAGAAATGCGATAGAGGAAGAAGCTGCCCCGAAAGGCCTTGAAAAAATCTATGCTGCCAATATTCTTCTTGTTGAAGATAATGAAATCAACCAGCAGGTCGCCCGTGAAATTCTGGAGGGAGAGGGATTCAGGGTGTCAATAGCTTCAGATGGAAAAGAGGCTTTAGCGATGTTGGATTCATCACTTGAAAAAGAAAAATTTAATCTTGTTCTTATGGATCTTCAGATGCCTGTAATGGATGGATTCGAAGCAGTCAGTAAAATTCGGGAAAATGATGAATTTTCCGCTCTACCGATTATTGCCATGACTGCAGATGCGATGTCAGAAGTGAAAAATAAGGTTATTGAAGCAGGTATGAATGATTATTTGGCAAAACCAATCAAACCTGAAGAACTTTTTTTGACGCTTTTGAAATGGATTAAGCCGGGAGATCCCAAACAATATGCAGCTAAGTGTAATGACAAAAACGCAAATGGAGAAATAATATTTCCGGAATTTATTAATATAAACGTCAATGAAGGTCTTGCGCGTGTTAATCATAATAGACAGTTTTATAAAAAAATGCTTTTAAAGTTTTCTCAAAGTAATGAAAATATTGTCGAAGAAATTCGGGATGCCCTTGACAGGGGTGATAGAAAAACGGCAGAGAGGCTGGCTCATACTCTTCAGGGTGTTGCGGGGAATATCGGCATCCATGGAATAAGAAAATATGCAATTGCTCTGGAAAGGTCATTAAAACAAAAAAATTATAACAGTGAAGAAATTGATAACAGAATCATGGAGTTGTATAAGGAACTTTCAAAAGTTGTAGAGGAGATAAATGAATATTCAAATATCTCCTCCGGTAACGCTAAAATAGCAAATACTGGAAACAAATTTGTATGTCCGGAAGAGATGCAATCGTTGATGGGGCAATTTAAAAAATCGTTGAAAGCCAATAGCGCGGATTCATGTGATTTTTTCGAGGAGATTAAAAGTAAGCTTGAGGGGCTTGATTTTGATGACGATCTAAACAATTTGAGTACTCTTATGAATGAATTCGATTTTGATAATGCTTTCCGTGTTGCTGAGGATGTAGATGAGAAGTTAAAAAAATTTAAAGAAATATTTAAGCATAATGAGTAAAGATCACCAGATATTTATCAGTTTTCAAAGAAAATATTAAACCTCCGGCACGGGAAAGTTTCGTTTCTGGAGGTTTAATAATCTAAAAGTCTAATTTTTCAAATCAATTTCTCCCATGTCGGTTTTAAAATAACTAATAATGGCTTTGAGACTTTTTGATTGTGAGCTGAGCGATTCAGCTGTGGCTGCTAGCTCCTCTGAAGAAGAGGCTGCATTCTGGGCAACCTCATTGAGTTGACCCATTCCTGATGTGATTTGAGAAACCCCCTGGTTCTGCTCTTCCGATGCTACACTGATGCTCTGTATATGCTCTGCTGTCTGTTGTATTATAGGTACAATTTCATCAAGCTTTGATTTTGCTTCTTCGGAAATTTCTATGCTTCCTGAAGCTACTTCATTTATTTCCTTTGACATAACCTGGCTCTTTTCCGCAAGTTTCCTGACTTCACCGGCGACAACGGCAAAGCCCCTGCCATGCTCTCCCGCCCTTGCAGCTTCAATTGCTGCATTCAATGCCAGCAGGTTTGTCTGGTAGGCAATGTCTTCAATTGAGGCTATTCTCTCAGAGATGGCTCTCATGGCATGAACGGTTTTTTCAACAGCGGTTCCCCCCTCTGTTGCTAATCTGGCTGCTTTCTGGGCAATAACATTTGTGGTGCCTGCATTGCTGCTGTTATTTTCAATACTGGCGCTGATCTCCTCAAGGGACGATGAAATCTCTTCAACATTTGCCGCCTGTTCATTGGAATTGACACTTAGATTTTGAGATGTGTCACTGACTTCACTTGCGGCACTGTTTACCATGTCGGTGCCTTCAATCGTTTTTTGAATTACTTCCTGGATTTTATCTATCAGGAAATTAAAACTGGCAGTAAGTTCTCCAATCTCATCCTTTGAGGCCCTGGGGCGTCTTGCCTGCAGATTTCCGGAAGCTACTTTACCTGTGAATTCTACGAGTTTCATTATTGGGCCGGTGATATTTGAAGTGATGATGAATGTGAGAAAGATTCCAGCCAGTATGGCCAGTGACGTAACAATAATTATTATTGTGGTAACCCTGCTTGAAGAATTATCCATTTCCTTGTTGAACCTGTCAACTTCCATCGATATTGCCTCGTTGATGAGAGTAAGTTTTTGTCTCACATCTGTCAGGTTCGGCATGGTAGTTGTCTGAAATGTGTCAATGGCTGCCCGAAAATTATGGTTGTGAAGTTGTGAGTCTATTGAGGTGGCTGACCCATGTAATTTATTATGGTATTCTTCGATCTTTTTAAGGTGAGTTTCGGTGCCCGGGAAAAGCTGTTCGGTTTCTTTTTTTGAGCTGCTGTAGTACCATTTCCCAAAGGCGCATTTTGCAGGATCTACCTGTACATTAAGGCTCTTTTTTTTCAGAAGAATAGCCTTTTGTAAATTTGTAGTCCAATCGAGATGATCTGTCTCTCTCTGTTGTAATTCCACCATTATTTTATTGCTTGTTTTTATTTTTTGTGAATTTCCCAGCATATCAAAAATTCCCAGTATTGAAAATGTCCCAATAGTCAGCATAAGTATCAGTATTATTCCAAAACCAATAGATAGTTTGGATTTCAATTTAATATCTTTCATTTTCATTGTTTTTTTCTCCCAATTTTAAGCTAATTGATCTGTATCAATTATTTTTTTTTATCTGTTTTGCAGGGGATAAAATATACTGTTGCATTACAGAAAACAATATATTTTTTTAAATATTTAAATTGTAATAGTGTTTCTCCGTATAATAAATTCAATTATAGAGCATGACTGGTTTCTGATTTATGCCCTTAAACAAGCCTTTTGTTTCCGAAACGAATAAATCAGTAAATTCATTAGCTGTGTAATGTTTTTGAGGTAAGAGTTTATGGCCTGGTTATTGGATTGCTGAATAATTACGCAAAGATAAATCTATTTGCCGTAAATCTATCGCTGGAACGAGAAATTTATTATGGGTGTGAAAAAACAAAAAACCCCTGAAAATTACAGGGGTTTTTTATGAGCGGGTGATGGGAATCGAACCCACGTAGTCAGCTTGGAAGGCTGAAGTTCTACCACTGAACTACACCCGCGTTGTAATAGAGAACATAGATAATTGCATGGTTGAGACTGTCAAGGGAAAATTTATTTAGCATTCAAAAAATAAAAATTTTTGAATTTTCCACCGCTTTCTACATTAGAAGTGTTCTTTCTTCTTTTTTTCTTGACAATTATGTCTCTTTGGTGCATAAGTGGGGATCGGTGGGGAAAAATGTTTAAAATGCCCTGTCAGCGGGGAATTCAGGTAAAAAATGTTTCTGGGTGAATATCAACCTTCTCTCGACGAGAAGGGCCGGGTCGCAATACCGGCCCGGCTGCGCCGTGCCCGTGGGGAGGATCATGAGATTCGGAAGCTGGTGGTGACCCATGGATTTGACCGCTGTCTCATGGCGTTTCCTGAAAAGGACTGGCGGGATTTTGTGGAAAACAAAATTGTTCCCCTTTCGCAGGGAGACCCGAAGAACCGTATGCGCGTCCGTTTTATTCTCGGCGGGGCAGCAGAATGTGAACTTGATCGTCAGGGACGCATCGTTCTTCCCGCTTATCTTCAGGAGTATGCCGGCATAGCCGGGGAGGTTACCGTACTCGGGGTGTATGACCGTATTGAGATCTGGTCTACTGAAGTTTACAGGCAGTACCGCCCTGACGGTGAGTCTCTTGAAGAGTTTGCCCGTGATCTTGGCTTCTAGAATATTTGATTTATTAAAGGGGAAAACTTGGATCCTATGAGACATAATATGGATGAGGTGCTCAACAGTGATTACGCCCATGTTTCAGTGCTGTGGCGGGAAGTCCTGCAGTTTATCGAAGATGGCCCTCTCGGCGCCGTCGGTACCTTTGTTGACTGTACACTGGGGGAAGGCGGACACAGTGAATTGGTTCTGAAACATTTTGATTCCATGAAGGTTCTCGCCTTTGAGAGGGATGAAGAAATCCTTGAAGTCGCCAAAAAACGACTTGCCCCCTGCGGCGATCGAGTAACATTTGTTAACGATAATTTCAGCAACGCCGCCGAGTATCTGAAGGAATATTCCGAACCGGTACAGTATGTACTCTACGACTTTGGTATTTCATCCTTTCATTTTGATCGCAGCGGAAGAGGATTTTCGTTCCAGGATAACGAACCCCTTGATATGCGTCTTGATCACCGTGGGGAGAGCGCCGCGGATATTGTCAATTCCTGGCGTGAAGAGGATCTGGGACGAATATTTCGTGAATACGGGGAAGAGCGTTACTGGCGCCGCGTTGCAAAGGCCATTGTTGAAGGAAGAAAAGAGGGTAAAATTACCGGAACCCGGGATCTTGCAGACCTGGTGAAAAGGGTAATTCCCAAAAAACCGGGTCCCGGGCCAAACATTCATCCCGCAACAAGGATTTTTCAGGCGCTCAGAATCGAAGTGAATAATGAACTTGGTGCCATTGATGAAACTATTCGTGAGACCTACAGGTATCTCCAGAGTGGTGGAAGAATTATGGCAATTTCTTTCCATTCCCTGGAGGACCGTATTGTCAAAAACCGTTTTCGGCGGCTGGCCAGGGGATGTACCTGTGATGATGAACCGAAGCATTGCCGCTGTAATGCCGATGCGGAAATAAAGCTGATTACAAAAAAACCACTGCCCCCGCAGCAGGATGAAATTGATGCAAACCGGCGGGCCCGCAGCGCCAAGCTTCGGGTGATTGAAAAAATATAGGAGTATTCCATGAAGTATTTCAGCGTCGCTTTTCTGCTCACCATATGTGTGATTCTTTATGTCTGGCAGAATGTTGAAGTGATGAAAATGCGAATGGAGTATCGAAAGCTGAACAGGGCGAGTCAGTCACTGGTTGTGGAAAATGACCGCCTTCGATTTGAAATGGAACGGTACCGGCGTATTGAGATTCTGGAAAAACGCGGGGCTGCCCAGGGAATGAAAAAAATTGTACCCGGCGATGTCGAGGTCCTTGTAGTTAAGGAGAAATGAAAGAAGTGAAAAAAGAAGCACCGCAGATTAACCTGGGAGAACTTGTTGAAACAAGCGGTATTAACCTGGCTGCTGCGGGAGAAATTGATGCGACACAAAAAATAACCGGTGTCGAATATGATTCAAGGGCTGTTCATGGGGGAAGTTTATTCGTTGCCGTAGAGGGATTTGTTGCAGACGGCCATAAGTTTATAGAAAAGGCAGTTGCCGCGGGAGCCTCCGCCGTGGTGATAAACAATTCACGAATGGATGAATTTTCTTTCCTGACGAATAAAGGTATCGCCCTCTTCGGAGCGGAAGATACACGCCGGGCACTTCCTGCCCTTTCTGCCGCCTTTTACCGGCATCCCGCGGGGGACATGCTGGTAATCGGTATCACCGGAACCAATGGAAAAACCTCAATCACATATATGCTTGAATCGATTCTCCGTGAAGCCGGGATAGAGACGGGTGTCATCGGCACGGTGAACTACCGGTGGGGGGGGCGTGAACTTCCTGCACCCAACACAACCCCGGAATCAAAGGATATTCAGCAGCTTCTCTACAGCATGAAAGCTGACGGGGTAAAGGCGGCGGTAATGGAGGTATCTTCTCACGCACTTGATCTTTCCCGTGCGGACTGTCTCGATTTTGACGGGGTAATTTTTACCAACCTGACGAGGGACCACCTCGATTACCACAATGACTTCGAGTCATACTTTGCGGCAAAGCGAAAGATTTTCGATCTCCTTGACGAGTCTCCCAAAAAATTAAAAGCTGCTTCAGTTAATTATGATGATGAATACGGCCGCCGTCTTATAGACGAAAAGGATACATGGCAGTCGCCTCTCGTTTCGTTTGGACTCAAAGGAGAGGCTGACTTCAGTGCCGATCCTGCTTCGGTAAAAAATACCATCTCCGGACTCTCCTATCGTATTGAAAAGCCGAAACCTTCAATGGATATAGAATTAAGCCTGGCGGGTTCCTTTCATGTTTACAACAGTCTTGCCGCGGTGTGCCTCTGCCGTCTCCTCGGAATTGATGCCGGGGTGATTGAGGGAGGCCTGGCTAAGCTGGATACGGTACCGGGGCGTTTTGATGTGATCACCGCACCGGAGGGTTTCGGAGTTGTCGTCGACTATGCCCATACCAGTGATGCCCTGGAGAAGCTTTTACTCTCAGTGCAGGACCTGGAGCATAACCGAATAATAACTGTTTTTGGATGCGGGGGAGACCGTGACCGTACCAAGCGTCCCATAATGGGGAAAACCGCCGCGGATCTTTCCGACCTGGCAATTGTTACCAGTGACAATCCCCGTACGGAAGATCCTGAAAAAATAATCAAGGATATCCTCGAGGGCATCACTTCTGATAACTATGAAGTGATCGCAGACCGTGAATCCGCCATCAGGCGCGCCGTAGATGAAGGCCTCCCCGGGGATGTTATTGTCATTGCCGGAAAGGGACATGAGGATTACCAGATTCTCGGTACGGAAAAGATACATTTTGATGACCGTGAAACAGCCCGGAAATTTATTGCCATGAGAGGAAAGGCGTGAAGGCCACTGTAAATATAACTGTCGAGAAAATTCTCCGCTGTACCGGCGGAACCCTTGTTGCGGGAGATGAGACTACCCTTCTGGGGAGCGTTTCTTCAGATTCACGTGACCTGGGAGAAGGGGCCCTTTTTGTGCCGATAAAGGGGGAGCGTTTCGACGGCCACTCATTTCTCGAAGAGTTGATAAAGGAAGAAAAAATTGCCGCGGCACTTACCATGGATGGCGGTTTCGAAGTTGCGGCACGGCAGAGGGGAATAGCCCTTATCCGATGCGACGATACCCTCGCGGCGCTGGGAAAAATTGCCGGGGAAAACCGTTCCCGCTTTAATACTGAAATTATAGGAGTGACGGGAACAAATGGCAAGACCACCACGAAGGAGTTGCTCCACGGGGTTCTCTCTTCGAAGTATAATACCTTTAAGAACGAAAAAAATTATAACAATGAAATCGGCGTCCCCTTTTCCCTTCTTGCCCTCGAAGAGGAGCATGAGAAGGGTGTTGTTGAAATGGGGATGAATCACCGTGGAGAGATTGAACGTCTCTCTCTGATGGTCCGTCCCGATCTTGCCCTCATTACCAATGTTGGCGAGGGACATCTTGAATTTCTCGGTTCCCTTGAAGGTGTTGCGGAGGCGAAGTCTGAAATAGTCGCGGGAATGAAACCGGGCTCTTTGCTCCTTGTTAATGGCGAAACTGCCTGTTTTGACCTTGTTAAGAAAAGGGCGGAAGAGAAAAAACTTAAAGTCAAGACCTACGGACTGAAGGATTCCTTCGATTATTTTCCCGAAGGGTACCGCCTCGATGAAGCGGGCATATATATTACCTGGGAGAAAAGTGAATTTTTTATCCCCCTCTACGGAATACACAATGTCTATAATATAGTGGCGGTAATTGCCGCCGCCTCGGAAATGGGACTCTCTCCCGATGAAATAAAAAAATCCCTTGCTTCCGTTAATAATGTTGACGGAAGAAGTCAGATCATTGACATGGGGTATATCGTGATAAACGATACCTATAATTCAAATCCCCTTTCTTCCCGTTCCGCACTCCGCTCTGTTAGTGAGACTTTTCCCGAAAGGAGAAAATTTGCCATTCTGGCGGACATGAAAGAACTGGGGGAAGTCGCCCCTCAGTCACACCGGGAAATCGGCAGTGAAGCTGCGCGGCTGAAATTTGATTATCTCCTGGTTTGGGGAGAGATGGGGAGGTTCTACCTCGAGGGAGCAGGTAAAGAAAAGGACTCCCCGGAGGCTAAACATTTTGAGACAAAGCAGGAGCTGACGGAATACCTGAAGTCTAAGGTTGTGCCGGGAGATATCGTCCTGGTGAAGGGTTCCCGTTCTACGCGGATGGAAGAAGTAGTAGAGGCTCTGAGGATATAAGAGGTAATTATGTTTTATCATTTCATACTGCCATTACAGGAATATCTTTCTTTCTTGAGACTTTTTCAGTATATAACGTTTCGGTCCGCTTATGCGGCTCTGACGGCACTGGTACTTGTACTGGTATTTGGCCAGATGATGATAACATGGCTGCAGAATCTGAAATTGAAAGAGGAAATACGCGAGCTCGGTCCCGAGAGTCACCAGGCAAAGGCGGGAACGCCCACCATGGGGGGCATAATTATTCTCGGAGCGGTGCTGATATCGCTTCTCCTCTGGGGAAATTTTTCAAATCACTACGTGATCTTACTGATGGTGGCAACTGTTGCCCTTGGGGCCCTCGGATTTGTTGATGACTATATTAAAACAGTGCGGAAGAAAAAAGACGGTATTCCCCCCCGGGGTAAATTACTGTCACAGGTTCTTATCGGTCTCGGGGTTGCCCTGACAGTCTATTTCTTTCCTTCAAGTGAGAAACATGTTACGGAACTGTTTATTCCCTTTATGAATGAGGCCCTCCTGGAGATGAGCTGGGTCTGGGTGGTATTTGCAATTATAGTAATAATCGGAAGCTCAAATGCAGTAAATCTCACTGATGGTCTCGACGGCCTCGCCACGGGAACCGTAGCCATTGTTGCAGTTGTACTGGCAATTATGACCTATATCTCCGGTCACGTGAAGATCGCTGCCTATTTGCGGATACCCTATATTCCCCACAGTGCGGAGCTGACGGTATTTCTTGCTGCCCTGGCGGGGGCACTTCTCGGTTTTCTCTGGTTTAACAGTAATCCCGCATCGGTATTTATGGGTGATACGGGATCACTCGCCCTTGGGGGGATAATCGGAATAGTGGCGGTAATGATTAAAAAGGAAGTTTTTCTCTTTATCGTGGGGGGAGTTTTTGTTCTGGAGGCCCTTTCCGTAATAATCCAGGTGGGCTCCTTCAAATTACGGGGCAAGAGGGTATTTAAAATGGCGCCGATACATCACCATTTCGAACTTTCCGGGTGGCCTGAACAGAAGGTGGTGGTACGCATGTGGATCATCGGACTGATCCTGGCAATACTGGGACTAAGCTCCCTGAAGATTTTATAGAATGCGGGTAACCCGTTTTTTGAAGGCGAGGTTGGCCAACATCGCCTTCAAAAAACGAAACACTGAAAATATATGGAACTCTATAACAAACATATAAACAAAGCCCTCGTCGTGGGCCTCGGATTTCGCAGCGGACTCGCCGCTGCAAATTTTATGGCGCGCCGCGGTGTCGCCGTAACTGTTTCCGACGTGAAATCCGTTGAAGAACTTGCCGAAATAATGGCACAGCTCGATCCTTCAGTGAAGGTCATTGCCGGTAACCAGGCCCCTGAAATTCTTGATGATGGTTTTGATCTTCTTGTGCTCAGTCCCGGTGTGCCGGTTCGTATTCCCCTCGTTCAGGAGGCTCTCTGCCGCGGGATTCATGTTATTGCTGAAATAGAACTCGCCTATGCCTTTATCAGGGGAGGCATAATTGCCATTACCGGAACAGACGGCAAATCCACCACCACAAGCCTCACCGGGCATATCCTCAGTGAGCTTGGATATCACACCATTGTGGGGGGAAATATTGGCATTCCCCTTGTCAGCCTCGTTGAGGAGACTACGGATGATTCCATTGCGGTAATCGAACTCTCCTCATTTCAGCTGGAGACAATTGACCGTTTCCATGCTGATGTCGCTTCTATCCTGAACCTGTCTCCGGACCACCTTGACCGCTATGAAGGAATGGAGGGGTATTTTACCGCCAAAAAAAGAATAGGTGAGAACCAGACCCCCGCTGACTGTTTTGTTTATAATTATGATGACGAATATCTCGCAGAGGGCATTGGGGACGTCCGCGGAGCCCTGACTTCCTTCTCATTGAAAAATGAAAATGCCGATGCCTTTTTAAAAGACGGCATGATATATCTGAAGGATGCGGGGGATAATCCCGTCCTTGATCCGTCGAAGATGAAGGTTGTGGGACTTCACAATGTGCAGAACGCCATGGCGGCCCTGCTTATGGTTGCCGCCTGCCTGAAGAGGAAGGGGCTTCCCCTTGATTATGATGCAATGGCAGAGGCCTGCTGTTCCTTTGAGGGACTGGAGCACCGGATGGAACGGATCGGTGAATTCAGGGAGAGAACCTTTATCAATGATTCAAAGGCGACTACCGTCGGAGCAGTTTCCATGGCCCTCCGCGGTCTTTCCGGTAACGGCATTCTTATCATAGGGGGACGCACAAAAGGGGATGACTATTCCCGTCTCGCCGATGAGGTGAAGGGACGCGTCCGTGCCATTGTTCTCCTTGGAGAGTCAAAGGAGATGTTTGCTGAAATTTTCAGCGGTTATAAAACAGTAATGGCGTCAGATATGGATGATGCCGTAGCGCAGGCAATGAATATGAGCAGTGAAGGGGATGTAATTATCCTTTCCCCTGCCTGTGCCAGTTTTGACATGTACAGCAGCTATGATGAAAGAGGCAAAATTTTTAAGGCAGCCTTCGAAAAACTGAAGGAAGGGGTTCTCTTATGGACCTGAAAAACGTCATCGATACCCGCCGGAAGGGGGAACCGGATCTTCTCCTTTTTATTCTGATTTTTGTATTGGCAGGTATCGGTATCGCCATGTGTTACAGCGCCAGCGCCGTTTCTGCTATGAAAAGCATGGGGGACAGTTTTTTTTATCTGAAAAAACAGCTGGTATGGTTCGGTATCAGCTTCATGGCACTCCTTGTCGTTCAGGAAATAGATTATCGGATATACCGGCGTTATACACGGCTGATGCTTTTTATTTCTCTCGTTTTACTCGTGCTGGTACTGATTCCGGGACTCGGTCACGAGGCGAAGGGTTCCGCACGGTGGATTAATTTCGGATATGCTCGGCTGCAGCCCTCAGAGTTTGTTAAAATATTCATGGTAATTTACCTGGTGAAGGTTTTTTCAATGGATGAAGTGGAGAGCCCCGTAATGCAGATGCTTATTCCCCTGCTTATTGTGGCCCTGATGTTTGTCCTTATCATGATGCAGCCGGATTTCGGTACCGGCGTTGACCTTCTGATCGTTTCAGTTGTGATACTTTTTGTTTCCGGGTTTCCCCTCCGGTATATTCTGGCACTGATCGTATTGTCCGCCCCCATGTTTTATCTCCTTGTTTACCAGGTAGATTACCGGCGGGAGAGAATCCTTGCATACCTGAATCCGTGGAAGGACCGCTTCGGCAACGGTTATCATATCATTCAGTCTTTTATCGCCTTCAAAAAGGGGGGCATCCTCGGTGTCGGGCTCGGTTACGGGACACAGAAGATTGTCCGGCTTCCTGAGCCCCATACTGATTTTATTTTTGCGGTGATCGCCGAAGAGGTGGGGCTCTTCGGGACAGCCTTTATTGTGATACTTTATCTTTTGTTTTTCATGAGGGCAATTACGATCTCCCTTCAGGCGCCGGATGAATTCGGCCGCCTCCTTGCCATCGGCCTTGGGCTCCTTCTGGTGGTACAGGCATTTATTAATTTGGGAGTGGTTACTGGAAGTCTCCCCACCACGGGGATTACTCTTCCCTTTATCAGTTACGGGGGATCGTCGCTACTTTCCAGTATGATAGCGGCGGGCATACTATTGAATATTTCGAGATACCGGGAGGCGGCGGCAACAAGAGCCCCCCTCGGGCATGAGGTGTGGCAGTGAAAAATATTAAGATAATGATTACCGGAGGAGGCACCGGCGGGCATATAAGTCCAGGTATTGCCCTCTTTGAAGAAATAAAGGCGCGGGGAACAGAGGCAATTTTTCTTGCGGGGAAGAAGGACAGGAAATTTTCTTCTTTCGACAACCTGTCAGAAAAGGAGGCCCTTTTTTACGGGGCGCCGACGTTTACAAAGAATATTATCAAGCTTCCGGTTTTTCTGCTGAAATTTTTTCTTGCCTTTCTGAAGGCGCGAAGGATTATCAAAAAGCAGAATGTTTCCGCCGTTGTCGGTATGGGTGGTTATGTATCAGCACCGGCTCTCCTGGCGGCGCGCTCACTGAAGGTTCCTCTTTTTCTCTGCGAACAGAACGGAGTCCCCGGCAAGGTGACCCGATTGTTCGAAAAAAACGCCCTCCGCATATACGGGACACTGGAGAGCTCCACTGAATATTTAAAGAACAAGGCATCCTTTATGCACGCGGGAAATCCTATAAGAAGGGATGTTATCCGTGGGGAAAGCAGGGAAGAGGCACGGAAGGCGTTTCACCTGGATCACTGCAGGCAGGTTATTCTTGTTATCGGGGGAAGTCAGGGGGCACTTACTCTGAACAACCTGATATTCGGTCTTAAAAAGAAATATCCCACGGAACTTAAGGATGTTGGGATAATCTGGAGCACCGGGGCATATTCATACGAAAAGTTTAAAGAGGAAGTCCATAATGAAATGGAAGGGGGTTCCATTTATCTTTCCTCCTATATAGATAGAGTGGGCCTTGCCTACCGTGCAAGTGATATAGCAATCAGCCGTTCCGGAGCCGGTGTTATGATGGAGCTTGCGGCAACGGGAATTCCTTCCTTTCTTATTCCCTATCCCTATGCGGCTGACAACCATCAGGAAAAAAACGCCGATGATTTTGTAAAGGCGGGGGCTGCAGTGAAAATTCCTGACACGGAGGCGACACCTGAAAAGGTGGCACCGATACTTTTCGACCTCCTCGGTAATCCGCGGAATCTTGAGAAAATGTCGCGCAATGCCCTTGAGGCGGCCCGGCCTGAAGCAGCCCGTGTAATAATTGATGACATGTTGAAATTGATTAAGGAGTAACAGCAATTGTTTAGAAATTCAAAAAAACTGCATTTTATCGGCATCGGCGGCATCGGCATGAGCGGTATCGCCGAGATACTAATAAATTTAGGGTATGAAATTTCAGGATCTGACCTGTCAGAGTCTGAGCAGACGAGGCGGCTGAAAGACCTGGGGGCCACTGTATTTCAGGGACACTTCCCTTCCAACATAAAAGATTATCACGTAGTAGTTACCTCTACTGCCATCGATCCCAATAATCCTGAACTGATCGAGGCACGGAAGCGGAACATTCCCATAATCCATCGAAGTGAAATGCTGGCTGAACTTATTCGCCTGAAGCATGGTATCGGCGTGGCGGGAACTCACGGGAAAACCACCACCTCTTCGATGCTGGCATACCTTCTATATCATTGTGATATTAATCCAACTGCAGTGATCGGCGGCAAGGTTCTTAATTTCGGATCCAATGCAAGAGTGGGAGAGGGGGAGTACATAGTTTTCGAGGCGGATGAATCTGATGGTTCATTTTTGAAACTGCTTCCAAGTATTGCCATTGTTACCAACATCGATGCGGACCACCTGGATCACTATAAGTATTTCAATAATGTCAAAGAGGCGTTTGTTGAATATATGAACAATATTCCCTTTTATGGATATTCGGTTCTCTGTATAGACGATCCCGTGGTGAGGGAACTCTTGCCTCGGGTTGAACGCCCCTATGTCACCTACGGATTTTCCGATGATGCGGATCTCCGCGCCGTCAATGCCCGTCTTGAAAATCAGTCCATGAAGTTTGAGGTAGTCCAGGGAGAGGGCTCCATGGGGGAATTTGAGATTACCTCCCTCGGAAACCATAATGTTCTAAATGCCCTCTCCGTTATTGCCGTGGCAATTGATCTTGGGGTATCCGTTGACTCTATCCGTGAGGGCCTTGCAGCCTTCCAGGGCGTGGGGCGCCGCTTTGAACGCATCGGTGAGGAGAAGGATATTCTTGTGATTGATGATTACGGACACCATCCCACGGAGATTCGCGCGACCCTTGCGGCACTGAAAAAACTGGATCGACGTCTCCTGGTGATTTTTCAGCCCCACAGGTACAGCAGGACGGAACTTCTCTGGGATGAATTCGGTCAGAGCTTTGCAAATGCGGATGAAATCTTTCTGACTGAGATTTATCCCGCCGGTGAAAAGCCGATAGAAGGGATCAGCACATCCCTCATTGTTGAATCAATTCAGAAGCATGAGAACCGAAATGCGGTAATTATTGAAAAATTTGAGGATATTCCCGAAGTTATTGCCAAAAGTTCCCGTAAAGGGGACGTAATTGTGACACTTGGGGCTGGAGATATTTATAAATCAGGTCGATTAATACTAGAGAGGCTAAAGGAAGTAGTCTAAAGCCATGAAGAAAGGTGCTCTGATGACAGTCGTTTTTCTGTTGATGGTAATCTCCTCCCGGGAAATACGGGGTGAGATGAAACAGTTCAGGGGGATAGCGTTCAGGGGGCTCAAGAACCTTTCGAAGTATGAACTTATTCAGGGGATTCCCGTCAAAAGCGTAAAGGGAACAATTTATCTCGATGTAACAGCCCTTGAAAAGCGACTTTCATCCATGGCATTGATAAGCAGTTTCCGGATCACGAAGGATAAGGGGACACTGGTGGTGGAGGTTGCCGAAACTGAAGCTCTTCTGCCCCTGGCGGTAGAAAATGGAGCGGAGACAGTTTTTCTGGAGATAGATGAAAATTTTAAAATTCTTGCCAGGAACCGGTTTCTGGGGGGGCGGCGGCCCGTTATCTACTGTAATCGAAGGGATGTTGAAGGTGAAGACTATTCTGCAAGACTGCAGAAACTTCTCCGGTATATGTTGATAATTCGCAACAACAGGAAAATACTCTTTCGCGAAATATCATCCCTTTCCTTCCATCGTGAAGGCAAAATAGTAGTCAAACTCCGGGAACGGAATACCCGGTTTGTACTGACTGTTGATTTGACAAATTTCAGGAGACTGGAAGCGGTTGCAGGCTACTGTGATACTGAGGGTGTATATCCCGATAAGGTTATAATAACCGGTAATAAAGTGGTGCTACGGTAAAATCCGGAGAGGAATTATGGAAGATATTATTGTCGGACTCGACATTGGAACAACAAAAACATGTGCCGTTATTGGTCGGCAGGATGAGAATAACCAGATAGAGGTTTCCGGTGTCGGTGTGGCTCCTTCGACGGGATTGAAAAATGGAATAATTGTAAATATAGACAATACTGCGGCAGCTATTCAGAAGGCAATCGAGGATGCTGAACTGATGGCTGGTTATGAAGTAAGCGGTGTTTTTGTCGGTATCAGCGGTCAGCATGTAAAGGGACAGAACAGCCGTGGTGTTGTCGCCATCACCAATAGAAACCGAACTATCAGCCATACGGAAGTGAAGCGGGTGGTTGAAGCCGCACAGGCAATCGTAATACCCGTTGACCGTGAAATTATGCATGTTCTTTCCAGGGAATTCAGCGTTGATGACCAGACGGGAATCAAGGACCCAATCGGTATGAGCGGAGTTCGCCTGGAGGCGGAAGTCCATATCGTTACCGGGGCAACAGCCAGTATCCAGAATATGATGAAAGCCGTCGATCGTGCCGGTTTCCAGTACCATGATGTTGTGTTTAATCCCCTCGCCTCAGCCGATGCGGTAATTGGGCAGGATGAAAAGGAACTTGGAGTCGTCCTGGTTGATATCGGCGGCGGAACTACTGATATTGTAGTATATATGGAAGGGGGGGTGACCTATTCGTCGGTACTCTCCGTTGGGGGGATTCATGTTACCAATGATATATCCATCGGACTCCGTACACCCCTTGAATCGGCAGAAATGATCAAACGAAAATACGGCTGTGCCGTTCTTGACCTTGTTGATGCATCAGAAACCGTTGAAGTGCCTTCCGTTGGGGGAAGGGCGCCGCGGCGGCTTTTCAGACAGGAATTGACCCAGATTATTGAACCGAGAATGACGGAAATCATGGAAATGGTTGAGCATGAACTGGTAAAAAGCGGGAAAAAGGACATGCTGGCAGCCGGTGTTGTCATTACCGGTGGGGGAAGTATGATAGACGGCGCCATAGAAGCGGGTGAGCGCGTTTTTAATATGCCGGTTCGAATCGGAACACCCCAGAATATTGTCGGTTTAAAGGATGTTGTGGCAACGCCGCAGTATGCAAATGGCGTTGGACTCCTTAAATATGGCATCAGAATGGACCGGTACAGGGGAAAAACCAAGTATCCCAACAAAAAAGGGAGCCTGTTTGATCGAATGAAGCGCTGGTTCGAGGAATATCTTTAGAAAAAAGATTAATATGTCTAATTAATGTTTATATTACATTAATTAGACATAATTAACAAAAGATATTAATTAAATTTCATACATGTAATTAATATAATTACCATAAAAATTAATCTTTATATATTTTTTTACTTGCCTAATGCGACATAATATTTTACGATGCGACATAACATAAGGGTTATGGGGAGGAGAAATGTTTAAGCTAGAAGAGGAAAGATCACTAAACACCAGTATTAAGGTGATTGGCGTTGGCGGTGCAGGAACAAATGCGGTAAATCGAATGATTGCTACCAATATGGAAGGTGTCGAATTTATCGTGGCTAATACCGACGCCCAGCAGCTTCAGCAGAGTCTCGCCCCGGAAAAAATTCAGCTGGGAAATAAACTGACCCGCGGCCTGGGAGCAGGAGCCGATCCTGAAATTGGCCGTGAAGCCGCAAATGAAGACCGGGACAAACTGGAGAAGGCCCTCCAGGGAGCTGATATGGTCTTTATTACCGCAGGTATGGGTGGCGGAACCGGTACCGGCGCAGCCCCCATTGTGGCGGAAATTGCCCGTGACCAGGGGGCCCTTGTGGTTGGTGTTGTAACCAAACCCTTTAAGGTTGAAGGCAAACGTAGAATGACCCGCGCGGAAGAGGGTATCCAGAACCTTAAGGGGCGTGTAGACACTCTCATTACCATTCCCAATGACCTCCTGCTAAAAATAATTGATAAAAAGACACCGATAGAAGATGCCTTTAAACTTGCCGATGATATCCTTCGCCAGGGGGTACAGGGTATTGCGGATCTGATCATGGTTACCGGTATCGTAAATGTTGACTTCGCCGATGTGAAAACGGTTATGAAAGAGACCGGTGATGCCCTCATGGGAGTCGGTATCGGCACCGGAGAAAACAAGGCAATGGAAGCAATTACCATGGCGGTTAACTCTCCCCTCCTCGAAGAAACCAGTATTCACGGTGCCAGGGCGGTGCTTATTAATATCGCCGGCGGAAATGATCTCTCTCTCCATGAAGTAAACGAAGTAACGGAAGTTGTCACCAGCCAGGTCGATCCCGATGCAAATATTATATTCGGTACTACAGTTGATCCCGCACTCGATGAACGAATTCGGGTAACGGTTATCGCAACAGGTTTTGACCGAAAGAAAAATATGCTGTCCAGTCCCCCAAAAACCGTCTCAGACCTTAACAGGGAGACAGGGACGGCCCTCACCCTTATAGAGGGAAGCCAGGAAAAGGAAGCAGCAAAGGCCGAACCGGGTGCCAGAACTTTTTCAATAAATTATGAACAGCGCCGAAGAAAAGATTTCTCCCAGGAAGACCTGGAGATTCCCGCTTTTCTGCGGCGTGGAGCCGAATAATTATTCGGCAGTTATGAGGGGATTGTCGGCAGCAGGCATCCCCTCCGGTTTTTCCCCCAATGGATATTACCAGCAATCATATCATCAGAAACTTCATCAAAAAATCCTTTACTGACTTTGCAGAAGTTTTGCCTCTCTTCGGTGATGCCTCAACCCGCAAATATTTTCGCGTTGCCCGTCACGACAGGAGCTGCATTCTCTGCGTCGATAATGTCCTTGCGGAAAAGGAGGGGGGAGAGTATCCCTTTTTTGTTCTTCATAAAATTTTATCAAAGGCAGGGGTCCCTGTTCCGGGGCTTCTTGATTTTGACTATGATCACGGATTAATTCTCCTTGAGGACCTGGGGGATGTCCTTCTCGAAAATCACTGCATTACTGCAGAATCTGATGAAATCAGAGATCTCTATCAGCAGAGTATCGATATTATGATAAAAATCCAGTCGGTCAGGGGTGAAGGGGAAGTTCCCTTTGGTTTATCCTTCGACCGGGAGAAGCTGAATTTTGAATTCGATTTTTTCATTGAGCATACGTTGAAAGGCTTTTTCAGGGGGGAAGATTATCGCCTCTTTAATGAACTCCAGTCGCGTTTTGATGAGATCTCCGCAGAACTTGACTGCCCTGATCTTTTTGTCCTGAATCACCGTGATTATCATTCCCGGAATATCATGTACCGGAGTAAAAAACTCAGTATTATAGATTTTCAGGACGCACGTATGGGACTTCCGCAATATGATCTTGTGTCACTGCTTCTTGATCCCTATAATCCCCTTAGTGCTGACATGGTGAATCACCTGAAAGAATATTACCGAAGCCGGGCCGCCGGGGCAGGGGTCTGTTCCATGAACCGGGAGGAGTTCGAATATTATTATTCTGTAATGGCATTCCAGAGAAATATCAAAGCGGTAGGAAGTTACGGTTTTCTTTCCACGGCAGCAGGAAAGGAACAATTCTCACGCTATATTATTCCAACACTGCGGCGTATAGATTTATATGCTGGAGAGAATGCAGTTATACGAAAAGCATGGGACCTGCTGAAGAAATTCTTTTTATCCCTTGATTTGGAAGTTCTGTCATGAAGGCCTTTCTGCTTGCAGCGGGATTCGGGGAACGTCTGAGGCCCCTTACCAATACAATGCCAAAACCCCTTATACCCGTTGCTGGTATTCCATCAATATGTTACGCCCTCTGCATTTTAAAAAGCTGCGGTATCGAAACAGTTGTTTGTAACGTACATTACCTGAGAGAGAAGGTTATCGATTTTATCCGTCGGCATGAAAATTTCGGTCTTGAAATTATTTTTTCAGAAGAAGAGGAAATTTTAGGCACCGGTGGTGGTCTTAAATATGCTGAAAATTTTCTCAATGATGATGATTTCGTTTTAATCAACAGCGATATTGCATTTGACCTGGACCTTGAAAATGTTATAGAGAATTTTTATCAGCTTAAAACTCCCGGCCTTGTGGTGGTTACGGAATCTTCACCGGATGCCGCCACTGTATCTGTCGCGGAAGGCAGGATTGTAGATTTCAAGGGGGCCCTCGGGAGCGGTGAACCGGCACTTTTTGATTACACCGGTGCGGCAGTTCTCTCCCCGGAAATTTTTAATTATCTGATACCTGAATTTTCCAGCGTTGTATATACCGGCTACACCGGCCTCATAACCAATAGTTTTCTTTCAGGCTATCACCACAGGGGGCCATGGATTGATGTGGGGACCCCTGAATCCCTTGAAAATGCCAGGATAATCCTCAGAGGGGAAATGAATGATTTCTTCTTAAAAGTCGAAGACTTTTACCGGATTTGGAAGAGTGAATGAATTCATAATATTAAACCTTCTGGCCTTTGATATATGTTGCCTTTACTGAGATTTTTTCTTCTTTACTGTTCAGTGCCTCCAGTGGATTTTTATCAAGTACTACAAAGTCACCTTCTTTGCCGGGAACCAGAGTTCCAAGTTTGTCTTCCATTCTCATTAATTCAGCAGCATTTGAAGTGTACATTTTCAGGGCTTCATAAGGACTGATACTGTGTAAAGGATTAAAGTGATGCACCGCTGCTCTCATCGCTGATAAAGGATTAGGGATAGAAACCGGAGCATCGGAACTTCCGGAAATATTGATTCCTGCATCAACCATTTTTTTCAGGGGAAGAAATTTATCTTCAACTCTTTTTTGTCCCAGTATTTTATAGTATAACCAGAGGGGGTCTATCTCTTCACCTAATACTCCTGGTTGAGTACTTATCTGAATATTATATCGTGCTATTCGTTCAATGAGATTATCGTTTAAGAAAACTCCATGTTCGATGCGATGTCTTAAAGGATTCTCTTTCGAAATGTTCCTTTCAAACACCTTTAATGTTTCATCAATAGCACGGTCTCCAATTGCATGGATGGCAAGTTGAATTCCTTTTTTTTCAGCATGCTTAATCATGGGACCAAGCTCATTGGGATCATAAAAGAGCATTCCCCTGTTCCCCTCAAAGGGAGTGTCTACAAGGTATGGATCGAATGAAGCCATATCAAAACCGGAAGGAGATCCATCGAGAGCACATTCAAAACATCCTCCCCAGGTTTTTAGTCTGGAGCGATTGATGGCGGAAATGCTTCTTGTTTGAAAATAGGGTATAATGCGCAAATCAGACCATTTAGAAAAGACCCTTACTGCTTTTAAGTCAATATTTATGGGCATCCCTTCTCCCTGGAGGGCAGTTACAGTGGTGACCCCCTGATTGAGAAAATGGTTTTCAGCGATTTTCAGTCCTCTGAAAAATTCAATAGGAGAAACCATTTTGCTGGCCTTTTTATATACCTCATAAAAGGATTCAAAAAAGTAGTGCCCCTTTTCTTTATCAAATCCACGTGTATCTTTTATAGGGCACGCTTCAATCATCGCGGTGTTAGCCAGGGCACTGTGTCCGTCATATACCGCAATAAGTAGAGGCCGGTCACCTGAAATACTGTCAAGTTCAGACCGTTTAAGAAGGCGCCGTTCCTTTACCCTGTGTGGAGAAAAACCAAAAAGAAGATAATTTTTTTGCTTATTGTTTGTAATATAATCTCCAATATTTGAAAGCGTTTCATCAATGCTATGGGCTTCCATGATAGGAAGTGAATTAGCACAAAAGCCATATGAGGAATAATGAACATGAGTATCAAAAAAAGCCGGGGTAATGGTTGAGTCTCCAAAATCTTCAACCGGAATAGCTGAATATTCGGCAGGAATTTTATCACCGAGAATAAGTATTTTTTTCCCTTTGGTGATCAGGTATGAATAGTTTTTGTCAGGGGCAGTCATGGGTATAATATTTTTTGATTTGAATATTTTTATCATCTCCGATTCTCCTCTCAGTATTTTTTATTGTATGCCCTTTACAAGCATCGAAATTCGAATCTTTATTTCATTTTTCCAGTCATTCTCTGTTGCAATTTCTCCGGAAATGTAACGGAGAATACTGTGTTGAAGTAAGTCATATATTACTTCAACGACCGTTTCTGTATTTATATGGGGATTAAGTTTTTTCCTGTGTATTAATTGGGCGATTAATAACGAGATATAATTAAGAAATGGGGTGTCCATTTTTCTCACAAAATTGAGAAATGATATTTCATGAAGAAGGGTATATCCAAAAAATTCTCTCCATAATTCTTTTGGGAATATCATAGTATTTTTCATATAGAGAAATAGCAGGTCACAAATCCATTCCTGTGGGGTTTCCTTTTGGTTATAAAGAACCTGACTTATTTCCTCATCGAGCAAAGAACTCATTGATTTTGATATATTTAAAAGCAGGTCTCCTTTTGAAGGGTAATAGTTATATAGAGTCCCTACTGCAAAGCCCGCATTTTCGGCAACCTGTTCCATGGTTGTTTTAGTAAAACCCTGTTTGGAAAAGAGTTGAATTGCTGCTTCATGAATTTTTGCCTTACGTTCTTCTTTTACGCCTTCACGTAGTTTTGCCATTTAGATAATTACCTGTAAATGAATTAAGTTCATTATGAATATAATTCATTTTAAGATTATTTCAATATAATTAATAAAAAAAATGAAAAATTTCAAAAAATGACATAAGTTAACTGTCTGTTTAATTTATATGCAGTAAGCAAAATTAATGATACTGGAAGATATAATGGGATATAAAATTAAATCTGATGTCAGAAAGAAGGGAAAATTTAAAACACTGTTACCTGGGGCTCTAGAGTGAAGGATATGCCGGGGTGCCCCTTGTGGTGGGGAATAGACACCCCCGCCTGGTGATCAAACACTCCGCTTATATCAAAACCATTTTTCACCGTTAAAACCTCTGGGCCTGATTAATCTGATTTTATGAAAACGACCTACTTTATATTAATTTGATTTAATGTGACTGAAATCAAATTAATATAAAAAATAAATCGTTTGTTTTATTCATCTTCCCCGTTTATTACCTGAAATTCAACTCTGCGGTTCAGTTCATTGAAAATTTCTCCCGGTTTATAAGTAAGCGGTTTTTTAGAACCCATACCCTTCAGGTGAAGTCTTTTCTGGCTTAATCCCATTCTGACAAAGTAATCTTTTATCGCGCGGGCCCTTCTGATGCTGAGCATGTAATTCCCGCGTTCCCTTTTATGCAGGTCAGAGTGGCCGATAATAAATAGTTTTTCATTGGGATTGTCCCGCATGTAATTTATAATTTTATGAAGATAAGGGTAATATGAAAACCTGATACGGCTCGATTTATAACTGAAGTATATTGGTCTGAATATCAGGCTCAGTTTTTTCCTGGAGGCGGGAGTCACTTCTATGTTCACTTCTTTTGCGGTATTCGGCTCTACCTGAATTGATGTTCTTTTCATTGTGAAGCCGCGTTCGTCCAGTTTGATTACTACGATGGTTGCATCCTCCTTCGGGTAGACCGTGAAGGTTCCATCGGGATCGCTTTTTCGTTTAATCACCCGTAGAGGAAGAGACGAGGGGTTATCATTATTTTTCAGGTATACGCGGAACCTGACGGAAAGGGGATTTCCCGATTCACTGCTTGTGACCATGAAACGGATTCTGGTCCTGGAGTCTTCCACTGATTCGGGACGACCGTATCCAGGGGTATACCTTTCAGGGGAATCGGTACTGTACCCCTCTGGTCTGGTTTCTTTTTTTCTGGATATTATCTTTTCTGTTTTTCTTTCGATAATTTTTTCAACGGGTTTCTCAACTGTTGAATATTCTTTCTTTACGGGAGTTTTGGATACCTGCTTTCTGGCCTTTTTGGTTTCTGCGGGGTCTTTTCTTTCGGCTACGGTAGTCTTTTCCCTGGTGGGAATACTTACAGACGGTGAAATGTATCTTCTTTTTTGCCTGACAAAGGGGGGAATTCCCGAAGAAAATATGTCGTAACCCCCGAGACCACCAACCCTGTCGGAGCAGAAGAAAATTTCATTACCCGCTTCGGATAAAAAGAGTTCATTGTCCGGGGAATTGATTTCGGGACCAAGATTTATCGGTTTTGTGAAGGTTCCCCCTTCGAATTTTGTGTAGTAGAGGTCCCAGCCGCCAAAACCTCCCGGGCGTCTGGAGGAAAAGTAAAAGCCACTGCCACGGGTAGAGGGCGCCAGGGCCAGGTTATGCTGATTTGTATTTATTGTATCCGGAAGGGGGCGTACATTCACGTATCGATTATCTCTAAGTTCAGCAACCATTATTACGCTACGGCGAATATTTTTATAGCGCCACCTGCTGAAATAGAGGAATTTCCTGTCGGGAGTAAGGCTCGGGCAGCGTTCATTCCTGGTTGTATTTACATCTCCAGGGACCGGAACGGGTTTCGTCCAGCGGCCGTCTATTTTATGTGAGATATAGAGGTCAAATGTTATTCGAACTGTACCGTCTGCGGTAACAGAGGGGCGTTTACTTCCTTTCCTGTCAGATGCGAATATGATTGTTTTGCCGTCGGGGGTAAGGAAGGGTGTTTCGTCGTTTTCTTTTGAATTAAGCCCCTGCATATATTGCGGTTTTGACCACCCCCTGCTGGTAAGGAAGGATTCATAGAGATTGTGTACCTTCTCATCTTTAAGCCTTGAATTAAAAATTAATGTATTTCCATCTCCTGTAAGGGTAGGGGCAAAGTCATCCCCCATAGAATTTATCGGATCCCTCAGATTGATGATTTTTTTTCCGGACCGCATCTGACTGTTCAGAACGGTATAGCCTGCGGTAAGGAGAATCAGTAGTGCCGTCAAAGTAAAAAATTTCTGTTTCATTTAAAATTTCCTGTTGTGCAACTTTCTCTTGAAGTCAGTCCAAGGACAGAGTCCGGTAAAAAAATACAGGTATATCTCTTCTTATATTATAATCGATATTTTTTGTAAGTTTCTACAGTTTTTAATCAATTTTTTTTTTATATCTCCGATAATGTTAATGGATAATTTGGAGGTCTTTATGTCTGGAGCCAGGGGTATCGTTATATCCGTATTACTAATTGCAGCAAGTACCGGCTTGGTTTTTTCTTTAGCCGCGCAGGAAAGCTATGAAGATTACCGGTACGCACGGGATAAAAACAATCGGCAGTACCCCGGTGCCAAAAAGAAAGACTATGTAAGGCGGGAAAAACCCCTCTCTGATGTCAAGTCCGTCGATTCAGAAGGCTTCTTCGATGACCTTCGCGGCGCCGTAAGAGAGGAAATTGATTCGAGTATCAGCAAAGAGCGGAAGGCAAGCAAAAAGGTCATCAATGAAAACAAACTGATAGGGGATATCCGGCGTATCGTAAAAGAAGAAATTGAGGATGCCATCAGCATACGTGATAAAAAATATCTCAGCCAGTTTACATGGGAAGCCGGTGGATATATCTCGGCGCAGTTTAAGGGCCTCTCTTCAAATGCAGATGATAACAATTACCGGTTTAAAATTCTTCCCGTAGTGAATTTTTTCCTTCTGAAAAATATGGCCCTCGGTTTGCGGGGCGAAGCGGATATAAATATAACCACGGGTTCCCAGGTTTACAACGTAGGTGCCGGGCCCATGTTTGTATTCGGTATTGATAAAAAGGAGAGGTTCTGTTTCTATACCTCGATTTTTATCGGTATGAGCTATAACACCGCCGTTACAAATAAAATCGGTCTCCGTTACGGTAATGAAATCGGTTTGAAATATATTCTCACCAGCGGAGTAATTCTTAATTTAGGCATAATGGTTGCCTTTGATAATGCGGGAGACAATATTTCCGGTTTTCAAAACCTCTATGTGCCAACCCTGGGAATTACCGCCTGGTTCTAGGTTTTGGCAGGAATAAATCAATCTTTGGTCCCTGTCGCATCGGGACTCGACTCTCTTGTTGAAAAGCCGGAACTCCTGAAGGGGAAACGCCTGGCCCTGCTGGTAAATCATACCGCTGTCACCTCACGCTTCGAATACTCCTGGGATGTTCTGAGAAAAAGCGGTGCCGAAATTGTAAAAATTTTTACCCCCGAACATGGCCTCTTCGGAACAGAACAGGATCAGGACCCTGTTCATGAGCAGCGGGGAAGTGACATCCCCCTGGTGAGCCTCTATGGCAATAATTTTAATTCGCTCCTGCCTGATCCCGATGATTTCAATGACATCGACACCATAGTTTATGATATCCAGGACGTGGGAAGCCGCTACTACACATATCTTAATACAATGATTTATGCAATGGAAAGGCTGCACGGTACCGGTATTGAGCTTATGGTTCTGGATCGCCCCAATCCCATCAACGGCATTGATACCGAGGGACCCCTCCTGCAGAGTGGATTTGAATCCTTTGTCGGCGTGCTTCCTGTGCCGGTACGTCACGGAATGACCGCGGGGGAAACGGCACTTTTTGCGCGTGATTATTTCAGTTATGATGTAAAGGTCATTGTGGTCCCCATGAAGGGGTGGCGCAGGGAAATGTTTTTTGAAGATACGGGACTCCCCTGGATTCTTCCCAGCCCCAATATGCCGTTGCCTGAAACTGCACTGGTTTATCCGGGAATGTGCCTTCTGGAGGGGACTTCCCTTTCCGAGGGGAGGGGAAGTACTGCGCCTTTCCAGCTTTTTGGTGCCCCCTTCATTGATCCCGCAGAAATGATCGATTCTCTGAAGCAGTGCGCCATGAAGGGATTTTTTCTTCGTGAACATTATTTTCGTCCCACATTTAATAAGTATGGGGGAAGTCTATGCGCAGGTGCCTTTATCCATGTCACGGACCGGAATCTCTTCAGACCTTTTCTTTTCGGAATTCAACTGGTTGCCACATTGAAAAGACTCTATGAAGAGGTGACCTTTTCCGATGAGGTATATGAGTTCAATGACAGACATCCCGCATTCGATCTACTGACTGGCAGCGATACGATACGGAAACTGATAGAGGCGGGAGAGGAAGTTTCCGGTGATATGTGGCGCCCGGAAAATGAAAAATTTTTAAAGGAACGGAAACCATATTTACTCTACCATGATTCTTGATATCATAATAATTGGAATTTATCTTGTTGTAATAAACGTTGTCGGCATTGCCTCCTCCAGGGCAAAAAATATGCAGGATTACTTCCTCGGGGGGAGGGAAGTCCCCTGGATTCTCGCATCCCTTTCAATAGTGGCAACGGAAACCAGCACCCTTACATTCATCTCAATTCCGGGACTGGCATATATCAGTGGTACAGGATTTCTGCACGTTGCCCTCGGCTATATCGCAGGGAGGATATTTGTCGCTTTGGTATTACTTCCTGCATACTTCAAAGGTAATGCCCGTACAGTCTACGAGTATCTTCAGCAGCGCTTTGGGGAAATGCCGCGCAGGGTAATTGCAGTAATTTTTCATATAACCAGGATACTGGCTGACGGGATACGCCTCTTTGCAACGGCGATTCCCCTTGCAATGCTTCTGGGTATGGACAACTACTGGCTGCCGGTGCTGTTAATTGGTCTTTCTACATTCATTTATACTTATTACGGGGGCATTCGCTCGGTCATCGTGGTGGATACCATTCAGTTTTTTCTCTACCTTGCCTGTGCCGTGGGGGGGATATTCATCATTCTGAATATTACCGGTACCGGATTCTTTAACTTCCTTTCTCAAATACCGATGGTTAAACTCTTTTCATTCTCTTCCGGCCTTGGAGGTGATCTGTTTTCTTCATATAATATATTTTCAGGATTGATTGGGGGAGCCTTCCTATCCGTGGCTTCACATGGTACCGATCATCTCATTGTGCAGCGGGTGCTCTCCTGCAGAAATATTGCCGCCGCCAAAAAGGCGATGATCTGGAGCGGGGTTGCCGTATTTCTGCAGTTTTTCCTTTTTCTCCTTCTGGGGCTTTTTATTGTGGTCCCCCTCGAAGGGAAGGCCTTTTCGAGGCCCGATGAAATTATGCCCTGGTTTATTTTGAATCATGTACCTTCCGGTTTCAGGGGGGTAATGCTTGCGGGGATTTTTGCCGCGGCAATGTCTTCCCTGAGTTCTTCCATCAATTCCCTTTCCGCGTCAACCGCCATTGATATTCTGAAGCTGGATATGCAGGGATTGGATGATGCGCGGCAAATGCGCTTTGCAAAGGGTATTGCCCTTTTCTGGACAGTTGTGCTGATAGCCTTCGCATCCCTTCTGGGAGGAACCAGTAAATCCCTTGTAGAGCTTGGCCTGGCCATTACATCTGTCACCTATGGGGGTGTTCTGGGGCTTTTTATTATGGCACGGCTTTTTCCCGGCATGAGGGACGTGGTGGTTCTTTCCGGAATGATCACCGGTATTTTAACTGTAGCGATTGTCTTTTGCGCCAAAATACTGTTCTGGCCCTGGTTTGTTCCCCTTGGGTGTGCAGTTTCACTCTTGACATCAGGTGGGATATTATGTATATTGCAATTTAATAAATTACGAAAGAACAGTTAAATTAATTGATTAAAAAATGTATACTCAAAAGATTTTTGATTGACAATGTTTTAAACGTGGTTAAGTTAACATGATTAACTGATTAGTTAACTAATCGATTTTGAACAAAATTATCTTCCTAACCGGAGATTGGTTATGCAAATATTTAAAACTGTTATGAAAAAAATATTACCCGCCATTATCGTCATTATAATATTATGCTTTATAGGGTGTATGCCCCCCGCTGCGGAAATTGAAACTGGAAATTCTGTCTCCGTGAGCGCCAAAGCAACGGAGGGATATTTTTCTGACCGCGTAATGCTCAGCTGGTCAGAAACTCCCGAGACTCATAAATATATACTCTACCGGTCCGAATTTAAAGAGGGGCCATATGCGAAAGTAACTGAAGTGCTCCCCGGTGAAATGAAGAGCCGTGTAGAAAATGCGGAAATGCTTTTGGAAGTTCCCGTGGTTGAAGAACCCCCGGCTGAAACTGACCCTGACTATGTCGATCCGGTTTACCTTAATGTGCTTTATACCTCTTCAGTCGATCTCAGCGGAGAAAAATATATTCTGGCGGGACAGACGCCTGAATTGAGAATGATAATAGGATCCGGCCTGGAAGATGATGCAGAGTTTAATTTTGTTGCTTCCTTCCCCAGCGGGGTAGTCGATTTTATTACCGCCTTCACATGGGGGGGCTATACCATCGGACAAATTGCCAGTTTTATCAACAGTGCGGCAAACAGGGCAATCTGTGAAGTGTCTGAAGACGGTAAATATCTGAAATTTTCAAGCTCATGGGGCCCCATTGTTTTTAAGAATAAAACAAATTCCCTCTCCTATTCTCCCATAGATTATTTCATTAAAGACGGGGTGGGGAAAAATGATGTCCTGATTGCCAACAAAGACGGTATTCAGGTAATGAGTGAATCCGCCTACAATGATGCAATTGCCGCCCTGGATGAGAACGATGATCCGTTGGGACTGGCGGCCTTTTTTGGTGCAGAACCTGAACCAGAGGAAGAACCTGCAGATACGGGTCCCGAGATGATTGCCAGAATATTCAATGAGGGAGACGCCTTCTATCACGATGATATAAATAACGAGACTGGTAAACATTATTTTTACCGGGTCCAGGCATTACGTGAAAACGGTACCCAGGTCAGTTTGAGCAACTGTACCGAGGGGTATAAAGTTTCCGCCACTGCATCGAAGGCTCCGCAAAATCTCGTTGTCAGTGCCGGAGAATTCAGCGATAAAACTGTTCTATCATGGGAACCCGTGTCCGGTACAGGCATAACATACAAAGTATACCGTACCCTTGCCTATCCCGGTACATTTGATTCATCAAGTCCGCTGGCAGAGAAT
Organism: uncultured Spirochaetota bacterium; assembly: GCA_942491575.1. Taxonomy (GTDB): domain Bacteria; phylum Spirochaetota; class UBA4802; order UBA4802; family UBA5550; genus CAZHNW01. Next base: position 1,498,681 of record CALOBT010000031.1, read on the forward strand.
TTAACTGAAACCACCTTTGAAGATAACACTGTGAAGGGCGGAAAATTTCTTTATCGCGTAGTGGCCTTTAATGATGCAGGCGAAGAGGGAAGGCCCAGCGAAAATGCCGTTGGATACAGAGCGGTTACCAATAAAGAATTTCTTCATATAGCATACTATGAAACCGTTGAAGCGGAAAAACGTACCGCCCAGGCATTGGGGAAACCGAGGGTTGCTGATTATGCCAGCGGGGCAAATGCAAATCTCGATATTTTTGGTTACCAGAGTGGTAAGGTAAACTATACCCTGAAAGTAAATGTTTCATCCATGAGCGGTACCGGGACCTGGACCTTCTCAGATTACTGTAACTTCAGTGTTGTTCTTAATGGAAATAATTCAATGGATAGTGATTCCAGTAAGGATGGTGATATCCGGGGACGCGTAGAAGTTTCCGGAATTTACACCGGTTACTTTGACTACTTCGCGCATGTAGACGGTGGGGATGTTGCCTCGGGATATTTTATGGTCTCCCAGGATGGCGGTGCAGAAGAAAGAATCGACTGGACCACTGATTTTAACTCTTCTCCCAATTAATTAATAAGAAGTTAAATATGAAACGAATTATATCAATAATAACAGTTATTCTTGTCTGTTTTGCAGCGACAGGTCTTTTTTCAGAGGAAGCTATTCTTTTTAAAAAGAAACCTGTGACAAAAAGTTCAAAACAAAATTCAAAATCAACCATTACAAAAAAGAAAATTTCAAGTACCGTTTCCAGGGATAAACTAAAAAAAAGTATTTCGAACCTGGTGGATTCTGTGGTTAGGGATATCCCCGCCAATGGAAAGAAAACCAGGGTGATTATCCCTAATTTTGATAGAATAAACGATGACAGGTCTCAGAGAAATTTTAATTATGCTTTCCTGGATATGCTGAGTTCCAGAATAAGCGGTAAAAAAAGTTACCAGGTGCTTGAACGGGATGCTGTTGATGAAATTCTTGATACACTGGATCTCGATACAAGGGGGCTCTACGGATCGAAGAAAGAAGCCGCCCTCGGCAAGATGGTTGATGCGGATTATATAATCATCGGTCAGTTGAAAATGAGTGCCGATGAATCCAGGGAATATATAAAAATTAAGGTAATAGATGTCAAAGGAGGAGGGATCCTTTCTGAAAAAAAGACCCAGTTTGACCGTTTAACCTTCGGAGAAGCGAGTCGTGATTTTTTAATTGAAAAGGATTCATATGAATATATCCCACCGTACCTTCGATTTACTGCAGGTATGGAGTACTATCAGCATGTTACTACCACGCATTTTAAAAACAAGGCCGGTGATCTCGGTTTCAATCTCGGTGTGGTTTTTGATCTGAACAAGACACATAGCTTTCAGGTACTGACAAATGTAATTTTCAACATGGCTGGAATGTTTGAATATGATAATCGGGATATTGATATCCCCGGTGAGGATATAAAAGATAAGGTTATTTCGGCTGTAGATTTTACTACTACTATTGAATATCAAATGGGGTATGGTTATATTTTTAAACCCTTTAGGATGGTATATATCAGGCCCAGTATTTTTCTCGGCTACAACTATACTCAGTATAATTTCAAGCATCTCTACCTTCAAGAACCAGTTGCAGGAATAGGAAGCGACGAAGATAGCATGACTGTTCAATATAAAGGAGAGGGGATGGAGAGTGCCACCTCGTACCTGATAAACGGAACATTGGATTTTTTAATTAACTATAACAGCCGTCTTTCCTACTACGTTTCCTTCGGGTATAAGTTCATATTTAATTTCTTTCAGGATACCTGGAATAGTCCTGACTATGACGGAGCGGCGGGAACTTATGATGCAATTCTTTCCGGTGTCACCATGCGAGGCGGTGTCTCTTTTTATCTATAAAAATACTCGACTACTCAGAGAGATCTTCTATTATTTTTAAGGAAGAGTAGGGGGCATCGCTGAGAGATTCAGGATTTCTGTTGAAGATAAGGATTACCTCGGTGCGGTAATCCTTTTTAATTATAAAGTAGTACTCTCCCGCAAGTTTTCTGACAAGATCAATACCGCGTCCGGTTTCAGAGACCATATTGCTGATATCCTTTCCCTTTTCTACCGCCTCAGATAACAGGTTTTCCTGTGTTATGACATTGTTAATGCTGTCGAGGATCCGCATTTTTGTTAACCGGCCGTTATAGTCAGTGATGGAAATGGCAAAGAACTCATTGTTGTAACCAAAATGAATTTCTACAACTTCATCATTTTTTAATTCTACGGGCTGACGCAGTTCTTTTTCAGTAGTGAGGCCATGGGAATGATAAACTGCGTTTATTGCAAGTTCATTCAATACCAGGTTAAGGGCCATTTTATTTGGAATGTTTATTCCTGATTCTACAAAATCAGAGATGAGGGTAGAGATTGCCTTTTGTATCTGGCGTGAAGTTGTTATTCTTATTCTTTTCAACTGAGAAACATCAGTCAGGTAGTTGCTGATGCCAAAAATTTCTTTTTTAACAATCAGTTTCCCCGCCAGATTAATGAGTTCATTCTCTCGAAGAGGTTTGCAGAGTACATTCCCAATACCTTCCCTGAAGATACTCTCGAAAAATATATCCAGGTTTTTATCCGTAATCATGATAGTGGGGATATAGGGGTAATTACTGGTCATATAATTGTACAGATCGAATGAATTGTCTCCGGGAAGTTCCACTTCTGAAATAACGAGATCGAAATCATAAGCCTTTAATTTTGACATGGCATCAAAGGCGTTTTCGCAGGTGGTTACCTGGAAATTGTTGCGTATTAACATTTTCTCAATGTCATTTTTATATTCAGTAAAATCTACGATGAGAACGTGGTGCATTGTTTTACCTGTCACTAAGCTTTACTTTTAGAGAATGTTGCTGTTTTCATATCCCCGATGATAAAATTTTGCAAGAAATAAAATTGGATATTTTTAAAAACTTTGCTGGCTTTATGGAAATTATAATGACAAAATATACTTATAGTGATATATTTTTAGTAAATTCGGACTATTGGGAGGCTCTAATGAAGGGACGCTTTAAAGCTTTCTGTATTTTGGTAGTTATAATAGTCACATTGCCAATATTTGCACAACAAAATACAGGTAAAGCAAAAAAATACAGCCTGCAGTCAGATGTTCTAATTCAGCAGGGAAAGGAACTGGATAGGGAGATTGCAGTATTAAATATCAAGATCCAGGAGGTTATTAAGAAGTTTGATCTTCTCAATACCAAGGATATCAGGATTGTTCCTTACCAGACCCAGTATATTCTCGGGAAAGATTATATTCAGATGGAAAAACATCGTTTTATTAAAACTACTATCCTCAAAAATAATATTGCCGGAATAAAAGATGTAGTGGGTATAAGAACAAAAACTATTAAAATCTTCGTCAGTGGCGGTACTATTACTAAAACCGAATCGAAAATATACGAACGTTATTACAATAGTGGTGAAACAACAGAAGTTTTAATCGTTGATCCATCTCCTTCAACTGAAGATACCAAAGATATTCTTTTTACCCACCGTTATAAGGGAAGGATTGTTTTGGATAAAAAAAAGCTCGGTGATGTGAAAAACACAACGGCATCACCGGTGAGGAATCAGTTAAAGAGAGAATTCCTCATTCCGCATTTGAATATATTTTATAACAGTGTAGTTTTTATCGCAGAAGCATATTATAAATCTTTAAAAGATGCCGATCAGAATATGTCTGAATTCTTGAAGAAAAGCGCGAAATTTCAATAATCTAATCAGAAATATTTGACTGATGTGAGGGCTGACGTAATTATGTGCAGCCCTTACTTTTGTCAAAAAGGGTTGACAGAAGAAGTGTCCGGAAGAGAATCTTCTTCTTCCCGATATTATTAATATCCGGCTGTACTTTTGCAGTATAACTTTCAAAAATGTTTGATATTTCGGCATATATGCCACTCTGTTACTATCTCTCGACTGTCCAGGAGTGCTACAATGAAAAATCCAATTATAATACCGGAACTGCGGGAACTCCTGAAAAAAAAGAAATTTAATGTTCTAAAATCATTTCTTGAAGAGAGTCACCCCAAGGAAATTGCGGAATACCTCGGCTTGATGAATCCTGATGAGATCTGGCGGCTTCTGAACCAGGTTAATATCTATATCAGAACCGATATTTTTAAATATCTGGATATAGACGTTCAGGCTGAAATGGTTGCCGGCAGTATGAGAAAAAACGTTACGGAACTGCTCAGTGAGATGTCTCCTGACGATAGAGCGGACCTGTTTCAGCATCTTGAAAAAAATGTCGCCGATCGTCTCCTGTTATATCTCCCGATTCCAGAACGAACGGATATTATTAAACTTACCTCGTACCGGGTCGAAACTGCCGGTGCAATAATGACCACCGACTGTGCTACTTTGAATGAAAATCTCACAGTTGAAGAGGCAATAAGAAAAATACGCAGAGAAGCTCCTTCTAAGGAAACAATATATTATATCTATATCATTGATAATGAAGAGAAACTTATCGGATTTATTTCTCTTCAAAAATTGATTCTTGCCCGCCCTAGGCAGAAAATTAAAAATATAATGAAAAAGGATATAATCTATGCCTATACTGATGACGACCAGGAAAATACTGCACAGCTGATTGAAGAATATGACCTGATCGCCCTTCCAATTGTGGATCGGAGTGAGCGCCTTGCTGGTATTGTTACATATGATGATGCCATTGATATTATCCGGGATGAGGAAACTGAGGACCTCGAAAAATTGATGGCTATCAGCGGCGGGGTAGAGGAAAAAAGCTATCTTGAAGTCCCTGCATTTGTCCATTTCAAGAAAAGGGCATTCTGGGTTATTATTCTCGCCTTTTTTGGTTTGTTGACGGGACTGATAGTTGAAGCCTTTCAGGATACACTGCAGGCATTGATAATATTGACATTTTACATTCCCCTTCTGAATGCCGCAGGCGGAAATACCGGTTCTCAATCGGCTACAGTGGTTCTCCGATCTTTAACATTAAATGAGTTGTACCCGAGGGATATAATTAAGGTCATAAAAAAGGAATTTGCCATAAGTTTTCTCCTCTCAATCTGTCTAGGGATTATGACTTTTTTTCGCGTTTATTTATTTCCCGCCACGGGGATTCCGGGAAATATAACAATGCTGAGTGTTTCCCTTGTTATTGGCATCAGCCTTGCTCTCCAGGTTCTCTGGTCGACTATTTTCGGGGCGATTGTTCCCCTCATGGCCACGCGTTTAAAGCTCGATCCTGCCGTAGTATCTTCTCCTCTGCTTACTACTTTTGTGGATATGGGGGGGATTGTAATCTACTTTACTACTGCGAAAATTATTCTGGGAATTTAATGTTTATGATGTTATAAGGAATCTATTTGAAAAAAATGTCGCCTGCTGGAAAGTGATTGGGGCTTTTTAAATTTTAGAAAAACAGGATCTCATAAAATTCAAGCGGACATATATGATTCTTATATTTTTAACCTTTTGCATGCACACTTTCCAGTGAAAGTTTACATCGAAAACTGTTTGTGGGATGTTACACGCTCTTCAATGAGTAATTTCTCTTCAGGGGAGGAGTGGTCACTGAATTTTGAACTGCTTCTCTGAAAGCGTTGAAGCCACTGTGTATCCAGCAGCTCAATACTTCCTGTTCCGTTTTTGACAGAAGAAAATGCAGCAGTTGTATCTGTTCTGGGTCCTGACCCGGCTCCCCGCCCTACGAAAAATCCCGCAGCCAGGAGGGCGGCCCTTACCATTGTTGAACCGGAATAGGTAAATAAGCTGACCTTATCTTTAGTGCAATGATTATAAATCTTTTTGAACAGATCATATCTCCACATGGGACTTTCAGTGTTTTGTGAAAACGGATCATAGTATATGAAGTCGGGAGAAATGGCATCTCCCATTTTTTCTGCAAAGTCTCCCTCGACGAGAGTCCATTCAATCGGAGCTGCGGTTGAATGCCACCTGCCGTTTTTTAGCAGATGCGATGGGGCTCCATGTCTCATATGGGGAAAGAGAGAGGCATTTGATGCAGTAAGCCTGAATGAATCAAGATCCTTTTCAAAACTTATTATTTTGAGAATTCTGTTATGAGTTTTTTGTGAATAGAGCTTTTCGTATTCCAGAATTGCAGCCATTGCATTGGTTCCTGCCCCCAGACCAACATCCCATATTGCAATCGGGTCTTCATTAGGTTCATCAATAAGATGATGGAGTTTGCTCTGGTTTACGTAGACAGAATGAGCCTCATGAAGAGGATCATTCACTGAATGCATTATTTCATTGGATACTTTATGACGGATACTGTGGAAACCACCTTCCTGCAGAACCGCTTCATAGACACCGAGCGAAGGAAGACTTTTATTGTTTTTTTTCTTTGGCGGTTTAACGGGGTGCTCTACATCGCGCCTCTGTAGGTGTTCTTTTTGATCATTGTAGAATGAACTGAATGTCCCGGCTAGAATCTGTTCCCGTATATTTTTCATTAAATTTTTGTAGAAAGTCAGGTTATGGGTGCCAATGAGGTTGGACCCGAAAAATTCGCCTGTTTTTACAAGATGGTGAAGGTATGCACGACTGTATCGTGTACACGCCGGACAGGAACAGTTTTCGTCGAGGGGCCTCGCTGAATATTTATGGACTCCTCTTCTCAGCTCTATGCGACCATTTGAAGTATAGGCAACTCCCTGCTGTGCTAATGAAGTTGGAAGTATGCAGTCAAACATATCCACTCCTCTGTGCACTGCTTCGAGAAGATCGATGGGGGTTCCCACGCCCATAAGATACCTGGGGTAATCACGTGGCAGGAGATAGGCTGTGAGTTCTGTAATATCCTTCCTTTCATCTGCTGTTTCTCCAACTGCGAGACCTCCTATCGCAAAACCATCAAATGGGAGGGAGGATATCTGCTTTGCACTTATCCTTCTCAGATCAGGGGAGCATGCCCCCTGTACAATACCAAATATGGATTGTGGTGAATCTCCCCTGGCCTCCAGGCTTCTCTCTGCCCATCGCGTCGTTATATTCATTGCATCCCGGCAGATATTTTTGTCAGAGGTGGATGGGACACACTGATCCAGGGCCATCATGATGTCGCTGTTTATCATTTTTTGTGCGCCGATACTTGTCTCAGGGCTTAGCATGATTATTCTACCGTCATGGTAGCTGCGGAATGATGCTCCCTCTTCAGAGATTTTCACCGCTCCGGGAAGTGAATAGATCTGAAAGCCACCTGAGTCAGTGAGAACCGATCGCGGCCATTTCATGAATGAATGGATGCCTCCAAATTTTTCAAAAACCTCTGTTCCCGGGCGAAGAATCAGGTGATATGTGTTTGCCAGGAGTACTGGAAAACCGAGAGCTTCGACGGAAGATGTGTCCTGGTCTCTGAGAACTGCCAGCGTAGCCACAGGCATGAATACGGGAGTCTGAACAGTATTGTGTAAAGTGGTCAGGGTACAGGCCCGTGCTGAAGAGTTATCGGCTTCCGCCTCGATCTGGAAATTAAGGCGTTTGTTAGTAATTGTTTTCATTAAGTATCTTCTGTATAATATAGCCCGCTGCAGTGAGTCCGAATATACCCGGTAGGTATGATATGCTGCCCACGGGTGAACCCGGTTCATGTTTAATCCTGCGGTCCGGTGATTCAGTGGAATAGACAGTCATTATTCCTTTGTATAAACCTTTGCCTCGCAGTTGTTTGCGCACTCTTTTGGCCAACGGACAGTAACTGGTTTTGGCGATGTCTTCGATTTTTATTTTACCCGGATCGAGACGGTTTCCCGCACCCATTGATGAGATGAATATTTTTTTATTTATAGAAAGCTGAAAAATGAGCTCAACTTTAGCCGGTATGTCATCAATTGCATCAATGGCATATGTAAAGTCGTTGGTAAAAACTTCTCCTATGTTTTCAATTGTCAGTTTTTTCTTGAAGAGATTCACTGAAGCATCGGGATTTATATCGAGTACCCGGTTCAGGGCAACATCTGCCTTATCTCTATCTATTGTAGAATCAAGGGCATAAATCTGGCGGTTGATGTTGCTGGGCATTACCCTGTCAAAATCATAGATATAAAGGTTTTCAACTCCAGCCCGGGCAAGTGCTTCCAGGGCATACCCGCCAACACCACCGATTCCGAAAATGGCTATTTTTGCATGGCGGAGTTTTTGCATCCCTTCAGGGCCTGCTATTATTTCGGTTCTGGATTGATCCATGTATTTTATTACTATTCTTTTTTTTGCAATGGAGACAATGGCTCAGAGCAGTATTTGAATTCGATTTTTCGAATTTCATGTAATGTTTCAATTTTCAAGACTTATTATTTAACCTGACTTTACAGCCATTTTCAATGCATTAACTGTTTTTGTAAATAGAATCTAATATTTAAGAGGAAAAATATCTATAAAGATAGAGTCTTAATTGAAATTCTATCTTAAATTGCATGAATTCTTTATATTGTTTTCCAGTCAAACCTCTGTGGTCCCATAGACTTTTTTCAATATTGGTAGATATCGTTTCAGTTAAATTTAAGGTTAAAAATGTTTTTTGCATTTTCTGTTGTGTGACGGGCAATATCTTCTGCGGGGACCTCCAGTATTTCCGATGCGGCCCGCAGGTTATAGATTATATTCGCCGGTACATTTGGTGCACTTGTATCAGACCTTACTTCTACTGGTGGGATATCCGGACTGTCTGTTTCCAGGAGAAAATGACCGGGATAGATTTTATTTAATAGCTTAATCCGTTTTCGGCTGTTTCGGTAGGTGAGGACGCCCCCAATGGAAAATGAGAATCCCAGAGGAATAAGGTCTTCAGCTATCTCGACACTTCCATTAAAATTATGGATTATCCCTCCCGCATCCGGCATTCCGACTCTTTTTATGCTTTTTTTAACTTCCCCGAAGGCGCCTCTGCAATGAATTATCACCGGAAGGTTCAGGTACCGTGCAATGGATAACTGCCTTTCGAAAAATAGTACCTGCTTTTCCATGGGTGGATTGTTGATTTTGGTATCGAGGCCAATTTCCCCAAGGGCTATGGCCCCTTCCAGGATTGTGTCACCGAGGTTATCAATGTCCTGCAGAAAATGATCTTCTATATACCAGGGGTGAATCCCAAGGGCACATTCGATTTCTTCATAACTGCGTCCCAGGTTCAGGGAAGTTTCCCATTGGTCGGGAACAATTGATGAGGTAATAAGTTTTTTAATGCCCGCATTGCGGGCATCTTCCAAAACCTGCCCCAGGTTGTTAAAGAGATAGCCGCTTTCAAGGTGACAGTGAACGTCAACCAGTTCCATTGCTATTCACCGATAATTTTTACCATAACTCTTTTGGGTCTCCTGCCATCGAATTCGGCGTAATATATCTGTTCCCATGGGCCGAAATCGAGTTGTCCTTCCGTTATCGCGACAACAACTTCCCTGCCCATGATGGTCCTCTTGATGTGGGCGTCACCATTGTCTTCACCCGTCCTGTTGTGACGATAGAGACTCAGTGGTTCATGGGGGGCAAGCTTTTCCAGGAAGTCATCGAAATCCTGGATCAGGCCGCTTTCTGCATCATTGATGTAGACCGATGCGGTAATATGCATGGCGTTAACCAGGCACAGGCCTTCCTTTACATCGCTTTTTCTAAGTACCTCTTCCACGTCCCCTGTAATATTGAGGTACTCCCTTCTTGAATTTGTGTCAAATGTCAGATATTCACGATAAGATTTCATATAAGTCTCCCGTTATTTATCAATCCGGACTCTTCCGAAAAACATGGAAGAAACAGTAAAGAATACCGCAAGGGGAAAAGATGCAAGAAAAGTTACAATCACCAGGTATGAGACGCCTGTGATGTATTGAATAAGTGACGCCGGATTGAACATGCCCCCGGCTGAATTTTTAATTATTCCCATTGTGGAAGGGCTGGGCGTAATTTTGTAAATAATGTCAGTGAAGTATGATTTCATTGAAAGACCCTTCAGCAGCTTAGGATAGGCTGCGCTTATTTTCCACTGGATGGCCTTTGTGATGCCGGTGCTGTATTTCATAAGAAAAAATATCATAATAAAGGTGAAAAACAGAATGGAAAGTGATATTACCAGGTAAATGATTACATTCAGCCATCTTTCTTTGATTAAAATTTTTAATTCGATGGCGATATCTTTAAGGCTTGAGGCCTCTCCCACCAGTGGGGGAAAAACTGCAAAGATGCATATCGCGGAAAGGATAACAGCAAAATTAAGGAGCTGAATCGGTATTGTAAAAAGTGCCATTAAAATCGGTCCCGCAACGGGTATTTCTGATATGACAGAAAATCCTGACTCAATGAAAATAATTACTGTAATAAACAGTGCAGTTAAAATTGCAATTCCAGCTATATAATGCATCCTTTTGAAAGTCGCCCTCACGGCATTGCGTGTGATTTTTTCCGCGGAATCGGGAGCGGTAACAATCTGGTAAACTCCTGCATATGCCATCAGAAGGGATACAAAGGACATGAAAAGGCCCAGATTTTGAAGGAAGTAAAAGAAATAGCTGTTTTTGGGAACGGCAAAACTGAGCAGTAAAAACATGGCAAGAAATACGATTCCCGCCGATAGGAAAAGCCAGGTCAGCATAAAGCTCTGTCGAAAGTTTTTCAGCAGAAAAGTACTGCCGATATCAAGGGATGAGTTTTTCATTCAGTTTCTCCTGAAGATTATTGAGATATATATCCGGGCAGATTGCCGGATCGTTTTCAGCGGATTAAAAGCCGTGAGGATTTACTTTTGCATGCGTATTCTAAAATGCAAGAAGAAATTTGTTCATTCAAATACCGGATATTTGGAATGTGTCATATCTTTATTTTTTGCGATAACTGTGTCAAAGTGGCTCATTTTCCCTGTTTAATTTTGGAATATCTATTTGGTGACTTCGATATTTAGATATTTTAATTGACAAAAAAAATAATATGAATATAAAATCTTTTTTGGTTATGAATTAAGTTGTTTTCAGGATAATATTCTTGACACAAAGGATATATTAATTATAATATGTTTTTTAGGAGAAGTTGGAATTTTTTATGCGAATTGGCATTTATCCAGGGTCCTTTGATCCTTTGACTTATGGTCATCTCGATATAATCAAGAGATCAAAGAATATATGCGATAAGATTATCGTAGCTATCGCCAGAAACAGTGAAAAATCGAGTCTGTTCTCTTTTGAAGAGAGGGCGGAAATGTTTAGACATTGTTGCAGGGAATACGGCGACTATATTGAAATTGTTTCCTTTGACGGCTTGCTTATTGATTACTGTCGCGAACGGAACGTATCATTTATAATTCGCGGACTCCGGTCCGTGAGTGATTTTGAATATGAAAATCCCATTGCAGCGGTGAATCATCGCCTTGCACCTGAGATTGAAACAATTTTTATGATGTCGAGAGAGGAAACTTCACTTGTTTCTTCCCGGCTCGTCAAGGAAGTTGCCAGCTATAATGGTGATACGTCCACCCTGGTCCCGCAATTCGTTTCCGAAAAAATCCAGCAAAAGTACTCATCGGGATAGTTCTGCCCCGGCAGCAACTTTTTCAGTAGAGATTACTTATCTCCTTTATTCTATTTACTATTAGTACTCTTTCAATTTTTTTGAAAGGGTAGATAATAGGTTGAGGGGGTTTGCTGTGACAATTATAATTCTCATCTGTGCTCTCCCTGTAGCTGGAATCATAGGATATGCGGTCAGGGCATATCTTGGCAGGATAAAACTGAGCTCTGCAGAGTCAAAGTCTCATCGAATATTACAGGATGCAACAAAAGATGCTGAAAATAAGCGTAAGGAATTGCTTATTGAAGCAAAGGATCAGATGCTGAAAGAAAAGAATCTCCTGGAAAAGGAGATGCGGGAAAGGCGTCAGGAAGTACAGGCATCTGAAAAGCGATTGATTCAAAAAGAAGAAACACTTGATGGGCGAAGCAGGGAAGTTGAAAAAACTGAAAAGATTATCCAGCTGAAAGAGCAGGAGAACAAGGAAAAAGAAGAAGAACTGCAACTGGAATTTGAACGCTACAACAAGGAACTGGAAAGAATTTCCGGTATGAGTAAGGAAGAGGCCAAGCAGGTCCTCCTTAAAAACCTTGAAAATGAAGTCAAATTCGAGTCTACAAAATTAATTAATAAAATCGAAGAAGAAGCCAGGCGTACCGCAGAAAAGAAAGCAAAGGATATCATCATCACCGCTATCCAGCGTAACGCCTCGGAACATACCTCTGAGAGTACCGTAACGACCGTTTCCCTTCCTTCCGATGAAATGAAGGGACGGATAATTGGCCGGGAAGGAAGAAATATCCGCACTCTTGAGAACCTTACGGGAGTTGATATGATTATCGATGATACTCCCGAAGTGGTGGTTATTTCAGGTTTCGATCCGGTGAAGCGGGAAATCGCCCGGATCTCTCTCGAAAGGCTGATTCAAAACGGAAGAATTCATCCCGCGCGTATCGAAGAGGTGGTAAACAAAGTTACCGGCGAGATTGAAGAGTCAATGCTTGAGGAGGGCGAAAAGGCCTCTTATGAGCTTGGTATCCCCGGACTCAGCAGGGATGCCCTCTATCATATCGGGAAACTTCGGTATCGTACCAGCTACGGGCAGAATGTTCTGGACCACAGCAAGGACGTTGCCAATCTCGCCGGGGTAATGGCGGGAGAAATGAATCTCGATGTTCAGCTGGCAAAACGTGCCGGTCTTCTCCACGATATTGGCAAGGGAAGTGTAGTCGAAGGTGAAGGTGCCCACGCTCTGGTGGGGGCGGAGATGGCCAAAAAGTTCGGGGAATCGGACAAGTGTGTGAACGTGATTGCTTCCCACCACAACGACCGCGAGCAGGAAACGTTTGAAGCAGTACTGGTTCAGGTGGCTGATGCTATTTCAGCTTCAAGACCCGGGGCCAGGCGTGAATCACTTGATACTTATCTGAAGCGTCTTGAAAACCTCGAGAATATTGCACAAAGTTTTAAGGGTGTCGACAAGTGCTTTGCTATTCAGGCGGGACGCGAACTTCGTGTCATGGTTGATAATACACTTGTCAATGATGATAAAGCTGAGACAATGGCCCGTGATATTGCAACAAAAATTGAATCGGAATTGAAGTATCCCGGTATCGTTCGCGTAACGCTAATTCGGGAAACAAGAATTATCGATTATGCCAAGTAAGTTGTTTAAAATATAAAAAACATTCAGGGGCGATACATATCGCCCCTGTTTTATTTTGAAGGAAGTTTATATGAGTGCAGTCCTGAATATACTGGCTGTCGGTGATGTGGTTGGCAGACCCGGGAGAAATATTCTTGCGGACCAGCTGCAGGGATTGGTCGACAAGTTTAGAATTGATGCCGTGATCGTTAATGGTGAAAATGCAGCAGGAGGGCGTTCCATTACTCCTGAAATTTTTCGTGAATTTATGGACCTCGGGATAGATGTAGTAACAACGGGAAATCACGTCTTTGATAATAATGATGTATATAAAATTATAGATAACGAAATAAATCTTCTGCGTCCATTTAATTATCCTCCCGGTGTACCGGGCAAGGGATACTGTATGATCCAGGTTCGGGGAATAAGTATCTGTGTGATTAATCTTATGGGACGTTCTGAGCTTCTGGCAATAGATTGCCCCTTCCGTGCCTTCGATGCCATATACGAGGAAGTCCGGGATAAGGCAAATATAATAGTAGTAGATTTTCATGCAGAAACAACTTCCGAAAAAAGGGCCATGGGATGGTATGTTGATGGCCGTGCTTCAGCAATTTTCGGAACCCACACGCATGTACAGACAGCTGATGAAGAAATTCTAACGAAGGGTACAGGTTATATAACCGACGCGGGTATGACAGGACCTTTTAAATCGGTTATTGGAATGGAAAGAGAACAGTCAATTGTAAGATTTCTTTACCAGACCAGGGTCCGCTTTGAAGTTGCCACGGAAAATCCCCGGATCAACGGTATCATATTCAGAATCAATAAATCGGGTGTAACAGAGTCATTGGAGCGTATCAATCAATGATTCTGTGAAACAAGGAATTTTTTTAAATCCTCTCCTGTAAAGACATACTCCTTTCTGCAAAAGGTGCATTTGACTTCCGCCCCATTATCCTTTTCAATCATGTCCTGTAATTCTGCTTTATCAATACTGCGAAGGGTGTTTTCCAGAATTTCCCGGTTGCAGCGGCAGCGCGCCTGCAAAGGGGTATGCTTCAGTATTTCAAGGCTGTGTGTTCCCAGAAGTTTCTGTAGAACGGTGATCGGGGTTTCCCCTTCAAGCAGGCTTTCCCCCAGTGATTTATCCATGTTTTTAATTTTTTTATCCAGTTCTGAAATTACATGATCCGGAGTATCAGGAAGTGTTTGAACCAGTATTCCACCGGATGCTATTATTGCTCCATTTGAATCCATCTCCAGTGCAAGTATAAGTGCGGAGGGTACCTGGTCAGAAGTGGTGAGAAAGAATGATATATCCTTTGCAACATCTCCGTATAGAAGCGGGGTAGTTGAGTTGTAGGGATCCTTCATGCCTAGATCGCGGACTACCGTTAAGAAACCGGCGCCAATACTTTTGGAAAAACTTAAGGAGCCGATGTCATGTTCTATATCCATCTGCGAATTTCGTACATAACCGCGTATATTTCCAGCTGCATCCCCCTGGCACAGTACTTCTCCAATGGGACCGTCACCAAAGAATTTTACAGATATTGATTGCCGGGAATCGGGTTTCAGGGAGGCGCTGAGGAGGGCAGCGGCATTTATTGTTCGTCCCAGGGCGATTGTTGCATTGGGTGTCGTTTCATGCAGAGTTGTCAGTTCCCTTACGGTATCCAGGGATGAAACGGTGTAAGCCCGCAGGAGCAGGTTTTCGCAAAGAATTCTAGTAATGCTATCCATGGTATGGCCCTCACTTTATATGTTATTCAAGCAACTACTTTTGTCCTGCCTCACTGTCAAGTTTTTTTGGTTGATATTTCAATCTCTTTTGTGTTGAAATAGGGGAGTAGGTGGATTAAATGTTTTTACTGTTTCTGGAGAAGGGATATGGAAAAAAGTGAGATCCGAAAAAAATTGAGATGGATGCAGGGAAAAACCTCCGGTCTGAAGGGACTTTCCCTTTTGAAAAATGAAATTAAAGAGATGAAAGAGAGGGTGGGGCTTCTGCAGGACCTTTCAAGTGTTTCCCTTGAAAATATTCTGGAAAAAATTGCCGCCGGTAAGGAACCATTTCGAGCTACCGGGGATACGATGGAGAACCAGTTTATTCTGGAGAGTCAGATTAATGAACTGAAGGAACGGGTAAAGGGAAAAACCCAGGAATTGACGGAAACAATCGGAGGGAGAAAACGGCAGGATGAATTAATTCGCCAGTTGAAGAATGATCTTTCTGATCTGCAGAATAAGGAACGTGTACGCTTTTTAGTTTCTCGGGTGAATGAAGCGGGACGCAAAAAGCTCTTTGAATCTGAAAAGTTTGTTCAGATGTTTCTTTCGATGACGGAATGTGATGCGGTAGTGCTCTCGATGGATATTAGACGTTCAACAGACCTGATGCTGAAGGCAAAAAGTCCTGAGGCCTATGCGGAATTTATAACTTCCCTCACCTCACTTTTGTCAGGGGTTGTTACAGATCATTTCGGTATATTCGAAAAATTTACCGGTGATGGTATTCTCGCTTTTTTTCCCCTTTTCTATACCGGGCCTGACGCCCTCCTCTGGGCAGTGGATGCTGCAGAAGCGAGTCATGATATCTTCACCGCTTTTTACAACCAGCAGAGGGATATTTTTGAGTCGGAAGTCAGCGACAGCGGACTTGGGATCGGTCTTGATTTCGGGAGAATTAATATGACAACCATTAACGGGGACCTCAGCATCGTGGGGGAGGCTGTTGTTTATGCCTGCCGATTTGCATCTGCACCTTCCGGAAAAACATATCTGCATGAACGGGCCCTTCGACATTGTGAAAAAAAATACGGCGGCGCCATTGAATTTATTCACAGGGATCTCGAGGTGAAACACGAAGGGAGCCTCAGGGCATACGAAATGTCTGATATCAGGGACAAGATCTCCTTCGGTGAGCCCGACTGGGATTTATTAATGGATCAATTTGCGGCCCGTGACAGTAATATGTGATTGACATATCAGTCACATATTTTGCACTATTAAAATCGGAAATTCTAGGAATACCCTTTTAAATTATGAATATATCTGGAAAAGATTTGCAGAAGAACCAGCTCCCCTTCTGGAGAAAAATTACCTATGCTACGGGGCAAATGGGTGGTTCTCTCATGCCGATGATTACCATCGGATGGCTCCTCTATTACTATACGGGAAGAAGTGATGCAGGCGGAACCCGTATTATGCTGGTGAGTTATTCCGCCTTTGCGGCGGTAAATATAATCAGCCGTGTCATTGATGCTGCTGCGGCACCCCTGATAGGTTTCGCATCAGACCGGTATAATACCCGCTGGGGAAGAAGGAAGCCCTGGGTGTTTTTCGGCGCCCCCTTTCTTGCTGTTTGTGCTGTACTCCTTTTTTATCCCCCTGGAGAGGCCGGGAGTACCGTAAATATTGTCTGGCTGATGCTGACGTTGACCTTTCTCTGGATATTTTTTACCGCAGTGGTTGCCCCCTATATCTCTCTGTTGCCCGAGATAACTTCCTCTAACCGTGAAAGAATTGAAATCTCTTCATACATGGGAGTCTTTGAGGTGGTGGGTACCCTGATGGCCACTATCGCCATAGGTATTTTTATAAAAATTTTTCCCCGTGGAATAGATCTCGGTTTCGTTAATATTTCCGACGGCTATAAATTTGCCATAATTATTTTCAGTTTTTCAGCGTTTATGTTTTTCTGGATATCAATTTCTTTTGTTCACGAGAAACCTCATTCAAGTGCAAAAGAAATTCCCTTTGGCCTGGTTGAGTCTATCCGGCAATGCATGAAGAATCGTCCCTTTGTTATTTTTATGATTACTCTGATGATGTTCAGTGTCGCCCTCGATGAACTTATTGCCATGATTCCCTTTATGGTTACCCTTATTATGGGATTCGGGCCTCATGTTGGCGGTTATATTCAGGGTGCCATTGTTGTTGCTTCCCTGCCGATGTTTTTTCTGGTATTTAAGTATTCTTCACGTTTCGGCAAAAAAAAGGTTTTCGGCATAAGTTTTTTGATGTTTGCCATGGCTCTTCCTGTAATTGCCCTGATGAAAGATTTTCCATTTATAGGGTGGGGGGTGAACCGGTTAATTGTTCTAGCCGGGGGGGCTCCCCTTCAGAATAATTTTATTATTTTAATACATGCCTCGGTACCGATGGTTCTTTTTATTTTCCCGCTTGCATCATTTTTTGTCCTCATCAGGCCCATATTTGCGGACCTGATCGATTTGGATGAAAAACATACCGGATATCGCCGGGAGGCGATGTATGACGGATTGATGGGGCTGGTGATTAAAGTAGCCGCAGGGATTGCATCTGTAATCGGCCCCCTCTGCCTGAAATATTTCGGCGGAACTGTTGAAGATCCCGGGGGGATTCAGGTGGTCTTCATTATCTGCACGGTAATGCTTCTCGGGGCCTACTGGTTATTCAGGAAATATCCTCTGGAAGATTAGAGTTTAATTTATTGCCTTAGGGTGCCCTTTATACTGCAAATTGATACGTTACCTGTAAATTATTTATTGACAAAATATGCACTAAATAGGAACAAATGTGCAGGTTGTACTTTTCTGCGGGAGAAAAACATTGAAACGACTGATTCTTCTTTTCTTGTTATTTAGTTTCTCAACTTCAATTGCCTATGCCGACAAAATGCGCATCGTTGTGATGAATTTTAAAGCAAAGGGAGTATCCAGACTGCTGGCACAAAATACATCAGAATTAATAAGAAGTGAACTCATTAATTCTCAAAAGTTTTATGTAATTGAAAGGGCCCAGGTCGACCTGATTCTTAAAGAGCAGGGATTTCAGCGCACTGGTTGTACTGATCGCTCCTGTGCAGTAGAAGTAGGTAAACTTTTATCTGCCAATAAGGCCCTGCTGGGTACTGTAATGAAGCTGGGGAGCAAGTATGTAATTACTGCACGTATTGTTGATATAGAAAAAGGTATTGGTGAATTTAGTGATAATCAGGGAGCTGATTCGAGCAGGGATATATATATAGCGGTGAAGAATTTATCTGCAAATCTTGCTGACGGAATAAACAAAAGCGATGTCGAAGAGAAGAACTTAAGTAGCATCTCCCTAGAGAAAAAAATTATTGATAAAAGCAATATCGAAGAAAAACGAAATGAGAATGTCGAGATAAAAAAAATCAACGCTAAAAAAGTAAATAATTCTTTTGTATCTTACGTTGATGGGGAGTATCATAATCCTTTCTATGCAGGTGTTTTTTCATTACTACCTTTTTGGAGTGGAAGTTTAAACAATGGATTTGAGCGACTTGGTTTGACTTTAACCGTCATTAAAGGTTTTTCATTTATCGGTATGGCTCTTGCGTATAGTCTCCCCTCAAAGTTTCGGTCTGAAGGGCGTGATGTGGATGCCAAAAACCTTGAACAGATGGCGCTCCCGTTGCTGTGTGCATGGGCAGGCTTGACGCTGATCGATGTTATCTATTCATTCACTGATATACACCAACATAATCCCATAATGCCATCCCGGAAGAAATCCTTATCTGGAGATATAGCCCTCTCCGTAACACCGAGAGTTTTTAACTCCATTGATAAGAATAGTGTTACTTTTGCCTGTGATGGGATAAATATGAAAATCTCCATGAGATTTAATTGAAGCATACTTAAAAACATTTATTAATGCAAATATCTAGATTATTCTCAATCGAATATTAAATTAAAGACGAATATTGCAGTCTTTGTCTTTAATTTTCAACAATCCTTCCACCTGTTTTATTTACTTCCAAAATGAAAATGAATTGAATTTTTTACTGGCATTCCGGTAAATGATGTAGCTGTATCGTAAAGCTTTTGATTACGGCTTTATCCATATTCGCAGTTACTGTTCAGGTTCCCATCTGTTGAAATATGGCGTCAGGTAACAGGAGCAATAATGATGAACCGCTGTTCCTGGTTTTTTCCCGTTGCAAATTAAAAATAGATTGAATAAATAATTATTTGTGACACAGGTGTGTCAAAGCTTTTGCGAGAACAGAATCTTCTTAAAGTAAATTAAAAAATCACCGGGCAAAACAGCAGGATATAATCCTGAAAAATTAAGGGTAAAAAATAAAAAACAGAATCAAGTGAGGAATGAAACAATGGAACAAGTGAAAAAAACGGAACAAACTGAAAAATGGGAATGGATGGATAAAGAACTCCTGACGGTTCCCGCGTACTTTCATCAGACCTGCGAAAAATTTCCGGATCGGCCGGCACTTCTATTCAACGCTGAACTTGGTCAATACCGGGGAGAGTCTAAGGGGGAATTTACCTACCGTGAATTTCAGGAACGGGCAGAGAACATTGCATGCGGCCTGATGAGTCTCGGTTTTTCAAAAGCCGAAAAGGCTGCAATCATGGCGGGGAGTTGCGCATACTGGACCCATGCTGACATGGCTATCGCCGCTGCCGGGGGAGTTAGTGTCACCATTTACCCAACCCTTTCCTTGAACGAGACAAAGTATATTATAAATGACTCCGGAAGTTCATATGTGTTCATTGGTGATAATGAAATTCTCGGTCGGGTTCTTCCCGGTTTTGATGACATGAAATCCTGTAAAAAGATTATTCTTTTTGATATGACATATGAAAGCAATGATGAAAGAATTATCGGCCTGGCGGAACTTATCAAAATGGGAATGGAGTGGAAGAAAGAAAATCCCGGTGCCTACGAAGAGCGGTGGAAGTCGGTATCCATTGATGACATATTTACAGTTCTGTATACCTCCGGTACCAGTGGGCAGGGGAAGGGGGTACTTCTTTCTCACTGGTGCGCCATCAGTCGTCTCGAAGGTGTTGTTGAGTCCTTTTCACGTTTCGACATGACCCTCACCGAGGAAGACAGAACTCTCTGTTTTCTGCCCCTATCCCATGTCTTTGACCGCGGGTCCTGTGTACTTCTGGCAATTTGCCGAGGCTCCTCCATCGCCTTTGCTGATAAACCTGGAACCCTCCTTGAGGATATGCAGAAGTATAATCCAACCTGGATAAACTGTGTCCCCCGTCTCTATGAAAAAATTTACATCACCTTTCAGCAGCAGATGTCAGAAAGCGGTTTAAAGAAAAAGCTTTTTGACTGGGCCTACAGTGTTGGAGAAAAGGCCGTTGAATATCGCCGTGATGAGAACGGTTGTTACAACATGAATGCGGAACTGGACCTTGCATCAAAACTTCCTTTGGGATTACGCATTAAATATAAAATTGCCGATAAGCTTTTTTCTAAAGTTCGGGCTCTTTTCGGAAACCGTTTCCGGTACTCCTTTTCCGCCAGCGCACAGATTGCACCTGAACTGCTCCGCTTTTTCTATGTTCTCGGGTTTGCCGTGATCGAGGGATACGGATCAACGGAAAGTTTTAATGCATGTATCCTGAATCCCATATCAGCCTGTAAGCCCGGTTACATGGGCAAGAATGCCAATGGAAGTTTTGCCCGTGTGGCGGAAGACGGAGAACTTGAAATATCCGGGGCGGGACTCTTTAAGGGATATCTCAATAAACCTGAAGAAAACGAAGCTTCATTTACAGAAGACGGATGGTTCAAAACCGGAGACCTGGTTGATGTTTCTGACGACGGATACTACCGCATAGTTGACCGCAAGAAGGCGATTATCTGTACTGCCGTAGGAAAGAATATCGCCCCGGCCAAACTTGAAAATCTTTTTTCTGTAAGTATTGTAATCGAACAGAAATTTTTTATCGGGGATGAACGGAATTTTATTTCGGCCCTGATTGTACCGAATTTTAACTATTTTGTTGATTATTTTCAGAAGAACAATATCGCCTATGATGAGTCTGCCCTTGTATGGTCGGAAGCAACAGGTGCAAAGATCTGCATGAAGGTGGGAGAAGATTTTGTCGGGAAAGAAGAGCTGAAGCAGTTAATCGATGCAAATATTCAGGAAGCAAACAGTCAGCTGGAAAATTTTGAACAGATCAAGAAGTACACAATTCTTACTGAACGTTTTTCTGAAGACAATGGTCTCATTACGCCAACACAGAAAACCAAGAAGAAGGCCATCATTGAGTATTTCAGTGATGTTATAGACAACATGTATCAGTAGTTTTAATTTTTGTATATTCCATAAGTATAAAAAAGAGAAGGTAGTCACCCTTCTCTTTTTTATACTTAGACATCTAAAATTCCCAGGTCGCGAAGATGCCTGCCGATATGTTTATGGAGTGCATCCCTGTAGGCACCGCTGTGTTCCCGCAGTGATTTATATATAGCTTCTTTTAGGAACTTGTTCTTTCCTTTATCCTCAGCCTGAAGAATAAGACCGTAGGTGATGTGAAGCATCTGCCGTGCATCATCCTCGTCTAAATAACATGAAAGTTCAGCATCAGAAACTTTTTCCAGGGGGGCTATTGCCTTCAGGTTTGTGCTAACATGATAATATCTGGTTGCCTCCGAAAAATGTTCATGTGAAAATCTGTGTATCTGCCGGTAGAGATCTGGATCATTTTCCGCAATAACCCTCAGGGCCTCGAGCCAGTTTGTGCCGGCGGTTTTAAGGTGAAAGCGTTTATTCGTATATTTGCCTACCAGGGGAAAAACGGAAAACTTGTCACTTCCGGAATGTATGCTGAGACGGTATCCGAAGGTGTCGGCAATCTCTGCGTGGTCAGCAAGTTCATTTTCGAACTGCTTGATATCGCCGCGGTAGTCTATTCCTTTTTGAAATTCCCCGCAGAACCGTGGCGCGACACTGGTGGCCCGAACCACGGCGCCTTCCAGTTCACGGGCAATAAGGTAGTGGTCAGCCGGTGAAGTCGGAGTTTCCGTCTCATCTATGGATATCTCGAAATCAATTTCCCTCGGAGCCAGTTCAATGTATTGCCTGTAAATTTTCAGGATAAATTGGATTGCCCTGTAGTAGGTGAGTATGATGCGCTGCAGTTTTTCCATGGGAAAGCTGATTTTAACATTACCGGCAGTGAAGGTTTTATCCCCGTACCTTGAAAGGTAGTGTGCCGCTGTCTCTGAAGGAAGTTTTTTCATCGCCTTCTTAACTTCCTTTTCAGACATCTTCTCAACACCTGTATCGATGAAATCTGAACAATCCAGGGTTATCATTGAATAACCGAGATCTATGGCCTCCTGAATATCTTCAGCTGTTTTCAGGTGATCAGCATCGGCACCAAATCCCTTCCTGTAACCGCTGCGGAAAACCCCGAAGACCGCATCATCGAGTACTCCCTTGAAGGTTCGTCCCGTCAGGTTCAGTTCACGTTTGCTCTGCTGTGCAAAAACCGGGAGTACCTTCCGGTTGTTCACGGCTTTTACATG
The DNA here is from genome assembly GCA_942491575.1 of uncultured Spirochaetota bacterium. Classification (GTDB taxonomy): domain Bacteria; phylum Spirochaetota; class UBA4802; order UBA4802; family UBA5550; genus CAZHNW01. The sequence goes on from CALOBT010000031.1 coordinate 1,521,172, forward strand.
ACCCGGTGTTGCAATGCCGAGGCGGTCACCCAGGCCAATGGAGGCCCCTTCACGTCCGCAGGCGATTGGGCGTGTAAATTCAAAGTGATGATTTAAGACCAGCCTGTTTTCGTGGGTGAGGGGGGCAAGACAGTAATTTTCTTTTTTTTCTCCATGGAGATCATGTAGAAGGGGACCTTCTCCGGCAGCCAGGAGGTAGTCGGTTTCCTCAGTGGCAACCAGGGCAAGGACGGTCCCTTCTGAAAGATTTCGTGAGCTGGTGTAGAATTTAATGCCCTCAACAGGGATTTCCAGCCGGTTGTTTATCAGTGCTTCTGCTGCTCCTTTGAGATTCATGCGGTTACTTCCTTCTTGAATTATTTTTCAGTCTCATCTCGTGATGCGATATCATCAAGCATTGCCCGATGCATATCTGCGTTGATAGGATAAAAGAAAAGCAGGAGTATCGCAACTACAATAAAACCTATGGGCATCAGGGTCATGATGAATTTGATGCCCCTGAGGGTTTCCGGACTCTGTACCGTGTTGGCAACATAGCCGACCTTTTCCAGGGAAAAACCAGCAAGGAAACCGGCAAAGGCCTGCGCAAGTTTCAGACCGAAGATGAAGAAGCCGTAAAGAAATCCCTCCTGCTGTACCCCCGATTTCCATAATGAAAATTCCACCGTATCAGCAACCATTGCCCAGGGGAAAAGCATGTATGCAGACATGCCCGCACCTGATATGGCAAGAATGCTGATGAGCTGAACCATTGTGAGGTCATCTATAAGAAAAATTGCCACAAGGGTAGCCGTGAATATAGTAAGTCCCGTTATGAAGGCGATTTTTTTACTCGTCCTTTTGGATACATGCATCCAGAAGGGAAGAAACAGCAATGCAGTGACAAAGAAAACTCCCAGGGCCACAGATGTCATGTCTTCATTGTTGTAATTGTATTTAAAGAAATAATTTACCATCATAATAATTGTATAGACAGCAGTTGCACTGATGACAAAAGCGAGAACCAGTAAAATAAAGGGGTAATTTTTCCCCATGGCTTTCATATTTGCAGATACATTTATTTGCTCATGTCTCTCTTCGACAACTCTTTCACGTACCATTTTGAAACTGATGAGTATAATAGCTGCGCCAACTAAACCGAAAATGACCGCCATGACCCTGTACCCTCCGGCACCTCCCCCGAAGAGTTTTACCACCGGTTTTGTCAGCACCGCCGCCATGAACATACCGATAATTCCACTGGACATGCGAAAGGTTGTCAGACTGGTCCGTTCATTTGCATCAGAAGTCATCGATGCGGTCAGTGCCGCGTAGGGTACATTGGTGAGTGCAAAAGCAGAATTAAATAAAAGAAAGGTCACCATGGCGTAAACGTACCGACTCGAGGCATCAAGTTCCGGGGCGGCGAAAATCATGTAGAAAATGGCGGCCGTTGGAATTGCTCCGAAGAGCATGTAGGGGCGCTTGCCTCCCCACCGGCTTCTGGTTCTGTCAACGGCTGCGCCGATAAAAGGATCGATTGCGGCGTTCCAGAGTTTTGAGACAAGGAAAATGGTCCCCGCCGCCATACCGCCGATTTGGAAAATATCCGTATAGAAATAGAGTAGGAAGACCGAGGTGGTGTTGATGAGCAGGTTAAAGGAGAAATCTCCTATTCCGTAACCGAATTTCATTTTAATGGGTATTTTATCACTAATTGCCGGGGTATTCATTTTTTTCTCCTTATATGTAGCAGGCACTGTCCAGAGACTGGCGCCATGGTTTTTCTGTTACTATCAGTTCAGGATAGAATTTCTGGCATTCCGCGATGGCCGCAAGGGCTCCGGTTAAAATATGGCTGCTGGTATATTTTTTGAAAAGGAAGTCTTTATCGTTGAGTATCTTTTCAGCAGTCGCGAGGTACCTGATTACCGCCGCCTCTATGTCGCTGCTTCTGTAGCCACCTGCATTGCGTGAAGACCGGGTGAGGTTATAGATACCGTCAAGGTCTATACAGTATGTGACATCTCTGTCCCAGAGGCCGTTAACATGCTGCAGGCGCAGGGTCTCATCAATTATTTTTTCGGGGTAGGGCCATTGTCGATTCATGTATTCGTAAACGTAATACATGTGAAAGGCTCCACCCATTTCATGCTTGGTGGGGCGCCCGATGATGCCGAGGCGGTGCACCAGACCGCGGCACCAGAAACCGGACACGGGATCCGCTGTTTTATCGAGCCAGTCAAAATACCAGTTGAAGAACTCATCGGTCCCTTCTCCAAGCATGGCCAGGACAGCGGGTACTCCCGTAACAACATGAGAGCCGGGCCAGATGATGGACCAGTTTATCTTTTCAATCCACCGTTCCATTGATTTTACAGATGCAAGAATCGGTTCTTTCCATTTCATGGGGTGAAGGGGTTTTCGATCAATAAGCGCAAGGGCAGCAACAGCATAGGCGGTGGTGTGCTCCCTGTGATGTATTGTGTAGCTTTTTTTATACCAGCCGGTTTTGGGGTCATGAAACCGGTTGATAACTTCCCCCCATTGATCCTTTTCAGTTTCGGTAAGGTGAAGTATATCCATGATATAGCGGCTGATGAGGGTATCTGTTGTCCCGTAGCAGCTTGTGGGGCCGCCGATTTTATAGCTGAAGGCACCTGTCTCCGGTCCGGAGGCAAACTGTTTTTCCCACGCGGGGTATAATTTTTCCTGGAACAACCTGAAATCGAATCTATCCTGGGCCATATTACGCTCCCTGAGAAGTCAATATATCCGGTTCAGCTTTAAATCTTTTTGCGAAATTTGCAAGCAAAAATTTCAACATGCGAGAATTCTTCCCCTTTATCAAATTCTCAGTTTTTAAATTTTCTTTTCGGAGATTTTGAGTCAGTTTCATGAGAACTGCAAGAAATAAAATGTAATTGACCCCTTCTGATATATCAGGTATTGGAGTTAAAGTGAGGTGTAAAATGAAAAATCAGAAGTGCTATCATGAAAGTCTGATAACAGATTCTCTCGAGGGTGCCGTTACCGTAACCTGGCTTGGTACCGCGGGATTTTTCATTTCAGACGGGAAGAGCAGTTTTTTTATCGATCCCTATGTTTCCCGGTATTCGATGTTATCGGTTGTAGGAGGTTTGAAACTCGCTTCTCAGAGTGACCTGGTTGCGGAATGGATAGACCGCTGCGGCGGTGGTGGTTCCTCGGCTGTTATTGTCAGTCACAGTCACTTTGATCATGCACTTGATGCTTCTTCATTTGCGGCACAGACAGGTGCAAGCCTTGTCGGCTCCGAGAGTACCGCCTGGATCGGGAGGAGCGAGGGGCTTCAGGATGACCAGATACGCCTGGTCTCAGGGGGATCAAAGTTGAATATCGGTGATTTTACTATTAAATTCATCGAGAGCCGTCACGGTCCTGCACTTTTCGGAAGGATTCCCTATCCGGGAAGCATTGACACAACATTTAAGGTTCCCGCCCCGGCAAAGCGCTATCGCCTCGGTGAAACTTTTTCTCTCTATATCGAGCACCCTGCGGGGACAATGATTCATCACGGCAGTGCCGGGAATCATGTCGGCATGTATGACGGACTCACCGCTGACATAATGTTTCTCGGCATCGGGGGCCGCGGCGATACCGCAGAGTATATCCGTGATGTCCCTGAAGTAGTTTCTCCCTCCCTGTTGATACCGATACATTTTGACAACATGTTTGTGCCCCTGAAGGGGAAAATGGGATTTATTCCCGGAATAAAACTCGATGAATTCCTGGAAACGGCAGGGAAGATGCTTCCTCAAACTGAAATCCGGACCCTTCCCATCGGTACACCCGTTGCAATATTTTAAAGATGAAGATATTACTCCTTTCCTGAAACAATCACCGGTTTATCAGCGGTCCCTTCAACAATAGCTATCGAATTCAGGTTGAATCTATCTTCCAGGTAATTAACGTTTTCCCGTTTCTGCCCGATATATTCCGGTACCTCCCGTGGGGGTACCATCACCTTCAGGTCTGGAGAGGGAGTTTTTTGCGAATAATCTTCGATGAGCGTTGCCAGTTCCCGGCGGCGGTAACGGGATTTAATCATAAAACCGAGAGAAGTATGATAGGGGCCTGCGGTGATTTTTATTTCCTGGTCCGGTGCGAGGGGATGGAGACCCATCCGAATTACGGGAATTGATTTTCTATGAAACAGGGCAAACTGGTCGGCTCCCCATTCAATGGCCTCTTCGAGGGTAAGGGGGGTAAATTTACCGCTTATCATCATCTCCTCGAGTTCGGTGCCCTTCAGAACAACCGTCGGATAGAGCCTCACCGCTGATGGAGAAAGGGCTGCAGCCCGGCCTGCGGACTGGAGTGAAATCTCCCTGGTGTCCCCGGGAAGACCGGGCATCAGTTGAATGACCAGATCGATACCAGCAGCCTGGATTTTTTCAGAAGCATGGGTGATGTCATGGGCTGTATGTCCCCGCCGCGAAAGTTCCAGTACCTCTTCGTCAAATGACTGGGCCCCCAGTTCTACCGTATCAACAGAGCATCTTTTCAGCAGGTCAATAATTACATCGTTAATGTAGTCGGGTCGGGTAGAGAGTCGAATTGCGTGGATGAGTTTTGTTTCCTTCAGTTTTTGTGCAGCCTCAAGGTAGCCCTGCTGCAGCTGAAGGGGAAGACCGGTAAAACTTCCCCCGAAGAAAGCGACTTCGATTCTTTCCACTGATGGGGAGAGGTCCTGCCTCCAGGCATCAACCTTTGTGGCCATATCTTCCGGCTCGAGTATCAGAGCGGCTCCCGTGGTATGCCACTGCGCGCAGAACGCGCAGCGATGGGGACAACCCATGTGGGGAATGAAAAAGGGTATGGTGATCTGTTTTTTGGCCATGAAATGCGGTTCCCCTGTTCTATGTGACAAACTTTTCAGGGGAACCGGAGGGTGTCTAATCTTTTTTTAGACGGAACTTCATCAGGAGGGGCATATGGTCAGATGCCTTCGTCTCGTCAATGGTGAAATTTTCAAGAACCACGTCTTCGGTATAGTAGAAATAATCTATATGACCGGGCTTCTCACCACGGCTTTCATGGAAGGTGTATTTCTTCTCCTGCCCGGTTTCCCGTGACGCCTCCCTGAGGCCCGAAGTATACATCGGTTTAAGCTCAGAGCTGTCCGGTTCCGCATTGAAGTCACCGCAGATTATAGAGCGGGGTTTCCCGTTCCATATGGCCAAAACTTCCTTTGCCTGGAGGGTGCGCACCCGGTTATCAATCAGGAAATCGAGGTGTGTCACATAGATGTGCATGGGGGCCCCGGGGGTGCTGATTTCAGCCTCCAGCATTCCCCTTGTTTCGTAGATGTTATTTTTAAATTTATGGTTCTGCCAGTTTTTAATGGGGTAGCGGGACAGAATTGCGTTGCCGTACTGCCCGTCATCATGGTTCGGTCCGTAGACAGTGTGGTACCTTAATTCTTCCCTGATGAGGGCCAGGCTGTCGATCAACCCCGTTACGATCTGGCCCCGGTTGACCTCCTGGAGACAGAGAATGTCGGGGTTGTGTGATTTTATGACTTCGGCAATACTTTCAAGGTCGACGCGGTAGTCGCAGTCAAAGGCCTGGTGGATGTTGTAGGTCATTATCTTCAGACTTCCCGGCGACTTATCTGATACAGGCAACGGTTCTGAGTGTCTCAGGGGAAGTAAAAAAGAGAAGATAAGGGCAAGGAGAGCCGCCGCGGCGGGAAGTTTAAATCCGATTCCCTCAATTACAGTTTCGCCGGCGGTTTCCTTTTTTTGCCGGAAAAAAATAATCACCTGTCCCAGAAAGAGAATGCCCGCAGCTACTGGGATAACTTCCCTCAATTTGAATTCACCGTAGAGGAAGATAAAGATTATCAGAACAAAAAACATCAGGAAAACCGAAAGGGCATTTTTACCGGTTTTTGAACCGGTGTTTTCCCCTGATGAGGGGATCCCGAAAATTGATACCAGGAGCAGCATGTGTGCAGCTGCTCCCGTTACAACCCAGAAAAGGGGCAAACTGGAGGAAAAGACGATCATGGTCAGGGATGCCAGAAGAAGTCCCGAGGCCCCCAGGAGAATTTTATTAAGGGCAGCGCTTTTGGAGACCATCAGATATAATATCGGAGCCAGTGAGATGGCGGTGATGCCCGTTGCGAGTATTCCTGAAATGCTGTCCGATACTCCGGCGGCGCCCCCAATGGCGGGCATATTATGATAAAGTGCCATGGAGAGGAAAAACCAGGGCCCCAGGAGAAACAGCCGTGAAGAGAGGCAGGTTCCGGATTGGGATGTATTTTCCCTATACCTGCGGTAAATTGCTGCTGAGAATAAAAGTGTAACGGCAATCATTAAAAGGGATATCGATAGGGAAAGGGTATCCCTCCGCCAGATCAGGTCATATCCTGTGAGCCAGGATCTTGTCATTACATCAAGCAGGGTTCCGGACGCGAGGGAAGCCCCCAGGAGGTATCTTCCATTCAGGCCATCCTCTTCATGCTGATACCATGAAACCAGCAGCCATAGCCAGGCTATTGTGCCGAGAGAAGCGGCAATAATCCTCAGCAGGGGAGAGGAAAAAATCTGAAAGAGTCCACGGCAGAGCCCAAGGATAAAGAAAGAAACCAGGAAAATTTTCCATGGTCCTGCTTTTTTCTGAAGGGGGATTACCAGAAAAACAAGGCAGAGAATTACCACGGCGGAACCCGCCAGGGCCTCCGGTCCGCCCACGTAGTAGTCGAGGTTCCAGATCATTACTCCGATAAAGGCATGGAGTATTTCAAGAAAGAGATAAGAACCGAGGGTTAGAAGGGAAAAAATCTGAATATTCTTCTTCATTGTTTAATCCTTATGTGTGATGAGTGACATGTCAGTCACTATAATTCATGGGATCATTACATGTCAAAACATTTTTAATTCCCAGCGCGCTGCGACGCCCCTTTCCTAAAGGGGGCTATGATATGAATGGATTGCTTATATATTAATCTAAATATCCTGATAAAATGTGGGTGTCTCAAAATAAAGTATTAATCAGCTCTTTTTATGTATAAGCTTTTTTGATACGTTGTGGCTGTCATGGATGACAGTGTGGATGAATAAAAGTTACAGGGCGGTGCGCAGGACGCCGGGCACGGAAGCCCCAGTGCCGCGATGCCATGGAAGGCAAAGAGCGGTAGCGCTCTCCCGCCCGTTCAGCCTCTCCGGCGATTGAACGCTGAGCAGGATGCTCGAGTGCCGGCGTGAAACACGATGTTTCAAAAAACGGCCGGTCGAGCGCCTTTTTGCCTCGTCGAAGCCTTTTGCGACTTCCTGTCGCGCTTCGACACTTGAACATAGTGTTCATCGTTTTGTGGCGAGACAAAAGAGGCCCCCGGAGGGAGGGATATGCATATATGTATGAAAACCGGGTAATTAATAAAGGGAGTATCCCTTTTGGGCCAGCCCATGCCGAAGGCAGAGGGGATTATACTAAAAAAATTATTGACTATAATGCTGTCACCATTGATGTGGTACTATGTCGGAAAATTCTATTGCTGACGAGGTGTAACATGCCAACATATGAATATATTTGTACTGAATGTGAACATAAATTTGATGTATTTCAATCAATGAATGATAGCCCCATTGAAAAATGCGAAAAATGCGATGGAAAGGTAAGAAAACTATTCGGCGGCGCCGGCATTATTTTCAAAGGTTCCGGCTTTTATGTCAATGATTACAAAAAGAATGAAAATAAAAAGGAATCAACCGTCGCCCCTGCATGTGCAGCGGGAGGCGGATGCAACGGTTGTCCCGCCGCAAACAACTAATTTTATTTTTTTATTTCTTTTTAAGTTTCTTCACTTTTTTCTGACGGTACAGGGTGAGAAGGTAGTTCTCAACGGTGAGAATGCCTTTTCCCGGTATTGTTTCATCCTTCAGTTTATACCCTGCTAGAGAATCGGTAAATTCCCTTATTGATTCCGAAGACTGGATAATATCCGGATCAACCATCAGGTATTCAATATCTGCCATCAGTATTTCGTGACTCTTTACCGGGTAGAGCACTGTCCGTGCATTGTATATGGGAATTACAATTTTCAGGTTATTGTTTCTTATCTCTGAAATTGCAGTGTCTATGCGCAGTTCGTTTTCCGGTTCTATCTTGATGAATTCCGAAAGGGCAATTATGGGGGCGTTTTTATTCTTTATCAGGTTGTAGATATCCCTCGTTTCACGGGAAATGGGAATTTTTTTCTGTTTTTTGGGGGGGGCGGAAGTTATACTTCCTTTTTCCTGAACCTCTTCACTACCGGAGAATAGTCCGGTGAAAAATGAAATAATTTTTTTTAAAAGAGACTTCTTTTCTACGGGAATTTCATCGGGAGTTTTCAGTCGTTCTTCCAGGTCTTTTCTCCGGTACTGGTCATACTCTTTTATTATCATGCGGAGACGCTGTATGTTCTGGTCACCCTGAAATATATTGCGTGCTAGATTTTCCTGAATCAGGACTTTTTCTCCCGCCCGGCAGAGGAGATTCATCAAAATCTGGTATTCTTTCTTCTCCATTTCTGTCAGGCTGTTAAATTTATCCTTCTGCTGCAGAATGAGGGCGTGGAGTCCGGTGATTTTTGTAAGATACTTTGCCCCGTCAAAGAAGTAGAGATTCTGATGCTCATCCATGAAGGTGAAAATTCTCTTTTTTTCTGCAGTTTCCTGGGCCCATTTTCGAAGCATCTCTTTGTTCAGGCTGTTGAAGATTCCGAGAATGTCCCGTTCGTTGGCCAGTTCATTGTCCCGTATATAACGGATCAGGTCTTCGGAAAGGGTCACCAGGGGATCGATTATCTGGTCAACCTTCATGAGACAGGAGCGAAGGGATGCGAAATTTTTCACTTCAACCAGATCCTTTTTATCAAGGGAATTCGCCAGTTCCTCCAGGAGAATATTAAGGAGGTAATCAAGTTTTGTATCCCTGTAATCACTGAATTCAGTGTTTAAAATTCCGAAACGCTTGATTCTTCTGATGATGGGTACTGAGTGTGTCGAAACAATATTCCTGACTTCCTCAATATTTAGCTTGCTTTTTACTGATTCGTAGTTTTTCTGATGAAAACAGTAATCTTCCTTGGTTTCGAAGAGGTTCTTATCCAGAGAATAGTGCTTAAAGCTGAATATCTTTTTACCAAGTTCCATCTTTATGAGTCGTGAAATGTGGGTTTTCTGACGTGTATTTCTTAACAACTTGGTGATGTTAAAAAGCCTGAATTTTGCAAGAAGAATCATCAGTTCTTCCGAGGATTCGGAATCCCTCTTGATCTGAAGGTTCATGTGTTCTTCCCCCTTCAGGTTTACCGTTAGTTCAGCAATCTCTTCGATGGAGAGACGTTTTGTCGTCTCCTCAACGGGGAATTTGAAGGAGTAGACCGGTTTTATATGATCCGGGTAATTTTTTACCAGCTGGTCTGCCAGGTAATGGATATTCTTATTGCGGGACGGTGTAAAGGGTATTTTTATTGCGCGCGAATTTTGAAGATCCTTGAGGGTTGCACACCTTTCTTTTTCGTTTTTGAGACACATTGTCTGCTGTTCTTGAATTATTTCCAGCACTTCATACATATGTGCTTCCTTGGCAGCATGGGAATCAAGGAAAGGAAATTTCTCAGCATATTCTTTTGCAGAGGTCATTAGAGGATGTCTCCATTATTAGTACTGCTAATCTGATCTTTAAAGTGAGTTTTTGTCAATTGTTTTACAGTGTCTGTGGCAAAGACTTATGATGTCCCTGTCTTCCAATATGGTTTGATAATTCAATGGAATTCTAATTGGAGTTTTACAGTATAATATATTTTATTATCGGAAGAGGATGTTCAAATGTTTATAGCGGCGGACTAAAGATTCAGTTCTTTCATGTTCGCTTTGTTGTTCGTATTCAGTTGTTTTCGTGAACCATTGGTACGAAGCGAACATAGGTTATAACTTCACGATGAATTTTGCCCTTGATTTTTTTTAATTTCACCAGCTGCTGTACGTATTCTCCTTCAGGTGCAACAAGGATTCCTCCTTCCCCCAGTTGATTAATCAATGCATCCGGTATTTTTGGCGGGGAGGCGGTAAGTATTATTACATCAAAAGGTGCTTCTTCCGACCAACCCTTATAGCCATCTCCTATGCGTACAATTACATTATCATAGCCGAGTTCATGGAGTTTTTTTTTGGCTGCTTCCCCAAGGGAAGGGATGATTTCTATGCTGAAAACTTTTTTTGCCAGTAGAGATAATACTGCCGCCTGGTATCCGGAGCCGGTCCCGATTTCAAGAACCTTTTCCGTACCGTCCAGTTCACATAGTTCAGACATCAATGCAACGATATATGGCTGAGAGATGGTCTGACCGCTTCCAATTGGCAGTGGATGATCATCATAGGCTTCGGACAGATATGTTTTAGGTACAAAAAGATGCCGCTTAACCTTACCTAAAGCCTTCAGCACTGAAGGTGAAGTTATTCCACGTGATTGAATCTGGTTTTTGACCATGATTTTTCGCTGTTCTTCCATACGGTTCGCTCCCCTGTTGCCACAGGCTGCATGAGAAATATTTAAACCGGTAAGCATTATACCGGTCAGGATATTAAGAAAAATTATGACGGCATCTCGTCCGTTTTTCTTCATACTCTTAACCGTTTATCCGGGCCAGCAGTTGAGTTTTCAGAACTTGTTGTATAGTAATATTATTATACAGAATTGGGGAGTTAGTCAAGAAATTCATCACTTATATTCAGAACTGTGGATCAAAATAAAAACATTTTATGATGGAGAAAGTACGTGAAAATTTTCTTCAAAATTGGGAAAAATGAAAAAACAGTTGTGACAGTTAAATATTCCTGTCAGCTCTCGCCTGGGTAATGATACCTCCGGGGCAGGGGGGAAATGCCATGGTTTTTCCGGAAAAAGGTGCTCCAATTAATTGGGGTTTTAATAAGTATAAACTCAGGTTTATATAAATATGCCGCAGACATTCGCAGATTTATGAGATAAGGCTTGATGGCAGGTTAAATATATCCTATCCTTGTCGATCTGCAGCAATAATTTAATCATTCAAACAATACAATTAAGCGGCAAACATATCTACAGATTTGATTGATTTTATGGGGATACGGCGTTCCTGCTTCCCTTTTTCCAGGGTAATAATAACGTCATCAATTAACTGACGGTTTTTATAGAGTTCTATTTCTGTTCCGTCCTGAAGAATAACAATGATGTCGAGTCCCTTAAACTCGAGATATTTTTCCAGTAATTCCCGAAAACTTTTAGTAGGTTTTTTTGCCTGTTTCATGTTTGTCTCCTTATCTCTGGCAGTCGAATTATGTCACATTCAAGTTATGTCACATTAAGAATATCGGAAACTTTGGTGAAAGCATTAATATTTTTTTGATTTTTTAAAAAATGATATCTGATAACGGCTCTCTTCGGTTTCTAAAGTGTACCTTCCTCTTCCATGCCCATACGCCAGAGGGCTGTTCCTTTGAGGTTATATCGAAGGGTAAGATTTTTCAGCTTGTTTCGTGTAATGTAGTCTGACAGGTAGCCTGAATATGTTCTTCTCCCCGTTGTTTTTATAACATGAAGTGTTTCCGACGGGTGGTGCCGGTTTGTTATGCAATTACTGCATTTTTTGATTGATTTTTCTGTAATTATTTTCCCGCCGCCCCTTTTGGGCCAGATGTAGCCATAGGCAGGTATCCCAAGCCACAGTTGTTGAGGAGTGAAATATTTCAGGAAATATTGGATATTCTTCTCAGCCCAGATTACAGAGGTAACCGGGCCCGCCTTTGATCCGGAGCGGTGATAATCATAACACATAATTACTGCCTCATCAATAAGAGGGGCAATTTGGGGAAGACTGTGAAAACCCGCCCATTTTCCTGGGAATTGAACCTGGGGAAACAGTGCCATGGATATTTTTTTTCCAGGTATTCTTTCCTTTAATTCTATCAAAAACAGTTTCATATTCTTGCTGTATTGCCGGGGGAGGTATTCAAAATCTAGATGAATTCCACTGCAGTTTTTTTCTTTTATGATTTGTTCCAGGTTTTTTACGGCCCTTTTCCTGATGGCAAATTCAGATAGTAGTTTTTTACCTGAGGGAGAGGAGGTAAAAGTCACAACGGGATACCAGGTTACATTAAAGGTTTCACATTCGGAAATTACCCGCCTTATATATTTTTTTCTTCGTATAATCAATGCTCCATTGCTGTTTAAAGCGAATCCGGTTATGGCTGCAACGGATAGTTTAGGAAAATTTTTATGAAAATAATTTCGAGGCAGGGTTGCACCATGATAAATATAGCCCCACTTTCGGTTTCTGGTGTTTGAATTTGCAACAGGTAAAGAACCGGTATCAACGAAGGAAGAAAATAAAATAATAAAAAGGAAGAGGAAATATTGCAATCCTTTGAGTTTTTTCATGAAATATTAAACTCCTGAAGTCTCTTTTAGCTTGACTTTTTATTGATTCCATAGTGGTGATATAGCTGCAGATAATAACCGGTTCTGGAAAAAATGAAAAGAAAAATTTCACTATTATTAGTTGCCACCATATACTTTTTACTGTTCACTCTTTCGCCATATGCAGACGAGATTTCCCCCGATAAAAATTCAGTTTTTGTCGTCAGTAATGACAGTATCGTACTACTTGAGGGGCTCTGGCGGGTTAAATTAAAGGATTCGCCGATATACGCCAAGTCAGTTTACTGGGATAATAACTGGCGGCATGTTCAGGTCCCGGGTAATCTCCTTGATCTGAATCCGGGGTACAGGGGTATCGCCTGGTACAGGACACGGTTGCGATTTCCCCCGGGGGCGTCAAAGAAAACCTTTGTTATCATGCTGGGGAAAATCTGTGACGCAGATGAGGTTTACTTTAATGGCGTAAAAATTGGTTCAACCGGTTCTGTATCCGATGATTCAATACATGCCTTCGATCGTGTGCGTTATTATAATATACCGGGATACCTGATTCATGAAAGGGGAGTTAATGTAATTGCCGTCCGTGTTCGCGGATTTTTGAATGATTCCTTCGGCATGATCTGGGGCAGATATAAAATAGGGCCTGCATCACTGATGAATAAAGAAATTATTTATTCATATATCTCCGAAATATTTTTTATCAGTCTGTATGTTTTCGTAGGTCTCTTTTTTCTTATCTTTTCCCGTCTCCCGACTTTCTTATCCCGCCAGCAGCGAATTTTTTCAATCTTTTCATTTTTTATTGCGGGATATCTCTTATGCATCGGTCAGATCAAGTATATGGTGACAGATACATTTTTCCCATTTCATCTAACCCAGTATATCATTGCCCTTACAGGTACAGTTATTCTTGTTTTGATGCTTAGATTCTTATACCGGCAGACTGTCTCAGTAATGGATAAAATAATGTTTGTAGTTATTGCCTTTGCTGCAATAAATGTGCTTGTATTTAAGGATATTCGTCTATGGACAGTTGCACGGGTAATTCTTCACGGATCTATCTTATACATTGTTATAGTCAGTATTAAAAATATAATCCAGGCAATCAATAATTCCAGAAAAGAGCTTACCATGGTAAACCTGGGGCTGGGGATCTTTCTGTTTTCTCTGTTTCTGGAAATACTCAGGGCCTATACAATAGTACCTGATTTTGATTATCTGAAAGTCGGCCTCCCGTCAATGATTCTATTCCTCTCTTTTTATATGGCAGAACAGTATTCCCTGGTCAGGCAGATAGAGAAACGTGCCATCGAAAATCTTGAATTAAAGGTTCAGGAACGAACAAAGGAACTTCAGAGTAGAAACGAAATAATGGAGACGGAATTAGAAATGGCCAGAATGATTCAGGCAAAGCTTATGCCTGATAAATCACCATCTTTTGAAGGTCTGAATGTTTATGCCCGCTGTATATCAATGGATAAAGTGGGGGGAGATTTTTACGACTATTACAAAACAGACCGCGGAATCAGGTTTATTATTGCTGATGTTTCCGGTCACGGTGTTTCTTCCGCCTTCCTCGCCCTCATTACCAAAAATGCCTTTTCCTTTACCATGGCAAGGGATGAGCATGATGAGGCAGTTTTACATCGGCTTAATACTACCGTTTTTAATCATGCGGTTCTTTCCCATTTCGTCACTGCTGCAGTATGCTCCGTTAATTTAAGTGAAATGGAGCTGATATATAGTAACGCAGGACATTTCCCGATTTACATTCTGGAGAAAGAAAATACTAATCTCCGGGAACTCTATGTAAAGGGGGGACCCCTTGGGTGGCATGATGAGATTCAAATATCTTCCCTGCGTGAAAAACTCTCCAGTGGAGACAGGATTATACTTTATACCGATGGTATCACAGAAGCGGTAGGTCCGGAAGATGAACTTTTTGGAATAGAGCGTTTCAAGGAATTAATTCAGAAAACAGGAAAGGAATCCCCGGAAGAGGCAGTAGAGGAGATTATTCGACAGGTCAGATATTTTGCCGATAATAAAAATCAGGCTGATGATATGACTCTGATGATAATCGATATCCTGTAGTGTTGTGATTATAAAAAAAGCTTGCCTCCCACGGATCTTCCCTGTGATATGCACCGTATCAAAAAAATAGCCGGTTCAGGAGCAAAAAAATGTCAGAAATTTCCGGTTCCCTTATTAAGGAACTGAAAAGCAGAGCCCATCATCTAAAACCTGTGATTATGATAGGGCAGAAAGGTATCACCGACAGTCTTCTTGAGGCAATGAATAAGGCCCTTGATGATCACGAATTGATCAAGGTGAAGTTTATTGATTTTAAAGAGGATCGACGCGTACTTTCACAGGAACTCGAAAAGAAAACTGAAAGTAAACTTATTAACATTATAGGGAATATTGCCATTTTTTATCGAGAAAAAGATGCAAGTGAAGAATAGTCCTAAACTTTTTTTGTGATAATACCAGAAAAGACCCCTGTTTTCCGTTTATTTTATCTGTTTTGCCGAAACATTTCCAGTATGAATTGACATATTTTTTAATTAACTAATCCCTGTTATTGTACGATTAAAAAAACAGGGACTGGAGTCCCTGTGTCGGTACTTGTCAAAACATTGCATAATACCGGGCTGAGGAATGGAGAAACTGTTTGCATAATATCGATAGTATGGTACTATGCAAAGCATAGGTTGAAGAGCTGGTTATGAAAAAAATAATATTTTATTTCGATCCGACAGTTACAAGTATGTTTGTGAAAACAAAAACCGAGTCTGGCGAATCGAAGGTACATCTTTCTTCTCCTCATAACTTTGTGGCACGCGCAGAGCTTGTTGCACGTGTGGTGAATATTGATACTGACGAACAGATATCTACCCGTCTTGATCCGGGATATGATTTTTATAAGGTTGTCGATTTTAAACAGATAAAAGCAGCTGAAGGAATTTACTATGATGAAACGGTGGGAGCATATAAGGCCGCTGCTTACGGTTTTGTTATCTATAATAACGGGAGTCTGAAGCTCCTTCCCGCTCATACAATGACCCGTGACAAGCTGAAGGTATATTTTAATCTGCATCCAACGGTACATAAAAAACTTCCATCTTCAGCTGAAATTCAGGAGTATCTTCACAGCTATAATATACTCTCCAGTGTTGGTGAAAAAAATATCAATGCCCAGTTGAGTAAAATAAATCCGGATGAACCGAAACTTACGCGAATTATTGTAGCACAGGGGAAGGCCCCGGTTAACGGCAGGGAAGAGACATTCAGCCCCCTTCTTGAGTTTGAGAAGAAGGCGGGAGAGCTTCGTTCTGATGGAAGAATTGATTTTCGTGAAGTCGGCTCGGTCATTCAGGTTTTTAAGGGGCAGGAACTGCTCGAACGGATTCCTCCGGTTAAATCCCAAGACGGAATGGATGTTTTCGGTGATGTCATACCTGCAGAGATGGAGCAGGTGGAAGGCTACCGAAAAGGTGATAATATTATTCAGTCGGGCCACGATGAGAAAATTTATCTGGCAGGAATTGATGGTGTTCTCAAGGTTGCTCAGCGCAAAGTATCAGTACTGGAGACAGTAGTGATAAATGGTGATGTTGACTATGAAACAGGGAATATTGATTTCAACGGCAGCGTTGAAGTGACCGGTTCTGTGCTTCCCGGTTTTCATATCAAGGCAAAGGGAGATATCAATATAAAGAACAGTGTCGAAGATGCCTTTATCGAAGCAGGCGGTGATGTCAGCATCGGAATGGGAGTGGTGGGGAAGGAATCTGTAAAGATAGTATGCAATGGAAATCTGAAAACAAAGTATCTCCTCAATTGTACTGTTGAAGCGGGTGGGGAAGTTCTTGTGGAAGACTCCATAATAAATTCCAATGTATTTTCTAATAAACGAATCAGCGTAACCGCAAAAACCGGAAAAATAACAGGTGGGGAAATCACCGCCCTTTATGATATTGAAGCAAAAATTGTAGGCGCAAAAACAGAGACACAGACTGTTCTCAGTGTCGGAAGAAATCTTCAAATTGAGAAAGAACTTGATGTTGTACGAAAACAGATGAATGCGCTCCGTGAGGAAGTTGCCGAAATCATCAGAAAACTTAAAACCAGCTTTGGTGAAGGAGTATTTGAAGATCCTAAAAAATATATTGCGATACTTCCACCGGTTAAAAAGAAAACATGTCTCACCCTCCTGCAGGAACTGAATAATGGCAATAAAAACCTGAAGGAGCTTCAGGAGAAAACCCGTCAAATTTCTGAAAAACTGAAATTAGACAGGGAACCCGTCATAATAGTCTACGACCGTGTATATCCCGGAACAGTTTTGAACATCAAAAAACGGATCAGAAAGATCGATCGAGAGTATGAAAATGCCAAGTTTTTTGAAGACCTTGAGACAAGGGATATCCGCTTTACTTCCGCAAACTGATTAAAATTCATTTGACAAATGTTAATGGCGTGAAATTCTATGACTCAGGTTTGACATGTGGTCATTATTATGTCTTTTTTCCTTTATTATGGGAAAATGAAACAAATCGACGATAAAAGTTACTCAATGAGCAAGGCTTTTTAATAATTGGAGGTACCATAATGATTGGTGGACTGGGCGTTCCTGAACTGGTTATAATTTTTCTTATTATTCTTGTGCTTTTCGGTGCTAATAAAATTCCTAAAATTGCAAAAGATATCGGCGGTGGAATCAGGGAATTCAAAAAATCGATATCCGGTGACGACGATAACGATAAGAAAGAAAGTTAATGTTAGAGCATACACGTTTTTTTCAGAAAGTTAAGGATGAAACAGTAAGTGCCGGATACCTTTCAGAGGAGCTGGCACTTTTTTATGAAGATCTGTTTGTTTTTCATGAGCAAAATTCTTCAGATGGAAACAATTTTGATCTTTCCCAGTGTATTGATGCTTCGACGTTTCCCGCTTTGGATCCTGAAAAATTTATTTTTGAGGGAGAACTGAAGACAGTCCTTGAGAAACAGCTCAGAGAACTTCTTGAGATAATTGAAAAGCATCATCCCGGAATTGATACTTCTCTTATTCAGAATGCCATTGAAGATAAGTGGTCACTGCTGAATACTTCGGTAATCCTTCTTCTACAGCATGATATGGAAAAACTGGCTGCCGCAGCTGATGAAGTGAAAATAGGCCTTGATGAGTATCTTTTTATCCTGGTTAACTGGATGAAACCGATAATGCATTCATTCAGTTCAGCAGTGATGGAAAATGTCGACACGGAGGAGTGGCTTGCTCCGGTATGTCCATTTTGTGGATATCTCCCTGATATGAGTAAAATCATTGAGGGCAGGGATAATCGCCGTGAGCTTCACTGTGGAGTTTGTGAGCATGAGTGGTATTATCCCAGGATGACCTGCGCCATTTGTGAGAATACTGACAAGGATACCCTTGGTTTTCTCAACACTTCAGATGAATCACCCTATCGGGTAGATTACTGTGACCAGTGTAAGGGATATATTAAGACATTGCGTATCCCAAAGTTGAATGAAGAATCACGATATGATCTTGCCGTTGAAAATGTGGTAACAACCTATCTTGATGCTTCTGCCATTGAACTCGGATATAAACGGCTGTAATAAAATCAGGGGAGTATGGTATGATACTCATCACTGGAGTCGAATCTTCCCTTACTAAAGCAATACAAGCAGGTCTCTCTCCCCGGGGGGAGACTTCTCTTGTACAGTATTCTCATAATTATCTTGATACCCTGACCGATTCTCTGAATGGAGGGGACGACACCCTGTTGATACTCCCTCCGCTCCAGGACATAGATTACTATGAGATACATCGTGAAGATGCCTACGGCAATATCAGCATAGCTGTAAAAAAAGCCGCAGAATTTGCCTGCCAAAAAAATATTCCCCTGATTTTCATAAGTTCAGTCCATGTCTTTAACGGAAGGGATAATCCAGTATATTCTGAAGAGAGTACTCCTGATCCGCAGTCGGTATTTGGTGATGCATGTCATCTTGCAGAACAATACTTCCTTGATACCGGTTGTACAGGTTGTATTATCAGAACAGGAGAGCTTATAGGCTTCGGAGACTGGGATCTCTCGCCGTTGCTGCAAAAACAAAAGGACCGGCACACTTTGGATGTTCCTGAAGGTGTAATTACTCCCTCATCGGTTACGGGACTTGCTGGATGTATTTCGACTTTAATGGAAAAGAGGGCAACAGGGATTTACCACTATTGCCAGGACGGGAAAGCTGGTCGTCATGATGTGTTGCAGCTTATTCTCAGAGAAATGGAAGCAAGAGGATTACTTGCTGAATTACCGGAGCTTTCTGAAAAGGACTATCGGGAAATTCCACTGGGGGCCGAAAGATTGTACAACTCAGTTTTAGACAACTCAAAATTCTGTGTTGAATCCGGCATAAAACCTGAATCGTGGCAGACTTCTGTTGTTGAATATGTAGAAAGTCTTAAATAACAATGATCCTTCTGATTTGTAGTTGTAGACATAATTGTTCTAGACAAAAGAAACCGGTTGTGGATATATTTTTATAAAATTTTCGGCAGGTACAATATGAAACCCTATAAAATAGATGAAGCTGGTGAAAACCTCCTCGAAATTCTTGCCAGGGACGGACGGATCAGTCCCGAGGATATCGCAAAACAGCTGAACATAACTTCGAAGGAAGTGGAAAAACGGATAAAGAAGCTGGAGAAGGATAATATTATTCTTGGATATAAAGCTTCGGTGAACTGGCAGCGGGTTCGTCACAACACGGTGCGGGCCCTGATTGAAGTAAAGGTTACACCTGAGAGAAAAGTCGGATTTGATGCCGTTGCAGAGTCAATTTATCGTTTTCCCGAGGTCTCTTCACTCTCACTGCTGTCCGGTGGCTACGATCTCCTGGTTCAGGTCGAGGGGGAGACCCTTCGTGAGGTGGCACAGTTTGTGTCGGAAAAGCTTGCCACTATCAAGGGCGTGCAGTCAACTGTTTCTCATTTTCTCCTTAAAACCTACAAAGAGGATGGGGTTATCCTCGTTGACCAGGCTGAGAGCAAAAGACTTCCAGTCACCCCATAGTACTTCAAGGGGGTATTTTGCCCTCAGCACAATTTCCGTCTTTATATATTGATGGTAATTCAAAAATTTTTATCAGCACTAGTTAAGCTGTTTGTTTTTGAATTACCGGAAGCAAGCAAATAATTAACTGGTTAATTAATTTAATAATTAATATTGACATTATCTCGGTTATACGATAAAAAGCGACATAATCACCTTTGTTCTATCAGGGTAAAAAAAGAAATGGAGGACTTTTATGAAGCAGTTTTTATCACGGTCACTTGCGATCCTTGCTGTTTCAGGCATGATTCTACTCATGTCAGGAGCGGCAGAGGCGGGCCTGCCGAGGATCCTTTCCATGGGGATGGAAGAGGATACGGTGTGGATGATTGAAAAGGATGAGACTCATGTTTCTGAAAACGCAGCCTATCTCTCGAAGGTGGCCCCTCAGCTTACGGTGGGATACGCGGGAACCATAATCACCAATCCTTACGGGTGGATCGTTTTTTCCCCGATTGACAACCTGAATCTTCTGGTTTCCACGGGAATGCCCCTTGAGGATACAGCCTTTGCAGGAGGATCTCCCGCGGCGGGTGTGGATATGGACTATGAGCAGTTTGCCATTACCGGTTCCTACGACATGGGAAATATGATTTTTGGGGCAGGTACCTCATTCTCCTATATGAAGGATGATGGAGGGGCGGGAGATCCCGACACAAACCTGGTGTGGACCCTCGATCTCGGCATGATTATGGAACTCTCCTCTGCAATGACCGTAGACGCAGGTGTTTTTCTTAATGTATGGAGTGCGGATACTCCTTCAAACACCTATGAAAGAACTACCGCGGACTTCGGTGCAAACGGTCGTCTTAACTGGTCCCTCAGTGAGTTGAACACGCTTCATGTCTTTTTTAAGTATGCCTACCTGGGAAGAACCAGTACTGTTGGCGGTACTGAAGTTGAAACTACCTACCATAATGTTTATGCAGGGATTTCCGACGAGATGAAGATTACCAAAAACAGCATGGTATTCGGCGGTCTCCAGTACAGCATGGAGAACACTGCTCTTGCGGCAGGAGATCTCTACACTCATAAAATCAAGCTGGTTCTGGGTGGGGAAGTTGAAATGTTCAAGGCTGTTAAAGCCCGTCTTGGGGTACATCGTGTACTCTTCGACCGTGATACCACTGATCCCGGTGATACCGTTGATGACAGTGTCAATACTACCGTGGCCGCCTTCGGTCTCGGCATCACCCTCGGTAATGTTCTTTTCGATATGAATGTCAGCCTGCCGATTCTCACAACCGGACCCGATTTTATCAGCGGCGGTGGCGGTCCCGGTGGCTGGTCCACCGACTTTGAGGCAAAGTACTATTTTGAAACAGGATCGAAGAAGTAACATGTTATTTGCATACTCTTTTTGCCGCAAAATCATCAGGTATTACCGTCCCTTAGGGGCGGTAATACTTTTACCGGTTATTCTTGCGGTAACTTCCGCCTGCGGTACCACCCCGGTGAGGATTGACGGAGGCATGTCCCTGCCTCAGAAGAAGGTCCTTCTTTCTGCGCGTCTTATGGATAAGGCGGCACTTCTGGAGGTTTCGGCTGACGGTTCAGTTGTTCCTTCCGGGATATTGCCGAAAGAAATGAGAGGGGTGAAACTTACTTCCCCCGGCAGCTTTCAGGATTTGTTCTACGCGGAGGGGGATGGGGGCCTCCATCTTTTCCTTCCCAAAAAGAAGAAATATTTTCTGGTTCCCCGGGGCAGTAAAGGTCTCAACGGCGACGCCATCAGGAATATCCATGTCACACGGTCCGGAAGGGAATACCGGTTTCTTGTTACGTACCTGGCACCAAGGGGAGGGGGCGTCACGGACTGTCGTGTCGGCGGCGATCTTACTTCCTTCACCTGCACATCTTTAAATAAAAGAAATTCAGATTTGAAATCAGACCGTGTTCATGAAACGGTTTTTGACCATGCAGGCAATCTCTGGTTCCGTTACAGTCCCCGGGACCTCGCGGGGATTTCCCGCCTGAAGAAAAACGGTAATTGGCAGCACTTTGACCGCAACAATTCTGATCTCGGTGATAATGCAGTCTCCATAATACACGTGGAAAAGAAGAACCGGGGATTCACTGGGGAAAATATCTGGTTTGTCACCCGTGCAGGCCTTTCCAGGCTCCGCTATGATAAAAAGGAAGAGGAATGGAAACTTTTCGGAGAAAAGCATTCTCTTGGAGACACTATTACCCGTGCCATGGGGATTGATACATGGTTTTCCGATGCCATTGTGGGGATTGTTGATCTGGCGGTGCGGAAAGACCACCTGATGATTGCCACGAAGTACGCCGTCTACCGTTTTAAGGAAGGAAACGTAAACCGTTTTGCACCGAAGGAAGCTGGGGGCCTTGATGAATTGCGCATCCGTTCAATGGTGGTAAGGGGGGATACCGTTTTTGTGGTGATATCACCCCAGAGGGATCCCCGCAGGGAGATTGTCGCCATTAAAATATTTAAAATCAAGGACCGTACCTGGCATTCCCTGAAGTACTGGGGACTTAACAGGCAGTATCCCCGTCATGTGAAATTTTTCAGCATTGACAGTGACCATGATGCCATTGTCTTTTCCTATGGAAACAGGGGGGATAAGGCGGCCCTCCTGCTGCACAGTAACTTTACACTGCAGCCCCTCGTTCTGCCCCGGTCTCCCGCAGGAAAATAATAGTCTGACAGGTTACCGGGGAGGTCCTTCCGGAAAGTGAAGGTAATAATCCCTTATAAACATCCGGGGTGCGGTTTTAAACGGGGGGAGTCCGCATTCCACTGTATAAATGTAAAACCTCTGTTAAAAAACTTGATTAATCTTGAAAAAGAGTAGACAATTTACCCCCCTTTTTTAGTACAAAGACCTCTGGTACCTTAACCGAATTGTTGCGGTCGCTCCATTTTTCAGGGAGAAGCGGAGAAGATGTTTTCATAAGAATACCGTGATCGTATGAGGTTTTTTAATCATTAGAGGAGTAATAAATGGAATCAGCCCGCTATCGCATTGAAATTTTTCATACCAGTCACGATAATCGTGGAAAGGCTATTCAGGATAAACTGAATTCTCTCGGATACTCCGTGTCCAATGCCTGCCTGACGGATAATTACCTGATAAACGGGGACATTGACGAGGAGCAGGCCATTGATATCGCCCAATCCCTGCTGCAGCCGGTGACACAGGATTATAAAATAAATGAACCCTGCGATCCGGGGGATTTTTCACATGCCCTTGAAGTCGGATTTCTCCCGGGGGTTACCGATAATGTTTCTCATACAGTCAGGGAATCCATCGAAGACCTTCTTAAAACAAAACTTGACCATGAAAAATCAGTTTTCTCCTCAGTTACATATTTTTTCAAGCTGAATAATCCCGGGGAAGTTGAAAACATTGCCGCGGAACTGTATAATCCCCTTATTGAGCGAATCACTATTCTTACCGCTGACCAGTACTGGAAAGAGGGAGGCATGGGGCGGACACTTCCCGTCGTCAGTATCCATGAACGTCCCGTGGCGGATGAAGTGAAGCTCAATGTATCCGATGAAGAGCTGGCCCGTATCGGAAAGGAGGGGCTTGCCGATGAGGATGGTACCCGCCGCGGTCCCCTTGCCCTCGACATGCTTTCGATGAATGTTATAAAAGACTATTTCGTTGAAAAGGAAAAGAGAAATCCAACTGATATCGAACTTGAATCCATTGCCCAGACCTGGAGTGAACACTGCAAGCATACAATTTTTGCAGCCAAAATCGATGACATTAATGAAGGTATCTATAAAGAGTTTATAAAGGAAGCCACAATCCGCATTCGCCGTGAGAAGGGTAAGGATGATTTTTGTGTTTCTGTTTTTACCGATAATGCCGGGGGAATTGATTTTGATGAGAACTGGATCGTTGCCGATAAGGTTGAGACCCATAACAGCCCCAGTGCCCTTGATCCCTTCGGTGGGTCCATTACCGGTATCGTAGGGGTAAACCGTGACGCCATCGGTTTTGGTATGGCATCACGTCCCATTGCAAACCGTTACGGTTTCTGCTTTGCCGATCCCTTCGATGAAAAACCCCTTTACCGGGATAAAGATAAATCAACAAAACTCCTCTCGCCGCGGCGTATTATGGAAGGGGTAATCCACGGGGTAAACGTGGGAGGCAACACCTCCGGTATACCGACCCCCCAGGGATTTGTCTATTTTGATGAACGCTTTAAAGGTAAGCCCCTGGTATTTGTCGGCACCATCGGACTGATACCACGGGAGGTACAGGGAAAGTCGAGTGTACAGAAAAAGGCCATGCCGGGAGACAATATTGTAATGATCGGCGGCCGGGTGGGACGCGACGGTATTCACGGCGCCACATTTTCTTCAGAAGCACTCAATTCAGGAAGTCCCGCAACTGCAGTGCAGATAGGTGATCCCATTACCCAGAAGAAACTATCCGATGCTGTGGTGAAGGAGGCCCGGGACATGGGCCTCTATAATTCCATTACCGATAACGGCGCGGGTGGACTTTCATGTTCCGTTGCTGAAATGGCCCGGGAGGCGGGGGGATTCGTCTGTGAGCTCGATAAGGTTCCCCTGAAATATCCGGGACTTGCACCGTGGCAGATCTGGGTGAGCGAATCTCAGGAAAGAATGACATTTTCAATACCCGATGAGAAACTTTCCACCTTTCTTGACCTGATGGAAAGCCGTGGGGTAGAGGCAACTGTTATCGGCAAGTTTAATGAGACGGACCGTGCAGTAGTTACCTACCAGGGTAAAAAAATATTCGATCTGGAGATGGACTTCCTCCATGACGGACTCCCGAAAAAAGAACTGAGCACCACCTACACAAAGGCGGATAACAGCTATCCTGAATTCGACTCCCCAAAAGATATGAACAAGGTTTTTACCGACATGATGGGGAGACTCAATATCGGAAGTTTTGACTTTATTACTTATCAGTACGATCATGAGGTACAGGGAAATTCATTGACCAAACCTCTCCAGGGAAAGGGAAAAGTAAACAGCAATGTTTCTGTTATCCAGCCGGTTTTTGATTCTCCCAGGGGTGTAGTCCTCTCCCAGGGGCTCTATCCCTCATACAGTGACATTGATACCTACTGGATGGCGGCGTGTTCCATTGATACCGCAATCAGGAACGCCGTTGCCGCCGGTGGAAACCTGGACCACATGGCACTCCTTGATAATTTCTGCTGGTGTGATTCAAATAATCCCGAACGTCTGGGTCAGCTTAAGGAGGCCGCGCAGGCCTGTTATGATTTTGCAGTGGCCTACGGAACACCCTTCGTCAGCGGCAAGGACAGTATGTTCAATGACTTCAAGGGATACGATGAGAATTTCAACGAAGTAATGATTTCGATTCCGCCGACACTGCTGGTTTCTTCAATTGGTGTTGTAAAAGATAAGATGTCATGCCAGACCCTTGATTTTAAATTTGCCGGGGATCTCGTTTATGTTATCGGTGAGACCGCCGATGAGACAGGGGGAAGTGAATACCTCGCCTACATGGGGGAGAGTATCGGGGGAAGTAAATACCTCGGTAACAATGTACCCAGGGTTGATGCGGAAAAATTCAGCGCCCTCTACCGCGCCTACTACAGCGCCATCAACAAGGGGCTGATCGCCTCCGGTATCAGTATCGAAAGGGGAGGCCTTGGTGTCGCCCTTACCAAGTCGGCCCTTGGGGGAGGCCTCGGTTGCGATATCGATCTGAACCTTGTGCCGGTTAAGGAAGTCAACCGCCCTGATACGATACTTTTCAGTGAGAGCCAGGGACGTTTCCTCGTTTCTGTAAACCCGGCAAAAAAAGAAGAATTTGAAAAAGAATTTGCTACTCTTCCGTTCAGCATGATTGGAAGGGTTGTTGAAAATAAAAAAGTTATGGTAAATCAGCAGGGCACTGCTATCGTTGACGTCGAACTTAAATCATTGATGTCAGCTTATCAGGGTGTCTTTACAGGATTTTAAAGGATCAGGAATAAAAAATGGCAAAACCCCGTACATTAGTACTCACCGGATATGGCATCAACTGTGATGATGAGACCCGCTATGCCTTTGAGAAGGCAGGCTCTGTTGCTGAAATCGTACATCTAAATGATCTTATTGAAGATCCTTCCCGTCTTGACAATACTGAGATATTCATGTTTCCCGGCGGATTTTCCTACGGTGATGATACCGGCAGCGGAAAAGCTCTGGCGAACAGAATAAAGAATAATCTTTCCGAAGAGCTTCAGCGTTTCATCGAAAGGGATACCCTTATGCTCGGTATCTGTAACGGCTTCCAGGTAATGACCAATATCGGTGTGATTCCCGCATTCGATCAGTCCTTTGGAAAAATTGAAGTGGCCCTTGAGCATAATGCATCGTCACGCTACCAGTGCCGGTGGGTTGATCTGAAAATTGAAGAGGATTGCCCCTCCGTATTTACCCGTGGGATTGATACCCTTCATGTTCCGGTAGCCCATGGTGAGGGGAATTTCGTAACCGATGAAGATACCCTGGCAAAAATTGAGAATAACAATATGGTAACCATGAGATATGTGAAACCTGACGGCTCTTCCGCTGCGGGGGAATTTCCCCATAATCCAAATGGCGCCATGAATGATATTGCCGCAATCTGTGACAGGAGCGGCCGTATTATGGGTATGATGCCGCACCCTGAACGGGGAATGTTTTTCAGCCAGAGAGATGACTGGACATTCCTGAAGGAGAAGTATACCAGGGAAGGCCGTGAGATTCCGGAACTGTCTGACGGAATCAGAATATTCAACAACGCAGTGGAGTATTTTAGCAACTAACATATACTCATGCCCTCTACTGTCCCCCAAAATGGTAGAAGGGGGCAGGTAAAATTAAATAATAATATGAATGAGGTAGGGCAATGAGTTTCACCTATAAATGTAAGCTTCCATCCGTAGAGGAAATCCTCAAGGAACAGTCTCTTCCCGAAAATCTGAAAAAGATCAAGGCCGGAAGAGATGAAGAAATTAAAAATATTTTTACCGGCAGAGATAACCGGCTCCTGCTTATCATCGGGCCATGTTCAGCCCATAATGAGGATGCGGTGGTTGAATATGTGGTACGTCTCTCCAAACTTCAGGAGAAGGTGAAGGATAAAATTTTCCTGATTCCCCGTATCTATACAAATAAACCTAGAACCACCGGGGAGGGCTACAAGGGAATGTTTCATCAGCCTGACCATCAGAAAGAGACTAATATTGCAAAGGGACTGCGGGCAATTCGTCAGATGCATATCCGTGCCATTTCAGAGTCTCATCTCTCCCCTGCTGATGAAATGCTGTATCCCGGCAACTACCCCTACCTTGCGGATGTTTTATCCTACGTAGCCATTGGCGCCCGATCCGTGGAAAACCAGCAGCACCGGCTGACAGTGAGCGGTCTGGATATTCCAGTGGGGATGAAAAATCCCACCGCGGGTGATATGAAGGTTATGCTCGATTCAATTTATGCCGGCCAGGTGCCCCATGTTTTTGTATACAATAAATGGGAAGTTGAAACATCCGGTAATGAACTGGTCCACGCAGTGCTGAGGGGCGCCGTAGACCGTGAAGGCCGTCATATCCCGAACTACCATTACGAAGACCTTGTGAAGGTTGCTGAGATGTACCAGGAAAGGGAACTGAAAAATCCGAGTATTATCATCGATACAAATCACTCCAATTCCGGAAAGGTTTTTGGCCAGCAGCCCCGCATTGCAGATGAAATTATGCAGAGCAGAAATCACTCTCATGTCCTCAAGGGAATGGTTAAGGGATTCATGATTGAGAGTTATCTCCTTGAAGGCTCCCAGGGATCAAACGGGAATGAGTTTGGCAAATCAATTACTGATCCCTGTCTCGGATGGGATGCAACGGAGAAACTTGTTCTCGACCTTGCAGATCAGTCTTACTAAGAAGATGACATGTTGGCAGGGAGGAAATCCTTCCTGCCTGTTAATCCAATATATCCACCAGTATCAGTGTAAGGTCATCCTGCAGCCTGTTGCTGCCCGTCCACTGGTAGAGGGAATTGATAATTGCTTCAATTGCCTCGTCCGGGGACAGATCCTTTGTTGAATGGATGGACTCAATAAAATTTTCTCTTCCGAAGGTTTCTCCGCGGTAATTCATTGCCTCGAAGGCACAGTCAGTATAAAGAATCAGGCGATCGCCTTTTTCAATGGAACAGTTTATTACTTCATTTACCTGGTCTTTCAGGTTAAAACCGATCATCTTCCCCCCCGGCATGATCTGTGAGATGTTGTTTTCTGATTTTCTATAGAGCAGCGCCGCGTCATGACCCGCCCTGGAAACAGCTAGATTTCCTGTTGAGGTATCAAGGTAGGCATAAATTGCCGTGACAAACTGATGCTCGATGGCAGAGTCAAGGATTTGCCGCATGTTACTCATTACCACGTCAGCCTCTGATGCGTTTCCATGCTGCATGAATGAAACAATTTTAATCATACTGGCAATGAGGGCAGAAGCAATCCCGTGTCCCGAAACATCAGTTACCAGGATTCCAAGTGCATTGTCGCTGACGGGATAAAAATCGTAAAAATCACCGGCAACTTCATCGAGGGGAACATACCTTGCGGCAATGTTGAATGATTTTAGTTTGGGAACTGTTGCAGGAATATTTGACTGCTGAATACTGCGTGCCACTTCCAGGTCCCTTTCTATAAAGTGGAGCTTTTTGCAGTCGTTGAGGGCATCCTTCATGGTGAGGAGGGTCTTCACCCTGGCGGTCAATTCTTCCCTGTTAACCGGTTTTGTTAAAAAATCATTGGCCCCCGCTTCAAATCCGAGGACCAGGTCCTCGGAGCGGCTTTTTGCCGTCAGGAGCATTATCGGGATATTGATCATGGAATATCGCTGGCGGACTTTTCGAGTTACTTCGTATCCCGACATGTGGGGCATCATAATATCAAGGAGCAGCATGTCAGGCAGTGGGCCTTCTTCAATTTTTTTAATTACCTGGGCACCATCCTCGGCCTGTAAGATGGCATTACCTTCCTTTTTGAGAATACTTGTGACAACGTGCAGGCTTACGGGATCATCATCGGCAATTAAAATAAGATGTTTTCCAGAAGTTGGGATATCATTCTCTCCATCTTCCATCATGACCTTTGAGGTATGAAAGTTTATCGAATCAATTTTTGCCATGGATGGGGATTCATTTCCAGAAATTGAGTCAGCCAGGGCAAGGTGAAAGCTGAAGGTGGATCCGAATCCTTCTTTTGAAGAGACTTCAATTTCACTGCCGTGAAGCTCCACCAGGCGACGTGTAATTGATAATCCCAGTCCTGTGCCGCCGTAGTTTCGTGCCATGGAACCGTCACCCTGCTGAAAGGGAAGAAAAATGTCTTTAAGTTTATCCGCGGCAATACCAATACCTTCATCGGTAATGGAAATTCTGATTTTATCTTTATTTTCCTGATAATCCGCATCTATGGTAATATTTCCTTTTTGAGAAAATTTTACAGCATTACCGGCAAGATTATAAAGTATTTGCAGCAGCCTGTTCTCGTCCGCCATTACCGGAGGAATTTTACCGGTTATATTATTTATCAAATTTATTGGAGATGATTTTATCATTGGGTTTAATAATTCAAAACAGGTATCTGCAACAGTTTTTAAATCCACACCAGTCAATTTCAGTGGAATCGATTCACTTTTGATTTTTGCATAGTCAAGGATGTCATTTACCAGTGAGTTGAGTCTCCTGCCGCTTTCGGAAATCATTGAGACATTTTTTTTCAGTTTCGGTGAAATCTCTCCGGCGATTCCATCAAGGATTGAGTCGGCCAATCCAATAATACCATGCAGGGGTGTTTTCAGCTCGTGTGAAGTGTTTGCCAGAAATTCATCTTTTAAACGATCGAGTCTCTGTAATTGTGATACCATTTCTTCCTGGGCTATGCGAGCCTCTTTTTCTTTAAGCATGACCTCATTGCGGATACGCTCTTTTGTGCGATTGTTTATATAATCACGGTCTGCAATAGCGAGTGCCAGAAGAAGTATTACAAAAGCTGAACCTATCTGCATACTGTGAAGGGTGAAAAAACTGTTTGGCAATAGACCGAAGCCCCGGAATATGAAGAGGCTCACAGAGACAAGGAAAAAGAGCCAGGCAACCATAAACAGCCTCGCGGGCTGATAACCGGAAGCAAGGGCGGCGAATGCAATAAGTAATTCTGTTATACAGGTTAATAACCCAATTATTCCGCAAACCTTTAGTGCTGTTGAAATATCCAATATCGGGATAAGCAGCGAAAAAATAATAACAGCTATAATGTTGAGCTGAATAATTCTTAAACCGGTTTTGAACGTTTTTTTCAAATGAAGGAAATTAACAGCGAAAAAGCCGGCAAAGAGAAAGGCTGTTAAACCTGTATAACAAAAAAAATAATATTTCCAGGTAATTGAATCCGGCCTCAGAATATGGAAAAGCATTCCATTCTGGATATTTTGAAAAAGTACATAGGGAATAAGAAATGCAAAAAAATATATGATAGTTTTTTCTCTGGTATAAAAAAAAGAAAGAAGATAAAAAAGGAACATGGCTAAAAATATGCCCGTATAGATAAAGTTCAGCATTTGGATAAAATTGTTTTTCACGAAGTATGCAGATTCTTCCCAGATGAAAAGAGGGAAACGCATGGTTCCCTTGGTTTTGAAGCGGAGGATATATGTTGTGGGAATCTTTGTATTGGGGGAAATCGGAAAAATATAGGATGTCGTATAAAAATTTCTGGATGGAAAGGGGGTATTGTTATGAATCGATTTTATTTTTTCCGGCCCTTTGGGGCTCAGCCTGTAAATATCAATTTCATCCATCAGGGGATAATTCAGCTCCAGTAGCCATCTTTTGACAATCTCAGAATGATTTGTCACGGAAAAGGAAATCCACAGATTGCCCTGGATAAATCCCAGGTTTGTAGATTGGTTTTTTTGAAATTTTGAACTTTTTTGATATTTCTTTAAAACATCTTCAGCAGTCAGGTTTTCTTCTTTATCATGGATCAAAAAAAGGTAGGGTTCTAGAGAAAGTCCTTTTTTTGCCACCAGCAGAGCAGTGGAAGGATCTTTAGTGGCTTCCCTTTCGCAGGCATAAAGGGGGAATGATACCAATCCGGCAAACAGGAGTGATAATGATAATCTATATATTTTCATATTCTCTCTGATGTTTCGATGTTCTGGGTATGAATGTAAAATTATGGCTGAATATTAAAGAATACGGTAATCACTGCCTGTAAAATTTTTATTAACAAAGCTGTCGCGCCATAGCCCATATAGGGATGTCCGGAAGGGATAAACTTTAAAAAAGGATGAAAATAACTTATCTGTTTATATATAGATATCGTATCCCTCTGCTGTATTTATCAGTAAATTATATCATATCTTAAATAAGAGTACAATCGGTTTTTGGTATAGATAGTTTACCAGGCGAAAAAGTTTGAATGAAAATTTTTCTTGCTGACTTGCATGCTGATTTTATTCAAACCGGTTGAAAAGGGCCAGTATTTCCATTTGAGAGTGAATGCCAAGTTTTTGATACATATTATAAATGTGATTATTTACGGTCCTGATGGAAATAGTCAGGTTTTGCGAAATTTCTCCAGGGGCATATCCTTCCATCATCAAACTCAAAATTTCCCTTTCCCGTGAAGTGATATTAAAGGAGTTGAGAAATTTTTCTTTTCTTTTCAGATGGGCTACCCTGGCATGCATATCCTGAAGTTCTGCAGTACGTTTTTTTACTTTGTCTTCTAAATCAATATTCAGCTCCTCCAGTTTTTCACTCGTTCTTATGAATTTGATTATCAGCATCATCAGAATATTTAGAAATACCGCCAGTGTTGTATAGGGGAGAATCATCTTTCCTGAAATAATATTATAATCAACGAGGATATCATGTGCTGCCCCGGATAGAAAAATTAAAATTCCCGGTGCCATCACAAGGGTATCTATACTCTTCTTCTTTATTTCCACTGCCAGATGAAAAAGGATATAGGGTAGGGCGATGGCAATGGGAATAATCCAGAAATTAAAACGGTCATCCAGACTGTAACTGTAATCCTTGAAGAGGTCTACGAATCCAAGGATTATGGCAATTGATACTGAAATCATTACCGGCCTGCCATACCTTCCGGTAAGAAGATGCGTTGCAAAGAGTATAAAGCCGGAAATCATGAATTTTAGAGAAACATGATCCATCCTCATCTCAAGGAGTACAGAATTGAGAAAAACTGCCTCCCTGCAGGGAAGATTGGCCACTTCGAATATTGCAAAAAAAAGAGAGAATAGGCCGAAATAGAGGTTATAGGTTTTTTTAATTCTCCTCATTCCTAGCATCAGGAACACTATTCCCACCACAACATAAATTGTTACCAGGCAGAAAGAAATTATAATTTCCCGGTAATAAGAGGCATAGACCACATCTGTTGGAGCGATACGGGGAATTTCCCGGAAACCGTGAGCTGTACGGTCGCTGTCTGTAATATGAAAAGTAACCGTAATATGGTTATCCGAATCAATCTTGAGAAGACTGCCGGGAATTACAGCTATCAGGTGACGGCCCATGGCTGGATTGAATGGTGCCATACTCCCAATTGAGGCTACCCTGTGTCCATTGACTGATAGTTCAATTACGTGACCGGTCACCCAACCGCTATTAAAGGCAAGGTTTTCTCCCTTTAAGATACGGGCTGATAACTCCGGTGAGATTTGTGTTTTCACCTTCAGGGGCCCCCTGTAGGTGAAATTTTCATTACCGTGAAAGAAGATGCGGGGAAGCCGAACGGTTTCTTTCTTTTTATCGGCTGTTGTCATTTCGACTTCCCATGAACTATCTATGGGTATCAAAATGTTTTTTTTTGATGCGTTAAGGGGAAGACAGAAAACTTCCGTCAGCAATATCAGAAAGCAAATGAGAGAAAACCTGTTAATCATACCGCATATTAAAGGCTGAATAGCTGGGGTCAAATCAAATTTCTCCTTATCAGAAAGTGATGACCGGGCAGGGGAAATTGCTTAAATTGAGTAAATATACTCAGTAAAACTATAATTATTTATGCCTCCTGAGTAATCTTCTCTATTCCCTTCAGGTCCGCAATAGATTATTTTTACCGGAATTTTCGGCAGTGCCGGAAAGTAAAAAACGGAGGTGCAGCGTGAAAAAAAACGGTTTCTTAATTTTCAAAATTTTAATTTCAACAATAGTTCTTTCTGCAGTATTAAATGGTTGTTCATCATCCGGTTCCGGGGATTCTGTTAATGGCAACCTGACGGTTCTCTCCACTAATGATCGTCATTCTTCCTTTCTCAGTTCTCCATACGACCCTGGAGACCCCGCCATATCGGCAGGAAGCACCAGAGGGGGGCTTGCCCGGATATCAACCCTGGTGGCTGATGCCCGAACAGCGGAACCGGATACCCTGTTGCTTGATGCTGGAGATTTTATTGATGGTACCATATTTATCACAGGAGAAAATGGTGCCGCAGACTTTAACATAATGAAAAAAATCGGTTATGATGCGGCATGTATTGGCAATCATGAACTCTCCATGGGGCCGAAGGGCCTTGCGCAGATGATTTTAAATGCACAAAAAGAATCGGATGGATCAATGCTGCCAATCCTCTCTGCCAATCTGAAATTCAGCAGCACCAGTACTGCCGATGATGACCTGGAGGCTATCTATGGCAATGAAGGCGAGGCGGGAAAGTATATTTTCCCATATATAATTCGGACCACTGCCTCGGGAATAAAGGTGGGAATTTTCGGACTGATTGGTGAGGAAGTCTACATGCCTGATGCAGCGCCGGTTACGGCATACATTGATTACACGGAGATACAGGCCCTGGTAAATAAACTAAGGGATGAGGAAAAAGTTCATGCCGTTATCTGTGTATCACATGCTTCCTTTTCTGTCAGCGGAGGGGTCGCCACCGGTGAACTGGCTGACCTGGCAAAAAATATTTCCGGGATTGATCTGGTTTGTGCCGGTCACAGTCACGTGGAAGCATCGGCCTCGATAAGCTGTGAAGTCTCCGGCTCAGACTGGGAAACGGTCATAATAGAAGCTGGAGATAATGCCGGGGCACTGGGGAGGGTCAGCCTTCCCGTGGTAGAGAGCAGCGTCAAACATGATGGTATTATTTCGTCGATTATACCGGCGGATGATTCCGTAGCATCTGATACTTCAATAATTGCCGATGTAAATTCCCTGATTACGGATATCGAAAATAATTATCTTACCGCCTTTTCTCAGCTGGGCAGCGGCGGTCTCTTTGATGTTCTGGCGGCGGTTCCCTTCACCATGGGACGTCTTAACGGGATGAACCTTACTGCCGATGCAATGCGTTGGGGGGCCGGCTCAGATGTTGCCCTCCTGTCCTGGGGAGCTGACGGCGCCAATCCGCAGCCCAACAGTGATGGTAATATCACCGTCTATGATGCCTTCCGGGGACTGCCCCATGCCATGGGGAGTGATGGCCTGCATGGTTCCGCCAACTATACTTTTTATCTGTATGCGGAGGAAGTAAGACAGATACTGGAGCTGACAACCTGTAATCTCGGTCTGGGGGATGTTGATTTATATATCCTCCCGTCAGGAATTCGTCTTGTCTATGATACCACAGATCTCAGGGCCGGGACCGGAGATGGCTACATCCTGCAAATGTATTACACCTCGGCTGATGAGGCTACGGAAACCCTGGTATTTGACCGCACAAATTCAGCCTGGGATGTTACGGGGAGCTGGATGAGTGGCCCCGCCACTACGGGAATTGCGGGAGATCCCTATCAGCTGATTTCCGTTACAACTACATTTCTCAGCCTCATGGGTCTGAAGAAGGTGGCCGCCGATTACGGCGCAGACCTGTGGCCGCGAAACAGTTCCGGTGACCAGGTTGTATGGAATGACTCATCTGAACTTGATGTATTTATCACTGCTGTCACAGAAGGAAGTTTAACCTTTGAATATAAGGCCTGGTACAGTGTTGCCAGATACCTGGTTGACATGGGGGGAGTCCTTTCCGGGCGATATGATGATGACACAGGAAATGCCTCTTCTGTCGGGCCGGGGTACCGACGTGTCTGGGATGTGGCGGAATACGGGATGCCTTGATTGTAATAACAAAGAATTATTTTCCGAAGGTGACGTTGGTCAGCGTCACCTTCGTTTATTTGAAAATCATTCATGTTCCAAAACTATTTTAATAGCCTTTTCCTTCCCCTTGTTCAAAAAGAGCCGTACCGCCTTTTTGTATTCCCCCATGGGAAAACGGTGTGAAATCATTTTTGAAAGGTCGATCTTCTTTTTCAGGACCAGGTCAAGGGCGATGTCGAAGCTGTTTTGAGAATCAGTTTCATCTGCATGACAGTTCATTCCCGTGAGGCGTATCTCCTGGTTCCAGACGGGGCTGTAGTCGATTTTCCCGGGATTAAAGTTGATGCCGATAATAACCACATCGCCTTTTCCCTTCACGAAGCGGAAGGCATCGGTGATTGTTTTATCATTCCCGACACAGTCATACACAATATCAAATCCCCCCAGGAGGATTTCATTGCCGAAATGCCCCCTGTGGTAAGCCGCTTCCGTCTGGGTGGCAAGGTCACGGTAAATATCCTTTCCAGATCCGATCACCCTGTCTGCCCCCATTTTTTTTGCCATTTCCAGCTGATGGGGAAGAAAATCAACCGCAACTATCTCTGCCTCCGGTGCCAGGGCACGGGCAGCGGCAATAGTCAAAAGACCGATGGTTCCGCAGCCGATAACGAGAACCTTCTCTCCCTTAACCGGTATCCGTTTGTAAACACCATGAACGGCGCAGGCGAGTGGTTCAAGCATGAGGGCCTCATCATCCGAAATGGAATCCGGCACCCTGTAGGGCTGAGTTTTGTGCATTACCATGTAAGGTGAAAATCCTCCCCCGATGTCGCGGATGGGGAGTGATTTTTTCCCGAGATTTTCGCACAGCATGTAGTTGCCCTCGCTGCACTGGGGACATTTTGGTTCCATCTCCAGCTGGTTGCATGAGGGCCAGTCGATGCGCATTACAACACGGTCTCCCACTGCAACGTTATCCACACCGGAACCGGTTTCTGTGACGATGCCCACCAGTTCATGCCCCAGGAACTTTCTTTCGATACCGGGAGTCGCAGCGGAAAAGGATTTTGTGTCCATATCGAAGAACATAAAATGCATATCCGTTCCGCAGAGACCGCATGCCTTGTTTTTAATTTTTAACCAGTTCTCTCCCGGAAGCTCCGGTTCCGGAACCTCTCCGTATGTTGCTGGTGAAAATGGAGAGATGCCGGCATTCCTGTAGAATTTCGAAGCCAACATGTAGAGGGCTACCTTTGGTACACTTCCTTCAAAATAGAGTGCCTTCATTTTTATATCCCTATTGCAAGGCTTTGCATGCCTGTTCAACGGCATTTATTATTTCAGCTGTTTCACTGTCGGTGAGCATCAATCCCGGTCGAAGGACCACCGTATTGGATGCGACATCTCCCGGCAGGGCGAGAAGTCCCGCACCGGCAAGTGCATTGCAGAAATCCATTGCCTTCTCTGCATTTTCGAGTTCAAGGGAAATGAGAAGCCCCTTACCCTGTACCGACATGATAATTCTGCTGTTTTCTTCCTGGATTTTTTTTAGTCCCCAGAGAATTATTTTTCCCTGTTTTTCGGCATTTTCCCAGGGCTTGATTTTTTCATACTCATCAAGGGCGGCAGACGCTACCAGGCATCCCTGGTCGGCCCCGCCAAAGGTGGAGAGGTGAATCATGGGATGGGCATTCATGAACTTGTTGATTTTCTGTGTGAAGATTGTAGCGGCAATGGGGAAAATCCCACCTCCCAGTGATTCGCCGATAACCAGAACATCTGGTGTGACGCCGCTGTGCTGGAATGCGAAGGGGCGTCCGCAACGTCCCAGTCCGCTTTGTGTTTCGTCGAATACCAGGAGAGCACCCTTTTTGCTGCAGAGGCTCCGCAGGTGTTTCAGGTAGAGGGGATCAGCGGCTGTGCAGCCGTTTTCGCCCTGGACAGGTTCGACGAAAACCGCGGCGGTATCACCTGTGATGGCATCTTCCGCTTCCTTCATATCTCCCACGGTAATTACTTCTGTTTCCGGCAGGAGGGGACCATAGAGTGAGCTCTCCTGTCTGTCAGAGAGGGAGAGGGCAAAGCCTGTCTGGCCAAACCATGAGCCCTTTACGCTTACCAGTTTTTTTCTTCCCGTGTATCCCCTTGCCAGTTTGCAGGCAAAGTCTATGGATTCACCGCGGATAACACTGAATACTGAACATTCAAGATCGCCACCGACAAATTCTGCAAGTTTTTTCGCAAGGCCCGCCTTTTCAATGGAGATCATGGGAAAGTTTCCCTGGTCAGTTTCATGGACTGCATCGACGAGGGCCCGGGCCAGTATTTCATTTTTACGTCCCAGGTTAAAAATACCGCTGCCTGAAATGCAGTCAATGTATTCTTTTCCATTCTGGTCGATGATTTTATTTCCTTCACGGCCCTCTTCAAGAAAGTCGTGTCCGAGTCGCTTAAGCCTTTTCATCTTGGCTTCTGAAAACAAGTTGGTAATATCTTCTTTATAGGTTTCGCTGCGGTCAGCTTTATTGATATTCATCTTCAGCTCCTTTTTCCCGGTTTTACTTTTGCAAAAAAATCTTCCATCGATCGTATCCAGTTGAAGGTTACTGTCTGGACCTTTTCATTGTTCAGCAGTTTCAGTACCCCTGGTATTTTAGCCGCGGGGAGGGCAACGGGGAGCAGGGTTTTCATATCCGCTACGGCCCTTTTGATGGCCTCGATGACTGCACAGACATCCTCGTCGCTTGCAGCGATGGGGAGCATAAAGCGCATTACCTGCGGGGCATTTCCTGAATAGGCGGCAAAGACCCCGTTTTTTGCAAGTGCATCTGACATCATTGGTCCAAGGAATTCATGGATATATTCGATGCCCACCATCATGCCGATTCCCCGAACTTCCTTTATAATTTTAGGATTTTCCGAGCGGAGGCGTTCAAGGGCATCCTTCAGTTTTTTCCCATTTCTGGCGGAACGATCACAGAGATTCTCTTCTTCGATATATTCAATTACCCTCAGAGATACCTGGCAGCCGATATCCGATCCGCCGGTGTAGGTTGGGTGGAAGTCAGGGTATGCATCAAGAAAATTTTTCACCGCTTCAGTTTCACGGTATAGCACAGCAGCATTGGGGAAGATACCCCCGCCTATGGATTTTGCAAGTGCGAGTATATCCGGGACTACTCCGGAAATTTCAGCAGCGAACATCTTTCCTGTACGGCCAAAACCGGTCTGAACTTCATCAAAGATGAGGAGGGTGCCTGTTTCGTCACAGATTTCCCGCAGTCCCTTCAGGTATTCCGTATCGGCTATAAAGATTCCCGCTTCTCCCTGGACGGGTTCGACAATTACTGCTGCGGTTTCTTTTGTGACAATGGATTTCATCGCTTCAAGATCATTAAATGGAACGAAGGAAAAACCGGGCATGAGGGGTTCGAAGTATTTTCGGTAGTGCTCCTTTCCGTTTGCCGAGAGGGCAAATCCCGTATGACCATGGTACGCCTTCACTGTGGAAATTATGCCGCTTCTTCCCGTGGCGGCACGGGCCAGTTTAATGGCACAGTCAATGGCATCACCGCCTCCTGAGGCAAAGAGTATCGAGTTCAAGTCACCGGGGGCAATTTCTACAAGTTTTTCTGCCAGTGCCAGTTTATGACGGGAAACGAGGTGGGCGGTACCGATATCGCTGTGGCTCAGAGCCTCTTCAAGGGCTTTTATGATGACGGGATTTCTTCTTCCTACATTAAAACAGCCCGCAGAAGAAAAGCAGTCATACATTTCTTTGCCTGAAACCGGGTCGGTGAAACGGGCCACACTTCGGCTTGTTTCAATAACGTCGAGGTGTCCCGCCTTCAGGTATTTTACCTGGCCAGCATTGATATGCCGCGAAAAGGTTTGAATAATGTTTTTTTTGTCAGCTTCAGAAAGTCGGATTGATGAGGATTTATCTATTTGTTGTTCCATGGTACCTCCGCCTGTAATAAAATAGAGTAAAATTAACACTTGTTAATATTAACAATGTTAATTTTACTCTATTTTGTCAAGTATTTTATTTTCCTAGCGGAGAAACAGGTACCGGGGAAAATTCCCCTATTATTGTCAGCTCTTTGGCATGAAGTTTATAATCAGTTCAGTCTCCAGTGATTTAAAGAGGGCTTCCTGGTCATCAACGACATATTCGGCAATATTACTGTGGTATAACGAAACCATGCCGTGTACGAGACTCCATATCTGCATTACCTTGTTTTTGATGGTACTGCTTTCAACATCTTCGATCTTGAGAACCGCGGCAACGGTTTCCGCAACAATATGGGCAATTTTCATGGAATGTTTTAATTCTACCATGGCAAGGTCTTCCAGGGGGGTCCCCACGTAGTCATTAAATTTCGGTGTTGGGCGGGTAAACATGATTTCATAGTAATGCCTGTTTTCAATACCGAAATTGAGGTAGGCACGTATCAGTTTTCTCCCCTGGTTGAGTGGGGAAAGCTTTTCTTCACAGATAGCGTCAAATTTCTGGCGAAGCTTATCGAAGCCCTTTATTACCAGGGAAAGATAGATTTCGTCCTTATTTGCAAAGTAATTGTAGATGTTTGTTGCGGACATTTCACTTTTTGCGGCTATTTTCCGCATAGTCATATGCGAATACCCTTCATCTATAATAATTCCGAGGGCATTCTCCAGAATACTTTCCTTAACTTCCTCTACTTCATGCTGCGGTCGGGCAGGTTTTGTCATTATTCAATCCTATAGTAATCTTTATATTTTTTTGATGATGCTTGAATGAAAATATTATTTTGTCAAACAATTATTGGACTTTCTAAAAGCGGGAATAAATAAAACTTTTAATTTAAAAATAGTTTCCATAAAACAGGAAAAATGTTTGAAAGAAGCTTTCAGGGAAATTTTTCAAAAGTACACTCAGTATAGCTGCTTTACCTGGTGCACGCATCGCAATTATTAGCAGTAAGTAATGGTTGTAAATATGGAAATATTGTAAGTGTTGAATGTTATTTATACACAGACTGTACAGTTGCAGCAAAAAAAAGGGGGAATATCCTTTTTAAAAACATCCCCCTCTCTGATTTTCAGTTTGATAACATCATCAGGAACTATAATCCTTCAGTGTACTGCTGGCAATAACCATGCGCTGCACCTCTGATGTCCCTTCATAAATTTCAGTGATTCTTGCATCCCGGTAGTAGCGTTCCACGGGATAGTCTTTCGTGTATCCGTATCCGCCGAATATCTGAATGGCCTTGTGGGTTACACGGTGTGAAACTTCCGAAGCATAAAGTTTTGCCATGGCGCTGTATTTGCTGTAGCGCTGACGTTCACCTGTTTGCATATAGTTGGCTGCCTGATAAACAAGAAGGCGGGCCGCTTCGATTTCTGTTGCCATGTCGGCGATCATCCACTGGATTGCCTGGAATGAGCCGATTGATTTTCCGAACTGTTTTCTTTCATTTGCATAGGCTGCAGCATCATCAAGGGCGGCCTGAGCGATACCAAGGGCCTGTGCAGCAATACCTACACGCCCGCCGTCGAGGGTATGCATGGCGATTTTAAATCCCTGGCCGCGTTCTCCCAGCATATTTTCTTCCGGGATTTCACAGTTGTCAAATACAAGCTCAGTGGTGGATGAAGCGCAGATTCCCAGCTTGTCTTCAGTTTTTCCTACACTGAAACCGGGAGTTCCTTTTTCAATAATGAAGAAACTGAGTCCCTTGCTGCCGATACCCTTGTCAGTTATGGCGGTTACTACAGATACATCGGCAACGCCACCGTTTGTAATAAAATTTTTGGTGCCATTGAGGATCCATTTTCCGTCTTTCAGTTCCGCAGTGGCTTTGGTGCCCGCTGCATCAGATCCCGCCTCCGGTTCTGTGATACCGAAACAGCCGATCCATTCACCGGTGGTCAGTTTTGAGAGATATTTTTTCTTCTGTTCTTCCGTTCCGAAATAATTTATTGGAGATAAACAGAGTGAGTTATGTGCTGAAATAATTACACCGGTAGAGGCACATCCCCGAGAAAGTTCTTCCACCGCGATTGCATAGCTGAGATAGTCCATTCCGGAACCGTTATAGTCTTCCGAATAAACGACACCGAACATTCCCATTTCTTTCAGTTTTTCCACATGTTCCCAGGGAAACTCATGTGTTCTGTCGTAATGCTCTGCCTTTGGCTTTAGTTCATTTTCCGCAAACTGCCGGCACATGTCGCGTACCATTTGCTGTTCTTCTTTTAATGTAAAATCCATTTTTTTTACCCCTTGATTTTGATGTACCTCTGTAGAGCTGAAAGCCTACGCTGAAAACCCAAATTCTGTATATTTGTATATAATACAACAGCCTGTCTTCGTTTTACAATTTGTCAAGATAATAAATTTCGCTTGATATTACAGGCAATGAGGGATGAAATCGTACCTGTTGAAACCTGAACATTTTTATGAATTTATTGAGGTATAATGAAGAAGTTACTGTTGTTTTTAATAATCACCGTCAGCCTGATGCTGATTCCCTCCTGCTCACAGTGGAAGGTGAGCAACCTGTCAATGAAGCAATACGCCTTTATTCCCGCGGGAGAAAAGGGGGGAGAGGTAAAGATATCCTTCGATTCCCATGCACTTAAAGATCTATCATTTGGTCTTGGAATCTATGATAACCGAATCTGCCTGGCCGATAATAGAATGAAGCGGATACAGATCTTTGACAGGGACGGGGCCGTCGACCTTGTCATCGGTTCTCTTAAGGGAGTAGATACAAAAAAAACCAGGGGGGTCCCCTTTAAATTCGGCACCATCGGTTCCTTTACCATTGACGGTGACGATAATATATATGTCCAGAACCGGCTTCCCATGGCCCCTCGAAAGCGGTGGTCCAAAGAGGAGGAGATGAACTTTTCCCCGTCATATATTCTTGTTTTTAACAAAAAAGGAAAACTGCAGAATACCCTTGGAACCCGCGGTACCCCGGATATTCCATTTTACTATATTGACCACCTCTTCGTGGATGAGAAGGAGAGGCTTTTTGTCATATCACGTTCCTTCGATACATGGTCAATATATCGTTTTAAAGAAAAGAAACAGGATTTTCATATTAATCTCGAAAAGCTGCAGTTTACCGAAAAGGATGGCGAGGAAATTTACAGCGGTAAGATTGAAAATGTAAAAGTTTACCAAAGCGGTGAGACCATAATGATCAGTGTGGCATATTACCACGAGCGGCGTCTGAAATATCGGAAAGTATATGACTATACCATTCAGGGAAAAAGACTGCAGCGACCCATAGTAAACATCCCTGATCCGAAAAATGTTCTATTTAATGTTGTCGATGATAAGCATATTTATTTCTGGAACCTTGAGAGCGGTGAAGCCGCCAGGTTTATGATCTGCAATATGGAAGGAAGTATTATAAATAATGTACAGCTGAAGATGGATAACAGCAGGTATTACTATTCGAAAATTCTCAGCGACAGGTCAGGTCAATTTTATTCATTCCATGTCAACAAAAAGGGAATTTTAATTAATGAATGGGAGTAAAACATGAAGGTTGTTACTGCGGCGGAAATGCAGCTGATCGATCAGTGCGCCATTGAAGAATTCGGTATACCCGGAGAAATTCTCATGGGATATGCAGGTCACGCCGTGGTAGATGTCATTCTGAAAAAAATGCCCGATGCGGACAGTTTTACCATTATTGCCGGTGGTGGCAATAATGGGGGAGACGGTTTTGTAATTGCCTGGCTTCTTTATAATATGAATAAAAGGATCGACCTCAGATTCTTCGGAGATGAAGAGAAGCTCAGCCCTGAATCTGCCATATATCATGATATCTGCAAAGAGGTGGGGGTGGAAGTAAGGGCCCTCACGAATCCAGAAATAAAGGACCTCGGCTTTCACGGTACTGACCTCATAGTTGATGCCCTCTTCGGAACCGGTTTTACAGGGATTCCCCGCGGTGATGCAGGGGAAATTATCGACAAAATAAATTCTTCGGGGAAACCCGTCTGCGCAGTTGATATCCCCAGCGGGCTACCCGCCGACGGCGCTGCCCCTGCAGGAAGTGCCGTCACCGCTGCGTTTACCGTAACGATGGGGCTGCCTAAAATTTCCCTCGTCACCTATCCGGGAAGAGACTATACGGGAGAACTCTACATTGCCAATATCGGTTTTCCCGAAATCCTTACGGATTCGGATGATCTCTCCGCGGAACTTGTAAATAAGGAAACAGCTGAAGATATTTTACTTCCCCCCAAAAGCGAAGACGTCAGTAAGGCTGACCGCGGTCACCTCCTCCTCGTGGGGGGATTTGATGGCATGGAGGGGGCAATAATGATGGCGTCAAGTGCCGCCATTGAGACAGGTGTCGGCCTTGCTACACTGCTTACGACGGGTGCCGCCCGGCAGGTTATAGCGGGATCTATACCTGAATTGATTACACAATCTATACCGGCAGAAGCCAGCCGGGAAATTATTCATGGCCTCCTCTCGGGACGGCGCTACGATGCGCTGGTTATCGGTCCCGGCATGGGACGAAGCTCCTTTGCGGAAGATCTCTTTAACGGAATATTAAAAGAACTTCCCCGAACAAAAATCAAAAGAGTGGTGATTGACGGTGATGGTTTATTTTTCCTTGCGGAATACCTGCAAGGGGACAAACTCCCTGAAGGGATAGATTTTATTATTACCCCGCATTTTATGGAAGCCTCGCGAATACTTGGTTCAGATATCGAAGAGATCAAAGCCAGCCGTTTCGAAGCGGCGAAAAAACTCGCAGACTATACCGGCGCCATTACCGTTCTTAAAGGGCCGGCTTCTATCATAGCCGGCTCAGAGCAATGCGGAATAAATTCCAGCGGATGCGCCGCCATGGCCACCGCCGGTTCAGGTGATGTCCTGGCTGGTATCATCGGGGCGCTCCTGCTGAAAAAAGAGGATGTCTTCAGAACCGCATGCGCCGGTACATGGCTGCACGGCAGGGCGGGGGAGGACGCCTCAGCTGATCTGAAAAAAAATTATCTCAAGGCAACTGATATAATTAACTACTTGC
Organism: uncultured Spirochaetota bacterium; assembly: GCA_942491575.1. Taxonomy (GTDB): domain Bacteria; phylum Spirochaetota; class UBA4802; order UBA4802; family UBA5550; genus CAZHNW01. The sequence continues at coordinate 1,564,881 of CALOBT010000031.1, forward strand.
AGGCATAATGGGGACTCAAACTAATGGAAGAAAAGCTTTTTGATGTACTGTTATGGCTCAAAAAAGCTGTTTGAAATATTGATGCATAGTTTTTTGCTCGATTGCATTTTCGGTCATAAGAATTACAATTCTCAATAAAGATTACTATAATTATTTAAAGAGAAGCATTATGAATAAATCTAATGAAGTTGACATACCCCGAATTGAAGATTTTATCAAAAACCTTGATCAAAAAGATCTGATTTATCTAAATAAAATAATTGTTGATCGCATCAAGATATTGCAGCAGGTCAAATCCAGTGAGAATATGGCAAAATTCCATGTTGGGCAAAGAGTAGGCTTTTCCATCGATGATGGTGAAATTAAAAAGGGCCGAATAATTCGTCTGAATAAAAAAACAATCTCTTTGATCTCTGATGATAATGAGGAGTGGAAGGTTGCTCCGGTGTTGCTGAAGAATCTTGATTGAGTTGATAGTTGCTGCATAGGGATGGATTTTTTCCACGGCCCGCAGTATAAATAACTGAAAATGTGTTGATTTAATATATCGTTTTCGATAAAATGTTCATAAAATTGACCGGACGGTAAATTTTATATTGACAGATGAGTCAATAATCAGTTTAAATGGCGCTGGCTGATCTAAGTCAGTCAGGTACTGTAAAGAAATAAATTTATTGAAGAGGCCAGGTTACCCTCTTCAATGTACAGGCTCTGGCCGTATCAGCCATAATTTTTTTTGGAGGATATTTATGAAAAAGTTCTTTTATATGGTTACCACGCTTCTTCTCCTTCTTCTTGTCGCGGGCAGCAGTTTTGCAGCTCAAAAACTGAGCCCCGATGTGGTGGAAAAGAAAGCGGAGGGATGGTATATTACCGGTCTTCCCCTCGTGAATTACACTACCGATGACGGATTCGGTTATGGTGTTCGTCTCTACTGGTATGATAATGGCCCCAAAGACGGTGAATTTTTTGAATACCAGCCCTACAAGATGCAGCTTTACGGACAGTTCTACATGACAACCAAGTGGGTACACTATCATGAAATAAACCTGGACTGGTATAATATTTTAGGTACCAACTTCCGTGTAAATACCGCGATAGCCTACGATGCCAAGCTTGCAGCCTCCTACTGGGGTGTCGGTGCCAGGACAACTGCAGAGGGTCTCCTCTCTTCTTCCAATCCTCAGAATCCAAATCCGGGCAAATCATATGACAACTTTGCTGATTACTATGATGAATTCATTGATTCTGCTGAATTTAAGAAGTATAACATGTTCGAATATAAAAAGCCTACCTGGTTTGCCAATCTCTACGGAACCATCTCGGAGGATTTCAAGTATATCGCCGGTCTCCGTATCGCCTATACCGATATCAGTGACTATGCTAACGCTACCAGAATCACCAGGCTTTCGGAAGATACACCCGTTGGTTACAAAGGGGGCTGGACCAACTACCTGATGCTCGGTGTGGCATGGAATACCCTTGACTATGCACCGGATCCCCGCAACGGTTTTAACCTTGATTTCTCCTTTGTTGCCAGCGGTATCTGGCTCGGTTCCGATTACAACAATTATCGTGAAACCCTGGCGGGGCGTTATTTCCTGACCTTCTGGAAGCCACTGACATTTGTCTTCAGACTCGCTTACACCATGTCCCAGGATGAAGTTCCCTTCTTCGACATGGGATACTTTGAATTCCCCTATGGCCGTCAATCAGGTCTCGGTGGAAACCGTACCCTGCGTGGTTTCCCCAGCAACCGTTTCATCGGCAAGAACATGCTGATGGGTAATATCGAAGCACGTTACTCCATCGGGGAAATTACACCCTGGGGACAGCGTTTCGAGTTTAAGGTTGTCGGTTACTACGATGTTGGTAATGTCTACGACGAAGCCCAGCATGTTTTCTCAAAGCCTGAGTTTGGCAACTATCAGCATTGTGGTGGTGCCGGTCTTGTAATTGCCTGGAACCAGGCAACCATCATTCACTTTTACTACTCATTAAGCTCTGAGTTCATTAACCAGATCTCAATTGACTTCTCACATGCTATTGAATAAGCAGAGTAGATAAACAGATAAAAAAAGGGGGGTGTTTCGAAAGGAACACCCCCCTTTTTTTTATTCGATAATTCTGAGAAGGTGTTAAAACGCTTTCTCAGAATTATCGAATTTTATCGCCTTTGTAATACTTTTGAAACATTTATTGTTTATTTTTTCCCTGTTATTTGAAAAAAATCATGGATGAGGTGACATTTCAGGTTTAATCAGGTGTTACATAAGTTGAAGGCTAAGGCTAAGGCGAAGGCGCAGTAATATTTATTTGAAGGCGCGACATCAAAATGCCGCGCCTTCAAATAAATATTTTTATAAAAATATTGACTTTCCTTTTTGGGGAAGTATTATTTTGCCTCTCAGCAAGATGGGAAAACATACAAGCAGGGTTATAATAATGAAAAAGATTAAAAAAATCAGTATTGCCTCATTTCTGATTATCTCCGTAAGTTTTACAGGTCTGTCCCTTGCAAGCCTGAATGCGCAGACTGCAAATGTGAAAGATATGGCGAATGTCGCCGCCACTGAAAATAAAGGGAATCCTGAAAAAGAAGATAAGTCCGCATCAGAGGTCAAAACTGCAGTTGATGAAAAAAAAGAAGAAGCCGCCTCGGAATCTGTCGTGGCAGATAATCAAACAAATGAAGAGTCCGAGATAGAAGGGTCGAGTCTCTTCACAACGGTAAAGCAGGGCGGACTCCTGATGATTTTTCTTGTACTCCTTGGCATTGCCGCAATGACCATAATAATCGAACGCCTGATATTTTTTACCCGAAACAGGGTCTGGAAAAATGATGAAGTCGAATCGATGATTTCAACGGTCAGTGCGAGTTCCACCGCCTCCTACAGGGAAGACCTTGAAGACGACCTGAGAGGTTTTTACCAGGTCTATGTCAACGGCGTCGAGCGGGGCCTGGCCCTTCTTTCCGGTATAGGTAATATCGCCCCGATAGTCGGTTTTCTGGGTACGGTTATCGGTATGATCAAGGCCTTTGCCGCCATTGCTGCTGCAACCACTGTAAACGCCAAGGTTGTTGCGGTAGGTATTCAGATTGCCCTTGTTACCACAGCGGGGGGACTCCTTGTTGCAGCTCCGACCCTTGCCTTCTACTATCTGTTTACCCATGTGCTTCAGAACCGCTACGCCCGTATGGAAGAGCTGATTTCCGGTGAAATTGATGAGAAGCCGCGCCTTTCCGACCGTCTTTGCCAGGAATAATAAAATGAATGATCACGGCATAATATACAAGATACTCAGGAGGCGGGGGGAGCATCGCTACTGGCGAGACAGCCGTACCTTTGACAGCTCCGCCATTGCTGACATGGCATTTCTCCTGCTGATCTTTTTTATTGTTACCAGTTCTTTTGTCCTGAGACAGGGAATATTTCTTACTCTCCCCTCTAAGAGCACAGGGGCGGTGATGATGAAGCCTGACAGGGTTCTGGAAGTGGTTCCGGAAAATAACGGTTTTACCCTTAATGGTAAAACCGTTGATCGAATGACCTTCAAAAAGAAGGTAGAAGAACATAAAAAGGCCCAGCCGAAGGGAGTGCTCATTGTCCGTATGAAACAATCAGTAAAGTATGACCGCCTTGTCGATACCCTCAGCGTTGCCAGGGAAACCGGGTTGAATAAAATATCTCTTAAGGATGCCGGGGGGGGAAGATGAAAGCGGAAAGCATACTGAAAAAATTGAAGCCCATCTCCATCGGGTCAGCCATGGCAGACCTGGCCCTGCTTCTTCTTGTTTTTTTTATGGCTACAACTACCACGGAGCCTCCCAAGGGTGTGGAAGTTGAACTCCCCGTGGCAAAGACCCGCGGCGCGGAACAGGATTCTCTTTATGTGACCATTGGCAGGAACGGGGGCCTCTATCTTGATGGACAGCAGGTTTCCCTACAGGACTTTGCAGAGACTCTGGATGTGCGCGCAGCTGAAAAGGATCATACCGTTTCAATTACCGCAGATAAAACCCTCGACTACAGCCAGGTATCTCCTGTTCTCAATGTACTCCGTGAAAAGGAATTTTTAAACGTGGTATTTATGTCCCAGCCAAAGAAGGAGGGGCCATGATACGGGTATTATTCAAGAACGATATACATCCATGGCGGCGGTTCCTGATATGGCAGCGGGAGCATCCCTACGGTTCTTCCTTTCTTTTCTCACTGATTATTGTGTCGTATGTTCTCTTTAGTACACCGTCATTAAAGATTGTAGAGGAAAACACTACCGCCTACGATCCCTTGAGTTTTCTCGATGTGGAAATGATGCCCTCCCGGGAGCTGACAGCTGCAAAGGAGGTCACAGTTGATCCCAATGCCACGGCAGATGAGAACAATATTGAACGCGCCACCGGTACAGCAGACTGGAAGTCCGCAGTCGATACGGACTTCTATCCCAGCATGGCGCCGCCACGCCCCGTGGGAAGATTAAAGCGTCTCTACCCGAAACTGGCACGTGATAAAAACATTGAGGCGGTTCTGAACGTTGATCTTTTAATAAATGAAGACGGTAAAGTAATTGATATTACCATACATAGAATTACCCTGACGACGCAGGTGCCCCAGGAGCTGACAAAAAAAATCAGAAAGGATTTTGCCATATACGCACGAAAGATCCTGGTGGGGGCACAGTTTACCCCCTTTATTGTCAACGGTAAACGAAAACCCGCACGGCAGGGAAGAAGATTTGAATTCAGATTGAAAGATTGATCAATTTCGTGTTGATCTTTATTAAGGTTTTTCAGTATGAAATTTTTTTGTACATTCCCCTCTCCCTATGGGGGAGGGAAGGGGTGGGGGCTTAAATATTAAAATGCATCAGATAGTTATTATGAAAAATAGAATGTTAAAAAAATTCGGATTCACTCTTATTATCATGATTTTGTGCCTTTTTACCGCATCTGCGGTTCTGGCTGAGGCCGTCACCCTTTCCGGTAAGGTCTACAACAGTGTGACCCGCCAGCCCGTAGATTTCGGTGTGGTCATCTCCTTTGAATCGAGAACGAAGGCACGTATCGGCAGTGACGGAACGTACCGCCTTGAGCTTCCCGAAGCGGGTGTCTACACTCTGATGATCAAGGCGGAGGGATTGAAGGCCCTGAAACTGAAGTATAAGGTCACAGGATCAGTTACCCGTGACTTCTGGTTAAAACCTCTGCGGGTAGCCGGGGGGACACTGCGGGTCTTCGGTGACCGGAACATTCAGAAGCTGAGCCGCTATACCATGACCTCCCAGGACATTAAGGATGTCCCCGCGGCATTTGGCGATTCCATCAGCGCACTGACGGCACTTCCCGGGGTAAACCGCACCGGGGGATTTTTGGGCCCCCTGGTAATCAGGAGCGCGGACCCCCTGTTTAACCGGTACTACTTTGATGATATTCCCCTTCTGAATCCCCAGCATTTCGGGGGAATTCACTCGGTCATAAACAGTAACCTGATACGTGAAGTTGATCTTTATTCCTCGGCATTTCCGGCACAGTTCGGCGGCGCCAACGCGGCTGTGATCAACATAAATTCTGTTGATACAGTAAAGGAATTCAGCGGCTATGCGGATATTGGTTTGATTTCAGCAAATGCCATATTTAAGGTGCCCTTCTTTAGGGATGTGGCCGGATCTGAAAAGAAGGAGACGGCGGGATATCTGATTGTCTCAGGACGTTACGGCTACTATCGTTTATTTGTTCCACTTTTCTATAAACTATTTACCGGTGATGAACTTGACGGGGTCCCCGAATACTGGGACTACCAGGTGAAGGGGCGTTATTACCTTAACAGCAGGTGGTGGCTCACCTTTACCGCTATAGGGAGCAGGGATTACTGGAAAATTCTTGATGTGGATACCCCCGATGAAAATTTTGATCCCCTGTTAAATGACTTCGATTTCGAAACAGATACCCTTGCCAATGCCCAGGCACTGTACCTGACATATCAACCGTCACCGCGTTTTAAAAACAGGGCCATGTTTTACACATCACTGAACGATACCTATTTTTATATCTCCCTCGATCAGGATAATCCTGATGTTGCTTCCTGGGCTAAGGACTACTATGTTACCTCCCAGCCCTTCATCTTCGGCCTGAAGGATAAAGTAAAATTTGAATGGTGGAAGGAGACGGCGGAACTTCGTCTCGGTGTAGAGGCAAATCTCTATTATTTCAGGCGAAAGGGTTTTCAGTTTATACCTGACGAATACGATCCGATTCAGGGAATTCCTGATTTTGGCAATGAAAATGAGTTTATTCTTCTTGCCCTTGATGAGACTCCGGCTAAAAATTATGCCATAAGCGCCTACGCGGAAAATGAGTTCAATTTTCGGGGTTTGAAATTTGTCCCCGGTATGCACTACGACTACCTGCATCGTACAGGGGAGAGCCTCGTCGACTTCAGGGGACTCCTCAGCTATGAATTTAAGAGTGATACGACGATCTCCGTGGCGGGGGGGCAGTATTCTTCCTTTCTCCAGACTAATCCCGATCTTTTTAACCAGGCCCCGGAAATAGCTACCCTGGATGATGAAATCAAACCCTTCCGGTCCCTCCACAGTTCAGCCGGGGTGGAGCAGGTTATCGATCTATGGACAGTCAAGCTGGAGGGCTTCTTTAATTACTTCTACGATTTAACCTCGGCAAGTACTGAAGTGGCCAATAATTATCAGTCTGAAGGAAAAATGTATACCTATGGTCTTGAAGCGATGGCACGCCTGGACAGGAGAAAAGGCCAGAGTGGATTTTTCGGATGGATCAACTATACCTGGGCCCGCTCCCGGTATAAGAGCAATCTCCCGTATGCCGCTGATCCACACGGAGAGGAATGGATTATCTCCGGTTATGAACAGGAGCATACTGTAAAACTTGTTGCGGGCTATACACGGGGTAATCATACATTTACAGGCCGTTTTCAGCTCAATACTACTCTGCCCTATACTCCTGTTTCCGGTTCAATGGTTTCAGGGACTTTCCCCGATGGAAGCGATCGTCATATTCCATTATACGCAGATTCTGTACCCAATTCGGCAAATCTGCCCATGGAACACCGCCTCGATGTACGTTATACCTACAAGACCAATTACGAGTGGGGGTACGTGAGCTGGTATATCGAGGTGATAAATATTTATATGTTCAAGGCATCGGAACAGGAGTGGGATTATTCCCAGGCCTATGTTGAGGGAACAAATCCTCAGATTAAAAAGCAGGGTGGTCTGAATATTATCCCGAATTTCGGTGTGGAAATAAAGTTTTAATTTCAGAGGAGATTTTAATGAAAAGAATCAGCGTAGCAATGTTAATAATAGCAGGTTTTTCACTTCTTCTTTCATCATGTGTCAGCTCAATGGGTATAACACAATCTAATATTCCCCTCCAGGGTAAAACCTATGAAAAACTGGGGCAGGCTGAAGGGGAAAGCAGCGCCTATTCGATTTTAGGAATCTGGCAGGTGAACCGCACCGATATCGACGGGGCGATAAAGCAGGCAGTTGCGGCGAAGAAGGGAGATGCCCTGATTAATGTAACCTGGCAGGAGCGCACCTACTGGTTTATACTGGTGGGATGGCACTACCTGGAAGTTAAGGGTGAAGTGGTGAAGTTCACCGATGAGGATGATAAAAAACCAGGGAAAAAACGGGGGCGATAATGAAGGGATTGCTCAAAAAGAGAACCCCGGTAGCATTGTTGCTGCTTCTTATATTTCTGTGTACCGGTTGTCTTGCCAGCAATACAAAATTTTTAAGTCTCGAACCGTCACTGCAGCCCCTGAAAGAGAGACCCTACGAGATCGTGGGAGACACGGAAGCCCAGGTGAGCAACTATACCTTTTTCTGGTTCTGGACCGTTACCCCTGATGTAGATTTTCAACGGGCCTACCGTGAGATGGTAAGTGAGAAGGGGGGGGACGATCTGATTAATATCCGCATGTGGCGAGAGAGGAAACACTGGATTGTCGGTGTTATCACCATTATACATGTCAGGGCCACCGTTATACGCTACAGTGAAGAATAATCTGATGGAGTTTTCACCTTCTGAAAACCTTGCTGACCAGGTGGCGCGATATCTGATGGACCGGATTATCCGCGGTGAAATTGAGGCGGGTGAACGCCTCATAGAGCTTGCCATTGCGGAAGATCTCGGGGTGAGCCAGGCGCCGGTTCGTGAGGCCCTGCGGATCCTTGAAAAGTACCGCTTTGTCCGCCAGGTGCCGCGAAAGGGTACCACCGTTACTGAGCTGACTCCCGAATTCATTGAATCAATTTATGATATCTTCATTGAACTGGTTGCCCTTGCCACGGCCAAGACGGCTCTCCGCAGGAACGATGATGACCTTGAGGCAATTCGCCGTGCCCTCGACGAAGCGGCGGACTGCGTCAGGAAAGATGATCTCTTTGCCTTCAACAGTGCCTTCTTTGCCTGGGGCCTCACCTGTCTGAAGGCGGCCCATGATCCCCTTCTGGAGGAGATGCTCATGGATCTTGTTCCTTCCATGGGGCGTATTCAGTACCGGTCCCTGAGGGAACGCCGTGATGACATTGAGTGGGGCCTTGAAATGATCACCCGTTCCACGGAGCTTATCGAAGCGGGAGATCCTGAAGGAGCGTCGCATAATAACCGGAAGGGACTCCTCAAAGAAAAAAGTAAAATCCTGAAAAGGTAGCCGGTGCCCAAAACCCGTAAAAACTTCCCCCCGTCACATAAATAATTCTGCCAGGTTTCTTTTCCATAAACCGCCGCTGATTTGTATCCAGACAAAAGAGCCGTGATGTCAGATTTTCTCATTGACATTGATAACAATGTTATGCTAAGAAAGACATCTTTTGAAAAATATACCGGGACTGCAGTCCAGAGGGAGAAAATGAATGGGTAAGGAAGTCAAAGCCTACCGAAGGCTTCAGAAACAGCTTAACCGCCAGGCAGTGGGATTCCCCGCGACAATTACCGGTGCGGATATCAGGCTGCTGAAAACAATGTTTTCTCCCGATGAGGCCGCCGTAGCCAGTCATCTCCAGTACCGCTTTGTGTCCGAGAAAGACATTTGCCGTAAAGTCTCCGAGAAGGAAAATTTCTCCCATGAAGAGATAAAAATTCACCTTGAAAATATGCAGAAGAAGGGGGCAATCAACTTCAGACTTCGAAACGATGAACGCCAGTTCTGCTCGATGCCCCTGATAGTGGGTATGTATGAGGGGCAGGTGAACCGCCTCACTCCCGAATTCCGCGACGCCTTCAGCAGATATACGGGAAGCCTTCCCTACGGTATCTCCTGGCTAAAACCGGAGACCTCTCAGATGCGGACCATTCCCATCAGGGAAAGTATAAAAACAGAAACGCCTATCGCCCCCGCAACAGATGTCGATGCACTCCTGAAGGCCAACAAAGGCCCCTTTGTTATTCTCGAATGTATCTGCCGCAAGAAAAAAAGTCTAGAGGGAGAGACCTGCAGGGTAACAGAACGGGATGAGACCTGTCTCGCCATGGGTGACCTTGCCGTTGCATGCATGGAAATGAATACAGGCAGGGAAATTGATTACCGGGAAGCAGCAGATTTAATTGCTCTGAGCCAGAAGGAGGGACTGGTACTGCAGCCTTCCAATTCGGCGGAACCGGAATTCATCTGCTCATGCTGCGGCTGCTGCTGCGGAATGCTCAGTGTTCAGAAGTCCCTTCCGCGCCCCGTGGATTTCTGGGCCACCGCCTTTCATGCCGCAGTGGATGAGTCAGCCTGTATCGGGTGTCGGCGTTGTGTTAAAAGCTGCCAGGTTGATGCCATAATCTTCCATAAAAAAACCAAAAAAATCTCTATTGACTCGAAGCGGTGCATCGGCTGCGGAAACTGTATCGCACCATGTCCCGAAGGGGCTCTGAGCCTCAGAAAGAATTCAGATCCGGTCCCGATCCCCGATACCATGGAAGTCCTTTATGATATGATCATGGAAAGGAAGAAAGGGATGTGGGAGACCTTTATGGTGGTTGTGAAATTTTTGCTGCGGGTTAAACAGTAAACCCAAAAGGTTTTTTCCATCTTTTTACCCCTCCCCTCTGGGAGGGCAACTTAATCAGTTGAATTTCATGCAGTCGAAGCATTTTTAGCGTGAATAATCCATAGGGAAAACCACTACATTAAAAACAGGGAATTAACCAGAAAACAATTAGTTGATCCCCCCTGCTGAAGAAATCCTTTGTTATGTACATTACATTTATACAGAAATATCATCCCCCGAGGGGTAAAGGGGCTTCAGGAATTTACACTATTTCCATGGAGGATGACAATGAGAAACATAGACCAGGGAGTTTACCGGGATAAACTGATCACTGCCGGAGAGGCTGCGGCACTTGTGAAATCCGGGGACCGTATTTTTTACGGTGAGTTTGTTCTTTTCCCCCGGGCATGTGATGAAGCCCTTGCAGAACGGGCGGAGCAGCTGAAGGAAGTTGATGTCAGGAGCGTATGTTTTACCAGAGTGCCGAAAATTGTTGAAGCTGATCCGGAAAGAAAACATTTCATATTGAACGATTATCATTTCGGGACCGTCAGCCGCCGGCTCCATGACCGGGACCTCTGCAATTATATTCCCACCGCCTATCACCAGGGGCCGCGTTTTATCCGTAAGTATACTGACTTCGACGTTGCCTATATATCCGCCGCATCGATGGACCCGCGGGGTTACTTCAATTACGGCCTTGCCAATTCTGTCACGGGAGCTGCAATCAGTAAGGCGAAAAAGGTAGTGGTGGAGGTCAACGACAATATTCCCTACTGCCTCGGTGGAAACCAGGAGGCAATCCATATTTCACGTGTTGATCATGTCGTGGAGGGGAAGAATGATCCCCTGGCGGAAGTCCCTGTGCAGGAGCCGACTGACCTTAATCGAAAAATAGCCGGATACATTCTCGATGAAATAACAGACGGAGCGACCCTGCAGCTCGGAATCGGGGGGCTGCCAAATATGATCGGTCAGCTCATTGCAGAGAGTGACCTGAAGGATCTGGGGATACATACTGAGATGCTGGTGGACTCCTGCGTTGACCTCTATACATCGGGGAGGGTTACCGGGGCCAGGAAATTAATCGATAAGTATAAGATGACCTACACCTTCGCCATGGGAACCGCCAAACTCTATGACTTCCTCCACCATAATCCCACCTGTGCCTCATACCCTGTACATTATGTCAATGATCCGAAGATTATCGCCCTCAATGAAAAGGTTGTCGCAGTGAACAACGCCATTGAGGTTGATCTCTTCAGCCAGGTATGCTCTGAGTCTGCGGGGTGGCATCATAAATCAGGAACCGGCGGCCAGCTCGACTTCATCTTCGGGGCCTTCGGATCAAAGGGGGGGAAGGGGATCATCAGTCTCAGTTCTACCTTTAAGGACAAAGAGGGAAAACTTCATTCACGTATCGTGCCTACGCTGCAGCCGGGATCAATTGTTACTGTACCGCGGACAATCGCACAATACATCTGCACGGAATACGGAATAGTCCAGGTCAAGGGGAAGTCAACCTGGGAGAGGGCAGAGGCCCTGATTAGTATTTCCCATCCCGATTTCCGTGATGAACTGATCAGAAAGGCGGAGGAAATGAAGATATGGGTTCATTCGAATAAGATTACATAAGGTTTTTTTTTGAAGGCGAGCTTGGCAAGCTCGCCTTCAAAAAATGGCCCCTCGCCTTCAAAAAATGGCCCCTCGCCTTCAAAAAATGGTCCCTCGTATTTTAAAAAATAATACGTCGCCTTGAAAAAAATTACCAGAGTGATTTCCAGAGTTCTTTTATACCAGACTTCCACCGGTCATTGTTCATAGCCCGTGCCCGCCATTCCGCAGCGGCGTTAACTTCCTTTTCAAGAAAACGCCATGCCTGGGGATAATTAAACTCTCGCCAGAGGGTACCTGCTTTATATATGTATTCCGGATTTCCCGATTGCAGAAGGGCGTCGAAGCCCCCGCCGTAATCGAAATCTTTCCAGTGACTTCCAGCGTAAAAAATAAACTCAGCCTCTCCCTCATTGAAAAGGGCCTCGGAGCCGCGCTGAAAATTGAAGGTTCGCCATTCCTTGCCGGCATAGTAGATAAACCGGGACTGGTGTATTTCCATCAGTTTATCAAGTCCGCCTTCATGGTCGTACTCCTTCCAGAAGCGTCCCGCGCGGTAGACATATTCCGGATCGGTTCCAGCCGCCTTCATCAGGGCTGCAAATCCTGAGGTAAAATTGAAGACGGGCCAGTAGACCCCAGCGTTATAGATATACTCAGGCACCTGCAGCATTTCGAGTTGTTTCTGTCCCCGGCTGTAATCAAAGCTCTGCCAGTCCTTGCCCGCAAGGTAAATATATCGGGGACTTTCCGTTTTTAGGAGGTCCTCCAGTCCGCGGCTGAAATCGAAGGAGTTGTCTTTTTTCCCCGCCTCGTATATAGCCTCGGGACTTGATGCATTATATTTTGGTGTACTCATTTTGGGCTCCATTAACCAGTATGATGTTATTTTTCCCCAGGTGGGGAAAAATGTCAACCGCTTCGACATTTTATCAGGGGGTGACGGGGAAGTTTTAAATCCGAATTCAGGATTAGCCGTTTATTGCTAAATATTTTATCCTTGACTGAACTTTTCTACATCAACTATCATAATCTCCATAATAATACAGACTAAAAGGATTCACCATGAAATTAAAAAAAATCGCCATCGGTTTCCTGGTATTGATTGCCATTGTTTCTGTAACATTGACAGTAAATCATTATAGGAATCTCCCCCCGGAAAGCAGGGTCTATATCAATGGACATGTCCTTACTATGGACAGTGAAAACAGGATAGTCGAAGCCATCGCAGTTGAGAGAGATAAAATTATTGCTGCAGGCGGCAACGTGGAAATAAAAAAATTAATTAAAGACAACAGTATTGTCGTAGATTTGAAGGGTAAAACAATACTGCCGGGATTTATAGACGCCCACAGTCACTTCCCTGGTGCCGGTCTATATGCCCACGGTGCAAACCTGAACAGTCCCCCCATTGGCCAGGTTAAAGATGTGGCTGAGGCAATTGAATCTTTAAAAAAGGTTGCCTCGAAAATCGATAAAGGGGAATGGGTTCTCGGTTTTGGTTATGATGACACTATACTTAAAGAAAAACGCCACCTGACAAGGGCAGACCTTGACAGGGTTTCATCGGATCATCCCGTGGCGGCGATGCATATATCAGGACATTTCATCGTGGCAAATTCCGCAGCATTGAAAAAGGCAGGCATAGATGCCTCCACTAAAAATCCACAGGGGGGGATAGTTCATAAAGATCCTGAAACAAGGGAACCGACGGGACTTCTTGAGGAGAGTGCAAAGGACCCGGTATACGAAATGGCCCTTGAGCTGCCCCTGCTTGACAAACTGAAAATAATGAAACTGGCCGCAAAAGAATATGCAAAGTCCGGCGTCACTACCGCGCAAAACGGCCTGGCAAATGATATGATGATTGAGGGCCTCTCAATGGCGAGCCGATTCGGAATGATTTCCCTGAGGCTGATGGTCTGGCCGGACCTTAAAATGGGAGAAAAAATAATTAATAAAGAACTCTCCCCGAAAAAATATAATTCAGATATGTTTCATTTAGGGGCTCTAAAACTGGTCAATGACGGTTCAATCCAGGGTTATACGGGTTATCTCAGCAAACCCTACTATGTACCATATAACGGTGATAAAAATTACCGTGGATACCCCATATACAAAAAAGAAAAACTTACAGAAATCGTGAGTAAATTTCACAGGAGGGGTTTCCAGATTGCAATTCATGGAAACGGGGATGCAGCCATTGATGACATTATCCATGCCATTGGAGTGGCACAGAAAAAATTTCCCAGGAAAGATTCCCGTCATATAATAATTCACTCACAGATGGCCCGAAATGATCAGCTGGATAAAATGAAGAAACTCGGCATAACTCCCAGTTTCTTTTCCGCCCATGCCTACTACTGGGGGGACCGTCACTGGAATATCTTTATGGGACCGGAACGTGCCCGGCTGATGAGCCCCACGGGGAGTGCACTGAAAAGGGAGCTCCCCTTTACTATTCATCTTGATTCCCCCGTGGTCCCCATGAGTCCGTTGCTCGCAGTCTGGAGCACTGTAAACCGCATATCTTCAGGGGGGAGAATTATCGGGGCAGGGGAACGCATCCCGGTAATGCAGGCCCTGCGTGCGGTAACCATAGATGCGGCATGGCAGGTTTTTATGGAAAAGAACAGGGGATCAATCGAAAAGGGAAAATTCGCCGACCTGGTGATACTCTCGGCAGATCCCTTAAAGAATCCCATGGGGATAAAGGGTATTCAGGTTGAAGAGACAATCGTCGGTGGTAAAAGTGTTTACAGCCTGAAAAATTGATATCAGCTAGAGGTAAGTTTTTGGAAAATAATCTTCTGCATCAGTAATATTATTTATTGCAGCGGAATTGTTCTTTAGGTGAAAAGTAAAATCAATGCCCTGTAATGATAATATTCCGCTTTTTATATTTCCCTGGAATTCTTGACAGGTGAACTGTTCAATTCTAACCTATATATTAACCTTAAGAGGCAATAATATGAAGAAGTTATCCGAAATCTGCCTTCCCGCAGCACTAGCTGTCATATTTATTTTTTCCAGCGTCACTCTTTACGGGGGAAGTAAAGGGGACCTCGGTGTTGGAGGCTATCTTGGCATTGGTATCGCCACGGGATACCAGGACAATACCGACAGTGCCTTTGCCATGGGGATACAACCGGAAATATCATATTTTTTATTAAATAATGTTTCGCTTAACTTTCGATTCCTCTGGGAGAGAATTTTTTACAAGCAGGATATCAATGCACCCATTGATGCTACCCTGGATCTTTCCCATAATATCTATCCTTTTCTTCTCAGCGGCAGGTATCACATCCCCTTTAAGGATGGTCTTGGCCTGTTTCTTGGGGGAGGTTTTGGAGTTGCTGTATTTCAGGGTGACTATGTCGGTGCAGGTTCTGCAGAATCCCGTTTCATGATGGATTTTCAGGGCGGCATCGAATATCACTACAAGAAAAGGGTAACCCTGAATTTTTTATTCGATGTTGCACTCCCCAATGTGGGGGGAAGGGATAAGGACGAAAAAACCATTGCCCGGTTCATGATTCTTATCGGCGCCATTTACCACGTAGGGCTTTAGTTGTCTTAATTTTCCAGTTAATAGTTTTTAACCTATAGATGCTGTTTCCGTAAGTTCATGTATGGAGAGGGGTTTGCCCTTTTTGTCCGGAGAAATGTTGCCCCTTTCAACCATTGACGCGGTCATTTCGCCGGCGCCCAGCTTATTGCTGATAAATTTCATCGCCTCCATGTAGTCGAATTCACCGCAGCTGAAGAGGTCAACCGCGGCATATCCGTGTTCGGGCCAGGTGTGGATGGCAAAGTGTGATTCAGCGACAACACAGATGCCGCTGACGCCATGGGGACTGAACTGGTGAAAAAATGGCTTTATCATTGTCGCCCCGGAGACCTCCACGGATTTTATCATTACTTCTTCAATAATATCTACGCTGCCGATGAGATTTACATCACAGTCAAACAATTCAATAAGCACGTGGGAACCAAGTTTCATTATTTACCACTCAAAAGATAATGTAGGAAGTTTTTAATACTTCCCCTGGAAAAATCATAAATACAGGAAAGCTGCATATATGGAATACTTCAGTAGAATATAGTTATTCTATATGAACGGTATTAAAAAATCAAGGAATCTCTGAAAAATAATATTTTTAAAATATATATTTTCTATATTCCCCAACTTTTCGAAAAAAAAGGAGATTAGGGGATAGACGAGCTTAGGGGCGGCACATAGGGAGAAATATGCGGAATTGTGCTTGCTTTTTATCACCTGCCGGTTTAGGAATAAACAAAGACCAAATACGCCGGTATTTACCGAAAACAGGGTGCTGCCATGCTGGAAAAATATATCGAACTTGCTGAAAAAGTAAACTTTTCTAATATCTACAAGGCGCGAAAAACCGTTTACAGCAAATTGAAAAAGACCCACCTTATTCATTATTCAAGCCTCTCGGAAATGCTGGGTGCGGAAGTCTACGTCAAACACGAAAACCATAATCCCACCGGTTCCTTTAAAATCCGGGGAGCCGTCAATTTCATGGCAAATGCCTCTGAGGAGATCAAGGAAAACGGAATAATTGTAGCCACCAGGGGAAATCATGGACTGGCCACGGCGTGGGCAGCCATGCATGAGGATATTCTCTGTAATGTTGCAGTTCCCGTTAATAATAATTCTGAGATTAATAATGCAATCACAGGACTGGGTGCCCAGCTGATGGAACATGGCGGTGATTTTTATGACACACAGCAGTACTGTGAAGACCTGAGCTACCAGCTCGGATATTACTATATTGAGCAGGGGAATGAACCTGATATCCTGAACGGTCTCGGCACCATGGGGCTTGAAATCTTCGAGGACCTTCCAAATGTAGATGATATAATTATACCCATAGGCGGCGGCGGCGGCTGTGCCTCCCTTATTGAAGTGGCCCGAGCCATAAATCCCGGGGTACGGATTATCGGTGTAGTGGCGGAAAATGCCCGGTCCCTGAAAATGTCCCTCGAGAAGGGTGAGCGGGTTGTTACCGAAAGTGCCGATACCTTTGCGGATGGTCTCGCCTCCCGGTCGGTATTTGAGGTTGCCTACCAGATAATCAAAGACGGGATATCCATGGTGGAGACCGTCACCGAGGATGAAATTATTGACGGTGTACGAATGGCCCTGCTGCATACTCACAACCTCGCTGAAGGGGCTGGTGCTGCAGGTATTGCCTGTGCAAAAAAAATGAAGGATGAACTCACCGGGCGAAAGGTTGTAATTGTCATGACCGGTGCAAATCTTGACCGCCAGCATCTTGAACTGGCCCTGAAATAGATATTTATTTCAAAACGGTAATTACAATGGCGGCTGCCGTTGCGGTAAAACTGAAGGTCCAGAGCATGAACTGAAACATCCTTCGGGACAGGATTTGAAAGCGCTGTTCAAAGGACTCCATTCTTTTGTCAACCTGCTCGAACCTTTTATCAACCTGTTCAAACCGTTTATCAACCTGTTCAAACCGTTTGTCAACCTGCTCAAACCGTTTGTCAACCTGCTCAAACCGTTTGTCCACCTGCTCAAACCGTTTGTCCACCTGCTCGAAACGTTTGTCCATTACAGAAAATCCCTGCTTCATCAGTTCCCTCTGGCTTTTTAGCTCTTCTTCGACACGTATGAATCGTTCATGAATCTCCAGGGGGAGGACAGCTGCCTGGCCGGTCATGGTAATGCCTTTTTCTTCAAGCCACTGGGGGATGTGGTCCCGTACATAGCGTCCTATCTGTTGCAGTTGTTTTTCTGAAAATGACATTTTTCTCTGCTCCATAATCTCTCCTGATAACTTAAGTAATTATTGACCTTCTGTCAATGATTTGTTTCCCTATTTAGTTAACGAATGGGGGAGAGGAGAAATGAAAAATTATTTTTGCCTGATCTGTACGCTCTTCCCAAAGGGTGGCTTAAAATCATTTTCACGGTCAGCGGAGATAATCCAGAGGGTGGGGGAATATTTTTGAAGCCGGTCAAGGTCATAGATGTAACCGTCACTGATGACCAGAAGCATCTCACGGTGCCCCTTCATGTATTGATTAAACAGAGGCTCAAAGAAAGTGGTTCCGCTGCTGCCGGTGCGGATATACTGCCAGTCGCCGCGGCGGTAAAGGTACGGGCTGTTTCCTTCCCCCCTGACAAACTTTTCATCCCTTTTTTCGGGGATAAAAAGTTCCTCATCGATGCAGAGAAGGTGAATGATATATTTTCCCATGAGGGCTTCGATGACACCGAAGGCGGCTTCGAGGTCGCGTGGGGAAGTGACCATTGATGCGGAAACATCAACCGCCACGGTGAGGTGATCCATGTGCCTGAAAACCCTTCCCGGTGCATATAGACCCCCGGCAAAAAAACGGCGGTTGAACCTGCTGTATGTATAGATGAATTCATCGGACTGTGAAGAGTAATCAACAATACTTTTTATTTCCCGGCGCCACGATGTGGTATCAACTTCCTCGACCCTTTCTATTATTCCCCTGATGTCACTAAACATTCTCTCTTCTTTGCAGATTGAGTCTCTTTGGGCGAGGGCAACAGCCTGTTTTTTCTTGCTTTCGATGAGAGACTTGAGGTCGCTGTTCCGGAAAAGGTGAGAGCCCGTGGGCAGATCATCCCCTTCGCTGTTTTTGAATGTCATCCCCTGCCAGTTATCATTTTTTTCACGGGGGGGAAGTTTATTCTCCTCTTCCAGGGGTGTTTCCCCCGGTTCACCATCCAGCGGCAGCCCGGAAGAGGGGGAAGTCTCATCGGTAAATCCCGATTCCTCGCCGGTGAATTTGTGAGTATCCGGATCATTATGCAGTTTCAGCCAACGGTATACCTCTTCCCATCTCGGGTCCATGTTTTCTGTCTCTCGATAAAATTTTCGAGGAATCATCGGGAGTCCAGGCGGAAGCTGCAGTACCGGTACATCCCACATGTAATCCCCCTGGTGGGAAAAGAAGTATTCATCATTTTTATCAAGGTAGCTGTTGATGGTCATATCCTGTGCAAGGTTCTGCAGGAAGACATCTTCACCGGAGATTTCCCGGTGACTGTGATTCAGAAGGATATGAAACATTTCGTGAACCATCAGGCCCATAAGATGTTCAAAATAAATATTTTCAATAAATGCAGAATTATAGTAGAGTACCAGCCGCGAAGAGACAGCCGTCAGTGCAATAGTCGGGAAGTTGTCGTTTTTACTGATCTGAACGGACTGGTAGAAGTAAGAGGTAAAACGGCTCCGTTCCCAGAGAAGCTTCAGAACCTGCTCCCATTTTTTATTCATTGGATTCAGCTGTCAGTACTTTTTTTGTCTCCGAAGGCATCTTCCGCCATGGTAAGCACATCCCTGGCATCATCATGTATCTTTTGAGAGGTTTCTGAAATTCTCATAATACCCTCCGCCATCTGCGAGACCTCTTCGTTTAGACTGTCGAGGGATGTTGCGGTAGTTTCCAATGCATGCTTCTGTTCTTCCGTTCCGGACTGGGTCTGCTTGGAGAGATGATTGTTCTGATCCATCTGCTTTTCGATTCCCTTCAGGAATTTTTCTTCGATGTAGATATTGTCCCTCAGTTCATCGATTTCTTTAGAGCTTGCCAGCATCTGGTCAATCATCTCCTTGATGTTATCAGAAGCCTGCTTGATAATGTTAACCCCTGCGGTGGTTTTTTCTTCACTCTGTTTGAGTACCTCTTCGATACCCTTTATACTGTCGCCGGTCAGGTTTGCAAGTTTTCCTACTTCATCGGCAACAACGGCAAAACCTTTACCGTGTTCTCCCGCACGGGCCGCCTCAATACTGGCATTGAGGGAGAGGAGGTTGATCTGTTCTGCGATGTCTACAATGATAGAAATAGTTTCACGGATTTTGTCACTCTGGGTTTTTATTGCAAGTATGGTATCCTCCACGCGTTCCAGAATTTCAGTACTGATATTGGTTTTTTTTACGACATTGTCCATACTGTCGAGGGACAGGTTCAGTTTGTTTTTTGTCTGGTCCTTGATTTCGAAAAACTGGGTTATGGTATACTGCATTTCCTGGTTGGCCCCCACCTGTTCTTCCGAAACCTGTGCGATGTTTTCTGATGAAGTGGAGATTTCTTCGATTGTTGCGGAGAATTCTTCAAATGAGGCAGCCTGACTCTGGAGGCTGTTGTTGAATTTTTTAACCTCTTCATTCTGGAAGTTCAGTTTTTCGAAGAGGTCCTTCATCTTTGCCTTGATGACCAGGGCCATCTCAAGCTGTTTTTCAGCCTGTTCTTCGATGCGTTTATGCTGCTTGTTGGCGAGTTTGTCAAAATTATCGATGTCACTGATATTTCTGTAGGCGATGTATGCAATTATGGCCAGCATCAAAATCATGTAGAGCTGGCGCGACAGGATAATAGTATGCAGGGCCTGGCCGTTGACCATGCTCTGGAATGGGAGTTCAAGGCCTCCAATGGTTTTTGCGAGATAAAGAAACAGAAGCCAGTTTATAATATGTACCAGCATAAAGAAGATATATAGTTTTTTGTTGTAGAAGTACTGGAGCATTACAAGTAACACCATGGCAATCCCATACATATGAAGAGATTCCGCGGCATAGCGCCAGTCGATATTCAGGGCATAGTTGTATTTTGCGTAAATAATGAGACTGTTGGTGAGTGCTGCGATGACCCACTCAAGGATAACTGTTTTTTGCCTGTTTTTTTTACGTTTGTAAACAAGATAGGCAAGAAACGCACAAAATATATATGGGAGAAATGATCCCAGTATGACCTTGAATTGAATACCAGCAAGAAACTGGAAAGTGGAGGCTATAAAATCTACTCCAACCAGTAAAATAATGATGAGGAAGGCACCCCGTATTTCTATTATTTCTTTATTGGAGTATTTAATTTTATTCATATCCAGAACACTGCCTCTTGTATATTTAAAAAATTATAAAAAATAACAGCGTTATCGGTCAACTATTTATAGAAAAATTCTATATAAAAATATATAAATTGCTAGTATTTTTTTCAATAATTGGAAATATACTGTTTCTATGGGGTATTATTCTAAAAATCAATTGGAAATTTTCTTTTTCAGTTGATTATACTGATATTTATGATAGGTAAAATGTAAAAAAAACAGTTTACAGTATCGTACCCTCATATTTTATTAGCATGATTAGAATAAATAGAATAGTTTCTTCATATTAACATAAATAACGTATTTTTTAAACAGCAGCAGTTATAACTCTAGACTGTCAGCGGGTGATAAATAATGGCCTTTGACTACTTTTTTTTATTTTCCACATTTGTGGTAATTTTCTGTTCTCTCGTTTATATCCTGGCCTACAGGGAACAGAAAAAACATTACAAAGAGGAGAAAATCTCATACCCTGGTATGTCCATCATTGTTCCAATGTGGAATGAGGGTGAAACCATTGCCCATACTCTCGAATCCCTCCTCGCAATGGGGGAAGCCTATCATGGTTCCATGGAAGTTCTGGTAATAGATGATAACTCAACTGATAACAGTTTTAAGATTGTTGAGGAATATACCCGGAAATATGACTTTATCAGGCTCTACATGAAGGATAAAAACCTCTCCCAGGGGAAAAGCGAGAGCCTGAACCAGGGGATTAAACTCGCACGATATGACTATGTCGGCTGTGTTGATGCCGATTCATACCCCGATGCAGAGGCATTAAATCATGTTGCTGAAGACTTTAGCGATCCTGAAGTAGGGGCTGTAACATCAAAACTTGTAGTTAGAAAGCCGAAAAAAATTGTAGAATGGTTTCAGCACATTGAATACATATATTCCAACTTTATCCTGATGGCCTTTGATGCCATGGATGCGGTCTACATCACGCGTGGCCCCCTGAGTATGTATAAAAAACATATCATGGAGGAAATCGGAGGATTTTTACCGGCGGATATGACTCCTACTGAGGATATGGAAATTACATTCAGGATACGTAAGGCCGGTTATCGAATCCGGGGGTCGAGAAAAGCAAAGGTCTTTACTTCCGTTATGCCAACCTGGAAGGATCTCTTCTGGCAGAGAATGCGATGGAACAGGGGAACACTGATAAACTTCTGGATGCACAGGGATATGTTCATGGATCCTAAATATGGAATGTTCAGCATGTTTATCTATCCAACGGCTACACTCATGATTGCCATGGTTGCCTTCATAATAGTTTATCTTCTCTACATGACGTCAATTTTTCTCGCTCAGCAGGGTACGCAGTTGTACTGGATCTTTATAACGGGGCAATACCCGGAATTTTCACAGCTGGTTGACAGTGTTGCAAATAATCCCGTACTTCTTTCATTGCATCATCTGCTCCTGTTTGTTGCTGTACTTGGAACTTTTATTCTTGTTAACGGGTTTGGTTTTCGTGAAAGCAGGGAGCGTTTATCAATGCGATATGTTTTTTATCTTGGTTTAACACCATTTATCTATAATCCTGTAATGATATTTTTCTGGGCCTCTGCGCTGGTACTGCAGACAACCAAATACAGTGTCAGGTGGCGCTAATGGATGCACAAAAAAAGAATTTGATCTACAAGGCATTGGCGGTTACCTTCGCCATAATGTTTTTTTCCGTTTTTTTCAGTCAGGTAATTTATGAAAGAAAAATGGAAGGCATAAATAATGACTTAAGCCGGCTGAGGAGCAGTATTGATGAGGCGCGGTTTATCCTATCCATGAAAAATATTTACAGGAAAAATGTTAAAGGCAGAAAAGAGATAGAGCAGTATCTGCAGAACGCTTCAGATACCATTTATAATACAGGTACATACATTTCAAAACTGGCAAATTCTGACAGGAATCAGGTTACTTTTAAACGGGTCAGCAGAGAATGGATCCTGCTGACTGCCAATGCATGGTCTGATCTCATCAGCCGTAATCGCGGCAAGCGGGTTCCCTATATTCTCTTTTTCTATCCCCCAGATTGTAATGAGTGTATCGCATACAGGACAGTCCTGGCGCGGCTGCACAGCAGCTACGGCAGCAAAATCTGGATATTTTCTTTGCCCGCTTTGAAAAATAACAGTATCATCCAGTTAATGAAAAATTATTACGGAGTAAAGGAAGTACCTGCAGTAGTCGTTAACGGGAAACTCCTCAAGAAAGACAAGTCACTTGACAGAATAGAAGCAATGCTCCTTGAGCAGGGATTCAAACCGGAAAAATAGAAAAGTTCTTTCAGGTTGTTATCAGTTCGTCATAAATTGATTTCAAAAAATTTTTTAACGGTTCATCACTGCTCAATCTGATTGCAGCGGGAATAGTGGAGAGAAGGCCGCACTCTTTTACCAGGTGATGAAAGAAGGAAACCCGCATATCGGCCCTTGAAAGGGCGATAAAATGCAGTACATTCAGCAGTTCCCTGATTTCTTCATCTGCCGGTTTTATTCCTGAGGCAGCACGTTTTTTCTTCATATAACTGACTGCACCATACATGGACCAGAGGAGGTCCTCCGCCGGGATTGATCCCTTCTCCATTGAATTCAGTCCTGATTTATTTCCCCGCAGAATGTCCTCTGTCGTTATTTCCCTCGGTGCCGTTACCTGCATTACAAAATCATGTCCTGCAATGTTTCCTGCCAGTGAGAGAATCATTTTCTCCAGTGAGCCTCCGCGGTTTTGTACAAGGTGTTCCTTCAGTTCATTTTCCGATTGAATGCTGAAGGACTTTTGAATTGCCTCTGATATCTGGTGCCAGCCCCTGGGATTCGGATTAACATGTTCTTCATTCCAGAGTTTTTCCGGATAAAGGGTTATATACTGAATAATGGCAGGGTGAATATGTTCCCTGGTTGCCCAGTGAAGCCAGTCTTCTGCTGAGGGTTTCAGATGAAAAATGGCGAGGCGCCCGTCAAGTGCAGAATCGTCAAATTCGGTAATGGTTGTGCTGTCTTCCTCTCCCAGGTTTCCCGCCAGAATAATGGCAGTATCAGGGGGAAGCTGGTGTTCTCCGCATGTGCCCTCCGTTATAATCTGAAAGAGGGTCTGGATAACCGTGGGATGGGCCCGGTTTGCTTCATCAAGAAACCATAGGATTCCATCCCTTTTGTCGGGAATTTCTTCAGGTGGAATAAAATGCGGCCTGTAGTAGATCATTCGGCGGGCATCGTGGTCCGGGACGGGATAGCCCCCAAGGTCAATGTTTTCTTTAAATGCAAGCCTTGTATCGATAAAGTGGTAATTTCTTCGCCTGGAGACTTCCTTTACAATGGCAGATTTACCGACCCCGGGATGTCCCAGTATCTTTAGAGCATAGTTCAGGCCGGAGCCTCCATCGAGATATTTTTCTATAATATCTTCCAGTTCATGTATGGTAACCTGTACAGGTTTTTTTTTCATGGAAATACCCTTTCATTCAGTCTACTATATGATTCTATCGGATCAATGAAAAAATCTTAAAATTGTTTGTCCAGTAATAAATGAGAAGTTTGCTCAGCTTTGATTCATCTCTTCCAGGAACCGGTTTGCGATTTGAAAGGTCTCACGGAGGCGGTTCATCTCTTCGGGGGTCGTTTCATCGAATTTTTCATAAATTTTTTGAAAGAGATTTTTAAAGATAAATTTCAGGTACTGGTTGTAGAGTTCTACTCCGCGAGGGGTGACTTCCACATATACCTCTTTTTTATTTTCAGGCTGCTTGAATCTTTTGACCAGGCCTCGGATCTCGAGTTTTTTGATATTTTTAGTCAAGGATCCCTTGGTGATGCCTAAATCTTTTGCAAGGTCTTTCATGTTATTGTCCCTTCCGCGCATGATTGCTTCGATTACCTGTATCTGCGCAAGAGAGAAGGTTTCCTCGGTACCGTAGGGTAACTGCCTGGTATGGAGGTGTGCGTATTCATTATACGATTTAATCAGAACTTCGAGGATTTCCTGGTGTTTTTCCAGGACGTTGTTGAATTCATAATTTTTCATAGTTTTGTTTTCTTTATAGATTCCCGCAGGTGATTCAAGGAAATAGAAGCCGCAGGTTTTTACAGATCTTCACGGATTGGAGCTTGATTACCACAGAGAGAAAAAAGTATCAAGTTAATAAGATTTAAGCAGCAATTGACCTGGCCTGAAAAGGTTTTGCGATTATTAAATTAATCTTTGTTATTTTTAATCTGCGCAGATTTGTTGCAACTCTTTTCTTTATATGCCTGATTTTATATCATATCAAATGTACTTTTTTTCAGTAATATGGCAAATATATAAAAAAATTGTTTGCCCGGCAAACAATTTTTTTATATTATGCCCTATAAAGTCGTTAGAGGAGATATGTAATGAAAACAGAGAACTATTCTTTTCAATCAACTGACGGAATGGAAATCCAGGTTGCAAAGTGGCTTCCTGAAAAGGAAGTAAAGACGGTACTGCACCTGGTACATGGATCGGTGGAATATGCCGACCGGTATCGACGATTTGCAGAGTTTTTAGCAGAAAAGGGAATTGCGGTTTATGCAAGTGATATCCGCGGCCATGGAAAGACTGCAGGTTCAGAGGAAAACCTTTCCTATTTTTCAGATGAAAAAAATGGCTGGGACCTTGCTATTCAGGATCTTCTAAAAATTACAGGGGACATTAAAAATGATTATCCAGGTAAACCGGTATTTATATTCGGGCACAGCATGGGATCGATGCTGGTGCGTGATTACATATCAAAGCATGGTGATGGCCTGAATGGAGCCATTCTTTCAGGTACCGGAGGGGGCAGGGTCATGCTGCAGTATACAGCAAAGATTCTTTCGAGCCTTTTTATGATTTTCAAAGGAAGAAAATCGAGGAGTCCCTTTCTCCACAAGCTTCTTTATGGAACCCTGAATGATGATATAGAGAATCCAAAAACTGACATGGATTTTCTCAGCAGGGATGAAGTCGAGGTTAAGAAGTACATGGATGATATTTTTTGCGGTTATACCATTACACCTGAATATTTACATGAAATGATCACGGGGCTCATCAGGATTGGTAAAAAGAAGGCCTATGCTGATACTCCGGAGAAGCTGCCTGTCTATCTGTTCTCAGGAGGCTGTGACCCGGTAGGGGGAAAGGATGGAAAGGAAGTAAAACGTGTCCACGACAGCTATAAGTCAGCGGGATTGCAGGATGTGACAATGAAACTCTATCCTGAGGGAAGACATGAAATGCTTAATGAAATCAACCGTGAAGAGGTATATGGTGATATTGTTGAGTGGATGGAGAATCGTCTTGGCTGATTGCAGTATCTTCCTTATCAAGTTATAACTCTCTATAAAAAACAGACGAGTATTCTTGATAAGGCCCCGGGAGGGGGCTTCTTTCTTTTAAAAATTCGGTTTCAAGTCATCTTAATAAAAAAAAGCCCTTTCATCTCACGATGAAAGGGCTTAAAGAATTGAGTTAGATATAGAGGTTCCTTAATTAAAAGGAATATCTTGCAGAAAAATAAAGCATGTCCTTCCCCTGTACCAATTCAAAGAGGTCGTCATCGTTACCGATAAAGAAGTATCCACCCTGGGAAAGGGAAAAGCCGTTTTTGAAATCCCACTTCACTTCATAGAAAATTGCAGCTCCGGGCTTCCTTTGTACCGGGCGGATCATGGTTCCCGCCTCCGCGGCAAGTTGTTCATTCAGAAATTTATCCTCCACCCTTACAAGCAGAATGGAATCAAAAAGCGGATCAGTATAACTGTCTCCGTTGGAAAGATAGAATCCCTGTATCCATTCCACCAGTATAAGGCCGTTGTTGCCCCAGAGGTTGTAGTCGGCCCCTATCAGATAGTTAATATACTTTTCCTTTTCAATCCCCATAGGGAATACGGTTCCCGAACCGGCAATTTCAGTCATTATGGTGTCAATATCCTTTGCCTGGTTTGCCCCAATAGACCAGTACTGCTTTATCTGGCTCAGAGCCGTATTGTCCTGTTTGTAGACAGCGGGTATGTTAAAGGTGAAGGCTGTTTCGGCACGAAGGGAAAGTTTATCGATACTTGCCGCAAGATCCAGCCCCAGGGTATGGCGGCGATCAAAATAGGGAGTAAGTTCAATTCTTCTTTCGGCGTAGGTGCTGCCGGTTATACCGCTGGTGTAGATGATATCGTGATTGTACCCTGTAAAATAACTTAAGTTAAAATCAAGGAATCCAACGGTTCCCCCGGCGCGAAGAGCCGCGGCAATATTTTTAATTGATGCATCAACTGCTTCTGGATCATGCACAGTCGTATCAAAACCATTTACAGCGGGTGAAAATTTCCAGAATTCTGCAGGTGACAGGGCAGGGCTATGGATGGGCAGTATAACGCCTTCAATGGCAAAATCACCGAAAAGATATTTTATGGAGAGGGCAAGCACGCCGCGGTTTTTATCATCCTTGTCCTTAGTAATGAATTCCCTGAGATCTGGCTGGTCAAGATAGTTGGTCACGTTAAATACATCAGCGGTACCCCATGAGAAAAGCTGTTTGCCGAATTTAAACCGGACATTTTTTCCAAAACCGATGTAGAGTTCCTGTGCTTCGATGCGCCCCCACTGGTGATATGTATCAAGGGAATTGCTTTCATCCCCTGATGCCGCAGTTTCAGGATAGAGATAGAGATCAAAGGTTCCTTTGCTGAAAAATATACCTGTAGAATATTTGACATTGAGCTGCCCGCGCGCCTCGGCTTTGATAATTTTATAATCTTCAAGGGCAGAGGTTCCGGGCGCAGAAACATGGTTGCTGTTTTCCAGAAAACCGTATAGCTCCCAATTAGTTTTTTTTGATTCGGGGGAAGTTACTTTCGTGGTAACAATACTGTTGTCTGAAGAAATCATTTTATCGAGATCCTCTTCAGTCTGTGAAAATAATATTTCCGGTACGGCAAGAGTAAAAGATAATAATATCACCGCAGGTACAAATAAATTTTTAAACATTTTTATTCTCCAGTAAGAAGTTTCATAGACAATGTTTTATTTTTTCCGCCATCTCACCGGTATCCTGATTTTACCGGTGAGATGGAGAGGAAGTTTAATAATTGCTAGAAACCCGCCAGCTTCAGGGAACTGTCAGAAACGGGTACATTATACTGAACGCTGCGCACATACATTATGCTTTTGCCCCTGCCGTCACTGCGGGTCATGACAGATTTTCTCGGGGTCCATATTCCCTGGATTTTCTGGTACTTCTGAAGTGAAAGAGTCTTGCTGAGGCGTCCCCTCTCGAAGTATTCTACTCTCTGTATGAGGTAACTGTTTTTTTCTACATATATGGTTGCCCTGTCATAGACCCTGGTTCCCCTTATCTTAACAGACTTTATCCGGTAGCATCCCCGGCCATTGATTGTCGTTTCTCCGAGGAGCCTGTAGGTGAAGTCATCAATATCCTGATTGCCGATATCTTCATTATAGAAGTGGGAGTTCATCCATGGTTTTCCCCTGTCTGCACTGGAAACCTTTCTGACACGTCCACTGGAGAGTTTCAGCCACTGGCTGCTGTCTGCTCCCGGCCGGTCCCAGAAAAGGAATCCGATACGGGAAGGGTAGGTGAAATACATTCTGCTGCGGGTCTTTTTGCCGTATTTTTTACTGACGGCTGAATATTCTTTTTTTTCTTTGAAACTTCCCTTTAAAATGAGCAGTATGCCTGACTGTCTGCTGGATGAAGCCTCTGTAAGGTTTTCATTTTTTTTCATGATATCTTTTCCCGTGAGAGAATAGACGGGGAGTGTTCCCGTAAAGCTTATTGTCAATGCTGCGAGTATAATTCTTTTTTTCATGTTTTTTCTCCTTATGTAAATTGTTTAGTTAGAGAGTCTTTTAAAATTAAGGCGGCGGAAGATCCTGAACCGGTTTTGTCTTGATAAATCTATTTTAAAGAATATTATCGAAGCGGGAAGAAGTACCAGCGCCGCGATGGTTGTGGAAATCATGGTAAGAACAATCATGGCTCCCAGAAATTGCCCCGGTACAAAATCTGAAAGGAGCAGAACCGAAAAACCGAGTACCAGCGAGAGGGAAGTATAGACGATGGCCATTCCCGCTTCCCGGTGTGTCGCCTTTATAGACTCCTCAATGGAAAGCCCTGCCTTCAGGTGAAACTTGAGGGTTTTCAGCATATGTATTGTGTCATCAACTCCGATGCCAAGTGCAACGGCGGCAAGAATAGCCTTGGGCATATCCAGGGGGATATCGAAAAATCCCATGAAGCCGTAGGTTATGATGATACTGACCGAAATAGGGATCAGTGCCAGGAGGCCTGCCTTGAAGTTTAGGAAAAGAATAAATATCAGGACCGCCACGATAATAAGCGTGAGAAGGATACTGATAATCTGTCCCCGCACGACCAGCTCAGCAAGGGTAATAAGGTTGCTGGCTGCCCCTGTTTGAATTATCCTGTAATTTTTGAAAGAAGAGTGCCCCGCCATATGGTTTTTAATATGTTCCTGACCTTTTTTCATTATCCTTGTTGAGATAATTTTATCATTTATTGATCCCATTCGGATCAAAACGTTCACATATCTCAAATCCCTGTCCACATACTGCTCCAGGGTGTCGAAGCGTCCGTCTGAATTGCGGTCTTCCCCGGAGTAGATTTCGAGATAATCGGTAATAATTGATTGCTTCTCAGGTATCCCGTAGAATTCCGGGTCATCGTTATTTATGGCCATATGCATTCTCTTTATTACATCAGAAAATGATGTGGTGTGCAGCATGTGGTAATCTTTTCTATTCTGGGGTGAGGTTATCCAGTTTCTGAGATCATCGATTGAACAAAGAAATTCAGGGTCCTTCACTCCGTTTTTTTTCCCGGAATCAATTACAAGGTTGGTAGTAAGTGCCCCGTCAAAAAGATTGCCCATTTTAAGATCAGACTGGTACAGGTATGACTGTTTTTTAAACATACGTATCGGGGCTGTTTCTATTTCAATTTTTGAAATACCGAAGGCAAACAATCCAATCAGGATGACTGAACAAAATAATACCTTCCCGGCATGGTTAAGCGAAAGTGAGCTGAATGTATTAATGAGTCGGAGAATTGCCCTGTTGGCCTGCCATGTATCAGTTCCACTGTTGCATTTTTTAATGGGAATAAGTTTCATTAAAATCAGAGCGGATGGAATCAGCATGATGGAAATTGCCATTGCAAATAGGGTTCCCAATGCGGCAAATATTCCAAAATCCCTCAGGGTAGTCATCTGGTTGGAAGTCAAAGTCAGAAATCCGATGAAGGTGGTAAATGCCGCCAGAAGAACAGTTAGTGAAATATTTTTCATCGAAAGAAAAAGTCCTTCCTTTTTATCCATGCTGCGGATCATTGCCTGATCATGAAGATACTGGCTGTAAATATGTATCGAGTAGGAACTTCCAACGGCTATTAGCAGCGGAGTAAGCATATTTACTACTATCGTTATGGGAATCCCGATAAAACCCATGACACCAAAAGTCCAGAGGGTAGCCATCAGAACCGTCGCCGTGGGTAGAATGATACCCCGGATCGATCTGAAATGAAGGTAGAAAGAAATTATGATGACAAGGATTACAAAGGGTATGAAATATTTCAGGTCCCTTGCCATTGAATCCTTCATCAGTTTTTGTTCCACCAGCACACCCATAGGAGTGAGAGTCACCGGGGAATGATTGTACTTGGTTATAGTACTGTAGAGGAAGTCAAAGATTTCGTCATGTTCCGGAACCGGACGAAGGAGCATTGTCATGCCGAGGGCATGGATTTTATTTTTTTCGTTCAGGGAAAAGAGAAGGCTTTTGTATGCGGGATTTCGGAGGATTGTTCTTTTATACTCTGCAAATTCTTTTTTATTTGAAGGAAGTTTAAACTTCCCCACCCCATCCTTTTCGATGAATTTCTTCTGCTTTAACTCGTCAACAGTTCCGACAAAATCCTCCCCGGAAACAGGATTGAGAAAGGTTTTAATGATTTCCATTGACTTGTATTGCGAGAGGGAGAACCATTTTTTAAGTATCGTGGAAAATTCTTTTTTTGAAAGCGGGCGGTTTTCTGGAATATCAATTTTTTCTGCCAGCATAATTGTATCAAGCTGCCGCTGTGCAACGGGATCCAGAACAGTTTTCAATTTTGCAATACTGACAGGCCTGTAACCGGAAAAATTAAATTTCTTTTCATCAATGGTTGCAGTGACATGGTAATCTGTTTTTACCTTGCTGTTCAGGTCCCAGATATCCTGTTTCATTACCTTTGCAGACGTTATGGTTTTTTTTACTGTAGTTTTTTTATTCAGGATTTCAGAATCAAGTTCACTTTCGAGTTTATCAATAGCAGCATTTTTAGCAGGCTTATATGGAGTTTTTTCATCATTGAATATTTTCTTATCCAGATCCGTTTCGGAAGAAGAAATATTTATATTTTCCTTCTCTTTACTGTTGTTATAAATGGCTGCTTCAACAGTTGTTGGAAGAATTTCTGTTATCTGTGCAGCGGCCATAATGGCCCGGAGACGTTTTTCTTCTATGGAGGCATTAAAATCTTTATACTCCTCCATTTCTTCCACCATGAGGTTAAGGTGGTGAAAGACTTTTTTTGAAAAGAGTTTTTCTCCCTTTGCCGCCTCAATGGCGGTAATTGTAAATGTTTTATTATCTCCGAAGATTTCCTTCGCGCGTTCATTTAACTGGTAGGCCGCTGACTCCTTCGGCATCATCGCTTCGGTACTACTGTCCATGTAAACGCGCTGAAGGCCGATTAGGGAAATCAATGTAACCGTAATTAGAAAAATCAAAACTGTTTTAGGGTGATCCAGGTTGAACTGTATCCACTTTCGCATAATTAAACCTCTGGTTCTGTAAATATGTCTGGCTGCTGTTACCGTTATGTCTTTCGGAGTGCGTTCCATGAGAAAGGCGATACGGATTCGATCAGACGATCAGAACATATCAAAAAAAGAGGGAAGGGTCTTACAGGATCATAAATGTAGAAGGGATTGCAACATGTAGATTTATGAATCAGAAAGTTGTATTTATGAAGGCGACATTGGCAATGTCGCCTTCATAAATACGAGCAATGTAATTTTTATGGATTCAGGGAGTAATGTCGTTATTAAATTATTGATTTAAAATATTTTTTCGGTATTCCGCTGGGGATATGTTTTCCTGCTTTTTAAAGGCATTGAAAAAAGCAGAGTAGGAGTTGAAGCCCGTGGCGAATGCAATAGAGAGGGCATTCCGGGTTGGTTCCTCCAGGAGTATATTTTTGGCTTCTTCAATACGGTAGCTGTTGATATAGGTATTGAAGTTTTTCTGGTGGTGTTCATTAAGAAACTGCGAAAGCTGGTGAGGGGTTATCTCCAGGGCCTGGCTCAATCGCGACAGGCTAAGGTCTTCATCACAGAAGAATTTTTCCTCTTCCATCAGATACCTCAACTGCTCCTGCAGGGAGGAAATATCAAGGGTTTCCAGGTGGGATTTGCTGTATTCCTTTTTCTGTTGAGGAATTGTGGTATATTGGACCAGGTAGGGATATCGCTGAGTGAATATGAACTGGGCTATAATGAATATACTTATAAAAAATGAAATGAATTTCATAGAAGAAAAATTAGTCGCAATTATGGAGAGCCCTGCAATTGAGAGTGAGACTATCAATAAAATGAAAAATAGAAGAAACCAGAGAAGTCTTTTCTGATTTCTGTTGTGCTGCCTGAAGGAAGGGTAAAACCTGACGATGATTATCACGAGATATATAATTATATTTAGAATTGCCAGTGCAGGCAGTATATGATCAATCCTGTCAGGGGAGTCGGAAAAAATTTTTCGGATTTTTAAAACTTTGGCTTCTTTTTCCAGCATGACAAGGGGAGCGATATAGACCAGGGAAAGTATCGCTGGAATGAAATGCAGGATATCCCTCCGTCTCCATGTATGCTTATCTTCGATCAGGGAAAGGACAAAGAAGTACTGTAAAGCACCGATCATAAAGAATGCAGGAATTTCAAAGAAAAAGAAATGGGGGAAGTGAATTATATTCCCTGAATGGACCAGGTAAAGGATAAACTGGAGGTGTCCCCCGCAGAGAAAAAGGAGTCCCAGTACCTGGCTTCTGAAATTGGGAGTCTTGAAAAGGAAGTTAAAGGCCATGAGCAGGGCGATACCTGCGGTTGCGAAAATCGGTAAATCATATATCTGTATATACATGGTGTATCCTTCAATTGTTCATAAGATGCAATGCTTAAAATAATAAAGGGAATAAAATTATGTGTCTTTAATTATTTCAATTTTTTTTTAAAAAAATGAAAAATTGGTAATATCTAAATTCCAAAATGAAAAAAGCCAGCCGTTCTTTTGTCCAGAATAAGATCCC
The DNA here is from genome assembly GCA_942491575.1 of uncultured Spirochaetota bacterium. Classification (GTDB taxonomy): domain Bacteria; phylum Spirochaetota; class UBA4802; order UBA4802; family UBA5550; genus CAZHNW01. The sequence goes on from CALOBT010000031.1 coordinate 1,597,820, forward strand.
TCGTATAGATAATAACTATTGACGTCTGGGAATAAATGTTTATTCTTTAAAAAATGATTGTTCCAAGAAAAAGGGGATTATGAAGTTAATGAAAAATATTATTTTGTTTATTTTTATCGTAATCTTTCTGTCCTGTTCCTACGAGTACCATGAACAGAATCTCTTTTTTCCCCCGCGTGGATATAAACTTCCTTCACAATACCGGAATAATATCGTACATATTAAGACCCGTGACAATCTGCAGCTTGAGGCGCTGTACCTGAAAAATAAAAGGGCGAAGGTTAACCTGATATGTTTCCAGGGGAATGGTTCCATCTTTGCATACGGATTGCCCTTCTATGAAGCCTTAAGAACAAGGGTGCCGTCTAACGTTTTCGTAGTGAACTACCGCGGTTACGGTAAAAACAGGGGAGTCCCCACTATCGAAGGAATCCTTGAGGATGCCAGGAGTTCAATCAGTTACTTTACCAAACACCAGAACCTGGAAAACAAACCGGTATACCTCTTCGGTTTTTCCCTCGGGGGATTTGTCGCTGCAAACAGCATTAAAGAAACGGATGCGGCAGGCCTCATCCTGGTTTCGACCTTTACAAATGCCGAAGAAATGCTTTCCTTTACCAGAAAAGAGAAACTTTCATTAGTGATGAGGCCCTTTGTCCGAATTAAGATTGGAAAGGAAGTTTTAAAGCTGGACAATATCACCCCGGTAAAATATTTTAAGAAACCCCTGCTGATTATTCACGGTGAAAAGGATGCCACCATACCATCCTGCATGGGTAAAAAGCTCTACAGGGTTTCGGCTTCTTCTGAGAAGAAACTGGTCCTCTGGGAAGGGGCGGGGCATAATGAGATTTTAAGTATGCCGCAATACAGAGAAAAATCAGTCAGCGAAATTGTAGAATTCATAGGCAGGTATCATAAAAATTAATAGCGGAAGAGGGGCAATCATGGCGGATGCAATTATTTTAAAATACGATAAAAAACCATCAATCCTGGCAAGCTATGCACGAACGATTTTTCTGAGGCGAAGGGGATTAATGCCGGGAGAATCTCTCCCTGAAATATCCGCATCCATGAAATCGATAAAAATAGATCGATCACTTCTGAAGAAATATATCGAAACATGTGAACTGAAGGATGACGGGTACATGCCGATACTCTACCCCCATGTGATTGCCTCACCGGTTTACATGAGTATTCTGACTCATAAAAAATTTCCCATTGCTCTGGTGGGGGCCCTTCACCTCAGAAACCATATTATCCGGCACAGAGGGATAAAGGCCGATGAGGTATTCGATATGGATGTCCGGTTAACCGATAAAAGAATTGTTAAGCAGGGCGTAGAGTTTGATTTTACCATTGTGCTCACCGTGGACGGTGAAAAGGTCTGGGAATCCATTACTACCTGGCTCAAGCAGGGAAAATACGGTAAGGATTTTGATGAATCCCCCAACGCTGATTTAATTAAGCCGGTTCCCGATGCGGAGCATTTCAAAGACCTTTATATTCCCCGCGGCATCGGAAAAAAGTATGCAGGTATCACCGGGGACTATAATCCCATTCATATGTCGAAGCTCCTGGCACCCCTTTTCGGCCTGAAACGTGATGTGGCACATGCCATGTGGGCATGCGCAAATTCCATGGCACATCTGCCCGCGCTTCCTGATGATAAGCCCCAGAGAGTTGATTTTGCCTTCAAGGGGCCCCTCTTTCTTGATAATAAGAGTTATATAAATACGAAAGAACGGAAAGGGGGAATTCGCTTCGACTATTACTGTGGTGACAATGACCGGCCATGCATCAACGGTGATGTCAGCTCTGTGGAACCAGGGACAGGGCTTTTTTGATGGTTTCCGTGTCTCTGTGGCCTGGCTACTTGTTACTTGTGCCTTGACACTTGCTCCTGTTATATATCCGCAGCGAAGATCAGGCTGAATTACTTCGCTGAGTGTAATATTATAGTCTGGAAGCTCCGGTTAACGCCTCTATTGTCTTGACACTACTTCATATATATGAGGTTATTTGAATCGATCGAATTGTATCCTGCGATATATTCAAATGAATTCGTATAGCCCCAACATCCAAAATGTTTCCCCGGGGAGATTTTTAGGGAAAATTACACTGCTGCTCCTGGCATCCGTAGCGGTACCACTTTTTCTATGGTTTTTTCTCCTGGGGTTCCTCGGGATTGCAGATTATTCAATACTTTTGGAGATAGGCGTCAATCCTCTACTCTATGCATCAATGGCACTGATTTGCGGTACTGGTATTTTGCTTATAAAAAAACCCGTTGATATAATCGGAGAAACGATTTCTTCCGGTTGTGTAAAATCGGATAATTTATCTGACATGCGAAGGCACCTCTCCTTTATGAGGGTAACTTCATTCGCACTGGTCCTTGTTCATAGCATGGTGACCCCCTTCGCGGCGGTAATAACGGTCTGCGATGATTTCCAGAGAATAATTCTCGCACAGGTTATGGGATTTTTTTCAATCTGGTTATGCTCTCTTCCCTTTACAACTCAGTTGATTCAGGATATGGAAGTCTGGGCCGCGGTTGTGCCCGTCAGAGACAGGGCAGAATTCGGATTGAAAAACAGGGTGCTTATTATCGTCCTGATTCCTGTCGTCTGTGTCGGCAGCATGGTGGTATTTTCCGTATACTCACTGATTCAGTTTAACAGCATGTCTTCCGTTGAGGTTGTAGTGCGGATTCTTATCCTTGCCCCCGTCGGTACCGGTATTATATATTTTTGTGTCGCTTCTTTCTTAAATAAAATTGTGGGACAGCTGCAGGATACAACTTCCACCTCCCTTGCCATAATGAGGGGAAACCTTCTCCTTGAGCTGGAACCGGAAAGGCGTGACGAGATTGGTATTATGGTCAGCTCCATCCGTGGACTTCAGGCAAATTTGAGGGAAATAATTGAAGATGTAACGGTTGCCATAAACAATCTTAGTGAAGATATAATGAATATCGCCTCAACTGTCTCCGGGTTCTCCGATGAGACTCATGCCCAGGCGGGTTCAGTGGAAACCATTTCCTCAACGGCGGAAGAAATTGCCGCAGAGAGTTCAAGGATTCATCACCTTGCGGAGATGCAGGTGCAGTCAACCTCAGAGCTGAACAGGGATACTGAAAAACTTTTTGAAATGGTAACCGCAACTGAGGAGACCATGTCCGGGGCAATGAAGCTGAAGGATAAGCTGAACAGCTACATCGAAGAAATTACCGGCAGTATCGAGGGCTCGCTGGAAAGGATGACTGCGGCGGTTTCCAGCTCCGATACTGCAGTAGAATCCCTTTCAATGATTGATGATATTGCGGATAAGGTGAGACTGCTTTCCCTTAATGCTGCCATTGAGGCTGCAAGGTCTGGAGAGGCGGGACGGGGATTTGCCGTTGTTGCCGATGAAATCGGAAAGCTCTCGGTCACCACGGGGGAAAACACAAGGGGCATCGAGGGACAGCTGATAAAACATAATGAAGAAATTCACCAGGCAATGGAACAGCTTAAGCTGACTCGTGAAACCGCTGCCTCCTTCTTCAAGAGTCTTATGGAAATGGGAAATTATGTAGACAATGTTGGAAGGCTGGCAAAGGAAGACAAAAGCCTCAACCGGGAAGTGAAGGGGAGGGCGGAAAAATTCTATGATGACTCGGAAATTATTAAAAATGCCACAGTGGAACAGAAGGCGGCACTTGATGATGTTAACTCCTCCATTTCCGCTGTAATGGAATCAACACAGAATATCGCCATGGGTGCCGATGATATTCTGAGACGCCTCGATGACCTGACAGGCCGCACCGAACGCCTGAAGAAGAAGATCTCCTTTTTTAAAGTATGATAATAATTCCACCTCACGTCGGTATTTTTTTATGGAAGTTTTTGGAAGAGCACGCTGATTACGCAATTTTAAAAAGTATAAAGGTGCAAGGGGCAAGTAACAAGGCTGTATCGGTAAAAACTTTTTTCTTGCTACCTTACATTTACCCCAATTATAAAATTTACGCTTTTCTGTGTTCTCTTTTTTCTTCTATTTTTTCATCCAATTAGAAAAACAATAAATTTCATATCGTTAAAACATTTTTAGCAAGAGAAAAAATATTTTACATAGGCTCCGGATTATGCTACTGATTATTTTTGAATGTATCGGAGGAGAATATGAAAGGTATTTCCCGCATTGTCATGATATTATTATTTACGGCTCCAGTATTCCCGGCGGGCAGCCAGAATTTTTTATCTTCAAAGACCGTGTATCGGCCTGGGGATATTGTTTTCGCAAGATGGAGAATAAATGCCTGGTTTCACGGCAGAATTGAAAAAAAATGTAAACTCGGCTGGTTCATCAAATTTGATGACGGTGACGAAAAATGCTGCGCCGCAGTTTATATCGTAAAGGACAGGATTCCTTCTTCTGTAAATCTTAAGGTCGGCACAGCGGTGCTGGCCCGCTGGACCAGTGGGCAATATTTCCCGGGAATTATTGCTGCTGTTTCTGAATCCGGGTATCTTATTAAATTCGATGACGGTGATGAAATTTCCGTGAGTATTGATTTTATACGTAAAAGGTAAAAAATGATCCAATGAATTAATTACCGGTTTGTTCATTTATTTTATTGACAGTCTATCCGGACGGTAATATCATTGCCTCATGATGAAACAATTCCGGAGGCAATGATGAAACATAAAAAAATATCTTATTTTCTATTTATTCTATTTTTAATCGCAGGTATCACAGGCTGTGATACCATTGATCCCACAGAAACAGGTCAGCTCTCCCCCGAAATGGTAGATCCCGCAGAAATTAATACAACGGATCCCACACCTGTGCTGGAGGGAGACCACGTTATATTCCGCGGCAACATGGCGTCCCACAACAGCAAATATTATGCGCGACTCATAGAAGGAGAGATATGGGTCAGGCCCAACACCATGCGTACCGGTGAAGAGGGACCATGGGTAAAACTTGAAAATCTCCCTGCAGAACTTGAAGGTGACATTATCGAATTTGCCATGGATGATGAACACATCATTGCTCTTAATTCAGCCCGTCAGATTTATACCATGTGGAAGGCCAATAAGGATATTGAGGATTTTCACTGGCAGAAGGCATGGGGATTTCCCTTCTGGGGCGGCCCCGGGATGAAGCTGCGTGATGATCTCATCAAGTGGGACTTCACTGTAGTCTCTATCGAAGAAGATGAACACTGGACTGATCCAGTAGGCAACCTTCACGATGTAGGGGCGGGAAAATGTTCCCACATCACCATGCTATACGAGGGGGGAAATACCTTCTCATTTAATGACCCGTGGCTCCCCCTCGATTACAGCTATGAAATCGGTCTTCCCTACCGCGGCAGGTTCATTGCTGAGAATATCAGTTCAAGCGGTTCCACCCATTTTATCATCAATAAATACGGTGACATGTATACGCGCCTCTATGATTTTGATATTTCAGGCCTGGATGCCCTCTTTATGCCCTGTACCTACGAGGACCAGGGCGGTGTAAAGAATCCAAAGATTCACCTTCCCGCAGAAGAGTGGGCATCCCAGCCAAAAATTGATACCAGCCGGGGGCTGGCCTCCATAACTGACCGTATCAGTATCACCAAGTACGGAAAGAACTGCCTTTACCGCACACTCCGCGTGGAGGGTACCAATGAATACGGCAATACGGGATACTATGAAAAAGAAATGAAAGATAAAGATTCGGGGGGGTGGAAGTTTATCCGTACCGACCGGGTAATGCAGGGTAATGTCCTGGAAAACAGCCCGGGTGACACTTCCCCGGATACACTGGCTGAGAAAACCGAAGATCGATATTATGAACGGAACATGAATGAAGACCTGCCTGAATATGTCAGCAACTGGTCATGGAGATGGATCTACAATTGGGAATGGGGAGCAACCCTGAATAATTTTAACTGTTACCACAGTCCCGCAACCCTCACTGTACATGTCGGGGGGGCCTCTTTTGACCTGCTGCTGCATTACCGTGGAACCATCAGGATACTTCCCCGTGAAAGGGGCCTGGATGATAATCCGCGAAAATTTGACGGTGCCATTGAAATCACCCCTGAACTTGCAGCGGGCATTAAGGGTTCCGATGACCCGAAGGCTCAGTTCCTCGATGATTACCTGAATGACAGCCGCTGGACCGATGTGAAAATTGAGGCAACCCTTGATAAGGTGAAGATTACCGGCATTGCAAAACACGGCAGAACAATCTGGTGGGAATTCGAAAATGGAAGGCGGGTTGAGTAGCCTTAAGGGTATATTTTTTGAAGGTGCCATTTTTGAAGGTGACATTGGCCAATGTCACCTTCAAAAAAATGATGAAAATTTTATTTCCCGGTATCTCCCACAAAGACCCATTTCCCGTTCACCCGTTTTTTATTGGAAAGGTATTTCTCTACGGGTGCCCTGTCCGTTGATTTTTCCGCCAGGTCAATATAGTACTGCTTCCTGAGGAGTTTTTTCATGGCCTTAAGTGTTTTATAGGTATGGTTTCGAGTCACCATGTTGGCAAGGGAGGTGGGGACCTTGCCTGAGGGATCTACCTTAAAGATCATGGTAATCCTGGTTTGCTCCCTCGACAGGTATTCAAGTTTAAAATTGATACCGAGATCAGAAATCCTGACATACTTTGTATTTTCAGGGTAGTTATAGGTTAAGTGGGGTTCAACAATGATATGGGCCAGACCTTCCTGCCAGTCCCGTTCCGCCCTGGTTTTTACTACCAGATCCCTGTCTTTAACCGGCCACGGTGCATCGTAAACGAAATATATAAACATTTTATCTGGACTGATCTTTTCAAATATTTTAATTTCTTTGCAGTCGGCAAACCACTGTGGATAGGTTTTAATATCACGGATAATTTCTGCAACCAGTTCAATCTTCGCATTAAGCACTGCTACCCCCATGCATTCATAGAAGGGTGAGCCTTCAGCTTTACGAGTATAGCTTTTGATCCCATTTTTGTTTTTGTGTAAATTCCATTTTTGCTCAGAGCGGGCACCGGAAACGATTATTAACGATACCATGAGCCCCATGGATAAAATACGGATTGTTTTCATCTGTTCTCTCCCTGTAATTTATTGCAAAAATTTTTTCAATCAGGATAGCTTGATTTTACTCCCGGAGATATATCTGCATTGACCCGTTTGAAAGGAAGGGTTGGCCGTTTCAAAAAGGCCCGTATGAAAAGATTGGTTCGTGTCGAAAGTGGTCTGGTTATTTTGTCTCCATAGGCCTCCAGCAGTTTATCCGGCATGTAATGGAGCTTTACCCCGGAGAACCTGCTGGTAAATGACAGTGTGATGAAACATCCCGGACAGTTCACCGCCATCTCCTTCAGTCCTGTTTCTTTGACTTCCCGGTATTTTTTTCGCTGTTCCTTTAGAAGACTTTTAGGCAGGTTAAGACTTCTCAATACACTGACGGCACCGCAGGATAGATTGTCTTCTCCATGGTGACAGAGTTCCTTTACTTCTGCCCCTGCAGAGGTGTAGGCGGTGCGGAGACTTGATGCGAAATCATCACCCAGTTCGCTGACATAGCATGATTCGTGGACCGTGGCCTCCAGTTTCATGGGTTTCTCCAGTTTTAAACTTCCCCCATCTGCCTTTTCATTGATCCACTCATACATGGAAATAAGTCGAAAGGGGAGTTTTTTGCCATATACCTTTGTAAGAATATTTGAAAGATAGTTGTAACAGGAACCGCAGTAACAGACCATGCGTTCTATTTTCAGTTTCTCAAATTCTTTGAGGGTCTTTTCAATGGTTGCAGTATAGGCATCCCACGAACCGAGGCGGTATGCCAGTTCCCCGCAACAGAGGTCCGGTGGCCCGAATTTGGGAAGTTCAGCCAGGACCTTTGAGTTTTCAATATCGTAACAGCTTATTCTTCCGATGCAGCCAACCCATAGAATCTCTTTTGACATGGGGGGAATCTCTGACCATTTTTGAAGGATGGACTGTTCCTTTTTTGAAAGCATGCCGTAGATGTCCTTCCATATTGATGTTTCCATTCCGTTAAAAAGATAGGGGAGAAGGCCGGATATTTTACCCTTCTTATTCCTGGCATCCAGAGTCTTTTCCAGTATCAGTTCATGGGGTCTGAGGCCTTCCGGACAGTAGTTGTTGCAGTTAAAACAGTAGGTACATTCATTAAATATTTTTTCCGAACGCCCCAGGTGAATGAGCATTGAGATTTCCTTCTGTGCCTTTTCCGGCTCCATCTTCATAACAGGGCATTTAACAAGGCATTCACCGCATTCGGTACAGCGACTCCAGTTTGAAAGTTTTGTATATGACATCTGTTTCTCCTTAAATAATTATCTGAAATGACGAATGATCCATTCAAGTTTTTCAATTCGCGCGGCATGCCATGCAAAAAATTTTTTCCATAGAGGTGATTTTTTATGCTCCGGTGCAATTTCCAGTAGATCCTTTCGGGAGTTCCTGTTGTGGTACTCCTTCAATCCATTCAGGAGACGGATGCTGCCATTCCGTGATTCAATTGCATGCCAGATACATTCCTTCTCCCCGTGAATGGGGCAGGGTAAGCCCTTTTGCGGAAATAGTTTGCAGGGACCATACCTGCTTTTTGATGGACATTCACTGACGGGGCAAATCCCCGCGGTATAGGTAAGAACGCAGTGACCGCAACCGGTACAGAGGCTCTGAGCCAGAAGGGGGTCACTGCAGGAAACGGCGGCACTTCCCACGGAATCGAGAATACTGATTACCGGCGGTCCGGGCCTGCAGGCATTGGCGGATTTTATTCCTGCGGCACAACTTAAAACAATCAGGGCATCGCTGCGGCTCAGAGCCTTCCTGGACTGTTTCAGGGCCTGTCGCATGATTTCTTCCGGACAGCAGGCGAGAATCACCTTCGAGAGACTGATTTTTTTGCCGGTTTCTCCCAGATATCCCTTGAGGGCTTTGATTCCGGTTTTTCCCCCTGTATAGGAGAGGTTTGCACAGGTACCGCAGCTTAATATGGCAATATTTTGATAATCATTGAGGAGATAGCTTATTTCGGATTTGGATTTCCAGACTGTTTTATTCATGAAATGATCCTGTTGTAAGTATACTTACTATTTTCACCAGATTGTTGATTGTTAACAATCTACAATCTGGTTGCTGATTGTCAAGTAAAAACCGTCTGTTCGGTAGATGATACGGAATTTTTAATTGTTGACTTTTAACAATTAATGAAAAAATTAATAATATGGAATTTAAAGCTCCCGAAAATATTGCAGAACAAATAACCGGTTTTATCGAGAATAAAATTGTTACGCTTGAGTTGAAACCGGGGCAGCGTATACTCGAATCCCAGCTTGCCATGGAGATGGGAGTAAGCCGTGGTCCCGTAAGGGACAGCCTGAGAAAACTTGAACGAAGCTGGCTCGTGGAACTGTTCCCCCGAAGGGGAGCACGAGTGACTGAATTAAATGAAAAACATATCGAGAGTATTTTTGATGTCCTGAATGAACTTTACATCATGTTTGTACGAAGGTGAATTACCAGCTGCGATGAGGATCATCGCCGCGCCATGACAGCCATTGCAGGAAAAATCAATAAAGCCGCCGAGTCCGGAGACATTACCGCCTATTACGGTGCCGTCTATGAATACTCCGCCGTGGGTCTCTCCGCCGCGGATAATCCCATCCTTACACAGATTATTGTGGACCTGCTTCCTGCGATGAGAAGAATTCATTACGTTGCCCTTCTGAACCAGACACGTAATTTATCAGAAAACTCCGAGTATTTTCAGCTGTTGACGCGGCATATGAATGACCGTAATCCCGATGGCGGTGAAGACGTGATGAGGAGCTATATTCAGAACGAAAAGAAAATAGCCATTGAAGCAATTAAACGTCTCTGAACAGGTTCCCCTGAAAGAAGCAATATTAAGTATCAAGTTATTAGTATATAAGGAACCGGCTCCCGGATTTCTTCCTTTCTCCTTATAACTTTCAACTTTAAACTCCCCCTGTCCTGAAACTTCTAATTGAATTATAATTTAACCCGTGTTATATTTTTGCTACTATGGAGCAGAAGTATGAAAATACTCGCAGTCGATGACGACAAGGCGGCAAGGTCCGTACTTGTTCGCATGCTTAAGAGCGGCGGATATATTGTAGAGAGTGCAGTAAACGGAAAGGATGCCCTGGAAAAGGTGAGCCTGTCTCCCCCTGATCTTATAATTACCGATATCCTGATGCCGGAAATGGACGGCTATGCCCTCTGCCGTGCCCTGAAGGGAGATCCGAAATTTAAAGAGATTCCCGTTGTTGTATATAGCGGAACCTATATTAATCCCGCTGACGAAGACCTGGCCCTCGATATGGGGGCTGTACGCTTCCTGGTCAAACCCCTTGATGTGAAAACCATCCTTAAAGAGATCGGAGAAATTATGGGGGAAGTCAAAGGCGGCTCTGGGGCGGCATCTGAAGTCTCAACTGCCAACAATGAAGAGCTTGATAAGCGTTACTCCCGGGCACTGGCTCGAAAACTTGAGGAAAAAGTCCGGGAACTGGAAGAGGAGCGAAACCTTCTTATCGAGAGCGAAAACCGGTACAGAATAGTGACGGATAATATCAGTGACGTAATCTGGCTCATTGATGAATCGGAACATTTTATCTATGTCAGCCCTTCGATGATTAATCTCACGGGTTACACCGCTGAAGAAATTATGCAGCAGAAACTGGAAGATACTATTGCCGGCGGTTCCTTGTTCCGGATGGCCCAGGCCAGGGAGCGAAGGAAAGAAGGATATGAGGGGGCAATCAGGATGGAGCTGGAACAGCTCAAAAAAGACGGTTCCTCTATCTGGGTAGAAACGATTACCCGGGTTCTGCGGGATGCCGATGGGGAAAAGATCGGAATACTGGGTGTGAGCCGTGATATATCAGAAAGAATTAAAGCCGATCTCAAACTTCTTGAGGCCCACGATAAACTGATTGCCACCCTTTCGGCAATACCGGATATGCTCTTTGAGGTTGACCAGGCGGGAAATATATTTACTTTTTATGCACCACGCCCTGAAGACTTCTTTATTTCACCGGAGAAACTCCTGAACAGTTCAGTCAGAGAGGTCTTTCCTGAGGGAGCGGCGGAGACAGTTATGGAGGCCATAGTATCAGCGGCACAGGACGGCCTTCATCGAGGGGCCACCTATTCCCTTGATTTCCCGGAAGGTGAAGAGTGGTTTGAACTTTCCGTTGCCCTGAAGGATCAGCCCCTGGCTCCGGACAGCCATCTCATCGTTCTGGCAAGAAACATTACCGAACGAAAACAGGCAGAGGAAAATCTCCGCCTTAAGGAAATGGAGCGACGGATTGCGGAAGAGGCGAATATTGCCAAGGATGAATTTCTTGCAAGTATCAGTCATGAACTGCGGACTCCATTGACGGGAATTATCGGCATGGTTCAAACAATGGAACGTATGATAAGGCTTGAAAAACTGACACCGAAAAAACAGGAAAGGATGATCGCAAATATCCTTCAGTCGAGCAATCTTCTGGCTGATATCATTGAGGAAATACTCGATTTCACCAGGATTGAAGCGGGCCGCCTTGAAGTGAATATTGAGGCGGTAAGTGTTGCCTCAGTCATGGAAACAATTTATTCGACAGTTGAAACTCTGGCGTCGGAGAAGAACCTGAAGTTTTCTGTTGCTGTTGAAAAAAATCTTCCCATGGTATCAGCTGATACTAAGAGGCTCAGTCAGATAATTCTAAATCTTCTGGGGAATGCTGTAAAGTTCACCGATGCGGGTGAAATTATTTTTTCTGCAGGTAAAGATGAGACCTCGCAGGTTTTGATATGCATTGAAGATACGGGGTGCGGTATTGATCCAGGTGACCTTGAAAATATATTCGAGCGTTTTGTCAGGGTTTCCTGCCAGTCCAGCAGGCAGGGAACAGGTCTCGGACTGGCTATATCAAAGGGGCTGGCTGGTCTTATAGATGCTGAGATCTGGGCGGAAAGCATCCCCGGCGAGGGATCCAAATTTTTTCTACGATTAAAACGATGGGAAGAAGAGACTGTGGAAGGCTAAATTCAAAAACAGTTTAAATTACAGCGGTAATAAATCGGGATATTATAGATTCCGGGAAGGATGGAAAACTATGGTAGAAAAACATACGGGAAAGATTCTGGTTATAGATGATCAGGCAATTAACAGGGAAATCTGCCAGGCAAATCTCGAGATGGAAGGTTTTGAGGTTCTGGCTGCCGGGGGCGGTATGGAAGGTGTAAGCATGGCCAAAAAAAATCTTCCTGATCTTGTCCTTCTCGATATTATGATGCCTGACCTTGATGGTTACCAGGTGCTGGAAAAAATGAAGGGCAGCAAAGATTTGAAACATATTCCCATATTGATGCTGACTGCCCGTACCGGTACCAATGATATTATCCGGGCCCTTGAACTGGGGGCCAGCGATTATGTGAAAAAGCCCTTTGATGTCAATGAACTGGTTGCACGCTGCAAGACCCTTGTGTCGCTGAAACAATCAGAGGATCGTTTGCGTAATGACCGTAATTTTATTGATAATCTTCTTAAGGGAATGGCTCATGACCTTAATAATATTTTTTATGCACTTAGGCTTTTTGAAGTCGTGGAGAAAAGGATTCAGAAAGTCCATTCTGAGCTTGATCCGCAGATGAAATTACAGTTTTCCACTGATTTTGAACTTATCGAAAAAACCATGAACTATCTGAAAGTAAACATAGCCACCGGTGAGGATCTCACCCGGGGCGGTCTCGCCCTATCTGAGGCGAGTCAATCTGTAAAAACCCTGCAGCCTCTGTCTGGCATCCTTCAGTCCGCTATAAATATTTTAAAGAAAAATCTGGTGAAGACTAAAATCAATATGGATTTGCAGATACAGGAAAATATTCAGCCGGTTTATTGTAATGAATCAGATATTTACCGGGTCATTATGAATATTATTATTAATGCTATTTTTGCCATGAACAAGACAGAGGTGCCGGAATTGAAGGTTCGTCTCTGGCAGGGTGAAAAGGAAGCAAAAATTTCCATCAGCGATAATGGAACAGGTATCCCCGATGATGTGCTGCCGAAAATTTTCGATGAAAAATTTTCCACCAGGGAAAAGGGAAAAGGCAACGGTCTTGGACTGGCCCTTGTAAAAAGGATAATGGAAAACCACAACGGAGAAATAAAGGTGTCAACAGTACAGGGGGAAGGGACAAGCTTCACCCTGATATTTCCCGCCGGTGGATAGGAGCCCCTCTCCCTTGATGGGAGATCAAAATGATTCGACACATTTTCAGCCTGCCATGGCATCAACCTCATCGTGAGAACAGGGGCGTGGGGAGGATGATATATAATTTCTAAAACCTGAATTGAATTTGAAACAGAAAATTGATAATTTTCTGTTTCAATTATGATTTTACTCTGAGACATATTGTAGAATATGTCTCAGAGAGAAGGTATATTTTGTAGAAAAGGTTCCTACATAGCAGTGAGTTATTAAAATTAAATGCATTGAGCTTTCGATATTTGCAGGAATAAGCAAATAGTCTGACCATATCCATCCTTCAGGAATATCTGTCCCCGTCAAAAATTTCATGAGAAGCATTGTTGTTTTTTGGGAAAAACTGATTATTTTAAATAAGAGTGGTCACTTGTATTAAAAATATGTATATTAAGAATACCGGCTTTAAAATAAAAGGAGGCAGATTAAATGCCCAAGATAATCAAAGATGAAGAAGTCTATAAAGAGACCTGTAAACTGCTCGTAGAAAATGGCTTTGACGGCATGACAACAAAAGAGCTTGCGGAGCGTTCTAATATAGATGAATCAAGCCTCTTTCGAAAATATGGATCGAAGACAAAGCTTGTTTGCAGTGCTGTGAATTATATTTTTTCACAGGTTCCATTTGCAGGTCTGCATTGGACTGGTAATCTTGAAGGAGATCTGTACAGCATTGTTGAAAGATATCAGGATACTGCCAGGGAATATGGACCTTTACTGCAGGTGGTGATCATGGAATTACCCAGGCATCCGGATTTAAGAGAATCTGTTGCCTCTGTAAAACAGAATATTTCAGGTATTCGCGGCATTATAGAAAAATATCAGAAAAAGGGAGTATTGAGAAGGGGAAATCCCATGGATCTTGTTATTACTTTGATTGGTCCACTTGCAATGATAGCAATGAATCCTCTTGGAACAGATATGGAGATGCCTGATTTAAAAAATTATGTAAGTCGCTTTTTAACCGGTTATAAAAAATAAAATATATGTGAAGCTTGTTTGTTGCTAATGATAACAATAAACCTTTGCTTATTAAATGATATCTGAACACTAGGAGATTACTAATGAAAAAAATACTGATTATATCTGGAAGTCAGCAGAAAAAGGGTGCAGGTGCAAAGTCAATTGAAATGTTTATGTCAAAGTTTGACAGTATGGAATATTCTTTTGAAACATTATTCCTTTCAGACTATAAGATAGCTTCATGCCGGGGATGTACTGTATGTTTTAAAAAGGAAGAATGCATTATAAGGGATGATGTTTCATCTATTGTTGAAAAAATGAAATTATCAGATGGTATAATTTTTGTAACACCTGTCTATGCTATGAATATATCCGGTTTGTTGAAAACTTTTATTGATAGAATAAGTTACATGCTTCATAAGCCTGCTTTATATGAAAAACATTCGTATATCATTATAACTACTGATGTTGGTGGTTTTAAGCCTATATCATTTTATATGAGATATATGATGAATGCCTTTGGGATTTATAATACAGGTTACCTGGGCGTAATTGCAAAACATATTAAAAAAAATGAAAATTACCAGAATCAAATATCTGATGCAATGACTGTTGAGGCAGAAAAGTTTAAAAATTACTTAAGCCGTGGAAAAAATTATAAACCAAAGTTCACACAGATTCTGAGATTCAATTTATGGAAAACCAGTGCAATTATGAAAAAAGATTATTATCCCGGAGATTATCAGTACTGGGAAGAGAAAAGATGGCTTGATAAGGAGTATTATTATCCTGTTAAAATGAATCTAGTTCAGAAAATATTATTAAAAGTAATTCAGAAAAGGATTAGAAGGAAGATTGAAAGGACTGTTTAAGCGAATATGAAAATCAGGCTATTTGAAAAAAAGCCGGATTGTAAATAATAACAATGTCTCAAATGAAAATTTACTGCCCCTTCAACTGAAAGGGCATGATAAATTAAAACGGAAATACAACTTTTAAGAATCATTAAAATACCATTTCATCTTGCTTAAAGTATAATTCTTAAATACATGGAAAAGAAAAAGTGATAATTCTTTAAAAATCATCTGTTGTCTGTACCGGAGGGAAGGGATTATCAAAACCGGATAAGCAATACGGGAATACAGAACATGGCGGTGGCTCCGTAATACAATCCCCTGTTGCTACGGAAGTCCCGGTGATAGGCATAGCCCACGAATCCTCCCGCAATAGCACCAATGCCTGCGCCCACTATGAGACCGATAGTTGTTGCCCCCAGTCCCCTGATAGAAGGAGGCAGGAGATATTCTGCCACAAAGGCTCCCAGGCCCCATCCCAGAACTCCCCCCAGGCTGGCACAGCCGGCAATGGCATTAAAGGTACCGTAGGGATTATTACCGGGATTATGTTTATACCGCACCTCCCGGAAATACCCAGAGGTTCCAATAAGCAGAGGCGCTACCATGAAGGTTTTGATACCCCATAATACTGCAGTGGCCCTGTTGGAGGTTCCGGAATCTTGAAATTTACCCGAGGCCTTTGCCATCTTCAGGGTGGCATGGTACTGGCCGGAGAGATCCGGATGTTTGCGAAAATAGCGGTGCAGCCAGGAATCCCGAGAAAGATACCATACCCGCTTCATATCACCGAGGTACCAGTCACCAAAGGGCCTTTCACCATTATTATTCTTTACGGTCACAGAGGCTTCTCTTTTCAGGAGGATTTTGATAATTCTGCGATCCTCGTTTTTCGCAGCTATATGCAGGGGCGTATTGCCGCTCAAGTCAGGGATATTAACATCAGGGGTAAATTTAAGCAGCAGTTTCACCATTTTAAACTGTTCCTTCTGTACTGCCCTGTGAAGTGGAGTCTCTCCCACTCCAATATGGGCACCGTGGGAGAGAAGGAGTTTCGCCAGTTTTACATTATATCTTGTCACTGCAATATGAAGGGGTGATGGAGGCAAAGGAGGGGCAGATCCCCGGTTTACATCGTATCCATTCCTTATAAGCAATTCCACTCGGGCCAGATCATTATTGTCACAGGCCCTGTGGAGTGGGGTATAAAAACGTGAATCGTAGCGGCCTGAATGCCCCGCCCTGGCCACGAGAAACGATGCATTGAGATCTCCGGATGCCTTCTCTACCTTATAGTATTCGAATGCCCGGCCATGAAGAGAGACGGCAGCAAGAAGAAAGAAAGGCAGGAAAATAATTTTCTTTGTTGTTTTAGGATTTTCCGCTGATAAAAAAGTAAACTGGAAAAAAAGAAGTGTTTTTAAAGATAAAAAGTATTTCATAAGGGCCCCCTTTTCCCTATCTAAAGGGACTTTCTATTACTTATAAAGTCCCTTTCAAGAGTGTGTTGTTAAAATTTATACAAATTAATAATTAAAATATGATGTTATCTTGAGAAAATATTTTTTAAATCTTCTCGGTAAGGTAAAAAGCCGCCAGTACTTTAAAAATATTTCGATTTTGTTCCAGTCAAAGGAAAGCACATCAGCCTTTATTAGCACCTCTCCGAGGGCGCGTCTTACAAGATCGTGAATCATATGCATTTCGATGCCCCGCGCTTTTGCGTATTCAAAATTATGAGAATAGCAAACAGGACACATACATACAACAGCCGAAGCACCAGCTTCAATAAGGTCATCGAAATTTTTCTCTGTCAGCTCACGAGCCTTACCGGGATCTTTCGAAGGGTGGCTGACACAAACATTACAGCATATACTTCTCTCTTTTTCATATGCCCTTGGTGGACAATGGACACCTATCAACTCAAATATATCCAGCAAAGTATTATGAATATCAGGAATACATTGCGAGTAACGCTGAGAACAAGGTACCTGAACAGCAACTGTAATATCTAAAGGAACAATATCCTCTTTATTTTCTTTTAAATAATCATAAAGATAGTGAACTATATGCCTGTACCTGAAAGGAATATCAATGTCAAATTCTTTACAGAGATAATGAATAGCCCCATAACACTCATCATGAATAAAAACTATATCATCATAACCTGTATCAACAAGGTTCTTCACAGTTTTTTCTAATAGTGGTTTTATTATCTCTTTTTGTCCAAGATGGATATATCCCATCCAGCAAAAATAGTCTCCTCCCATAATTCTTGTCATTCCGTTGAACATATCACCTTCTATTCGAAAAGGGAGCCAGCTATCCATCTGACAAATTGAAAGCGCTGGTTTATCCCTGTCTCCGGGAATTATTTTTCCCGGTGTTACACCGTCCGGTTTAAACCAGTTTTTAAGCCAGGGCTCAAAGGGCATGGCGGCGGTTTTTTCATTAGTTTCAAGAATTAAATCAAATGGATTCGCCTTATTAGGACAGGTGGAATTACAGGCAGCGCAGGTAACACATTCCTTCACTACATTACTCTCTATTCCATTTTTTAACAGCTGAATCTCTTTAACCGCTGTTTCCTTATCATAATCAATATAATGACACCCGGTAAAGCAATCTCCGCACTCAACGCACGCTTCATGTTTAAACATAATATCACTCCTTGCGTTTCTATAAATTTCTCTTTTTTATAAAGAGATGATATAGTCAGCAAGGTAGCAGATTGCGACAACCTCTTCATTAACATATGTTTATGATATCAAATTTTTACGGACTCTGCTGAGGCTAACGGGAGAGATGCCAAGATATGACGCGATATGATAATGCTTGACCTTTTCTATGAGGCCGGGGTATTCTTCAAGAAATAATGTATATCGGGTTTCAGCGTCTTCAAAAAGAAACTGATATTCCCTTTGCTCCTTTTTGACATATTGAATTTCTATCAGTTTTCTTGCTATTCTGTCCCAGCAGGGATGACCTTCTATCATCTCATAAAAAGCTTTAAATGTAGAGATAAAAACAGATGAATCATCAAGGGCCTGAATATAAAAACGGGATTCTTCGCCAAGAAGGGCCGAGGTATATGAAATTAAAAGATCATTCCTCATTGCAAAATATTTTGTATACTCCCTGCCCTCACTATCAACATAGAAATATCGAAAAAGACCATTGGTTACAAAGGCAACATTGACTGGGGCTTCTCCGGCCCTTATAAAATATTCATTCTTTTCAATATTAAGTGGTTTAAAAAGTGATATAATCCTTTCTTCTTCAACCAGAGGAATAGGGCCTAAAGTTTTGAGATATGAAAGAGTATCATGAATGTTATTGTTTGTGGAATTCATTATTTTCCTCCCAAAAAATCTCAACGGACCTCATCAGGGAAGCCTCAGTAACAATCAGAGGTTTCTACTACTAAGTATTAATAAAATCAACAATTTATTTATTGTTTTGTTTTTTGTTTTAGGATTTTCCGCTGATAAAAAAGTAAACTGGAAAAAAAGAAGTGTTTTTAAAGACAAAAAGTATTTCATAAGGGCCCCTTTTTCCTATCTAAAGGGACTTTCTATTACTTATAAAGTCCCTTTCAAGAGTGTGTTGTTAAAATTTATACACAGGTATTACTTAAATGCAGGGGCGCGGGATTCCCGGCGGCCCTGTAAAATAGGCTTGACGATTTTAGAGTTTCATTTTACTGATGGTACTATTGTGTAGTCTACAATTTTAATACAGGATTCCATGTAAAATGAAAAACAATACAATTATCTATATTCTGGCCTTTATGCTGGTCCTTCTCTCCTTTGGGTGTGATGGAAGTGATAGCACCGGTGACGAGCCAGTTAATATTATTTCTATCGAAAAAAAGAGATATCAATCCCTGTTTCTCAGTAAGATTGAATATTCCATATCACAAAATGAGTCCCGTTCTTTTAAGACCCTCTCTGAGATCAATGATAAAGGTTCTATCGTTCCGGTAAAGCTGACAACGGATACTGGTGCTGATGTGATTTTGTCTGTTACAGCCTTGAATCAGAATAATTCTGAAATCCTGGGAATATCCTTCGATGCCTTTTGGAAGATTGATTCTGAGGGGGAATCAACTGATGATTTCGAACTTGTGGAAAAATTCACTGGATACAAGGATATACTGGTCAATATGTCAACGGGGAAGATCTATGATGTGACCGGTTATGATACGACGAGTTATTGTTTCCTTAGTGATGGTATCTTATATACAAACAAAGAAAAGGTGATTTACAAAATATCACTATCCGCTATTGATCAGGCGGTTCCTCTGAACAATGCTGATAACAACCCTGCATTTGCCCTGGCTCATTTCATTCTTGATGATAAAATATTCTCTAATGGGACTGCCTTTGATATCAATGGAAGCAGTCCGCCTCAACGCATTGAGCCTGCTTTTATCAGTGAATCTCCTTTTTCCGCAACATTGGATGTCATGTCAAGTGGAGTAACAGTGGTTGGTTCTAATGATGGTGTGATTCTTGATAATGCCGGCAACCTGTGGGGGTACAGAAGGGGGGAAGCTGGAAAATTCGGTGTCTATCGAATGTCACTTGATGATGAGGGCCAGACAGTTATTGAAGATTATTATGAGGTTACTACCGGTGGCACGGGGTCACGAAACCAGAAATTTTTTCTTTCAAATTATGATATATTTGGAGGCCATATACTTATCGGCGACGAAGGGTATGTCATTGTAAAGAGAAAAACAGATAGCGGGATTGATATTATCAGCGGAGAACTGACATTGGAATTGAAGTATCAATGGGATCCGGTATTCAAAGATATGAAGCTATACTGGATTGATCCCATTGAGAAAGAGATTCTCTCCCTGGATATTGAAAGGGATACTCTCTCTGTTGTATATGAAGATGCTAATTTAATTTCATCCTGGCTCAAGTTAAGCGGTAATAAACTGTTGTTTTATCAATATAGTGATGCCACTACGGTCGGTACATATGCCCTTGGAGTGAATGAAAATATTCCGTCGCACATTACAAGTGATGATGCTGAGATTGAATCATTTGTTGAACTTGATTTTTGATGGGCAGCTTTACATAATGCGCACAAAAGGCAGGCCTTTAGGTCTGCCTTTTTTATTTCATTTTGTTTTAGGATTTTCCGCTGATAAAAAAGTAAACTGGAAAAAAAGAAGTGTTTTTAAAGACAAAAAGTATTTCATAAGGGCCCCTTTTCTCTATCTAAAGGGACTTTCTATTACTTATAAAGCCCCTTTCAAGAGTGTGTTGTTAAATTTTTTTTAAGGGAAGGTCATTTTGCTGGATTTTCACGTTCAAAATTAAAACGCTTTTCAAGCCTGTTAAAGATGGACGTAAAAGGCTCTCCTGTAAGACAGGAATTTGCCTCCACACATCTGTGGAGTGCTATCCATGCGTGTGAAACGCTATTGCCTTTTACTCTTCTTAAGCAAACATTGAACTTTCCCATCTTTATTCAGACTTTCTTTTTAAACGGATCATCCATTGTTTCCCTTATTAATATTTCCAGTTCCACGTCAGGAAAATAGATTGTTTCATCTCCGCAATATGTAAAATAAATTCCGCAATCTCTGTATTCTTCCTTCAACCCCTCAATGTCAATCGCCTCACCATATATATGTACTGAATGCAATGAATCAAAACGCCTGAAATCCACCTCAGGCACGTGAGAGCTTGAAATACTGAGAAACCTCAATTTACTAAGATCATAGATTGCATGTGGGATTCTTTTTATAGCAAGGGTTTCGATACCCAGACTTTTTAATCCTCTGGCATTGTGAAATAGAAGCGGTATCAGCTTTCTAACCGGGTTATTGGACAAATAGAGTTCATCAAGTTTGTCAAGTTCTGCAATTTCAGCAGGCAGCACTTTTAACCGATTGTTTTGCAGGTAGAGTTTTTCCAGTTTGCCAAGTTTACCGATATCTATTGGCAATGATGTCAGCCAGTTGTTATTCAGGTGCAGGCTTTTCAGCCGTTTCAGGTTCCTTATATCAGGAGGAATTTCCGTTAGTGAGTTACCTGAAAGATCCAATTCTTGGAGATGTTCCAATTCAAATACCAGTGAAGGGATGGATTCCAGATTGGCCCGTTTAAGATTAAGACTATTGTAGCGCAGTATCTCCTCAATGATATCCCACTCCGTGGGATCTGGTTCATTGGGGTCCGGTTCATATTTATAAAGAAGACGGTCCAGTTCCAGATATCGTTTTGTCTTTTCAGGAGACGCTAGTATTGCATTTATGTTTGATTCCAATTTTGAATTATTCATGATTTCCTTTCAGGTGCGCAATCATTTCTCTGATAACTTCGTTATCTTTCTTTGGCAGCCCGTTACCTTGAACCCACAGCTCAAGGTGAGAGTAATCCCATTCCCATTGCCTCCCAAGTGCTTTCAATCTATTCAGTTCAAGATTTTTCGCCCGATCTGTATGCAGATGTATTATGTATTGCAACAGAGAGAATATCCCCTCAAAATAAGATTTCTTCTTCTCATGAACAGTTTCGCTGTATAAAGGATAGTCTTTCAGTAATAGCAAGGCTTCTTCATATTCATGTACACAGATATATATTTCCAGCAGTTCAATGTAATTTTTGTAATTACTGCTTTCAAAATTATTTTTCAGATGGGAAAGATAACCGGGAATTGCCTTTTTATATTCTTTTAGAACTCTGTAAATTTGTGTCTGTTTCCAGATTTCCCATGTAACGTCTGAATCAGGTTGCAACGCAATCACTTTGGAATAATCTGAAACGGCTTTTTCATATTCCTTCATAGCCTCATATATCTCAGCACGGAGTGAATAATTAAAACCTGCATAATCATTAGTATCACAGCATAATTCAATTGATCTGTTTATTTCAATTAAAGCTTTTTCAGGATCCTTTAAATCTTTCAAATAGATTTTTGCGCGATCCCTAAAGTAGGTATAATTGTTTTGATTTAATGCAATAGCACTGCTTAGCAGTTCCAGTCTCTCGTCAGCAGGCATGGTGCAAGTGATTTGATAATATAATCTTTTCGCTTTGAATTCGGAATCAGCTTCCTCCCACCTGATGTTTACATTTGGAATTTCTTCCAATAGTGCTTTTTCTGCCTTTATATTTTCAGCTACTGGCTCCGCATTGATTGTGAGGTTTTTTAAATCAAGTATATCGAGTAAAGGCCTTAATTTCATTTCGGGAGAAGCTTCGTAAAAAAGCTCATTTGCAATATCAATTGTTTTAAGGCGACAAAGCAGGGGAAGAGGGGCGAGGTCATTTATTGCAAACAGATTACCGCTTATTGATTTCAGGTTTTTCAGAACCTCAATCCCTTTAATGGATTCAACATGAAAATAGTGATCCTTTCCATCCCATGTGGGCCATATTACCCGGGAAACAGCGCTATCCGTTTCCCAGATGAACGTCTGAAGCTGAAGCAGGTGTTCATCTGCTATATTCATCTCCATTAAAAACGCTTCGATCTCATCAATTGGCTCATCCCCATCTTTATTGATATCAGGACCGATCTTTGTGCATATATCTTCAGTGGAAAGGGGTATTATTTTTTCTCTCCACAGATTATCAATTACAGCCAGTCTTAGATTTGCATCTTTAATACAGCCAAAAAGATTTTCTTCAATTTCGTTCATATTCTTTTAAATTATCCATCGATTCTTTTTTGCAGAAGTGTATAGATTTCCTCAATTTCAGTTTCAGAATATGATGAACCGCCTTCAAACCAGATTATTCCGATAATTTCTGAATCCATTGCAAGTACAGCAGGCATTTTATGATTTGTTACAGACATCTGACCTGTTTCATCTGATTGTATATTTGTTGTTTTATTGTTTTAGGATTTTCCGCTGATAAAAAAGTAAACGGGAAAAAAAGAAGTGTTTTTAAAGACAAAAAGTATTTCATAAGGGCCCCTTTTCCCTATCTAAAGGGGCTTTCTATTACTTATAAAGTCCCTTTCAAGAGTGTGTTGTTAAAATTTCGCGCGCAAAATCGCGCAAAATTTCTTTTCAGACATATCTTCTCTGTCAGCAATAGAATAACCTAAACAGCGAAACACAGGCAAGCTCTTTTTTGATGCACTCGAATCATAAATTGATTTGTTTTATGGTGGCTGTGCCCGCCTGTATGGAATGAAATATCCCTTCACAATGCCATGGGTTTTCACCAGTTTCTTGATCTCCTTGTCTGCATTGAACGAAAAAACCACATCTACCAGCATAAATGTTGAACATTCAGGGCATTTTTCAGGATTCTTTTCAAAGGAATGCTCAACCGCTTTAACCCAGGTGCTTCTGTCTATCTCTTCAAGTCTCTTGTCAATATTATGGGTGTATATCCCGTAATATCTCAGCATTTTTCTGTGTTTATCCGGCACGAAAAACAGCATCCGGGCCATGAATGAAAATATGTCCATGGTTTTGGTTGCATAATATTTTTTTCGTGTGCCCCGTTCAATGAACTTTCTGTATCTAAAGGTAATGGATCTTTTGTGGTGATTCACTGCAGTAATCTGGCTGTTGTGAAAAAAACCGCTTGCTATGTACTCTGCAGTTCTAAAGAGTACATGATTATCAGTACCTTTAATTGGCTGAAAACAAACATGAAATCCATTTTTGTATTTTTCTATATATTTAACCTGTTCTTCTTCAGTTATTATTCCATTTTTCACAAGATGATTTAGAAAAGCCTTTTGCCATATAGATCTGATCTTTTTATAGGGCAGAAAATCTATATCTTTTATCTCTCCGGTTTTTGCATCAATCAGTTCCTGTGTGCTTATTAGATGAACATGTGGATTATAGTTAAGACTGTTGCCACTCTTATGTAATGTTGCCAGTATTCCGGACTGAAATTCCTTTCCCTTTACCCCGGCAGAATTTAGAAGAAAACCTTTATATATTCCTGCTGCTAAAGGAATCATCTTCTCTGGTTCATGTCTTCTGTCAAAAAGCAATCTGCTTATCTGGCCGGGAATAGTAAAGGTCACATGAGTATGTTTTAAAGAGGTATTCATGATCTTCGAAAGATTCAGAGACCAGCCAAAAAGGCGTTTTCTGGCACAGGAAAGGCAAAGGCGGGATTTACAGGTAAAAGGTACAACAAGAACAGTTCCACAGTTTGGGCATGTATGTCTCTGGAAACCGTTTTGAAATTTTCCGCACCGTATCAGCTTTCTAACCTGGTTCTTTTTCTCATCTGTCAAGGGTCCATATATTTTCTCTAACCTGTATGGTACACCTTCTGGAAATCTTCCCAATGGCGGGTCCAGAGGGTCTTGTACAGACTCCAGCGCTCAAGGCCCGGCTGATAAGGCGGTTTGTTATTATTTTCTGAACATATGTACACATAAGGTATACGAACCCAGCCTGCAGAAATTTAAAAATTTACCGGAAAATCCTGGTCCGGATACCATCTAAAGCCTTGCGTGGCCAGTGGTTTTTGTCAATATTTAAACACCCTGGCGAAGTATATAGTGAGTGAACGGTTTTACTGTTATATTGAAATGTACGCAGTTATGGCTGAGTAGTTACGATTTTTCTAACTATATTAATTAACTGCAGTATATGATCTCTTAATCTCTTCTATCACCTTATCCCCTGATTGTTTAAAAAAATAAGGGGACAGGGGATGTTTAATGAATTTTATCAAATCATGTTTTTCCTTTCAAACATTCACCTTTTATCTTTTTTGTCTGTGCAGATCTGTGGCAAATTTCTTATCTTCTTGACATATTTATTTGCTGACATATATTTGGTGTACAAAGCAAATTGGAGCCAAAGATGAAACAGGATGACCGAATACTTTTCCTCATCTCCCGGGCAGAACATGCCCTTGCGGAATACCTGAAAAAGAAATTTCAACAGGAAAAAGTCAATATTTCTCCTGCACAGATGGGTATTCTTTTTCTGCTTCAAAAACAGGACCAGAGACCCATGTCCGAACTGGGAAAATTTCTTGAAATAGATAACTCTACAATAACCGGTCTCGTTGACCGTCTTGAAAAAACAGGTTTTGTGGAAAGGACCGCTGATCCTGGTGACCGGAGAAAATGGCTTGTATGCATAACCGACGCCGGTGTTATCGAAATAAACCGTGCAAAAAAACTGGTAAAGGAAACCAATCAATTGGTGAACGAAGGTTTCAGTGAAGAAGAGATGGATACCTTCAAACGTGTCCTCTCATCGTTTCTCGTTAAGTTCAGGGATTAAAGGAGATGTGATATGACAGATTGGAAAAAAACCAGCTGTGTCCTCTGCGCCCAGAACTGCGGCCTCGAGGTACAGGTAGAGGAAAACCGTATCGTAAAGGTTCGCGGTGATAAGGATAATCCCCGCAGCCTCGGCTACGTCTGCAATAAAGGGGTGAATATTGCCTACCATCAGCACCATGAGGAGAGGTTGACGCACCCTTTGAAGAAAACTGCCGAGGGGTTTCAGAAAATCTCATGGGATCAGGCCATTTCGGAGATTTCAGAAAGGCTTAAGGCCATAGTAGAAAAACACGGTCCCCGTTCCTATGCCTACATGGGGGGGGGAGGCCAGGGGTGTCACACTGAAGCGGGTTTTGGAGTGACACTGATGAAGGGCCTCGGTTCACGGTATCACTACAGTGCCCTGGCACAGGAGCTGACGGGGTATTTCTGGGTCTGCGGGAGAATGTTTGGTCGTCAGAACAGGTTTTCAATTCCGGATGAAGAAAATTCAGAGATGCTCCTGGCAATAGGCTGGAACGGCATGCAGAGCCACCAGATGCCCAGAGCACCACTGGTGATTAAGGAATTCTCAAAGAATCCTGACAGACAGCTGGTGGTCATCGATCCGAGAAAATCAGAAACGGCGGAGCTGGCGGATATTCATCTCGCGGTCCGTCCCGGTACCGATGCCCTTCTCTTTAAGGCAATGATTGCCCTTATCCTTCGGGAGGGATGGGAGGCCCGTGATTTTATTAATGAAAATGTCAACGGCTTTGATGCCATTGAGGACATATACCGTGATTTTGATATCAAAGGGGCCCTTGAGGTCTGTCAGCTTGATTATGAGACTGTCCGGAATCTCTGCCGAGACCTGACAGAAAAAAAATGGTGCGCACACCCTGACCTGGGAATATGGATGAACCGTCACAGTACCGCAACGGCTTATCTGATAATGCTCCTTGCGGTTGTCTGCGGGATCGCGGGAATTCCAGGGGGGAATGTCATACCCGGTACTGTTGTTCCACTCGGTTCCCATACCGATGAAAGGGATGTAAAAACATGGCGTACCCTTGAAACAGACTTTCCCGCCATAATGGGTTACCATCCCCCCAATGTAATGCCGGAGGAAATACTCTCTGATAAAAGTGGACGCCTACGGGCTGTTATCTGCTGCTCCAGCAATCCCCTTCGTTCATATGCGGATACGACACAGTATGAAGCCGCCTTTGATAAACTCGATCTCCTGGTGACCATTGAGCTGGCCATGACGGAAACCGCAAAGCTATCAGATTATGTTCTTCCCGCCCGTTCGGGACTGGAGTCTTATGATACGACATTTTTCGCATGGAATTTTCCTGAAATATATTTTCATATCCGGCCCCCCGTTGTTGAACCTGAAGGGGAACAGCGGGAATGCGGTGAAATCTATACCGCCATCGGCAAGGGGGTGGGGCTGCTTCCTGAACTTCCCCCATGGCTACACCGTGCCGCCGGGAAGGACCGTTTCGGATTTACCATGGCATTTCTTTCATTCATGATGAAAAATAAAAAGGCCGCACGGGTGGCACCCTTTGTACTGGCGGAGACCATCGGCAGATCATGGGGGTCAGCTCACCTGGCAACCATCTGGGGAATTGTAATGATGATGACCCCGGGAAACAGGAAGAACGCGGGGCGTGCCGGTTTAAAAGCCCCGTCAAAGCTGGCGGTTTTATTGAGGCCGCACCGTATTCTGAGGGCAGTTGTCGGATGCATCAGGTATCGATCTATCGCACCCATATTTGCCCTTTCACCGCAGGTGAGCCAGAGCGAGATGATTTTTCAAAAACTTCTTGATCACCCTGAAGGCATATGGATCGGAAAACTGGATCCGGAAAAAAATGCAGGGGAACTTAAAACCGAAGACGGGCTCCTCCATGTTAACATTCCTGAACTCGATAACTGGATCAGGGAGATTCAACCGGAATCGGAGGCGAAGGCCCTTGATCCTGATCCGGATTTTCCCTTTATACTAAACGCGGGACGTCACAGCAACCGGGTGGCCAATACCCTGATGCGGGACCCAGCCTGGCTCAAGGGGAAGCGGGGCTGTACCGTGGCGATACACCCTGAAAATGCCGAAGCTCTGGGGGTCACCGACGGTGACCAGGTGCGCGTCACCACCGCAGCCGGCTCAGAGGAGGGTGAGGTTGAAGTTACTGAGGCGGTACGCAAGGGGCAGGTGCTGATTCCTCACGGATTCGGTCTTGTTCATGGCGGCAGGAAATACGGCATCAATGTAAACCGGTTGACAAAAAATACTCATCGCGACCCCATTGCCGCGACACCCCTTCATCGCTACGTGCCATGTCGCGTCGAACCGGTATAAGGAGCAGAAGATGGAAATTTGCGGAGACAGTTTCAATGATTTTTTGAACAGGGTTAAAGACTTTCACGGCTCAACTGCCCCTGGGATAATACTCGGCGGGATTATGATTGACCATGGTTTGAAGAACCTTCCCGATTGCGAGTTTTTCGATTGTATCTGTGAGACTTCCACATGCCTTCCCGATGCGGTACAGATATTGACTCCCTGTACTGCAGGAAACGGGTGGATGCATATTCTGGATCACGGCAAGTTTGCCATCACCTTTTTTGAAAAGGATCACGGAAAGGGTACCCGTGTCTACATTGATACGGAAAAGCTGAAAGACTGGGGGGAAGTCTACGCATGGTTTTTCAAAGAGAAATCGAAGCAGGAACAGAACCTTGAACTCCTTCTCCGGCAGATCAGGGAAGGGGGTGAGAAATTTCTTTCCATTGAGGAAGTAACTGTTGATCTCCAGCGTTTCCAGAAAGTCAAAAAGGGGAAGACTGCCTCCTGTCGGGAATGCGGAGAGGCGTACCCCACAGGCCATGGCTCTCAATGCCGGCGCTGCCAGGGGGATGGGACTTATTTATAAAAGGAACAAGTGACAAGGTGAAAGTAACAAGGTACTTAATAGTTGCAGCTCTTTTCATTGCAATCAGCATGGGACTTGTCTCCTGTTCCCAGGGGGAAAAGAGTCACATGGAAACTGTGAAGGTGGCTGCAGCAGGAAACCTGACCTTTATTCTGAAACCGCTGAAAAAGAATTTTACTGAAATTTATCCCCGGGCGGCAGTGCAGTTCATTACCGCCTCCAGCGGAAAACTTACAATGCAGATCCAGAATGGTGCTGACTTCGATATATTTCTTTCCGCAGATATGGGGTACCCTGAGAAACTGTATTCAGATGGGTTTTCGCTGCGCCCTCCAAAAGAATATTCCAGGGGAGAACTGATTCTTTTCTCCAGGGAGGGGTTCCGCAGGGGGGAGGGGATTGAAATGCTCTCCCGGAACAGAATAAAACGAATTGCCATTGCCAACGGTAAACTGGCCCCCTACGGGAGGGCCGCATATGAGGTCATAAAAAATTCAGGGATTAAAAATGTCAGGCCTAAACTTGTTGAGGCTGCAAATATAATGCAGACAGCCCAGTATGCCCTTCTTGGTGCAGGAGCCGGATTTATTTCACGGTCAGCGCTGCAGGGGCCTGCTTTGAAAAAATGGAACATTGAAGGCCGATACTGGATTGCTGTTGACAGCAAACTCTATCGGCCCATTCGGCAGGGAATACTCCTGTTGAAAAGGGGAGAGCAGAAGAAACATGCAGTCGAATTCTACAAATATATGTTTTCACCTGAGGTAAAAAAATTAATGACAGAATACGGTTACAGACAACAGGATAGGGAGTAATTTGATATGTTTTTTATTGAAAATATTACACCTTTTTTAACATCTCTCAAACTGGCGGGGATCACCACGGTAATTTTACTCCTTGTAACAATGGCTCCCGCCTGGGTGATGGGAAGAAAAAACTTCCTTCTCAAACCCCTTGTTGAGACTCTTCTGACTCTGCCGATGATTCTTCCCCCGACAGTTCTCGGTTTTTATATAATGCTTTTCCTTTCTCCGCAGTATATAACGGGAAGTTTTCTGCAGAAGATATTAAACATGTCCCTCCTTTTTACTTTCCCGGGAATGGTTGTTGCTTCATGTATCGCCTCGGCACCATTTATGATTCTGGCCCTGAAAGACGGTTTTTCCCAGATCGATACCAGTCTCATTGAGGCGTCATACACCCTTGGAAAATCCCCCTTCCAGACCATGAAGCAGGTGGTTATGCCCCTTATGCGTCCCTATATTTTTACCGCCTCTATTACCACCTTTGCTCATACAATGGGACTCTTCGGTGTTATTCTCATGGTGGGTGGAAATATTCCCGGGATTACCAGAGTGGCCTCCATCGCAGTGTATGAAAAAGTCGAAGAACTTGATTACTTGACTGCCCACGGGTACTCTGTTATGCTGATGGGGATCAGCGTTTTATTAATGTTGACAGCTAACATATGGAAACAAAGATTGATCGAAAGGAGACATGATGATAAGAGCATCCTTTGATTACAGAATTAAACGCGGACGTACTCCTTTCAACCTGACTGTTTCGACAGAGATTGCACAGGGGGAAATGGTAATCCTTTCCGGACCCTCCGGTTCCGGGAAAACCACCATGTTGAGGGTCCTTGCGGGTCTGGTGAAGCCATTTCGCGGAAAAATATCCGTTCAGGGAGAAACCTGGTATGATTCAAACAGCCGGTTTTTCCTCCATCCGAGCAAACGTGACATCTCCATGGTATTCCAGGACTATGCCCTTTTCCCTGACCGTACTGTAATTGATAATATCCTTTTCAGTTGTGAAAATCGCACCCTCGGGGGGGAATTAATACGCCACCTGGACCTGATAGAACTGACTGACCGTTTCCCCCATGAAATATCCGGTGGTCAGAAACAGAGGGTGGCCCTGGCACGGGCCATGGCGAGGCAAAGTTCCCTTCTTCTCCTTGATGAGCCCTTCAGCAGCCAGGACCGCATACGCACAGATTACATGCAGTGGTATATTTACAGGTACTGGAAAGAGCATGAACCTACTGTTGTAATGGTTACCCATGATGATTCTGGTATTCTCTACGAGACTGCAAGGCTTATCTCCCTTGAAGACGGCCGCATAGCCGCTCCTGATGTCCCCCCTGCAATTGTTCCTGAAGTGCGTACCTATGAAAGCTGGGAACTTGAAACTGAAGTGGATGGAGATGCGGATCTTATTGCCGGCATAGATGTTTTCAATGATGGAAGTTTCTCACAATGATTGAGGGGTGAATAATTGCAGCTAATCTTTTCAGGATTTTTTAATCCTTTTCTTTAGTTGATAGAAGGATAAATGCCCTGTCTTCCTCTCGCTGAACTTTTTTAAAAAAACTGCATCTCAGGCAATCTTCAAACTTATGTGCAAAAATTCCCTGTATCTCACCATTGCAGTAGGTGCCGGCAACTGTCCAGCAGAAACGTCCCGCCATATTGCCTTTATTGGTTCCATCGAATGATTTATTTACTGCAGCGGGACAGGTACCGGCTTCATCTGCATTTTCTCCACCGGGTTCTCTTCCGCATTGTAAAACTTCCCAACAATTTTTTCTTCTCTTTGTCATTGATTATCAAAAAATATATATAATTATCTTCACGTTAACGGGTACGGAATGCCAAAGATACATTAGCCTTATTATTAATGCAATAATTTAATACGATAAGAAATGATACAAAATCAATCCAACAGTTCCAATAAGCATCGGGATTATGGCGCCGAGAAAGCCGATCTTCAGCCAGTACCTCAAGGTCATATGGTAGCCTCTTTTATCTTCAAGGATACCGAGGGCAATAATATTGGCGGTTGACCCTACCATGGTCATGTTGCCCCCATAGCAGCCGCCGAAGAGGAGGGCCCACCATAACAGGGGACTGTCGATTTGCTGGCTCAGGAATTGAAGTACAGGGATAAAAGTAGAAACAACAACAACATTATCGGCGGCGGCGGAGGTGAAACCGGAAAGCCAGAGGATTATCACGATGAGAAGCGGAATATTGTCCCCACCGGAAAGATTAAAGAGAGATTTAGCAATAATGTCAGTGAGGCCTACATACTTAAGGCACCCCGCCTTTGCAAAGAGAAACATGAAGAATACCAGGGTCCACCAGTCAACCCCCTTCATGAGCAGATCGCGGGCAATATTACGCCTCCAGAGCATCACCAGCCCCGCCCCCAGAATAGATGTGCCCACCAGCATTGTATTGAGTTCCAGGCCCATGAATAATTCCAGACGGTGATGCAGGGCCAGTGAAACTATTACCGCAAAGAAAATAATTGTACTGCCAAGGAAAAGTTTTTTGTCCTCAACGGTTCCGAGTTCTTTGAGAAAACTGTCCAGCTGGTCTTCCGAGGCTTCTTGAATCCTGGCTTTGAAATATACAAGGTCCCTTTTCATCCAGAGCAGAGCCAGTATGATTATACTAATGAGTGAAATTACACCAATGGGGAAAGAGTATCGTAAAAAGTCTTCAAAGGTCAGTCCGGATCTGAGGGCGATGAGGATGCCGATTGGATTTCCCAGAACTGTCCATGAGCTGCCTATATTGGTTGCCAGTACAACCACCATGGTAAGCCTTATCGGTTTTACCTTGAAAAACGAACTGAAGTCGAGAACCAGGGCAGTGGTAAACAGTATTGAGGTTACTTCATCGACAAGGGCCGCCATTACTGCTGCAATAATAATGAAAATAATGAGCATACGCCATGGTTCAAATTTGGAAATTTTCAATCCCCATGCCAAAAACCACCTGAAAAAACCGGATCGTCTCAGGAGTCCCACGATGATCATCATTCCGATAAGGAAAAGAATTACATCCAGGCTCATAAATTCAACGGTATGTTTAAGGTCGATTGTTTTGGTGAGCAAAAGAATTACAATACCGATAAAGGCGATTGCAACACGAAATTTCCAGAATAGCAGGGTGCCGATAACCAGGGCAAAAAAAACAGTAGCTGCGATTGTTTGTGTTGCATCGTTCAGGAGTCTGTAGAGGATAAATGCGCAGACAGTGTTGATTATAATATAAATGAAAACAGCTTTTCTAATATCTATTGATGGACTGGCTTCAAATTCTTCTCCCATTATCAGTCACTCTCCCGGTGATATTTGCAAAAGTCAGAATATGAAAATAAATTTATAAATTTCCTCCCGGTGTTTGTCTGGTATAAATCTAATGAAATTAAAATTACATTTGTATGATTATTATTACTCAAAATCGAGAAATAATCAAACAATTTTAATGGAATTTTCCGTGTCAGACGAACCGGGCGTGCTTTTTGGCTTCTCTGATCACTCAGGGATGTATTTTAAAACGATAATTGTCAGGTCGTCTGAAAGTTGATCGGTGCCGATAAATTTATAAAAATCTTTCAGAACAAAATCAATCAGTTCCTTCGCTGTAGGACATTCCGCCTTCATCAGAGAATCCCTGAGGCGCGCCTGTCCGTATATTTCATCTTTGCCGTTTTTATTTTCAAGAATGCAATCTGTATAAAGAAATAGAAAGTCACCCGGCTGCAGAGTAAAGTTTGTTGAATAATAGGGTCCAATAAGTGAATTCATTCCAAGCAGGGCACCCCCGAAGGGCTGATCATTTAATGGGCGGGGAGAGTAGACTTCTTTTTCGGCTTTTACAAAAATTCCCGGATGCCCCGCGCTAATGTATTCGATATTATTATTTTTCAGCCTGAGGATAATACCGGTAATGAAGTTATCAACAGCACCGATTTCCAATATCAGCCTTTCATTTATTTTTGTCATTATTTGTCCCAGATCTTTTCCGGACCCGGCGGAAAATTCTCTGAAAATAATCGATTTAGCAATCATGGTAACGAGCCCCGATGCAATACCGTGACCTGAAACATCAAAAATTCCAACACCTTTCAGTTCGTCTCCCTACATATAGAAATCATAAAAATCTCCGGAAACATCTGCCATGGCACGGTAATAAAAAGCTGTTTCCCAGTTCCTGGCAAGGGGAGCTTCACGGGGAAGAAAACTTTTCTGCACATTAACCGCCATATCTATATCCATTCGTGCTATTCTTTGTGCGGTAATGAGCTCCATGTTTGTTGCCGTTAGATTTTCATTTATGGACTCAACTTCCTCCATGGCTGCATTGAGTTCCTGTGCCTGTCCTGTTACTATGTCCTTTGCCTGCCTCAAATTCTGCCGCTGACGATAATATTGTCCTGACATATAAGAAATAAAAATCAGGGCCGGTACAAAGGCGGCAGTGTAGAAGAGATCCTTTTTAAATGATCCTGCCTGCTTCATTATAACTGTTGCAAAATATGAAACGGAAATCTGGAGAATTATTATCGAAATCATTGCCGTCAGGGTCTGCCTGAGGTTCATCATTGACATGAAATATACAAGAGCGGTAAAGGCGAGGAGCATCGAAACTGGCCGCGCTTCCCGGAGATGATATACCCACACCAGATACAGAATAGTCCAGGCAATGAATTTAAATATAAATATTCGGTTAACAAAGGCTCTCGTAACTAGTTTTTGTCTGAGGATTATGACTAAAAAGGGGACCGGAACAAGCAGGGCCGGGATATAGATAAAGGGTATGACCGATTCAGGCATGCTGGTATAACCGAGAGATATTGCCAGAATGGTAATGCCCATGCTGAGGATATAGCCGGCATAGGTGAAAGAAATATTAAAAAGAACAATACGTCTCCGGCGTTCATTTTTATCGTGGGATATTTCCCGGCTGACAGTCATATTACCTTCTTGGTTATTATAATCAAATATGATAATCCCAACGGTCATATATGTCAATAGACGAAATATGCAGGAATTTCAGCAATGGCATATAACGGCAAATGCCGTATTTGCACGGTCTGTATCCTGGTATAATTTTTTTTAATGCAGGTGGGGGAAATCCCCACAATAAAAAAATAGTTTTTACTATGATGTAATAATCATTTTTTCTATTGGCATTTTGTGAGGAATAGCATATATTGATATTGTAAATTTCTTAAGTTTAGCTTTTACCCTGATTAGATGTTATGTATTATGCCTGCTGCTGCGGGCATAATACATAATCTTTTCCCCTACCTGTTACATCCCATAATGACTTTTTCCTGACCGTTAATTCATCTACCGGTATCAATTTAAAAAATGGTGAATAACTGCTCAGTCAATGTGGGTTTGATTAAATAATTTTTAATAATTCTCTGAAAAGATGAATTTTTCCTTGTCTATAATAACAGTGTTATGGTAAGTGTATCAGTAAAGGGAATGCTCTGAGCCAGGCAGGCATATTAAAGTAAAATAATGTGAAGGGACTTTTGTAATGCACTTTAAGGCTCTTATGAGATGAAAGATCAGAAAGTCAAAAGGAGAAAGCTATGTCAGAATTATTTTTAAATCCAAAGAAGTATAAAGACCGAAATTATCCCGATGCCCGAACAAAAGAAATAATGGAAAAAACCATTGAATGGTTTGAAAACAAGGGAAAGCAAAAACTTAAAGATGATTATCATGAACGTGAATTCACCTATGACTTCGCTGAATTCATTAAAAAAGAGCGTATTTTTGAAACACTTTTCCTGCCAAAGGGATATGGTGAAGACGAAAACCAGTACTACAGCACATACCGAATTTTCGAATTCTCTGAAATATGCGGTTTCTACGGTGGAGCCTACTGGTACATGTTTCATGTGTCAACACTCGGACTTGACCCTGTATTTCTTGGAGACAACGAAGAGGCAAAGCATAAGGCAGCCGCTACATTAAAAGAAAATCCCCTCTGCGCCTTTGGCCTGTCAGAGAAGGAGCACGGTGCGGATATTTATTCTTCGGAAATGAAACTCTATCCCCAGAAAGACGGTACCTACCTTGCACGGGGGAGCAAGTACTATATTGGTAATGGAAACGAAGCCAGTGTTGTAACCGTATTCGGAAAAATCGCAGATACAGACGAATATGTATTCTTCGTGGTTGATTCAAAGCACGATAAATATGAATGCGTGAAGAATGTAATCGGCTGTGACCAGAACTATGTTTCGGAGTTTGCCCTTCACGATTATCCTATAACTGATGCGGATATTACTTCCCGTGGTCAGAAAGCCTGGGGCGATATGCTTAATACGATCAATATCTGTAAATTCAATATCGGTTCAGCTTCTATCGGTCTCAGTGAGCATTCATTTTACGAATCATTGAATCATGCGGCACACCGTAACCTCTACGGAAAGTATGTTACTGACTTCCCCCATGTAAAAAGACTTTTCTTCGAAAGTTATATGCGGATTCTTGCAATGAAACTCTTCGGCCTCAGGGCAACCGACTATATGCGTGCAGCCTCTCCCGAGGATAAGCGTTACCTGCTTTTTAATCCTATTATGAAAATGAAGGTTGCCATTCAGGGAGAGACTGTCCATGAACTACTCTGGGATATTATTGCAGCCCGTGGATTTGAGAAGGATATGTTTTTCGAGCAGGCTGTCATGGAAATCAAGGGTATGCCTAAACTGGAAGGGACCCGTCATGTCAACATGGCCCTTATTGCGAAACTTATTCCCAACTATTTTTTTAATCCCGGAGAATTCCCCGAGGTTGACAGGATTACCGATGACCGCAATGATGATTTTCTTTTCAGCCAGGGGCCCACAAAGGGTTATGGCAAGATTCAGTTTCATGATTTCAATATTGCCTATAACAGTGTCAATCATCTCGCCAATGTAAGGGTATTCCAGGAGCAGATCGAGACCTTTAAGGGATATCTCATGGCGTCAGGGGCAGACCTGATGAAGCAGATGATGGACTTCGATTATCTGCTCGCAGTGGGAGAAATTTTTACCCTTGTTGCATACGGACAGCTGATTATTGAGTCTGCCAGGATTGAAGGGCTTGATGATAAGGTACTCGACAGTATTTTCAGTATTTTTGTGAAGGACTTCTCAGATTATGCATTAAACCTCTATGCCAAAGCAAGCAGTACAGAGGCACAGCAGGAAAAATGTATGGCTATGATAAAGCGTCCCGTGGAGGATTCTGAAGTATATGAAGATATCGTTAAAAATGATATTTACGGCCTCGTGGATGCCTATGAAATGAACCAGTAGTCATTTTCTGATCATGATGGAGTCTTGAGGGCTTGAAAGCGCTTTCGAGCCTTCAAAACTTTGCATTCATATGAAAAATTGTTGCAAAATTAAACATAATAACAATAGTGACTCGAGAGCCATGTGTGAGAAACTTTCACATGGCTCTTTTTATGCACTCAAATTTGAGAAATTTCCCCATGATTCGAAAGACCGGGGATAACATGAGGTGAAACATGAATCCACAGGCAGAAGCTTTGAATGAAATTATCAGGAATAGTTCTTCTACCGTTTTAGACCTTATCTCCCAGAGGGGGAAGGGGATCTTTTTTCCGAAGAAGGGTATCCTTGCTCAGACAGCTGAAGCAAAGGATAAAAAGATAAATGCGACAATTGGTGCCGCAATTGAAGATGACGGAACTCCAATGCGTCTTAAATCCATTGCGGATGAGATTAACCTCTCACCGGAGAAGGTTTTTCCTTACGCACCGAGTTACGGACGTCCCGATATGCGGAAAAAATGGCAGGAAATGCTGGTGGAGAAGAATCCCACCCTGAAGGGGAAGCCTATTTCTCTTCCCGTAACCAGTCTTGCCCTTACTCACGGCCTCAGTATTGTTGCCTATCTCTTCGCCAATGAAGGAGAGAATATTATTCTTTCCGATCTCTACTGGGGAAATTATAACCTGGTATTCAAAAATGGCTACGGCGCTGAATTTATTACCTTTTCACTATTCGATGGTGATAATTTCGGACTCGATTCATTTAGAGAAAAAATGATGGCCACCGATTCAAATATCAAGAAGGTGATTTTAAACTTCCCCAATAACCCCACCGGTTACTCTCCTTCCATGGAGGAAGTTAAGGAAATTGTTGCAATCATTAAGGAATCAGCAGAGGCGGGCAACAAGGTACTGGCCGTTATGGATGATGCCTACTTCGGACTCGTATACGAGGAGGGCGTGGAAGAGCAGTCAATATTTGCCTATCTTGCTGATCTTCATGAAAATATACTGGCAGTGAAGGTTGATGGCCCCACCAAGGAAGACTATGTATGGGGATTCCGCATCGGTTTTATTACCTACGGAATAAAGAATGGTACTCCTGAACTTTACGATGCCCTCGAGCAGAAGACTGCAGGGGCCATCAGGGGAAATGTCTCCAATGCCCCAAATATTTCACAGTCGCTCCTGCTTCATGCCTATACTTCAGCTACCTACGAAGCAGAAAAGAAGGAAAAATTTGATATCATGACCGAACGGTACAAGGCAGTGAAGAAGGTACTGGGGGACAATCCTGGTTATGAAAAGTATTTCAAGGCGCTTCCCTTTAACTCAGGTTACTTCATGTGTGTACAGCTTGCAGAAGGAATTGACGGTGAAGAGGTAAGGGCGGTACTTCTCAATGAATTCGATACGGGAATTATCAATCTGAATAATATTATTCGGGTTGCCTTCTCCGCAGTTTCTGCGGCACTGATTCCGGAACTTTTTGAGAATCTGTACAATGCATGTCAGAAGGTATCTTCATAAACTGAAAGCGAGGTCATGTTTTGCAGGCGAGGTTGGCCAACCTCGCCTGCAAAACATGACCGTTTTCATGTGATTTACAGCTTTTCTTTTACATCCCCTTTCTTGACCGCTTCCTGTTCACCGGTTTCGAGATTTTTCATCATGACGGTACCGTTTTTCAATTCATCTTCACCAATAACAAGGGCAAATCTGGCGGCTTCGCGGTCAGCCTTCTTGAACTGTGACTTGAATCCCTTTCCGGATGGATCGAGATCAACGGATAGACCTTCTCTGCGGAGTTCCTCCGCGAGGGCCACCGCGTGGGGCACTGCTCCATCGCCGCCATGGACTATGTAGGCGTCAATTCCCGGTTTCTCCATGGGATTCTCTTCGATGAGGAGAAACATTCTCTCTATACCGGCGGCAAATCCCACAGCGGGTGTTGCCTTTCCATCAAAATGTTCTACCAGCTGGTCGTAACGTCCCCCCGCTGCGAAGGCATTCTGTCCCCCAAGTTGCGAGGTTACGAATTCAAAGGTAGTTTTAATGTAATAATCGAGGCCTCTAACCAGGAATGGATCTTCCCTGTAGGCGATTCCCCCTGCGTCGAGGTATTTCTTTACGGTATCATGGTGGCTGCGGCACTCCTCGTCGAGGTAATCGGGCATCTTAGGTGCCTGATGTTTTATCGGCTGACACTGTTCATTCTTGCAGTCAAGCAGGCGCAGTGTGTTATTCTTCAGGCGATTGCGGCAATCCTTGCAGAGCTCTTCTTCGTGGTCCTGGTAGTAGTTGCGCAGGTCGTGAATGTATTCACTGCGGCACTTGGGACAGCCTATGGAATTCAACAGCAGTTCATAATCTTTGATGCCGACACTTCTGGCAATGGTATCCATCATTGCGATTGTTTCATAGTCATAGTAGGGGTCATCACCGCCGAAAACTTCCGCTCCGAACTGGTTGAACTGCCGCAGTCTTCCACGCTGCGGGCGCTCTGCGCGGAACATGGGACCCACGTAAAAAAACTTATTGAGGGCGAGCCTGTTGAATTCTCCATTTTCGACGAAGGCGCGTACCACAGAGGCGGTCCCTTCGGGTCTCAGGGTGAGATTTCTTCCCCCCCTGTCTTCAAAGGTGAACATCTCCTTGGAAACAATATCGGTATCGTCGCCGAGACCACGGGCGAAAACCTCCGTGTATTCCATAATGGGAATTACGATTTCACGGTAATTGTATAAACCAAAGGTCTTTTTTGCGGAGTCGATTATCAGGTTCCACCTGTCAATGCGGTCAGGAAATATATCTTCAACTCCTGGAGGTTTCTGTATCATATGATTTTCTCCTTTATAAAGTTCATTATTCAGCCTGCTGTCCCGGATCTTTTTGCCGTCGGCGCAGAATCGCGTCATCATCCATGTCCCGGTCAAAGGTGATCAGGCAGGTGCTGCTTGGGCGTGCCATTTCTATAAGGTTTCCTTCGGGGTCACGAATTTCGCGGATGCTGAATTTATCATCCTTGATTTTTTTGTCAATGGGAAATATTACTTCAACTTCCTCTCCGGTGCGGATCGGATTAGAAGTTTTTATCATAGCCTGACGTTTATCTTTGCCGGTGGCCGATTTGTAGCCGAGAAAAAGGGCTCGGCGCACATAGGGAACTCCGGTGAATTCAAGATTGTTGAATTCATTAAAGAGGTCATCGGTGTAGGGACGATGGTTTATAAGGTCGAGTTCCTCGTGCCAGAAGTCGAGGTGTTTCCTGAAATCTTCCGTACCGGCACATTCTATTGCATGCTTGTAAATCCGCGTAGTATTTGCCGCATGGTAGAGTGATTTCATTCTTCCTTCAATCTTGAAAGCGCTGACACCGGCTTTGATGAAATCTTCGACGCGGTGTACTGTGCTGAGGTCCTTTGATGAGAGGATTTCGGTACCCCGCCGGTGCTCGGTGATGTCGAGGAAATTTCCCGGGCGCTTCTCTTCCACCAGTTTGTAGTTCCATCGGCACGGCTGTGAACAATCACCCTGGTTTGCATCACGCCCCGTCATATACCGGGAGAGGAGACACCGGCCGGAATAGGCGACGCAGAGGGCGCC
Source organism: uncultured Spirochaetota bacterium (assembly GCA_942491575.1). Classification (GTDB taxonomy): domain Bacteria; phylum Spirochaetota; class UBA4802; order UBA4802; family UBA5550; genus CAZHNW01. The sequence goes on from CALOBT010000031.1 coordinate 1,637,813, forward strand.
ATGGGCAAATACCTCCAGTTCGACGTCGGAGTGTTCCCTGATTTTTTTGATTTCATCAAGGGTGGTTTCACGGGCCAGGACAATTCGGGAAAAGCCCGCCCGTTTCCAGAACTCGATGGCGAGGTGGTTGAGGGTGTTCATCTGCGTGGAGAGGTGAAACTCCGCTTCGATTCCCGCATCCTGCAGGAGGGTGAGCATCCCCGGATCGGAAACCATAATGGCATCGAGTTTATATTTTTTAATATCATTGATGTAGCTTTTTGCCATATCAAGGTCGCCCTCGTGGAGAAAGGCGTTCATCAGGAAAATCGTCCGGACATTATTCTCCCGGCACAGCTCAAGGCTTTTTTCGATATCTTCCGGAGAGAAGTTTCCCGCCCTGACACGGAGGTTGAATTCATCACCGCCAAAATAAACTGCGTCGGCGCCGTATTTTACGGCGAAGGTCAGTTTTTCAAGGTTGCCCGCCGGGGCGAGCAGTTCAGTTTTTTTAGATGCTGTCATTGAGTCAATCCTCGCTGGTAATAGGGACAGGTAAGCGGCGGTATTTCTGATGACAAGAACATTTTCCCCGTAATACTGACTTTTCGATTGTTTTTAAGGGGGGGGAAGGAAGAAAAATTATCCCCTTTTAAGAAATTTCTTGCATTTCAGCCCGACTCGGCTTTGTTTGGTTTTGGGTGGCCGGCAGTTCCCGTGGCAATTTTTTCATGGGGGAAGTTGAAAAATAATTTTTTGTGAAATAAATTATACCGTAAGTCTTTCTTAACAGAGAAAAAGAAGGGAGTGCAGGAGAGTGGATGAATACAAAACCTAAAGTCATTACCAAAAAACAGTCACGGGATATACAGAAAAAGAAGATACTGAAAATAGCAATTCCGTCAGCCCTGTTCTTAGTAGCAATAATTTCATTTATAGTAATTAAGTTTTTTGTAAATACAGCCATGATGGACCCCCAGGTCAACTTTACCTACGGAGATTGCCAGTACCGGAGCGCTGAAAACAGCCCCTGGGAAACAGCAAGTGTGGGGATGAATTTTTCATCTGATTATGTGTTCAAAACCGGTCCCGGGGGGATGATGGATCTCCTCCTGCAGGACCGTAGTGTTGTGAGGATCACTCAAAATACCGAGCTGTCGGTAAGATCACTCAATGCAAGAACCATTGAATTATCTATGCGCAGGGGGACCCTTTACGGAAAGATAAAAAAGCTCTACAGCGGTCAGAGATTGAGGGTAAAGGACCGTACTGTTGTCGCCTCCGTGCGGGGTACTGAATTCTGTACTGAGACGGGTATTTCTTCTACTGCAGGCTACTGTGTTGGCGGGAGTATTGAGGTTGCATCAGTTGAGTTTCCGGAAAAGAAACAAATTGTTGCCAAAAATACGAAAAGTAATGCATTGCCCGGAGTCGGTCCGGGAAATGCAGAGAAGATGTCTCTTGATGAAATAAAAGAAATCAATGACGTTATTCGTTCTATAAAATTATACAGAATGCTGCTGGTTACCAGCAACCTTCTTTTTGAACCGGGCAGTGCCGATTTGACTGATGCTATGAAGGGTGAGCTAAATACTATCTATGAAGGCCTTAAGGATGTGGATGGAATAATTATGATTTCCGGTCATACCGACAACACCGGTGAACCGGGGATTAACCTGAATCTTTCTTTCAAAAGGGCCACAGCAATTAAGGAATTTTTGGCTCAGAAGGGAATTGATAGAAACCAGTTATCGGCAGAAGGAAGAGGGGATGCTGAGCCTATTGCCCCGAATACCACCCCGGAGGGACGCCGCAAAAATCGACGTGTGGAATTTGTCCTTCTTAAGTAGTTGAAATCGATGCAGGTAACTTTTCTGTAAGTCCCCCTGCATCGGAAATTATTTCGGGAAGGTTATTTTTTCTTTCCAGAAGTCGTCTTCAGGAATTCCTGAATTTTTTTAAGATCATCCCGCTTGACTATAAAAGTGACGGGTTTGTTATCAATGTACAATCGGTAGGCGAAAACCTTCGCTTTTAAAATTTCCTCTTCAACATTGAGCGGAATGATTGCATTTCCCCTCAATGTTTTCCATCGCCTGGTTTGTATTTCGGTAGTAGTTTCGGTCTCTGTTTTCAGACTGCTGTGAGTCAGTGTATCGTTATTTTTTGTTGATACGGTTGTGTCCGTAGCCGTTTTTAATTCACTGCTTATTCCTGTGATAGTCAGTGGAAACGTCTGGCGGTTAACCCTGATGAAACCATCCTGTTTTATCGTGTTAAAAGTTTCCTTTACATCGATCATAAAGCTGGCGGAGGCGGGGGTTTTTCTGTTGTCTTTGATTTCACGATAATATGAAGTGAGAGATTTGAAACGGCCTGAGAATATTCCCTGTTTTTCAACAGATGAATGTTTGTATTTCATGCTGACTGTCACTGCATTTTTAAAGTCATCCTTCTGTACTGTAATCTTCCCAATTGAGGAACAACCGGTGATTAGTAAGAAAAGTGAAAAAAGGCTGAATATTTTTTTCATGGAATAACCCCATTGATTTTCTTTCTGGAACACAGGAACACAGGTATAATTTATATGGTAAAAGTGATTCCGCAATTACTTTTTTTAAAATTATGAAGGAAGTTGGGGAAGGGGTTTTTAACTGGACAATACATGCATGTGATAATATTTTTTACATTAAATTTTTTCGGGAGATACAAGTATGAGTTTATTTACCGTTAGGGCAGGGCATCGGGCACTTGAAGTTATACGCGATGGCGGACTTGAACAGAGCAGCGTAAAAACTATCGCCGGAGCCGCCGGCGGGCCTAAATGGATTGTTCTGGCTGGACTTGACCGGTTTCTTTTTGGTACATTTTTTAAAGAACGGAATGATCCACTTTTCCTGGTGGGATCTTCCATAGCCACCTGGCGTTTTGCAGCTGCTGCTCAAAAAAATCCCCTTCAGGCTCTTGAAAAATTCGGAGAAGCATACTTTCACCAGTACTACAGTGAAACCCCGGACGCCGCTGAAGTTAGCCGCGAGGCACGCAGGGTTTTGGATCAGTATCTTGCCGACGCCGGTGTCAGGGAAATTTTACAGCACCCATTTATGCGGCTTTCTGTCATGGCCGCAAGGAGCCGTTTCGTAGTCTCCTCAGATCAAAAAAGATTTCTTCTCCCGGGGCTGGCCTCTGCAGCGGTAATGAATATCATTTCACGAAGTACACTGAAATTATTTTTTTCCAGGGCGCTGTTTTATGATCAGCGGGACCTGCCTCCCTTCTATTCCATGAGTGAATTTCCAATCCAGCGGGTGCCACTTGATGAGGAAAACCTGCAGGAGTCGATACTTGCTTCCGGTTCAATACCCCTTGCCATGGAGGGCATTCGTGACATCCCCAATGCCCGTGCCGGAATCTACCGCGACGGAGGCATGATCGATTATCATATGGATATCCCCTTCAATACAGCCCATCATGAGATAGTTTTATTTCCTCACTATTCTGACAGAATAATCCCAGGATGGTTCGATAAACATATATTCTGGCGTAAAGCGGCAGAAGAACATGTGGCGGGTGTCCTTCTTGTTGCCCCATCTAAAAAGTTCGTTGAAAACCTACCCGGAGGGAAAATTCCGGACCGCCACGATTTTAAATTATATTTCGGACGGGACGCAGAACGGATTTCCGCATGGGAGTATGCCTACTCAATGAGTCTTCGCCTTGCGGATGAATTTATTGAAGCGATTGAATCCGGTAATATTCGTAATATGGTAGAGCCTTTGTAGGCTGTTATTGGCTGCATCTATTCTCTGTAGAAAGTGACTCGGAAAGGGGCAGGTTCATGCCAGTATTGTTTCTCTTTATTCACAGGGTGACAAAGTTCTATTATTCTTTAAAATCCTTTCATCTTTTATACAAAAATACTTTCAGTGCCTGAATCCATAATAAATAAGCATGATCTGTCTATTATGTTTCTGATTTCATGCATGCGATCGGTATCAAAGTCGGCTGAAATGCCAAAAATGTGCAGGTCTGCATTAGAAGAAGTTGCAAGGGCCTCGTAAAAATCCATTTGTTTAATGATAATATTTGTATCAGTCTTAAGTCGTCCTTTTTCTATAATTATTTTTAATTCTTTGCGCGCACTTTTTTCATCAGCGTTATTATATATTACAGTTAAAAGATTAATATCGGCATTCCAGTTATCCGTCAATTGCAGTGCAATCAATATTGCCAGGTTCTTATTGGGGGTTCCTGTTCTTAGCCAGACATTTACTGTCTTTTTTTCTCCAAAGTAAAATTTCGAGTTTAATGAAAGAATGATAATTCCCAGTTCATCACGAAGCGAAATAGCGATTAATTGTTTCAGTTTTTTTATTTTAGAAGAATCATTGCTGAGTGTAAAAAGCGCAATGTTTGGAGGGAAATACATCCCCCTTAGTGTTTGAATAATAATGCTGATTCCTTCGATAAAATTATTTGCATCTACCACGGTAGACCTTACGAATATATCATGGTCCGTTAGCTCTTTTTCTATTTCATGTAAATCAACTTTAGTGGATTCATGCAATTCATCATGCTGGGCGTCCACCTCCAGAGATTTTTTTCTAAAAACCTGATTTATTATATTCTTTAAGTTTAATTCCATTCCTTTTTGCGTTATGTTCACAGATATCAATCTAAGTGAACCATTAGGGAAAACAATATCATTTATGAAGTCAAGGTAATCATACCAGTATGCAGGATTTTCTATGGGGATAAGAAGGTTTGGTTTCCAGGATTTTTTATAGTTGGGTAAATCAATGGATCTTTTTACCGCCCATTCGGCAATTGCATTAAATATTCCGCTTCGGGTATCACTAAAGGGGACTTTTAAATCACGTTTGACATAATAGATATAAAGAATTATCAGCAGAATCAGTGAAATACCGGCAAAAATTTTATTTATAAGAAACATGATGATTATACACCATAAAAAGCCGGTAATGGGAATGAGTGCCGGAACATTAAATGATGGCCGGTATGAAGGGAGATTGATTATCTTTTCGATTAAAACAGTGAGATTAATCGCACTGTAACTAATAAGGAAAAACATAGTCAATAATGATGCAATCGCATTGAGACTTCCAATTTGCAGAGTAATAAAAACAATTACTCCGGTTAGCAGAATGGCATTTCTCGGTTCTCCCTTGGGATTGGATGCAAGAGGCCTGGAAAAAAAGATAATACGGTCTGAAGCCAGGGCAAATAGTATTCTGGGGGCACCCATGAGAGATCCAAGGGCTGAAGAAAGGGTCGCTCCCATAATTCCCAGAATGATTGCCCATCCCCATTTTGCAGTGTGAACCATTATCAGGTAATCAGAGAGAAGAGTTTTTTTGTCTGCAATACCGGACAACCATATAGCAGTTACAATATAGATAATTAAGCCGCAGGCCACCGCACTTAATATCCCTATGGGGAGGTTTTTTCGGGGATTTTTTAAATCACCTGACATGGCGACGCCGGCACCAATACCGGTTACCGCTGGGAAAAAAACAGCAAAAACAAGCCAGAATTTCCCAGTCTGGGGTAATTCTATAGTTTCCGTTAAAATAATTATATCATGATTGAACCTGAGATCACTGATGTAAAATGAAAATAATGAAAATAAAATAAGACCAAAAATAATATACTGGATTTTCATCGCTTTCTGGGCGCCGATATATGTCAGGATGAGCAGCATCATTAATACTATAACTGCTACAATTTTAGCATTATGCCCCGGAAAAATACTTCCCCAAACTTCAGTAAAACCGGTGATATACAGGGCTATGCTGAGAGTTTGTGACAGGTAAAGGGGGATACCAACGGATCCACCGACTTCAGGTCCCAAAGATCTGGATATAAATGCGTAAAAACCACCTGCACCTACTTTTACATTTGTCGCCATGGAGGCCAGAGAGAATCCGGTTGTTACTGTTGCCACATGGGCAATGACTATAATCAGCAGTGTTTTGGTTATTCCAACTGAACCAATCACCCAGCCTAGTCGTAAATAGAGGATAACCCCCAGAATTGTCAGGATTGTCGGTATGAAAACACCAGCAAAAGTATTGAATTTAGTTTCTTTATTCGTCATGGTTAATAATAATCAGATATCATACCCATTTTTATAAATATTATAGCAGGAATTTTGTAAAGTTAAATATCCTTGATTGTTACATTATACATAATTTATACTCAAAGATAATTAAAAAATCTGGATTTAAGCATCTTCTTTTCATTTATTTTTTTGTCATATCTGATAAAAGCATTGAGGCTGAAATCTGCAGCTTTTCATGAGAAATTTTGTTTTTTCAATTAGCAGCAATCAAAATTTTTATTGTGTAATGTCGTAATTTTTGTTACTCTGTTATACGTTAGTAATCGATATCGTAAAAAGGGGGGCTTATGAGTTATTGGCAGGAAGTAAGAGATGTCGTTTTAAAGGGGATTGATCTGGCTGCTGAAGGAATAAAGGAAGGTGGTGAGAACATTGTAGGAAAAACAAAGGATAGTGTGCAATATATGAATTTAAAGAAAGATTTATTCATTAAACGTCGGGAACTGCACAGTATTCTTGCGGATCTTGGAGATGTAACTTTTGAACTTTTTAAGGGAAAAAAGGACATTTACAGTGACGAGAAAATTCAGGAAATTATGGCTAAAACTGTTGAAAAAGAAAATGATTGTAAAAAAATAGAAGAAGAAATGAAATCTCTATGGAATGAGGAAGTAAAAGCTGAAAAGAAAGAATAATGTTCAGGGCGAAGAAAGGGGTAACAGGTTTTCGGGATAAAAAATCCCGGTGAACCTGTTATCAGAATTTATATTTATTTTGGAATATGGTTATCGAAATAAATATTGCAGCTTGAATTCCATTGATTGAGAAATGAAGTTCTATTTTTATTAAGGTAAGAGTTAACGTTATTCGATTTTCTGACATCTTTATTTAATTCATTTACTTTTTTATTAAAGAATTCAACATCCTCTTTTGTAATTTCGGATTTCTTTTTAAGGTCAAATGCTTTTTTGATTTTATTAAATGCTTCCTTTTTCATTATGAAATCAGTCATAACAGGAATCTTAACATATGCTTCATCGTAATAGAATTTAAGAATTTTCTCACACGATTTTTTAATTGAGAAATCATTTTTAAATGCTTTTATCGATTTTATTTTTCTCAAACCTTCCTTAGAATACTTTACCAGGGTCAGTCTATTTTGTTCTATTTTATTTATATCGTTAGATGCTAATGCCTGTATTAAATAAAGTTCCTGTTTGTATGATTTAAAAAAAATCAGGTATATTTTTTTATGGTATTTAAAAACCTCTCCGGATTTTCTCAGGTTTTTTGATATCTCATTTTCGCTATGTATAAGATTGATATTGTTTTTTTTTGCATATCTTTTTTCTTCTAACTTTAGTTTGTTTACAGCCTCTTGAAGTTTTTCATTGGCAATTTCCTGAGCCAGCAGATATGCTTCCATTATATCATATGATTGTTCGGCGATTTCCTTCATGTTTACAATTTTTTCATAATCTTGGTTGAAAACAATGTTCAATGTGTTGAAATATGTCAGGACTGCATTTTTGTACTTCAGGTCATTTTTGCTGAATTTAATTTTATGAATTGTTTTTACAGCTGAATTAAGTTTTTTTATAACCTTTTTCCTTTTTTTATCTACCTGTGAACTGCTGCTGCCATGGGCTGAGGACTTTATGTAATCCCAGACTGCTGTTTGAATCTGAGTACTTTCATTTGAGGCCGAATCCATAAATGCCAGCGCGGTGTTTTCTGTTTTTGAGTGTAATTCGTTTCCCGTAACAAGGATAAATGTCAGTATACCCCAGATGAATAATTTTGAAATTGTTTTATCGGATTTCATTTTTTTGACTCCATTTATTCTATAATATTTATATAATCCTTTATAACCTGATATGATTTTTCGATATAGATATCTTCATAAATGTATTTCATCATTTGCTTATTATGTTTTTTCCTGTATGAATCCATTTGGATTAGATCTTTGTCATACTGATTATTATGAATTTTGTATGATTTGGAAGGGCGAATAAGAGTTTTCTCAGCTAGCTGCAATAATGAATTCTTCCTGTTCATTTCTTCTATAAATAATTCTCTGTTTAGAGATGATTCTTTTATGTTAAATAAATACCTGTTTATTTTTTGGTTAAGTTTTCGAATCAGGCGGAAATTTTTATCATGTAATAACCGTCTACGGTTTTTTTTCTTTAGGGCAATTATCGGTAGAGCGGTTCCTCTCTTATATTCAAGCTGCTTATATTTTTTCGGGGGTTTAATTTTAAACTGATTTTTTGCCGGTATATTATCAAAAATGCCGGGCAACATAATATCAGGTTTGACACCTGTTCCGTGATGACTTTTCCCTGAAAGGTCGTAGTATACACTGGTGGTAATTTTTATATAATCATATTCTCCTCTTTCTAATTTCCTTTTATTTAATTTGTTAAGGTATTTAACGAGGGGAATAATCAGCTGGGAGCTGCCTTTTCCAAAAGTTTTACTGCCAACGATAATTGCGCGTTTGTAATCTTTCATTATGGAAGAAAAAATTTCTGATGCAGAAGCACTTTGATTATTCACCATTACAACTAGAGGTCCATCGTATATTGAACCTCTGTTAGGATCTTTAATGACGGATAATTTAGACTTCTCTGAGGATTGGAGGCATAGGGGACCTTCATCAATGAAAATTCCCGCTAGTTCAACAGATTCACGAAGGGAACCTCCGCCGTTGTTTCTAAGGTCTAAGATAAGGCCGTCGATATCCTCTCTTTTTAGCTTCAGGATTTCCTTCGCAACATCATTTGCACAAGAAGGGGCGCCGACTTTGTTCCAGTCGGTATAAAATGCCGGGAGAGAAATGTATCCGATTTTTTTGGGTCCCTTCAGGATGAAACTATTTATAATATTTTCTTCATTAATAATTTTTGTCTTTGTTAAGGGTACTTTGAGCAAACGACCATTTATTTTTTTTATTGTGATGACCATCCTGTTATACCTGGAGTTACTGATCAATCTATACAAATCAGTAATACTCAGGTATTGGGTAGAATAAATCCCGTCTTTCTCCGAGGGGATATTTATTTCTAAAACTTTATCATTTATATTGATTTTTCCTGACTGCCATGCAGGGCCTCCTGGAACAATTTTTTCTATGATAATTTTACCGGCTAAATTTCTGGCAAAATGAATTCCATATGATAAAGCTTTTTTAGACAAGAAAGACTCCAGCTCTTTCTTGTCCTTTCCTGACAGGAACATGGTATAGGGATCGCAATTCAAAGCTACAGTATTTAAAAATATCGATTCGACATTAGCGGTAAATCCATTTTGGGGATATAATATTTTTTTAATTAATTTTATTTCACGTTTAATAATCAGTGATTTAATTATGGGTTCATATGTTTTTAAAAACTTTTTTGGCTTTTTTTCCTCTTCATCTAAATGATGATTATAATAGGCAAGTCGAAGTATTTTATATTTTAATAATTTTCTCCATTTATTATATAATTCTTTCTGGTTTTGCGGATATTGTGGTTCGTCATCATAAACCAGTTTTTCAGGTAAATTATATTGGAACTGTTGCCCGGCAAGTTTTTCTATAGTTGTAATGCTCTCATGAAGTCTTTGCTTGTATAGTTTTGCTGTTGCTGATACAAAAGCGGGATTTATTTTTCTATGTTTGTTACCCAGGTCCAGATTAATCAAAACTAATTTTTCAATATCCCTATTTAAAAATACTAAACCTTCCGGATCCAGATTCTTTAAATAATTTTTTTTTACAGAGACCGAATCTATTGTATCGGCTTTTAATTGGAGCAGATGAAATTTTTCCATGTAATCCAACAGATTCGAAAGCTTATACGACAACTTTGAGTTCATTGAATCTGCAATACAGATTGTTGTAAATACCAAAAGAAAGGAGAGGGAAAGGATAAGTTTATAGCCATACCTGTTGTTGCTTTTATTCCTGCCATTGATATATTTCATGCGTAAGCTTTTCTCTGATTATAAATTTATGTGAGTCATAATAGATAATCACGCGGTAGAAGAAAAGCACTTTTATCGTGGGATTGATAAAATATTGACAAAAAGCAGTGGCCATGCAAAGCTTTTTAAAATTGGTTGCTATTTTCAGCATGGCAATATGTCCCGGGGAGTATAAGCAGCATAAATCGATCAATACAAGAAAATCTTGTGGGTCACGCCCATGTTATCTAAATTTAAAAGAGAAGATTGGATTAGTGATTTATTATAAACGATAATCAATATAGAGGGAACCATAATGAGTATTGGGATCACTGCTTTTGGATGGGGAATTTTAAGCGCTATCTCACTTCCGTTGGGAGCTATTCTCGGGCTTTGGTGGTGTCCGAAAAAAAAGATCAACTCGGCATTTATGGCATTTGGAGCAGGAGCTTTACTATTTGCCCTTACAATTGAACTCTTTGGACATGTTCCGCACCATGCGAAGACTCACGGAATGGGAGCACTATGGGCAGCTGTTTTGGGCGCAGTCATCGGAGGAGTTCTTTTTCGAATTTTAAATTTTATCCTGAACAATCAGGGGGCATTTTTACGAAAACTGGGTATTGCTCGTCAATATGTAGCGGAGCTGAAACTGGCTCGGCAATCTCAACTCATCAATGAACTATCGAAGGTGAAGGTGCTGAGTGATTTTCCTCCTGAATATATGGCTGAACTGATGCTACGGCTTCGGGAAAGGAAATATAAACGAGATGAGACTCTTTTTTCTCAGGGTGATCTCGCTGAAGAGATGTTTTTTATTCTTATGGGAGAGGTGGATATTGTCCGACATGAGGCGAAGGAGCAGCATCTCCTTGAGACTCTCAAGGTTTACGATACTTTCGGTGAGCTGGGAATTTTGACCGGTGAGTCCCGTACGGCAGATGCAAAGGCACGGACGGATGTCACTGTCTATCGAATTCTCAAGGGGGATTTTGATGAGATTCTGGCCAAATCACCGGAACTTCAAGAATCGATTCAAGAGTTGGCTGCATCCCGCATGGATAATCTTTCGGTAAAAAGCTCTACTTTTCAGAATGACCAGTGGAGAAAAGAGACAATTGAACATATTCAAAAAGTTAACCAGGCTGTTACAGATTCAGAAGTGCAAGAAGAGGGAGAGGCCATTGGAGGAGCATCTCTTGCGATTTGGCTGGGGATTTTTCTTGATGGGATTCCGGAATCATTGGTTATTGGCATGCTGGCATTGAACCCTCGTGGAATGAGTATGGCATTTATTGCAGGAGTATTTCTGGCAAACCTTCCTGAGGCGATGTCAAGTGCCGTAAGCATGAAGAATAACGGAATGAAGTTAATGAAAATTATGATGATGTGGGGATCGATCTGCCTTTTTACCGGGATTGGGGCTTATTTCGGAGCCACACTTTTTCCTGTCCATCCCACAGGAGGCCTTTATTATTTTGTCATGGGGACTGAGGGATTGGCTGCGGGTGCCATGTTGACCATGATTGCTGAGACAATGCTTCCCGAGGCTTTCGAGCAAGGGGGCAGTATTGTGGGTCTTTCTACTTTAGCTGGATTTCTGGCTGCTCTATTAGTGAAGGTGATATGAGATTATTATGTAAAACTTTCTCTGCTGCCGTCTTCTGATATGCGGATTCCAGTTAATGAAGTACAAAAAAATTCTAGTGGATTGAAAAAGAAAAAGAAGAAGTTATGTGAAGGGGTGCTCCGTGATAATTTTGTTTTGCATAACTAACTGTTTTTTTACTACCTTCTCTACATACATCCTCAAAATATTTTTTTTCTAAAAAGCAGTTGATGAAAATTATAACTGAGTATATTGATTGGTGTAATTCTATGAGACCTCTTCGGAGAATCGGACAAGGTATAATAGCAGGAATTTTTTAGCGAAAAAACGAATTTTCAAAAGAAAAGGTTCTGGGAGCGCTTCATTTACATTATGCAGCCTGACGAATGAGGTTTTTCCACGGTACGGGCTGCAGCATTATCAGACATTTAAAGGATCTGGTATCACTCAGCACGAATACTGCAGACAAAATAACCTTGGCTACTGAACATTCAATAAATTGAAAAGGCTCTTCTGCCAGGAAAGCAGCTCGACATCACTTCAGCAGTTACCAGTTACATGTTCTCCAATACTCCTACAATCAGAAAGACTGGAAATAATTCTACAGGATAATTTTAAGATATCAATCCCCGATGTTTTTTCTGAAGAAACACTGAGGAAAATCATATCAGCCCTGAGGCATGATTCATGAAAATAAACTGGGAGGAAGTAAAAATCTTCATCAAGCCAGGTCCAACAGATATGAGAAAACAGATCTATGGCCTGACCGTGTTGATTCAGGAAGAACTACAACATGATCCATTTACCGGCAACCTTTATCTTTTCTGCAACCGGAACAGACGCAGATTGAAAATCATTTACTGGGACCGGGTGCTATGTTATCCATAAAGATTCATTATAGGGCATGTGCCTATTTAACTACTGATGCATTTTGCTCAAGATTAAGTGAATAATTTACTCCAAGGAAAAAACCAAAGGAATCGCTGTCAAATTTCTGATTGTTGTATTCACGATCCACGCCGGCGGAATATAATCCACTTATGTAGAGGACCAAATCCCTGTTTATAAAATAATACAGACCCAGAATCGTAGTCACAGAGCTGACATCTACTCGAAAAGAATTCAGACTTCGGGAACCGGTTCCGGTATTATAGTATTGAAATGCTGTCGAGAGCATAAAATGCCTTGAAACGATTATACTTCCCGAGAGGATAACAGCAAAGGTGTCATTCAAATCTGCGTTTTCCTCATAGGTAGTATCGCCAAAAATACCACTTTCCTCTTTATTGCTTGTTTCGATGCCGGCGACTTGCGACCAGAATCCATGAATAAAAGCAGCGCTGAAAAACACGTAGGGTTTCCATCTATACTCTGCATACAATGTATAGGTAAAGGGCAGGTCATACTGTAGTGTAAAATCTCCGGAGGCGAGTTGTGCATCAGAAAAAATATCCTCTTTAATGTAGCCGCCCTTTAATTTACTTTTTGAAGGCATCTTAAGCTGGAATCCAACTGACAGTATTTTTTTATATCGATACATTGCACCGCAGTTGCCCACTACTTCTGAAATGCCTGATGCTTTCATGGTATCAAAAGAGACGAGGTCCGGATTTTCATTTAAAAATAAACTTTTTGATTTATATTCGTTATAATAAACAAAGCTGACTCCTCCGACGATAAAGATATTTTCGGTTATCCCAAAGGCAATTGTCGGGGCGGTACTTATTATCGCACCGCGGCTTGCAATATCAAATCCAAAAAATTCATAATCCTTATAGACAGTTTTGCTGTGTGTAAAGGTTGTCCCCACGCCAAGTGCAATGTTTTTGTATTTACCTGCAATGTACAGACCGGCAGAATTAGAAATATAACTGGATTCATTTTTTTTCGTGTTTTCATGGATGTATTTGGGGGTTATCATCAGGTTGATTAATGAAACACTTAAATTCTTTTGGTCATACATCAGCTGATGAATATTACCGTACACCAAAGTAGGATCCGTAGAGACGATAGATGAACTAAAGGCGAAGAGGGGGCTGGTTCCGGAAAAAAATAGAAAGATAATAAGTAAGTATTGTACTATTCTGATATGTCTTCTGTTTTTATATGGTGTCATCTAATTGTTTGTTTTTAATTTTCCTTGATTATTTTCTATAAACCAGTTTGAGAGCTTAAGTTTTAACGTCAATACTTTAATATCGAAGTGATATGAAGTATACCTGCTATAGAGTAATCCCTACACTGCCATCAGGCGCCGGTGAGAAAAGAGTAATGTGACTGGTTTTTTCTGTGCAGTTTTAAACTCCCCACCTGGGGCCACGGGGGACGGATTCCGATGCCATGACTAATATGCCCGATTTTTGGCGCAACCCTCTCGATGAGGGAAGTGTCGGGGAAGACATATGTGTCGAGAGCTGACTGAAAATATATTTAGATTTCTACAGTGGCTCCTAATAAGTGGGGTCATTCACTCCTTATAGCGGAGCATTCATTCCCTTGCATAAATTAAATCTTGCACATAACCCATGGTATTTATCAATGTTTACGATAAAATCTGGAATGATACAATTTATGGATTCGGCCAGTGAGATACGATAAAGCGACTTATTGATTGATCATAATCCGGGTAGTCCAAAAATCCTTAATACGGAGAAAAAAGATGAAAAAAATACTATCAAGTCTATTAATATTCATTCTGCCCCTGCTTTTTTTGATATCCTGTTCAAAAAGCGAGGATAAACCAACACACACCACTATAAACGACGCCAGCGGCCTCCCCTTTGACCCTGCGGACCCCTCCGCAACGGTAAACGTAACGATCAGGGTCAGCGATACGGACAATAAGGCCATCGACGGCGCCGAGCTTGTATTTATGGGAACTGCCTATGCACTTGCCGCGGATGCGACAGAGCATACCCTTGACAGTATCCCGGTAAAGGAGGCCCCCAGTCTTGTAGTGCGCGCTCCCGGTTATATGACAACACAGCTGAATGTAAATCCCATGGACAGCCGGGACGGAATCTCCGTGGTTCTTCTGCCCATGGAAGCGACAGAAACCTTTGGCAACAACGTTGGCGGTAGTGTGCAGGCCAGGGCGGGCAGCGTGACTTTCCCGGCGGACGGAATGATAGATACCGCGACAGGATCGACCTACAGCGGCAGTGCCACGGTGGATCTCAGGGTATCGGATGTTAACCGCGACTACCTGGATGCAAACGGCAAGATTGACGTGGACGCCTCCAGACTGACAACATTAACCCGTGACAGCAGCGGCAATGTAAAGATGTCAGTACAGCTGGCCACCATGGATATCCAGGCCAGAGGCGATTTAAATGAAAATCTGCAGCTTGATATGGCAAACAGTAAGACCGCGGAGGTCACCATGAACATCAGCGATAAATTCACCGGTGAACTCCCCGGATTGACTGCCGGAACGACACTTCCCCTTTCCACACTGGATGAGACAACAGGCGAATGGATAGAAACTTCCGCCTGCACCCTGGAGAACGATGGCGGCAGCCTGGTCTGCAAAGGCTCCGTGGACACCGTGGGAACCGTGGCGGTAAATTATGAGACATGCTACGGATGTGTAAAGGCTGAACTCAGTTTTGCCGTTCCCAAAGACAAGACAATAGTTTCGAGGAAGTATTCACTGGCTGAAGGCTACAAAGTCCATACCTACAATGCCAATGGCAAAGTGGGTGTGGTTGCCCTGGTACCCACGGACAGTACCGGCAAGCTGAAAGACAGCTATGAACTTCTCTCGGAATACAACCTGCAGACCACCAGCGAAATGACCGATCCCGTGGATCCCCTGGCAGGCACTTTCTATTCACAGACGGATACGGTTCCCCTGCAGAAGATCACCACTCCCCTCACCGGGATGGAAGGCGACAGTCTCGACGCCCTGCTGAATGTATGCACCATGGCTGCCACCAGTATCACGGTGACCGCCCCAGCCGATGTGAAAGTTGATATGAGTGAGGCTGTTGCAACTCCGGTGGATCCTTTAGACTTTTTTCTGGAAGATCCCGTGTTCCCGGAGCTTGTAGGCACATGGGCATCCCCCTGCCAGAATGACGGGGATCCGTGGTACAACGACCTTAAGTTTGTCAGTGTTATTGATATGTTCAACCGGATGCATACCAGCTTGATATATTACGACTCAAGTAATGTGAGCTGTTCCGGGAACAAAACAGCGGAATGGAAATGGGTATACAGTTTATCCGGAGGTACAGCATCAGGGATAACGAATGAATCAATCGCGGCTGTAGAAATAAATTCTTTGATTTACTATCAGTCCGTCATACTCCACACTGATGACCTGGTGTCTGAATGGAACAGCAATTCACATTTCGGTATCAGTGACTGGGTCAAAGGTCAAGAGATAGATGTCACAGGCAAAAACTTTGACGGCAGTGCGGCGATCTACTCCACCTATTATGATCTCAACTGGGTAAACGCCGAAGGAGATACCTCCTATGGAGGCCTGGCAGATGCCACAAATAACGGTTCCACAGAAGCGAAAAGGCCGACGAGTTTAAATACCTCAAGCCCCATGTACAGGCAGTAAGGCCCCGGACGACCAAGAAAAAGGAGAAACATTATGAAAAAAATATTTTTAATACTGGCGCTTATGGCTGCCGTTATTCTGTCTGTGACGGCTTGTGATAAAGAATGTGACGGAAACTGTGATAAGGATTATATTGTGAAAGTTTATCCAGATTCCCCAAAGAATAATATTACCGGGGCCATTAGATTGACTGAACCGAGTCTTAAAAATCATACGATAGTCGTTTTAGAGATAATAAGCAAAAAGAATACTAAGGTGACCGGCAGTAATTTTGAAGCTCATTATGGCAAGCACAAGCCTACGGTCTTGTTCCATGGCAACTCGAAAAATGAGAAGGCACTGATTCAAAATGTTGAAAAACATTTTAAGGATGGCCATTTAATATATAAAGTCAAAAAAGACGATTATTCAAGTTATATATATTATGGCGGAAGTATTTCAGATAGTTGGCCACATGGGGCCGTATATGCTTATGCCGTTAAACAAATTCCTAACCCAAGCAGCAGCGACCAGGGGAGAATCCCTGTGGCTTTTTACCATGCGGATCAGAAAAAAGGCAGAAAGTTTCATGCCTACACCTGGTATCTCGATGTGACGCAGAATCCTCCAGTACAGGTTACCAGGGATCAATATTACAAACTTCAGTGGGTAAAAGATTTGAAGGCTCAGGGCAAGTAAATCTGCGACCTGCAGTGTTTTACAACAGAACAGGCTCAATTAAAAAAAGGCGTCCCGGAAAGGACGCCTTTTTTAGTGCGCCCGGGATGGGGCCACGCCGGGCCTGTGCAGCAATGTCCATGTGACGTTATTTCCCTTTTTACAATAAGAGTTTGCAGACAGACAATCAGTTTATTTAATAAAACTAATCAGAATTAAATCTTGACTTATTCATTTAAAATAAAAGCAGTATAAAAACCTGAAGTCAGGTAGTTTGCATCGCGTCATTTTTGTAATTTCCTGTGTTTATAAAATTTCTAATGATAATCGAGATTCCTTTGAAAATGAAAAAAATTATTTTTGTAATTATAGCTCTTTTTTTCTTTTTAGAAACTGTATATGGAAAAACTGCAATCACGGTTGATAATAAACGTGATTTGATATTCTGCAATCCTCATGTAACTGTACTGGAAGATCCCGGCCGAAATTTTTCATTTGAAAGTGTAATTAATTCTGACAGCTTTTCCCGGCAAAACAGCCTCAATTTGGGTATAACTTCATCTCAGTACTGGATGAAGTTCACCGTTTCTGTTCCGGATAATAATAAAGAAAAACTGTTTTTAGTGATCCCTAACCCCAAGCTTGATTTGTGCGAAATATTTATACCGGATAAGGGGCGGTATCGTTCGGTCACGATGGGTGATCATTTCACCTACGGTCAAAAAAATAGAGACTTTCATCTGTTCAGTGCTGAAATTAACAGTGTCCCGGGTGAATACACATATTACTTGCGAGCCAGAAACAGCGACTGGTTTGTTGTACCTCTCTTCATGTTTACAGAACAACATTATGAGAGTTTTAAGAATAGATCTAATCTTCTGGATGGCCTGCTCTACGGAGCATTGCTTGTCATGTTTCTTTATTTTTTCATTATAGGAATTTCCACAAAAGATAATACGAATATTTTATTCTCACTATATGTCCTGAGTGCATTAGCCTATGAATTTATTTCCATTGGACACTTTCGGGAATATATTATGCCTCACTCAATGGTGCCTGACCATATCCCCTATACAGTTGCATTGATCGCATCAGCCCTTTTTCTATTCTTTTTTAAATCTTATCTCTTTTCTGATAAAACCGGAAATCCAGTAATGGTACAGGCAATTGCACCAATCGGGTCCCTGACGTTACTGGTTTCATTTGTTACATTTTTTATACCGGTTAAAATTACCGTACAGCTCAATGCTCTAGTATCAATGATTGTTTTTGCTGTTTTAATATGGGGAGGGCTCTATGCCCTTATAAAGAAAAACCGTCAGGCATACTTTTTAATGGCTGCTCTTTCAGTCAGTACTGCGGGATCAATTGTTTTCTATCTTCTCTGGGGTGGATTATTGCCCCTGAATACATTTACCCTCAGAGCCTTTCCGGTAAGTTTTATCCTCATGCTGTCACTCCTTGCCCTTGGTATGGCTGACAAGGTAAATATGGTTAACCGGGAAAATATACGTCTTGCTAAGCTGGAAAAGAAATATGAAATGCTGAAATATAAGGTGCTGCAGGAGAGAACTAATCCTCATTTTCTGTTTAATGCTCTTGCCACTCTGAACTCAATAATGAAAAGAGATATTGTTCTGGCGGAAAAAGCCATTCTTTCCCTGTCTGGAATTTATCGTTTCCTGACAGATTCAGCATCCAGGGAACTTATTTCTCTTGATGAAGAGATGAATTTTATAACGAGTTATCTTGATTTTGAAAAAATTACATATGTTTCTGATCTGTCAGCGGAGGTCATTGCTGAAGGGTCTTTTAAGGATATTATGATCCCTCCCTTAACAGTTCAACCCTTTGTCCGTAATGCAATCAAACATGGTCTTGAAAAATATGGAGGGAAAGAGCATGTGACAGTTATAGCAAAAAATAAAAACAATTTGATAAGTATTGAAGTTTTAGATGATGGTCCGGGTTTAGAGAAAGAGGACATCTATTCAAGAACAATTGGTAATATTACTGAACTCCTTAAATATCACTATAAATCATCCAGGGTCATTGTAGCGAACCGCAGAGAAGGTGGAGTCAGGGCCTGTATTGAGATACCTGTGAAAGATAGAAAGCTGTAATGCAGTATGTTTTCTCAGGTGAATATTTTTTTCGAAAAACGCTTATGTATTTTTGCAGTGTTATTTAACTTTACTATTGAGAAGCAGTTGTTTTATCTCTTTCTGATATGACTTGCCTACGGGTATTTGTGTATCATCGTCATCTTTCAGGTAAAGAATAAAGTTGTTATGTTTTGATCTTGCATGTGATAAAAATGAGGTATTTACTAAATATTTCCTATGTACCCTGACGAAGCGCCCTGAGGACAGTCTGCTCTCAAAGTCCTTCATAAGGCATGACGCATCAAAGTCCTTGTCAACTGTATGTACAATTGTAGCCTTACCGCTTGCGGTTAAATACACTATATCATCATAGCTTATAAAAAAATTACCGCCCTGGCCTTTGAATGAAATGCCCAGTTCACGGAGAGGTTTCTGAAGGGGTATTGTTTTTTCTGAATTTGACAGAAACCGTTTTATTGACATGTTAAAGCGATCATTGGTGAGGGGTTTCAATATATAATCTATTGCTCCCAGCTCAAATGCCTTTATGGCATAATCATCATACGCCGTAATGAAAACGACATAGGGAGGATTTTCCAGGCTTTCAAGAAGTTCTACGCCTGAGCATTCAGGCAGATTGATATCCAGAAGCAGCAGATCAACAGAACCGGTTCTGAGTTTTTCAAGGGCCTCCTTGCCATTGCGGGAGTATCCCGAAAGTATAAGGGAGGGATGGCTGGCAACGCATCTTTTGACTTCTTCCAGCTGGTGTATATTGTCTTCAACAATGAAAACCGATTTTTTCTTCATGTTAGTCATATGTTATCACTATTCGCAAGGCCCGCTGTGTAAATCAGCCCGTATTTTAAGTAAAATCTGCCTGCATCCACTAAAAAATCGAATTATTCACTCCAGCTATCATACCGTTCATTCTTTAAAGCTTATTTCAGTTGACAGCAGGGTAATATTATTTTCATCATAACAGTACAAACCACCCGGGTGGGCTTTAGGTATGTCTAAAATTCATGGATTCAGATGTAAAGAACTTTTTTTGTGTAACCTGTGTCGTGGAAAATCTCAGTTCAGGATGGTTTTCAGTGTCATGTCACATTCACCTGGCCGTATTCTATTCTCTGGTAGTATTTGTATTTGAAATGTTTATCTCCGCCAGCCATGAATCCCCGGGCTGATTACCATTTATAATTTATGTATTAACGGTTGTAAATTCTACTTTTTTATTAGATTTAACAAAATAGACATGGAACCAAAAAATATTGAGGGGGCATTTCGCCTTCGGGAGGTGAGGGTTCCCTAAAACTTTTTGAAGGTGGGTTTCTGGATACCGTTGAGTCTGGTGGGGGATGGTTGCTGCTTGAGTGAAAAGGTTTTGCTGCGGAATGTGAACGAGTATGTTCCGAATGCAACTAAACAATTATTTTAATAAAATATACTCATGAATATCAGGTGGTTCGAAGCAGGGAACTTACGATGCGTTCCAGATGACGGAGGGAGTTGCATTCTTCCACGAAGTGGCAGCAGGTCATTATTTTCCTCATCTCGGAGTCCCCTGTCTCCCAGCGGTTCCGCCTCTCGGGATTGAGCCATATTACCTGTTTGCACCGGTTATAAACTCTCTCCAGGTGTTCGATTCCCAGGTGGCCGTGATTGTTTCTTCCATCTCCAAGGATGATCACTGATGTGCGGTGATCCAGATCGTCAAGGCAGAGCTCGCAGAAATCCGTAAAGGCGCGCCCGTAATCGGTAAATCCGTTTCCATATTTGTTAAGGGTCTCGGTGATGGCCTCTTCCACTTCCTTACCCCTGAACAGATCTGTGACCTCGCCCAGGGATGAGGAGAAGGCAAAGGAGCGAATTTTCGGGAGCACCTCATTCATACTGTAGAGAACCATTAATAGGAATTTGGCCACCGCCCGGACTGAGCCGCTCACGTCACAGATAACAAACACTGAGGGACGGTCCATTTTGCGTGTTTTCCAGTAAGTGTCTATAAGGACCCCGTCGTGAGACATGTTTTTCCTGAGGGTTTTCCGAATATCGATCTGTCCCTGTCGAGACTTCTTCCTTCTACGGGAGTTCAGGGCGATGAGTCTTTTGGCCATTTTTCTCACCAGCTCGTAGAGCATCCTTAAATCTTTCTTTTCGATATGGTTGAGTTTGATTTGCTGAAGTGTTTCTTCCCTGAGTGTTTGACCATTCTCTCC
Organism: uncultured Spirochaetota bacterium; assembly: GCA_942491575.1. Lineage (GTDB taxonomy): Bacteria > Spirochaetota > UBA4802 > UBA4802 > UBA5550 > CAZHNW01. Next base: position 1,658,991 of record CALOBT010000031.1, read on the forward strand.
GGCAAGTATAACGAACTGTTCTTCTACATAATCCTTTACCTCATCGAGGAGAAGCCGTTTCCTGCGTATCAGCAGGCGTGCCATGTCTCCTGATTCGGGTGAGCCATGTTCCTCAAGGCGGCGAATCTCCCTTTCCAGGGATTCCTGACCCATTCCTGACATGATACGCTGAACGTACTTTCCTTTCTGCATGAAGAAGCTCATCTCGTTTAGATCCGCGGTTTCCGCCGCCCCTGCCAGGCTGATCGCCAGCCCCGGTTGATCAGCCTCAATAAGCATTAAGGCGAGATCCGATTCATCGCTCAAGACCTGAGAAGGAAGTAAATCATATGTCTCACTACAGGGAAAGGCTCTTCGGGTAAACTGGTTGAATGAGAAGAAGCGATCAAAACTGTCATAGAAAATTTCCTTCTCTTCCTCAGATTTGGAAAGCACCAGTGACAGGGCTGTGCGGAGTCTGCTCTTCTCGTGGAAGCCCACCAGTTCAGTTACATGCATGGCATCTATTGACTCAGAGGTGGAGATCCGTACATCCTTACCCCTCAGATACTGAATGAACTGCCCGAGCTTTTGCTCCATCACAGAATCCCCGCAGCAATTTCTCTGAGCTCGGCGTTTACATACGAAATGTCGTCCTCGAATTTAAGAATGACATTGAGAGTCTTTTGAATGATTTCCCGATCAAGGGAATCGACATTCATCAGAAGAAGGGTTCGCGCCCAGTCGATGGATTCGCTTATGGCTGGCTTTTTTTTGAGATCAAGATCCCTCACTTTATGAATGAAGGATACAAGCTGGGACCTGAGCCTCTTCGAAATGCCGGGGACACGTGATTCGATAATCCGCATCTCAAGTGAGATTTCAGGGAAGGGTATGAACAGATGGATGCAACGGCGCTTTATTGCATCACTGAGCTCACGGGTATTGTTGCTGGTAAGTAAAACGACCGGGATCGTCCGTGCTTGTACTGTTCCGATTTCGGGAATAGAGATCTGGTATTCGGAGATAATTTCAAGGAGGAGTGATTCAAATTCGTGATCGGATTTGTCTAATTCGTCGATGAGTAGTATCGATCCGTTAGATTCTCCGAGCGACTTCAGGAGGGGGCGCGCCTCAAGGAATTCTTCTGAAAAAAAAATGTCCCCGAATTCATGGAGCCGTGCTACAGAGTCGGAAAATCCTTTCACACCCTCAAGGATATCTCCGAGCTTTTCTCTGAGAACCTGAGTATAAAGCAGCTGTTTCCCGTATTTCCACTCGTAGAGGGCCTTGGATTCATCAAGCCCCTCATAGCACTGAAGCCGAATAAGGGGAAGATTCGTGTAGAGTGATACAACCCTTGCGAGTTCTGTTTTTCCCACGCCGGGAGGGCCCTCAATCAGTACGGGCTTTTTCAGGTTACAGGCAATATAGAGGGAGGTTGCGATTGATTCATTGCAGATATATCCCAGGTCTGCCAGCCCTTCATCGATAACTTCGATCGAACGAAAAAGGTCCAATACTTCACTGTTCATTTTTTCATTCCCATTCCGTATACGCTGTTTTATAAGGAAGGTTTCCTCCTTTTTTTTCTGAATTCGCAGAATGTCATGGCCTCTGTCAAGAAGCAGATTAATGTAATGTTTTTTAGTTCACGCATGAACTTTCTTTTTATTTTTCATCCTCGGGGGAGAGACAAAAACCTCTCTCTTTCCCGTATTGACAAGTCTGGCTGCATTATAAGTGCAGTGGTGTGCACAGATGCCGCATCCCAGGCATCTTTCATTTTCAACTTCAGCAGTTACATCATTCAAATGAATGGCATCCATGGGACACATGTCTACACATGCATAACATCCCGTACATGCATCCCTGTCAATTTCAGCCAGGAAGGAAGTCACCGAGTGCATGGCCCTTGCACCCTTATGAAAAAGCTGGAATGTCGCACAACAGCATTTGCAGCAGGCGCAAATTGCTTCTTGATCCTTATCGGGATCAAGCTTGGCGTGAAATGATTTATGTATCAGTCCGGCATCTTCTGATTCCCTCAGAATCTTCAGTGCCTCCTCCCCGGATATCTGGCGGGCAAATTTCTGTTCGATGGTAAACTCTGCTGACGGACCAAATATCAGGCAGTTTTCCCTTTTATCTGTTAACTTGCATGCCTCACCCAACAGATCTTTTTCATGCCTGCAGAAACAGGTGGCCACCGCTATTGTATCAAACTTATCGATAATTTTTTTTACTTCATCCGCTGGTAAAATTATTTCCCCGGAGAGCTGAACTTGGCTTTCCACTGGTATGATGCGGTCTGCGGCAGGCAGGTATTTCATAGCCTCCACAACATTGTCGTAATTGGATTGTACCAGGTCTGATATCTCTCCGAAGAGTTTGTCGAAACAGTGAGCCAGTTTCTTATCCCTCTCTGTAGTTCCACCTCGCATGAGTGTGAATTCGAAAATACCCGGAAATAATGGAAGGAGGCGATATATAGAAAGGCCTGTGGAACGGCTGGCGATGCCCGATACGACACCGGCCTGCATTAGCTCATTCAAAATTTCCATCAACTCGTGTTTCGTTCTGCCCGTCTTTTCTTCAAGTTCTTCTATTGTAAGCGACCGGGTGAATACAGTTATGAATTTAGCCTGTTCCTCTGTCATTATAGTCTGGAGGAGTTCGATAGCGGTTGCCGTAGCCGGAATGGGCATTTGACCGGCAGCGATAATTGTGTTTAAGGCCTTGTTCCAGATTTTTTCCTTCATTTTTTTTATCTTCCTCCTTATGATTTTTCAGCTGTTAAGGGAACCTGCCGTGTTATATCCCATATGAGGCAGAATTACCGCAATCGTGGCGGCGGAACACATACCTTCCGCATACCTTCCTGCAGCGTGATTGCCCCGGCTGTACAGAAGCGCGCGCATACGGCGCACCCGATACAATAGCTTTCCTCCCTGATCGCTTTGCCGCTACCATCAAGTTCTATGGCATCCACGGGGCACCGCTCCACGCAATCACCACAGCCAGTGCAGGCTTTATAGTCAATGATGGATAGATAGTTTGTGGCGTTTATCATGGGGGCTGCTCCATTTCTCCAGAGCATGAAGGTATCACAGTAATCCTTGCAGCAGTTGCAGATGCTGTTTTCTTCTTTCTCAATATTTGATCCGTTATGAAAGGCTTTATGGACAAGCCCGGCCTTTTCGGCCTGTGTGAGTATCCGAAGGGCCTCATCCCTGTCAATGGGCCTGGAAAATCCCTGGGCAATTGTATGACGCGCTGACTTCCCGAAGGTGAAGCAGACCTCAGAGGGGGAATCATAGGCGCAGGGTTTTTCCAGCATCCTGTTGTAGTTTCTACAGAAGCAGTGGCCCACGGCGATCTCATCAAACTTATTGATTATATCTTTTACGGTCCTTGCGGGTATTACCTGCTCCTCTGCGGCAATGGCTTCGTTGATAATTATGGGTTTGCCGTCTTCCTTTTCGAATACCGGGATAGTCCGGTCAACAGGCGGCTGCACCTTGTAAACCGGCAGGAGCTGATCATACTTGCTCTGGATGTTATCGCGAAGCTCTTCCAGTAGTTTTTCGTATAGTTTTGCTATCTTTTTATGTCTGGTCAGATCCATGTCGTCGGTGAGTTCGTTCATAAAGGTGTACTCAAAGGTGCCAACCACAATGAGTGGCAGTACTTTATAGACTGCCACTCCCCTGGAATTGGGCTGGTTGAAGATGATTCCCTTTTTGGCAAGACGGTCCGTGATAGTGGCAATCTCATCATTCGAAAGGCCTGATTTCTCCTTTAGCTGTTTATGAGATAGTGATGTCCCCTGGTTGAAGTTGTTACTGATAAAAGCGGCATCCTTTTCATTAAGGTAATACTTTACAATTTCCACGAGGGTATCGGTTATGGCAAAGGGGACCATCCCAGCCCGGGCAATCACACTTGCAGCTTTGCTGAAATTGTCCTGATTGATATCTATATCTTTCATGGTATCCTCCTTCCCTGAATGAGTACTGATATGTCAGTTCTGGTTTAGAAAAGCAAGCATAAAATTTTTTATATAGACTCTGTATTCACTCCGCCGTCATACGGGAGCTGCAACGGTCACGGCATACAGTATTTTTTAAATCCTATTATTTATAATTATACTTGACAATTTGTCAACTTTACACAGTACTGACATGTCAGTATTAACTTATGGTTTCAAATATTTTTAAATAGGGGATATTTTCATGAAACATCTAGAGTTGAAAAAAAAAGGAAATGTTTTTATCGTCACTTTAATAGATAGTGACAATAAAAATACTTTCAGCAGTGACGCCCTGGTGGAATATAACAGTGTATTTGATGAAATAGAGAAATCAACCGGTAACGCTGCGCTGGTCATTGCCAGCAGTCACCCGAAGTTTTTTTCAAATGGCATAAACCTGCAGTGGTATGCGGAAATTTCTCATGAGGAGCAGAACCAGTTTCTCTATGATGTAAAAAAGACCCTGATGCGCGCCGCACTTTTAAATTTACCAACTGTGGCATGCCTCACCGGCCATGCATATGCCATGGGCGCGATTATGGCCAGTTCAATGGATTTCAGGATAATGCGTTCTGACAGGGGACGTTTCTGCTTTCCGGAAATCAACTACGGGATGCCCCTTGATGAAGCACTCCTGGCGATTATTAATAATCTGCCGAACCAGACTGCTGTAAACAAGCTGGTTTTAACCGGGGCAGCAATGAAAGGTGAGGAATGCCTTGCTCTCCATGTGGTTGACGCTATATACCCGGAAGATGAACTTTTTGAAAAAACAATTGAGTTCGCCAAAGAGATGGCAGGGAAGGGACGTGATAATTACGCTTACATTAAAAATAATATGAAAAAAGATCTCAGGGAGTTTTACAGTTCCTGGTAGCCTTTTTAAGTCGTTCCATAGAAAACGCTTATCTGCACTTGATAATAATTGGCGGAAATATATAGGGTAAAAGTATCAAGTAGACAATAGCAGGAGAAAAGTTATATTTTATGAAAACACGGATAACAGAACTTTTTAAAATCAAATACCCCCTGGTACTTTCAGGTATGAGCTGGATAAGTACACCAGAACTGGTGGCGGCAGTCTCAAATGCGGGAGGACTTGGAATACTTGCTACAGGAGTATCGACTCCCGATGAGGTGCGGGAGGCGATACGTCTTACCAGGTCACTGACACAAAAACCCTTTGCCGGTAATGTGACCCTCTATTTTCCAGGATCAGAAGTGAATGCACAGGTGCTGATATCTGAAAAGGTGCCTGTAGTGAATTATTCTCTCGGAAAGGGAGACTGGATATGCGAGGCTGTTCATGCCTATGGAGGAAAAGTCATTGCAACAGTAACTACCATGAAGCATGCACTGGCGGCTGAAGCAGATGGTGCAGATGCTCTTCTGGTGACGGGCCATGAAGCGGCGGGACATGGCGGTGAGGTTACTTCTCTCGCTCTTATTCCCGCTCTTGCCGATAAAGTAAAAATTCCTGTTATAGCCGCTGGGGGCTTTGCAGACGGGAGGGGACTCGTTGCAGCACTTTCCCTGGGAGCCGATGCTGTAGCCATGGGAACCCGTTTTATGAACTCTGATGAATCACCAGTGTCTGAGATTCAGAAATCTCTCTGTAATGAAACATCAGCATTTGAAACTGTTTATTCTGACCGCATTGACGGGCTTATGGCCCGCGTTTTGAAAAGCAAAGGATCGACGCGCCTGATAGCCAGGCGAACTAATCCCATTGCAGCAATGTTCAAGTCTAAAAAAATAACCGATGAACTGGGAATGCAGTGGTTTAAACTTGTTAAGGACATGATGGGGCTAAGTATACCTGTTAAAAATAAAAGTTCTGAGGTGAATGACGACACTAAAAAGAGGGTGAAATCTGATACGTCTCCATCTCAGTTCAAGAAGATACAACAGCTCATGAGAATGGCCCTGGGATTTGAAGCATTTAAATCAGGTACTATTGAAGGAGATAATGAGAGGGGAGTTTTGCCCCTGGGGCAGGTTGCAGGAATCATTCATGATACAAAACCTGTAAAAAATATTATCGATGAAATTATCCGTGATGCGGGAAAGGTGAAGAAAGAGCTGGCTTCGAAGATTTAAAGTATTTAACATCTCAACACAGGTTTCTGGGGCGAATCCGCTTAATCGATGGTTTTGGGAAAAAAAATGTTTGAAAAATTGAAGGGGCGATAGCGTTATCTCCCCTTCAATTTTTTATTTATACGGGAAGTTCTTTTACCAGAGAAAGAAACCATGAAAAATATGAGGCGTCTCCCTTAAGGCCCAGGTGCCCCCGGCTAACTGCCTTTGTCATTGCTGATGGTGTGGGGGCCATCATATAGCGGGCACCCTTTGCGGGATCAGACCATACCAGCGAGATGTCGCTTGCGTCCGTGTCTCTGCGTGTTGTTTTTACTTTTCCCTTTTTAAAGAGGTATGCCCGGGAGATGCCCGATTCCTTTTCTGTAATCGTAACGGAACAATCCTGACCTTTCATTGTATCCCTGAAGGACTTTTTAAAAAGAGGATATATTCTGAAGATAAGATATAGTCCGTATAAAAGTATTGAAAATTTCATTGTTCCTCTCCGTTTCATGGTATGAAGCTGCAGATTATCCCGGGATCAAGCTAGAGTCTCCAGAGCGTATGCTTGTACGCTTCTGTTCAAAACAAGAAGGACCGTTAATAAGAGAAAAAGAATACCCCGGAATAATCTGCAGCATGGTAATAAAAGCTAAATGTTATTCTCCGATGAATTTTGCATCCCGTTTCTGTGCAAAGGCCATCATTCCTTCCATCATATCTTTAGTGGTAAAGAGCTTTGCCAGTTCTTCACGTTCTACCTTCAGGTACTGTTCTTTCGATACAGCACCTTCCATGGCTGTCAGCTTCAGAATTGCCTTAACAGAAAGGGGAGGCCGTGTTGCCAGTTTGGCGGACAGGGTTTTCGCTTCATCCAGAACCGTACCCTCTTCACAGAGGCGGTTGACCAGTCCGAGGGCAAGCGCTTCTTCGGATTCTATCTGCTCTCCCAGAAGCATCATTTCCAGGGCCCGTGTTTTTCCGATAAGCTGTGGAAGCCTGAGACTGCCCCCGTACCCTGGCATTATTCCGAGATTGGTTTCTGTTAATCCGACGCGTGCTCCTTTCTTTAGCAGTCTGAAGTGACATGCCAGGGCGAGTTCGAATCCACCACCCAGGGCATGACCATTCATGGCGGCTATAACCGGCTTCGGATAGTCTTCGATCTTGTTCCAGACATCCTGTCCTCTTTTGAGAAAATCAACGGCATTGTAATCTCCAAAACCGCTCGAAAGATCCGCTCCGGCAGAAAATATTTTTTCTCCGGAACCGGTAATAATAATTGTACTTATGTTTTTATCCAGTTCGCTGACATCGAGAAATTTGCGTATACGCTCAAAAACTTCCCCGCTCAACTGGTTTGCCTTCGGTTTGTTAATGGTAATGATACCCGCACCATCCACCACTTCAAAGAGAACTACATCAGACATTGGCTCCTCCTGGTTTTATGCCTGCATGACGTTAATTTATGCAGGCGGTAAAACATTCTTAAAAAATTTATTTCTACTGCGTTAACTCCGGCAATGCCGTGCCTACTGGCCCAGTGTCTTGAAGGAACCATCTTCAATCTCTGGTTCAGGTGCCAGAAATTCAAGATCAAACCTGTTCTTCAGGTAGTTGAGGGCCTCTGTGAGCTGCTCAGGTGGCATACCTGAAGCAAGGGTAAAAGGACCGGCAAAGGCTCCCATGCCGTATTTAACACCATCATCGATATCCTGGGTGGACTCTGCAATGCCTTCCTTGAATACTTTGACTGCTTCATTGACCTGGATTGCCATGAAATGAATGGGAGTTATCTCATCAGTTTCAGATGCGTCATCAATAACTGCCTTGCCGCTTTCCCACTTGTATATGCCCTGTCCGGTTTTCATGCCCAGCTCATTTTTATCCATTTTACCTGTAAGATAAGAGCCCGGCCTATACTGGGGAGACAGGGTCTCTGCATAGTAGTCAAGGGTATGACAGAATACATCGATGCCGACGAAGTCTGCTGTTTCAAAGGGGGCCATTTTGACTCCCATTTTTTTCATTTTACTGTCAATCTGTTCAGGTTTGATTTTGTCCTCATCGAGTATTGCGCTGAGAAGGGCCTGGTTCGGCGCACTGATTCGATTAACGATAAATCCGGGTTTGTCTTTGAGAACCTTAACGGGTATTTTATTACATTTTTCAGAAACCTCACAGAGGAGGTCGACAGCTTCATCGGATGTCTTGTCGCCGTAGATAATCTCCACGAGTTTCATACGGTTTACGGGATTAAAGAAGTGCATGCCGATAAAACGTTCCGGGTTCTCAACAACTGAACCTATTTCGGACACCGACATGGTAGAGGTGTTGGTGGCCAGTATAGCATCCTTTGCCGACAGGTCTGAAAGCTCCTTGAAGACCTTTTTCTTAAGATCCATGATTTCAGGAACAGCTTCAATTACTATTTGTGCTCCATCAACCGCTTCGGCGGTATCAAGGGTTGTGACAATAAGGTTGTTGATAATATTGTCAGCATCCTCTTTTGAGATCTTTCCTTTTCCCGCGAGAATCTGAAGAGACTCATTGACCTTCTGTATTCCATTGTCCAGGAATTCCTGCTTGATGTCCTTCATGAAAACCTGGTAGCCAGCCATGGCGGCAATCTGAGCGATCCCGTGGCCCATGGCCCCTGAACCGATAATGGCTATTTTTTTTACATCATCGATATTCATAAAAATCTCCTATTATATTTTGTTTTGAAACCCAAAATGAAATCAGGCGTGACGTGAAACAATCACGCCGTTATTCACATTATTTAAGCTCTTTACTTGAAAGTTCAAGAACACCGCGTGCGATGATCAGATGCTGTACCTGTCCTGTGCCTTCGAAGATGTCCATTATCTTGCTGTCACGCATCCATTTCTCTGCGAGGTGTTCCCTGCTGTAGCCGAGGGGGCCGAGCAGTTCACAACATTTTTGTGTGATAAGTGTGGCATATCTCCCTGCCTTTGCCTTGGACATTGATGCTTCTACATTATTGAAAATTTCCTCGTCAGCCATCCATGCGGCTTTCCACGTGAGGAGTCGCATGGCTTCGATATTTGCTTCCATACTATAGAATTCTTTTGCTATGCTGCTGACGTTGTTGGTGTTCTCATTGTAGTTGATCTCAATACCAGCTTCTTCGAGTTTTTCCCGGGTGAAATCAAGGGCTGCCTGTGCAACCCCGGTGGCCATTGCTGCAACCATGGGTCGGGTGTTGTCAAAGGTTTTCATGACACCTTTAAAACCCTCGGTCTCTGTCTTGACTTCAGCGCTCCCGAGAAGGTTATCCCTGGGTATACGGCACTCGTCAAGAACGAAGGTTCCCGTGTCAGAGGAACGAATGCCCAGCTTGTGTTCCAGGGTTTCGAGTTTGAAACCGGGAGTGCCCTTTTCAACAATAAAGGACTTGATGGCGTTCTTGCCAGCTTTTTTGTCGATTGTTGCCCACACGACTACAACATCAGCCCGGTCGGCACAGGTGACAAAGATTTTTTCACCGTTCAGAACCCATTCATCTCCTTCGAGACGTGCTGTGGTGACGATTGAACCGGAGTCTGAACCGGAGCCCGGTTCGGTAATCGCCATGGCGGCCCATTTATCGCCGAAACGTTCCAGCTGTTCGTCTGTTGCGACAGCTGAAATTGCCGCATTCCCAAGGCCTGCATTGGGAATGGTCAGCATCAGTCCCGCGTCTCCCCAGCACATTTCCTCTACTGTGACGACGGTACCGAGGTTTACGCCTTTTTTAGGTTTGCCTGACTTGGATGCGTCTGCTTCTGACGGCGCTTTTTTCCGGGAATTACCGCCCATAACCTTCATAGAGCGAAAGATTTCAAGTTCCTTGGGGAACTCATGCTCAGCCTCGTCGTATTTTCTTGAAATGGGGCGAATAACGCTTTTTGCAAGGCTGTTGAGAGATGTTCTCATGTTTTCAATATATTGTGGTGTTGCCAGATTTATCATTTTTTCCTCCTTCTATACCGATGCGAGCCCTTCGAGAATTGCTATTCCCCGGGCATTGCGGTAATAGCGTTCCACGGGGTGATCTCTTATGTATCCATGACCCCCGAGTATCTGTACACCGTAGTCGGTTATCTTCATAGACATGTCACCGGCATAAAACTTTGCCAGATACGAGTCTTTATTTGCATCGAGACTTTTTTCCAGGATTGAAGCGCCTTTCCAGGTCATCAACCGCATGGCATCTACTTCATAAGCCATTTCCGCTACCATAAAGGCGACGGACTGACGGTGCCCGATAGGTTCGCCAAACTGGGTACGTTCTTTGGCGTAATCACGGGCATATTCAAAAGAGGCCCGTGAGATGCCGGTTCCAATTGCTGAAATGGCAATACGGCTTTTCTGAAGAAACTTTGCAAAGGCATCTCCTCCGCCAATACGGTTTGCAGCCGGGACTTCACAATCTTCAAAGATTACCTGTCGTGTATCGAGTGCATAAATACCGAGATTTTTTTCTTTTTCGCCGACAACCATGCCTTTACTTCCTTTCTCCACAATAAAGAGAGAAGGGCCTTCGTCGGTCATGGCAGATACGAGAAAATGGATTGCCCTGTCAGCAAGGGGAACAAAGCACTTGGTGCCGTTAAGGATATAGTTCTTTCCCTTTAGCTTCGCTGTTGTGCCTGGATTTATGGCATCGAAACCAAAAATTGGCTCATTTACCGCAACTGTACCTGTCTGATAAGAACCTTCACAATATGAAGGAAGGAATTTTTGCTTCTGTTCATCCGTTCCCGAGTCGATCAGGGTGTTAATTACCGTGTTGGGAAGAAGAGCCGCGATGGCAAAGGCCATGTCACCGGCACTCAGTTCCTCAAGGATTATCGCATTTAGAACCGGTGATGGTTCCATGCCGTAGCCGCCGTATTCTTCGGGTATGGGTGAAATACTGAGACCCAGTTCCCAAACTTTCTCGATATATTCATCAGGAATGGTTTTATCTTCATCCATTTGATGGGCATTGTCGAGTATGAGGTCCTGCACCAGCTGCGATGCAGTGTCTTTCATCATTTGCTGTTCTTCTGAGAGAGAAAAACAGAGGGTAGCTTCACTCATCGTCTCCTCCTGTGAGACTGTTGTAATATTAGAACTGACATGTCAGTTTCGGAATGCATCAGGATTGTAACTTTGTCAATGATTTTTTTAATTATTTGCCGGCTTCAAGGATTTTTTCCTGAATTTCCGTGGCAAATGCTGCGTGAACCGCCGGTAGCCCGGCGGAATGTGGTGTGGGCTGAAATTGGCCTGCTGTTAGAAAACTCCTTGAGAGATCAGGGTGGTCACTTTTTCTGCAATGGCATTAAGATCCCGGGCTGACTTTGGTCGGCGAGTTCGTGCGAAATAGTGGTAGCTGACCCTGAAGATGGCGCCGGCAATAAAATTGGCCGACAGGTCCAGGTCAAGGTCCTTGTTGGTAAAGCCTGTGCGGATGGCCAGCTTCAGGTCATTGACAATGATATTGATGAGGCGCTTTTCTATCTTTTTGATTGATGATTCAAAGTCTCTACCAAGGCCGAGAGAAATTCGCAGGACAATATTCGTCCTGTCTTTGTCCCTTGCAAAATAGTTCAGGGTCTGCTGAATGCGCCGTAGAAGGTAATCATGATGGGTCATGGTGAGCAACTCTTCACGGGTGGGGGTAATTGAGCTTTCTTCTTCCCACTGCAGGTAGAAGCTCTCAAGGAGGGAGAGGAAGATGTCTTCTTTGTTTTTAAAGTACTGGTAAACGGTTCCTCTACCGATTTTTGCTTCGCGGATGATATCTGAAATCTGCGTGTCAAAATAGCCGGTCTGTGAATAAAGTCGCTTCGCGTGTTCAAGGATTTTATTTCTGGTTTGTGCAGCCCTTGACATAAATTTCTCCCGGAAAAGGTATAATTATTCTCAGTATTGATTTTGCAATCCCAATCATTTGAACACACATTGGAGGGATAAGTCAAGAAACAGGTTGTAAAATAAATACTTATTTTTCTTTTTCTTCCTCACCCATAGCAGGTGAATCAGGCATTTGTCAATTTAAATTCTTACAATGATCAGGATGATCTTTGTAAACTTCTTTACTTTTTGTTATTCTTATATGGACAAATAAAGGTTAAATGATTCCTTAACGCCCTTTTAAAAAAAAAGCTTGACATTTTTTATCTTTTGGTACTGACATGTCAGTACCAAAAGAACTGGTATGTCAGAATTTTTAAAGTGAAAGGAGAACACAATGCCAAATTTAACCGAAATTCCCAAGGATACCTCAGTTGATGCGCTTCTGTCTGATTTCATGCCCAAGCTTTCAAAAGAGATGCTGAAAGAAGCTAATGCAAATGGTGAACTCGATGGAGTCGATGTCAGTATGGTTGTTGAAGTAGATGGAGACATTTACAGCTACGTTGTAAAAAATGGCCAAACTATAGATTTCGCCAAGTCAGATTTGGACAATGCAATGCTCAGAATGAAAGTCTCTGAAGCTGACGTGACCAAGATGATTGAATCCGGAAATCTTGATATGATTCTTGGTATCCAGAAAGACCTTAACAGGGCAAAATACAACGCATTGAGCAGTCTGCGGGGAAGCTTTATCGCTGAAGTAACAGAATTAGATGAAGCTTCTTCTTCTGTCAGCCTCGATGTAACTCTTAACGGCGCAGTAGACCCCAAATGTACATTCAGAATGAGTGCAGCTGATACTACAGCTCTTATGAATAAGGAAACCAATCCGGTTAACCTTTTCATGTCAGGAGCCATGAAAATAGAAGGCGACATGGGATTTGCCATGGCAACACAGCCTCTTTTTAGCTGATTTGTAATCAAGTTTAAAATAGGGATAAACCTCCATGGGACGGAGGTACCGTGTGCCTCCGTCTCTTTTTCTGAAACAGGCAGGATAGATTAATGAAACAAACAGCACTTCCATGGAAAAATGAATACAGACTTCTCGGTATACCTTCGAGTTTAAAACCCTACGGTGACAAACCCGTTTGGAGCATACTTGAAGATACAGCCAGAAAATTTAAGAAAAACGGTATTATTCAATATAGTTATAAAATGACGTACCCTGAATTGATGGACAAGGCCTCCCGGCTGGCAGCGGCCTTTTTTTACATGGGACTGAAAAAAGGCGATAGGGTCGTGAGCCTTCTTCCCACATCAATTCAGTTTGTTTTATCAGATTATGCAATTTCGCGTGCAGGGCTGGTTCATGTACCCTGCAGTGAACTCGAACCGGCAGACACCCTTGAGCATAAGTTCACAGAAAGTAAGCCAAAGGCGCTGATTTGCCTTGCGAAGCATGTGGATAAAATAAAGCCCCTGTTAAAGGGCAGCAGCATAAAATACCTTGTGCTGTCAAAGCTCGAAGATTACGGCAGCAACCTTATAGATCTGCAGGAACATGAAGAGGAGTACGACATTGATGGTGTGGCCTGGATGACGACGCTTATTCAAAATGCCCCCCCAAAGTCTCCCCATATAGAATTTGAAATTGAAAAAGATATCGAAACCCTGCTTTTTACCGGCGGTACAACGGGGCTGCCGAAGGGATGCATGCTGACCCATGAGAATATTTTTGCCAACTCGAAGCAGACATTATATGCCCTGGGGCAGATAGGCCTGGTGGCCCGCGGAGGCCTGTCGGTTCTCCTGGGGTTGCCTTTCTTTCACAGTTACGGCCATCTCATCATGCACGCCATGACCATGTTTGGTTTTAACCAGATTCTGGTGCCGGAACCCCGGGATACCGACGCCATGGTGAAGATGATCCGTGAACACTACCCGGTTCTCCAGTTCGGTGTGCCGACCCAGTTCATGGAGCTCTCACGTAAAGAACTCAAAGGCATCAGTATGCTCGGCTTATCCGGTTCCGCACCGCTGCCTTCCAGTACCCAGGAGACATACGAGGAAAAGTCCGGAGGCGGTATCATGGAAGGCTACGGTCTCTCGGAGATGTCCCCGACTTCCCATCTGAATACCTCTCTTCTATTGCGACTCCTGGGGGGAAGGATTCCCCTGTTGCTGGTAAGTTCATTTCTGCGCTTTCCCGTGAACAAATTTTTGATAAACCGCCTGATTCGTCTTATTGGCTCCAGGACTTTCGGCTGGCTTTTTACCCGTGTCCTGGGACTGCAGTTCAAAATGACAGCACATAAAAAAAAGAAAAATCAGAAGCAGAAACAAAAACAGAAAACCTCCCGGGAAAAGAGGGGAACTGTCGGTTTTCCTTTTCCCGATACCGAGGTTCGGCTTCTTGATCCCGAAACACGTAAAGAATTGACATGGGAGGAAGTAAAGGAAGGACGAACCGGTGAAATGATTATGCGGGGTCCCCAGCGGATGCTGGGCTACTGGCCCGAACCCGGCCAGGGGCTCGACACCGAGGGATTTGTTCATACCGCCGATGTAGTGCGTCTCGATGAAAAGGGATACTTCTACATTGTTGACCGAACCAAGGATATGATAATTGTCTCCGGCTACAAGGTGTATTCCCGGGAGATAGACGATATCCTGGCGGCCCACGAAAAGGTGGAAATTGCCGCGACTATCGGTATACCGGACAATAAACGCGAAGGGAGTGAACGGGTAACCGTTTATATTCAACCACACTCGGAAGCAAAGGACAACATTACGGAAGAAGAGATAATCGAGTACCTGAAAAACAGGGTGGCTAAGTACGCTATACCGCGGTATGTCTTTTTTGTAAATGAGATGCCTCTGACGGAAGTACAGAAGGTGAACAAGAAACTTCTCCGGCAGCAGGCAGTTGAAGAAGCCGTCTGCCGTGACAGGGAAACGGAAGGGGCAGGAGTGCATTGAGGCAGGGGTTTTATTTATTATCAATAGAAGGCTGAAGGAAGTAAAATTTTTTTAAGGAGATTTATAAACATGCAGGAATGTGTATTTATCGATGGAGTCAGAACTCCAAATGGGCGTGCACACAAGGATAAAGGCTGGTTTCGTAAATCGAGACCTGATGAGCTTTTGTCAGAAGTCTACAAGGCTCTTTTTGAACGAAATAAGTCAATAAAGCCGGAAGATGTTGATGCGGTTATGGTCGGTTCAGCAAATCCTTCCGGAATGCAGAATGATATTGGCCGTCTCGGATGGCTCGCTTCCGGGTTACCCGATTCTGTCCCGAGTAACACTCTGACCAACCAGTGTCCTTCGGGGATGTCGGCAACAATGCACGCAGCACGGGCAATAATGACCGGTGAAGCGGATATCATGATTTCTGCCGGTGTGGAGGATATGGAAAAGGTTCCAATGGGGTCAAACATGAACTTTCCGCCGCGACTGCTGGAGTTTTATAACGGTGCTGACCTGCTTATGGGGGCCACGGCGGAAAAGGTGGCAGAGCAGTGGAATATTTCACGGGATGATATGGAAAACATGGCAGCCTGGTCGAACATGAAGGCAGCGGAGGCACGTGATAAGGGAAAGTTTGATAACGAAATAATTCCTGTTCAGGGACATGATGATGACGGCAATGAGTTTACCGTATCAAAAGACCAGTGGATTCGTGACAAGGTAGACAGGGAAAGAATGAAGACAATGGTGTCTTCTTTTAAACCCGGCGGCGTGGTAACAGCGGCACTAGCATCACCCCTGACTCAGGGAGCCTGTGCTCTTCTGATGATGAGCAGAAAAAAGGCCGATGAACTGGGCCTCTCCTATACTCATAAATACAGCTACGGTGTACTGGCAGGCTGTGAACCCACGATTATGGGAATCGGACCCATACCGGCAGTAAAGAAGCTTTTTGAAAAAACAGGTCTTGGTCCCGATGATATCGGTCCTATTGAATTGAATGAAGCCTTTGCCAGCCAGGCACTGGCCTGTGTCAGGGACCTGAAACTGGACAAAGAAAATGCCCCATTTGACAGAACCAATGTCTGGGGCGGCGCCATTGCCCTGGGGCATCCCCTGGGACAGTCAGGAGCCCGGATACTTGTAACACTTCTTAATATTATGAAAAGCGATTTCAGCGATGCCAAATACGGCATGGCCTCACTCTGCGGTGCCTTTGGGAACGCAGGAGCCCTTCTTATAGAAAAAGTCGATTAAATAGAGAAAATTTTTGTCCGGTATCCCATCAGGGGTACCGGACAAAAAAGCTTAAAGAGAACCTCCAGAGAAAGCTACAGATGATGAACCGACCCTGAGTGGTCCGGCTTACAATGTTTATGGGAGGCAGGGTGCCTGCATGGATGGTTAACATAGCTGCAACAAAGCACCCCTTTGATGCCACCTGTGGCGCTCGTCGCCATGTCCAGTTAGAAAAATATTACAAGAGTGCCGGCAAACTTTACGGTAAAACCTTTAAACGATATAAGTGATTCTTTTTGCCTGTAAATAAAGACTAATCAAGAGTATCTCCAGAGACAACTTCTGAAAAGCGAAGGAGTAGAGTCCTTCGACCAAAAAATAATTTACTGGAGGCTTTCATGAACTGGAGAAAGAGTACAATCCGTGGATTTCTATTTTTTTCTGTTATGGTTGTTTCTTTTAGTACAACGGCAGATGACGGAAAGGTTAAACAGGTTCCCTGGAAGGAAATTAAAAATAAAAAGGGGGTAAAGGTGTATGCGCGTCCCCTGCCGGGATCAAAGTACCGTGAGCTCCTTGCGAAGGGAACGGCAAAGGTACCATTTGAAGTGGCCCTTGAATTCGTCAAGGACCATGAATCCTATCATAAATGGTACGGAATGTGCCGAGAACTCTATGCCATAAATCAAAAAAGTGAAAAAGAAATTCTACGTAAAAAAGAAATTCTTATGTATTTTGTCCTTGATATGCCATTTCTTACTGACCGTGATGTTGTTGTCAGGGTAACGGGAGACTGGGACTTTAAGAAGCGTCAGGGCTGGATTAAGCTGCAGTCGGTCAAAAGTGACTACAAGAAAAACTCAGGCTTCGTGCGCATGCCGAAAATAGACGGG
Organism: uncultured Spirochaetota bacterium; assembly: GCA_942491575.1. GTDB lineage: Bacteria > Spirochaetota > UBA4802 > UBA4802 > UBA5550 > CAZHNW01. The sequence continues at coordinate 1,676,040 of CALOBT010000031.1, forward strand.
GGCTTTACCTTTAAGGAAATAGGACCGGATATATTCGCTATAACTTATCGGGTCCATGCCGACCTGGGGGGCAGTGTGCCGGCATGGATGGTCAATATTGCCGCCAAAAAACATCCCTATGAAACAGCCCTTGGTGCCCGGCGCCATGTATATCTTGAAAAGTACTACAAACGGGCGGAAAAGCTTCATGGAAAAACTTTTAAACGCTACCGGTAGGTTTGATGGGAGCAATCAATGCAACCTGTAAAAAATCGGGTGGCATTGAGGCGTGCCGTGGAAAAATTTAATTCACACTGGAAATAAATTGACTAAAGCATATATCCTCATTAATTCTGCCAATTTTCGGAGGATATATGCTGAAATTCTTAGCTTTCATTCTTGAAATCGTGCTCAAGCTTAACAAATCAAAACAGTCCCTTCTGGTAAAAATGGCCATTCTTGAAAAGGAAGTCGAAATCCTCAATCGCCAGAGAAAGAAAAAACTGTAATTCACTTACTCTGACAGAGTCGTCATTTCTCTTCTTAATATAGTTGGAAGTATCAAAGGCAACATTTCAATAGTCAGACCTGAAACTGTTCTGAAATGGCAAAGAATCCTGATAAAGAAATTCTGGACATTCAATAAGGAAGAAGAAAAAACCGGGAAGACCTCCCGTAGAACAGAATATCAAAAACCTGATATTAAGAGTCAAAAACGAAAACCTAATCTGGGGAGTCAGGAAGATACAAGGAGAACTGCTGAAGCTTTACATTGACCTGGATCATAAAACTATCTGGAATATACTAAGAGAATTCAGAAAGAAAGGTATGATGAAGAAATCTTTGTCCTGGAAAAAGTTTCTAAAAATGCAGGCAAATTCGATCTATGCAATGGATTTCTTTACAGTAGATACTGTCCTCAATAAAAGTTATTACGTGCATTTTATCATTCATCATTCTTCCAGAAGGATAATTCAATTTGCTGTAACAGAAAATCACGTTAAAGAATTTGTGAAACAGCAAATGACGGATTTTTAAAAGAAAGTAAACGGGACTGTCTGTATGATTCTGGGTAGAGCTCCTGAGTTCTTTTTAAATTACAACAATTATGGGATAAAAGATGTATGCACTTCAGTGAAAGCTCCTAACATGAGCTCGATTGCCGAGAGATTTATCGGTTCTGTTCGAAGAGAAGCCTTGGATTATTTCCTAATAATGAATAAAAAGCAGTTGAAGATTATTCTAACCGAGTATATTGATTATTATAATTCTTGTAGGCCTCATCAGGGGATTGGGCAGAGTCAACCTGATGGGAATGCCTTCAGTAAAGAAGGCATTATCAAGAGGAAAAAGGTCTTGGGAGGGCTACATCCACATTATTTTCGGGATGTAGCATAGCGGATGAGGTTTTTCCACGGGATGGGCTGGAGCAGAAGAGATTGCGTCTTCTGCTGAAGAAATTTCTTCTCAGGCAGAGACTCCTTCGCAGTCAGATGGAATTTTTTAAAGTGTGATTTTGTGCAGAAGTACTTGCCCTTTCTGTCATATGAATGATTATTCTGGGCTTTGTAATAACCAGTTGTGCAAAAGCTTTGGTTCGTCATTAAAACCTAATTATAGATATTCCCAATGAAGGAAGAGAAAAGAATTATTATACAAAGCCAAATAAATGAAATGGGAGTTGTAAATGGATAAAACCCATATAGATTTTGAGGGAAGAAAAATTAATTCGGATATAAAGGAAATAAAAGAATTATTCAAAAAACAAGGTTCATTTGAAAAAGGAAAGAAAGAGTTTATGGTGTTCCATTCAAATCTGTATAAATCTGAAATGACTGGACAGAAATGCAAAACATTTGAAGATTTATTGTGGGAAAATCTCACAGAAGAAATTTTACGAACATCTATAAATGAAAAAGGTAGAACTATCCTTTATGGGCTTTGGCATTCTACGCGAATAGAAGATATGACAATGAATGTCCTTGTGAATGGTACACAACAAATTTACCATTCCAGTAATTATCGAGATAAAATCAATGCGGGGATTGACCACACAGGGAATTCATTGTCCAGAGATGGTATTAGTAAAATGAGTTCCATAATAAATATTGATGAGCTTTGCAAATATAGAATTCAAGTCGGTAAATCATCTCAAGAGATTATAAAAACCCTTAGATTTGAAGATTTGAAACGTAAAGTTAAAGTTGAGGATATAGATCTTTTGCATTCAACAGGTTCCGTTGATGATGTACCGAGTGCCAATTGGCTTTTGACATTTTGGGGAAATAAGAATATTCACGGCATTTTGTTTATGCCGGCAAGTAGACATCAAGTAGTTCACTTACGGGAAGGTTTTAAAGCAAAGGAAAATGGATTAAAAAAAAGTTTCGGGAGTGGATTCGCCTAAGGCAGGTGAGGGTTCCCTTAACTGTTAGAAGATGGATTTCTGGATACGGTTGTATGGTGGGGGATGATTGCTGCCTGACGGATGGAGCATTTAATCAGCATGGGTCTCATGTCGTTAATTAGTTATGAATTCTAAATTCCTTTGGACTCATTCCAACTTTCTTTTTAAACATTTTGCTGAAATTTTGTGGTTGTTCAAATCCTAGGCCAAATGCTATTTCGGTTATTGATTCTGAGGAATTTAGCAGCAAATTTTTTGCATATTCAATTAAATGATAGTGAATGTGTTCTAAAGCACTTTTGCCTGTTTCCTGTTTTAGCAGGTCGCTTAAATAATTAGGTGAAAAATTAAGTTTATCAGCACAATATTTGACTGAGGGTAATCCATTTAGTACTGTTTCTTCCGTTTCAATATAGGAAGACACCAGCTGCTCAAATTGAAAAACAATATCATTATTATAATGACTTCGTGTTATAAATTGCCTTCCGTAAAAACGTTTGCAGTAATTCAGAAGTACCTCAATGTTTGAAATAATCAAATCCTTGCTAAATGTATCGATGTTGATACTGTACTCATGTTCAATAACCTTTAATAAAGATAGTAAAGTTTCATTTTCGTTTTCCGAAAGATGCAGGGCTTCATTTTCGTTATAGGAAAAAAAACTGTATTCTTCAATTTTCTCATTTAGAAAACTGCGTCTTATTAGATCCGGATGAAAAAAGAGGCCCCAGCCTTCTGCTGCCCATGAATCTTCTACACCTTTGACTATGGTTATCTGTTCAGGTGCCATGCATATCAATGTCGCTTCTTCAAAATCATAATCCTTACGTCCATATGTAAATTTCCCGGAATTGATTCTTTTCAGCATTACTGAATAAAAGCCGGTTATGGTACGGGAAATCTTCTGGCCGCCACAATATTTTATGGTTGAAAAATCAACTACGCTTATTAAAGGGTGTTTTGGCTTGGAATAGCCCATAAGTTCATGCAATTTGGATATCGAATTTATTTTAACAATATCTTTCATTTTTTGTCCTTTTTGAAAAAAGTAGCTATATTCCTATTTAAAGTTAATCACTAAATATTCTAATGGCAAATTTTGTTTTATAACAATGATGTCATGTTATTATAAAAATTTCAGCTTTATTAAATGTATTGAAGTTGCTTCTCTGATCTCTGAAGAAGCAACTTCAACTAATACTACTTTTGTAGATCATTAGGTTGCATTATAGCCACCATCGACTGAAAGAATAGTACCAGTCATAAAGGGTGATTGATCTGAAGCCAAATAAAATATTCCATTGGCAATGTCTTCAGTTGTGCCCATTCGTTTCATTGGATGGATAGCTCCTATGCTTTCTTCGGTATAAGTACCCGCATCAATGACCGCTTGCAGGATATCCGTTTTTATTGCTCCCGGAGCGATTGCATTTACCCTAATTCCCTGGGTGGCATATTCAACAGCAGCACCCTTTGTTAAACCTACAACCGCATGTTTCGAAGCGCAATATTGTGCTGTATACAATATGCCATTTAATCCAGCAATTGAAGCAAGATTTACGATGGAACCGCCTCCTGTTTTGGACATTGCCTGTATGGCGAATTTCATACCATAGAAAACACCCAGAACATTAGTATCCAATAAGTTTTTGAAATTATCGGTTGTTGAATCTCCTAAAAAACCTTCTTGTGCGCCTGCTATCCCCGCATTGTTAACAATTACATCCAATTGACCAAATTTTTTGACTGTTTCATCAATAAGGTTCTCAACTTCCTCTTCATTGCAAACATCTGTTTGAATGAAAATACATTGAGCGGTATCAGAAGAAATTTCCTGGGCTACTTGATTTCCACGAACTTTATTTCGTCCAGAAATAACAACGTTATATCCTTCTTTAGCAAATTTAATTGCTGTTGCTTTTCCAATTCCTGTAGAACCGCCTGTTACTATTACTACCTTTTTCATTTTTAATGCCTCCAAATGTTATTTGCTAATGTTATGAAAAAGATACAGTAAAATTAGGAATTATACCTATCCATATTACTGAAGAAGGTATCCATTTTACAGGTTCTTTGAATATTGATAAATAAAGGTTTTCTCCTACGCGTCCCGTGGAAAAACATTATCCGTAATGGAAATAAATTGATTAAAGCATATATCCTCATAAACCTTCCCATCTTTCCGATGATATATGCTGAAATATTAAAATTTAAAAGATTTCTCCTCAATCCCATAAAATTAGAAATTTTTGTGAAAATATTTCAGGGGGTCGCTTCCCCTACGGGAGGTGAGGGTTCCCTTAAACTGTTAGAAGATGGATTTCTGGATACGGTTGTATGGTGGGGGATGGTTGCTGCTTGATGATATTGTTTCGTATAACTCTCCAATTATTTTCAACTAACCTCTTTTAACATACTATTTCAATCGATAAGGGAATCAAAGATATTATTAAGTAGTTCTAAATTATAAAATCATTTTAGGCGAAAGTTGTTGAATAGTATATTTCACAGAAGACTCATTTGTAAACAACAGCAGGAACTTGCTAAATTCTGATATATCATAAATTCATTTGCCCTCTACTATGGATTTGTACTATGTTGGGTGATCTAAATTTGGAGTGGGGAAAACCATAAAGGTTTTTCATCGTTTTCCGTGACATATTTTACGTATCCCTTTCTGGATATTAAAGTCAGGGGTGTAGGGGATAACTTTAATAGACATTAGGAAGAACAACAAATGACAGAGGTTAATATATTGCACAAAATTTCAAAAAACCTATATAAATTTTTTCTGCCCGGGGTGTTGGTTCTCATTATGAACGTTTGTGGTACCGATACCTTAAAGGGTGGCGATCCTGGGGCAAGGCTACTGGAATCCATGACCCTGGAGGAGAAGGTTGATCAAATGAGCGGTGGTTTGTACACTACCGGCGACTGGTATGCTTTTATGATGCAGATCAATAATGATCGTCTCGGCATTCCCTCTCATGTTTATCGTGACGGCCCTCGCGGGGTTCGAAAAATTAATTCCGACATCAAGGGGACAACAACCTTTCCCGTTGCGGCTTCACGGGCATCATCCTGGGATCTGGACCTGGAGGAAAGAATCGGAAAGGTAATGGGCATCGAGACAAGGGCCCTGGGGGCAAATGTACTCCTGGCACCCACAGTGAATCAGGTGATTAATCCCCGGTGGGGGCGTGCCCAGGAAACCTATGGGGAAGACGTATTTCTTCTGGGGAAAATGGGGGCCGCCTTTATCAAAGGAGTCCAGTCTGAACCTGAAGGAGATACATACAGGGTGCAGTCCTGTGTAAAACATTTTGCGGCATATAATATAGAAAATAACAGGAAAATGTTCGATGCACGGATTGATGAGCGAATTCTGCGGGAAGTATTTATCCGTCATTTTAAAATGATCATTGATGAAGCGGATGTTTCTTCCTTTATGGGAGCCTATAACAAGGTAAACGGCGAGTTCAACTGTGTCAACTATCATCTTATAAGAGAAATTTTAAAAGGTGAGTGGGGATTTGATGGTTATATAATTTCCGACTGGTTCGCCAATGGCAGCACCATCAGTTCTCTTAGCGCAGGCCTTGATGTAGAGATGCCATTCAGTGAAGGTGACGTAGTTTTAGACCATCCATATTTTTATGGATCCTCACTCATAAACGCTGTTGAGAGAGGAGAGGTTTCTGAAGATCTGGTTGATGAGGCGGTATTGCGTATATTGAAACGAAAGATTGAGTTTGGTATTCTTGATTATGAAGCTGGAGTATCAGAAAAAGAACTGGAAAAAACGGAACATATTGACCTGACCCTTGAGGCGGCAAGAAAAGGTACGGTGCTTCTTAAAAATAATGGCACTCTTCCCCTCGATAAAGGCGGTGTTACTAAAGTGGTAACGGTAGGTGAATTTGCCAATATCAGCAGGCTCGGTGATGAAGGAAGCAGTAACTGCACGCCCAGTTATTCAATCGATCCCACTGAGGGGCTTGAAAATCTCATTGGTGCTTCCAAGGTGGAGACTTATGAAACTGTAGCGGGAAATGAGACTGCTGTAACTGCCGCGGATTATGTTTTTGTGGTGGCTGCGTATCGTCCAGCACCTCCCAACATAGACGGCTGGGAATGGGCAGAAGAGGGGGAAGAGAAAGACAGAATTTCTCTTTCTCTCCCCTCGCGAGATATCGACAATATTAATGCTGCAGTTACGGTTTTGGGTGCCGAATCTAAAACAAAACTGATTGTCGTTATCGAAAGCGGTGGTGCTGTTTTAATGCCGTGGATTGATGATGTTGCCGCGGTAATCATGGCATGGTATCCCGGCATGGAGGGAGGCACCGCACTGGCGGAGATAATCTTTGGTGATGTTAATCCCAGCGGCAAAATATGCCAGACTTTCCCCGCCGATGAGAGTCAACTTCCTTACTTCCCCAATGATGTGGAGAGTTATACTGTTGGATACTATCACGGTTACCGCCATGTGGATAAAGAAGGAACAACACCTCTTTTTCATTTTGGATACGGTTTAAGCTACACTTCCTATGGTTATGCAAATATTGCCGTTGATAACAGCACCATTGCAGAAGACGGCATGGTGACGGTGAGTGTCGATGTTACCAATACAGGCACGGTAGATGGTGAGGAAGTGGTTCAGCTCTATGTCGGCTATGATAAAACTTCTGTTAGCGATTCCTATGGAAGACCTGTAAAGGAATTGAAGGGCTTCGCACGAGTTGCCCTTTCCGCAAAAGAAACCAGGACTGTCGATATTGAAGTAAAGGCCAGTGATCTGGCATATTTCAATACAGCAGCATGTGCATGGGAAGTAGAAAAGATGGAATACCAAGTATATGTTGGCCCATCCTCTGATCCAGCAGGCCTGCTGCAGACTATTTTTTCGGTAGAGTAGGTAATATATATGTTGGGGTATGTCGCCATATATATACCAGTATATAATTTTTAAATATGATAAAGGCGAATCCCATTGATCATGAAATTTTTATCGTAACTTTTTCTTTTGCTCATAGTAAACGTGTCATCTCCCCTGAATGAATTCTGCTGGAAATGGAATGGACACAATATTCTCATGTGGAGAAACGCTTGTCTCCATTATTGTGTACTGCAAAATAATAATTAAGGAGTCTGCAAAGTATGGTTTTAAAAATAAATAGGGAGTTTGTATTTATTGCAACCGTGTCATTTTTTATATTCTTATCTGCCTGTTACAACGAAGGAGATGATTATATTGTCAATAAAGACAAAACAGGAGGAGTAAATTCGGGCCTGGAGGAAGTCCTCGTATATCCTGAAGCATCTGTAAACAGAAACTCCATGGAAGGCAGCAAGTTTGAAATAGATCCTACATATATCAAGAACCTGATGGATTCTAATTATTCGCAGGCATTTAAAATAAGAGAAGATACAGACAATATTGGTCATACACATAGACGTAGCCAGCAGTACTATAAGGGAATAAAGGTCATTGGCGGCGAAATGATTGAACATTTCAAAAAAAATGGAGAGCTTTATCACATCAATGGTAAAGTTTTTAAATCAGAAAATTTCTCAACTAAAGCTAAATTGGATAACAATGATGTTTTTGATGTTTTAATAGACATTTATGATAAAAAGGATGGATTTTCTGTTGCCGGTGAGCCGAAGCTTGTGATTTATGCAGGGAAGCTGGCTTATAAGCTGTATATTTTATTCTATAAGGATGAAAATATAAAAACGTTGACCTGTTATATTGACGCCGGAGACGGGAAATTACTGATATCTTACGATAGTTCGATAAAGAATATCTCTGGAAACAGATTAATTGGTGAAGGTGGTGAAAATGTATCATTTGTTGGTACCAGTATATATATCTGGTGGATTTTCCGGTGGGTATGGAGGCTACTATGTATATTATCTTAAAAATAATACTAGGAAATGGACTGTATATGAATCTCATACTTCTAATGAGTTATATTCATATTATTCTTCCTGGGGAACCTCCGATAGATCAGCGATTTCAGCTGCGTATAATATTTCTAAAATTCAGGAATATGTGTATAACACAATGTCAAGGAACAGTTATGATAATGCAGGTCGTGTCGCTGAAATATATGTTAGGGATGAAAATGCCTTGAATGCTTACTATGTTGATAAAGACGATAGATTTCAAATGGATAAAGTTACCAACATGTATTTTGGTGATGGGGATAATGTAAAATATAAACCTAAGTGTGTGTTGGATATAATGGCCCACGAATATGGTCATGCCATTACGGATTTTACATCAGATTTGCTATACCTAAATCAAGCCGGAGCATTGAATGAGTCCTTTTCTGATATTTTTGCCTGTATTATCGAATATGAATTCCAGTATAATGACACGGAAGAGGACAATGCTAATATCAGTTCTCCATTTTCGCTACCGGGCAAATTTGACTACCTCATAGGAGAGGATTCAATAATCGGATATGCAGGCTTAAGAGATTTAAAAAATCCTGGCAGAGCAGATGATATTTATGGAAGTGGAGCTCAGCCGAAATATTATCTTGGTAAAAACTGGTATTCTGGCTATGAGGACAATGGTGGTGTTCACATAAATTCGGGTGTGCAGAATTTTGTATTCTACCTCCTGGTCTGCACCCCTAAAACTGTAATGACAAAAAATACATGTTTTAGGAGAATAGCATTATGATAACAAGAAAAAGATACAGTCAAGAATTTAAAAAGAAGATAGCTCATGAATTGCTCATGGGGATATCAACAGCTGCAGAGATTTCTAAGCGTGAAGGAATAACAAGTACAACTTTATACAAATGGAGAGATATATTCTCTGTGGGTGACTACGATACAGATGAGCAGGAGACAGCTGAACTTAAAAAGCGTATTAAAGATCTCGAAGAAACGGTAAGTGATCTTGCCCTTGAGAATCACATTCTAAAAAAAACGGAAAAAATACTAAAACAACTGAGGAAAAAAGAAAAATCATCAGGGAGTATCTCGCCCCGGAATTCGGAGTAGTCAAAAGCTGTAAAGCTATGGGTTTAAGCATTTCAACCTACTATTACAGAAAATTTGAAAAGGATACAGATGATATGATGATTGCAAAGGAAATTGAGGACTATATTGAATTGGTGCCTGAATCTGGCTACAGGCCGGTTACAGTTTATTTGAACCGCCAAATGCTGATAAACCACAAAAAAGTTAATCGAATAATGCGCGAAAAAAACCTTTTATGCAGGAAAAAGAAGAAATTTCGAACGAAAACAACTGATTCCAGTCATAATCTCAAAAAATATAAAAATCTTATCAAGAATTTTGAAACAACTGATATTAACCAATTGGTTGTTGGTGATGTAACTGCCTATGATGTCAGGGGCAAAGATCATTTTCTTGCAACCCTGATGGACAGACATAATCGTGAGATAATAGGAGAGGCGGTTTCAGATAGAAACAATACAGAGCTTGTACTGGCTGCCCTGGAGGATGCTATACAAAACAGAGGAAATCTTAACCTAAAGAACTGTATACATCATACAGACTCAGATGTAAGATATTGTTCAGTTGCCTATATCAAAAGACTGAAATTATTAGAGATGAAAATATCTATGTGTGTAGGTAATGCATATGAGAATGCTCATGCAGAATCGTTTAACAGCACGGTTAAACGCCAGGAAATAAATATTTCAGATTATGATAACAAGGAAGAATCAGCTGATTCGATTTTTAATTTCATTGATAAATATAATTCTATCAGACCACATTCATCGATAGAGAATTTAACGCCTGTGGAATATAGGAAAAAGTTAGAGAAATCACAATTTATGCATTAAAGTTATTTACAGTTTCTGGGGTGCAGTGCATCCTTTCCGAGGGGGGCAGTGGAATAAATGAAGACCATCCTGGTCATCCCGACGAGCCAGATGAAACATGTCCTTCCTGTCATGCCTATTCTGTTAATGGTATTGGCATTGAAAAAGCTGCTGCTGTTGCTATGAGGGCAAATATGTATCATATGCTTTCTACTGATCAGTATGAAGATGCAGCAAGAGCTTGGGTGCATGCTGCCATCTATCTTGCTGAACCTTCTTTTTATGGCTATAGTTCCTTATTAACTGCACAGGATGTATATTCTGTGTGTGATGCATGGAATGCCGTGGGTTTTTATCCTAACGTTTTATATACTTTTAGCGATGGATCAGTCACGTTTGAGTAAGTTAAATTAATAATTTATTAGATAAAGAGAGTCCCGTGGAAAAAGTCCATCCGTGATGGAAAATAAATTGACTAGAGCCTATGTCGTCTTAGATTCTGCCAATTTTCGTATGGTATATACTGAAATTTTTTTTGAATATCTTTTTCAATTGTATTTTTTAATGCAAAATATTCAAGGGGGGCGTTTCCCTTACGGGAGGTGAGGGTTCCCTTAAACTGTTTGAAGATGGCTTTCTGCGTACGGTTGTGTGGTGGGGGATGGTTGCTGCTTGATAGTTGGAGTTAATCACAATATACGATTGCTGATAGAGAATTTTCTTGTATATCAGAAATGTTAACTTCCCCGCAATATAAAAATGAACATGCTAATTTTCCAAAGCCCCGGCTTATCTACCGGGGCTTTGCTTGCCCTATCTAGCTGAGACTTATTTCAGGCGGGATTTCTTCCTCGGCTAGATAATAATTGATTTGATCCTCGCGATACCATTTCAGGAGTGCAGCTCCCAGCATGGCAAAAAGGAAGGCTACGACTGCTGTCATGGATACGCCCAATTCCGTGGGTCTCATTTTTGTAGCAATCGTCTTCGTATTCCCGATGAGCAACAATGTGGGAAAAAGAAGGTTGCTAACTGAGATCGCCAGTTTCATGAAAAAGCTTCTGGCACCATAGAAAACAGCCTCTTTATAATTGCCGGTACGAATGCCGTCTGATTTGGCTATATCGGCAATAATGGCTGTAGGTACTATCCCAAAAAGAGCAACGGGAACAGCTTCCAATATGATGATGCCCCAGCCCCAGATGTCGGGTCTTGATATGAAAGGGAATAGTGGTAGCAGGGCGAATATAATACTTTGCATTATAAAAGCCGTCATGAGGAGCCTCTTTTTGCCCACTTTTTTTGCCAGATAATAAATGGGCATATAGAAAATAAAGCTCGTTGCAAACATCACCGTCATTAGAAGTGTTGCATGAGATTCGGGAAGCTTCATTAACATTGTTACATAATATACAATCCCGATTTCGAGAAAAGTATTGGCCACAAAATAACAGAAATCAGAGGCTGTAAATATTGCAAAATCCCTGTTCTGGAAAGCTCGTTTGACAGCAGTAAAGGCTCCCTCATCTGACACATGCCCCTTACAGTGTCTCTTCTCATTGATGGCAAGAATGGGAAGTGCCATAAGAAAAGCACCTGCAACCGCGAAAATAATAATGACCAGACGAATGGCATCGATGGGAGACATGCCTGTATCCTGTAAAACTGCCTTGATGGCCCAGATGGTCTGACCAACGGCGAATCCCATTGCCCAGCAGACGGAAGCCATTGTTGCAAGAAGCATTCTGTCATCGGCACTGTGGCCGATTTCCGGTAAGAGTGCCCCATGAGCCTGTACATACATTGTCATGAAAAAATAGAAAAGTATAATTGCAATGAACACCCACAGGGCATTTATTGCACTAACGCCATCCCGTGGTGGGTAGAAGCACATAACCGAAAAGAAAGAGAAGGGAACGAAACTTGCCAGCATAAAGATCCGCCGGCGGCCGAAACGGCTGCGTGAGCGGTCAGACATGCTGGCAATAAGCGGATCAGTAATAGCGTCAAAGATTCGTCCCGTGAAGTTAGCAAGGCCGATAACCGTCAGCCCCAGAAAGACCGCCGAGCGGAGGATTAGAGCAGGTATCTCAGATGAACCATCAACATTGGGGGGGAAGTAGAAGTATGTGATGAGACTACCTACTGTAAAGGACACCAGGCTCCAGCCAAAGTATCCCAGTGAATACAGAATCATTCGCATAAGAGAAACTTTTTCTATATTTATTTGTGGCTGATTCATTTCATGTGTCCTTTTGTAATGCTGTTATTTACAGTGTTTTGCTGCCACATCACGCACGAGATCGCGGTAGTATATCCAGTTCTCATAAGAAACATCAGGAGGAACAGAGTGATCAATACCGGGGATATAACCGCCCTGAGCCACCATTTGTGGAACCACGCGCATTACCTCCTCCTCAATAGCAATACGATCTTTGGCAAGGGCCCGTTTATCCATTCCCCCCATGATGCAGAACTGGTCAGGCCACTGTTGTCGCACCTCCAGTACATCCATGCCAGCCTGAACTTCAAAGGGCAGCAGCAGATTGACACCGGCATCGACAAACTTCGGTATCAGGACCGACATGTCACCATCAGTATCCACACCAACAACAGGTATGTTCAACTCATGCCTGGCAAAATTCACCAGTTCCCGATAATAGGGAGACATGAATTCCTCAAACATCGCAGGGCTGATGAGAGGACCATTGCGTCCGCACATATCCTCCCAGAGTTCAATGTAGTCGGGCTGGTGTCGCTCATGAACCTGTGACAGGATAGACTTCCACATCATTACCCAGTGCTGTGAAATTTCATGAACCAGATCAGGAGTGTCGTAGTAGGCATACAGGATGGACTCTCCTCCCAGAAGATGGCGCAATGTTCCGAAGAGCCCCGGAACAAAAACAAAGAGTGGCCACTGCTGGTCTTTTGCTAACTGAAAGAAAAACTGGTGTTGATCGATTCGTTCGGTACTTGAGGGATCAAGGCGTTCTTTTACTTCCAGCCAGGATTGCCTGTCTTTTACGGGGAAGTCTAAATATTGAGGAATGGAACTTGAACCGTCACGATGGACCCTCACAATGGAACCCGACATATCTCTTTTTACAATGTGAGTTTCATTTTCTTCAATTATGTCTTCTTCGAATAGAGGATACAGGCCGGGATGCTGATACGAGCCCAAGTCAATGGGGGCAAGCAGGTCAAATTGATTATGTATATAGAGGGCCGCTTCACTTTCCATTTCTGCCGGAAGCCCTTCGCCATGCCACCGCTCTATTGTTTCCTTCCAGAATCCTATGGTTTCCATTCGGTAAGGCCTGTCAACTGATTCGAATAGAGCAGTAGCTATAAATCTTTCTCGTGCTGTTGAGGTCATATTTTTCTCCTGTTCTAATGGCTTATTGATTATTGAATGAGCATTCTTCCAATATCTACAGCTGATGCGGCATTATCTGCGAATCCGTCGGCATTTATTTTTTCTGCAAAGTCCTCTGTGACGGGAGCGCCGCCAATAATGATTTTGGCGTCTATGTTGTTTTCACGAAGTCCCAGGATGATTTCTTCCATATAAACCATGGTGGTAGTAAGGAGCGATGAAAGGCCAATTATATCGGGATTATGCTCCCGGGCGCCATCGACAAATTGTTCCACCGTCACATCGGCGCCCAGGTCAACTACTTTGAATCCTGCGCCCTTGAACATTATGCCTACGAGATTTTTACCAATATCATGGAGGTCTCCCTTTACTGTTCCAAGAAGCAGCGTACCTCTGGACTCTACACCGCTTTTCACCATTTCCGGTTCAAGGATTTCCAGGGCTTTATTCATGGCCCTGGCTGCGATGAGCATTTCCGGCACATATACCTCATTGCGTTTGAACTTGTCACCGATAACATCCATTCCGGCAATGAGCCCTTCATCAAGAATCAGTGAGGGTTCCAGGTCATCTGTTATGGCTTTACTGGTAAGTTCAATAGTATCCTGCATTCTTCCATTCTGTACGGCCTCTGATAATTGTGTTAAGAGAGTCATGTTTTCACCTTCATTATGTGTTTTAATTTTTTAGCTGCTTCCCATTCGTCTCGAATGAATTTCTCTTTTTCCTTTGGGCAGATCACAGAAAGTCCTGATCCGTCACCCGATTGGTGGGAAGCTCTTTCTATAACAATGCCATCAGGACTGTCATGAACATAGTAGCAGTCATCGTTGACTGCATAAAAGCCCTTAATCCGGTACACCTTTGATTCTATCCTGGAAAAGAAATATCTCAGCGAATCCAGACCAGGGAGTTTGTCATCCAGGGTGATACTGCCGGGCCTGTTTTCCGGTGTATTGCAGCTTTCAAGATTTCCCCCGTAATTCGGATTATTAGCCAATTGTATCAGTGAGGGATTGAAGTCTCCATGAACTGTCTGCACTATTTCTGCAGAAGGATTAATGCCTCTGACCAGATCTTCAACTTTTTGAAGAGCCATGTCATTGACAAGATCACATTTGCTCACCAGGATATAATCGGCTGCGGTGACCTGCCGCTGTACTACATCCAGTGTATTTACAAGGGCTGGGAACCTTACGGCGTCAACCAGCACCAGGGAGCAGAGGAAACGATAGGCTCCTGAAAAATGATGATTCTCCAATATTGTGTGTATCCCGGAGAAGTCTGACATGCCTGACGTCTCAATGAAAAGTAGTTCAGGTTTCTCTTTAATGAAATATTGGAGGCCACTGATGAATTCGGACATGCGGCATGAGCAAAATACCGATCCGTTAGCGATCTCATAGAGGCGATCCGTATTGTCATTTAACCAGGGATTACCCCTGCGGATAAGTTGGCCGTCAACAGGGACGCCACCGAATTCATTGACCAGTACTCCCAGTTGCCTATTGCGATAATGAGCCAGCATTCTGTTGAGTAGTGTAGTCTTTCCCGAGCCAAGAAAACCAGAGACAAGGATGATATCAATTTTTTTGCTGTCTGTAATCATCTAATTCCCCAATGCCGCATCGGTGTCAGCCTTGAGACTTTTTCTGTCGGGGATTACAGATACATATTTTATCTCTCCATTTATGAGAAGGACAGGCAGATTCACTACGCCTAGTTTTTTCATGCGTGCAATATTTACTGGATTTGTTATTTTATGTTCCAGTACTTCTACCTTTTCATTAAATATTTCCTTCATGTCCATGGCTGCTGATGTCATATAACGACAGGCAGCACATGTCTCCGAGTCGATGGTAATGACTTCGATTAGTACATGGTCAAGGTTCTGGTAGTCGGGCAGTATTACATCTGTTAATACCTCATCTTTTACATATCCCTGGAGGTAGGCCCGGGTAGCTGCCATGTCATGAACTACCTGAGATACACCAATGATGTTTTCCGGTGGCACATCATAGGGGATGTCGCAACCCGGGGCAAGAATGAAGTTTTTCTTCCCCATGGAGTCAAGAAGATCCAGCGCTGCCTTCTGATTGTCCATCTGGTTTCCCAGAAGCATCACAATGGTGAGTTGCAGGTTTCCAGAAATTACTATATTATGAGCGTCGGTAACACCTTTTGCTGTATGAATATCGATATTTTCGTCGATAGAAATGCAGTGAGGCTCTGTTTTACACATTGCTTCGAGGTTCTTCGTTGCATCGCCGCAGACAAAAAAGGCACTGTGCCGTCCCCTATCTCGAACCTCTGCAAAGAAATTCCGGTAGGGGGCCTGAAGAAATTTGCTAAACATGTCTGGTGAAATCTGGGAGACCACCGGATCCACTGCAGCGATAACATCCATACCGGCATCACAGTAATATTCTGCTATATGTGAAGCTACATCCGTACAATAGTGTAAAAGATCTTTTACATAATTTTCATCGTCATACATGTCTAAAAAGAGTTCTGTGCCCCGTAGATGAGAAGCCAGTGTCATAGGGCCGCAGAGAAGGCCATAAAGCGCTGTTGTGTCACCCACTTCTTTTTTCATGCGTTTCATGGCGTTGAGGATCAGGGGAAGCCTGCCTTCGTGAGATTCCGGAATCTTTGTGGGAATATCCCTGGATTCAGCAAGTGGGTGGCTTGAAACTGTGGGGGGATTTTTTTCTGCCCAGAGTAGATCGCAGCCCAGAATCTCAGCTTCTAACTGTAGATCGAAAATTACCGGCATCCCGTCGGGTGTATACCTCCGGTGAGCTTCAAGGAGGCAGTCTACAAGCTTGTCTTCATTTTTTAATATCTCTTCAGCATTGTACCCCATGAGATTGCTGATCTGGACTCCCGTGTAGGGAACCCATGGAACTCTGTCGGTAATAGCGTGCTCAAAAGTTTTAATTATTCGTTCTCTACCATTCATATTATTCAATCCTGTTTATACTTAACCGGGAGATTCCACGCAGCTATAAGCCGCAGCCATTCTCGATGAACGCTTCATAGATTACCATGTTGCGCTCAGGAGTCAGTCCGATATCTTCCGGTTGTGGATATTGCCGGGCTATGAAACCGCCTTCACGTCCGTAAATACGGGTCATTGACGCAACCTCCTGGCGAATATCCTCATCGGTTCGCTTCGGATCAACTGACCACTGAATATCCACCGTATTCCAGAAACATATTTTTGAGGCAAAACGGTCGGCAAGATTCTCGTGGCCCATTAATTGCGGCTGGTCAAGCTGAAGTACATCTACACCCATTTCAATTATATCCGGTATGATATCCATTATCATTCCACAGGAATGCAGAAAAAAGTCCATGCCATGCCTGTGTACAGATTCAGTAATTCTTGTATAGCAGGGTTTGTAGTATTCACGGAAGATATCAGGACTAACCTGCAGGGAGGTCTGAAGCCCCCAGTCATCCCAGGTCATGAAGCCGTCCACATTGCCAATTTCCCCATAGCGCTCAATGCACCGAATAATTAGATCGGTTAGTAATTCTAAAAGATCCCTGAACAACTGGGGCTGTGAATAAGGGGCCATCATCAGCTCCTCAAAGCCCATAAGGAGTTTGGCCCGTTCGAATAGAAAAATCGTATCATCTGCCAGCACATATTTCCCCTGATCATGGGCAAGGTCAATATAGGGTTTCATGATTTCAAATCTTTTTGGGGCATCCACTTTCGGCATATTATAAGATTCGAGTGCTGATAAATCCGCAAGGGGGGAACTGACGGCATGATCCCAATCGCGCCCGGTAACCTTTTGCACTACATTCCATTCATCACAATATTCTTCACCTATTACACGCGAATTTTTGTCTTCCAGTTCCATGAAAAAACGTAAAACGGCTGTTTCAAAAAAATCACTTTTAAGTGGATGGACAAAGCTGTAGGGAATTCGGGGAGGCGCCTCTCTATTGATGGCTTGCCGTACAATATCACGATTGGTGCATCCCTCCGGGGCAGGCATGGGCATGCTGTAAGCATTGATTAATGAGCGTATCCCTTCATTCATTGAGCAGTTTCCTTTAATGTTTAATAAATAAGGTTAGACGCAACTATGAATGAGAAAGGGCCACCAGTATTGTATTTCCGTAGCATTTTATGGTAAAATTGTGCTTTTTTTCGGTAGTGGCGCCTGCAGGCGGGATTGTTATCGATGGCGGTTACGGTACTCCTGGGGCGTCATCTCCATGATTTTTCTGAAGACCTTGGAAAGATAGCTCTGATCGGTAAATCCCGTTTCAAGAGCAATTACCACCAGGTTCATATCGGTCCTGATGAGTAGCTCGCAGGCACGGTCTACACGCATTTGGTTGAGCATATCGGAAAAGCTGCGTTTGAAATGCTTGTTGAACTGACGGGAGAAATTCGATGGTGACATGAAGACATGACTGGCAACATCATCACGGGTTATCTCTGAAGTATAGTTTTCTTTTATGTATTCATAGGCCATGGACATCTGAAGAGATGCGCTTTTGCGGCTGTTAACATGTATGGAGTCGATAATAGAATCGAGAATCTTTGTCAGCCAGGGAGCCAGCTCCTCTTCAGAAGATATTTTGTAGAGTTCGATAATACTGGAATAATCAGTTCCCAGAAGATTTTCCTTCTCTCCTCCCAGCTCAATGGCCGTGCGGTACAGAGTGATGACAAGCTCTATGAAAAAACTCTTCATAAGGTCGAGCTTTCCATCCGTCTCGTGAATTATTACGACAAGGAGCCTGTTGATGAGCCCCCGGGCTTCTTCCCTGTTACCCCTGCGAATGGCCATGAGAAGCCCATGCTGAATCTGTCCGTAGTGCTCTTTGAAATCCATAATTCCCATGGCTTTCAGATTATGGATAGCTTCAGCCCGAAGCCGTTCCGTGCGATGGTAAGTCCGGTTGTGTTCAAGAAGTACTGCATTGGTAAGATTTCCCTCTTCTGCGACGCGCAGTAAATCCATTGAGGCCTTAATGAGATCAAAAGCAGGTTTACCATTGTTATCGGGAAAAACTTTTATTTCCGATACGGATGCCACGAGGCCGCCCATTATAATAGAATTCAACATCAATGGAACTGCAAAAATAAAATGTTTGCCGGGGCATAGCCTGATGGTAGGCTCCCCCCAGCGTAAAGCCTCTTCGATACTGAGTTGCCGTGTGTGGTTGCATTCCTGAAGATAAAGTGATTTGCAGTTAATTTCTTCCGAAAAGGGAAGCCCTTTGCTATCGCATATCATGAGGGGAACCTTCCAGCGAGTACGATAATCTTGCAGTATTGCCTGAATATCTGTCAGTTCGTTGACAAGGGTGAGGAAGGTTTTTGTTTCCTGGCAGATGGATTTCATTTTCTGAACCTGTAAAAGTTGATACTTTTTATTATAGATACGGAACAGTCATGTCAAGCAAAAAGACCTCAGTATTCTATTACGGCAGAAGCAAATTTGTCGCATAATTTTTGAAAGTTCACTGGCTGTATTCAGGGAAAAGTTGTTCAGTTCTAGAAATTACTCAATTGTTTAATCGTTAATTTATGATTTTTGGAGGATAGATGTTGAAATTTTATTATTTTATTTTGTGAATTCTACCTATCTTTATTTAGATAAACATTTTAATTAAAATATTTAGGGGGTCGTTTCCCTCACGGGAGGTGATGGTTCCCTTAAACTCTTTGAAGATGGCTTTTGGGATACGGTTGTCTGGTGGTGACGTCTTTCCCCTGTGCTGGATAGATTTACTCCCAGTACTCAACAGCTGTCTTTTTTATCACCGGTGACTCAAACCGGTCATCTGTTCGAAGGGTGGCCCGCCACCGGAGTGTGCTGTCCGGTTCGCTGATGAAATTAACCAGAACAGAATCTGCCGTGGGTATCCAGTTGTCCCCATCCCTGTTGGAGAGTTCAATGATTGTGCTGAAGCGAATATCCTGTATATACTCGGTGTAGAGCCGCGCTTTTTGCACAGGTACATCTGCAAAGGATAATGACTGAATGATCTGCTTGTCAAGACTGAACAGGCTGTCGTAGGTAGAAAAGGGATAGGCAACTATGAGACCCTCACTGCCGGCGGCCAGGTATATGTTATCACCGGTTACAGAATGACCCTGGATGGTATCATTGGCCCGTACCGATGCCATGTACCGGGGAATCACAGGATTCGATACATCGATAATGACAAGACCAAATCCCTGAATGGCCGCATAGGCCAGGTTATCGACTATGTGGACCCGGCCCGTTTTGCCGCCGATGTTAAAGGTGCTTTTGAACTGGGGGTTCAGGGGATCTGATATGTCATAAATTAGTAAACCGTATGTATCCGTAGAAAGGTAAAGGTAATTACCTGATATGGTGATGTCGGTTGCCAGGGGGCATCCTGTCTCGACACATAGATGTGGAAAATATGATGTCTTTTTTTTAACCGGCCCCGAGGGATCAGAAATATCTATTACCACAAAACCGTAAAAATCATTAGTCATAAAGGCATAATTGCCTGAAATTGCTGATGCCTGGTATGTATAATATGTTGAAAATGACGCTCCCGTGTATATCGGTTCAGCAGGATCGGTGATGTCTATTATTCTGAGCTGGTATGAAACCATTAAATCACAGGTTATATATGCGTAGTTATCTCTTATGTCAACATCTGTGACGAGCATTGGACCACCGTAGCCATTACTATCGGTATAAGTGCCTTTGAGCACAGGGCTTGAGGGATTGGATACATCCAGTATCACCAGGCCGTCGCCTCTCGCGGCGATATAGGCGTAATTACCGGATATCTTTATGATTTCAGCATTGCAGGCAAAGGAACTCAGGGAGACGGGAGCCGCGGGATTGGAAATGTCGATTATCTCCAGGCCGCTGTCTCCTCCTGCAACGTAAGCCAGATTGCCATCAACTGTTACATCCTGTGGAGTGACTGTTATGTTGCAGGAAGTCTTAATAAGGGGATAGGGCCGTAAGGCAAAAACTTCCACCCCATTCCATGGGTCGGCCACATAGGCAAAGTTTCCTGATACTGAAACATCTTTCGCTTTTCCCGGTGTGTCATAGCTGCTGAATAAGCGGGGCTGCATCGGATTGCTGATATCGATTGTCATGATGCCGCTGGTTCCGCAGGCCACATAGGCCCGGCTTCCCACTACTGTTAAACCTACAGCCCATGAGGGGGTACCATAGGAGCCTGTTAGTACTGGAGTGGCGGGATCTGATATATCGACAACTAACAATCCTTCCAGTGAATCGGCTATATAAGCATAATTCCCCGATATTGCTATTTCATTGCCGTGTATACCGGTGTATGATCCGATTAAGGAAATGTTTAATTTGTCACTGCAATCAAATATTTCCAGTCCATCAATATCGGAGAGCAGAAAAAGCCTGTTCTCTTTTACCTTTAAATCACGTATGTGATTTGTTCTGGTATATTGTCCAATGAAAACCGGGCTGATTTCAGGGTTCGATATGTTGTATATTCTAAAGCCTTTCGTGCCACCATCGAACATGTATACATAGGCATAATCTCCTGAAACTGTAACACTGAATGCCATGGACAGAGTGGCTCTATTTTTCTCGACGGGGTTGTAAGGATCTGATATGTCAATTCTCACAAGCCCTGATTCACCATAGGCAATATAGGCATAGTTGCCCGACAGGGCAATTCCCTGTGCAATACTTGATGCCTTTATATCCAGTGTAGCTGTTGTTTTTGGGCTGTCGGGATTGCTTATATCAATTATGGCGAGGCCCTTGAAGCCATCGGCAACATAGGCATAATTGCCGGAGATTGCAATTTTATTCACACCGCCGTCACCGATAGAACTTCCCTCAGTTCTTATAAAGCTGACACGGTCATTGACAGTTGCCGGTCCCAGGCGGGCTGCAGGTGTACCGGTGTCCCACAGGCCTGTTGTGCCTGCTGCGTCATGATACAAAGTTGTGCTGAAGTCTTCGACATATGCATTGGGAACAAAAACAGTTACTGACCGGCTGTCACTGTTTTCCCAGTCATCGGTTGCTTCGAGTGTAATAGTGTGAGTTCCGGGAGAAAGCATCTCGGCAAGAGTAAACTCTCTCCCGGAGCCAAGGGAGCCGTCACGGTCGGATGTCCAGGTGAACCGACTGTCATCTTCAATCGGCATGCTGTACCCGTCATTGGCATATCCCTTCAGCACCAGGGTTTTTGATATGATAAGGCCGTCGTTGTCTTTTTCCAGTGTCTGGAGATATTCATTGTCTCCCGGGGATGAGATTGTGACACCCGGCTCTCCTGAGTTATAGGCACGCTCCTCTTCATCGATAAGGTCCCCGTAATTATTGTAGCAGCTTGAGAGAGCGATGGAAAATACCACAGTCATTATGATATTCAATATTTTTGTGAAGGAAGTGAATTTCATTGTTGGTCCCGCCTGTTATTTTTGTGAAAGCTTTTTTGTCAGTTCTGACTTCGGATGGTGCCGGTTCATTTTTTCCAGGTACATCTTTTCGTTTTTGCTGTTTCCCGTGTTCCTGCTAATCATGACAAGCATATAGTATGTCAGGTCATCGAGTTTTTCATCCCTGGTGAATTGCCGGTAATTTTTAATGGCCGTGAGAGCATCGGCATACCGGCCGGTTTCAAAGTTGACAAGCGCCACCATTCTCATGCTTTCGTACTTGATTTTCATGACCGGTGTGGCATTATATGCTTTTGTTAAACCTTTGATGATGTCTCTGTCCCGGGAAGGGCCGTAGATAAAATAGGTGCTGGCCGCATTGAGAAACATGCCCTCGTCATCAGACGCGTTTCCCGTCTTTGCTATGATCTCACTGTATCTTCCCCGACTGTAGAGTTTCCACTCTCTGGAGCGGTCAGGTTTATCCCGTACCTCTTCATCGGACCATGATATTTCTTCGCCCTCCTTCCTTTCACTGGCTCTAACTCCCGCCAGTGTCGTTGGCCGTTTTTTCATATGGTTTTTTTTGAAAGACGTGAACCAGGTGCTGCGGGATGGCTTTTCTTTATCAATCTTTCCCAGGGTCACTTTTTTCCCTGAGGTTATATTGACGACGCTCCCGGTTTTGCTGTTGTATATCGTACAATGCGCGTTTTTCCCGGTGACGATGACGGCGTTTTCAGGAATCACCATGCCGGTTCTAACGGAACATTTTTCGCCTGAAACTTTGACATAGACTTTTCCCAGGGAAAAGTTGACAATGTGCTTTGCGCTGAGTGTGCCGCCGGAAAAAATAACCGTCAGTATAATTATGAAAGGAAGAAACCCGGTGGCGGCGGTGATGCTTTTTACGGAATACGTATTCTTCTTCTGTTCGTTCATGCTGTTTGTTTTTCCTCTCATGATACTAATCTGACCAGACATTCATCTCGATGCGGCCTGTACGGTCACTGGCCCTGCCCTGTGCACTGCCTGATTTGTTATCTATATAAGAATACCTGGCAGACAACCCGGGCCTTTTTTTTACTGCTGCCCTATAGGCGGTTCTGGCTTTCTTGAAATTTCCCGCTTCATAGAGGGAGCGGGCATATCCTATCTGAGCCCGTGATTCCCCCGGTTTTTGCAAGACGGCTTTTCCGAAGTAGTGAGACGCCTTTTGGTAATTTCTTTTCAGCATATAGACGTTGCCCATATTGATGAGGGCATTCCCGTAGGCGGGATAGATAGACAAAGCTTTGAGAAAAGACTCTTCGGCTTTCTGCAGAAGGTGCTGCCTGCCGAAGGCAATGCCGAGTTTGTTCCATGTCTTATAGTCTTTCTTATTGTTCTTCAGCTTCTGCTGTAGCCTGGCAATCGCGTCAAGGTATACCGAGCGGATAAAGCGTTGCTTGTCCTTTTCAACATGACTTTTCAGGAGATTCATGTCAGTACGGGCTATTTTTATTTCTGTGCCGAGATCAGAAGGGGGACAGGTTTCCCAGGCAAAGGAAGTGTCGAGAGCCTCGAATCCATTTTGTCGCGTCTGCTTCATGCCCTGGTCCCAGGCTTCCATGAAGGTGCCGGTTAACATCGTGATCTCTACCGGAATCCAGATGATTCCACTGCGGACGATATACTGTGGTTTATCTTTGCTAATTTCCGATGAGAGCGATTCGGGTACACCAGTATTGAAGAGAACGAAGACATGACCGGGAACAGTGGCGATGGCTGTTGGCACGCCTACTGATTCGAGCATGGAACAATATAAAACTGTCAGGTCATCACAATCGCCCCCTCTCTTTTTCAGGGTCTCGCCGGGAAGCTGTATGTAGTCTACTGAGTTTTTGCCCCTGTCCTGAGAAAAGCCGGCACTGGGATCGGAGACATAGGATATGCCGTGGGCCTTTATGGAATTGAAAAGTATCATCGCGGTCATGATATTTTTTTGTATTCCCTTTGCCTTCCATTCTCTGCTTGTGGAGAGAACCTTTCTTGTGAAAAGTGAAACAGTCGGATCCCGGGGCATGATGAAGCTCCCCAGGTGGGCTGTGTTGTCCCAGGTAAGGGAGTTCTTTCCGTGTACTGTGATGTCAAAGCCGTCATCAAAGAAAAAGCGTGAACTTCCTGTCCCGAAAACCACCCGGATTCGTACAGGTATTTTTCTCTTTTCCGATATTGACAGAACGTCAGATGTGATGCTGATGGGAAGAGTAAGAACCTTTACTTCACCGGGATGAAGCTCGGGTATTTCTTCAGTCGATTTCCGGCCGGGGGCGATATGATCCGCCATCACATCAACGCGCATGTTGAAGACTGTGTGGGTTCCCCTGTTGCGTACCGTTATTTTCCCGATACCCTGGGAGTTGTACTGGAGATACCGGATAGCGAAAAGTTCCTTTGCGCCTGTTGTGCTGATATGGGTGGGAGATTCATTTTTATCGATACGGTTTCCCAGGTCGCCGGAAAAATTATAAGTCAGCCCGAGAGTGACTCCCGCTGAGTGCCAGGGAGCCTCTTTGAAATAGGAGTAAGTATATGCCCCCTCTACCCTGAGGGAAAGGGAAGGGGTGGCGGGTACCATGAAGCCGAGTTTACCGCGGATACAAAATCCATAATTGGTGCTGGTGTTTTCGAGTGAATCAAGGGAAAGCCTGCTGAAGTACATGCCCGGGGAGCCGCCGATGTAAGGAAAGAACCAGCGTGCAATGGGGAAGTAAAAGACAGGACCCACATCAAGAGAAAACATCATCATGTTTGAAAGGGGACTGTTTTTCAGGGCGTTAAAAGTATATTTGAAGGAAGTTTCGAAGAATATGTGCCGGTATTTCAGGTATGACCTGATAAAGTCCCCTGAGGGTTGATAGGCGAGAAAGATTCCTCCCGAGTAACCGTACCTGAAGTCTTTCCCGAAACCTGTGAAGGGAACTTCCATGCCCCCGGTTAAGCCATATGTAAAGGTCTCAGGATAGATGTTTATGCTTGCTTTAAGACTGCTGTTGTATGCTGTACAAAAAAGGGCATATAAAATAATAATCAGTGAAAATCTTTTCATGTTTAATTGACTTCCTGTAATGATAGGAGATTTCATTTTAAAAAGGGAAACAATCGGTTGATTAATGAACTGGCCTTCCATATAAGCTGTTTTCCCTGCTGTAGTACGTTAACTGCCCATAAGCAAAGCGAAATAGGCATAATCATCGATTCGTTTAACTCTGAATTTGCCATTGGTAATGGAATGCCGGCTTTTTCGTCTTCCGTTTCTGTTACCGAGGCAGAAACGGAGCCGCTGATATAGCCACCTGTTTCTCATGTATCGGTAATTTCAAGTTCCAGAGAATCGACACCATTGTCTGTCAGGGAGTAGTTGGTTTCATTCAGCATTATCATTACTTGACTGTTACCAGAGGCAGTGTAAGTATACACACCTGCATCGGTAATATCTGTCAGCATTAACATAATACCATTTTGAGGAAAATCAGTACTGGTGTCCGTTGACACTATGTATACCGAAGGGAAGGCCATCGTCATTAAAATATCATCATTATTTTGAGTGGGAAGTAGAGACCCGCTGACAGAGCCATCATATACTATTGTTGTATCTCCAGCCGTTTTAGAACCTTCGACTCCCTTATCCCAGGAATACTCTTCGCCATCAAAGGTAAAGGTGATGTGCGGGGTGCTGATTTCATCTTCGTCACAAGAGGTGAAAAACAGAGATATTGTGATAAGAATTACTGCATGAATAATACTTTTTTTTCTCATTGATATTCCTCCTGGAATATTTGAATATTTTCAGTACTTTTTTTAATTGCCCATAAAATAGCTGACTTGAGATGTATCTGACAATTATTAATTCTTCTGAGGAGATAAGAGGTTACTGAAAGGGAATAAACAGTTAGTCAGATTATTTTTAGTTATGGAATTCTCTGATGGCATAATTTATATTTGTGTATAATTGATTCTCGGTGAAAAAACGTGTTCTGGGCCGCACTGGTTTTTGTTGAAGTATTCTCCAGAAGCAGAGTATCTGATTAGCTGTTTTGAATCATTGTTATTTCACACGACAAAGTACTGTAAAATATATCCTGGAAACATTTATGAAACAATACTTCATGCTGACTATTCTTCAGCTTTTGGCATTGCCCCTGGCTCTATTCGCAACAGAAGATGTCTATGTTAATACAAATGGTATGAAAAGTGAATATTTTATAGGGGACACAATACTGGATAATGATGGTATACCTCACATAGTCAGATCAGATAAAAATAATATTTGGAAGGATACAAAGGATATAACCCTTTCGGAGCTTTCAGGTACACATGAAATCTGGTTTCGCTCTGTATATGAAAATTCAAAATTCAAAAATCCTTATCTGTTTTATTATTCCTCGTATCCGGCCCTTGAATTCTATCTGAATGATGCCTGTATATACCGCTATGGCTCATTTGCAGCAGATAAGAAACCTGAAATATTTCGTTCACAACTCCATACGATACATTTGAAAAATAGTGATACGAAAGGGTATATTTATGTGCGTGTGTTAAACAGCAGGCTTGGCTCAAGGATTTTTACGGGAAGTTACCTGGTGGATACTGCAGATCCCGCGAAGGTAAAAGAAAATATTTATAGACACCTGCTCCTCGATGAATTCTCAGATTTGATCTTTTCCTTCCTTTTTCTGAGTGTAGGGTTTATTTCTCTTTTAATTTTCTTTTTACAACTGAAACGGAAAAATTACATACTCCTTTTCCTCGGACTTTTCTTTATCAATATTGTTACAAGCATTATTGCTGATTCTCCTTCAATAATTGTTCTCTTCGATATATCACCAACCTTTTATTTCAGCATGGGAACAGCGGGGTTGCTCCTTTATGCTCCCCTGTTTCTTGCTTTTTATGAACAGCTGTTACCTCAGGGAAAGATCTGGCTATATATTACTATAACCTGGAAAATTCATATTGGTGCTGCGGCAATGGCAATCCTGCTGTACAATGTGAAACTTATTTCGCTGGGGTTTTTTGAAAACATCATACAAATAAATATTCTGCTCTCTGTCATGGAATTTCTCCTTGCGTTTATTCTCTGTTTCAGACCGAGGCTGGAAGAATGGGAATTCATATTTTTCCGTATAGGGACAGGTCTTATTATATCCGGGATGGTCTATGGTTTTATTAACCTGTTCCTCGTTTCTACATTTTCAACTTTGATAGTATGGGGCTCATTTTCTATGTTTTTTATCTCAATATGCCTGGTAACAGTAAAAAGGATCACAGTGCACCATGATCAAATGCTGTTTCTTCTGGAGGAAAATGAGAAGAATAAAATTTATCAGCTGCAAAAGGAAATGAATCCCCATTTTCTTTTTAACAGCCTGGATTCAATTCATTATCTTATTGAAAAGGACAGTAAAACCGCATCTGATACCCTTGTAATGCTGTCAGATAATTACCGGTTTTTACTTCAGAAAAGCCATCAGGCACTGATATCCCTGGAAGAGGCATGGTCATTTCTGAGGAATTATATAGCTATAGAAAAGGTGATACAGGGAGACCGCCTGTCTGTCAGGGTAAAGCAGGAGGGTGATATGTCGGATGTTATGCTTCCGCCACTGTCTTTTCAGCCGCTGGTAGAAAATGCCATAAAACATGGTTTCAGGGATATGTCACTGGGATGTATCCTCTCTGTTTCGCTCATAATCGAAAAAAAAACCATAACATTTACCGTCTCAGATAACGGGCGGGGTATAGATAAAAATGATGCTTTTTTTCGGTCCCTGGGAAATATTGCGAAACGGATTCAATATTATTATAATAACGCCACGCTCACCCTGGAAAATCAGGATCGCGGAGGGGCTACGGTACAATTGATTATTCCCGGATAATACCAGGTGCTTGTTTTTTAATAAACAGGTATGTGTACTTAATAAAGTAATTGCATTTAAAAATATAGAAAGTACATTTGATGGATGGGAATTCTAACAGTATTTATTGTTGAAGATAATTTTCAGACTCTCAGCAAGCTGAAAGATTACGTGGAAAAACATCCCCAGCTTTCTCTCATCGGAAGCGCAGTTAATGGCAGTGAGGCTGTGCAGTTCCTGAAAAACAAAGAGTGTGATCTTCTGCTTCTTGATGTTCATCTTCCTGATATTTCCGGTATTGAAGTACTTGAATCCCTGGAAGTGATACCTGAAGTAATTTTCATTACGGCGTATGATAGTTATGCTGTGAAGGCATTTGAACTTGGGGCTCTTGATTATCTTTTGAAGCCATTTACCTATGACCGTTTTAATAAATCCATTGAACGGGTCACTTCTTCACAATACTCACCCCCCGGAACGAAAGATATAAAAAAGATCATCTTTAATATTGCAGATCGGGGAAGGCAGTATCTCATACCGTATGAGGATATTTTTTACATTGCCTCAAACGGAAAATGTTCAATTATCCATACAATGGAACTGGATATTGATATTTCCCGGCTTCTCATTGAAATGGAAGAGACGCTTCATGGCGAACTATTTTGCAGAATTCATAAAAAGTACATTGTAAACATTAATAAAATACATTCATTAGAACATATAAAGTCAGGGCTGTACCAGGTACATTTTACCGATGATGTATTTGCCTCTGTTCCTGTGGGAAGGTCCTATGTGAATGAATTAAAGAAAAAGATGTCTGTCTTATAAGCGTCATATATCCTGCTAACCTCTTATTCCATTTCAACAACCTCTTGCTCTCCCCTGATAATTACTGGTAGCCACGTACATCAAGGTTGTTTATCTTGCGGGCAATTCAGGAGGAATAATATGAAAAATATTTTTGGCATTTTATTGGTTTTATCAGTCTCATTAGCGGCCTGTGATCAAGATGATGGTTCAAAAACAATAACCGGTTCTGAAATTGTATTTCATAGTTACAGGGACGGGAACTATAATATTTATGTGATGAATACCGATGGCTCACTTCAAACAAGGTTGACGGATAATTCAAGTGAAGATACTAATCCCTGCTGGTCGCCTGATGGTTCAAAAATTGTCTTTACACGCAGCTGTGACGAGAATTATCAAATGTATATCATGAATGCTGATGGCGCAAATCAGACAAACCTGTCAAATGATGAGCATGATGATTCTTTTCCTGACTGGAGAGATAAATAGGGCAGGCTGTGGAAAAATAGTAACCAGAAAAACTTCCTGCCGTATAAACCAGGAAAGCCGCGGGCAAAAACCCGGGGCTTTCTTTTTACTCTCCAGGTGAGGGGCCCTGCATTGTTTGAAGATTATTTCCTGATTCTGAACAAAAAGCAGTTGAAGGATATTGAAACAGAGTATATTGATTATGTATAATTTTGTTCGCTGTATCAATATAACTTCTCCACGGTACGGGATAGGCATATGAAGAATAGATTAAAAAAGGAAAGGAAGTTGCGCATTGAAAAAAAGGCATCTAAAACCGCCTTGTTTGCGGCTATTCATCGATTTATGGCTACAAAAGGGGACAGACCAAATTTCAAGGGGCCTGACAACCTGGCAGTACTATTCCTAAATCCCATTACCAGATTCATATTGTCCCTGACTTCTATGCGCAGAAAGATATATACAAGACTTGATGCTGAGGTTAAGGGAACTCATGAATACATGTTTGCACGAACCGAATATTTCGATATGCTTTTTAAGGATGCACTGGAGGAGAATGTCTCCCAAATCGTACTACTGGGTGCAGGTTATGATACCCGGGCCCTCAGATTTAAGGAATCCATAAAAGATACCAGAATATTTGAGATGGACGCACCAACCACACAAAAAGAAAAGCTAAGACTGCTAAGAAAAGCTAAGATCTCTATTCCTCGGCAATTATTCTTTGTTCCCATTAATTTCAACAAAGAAAGCCTGAATGATGTGCTCCCTAAAGCCGGGTATGACCGATCAAAGAAGAGTATTTTTCTGTGGGAAGGAGTTACATATTATCTTACTGGTGAGGCTGTCAAGGAAACACTGGCCTCAATAAGGAATAATTCTGGCCCAGAAAGCTCCGTAGCCTTTGATTACTTCTATAAATCTGCTATTGAGAGAAAAACTGATTTTTATGGAAGTAAAGAGATTTGTGAAGCGGTATCCAGGAATCAGGAACCTTTTCAATTTGGGATTGAAGATGGACAGATCAAATCATTTCTCTCGGAGCAGGGATTTGAGGTTATATCGCACTATAGACCGGAGGAGTTTGAGCAGGAATTCTTGTATAATAAAAAAGGAGAATTTTTCGGAAGAATGTATGGCTTTGTCTGTAATGTTCATGCCCGGGTGAAGTGACAAATTCTTTCCCATGGAAAAACTGCCCCTGTAATTGAAATTCATTGGTTAAAGCACATCGTGACATCGGAGTAATCTTCCATTTTTCCACAAAAAAAAGGCAGGAACCAAAATCCCTGCCTTTTTCTGCTTCATGAAGCTGTCTTACTGACCCAGATAAGCACATCTCGAAGCCGTGCTTCTAAATAACTTATGGTTCCATCATGCAGGTGATGGTTCCCTTAAACTCTTTGAAGATGGCTTCATGGATACGGTTGAAACTGTCGAATTTCTTTAATTAATTGCAACTGTACTCGTGTCCGATAAAATAATCAATAAAAATTCTGTGAGGACGCTATGGCACGATACAAAAACACTGAAAGAAACCAGTCGGTTCTCATTCCTTTGAATTGCTCAGACCAGCTACTCCCTGGAACGATTGAATTTGCCATTGACGACATAGTAGAGAATTATATCGATACCTCAGTATTTGATCAACGGTATCACAATGAATGCATTGGAGCTAAAGCCTACCCGCCATCAGTCTTATTGAAGATAATCCTTTTCGCATATTCAAAAGGGTGCTATTCCTCCCGGAAAATTCAGGATCTTTGTGAAACTAATGTACTTTTCATCTCTCTGACCGGTAACCTGGCTCCAGACCATTCGACTATTGCCGCCTTCATTTCCTCAATGAAAGAAGAAGTCTCTATCGTTTTCACGAATATTCTCTTCCGCTGTGCACAACTTGATTTAATCGGAGGAGAAGTCTTCGCCCTGGATGGATGCAAAATATCATCAAACGCGGCAAAGGAATTTAGCGGCACATTCAAGGAGCTGGAAAACAAAAGGCAGAAACTAAAGACGTTGTGTAATTCATTAATAGAGATACATGAAACCGGTGACATAGAAGAATCAATTTCTATTGAAAAACGTAAAGAAAAATATCGCAGAAAAATTGAGAAGATAGATGCATTCCTGAAATCATCAGAACCGAAAAAGGGTTCCCGGGGCCGTGAGCTTAAAAGTAATATCACCGATAATGAAAGCGCCAAGATGAAATCTTCTAATGGAATAATTCAGGGTTACAATGGTCTGGCAGTAGTAGATGATAATAATCAGGTAATTGTCAATGCTGAAGCCTTTGGCCAGGGCTCAGAAGGAAGTCTGCTTCCCGGGCTGATGAAACAGACAGGAAACAACATGAAGATAATCGACAAGAAATGGTCTTTGGAAAATTCACAAGTTATTGCAGATACTAATTATTTTTCAGAAAGCAACTGTAAGTTTTTCTCTGACAATGAAATCGATGGCTATATTCCCGATGTTTATTTCAGAAATAGAGACCCAAGATTCCCGGACAATTATCCCCGCAGGCAATCGTTGAAAAAAAATCTTTTTGGTCATGATAAATTTAGATTCAATGAAAAAAAGAATACATTAACCTGTCCTGAAGGAAATATTTTAAAGTTTGAAGGTGAGATGAGCAACCATGGTCGTTGGGGGCGCAGGTACAAAATAAAGGATGGTAGCTGTTTGATGTGCCACAGGAAAACTGAATGCCTGAAGAAAAACGCAAAGGCCAGGTCTGTATTTATCACTGACATTCCGAAGCCTATGACTTTTTCCGATGAAATGAAAAAGAAAATTGATACGTCTCATGGCAGAAAAATGTATTCTAAAAGAATGGGGATAGTTGAACCGGTGTTTGCTAATATCAGGTACTGTAAGGGACTGGATCGCTTTACTTTAAGGTCGAAGGATAAAGTTAATATACAGTGGCTGCTTTACTGTTGTGTTCACAATATTGAGAAAACTTTGAAGGCTGTTGAGTAAATGGAGGCTGTGGACTGTCAACTGTGGGCAGCCCTAAGTCTGGTGAGTAATTGGCCTTGATGTTAGGGGCAGATGGTTGCCGATTTAGTTTTTTAGGAGAAATTCGACTGTCTCGTTGTGTGGTGGGGGATGGTGGCTGCTTAGCGGATGAGGTTTTATAACAGCATGGGGTATTTCATCCTTTACCAGCGAACACGGCCTCTGTGATAAAATTATTTTTTGAAAGCAGGGTGTTAAAAAAGAGCTTGACGATGATTTTTTTCAATAGTTTTATTGGTTACAGGTGAGGTCAGTCTGTACAGAAAATTTTGTGTGATTTTCCGCTCGAAATTTAACACATGGACTTTATTCGGAGCAGAATTCTGTAACTGCAGTAGAATCAATCTATGAAGATTGGTTCTGTAATATGGGGTACCATTTCTATTTTTGCACAGATTTTGAAGTGTGTCTTTCAGCAACCATCACCTTTTGGTTTTTAAAAACTCTTAAAAGACAGACTAATTTTTAATATCTTATACCAGAGGGCGTGTATGAATCTTTTTAATTCGTTTATTTCTGTCATGATAATGGCTGCCATATTTTCATCATGTTCAAGTGATGATATCAATGATGATATCAATATAGACTCTTCCGCTCCTTCCGCAACAGTTAAGTTAATGTTTATTCATCACAGTACAGGGCGGCAATGGCTTAGTGACAATATTGGAAAATTGGGCCATGAGCTTAATCGCAACAATTATTATGTAACTGACTCCGATTACGGCTGGGGGCCCGGCGGAATTGGTAATACTACTGATACTGTTCATTGGCCTGATTGGTTTAATGATTCAGTGATGCCTGAAGTTTATTCAAACAATATTTTAAATACATATAGTGGATCTAATTTTACAAACACTATCAGCGATCCTGGTGGGGAAAATGAAATTATAATTTTTAAGTCTTGCTATCCAAATAGTGAAGTTGGGAATTCTATTGATGATGAAAAAACAATTTATAATAGCCTTCTTAGCTATTTTTCTGATCATACCAATAAGATGTTTGTTCTCATAATTCCGCCTCCTGAGCAGGTTATTAACAACCCGGCTAAAACAAGAGAGCTGGCAAACTGGCTTGTCGATTACGATAATGGCTGGCTTTCTATCTACGCTCATAAAAATGTTTTTGTCTATGATTATTACAATGTTCTTACTGACCCGAATAATCATCACCATGTAGTTGACAATGAAATAATTCATATTGTATCTGACAACCCGGTAGATGCTACTAATCCTGATGAATTATATTATCCCAGTGGCGACAATCATCCAAATTCAACAGGACAGCAAAAAGCAACACAGGAATTTGTTCCTGTTCTGAACGCATACTACCACATCTGGAAGAGCTAATTGTACGGATCAGCCGGACCAATTAAAACCGACATGGTTTGACTTGCCCCGTGGAAAAACCTCATCTGCACTGGAAATAAATTGACTAAATCCATATATCCTTTTAAATCTTACCATTTTTTGGAGGATATATGCTTAAATTCCTATCGTTCATCTTGAAAATCCTGTTCAACCTCATCAAATCCAACATTTTTAACTAAAATTTCAGGGGGGTCATTTCGCTCACGGGAGGTGAGGATTCCCTTAAACTGTTTGAAGATGGCTTTGTGGAAACGGTTGTCTGGTGGGGGATGGGTGCTGCATGAATCTAGCAACTTGTTATTTAACCTCAAACTGTCCCATCATACCATTGTCTTCATGTTCAAGAATGTGGCAGTGGTACATAAAAACACCCTTGTAAAGATAACGGGTGATAACTTTTACTGATTCACCTTCATCGATAAACATGGTATCCTTCCATCCCTGTTCATGGGGAAGGGGCGGTCTGCCGTCCCTTTCAAGAATTTGAAAATGTACACCATGAGCATGGAAATTGTGAAGAATTCCAGCCATACCATGCATTCCTCTCATGCGGCCCATACCCCCCATTCCCATCATCCCATGTGTAGAGCTGGTAATCGTCCATGTTTCAGTTGTGTTCAGTTTCATGTACTCATCGATACGATTGATATTCATCTGTCTTCTGTTAATACTTACATGATGCCCCATTCCTTCGAGATTAAAGCGCCTGTTTCCTGTGACCTTCGAGATCTTGAGCCTTTCAATTGAGGTGAGCTTTTCGGGTATGCTTTTAACAATTGCTGAACTTCCCTCTGTTTCAAAATCAACTATGGTGAAGTATTCTGATTCCAGAGACAATTTTTCTCCTGCTGAATATGATGAAAAATCAATGAGAATTTCTGCCCGCTCGCCGGGAGATAATTTTAATGTGGTCATTTTAACTGGCTTTTCCAGAAGCCCGGCATCGGATGCTATGACATGAAAGGCTTTCGAATCAGTCAATCTAAAGGTATAGGTTCTCGCATTAGAACCATTCAACAGTCTAAAACGATAAAGGGTTCTTTTAACTTTAAGGAATGGATTTGCAACACCATTTACAAGTATTGTATTGCCTTTCATTCCTTCCATAATATCTCTCATGTGTGTTATATACAGGGGCAGCCCATCATCTGTGAATCGTTTATCCTGAACTATGAGGGGAATATCATCTACCCCATAAGTTTTCGGTATATCAAGTGCTTCAGAAACCTCATCTTCTACAATAAAAAGTCCAGCGAGGCCTTTATATACCTGGATGGCTGTATTGCCCAGGCCATGGGGATGGTACCATGCTGTTGCCGCTGGTTGATTGATTGTAAAAGATGCTGTCCATTGACCATCAGGTTGTATAACCTGGTGAGGCCCCCCATCCATATTTGAGGGAACTAACATGCCATGCCAGTGTACGGTTGTATATTCTCTCAATTTGTTTTTAACCTGTATTGTGACTTTATCTCCTCTTTTTGCTTTAATCGTAGGGCCGAGTAATGATCCTTTGTAGCCATAAGTCATTACAGGTGTGCCTTTGAAAAATTCTGTTGTTCCTTTTTGCACGGAGAGCTTGTAGTACTTTTTGCCATTTTTCTGCTCAGTATGTTCAAGTAGAGGTGGAATAGGAAGTTTATTCTTCTGAGAATGTGAATCATCTTTATGGATTAAAATGTTTTCTGTTAAGTAATTGTGATGATGTCTTTTGTTGCAGCTAATGAATATCAGGGATGTGGTCAAAATTAGGAAAAGAACTTTCATAATGGCCTCCTCGCTGGCAATTATTCTTTAATAAGTACTATCCTTTACAATAATTGATCTATTTAATCATGTCCAGATCGCATAGTATACATGATTCCTTGCTGTCTCCATCGCTAGTAAGATTATATTCAATGATGGTACCAGGTATTTTGATAGTTTTCAACTGCTTTAATAGAAGTCGTAAAATCTGCAACTGTCGAAATGACTGAAAGGGGTATCCAACAGGATGTCCAAGAGGAAATCCAGGGAACACGGATCGTGGAGGCTTTACCCTTTCTGTAATTTCTTTTATCAAAGAAATTGAAATAGTGGTCATTCCAGCCTCTTCTATCATTCTTTGAATCAAACCTACGGTTTGATTACAGTAACCTCAGGTAGGTGTTAGTATAACAATATCAACGCCGTCAGATTTTAATAATGAAGCAACTTCGGGAGCAGTATAATTGATAAGAGTGTCTAAATGATTGCCATGAATATGGCCCATAAAGGAAAAGTGTCGATGGTTTACAGAGCCAATTTCATTATACTCTTTGAGTTCATGTAATCTCTTCAGTGGTAGTACTATATTTACATCAGAATCGGCATCCTTATGGTCGTAATAGTTATGAGTAATCTGGAGTTGTTCCTGGAGGGATGTGGCTGGTATTTCTCTAAAACTGGGATCTCCTTTAGGGGCATCCATATTAAATGGTTTTTGTAATCTTAAATGAATTCCTCCAGTCGTTACCAGTGCTACTCTGGATTTGTTAACAGGATGCCTTAATGGTGTCCAGGGGCTGGATGAATATTGTTTGAAGTTTTTATCATTACCGGCCCATTTTGTTAGTTGCCCGGGAAAAGCTTTGAAGAATGATATAAAAAACTTGTCTTTTAAGTTTTTGATATTTGTGATAAGGCTTTGTTCTTTTAATCTCATGAAATGCTCCCGCTAAGTAATTAACAATATTTATTTCTCAGCTTTTATACTCCTGCCCCGTATACCTATATGACCCTTTTTGTTGTTTAGAGGTAACAAAAAAATATTCAGATGCATTTTTTTAATATTATACTGTAACCCTTTTACAATTTAATATATCATATAATCATATATAGGCATAGGGGGTATTTCTATATGGCAAAAAGTGATTCTCATCGAAAAGCACATCATGCTAACGAATTTAAGGAGAATTTAGTGAAAAGACTGAATCGAATTGAAGGTCAAATACGGGGGATTTCAAAAATGGTTTCCGATGATGTTTACTGTGATGATATCCTTCACCAGATTGCATCCGTTGAATCAGCCCTTGATGGAGTTAAAACGGTTCTCCTTGAAGGACACATGAGAAGTTGTGTGGTTGATCAACTGAAAGAAGGGAAAGAAGAAGTGATGAATGAACTCATGATAACATTAAGGAAGTTTTTAAAGTGATGATCAAGGAGGCACGTGATGTTTAAGATATTACCTGCTGGTGTATTAAGTATTTTCGCTGGTTCCTGTAGTGGCTATCATGGCTACATGGGGCAAGGACATATGAACAATTTCGGAGGTGGCGGTATGTTTATATTCTGGATTATACTGATTGCTGCAATTCTTTTTGGTGCCTATTTCTTTTATAATAAGAATGTAAAAGGAAATGAATCTTCTCTGGAGATATTAAAACGCAGGCTTGCCAGTGGAGAAATTAGCCAGGAAGAATATGAAAAACTGAAAGAGCAAATAAAATAAATCTCTTACAGGAGGTTTAGGTATGAAAGAGGTAATCAAAAATCGAAAATTCCATGTAGATGGGATGACCTGTGAAGGATGTGAGGCAACCATAACTCAGAGCTTGCTCAGAATACCAGGTATAAAGAATGTTACTGCTGATCACAGTAAGGGAGCAGTTCATGTAAAATATGATTTATTGCGGGTAAGACTTGAGGCTATTGAGAAGGTAATAACAGGTTTGGGATATAAACCCTCTTCCGGTGTATGGGATCGCTTTAAACGTGGCTGGTACCATTTTACCGAGGAAAATGAATGTGAAAACATGAAAGCTACACACCATTGTTGCTCGGCAGGAGAAGCAGAACACCTGGCTGAGAAACACCATAGATAGATATTTATGACTGCTAACTTTCAGAATAGAGGAGGGTAATGATGAAATATTATATAAACAAAAGTATTCAGGGTGACTTTGAGTCTGTTGAAAAATCAGTTCGAGAACTCTTAAAGTCAGAGGGATTTGGTATCTTGACTGAAATTGATGTGAAGGAGAAGTTCAAAGAAAAACTTGATGTTGACTTCAGGAGATACAAAATACTCGGAGCCTGTAATCCTCCATTTGCCCACAAGGCCCTTCTTGTTGAGGATAAAATCGGGACCATGCTTCCCTGCAATGTCATTCTTCAGGAGCTGGAGAATGACACTGTCGAAGTTGCTGCAATTGATCCCCTTGCATCTATGATGGCCATTGAAAATACTGATCTGAAAACTATTGCTGAAACCATTAGAGAAAAGCTGTCAAAGGTCATACAGGCAGTCTAATATATCAATCAGGGTGAAACCTTTATATCTTTCCTGGTTAAAAGGAGTAGTTAACAAGGAAGTAAAAGTATGAAAACAAAAAGAAAATATGATTATGCCTCGCATATTTATGATTTTTCAGAGATACTGATTGAAAAACTTCTGTTTTCTCGGCTTCGAAAAAAGGCCATTGCCCTGGCAGAAGGATTGATTCTCGAAGTCGGCATTGGGACAGGGAAGAATATCAAATATTATAGAAACAATGTTGAAGTGATAGGTATCGATTTTAGTCGTGGCATGCTGAAAAAAGCGATGCGGGAAAAAGATAAACTGCAAACAAGTAATGTGTCTCTTGTAGAGATGGATGCTCAGAACATGGCTTTTAAAACAGAAATTTTTGATACTATTGTAACTTCCTTTGTTCTCTGTACTGTACCTGATCCTCTGCTGGGCTTAAAGAATATATATAAGGTCCTTAAGCCGGGAGGCAAAGCTATTTTCGTCGAACATATGAAAACTGATAATCTTTTCATAAATATTCTGCTTAACATTATGAATATCTTTTCCAGCCTGCTCCTAGGGACTTCCATGATACGGGAAACTCAGAAAAATATAGCAAAGGCCAATTTCAAAATACTCAGTGTTGAAAAGTATCATTCCGGTGTTGTAAGATTGATTATTGCTCAAAAAGAAGAATAGATTCGACGGAGGAATAACAATGGAGAAAGGAAAACTTTTAAAAATCTATTTATATTCCTTTGGACTAATAAATATAATTTTTGTTACTTTTGTTGTACCTCTTGTATTCGGTGACCAGTTGTTGTGGCTGCCCAGAAACACTCCCGATGAAGCAATGATTAGTGGATTGTACTTTACCATGGGTGTCATGATGATACTGGCCGCCAAAAATCCCTTGGAGCATAAATCACTCGTCGATTTCATTATTTTGGCGAATGTAATACATGGGGCAATAATGTTCTATTTCGCAGAGAATTTTCTCCATGTAATAATTGATGTATCCAGTATGTTACTGATGGGATTATTGCCCCTCGTGTTTTATCCCTGGGGGTTAAAAAATCTGTTCAGATATAATAAGGGATAAATAAACTCTCTTTTGCTTTTCCGGCTTAAATCGTTTCAGGCTCAGAGAATTTATGACAACTGAAACGGAACTGAAGCGTCTAGTTAAAAAATCTATCCGTAATGGAAATATATTGGATAAAAAAACTATTCTCTTGGTTTTTTTACTAATTTTCGAAGGATATATTCTGAAATCTCTTTCTCCTGTTTTTTTGCAATCTTATACAATAATAAAAAATAAAACATTTTAGATAAAATGTTGAGGGGTCATTTCGCCCACGGGAGGTGATGGTTCCCTTAAACTCTTTGAAGATGGATTCATGGATACGGTTGTGTGGTGGGGAATGGTTGCTACTTGATTTTGGGAATTACTCCTTATTATCAATTTTTCACCAAACTTTCTTATAACCAAAAAAATGAACTGCAATCGACGATCCTGGGTCTCATACAGTAGCTTTGACATACAATATTCAAGGAGAAGTAAATGAAAAAAGCAATTGCCGTGATTTTATTATTAACCGGTGGAATTTTTGTTCTCAACTATAGCCTCGAAGCCCGTAGGGGTAACAGAAATAGATCGTGCAATGAAGATTTTAAGAAATACTGCAGTCAGGTCATGAATAACAGAGACAGGCAGGCCATGAAGGATTGTATTGACGAAAATTACGAAAATTTTTCTGATGAATGCAAAAAGGCTATAGATTTTAGAAATGAAAGAAGATCCAGGCAATAAAGGTCATCATCAATAAAGAAAGGGAATGCTCAACAGGTTTCTCTTTCTTTATTGGTTTCGCCTTGTGTCTGAAGTTATCAGTCCGTCTGTAAGATATATTTCTCTTGAAGCGCGAGCCGTGGAAAAACCTCATCCGCACTGGAAATAAATTGACTAAAGCATATATTCTCTTGAATCCTGCCAATTTTCGGAGGATATATGCTGAAAATTTCTCTCTTTCATTTTGAAAATCCTGTTCACCCTCATTCAAACCAAAAAGTCACTTCTGATAAAATTAGCCGTACTTGAAAAGGAAGTTGAAATCCTCAATCGCCACAAAAAGAAAAGATTACAATTCACCTTTTCAGATAGAGTTATCTTTTCTGTCTTAAACATGATGGGCAATATCAAAGGCAATATATTAATCTGGAAGTAGCATGATGCGACTAGCATAAAGAACCATTTTGTCTCATGCATTGATTTTTGTTAATGGACTTTCCTAAGTATAAGTATAAAAAATATTCAATTTCAAAATTTTCAGTAGCTATAACTTTTTCATGTGATGCCATAGAGTCCTCGCAAATACAACAGCCTGATTCAAAAACCTGCCAAAATCTTTTAGATATAATCATCATTCCGTATGTTATTTTTTAGGTAATTAATTTCATTCTTAAACTCTAGATAGTAGAAACACATGGCTGCCCGGCGACATTTACACACTACGTCAATTAAACCCCCATCAATAACAATTAGTTCCAGTTTTTTTGGGTGTGAGTTTAAAATCACAGAAAAATCAAACAAATAAAATTATTCCCTTTTCCGGACGGCAAGTCTCTCGATGAAATTCTTTAATTTGATTATGTTGAATAAAATTATAAAAGTTTGAAAAGCAATTTTAGTTTAAACTATCTCAAAAATTGCAAAACTAATATGATATGCAGTAAAAAAACTCACTACACTTGCACAATTAAGAAAAATGGAACTATTAGTAATTACTGCAGGTCAAAACAGTAATAGCACCTAATTTACTTCCTTTATAAAATAAATAATTAGAAAAAAATTTAGAAAGCAGGGAATGAGTGATGAAAAAATATACAATTATGGTCGTGGCGGTGTTGACCCTGTCAATGCCGGCATGGTCTACAGAAACGCCTTTTGCAGACAACGCGTTTAATTTTCCCGACAATGCGTTACTTGAAAATAGCCCGTTTTATTTCTCCGGGGACAGCTTTCTATATGCCCGGGGCGGTGGTGGCAATCGGTCGGGGGGCTTTGGGGAGACAGGAGGGCGAGAAGAGCAGCGGTCATCTACACCGCTTACACGCTTAAATTCCGGTGCTCTTGGTATGTCTCACCGTGTTTTTGGTTTTATCACCCTGGCAAGCACCTTCGGGGCCATTGTTACCGGGTTTACCGGACCTAACATTTTACATCAAA
Organism: uncultured Spirochaetota bacterium; assembly: GCA_942491575.1. Classification (GTDB taxonomy): domain Bacteria; phylum Spirochaetota; class UBA4802; order UBA4802; family UBA5550; genus CAZHNW01. Next base: position 1,717,073 of record CALOBT010000031.1, read on the forward strand.
GCTTGGGTTACTCGGCATTCGGTTGCACACTTGCGACTACTGCAACGGGCCTGTATGCCTTTCACGACCATTTGTCTTTGAAAGACGGTTACACACGGTATAATATACACGGCTGGTTAGGTCTTCTCGCAACTGCGGCCATGGCAACCACGGTCGGTTTGGGGGCGTCAGGCAACTCACATGCAAGTTATGGGGCACTTGGCGGGGGCATGGTGATGTCATTTGCCCTGTTTACCTATTATATACGGTGAGCTCGTCCCGTGGAAAAACTTTCTCCGGAATGGAAATAAATTGACTAAAGCAGAAGTTTTTTCCATTTTGTTTGGCTAAATTAAGTTAAACATCGAAGCTAAAAATGTTGAGGGGTCATTTCGCTCACGGGAGGTGAGGTTTCCCTTAAACCCTTTGAAGATGGCTTCCTGGATGCAGTGGTGTGGTGGGGGATGGTTGCTGTTTGATGGATGAGTTTTTTCCACGGCACGGGGTGAGAAAAATGCAGGGAGAACTGCTGAAGCTTCATATCGACCTGGATTAAAAAACTGTTTGGAATATAATGAGAGAATTCAGAAGGCAGGGTAAAATTACAAAATTTTTGTCCTTGAAAAAGTTCCTTCAGATACAGGCTCAATCAATCTATACATTGGATTTCTTTATTATAGATACTATTTTTAACAAAAGATATTAAGTGCATTTTATCATTCATCATGCTTCCAGAAGGATTGTTTAATTTGCCATAACAGAGAATTCAGTGAGGGAGTTTGTGAAACGGCAGGTGATAGACATTGAAGAAAAGGTTGATGCCACTGTGTGCATGTGAATCGTGATAGAAAACTTGAATTTTATTCTGGATTACAGCAATTATGGTATAAAAGATGTCTGCACTTCTGTGAAGGATCCTAACAATTCAATTGTCGAGAGATTCATCGGTTCAGTAAGAAGAGAAACTCGAGATTATTTCCTGATAATGAATAAAAAGCAGTTGAAGAATATTCTGGCTGAGTATATTGATTATTACAATTCCATGAGGCCTCATCAGGGAATTGGGCAGTGTACTCCTGAAGGGAACATCTTTAATAAAGAAGGGATTATTAAGCGGAGAAAGGTTCTGGGATGGCTACATTCACATTATTTTCGTGATGTAGCCTGACGGATGAGGTTTTTTCACGGCACGCCTCACATTATTACTGGTAACGATAAACATTACTGCATTATAAAAGAAACAAAATTAAAAAATTTTCGTCCTTCCTAAAACAAAGCGGTATCCCCATTGCATCGGGATACCGCTTTGCCGTTTGTCCCCCATCAAGAAAAGTGAATTTAACTTTTCTGAATTTTTCTATTTAACTTAGTTCCTCTTTGCGCGTCCGCTGTTCTGGATATCACACTGGAACTTGGGCCATGGAGACTGGGAATTGAGTCCATCCTCGCCCTCTACTCTCAGAGCATGAAGGTTTCCCCTGTCATTAGCCACGTATACTATGTTCTTGTAGATGGTTATACTGCCGGTGATACCCCTGCCTGCATGGTATTTCCACTTTACAGTACCATCAGCGTTAAAGGCATAGAGGTACCCGTCATCACAGCCAATGTATATGGTACCGCTTGAACCGATTGCAGCAGTAGAGAAAACACGCTTCTTGTTCATGTCATATCTCCACCTCAGTTCACCTGCTGGTGTAAGGCTGTAGAAATATCCAAGATCTTTATTATACCCGGTGTTATCATCATAACCTGCTGTTCCGAAGTAAATATTTCCATCTTTATCTATTACTGGGCTTGCAAGGATGTGCCCAACTGTATTAAAAGTCCAAACCACCTTTTTATCTGCTACATTGGGATCAATGCAATAGAACTCGCTGTCACCATAGTAATCATCATCAGTGCCAACATATATGCGACCATCCTTTCCTATTGCCGGAGTAGACTGGACCATCTTATTTAACGATATCTTCCACTTCTCGGAACCGTCGGTATTAAAAGCATAGAAGTAATAACCAGCTGCAGTGTAAATAGTTCCGTCAGTACCAACAACAGGGCCTGCATCGCTGCAACGGGATTGGTCTAAAACCTTTTGACTTGAACTGTCTTTAATGACATAGAGATCTTCTCTGTCGTGGCCATAAATGGTTCCGTCTAGGCCAAGGGCTGGTGATGAGCCGAACTGAGGTACTGCGATCTCGTTCACTACCTTGAAAGAATCTTCGAAAAGTAGTTCCCTGAAATAGTTGTCCTCTGTGCTTATATATATTTCGCCGGTATCACCAAGGGTGGGGCAAACGCGCACGTCTTCATCTATGTAAAACTTATGGTTCGTTTTGAGTTCGTCATCCAGCCTGTAAAGATAGGTTCCGTCAACTGTACCATCATAATAGTTTGCAATGTGGTACAGTATTCCACCAGGTGCAATTGCAGGGAAGAGGTTATAGATACTTGAACCCTCGTGGCCAGTATCAAAGGTATTCACCAGGGATACTCCCACGTCTTTAATAGTACAAAGTGTCGTGTTCATCGCTTTCGAAATCATAACCTGGGCGGAACCGAGAAGCACTACCTTGAATTTCTTGTCTCCCTCGGCAGCTATGAAATCGCCAATGGTATTAAACTGAATAGTACAGCCCTGCTCTCCTTCGGCAATGGTGAGGATACCGCTAGCAGCGCCGGTATAATCTTTATTCAGCTTTGCACGCTCTTGTTGTACTTCAACATCCAACACCTTCCACTGTATTGATACGGTTTTACCAGCAGGTACGGGTTCAGAAAGGGCAACCTCCACGTTAATGGGCTGGTTCGTGCCATGTCCGCCTTCGCTAACCGTTACAAGTGCATTTTTAACAGAAGCGGTAATGCCGCCAATATCGCTGACATCATCGTTCTCAATTATGCCTGTTGCAATATCCTGTCCTGCTACAGGTCGCGCATTAACGATATCTTCAAGCTTAAGAATTACTGTTTCATCACTTTCTACATAATCATCACCAAAAACCTCAACAGGAAGGAACCCGCCGCTGGTATAGCCTGCCTGGTTTATGGTGATACTCCTAACATGTCTCCTGCTGTCTATCCAGTCGAAGTCTCTTGTTTCGCCTCTCTTCTCTGCTGTACCGAGGTAGTCCCAGTGTACCTTTATAAAATCTCCTTCTTTCAGCGCAGGTTCTATGTTGATAGGATAGCGCAATTTCACCGTTTCACCCTTCTTTCCTTCTTTTACCTTAACAGCATCGCCTATCTTTATGGTGTAAGGTGCTTCGTCATCATCTTCAATGGTTACAACGCCTTCAGCTTTTACTACTGTTGCGTTAACAGCATCGTTAAGAACCACCTTAAAGGTCTCTGTATGTTCGCAGTAACTGTCTTTATGCACTTCTACTATAGCATATTTAGTAAGAGATTCTCCCTTCTTAAAGCTGATAACCTGGTCAAAGGCCCTGTTGGCAGTATCATATCCCATTACAGAATCATCCCCAATTGAGTTCCACTTTACAGTAACCTCAATACCCTCTTCAGGTTCCTGAGAAAGGGTTACTGGCACCTTAACCTCTGTCCAATCATCAGTATAATCACCAGGTGTTACGTCGGTTCCCTCAACAACAGTTACATCACCAGCAGAAAGTGTCATTCCCCCTGGAATTAAACCACCTATTGATTTGGGCGTTGCTGAAGCAGAGAGGCTGAATGGGCTGGTGCCCTTGCTGTTAACTGATTTTACCCAGAAGTAATACTTTTTTTTATTCTCAAGGCCCTTTACCAGGCACTTTGTATCAGTGTTGTTATCATCGCCCTTGTACTCTTTCGCCTTTGAGCTATTCTCTTCAGTATGGTACCACAGCGTGTAGCTCTCGGCCCTGAGGCCAGCCGACCAGCTGAGGGTAACTGCCGCATCTCCTGCTGTAGCATGAAGCCGTGCCGGTGCCGAAGGAGCGGTTTTCTCGTTTATGATCTCCACAGGTTTATCCCCTGTACCAGGATCAAGGCTACCTGGTGAGCTGCTATCACCACCGCATGCAACAATAACAAAGTGTATTGATATCGTAAGTGCGAATAATACGATTTTTTTGTAAAGATGTCTCATCCTTACCTCCATGATTTTTACTAGAATAGACCCGGATTTTTTTGTTCTGAATTCAAGCTTTTTTATTGATTGAAATATATAGTAATAGAAATCCCGCCGCTTTACAGATAAGCTTTTTTACTGTTGCCTTTGAGCTTTTCATCTTCTCTGAAAAATATTTTTGGTGTTATTACCACATAATTATTTGTTTAATAGATATGTTCTTTTTTTTATTATTATTTTAAGAGGGAAAAAGTTCTGAGAAGGCTAAATTCACATTATTTCAGGAATGCACCCTGACGGATTGATTTTTTCCACGGCACAGGTTTTTTTGTACTGTCTCATACCTAATCACTATTATTTAAAATTATAATACTCATTCGTTTTTCCGCACTGCTGGCATTTCTCTCAATGTGCGCAAAGTATTGTCCCACATTGCTTACATTTCCATTTTTCATTCTCTCCTTCTATAAACGCTTCACTTCCATGTTTTTTGATGTTTTGAATAGGACTTTCTCCATATCGTTGACTATACCGTTTATCAAGATTTATTATACGCTTACAAGGAAAACTACCACATTCAGAGCATAGCATTTTTTCATCACCTTTCTTCTCAAGACACTCTTTAATATGACATACGGTACAGTGATAAGGTTTATTCCCAATGAAATTGTATCCAACACATTTGTTCCTCTGTCGTTGATAGCCAATACAAAGATCGCAGAGCACCAACCCCACAAGGGGCAATACTTGAAACATTCATATTGTTTTTCCTTTTTTGCTTTCAATGCAGGTCAATTGCATTTTGTCCTCAGAAATGTCATAAAAAGCTGCCATCATAATATTTCCTCCTGATGAGAAGAGGATAAACCCTCCCCTATAGGGGAGAGTCCACCGAAAGAAATGTTTATTCAATCGATATTTGATATTTTGGTAAATTACGGCAGCACGAGCTCGTCCCGTGAAAAAACTCCATCTGCATTGGAAATAAATTGTCTAAAGATTATATCCTCGTAGATTTTACCAATTTTTGGAGGATATATGCTGAAACTTCTCTCATCCATCCTGAAAATCCTGTTTTACCTCATCAGAACAAACATTTTTATTCAATTTATTCAAGGGGCTCGTTTCGCCTACGGAAGGCATGAAGCTACTTGAGCCCTTGATAAATCTATTTAGTGGTATCACCATAACCGATTCATATTACCGGCATGTGTAACATCTGCTGTTTCAAACAGATAAAAATACCTACAGCGGCCCCCAATAAGAGATATCTTTTAATGTTCTTAATAAAAAGATGTTGAAGAATATTTTATCAGTGTATATTGAATATTATTATAATTCATCAATATGATATTAATTTTTCATTAATTGGATTAATGAAAAATTTGAACTTCATAGCACCAGTGCAGACTCAATGAAAATTGATTGATACATGAAAAAATTATAAGGGAACCTCGATAAATTAACATTTGGACGTTCCCTTGTGGCTACAACACCTGATAAAATCAGGAGTTTTTAGATTGATATTTATGAAACTCCTAATTTTTAGAGGTAGCCATAAGATAAAATAATGGAACCAGGTATGAATGACAGTATACATAGTGGCATCTTCCATCTTGAGAAAATTACCAATGACATTAGTCTTTGTTTTTTATGTATTCCTGACTTTATTGATTATTTTTTTCCACAGATTGACCGTGAAACCTATCGAACCCGGCCGAACATGTGGATATCCCGGGAAGAATGTGATATAGACTTCCTTAACAATGGAGAACTGGAGCGGTGTAACGGTTTCAAGAGTCTCAAGAAACAGGTGGAATGGATGAGTGGGCGTATGGCGGTGAAAAAAGTGATTACCAGTTTGCCCGGTATATCCTCACATGCTGGAGATATTACCATATCCTATATGAAAAGCGGTGCTCCCTATGTTGAAGGTTTTGAAGATATAAACATATCTGTGTCTCATTCCAATGATCTTGCCTGTGTAGCCCTGTCGGAAAAAAGCGATAGCAATGTTGGTGTTGATATCGAAATGATTACGCCTGCGGATCTTACCGATGTGATGGCCGTTGCATTTTCTGACAGAGAGAGGGCTCATCTGGTCGACAGTTCCAATGAGGACATTTTTCAATCTTTCACAGTCAAAGAAGCATATCTGAAATATATAAGGCGGGGATTTAGCAGGAATCCTGCGCAGGTTGAGTATTTTGGAAGCCTCATATATTATAATAATGAACCTGTGGAGAACATTGCCATTATTAACAGAAAGGTTTTCCATGACTATAGTATGACACTCATTTACGGTAGGGGTAAATAATCCACTGATTCTGATTTGCCTGAATTTTCTCTCCTTTGTGACATAAATCTCTACATTTGTTGACGTAATGTATACAAAATCAAGGTAATGTCAATAAAAAGTAATTTTTTTGTTGACACGTTATCTTACACATGGTTGCTGATTATCTTCTAAATTACGGACGGACAAGTCGGTCCGGGGAGAGATGCAATGATTAAAAGAATTATCAGCACACCATTACCCTGTATTATTTATAACCCGCCTAAAATTGTAGATGAATACTATATGCGGGAATGCCACAAGGCAGGGGCTCTGCCCATCATAGATACAGAATTCCTGCACAGTGATTTTATCATGGAAATATTGCAGAAGTATTCCCGTGAAGAAATTCTCTTTGGAGTGAGACTTTCTTCACGGGATATTGAACTCATTTCGTTTATAAATAATGAAAATATTCACAATCTTGATTGTATAATTCTCAGCTACAATGATCCCAAAGATCTTTCTCTTGTGACTGATTTAAATTCAGACTGCAAGGTTATTGTGGAAGTCACAGATATTGAAATTTTAGAAGAGCTGAAAAAACTGGCACCCCATGCTCTCATTGTGAAGGGGAATGAAGCACCTGGAAAGGTATCTCGGTATACCTCACTGGTGCTTCTCCAGTGGTATCTTGAAAACAGCACATTCCCGGTTTTTGTTCATGGAGGGGTTGGACTCTACACTTCAGCAGGTATATTTGCCGCCGGTGCTGCTGGTATCGTGATGGATAACCAGCTATATCTGACGGAGGAAGCCCCTATATCTAAAAATTTCAGGGAAGTTCTGGGGCGGCTTGAGGATAACGATTCAGTTGTTCTGGGGAAGAATCTCAACAGACAGTATCGTTTCTTTTCCAAGCTGGGTACCGGAATCATAAAGAAGCTAAAAACTGAAGAGAGCATGCTTTTAAAAAACGTTGATGGGGATGAGAAACTCTACAGCGCTATAAAAAATAACTTTGTGGCATTAAATGATCCATCAGCGGATCCGGTGCAGAGTCTTTTCTACCTAGGACAGGATGCGGTGTTCGCCCGTCATATGGTACGGAAGTCTGCAAAACTGCGGGATGTCCTGCATGGTTTGTTCAAACAAATAGGAAAGATGCTAAGCGAAATTGATGAGCACGATCCCCTCAGGAAAGATTCCCGCCTTGCAAGGGAGCATGGTACAACCTATCCCATCGTTCAGGGGCCCATGGCCAACATCAGTGATAATACCGGTTTTGCAAAGGAGGTTTTGAGTGGCGGGGCACTGCCATTTTTTGCCATGGGCAACCTTCCTGGGGAGATGGGGGATTCAATGCTTACTTCAGCCAATGAGGAAGTAAAGAAGTATGGTGTAGGTCTCATTGGACTCGAAGCATTTAATCCAAATGTTGAAAAGCATCTGGAAGTAGTAAAAAGACAGAAGGTACCCTTTGCCCTTTTTGCTGCGGGTATCCCCTCACGGGTGAGGGAGCTTGAGGAGGAGGGGACCCGAACATATCTTCATACACCATCGATGCAGATGCTGGAAAATGCCATGCAGAATGATTGCCGAAGATTTATTTTTGAGGGGACAGAGGCGGGAGGCCATGTCGGAAGTCTCACCAGCCTGGTTCTATGGGAACTGGCAATGGTAAAGCTTTCGGATCTTGGCGATGAGGAATTGAAAACAATCTCAGTTCTTTTTGCCGGGGGGATAGGTACTTCCAGGGCCTCCTGGTTCGTGTCAGGTATTGCCTCGGAGCTGGCACGGCGTGGTGCTGCCGTGGGGATTCAGGTGGGTACACCGTATCTTTTCAGCAAAGAAATCGTCGAGACCGGTGCTTTGCAAAAACTTTACCAGGAACTTGTGTGCCGCGGTAAAGAAACAATGGTTATGGGAGAAACTGTGGGACTTTATTCAAGAAGTCTCCCCTCCCACTTTTCAAAAAAAATAATCGAGAATGAGCACCAGCGAATCAGAGAAGGGATACCGTTGAAGGAGCGGAAAGAGGCCTTTGAACTGGACAATGCCGGTTCCCTGCTCATAGGCGCAAAGGGATTCAGACCTGTATTAAATGAGAACAATGAAGTTAAATTAGCCAGGTTTAACGATGACCAGCAGCTGGAGATGGGCAACTTCATGGCGGGAGACTGCATAACCTGTAATGAATCTACCGTAAGTATTGGGGACATCCATGATTCATTTGTAAATTTTAAATCAGGTCTATTCAGGAACCTCAATGCACTGGAAATTTTTTCCGGTGAGAAAAACCGTATACAGGATGAAATCGCCATTGTCGGTATGGGCTGCATTATGCCTGATGCAGAAAGTCCAGGGGAATTGTGGCAGAACATTATCGGGAAGAAATATTCCATAGGTGATATTCCTTCCAATAGATTTGATGAGAAGCTTTATTACAGTAAAGATAGAAAGGCAGAAGGAAAGAGTTATACTAAACTGGCCGGTGTTGTCAGGAATTTTGCCTTTGACCATGAACGATATGGGTATAGTGCCGAAGAGGCTGAAGGGATGTCACGGAGCCAGAAAATGATCCTCGAGGCTGCCTTCAGGGCCATTGAGGATGCCGGATACGGAGACAGTAAGGGGATCCCCGGTGATAGATCCGCTGTCATTATCGGCACCTGCCTGTCCAGCGAATTGAACAATGATCTTCATCTGAAATATCATTATCCTGAGATACGCTACTATCTTGATCAGATAGATGAATTCGTGTCGATGGACGAAAAATCGAAGGAACAATTTCTTGAGGGATTAAAAAGGGGGCTGGCCCAGGGACACAGCAGGGAATTTCCCGATGGTGCAATGAATCATATCGAAGCTTCCCGGATTGCAAAACATCTGGGCATTGAAGGCGTCAGTTATACCATCGATGCGGCGTGCGCTACATCCCTGGCCGCAGTTGACGCTGCCATGAAGGAACTTCTTTCCGGCAGCTATGATGTGATAATTACAGGCGGAATCAATACGAACCTGGCTCCGGAATCATTTGTGGGCTTTGCAAAAATGGGAGCGCTTTCAGCTGAGGGATCCTTCCCCTTTGATGAGCGAAGCGGCGGCTTTATTCTCGGCGAAGGAGCCGGAGTGTTTGTACTCAAAAGAATGAAAGATGCACTCCGGGATGGAGATGAAATTCATGCTGTTATAAAAAATATTGGTTCCAGTTCCGACGGAAAGGGGAAGGCCATTGCAGCTCCCAATCACGAAGGACAGAAGATTGCTCTTCAGCGTTGTTTTGACGGCATGCATGATGATACAACCTGTGAGGATATTGATTATATTGAGGCGCACGGCACATCAACTCTCATGGGGGATCTCGTAGAGTTGCAGACCCTCAAGGGGGTCTATCAAACCAACTCGCCTGTGGGAATCAGTTCCATAAAATCCCAGATCGGCCACCTCCTGGGAGGGGCTGGTGCTGCAGGGCTCATGAAAGCTGTTCTTGCCATTCAGAATAAAACACTTCCCCCTAACGGTCTTTTTGAAAAACTTTCTCCAAGGCTGGACCTGATAGATTCAAACCTGTTTATCATTAAGGACCCGGTATCCTGGGAAATCAGGGAAAAGCAAAGCCGGAAGAGTGCCATAAGTTCATTCGGCTTTGGCGGTATCAATTATCACTGCGTTATTCAGGAACACAATGATAATTACAGGATTGTCAGGAGGGATATATTTTCAAGGCCGGAGCTTGATTTTAATGAGCGGCGCGTGGTAATTGCTGGTATGGGGGTTAAACTCCCGGGAGCCCGGAGCAGGGATGAGCTATGGGAAGTATTGAAGGGAGAAAAATCTGTATTGTCAGCTATCCCTGAAAGCCGTTTCCATAACAGTTACTATGAAAGAGAGGGAGACCCGGTTTATAATCTACCATCTCTTCAGGCGGGAATTGTGGATGATTCATCCATTGTGAGCAAAAACTATAGGATCCCCCCGGCAACAGCCCGTGTCATTGATCGTGCACAGTTTTTCGCCCTGGATGCAGCGAGTCAGGCTATTGAAGAGGCCGGTCTTAAAGAGGAACTCATCGCTGGAAATCGTACGGCTGTTATTTTGGGGACAATGACAGGGGAAAAACTTCTGGAAAACATTGTGAGCATCAGGCTCCCTCTCATTGAAAAGATTGTAAAAGATTCATGTGGAGAAGATAAAATATCCGGAGAGAAAATTGCCGGATCACTGGGAGCACGGTTAAGGGAACGCTATGAAAAAGCAACAGAGGATACCGTTCCCGGAATGCTGGGAAATATTATCAGTGGAAGGGTGGCAAACTTTTTCGGCTGCAATGGACCTAATTTTATAATAGACGCAAGCAGTGTTTCCTCTGCCATAGCCTTTGATCTTTCTGTCAAGGGGCTGCAGTGGGGAGAATATGATTATGTTGTTACAGGTGGAGTGGATTCAAACCTGTCACCCCTGATGATGAGGGCCTTTAATAAATTCGGACTCCTGGCAGATGAGCAATGCCGTGTCTTTGATCGCAATTCCCGGGGTATCAATATGAGTGAGGGGGCGGTTGTATTTGTCATGACCACCCTGGAGAATGCACGGAAACGGAATATGCCGATACTTGCGGAAGTTAGCGGTGTTTCCATGACTGGAATGCAGACGAAAAACCTTATTTCACCGTCGGAATCTGCTTACAGCCAGGCCATAAATAATTTTTATGATGGAAGTGATATTGTAAAAAGGCAGCTTGATTACATCGATATTTACGGATCATCATATCCCCTCTTTGATCGCATCGAATACCAGGCGATCAATAAAAATTTCTCACACCACCTCTCCTTTGGTAATTCAAAACCGGAATTGGGATACTACAAGTCTGCAAATCCCGCAGTGGCAATGGCTAAGCTGATGTTGATGAAAGAACATAGAAGCATTCCGGCAAACCTGAATATGAAGCGGGAAAGTACGATAGTAAAGGAGAATTCGGTCCTTACGATTCGCGACGCTTCTCTGGATATGGATGATAGTAGTATGATTTATCTGGGCGCGAATGTATTTGGCGTTGGGGGTAATCATGGACATTTTGTTATCAGTACACTTCCGGAGTGGTTACGGGATAAACCTGTAAAAGAGTCGGTGGGTATCGAATTCAGACCGGATGTAATGAATTCTTTTATTCATCAACCGCATGCCGTTTCAGGGAAAAACCGTGGCATGGTGGCCCTTCTTTCCGGACAGGGTGCTCAGAGGAGCGGGATGATGAAGGAACTCTATGAAGAGAATGCCTTTATCCGCGATGTTATGACTCACGGTAATATCATTTTTCAGGAAGCTCGGGGAGAATCACTGCTGGAGATTATGTTTAGCGATAATCCTGCTATTAATTCAACGGATATAACTCAGCCGGCCATATTCCTCTCCTCCGCAGCATTGTATGATTATCTCTGCACAGAGGGGCTGGAACCGGAATTTTTTATCGGCCACAGCCTGGGAGAATGTACGGCCCTCTACTGCTCGGGGATGCTTGATTTCGAAGATGCCATGAAATTGATTTTGAAGAGATCTGAATTTATGAAGGCCGCGTCCGATAAAGAGGCGGGACGTATTATGGTAATTTTCAAAAATCGGGAAGAAGTACAGATGCTGATAGATAATTCAAAGCTTGCTAATGTCTACGTGAGTAATATGAACAGTGAAACTCAGACTGCCGTGGCTGGCGGATCCGGGGAAATAGATGCATTCTGCAGATATTTAAAAAAGAAAAATATAATGTTTAAGCTACTCAACCTGTCGGGGGCCTTTCATACACCCCTGTTGTCACAGGTGGCCGCTGACTTCAGGGAATATCTGAGTGAGATCGATTTTAACGACGTGAACTTTTCCAGAATTATTTCTAATGTAACAGGCAAACCCTATCCTGATAATGAAGAGAAGGTAAAGGATCTTCTGGCTCAACAGATAATATCACCGGTAAATTTTATTGATTCAATAGAATATGTCAGCAATGCCGGTGCAACGGAATTTATCGAAATTGGTCCGGGCAGACTACTTCTTAATCTCCTTAATAATATCAGTGTCGATGTTTCCAGTGCAACACCCGCCATGGACCCAAAAACGGGGGAGTTGGAATCATTGATGAAAATGGAGAAATATTTCATTAATCGAAAGGAGAATATTGAACAGGTGGAACAGGAAAGGAGAAACAAGGAGAATGAAGAAGATGAAATAAAGACGGAGTTATTGTCGGTTCAACCTGGGAATAATGACGACGATTTTAGACAATTCCTTATGATTAAGAAAGATGAAATCAATGCTCTTCTGGAAAATGAATTCCGGGATTATAAAAGAGATGAGGCATTGAAAGAAATTGAAAGATTTAATTTCTATACCGGTCCTGTTGTAATTTCCGGTGTTGCTATCGGGCTTCCCGGGATGGCTCATCATGTCTTCAATGATAATAATTTCGACAGAATCCTGAAGGGAGAAAATTTCATTGATCCTCTTTCTCCAGACGAGAAAGAGCGGATGATGGATAAGAATATTATCAAAGTATTAAAAAGTTCTGATGGTAATGCCCGTTTTGTTGAAATTACCAGCAGCGATGAGGTTATTCAGCTTGCAGGCAAGCTGGGATATTTCAGTCTTGATGACTACGGCATCGAATATGACCATGAAATAACCGATGCCCTGGCTATGGCAGCGGGTATTGAAGCCCTGAAGGATGCGGGAATTCCCCTTGTACAGTCTTATAAAAAGACAACAACGGGAGGTGAAATTCCTAATGGTTTTGTTTTGCCTGATGAAATGCAGGACTCCACGGGAATAATATTTACTTCTGCCTTTGCTGGTTTTGAAACACTTATTAAGCAGGTAACCGATTACTACCATCATCGTTTTCTCGCGGAGCCATACAAAGAATTTAAAAAGATATATTACTACCTGATGGAAAAAATTACAGAAGAGGAAATAAAAGAACAACTGACACAATGGTTTATGAAAGTTCAAAGCGGCATCAGTGAAAAGGAATATTCCTTCGATCGGACTCTTCTTTTTAAAATAATATGTCTTGGATCGGCTCATCTGGCTCAGCTTATCAAGGCAAAGGGGCCCAATACACATTTACGCGCTGCCTGTGCTTCTACCACACAGGCCCTTGGTGTTGCGGAGGACTGGATTCGAATCGGACGATGTGAACGTGTTATTGTAGTGGGAGGAGAGGCAAGCGGCGGTGAAATACAGGGACCGTGGGTACAGTCGGGATTCCTGGCACTTGGAGCCGCCACAATCAAAAAGACAGTTCAGGAGGCTGCAAAGCCCTTTGATGAGGGAAGAAACGGAACCATTGTGGGAAGCGGGGCTGTGGCATTGATTGTGGAAAGAGAGGATTCTGTTAAGAGCCGTGGCAGAAGAGGTCAGGCAGAGCTCATGGGAACGTATATGGGGAACAGTGCCTTCCATGCCACGAGAATTGATGTGGATCACGTAGCGGGGGAGATGAAAAGGGCCATTGAAGTAATAGAGGACCGGCATAACTTGAGGAAGGACGAGTATACCCGGTCAATGGTTTTCATGTCACACGAAACCTATACCCCGGCAAAGGGGGGAAGCGCATCAGCCGAGGTAATGGCAATCATGAATACATTTCCACAACATTATAAAAACATTGTGATTACAAATACCAAGGGATTCACCGGGCATACCCTGGGGGCCGGAATTGAAGACGCAGTCCTTGTTAAAGCACTCCAGATGAGTAAGGTTCCGCCGGTTGCTAATCTTACGGATGTTCCCGACGAATTTAAAGAATTATGTTTTAGCAGGGGTGAAGAGGGAGATTACCAGTACGGAATGCATTTCGGCGCCGGATTCGGATCTCATTTCGCTTTTGCACTTTTCAGAAAAATTAACGAGAAGGATATAATCGACAATCAGGAATACAATTCCTGGCTTCAAAAAATATCAGGTGCAGAAGTGCCCCGGCTGACAATTCTAAATAACATGTTATGCCTCCAGTCTGACAGTGCCGCAGCAAAAGTGAGAGAAGTTGGAAAGCCCGCTCCTGCAGCGGAGATTAAGGATGAAGACCGTATCGGTAATAAAATCACTTCTGCGGTATCCTCTGCATCACTGGCAGATACTATTAAAGAAATTATTGCTGATTTTACCGGCTACACCCGGGACATGCTTGAGGATGACCTTGACCTGGAGGGAGATCTTGGTATCGACACGGTAAAGCAGGTGGAAATCTTCGGTGCTGTTTCGGCTAACTTTGACCTTGATGTTCCCGATGACCTGAAGCTGGGAGATTTAAATACCATTGCGAAGCTTTCTGATTATATCGGATCCCGGATACTTTCGTCTGCAGGAGTAGAGGTCAAGGCTTCTGATACAGGGGGTGACGCTATAAATGTTGTGAAGGGAATCATAGCAGACTTTACCGGCTATACACTGGATATGCTTGAGGATGACCTTGATCTGGAGGGAGATCTTGGTATCGACACGGTAAAGCAGGTGGAAATCTTCGGTGCTGTTTCAGCTAACTTTGACCTTGATGTTGCCGATGACCTGCAGCTGGGAGATTTAAATACCATTGCGAAGCTTTCAGATTATATCGAATCCCGGGTTCCTTCGTCTGCAGGGGTAGAGGTCAAGGCTTCTGATGCAGGGGGTGACGCTGCAGATGTTGTGAAGGGAGTCATAGCAGACTTTACCGGCTACACCCTGGATATGCTTGAGGATGACCTTGATCTGGAAGGGGACCTGGGTATTGACACGGTGAAGCAGGTGGAAATATTCGGTGCTGTTTCAGCCCACTTTGATCTGGACGTCCCCGATGATCTTAAGTTGAATGATTTGAATACTATTGCGAAGCTTGTTGCCTATATGGAACAGGATGTTGGCAATACTGAAAAAGAAGTGTCCGTAAAGGAGAAAAAATCAGAAGCCGTCACTCTTACGCAAAAAGACAATGATTCTATTAAGAGTTTCAGCATTAGTATTAAAAAAACAACCATCCCCGGTTATTCTGACAGGACTTTCAAGGGAAAAACATTTCTGGT
The DNA here is from genome assembly GCA_942491575.1 of uncultured Spirochaetota bacterium. GTDB lineage: Bacteria > Spirochaetota > UBA4802 > UBA4802 > UBA5550 > CAZHNW01. Next base: position 1,732,449 of record CALOBT010000031.1, read on the forward strand.
TACCAGGGACAGCTTCGGCTTTGCTGATAATATAATCAGAAAGATTACAAAGTTATCCGGTAAGGTCGTAACAATGGGAAGCGATAGTGATTCCGATCTGATGTGTTCCTTCCAAAATCTTGCAAACCTGGAGAAGGAAGTAAAGAATCTGGAAAATAAATACGCACATATAAATGGCCTGATTCACTGCGCACCGATGGATTATTATTTCAATGACCGGGAAGTGGATGAAGAGGCTATCAATGCTTCGGTAAAATCACTTTTTGTGATAATCAAGACTCTCCATAAGCAGCTCAATGTTCCGGGCGGCATCATTGCTGCTCCCTCCATAGATTCGGTAGTCTTCCCCTACGCAGAAGTGCCCCTTAAATCAGGTCCCTGCTTTGCTGGAGTGGCGGGCATGTTAAAAAGCGTCAATAAGGAATTTGCTGAGACCCTGGTTAAAGCTGTGGATTTCAGCAGTTGCTATTCGGAGAAATACAGAAAGGAATTTGCTGAGACCTTTATCAATGAGCTCCTCTCCGGCGACACCACTGTGGAGATTGGTTACAGAAAAGGTAAGCGCTTCACTCTTTCTCTTAATGCACATACGCCCCTAATGCAGGAGTCACTCATTACAGAGGGGAGTAGGGTCCTTGTTACAGGAGGAGCAGGGGGTATTACCTGTGAAATATTGAAGAGGCTGGCTGAAGAATACAGGCCAAAATTTATTATTCTGGGACGAAGCAGGATCGACAATATTGATGAAAAATTTTTACCGGAAGAGGCGGACGAGAAATTTATAATAAGGCACCTGAAGAAAACCATGGATAAGGAAAAGCCTCTTGAGGTGCGGAATACAGCTTTAAGAATTTTAAGGGCTCGGACTTCACGACAGAATATAGAGAGTCTCAGGAAGCTGGGAGCAGATGTAGAGTATCATGCCGTTGATGTGACAGATTACAAATCAGTAAAGAAAGTCATAGATGGTTATGAGTCGATCGATGGCATCATACACGCGGCAGGTCTTGAGGAGAGTCAGCTTATTGAAAAGAAGAACAAGGTATCCTTTGATCGGGTTTTTGATACAAAAATTTACGGTGCCATTAATCTTTTAAAGGCAGCTGCGAAACTTGACTACAGTTTTTTTATTACCTTCTCATCTGTAGCTGCCCGCTTCGGGAATGCAGGTCAATCAGATTACAGTGCTTCAAATGACATGCTGGGAAAGCTCATTTTGCGTGAAAAAATGTTTAACAGCGGAAGAAGCTATAAGGTGATGGACTGGACAGCATGGGAAGGCGCCGGCATGGCTACAAAGGAAACGGTGAAGAAAGTACTGCAGGAACGGGGGATGTCCTTCCTTACGCTTCAAAGGGGGATAGACTTCTTTATGGCTGAGTTGAAAGACAGGAGAAGCCTGGAGACCCTCTATACCGGTTTTGATCATGGTTTCGATTCAGACAAAATTTTTCCCGAACCGGGAAGCCCATCATGCAACGCCATTGTTCCCTTTGTAGATGTAATGCTGGAAAAAGAAAAAGATCGTGTGCTTTATTCCCGTGTTCTGGATATAAAACGGGATCTCTTTTTGCTTGATCATAGCAGGGAGGGAGTGCCGCTTTTTCTCGGTGCAACCGGTGTTGAAGCAATGGCAGAGGCGGCATCAACTATCGTGTCTCCTGGAAGCATTCTCGTGGAGGTTGAAAACTTTTCTATTCCCTACGGTATCAAAATATTGCAGAACAAATCCAGGGAAATAATTATTACAGCTAATGTTGAAGGAAGTTCAAAGAATAAATCGCATTGTTCCATTATTTCGCAGTTCAGAAATAAGGAGGGAAGACTCATGGGAGATTCCTCTGAACATTTCAGAGGAACCTTCAACTTTTCTAAAAAAAGGCCCAGAAGTAAAACAATAGATATTCCATCCTTCAGCCCCGTAGAGTGTGAAGGAAGTATAGATGAGCTCCTGTATCATCCGCAGCGTCTCTTTATGGATGGTCTCTTCAGAACAGTAAAAGATATTCTTTCCTTTGACGGCAATCTCCTGATTTGCAGAGTCAATAATTTCAGCAGCAGAGAATTTTTCAGTGGCATCAAGGATCCTGATTTTAAGGTTGATGTGATTATTCTTGACGCCATGTTTCAGACAGGGGGCGTTTTTGAATTTCTCACCTCAGGGGATGTCATTCTTCCCTCCGCAATCAGAAAGATGTCTATATTTCGGAAAACCGTGAAGGAAGAGGATTACCTTTGCCTCACCCGGAAGGTCTCTGAATCCGCAGGGAAAAAGGTATTCAATATTCAACTCCTGGATATGCAGGGCAATCTCTATATGGAGGTTGCGGATTTTGAGATGGTCATAGTTTCATCGGTTCCCGATGAATTTCAGGTGAAAGACAGGGTTATGATTAGCGTCTGATGTCTCCTCAATGGGTATTGTTAAAATCCCTTTTTAGGAGAATAGATATTAAAACGATAACTCTTGCACATGTTGATTCCACCAACACCTATATCAGGCAAAATCCCTGCTTCTGGAATGATCAATTCCTGGTTGTGCGGGCTATTAATCAGACGGGGGGAAGGGGCAGGTTTGAACGTAACTGGTATTCCGGGGGAGGAGAGGATCTTACATTCTCCACAGTCTACGTCACTGAATTTTCCCCCGGTGAGCATGCCGGTATTACTCTTTTCGCAGGGCTTGCTGTTTATCGGGCCTTAAGTGATTTTGTGAAGGGTCCGTTAAAGTTGAAATGGCCCAATGATATTTTTTATAGAAACAGAAAAATAGGCGGAATTCTATGTGAATCGGTAAAAAAGGAAAACTCCAGGGCCGTGATCATTGGTGTTGGTATCAATGTAAACAGTATTATGTTTCACAAAGATATTAACGGAAAGGTGGATTCCCTGAAGGGGATTACGGGAAAGGATTATGACGTTGAAGTAATCCTGTATGCGGTCATGAAACACCTGAAAGAATTATTAAACAGTTACCGTTATCCGATACCAAAAAGAATTATGAGACACTGGTATGAGGCGACTGACAGTATTGGTAAAAAAATATCATATGAGTCCGGAGGAACAGAGAGAAGGGGAATCCTTATTGCAGTTGAAAGGGACCTCGCTCTTGTGATCAGGGATACAGCTTCCGGGGAAGTAATAAATTATAAAGGGGAGATTATTTTTAATGATAAATGAAAATAGGAGTAAAAACTGTTCGTCCCTGCATGGTTCAGATGCTCCGGTAAACGATATGGTAGTAATGCGGGAGATGGAAAAAAACTTTCTCGAAGCAATGGAAAAACTTGAAGAACTGAATCCCCTGACGGCAGAGATGTATCATTCTCCGCGTAGAGATAAGTTTGAAAAACGGGATGGGAAGCTTCAGAAGGTGCTTGTTGCCAACCGCGGAGAGATTGCCAAGCGTTTCTTTCTTGCCCTGCATGAGGAAGGGATTCCTTCCGTTGCAGTGGTTACCGATGCGGATCGTGGCCAGTCCTGGTATGAATTTGCTGACGAAGTAATTTATATCGGGGAAAATGAAAATTATACCTCAATTTGGATGATCATAGCCTCGACAGTAATCTCCGGGGGGAATGCCATTTATTCCGGGTACGGTTTTCTTTCAGAGAACCACGAATTTGTTCAGAATATAAAGATCTTTTCCAGCTTTCTTGGAGTAGAACTGATTTTTATGGGGCCGGATCACCGGACAATGAAGCTGATGGGAGACAAAATCAGTGCCAGGAATATTGCCAGGGAAAACGATATTCCCCTCTTCGAAAGCTCCGAGGCATTGGACGACAGTGATATGGAACAGGTTAAAAGGGAAGCAGAAAGGATCGGTTATCCTGTTATTATAAAACTTAGTTCCGGGGGAGGCGGCAAGGGTATGTATCCGGTTTTCAAAGAATCAGAACTGGAGGAAGCCGTTGCATCAAGCTGTCGTATTGGCAGGGACTTGTATAGCGACAGTACCTTTTATCTGGAAAAGTATATCCAGCACCCGGTCCATGTTGAAGTTCAGATATTTAATGGCAGCGCCATTGGAATAAGAAAATGTGCGGTTCAGCGTCGTAATCAAAAGATTATCGAAGAGAGCGGTCATACATTTCTCGATGATTACATGGCCCTTTCATTTCTTGCCTCCGCAGAAAAACTGGCTGAGGTATCTGAATACTGTAATGGTTCCGGTGCCGGTACCGTTGAATTTCTCATCGACAGTGATACAGGCAAATTCGGTTTTCTGGAGATGAATACCAGGCTCCAGGTTGAATATGCTGTAACCGACCAGTCCCTGGGTATTGATATCGTAAAGTGGCAGATTCTCTTTTTCGACGGGAGGGAAGGAGAGATCGAAAATCCTGACAATATCAAGTACCGGACAGATGACAGGGATCATTCCATCGAGTGCAGGATATACGCTGAGGATCCGGAAAACAATTATCTTCCCTCGCCGGGAAAAATCGTGGAGATGGATTTCCCAACTTTTAACGGCATACGGTGTGATTTTGGTTTTGCCAAGGGGGATGCGATTCTTCCCATGTATGATCCCATGATCGGAAAACTCATAGCCCACGGTTCAGATCGCAGGGAAGCCCTTATCAGGCTGGAGAGGGCGTTACAGGAACTCTATATCAAGGGAATAAAGACTAATCTGCACCAACTGCTCAGGATAGTACGTCATCCTGAATTTATAAAAGGTGATTATACCAACAATCTTCTGGAGGAGAGCAGGGAGCTGCTTTTTGATAATGAAGGGGCTTATTCCCAAAATGATGAGCCGGTTATTTTCGGTGCCTTCTGTGAGTATCTGAGAGAACTTCATGAAAGGGCCCGGGACTTCTCTATTATTGCCAGGCTTGAAGGAGTGGCAGACTGTCAAACAATAGCATCAGTACCCTCACGGTTCATTGTCCTGTATAACAGTAAAAATTACAGGGTTGAATACCTGCAGGTTTCAATGGACGATTTTGTTGTTTTAATTAACGGCCGTGAACGGGGACGAATATCTCTCAATTCATTCAATGACAGGGATGATGATATTGTCCTCGTCTATGAAAATAGATCCAGAAGGATACGCATGGAGCACCATTCGACATCTTATACATTAAAGATGAGAGATGCCGATAACAAGGTTGATTATTTCAGGATGAACATCTCGCCGGAAGGGCAAAGCAGCTCTGAGGATATGGGTGTAATCAGGTCTCCTTTCCAGGGAACCTTTGTTTCCTTCGGCAGATACGGATTGTCTAAAGGTGATAATGTAAAGGCCGGTGAAGCCCTTGTGGTTCTCTCCGCCATGAAAATGGAGACTGTTCTGGAGGCGCCTATCGACGGAACAATTGATTACATAATAGAAGGAGGCAATGCCGACAGCTTGATCTTGTCCAGGACTCCGGACGGCAGGATTATGGGGAAAGGCATACAGGATGGCGAGGTACTGATAAAAATAAACGGTGAGGAGAAAGGCAGGAATAATGTTAAGGAAGTAATTTTTTCCGGGAAGGAGGATCAGGATGATGAATTCACCTCAACCATTGAACTGATCGTGAATGATTTCTCCGAGGATATCATATTGAAGGATATCGAAATTCATTTTAATGTCATACTGGAGCTGTTTCTTGCATCTGTTCGAGGCTTTATTCAGGACCGGGGAATTATCAATAAACTGGTAACCATTCTGGAATTGCTGCCTCAGGAACAATGGAAGGACCTGATGAATGCTGCCAGGGGAGAGGGAATCACCGATGTGATTTTTCATTACACCAATATCCGCAGGCTCTTTTCTCCTGTAATCTCAGAGAGCGGTTTCTGTTTTCAGGATGAATTGAATAGATACATAAACAACAGGAACAGCAGCGAGTCAGATCAGCCTTCTGAATTCATAGAACTTATGAAGGAACTGATGAAGGCCTATCGGCTTGACGGAGAGAATCCAACCGGCGTAGTGGATTCCATTAAAAGGAAACATTTTATTTTTCTCCTTAAACAATCGCACCAGTACTGCATTGAGTTTTGGAAGAGGGTCGGTTCTCAGTTTCATGTAGTAGGGCGTTTGCTTCCGGATAAAGACAGAACCATGCTGACACTGAAGCGGCTGCTGCTCCATGCTCAAACGGAATCAGATGATTCGTCATATAAAAGGATTAAAAACTTCCTTGCCCATAGATATCCCGATAGTTTTACGGAATTTTTTTCCAGGGGATGGATGGAGGTGCCCCGAAACCGGAAGATATCCCAAAAACCCGTCGATGATATATCAATTATTTCGGTATCTGCAGGGGATGCATCTGAGGGAGACCAGATACCCGGGAATCTTCATCCGTTATTTCTGGAACGCCTCGAAAAAAAAGTGAAACTGCTGGAGAATCGGTTTTCGGTAACGAGGCTTGCATCTCCCTTTGAGGACATAATTATCTACAGGTTGGAAAAACCTGACGGGGAGGGGCGTTACGCGGCTTTTTCTTTTGTGGAACTGGATAACATTGGAGATGCCCGATTGCTGTCGAAAACCCTGAAGCGGGTATCAGCACTGCTTCACGCCTTCAACGGGACTGTTAACGGTGAGGAAAACTGGCTGGAAATAATCGTTACAGGAAAGCCCCTTATGTGGGATTATACCGATGGAGAAGCACTGGGGTATGAGTTGCTTCGGGAACAGTGCAGCGAACTTCTGGGATATTACTATAATGGCTCTCTCTCCTTTGGTATCATTGATGCAGACATCATAAATCCCGGTTCTGTGAGGAGCACCAGGAGAGAAGTAGCTTTTACTTTTAAAAATGATAAATCTGTTTTTGATATCCTGCAGGAGGACGATGGCGGAAATATATATTGTACCACTACCGGCGGGAAGGAGGCTGACCAGCAACTCTATGACAGGGGGAAGTGGCCCGTCGATATATGGGCTCGTGAGACCTTTGATCCGGGATCTATGGAAGAGATTACCATCGCATCCATAGATGACAATGTTGAAAATGTAAAGGTGGGAGCAAGAATTTACACCGGGACTATTCAGGGAGGGGAATCCCTTTTCTATATGAAGGATTTTAGAATAAGGGGAGGTTCCACGGGAGATCTGGAGGGAAGGAAATATGTCGCTGCAGCATATCTTGCTTATATGAGAGGGCTCCCCCTTTTTGTGTGGAATGACAGCGCCGGTGCCAATATAAAGGAGGGAGTGGTTTCTCTCAATCGGGGAGCGGAGGGATTTATGATGAACTCTTTTCTTTCCGGCAATAGCAATTTTAATAAATTTCTTCAATACAGGAACAGTATTCCAGATCCGCTGCTTCGCAGTCTTTTCTGTGAGATTGATGAGAGTTTTTCATTAGGACACGATACTGTAAAGAGGAGGGGGCGGTCAATGCTGGTGGCGGTGGGAATCGGTGCATCCGCCGGCCTTGATGTTTACGGTTCGAGTCAGGCAACCATTCAGATCCTCCTGGACTCTGAGAATTCCTACCGGGTGCTCACCGGATCAAATGTTATCAGGTCTGTCATGGGTGAAAAGATATCCAATTATGATATAGGGGGTGCCAGTGTCCTGGGGAAATGGGCCGGCATCGTTGACATTGTTGCCTGTGATAAAATTGATATGATCAGAAACATTCACCGTATAAGGAGATTCTTTCAGCCGAAGGTTCAGGGAACTGTTGTAGCCAAACAAGGGGCTCAGGAAAAACACGATTATACCGATTCCCCTTCCGTTATGTTTCAAGAATCTATAGTGGAAGAGAACGTAGACCATGGTGAGTACTGGCTTTTCAGAGAAAATTACTATGGGGCTAATTCAATCATTGCCGGTTTTGCCTCCCTTGGGGGCAGCAGGGTCCTTGTTATGGGACCCAGGACAGATAACGGTCTTGTTACATCTGCCGCCATTACCAAATCGCGTGAACTTCTCAGGATGGCACAGCGGACAGATTCACACCAATTACTGGTCTTTGGAAAAAAATGGTACCGAATCAGGGGGAGTTATGAAAATGCAAGTATGCGGAGTCGTATGGATTTCATCAGGACCGTAAATGACAGGAAGGGGGTAAGGATACATGTCATTACTGATATTGAGGGGCTTAAAGCAGTTGAGATTAACAGTTATGCAGATGCGATAATTTTTATCAAAAAACCTGGTATCAGTGATCTTGATCTCTCCTTTGCCAGGAAAAATGCCACTTTTATTACAGAGTCATTTCCGGAGGCCTTTGAACTTGCCCGTTGTTTTATTCATCTTTTGGATAAGAAAATTGCCGGACCAGGTAAAGCTACCGGTAATTTGCCCTCTATTTCTGATAATGCATCGGAGCCCTATGACATTGTAGAGTCGGTAATTGAACATGTCTTTGATGAGGATTCATTTATGGAGATGTACAATTGCTTGAATGATCCAGTTTCCGGGCCCAGCCTTGTCACTGGTCTGGCCCGGTTGAAGGGTGAGACTGTGGGCATAATTGCGGACCAGCCCCTCATAAAGGGGGGCGGAGCCGACTCAGCAGGGACTGAAAAGTTCAGAATTTTCATGGAATTTCTTGAAAGCAAGGGGATTCCCCTGGTGATGCTTTCCAACTCCTCAGGTTTTGTTCCGGGATCAAAGGAGGAGCGTTTCAGGATCCAGGCCATTGGCGCTGAATCCCTTGATGTCAATGTACTGAGCACTATACCGGTGGTTTCAGTGGTGCTTAACCAGAACTACGGCGGAAGATTGATACATGCATTTAATAAATACCTGCGTCCGGGCATTGTTTATCTTGCCCTGGAGAAGGCAGTGATGGCGGTCATCGGTTCCACCGCAGCCTTCGATTTGCTCAAAGGGAGTGAATACTCACGGTTTTTGAAGGAAGGAAAACAGGATGAGGCCGACGTCCTCTACAGGGATTTTATATCAACATTCATGGAAAAATCCAGAGCAGACAATGATGCCTTTAAAAGTGGTGTTATTGACTGGATAATTGAGGATATAACCGGGTTGAGAGATCATCTTGTAAAGGGGCTGACACGTGCAAGAGAACGATGCAGTGAGGCCTTTGGTCCCGGGAACTGTGATTGAAAATTTCAACAGAGGAGCCTCAAATTGGAAAAGATGAACACAGGTGAAAGTGTGATTCAATTTTTAAAAGACTAACTTTTACATGAATGAATTGAAAATTAATCGGAGTATTGAATATGGAAGTTACCTTAGTACATAAAAAATATCAAACGGCACTGCATTCCTTTCACCATTGGAGGTATCATGCAGATGCTGCGAGTAAAATAGTTCTGACTATTCTTATGGCCTGCATGACCGGTCTGTTGGCTCAGTTCAGTTTCTATATTCCCTGGACACCGGTACCGGTAACAGGGCAGACTTTTGCTGTCCTTGTAAGCGGTGCTGTTCTGGGGCGATGGGGAGCAGTAAGCCAGTTTATTTATCTCATGGCAGGTATGAGCGGTGTGGCCTGGTTTGCGGGACAGAAGGGCGGGGCAGCTGTATTGCTGGGCCCCACCGGCGGCTATCTCCTGGGCTTCATGGGGGCTGCATGGTTTGTAGGTGTTATGGTTGACCGGTCGTCGAGGATGAGAAAATTTTTGCCTCTGCATTTAATCATGATTACGGCAAATTTTTTCATTATATACGGATGTGGATTGATATACCTATACATCTGGTTGGGGATGGTAAAAGGAAGTTTTCCTGACGTGATGACTCTTCTGAACATGGGGGCTATGCCTTTTATCCCCGGGGATATTATCAAGATGACGGCCACCGCTCTTTTTACCTATGCCATTGTGCCGCGAGAAGATTATGCCGGGAAGTGACCGGCAACCAGTGTTCAATGACTATTCTTCAATGGATTATCAAAACAAGTCATTGTGAGTCCCGATTGAATCGCCGTTACTGGTAATCCAAACACTAAAGTTAATTATTTAAGGATGAGATGAACATGAAATTTGTGAAAAATTTGAAAATAATAATATCTTTACTTTTGATATCTATATCAGTCGCTGCAAAAGCAGGTTCTGTCCCTGATACGGGAAGAACATGGACATATTTTTATATAGAGAATAAGCTGACTCCACAATGGTCGGTTGTTCTGATGCCGGGACATAAATATGAATTTGTCCGGGATGATAATAAGAATACTATTGATACTTTTGTTTATGAATTATTTGTGGGGCCGCAGTATACCTGGAGATGGGAAAATATCATAGTGAAGTTGCCGGTCTGGTATTATTACGTGGGTATGCCTGTGAAGTCTGCGAATGATTACTATGCCACTCACAATGTCTCCCTTGTTCCAAAGGTGACATACAGCCTGGGGGACTGGAGTTTCTCCTTCAGACTGTTTGTGTACAATACTTTTTATGCCAGTTATTATAGTTCAGATGAAGAGAGAAGGGGGTATTCTCTCATGACTACCGAAATGCTGGAGATTAAATACAGAATTAATAAATTTGTCTCCCTCCTTGTTGCGGATGAAATCTTTACCGGCATAATAGAGGATTCAGGAGCCGAAGCCACATCGGGTATTGCCTTCATGCGGAAGGGTTTCCTGAAAAATAAATTTTATACCGGAGCCTCCTTCCGCTTAATGAATAATCTCTATCTGAAACTGCAGTATCTCTGCGAAACAAATTATGATAAAGGCGGAGATCTTCTCAACAGAAATCATTATATTTATTCTGTTTTTTCATTTATTGTTGATTTTCAGGAAATGATGAGACGCTCCTGAGTTGGATATTTGAGAAAATGGATTGTTGGTTGATAATTGCTATTTTTTTAATATATACGCTGCAGAGGCATAAATGCATAAAATACATTTAAACGAACAAAAAAGTGAAAAGGTTTTTGAAATGGTTGTTGAGGCTCCCTATGTTGCTCAACATAGAAAAGCGGGCCAGTTTATTATTTTGAGAATAGACGAGTATGGTGAACGAATCCCTTTGACAATCGTAGGTTCCGATAAAACGGCCGGCACTATTACAATTTACTATCTTGTAGTTGGTCGAAGTACTGCAAAACTTTCAGAAAAAAATTCAGGTGATACTATACTTGATATAGCTGGTCCTCTGGGGCAACCCTCGGATCTTAAATTTTACGGGACTGCTGTTTGTATTGGAGGGGGTATAGGAATCGCCCCCATCTATCCAATAGCTGAGGTACTGAAAAAAACAGGTAACAGGGTAATTGTAATTATCGGCGGCAGGGAAAAGAATTCATTGTTGCTTGAAGAGAAATTTCAGGAGGTTTGCGATGAATTAATAATTTGCACAGACGATGGATCCTCCGGTCGAAAGGGATTTGTTACTGAGGCACTCAATGATCTTATGACCAAAGAAACTCCTGATTTTGTAGTTGCAGTAGGTCCGGTACCAATGATGAAGGCTGTTAGTGACGAAACACGGAAAAATGAAATTAAAACTGTAGTAAGCCTGAACCCGATCATGGTCGATGGAACCGGTATGTGCGGTGGGTGCAGGATTAGTGTAGGGGGAGAGATAAAATTTACATGTGTTGATGGTCCGGAGTTCGATGGCCATAAAGTTAACTTCACGGAACTTATGTCCCGGCAAAGGATTTATAAAAAGGAAGAAGAATATTCTGCAGAATATCATAAATGTAAACTTGATGGAGCTGCGCAGCATGGCTGAAATAACAACACGGCAGGCAATGCCGCAACAGAAACCTGAAAAAAGAAAATATAACTTTAGCGAAGTATCTCTTGGATACGATGAAGCCACCGCCCGTATCGAAGCTTCAAGGTGTCTGCAGTGTAAAAATCCTGACTGTGTCGGAGGATGCCCGGTAAAAATAGATATTCCCCGTTTTCTAAAAAGCATTGAAGAGGGGAAGTTTCTCGAAGCTATATCTGTTATCAAGGAGGCCAATTCTTTGCCTGCAGTATGCGGAAGAGTGTGCCCTCAGGAGAATCAGTGTGAGGCTCAGTGTATACTGGGGAAAAAACATGAAGCAGTAGCAATCGGTCGTCTTGAGATGTTTGCAGCGGATTATGAGCGTGTAAAAGTAAATCTCCCGGAAAAACATCTGTCTGAATTTAAAAGCGGTCGTATAGCTGTTATCGGTGCCGGGCCTGCTGGTCTATCTGCATCTGGAGATTTGGCTCGCCAGGGCTATGATGTGACGGTTTTCGAAGGGCTTCATTGGCCGGGTGGTGTATTGACATACGGGATTCCTGAATTTCGACTCCCTAAGAATATTGTTGATTACGAAATAGAATGCCTGAAAAAAACCGGAGTTAAAATTGTCACAAATCGGGTTATAGGGATTTCTGAATCTATTGATGACCTCTTTGAAGCCGGTTATGATGCCATATTCATAAGTAGTGGTGCAGGGCTGCCGTTATTCCTGAATTTAGAAGGGGAGAACTTAAGGGGAGTCTACAGCGCTAACGAGTATCTTACTCGAATCAATCTCATGAAGGCCTACCGTTTTCCGGAGTACGACACTCCAGTAATAAAGGGAAAGCGTATCGGAGTTATTGGGGGAGGCAATGTGGCGATGGACGCTGCCCGATGCGCAATCAGACTTGATAGTAAAGAGGTCCATCTGATTTATCGCCGTTCCCTTGAGGAAATACCTGCCAGAGCAGAAGAAGTACATCACGCTATGGAAGAAGGAGTAAATTTTAATATTTTATCAAATCCTCTAAGATTTCTTGGTGATGAGGATGGTAATCTTATTGCTGTAGAATGTCAGGGAATGGCCCTGGGAGAACCTGATGGCTCAGGTCGACGTCGTCCTGAACCTGTTGAAGGTTCTGAATTTATCATGGACATTGATGTCGCTATAGTAGCCATTGGTAATTCTCCAAATCCAATAATTCAACGTTCGTCTCCCGATATTAGGACAACGAAAACCGGCACTATTGTTGTAGATGAGGATTTTAGAACTGTTAAGCAAGGTGTATTTGCCGGAGGAGATATTGTCTCAGGCGCCGCTACAGTGATCGAAGCCATGGGGGCCGGCAGAAAGGCAGCTAAGTCTATCAGTAGATATCTCAATGAACGGTTAGCTTAACGTCTTTTCATCTCCTTTTTTGATATGTCCGAAATGTTTTATCGCCTCTTTATGTTATGGCATGTATATAACTGAGGAGGCTATAACAGAGTTTTTCTTTCATAAACAAGTTCAAATAGAGGCAATTGTTGATAAAGAGTAATTTAATTGTGTTATAACTTTCAATTGAACTGAATTATTTTGACGATCCGTAAATCAGACATTACTTTTATGTTAGACGGGATGTCTCTCGAAAGCAAGCGAGATGATTGAGAATAATGAGAGTCTCTATAATTACAGCAATCTGCCTGCTTATGGCATTATCAGTCGGATGCGAACGGAAGGATCTTTTTAAGGGAATCGATTCTGTTAATTTAGCAGATGCTAAAGCCATAACTTCCTTCTCATTTGAAAGCATTGGGATAACGGGAAATATTGATGAGGGTACCCATGACATTTTCATGACGGTTCCCTACGGGACAGATGTAACTACACTGGTGGCCACCTTTACCTCTACGGGAGAAGCAGTTCATGTCGGGGCGGTGGAACAGGTAAGCGGGACCACCCCGAATGATTTCAGCAGTCCATTGGTGTATACAGTCACCGCCGAGGATGGATCAACACGGGATTATACCGTTACCCTCACCATTGATGCGGGAACCCCCTATGAAATTCAGCATATCGGCGGTTCAAACAGTGCATGGTATGGAGGAGATGCCAATCATGTGACAGGCCGGAATGTAGGGCAGGGACAGTCCGTTTATGTCGACCAGGATATAGTCCTTGAAAGTTTTGCCTTTTATTTTAATTCCAATTTTACTAAAAATACTGACGCCAGCACTGCTGATGTAACCCTGAGATTGAATATAAGGGACGATACAGGGGCAATGCTCGACATTTTTGACGTAATTGTACCAACATCGTTTACCGGCGGATGGGTTTTCTGGTCTGGTATAAATATGGGTATCGCTGCATACACTACTGTAATATTCAGTTCTTTTGTTATCGGCGGTTTCGATATCAATGAGTATGACAGCAGTATTGCCGGTAATCTGTTAACAGATACATATACTGATGGCCAGAGATACAGTATTAATGGTCCCTATTCTGATGTCGAAATGGAGAACTGGACAAACTGGTCAATCAGTAACTATGATCTTCATTTCTGGCTTCAGGGAGTGGTTCCGTAGAAAAAGATAATCAGAATTTGTAACTATAGACAATATAAATAGATGCCCAGTTCTCCTGAGAGTACTCCCAGAATTGCACCTATTACCACATCCGATGGATAGTGAACGCCATTGTATATTCTCGAAAAACCGACAAGAACTGCCCATACAAATACAGGTAATGCAATAATTACCGAGAAGTGGCAAAGGATTACGGCAGTTAAAAATGCCCCTGCAGTATGTCCCGATGGGAAGCTGAACCTGTCCGGGGGATTTATCAGGTAACTGATCCCCATTATTTTAGATCCCGGTCTCTCCCTTTTTATTAAATGTTTCACGCTCTTCTGAATAATAAGTTCTATTGCGAAGGCAATTATCATAATAAATGTAATATCCTTTCCAGTAGTATAATCCACAAGGATAGCAGCGAGTGCGATGACTATATAAATATACCCGTCCCCGCTTTTCGACATCCAGAACATGAACCAGTTTGAAAATTTCCTGCCGGTAAGAATAGATACCTTGAGGCAAAGCAGTACATCAATTGAATTTATATTATTTACAAGAACTTTTATCATTTATGGAATCTCCCAATATTATCAATAGTGCCATTATTTTCCTAATTTATTTTTTATAAATAAAAAAAATCTTTCAACGGAACAAGTAGAACGAACTGCACGATTAGGGGAATGAATAGCATGGGGCTTTAAAAGTTTCTAAGACCCTTCCACGTCCATAAGCCTGAACAATAATGTTTATACATAAATTTACTTATACCGCAATTGCGGAATCGGAAATAGCTGCATTTTGTAAGGTAGGATGATAATATAGAATAATACAGCGTTATTATCTCTTTCGTTCCCCGGAAATTGTCATTCATTCCTTTTCACTCGATTAAGTTTGCTAAATATTGACAAATTCCTCCATGAGATATTCTGTTTGGTAAATAATACATCAGGGAGATTGTTTACATATGAAAAAAATCAAATCCTTCAGTATCAATCTGGCTTTTGCAATGCTTCTGTTTTTTGCCGCAGGGTGGTTTCTTGGTACTCTGAAAGAAATTATGCAATAATTATTTTTACTGCAATTATCAATTATAAATTATGAACAATTTAAACGTTACAGTCAGGCCTTTGCCGGTGCAGGTGCTGTGTGAACTATGGTACGCTTTTTTATTTCTTTTTGTTCATCATATAGCGGGAATTTTTTATAAACTCCCGTTTAATGGTAAAGGTAATAAAAGGCCCGTAGTTCTAATATCCGGATTCTGGGGAAGGACTATATCATGGGGAAGGCTGTATAAAGAATTAATAAAAAACGGCCATCCGGTATATGCCGTTCCAATGGGATTTCAGGTCGGGAATATAAAAAAGAAGGGAGAGGAACTAGAAAAATTTCTTTCAGATAATAATATTGAAGACTGTTATCTTGTTTGTCACTCCATGGGGGGACTCATCTGCTGGAATAACATTGAACAGTATGATGGCAGAATCAGAATGATGATAACACTTGGTACTCCACTGTATGGTTCACGCCTGGCATACTATTTACCTTTATCGGTTTCAATAAGGCAGATGCAGCCGGACTCTGAATTGATAAAATCGCTGAAAAAGAAATATAAAACTTTTTCGAGAGCAATTAGCATAAGCGCTGGATTCGATCAGATGGTTGTGCCAGCCAAAAATTCAAGGCTGAATCAGAAAAATGATATAGTAATTCCTGAAGCGGGTCACCTGAATCTCTATATGGGACCTACAGGAATAAAATATATTATAACCCTACTTAAAAGGTTCGAAGAAAAAAATTAAGAATATAAGAAGTCGTAAACTATTATAACAAAAAAATATAGCAGCAGCTGATCAATAGAGGTAATAATGAATAAAACAACTTTTATGAAAAAAATTAACTATAGCGCATTCAGATTAATTGTTTATGGATCACTACTTATCTTTGGTGAAATACTTTTTTATAACATAACCAGAATCGGGAGACTGGCACCTGAATGGATCAGCTGGTTCTTCCAGTATGAATGGCTGGTAGACCGAAGCTTTAATCTTGGAAATATATGGAATGTCCCGGTAATAAGTCTGTATGGCCAGGCCAGTTTATGGATGTTCCTGGTATATGGAACAATAGGACTCTTCGGAGTGGAGAAGGCTTACAGAAAAATAGGCCAGTGGCACTGGTTCTTCAGGGGCACAATTTATATGACAATAATTCTTGTAATGGAATGCCTTTGGGGATGGGTCCTTTTGGGAATAACAGGTTATGATATCTGGTACTACGGCGGCATTTTATCAATCGGTAGATATACCAGCCTGGCCATTGCCCCCATGTGGTTTGTGGTGGGAATATTATCTGAAAATTTTATCAAGGCTGTAGATATCAATACGATATCAGTGCCATGATTGATTCTCAGAGTTTCTGATTAAATTAAACTATATTTCTAAATGGGACGGTTTCATATAGTGGATTTGAGTAAAAAAAACAGCACATATAAAGAGGGGGCGGCATCGGAATATTTTTTATTACTGATGGGTATTTCTCTTCTCTGGTTTTTCTATTATACCCCGGCTCATAAAAATGCAAGTGCGGTAGTTTCGATTATATGCCAGCAGATTTTAATATTTGGCATCTTCCACATAGTAGATTTTTCCATTAAATATAAAAGAATTCGTTTTATATTATCAGGAACGGCTCTCCTGTATACAACCCTGATACTTATTAATGCGCTTATCTTGTCCGTTACACAGATCTCTCTTTTTGAATCATTTTCAATATTTGCCCTGGGGGGAGACTTTTTTCTTTCTTCAAAGGAAGCAGGATTTTCTGTTGTTGCTTACTGCGGCCTCATGGCGGGTTCCCTGGCGATAATTTATACCGGTGGGATTGTTCATGGACAGGTGCTGAAAAGATCAAAGCCGGGAACATTGACCGGTGCGAAAATATATGCCTTTCTCATTATTTTGCTGATGGTGTTTATTTCCGAACAGGTATATTCCCGGGATAATTTTAATTATTTCGCCAGGAGAGAATACCCCCTCTATTGTCAGCTGTTTTCATCGGGGAAACATACTGTTGAAATAAAAATCCCCTCTTCTCCGGGTAATAATGAAACTGAAAATTATATTTCTTCTATAAAGAAACTTGAAAATCCTCAGGATATATTAATCATTTTACTCGAAAGTTTCAGATGGGATATGATTGATGAGAATATATCACCAAATATTTATTCCCTGGGAAAAACAGGATTAACCTTTAAACAGTCATACTCTGATGCGATATATACATCATTGGCATGGAATTCATTTTTAATGGACATGCCAGCGGCTACACTGGAGAGGGATATAGAAGAATTCAATATAACCTCACCCGGATCACTCCCGTTGAGAATTCTCAAGAAGGCTGGATACGATGTAAAATTATCTTTTTCCGCAAATTTCAACTGGAATAATTTTTATAACCGGGTAAATGGTCGGGATAAGTTAATTGATAAGTATTTTTGTGCATATGACAGTTTTCAAAAAGTGGAACGAAATGTTCTGGATAAAAAGGCTTGTGAAAAAATAGTTCACTGGATTCAAAATCAAAAGGCAGCATCCCCATCGATTATGTTTCTGCAGCTTGACAGTACACATTACCCTTACTACGCAGAGAGTAATGCGAAAGTTTTCCATCCATTTGCAGAAGAAATTAATCCACTGGAGCTATCATCTGACGAAGGTATTAAATTGCTGTTCAACCGCTACAAAAATGCAGTAAGAAATGTGGACAACAGAATAGGGGAAGTAATAGCTGCCCTCAAGAAAAATGGAAAGTATGACAGTACAGTTATTGCAATTGTCGGAGACCACGGAGAAGGATTTTCACGGGGAATGATTGGCCACAGCGTACTGCATGATGATATAAAACGGCTGCCCCTGATAGTAAAATTACCAGGAAGAGAAGCTGGTGAAATTAAAACTCCCGTAACCCAGAGAGATATATTTCCTTCTATTTTCGATCATCTTGCGATAAGGGGATTAAACAGTTCTCTCCTGAAAGGAAAATCTTTTCTGAACAATGATGACGAGAAGAGACCGGTTTTAACATTTCACGGCAGTCTGAAAATGGCGGATCTCACGCTTCATGATAAAATTATAAGTTTCAGGACGAAAGTGTTTAATGACCGGATATTGTTTACGCCGTATAGCATTTCATGCAGAGATGGTAAATCCATTGTTAATGGATCTTACAGCTTTAATGATACCGGATGGGAAGGTCTTTTAAAATCTATTATTGGACAAGCCAATAAAGGAAATATAATTAGTAAAAAGATACAATTAAAAAAAATGTGAGTATATGAAAATATTTTAATGGTTTCAATTGCAGACAATCTATTGAATTGAGTCTGAATCCCGTATGTCCTTCAGATATTTTCGGGTCACTGCTTCTTAGGAGAAGAGCGGCGTTCCCCCTTGTTTCTTCAATTTGATCAAATATTTCATTGTATTCTTTAAGGACGGGTCCTCTCAGGGTGTTTTTGTTTGCACTGTCGATCATTGTAATTATGAATACACTGCCTTCCTTTGATAGTGCAATATTTCCCATGGTTAAGAACTGTTTTTGTTTTAAAGAGATAATTTTTAATCACCGCATGTAGTAAAAAAAGATTGCATCTGGTATCGAGGATAATATTACTGCCCTTACATAGATTTAGCAAGAGGAGAAAGACCATGATTATCGCACTGCCTTCTAAAGGAAAAAATGTAGACGGCCATTTTGGCCATTGTGAGTATTTCACAATTTATACAATTGACGAAAATAAAAAAATTGTCGCTGAGGAGCGTCTGGAGCCTTCAGCGGGGTGCGGCTGCAAATCCAACCTGGTTCCGGAATTGTCAGAAAAGGGCGTAGAAATAATGCTTGCCGGTAATATGGGAGATGGAGCCGTTACCAAGCTGAATAATTTCGGTATAAAGGTCATCCGTGGATGTTCAGGAAGCGTTAAGGATGTCGCACAGGCATGGTTAGACGGGAGGCTTGATGATTCCGGAATTTCATGTAAGGAACACGGTCATGACCATGAATGTCATAACCACTGAAATATTTAAAAGGTGACATTTATTTGTCACTCATATTCCGGAGATGAATACTGCAGTAACCCCTCCGCATGGGGAGCTGCTGCAGGTACTGGAAGCTATCCGAATAACTTCCTCAGCCATTCAACCTTGAGAGTATAGGGGGGATATCTGAGAAGCCAGTCCCTCTTGCCGGTTCTCCTGTAGATACTCCTCAAATGAGAAAAGGTTTCAAAGCCGTAAATGCCGTGGTAACTGCCCATGCCGCTTTCTCCCGTTCCCCCGAAGGGGAGACCGGGATTGCTGATGTGGAGAAGCGTATCATTGATGCTTACTCCCCCGGATTGGATTCTGTTAAGAAACCACTTCTGGTTTTTACTTCTTTTGCTGAAAATATAGAGGGCGAGGGGTTTCGGCTTTTGCCTTATAAAGGTAACCACTTCTTCCTCATCGCTATAGGTCATTACCGGAAGTATCGGACCGAAAATTTCTTCCTTCATGACGGGATCTTCAGGGGATACCCCCTCCAGGACCGTTGGTGCGATGTAGAGGTCCTTCTGATTGTGACTGCCCCCGGTAACTGTCTCTCCGGATTTCAGGAGTTTCTTCAGCCGTATGAAGTGGCCCTGGTTGATGATCCTTGCAAAATCCTTACTCCTTTCGGGGTCGTCTCCGTAGAATCTTTTTATATTTTCCGTCAGTTCCCTCAAAAAAGATACCTTCAGCTTTTCCGGTACCAGCACATAATCAGGTGCGAGGCATGTCTGCCCCGCGTTAAAAAATTTTCCCCATGCTATCTTGCGCGCCGCCTCTTTTATGTCGGCAGTCTCATCAATGATAACGGGGCTTTTTCCCCCAAGCTCGAGGGCGACCGGGGTAAGGTGTTTCGCCGCTGCCTCCATGATTATCCTTCCCACATGGGTGCCCCCGGTGAAGAAGATGAAGTCGAATTTCTGTTCAAGGAGAAAACTGCTTAACTCTACTCCCCCCTCGAATACGGAAATATAATCCCGTTCAAACGCCTCAGAAATAATTTTTCTGATTACCCGTGACGTTGCAGGCGCCAGCTCTGATGGCTTCAGTACCGCGGTGTTTCCCGCAGCGATGGCTGGCACAAGGGGGGCCATGGTGAGCATAAAGGGGTAATTCCATGGCCCAATGATGAGGGTGACTCCTTTGGGCTCAGGCTCTATCCTGCTCGATGCGGGCCTGAAGAGAAGGGGAGTGCCGGGCCTTCTGGTTCTTGCCCACCTGGCGGTTTTTTTAATCGCGTGATTTATCTCCCTGTATAAAAAAGCAATTTCACTGGTGTAGGCCTCCAGTGGAGGTTTTTTCATATCTTTATGGAGTGCTGCGATAATTTCATCGTGGTGTGACTGTACGGCTGTTTTCAGTTTCTTCAACTGATTGACTCTGAAGTTGATATTTCGTGTCCTTCCGGTATCAAAGAGTTCCCGCTGGTCCTGGAGGGTCTTTTTGATGATGAACATGTCGATGTCCCGAAATTTTTTTTGTTTGCGTTTTGCTTCCATTGTCAACCCCCAGTTATAAATTTTTCTTCCGTATTGATTGTGGAGGGGATGTGAAGCAAATGTTACGTCGAAGGGGAATATTTGGTAAAATATTGGAATTACTGGCAGGGGATGTTCGAACTTCCTTTGCCAGACCATAAATTGTTAACTGGCAAGGGAAAGGTTTCTGTCCTGCGGGGTGAAAGGAAGTTTTTCCCTCAGTACCATGTATCTTGTTTTTTGCATGATACTGAGGATAAGTGAAAATTCTATGTTTCCAGCAGGCCTGCCAGATCGAGGAGTCCCCTTGAAAGGGGACGCTGCTGCTTTATCACCTCAGACAGGGCAATGGATTGATAGTGGTTGTCCTTGAAATTCATCATCAGTCCGCTCTTGCCTTCTTCGAGGGCGAATACGGCGTTGCGGCCAAGTTTACTTGCGAGAATCCGGTCGAAACTTGTGGCGTTTCCTCCGCGCTGGATATGGCCAAGAACAGAGAGGCGGATATCATAACCGACCTTTCCTTTCAGTTTCTCTGCAATTTCTGAGGCCTTACCGGCACCTTCAGCAACAAGGATTATTGAATTTGTTTTCTTTTCCTTGAATCTTCGTTTCAGGCGTTTTGCGACACAGTCCAGGTCCTGGGGCTTTTCAGGGATGATCGCCGCTTCCGCACCGCAGGCTACGGCTGAGGCGAGGGCAAGGTATCCGCAATTTCTTCCCATAACCTCGATAATAAACATCCGGTCATGGCTGGAAGCGGTATCTCTGATCATATCAACGGCATCTACAATGGCGTTAAGTGCCGTATCTGTACCGATGGACATATCCGTACCATAAAGGTCATTGTCAATGGATGCGGGGACTCCAATAACAGGGAATCCCTTTTCATGGAGTTTTTGTGCCCCCGTGAGGGAGCCATCCCCGCCGATGACAATGAGGCCGTCAATATCAAGGTCTCTCAGGTTGTCATAGCCTTTTTGCAGGCCTTCCGGTGTTTTGAATTCAAGACATCGGGCGGACTGAAGGAATGTTCCCCCCTTTCCGATTTTACTCGATACGGAGCGGTTGTCCAGGGTGATGAAGTCGTTTTTAAGGATTCCCTGGAACCCTTTTCTGAATCCGCATACTTCGATGCCGTGGCTGATGGCTGTTCTGGCGATTGATCGGATACAGGCATTCATGCCGCTGCAGTCACCACCGGAGGTCATAACTGCTATTCTTTTCAAATTTTTCATGGCCTTTTCCGATTCTTTTTTTTCAATCTTTTCCTTTTTTTCCATTGAGTTATCCTGGTCTTGATTATTCAGGAGACCTGTCACCGGTAATTAACGCAAATTAAAGAACTATACTGTCAGGGTGCCCTGATCCGGCAAAGTGTTGTTTTTATGTAAATAGCCGGATTATTGAGGCGGACAGGCTGTAGTCATCCTGTAAGAAGTGTACAGAGAATCGAGGGGCGTCTGAAAGTCAATACAAAAATATTGACTCATGTGTCATTTTTTAAGGTAATTTTAAATATTTTTTTCAGAGGGATCGCCGGAAGTATTGGAGTCTTTATAAGGGGATTAGATATTATTATACAATCTTTTACCCTGACTTCTGGAATGCTCTTGACATAAAGTATTATCGAAAAGTAAATTGGCGTCGATAATTAAAGTATCGCAGATGAAATCGAATTCATGATGATGTAAAAGAAGGGAAATGAATAGCGGGAAGAAAGTACTATTAGAGTGTGATTCCAGTGTGAATGCCGATATCAGGCTTTTGACAGAAAACCTGCTGAAGGCATATGCACATTGCATGACCATCACAGTCCCGGAAGAGCGCCAATCCACAATGAAAATTCTTCAGCACCTTAAAGAAGATTTTGAAGGATACTTTTCCGCTTATATCGACAGAAGGGAACATCAGCGGGAGAAAGCCACCTTTCTTGACATGCTGCAATATTATGGTTTAGATTCCGACCCGGAACTGATGGAACAAATCCAGTAAAATCCACAAAGCGCAATTTCCTTACAACTGAATCCTGTCATAGAAACTGAAGGACTGAGGGGTCTTTAAACTTCCCCCATAATGCCTTAAACTTTCAGGTTACTTTTCGGTCCAGGAGCTTCATCTGCTGCTGCATTACATCGATGGAACGGAGGATCCCGAGAAATTCACCTTCGGCGGTAAACACCGGGAAGTTTTCCACACCCCTTCGTTTGTCCTCACTGTTGAGAAGGCGCGGCAATAATGAATAAACTGTTTCATCCTCCTTCAGCATGGGAAAGGTGGCACGCAGCAGGTCTTCCGCAACGATGAGGGGGCCCATGGAGGCATCGAGGATCTCTTCCGCGATATCCTCCCGTATCAGAATTGTATCGATAAATCCATGCAGGTTATTTTTTTCATCGATTACCGGGAACATGTAGATGAGATCAAGGTTCTCTGTTTGCTTGATTATCCGCGGGAGCTGCATGGATGGATCGATTACCGGAAGCAAATCAGCGGTTATGGTGAGGATGTCCCTGATCGTTGTCTCCTTCAATGCCTCCGTGTTGATGTAGCGGCCGTAATTTGCAGATGATTCAATCCTGGATTCAACCTGTGCATTGTAAAGAATTGAACGCCGTCCCAGGAAGTAGGAGGTAACCGATGCAAGGGAAAGGGGAATCAGGAGTTCATAGGTTCCGGTAATTTCAGTGATCATGATTATTGATGAGATGGGGGTATTCTCAGTAGATGAGAGAAACGCCGCCATGCCGAGAACGATGTAGGTGCCGCTGTTGAGATCGAAGCCCAGGGACTTCATGATGCCTGCGAAGAGTGCCCCGAGGGTTGCCCCGATAACAATGGAGGGGCCAAAAAGACCCCCGTTTCCACCGGAACCAACCGTAAGGGATGTGGCGATTATCTTGCACGCAATAAAGGCGATGAGATAGGTGACGGCGCCGCCGCCATTAATTAATTCCTGAACATAGTGATATCCGACTCCTCCTGCCCGTGGAAAGATTCCCAGGAGAAGTCCCACCATCAATGCCCCCAGTACCGGTTTTGTCCACAGGGGAATTTTTAGTGAATTGAACCAGTTCTGTATTTCGCGAAATGTTTTGGTGAAAAGGAGCGAAACTGGAATGATGCTCACCGCAAGGAGAATGGTGAAGGGGATGTCCGCCGTTTGAAAGGTGAGACTTGCAAAACGGAAGATGGCATGGTGACCGTAAATGGCAATCGATACCGCGTAGGCAATTACCGATGCAATGACACTGTGAGCGATGTAGCCTGTTTCAATATCGCTTGAAAAGTAGAGTACCTCCGCCATATAAATGGAAGCCCCGAGGGGGGCATGAAAGGCTGCACCGATGGCTGCGGAGGCCCCGCAGATGATAAACATTCTTCTGTTCTTGGTGAATTCAGGCAGAAGCCGTGAATAGAGAATGCCGATGGCCCCTCCCAGGTGTGCCACTGTACCCTCGATGCCGGCTGAGCCTCCGGTTCCAAGGAGTATGGGGGAAGCAAAGAGGGTCCTCACCGAAGAGGATACCGTGGAGAGATGTTTTTCGTGACCGTTAAATGAGCGGATTACCGCGTTGGTTCCGAAATCGATTGAATCTTCATTCCGGTAGGAGGGAAGATACCGGTTGCAGATTCCCGAGACGAGACCGCCGATGGAAATGAGTCCCAGGATGATTATCGGTTTGGGGATTCCCTGTACCGAGGAAAGGAGGGGGGCACCCATGAAATGTTCGAAGTCGGATCCGATAAGGTAACGTATCAGGGTCTCCACGGTGCGCAGCAAAAAAGTGAAAAGAGACACCACCAGGCCCACCGTCAGGCCGACACCGGCACTGATGATGAATGTTCCCCAGCGGTTATTGAAATTGAAGCGGGGAAATTTAAAGGTGATTTTGTTTTCTATGTTCATTGCTGGATCCCCAGGCATCTCTTTTTGTAACCCCGGGTTTCAAAAAGAGATGCCTGCTCCTTTGGAAACATCATAATTATACAAATTTTAACGGACAACGCAAGATTTTTATTTTTTATCCGGTGACTCTCATCGGCTAAAGATATTAATACTTGAAAAGTTCCCGAATTTTTGATACAAACAGTTTATGGAAACATCCCTCCTCATAGAATATCTCAATCCATTTGTGATTGGCGCGAGCATGGTCTTCAATCAGCTTTTCAATGTAGATCTTCGCAGGGAAAAGATTGAGGTCCGGGAAAAGGTCGAGTTTGCTGAAGATGTAATGATCAGAATAAATTTTTCAGGAACGATCAGGGGGGAAGTTTTTTTTGGTCTCAGCAAAAGCATCATCTACTACATGGCGGGTATTGTTGAGCCGGATAAAACAGTGCCAACCGTTTCAAGTGATTATATGGATATCCTGGGTGAGCTGTCAAACCTGATAATCGGCAATGCCCTCGGCATTATGGTGGTGGAAGTAAGTGCCCTTATCTCTCAGCCTATGGAGGTAACAGAGGAGGATCTTACCCGGATAAATTCTGATGACCTTCCGATCTTTGTTATTTCTCTCTACTGCACAATCGGTCAGCTGAAACTCTATATCCGATTTGGCTGATACTTCCATCATGCCGGCCCGGTTGAGCCGGCACGTAGAAGTGTTACGCCTTCATCATCTGCTTGATCGTTTCGGTAAACCAGAGGGCCAGCTGGGCGTCTCCGTCAAGCTTAAGTTTACCGTCCTGGAGCGCCTTCATGGATGCGTTGCCGTCTTTGGCAGTCATTGTTTTAAAACCGGTATCGGCATCACTCCAGATGAGACTGATCTGGGCATTATCAATGGTAGATCCCTTTGACTCGACTTCACCATTATTAAAGGTAAAAAACCTGGCACGCTTGCTGTCTTCTGTCCTGATCTGAAGTGTGAAGTTTTTTTCCGCCAGGCGGTTCCTGAACTCAGCGCTTTTCTTCGCGGCACCCTTTAATTTTCTGTTGAGCATGTAGAGTAAAAATGAAAATTTCATACGTCCTCCAATCCTTTGAATATTGTGTAATAGTGAGATAGCCTTTAAGAAATACAATTCTTTTTTATGGGGTGGGGAAGTCATTTGATGACTTCCGTAAATACCAGTTTTTCTCGATTTTTTTGCCTTTGCCCCTTAATCTGCATACTCTATATTTAATAACAAACAGGCAGGCCAGCCATGATAGACCACTACTCCTTCGGCAGTATCAGGATTGACGGCAGGAATTACCGGAGGGATGTAATTATCCTCCGGGACCGGGTTATCGATAACTGGTGGCGGAAAAGCGGCCATGAACTCCACGTGGCGGATATTTCTGACATGATTGAAAAATATTTGCCTGAAGTTCTGGTTGTCGGCACCGGCAGTGCCGGTGCACTGAGGGTGATGCCTGAAACTGTCGAATACCTCGAATCAAAAAAAATCAAATTGATTGAAGAAAAAACAGGTGATGCCTGCAAGACCCTGGACCGAATAGTCCATACGAAAAAAGTTATGGGGGCATTCCATCTCACGTGCTAAAAGTTACAAGTTACAAGTTACAAGTTACAAGTGTAAAGTTAAAGGTTAACTCAGTTCTTTACTTTGCCCTTGTACCTTGCAGCTTTCTCCTTTTCTGTTATAGTCTCATGACCCGCCGTATTGCCCTGATGATATGATTTATCATGCCGCCGTGGAGGTAGATCGCCTTCATTGGGCAGTATTCTTCGCAGCAGTAACAGTAAATGCATTTTTTATAATCGACATGAGGATACCCCCCGTCGGTAAGAGCGATGGCTTTAAGGGCGCACTTCTTCACACAGTCACCGCATTTGTTGCACCGTGACTGGTTAATTCTTGGCTCTACAATGAACTGATCGAACATATAAATATCTAATTTTTTTGAAAGGCCCTTCTTTGGCTCCTCATCGGGGAGCTTTACATAGGGAATCAATGGAATCTTACCTGGGGTGGTAATCTTCTCAGGGGAGGCCAGACCACGTTCAATGGCTTCACGGAGTGCCGGCACCCGGTATGGGTCGAATCCCATTATTCTGCATGCGGCAATATCAAGGGCGCAGGCGTTCTCCGCAGCAAGAATCACGCCGGTAAATTTCGGTTCTCCTGTTGCCGCGGGACCATCCCCGTCCAGGCCGATGACGGCGTCCATAATGTTTAGACCGGGATTGACGGCTTCAAATACATCCACCAGTGGTTTGCCCCAGTACTCTTTATAATCAGGACGGTTCAGAAAAATTTCATGGTAGACCTGTTTTGCCCCACCTGGGATGCAGCCGTAGATGTTCTTGATCGCCCCGGTATATCTTGCCAGGCGATGAATTTTCATCTTGGGCACATTCACCACCAGGTCATGATCAAAGACCGCACTGGTAATATAAAATGGATTTAATACGCTTCCCGTGGTAATCTTTTTAAGCAGGGTTGCTTCAAAGGGGAGCAGTTTTGCGCCATATATTTTTGCCACCGCTGTCATTCCCGTTGTCTCAAAACCTCGGCGTGTGCACCCACCCTGGTAAAAGGCAGAAGAGTCTCCAATTGTTATGGTGCAGTTATTTTCACTGAATATTCTGCAGAGTGCATCAATAACGGCAGGGTGGGTGGATGCCGCCTGTTCTGGCCTGTTCTGTGCCATGATATTCGGCTTAAGAAGAATTTTTTTATTCTTCGGGATGGTGAATCTAATCGATTTAAGTGCGGATTTTATCGAGGTGTAGACAACATCCTGATCATAGGAAGTGCACGGTTCAACGGCTACTCTCGGATTTATCCCTGTTTGGTTATTTTTTGTTTTCTCAGGCATTTCATTATGTTTTGACAATAATCGATTCTATAATAAATATAATTATATGAATGGTGATTCCAAGTTAATATTGATGAATGCCTGCGGGGGAAATAAAGGCGGGGAACGGATAAAACAATAAATTATTTTCTATAAGCAATTAATTAGTTGCAATTTCATGAATAAATAAAATATATTGCCATAAATTGCGGGAAAAATCATTTTTTATTCAATAAATTGACATAAACATAAATGGTGTTGGGTTTTTGTGACATAAACCGGTTCCCTGAAGGGGAGGCGGGTGCCACCTGGAGAAAAGATGGAATTAGATGACCTGAACATGGCCATAATCAGGCACCTGCGGGACGGCAGGAAATCCTTCAAGGAGATTGCCCTGGACCTTTCCGTCACGGAGAATACCGTGCGCAGCAGGGTTAACCGCATGACCGATGAGGGAGTTCTGGAGATAACCGGTCTCGTAAATGCGGAAAAAATTCCCGGGCACCGGACAATTATTGTGGGTGTGAAGCTGGAGAGTATGGATCTCGTCAGCAAGGGAGAGGAATTCAGTCACCTGAAGGGAGTGGTTTCGGTTAACGTTGTTACCGGTCAGTACGATCTTATACTGACTGTTTTGCTTACGGAAGAATTCGATCTTTTGCAGTTTTATACCGGCGAGGTCTCTAAAATATCTCAGGTCAGGTCAGTGGAGACCTTTGTTGTCTATAAAAATTATAACGGCCCTGTCCCCTATGTGCTGTAAGTGTAATTGAGAAGGAAGTTTATATGAACAGAATAGTAATAATCGGTTTCGGCTCCGCAGGATATTCCGCATTGATGGCGGCAAGAAAGCAGGACCCGAAGGCGCAGATAACCGTAATTGACCCAAAGGATCAGGATCTTCTCCATCCCTGCGGTCTCCCCTATTCCCTTGAGGGGATTGTTGATCCAGGGGGACTGACCCAGGATATCCATCTGGACAGAATGAAAGTCGAGAAAGTACCGGGAAAGGCTTCCGCTATTGATGCAGTATCCAAAACTGTCACGGTCGAAAGGGAAGGAGAAACCCTTGAGGTCCCCTATGACCGCTGCCTGATATGTCCCGGCAGCAGGGCACTTGTTCCTCCAATTCCGGGAGCCGCGGAATGTATCGGCAGGGGACTCTTTACTCTCACCAGCAAAACAGATCTTGATGCGATAAAGGCAAATTTGAAGGAAACTAAAAAAGCGGTTGTGATCGGTGCCGGTGCCATCGGCCTGGAAACGGCCGTTGCCCTGAAGGCGCATCTTGAAGAGGTTACGGTAATAGAAATGCAGGATCGGATACTCCCCGGAGTGCTTGATCCGGACATGGCAAAGGGGGTCGCAGAGAGCCTGGAAGAGGAAGGGATCACCCTGAAGCTGGGGGCCGGTGTTGAAAAAATACTGGGAGATAAGTCCTTTTCGGGAGTCGTCGTGGCGGGAGAAGAACTGGAAGCCCGCCTTGGAATACTCTCCGCGGGATTTGCCCCCCGCATGGAACTGGCTGAAAGTGCCGGGCTTGATACATCACGTCTTGGAATAACCGTCAACAGCCAAATGGAGACATCCGTACCCGGCATATTCGCCGCGGGTGACTGCGCCGCAACAGTATCGGTTATTGATGAGAAGGAAGTAGGTGCAAAACTGGCAACCTCCGCATACAAGCAGGGAATCATAGCGGGTACCTCCATTGCCGGGGGAGAGGCTGTCTACCGGGGGAGTGCCGGGACCTTTGTTACCACCATTGGCAGTCTTGAAGTGGCCGGTACAGGCTTTACAACGGAAGCGGCGAAGGAGCGGGGATTCGATGTCGCCGCAGGAAAGATTAAAACATACCAGCTGCCGGAATATTTTCCCGGCGGTGATGATATTAATATAAAAGTACTGGTGGATAAAAAGAGCCGCTGTATAATTGGCGGTCAGGCCTGGGGGAAGTCAGGGGCTGCCTCACGGATCAACCTGCTCAGTATGGCAATAGAATTCGGAATAACTCTCGATGAGTTTACACGAACTGAAATGGCCTACTGCCCCGCAGTGAGCGAAGTGGATGATCCCCTCATGAAGGCCTGTGATTTTGCAGCGAGGAGGATGAAGCGTTAAATGAAACAGACACCGTTACATGAAGAGCACCTTAAACTGGGGGGCAAAATTGTCGACTTTGCCGGCTGGGAACTCCCCGTACTCTATACTTCCATCATAGAGGAACATCTCGCAACCAGAAATGATGCGGGCCTATTTGATATCTCTCACATGGGTGAGTTCAGGATAACCGGCAGTGATGCGGCTTCTCTTCTGGAACGCTCGATTCCGACACGCCTTTCGAAACTTGAGAAGGGGAAGGCCATGTACAGCTGCCTTCCCACGGAAAGTGGTGGCCTCATTGATGATCTGTTTATCTACATGGTATCAGATGAAGAATATTTTATCGTGGTAAATGCATCCAACAGCGACCGGGATTTTCAGCTCTTCTCTGACAATGCGGAAGGACTTGATGTAACTATTGAGAATCTTTCCGACGAAGTGGCCAAGATTGACCTGCAGGGACCAAAATCTCTCGATATCCTGCGAAAGGTAATCGATGACAGGCGTCTCCCTGACCTGGAAAGGTTTTTCTTCTTCGATATGGAATATGGCGCTTCATCCCTCCGCATATCAAATACAGGGTATACCGGGGAATCCGGCTACGAGCTCTATGTAGAAAAAGATGCCGCAGCAGAACTGTGGCGTGCTATAATCGAAGCGGGAGAGCCCCTGGGACTCAAACCATGCGGACTCGGAGCCCGGGACAGTCTCAGGATAGAGTCATGCTACAGTCTATACGGTCATGAACTCTCAGAAGAGATTTCCCCGGTTGAAGCGGGACTCCGCTGGATCATCAGCTCAAAGGAAGATTATCCCGGAAAGGCTATCCTGGAGAAACAGAAAACCGAAGGGACAGACCGGGAAATGATCTGCATTGAGATGACCGGGAAGGGGATACCCCGTGAGGGATACCGTCTTGAAAAGGATGGTACTGACATCGGCTATATAACCAGCGGTGTTTTTTCACCACTTTTCAAGAAGGGAATAGCCATGGCACTGGTCTCTTCCGGTACTGCTGCTGAAGGAGACGAACTGCAGGTGGCAATACGAAACAAAAAAGTGGCGGCTAAAGTGGTACCGCGGCCCTTCTACCGGTACGCCGGGTGATGGAAGGCGATGCGAAAGCGAGGATGGCATCCTCGCACGACGCGGAGCGCCTGGCAGAATCATGAAAGCGACGTTGGTAACGTCGCCCGGCGCGGAACGCGTCGCAGAGCCCGATGCCCTCGGGCATCGCCAAAAGGAGAAAAAATATGTCATTCATACCAATAACCGACGAAGACAGAAAAGAGATGCTGCAGACTATCGGTGTGACAGCGATAAATGATCTTTTCCGGGATATTCCTGCAGATATTTTACTGGAGGAGGGCCTTAAACTTCCTGCCCCCCTTTCGGAGTCAGCGGTACTCCGTCACCTTACGGAACTGTCAGAAAAGAACTGCCCGGTAAAGAACTTTGCCGGTGCCGGTTCATATGAGCATTATGTACCTGCAGCGGTTGACCACCTGACCTCCAGATCTGAGTTCTATACCGCCTATACCCCGTATCAGCCGGAGGTGAGCCAGGGAACCCTGACGGCGATTTTTGAATTCCAGACAATGATGTGCCGCCTCACCGGTATGGATCTTTCCAATGCCAGCATGTATGACGGCGCAACGGCAATGACCGAATCGGTTATCATGGCCTGCGGGGCAAGGCGCCGCAACAGGGTCCTTGTAAGCGAAGCAGTACATCCCAATTACCGGGCAGTACTCGATACATATGCCTGGGCGGCGGATATCGAGGTGGAACTGATTCCCCTGAAGGAGGGGCTAACGGATCCTGCGGCCCTTGCGGAAAAGATGGATGATACCGTCGCCGCAGTGGTAATCCAGACGCCGAATTTTTTAGGATCAATAGAGGATTTACGAAACTTTGAGGGAGCCATCCACGAAAAGAAGGGTGTCTTTATATCGGTTGTCACCGAGGCTCTGAGCCTCGGCCTTCTGACTCCTCCCGGAGAGATGGGTGCCGATGTGGTCTGCGGAGAGGCTCAGAGCTTTGGCAATTATATAGGTTACGGCGGCCCCATGCTCGGTTTTATCGCCTCAAAGAATGAATTTATGCGCCGCATCCCGGGACGTCTCGTGGGGGCGACAAATGATGAGGGGGGACAGAGCGCCTGTGTTCTGACCCTCCAGACGAGGGAACAGCACATCCGCCGTGAACGGGCCACTTCCAACATCTGTACCAATGAAGGGCTCCTGGCCCTGCGTGCGGTAGTATATCTTTCACTGGTGGGACCGAAACTGAAGGATATTGCTTCCCTGAACCACTCCCTGGCGGGAAAATTGAAGCAGGGATTGATTGGGGCGGGACTTGTTCCGGTATTTGATTGCCCCTATTTCAATGAATTCGTAATGCGTGTCCCGGAGGGTGTCTCCATTGAGGGACTTGAAGCGGCGGGGTTTCTCCCCGGTATAGATATGGGACAGTACTACGATGACCTGAAGGGGTGCCGTCTATTCTGTGCAACCGAAGCCGTGACACCGGCGGATATAGACAGTTTTACCGCCGCAATGGCGGATGAAACGGGAATCCGGTAAAGGAGACAATAATGAAGACAGTATTTGAAATACATGAAACTGGAAAAAACAGGTATCCCGTCGATACCTTCGATCTGAATGCCTGGGAAGAAATCCCCGGTGATCTGCTTCGCGGTGAACTTGATCTGCCGGATGTAAACGAAGTGGAGGTGGTGCGGCACTATACGGCACTCTCTAACCTTAATTTTGGAGTCGACTCAGGGATGTATCCCCTCGGCAGCTGCACAATGAAGCACAATCCGAAGATAAATGAACGGACCGCTTCACTCCCGGGATTTGTCTCTCTTCATCCCCTGGCTGGAAAGGAGTGCGCACAGGGTACCCTGCAGATGATTTATGACCTGGGAGAGTATCTCTGCGGTATTACCGGTATGAGCCGTTTCAGCATTGCCCCCGCGGCAGGTGCCCATGGCGAAATGGTAGCCGTAATGATTATTAAAAAATATTTCGAGGAAAAGGGGGAAGACCGAAAAGTTTTTCTTATTCCGGATTCTGCCCACGGGACAAATCCAGCGTCTGTTGCCATGTGCGGATTCGAGGTGAAAACCGTTCCTTCTACGCCGGAGGGCGATGTCGATATTGATGCCCTTAAGGAAGTCCTCGATGAGAATGTTGCGGGGATGATGCTCACCAGTCCAAATACCCTGGGGCTTTTCGACCGGAACGTACATGTCA
The DNA here is from genome assembly GCA_942491575.1 of uncultured Spirochaetota bacterium. Taxonomy (GTDB): domain Bacteria; phylum Spirochaetota; class UBA4802; order UBA4802; family UBA5550; genus CAZHNW01. Next base: position 1,765,285 of record CALOBT010000031.1, read on the forward strand.
TTGCGGACCTGCTGCATGAAAAGGATGCACTCTTCTATTGCGACGGTGCTAACCTCAATGCCGTTATGGGGAAGGCCCTCATCACCGAGATGGGCTTTGATGTCATGCACATCAATCTGCATAAGACATTCTCCACACCCCACGGCGGCGGCGGTCCCGGATCAGGTCCCATCGGTGTGGTTTCAAAACTGGAAAAATTTCTCCCCGTGCCGATTGTTGAGAAGGGTGAGGAAGGTTATTTTCTCAGCTATGACCGTCCAACATCCATTGGACGAATTCATTCCTTCTACGGGAATGTGCTGATAATGATCAGGGCCTATACCTACATAAGGATGATGGGGCCGGAGGGTATAAGGGAAGTTTCGGAAACGGCGGTGCTCAATGCCAACTACCTCCTTGCAAAACTGAAGGACCACTTTCATCTCCCCGTTGACAGGACCTGCATGCATGAATTTGTTCTGTCAGATAAAGGGATGCCTAACCATGTCACTACCAATGATATAGCGAAACGGATTCTTGATTACGGTTACCATGCCCCGACAGTATATTTTCCCCTTATCATTGATGGTGCCATGATGATAGAACCAACGGAAACTGAAAGTATGGAAACCCTCGACAGCTTTGTAGAGACAATGCTGAAGATAAAGGATGAGGCGGAGAACAGTCCTGACCTTGTCAAGGATGCCCCCCGCAACCTTGCCTTCCGAAAGGTCGATGCAGTTACGGCGGCGAGGAAGCCGGTATTGAAATGGGAGAAGAAATAAAGAATAAACCCCTCCGTAAACCCCCCTGGGTCCGTTTTTCTATTCCGGGGGGTAAGGATTACCTCAGGATCAAAAAAACTCTGAAGGAGGGGGGGCTCCATACAGTATGTACCGAAGCGGGGTGTCCCAATATTGGTGAGTGCTTCAGCTTGGGCACCGCCACCTTCATGATTCTTGGAGATACCTGTACCCGGAACTGCCGGTACTGTTCTGTGACTACGGGCAAACCGGCTCCCCCGGATATGGCTGAACCTGTTAAAATTTCCCGAGCCGTGGAAAAACTGGGCCTTTCATACGCTGTAATTACATCCGTTACCAGGGATGATCTTCCCGACGGCGGTGCGGAAATTTATGCAGAGACAATTCTGCAGATACGGAACAGAATTCCCGCATGTAAAATTGAAGTTCTTGTGCCTGACTTTCTTCCGCAATGGAATGAAAATCTTCAGATTGTCCTGGATGCCTCTCCGGATGTGCTGAATCATAATATTGAAGTTGCGGGAAAACTCTACGGGGTCCTCCGTCCCAAGGGGAATTACCAGGTCTCACTTGGTATAATGAGGGAAGCGGCAAATGCGGGTATTCCCGCAAAGTCGGGGCTGATGATCGGCTTTGGCGAATCCCAGGAAGATATAATGTCTACCCTCCGGGACCTTCGGGAATATGGCTGCACCCTGCTGACGGTGGGGCAGTATCTTCAGTCAAGCCGAAGTGGTTATCCCGTGGAGAAGTATTACCATCCCGATGAGTTCGAAGAAATTCGTTTGAAGGCCATGGAAATGGGATTTGAAAAAGTAATGTCGGGTCCCCTTGTGAGAAGTTCATATCATGCGGGGGAATTGCGATGAAGGCGCGACATAAAAATGAAGACGCGACGTGATTTTGAAGACGCGAAAGCGCTTTCGCGCCTTCAAAATCACGAAAAATTTAATTCAATGTGCTCGTTTCCTTTTCTTCTGCTGTTCGTGATGAACGGAAATATTTGTTATTACTTCCTTCCCATTCGAGAAGTTCATCAATGCGATCGTCCTTTTTCTCCCAGATGCCGTTGAGCCACTGCTGAAAATGCTTTCGGTAGGCAGGATCATCCAGATAGTCTCCGATGAGATCTTCCGTTACGGGAATTTCTTCGACATGGACACGAATGTCATTAACTTCCCCCCCGAGAAACTGCCAGAATGTATATGGGCCTTCGGGATATGCTATCGTAACATTGAGTACACTGGTAAGCTGTTCCCCCATGGTTGAGAAGACAAATCCGATGCCGCCTGATTTAGGCTTCAGCAGGTTTCTGAAGGGAGATTTCTGCCGGTTATGTTTTTCCTGAGAGAAGCGGGACCCCTCGACGAAATTCATCACCGATACGGGAAGATAACGGTACTTTGCACAGGCCTTTTTGGTTATTTCGATATCCTTCCCCTTGAGGTGGGGTTTTTTCGCCAGTTCCGAGGGACTGTAGCGTTTCATAAAGGGGAAGTCAAGGGCCCACCATGCGGGGCCGAGAATGGGAACCCATACAAGTTCTTTCTTCAGGAAAAATTTCAGGAAGGGAATTTTCCGGTGAAATATTTTCTGCAGTACCACGATATCTGACCAGGACTGGTGGTTGGAGATAACCAGGTACCACTTGTCCATTTTCATGTTTTCCAGTCCTTCCACCTGCCAGTTTATTCTGCGGGTCAGAATCAAAATCAGGTTATTGCAGGCAATCCAGGTCTGGGCTATGCCGTCCAGGATGAAATTGAATACCTTCGTAAGCGGTTTTATCTGGAATATTACCTTCAGAAAGGTAACTGAGAAGAGAAATGTACACCAAAAGACAGTATTTGAGATAAGAAGCAGCATGCTTATACAGCCAATGAAATAAGTTTTAATTTTTTTCATTCTAATGTCCCTTTTGTGATTAAGTTTAGGTATATAGGGGGTATGGTACATCCCTGTCCCCACTACAGGTTCTGTATCAGCTAAAAAGACATAAAGCATCCAAAAAGGGTTGCATTTTTTTTAATTTTTTGAATTTTTTTAGGAAAATAATGTAAGTACCCGGTTATTTAAAAAAGCCTTGATTTTTAGCGGTTTAATGCTATTTTTCCTCCTTAAAACAGGGATTCCTCCGGGGATTATCTTCTATTATTAAAAAAATGGAGCAAAATATGGCAACGCGAGAAGAAAAAAAACAGAATGTAATCGCTGTCCTTAATAAAGCTCGGGCCAGTGAACTGACTGCCATTCACCAGTATATGAATCAGCACTACGGACTGGATGATATGGACTATGGAGAACTTGCTGCCCAGGTCAAGCTCATTGCAGTTGATGAAATGCGTCACGCGGAGATGTTTGCTGAACGTATCAAGGAACTTGGGGGAGAACCCGTAACCGAGAAAGATGCGAAGGTTGAAAGGGAACAGAAGATTGAAACCATTTTTTCATTTGATGTTGAACTGGAAGAGGGTGCCGTAGAGGCCTATAATGAGTATCTGAATGTCTGCCGTGAAAACGGTGACAGTACCAGCATGAAAATATTTGAAGCGATTATTGATGAAGAGCAGGAGCACCTGAATTATTTCGACAGTGTCGCCGATCATGTGGAAAAACTTGGGGCTACCTACCTTGCAAAGATTGCCGGAACATCATCGGCCTCAGGACTCAATACCCTGGGATTTGTTGCCCGAAAGGGAGGCGTTGCCTAGAATACTTAATGAGGCATGCAGATCGGATTTTATAATCCTGCACGCTTTCAATAAAGCAAAAGAATATTCCTGGCTCATCCTGTTTTGAATAAAAATAATTTTTCCTTAAGCGTTATAGTAATTTCCCTGTTTATCTGCTCTATTTTTTGCCGCCTCCAGGCGCAGGAGATCACCCGTCACGGACCGGGAATAAAACTGATGTATGCCCCCTTTGGTCTGGGGCAGATGTTTACACTGTCTGATACCGGAACCGCCAGGGCAAAAATTCTGAGAGAGAAATTTCTTGAATCGGGCAGTGCCCTGAATTTTACTCTCTTCTACTTCTGGAACTATCTCCAGGGATCATTTGAGTATGGGAGAACTTCCACCCAAAATCAGGTCATCAGCAATACACTTTATTCATCCAAAAGTGATTTTTATGCCTTCCGTTTCGGATACCGCCTCAGTAATCCCGGTGACGATTCATATCATTTTTTCTACGGGGGGATTCACGGCCTTCGCTTTAAAACCGGCTATAATGATACTTCGATGAATACCCTTGGATACTTTTTCGGAGTCAGCGGTTTTATCTGTTTCGGCACAAGGTGGCCCTTTGAATTTGTTCTGGAATATGAAGCATATGGCGGACTTCCATTCAGTCTGAATGTAGAGACTGACGCAGGCCTGGAAAACCCTGAAAAGAAAAATTCCGCCATGGCGGGAGTCTCCTTCGGGGTGGGAACTCATTTTGAGCCCCTCGGGATTGCCCTCTGTATCGTCGCACGCGGCGAGCTGCAGTATATCAGTTATTCCGGAACCATCAGCAGCCAGGATGTGGAGGTCTATATCAGTACCGCAGGGATCTATCTCGGCTTTGAAGTGACCTTTCACTATACCTTCAACCGATGCAACGGTCGGGGGATATTTCAATGAAAAATGGAATTTTCCTCATACTGATACTGATGAATTTTATTGCATGTGCTCTTTTTCAACAGAATGAGGAGAGGGATATTGTGCCGCCTCCCTACCGGACCGCCCCGGGGAGTATTCTCAATTATGATGATACAGCAAGGTCTTATTCGGTTGAAATTCAGAAATCTCATTTTTATCTTCATATAATTATTGATGAACCCCGAATTATTACGGCCCCCCGCATCGAAGTTCCTGCGATCTATCTTGAGGGGGATTTAAACGGGACGGCAGTTTATGAGGTTACACTCTCCCGACGCGGCAAAATAAAGAGGATTAACTGCAAAAAAAGGGCGGGTCTTTACATGGATGAGGCTGCTCTTCTGATTTTGAATGGCATGAAAATATCCCCCCCCTTTAAGACAGGAAAAACGGGAACCGTGCAGGCCATTATCACTATAAGATTCAAGGGGAGTGAATCCCCATGAGGGAAGTTTTAATATTATTTCTGATCCTGATTATCCCCTTACCGGCTGCTGCATACTCTGTAAAGGGGACCGTAATTGACGGTGACAGTAATAAACCCGTGGCGGGGATGACCGTGGGAATCGAGGAACTGAATATCAGTACCGGGACAGACAGGTCAGGTAACTTTGAATTCGAAAATATTGATGCGGGATATTATCACCTTGTTTTTTCCCAATTATCCTACGGGATTCAAAAAATGAAAATAAGGGTTAAGAATAATTTTTCCGGCAGCGTCAAGGTGTGGAAAAGGAAGTACAGGATAAAAGATCATGTAAATAGAACCGCCTTCAGGAGTGAGCGTTACGGCGCCCAGGGGATAACCTCCCGGGATATTAAGGATTATCCCATGCGGGGAATGGGGGACAGTCTGCATCTCCTCCAGAGCCTCCCCGGTATGGGGGGCAATTTTGCCCTTTCCACGGTACCCATTATTCGCGGCGGCAATCCCCTTTATGACCGCTACTATGTCGACGGAATTCCCCTCGATTATCCCTATCACTTTTCCGGGGCGCTGATCCCCGTCATGTCCGCAATAAATGAGTCCGTCATTGAAGAGGCAACAGTTTTAAAGGGACTGGCACCCCTGAATTACGGGGATAACCTGGGAAATGTAATCAAAATAAAAACCAGGGATGTGAAAGAACCGGGAATCCACGGATCGGTTATGCTCGATCCCCTGGTGCCATTAATTCCCACGGTGGCGGTAACTGCAGTGCCGACACCTGACCTATCCGTAATTGCTTCGGTGCGGCGTTCAATGGCAGACCTGGTGGTTGATTTTGACGACCGGGAAATTTATATCTATGACCATTTTTGTAAAATAGAATATAATCTTTTTTCAAAGCACCGTATTACCTTTCATTCCATGGCGGCAAGGGACTACCTGAATATCAATGATATAAAAGGAACAAGCTGGTATGATATGGAGGCCCTCACATGGGATTACTTTATCAGAAAAAATATTCTTCTCAAAAGTACCTTCTCCCGCTATGCCACCATTTATCATTTTGATAATGGTTCTGCGGATGATGCGGTGAATTTTTCCTTTGATCCTGAGCAGTACCGCCTCTTCCAGATGGCCCTCTGGACGACGGGAATCTTCAGTGTGAAGGGGGGCTATGAGCTGACCTTTTACCGCGGAGGTGCATCGGGTAACGTCGACCTGAACGATCTGGTAGACCCTGACCTTCTGGACCTGACAGGCGATAGCGCTGCACTTCACTTCCCCCTTGAGGGAACATCCTTTGCCCTTTTTTCGGAGGGGAAGGGAGATCTTGGAAAATACTGGGTTCAGGGTGGAATGCGTTATGAGTATTACGGCCCCCTGGGGAATCATTCACTCTCCTTTCGGAGTATGGCTGGTTATGAGTTTTCTAAAAAACTTACAATCTATGGCGGCACGGGACTCTACCATGCTCATCCCGATATCTATTATTACCTGGGAGAAACTTCCCCCTCATTTGAAGATGCCCGGGCCTGGAACACCATTCTTGGAGTAACATCCAGGCACATTAAATACGTGACGGCACAACTGGAAATCTATTACAATAACTTTGATAATTATCCCATCGGTACAGTTGATGTAACCAATGCCGCTGAATATAAAAGCCTCGTGCAGCTTTCTCCCTTTTCCAATGAAGAATCCGGATATGCATGGGGGGTGGAAGTTTACTTAAAGGGGGCCTGGAAAAACTATGCGGGGTGGATAAGCTATTCCGCAGGTATCTCAAGGGGAAAGAACGAAGACCAGAATCTAGGGACCTTTGATTCGGACTTCAGCCAGACACATCTCCTGCGCCTGGTTGCCTCGGCCCGTTTTGGCAAATTCACCCCTTCGGTAATCTGGCATCTCTATTCTTCACTTCCCTATACACCCGTGACTGGCTCAGATGGGGAGGAGGTTCAGTACGGTGACAGGAACTCTTCTCGTTTTGATATAAATCACCGCCTCGACTTTAAACTCAATTACCAGTTTAATGAGGATACCCGGTTCTACCTCGAAATATGGAACTGCTACTATCACCAGGGCAACGAGGTGTTTCAGTACGTTGATTCAGATGCTCCCGTGGGGACGGATAATCCCGCGGTGCAGAATGATTTTCCCCCCATATTTGCATGGTTCGGAGTGGAGGTATCTTTTTGAATTACCTGAAGAAACCGATGGCGGCACTGCTGCTTTTCTGCAGCATGGATCTGCAGGGGGCTCTGAGCGATTCACGCTACCACGGGATTAAGGACTATTCCCGGGATATTGTTATCCTCGAAAATATATTAAAAATGCGTCCCCGTGATCTTCAGGCGATGAAAGACCTGATCAGAATGTATCTTGTCACAGAAAAATTTGACCGTGCCGGTGAAATCGCAGAAAGGTATCTCGCAGTTGAAAAGGATCGGGAGGTAGCCAGAATGCGAATAGTCTCTCATGAGGGGGCGGGGAAGTTTAATCGGGCTGCGACAGAAATTGAAAGTTATCTGAAAAATTATCCCGTATCACGAAGGGAGAGGGGACGCCTCCTCTATAAACAGAAGATCCTGAGAAAATCGAGTGCCACCAGGTCATTTCCCGAGGGAGTCTCAACGATGGGGGGCATGGAAAACTGCCGTCTCCTCGGTCTCGATGACAGGAATAATAAAATATACCTGCACGATAAAAAGTCAAAAGGCCTGAAGGTATATGATTACGGGAAAAAACAATTTTTCCATATCAGGAAAAAGAATGGCCCTCTCTCCGGATTGCCCCTGGAGAGGTGTGTATTTCTTTCCTTTGCCTCAGACGGAGGGGAAATTCTTGCAAGTATAATAAATGGCTATGGCAGGGGAGAAATCCTCCATCGAAAACTTGATACGGATAGTAAAAAGTGGGGATCATGGAAAAAACCGGGAGTGTTAAACGGGGGAGCCTGGAACTGTTACGCTAATTTCACTCCCGATTCCAGGCGCATATTTTTTTCATCGGGAAGGTCTCATGTGAATGGATTTGATTTTTATTTTTCCACACGTGACGGAAAGGGGGGCTGGGGAAAACCCGTGGAAATAAAAGGAATAAATTCTCCCCTTGATGAATATTCCCTTTTCATCCATTCAGATGGTGAAACCCTGTTCTTTTCATCCAACGGCCGACCCGGCGCCGGGGGATTTGATCTCTACTCATGCAAAATTAAAATCAGAACCGACACCTGTACAGCGGAGAATATAAGGGCGGTGCAGGGTCTTAATACATTACGAAACGAACTTTTTCCACTTGTAACCGATTCAGGTGGGGATCTGTCATTTTTTGAATTTATGAAGGGTGACCGGGCCAGGGTACTCAGTTTCGGGGCCCTTACTTCCAAACCGAAATCCGTAATATTTTTTGATGCATATGTATTCAGCGGGAAAACCCGCCTGCCTGTAAAGGGTGCAGAGGTTGAACTACTTAAGGTGGGAAAAAGAGAAAAACGCGGTTCCATGCTGAAGATATCCGATGCCAGGGGATTTATAGGAACCACAATTGTGGAAAAGGACCGTTACCTGATATCTATCAATGCCCCGCGGTACATGTACAAAAAGGAATACATTGAAATTTCTGGAAAACAGTATGCTCGAAAAAATTTTTATCTAAAACCCGGTATTGTCAAAGCCGGCTATACCTTTGTAGCTGAAAATATTTACTTTGATTATAATTCGGCAAAACTGAAACGCGAAAGTTATGCTGAACTTCAGAACATTTTGAAATTCTTATCGAAGAATCGTCATGTGAAAATACAGATTGCAGGTTTTACCGACAGTATTGGTTCATATAAGTTCAACCTGGATCTTTCCAGGAAAAGATCACGTTCCATCAGCGATTATCTTGTTTATAGGGGAGTCAAACGGAGGAGGCTGATTGTGAAGGGATTTTCTTTTACTAAAAGTATCGCATCAAATGAAACAGAAGAGGGTCGCCAGAAAAACCGTCGTGTTGAGATAAAAGTAATCAATTGAAAATAGGCACTACTGTGTATCATAAAAAATCCATATAAAATATTTTTTGATTTCATCTATGGACATTCCGCTCCCGAGATAATAGCCATTGACCCAGATTTCGAAATGGAGATGGACATTGTCGCCATTTCCCTTTGCTGCGGAAAGCAGTCCCGAATTCCCCGCATAGCCGATTACTTCACACCTTTTTACACTGCTGCCAACTTTCACGCCTGGTTGAATCCTCGAGAGATGATTGTAGGTGGTAACGATTCCATCCAGGTGATCAATCCAGACCTGAATTCCGCCGAAGGAGCGTTTTACGAATGTCCTGGGATTCGAGCGGTAAAACCTCGACTGTTTTTTCCATTCATCGGGAGACATGTCCCTGTAGTTGTGATCAGCCCTGATGATAACTCCCTCCCTGGCAGCCAGAACGGGGGTCTCCCTGGTAACCGGAAGGGGATCGTATGAACTTTTTGCATGAAATTTATATATGTCGATTCCCGCATGGCGTCCCCCGCGGTATTTCCTCGGGGCACCGGGATAAAAATAATTTTCGGAAGGAAGAAAGCCCCTTCGAATTGGCATGCAGAGCCCCTTGAGGCGGCGGTCATGGAATTCTATTTTTGTGGAACCGGTATAGGTTTCAATTTCAGCAATGGCAGCGAACCCGTTACAGGTAGATCCTTCCGGTATAAAAATGCGGAAGGTGCTCGCGTCAATGCCCCCCAGATTAAATGTCACCGGTTCCGTTTTGTTTCCGAAGAAATTTATTTTTGTTTTTTGTTCCGCAAAATCAAACCACTTCCCTTGGTGCAGAAACTGGAGTTTTATGTTTTTCAGTGTCGGATAATTATCTTTTCTTCCGGGAAAAATTTTTATCTTAGTCATGATTCGTTTGGTGACAAAATCAATTGCCAGCCAGTGGGGTCCTTTTTCCTTTTTCGAGAGCCAGGTGGTTTTTTTGTCACTGTCCATCGCCTTGTTGCCGCGGTAGGTGCTTGCTAAAGATGAACTTGTGCTGTAATAAATGCGTTGAACCGTATTTTGACCCGAAACAAGATATTCGCGTCTATCTGAACTGAAGAGATGCGGAGTAAATTGAATAAGTATAATAATCAAACCAGGTATAATTTTTTTCATAGGGGTAAATATAGCGGGTATTGTTTTTTTTGAGAAGAAATTTTTTTATTCATCGGTGTCTTTCAGTTCTTTTTTTGTTTCCTGGTACCACTCCTCCTCTCCGTATAATTCGTCGGAACATTGGGGACATAAACTGTGGCTAACAAGGGCGTCGGTGTGGTGAATCAGGTATTCATCCACCTGGCTCCAGTAACCGTCATCATCCCTGATTTTTTTACAGCGGGAACATATAGGCATCAGCCCCTTTAATTCTTTTATATCTGATAGGGCGGCAGTAAGTTCTGCCGTTCTTTCCTTTACTTTTAATTCAAGATTTTCATGAGACTCTTGTAGTTCACTTGTTTTTTGGGCTACTTTTTTTGCCAGTATCCTGTTCCATATGGAAATGAGAGAAAGAATCAGAATAAAAAAAGCAGTACTTCCCCCGGCAACAAGCTGAAATCCCCTCATTTTATAAAAGGGTTGCGCTTCAATGGTTATCCATTTATTATGGATTCTTTTTATCTCCTCTTCCGATATGAGAAGCAATCCCTTTTGAAAAATGGTATGGAGAAGGGGCATGTTTTTTGCCACGCCGATGCAGAGATTCCATCTGAATTTTATATTATCACCGATCCTTAGATTCGTGATGCCCATTTTTCTGAGATAGTACGTAACCACTTCCAGGTTCATGATATATGCATCTACATTATGAAAGGCGAGTTCCTTGAGACCCGTGGCATCATTCATCACAGGGACCAGATGCAGTGCAGGATTGTTTCTTTTAACGTAATCAAAGGAAGCGTATCCCTTTACTATGGCAACTTTTTTCCCCGCCAGGCCCGCCACGGTGGCCTCTCCCTTCCAGTCTTTCCGGACTATTATTGCATTGGGAACGGATATATAGGGATTCGTGAAGTAAAGGTATTTTCTGCGTTGGGCGGTATTATGTATTGTCTGAATTGCCTGTATTTTTCCCTGCTGAACATCATTGAGGATATTCTGCCATGTTTTATAATACTTTCGTTTGAAGGAAATCTGCAGCTTTTTTTCTATAAGCTGAATCACCTCTTCTGAAAATCCCGTTGGATTACCCGATGAATCAAGAAATTCATAGGGGGCAAATTCGGTATAGAGTGAAAGTGTAATTTTATCTTTGTTCTTCATATACCAGGCCCTTTCCACGGGGGTGAGGGGGTCTTCAGGGTTGGCAGTAGATTTATTTCCAAAGAGTAGAGAAACACTAAGGCAGAAAATGAGGCAGCCTGATGCGTAATTCAGGAGGATAAAGTTTCTGCCTCCGGTTTTTTTTCTGATTGTATGCATAATAAACGTTATATGTTCTGAGCCCCTTGTCTATCTTATGATACTCTTATTTGATGAACGTGTAAAGCCATATTATGGCTCCTGTTGAGCATATCAGTTTAATATTTATCCCCTCGGGTGCTCTGAATTATTATTTTTTGGAGTATTGTAATATTTAAAAATATAAAAACCGGTCAGACGGTTAATGTTCTTGACAGCAGATAAACTTCCCCCTATATCTTCTTAAAAAAAAGAATAAAAGGTAAGGTTCTAGCTATGATGAAAACTGGAAAACTTCTGGTCCGCTTTTTCCCGGTACTGCTGGCACTGTCTCTTTCTGCTGCCTGCACCACCATGGGTGCCAAGACCATCCCCATGGATGAACTGAAAAAGAAATATGCCTATGAAAACTCCAGGTATATCACTATTGACGGTGTGAAGGTCCATTACATTGATGAAGGCGAGGGACCCGTTCTGGTGCTGCTCCACGGTGTCTGTGCCTCTCTGCATACATGGGACGGCTGGGTAAATGAACTGAAGGGAAGTTACCGCATTATCCGTTTCGACAATATGGGCTTCGGCCTCACGGGACCCGCCATTAATCCGGAATATACGGTGAAAAATTACGTAAAGTTTTTTAACAGTTTTACCGCCGCCCTTAAGCTGAAGCGATTCTCCCTCGTGGGGAACAGCCTGGGTGGGTATATCTCATGGAACTACGCACTGGCTTATCCGGAAAAGGTGGAGAAGATGATACTCATCGACAGTGTGGGGTATACCCAGGATGTTCCGTGGCTCCTGAAGCTTGCCAGCTTTCCATTGATGCGGCCCCTGGTGCGGCGCATGATGCCGAGATATTTCCTCTACGGCGCCGTTGAGGAGGTCTACGGGGATAAAAAAAAGGTCACCCCCGGGGTGCAGCAGCGTTATTTTGAACTTGCCATGCGGAAGGGGAACAAGGATGCCTGGGTCGATATCTTCATTGAAATGAAGAAACAGTCAAAAAATAAAACCCTTTCGGTGAAGATAAAGGATATCAGGGTGCCTGCCCTGGTAATGTGGGGGAAGAAAGATGAATGGATCCCCGTCAGCCACGTTCCCCGGTGGAAGAAGGACCTCCCCGGTGCAAAATACATTATCTATGACGGAGTGGGGCATGTCGGCATGGAGGAAATTCCCGTAAGGACCGCGCGCGACGCGCGGAAGTTCCTTGAAGCAAAGGAAGATATTTCTCCCGTGAAGGAGATTAGCACCCGCTAAATACCAGCCTGTTTTTTCAGGGCACTGTTTACAAATTCTTTACCATGCATATGTTACCGCTATAATTTTCTGCTGGTAATTTATTGAATTTTCCATAGAGTGATTTTATGGATATTATATCGGTCAACAGTGATGAAGTTTTCGCATACCTTGCCGGAAAGGACGAACCGGTAATGGAAATTGTACTGATTCGGCATTTTGCAGGTGATTATCCCAGGCAGGGCGAGGAGGCCCTCTTCAGGGTGCATTTTTCCATCTATCATACACTATACAGGCTTAAAACAATTGCGGGAGAAATGGGGTATTATCTTCATATCGATCCGATGAGGGTACGAGTAATCAGGATCCCTCATGAGGGGTGCAGCCATTATTTTCCTGAAGAGGGAGACTTCTGCAGGGCAACTGTAAATGGGACATCTTATTGTTCTGTCCATTCCTTCCATCACCAGGATGAATCGGTTCCACACTTTGATCCACTGAGGGAGTTTTATTTGAATCCCGATAATATTTCCTTCGGGAACAGTCACATATTGAAGAGAATTATGAAGGGGATAATCGTATATGGTTTCAAGAAGGGGGAAATAGAAGAGGCCCTTGCTTATTTTAATATTGTTCGTCCCAACAGAAAAAGAATTCAAAAAAAGTACCGTGAACTTGCCCGCCAGCTCCATCCGGATTCGGGTCATGGCAACATTAATGAAATGAAACGCCTGAATCATGCATATAATATTTTAAAGGAAGTTTTTATTGTCTGAACATATATAATCAATGCCCACTTTTTAAATTTATCCAAAAAATTTCATTCATTCAAGAAAAGACTTGAACCGTCAGCCTGATCAGGCTTAATAGTGGCGTAAAGAGACACTATTATGACCAGCTTATTTGATACACATATTGTTCGTCTTTTCCCTTATGCACTTATCCCCCTTATGTGCAGTCTCTTTATATTCCTGATTACGATAAGTGCCTTTGCGAGAAGTTACCGCAGTCACTTTGCACGTTTAATTTTTATTTTCTGTTTCACCCTTGGCCTCTGGTCCGCCTCCAGCGCTTTCCTGATAACCACCCCGGTCCCTGAATGGGCAGAAATCGCCAAAACAGTTTATCTCCTGAGCTGGCTTTCCCTCCCGCCGGTTTTTTTATTTGCAGCTTTGACACAGACGAATAGAAGCCTGATTTTTCTCCTGCCGGTGTCGGCAATATTCGGTTTTTTCGCAGTATGGCTTACAGTATTTGATAATTCCAGGCTGGTCTTGTTCTATTTTGGTTATTATCCGGCATTTGAACTTCCCTCGGGAATTGTTATCATGGTGGTTTACTATTTTACTGTTGCTGCGGGGCTTCTCATGCTCTGGGATGAGTACCGTGAAGCGAAGACAAGTACAGGAAGGAACCAGGCGCGTCTCCTCTGGATGGGAGCAACAATCGGATTTCTAATATCAATTCCAGAAACTTTACTTTTAATATCAAGTCAACCCGTTACATATGGTAATAAGACAACTCCGGAGAATATTCTTACGGTAATAATTGCAACTGTTTTAATCTGCATCGCCTACAGCATTTCATTGCTTCTATTGCGAATAAATAAATTAAAAGGATCTGACATCAGCAGGAACCGGCGCCTCTCCCTGGTTCTACTCCTGTTAATTCTGCCTTTCATCAGCCTTGCAATGCCGGTTCTTTCGCGTACTGTTTATTCCATATATCCCGTATCCGGTATTGGAATGATACTCGGTACTATTATTATCATTTATGCCTCCATGAAATACCGTCTGATGGACATTACTGAAATTTTCAGGAAATATCTGATATATTACTTTATGCTTGCCCTATGGATGATTGCCTTTATCAGCTTTATCAGTATGTTTACCAACAGGGAAAATATGGCACCTGTAATATTTGCAGGGATATTTTTAATAATAATTTTTAATCCCTCCTATCAATTCCTGCATCGACTTTCAGACAGGGTTATTTTCAGGCACAGGTATGACTACCAGAAGACATTAAAGGATATCAGCAGTCAGCTCGTTACGGTTCTCGATTTTGATAAACTCCTGGAGCTGATTCGTGATTCAATTGTCAACGTCATGAAGGCATCCAGTTTTTCTCTTTTTCTCTATCAGCATGACACTGATTGTTTTAAAATGGTCACTAAAAATAGAAATTTCCAGGGGTGCGACCTCGAATATAATGCCTCGGATCCCACTATTAAAATAATCATGCTGGCGAACCGTCCCATCTATCTTGAGGAGCTTTCAGAGGGAACTGAGGATATCGATGTTGAAGAGTATACATCTCTTTTTGTCGATACCGGTTCCGTTCTTGTTGTCCCCATGGCCTACAAGGGAACGCTGCGTGGAATAATGTGTCTCGGCGATAAAGAATCCGGGGAGATTTACACTTCCCGCGATGTTGAACTTCTGGAAACTCTTGCCAACCAGGCAATCATTGCCGTTGATAATGCAAGGCTATACGAGCTCGCCATTACTGACGAGTTGACAAACCTGTATATTATCCGTTTTTTTAACCAGCGTATTGTAGGGGAAATCATCAGATGTATTCGGATGAAACGGACATTGTCTCTGCTCATGATTGACATTGATTTTTTTAAATCTGTCAATGATAATTATGGGCACCAGGTCGGAGATGTTATCCTGAAAGAGGTAGCCGCTATAATCGAAGAGGAAGTTCGCGCCATAGACCTGGTTGCCCGCTACGGGGGGGAAGAGTTCGCTGTAATTCTTCCGGAAACGGATAACTATGTTGCAGAAAAGATAGCCGATCGGATTCGCGGAAAAATTGATGATTTTGACTTTGCAGAAAATATCAACCTGACAGTTTCTATTGGTATCGCCTCCCTCGATGGCTCCCTGCCATCACCTACCTTTGAAATGTCCCTTAACCTTAATCCCGTCGAACGTAAGAAGTTTTTCAGTGAGTTGAAGGAGACCTTCATTTATCATGCAGACAAGGCCCTGTACCGGGCAAAGGAGAAGGGGAGAAACCGTATCGAGAATAACGGAGTGCTGGAGATATAGGTTATGCAGGCTCTTTAAAGATGTATACATTGACTTCAATTAATCATAAAAAATTGGAAATTTAAATATAAAAGCTTGACGTGAGGCGCTATATTTGAACCTTTTTAATGAATTATGTATAATTTTGGAGGTTGCTTTGAAAAGATCATTTTCTCTTATTATTGCTTTATTATTTTTGCTTATTGGAACTGGCATCTTATTTGCACAGGAAAAGGAAGAAATCGGTTTTCATCAGCATGACGGGTTTTATTTAAAATTTCAACTGGGCGCCGGGTATCAAAATTTAACATATCAGAACTGGTCTGGCAGCGATGATATGGAATTCTCAGGATTTGGGGGAAGTTTCGCATTTCAAATTGGCGGTGTTGTTGCAGGGAATTTTATTCTTTTTGCTGAATTAAATCATTTTCTTATGACAGACCCTGATGTGAAACTGGGCGGTGCCTCTGGATCAACAAGTGATACGTCAGTATCTGTTCTGGGTGTTGGAGGGGGATTCTCCTACTATATCATGCCTTCAAATATCTATTTTTCCGCATCAATTTCCGCAAGTCGTGCGACTCTGGAAATCAGTGGCAACAGTGGTAATTCAGAATACGGCCTTGGTGGGCAGATCGCTGTAGGCAAAGAATGGTGGGTTTCTAAAAACTGGGGGCTCGGTCTGGCACTTATTGGACAGTTTTCATCGATGAAAGATAAAGGCGTAGATAACAAAATTTATAATTATTATACAGGACTGGCTTTTTCTGCTTCTTATAATTAATTTATTTTGATTACAGGATAATAAAAAAACCCCGGCTTTGGGGTTTTTTTATTTCGTGAAATAAGCCAGTGAAATATTACCGAACTGTTGCTCCACCATCAATGCAGATGGTCTGTCCTGTTATATAAGCGGATTCATCACTGGCAAGGAAAAGGGTGGGGTGCACCACATCTTCCGGTTCTCCAATACGGCCTGCTGGGATGCCCTTTAATACTTCATTTTGGATATCGTCGTTTGACCAGAAGGGTTTGCTGAAATCCGTTCTGATCATGGCGGGGGCCACGGCATTTACCTGTATATTGAAAAGTGCCAGTTCGGAGGCAAGAACCTTCGTCATCATCTCGATTCCCGCCTTGGCAATGCCATATACACCCATTCCGGCTGAAGCCCTGCGTCCGGCTATTGACGAAATGCTGATAATTTTGCCCTGCTTCTGTTCTCTCATGATCAGTGCCGCCTTTCTGGAAACCATGAAAGTACCGTTAAGGTTGGAATCAATAATCTTCTGCCACATTGCGGGTTCTGTTTCCGCCACTGAGGGTGTGAAGAGGTTCATGCCGACATTATTGATCAGGACATCTATGCGTGAAAATTTTGCCATTACTTCATCAAAGAGACGGCTCACTTCATCCTCTTTTGCGACATGGGCCTGTACTGTCTGGAGGTTTTCTCCGCCGTTAAGTTCCTTTGCTGCGTTGTCAAGATTTTCCTGTTTTCTACCGCATATTGCCACCTTCGCACCAGATTTAAGCAGGGTTCGGGCTATTTCCAGTCCTATACCACGGCTGCCCCCGGTTACGAGAAATACTTTTCCTTCGAAATTGTAGTTAAGATTACTCATTTTAAGTTCTCCCATTATGATATTATTATGACCCGTTGAAATATCCTCTGGATATTTCAACGGGTCATAATGTTAACCCTTTTTCTGTTTGAGAATTTCCATGAAGGCATCTATTCTTGTTTCGATCTGGCTTTCGCTGAAGTTCCGTTCATCCACCATGTCAGCCTCAATTATCAGCGTTGGTATATCGAGTTCCTTCAGTATCATTTTCTGGAGGTCGTACTGGCCCAGTGAATAGGGCTTACAGCTCCGGTTGCTGTGCATTACCAGCCCGTCTGCATCGTACTTTTCGATCATCTCCTTTACCTTGTCGAACATCATATCGATGGAGATGTTGATATAGGCATGAGAGTAGGCGAGACCAATAGTATTGAGAAAATCATCCTCATCAACCAGATGCATGACACCGCTCCACGCTGATGTGTATGTATCCGAAACCAGAGCTGCGTTATGTGACGCCAGCTTGTCCGAAAGCCATTTTGTGCGGTACCAGACGGGAAGGTTGTCCCAGATGAGGCGGTACTTTTCATTGGGGACCATTGAAACGCCGTCTTTGACCCGCTGAAGCATTTCTTCTTTCAGCTCTGTATAATATTCAACCACCGTTTCTGTTCCCCTGAGGGTAACAATAAGGGCAAGGTGAAAAAAGGCGTCAAATGCTGTCATCGGTGCCGGTTTGTTCATCGTAGTATCGAGAACTTCCTGCCAGAGGCGTTGTGACTTGAGAGAGAGTTTTCCGACTTCCTTCATTTTCTCATCATCGAATTTTTTGCCGGTAACCTCCTCCAGAAATTTTATATAGTCGTCCAGCTGGGCACGAAGATATTTTTTTGCCTCGTCTGAAAAATCAGTATGAATAAATGGTGTATCATAAATGAAAAGAGGCACATTGAAATATCGTGCCATTACCTCGTACCATTTTAATACTGTGCCGCAGATATTGTTGCAGCAGACGAGAAAATCAGGTTTCGGAAGACCACCAATGGGGCCCCCATTTACAGTTGCACAGGCAATGTCTGCCCTTGCATAGCTGCAGAGATCACGGGCATATCCCATCTCCTCGGCTTTTTCGCAGAGGTCGACACCCATTTTTGAGGCCCCGATCATGGCGCCGTGATTTTCAGGGTATACGGGAATAACATCAAAGGCGATAAGGGGCTCTACGGGACCACCGCTGGTAATCCATGCAACCAGCTTACCGTTCTGTGATGCTGTTTTTGCCTCGATGTAATAATCCGTCATGATTTTTTTCATTTTTTTGACAGACTTTATTTTTCTTTTCTCCACTTCGGGATCAAGGGGTTTCTTTTCTTTTGTATTGGCTGCTTCGTTCATTATTTTCCTCCCTTACAGCATGTCGATGAAAGTCTCGAAGCGTGTTTTCAGCTGCCCCTCAGCGGGGAGCTGTTCCTCGATTTCGAGAAGCATACTTGGAATATTTTCGTTGCTCAGGTATTCTTTCATGTAGGGGTAATCGAATCCCTGTGGATCACAGAATTTAAGAAACATGAAGATGACGCCGGATGCTTCATGCTCCTTCACTATTTTCAGAAGGCCTTCCCCCCTGGAAGTATTTCCACGGTGTTTTGCCGGACAGAGGTCACGTTCCATGTAACGTTTTCCGATGGATTCTACGGGGTCACCGTCAGTGGAGATGGTACCCTCAAAGTATCGGCTTCCGGTACAGAGGTCATCCCATACTACGGTTGCTCCCAGTTCGTCAAGGAGACCGTGGATGTTGGGATTGTTGCATATACCCCCGGTGAGGATTACCCGTTTCTGGCTGTTGCCGGATTCCATCTTTGTACCTTCGAGTTCAGTAAGGAGGGTTTTGACTTCCTTCAAAAACTCAGCTTTGTCCATTACCATTGCCGCCTTTACCACGGCGTTCATGTCTCGCCCGGAAATAAGGGCGGGATATTTACTCCGCAGGGAGTAAAGCTTTTGCAGGCTCTCCCTGACTTCATTGTAGAGAATAATTGTTTTATTAAGGTCATCATCGCTGATGGTAATTTGCATTTTTTCCTGCAGCTCACGCCTGAACTTGTGAAGTACATCGATAAAGTATTCCTGTGAGCTGGCTGTGTGAATCTGCACCGGGAGGATTACATCAAAGTGATTTTTGAAATCCGTATTGAGGCGCCATATATCCGAGAGACGTTGAATTGAATCGCAGGTGTGGGGAAAAACCGTTCCGTCAAGAAAATCAAGGTTTCCCTTCAGGGCATCTTCCAGTCCCCCCCGTACCAGGGAACAGGCATAGGCCTGTATATGTGCATCCGCAAGTGATATGTCGTCTGTTGTGCCGAAAAGCCGAAAGGGGAGCGCCCCCGCAGCCGCGACAAATTCTTCCGGGGTATAGGTGCAGAAGTGACCCACCACCTTGCCACCGGTTTTTTCCTTCCATGATTTTGCATAACCATGGGGATCATCGGCTATTTTATGAAATCTGCTGTATAAATTCATACTGTTCTGTTTCCCTCCTGGAAATTGATACCTCCGGGGGTTAAAATTTCCCCTGCGGGAAGTTAACACCCCGGAGCCTGTTAATGTATTGTACCGGCACGGCGTTAGCCGATATCGTTATTTTTTTATCGGTCCCCTACATATTCACCTGCAGTGCGAAGACGTTCAATCTCCTGTTCCTCCAGTTCTTTGAAGGCAACCTTCCCTACAAGTGTTTTGGGAAGTTCGTCCGTGAAGCTGACTTCCCGTGGGCAACTCCACTTGATCAGGCTTTTACGGCAGTGCTCGATTATTTCCCGTGCTTTTTCTTCACTTTCCAGTGATTTATTCTTCAACACCACGAAGGCCTTTACGCGTTCAACCTGTTCGATGTCGGGAACACCGATAACACATGCTTCATCTACGTCAGGGTGCTGATAGACTACCTCTTCAACCTGGGCGGGATAGACATTCATCCCGGATGATTTAATCATCCTCTTCTGGCGCAGCTTGAAATAAAAGAAACCGTCCGCGTCCATGACACCTATATCCCCTGTATGGAGCCAGGTTTTTCCGTCATCATGTTTTTTAAGGACAGCATCGGTCTCCTCAGGCTGATTCAGGTATCCCAGCATGACTGCGGGGCCGTTGACACAGATTTCACCTTCCTCTTCTACAGAAGCCTCTTCAATGGTTCCTGTTTTTACGATTTTCATATCCATATCGGGGAAGGGAATCCCTATACTTCCTTCACGATACTCCTGAACGGGTGTTGCCATGATGGCGGTTACCGCCTCTGTAAGACCGTACCCTTCAAGGAGTTTAACATTGCCCCCCTGCCGCTCGACAATAGACTCAAAACGTTCCTTTACTACCCTTGGGAGGGTGTCGGCGCCGCTGAAGGAGGCCTTCAGGCATGAGAGGTCTGTCTTGTTAAAAAGGGGATTTTTATTCAGGGCCTCAAAAAGTGTCGGTACACCGATGACAAATGTGGGCCGTTTTTTCTTGATAAGTTTCGCCACATCTTCAGGAGTGAATGTCGGCACAAGTATCGACTTGCCGCCACCCATAAAGGCGGCATTGACACAGACACCGAGGCCGAAGCCGTGGAAAATCGGGAGAATGGCGAGGATCGCATCGTTGTCATCAAGGTTGCCCCAGGCGGCGCACATCATTCCCTCGGAGATAAAATTAAAGTTTGAGAGCATGATTCCCTTCGGTTTACCCGTGGTTCCACCGCTGTAGAGGATTACCGCCATGTCATCGGGACCCATACCGGAGGCAGGGGCCTCAGGGTGTGTCGCTGCCAGTATGTCCTTCCACCAGACCACGTTTGGATCTGCCGGGACCTTCGGAATCTTTCTTCCTTTAGTCAGGTTAAATGCAAAGCCCTTTATTGAAGGAAGATAGTCGGGAATTTTGGTGAGTATAATTTTTTCGAGACCGGTCTTAGCCGGCATATCTTTAAACTTACTGTAGAAGGCGTCAATTGTAAGGGCAAAACGGCTGTCGCTGACGTTTATGTAAAATTCAATTTCTTCCTCTGTAGAGAGGGGATGGATCATGCTGGCAACGGCTCCGAGGCGGTTCACTGCATAGAAACAGATGATACCCTGGGGGGTCGTCGGCATGGAAATGGTAACCCGTTCTCCCTTTTTGAGGCCAAGATCTGCAAGGGCATCTGCCACCTGTTCGATCTCCTTTACAAAGTTTGCATATGTGGAAGTATAACCCATGAAATCATAGGCGATTGCTTCCGGTTTTTTTCCCGCCGAAATCCTGATTGCCTCATACATTGTGCATCGAGGATAATCGATGGTTTTTGGAACTTCCCCGTAATAATTGAGCCAGGGTTTTTGTCCGTTCATACTGTCCCCCTTAATTTTTGTTTTTTATACTGTAAATTTCTATATTTAGATAATAGTATGCATGAAAAAGGTGTTGACATGTACGTTATAATCGAACACTATACTGCATATGGAACCATTATTTTATTTTTGTCAACAGATTAATTTAATGGGAAAGGGATTTTCAATAATGTGAAGGTGCGAATTTCCTTTGGAGGGGCAAAAGTGCCTTCGCACCTTCAAAGGAAAATTCATATCCATGTGCGACTATAATTGTATGAGAAATTTATCGATGGCGGAAATGGTTTTTTCCGGTTTATCAACAAAGGTGACATGACCGCAGTCATCGAGAATAACCAGGCGGCTGTTTTTAATGCCCCGGCGGAAGATTTCGGCGCACTCTACCGGAACAATGCGGTCTTCCTTGCCCCAGATCAGCAGGGTTGGTGCCTT
Source organism: uncultured Spirochaetota bacterium (assembly GCA_942491575.1). Lineage (GTDB taxonomy): Bacteria > Spirochaetota > UBA4802 > UBA4802 > UBA5550 > CAZHNW01. The sequence continues at coordinate 1,787,174 of CALOBT010000031.1, forward strand.
TATCATACGAAGGCGCGGTTCCATGATGGAGAGATCATCTTTAATAAGTTTTTTCAATATTCTGGTATGTGACTGGTGATAACGGGAAAAAACAGGAATAAGGTATTCCTTGAAGTGCTCCGGCATCTCAGGGGGATATTTATAGGCGAGTTTGAAGACGCGGTCCATATCTTCCAGTGATTTGATGCATAGTGTTTTACTGTTGTCCTTTCTATAGTCCTCAAAGGCAGCGGAATTATTGCCGGGATTTGTGCCCAGGGCGCCAATAATGGTGAGGCTTTTGACCATGTCAGGGTGTTCCGTCGTGTAGAATGATGCGATGCCGCCCCCCATGGAGAGGCCCACAAGGTGAAACTTTTTTAGTTTCAGGGTGGATATAAACCGGTGAAGCCGCTGTGATTGTGATTTGACAGAGTAATCTTTACCGGGAACTTCTTTGTTTTTCCCAAAGGCGGGGAGGTCCGGGATGATGACCCGGAAGCGCTTGCTGAATCCCCTGGCAACGGGGACCATAAGGTCCTTGTGCATACCGAAGCCGTGGAGAAATATGATAGCCTCTCCTTCGCCCCCGTCCAGGTAGGGCCATGTATGATCTCCAACGATGATTGAACTGGCGCTGACATCTGCAGCCATCCGTGCCATTTTGATGCTGGCACCAATGATGGTCCCTGGGAATTTAAAATAGATTACGGTAAAGGAAGTAAATAAAAGGATTGCAGTAACAGCGAAAATTTTCAGTATACGTTTCATAATACTTTCCATGTGAAGGCGTTAATTAGATGTGATTGATAATAATATAGATTTTTATTAAGGAAAACAAAAATTTATGAGCAATAAAGAAATAGAAAAAGATACTGGTTCCGGAAAGCGCCGTATTCAATCGGTTCAGCGTGCCGGGGAAATATTATCGCTATTCATAAATGAAAAAAAGCCCATCGGTATTACGGAATTCTCCAGGCAGCTGGGGCTGCCGAAGACTACGGTTCAGGGTATTGTACTCACCCTTCTCGATATGAATTTTCTGGAAAGGGATCCGGTAACTTCGAAATATCGCCTTGGGCCGATGCTGTTTCAGCTGGGAATGAAGTATGCCACGAATATGGACCTGGTCAACATAGCCCGTGTCTGGATGGAACGCCTCTGTTTCCAGTTTAGGGAACCCGTCAACCTGGGAATGCTTGTTGGCAATCACATAGTGGTGCTTCTGAGAATTGAGCCTGAGAATAAATTTATGGCTATGCCCCAGGCAGGCTCGGTTATTCCGGCTCACACCACCTCAATAGGTAAGATAATATATGCCAGTCTGAATGAAGAACACCGTAATGAGCTGCTGAAGGATTATTCCTTTACGCCAATGACGGCAAATTCCAATACCGATCGTGATGCTTTCTTAAAGGAACTGGATGAGGTAAGGGAGAAGGGGGTCAGTTATGACAACGAAGAGAATGTCGTGGGGCTGGCGGGTATTGGCGGGCCCATTTATAACTATGACGGGCAGGTTTTTGCCGCCATCGCCCTGACAGGTAACGCCGATAATATTAAGGCCCGGAGGGAAGAAATGGAAAACGGTCTCCTCTATACATGCAGAATGATTTCACAGCAGCTGGGGTATTCCCCGGAGGCTTGAATGATTTTGGCTGCGGCCAGGTTTATTGTTCCCCTGATTTTTATTTTCTCCGGTGATTATATTACTTCACACGGGACGAAGGTTTTCGTCTGATTACGAAATTTATCTGGTATGTTAAATGTTTTTTGCCAGTAAAGATGAAATGTGTAAACATAAAAACATTTTTGATTATTAAATTATGATTTTCACGGGGGAAGTTTAAATACATTTCGTAATGCCGGTATTTTGCCCGGGAGGTTTTTTTATATCCTTCATAGTAATGATTGCCTGTAAAAATAATTAAAAGGGAACAGTTGCAGGTGTCGGAAGTAATATCGATTGAAATAAAAATTTATTATTAAAAATTTTTAAACCGGCTATTGACATCATTGGCTATCCTGTTATACCATGGGACCATGCTTGGCAAAAAAATAAATAATACCCGCGTTGTCCCCGTGACGATTAAAATAGTCATGGCCTTCACCCTCTTTATACTAATATCCAATTTTACCACCAACTATATCAACCTGGTTTATAATAGAAGTGAGCATTTTAAACTTCTCAATGAACTTCTTACAAAGGATCTAAAAAATATTTACCAGTATTGCAACAACCAGTTCGAAATTTACAAGTTTGACAACAACCTCGAGGGGTCCGTCGAAAGTATTGAAAAGCGGGGCCGGCACTCCCTTAAAAGCAGTAAGGGTATTATTATTGGCATTAAAACGGATGGGGGTGTTCTTTTTCAGTCTTCAAATGTCAGTAAGATTTCTTCCTTCCCCGATACGGATGCGTTGAAAATATGGACCTCCCTGCTTGACAGTAATAACGATGAAGGTCAGGCAAACTTTACTTTTAATGGTGAAAAATATTTCGGCATGTACAAGTACAGTGACAAGTGGAATGCCTTCATCGTCAGGGCAGAAGAACTCAACGAATTCAGGGCCCCTTCACGGCGGATATTTCTAGTCGTCGGTATTATAATCTGCATTATCACCATGATTGTTGCGTTTGTGGGGAACCGTATCCTTCGTTTCCTCCTGAGGTATATCAATATCATGTCTACAGCGATAATGGATATGATTAAAGACCAGCAATTAAGCATTATTCCCCTGGGGGGTGCAACCAACGATGATATAACATATCTGGGAACTGCATTTAATTCCCTCTCAAATACTGTTGGTAATCTTGTTTCGATATTTCAGAAATTTGCCACGAAGGACGTGGTTCAGAAGGCTTATCAGGATCATCAGGTTAAGCTTGAAGGCAAAAAAGAAGACCTGACGATTCTTTTTTCAGACATAAAAAGTTTTACATTTATTACGGAGACTCTGGGAACTGATATTATAAAGCTTCTCAACCTTCATTACGACCGGGCAATACGCGAAATAGTAAAACTTGACGGTGTTATCGGTTCAATAATCGGTGATGCGATACTTGCGGTATTCGGCGCCCTTGAAGAATCAACGGGAAATAAATCATATAACGCGGTTATGGCGGGCTATAAACTTCACGAAGTGACGAGAATTCTTCGAAAGCAAATGAAAGAAATCAAGGATGATCTGCAGAGCAAGAAGGGAGGTCTCACCAGGGCGGAGGCAAAGGTCTATAAGGCGGTTCTTCTTGAGATCGGAGTCGGTATTGACGGGGGCGAGGTCTTTTACGGGACACTCGGATCCTATGTACAGATGACCAGTACCGTTATCGGAGATAATGTCAATTCCGCGTCGCGCCTGGAGGGGCTTACGAGGGTATACAAGGTTCCTGTAATATGCTCAGAGTATGTTAAAAATGATATAGAAGATAATGTAGAAGACCACGGATATTTATTTTTTGAAATAGATACGGTTATGGTTAAGGGGAAAACCAGGGGAATGAAGATTTACTGGCCCATTCATGAGAAAAATATTGATGCCCGAATGGAAAAACAGATTGCCTATTATGAATCCGGATTGAAATTATTTTACTCCGGTGACTGGAAACTGGCCAGTGAAAGTTTTAAGAATTGTAAACTTCCCCCTGCTGAAGAATTCAGGGAGCGGACACAGGGTAAACCTCCGACACAGTGGAAAGGCATATGGGAGATGACGTCAAAATAAATAATCAGAAAAATATGGTGGGTTCAACCTTCCTTCCCGAAGAAATCAGGGATGTCGACGGGCACGTCGAAGTATACTCTCTCGAAGATGAATTTAGTAAAACGAAAAAGAATAAAAACTATAAACTTTATTTTTTTATTATTATTTTTATTTCGGCTATTCTCGGTTTTGCATATCTATTTACTGATTTTGTCAGCAGGAAGGATCGGGATGTACCCCTTGATATCAAGGAGTTCGAAGATTTACGTTTGAAAGAGGTTCTTCAGTCTACCCGTTTTTATGAGAATCGAATCGAGATGATCAGCATGAAAATTCAATCATTAAGAATTGAAATGCTAAATGAAATTCTTGATATCCGGAAAAACTCTCTCAGCAATGAACTTGACGTTATCGGTAACAATCTTCCCCAGGGGGAGAGAGACACGAAGCTCAAGGAGATAAGGGACGCGGAAGGCCGCAAAATGAGGTGGACGAAGGCCCGTTTTCGAGGCAGGATTGCAAAAGAGCGCAGAGCCCTCTACGCCCTCGAAAGTCAGATGAGAAAGGAACGTGCTCTCATCGAGGAGAAAAAGAAGCAGGGTCTTGTCACCAATGAAGATAAACTTAATTCTCTTAAAATGAAAAACCTCAGAGAATCGCGTAAAAGCGGCATGTTTGATATGCAGAAGTATCATGACAGCTATATTCGTTATCAGATACTGAAATATAATCCTATATTCAGGTCTCCACAGCTAAAAAGCATCCTTTCTGATAATGCAGATGCCAGTGTACAAATGCCGACTTTGAAAAAATATCATGAGATGCTGAAAGAAAAAACAGGCTTTGCTCCTGAACGTTTTAATAAACTGCACAGTGACATTGAAAAAGATTTTTTACTGATAGAACGTTTAAAAAGTATACCGAATATTAATTCAGTAGCACCATCGATAAGGGCCATTGATTCTCTCAATAAAAAAATTATCGGTGAATACGAGGTATTATGGGGAAGTTTATTCTCCCTGGTTGATGCTTACCACCATGCGATACAGAAACATCTCGAGGGATCAAAGGTTGCGCAGGGTATTATTATAGATGCCAGAAACGAAAAAAGTATTCTCACTCAACTTACTGATATTAAGAGTGTAAAAGTTGGCACATCTGCAACGGTGATACGGGGCAAGGAACAGAAATATATCGCTACTATTGAATTTACCTCTCTTGATAATGCTCCCCGGGCAAAGGTTGTTGAAAAAAAGGAAAGTCTTAAGCCTTTCGATGAAATTGTTCTGGTTGAAGTTAAAGAATTGAATAAGTGAATGAGATAATCTTTGTCTAAATATTTTTTTATTACCCTGGTTAGTCGTCTGCTTTTTTGCTGTCAGATTTATTCTGAATAAATGTATAATGCTCCGGTGAGGTCTGTACCATAATTCTGAAAATATCAGGATCACGGTCCTTCAGCATAGCATTTATATTTGCAACCAGGTCTTTTATCTCAATACTTCTTCTGGTTAATTTTTTTTTCAAATCATTCTCTGCAACATCCTTTATAAACTGGTAGTATGATTTGGCAAATTCCAGGGCGGTCTCTTTTTCACTGCTGTCAGTTTTAAAAGCATTAATTGCCGCTGAAATATTATCACTTGATAATATTTCTTTAACCTGTCGAGATATCTCATTTCTGTTGTATTCTTCTGTTTTTTCTTCAGCCATAAATAATTCCTTTTTTATTTTTTATCAGGGTTTCTCCGGCACAAAAAACCAATAGCTGTAAATGGTTAATCAATCGAGAAAATAATTGAAATTTTTATTTTCCTTTTCGCTGAGTATTTCACAGATTTCAGCTGCGGTTTCTGCAGCAAAAACTCTCTTTAGAGTCGGATCATCAGAAAGAATTTTTGATATTTCGCTGAGAACCGCAAGATGCATATCCGCTTTATGGTTTTTGGGGGTGACAATAAGCACTATCAGGTGGACCGGTTCCCCGTCAATTGAATCAAAATCAATTCCCTGCCTTGAAAGGCCGAGAGCCCCCCAGATAATGGGGCCTTCATCTACCACTCCATGGGGAATTGCCACACCATGTCCTATCCCCGTAGAGCCTTCCGCTTCACGGGACATGACTGAAGATAGTATCTGGTCATTCTGTTCTTTGGAACCGCTGTGAGACTTTATGAAGAAATCAATAATTTCTTTTATTGCTTCGTCTTTGGTTGCAGCCTTCAGGTTTGGTTTGATATAATCTTCCAAAAGAAACTCAATCAATTTGGGGCGGTCCTGTCCTGCATCTCCGCTTTTCACCAGGCCGGCTTTTGCAAAGGGGGGGCCGATTATTTCATTCAGTGCCACCACTGCCAGTACCAGGGTCGTAATGAAATCAATTTCATCTTCAAGGGCTTTCATTCCCCCTGCAAGTATTATAAGGCCAATGGCTACACCAGCCTGGGGGAGCAGGGTTGTTCCAATATTTTTATACACACGTTCCGGAGCCCCCGCAAGATATGCTCCGATGGTACCTCCAGCCATTTTACCTGCTGCACGCGCAATAAAATAGATTATACCGACAAAACCGGCAGCGCCGAGACTGTTTACATCAATGTGGGCTCCAGCGAGGGCGAAGAAAATAATCAGTATGAGATATTCAATTTCTTCAAAGATGGAAAGAATTACTCCACGATACCGGCTGGTATTGGTAATGACAATGCCTATTACCATACAGGGGAGCATCGAGTTTATTGAAAGTACCTGGGAAAGACCGGTGGCGGCAAGGACGGTTAGAAAAACCAGAGTGAGGACCTGTCCCCCGGAGTCTATATTTTTTTCTGAAAAGAATTTCAGAAGGTATCCTCCGGTGACGCCAATGACTATGGCGATACCGATTTCTTTCCCAAACAGGGATAACAGACCAGTGATTGAGGCGGTCCCGCTTCCGTTCAGGCTGATGACATCGGCAATTATACCGAATACGACAATACAGAGAACATTGTTGATCGCCACCACAGGCATCAGTGTGTTTACCACGAGGCCCTTGGCACGTGATTCCTTCACGATGGCTACTGTTGCTGCGGGAGCTGTTGCTATTGATATTGAGGCAATGAGCAGGGCTATGAGATTATCCTTGTCAGCAAAAAGTGAGAGAGAAAAGTAAACAAAAGTAAAGGAGAGGATGGTTTCGCCGATGAGAACCCCGGCAACCCTTTTACCTGAATTTTGCAGCTTGTTAAAATTAAGGTGAGCCCCGATGGTAATTGACATGAGGCCGAGGGCTACCAGATTTATATTGTGCAGGCTTTGGAAATTTCTGGGAGATATCAGGTGAAGTACGGGATTGCCGATGACGATCCCCGCAACGATATAACCGGTAATCTGGGGGAATCGCAGCCATACCGCAATTTTTGAGAATATGAGTCCCAGGATGATCAGCAAAGATAAAATGAGAATCTCATTGCCCGGGGAAATTAAAATCTTTAATAAATAGTCCATATATAAAGAAAATAAGTCCTTTTGCTGATATACTGACTTTGAATAGCTGTTCTGTCAACGTAAAAACCGGGTAATGCCGGCCTGGCTGGCTGGAATATGCTGAAGTTTGAAATGTGAAAGGATGAACCTTTTAATTAAGTTATGATATTGATATCTTTAAGGTATCGCAGAAAATCAGGAGGGGATTGTCTCTGACACTTAATTGCAAACATGCAAATGAGTGTCAGAGAACGTGAATGCTTCTGAAGTTTTTATTTCGTGGTGATGCGCGGAATAACCACAATATCAACCCTTCTGTTCAGGGCTTTATTGATGCCGGTATTATTTGGCACTATGGGATTGAACTCCCCGTAGCCCGCAGCGGAGAACCGTGACCTGTCGAGGTTTTTATTTTTAAGAATGTACCTCAATACGGAGAGAGCCCTTTCCGTTGACAGCTGCCAGTTATCTTCGAATTTTCTGCCGATCACTCGGTCGGTATCAGTATGTCCCTCAATAACAATTTGATTCTCAGGATAACTGTCGAGTATTTTGCCAATTTTCATGAGTGCGGGGAAAATATCCTTTTTCAACCTGGCCGATCCGGAATCGAAGGAAATTCTGTTGTCAATGTTGATTATCAGCTTGTTATGAAATTTTTTAAGCCGGATTTCTCCGTCTTTTATTTCCCTCTGCAGCTGCTTTTCAAGTTCCTTTTCCTGAGCGGCAAGTCGGTCGAGTTCATCCTTCTGTTTCTGGGTCAGTTTTTTCAGCGTTGATAATTCTTCATTGAGATTGTCAATAATGGCCTGGAGTTTGGCTATTTCTACGCTGTATTCTTTTTTTAATTCGCCTATCTCGCGCAGGTATTTTTCCCTGGCTTCCTGGAGTTCCGTTATTTTAAGCTGAAGGTCTTTCTCGTAGCGTTTTTCCATCGTCTCCAGTTTGTTCAGAAGATTCTGCTCTTTTTGACTGCTGCGGTTTTTTAATATCGCGATAGTCTTTTCCATTTCTTCGATTCTTGCTGTGTAGAGTCTTTTTTCTTCACTACGCTGATTTTCGCTCAACTGGAGCTTTTTGTTCAGTTCGTCCACCTGGTTTTCCAGTTCGGCTATGAGGTTTTTCATGTTTGCCGCCTCATTGCGGTACTGTTTTTTGAGAGAGGCCAGTTCATTTTCAGTATTGAACTTGTCCTTGTAGCAGTATTTCAGTTTGAGATTTGTGGCCACCTTGTCATTCATGCACTTTTCATACTTCGACGGACCGAAGAGACCCGCCGTAAGGGGCAGGGTAAGCAGCAAAAACAGGGCGGTTGCCGAAAATGAAAGCCGTTTAATATTTATCTCATACATAATTTTACTCCTCGAGTATTGAACAGATTATTTTTCGGCAGCAGGTGTCTGCAGTTGCTTTTCTGCCTGTTCCAGTCGTTTATCTGATTCAACCAGTTTTTTCTGGCTTCCCTCAAGACTGCTTTTCTGGTCATCATAGTACTTCTGGTAGTCTTCAATTTTAATCAGATCCTTCTTCTCTTTTTTGTCATCTGCATCGCTGAGCATTTTTTCCTGATTCGCACGGGCAATTTTTGCCTGAAGGAGGTACTGCTCTGCTACTTTTGTTGCCAGTTCCGCTTCCTTCACATTAATATTTTTTTCAAGGTTATCCTCTTTGGCCTTCAGGTATTCAATTTTTCTGTTTGTGGCGGCATTTTCTTTTTTTGTTTCAGTTATTTTTTGCTTTGTTTCCTGCTGGCCCCCGGCATTTTCCTGAAGGATAAAAAGCTTTTGCTTTTCTTTCAATAATTCCTCAACAGCGGCAAGTCTGTTTCTTTCTTTTTGGGCAATTCTGATATTTTGTTGATTGATTTTCAGTGATTTCACCAGGCTTTCTTTTGCATTTGTTATTTCGATGATTTCCTTTTCAATGGTTTCAAGTTTCGCTGCATCCTTTTCGTTCTTATCGTTAAGGTAGACTTCGTTTACTTTTGGAGGCAGTGAGGCAAAACATCCCGTAAAGAATATTAAGAGGGTGATGATAATTGAATAATTTTTCATGGCTATTTCTCCCGTTTTCCCAAAAAATGTAGGTAAGGTATTGATAATAAAGTATTAGTTTGAACCAGAACATGGTACTTTGTAACAATAAAATGATATGTCTGCAAGCAGATGTTTAAAAAAATAGCAAATATTTCACTACAATGAAATATCTGCTATTTTCAAAAAAAGGGTAATTCTGATAAGTATTTATCCCTTCGCGAGATTTTAAGTATTGGAATAAACCGAAGAGGTGGTGCGAGGCCCCCTGGGGGGGGGGCCGCCTGAAGGGGAATTGTAAAAAATTTTCAGGGAATAATTTTCAATTGATTCTCGATTAATGCCTCAATATTCAGGCACATATCCATTTAAAATTCAGTGACAGTCTCAAGGGGTACTTTGGGATATATCTGCCCGTGATTCGGGGGCATGGAATTGTATACCCATGAGATATCCACTGCGGCTCCTCTGATGCCACGGTACCGTTTCGGCGCACGGTAGGTTCCCCTTACCAGTACATCTTCCATCTGCATTGTGAGTCCGAATACTGTTACCTCGCTCCCATCCGCAATTCTGTTAAGCTCTTCCCCATATGGCCCCGGATGGAAAAAGAGGCGCCCCGTATCGGATGCCTGGCATTGAATAATCGGTATTATGACGGGAAAGCCCTCATCTCCCATCCATGAGAGAAATTTCAGTGAATCGAGTTTATTAAACAGATTGACGGCGAAGTCCTTCATTACCTGTTCCTCAGGGGCTGTTGATGCCCCCCCCTTTGCCAGTTTTGTTTTAATGGCGGATGTTATTATTTTCCAAATTGGGAGTGACTCCGGGCCTTCAATTTCCAGCAGGTCGAGGTAATGTACCGTGTTAATGCCGAAATAGGTGTTGTAGCGGAACATGGGCTGTTGATTATAGATCTCATATTCCGGGCCTTCCTGCTTCAGTTCAGTCCAGCGGGCACGTCCCCGCCAGAGACGTTTGTCCATGGTCAGCAATGCAAAGGAGATATTATTTTTTTTCTGCATATATGTTTTGCTGACGCCGCGGCAGAATTCTCCGATGGTGACTGTATTTTCCCCGTGGGCCATAATGGAGGTAAGAAGTGAGAGGTGGGGAATGTTATCGTCATTTATTGTAGCTACAATGCCGACCTTTTCGGCTGGAGCAAATGCTGCGATGTCTTCCTTTGTGAAATGATTTCTTCTGTTCATTGTTGCCTCCGCGTTTCCTAACAGGTTCCCGGTGAATGTATCGGTTTGTCTCCGGTTTTGACTTCCCTTAATGTATCTTCTTCCAGACGGGCAGAACCGGTCCAGATTACTTTTTCCTTTTTCAATCCGCTTTCACGTGCCACCCCTGCCAGGTGTTCCAGGTCATCCTTTGTCATCAGCTCCGTTTCATGAAACTCCCAGGAGAGGCTGAGGCGGAGATATTTATCGCGGCAGAGATTATTGAAGGCGCAGAGTTCCCAGCGTTCAAAACTTCCTTCAATATTATCTTTAAGAAATTTCGCTATATCCCTGATGTTTTCATCTTTCGCAGTAGCATCGGGGACCAGGGGAGTCCTGATCCAGAGTGCAGAAGGAAGAATGTGGTTTTTCATGAAGTCGGCAGCACGGAGAAGATTTTCCAGAATCAGTTCATTGGAAACGCCGGTAAAATTTTTATGCAGCCCGGGATCGATTTCCTTCAGGTCATAGAGAAGAAGGTCACAGTAGGGGAGCAGGGCCTCGAGTGACTCCCAGCGAACCTGTCCGCAGGTATCGAGGGCGGTATGAATGCCCGCGGCCTTCAATCCCTTCAGTAGCTCAAGGGAAAAATTCATCTGCAGCGCCGCTTCTCCGCCGGAGAGGGTTACGCCTCCGCCGGATTTTTCGAAGTATGCCCGGTCCTTCAGCAGTTCCTGAATCAGTGCCCCGCTTTCCCATTTGGTACCGAGAAGTTCCATGGCGGTGGCGGGACAGGTTTCCGCACAGGTGCCGCAGCCGCTGCAGCGTTTCCGGTTGATTTCGATTCCCTTTATTGAGCGGCTGAGGGCGTCATCGGGGCAGAGGGAGAGACAGTGGTCGCATCCGATACACCTGGAGCCGATCCACTGTACCTGGGGCTTCATGGAAATACTCTCAGGATTGTGGCACCAGGAACACTTCAGGGAGCAGCCCTTTGTGAATACCGTTGTGCGAATTCCAGGGCCGTCCTCCGTGGACATTCGGACAATTTCGAGTACGGTTCCTGTTGTATTATAATTTTTATTCATAATTATTTTTTTATGAAGGCGCGAAAACTCTTTCGCGCTTTCAGAATTTATTATGACTCACCCGCTTGATAACCTCGTTCTGAAGCTCCCTTCCTACGGAAGTAAAATATGCATTGTAACCGGTGATACGCACCAGCAGATGCCGGTAGTTCTGCGGGTGCTTCTGGGCATCCATTAACATTTCCGGATCGAGGATATTTATCTGCAGGGCTGTTCCGCCGTTTTCCGCATATCCCCGGAGAAAGGCGCGGAATTTTTCACGGTGTTCCGGGTCCTTCAGTATCGAGGGATTAAAGGTAATGGTATGACTTGCCCCATTGGGAAGCAGGTTCATGTAATCCTCCCAGTGGCCGTCGCCTTCCTCTGTACGTCCCCCAAGGGCCTTGCCGACGGAGTTTGTGTTTGCTGTCGGGCCGTTAATATCAGCGCCGTTTGAGGGGCAGATTGCATTGGATAGAAACTGCCCCCGGGGACGTCCGTCGGCACTGGCTGCCATGATAAATCCGTCTCCAGCCCAGTAATTCCATGAGAGCATCCCGGGCCTGAACTGGCGGTTTGTAGATTTTGTCTTATGTTTCCAGGTTTCGTTGCACCAGAGCTCCATAACCCGCAGGGCCATTGCGTCGGCCTCGTTATCATCACGACCGTATTTAGGGGCACGGTTTTTTGTAATTGCCTGAAGCACTTCGTGTCCTTCCCAGTTGTCCCGCAGGGCCTCCATCAGTTTCCCCATGGTACAGGCCTTTTTATCAAAAACGAGAAATTTTATTGCCAGGAGTGAATCAACGGTAGTGGCAAAGGTTACCGCTTCCATGGTGGTGAAACTTAGCCTGGCGCCTCCCTGCGTTACATCCAGGCCCTTATCCGCGCATCCCTCGATGAAACAGGAAAGGTAGGGTGTCTGAAAAAATTCAGCCCGAATGGATTCGGATCTCTCGTAGGTATCAGCACAATTTCTGATGATATATTCTGTCTGCCGCCTGTAGGCATTCCAGAATTCATCGAAGTTCATAAACCCTGCGGCATTTTTCGTTGCAGGACCGTCCTGTTTTATTTTTTCTGTTTTTCCCGTCATTTGATCCACGAAGGGGAGGAGGTCCTTTCCACCAGTGAGGGCGAGCTCCACAGCCTTCAGGAGATTTATGTTATTGTCAACTGTACCGGAGCGGTCATTTCCCACCATGGTATTTTCCAGACATCCCACAGGGGCATAGTCATGGACATTCTCTTTATGTATCAGGTCGTGGCAGTTTCCCCGCTCAGCCTCCAGCATCATTCCCGCCATGGAACGTTCGTCGAAATTCAGGAGAAAGGGGGCCCCCTGGCTGGAGGCAATCATATCGATGCAGGTGTCAAGGAGTTCATCGGGACTGTTCCTGTGGAGGCGGACATTCGGTTTTGGTTCCAGAATGGGACTCATCTCATCGATGACCTCCAGAATTACATATGTGAGATCATTGGTCATATCCCTTCCTTCTGGGCCAAGACCGGAAAGAGTGAGAAGTTGCCCGAAACCGGCTGTTATTCCCTGGTTGCCGTTTCGGATCATGGCATCATAGGCTGTATTGGCATGGACCCAGAAACATTTCAGTATTTCCTTTGCAAAGTCGCGGTCCATTCCCTGGTTCATCGACGCTTCATAATAGGGAAGAAGGTACTGGTCGAGACGGCCGAAACTGATTCCGGGACCGGGATAATTTTCATCCGTCATGATGAGCATATGGTTCAGCCAGAGTGCCTGTACTGCTTCCCAGAAATTCCGTGGGGGCTCCCAGGGAACATGTTTCAGGTTCGCCGCCATTTCTTTCAGTTCCCTGCGGCGTTGGGTATCAGATTCCACGGAGGCCATTGTTTCGCACAGTGCTGAATATTCTGCCGCGAGGTCCCGTGCCATTGTGGCGGCGGTCATCATGGCGCGAAGCTGGGCCCCCTTCGGGCCCTTTTTCTCAGTCTTATTCAAAGCATTAAAGTGCTGCACCAGTTCACTGTGAATACCCTTCCAGCCAAGTTTCAATACACGTTCATGTCCCGGAACAAGGTGTCCGCTCGTGGCACCGCTGTTGCCATAGCCGTGGTCGTGGAAGCTTTTCATTGCGGCGCGGGCACCATTCTTTCCGTAGACCAGTTTTCTCCACCGTTTCGCTTCTTTTTTATTCAGGCAGAGGGAAGTCTGGACATTAAAGCGGGCACCGGCAATGAGGTCTCCCGGAAGTATTTCCCTTGGGACATGGTTGATTATAACTTCCTTCAAAAACCAGGCACGGCGTTCCACGAGGCTCCAGTTCCAGAAATCCTCCGTGAGGGGAACTTCCCGTGCCCCGTGAAGAAAAGACGAGGCGAGGGTCTGCATCAGGGCATATGTTTCCGGTACTATATAGTAGGTCAGCTCATTGTAGACAACATCCCATGGGGTTCCCGTTGTCCAGGCGGTAAATTCATTGTTCCAGGTCCGTTCGTTCCCCTGAAAGTAATAATCCCTGAGCCACTTGATGCGCGGGGAAAGTTTTCCAGGTTCTTTAATTCCCGTCTTTACTGCAGTGGATGAAGTCATTGCTGCCTCCCTGTTGGTCTTATTTTATCAGACTTCTCAGATGTTTTTCTCCGTGTTCGAGCATTGCCTGCATAATCGCCCCTGCCGATTCTGAATCTTTTTTTTCAATTGCCCTGACCATCTCCCGGTGGAAATTGAAAACTTTTTCTGCCACTGAATTGTCACGGAAAAACTGTCCCGAAAGGTTGGTGTAGACCTGCCTGAATGAATTCAGAATCATTGGGTAGATAATATTATCCGTAGCAAGTGAGATGAGGAGATGAAACTCAAAATCGAGATCGGTGATGTGAAAATGGTCACTTCTATCCTGAAGTGCTTCGGTTTCTTTCTGCAGGTGATTTTGTATTTCTGCCAGCTGTTCCGTACTTCGGTTAATTGCCGCGAGGCGGGCGAATTCCGTCTCAAGGTGAATGCGCATCTCCAGGAGGCTGCTGAAAAGTTTCGGCTCAAGCATGCCCTGGTGGTAGTTAATCAGGGAGGAAAGAAGTGTGATGGAACCTACTTTTCGGTAGTCATTTACTACGGCGCCGGAACGGGGTCTCAGGGTGACCAGGCCCCTGGCAGCCAGTTCCACAAGGCCTTCGTGCACCACGGGACGGCTAACATTGAGCTGCTGTGCCAGGTCCCTCTCCGATGGGAGTTTCTGGCCAATTGCCAGTTCTCCGGCGATTATCAATTTTTCGAGACGGCTCACAAAGATGTCTTTCAGACTGGTGGTCTTGATTGGTTCCAGGGAATCAAGCATGGGGTTTCCTCTCCATATCTGGTATTACCAGTTTACAATGTAACCAGTTTTGGCGGGGAAGTCAAGGCTTTTTCTTCCTCTCCAGAGGAAAGATGATTGATGGCAACGCAGGTACAGGCGGTACCGCGGCGGGGGCTTAAAGATGCTTTACAATAATAGCGAATAAAGTGATAAGGGGCTCTTACGAAAGAATAGTATCTCCGTCAAAGAGCAGCATCTATGGAAAGTAATAATAAAGCAGAATGAGAAGAAAAAATAATGTCAAATCAGTATCGTCAGGAACTTAATAAAATGGCCAGTCACCGAAGGGAGTATGTACCGGTGATGCTGAATATGCTAAGGCTGTATGGAGATATGAAAGGAACCGGTGAAATCCGCAACCTCATAGACGAACCCTGGATTGCGATACTTCTTGAGTTGATAGATCTGGGGTATGCAGATGAAGACGTCTTTACTCTTGAAAAATCTTTCGGTTCGGTTACTGCCCTCTATTATAATGGGAGGTACCCCCTGACCGATATTGGCAAAATTATCCTTAATGACATATCCAGGGAGATTGATGCCGGAAAAAGAAAATCTGTAATTATGGCAATACTTATGGTCACAGCGGCACTGCTTTTAGTATATTTATTCTGGTAAGTATATACCCTGATTGACAGGGGGGGAAGTGTAATGGATAATAATAATGAAATGGAAGAAACGACTGTCATCGATTTCGGTGATGAAGTTGATCTCCATCATTTTCATCCCCGTGATACCGGTGTGGTAATTGAAGAGTTTTTCAAGCAGGCTGTCGAAAGGGGACTGCAGCGTCTGCGTATTGTCCACGGTAAGGGGAAGTCTCAAAAGAAGTTAATGGTGCATAAAATGTTGAATGAAGATAACCGTGTAGACCGCTTCAGTGATGACGGAACAAACTGGGGGGCCACCATCGTTTTTCTTCGAGATGAGTATTTTTCAGAGGATCAAAAATTATGACCAGGTCAAAAAATATAGAGTATACCAAAAAAAGCAAAGAGGAGAAATATGATCTGATAATTAATCGGGGTATTGAAAAAGGCTTTGAACATCATTCCCTGGGAAAAAAGGAATTCCTTAATGAAACGTCACGCCTTCTGAATGAACCAAAAAAAATATTTCTCGGAATGGGTGATTTTCTTGAAGTTGGCGATTACAGCAAACTCCTTGATTCCATTTTTTATGATGAAGGAAGTGCCCGATTCGAAAAGGTCCTGGATAAAAATAATCGAAAGATTTCCGAAATGGGAAATATTCCCTTTTCCTTCTTCAAACTTGGCATATATTATCCGGAGTTTCTGTTAAAGGAAGTCCCCACCTACTGCACATCCGTAATTGGTAAGAAGTCCAGGCTTTTTCCCGGGGCTGAAATATTTGTCCGTTATATTAAAGAATACGATCCGATGATTCTCAGTGCCATGCCATATGAAATAGCCATCGAACTTGTTAAGCGTCTGGACCTCGGAAATGAACATCTTATTTCAACAGAATATAAGCTGGCAAAAAATGAAATGAAAAAGGAAGTCTATGCCGGTGATATTCTCCGATTTATTTCCGGTGACCGTAAAAGTCTCGAGATAGAAAAACATCTCGGCGGTCTTGACCTGCGGGATGAGGACATCGTTTATATCGGCCGTGGAGAGGCGGGGGCGAAAACCTTTTCCCATGTAAATTCCATAGCATTTAATCCTTCCGCAAGCATTGTTTCAGAATCAACTATTACTCTTTACGGTTCGTCTCTCGAATCCCTTCTTGTTTTATTTAATTTTAAGGGGGAAATCGACCGTGTTTTGTCTTCCACGGACTGGGAGCAGTATCTGCCCTCCCTGGTTGTTTTTTCCGAGAAAAAGGAAAAATCGGAAGAGCTGATAAAGATTGAAAAAGAACATCAAATCTGGCAGAACAATATAATCGGACAGCGGATCGAACATTCCGGGGAGAGTTATGCCTCGGTCGAACGTGAAATCGAGGTCACCTTCGGAGGCTCCTTCGTGGATATGAAGGAGGTTCGTAAAATGATTAGTGAACGCATGTACCAGTACCGCGACAAACCACAGGAACTGGTAAAGGAAATCTACCACATCGCCCTCCAGCGGTATAAGAATTTTTGTACCGTTTAATTTTTATTATCTATTGACAGAGATAACAGTGTGATGTTTGTTGTAGCCGGGACTTCCATGCCCGGAAACTACATAAATAGATCAATGATCGAGGAGTGATCATATGGATAATCGACATATCGGACGGGAACTGAGGGAAAAATCCGCCTCATCCGGTTCCCGAATTGCCATGCGTCATAAAGAAAATGACCTGTGGCAGGAGATTTCATGGAGCGATTTTAATAATCAGGCCATGTGTGTGGCAAAGGCCCTTATTGATTCAGGTTTTAAGGAACAGGATAAACTGGCCATCTTTGCCAATAACAGACCGGAATGGACCATTGCTGACGTGGGGGGGCTTTTTGCCAGGGCTGTGGTCGCAACAATTCATTCTCCAAGTACCGCAGCACAGGCTGAATATGTTATAAATGATGCAGGTGTAAAAGTTCTTTTTGTCGGTACAGCTGACCAGTTCCAGAGAGTTCTGGAAATAGAAAGGAACTGCAGCACCCTTGAGCGTATTGTAGTCTTTGAAAAGGGAATTGACCTGAAAGGGAGCAGCCGTGCAGTTTCATTTGCGGATTTTCTGGCGGAGGGCCGGGAAGCTGATTGTGATGGCGAAGTGGAAAAAAGACTCAGTGAAGCAAAGTCTGAGGATCTTCTCACCATCATTTACACTTCCGGTACTACTGGTACTCCTAAAGGGGCAATGCTGGATCATTCGAATATTTTTCACCAGTTTGATGCATTGAATGTGATGTATAAAACAGACAGCAGTGAAATATCTCTCAGTTTTCTTCCTTTAAGTCATGTCTTTGAAAGATGCTGGGTCTACTGCCAGCTGATGATGGGGGCGCAGGTAAATTACTGCTCGGATCCGAAGTTGATAATTGATTATCTTTCGGAAGTCAGGCCAACAGTGATGTGCAGTGTTCCCAGGATATATGAGAAGATATACTCTGCGGTTCTCTCGGGAGTTCAGAAAGCATCCCCTGCCAAACAGAAAATTTTTAACTGGGCAACCGGAGTGGGGCAAAAGGTTTACGAAACAAAGATACTCCAGGAGAAGAATATTGGGCCCTGGCTTGCTTTTAAATTTAAACTTGCAGATGCCCTGGCACTGAAAAAGATAAGGGGCATATTTGGGGGAAGGCCGAAACTTTTCCCTTCAGCCGGTGCTCCCCTTGCAAAGGAAATAGAGGAGTTCTTCTGGATGGGAGGGGTTCAGATTTGTCAGGGTTATGGACTGACGGAAACCTCACCAACCCTTACTACAAATACTCCCTTCGCTTATAAATTCGGTACCGTCGGACAGGCTCTTCCTGACACTGATATTCGTTTTTCCGATGAAGGCGAGATCCAGGTTAAGAGTCCAAGTGTTATGAAGGGCTACTATAACAAAAAGAAGGAAACCGAAGAAGCATTTACCGGGGACGGCTATTTCAGAACCGGTGATGTCGGAGAGTTCGATGCGGAAGGATATCTTAAAATAACAGACCGTATCAAGGACCTTATAATCACCGCAGGTGGAAAGAATGTTGCACCCCAGGCGGTTGAAAAGTGTGTAGGAAAAGATTACTATATCGAGCAAATGCTGATTATTGGGAACCAGCGGAAGTTTATCACTGCACTGATAGTACCTGCCTTCGAAGCCCTTGAGGGATATGCTGCAGACAACAATATCGCCTTTGATTCACCGGAAGATCTGATAAAAAACGAGAAGATTATTAAACTTTTCGAGGAACGTATCAATGAAAATTCAGGTGAGCTGGCGGGTTTCGAGCGGATTAAGAAATTTACTCTTCTCCCGGGAGAGTTTACCGTTGAAGATGGTGAAATCACACCGACTAATAAAATAAAGCGTGCCGTGGTGGAAAAGAAATATGCCGATGTCATTGATAGCATGTATGAGTAACCTGTAATCATTGACTGATAAAAAAAGAGCGGCATGAATTACGCCGCTCTTTTTTTTGCTATATTAAATGATTATAATTAGCAGCATCCATCTCCGCAGCCACCTGGGTTGCAGCCTTGAGAGTCAGAATCTCCGCATGAAGAACATCCGCCACTATACTTGGCTTCTTCATTTATTTCCAATACCTTGATATTGAAGTTCAGTGCCTTCCCTGCGAGGGGATGGTTCATATCAATGACAACTTCTGTATCTGTTACTTCAGTAATTGTTGCAGGAATTTGATGGCCATTGTCCATCTGAACGCCAATCTGCATCCCGACCTGGGGATCAAAGCTCTGCTTTACGTCTGCAAGGGGGTATGACTGCTTTCTGTTTTCGTCATGCTCTCCATAGGCTTCGTCCGCTTCAATATGAATATCCTTTTCGTCTCCGATTGCCAAACCGACTACGGCCTTATCGAGACCGGGAATAACCATTCCGGAACCTACCTGAAATTCAAGCGGAGTACGGTCTACGCTGGTATCGAATACCTCTCCGTCATCAAAGGTACCGGTGTAGTGTATTACAATAAATTTTCCTTCTTCAACCATAAGGTTTCCTCCGAGTTTTTTGCGGTGAATAATCACTGTTCTGAAAATGGGGAAGTTGCATGCCAGGAATGTACTGATTGGTTCACCGGTGTGATGTTGCGGTACACAGAATCTGAAAGAGCCGTATATGTAAAGGATTTTATTGAAAAATTGGTTTAATATACTTTTCTTCCGTCTTTTTACATGTTAAGATTATTTTAAGGAAAATCTCAATGGCTATAAAAATCCTATTTTCCGGCATCGGAATTACATTTTTTCAGGTTGTATCCGGTATTCAGAACAATCATTGGCTGGAAGACATTGTCTACAGTGGAAATCATCTAAATTTACTGATTATCGGGATGATGATTGTTCTGTTCCTGTACAATATGGTCGCTTTTATCTCTCTTCGTGAAATTTCCTACCTTTACCTGGGTATTGTCCCTCTACTTTACTGTCTGTATATTGTATTCTATTCGATTTTCCAGCATTTGCCTGAAGACTATACCGGTATGAATATCGTAGAAACTGTCACATATTCGACTCTTTTGTTGATGGTACTTGTCTTTTTGCTTTTTAGTAGAAAATTTCTCGATACAGGAAATTTATTGCCGAAGGTCGATAAAATCATTCGATATATCATCTACTGTTCTTTAGCTGTAATAATTCTTATTTATTTGTTGAGGGTACTTTTTAAAGAATTTTTTATTATAGTTTTTCTTTTATCAGCCACTTCGGGTATTGCAGCCGGATATCTGCCTTCGATAATCCTGTGGAAGAGAAATGGAAATGCCCGCTTCTTTCTGTTTACCAGCCTTTTTATAGTACCATTCTTTTTATCGGATGTTGTGATGATCTTTGCCGGCAGAGATTCAAGCCTGACTCTTCTTGGTATCATTATGATGATCCTCTATCTTTCCTTCGGGGTCAGTCGAAACATCTATCGTATCAGGAGTGATCGGGACATCGCCCTTGAGGCCGTGGCGGATTCAGAATTGAAATACCGGAGTATTGTTGAGAACGCAGCGGAAGGAATTTTCCAGACAACAAGGGAAGGTAAGATTATTACTGCTAATACATCACTTCTCAGGATACTTGGCATGAAAAGCATCATTGAAATTAGTGGAGAAGATAAATTGCCCCAGGAGAAAATTTTTGCTTATCCTGAAGAAAGAGCTTCCTTTTTCGAAAAACTGGATTGTGAAAAAAAGATCACCAATGAAGAGATAAGTTTGAGAAAAACAGACGGGACAATTGTGCCGGTCAAGGTTAATGCCCATATTATCGAATTCGGAGAGGGTAAGGAAACAGTTGTAGAGGGAATAGTTGAAGATATTTCTGAAAGGAAAAGAGCCGAAGAGCATAGACTTCGAACAGAAAAAAAATTCCGCAGTATTTTTGAAAATGTTATCGAGGGGTTGTTTCAGGTAACCCCTGAAGGATTATTACTGGTGGCGAATCCATCCTTCGCGCGCCTCCTTGGCTATGATGATCCCGATGAGAGTGATTTTATAAACCAAATGATGGATCTGGGTAAACTTTTTCCTGATGAAGATGAATTTAATTCAATTGTTCATAAAACTCTTGAACGTAAAAAAATTGTAGGTCATGAAACTTCAATAAAAAGAAAGGACGGATCCCGAATTTATGTTTCCCTGAATATGACGGCACTGGATGATGAAGATTCAGGGGCAGTTTATCTTGAGGGATCGCTTCAGGATATTACGGACAGGCGCAGGGCAGCCGAGGCCATTTCCAGGTCACGGGAAAAACTTGAAGAAAATGTGAAATTGCGTACCGCAGAGTTAATGAGGGTTAATGCCACTCTTAAATTCGAAATAGACGAGAGAGAAAAGACTGAAGAATCTCTTCGACGAAGTGAAGACCGGTATCGACGTCTAATCGAAACAATGAATGAGGGACTGGCGGTAATAAATAGAAATCAAATGATTACCTATGCGAATACCCGGCTTTGTGAAATGACCGGGTATTCAAGAGAAGAAGTTATCGGGCTTAACCTCTCCGAGATTAGGGATGGGGTACGGGGAAAAATATTTCAAAATATTTTTGTAACCCCCTTGGATTTGAAACCGCATCCCGTTGAATTTGAAATTCCCCGGGCCGATGGAACTTTTATCCCCACTATTGTTTCACCCCAGATATTACTCAACGAAAAGGGGGATTTCGATGGAAGTTTTTTCGTTATAACAGATATTACTGAAATCAAAAAAGCACGAGAGGAGCTCATCAAAGCTGTAAAATTTGCAGAGGGGGCTAATCGTGCAAAATCAGAATTTTTGGCCAATATGAGTCATGAAATAAGAACTCCTCTGAATGCAATACTCGGTTTTACCGATCTGCTTCTTGCGGTCAAAAGAAATTCCCTTGAAGAGAGTTATCTGACAGCCATTAAAAAGGGCGGAGAAAGCCTGATGATTCTTATCAATGATGTTCTTGATCTCTCTAAAATAGAATCGGGAAGGATTGATATTCAGTACAATGTAATGAATATCCGAATCCTGCTGCAGGAAATTGAGAGTATGTTTCAGGCTGACCTCAAAAGAAAAAATTTGCAGCTTCTTGTTGTTATCAATCCTGATGAATTTCCTCTGCTTTTTTTTGATGAAGTCAGGCTTCGACAGATACTTTTTAACCTTGTGGGGAACGCGATAAAATTCACTGAAAAGGGTCTGGTCGAAATCAGAATAGATGCGGTAAGAGAGGCTAATCACAGTATAGATCTGACAGTACAGGTTGTTGACAGCGGTATAGGTATACCTCTTGAAGCTCAAAAGTATATTTTTGAATCGTTTCGTCAGTATGATTCCACCGTGTCTCGAAAGTATGGGGGCACCGGACTGGGATTGGCAATTTCACGTCGCCTTACGGAAATAATGAATGGAGAAATTTCCGTAGAAAGCATTGAAGGGAAGGGAAGCAGATTTACACTTCATTTTGATAATGTCCCCGAAGGGAAAGCCGAAGACAAATTGAAGGAAAAAGAAGTGCCTGATTTCAGGAAGAGTTTGTTCACCGGAACAGCTATTGTTGCCGATGACGCTGCAGATAACAGGCACTTCCTTTCCGAAGTCTTAAGAAAGAGCGGCTTAAATGTTTTACCCGCTTCTGACGGTTCGGAGGTACTGGAAATTCTTAATGATTCTAAACCTGTGATAATTTTTTTGGATATAAGAATGCCGGTAATGGGGGGTTTTGAGACATTAAGGATGATTAAATCGGATCATAAGATTAAGGGAGTGCCGGTTGTCGCAGTATCAGCTTCAATTATTTATGATCAGGATTCAGATATAGAGGAAGCCGGCTTTGATGCATACCTGGAAAAGCCTTTTTCTGTAAAGGATGTAATTAAAGTCCTTAAAAAAATTCTTCCTGAATCGGAAGAATATTCCGGGGTAAAGGATTTGAACCGCACTGATGAGGAAAAGGACGAAGGAATGATCCGTCTCACAACTGAAGAGGCGTCATTTCTGGAGAAAAATATAAAACATCTTTTACTGAAGTGTCGATCAGGAGGTTTTGTCTCCGATATTGAATCTCTTGGTAGGGCCTTGATCAATGCAGGGGGTGAATCGGGAAACAGCGCTTTGGAAAAATTTGGTGAAAAAATAATAAATGCCGCAGAGCTCATAGATGTAGAGAAAATTGATGAATTGCTGGGAATCCTGGCGGTCATAATTGAAGGTGGCCCTGATGAGTAATGAGGTCGGAAGGATTCTGATAATTGATGATCTTTCCAGAAATATTCAAGTAGTAGCAAATATACTGCGGGAAGATGACTACATTGTTGCATATGCCAGGAATGGTGCTGACGGCATATCCCTTTTAAGGGAGAGTATCTTTGATCTTGTTCTGCTTGATATCATGATGCCTGAAATGGACGGTTATGAAGTATGCCGGCGTATAAAGGAAGATCCGGAAATAGCCCCGGTGCCGGTAATTTTTATTACCGCAAAGAATGAAGCTGCGGATATCCTGAAGGGCCTCCGGCTTGGAGCTGTTGATTACATCTCAAAACCCTTTAATCCTGCAGAACTACTCTACAGGGTGAAAACCCATATAGAACTTAAACAGAATCGTGACCGCCTGCAGGAATTAAATCTTATGAAAGACCGTTTTGCATCAATTATGGCTCATGATATTAAGGGATCTTTTCATGCGATACTTGGACTGACTGAGGTTCTCCGTTCCCGCTACGACACAAGCAGTGAAGAATGCCGCCGTGAATATATTGAAAATATATTTAACTCATCACATCATCTTTATTCCCTGCTGGAAAATATACTTGAATGGTCTAAGCTCCAGATGGGGCATGTGTCCGTTTTCCCGCAGAAATTAAATGTCAAAAAAATTACCGATGAAAGTCTCGCTATTTTTTCAGATGACGCTGTTTCGAAAAATATTATTTTTGAAACAGACATAGGTTCCTCCGCTGTTGTTTATGCCGATGAAAACATGGTGCGAAGTATACTGCGCAATCTCATTTCAAATGCAGTGAAATTTTCCTTTTCCGGGGAGAAGGTCACTGTTGCTGCAGAGGAAGAATCGGGAATGCTGCGTATTGATGTCATTGACAGTGGTGTCGGGATAGAACCTGAAATAAAGAGTAAACTTTTTCAATTCAGGCAATCCGCTTCAAGAACCGGAACTGCCGATGAACGGGGGACGGGAATGGGGCTCGTCCTTACCAGGGATCTTGTTGAAATTAACAGTGGAAAACTGGAAATATCAGACAATCCCGAAGGGGGCACCATAGCTTCTGTTTCTATTCCCATTGAAAAACAAAGGTAGTTTCCTTGTAAAAAATTGATTCTTTCAGGTATGCTGCGGTGAATGGATGAGATACTTTAATTATTTAAGATTGCTGTTTCGCCTGCCATGATGTTTGCGCCTGTTCAGGGGCGTTCTGCTGTTTCTTCGGTCAAAAAGAATGAAGGGCTGCTTGTTTACGCGCCTGTCATTCTCTCTGCGGCTCATAAATCTTCGATCACTCCTGTATTCTTTTCTGTTTATTAAAGATATGCGCTGCAGAAGAACCTGGTAACAGAGAAATGTCAAAGCCGCGAAAAGTGCGATGAAAAAACCTGCGGAATCCATTTGTATCCTCCCACCTCTGTGCAACAAAGGTAGGGAGAAAACAGGTGGGGATCAAGTTTTTTGAAAATTTATCCGTAACTGGTGTCTGTAGCGCGTCGGAAGTCCTGTCTTCGTTCGATAACGCCGCGGGTTTGTCCTCGACGGTCCGCCATGGATCTCCTGTCGTTTTTTTCCCTACGGTCAAATGCCGGAATCATCCTGAAGGAATTCTGGATACCCTTTATTTGCTCGTTGAATATATATGACAGGGCAATGGATACCATGATTCCCAGGAGAAAAATTATTGTCAGTTCATAAAATTCCATATTTCGCCTCCCGATAGTTTAGCTGATTAATATACTGTATATTGAAGCAAAAGACGAAAAAAAATACATATTTTTTTGAAAATAGGCGGTATTTTTGCTCTTTTTTCGGAATTGTCCTCAATTATACTGTCGAACCATCAGTTATTTTTTTACTTTACCCCTTCTTCCGAGGGATATCTCCTGATAATTCAGTTGAAGGTAATGTTTGTATTATAAAAATATTGAAAATCCTAGTCCTATCATTATGTAATAATATGTATCTGACCAGCCGGTATTTTCACTCGATCTGTAATCTATGAACTGATGATCCATTTTTACATTAAAGAAGGCATTGCTGAACTTAAATTTCAGGGAAGTATTGATTGAAACAGGAATATAGAAATAGTTGTTTTTTCCGTATAGATGGCTGGATATACTACGATGGAAGAGGCCAATTGCAGGTGCAATGTCAAAATAAAGGTTGTTAGAGATTGTGAATAAATAACCTATCCGTGCCAATGGGCCAAAAGTAGATTCTTTATCTTTGTATTTGTCATCGTAGTAATAAACATCTTTTTTGGAATATGAGTATCTGATTCCAAAACCAAAATTAATATTTTTTAACAGGAAATAATCTGCCCTGTAAACAGCAGAAATTGTGAAATTATCAAAATTGTCATTGGTAAAGAAGGAAGAGTACAAATATGCATGGTGTTCCTTAATACCCTTGTCTCCGTAACTTCTTTCGGTCTTTGGTTCTTCAGCGAAGGCAAATGACTGTAATATTAGAACTGCAATTAGTGCTGTAATTAGCTTCTTAAACATTTCTACCTCTCTTTTTTTCCATTAAAGCGAGGCACTAAAATATGACAACTATTTTTAATGCTGTCCCTATATACTGCCGTCTGTTTTAGAGGAATTATACCAGTTTTTCCAGAATCGATACCGGGATGGTTATGTTTTTTTCGTGAAGGAAGTCTATAAACTCGCTCATATCCGAAAATGGCCGACGCAGTATAATGTCAGAGGCTCCCCTCTGGCTGATGCCGGGGATTCCCTCAAAGGCCTTCTGTGGAAGTTCATTTATCGGCAATGGCAGGGGAAGACAAAATAGGGACCTTTCCCGGTGATTGACCACGAGGGCATTCTGGAAACTCATAATCGGCAGCTCCATGGGAAAACGCGCCGTGATTGAATAACTGGCAATCTGTTTCCCCAGAACATGCCCCTGGTGTTCTTCGAGGATCTGTACTTCCCTCAGGATGGTTCCCCCGGGATAGATAGCCTTCAGCATGGGGATGTCAATGTCATGACGTATCAGTGACCGGAAATGTTCGAAGCGGTTCAGAAGTTTTCCGGTTTTCCTGTGTTTTTCATTGAAGAGGGGTGTCCCCGGAAAGGGGAGGAGTTTCCGTATGTTGATTCTTTTCAGCAGCAGTCCTTCCTCCAGAATTCTGGTGAGCCAGTGATGATTTATTTTGAAGGTCTCCGAAGATTCTCCCCTTAATCCCTGTATCAGGTTTATCCCCGGCAGAAGCCGTGGGATTCCGTCAAGGCGGTCCCCGCATATTTCATTGATGAGGCGAACAACCTCCAGGGCATCGGCTCCAGCAACCTTGAGATTATTTTGTGCCACAACATCAGGGTCGAAGGATTCTATCCCGAGTGCGAGGGTATCTCCAGGGGTGACGGCACGTGAAATGGAATGAAGTATCTCAGATGATTCATGGGGGAAGTTATGGATCGTCCCGGGATTGGCATTGTCTATATTAAGTACTCTGATTCGGCGGTCATTTTTTCGCGCTTCCAGCTCGGAGAAGAGTTCTTTTACTGCTCCCGGATCTGGCGCGGGGAAACCGTTACGGAAATCCTTGAAGGCCGTTCCGTATTGCAGAATGTCAGCCTGGCGTCCCAGGCGGAAGCGGGTCACCCCGAGCTTTATGAGGGCATCAACTTCCCCCAGTATTTCTTTAATCTTTCGAAACTGAAGGGAACTGAAAAGTCCCTCTGAACAGAAACTGCAGTGCTGCTGTCTTGGACATCCCCGGTATGTTTCAATCTCACAGATAATGTCCGGAAAGGAAGGGTGCAGGCTTACCATTTCCGCCCCCCCGATTGCCCACTCTGCGATTTCATCGGTGTTGCGCAATGTGTCCGTGGGATTCCCCGTGATCATGGAATATGCATATTTTTCAATGTCACCTGAAATGAGGACAGTACCGGCAGGGGTCTCCGGAACCATGTAAGAGGCTCCTCCGCCGAGAACAAAAGAGAGGTGCCGGTTATTTTTGATGATGGAAGTTATTTCTCCTACAGTTCCGATACGGCTTCCGAGATATTTACCCGGAACAACGGCGCCCCCTATTAGGAAAACCCCGTCGTAATCTTCATCAATAAATAATTCCGTTTTTCTTAAGTGTTCAATAGTCTGGTATTTTATCCTGTCCCTGTTGATTCCGCCTTTGAGAAGGGCCCCGAAAATATACCGCGGGTAGGGGGAAATAAATGGAGGGACTCCGAAACATGCAGGCTCATCAACGAAGCAATCAAGTATCAGGTAACGGCCATTCATAAGTCCGCCAGGGAATCGTCAATGGGGCATTTAAGGTATCGCTGGATCTTTTCTTCAACCTTCAGAAGAAATGTCTTGTTCTGACGAATGAGAATTTTTATCTTATCATTCTTACCGTAACGATTGACCAGATCATTGACTCGCTCATCGAGGGATACCACCTGGTCATGCATTACCCTTTTATCCGCATAGTAGACGATTTCTCTCCCTTCGAGGGGACCGTCAAAATCGAAGTTTTCCAGGAATACATGTGACTCGCAGATTTCGGCGAGGGCTTCATAGTTGAGCTCACGCAGAATCTCTCCGCCGATTAAATCATGACGGAGTTCGCCGCTTTTTATGGACCGGGTTTTAGCGATGTCGTGGAGCAGGGCCCCGGAGAGGACCAGGTCTCGATTGACTGCTTCAGTATCTATCAGTTTATCAATAATCGCCGCTGATACATTACGGACCTGAATTGAGTGTTCCTTTATATTGTCGAGCATTTCATAGCGATCCATCAGTTCATGGCATTCTTTTTCTGACGGGATGAGGCTGTCTGTTGTTATTTCTTTCATACCCTTGATTTTACCGAAAAGTGTGTGGTCCTTACGGGGACTTTCTATGTATTGGTGCTGCAACATTTAAACATTCCGCCGTTAAAAATAGCAAGAAAAAAATGAGTCTCCTACCACTCTGGCTTTTATAGTGTATAACGTTGTTATCTTTTTTTGATTCAATGTCATTTGCCTGTTTTTCCTAATTTTCCATCAATTACTATACAATCTTGATTTTTCTGTTGACTTTTCTCCGTCACGTTTTGTGATGAAAGAATTGGGTAACGGACTTTCTAATAAAAAAACTGAAAGTCAAAAGGACAGTCGGTGCTGTTCTTTAAAACAAACAACCGGGGTAATCGAATGGATAATAAACATCTTGCCGTAATGATGCGGAACAGCGCAGAAAAATTTGCCGGCGAAACAGCCATTAGAGGAAAGGTCGACGGTCAGTGGGTCGGAACAACCTATAATGAAATGCAGGGGATTATTAATAATCTCGCTTCAGGTCTTCTTGAAATGAATGTCAGGGCTGGGGAAATGGTAGGTATCTTTTCAGCCAACAGGCCGGAATGGCCCATCGTTGATTTTGCCGTTCTCTCTCTGAGGGGAGTAATGGTTCCCATCTATGGAACAAATACTGCCAAGCAGGCAGCATACATCATTAATGATGCTTCACTCAGAATTGTCTTCGCAGGAGATCAGGAACAGTATGATAAGTTAAAGTCTGTATTTGATGAATGTGCTTCTCTGAAAACCATTATTGCCCTGCAGGACAGTATTAACATAAGCGGTGATGATTCCATTTATTACAGTGAACTTCTCAAGAAGGGAGAGGCAGCAGGAAGAACGTCAGATATCGAAGCAACGCTTGAAGAAGCAAAATCCGATGAACTCTGTACCCTCATCTATACATCCGGAACTACCGGCGATCCGAAGGGGGTAATGCTGAGGCATGATAATTTTGCCCATCAGATCCGTGCCGTTAATGCACATTTTAATGTTTCAAAAGATGATAAGTCTCTATGTTTCCTCCCCCTGAGTCACGTCTATGAAAGGGCGTGGTCTTACTGTGTTTTTGCATGCGGTGCCGAGAATAATTACCTGGATGATACGACAAAGATACTTGAATATCTTGCAGAAGTTCGTCCAACGGCAATGGTCAGTGTGCCGCGTCTTTATGAAAAGATATACTCCACCGTGCATGACCGTCTTGAAAAGGGACCTGCCGTTAAACGGGCCCTGTTTAATTTTGCATTCAGAAATGGTCACAAGTACGCCTATAAGAAAAAAGATAAGAAGTTTATCGGACCATGGCTTGGCTTTAAGCATGCTGTCGCCGATAAACTGGTTCTCTCAAAGATGCGTGACGTCGTCGGCGGTGACAAAAATTTCTTTTCAGCCGGGGGGGCTCCACTCTCAAAGGACATTGAAGAGTTCTTCTTTTCAGCGGGACTGATGGTCAGCCAGGGATACGGTCTGAGTGAAACTTCCCCCATGCTTACCTATAATCCTGCGGGAAGGTTTAAGTTCGGCACTGTCGGGTTTACAGTACCTGAGGTAGAGCTTCGTATTGACGAGGAGACCGGTGAAATTCAGGCAAAGGGACCCAATATAATGATAGGGTATTATAATAAGCCCGAGGCTACAAAAGAAGCCTTTACGGAAGACGGCTGGTTTAAAACCGGAGATGTAGGGATTATTGATTCAGAAGGCTTTCTTCACATTACAGATCGAATTAAAGACCTCATTATTACTTCAGGGGGGAAAAATATCGCACCACTGCATATCGAAACCCTCGTGGGTATCGATTTCTACATTGAGCAGATCTGTACCATCGGAGATAAACGTAAATATATCAGCGCCCTGATCGTTCCTAACTTTCCGGCATTGGAAGAGTGGGCAACGGAAAAGGGAGTAACCTTTGTTTCAAGAGAAGACCTGATCGCCAATGAAAAGGTTAAAGAATTCTATGCGGAAAGGATACGGCTGAATTCCAGCGAACTTGCCCAGTATGAGAAAATCAAGAATTTTACTCTCCTGCCGACTGAATTCAGTCAGGAAGGCGGAGAGTTGACGCCTACATTAAAAGTTAAACGTAAGGTTATCGCAGAAAAATATTCTGATATTATTGATAGTATGTATCCTGGTGTATAAGGGTATAGGAGGTTCGCGGCGGCGGTTGTGGGAGACCGCCGCCGTGTTTTTCCCCGGTTAAAAAATTCGATGAATACGGATATTCTCGACATAGAACCCTTCGAAATCTGTTCAATCCGACCACCGACAGAAAATCACAGCCTTACATTCAGACTGACACGCAACTGCTACTGGAATAAATGCGGATACTGTCCTGTCTACAAGTTGGGGACGAAATTTTCCCGCAGGTCAGTCGATGAGGTGCGGGTAGATATACGCCGGGCAAGGCTCATGGATGACTTCCTCTTTGATCGGGGTTTCGGCGTCCCCTTTTTTTCTGAAAATGATTTTGCCAGGGTCAGGTCCCTAGTGGATGAGATTAACCGCGGCCGCTGGGAAGCGGGATACCTGGATGATCACTATGAAGGTCCGGAAACAGAACTTCCCCGCGGTATTGATGAAAGAATGAAGTGGTTTTTAACATGGTTTAAGGACCGCCCTGATCTTGAAGACAGCCTGAACCATATTCTGACCTGGCGTATCGGAGGCGGTAAGACATGTTTTCTCGGTGATGCTGATAACCTGATTATAAAGCCGGATTTTTTAGAGAGTATCATTGGAGATATTAAAAATAATTTTCCTGCTATTGAACGCTTTACGATTTACGGACGAACTGCCACTGCATCACGTCTCCGGTCTCTGAAGGATCTGAAACGTTTTGCAGCGGCGGGGCTTAATCGGATTCATTTTGGCCTGGAGAGCGGCAGTGACCGGGTTCTTGACATGGTCAACAAGGGAGAGACCGCGGATGATCACAGGAGAGGCTGTCAGAAAATAAGTGAAGCGGGCCTGTCATGTTCCGTTTATGTTATGCCTGGCCTGGGCGGCGAAGAGTTTTCTGCAGAGCATGCATCTGAAACGGCATCGGTACTCTCTGATATTTCCCCGGATTTTGTTCGGCTCAGGTCACTGGAGATTTTTCCCGGAACTCCTCTTGAAGAAGCCCTTCATGCAGGAAGTTTTATCGAAGCGAGTGAGGAGACGGTTGTGCGGGAAATCCGGCAACTGGTTGCTTCAATAAAAGGTGAAACCATTATTTACAGCGACAGCGCTTCTAACCTGCTTGCAATCAATGGGAAACTCCCCGATGAGCGCCACCTGATGCTTCAGGAGATCGATAATTACCTTGGATTATCCGACAGGAAGAAACTGGTATTCAGCCTGAAGTCGCGGCTGCAGTCCTTCATGGGGCAGTACGGGGGATTGACTGAAGATGTCTATCATGCAGTACAACCCATGATGCAGAGTGGTGCAGTTGATGTTTCCGGAATTGGCGACGAGAGGATACATCAGGCGATCAAACTTATTCGGGGAAAACTGATGCCTTAGTAATACGGTTATTGTTTGTTAAATAGACAGCATCGGTTTCAGTTCATCGAAGGGGAAGCCGTTTGCTTCACCGCTCCAGCAGTCCCATTTAAATATGCAATCTTTGACTGAATATGAAATATCGAAGGAGACGGTTCCTCCCACAGCTCCCTCTGCTGTCAGGATTCCCTTCAGGTTATAGGAAGTCACTGAACCGAAGGGGCCGTGTAGATGGAGGTCAAAGGTTGTATTCATGCCGGTTGTCTGTCCCTCTGCGGATGCGCAGTCTGACAGGGTAATCTGAAGGTCCGCATCCCAGGAGGTATCCCCCATCCGGTAATCAACGGCAGTATCTCCAGTGATGGAGACGCATGGATTCAGGGATTGAATTACCACATCGGGATCGCCGACTTTTATCGGGAAGGATATTTCCAGGGCCTCCTCATCATCGTTGAACTGCAGGTTGAGGAAATCTTCCAGAACAATGGCTGTTTCTTCAAGCGTCAAGGGGATTGGGGGAACAGGTTCGGGATCGGATTTTGAACCGCTGGTGATCTCCGATTCAGTGATAACGGTGGTTCCCAGGAATTCTGTAGTCTGGTTATCCATGTCATTAATGAGGTTTCCGCAGGATACCAGGGATATCAATAACAATGCAATTATTGGGAATTTTTGGAGACTCTTCATAAAAAAATACCTCTGAACTGCTTGGGGGAACCTTACAGGACAGAGGCATATCTTATCAAGTACTTTACAAGAAGGTGTGGAAAAAACTGTAACCGGGATCTGAATTGAGAAAGGACCCGGATATTCCAGTTGTTTCCTCAGAAATATAGAATGATTATTTATCAATAATGAGGTAAAAATGAAGCAAAAATGAGGAGAAAAAAGTTGTCTACAGGGAGAAATTAAGGGTTGCCATGATACTGAATCCCGTTGAATGAATCGGGTTTTTTTCTTCAAAACGCATGGAATAAAACCATTCCGTAAAGAGAATCAGCTGTTGGCTGATTCTGAATCCTCCCCCGGCACTCGTAGAAAAAGTACCCTCCATGCTGCTGCGGGAGGTATTATCCGGCATGCTGAAGCCATCACCGGATTTATGAGATAATGATACCCGGGTGGCGCCTCCGGAAAGAGATAAGCGAAGGTTTATTCTTCCCGTTAAGGGATACTGCAGCCCTGTAACACCCAGAATTGGCAGCAGTGTTATCCGGTCATCTTCATTTACCTTTCCCTGAAAGACCTGGTAGCCGGATCGAATACCGAAAAACAGGTATTTCGTCAGTGGTATTGATAGATTACGAAGGGGGAAGACTTCAAGGGAACAGTGAAAACCGTATCCTTTATTCACCAGTTCATTGAATTTTCCTGCAGGGAATACCATAACCCAGTCAATTGAAAAATTCATCGGAAAACGAACGGATGTTTTCTCCGGTTTTTTTTTCGTGACTTCCTTTTCTGCCGGGGGGTTGTTGAGAGATGGTTTGACGGGTGGGGCGGGTTTTTTATTAAAATTAAGGATATCCCTGGTGATTTTATCAGCAAGGATTTTTATTGCAGGTCGTCTGTCTTCCTCCCCTGTGAATTCCTGCTGATAGGAATTCACCACAAGGCCTTCCGGCATCAGGTGTACCCGGGCAAAAAGTGTATATCCTTCATTCTTTTCAAGAGTCCCGGTAATGATAAAACGTGAAGAAAGCATGGATCCGATGCTTTTTATACATTTACTGCTGCGGCAATTATGGGGTTCCAGATTTTTTGAGGCAAAGGCCCTGCGTATCTGGTTCCGTTCCAGAAGGGTGAAGGTATTTTGCATGAAGAGTGCCATTTCAAGGCTGTCCCGTACTATCTGGGTATAACCTTCATTACTTCCCGTTGAAAGGAAGGATAGGACAGCTATACGCTCTTTCGTTTGACATGGTGCATCTGCAGGAAATGATCCATGAAAGAGAAAGATGATGAAGCTGAATATTAGAAAATAGAAAAATCTTTTCATGCTTTTATGCGGCAGATGAAATGCCCTGACGTATACCTCGCCATTATTATCTGTCTGCGCCGGTGATGGCCCCTGTTTTATTTGTACTCAGCCTGTAGATCTTTTTTCTTTTGAATAACAGCCGTCAGTTCCAGAGCCAGTTTTTCCAGAACAACCGGAAGTTCTGTTTTCGAAGAGGCCGCAGCTTCGGTAATATACAGGATACCGGAGGTTTTTGAATCTACAATTTTTACAGTGAGAAATACCTTTTCTCCGGACTTTTCCATCGTACCAATCATAATGTATGGGACATTGTTGATATGGCTGTCCGTCGAAATTCTGCTCTTTAAGTTTTCGCTGACAGAATTCAATTTTTCCGTAAAAATTTTTGTAGAGGCCGTTACGGTTTTATCGGACATGGTGACAGATTGAAAGGGGCGTACCAGCAGGGAAGCCTCAACAGACGGTGCAGCCAGTTTTACTACAGTAATACTACCTGCTGTGATGGCTGTCGCAACCGTAAGGGGAACAACAATATTTGTTGCAGGTATCCATGTAGCAGCGCGTCTCATCAGGAAAAAAATAAAGGTGCCAATTGATGCTGTGAGGGTAATTCTACCCGTCCTTTTCAGGATCCTTTTGTATCCTGTTTTCATGGAGCGCGGCATTTCACTTCGAATCTCACGGGGAATATTCCTTGTCATTCCCTCAGATTCGAGGAGTTTAATGAGTGGACTCTCGTTATTATTCTGATATTTCATAAAATATCTCCGGCCTCCATGATACCCTTTTCCCGAAGCCTGTGCAGTATTTTAAGTTCAATCTTTTTAAATCTGTACTCTACCTGCCACCTTGTCATGCCAAGAAAGGAAGCTGCATCCTTGAATGTAAAAGAATATATGGATACCAGTTCAAATAGGATCCTCTCCTGTTCACTGGCATAATTATTTTCATCTGCTAAAATATCAGCAATAATTATCTGGGTCTCTCTTGTTTCAGTTTCAACGGAAACAATGGCTGTATCCCGTATGGTATCTATATCAACAGTATCTTTTTTCGCATTGGCTTTTTTGTTATAGTAATTCGTTATCTCAAATCTAAGGGCCGTGAAGAGCCAGCTGCGAATATCATTAACCTCAGTAAACTTGTTATTCAGCCTGATAAAAACTTCCTGGGCAATGTCTTCCGCATCTTCTCTGTTGCCTGTTTTTGTATATACCATGCTGAAAACCAGCGGGTAATATTCATTGTAGGCTATGCGAAAAGACGTGTCTTTCTTTTTTTTCGTCATCAAGAGCTCTTCTAAATATTAAAGAATGTATAAACTGATGATAAGAGGAAACTTTTACTAATATTTTGGCAAGAAATAAATCTAAAAGATAAATAATGTAACTATTACCTGTTATTCGGCTATAATATACAGTGTAAATTGAAATTGTGACATAATTTACGCTTTTTTGTAGTTTTTTACTAATTAATTAAAAATTGTATTTGACGATTTACATTCTAAAATGTTGGGATGTGATCAGGAAACGAAATTGTTGTATGTAGTTTTCCTTCGACAGGAGGGGAGACTATTTCATCAAGCTTCAATATATTATATATAGATATTTATAGATATTCCAGGAAGTTCCGATATGCCAAAAAGTCTTGAAACAAAAGAACGCATCCTTCACTCAGCGAAAAAGGAATTTGCCGAGCGCGGTTTCGATGGTGCCAGAATGGGATCTATTGCCAGCAGGGCAAACGCAAACCAGGCACTGCTTCATTATTACTTCAAGTCTAAGGAAAAACTCTACGAAGAGGTGCTTCATCATTACTTTATTATTGAAGATGAAAAGCTTTTCCGTGAGGGATTGAGCAAATTTAACCTCTCTCATCATGAGGGACTCTATATCGGCATTTATCTCCTGGTAAATCTACCCTTCGGGGGACTCGATCCGGATTTCAGCCGGATTATGTCGAGGGAAGTCGCCGAAGGGAGAAAACATCTTCGAAACCTGACCCTGGAATATTTTATGCCCCGTGTACAGAGTTTTGTGGAAGTCATCGAACTTGGGGTCAAGGAAGGGGTTTTTGAAACTGTGAGTCCATACATGGTGGTCATGCAGCTCATGTCATTTGTTATTTCCTGGCATAATCAGCAGCAGACCGGAGAAGAGGAACTGGGACTTGATATGACCGGTAATGACGGGAGATCAAGCCAGCAGGTGCTTGACTTCCTTTTGCATCATACCTTCAAGGGCCTGACTCCCGTTGGGCAGGTGGTGGAAATCCCGAAAATTGAGCCGAGTATTATTCAGGTACTGGACAGTACTATTTTGGAAATCAGTTCAAGGCATATCGGTAAAAATATTCAGGAAAGCAGCTGATAAAATTTTTTAACTTCCTTTCAAACAGGCCGGTGATTCCGCTGCAATAGGTTTTTGTAATCTACTCGACGATACCCTTTATTAATGTATCCCGTCATCAATCCAGTATGTATTTAATTCCCTTTTTTGTCACTCCCGTTCTATTTGAGCAGCCAATAAATCCCATATGGGATAATTGCTGTCCATTACTGTGGCAATATTAATAATTAACAAAAAAGAGACTTCCCAGGTCTATAACCGGTTCTTCTGAGAGAAATGCAATTTCCCTGCCGGAACGTTTTATGAAATTTTTTATCGCCTGCGCATCGGGATGATGGTCAATAGCGCCGGTAAAGAAAAGCCGGTTGTCCAGGATTCCCGTGGCGCCCCCGATGAAACCGTGCCGGTATCCCGGCAGGAGTATATATCCCGGATTAATCAGCAAAGAATCCATACCCTGCTGCAGTGCCGCTCCGTGAATTCCCGCATCGGCGGTGATGATGTGATTTTCAGAGACAATGCAGGTGGAGCACTTGCTGTAGCCCTGGGATACATTTACCAGGGGGATATTCTCTGTGGCGAGGAAACTTCGAATTTTACGTTCAGTCATGTCTTCCCGGTGAAAGGCAACTCTGCCTGTGCAGGCAACATTAAATGCGATGTCTTTCGGGTAACGGGAACCGAGCTGACTCTCACAGATGATAACTTCCCCTAAATTTTTTAAAGCATTTATAAAGGAAGTTGAAAGTTCATTGTGACAGAAAAACCTGTCGTGATGGAAAAAAAGCTGCAGGTCAGGGTGACCCTTCAGAGGAGGGGCAACATTTTTTGTGACGGGGACGGGAAGCGCCTCAATGCCGTATCTTTGCAGGCCCTCGAAGAGACTCTCCGGCGCCTCGGGATTTATTATAACAACTGCTGAACTCATATTAAAGGAAGACATTTCTCCATTAATCTATTTCAGACCCCGTGCTTTTCTCCGTGGCAAAGGGGCTTGCCATGCTTCGGTATTTCCGCTTATGAGGAAAAAATTGTCAAATGAATTCCTGAAAGTGGAAGTCGGTTTATAGAAGAAAATGGAGTGCTTCCGGTTGACTTCATTTTTGATAAAAGGATTATTTTGTTGTCCCCGCCGGTGTTGTATGGTATTATTCAGAAGCTTCTAAATGTATAGGAAATATAATTATTCTGTTGGCAGATGTTTTTATATACATAAGTCTTCGGCATTAATGATAGAGAAGGAGAAGAGCAATGAATAATCGATTATTCAAAACTTACATGAAGTTATCAAAATTTGAATTTTATACCATGCTGGTAATTGTACCCTTTGCGGGATACTTCATCGCCTTCGGGGGACAATTCAAGGCAGACCAGATAGGTAAACTTGTCATCAGTGTCCTCATTGCCGCTTTGAGCGTAATGGTTATACATAATATAATACGGTTTTTAAAAGTTAAAAGGATATTTACGTTAATTGAAACAGGGGAACAGGGCAATCTGGAACGGGCTAAAAAGGACTTGATTAATTTTCCCTGGTTTGATTTTTACTGGACTATTTTTCGCTGGGTGGGGGCATTGGTCGTTGCAATAATAATAATGGAAATAATAATAGGTTTAAGTTCAATTCAACTGGCTGCACTTATTACGCTGCCTGTTTTTTCCACTCCTTACAGCATGAGCCTGACCTTTTTTGTAACAGAAAATCTCCTGGTGGAATATATCAACGGCCCTGAACTTCGTTCAATTCCGGTCAACAAGGAAGAGGTGAGGGTCTTTGGGGAAAATAAAAGAAAACTTTTCATGATTATCAGTATAACCCTTCTGCCGGCCATTATGGTGGGATTCTTTTTCGTGTTATCCAATAGTTATGCTGTTAAATTTTCAAACATTGGCCTTCATTTCACCTTTATTCTATTCTTTACAATAATTGCCATTACGGCAACCCTGTATGAAGCTTCCAGAGGATCAAAAAATACCATGGAAAGTATTGTATCATCTATAGAAAATGTTGAATCGGGAAATCTTGCCTTTGGAACTATTGACTTCTACTCAAACAGCGAACTCGGTTTTATGAGCATGAGTCTTAACAGCCTGGTAAAGCGCTTACGGGAAATTATTGTGCATGTAAAGGAGGCGTCAGAGACAGTTCTCCTGAGCAGCGATGATATCAGTTCAAGCGCCCAGGGGCTGGCTACCGCCACTAATGAACAGGCGGCAAATGTTGAGGAGATCACCTCCTCCATTGAAGAGA
The DNA here is from genome assembly GCA_942491575.1 of uncultured Spirochaetota bacterium. Taxonomy (GTDB): domain Bacteria; phylum Spirochaetota; class UBA4802; order UBA4802; family UBA5550; genus CAZHNW01. Next base: position 1,825,101 of record CALOBT010000031.1, read on the forward strand.
TAAGTTCAATGATTACACAGAATTCAGAGAATGCCCGGACCACGAACGGTATAGCCGGTACTACAGCTAAGCAGTCTATGGATGGTAAAGACATTATTGAAACGTCTGTTAATGCGATGAAATCAATCACAGAAAAAATAAAACTTATCGAGGAAATAGCCTCTCAAACTAATCTTCTAGCCCTTAATGCCTCAATTGAAGCGGCCCGCGCCGGCGCACATGGTAAGGGATTTGCAGTTGTTGCCGGCGAGGTACGTAAACTGGCTGAAAAAAGCCAGGATGCTTCAAAGGAGATCAGTGACCTTGTCGCCTCCAGCAGTGATGTCTCCAGCAGGGCAGGTGATATTTTCAGTACAATACTGCCTGATATCCAGAAAACCGCGGAGCTTATTGAGGGTATTGCCACTGCATCGGAGGAGCAGAACCAGGGAGTAGATCAGATTAATACAGGCATGAGTCAGCTCAATGAGATTACCCAGCAGAATGCCGCTTCATCCGAAGAGCTTTCCTCCACTGCGGAAAACCTGAACACTCATGCGAAGGAGCTGCAGCGCTTGATTGATTATTTCAATGTTTGAGGGTGATCTCCTGCATCACCACTCAAGGCCTCGACGCGGTTCCTTCCCAGTTCCTTGGCGCGGTAGAGGGAGGCATCGGCCCTTTCCCTGAAAACCGTAAGTTCCCTGGCTGTTTCCGGGAAGTTGCTGATGCCGATGCTGGTGGTTACCTTGATATTACTTCCTTTTAAATATTTTGAAAAGTCGAGTTCCTCGACGGAGAAGCGGATAACCTCTGCAATTGTTTTTGCCTTCTCAAGGTCGGCTTCGGGGAGGAGAATTGAAAATTCGTCACCCCCGTAACGTGCGAGGATACCATAGCTGCTGACGGCTTCCTTTAGTATCTTTACCACGTCTAGGATAATGGCGTCACCGGCATCACGTCCCGCTGTTTCATTCACCGTGTTAAAATTATCGATATCAATCATAAACAGGGAAAGGGGTTTGCTGTTGCTCACTGAAGTGTTGAAAAAATCTTCCAGGGCATCGTCAAGAAAGGCCCTGTTGTAAATACCTGTAAATTCATCGGTAATAACCCTGCGGCTGGCGCCTTCCCCCCACTGAACCACGTCGGCGAGGAATTTACTGGTGGCCCTGAATCGTTTCACCGTCATTGACATAAGCCGGGATGTGAAGCGGGTACTGATTTTTGAATTTTTTTCCATTAAGTCCAAAAAATCTTTCTCTTCCATAACGAGCAGTGTGGAGTCCTCTTCGGCATAAAATGTGTCGAAGGAGGGGCGGTTTCCGAAAAATGATATTTCTCCAAAAAAGTCTCCCGCGTGGTATTGCCCATGTTTCCGCTCAATGCTGCCGGGGAGTTTTAATGTGCTGGAAATTTTTCCTTCAAGGATAAAGAAGAGTTCCTTTCTCAGCTCCTCCGCTTTAATAATTACTTCGTTTTTTTTATAAGTTTCTCTCTGGAAATAGTTCATCAGCAGCTGAATTTCCTTTGCATTCAGGTCTGAGAATATTTGCTGTAGACTTGAGATTTGTGTCATGATTTTCCCTTATAGTGAAATGCGGTTTCCCCCGGCGCTGCGGGCAGTGAGCATCTTTTCATGGGCCCGCCTCACCATGGAGGGGCCGTCAGTAACATTGTCCGGGTAGATGGTAATGCCGATGCTTACCTGTATGGTTATATCTTCTCCACCGGTGATGGTATCGAGTGCCATGGATTTAAAGGTGCTGCTGATACTTTTTGCCCGGCTGATGGCCCCGTCACGGTCCGTATCTACCAGGATGGCGGCATATTCATCTCCGTGATAGCGGATCGCAATATCATTTTCATTAAGTTCTGATTGGAGAAAAATAGCCAGAAGTGTCAGGGCACGGTCCCCCGCCTCATGGCCGAAACGGTCATTGATTTCCTTGAAGTTGTCCGGTTTGATCATAAGCATTGCGGCGCTTTTCCCCAGGTCCGGTATCATATTGAGGAAATCTTCGTTCAGAAAGTTGCGGTTGTATAGACCAGTTAGTTTATCGCTCAGTACCTGCTTATGAAGGTCCCAGATCAGGGGATTCTTATCATAGAGCATTTTTTTTGTTTCCCAGATGCGTTCGGAGATGATGCTCATCAGTCGGTAGAGCAACCTGGCAGATATGAAGGGATGTTCATTGAATATCTCGGGGAGATTTTTTACCGCAGGAAATTTCAGCAGGAGGGAATCCTCCTCCGCAAAGGCGCTTGCGTTACGGTTTTCCCCGGCGAGGAAGTCGAGGTGTCCGAAGGCTTCCCCGGCAATGATCTGGGCAATGTTGACACTCTCTTCGCTTTCGACTCCGACAATGCCGACGCGCCCCTCTTTGACGACGTAGAGTTCTTTCGATTCTTCATCCCGGCTGAAGATGGCTTCTCCCTTCCGCAGAGAGACGAATTCACTGTATCCTACAATGACGTCAAATTCATATTCCCGCAGTTCAGAGAAAAAGTCGACCCTGCGGAGCAGTTCTATTTTTTCATCATGCTGTATCATGGTATTTTGCAATTTAACAAATTTGTTAAGTCTTTCTGCATCTTCCTGTTGTCCTTTCAGGTTACCTGGTACTGAATTGATAAAATAACTGGCCTGAAAGAGTGACAGGTTCAATGTATCATATTAAGGTGTCATGAAACAGTACTTCAGTAAAAATTCAATATAAAAAAAATATCAATAATGGATTCTTCTGATTCTGGTTCCCCTTGAGGTCACTCTGGTTCAGGCAGGATAAAAGGGGCAAAGGGGGAGAATCATGATGCAATCCTGAAACTTTTAACTTTACCCTTTCTACTTTATGCTTTTATTATACTTTTCCAAAGAATATTCTCGAATCCACTATAGAAATACCATTTCCCTCCGGATGGACAATTACCGGATTCAGGTCGAGTTCTACAATATCTTCACGAGAATGAATAAGCCATGAGACTCGGCATATCAGGTCCACCAGGGCGTCGGTATCAAGTGCCGGCTTCCCACGGGTCCCTTCCAGAAGGGGGGACATCTTCAGCTGGCGCAGCATATCCCGTACCTCTGATTCTGTAACCGGGGCGAGCCTGATGGCGCGGTCCTTCAGTACTTCGATAAATATTCCCCCGAAACCCGCCACGACGATGGGACCGAAGACATCATCACGGCTGGCGCCGACAAAAAATTCTTCACCCGGTGGTGACATCTCCTGTATAAGGAATCCATCAATGGTCGGTTTTTCCGGAAGCCCCGTGATGGTACTTTTCATCTTTTCGATGGTAGTATCCAGTTCAGCGGCATCGGTAATGCCGAGAGATACCCCCCCCACATCACTTTTATGTGAGGCATCCCGTGAGAGAAGCTTGCAGGCGAGGGGATATGTAAGACTAACTTCAGAAACGGTGCTTTCAGGGGAGATCACTTCCTGCTTAACCGAATCGATGCCCGCGGCGCCGCATATATTCAGTGCCTCATCCGTGAGGGGTATCCGGTCTTCCTTCAGACATGAAGATTTGATTGAATCAATCAGTTCATGGTCAATGCTGAATTCCTTCGGGGTGCCGCGGTTATTCCTGGCATTGAGTCTCGTATAATAATAATAGGATCCCCAGAGTGAAGTAGTCGCCTGCAGTGGCGTGGTAAAGGTGGGGAAGGGGTGGTTCTTCTGAATATCCAGCACCTCGTCGGCATCGGAAATCAGGGTCATAGCCACGGGTTTGCTGTAAACCTTTACCAGGGATGCCACGCCGTCCAGGAATGTCCGGGACATTTCAGACTCGTAGCTTGACTGGTAGAGGTGATTGAAAATTACACCGTCAACATTCTCAAGCTTAAGGGTTTCTTCGAGAATTTTTATGAAAATCGTGTAGTCAAATATTTCCCCCAGGTCAAGGGGATTCTGGTGGGCAATAATGCTGGTATCATAAAGTGAAGTGATCCTTCCCAGGAACTCATCGGAGAATTCAACCAGTTCAAAACCGTACTTATGGCAGGCATCCACGGTGATTACCGCATGTCCACCGGAGCGGGAAAGGACCGCGACGCGTTTCCCCTTCATCAGGGGAAGCATAAGGGTCTTCGCCGCAATGATAAGCTCATCCTCATCCTTTACCCGCATCACCGCGGACTGGTGCAGGGCGGACCCGACGATGTCATCGGCGGCGGAGAGGGCGGCTGTATGGGACTGGGCAATTTTTGCGCTCATGGCGGAGCGGTTAGATTTCTGTACCACGATTGGTTTGTTTGACGACATTGCGGTATCGAAGAAGTCACGGCCGCGGCTGAAGCCCTCGAGATACATGAAAATGGATCGTGTTCCGGGATCTTTGATCAGGTAATCAAGGTAGTCCACCTCATCAAGGTCAAGCTTGTTGCCCGTGGCAACAAACTTATTATAGAAGACATGGTTCTCCACGGCAATGCGGAGATAGGTGTCCCCCACGCCGCCGCTCTGGGAAATAATAGAGATGGGACCGGGATTTAGTACGCTGCTCCCCTTGAACATGGCAAAGGGCATGGCGAGGTGGTTTTCGATATTGATGGTGCCGATGCAGTTGGGTCCGATTATACGCATCCCGTACTCCCGGGCAATGGCGAGGACTTCCTCTTCGAGGTTGTTTTTATCACTGCTGAATTCACTGAAGCCGCCTGATTCTATGACGACATGTTTAATGCCCTTTTCGCCGCACTGTTTCATGATGGCGGGGATAGTCCCCGCGGGGGTGATGATGATTGCCGTATCAGGTACTTCGGGAATTTTTGTCAGGTCATTATAGACGGGTACACCTTTAATTTCCCCCTCTTCACGGCCAATACCGTAGAGGCGGCCGGTGAAACCGGTATTTAAATTGTTCATGACAATTATCTTTCCCAGGTTGACGCGTTTCAGGGAAACCCCAATGACCACCAGGCTTTCGGGATAGAAAAATTTATGAAGATAATGACGGCTGATGTCCATTGCTGCCTCACGGATATTTAAAATATTTGAATATTTCCAATGTGCTGATAAAATAATCTGATGTCAAATGATTAACAGATATGAAAAGAAGAGGGGTGGGTCAGTTTCTGTTCTCGATTGCCCCGAGGGAATTCCTGAGTGCATCAATTACAGATGTATCATCCAGTTCAAAGATGCTCTTCCCTGCAATATCCATGTTCCGTACCGCGTCACTCTCCGGGAGGGCGCAGAAGAGATCCAGGTTAGGGGGAAGTTTAAAATCAGCGGGAGATTCACTTCCTCTGAGGCGGTTTATTATCAGTCCCATGGACTGGCATTCAATTGCAGATTCAGAGACTTCACCGATGGTTGCCGCCACGGAGAGGCCCTTGTGGGAGAGGTCTGAGACGACAAGGAGGTGATCAACGGTTTCCATTACGCGGCGGTTGACCTGTTCAATGCCCGCCTCTCCGTCGATGACTACATAGTCGAAGCTTTCGGAAATGGTACTGATAATATCCTTCAGAAAGCTGTTTACTGAACAGTAACATCCCGCCTTTTCCGGTCTGCCGATGGCAAGAAAGGCGATATTATCCCGTTCGTCCAGGGCCTCGAAAACTTCATAGTCAAGCTCTTCGACAAGGCTCTCCCGGTCACCTGCTTTTCCTTCCCCGACACGTTCTATCAGGTCATTGCGGATGTTGTCGACGGTACGGGATGGGGAAAATCCGAGGGCCGTGGCAAGACCCACCGCGGGGTCAGCATCAATGGCAAGGACCTTCTTTGAAGTAACTTCCGACAGCAGCCGAACAAGGGCTGCACTGATGGTTGTTTTTCCTACGCCCCCCTTGCCGCATAGTGCAAAGGTTATTCTACCGGTGTCTTTACTTCCTTCCATCTGTCTTCTCCTTTTCTATCGCTGCCCGTCTCAGGTTCTGCAGGTCTTCGATGTCACTGCAGACATCCGTCAGGTCACATTCTCCGCAGTTGTGGGAAAGGTCCTCAACAAGACGATTCATGGTTTCGATAATGCGCGCCGCGGGATTTGTGATTGCCTCCAGTGATTCTACTGCCTCTTTCGAGGCGGTCACATAGAGGAGTTCCGCCCCGGTTATCCATGGAAACTGTTTTAATCTGTTCAGTATATGAGTGCCGATAAGGGGGAGAGATAGACCCCTGTCGAGGGCCTTATGGCTTATGCGGCTCCATTCCCGACGGTACTGGGAAGCGGCTCTGAGCATATACCCCTTCAGGTCAAGATTGAATCGGAGTCTCTCCATTTCCCGGTAGCGGTGGTAGCAGTTATCTTCGGTAAATCCCTTTCCTGAGACCATGAGGATGCGCCCGAAGGGGAGGCTTTCCCCCCGTGAGTCCGGGAGGTCAGGACCAGCAACATTTATTCTGCCGTCTGTGACAAGTGAATTGTCTTCCGTCCAGAGGAGGATTGACGTGGAGGCGGTATCGGGATGGCCCAGTTCCACCGCTGTGTCGGAGGAAAGGATTATGTTGCGTTTGCCACCTTCAGGCCATGAAGAATCGACATTGGCTGAACCGGTAGATTCAGTGATGGATTCGAACTGTGCCATATAGCGGCGGATTTCAGTTATATGCTGATCGAAGAGCTTCATTGATTTTACGGTTATTTCCTGTCCCTGGAGCCGGCACTGTAAACATAAATAGCCTCCAAATTCAGTTTGTCAAGAGGATAAAGGTTTTCAAAAATTGGTGCAATCCCCATTGCCGGGGAATTGTGGATTGCTTTTCCGTTACTGACTGAGAAGAACAATCCTGCTGTGGGTAGCTTTGGAACCTTCTGCACTGATTCTATTGTTGCCATATTGAATCCTGATATATATTAATAATTATAATATATATTAATAATCCACGCATAGAATAAAAACCTTTACACCTGATGAAGAAAGGTTTACCAATATAGATATACTGTACCTTGAATGGTCTAAACTGTATGCCGGGAGGAACCTATGAAAGAATATGTCTACTGCTCAGGCCCCCTCTTTTCACCGGAGGAACGGGACACCATGAAGGCAATTTCAGACTGCCTGGAAGATGCGGGCTACGGCACGTTTTTGCCCCAGCGCGACGGGGTAGAGGCCCACGTAATGAAAATGGTGAATTCCCCACTGAATATAAATTTTTTCAACATCCGCAAACACATCGACCGGGCAATTTTTTCCCTCGATATTTACCAGCTCATCGAAAGATGCGATTATATCCTGTTTAACATGAATGGACGTGTACCCGATGAAGGGGGGCTCATCGAGGCTGCCGTCGCCTGGACTGCCGGGACCCCTCTCCTGGTTTACAAAAACGATGACCGAACAGCCTTCAAGGGGAAGGATAATTCGATGATAACGGGACTTGTGGAAACCCGAAAGGTGAGTGAAATAGAAAAGATCCCCGCGGAACTCGAATCTTTAAAGAAGAAGAGAGGGGAGAAGGAAGATTATTCATACTCCCCGGAATTCATGCCGCCTCATATGCGTGACGCCGTCGAATACGGAAGAAAGGTCTGGAATATCCTGGAAAAACTGCGGGGCACATCCGGTGGTGCTCAGGACTCTTAGGAAAAGCCGGTATTGTCTGGTTTTACATCAGTAACGGGTGCGGTAAAAAAAGTTTTTCTGCTTTAAAGCCATATCCGGCAATTACATGTAACTTAATTGCAAAGACTTAATAAACTTCCCCAACCTTAAATCTTCAAAGTTTCCGGGAATTGATTTAGTAAATATTCAGAAAACTTTTTTGGACATTCGTCAATTAAACCGGGTAATCCGCCTTCTCTTTTTTTATTATTAAAAAAAAAGCAAGATATGTAAAGCCGATAGCAACATGGAGAAAGCCGCCCCTGGATTTTCTGATTATTTTAATCCGGAATTGCAAAAATAGAGGAGGCAAAAATGAAAAGTGGTAAAGAATTTACCCTGGTTGAAATTGGAAGAATCATAAAAGAGGTGTCAGGTAACTGCATCGAAGTTCTTGAAGAGTACCGTCCCGGACTGAGAGAACTGGGAAATTACTCACACCTTCATGTCTACTGGTGGGCATCAAAATTCGACAATGAAGAACATCGGAGTGTTCTCGTAACAGATATTCCCTATGCCGAAGAGGAGACAACCGCGGGAGTATTTGCATGCCGCAGCCCGGAACGTCCCAATCTGGTAATGGATTCCGTGTGCGTGATCAAGGGGATAAATGAAACAAAGGGAAAGGTCTTCATCGAAAGCATCGACGCCTTCCCGGACACCCCTGTAATTGATATCAAGCCCTACATCCCGGTAGTCGACAGGGTGAAGGCAAGCCGGGTCCCTGAATGGTTTCCTGCAGAGTGGGGGGAATGGCTCCCTAAGGGGGGAATCAATTGATGAAAAATGATACTATTTTCATAGATAAGGCGCGGACCCATAACCTGAAGGATATCTCCCTTGAAATTCCGAAAAATAAAATTGTGGTTTTTACCGGTGTCTCGGGATCGGGGAAATCCTCACTGGTTTTTGATACAATATATACTGAGGCCCAGAGGCAGTTGATGGAGACCTTCTCTTCCTTTGCCCGTGCGCGTATGCCGAAACTGTCCAGGCCTGATATTGATGAAATTCATAATATCAGTACCGCCATCGTTATCGATCAGAAAAAAATGGGACGAACATCCCGTTCAAGTGTGGGTACCGCCACGGAACTTGCCACGTATCTGCGGCTCCTCTATTCACGCTGCGGTGATCCCTATATCGGTCCTTCAAATTTTTTCAGTTCCGGGAATCCAATGGGGATGTGTACCCGCTGTAAAGGTCTCGGCAGGGTATTGAAGGTTGATACGGAGAGATTGATCAATTGGGATAATTCAATTTCAGGGGGCGCCATTAATCATCCCGATTACCGCATCGGCGCCTGGCACTGGCGGGAGTTGTGTGTTAATCCCCTCTTTGATCCGGATAAAAAACTGAGGGATTTCAGTGAGGATGAACTGGAGTGTTTTTTATTTGCTAAAGGAATTCCAATTCAAAAAAAACATGGCGCCGGGACCTATCGCAAAAATTTTACAGGAATAGTCAGGTGCCTTAAGAATATCTATCTTAAAAAAAATATTTCAGAACTGAACAGGGCGAGAAGGGAAGCCTATGAAAACTTTTTTCATCATGTTGACTGTAAAAGCTGCAGCGGTAGCGGACTGAATGAACTTGCCCGGAGTGTCAAAGTCGAAGGAATGACAATTGATAGCCTGATGCAAATGGAGCTATCGGATCTTTATGATTTTCTCGGTGGAGTCACTGGAGAAATGGCAGAACCGATGGTGCTGAAAATGCGCGGTATACTTTCTCACCTGATCGAAATTGGTGTCGGTTACCTGTCGTTGAACCGTCCCATTGGTACACTTTCCGGGGGGGAAAGTCAGCGGGTGAAAATGGCAAGGCAGCTGGACTGCAGCCTTGTGGATATAATGTATGTTATGGATGAGCCATCCATCGGTCTGCATCCCAGGGATACATCGAGACTTATCGGGCTGCTGAAAAAACTGAGGGACAGGGGAAACTCTGTTTTTGTCGTCGAGCATGACCGGGACATTATTTGCAGTGCCGACCATGCCGTTGATATCGGCCCCTATGCAGGTACGGGGGGAGGGAACCTTATCTATTCTGGAGATCTTGCGGGCCTGAAAATTTCAGGGGGGCTCACAGGAGAGTATCTCAGCAGAAAAGCGGAAGCTGCAGATAGCCGTAAGAAAGGAGAGGCCTTTATCGAGATTGTTAATGCTTCTGTGAATAATTTGAAGAACATCTCTACGGGAATTCCAAGGGGTGTCCTAACATGTATCACCGGTGTTGCCGGATCGGGGAAGAGCAGCCTGATACATCATCATTTTATGAATAAAGAGAAGGGGGTTGTCCTGATAGACCAGTCACCTCCGGGGAAATCATCGCGGTCAAACCCTGCAACCTATATCGGTGTTTTTGATTTAATCAGAAGGGAATTCGCAGCAGCATCAAATGTCTCAGCCTCCCTCTTCAGTTTTAATGCGAAGGGGGCCTGCCCGAAATGCAGGGGAAGGGGAAGCGTTGCCATAGAGATGAGTTTTCTCGATGAGATAGTTATCACCTGCGATGAGTGCCGTGGAATGCGGTACCGCGATGAAGTACTGGAATACCGGTATTGTGATAAGAATATTTTTGAGGTCCTGGACATGACTGTTGATGAGGCCCTGGAGTTTTTTGATAAACAGGAAATCAGAAACAGGCTGCAGATGCTCGTCGATGTCGGCCTCGGTTATCTTAAACTGGGGCAGTCCTTCTCAACACTTTCAGGTGGTGAAGGCCAGAGATTGAAACTTGCCTCAGAACTCCATCGAAAGGGAAATATCTATGTGATGGATGAGCCGTCAACGGGACTCCATATGGCAGATATCGAAGGATTTCTTAAAATAGTCAAAAAACTGACGGCAGGAGGTAATACGGTGATTATTATTGAACATAATCTGGATATTATCCGACAGAGTGACTGGATTATCGATCTGGGGCCTGAGGGGGGAGACAATGGCGGGGAAGTTATTTTTGAGGGAATCCCTGAAGATCTGGTTCGGTGTGAAGGAAGTCATACCGGCAGGTACCTGAAGGCGGTTTTGTAGCTTTTTTCAACCGGACAAGAAATGAAATCGTCAATATCCTGGGGAATAATCTAAAAAGTTATTGGACATAAATTTTTTAATAAATAGACTATGGCCTTAATCTATTATTCAAAGAAGGAGATATCGCTGTAAAAAGATAATCTGTTTTCTTTTTATGGACAAATTTCTGTTTTTGACTAATTCACAAATTTCTTTTTTTCGGAGGATTCTTTATGAAAAGTAAAACTTTATTGTCCGGAGCATTTTTAGCAATACTTCTTTTTGCTGCAACTTCTCTTTTTGCCGCAGGATCACCTGTAGGGAAATGGAAAACTATTGATGATGAAACCAAAAAAGCAAAATCGTACGTAGAAATTTATGAAAAGGGGGGAGTCTACTACGCAAAAATTACCAAACTTATTGGTAAAGCCCAGGATTCCAAATGTGATAAATGTACCGGTTCAAGATACAATAAACCAGTAGTCGGCATGACCTTTGTCTGGGGAATGAAAAAGGATGGTGATATGTTTCAGGGGGGCAAAATCCTTGATCCCAATAATGGAAAAACCTATACCTGTAAAATGTGGGTACAGGGAGACAAATTGAAAGTCAGGGGATATATTGCTTTCTTTTACAGAACTCAGTATTGGTATCGTGTAAAATAGTTTTTTATTATTATATAACAATAAATAACAAAAAAAAGGGCCGTCTCAAAACAAAGTTTTGGGCGGCCTTTTTTTGTTATTGTCGGTGATCTGTAATGTTGTTTTATTTTTTGATTATTATCGTGACGGAATTTCATCAAAAAGCATACCGAAACGAAGGATGTCATGGTATTCGCCATCGAAGTAGAGTTCCCGTCTGAATGTACCCTCCAGGGAAAAACCGTATGATGCGGCAATATGTTTCATGGCATCATTATATTCAGTAGTATGAAAGGATATTTTATTCAGGTTAAGAATGCTGAAGCTGTATGTGACCAGGCGGTCCAGAAGGTCCCTTCCATGGCCCTGTCCCTGCAGCCGTGGATGTATAATAAAAGAGATTTCACCGCAACGGTTTTTTAGATGAATATAATGAACAATGGCGATGCCTGACATGTCATTACTTTCAGTTCTGTATTTAAAAAGATGTGCCCCTTGATTCTTCTCATTTTGGTACCAGGTGCGAAGTTCGTCCATGGACATGGGATGATAAAGTTGATACAGGTTTCTGTATACCCCGTTGTCTGTCAGCCAATCTTTCAGCAGGGGGAGATCTTCGGTTTCCAGGGGAATCAAATTATTAATTTTATCAAGAGTCATTGTGCCAAATCCTGCCAGTAATATTTTTACTTCTTTCTGTACGTTCGTGAAAATCTTATCAGCCAATCATACTTGAAGGGAAGTTTTAATAATTTACTTCCTCTCTGATTAACTGTGACATTTTCATAGCAGTCAATTAAATTAATTCAAGAGTTTTAAAATAAAAATAAAAAACGGCATGGTTAATGCCGAGAGGGAAGATGGTTTGTTTTAGAGAATAGTTATATTACAGCACTGCTGTCCCATAGATTTTAAAATCCAAAAGTCATCTGCAAGTTTGTACTCATATTTTTCCTGGTTTCGGGAAGAGCTTTCTCCCTTAGCAAGTCAAATAAGTCGTAGCTATGCAGAATATTATCCCTTAATATCCTGAACGTTTTTAGCAAAGTAAATGAGCTTTTTGATTTAAATCGTATATATTCAGTCAGCAGATATGCAATCATTGCAGTCCAGATTTGTATTTTTACAGCATTCTCAGAAGTGCCTATAAAAGTCTTAATCTTCAAATTTTGTTTTATCCATTTAAAGAATAGTTCAATGTCCCAGCGAGATTTGTAAATATCCGCAATCGTCTTTGCCGACAGGTTGAAATTGTTTGTCATAAACTCGTAGGTTCTATTAGTTTCTATATCCCTATATCTAACGATTCTCAAATATTCTGGGTATTCTATCTTCTTGTAACTGCTAAATTTTACTTTCCAGTCTGCTCGAATATTTTTATGGGTTTTTTCCATTCTCTCTATTATTCGGTATTGAGTGTTGGATTTTGTTCTGGTAACAAAAAAAGCCCTGTTTTTATTGATCTTTTGAAGAAAATTGAAATCTATGTACCCTTTATCCATTACAATAATAGCATTTTTAACAATTGGCATCTGGCGGGCAGCCTGAATGTCATGCTCCCCTGCTACGGTGCTTATCATAAATTCTGGAAGCTGCTCTCTGGGGTTCAACATGACATGTAACTTGATACCGCCTTTGGTTGTCCTAAATTTTGCCCAGTCGAATAAAGACAAACAAAGACCTATTGTCGTTGAGTCAAGTACTCGAACCGGTAGTTTAAATTTAAACCGTTTGTCAGCCAACAATCCTCTTTCATTTTGAAGTCTGCCGAGAAGCATATAAAATGTTTTCTCGAATATTTCCTGTGGCCTTTTCCCAAGCGCATACGACAAATTGTTTCTTGAAATCGACTGTAATCCCAGGTGATACCAGAGATTCTTTTTACTTGATAATGAATCAATAATATCGCGGATACTTTCCTTGGCTGACATGTGAGTAAAAATCATAATGCTCATCAGGTTTTTCGTGCTAAATTTTCTGATGCCTTTATCTCCATTGTGTGCTAAAACGACTTTTTCAAAATCATATCCAGAAATAAATGATTGCATTTGTGACAGTATTGTTTTAGTTGTAAACATGCTATTAGTCTCCTTAACTGCTGATTTGTTGAGTGTTTGTCGACATCAACTATAAATATCGGCAGGGAGATTAATAGCATTTTTTATCTATCCCTATATTTTATGGGACAGTAGTGATATTACAGATAATTTTGAAAAATTCATCAAAGATTGTTATATTTATCTAAGGTTGTTATTTTGGAGCTGAAAATGGAATCCCTGGGATTGATAATATTTCTTTTATTACTGTTTTTTCTGATCAGGTTCTTTAGACCAATAGTCTTCAGAATTCTCAGCAGAAGACATGGGGATAGACGTATTTATGATAACAGGTTTGTCGGGATTGAGTATATGAACAGACGTTTCATAAAAAGAAGACATCACTAGTCATATAAGATAAAATTTCAGTGTTAATAATTAATCTTTTTCTCATTCGGACAACACTGCGGGATTATACGCAAAAATCAGGCTGTCAGGGTTCATCCCGGAATTTGGATGAATGTTCGTAACTCCCTTGAAATCATTAACCTGTAAAAGAATTATGTATTATAAGGCATGTTGACAAAACCGTAATTACTATGCTATAATATCATCTCTTCAGGATATGAATATAATAACAACACAAGCAGGATTGATTGATGGAAAATACAGGATCAATTCGAAAAGACAATGGTGGTATTTGTTCTGTTTCCGGGCTGGAGATGTATTCTAAGGATTCCTGGACAGACATTGCAGTTAACGATGAGCTTTACATTGATGTTAAATTTATCGGGGAAAGAATTCTTTATATCAAATTCAGGGGTGATGTTTCAAATACAGACATAGATAGGGTTTTCGATTTAAGAGAAAGAATTATAAATGAAAAATTATCAGATAACCAGAATATAGTAGAAATAAGAGACTATCAGGACATAAAAGGCAGACCCTCCCGAGTCGCAAGAGATAAGCAGACAAAATACCTTCTAAAAGAGAAGAACAGGCTTATCTGTTTCGTAGTTCTTAATGCCTCATGGAGTTTAAAGAATGCCTATAAACTGGGTACTCTACTCTTCCCCACCCCATTCCCTATAAAATTGTATGATGATTATGAATCTGCAATTATGGCTTCTGTTTCATTTGTTAATGGTTACACAATAAAAAATAATCTTAATCTTCAGAATTTTGTTGCAAATGAAGACTGGGTCTACAGGGGGAAGGAATGTTTTTATGTACAAAAGGTTGTAAAAAACCTGATAATATATAAGGAAATTCGAGGGAAAATTTATGATCATGATTTTAATCAGATCATTGACTGTTACAGCAGGATTTTCAGTTCAGGTAACATGAAAAAAAATAATTTTTATGAAATTACCGATTCTTCCATGATTGAAAGTTCATCCTTCCGTGCCAGACGAATTTTTAAAAAGGAAGTATCTGGGATTCATGATAAATACGGCTGTCATCCCGCCGCTTCATATACAATTGCGGAAAATATAAGATTCGGAAACAGTATTGAATCATTCAAAAAAATAATGCCCTACGAAAATTATTTCGTTAGCAACTGCGAAGAAGCCCTTCAAAGTATAGCCCGTGCAAGAAATATCGATAATTGCATATTCCGGTGAAACCTGCCACCTGTTCCGGAGCAAAGTTTACCACTTTCAAAAACTTCTCAGCATGTAAATCTGTTATTTTTCAGGTGGCAGGTTTCGTCCAGAATTATTTTTTTTTAGCTTCCGCATCGAGCCTCCTTTGAGTTCAATTTTATCAGCATTGTGAATGAATCGGTCGCAAATTGCATCCGCAATTGTCTTATCACCAATAATATCATGCCATACAGCTACCGGTATCTGTGATGCTATGATAGTCGATTTGCTCCCATATCGGTCTTCCATCAGTTCAAGGAGAATGAGTCTGCTCTCTGCATCAAATGGCTTTAATCCAAAATCATCGAGAACCAGGAGGTCCTGTTTTTGAAGTTTTTTCATCTCCTTAAAATATGATCCATCCGCTTTAGCGTATTTTAAGTGAGAAAACAGTTTCATGCAATTGAGATAGCGTACCTTGTACCTGTTCATACAGGCATGGTGCCCAATGGCACAGGCAAGAAAACTTTTGCCAGTGCCTGTAGCTCCGGTGACCAGGATGTTCTCGCCCTTTTTAATCCAATCACACCTGCTAAGAGCAACGACTGTGTTCCTCTCTATGTTCCTGCTTTTCGAACATTCAACTTCTTCAATCGCAGCCTGGTACCTGAATCCGGCACCGGCTATTAAACGTGATATTTTTCGATTGTATTGGTCTTCCCATTCAGCATCAATGAGGTGACCGATGAGCTCTTCGTGGCTTAATGAATCCGCCATTCTGTTTGACCTCAATTCTTCGAACATGCGATGCATGCCATTGAGTTTCAAGTCTTTCATCTTTGTCATAGTCTCTGTTGTGTTCATAAATTCTCCTAATGATAGTATCTGGAACCGCGAATGTTTTCATGATAAGGTGTGTCAGGTGGACTGTCTGACACATTGTCATCTTTCACTTCCTCCAGACCGTTGCTTAATATATTCTTAATCACCTTCAGTGATAACGAATCAAGGTATAACGCCCGTTTGCTGGCATTCTCAAGACGATCCTTTCCATACTCTTTGGAAAGATTAAGTATGCCCAGGCAAGTCTTATAGCCCTGCTCAGGATGTTCCTTTCTGTATAGGATGTGCTCTATGACTTCAGTTGTATGTACTCCAACTTTCTGCGCCCAGCTTATGAACTTCTCGGCACTCCAGTCATCCATAAACTTATGGCCGGGAGGCATATGATCCTTAATGGTTGAGTATGAAAACTTCCTGAAATTGCGTTTATGGGCGGCTATACGGCTATTATTCAGGTATATTTCAACAATTGTGGCGGTATACCGTATTTCGACATGTTTGCCACGGTGTTGATAGGGGATGCTATAGTAATGTTGATCTTCTTTGAGGTAAACATGATAATTGAACTGCACTTTGCATCTGGCAAAGTGGCGAATTGTATAATCCTCTACAGGAAGGTGTATTAGAGCCTCCATATCCGTCTCACGGAATAGCTCCCACCTGCTGACTCCATAGATCTGAAGAGGACGATTGTTTAACATTTCAAGTTGTTCCCATATTGCCTTGTTAACTTCCTCAAGACTGTGAAAGGTGTGGTCCCTTAGAGGAGCACATATCCTCTGATAAATAATGCGAACAGCCCCTTCAACCACGGACTTATCTTTTGGCTTATAGGGGCGGGCCGCAAGTATAGTTGTTCCGTAATGACTGGCAAAGTCCTGGTATTCAGGATTGATGTCCGGTTCATACCGGTGGGCTTTGGTTACTGCGGACTTGAGACAATCCGGGACAATCGCTCGTGGTACACCACCAATGTACTTCAGCGTATTGACCTGTGCTAATATGAAATCATGCTTTTGCTGCGTCCATACCGCTTCAGCATAAATCAATTTGCTGGCCCCCAACGCCGCTACGAATATTTCAGCTGTTCTAATTTCTCCTGTTTTAGGATCGATGATATCCATTTTCTTCCCAGCATAATCCACATAAAGCTTGTCTCCAGCCTTGTGTTCAATCCGCATGTATAGTTCCTGATTATTGTTCCACTGTTGAAAGTGATAACAGAACTGCGAATATCCGTATCCTGCAGGATTCTCTGCTTTATACTCTTCCCATAGCAGCTGACGGGTGACTCCAACTCTACTCAGTTCCTTCGCGTAATCAGGAAATTTGTTAAGTAAAAATTCCAGTCGAGGATCTTCTGTCTTTCCTTCTGAAAAACAGGCAGTAAGTTCTTCATCCGACATCGTCTGGGCTTTTTTATAGGTAATATTGAGAGTTTGACATTGCTCTAAATATTCAGTTAGCACTGGTCTTGATATTGACAGAGCCTGGGCTGTTTTTCTGAGGCTTAATCCGCATTCCAGATGAAGCCTCAGGGCTTCTCTTACTCGTTTCAATGGTATTCTCCTCTGGGCCATTATTCCTCTCCACATTCAATATTTCTGTGGCGATTATCTGGCCTGTAGTGGTTTTGAGAAGAATTTTAGGTGGCAGGTTTGCTCCGGAATAACCGGCAGGTTTCGGCCGGAATAGGTGGCAGGTTTAAAACGGAATCAGTGGCAGGTTTGAGCCGGAATATGCAATAATAATAAATCCGAAAAATTATTTAAATTTCGAAATAAGAATATAGATGATAAAAATTTAAAAAGTATTTTGAGATTTATCGGCAGCATAACCTGGGATTTGAATGAGGAGGATGACAATTGTGAAGTAATTTCCCTGGATGAAAACAGTTATTACAAACCGATTTATGATTCTCTCCATCTCGTAAAGGAAGACGTTAAACATCTTTTAAGGCAATCATGCGAACAAAAACAAAAAATAGAAAAACAGAATCAGCTACTGAAAGATGAAATTGAAAAACGAAAACTTTATGAAAGGCAGTTGTTCGCATCAAAAATAAATGCCGAGCATGCAAGTGATGCAAAGAGTGAATTTCTGGCAAGGATGAGCCATGAAATCAGAACCCCTCTGAATGCAATTATTGGAATGACTGACCTCACCTTAATGACAGATAAGGACCCTGAAGCATTTGATTATTTAATAACCATTAAGGAATCAGCAGATCATCTTTTAACGGTTTTAAATGATGTTCTCGATTTTTCTAAGATCGAATCTGGGAAGTTCGAATTGGAAAATATTGCATTTGATCTCAGGTCTCTTTTGGAAGGCACCGCAAAGGCATTTTTATTACAGGCTACCAAACAAAGAATTCCTTTGAAACTTGAGATTGATGAAAAATCCCCGAGATTTTTCAAGGGTGACCCGGCGCGGTTCAGACAGATATTTTATAACCTTACTTCAAATGCCCTTAAATTTACGGAGAAGGGCGAAATTTTATTGAAAACCAGAACATATGCCAGCCATGAGTCAGAAATTGTTGAAAAGAAGGGCCTTCATTACATGCATTTCAGTATCAGGGATTCGGGGATCGGGATAACGGAAGAAAAATTAAATTTGATTTTTGAAGAATTTGCCCAGGCTGAATCGAGTACTTCAAGAAAATATGGAGGATCAGGTCTGGGACTTACAATATGCCGGGAGCTTATAAAATTAATGGGGGGACGAATCTGGGTTTCAAGTAAAGTAGGTGAAGGAAGTGAGTTCTCCTTTGTAATACCCCTTCTGGAGGTGACGGAAAAGGAATATCAATCGAGTCTGCTGAAAAAACAGACAATCCATGAAGATAAAAATGAAAATTTCAATATTCTCATTGCCGAGGACAATGCAGTCAATGCAAAGCTCGAGACAATTGTGTTGAAAAAATTAGGCCACAGTGTATCGATAGCAAATAACGGGAGAGATACCATTAACATACTGAGTAAAGGAAATTTTGATATTGTGATTATGGATATTGAAATGCCGGTGATGGATGGATTCGAGGCAACCAGGAGAATCCGTAATGGCGAAGCGGGTGACAGATACTGCAATATTCCCATAATAGCATTAACCGCCCATGCTATTAATGAAATACATGAAAAATGCCTCAGGATTGGCATGAATGATTATATTTCAAAACCGATAAGAATTGATCAGCTGCAATCCATATTGTTAAAAAACAGTTATTAAAAATCGTATTTTTTTGGATAACTGAGGTAAAATTTAACTAAGTGCCTTGACTCTTTCGGGTAAATGTTGTACAATACAACTATGTATGGCGGTTATACAATAGAAAAAGATTTGTTCATAATGTTAAGAGAGCTCTCAAAGGTAATCCGTCTCTGTCAGACCGAGTCGGTTGTCTGTGAGGCTATAACCTTTACACAGTTCTCTATTCTGGATTTTGTCCGGGAGAAGGGGACCCTGGAGATGTCAGAGCTACACCGGCTTCTGGCTGTGGAGAAGAGTACCACCACAAGGCTTGTGGAACCACTTGTAAAAAGGGATCTCCTTAAGAAGGTGAGGGCCCTTCATGATTCAAGGGCTGTTGAACTGGTAATTACCGATGAGGGTAAATCTGTTTATGAAAGAGTATGGTCATGTATTGCAGGTTTCCTTGAAGAGCAGATTCAGGAGATTCCGGAAAAGGAGAGGTTACCCATGTTTAAGGGTATGAATACCTTTATAAGCTCCTTTCTCCGGTCATGCAAGGATGATACCTGTTGTAAGTAAATTTTTTTGACATATTGTTGTATCGTACAATTGTTGTGTGATACAACAAAAAAAGGGGGATTGAAATGAACAGGATTGATATTAAAAAAGAGGTAAGAGAAAGATACGGGAGGATTGCCCGTGATGGTGGCTTTACCTCGGGAGGGTGTTCCTGCTGCGGTGAAAAATCTGATGTTGGGAAGATCAGCAGGGAGCTGGGATACGATGAACAGGATCTTGAATCAATTCCAAAGGGTGCAAATATGGGGCTTGGCTGTGGAAATCCTGTAGCCATAGCATCATTAAAGCAGGGGGAAACGGTTTTGGATCTCGGTTCCGGCGGTGGTATTGACTGCTTTCTTGCATCAGAAAAGGTGGGTTTTACCGGTCAGGTCATTGGTGTTGATATGACTCCTGATATGGTGGAGAGGGCACGTGTAAATGCAAAAAAAGCAGGGAAAGAAAATATTGATTTCCGGCTGGGGGAGATAGAAAATCTTCCCGTGGCCGACAGTTCAGTCGACGTGGTGATTTCAAACTGTGTAATTAACCTGACACCTGATAAAAGGCGGGTTTTTCAGGAAATTTACAGGGTACTTAAGCCCGGCGGCAGGTTCATGATTTCTGATATTGTCCTTACAACAAAATTATCAGAAGATATCTCTGGATCAATAGATGCCTACATTGGCTGTATTTCAGGAGCGGTTTTGAAGGAAGAATATTTGAGTTATATTAAAGAAGCTGGTTTTAATGACATAAAGGTAGTGGAAATTTTACCAGCAATTACCGAAATCTGGTTAAACGACGCGGCTGCCGGTTCCGTAATTAAAGAACTGGGGATCACAATGGATAGTGCCAGGGAGATCGGTGAATCAGTGCTGAGTATGAAGGTGGCAGGAAAAAAAGTTTAAAGGAAAAAAGAAAAAATGAAAACAGTCATATACTATTTTACCGGCACAGGTAATTCTTTAAAGATCGCGAAGGACATTTCTGGAAAAATTGAGGGTAGTAAACTTGTTCCCATGGCGGCTTGTTCGGATATGGAACAAATTGATCCTTCCGCTGGAAGGGTGGGATTCGTTTTTCCCCTTTATTATTACGGCTTACCTAAGATTGTGCGGGATTTTATTGCAAAAGCGGATCTTTCAAATGTTTCCTACATTTTTTCTGTAATTACCGCAATGTACCCCGATGGTCTGGGCCTCGAACAGGTGGAATCCCTCCTCAAAAAAAAGGGTAAAACACTGAATGCCGGCTTCTATATTAAAATGCCCACCAATTATGTATTGGGATTTAATATTCCCGTTGAGAAAAAACAGGTGAAGCTTTTTAAAAAGGCGGAAGATAAAACAGAAGATATTGTGAAGGTAATCAAATCCAGCAGAAATAAAAGGGATCGTGAGACATCTTTCTACAGGATTATTACAAATGCCAGGGGAAGTTATAATAAGTGGATGAGTGATTTTGAGAATCATGATTCAAAATTTTTCCTGGAAGATGAAAAGTGTACCTCCTGTGGCAACTGTGAAAAAGTTTGTCCTGTAAATAATATCGTGATAAAAAATAAAAGACCGGACTGGAAACATAACGGCTGCGAACAGTGCCTTGCATGTATCCATGCCTGTGGCAGCGAGGCCATCCAGTACGGGGAGAAAACAAAAAAAAGGGGCAGATACAAAAACAGGGATGTATCCCTCAGGGAATTAATGGCTCAGAGAGAGATCTGGAGATGAAATTAAGAAATGCCGGTTTTAGCAGACCGGCATTTCTTAATTGATTATATTCGGAGTATGATGTTCTTCTGCCTGTTGCATTTATGCAAGTCAAAGTAAAATCAGGTCATCTGATAATAGGTCGTGCCCCCCGGAAACAAATTGACTGAACCCTTCTTTCTGTGATATAAAATTGGATTGGATGCAAAAATAAAGTATATTGTACTTGTTATAAATTGATATTGCTTGCTGGTTTATTTTGCTGAAGTGATACATCACATGAGAGGAGGTCAATCTTGAGCAGTGCAAAGGAAATTATGACAAGAAATGTTATTACCATTAACAAGGATTTACCAGTAGTGGATGCGATAAAACTTCTTGTGGAAAAGGGAATAAGCGGACTTCCCGTAGTATCTGATGATATGAATCTGCTTGGAGTTGTTTCAGAAAAGGATCTGCTGAACCTTGTCTTCGCCTCAAACCTTGAGGGAATAACCGTTGAAGAATTTATGACAAGTGAGGTAACCTCCTTTAGCGAAGATGCAGACCTGCTGACAATATGCGAATGTTTAATGCAAAACAATTTTAAAAGGGTGCCAATACTTAAAGATGGGAAACTGACAGGTATTGTAAGCAGAAGAGATCTGATCAAATACATTCTTGAATAATAATTTTAAAGTGGAAATTGCAGTGAGATAATGGACGGGATTATAGAGGATTACATTCTATCTAACCGTCTACAGCCGGAGCACGCAGTGAGCAGGGCAGGCCTGTAATGCATTTTCCGCAGACATCAACTTCAGCTTCCATGTTGTGAAACCTGTTATTTTCCAGAAGCTGCCCGTAACATCTGAAACGGTCGAAGCTACTGAAGGTGAGGGCTCCCGTGGGGCACTGCTTGACACAGTAGCCGCAGGAACCGTTTGCCTTGTAGAGGCAGTGCTCAGAGTCAGGCCTTGATGCAGCTTCGATTATGCAGGAAGTGATGACGGACCCGACCCTTCCCGAGCAGCCTGATTTTGTTATCAGCATGTTATTGATTCCCGGAGTGCCAAGTCCAGCAATGACAGCGGCGTGGCGGTGGGACCAGTCACTGATCAGTTTTTCAGGAAGAAAATTGTGAGTCGCTGAAACCGCTGCAGTTTTATGGCCCCCCCTTTCAAGTTTCTCTGAAATGGCGGTACTCACTGCGGCAATGGCCCTGTTGCTGTCGATATAGGCGCGGGCCCATTCAGTAGAAGCAAGTCTCTCTTTCCTGTTGCTCTCAGTAACTTTCTTCGTAAAGGGAAGAAAAAAACAAATGACGCTTCGGGCATCCGGAAGCAGATTTTCGGGAAGGAAATGTGTCGGGCTCACCTGCATTTTCAGGTCTGCAAAGGCGGGATCTGCCGCGTCGGCAACAGCTGCTAAAGGTTCCCGCCATGGGGAAGTTATTTTAACTTCCCCGCAGTAGACTGTGAGAGTTTCCTTAATAATATTTGTTATTAAATCAATGCTGATAGTCATAAAAAATTCGGTGAAATGTACTACATCTGCACGCCCAGAAAGACTCCGGGCCAGTGGTGATGATTTCCATCTGCACCGTTGAAACCGTACATCGGTTCTATGTTCCCGCCGATATTGCTGTTCAGGTAAAGATAGTTATATGATACACCAAGAAAAATTCCCAGGTGTTTGAAGATACGGTATCCCCCTGCCGCCCTTGCCTGGGCATGCAAAGAAGAATTGCCCCAATCGTTAAAGGAGTAGAGGGAATGAGCTGACAGATCAATATCAAAAAATATTTTACCTATGGAGAAGCGTGTTCCGAAACCGAGGCCGATACTCATGTTTTCCCGGTAGTCGAATCCCAGGGAGTATAGCGTGTAGAAATGTTTCCCGCCGTGTTTCGCGGCAATTTTCGTGAAGCCAGTTTCTTCCTCCCAGACATCAAAGCGGGTGATTCCGTTGATTACAATATTTACCAGGCCGATGGCGGCGCCGTCAAGGTCGTGGGAGATATTGATGAGTCCCAGTTGGAGTCCCCTTGCTTCTTTCGAGGCTATATTTAACAGGCCCGCCTGAAGACCCTTTATGTTGGCAGCATAGTTAAGGACACATGAAAGCTGTGCCCCCGTGACATCATCATCGGCCAGGTTAAAGACTGTTGCGGCCTGTACGCCGTAGACTGAATCTCCCGCGGTATTGAATACCGATGAGAATTGTGCGCCCCTTACATCCTTTCCGGCTGAATTGAAAACACCGGCAAACTGGGCCCCGGACATATTCCCTCCGGAAATGTTGAAGACACCTGCCAGCTGAAGATATCCGGCATCGCCTCCGGTCATGTTTCCGATTCCCGCCGCCTGGATCCCCAGGGAATCTTCACCGACTATATCTACACCGAAGGTGAGGGCCATGCCCTGAAGCCGTGTGCTGTAGGAACCGAAGATGGATAGTGAGAAGTTATGGATAATTTTCAGCCCGGGCCCGAAGGAGGGAATGAACTGAAAGCTGAACCACATGGTCTGATAGTCTGACAGGTCCTGACTTCCCCGGGCAATGGTGCTCTCCCTGCCGGTTGTCTTAAGACTGCCTGCGGAAATGCGCCTTTGACTTCCCCCCCTTACATAAAGAGAGGTTTCGTAAAGACTGCCGTTTCGTTCGTTGATAATGGTATATCTCCCGGCGTCGAGGCCCATAGCGATGGACCTCCCTGCGGGTTTGTTCAATTCGGCCACGAGTCGGTTGTACCGGTCGCGGATGGAAATGCGTCCGTAGAGATTTTTGTCGAAGTTGAGTCCCGCGGCACTTTTACGAATGTCCGTCATTATCACGTCACCCTTTCCCGTCATACGGATATTGTAGTGGGGATGTTGCGGGCCGCTGAGGGTTTTTTCTGTTCTGGCCAGGGTTTCCGCGTAGGCGTACTGATAGGCCTCGTTAATGGTGACGCGGCCGTCTCTGGTTGTGTCCGCGGCGCCGCGGAGTCCCGAAACGAGATAGTGGGTAAAAAAGGATCCCCCGATGCGGTCGGACTCCTGGCTCGCTTCAGTGTTGGAACTTGAGGTCATGAAGGCATACCCCTTCATGTCAAAGGAGGTATCCATCAGAAATGGGGAGCGCATCTTTCCACCCTTGAGACGGGTGAAGGCCCCGGAAGAGCAGGAGTCGAGAATTGCGATATGTACATCAACGGGTATCGAGCGGATATTTCTTTTAATTTCCCGGTAGCTAACCCTTTCCCTGTTGAGTAGAATTCCCTCCTCGTCGGAATGTCCCGAGTAGTAAAAGATCAGCTCCGTTCTTCGGTATTTCTTTTTCTCCCGGCGAATTTTTCCGTGAAGCCTGTTAATGGCATTGAAGAGGCCGCGGCGGTCTGGCTCCACCAGTATTATATCGTCACTGCCGTCGACGCCCCCCATGCGGCGGAGAACATTCTGCAGTGATTTCGCATCAGAGACGGCATATTTCAGTTTTACCCTCCCGGCACCGCCATTGTTTGCCCCTACAATCAGGGAATATCGGCGTGTCTGCTGGGATGCCCCGTGGAGGCTGACGCCGGTTAACAGCAGTATAGCCAGGAGGGGTAGTATCGATCGTACCATATTCATGATGTTACCTTTTTAAGAGTATTACGGCATCCTGTGTAAAGTTTTTGGGAAGGGGAAGTTTATTTATTTTCGCCCTTTCGGTATCCGCAGCAAGGTCACTCGCTTTTTCCCGGATTTCCCTTACATTAAATTCCCCGTCGGAGGTAATCAGGAAAAAACGTTCATATTCCGGGGCATCGTCCAGTTCATAGGATTTTTTCAATACGATGCGTTTTCCCGGTTTGACCGATGCCGCCCGGTCACCCTGCAGTGGATAGTGAACCGTAACCATGCTTCTCCCGTCAATAGAAATAACTGCTGCAAAGCGCCCTTTTGTCGGAGTAATGGCAATCTGGATAAGATCTCCTTTCATGACGCGGTCAAGGTTTTTCAGCCTCTCAACTTCGGTTTTCCCTTTACGGTACACGGAGAGGCCTCCGCTTCCCTTCAGGCGGATACCATTTTCCGGGCCGGTAATGGGGCCGCTTCCGGGAATGTTGGGGATAACAAGATATCCCGTGATTAGAAGCATTACCGCAGCGGCTGCGGGGGCCGCTGCACGGCGCATTATTGAATACCGGTCCTTCGGGGAAGTTTTATTTTCACCCGTGCCGGTACGGGTGAAAAGCTGATGACGACGGATTTTCTCCGCGAAAATATCTGCCGGGTATGTAGAGAGTATCTCTTCATTTGATTTTCTCAGAGAATCCAAATGAGCTGCAGCCTCGGGATTTTCCTCAAGGTGGGCCCGTATTTCCTTCATGCGATTTTTGGGAAGTTCCTCCAGGAGATACTGTTCATAGGTAAGATCAGAGTATTTCATGCCCCGCCTCCTGCAGCTGATTTACATGCTCCTTCAGTTTCCGCAGGCGTTTTCTGATACCGGAAAGGGATAGCCCCACTGTATCGGCAACTTCCTGCAGGGTCATGCCGTCAACAAAGTAGAGGACCGCAATATCCCGCGTTGAAGGCTGCATGGTGGTAAATATTTTATCGAGTAATTCTGAAGCCATCAGTCTTTTCTCCGTGTCATCATAGGTGGCAATGATCTGAAGTAAATCGTCGCCCTGGATCTCCTTCTTCCTTCCTTCGTCCCTGATCCTGTTGAGGCAAATATTGGTCGCCATGGTGTAGAGGAGACTGGAAGGGTAGTCCGCCTTCAGCCGGCTGGAATTCTCCACCAGTTTCAGGAAAACCTCCTGCATGGCATCCAGGGCCCGGTCCTCATCTTTCAGGAGTCCCCGGCACCGCCTGAGGACCATGGGGCCGTATTTTTCATAGAGCGTTTCGATATCGAGATTCATGTATGCTCCGTTTTTTTACGAATGCGCTTTTAAGGCGCGAATGGGATGAATTGTCGAAGGCGCGAAAGGGTTTTCGCGCCTTCGACAGGTCCCACATTATATCTGAACTCCTACAAAGACCCCCGGCCAGAATCGGTGATCTGTTGTGCTGTAATCAAAATTATAGTCATGCATTGTCTTTAATATATTCGGATTTTCATTATCGTCGCCAAAGCCTGTTGCGTAATTATATGAAACTCCCGCAATAATTGAAAGCCGTTTAAATATTTTTATTCCCGTATAGAGACGGGCACTTGCATGAAAGAGACTGTCTCCCTTGAAGAGCCTGTCCGATTTTCCTATCTGGTTGGCGGAGATGTCTCCACCGATGAAAAAGCGGCTGATGTAGGCCCGTGCTCCCCAGCCGAGACCGAAGGAAACAAGTTCCGTGTCACCGCGGGAACCGACAGTATAGATGTTGTAGAAATTTTTATTACCGTGCTTCAGGGATACACGGACCACCCCCATCTCATCTCCCCATACATCGACATTTGTTTCACCGTTGGTTATAATACTGATTAGACCGAGGGGAACACCGTCAACATTGTTGGCAAAGTTGACGAGACCTATCTGTGCACCGGAAACATCACGTGCAATGTTTACCAGGCCAATTTGAGCCCCGCCGCTTTCCGGTTTCTTACTTCCAGCAATGTTAAGCAGCGATGCCTGAACACCCTTGTAAGAGCCGGCATAGTTGAATATTGCCGCGAGCTGTGCGCCTTTAACTGTGCCTCCGGCAATATTGAAAAGACCGGAAGCCTGCACCCCCTTTATGTCCTTCAGGGTAAAGTTGAATAGACCGGCGCCCTGCAGACCCACCAGGTTTCCACCGGTGATATTGAAGAGGCCTGCCCCCTGGATACCGGTACTGTGCCTTCCCGCAAAGTTGGCAAGTCCCGAAAGCTGGGCATACTTCATGTCCCGACCCGTGATGGTTCCGAAGGCGGCAACCTGGGCACCGATGGTATCTTCACCTGTTATGCTTATTCCAAGGCCCAGGCTTGCTCCCTCGAGACGGGTGCTGTAGTCTCCGAAGAGGTTCAGTGAGAAATTTACCTTTGATTTTTTGTCCAGCATTATCATCGGGAGGAGCGAAAATTGAACGGGGATTCTTACATATTCGTCTTTCACTGATGATGCATTCTTTTCTGATTTTTTAATTGTTTCCGCGTTTTTTTCTTCCGCTGCCAGGGTTATACCTGTCATTGCTAGAATCAGAAGAGATATTATAGTCTTTTTTGTTGAATTCATAATTCATTCTCCATGGTGATCTTTGCTTACTGTAACACTCCGGAGTCGGGAAACTGTTACTGAGGTATGAAATTTTTGTGAAAATTTCGGGTCAGGGGGTGGGGAAGTTCCGCATGCCGGGATCTGTGCGGGGGCTACCGGGTAACTGGTAGTTCTACCGTGACTGCAAAAAAATTTGCCCATGACTTCCTGTAAAAACTTGACAAATAAACCTATTATTAGTACTATTTATAGTACCAACAAAAGGATTATATAAATGACACAAACAATAACAGCAAATGATCTAAAAACGAAGGGGATATCAATTCTAAATGATGAAACTTCTGATGGCGATGAAGTTATCATAACAGTTAGAGGGAAAAATAAATATGTTGTTCTTTCAATGGAAAAATACAATTATTTAAGAGAATGTGAATTAGAAGCCGCATTACATGAATCAAAAAAAGATATAAAAGAAGGTAAAGTATTTAAAGAATCCGTTGAAAAACATATAAAGAGAATTACTCGTGGCTGAAATTATTTACACTGAAAGTTATAATAAACGAGCAAAGAAATTTATAAAAAAACATCCTGATTTACTTTCTCAGTATGAGAAAACTTTGAAGCTATTAGAAATTAATCCACAACATCCTTCTCTCAGGTTGCATGAATTAAAAGGAAAAGGCTCAGAACTATATTCCGTTTCTATAAATATTTCTTACCGAATTTCTATTGATTTCATTATTGAAGATGACATAATAATTCCAATTGATATTGGAAGTCATGACGAAGTATATTAAGGAGCCGTGGGGGTGCCCGGTTTTTCTGTACACTCTGTCAGGAAACTTTCAGTAAACTAAGCTCTTCATATTTTACCGGACTTGTATATTTGTCAAATTTTTTAGGAAAAAGCGAACCTTCACCGGAGAACGGTAAAACACGTCCTCTGTTTTACCGACTTAGTGCGGCAAGGCGCACCGCCTTCGCATAACTGAGCATATAAATAATTTTGATACATCTTTCTCAGGTCAAGGTAGAACTTTTCAGAATAGTTATCACAGTGGCAGCCCTGAAACAGGGCGTGCCATCTTTCGCGGAAGGGGTCTGATAAGGAATCTAATTTTTTCATAATTCTACAGTATATAAACTTCCCCTCTACTCAACCTTCTCCAGAAGTCTTTTGATGATACCAAGTTTATCCATAAGGGTAATAATCAGAAGAAGAGTTCCCGTACCGAGCAAAACAAGGAATGTAGCAAGCATGTACCATGAGATGCTCCATTCGAGGGCAACCTTCACCCTGTGGAGAAAGGATATGCCTGATTTTGCCATGCTTTCGTTGAGACTGAATTTTATTGTACAGAATTCATTTTCCGAATCATATTCTCCCAGTCTTACCCCGAGTTTCTGGATTTCATCCTCGATGGCGAGGATCCTGTTTTCCAGGTTGATAAACTCTTCGATTTTGCCCCCGCGACCCTTCAGGCCAAGAAGTGCCTGGCGCGTTTTGAAAAGAGATTTTTTCTTTGCGTTGAGATCCTTGTATTCATTGGTTTTGTCAAGCTTGGTAATGTTTTTTGAAATGATTTTACCGATTTTTTCGATTTCTGCAGCCATTTCATCAAAGAGTTCCGGGTCAACGCCAATGGCAAGATTAAGGACTCGTCTTCCCTTGAGGCCGGATTTTCCTTCATACTGAATGAGGGCTTTGTGGCTTTTGATTGTTGCGCGGCATTTTTTTTCATCACTATCATAGTTGCTGGTGAGTGATTTAAAGTCCGCAACACGTTCATACTTCTGATCGACAGTTACCACCTGGTTGCTTTGACTTCCTTTTTTGTATTTCATCCTTGAACTGGCGTAGTTGCGGATTTCTGCACTGTAGCCCTGGCTCTGCCTGTCTGATTCACGGAGAGGGGTTGCCGGATAGGAGACGTAGCCATAGATAAGTCGAAAAATAAAAAAGAGGAGAAAGCCGATGGCATATATTATAAGGCCCTTGTAGAGTTTCTTTTTCATGGTTAAGCTCCTGGTTGAAATATTACAGCAGGGAATCAATGTTTCCCTGTCATATAATGAAGATAAAATTTTGTCAAGCAGGAGATGAGGTAACTGATAATAAGGATGATTGAAATTATTTCAGTTATTTTATCAAAAAAAACCTGATATTCCTTGACAGATATTTGTTTTTAAAATAGTTGTTTTTTATAAAATTTATAAGGAGTTTTTATGTTGGATTTTGTGAGAATGATGTTCCTGTTCTAGGGATTGACTTCAGGGCAAAAAGTTTTTTTTCTACTCTCGAATACAATTCCATCCTCGGACAGATCACTTTGCAGTTCTTTCTTCCGAAAGAACAGGACATCCTGTACCTATATCTTTTTTGATTTTCCACGAATATTTATTCATGGTATATTTACACGTGCAGAAAATGCACCACTGGAGAAAGGTATGTCCAGACAAACAGTACAAAAAAATTTTGATAATATACCCTTTATCTGTGAGAATTGCCGCCGATCCGTCGTGCCCCCCGAAGGAGGGACTCGTCACCGCAATCACTGTCCGCATTGCCTCTACAGCAGGCATGTTGACATGCGTACTGGCGACCGCCGTTCAGGCTGCCGGGGCCTTATGGAACCGATAGGAATCTGGGTGCGTGAGCGCAAAGACTGGTCAATTCTTCACCGTTGTACAAAATGCGGCTTTATCCGGCCCAACCGTATTGCCGGTGATGATAATGAGGTTCTGCTCTTATCGCTGGCAGTCAGGCCGGTGACGCAGATACCGTTTCCCACTGAGATGGTTCTGCAGCAAATAGGAAAACAGAGTATTTTGGGAGAAGAACGATGAGTTTAAAAAAACTTGGATGGAATGATTATTTCGAAAAGGAATTTGCGATTTTCAAAGAACAGGGCCTGGTTCCGGGCCGTGTTCTAAGGGAGACGCGGCATATATACAGGGTATGCCTTGAAGCGGGCCCGGTACAGGCTGAGGTCTCGGGGCACTTTCAGTACACCGCAGTCGATAAGTCAGATTACCCCACCGTTGGTGACTGGGTAGCCCTGAGGATCAGCGATGAGTCGGCTGTGATAGAAAAGGTTCTGCCTCGACAGAGCGCTTTTTCGAGGAAGGTCGCTGGAAGTGAAACGGAAGAGCAGGTAGTCGCATCCAACATTGACTACCTCTGCATAGTATGCGGTCTCGACGGGGGGCGGAATTTCAACCTTCGTGGTATAGAACGTTATCTTGCCATGACCATGGAGGGGGGCTCTGAGCCTGTAATTGTATTGAACAAAGTAGATTTGTGCGTTGACCGTGAGGAGGCTCTACTCTCTGCGCAGTCAATCTCAGAAGATATTCCCATTTTTCTGGTGAGTGCACTGAATGGAGAAGGTATCGAAGAATTTGGGTTGAGCTTCAAAGCAGGTACCACGGTTGCCTTTACGGGGCCATCAGGGGTGGGGAAATCAGCCCTGATAAATGCCCTTTTAGGGGAAGAAGCCCAGGAGACTGGAGCCCAGAGAGAGAGTGACCGGCGGGGCCGACACACCACAACCCACAAGGAACTTTTCTTTCTTGCTGGGGGGGCCATGGTTATAGATACCCCGGGAATGCGCGAGGTGCAGCTATGGGGGAGCGAAGAGGGCCTGCAGGACACCTTCAGTGAGATATATGATGCGGCGCAAAACTGCCGCTTCAAGGATTGTAGACATCAGGGCGAGCCGGGATGTGCGGTGCAGCAGCTTCTTGCTGAGGGGGGCCTTGATTTTGGGCGCTATCAGAATTTTCTGGAGATGCGCTCAGAGCTGGCATACCTTGACAGTAGAATTACTGAAAAGGGACGGCAGGAGCGTAAGACCCGGGAAAAAGAATTATCTAAGAAAATTAAAAATTTTTACAAGGGCAGGTAATTTGGGATTCCCCGGCTAAGGACTCTATGCAGTCTTACCGGGGAATCCAATAGTTTATCGGATCGTTTTTAAATGTGTCACTGTTTGTTTTTTTAAGCTATTTTCAAGGGTATCATTATGCCCGTGTTATATGTTCAGTATTTTGCTGGTATAACAATCAAAGAGGGGGTATGATAAGAGGCTGTATGATTGGTTTTTAAAAAAATCTTTGCTGGAGATCTGCCATGTTAAACTTTTCACTTTCAGAAGAGCAATTGAAACTGCAGAAAGAGGCGAGGGAGTTTGCCGTTAAAGAGGTTCTCCCCGCGGCATGGTACTATGACGAGAAGGATGAACTTCCTGTAGAAATCCTGAAACGGGCCTTTGACGCTGGAATCATGAATACGGATATCCCGAAGGAATACGGCGGCAGGGGATACGGACTGTTGGAAGGGGCCCTCCTGACGGAAGAAATCTCCGCGGCATGTCCCGGACTGGCCACTTCCATCTTCGACAACAGCCTCGGTATGGAGCCGATAATCCTCTGTGACCGTGAAGATATTAAGAAGCGCTGCCTTCCCGAAATTGCCCGTGGGGAGAAGTATATCTGCTTTGCCACTTCTGAACCCTTCATGGGATCTGATGTCTCTGGTATACGGTGCCTTGCTGTAAAGGATGGTGATGCCTATATTCTAAACGGTACCAAGTACTGGATCACCAATGCGGGTATTGCCGACTATATGACAGTTTTTGCCACGGTTGACCCTAAGGAAAAACATGCCGGTATTTGTGCCTTCTTGATACACCGTGAGTGGGAAGGGGTATCCGTGGGAGAGCATATCCCGAAGCTGGGGCAGCGTACCTCCAATACCGCGGGGATTCGCCTTAAAAATGTTCGGGTACCCGCTGAAAATATTCTGGCAGAACCGGGAGAGGGATTTGTTCTGGCGATGAAAACCTTTTCCCGGACACGTCCCATCATTGGCGCCTTCGCGGTTGGAGCGGCGCGGAGTGCCATGGAATACGCCATCGATTATGCAAAAAAACGCCAGGCCTTTGGCACAAAAATAAAAAACTTCCAGATGATACAGAGCAAGATTGCGGAGATGTACCAGAAGGTTGAGACGTCGCGTCTTCTGGTGCACAGGGCGGCGTGGGAGGCTGATCAGGGGATTGATCCCACCATCAATGCCTCCGTAGCAAAATTCTACGCCACGGAAGCCGCCATGGAAGTGGTCAATGATGCACTGCAGATTTTCGGCGGTTACGGATACACGAGGCTTTTTCCCATTGAGAAACTTCTGCGGGATACCAGGCTGTTTACCATCTATGAGGGGACCAGCGAAGTGCAGCGGATGATTGTGGCGGGTCATGCCCTCAACAGCTATGTTTCTGCCATGCCTCCCCTTGATGAGGTGATAATAAATACCGTGGTTGATCCCCTTGATGAAGCTTCAAAGGATATGAAATTGTGGCGCTGCTCCATGTGCGGACATGTCCATGACGGGGATGAGCCCCCGGAAGAATGTCCTGTTTGCTTTATGCCCGCTGGGGCCTTTAAGGAAGTGGCGCGGTGAGGACTACTGTTATTTTATCCATACCTTGACATAAAAATAATCAAAATATGATTCTGACCTGAAGTTGGAAGTTATTTCCGGCTCCAGGGACAATAAAAGAGACATTAATCAATGTCTCTTTTTAGTTTTTGACAATCTGAAACGTATATATCTATAAGACACTAGATAATGGAGAAGCGGCAATGAAAACAGTGGCACCAGAAACCACCATACATGAGTCTGATGAAAAGTTGTTTTATAATTTAAAAAAGAATTTGAAGGAAATTTTCGGGTTTTCAGACTTCAGAGACAATCAGGAATCTATAGTAAAAACAATATTAAAAAAAGGGGATGTCTTTGCGGTTATGCCCACGGGAGGGGGGAAGTCACTCTGTTACCAGATGCCTGCACGTTTGATTGAAGGAACCTGTATCGTGGTAAGCCCTCTCATAGCACTGATGAAAGACCAGGTGGATTCCGCAAACAGTACGGGGCTTTCAGCGGCCTTCATAAACAGCTCACTCGATGCAATTGAAATTATTGAGATAATAGATTCCCTGAAAAGGGGGGAACTCGATCTTTTATACGTGGCGCCGGAGCGTTTTGCCGTTCCCGGTTTTATTGACATGCTTAAAACTGTAAGTATCAGTTTTTTTGCAATTGATGAATCACACTGCATTTCGGAGTGGGGCCATGATTTCAGGCCGGATTATCTGCTTCTTTCGAATCTTAGAAGCAATTTTCCCGGCATTCCCATGGCGGCATTTACCGCAACAGCCACTGAAAGGGTGCAGGAGGATATTCTCAACAGGCTCGAACTGCATTCAGCCTATAAAGTGCGTGCATCCTTTAACAGGCCGGAATTGTTTTATGAGGTTGCGGTAAAAAGAGATGCCGACAGCCAGGTTCTTGCATTTATTAAGGAACATCAGGGTGAATCGGGAATTGTTTATCGAACAACAAGGAAAAGTGTGGAGGAGACCGCCGAATTTCTCAGGCTTAATGGTATAAATGCCCTCCCGTATCATGCCGGTCTTGATCAAGCTGTGCGGAGGGACAACCAGGATAACTTTAACCGGGACAGGGCTGACGTTATTGTGGCTACCATCGCCTTCGGAATGGGAATTGATAAATCGAATATAAGGTATATAATTCACGGGGATCTTCCTAAAAATATCGAGGGATATTATCAGGAAACAGGTCGTGCCGGACGCGATGGAGAAAATGCTCACTGTCTGCTCCTTTTTGGCCGGGGGGACATTCCGAAAATGAAGTATTTCATAAACCAGATTGAAAATGATTCGGAAAAAAGAAATGCCATGGATAAATTAAACAGTATGGCAGCCATGGCCACTTCAACAGTGTGTCGAAGGCGAATCCTTTTGAATTATTTTGATGAAGGTTATGAGACTGATAATTGCGGCAGCTGCGACATATGTACCGGTAAATTTGATCAGGTGGATGCAACTGAAGACGCACGGGTAATACTTTCAGCTATTGCACGAACTGAACAGGTTTTCGGTGCAGTTCATATCGTCGATATTGTCAAGGGGGCAAACACTGCGAGAATCAGAAAATTTAAACACAATGAAATTAAAACTTACGGTGCTGGTCAGCACAAAGAGAAGGCCCACTGGCGTGATGTAATCGATGCCCTTGTAGCAGAAGAATTTTTAATCCAGACAGACAGCACGAGGCCATCTCTTGTAATCAGCGGTACAGGGAAAGAACTTCTCAAGGGAAACCTGAAGTTCCACATGATAAAGAGAACTGACAGCACTTCAATGACTGAAGCCGGAGGGAGCACGGATTATGATACGGAACTTTATGCTCGGCTGAGAGAAATCAGAAGGGAAGTGTCCGAAAGGGAAGATGTCCCGCCATTTGTTGTTTTTTCCGATAAAACACTCTATGAAATGTGCAGAAGATTTCCTTCTAATGAATCTGAAATGCTGGATATCACTGGAGTTGGGCAGGCAAAATTTCTCAAGTATGGAAAACTCTTCATGGATGATGTGAAAAAATTTCTTTCGGAAAAACCCGGCATCGAACTCGAATATATTTCAAATATTGTAAAAAAGAAAAAGGCCGGGAAGGAGAGGGTATCTGAAACAAGAGAAATTACCATGAAAATGATTGAAGAGGGAATGACCTATCTGGAAATAGCTGATGCAAGGGGATTGACTCCCTCCACAATTACAGGCCATATTGACAGGCTTGTGCAGGAGGGGCGAAATATTGATATGAGCCTGCATATCTCTCGTGACAGAAAAGAGGTTATTGAGGAGCTCTTCAGGAAACGAAAAACTTCAGCTTTAACGGCAATTGTTGAAGCCTCAGGTAATACCGTCAGTTACGATGAGGCAAGGCTTGTAAGAATCTGGATGGAGCATTCTGACTGATTCAACCGGTCTCTTTTATCTTTCCGTAATAAGCTGCTTTAATTCAAGAGCGGCACTGTTGATGCTGTCTGCATAATCCTGAATTTCCATGTTATGCTGATTTATCGTCGTAGACATGTCCGCGAGGTTCTGGACCGTCTTGATGTTCTCTTCCATTGCAGTGAGCTGATCCAGGGTAGCTGTTGTAATTCCCGAGGCCCTTTCACGGATCAGCCTCGACTGGCTCTGGACTTCATTTATTGTGCTTCGTTGATTTTTCATTGTATCGGTTACGGCGGTGACATCATTAATTATTGATTGAAGTCGGACCATAATCG
This sequence comes from uncultured Spirochaetota bacterium, assembly GCA_942491575.1. Taxonomy (GTDB): domain Bacteria; phylum Spirochaetota; class UBA4802; order UBA4802; family UBA5550; genus CAZHNW01. Next base: position 1,860,542 of record CALOBT010000031.1, read on the forward strand.
TTTCTGCAGAGGAGCCTGTCTGTCCCGCTACGGCAAGGCCCGAATCTATATCGCTGATAATATTTTGCATTGAAAGGCCGATTTCCTTGGAGTTATCCGAGGTGGCCGCTGCCAGCTTTCCTATTTCATCCGCCACCACGGCAAATCCCCGGCCATGCTCTCCCGCCCTTGCAGCTTCGATGGAAGCATTGAGGGAGAGGAGGTTAATCTGGTCAGTGATGTCACTGATAATGCCGAGAAAATTGGTTATGGTCTGCCCGCCGCCGCTGATACGTTCCATCGATGAAGTCATATCCCGGATGTGGTCTCTTGTTTCCTCGATGGCAGTTTTAATGGAACCTGCTGAATTGTGCATTGAATCGGTACTTTTCGAGACTTCCTCTCCAGTCTTTACCAGGTCATCACTGAGATTTTCCGCGCGAAGTCCCTCCGCCTCCTGTTCTTTCATGGAGCGGTGAATCGATTCGTTGGTGGATGTAAGTTCTTCGTGACTTGCGGATAGTTCTTCGCTCATGGCAGCCTGTGTTTGGGAGAGGTCGTCGAAGTGGCTGCAGACCTCCTTCTGGTTGCTGCTTATGTTCGTCAGATTCTCCGCTACTGCAACGGCCCGGTCAACAAGCTCCTGCACCTGCCGGTAGCGGTCTTCCGCAACCTCCTGGTTGTTCTCCGCTTCTGCGGCAAAGTTGTTCATGTTTCGGATGATAATGATTGAAACGGCAGTGAAGGATAAAAAGAGCAGTATCCTGGTAACCTCATTATCAATCATTATATGTCCCGGAATCTGTTTCCCTATTCCCGTGGGGACATCCCAGACTTTAATTGCCACTAAAAGAAGCAGGATGTATTCGGTGACTACGGTGATTCCCGCGGTCAGGGAGAGGCGCCAGTTGTTCTGCAGTATGGTAAATAAAAAGATAAAAAGATAGAAGGCAAACATTATCGTTTCATTTATGATTAGGTAGGGATTCCCGTCAAAACCATGACTCAGTTTCAGCATTGACGGGAGGCTGGCTTCGATAAATACCATGGAAAAAATAAGGGTACGGTACCGGATACCTTTTTTGGCAGTGATAATACTTGCCACTGAGAAGCTGAAAAAAAGAATAATCCCGATGGTATAGGTAATATTCATTACCGGGGGATTGTTCTTCATCGCAGGGAGGAAAATGCCAAGAAGGGCAAGTGCCAGGGCGATGCGAATTCGTCCTGAAATTATAGCCCCCTTATCTTCTATTTTTTTGATTGCGCCTTTTGGTTTCAGTGAAGATGTTGTTTCTGTCATAATGCGTTTCCCCTGCCGTAATGTTAGCCCCCCTGCATTTTAGATTCAATAATTAAAAAGCATACAGGCAAAATGCCCGTTGTTGAGGTCTGTCCTGTTATTAAAAGAAAAAGTTTTTCAGCATGTATGCGTAACTGATGCCGAGATAATTACCAATGACCCACCCGAGAATTCCCGTAAAGACTCCTGTTACAACGATGTCCTTGTTCTTGAGGGAAGCTGCAACCATGGGAACAAATGGAGGTGAAAGAACCAGTGCAACAGATGTAATTATGTGCGTGTCCCTGTCAACCCTTGTTATAAATGATAACAGTGCGTGAACTGCCGCTGCAACAAAAACCGCAATGGTAACATAAGCAATCATTACCGGTGCCGTGTTTATCAGCTTGCTCACGTCCGCCATTGAACTGACCACCAGAGAAAAAATAAGAATGATATAGTAGCCAAGCTGAAAGGTGTATTCAATGTTCCGTACTTTATCGATGAATGAAGCCCCGGCACCGAGAGTGGTTATGCTCAGTATTGCCACTACCATGGATATATCCTTCGGTACGATTTCGGAAAGCCCCACACCGATGCCGACGCAGATCATGGCAAGGAGGAGGGCCCCCGCAATCGGTTTTATATGCTGCTTCGTGAATCCGGTGAAATGGGTTTTGAATCCTGAATCTTCGATATCATTGTCATTCTCTTCGTCGCTGATTGAGAAGGAAGGAAGAAAAAGTCCAAGAATTTTGGGCAGGACCGTTATTACAATAAGCAGATAAATTGCTCCTATGAAAACATCCGATGCATGTACAGCCACGTACTGCGCCGGATCGACCTGCAGGGCGGTTCCTATGGAAGCGAGGTTAGGTGTACCCCCGGTGTAACAGCCGATCAGCATTCCGGAAACCTTCCATGTGTCGGGAGCCTTTGATTTGAATAGAAGCAGTGCCGTGGTGGTTGATGCCAGTACAGATATGATAGCCGCAATAAAGGAAATAAGGCTTTTCCCCGCAAGTCGTGACCACCGTTTTAAATTTATTGAAAAGAAAAGAAGGGGAAGGGCCAGGGCAATGGTAACCTCTGTTATCGTAGTCTGGGCCTTTAGAATATTTTGCGGGAATATTCCCAGGTTCCCCACCAGGATTCCCGCGCCGTAACAGAGGACGACGGCACCGATTTTATCGAGTATGCTGTATCTCTGGCAGAGATACATAATCAGCATTGGAAAGGTAACGAAGAAAATAATCCATATTATTAAACTCATGGTTCCCCCTGATTTTTGTCTTCCGGGCAATAGTAATTCAAAATAACCGGCCTTTTTTATTGTGCATAGTTAAGTTTGCATTTAAACAAGTTGCAAAGGATTTTTTTGATTTTTTCATGAAGGCGCGAAAGCGCTTTTTGCCCCTTCGTAATAGTACTTTTTACGCCTTTTAAAAAAATTTTCTGATTTTTCTCAAATCAAGTCAAGTTCCTTTAGTTTCTTTTTACCTGGAATCCCTTCCACTGTCCAGCCGCGAAGCCGGTAATATTCATCAAGCATCTGATTCAGATCTTCTTCGGTGATGGCTCGTCCCGCAAGGGGGCCGTCAGGAATAGGTTCGTGGAGTACACGCCACGGAAGGGTGTCATCGTTGCGGGTAACGCCCCGTTGTGTATTTATCAGGCGTTCAAGGTTGTAGATGCGTTCCCCGGTTTTTTCAAGTTCCTCGAGGGTGTAATCTGCACCGGTAACCAGGTTTATCATCTTGAGTAGTTTTTCTTCAATTTCACGTCCCGAGGCGCGTTCAGAAAGAAAACGGCACATGACCAGGGAATCTCCCAGTGCAGTGGCATGATTGCTTTTAATAATATATGAAGGAAGTCCTTCGAAGCCGGGATCTTCGGCGGGGGGGCGGTAATTGGCACGTGCATCGTGATGACTTCCCCCGCGGGTGGCCGTTGCATAGGCAAGGCCCATGGTGCGGACCCCCCTTGCTGAGTGACCGGCAATCTCAAGTCCCTTCACCGCGTAGAGGAAGTTTTTTGAATTGCCCCCGATTTCTTCAGCAAGGCGTTGGCTCCCCATCGCGAGAAGTTCGCCTATTCTTCCTTCCCTTAAAGCCGCCATCCTTGTAATTTCAGGGAGCCTGGAGAATTGACCAAACTCAAGGGGAATTTCCAGGTCATCATTGCTGAACAGATTTTTCTCAACGCATTCCGTCAAAAAGGCTACGGTGACGCCGAAGCTGATGGTATCAATCCCGAGTTCATCGCAGATATGATTAGCATTGAAGATGGACTGGAGGTCGTTGTTTTCAAGCATTGAACCGATGGCAAAGAGTGTTTCGTATTCGGGCATCTTGACTTCAAGGTCCCTGTGTTCACCTTCATTTATTTTAATCATTTTCCCGCAGGCGACGGGGCATCCACGGCAGGCGATATGTTTTGTCCGGTGTTTCTCCGCAATGGTCTGGCCGCTGATTGCCTCATGTCCCGCGAAGGTTTCTCTTTGATTGTTTCGCGTACCGAGTCGCCCTGAGGCGTTGATGTTATTTACAAGTATTGGTGTGCCGATATCGGTGAGTCCCTTCGCCTGCTCCCGTACCGAGGGAAGGAGCTCCTTTAGAAGACTTTTCAGTTCATCGGGAAAAGCAGTAGTTACTTTTTTACTTCCCCGAAGGGCCACCCCTTTAATATTCTTTGAACCCATGACGGCGCCGAGGCCGCCGCGTCCCGCAGCACTGAGGCGTTTGCCGCTGCACATGATTGAGGCGTATGGGACAAGCTTTTCCCCCGCGGGCCCAATCACTGCTGTCTGAACATCCGGGGCTGTTTCGGAAAGTATTATGCTGTGGGTTTTACCGGTTTGCTCGCCTGACAGGTGAGATGCGGGCCTGATTTCAGCTTTACCGTCATTGATATAGAGATATACCGGTTCTGAAGATTTCCCCGCGATGACAATTGCATCATACCCTGCGGGGCGAATAGATGCGGCAAAGTCTCCGCCGAAATTTGAATCCGCGAATATTCCGGTAAGGGGGCTGATCCCTGCGAGGTGTCCGCGTCCGCTTCCCCATACGGCGGTTCCGTTAAAGGGGCCCGTTGCGAAAACCAGAACATTTTCCGGTGAGAGGGGATCGGCTGATGGGGGGACAGTGTCATGAATAATTTTTGCCGCAAGACCGTTGCCTCCGAGAAACAGGCGTGCCGTCCCGGCATCCAGCTCCCTTGTGTCAGCGGTTTTATCCGTCAGGTTCACATAAAGAATTTTTCCGATATAGCTATCCATAACTTGACTTCTCATTATTTATTCTTCGGTAAATTTGTCAGATTCATTCAGGGCCTCATCCATCATGGAGATGCCTTCATCTATTTCATCTTTGGTGATAATCAGCGGCGGCGCCATTGCAATGACATTGCCTGGATTTGCCGCCATGGCAATCATGCCGAGTTCCCCCAGCTTTTTTGCAACGGCGAGTTTCGGATTCATTCCCTGGCGGATTTTAGCATCCGTGGGAATTATCGGTTCCCTTGTTTTCCTGTTTTTTACAAGTTCGAGACCCACAAAGAGTCCCAGACCGCGAACATCTCCCACGGAGGGGTGTTTCTCCATCAGTTCAATGGCCCTCTCCTTCAGGTATTCCCCCATGACCAATGAGTTTTCTATCAGGTTATCTTCCTGGTACACCTGGATTACACGGAGGGCCGTGGCGCAGGCGAGGGCATGTCCCGCGTAGGTGGCGCCGTGGCTGAAAAAATTGTCTTTGAAATAATCACCGATTTCCTTTGTGGCGATTGTGACCCCCAGGGGGAGGTATCCCGATGTGATGCCCTTCGCAAGTGACATGATGTCCGGGGCCACATCCCAGTGGTCCATTGCAAACCATTTACCTGTGCGGCCAAAACCAGTCATTACCTCATCGGCAATCATCAGCACTCCCCACCTGTCACAGACCTTTTTCAATTCGGGGAAGTATTCTTTGGGCGGCACTATAATTCCATTGGCACCGACGACGGGTTCAAATATTATGCCGCCGACCAACTCATCGCCGCCTTCGAGTTCTATCACTTCATCAATATATTTTACACACTGCATATCGCATGAAGGATATTCGAGACCGAACATGCAGCGGTAGCAGTAGGGCTGGGGTACCCTCACGTATTCTGTTCCGCCCTGGACCTGGGCCCAGTTGCGGGCGTCACCGCTGGAGAGAGACATGGATGCGGCGGTTCCACCATGATATGTGCGGTACCGCGTCAGAATCTTCCGCTTCCCCGTGTACTGATGACACATCTTGACTGCCGCTTCATTGGCCTCGGTACCCCCCAGTGAAATGAACGAACGGGAGAGGTCACCGGGAGTTATCTCTTCAAGAGTTTTTGCCAGGAGGGCACGTGGTTTATTGGACATGCTGGGGGCAAAACTGGCCAGCTCCGCCGCCTGCTTAGATATGACATCGATAACTCGCTGATCCCCGTGGCCGATATTGTGGCTGACAAAACATGAACTGAAGTCGAGACGTTCCCTTCCGTCTTCATTGGTAAAACGTACCCCCTTCGCGGATATTGCCCGGGGAGGGGACACCGCCGGCTGGTATGACCAGGAATGAAATATGTTATTTACCTCATAGCTGTTGAGGTCTTCGCTGCTGTCCGGTATATTTTTCAGGTCTTTCATGGTTTTTCTCCGAATAGAAAAAATTCTCTGTCCAAAATGGCGCCGATGCCGTCCGCGCTTTCTGGAGACTCTGCTTCTGCGCCTGGAATGGTCCTACTAAAATTTACGTTTCATCCGCAGGAACCACATCCCCAGACGCGTAGCCAGGTCCGGCTTCTGCGCCTCTTCTCCTTCCCCGGCGTTGACGCCGGTATTTTCAAGGTCTATCATTTTTCCCTCAGGGCCGTAGAGGTCTACAAACATATTGAGAACCTGTTTTCGGATCATTCCCCGGAGGGGAATTTTTGAGATCATGCCGTAGGTTGCGGCTCCACCCTGTTCTGCCAGTTCAGGGTGCTTTCTGACTTCCTCTACCGAATCGCGAAGGTCCTTAAGGTATTTCTTTACTGTTTTTTCATGGAGGGGCGTCACCATGGCGTGGAGACCGTCGGGGCGCTGCAACCGGTCAATGTGCCATCCCCGGTTTTCCATCTGGTCCCCCACGGCGAAGATGCTGATATTTTTATCCGTTGAGCGGTAGCCGAAAAGGCTTGCCTGTGGGTCGCCTATAATTTCCAGTTCAGGTATTTTTTTGATTCCATTCATCAATGCCCGCGTCGTATCCATGGTCCGCCGGGCGATATCAAGATAGCCCTCTTCGCCGATGGCCTGCAGGGCCGCCCATGCCGCTCCGTATGCGCCTCCGGGACGTGTACCGAGAAGTGCAGGGGAAGCGAAAACCCCGCCGGGCCAGTCATCGCTGACAAAGAACTGGTGCTGCAGGTAATCGGTATTCCGGTAGAGAATCGTTGAGGCCCCCTTTGCGGCAAAACCGTATTTGTGGGTATCCGCAGAAATAGAGGTGACTCCGGGCACCCTGAAGTCCCAGGGTGGGAGTTTATTTCCCAGCTTTTCAATAAAGGGAAGTAAATATCCCCCCACACATGCATCCACATGGAGGGGAATGTTTTTTTTCTCGGCAATTTCTCCCAGCTCTTCAATGGGATCGATGATGCCGTGGGGATATTCCGGGGCGCCCCCCAGGAGCATGATGGTGTTCCGGTTGATTGATTTTTTTACCGCCTTTGTATCGACGAAGTAATTTTCATTGAGGGGGGCATAGATTGCCTTCACGTTGAAATATTCCGCGGCTTTTTGCCATGCCACATGGGCCGTGACGGGGATTATCATATTTGGTTTTCTGATCCACGGCCGCTTGGCTCTTGCCATGTCCCGGTATGTTTTTACTGCCAGGAGGCAGCTTTCAGTGCCCCCGGAGGTCATGACGCCGCAGACATTTTTATCACCATTGAGAAGATTGGCGGTAATGCGGATAACGTTCGTTTCAAGTTTTTTCAGGCTCTGGAAGGCCATGGGATTAAGGCCATTGGCTGAGAGCAGTATGCCATAGGCGTCGTGGAGAAAATTCGTGTGCTCTTCCCCGAGGTAGTAAACGAGGCTCCAGGTCTTGAGGTCTTTGTATTCGGGATCTCCCGCGGTACAGGCTTTCAGTTCCTTCAGGATTTCTTTTTTCTTTCTTCCTTTTAAAGGAAGTTTAGCGCTGTCTGAAGTCATTGCAGTCTCCATTAGTTTTCCCTGATACATAAAACTTTATAAATTTCACTATAATGAAATATAATTCATTATGTAGAAAATTGTCAATCAAAATTGAAAAATTTAAGTACCTTTGACAGGATAGTATTTTTAAGTAATTTATTCAAGAAAGATTACGGGGAAGTAGATGCAATTTAACATAGTTGACATCGCAGGCGGTATGTGCAATATTTTGCACAAGAAATAATTCTCTTCAGCGGGTCCCGGGATATGGCAGAGACAGAAAATCAAAATAAAAAAGAGCAGTTGAAACTGAAACCGGTTACTTTTGATGTGGTTTCATCCAACCTTGATAATCTGGTGGCAGCCCGGGTGCCGGTATTCAGAAAAAACGTTGATGGCAACCTGGTTCCAATACCGGTGGAAAAACTTGAGCACTTTCTCGGTGAAGCTGAACGGGACATCAAGCTCTTCATAGATATTAACTGGCAGACTAAAATTGCTGTCAATGGCAGAGAGAGAAGGCCCGCTACCTATTCCGGGGGGGCGCCTCAGAAAGAAATCCTTATGAAGTCCATCGCCGAGTACGGCAACACCTTTGAACAGATTGATAAATTTCAGAATCTTTCCATTGTAGAACGCGAAGAGATACTTGATGAAAGTATTGAAACCCTCCATGGCCTGCAGAAGAGTGGCGCCCAATTCGATATTGAGGCCGTCATCAAGATGGTGGAAGTGATCGCCAATACCTTTTATGCAAATTACGCTAATCTTGAGGATAACCTTTCCAGTGAAAACGTGAAGAATAACCTCTATGGTGTTTTTATAAAAACCGAATGGGTTGTGAAGATACTCATTGAATTCTTTAAGAACAATAATTCAAATAATAACTATACTATGATCGAAGAGATTGATACCGGCTCTCTTACTATTACCAATATGTGTAAGGCCCTCCTCTGGTTTATCGGTTTCGGTCTCTATTACAATGATTATATTGACCAGGGCCTCTTTACAAAAAATATACGCGGTAATTTCAAGGAGAAACTTTTAAGGTATTACCGGCGAAGGATGCCTGATCTTAATATTCGTATAGAAACCGTCATCAAGGGGGGATTCCGCAGAATTGATTTAGAGAAGGACCTTCTGCAGTATGCCATTGGGAGTCTTCTTTATGATATAGGTAAGGTCCCCTTTATTACCTATCATGATGGCGACGAGGCATACGAGCATGAGCTGGTGAAGGTCCATGTCCTGACTGGGTACAATATGGTTTTGAAAACCAAAAAGTATTCCTTTCCCGTTGTTGCCATGGCGGGCTTTCACCACGAGTATTATGGGGGTAAAGGAAGTTATAATTTCGCCGGTCCCATCATGGGCAAACTGACGGGGAAAAAATATAATTTTGAAAATGCCAGCTATTTTATTACCTATGATGAGGAGGAGTTTAAAAATGGAGATGCCCTTTCCTTCTTCCCGTGTAAGGTGATAGAAATAATTGATGTTTTTCTTGCCCTCACCGGAAAAAAGAAGATGTCATACCTCGACGCCTTCAAGGTGATGAAAACAGACTTCGTAACACGTAATCTTCAGCTGGACCCGCTTCTCCTCGAAATGTTTCTCGATTTTATAGGAAGCTGCGGAATCCTTGATGAGGGGCAGCGACAGGAAATCGATGCCATCAAGTTCTGATCTACTGGACTTTTTCCGGGAAAGAAAACACTTTCCGGGATGTCAATTTCATTGAATATCGTTTTTCAGCGGCTGAAAAACGTATCATACTTTGAAATGGAAATCATGAAACGGTCATCATCCACACCGTAACCGGGGAGAATCCGGGACGCCCTGTAGCGGTGTGTGTAATTGAAATCGATATCTATCTTCCATATGCGTGCGGTAAATCCCGCCATAACGCCATGACCAACCTCGGTATTATCTGCCAGGTTTACATGGGCGAACTCATAGGCGGTTCTCAGGGAAAGAAAATTAAAGACCCAGTATTCCACGGAGGGGATGGTTCTCAGAAAGTATCCTTCGCGTTCAGCCGATGCTTCAGCCGATGCTGCCGTGGTATAGATGTCCACCATCTGTTTAAGTACCAGAAATAGCTTTCGGTCAAGGAATGCCCCTGAGACCGTTGTTTCCAGCAGCATGGGGTGTCGTGCCATTCCGCTTGCATCTGTCGTGTAGGCTATCCCCGCTTTAAAATAGGTCTCCTGGTGTGTTGAATAGGTGAAATGCGAATCAATTGTCAGACGACGTTCCAGGAAAAGAAGCATAAAGCCGAAGTCAAAGGCTGCATTCGTTCCCTTGAATATCTCATACTCATTTTCAGTGGAATATCTTTCATTGGTGTAATAAAAGTGAGCTGCAAGGCCCAGGGAGAGCCAGTCCGTTACGAGAAAACCGGTACTGATAATTCCCCCGTAATTATCGGAAAGGGGGTGGAAGTAGTTTGATCCTATCACTACACCATCCAAATCAAAATTATAGGGTGCCGATACTTTCGGATCATAGACTCCCATGGAAAATTCGACTCCAAAGCCCCATCGCCTGCCAAGTGGAAATTCATAACCGAGACGGACCGTTACATTATCCGTGTCATCCAGTTCATATCCGCCCCCCACTGAGGGTATATCATTTCCTTTGTCAATGGAGGTATTGAAAAGCAGGTAGATCCGGTCCTGTCTGATGGTCCCCAGGATTGCCGGGTTCTGTGAGGGGGCATAGAATTCTACTTCTACCTTGAATTTGGGAGAACCCGCGGCCAGTTTCGCAATATAGGCCTTTACTACTTCACTTTCCGGATCAATTGCCTTTGCCTGTTTCAACTGTTCCCGCGCCTTTGTCGTATCTTTTTTATCATAGGAATCGATGGCTTTGGAAAAGGTAATGGCGGCCTTCTCATTTTTTTCTGCCTTTGCCTTAACCTTGGCTATAGTGGAAACATCAGCCTGTGCTTTCAGGTACTTCAGCGCCGAGGTGGCGAAGAAGGCGCTTATATAATCATATCTGGACAATTTATCCGTCAATTTCTCCTGCCATACAACGGCACCTGTTTCAATGTCCACCATGCTCATGGTAATGAGCATTCTGTCCCCCATGTTGACCATATTTCCAGAAAGAAGGTAGCGTGCTGCCAGCATTTTCCCTACTTTGATCTGCTGGGACGGATCGGTAAGTCCCGTCATGGTAAGGGAGAGTTCCTTCATCGCCGCAGATCTTCTATCCCTGCTTACCACTGTTATTTTTTTTGATTTTGCCAGTTCAAAGGAGATCAGCTCGGTGATACCCTTGCCAATATATTTATGCTGTGGCTTGTCACTGCTGACAAAAAAATCCGTAATGGCTACGGTTCGTGCGAACAGGGGAGTTGAGAAGAAAATAACGGCAACTGATATATAAATAATTCTCATTTTTGTTCACCTTTTTAATAAACAATAAATAGGATATTCTACGAACCTGCTTTCCGTTACATGTCTCCATAACAATAGTTGTATTTTTCTGTTTTATCAAGCTAAATTTTTAAACTTTTTTCGTTAATACATTGACAATTGCAACGCAATTGAATAAAAATTTGCGTAAAAACAAGAAGGGTAAACAACCAGAATGGCACAACGTAAATCAGAGGACAGAAAAAGCTGGGAAAAGGAACAACGGCGCAGCCGAATAACGGACATTGCACAGGAAGTGTTCTTCAGGCAGGGACTTGACGGGGCAACCATGGAGGAGATAGCCCGTGAAGCAGGGTATAACAAGCGAACGATATATCTCTATTTCAGGGACAAGGAAGAGCTGTTTCTTGCGGTGGTGCTGCGGGGACAGAAGATATTGATTCAACACCTCTCTGCAGCCTTTGATCAATCAAAGGACCATCCCGCCCTCATCAGAGAACTGGGCAGGGCCTTTTTCAGGTTTTCAATTGAGCACTCAAATTATTTTAATCTTATTATGATCTACGAATCCCGCAGCAGGGATTATTATGGCGGTGAAGAAAATGCTGAAGAAGAGAGTTTTCGGAGCCTTTGCAGTGAAGCTTCGGATGAATATGGGCGTTTCATTGTTGAAGCGATTGAGCTTGGGAAATCAAGCAATGCCATCAAAACAGATCTGACTTCGCAGCAGATGATGCTTCTTCTCTGGGGGCAGGTTTTTGGAGTAATGCAGATTATCCTGATGCGCCAGGATCATTTCAAGGAAGCATACGGCCTTACTCCGGAGGACCTTTATAATCATTTTCTTGTCTTTATGGAAAAAGCCCTGGGAAATTAAGCCTCAACTGGTTCTGATTCATCCAGAACTGAATACTTCATTTCTCTAATGGTTTTTGAAGTGCTTCCCGTATCGAGGCTTTCTCCGGGGATGGCTCTCTCCAGTTCCTCCCGGGAGGCCTCTCCGGTTGCGTATCCATACATTGCCTGAAGGCGGGGTAACGCCCTTTGTAATGCCATATCAAAAAGGGTATTATAACTTTTTCTGTTTACCTCCCCGGTAAAGATATCCCTGAGGCTGATTTCATCATCAAGGGATTGCCGGGTATCATGCCGGTCAATGTGGCCGTAAAAGAGTGATTTGTTCCCGCGGTCTCCCGCCATGATGCTGATGAAGGGATAAAGTAGAGGTTTTGTCATCAGGCCGTTCAAAGAAAGCTGCCGTTTCAGGGTAGATTCGATTTCTCCATCAGTGACATTAAATGTTTCTTCCAGGTAATTGTTAAATTTCAGGTTTTTTATCGTGACGGATGAAAGAACCCGGTGTGAGCGAATGGGGCTCGCCAGAATTATATCAAGTGTCGTCTCTATATAGCGGTGCCGGTACCGTGCCAGTTCCTGCCTTTTGGGGTCATCATCATAATAATTGCCGGAAAGATAATAGACTACGGGATGGAAGGTCATATCAAGTACCGTATGTGTCATGTACCCCGCGGCAAAGGCAAAGTCACGGCCTGGGAGTGTGTCTTCTAGCATTGAGAGGATTATCGGATTTGTTCTTTCACCATTGCATCCATGCAGTTGTGCGGAAATATCGGTTTTTGCCTCTTCCCGGTGGTAAAAAAAGATATCCGGAGCGATGGCCCCGAGATAATATTCTTTCAAATTTGCCTTCAGGGTTTCTTTCAGGCTGCCTTCATTCAGGCTGCGAAGCAGTTTGTCCGCAAAGGCGATGTGTGTATTCTCTTTCGGCATGTAAACTTCCTTCGTAAAAAAATATAACTATTTATGAAAGGTGGATCAATGATATAATTCGTCAATAAAGTTATGACTCTGCCCGATTTTTCGGGTGGAATATTATGGGCTTTACATTCCCGTAACAATATATTATCCTTGATAACTGTATGGTGCAATTATTCTACATTTTAATTACTCTCCTGCTTCTTCTTCCATTACCCCTCTCAGGTAATGAGGGTGAACCTGTTGATGTTTCTGACGATTTCACCAGCATAAAGGTAGCCCGTCAATGCCTGGTTTTTCTCGATGAGAAAGGTTCTCTCTCTTTCAAAGAAATAATCGAAACCGGGAAGAAATTTCTACCTGCAGAAAAGGATGTCCCCAGTTACGGATATACCGATACGGTCATCTGGATCAGTTTTTCTATTCAAAACAATACGGCTTCCCCCAAAGAGATTTTTATCGAAGTCCAGAATTCCATCATGGATGAAGTTACTTTTTTTAATCCTGAAAATAATTACCTGAATCCGAAAAGTGCCGGTGATATGGTTCCCTTTGCGTCAAGGGATGTGATATTCCGGAATCCGGTTTTCAGGGCCTCGATAAAGCCGGGGATCTGGAAATATTTCTTCAAAATCAGGACAACCAGCAATTCAAATGTTCCCCTGATTATCTGGTCAAAAGAGGAGTTCGGGAAACACCGGGAGACGGAGACGGTTGTACTCTGGACTTTTTATGGCCTGATGATTGCCATGATGCTCTATAACCTGATAATATTCATTTTTGTCAGGGAAAGGGATTATATTTATTATGTTTTCTTCATCATCGGTTTTATCCTTTTCAGGCTTTCCTATAACGGCCTTGCCTACCAGTATTTATGGAGAGGTAATATCTGGTGGGCCAATGTATGTGTCCCCTTTTTTGTGGCCTTTCTTGCTCTCTTTTTAATTCTATTTTCACGGGATTTCCTGCGACTCCGGGAGGGATCGAGGTTGCTTGACCGGAGTTGCCTGGGGCTTGCTGTTTTTTTTACTCTGGGTATGGGCTTTTCACTGGTGGCACCTTACCGCTATTCCATTCAGCTGATTCTTGGAGTTTCTATTCTGCTGGTCCTTGTGCTGATGTTCGGGGGAATTTTTGCTTTGAAGTGGGCACGGAGGCAGGCGGTATTCTATCTCATCGCCTGGACATTTTTTCTGATAGGATCTTTTTTGAATATATTCAGGGATTTCGGAATTTTACCTCATAACTTTATAACTGCATGGGGGCAGCAGATAGGCAGCGCATTGCAGGTGCTCCTTCTCTCCATTGGTCTTGCTGACCGGATAAATACCATGCGTGATACTATTACCGAATCAAATGAAATCCTGATGCGGGTAAACCGTGATCTCCTTCATGAACGTGAACAGATGGCGGTGACCCTCAGGTCTATCGAAGATGGAGTAATTACCTGCGGCCTTGATGGAAAAATAAGATACATGAACCGGGCTATGATTGAAATGCTGCAGGCTAGTGCCCTGGAAGTTGTGGGTAAAACAATTTCCGATGTGATTCATATCTTCGATCAGGATGATCCGGGAAGGGATATTTCCCCCCAGCTTTATTTTGTAAATGGGATAAAGGAAACAAGGGAGGCCCTTCTCTATATTAATGATTCAGATCAGCGAATAGTTGAATATACGGTATCCCCTTTAAAGGACCAGAAGTCTGTGAAACACGGATTCCTCGTTGTGATCAGGGACATTTCCGAACGCAAACGACTTGAAGAGGAAATGGTCAAAAAAAATAAACTTGATGCAATGGGAACCCTTGCGGGGGGGATCGCCCATGATTTTAATAATATCCTTACGGGACTTACGGGGAATATCGGTATGGCCCTGTTGAGTTCGAAAAATAATCCGGAAGTTTCAGAATTGCTGGAAGAGGCGGAGCGGATATCCTTTAAAGCACGAAATCTTACCCAGCAGTTTCTTACATTCACAAAGGGGGGGGTGCCGATTCGACGGACTATAAAACTGGATAACCTTATAAGAGAGATTGTCAGTTTTACTCTCAGCGGGTCTTCCGTGACAGCTGAGTTCTCCATACCTGATGATCTCTGGGGAGCCAGTATTGACGAAGGGCAGATAAGCCAGGTTGTTAATAATATTGTCCTCAACTCAGTACAGGCAATGCCTGGTGGCGGAAAAATCGAAATTGCAGCTGCCAATGTTGTTCTCAAGGACCGTCTCAGGGAAAAGGAAGATTATATCAGGATAACCATAAAGGATCATGGTGAAGGAATACCCGCCTCGGTCCTTCCTAATATCTTTGATCCTTTTTTTACCACAAAAGAAAAGGGGAATGGCCTCGGATTGTCGAGCTGCTATTTTATTATTCAACAGCATGATGGATTCATTGATGTTGACACAGCTCCGGGACAGGGGACCGCCTTTTCTCTATTTATTCCATCTGTGGGACCTCTTGCTGAAGAGAGTCGGAAGGGGAGTGAGGGGGAAGACATCGTACGGGGAAGTGAAAGGATTCTTATCCTTGATGATGAAAATATTATCCGCCGGTCCACCGGTAAAATTCTTGAACGTCTCGGTTATGATCCTGTTCTGGCTGAAGACGGTGAAAAAGCAGTTGATTTGTTCAGAGAAGCTGAAAAGGAGGGGAGGCCCTTTGATGTGGCAATACTCGACCTGACAATTCCGGGCGGTATGGGTGGAAAGGATGCCGTAATTGAGCTTCGGAAAATCAGGAGTGATGTCCTTGTTATTGCCTCCAGCGGCTATTCCAATGATCCCGTAATGGCAGACTTCAAGAAATACGGCTTCAATGATATCCTCAATAAGCCCTACACGGTTGAGCTCCTCTCACAGGTACTGCAGCGCATATTAAAAAAATTGTAATGGATTTTTGCTTTACAATATCCGTCTTTAAAACGCACTGTGCAGAATAATGTTGTGACCGCTTTAATCTTAATTGAAATTGTATAATTCTCTGTGCCAGAGCAGTATAGCAGTTACGAAATAATCTAATATAAGAGTTTAAAAATATGAAAACATTTACCGTTATGGCAACATGTGCCTTTGGCATCGAATCCATTGTAGCCCGGGAAATAAGAAATCTCGGTTATCCGGAAACCATAATAGAAAATGGCCGTGTACTCTTTGAAGGAGACTGGGAAGCCATAGCACGATGCAACCTCTGGCTTCGCTGTGCTGACAGGGTCTATATCCGAATGGCCCTTTTCGACGGAATGGATTTTGATGAACTTTTTGATGGAGTCAGGTCTGTTCGCTGGGAAGAGTTTATCCCTGAAGATGCCTTCATCCATGTAACCGGCAAAGCGGTAAAGTCAAAGCTGATGTCCGTATCGGACAACCAGGCAATTGCCAAGAAGGCAATCATAGAGGCAATGCAGAGAAAATATAAACGGGAACGTTTTCCTGAAACGGGTCCCCGTTACCGCATCGATGTTTCAATACTGAAGGATGAGGTAACCCTGGCCCTAGATACAAGCGGGGCGGGACTTCACCGCCGGGGATATCGCCCTGGGCACGGAGAGGCACCACTTCGGGAAACACTTGCCGCTGCCATAATTCATCTTTCCAGGTGGACCCCTGACCGGATACTTGCTGATCCCTTCTGCGGATCCGGGACAATTGCGATTGAGGCGGCAATGCAGGGTAAAAATATTGCTCCGGGGCTTTTGCGGGAATTTGCCGCTGAATCATGGAAAAATGTTCCAGGAGAAGTCTGGCAGAATGCAAGGGATGAGGCGAAGGAGGCTGTCGTTAATGATCCTGTAACGATTCTCGCCTCGGACTACGATCGAAAGGTTTTTAAAATTGCCCGTGAAAATGCAGCCCTTGCCGGAGTAGAGGATGATATCCTCTTTCAAAAAAAACCGGTACAGGAATTCAGCTCCAGGAAAAAATACGGCTGTATCATCTGTAATCCCCCTTATGGAGAACGTATGGGAGGCCCTGAAGAGGCGGCACAGTTATACCTTGAAATGGGGGAGGTCTTTTCCGAACTGGAAACCTGGTCATTTTTTATACTTTCCGGTCACCCTGACTTCGAAAAGCATTTCGGACAAAAGGCCAGTAAAAACCGTAAGTTATACAATGGGAAAATAAAAACATATCTTTATCAGTATCCGGGACCATTACCGAATAAATAACAAAAAGTTATTGAAAATTTCATGTACATATGCACCTGTATATGTCATGGAAAAAAGAGTGGAAAAGGTTTTCAATACCCTTGAGTTCCTCACCTACAGGGTCAGGTTTCCGGCACACCTGGAAAAATTATACAGTAATTATTATTTTAACCGTTCTCTTTTTGTGATACGTATTGCCCTCATTCTCGGTTTTTTGTTATACGCCTCCTTCGGTTTTCTTGACCTCTACATGGCGCCTGTTTCCTATAAAAAAATATGGTTTATTCGTTTCGTCATTGTTTGCCCCCTGTTTGCTTTAATATTTGTCCTGACATTCATGAAATTTTTTGTTTCTATAGTTGGCTGGGCCATGGCCTTGATGACATTGGTGGCCGGCTATGGCATCATCGCCATGCTGGCCATAGCCCAAGAACCTGAGACTGAGCTCTTATACTATGCCGGTGTTATCCTTGTCGTAATGTGGGGGTGTACCCTGGTGCGTCTCCGTTTCTATTATGCATTGGTTGTGTGCCTGGTAATTCTGGCGGGGTATGAGTATACTGCAGTGGGGCATCTGTTAATGTTGCAGAACAGCAGGACAACCACTGTTTTTATTAACAATAACTTTTTTATTGCGGGATCGATGATAATCGGCATTATCTCCGCGTATCTAATAGACAGATCAATGCGACTGAATTTTCTCAACCAGCTGATGCTGCAGGATAAACAGAAGGATCTTGAGACGGAACGGAATGAGTTGAAGATCCGTGATGAGAAATCGAGAGATGAATTGATGATGGCACAGGAGATCCAACAGCAGCTGATACCAGAAAAGGACCCCTTCGAAAATATTGCATCACTATATATTCCTATGGATCTGGTGGGTGGGGATTTTTATGATTATATACATTTCAGAGATGACAGTCGGTGGGGAATATTCATAAGTGATGTTTCCGGTCACGGGGTTTCTTCGTCATTGATTACTGCCATGATGAAAAGCATAATACTCCAGGCCGGAGAGAAAAGAAAAAAACCTGCTGAATTAGTCGCAGGTTTAAATGATATGCTCATGGATATGACAGCGGAAAAATTTGTCACGGGCTTTTATTGTGTCTATGATCCGGCTAAGCGAAATCTAGTTTATACCAATGCGGGGCATCATCCCCCCCTGTTAATCCGGGACGGCAGGGTTATGCATGTACCTTATGAGCGATACCTTCCCATGGGTGTGTACAATATAAATGATCTTACTAAAATGAACAAGGAATACACCAGCCAGTCCTTTCAACTTGATGTGGGAGATCAACTTTTTTTCTACACTGATGGTATCCCCGAAATCAGAATGAATTCCGGGACCGGTGGCGGCGAATTTTTTTCAACGATTATGGAGGAAGTCTTGCTTTCCATACCCGATGTAAACTGTCGGGAATTTATTGACAGGTTCTACCGGGAAATTGTGCATTATAATGGCTCTGATTCATTTTATGATGATATCTGTCTTATTTACCTCAAGGTGCTATAACTGTCAGACCTTGCTTTACTCTTTTGGGAGAACTGCAGATGGGACGCCGTTTCGGTTTTACTATTAATATTCTTTACAGTCCGCAGAATTAGTTTAGGCTGGACTCCGATTTATTGAATATTTGTTACAGGAGAGTCTGCGGATCATATCATGAAAAAAATATTTTACTTCCTTTACCAGCCCTACAAGTGGCTGGTATTTATTCCCCTTTTGATTATAAATACCCTGATACTCAGTTTTTCTGCCATTATAATTTCATTCGTAACCGGGACCTGTCTAACCCGCTATGTCGGCATTATATGGGCCCGTATAAATTCTCTTTTCACTCCAATGACTGTTTCCGTAAAGGGGAGAGAAAACCTGGTAAATGGACAATCCTATGTTATCGTCTCCAATCACCAGAGTCAGTATGACATTTTCGTAATATATGGCTGGTTGCCTCGCCATTTTAAATGGGTGATGAAACATTCTTTGCGGAAGGTTCCGGGCCTGGGACTTTATTGCGCCCGCATGGAGCATATTTTTATCGACCGTACCGATACCGGAAAGGCCCTTGAATCAATTCATGCCGCAAAGGAAAAAATTGCCGACGGGACATGTATTGTTTTTTTTCCAGAGGGTACTATCTTTGGCCGCGGGGAACTGGGGCCCTTTAAAAAAGGTGCCTATATGATGGCCCTTGATTTGAATCTTCCCATTCTTCCCGTAACCATCAGTGGTACAGAGAAGATACTTCCCTATAAAACATTTGACGTCTTTCCGGGAAAGGCTGAAATGACCATCCATGAACCGATATCAGTGGAAGAATACAGTGAAGGGACAATTCAGGAACTGGTCGATGAATCCAGGAAGAGAATTGCTTCGGTTCTTGATTTAAAAAATTGACGCCGTATGATATAATAAAAGTCTGGCGAGAGTGCAATTTACATGAAGGCAGGCCTGTATCACAAACACTACTTTTCCGTAACAGTGAAGGTTCTGTGATATCATACATTACTATTCTTTTGTGAAAGTTGTACGGTGCTAAAAACAGGTATTCAGCATATGAAAATAATTAAACAGATTCATCCTCAAATTGATCCCGGTTTAAGAGAAAGGGTCATCAACGATGTGGTGGAGGGGCTCTGTCGTGAAGAATCATTTAAGACAGTTTATCACCGTGTAAACCACCAGGATGTTCCCATGCCCTCGATTGAGGTTCTGGGGGAAGTTGTTGAACTGTTGAAATCGGTAATTTTCCCCGGGTATTTTATTAATTCAGAGATAACCCCGGGCAATATGAAATATTATATTGGTTCTACACTTGACCGCGTGATGAGGCTTTTTTCCGAGCAGATAAAAAGGGGATACTGCTTTTTCTGTTCGGGAGAAGGTGAACAGGAGTGCTACGATTGTGACAATAAAGCCGAAGATATATCACTGAAATTTATCAAACGCCTTGGTTTCCTGAGGGAGCGCCTGGCAACAGATGCGCAGGCCGCCTTTGACGGGGATCCAGCTGCAAAAAAAATTGGTGAAACAATTTTCAGTTACCCCAGCATCCAGGCCCTGACTCATCACCGCATTGCCCATGAACTATACTGTCTGGATGTTCCTTTGATTCCGCGCATGATTTCAGAGATGGCCCACAGTCAGACGGGTATTGATATCCATCCCGGAGCTGAAATCGGTGAGCGTTTCTTTATGGATCACGGGACGGGTATTGTTATCGGAGAAACCTGTATTATAGGTAATAATGTACGCCTTTACCAGGGAGTGACTCTCGGTGCCAAGAGTTTTCCCCTCGATAAAAAAGGTAATCCCATTAAGGGGATTCCCCGGCATCCAATTGTTGAAGATGATGTCGTTATTTATGCAGGGGCAACAATTCTCGGTAGAGTGACGGTGGGTCGCAGTGCCGAAATAGGCGGTAATCTCTGGGTTACCGGAAATGTCGAACCGGGGGCCCGCCTGGTTCAGCAGAAGCCCCAGAGAACTACTTTCGAAAACGGTGCCGGTATCTGATTATAGGGATTCTATTATGCAATATATTCCTGGTATCTCCTTTGGCAATATAACTTTTGGCATGTCTGTTCAGGAGGTAAACAGTATCATGGGTCCTGATGGTATCCTTGAGCCATCGGACAGCGGAGACATGCAGCTCATATATGAGAGCGACGGTCTTTCCTTTCTTTTTGCCCAGGAGGAGGAGCTCCTTCTGTCGAGTATTCTCGTAGAGCGTGGTCATGTCCCACTGGAATTTTCCGGTAATAATATCTTTGAACTTCCTTTTAGTGAGCTTCTTGAGCTTCTTAATTCTCTGGCTGATGAGACTGATCACAGCTATGAAGTTTTTGATGATATCGGGGAAGTTGAAAACATCGAATTCGAATCACTGGGACTCTCCCTCTATTTTGACATAACCAAGCTCCTTCTGGAGGTAACTCTTTTCGAACTGACGGAAGAGCGGGACGACGATGAGGAAGAAAACGAAGATGATGATTTTGAGTAGAAAATATAACAGAACAAAAAATCTTCTCCAATTTCCAGATAAATACTCATTCTTTGCCGCAGAAAAGTATATCTATTATAGTAAACTTTCCAGTCATGGCAGAATCTTATACCATAATTTATGGTATCATTCGTGAGATTCGGTAAATGTAATTGAATAATTTCGTAAAAATGGCTTTTTTTTCAGAAATAATAGTGTAAAATAGAACTATTCCTTTAGGAATAATTTTTGATTTACAGGGACTCAATGTTTACAAAAATAAAAAACAGAATGGCTCTGAAAATAACACTCATTGTGGTCATCTCAGTATCTGTGATCAGCATTATTTCTATTTTTTATTTTTACAGGAGTAATTCTGCTATTCTGCATAAAAATCTTCAAAATACCGTTGTCAATACCGTCAAATTTTTAAAACTCGGATATCTGAATCCCCTGTGGAATGTGGACCTCATGGCGGTGGGAAAATTGAATGAAGCTATCCTGAATAATGAAGTATTTGTCGCTATAAATATTTATGATGAAGGTGAATTTGTCAGCGGTCTGAAAAAAAAAGAAAAAGGTACCGCCCAACCACTTGTTACCCTTGATGAACCATATGCGATTCAGGAAGGTAACAATGAAGAAAAATTGGTTTCGGGGGATTTAATTTTTAATGATGAGAAAATCGGAAGATTCGAGATATTTTATACAGAAAAATATTTAAATGATTTAATCAGAGATGCAAATATCAGAATGGGGTTAGCCTTTATTGTCATAGGCCTTTTTATTATTTTAATTATCAGTATAGGCATCAGACATTTTGCAATCAATCCCGTTTTGTACCTGGCCCAGATATCTAAAAAGATAGCTGAGAGTAATAATTATTCAATCAGGGTCCGTAAATCGAGCGATGATGAAATTGGTTATTTGTATGATGGATTTAATAATATGCTCGAACAGATTCATGCCAGATCGCTTGAAAGGGACAATTTCGAAAATGAACTTCAGTATTCTAAAAAATTGTTGAGTAATGTAATAGACTCCATGACGTCATTGCTTCTGTCAGTTGATAGAGATTTTAATATAAGCCAGTGGAATGAAACAGCAGAAAACATTACATATATCAAGTCTGAAGAAGCAATTGGCACCAACCTGTGGAAGACAATGCCTGCACTGGAAAAGTATAAAGAAGACTGTATAAATGTACTCGATAGCGGCATGCCGCATTTATTCCATAGACAAAGAATTAAACAGTGGCCTAACAGTTTTTATAATGTATCAATCTATCCGCTTGTTGATGAAAAAGTCGGGGGAATGGTAATTCGTATTGATGACATTACTGAGTTGGAGGTTAAGGAGAATGAACTGCGCCAGGCGCAGAAGATGGAAACAATTGGAACTCTGGCGGGGGGACTTGCCCATGATTTTAATAATGTTCTTGGGGGGATAACGGGTACTCTTTCCATTATTCGGCATAAGCTGCAAAATAACAGGGAAATGAAACCTGAAAAACTGGAATCTTATGTGCAACTTATGCTGAATAACAGTATGAGGGCAGCAGATATGGTGCAGCAGCTTCTTTCGCTGACAAGAAAACAGGAGTTGTCTCTTACTCCTGTTAACCTTAATACAACAATGAAAAATGTAATGGAGATCTGTAAGAATTCTTTTGATAAGAGTATAGCTCTTGATTTTGTATTAGGGGAAGATGATTATATTGTAAGTGCTGATCCAACTCAAATTGAACAGGTTCTCCTTAATTTATGTATCAATGCCAACCATGCCATGACAATCATGCGGGATGCAGGTGAAAAATCCGGCGGCCAGTTGACCGTGGAAATTGAAAAGATAAAGGCAGACAAACATTTTGGAAACGCACACCCCGAATCTCAGGAGGACATGGATTACTGGAAATTGTCCGTGAGGGATACCGGCATTGGAATGGATACTACAACAGCCGTGAAAATATTTGATCCATTCTTTTCAACGAAGGAGAAGGGAACGGGCTCCGGTCTGGGGCTTACTATGGTATATAATATAGTTAAACAGCATAAGGGTTTTATTGATGTATATTCCGAAAAGGGTCTTGGGACAACCTTTAATGTCTTTCTTCCAGTATTACAAAAAAAGGAAATGATAGATGCTGGTTCGGAACATTTTAAAATTCCGGAAGGGGAAGGATTGATTTTAGTCATTGATGATGAACAGCCGATGCGTGAGGTTGCAGCGGAAATACTTGAAGAATGTGGATATACAGTACTGCTTGCAGAGGATGGAGAAGAAGGGATAGAGATATACAGGGAAAATAACGGGGAGATATTGTTGATTGTACTTGATATGGTTATGCCAAATAAATCCGGTAAGGAGGCATATCTTGAGATGAAGGAAATTAATCCTGACCTGAAGGTTTTGCTGGCGTCAGGCTTTAAGCAGGATGAAAGGGTGGAGGCGGTACTGAAGCTCGGTGTTCAGGGTTTTATACAAAAGCCGTATACCCTCGAAAGGCTCGCAACGGCAGTTAATGACCTGATAAAAACCGTGTAATATTCTGAAAATCTTTGTTTAAAGTAATCAATTTCAAGGGTTTTTATTTGACATTAGTTAAGAATTTTATTAAATTGTAATTAAATGAAATGCTTTTTGGAGTGCAAAATGTCAATAATAGTAACTGACAGGGCGAAAGAAAACCTTACTTCTGTAATGAGAAATTCCGGATTCAATAAACCTGCTCTCAGGGTTATGTTTGCCGGCTTTGGTTGAGGCGGCCCCAGGCTGGGACTGGCTCTGGATGAGCTGGAAAATGCAACAGATAAAATTATCAGAAATAATGAAATTGATGTTCTCCTTGATGAAAGGGTGCAGAATTATCTCACAGGTGGAGCCTCCCTGACCGTTGACTTTCAGGAGACTGCCTACGGATCGGGATTCATCATTGATGGCGGAAGCAGTTGCTGATATAAATTTTCAGGAAGTTTGATATAAAAGGGGCTATAGTAAGCCCCTTTTATTATTTATGTCATTCTGTAGGATTTAATTTCTTCTTAGTTAGATATCAAACTCTCGGGTGAAGGCAAAACTGAATTTTGGAGTCATTTTATTATTACCTGTAACGTATTCAACGGGAGAATAGCCTGCGCTGTTGCCTATCCACAAAGTAAAGGTATGACGATATCCGGCAAATTTAATACCGGCATTATAATTCATGTATTTAAAGGCAAAACCAAAGATATTCATGGTCAACTCACTGCAGATTGAAACCTTATCGAAAATATAGAAACCGGCAAAAAAACCTGCCCCGATGGTGAAATCATAATTACTGTTTAAACCGAAAAAATTTGTGTTGTAGGCGAATGTTGGTACAAGGGGAACGAAGAGCCTGTTGGTGAAAAAATGTTTTTGTATTATGAGCTGACTGAAGAAGGAGGGTCTGAATTTCCTCCATTCAGGGTGTTCCCATGACACTGGGCCTCACTGCAGCTTCCCAGGGGAAAACGGTAAGATGCGCCATGGCAATAGGTGCTGAATAAAGGTACGGAAGAATGCAGGGAATCACAGATGGGCGATGTAATTTTTTCGTGCATCGGATTGCACTTCAGGATTATTACTGAAAGAAGTACTATCAGGGTATAAATTATGATTTTCATCTTAGTAAACCTGATTAAGATCATAACCTCTATTATTGAATAAGTCAAATTGATAATATCATCAGGGAAGGGCCAAAATACTGGATGTAATTGCATACCCGGTAAGCGTTGCAGCCGAACCAATAAAGGCTCCGGCAATGACGTCCCCGGGGTAGTGTACCCCGTTGTAGACCCTTGAGATGGAGGCTATCACCGCCCAGATAAAAAGGAGGGTTGCGGCGGGACCGATAAAGAGTATCATGGTTATGGTCACGTTGAAGGAACCTCCCGCATGACCTGAAGGGAAGCTGTACCGGTCAGGAATAGAAACCAGGGCCGTAATTCCAGGTACTGCATCGCAGGGACGGCGGCGTTTCAAAGAATATTTCAGAATCTTTTGTGCGGTAACTTCTATAAGAAAACCAATGCAGGTAGTAAAAACTGCCCCGAGCCACCATGCAGGAGCGATGAGAATAAGCATCAGGGTATAGAAGGGGTAGGCGTATTCAGATGCACTGAATGATACCAGGCTCATGAACCTGTCTAGCCAGATATTGCCGGAACAGGAGTGAAGGGTGACGGCGATTTTTGTATCGATAGTTTTTAGATGTTCAAGATAAGTATTCAATAGAGAGACCCGTCCAGGTTATTTGCCGCCGGCGGGCAGGTTTCCCCTCAGCTCCTTACGGGATGAAAATTTTTTTCGGGGCTTTGCTTCTATCGTATTTTTCCCGGAGAGCATGCGACGGTAGTACTCCTTCTTGTAACTGCGTGCTGAGAATATCAGTTTTCTGTATTGCTCCACAAGTCTTTTTTTCTTCCTGAATAAGTTTTTCTTTTCCAGGGGATCATCCTTCAGGTTATAAAACTCCTCAAGGCCATGCTGCATATCCCGGATATATTTCCACTGGCCGTCGCGGATGGCCATATAGTCGTCCTTCCAGTGCGTATGGAGCAGTGCCAGCTGCTGCCGGTGAGGAGCCATGAAGCTGATGCCTTCCGCTTCTTTCGGTGTTTTGATTCGTAGAATATCCAGAACTGTCGGCATTACGTCAATATGCCTTGTGATGCCGCGGTATTGAACCGGTTTGGACAGCAGTTTTTTATTATAGATAATAAGTGGGACATGCACATTCTCCTCATAGAGGAAGAAGGGGTGGTTGTAGTTCTTGACATGTTCATAGAAGGCCTCGCCGTGATCTGCAAAAAGGAATAGAAGGGTATTCTCCATCAGTCCCTCCGATTCAAGGCGGTCCACCAGTGCCCCCAGGGCTGCATCGGCATAATGGAGAGAATTGAGGTAGTTGAGCCTTGTTCTTTCCTTTGAGGGAGTATTCCCGGGAATTTTGCCCGTTATGCGAAATGATTCATCCGGTATCGCGTAGGGATGGTGGGGATTGACCGGCATGTACACGGCAAAAAATGGTTTTGATGTATCCCTTTTGAAAAAATTGACCGTAGGTTCTATCATGGCCCGTTCATCAACACCCCATCCCACTTTGTAGTTGTAGGGGGGGATATCTTTCAGCTCAGGGTAATCGATTATGCGGTCGAATTTACGGTATCGGAGAAATCGCCGCTGTCCCGCGTATCTCAGGTCACCGGTATGAATAATACAGGTACGGTAACCCTCTTTTTTCAGTACTTCCGGGAGGCTTCTCAGCGGGATGGAGGAATGTTTCTGAATGATTAGTTTTTTGCCGGGGGAATCATATGCCGATGTCATTATGGAGAGCATGGCATTTGCCGACAGTGGAAAGTTGGCATAATGGTTTTCCGAAATAACCGCATTCTGCATCAGGCGCCGCCACGTGGGCATAATATACTTCCCCCTGATCTGGTAGTTCAGGTAGCGCTTCGGCGTCGACTCGAAAAAGTAGAAGATAATATTATATTTTTTCCCCCGGGGGATTGCGTTGATACGTCCGAATTGTTTCCGCACCGCAAGAGAATCAGTATTAAAACCGAAACTGAAGGGGCCGGTGTGACTTGCCTTAACTTCCTGCATGCCCGCCTTTTTAATCACGTGATCATCCATGTCAGAATAAAAATTATAGATGGGGTGCATGGAGCATTCGTAGATGATGATCCTGAGGCGGGGATTGATTTTCGACCCCTCCGTTGCCAGCCGGTCAAGGGATTCCTTGGATCCTGAGAGAAGTATAATCAGCAGCAGTATAAGTGCGATTGCGGGGGGAAAGTAGAGAGAAATTTTTTTAAGGGGACTTCTTCCTCCCGTGATAAAAATATTTTTCAGAAGACCGCTTTTAACTGCCATGGCGAGGAGGAACGACAGCATTACCAGAAGAAAAAGCAGGAGGAAACTCTTCCAGTAGAAACCGGTGGAGGCCTCACTGAAGAATGAATAGATCATTTCGCTGATGCCCGTGGCGTTTTCGTCGGTCCAGTAGGTAGTCTGAAATGTTGTTTCATAAACGCGGAAGAACTCAATACCCATGAGGAGGCTGACTCCCTGGTTGAAAACCGCCGCCGCAGCAAGGATGATTCCGGATTTTCGTAAACCCGCAGCCATGAAGAGAGCAAGGAAAATTCCAAGTGTGATAAAAACCACTGCGGCATCAAAATGAAGGGAAATACCGAGGTAAGAGAACAGGCTGATATCCTGCAATACCGGGTAGACTGTTTTTATCAGGCTGAAAATTTCAATTCGGTACAGGGAGAAGAGCACCAGGGTTATTGCCGCAAATGGAATAAAAAGGGGGAGTGCCTGCAGGTATCTCTCTGCGGCGACTTCCAGTATCTGTTTCAGGCGTCTCTTCATTATCTCTCCGGAAAAGGTTATTGATGCCTATAACGGGAAGTATTGGGCCAATCGTCAAGAATTTTATCAGGTATTGTCCCTCCAGTAATACTTCCAGAATTCAATTGTCGATTTTCTTTTATATGGGGGAAGTTTTTACTTGAATGCGTACAAAACCATAGAGCTGGTAGTGCTGTAGTTCTTCCAGTGAATCTTGCTTTTCAGATGATACCCGGTAATGCGCAGCCACGCCCGGTAGTCCCTGATTCCAGAAAAGGTTCCCCTCGATTTCAGCAGTTTCGGCAGGAGGCCGAATTCAACGGGACGAAAGATCTTGACACTGCTGAAGCCGGTTTTTTTCAGCAGTTCCGTTAAATTCTGCTGTGAAAAATAGGAAATATGTCCCGGCATGAAGTAGTTGTAGTCCCTGCCAAGTTTTTTCGCCTGCTGCCCCTTCATATTCGCTGTTTGAATAACCAGTACTCCACCCTTTTGCAGCAGCCTGAAGGCTTCCTCTACGGCTGCAACCGGTTCCGGAAGGTGCTCGATCACTTCGATCATGGTTATTGCAGAAAAAAATCTTCCTTCGAAGGGATGGTTCGTCAGTGTGCCGATATGGACCGTGGCGCCGGGTATTTTCTTCGCTTCACTTCCTGCAAAATTGCTCAACTCGATTCCGTAGGGGTAATAAAACTTCCCCGCCTCCTCCATGAGCCCTCCGAAGGAGGCCCCAATATCGAGAAAATTCCCGGAAGGGACATGGCGATGCAGTACTTTTATTCTTTCTTTCCAGACATGGCGGGCAAATTCTTTGATTTTCCGTTCGTCGTGGTAGGCGTAATCTGCAGATCCCTTAAAATATTCTTCATCGTAAAAACTGTTGATGGTGCCATCGGTGAAACGTGGATTCTGGAAAATAAAGCCGCATTCACTGCAGCGGTCAACCCTGAAGGGGAGTTGATACTCTTCTATGTCATAAAGAAAATTGATCCGGGCTGAGCCGCAGAGGGGGCAGTCTTCCCGGGTAGCTTCATATATTGTTCTGTCATTGTATTTCTTCATAATTTAATCTGTTGGTGCAGGACCTTTGATTTATTATCAGGTAGTCTCTGTTTCAATATCGTGTATGTAAACTTCTTTTTTAAGCAAGAAAAAGAAGGGAAATTCAGCGGCTCAGAGCCTTAAAGTCATTACGATAATGGCTCTGAGCTAAAAAAACCCGCCCGGGAGTCTTGGATTAATTTAACAATGTTAAATAAAATTATTGACATGATACTCATTTAAGCAAAAACTCTGTAGTACCGTAAAATTTTCTTGATATATATAAAACATTATTATAATGTATTTTCCATGGTGTAAACTGCACAGCAGTCCATCATTATACGCCTACGGTTACCAGAATGATACATACAAAAACATCAGAACTTTCCACGAGACTACAGCAGGGTGATCCTGTGCGGCTCTCCTTTCATTATCATAACAGGGAAATTACAAAGTTTATAAATTCCATGATAATGAAACTCCTTGCGAACATTGATATGCTCTACCTCCAGGGCCCTGTTGAAAATATTCTTCGTGAGATGATCGTCAACGCCGTGAAGGCCAATTCAAAGCGTGTCTATTTCGAGAAAATGAATATGGATATTCTCGATGAGGAACAGTACCGCGTCGGCATGGAGGAATTTAAATCCTTTATTGTCAAAGAGCAGGATGTAATTGCTGCGGATTTAAAGGAGAAGGGGTACCGCGTTGAAGTTATTTTGAAAAAAAATGATGAGGGATTTCGCGTCTTCGTAAGAAATAACAGTGCTCTACTTCCTTCTGAAGAGGAGCGAATCCGGTTCAGGATAGAAAAGGCTAAAAGCTACAATGATTTTTCGGATATATATCTCGATGTTGGAGATGAAATCGAAGGTGAAGGATTTGGCATACCCCTGACGGTACTTTTTCTTAGGAATGCCGGTCTCGGGGAGAATCATTTCAGCATTGAATCGAATGGAAAGATTACCCAGTCAGCCTTTACCATCCCGAATTCCGTTCAATCCTTCGATATCAAGACACAGATCCAGCAGCGAATAATTGACGAAATTAATGAACTTCCATCTATCCCTGAATACATATCTGAAATGCAGGCCATGTGCCGTCAACCCGATGTATCAATTCTTGGACTGTCAGAGAAGGTTGCCATGGATCCCGCCCTCTCTGCATCCGTTCTGAAACTTGCAAATTCAGGGGGATTTTTTACCGCCCGGCGAATCGACACACTGCAGGACGCTATTATGGTCATCGGTCTGAAAAACCTGCATGCCATCCTTGTCGCTATCAGCGCGCGCAAAATCCTCGATGATCATTTTGCTGATTTCAGGGATATCTGGAATCACTGCAACAAGACCGCATTTTACGCGCGGCATATCGCAGAGAAAAATAATCTCCAGTCCATTGCCGACCAGGTCTATCTTTCGAGCCTCCTTCATGACCTGGGGAAAATAATACTTCTCTCCGTTGATTCCCAGTTGATGGAGTGGATAACCTCTGTTTCCGTAAAACGCAAGATGCGGACTTCTACGGTTATTGAGGAAGTTTCCATCGGTATCAGCCACTCCACCATCGGCAGAATTATTGCGGAAAAGTGGCGGCTTCCTGATTATATTGTTGAATCAGTTTCATATCATCACTCTCCCCTTAATGCCGCAGCCGGATATCGTGATGTTGTTTTTATAACATACATGGCCAATAAAATGTGCCTCATCGAAGAGAGAAAATTTGACTTCATGTTTTTTGAAGATGAAGTTTTGAAACGATTTGCAATCAATGATGAGGATGAATTTCAGAAACTCCATGATGAATTGAAAGCAAAATATGAAAGTCAGGCGGATTTCCAGATTAATAATTAATTTTTATCATGCCTGACTTTATTTTTAAAAATTTCTAAAAAGGAAGTCTATTTCATCCTTCCCGTTATAACAGGCCGATTCCCGGGTATATTTATTTTATCTTTACAATCTCTCCTGACCATGTTATACTATAGCTCCTTGTAATGGCATTGAAATATTTTGTCTATGATACCAGGAGGATGGCATAATGTTTAATTTTTTATCAAAGAGTATACGCACAAGGCTTCTTGTCGCAATATGGGTAATCGTAATTCTTTCCATAACAGCGGTTTCAATTACCAGCTACAGGTTTGCCAGAAACATTATTTCCACGGAAATAGATACCAGGATGGAACAGAGCCTGCTATCAATACAGACAAATGTCCTGGTTTCATTAAATAACCATACTGCTATTCCGAAGGGGCTTGCCAGAATTGTTGAATCCCTGGGTAATGATATTTCACAGAGGCAGTATTTCAATATTTTAAAACGGTATGCCAAGCTGAATCAGGATACTCTCGGCGCCGGCATATGGTACGAGCCGTACCAATACCGCCAGGGTATAAAATTATTTGGCCCCTACGTATACAAGGATAAGGGGAAAGTCGTGGAGACACTCGACTATGAAACGGAGAAATATAATTATCCGGGATGGGAATGGTATAAAATAGGGAAGCAGGCAAAAAAGGAAAAGGCTGTTGTATGGAGTGACCCTTACTATGATGACGTCTCAAAAATTACCATGGTGACAAGCACGGCCCCTTTTTACAATGCTGACGGTTCATTTCTTGGTGTGACAACTGGTGATATTGATCTCTCACAGCTTCAGAAGCAAATAGAGGCAATTAAATTCGGTGAAACAGGCATGGCCTTTATCCTCACAAAGGAAGGCAAGTATCTGACCGGTGATAAGAAGAAGGTCATGAAGATGAAAATGACCGATGAGAAGAATAAATCCTTGAGCAAACTCGGCAAGGAAATGGTTGCGGCAGAAACCGGAAAGGGGGCCTATGTCGATGATGAAGGCAGACACCGCGTTTATTATTCAACGGTTATGGGTTCCGGCTGGAAGCTGGCTGTTAAAATTTCTGAATCAGAACTGTTTGCCCCTCTCAACAGGCTTGCCCTGATTATGCTTTTGATAGCAATATTTATTATTGCCATCGCATCCGGTATCGGTCTGCTTATTGCCTCTCGAATTTCGAAGCCTATTATCAAACTGAATGATGATGTGCGAGAATTGACTATGGGAAAATTATTTCTGCATATTCTTGATGAAAATGATCCATTGCGCTCCAGGGATGAGAGCCAGATGAGCGAAGTCGATATGCTGATTTATAATTTTGATACTTTTGTGATCAAGCTTCGGGAAGTTATAGGGACTGTGCTTGAGCTGACCATGACGCTTTTTACTTCAACAAAAGAAATGTCATCAACGGCTTCAAGCTTTTCAGAAGGCGCACAGGACCAGGCGTCTAACCTTGAAGAGATATCATCTTCATCGGAAGAACTGAATTCTTCAATCAGCATGAATGCTTCGAATTCCAAAGACGCCGATAACCTGGCAAGTGAAACCGCCAAGCGTGCTGAAGAGGGAGGAGCCGCTGTATTCAGGACTGTTGAGGCAATTAACAATATCTCTGAAAAGGTATCAATGATAGAGGATATTGCCAGCCAGACCAATCTCCTGGCGCTGAATGCGGCTATTGAAGCAGCCAGGGCGGGAGAATCGGGTAAGGGTTTTGCCGTAGTGGCCGGTGAGGTTCGGAAGCTCGCGGAACGGAGCCAGTCAGTAGTTAAGGAAATAAATGACATATCTGTATCCAGTGTTGATCTGGCACAAAAAACGGGGACTGCAATTGAGGAGATAGTGGAGAGCATTAAAAAGACCGCAGACTTTGTCCGGGATATTTCCAGTGCAACCAGTCAGCAGGATACAGGTATCTCCCAGATTAACAACGGACTTGAGCAGTTAAACATTCTTACCCAGCAGAATGCCTCGGGTGCAGAACAGCTCTCCTCTACGGCACAGTTTCTAAATAACTACGCCAGAGACCTGCAGGAGATGGTATCATTTTTCAAACTGGAGGAGGAAGAATCAATAGCAGTTGGACTTATTGAAAATGAAAGGGTGTAATATATCTGCGCAGTATAACCGAAAATAATGGAAGGGCTCTTTGGTGTAATTATTCCATTAAAGGTTATTGATTAGTAATGATGAATTTTTTATTTTCGATTTTATTGCTTGCCGGCACGGAACAGTTTTCGAATCTCAGCAGTGATGAACAAATTCAGTTTTTCCCTTCACGGACTGTTGAAACCGGAGAAATCACTGTGAAGGTTACTGTTCACGGGCGCGTCTTCGAACCGGAAGTTGATGATACACTGCGGCGTATGATGATAAAAAAAATTTCCGGTGAACTTCAGCTTTCCCCGGGTACCATGGAACATACTCTTCTTCGTCAGCGGCTTCATGGGTTTTTGACCGACAGCGAACGCAACAAAACAGTTATTATTGAAGCAGGGGGGAAAAAATACAATCTTGGTCTCAGCGGTCCAGATGGGCATTTCAGGAAGGAGATAAATCTCCCGGTGCGTCTCTGCGGCAACGGGGGAAGTCGGAAAAGTCTCAGGTACCGGGCAAGTCTTCAAGGGGAAGACCGTCGTGTCTTCGCCGGAACTATCCACTGTATCGGTAAAAAGGGGATTTCCGTAATTTCCGATATTGATGATACGATCAAGATAAGCAATGTATTGAATAAAAAAGAGATGATCAGGAATACATTCCTGCGTCCCTCCAGGGCAGTGTCCAATATGGCACCCCTCTACCGGCAATGGAAGCGGCAGGGGGCGGTATTTCACTATGTATCCGGGTCACCATGGCAGCTCTATAATCCCCTGGTGAAATTTCTAAAAGGTCACAGGTTCCCCAGGGGAACCGTAAATCTTAAAAATTTCAGGATAAAGGAACGGAGCCTATTTTCATTTATCTACGGAGACCAGAAAAAATATAAAACTCAGGCCATCGAAGGTATAATGAATGATTATCCTGGACGGAAATTTGTCCTTGTGGGAGATTCGGGAGAATCCGACCCGGAAATATATATTGCCATTGCGAAGAAGTATCCCTGGCAGGTGAGGGCCATTTTTATACGTGATGCCGGCAACCTGAAGGAGAGGCGGGGAGAACTGCAGCGGCTGGTCAGGGAACTCCGGGGAGTGAAATGGCAGTTCTTCGAAAACGGAAGCAATCTTCCTTTATTCTTATGATAATAAATAAAATCAAAAATCAATAAGTATATATTTCTATGAAGGAAAAGGTACAGTGTATAGGGAACAAGGAGCTGGTTGAAAGTCCGCAAGACAGTAACCTTATCACTTGTTCCCCGTCACTTGTACCGGACAGTTAATTTTTCATCTCACCTGACTTCCATTTCTTCCAGTAATCCTTTGTCATTACAGTAACAAGTCCGGAGAGGGCCAGCACACCGATAAGATTCGGCAGTGCCATAAGGGCGTTGGCGATGTCACAGAAGTTCCAGACAATTTCCAGTTTCAGTACCGCACCGAGAGGTATTATCAGGATAAAGATTACGCGATAGATGTTTACCGCCTTCGGCCCGAAGAGAAACTCTGCGTTCCTGTCTCCGTAGTATGACCAGCCGATGAGGGTGCTGAAGGCAAATATGGCCAGTCCCAGGGATACAATGTATTTCCCGGCAACGGGGAGGGTTGCCTGAAATGCTGAAGATGAGAGGGCTGCACCGGATTGTCCCTTGTCCCAGAGTCCGGAAATGATGATGACAAGGGCTGTCATTGTACAGATCATGATGGTATCGATGAAGGGGCCCATCATGGCAACCAGGCCCTCCCGTACCGGTTCATCGGTCTTTGCCGGTGCATGGGCGATAGCTGCACTGCCGAGGCCTGATTCGTTGGAGAAGAGTCCCCGGGCAACACCGAAACGCATTACCGTCATTACAGTTGCTCCCGCAAATCCCCCCCCTGCGGCTGAGGGAACATCATTAAAGGCATAATAAAATATTTGTCCAAAGGCGGGGATAATTTTTTCATAATTGAGAAAAATTACCGCCAGGGATGCAAGGATGTATCCGATTGCCATGAAGGGGACCAGTTTACTGGTTACAGAGGCGATTCGCTTTACTCCCCCAATAATGACTACCGCAACCAGTGCGGCAACTGTGATACCGGTAATCCATTTATTTATGCCAAATACCTGGTGCAGGGGGGCCGCCAGGGAATTTGCCTGGGCAAGGTTTCCGATGCCGAAACTGGCTACTACAGTGAAGATGGCAAAAAGGATTCCCAGCCATTTTTTACCCAGTCCCATGGTGAGAAAATATGCGGGTCCACCGGAAACGACTCCCTTTTCATCTATCTCCCTGTACTTTTGCGCCAGGAGGCAGCTGTGATACTTGATGGACATGCCGAAGAGAGCGGTGATCCACATCCAGAAGACTGCCCCGGGGCCTCCCATGGCAATTGCCGTGGCGACACCGGCGATATTTCCAGTACCGATTGTGGCGGAAAGAGCCGTTGAAAGGGACTGGAAGTGGGTTGTTTCTCCCTCTTCTTCAGGGTGGTCATATTTACCGGAGATGAGCCCCCAGCTGTGCTTGAAGCCCCTGAACTGAATTGCCCTGCTGCGGATAGTAAGTATGATGCCGGTACCCAGAAGCATAATGATTAGGGGGGGGCCCCACATAAAACCGCTGATTTTTACAAGAATGGCGTTAATGCTTTCAATCATGAAGTTCTCCTCCCAAAGCCGAAAATATGTCTATTTTTTATGTCTTTATGGTTCAATGCCTTCGGTGATAAATTTCATCTGTGTCGTCTCACCTGTCAAGATATAATCAGTGAAAAAAGGAACAAGGATAAAGGTGAAAGTTTAAAGTTTCTTATCAGAAAGGGGAATAACTTTTTACTTGTCACTTGAACCTTTCACATTTTACAGGTTGACAGGGCTGTAGAAATCAGTACCATGTCATGCTTTGAGAAGAGTATAATTTATGAAACATTTTTATATAACGTCACAATACCTCTATAAAATACTGTATACAGTGTTCCTGTTTATGCTGATTGCAGGATCTCTTTCCGGCTGCGGAGGTGCCCGTATTGACCGTGAGCCCGGTACCATTTATCTCCACATGAGTGCAGAACCGGGGACCCTGAATCCGGTAATTGCCACTGATGCCTATGCGTCAGATGTGAACCAGTACATTTACGAAACCCTCCTCGAAATGGACGAGGACACACTGGAGATGAAGCCACAGCTTGCGGAGAGGTACACACTGTCTCCCGACGGTCTTAGATACCGCTTTTATCTGAAAAAGGGAATTCTCTGGAGTGACGGTAAAGAATTCACCGCCGATGATGTAATCTACAGTTTTAAGGTAATTAAAGATCCCAAAACCGCCAATGCCCACCGGAAGGTTAATTACCTCGACATCAGGGATTTGCGTAAAATCGATAAATATACTGTTGAGTTTATCTACTCGAAGAGATATTTTCTCGGCCTGCGTGTCTGCGGGGGGATGACCATTATTCCCAAACATATCTTTGATGACGCAACGGATATTAATCGTCATAAGAATAATCGCATGCCCATAGGTACCGGACCCTATATTTTTAAAAAGTGGATTACCGGGAGCCGTCTGATTCTTGAGCGAAATGAGAGGTACCGCGGCAAAAAACCTGAAATCAAACGTATCGTCTATAAGGTTGTAACCGAAACGAATGTCGCCCTCCAGATGCTGAAAAAGGGACAGATTGATGTTCTGGGGGTTCGCGCCATTCAATGGGTGCGGCAGACAAACTCTGAAAAGTTCACCAGCAATTTTTACAAACTGAAATACTATACTCCAAACTATAGCTATATAGGGTGGAACGCCCGGCGTGCCCCCTTTAACGACCGCAGGGTCAGGGAGGCAATGGGATATCTTATCAATCGGGAGGATATCCTTAAAAAACTCCTCTTCGGTCTCGGCAAACGTGTTGCGGGAACCTTCTATCTCAACGGCATGTATTATAACCACAATCTGAAACCCCGCAGGTTCAGTCCCCAAAAGGCGGCGAAACTTCTGGCAGAAGCCGGATGGAAGGATACCGATGGTGACGGAATCCTTGATAAAAACGGAAAGAAATTTTCCTTTGTTTTTACTATCTCCGCGGGGAGCAAGTTTGCTGAACGGCTGGCTACTATTATGAAGGAAGATTTCTCTAAAGCCGGGATCAATATGGAGATTAACCGCTATGAGTGGGCGGTATTTGTTCAGAAGCTGACTAAAAGAGATTTCGATGCGGTAACCCTCCGCTGGAGTCTTGGATATAATGAGGATCCCTATGACCTGTGGCATTCAAGCCAGGCCAAAGCGGGATTCAATTTTGTAGGATTCAGGGATAGCGAAGCCGACCACATTATGGAAAAAGGAAGGCGGGAATTTAATAAACAGCGCCGCATGAAAATGTTCCGGCGCCTTGAGGAAATCCTTTACAGGGAACAGCCATATACATTTTTCTTCTGCTCTCCGTCACTTGCGGTGGTAAATAAACGTTTCGAAAATGTAATTGTTCATACCGCCGGGATGGATATTAAGGAATGGAAGTTCAGGAAATAAATTCATCGTTTTTTGCGAAGGCGAAGAAACGCCTCTTTGCCCTCGTAAAAAACGAAAGAATATTATAAAAATAATATAATTACAGAACCATAATGAAAAAATATCTGGCAAAACGACTACTTCTCATCATACCTACATTTATCGGGATTACACTGATAACATATATGATTGTGCGACTTACTCCCGGCGATTACACGAGTCTCCGCCTCGATATGCAGGGAGGGATGAAGGTGTCCGCCCAGACACAGGAGATCATCGCCCAGGAGAGAAAACTTTTCGGTCTCGATGACCCCATCCTGATCGGTTACGGAAAATGGATCGGAAAATTCGTCTCCGGAGATATGGGGGTCTCCCGAAAGGATGGACGTGCTGTAATCGAACGAATCGGGGATGCCCTCCCGATAACCATGACGCTGAATATTATAACCATGATTGTGGTCTACCTGATATCCATCCCCATGGGGATTGTTTCCGCGGTCCGAAAGGATTCCCTCTTCGACAGGGGATCAAGCCTGGTACTTTTTATTCTCTATTCGCTTCCCGCCTTCTGGGTGGGGCTGCTGCTGCTGAATTTTCTAAGCGGCGGCGAATATTTGAACCTGTTTCCCCTCGGGGGGATAACCTCCGATGGAATGGCGGGGGCTTCCCTCTGGCAGCGTTCGGGAGATTTTATCTGGCATCTGGTGCTGCCAATAGTAACACTGACATACGGCGGTTTTGCCTTCCTTTCCCGATATACCCGAGCCAATATGCTTGAGGTTATCAATCAGCAATATATCACCACGGCCCGCGCAAAGGGACTCGACGAAAGAAAGGTTATCTTTGTCCATGCCTTCAGAAATTCACTGATTCCATTGATTACCCTCATGGCGACGCTCCTGCCGGGACTTCTCGGGGGCTCCGTTATTGTCGAACAGATATTTACTATTCCGGGCATGGGGCTTCTTGCCTTTGAGGCGATCCTGGCGCGGGATATTCCAGTTATTATGGCCATAGCCTCCGTATCGGCACTCCTCACACTGGGGGGAATTCTCCTTGCGGATATTATGTATGCCCTGGTTGATCCCCGCATCAGGCTGGAGGCAAAGGCATGAGTCAGGGATACTGGAGCAGGGTATGGAATATATTCCGGCGGAAACGTCTTGCCGTAGCGGGACTTGTAATTGTAATTATTCTTTTTGCAATGGCTATTCTGGCGCCACTCATTGCCAACAGTAAGCCCTATATCTACGTTACCGAAACGAAGACCTACTTCCCAATATTCTTTGACTACCCGGAATTGCGAAATCATAACTTCCGGGAGGAGAGCTCCGGGGCCTTTCAGATAATGCCCCCCGTGGAATATTCATACTCCGAGTATGATCTCGATGCCATTGTACTTCCCCCTTCATCAAAGCATTTCCTCGGTACAGATGAACAGGGTAGGGACCTGACGGCGCGGATGATTCACGGGACCCGAGTCTCAATCTTTGTCGGATTTATTGCCGTTGCCATATACGTTACCATCGGTGTTTTTATCGGTGCCCTTGCTGGATATTACGGGGGGTGGGTCGATATTATTATCTCACGTATTATTGAAATTGTTATGTGTTTTCCCACATTTTTTTTGATTCTTACAATCCTTGCCCTCTGGGGCCCCAGTCTTGTCAGTGTCATGGTGGTAATCGGTATTACCGGGTGGACCGGTATTGCCAGAATCGTACGCGGGGAGTTCATCAAGCTTCGGGAAATGGATTATGTCACCGCCTCCCGTGCCCTCGGATCCCGGGATTTCTCGATTATCTTCCGTCATATTCTCCCTAATTCCCTGGCGCCGGTACTGGTTTCGGCAACTTTCGGAATCGCTTCAACAATTCTGGTGGAATCCTCCCTCAGCTTTCTCGGATTTGGTGTGCAGCCCCCGACACCCAGCTGGGGTGATATACTTTCCCAGTCGAGGGACTTTATGGATTTTGCCTGGTGGCTGACCCTGATTCCGGGACTTGCAATATTTATTACCATAACTGCCTATAATCTTGTAGGGGAGGGTCTGCAGGATGCCATGGACCCGAAATCAGTAAACCGCCGCTGATTTATGAATTATTATTTGGTAATTCATAAATCCATAGGGTTTGTCATCAGTTACTTGCTTTTTTTTAAGGAATGCGGTAAAATTTCCAGATAAATATCAAAAATGGGAAATATATGAGCGTCGATATTGACAACCTTATTAAGCAGGCATTAAAAAAAATGACGGAGCAGCAGGCTCTGCGGCGTATTACCCTTCTTAATATCCTGCATATAAATATTGATATCCTCATTCAGAATGCATCGGAATGGTTCGGTGATGAGATTCCCGAAGGATTCCGGCAGGTAATAAATTCCATGATGGCACTTACCACCTCTTTTCTCGAGGGGGAAGTCGATTTCGATGACATGTTATTTGAGCAGTCACCGGAGGTAGTGGATGTCGCCACGGTATTGAATTCCATTTCAAACGAAATGAACACCCTCTTCGGCTTCGCCGATTCACGGATATCCATCGAGGCGGAAAATAACTTCCAGCTGATAGCCCCCAGGAAAAACCTTACGAGGGAACTCTACCATATCCTTCTGGCTGTAACCCCCTTCATGGAGGAGGAATCCCGCTGCCGCATAAATGTGTCGGAAAATTATTCAAATGTGGTAATCAGCCTTGAATTCTATGATCTGAACGATAAATTTCCCGGAACGACCAGCCTGAAGAAGGCCTTCTATACCTATCAGACCGGTGAGAGTGCCAAGGTGGGGATGGGAATTAATGCCGCTATTACTTCCCTCAAAGAGATGGGGGCGCAGGTTTCCGTGAAGTATCTCCAGGGGGGGAATCATATTTCAGTGAATGTCGCCTTCCCCTCCATGTCATTTATGAAAACCCTTGATGAAATCAGGGGGGAGAACGCCGGGAACAAAGAAGCGATTTCCGATGGGGATAAAGTTATTATTATTGTAAATGACCGTATTGTCGAAATGCTTCTCCAGGAACTCCTCAAGAACAGGGGATATAATGCAGTAAGGACAACCGTGGAAAAATATAAGGATATGGAAAGGCCTGACCAGTGGAAGGGCATTGTTATAGATTGCGATTTTATTGAAGAAAGCTATGAAAATATCAATGAATTCATGACTTCCTGCAGCACGGTAGAAAAGATAATTATTCTTTATGAAGAATCCGCAGGTAAATGCCTCCCTGATATCGAGGATGAAAGGATTATTGTACTCAAGAAACCGATTGAAGTGGATATTATTGTGAAATATTTTGAGGAATAGTCCTTGATGGGTAAATTTTTCATTATCGGTGACATCCACGGTCATTTCTACCACCTTGAATCGATGATTAGAAAAATTCTTAAAGACATCACCCCTGAAGATATTATGATATTTCTCGGGGATTACATCGACCGTGGAGAATATTCCTTTGAAGTGGTTGAATTCCTCATCGCCCTGGCAGACCGTTATCCCATTATTTTTTTAAAGGGAAACCATGAAGATATGATGTTGAAATATCTTTCCGGTGAACCGGGTTCAGATTATTACCTCTTGAACGGCGGTACAAATACCATAATAAGCTACAAAAGGAACTACGGATCCTTTTCCCTGCCGGAAAAACACCGTGAATTCTTCTCAAATCTGCATCTTTATTACGAGGGAGAAGACTTCATTGCGGTGCATGCGGGGCTGCACCCCCTGCGAAAAAGTCTCCAGGAACAGCGGGAATTTGACATGATCTGGATAAGGGATATCTTTTATCGTGCCGATATAAAATGGGAGAAGACAGTTATCTTCGGCCATACGCCGGCGTCTCTTTTTAATAAGGGACCGGGTATATATATTGATGATGCCCGGAATATCATTGCCATGGATAATGGTATTATATTCGGAAATCCACTGGCATGCCTGCGCTGGCCCGATAGAAAAATTTATTACAGCTCCTGAGAAAGGGCGATAGAAGGATTTCCAGTGAAAAGATCAGCAATAATATATACACTCCTGTTGATGATGGGGCTTTCAGTGCTCATCCATGGGGCGGAATATGAATTTCTCGCGAAGGTTGAGTCCGTCAGAAAACAATCTGAGATTACTCTGCTGTTTGACAAAAAACCTGAAAAGGCAGAATATCTTTTAATTGACCGCACAAGGGTGCTGGGGACTATCACTGTTTATACTTTTTTTCCTGCACGCCGCGGGGGGTATTTTTTTCGTGTTGTCGGCGGTCTTACCCTGGTGAGGGAGGAATACAGGGGGCTTTTACGGGCGGGATTTGAGGTGGGACTGGTGAAAAAGCGGGAACCATTTAAGCAGGATTTTTCGCAGCCCTATTATAACGAAAAAAAGAAATATAAAAAACAAATTGTTACGAAAACGGATAAAAGGGAGATGGTTCTTGTCCCTGCGGGGAAGTTTATTTCCGGCAGTGATCATGGAGACCCTGATGAAAAACCTGAACAGGTTATTTACCTGAAGGACTTCTACATTGACCGGTACGAAGTATCCAACCGGGATTATTACCGATACATGACAGAAGCCAATGTTCCCCCTCCCGCGGTGTGGAAGGGGGAAAAATATCCCGACGACAGGGGGGATTACCCCGTCCTGGTATCCTGGCATGAAGCAACTGCCTATGCCGCCTGGTCAGGAAAACGCCTCCCCACAGAATCTGAGTGGGAAAAGGCTGCCCGGGGAATGAATACCAAAAAGGAGAACCGGGGACTCACCGAGGTATATCCATGGGGAAGTAAATTTAGGGCCGAATTGAGTAACGGGGGCCCATACTGGCAGAAAGAGTTAAAGAAAAAAACCGTTGCGGGGCCAATGGCAGTTACCGCCTTTTCAACTAAAGACCGATCTCCCTTCGGTGTGGTGAATATGGCGGGGAATGTATCGGAATGGACCGCAACCTGGTATAAACCATACAAGGGGAATTTCCGGATGAATGGTGAATACGGAACCCAGTACAGGGTGATCCGCGGTGGTGCCTGGTATTCAAAGCAGAGGGAAATGCGAGTCTCAAACCGGAAATTCGGAGGTCTTCCTGACCTCCGCAGCGACAATACCGCAGGAATCCGTTGTGTAAAGGATGTTACAGCTGGAAACCTGGTGGATTAAAAAAAGTAAGGCTCTGAGCCTCTAAGATATGAAAAAGTTGTGGTAATTTACCCGGTAAGACAATTCTATTGAGGCAGTAATTAACGAGATGAGGTAACAATGAGATTCTTTTATTTTCTTGCGCGTAATATCAGTTATACCTTTGCGGTATCATTTTATACGGTAATAATAGCCTGGATCGTGGCTATATTCGGATTTTTCCTTGGTAGCTCCTTTATTACCTTTTCCTATGAGAAATTGTTGCCCATTCTGATTTCCTGGCTGCCGATAGCGGTTATCATAGTTACCGTGATGCACTATGTCCAGTTCGGATTTCTTACGCCTTTAAAAGTACCGGCAGTTCTGAGAAGTCACAGGAGAATAAATGCCGCCTTTAAAAGCAGCTTTAATATCAGTAAGGATGAGATGAAGTCTCTTTTTACCTATTTTACTGATCTTCCCATGCAGAATCTTATTACATCTGCCTTCTATACATCAATGGTTGGTATTCT
This sequence comes from uncultured Spirochaetota bacterium, assembly GCA_942491575.1. Taxonomy (GTDB): domain Bacteria; phylum Spirochaetota; class UBA4802; order UBA4802; family UBA5550; genus CAZHNW01. The sequence continues at coordinate 1,902,825 of CALOBT010000031.1, forward strand.
TCTCATCGGAGCGATAATCTACGAATATAAAATTAATGGGGCCCTCACCCTGGCTGACATGAAACTGATAAACCGTGTTGTTGCCCTCAGTGTTCTCATCACCATGATACTTTATGGAATGGCAACCTATCTTCTTACGGAGGCCCTGACTGCCAATGAACGTGCCCACACATATAACGAACTTGTAAGAGGCGGTGTCAAAATACGCCCTGAATCTCTCATCGGTATCAGGATCAAGTTTTTCTTTTTTATTGTTCTTCTGGTTATTACACTTTTTACTTTTGCGGCCTTTTTGGAGAAAACCAGGTCTGATGTGGAATTCGATCCCGGCTGGGTTATCGCCTATTTCCTTATTTCCGTTGCAGCATCCTTTTATCTGATGCAGGTAACAATATCTTCAATTCTGAAGGTCCTTAATGATATGCGCCGTATGACCAGGGAAATAGCCTCCGGTGGACAGACGGATTTTAACATCCTTTCCCTCGAAAAGGAATTTGCTTCAATACAGTATGCATTGATGGAAATGTCATGGGAGATCGATGATCACCGAAAAAATATGGAGAGCATGGTTGAGCAGCGAACAAAGGAACTCCAGGATGCATTGATTGACCTTCGAGAGCGTGACAGCCAGATTCAGAAACAGCTCGATATGGCGTCCGTTATTCAGCGAAGCATCCTTCCGGGAGAGATGGATGACTGGAATGAGCTGAAATTTTCAGTCCGATATATCGCCATGGAAAAAATTGGTGGTGACTTTTACGATATTCACCAGTTAAAGGATGATAAACTCGGTATTATGATTGCAGATGTTTCCGGTCATGGGATTCCCGCTGCGCTGGTTACCACCATGGCAAAAATTTCTTTCGGTAATGCCGGTGCCCGTTTCGACTCCCCGAAACAGATATTCCAGGAAGTTAACCAGAATATTCTGGACCACGTTAAAACACAGGACTATATGACATGTTTCATGGTCGCCGTTGATGACGAATACAATGTGGTCTATGCCAATGCAAGTCACCAGAAAGCTATTCTTCTTCGCTCTGCAAAAGGTGAGGTCGAGCTCCTTGATACCAATGGCCTCTTTATCGGAGCTGTGGAGGAGGCGCGTGACACCTACGATGAGGGATTTACCCGTCTTGAATACTCTGATCGCCTTATTCTCTATACGGACGGTATTCCCGAGGCATTGAATGAGAAAAGAAAGGAGTATTCGAATAAACGTCTTGAACAGGTAATAATTGCAAACAGGGATCTTCCCCTGGATGAATTTGCCGATCACATTATTAAAGATGTTCAGGACTATATCGGCCATGCGCAGGTTGAGGATGACATAACCCTTCTTGTTATCGAACTTGCCAGGGATGAGGCGGTGGATACCATTAAGCGTGCCCGAAAACTGATTTCAAGTCATGAATACTATGAAGCAATAGAAATACTTGAAGATGCAATGACAAAATTTCCCAATAATCAAAAAATCCTTTACAATCTTGGGAAGAATTATTTCAGAGTAAATGATTACAATAAATGTATCCAGACTATTGAAAGATACCTGGAACATGACAAACGAAACAAGTATGCCTTCTATCTCACTGGTGCTGCATATTACCAGATAATGGATTTTGATAATGCAGTAAAGCACTTTGAGCGGGCTGTAGATCTAGATTCTCACTTTGTTAATGCACTTTTCAGTCTCGGAATGGCTCATAAGAAGAGTAATGATATGGCAAAGGCGGAACGGACCTTCAACCGGGTAATCGATATAGATTCCGATAACAAGAAGGCCATTTTTGAATTGAAGTTGATAAAAGAAGCGAATGAAGAAACAACTGATAAAGAATCTCGCCTTGAGTGAGGTTGAAGACTGGTTCAAATCCATTGGTGAGAAACCGTACCGCGGACGACAGCTTTTCAGCTGGCTTTATGAGGTAAATGTAGAATCTTTTCATGAAATGACAAATTTTTCAAAGGTCCTGCGCAGCAGACTTGAAGAGACCTTTACTCTGACGCCCCTGGCACTGGAGGAACATCTTGTCTCCTCCTCGGATGGAACTGAGAAATTCCTCTTCCGTACCCACGACGGTCACTATATCGAATCAGTCCTTTTGAAGAATGAAGGCAATGAAGAGGGAAGGCTGACGGTATGTATATCCAGCCAGGTTGGTTGTGCCATGAATTGTGCCTTTTGTCATACCGGAATGCTGGGATTTACGCGCAATCTTGAAACAGGTGAAATACTGGACCAGCTCAACCAGGTGCGGCGCACAACCGGTTTTAAGAACAATAACATTGTTTTCATGGGGATGGGGGAACCCTTTCTGAATTATGATAATGTTCTGAAGGCATCGGATATTATGAACTACTCCTTCGGATTTCATATTTCCGCGAGAAAGATCACAATTTCAACCTGCGGAATTATTGATGGGATCGAACGGTTTATCGATGAAAAGCGTCCCTACAATCTTGCCCTTTCTCTCAATGATACTGAATGGGACAAGAGGGCAATAAACATGCCCATTGAGAAAAAGTATCCCTTTGCGGATATCGCCGCTCTTCTTCATCGGAAGTTTCCCGTTTCCCGGAATCGCCTCACCATTGAATACGTGATGCGGAAGGATAATATTTCAAAAGAAGATGCCCGTCGTCTGAAAAAGATGTTTAAATATTCCCGGATAAAACTGAACCTGATACCTTTGAACGAGGGTGATCATAATATTGATGTCCCCTCAAAGGGAGATATTGATGAATTTATCCATGAACTGGAGATTATGAATGTGCCGGTTTCTATCAGGAAAAGCCTCGGTACTGATATATCCGGGGCATGTGGACAGCTTTCCGGTAAAAAAGTTAAACAAAACTCTCATTGACATTTTCCGTAAAACATGGCATCTATGCCGTTAATACTTATATATGGTGAGGCATATGAGAATACTCCGCCTGATATTTTCCTGGATATGGAATCATAAAAAGCTGCTTTTTCTGTATTTACCCCTGGGGTCTGCCCTGATCATTGCGGCCTACGTGCTGGTGATCTATCTGGGGTGGCTCGGAAACCGTGATGATGCCCTGGAGCGCCTTTCCCGTTATAAGAAGCTCATTGACCGTACTGAAGAAATGCGAAAGGGATATGCATACAGCTACAGCGATGTAGACCTGAATGCCAAGGTAGTTGACATCCCCACACGAATATATGACCGGAACAATGAAATTATCGGTGAATTTTTTGAGCAGAAGCGGGAAATCGTCCCCTACGATTTTATTCCTCAGTGGATAGTTAAGGGTGTTATCGCCAGTGAAGACCGTGACTTTTATAAACATAATGGCGTGAATTACAGGGGGATTTTCCGTGCCTTTATGGTGAACCTGGCAAATTTCAGGGTCGTTCAGGGGGGAAGTACCATCACCCAGCAGCTGGGGAAAGTACTCTTCACCGATATGGAACGAAGCCTCCGACGTAAAATATACGAAGTTTTCTGTGCCAGTGAAATCGAGCGTCAGTACGATAAGCAGGACATTCTTTCCATGTACTTGAACCTGATCTATTTTGGCAACGGCGCATACGGAGTTGAAGCCGCTTCCAAAATGTATTTCGGAAGAGGTGTCACTGATCTAAATGAAGTCGAATGCGCGGTAATCGTTGCAACCATTTCCAGCCCGAGAATCTATTCCCCCATATCGAATCTGAAAAATTCAGTACGAAAGACTAAAAGAATCCTGAAATCGATGGTAGATGCAGGTTATACAAAAAAGGCGAGAGCCGATTACCAGTATAAAAAGTTTTTGAAAAAATGGGACGTAAAATTTGATAAAAAGGGTCATGCCGAATCCTCACTTATCGGTACCTTTATACACAGTTCATACCGGATAAACCGTGCTCCCTTTTTTAATGAACAGGTTCGGAGAGACCTGGTTGAACGTTTCGGTGAAGATGTTGTGAAAAAGGGAGGCCTCAGTGTCTATACTACCCTTGACGGTCCCCGTCAGGATATCGCCCTTGCGGCACTCCGCAGGGGGATCGAAAAACAGCGTAATTATCATTTTAAAAGGGCCAAAAAGATCAGGAGTCACCTCCGCTCAAAAAAGGAAAAGGAGAAGGGGGAAAATATCGAAGGCGCCCTCATTGCCCTTGATCCCCATAGCGGCGAACTGATCTCCTATGTGGGCGGGTCAAAATTTTCCATTACCAATCAGAATGATCATGTTTCACAAATAAAACGACAGCCAGGCTCTTCCTTTAAACCCCTTGTTTATGCCTCGGCCATTGCAGATGGAGATATTACCCCGGCAACTGTAATGGTGGACGAGAAGATTACTTTCAAGGGGGGCTATGAACCGAGAAATTATACCCGAAAATATGAAGGGAAAATAATGATCCGTGAAGCCCTTCGAAAATCTGTTAATGTCGTCGCCGTGAAGGTTCTCAACAAAACAGGCTATGATACTGTAATGGAAACGGTCCAGAAGGCCCTCGACCTGTCAGGAAGTGAAAGGCGAAAGCGGTTCGGTAAAACCCTCTCCCTTGCCCTCGGTACCTATGAAATTTCACCGTGGGAGAATGCAGTTCTTCATTCCCTGCTGGTTAACGGGGGGAAGTTTATTAAACCCTACGGCATCAGGCACGTGAAGGATTACAGCGGAAACATAGTGTGGAATCCCGAAGAGGATGTCCTGAAGGAAATCAGTGACAAGCAGAACCGTTTCGGAACGATTATCGATCCGAGGGCGGGGGCGGTAACTGTTTCCATGCTCAGGGGAGTATTCGAAGAGGGGGGCACCGCCTACTATGCCGCCAAATACCAGAAGATACCCTTTCAGATAGCGGGAAAGACGGGAACCAGTACTAATTATAATGATGCATGGTTTGTCGGATATACTTCGAAGCTTGTTACAGCGGTATGGATAGGCAACCGAACCGGTGCGGTTTCTCTGGGACCAGGAAGGTCGGGCGGTTCCGTCTCTGCTCCGGTATGGGCAGAATACATTGCAAAGGCATACCGGGGAGAATCAGTGCCGGATTTTACTGTACCGGAAAAGGGTATTTCCGAGGAAAATATCTGTCTTGAGTCGGGCCTCGTAGCCGTTGAGGGGAAATGCACCAGGGTTGTTAAAAGGCAGTTCTTCTTCGAAGGAACAGAACCGGGAAGCTACTGCGAACTCCATGATAAAAAACCTGATGACGGGAAAAAAGAAGAAATAAAAGATGAGAAAGATTCCGTAAAAAGATGAATTTTCATTGCATTAATAAAGGATTTTCTATTAAATTGTCCTCCCCGCTAAGCAGATGGGGCAAAATAAACATTAATTGAATATAGCCATGAATAAATACGAACGATTGACCCTATACCTATCCATACTCGTTTTTGCCCTGATGTCACTTTCCTTCAGGTGGCCAGTTGATGCCGGCAGGATAACCTCCTCTTTCGGAGAATCTCGGGGAGATCATTTCCATGACGGAATAGATATGGTCTGTCCCGATGATAAAATTTACCCTGTAGATAGTGGAAAACTCGTCTACTACCGGGACGAAACAATCTTCCCCCTTGATGTGGTCCCTGGGGGGGGCAATTTCAAGGTACTCTTGCATGAAAAAGGCCTGTATTCAATATATATGCACCTTAAAGAGGGAACGACGGGAGTGAAGTCCTATAGTAAAAAGGAGACTCTCGGAACGATTGGTAATTCCGGGCATTCCTTTGCGAAACATCTTCATTTCAGTATCCTGAGAAAGGGAGAGCGGACATCCGTAAATCCGATGACGCTCCTTCCTTCCTACAAAGACGAAAAAGCCCCGGAGATAAAAACCTTTCATCTGCGCATTGGTGAAAAGTATGTGGCATTGAGAAACAAGAGTGATATACGGCTGACAAAACATTATCCCCTCCTGGTTCAAGTAACTGATTCCATAACAGGGAAGGAACGCCTGGGAGTTCATCGTCTTATGGTAAAGCATAACGGACGTCAAATTTTTTCGACGGAATTTAAAGCCCTTGAATTCGGAAAAGAAGGCATTCGTGTGGGGAAAAACTCTTTTGATGGAATTTTTGATGAGAAGGGGTATTACCGCGTGCCGGGGATTAACTACCGGAACGGTATAAATACTTTTTCTATAAAAGCAGTTGATTTTGCGGGAAATAGCACGGAAAAAGACTTTACCTGTACTGTAAATCTTGATATGGAGTAGTTCTCCCGGGGGGGGTGTATTTTTGGAAAACATGATTCCATATTTTAGACGAGAAAAAAACATTAAGCAGATTGATCTGGCAAAAGATCTGAAGGTTTCGCCTTCGTACCTCTGCAAGATTGAAAAGGGCTTCCAGGAACCTACAGAAAAGTTCATGAAGGAAATTTCTGAATACCTGGATGTGGCCATGAATGAACTTTTTCCCGCAAAAAGACGCAAACGGGAAAAGATCAAGAAGATAAATAATACCTACAGCAACAAGCTCTGGAGTGTTCGGCGGGAACGTGGTGTGAAACAGTATGAACTGGCCCGCATGCTGGACTGTTCTCCATCCTATCTTTCAAAAGTAGAAAAGGGGCTGCAGCAGCCCAATATTAAATTTAAAAGAAAATGTGCCAAAATTCTCAAGGTAAAAGAAGTAGAACTTTTCTCCTGAACCTGATACTATATGGATAGCTACTACCTTGCATTGGTCATACTGATTGTTTTTGCCCTTCTTTCTGCATTCTTTTCCGGATCAGAGACGGCCCTCTTTGCCCTGAAAAAGGCTGACCTGCATCGTTTTGCCGGTTCAAAGAACCGGAGGGAACGTGCTATCCATGATGCCATGTCGCAGCCCCAGAAAATGCTCATCACCATACTAATAGGAAACCTTTTCGTGAATCTCGGTGCATCGGTATTCTCCACAAAACTGTTCCTGGAACGATTCAGCGAATACGGACATATTATCAGTATCTCTATTGTGACTCCGGTAATGATACTTTTCTGTGAAATTTCACCGAAGGCCATAGCCATCAGCTCCTATGAAAGTTTTTCAAGGAAGGTTTTTCCCCTGCTGCAGTTCTTTCACCGTATTTTTCTTCCCCTCAGGATCCTTCTTCTTGGATTGACTGAGATTATCATCCGTGTTTTCCGTCTGCGAGTGCAGCATGAAGCCATTACAGAGGATGAACTCGGCATGGCAATTCATCACGGAGAAGAGGAGGGATTAATTGATAAGAACGAAAGCGCCTTCCTGAAAAATGTGATGATTTTTGCCCGGAAGGAAGCGGAAAATGTTATGTTTCACCGCAATCGTGCCACCTTTATTCCCTACGGTTCAACAATAGAGGAGGCAATGGGTATAATACTCGACAATGATGTCATCAGGGCCCCCGTCTTTAAGAAGGATCTGGATCATGTAGTGGGATTTGTTGATTCAAAGGATCTGATGCCCTATTATATGGGGTACCGGAAGGCGAAAAACATAAACCGTTTCATCCAGGATATTAAATTTTTTCCCTCCACTCGTGAGCTCAATGATCTATTGAATGATTTTCTTGAAAAGGGAATACAGATTGCCATACTGGTGGATGAGTACGGGGGGACTGACGGTGTGGTAACCCTTAACAGCATCCTTGCGGAACTTATGGGAGAGGGCTTTACGCGGTGGGAAGTTGATGCCAGCCCGGATGTCAGGCGTCTGTCAGACTCTGTTATTGTTGTTTCCGGTGATATGCAGATACCGGATTTTAACGCCACTTTTAATACTGAGATTGAATCCACGGAATCTGAAACTATCGGCGGTTATCTTATCGAACAGATGGCACGTTTCCCCAAGAGGGGCGACGTGGTTGAGATTGAAAATTATATACTTCGGGTCCGGTACATGATAAAAAACCATATCGAATCACTTGAACTGGTGGAGAAAGAGGAAAAGGAGCAGGTAACAAGGAGCAGGTAACAAGGAACAAATTATAAGGAGCAAGAATCAATAGTCTATCCTGGACTTTTCACTTTTTACTTGTTACTTGAAACTTTCAACTTGTAACTTGCAGCTATTATATCATGGAAGTTTTATTTCAACATATCGTTTATCTGGTGCTGATAAGTATCTGCATACTCCTCTCCGCTTTTTTTTCCGGAGCGGAAACGGCACTGGTGTCTGCCCAGAGGATAAGTATCGAGACCGGCGCCTCAAAGGGAAAGAGGAATGCGGTCCGGTCACTTTATATACTCGATAACATCGAGGACGCCATTGGAATGGTCCTGGTTGGTAACAATATTGCCAACATTGCCGCGACGGCCTTCATAACTTTTGTGGCAACCCGTTCATTTGCCCTTGGTGACCGCGGATTGCTTATCGTAACTGCGGTGCAGACCCTTGTTTTCCTTATCTTCTGCGAAATTTCACCAAAAGTAATTGCCAGGGCAAAGGCGGAATCCTTTCTGCTTGTCATGTCGCTTCCCATCAAGGGGCTGATTATCCTGCTGAAACCCCTGACGAAATCCTCACTTCTCTTTTCAAATCTGATAAAAAGAATTTTTAAAATTCCCGAAACCAGCAGTTCATTTGTCCGCTCACGTGATGAACTGGGACGTCTTTTCCGAATGGGTGAGGAAGAAGGAGTAATCGAAGAAGAACATCAGCAGCTTGTTGATGAAATTCTTTCCTTCAGGGAAGTAACAGCCTACGAGGTAATGACTCCAACCATTGACATCAAATCTGTTGAAGAGGGAAGTTCTTTAAAGAAACTGGTACAGACGGTGGAAGAGACTCATTTCTCCAGGATTCCCCTCTACAGTGAACGGGTAGATAATATTACGGGATATATTTTTTACCGTGATATTCTGAGGAAACCCGGGATGAAAAATCTTAGCAGTATCATGTACCGGGCATGGTACATCCCTGGAACAAAGAATATATTTGAGCTTTTTCTGGAAATGAAGAAAAAAAATGTGCCCATGGTATTTGTGGTTAATGAACATGGTGCCGTGGTGGGGCTGGTGACTCATGAAGATATTGCAGAAGAGGTGGTGGGAGAAATTCAGACGAAGGACCATACGGAAGAAGAACTTATAGCGAAAATCAATGATAAGGAATATCTCCTCTCGGGAGATCTCGATATAGAACATTTTCAGAAGGTGTTTCCCGTAAGGATCAACAAAAAGGGATTTGAAACCATTGCCGGTTTCATCACCTGGCAGCTGGGGCGAATTCCCGCAAAGGGGGAACGTTTCGAACATGACCGCATTACTTTCATCGTCGAAGAGGCGACGGAACGGTCCGTGGAAAAAGTGCGACTGAAAGCGGACAGCAAAATCAGACTTAAGAAATAGCCGGCTTCAAGCAAAAGCTTTCTTTGGAAAATCTTTTTAATTTTTATATGATTTAGGTTAGTCTTTAGTGATTTTAAATAGAATAAGGTGGTATAATCATGAAGAAACTAGAAAACCTTGCCGCAGGTATTACCGGCGGAAAAGTTCTGATATTGCTGGCTCTACAGTTTGTTCTGCAGGGATTGATAGTCTTCGTGGTATATCCGCTTGTCCGACAGGGGGGAGGGCCGCCACTTGACATGCAGATGTTTTATGAGCCATCCATGGTGGGATTCTATCTCGCCTCAATAGGTGAAGCGGGACGGAGCTGGTACATGATAAATCAGCTGACCCTGGATCTTTTATTTCCCCTCGCTTACGGTTCAGCCTATATTGCGCTATTTCTCTGGCTCATGAAAAAAGCAGAGGTGAATATTATACTCTATCGACTGGCACTGATCCCCCTGGCAATTGTGGTATCTGATATCATTGAGAATGTTACAATCGTTGTTTCTATTGCGAAATTTCCTGCAATTCCCGGCTGGCTTGAAAGCGGCGCCGCAATTGCCTCTGCGGCAAAGCAGTCCGCCATTGCGGTAACCATGACGGTAGCAGTAGTGCTCCTGGCTGTTGTGCTGGGGAAATATTTGAAGAGGGTGTAGCCCGGGATTTTTATCCCGGGTCCATGATGACAGAATTTCTCAATCCCGGATTCATAATATTTACAGAATCCGTATCCCCACAGTAAATATAAACTGTTTCAGGTTATCCCGGTCCTTCAGGTTTTCAGAATCGACAACAATCGGCAGTTCTTCTGCGTCCTGAACCATGTAGCGGTCCCAGTAAATTTGCAGAATGAATGTTAGCTCCACAAACCAGAGGCGTCCCCGACTGCGGGTGTTAAACATGTTGCCTATTGAAAAACCGAGCAGCGGTCCTTCCTGGTTTAGCCTTATTCCCTTCAGGTCTTCATTCTCCTCATCGAGATTTTTTATAAAACCGACACTGGTGCCAACACCGATGATGGTCTTGAAAAATGGATTGAAATTGTTGGTATGTTTAACCTTTGGAATCCGTATACGGATTGCGCCGAAGAAGGCACTGTTCCATGAAAGAACATTGGCATTATTTTCATAGCGGTCAAAACCCCTGATGGGAACACCGAAATGATACTGAAAGGTAACAGTCGAACCGATTTCAAGGGCAAAGAGATTTTCGAAATAATATCCGACTGTAGTATAAAGGTTGAAGCCAAGACTTGAGAATTCGCGATCAGTATATTCCGTATCATAAACTGCAAAGCTTGGGCCGCCACCGGCGAGAAGATAAAAACCGCTGTTCCAGTTTTTTTCAGGGAGTGCAGCTTCAGCAGGTGGTGTGTGAAAGGAATAGAAAAGGAGGGCAAGCATTAGATGGGTGACCATATATTTAGTTTGTCTTTTAACTTCCATTTTGGTGAACCTCAGAATGAGATAGAAACATGATAGCCCTGATAGTCGTATCCGATGAGCGGAATAGAACTGTTGTAGCGGGGGTTGTGACCGACCAGCCTGAAGGGATTTAAGATGTATCCGATTATTCTCAGGGGAAGGTACCGGCTCCGGATCAGGTAAAGGCTGGCGGCATCAATTCCCGCGCCAAGGACCGCTCCGAGAACCGGGGTCTGGTAGATGTCCTGTATGCTCGGTTTTTCCGTAGTAGTCTCAATGGTAAATTCAAAGAGGATTACTGAAGCTGTTGAGAGAAAAAATGATTTTACCGGCGAATAGCCCCTGGAACGGTAGAAAAGGAAGTAGTAGCTTCCCGCAATGGTATGCTTGATAAGGTTATAGTCATAGCTGTCCTTGTCCATATGCAGTGAAGCCATGTTACGGTACCAGTTTTTAAATGAACCATTATTTCTGATGTTCTCGTATTGGCTTACACTGTAAAATCCCCACTGTCCCAGGTACATGATGCCAAGGTGCAGCAGTGGTCCGCCCGGAGAGTAGGATGCTACTTTTTTTTCATCAAAAATTGATTTAGCATATGCAGTATTGCCGGTTAAGGATGGTATTGATAGAAGTACCATGCTGAGAAATATGATTGTTATCTTCATATTTGACAATTTTATAAAATACTAAAATAGGTCAAGTGTTTTATCAAAATTTATATTTCTGGTTTATTTTTATTCCTGGATCTGCTCCTTTTAAAAAATATTTTTAATATTTTATGGCTTCATTCGTTTACTTTATTAGCGAGACATTCTGCTTGACAGTATGTCCCTGAAACACTATTTTTTTATGAGAAGTTAATGGGAAAAAACATCGTGGCGTTTACAGAGAAACAACTGAAAGAAATCGGCGATTATGTCGAAACAAACCTGCCAGCCTGGCTTCACAGGTCAGGTTTTGGAGCCGGATTTGACTCCGAACAGCGTCATCGTATCGTCCGCATTGAAGAGGAACTGAAAAACCAGCGGAAGCTGATGGAGCAGGGTTTTACTATGATGGATAAGCATTCTGAACAGGTTGAAAGCAGGATGGATAATTTTTCCCGGCGTATGTTTCAATTTATGGTCTGGAGTTTCGGCTTCACCGCCTCCGCTGCGGCAATAGTTATCGCGGCCCTTCGTTGATTCTCCAATAGGTTTTCGCAATCCCGAATTTAAAAACAGGATTGAATAATCCCAGATTAAGGATTTATTAATACTCCCATGATTACTATTAATGACATACAATATATCCTTTACAGTGAAGCTGATTTATCCATACCAATGGTGCGTCGTTTCCTTTCCATAGACGGGGCAGTGCAGCATCCCTATCGGGATGAAATCCATCTTGGTATTTTGATAGAAGAACTTAAGGCAAAGGAAGTCCCGTCAAAATCAGTAATTATCCTGAAGTCCTTTATGGGGCGACACTTCCAGGAATGTCCCTGTTCAAGGGATGTCATTGGATGTGATTACTTTCTCCTTAATACCTGTTTCGGATGCCTTTATAACTGTGCCTACTGTTTTCTCAATTCATACATGAATACCTATGGCATCACCCAGTTCATCAATCTGGATGGCCTTGGAGATGAAATCATGGGTGCACTTGATTTGACTTCCCCCCGTATCTATCGAATCGGTACCGGGGAGTTTACAGATTCCCTGATGATGGACCGCATTACCGGAATTGCCGCGCCCCTGATCAAAAAGTTCAGCAGCGCAGAAAATGTTATGCTTGAATTCAAGACAAAGTCAGCGGACGTGGATCACCTTCTGGATCTACCCGATAAGGGGAATGCAGTTCTCGCCTGGAGCCTGAACACTCCACGCAATATCAGGGATTGTGAAGAGGATACGGCAGAACTTGATGAAAGGCTTGAAGCGGCAGGGAAGGCCTCCGATTCAGGATTTTTTCTCGCCTTCCATTTCGATCCCATTATCATGTATGACGGATTTCTTCCTGAATATCATGAAGTAATAGACAAGCTCTTCGCAGCAGTAGATCCAGCCCGTATCGTATGGATATCAATGGGGGGCTTTCGCCACAGCCCCGGTTTCAAAGAAATTATACGGGAGCGCTTTCCCCGGGAGCGGCTCACCACTGCAGAACTTTTTCCCGGCTGGGACGGGAAGTTCAGGTACCTGAAACGGCGGCGTATTGAAATCTACCGGTCAATGCTGGGAAAAATAGAATCAATGAAGGGCAATCCCTTTGTTTATCTCTGCATGGAGAGTGCCGATGTATGGCAGCAGTCCATGGGAAGGTCCTATTCTGAAACAGCTGAGCTCGAAGTAGATATCAGCAATCATCTGAAAAGGTATTTTCTTAGTTAAATGTATCTCTAAAATTGCTAAAGACCAGTGACGGAAGTATCGTTGCATGGTTCATAAATACTTTTCCCGCCACTCCCGGCGGGAAAACCGGGTTAAAACAGAATAATACGCATAAATTAAATCGCTTCACAATCCCCCTGCATAGATAAAATCATTGACCGTAAGGGCTTATCCCGGCCTAATGTTATTTTGATTATAATATACAGGCAGGAGTTCGCACCAGTGGAAGAAAGGGATTATAAAGATATTCAACGGGACCTGACAGCAATAAAAGAGAAGATTGATGAAATCTACCGAACCGTTGATATCGAGGGGCAGAGAAAACACCTGATGGAGCTGGAGCAGGAAACCCTTAAAGAAGACTTCTGGAAAGACAAGGAACATTTTGCTTCCGTTAATCAGCAGATTACCAGACTGAAGAAAAAAATCGAACCCTGGGATGCCCTCACTGAAGAGGTCAGTGAAGCTGTTGAATTGATGGAAATGGCAATGTCTGAAAATGATGAGGATGTTCTCAAGGAAATTGTAGCTGATATAGGTGGTTTTTCATCCAGATTTGATGAACTGGAGACACGTGAACTCTTTTCTGCAGACGATGATTTGAATAATGCCTACATCTCTATTCATCCCGGCGCAGGTGGAACGGAGTCACAGGACTGGGCGAGTATGCTTTTCCGCATGTATTTCCGGTGGGCAGAGAAAAGGGGATTTACTATCAATGTGCTGGACTATACCCCCGGGGAAGAAGCCGGCATTAAAAGTTCTACACTGCTGATTAAAGGTGATTATTCATACGGACTTTTAAAGGGTGAGATGGGGGTTCATCGCCTGGTACGCATGTCTCCTTTTGACAGTAATAAACGCCGGCACACGAGTTTTGCATCCGTTGAAGTAATGCCAGAGATTCCAGATGATGTTGAAGTCGAAATTAATGAATCTGACCTCCGTATTGATACCTACCGTGCTTCCGGTGCGGGTGGGCAGCATGTCAACAAGACCGACTCTGCCGTGAGGATTACCCACGAGCCAACCGGTATTGTGGTACAGTGCCAGAATGAACGATCACAGCACAAGAATAAGGCCTTTGCCATGAAGGTTCTCAAGACAAAGCTTTATGAAAAACAGAGAAACGAACAGGCCGAGGCGATGCAGGACAAAATGGGGGAGAAAAAGGATATTTCCTGGGGGAACCAGATCAGGTCATATGTATTTCAACCATATACCATGGTGAAGGACCACCGTACAAATGAAGAAACGGGGAGTGTTGATTACGTCTTTGATGGTGACATCGACCGTTTTATCTATGCGTTTCTGAAAATGAACCGGTCGGAAAACCGGTAGTATTTTTCTTGTGTTACGGGGATTTTAATAGTAGCTTAAAATGGCACGTTAAATAAAAAAAGAGAGCCAGAAAAATGAAATTTAAGAGCAGCAAACTGAAAAATTTTAAACCGGTAGATTTCGGTAATATTCTTGGCAATGACCTTGGAACCATTGATCTTGGAGACAGTCTCGGGGCATTACCGCGCAGCAAAGAAACCCTTTTTCTGAGACGTTTCAGCGATAAGGACCTGCTGGCGATTATGGAAAAGGTTGGAATGATTGACCATCTCCGCAGCAGGGGATTTGATAATTTTATTCTTTCCCTTGATGAAGACGATGCAATGGTTCATTACCTGAAACTCTACACAAGGGAGAAAGATCCTGATCATCTGCTCATGGATCTGCGATTAACCGAAACCAAGTTTCTTCCCAATAAGCGTTTTTTTGATTCCGGGAAGGAAGTTCCTACATATGATATGGTAGTCATCGAGTGGCTGTCAGCCCAGAATCCTTCAGTGACATTTAAAGAATCGAATACAGAAACCAAACCTCAGCTCCCGGGGCAGGCAAAACCGGGCCTTGGAATTTTAAGATACTGCTTCGAAATGATGTACCTGGTTGCAAAGGAAGTTACCAAAGATGGATTTCTTGATGTACCGGATCATATGCACGGGGCGATTATGTATTCACGGAAATTCAAGTTCTTTGATCCGACACATGAGGCAATACTGAAGGCCATCCTCCGTGACCTGAAGGATTACTCTCTTCTGGATATTTCCTGGGGCATGATTACCAATACAATAATTGAGCTATATAAGAAAGAACCGCAGCTCTATGATCCCTCAGAACAGATCTTTTACGTATCCAGCCGCATGAAAAGATATTTTAACTCTTCGAAGTATAAGAGTGTCTACAATAAATATTATAAGAGAAAGAAATATCGATTCGACTACGAGGAAATGCTGGTGCGGAGGGATGAGATATTGAAAAGTAAAAAGGTCGTTGACCTGTAATCACATTCACTAATTCAGGGATCTTTTTTTACCTTTGATCTCAACCTCAACACCCGGCTTATTTCATCGGCGTCGAGTCTAAAGCGTTCCGAGGCATCTTTCATGGCGGTAATAATTACTTCCTGGCGGGAGGCCATTTCGCGAATTTTTTGGTGGATTTTATCTTCGAGATCGAGGACAGAATCTGCTGCATCGTCTTCAGTATCCTGAAGAATCTGGAAGAGGGCCATTCTGTCTGTACCGATTGTTCGGGCTATCTCGTCGTATAAACTTCCTGCATGATAATCTTCTTCTTCTATTTTCAGGTGTATTGATTCCATTTCATGGAGATGCAGCTCCAGGTCATCCGTTTTGCTTTTTGTGATGAGAAACTGCAGGGTCTCCTGACCCTGCCGGTATTTTTCGATTAGCTTAAGTTTTGTCGCGAGGTGTTCCCGAAGGAGGGTGAGGCTATTTTTTACATCATCCCTCAACACTGAAGCTGCCCTTGGTGCCTGCTCCGGTACGATCTGTACGTGTTTCAGTTGCGGAGATTTTGTCCCACGCGTCTCTGAGCATTTTTAAATTTGTCATGACAGGCTTTAAAATTTCAGGATCTTTCTTTATGTTGGCTTCAAGCATCTGTTTTTTGAAGTACATGTAGAGATTAAAAAGGTTATGGCTCATTTCCCCTCCATCCTTCATATTGAGAGAAAGAAGAAGTTCCGTGATAATGTCCTGTGCTTTAATGATGTTGGTGTTAACTATATCATATGTGTTGGGTGTTCCCATATTTTCAATAGCAATATTTAAGAATTTTATTGCCCCATCATAGAGCATGACGATCAATTTGCCCTGATTCGCCGTATTGATCTGTGTTTCTTTGTACTGGTCAAAAGGATTTTTGTTCGGCAATGCCATAGGTTCCCCCAAAAAATATAGTCGTTACCCGCTGGTGCGTTTAGGAGTAAGCCGGCATTTATAAGAAAAATACCGGTACCGATACTATTATCGTAAGAAGTTCAGATCAACTTAATCGAAATACATTCAGGTTGAATAAAGAATTTCATTCCCTGGAGGC
The DNA here is from genome assembly GCA_942491575.1 of uncultured Spirochaetota bacterium. Taxonomy (GTDB): domain Bacteria; phylum Spirochaetota; class UBA4802; order UBA4802; family UBA5550; genus CAZHNW01. The sequence goes on from CALOBT010000031.1 coordinate 1,919,282, forward strand.
CTTTTTTTATACTGTAAGGGCGTTTGGACAATTATTTTAAAACAGCATTTGACTGCAGGGCCTCTCTGAATTCATCGAAATTGATTTCGCTGAGGGCATCAATATCAATTATCTGGAAGCCTATTTTGATGTTTTTATTATTCTGCGTAGTGATATATTTTACTTTGCCCAGTATGGAGGCCTTTTTGTTGCCCGGCAGAATCATGTCCAGGGAGGCATGGGCGTCCGCCTTGAAATGTCTTATGAGACGCCTTTCGTTGATGGTAATGGCAAATCCGGATTCAGAAAGGTCACTTACAAGCATTTTATCGTCGGTTTCAGTGAAAATTTTAAAATCCTTGAAGAGCTTGTCTGCAAAAATGGCAGATTTTTTAATTGCCATATATATCTCATTGGGTAGTGAAATTGCACTGTTTATCAGCAGGTAGCCATAGGGGAGTTTGCCGTTATACAGCAGCGGTACTGCTATTTCAGAGACATATTCTTCGTTGTTTTTAAGAAAGTGGTCCTGGGCATATATATTGTTAATGTAATAGCTTATCTTCTGTTTGTCCTTGATGTCTTCGGTACGCGTAAAATCGGGCATGTATATGGGCATCCTCTGTGATTTAAAATACTGCATCCGGGGATCACTTTTTAATTCATTGCAGAGGAAGATGCGGACATTCAGGGCGGTGGTCTCAATTTCTCCCTTGATTATCTCCCGTATATGGTCAACTTTTTTCTCTTTTAAAGATATCTGGTTTTCCAGGATAAAGTCGGAAAGTACATTGGTTATAAAAGCAAGGTTCCGGTTTTTTTTCGTAGGGGTAATGCTGCTGCGGTTTTCTTTTCTGTTCTGGGTTATCACCTGGATACGCTTTGGTATGAATATGAAGACCCCGTCTTCCTGCTTCTCATGGTATGACAGAAAGGCATAGGCCATTTCATCTCCAGTTTTTGCATAAATAGTTGCCTCACGGGACATGTTTTTTACATGTGGAATCCTAAAGGCGGCGCGGTTGTCGGTAAAACCGTAGAATTTTACCGGGATTTTGCCGTCATTGACTCGAAGAAAGACATCTTTTGTTGCAAAATAGCGGTTGAAAAGTTCCTGGAAATTATCACGATAGGTTACGGTACTGAGATCAGTATTATTCATGCCCTGTAGTTGCCTTTACTCCCATTTTTTGTTTCACAAATTACATATCTTAAGTTACATAATATCCAGTAAAGAGTGAATACTATTTTTAGTAAAAGGGAGTTTTTTTATATTTACTGTATTGTACCCTTTATATATGCATTTACAGTATTGTCAAGAAGGTATCGGGATTATGTCTTGTATATGTGTGGAGGCTCGACATGAAGGCGCGAAAGCGCTTTCACGTCGAGCCTTCATATCGTATTTTCGCGATTCACATCGCGGGAGATTATTTCATTGTGGAAAGTACGTTCAGTATTTCCCTGTATTTCTCCATGGTTTTATTGACTATTTCCTCGGGAAGGGGGGGAGGTGGAGAATTTTTATCCCAGTCAGTGGTCTCAAGGTAGTCCCTGATAAACTGTTTGTCGTAACTGACGGGGGATGAACCCACCTGGTATTGCGACTTGTCCCAGAATCTGCTGCTGTCGGGAGTCAGGACCTCATCTATCAGTATGATTTCATTATCCACGAAACCGAATTCAAACTTTGTGTCCGCAAGGATGATTCCGAGGGATTCCATCCGGTCACGGGCAAATTCATATATCCTTATTGTGAGATCGGCCAGGTATTCGGCGGATTCGGCTCCCATTTCCTCTTTCATTACTTCGATGGAGACATTTTCATCATGTCCCGTATCGGCCTTGGCGGCGGGAGTGAAAAGTGGAGACTCAAGTTTTTCCGCCAGCTGTAGTCCTGCCGGGAGTTTTATGCCGCAGACTTCCCCGGTTTCCTGATAATCTTTCCACCCGGTACCGATAATATACCCCCTGGCAACACACTCAAAATCGACCCGCTTTGTCTTTTTGACGATGACGGAGCGGTCTTTCAGCAGTTCCGGGAAATCGCAGAATGGTTTTGGGAAATTGGCGAAGTCAGTTTCGACAATATGATTTTTTACGAAATTGATCTTTTCAAACCAGAGATTTGATACTGCATTGAGTATTTTCCCCTTTTCAGGTATTCCGCTGGGGAAAACGTGATCGAAGGCGGAGACCCGGTCCGTTGAGACAATCAACATATGTTCATCATCAATTTTGTAGATATCACGCACCTTGCCGCTGTAGGCCTTCCGTACGCCGGGTATCGTAAAATTTACAAGTGCTTCCATTTAGTTCCTCGCTTATTTGCTCATTTTTTCACGCAGGAGTTCGTTTACAATCTGCGGATTAGCTTTTCCTTTTGTTTCCTTCATTATCTGGCCTACGAGAAAACCTATTGCCTTCTCTTTTCCTTCCCTGAAATCTTCTACTGATTTAGGATTGGCGGCGATAATTGCGTCGATGACGGGCTCAATGGCTGAAAGGTCAGTAACCTGTTTGAGGCCCTGTTCTTCTACTATTTTTTCCGGATCACTGCCGGTCTTGATCATTTCATCGAAGACCTGTTTGGCTATTTTCCCGCTGATAGTATCATTATCTATCAGTATAAGAAGTTTTGCAAGCATTTCGGCGGTAACCGGAAATTCATTAATTTTTTCCGGGTCATCAATCTTGCCGAGGAGCTCACTCTGTATCCAGTTTGAGGCCCTTTTCGGTTGTGCCCCGGATTTGATTGCGGCTTCGAAAAAGTCAGCAAGCTGCTTAACCGCGGTAAGTACCTGGGCATCGTATGGAGAAAGGTCGTATTCCCTTTCAAAACGGGCCATTTTTTCTGCAGGAAGTTCAGGCATCGTTGCCCTGATTGCATCGATATACTCATCATCCAGAATAATCGGAGAGAGATCCGGATCCGGGAAGTAGCGGTAGTCATGGGCATCTTCCTTTGACCGCATGCTGAATGTTACCATCCGGTCCGCATCCCAGAGACGTGTTTCCTGAACAATTGTATCCTTCTCGCCGGATTTGCAGAGTTTTATCTGACGCTCGATTTCATAATTGATCGAGGACCGTACCGCCTTGAAGGAGTTGAGATTCTTTATCTCAACCTTTTCACCGAACTTTTCCTGTCCCACGGGGCGTACGGAGATGTTGACATCGCAGCGTAGACTTCCTTCCTCCATGTTACAATCTGAAACTTCAATGTATTTCATGATGGACTTCATGTTCAGCAGGTACTGGTAGGCCTCTTCCCCGCTGCGGATATCCGGATCGGAAACGATCTCCGCGAGGGGAGTTCCTGTACGGTTGAGATCAACGAATGATACACTTCGTTTCGGATCATCGGAATGTATAGACTTCCCCGCATCCTCTTCGAGATGTAGCCGGGTGATGCCGATCGTTTTGGGCCCCTCATCGGTGGTTATTTCAATGTGCCCCCCAACGCAGATGGGTTTATCGAACTGGGATATCTGGTACGCCTTGGGGAGGTCCGGATAAAAGTAATTTTTCCGGTCAAATTTACTGTACCGGGCAATTTCGCTGTTGATGGCCAGTCCCGCAAGAATCCCCTTCTTGAGGGCTTCTTCGTTCAAAACCGGCAAAACCCCCGGTTCTCCCTGGCATACCGGGCAGGTCTGACTGTTCGGCTCTGAGCCAAACCGGGTTGAACAGGAGCAGAAAATTTTTGTTGCCGTGTTGAGCTGGACATGTACTTCCAGACCTATCACCGGTTCATATTCCATGATTACCTCGTTTTCTACTTGATTTATATTGGGAATTCCTCAAAAAAGAGTAAATCCCGTCGTTGATTCAAATTTCAGTTTTAAGTTTCCGTTGCCGGTAAATACTGTTACACCAGAGATTGTCAGTTTTTGTCAAGAAATGATTTTTAAACTGAATAGAATTTTGTTATATGCTCAAAAACATTCAGTTTATGACATGACCGTGCTGGAAGTTCAATACACTTTTTTATGAGGCAAGGAATTTTGTAACCGGCAGGCAAAAATCTGTTCAGTATAAAGGGAATGGTCAGCCAGACGATGAATATATCCCCAAAAAATATAAACAGGCCTCGAAATATCGCAATAATTGCATTAATCATTCTGGCCTTATCATTTCTCTTTGGTGCGGGAATCGGCAGGTTCCTGCTGGGCAGGCTGGTGACAGGGCAGGATGCCCTCGCCTTTGTAATGTCCAGGCCCACCCGGGAGTTTGTCGTAATTTCCCGTCTTGTTAACAGCAGGAGTGAGCTGGATCGTCTTTCGGGTTACTACGCCCTCCTTGACAACGGAATGCTCGATACGGGATTTTTTGCGGAGAGACTTCAGAAGGAGATTTCTCCCGTGGTGAGGCGGACAATTGTCTGGATTCTCGGCTTTTCCGGCAACCGCGAAGAGGCCCTTTCCGTCCTTTCTGCGGCATTCGATTCCGCCGGCCCCCGGATAAAGCGGGAGGTGCTTCTTTCCATGCAGAGAATCGATGAGAAATACTATAATGATTTTGTGCAGAAGAAGAGGGCGGGGGGGAAGTAAGATGCCCGTTACATAATTGTTTTTTCCTTGTCAAATTATATGACCCCTGTAACAAGTCCTCTAAACCAGCGTAATGAGGAAGAGATCATGGAAATGAAAACCTACGTAGAAGAAATCTGTCAAAATGCCCGGGAATCCGCCTCGGTAATAGCCAATCTTTCCACTGTAGAGAGGAATAATCTTCTACTGAAGATCGCCGCATTGATGAGGGCCCGCGGGGATCAACTCATCAGTGAAAATGAAAAGGATCTCGCAGCAGCCCGGGAATCGGGACTGACTGCTGCAGTAATCGATCGTCTTACCCTTACGCCGGAAAGAATCGATGGCATGGCTGCCTCAATTGAAGAAATCGCCGCCCTGGAGGATCCCGTGGGCCGCGTCGAAAATATGAAAACACGTCCCTCCGGGATTCGTGTTGGCCAGATGAGAATTCCCCTCGGGGTTGTTGCGGTAATTTATGAGGCGCGTCCCAATGTTACCACGGATATTGCCGCCCTCTGTATAAAATCGGGCAACGCATCCGTTTTGCGCGGAGGAAAAGAATCCATACATTCAAACATCGCCCTCTATGAACTGGTGAAGGAAGCCCTGGCAGAATCGGGATATCCCGCAGGGATTGTCACCCTCATTACACGGACTGAGCGGGAGCTGGTTCCCATACTTTTGAAGCAGAAGGAATATATCGATGTGGTTATTCCCCGCGGCGGTGAGGGCCTCATCAGGCGAGTTACGGAAGAATCATCTATTCCTGTGATTAAACATGATAAGGGGCTCTGTCATACCTTTGTTGATGCCTCCGCAAAGGAGGATATGGCAAACAATATCGCCGTTAATGCCAAGGTGCAGCGCCCCGGGGTTTGCAACGCCATGGAAGCCCTTCTGATTCATAAAGATTACCCCCAAAAGGAGTCTCTCCTTCAGGCACTTCTCGACCAGGGGGTTGAGCTGAGGGGGTGCAGTGAAACCTTCAAAATTATACCTGACAGAATAGTTGCGGCGAAAGATGAAGATTTCGATACTGAATATCTCGATCTTATCTGTTCAGTACGTGTGGTGGACTCCATTGATGAAGCCATTAAGCATATTCATCGACACGGCTCTGAGCACTCTGAATGCATTGTTACCTCTGATTATTTGATGGCTGATCGCTTTTTAAAGGAAGTTGATTCCTCTGCTGTGTTTGTCAATTCCTCTACCCGTTTCCATGACGGCGGTGAATTCGGACTTGGCGCGGAAGTTGGTATCTCCACTGAAAAACTTCATGCACGTGGAGCCATGGGTGTGGAAGGTTTGACAACCCTGAAGTATATTATCTACGGCAGAGGGGAAGTTAGATAAACGGTGAAAACAGGTATATTCGGAGGGACCTTTAATCCCATCCACAACGGGCATCTCATCAATGCACGTTTCATTAAGGAGGAATTCAATCTTGATGAAATTCTCTTCATTCCGACAGGTGAGCCTGTTCATAAGAAACTTCACGGTAACGTTTCCGCGGAAGACCGCTACGATATGGTGTGCGTTGCTATCGAAAAAATGGATGACTTCCGCGTGTCCAGAATTGAGCTTGACCGTGAAGAGGCATCCTTTACGGTGATTACCCTTGATGGATTAAAAAAAGAGTACCCCGGAGATGAGTTTTTCCTGATAATCGGGGCAGATTCCTTTAATGAACTTGACACATGGCGTGAATACAGGGCAATCATCAATTCTGTTCCGCTGATAGTTATGAAGCGTCCCGGTGATCCGAAATTGAATGAAAGCCTGATGTCACAGGTTGCTGAACTTCTGGTGGCATCCAATCCTGATATTGAAATCAGTTCTTCCCTGATACGGAGCCGTATCAGCAATGGGCTGCCGGTTGATGGCCTCATTCCTGAAGAGGTCGATGAATTTATTAAGAATAAGAGGTTATACAATTCGTGAAGAAAAAAATCACGATACTGGGTGTTGCAATAGCTGTTATTTTCCTGGTTTTGCTGTCAGTTGATTTTTATCAGAGATCGACACGTAATGCAGTGGAGAATCTGGCGAAAGAAAAAAAACTGGTAAATATTTTAATCGCCGGCAGCAATGTCTACCGTGAGCGGTGTCATAACTTCTTTTGTGTTTTGTCGATTAATCCAGAAAACAACAATGTGGGAGTGACCTTTATTCCGCCGAATTTCAGGGTTTATCTCGACGAAGACCGTAAAAAGTCCATGGCGATGAGAGAAGTCGACTTTATATATTTCGAACGCCTGAGAAAATCACTCCTCCGGGACCTGAAATTGAATGTCCCATTTTATGTCGAACTCTACAGCAGTGATGTGAAGCGTATTGTTAATCTTCTTGAGGGGATTGATCTTTTTATCCTTGATCAACCGAAGATGAAATCGTTCCTGAAGTTTGGTATAAACTATCTTGATGGCAATAAGATAATGCGATACATCAATAATGTTGAAAACGGATCAATATATTTGAAGTTTGACCGAATTGAAGATATCTTTCTGACCCTCTATCATAACCGGATGAAAAAACGTAATCTGGCAGAACTCAGTTTTTTATCGGAAATGATATCCTCGATCAAAACCAATCTTCTCCCCCAGGAAGTGATGACTATCGTCGGATATCTTCTGGGTGAGGGGAATTTTTCAACCATTATGCTTCCCGGTACCTTTAATGGCGGCTATTACACTAATGATGATATATCTCACAAGATATATGAAAGTGAATACCTGCAGCATCTCGTCATGGACAAAGAAGGGGAGAATGTAGTGAAGGTAAAAATCCTTAACGGTACCAGTGTTTCAGGCCTTGCAAGGCGAATGAGAAATAATCTCAACAGGGACGGTCTTGCCGTCGTTGAATTTGGAACTTCCCCGTTTCCGCCAATGAAAAAATCAGTCATTATCGCGAGAAAAAGTTCTACCGGCGCGGTAAAAAAGGTTTCAGAACTGACGGGAATTGACAATGTTCACTATATTATAGATAATACCCTGTTGCATAATGTTTTAATAATAATTGGAGAGGATCTTGCTCAATGATTAAAAGTTTGGATAATGCGCAGCTGGTTGCTATCCTCGGAGAATGCTACGGCCTTCTCGATGAGAAAAAAGCTGATGAAACTGTAGTGATGGATCTTAGTGCCGTTAACAGCTACTTTGATTACTTCGTGGTGACTTCAGGCAGCTCACAGATACACTGCAGGTCCATGGCAAGGGATCTCAGAAAGTTTTTTGATTCAAAGGGTTTGAAGGAAGGGACCCGACCGGACCTGAGCTCCGGATGGATTATACTTGACTACAGCCCGGTAATCGTTCATATCTTTACCGAAGAGCTGCGGGAATACTATCAGCTTGAAAAGCTGTGGGCCGATGCGGCCAGAATTGAATTTGAACAGGTTGAGTAAAGGAAAATAATATACTTGACCGGTTATGGCTTTGTGATAAACAAAGCCTTTTTTAATTGTAATGAAGTTTTTTCGGGAGGCGTACCCTGAATGGAGAGATAACCATCGCACTGGCTTCCTCCAGTGAAGTTATGCTTGCACAAAAGGAACTGTATCGTCACGGTTTCTCATTCAGGGTAATTGGTATGCCGGACAGCATATCCCATGATTGCGGAGTTGCAATTTTTGCACGTAGTGAAGATTTACCAGAGATAGTTAAAATTTTTGAAAAAATCCCGGTAACACGGTTTGCAGTATATAAAAAAAGCGCTGACCAGTATTATTGTATTTATCCAGTAAATGGCTGAAGGGGGGCAGTCCCCTAAATTATGCTTGCATTATTGATTGTTATGTGGATACTATTTTAAGTGTCTCCACAAGCAACAGCCTGTTGTTCATGCAATACATGACAGGATCAATCGCTGTTTGATGGAAAGCGCATTCTGACAGGCCGCCGGGACTTAGGAAATTTTACATAGACTACTTACAGTAAGGAGAAAGTTATGACCATTATTACTGATGTTAGAGCAAGGGAAGTCCTCGATTCACGCGGTAATCCCACTGTTGAGGTTGATGTAGAACTATCTTCCGGCTTTACAGGGAGAGCAATAGTTCCATCCGGGGCATCAACAGGAGTACATGAAGCCGTTGAATTGAGAGATGGCGACAAAAACCGGTACCTCGGCAAAGGTGTCCTTAATGCCGTGGCAAATGTTAACGAAAAAATAGCCGGCTCCATTATTGAAATGGATGCACTGAACCAGGTTGAACTGGACAATGTGCTCATTGAACTTGATGGAACGCCCAACAAGTCAAAACTGGGAGCAAATGCAATTCTGGCTGTCTCCCTCGCCTGTGCACGTGCTGCTGCAGAAACCCTCGGTATGCCTCTTTATCGATATATCGGCGGTACCAATGCCTGTGAACTTCCGGTTCCGATGATGAATATTATCAATGGCGGATCTCACGCTGATTCAAATGTTGACCTCCAGGAGTATATGGTAATGCCTGTAGGTGCTTCAAGTTTTAGAGAAGCCCTCAGAATGGGTGCTGAAACATTCCATGCGCTGAAATCTGTCCTTAGTGGAAAAGGTTACAATACTGCAGTTGGTGATGAAGGGGGATTTGCCCCTAACTGTAAATCAAATGAAGAGCCCCTTGATTTGATTATGGAAGCTATCAGCAAAGCCGGTTTTAAACCGGGTGATGATATCATGATAGCCATGGACCCCGCAGCCAGTGAATTTTATGATAAAAACAAAAAGAAATATGTCTTCTCAAAGAGCGACGGCAGCGAACTTGACAGTGCCCAAATGGTTGATTTCTGGGAAAAACTGGTTAACGCATATCCTATTATCTCAATTGAAGACGGACTGGATGAAGATGACTGGGATGGTTTTAAACTTCAGACCGAGCGTCTCGGTAAGAAGGTTCAGCTCGTTGGTGATGATCTCTTTGTGACCAATACTGAAAGGTTAAAGAAGGGCATTGATATGGGTGTTGCCAATTCAATCCTTATTAAACTGAATCAAATTGGCTCCCTTACGGAAACTCTTCAGGCAATTGAGATGGCTAAGCGTGGCGGTTATACTGCTGTTGTTTCTCATCGGTCAGGTGAAACAGAAGATACTACTATTGCGGATCTGGTTGTGGCAACCAATGCGGGACAGATAAAAACCGGTTCTGCCTCAAGAACTGATAGAATTGCAAAATATAACCAGCTGCTCAGAATTGAAGAGGAGCTTGGTTCAAGTGCAACATTTAAAGGCAGGGGAGTTTTCTATAACCTTGCATAGAAACAGATACCTTATCGCTTTTTTGCTGATATTGTTACTTTCCAGTATTTACGTATTCGTTTTTGGAGAAAGTGGTCTCCTTGAGCGGTACATGCTGGAGGGTAAGAAAAATCAGCTCCTTCAAAAGAATGAGGCCCTGAAAAAGATAAATCGGGGCCTCAGGAAAAAACTACAGGCCCATGCGGATGGCCGAGTGGAAGAGGCTGATTTTGCCAATGCCGGTATTGTGCAAAAGGGCGGCAAAGTTCTCATCCTGAAAGGAATTGAGAAAGAGAATTCCGATATGGCAGCTGTTCCGGAAAGAACCACCGGAGCCTTTCCCCTTGAACATATTCGAATTATATGGATTGTTGTTTCCCTGTTGATACTCCTTCTCTACTTCAGTAGAATATACCGATCTCCAGAATCTGAAAAAGATGTATTTTGATGCCAGATACTCCAGTGAAGATATTTCTGTCCTGAAATATCAATTGAAAGGAGAAAATATATTTATTGAGGGTGTTATTCAGAGATGCCCATGGGGATTTCCCCAGGTTGTATTGCTTTCCCCGGTTCTCAAAAAGGAAAAAAAATTCAGGGGAAAATTGAATTTTATCGCCTTTTCAACACCTCTCTGGTTGACATGCCCCTGGTTGAATGATAAAATACATAGATTGGAGGATGTCGGTTGTATAAAGAAAATAGAGTGCTTGATCCAGAACGATGAAGGTTTTCTGGAAGCCATGAGAAAAGCCCATGTCCATTATGCACTGTTGAGAAAAAAACTCTATCTTCAGTTTGTTGGAGATCTTGATTACATAGAGCCGAATGATAAACTGATGAGCAGTGGAGTGGGCGGCATAAAAATGTACGATACCATAAAGTGTCTGCATTTGCATTATGCTCACTACAGTATCTATCCGGAGAATTATGTTGGAAAAATAACATCTGTTCTTCTGGGCAAAGAAACTCATTGCAGGGGGGGGACTTGCAGGAATGCCATCACTAAGGAATGAAATTATTCCCATTAAGAAGGTTAAAAAAGACGGATCCCTTGAGAAGCAGGTGGTAGGCAAGGTTGTCGAACACCTCAGGGAGGGTAATATTATTGTTCTCCCGGTTGACTCTGTTTTTGGTATTCTGGCTATTGCTGAAAATGGCAACGAAAAAAAGATAGTATCTGTCTTTGGTGAAAAGGGTGATAATGTTGTTCGCCTCATCAGCTCGTTTAAAATGCTGGATGAACTTGCCAATTATGATAAATCTGAATTTGATTTTCTTCACCGCGTGTGGCCCGGAGAGGTGGTGGTTCGTCTCCGAAGCAAGAACAAAAAAAACGGATCAAAGGTGATTCCGGTACGATTTCCCCGCAATAAATTTATCCAGGACATTATTCGGCAGGTTGACCAGCCTCTTCTCTTTGGGGCGGGGCTTCGTTTCCGTAAAAAGCGTGGTCTTCGCATTAAGGACATATACAGAAAATATAAAAAGGCTGATATGATTATTCTCGTAGAAGAATTCTGTAAAAAACATCCCTTCCCTACAATTATTGATGTAACTGATGGAGCCCTGCATATAATCAATGAAGGGAGAATATCCTCTGAAGAGATAAAGTCTCTCTACTTCCTCTAAATGTGTAATCGATTTACTTTTATCCTGCTGTTTTTATATGCAGTATTTCCTGCAAATCTGGATAACTTTTCTCTTGCAGGTACAGGTGGAATAGGTTAAATGGTTATTGTCTCGCTGTCGAAAAGTAGATAAATGGCAGGATATAATTGTTCATGGTTAAACAGGTAATATCCATATTGATTTTTCTGGGCCTTCTGCTGGTGCCGGAACTTCCCCTCCATTCTTTTGGGAAGAACAAAGTGAATTATGAATCTTTTGACTGGAAGATTTTGAAAAGTATTCATTTTGATATCTACTATCCCTCCGGAATGGAAGAACTGGCACTGGAAGCCTCAAGAATTTCAGAAGAAGGTTATATTCATATTTCCGATTATTTGAATCATGAACTTACTGATGTCATCCCCATTATGCTTTATCCGTCCCACAGCAGCTTTCAGAATAATAATATAATGCCCTATCTCATCGGAGAATCTACAGGCGGTTTCACCGAGTCGTTGAAAAACCGCGTCGTTGTTCCATTTACCGGTTCTTATGCTGAATTAAGGCACGTATTGACTCATGAGCTGGTTCATGCCTTCCAGTTTAATATTCTTTTCAATGATACTTCCGGAGAGTTGATGAGCCGTTTTGGTATAGGCAGGGTTCCCCTCTGGGTTGTTGAAGGTATGGCTGAATATCTTTCCATCGGTTATGATGACACCGCTGATATGGTAATGCGGGATGCCCTGTTTAATGAAAATTTTGCCAATCTTATTAATTTAACCATGCTGAGAGTACGGTCCGGCTATCTTGTATACAAGGAAGGCCAGGCATTCTATTACTATCTGGAAAAAAAATACGGGAAAAAGGCCATTGGTGAGTTTTTTAGAGATGTGCGGGATATGGGAGACCTGGGTGAGGCGCTTAAATCAGTAACAGGAAAAGATATAGAAGATGTTAACAAGGAGTGGATCCGTTTTTATAAAAAGCGTTATTATCCCCTGATTGCACGAAAAAATTTTGAAGATGAAGAGGCATATCAGTTTACCCATCATTTGAAAACATATTCGGGAATCAATACCGCACCTGCAGTCTCTCCTGACGGCAAGTCTATTGCGTATCTCTCTGATAAAAATATTTACCCCAGTATCATTATTAGGAAAACCAGTGTTCGTGAAGATAAGAAAGACAGGAAGGTAAGGGTACTTCTTAAAGGGGCAACCCGTTCATCTTATGAGGGTATGCATCTGATGGATAATTTTCTTTCATGGACAAGTGATGGGAAATCGTTGCTTTTTGTCGCCCAGGCGCGGGGGCGTGATGTTATTTATTTCATTGATACAGAAAATGGCCGTGTTATCGAAAAGATTTTGCTGCCACTAAGGGCAATCAAATATCCCTCTCTATCAAGGGATGGGAAACAGGTAGTTTTTGTCGGTATAACCGGAGGATATTCAGATATTTTTCTTTATGACAGGCGAAAAAAAACTCTGCTGAAGATTACGGAAGATATCTATACTGAAAAAAATCCATCCATCTCCCCGGATAACCGTACAATTATTTTTTCTTCAAACCGTAACGGAAAGATGAATCCCTACGACAGCGACTATAATATTTACCAGTATGATTTGCTGACAGGTGAAGTTCTTCCTCTCGTGAAAGGGAAGGGGGATGACCTTCAGGCGGAGCTGGATGCAAAAGGGGAAAAACTTCTCTATGTATCCAACCGATCCGGTATTTTTAATGTCTATATACACAACATTAAAACCAATGAAACGGAAAAAATCACCGACGTTATATCCGGAGTCTTTACTCCTCGCTGGTTTCCCAGCGGCAATAAAATAGCCATGGTGGCCTACCAGAATCTTGGCTATGATATCATGGTAAAAGACGTTAAAGGAAGTAAAAGGTATAAAGAAACTGATAATGCCGAAATAATTAGAAAAGATGTAAAGTATGAGCATACATATTATGACTTCAATCAAAGCCTGCTGGGGCATTATTCCCCGGGACTAACCAGTGATATATTCTTTATCGGACTGACCGGTACCGTCAATTACGGATTCGCGGGTTTTGTTCAGATGTCTCTCTCCGATAATATGGGGGACCATCGGGTAGTGCTGACGGGTAACTATATCAGGCAGAACAGTAGAAATGATCTGAATTTTGACGCAGCCTATTATTACCTGAAACACAGGCTGGATGTGGGGATTGGCGCATTCAGTCAGACGAATCCTTTTCTGATTTATTCCATAGGCGATATAAATGATTTGATTCACAATGCCAATCTGGGGACCGTTTATCTGAATCATTATGGCGGATATACAATTTTTCGGTATCCCTTTCATCGGTTTTTGAGAATTGATTTTAAGGGGACCGTCTCCCGTTATGAACATGACTACTCTGTGTACGACTCAAGACCGGATGTTTATGCTAACCTTAACCAGCTTGCAGTTGGAATCAGCTATGACAATGTTCTCTGGGGACGAATGGTTCCCGTCGATGGTTTTCGCGGCAGAGTCAGTTTTGAGCAGGCCTTCAATCTTTCCGGGCAGGATTTCACTTTTTCAAGTGTTGATATTGATTTGAGAAGATACTTTTTGATAAACAAAAGGTATGTTTTTGCATTTCGCGGTATTGGCGGAACGGTCTTTGGCAGGGACAGTGAATATTTCAAGTATTATCTGGGAGGATTCAATACTCTCCGTGGACATCCCTTTCTTGGGTATTCGGGGAAGTATATGTATCTTTTTAATGCGGAATTCAGGTTTGTTGCAGTAGAGGGGATTAAGCTGGGATGGCCTCTTTTTTTCGGAATCGGGCAGATAGGTGGGGTTCTCTTTTTGGATGCGGGTTCTGTCTGGGACGGGAAATACCGGTTTCTTGATGATGAAACCGGTGAATTTGAAGATTTTAAAATGGATATGGGCTTCGGTTTCCGTCTGGCCCTTTATCCTGTGGTCGTTTTAAAACTTGACTTCGCATGGCCCTTCTATAGAAAGTCATTCGGGAATATGGATATAATATTCAGTCTCGGATTTGAATACTAGTGCCATGATCATGTATTTTTTGAAATATTAATACATTGCAGTTGACTTAATTGCATTATATGTCGAACTTTTCATATAATATCAATGAAAAATTAAGAAATTAGTGGAAACGGTTAACATGAATAGGAAGTCATTGACACGAAAAGGAACATGCAAGAGAAAAACTTCAGAAACGGAGATTTCAGTTGCAATTGAACTTGAAAACGTATCCTCTTCAAAAATAAATTCCGGCGTTCCTTTCTTTGATCATATGCTCTCCGCCATGGTCCGGCACGGGCGGATGATGCTCGATTTGAAGTGTGCCGGAGATATCGAAATTGATGACCACCACTCCGTTGAAGATATTGGCATCAGTCTGGGGCAGGCCCTGAAAGGTGCCCTGGGTGAAAAAGCCGGGATTTTCAGGTTTGGAGAAGCCTCAGCCCCAATGGATGAAGCCCTGGCAACGGCAGTGATTGACCTTTCCGGGCGGGCATTTTTTAAGTATACGGGGCCCCGTCTTGATGGAACTGTCGGGCGCTATGCGGAAGAACTGACAATAGAATTTTTACGTGCCTTTGCGGATAATGCGGGGATGAATCTTCATATTACCGTTGAATACGGAGATAACAGGCATCATATTCACGAGGCAATATTTAAAGCCCTTGGGCTGGCTCTGAGAAAGGCTGCGGCGGATGATGAAATTCTGGCGGGAAATGTACCTTCAACGAAGGGGACTATTTCATGATTACTGTTATTGATTATGGTATGGGAAATCTTCGCTCTGTTGTGAAGGCAATAGAGCTTTATACTGATAAAGTTCAGGTCAGCAGCGATCCGGATTCTGTCAATAAATCTGATGCATTGATAATGCCGGGAGACGGTGCCTTTGCCATGGCTATGGATAATCTCCGGGAGATGGGATGGATTGACCCATTAAAGAAATTCATTGCAGAAGGCGGTTACTTCTTCGGTATCTGCCTTGGGTACCAGTTGCTTTTTTCATCGAGTGAAGAATTCGGGAGTTCCACGGGGCTTGATGTTATTCCGGGAAAAGTAGTACGGTTCAGTGAGACCTCGCTTAAGGTCCCCCATATGGGATGGAATTCCGTAAATTTTACGGGAAGTTCACAGTTTCTGGAGGGAGTTCCGGAAGGGAGTTATTTTTATTTTATTCATTCCTACCATCCTGTGGCAGATGATTCTTCATGGGTATTGGGAGAAACTACCTATGGTGACACCTTCCCCTGTATTGTAGGGAAGGGGAACTGCATCGCAACGCAGTTTCATCCTGAAAAAAGTCACCATTATGGGTTGAAAATTGTTGAAAATTTTGTGAGAGCGGTATGTTAGTAATACCGGCTATTGATATAAAAGAGGGGAAATGTGTACGTCTTCTGCAGGGGGATCCTCAGCGTAAAACCATATATTCAGACGATCCTGTTGGGCAGGCTAAAAAATTTGAGGCAACGGGGGCCGGATTGATCCATGTCGTTGATCTTGACGGAGCCTTCGAAGGGAAACCGGTAAATTTAGACCTGGTTGCTTCGATTGCTGCGGAAGTTTCTGTTCCCATTGAGATTGGCGGTGGCATACGCAGTGCCGAAACAGTAAGAAAATATCTTGATGCCGGAATTCGAAGAATTATTATAGGTTCAGCCATACTCGAAAAAGAATTTGATGAAATTATAAAAGAAAGCCCTGAATGTATTATTGCCGGTATTGATGCACGGGATTCCATGGTGGCAACACAGGGCTGGAGAGAAGTAACACGAGTAAAGGCTACTGATCTTGTCGATCAGGTAATGCAAAAGGGAGTCAGGGAAATAATATATACAGATATTGCAACGGATGGTATGCTCAGCGGACCTAATATGGAAGCCTGCCTGATGTTGCTTGAACAGTTTCCGCGCCTGAAACTGATAGCTTCAGGTGGGGTTTCTTCCCTGGAAGATATAGAAAAACTCAAGGAATTGGAAAGTCGCGGATTGAAGGGAGCGATAGTTGGGAAGGCTATTTATGACGGCCGTGTTGAGCTGAAGGAGGTCATAAAAATAGCCTCCTGAAACTGAGTATCGGGGGTCGTAATGGACATAGACATTTCCTGGCCTGTTGAAATTGAGCAATATGAACGGAAGATTTATGACTTGAAGCAGCTTATTGAAATAAGCAAGGGACTCAATTCAACACTGGATTACAACACACTTATTGAATCGATTTTGCTCACCTGTATGGGGCAAATGCAGCTGCTTAATGCGGGCATTTTCCTTAAAAAGGGACTCGGTTCGGACTGCTATAGTCTGCACCGTAATTACAAGGGTTTTGAAATTGACCACACCCGGGATTATGATATTTATTCCGAGGGGCGTCTGATTTCATTCCTTGAAAATTCCCCCCATTGCTTCACAATGGATGAGCTTGCTCGATATGGGCTTAATGACAGGGGAGAGGAAGTTTTAAAACTGCTTTCTCCGTCACTCTTAGTGCCTCTAATGAGCAGGGGGCAGGTGAATGGTGTAATTATCCTGGGGGAAAGGATAAATAAAACCCATTTTACGGAAAATGAGAAAGAGTATCTCATGAATATTGCCTCTCTGGCGGGAATAGCCATTAATAACGCACGCCTCTATGAAATGGCAACAACAGATATGATGACTCATTTAAAGATTCATCATTATTTTCATACTGCCATGGAAGAAGAATTCGAGCGGGCAATGCATTTTGATCGTCCCCTGGCCCTCATTATGGCTGACCTTGATCATTTTAAAGAGGTGAATGACTCATACGGACATTCTGCCGGGGACGCTGTGCTGGTGAAAGTGGCCCAGATTATCAGGGATAATATCCGTCTCATGGATGTTGCAGCCCGGTATGGGGGAGAGGAATTTGCAATTATTCTCCCTAAAACAGATATGGCGGACGCACTTATTGTTGCGGAGAGAATACGTGAGAATATTGAACGGGAAAATTTTCACCATGAAGATATGGAGATTAAGGTTTCCATATCCATTGGTCTCTCTGTTCTTGACCATGACCGGGATTCGAGCAAGGGTGACCTGATTGAAAGGGCAGATCGTGCTCTCTATATGTCGAAAAATGCTGGAAGGAACCAGGTCTCTTTTCTTTAATCTTCTGGAGCCTTAAGTCTGGTTTGCCACAGGGTTACAAAGGCAAAGTCTTTTGGATGGAAAAATATTGTTTGTTATTCGTGTTTAACCGAATATATTTATGCCGAAGGTGGTGTTTTTGCAATAAAGTAGAGTCCGATTCCATTTTATAATGGTGAATCCGGATTATGTCACATTTTTATTCCGGATGACCGCATTTCCTTCTTTATTTTGTTGACAGGATATGGTATATAATACTATATGACTTTCTATTGTTTGGGCCCATAGCTCAGTTGGTTAGAGCGGCTGACTCATAATCAGTAGGTCCGGGGTTCGAGTCCCTGTGGGCCCACATAATCAGGAGCAATGCTCCTTCTTTACGGCTACTTATAAAAATCAGGAGTTTCATGAATAAAAGTGAAGACTCCTGGTTTTTTCAAATATTTTAGCCACAAGGGAACATTACATGTTTTACTCATCGAGGTTCCCTTATTATATTTATTGAGGAATACACAATGTACGCAATAATTGAAATTGGCGGAAAACAGTACAAGATTGAAAAAGATAAAGAAGTCTTCGTTGACAAACTCGATCGTGATGAAAATCAGGAATTCGATATCGATACCGTTCTTCTTTATGCAGATGGCGAAGATGTAAAAATCGGCAAACCTTACTGTGGTGTTAAAGTTATAGCTAAGTACCTTGGAAATGTGAAAGGTGATAAAGTCCGTGGTATCAAGTTTAAGAAGAGAAAAGGATACCAGAGAACCCTTGGACATCGTCAGACATATTCTCAACTGATGATTAAGGATTTTGTAGTTAGCTAAAAAGGTATTCCCTTTGATTCGGATCATTGTTGAATCTGATCCATCCGGCATTCAGTATCGCCTCGAAATCAGCGGTCATGCCGGTAAAGATATGAAAGGGAAGGACATACTCTGTGCCGCCGTCTCCGTCTTGGGACAAACCTTTATAATGGCAGCGGCGCGGCTTGAAGATACTGATCAGAGTGTGACTCAAAATGATGGTTATCTTCAATCAAAATTGGATCTGGAAAAAGCATCGGGAGAATCCAGGATATCCCTGAAGAATTATCTCGATTTTTTAATTTACGGAATTATTGAACTGGAAAAGCAATATCCTGAAGATATCAACCTTTTTGTAAGGTATCCGGATAGTGCTGATAAAGGAGAAAGCAATGGCACATAAAAAAGGTGGCGGTTCTACCAGAAACGGTCGTGATTCAAAATCGAAACGTCTTGGTGTAAAACGTTACGGTGGCCAGGAAGTTACCGGCGGAACCATAATTGTCCGTCAGCGTGGTACAAAAATTCATCCGGGAAACAATGTAGGTCGCGGCAGCGATGATACACTCTTTTCCAAGATTGACGGTATTGTGAAATTTGAACGATTTGATAAGAAGAGAAAAAAGGTCTCTGTTTATCCCGTCGCATAATTTAAAAAACTGAATAAATAACCCTTGCAAGATATGTGAAATCGCGTATAGAACCTGTACGCGATTTTTCTTTATTGTTTTTGTATAGGGGAAGAGAAAGTATAATGGCTAAATTTACTGACACAATAAATATCAGGATAAAAGCCGGTGACGGCGGGGCCGGGGCCGTTTCTTTCAGAAGAGAAAAATATATTGCCAAGGGCGGCCCCGACGGCGGGGACGGTGGTAATGGCGGGAATGTATATATCGAAGCAGACCGCCGATATTATAACCTTTCTCATTTTTACAAGGACCGCCTCTATAAGGCACGAAGAGGGCATCAGGGGGAAGGAAGAAACCGCCATGGCGCTGATGGCGAGGACCTCACAATACTGGTTCCCCCGGGAACACAGGTAATTGATGCTGAAACCGGAGAGGTGATAGCCGACCTGATTGTTGAAGAAAAACGACACACCATTGCCAGAGGGGGTGTTGGCGGCAGAGGAAATGCCTTCTTTAAAAGTTCAACAAATCAGACACCCCGCATGTCCCAGCCGGGAACTCCAGGTGAAGAGCTGGTGGTCATCCTGAACCTGAAACTGATTGCAGACATCGGACTTGTGGGACTCCCCAATGCAGGTAAATCAACACTTCTCTCCAAAGTTACAAATGCGAAACCGAAAATCGCAGATTACCCCTTTACTACCCTGATTCCGAATCTCGGAGTGGTGCAGAAATCTGCCCGCGAATTTCTTATTGCCGATATCCCAGGTATTATTGAAGGGGCCCATAGGGGACAGGGTCTGGGACTCTCCTTTTTACAGCATATAGAGAGGGTTAATGTACTCCTTTTTCTTCTTGACGCCACTGAAGAAGAGCTGCCTTATACACTTGAACTGCTGCGATCGGAATTAAAGGCCTACAATACAGAACTGCTTGAAAGGCCCTGTCTCGTTCTTCTTTCCAAGGTCGATCTGATAGCAGAAGATGAATTAAAGGAAAAGATGGAGTCGTTAAAGGGAGAGGAAGTTGTACCAATCTCTTCCATAACGGGAGTGAATATTGATAAACTGATCGATAAACTCGATCATTTACTGGATCAAGCCAATGCCCAGGAAGGAACTGATTAAAAATGTCAAACGGGTAGTCGTTAAGATAGGCACGTCTTCACTGACTGAAGAAGGTGAAATCTCTCACGGTAAGATATCCCGTTTTGTAAAACAGGTTTGTGATGTCCTCGATATGGGGTACCAGGTGGTTGTCGTATCTTCCGGAGCCATTACCGCCGGCGCCGGTCGTCTTGGAAAAGAAAGGGGCGCACTCTCCATTCCCCGGAAACAGGCCCTTGCCGCAGTCGGTCAGGCCCTTCTGATTAATGAATACAGAAAATATTTTTCCCGCAGGGGATATGAGGTGGGGCAGATTCTTCTTACCGAGGATGACCTTAAACACCGCCGCCGATTTCTCAATGCCCGCCATACCATGGAGACACTCCTGGAGATGAAAATTGTTCCCATTGTCAACGAGAACGATACAGTTGTGGTAAAGGAGATTAAATTCGGCGATAATGATACTCTCTCCGCCCATATTACCAGTCTTGTTACCGCGGACCTGCTGATTCTGCTTTCGGATGTACAGGGTTTTTACATGAACCTTGACGATCCTGAACCGGTTGATGAGATTCGAAAGATTTCTGAAGATATATTCGCCCGTGCAGGTGGCAGCGGATCCAGTCATGGTACCGGTGGTATGATGACCAAGATCAAGGCTGCGGAACTGATAATTCGCTTCGGCGAAAAGATGGTAATTGCCCATGCCTCGGAGGCAAACATCCTGAAGCGGATACTGGCGGGTGAGCGTATTGGCACAATATTTACCGGTAGTGAGAAGAGACTTTCCAGCCGAAAGAAGTGGGTGGCGTTAAAAAAACCGAAGGGAAGTATTTTTATTGATGCCGGTGCCGTAGAGGCAATATCTAAAAGAAAAAAATCTCTCCTTGCAACGGGAATCGTCGCCCTGGAAGGGACGTTTGATATGGGGGCAGTTGTTGAGCTCTTCGATGCAGATAAAAAACCTGTTGCCAAGGGAATCGTAAATTATAACTGCAGTGAGTTATCCGGGATAATGGGTAAAAACACGCGGGAAATAAAAAAGGTACTGGGGGGGACTTATTTCGATGAGGTAATCAACAGGGATGACCTCGTGATCTACTGAACCCGTAGCAAATTCCTGATTAATTATAAGGCCATTAGACTGGTGAAAATGAATACTGTACGAAAAACATTCTGTTTGTTTATAATATCTGCAATATTTCTGACCTTCGCGACGGAAAAGCTGAACGCTGCCACTTCATCCGATAGAGAAATAGAATTTCGCAATGTTTCAAAAAGGGGCTACTATCTGCGCGGAATAATCCCCGGCTGGGGACAATACTATGCGGGGTATCATACAAAGGGACTTGTTTTCCTTGGGAGTTTCGGCCTCAGCGGCGGAGTTTTTACCTGGTCTCTTTTTAATATGATGAATAAAAAACAGAGTTATGATGAACTCGGTTACAATTCTGCCCAGTCCCTCTTTGACCGGAGGTGGAAAGACTATAAAAACGCCAGTATTCTTGCCCTTTCCCTCGGGCTTGTGATGGGGGCGGTTTATACCGCAAGCTGGGTCGATCTTATTGTTTTTTCTCATTATACCGGGAAAAAGAAAAACAATAGCCTTCTTACGGAAAAAAAAGTATATTTTGAAGCATACCAGTATGTTCTTGAGAAGCCATATATTGATTGTGTATACGGTCTAAAAGCCGTTTGCAATTTTTAAAATCAGCAGCCATCGGGTAATCATGCAGTGAAAATAAAATTAAAGTTTAAAAGAACAGCAGTCCTTCTTACAATAATATTCGCTTCTTTAAGTGCGGGATGTTACCTGGAGGGGCGGGATAATATTTTCGATCCTGAATCCGATGTTTACATAGGCAGGGACCCTAAACCTAAAGCTACAGCCTGGACAATTATGGTTTTTATGGGGGCCGATAACAACCTCGAAGAGGAAATGCTTGAAGATATCAATGAGATGCAGCAGGGAATGAAAAATGTAGAAGGGTTGAACCTGATTGTATTCATTGACCGTTCAAGGGCATACTCTTCTGATTATTATGTTCTGGGGGAAAATTTTTCCGGGGGCAAGATATTCAGAGTTGCCGCATCGGGAACATATGAACTCTACGGCCAGGAATTTTTGCCTGAGTGCAGGCCTCAAAACTTTTATGATGTCAACAGTGGTGACGCTGAAATTTTAAAGAAATTTATTCAATTCGGCAAGGCATACTATCCAGCCGATAAATACGGACTGATCATATCGAGTCATGGCGGCGGTGCCATGAAAAGATCTGTATCATCTACCATCACTAAATCGATTGACGGAAGCAGCCCGAGGGAAGTCAGCGGTGATTATCCAGCAGGTGACTGGCTTTATACTGCGGAGATAACAGATGTGCTAACTGCGGACGAGTCCGTTGATTTCCTCGGCTACGATGCCTGTTTCATGGGATCTGCTGAACTTGCATATCAGTACCGTCCCGGAAACGGAAGTTTTTCCGCCGATGTGATTGCGGCATCCCCCGCCAGCGAGTGGGGCCCCGGCTGGGATTTTAGCATGGTTTTTTCCCGCATAAAAAGAGGCGGGGGGATCAGTACTGAAACCGCCGATATAGTGAAGGAAGATCCGGATCATGAATTATTCTATGATCCTGTAAACATGACAGCCATGCAGCTTGGGGGCATAATTGTCGAAGAGTACTATGATCAGTGGAAAAATTCGTCTTCTTATCTGGCGTCTCAGACGATGAGCTGCTATGACCTCTCCAGGGCAGCCAATATGAAGCAAAAGATAGATGGTCTGGTCGTTGAATTATCTCTTCTTCCGGGAATTGATATCGATGACATTTTAGGCCTGGGGCTCACTTCGAAATTTGAGAGCAGCGCTACTGCCATGCATTTTTTTGAAACAGACAGCGAAATTACGTCTTTTCCCTTTTTCGATGTCTATGACCTTGCGGCAAGGATTCAAATTCTGCATCCCGGTACTGATATTGATGCCGCCGCTGAAGCAGTGAAGACCGCCGTGGATGATACAATAGTATATTCATTCGGGGGAAGTAACTACGTCGCTGATACCTCCTACTCAAGCGGCGGGACATTTCAGAAAGGGAAAAACGGAATACATATTTACTATCCTTTAGCAAGTGACTTTAAGACATACGGCCTCTGGTACAGCCCCCTGGATACTTCCTCTCTTGACAGCGACTATAAAGGCTATGGAAAGCTCTCCTGGTGTATTGACGGCGCCACACAGAATAATGGTGCGGTAGAGAACTGGTTTGAGCTCCTCGATGACTGGATGGATGCCGGTAACACCAATAACTATACTCCCTGAGGGGACTTAAACTTCCCCCCATCAAAAAATATTGACAATTGAGGGTGCTCCTGCTTCATTGAGATCACTTCGGTTGAATTTCCGGCGTTATAAAGCCGGTTTGTTTTCTTTTTCCGTCCCTTCGGGGGATTGCGGAATATAATAACTGTTTGTTGTGTAGCGCTTTATTTTGTTTGTGACAATATCTATAATTTTAAAGAGGTAATTCATGCGAGTATCAAAATATATCCTTCCCACATTAAAGGAAGATCCCGCTGATGCCGTGGTGAGCAGTCACCGCCTCATGGTTCGTGCAGGCCTCATCAGGAAAGAGTCTGCAGGGATGTATGTCTATCTTCCACTGGGACTGCGTGTCCTCCAGAAGATACAGGACATCGTAAGAGAGGAAATGAACCGCGCCGGGGCACTGGAGTTTCTCATGCCGGAAATGACCAATGGTGAACTCTGGAAGCAATCGGGACGCTGGGACACCATGGGTCCTGAAATGATACGCATTAAAGACCGAAACGGTCAGGAATACACCCTTGCTCCGACGCATGAAGAGGCCTTTACCAGTGTGGTAAACTCACTGATTTCCTCCTACCGTGATCTCCCCAAGACGGTGTACCAGATGAATACAAAGTTTCGTGATGAGATTCGTCCGCGTTTCGGTGTGATCCGAAGTAAGGAATTTATCATGAAGGACGCCTACTCATTTGATATCGACGAGGCGGGCCTTGAATCATCATACCAGGCGATGCGGAAGGCTTACCGCAGAATATTCGAGCGCTGCGGTCTCGAAACGATTCCAGTCCAGGCCGATACCGGTTCCATGGGGGGGAGTGACTCCGAAGAATTCATGGTTGCCTCCGAAGTAGGGGAGGAGTACCTGCTCCTCTGTGACAAATGCGGATACAGGGCCAATCAGGAAAAGGCTGAATTCAAACATGTTCCCCTTGGGGATTCCTCAGAAGAAAAAAAGGAACTTGCCGTAGTGGATACCCCCGATGTGAAAACCATCGATGACCTGACGGGTTTCTTCAAGTGCCCTGCAAACCTGTTAATGAAAAGTATTATCTACATGGCGGACGGTAAGCCGGTAATGGTGGTCGTCCCCGGGGGGCGTGAAATAAACGAGCATAAGTTAAAAAATGCCCTTGCGGCGGTAGAACTCGATCTGGCCACCGATGCGATGGTTGAGGAAGTGACGGGAGCCCCCGTAGGATTCGCGGGTCCGGTGAATGACTTTAATATCAGGACTCTTTATGATATTGCAATTAAGGATATGGTGAATGCCGTTACGGGAGCAAATAAGAAAGACAAACATTATACCGGGGTTAATCCCCGCCGTGATTTTTCCATCGAAGAAGAATTCGATCTAACCTCCGCAGAAGAAGGGGACCCCTGTGCTTCATGCGGAGAGGCAATGTATGTGAAAAAAGGGATCGAAGTGGGACATATCTTTAAGCTGGGCTATAAGTATACCAGGGCAATGGATGTTTCTGTTCTTGATGAAAAGGGGAAGTCAATTACCCCCATCATGGGATGTTATGGTGTCGGTGTAAACCGCACAATGGCGGCAGTTGTTGAGCAGCACCACGACGACCGGGGTATTATGTGGCCCCGTGAAATAGCACCCTTCAACCTCCACCTGGTCGGCCTCGCCAAGAGTGAAGAGGATATTGCCGAAGTTGATAAAATATATGAAGAACTACTCGATGCGGGATGGGACGTCATTTATGATGACCGGAAGGCGAGTCCGGGATTTAAATTTGCCGATGCAGACCTTATTGGGATTCCAATCCGTGTAACCGTTGGAAAGAGCTTCTTCCAGGATGGCGACCTCGAAGTGAAGGTCCGCGGGGAAAAAGACTTCCAAAAGGTGAAGAAAGAGGATCTGCAGAAGGTTTTGGAGGATTTGAAATAATAATTTTTTGAGAGCATGAATGGCCCCAAATGAAGGCGAGGTTGGCCAACCTCGCCTTCATTTGGGGCGTCGTAACACCGTTATCTGCTACAATCTTCCTTCCTCCTTTAAAAAAATGAGGAGGTCCATCGTCGTATTCATGAATTTCCGTATAAAACCGTCTCATTCGTCTAAAAAAGTTTGTCTTAAAGTTTGATTTATATTGACATTTCTCAATGGCGGTTAAAAATGCGCCTTAGGACTGGTTTTCGGGCATCTCTGATTTTGGGTTTTTCCATACTCAGTATAATTTGCGGGGTGTCCTTTTTAGTGTATAACAAAACTTTATGTAAGGGAGTATAAAGATGAAGATTGTTGTTTGTCTGAAGCAGGTTCCTGATATGGAATCCAAGTTCAAGATCCTCGATGACAGCAAAGTTGACGAATCCCAGATAGCATTTAAAATCAATGATTTCGATAACTACGCTGTTGAAGCTGCTCTGCAGTTGAAAGAAAAGAATGGTGGGGAAGTTATTATTGTTTCTGCAGGTCCAGATAGAGCTGCAAAGGATATCCGACAGGCCTTCGCAATGGGCGCTGACTGGGGAATCCATATTACTGATTCTGCTATTTTTGATGCTGATAATTTTGTAATAGCCAACGCTCTTTCAAAGGCTATTGAAAGTATTGGTGATGTAGACCTGGTTCTTACCGGTGTACAGGCAGAAGATGATCAGGCAGCAGTTACCGGTGTTATGATTGCCGACATGCTGGGCCAGCCATCTGTAACCAACGTTGTGAAACTTGAGATGGACGGAAAAGCAATGACCGTTAATCGTGAGCTCGAAGGCGGACTGAACGAAGTAATCGGACTGAGCGCTCCTGCAGTTCTTTCTATTCAGTCAGGTATTAATGAGCCTCGATATCCGACCCTCCCCGGTATCATGAAAGCTAAAAAGAAGAAGCTCGACGCTAAATCAGGCGGCGATCTTGGTGTAGACGCTGCTGCACGTACTGAATTCATTAAAATGTTCTTCCCTGAGTCTGAGTCTCAGGCAGAAATCATTGAAGGTGATCCTGCAGCCGCAGCCGCTACTCTGGTTGATAAACTCAAGAATGAAGCTAAGGTGATATAAGGGGGTCATACAATGGCAAAGATTTTAGTAATTGCTGAACATAGAGATGGAAAACTCGCAGAGAGTACACTTGAACTCTGCAAGGCTGCCAAGGAAATCGCATCAGGGCTCGGTGCAGACGCTGCTGCAGCAGTATTTGCAAAAGATGATGCTATCGCAAATGAAGTTGCTAAGTATATCCCTGAAGTTTTCGCAGTAAGTGATGCAGCACTCGAAAAATATACCGCTGATGGTTATGCTCAGGCTGCCAAAGCTGTTATTGATGCACAGGATGTCCAGGGCGTTCTTATTGCCCAGAGCTACGATGGTGTTGACTTCGCCGCTAAGGTTGCCATGGCAATTGATGCTGGTATCGTTTCTAACTGTGTTGCCGTAAAGGCAGACGGTGGATCTGTTGTTTTCACCAGAAACGTTTTCAATGGAAAAATCCAGGAAGACAAAAAAGTTACTTCTGCAAAATTCGTTGCAACCTTTGAGAAAGGTGCATACGACGTTGAAGCCGAAGGCGGAGCAGGTTCCGTAACCGCTATTTCCGCTTCTATCGGTGAGATTAGAACTGAAGTTAAAGAAGTAATTGAAACAATGGCGGGCTCAGTTGATATCTCGCAGGCAAAAATCATCGTATCCGGTGGACGTGGCTGTAAAGATGGAGACAAGTTTAAAGAAGTTATCGTTCCCCTCGCTGAAAAACTCGGCGGTGAGTATGGCGCTTCACGACCCGTTGTTGACTCCGGTTGGACCGATGCTGCTCGTCAGGTTGGACAGTCCGGTAAAGTTGTCACTCCCGATCTATACATGGCAATCGGTATCTCAGGTGCTATCCAGCACGTAGCCGGTATGAAGGGATCTCAGTGTATTGTTGCAATCAACAAAGACCCTGAAGCTCCTATTTTCAACCTTGCTACATACGGTATCGTTGCTGACCTCTTTGAAGTTGTTCCTGAAATTATGAACAATCTCTAAGAATTTTATTAACTGAATATCAAAGGGCTGCCTTCAGGGGCAGCCCTTTTTAGTTTCTTCCATCAGCTCCTTCTCTATCAAAAACCGGGGCATTCGATGCCGGGTTGTGATCTGTACGGGGGTTTGAGTTGCAGGTGTAAAATAAATACAACGAAAAATATGATGGCCACTACCGGTTGGCGGAGTATGAACTCGCGGTTCTGGTGGAGGTGGAAAGTGGGTGCATTGAGATTAAAGTTTCCGGAACCGGCGGTGGGATGTTTAGACAGGAGATTGTTCTCTATAAAGACCATGGGGGAAGCCCACTGATCGGCGTCGCCATCACGGTTGATGATGCCGTGGGAATGTCCTTTGAGATTTATTTTTAAGATAAAGGGGGGAGAGAGAAGGTTTCATCAGTTATTGTTCCGTCATTAAAAATAATTGATTTTCTTGATGAAAGATTCGACCGTCGCATACTCAGGCAACTGGGTGATCTGCAGAGGAAAATTACCATTGTGGTGAAACTGCCGCGCTATGGTCTTACGGCACATGCATACGCTGATTTGACGGGATTGATGATGTGGGTTGATATCGGTCCGGAAAATGCACAGGCGAAAAAAAAGCTGGCTGAAAAACTGGAGATAGGGATCAAATATAAAATAATTGACCTGGAATGGGATTCCATCAGTGGGAAGTTAAGGCCCGGGAAGAAGCACCTGAAATGAGGCAGCTGCTTTTTATTTAAAAGGAAATAAGCTCATCCGAAACATCACACCTGCAAAGGCCTGCACGTTATAAGAAAAATTATCATTATCGCCGCCGTTGTCGTCTTTCATAATGGGAAGCAGCATCATCTGCCCCTTTGCTCCGAGGAAAAGATCTGTAAAACGTCCCACCCTGAATTTAAGGTTAAAACCGATATCGAGGCCAATCTGGAAGTAATTCATTTCCAGGAGAAAGTCATTATCTTTCGGATCTGCAGGCCAGTCGTTGACTTTCATTCTGCTTTGAATTATCTGTTCGAAGCTGAGGCCCGTGAGAAGATTGAAGGAGAAAAAACCGGCATTGAAAGAAACAATCAAATCTGCTGGGATTACCAGTGTTGATATATCTACATAGGCATCGCTGGTGCTGAAACCACCCGTCCCGTCAGCAGGAGAAGTGAAATTTATTCGTCCATGCATAAACCAGAATCCGGAATGGATGCCCAGCCTGTTGGTAAACATTTTCTCAAATATAAGGCCAGCATTGATACTGAGACCCGGTTCCCAGCTGACATTACTCTCATCCACAGAAAAGGCATGCATTATCCCTGTACCGCCGCCGATTCCGATGGAAATCCCCCTTGCGCTATCGTGATTTCCCTCTGCGGCGATTGCTGCGGCAGAAGATAAAATTAGAATCAGGATTGGGAGTGCCAGTTTTTTCAGCATTTAGGCGCCTTTATTTTTTTTCTTCCATGATACAGGTTCCGTTAAAAAAGGAGCCCGGCTCTATGGAAATATCCGGAGTTATTATGTCTCCGCCGGTTCTGCTTTTTTTAAAGAGTTCAACCCGTTGTGATGCAGTTATTTTTCCGTTCATGTCACCGCTGATTGATACTATCTTAGCCTTGATGTCGGCGCTGACAGTTGCTTCCCGGCCAATGATAATCTGGCCATCTGTTTCAATACGCCCCCGGAAATTTCCTTTGATTTTTAGAGAATTTTTAAATTTCAGGTTTCCCTGGAAATCTATATCATCGGCTATGACCGTATCAATTTTATTTTCATCTTCTACGAGTTCTTTTTCTTTTATATCCGCCATTTTCTGCTCCGTCAATACATTTTCATGAAGTTACTCTAGAAGGGGGGGGCTTAAATGTCAAACAAAAAGGTAATGGCCTGAGGGAGACCCGATACGGTGAGTAAATTTAATACTGGACTATCTGAGGGGATTTTCATAAAATGGTGTTAATATCGGATAAAGGAAAATCTTTTATGGATAAAGTATTAAAGGCAGCCAACGAACTCGGTCTAATGATAAAGGAGACTGATGTCTACCGGGCCTTTACCGCCGCCAGTACGGCAGTAGAGGCAGATGAAGAAGGGTCGAAGCTGCTCCAGGAATATTCCCGTGTGGCGGAGGAATTGCAGCGTAAGGAAGATTCCGGTGTTCCCATTGAGGTTTTTGAAAAGGAACAGTTTCAGAAACTGGTGGAAGCAGTCCAGGAAAGTGACCTCCTCGTCAAGTTTCTTGAAAGCCGGAACCGGTATATAGAATTTCTGGCACTTGTCCAGAATGCCATCCAGGAATAGGCGAATTAACTTCCCCCCTCCAAAAAAATCTTCAATTATTATCTTGACTTTACTATTTTGCTGGTTTAAGATAATTCAATATCTCGGTCGTTCTGACATTTTCTTTATTAATGCATATAAAAGATTGTAACAAGAGTGCCTGCTGGGGTTCTTATTACGTGGTCTCACGTCGTTAAACGAATTTTAAGGAGTTATATGATATGCAACCGGATCTTGAAAATCTCAAGAACAAGGTAGCGGCCAACCGCGACCTGATAGACCGTATAACGGCAAAATTGCCGGGTTTTAGCGGCTATGTAGAAAAGAGTGAAATGTACAGCGCTGATTCAGTCATCCGTGAATTTATGGTGGACCGAATAAAGCGATTTAAGTCTGATGTCAGTACCCTTTCTTCTGATTTTTTCAGAGATGGAAAGACTAATCTGCTCCCTGATGTTGATTCCCTGAGTCTGAATCTTGAAAAAGTAATGAACATGGTCAGGTATGCAGATTACGGTTCTTCCGGATCTTTATCTAAAGTAAAGGTCACAGAAGAGGATATGAACCGTTTGCTGGAATACGACTGGCGCCTCATCAGCAGGCTCGATGAAACGGAAAAACTGATCGAAGACCTGACAAAGGGTGAGGGTGAAACCGGGGCAAAGCTGAAGGAACTCAGGGAAGACCTGAGGGATTTCGAGCGCGCCTTTGAGGATAGAAAAAATGTTTTACTGGAGGTTTTATAGATGGCATTGATAGATGTAGTTGAATGGCAAAACAGTAAAGATGAAGTCATATACCGTTTCCCCGAGGGTGGAATCTCTCTCGGCGGTCAGCTTATCGTGAAGGAAAACCAGGAGGCTCTCCTCTTCAAAGAAGGACAGGCCCTTGATGTATTCGGTCCCGGGCGGCATACCCTGAAAACCGGGAACATCCCGATTCTGGAGAAACTTGTAAATCTTCCATTTGGGGGGAAGACTCCCTTTCCTGCGGAAATTTATTTTATTAATAAAACGGAAATCCCCAACCTGAAGTGGGGCACCAAGCAGGCAATGCAGATTATGGACCGTACATTTAATCTGCCGGTGCCGATCAGGGCCTTCGGTAACTATTCACTGAAGATTCTCAATACCAAGGCATTTATCACCATGGCCAGCGGCACCTGGCAGGCCTTTACCACGGAAGCCATCGGAACCGCCCTGAGGGATCAGATTATTCTGCCGAAACTCCAGGATTTAATTGCAGAATTTATTATTAAACAGAATATCCAGATTTTTGATCTGGTTGCCTATTATGATGAAATTGGCAGTGCCGGTAAGGCGAAGATTGTAGAGGAGTTTACGAGCTTCGGTGTTGAACTGGTGCGTTTCGCCGTTGAATCCATAAATATTCCCGATGATGACGAGACCGTTCAGCGCCTCAAAAAGGCACTTGCTGACAGCGCCGAGATTAATATTGTCGGAAACGAAAATTACCGCATGAAGCGTACCTTCGATACCATGGAAAAGGCTGCTTCAAATGAAGGTATGGCTGGCGCAACAATGGGAGCCGGCATGGGCTTCGGTATGGGTAACCAGATGGGACAGATGATGAACCAGGCAACGGGGGCTCAGGGGGCCCCGGGGGGGCAACAGCAGGTTGCATGTCCCAGCTGTCAGGCCCCGAATCCAGCCACGGCGAAATTTTGCGGCTCCTGCGGAAAACCGATGCAGGTTCCCCAGATTGCATGTCCCGGATGTAAGGCACAGGTTCCGGCGGACTCGAAGTTCTGTCCCAGCTGCGGTGCCAACATGCAGGGAAGTGACTGCGTGAAATGCGGCGCAAAGTTGCAGCCAGAGGCAAAATTCTGTCCCGATTGCGGAGCCCAGCAGGGATAGGGGGCAGCATATGTCATCAATGAATTGTACATCATGCGGTGCCCCTGTTGAAATACAGAACCGCTTCAGCAAGGTGCTTGTCTGCAATTACTGCGGTACCCACCTGAAGGTGGGCAGCGAGGGAGGTCTCTCAGAACAGGGAAAGTATCCGAAACTTGCGGAGTTCCCCTCCCTTCTTGAAATCGGGAAGCGCGGTACTATTCTGGAAAAACAGTTTGTCGCCCTGGGACGCATGCAGTACCTATGCGAGGGAGCCCGCTATAATGAGTGGTTTCTTGACCTTGATGGTGATACCGCATGGCTCACCGAAGACGAGGGAACATATACCCTTTTTACGGAAATGTATGAAGCAGCTGATCTGCCGGAGATATCTTCCATCCGTGCAGGCCAGAATATTGAAGTCGCCGGAAAGAAGATTATGGTGAAGGAAGTCGGAGAAGCAACCGTAGAGGGCGGCGAAGGTGAACTGGGGTATTATGTTGAACCCGGGACGGAAATTACCTATATAGATGCCATTGGAGAAGGTAAAAAGATCTCTATTGAGTATTCTGAAAAGGAAGTCGAACTTTTTACAGGCCGGCCTCTCCTGCGGCGGGATATACTTCTATCGTAGCACTTTACCTGTGTGATTTTCCGTTATAATAATTACAGAGTCGAAGTGTTAGTGCCTTAAGGGTATGGTTCTGTACAGTAAGCATGTGCGGAATCATACCGGCTTTAGTACCCCTAAAG
This sequence comes from uncultured Spirochaetota bacterium, assembly GCA_942491575.1. Lineage (GTDB taxonomy): Bacteria > Spirochaetota > UBA4802 > UBA4802 > UBA5550 > CAZHNW01. The sequence goes on from CALOBT010000031.1 coordinate 1,951,483, forward strand.
CGATGTCATTATTTGAAATGAGGAATTGCTCATGAGCAGTGAACAAGACAATCTGAAGGCCCTGAGGTGTGAAAAATGCAGTGGTGACCTGGTGCGGAGCTACCGCGTCGAAGATGAAGATGAAGAAATTCCCGTAGCTAAGTGCCTTAACTGCGGTGAAGAGTATGATCAGGAAACCCAGCTCTATTACGAATTCTTTGCTGACGACTTCACTCTTGATAAGGACCGCAGTATTTTTAAACTTGGTCTGAAGGGAACCCTTCAGGGTGTTGAATACGAAATCATCGGGAGGATCCGTTTCCAGGAAGAGGACGAGTATGAAGTCGCTACATGGGATGAATGGCTTGCGGTAAACAGTGAAGGTTCCTACCATTATTTTGTTGAAGAAGAAGGGGAAATTAACTCCTACGAAGAATATATTCCCGAGTCAATTGATCTTGAGTCTGATCCGATTAATTTTGAGGGGAAGAAAATTTCCTCTGAGGAGGCCTATGTGGGCCGCATAGTTTATGCGGAGGGGGAACTTCCCTGGCAGCCTGAAATCGGCGAACCCGTTACTATGTATGACATCAAGAAGGACGGCATACGTTATTCTATTGAACAGTCAGAGGGTGAGGTCTCAATAACAAGGGGTGACCGGATAACCCACAAAGAAATAATTGATGCCTTTGGTGAGGAAGAGCATAAGCAGCTCTACGAAGAGACCATGGCGAAGCGAAAGCAGTACAAGGTCAAATCATTGATTTATCTTGCAGTATTCCTTCTTTCCTTTGGTCTTATGGTGGTCAACTGTTCTAAGGGAACGCCCGTAAAGGGAGTAATGACCGGTAAAAATGTCGTTACCAATAACCAGATGCTTGTCGAAAAGGGACAGCGCAGTTATTTCAGCCAGGTCGTTTATGGTCCCTTTGAGATTACCCAAAAAGGCAAATTATATGAATTTAATCTGGAAATAGATGAAAGGGTTCACAGGCTGCATCTTGAATGGCAGTCCTTCAGGCTGATGCTGATGGAAGAGGAGCGCCTCAATAAGGCAACAGACAATCAGCAGGATTTCCAAACCCTGAAAAATATTCTCTCAAATATTGATGTCCAGAAAGATCCCATAGAATCCTTTGTCGCCACGGGTGATTTCTGGGATGAACAGGGTTATGACAGTGATGGATCCTGGCATGAAAATGATCTTACCGCTTCTTCTGATTTTGTCCTGGAAAAAGCTGGAAAATATTATATATATCTTGAGCTCTTCAGTAATAAGCAGCGCCGAATTGAAGCGGTGAAGGTAAAGTTGAGCCAGGTTGGAAGTGTCAGGTATTATGTAATGCTTACCATCATATTTTTCATCCTGATGCTGATTAACCGGTCAAAGTCAAATACCTTTAATCTGATGCCCTTTGATATGGCATCGGATTAAAAGTTCAGATGATTCTCAGTGAAAATATGCATTGATCGCAGTTACATTGATTTAATCGCGGTTTATTTAATATTGTATTGAAACAAATCGTGAGATTGAGAGAGGCTTTAAATGATTAGAACTATTGTCGTCGTGGTACTTTTGATGGGGGGAGGTTTCTTAATGGCCAATACCTTTGTTGGCTATCCCCGGGCAGGGAAGACCTATATCACCAAGCATCGTGAGCAAAGAAAATCTTTGCGAAGCGGTAGTGGTTACTATGGTTACGGTCCCCGTTACTACGGATCCAGAAGTTTTCGCGGCGGTGGTAAATAAAATTGCATAACTTTGAATGTTAAATCACGAACAGGAGGGTGATTTTTATGGAATGGTCCCAGATTCTCTACGGTATACTTGATACAGTCATCTACTCACTCGTAGGATTGATTGTCATGGGAGTGGGTTTCTTGCTGATAACACTTTTTACTCCCTTCTCAATTAAAAAAGAAATTGAAGATGACCAGAACACGTCTCTAGGTATTATTATTGGCGCGGTTATCATAGGTATTTCAATAATAATCGCATCAGTTATCAGTTCACCTTCAAGCGGTAATTTGAAAAAAGCACCTGCTGTGAAAGTGGAACAAAAAACTGAATAATACAGAAAGCACGTGAAAAATAATCTTTCTATCTTTGAACAGAGAATACTGTTATTCTCTGTTTTTATTTTGTCTCTCTGCGGAATTACCTACGAACTGGTGCTGGGGTCTCTCGCCACATACCTCCTGGGTAATCCGGTGCAGCAATATTCCATAACCATTGGTTTTTTTCTCAGTTCAATGGGGCTTGGTTCATACCTGTCGCGGTATATACTGAAAGACCTGATACGGAACTTTATCCGTATTGAAGTCCTTCTCGGATTTGCCGGCGGTCTCAGTGTTATTGTTCTAAATTATCTTTTCACCTTTTCTGCTGCTTTTTACCTGCTTCATATTTTTACCCTGGTTATCATTGGTACCCTGGTGGGACTTGAAATTCCACTGTTAACCAGGATTCTTCGCAGATCAGGGGCACTGAAAGATATTCTTGCCAATGTTCTTACCCTCGATTATATGGGAGGTCTGGCTGGATCTCTCTTTTTCCCTCTTCTGCTTTTTCCCTTTATGGGGCGTATTCTTACCTGTCTGGTTATTGGTATTATTAATATCGTCGTGGCCCTCCTGGTTACTGTACGGATTGACTATTCAGGGAAGAGGCGATCGGATTTTTTAATGCCCATCATGGGCATTATTATGCTTTTTGTCATGGCTGTAAATTCTGGGGCCATAACTCATTTCCTTGAGAAAAAATTTTATTTTGATGATGTTGTATTTTCCAGCCGTTCCAAGTTTCAGGAAATCGTTCTTACGCGCAACGGTAATGATTTTCGTCTTTACCTAGACGGCGCCCTTCAGTTCAGCACATTTGATGAATACCGTTACCATGAGATGCTGATTTTTCCGGCACTTGATTTGTGTGCAGCAAAGGAAAAGAGGGTGCTCATCCTGGGAGGGGGGGACGGTCTTGCAGTGAAAAGCTGTCTTACCAGGAGTGATGTCAAAAACATTACCCTTGTAGAGCTGGACCCGATGATGATTGACCTGGCGAAAAATAATTCCTCCCTGAAAAGAATTAATGGTGATGCCCTCAGAGATTCACGGGTGATGGTGGTAGTTGGCGATGCCTATAATTTTTTGATTAAAAACAGAAAAACCTTTGATGTCATTATTGCTGATTTTCCTGATCCGCATGATGAAATTATTTCCAAACTCTACACGGTCCAGTTTTTCTCTCTAATTCGCAGGTCCCTGCACGGGGAGGGCATTTTTGTGTCACAGTCAACATCTCCCCTTTTTGCCCGGGAAGCCTTCTGGTGCATTCATAATACCATGAAAGAGATATTTCCACGGGTGGTGCCCTACCATGTATTTATTCCTACATTCGGTGACTGGGGTTATAACATGGCCTTCAGGGGAGGGGGCGAAAACTTCCTTCAAATTAAAAATAAGAAGAGAAAAGGGGTGGGGAAGTTTTATAGACCTTCTACCTTTACCGCCGCACAACATTTTCCTCCCGATATGGACAGGGTAAAAACTGCCATTAATACCTTCAATAAGCCGGTTGTCTACAGCTACTACATTAAGGGTTGGAGGAATGTTGATTACTAAATATTTTCTCTTTGCATTCAATACTTATTTGCTTGTAAAATGCATGCTTATGTGATACTGTATTTTTTGTCCGTAGATACATTAGTGTCTATATTTATTAGGAAGATAAATGCTGTTACATAGCCTGGTTTTTCAATTATTATTAATAACCCTTTTAATATTTCCCGCCGCAGCCAGAGGGCAGTCGGAAAATTCTGTTATCATCGACGAATCCTTTTCTTCGGCAACTATCGGCAAAAACCTGGACTGGCTGGAAGACTGTGGAAAAAATTTCACTATTAAGGAAGTATCATCCCCTGCCTTTTCAGACCGTTTCAGGCCCTCATCGGAAATGTATCCTAATTTTGGGTATACAGCTTCCCGTTTCTGGTTTCGCCTGGTTGTTGTTAACAGGTCAGGGAAACTGATAGAATGGTTTTTAAAGAGTCGGTATCCCCCTTTGAAAAGTCTTATTCTCTATGTTCCGATAAACGGATCATACCGGGCTGTAAAGTCAGGCAGGAGTGTGCATTACCGGGAGAGGCCGTATGATAATGAGAATTATGTCTTCCCTGTCCGACAGCAGCCGGGGAAGGCGGTGTATTATCTTTCTGCCGAATCTTCAAATAGCGCTGTATTTATCCCCATCGATATATATGGCAGGGAAGCACTGGTTAATTCGGTAACATTCGAAACAGCCTTAAACGGGATGTTTTACGGCATTATCTTGATTATGTTTCTTTATAATTTGATACTTTTCATTTTTATCCGTGAAAGGATTTATTTTTATTACATCCTGTATCTTTTCGGTATTGCCTGGGTGTTGCTGGGCTTCGACGGACTGGGAAATCGATTTCTATGGCAGGACTTTCCGGTTTTGAACCAGTCAAATTTTGCTGTTTTTTTTGTATGTTACATCTTGATTGTATTTTCCAAATCCCTTCTTGGTATCAGTGAAAAACTTCCATACATCAATCGGATAATCACGGGGTATTTAATTGCTGTCAGTACCGGTGCCATTCTCGATTTAATCTTACTTGATCGGTTACCACAGCTTGCCCAGGCTGCAGCATTGGGATCAGCTATTATTGGTATTTCCGCTGGACTCATCCTGTTCATCAAGAGAGAACGTTCCGCTTTTTTATATATTTCTTCATGGTCTTTTCTAATGCTGGGAGGAACCTTGCGCGTTGTGATGGAGATGAATCTTCTTCCTTTTCAAGATTCCAGTGAGTTTTTGTTAAAAGGAAGTATTTCATTGCAAATCGTGACCTTTGCCGTCGCCCTTGCTGACAGATTTAATCTGATGCGTCAGGATCTCGCGAATAAATATCTCGAAGTGGAAACTTCAAGGAAAAAACTTGCGCTCAAAAACCAGGAGTTAGAGGCAACCAATGAAGAGTTGCAGGCCACCAGTGAGGAATTTGAGGCCCAGAACGAAGAACTTATCTCATCTCAGCAGGATTTGGCGAAGAGCGAAGAACTTTTTCGTAAAATTTTTGAAACAAGCCCCTATGCTATTCTGATTACTAATGCAGTTGATGGCCGCTATATTATGGTGAATGATGCCTTTTGTCAAAACACTGGGTATTCAAAAGAAGATATTATTGGAAAAAAATTCGTTGATGTCGGGACTATAATTTTCCAGGAGTATAATGAGAAAGTAGTAAAAGAGCTGAAGGCTGAAGGTAAAGTTGAGAATTTCACCGCAAAGGGAAAGAAAAAAAATGGAGAAGAGTTCCAGGCCCTCTATTCTGCCATCTTTATCGAATTTGGGGGAGAACCGGCTGTTCTTTCCCTTGCAATCGATGTAACCGAAAAGATAAAATTGGAAGAGCAATTGAACCAGACCCGTAAAATGGAGGTAGTTGGTCAGCTCGCCGGGGGGATTGCCCATGATTTCAACAACATGCTGGCGGGGATTCTGGGAAACGTGGATTTGCTGAGTAGTGAATATCAGGATGATAAACAAGCCCAAAAATATATAAGCACTATTAAAGAGAGCGCCCATCGTGCAGGAAACCTTATTAAAAAACTTCTAGTGTTCTCACGAAATCAACCTGCGGAAAAGGAAATCATCGATATACATTCTGTCCTTACCGAAGCCGTCTCTCTTCTCGAAAGAGGTATTCACAGGAATATTGAGCTGAAATTTGACTGGAACGCCGAAAGCGGGATGGTTCTTGGTGATATCACTTTGCTGCAAAACGTATTTCTTAATATTGGCGTTAATGCCCGGGATGCCATGCCCGAAGGAGGCAGGCTTTCTTTTTTTACGGAAAATGTTTATCTTGATAAACAAAACTGCCGGAATTTTTCTCACCCGGTAAGCCCTGGAGATTTTATAAAAATAATGATCACCGATACGGGATACGGAATCTCCGAAGACATTATTGATCGTATATTTACTCCCTTCTTTACCACCAAGGAAACGGGAAAGGGGACAGGTCTGGGACTTGCCATGGTGTACGGTACGGTACTTGACCACGGAGGGGGGATTCTGGTTGACAGTCAGCCTGGCAAAGGCACCACTTTTAGTATATTTTTACCCCGGGCTCATGGAGAATATGATGACAAACTGATTTCTAAGCCTGTTGTTGTGAGGGGGGAAGGCCTCATCCTGGTTATTGACGATGAACGGGTCGTCCGCAGAACCCTTGCGGGGATGTTAAAGTTGATTGGATATACGGTAATAAGTGCCAGTGGAGGAGAAGAGGGGGTCAGGCTTTACAGGGAAAAATGTGAGGATATTATTCTGGTGCTTCTTGATATCAATATGCCGAAGATGAATGGTGGAGAAACTTTTATTGAATTGAAGAAAGTCAACGAAGAGGTAAAGGTTCTTTTTTCTTCCGGTTTCAGCGAGGAGGAATACAATTACGAGCTGAAGAAGCAGGGAGCGTTAGGGTTTCTTCAGAAACCCTATGACCTGGTTTCCCTCAGCCGGCATATTGCCGGCATAATAGGTGATGGTGAGGGGTAAACGAAAAAAGCCGTGAATTGATTTCACGGCCCCTGAAATAGTTAATAAAATGCAATAATCAGCTGGCTTTGACTACCTTGCCTGACCGGATGCATTTAGTGCAGACATTTTTTCTCACAACGGTTTTATTCTGAAGAATACGTACACGTTTTATATTGGGCCGCCACATCTTTTTTGTCTTCTTATGGGAATGGCTCACATTGCATCCGAATTGAACTGATTTTCCGCAGACTTCACATTTAGCCATGATAATATCCTTTTCTACTCTTTTGTTTCTTTGTCAGACTGTATAATAACAGTTGTTAATCAGATGGCAATCTAAATTTCTGCTCTGAAATATGCAAGCATTTTATTTGATTATAGTGAAATAATGTGACATAATACTTGTTTTCAACAGTCAAATTGGGAGAATTATTTGGTTGCTGAAAAAAACAGTGTTACCATCATGAATGATAGTATTTTCTCGGTGTAAAGGCCAGTTTTTATCAAAAAAATGGTTTCTATCCTGGTATCAATATATTCATTAAAAATAATTCTATAAAATTCTATCAGAAAGCTGTGTTAGAAAGAAGAAAAATAAATTTTAAAAATAGAATTTCTTTCTGATTGCATTTTTCTCCTGTAATCTATATATGGTCTCTTCATAAAAGTATTGATTGAATGAAAAATATCTATATAGTAAGGTTTTTGTAAAGTAGACTGGCAGGAGAGAATATGAAAATAAAAGCAGATACACTTGTTTCCGATGCAATCAAAATGTCAAAGGAAGTAGCGAAGGTACTCAATAAATACAAGCTTGATTGTGCCGGGTGCCGTGGGGCAGTAGAGGATACCATCGATAAGGTGGCTGTAAATAACGGCCTCGATGTGAAGCAGTTTCTCGATGATTTGAATGAGGCGGTAAAGCCGAAGGCATGAGTACAATAAGGGTCATTGCCGGTTCCCTGAAGGGTAGAAAAATTCCCTTTGATAACCGGAAGTTTAATAATGCGGATATCACCTCTCAGAAGGTGAAGGAGGCTCTTTTTTCTTCCCTCGGAAACGAGATTCGAAAATGTGTTTTTCTCGATCTCTATGGAGGATCAGGACAGATGAGCCTCGAGGCCCTGAGCAGGGGGGCAGGGGAAGTGATTACTGCTGAACCTGACGCCAGGCGTTTCCGGTTCATAAGGGATTTATCCATCTCCCTTGAAATTGAGGAAAAATGGAAGGTTTTTCACTTGAGGGATTCAAAGCTCCTGGCAATGCTGCAGGGTGATGGCCGTAGAGTGGATATAATTTTTTGTGATCCCCCCTATGAGAAGGAGAAGGGGCCCACAAAACTTTACTCGCATAAATTAAGGCTTATTGAAGAGTCGGGGGTGCTTAATCCCGGGGGTATTGTGATTATGCAGCATTTCAGTTTTAATGAGCTTGAAGAGGAAGTGGGGAAGTTTAACGCGGTGAAGAGTCATCGGTACGGCAACTCAGCCCTGACTTTTTACAAAATTGTAACAACATAAAAAGACTCGTGGTTGCCAGAACTGGTTGCTTTAATTATTTTGATATCAGATTTGATCAATTTAGAAAATAAGAAAACAGATATAAAGTATATAATTTAATATCCAGAGGTTACATCAATGACATCCAGTAAAGAAGATCCCGCCATGGCTCATGGGGAAGAAAGGGCCTCAAATTTTATAAAAGAAATTATACAGGAAGATAAAAAGAACAATAAACATGACGGGGCCGTTGTTACCAGGTTCCCTCCTGAACCGAATGGATACCTCCATATAGGCCATGCAAAGTCTATATGCCTCAATTTCGGCCTTGCAAATGAATTTAGCGGCAGGTGCCACCTGAGGTTTGATGATACCAACCCGGAAAAGGAAGAGGAAGAATTCGTTGAGTCTATCCAGGAGGATGTGCGGTGGCTCGGATTTGACTGGGGTGAACACCTCTATTTTGCCTCCAACTATTTCGAACAGATTTATGAGTGGGCTCAACAGCTTATTAAGGCCGGTAAGGCATATGTATGTGACCTCACTGCGGATGAAATGAGGGAGTACCGGGGAACGCTCACCCAGCCAGGCAGGGACAGCCCCTACCGCAATCGTTCAGTTGAAGAAAATCTCGACCTCCTGGACCGTATGAGAAAGGGGGAATTCAAAGACGGAGAAAGGGTACTTCGTGCTAAAATTGATATGGCCTCCGGTAATATAAATATGAGGGATCCGGTGATGTACCGAATCAAGCACGGGGAGCATCACCGTACCGGAGACAAGTGGTGTATTTATCCTTCCTATGACTTTACCCACGGGCAGTCTGACTCCCTGGAGAATGTTACCTATTCAATCTGCACACTTGAATTTGAAAACCACCGTCCCCTCTATGAATGGTTCATCAAAGAGCTGGGCATATTCCCTTCACGGCAGATTGAGTTTGCCCGTCTGAACCTTACCTATACCGTTATGAGTAAACGTAAGCTTCTTCAACTGGTAAAGGAAAATCACGTAAAGGGCTGGGATGATCCCCGGATGCCCACCCTGGCGGGTATGCGCCGCCGCGGATATACTCCGGAATCCATCAGGGATTTCTGCGATCGTATCGGAGTCGCAAGGGCGGACAATATGGTGGATATCGCACTCCTTGAGCATTGCCTGAGGGAAGACCTGAACCAGCGTGCCGCCAGGGTAATGACTGTATTGAAGCCCCTGAAACTGGTTATTACCAACTATCCCGAGGGACAGGAAGAGGAACTGAAGGCGGAAAATAATCCTGAGGATCCCTCCATGGGAGTAAGGACCCTCTATTTCGGTCGTGAGATATATATTGAGCAGGATGATTTTCGGGAGGATCCCCCGAAGAAATTTTTCAGGCTTGCGCCGGGTAAGGAAGTTCGACTCAAACATGCATATATCATCAAGTGTGAGGAAGTTGTCAAAGATGCTTCCGGTAAGATAACCGAGATTCGCTGTACCTATGATCCCGAAACAAAAAGCGGTGAGGCTACCGTTGATAGAAAGGTAAAGGGAACCCTTCACTGGGCCTCAGCCACGCGCGCCGTAAAGGCGGAAGTGCGTATCTATGATCACCTCTTTGTCAAAGAGAATCCCGATGAGGTGGAAGAGGGCGAGACTTTTCTGGATAATATCAATCCGGAATCCCTTTCAGTTTTGAAGGATTGCCTCGTTGAGCCCGCAATGGGGGAGGTTTCCGAGGGTGAGCGGTTCCAGTTTTTCCGACACGGTTATTTCAGTGTAGATCCTGATTCCAAGCCCGGGGCACCTGTATTTAACCGAACAGTTTCATTGAGGGATACCTGGGCTAAAATTGAAAAAAAGATGCAGGAGCAGAAGTAATTATTATTTTTTAAATGACATTAAAGGGAACTCGGAAAAAATTATTGCCCAGTTCCCTTTAATGTCAATGAACCTCTGATTTATTGGGACAGAAATAAATGATTTTCAAATCCCGGCTTATTTGCCTCTGAGTATTTCATCTGTTTCAGCCTGCCACTCAAGGAATAACCGGAAATTTTAAAAACGTCCCATCTAACCTGCTTTAAAATTCTATTTTTATTTCATTACATGAAAGGATTATTCCTGCCTGCTCAAATACTGCCGGTGATGACTCCCTCCAGCAAGGGCAGTAACTGTTATATTCATATAATACAGCTATGGTAATAACTCATTGTGAGTATTTTGATTAAAGGATCTTTCCTCAAAAAAATTAATAAATCATGTTTTTAAATTGTTTTTAGTAAATTGTTTACAAAAAACAACATAATATTACAAATTAATCCCTTTTCTTTGTTAAAAAGTTGACATCTATGGCATGTTTAACCTTTTATGTGTCATAAAAGACATAGTAAATATGGAGGCTTTTTATGAAAAAACATGCAATATTTTTAGTTTTTATGGCTTTGGTGCTTGTATGCACCGCCTGTTCCACTGATGACCTGGTTTCATCACGGGCATATTCCGGCCATGAAAGTGATGCCGACGCCAATAATTTCGTAAGGGTATTTCCCGCTACGATTGGTACGCGACTCGATGATTGTCAGACCTGCCATACCGGTGCAGAAGTAGTAACATCTGATGGGAAAACGAAGACTATTGATAATCCCTGTTCGTATTGCCATATTAAGGTTTTCGAAAATTCTTCTGACTATACCAGTGGTTACCCCGATACTTATGAAAAAACTCTCAATGCATTCGGTCTCGCCTATAAAGTTGGCGGACGAAACCAGGCGGCCCTGAAGGCATTAAAGGATGTCGATTCAGACGGTGACACCTACACCAATGCCGTTGAAATAGCTGACCTGAGATATCCTGGAGATGCAGGCAGCAAACCGGGACAACCCCTCGCACCAACGGTTACAGTCACCTGGAATCAGGTTAACGTAATGACCTATTATGAGCAGTTCATGCTGCTGAATACCACGAAGCAGCAGTACGACGATTATCTCACATTCGGAGGAGTTAAAATTTCAGACTTTTTTACCGATGCAGGGATAGATCTTGCCGGCGCTACAGGTTTTACTGTTTTTGCTCCTGATGGATATACCGCAGATTTCGTTTTTGCTGATTTCGATTATCTGGACAAGTTCCCCGATTCAACATTCTATCATGTAACCGGAACAGCCAACAGCGGTGACAATGCATTTATAAACTATCCCGATGTCCTCCCAACTGGACTAAGTGACGGGGATGCACTTACTGGGCTCTACATGCTGATGGCTTATAAGCGGAATGGGGAGAATCTGCAGAGTTCCTATTATGACAGTGTCAGCGGGCGCATCGCCGGAGAAGGTCCTTTTAGAATAATTCGTCCCCAGGTAAGTCTGGATAATGGTGGAGTGCCCCTGGCAAAACCGGGACGCCCCGACCGCGGATCCAGATCAGCTGTTGTCGGTGATGACTGGGACTTCGTTGGATATGATTATGACCATAATGCCGGTGACGCCATCAAGGGAACCTGTGTAATCCGCATCGATCCAATGCCAGCCGGGTACGAGGAGTACGACTGGAAGAATGGATGGCAGCTGATAGAGGATAAGAAAATCATTATCTACGGACACGGAGTGTCTAAATAAAATTGTAATATGAAATCAGTTACTTATTTATTGTTCATATTATTGACTGTTGCTTCGGGAGCTTTTGCTGCCGAAGCAACAGTTCTCCCTCAAACTAAAGCATCACCTCATAAAGAGATTACTGTTTCTGCACTGCTGCAGTTCTGGGTAATTCTGGAGACCAGTGAAAACGGGAAAAAGCAAAATCTTACTGATGACGAAGCTGCCGATCTGGCATCGGGATTCAGTATCAACAGGGCCCGCATTGCCGTTGCAGGACAGCACGGCAGCCTGAATGGGAAGATTTCCATGGGGCTGGAAGAGGGGACTCCCTTCCTTCTGGACTGCTATGGTTCATGGTCTTGGCTGCAGGGGGGCTTCATATTCAGTGCCGGGCAGATGAAAATTCCCTCCACCTGGGAGGTTGCACGCTCATCGGGGGAACTCGATTTTATTACACGCAGTAACTTTTCGAAGGAGTCTCCCGACTGGGCCACCTCAAGGTCGGTCTCAACGGTTTCCCCTTTTACGTCAGCCCGCAGCCGTCTTCGCGATGCAGGCATTTCTCTGAAAGGAAAATTTTACGGATTTGAATTTAATGCAATGGTGGGTAACGGCCTCGGAGCGGGTATGTATGTTGGAGGAGGCACAAAGAAACAGTTTGTTCTCGCCAATAATCCCGGTGCATGGTTCTACGCCCTCCGGGCTGAATGGTCTCCACTGCTAACTTTTAGATTTGATCTTCCCGCAGTCAATTTCCTCAAAATCGGGGGACACGGCAGTTATAACATTCACCCCGATTTTCTGTATAATGACGGTAATACGGTTCTTGATTTGAAACGCCATTCCTGGTCAGTCGATATTCAACTGGGGATACTATCTCGCCTGCGTCTGAATGCCATGTACGGTTCAGGGGAGGTTAATGATGACTTCGATAATGACGGCAGAACAGATTTTCTCTATCGGGGGTGGGAAGTAAGGGCTGTCGTAGTGGTTGTTCCCCGGTTTCTGGAAGCGGGCCTGAGGTATGACTGGTACAATTACGAAAAGACTATATTTGGTGGTGAGGAAGATATTGGTACCCTGACGGGGGGGGTTACATTTATACCGTCAACACTCCTGCGCCTGCAGCTTAACTATATGTTCCGCGTCACGGGAGGCGGCAGCAGTAGATATGATAAAGATCATATTGGGATTCTGCAGTTTCAGGCGCGGATATAAACCCTTATTCGTTCCTCAGGGCAGAGGGATACTCCATAAAGTAAACTTCATTTTTGCCCTGAGGATCTTTTTAATTTCTTCGATCAGAATTGTTATAGATTACTTCAATGTTTTGAATCGCAGCGATGGCCCTGAAATAGGATATGGGCATTTCACTGGCGAGACTGTGGTATGCCAGTGAAATATACCGGTTGGCTTTTTTGGGTCCCGGGCGTGTTGCGTCCACCAGGTGCCATCGGTCTTCTCTGTAGGCTTCAGCCCACATGTGATATACCATTACATTTTTTTTCCCCTTAAACTGCGGTACCAGTATCATACCGACAACCGCCCGGGCAGGTATGCCATTTGCCCTGAGGAGTGCGACAGTCAGGATGGTATGTTCCGTGCAGTCTCCACTGCGGGATTTTATAATATTCCGAGCGGGCAAGAGGGGGATGCCGGTAGTTTTGTCCTGAATAAAGTCATGAACAAAATTTTCAATCAGACTTATTCTATTCTTTTTATTGGTAAATTTTTTTGCCAGTTCTCTGAGTGCGGCGGTTTTAATATTTAAAAAGCGGGTATCCCTCAGGTATCTGTATCTTTTTTTAATTGGAATACGCCGGTACTTTATGCCGGTTTCGATATCTACTGTGGTGGAATTTTCCTTTATCCGTTTTCTGATTATTCGCTGAAAAGGGGTAGATAGCGGCTTGAACACTTCCCCCGAAACCCTGATAGTGTAAAATGAATTATTCTCATAGTAGACTATAGCGTGGAAGTTTTTCAGGGGCACTGAATATAAACCGGGATCAAGGGCTGATGCAGATATAATACAGGAGAAAAAAATAACTGATAAAAGGATGTAAGGCCTTATTCGCCGGGATAATAATTTTTCCATATGATTTACTTGTTCACCTGAGGGAAATGAAAAGGCAGCATCTATTACTGCGCAGTTTCAGTTTTTTATAATTAATTCTATTCTGTTATTCAGCATAAGAATGATGGCCTTCTGTGCGATACCATTTTCATCAATATAGATATCGATATTTTTTGAATTTTCAATTCTCTGTACGAGATGAATCAGGCGTTTAGGCCTGCCGTTTAGCGTGATGGTATCGTAGCCCTTCACAGTCATTTTTACATTGATTGGTTCTTCCGTTTCGAAAGAGGGATCATAGAGCAGGGCTGAAATTTCGGTCCCCTTTTTGAATTTTTTTTGAATAAAGTGATTCATGAAAAAGTTACCATCTAGAATAAAGGGTTTGCCTATTTTTATTTCCGAAGAGGTTTCCCCTGCAGTGAGGATTATTTTATCTCCCTTGATTTCGGCTACCGTATTTATCTCCTGGCGGTCAGTACCGTTTATGACTGTATTAAATATTTCAAGTTTTACCGGTTTGAATTCGGCTGTTTCAGTGATTACCTGACGAGTCGAATTTTTTATTTTACCCAGGATCATATCCATCTGAACCGTAGAAATAAAAAGATTATGCTTTTGAGTGTTGGCAACTGAAGCAGTTCCGATCTCTACGCCATTCATAAGGAGCCGGTATTCCCAGGTTCCCTGTGGAATGGCTGTGGGAGTTTTTCCGGAGCAGGATGTTATCAAAATGAATAGAAAAATTATTATTGTTATACGTTTCATTATATGCCTCATTAAATAAAATGGTCGAAACCATTGGGAATAATTATCTCACTTTTACCGTTTTCGGTTATCAGGATATCCTTTTCGGTAATAATTCCAACGGGTGTGACGGGAATCCCATTAATGACAGATGATCCCTTCATCGAGGAAGATGTAAATATCAATTCATATTCTTCTCCGCTTTGGAGGAGCAATTCTTTCAGGTTATGGTTCCCATGTAAAGCATATTCCCTGACCCCAGGGAATTCAGGGAGGAGAGAAAAATCTATGTCGGCGCCGATACTTCCAGCACTGCATATATGACCCAGGTCAGCCAGGAATCCGTCGGAAATATCTATCATGGCAGTTGGCTGATATGTCTCCAGGATGGCCTCTACAACAGGCTGTCTGCAGGGGGGATGGCAGTGTCTTTTGATAAGACTGCTTTCAAAAGACTGACCGGAAGTTTTATCTGAAAGGAGAAGTTCAAGACCGCTACGGGAAGCCCCCAGGTTTCCGGTACAATATATTGTATCACCTGCGCCGGCGCCCCTTCGGTAGACCGGTAAGAATCCTGGGAATGACTCTCCGTATAGTGTAATACTGATGGTTAACTCTTTCGATTTAGAAATATCGCCCCCTGAGATCGTTACACCCCCCGCGGCAGTGGCTTCCAGAAAACCCGTATATAGATCTTCAATATATTTATCATCCAGTTCCAGCGGGATTCCAAGTGCTATAAAGGCGAATTTACTTTCACCACCCATGGCGCAGATGTCGGAAATATTGCTGATCATTGACTTGTATCCGATCTCTCCTGCCGGGGACAGGTCGCGTCGAAAATGAACATTTTCTATACTTATATCTGTGGTTATATAACAGTATTTTCCAGGAGAGGTCTCGATTACGGCACAATCATCTCCTATCCCCTGCATCAGGTTCTTGTGCCCGCCGTCGCTGTTATTTCGAATCTGGCGGCTGATTTTTTCCAGGAGTGTCCATTCTCCGCTGATGGGCATAGGTTTTTACTCTCTAATGAATTTGTAAGGAACTATATCTGTTGATTCCTTAAAAACATATATTTACTACTGCAGAATATTTCAAGAATAATTAATTATGGGGCATTGATTATGCCTGGAGGTCCTCTTTTTTGATTATTCCCTTCTTCAGACATTCTTTAAGAACAGCTCTTGATTTAGGGAAAAGATTCCCCTGTTTGTTCCTGATAATATGTGAAAAGAAGGGGATTACCTCCTGGCGATGCTGGTATATGATTCCATAGGCATTATCATCACCCTCGGCAGCCTTTTGGAAGAAATCATTCAGGCCTTCAATATATTTTTCTGATTCTTTTCTGACTTTATCGCTCTTACTGCTGTCAGAAGAGAGGTACCCCTGCATTTGCAAAAGGATTACATCACTTGTTTTTTTATCCGGGGTTGCTGCAGGTTTCCCATTATGGGTATCCGTTTCGGCTGCAGGTTCCTCTATCGATTCAGTTTTTCCGTCGATATTTTTACTGGTTTCTTCTTTTTGTATCGAGGAAATATTTACTGTCCCTTCCGTCAGTTTCAGCAGATCTCTGAAAAGGGTAATTTTGTCTTTGTCCTGCCGGTTTCTGGTTTTCATTTTTAATTTTTTCAGTCCATCTGCATCAAAATTTGATGAAACTTCCTGAAGCAGCTTTTTCTCTTTTTCTATCGCATCCTTCAGAAAATTATTCTGATTATTGCTGTAGATCACCCTGATGAGGCGGTTTAATTCATCGGGGAGTCTCTTGTCCTTCAGAAAAACTGAAAAGACATCTTCGATCTTTTTAACTCCCCGCTGATCCTGAAGTTGGCGGCTCCAATGATATTGAAGGCGGGGGGGTACCTTCTGTAGTTCCGCCAGCAGTTCTTTGTTTAAGGTACCTTCTTCTATCATTGATATTGTTGCTTCGACAAGCCTGTCATGCTGTTTTTCTATCCTGACGATTTCATTATGCACTGCATCGCCTTTTTCTCCCGGATTAATTGCCTTAAGGATATGCAGAACCGGTTTGAGGGCTTCAATGTTATCATTGAAGGATTTAACTATTCCCAGGGTAGAGCTGAGAATTTTTTCTTCAGGTGTAGTCGGAGAATCCTGATCAGGCTCCTGTTCCTTGCTTTTTTTTGTTTTTGATTCAGTTTCAGGCTCTGTTCTTTTATCACCAGACTTTTTTCTTTGGGTGGCAGGTTTTTCAAATTTGCCATGCATGATCTTCCGGTAAAAGGATATTTTATTGTCGATTTTTTTTATGACTGGATTTGAAGGATCATCGGGAACAAGATCCTTGTTGATCGCAAGCATCTTGAGAGTGTTGAGGAGTTCAATTTTCAATTCCATGGGACTGGCTGATCCGGTTATGGAAATTATGGCACCATCCAGATTGCCTGACTGGATTTCATCTGACATGGCTTTGATGCTTTTTTTCACAGGTGATGGATACTCCGAATTTGCCAAAATGCCATTTAATACGGATTCATGGTTATCAGGGTTTTCTCTGAGGTTGCGGAGAATTTCTGATGATGCCTGTTGATTTTTTTCAAGATGAGTGCTGAATTTTCTAATATCTTCAATGGATTCCGGCTGCATTTGAAAACCGCTTTTTTTCTGGAAATTCGATATGAGATTTTCATAATCAGGATGATTGGCATTCCCTTCAAGGGTCCTGATGAGTGATGCTGCCTCTTTTACTGCATCGGAACCATTTCTCTCAAGGGAATCAAGCAGTAAATTCCTGGATATATCAGTGCTGTTTTCGCTGGCCATTATTTTAAATAGGAAGGGGAGTGTACTTTCAGTTTCGTTCTGAACCAGTTTATTGGCAATTTCCTGAAATTGTTGTATGCTTGAATCGTCTGTCAAGTCACCATCATTAAGCATTGCGGTAATCTGTCTTTTAATGTTTTCCGGTGAGATTGAAATTTCAGGTTTATCTTCCGGATTATTCGTTTCAGTTTTTTTGAAATTTTCCATCCAGGAATTAAGGTTGATGTCTTCTTTCATAACCTGTCGTATCGTTTCTTCAATCGAATCCGGTTTTCCCTGGGAACTTCTTGTAAAACGGTCATGAATTTTGCTCAATGAATCCGACTGCAGTAGTTCTTCGATGTTTTCTGCCATTGCGGGGAATAATTTTGAATTGTTGATATGGCTGAGCAGTTCAACACGGCTGCCCGGAAATTCTGATTCGGTTTTCTCAAGCAGTGTTAACGGGGAATTATTTTTCTTCAGAAGGGTGTTGTCATATATATTTTGAATGGTTCTCCAAACGGGAGAATACTCTTCATTGGCGAGCAATTCCCTGAGATATATGAGCTGATTCGTTACGGTGCTTTGCGGGTCAGTACTTTCACTTTCAATTTTCCTCAGAGTCTCGAAGACCTCGTTGAGAAGAGAGTTTCTATTAGTCATGGAATCTCGATACTGTATCAGCTTTTCTGTCAGAGCCGTATCCTCTTTGAACTTTTCAATGAAGTGATCCACGAGACGGACTTTTTCAAGGAGTGTCATTTCCAGGAATGGTCCATTTTCAAGGTAGCGTATGATTTTGATAAAAAGGTCAACGTCGTTTCCCAGGTTGTTCAGTGAAGAGAGGAGATCTTTCTTTACAGATTGAAGTATATCACTGTTCAGGATTTCAAAAATTGTATCCTGAGGGAGTGACGATGGATCAAATGCATCGATTTCTTCCCTGGCCATTCTGTTCTTATCTGTTATCTTTTTTTCAAACTGATCAAAAAAAACTGTATCATCAGTGGGCTCACCTGTTAAAACTGCAGAATCAGGGGATGATTCATCTGATATTTCAAATTCCTTGAGTTCCCGGGTGCCCCCGGTCTCTTCGATTTCGAAGGCTGTTTCTTTCCTGTCTTCAGAATCTTCAATTGCAAAAGAGAAATCTTCCCCTGTTTCAGCTTCCTTTATTTCGAAACTCTGATTCTCCGGTGTTTCCTTACCTGGGGCTATTTCAAATCCCTCAGAGGCAGGAGCGAGTTCCTCCTCGGACAATTCAAAGTCTGTGAAGTCTCCAGGTTCCTCTTCAGTCGTTTCGAATTCTTCATCAAGGAGTTCTTCAACCATGATTTCTGCAGTAATTCCCCCAGCTTCAGTGACTTCTTCTCCCGGGGCTCCGTCATCAGCAAACTCTACATCCAGTGATTCCTCCATCGGCACTTCTTCTACTCTGACCTGGGGTTTCTCTCCGGGGTAATGCCGGT
This sequence comes from uncultured Spirochaetota bacterium, assembly GCA_942491575.1. Taxonomy (GTDB): domain Bacteria; phylum Spirochaetota; class UBA4802; order UBA4802; family UBA5550; genus CAZHNW01. The sequence continues at coordinate 1,970,175 of CALOBT010000031.1, forward strand.
AATATATTTTTCGAAGTTCTTCTTTTTTTTCCTCTTCCATCGAATCCATATCAAACCATGCGTTAAAAATATCTTTTAAAATAGAAGAGGATCTGATTTCATCGTAGCGATTATTGTTGGATTTCCTGACAGCCTCTATTATTTTTTCCATTCCTTCACTGTCATCATTTGCAAGGGAATCAAGGTATCTCTCCTTCAGCTGTGCCGCATAGCTGATAATTTTATTGCTTTTACCGGCTCCAGTTTCCTTTCCTTCCTCTTCACTCTCAATTGCATTGGCATATTTAGAAAGGAGGGGATCCCACTTCATTCGTTCGAGAAGGAGTTCTGAATCACTGTCTCCTGCAATATTTTTAAATTCCTGATATTTAGACCTGACCGCATTCAAATCGGTATCGATATCCCCGGTTAAACGGGGTTTCAGGAAATTTAATTTGAACTCAATTGAACGAAGCAACTGCGAGATATCCCTGTTGATGCCATTTAAAATGAAATCATAAAACTTGATAACCATGAAATGGCCTTCCTTATCGGCCATTGCAGTAATGAGCCGTTTCAGGGTAGACATGGTTTTCAGTTTCGCATCAAAGGAATTTCCCTTCATCTGATCGAGGGAGGGATGCAGCAGTTCCTGGTAGTCGTTGAATTTGCGGCTGAAATGTTTTTCAATTCTGCCATTCGTCAGGTAGTTCAGATTGTTTTTATAGAGGAAGGGATGGAGTTTGTTTGCCAGGGTTCTTTCAAATTTGTATAAAGTGGAAAATGGTTCATTCTCCAGTTGACGGGAAATTTTACGTGACCTTCCAATAACCGGCAGATTCAGGAGTAATCTTGGAGTATCTGCGATAAGCTCTTTAATTATTGTACCGAAGCCACCGCTCTGGGCAATTATTTTATCTATGAAATCATTGTCTGCAGCCATAATAGAAAACTCTCATTTTTTCTTTAACCGGTATTTATATAGTGTAACAGGAATTTTATACTTTTTAAAGAATATTTATACTGATTTTCGAAAGATTTTTAATTAGAGGGATATACATCATTTTATTTTCTCTGTCGCGCCTCAATGAAACTCGGAGATTTTTCTTAAAAAACTTTTAGACAAAAACTCCTTTGAAATATTATCTATAACAAGGAGAAAATAATGTCAAAGAAGAAAAGATACTCATCAGAAGAAAAGTTTAGGATCGTAAAGGAAGTCCTCGCAACTGAAATAACTGTTTCAGAAGCCTGTAAGAAATACGACATCAGTACAGCCAATTTCTATAACTGGCAAAAGATATTTCTTGAATCTGCACTTGATGGTTTCAATAAGTCAAAACCAGGCAGGCCAGAAACAAAACAGAAGAAGCAAATAGAGAACCTATCAGAAGAGAATAAAAGAATGAAGGAAGTTATAGCTGAAGTTGTTTCCGAGAACATAGATCTAAAAAAAAATCTTTCGGAATAAAAAGCAATCATCAAGTGCCGCCAGAGAAGAGAGAAATCATTGTTAATGATCTAATGATTCAGAAAAGAAGGACTGGGTATCCTGTTGAAAAATTGCTAAGTCTTTATGGTATATCACCATCTACTTACTATGGATGGTTCAACAATGATAAATCTGTAAAAAAAGAACGCCCAAAGAGGAGAAAAAATTATAAGACCTTATTACCTGAAGAAATTGAAGCAGTAAAAAACTTCCGGTTTGACAATCCTGAAGATGGATATAGAAAGCTTACATGGATGATGGTAGACCAAAACATTGCGTCTATACCTGAAATAACTGTATATAGGCTATTGAAGAGCCTAAATATGCTTTCTATGGGCATTTCTGGAGATAAAGCTGATAAAGAATATAAAAACAAGCCTTTATATATTCACCATCATTGGCATACAGATATCGCCTATATTAAAATAAGAGGTGTATTTTATTATCTGATAATGATGCTTGATGGATATTCAAGATTTTTACTGAACTGGGAACTCATGACTGATATGACTGAATTTTCAGTTTCTCTGTTTATTCAGGAAACAAGAGAACGTTATCCTGAACGAGAACCAATGTTAATAATGGATAATGGAACTCAATTTATTTCAAAAGACTTTAAAGGTATGCTCAGTGAGATTGATTTGCAACCTGTTCATACAAGAAGAAATCATCCACAGACAAATGGAAAGATTGAGAGAATGAATGGAACTGTGAAAACAGAAGCTATCAGAAAGTATACCCCAGTAACTCATGACGAAGCATGTAGAATTTTGAATGATTATCAGTATGAATATAATTACCAGAGACTGCATGCCGGGATTCTGTATCTCAGACCTTCAGATGTATTTTTTGGTAGAGATAGAAAAGTTTTGAACGAGAGGAAAATAAAAATTTCGGTTGCCAGACAAAACAGGATAACTAAAAATAAAGCATTGGAAGCGGAGTGATTGTCTCTAAAATTTTAATGAGGGAAAACTCCGATTTATTTGAGGCTAAACATCTCCAATCAAAAGAAAAGTGTGTTTTTTCGAAAGATTATTGAAGCTATTCTTAAAGGCAATTTGAGTGCTCCCTTAAAGTATTTTTATGCTTGAATCAATGCCAAACTGATATTATCTGTATCTGGATTTTATGAAATAGTTTTGGATAAATGAAAGTTAAGCGGTAAATTAAAAAGGCAAATTATGGAAGATAGAAGCAATGAATTGGCTCCTTGTGGGGTTTTTTGTGCAGCATGTCCTTCATTCAAGAAGTCATGCTATGGCTGCTCTTCGGAAAATAGAAAACAAAAAAGAAAAAGTAAATGGAGTTGTAAAATAAGAAAATGTTGCTATGAGAAAATAAAAATAAATTATTGTGGTTTTTGTAATTGTTTTCCCTGTGATATTATTAATGACAAATTGATTAAATCACATGAAGATGATAATAGATTTAAATACAGACATGAAATTCCAGAAAATATGGAAAGAATAAAATCAATTGGGGTGGAAGAATTTATCAAACTTAAAAGAAAAGATTATTCGTGTGGATATTGTGGTGGTTTTGCATATTTTTATTATTATAAATGTAATCAATGCGGGAAAGAAATTGATGTCTGAAAACCCAAAAGGACGCCTCCCGGCGCCCTTTCTAATATACCTTTCTTTGAAGTCACGTTTTACTAAAACAAATAAATAATCCCGTGAAGCGCTAAAAATCTTAACAATAACGATCCCTGCAGAATTGAATTCTCTTCTTAACGGTTTCATACCCTATGAGGGGAAGGGCCAGCTTGATGTCCGGGCCCTTCTGCTTCATCGTCACCATGGCCCTTGAGGTCATAAAGAAGGGCTTTCCCTTTGCGGTTGTTTTTTCATTGAGGGCATCGATGAATTTTTCAGCAAAGTTCGCTTTCGTAAGGTCGTTTTCGAAGAGCTCCATTGCGGCATTGATTATCTCCGGGGCCGCCTCGCTTTTCAGACGATTGTCCGCGGTTTCGTCCGGCTCCGGGACCTCTTCAAGGAATATGCTGATGAGGTCGCTGATATCGGAGAGAATCTCGCAGCTTCCCCGGAGGAGTTCTATTATCGCTTCCAGCTTCTGGCGGTCAACAGCAGAGGTGTCATATCCCGCCTCTTCGATATAGGGAATGAAGAGGTCCGTCAGTTTGCTGATATCGTACCTGTTGATATATTGACCGTTCATCCATCGGAGTTTCTTGAAGTCAAATATTGCTGAGCTGTTTCCAAGTTTGTCCAGGTCGAATTCTTCCACGAGTTCATCGAGGGTGAGAATTTCCTCTCCGGAATCAGTTGCCCATCCGAGAAGGGCCAGGTAATTTACCAGTGCCTCTGGAAGATAACCTTCCTTTTTGTAGAGATCAACGGAGGTGATGCCATGGCGCTTCGAGAGCTTCTTCTTGTCTTCCCCCATAATGAGGGGCTGGTGTGCATATTCAGATTCGGGAAGCCCCAGTGCCCTGGCTATCAGAATCTGCTTCGGGGTGTTGGAGAAATGATCTTCCCCCCTTATGACATGTGACACACCCATGAGGGTGTCGTCGATACTCACAATATAATTATAAATGGGGACACCGTCAGAGCGGACAATAATGAAATCACCACCTATATTGTCAGTGTTGAATTCCCTGTCTCCCTTCAGGTGGTCCCTGACCACGACGGTTTCATTGTCAGGCACAAGAAATCTTACGGTGGACTTTCTTCCTTCCTCCTCGAATTGCTTCTTCTCTTCTTCGGAGAGATTTCGGCAGTGGCCGTTGTAGGTGTAGGAAACAACTTTTCCTTCTTCGTCCTTTCGGGATTCCTCAAGTTCTTCCTTCGTGCAGTAGCATCGGTATGCCTTCCCCTCCGCAAGGAGCTTGTCGGTATACTTCTGGTAGATATCGAAGCGTTCGGACTGGCGGTAGGGGCCGCTGTCACCGCCGATATCGGGGCCTTCGCTCCATTCAATGCCGAGCCACTTAAGGTCCTTGAGAATTGATTCTTCCGATTCAAGGGTGCTCCGTTCCCGGTCAGTATCCTCGATGCGCAGGACATAGCCGGCGCCATGTTTTTTGGCCATAATATAATTTACGACGGCGGTTCGGGCGTTTCCGATGTGCAGAAATCCCGTGGGACTCGGGGCAAAGCGAACTTTCATGATAGTCTCCTGTTATATGTTAATAATAGATTAATCGATTTGAGTTTATTATTCAAGTTAAACATCAGGAGGGGGGGATGCTGTCAATAAAAAAAGGGTAATATGCAGCATCAAGTCTCATGATTTAATCTGCCGGGTCTGGAATGGTCCTGCTGTCAAAGACTTTTCTTATCGTTCTGAGTACTTCCTTCATTACCAGAGGTTTTTCGATATATTCTGCAATACCCATGTTAATTGCCTTTTCTCGGTTGATCAACTCGCTGTGGCCGGTACAGATGATAACCGGGATATCTCGCCTGGTTTCCATAATTTTTTGAGCCAGTTCGGCGCCGGTCATGGAGGGCATGGTCATGTCTGTGATGACCATGTCAAAATGATGAGGATTTTCCATGAAATTATTTAAGGCCTGGGTACTGTTTTGAAATATAGTTACCTGGTAGCCGTATCCGGATAAAGTCTCTTCTGCTATTTCCAGAATTTTCTCTTCATCATCTACAAACATTATGTGTTCACTGCCGCCCCTTGTCGGTTCCTCAACTTTTTCTTTTTTTCGTATGTCAACTTTTTGTTTTAATATGGGAAGATACACATGAAATTTTGTTCCCTGGTCAGGTTCACTGTAAACATGAATAAAACCATTGTGGCTTTCCACAATGCCATGGACTACTGCGAGGCCAAGACCGGTTCCTTCTCCTTTTTCACTGGTGGTATAATAGGGCTCAAAAATTTTCTCCCGTGTCTCTTTGTTCATGCCTATACCGGTATCACTTATCTCAAGTTTGAGATATTCTCCTGGTTTGATTTCAATACCGGGAATCATATCGGTTTCAGCTATCTCCACCTCCGTTAATGACACACCAAGTATTCCGCCGGTTTCGCGCATTGCATAGTAGGCGTTGGTGCACAGGTTCATGATTATCTGATGGATCTGGGTAGAGTCAGCATTGGTTATATTATTTGAAATTATATTTTGTTTAATCTCAATGGTTGTGGGGATGGAAGAACGGAGCAGCTTTAAAGCCTCTTTCACTATCAGTGAAATCTGGACAGGGTGCTTTTCATGTTGAGCCTTTCTACTGAAGGTCAGTATTTGTTTGACAAGTTCCCGTGCTCTATTGGCACCACTGATAACCTCATCCAGATAACCTTCCAGCCTTTTCTTTTTGTCAATGTGCCTTTTTGCAAGATCAGCGTATCCGAATATAGCTGAGAGAATATTATTGAAGTCATGGGCAATTCCTCCCGCAAGGGTGCCGATGGCCTCCATTTTTCGGGCCTGGGCCAGTTCATCCTCCAGAATCTTTCTCTCAGCTTCAGCAGCTAACCGATTTCTTATGTCCTTTGCATATGCAAAAGCGTGTTCCTCTCCTTCAAATTCCAGATGATTCACTGTGATTTCTACAGGGAAAACATCGCCTTTTAGAGTACGATGATGGCTTTGAAAAAGAAGAGAACCCTCTGTTTTTAATCGCTGCCAAAAGTCTGGCCAGGATTCTATCGGAAAATCAAGATCGAAATCACTAACCCGCATGTAAGTCAGAGCTTCAGGGGGATAGCCGAGGGAATTGTATGCTGCCTTATTGGCATACGAAATCCGTCCATCACTCTGAATCAGGAAAAAGGGATCAGCGCTGTGTTCAACCGAATACTGATAAAGACGAAATTCCTGGTCCAGGCGTTTTCTTTCGGTGATATCAATCCCTACTCCAAAGAAAAAATCGAACTCTCCGTTGCTTTTATATATGGGGCGGCCGTGCCATTCCACAAGGTATGTGGTACCATCTTTGGCAATCACTCTGTTCTCATTAATGGTTGAGCTTTTATTTTCAATGATTTCATTGAAAACATCCCTCAGTAGTGTCCGGTCTTTCTCGGGGATAAAGCTTGTGAGGTAATCTGTATCAACAATTTCCTCTTCGCTGTAGCCCAGGGTATCCAGCATGGATTGATTCATCATTTTAGTTTTGCCCTGGGCATTAATGATAACGAGAAAAGCTGGAAAGGCATTGATAAGAAGTTTGTTGAAATCACGTTCATAGCGGAGTTCGCTATCCAGTCTTTTCCTTTCAGTGATGTCCCGAATGTTGGCCTGGATAAACTTTTCTGATTTGATTTCTACGAGAGTTACACTTACTTCAGCATCAAAAATCTCGCCGTCAAACCGCCTGTGGAGCCATTCGAATCGTATGGTCCGTTGTACCGGCAAATCGAAAATAATTTCCCGGATACGTTTTGCCGAGTCTCCGTCATCTGCCTGCCTGGGAGACGATAGCTCCGCAGATGATTTGCCAATAATTTCTTCAGCGCTGCATCTGAACATCTCCAATGTTTTATTATTGCAGTCGACTATTGCCCCATCCGGATACTCAATGATAAATATCGCATCTGCAGAAGAATCGAAAAGCGTTCTGTATTTTAACTGGCTTTCAAATAATTCCTTTTCCGCTTTTTTGTTTTCAGTTATATCAATTGAAAAACCTCCGACCAGTCTTTTTCCGTCGGGAAGTTTTAGCGGAAATTTTATGTCTCTGTACCAGGCGTCCTGAGACCCCAGCCTGCTTGTTTGATATTCAATTTTTTCAAAAACTGACTCTCCTGATAAAATTTTTCTGTCTAAAATTTCCAGCTTTCGGGATATTTCTTTGTTAAATAAGGTCTCTGCATTGGAAGGAGACATATTTTGCCCAAGCTTATCAAGTAATTCCTGTACGTGGCTGTTTAGATATATGTGATTCAAGTCCTGATCTTTGATGTATGCCATTATCGGAGCATTGTCCATAAATGAGTTGAAACGTTCTTCACTTGCTTTAAGCTTTTCTTCCGCCTCTTTTCGTTCTGTAATGTCCCGGGCAATACCCTCGACAGCAACGACTATATGATTCTCATCGAAGACGGGGCTCTCCGTAACTTCAAGGAACCTCGTTTCACCATTTTTATGGAAAACTTCAATCTGATAAGAGGATTGTTTTTCGCCCCTGATGCTCAATTCTGTATAATAGTGAACCTTCTCATTTTTAGGGCTGTCTGTCATATATTCTGTGAAATGTTTCAGGAATTCCTCCGCCGTATAACCGAGAATATTCATAATTGACGGACTGACATAAGTGAAAACTCCATCAATCTTATGGGAGTAAATGAAGTATTCCCGGTCCAGTGATTTTATCACACGGCGGTATCTTTCTTCAGAATACCTGTACTTTCGTATTTCACTTTTGAGCAGAAAGAAAATAAGGCATGCGGAGACTGATATAAATAATCCTCCTTTAATCGTCTGCAGGCGGGTTATTATTAGGGGATCTTTAAAAAGTGTGAGTATGAACCAGTCTGAAAAGAGTATCCATAGAGTGGAAAAAAGAGCATAGACCAGAGTAACTTTTACTGCAGGTTTATTTAGAATAAATATCGATTTTTGTTTCCATGGCATAATGCTTTCTCTTGGATAAATCGGATAACAAAGCCTGAAAAATAAATTTAAGTGAATCGAAAATAACTGAGCTGTTTTGATTTAATATTCCATTAAATGAAACTCAGGATGAAATATGATTTATTATAGCATCGATAATGTGAATTGTCAATGTTGAATCCTTTGCCGGCGGCATCTTTATCGCTGAGTATTATTAGCAGACGAAACATGAAAAGATATTTATACGGTCCGGTTGTTATACTGCAGTGTTTGCACTACAGCAACCGGACCGAAATTTGAAGTTATTGAATTATGACCGCTCAAAGGAAAATTTCGGTTTGATCTTCACCGGCTTACCGTCAATTTCCAGTACGGGATACGCAAGAAAATTAATAGTCCCTGACTCAGGTGCCGGATCTACTACAAGGTCACGACCACGGCTCAATTCAATACGGTTTGCAGGGTGATGGCCGAAATAGTATGTGGAGAGGCTGGAATATTTATCTGCCTCGGAAATGTCAATGGGCCACCACTTACCCTCCGTATGAAATTCCACCCAGCAGTGATAACCTGAAATGCCGCCTTCATTCCTCGAAGAGGGTATTGCGGCACCAATTGCAAAACGGGCAGGTATACCCACAGATCTGCTCAGTGAAATAAAATAAGAATGATAGTCTGTACAGTTACCGGTACCCACATCACAGGCATAAATGGCATCTCCCCTGCCGTATTTATCATCGACTTTAATATAGCTCATTCGATCGATAACATGATCATAGATTGCCCGTGCCCGAACAAGGTCACTTTTTTTTCCTTTAATTATTTTTTTTGCAATGATTTTAAATTTATCATATATCGGTACAAGTCTGTCAGCCCGCAGATATTTGGAAGGCTCGTCATTGAGGGAAGCATAAGCTGCCTTTTCCTTCCTTTTCACGTCATAACGAATTATAATAGTTTTGTTGCTTTCTTTCGGGCCGAGTTCTGCGTATATAATTCTGTTGCCGTGTTTTTTGTCTTTAAGTTCCCGTTGTTTTCCCGGTATTTTTATTTCCTTTACAGTGATTTCCTGAAATTTGTCACTGGTGGCGATGGGTATCCATATCTTGGCCCTGGTTTTTATTTCTGGTATTTTTGCATAATATTTAAATTCAAAACTGTCTTTATCATTAATTATACCTTTAAGTGCTTTTGATGCATTTTCAATTGGAATCCGTTTCCATGTTTTATCCTCCTGCTGTTTCCAGAAATAAAAAGGGCTGCCATTCAGCTTGTGAAGTGTCGTTTCGGTTACTTCCATATCGCCAGGATCACCGGAAAGAAAAAAATCAACATCATATACATCGCCTTTTGTATCAACAAGGTCTACACAGGCAAAGTGTGAGCGCGGGCCAAGATTTGCAAGGTATTCAGTGTGGATGCGGACAAGTTTAAATGAATAGTTCCTGTTGCCGGATTTAAACCTGTAATACCCGTCTCCCTTTTTTGATTCATCATCAATGTATTTTTCAATACCTTTTTGAATATCTTTCGTTACTACATTGGGAATGTCGGGTAATGATTCACTGTTTTTTTTTGTACAATCTAAGCAGAGGATATATAAGGATAGCAGTAGAATAGCAGTTTTATTTGATATTTTGTGCATAGGTTGCCATCTGTTATGAATAGTATTCAGGAATAATGCCACCCTGACACATATCTATTGACGTATCAGGGTGGTCCCCTTGAATCAGCTGCACTTAAAATACAGCTTTATTTGTTTTCTTCCGGATGGTCCTTGTCAGCATTAGCCTCATCTTTTTTATCAGCATCAGTCTTGGCCTTTTCCTCTGTTGCGGGATCTTCAGCCTTTTTCGGATCACTGCTGCACTGTTTACATCCTGATAAAGCCATGGAAAAAGCTACCGTGACGGTCAAAAGCATTAAGAAAATTCTGTACTTTTTCATGTTACTCTCCTTTTTAGTATATCCTTGTTAATAAAATGTGCTGACGGAAATGTTAAAACAGGGAAGCTATATAAAAAATGTTAAGATGATTGATAGGCATCGGTCTGGAAAATATGTTTACGGGACCTTATGTTATGTAACAGCATAACACTTAATTTGCGGTGAGTCAAATTTTTATTTTTTCTTCGGGGATATCTTTCAGGGTACATTCCTCTTGATAGGGATAAAATGCCGGGAAATGAGGGGATTGTATGCTGCATTTGGCCGCCGGGGGGGCGGGGGACGGGATAACTCAAAGATGGGGAAACAGTCGGTTCTTTTTTTCTTGACAGGCTTTTTCCCGGTACATCAAACTATTTTAATCTAAAGAACGGGTAAGATTATGGAAGATGCAATACTCCTCGCCGCAGAGGCAATTAAGAAGTCCCAAAGCCTGATATCCCTCACCGGAGCCGGTATCTCCGTTGAAAGCGGCATTCCGGATTTTCGCAGCGCCGGGGGGCTCTGGGAGAAGTATGATCCAGCCATCTATGCCTCCATTGAAACCTTTAACCGTCACCCCGAGAAGACCTGGGAGATGATTTTTGAAATGGTGGAATTGACCGAAAGCGCAGAACCGAATCCCGCTCACCGGGCACTGGCTGACATGGAGGGGATGGGATTTCTGAAGGCAGTTATTACGCAGAATATTGATAACCTTCATCAGAAAGGGGGAAGCAGGAAGGTTATCGAGTATCACGGAAATGCCAGCCGCCTGGAGTGCCGGAAGTGCAGCAGCCATTTTGGAATAAGCGACTATGACCTCTCCAGGCGTGACGTCCCCCGCTGTGGCAAATGCAACCAGGTACTAAAGCCTTCTGTAATTTTCTTTGGTGAGATGATTCCCCGTGAGGCCCTGGTGGAGAGCCATAACCTCTCGCAGTATGCCGATGCGGTAATCGTTGTTGGAACCAGCGCCCTGGTGTATCCCGCGGCATCAATTCCCTTCGAGGCAAAGGAACGGGGTGCCGTCATAATCGAATGCAATGTGGAAAAAACAGGTCTCACCCGCGAGATCACCGATATTTTCGTCGAGGGTCCCGCCGGAAGCACCCTGCCGAAAATAGTCGAAGCCCTTAAAAAATAAACGGCAGTGTCTATGAAAAGAATACAGGTCCTCTCAGAGGTCGTCAAAAATAAAATCTCCGCCGGTGAAGTGGTGGAGGGGCCATTCTCCGTCGTCAAGGAACTGATGGAGAACAGCATCGATGCCGGGGCAACCCGTATCGAGGTACAGGTTCTCGAAGGCGGGATGAAACGGATCAGCGTCACCGATGACGGTGCAGGTATCCACCCCGATGATATCCTTCTTACGGTGACTGAACACGCTACGAGCAAAATCAGAGACGTACACGATATAGAGGAAATCGACTCCTACGGTTTTCGCGGTGAGGCCCTTTCAAGCATTTCCTCTATTTCCGATATGAGTCTCCTCACCAGGAGGCCAGAGGATGACGAGGGGGGAAGACTCGACATCCGCAACGGTTCCCTGAAAAGCGGAGCCTTCGCGGGACCCTCGGGCACCACGGTAATCGTGGAGAACCTGTTCTATAATGTCCCGGCGCGGAAAAAATTTCTCAAGCCACAGCGGACGGAGATGAAGTATATCCGGGATGCGGTTCTTAAGGCTTCCCTGGCGAATCCGCATATCACCTTTCGCCTTGAAGCGGATGGAAAACAGTCCCTGATGCTCCAGGGGACCGGCGAACTGGAGGAACGGATCCGGCAGGTCTACGGCAGGGACATCATGGAGCACTGTTATTACGAATCCATCAGTGACCTGAAGGTGACTGTCTCCGGTTTTCTTTCCCGTCCCCATTACCTGAAGGGTACGCGGGCATCTCAGCTGCTTTTTATCAATGGCCGAGCCATAGAGTACAAGTATTTAGGATTTCTTCTGACAAGGGCATACGAGGCGGTGGCCCCCAGGGGGAAATATCCCATGGCTGTAATCTATCTTGAAATAGAGCCGAACCTCATCGACGTGAATATTCACCCCGCAAAGCGGGAGGTGAAACTCTTCGATCAGCGTTATATCGACAGCCTGATTATCAACCTGGCTTCGAAGGCACTTGACCGTGACCATACAATACGTGAAGATCTTTTCAGGGGGGAAGAAGGAGAGGCAGCAGCCTCCGATGTCTCTACTGTGATACCGGGGCCTGCGGAAGTATATAAACAGTCAGAGCAGAGTCACCAGTACCGGTATGAAACCCCTGCTAAAGTATCCACAGTGCAGGAAGATAACGCACCGGTGGCCCCTAAGGGTGAATCACCTGTGACAGAAGAGGAAGAAGACGGGGCCCTTCCGGGGATGCGGGACCTGCAGAATTTTTACAGTGAGGTTAAGTCCCGCAGTGAGGGAGTCGTCGGCGCCGTATTTGATACCTACATCATGGTTGAACGGGAGGGGAGTCTCTATTTCATTGATTTTCACGCCGCCCATGAGCGCTTTCTCTATGATGAACTGATGTCACGTGATATCGATATGGAAAAACAGGAACTCCTGGTTCCTGAAATGCTTGAACTTCCCCCTGGAGACTATCAGCTGGTACTGGACAATTTATCCATCTTTTCTGAAATTGGATTTGACATAGAGGATTTTTCTGATAATAGCATAACGGTACGCGCCGTTCCGGTGAAATCCGGAAAACTTGATATCAGGGGCTTTATCCGGGGATTCATCGAAGAGCTGCAGGCAGAACAGGACACGACTGATATGCGCAGGGCAATTGCCGCATCGGCTGCCTGCCATCTGGCAAAACGGGCCGGTGATTCCCTCAGTTCAGATGACATGCAGCGCATAGCCAGGGGGGTTTTCCACGGGGGGCATGAATTGCGCTGCCCCCACGGAAGGCCCTTTGTGCATCGAATAACCAGGAATGACCTGGAAAGGATATTTAAACGTTCATGAAAAAGATAATTCTGGGAGTCTCATCATCTATCGCCGCCTATAAGGCCTATGATCTTACGCGTCTCTTTGTAAAGGGGGGCGACGATGTATTTACGGTTCTGACGGAGAATGCCCTTCACCTGGTCAGTCCCTTGACCTTTGAAACCCTTTCAGGAAATCCAGTGTATACACACTCATATTCCCAGGACCGTCGGGAAATGGGGCATATCTCCCTGAAGGATGGAGCGGACCTGATGGTGGTGGCCCCTGCAACGGCCAATATAATAGGGAAATTTGCCGGAGGAATCGCCGATGATCTCCTCAGTACAACCTTCATGTCTGTTACCTGTCCGGTTATTGTTGCACCTGCAATGAATCCCAATATGTACAATCACCGCCCGGTTCAGGAAAATATAGAAAAACTGAAAGGTTGGGGTGTCCACTTTGTTGATCCGGATACGGGAGAGGTCGCCTGCGGAGATGAAGGAATGGGAAAACTGGCGGAAGTAGAAACCATTTACAGGAAGGCCATGGATGTCATTAAAGGATAGAAAAGTTATTGTAACAGGGGGGCCCACAAGGGAGTGGCTTGATCCGGTACGTTTTATCTCCAATCCCTCTACCGGTAAAATGGGTGTTGCCATTGCCGATGCGGCATGTGGCCGCTCCAGAGAAACCGTATTCATTCACGGACCTATAGATAACCGTCTTCTGGAGGGAAAACCCTTTCGCACTGAATCGGTGGAATCAACGACAGATATGCTGAATGCGGTACTGAAGGAACTTGAAGACGGTGCCGTTCTTATCATGTCCGCGGCTCCGGCAGATTATACCGCAGGCCGGGTATCTGAGAATAAAATAAAAAAAGAGGGGGATGAACTCCTTCTGACCCTGAAAAAGACCCCTGATATTCTAAAAAACGTCGCGAAAAAACGGCAGGAGGGGGTCTACAAAGACCTTTTTGTAGTCGGTTTCGCCGCAGAAACAACCAATGTGGAAGAATATGCCAGGGGAAAACTGAAGGATAAAAATCTGGAAATGATATGCCTGAACGATGTATCCCGAAAGGGGGCAGGTTTTGGCAGTGAGACCAATATTGTTGTGATATTTAACCGTGATGGAAACAGTATAAAACTTCCCATACTATCCAAGCGGGATGTAGCGGAAAAGATTTTTGACCGTATCGAAGAACAGATGTAACTTGTGATCAGGTGACTGTTCCCAGAGAGGAGTCGTCATCGTAAGATAAAAAGGAGGTATGGTTATGTGGCACAGAAAACCCGTTGTTGCCGGGGCCTTCTATCCTTCAGACAGTGAAGACCTCTCCGAAATGATCAGGGCCTATATCGACAGGGCGCAGCTGCCTGACCTTAAGGGAGAAGTCATTGCGGTAATTTCGCCCCATGCAGGATATGTCTATTCCGGACCCGTTGCGGCCTACTCCTATAAAATGATTCGGGATATGAAACCGGATGTTGTTGTTGTCCTTGCCCCCTCGCACAGGGCACGATTCAATGGTGCATCGGTAATTCCCGAGGGAATTTACGAAACACCCCTGGGGGAAGTCCCCATCGATGATAAGGTCGGTAAAAAACTGGAAGGGAGAGGGCAATTTACCTTCATAAAGGAAGCCCACCAGCAGGAGCATTCCCTGGAGGTGCAGGTTCCATTTCTGCAGTCAAGCCTCGGTTCATTTACACTTGTTCCTGTGATTATCGGTTCGGTAGAAATTGAAGTCTGCCGTGAACTCGCCGCTGATCTCTATAAAGTAATAGCCGAAGACGGGAGAAAATTTCTCATTGTAATTTCCACTGATCTTTCTCATTATCACAACTATGAAACGGCAAAAAGTCTCGATAATCTCTTTATCGAAAGCCTGAAAAGCTGCAGTGAAGAGGAGATAAAAGAGACCCTCTCCGTCAGGGGAGCGGAGGCCTGCGGGGAAGGGCCCATTCTGACGGGGATGATGCTGGCACGAAAAATGGGGGGGGATTCCGTGGAAATACTGAAGTATGCAACCTCAGGGGATACTGCCGGTGATAAGAGCCAGGTGGTTGGATATCTTTCCGCCGCTATAGTGAAACAATAATCAGCAGTTTGACCGCATGGACGGTATAAGGGGAAGGATATGATTGAGCTTAACAGAGACCAGCAGGAGCGGGTATTGAAACTGGCCCGCAAAACTATTGCTGATCACCTTGGAATTGATTCAGGGATTGAAGAGATTGATACCGGTGACGAGATATTCAAGGAAAAGTGCGGTGGTTTTGTTACCCTTCATTCCGATGGAAATCTACGTGGGTGTATCGGATATATTGTGGGTGTAAAGACGATTCCCGAAACCATCACCGATATGGCAGAATCTGCAGCCTTTAAGGATCCGCGTTTTCGTCCCCTCCGCAGTGAAGAATACCCGTCGATTGATCTTGAAATTTCAATTCTGTCTCCCGTTGAACCTGTGGTGGATGTTTCTGAAATCGTTGTGGGCCGTGACGGTATTATTATCTCCCGCGGTTATAACCAGGGGCTCCTTCTTCCCCAGGTTGCAACAGAACAGGGGTGGGACCTGAAGACCTTCCTGGATAATACATGTTACAAGGCGGGGCTTCCCGGGAATGCCTGGAAGGATTCTGCCACTAAAATAGAGAAGTTTTCCGCGCAGGTCTTCGGAGAAAAAGAACTGGGATTGCTGTAATTGATAAATTGAAAATTCCGTTTTCAATTTATCAATTACAGCTGCAAACTTCTTCAGTCGATTTAACTTTTAAATACTATCAAATATCGGAAAGGAATAAAAATGCGAAATAAAATTTATGCAACAGCGGTGCTATTGCTCTCAACAATGATTGCTCTGACTTCCTGCAAGAAAGAGGAGAAACCCGCAGAGCCGGGTTTCATACTGGATAAATGGGCGAATGCCACGGAAAAGCTTGATTACCGCGCCTACAGCAGCTGTGAGGTTAATCCTAAGGAGGTTCGTGTATTTGCTGAAATGTTTAGAACCTACTTCATAAAGGATATTTCCATAATTTCTGTTGAAAAACTTGACAGGGAGGATGTACGGAGTAATAGTGCGGGGCATAAATATATTAAGACTGATGTCTCATTTTCCGGTATAGAAATAAGCAGAAAAACAAAATCCCCTGTCCAGAGACTCCGTGGGGATGTTATGTTCGTGAAGTTCCTCGACGGTCCGAAAAAAGATGACGGCTGGCTTATGTTTAACAGAACCCTTGTACGCATCAAATGGTAGGTTTATATGAAACGTTTTACTCTGAATCTCTATGAACTTTTTATAGGTTTCCGTTATCTGAAATCGAAGAAGGGACAGGGGTTTATTTCTTTTAATACGTTCCTTTCAATAATTATAGTTTTCCTTGGAGTTTTTATACTCATAGTGGTAATCTCCGTAATGAACGGATTCCAGTCGCAGATTAAGGATAAAATTCTCGATGTTGATTCCCATATCTCGATTTCGAATATTTACGGTCATTCACGCGGTGATGCCATCCGGGATTATCCCGCTCTATCTGAAACCGTGAAAAAAGTTCCCGGTGTAGTCGCAGTTGATCCCTATGTGCAGGGAGAGGCCCTTTTCAGACATAAAAAAAATATCGGGTACGTGATGATTCGCGGCATCGGTACTTCCAAAAGCATTCCCGTGGATGTCATGAAGTTTTTGAAAGAAGGAAAAGAAGACTTTACGAAAAAACGGGGTGTCTTCATCGGTGCTGAAATGGCTATTAATTACGGTGTGAAAAGAGGGGAATATATCGAAATAATTGTACCGAAGGGGCGTCTGACAGCCCGTGAGGGAATGACCCCCGGTATGGGACGCTATAAAGTTCTCGGTTTCTTTAAAACCGGTTATTACGATTTTGATACCAAGCTGATTATAATGGACCTGAAGCAGGCGCAGCGCCTTTATGAAGTTGGGGATGTTGTCCGGGGTATTGGCGTAAAGGTTCAGGATGTTTACAGTGAACTCGATATTGTTTCCAGCAGAATTCAGTCCGCCATCGGATTTGAATATATCACAAGAACCGCAGAAGAGAAGAACAGAAACCTGTTTTATGCCCTGAAGCTTGAGAAGCTGATTATGACGATTATTCTTTTCCTGGTGATTATATCTGCGGGATTTACCATAATGGGTACCCTTGTAATGGTGGTGATGGAGAAACGAAAGGCTATTGGTGTCCTGAAATCCATGGGGGCAAGGCCGAATTCCATCATGATTATTTTTATACTTGAAGGTTTTCTCATAGGAGTTGCGGGGACCCTTCTCGGCGTACTCCTGGGACTCGCCGCCTCACTCAATCTCGAAGCAATTATCCGGTGGGTTGAAGTTACTATAAATAACACAGGAAGCGGAATATATATGTTTTTTAACCTGGGAGACTGGATGAATGTTTCCCTGGTGCCGAAAACTGTTTACTACATCGATTCCATTCCCACGGTGGTTAATCCTGAATTTATTGTTTTTATTTCCATTTTCGCGGTTTTCCTTTCCACCGTGGCGGCGATTTTCCCCGCCTGGCATGCATCGAGACAGAAACCGGTTGAAACCATCAGGTATGAGTAGGGAGAAACGTTGATGAGTAACACTATAATCAAAGCAGATAATGTTGAAAAGTTTTACGGGAGGGGACACGCAGCCCTCCAGGTTTTAAAGGGAGTTTCACTTTCTATAAACAAGGGTGAGATCGTATCCATTATGGGGCCCTCCGGTGCGGGGAAGTCTACTCTCCTGAACCTTATGGGGTGCATTGACGGCTTTCAGGCGGGATCCCTTCAAATTCTGGACCGGGATGTTTCCGGTCTTTCCGTGGAGGAACTTTCCGGTTTCAGAAATAATCACCTTGGTTTCATTTTCCAGCTGCATAATCTCCTGCCGGAGTTCAGTGCCCTGGAAAACTGTATGATGCCCCTCCTTATCCGGCGGGTGCCCCGTCACCACGCCAGGGAAGAGGCGTTAAATCTCCTGGAGAGGTTTAACCTCGCGGACCGGGCACATCATAAACCCGCAGAATTATCAGGCGGAGAGTGCCAGCGTGTGGCTGTCGCAAGGGCCATTATAGGCAAGCCGGATATTATACTTGCGGATGAACCTACCGGAAGCCTTGACAGCGCCAATTCAAAGAACCTGACAGAAATCCTTCTGCAGCTGGGAAAAGAAAACAATACCACCATTGTTATCGTCACCCATGATCACTCAATTGCCGGGATGACAGAACGGACCATATCCATTATTGATGGAAAAATCGACGAGGAAGGCGGCGTATCAGATGGCCAGTAAAATGGCATTGATGAGGCTGTGTGCCATGAGGGGAGGGAAGATTGACCTGCCGAACCAGGTGAGCAGAGAAAAAATCATTCCCGCAAAAACATAGGTAATAAACAGGGGAGCCGTCTCCGGGAGGTGTACCAGGGCAAATAGAATTGATGAAAATATTGCCGTGGCGATATAACCGTATTTTTCTCCACCCTTCAGGAAAATAAGGTATCTGAAAAAAAGCTCCTCAAGTGCCGGACCTGCAGTAACGGCGGCGGCAAAAATGAATACCTCGAGAAACATGTTCCCCGCGGGCATCTGATTCACCTGCATGAAGAAAAGCGGAGTGAGCAGCAGGGCCACCGCGGCAGCAGCTGATAAATCAATGAGAATATTATTTCGGGGAAGAAAGAGCCTTCTCAATGAAATTCCATAGGCGGAGGATATGTAACCCGCCGCAACAGGAAAAAATATCAGATGTGCTCCTCCCCCCGCCATGAGGCTGTTGACGAAGTAGAGCACTCCTTCAGTTGTGTGACGGACTCTTCCCCCCGCCACAAATCCCGTTATAAGAAGAAATGTCATAACAAAGATGGAAGTTGCCAGGGAGCGGTCCCTGACAGTTTCCCTTGTTTTTTCAAATTTCTCCAGTTCATGGGTGAACCCGTTTAAAAATAATAATTTTTCTGCTTCCGTAAGTTTATTGATCTCCCCGAGGTTTTTTTCCAGGGAGGATATACTTCCTTCGTCTAAAATATTAATTATTCTGCTGCGCAGGTCTCCCGGGAGGAGGGAAAATATATATGCCGCCCTGAGGGAATTTATCAATTGTTGTTTTGATCTTTTCATCGGAGTGTTTCTGCCCCGGTTTTTTGTGATATTTTTTTCATTTTATTTATTTTCGGATAATTGAAGATATGTTATCATAGACTTTTCATATAAAATAATGTACTCTTGTTACAGTAAAGTGAAGTCACAGGCAGAGGGCGATGGCTGATATTATAAATACAATAACCGAAAGTGGGAAATTCCCCCATATATTTAATAATTATTTCGCTAAAAGCGATGTATTTATCAAGACTGATAGTGGAAACCTGAAGGTCCAGTTTCTTGGCTGTGATGAGAAACATGTCAGTTTCAGGATCCCTTCGGTTAAGAGTCTCTCCGGTGATATTATAGCCTATACCCGTCATAATGCCTCCACTATATATGCTGTATTGAAAATATTCGAAACGCATGAAGACACCTTCACCTTTATGCCGGAGAAGATACAGATAATGTCAGAGGCAAGAAAAGAGGATCGAAAACTGGTAAATTCCTCTTCCGGTGGAGAAAAGGATATCCTCTATGTCTACGATCTTGTTTCCGATACGGTAATTATAAATGCCATATCCGTGAACCAGAAAAAAATAGACACAATTATAGAAACAGCACGTTTTGAGCTGGAAAAACGTTTCCCCCATAACCGGATTCAGTTCAGGGAATTCAATAGTGTTGATGTCCGAATGACCTATTTTATGAAAAACATTAAACCCATTTTTGTTCCTGATTTAAACAGCGATCCTGAAGAAAAGGATGCGGAGATGTTCAATTACTACGTGAACAATATCTATAAAAAAGATCCGAGGCTTCAGGGGGGGCAGGGATTTATTTCGGAGGCCACGGTTCCCATCCTCTACCGGAAGGTCATTCCCTACGGTTATATCCAGGTGAACAGTCCCCAGACCATGACAGATGGGCTCCTGGAGGTGGTAAAACGGATTGCCATTCTTGTTGATCAGCAATGTGCCAAGAATAAGATTTTTGCCCCGTTACCGGCTAAATTTCTGGTGTCAGATATCTCTCACGGCGGTCTCAGCATTGTTTTTAAGGATAAACGCCTTGCGGGGTTTTTCAGGGAAAACAGTTCAATTGTTTTTGAATCACTCCTCCCGACAAAAAAGAAGGCAGTCGTTGGGGCAACTATAAGGCATATAGACTTTCTTGGAAATGAGCTGGTAAAGGTGGGCATGGAAATCAGCCGTATTGATAAGAGCAGCCTTGCAAATGTGAAGGAGTACCTTGCAAAGTTAGGGCTGTGAAGCCTGGATCAGGCAATGTCGCTTTCAAATACCCTGTTTTTTTTCCGCCTTGAGACGCTTTTTCTCCAGTTTTGCCAGCTCCTTGTTCTCTTTTTTCTTTGCCTTGATTAATTCCTTCATCGCTGCTGAAACTTCGGGAGGCGCCGATTCGGTATGGTTGACCGCAGGTGGGGTTTTTTCTTCCGCTGAGGGTGTTTCTGCTTCCATCCGGTCAGATTTTTCAGTGTATACCCTAGGAGCCGTAATGGATTCAGGGGGGATTTTTTTTAATTTCCCTGCTTCCCTCCGTTTTTTTGCCCGGTCGATGAGGTGCTCGGCGAATTTACGGCCGAATTGTGCGATAAATCCTGTCACCAGGATGGTTGCGATCCATTTCAGGGCGGTGATCAGATCGGTGTTGTTTAGTAGATTTTTTATGTCCATGGAGAAATATTTCAAAAAAGGTATACCGGCATGATTGCAGGTATACCTTTTTTAATTAAAAGTTTTTTGGTGTAAGTTTCGGCTTGAGTTTATCCATCATGTAGTAGCCGGATTTTGTCATGTCCCTGGTTTTTCCGTCGGGCTTGTAAAAAATCCAGATACCGTCTCTTTTCATGTTCATATACTTGCCTTCCGCCTGCAGTCTGCCGCTGGGCCAGTATTCCTTGAAGTCGCCGTTCTTTTTGCTCAGCATGTAGGGGCCAACGTCCTTGACTTTCCCGTTGGGATGGTATGTCTCGAATTCCCCATTAATTTTATACCGTTTCGGCAGACCCGTGAGTATTCCTTTTCCGATCAGTTTTCCGTCTTTATATATCCATCCCATGCCGGAGCACATTCCCCCCTTCAGGGTGAACTTCTGGATCAATTGCCTGCTGGCGTCATAGTATTTCCAGAGTCCCTTCTGGTTGCCCTCAACGTAGGGGCCTTCGGACTGGAGGTATCCTTCCTTGGCAAAGACCTGCCATTTTCCATGCTGCTTGTTGGCTGTATAGGGACCCGTCATTGCCTTCTGACCTGTAGGAAAGAAGAATGACCAGGTACCGGTTTTTTTACCGTTATCGTAGCGGCCGGTTTTTTTCTTTTTTCCATTGGGGTAATTCTCATACCACGCCCCGTCGAGAACGTCGTTCACATAGTAACTGGAAACCTTAAGGCTTCCGTTTTTGAAGAATTCCTGGTTGAGGCCGTTCTTTTTTCCCTTTTGGTAGTATTCTATTTTGTGGGTCATTTGGGAACCGGGGAAGTAGGTCTTCTGAATGCCCGCCACCTCATTTTTTACATAGGGGACTTCCCGGATCTTATTTCCTTTTTTATCAAAGAAAAGAACCAGGCCATCCATTTTTCCAGCCTTGTAGGGGGCTTCAATTTTTTTAACACCGGTTTCATAAAAGAAGGTCCATGTTCCCTCCTTCACGTCAGCCTTGTAGGTTCCGGCAACTTTTTTGGGACCCTCGGGATACCATGCTGTCCAGAGTCCTTCCTTTTTGTCGTTTTCGAATTTACCGGATGATTCTTTTTGGAGATCCTTTTTTTTGTAATAGTTGGTCCACATCCCATTTTTAACAATGTCCTTCAATGTCAGCTTCGGTTTTTTTGCTTTTTTATCTTTAGCCGCTGCTTTTTGTGCTTCCTCTGCTTCTTTGGTCAGGATGTAGGACCCGCGGCTCCGTAATTCTCCCGAAGAGTAATATATTTCAACAATACCGTTTTTGAATACTGCCCCTTTGTCTTTAGTGTCTTTTTTCCCCTTCGAAGTACAGGAAAGAGCCACCAGGGCAGCAAGTGTAAGGATCAGAAGTGCCGGTTTTTTATTCATGCTAGGTTCTCCAGACGTATTGGTAATTTTCCGCATGCAGAATTGTATGTCTGCTGTCGGATGGTGCGTTTAATTGCATTGATTCAATGTATCAATATAGGTATTACTCATCAGAGTAAAATGTCAAATAAATTTCTGAGAAATCATAGTTTATGGATTTTTGTAAATGTTCAGGTTAAAGTTATTTCATTTTGGCAAGAATTCCCGCAACGATTTTTTGTGCCGGCACGTAGACGAGAAAGGCGATAACGAGACCAATAATTGTTTCAAATGTTGAAACGGGTGCAACCAGTTTTCTCCAGACCATAAAGGCTCCCACGGAAATTAAAAAGCTGATAATATTGAGGATCATTTTTTAGTTCTCCTTCTGTTGATTGATTTCGAGATAATTATACTTTCTACCCGATAAAGGATTTATCTGCAAGAAGAATAATGTTTTTGGGATGAGAAGCGTGTGGTAGGATTGAAATCATTTCGGAAATAGTGAGAGAGGGGAAAATAAGCTTGCAAATGCGGAAAATATTAGAGTAAATATTGATATTAAAACGCGAAAAAAACGGAGTTTATCCGTTTTGGATTAATGCGGTTTTCGCAAGGATTTTCTAAAGATAGACGCCACTGTATTTTTGTCCATGAATTCATAGCAGTTAAATTGCAGCAATTATTTTCAGACAAAAACGAGGTTACATCTCATGAAAACAAAACAATTTTTGCTTGCTGTATCTTTAATTCTGAGTATAATTGTTCTCTCCTGCTCTGGTAAAACTCCGGGGGATAACGACCTGCCCTGTCTTTTGGAAAATATAGGGAACTATTCATTAACCGGCTATTCTTTCTATTTTGCAGTATCAGATAATTATGCAATAATTTCAACACAGGAGGATTTTGGATCTTCAAATTACACATTAAGTATAATCGATATATCAGATCCTGATAATCCCGGACTTCATGCCAGCAAGACCTCTACCGGAGACTCTCAAGGCATTGCCATTGACGGTGATACGGCATACATTGCAAGGCAGGAATATTATGAAACTGGACCTCCTACAGGCTGGGTAACGGTTCTTGAAAAAATTGACCTCTCTACAGGTAGTTTGGATGTTGATGCTTCTATAGCTCTTGAAGGTATCCCATTCGAAATGGTGCTTTATGAAGGATATCTTTATCTGCTTAGTGAATTCGGCCTTTATGTTATTGATTCAACTGACATAGCAGGAGGTGTTATTTCTACAGTTGGAGATATTTCCATCCCCGGCACACGTATATTTATCGATGCTGATTCCCAAAGGGCATATGTTAGCGGCCAGGAGAACCTTTTGGAGATATATGATATTTCAACACCATCAAATCCATCTCCTGTTAAATTATTAGAAAATCCCTATTCAGGCACTGGATCACCCAGTGACATTGCAGTAAGGGGCAATCTTGTGACACTAACGTGGTCGAATATTGGAATCGTTGTTCTGGATATAAGTGATGTGGATGATATTCAGCTGGCGGGAAATTTTGAAACCGGGGATTCTGCTCTTGCCGTTACTTTTAAGGATGATTACGCCTTTATAGCTGACGGAGAAGATGGCGTCCGCATAATGAATATTACTGATCCGAGTAGTCCCCTTGGCCTGAGCCAGTGCAAAACCGGCGGCTGTTCATGGAATTTTGAACTGATTGGAAACCGTCTCCATGTTCTGGACCGTGACCTTGGATTGATTATCTATGATATCTCCGGACTCTTAGGTGAATGATTTTTAAGAATTGTAAATATCCGTGTTTCAATATTCTTTTTAAAGACAAATTTTGTGATTGAAATATAATTACATGAAAACTGTATCTATCAAAACTATTGCGTTCAACAGGCAGTAAAATAAAAAAATATTTGGAGGAATTTTTATGAAAAAGCAGGTTCTTATTATTTCGTTTTTAACTCTTGTAATCGGAATGTTTATACTTGTCAATTCCAATGACAACGAGGTCTGTGCAGGTTCAAAGTGCCACTTTAATATGGTTTGCGGCGGTAACTCAAATATTAAGGCAACCGTGTGTGCCGAGGATTGTAACGATTCAAGCACCAGGGAAAAAGCTAAGCAGTGGTTTAAGAAAAAATGCAGTTCTGCAAGTACTCCCTCCAGTTCACACTGGGGATGGAAAAACTGTGACGTTACTCTTTAGACAATAATTAGTTTTTGTATACCTCGGCTCCCTTCAGTACAGGCTGGTGTGGTGAGGGGAGCCGAAGCATAGAGGGCAAAATACTTTTTATTTATTCATCTTCATATGGTCCATTATAAGAAATTCGAAAAATTTATGGGGTACCAGGCGTTTCAGGTGCAGTGACAGTATCTGTTCGAAGGGACCTGTCGAATATCTCAGGCGGGGTGATTTCTCCCTAATAATTTTTTCTATGAGCCGGGCTACTTTCTCCGGTGGATATCCCTTCCTTTCATCCGATTCTACAATATCTATGCTGCGGTAAACAGCCCCTGCGTAAGCATCACTTGTCTCAAATTTTTCCCTGTTGTCTGTAAATCCTGTTTTAACATCACCGGGTTCAACCAGGACCACCTTTATCCCCAAATTTTTAACTTCCATCCTCAATGATTCCGTATAGCCCTCAATGGCATATTTGCTTGCACAGTATATGCTTTGAAAGGGAATGCCCATTTGTCCCACGATAGAGCTTATATTGATTATCAAGCCGGATTTTTGACTTCTCATTGAGGGTAGAACCGCATTTACTGTCCGTAATACTGCAAAGAAATTCACATCGAACTGTTTCATCGCATCGGTAACTCCGGTTTCCTCAGCGGCTCCCGCGGTCCCGTACCCGGCATTATTTATGAGAACGTCTATGGTTCCTTCCTTCTTCAGAATCAGACCTGTGGCCTCTTGGATTGATTTTTCGTCCGTCAGGTCCACTTCAAACACGTTATCCGTCTGTGAATCACTGTTTTCGGTTTTGAATTTTTTCAGGTTTCTCGTTGTTCCGTAGACCCTGTGGCCGGATTGAGATAGTAATTCCATTGTGGCCCTCCCCATACCGGAGGAGACTCCTGTAATCAGAATGACTTTTTTTTCCATGATTTACCCCAACTAATTTAATTTTGAATGATGAGTGACGGCTCAGTATTGATGAAAAGCAGGCAAGAGTCAAGAAAACTTTTTTACCACCCTCAGGGAGCGGCCGGGAAATTTTATGAACTTCACGAGAAATGCATCGGTGGGGGGCAAATACCAATTACAATTCCTCCATCCGACATAAAAGACTAATCGAAATTTCGAATTCCGCCGATATTCACAGTGTATAACCATACGGTAAGACGGGGGAAACCATGCTTAAGCCGGTAATTGATCTTGAAAAGATATTAAAAACGGAACTGGAGCTTTACGGCCATCTCTACATCCTTGAAGAGAAAAAGAGTGAAGCCATTATTGAAAGGGAAGGCAAAATCCTTGAGTCGATTTCAACAGAACAGGAAACGACTCTTGTCAAACTGGCCAGACTTGAAGAAAAACGTCAGAAAGCCATTGATGAATATGTGAATATTAACAATCTTCATGATTTTGCCGGGGCCCTGACCCTGCGGGATATTGTCCTTTCAATGGATGAAGATTCCTCTCACCACCTTCTTCGTTTTGGTATGGAACTGAAGGAGATGGTGCTTGAGCTCTCCCGTCTGCAGAAGACCAATGAACAGCTGATCCATGATAATCTTGAATTCTTTAATATATTACTTTCGGGACTGCGGGAGGAAAATTCCCTCAGTGCCGGTTACAGCAATAACGGAAAGGAAAACAGCCGTATTGCAAACTCGATGATCTTTAACCAGAAAGTGTAGGGGGTACCGGAATGAATTCAACATTCATGGGACTTGAAATAGGAAAACGCGGCCTGATGTCACACCAGCAGGCCCTCCATGTTACAGGCCATAATATATCAAATGCAGAGAATAAGGAATATTCCCGGCAGCGTGTTGTAATTACCGCAGCTGACCCGCTCTATATACCTTCATTGAACCGTGCTAATACACCGGGAAATATCGGGCAGGGCTCGGTAATACAGAATGTGGAACGGGTCAGGGACTCCTTCATCGATGACCGTATCGTGACCGAAAAAAACACCATGGGGTACTGGCAGTCCAAAAATGATTTTATCTACCAGATAGAGTCAATCTACAATGAACCATCTGATCAGTCAATCCGAAGCCGCCTGGATAAGCTGTGGCAGGCCTGGGAAGAACTCTCAAAACATCCTGAAGAGCGGTCAGCAAGGGAAGTTGTAAAACAGCGTGCCGTAAGTCTCAGCAACGAAGTAAATGTTGTCTACCGTCAGCTCTACAATCTGCGCCAGGATGCGAACCGCCAGGTAAAACTCCGTGTCGACGAGGTTAACATGTTCGCAAAGGACATCCGTGACCTGAACGAGCGGATATTAAAGGCGGAAGCCGTGGGAGACAGTCCCAATGACCTGAAGGACCGCAGGGATGCACTGATTGAAAAGTTATCCGAAATCGTAAATGTTTCCGTTGGACGCAGCGATAAGGATGAAATTATAGTATACATCGACGGGGAAAACCTTGTGCAGGGGGAAGTATTTCATCCCCTCAAAGCTGAGATGGACCCGTCAAATAACGGTTTCTTTAAAGTGGTATGGAAGGATACCGGCAGGGATGTTCAGGTAAAGGGGGGGAAACTGGCCGGACTCATTGAGGTCCGGGATGTAACCCTTCGTGATAACATAAATGACCTGAATGCATTTTCAGTGAACCTTGTGGATATGACCAACGAGGTTCACCGGGACGGTTTCAGCCGCCGCAGCGAAACCAATATCGATTTTTTCCGCCATATGACCATCAGTGATAATGATGAGGGGAATCATGACCTGAATAACGACGGTGTTGACGATGTAACTGCAATATTCAAGGTATCCGGTAATAACAAGGTTGATGCCTCGGCGGCAATAGGCATTGCGGGAACCCTTACTTTTGTTACCAATGATGAACTCGATTCAACTGCCAGAATCGATTACAACAGGAAAGATACTGTTAATACTATTATTAAAAAGATAAATGATGCAAAACTCGGAGTGGTTGCCTACATTAACCATAACGGGGAGATGGCAATAAAGGCTACAATTGCAAAGGACAGTGACGCCAAGAATTTTATGATTCGCCATATGGAGGATTCCGGGCAGTTCCTCGTTGGATTTGCCGGTATCCTGAAGCAGAGCGGTGCCCAGGGGGCCTTTGATTACCGGCGCATCAATGACATCACCAAGCTGCTGCCATCGCGGGAGCACGTTACCATTACACCGAAACTTAATCCCGCGGCACACATGCAGGTCTCTGATGCGATAGCCCTTGACGTGGATAAAATTTCCGCGGCAAAGGGAAAGGATATCGGCGGTACCGGGGATGTCAATACCAGTAACGGTATCGGTGACGGAAGCAATGCCCTCAGGCTTGCATCCCTGCGCCATAAACATGCAATGGTGGATAATAATACCACCTTCAATGATTTTTACGTCTCCCTGATTTCCCGTATAGGAACACAGGGGGAAGAGGCCAAGGACCGGATTCGAAATCAGGAGACCCTGCTGAAGAACCTGACGAATCTGAGAGAATCGGTTTCCGGGATCAACCTTGATGAAGAGATGGCCAATATGGTTGCATTCCAGCACGGATACAACGCTGCGGCACGTGTTATCTCCACCATGGACAGAATGCTGGATACCATAATCAACAGAATGGGAGTCTGATATGAATCGTGTAACCAATCAGATGCTTAGCAATACAATGAAGTACAACCTGAACCGGCATCAGTCGGAAATGGACAATGTACAGAATAAACTGGCAACGGGAAAAAATGTCCGTTTACCGAGGGACAATCCAATTTCCGCCACGAACCAGATGCTGTACCACTCCCGTCTGACGGAAGTCAAGCAGTACATAAGCAACCTCACGGAGTCGAAGGGCCGCCTGGATGAAGTTGACCGGTCAATCCAGTCGACACTGAAAATATTTCAGCGCCTGAGAGTTTTAACTGTGCAGGGTGCCCACGGCATCTATTCCTCCTTTGAGCGGAAAGAGGCCGCCGCAACTGAAATCAATGAACTTCTTGAAGAGATAGTTAATATCGCCAATTCCAAGTCCGCCACGGGGCGGCCCATATTCGGCGGGCACATGACAGGAACGGAGGATCTTCCCAATCCCTTCGTGCCAATCTACCAGACCCTCACAGCTGGGAACCAGGGAGATGCCATGATCGGCGTGGAGTACCGTGGCAATACGGGGGAAGTCTTACGGGAAGTCTCCAAGGGCGAATACATGTCGGTTAACGTTCCTGGCAACCAGTTGTTCTGGGGAACCAACCAGATTTTGACTTCCAACCGTGATACCTCTAATTATACCGCGGCATCGAACAGTACCATCCGTATCGACGGCAGGGAACTTGCCGTGTCAGCCGGCGATAATCTCGATATAATTATCGACAAGATAAACAATGCGGGGCTCTCCGTTAAGGCAAGCAAGGGGGGAAGGAATAATATTATCCTTGAGACCACTACGCCCCACCAGATCTGGATGGAGGATGTGGGGAGCGGTACCGTGCTGCAGAACCTGGGACTCATCAATTCCCGGTTTCCACAGCCGCCGAACAATGTCGAGCCGACTGTAACCGTCGGGGGAATGTCAATCTTTGAAGCGGTGATAACACTCCGTGACGACCTTGTCCGTGGTGACCAGGAGCTTGTTGGGGGCCGTGACCTTGCCCTGATAGATATGGCGCTGGAAAACATACTTCGTCATACCGCTGCAATTGGTGCAAAGCAGAACCGTGTTGATACCCTTACGCGCAGAACGGAAAATGAAAAGGGAAACGTCCTGGAAATGATTTCCAAAACTGAAGGCATCGATTATGCTGAAACAATCATGAACTTTAAGTGGCTTGAAAGTGTACATCAATACGCCCTGGCTGTTGGGGCAAAGACTATAAAGCCGACATTGATGGACTTTCTCAGGTAGTATTTTCACCGGCCCGCTCACTTAGCGGTGTCGAAGTGAGCGGAGAATAACCCGCCCATCGAGGGTAGCCGAGATGAGCGGGGCAGGCAAAAAAAATTACAGGAGAACATTCTTGAGCACTACAATTAACACCAGACCATATGGCGAGATCGAGATTGACGAACGTCAGGTAATTAGCTTCCCCGAGGGAATTCTCGGTTTTGATTACATAAAAGAATTCGCACTTCTGGATTCCGATGATGATAAGTCACCATTTATGTGGCTCCAGGCAACAGGTGAACCTGAGCTCGCCTTTGTTGTAATCCGTCCTGAAGATTTTTTAGAAGAATATAAACTTGTCGTCTCCCAGGGTGACCTTGAGGCGGTAAGTGAAAAAGAGACGGAAAAACTGGTAGTGTTGGCTATAGTAACCATACCGGCCAATCCTTCCGAGATGACGGCGAACCTTCAGGGGCCGATAATTATTAATCCGGTTAAGAAGCTGGGAAGGCAGGCAATATCCCTCAGTGAGAAATATCATGTACGCCATCAGATTCTTGAAGAAATGAAAAAAGCTGAGGAGTCAGGGGAGTAGCCTATGCTGGTACTGGCAAGAAGATTAAATGAAAGCATAATGATTGGCGATGACATAGAAGTTGTAGTCATCGATATCAAGGGTGACCAGGTAAAACTGGGCATAAAGGCGCCGCGGGCGATTACTGTCCATCGAAAGGAAATTTACGAAGAGATCAAGGGACAGAATATAGAGGCGGTTAAATCTGATTTTGATCCGAGCAAATTGAGTGACCTTTCGGATCTGTTTCCAAAGGACAAAAAGAAAAAATGATCTGCATGCCGGAAAATATAATACCGGGTTTACTGGTTGTAGTTTTCGGCATACTCTTTCTTCTTCGAGAAATTTTTTCCTTCAGAAATCAGCTGCAGGTGAAATATGTCCTGACGCCGATGCTTACGGTTACCCTGCTGCTGATTGCTGTTATGGCCGGTTTTGAGCATCCACTGAATGGCTACCGCGCACTGATTATTTCAGCTCTCCTTTTTTCTCTGGTGGCGGATACGCTTCTGATGATTGTGGAAACAGATCTGATGATTTACGGTATACTCTTTTTTTTGCTGGCCCATATCTTTTACTGCGGGGCCTTTCTGCTGTATTTCGATTTTGAAATTTTCCACGGTCTGATCGCCCTTATTATCCTGGTATGTGTCTGTATAATTTTTTATCATACCGGCCGTAATGCGGGAAAACTGAAAATTCCCGTTGCCGTCTATACTGTGATACTTGGAGTGATGGTTTTCGCTGCACTGACATCAGGTAAAATGATAATCGCCGCAGGGGCGCTTCTTTTTGCTGTTTCGGATACTACTATCGCAATTGATTCATTCCGTAAGCCGATACCCCACAGCACTGTCTGGACGTGGGCGATGTATGGTCCCGCCCAGCTTTTATTTGCACTTTCCTGTTACTGCTGACGGATGTAGAGGTGCTGCCTTCCGAAGATTCGGACGCGTCCGGAGAAGTGATTACTTCCTGAAATCATTTTGAATCCAGTAACTTTTCCGGAGATTATATCCTTCCTGGCAAAAATTCTTTTCCCGAGTAAATCTGCTGCAAAATAACACTCTTTGTTGATCCTTAAAAAGTATTGAGGTTTTTTCGGGGGGGAAGTGAATTCTCCGAAAATGTCGATGGCCCGGAATGAAGCCCCTTTCATTTCTGCATCAATACGGTTACTTTCTTCCTTCATTGTAAAAGATGCAGTCTCCGCATCGATGATGGAGAGTGAGCCAAAGGAAGTTAAAAACCAGCTTCCGTTTCGGCAAAAGCTTATCCATTTAAAGGGGCGGTCGGAATAATCAGTTATTTCCGGTTTTTTAATTTCCGGTTTTTCTTCTTCAATGTGATCCAGTACGGGGAAGTCTTCAAAGCTCAGGTCCCGCAGGTTATTTATTTTTTCAGTCAGGAAGTTAAGTGTCTCAAAGTCTATGCCTTCACGGGTGTAACGTTTCCGGTAGTTGTGTATCATGGAACGCATCTTTTGTATGTATTCCATCCCTTCAATGGTGTTTACCCCGGAATAGAGGGAGGAAAGGAGGTCAAGGTCCTCTTCCAGTTCCAGGTATATCCGGTCAAAATTTACGTACTCCTTTTCGAGGCGCATCAGGTTGCGGTCAAGGTCCTTGTGAACCAGGGATATTTTCTCAAGGTTGTCCTGCCAGAAACTGCTGTATGTTCCTTCTCTGTTTTCCATGATAATGACCTGAATGTGAATTATATCTGAAATATAGGTATTGTCAACCAGAATCTTCGTATTGTATTCCAGGCTCAGAGCCGTTATAAACCTGAAAATTATCTTATAATCTGAAGGCAATCTGTTTTTAATGTCAGTCGATCAGGTGTACTTGCAGGCAACAAGGAACAGTTGTTCAAAGAAAAACTGTGACTCCCCCAATGGGGCCTCCCAGAAATGATTCCTGTGAGCTGATGAACTGGTATCCAATAAATAATTCTACTCTATTTATGAGCAGACCTATCTTGGCCTCGAAATCAAAAAAACTGATTTTTTCATAGCTGATACCACCCAATTTAAGTGAAAAACTTGCCGGTTTTTTAGGAAAGGAAGTTATAATTACTCCATAGGCTCCGCCATTACGTGCCAGTATACCTCGCATGAATGATCCGCCTGCATAAAGGTCCATGGACATAAAATTGGTCTGGAAAATCGATATATTTAATCCAGCAGAATAATATTGAAGGTTATCCTTTCCGTCCCAGAGAGATCGGGCAGTCAACTCAGGACCCCAGAATTGCCAGAACTTGCCCCTTATTTCAACAAGAAAACCGGAACCATCCCCCTGGGCCCACTGTCCCCCGGTTGTAAGGGTGTAGTAATAGAATTTATTTTTAAAGATATCTACAGTAGGCGGAATATAATCTGAAAGAGCAGTATTTTCATCCAGCTCAACAACCGGAAGGTTCTTTTTTTCAACATGAACTTTCTTAATAAATTTTTCGTTATTTTCAGCATAAGGGTAGGAGGTATAATATACTGTGCTATGGTGAAGTACCCATACCGCCCTCAAGGCTTTTCCAATTTCTTCAAAGATTGATCCAAGACATGACCCGATGCAGTCGCCTGCAACACTACCTCCGCTGCTTCCGCCGGATGATTGCTCTTCACGTTCCACGTCGTCTTTGAAGTCCTTTAATTTTGCGGTAGCTGTAAAGGTATTTCCTGCAATGAATATAATTGAAACTGATAAAATAAATGCCGCAGTTGTGCAGTATAATTTATTTAGCATAATAAACATAATCCTGTGCTTTAATGGAGGCAAGAGTGTGAGGATAGAGTGACGATGTCAATGTATTTTTACGGATGAAATATTAGATGGCCCCATTTCAAAGTATCAAGTTTATTTAGATTGTAAATTGAATGCCCTTTACACTTGTACCTTTTAACTATCCCCTTCTTCAGATATGCAGCAGAGCCCCATTTTTAATCGAGTTGTCATGAATGAGTGAAATAATCTTCTCCGCGACAATTTTCGGTTCCAGAAGTTGCCCCTCCCGATGATAGTTGATGAAGTGTTCCCTGTCCTTGAAGAGGTGAGGAGCCGTCTTTCTGATTTTTTCCTGCATGGAGGTGTCTACCACACCGGGGGCGAAGGCGTAGATCCTGACGGGAAACCTGGAGTCCTTCTCCTCCAGGGCCACCGTCTGTGTATACATGTCCAGGGCCGCTTTGGATGAACAGTAGGCACTCCAGCCCCAGATGGGACGCCGCGCCGCACCAGAAGAAATATTGATGATAACCTTTCTGCAGGGTACATTTTTAAACATTCTTACGAACCCCGAAGAAAGGGCCATGGGAACTGCCGTATTTATTGTTAATATCTGCTGAATTGCCTCTGAGGTATTCGTGGGGGTGGGCCCCACTGATCCGAGAATTCCCGCATTGTTAATCAGGGTAATGGTTTTTGCCGTTGCAGGATCGATATTTGAGAAGATTGTGTGCATCAGTGTATCAAGGGCGGTAATATCTCCCAGGTCCTGCTGGAAATAGTGGAGGGGACAGCCTGCTCGCGCCGCCTTTTCAATTAGTTCTTTGTTGGTTCCCCTGGAAATACAGAAAAGTACCGTTTCTGGGGCGACGAGGTCTAGGGCGACGGCGGCGCCGATACCGCGGGATGTTCCGGTAATAATATGATAATTCATGACTTTTCCCCTTATTGGAAACATGTCAAATTTAAACTTCCCCGAAATGCAGCTGCCTGGTTTTCCGGTTGTTATTCTATAATGGCAACTACCCGGGAAGGGGCCGCGGAGGCGCCTGCGATTTTCAATGGGAAGACGGCAACCTTAAATCCCGACGGGGGCAATGACTTCAGGTTCACCAGCTGTTCTATGTGACAGTATTCCTTTCTGGTGCCTACACGGTGTGCCTCCCAGAATATTTCAGTATTATCTGTTTCCCTTGCTTTTTGTGCCTGGGCCTTCAGGGGCATATCCCAGCCCCACTGGTCGATCCCCATTACCTTGACTCCCCGGTCAATGAGCCATTCCGTAGCCTCTGCGGTGACCCCGGGACCCTTTGCGGGAAAATCCTTTAATCCCTGGAAGCGGTCACAGTCGGTGCGGATGAGCACAATGGTTCCTTCTCTGATGGCTGCCCCGGATTTTTTTATGCTTTCCTGAATATCCTGCACCGTAACCGGATCTCCGTCACCTTTATGAGACATGTCGATGACGATTCCTTCGCCGTAACACCACTCCAGGGGAACCTCATCGATTGTTTTCGCCTTTTCGCCATTTACCGTGGGGCCATAATGCCATGGGGCATCGAGATGGGTCGTTGAGTGAACCCCCATCTGTGATATCATATCATCGGCCCAGCCTGGCCATCCCGCAGGGAAGAGGCGAAGTGGAAGCCCCAGGAACCTGATCAGTAAACGGGATTTTTTGTGGGGTTTGTTTTTAATCTTTACCTTCATATAAAAGGGATCATCCTGCCGGTATTTGATCAGTTTTGACAGATCAATAATGGTAGCCATGGAAACCTCTCCGGGGAACGCTGAATTTTTGAGGATAGTACACTTCCAGCCATATTATTGTTAAAATAACGGCAAGAGTAAATAGTTTTTTCTCTAAGATGCCTTAAAATATGAATTTTAGTAAATTACTGCAGCTGTTAAACTTTTTTCTTAAATACTTGACTCTTTAAAGTTAGTCGCTATCCTGTCGCCTTAAATAAATGATATTGCAGTCCGTTCCTTAATAAATTCAACAGGTAAAATAAAATGATCGGAAAGAAAATTCGACTCGAACGTATTCTAAATCGTAACACCGGAAAAACGATTATCGTCCCCATGGATCACGGTGTCACCGTGGGACCCATCCACGGATTGATAAATATGCCGGAAACCGTTGACCGGGTATCTTCAGGCGGGGCAAATGCAATTGTCATGCATAAAGGCCTCGTGGATAAGGGCCACCGCAGCTCCGGAAGAGACATCGGACTGATGATACACCTCTCCGCAAGTACCAGCCTGGCGGTGGACAGCAATGCAAAGACACTGGTCTGTTCCGTAGAAGAGGCGGTCCGTCTCGGTGCCGATGCCGTTTCAATCCATGTGAACCTTGGCGCCAATACCGAATCGGAAATGCTGGAAAGTATGGGAAAAGTATCACGTTCCTGTCGTGACTGGGGAATGCCACTTTTTGCCATGATGTATACACGGGGTGCAAAGATCGAAAATGAGTATGACACGGATGTGGTGAAACATGCAGCCCGTGTCGGCGCCGAACTGGGGGCAGATATTGTCAAGGTAAACTATACCGGCTCTTCCAGGTCTTTCAGGGAAGTGGTGGAGGGGTGTCCGGTTCCGGTGGTAATCGCAGGTGGAGAAAAGATGGAATCCGATGCGGAGATAATCGAAATGGTAAAGGGGGCCATACAGGCGGGGGGCGCCGGTGTATCAATCGGAAGAAATATTTTCCAGCATGATAATCCCGAAGATATAGTTAAACAGATTGCCCAGGTGGTGCACGGATGAAGCAGATGAAGCAGTGCTGGCTCCACCTCCCCGAATGGGACCGTGACCTTGTGACGGAAGCCCTGGAATCCGGAATTGATTTAATTATAACCGAATCAGAACTTGTGCCTAAAATACGGGAACTTGGAATAATCGATATTGCCGCTCCCGAATCGGGTGATAAGAAGGTCCCCGATGAGGTGGAAGTTATCGTCATTAAGGATAAACAGGATGAGGAGAGGGCGGCTGAGCTCCTTGCTTCCAAAAAGGTTGTGGTACGTACCACTGACTGGGACATTATTCCCATTGAAAACCTGATTCCGCGCGGCGGGGGAAATCTCCTCACCTTTGTCAGGAACGCGGCGGATGCACAGCTCGCCGTCGGTATTATGGAGAAGGGAGTTGCCGGTGTGGTCCTGGAAACAGGAGATCCATCGGAGATCCGAGCCGTGGTACAGCTGGTAAAAAATCTGAACGAGGACGATTTTCAGCTTGAAGAGCTGGAAGTTACCCGAGTAACCACCATCGGTATCGGTGACCGGGTCTGTGTCGATACCTGCAGTAACCTCGATTCCGGAATGGGGATGCTGGTTGGCAACAGCAGCCAGGGGATGTTTCTGGTTCACGCTGAAAATATTGAGAATCCCTATGTGGCGCCGCGTCCCTTCAGGGTCAATGCCGGAGCGGTTCATTCATATGTGAGGGTTCCCGGAGATAAAACGAGATACCTTGGAGAGTTAAAAACAGGTGAACCGGTACAGGTGGTAGATTTCAACGGGGAAGCCGAAACGGTTTTCGTGGGACGATCCAAAATAGAAAAACGCCCCATGCTGGTCGTTTTTGCAAAGGATGAGACAGGCCGGGAACACTCAGTGGTGCTTCAGAACGCCGAAACAATTCGCTTAACCCTTCCGGATGGTAATCCCGTCAGTGTAGTGAAGCTGAAGGAGGGGGACCGGATACTCGGCTTGACCGAAGAGGGGGGAAGACACTTCGGTATGGCGGTAGATGAAACCATTACTGAGCAGTAAGACGAAATTATCGCTATAAAAACTATATTGTTTGGTAAAGTTATTGACTGGTAATCCTTTTTTAAGGATATCTGTCTTTAACATGAAGGTGGGTTAAACCTCCTTTTTGTGAATGAAAATTAGAATATATAAAACGTAGCAAATGTTGATTTTCGGGAAAACTAAAACTTGACTCTGCGCTCGAAGGCGTGTATAATTCGGTGAAAAGTGTGGCAAATATAGAAAAAAACGGGCCAGCACGGA
Organism: uncultured Spirochaetota bacterium; assembly: GCA_942491575.1. Classification (GTDB taxonomy): domain Bacteria; phylum Spirochaetota; class UBA4802; order UBA4802; family UBA5550; genus CAZHNW01. Next base: position 2,006,543 of record CALOBT010000031.1, read on the forward strand.
AAGGATGAACTTGTATCTTTCACCGTTTCCCCTTTCGATATATCTAAAAAACCCGGCGCGGGGCGGGTATTCCTCCGGAAGACCTGATGCGGGTTAAAAGGCTGAAAACTAGTTTAGTAAGGAGAATGTCAATGGCAGACAAAAAAGTCATGAAATCAATGGATGGCAACATGGCGGCTGCGCACGTTGCTTATGCTTTTACTGAAATCGCAGCAATCTATCCGATAACACCTTCATCTACAATGGCAGAACACGTTGATGAATGGTCAGCTTACGGACAGAAGAATATATTTGGAGAGGAAGTCAAAGTCGTCGAAATGCAGTCAGAGGCGGGAGCTGCCGGTGCCGTTCACGGTTCACTGCAGACAGGTGCTCTCACAACGACCTTTACGGCCTCACAGGGCCTCTTATTGATGATTCCCAATATGTATAAAATCTCCGGTGAGCTTCTCCCCGGCGTTTTTCATGTAAGTGCACGGTCTCTTTCTACACAGGCCCTATCAATTTTTGGAGACCACGCTGATGTTTATGCAACACGTCAGACAGGTTTCGCCATGCTTGCAGCAGGGAGTGTCCAGGAAGTCATGGACCTGGGAAGTGTTGCCCACCTTGCCTCTATTAAAAGCAGGGTGCCTTTTCTTCACTTTTTTGACGGCTTCAGAACTTCACATGAAATTCAGAAAATCGAAGTTATCGACCGAGATAATCTCAAGACCCTCGTAGATTATGACAAGCTCGACGAGTTCAGGAAGCGGGCGATGAATCCTGACAATCCCGTTACCCGGGGTACTGCCCAGAACCCTGATATCTATTTTCAGGAAAGAGAAGCCTGTAATCCCTACTATGATGCAGTAGATGACATCGTAGAAGAATATATGCAGGAAATCACTAAAATTACCGGAAGAGAATATCATCCTTTCAAATACTATGGCGCTCCCGATGCGGAGAATATTATTATAGCCATGGGTTCTGTTACTGATACAATTAAAGAAACAATCGATTACCTCGCCTCAAAAGGTGAAAAGGTTGGTTTGATTTCTGTTCACCTCTACAGACCTTTTTCTGAGAAATATTTCATGAAGGTCCTTCCGAAAACCGTAAAGCGTATAGCCGTTCTTGACAGAACCAAGGAACCGGGTGCAAATGGCGAACCCCTCTATCTTGATGTCCGGGACATGATGTATGGCAAAGAAAACTCACCGGTAATTGTCGGTGGACGATACGGCCTCAGTTCAAAGGACACTGTTCCAAGCCAGATTATTGCCGTTTATGAGAACCTGAAACTGCCAGAGCCAAAAAATGGTTTCACCATTGGAATCGTTGATGATGTTACCTTTACGTCTCTTCCGGTTGGAGAAAACATCGATGTTGTGCCGAAGGGTACATTTGAGGCCAAATTCTATGGTCTCGGTTCAGACGGTACAGTTGGAGCGAACAAGAACTCAATTAAAATTATCGGTGATAATACCGATATGTTTGCACAGGCATACTTTTCTTATGATTCAAAAAAATCCGGCGGTATTACCGTCTCTCACCTTCGATTCGGTAATACTCCCATCAGGTCCATATACCTGATTACTTCACCGGACTTTGTCGCCTGTCACGTCCCTGCATATCTTTACCAGTATGACATGCTGAAGGGACTGAAAAAGGGAGGAACCTTCCTGCTGAACAGTATCTGGGATGCGGAAGAGACTAAAAAACATCTCCCCGATACCGTTAAAAAATATCTCGCGGACAAAGATATAAAGTTTTATACAATCAATGCTACGGCAATTGCCGAAGAATTGGGGCTTGGAACCCGTACCAACACCATCATGCAGGCGGCATTTTTTAAGCTTTCCGAGGTTATTCCCTATGGGGATGCCGAGAAGCTCATGAAGGAAGCCATCAAGAAAAGCTACGGCAAGAAGGGTGATCAGATAGTAAAAATGAACAACCAGGCAGTTGAGCAGGGCGGAAAAGGCGTGGTTCAGATCGAAGTTCCTGCTGAATGGAAGAGTATCGAGGCGAAGGACGAACGTATTCGTGAAGATGTACCTGAGTTTATTAAAAATATTGTTGATCCAATTAACCGTCAGGAAGGGGATTCCCTGCCGGTAAGCGCCTTTTCTGACTTCCCCGATGGAACATTCCCTCCGGGAACCAGCCAGTATGAGAAGCGCGGTATCGCGGTACACGTTCCGGAATGGATTTCCGAAAACTGTATCCAGTGTAACCAGTGTGCCTATGTCTGTCCCCATGCGGTTATCAGGCCATTTCTTCTCGACGAAAAGGAAGCAGGGGCCGCTCCCGCGGGAACAGTTCTCCTGGACGCTAAAGGGAAGGCCCTGGAAGGCCTGAAATTCAAAATACAGATAAGTCCCCTCGACTGTACAGGATGCGGCAACTGTGCCGATGTCTGTCCTTCAAAGGAGAAGGCTCTGGTTATGAAGTCCCTCGAGTCGCAAATGGTCGAGCAGGAACGCTGGGATTATTTCGCCGCCAACGTCACCTATAAAGATACCCTGATGGCAAAGACTACCGTAAAGGGATCACAGTTCGCACAGCCCCTCTTTGAATTCTCAGGAGCCTGTGCCGGATGTGGAGAAACCCCCTACGTGAAACTGATTACGCAGCTTTATGGTGACAGAATGATGATCGCCAATGCTACGGGATGTTCTTCAATTTACGGAGGTTCTGCACCCTCCACACCATACTGTATCAACTCCAATGGACACGGACCTGCATGGGCCAGTTCACTCTTTGAGGATAATGCGGAATACGGATACGGAATGCAGCTTGCAGGAGAAAAACTGAGAAAGCGTGTTGAACGTTTTGCAAAACAGATGCTCGAAGAAGGCGCATCCGGAGAGCTGAAGAATGCCCTCCAGGGATGGATTGACGGCATCAATGACAGTGAAACAACACGGGAAACTTCCGAAAAGCTTGCTGCCGCACTTGAAAAAGAGGGCAGTGATTTAGCAAAGGAAATGCTTTCCCTGAAGCAGTATTTCATTAAGCGTTCCGTATGGGTATTTGGCGGTGACGGATGGGCCTACGATATCGGTTACGGCGGCCTCGATCATGTTCTCGCTTCCGGTGACGACATCAATGTGCTGGTAATGGATACCGAGGTTTATTCAAATACCGGGGGACAGTCCTCAAAGGCTACTCCTACCGCAGCTGTGGCAAAATTTGCCGCTTCCGGTAAGACGATCCGAAAAAAGGACCTCGGTGTAATGACCATGAGCTACGGTTATGTATACGTTGCACAGGTTGCAATGGGATCAAACCAGTCACAGTTCCTGAAGGCTCTCCGTGAAGCGGAAGCTTATCCGGGACCTTCACTGATTATAGCATACTCTCCCTGTATTAACCATGGCCTCAGGGCCGGTATGGGCAAGACCCAGCAGGAAGAAAAGCTCGCCGTTGAAGCAGGATACTGGTCAATGTTCCGTTACAATCCGCTTCTTGAGAAGGAAGGAAAGAATCCCTTCACCCTTGATTCAAAGGAACCGGATTGGAGCAAGTTCCAGGATTTTCTTGCGGGAGAAGTTCGTTACACATCTCTCAAGAAGGAATTTCCTGACAGGGCAGAAGAACTCTTCAAGGCTGCAGAGGAAAATGCAAAGTGGAGATATAACAACTACAGGCGTTTAGCTGAGATGGAATATTAAACCACTCAACATATTGTAAAAAAAGGGCGGCTTTCTTCGGGAATGCCGCCCTTTTTTATTAATTATTTCTCGCTACTTATTTTCTTGCCCTGACGGTTAAAAAAAAGTAATTTTTCAGCACTAACGGGATTATTGTTGTTGCAAATATTGCATGCAATAATAAAATTTACTGTTATTAAGGGAGGTTTTCCATGAAAAAGGTACTTGTTGTGATGACCGGCATTGTCCATCCGTCCCTGCCGGCACAGATGAAAATGAAAGCTATGCTGAAAGAGTGCCGGGATATTCAATGCCGCTACACCTCGGATATTGAAATCTTTTCCTCCCCCCGTCTTTTCGGATATGATGCTGTAATAACCTACTTCCATCGCCAGGAGTTGAGTGCTGATGCCCTTCAGGGCCTTGATACCTTCGTATCGGGGGGAGGGGGATTCCTCGGGATACATTCCGCCACGGCATCATTTAAACAAATCCCGCAATATTTTGATATTATTGGGGGGAAGTTTACCGGTCATGGATCTGCTCGTGAGAAGATTACCGTAACGCGTAAAAACAATGACATTTTTCCGGACATGCAGCCATTTACGGTTCGCGATGAGCTCTACTATCATGAAATGAAACAGCCAGTGGAGGTACATTTTACCGCCGAAAAGGATGGAGAGGAAATTCCCCTGGTATGGACACGGAGTCACGGTAATGGAAGAGCCGCATATGTCATGTTCGGCCATCGTTCTATAGTATTGAAAAATCCTGAAGTCAAGAAAATTATATGTTCCGCTCTCCTGTGGAGTCTAAAGCGACAGTCTGTCGGAATTGTAGTGTAAATGTTTGATTTGAAGGAAGTTTACAACCCAGTGGGCATAAGAAAACCCGCAATACCGTGTAGATAAGGATTTTTGAACCTGGTATACCCAGGTGGGTTCCCGCACAGTATCTCCATCCGATCTTCCCCGCAGGGGGGCATGATCTTCCGGCCCGAATATTGGGATCCCTAATGTTTAATATTGGCTCAAAAATACTACATATCTATCACGAGCACCGCAGGCTCTTAAATACAAGAAAATAGATACCGTATATTTGACAACAATTTTTTTAGATATTTTCCGTATTTATTTACAGTTACTTCGTGGCAGTGCAGTTTGAATTTTCCCTGATTCAGCCAATCCCTGTATCATTTTAAATGATTACAGGGGACAGGGAGATACAAGAGATGGGGAGATGAAAAAAATGATGGGGATTTTATATAATAATTTATGTCTTTATTTATTGACATATTGTTTGATAGAAAGCAATGATTGTTCCGCTGATTAAGGAAAAGATTCTTAAATAGTATCAGTATATTGTAGAGGTAATGAATGCTTTTTGAATATTTCAAAAATTTTGACAAAAACATTATTAAGAAGAGTGCAGCAAAAAAAGCGGCAGCAAAAAAAACTGCTTCCAAAAAAGGTACATCAAAAAAAGCCACATCAAAAAAGAGTGCCGAAAAGGAACCGGCAGTTAAGCTGGATATAAAAGCCCTTGCGGACAGCCTCGAGAAAATAATTCCTTCTCACCTTAGTGTTATTGATGCCAAACCTGTTGATTCGAATGGATTTTCTCCTGATGGAGCAGATCTGTGCATTTATAAACCCTACTGCAGAGACATAGTAAATATTATGGGGGGGTATGTTCCGCATGAACTGTTGCAGGCGACACTTTTTGCTGTTCCGACATTAAATAAAAAAACACTCCAGGAAGCGATGAATCGTGTTATGGCAGTAAAAAAAATAAACCGCCTTTCTGCAGATGAAGAGACGGAAATCTTCAGTGTGCCATCATTTATTATTGCCGGTGCGACTTCCTACAAAATGATGGATTTGAAAAATGATGTTCTTAACTTCTATATGAATAACAATGTAGCGGAAGCCCTTGAATTTGAAATTCTCGTTATTATGAATACCGGAATAATCGTGAGAAACTGGCGTGAAAAAACCTATATCGGTCTTGAAACTGGAGAAGACACAATGATGTGGTTTTTTATCCTTATGAACGAGTATCTCGAAGCTGAAAGGGAAGGGAGTATCGATTTTAGAAAATACGTTAAGTCAGACAAAACCTACGAACAGTATTGATAAAAACCTGGTGCAGTGCGGGGAATATTTCACCAATCGCTGCACCAGCGTTACCTGTCACTTCTTGAAACAACCCGCCCATACTGTTTCTTCTGTTATACCGTAACCCTTCAAAATTAATTGTCTTGACATTTATTTTTTTATATATAAAAGTTAAACAATATTGTGTGGAATTTGCTTTTACTGGCATCTTATCAATCTTGGTCGAAAAACACGATTCATGTAACGTTTGTTCATATCTGAAGGAGAGATTAACTGTTATGAATAAGAAAGGTATTATACTGACATTATGTTTTTTCTTTTTGCTGTCTTCATTCCAGGCTTTCGGGGCCTCAAGAAAGGATGTGCTGCTGGTTCTTGACACATCACTCAGTATGGCAGGTCACGGCGGCAAAAATATCATGGATAGTGTCAAGGGAAGCATAAGCAGATACATTGACCAGCTTGAAGATGGAGATCGAGTAACATTTATTACCTTCGATGTGAAAGTTAAAATGTATCCCACGGTACTGGTTGACGATGAAAATGATAAAGATATCATTAAAAAATATATTTCTATTACTCCCGCGGCAGGAAAATGGACCAATACCTACGGCATGATCCAGAAGGTTTTTGAAAAAGCTGCGGAATTGGAGAAGAAAGATGACAGTCGTCAGATTCAGATTGTGGTAATGACCGATGGTATTGATGACCCCTCTCCTGAACAGCGTAGAAAACGATTGAACATAAAGGAAATTTCCAAAAAATATACCGACAAAGACTGGTGGATTTATCTGGTAAATTTCAGTGATCTTAAGAAAAATAAAAAAGTCTCAGCCGAAAAAGAAAAACTTCGCAAAGAATTGAAGCGCGTTAGTGATAAGAGTGCCATTATCGAAGCAGGCTCCGATCCTGAACTCGGTATTCAGGAGGTAAAGGAATACGAAAAAAAGAATGAGGGAATCCTGATTCCACTCCTTATTGTTCTTTTTATTATAGGTATTGTAATTATTGTCCTGTATTTTATTAAAAAACAGGGAGAACTTAAGGTTGTCGGCAGGCTGGAGTACTGGAACAACGAATTACTCAATCCCTTTATCGAAAACTTCGATATGACGAAATACCTCAACAGGGAAATAATAATTGGCAACAAAACGGGGGCTGAGCTGCATCTGCGCGAAATGGAAGGACGAACAGCCTTTCACATAAAGGCCGTTAGAGGGCCGAATAAAGATGTAGTCTTTCAGATTGATCCTGGTGAAGGAAATGTAATGGAATTCAAAAACAGGGAACAGGATGGTTTCCTTCAGGAAGGGGATGTTTTTCAGATTAACAACTATACTTTTAAATACTTTAATTCTTGAAGGGGTGGCAGGTAGCGAAGTTATCTTTAATATTTTTGATCATTATGTCCGATAAATATAATGGAAAATAATGATAAATTATTTTGAATATGGTATAGATTCAAAAAATAAACTTGACATTTTAAGTCAGATTGCTATATCTTAGCCAATATATTTTTTTTTATATATATTACTGAAATAAAGTCAATTCGCTGGTTACAAAACAGGCGTTTCATAAGAAAAAAGGAGGATTCTTTCATGTCGATTGCTCAATTCCCCAAAAGTCCAAATAAAGTGCATCCGACCATTCCGAGTGCAGTCGGTTCGCGGGAATCACTGGCCCAGGAAGGACGGAACAAAGTTGATGAAGCAAAACTCATCCTTGATGAAACAACAGATAAGGTTATTAATTCTGTAATGCAAAAATTGCCTGCAGATGTCCTTGAAAATCTGGATGTCATGGGTGGTCTTAAAGAAAAGCTTTATAACTATATTAACCAGACTTACGTTAATATGTTTAACCGTTACACCGTTACCATGGAAGACGAATTTGTTAAAAAAGTCCGTGACTTTGTAGACAAAGAAGAAGCAAAGGGACTTGCACGCTACACACCTAAAGAGATCGTTGAGATTCTTGATAAGGTTGGTGGAGCTGACAAATTCCACACTGGTGAAATTGAAAAATCTATCGTAAATATGTACGGTCACCTGCAGGGACATATTCAGCGTGGCGTTAACGACCTTGAAGTCGAAACAAACGCAATTCTTCGTCAAAAGACTGACGTTGGTGCCTTTGTTCGGGGTGAAAACGCATACGCTATCCTGAAATGTGTATTCAAGGACAATGAATATCGACCAAAGTATGTTTATGATGTAAAACTCTCTATCAATATTCTTGACAGTGAGCTCATTAGCCCAATGTATCATTATCAGACAACAGTTGAGTCACTCATGAAGGATGCTATTCAGAAGCATATTCAGGATCTCATCGACCGTCAGGTACAGCAGTTCAATGATGAACTGGTGGATCAGGGTAAAAATGAACTCTCAGCTGCCGAGAAAATGTTCGAAAGAATCAAGAGAATAGATAACTTTACTGATGATGAAAAGGATGATGAAAAGTCCAAGCGTTATACCATCATGGCAAAGAGATTCCTTGATAAAATTGAAGGACTTAGAGCTGAAATAGATGTTGAAGAGTACGATCCTCTTAATATACGTGAAAATATTAAATTCATCATTGATGAAGAAAATATCAGAAACCGTGGGTACAACACTTGTGTTAACTCAATAACATCAATCCTTGATACCAGTAAACTCGGTTACCAGGTATGTGATAACATGAAGAATGCCCGTACCTGTAACATCAGGGAATACGAAGAGGTTGATAAAACCGCACTGCCTGATGAAAGATATGCAATGAAAGTACAGTTCTATGATCAGAATCAGCTCCGCGGTCTTAAAAAAGAGTATGATAAGCAGATGTCAGCATTCTCTACCGAGATTTTCGCTGCATGGGAAGTTACCCACGCTTATTATGAATCAAAGAAGCGTTTCAGATCTCTGAAAGACTTCGATGACCTCGGTAATCGTCTCATGAACAAGGATTGGAAGCGTGAAAAGAAACTTCGTGAAGATGATCCTGATTCCGTTCTCTGGAATGAAATCGGCGAAATGTACAACGAAGAGAGCTTCGTAGAGAAGAATAACAGAACATACGAAGATCGAATCAAAAATCTGAAGGGAAAACTTGTATACCTTGGTGACATGCTTAAAGAGATGCACGGTTTTCAGAATCCGGTTGAGCGTGTTATTCTTGATGAAAGAATCGCATTCCTTGAAAAGAGATTTAATGAGTTTACCTACCTCGTTAATCCTCACCATATCCAGCCTGGACTGGTACTTGATATAGACATTACTACTATCAAGCGTAAGCAGTACATGCTGAAAGGTATGGCAAACGTATTGAATGAATTCCTCTACAGTGTATCTAAAGGTTTTGCTGATGCAGCATTTGCTACATATAGCAGACGTAGATCAACTGTAAGAGCTGATATCGATCAGGCATTCAGTGTAGAGGAGATCGGAGAAGATCTTTTTGAGGCTGCATATAAGGGCGGAGGAGAAAATGAAGTCAAAGGCTCCATCGATCTCTCTCCTGGTACCGGCGGCAAAAAGAAGAAGTCTTCAGGTCTGAAAGAACTATAAACAACTTGTTATAGATCAAAAAAAAGAGGATGCCATGCATCCTCTTTTTTTTTAAGATTAGGAATTATCTTATTTTAGTATCAAAAAGACTTGCATTATATATTATATTTCAATATGATCTCTCTTATTATTTCTAGTATCTTTCAATTCACCTGAGGAGAACTCAAATGGAAACCACCTATTTTTCTCTTGCCTCAAAAAATAATTTTAATAAAGCCCTTCGTCATTTTTATAAAGTGACTGATGTTGTTGGCGATGTCGAATCGGATATAAACCTTGCAGATGTTATCAATAATGAAGTCGATAGTGAAGATATTCATGCAGATCAAATTCTACCGATTGTTGGAGCGGTTATTCGTGATAAATTCCAATACAGTTTCAGATCATACAATATTCCTGATACCATAACAGAATTTGAAAAAATAGCAGAAGTCACCAGCAAGTGGACAGCCCTCGAAATTGTGATTGTTTACTTTAATACCAGCGGTGAAATAATCATGATCAATCCAAAGAATATTGGTCACTGGGGACGAGCCAGGGAATTGGCGAAGGATCAACTCGTTGTTATTTATACAAAATTTAAAAAAGATGAAAATAAAAAGCTGGAAGTTGAGGCTATTACGGCGATTGAAGAAATGATTGCCGGAAAAGATGTTTTTATCAACAAGGAATTTATCGATGAAACAATAGTTCAGCGAGCACCGGCAAAACCGGTACAGGAGAATGCTGCTCCTAAAAGTCGAAATGTGACCCCCAAGTATGCAGTTCGAGTTTCCAATGAGCTATTTCACAACGGAAATGTTGAGGCCTGGAAAAAAATTATTGAAAGTTATACGACTAAGTTTACCGATCTCCAAGTTTATATTTACCATAAAGGTGAATTGATAAACGATATTAACTCACTTTTTAAATGGGGGAAGGTTAAACATAGCGATTCAATTTATTTTCAGGTCGCGGGTGAAAACATACGTGGTGTCTCTAAGCTGCAAAAGTATCTCTTCGAAGGCGCAAGTCCCAGATATGAGCAGTTCTTGAAAATTGGTCTTGGGCAAGTCCTTAACCTCTTCTAATTATAAGCTATAGCCATGAAAAAAATTACGGAGTTATACTATGGAAAATATTATCTATTTTAATAAAAACCTGAAAGAAGTCGATGAAAAAGCCCGTATCAGACTGGGTATTCGAGGAAGAAGAGCTGTTGACCTCGCCGCTATGGGACTGCCCATTGCTCCTGGTTTCATCATTGATTCTGAAATGACCAAAAAACTTCCTCAGGCCAATGTAAAGGAAATGCTTAAAACTCAGATTAAGCAGCTGGAAAAAGAAACAAAAAAAGTTTTTGGTGATAACGAAAAACCCTTAATGCTGAAAGTGGTATTAAGTTCAGACCTGAACATTCCAAATTTTCCATCAATCCACAACATTGGGATGAATATGGAAACAGTTGAGGCCTTTGCAAAGTTTACCGGACAGGAATTTGCCTACGGGGAATTTCTTTTTCTTCTCAGAAATATTGGACGGCACTTACTCGACATAGATGAAGAAACCCAGAAAAAAATTGAGGGCAAATTACCTAAGAAACCGAAAGCTGCTGATCTTAAAACTGCCATAGACGGGTATCTTAAGACATATGAAGATAACTTCTCTCTGGATGTTTACGATCAGTTGAGTCTGATTTTGAAGAGTGCAGCTTCCAAATATTGTGACTCCGAAATAGACGTCGATGAGACTCTTTCGATAATGGTCCAGGTGATGGTTTATGGAAATTTCGGAGAAAATTCATACTCTGGAAGTTACTACACCAGAAATATTATTACCGGTGGCAAAGAAATACAGGGCGATTATCTTCAAAATGAGTTTGATCTCTCCGGTGGCAAAGCAAAAAACATCAATAAAATCAACAAAGATTATTTTAAAAAGTTTACCGAAATTGGGCAAAAGATTGAAGATAACTTTAGAGAAATAAGAAACATCAAGTTTACCATCGAGGAAAATGATTTCTGGCTGGTTGAACAGAGGGAAGTAGATGAAAAGTCTACTCAATCACAGATTAAAACACTTCTGGATCTTTGTTCCCGAAAAGTAATAAATGAAAAAGAGCTAATCTCTACGATTAAGCCAAATCAGTTGAACGAATTACTTCATCCGGTAATTGATCCCCGTACGGTGAAAGGCATAAAGTCTATCAAGGGTGGGATAGCCGGATCAACAGGAGCAGCAATAGGACGTGTATTCTTCTCCACGCCAAAGCTTTTGGAGGAATACAAAAAGGCTATCATGAGCGGTGAAGATACCAATATGATTCTCGTTCTTCCTTCTTCTTATGCTGAAGATGTTAAGGCCATTGAGGTTGCTCGGGGAGTCATAAGCAGTGAAGGCGGATTCTCGTCACATGCACCTGTTGTGGCACGAAGTCTTGGTAAGGTTGCCATGGTTCAGCCAGATCTGAAAATTACAAAAACCTCCATGACCCTTGCGGGAAAAATTGTCAAAGAGGGCGATTATGTTTCTATAAATGTTCCCTATTATGAAGAGCCTACACTTTACCTTGGTAAAGTGGGCCTCATAGAGCCAGATTTTAAAACGAATGGACTGTTTGACTTTTTGGAAATTGTAGATAAATTTGTCGAAGAATTTAATGTTCGTGCTAATGCAGATCAGGGCCGGGATGCCAAGGTTGCAAAGGATTTCAAGGCAGCCGGTATCGGTCTCTGTCGAACGGAACATATGTTCTTTAATGAAAAACGTATTATGAAGTTCCGTGAAATGATTATAGCGGAAGATGAAAAGGAAAGAAGAAAGGCCCTTGAACTTCTGAGGCCAATGCAGCGTTCAGACTTTTATGACCTTTTTAAGATTATGGCGGGAAGTCCGGTTACAATTCGACTTTTAGATGCTCCACTTCATGAGTTTCTTCCAAGAAATGAAGAAAGCATGAAAGAATTTTTAAAATATATGCAGTCAAGAAAATCAAAGATGAAGCCTGCGGATATCAGGGCACGCTGCGAGGAACTTGCTGAAATGAATCCCATGCTGGGGCACCGGGGTTGCCGTGTGGCTATAACATATCCTGAGATTTATGAAGTGCAGGTCAAAGCTATTTTTGAGGCCGCATGTATGTTAAAAAAAGAGGGTATTGATGTAGAGCCCGAGATTATGATCCCAATTGTCATGAGCGAAAATGAAGTCAAGTTTCTTAAGAACGGAAAGTCAATTGAAGGAAAGGACGTCCGGGGATTTGCAGCAATTAAAGATGAGGTAATCGAAGAGTACGGTATTGAGGACATGGAGTATCATGTTGGTACAATGATAGAACTTCCTGCGGCAGCCCTTGGTGCAGGAAGAATCGCAGCTTATGCTGAATTTTTCAGCTTCGGAACCAATGACCTTACTCAGACTACTTATGGCCTCTCACGTGATGATTCAAACTCATTCTTCCCTGATTATTCCCTCTATGATCTTATGGCTCATAATCCCTTCAAATACCTGGGTGATGAGGTTAAGGAGCTTATCGAAACTGCCGCCTTAAGGGGAAGGCTTACCAGGCCGGATATTAAGATAGGACTTTGTGGTGAGCATGGAGCGAATCCGAAGAATATAGAATTCTGTATGGGCGCCGGTCTTAACTACGTATCATCATCACCTTATTCGATACCTCTGGCAAAACTGGCTATTGCACAGATTAATATTAAACGCGCAGCTGCTGAAGAAAAATAGCAGTTATTTTAATAGCGAAAAAAAAGACCCAGGCTTTTGCCGGGGTCTTTTTTTTATTTTGCAATATTGATTTATTTATCCAGAGCAGCAAATGCAGGCAGGGTTTTCCCCTCAAGCAGTTCAAGAAAAGCTCCTCCGCCAGTTGATATGTAAGACATTTTATCTGCAACACCAGCCTGGTTAACAGCAGTTACGCTGTCTCCACCGCCAACTATACTTAGACAGTCAGTTTCTGCAAGAACGTCGGCTATGGCATTGGTTCCTTTGGAAAAGTTAGACATTTCAAAAGCCCCCATAGGTCCGTTCCAGAGAATTGTCTTAGCGGCAGCAATTGCCTTTGAAAAAATTTCGATCGAGTCAGGGCCGATATCAAGCCCCATCAACTCTTCCGGAATTGCATCAATTTTTACGATATTGCGCTGGGCATCATTTTCGAATTCATGGGCAGCAACTATGTCAACTGGCAGGTATATTTTGACATTCTTTTTTTCCGCTTCAGCAAGGATTTCCCCTGCGGTCTCGATGAGTTCCTCCTCGAGAAGGCTTTTGCCAACTTCATACCCCTGGGCCTTTAAAAAAGTAAAGGCCATGCCGCCGCCTATTATGATAAAATCTACTTTATTTAGAATGTTTTTTAATGCATCAAGTTTGCTGGAGACTTTAGCGCCACCAATTATGGCTCCAAATGGTTTTTCCGGTTCTGACATGGCCTTCTTGAAGTATTCAATTTCATTTTTCAGTAGAAATCCAGCAGCGCATACATCAGTAAAGTGGGTTACTGCCTCATTTGAAGCATGTCCTCTGTGGGCAGTTGCAAAGGCATCATTGATGTATACATCAGCAAGTGCAGAAAGTTTTTTCCCGAGATTTTCGTCATTTTTTGTCTCTTCCGGATAAAACCTGATATTCTCAAGTAACAGGATATCCCCTTCCTTCATTTCTCTGGTTTTTTCCGCAACTTCATCACCAATAGGGGTGTCATCGAAAGAAACTTCCTTTCCAATGATTTTTTCCAGTTGTTTCGCAACCGGTGACAGGCTCATTTCGGGGACAATTTTACCTTTTGGGCGTCCCAGGTGAGATATCAGTATTATTTTTGCGCCTTCTTTAAGGCAGTGTTCAATGGTAGGGATTGTCGCTTTAATTCTTGTGTCGTCAGTAATGTTCATGTCTTCGTCATAGGGCACATTGTAATCGACGCGTATTAAGACTCGTTTTCCCTTTAGATCAATTTGATCGATGTACTTAATTGTCATTTGATAACCTCTTTAAAATAATAATTAATTTCAAAATGAATAACAGTAATAGCTCCCTAAAGGAGATTGGATTCGGTAAAAGTCCAGCCTGATTTGATGTTTGTATTTTGAGAAGAAAGAATATAGGAGCTGTATCTTTATTTATGGTAAATCCTTTAGTCAATAAAATTATAGACGGTACTGAATCGCTCAGTCAAGCTTAATTTTGATGCCTCAACTCCCTTTTTTTCTTTCTCATCAGGGTAAACCGTGAAACGAATATTGAAAACTCGTAGAGGAACCAGAGGGGAATTGCCACCATAATCTGAGAAAGAGGATCCTGTGGTGTAATAAGGGCTCCAATTACGAAAATTGCAACTATCGCATATTTCCTTTTTGTAATAAGGAAAGCAGGCGTTAATATTCCTATTCTGGTGAGAATGAGAACAGCGATTGGAAGTTCAAAGAGTACACCCATGGCTATGCTGAAAAGAAATACAAAACTCATATAGTCGTCGGCGCCGATGGTACCCAGCATTGCATCGGGGATGAAAGTCAATAGGACTTTTATTGCCATAGGTACCAGGAGGAAAAAGACAAATGCCATTCCGCCGTAAAATAAAAGGATGGCAGATGTCAGGGACAGTCTCGAAAAAGTACGGTCATCTTTGCTTATGGCGGGCATTATAAACCGCCAGAGGTGGAAAAATATCAATGGAACTGTCAGTAGCAACGCAACTACTGCGGATGCCTTGAGGCGAATGATGAATCCCCCCATCAGTTTGAAGATGTTGAGCTGCTTGCCGGTTTCGACAAAGGGCCGATTGAGAAAATCAATAATATATTCTGAAAAGGTGAAACTGATAATGGTAAGGATTATAAGCGTGGCTAAAATGATCATTATCCTTGAACGGAATTCATCGAGATGGCCAACAACGCTCATTGGTTCGTCTCCGCGGTCGAGGGCTGCGGGGTCCATATCATCATCTATAACCGCAACATCGGTACTTTCCTTTACGGGGGCAATATCCTTTACCGGCTTTTTCGCTGCTTTTTTTGATGCTGGTTTTCCAGGAGCACTTTTTTTAGAGGCAGTTTTTTTTGGAGCAGTTTTCACGTCCTTTATGACAGCTTTTTTTGACACCTTTTTGACAGTTT
Organism: uncultured Spirochaetota bacterium; assembly: GCA_942491575.1. GTDB lineage: Bacteria > Spirochaetota > UBA4802 > UBA4802 > UBA5550 > CAZHNW01. The sequence goes on from CALOBT010000031.1 coordinate 2,021,956, forward strand.
TTTTGACAACCTTTTTGGCACTCTTTTGGGGAGAGACGGCAGCCTTATTTTTGGGGGTGTTTTTAGCAACTGCGGCAGTTTTTTTCGCAGCAGCTTTTTTCTTTACACTCTTTTTTTTGCCTGATTCAGCCAAGGTATTAGCTCCTGAGTCAATATTAAGTGAATATTACTGATATGAAATTATAGGTGTATTAGAAGATGAGTCTTTGCTGTGTCAAGTATTTTAAGGATTGATGTCAGGGGGGGGCAGCATTTTAAGCAGGGCTGTTACGTCCTTTTGAGAGGGCAATATTTCCTTCAACTCTGTGAGGATTTTAACTGCCTCCTCTGTATTTTCCCACATTCCGGTTCTGATGAGGAAGTTTTTAACAGGTATTTCTGTAAAGGGAATCCCTTCCGAGAGGGGTATCTTTTTAAATGACGAGGCAGCTTTATCAGGTTCGTTACCTCTGTGAAAGATGAGGGCAAGACCGATATTTCCCATAATCATTTCATGCTCAGTTGCCCGTGAAAAAAAGATAAAGGCTGCTTCGAGATTTTCTCTTTGAAGATATTTCATTCCATTTTTAATCAGGTAATCTTCAATCTGACTTCTCAGGCGAAAAATCGGGAAGTGGAGAAGCCATTTCATTGCATCCATTTGATTAAATTCTGTTTCGGAGGTGCCGCCTGAATCATTTCGTTCCCAAACGTGAAAGTGATTTTCCTCTTTTCGTATCTCGAAGGCATATTCCCTGTCGGCTCCTGAAAAAACTTCCCCCTCGTTTAACGCGTTAAGTGTAATTTCAGCAAGAACATTGTTCATGATAAAAAATTACTCCCGGAAGAAATTTCTATGTTCATTCAGCATAACCGGATTCCTTATTTTTTTCCAGTAACCAGTCGGCTTTATTCTTCCTGCATTACCTTTTTAAATTTATTAATAATAACTATGTTATAGTTGTCACTAAAGATCATTTACGTCAATGGTGCCAGGGGAAGGGCTCATTTTTCTATCAGGCATCTCAACTTCCCCGGGATCATTCTTTTTAAATCACCCAAGCAACCTTACTGATTAATGTAGCAGCTTTTAAAAGATTAGCAAAATTAAATTCTGCTTTTTCAAATGATTAAACGCTAAAAGAGGCGTTGTAGTACATTTGTTATACAAAAATAAACTGCACGATTTATTGGTTAATGAATATAATTTTTTTATTATAAACATGAGTTATAATGCCATAAATTGACAGCATGCCTTTTTTGTTTTTCACAAGCGTTATGTTGCTTGATAAGTATTTTAAAGATTTCTAAACAATTTTCATAACTTGGTTGACAAGGAGAACTGCTCTCTTAAAGAAAAGAAGGTGCCTTATTAATTATGGCATTAAGGGTATGAGAACAGGGGACCTCACATTTTAAAATGTGAAATAGTAATGGCCTTCAAACTCATTTACATAACAAAATAAAAAATTCATAAAACTATGGAGGGGGAAATGGCTAAACTTGCGGAAAAGAATATGCCGGCAATCTTTCAGAATCGTGTCGCTACATACGGTGATCGTGCCTGCGTATCTTACAAGAAGGACGGCGTTTATACAGATATTTCATGGAACGAGATGAATTCCATGGTGAGAAATATTGCTGCTTTTCTAATGGCCAGGGGCATAAAAAAGAAGGACAAAGTTGCGATTTTTTCTGAAAACCGGTATGAATGGTGGGTCGCAGACCTGGCATCCCTGTCGATCGGCGCCACGGATGTTCCAATTTATGCTACAAACTCAGCCGAGGAAGCTCAATATATTCTGGAGAATTCCGATTCTAAGGTCTGTTTTGTCAGTACCCAGGACCATCTTGACAGGGTTTTAAAAATACAGAAAAAGTGTCCCAAGCTGGAAACGATAGTAATTTTTGAAGAGCTGGCAAAAAAGAAAAAGGGTATTGTTCAATTTCAGGATGCTATTAAAGAAGGCGAGGCTTATCCGAAGGCAGAGGATTTTGATAAACGCCTGAAAGCAGTTAAGCCAGAAGATCTTGCAACTCTTATATATACTTCCGGAACTACCGGTAATCCCAAGGGGGTTATGCTGACTCATGACAATTTTTGCTGGAATGTTAAGCAGAGCGTAAATGACTTTAAAGATATTGTCCTTCCAGAAGATACTTTTCTGTCATTTCTTCCTTTATCTCACTCTCTTGAGAGAACAACAGGTTTTTATCTTCCAATTTACCAGGGATCTTCCGTCGCCTTTGTTGAAGATGTATCTACAACCCTTATGGAAGACTTCGTGGCGGTTCGGCCCACCGCAATGATCAGTGTGCCGCGAATCTACGAAAAGGTTCATGCTGGAATTTCTTCAAGTGTTGCGGATGCTTCTCCTGTAAAAAAGGCAATTTTTAACTGGGCAATGAGTGCAGCCGCAAAGAATGTCCCCTATAATTGTCAGAATAAACCGCGAAAGGGGCTATTAAAGAAAAAATATGATCTTGCAGATAAGCTGGTCTTTTCAAAATTAAAGGCTGCCATCGGACTTGACAGGTTGAAAATCGCAATTTCCGGTGGAGGACCTCTAAGTGTTTCTGATGCGGAGTTTTTTCTCGGAATGGACCTGAAGATATACGAAGGTTTTGGTTTAACGGAAACATCTCCCGTAACAAATGTAAATCTTCCGGACCTGATTAAACCCGGAACAGTCGGTCCTGCTCTGATGAAAACCACAGTGAAGATCTCTGATGAGGGGGAAATCCTCATTAAGGGACCACAGGTAATGAAAGGCTATTATAAAAATAATGCCGCAACTAAGGAAGTTTTTACGAAAGACGGATTCTTTAAGACCGGTGATATCGGAGTTATTGATGAAGATGGATATCTTGCAATAACCGGGCGAATTAAAGATATTATTGTTACTGCCGGGGGAAAAAACATTTCTCCCCAGAATATTGAAGGTTCACTGAAGGCAAGCCGCTTTATTGAGCAGGTTGCAGTAATCGGTGATCGCCGTAAATATCTTTCCGCACTGATAGTCCCAACCTTTGAGGAACTGAGAAAATGGGCAAAGAAGAATGAAATATCCTTCGAATCAGATGAAGACCTTATCGCAAACAGCCAGGTAAATGAAATGATTGGAGAGGAAGTAAAGAAATATACGGCGCATTTTGCACGTGTTGAGCAAATCCGTAAATTTAATCTTCTAGCTGCAGAGTGGAGCCAGGCAGGTGGTGAGCTTACACCATCATTAAAAGTAAAACGTCGTGTCATCGATGAAAAGTATGGTCGTGAAATTGATGATATGTATAGTGATGAATAGACTTTGAAAAATTTAAGCAGGAAAAAGGGTTGTTTCGTATAACAACCCTTTTTTTTGCCTGCAAAAAAGAAGCCAAAAATAAAATAACTTCAACATTTTCCCTTGACAGTATTAAAAAAATGTCTTAGTAATTTATTTTACATTACACATCTTCACATTTCATCTTCAGCATTATAATTATCAGGAGGTCTTAATGGCTGCTAAAAAATCTTCGTTTAAAGAAAATACTCTTCCCGCGTTGTTTCAGAATCGTGTTCAAAAATATGGCGATAAAACCTGTGTTCTTTATAAAAACGATGGAGCATACACTCAGCTTTCCTGGAGTCAGTTGAATGACAGGGTTTTAAAACTGGCATATTACCTGATGACAATCGGTGTAAAAAAGGGTGATCGTCTGGCGGTTTTTGCAGAAAACCGGTACGAATGGTGGGTTGCTGACATCGCGATACAGTCTGTTGGAGGAATAAATGTCCCGATATATGCGACTAACTCCGCGGAAGAAGCTCAATATATTCTTGAAAATTCAGGCTGCAAGGTTTGTTTTGTCAGTACACAGGACCATCTTGATAGAGTTCTCAAAGTTAAAAGAAAACTGCCGCAGTTGAAGAAAATTGTAATTTTTGATCCTCTTGAAAAAAAGAAAAAAGATGTAGTTAGTATCGAAGAAGCCTATGTCCTGGGAGAGAAAAAAGAAAACCTGAAGGGGCTTGAAAAGAAAATTAAAGATATTAAAAAAGGCGATCTGGCAACCATTATGTATACTTCGGGAACCACAGGTAATCCAAAAGGGGTAATGCTGACCCAGGATAACTTCGTCTCCCAGGGACAGAATATTTTCAGTCAGATGGAGGGCCTGATTGGTGAGGATGATCTTTTCTTAAGTTTTCTTCCCCTCTCACATGTCCTTGAGCGTACAACCGGGTATTATGGGGCCTTTTATATTGGCGCCACGACGGCATTTGCAGAAAATATCAATACCCTCCTGGATGATTTTAAAATTATTCGTCCTACCTGCATTATCTGTGTTCCAAGGATATATGAAAAAATCCATGCCGGAATCCTGTCACAGGTAGCTGATGCCTCTCCGGTTAAAAAAGGGATCTTTAATCTGGCGGTAAAAACTGCTAAAAAGAATCTTCCCTATACCTGTACCCTTACACCTCGCAAGGGGCTTTTTGCCAAGCGGTATGATGTAATGGATAAGCTGGTCTTTTCAAAGCTGAAAGCCGCTCTTGGTATGGACCGCCTGAAATATGCAATTTCCGGTGGTGCCCCCCTTTCAGTTTCCGATGCTGAATTTTTTATAGGTATGGGGATTGAAATTCTTGAAGGTTTCGGTTTGACAGAGACTTCTCCTGTTACCCACTTTAACCGTCCAGGAAAGATTAAACCGGGTAGTGTGGGACATCCTATTCCCGAAACTGAGGCTCGTATTTCAGAAGAGGGTGAGCTTCAAATCAAGGGCCGCCAGGTTATGAAGGGTTACTATAAGAATACCAAGGCAACAAAAGAGGTCTTTACCAAGGATAAGTATTTCAGAACCGGTGACATGGGGGTAATCGATGAAACCGGCCGCCTGACCATTACGGGACGGATTAAGGATATTATTGTTACCGCCGGTGGAAAAAATATTTCTCCGCAGAATATTGAAAACAGCCTAAAGGGGTCACCCTTCATTGAGCAAGTAGCCGTAATCGGTGATCGCCGGAAGTATCTCTCGGCGCTGATTGTTCCCGCCGTTGCGGAACTCGGCAAATGGGCAAAACGAAATGATATTGAATTTGCCAATGATGAGGAATTGATTGCAAATGAGCAGGCAATTGCCCTTATTGGTGAAGAAATTGCAAAGAATATGAAGCATTACGCCCGTGTTGAGCAGATCAGGCAATTTAAGCTTCTGAAGGCTGAGTGGACTCAGGATACAGGGGAGTTGACACCGAGCCAGAAGGTGAAAAGAAGAGTAATCGAGGAGAAGTACGCCGAAGAAATCGAAAGTATGTATCCCGCTGAATAGTTTTGAATGAAAATATTAAAAAAGAAGGTTCGTCTTTAACGTCGAACCTTCTTTTTTAATTCATGCGGTTTTTTTTTATTACAGCGCCTCCAGTATGTCACAGAAAACCTTTTCTGGATTCGCCTCTCCGTTAACTTCCTTTAAAATACCTTCTTTTTTATAGAAAGAAATTACCGGTGCGGTCTGCGAGTTGTAGACTTCCATCCTTTTTTTTACCGTCACCTCATTGTCGTCATCCCTCTGGATTAAGGCCCCCTGGCAGCTGTCACAGGTATTTTCCTTAAGGGGAGGGTTGGCCGTAACGTGATAGACGTTTCCGCATCCGGAACAGGTTCTTCGGCCTGTGATACGTTCAACGATGGATTCTTCGGGCACAGAGATGAGTATGGCGGCATCTATTGAATGCCTTTTTTTAAGTTCTTCTGCCTGGTAGAGGGCCCTTGGGAAGCCGTCGAATAGAAAGGATTCCGGGCACTCGTCGTCAATATAGTTGAGGATAACCTCTGTTATCAGTTCTACGGGGCCTATTTCTCCCCGGTCCATGAATTCTTTGATCTGTTTCCCGAAATCGGTCCCTCGTTTTACTTCATCCCGGAGAACATTTCCCGATGATACATGGGTAAGGTTAAAGTGTTCCCGCAGCCGTTCAGCCTGGGTTCCCTTGCCGCAGCCGGGAGCGCCGATAAGTACAAGTTTTTTAATAGTCATATTTCCCCTGATTTATTAAGGAAATACCGGTAAAGCCGGGTATTTCCTGTTAAGGCATTTTTGAATTTTACCGAAAATAATAGCAGGATTGTGTTGAGTCAACGAAGTTTTTGAGACATAAAATCGCAATTATTGAATTTACCCGAGGTGGCTACTATGATGAGATCTCTCTGGACTGCAGCATCAGGAATGGTGGGACAGCAGTTTAATATTGATACTATATCGAATAATCTTTCCAATGTTAATACAACCGGATTCAAGAAACAGAGGGCGGAATTCGAAGATCTTCTCTATCAGACACAACTCCTGGCGGGCACTCCCGCAACTGAAGTAACTGAAGTTCCAACGGGTATTCAGGTTGGTCACGGTGTGAAGGTCGCGGCAACCCAGAAGATGTTCGAGCAGGGGAGTCTCCAGTCAACAGAAAATAAACTCGACCTTGCCATGGAAGGGGAAGGATTTTTCAAGATTCAGCTGTATGACGGGTCCATGTCATATACAAGGGACGGATCATTCAAAGTTGATTCGAATCGCCAGGTGGTTACCTCGAACGGTTATCTCCTTGAACCGCCCCTGGTATTACCTGAAAATTTCATTATGAACTCTCTCACAATCAGCCAGGATGGCCGTGTATCTGTTAAAGTTGTCGGTACAGAAGATCCTGTTGAGGTGGGACAGCTTGAAGTGTACCGTTTTGTAAATCCAGCGGGACTTCGTTCCATCGGGGGGAATCTTTTTAAAACAACTCCCGCTTCAGGTGAAGAAATCGCCGGACAGCCGGGAATTGACGGAATGGCGAAGGTTCATCAGGGATTTCTTGAAATGTCCAATGTAAAGGTAGTTGAAGAAATGGTTAACATGATTGTGGCACAGCGGGCATATGAAGTGAACTCGAAAGCAATCCAGACATCAGATTCAATGCTGGGTACCGCTATAGCACTCAAGCGTTAGAAATGATGAAAAAGATACCTGTAATAATATTTTTACTTTTTGTGACAGCAGCACTGTACGCTGATGTCACTCTTTACCTCTATCCGAGTATTGTAACTGATAAAAAAACAATTACACTTTCATCTGTTGCACTCATTGATTCCTCATTAAAGGAAAAATATGAAGCAGGTAACATCTTTATTCCTGAATCAATTTTCAGGGACGGATACATTGATCGACTTGAATTGTTGAACTATTTAAAGGGGGAAATCAAGACTCCCCTTTCGATATTCGGTTCCGCAGTAAAAGTTACATTTCAAAATTCGAAGAAAAAAGAGTCATACAGCGGGGTCTTAAAGGGATCTACGGTTACAGTCATTTATTCTTCAGGATCAATATATATTGAAGTTCGCGGAAAAGCCCTTCGTGGCGGAATGCCCGGTGAAGTAATACCCGTGAAGGTAAAAAGAAGAATACTCGAAGCAGTTGTGCTGAATGAAAACCAGGTAAAAAAGAGAATATGAAAAAGATATTTACAGCCACCGCAATTATTTTTCTCAGTGCAATGTTGCATGGTAAGAGTATCTGGGTTGATAGAAATCATTTTGCTTCAGGGGGCGCCCTCAATGTGGGAGATTTTATTATAGTTAATGTTGATGATATTTCCAGCCTCCAGTTCAATCTGACTCTCAAAAATAATTCTGACTCGACTACTACTTCCACTCCTGATGTTACAATAACAGGTTTCCTGCCGAAAGTTCAGGGAAATCAGAACATCAAGAATAATGATGCCACTACCTTTAACGGGAAAAGCAGCTTTTCTTTTTCCATAGCTTCCCGAATTCAAAAAAGAGAAGGGGGGGGGAAGTTCACTGTTGCTGGCATCAGGGCTTATTCATTCAACGGGGTGACCAGTACCGTGGCAGTAACGGGCATAATCGATCCGGTACTGGTAAAGGGCCGGCAGGTAGATTCTAAAAATGTAGCCAATTTCAGAATTGAAATTAGAAGTACAAAGGAAGGAATTCAGATCAGAAGGCCGGCACTTAAAGAAGAAGAAAAGGCGGAAGTCAAGCTGACAGAAACTGAAAAACAGCGAATTATAATTCAATATCTTGAAAAGATGCTGAACCAGTTAAGCAGGTAATCATGAAAAGAATATTTCTCTTCATAATAACAATTGTTATTTTTTGTTCCGGTGTCGTCTACGGAGAGGTAACCGTAAAAATAAGGGACCTGACCTATCTTGACGGATTGAAGGAGAACCAGGTATTCGGCTTCGGTCTTGTTGTGGGGCTTCCCGGAACCGGAGACAGCAAGTCTTCCCTGACCAGAACTTCCCTTAAAAATTTTTTAAAGAGCCTCGGGATGGAAGGAAACCAGTTTGTATCCAAAAACAGCGCGGCGGTTTTGTTGACTGCCATACTTCCCCCCTATGTAAGGATTGGGGATCGTATCGATATAAGGGTTTCTTCAATTGGAGATGCAAAATCCCTTTCCGGGGGAATATTAATTCAGTCCCCCATGAAGGGCGCAGACGGCAATGTTTATGCCGTTGCCCAGGGATCACTGGAGATACAAAAGGCGGTTAATGGGAAGGAAGTAAAAACAGTAGCTTCCATAAAGGGAGGCGCGGTAGTAGAACGGAGTATAACCCCTGACGTTATATTTGACAAAAGCCATGTTCAGTTTGTACTGAAAAATCCTGATTACGGTGTAGCTGATAGAATAATTAAAGCAATTGAAAAAAAATATAAAACAATAAAGCCGATACTTACCGGAAACGGGAAGGTGAGGGTGCCCCTCACAAAAGAAGTTTCGCTGCAGGAATTTATATCTACGATAGAAGATCTTGAGGTAAAGGCTGGAAACCTGGCACGCATCGTAATTAATGAACGGAACGGAACCATAGTGGCAGGGGGTAATGTGAAAATTTCACGTTCACTGGTAAGCAGGGAGGGGCTTCTGGTCCAGATTGGAGAGGAAGAAAAAAAGAAAGCCGTTTCTCTCATAAAAGATTCATCGACAGTGAAAGACCTTGTTGATGCATTAAATGCAATCGGTGCATCGACAAGGGATATAATAGCAATACTAAAAGCACTGAAGACAGCTGGGTCGCTTCATGCTGAATTGATCGTTAAGTAGGAGTCTGATATGTATGATATTACTTCAACAGTTACCGAGATGAAAGACAGGGTTAATTTTAACCGAAGTATCGCCCGTGAGAAAAATTCTTTTCAACGAACAGAGGGGACAAGTTTTAAGGAAACCCTGAAAAAGGCTGCAGTTGAAAACAGAGAATCAGTTAAAAGCGACAGCAGGCCAATCGACAAAAAGCTTATGGATACGTGCATCGAAATGGAATCCCTTTTTGTGAATAAAATGCTTAAAGAAATGAGGAAAACTATTCATAAAAATGACTGGCTCCATGGGGGATTCGCTGAAGAAATTTTCGAAGACATGCTGTATGATAAATATTCACTGGAAGTATCCAAAAAAGCAAATCTTGGACTTGCAAAGCAACTCTACACTGAAATGAGTAAAATATAAAACAGCAGTAAGCTAATATAACCAAAGATAAAAAGGCCGTGAGATAGTTCGCGGCCTTTTTGTTGCGCAATATACAGGTTTTGTCAATGGAGAGGGCACTTAAAAAAATACCAATCGAAATAATTTCTGACAGACAGGTTTTTAGAAGCTGGTATTAGTTGAAACTGTGGAGCCGTTTAGCACAGGTTGGCTCCCTGGGAGAGCAAAGTAATAAAATAGATGGCAAATTAAATTAAGTATTATTTATTACTTGATTTAATACCCGAAAAAAGGATTATGTTATCGGCGATCATTTTTACATTTTACTATATATAGACTTCACTGATTGAATAAATATGTTTATTAAAAATATCAAAGATTATTTCATTGCCCCCTACGAAAACACTACCTTTACAGTCAGACAAAAGGCCAGAGTATTTCTAGTAATTACATCGGTCACTCTGCTGCTGCTGTTTTGTGTCACAATTATTAATCTCACAACCAGTGCATCAACACATCCATATATTATTTCTCTAGTTAATCTTTTCATGTTGCTGAGCCTTATAACAGGTATGATTCTCCTGCGAAAGGGGAAGTATCATTCAGCTGTAACGTTAAATACTTTCATTCTTGCTTTCGGCGTAACCGCCGGTTCAGTTTTTAAATTTTCCGTTCTGCTGGATAAAGGTTTTAATAACTATACCTATTTCATGTTTGCAGTAGTTGCTTTTTCTGCCCTCTTTGGAAAACGCAAACTGCAGGTTGCTATTTCATTATTTTTTATACTGCTCAATGTCGGTTTTTTACTTGCAGCTTTTCTGTTTTTTCAACCTCAAAATACGGGACATCTGATCGGAACCACGATTAATATTATAATTGCCCTATTACTCGTTATGGCCCTGTCCAGTCAGGCAACTTCTATTACAGATCGCGCCCTTTCCGGTACTGAAAATGAACTTGAACGGAACCGTAGTCTTTCAGAATCATATTCAGTTAAAATCGAAGAGCTCGCAAGGACCAATGAAGATCTTGAACAGGCTAATGAAGAACTGGAGGCAATGTACGAAGAACAGCATGCAATGAATGAAGAGATGGAAACAACCTCCATTGAACTGGAAGATGCCAACGAAAAATTGCTTATTTTTAAAAGATTCGCTGAGGCCTCTGCCAACCTGCTTTACATATCGACTCTCAAGGGGAGTGTGGTATATTCCAATAAATCTTTTAACGAGAAAATATTAGGCGATCCTGCTTTTGATACCACTCAAATCGAAGTAAAAAAATTCTATTCTGACGCTGTATGGCCCATTGTGGAAGGAGAAATCTTTTCCAGTGTTATGGAGAAGGGACAATGGATTGGTGAATTACCCGTACTTGCCAAAGATAATCGGGAAATCGAAGCTATACAGAATATTTCACTCCTTACAGACAGCCATAATGTACCCTCCTATATTGCGACTATTATTACCGACATTTCCTATCAGAAACATGTAGAACGGGAAGTAAACAAGAGTGAAAATCGGCTGAAGAATATTCTCGAAACTGCCAATGAAGGTTTTCTTGAAATTGATAATGATGAAGTAATAATAGATGCTAACAGGGAACTCTGCAAAATTTTTGGTTGTGACAGAGAATATATAATAGGAAAAAGTATCAGCAATTTCATCGAAGAATCAAATAAAGATATTTTCGATAGTCACTGGCTTCTCCGCAGTGAAGGAAAAGCCAGTTCATACGAACTTCTCATGAAAAGATCAGATGGCACAACAGTGCCCTGCCTGATAAAAGGAACTCCTTTGCTCAATGAGACCGGAGAAAAAACCGGTGCCTTTGGTCTTGTTACCAACCTTACAGACCGAAAACAACTTGAAATGCAGCTTCTTCTTTCTCAAAAAATGGAAGCTGTGGGCACCCTCGCCGGCGGGATCGCCCATGATTTTAATAATCTTCTCACTGCAATTTCTGGTTACAGCCAGTTATTAAAGAAACAGATGGAAAAGGATGATAGCAGGATTGCATATGTCGATGAGATTGCCCGTGCAGCAGAGCGTTCCGGGGGATTAACAAAGCAGCTTCTTGCATTCAGCAGAAGGCAGATGCTCAAACGGAGTGTCTTCAGTATCAGGCATGTCATCAAGGGCATGGAAACGATGTTGAATCGAATTATCGGAGAGAATTATGATCTGATCATCAAATACAGTAATGACTGTTTTATTGATGCCGATTACGGACAAATAGAACAGATCGTTATGAATCTTGTGATCAATGCCAGGGATGCCATGCCTGCAGGGGGGCGTATAGCCATCCGTATTGATTCTGTTTTTAAAGATACGGCTGCAGATAATTCCTGCTCAGTTTCACCGGATGGAGATATGGTTCGTATTACTATCAGTGATACCGGTACAGGCATTGAAGAAGAAGTTCTGCAGAAAATATTCGATCCATTCTTCACGACTAAAGAATCCGGAGAAGGTACTGGCCTGGGGCTGGCTGTTGTATATGGAATTGTACAGCAGCATGATGGGTGGGTAAATGTAACAAGTGAACCTGAAGAAGGTACTGAATTTTCTATTTTTCTGCCGCGGGTAAATAATGAATCTGGTTGCATGATTGAAGAAGACTCATCGGGGGAAGTTGGACAAGGAGAAGGTGAACGTATTCTCCTTGTGGAAGATCAGGACGAAGTTCGAAAATTCGCTACAACGGCACTGTCCAAATACGGCTACAGGGTCCTTGAAGTGGCCAGCATCACGGAAGCAAGAATCCTTTTTGATGAAGAAGAAGGAGACTTCGATGTTGTTTTTAGTGATGTTGTTCTCCCTGACGGAAATGGTCCTGATCTTGTAGATGAATTCAGGGAGAAAAAACCGGATTTAAAGGTCCTTCTTAGCAGCGGATATACTGATAAAAAGGCGCGATGGGACCACATTGTAGAAAAGGGATACTTCTTCCTTCCTAAGCCTTACTCTCTTGAAAGTCTTCTGAAAATCCTGAAGGATGTACTTGAGGAAAGTACACGAGATGAAAATTTGAAGGTCTGAGAAATAATTCAACAATCATCTTTTCTATTTGCTTTATCTGTGTTCCCTCCTCCTTTTTTGTTCAATATGAACAACCCGATATAACCTTTATTTTAATAATCCTTGTGCAATAATAAAATATTAAACAATGTCTTTGACATTTTTTAAAAGCTTCTGTATTATATTTAAAATGAAAATATAAGGGAGTAGTTACAATGAGGAAGTTTAATATCTTTCAGGGAATCTACATGATTTTTTTCTCCAAAGAATTTTATCGTGATGTAGCAAAAAACTGGCGTGGAATGGCAATACTATTTTTAATTATTCTGACATTCATCAGTTCAGCCGCCACTATTATTACTGTCGACAGATATATTTCCAAATTTATATCGAAGGTCGCACCAGAAATAATTCACCAGGTACCGCCCGTAGTTATAAAAAATGGAAAAATTCAGACGCCTCAAAAAAAGGTCTACAGTATCAGTTATAAAGCAGATGAAGATTCTTTTCTATGTATTATTGATACTACTGGGAAACATCGCAGTATTGAAAAGTCCGGTGCTGACATTCTTATCACAGAAACACATCTTATGGTTAAAAAAAGTGATAATGAAGTTCGCAGCTATAGCCTGGCCGATGCGGAAGACCTTGAAATTACCAGGGATGATCTTAAAAATATTATTGAGATATTTAGCAGCTGGTATCTTATTTTGATAGCTCCGCTGATTATCTTTTTTATCATTATTTATAAGCTGATTCTCATGCTGGTCTATTCTGTTGTTGCTCTTATAGCTAATGCAGTCACAAACAAGCGCCTTGATTACGGAGCATTACTGTCCGTCTCTGCCGTGGCGATGGGCCCAATTTTAATTGCCGATACAATCTTTGAACTGGCAGTTACATCTATCAGTATTCCATGGTATGCTGGTCTTATTGTGACCGGTGGATATATTATTTTTATGATAAATTCACTGGAAGATGTCGATGACGGGAAGGAAGGGGAGGCTCCACCTGCAGCAACTGAAGAGTAATATTCGGTATGATTTAAGCAAAGTGGCTGACACTCTCTGAATTCAGATTTCGAATAAAGCCTTTTGAATGATGATTTTTATAAAAAGAATGATTTTATTCTTGATTTATATGTAAAAAATAAACATTGGTTTAATTACTATTCAAATGTCTTTTTATAAGCCAGCTTAGCTCAGTTGGTAGAGCGTGTCACTCGTAATGACAAGGCCGCCAGTTCGATCCTGGCAGCTGGCTCACATTAACCCCTGGTTTTGCCAGGGGTTTTCTTTATTTGTGAGTAATCTCACTTATACTATTTTCTAAACCGTCGGACATATATCGGACAACATTTATACTGCTTTTTGCCGGAAAATCGGGATTACATCTCCAATCTTCTCTACTTTCTCTTTTGCCCCTTTATCATCGCCAAATTGAGCGTATAAGCGGTGCGTGGTGGCTATATCAGCATGGCCTAAGAAGGTTTGAATATCTGATAAGCTAACTCCGCTATCCCGAAGGCTCTGAGCGTATACATGTCTTAAATCATGGGAATGAAGGTTATCACCAGAGGGTAATATACCAAATGAAAGTGTTTTTCTTAATCTCTCCCATTGAGACCTTAATGTATACTCAGTCTTCCAATCTTGGAATATTTGAGTATGTGAGGATTCCTTTTTTCTCAGTTCCAGAAGGTGAGATTTAAGAAAATCTGGTATAGGGATTATACGTCTTTTATTGGATTTTGTGTTTTCAGCCCTTAATATAATTCTATCCTGCCGAAAATCACAATCAGACCATGCAAGAGTGTATATTTCATTCTTTCTCATACCAGTGAGAAGGGCAATCAATACAGCAGTATAAATTTTACCTCTTTCCTTAGCTTTTTCCAAAAGCGTTCCTATTTGTTCAGGGGTAAGTCGTACTTCTCTTCCTACAGTTACTGAATACTTTGCTTTGAAACATGGATTCATGTTTTTGTATAATTCTCTAACTATACACCATGTAAAAAATATACTCAGCTCAGCAATGTCCCTGTTAATAGAAGCTTCACTTACTTGTCCGTCTCCCTGTTTTTTGTTCTTTTTTCTCCATAATTTGAAATCCTCAATTTGAGTCCTTCTGAATTCATGGAGATAAAGATTCTCTGGTAAACATTCTCTTAAAAGAGAGTAAGTGCGCCTCGCTTTCAGGTAAGCTTGTTCAGGTTTTGAGGCTAAGACAAATTTTAAATAGTCTTCATATATTTCAAAGAACAAATATTTTTCATCAAGACCATCAAGTATTGATTTCTCCCACTTACGGTAAAGAGAATCTACAGCAGATTTAGGGCAGGTAACAATGTTTCTATGTCGCTTGCCCATAATCCTAATGTAGAATTCATACTTAACTTTTCCTTTGGGAGTTCTCCCTTGATCTTTAACGATTGAATATGGCATTTTAGACCTCCTGAATATTGCCTAATAATGCCACATGTAGCTGTATATTATTATTAGAACATTTAGTAATAATTGTCAAGAATTTAGTATCTGTTGTTCTTTTTGATGCTTTGAATAACTTCCTGAACATCAAACCTAAAAGATGAATCAATCTTGAATGAGGGAATAGTTCCTTCTCTTGCCCACTTGCGGATAGTAAAAGGTGGGGTGTCTAAGATTTCTGAAAGCGTTTTTACTGTTGCAAATTTTATCATATTATTTTTCTCCTTCTCTTATAGTTTTGATTAGGCTATAAAGCCTCCTTTTATTGTTGATGCTTAAAATCCTTTTAGATTTTAAAACTGCTCATATCAGTAATCATGTAATCTCATATCTCCTCCTTTTGTTCTGATATACTATTATAATAGACAAAAAATGGAAAAGTTAAAATTTAAGGGATAAAAAAGTTCGATTTTGAAGAATCCTTATTTAAAGGGCAGGGCAGACATGAGATATATTCAGCAGCTTATTGAGTACAAATCAATATCCAGCCCTGAAAGATATCTAAAAACTGAGATTGTAGGCTTGAAAGAAGTTATTCAACGTTGTCATCCACATGGATCGCCCGACTGGTTGAGATAGAGTTAGGGCACTTTTGTAATGGAATTGCCTTGACTTATTGGATTGAGATTTTAATTTATTCTTAATAATAATTGTTTTTTATAATTGCTGACAGAATACTTCAAAATGAAACGACTAATATATCTACCATCATATTATTATTAAAAAGTTGTTAACTTGATAATTTATTCAATCATAATTAACACAGGCATCATGGATATTTTAGTGTTTATGAAAAATATCCAAAATAATTATAAGCTAGAGGGATAGTCATGCTAAAAAAGATGGTAGCTATTTTCTGTTTGGTCTTTTTGGGATTATCATGTAATAAACATCAAAATTCTGAAAAGTTGGTTAAAGATAAAATTGAAGAAAAAACTGGAATCGAAATAAAAAATGAAACTATAAAAAATCTTGGACCACTGTCAGAACCTCAAAAATTTTTAAGTTTTTCTACTGAAGGATCAATATATTCACAGCCTGTAATGTATGGTAATTATGTATTGTTTGGCTCCCGAGACAGTAATGTATATTGTATAACTAAAGATAAAGGGGAATTATTTTGGAAATATAAAGCTAAGCAAGATTCTTATATAGATGATCCCCCTACAATACTTAATAAAAAAGTGTATGTTAACTGCACAAATTATTGCAATTTTCTTTATGTGATAGATCTAAATAATGGCTCGCTTGCTAAAAAAATGCCGGGTCATGTTTCAAACATAGAGATAAAAAGCCAATATCTATTAACTGTCAATAATGGTGAGATTGGTTTAGCAGATATAAATGATTTTAGCCAGATTTGGAAATTCAAGGCAAAAAAAGGACTAAATAATTGGAAAACATCTACAACTTTACCTGTTTCATATAAGTCATCATTAATATTTGGAGCAAGTGATGGAAATATTTATTCCCTCAATATAAAAACTGGAGAAAAATTATGGTCTTTTTCTGCAAGCGATGTAATTATTTCTCCGCTTCTTGTAATTGGCAATATCGTATGCTTTAATTCAAGAGATGGTTTTTATTATGCACTTAATGCAGATAGTGGAAAAGAGATTTGGAAAAAACAAAATAAGTTGTCAAATTTTAATGCAGTTGCAGGTAGAGATAGTATTTTTATCATAAATGATAATTATCTTAAGGTCGTAGATGGTAATAATGGAAATATTAAATATGAAATAAAAAATCCAGCTTATTTTGAACCATCTGCACCACCATCATTAGCAGGTAATAATATTTTGTATTATTGTCTTGGTCAATTTGATAATGAAACCGGAAAAGGTAAGGGAGTAATTATTGCTTTAGATATTGTTAAGCAAAAAGTAATATGGAAGAAATTTTTAAATAAACAAATTACTACAGGTGCTACGATCGTAGGTGGCCAATTGTTTATTGGTACTCATGATGGAGAATTGATTGGATTCAAGTAGAGAGTAGAGACGTTGTGTTATATTAAGTCTATAATTACTAACACCAAAGCCTCGCTCAAATCGCTAAAAAGAACTTATCTTTAAATCCGTACTAATGTTTATATTTACATTTCAAAAATTAACAAAAAAGTCTTGCATGCTTTGAAGTCTCTGTCAATTATTTATCGTTCTGTTGTCTGGGAGTTAGTGTTGATAAGATTTATTCTGTAATTTTAATACTTTTTGACGCCGCAATTTTCTGAATATCAATATCTAAACAAGTTACTGTTGTTTTTCAAAAAGATAAAAAAATAGTAAATAATTTAATATGATGAAAGAATATAATATTGAATTCTATAACGAACTAAAAACATCAATTGACGCTTTATTTGAAAAAGCCTTAGATTCGATGTCAAATGATCATTTTGATTCTAAAAAAGATTTCATTAATTCTTTAAACTATATCATGACTACCTTGATAGAAAATTTAGCAAATGATTCGATAAAATTTCTAAAAAAGGATAGAGATGTTCCAGAAAAAGAGATTATTAAAACAACAGAATTTCTAAAGAAAAAATCCTTAAAATATTTAAAAATAAAAATGAAGCAATTAATTAAAAATCCAAATTCTTATACAAATGGAAGTTTTATAGCAGACCTTTAAATGAGCGATAAGGATATACCCATATAAGAAAGAATATCTGAAGATAGTTTTTGATAGTTAAATTATAACCAACACCACAGAGGGGGGCTTATATTCCCGCCTTAAAACAGATAGGCAGAGAAAAAGACAGGGTGTTTAATCCTGTCTTCTCTTTTAAAGTAAGAATTTAATAATTAAGTGTAAGCTATCTCTAATTTCTGTCCACAATGTAAGCTAATTACCTGATACATTCATTTTTAAAACTTACTTAATGAGTTTTCTTAACTCATCACTATCAAAACATATCATTGCAAAAGTTTCAATAGCTTCAGTGGATTTAAGAATTTTTTCAGGTGTGTCATGCCATTCTATAGTATTATCTTTGTTGATAATCTCTTGGTGATCATGAGTTGTTAAAATCAGTTGAAGATCATCTGAAAACTTTATGCCCTTTGTCTCTATTTCTTTGACTGCCTTTAACAGAGCTTTCTTTTGAGCAAATGCAAAAATTCTGTCACCTATGGTTGCAGTTCCTCCAAACAATTGCAGGTCATCAATTTTAAATTTGAATATTTCAGCAAACCAATCCTTAATGTTTGCAAAGAAGGAAATACTGGCAAAGAAGTCATCCTCTCCGAAATCATCATCGTCATCACCAAATTCATCTTCTTTATCTAAATCATTATCGATATCATCGAAATCATCATCATCACTGAAATCATCGTCATCATCATCAAGACTTTTTTCAGGTTCTACACCAAGACCATCATTTAAGAAATCTTCTTTTTCGTCATCATTGTCTGAAGATTGTTTTTGGGTAAAACTGTAAGTATCAATTGTACACTTTGTATTTACTTCATCATATACAAAATTAACATCTTTAATGCCATATTGATAGTCTTTCCATTCAAAATAGATGCTTATAGCTTCGAGCACTGCACCTTCTTTGGGGTCTCCAATTTTTTTAATTATAGCTTCTGAAATTTTATCAGCTGTAAAATCTATAAATTTTTCCAGGTGAAGTTTTATGTACTTTGGGATTTTTTTTGCCACGTTTTAAGCTCCTTTTATAATTTTACAATAGGTTTCTTGATTATGTTTGTAAAAGATTTTCTATCTTTGTTGCCATTGAAAAGCATCTCTTTTACAAAGGTTTCTACTATTTTTAAAAAGCCTTGCATGCCGGGTGCTTTTTGTCAATATTTTAACATTCCGCTGGCATGATACAGCTACTGATAAGTTGGCTTATGTGGCATTGGCGAGTGTTCAGTAGTGAGTTCATCTGGAATATCTTCTCTTAACATATTTATCTCTTCTATAAAAAAGATCAAGCATCTTGTATATATTGACCATAGTGCTTCGTAACTTTTTTGGAATTATTACATGAACTATTTTTCTTTAGAATATGTATCACGCAGGTCTTTATAATAGTCAAAGAAAGACTTTGCGGTGTTCCCATAAAAAATAATTCCACGATTTCGATTTTCTAATCCCAATTTTGGAAATGTTATAAATGCTATATAAGTCTGGTCTGATAATTCAGCAAACACACCATCTATGCTTGTGAAAACTTCTTTTAATGGTATATTTATTATTCTACTATTTTTTATGTAATCTTTTAAGACAGCTTCAGCTTTTTTTCTATCTTTTTCAGGACATATGCTGTCTGTTGTTAAACGAGTAAAAAATGCTCCTTTAGGTAGAAGTTGAACTAAATCATGATCTTGGTAACGTATAGGATTTTCTCTAAAGCAAGTTCCAATTATTTCTCCTGTAGCGTTCTTGTATACATGGTTTATGATTGTAAAATTTTCTTTTGGACTTTTAGATTGAAGATAATAACCTTCAAATGATTGAACGGATTTGCTAAGGTCTTTTATGATATTATGAGCATTGCCAGTTAGTCCTGCTTTTTTCTTTTGTTTTCTCTCATAAAAACGATTGAGAAGGAAGCCAACAATTGCACCTGCAATAGTTATTATAACGCTAATACCAATATTCATTTATTTTTATCTCCTTGGATCTTCTCGGAAAAATATTTAGAAGTATTTAATGTCTTATTATATTTGGGTTAAGTTTTTATTATCTTGTGATCAACACTTTCTTCCACGAGCTCTAACAGCTGTTCTCCAGAATAAGAATCTTTTTTGCAATTATTTATATCAGCAAAGATTACATAATTTTTTTCACCATTCATTGAACTGTAAAAACAAAAACCATCTATTTGCCCAACTTCAAATTCGTAAATTCTTCTTATAAATTCTACAACAATCTGAGTAGGAACATATTCTATATGTTCTCGCCCATCTAGCTTTATAGGTTTACTTATATCATTAGCAAAATCTATCAAGAAACTAAAAACAGCTCTTAAATGTCTTCTTGTCTCATCAAAAATGCTAGGATAATTTGGGTAGTAATGACTCTTATACTGTTTGGCAAAGTGTAACGCTTTAGTGACGTCAATTACATATATATCTCTTTTAACTTTCCATTTAGCAATACTAAATACACCACTATCTCGACCAACTTCAGCAAAACATGTTTCCTTTTCCTCTGATCCATAGAACATTGGTATACCAGCAGGACTAAATCTATTTTGATAAATTGCTTTCTTCTTATCTGGAGGTCCTAATTCTTCAATAGTAAAAAATTTAGTTCCCGTCTTAGAAAATCTACCACGATATATTGAAGTTCCCGATTTTACTTTATCAATAAAACCATTCTGTTCAAAAAAATTGCATAATAAGTGTAAAATCTCTGATGGAGTTGAATATCTGATACTGGGTTCGGTTTCAACCTTATCTTTAATAAATACATATCTACTTCTATGCATAACTTGATCTTTAAAGTATTTCCAAGTATAAATTAATTCTTCAGAATCACTATATCCATAGAAATCCTTTGGATACCATTGGAACTCGAATAATTCATCCGATATATCCTGCAATGCTTCTGATTCGTCTAAACCAAGTTCATCTGACAAGAGACTATATGAGTCTTGCACATGGTGAGCTCCTTCAACCCACTCTCCATCCATCCAGCCAAGACCATTTTCAGGAATGTCATATTCTGATCTAATGCCATCAAGAATAATTTCTACAATTGTATCCAAATTCATGACACTATTACTATTTGAGCAATATGTGCAATTTCCTTTTTTACCATTTCGGATGATGTACTCGGCAAGAAAATCTTCTTTAATGCATTTATTACATATAGACTTTTCCATAAATAGCTCTTTAAAATTAAATGTTAGAACGGATTCATTTTTTTAATTATTTGCTTTTATTGAAATAAAAGCAAATAATATATCCATAGAATGATTTCGTATAACTTATTGTGTTTTTATTGATATGTCAAATAGATAAATTTATATAGGAAAATAGCTGAAGAATATCAGAAAAATTGTCACTTTCTCCCACCTCACAGCGCTATATTATACTTTAGCAGGGCATTGATAGTTATAATATGATACTAATATTGAGTAAGTGTATAAAGCTGTAATAAAAGATGATAACATTGAAGGTTTGATAGTGTTCCTTCCAAGTATAGCCCAGATATTAGTAATTGCCACTTCAATGCTTATTTTAAAATAAGAGTATTCGCTATGGTTTTTTTCTCAATAAAGAGTTTGACTTTGAGAACATTATTATGTAAACAGTGTTAAATTGTTTTTCTTAAGGATATAAATCCGTCAGTCTCTCTCAATTTCAGTAACTTTACAGTCCTGATACTTTTACTGCAGATCAATATATAAAGAATAAACTGATTTTTACCTTTATTATCTGGGAGTATACATGAAGTTGAGCCTGTATAACGGTATGATTTGAAAAACAGAAGATCCTTTTAACGCATTCCATGTTTGTCTATGATGTAAATATAATTTGTCAGGATAGAATTATTAATTATATAGGAGTAAGGCTATGCCAACAAGAAAAGAGATAAAAGATCAAATAATTGAAAAGTTATCTAATTTTTTAGAAAGAAACAAAATCAAAGAAGATGAAAAATTATTTGAAGACTTAGGAATGGGACCAATAATTAGAAAAGCAATGGCAATACCGTATACGAAAATATCTAGAAAATACGATAAAGGATTAACTGTTAGTATGGAAGAAGCAGGAAAGTTGAAAACCGTAAAAGAAACTATTGATCTTGTTTTTAAAAAATCAAAAGGTGAAAGAAAATGAAAGCTAAATTCTATATTGTATCAATTTTGATATTTTTTTTATTCCCTTCGACGGTTTTTTGTCTTTCTATAAAAAACAGAATAAAAGTCAGAAATTCTGTTGTTGATAAAAATGCAATAGAGAAACCAGCTGAATTTGCTTTTATCACGTCAATTGGAGACAAGAAATCATTTATAATAAATTCAGGAATTTCAGTAAATTTAATTCCTGAAACTTATTCTAATTGGATTTTTTTTGGTCCATCAATAGAATATCATAAAAATACTGAATTGGAAAAAAAACAAGATGTTTTGCAAGTTGGCATAACATCATACTTAGTATTGGGTGATATAACAGAAAGTATTATTGCACATGTTATCCAGCCGAATCTAAAATATAAAAATGATAATGTGAAAAGTGTTCAATCTATACAAACATATATTGATTATATTCCATTAATAAAAAATTCAATTAATATGTTGTTTGGGCCTAAATGGCTAAAATTTATCGCTACACCATCTATTGGATTAGAAATGGAGAATATGATAAAAGCTGCATCGGGAACGGATGAAGGAAATATTTTGAAATTTTTTAGTTCGATTAATTTCGCTATATATCCTGGAGGAACTTACATCGAAAATAGATTAGAATTTTCTTCAAGTTTTAGTAGTTGGTACGGAATTTTCAAGAATAATTATTATTCTTCGGTAGAAGACTTTCGGTATTGTGTAAAAACTTCTCTGATTTATTATTTTGATGAAGATAAACATTTTGCTATTGGTATTGATTATGTTTTCGGAGAAAATCCAAGAGAAGGGATGAAAAATCAAAATTATTTTCAGGGTTCATTTAAAGTTAAATTCTAAGAATTTGCTAAAAAAGTATATGATCTTTGTGAATTTAAAGATGATGTTATTTGTCCTGTTTTTTGCATTATTTTGTTTTACTATTATCTATTTGCATAGGATCTCCATATAGTAGAGAATGTTATCATGGATGCGACTGTAAATGCAGAAGAAGCAAATGCAAATAAATTGAAAATGATTCAAATAGATGGAGAAAACCTTAAAATAGATGACAATTATATTATAGAGATTTTGAAAATTATCCCGGTTGGTTTTTAAGTGTATTAAAAATTTACAAAGAGTTTGTTTCGTTGGATAACTACTTTTTATGATAGCTCTATGAAATATTTTATCGGTTTTATTACGTTTTATATTATCTCTATTGTTCTTTTTTCTCGGCAGATTGCTAAAATAAATAATTTAGTTAGGTGGAATTCATGATATGTCTATTCAAAAAATTTTAATAACTATTTTAATATTTATCTTTTCGATAGTAATCATTCCTCGTATTGTTGATGTTGATGAATTACTATTAGTTGTTAAATTAAATTTAAAAATTTATGATATTGAGGAGAGCAAAAAGCAATTTTTAGTGAAATATCTTAATTTTTTTACTACTAAACGAATTGATAGAAAAACAAATAATTTCATACAACCAATAATGAAAGAATATACATTGAATGAAATACCTGAAAAAAATAAATTAAACATTTATACTGAATCTAAATTTGGATCAATTTTTAATTTCAACTCAAGTTATAATGCTTTCTATAATCCAAAATTAAATGCAATTTTTATTGAAAGAGGGTTAATCAATGTTAGTATTGATTTAACGAATCATGGTGATGAAAATGGTGATATTTGGTTAAGTTCAATTAACTCTAAACCTGAATTTTTAATATTTATCTTATTGCATGAATTAGGTCATTATAAACTACATAGACATTTGTATGAAAATGAGTTTAGTTTTTGCGATTCAGATCATAGGAAAAAAATTGAAATTCAAGCTGATGAATTTGCTCGAAAAAATCTTGATATTCTTGGGTTTGTTTCGTTAGATGAATTTAATATTTATGATGAAGATGAATATTTTTATTTTGTTGAAGAGGTATGGAATAGTATTGAATATATTGAAGATGATTTTTATCCAAATAAGGAATTACGTATGAAAAAAATTCAAAATAAAATTTACGAATATATTGATAGTTTAAAAAAGATTAAAAATTAAATGGAGAATTTAAATGATACAAAGTAAAAGATTACTATTTGTAATTATTGTTTTTTTTGTTTTTATTGGTGCTTGTATATATTTTTCCCTTTTTCCAAGATTATTAATGTCTAATAGTTTTGGTTTTGGTTCTAGTAAAATGTTAAATGGAATATTGGGGTACCTTTTTCTTGTATTTGGGGCGATATTTGGAAGTGCTTTTAGACTCTTAGTTGATTTAAGAAAGAAAGGTAGAAAAACTATAAAATTATGGACATTAATTAAAAGTACAATGAAAAGTATAGATCTATGGGTAGGGATATCATTATCTCCGATCATTTATCCAATAATTTTGAAACAGGCAAATATAGATTTATCTGCATTTATTATTTTAGCTTTTGAAAATGGATTTTTTTGCTCGGTCATAGCAGAAACTTTTATAAATTTAAATAAAATTGAGCAAAAATAAATATTTTTCGAGAGTGTTGGGGGATTTTCGATTAAGACTTAACTTCTTTATTTAAATGCGACACTTCTTTGAATCGTATGACATTATATTTTAGTTAGTTTTTTTTACTCTTTAAACTCATCTTTTATCAATGATTCTGCGAAATCTTTTACCTCTGGTTCAAGTGTAGAAAAATTAATTTTTCTAAATAAAAACTTTTTCATGTCAGGTTTTGAATGTACAAACAACTTTATAAAAAAATTATCATAAATTTAAGATAATATCGAAGGTGAGTGAAACCTGTATGAAATGATATAAAACCTCCAATATAATTATCGTCTATTACTGGAGGTTTACACAGTTAATCTGACTGATCGAGGGTGTCTAATTGCTATTTGATAAATTTTGATGATATGTTAACAGCTGTGGAATTATAATTAACGTCTTTTAATAGTATAAAGTCTCTTTTAATTATACTTTTTCTTGATAATATTACATAAAAATAATTACCCCCCATTAAATGTTTGTCTATAAGAATATTTCTCTTTCTTGCTTCGATAATTTTAACATGCGATGAGCTTAATGCTTTTGATTTAGTATCAATTATTTTATTTGATCTTCCAACTAAAAAAGATCCTTTGAATTCAGGATGACTTTCCCATGTAATTCTTATTGAATTTCTATTAGTGCATATTCCGGCTCAAACCTGCCACTGATTCCGTTTTAAACCTGCCACCTATTCCGGCCGAAACCTGCCGGTTATTCCGGAGCAAACCTGCCACCTAAAATTCTTCTCAAAACCACTACAGGCCAGATAATCGCCACAGAAATATTGAATGTGGAGAGGAATAATGGCCCAGAGGAGAATACCATTGAAACGAGTAAGAGAAGCCCTGAGGCTTCATCTGGAATGCGGATTAAGCCTCAGAAAAACAGCCCAGGCTCTGTCAATATCAAGACCAGTGCTAACTGAATATTTAGAGCAATGTCAAACTCTCAATATTACCTATAAAAAAGCCCAGACGATGTCGGATGAAGAACTTACTGCCTGTTTTTCAGAAGGAAAGACAGAAGATCCTCGACTGGAATTTTTACTTAACAAATTTCCTGATTACGCGAAGGAACTGAGTAGAGTTGGAGTCACCCGTCAGCTGCTATGGGAAGAGTATAAAGCAGAGAATCCTGCAGGATACGGATATTCGCAGTTCTGTTATCACTTTCAACAGTGGAACAATAATCAGGAACTATACATGCGGATTGAACACAAGGCTGGAGACAAGCTTTATGTGGATTATGCTGGGAAGAAAATGGATATCATCGATCCTAAAACAGGAGAAATTAGAACAGCTGAAATATTCGTAGCGGCGTTGGGGGCCAGCAAATTGATTTATGCTGAAGCGGTATGGACGCAGCAAAAGCATGATTTCATATTAGCACAGGTCAATACGCTGAAGTACATTGGTGGTGTACCACGAGCGATTGTCCCGGATTGTCTCAAGTCCGCAGTAACCAAAGCCCACCGGTATGAACCGGACATCAATCCTGAATACCAGGACTTTGCCAGTCATTACGGAACAACTATACTTGCGGCCCGCCCCTATAAGCCAAAAGATAAGTCCGTGGTTGAAGGGGCTGTTCGCATTATTTATCAGAGGATATGTGCTCCTCTAAGGGACCACACCTTTCACAGTCTTGAGGAAGTTAACAAGGCAATATGGGAACAACTTGAAATGTTAAACAATCGTCCTCTTCAGATCTATGGAGTCAGCAGGTGGGAGCTATTCCGTGAGACGGATATGGAGGCTCTAATACACCTTCCTGTAGAGGATTATACAATTCGCCACTTTGCCAGATGCAAAGTGCAGTTCAATTATCATGTTTACCTCAAAGAAGATCAACATTACTATAGCATCCCCTATCAACACCGTGGCAAACATGTCGAAATACGGTATACCGCCACAATTGTTGAAATATACCTGAATAAT
Organism: uncultured Spirochaetota bacterium; assembly: GCA_942491575.1. GTDB lineage: Bacteria > Spirochaetota > UBA4802 > UBA4802 > UBA5550 > CAZHNW01. The sequence goes on from CALOBT010000031.1 coordinate 2,048,194, forward strand.
AGCCGTATAGCCGCCCATAAACGCAATTTCAGGAAGTTTTCATACTCAACCATTAAGGATCATATGCCTCCCGGCCATAAGTTTATGGATGACTGGAGTGCCGAGAAGTTCATAAGCTGGGCGCAGAAAGTTGGAGTACATACAACTGAAGTCATAGAGCACATCCTATACAGAAAGGAACATCCTGAGCAGGGCTATAAGACTTGCCTGGGCATACTTAATCTTTCCAAAGAGTATGGAAAGGATCGTCTTGAGAATGCCAGCAAACGGGCGTTATACCTTGATTCGTTATCACTGAAGGTGATTAAGAATATATTAAGCAACGGTCTGGAGGAAGTGAAAGATGACAATGTGTCAGACAGTCCACCTGACACACCTTATCATGAAAACATTCGCGGTTCCAGATACTATCATTAGGAGAATTTATGAACACAACAGAGACTATGACAAAGATGAAAGACTTGAAACTCAATGGCATGCATCGCATGTTCGAAGAATTGAGGTCAAACAGAATGGCGGATTCATTAAGCCACGAAGAGCTCATCGGTCACCTCATTGATGCTGAATGGGAAGACCAATACAATCGAAAAATATCACGTTTAATAGCCGGTGCCGGATTCAGGTACCAGGCTGCGATTGAAGAAGTTGAATGTTCGAAAAGCAGGAACATAGAGAGGAACACAGTCGTTGCTCTTAGCAGGTGTGATTGGATTAAAAAGGGCGAGAACATCCTGGTCACCGGAGCTACAGGCACTGGCAAAAGTTTTCTTGCCTGTGCCATTGGGCACCATGCCTGTATGAACAGGTACAAGGTACGCTATCTCAATTGCATGAAACTGTTTTCTCACTTAAAATACGCTAAAGCGGATGGATCATATTTTAAGGAGATGAAAAAACTTCAAAAACAGGACCTCCTGGTTCTCGATGATTTTGGATTAAAGCCATTTGATGCAGAGAGCAGACTCATTCTCCTTGAACTGATGGAAGACCGATATGGGAGCAAATCGACTATCATAGCATCACAGATACCGGTAGCTGTATGGCATGATATTATTGGTGATAAGACAATTGCGGATGCAATTTGCGACCGATTCATTCACAATGCTGATAAAATTGAACTCAAAGGAGGCTCGATGCGGAAGCTAAAAAAAAATAATTCTGGACGAAACCTGCCACCTGAAAAATAACAGATTTACATGCTGAGAAGTTTTTGAAAGTGGTAAACTTTGCTCCGGAACAGGTGGCAGGTTTCACCGGAATATGCAATTAGATTTAATTTTGGATACTTTAATGTTTAAGGCTATATTTTTGTTATTGCTGTTTTTCGAGTTTTTATCATTAGTAGAAATATTGCTTTCCATTATTTCAATTTCTTTCTTTAGTTTTTTAATCCTATTTACATATTTTTTAGAATATATATTTTTATAATTAGATATTCTTAATGCTACTTTTAAATCTTCATAATCTTTTAGAAGCTTTTTCTTTTCTAAAATAAAATTTCTAAATTTTTTTTCATACTCTGCTTGTGCTAATTCAAATTTCATTTCTTTTGATTTCATTAAAGGTAAAGATACTTCTTTCCAATAAAACCAAATGATAGGAACAGATATAATCCCGGCTATTAAGGGCTTGATAATGTACCTTAACTTGTAAGATAAAGATCTATGTTCCTTTTTTAACTTTTTTAACTCATAGTCAATTTTATTCTTTTCTGATAATTTGTACTCTGATTCTATAATTATTTTTTTTAATTCTGCTTCTTGTAGTTTGATGTCAATTTTTTTATCAGTCATAAAACCTACTTAATTTTATAATTGTCTTACTATTTGATATTATATAATTTTAAAAATTTTTCAAATTCTTCAATGTCTTTCTTGTCAAATTTATAAACTATGTTATTTTCGACACCTGAAAATTTTAAAATAACTGATTTTGCTTTTCCAATTTTTTTGAAAATATCAAGTGACAATTCTATGGAAAATGATTCTGTGGGTGTAAAATGATAGAATTTTGGCCCCATCACTTTAACTTTTTTCTGGTATAGTGTAGCAATGTAAAATTTCTTTCAAACTTTTCATTATCTACATCTTTTAAATAAATAATATTACCCTCAACTTTCATGTTGGCTTTTTTAATAAAAGCAAAATTATTTGCATATGAACCAATATAAATTACTGATAATAAATATACTGTTGTATCAGTATCAACAAATTTCCTCTTCTCAAAATATAATCTTAATTTATAATCGTAAAAACTATGGTTTATCTGATAATTATATCCAACAATTCCAGTAGCTCCATCAACATCTTTATAATAATGATTCTTAGTTGTGTTACAATTAACTAAAACTATTGTTAATATATATATAAATATTCTATTTTTCATATGTTTTTTTATTAAATAGTTCTCAAAAAAATATATTCTATAAATCCCATTTCCGAATGTCCCATTATTGTTTACTCCATTTTTCTAATTTTTATAGTTTCCATGCTATCAAGATTTAAAAGCGATCCCTTCTTAGATGTAACTTCTAAAATTCGATATCTTACTAAAGAAATATCAGGCCGGAATATATATTTTACATTTCCATCTTGAACTAACTTATAGTTTTCTGATACACTTTTTTTAATCATAGCTTCGACATCTTTTTACCCTTTACTTTCAATAATGAATGTAAATATAAAACATTAAACTGAATTTAGTAATAATGCTTATCATAAAAGATAAATAAAGAATAGTCAGAAGACATCTGAAGAGTATCAACAAATGAGTTGCTTTTTAAATGACAAGGAAATGGATATTGAATGCCCCCTTCCGAATCTATGCCCCATTTACCAACCAATTTATTTTGGGAACTAATTGGAGTGACAAATAGCAATATGCAAAAGCAAAGAAGGATTACTTTTTTCATAGTATCTACCTTAACTTGTATGTTTAACTACAGTATTCATATCTACATTACAGTGTCAATTAACTAAAATGAAATAAGCCATAGCAGGAGCAGGATAAATGCCTTTCTGTTTAAAGATAAGTGATATAGAAAATCCTCAATGGTGAGTTGGGATTTAAAGACTTAAAAATTATTTACATACGTAAAATCTGCTTTTTTTCATGTTCCAACACAGGTTGATACTTGTTTTTGCTATATTTTTTTCTAACTGTTCAATTGTCTTATTATGTTGACTTACTTTATAAGTGAGCTGAACTGCATACCAGCTATAACCTCTTGTCTCTAATTGTACTTGCATTTTTGTCCCGTACCTTGGAATACTAAAGAGAAAGCTGTTAAAAAATTTATTATTTTTTTTATTCATAATTTTTTTAATATCAGCATATCTGTATTTTTTTTTCGTGAAATATTTTAACAGATTTTTAGGCAAAACAGAATTTGTTACATCAATTGATTGACCATTTAAAATCTTTATGAATTTTATATTAACTGTAACATTTAAACCATTTGGATCATAGGATATTTCATTTAGTGCTAAAATCGGTTCTCTATTATCTGTTAGGAACAGGCCAACTTCCAATACGTCTTCAATTCCGGCACCACAGACGTTTGATGGGCGGAACAGTATATATCCATTCTGAATATCCACAACAGGATTATATTCCCTTTTTTCATTCATACAATCATAATAGGATATCCATTGTTTACCTTTTCTAATGAGCTGAAATCTTTTTATTGGTGGATATTCAGGTCTTGGGAATTTTAACTTATAATATTTATCAGGAATTTTGTAATAGTAACTTACTACAGTATTCTTTTTGAGAGTTTTATTTGAATTAGCCTTTGAGTCACTAAACAATAATTGTGATGAAAGAATAAAAAATGAGAGACTGACAAGCAACAAATTGATCCATTTTAATATCATTGTAATATCCCTGAATTATTATTGATTAGCAGTAACTTTATCTAACTTCAATCAGTACGGAAGGGTATTTATTATCAAAGTATACTCTGGCATCATCAATCAGCACATAAGGCATAAGAGTTCTTTAGTTAAACTATCTATTTTATATCTTCTATTATTGTATTGGCATTATAGTGTCAATGATTTCTATTTAGACTATGAATGATTTTCTAAGCTTTTTTCCACTTTTGAAAAGTCAAAAACCCTTCTCGAATTGACATCATATTGACCACGATTTTTCAACTATAGCAAACTAACGCAAAGTAAACCAATTTTCAGCACGATAAAAATAGGGTAGGTTAAAGCCTCTTGTCATTCTTGATGATATGTGTCCTTTGATATCCCCAAAAACGTCGGACATATATCGGACAAAAATAATTAATGAAGAAATAAATAGCTACATATGGCAATAAAATAGGCAATTTTAGTTAACAGTTAATGGTGTATGTGTAGAAAGACTTATCTCAATAGAGCTAAAAAGAGCAACAAATAGCAGTATTAAGAGTTTAGAAGGCTGAAAATTTCTCGTAATGACAAGGCCGCCAGTTCGATCTTGGCAGCTGGCTCACATTAACCCCCGGCCTGTGCCGGGGGTACTTTTATAGCTTCGAATGGTCTGCAGTACCTATGTTGACATACAACATTCAAGAATTCCCTAAAAAATCCTGTATCCTAGACCAAAATTAAAACCGAAGCTGTACAGCGGCGCCTCGCTGTCATATATATAACCGAATCTGAATGCAGGGACCAATTCAATCTGCCCAATGGGAAAGGCCACCCCGGCAATAATATTTATATTGAAACTGAAACGTCTTGTTTGTGTATCCGTATTCTCAACATTGTAGTTGCCTGAACCAAATAAAGAAGCCAGGTGCGCATGAAATTTATAATTTCTGATGGTCACGGGGTAGAACCACACCGGTCCTAACGTAAGACCGAATCCATCTATTCTTTTTGAATTTTTTTCTGCATAAAGGTAGGAGGCTTCTATTCTCAGCTCAGGAATGAGCAGGCTGTTTGAATTAAAGAGATAATTCCAAAGATGAAGATCTGATGAAAGTGAACCTCCAAAGGAGTATGGTAAAACGTTGTCCAGCGAACCTGTATTAAATAGATAAAAAGAAGATATTTGGCAATCCATATGGAAGGCATTTTTTTCTGTTTCCGGCACAGATTGCCTGGAGACTTTTTCAAGAACTTTCTCTTTTTTTATTGCTCCCGATTGAAAGTTTCTCTTAATATCAGATTTATTGATTTTTTTCCCCATATCCTCGAGTAATTTGACATCCTCTTCGAATTTTTCAGTGACATGGATCTTTTGTATTATTTCATTTTTGATTTTAAAGGTTCCGTGATAATTGCTGAACACCGTTTCATCTTTGGTTTTACTTATTACTTTCCCGTTTAAGATCATTCCATCGTTAGTTATAAGGACGTCGCCGAATAAAGGTGTGTAATTCATTGCCATTGCTGAGGCAAGAATTATAAGTCTAATCGTTTTGTTCATTATTATATTATTTTATCTCTATTTTCTTTATTCTATTTTTTATAATTTTAACTTCTCCAATTGATGTTGACAATTTAAAATAAGTGTTCGTTTCAGCAACTACAATTCCTATAAACTTACTTTCATCCCTTGTGTGGATGATAATTTTTCTACCTTTCAGGGATTGATTTTTTTTGATATTACCAAGATTTTTAATTCTTGATAAATATGAATTTTTTATCCGGATTCCTTTAATAATATTCGCAGCATTGCTCTCTTCATCTGACAATGTATCATTTAGAATCATGTTATCCATGGCGCTGTCCCTGTATGTGCGGTTTAACTGAACTGCAATTTTTTTAATTTTATTGTCACCTCCCAGACGTGAACCAATTATATATAATCTTCTTTTTGATAATTTTGAGTAGTAAGATTCAGGACTGTTAAGAATTAATTCGATGTAATGATTTACCGACTTTTCTGACTGCCCCAGTGCATTGTAACATCTCGCCTTGTAGTATTGAATTTTTCCAGGCTGATTATCTTTCTTTTCTGATTCAATACTTTCGAGGATATTTAAGGCCTCCCTGAAGGCCATTAGTTCATAAAGTTTTTCACTTTTAAGCACTGCATCCAGATTTCTATTTTTAAGATTTGCATATTCCTTTTGAAATGTTGTAAGGTAACGTAATAGAATAACTGCAGTAATTGACACATCTTCCGTAGGATAATTATTTATTACATTCAAATAGTATTTCCTCGCCTCTGTATGTTTGCCCAGGAGAGCCATACAATATCCCTGGTGGAGGAGGATGCTGGCTGTCATAGTTTTGTCAAAATTTCCTTTTTCCAGTGCGAGGTTGTAAGTTTCGGCTGCTTTTTTAAAGTAGTTGTTGTTCTCGTAAAAATATGCCAGATCAAGTATCCTGCTGGTTTCGGCACCTTCTTCAGTAGTACCTATTGGCGGTTTATCCATAAAATATCTGCTTGCGTTTATTAACCAGAGTGCCGGGACTGAAATACATTGAAAATTTATCATTTTTTGAGTATCGGATTTAATTTTTTTTGATGAAATCTGATTTATTGTAAATTCGATACTGTCGGCATTTTCAATGGATATTTTTTTCAGGAATAATTTTTCATGAATATTGTATTTTGTTACCAGGGAAATGTGATCAATATTTTTTTCATTTCTATCTATTCTCAGGAGATTTGATCTCATTTCCCTTAGTCTGATATCTATATATACATCATTTAAAAGAATCAGCATAGTAATAACCAGCATGGTAAAAATGATAAGGATTATTATACTTTTCCTCTTAAACATAGTGTCACTTTCAATTAGCCTATTTCACACCTGTTACGCCCATTTGCCTTTGCTCTGTAGAGTGCTACATCCGCAAAATGAATTAGTACCTCAGGCGCACCAATCGCCTCCAGGAGTTCCAGGTCAAAGCTGACTGAACCGATGCTTACTGTAACAGATAGCTTCTCGTTGTTTATATCAATTTTACAGTTTTCTATGGCGACACGGATTCTTTCTGATAGCTGAAGTAGATTTTCAACAGAGCATTCCGGGGCAATAACAGCAATTTCTTCCCCTCCATACCTGGAAACTGTGTCAATTTCCCTGCATGATTCTCTGACTGTTTCAGCCACTTTTTTCAGGACGAAATCTCCAACCTGGTGACCGTGTGTATCGTTAAAAGATTTAAAATGATCAATATCCAGGAGAATAAAGGCCAGGGAACTCATGGTTCGTATTGACCTGTTCATTTCTTCACGTATTCTCAGAAACATAAACCTTCTGTTGTATAAACCGGTTAGATCATCTGTAATGGCAATCTTCTCAATTTTATCTTTGGCAATTGCAAGATTATCAATTTTAGATTTAATGGAATCAGCCATTTGATTAAAGTAATTTGCCAGAATGCCGAATTCATCCTCATTCTTTAAATGCACTCTTGCCGTCAGGTCTCCATTGGCGATTTTTTTGCTGCCCCTGATTAGTATTGAAATGGGTAAAATAATAACCCTGTAGAGTATGATTGCGAAGAGAATGTGAAATATTGATGTTATAATGACCATAAGTATTGCCTGGGAGTAGAGACTTTTTAAACTGTGCTTTACATCTTTAATGCTGTAAGGCAGGTATAAAACAGTATTGTTTAATCCATAGTCATTCAAAGGAACATAAAAATTCATTACAAATTCTTTTTCATCTATTGTAAGGTAATAATCTCTCCCTGTGAAAGTTTTATTGGATAATGAACGTAAACCATCCGCCAGATATGTTTTAGGAAGGAAAATTTCTTTTTTTGATTTAGTTATAATTTTACCATTGTCCGAAAATATTATATATTTACTCAGCAGTGGCTTAACCGTATTCTCAATCTCTTCTAGAATTTTACGTTTTTTTCTTGTCTTTCGAAATTCCGCGGTATTTAATTCTTCAGGATATCTTTTTAATGCTAGAACCAGCGAAGCAACAATTTTTTCTGATTTGAGTTTTGTATTTTCTGTAATAAGATCAATTTGATTCTCGAATATTATGCCGGTGAAAAATGATATATTAATAATCGCCAGGGACATATAAATGATAACAACTTTAATGTTTATTGATTTTAAAAATCCAGGTGTCAAAGTTATCTCGCATGTTTATTTTTAATATTATTATATATATAATATTGCATAAAGAAATTTAATTCAAGGTTTAAATTTACATGCAATATCATATTTTATTTCAAATTTCTCTTAAAGAGGTGGTGTATTTCTCCGGCAAGCTTTTTTTAACAATTTGATAGAAATTTTAAAACATGCAGACTAAAGGGAGAATTTCATGACCAGAGTGTATTTTGTCTAAATTTAATATATTTCAAAGCTAATCCCGAAATTTATTTTGCATGTTACTTTTCTCTGATAGAGTTGATTTCGGCTTTTTCAATTTTAATTTTTCCAATTTTTGTCTGAAGAGTAATCATCCTGTCTGTATCTTCGATTACTTCTCCAATAAGAGTGTCCCCGCCCTTTGTTTTTACTATTACGGATTTTCCATAAAATGACTTCTCTTTTACTGCGAGTTTATTTTCAATTTTTTTTAAGCGTCCAGAAGGAAGTCTGATGGATACATTTTCAGATAGATTATCTGTATCTGCGCTGGAAAATTTTTCTACATTAATCATGTTTTCAAGAATCGGGTCTTTTAGATAAATATTCAACCGCTTGACGGTTTTAATAAATGAATCATCGCCGGCTCTAATTCCGATTAAAAATAATCGTCTGTTGGCAAAACGAGCATATTTTGATGATGGATTCCGTTCAATTAAATCAAGAAAAATATTCGATGCTTTTTCCGGGTTGCCGACACTGTTGTAACAGAGAGCCCTTAAAATCAGGAATCGTGGAGTGTTTTTGTATTGGGGATTTTTTTCGAGTATTTGTATTATCTTTAATGATTCTTTGAAAATGAGCAGATTATACAACTTTTCAGCCTTATCAATCTGAGATACGGCACTGTTGAGCAATTTATCTTTTTCAATAGTTGAATAGTTCAGGTATGACAGAAGAACCGACGCCGTAATGGCGGCGCTATCACCGTGGAATAGATCGATTATTGTCAGATAAATTTTTTTGGCATCTGAAATCTTTCCGTGTAAGGCAAGGCAATAACCTTTATGAAGCATTATACTCCCTTTTATTGCGGGATTATAGCGGTTGTTTTTTAATATATCAGTATAACCCTCAATGGCTTTTTTAAACATATTGTTTCTTTCATAGTAGAAGGCTTTGTCAAGATCCTCGGACATCTCATAATCATCCACATCCCTGATGGGGGGCTTCCCAAGCAATTTTCTGTTAAAATTTATGAGCACCAGAGCTGGTTTTCCGATAAAGCTGTAACGGGAAAGGGGAATCCGTGAATATTTATTTTTAGCTTCTATCAACTGCTCAAAACGGAACTCAATTTGATCAGCCTTCTCCCTGGATATTTGTTTTTTGTAGAGCTTCTGGTGGAGTGAATAACGTGATATAAGGTGAATGTGATCACTGTTGTATTCGGTACGGTTTTGCTGCTGCAGGTAGACTGTCAATTCCTTCAGTCTTATTTCCAAGTTAACACTGTTCAATAACAGTCCAGTACTTATATTGAGTACACCAAATATTAGAATAATTATCGCGATATTTTTTTTTAATAACATTTTATAGTATAATTAAAAGGAAGTCATATTTTTAACGATAGTCTTGATTGTACGTTTGATAAATATTGTACCTGACATTTTCTAAAATTCAATATTTTTATACTTAATTGAAGTAGATAATTAATCAAAACTGAATTTTTTGCCCTGTTTTGAAATATTTTTTTGTAAAAATAACTTTTATTTATAAAAATATCTATTAAAATGTACTTTTTAAGGTAATCCTGTATTTAACAGAAAATAATATGTTTAATTTATTGAGAACCAACTCATTTCGAATTCTTGCATTTTTTGTCATCCTGATAATTGTAAATACGGTTTTTTCAATAACCATTATCTATGAAAATCAAGTAGATATACTATCAGAAAATGCAAAGCTTAAAGCGGAAAAAATGATCTCTTCCGCAGTTCTCCTGTTGGAAAATTCATTTACTAATATAAATATCGATAAATCAATTCAGAGTGATAACTCTGAAATAGTTATCCTGGAATTAAAAAAAATTATCAGTCCCGTAATTAAGGCCTTTGCCGTTTTCTCTGATGATGGTCATGTATTGTATAAAACCTCCGGTGCCTTTAAACTTCCCGAAAATTATATCCTTGATGGCATGAAGGCCTTAACTAATACATCTTTTGCTGGAGGAAATTATTTTGTAAATATTGACGAAGCGAATCTGGCTATCAATTTTTATATTCCCCTCGATAAATTTGGCATTAGAAACCTGCTTCTATACACTCGTCACGATATCGGTGAATTAAACGACCATATGCGTGCACTCTATTCCCAGGCAAGCCTGCTTATTATCGTAGTGTTGATTTTACATGGAGTGTTTGCTCTCTATCTTTACATATCTTACATACATCCTATTAATATTCTTGAGGTGGGAAGTAAAAAAATTGCCAGTGGTGATTTTTCTGAACGGATCGAAATACAACAGGTAAATGAATTTGGTAATCTGGCAAAGGCCTTTAACTTTATGGCAGATTCCATTCAAAATGAACTTCTTGATCACAAAGAAAGGAAGGAAGTTGCCGAAGCTTCGAGTCGTGCTAAAAGTGAATTTCTTGCTCAGATGAGTCATGAAATCAGGACCCCAATGAACAGTATTCACGGCTTTATCGAATTGATGAAAAACACAGGCATCGACTCTAAACAAACTGAGTATTTAAATATTATCAGCCACAGTGCGGATGATCTTTTGGGCATTATCAATGATATTCTGGATTTTTCAAAAATAGAGAGTGGAAAACTTGAAATTGATGAAGCGGAATTTAATCCGGTACTGGAATTTGATTCAATAATTAATTTGATGAGCTTGAAGGCTGATGAAAAAAATATACTGGTTCTCTCATATATCGATCCGACCCTTCCCGGGAACTGTATCGGTGATCCCTTGAGGATAAAGCAGGTTCTGACTAACCTCCTTAGCAATGCGGTAAAGTTTACTCCGGAAGAGGGTACAGTTAAAATAGAAATACTAAAGGAATCTGAAACTGAAAATTCATGTACATTGAACTTTTCTGTTGCTGATAACGGAATTGGAATTTCCAAACATAAACAGGAGAAGATTTTTTCATCATTCTCGCAGGAAGACAGTTCTATTACAAGAAAATATGGCGGTACAGGACTTGGACTTACCATCAGTCAGAACCTTGTTGAGCTGATGGGAGGATCTTTGAAACTGAAAAGCGAAAAAGGAATAGGAAGTAAATTTTATTTCTCAATAGATTTAAAAACATACAGGGATATATCAGATTATGATGATAATAAAAGTTATGAAAATATGAAGGCTGCTCTTATGTATAGTGCAGTAATTCCGGATTTGCTGCATGAAAATATAGGACTATACCTTCAGACAATGGGAATGGAAGTTAGTGATTTCAGTACATTTGGAGAATTGAATGCTGCCGGTAATATGGATATTATTTTTATATTATTCGATGATTCTTTCTATAAAGAATCAATTGAATTTTTTAAAAATAACAGCGAACAACCTGCAATATATATAAGCCAGCACAAAGACATGAAACTTCCTGAAAATGGATTTCCTGACAATTTCAGCATCCTGTACTTCCCAATAACACCCGGACGGCTAAAACAATCAATTACAGATTCATTACATAAAGAAGTTGGAACTCACGGTAAAGAAATTTTAAAAGTTAAAAAATCCGGGGATCGTATTTATGGTGCTAAAATTTTACTCGCGGAAGACAATAGCGTTAATCAGATGCTTATGGAACTTCTCCTTAAAGAATATGGAATCAGTGTCGATATCGCGGGAAATGGCCTAAAGGCCTATGATTTGTTCGTTGATAATGATTATGATTTGATTTTTATGGATATTCATATGCCTGTTTCTGATGGCATCGAATCAACACATATGATACTTGAAGTGGAAAAAAGAGAAAACAAAGTTCACACTCCCATAGTCGCCCTCACCGCAAGGGCCATCAAGGGAGACCGTGAGCTATTCCTAAAGTCAGGTATGGATGAATATCTCTCAAAACCAATAGACAGGAAAAAGCTTGAATTTATTCTAAAGAAATATCTTTCAAAAAAAATTATAGAAAAACAACCAGCACAGGAAGAGCATTCCATTACCGGTGCTGATATTATGAATATAGAGAGTGTTGTAGAAAGGCTCGAGTTGCCGAGGGAATCAGTAATTAAAATTATTAAAAACTTTCTAATATTGGCAGAAGATGACTTAAGTAAACTTCAGGATGCGGTGAATGATCAGAATATTCAACAGATTTATCAGGTTGCTCATAAAATCAAGGGTGGTGCCGGCAATCTTGATTTCAATAACATATATAATCTGGCTCTAACTATTGAAGAATATGCCCATCGGGGGGAGAAGGCGGATTATTCTTCAATGATGAAGAAACTTAAAGAAGTATACGAAGAAACAAAAAAAACATTTGAAAATGGAGAACAGTAGAAGTAATTTAAGCTGTTTTCTGAATAGCTGGAGTCCGGCATTTCTGATTTCCGGATATCTGCATGTTGATAATTCTTTCCTGCATCACTTTCATTATCGTAATTTTTTATATCCTTTACAGTTATAAATAATAAATAGATGGTTTTTACTATTCAATCCATATGAGTTGTGACTGGAGAAGATTGAAAACCTTGATGAAATGTAGAACTTTTTATGTTAATGTAAAGGAAGTTTATAATGTTGAAATTAAATGGAAATATTGTATCCCGAAGATATTTTCCTTCAAGCAGGAACTACCTGAAAACTGCTGTAAATGTCACTTTTAGCGAAATATGCAATACCAATATTTCGTTGTTGCTTTCCAATAATGAATTAAAACTTGTTATTGATGAATCCATTTCTAATGCGATGGAACATGGAAATAGTTGGAATGAAAATAAAAAGGTCGAAGTTGTTATTGAGAGGTGTAATAAAGGATTGCAGCTAACAGTTAAAGATGAAGGTGAAGGCTTTTCTGGCAGCAAGTTTTCCCACATTGAGGACAGCCTTTCAACACGGGGACGTGGACTCAGGTTGCTGAAATACTATTGTGATAGTAAATGGAACGAAAAGGGCAATGAAGTTACAATTGTACTTCCTTTTTCGAATTATTTAAAATAATGGATTACCGGTTCAATACCATATCAGCAATTTTTTATAGTTTATAGACTGAAGAATATTCAGGTTGGCCATGGGTATCAAAATATTTAATGACAAATGATAATATTTCTGATATATGTTTAAACAGAGGTAATTTTTCAAAAATGTTATCAGGAAGGAAATACACAGTACTACTGGCTGAAGATGATTTTACTGATCGTGAAATTTTGACCCAGTTCATTAAGGGGAGGGAAGAGCTAAACCTGGTTTCTTCTGTTGAAAATGGTAAAGAGGCCCTGGAACTGGCGCAGGAGGAATATTTCGACCTTCTGATTCTTGATGTAAATATGCCGGAATATACGGGTGTAGAAGTCGTTGAAAAACTCGATAAAGATGAGATGCCTTATATAATTTTTTCTACTGGAATGAGTGACTATGCAATGCAGGCTTTTGAATTCGGAGCTGTTGACTATCTTTTGAAACCATTCTCTTTTGAGCGCTTCGAAAAGGCGATTGAGAAATTTTTAGATACAATAGCAGGCAAGCATATCCGCGGTGAAGAATCTGCTCCCAGGAATTTTTTATTCATAGAAAGTGGAAAACATTTTTCTATTCCTTTCGATAAAATTGTATATTTTTCCTCCAGCGGTAAACACAGTATAGTGCATTGCATCGACAGAGATTATGAAACGGCAATGCTTTTAAAGGAAATTCAGGAAGCTCTGCCGGAGTTAAAATTTTATAGAATTCACAAGCAGCATATTGTAAATATGCAATTCATTTCAGGTATTAAGTATGAGAAGAGCGGCTATTATACAGTATTTCTTAATGACGAGGATGAGACATCTTTACCAGTAGGAAGGCATAGTGTTGATGTATTAAAAAATGCCCTTGGTATAAAATAAATCACACTTTTTTCCTCCCGTAGCTATTCAGGTTTCCTGTATTTTAATCCTTAAGACAATCCATGTAGATTATCCCCCTGTAGATCACTCTTGTTCCCTTTGCTCCAATTACACTTTACAGATTATGGACATGAGGTAGATCTTTCAATATTATCTAAGTACGTTAACTGATATTCTCAGATGAAATTTCTAAAATATAAATTTTTAAGTTAAAATACCATTTTTATACACAAAGAATAATTTTGACTTTATTATTGAAAATTAAGAGATGTGACATGAATGTAGAAAAAAAAATTCTTATAGTAGATGATGATGAAACAATGCAGATGATCCTCAGTGATATTCTGACTTCTCATGGATATAATGTGCATTTAGCCTCTAATGGCAGTGAAGCCTTAAAGCTACACAGGCAGTTTTCATATCCTGTAATTATTTCAGATCTTGAAATGCCCCTGATGAACGGATTTGAATTAATAAACAATTTAAAAAAAACAGAGGATGAAGCAATTCTTATCGTGTTAACTGTCAATGAAGATCCAAGGAAAATAATTGAAATAATGAAAATGGATATATATGATTATATCCTGAAACCTGTTGTAGCCAATGATATATCATTTAAGGTTAATCGTGCCTTGGAGACTGCAGAATTAAGAAAAATTAAAAAAGTCATGGAGAAGGAAAGGCAAGCAAAAATTATGAATCAGTTGGAGTGGTATAGGTATACCGACAATATCTCTAAAAAAAAATACCAGCGTTTTGACAGAACTCTTTTTAAAAGCCTTCATACAAGTTTTACCAAGGGGGCAGGGATTGGAACAATTCTCACCCTGCTGAAAATAATTTCAGAAACTGCAGAAAGGCAGGATGGCAATTATTTAATAGATGGAGATCTTTTTGATGTGGTTAATGAAAATGCAAAAATTGCAGAAACTGCTATCAATGCATTTTCAAATGTTTCCAGGATAATCAATGATACCGTTATAATGGAAACCCTTACTCTTAATAATTTATTTCAACAAATTCAGCTATGTGTCCGGGAAATTAAAAAGTACACTGAAATTGAAAATCATAAAATAATTGTAAATGAACCAAAAGACTCATTTGGAAATGTTTATATAAGAATTAATTCTGATCAAATAATGACAGCAGTTAAAGAGCTCCTGATAAATGCAATGAAATTTTCTCCACAATCGTCCTCGATTATGATTATCATTGAAGCAATTGATGATAATGTTGAAATAACTGTCATCAATACACCAGTAAAACAAATTGAAGGAGTGAATGGGATCCCTGAGGATTACGAGCGTGTTGTTTTTGAACCATTCTATCGCATGTCAAAGGAGGTTTCAATGAACTATGATTCCCTTGATTATGGACTGGGCCTTTCCCTTGTTGAAATTATTATCCAAAAACATAGCGGATCTATTCAGGCTGGTAATGTAAAGGACTATAGTATATATCATAATAAAGTCGAAGAAAGAGTGACTGTCACTATGCAGCTGCCGCAATATAATGAAATGAATAATAATTTAACTTCCTCCAGTGAAAAGAGAGGGGGCAAAAAATTCGCTGAACTTCATGTATAAATAAACAGAGGGTGTCCCGTTGGGGCACCCTCTGTTTATTTATCTGATAACCCGTGTACTCTTTATTTTACTTTTCGGGACATTTATTGTGCCGGCGGTGGTTAAAATCTTGTATGAGGTGCCGCGCTTCAGAATTACCCCGCGATATATTTTACCGTTATAAAGACTGATTTCGTCAACACGGCCAAATTTATGTTTTACTTCATTTAAGGACCGGGGGACTTTTTTTCTGTGTATTTTTTTATCTATCTCATTATGTTTTTCGTTGTGTTTATTTATTGCCCGCTCATAGGTATCTCCCTTGAGGGATTCAATGTCTTTCATAAATGGTACGATGGAAACCTTTTCAATTTCAAGTTTTTCAATATCACTGATGGGCTTTTCTTTAACACTATCTGTAATAATCAGGGTTTTTCCAGCAGTGGCATTTCGTTGTATTTCTTTAATGCCTGCAGTTGCCTTTCTTGTTACCATAACAATTCCATCTGCGACGGCGATTTTCTGTATTTTTGTATCAGCAGAGACGCTGAATTCTGTACCGCGAACTGATGCTGTAATAGAGGGGGTTTTTACTCGATACTCAAAGCCGGGTTGCAATCGTTTGATTTTAGAAAAGACTTTTCCCGACTTGAGAAAAACTTCATGTTCTTTCCCCTCGGAAAGACGGGAAACCGATACTGTAGTCTCTCGGTCTATCTTTACAATGATATCATCTCCAATCTGAATTGCCGCATGAGAAAGTTTATTGGTAGTAATCTCGTCTCCCACTTCAAGGAAATCACCTGCCTTGAGGTCCCTCATTGATCCGATACTTTTTTGAAGGCTTACTTCCCCGATGACCATGATTGCCACGGGTTGTTTCGGCATTTTGCTGCAGCCTGCAAGAGTTATACTGAGAATAATTGCGGATAGAATGAATCTTTTTATCATGGAAACACCTCATCTGATTGATGGAGCTAGGTTATATGCTTTCTTTTAGCTGTCTATTAAAAAAGCATTATTTTTTATTTCCGAAAAGATCTTTTTTAGGGCCCTGATCGGGAATTGCATGGATACACAGGGATATGTTGGTGAAGGAATACTTAAGGAGAGAGAAGTCTCTTCCTGTTGTTCCTGAAAGGACATATTTTACAGGGGACTAAAAAGAAATCTGTTTTGTATATATCGGTATCGGGGGTGGAACATTCTATAATTCAAGCTTCACCATATATTGACATCAGGGCCGGAAGTTGGACTCCGCCGGCCCGTAAACTTCCTTTCAAATTAAACTATAACCTTATATAGGTTTCATTGTCCGTGGCACTTCCCTTTGTGATGTGTCCGTTGATCCGTTTCATGTAAAATGATGCGACAATATCATCGGGATAAATATCCAGGACCTTCTCGAAGGAGCTCAAGGATTCCGTGAAGTTTTTCTGATAATATAGATCTATTGCATTGTTGTAATCGTTGAGGGATTCGGATTTTTTAGTTTTTACATCCTCTCTGTCACCTTCGAATATTTCATAGATTCGTACCGCCTTGTCTTTTCCCTTCACGTGGACATTGCCCAGGTACCGGCAGCGGTATTTTTCGGGATTGTTCAGCTTTTCAAGGGTTTCTTCACTTATGATAATACCGGAACCGAAAATCTTGGTAAGGCCCTCCAGTCGAGAGGCGAGATTGACCGCGTCAGCGATAACGGTTCCATCCATTCTGTTCTCCTCCCCGATTGTACCAAGCATGAGGACCCCGGTGTGAAGGGCAATGCCTATCTTTACCGCCGGGTATCCCTGGTTCTGCCGCTGGGAATTGTATACAGTCAATTCATTCAATATATTAATGGATGCATCGAGGGCGCTGTCAACAGTTTCCGGGAAGAGTGCCATGATGGCATCACCGATAAATTTATCGATAAAACCATTTTCGTTTCTAATCAGGGGGCTCACTCGGCCGAGATATGAATTGAGGAATTTAAAATTTTCCTGGGGAGTCATCTTTTCCGACATGGAAGTGAAGGACCTGATGTCTGAGAAAAAAACTGTCATTTCCTTCTGAACGTGATCTCCTTTTTTTACATCAGTAATGCTGTCATGACCGAGAAAGCTTAAGAACTGGTGTGGCACAAAACGGGAGTAGGAAACGTTCATAGTTTTCAATTCTTCGGAAAGGTTTTCTATGATTATAAAGGCATTAGTAAAAAGTTTTGCCAGAAGGTATGACTGTGATATTATATAGAAGAACAGCCCGAATGGTACCATGTTGAAGGTGTTGATTAGTCCTGAATTATATAGAACATCATTGATGCCGGTACCATACATTATGAGAAAACCGAGAAGGGCAATAAATGCCCCGTTGACTTTTTTAAATGAAAGAATTCCAAGTATGACAAGTATGGCAAGGCCCCCGGCTACAACATAAAGGTCATATATGTTTTTCAACTGACTGTATACATCAAGGGGAGTTGCCAGGATAAATATCGCGAAGAGGAATCCCGGAATCGTGATGATCATCATCGCCAGTTTCGGAAATTGTTTTCTGAAAAGGACAAAAACAAAAAGACAGATGAGAGCAATATTACAGTAGGCGGTTATATAATCGAGTTTATTCAGGAGCTGAAAATTAATTGCAGGAAACCAGTGAACCAGTATCCGTTCACCCGTAACAAATACCCGTGCTCCGATGAGTATCGCCAGCAGACCAAAAAAGAGGGGCGAGGTATCACGCCTGCGGAGAAAAAACAGGCCCAGGTGATAGAAACCCATTATAAAAATAATTCCGATGATGAAAAAATCAACCACCATTGAGTATTCCCTCATATTGGTTATCTGGTCCATGGATCCCATGTATATGGTCTCCCAGATGCCCCCCTTTTTGTGATGGTAATTGCTGACCTGGCATAGCAGGTTGAGATCAGCTGTTTCTTCGGATTCACCGCCACAGACATTGGCAAGATTTATGGGGGCAATCACTGGAAGAAACTGCGGAACCGCCTTTTCCGGGGATGAGCTGACCTTTCCGTTGGCTGCAATTTCCTTACCGTTTATTGTAAGCCGGTATGCTGTGGCGGTATCGAGTATTTTCAGCGCCATCAGGGTATCCTGTTTTTTTATCCTGATCCTGAGACGGTAAGTTCCATAGCCTTTTCCGGGGATTTTATTATTATCAACCTCCAGATTATTCCAGAGTCCCCGAACCGGTATGATGACGGGCTTTACCGGTGGTTTTTCCCCGGAGAAATCCTTATCCGATAGAAGCTGTTTCCAGTAAAATTCCCAGGTACCGTCAAGTTTGACTGGTCCCATTGCTGAAAAATTCCAGGAGGACAGGTCGAGAAATCCATTTTCTGCCACAGGGGCGGCAGCAAAGGCATCGTTGGTAGTAAGGGGGGTGAAAATGAATGCCGCCAGAAAGAGCGGAAGGAGAGTAGCTTTAAAAATATATTTATACATAACCATACTCCAGACAATTTTCGTATACCCAGGTTAAAGCGCGATTGTATCAAATAATGATATATATCTAAGAATTTGTCAATTAATATTGGAGTATTTAATATTAAATAATGGAAGGGAAAGAAGGGGAGATTGCTATGGGGGGCCTGTTTAACTAACCCCCCATAAAGTTGAGATTATTTTTTTCCAGCCCGTTTCCGGTCTATTTTATCGAGAATCTTCTTGCGCATACGGATGCTTTTTGGTGTGATCTCCAGGAGTTCATCATCATCGATAAATTCAAGGGCCTGCTCAAGAGAGAAGCTGCGCGGAGTGATCAGCTTTATTGCATCATCGGAACCGGAGGCTCTAACGTTGGAAAGTTTTTTGGTACGGCAGACATTAACCTCCAGGTCATTATCTCTGCTGTTGGCACCGACAATCATTCCCCCGTATACTTCTACGGAGGGGCCAATGAAGAGTTCTCCCCGGTCCTGTAGTGTATCGAGGGCATAGGAGACAGAAGTTCCCTGCTCGAGCTGAACCAGGACACCGCATGTACGCCGCGGGATATCACCCTTATACTCCTCGTATTCGAAGAAGCTGTGATTCAGGATACCTGTTCCTCGGGTCTCTGTGAGAAACTCATTGCGAAAACCGATGAGTCCCCGGGATGGGACCTTGAATTCAAGGCGGGTGTAGCCGTCAGTCCCCTGGACCATGTTCAGCATTTCCCCCTTTCGTTTCCCGATGCGTTCGATTACCGTACCGGAATATTCATCCCCAACGTCTATTATGGCAAGTTCTATAGGTTCATGTTTCCTGCCGTTTACTTCCTTGTAAATAACCTCCGGTTTGGAAACCTGGAATTCGTATCCCTCCCGGCGCATATTTTCAATAAGAATTGAAATCTGAAGTTCACCTCGCCCCTTAACTGTGAAGGTGTCACTGCTTTCATTTCTGTCGATGACCATACTTACATTGTTCTGCTTTTCCTTCATCAGACGGTCCCATACGGTAGTTGAGGTTACAAATGTGCCCTCCCTGCCGATAAAGGGCGAGGTGTTCGCCATGAAGTTGACGGAGAGGGTCGGTTCATCAATTGCAATTGACGGAAGGGCCACGGGATTTTCCCGATCGGCCACGGTCTCCCCGATGTCAATATCTTCAATGCCCGCAAGGGAGATGATGTCCCCCGCTGCTGCGGACTCTACTTCAACCTTTTTCAGACCGCTGTAATTGAAAATTTTCGAAATTCTGGAGAGTACCCGGGTGCCGTCATTTTTAAGAAGCACTACATCGTCTCCCCTGGAGATTGTTCCGTTGTGGATTCGTCCTGTTCCGATTCGTCCCAGGTATGTATCATATTCGATTGCGGAAGCAAGGAACTGAAAGGGGTGATCCGGGTCACCCTCCGGGTCTGCAACATTTTCAATAATTGTTTCCAGAAGTGGAACCACATCCTCATTGGTGTCTTCAGTTTCATAGCGGGCATACCCGTTTTTCGCCGATGCGTACACCACTGGAAAATCTAACTGGTCATCTGCGGCATTTAGCTGAACAAAGAGATCAAAGACCATGTCGAGTACTTCATGGGGGCGGCTGTTGGGACGATCAACCTTATTTATGACTACAATTGGTTTGAGTCCAAGTTCAAGGGATTTTTTAAGTACATAGGTGGTCTGGGGCATGGGGCCCTCAAAGGCATCGACGAGAAGAAGCACGGAATCTACCATTTTCATGATCCGCTGCACTTCCCCTCCGAAATCCGCGTGTCCCGGCGTATCGACAATATTTATCTTGTGGCCGCCAAACGTGAGGGATGCGGTTTTGGAAAAAATTGTGATTCCCCGTTCTTTTTCAAGGTCATTGGAGTCCATGATCCTTTCTTCTATATGCTGGTTTTCCCTGAAAACACCTGTCTGCCTCAGCATGGCATCCACAAGGGTAGTTTTGCCGTGATCGACGTGGGCGATGATGGCTATGTTCTTAATTTTTTCCATAGTAGCTACGGTCATGGTTTTCTCCGGTTTTGATGTTACATTTTGTATAGCGAGGACAAAGTGCAGCAGGGGGGTAATTCTGCAAAGCATTTTATTTGATTTGTTCAAGAAATATTCGTTTTTTAAGAGGGCACAGGAAGGAAGTTGGGGACACTGTAAACTGTAAAATGATAATAAATTATATAATAAATTATTGACAATTTTTCTTGAAAAAAATAAAGACACGATGCCTTCAAAAATTCTAAATACAGGAGAGCTCAATGCTTTACAAAGGACTAAACAGGTTCTCAGAGTATGGAATTTTTACAGACACTCCGATTGCAAATGGAACTATCCTTTTTACCAGTGAAGAATGGGTTGAAGATGAGGTTTATGGATGGATAGTGTTAACAGCGGAAGAAGTAGAACAACTCTCTCAATCGGAGAGAGAAAAATTCCTTCGTTATAGTTATGATGTTAGTTTTAAAAAAATGATTGGCACCATGTCATGGGAAAACGCCCGTCATCTTTCCAATTTCATGAATCATTCCTGCAGCCCGAATATTATGTATGATTCCGGGGACAATATAATAGCCCGCAGGCATATTGATACCGGAGAAGAGCTTACCATTGATTACGGTACGTTTATTGTAACCATTGATCAGGATTTTACCTGCAGCTGCGGATCGTCAAAATGCCGGGGACGTATCACCCGTAATGACTGGAGGAGCCTTGTACCTGAATATAATTTTAATTTCCCGACTTTTATGCATAAGGAAATTGAATTATACCTGGAGGAACTTAAAAAACCAGGAAAAAGTGCCTGAATTGTTTTAAAGAAAAATGTTTCAGCTGCATAATGTTGTTGCGCTATAGTAGCAGCTTTGTGTAGACTGTTTTCACTAAAACAACTCAGGTGTTAAAATGGCATTACTCACAAAAGATTACCGTCGAATCAGTCATGACTTGAACCACACATTCGAAAGGATCAAGTCATTTCGTACCAGAATGGAATTCGAAGGCTCTGAGCTCTACGGAAAGTATGGCGCTGAACTGGAAGGGGTATCCCGCGGCGTAGAATGGGGAAACCGTGTTCGGAATGATTCGAAATCTGACAAAGTCCGTGTTGCCGCCTGGAATATTGAACGTGGAAACTGCCTGGAGGGACTGATTTATACATTCCTGAATGATCCTCACCTGAAGGAGACGGATATTCTTCTCCTGACGGAGGCAGATATCGGTATGGGACGCAGCGGAAACCGGAATGTCCCGAGGAAGCTGGCTGAGGCGCTGAAGATGAATTACTGCTTCGCCGTGTCATACCTTGTCTTCTCAAAGGGAGACCTGGGAGAACAGGGGCATGACCTTGAAAATACCCTTTCTCTTCATGGAACGGCAATTCTTTCACGTTATCCCATTGAAGAATACAGGGTTGTAGATTTGTACATGGCGAAGGATGCCTTTCTCAGTTCAGAAAAACGTCTTGGTCAGCGTCGCGGCCTTATCTGCAAAATAAAGATAGGTGGTGATTTTTATGATTTTGCCGCAGCCCATCTCGAGTTGAAGGCCTCGCCCAAACAGAGGGCCCTGCAGATGGATTCACTCCTTAAAGCCATGGACGAATCAGGGGAGGGGGGGAAGCTCATTGGCGGTGACCTTAATGTCTCCACGTATAATCTTAAAAATATTCCATGCCTTGTGGGAAATCTTCTATATAAACTGTTTTTTCTCGGCTTTAAAGGGACCATTGAAAACTATATGACCCCCGGAAAGATATTCGAAAAGAAGCTGTTTGACAAATTTTTAGAATATGGTTTTGATTACAGGAAGTTTAATGACTGCCGAACAGGGACCCTTTATTATAATATTAATGACATGCTGACCAATGAAAAGACCATGCAGTTCATACCAGGATGGGGTCTGCGTTGGCTCAGGAAAAAACTTCAACCATGGAATGGGGAAGTACCCCTCCGCCTGGACTGGATTGCAGGGAAGGGATTTGAACCGGAAAATCCCGGTGTAGTTGAAAAGCCCATGTGGCAGGGAAAGAGGGTTTCGGATCATAATCCGATTATTGTTGATATTAAGCTGCCCCAGGGGTGAATATTCTTACTGATGCTGCTGGAGTGATGAGGGTACCGGAATGGAATGCGCAATTACAGTACCATTTATAAAAAAAGCGCCGGCAGGACTCTATTTGCATTCTTTTTAAGGATTTGAAAAAATCTTTGGCATATAACTGCAGCTCGAAAGTATCATGCTCACTTTGATGTCCTCGTTTTTCTAAATTCCGTTGGCGGAACATGCTTTATCCTGGTAAAAATCCTGTAAAAAGTACTGATGTTTTCAAAGCCTACGGCGAAGGCAATATTTGTAATATTTTCATCGGTGTTGAGAATTCTATCTGCCGCATCTTCAATGCGGAGTCTGTTAACGTAATCCGTTATTTTCTCCCCGGTATACTTCGAAAAATAGCGCCCCAGGTTATCCTTGTTCAGTCCAACCATATGCGCAAGACCTTCTCTGGATATGTTGCGGCTGTAGTTTTCGTCAATATAGGTCATGGCTTTCTTCAGTTTATCTTCCGTAGATTGACTTATGTTCCATGATAAACTATCTTTTGAAGCAGGAATTTTCCCGGTTTTTGAGAATATATTATTTATCAGCATTACAATCGATATAGCAGAAAGAAAGGTAATTGTCATAAATATCATTAAAAAAATATTATCGGTATTGCCTGTTTTTATTATACTGCTATTTTTGAAAGTAATTTCCAGTGTGCCGATTCCCTTGCTGTTCTTAACAAAGGATTTTATTATTGTATGTTCTTTTGCTCCTGAAGAAGATCTGCTTCGTTCTGCAAGTATATAACCTCTCTGGTCTTTGATTTTAATATTTGTAATATCTTCATCCTTAAAGGCATTATTGATACTTCTTATCATGGAATTTTTATCATAATCCCAAAGGTATTCAAGGTTTGAGGATATTAATGATTCGGATATGGCTTCATATTTCTTAAGCGATGAGTGGTTGGAGACGACAAGTTTGAGCATTCCACATCTCAGATTATCGTGAGTATAATAATACTTTTTCATCGTCAATGTTTTTGTATGGTTAAAATTACTGACATAATTTATGATCTCTCTGCCCGTGCTGTCCGTAATAACTATTTCCGCTATATCCCTGTTCGCAAAAAATGATTCAACATCAGCCCTAAAAGCGGCTCTATTGTTAAAGAGACTTCTGTCAGTTGAGGAGATTATCGCATTTGCAATTTTTTCACCCTTTACCTTTAACAGGGAGGTGTTGCTGTTTTTACCGGATATAAGGATAATATCAAGTATAAGGAAACTGAGGAATGTCATTAGCAGGAGCAGTAAAGAAATTCTGTGACCAGGTTTTAATTTAAGAAAAGTATTAAAATTAAATTTATTCATTTGTTACCAATGATAATTATTATTTCTAAAGTTCAGTATAATAATTTTTCAATTGAAAAGCTGTATTTTTTTATTTCGGGATTGATAACTTTTGAGAACTTCCTGAAGTTCAATTTATGCCAGTTTTTTTGAAAAACAATTCTTCCGAAAGAATCAACATTGTTCTTATCAATCAAAATCATTCTTGATCTAAAATGGGTCCCTTCGGAAACAAAATCAAGTCCTTTCAAATAATCGTATAACAGTACCAGGGCCCATGCTCCATCCATAAAATGACCTCCGATATTCACTGTCATCTCCTCGTCTCTGACCAATTTAAGGGCCTTTTCCGACCAGTCAATGCCGCCCAGGATGATATCTTTTCCTGGTACTAAATTGATATCACCGGCACCGTCGAGAACACCGAAAGCAATAGTATCATTGCCGCACCATAAAACAGAGGTCTGGGGATATCTGCTTTTTTTAATATAAAAAAATTTATCCCTTGCTACAGTATAATCGAAATTTCCACTTGAAAAAATCTGGTGAAGTATTACATCCTTTGATTCTGAAACAGCCCTTTTAAGACCGATAATTCTTTTTCGGGAGGCATTATCAGTGAATGATCCGGCAATGGCAACCATGTTTATTTTTTTTATTCTCCTGGCTGATGCATGGCTGATTAATCTTTTTGCCAGCAGATAGCCTGCATGTTCATCCTCAGGCACAACCTCTCCGATCCAGTATTTGTACTTCCCCCTTGGAATTATCATGTCCCCGGGACTTGAAAGGATTGGCGTATTAACAGTAATTGTTGGTATTTGTATTTCTTCCAAAATTTTAAAAACATTTAAACTGGATGTGACTCCTCCAATTATTATAAATGCCTGTGGATTAAATTCTGAAACGATACTGTGTATTTTTTCATTGATTGATGCTTTTTCATAGGGTATGCCGTAAGTCTTGAACTCAATGCCTAAATTATCAGCAGCACTTTCTGTGAAGTCATAAAGCCTGGTGAAAAAATACGTACCATCTTTTAAATTGGTTCCCATCAGCGAAGTTAGTAGAGCAATTCTGATTTTTCCCTCAGAGGGTTTCGTATCAATTGCCGGTCGGGGGGAGGGGTCTTTAATGCATGAAGGAAACAAAATCAGCAATATGAAAAATGTAAGAGTTTTTTTTATCATGGCCGGATGTGTTTTTCTTTGTTTACAGTCATCTGTTTAGTGTTATGCAGTCTATTTCTAAGGTGGATTAATTATTAAAATGATTAACTGTATTCAGTTAATCCTGATTACCATTGCGGTCAACTAAAAATATACATTTATCCTGGTTCCTTGTTCTTATTTTCTGATATCAGAAAATAAGAATTCTTAAAAGGCTGTCTGTCCGGGGAAATTATTAATTTACAATAGTAATTTATTCTTGTACGTATATCCATTTATTCTTGTACGTATATCCATTTATTCTTGTACGTATATCCATTTATGTATAATTATTTTTATGGTATGTTTGCGCAAATTTTATCATTTTAAATTGTAATTAATTTTGCTTTAGCTGTAACCAGAATTCCCTTTGTATACAGGTGGTATGGATTTCTTGAATATATTGAATCCAGTAATTTCCCAAAGTCATAAAGGGGAATATGGATTTATTCAATAAAAATTGTTTAAAGATTGCTATGTTTTTTTGATTTTCCTTTCATGACTCGGTATTATTATACTACGTCTAAAATTATATACTTTTAAGCTGGTCTGCCTGCTCCTTGTGACGGACAAGGAGGGCGAGGATGATTGCTGCTTCCTGCAAAAATACTGAAATTGAAAATCAAATATTTTCTATTATAAAGCAGTTTCTTTCAGAATCTGGTACAGAACGTGCCGGCTTTGGTATTACGCTAAATGCCTCCCTGGATAGGGATCTGGGAATCGGCAGTCTGGAAAAGGCTGAACTTTTTCTTCGAATTGAAAATGCATTCGATATTGAACTTCCTGATCATCTTATTGCCGATACAAAAACTGTAAAAGATCTAATTAATGCCTTTACCTCTGCTAACCTGCCGCAACAGATCCAATTGGCACGGAAATATACAAAATTGAGTGATTCGAAAGTTGATCCAACAAGTGAAGGTACTCTTGTTGATATCTTACGAGCATACGCCTGGGTTGAGCCTGAACGTCCCCATATCTACCTGCAAGATGAAACCGGTGAAGAACAGGTTATAAACTACGGTTCTCTTTTGGGCGAGGCATCAAAAGTCGCTGCAGGCTTAACAGCAGATGGAATGAAATCAGGAGATACCGTGGCAATTATGCTCCCCACCTCAGTGGAATTCTTTCATGCATTTATGGGAATATTGCTGATGGGGGGTATTCCAGTACCGATATATCCGCCGTTTTGTATTGACCAGATCGAAGAATACACAAAACGGGAATCCATTATTTTAAACAATGCAGAGATTAAATCTTTAATCACCTTTCATAAAGCAGAAGGTATTAGCAGAATTATAAAAAGTTCGATTCCAAGTTTAAACCATGTAACAACCGTAGAATTGTTAAAAAGATCAAATAATTCAATCCCGGAGGTAGTGATCAGTAAGGATGATCCAGCCCTTATTCAGTACACATCCGGTAGTACCGGTGATCCCAAGGGGGTACTCCTTTCGCATTTTAATTTGATATCTAATATTAAGGCATATGGTAAGGCTGTCCCAATTTTACCCACGGATGTAATAGTAAGCTGGCTTCCACTTTATCATGATATGGGACTTATCGGAGCATGGCTTGGGAGTTTTTATCACGGTATTCCTACAACGATTCTTTCCCCATTAAGTTTTTTAAACCGCCCCGAAAGGTGGCTGTGGGCAATTCATTATCACAGGGGAACACTTTCTGCGGGGCCAAATTTTGCTTATGAGCTGTGCGTAAAGAAAATTAAGGATAACCAGCTGGAGGGGCTTGATCTGAGTTGCTGGAAACTTGCCCTTAACGGGTCTGAGGCGATCTACCCGGAAACACTTAAGCGATTTACAGAAAAATTTAAAAAATATGGTTTCAAAGAAGAGAGTTTCTTCCCGGCCTACGGGCTTGCGGAATCCTCTCTTTCTGTCGCTTTCCCGGCCCTGGGAAGGAAGCCAATAGTTGACAGGATAGCTCGCAAGGCATTTGAGGAGGAGAAAAAAGCTGTTCAGACTTTAGATAAAAAAGATTCTCTTCAATTTGTCTGCTGCGGGAAAGCTCTGCCTGGCCACGAGATTAGAATTGTTGATGATGAAGGCAGAGCCCTTGGAGAGCGCCATGCAGGTAGATTGCAATTTAAAGGTCCATCAAGCATGCAGGGTTACTACCGGAATCCTGATGCAACGCAGGCAATTTTCCATAACGGATGGTGGGACTCCGGGGATTTGGCATATATGGCAGATAATGAGCTTTATATAGCCGGTCGAATAAAGGATATAATTATTAAGGCAGGCAGGAATATATACCCTCCTGAGATAGAAGAAATTACCGGAGATGTTGCGGGAATAAGAAAAGGAAGTGTGATTGCCTTTGGTGTAAATGATCCTGGAAGTGGCACTGAAAATTTTGTAATTGTAGCGGAAACAGCAGAAAGAAATAAACAATTACGTAACAAGTTGACTGCAGAGATAATAGAAAAAGTTACAGAGACAATTTCAATTCCCCCCGATATTGTTGTTCTTGTTCCCTTAAAAACGATTCCTAAAACATCCAGCGGAAAACTGCAGCGGTCAAAATGCAAAGAAAACTTTATTGAGGGTAAACTGGAAAAACATGTCGTTCCTCCTCTGCTGCAAATTCTAAAAATATATCTGAAAAGTAAGTTTGAAATTTTTTTTAGATTCCTTTCTTTGACTTTAGCAGGCATGTACACGCTTTTCGCATTAACTATATTTGTGTCGATAGCATTACCCCTGTTGATGGGAGCACTGTTTATTCCCGAAAGATATATCCGAAAAATTTATCCCGAGATTGCCTTTGCCCTGACCTGGCTTGTCGGCTGCCCCTTGCTTGTATCCGGGAAGGAGAATCTGCCCCAAAACAAAGCCGTCATATATGTTGTAAACCATGCCTGTTATCTGGATCCCTTGTTTATCATGGCGGCACTACCGGAGGATATTGTGTTTATTGCTAAGAAGGAAGTTCTTAAAGCTCCTCTGTTCAGAACGATATTTAATAAAACAAATCAGATTGCCGTGGATCGTTTTGATTTTTCAAAAAGTATTTCCAGTGCAGATGAAATTAAGAAAAAATTGTCCGGGGGAAGTTCTGTCGTTTTTTTTGCGGAAGGCACTTTTAGTTATGCTACGGGTCTGCGCCCCTTCAAGCTGGGTGCATTTAAGATTGCATCAGAGATGTTATTGCCGATATATCCTGTTGCATTAAAAGGGACACGGCATTTTTTACGAAAAAATACCTGGCTGCTGAGACCCGGTAGGATAAGGGCAAATATCTCAAAACCTATTATTCCTCAAAGCGAAAACTGGGATGAATTAATCAGGCTAAAGAACCAGACCAGAATGGAGATCGCAAAACATTGCGGTGAGCCTTTAATCGATCTTGTGCGGGCAGGGCATGATTAAATTTCATCCCTCATTTTATTGATTTACAATCTTCATTATTTTTGTATAATCATATCTGTATCCAGAAAATGCCAGGGTGTTAGCTATGACAGAGAAAGATCCAAGGGGGGCAATCCTCCAGAGAGATAAGGAAACTTATACTCAAAGTTTCCTTTTTTAAATTACATTTATAAAACTGAATCAAAGAATCAGTCAGGCAAATTCAGAATTTTATTAATCTTCAGGAATACCCGTTGGAGGGTTTGTTTCAATAAGGGACTGCTTATGTTTCACAAATTTTTTAAAGTCCCTTCCGATCAGGGAAAGTTCAGTCTCCGATGCAGTAAGTTTTCCAATTCCCTGGAGCAGATTGTTAAAAGTGATCTCGAATTTTGAAACAAAGGTATTAAGTCTTTTTTCATAATGCTGAAATTCACGGATTGCCGAAACAAACTCTTCCTGCAGGTAGATTAGTCTTTTCCTTTCAGCCTCCATCCCCTGGTGGCATATTTTGCATTTGTTTTTCTGGGCCTTTTCGTAATCACTCTGCTGCTTGTGATAGATTTCCCTTATCTTCCTTTCAGAGCCGGCAAAATCCTTAGTCAGTTCCTCAACCTTGAAATTGAGATTTTTTAAGGTCTCAATATTCTCCGCCGAACAGGATAGGTATCCCTCCGATATTCCCTGACTTTTTGCAATTGAGACATTTTTCTTCAGGCTGACTGCAGCATTTTTTTTATCCACTATCTTTTTCATATAGTTCATAATAATACTCCTATTGAAATATTATACAAATAACTCTTTAAAGAAGATTGCTGCTGATGTCTGATTGTTGTTAATTTAAAACAAATAAATATGTCACATAAAAGAGGTACAATAATTATTCTATACATAAAAAGATGATAATACAAATAAAAATTTTAAAAATTAGAATTTAATTTTTATTTCCTGAGTAATAAGGGGGACAGTTTTGTGAAGATCATCTACATAGGAAATGTCATTTGTGTGGCGCCACATGGTCATGGCTCCTTCAAGTGTTTGTATTATTCTTTTCGTGATAATCATGGGATCTTCTGTTGAAATGATTTCGCCGGTAGCCTTTAATTTGAAGACGAAATTTTGAATTTTCAATTTCCAGTCATCGAAAATTTTAATATAAATTTTATTAAACTCCTTATCATCATTATTAAGACTGAAACCAATATTAGAGATGGGACAGCCGCGGTAATTTTTATTTTTTTTGTATGCGTTTTTTACTTCCTTTACCCATGAAGTAATAAATTCATCAATTGTGCTGCTATCGTTAGTCAGCTTTTCGAACAGGTTTATCTGGAACTGGTTGAAGATGTAAACACATTCCTTAATCAAATCGTCTTTAGTATTATAGTAGTAGTAAAAACTGGCCTTTGCGACACCCGCTTCGTTTATAATCTGATTTATCCCGGTTCGGGAAACCCCCTGAGACCAGAATAATTTCATGGCAGAAGTTAATATTTTATTTTTATTTGAATTCTCCATAATTCACTCTTGACGATATAGACAAATCTGTCTACATTATAGATATAGACTTGTCTATATCTATAATGTAGAATATAATATTTTAATTCTGAAAAATCAACTAAAAATAGTAAATGAGGAACCATGATTATTTATAAATTATTCAAAAAACCCTTTTTTGCAAGATTTCAAAATCCATGGCAATGGCCTGCTGACTGCATATTCCGGTGAAACCTGCCACCTGTTCCGGAGCAAAGTTTACCACTTTCAAAAACTTCTCAGCATGTAAATCTGTTATTTTTCAGGTGGCAGGTTTCGTCCAGAATTATTTTTTTTTAGCTTCCGCATCGAGCCTCCTTTGAGTTCAATTTTATCAGCATTGTGAATGAATCGGTCGCAAATTGCATCCGCAATTGTCTTATCACCAATAATATCATGCCATACAGCTACCGGTATCTGTGATGCTATGATAGTCGATTTGCTCCCATATCGGTCTTCCATCAGTTCAAGGAGAATGAGTCTGCTCTCTGCATCAAATGGCTTTAATCCAAAATCATCGAGAACCAGGAGGTCCTGTTTTTGAAGTTTTTTCATCTCCTTAAAATATGATCCATCCGCTTTAGCGTATTTTAAGTGAGAAAACAGTTTCATGCAATTGAGATAGCGTACCTTGTACCTGTTCATACAGGCATGGTGCCCAATGGCACAGGCAAGAAAACTTTTGCCAGTGCCTGTAGCTCCGGTGACCAGGATGTTCTCGCCCTTTTTAATCCAATCACACCTGCTAAGAGCAACGACTGTGTTCCTCTCTATGTTCCTGCTTTTCGAACATTCAACTTCTTCAATCGCAGCCTGGTACCTGAATCCGGCACCGGCTATTAAACGTGATATTTTTCGATTGTATTGGTCTTCCCATTCAGCATCAATGAGGTGACCGATGAGCTCTTCGTGGCTTAATGAATCCGCCATTCTGTTTGACCTCAATTCTTCGAACATGCGATGCATGCCATTGAGTTTCAAGTCTTTCATCTTTGTCATAGTCTCTGTTGTGTTCATAAATTCTCCTAATGATAGTATCTGGAACCGCGAATGTTTTCATGATAAGGTGTGTCAGGTGGACTGTCTGACACATTGTCATCTTTCACTTCCTCCAGACCGTTGCTTAATATATTCTTAATCACCTTCAGTGATAACGAATCAAGGTATAACGCCCGTTTGCTGGCATTCTCAAGACGATCCTTTCCATACTCTTTGGAAAGATTAAGTATGCCCAGGCAAGTCTTATAGCCCTGCTCAGGATGTTCCTTTCTGTATAGGATGTGCTCTATGACTTCAGTTGTATGTACTCCAACTTTCTGCGCCCAGCTTATGAACTTCTCGGCACTCCAGTCATCCATAAACTTATGGCCGGGAGGCATATGATCCTTAATGGTTGAGTATGAAAACTTCCTGAAATTGCGTTTATGGGCGGCTATACGGCTATTATTCAGGTATATTTCAACAATTGTGGCGGTATACCGTATTTCGACATGTTTGCCACGGTGTTGATAGGGGATGCTATAGTAATGTTGATCTTCTTTGAGGTAAACATGATAATTGAACTGCACTTTGCATCTGGCAAAGTGGCGAATTGTATAATCCTCTACAGGAAGGTGTATTAGAGCCTCCATATCCGTCTCACGGAATAGCTCCCACCTGCTGACTCCATAGATCTGAAGAGGACGATTGTTTAACATTTCAAGTTGTTCCCATATTGCCTTGTTAACTTCCTCAAGACTGTGAAAGGTGTGGTCCCTTAGAGGAGCACATATCCTCTGATAAATAATGCGAACAGCCCCTTCAACCACGGACTTATCTTTTGGCTTATAGGGGCGGGCCGCAAGTATAGTTGTTCCGTAATGACTGGCAAAGTCCTGGTATTCAGGATTGATGTCCGGTTCATACCGGTGGGCTTTGGTTACTGCGGACTTGAGACAATCCGGGACAATCGCTCGTGGTACACCACCAATGTACTTCAGCGTATTGACCTGTGCTAATATGAAATCATGCTTTTGCTGCGTCCATACCGCTTCAGCATAAATCAATTTGCTGGCCCCCAACGCCGCTACGAATATTTCAGCTGTTCTAATTTCTCCTGTTTTAGGATCGATGATATCCATTTTCTTCCCAGCATAATCCACATAAAGCTTGTCTCCAGCCTTGTGTTCAATCCGCATGTATAGTTCCTGATTATTGTTCCACTGTTGAAAGTGATAACAGAACTGCGAATATCCGTATCCTGCAGGATTCTCTGCTTTATACTCTTCCCATAGCAGCTGACGGGTGACTCCAACTCTACTCAGTTCCTTCGCGTAATCAGGAAATTTGTTAAGTAAAAATTCCAGTCGAGGATCTTCTGTCTTTCCTTCTGAAAAACAGGCAGTAAGTTCTTCATCCGACATCGTCTGGGCTTTTTTATAGGTAATATTGAGAGTTTGACATTGCTCTAAATATTCAGTTAGCACTGGTCTTGATATTGACAGAGCCTGGGCTGTTTTTCTGAGGCTTAATCCGCATTCCAGATGAAGCCTCAGGGCTTCTCTTACTCGTTTCAATGGTATTCTCCTCTGGGCCATTATTCCTCTCCACATTCAATATTTCTGTGGCGATTATCTGGCCTGTAGTGGTTTTGAGAAGAATTTTAGGTGGCAGGTTTGCTCCGGAATAACCGGCAGGTTTCGGCCGGAATAGGTGGCAGGTTTAAAACGGAATCAGTGGCAGGTTTGAGCCGGAATATGCAGCTGACTATGATAAATCTGAAACATGGGAAGAAATTACCTTTAACAGCAAATCCCATTCAACCCTGAAGGGACTTTATGGTGCTGCAATGAATGATAATGTAAAAGGGAATATAGTGTGTGCTCATCCAATGGGGTATAGTGCAAAAGGATACTTCCTTAAAAATGGCATAGCCGATTATCTGAGAAATAATGGATATAATGTGGTCATATTTGATTTTAACGGATTTGGGGACAGCACTGATGGTGATTACAATTTACCGGAGGATATTCTGGCAGCCGGACAATACCTGCAGACTAAAGCCCCGGGTTTTAAACTTGGAATTTTTGGTATTTCCTTTGGGGCAGCAATGGCGGTATGTGCATTGCAGAAGAAAGAAAATCCATATTCATCAGCAGTTTTTGAATCAACCTTTACTTCTCTTGTAGAATTCTGGGCACATTTTGGCATGCTGGGCAAGTTTATAAAGCTTCTTCCTCTGCTTACGCCAGGTATAGAAAAAAAGATGAATGCTTTATATAATGTTGATAAGATAAAGAACACGGAAAAAATTTTATGGATACATGGTGATGCAGATAAGCAAACACCGGTTGAAATGGGGATTCGACTTCAGAAGGCAGCCAATATTTCCAGTGATTTATGGGTTGTACCGGGAGGGAAACATGCTAAATGTTTTTCCATGTCTCCGGAGTTGTATAGGGAAAAAATGTTGGGATTTTTTGATGCAACATTAAAAAAAGATATGTCATTGGTTCGTTAATAGTTATAATAATTGCTGAAGAGTTTTTTATTATTAAGGAAGTAAAATCTATTTCAAGATCAACCTGTGGTGTATCTCATAATTAAATTGATGCATCAATTTACTCCAGCCCCTGGGGCTTCCAAAAGGGTAGATTGTTTCATATGCCTTGAATCTGTACACTTTGCCTGCAATAATTTTCTGTTTTTTGGATAACTGATATTCAATAGCTATGGGTTTTGATAACGGTTTGCCATTCACTGCTGTTATCATAAAGAGATAAGGTTGCTTGATGACATTCTGTGCGAAATAGGTATTTGGCTTCTCAATGAATCGGCCCTCCACTGTTAAAAGTTCTCCAAAGCGGCTGCCCAGCAGCGGCTCAATTTTCTGTTTTGATACTGCGTTTGATGTAAGAGACATTATGATAGCGATTGCGAGCAAGACAAATATTTTGTTTGATTTCATGGCTTCCCTTTTTATAATCGGAAGAGTTTATTTTAATTTGCTGAATATTAAAATATTAGAAATAAATCAGTATGTCAAATATATTAGTTTTGAACATTGGAGAGGTTCTTTTTCCGATACCAGATGTCGTAATTATTTTTTTTGTGTATTAAATATTATTATATTGCAGGTCCTGCACTTGCCCCATTGAAAAATGTTTTTATGAAAATAAGCTATAGATTTTGAAGGAAAAGTGATTCAGGTCAGATGACTACTTACTGTAATTATTGTAATACCGTTATCAATGGAACATATCGTACTTATCAGGTTTCAAAGAGAGTAATATGTGACCACTGTTTTAACACGGTATCAAAATGCTCAAAATGCAATATTCCATTGCAGCATGATGAATCAAAAATCCATGATAATAACTCCTACTGTGTAAAGTGTTTTTCCAGCTTAAAAATCTGTAGCCACTGTCAAAAAGCCGTAAATGGGACTTTTTACGAATATGAGAGTATCATTTTATGTGATAAATGCAATTCCCTGTCTAAATGCAACGTCTGCCAGAGACCGCAAAAAAGAGATGTAAGTATAATTGAAATTAACGAAAATGAATTCATTTGTGAAATCTGTAGGCCTGAAAGTGTCCTCGATTCAGAAACGTTAAAAGAAGTTTTTAGAACCGCAATTATTCTTCTGAATAAATTATTTGATATTAAAATTAAAAAATTAAGAACTGTAAAAATAATTTCAAAATCAGAAATGGTTCGAAAGGGGAGGTCGCTTTCTCCAGACAATAATTTATCTCCATTCGATGTTTCCGGAATCGCATCCAGTGATGGAGATATATATGTATGTTGTGGTGAGTCAAAAACGAGAGTTTTAAAGACTATTATACATGAGCTTGGACACATATGGCAATTTGAAAACTGGGATAACTATGATGGTATGGAGCCATACCAAAAGGAAGGTTTTTGTAACTGGTTATCTTACAAATCTCTTCTCCATCTAAATAAGACATTTTTTGCTGATGAAATGTTAGAAAATACAGATAAAATATATGGCAGGGGATTGAGATATTTTCTTAAGGTTGAAAGGGATGTTTCCAAAGAAAAAATTATTCAGGGTAATTTCAGCCGCAGGGAAAAATACAGTAGAATGTAATTAATTAAGAAGACCTGCGGATTTCGAATGGTTAATCCTCCGCATTTTTATTCCTTATTTTTTCTTTTTGAATACCATTCCTCATCACCATAAAGTTCTTCTTCACATTTTGGGCAGAGGCCATGGGTGAACATGGCTTTGGTGTGTGTTTCAATATATGTTTCAATTCGATTCCAGTAGCCTTTGTCGTCACGAATGTTTTTACATCGTGCGCAAATTGGGAGTAGTCCTTTTAATTTTTTAATATCATCAAGTGCATTTTCGAGTTCATTGAACAGCTTATCTTTTTCTTCCTTATCTCTTTTAAATTCAGTGATATCAAATATGACACCATCGAGCCAGAGAATCTCTTCATTGTCACCAAATACAGCCTGTCCCTTTTCGTATACCCAGTGAATCTCTCCATTCGAGTCTATTATTCGGTATTCAATGGTATAGGGTTTATTCTCCTCGACAGCATCGATGACATTCTTTTCCAGCATTATCCTGTCTGCGGGATGTATTATACTGGAAAATGTTCGTATTTTTTCGTCGAAAAAATCAGATGCTGGATATCCGGAAATATCTTTGATGGCATCACTGATATAAAACATTCTCCAGTTGGAGTTAAACTCACAACGATAAACAGCTCCGGGAATGTTCGAAACAAGAGAAAAAAATCGTTCTCTCTCTTGTTTGAGCTTTAACTCAGCATCTTTGGATTCAGTGAGCTTTTTTTCTAATTCTTTAATTTTTTGTATTAGCCTGTTCTGCTCTTCTAGATCCATTTAATTCCTTTGACTGCTGCAGGATCATAAATAGTTATACAGAGTATATTATAATATAATACCATATTTGGAATAATAAAAATAATAAAAATCTATTTTAGGTATTGTATCAAATGTAATTGGTTTTAATTCCAAAACCTTTTGAAAACTGCTCGGTAATTCAGAAAGAATATATGCTGATGTTCAGGAAGATATAAACCTTGAATTTATCGTTTAAATACCTTTTCAATAATCATCTTGCCGGTATCAAAACGGTATGAAAAAAAATAAACATGTTCATATTCATCAATAATTATTTTCCAGGTATGCATGTCTGTCTGTTCGGTTTTTATGAGAGGCATAGCCAGATTATTTTTTAGACTTTTGGCACCGAGATCCTTTGCGGCTAGAATACGGGCTAACATAAATGTCTTAATAATCTGTGCCTGAGAAAGGGGGTTGATGAAAAATATTTTAACCAGGTACGATTTATCAAGGATTCCAATTCTTTTCATTATTTCCCTGCTGGCATCTTTTGATTTCCCATTATTATTGAAAAACAGTGAATATTGATGGGTATAATCGGTGAAATTTTCATCAATTTTTATATTAGAAAGGTCCAGGCTGGTGGATTGATATTTTTTCAGAATATTTATCCTGTAATTACGGATTTCTCCCTGGTGTGAATCATAAAATTTTTTGCATTTTCCATTTAATGGATTCTTTTCATCGGTTAATGATAGAATTTTTGAGAGAGCATCATAGTCGAAATTTTTAATATCCTTGTATAGTGAGTATCGAAATTTATTTATTTGTATTTCAAAGGAATCATTTGTGGATGGCGTACTCTGTTTTGGTGCTCCTACTGTTGCAACGGGGATTATAAATAATATTAAAATTAAGAGTGATGTTTTTTTCATAATCTTTCTCTGGTTATAGGGTTTGTGCTGATTTGGAGAATACAGGATCACTTATTATATGAAATCAAAACAGGTCAACTATAATTATATTTTAACAATGGATGATAACAATGATGTGTGGCCTATGGAATGTTCATGATAAAAAACAGTGCAGTCTGCTTGCTGCCTGATAAATAAACTTTTTCAACAGCACGGATTTTAAAGTAATTACCGTTGACAAAATATTAGATTAGATAGTGCGTGTACGTATTACGTATTACGTATTACGTATTACGTATTACGTATTAAAATTGATCTGTGATAATTGTAAGAAGAAAATAAAAAATCACCGGGATTCTTCATTCTTCACGGGACGCTAAAGATTATCAGGGAAATATTTATTGAGATTCTCAGTGATTATAAATTGTCAGTGCAGCACTTTCTTGTTCTTCGGACACTAAATGAAACGGATGGAATCCCCGCCAGGGAACTGACAGAGATCATGTTTTCTGACAGTTCTACGGTTGTATAAATCATAAGGAGGCTGGAAGCCCGGTCTCTGGCTACGCGGGATAAAAATCCCCGGTGACAGGCGTTCCTTTTTAATATTTTCCTCTGATGAAGCTAAGAAAATTTTTCTGGATGCGCTGCCCCGGACGGAATAACCGGATCGGGGAATTGACCATTTGCTGACACCGGAGGAGCTGGAAATAACGACAGGAAGCCTTCAGGAAATTTTTGATTTTACATCGGAATATAAAGATGCAGGATACAAAAACAGGAGTTATCTATGAAACAGTTAAGTCTAAAACAGAGGCAGTGGCTTAAGGCATTCCACCTGTTAGCAGCCAGCGTATGGATTTCCTCAGGAATAATAATACTGTTGTTTTACCTCATCGGTCAAAATATCAGCAATGGCGATCATCTTTACATGCTTAATTATTTAACAGATTTTATTGATATGAAAATACTTGTCCCGTCGGCAATGCTGTGTCTTTTTACGGGACTCTTTTATTCCCTCTTTACGAAGTGGGGATTTTTCAAACACAGGTGGCTTGTCTTTAAATGGATAATTACAGTTGGCATTATTGTCCTGGGAACTGTTTTTACAGGTCCCTGGGTTGAGGAGATGGTTCAACTTTCACTGAAGGAGGGAATTGCAGTACTGAAGAACAGTCATTATCTTGCAATCGGAAGGAGTCAGTTTGTAATGGGAGCCTGTATGAATATAACTCTTATAACAGCTGTTTTTGTTTCAGTTTTTAAGCCATGGAAGAAGAGTAAGAAATAGATTTTTTCCATTGTGTTTTCAAAGCTATGCCGTAGAAAAATTTTAAGAACATGAGGGCTAGAGCTCTCTGAATCTGAAAATTTTAAATAGATAAACTCACCATAAATTCATTTTCAGAAATTTCAGTCTTAATAAAACATAAAAGGGGTACAAACATGAAGAAAGCCTGTTTAATCTATTTTTCCGCCACTGGAACGACTCAAAAAGTACTGCATAAGATTGCCGAAGGGACAGGCATAAAGAAAATTCAAGATGTTGATATTACACTTTTAAAAAATAGAGATGGTTCAAATTTAATAATCGAAGAAGATGCTCTGGTCATCATAGGTGTACCGGTTCACATGGGCAGGGTGCCAAAAACAGCTGTTAATTATTTGAAGCAGTTTAAAGGTAATGGACAGCCGACAATTTGTGTTGCAGTTTATGGCAATAGAAATTTTGATGATGCATTGGTAGAACTGGTGGACATTTCAGCTGCAACTGGACTCAATATAAT
This sequence comes from uncultured Spirochaetota bacterium, assembly GCA_942491575.1. Taxonomy (GTDB): domain Bacteria; phylum Spirochaetota; class UBA4802; order UBA4802; family UBA5550; genus CAZHNW01. Next base: position 2,087,312 of record CALOBT010000031.1, read on the forward strand.
GGGAGCTGCAGCATTTATCGGTGAACATTCCTTTTCTGACAGCATGGTTCCGATTGCCGCCGGTCGGCCGGATGAATGTGATATTAATTCAGCTGTAGCTTTTGGGAAGAAAATAGCTGAGAAACTTTCAGGTGGACATCTGGCAATGCCTGAAGTGAAGGGGAAAAGACCATATTCAAAACCGATGATAATGCCAAAGATGGCTCCCCGAAAAACGAGAGATTGTAACCTGTGCCTTGCGTGCAAAGCCAGCTGTCCTGTTGAAGCTATTGATGATCAGGCAATATGTAATAAAAGTATTTGTATCACCTGTAATGCCTGTGTTAAAAAGTGTCCCACACAATCTAGAAAATTAAAAAATCCCCTGCTTTCTTTAGTGAAAAGAACTTTGGCGAAAAATCCTCGAAAAGAACCTGAATTATTTGTTTAATTAAATGGTTTTCTGGATAACCTTGTGCGGTGCAGGATCGATATTTAGGTTCAAAGATATTTCCCTCCATAAATTTATTCATGATCTGATTCGCTTCGCGGAAGTTTTTAAACACATCATATCTAAAACAGCCTGTGCTGCAATAATATTGCTTCCATAAATCGAACCTTGAGAATTAGACCCAGAAGATATAAGACAATAGCTGTTGTCTTTGTAAAGATACCAACAACGGGCAGAAAAACACTCCTGAGTGCCTCGTGCCTCAAGGCTGGATGAAATAAAACTGATCCCCGGGCACTCTGATTGAATCATATCAAAACCAAATATCGACCTGCAAAATGTGTTATTTATAATCTACCAATCTTCGATTGGATGCTGGTTTATCCTTGAAAATATTTTAAATTTGTGTTAGATTTGTCGTGGAATATCACGGGATGTGAATGTGCTGCAAAAAAAAAATACATATAAATTTCATGATAGGAATATTTCAACAGTATTAAAAAGAGGAATGGACTGCTCTGTGTCAGAATCATCTTCTAATAGATTAAGGATAATAAGACGATTTGCTATTACCTTCATTGTTGTTTTAATCGCATATGCTGTAAACCCCGGCGTTTCAGCGCGAGCTAGAATTGCTTCCGAATACGAGATCAAAGCTGCTTTTATATATAATTTTGTACTATTTACACGATGGCCGGAACCTGTCACAGTAAAGACCGGGGACATGGTCGTCGGTATTGTAGGTAGAGATCCCTTTGGTAATTTTTTTTCAAAGGTTGAAGGCAAAAGTATAGGGGGAAAAGGGAAAATTCTCAAAGTGCTGAGATTCGGGACATACAGGGACAGCGTTGACCTCAGTAAATGTAATATTCTTTTTATAAGCAGTTCGGAGAAATACAAAGTTAAAAGTATTCTTGGAAAACTGAAGGGACTCCCGGTGTTAACTGTTGCTGATACTGCCGGTTTTCTTGAAGCCGGTGGAATGATAAATCTTGTTGTTAAAGCCAACAGGGTGCGCTGGGAAATCAATAAAGCACCCCTTGATTACGCGGGATTGAGGCTCAACGCACAGTTGTTTAAAAGCGCAGTTAAAGTTGTGGGGCTTCCATAAAATGATTAACTATGGGAAATTAACAATAAAAGTCAAATTGATAATACTTATGATGGCCACAAGTATGTCAGTACTGGTGATCGCCAGCACTGTTTCTCTTATTCTCACCTATTATTCTAACCGGAACATACTTATTCAGGATCTGAACAGATTGGCGGATGTTGTCGGTCAAAACTGTTCAGTATCCCTTACTTTCAATATTCCAGAAGATGCAGAACAGATCCTTTCAGGTCTTGAGGCAAGGCCCTCAATAAAAGTGGCAGCCATATTTGACAAAAATAACACTCTCTTTGCAATTTTCAAGGTTAATAAAAAAACGAAGCTTAAGATTTCAATGGTTCCTGATAATTCGGAGTATTTCTTTTATAGCGATCACCTGCAGATTTTCAAACCAATTAAAGTGGGGGGACGGAAAATCGGAATACTGCTGCTACAAGATGATATGAGTGCTGTCTATAATGCCATGGAGAGTGATGTAAAAATTTCCCTGGTTGTCATACTGATTGCTTTTCTGGCGGCTTTTGTGATAGCAAGCAGGATGCAAAAGGTTATATCCGCACCGATTCTTAGAATGGCGGAGACATCGAAAAAGGTTACTGAAAATAATGATTACACTCTAAGAGAAAAAAAAGAGAACGATGATGAAATAGGAATTCTTATTGATGCATTCAATGAGATGCTCAGCAGAATTCAAAAACGGGACAGCGATCTTAGAGAAAGTGAACAGCGTCTGGAACTGGTAATTGAAGGAGCAGAACTTGGAATGTGGGACTGGAACATTGTAACCGGTGATCTTATTTTAAATGACAGGTGGCCCGGAATGCTTGGATATGCGATGGAAGAAATAACGCCCAGCAAGGATACCTGGGACGAACTGCTTCATCCCGCGGACAAGGAGCGTGTCTATTCTCAGCTGAACGCCCACCTTGCAAAAGGGACAGAGTACGCCCCGGAGTTCAGGATGAAGACCAGATCCGGAGAATGGCTGTGGATTCATGCACGTGGTAAGGTGGTGAAACGGAGTGACGAGGGGGAGGCCCTGCGAATGCTGGGAATCCATTTGGATATCAGCAGGCACAAGATGGCAGAGGAGAGCATACTGAAGGAAAGGGATATGGCCCAAAGGTATCTTGATCTGGCAGGGACCATGCTCATAGCCCTGGATGTTAAAGGGAGGATTACTCTTATCAATAAGAAGGGGTGTGATCTTCTGGGGTATCGTGAAGAAGAGCTTATCAATAATATATGGTTTGATAACTTTTTCGAAGAAGAAAACAGAGATGAAGTGATGTCTGTTTTTCATGAAATAATATCTGGAGTCATTAAACAATTTGAGTATTATGAGAATAAAGTCAGGACCAAAAACGGGGAGCAGAGACTATTTGCCTGGCACAATACTCTCCTCTATGATGATCAGGGGAATATAATAGGTACGTTGAGTTCGGCAGAAGATATAACTGACAGAAAGCGTAACGAAGAGGAGATGGTCAGAATGAGGAATCTTCTTAACAATATATTCAACTCCATGCCTTCAGTGCTTGTGGGGGTCGATCCGGAAGGAAGAATTACCCAGTGGAATCATGAAGCTGAAAGAGTGACTAAAATATCAGCAGATGATTCAATGGGAAAAATTTTTACCGATGTGTTTCCGTTAATTCCCGATGCAATGAATAAAATCAGAGAAGTAATTGAGCGACGAGAGCCCGTTACGGATGAGAGAATAGTTATGGATATAGATGGGAGCAAACATTTTACCGATGTCACTGCATATCCTCTCATATCAAATGGCATAAATGGAGCAGTAATCCGTATAGATGATGTTACTCAGCGGGTTCGCCTAGAGGAGATTATGCTGCAGACTGAAAAGATGATGAGTGTCGGTGGTCTTGCTGCCGGAATGGCCCATGAAATAAATAATCCACTGGGGATAATTTATCAGGGAATACAAAATATTATTCGTCGCCTTTCTCCTGATAATAACAGAAACCTGACAGTTGCCGATAAGCTGGGAATAGACCTCCACATTGTTGAAGAATACATGAAAGAGAGGCACATAATTAAATACCTGCAGGGTATAGAAGAGGCTGTGGCAAGATCATCTCTAATTATAAAGAACATGCTGGATTTCAGCAGACACAGCAAATCAAAGATGGGTGAAGAAGATATAAATGAACTTATAGATAACACGATTTTTCTTGCGGAAAATGATTATGATCTTAAGAAAAAATATGACTTCAAGTATATTGATATTCAACGGGATTATGATGATTCTCTGGGGAAAATAATTTGCACAAAAACAGAAATCGAACAGGTGTTGCTTAATCTTTTAAAGAATTCTGCACATGCCATGACTAGAGTTCAAAAGGAATTTTATTCTCCTGCTATTTTAATTAAAACCCAACTAAAAAAAGATTATATTGTCATAGAGTTAAGTGATAACGGTCCTGGGATGGATGAGGAGATCAGGAAAAGGATTTTTGAACCGTTCTTTACCACAAAGGGGGTGGGCGTGGGAACGGGCCTTGGATTATCTGTTTCTTATTTTATTATCTGTGATCATCATAAAGGCAATATATCTGTGGAATCAGAACCGGGGAAAGGGACAAAGTTTATTATCAATTTGCCGGTAAAACAATAGCCCCTTGGGTTTCTCTTTTTAATTTTATATCAATTTTTTCCTCGCTGTATAAATGGGATTTGTATTACAGTTAAAGTTTGTCCAGTGAAGAAAATCTATATACAATGGAAATTAATTAACTAAAGTATTTCATCTTTGATTATGCCCTTGACATGTATATTGTTTGGAAGTACCTTTATAAAAGATTAAGATTGCGGGGAGCAGTACATGGATAAAATCTTACTGGTTGAAGACAGTAAATCGTTTGCAATGCTAATCATCAGCAGCATAAAAACTGAAATAGATTGTGAGATTCACTGGGCAGGATCTTATTCCGAGGCGGAAGAATTGGTTGAACGTGAAGGGAACTTTTTTCTCGGTCTTTTGGACCTGACACTGCCCGATTCTTCGAAGGGGGAGATTCTTGATCTGGCTTTAGCTGAAAATATTCCATCTATTGTCTTTACCGGCAATTTTAATGAAGAAATGAGGAAAATGTGCTGGGAAAAAATGGTGATAGATTATGTTTTAAAGGAAGGTCCAAGCAACCTTGACTATATTGTATCCCTGATAAAGAGAATACGCGCGAACAGGGAAGTGAACGTTCTTGTTGTTGATGATTCGGCAACTTCAAGAAAATTTATAGAGAGTCTTTTGTTAATCCATCAGTATAATGTACTGGAAGCTGATAATGGGCAGAGGGCGCTTGAAATTTTAGAGGAAAACAAAGAAATCAAACTTGTAATTACAGATTATATTATGCCCGTAATGGATGGATTCGATCTTGTCAAAAGAATTCGGGCAGATTACAAAAAGGATGAGCTTGCGGTGATTGGGATTTCAGCACAGAATAATAAAATACTTTCGGCAAAGTTCATCAAAAATGGGGCTAATGATTTTATATCAAAACCCTTTACAAATGAGGAATTTTATTGCAGGGTAGGCTTGAATGTAGAAATGATTGAAAAGATTGAGAGCATTAAGAACTTTGCAAATAAGGATTTTTTAACAGGACTCTTTAACCGTAAGTATTTTTTTGAAATGGGTGGCGTGCTTCATGCAAATTTTAAAAGAAAAAATTTGTCCATTGTAATTGGCATGATAGACATCGACCACTTCAAGAGTGTTAATGATACATATGGTCATGATGCCGGTGATGCTGTTTTGAAGGCTGTGGCTGCTCTTTTTCAAAACAGGTTCAGGGAGTCCGATGTGGTTGCTCGTTTCGGTGGTGAGGAGTTTTGTGTTCTTGCCGGAAACCTTTCTGGTGAATCTGCAAAGTCAATTTTTGAAGAGGTGAGGGTGATGGTTGAAAACCTTGAGGTTGTTGTTAATGATAAGGTAATAAAGGTAACAATTAGCTCCGGTTTATGTGCAGAATTTAATACTCTTGATAATATGATAAAAGTTGCCGATGAAAAACTTTACGAGGCCAAAAACAGTGGTCGGAACATGGTGGTGTTGTAAAAATTTATCATACAGTTGAAAAAGTCCATCCGTATAAAAAAATATTCTACTATAACATTCATTCTTTTTAATCTTTCAATTCCAGGAGGATAAATGCTGGAAGTGTTATTGTTTTCGCAAAATTAACAAATTTGATTTAAATGTAAGATGGGGGGCGCTTTCCCCAGGGGAGGTGAGGGTTCCCTTGAACTGTTTGAAGATGGTTTTCTGGTTACAGCTGTGTGGTGGGGGATGGTTGCTGTATAAAGGATTCAATTTTTCCTCTAATGAAATAATTCCTTTTTTTTGTGAAAAATATTATTTGACCACTCATCTGATGAGTGGTATGAGTGTCCTGGTAATCGGAAATGGGCTATGGAGGCTTCATATGAAAGATAAAAAAATGTCGAGAAAAAAATTTCTGGCCGCTTCTGCGGTTACGGCAACTGTTGCAGTCGGGGCAGGATTAGTATGTAGTGACGACTCGGATAACAGGGTGAAAATATCTGAAAAAACGACAACAATTGAGCCACCAAAACCAAAAAAATCAAATAAACAAATCAAGGAAAGTTCCAGGTCAATTCCGGTACTGGCAGAAACGGATGTTTTAGTTGTTGGAAGCGGACCATCTGGCCTGGCTGCCGCATTATCCGCAGCAAAAGAGGGCGTTGATACCATTCTTCTTGAACGATATGGATTTTTTGGTGGTGTTATAACCCAGGTAAATATGGGATCCATTGCGTGGTACCGTTATGCCGCAACTAATGATGCAGGAGGAATACAGGCGGAATTTGAAAAGAAAGCGAAAGAAATGGGAGCCAGTATGGACCAATATGAAAAAATGAAAAAGGTTCCTTTTGTTACCGGGATGATGGAAAAGCAGGGATTACTGGTCGATGGAAAACCTACTTACGAGCTTCTGGATACAGAGTTATTCAAGTACGTAGCTGATACGATGCTTCTTGAATCCGGTATTGTTCCAGTACTTCACTGTCTGGCTGTGGATGCTATAATGGAAGGCAATACCATAAAAGGTGTAATAACGGAAAGTAAATCCGGCAGACAGGCAATTCTGGCTAAACGGGTTATTGACGCCACGGGCGATGCTGATATTGCTCATTTCGCCGGTGCAGCATATCGCAAAGATCCTAAAGAGAAGCTTCATGGAGTAACTTCAAATTTCAGCTGCACCGGTGTGAATTTTCCTGCCTTTATTGCTTCCGGTATGCTTGATGATACAAAGATTAAGGATCTAAACTTGCAGACATCAGGAAAGGAGGATGGGATGTCCGCCAGTATTGTCATCAGGAAGCCCTTTGAAAAGGCCCAAAAAGCCGGTCTATTAGAAAAAGACTGGGTTGTTGTAGGTTTGTGGGACGGCCTCATCAATGAAGGAGACATTCAATCCATGAATGCTGTTCATCTGGAAAATATTGATTGTACTGATGTTCTTGATCTTACCAATGCTGAAATGGAAGGGCGAAGACGATCTATGTTCGTTATGGAAGCTTTAAGAAAATATCAAATGGGTTTTTCTGACGCACGTATTCGTAATTTTCATACTCAGCTGGGTACCCGCGAATCGAGAAAAATAAAAGGGACTTATACTATAACCGAACATGATATCAAGAACCAGGCACGGTTCAAAGATTCTATCGGAATTTGCCCTGAATTTATAGATGGACATGGTCACTTATACATGCCTACCACGGGCCGGTATTTCCATGTTCCTTACGGGATAATGCTTCCGGAAAAAGTTGAAAATCTACTGGTGGCAGGTCGCGCTGTTGCTGGAGATAAGATTTCCCATGCCGCAACCCGTCAGATGGTTTGCTGCATGGCTACAGGACAGGGAGCTGGCGTAGCTGCAGCAGTTTCAGTGAAAGACAGGGTATCCTGTAGAAGAGTTAACATGGCAGCCGTCCAAAAGCATCTTAAAAAGCAGGGAGTAAGAATTGCTTAACTTTTGATACAGGTTTTTATCTTAAACAATCTCTGGAAATAAGAGTTTTCGATGATTTCATATAGTAAAACAGAAGGAGAATAAATTATGTCAACAACAGATTGGGCCTGGTAATGGTGGCAGTTTACCCTTCGATATTTTAACACCTCGGCTCCACATGGTACAGTTATTTAAGTATTTTGTAAAAGATGATCCCTCCATCATTAACAGCTTTTCTGCCAATAAAATGGAATCTTTATCTGCCTGATTGTCGATAATTACCCTGTGATGTTTTATTACTGGGGCAGGCAAAATATGAATAAAAAACCTGGGGCTTTACAATCTTTCTCTTCCATGAAGTTGTTTTGTTTTTCATTTTTTCTCTTTATTTTGATTACTTCCAATGCATTCTCAAAAACATATAATGGCCATCCGAGAACTATTGCGCATGACTTCCTCGACATGGAGAAGGGGGTCGGTGCCGGGGAAAGGCATTATCTGTATATTGACAGCCTTATAAACAGGGCAATTGCCAGAATTACTGTGAAGAAAACATATTCAACAGATGAAGCTATCAGGATATTGCTGACTATTGACTATCTGCTCAGAGGGGAGGGCTTCAGGTTTGAAAATAATCTGTTGCTCAGCAAAGGTATTGATTCAAAAATAATTGACTGTGATAATTACTGTACTCTCTATACTGCCATCTCTGAGGTATTAAAACTTCCTATTATTCCGGTTTATGCCCCCAATCACAGCTTTATACGCTTTAACTTTAAAGATGGGTCTTATCTCAACTGGGAGTGTACGGAAGGCAGGCACTACTCAAACGCATACTATATAAATCGTTTGAAAATTCCAAAAAAGTCAATAGATAAAGGGGTCTATCTGAAAAGTCTCAGCAGGAAGGAGTTTCTTGCGGTACAATCTAATAATATCGGGGCATATCTTATGTCCCGGAGAAATTTTAACAGTGCAATTCCATATTTCAACTCAGCCATTGAAGTGTACCCTAATTTTTCATCGGCATATCATAACAGGGGCACAGCCTTATATGCAATAAAGCAATCGAAGGATGCCTTTATTGATTTAAATACCGCCATGGGATTCGATCCGTCAAGAGCTTCCACCCATAACAGCCTGGGGGACATCTTCTTTGATTTGAGAGAATATAGTAAAGCGATGGAACATTATACTATCAGTATAAAATTAGATCCGGGAAACTATGTTCCCTATCACAGCATCGGTTTGATTTTCAAACATCAGGGTTTCGATAAAAAATCATCTAAGTGGTTGAAGAAATCTGTGGAGATAAAAAAGAAATTTAATAAATGAACTCTACCTGCAGAAAGGCTCCTGCAGCCGCATTGTCTGAACGGTTCCTCCTCAGCCTTTTTCCACGGCAGGTCCATAGTGTTGCCGGAATTTATTAAATATAGAAACAGCTGGTGAAGATTACACAGCTTATGTATCAGCATTTCAGCAGAAATTAAAAAAAACTGTTGTCTCTTCAATAAAACAGACAAAATAATGTTGTGTACATACGGTGCTGTTTATATATAGTATCAGATTCAGAATTATTATAATATATTTTAATTTTACTATACAAGAAACTAAAAAAGGATATTAAAATGCCAGCAAATTCAATGAGCCAATTGGTCTCTTTGTGTAAAAGAAGAGGCTTTATTTTTCAAAACGCGGAAATATATGGTGGAATGCAGGGAGTCTACGACTTTGGCCCCCTGGGTGTAGAACTCAAAAATAATCTCAAACAGGCGTGGTGGAAGTCCATGGTCTATGAGAGAGATGATATAGAGGGACTGGACACAGCTATCCTTACCAACCGTAAAGTTTTGCAGTACTCAGGTCACGAAGATACCTTTAGTGATCCATTAGTGGATTGTAAAGAGTGCAAAACCAGAATGAGAGCTGACCATGTTACAGATGGTAAATGTCAAAATTGCGGATCAAAAGACCTGACAGAACCAAGAGAATTCAACCTTATGTTCAGCACGCATGCAGGGCCTGTTGTAAGTGATGACTCCCTTGCATATTTAAGACCTGAGACAGCCCAGTCCATTTTTACAAACTTTAAAAATGTAGTCGATTCAACATCACGAAAAGTACCCTTTGGAATTGCTCAAATGGGTAAGAGTTACCGGAATGAAATTACTCCACGAAACTTTCTCTTTAGAGTAAGAGAGTTTGAGCAGATGGAGCTGGAGTTCTTTTGTGAGCCTGGTACCGAAAAAGAGTGGCACACCTATTGGAAAAATGCCCGCCTGCAATGGTGGATAGATCAGGGACTTGCCCCTGAGAATATAGTGGCAAGAGATATTCCTGAAGAGGATTTAGCACATTACGCCAACGCCTGTTTCGATATTGAATATAAGTTTCCTCATGGAATGGACGAACTTGAAGGAGTTGCATCACGAACCGACTATGATCTGGGAAATCATACCAAGGCTCAAAAGGATTATGATATCCAGGCTCATATTCATGAAAACAATGAATCAAATACCAAGATGGCTGTTTTGGATGACAACAACAAGTGGTTTATTCCCTATGTGGTTGAACCTTCAGCTGGTGTTGAACGTGGATTTATTGCTATACTTACCGAAGCCTATACCGAAGAAGATCTTGGCGATGGTAAATCACGTATTGTTTTGAAGCTGAAAAAACACCTTGCCCCAATCAAGGTTGCAGTAATACCTCTAAAGAAAAATAAAGAGGAAATTGTAAATACCTGTAAAGAGATCAAACAAAAGCTGCAAAAACTTGGAATTGGTAGAATTCTGTTCGAAAATACCGGTAATATTGGAAAGGCTTATCGTCGACATGATGAGATTGGAACTCCAATATGTATTACTGTTGATTTTGACTCAATTGAAGGGGACAATCCGACAGTAACTGTTCGCGATCGAGACTCGATGGAACAGATAAAGGTATCGATTAACGATATTGTTGAACACGTTAAAAACTATTACACCATATAGGTTATTTGGTCAGCAATAAAAATGTAAATTGGGGATAATACGAGCTATATCAGGTTGATACAGCTCGGATTATTTTTATATTAAGCTGTGATGAGATATCGGTATCTCTTATGTTTATTATATTAAAAGCCATTTATATCAATTAAGTATGACATTACCCGTGTTTTTCAGACAATGCAAATTCGGGGATTCTTTCCTGGTATTGAATAACAAGCAGCTGATGCAGCCTGACGGCCCATGCTTTTCAGAAGGTCCTGTTCCTGCGTGGGCACAAACCTCATCCTGAGAACCGGATGAGGTTTGTGCCCACGGCACGGGTTTTCAAGGCATGTGTAAAATCAACATTTTTTATATTCAATCCATTTTGCCATAAGATCATCTTCAAGTTCACACATAAACTGTTCAAAGGCCTTTAGCTCTTTCAATCGGTCTATGACCTGAGAAGACTGTTTATTCTCATGACTTCTGATTATCCGGTTTAATTCTTCAACAGAAAAGCGTCGTAGTCTCATGGCATTGCTGAAAACCATCTCAATATAGTTATCGTTTAATACGTAATAGTCCATTCGATCGCTGCCCCTGGGAATTTTGCGGCAGTAGCCCATCTGGTTCAGTACCCTCACATGTATGCTTATGGCTGCCTTTGAAAGATTGAGCTTTTTTGCAATATCGGTCAGAGATACCGGTTCTGTTTCAGTGGTAAGTAAAGCAAAGATTTTCCCCAGAAGGGGATTGAGTCCCTGCTGTTCAAATGTGTGGGAATAGAAGTTTACCAGTTCATCCATGATAGGTTTTTCCTGTTTATACTGATTAATGGATAGTATGTTGTCAGTTTAAAAAAAGCGGATTCTGAAAGAATCGTCTTCAACAATAATATCAATTTTTGAAAGATCTCCCGGAGCCTTCATTCCTCCATAGATAATTCCTTTCTCCAGCGACATGGGAGAAGGAGTAGAGCTCTTGATGACTGCAATTCCTTTTTCTTCATCGAGAAAATCAAGATAAAACTCACCGATCAATTCAGTGGGGCCTTTTACAACACTGTAATAGGATTTGGAATTTAGCTGGCTCTTCAAAAAATCGATTCCATTGATAATCTTCTTTTCCGGCATGATCCCCCTGTACCATTGATACATCATTTCTGTACCAATTATCTCAAAAACAGGGTTGGGATTTTCAAAGTGATCGATAATGGTATTTTCAAGATTTCTCATTATCCCGAGGGGATACCATTCTTCCGGCTGAATTTCCCGCATACTATTTTTTATCACGTCAGGTGTAATGTATTTCAGGTTCATACACGAAGCCGCATATCCCAATAAAAGGGCTCCCAATACTTCGGTATTTTTTTCCATAAAACTACCTCAATAGTAAAAACATGTAAAATGCAAAGTTGGCTAATTACTTGCTCAATGAATCAAACTCATATAGAAGTAAATTTTATGCAAATAAAAAAATGGTGATCTCTTTGAGCTGCAGGGGCACCATTTCTGAAATATCTAGATTGCCAGGGAATATAGTTTTTTACGATACTCATTGGGATTTATCCCATGTTTTTTTTTGAAAGCAGCAGAAAAGGCACTAGGATTGGAATACCCCACCTCTATAGCAGCTTCTGTAATTGAACAGGCTCCCTTTCGAATCAGATCTTCGGCCATATCAATTCTGTAATTACGCAGGTATTCAAAAATGGGGCTTTTATATACTTCCTTAAATCCCTTTTTGAGTTTAAACTCGTTGAGGCCCACCTTTCTTGAAAGTTCCGATATGGAGAGTGGCTTTTCCAGATTGTCGATAAGTACTTCCCTGGCATAATAAATTCTCGCAAGATCATCCCTGCTAATATCAGACAATTGATTCCCGGATAAATCTGTTGATAAAGACTTCAGGCTCTGACCCAGTAGACTCAGTATTGCAGATTCGAAAAAAAGCCAGTCCCACTGGGTTTGTAGAGGATTTTGAAGGATGTCATTGAGTAATGCACGGATATCATCTGCAATCAATCCGCAATCGCATACACCTCTCCTGTTACCGGTCAGAATATGCCATAACTCATTATCTTTAAATTCGTAGCAGGGATCTTCCCCATTTTTGTCCAGAAAAAGTTCCTGTTTTACAGAGATGTACACCATATTTACCCTTTTTCCCGCGGGCAGGAGAGAGCCGCAATTCTCATCAGGAACATTCCCCCAGAAAGAATTGCCTGTTTTATGGTTTAGTGTCGTTTTTATGTCATAGAGTTCAGAATTTGAAGCACCAAATAGGGATATTGCGCCCACTGCAGTATCATGGGGAAGATTATTTTCATAATTTATACGGGTCTCTGCATTGCAGATAGTATTACGGTTTATTACCCGAATTCCCCTTTTCATATTTATTATACGGGTACAGCTCTCCCGGGGAGAGCTGTCAGCCCATGAAGTGGATGAATAGTCGCTATTTTCTATGGAAAAGGATAGTTCCTCTAAGGATTTCTCTATCATTGTTTTTACACACAATTTTTAAAAAGATTCACATCGTTAATAAATTTATAAACGATGTGAATCGGTCAAGATTTTTTTTAAATATTTTCAGGAAAAAAATAAAAGGAACAGGCGCCAGCGTAACCAGAACATTTAAGGCAATTTGTTCCTCTTAATAACTAATCCAGCTATTTAAAGAATTTTTCGATTCGTGCCGTCTGAGACTGTCCTGATTGTTTCGTGGAGACCTGAAAAATCCCTGCAGATAATTTTTTATAAATGCTATTGGGGGAAGTTTAGATCTCCATGCAGTGAATTTTTTACATGGAGGCCATACCAGAGCAGTCCCGGCGTGGTTCTTCTGAATGCACCGGCAGTCTCTCTCTTGTCGCGTCATTTTAACTTCCATCGCATAGCTCTTTAAACTTTTTTCATCTATTTTCTTAGGGGCACAGTAAAAAAATCCCGCCAGAGGCAGCAGGGCTCCCGCCAGAGGTGGTTACTCTATTCATGAAATACTACATTAATGCAGTCGTAGAGGACAGACCTAAGGTTTCACCGGTAGAAACTGCATTGTACTGCAGCGATTGCCTGGCAGGAAGGTCAACCTCATGGACAGTCTCTATTTAACATAAATATAAAGTTAATAGAATAATTAAATAAAACCAGAAAAGGAGAGTCTCCTCAAGAGATGCACAGGGTAGTTCGCAGGGGTTGACTTTCTAATTACTAAAAGGAGAGGAATATGAAAATAGTGAAATTCGCTGCGCTTCTTTTATGTGCAGTACTGGCAGGAGCCTGCGGTTCGGATTCATCCCGCCCACAGGGGCATGACCTGCCCATTGTAAATAATCCCGTTGCCCCGGTCAACCCGGAGAAAGTCCTGGTTACCGTAGGCAATGGAGAGCTGGGTCTCAACTGGTCTCCCTCGGAAGGGGCGGAGAGCTACACGGTATGGTATGCCACGGAGAATAACAGCACCGTGGCCATTGAATATACAGGAGACAGCGATTCAACTGATACGAAATGTCTTATATCAGGCCTTACCAATAGCCAGGCATACTGGTTCTGGGTGAAGGCAAAAAACGGGGCCGGAACATCTTCCTTTAGTGAGGCTGTGACGGGAATTCCCGCGGACCTGGGAGACAACAGTGTCTCGGTGGAAGATATTGCTGCTACGGAAGGCGAGGAATTTGTCTTCGAGGTAAAACTGAACAGGGCTCCTCTGCCGGGCCGGGATGTCATTGTTAAATGGGATCTTCTGGAGGATTCTGCAACGGAAGGTTATGATTTTGCCAATACAAACCATATCGTGTATCCCCATACTCTAATTTTTGAAAACGGCCAGCCCTTGAGCAAAAAGATAGTGATCAGTGTGACTGACGATAAATACACAGAGGGAGAGGAGTCTTTCAAGTTCGTCCTCACTGAATCAGTCAACGCCTCTATTTCAGGGGGAACTGCCACGGCAATAATAAAGGATAATGAAACCGCTGAATATACCATCGAAGTGGGGGATGCCCAGCCTGTTAAAGAGGGTGATCCGGGTGAAACACGCCGCCTTTACTTCCCCGTGAAACTGTCACCTGCCTTAAGAAGGGGAGATATGGTAGCCTTTCACTGGGATTATGCCGGTACCGCAGTGCGGGGTGAGGATTTTCAGGCAGACAGCCGTCGTCACCTGCACCGTGGAGAGATTAAAATTACTGGCTATACTGAAGGCGGCGGATTTCATGTGGATATCACCGGGGATGATGCTGTTGAAAATGATGAAAATCTCATTGTCAGGCTTGAAGATTGTGAAAATGCAATACCGGTACCGGGCAAAAGATCCGCCACCGGGACCATTCTCAATGATGATACCGGGGAACTATCCGAGATAACCGCCTCGATGAAAAATACAGAGGTTTCCGTTGAGGATGGTGACGAGGGTGAGGTAAAAAAACTCAATGTCATCGTCTTCCTCTCTGATCCTGTTCCTGCAGGCAAGACTGCTGTCATATCCTGGTCTCTTTCGGATGTTGCGCATCCTGCCATGAGGGCAGTACGGGGAAGAGACTTTAACGGAGATGTCTCCGGTACTGTAACCATTACGGAAGGCAGCAGGGAGGGAACCATATCCTTTGAGACCATCGGCGATATTCTGGCAGGAGAAACTGACAAAAAGTTCATCATCACTCTTAACAGTTCCGCCCAGGTAAAAATTGATGGCATAAAGAAGATAACAGAATGCACAATTCAGGACAGCAAGGGTGTGGGATTCGTGGCAATGTTAAATGCGGGGGACCCCGGTTCAACTTCCTACACCATTGCTCCTGCCATTGCCGATGACGGTTCTCTTTACTATGTGTCAGAATTCAAGGCTTACGGCGGGAGCGCCATCGGCCGTCTTTATCATCTGCGGCGTGACCTTTCCGTAGACTGGTATTATCAGTTCCCCGATGATGCCTACAGACCGGCCACTATTGGCGAAGATGGTTCTGTCTACACCACCTGTGAAGACGGCTACTTCCGTATCATTACACCCCAGGGGGGAGATATTCCCTATTTGGTACGGCAGCAGAAGTTTGTCTACAACCTGGCTAATCCTGATGCATCGGGGGTTCAATTCGCAGGATCACCCGTGGTGGGAAGTGACGGTACTATATATGGCACCGTCAGCTCACAGATAATCGCCATCAATCCCCTGAGCACTCCTTCGGAAAAATGGCGTTATGATTCTTATGGCTGTCCCGTAAACGCACTGGCCATTGCCGCTGACGGTACTATCATCTATTCCGGCGGGTACTATCTTGAAGGAGTGAATCCGGGCAGTACAGTCGGTACACGGAAATGGCGGTTCCAGTCAAAATATAATCTCAACTCTCCAGCCGCCATCGATGCGGGGGGGCGGATCTTCGTGGGAACCGAGCACAGGGACGGAAAACCCGGCAGTTTTCTCTACTGTGTTGACGGAGCCGACGGTACTAAGATCTGGGAATTCATTGCCCAGGGATCGATCCGAAAATCTCCCGTCATTGACGGTGACGGCAACATCTATTTCGGTACCAAGGCGGGAAAATTCTACAGCCTTTCTCCAGCCGGTACGGAACGCTGGTGTTATGATACTGCGGGAGCAGTAATAATTTCCACCCCGGCGGTGGGATCATCCGGTACGGTCTATGTGGGCTGTGATGACGGGTATCTCTATGCCTTCCACCTGAACGGCATCCTGAAATGGAAATATAATTCGGGGCGGGACATTTCGGGAGCCATTACCATTCATAACGAGATGTTGTACTTTGCCACGGATAAGTATAATCTTCATGGACTCCGCATTACAGGGGAGGATCTGGCGAACTCAGCCTGGCCAAAATTTCAGCGTGACCTGAAAAATACTGGCAGGATGCAGTAAATAAAAGAAGCCGGTCTGCGTTTACTGCAGCCGGCTTTTCGTTTTCCAGTCGGGTAACCGGAAGATACTGAAAAATCATGGTATTTGCACGTCCCTGACGGTCCACGTTTTTCGAAACCTCCTGTTCCTGCGTGGGGCAGAAACCTCATTATCCTGAGAACCGAATTAGGTTTTTCAAAGGCACGGGCAAGAGAATAAAATTGAATCGTTTTTTTAATATAATTATTTTTATTAATAGACCGGAAGGAGAATTTAATGAAATGAAAAATCTTGAAAAGGCTGTTGCAGAAATATTTTCACTGGCAGATATAAACATTAATGGAAATCGTGATTGGGATCTTATTGTTAAGGATGAACGATTTTTCAAGAGGGTATTCAGGGGAATGTCGATGGCCCTGGGAGAAACCTATATGGATGGACTCTGGGATGCCAGAAGACTGGATTTATTTTTTGATAAACTATACCGTTCGGACATGGAATTCAAAAGGGTATCCTTGATAACCAGGTATTACTATCTTAAGGCATGTATTTTCAATATGCAAAAAATTGCCAGGGCATTTGAAATTGGAAAAAGACCATACGAAAAGGAAATAAATTGACTAATCTTTGCATTCAGATCGATCTTCCAGTTATTGGAGTTTCGATTTAAAAGTCGCAATCTTTTTGTTGAAAAAATCTCAGAAGGGGCATTTCGTCTGCGGGAGACATAAGTTCACTTAAACTCTTTGAAGACGGTTTCCAGAATAACATTGTGTGATGGGGGATGGTTGCTGTCTGATACGTGGAGTTTTCCACGGCACGGGCTTATTCTGATAAATAACTTACTGTGATAAAAATTAATAAAGCCTTACGCCTGCGGTGAGAATTATCTGTATCAGGTGAGCATTGTTGCGATTTGCAGCTATCGCAAGAGTCTCCGGGAGTACACCGCCATCGTAGATGGCTAAAGTTTCCTGATACATTTTTACATACATGCTCAGCTGCAAAAACCAGGTGGTTTTTTTATTGAAGGCATTAAATATGTTGCCGATAGAAAATCCGAACAGAATTCCTTCACTGTAGTACCTTGTTGCATCCTCATCCAGATAGTCATAATCATTATCATAGAGCCAGTAAACACTGGTACCATATCCCTGGAAAAGCTTCAGGTAGAGATTTATAGTATCCGTTCTTCTGGTAAATGGCAAGCGCACCATGACTCCCCAGTAAAAGGAAGAATCCCACATAAGAGCATTGAAATCCCCCACTGTTTTCACTGTAATTGATTCGTCACTGTTATCTGAATAATGATTAATCGATATATCATGAAAGTAACCAAAGCTTATTATGGCTCCCATTTCAAGTCCTACAGAATCGAACACCCAGTACCCCAGGGCGGTGTACAAATGAATACCGGCAATACTTTTATTTTGTTCTGTATCGCTTATTGAGGCGAGTCCAGAAAGACCGGCTCCCAGGAGAAAATACTGATCCGGGTACCATTTATTCGTAGAAATCTGGTTATCTGCAATAACCTGGTAATCAGAAGGTTTACTCACCGCATCATCTGCTGAAGCCACTATTCCCGTGAGAAATATCATTGTAATAAATATAAGAGTCATCAGTTTAATTTTCTTTCCTTATTTTGCTAAAATCTAAATGTAAGAGCATAGCCATAGTAGGCAGTGCTGACTATGGGAATGCTTGCCGCTTCATAACTTGAAAAGGGTAATAATGCGAAAGGATTGAGCAGGTAACCCATAATATGCGCCGCAGTGTACTCCGTATTGAGAAGCTGATTGCTCATGTATTCCAGGCCAATGCCGACAACGGCTCCCAGAATGGGTGTCTGGTACATGTCCTGAAAGCTGGGAGGTTCAGTGATAGTTTCGATGGTAAACTCAAAAAATAAATGGGAGATAGTGCTCCACATGAGGGCTCCAGCCTTGGTGTGACCTCGAGAACGAAAAAATAGGTAGTAGTAGGTGCCAGTTATGGTGTGATAAATCAGGTTGTAGTCATAGCTGTCATGGTCAAAATGGGGCTGGTACATGTTTGAGTACCAGTTTTCAAAGGATCCATGCTGCTTAATGGTATTCCACTGAAAAGTAAGATAATAGGACCATTGTACGGCATAGACAATACCGATGGTCATCGCTTTTTCCCCAATGCCTTGATCTATGCGGATAACGTGATTGAATTCTCTATTGTCGATATCGACATGGTAAATTTGTTCTGTATTGTTTCCGTCATCAGCAGGAGGGAGCTGGTAAACTTCAGCATTAAGGGATTTTAGGGCACCAGTGGTGATTACCAGAAGAATGAATGTTGTGTACAGGGTATTTTCAGGAATGTGCATTTGCATAATTCAGTTGTTTAAAAAATTTAACCTAATATTTTGCAGTATAATTTTTGATATAAAATCATACTGCAAAATACAGAAGAGACTTGTTCTTCAAGATAGAGAGATTTCTTAAATTGACTGGAGGATTATCTTTTCTTTAAATTTTTAATCATGGCTGTTTTAGCCATTCCTGTTGTCAATTAGTTCTCGGCAGGAGTTTGACAGGTTATTATAATTATCTTCTAAGCACTGGATCATTGCTCTTTTGTCACCTTTTTTATCACTGCAAAATTTCTCGATATCATTTTTGCATGCATTATTTCCTCTTCCCCTGGCATCGCTGTAATCGAGTAATATGATTGCTGAGGAAATTAAAAGGAAAATGATGATAAATATTTTTTTCATTTTTAATACCTGTTGGATGAATTTTAATTTGTACAATTATCTGTTAAACCCCGCTTTTAAATAAATGGTTCCATTTTTTTTTAAGTTATATGATGATAATTGTTTTAATATAAAAAAACCATCCTGAGTAAAAGTTCATTCGAACTAAAATCAATTGATTAAACAATACATCCTCAAAGTTTTTCAGAGAATGTAGACTAAAGTCGGTTTACTTTTTGGGAAATAGATATATTTGATTGAGGTGTCAGAAGGGGGCGCTTCGCCTGCGGGAGGTGAGGGGTCCCTTAAACTGTTTGAAGACGGTTTCCTTGATGCCGTTGTTTGGTGGGGATGGTTGCTGCCTGATAGGTAAGTTTTCCACGGCACGGGCATGTGAACTACACACGGAAGATAAAAATGTAATTGCTTTTTCCCGGGATGAACCGATTCTGTGTAAATGAGCCTTCTGAGGGATTGATTGAATTCATCAGAAGGCTATGTGTGAAGCACTGCATCGTTCTGGCACCATGGCTTGTTTTTTACAGGGGAGAGAACGTTGCATAAATACTGAATAGTGAAACCTGCACCTGTTATGATAATTTCCTTATTAAAAAACTCAGCATGTAGATTTATTTTTTTCCTGTCAATAATCTTCATCCTGACGGGATGTTCCGGCACCAATAAGGATCTTATTGTACGCGACTGGAAAATTCTTCATTTGCAGAATCCCAGTATTGAAAATATTGCCGGCGAGGCAGAATGGGAAAAGGTACTGTTTCCCGGCATGTTTAAACTTCACTATCCTCCCGGAAAAAATTTTCAATACGTCTGGCTGAAGGGGGAAGTTCACATTGAAAATCCGGAGGAGCATTTCGGCATTTCCCTTGGACGTCTATACTTTGTCGACAGGGTCTTCGTAAATAAAAGAGCCGTGGGGCATCATACAAAAGAGGAGATGCATGAGGTCCATGTACCCCGATTTTATGCAATCCCTAAAAATGTTCTCAAAAAGGGGAAGAATATAGTTCATATTTACCTGGGGGGTTACGGAAGGGAATTTTGCGGAACAAAGGCTCAAATTAAGCTGTTAAATAAAGATAGCTTTTACCATAATAAAATCTTCAGCAATCTCCTGTACCGTCACATCCCCTTCGGTATCATTTTTCTCTTCATGGGGCAGGCCTTCATCAGTATCTTTACTTCATTACGAAAAAAGAGGAACCGGCTGAATCTCATCACCATGGGCCTCCTTTTTGTATGGATCACCTACCTGCTATCATTTTTTTCGCCCTGGTATCCCTTCAGCCTAGATTTCAGGATCACCTATCTCTGGAGCAGTATCCCCGTTGCGGCTATACTCTATTTTCTTTTCATTCAGTATTACCTGCAGGTATTTACTCCGGGAGTGAATAAAATATATATCCCCCTTCTTCTCCTTTTTTCAATTGTTACTATCTCCTTTCAGAATACCACTTCACCATGGTATCCGGGAAGAATCCTGGGATTTCTGACAATACCCCTGTCTACTCCATTCTATTCATTTCTTTTTATTCGGGCATGGAAAGAGGCATCACGGAGGTCCCTGGGAATGATCCTTCTTTTCGTGGTGATTCCGGGAATATCCACCGGAGTGGATATTATCAACTACATGTTTATCTATCACAATCCTCCTCTTCTTCATGTCTATGTTCTGCCGGCAATGATGACTTTTTACCTCATTCACCGGAGCCGTGAGATAATGCATGATGAACTGCAGCTTAAAATCCTCTATGCCCAGCTGCGCAAAATTGTTACCGATAATTCGTCGGAACCGCGTGATACGTCAATTACGGAAAGCATGTCGGTAAAACTTGAGGAAGCGGTGGCTTTTCTGAAGGCAAATTACCGATCGGACATTTCTCGCGAAGGGCTCTCCCGTGCCCTGGACCTGAGTCCGGACCATATGAGTAGAATGTTCAAAAAATATACAGGCATGAAAATAAGTGAATATATAAACCATCTGCGCATTGAAGAGGCTGAAAAACAACTCACTGAAGGGGATAAAAAGATTATCGAAATCGCCTTTGAAGTGGGATTTGAGAGCCTGGTAACATTCAACCGCGCCTTCCAGAAGAAAAACAGCCTGACGCCATCAGAATACCGGCAAAAGAAACGGCTCAATTAATCCTCTCCTTTTTTCCTCTCTTTCGCGGGCAGACCCGTGGGGCACCTGAACCGTTCAATTGCTGTGATCGCAGCAAACGACCGGACAATTTTTTTTAAATTACTAAGATGAAAATGAAAATTAATTTATTCATCGAGGTAAACCATGAAAGGCCCGGGGTATTTACTTATAATTGCAGATTTATTTGTAAAGATGCTTTCTGTCAGGTTCGCACTCATATTATTGTTAACGATAACATGTATTATGTATGTCGGATGTAAAGGGGATGTTATAACGCAAACAGAATATACCCGCAACATCTATCTGGACAGCTCAATGCCCATTGACACCTTTGCCATCATTGAAGCAGTGGGAGCGGATAAATATTATGATCTCCTCCATGGTATCGGTGAAGAGGAATTGAATCTCCTCGCATACGGTGCGGGACAGAGCAATATTATTACATTAATTAATTCCATTTCCAACATGCAGGATCTCGTTGACCTCATGGAGGAACCGAATAAACTTACAGCTATTGAGATCCTTGACCTTCTTGATTTCACCGATAAGGCAATCAGTGATGAACTTGATGCAGGAAGAATGCCCCCCGCGGGAACGGATACCATCTCCAAGATCGCCCGAATGGTCAATAATACCGATGATATGAATTATCTGAAAGAGATTGTCCACGGTGCCGCCGACAGCCCATCCGGGACCCCTGTAGACGCCATGAAGCGGCTCGGCATGATGATCGCCTTCATTGATGAGAATACGGACCGGATGTCACTGTTGCTCAATCAGGTTGCCAATAGCACCGAAGGAATGGCAAAGATGCTGCGCATTCTCAACGAAACCCTGGAAATTCGGGACCTGACAACGGTTATCAACGAAACCACCACCATGACGAATCTAATCGGTATCATCAATTCGGTGAACAATCCGGAGCCACCTTCAAAGAACGGGACAACTTCCCTCATCGTTACCCTGAACAATATAGATAATCCCTCAAAAATGTCATATCTGGTGAATGGGCTGGAAATCGTCTACAACGGGATCAGGAGCAATGATGATAATTTTGAATCAGGTGCCCTTGATGAAAAAAACTGGGCCCTCTCCGGAGGCAACAGCTGGGCTGTTACTTCAGTTTCGGCAAACGGCGGCAGCTTTTCCCTTTGTGCAGGCGCAGCGGGAGTGAATGATCTCGGTGATGATGAAATTGCCACGATTGAATTGACGGCTGATCTTACCTCAGGGGGTGACATTTCCTTTGCTCGCAGGGTCAGTACGGAAACGGATGCGGACTTCCTTAAATTCTATATTGATGATATCCTCCAGGAGAAGTATTCCGGTGAACTCGCCTGGGCGACGGTCAGTATCCCTGTCACCTCGGGCATTCACCGTTTTCGCTGGGAATTCGAAAAAAATTCAGGGGGAAGCAGCGGAGACGATACCGTCTGGATTGATGATGTGGTGCTGCCGGGAAACCGGGGCGCTGATGTACAGGCCTATGAAAAGGTGGCCATCATGATGAATCAGCTGGACAATAATACCTATCATGATGAGACTATTTACCGTATCATGAACGGTCTTGATATACCGGACCCGGCTCATCCGGAAATAAAGACAGGCCTTGACTGCCTGATAAACATTATTGACCGCACCCAGTATCCCCTTGACTATATGAACAATGAAGCTGATGTTATTGCGGTGATGAATAATATTGAAGATATTGCAAACCTGACCGGGACTCTCAACGGCCTCGATTATTCTTCATCGGACCGCCTTGTTGATGTTATGGGTTATGCGGCAGATATCACAAAAGTTTACGGCCTGGTGAACGGACTTGCCGGTGTTCCCGGAGAAAAGATGTATCAGATACTAAACGGCATCAGCGGCGCCGGGACGTCTTCACTGGTAAGGGTAATTGACGGCGTTTCCGTAGCCAACCTTCTTGAAATGATGAACAATGTCAGTACTGCTCTCTATATGACGGATATTTTTAATAACCTGGCATTGAGCGGGACTTCCGTAACCACACTCTACGCGGACAGTTCACCCACTGCGGCGGAAGGGATGGCGGAACTCATCAATGAAATCAGTGATCCCGCCGCTCCCGGAGAGAATCTAACCATTAAAGATCATCTCGTGAGACTCATTGATGATATTTCTTCCGGTACAGGTGAGGGTGCCGCCAATATCGGCAAAATCGTAAGCGGCCTTGATAACACAGCCTCTCCCTCCGGCGTTGAACGGCTTATTACTATCATGAATAATCTTTATACCATGGACCTGGCAAATAAATATACGGACCCCCTCTGTGACAGCGGAGACTGCACTTCTGATCACTTTGGACGTCTCACCACCTTTATGAATGATATTTTTGGCGGCGGCGCCGACACTACGGTTAGTATGATAAACAAAGTTGATGCACCAAGCCTCGTAAAATTAACGGACCTGATACGTGATGTGAAGCGAATCCGCTATATTACAGATGTAATCAACAATCTTACCAATCCAGGGCTGATGATAACCATACTCAATGATCCCTTTCTTGATGTGGTCAAACTGAGGCGGCTCTGTGATTCCATGGGTGATAAAACGTACCCGGTACGAACAGCTCCGTTGCCGCGATATACCGATGCCATGAGTACCGCCGCAGATGACGGCCTGGGAAGAATGACGGTTCTCATGAATGAAGTTGTCACAGAATTCGGGGCTGCCAATATTGTTGCCATCATGAACGACATCGCCGATTTTAACAAGCTCACGGGAATGATTGCCGGTATCAACGAGGATGGAAATGTCATCACTGGAGGCGAAGTCCAGCGTATTCGTTATCTTTCCGGATTAATCAATAATGTGGAAAATATCGACCTGATGATAAACATTCTCAATGGTTTTACCACGCCCCTGGTTACTCCTCCTGTTGATTATGCCACACTGGTACAGGTAATCAATGAAATCGGTTCATCAATTCGAAAGGGGGACGGTACAAAGACAGTTGGGGACGTTTCCATTCTTTATGAGACGATCAACAAACTGGGATGGGACTATGCGGGTAACCAGCCCCGCACGGAGGAGCAACAATCCAAGCTCATAACCCTGATGAACAATGTCAATAAGTGCGGTATTGATGAGGCCTATGACTTGAATGATCCCGCCTCTCATCTTATTGCCGAACCATGTGCATCTGGGCAGAAACGGATTGCAGAATTCATGCTGGGCATGAATGACGCCAAACCGGTGGCCATTATCGTGGGAGATGTAACCGATACGGGAAAAACAGTTTCCGTGATGAACGGCATGCGTAATATAGAACAGCTGATAGATTTTATCAACTACGTGCCGGGAGAGGTTACCGCGGCGTTCATGAATGCCGTACACGGCGATGTCATGTACACCTCCACCCTGTTTCTGATGAATCGTCTCGACGCAAAGGCACTGGCCTGCGTGATTCATTACGGTACCGGGATAGGCAGCGGAATTGACCGTTCAGGTCCTGTGAGTTACTTTACCGGGGTGGGGCCCCTCCGCATGGCCAGTATGCTCACCACGGAGACGGGACCGCGGCTCTATGACCTGATGGAAAAGTTCGGATGGCGCACATCCATACCATCAATGGTCTGCGGTTACGGGACTCCCAACGCGCCGGAACCCCAGGTGATGGACAATAAAAATCCCGGTGACCCCGGCGGTGCCTCCATCAGCTTTTACCGTACGGAGTCAATCGATATTACGGATGATCCCCATTACGGTACCTATACTCATGTCTATTTTCCTACCATGCCGCAGTGTGAGAGCTACTATCCTGAGAAATGTACCGGCAATGTCTGCGAATCAAAAACAGACCCCATGGATTTTATAATCTGGGAAGGGGGCTATGTCTATCATCATTTCTTTAGTTTGTGTTCCGGCGGATCATCCAACTGGATGGATCCGGGAATTAGTTCGGTCTGGGATACAGTTATGGAAGAGGGGACAATGGATTTTCTTATGAACCTGGGAGGAATCGAAATTGCTTATCCTCCTGATCCAAAATGGTGGGCCAACGGCAGCATAGATCCGGAAACAATGGCACCGGTTCGTGATCCTTTGAATTATCCCTGAGATATGCAGCCCGTCCCGTGGAATAGCTCGATCTAGATAAAAATATCCAAAGGGGTTGTTTAGCCTGAGGGGAGCATAAGTTCCCTTAAACTCCTGGAGAGGATATCCTGGGTACCATTGTGTAGTCTGAGATTGCTGTCTAAGTGTTAACTGGTAATGGTATCGATTGGCCTTTATTTCAGTTGAATTTTTCCGGTTAATAGTTTTATACTCTTTTTCGCCACGATTTAAATCCGGAATACAAAAACAGGACAATAAATCCCCAGTATCCAAAGGGAAAAACAGGATAGTGATGCCAGCTGTTAAGAATTTCTATTAACTTCAATCCTGTAATTATAGTGATGAGAGCATTAAGGCATCCCAGAAAAAGGCCGGAAAGAACATCACTGGGGTAGTGAACTCCCAGGTATGGTCTTAATAATATCATGACGGGAATCATCCAGCCAATACTAATCAGAGCCGGTACGCCGAATTGATAGCAGATAATGGTTACACATATGGTTGTCCAGAATACATGACCTGAAGGGAAACTTTCCATTTCTTTTGAGGCATGCCCCGGGTCTCGATTTTCTATTATGAGTTTTAATTCTTCCTGAAGCTCCAGATTAGCATAGGGCCGTCTGCGTTTAATACGAATTTTAAGCTGGGTAAACAGCATGCTGCCGAGAGAAAGTCCCAGCATGAGTAATATGGCCAGTCGGTAATAAGCATTATTATCAAATATTTGGCCAATAAGCGCGGAAATGAATACCAGAAGCATCCAGAAAGGGCCGTCTCCTGTAAAAATGAGAACCTTTATCAGAATAGAATGTTTAAATGGTTTTTGGTAAATCCATTTAAGAAGCTGTTTGTCCAAATTTTTCAGTGATTCCAAATCAATCCTCCTCATAAAATTATGAATAGTTTATCTATCTGTAGAGTTTAAAACCTGTTTGGTTTCTATTGTCAAGCAGGTTTGTTAGATGTCTAACTAAACATGGGTGAGAATGCATTACTCTTATTTATTGATATCAAAAAATAAGAATTCTCAAAAACCGTCTCATCAGAATGTCAGACGACTCCTTTGTGAAAATGTGAAATGTTTAACCGAATGGAAGCAACATCAATAATAAAAAATTGATGGGAGTTTCGGTGATTTTTTATATTAAAATTTTACTAAAAAAGGAGTGTTTTTATGAAAAAATTTATTTTTTCAATGTTTTTAATTTTATCACTGGTTCTATCCATATCTGTCTCTACAGGTTGTGATTCAGATGATTCAGGAGATGCTGCAACCTATACATTAACGGTTAATGATGTAAACGGTGGCACAATTATGCTGAGTCCGGCTGGCGGATCATACGAACCGGGGACTGAAGTCACAGTTACTGTGGAAGCAGATGAAACACATAAATTCATTGGCTGGAGCGGAGATTTATCCGGTACTACCAATCCTGCAAAGATAACCATGGATAGCGCCAAAACTATAGGAGCAACTCTGGAAGGAGGTTACTATAGAGTGGAACTTGATGCCGCCACCAATGGATCAGTTAGCGTGACTCCTCCAATTCCTGCAGATGGAAAGATTAAGGGAGGTACGGAGTTGACATTAACCGCTACCCCTGATCCGGGTTATGTACTTGATTCATGCTATAAAATGATCTGGATAATGGAAGCTTACAATTACGGATATTTTATGGAATCCATGAAATCACCCAGCAAAGTAGTGATTGATCCTAATGATGGCAGGTTTCAGGTATATGGTCCTTCCAATGTATATAAACTGGGTGCTTCATTTATCGCTGAAAGTGAATTGGCCGGTATCAATGTTACACAAAACGTTGAATATGCTAAACCCGGAAATAAATCGCTTGTATATGATGTTTACTCCCCTGATGGAGCAACTGATCTTCCCTGTGTGGTTATAATCCATGGTGGCGGATGGAGTTCAAATACTGAAGATATAATGCGCGGTATGGGAAGAGAAATTGCAAAGACCGGTAAATATGTTGTTTTCAGTATAGAGTATCGTTTATTAAGCGATCTTGATGCTTCAGGAACTCCGGAAGGAGTGACCGCGGTAGATATTATCGAAGATGTTTTTGGCGCAATTGCACATATTCAGGATAACGCAGCAACATATGGAGGCGATTCTGCTCAGATAGCTGTGACGGGGGATAGTGCCGGAGGGCACCTTGCCGCAGTAGTTGCAAACATGTCTGGTGAAATCGGAACTGCCGGGTTTGACGGAACTAATTTTGAATTCTGGCCAACCGGTGTTGCCGAAGGAGATGTACCCTCTGTTAGAACTGAAATAATGGCTGCAGTACAGGCTGCTGCTCCAAGTTATGGTGTATTTGATATTTCTTTAGATACTACCAGTGCTGATCAGATGTATCTTTTTAATGATAATTCAGGTACAGCTAATTCAGACTACTATGCGGCTATATCTCCCATTAACTTCATAGGGGGAACCCTTCCTCCGCAGCATTGTCAGATTGGAAGCATCGATTTTGTCGTTTCACCTCTTGGAGTAAAGGCATACGTAGATGCCCTGGTAGCTGAAGGACACACAGCTGAATATGTTGAAGTTGCTGGAGCAAATCATGCATATTTTGACTGGAAACCTGATGCAATGACAAAGGCTACATTCAACAGTACAGGTAAAACTCAATTGGCAGCTATGATCGCCTTCTTTGATGGAATATTCTACCCTTAAAAAATATTTAGATTAAAGACTGGTAATCCACGGGATAGCTGGTATTCAGCTTTCCCGTGGATTACGTTTAAGGAATACCGGAGGATGCTCAATTCGTCTCAAGTATTTGTGAGAAGTTATTCCTCCTCGTATTCCGTTATTTGAAATTTATTCGCAATATAATCAATCTACAGAGGTTTCACCGGAACGCAAATATCAACAATATGTTTCTGCTCCGGATGTCCCTTCGGATCATTAAGGCATAACTCGTAGCAGAATCCATTATCGGGCTGGTAGCCGCTTTCGGGAAGCCACCCCGCCATAAGGGTGGTCCATGCCTCTTCGAATTGATCGCCATTGAGTTTAAAATGCCCCACGGCAAAGGTCCCTCCCGGTACAATCATCTTCCCCATCTCCCCGTCGACATTTGTCCCTGGGGGAATGGTAATGCATACACTGACACGGAGATTCTCATCATCTGTGATCCCTGGATCGTCGTGATAAACAGAGAGAATCTTTGTTTCAGCAGATTTATGGAGTCCCCGGGGAATGGCCCATTTGAAGAGCCGTGAAAAGAGGCCATCGAAAAGGTCCGTGTCTCCCTTGTAGGGGCCTATGTAGCGCACATAGGCAACCTCCATCTCCGGCATCTCTTTAACTTCCACCATAATATCTTTACCCTGCTTTAGGGAGATCTTCCATGTCGGATTTCCTGAAATGTTATCAATGAAGCAGGAAGTAATTTTGAAATCTCCGGCGCTGCGGGCAAATTCTTCGCCGGGATGATTTTTTAGGTCGTTGATGCCGTCTTTCTGCGTGTTTTGGAACTTCTCCCGGTACTGCGATGCGCTCATCTCAAAGTAGTCCCTGAAGGCCCGTGCAAATGAGGACGAACCGGAAAAACCGGAATCGAAGGCAATATCGGTGATGCTTTTACCCTTGAATTTAACGAGATGGGCTGCCGCCTTCTCCAGGCGCAGGCGTTGAATGAAATTGTTAAGGGTCTCTCCCATGAAATATTTGAAGAGGCGGTGAAAATGGTATGGGGAGAAGCTGGCAACACGGGCAAGGCCTTCGAGGGTCAGTTCCCCTTCGAGGTGTGCTTCGATATAATCGATGACCTGGTTTATCCGAGCTATGTAAATTGCGCGGTTGCGCGCATTGGAGGGATCTTTCATTTTATTCCCCGGGGGCTGTGATGGTGCTGTCCGCTGATGGATAGAGAGGTTACTCTGTCTCTTCCTCTTTATAGGTTTGTTTATCCCTTATAAGGTGAGGATAAATCTGCAGTGAAAGCCACGAATCTGTAGCCGCATAAATTTTCTGCTTTTCCGTCAGGTCATTTCTGGCCCAGTTTGATGTCTGCGCTGATTTTGAAACCCGGTATCCCAGGTATCGGGCGGAAAGTGCCCGCAGTCCCGTCTGAACAATTCCTTTTTTCGATGCAAGGTCAGCAAGGTCAATAAACCCGCCGGGGGTGAAATCCCGCAGGTCCCGCAAAAGTTTCACGTCATCTTTAACGGCGACGCCGATTTTTTTAATGGATTTATTGGATAAAAATGAAATCAGGGAATCAGGGAGTCCGGTTTTCTGTACCTGTATAATATATGAAGTCGAATCCGTGGAAAGCTGCAGCAGGGAAACGGGATAACTGACGCCGCTCCTGAAGGAGGGGCGGGTTTCAGTATCAAATCCGACTATTTTATTTTTTTTCAGGTCTTTAACTGCTTTTTTGATCTCTTTTTCGTTATCTATTATGTGAATGGAGCCCCTGAAGCGGATCATCGGCATTGAGTGTATATATTCCTTCGGAAGACGGGCTTCTTCAGGGAGTGTATGGTCTGGGAACTGTATCATGTACGCCTGTTCTGTCTTAATTTTTTTGACATTATCTCATAACGCCATATAAGTTCAAGTCATGTTTTAAATTAGTGTAAATTGCAGCGGGGAAATGACTGTTAATCCTCCTGATTCGTTCATTTTAATGGGGGAAGATTAAAATCCTGCTGAATATATGAGCTGTTTTTAAAAAATTGTGTTGCAATTGACCTGTTAGTTGCTACAATATAGTACTTTTTCTGGTGGTCCGCATGGGCAATACAAAAATATACATTATTGGCAAACAGGATGAAGAAACCGGAAACATAAAAGCAGCCCTTGTCGAAACCGGTTTATCCGTTAATCTATTGGGGGAGGGGGATTTTAATCCTCCACCCAAAATTAAACCTGACCTCTGCCTGCTTAAGATTACCTCGGATAATATTCATGATTTTGATGATGCGCGAAAGTTTTTACTGACACTAACCTGTCCAATACTTGCAATAGTGGATAACGCAAAAGATCCCCCTCTGCAGTTTTTAAAGGAGCTGCGTATCAGCCGTATATTTACCCGACCGCTTCGTATCCCTGAAATACTCCTTAACATCTTGAATACCCTTTCGGAAAAGAAAAACTCTATCCCGCACCCCGATCAATGCAGCCTGATCAATTTAATGCTTGAAACCGTTCCCAATGGCATATATGCCTGTGGAGTTGATGGGGAAATTTTATTCTGCAACAGCTCCTTTGAAAGAATTACCGGATACAGCCTGCATGAACTTCAGGATATGTCAACCTGGGATTTAACTGCCTCAGAAGAAGAGAAGGGGAGCCTGGAGGCATATTTCAGGTTTCTGATAAAAGAAGAACCGTCACCGGAACCCGTATATGTGAAATTTCTTTCAAAAAAAGGGAAAACCACTGACGTACAGATAGACTGGGAATATCGCCGGGATAGTTCAGATAGGATTGCGGGATTTATATGCGGTATCTCGGACATCTCCCGGTTAAAAAATAATGAGTCACGATGGATGTCTCTGGTTCAATATATTCCTGAATTAGTTACCATTTTAGACTGTAACGGCACTATCCTATACGTTAATAATATGCTTTTCGAAATGGAAGATTCTGATGTACTGGGCAAATCAATGCTGGATTTTATTGATGACCATCAGCGAGGTGAGGTGGAAAGGTGTGTTCAGCAGGTCCTGGAAACAGGGCATCCCGCTACCTATCAGAATAGATTCGAATACAATGGGTACACGGCGACCTTTATTAATAAGATTGGCCCTGTTTATGAAGAGGGGCAAATTTCAGGGATGATAATAGTATCAATTGACATTGAGGAACGGCTTAAATTTCTGGAAGATATTCAGTTTTCCGAAGAACGGTACAAGATGCTTTTCGAAGGCACAGCCAATCCCATTACTATCTTTGATAGTGATGGCAATATCCTGATGATGAATAAAGCCGGTGCCGGTGATTTTAATAAGAAACCGGAAGAAATGACAGGTGTATCTATATATGATCTCTTTCCCGGGAAGGCTGATGAATTGTTTGAATACCTGGTTGAAGTCTTCGAATCGGGAGAGGATAAAATAACCGAAAACAGTATGCCTTTCCCTGATGGGGAACGGTGGTTCTGGTCTATTATTTCATGCGTACCGGGATTTATAAAGGGGAAAAGAGCTGTTCAGATAATCAGCTATGAAATCACCGATAGAAAAAAATTCGAGCAATCCCTGAAAACAACCCTTGAGGAAAAAGATCTCCTTATAAAAGAAATTCATCACCGCGTTAAAAATAATATACAGATTATATCAAGTCTACTGGATCTGCAATATAACAAGCTTGTAGACTACAAGGATAAGCAGCTCTTTTTAGAGAGCCAGCTCCGTTTAAGGGCAATGGCAATTATTCAGGAAAAAATGTATCAGAATAGAGATTTAAGCAGTGTTGATTTATCTGAATATATAAGAGAGCTTTTACATAACTATGAGAATAATTTAAGTGAATTTCAGCCGAGGATTTCTGTTCCAATTGAAATTTCAGAAATATCCATTGGTTTAAATGAAGCGATACCTTGCGCACTGTTGCTCAATGAACTTATGTCAAATGCCTTTAAGCATGCATGGCCTGACGGAGGGGATGGAGAGCTGGCAATTAAAATATTTCAGAATGATAATGCGATTCATTTAACAGTCATGGATAACGGGACTGGCATGAACTGGAATGAGGCTCAACACTCAGGGAGTATCGGGATACAGATGGTCCTTGTTCTGGTGGAACAGCTCAGGGGGAGCATTTCCGTGGAAAGTGATAACGGGACCTGTATCTCAATAGTCTTTGGAGGAAACCTGTTTAAAGATAAGAATATTAATGTAATTAAAGAACAGCTGGAGCACGGCGGGGGGGGGAAGTCCAGCATACTCATTGTTGAGGATGAAAGGATTACCGCCTTGAATTTCAAACGACTCCTCCAGCGCTATGGCTATTTCGTACCGGGAATTGTTACCAATAGTGAGGATGCCCTGAAGGCAATTGAAGAATATAAGCCAGATCTTATCCTGATGGATATTGTCATCGAGGGAAAAAAGGACGGAATAGAAATTGTCAGGCATATAAATGATGTATTTCCCATACCGGTAATATATACGACCGCCAATAATGATGCCCTGGTAATGGAGGAGGCCTTGAAAACCAAGCCGGCGGGATATATCACAAAGCCGGTTGACAATATTGAATTATTGAATTTGATTCATGGAACCCTTGAAGAAAATCCCGTGAAAAAAATAGCCGGGGGTGATTGAATTTATGGTGCGACCCTTCCTGAAAAGTGAAACCTGCATGAAACCGGATTTTCTCCTAAAATCTTTCTGTTGATATATACCCTGAATCGTGAAGACTTCCCGGGGGGCAGATTTCTGATTTCAGCGAATCCCCTGGCACTACCGATGAAATTTTCATCTTTATTGTAAAATGATACAATAACGGAGGGGAAGTAAATATTTTCATAGTGGCTGTTTGTAATTGTTCCATAAACTTTTATATATTTTTTTCCATCTGTGACAAGCCTTTTCTCCTTCAGGCTTAATTTCCTGGTAAACATGGTTTTTTCTTTCTCAACAGGGTAATATTTAATCCTGGAACTCGAGTAGGCAACGGCGGGTTTTTTTATAATACCCCTGAAGGGAAGTGTCTCTCCCTGAAAAATATCACGGTCAGCGCTGGCTTTTAACGAAGCAATTCTTTTCCCGGCGGCATCCAGCAGATATATCGTAAGAGCAGGTCTTTTGAATATGGTATTGCTCCCGTTCCGAATAGTCCCGGAAATGTTCAAGGTATTACTTCCCGATTTTGTAAATTTTAATGCACTGATGCTATAATTTGACGGGACTCTGTCACTTTCACGGGGAGTGTCTGAATACTGTTTCTTTGATTTATTTTCACTATCTTTTTTTTTCCATACCATTGCTGTCAGAATTACTTCTCCGTTTTTTGCTTTTACAACGTTAACGGTCAATTTGCTCCTGCCGTCTTCATCAGTTTTTTTGCAGAAAAGAAGAATATCTACGGGAACCCCCTCTGTTATTAATTCCATGGTCTTTGAGGAAAGCTGATTTTTCGAGTTCTTATAAATTTCATCGAGTTTCTGCAAGACTATATCATTGTTTTTTACTATAAGATTTGGATTGCTTTTTAGTTTGAATTCGAGATGTTTTGATGCGGAGGTACTGGATGATTTTTCCGGCGGTGCAGCCCATGGATGGGGGATTACCAGTACACGGTTAATGATCCCATTTTCTGAAATTTGGGTGAGCTTACTCATCATATTATCATAGAGTGAATCATCTTCAGCGAGGAGACTGCTGATATAAAGAAAAATAGTAATAAAAAAGACTATTCTGTTTTTTTTCATGATTTTAAGTCGGATCCTCCAGTGTGCAGATACAATAACGTGTATCGAAAGAAAGTCAAGTTTTTAACCCTTGATTCGACTTTTCATTTTCCTGATTGGGGCATTATTTACTATTGACGTTTACTTCAAATTATTGATAAATAATAATTTAGTTATATAATATATCCATAGAAATGCTGAGTTACAGACTTTTACATGATAAAATCAGGAGACTCTGTGCCTCTGCTGCAAAAGATTTTAAAATTACTGCTGAATAATATGAAAAAAGAAGAGCTATCCGAAACTTCAGGCAATTCAAATTCGACAGGTCCTGATGTCATTGATGAAAACCTTTTTGAACTGTCACCGTCAGGTGAAGAAAATGAATTTTCATTGAGACTGCAGGGAATTTTTTCACTTCCCCCTCAAAAAAGATTACTTCATGGTCCTTTTCAGATTTTTCTAATGATGCTTGTCGTTTCAATATTATACTGGAGTTACCCCCAGGGACAATTTCTCTGGGCCAGCGGGGATGCTGTATTCAATAAAAATGAATTCTGGCGTTTATTTACCGCATTGTTTACCCATGCTGACATTGCTCACCTTCTGGCCAACGGGTGGATATTTGTTCTCTTTGGCTGGATGCTTCGGACTTATTTCAGCTTTTGGGCCTTTCCGGTACTGTCCTTTATTGCCGGTATAATTTCCAATGCCGCTACAATTTATTTTTATCCCCCGGAGGTGCGCCTCATCGGTGCATCAGGCATGGTCCACAGTATGGTGGCTATCTGGATCGTCTGGTATATTCTTTTTGACAGGGCAAAAAGTCCCGGGCAGCGCCTCCTGAGGGCTGCAGGTTTTTCCCTGGCGATGCTGGTCCCGGCGGTTGTAAAGCCGGATGTAAGTTACCTTGCCCATGGAACAGGTTTTCTGACGGGGGGCTTCCTGTCATTATTGTTTGTTGTACCGGTTAAAAGGCGTGTAAAAATATTAGAGGAAAGTCTGCAGAGGGAACAAAATGAAGGGATCTCTTGAAAATATTTTTCAATATAGAATAAAGGGTATTCTTTTTGATTTTGACGGTACCCTGACCCAGGCGGGACTGATCGATTTCAATGTTATCAAGGTTGAAGTGGAATGTCCCGTGGAACTTCCCGTACTTGAATTTATTGAGGACATTTCTGACGATGATAAAAGGAAGGCGGCCTTTGCTGTTCTGGAAGGGGCGGAGAAAACCGCGGCGAAAAATGCAGTTCCGAATTTCGGGGCGGAAGACCTGCTGCTGTGGCTGCGGGTGCGCGGTATTCCCATGGGAATTCTAACAAGGAATACACATGTTAATGTTCTTTCTGCTCTGGGCAATTTTAATGCAGTTGATGAATCCTGGTTTGCCTGCATTATTTCTCGGGATGATTCAATAATGCCGAAACCCCATGCAGGTGGTGTCTTCCTGGCTGCAGAGAAGATGGGGCTTTCTCCTGAAAATCTGCTTGTGGTGGGAGATTATCATTTTGATGTCGAGGCGGGACGAGGCGCCGGGGCGTTAACTTCCTTTATCACCAATAACAGCCCCCTTGAGGCGAGTACCGGAGACGCTGATTTTGTAATAAATTTGCTGGAGGAACTTGTTGATGTCATTGAGATGGGATTACCTCTGAAGGGGGGTAAACTTCCTAACCATATACTTGAAAAATACCTTGGGGATATTTCAATTGATGACCCCCGGGTGCTTGTCTCTCCCGGAGTCGGTGAAGATACCGCCGCCATTAAATGGAATAATGAGGATGTACTGCTTTTAAAATCTGATCCCGTTACATTTATTTCAGATTCGGCGGGGAAGTACGCGGTTATGGTGAATGCAAATGACATTGCCGCCTCAGGGGGGACTCCTCAATGGTTTTTGTCAACATTCCTGTTTCCAACGGGAAGCACACCCTCGGAAATGGTGGCAATGATTCGGGAAGTTGATGGGGCATGCAGAGAATTCGGCATCCAGCTGTGCGGAGGGCATTCGGAAGTAACTGATGCGGTTTCGCGTACCGTTGTCTCCGGAATGATGGCGGGAACTGTCAAAGAAAAAAATCTTAGAAAAAAATCCCACATGAAAAATGGTGACTGCATAGTAATGACAAAGGGAGTAGCCGTGGAGGGGACCGCTATAATCGCAAATGAATTTTATGAGTTGCTTAAAAGCAGCGGTGTAGATGAAGCTATGATAAAAGGGGCTCAGAGCCTGGAGAAAAGGATCAGCATTATACCGGAGGCTAAAATTGCTTCAGGAAATCCAGGAGTTACCGCCATGCATGATGTCACGGAAGGGGGCATCGCCACCGCCCTCGATGAGTTTTCTACTGCAGGGGGCCACAGCTTTGAAATCGATTCTGATAAAATTTATATTTTTGCAGAGACGGAGGCTTTCTGTTCTGTATTGAATATTGATCCCATGGGACTTATTGGTTCAGGGACTCTGCTGATTACAGTTTTGCCACAACAGGTTGACACGTTGATTGAGGATCTCTCATCCCAGGGTATTGAGGCTGCGGTAATCGGTAGAGTTGCAGGTTTTGGCCGGGGCATTACCGCTACGTCTCAGGGTGAGGTTGTTCCATGGCTGGTTTTCCCCGCGGATGAATTATCGCGTTTGTTTTAAGAATTTAACTGAGGCTTGTATCCTTGAAATTGTCATCTTCAGCCGACAAGGCATTGTCTGATCGAATCCGTAAAAATACTTGATACGTTTGCTCTATTAATTAATCTGCGGAATGTAGTTAATGTATCTTAAGTGGAGGAGAATATGAATTTTGATTATACCTGTGTAGGGCTCACAATTCTTGATATTTTAGGAAGACACATCGATGCGATTCCTGAAGGTGGGCAGACTTCCCTAATCCAGCAGATAAGACTGACACCTGCCGGTACTGCGGCGGGACCCGCGGTAATAGGAGCAAAGCTTGGGCTTAACACTGCCCTGGTGGGAGCCCTTGGAAAGGATGATATGGCCCTGTTCCTGAAAACTGTCCTGGAAAAGCAGGGTGTTAATACAGAATATATGCAGGACCGGGATGAGCTTCCCACCGCCGCAACCATGCTTGCCGTTAATAGTGACGGACAGCGTCCGAATTTTCACGCCGTAGGTTCTTCAATCCTGCTTGAGATAGATGACAGAATGAAAGCAGCAATAGTAAATAGTAAATTTGTTCACTGGGGCGGTGCTGGAACCCTTTTAAAAATCGACGGTGAAAAATCAGCTGATATTCTCAAGGAGGCAAAGTCTAACGGGGCCACTGTAACTGCGGATTTTATAGCCCCCAATGACGGCACACTGAATGCAATAAAGGCGATTATGCCCCATGTAGATTATTTCCTGCCGAGCCTTGATGAAGCAATGGAAATAGCCTGCACCTCAACACTGGAGGAGACGGGAGATTTCTTTCTGGAGCTCGGAGCCGGTGCATGTATATTCAAAACTGGTGCCGAGGGGTCTGTCCTGTATTCGAAGGATAAGGTGGAGAAATTTCCCGCCCTGAACGTTGAGGTTCTTGACACTACCGGCTGCGGAGATTCATACTGTGCCGGTTTTGCCGCCGCCCTTTCGAAGGGGATGTCCGTTGAGGATGCCTGCCGTTTCGGTACCGCAACGGCTGCACTGGTTGCCACCGGACTTGGAAGTGATGCCGGGGTGGTCAGTTTCGAGGATACTGAAAAGTTGATGAATTCTCAGTAGGGAATTTGATTATTGGCAATAAAAAAGGTATCCTCTTCGGGATACCTTTTTTATTGCCATGCAGGTAAGTTATTTCCTGTTAAGACTCCAGTTATAATGGAGGTAGTAAATACTCCACGCTTCAGGCGCAGCCTTTATGGCATTACTGATTTCAGGTGATGCGAATTTAGCCAGGTAGAGAAAAAAGTCCCTGTCACTGCGGGGGAAATCTTTTCTGTACCATTTAAAAATACGTGAGAGACTGGCCTTTTTTTTCTGTATATCAAAACGGTTTAATCTTCTGTTTCGTAAAAATTTATTCCCCTGATCTTTCAGCTGATTATTTAACATGGACCCCGTATACGCTTCCGATCTGAGAGGGGGGCAGCTTTTGGCGGCGCAAACAAGTGCGAAGTGAATTCTCGGCTCATTAAAACGTCGTCGTATAATGCGGTGTTCTATATCATTAAGAGAATACTGTCTGTGTCGGATATTGATAAATTTTTTATCCCATACGGAGCTGAACAATCTGCTGATGTCTTTTATGCTCCTTACCGGATAATTATCACATATAATTTTAAGTGTGAAGGCATTATAGGCATTTATCCAGTATGCAAGCTGATTTTTTTTTCCTTTTATTGTGTAGGGATTGGCATTTTCTAAAGTGTGAATGTACTTCTTCAACCTGGGGTCATTTTTTAATTGCCCGTAATTTACTCTTCCACTTGATACATACTGTTTTAACAGTTGTGAAAAAAGAGAATGATTAACAGAAGCTGAATTTGCAGCATGGGTGAAAAGAAAAATTATCATAAAAATACTGCATGGATATTTCATGGTATCACCTCCATGATACGGAAGCCTTTCTGGTCTATCAAATTCCTTTATTATGAATATATTTCATCCTCTACTCAAATCTATAAACAAATCCATTATCGAAAAAAGTCATCCCCTCATCGATTTCATCCACTATTGAAAGAATCATGGATGCAAAGATTCCCTTGCTTTTTTCCAGGTTGGCATTCAGCACCTCTACGGGAGTCGGATTTTCTTTTACGCCATTCGCGTAGTCAACGCCAAATCCAAGCAGAATAAATCCAATTTCACTTTCCCCCGCCAGGACAATCTCGGGGCCTACGGTCTGGCTTACTGTCTGGCTTCCCGCATTTTTCAGAAAGGCGATTTCAGCTTTCGAATTGAAACGCGGTCCACCTGAATGGCCATGAATGAGATTGTCAGTGTATGGTATGCCGGTTTTTTCTGCGGCACTTCGCGCGCAGTCAAGTCCCTTAAAGGAGAGGGGCCTGTCAAAGAGATAATGGCCCCGATTCGGATCATTGTCCATTTCGTAGAGGGTACATGTTTCTCCTCCGGGAAGCCTGTTGTCCAAAAAAAAGAGATCATTAAAAAGCATTAATTGGGCAAGGGGAAGTTTATTATCAATTATACCCATAACACTGGTAGCCACAATAAGGTCCACACCGCATTCCTTTAAGGCGAGTATGTTCGCCCTGTAGTTTATTGCATTTGGCAGTCTCCGGTGACCTGCACCGTGGCGAGTCATAAAAAAAAGGTCATGCCCGTTTCTTTTTGAAGTCTGTAATTCAACTTCCCCGAATTTTGTGGAAATTTTTTTAATCGAGGCCGTCTCGAGTGCAGGAAAATCATAAAAACCTGAACCTGTTATTATTCCAATTTTCATTTTTCTGTCCCTGTTGATTTTTTCTTGAATTTTTGTATTACTACAGGAATCACCGCAAGCAGTCCCAAAAGAACCAGAGCTGAAAGCATCTGCCAGGATATAATATCGGACATTGTGTTTATTGATCCCAGTTGAGTCCCCGCATAGACATAAACAACTGATCCCGGAATAATCCCCACGGCAGTTATCCAGAAAAATGTCATCAGTGAAATGCCGGTTAATCCCGCAAGGAGATTAATCAGGAAAAAGGGAAATACAGGAATCAATCTCAACGTAAGCAGATAGTTTCTGCCATTTTTCTCAAGTTCACGGTTAAAGGACTCCATCTTGTCCCCATACCTGGCCTGGATCCAGTCACCGATAATAAATCGTGCCGCAAGAAAGGCCAAAACCGCTCCGCCGGTGGCACCGAGATTCACATATAAGACGCCGGCCATTCCGAATAGAAATCCCCCGGATAGACTTAGA
Organism: uncultured Spirochaetota bacterium; assembly: GCA_942491575.1. Classification (GTDB taxonomy): domain Bacteria; phylum Spirochaetota; class UBA4802; order UBA4802; family UBA5550; genus CAZHNW01. Next base: position 2,126,933 of record CALOBT010000031.1, read on the forward strand.
ACTGCTGCACCTGGTATCTGGAAGGCTATTACAACTATATAGATGAGGATAAACAACAGAACCGCTGGAAAGTAATTGTTTTTTACATGCTCCAGAAGCTGTCCCTTATAATTTTTAAGATTTTCAAAAGTGAGGTAGGTATCGAGATTGAAATACTTTATCACTGTAATGGCTGCAATAATTATCAATGCCAGAATAATTCTTTTTTGATAAGTTTTCATTTTGAACCCTTTATCATTTTTATTATTTTTACCAGGATACTATTCTGTATCTTATCTACATAGGCATCCCGGGCAAGCTTTTTAATGAGATCGGAGTAGGCCGGATAGGCGTGCAGAACATCATTCAGTTTATGAAGGGGAATATTCAGAGTTTTGGCAAGGTGCAGCTCCTGCATCAATTCTCCAGCCCTTTCTCCGAGAATATGGATGCCCACTATATTTCCATTCGGGGCGCAGAGTACCTTTGCCATTCCGGTTTCGATTCGATCGGTTCTTCCCCTGTCAATTTCCCTGTAATGGGCCTTGAAAATACGTAGTTTTTTACCGTATTTTTCCGTTGCTTCCTTTTCGGTAACCCCGCTCCTGGCAAGTTCCGGATCCGTAAAGGTTATCCAGGGGACATTGCTGTAATCTGCTTTTTTATTGATGGGGAGAAGGGCATTGGAGGTTGCCAGGATGCCCTGGTAATTTGCCATGTGGCTGAACTGGTAGGGGCCAACAACATCACCTATTGCATAAATATTTTTGGCGCTTGTCTGCATTAAGTTGTTTGTGATGATGCCCTTTTTAGTATATTCTACTCCGGCCTTTTCAAGGTTGAGACCTTCAATGTTGGGGGTTCTCCCGGCTGCAATAAATAGCTCATCAGCAGTTACTTTAGCGGACTTCCCCTCCAGTGAATAATGTACCGTGATTTTACCTTTCCCTTCAACCTTTTCAACAGCGGCGCCTGTAATAATATTAATTCCTTCCGCAACAAGTTTTTTATGGAGCATTCCAGTCAGTTCCAGATCTTCCCTGAAGAGGATTACTTCCGCCATTTCTATGACGGTAACGTTAGATCCAAGCCTTTGGAAAGCTGATGCCATTTCAAGGCCAATGGGGCCGGCACCTATCACAACAAGAGATTTGGGAATCTTCTTTAAAAAAAACAGGTTCTCGTTGGTAAGGTGTTTTACTTCCTTAATTCCTTTAATCGGAGGGACAACGGGACTTGAGCCTGTTGCAATTACAAACCTGGCTGCGGATAGTCTGTTCGTATTTACCTGAACTGTATGAGAATCTAAGAATGCTATTTCTGCATCTTCAATCGCAGTAATCCCAAGGTCTTCGAAGTGACCTGGTTTTTCTTCATTGTAGACGGATGTTATTACATTCCGCACACTCTCCATAACCTTTGTGCTATTTATTGTGGTTTTTGAAGGGAGCGAGAGTCCATACTTTTTTAGATCATCAAGAAGATGAGCCGCCTTTGCAGACTGAATAAGTGCCTTACTTGGAACGCATCCCGACCAGGTACATTCACCGCCGAATTTTGCCTTGTCTATCATTGCCGCTTTTTTCCCAAGTCCATTGGCGAGCATGACGGAGGTTATGCCGCCGCCACCGCCTCCAATAACAATGAGGTCATATTCATAATTATTCATAGAACTCCTCCCTTATGGATGTCAGATAATTGATAGTATGGGAATCCCTGTCTGAATGGTACAGTTCATAAAAAATTCGCAGATCATGGATGTCATCAATGTCATTCAGCTCTTTCAGTAATTCAATACTTGAATTGTTTTTTTTAATTTGATTGAGGGTTAAGTTCAAAACATCTGATGTGCTCCAGGGTATATTTCGGAATATCGTAAAATTTAAAACTTCCTTTCTCATGCCTATTAGATAGTAGCCGCCATCACTGCTTGGCCCCAGAACATATTCATTCTTCTTAAGTGCTTCAAAGGCCTCTTCAAGGAGATTTGATCTGATTTCCGGGCAGTCACTGCCAATTAATACCGCCCTGTTGTAGTTTTTTGAAAAGACAACCTCAAAGGCATTGTACATTTTTGATCCAAGGTCCGTACCCTTCTGTATGAAATAATCGTATCCGAATCCCAGGTCTCTGTATTTGGTATTATCATCTATTGAACAGGCAATTATTTTATCCGCTGGTACTGATTCAGTATTTACAAAAAGGTCCGCCAGGAGACCTTTATATACCTCAAAGGCGTTTTTATCACCAAGGGACTTTGCGAGTCTTGTTTTGACTTTTCCCTGTTGCGGGTATTTGTAAAAAAGTATTAATGCTTTTTTCATTTTTTTGTGAACCTTTTTCTCAACAGCAGCTGCCCGGGCCTTTTCCATTATCTGATAAATCACCTGAGGGAGAGGAGCAGTTTTCAAAGAGTCCAAAGTGTTCGGAAAAATCTCCTGTTATTTCAAAATATTTTCCAAACCTGCTATTGCCGATCATGAGAGCCGTGTTGCCGCAGACCCGTTCCGGTTTGTTTTTATAAAAAATATGTCCATCATCCAGTTCAAAGGAAAAGGGAGAGTAGGGGATGCCTCCCCTGTAGACGGCAACGTGACCGTAATCCTCGCAGGCGTCTTCCAGTCCATCTATCTTCCAGAGTCTGTATGTTTTAGAATAGAATTTAATATTTTCAACGAGGTTTTCGATTTCACTGTTTTTAATTGCTATTTCTCTGCTGCTCATGGTGCGAGGATCGGTAAAACCGACCCTGCGGGCAATTCGTTCAAAATCCTTGTAGTAGAGGGCTCCCCCAAGGCATTCTCCATACAGTATTTCATTTTTTGAAATCTCTTCGGGGACGCGCCTGTCAGCATAGACATCGGAAAAGTAAAACTCCCCCCCTTCCTTCAAGGTGTCATATATTTGCCGAAGAATTATTTCTTTATCCTCAGCAAGGTTAATTACACAATTTGAAGTAATTAGGTCAAGGGATTCCCTTCGGAAATGAGAGCTGAGTTTTTCCATTGTATCGTGAATAAAGGTAACATTTTCTTTTTCATAACCGAAAATTTTCATCTGCTCATTGACATGTTTTTTCGCAATATTTATCTGGTTGGCAGTCATATCAATTCCGTAGGCATGACCTTTTTCACCGATTAGCCTTGAAAGAATGAAAACGTCTCTCCCCGTACCGCATCCCACATCGAGAGAGGTGATGTTTTCAAGGGCCAGGGGTATCGGTGATCCGCATCCATAGTAGCGCATTACCGATTCATCATTGATGTATGTCAGGCTCTCTTTTATGTATGGCGGCAGATCATCTATGCTGCAGCAGGCATTTGTTTTCAGGTCAGTGGTAGCCTGGATGGTTTCTCCGTAGTACTTTTGAACACTCTTCCTGATTTCAGAGTCGGTTTCTTCTTTTACGAGGATTCCCTGGCAGCTGCTGCCGAGATTGACCGTGCATGCATTGCAGTAATCATCAAAGGTGATTTCAGGATCAAAGGAATTGAAATCTATTTCCCAAAACAGCTTATCTTCATATCCCCTGATTTTGCTTTCACATGCAAGGTTAAAATCACAATCATAGATATGGCCTTCATAATCGATGGATAGAAGGGTCCTGCACATTATTCTTTCAACTGTTGCAGGATTAAAGTTGTTTCTGAGATCACTGTAGTAGTCCTCCAGTGTTCCCTCCTCCTTGAGGTAATCCTCGAATCTTTTTACCGGCACATTCACCATGCTGATGAATTTATTGAACTCAACATTATGTACCTCTTTTAAAATTGAACGGTATTTTGTTTCAAGAACGGATAGATTGTCAGGTACATAACTTCCCGTTGGATTATAAACCAGGTCTACATCAATGCCGGTTTTGTTCAGGCTCTGCAGTATCTGCAGTGTCTTTTGGAAAATACCTGATCCCCTTTGGAAATCCGTTGAATCTTCAAATGGGGAGGGGAGCGAGCCGATGAGCTTTACATTATATTTTTTAAACAGGTCCAGATATTCCTTTTTTGCGGGAATAGCCAGGGAAACAAGATTACTGCGAACAGTGAGGTCTTTTTTATCATGAAGTTCGAGTATAAAGGTTTTAAGATTATTGTTTAATACCGGTTCACCTCCGGTAAACTCGATTGCCCTGACATCAAGTTTTTTCAGTTTATCAATTATCTTTAAAGCGGTTTCCTGGGACATGTTTTTTTTGCCCTGTGGGGAGCCTTCGATATGACAGTGACTGCAGGAAAGATTGCATAGATTCCCAAGGTTTATCTGAATTACTTCGATAGTCTTTTTCTTTAGGGGACGTTCTTCCCAGAAGCTATTCATGGTTCTTTCCTCCATAATAATATTTCACAAGTTTTTCCGGAGATACACCAAAGAGGTAGAGGGCCTGGAGAGTCCAGTTTCTAAAAATTGTGTAGAAGACGCCTTCCTTTTCCCATTTCCTTGAAGAGGTTATCACGCTTTTTTTTATAATTGTTATTTTATCTTTCTGGTTCTTAATTCTTTTCATCAAGTCTACGTCTTCCATAAGTGGAATCTCTGAGAAACCGCCAATATTTTCAAAGTATTTCTTTTCAATGAAGATTGCCTGATCTCCAAAGGGGATCCTCGTGAGCCTGTGTTTTCTCGATGCGAATTTTCCTGTCAGTTTATAAATGATGCCGGAGTTATCGAGACTGAGATCGAAGGCCCCAGCAACAGAGTCCGTTTCATCTATAACGGATTTGATGTCCCCAAGGGCACCTTCGGGGAGCCTGGTATCCGCATGGAGAAAAAGTAGAATTTTCCCGACAGCCCTGGAAGCTGCGGCATTCATCTGAACGGCTCGTCCTTTGGGTGAAGGAAGTTTAATCACATCTTCGTAAGTAATGGCACCGAGGGTGTTTTTTTCATCATGACCATCAACTACAATAATTTCAATGTCATCAGTGAACTGATCATTTTTTATATGATCAATGATACTGTTTATATGTTTATCCTCATTATAGACCGGTATAATGATGGAGATGCTTTTTGAGGCGGCGTTCTTATTCACTGTATAATATCCTTCTGTTTAAAATACACAGTTAATGACTGAAGATAATAAAAGTCGAAAACAAAATATTTTAGTTTTCTGTACTATAATATTAGTTTGTAGAAAATTAAAAGAATTGTTATAAAAAAGTCAGTAAAATTGTATTTTATACAAATTTGTAATCACTACATTTGTCTGGCACCTGAATTTTTAAAGGACTTATTCATTTTTTATTCTTCGGAATTTTTCCCCACCTGTTTATCGGGTAGTTTCCCGTTTTTCCATTAAAGGGCATTATCAGCATTGTTAATAAAGAAAGATGTTTTCGATACTGTGACAATCCAAGTACGATGTCCTTATGTTCTTTAAAAGATTGAGCCCTGTATGTTCCCATTATCCTGTCCCACAAGGGAAGGTTGAATCCGAAGTTACTGTTTGTCTCCCGAATGGCCACGGAATGATGCACCCTGTGCATGTCAGGGGTTACAACCAGAAGGCGTAATATTGCATCTATTTTTGGATTTATATAAATATTTCCATGATTGAACATCGCGGAACCGTTAAGTGCAATTTCAAAGGCGATTACACTTATTATTGATGGGCCGAGGGCTGCGATAACTGAAATTTTAATCAGTATTGAAATAACTATTTCAATCGGATGAAAGCGAAGACCGGAGGTAACGTCAATGTCCAGGTCAGCGTGATGGACCATGTGCAGTCTCCAGAGTATGGGTACTGCATGAAACATCAGGTGCTGGAGATAGATAATAAAATCAAGAATCATGAATGCACAGACTATTTCTATCGTAGAATGCCAGTTGAGTTTGTTAAATAGTCCCCAGTTTGCTTCAGCAGCACGGTAGGCTACGGTGATTGGGATAAGGGGGACAGCAATTCTAACAATGGCGGTATTTAAAACAATAATAGAAATGTTGTTAAGCCACCTCTTCCACTTGGTATCTGTCAAGTCCCTTCTCGGTTTGATGATTTCCCAGAGTGCAATAAAGGTAAATATACCAAAAAAGAATGACAGCCTTACTGTTATTTCATTGTTCATTACAGGTTATCCCCGGATCTGATATATCGTTATTTTAACATGAAACGGATGAGCATTCAAGGTATAAATGCAAGTGTCTGCAAGGTACTGTGCGCGTTATACGATATCTGAATCAACAATAAAAAGGGTGTATATTTTTGAATACCTTTTTTATTGTTATTAGCGGGAATCTGCATATTTTTTGAAAAAAATTACAGATTATCATTTAGTAGGAGGCAGGAATATTCTGTTCGCACAAAAAAATCATAAATTTCAAAAAGCAAAAATATTGACATAATTCATCAAACATGCAAAACTTTTGAATTCGAATTTATTCGATTTACATTCTTTGGCAATGATAGCAAAATGAAAAGGGTAGTACTTCTAATATGAAAGAGATAGAAAACAGAAACCAGCTCGAGAAACTTTTAGCCGAAGGCGGGGAAAGACTTGCCGATATTGCATTTCAGAGTCTTGATCTCATACCCTGTGATAATGAAATGCAGCAAAAAAATATTATCCGGTGTCTTTTTATGGGATGCACCATCAGTGATGGGCTGGCGCAGAAACTTGTTGCCGCTGAAAATCTGATTTTTCCCCGAATGGATGTCCCCTTTAAAACCTATCCCGCTAAGCTCTATACCAGGGAGACCATCTACGGTAATTTTGATCCTGAAAATCCAGATTCATACAACAAAACCTACGACAAGATTACCTATGATCATTATGTGAATACGGGACGATATTCACCGGAATCGATCTACGAATCTCTCGCAAGGCGTCTCCATGATCATTCGATCACGGATGCACTCATGGATATCTTAAATACCATTCCCCCGACAGAGGTTGTGGCAATCATGGGGGGGCACAGCCTCTCGCGAAGCAGTCAGGATTATTTCAACGTGGCTCTCATTGCAAAGCAGTTGTCAGAAAAGGGATTTTTTCTGTTATCCGGGGGAGGTCCAGGCGCCATGGAGGCAACCCACCTTGGGGCCTGGTTCGATGGCTATGACTTAAAAGAACTTGAAGAAGCCATTGAAATTCTTTCAAAAGCTCCCATGTATAATGATCCCTTATGGCTTTCTGCGGCCTATGAGGTTATGGAAGCCTTCCCCAAAAAGTCCGGTAAAGAACGTGACATCGGTATCCCCACGTGGCTCTACGGCCATGAACCACCAACTCCGTTTGCTTCTAAAATCGCCAAGTATTTTGCCAACAGCGTCCGGGAAGAAGGACTTCTTGCCCTGGCCAAGGGCGGTATTATTTATACTCCAGGCAGTGCGGGCACCATTCAGGAAATTTTCCAGGATGCCACGCAGAACCATTACGGTTCATATGATATTATCAGTCCCATGATATTTTATAACGAGAGATTCTGGACAGGGGAAAAACCTGTTTACCCCCTGCTGAAAAAGCTGGCCCAGGGACATGAATATGAATCGCTGCTTTCTGTTTCGGATGATGTGGAGGGGATTGTGGATACGCTGGTGCGGTTTTGTGAGTCTGGAAAGTGAAATCTCGCCAGTCAGGAACCTTTCCGAACCATCGTTGCCAGGATAACCGTGGAGTGGATGAGGCGGTTTGTGGCGTGATAGGATTTTAACTCATTCAATTAGAGACAGGTACTGTTAGATGATTCACGAAAAGCATGGGAAGAGAAGAAGCTTGAATGGTTGGGGTGGGGTTAAATTATCTTCTCTGTCGTATTTTCTTCTTATGCTCATTGATTACTTCATTTACTTTATTATCGGTAATAAGTTTAACTGAACGTCCTGTTTTCCCGGGCAATGTCATTCTAAAACAAAAAGGTCCAGGGACCTAAGGCCTGTATAAGAATACCCAAACTGCAAAGCACCGGAATTATTTCCGGTGCTTTGTAGTTTGTACAGATTGGATAGTTTCGCCTGTATTTTTCAGGATATTTGCCATAACTACAGGTGCCAGACGGAATAAAAAGGATTTTCTTTAATGCGCTTTTATTGAGCATTAACATTTCTTCTTATCCCGTCTCTGATCACCAGTATATCCCAGAGAAAAAACTATATATTATCTGTCATGTGAAGTATTGCATGTCTTGCGAAAGTCATTGTTTTACCAACAGCAACACCTACACACAGTTCCGGATATAAGTTGTCTCCGAAAAAACCGCCGGCAACATCTCCCGCCGCGTAGAGTCCTTCAATGGCATTTCCCTCTGTATCTAAAACCTGAATATTTGTGTTGATACGAAGTCCGTCCATTGTGGTAAGCAGCCAACCCGCATTAGCAATACCATAGTAAGGTGGTTTTACCAGGGGAAAGAGAGTATCAGGATCTTTGCCAAAATCATTATCTTCACCGAGTCTTGCCATCTCGTTATAGCGCTCTACCGTGGCTTTCAGTTCTTCGGGAGGCAGCTTGAGTTTCTTTGCCAGACCTTCTATTGTTCTTGATTTCTTTAACAGGCCCCTTACTCTCATCAGTGTCATTAAAGCATAATTCGGCAGGAACCTCATGCCTTCAAAGGTTTTGGGGTTACTTTTACTTTGTATAATTCTCGAGCAACCAATGGTGTCAAAAGCCTTTATATGTTTCCAGTAGTTTGCGTCCCAGAGGATATTGTATACTCCATTCTTCTGGTCCTGGAGGGGATAAAGAACAATATCATAGGGAACAGATTCACTGATAAAGCGTTTGCCGTTCATATTGACTTTCATAAAGGGTTGACTCGCCATGAAAAATGAATCGAAAGTGGAACCGGTTCTTATGGGAGCACCCGCTTTGCTGCCAGGTTTCGCAGGGCCCCGGTCAAAAACCATAGCTGAGGGATATTCATCATTTTCTCCTCCGGCCCAGACTCCCGCTTTAATGCCATCACCCTGGTTTTCCTTTTGTACATACCTGAGTGTTGACACGGATACAGCTTCAGGATTGCGTTGTACCACCAGTTGCTCGTTTGCCGCATAACCACCGGTAGCGATCAGGACACCCTTGCTGGCATTGATCCTGATATAGTTACCATTCTTCTTTCTGGCGATAACTCCTACAACCCTGTTTCCTTCTTTAATGACTTTAACAAGACCTGTGTTAAACATGAGTTTGACGCCGTAGCTTTTCACCTTCTTCATGAAATACTTCTCTAACACATATACACCGGCATGGGATACGGCAAGGGGCCCGCCTTTGCGAAAGGGTACAAGTAATTTAGTATGTACAGGAAAGGCCTTGAAGGGCCCGTGGTGACCATGCCCAATGTCATATTCGGCCACATGCTTGATGCCGTATTCAGACAGTTCTTCAGCCAGAAAATCAAAGGTTGGACCGCTTTCATCGGCCCAGAGCCGTACCAGTTTTTCATCAACTTTATTGGCTCCCCGGTATTTGGACCGTTTATAATCGCCATAGACTTTCTTTTCTTCCGTATATTTGGTTGAATAATTTACCAGTTCCTCTATGATTTCTTCCTTATCGATCCTTGCCTTTTCTCCGACGGCTTTTTGTGCCTTTGTATCAATGGCCCCCATATACGGCTTGATTAAGCCCATCTTCTTATCTTTTTCTATGATAATGGTCTTTGCTCCCTTATTCCCGGCAACTATAGCGGCGGCTATACCAGCATTACCGGCACCACAGATGAGTATTTCGGTTTCAATTGTTTCAGTAACAGCAGATTGGGGAATCTCCGGTTCTGAACCATGCCAAGGATTATTATTGTCAAAGGACTTTGTTGTCTTTTTCATTGTTTTCTCCTTTTTTCTTCCAGCTAAAGCCGGAGGTACTAATAATTAACTGTCAGCCCACCCGTTTCGATTTTTCATTTTGTTGATCCATTGTAATGGACAATGGTAATTTATGCTACATATGTAACTTACTTGACAAATGTACATATTCTTTTTACTATTGTCAAGTGTGATGATGACAGGGACATATTTACGCTACAAAACCTCTGGAAATGGTGCATATAATGAAACAGGACAAACGCTCAAAACGAACAAGGGCCTGGCTCCTTGAGACTTTGATGGAACTAATTGAAAAAAAGGAGTATTCCGAGATAAGCATTACCGAACTTACCGAGAAGGCTGACATCGCGCGGCAGACTTTTTACCGCAACTATGACTGTATGGATGATATTCTTTTATCCGAAATGGATGAGATCCTTGATGAATATGTTGAAAAAGTTCAAAAACATATGGAGACAAAGAATGATCTGATCTGGGATTTCGAAGTAAAACAGCTGGTATATGTATGGCAACGGAATGAAGCACTGTTTAAAGCCCTGCAAAAAGCCGGCCTGGGCCTTCAGGCTCTGGAAAAATTATCAGAATTTTTCAGCCTGTTTCACATGAAGGCTCAGAATCTTCAGGAACTTGATGTATACCATCAAAGCCTGGTACATTACCTGGCGGGAGGAGTTTACATGGTCTTAAAAAAATGGTTTGAAAATGAGATGAACACGCCTATCGATATAATAACTGATATTTTTAATAAGGCAGCCAGGCATATAGATAGCATTGCAGAAGAATATATTGGGAGCTAAAAGGAGCTATTGCCATATTTCAGGGAGAGGATTTTTAAATACCGGGCAGAGTAAGTAACTTCTTGTACATAAAGGGCACTCTCCGTATAGCTGAAAAAGCACACTATGTATCACAGAATATTCAACTGACAAGAGATTGAGATTAAATAAAGGAAGTAGGATTACTGGAAACAGGACAATCATTCTCTTAACCAGTGATGTGCTAAGACGAAAAACTAAAGAAAAAATGTAAAAAATTGCCGAAATGGCACATTAAATAAAAACCATAAAACTTAATATTTTACGGTTTTTGTCTAAAAGCACGCGAGTCGGGAAGCTTTCCGAATAGTCATTGCGAGGATTACTGTTGAATGGATGGAACGGTTTATGGCGTGAAAATCTTCCTGTCTCATTTGACTGAATCAAGTAATTGATTGCACTAGTAAAACCCTCAAAAATAAATTTTTCTATTTTCTAAAAAAAACATTGACACGTGATACGTGTCGCGATACTTTTAAGGTGGAAAGAGAAGGGAAACCGAAAAATGATTAAAAACTTTAAGCACAAAGGACTTAAAAACTTTTATGAAACCGGATCAAAGAAAGGCATTCAGCCGGATCATGCAAAGAAGCTTTCTCACATTCTTGATATGCTTGATACAGCTGATTTAATTGAAGACTTGAATGCACCCAGTTTCAAACTTCACCAGTTGACGGGTAACGAAAAAGGAATCTGGTCAATATGGGTGAATGGAAATTACCGCGTTACCTTTTCTTTAGAAAATGGAGAAGCAGACATTATTGATTATAGAGATTATCATTAAAGGGGGATGTCATGAAGAGAAAACCATCACATCCGGGGGCTATATTCAGAGATGAATTCCTTGAGCCTCTGGGAATAACTGTCACCGATGCAGCAAAGAAATTGGGAGTTGCGAGAAAAACACTCTCCGAATTTGTAAATGAAAAAGCCTCTTTAAGTCCGGACATGGCCATGAGGATTTCCAAGTCTACTGGAACGGGGATAGAAATGTGGATGAAATTGCAGTTGAAGCTTGATTTATGGTACGTTGAGCAGAAAGAATTTAACGTTGAAAAATTAGATAAAGCAGGATAAGACCTTTTATCATTCTCTATCTCTCATCTGAATTCTTCCCTGCCTCTTTTTGAATCGCTACAGAATTTATAAAGAGGGAATACTAAAATTTTTTAGGGTCCAAATTTTTTTGATTTTACTCACCTTTGAGAATTTTTGACAGGCTTCATTATGCAAGAAAAGTTCAGGATTTAAGTCTTCCCGGTTATCGATTGCACAAATTGAAGGGAGATCGTGCAGGTTTCTGGGCTGTTGATGTAAGCGGAAATTTCAGAGTCTTTTTTAAGTTTGAAGATGGTGAAGCAATCGACGTAGATTATGATGATTATCATTATGTCGAGGGGGACGCTATGAAGAGAAAACCAACACATCCAGGGGCAGTATTCAAGTATGATGTACTGGAGCCTCTGGGACTCACGGTAACAGAAGCAGCAAAGAAACTTGGAGTTACCAGAAAAGCATTATCTGAATTTATTAATGAAAAATCTTCTTTAAGCACTGATATGGCTATGCGTATTTCAATGGCTACAGGAACGACCCCTGAGAGTTGGATGAATATGCAATTTGGACTTGATCTCTGGCATGCTGAGCAAAAAGATTTTCATGTAGAAAAGTTTGATAAAAAGGCAGGATAAAAAGGTTTTTTAAGAATTCTTCCCATCGTCTTATACCTTTAGTGCTTTAAAAACAAAAATGGCAAAATGTGGATATTTTGCCATTTTTGTTAAGCATACACACCAGCCAGGATTCGAACCAAAAATATTTAGTATATAGCATCAGAGAATACTGTAACTTTCAATAAAAATCACTCCCCAAACTCACGACTCCTCTTCGCTTCCTGCGCAGCCTGCTTCGTATACCCGTAACGGTCATAGATATAAAAACGTGCCAGATATTTCAGGTAGGGATTACTGATCATATCCGCCCGGCGCAGTTCATCCTTTACTTTCGGTGGAATTTGCATTACATCATCGGAAGTAGTATCCGAAATCGCTGTACCTCCGCGACTAACGCCAAATCCTCGAAGTGTTCGAAGCCTGGCGACAACAGACTTTACCCGTGGGACGCTCTTCCCTTTGACCAGTACAAGCACACGGCCCTTAGGTGAGAACGAATAGGTGCCGCTGTTTTTCAGGGTAATCCGTTCCCGATTCACCGTAAGGATGCGGATTTTGCCCCGGCGTTTCAGAGTTATTTTATCACCAGCCATGATGATTTGCCCTGTCTTGACAATGCCTTTTGCAGAACCGTTGATATGTGCTACATCTGCGGGACTTACTTCAACAACAACACCGACAGATGCGGTGTCTGCATCAGCTCCGGTCAGGGTAATAAGCATTATGGCGGATAAAAGTATTGTTCGAAACATTTAAAGAACTCCTTTTCTCTTCTATAAAACAGGATGTTTTACCTGATAATCTTTACATCAACCTGGGCGCATCCCCATTCATTGCTTTTCAATTTTTGCATTGATACGACAATTCCACGGGAGAAGGATTCACCCCTGCCGCGTTTCACTGTCGGAAGAACTCCCCCCCGGGAGAGGCCGGAAAGGCGGTGAATCTCAAGGGGGCGTTTTGTCACAAAGACCTTTACTGTATCCCCCCCCGCGGGCTCACCGGCGGTAAAGGTGAGATTTAAATCATCAGGTATTGTCATACGCTGTCCAGCCCGGATCTTTACGTTTTTTACATTGCTGAATGGAACCATAAACTGAATGTCTCCCCCGGGCTGAACATCTATCACATAGAGATAACCGTCATCGCTCGACTCGACAAAAAATTTCAGGGGCTCTCCGATTTTAAATACCTTTTTTCCTCCAAAGGGAGTAATTTCTACCTCAAAACCGTCATCGGGGGATTTTATTCGGGAAAGATTTATTCGGGCGGCAATTGATTCGAAACGTTCCGCAGTATTGTCCAGGACCGTTTCAACAGAACCGTACCAGGAACCGATAATCCCGCCGTCTTTTACCCTTACAATACGGGAGGTTACACCACTGCCGGTACCGGAGAGTATTACAAGATAGTTAACCGATTTCAGGCGTACCGAATCGAATCCCTTTACGAGGCCGCTCTGGCGCATTTCTATTTCGGTCACCAGAGATTTAAGATCACGGCGTTCATATATGGAGAGAAATCTTTTTTTTGACAGGATTGACATTGCATGGCCATATAGGGAGACGTTTTTACTGACGAGGGCAACGGGGATTTTTCCTGTCCCGCTGAAACTGCCGGCAGAGGGTATCAGCAGCATGGTTAAAATGACGGCCACACAAAGGTAATTTTTCATGAAATATTTTTTTTCCATTAACTTCCTCTCAAATAAGTTCATAAATATCTTTGTCGGATATTTTCCTGCTCATTTTTCGAATATTATGTTTGGTTTTAATCTGTCCGGCGATTTTTTCAAAAAAGAGTATGGAGTTGTCACTGTCTCCTGAAAAGGACCATGGGATCTGCAGCACTTCGTTGATTACTGGTGAAAGGAGGGAATAGACATGTTCCTGTTCATTGGTAAAGCTTCCAATAAAAGCCTCATCTTCTACAATAGCAATATCCATATAAATTTTATCGGTACCGGGGAATATTCGTTCAGCCTTCAGGTTGAGGCTCTCCAGGAGATATCTGATACCCTGGGCAGATTCAAGGGCGCGCCCCATCAGGACATCTTCCGGTGTCTCATCATAAAAGTCGAGGGGCCAGAATCCCATGAAGCCGTTCTGGGGGAGGCGGTTGAAGCAGCCTCCGCTACGAAAAATTATATCCCTGATGGAGCTGTAGTAGTCGTCAAGAAAAGTGATTACTGAAGAAAACTCAAATTTTTCAGAGAGGGGAAGATTCTTTGACCAGCCGGCGATAACAATGACGGGTCCCTTAACGGGATAAAATACAGAGTTGTTGCGGCTTTCCTTCAGAAAATTGAGAATGTTATCAGGCATGAATAACTTAAGGCGAAAATTCGCATCAATGTTATCCTTTTCGGAAAAGCCTATACGGACAAGAATCGTAATCAGGGTTGTAATAAATATCACGGCAAAAACAGAAACTACGGGGAGCCACAAAACAAAAACAGAGTAGAGGGCAAAGGCACTGATAACATAAACAAGGAAGATTCCGCCGTTGATCAGAACTAAGGGGATCAACGGAAAGCGCCAGGATATTATTAACACAATGCAGCCCATCAGTATCAGAAGGATAAGTTCAACTGCGAAGGATGTTTGTTTGATGAAATCCTTCTGTATATAATTGGAAACCATTGCGGCATGTATAAAGACTCCGTAGGCCCCTTCATCTTTATTGGTGGGGATAAAATGAAAATCCTTCTCCACTTCCGTATTGCCGACTATAACGATTTTACCTTTGAAATAACCTTCAAGTAAATTATTGGAAAATTCTTCCGGGAGATTCATAAACATATCGGGGGAACAGAGATTGAAATCCTGTTCGATATATTTTTTCCTGAAGTTGATATATCTGATTTTATAAAGGTCTTGTGCAGGAAGGACTTCGTCTTCCGGATCGGTAATTTCCCCCAGGGCATGCCGGTAACTTTTATATAGCTGGTAGGAGAATGAATAGTCTTCAAGGTCAGGTATCGCCGCGAGGGTAAAACGGACAATCTCCTTCGGTTCTCCGTCAATTTTCATCTTCTCCCGCCAGAGGTTGAAATTGCCAGCTGCACTGAATTCTCCGGCATATTTTTTCTGTGTTTCGGTTTTAATTTTACGGATGGAAGAAGAGTCTTCTGCGCCGCCGGAAACAGGCGCCGCTATCAGTTTATGGCCCCCTATGATTTTTATCCCCTGCCTGCGGGCCTTTCGTATTTCAGAGATAAGGAGCTGATCATTTTGGTTATTATCTGCGGTATCAAAATTATAATCGAGGCCGATAACTGCGGGTTTCCCCTTCGATATCTTTGTGACCAGTTTCGCCAGGTAATCCCTCGGAGTAATTCCTTCTTTGCTGTGACCTGATTTAATGCGGAGATCATGAAGAAGTCCCGTTGGCAGGTACACGACGGTGACGGGATTAACTGCTATCGCCTCAGAAAGTACACCTTCCTCTACACCTGAATCTGCTTTTTTTTCATGAATGAGCCAGTTCCGAAACATCATCCGTGAATCAAGGGTGTTATATTCGGAGGTAAAGGCGAAACCCCAGAAAATGGCACTTATACCTGCAACCAGGGAGACTACAAATTCCACAACAAAGCTTGACCGGAGATAGGGGGAAGATATTTTCGGTATCGATAATCGTGGCATGGTTTCTTCCTTAAGTGTAAGTAATACCGTATTTACAATTCAATATTTTCAGTATGTACTTGTACTGATTTCTGAAAGCAGACTTTACTATACGATCGATGTAATCTGCAAGCGTAAATTTATTTGCAGGTAAATAGGTTGCAAATAAATTTTTAAATGATATTTATCCGGCCCCCGACCAATTTATTTTTCTATGGTTCATGAACCTTTTTTGGCCACCCCCTGATGGGGTTTTTAAAAAGGGTATGTCTTAACAATTTCATGTTTAATCTTTATTGAGAGTTCCGAAAAGCATATTATTAATAAAATAAATAATAAACCCCGTCAGGGGGTGGCGCCAGGAAATTTATGAACATAAAACATAAAGTGCGCCGGGGGCCTTACGTGCAGGACTACAGCAGATTATCTCTCAGTCCCCGTAAACTGAAAACGCTGCCCAGAAATAGGGGGAGCTGTATTTTTTATTACTTCTCAATTTGAGCTGGGCCTGCCTGAGGGCTTCCGCAGGGGGCAGTTTCTTATTAATCATATTTTGATAGACGAGTTCCATCAGCTTACCTGTTGCCGCGTCATCGACGGCCCAGAGGCTTGCAATAACGTTACCCGATCCCCCAATCAGAAAGGCCTGGGGGAGTCCCACCATTCCTTCCCCGCTGATATCTTTTCCCAGTGATGTTTCGCAGGCGCTCATCACGACAAGATCGGCGTTGAGCCGTAGGGTCTTGATTTCGTCAAGGCGGAGAAATCCGTCCTTTAGGGGTTTTCCGTATTTTGCCTTATACCTGGCATACTCTTTTGGGTTGTGTCTTTTGGCAATGTGCGGCATCGTAAGGACCAGGGCATTCAGTGAAGGGGCGTTGTCCACGAGCATCCCGTGGGCCGCAAAATGTATTACACGGTAATTTCTAATCCTGCCACTTTTTACCATGCTGGAAATAATATCCTCATTCGCCTTTATGCCTGTGAGGGTGTGGGGAAGACTAAACCTCTCTGAGCCGTAAACCATCTTTGAGATAGCGGCGACCTCCCTCGCTGTTCCGGGAAGGTTTGGGAAATCCGGGGTTTCCGTACCGCGGCTTTGATTTTTAGATTGCAGGGCATTCATGGTGTATGAGCGCCGCATGACAATTGATGTCATATTTGTATCGAGGCTGTGGCCCCGCCGGTAAATTGCATTTCCAACGGCGAGGAGTGGATACCGCCATTTTCTTTTTACCCGGTTGCTTCTCAGGATATTCCAGACTATTGATGAATGAATGAGTGTATGCTGATAACTCTCGTGAAGGATCCTTCCGTTTCCCCGGCGCAGCAGCCCAAAGGGGATGTAGTATAGGGGACCGTCGGGAATAATTATCAATCTGTTTACTGAAGTTCCCGTTTTATCTAATGCGGGCTTTATCAGTATTTTGTAAAGGGACCTGCATAATTTGTCCGCATATTTATCGGCTTCGCCGGGGGACATTCTTCCTTCAATTGTCCCCAGTTTTTTCTGTTCTTCAGTTGTTGAATCCGTACCGGGGCGTTTTGCCACTGTGATTCCCCGTGTAGTGCCGGTATATATCGCCTCTCCCTGCTGGTGGTACCGGCTTTTTTCCAGGCTTCTGTTCCAGACAATGAGTTTCCCCTCTGCTGTTCGGATTTTAAGCAACTCCGCAGTTTCGCTCCGCGATTTGAAAATTGTATGAAGATTTCGCGAGGTCATACCAAGTGAAGCGGCTTCTTTTTTATCAAGATTGATTACCTGTACATTGCCCTTTGCGGTGATAATAAATATTACTGGTTGTGTGCCGCTGAGGGAATAACTGAATATCGCCTCGCCGTGGCGAAGTTTATTCTGTATTTCCCTTATGGATGGCGCTCTTGGATTTCGGAGAGCCCCGTAACGGGGATATTTTTTTATAAGGGAGGCGTCAATGGCCTGCATTGCCTCTTCTTCCTTCCAGATCTTTTGTAAAATAATATCGGCTTCGTTTTTTTTGCCTGAACCGGATAGGGCGGTCATAGTTGACTTTAATTTTTCTATGCGGGACATGCTGGCCAGAAGTTTTTCTCTGTCTTCCCCCAGGACTGAACCGCCCCTCAGGGCATCCCGGAGGCTCATGTTTTCAGTTATTGAAAGCCCCCTCCGCATGCTGTCCAGGATGAAGGCCCGTGAATAATTTTTTCGAGAGAGTTCATACTGAATCATGCGGTTGAAGTACCTGATGTATCTCCCGGTAAAATCTTCCTTCCCGCGGCCTATTTCAATTCTGTATTTCAGTACCAGTGAAATTATTTTTTCATATGTACTCGCCTCATCGTCAGTACGATTCATGTGGCGGTACATCTCCGCAAGATGATCAAGGGCCTCGATTGTAGTAGTTCTGTCAGTACCCCCTGAAGCAATTTTTACTGCCTTTTTATAAAGTGAAAGGGCCGTTGAGGAATTATCCTTTTCCTTGTTGAGGTCCGCCAGGTTTACAAGGGCTATGGCAATATATGGATGACTTCTCGGGAGGGTTTTGCTGTAGAGCGCCAGGGCCTTTCGGTACCATGCCAGGCCCTGCTTGAGGTCTCCCTTTCGTCTGTTGGCAAGGCCAAGGTTGTTGTAGAGAACTGCCATGTAGACATGGTTTTCTCCAAGGGTTGTCCGGTAAATGGGGAGGGCTTTTTTGTAATATTCAATGGTTTCATCGAGCTGGTTGTGGAGCTCGTAGGCGCCGCCTATATTTACATAGGATGTTGCCACAAAGGAATGTTTCTCTCCCAGCACCTTAATGTAAATGGCACAGCTTTTTTTATAATGAGCAATAGCCCGGGGATAATCTGCCATGCTTTTGTATACTCCGCCGATGTAGTTATAGGCTGTTGCGGTATAGGTACTTCCTTCGCCAAGCTTTTTTTGGTATATTTTAAGAGCCATGCGGTGATGTTCCATGGCCCTGTTGAAATCTCCCATGGCGCGGTATGCCTCACCAATATTGATGTAGACCCTTCCTAGGGATGTCTCCGTTTCACCGCCGGTTTTGCGGTAGACTGACATTGCCTTTCTGTTCAGTGCGATTACCCGGTTATAATTCCCCTTCATTGATTCTCCACTGGCAATCAGTTCCCAGGCGTAGGCAACATAGAGGTGCTGCGGGCCATAATTTTTTTTATAGATTTCCTCCGCTTTTTTCCCGGCAGCTATTGCACCGTCGGCATTTCCTGAAGAAAACAGGCTGCGGCCTATTTCAAGATAGATCGTACCTGCATAGGTGGAATTTTCCCGTCCGTTTTTTTCTAATACCGCAAGGGCCTTTTTATTATAAATAATTGCCCGGTTATAATCTCCACTGCTGTTATAGGTTCTGCCGAGGGTGTTATAGATGGCCGCCATTGCTGGATCATTGGGGCCGTAAATTTCGAGACCCGTTTCAAGAACCAGTTTTGCCTTTTTAATGGCACTGTTGTAGTTGCCACCCTGGTATGCAGATTGATAGTCCCGGTAGTGCTGCATGAATTTTGGGTACTTTGGATGGTTTTTTGGATTTGCAGTTTTTGCGAAAAGCAGATGGGGGGAGAGGCGGATGCCATCACTATTGGAGTATGTCACAGGGATAATGCTTAAGAGGGTGAGGATTATTGTCAGTGATATGTGTGATTTCAGTTTCATTGTTTTTTCCGTGTTTAAATCCCCGGCGTTTTTGCGCTGCCCCTTTGGTAAAGGGGGTTTTTTGAGAGGGGATTCAGATAGATTATTCAATTAAAGCAACCTGTCAAGCCCGTCATGTTGAAAAAAAATAATCTCTAAGGCCTCTCAATCGTTTACCCTTTAAGAGGCCATAAGATGAAAAAAACAAACCGGCACGACGGGCGATATAAAAAATTATTCTCAAATCCAACCCTGTTGCGTGAACTTCTCGAATTCCTTGTTGAAGAGGATTTTATTCGTGAACTCGATTTTACAACTCTGGAAAGAATAGATAAATCCTTTATCTCAGACGGCTTTCTTGAAAATGAACTGTCAAAAGACGCGCTGTTACAGATTAAAAATGCTGTCTCAGCAATATTTTATATTGAAAATAGCAGCGTGGAAGAAACTAGGGAAAATGTAGATAAAATAGTAAAATTATTGATAACAGAAAGCCCTGAAGTGGTTAATTTGTTTAAAAACTGGTTAAATGACCTTTTAGGTTTTAAAGACGCAGAAATCATTGAATCACTAACAGAATCGGAAGGTACACACGAAATGTTCGCAACAGCCCTCAAAAAACATGATGACGAATTAAAACGTGTAAGTGAACAGAAAGGCATGGTGAAAGGTATCGAAAAAGGTATCGAAAAAGGTATCGAGAAGGGGATTCGAAAAGGCAAATTAGAGGGGAAATTAGAAGGCAAAATAGAAACAGCCAGAAAAATGAAAGAGAAAGGTTATAGTCATCGTGATATTATTGAAATAACCGGGCTCTCTGCAGAGACTCTTGCCATGGCAGGTATAGGGTAGTTTCTTCTTTCCGGTAATTCTTAAACTTCAGCAACTGGACTTTCAACAATAGAGCGTATCGTCCAGTCTTCCCGGCAGCGTAGGCTGTTTCCGAATCGACTGTACATGAAATCAGGTCTTCCAAAAACATTTAAAGCGATTTCAGCCTCATCGGTAATGCCGGAAAGTACCTGATCATTTACACTTTCTATCACGCCGGACATTCCTTCTATTCGATCTTCGATCAACCGTACACTCTCTTTAACGATGCCGTGATGAGCGGAGATAAACTTAGTCCCTTCCTCTGCATAGGCTAGTAGTTTTTTGAGACTCTCCAGTTCGGTAATGTAATCCTCGCCGACAGTAACGTATCTTTTCCTGACCGGGAGTGGGATTGCGTCACCTGAATAGATAATATTGTCAGGCATGACCCTGTATGAAACGTGATTAGGAGAATGTCCCGGGGTTTGGATCACCTCAATGGTTCTACCGCGGTCAGTTTCATATTTTTCTCTGTCAATTCGGTTGAAGGTAAACATTCTCGGTCTGCCCCAGATCAGGTTCATCAGGGGGGAAACAAAGGAGAAATCCTCAACGGATTCAGGGGAATAGACCGCCGCATTGAGTTCTTCCTGTATGAGACGGTTTTTGCCGCAGTGGTCTTCGTGCATGTGTGTATTTAAAATCGTCCAAATTCGGTTATGGTCAAGGCCTTTCAAGAAATCGAGAAAGGGCGATGAATCGAAATTTGGATTTCCCGTATCTATGAAAATATTGTCTACAAGGAGAAAACATCCTTCTATGTGCCACAAACCGAAAAAGGTTCCCGCGTAGCGGAAATGGGTGATCCCATTAAGTGCATCGGGTTTTTCTATCGAAAAAAATCTTTCCTTCAGTTTCAAGCTTTTCTTTGGTTTCATTTGATCTACTCGGTTAATTCAAGGTTGTCAGGCTCTGATAAAATTCTAATAGAAAAATAGGGTATAGTATTTAGATGACAAGAACTTTAATGTGATTGGATTGAAATTTTAAAATATTTAGCTTAATATCAGTGTTCAACTGTTTAAATATTCGAACTTTCGGTGACCAGTCCGGGTACGCAGCGGATTGGATTGAAAGTTTGAAAGAATATTATTGTTAACGCTTTGCGCTTTTTTGGTTTTAATCTGAACGTATCATAATTTAATGGATAATAATCGTTAATGCCTTATTGAGGCCTCTGTTTGTATTAAAAATTTATTTCGTCAGAACATGAAAGAGAATAGCGAAAAACTGGGCTATACTGCCACCAAGAATAAAAAGATGAAATATAAAATGGGCATATTTTACTCTCCTGTCTAAAAAGAAAAAAACAACTCCTAAAGAGTATAAAACTCCTCCTGTAAAAAGCCAGATTATTCCCCTTATAGAAAGTGTTTCGATAAGTTTTTGAAATGGAATGATAATCAGCCAGCCCATACAAAGATAAATCAAGACAGTTGCTTTTTCACTCATATTTTCATTGGTTAATTTTAATATTATTCCAAATATTGCAATTGCCCATATTAAGCCAAATATTGACCATCCCCATGGACCTCGCATATTTACCAGTACGAATGGGGTATATGAACCTGCGATGAGTATGAAAATTGATGAGTGATCCAGTATCTGGAGGATTCTTTTTATTTTAACTTCATTAATTGTATGATATATCGTAGATACAGAATATAGTATAATCAGGGACACGCCGTAAATGGAAAATGAGACTATTTTCCATGGATCCCCTGTTCGTGACGCTAAAACTTCCAGTATGACCAGAGCAGCTATACTCAGACCGATACCAAGGCCATGCGAAACAGCGTTTAAAATTTCTTCAGATCTGGTTTGACCGTTTATGGAATAGGATTTGATAGACTTTTTGCTTTTTGACATTAAACTGTCACACATGATTTTCATTTAGAATTAATTTCATTGTGATATTATAATTTGTAACAGTTAAAGGCGGAAATGGCAATGAAATTTTCGTTTCTGGAAAAATCAATTTTTTAAAAAAATAAATTATCCATGACCGGCACTCCTGGTATTTTAATTTTATGGAGGGCTTCATTCGCACAATCACTGTCAATAACCCCTTTGCCTGCCTCACTCCTGTACCCCCCTGGCTAATATTGCAAAAAACTGTAAAACCTCTAAAAATGCGTTCACATTTATAAATGTGAACGACGTATATTATTTTTCCCTTAATTATATTCAGTCACTGAAAAAGTTATGTGTGAATTCAATCCTTCGGTAGATTAAAAAAGGAAAAATTAGTGACCAGTAAAAATTATTTTAATTTGAGTTTTGTTGTGCTGATAACCATTTCGGTGTGCAGTATCGCTGATGCCAATGCCAAGTCATTTCAAACGGCAGTTTTTCCCCTGGAGGGGAAGGGCGTTTCTCAAAATATTAAGCGTAGAATTAATAAAAAACTTGCTAAGGCTTTTTCGTCAATGGGGGAAGTTAAGGTCGTTTCTGAGGGAAAGGTGAGCAAAGCCCTCAAGGGAAAACCCTGTAGGAATTCATTGTGCATAGTAAAAAAGGGGAAGGAAGTAGGGGCGGTACGGGTCGTTACCGGAAACATCACGGTTAAAAAGAAGAATCTAAAACGCCGTAAAGGGACAGAGGGGGCTGATCAGTACCTGGTCAGGGTTTCAGAGGTTGAAATAGTTCTTGTATCTGTTGAAATATGGGACATTGAAAAAGGAAGATTCCTGAAGCGTTTTTCGGTACAGAGTGAACAAGGGGGCATTGACAGGGCAGTGAAAAGAATGTCTTCCCGAATCGAGGCCTTTTATGAAAAGGAGCATCAAAATAAAATAAACCGGGCGAACGCCGAAATAGTAAAAGGAAGCCATAAGGTATTTTTCGGATTTTCACCATCAAGTATTATCCCCCTGAAATATTTCAGAAACATGGCAGATCCCGGTGCTGGTCTGTCACTTCATCTTGGTATGTGTAACCTCCTTTTTGACAACAGCATTTTTATGATCTCCGGGGGATTCTGGTATCTCCCTGAAAAGGGTGATTTAAAATCCTTCTATACCGGACAGGCATCTTTTATGGCTGGATACAATTTTTCCCTTTCCCGCAATTTCAGTATCATACCTTCTGCAGGTGCCGGATATCATTTTCATATCAGCGAAAAGGTAGGGCAAAATGTCTATTTTGATCCCATGGTAACTTTTCGGTGTGAAATTTCATGGAAATTCTCCCGTGATTATATGCTTACCCTTGGGCCGGCCTACGGTCTTTTCTTCGAAGAGGAAAAAAATGGAATGTACCTTCTGGTTGAGGCGGGAGTCCGGATGAAATTTTAAGCAATTTATAAATCAGGAAAAAATAATGAGAATTCGGGATAAGCTTATTAAATGTACCAGAGAGACTTTTGGATATTGTATTACCATATTTTTATTATTTATCATTTTTTCTTCAGGATGCAGTAATATGATGGGGAATGATCTTCCTGGAGGTAATGGTGATCCCCTTGACCTTGAGTCTCCGGTAATAATTGAATTCAGCCTTACAGGGAAAAGCCATACCAGTATTCCGGAAATCCCTGTGGCTGTTGACGCGACTGATGATACGGGAATCGCTGCATGGCTTATAACGGAAACTGCCGTTAATCCTGTTTTGAATGATCCAGGATGGCAGAGGGAAAAACCGGAATCCTATACCCTGCAAAATGTTGAAGAGGGAAATCATCAGCTCTACGCGTGGGCAATGGATAGCGCAGGTAATATCAGTGATGCTGCAGACTTTGTAACCGTTAATCTTGCGGAACCCAGCGAATTTCTTTCCGGTCTGGTCCTTTCCCGGGAAGGAATAGATCCAGGATTTTCCCCGGGGATTACTTCCTACCTTGTAAACGTTCCCCTTACCGCAGAGTCGCTAACCTTTACACCTGAGGCATCGGATCCCGACGGGATGATATCGATTAATGGAACAGCCTGTGGTTCCGGAGAAGTCTCGGATCCTGTCGAATTGAATTTTGGCGTAAATAATGTAGAGATAAAGGTAACCTCATCTACCGGTACTGAGCAGAGTTATTCATTTGATGTTGCAAGGGGGATTCAGGAAGCTTATATAAAGGCATCCAATACTGGAAGCGGTGATCAGTTAAGCGATAACAGTTTGGCCCTGCATGGTAACACCCTGGCAGTTGGTGCCCGCGGTGAAGACAGTTCTACACCAAACAGCGGTTCTGTCTATGTCTTTGTTCGTAATGATGGAGTATGGACTCAGCAGGCATTTATTAAAGCCTCTAATCCTGGTGAGTATGACCAATTTGGAATATCTGTTGCCCTGCATGGGGATACCCTTGCGGTGGGTGCCAATGGTGAAGACAGCAGTGCGTCAGGAATAAATGGGGATCAGTCAAATAATATCTCTGATAGCAGTGGAGCCGTATATATATTTACGCGGTCGGGGACAACATGGTCGCAGGAAGCCTATATCAAGGCCTCCAATCCTGATATGTATGATGGATTCGGCGTAAATGTTTCTTTGCATGAGGATACTCTTGCAGTGGCTGCCTGTGGAGAAGACAGCTCTGCTGCAGGGGTAAATGGAAACCAGCTAAGTAATAGTACTGAATTCAGCGGAGCAGTATATATATTTACCAGGTCAGGGACAACCTGGTCTCAGGAGGCATATATAAAGGCATCCAGTCCCGGGGCTGTCGATTATTTTGGTGAAAGTATTACCCTGCATGGGGATACCCTTGCAGTGGGTGCCCCCAGGGAAGACAGCTCTGCTGCAGGAATTAATGGGGACGAGGAAAACAATGATGCAGAAAGCAGCGGTGCGGTCTATGTATTTGCAAGAAGCGGAGGCTCCTGGACCCAGGAGGCATATGTTAAGGCATCGAATACTACCGAAAGGGATGGTTTTGGTCTCAGTGTATCACTCTTCGGAGATTCACTTGCAGTGGGATCCCCGTCAGAAGATAGTGCCGCCACAGGTGTTGGGGGTGACCAGCTAAACAGCGACTCTCTTCATAGTGGGGCTGTTTATCTGTTTACAAGATCCGGTTCGACATGGTCGCAGGAAGCCTATATCAAGGCATCGAATAATGAAAGTGGTGATGGTTTTGGAGGGGAAGTTTCATTATATGAAAATGCCCTTGCTGTGGGAGCGCGCGGTGAAGACAGTGCCGCCACAGGAATCAATGGAGACCAATATATTAATGGTGCCTCCTATAGTGGTGCCGTATACCTGTTCAGACGATCAGGAAGTGACTGGTGGCAGGAGGTCTATTTTAAAGCATCAAATACCGGAGCCAGTGACTATTTTGGTTCAAGAATATCTCTTTACGGAGATATTCTTGCCGTAGGAGCATATGGTGAAGACAGCTCAGCTGCGGGAATTAATGGAAACCAGAGTGATGAGGGGGCTTCATTAAGCGGCGCTGTGTATGTTTTTTACTGATTATATTTGTTTTAAGATAGTAATTGTAGTGATATTCCCGGTTTTTTTAAAATAGAGTTTAACAGAGGATTATTATCGAATAATGAAAAGAAAAAGAAAAATTATTGATAAACCATTACAGGTGCCCGTAATTAGTAAAATGACAATTTTATTTGTTATTGTTTTTGCAGTGCCTGCTTTTATTCTTGGATATCATTTTACTGTTAATAGTGAAATGATTCATGTGACAACCACCGGTCTTAATGGAGCAATACAGACGGAACAAAATATTGTAAAAGCCTTTGTTGCATATTCCAGGAATGCCGGTAGTTCAGGTTCAGCTATTATGCCCGCCTATGGAAAAATACTGGCAGATCATCATGGTGCAACTCAGGTAATGAATAATCATGTTGATCTTCTGCAAGGCCTTTCTGATAAAAACGAAAAACTTGCGTATATTTTTGCCGGCTGGTTTGTTGTTATGATACTGTTTTTGTTTTTCTCTTTGCTGAAAATTACCCACCGGATTGCCGGTCCTCTGTTTTTAATTTCAGAAGCAATCAAAGAAATCAAGAAGAATAGAAGGCCTGAAATGCGTCCTTTAAGGAAAGGCGATATGTGCCAGAACCTTTACCATGAATTTGTTGATATGGTTGAAATTATAGATATATAAGGAAGATATAAAGAAATCTTCGTGAATAATCAGGGGTTTTAGGCAACTAAACAATAAAAAGATACCCGGGAGCTTGAAAATAGCTTCAGAAAAACAAAAAGGCAATCACCTGAGGGAGATTGCCTTTTTGTTTTAATCCGAGAATAACCGAATCGTCTTCAGGTAACTATTGCATTATATTATACAAATAGTTCTTACTTATCCAGACATGCACGCCAGTCAGGATTCGAACCTGAGACCTACGGCTTAGAAGGCCGTTGCTCTATCCAGCTGAGCTACTGGCGCTTATGTCGGGGCGAGAGGATTCGAACCTCCGACCCTCTGGTCCCAAACCAGATGCGCTACCGGGCTGCGCTACGCCCCGAGTACGAAACTCAGACAACGTATATTTTCACCTTATATGTGTCAATATTTTTTATAAATTTAAAATTTAAAGTTCACATTTTGAGTTTCAGTATACTATCTCTTAAAGAAAAAGTATTGAATCACATTTCTATAATGCGGCACCGATACTGGCGGCAAAAAGAAATTCCTTTGCGGCAAAATTGTATACCAGGTCCATACCTACTGCGGGGATGGCAATCTTCTTTAGATAAAGGCGTAATCCCGCCCCGGGGCCGTAACAGTTCTCCGTTCCCATGTCATCCTTCCTGAAGGCCCCCTGTTCCCAGGATGCCGCTGCGGTAACTGTCACCAGTGAATGATGATAGAAGGGATACTCATAGGTGACGGTTCCGCTGATGAAGTAATCCGCGGAGATGTCATTTACCGGCAGTGTTTTAAATCCCCCTGTGCCGCTGATCCGTTCCTCGAAGGCGGCGGGAAGGTCACCGGCGCCCCCCCTGGCAAGGAGGGTTATCCTGTGCGATGAAAAGAGGGGAAATGAATAGCTCGCCACAAGTCGGCTCTGGTTGTGACCGGAAACATCACCGCTGAGGGGTATCCCCCTGGAATAGTCCGCGAGAATCATCCATCCGAAGTTCAACACCTTTTTGAAATACTGGTTGCGGTACTGATACCGCAGACCCTGGTAGAAGACCTGCACTGAAGCCGGTTCCCTGAGCCCATCATCCACGGAGCCGGTATTTCCCAGGCGGTACTGGCTGAGGAGAGACAGGGTATGGTTTTTATAGATTTTATAGCCACCGGTAATTTCTCCCATAAAGTGGAAAGCCTGGAATCGCTGGAAAATTGTACCGTCTGATCTATGGTTTTCAAAAAGTTCGTCACCCAGCATGAATTTTGTGGATACTGTTAACCTGCTGGAAAGAACTGACGGATCAATGTATGCCGCCTGTGTCCTCCATCCCGCCTGGGGTGAGTAGAAGCCCCCGCCGAATAATTTTTTACCAAGGCCGAGAAAATTCATATCGATGAGAAAGGCCCCGTATGACTGGTATGACCCGCTGAACCTGATAACGGGGAGGGGAATGAGGGTCATTTTCTCGTGGAGTCGGGCAATTATATGCACCCCCCCTCCATTCGGTTCGTAATCCATACGAATATCATGGAAGAGGTTGAGTTTCTGCAGTTCCTGCAGGGCCTCTTCAGGTTTAAAGGAAGAAAGGGGCATTCCCTTTTCTGCGGTTAATTTGTCACGAACGACACTTTTTTTTGTTTTGGAGAGCCCCTCGATTTCAATTTTTTCAATAGGAAGATCCCCGTGACTTTCAATGAACAGATTTAGTTTTTCCTGCTGCAAAGATTTGTCTTCAGCAAATAGTGCGGCAGATTGGATTACTGCCAGTATAAGGACCAATAATATTTTATTCTTCATTGTAATTCTCTTATCATATCAATATCAAATTTCTATTTTTTCAATCATATGTATTTAATTTCGCTGCCTGGAATGGTGAATTCCCCATATGCTGTAAGAATGAATAAAAACCTGTCAAGAAATATAAATTGTATAACTTTTCTCTGACAAAATATTTCCCGCAGAAGAGAATCTGCTGCGGGAAGTGCGGGTAGTTTAATGAAACCAGTTATGCTGTCTTGATAGTTGAAATTTGCCGCCTTTTACTTCCCACGTAATTCTTGATACCTGTTGCAGCATTTTTAAAATTCAACATAACTTTCTTGCCCGGAAATTAATTTACAAATCATTTTATATTCAGTTTGAAAAATTTTTATGATTGACGTACAGGGCCCCCATACAATAATTTGGTTCAATTTATCAGAATTTTCAGATAATACAGCAAAAATTTTTATTTTTAATATGAATATAATAATTTCACAACAGGGATAGAAAAATGATGAAAGTTGGATTTGTCGGATGGCGTGGAATGGTCGGTTCCGTGCTTATGGATCGAATGAAGGAAGAAAAGGATTTCCAGGGATTTGAGGCCCTGTTCTTTACCACCTCCCAGGTGGGCCAGAAGGCCCCTGATGTCGGCATGGATTTGCCTCCACTTGCCGATGCTTATGATATTGATACACTGAAAGAAATGGATATAATTGTTACCTGCCAGGGCGGGGACTACACCGGAAAGGTTTACGGCGAACTGCGAAATACCGGCTGGGATGGATACTGGATTGATGCCGCCTCAAAACTGAGAATGGAAGATGACAGCATCATTGTCCTCGATCCCGTGAACAGGGATGTAATAGATAAGGGACTTGCCAACGGAGTTAAAAATTACATCGGTGGAAATTGTACCGTATCTCTTATGCTGATGGCCCTCGGTGGACTCTTTCAAAATGACCTCGTTGAGTGGGTCACCTCAATGACCTACCAGGCCGCTTCCGGCGCCGGTGCAAAAAACATGAAGGAACTTGTCTCTCAGATGAAGATAATCGGAGAGAAGGCTGAATCCCTCCTGGAAAATCCCTCTGCGGCAATACTTGATCTCGACCGTAATGTTACGGAGACAGTTCGTGACGGAAGTTTTCCCTCGGTTAATTTCGGCGCACCCCTGGCGGCGAGTCTCATCCCCTGGATTGACAGTAAAATGGAAAACGGCCAGACACGCGAAGAATGGAAGGGGGTTTCCGAGACCAATAAAATTCTCGGTCGGGAAGATAATCCCATTCCCATTGACGGTATCTGCGTGCGTATCGGATCAATGCGCTGCCACAGCCAGGCAATGACAGTTAAATTAAAGAAAGACATTTCGATAGAGGAAGTTGAAAAAATCCTAGCGGGAGCCAATGACTGGGTAAAGGTAATTCCCAATGAGAAGGAAGTCACCCTCAGTGAACTTACACCTGCAAAAATTACCGGTACTCTTTCTATTCCGGTAGGAAGAATCAGAAAAATGAATCTTGGACCGGAATACCTTACCTGTTTCACCGTTGGGGATCAGCTCCTCTGGGGTGCCGCTGAGCCGGTTCGTAGAATGTTAAAAATTGTTCTGGAACATATAAACAAATAAATTCGATATAGATACAGGCGGTGTCCGCCGCCTGTATTGCTTCTATTTTTCTAACCTTTCAGTTTGGCTCACATATCTCAAATCAGGACGATCATGAGGGAGGGGGATTCTCTCTTTTGGTTTTACCATTTTTATACCATTCCTTATCACCGTAGAGTTTATCCGCGCATTTAACGCAAAGTCCATGTGACAGGATCACCTCGGAATTATTACTCATATATTCTTCAATCGATTGCCAGTATCCTTTATCATCACGGATGCTTTTACATGATGAACAGATGGGCAGAAATCCCTTTAGCATTTTCAGTTCAATATGTGTATTCACCCTGGCAATAAGTTCTTCACTGTTAAAGGGCTTCGATACATAATCAACCCCACCTGCATGGAATCCCTTTATAATATCCTCCGTACTTGTTCGGGCGGTGAGAAAAATAACCGGAATGTGCTTCGTTTCATTGTTTAATTTTAATTTTCCGCATACCTCAAAGCCATCCATGCCTGGCATCATTACATCCAGAAGAATTAAATCCGGTCTTTCCTTTTTAATAAATTCAAGGGCTTTGGGACCATCGGAAGATGCTCCCACTTCATAACCATGCTCCACCAGGAGGCTGCCCAATACTTTTCTGTTTTCAGGATTGTCATCTACTATCAGGATAAGTCTATTTTTTTTGCTCATTGAATTTCTCCCATAGCGAGTTTAATTTTTCGATTTCATTAACTAATCCCTTAAGTTCATTCTCTATTGCAACAGTATCAAAATTATCAGCATAAGTAATTATTTTTTCACCTAAATTTTGTAGATAATAGACATTATGCTGTTCTGAAATAGTGAGAATCTCTTTACCAAAATCTGTAATCCTTCCCATAATCATGACGTCCTTCAGGGATTGGCAGGCTGGTAAAATTTCATTGTTTAAAAGCATCATCAATTTGGCAGGCTTTTCTATATCGGCAAAATCGATTGAAATTTCATAGTCGGGAGCTGTCTCCGGCGTTTCAATTGTTTTGGGCTTGTAAAATTTTGATAATAATGAGAATAAATCTTCTATATTGAAGGGTTTACATATGAAACCATCGAAGCCATTTTTAAGCATCTCATCTTTGCTGCTGACAGAAGCAGTTAAGGCTATTACAGGGATAGTTTCAGTCTCGGGATTTTCCTTTAATTTTTTTGCCGCTGCAATTCCATCCAGTACAGGCATCCTGATGTCCATGAAAATGAGATCGGGGCGGTTCATGGAAACCATGTTAAGAGCTATTTCGCCATTTTCTGCCACTTCCACTTTAAAACCTATCTCCATCAGCATCGCCCGTATCATATCCCGATTTGATTTAATGTCATCAACTACCAGAATTGTTGCTTCCTCAAAACTGACATTATCAATATTATAGGATTCAGAAGGTTTTATCATCTGGCCGTCATCTGCCGCAACCTGGATATTTCTTATTGTTATTTCAAAGGTACTTCCCTTGCCGGGGGTACTCCTTACTGCAATCTCTCCCCCCATTGCAGTAATCAGTTTTTTGCTGATGGAGAGGCCCAGTCCGGTACCACCAAATTTACTCTTGTTTAGTCTATCATGCTGCTTGAATGATTCAAAAATACTTCCAATATTTTCCGGTGAGATTCCAATTCCGCTGTCTTCCACTGAAATGACCAGGTCAATTTTACTCTCTTCCTCATCAATTTTTAATGTTTTTACACCTATTTTAATAAATCCTTTTTTAGTGAATTTCTCCGCGTTCCCCACAAGGTTTAACAGGACCTGCCGTATTCTTATTTCATCAAGTATAAGAACTTCCGGAACATCTTTTTCTATTTCAACAAGGAATGCTATTCCCGCTTCAGTTGTTCTGGTTTTAAAGATTTGTTCAATATCATGAATAAGTTTTTTTATATTAACCGTGTCCGGTTTGATTTCAAACATGTCCGCTTCAACTTTTGAAAGATCAAGGATGTCATTTATAAGAGTAAGAAGGCTTCTGCCAGCGACTTTAATAGATTGAACATAACTTTGTTCTTTACTGTCTTCCATCATTGTTGATAAAAGTTCACTGAAACCGATAACCGCATTTAAAGGAGTGCGCAGTTCATGGCTCATGTTGGCAAGGAATTCGCTTTTTGTTTTCGCAGCAATTTCAGCCTTTTCTTTTTCTTTTTCCAGTTCGAGTGTTCTCTCTTCAACTAATTCAACCAGATGTTCCCGATAACGTTTAAGTTCATTCTCAACTTTTTTACGTTCAGTGATGTCTATAACGCTGCCCCGTATAAGTTTCCGTTCAGATGAAGGGAGCCGAACAAGACGAACTTCACAGAGAATTATCCTGTCTTCTTTTTTATTTATATGAGTCCATTCAAAAGTTACACTTTTGCCTTTTTTTGCTTCTGAAATGAATCCTATGGCAGCTTCCCGGGAGGTACGGCCATCAGGTTGATTTGGCGGACTTATTTCTGCAGGATTACTTTTCAGCAGTTCTTCTTTAGATAGCCCAAAG
This sequence comes from uncultured Spirochaetota bacterium, assembly GCA_942491575.1. Taxonomy (GTDB): domain Bacteria; phylum Spirochaetota; class UBA4802; order UBA4802; family UBA5550; genus CAZHNW01. The sequence continues at coordinate 2,159,224 of CALOBT010000031.1, forward strand.
AGAAGTTCCGCATTCCTGTTTGCATCTAAAAAAACGGCTGTATCTGCGTCCAGCACAACAATTGCTTCAGGGGCATTTTCGACAAGTGTACGGTAACGGGCCTCTGACTCATTTAAGGCTTTTTCAGCCTTTTTGCGATCGGTGATATCGCGGGCAATGCTGGTGAACTCAATGATTTTACCGTGAATGTCCAGAGAGGGGGCAACTGCCCACAGCATGTTGCGGTATGTACCATTTTGATGGATTTGCCTGTTCTCGAAATTGAATGTGGTAGCTCCGTTTTCCCGCCATCTCTGGAAAGCTGATATCGTGTCTTCTCTGTCTTCAGGATAAATGAAATCAAATGCCTTGAGTCCAACGCACTTTTCGGGGGTGAGTCCCCAGTATTTCAGGGACGATGAATTAACAAAGAGGAGATTGCCTTCCATGTCAACTCGTGTTATCAGGTCATCAGTATTTTCTACGAGTGTGCTGTAACGGTGTTCTTTGTCCCGGATTTCATCCTCTGCATGTTTTTTTTCCGTGATATCGTGACATGTGGCGATAATGCCGTTGATTCCGGGAGTATCAGGCAAATATATGAAGGTATCATCTATGTATACAATTTTGTCATTTTTTACTATTGCTCTGATTCCCTCGAGGATAACGGGTTCTCCTGGATGGGCGGTGCAGTGATCAAGAGCCTCAATAACATTTTCTATATCATCGGGATGTATAAAAATCCTGCAATCTTTGCCAACTATATCGTTAGGGTCAATCCCATACTGTTTTACCGCAGGACTGCTCCAGAGAATGATGCAATTTTTATCCATGATATATATCATTTCTGAAAGATTTTCAATAAGGGCCCTGTATTTTTCCTCACTTTCCCTTATTTTCTCTTCTGTCTGTTTTCTTTCCGTGATATCTATCGCATAATGGAGAAACATTTCCTCATTTATCGCTATCCAGTAGGTGTCCCAGATTTTATCAAAAGCATGAACTTTGGGATCATTCTGTGCATTTTGATTTATCAGGCATTCATCGGCAAGACAGAAACTGCAATGTGTTTTTAGGGGTACCCGGGAAGTTAATTTATATTCTTTCAGGTTTTCCTTCGGGATGAACAGGCATTTTCCAAATTCTTCCCAGCAGTAAGAGCCTGTTGTGACTCCAAACTCTTCTGCTACTTTATTTAAAGCCAGTACTTTCCTGTCAGAAGAAATAATCATTACAGGGTGTGGCAATGAATTTAATAGAATATCATTTAGATATTGCTGTCTGTGCAATTCCTGTTCATTTCTCTTTCGTTCTGTAATATCGACTGAAGTAGACATGAGGCCAATCGGAGTGTTGTATTTATCCAGAACAGTAGCGGCAGAAATGTGCAAATCGAATAGTGACCCATCGTTTCTTCTTCCCTGCATTTCCCCGCTCCATTTTTTTTCTTCTCCACGAAGGGCATTCATAATTTCATCAAATTTATCGTTAACCATCCAAAATTCAGTAAACGGACGGCCCAGCACTTCATCCGAATTATTAAAATCAAAAGTTTTTAAAAAAGCAGGATTTACATATGTCATAATACCATCAAGGCCGGCTGTCGCAATAATACTTGAGGCTGAATGAATGATATAATCTTTTTTTTGCAGCTCATTTTCTGCCTCTTTGCGATCAGATATATCCGTAGTTATAATTCCGAGGCCATTGCCAACTTTGAAGGCACGGATGTTAAGTGTTTTAAGGCCATACTTTGGGGCAAGGGTATGAGTTTCGTAACTGCACGGTTCTCCGGTTTTAATTATATTGAGATATTTTTCATAATGGCCGGATTTTTGTATATCCGGTATAAGCTTGACTATATTAACTCCAATTATATTCTTCTTTTTAACTCCCGCAGGGAGATAGCTTTCAGCAGTCAAATTCATTTCGATGAGATTCAGGTTTGCATCCCATATTGTAAACGCATCTGTAGCAGAGTCCATGAAGGTTTTTAGCGTTGATTGTGTTTGTTTACGTGTTGTTACATCAAGTAATACACCATCCAGGTACAGTAGCAGGCCTTCTGAATCAAACACTCCCTGTCCCTTTTCAAAAATCCATCGCACTTCTCCGTCAATTCGAATAATTCGATATTCCGCGGTGAATGACTCCCTTTTGCTGACTCCTTCTGCAACAATATCCCTTAGCAATTGCCGATCATCAGGATGGATTATTGAGTTAAATGATCTGACGGAATTATAGAGAAATTCAGCCGCAGAATATCCGCTGAGTTTTTCTATTTTATTACTGATAAACTCCATTGTCCAGTTTTCGTCGAAAGCGCATCGATATGCTGCTCCCGGTATGTTCGCCACCAGTGTACGATAGTGATTTTCGCTTTTTGCCAGAGTTTCTATAGATTTTAAATGTTCTTCTTTCTGAGTCTGCAGGGCATTTGCAATTGCCTCCTGAATTGGCAGATTAACAGCATCTGATAAACTGGATTTAGGGAATGTTGCAAAAAATATCCAGCCGATTTTTTTTATATTTCCATAATATACGGCAAGTTCGCAGTCTTGATTGTCTTTCAATATCAGGTTTCCAAAATCTTTTTTGATGATGTTCTTGAGATTGATATTCGCGAAGTTTCCGCCGAGGGAATTGATTTTTTCCTGATAAATACTTCCCTTTTTTTGAATTGATTCCGTATATGTATCAGGATGTACTATAATATCTCCCTCATAGTTCAGTATAAAGTTTTTTTGATTGTTGATGTATGTTTCAGAAACATAGTCCTTGTGCAGGTTTTGAATTGGAATATCGATACTCCACAGGCCGATAAAATTGTCTTTCTGATAAACAGGGATAGAAACTGAAAGGATAAGCCCCTCTCCGGCATAGTCAATAGTGGGGGATGTCCATCGTATTTTGCGTTCAGGATTATTGCCTGGTTCAACGGATAAATAAGTATGATACGTAGACCAGTCAAAATCAGGTGTGATGGCAGTTTTTTGATCAATATACGGAAATTCCACAGCAGTATTTGTTATATCCTGATAATAAATCCATACTGTATCAGGCAGATGAGAGTGTATTTCCTGTAAGTAGGAGCCAATATTTTTCAAACAATACATCCTGAATCTGGCATCAGGGTGGTCTCTGAGGCCAGGATTCCATGAATAACTGATCGAATTTTTTGGTGCTTTTCCATTCCTGAATTGTTTTTGCAGTGGCAGGCAAAGAAAAAAACCATCTTCATCAATCCCGAAACCCTCCTTTGATAACCAGTCATCTATGTTTTTCTGATTAACTTGTATCTTTTCAAATAGTACGAGGGTAAGTCGTTCAAGTTCATGGAGTGCATCATAGCAGCGAGTTATATTCATTTCTATTGATGTGATGCAATGCTTCACCTGAAGTTGAACGAGATCAGATTCTTTCATTATAACCTCATAAAAGTATCCAAATTTTTGATGAATACGGTCAACGTTACCATGTATCCAGTTTTTTCACTTTGAAACCTCTAATGCCTCCGCAAGTAATCCACTCAACTCATAATCTCTATATGGCTTCTGGATAAAACCAACCAGTCCGGATTCTCTCAATTCAGTCAGGCTGTCATATTTTGGGAAACCTGATGAGAATGCAACTTTGCAGTTTTTATCAATTTCCTTCAGCTTGGAAAAAGCCTCACGCCCATTCATCTCTGGCATAATCATATCCATGATGACAAGGTCAATTTCTGAATAAAGTTTCAGGAATAAATCTACAGCCTCCCGGCCATTTTCTGCCAGGAGCACCGTGTATCCCATTTCTTCCAGCATCTGTTTCCCGGTAATTCGAATGATTTCTTCATCATCTACTAAGAGGATTTTTCCTGTTCCGGATAAAACTTCCGTCTTGATCTGTTCCTCTTCAATACTTCCCTCCGAACAGGGGAGGTAGATATGAAATGCAGTGCCAGTTCCAACTTCGCTGTATACATTAATGGCGCCGTGATGATCCTTGATTGTTCCATAAACAGCGGCCAGACCCAGACCGGTTCCTTCTCCCGGTCCCTTCGTGGTATAAAATGGCTCGAATATTTTCCTGATGTTTTCCAGGGGAATACCACAACCTGTGTCCCTTATTGTAATTTCAATATATTCGCCGGGTTCAATTTTAAATGGGCTTGCATCACAATAGGTTTTATTTAGAAGGATATTACTTGTTTCTAAATAAATTTCCCCGCCATTCGGCATGGCGTGACTGGCATTGATTCCTAAATTCATCAGTGCGTTTTGAAGTCCAGAACTGTCTCCGACTACCATTGAGTTCTTAGCATTCTTCTTGTGCGAAATTCTTACTTTTTTATCGATTGTCCTGTTAAGAATTGCTATTGCATCCTCTATGGTATTATGGATGTTGAGAGCTGTTGATGCAATTTTCCCTTTTCGACCAAATGCCAGGAGTTTTGCCGTAAGGTCTGCTGCCCTTGAAGATGCCTGAAGAATCATATCAACATACTTTATCCCATTCTCGTCAAGTTTCATTTTGGGCAGTTTGAGTAGCTGGGCGGCACTCATTATCCCCCCAAGCATATTATTGAAGTCGTGGGCAACACCTCCTGCGAGCTGACCAATGGCATCCATTTTCCGGCTATGATTAAGTTGCTGTTCCAACTCATATTCTTTCGTGACATCATCTATTCGGATAACCGCTCCCTCCACACCATTGGCGATAAGGGGATAGATGGTTATGTCTTCGTATCGGGTTCTATTTTCAGATGATCGTGGTTTTTTCTGGTCATGTTTTATCTTTCCGGTCCGGACGCTTTCAATAATTTCTTCCATCTCAGAAGCCATCTGTGGAAACACTTCGGAAAGTAATTCTCCCTTTACTGCTTCTGCAGGGATCCCCGTGGTTAATTCTGCTGTTTTGTTCCACAGGGTCACTTTACAGCTGTCATTCACCCCAACCAGTACAGACGGCATGGAATCAATAATATTTGAGAGGTAATTGCGCAGGTGGTGAAGTTCTTCTTCCGCCTGCCTGCGTTCCGAGATTTCATGGATAAGTTCTTGATTAGTTTGTGCAAGTTCTGCTGTACGTATTTTAACCGTTTTTTTGAGTGTCCTGTTCCATAAAAGGATTAATGAAATTATAAAGCATGCTGTACCAAACAATCCCGATGAAATCATCCAGAATTCTCTGGTTTTATAAAATGGTTTTATTTTCAGGTGTATCCATTTATTATAAATTGAATCTCTTTCCTTTTGGCTTATAAGAGCAAGCCCTTTATCCATAATAGTATTGAGAATTGGGAGATCTTTCCGTGAAGCAAAACCCAGATCAATAACGATGTCAGTGTAACCCGCAACGCGAAGGTTTCCTATACCCTTTTTTTCAATCAAGTAGGAAGCTACTGGCAAATCAATAATTGTTGCATCACTTTCGTTAAAGGAGACCTTCATCAGGCCATCGAGATCATTTTTACATGGTTCAATATCAAGCCATGGATATTTCCTCCTGATTATTTCAAGTACCGCGTATCCCTCAACCATAGTGACTTTTTTATTGCGCAGATCTTTAATGGAAATCGATTTAGGAAATTTTTTGCTTGTAACGATTACATTCGGAATATTTATAAAAGGTTTAGTGAAAAGAAGGTATTTGTCCCGATCAGAAGTTCTCTTTAGAGCTCCTATTACATCGACTTCTTTTTTTTTGGCGCTTTTAAGTAGAGCGTTCCATGTATCAATTCGTACAATTTGAAATTTGAATCCCAATCTTTTTTCAATCAGTCTTACATAATCCGCTGTAAGACCTTTATAATTTCCAGATTCATCAAAAAAATCGATGGGGGGATAATCCGGGTCCGGGCCCAGCCTGATTTTTCCATCACGTTCCCGGAGCCATGCTCTTTCTTTCTTCGTAAGCGGATCCGTTGTGTCATTTTTGCACCCTTCGATGCAAACAAAAATCACAAAGATAAAAATAATTACTGTTATAGTCTTTTTTGCCTTCATTGCTGTTTTCTAACATGAGACATGATTATATTGATGAATGAAATTATTCATTGCCCGTTAGTGCCATAGGCTTTGCCCATGATAATACTATTCCCTTATTATATTTGAAAATTTTCAGATTAGCAAGGCAATTTCGAGAGTCGATTATCTTAATTTGCCGGTGTAAACGGAATATAATTCATTTTTTTCAATGTGGAGATCCCATGATTGGATAACGCAGGAGAAAGAGTATTCTGACTTCTGCGGATTTATTTTATTCCAGGGGAAGCCGGCAGTGGGAAGGATAATATTGTCGCAGGGAATATAGTCTCTGTCTCAGTTCGCGAAGATATGTTCTTTGAATTCTTCAACACCAGTCTTTTCAATGAAATGACCAATACGCTGAAATTTTCGTGCAGAGGCAGAGTAGATGGTCAGTATTTTTTGAATAATTATCAGGGCCTCCTCATCACCGAGATTTTCGGCGAGGGGGAGGGCCAGTCTCGGTTTTACGCCGCCGGCTCCCCCGGCGTAGAGCCTCCAGCCCGACTTAAATCCAACAAGGCCGATATCCTTTATGCTCACCTCGGAGCACTGGTTAGGGCAGCCCGCAACACCGATTTTTACCTTCCCCGGCATTTCCCTGCCGATATGTTCAGTGTCAAGTTTATGGGCAATTGACATGCTGTCCTGAACTCCCCGTTTACACCACGTGGTTCCCGGGCATACCTTGACGCTCTGTACCCGGTTCCCCGTTGCATAACCGGGTGACATGCCGAGTTCCTGCCAGACGAGATCAACTTCCTTTTCCGATAATCCTAAAATCGCAATCCGGCATGCGCTGGTTAATTTCATTTCCGCATTGTATTTTTCCGCCACCTCTGCAAACTTTCTGAGCAGGGAAGGGGAAACTACCCCGCAGGAAATATGGGGGACAACCGCGTATGTTTTTCTGTCTGCCTGGAGTATTGCTCCCTTTTCGCCGTCTGCAAGTGTTGTTCCGTTTTCCATGTAAGATTACCTGGTTTTGATTGAATGGTTGTCGGTTACTGAATATCGACTATGACGAGGGTGAAATCGTCACTGAGTTTTTCTCCGGTGCCAACCCACTCCTGTATTTTTTCGTATATAGAATCACAGAATTGAGATGGCGAAAGGCGATTGTTGCTCCTGATGAAATTTTTAAAATTATCCATGCCGTACATTTTTCTGTCGGGACTGAATGCTTCGGTAATACAGTCCGTATACAGGATGACCCTGTCTCCCCTGTTGATGGAAGTAACAGCCTCTTCTATTGGAAGTTCTTCCGAGAGTCCAATGGCTCTTCCCCTCGGAAGGATCTCTTCAATCCTGTCTTCAGCCTTTCTGTATATCAGAAGTGGCTCATGTCCTGCACGGGAAAAGGTAATGCTGGAGGTGGTCATGTCAAGAAGGGCATATGATGCAGTGAGAAAATTATTTTTAATTAGTTTGTACAGGATATTGTTCATCTCAATCAGAAGTTTTGAAGGTGACTGAACAAGGTGTTGCAGCACATTAAATGAAACCTGCACCATTGCTGCTATAAGTGCTGCGGGAATACCATGTCCCGAAACATCTGACAGGAGAACTCCCATTCTGTTGTCATCTAATTCAGCAAAGTTATAGAAGTCCCCTCCGATTTTTTCCATCGGTTCAAATTTTACAGCAGTGTTGAATGCACTCAGGTTCGGCAATTTCTTGGGGACTGATGACAATTGCAGCCCCCGGGCAACTAAGAGCTCACGTTCCAGAGAAATGAGACGTTCCTTCTCTATAAGGCTTTTTTGAAGGGAAAGGTTTAGCTCTTCTGACTTGTTAAGGCTTGTGACAAAACGGTTTACCAGGTGTAGGGCGACAATCAGCAACAGGATAGGTATGCCGTAAACAAAGAGGGCCACCCCGCTGTCGATGACATGCAGAGAGAAGGCAAGTACATCATGAAAACCTAGGAGAATTATCGGCAGCATGCCGATGAAAATGAGGGAACCCCGCCTGTTTTTTTTCAGCAGCTGGCTGAATGAAACATAAATAATATCAAAAGAAAAGAAGGGAATCAGTAGAAGAAAGTAGTTACGCCACATAAGGATCTGATGCCTTTCGGCGGCAGATATCATCAGTATCCAGAAAATAAGGGATGGAGTAGAGTAGACAATTATTCTTTTCCAGCTTATCCTCTCAAATACATAGCTTCTGAAGAAAAGGGCCAGAAATGGGGGAAACCATATCATACCCGTTTGAGTTATTTTAAAGATATCATTTGAAGAAACCGGTATGTCAAAATATAAATTTTCGATATACTGGAGGGAGATCAGCACGGACAGCATAAGGGTGCATATTGCAAAGAAGAGATAACTTAATTCATTTTTACGGCGAAGAAACAGCAAAAAGAAAAAAACGGAAATAGGAAAAAGCAGAAAGGTAAATCCCTGCATGGTATAATTAAGCAGCATATCCATGATAAGCTTATTTGTTTTCCCGCTGCGGGCATCCGTTAACTTCATCGGTCCCATAATCCAGGCTTCAGAATTATAGTAAACCTGGATTGCTATCGTGTTTTTCCCTTTGCGAAGCATGAGGTTGGGTATCGGATAACTTCGAAACTTACTCCAGGCCGATCTGAAATTCGGCGGGAAACGGCCGCTGCTTCCTATTCGAATGCCGTTGATATAGACCCGGTCGGCATTCATGATTTCCTGAATTTGAAGGGAACAGTCTTCCGGGGGGAGGGTGTTTATTTCAATTGTCTTTCTGTACCAGACATATCCTTTATGGGGATCAATACTGTTATTTATTTCTTTGCCGAAGAGTTTTGCCGTGTCTGAAGGCATCAGGTGTTTTGAAGGAAGTTTAATCTTCGGCCACGATGAATCGTCAAAGTCGACCCGGGAATAGAGGGAGTTGTTGCCGCGCATCATCTTCCAGTTTCCTGTAAGATCGAATTTCCACGAATCTGAGAGATTTTTGCCTGCCAGACCTGAAGCAGTGACGAAAAAGGCGCATATGAAGAAAAATTTTCTCATTAGATACTGTTACCTTCAGGAAGGGCTTATAGTCGTATTGAATTAATTAAAATTGATTTATTATAATCAACTTTTTTAAGGAAACATGTCAAGAAAAATAAGACAGGAGCAGCCCCCCCGGTCGGGACCGGAAGGACTGCTTTTAATGAGGAATGAATTAATATCGTATCGGTAATTATTCCGGATTCGATATCTTCAAAGCCTGCAATTTAACAGTTATTATTTGGCTTTTCTATTCGTGAGTACAGTTCAGTGTTTTTAATGATGGTTAATTTTACAGATGAGTAAATGATAAGTTTTTATAATTATTGCCGATGGATATTTAAATATTTTCCCTGTATTCACTGGGGGTTTTTCCAACCTGTTTCTTGAATACGCGATTAAAGGTGCTGAGACTCTCAAAACCTACTGCATAGGCAACTTCTATTATTTTTGTATTTCTATCTTCCAGGCGCTTAGAGGCATCTTCAATACGAAGGGTGTTAATGTATTCATTTATTTTAGATCCGGTGTATGTTTTAAACAGGCCGCTCATATAGTTTGGATTCATTCCTACAGCTGCAGCCAGGCCCTCCCGGGAGAGATCGGAGGTGTAGTTTGATTCAATAAATTTAACTACCTGGTCAAGCTTTCCCCTGGAAATCTCATTTATCAGTGTTTCACTGCTGTCGGTCGAATCAGCTATTAATCCATTGTTTCCCCCAGGTGAGTTTTTTTTCAAAACACTGTATATGGCTTTAAGTTCCAGTCTTATTTTCATCCGCTCACGTGCAAATATCATGGAAAATATCAGCAGGAAAAAGGGAGAGCAGAAAGTAACGAGCAGCAGGGTGAGACGTCCTCCGATCATGTAATAGTAAACCTCAATGGCCGCAACTGCTAGACCTGCCGCGGATATAAGAGAAAGTATTATTAGTTTAAATTTATCCGGTTTTAACCTGTTGAGCATCATTATTGTTCTGAAATAGACAGGGGTCATTATTATGATAGTAGCCATAGCCAGCAGGGAAATGATATTATGATGTTTTATCATCTGGGTTTTTGAGAAGAGACTGATATATAGAATAATCAGAATAATACCAGCAAGAAATGAAATATACCTCAGGTTGGTTTTTTTTACGTAAATTCCGTAGAGTGACTGGATGATAAGTATAAGGGCAATGGAAAAATACTGCAGGGAGGACCAGTGAATGAACTGAATAAAACGCGGTGATACATCCCTGAAAGTTAAAAACATGGAGGCGAGCAAAACGGCATAGATGAGTACAGCGAATGAAGAATAGAGATAAAGACGGTCGCCTGGATTCCATACGAAGAGAATTATCAGAATACCGAAACTGATTATTGAAAATAAGAGTATTTCCAGGGGCAAATGGATATAAACAAAATCACTGAGGAGCCTGGTGAAATGGAAACTGCTTTTTGGTTTTAAAGCAATATCTGATGTTATACCAGCCTGTTCAAATCCGAAGGTTCCTATATAAATATATAATTGATTGTCGCCCTTCTTAAGTAAGCCGGGAGGAATGGTATAGTTTCTTCTGCGCGGCAGCATGCTGACTTCATCAAAATTATGATTGCCTATTTTAGTGCCATTGAGATAGACCGTATCTGAATAAAAGACTCTCCCAAGGCAGACGCCGTAATACTTTTCCGGTGAAGTAACGACGAAATTATTCCTCAGCCAGAGGTGTTGATAATCTGAATTTTCAGTGGCAGGAAGGTGAAAAACATTTGGGAGTTTTATCGATCTCCAACCCGTATTTGATTCAACTTTCTTGAGAGAAGGGTTCTCATTGAAAAGAACCTCCCAGTTTGAAAGTGTATATATTTCCTCATCGTTTCCACAGGCGATAAAGGGGAGAAGGAGAAGTGTAAGTAATAATATTTTTTTCATAAGTTTACTGAGACAGATGATCTGATGAACATCAGTTTATTACTTCCTCCAAAAAAAGTTGTCAAGAAAATAAACTGACGGGCCAGGTTTATTACATTATTGAATTAATTTTGTATACTGTAAAAATAATTGACAAATCAAAAAAAATAGTCATAATTATTACCAGTAATCTCTTTCGTGACACGTCAGGAGTGAAAAAGCAAATTCTGAAAATTTATTCCCCTGATTTCAGACTGGAATTAACTCTTTGATAAATATTTTTTTCTTTTGGCCGATAATATAGCTAGTACTTCAGGAGATTAAAGTGGTATCAGTTGATGTTAATACATACGGATCGATAACAGTTTTAAATGTCAGTGGTAAATTTTTTACTGATTCAATTCAGTATATAAATGACATTTGGAACATGGAAGTTGAAAAGAGGCCTGGGATTATTGCGATCAATTGCAGCCAACTCAGCAGCATTGATTCTGCTGCGGTAGGTACACTTGTCAGGTTTCTGAATTTCGCAATGGAACAGAATATTGAGCTGGTCTTTATCGAATTAAATAAAGAAATCAGACGTCTTTTTGATACTGCAAAGTTGAATGATTTTTTTAAAATTACATCCACTCAACAATTTTGCAGAAAATATCAAATTTTAATTCCCGCCTGATTTTTCAAAGCCCCTTGTTGATGCTATTTAATTTCAGACTTCAATTTTTCAACTAATGCCTTGTAGTGTCCATTGGAAAAGGTTTTATATACGTTTATTCCTTCATCCTTCAGTGTCTGCAGAATTTTTTGAAACTGACTTTTCTCTTCACCGGTGTTGAATATTTTAGTGCAGATGCCGTGCCTTTTTCCGTATCCGCATTTCATGCATGAAGGATTATGCCTTTTGGAGACGGTAATGGCATGATTATAGTCATTTTTGTAGCAGAAGGGGCAAAGTTCGTAATTAAGACCTGACGCCTGGTGTTTGGAAATTCTTTTTTCTATTTGTTCCCAGTATTTTTTTGCATCTTTTTCAGACCATGACATCAGTTCTTCACGGTCACCTTCCTGAAAATACCAATCTTTTGGTATGGTGTACATCTCTTCCAGATTATCAGCCTTGGATTCCATAAAAGAGACGAGAAATTTATTGTATTTATTCATTTGCTATTAACCCTCTAAAAACCCTAGGTGGGTCACTGAAATGATTTTTAAAATATTGTCAAATCATTTCTGATCATTAAGAGTTATTTAAGCAAAAACATAAAGATTTGCAACTACTTTATTCCTTCGAGAAAAACTTTCCTTCTACTGGGATGCAATTTCTGAGAATGTCTGTAAATGAACATGACAGGAGTTGACATTTTTTGATAAATGTGTATATCATAATATGTAATTAAGCATTACCTGGCTTTTTCAAAAAAATAATCGAAGATTATTTCCGGCATCAGGGAATTTTAAATAATTCCCCCTGGGGGGAAATCCCTATAGTAAAAATAGGCTATCCCCTACTGGCAAAAAGTATTCGTGCCTATTGCAATTATTTTTTTATTATCATTTATTAGATATCTTTTCCGGAACTAATGTAGACTGACCGTCTATATTAGAAAAAGCTAAATTACTGGAAAATAAAAATTCCGGCAAAAATAAAAAAACGAGGAATTGGGTTATGAGATTTATTTTTTGTGCTTCAATCAGTTTGGTGATTTATCTGGCCCTTACTGCCGGGTCCGGTGATGTTCTATTTTTATGGTCTATTGAAGAACTGGTCATTGGCCCCTTTATCAGTATGTTTGTAGGCTTTGTAAGCGCTAAAATCGTTCCAAAATCTGTAGAGAAAGAGATTGGAAATCCCATTAAGTGGTTTTTTGCCTCTATCTACATGATTGGTCCTTTCTTCCTTTCACTTCTTATCGCAAATTTTGAAGTTCTTTATCGGATTATTACAGGTCGCATTAATCCGGCTATTGTTAAAGTCGAAACCGGACTTAAAACTGAGACGGGTACTTATTTCCTCGCAAATTCGATTACTCTATCTCCCGGAACATTGACGTTAGCCGTTGATGAAGATACTCATGATCTCTACATTCATTGTCTTCAATGGGATAAAGGTGAGGATGAAGCAGCGACTCCCAATGATGTTTCAACCTTTTCTTATTTCTGGATGAAGAATATTTTCGGTTAAAAAGGAAACCATTATGCAACAGTTTCTGATTGTCTCAGCCCTGATTATAAGCAGCCTGATACTGATTATGGTAGTCCGAATTGCATTCAGCAAGAACGTACCTGAACGTATTGTAGCTCTGGATACCATTAATACCATGGTAATTGCCCTTATGATAGTACTTGGGGCTTATACAAGAAAAGCACTCTATATTGATATCGGCATTGTTTACGGTTTTATCTCATTTATCGGAACCCTGTATATTGCCAGATATCTCAGAGAGGAGAGAAGATAATATGGATACACTTGTCTACGCTTTAATAGGATTTGGACTGTTTATCAGTTCAATGAGTGTTGTCGGATTAATGAGGTTTCCTGATATTTATACCAGACTTCATGCAGCAACCAAAACAACAACCTTCGGCAGTATTTTTATTGTTGGGGGGGTTATTACAAACAACCTTGTCCATATGGATAAATCGAGTATCGTAATAGTAATTCATGCCATACTTGCCCTGCTGGTTATTATTTTTACTAATCCCATCAGTGCACATGCAATTGCACGGGCCTCAATGATTTCCGGTGTTCGTCCCTATGGAGTTAAGATAAATCAATTTCCCGGTCAAAAAAGAAGCAGTAAGACTGCAAAAACAGTCAAGGAAACCGGGGAAAAAGAGGAGGGTAGCCAATGATTACAGCGGTAATTTTTATTATACTCTGCCTGGTCGTTATTGTGACGGCCCTGCTCAGCATTTACTTCAGAGATCTCCTTGCCAGTGTTGTTAGTTATTCAGTAATGAGTCTCGTGCTTACCGTGATATTTTTTAATCTTGATGCACCTGATGTAGCCATCGCGGAAGCGGCTATCGGTGCTGCACTTACCATATGTATTTTTGTTATTGCCATCAGATTGACAAGGAGGAGAGAAGAATGAAGGTTGGATCAGTTTTAAGTTTTCTTTCTCTTTTTCTCATCGCAGGATTTTTGTTTGTAGGCATCAGTCGACTTCATCCTGTTGGAGAACCCCTCGGAAATACGCAGGTTTTTGAAGCTCGAAGCGAGTTGAAGACTGATACTAAAAATGTAAACACCATGGATGACTATTTTTTAAGAAACGGTCAGAGAGAAACCGGATCGAATAATATTGTTGCCAGTGTTGTTTTTGATTACCGTGCATTTGATACTCTTGGTGAAGCAACAGTTCTTTTTCTGGTTGTTTCCAGTATATACATGCTTTTATTTTCTGCATTGAAGAAGAAAAAACCTGTACTCAGCCTTCGGGATGAGAAGACAGGATTCCCAATAAACATGACAAGAATTGTTTCGAACGGAGCATATTTTATGTATCCGATGATTCTTGCCTTCGGATTTTATCTGGTAGTTCACGGTCACCTTTCACCCGGTGGAGGTTTCCAGGGGGGGGCAGTTATGGCTTCCGGTACAGCCCTGCTTCTTATCAGTTCGTATATCACTAACCATATTCAGAAAACCTATAAGATTTTCTCATTTTTTGAATCTCTCGGGCTGACGATTTTTATTGGATTTGGTTTCCTGGGAATTGGTGTATCTTTTCTGTTTAATTTCCTGGCAGGTGCCTCTCCGGATTTTTTAGGAAGGGTAATTGCATTTGGTCCGAATCCGGGATATTTAAATTCCGCAGGTATACTGCCAATTCTCAGTCTTGCCATCGGTGTTGAGGTCTTCTTTGGTCTCAGTATTATTCTGATTTCTCTATTCCATCTTTCCCGAAAGGAAGATGAACAGAAACAGAAATATTAGGCAAATGAGGTAAAGAAAGTGAGTAATTATTTTTTATACGTAACGGTGGTACTGCTGATTTTTATCGGTGTTGTATCACTTCTATACAAAAGAAATCTGATTAAAATTGTTATCGCACTCAATATTGTAGAGAGCGGCCTGAATCTGTTTTTTCTTACTCTCGCTTATCGGCCCGGCGGAACTGCACCTATTTTTACGCTGGCGCCGGAGTTGGAAAAGCTTAAAATGGTGCTTCCCACCCCGCAGGCTTTGATTCTTACCAATATTGTTATCGGGTTTGCCACCTCCGCTCTCATGCTGACCCTGGCAATCCTGACTTATAGAAATAATAAAACGCTGGATATACAGAAACTGAGAGGCGTAGAAGAACATGATTAAGCATATACCTATTTTAATAATAGCGGTTCCTCTTCTTGCTGCCTTCATGCTTCCCATTGCGGGGCGTATTAATACGAAGTTGAGGGACCTGCTGGTACTGGCAGTCCTGCTGATAGTAAATTTCCTTCTGTTCTACATTCTGCCCGAAGTGGCTTTGAACGGGAAAGTATTGTACTATGTTGTCGGTGCTGCAGATCCAACTCTTGTTAATCCTGAAAATCTTTCCTTTCCAATTCGGATAGTCCTGAAGATAGACGGTTTTGCACTTTTCATGGGGATCATTTCTTCAGTGGTTGCACTGGCTGCCTTCCTTTACTCCCTGCAGCACATAAAGAATGATGATAAAAAGAATTATTATATGATTCTTTTGATGCTCATGATGGTGGGTATGCTGGGACTGGAATTTACAAATGATCTTTTTAACTTCTTTGTTTTTATGGAAGTATTATCAATTTCCTGTGCAGCACTGGTTGCGTACAATACTGATAAGGCACATCCCCCCTATGCAGGGTATAAGTATATGCTTATCAGTGCCATTGCAACGAGTTTTCTTCTCCTGGGAATCGGATTCACTTATGCACAGTACGGATCATTCAATATAGACTATATCCATAATGAGATGATTCACTCTCTCCTGGATAAGATGGCTATGATATTTATGATTATACCGCTGGCAATGAAGGCTGGAGCAATTCCCATGCATATGTGGGTACCGGATACATATTCCGAAGCTCCTGCCCCCATCACTGCAATGCTGGTTACTGCCAGCCAGGCGAGTCTCTACGGACTTTTCAGGTTGATTTTTTCACTCTACGGTAATCCCATCAGTAATATCTCCATAAACTACCATACTCTCGGCTGGATAATAATTGGTCTGGGTGTTCTTTCCATGTTTATCGGTGTGGCCATGGCTCTGGTTCAGCATGATGTGAAGCGCCTCATGGCCTTTCATGCCGTAAGTCAAACGGGATACATGCTTCTTGGAGTCGGTGTCGGGATTGCAGTTTATGCGGCAAAAGATGGAGGGGCTGCCTTTGAAACCTTTGGTCGGGTCGCAATGATCGGTGGAATTTTCCACATAATGAATCACGCCTTCTATAAGGGACTTCTCTTCTTTACTTCAGGTGTTATCGTCAGTAGATTCGGAACGCGTAACCTTGATAAAATGATTGGACTGGCCCACAGGGATACATTTACTACGGTTGCTTTTATAATAGGAGCAATGGCTATTGCAGGTATACCACCTTTTAACGGCTTTGCTTCAAAAATATTGATTTATGAATCAGTCTATAAGTTCAGTCCTGTCCTTTCAATCATTGCCATGTTTGTTTCTGTATTGACCCTGGCATCGTTTGTTAAGGTTTTCTACAGTGCCTTTCTTGGGCCAAAGCGAGATGATCTTATAGTAGATAAAACTCCTCTTCCTCTCGGAATGAAAGCAGGAATGGGGATACTCTGTGTGCTGGTTATTTTACTGGGCCTCTTTCCTGAGGTCATTATTGATACACTTGTCAAACCCGCTGTTTCTGCGCTGGTTACTATACGATAGAGGATACAATCATGAATGATCGTTATCTTTCACTGGATATATCAGGAATTTTCTGGGACCCCCTGGCACTGGTTATTATCCTAATTGCCTTCATGGTTCTGATATTCCTCTGGGGGAAATTTTCCTTCAGAAAGGATTACAATGAGAATACAGGGCAGGTTAAACCCTTTAATTCCGGTAATGTTGAGGAGATAGATTACAATGTACAGTCTTCAAATCTCTACTGGGGTTTCAGGCGTGCCCTCAATGGCTTCTATACCCGAATGATAGAATATCATGATGGAGACCTGAATAATTATTTAAAATGGATGGTCATCATCGTGGCGCTATGTCTTCTCCTCATTAGCGGAGGATTTCTGTAATGAAAAATAATCAAATAAAATATCTTAAAAAGTCTCTTTGGGCCTTTCATTTGAATGCGGGTTCCTGTAATGCCTGTGACATTGAAATACTGGCTGCCCTGACTCCCAGGTATGATGCAGAACGCTTTGGAATCAAACTGGTGGGAACACCGCGGCATGCTGATATCCTTCTTGTGACCGGAACAATGACAGAGAAAATTCGTCATCAGGTTATGCGCGTATATGAACAGGTTCCGGACCCGAAACTGGTAATGGTTATCGGCGGCTGTGGTGCTACCAAGGGTGTTTTTCAGGATTCATACGCAATGGCGGGACCCATCGATACATTCATTCCCGTCGATGTCTATGTTCCCGGCTGTCCGCCACGGCCTGATGCGATTATCTATGGTGTTGCCAAGGCATGGGAAAAATTGGAAGCATTGGAGAATGTAAAATGAAAAATTCACCTGAAGAAGTTGCCAGGCGCCTCAAGGAGGCCTTTGGAGAAGATATAACCGGTGTTCGTGTTATGGAAAAGAGCGCCGGTGTAATGGAAGATGTAAAGCAGAAAGGACTCTGGGTCACCATGGCCAGAAGAGTCTTTCACCGTGCTATACTGTTTTTAAAGACAAATTACGGGCAGCCGCATATCTGCTGTCCCATGGCATCGAAAGAATATGATGATGGTTTGGAACTTATTTATCCATTTACACTGTTTTCCGGTGCAGGTTACATGCGTGAGTTCACCGTAACGATAACCGTATTTATACCGAAATCCGACTTCAGGATTCGAACGATCACCGATATTATTCCCGGTATCCTCTATATGGAGAGGGAAACAAGAGAAATGCTCGGCGTATGGTTTGAAGATATACCTGATGAAAGACGGCTTTATACACCTGATTACCTTGAGGATGATAACTTCCCCCTGAGAGAAGACTTTAAAGATCCTCATGAAAAAGAGGAAATTTCCGGAGGAAGTCAATGAAGACAAAACAGACTTACTCGTTAAATGTAGGTCCTACTCATCCTGCTTTCAAAGAGCCGGTTAAGTTCAACTTTGAAGTGGATGGTGAGAGGGTTCTTAATACCGATATAGACTTTGGTTATACCCATCGTGGAATTGAAAAGCTTTCACGCAGCAGAAACTTTATTGAAGTTATTTATCTTCTTGAAAGGGTCTGCGGAATCTGTTCTGTTTCACACCCAATGGCATATTGCCTCGCTGTAGAACAGGCAGCAGATGTTGAGGTTACCCCAAGGGCAAAATATATCCGGACAATACTAGGTGAACTTGAGCGGCTTCATTCACATCTTCTCTGGGCCGGGGTTGCCGCTCATGAGATTGGTTTTGATACCCTCTGGATGTATACCTGGAATATTCGTGAAAAGGTTATGGACCTCCTTGAGGTTCTTACGGGTAACCGTGTAAACTACGCCATGCTGACGATAGGCGGTGTCAGACGGGATATTACGGAAGAACTGCTTCCGGTTATCTATGAAGTACTCGACTATTATCGCTCACTTTACAACCGTGTCAGTGAAATACTGATGGGGGATAAAAGCGTGCAGATGCGCAGCCAGGGTGTAGGAATATTGAGTGAAGTGGATGCAGTAAGGTTCTGTGCCGTTGGACCTACCGCAAGGGCCTCAGGGCTCAGTCGCGATGTTCGTGTCGATTATCCCGTTAATGCATACCCTGATATTACATGGCTCAAACCTGTGAGTCCCAGGGATATCGGACGTGAACCTGTTGGAGATGTTTATGACAGAATAGTTGTAAGAACCCTTGAGATTCTACAGTCTATTGAAATTATTGAGTTCTGCCTGGAAAACATGCCCGAAGGCGAGATTGCATCAGAAACCAATTCAATTAAGATAATCAATAAATTGAAAAAAGTTCAGGGAGAAGGGATTGGGCGTTATGAAGCACCAAGGGGAGAGGTCGCTCACTATGACCTTCTTGATAATAAAGATGGTCCCGCCCTGCTAAAGGTGAAGGCTCCTACATATTCGAACGCTCCCGCCTGGGTGCCGATGCTCAATGGTGCCGAAATTGCGGATATTCCCATAGTAGTTGCATCTATTGATCCCTGCATCGCCTGCGCGGACCGGATGAGTTTTACCCGAAAGAACGGAAAAAATTTCGTACTTACATCCGCTGACCTGCACCGGCTCAGTGTAGAAAAAACCAAGGAGGTGAGCGGGAAATGCAGTCTCTGATTATATTAACTTTTGCATGCCTTGCAATATTTGTATTGAGCATTTATGTCGGTTTATTCATGAAGGGTATCGACCGGAAGGGAGCCGCATATTACCAGTCACGTATCGGACCTCCTCTTCGTCAGCCCTATTGGGATCTTAAAAAACTGATGTTGAAACAGACAATTGTTCCTGAAAATGCAGTAGGATGGATTTTCAAGGGATCACCGTTACTTTCCTTCGCTTCATCGGTGGTACTCCTGATTTATATAGTTTTACCCTATTTTATGCATCTTGCAGGATTGGATCACAACTTTATCCGTTCAGGCGATTTGATACTGGTGGTATATCTTTTAATGATACCTGCCATCGCCATGGTCGCCGGGGGATTTGCCTCCGGTTCTCCATACGCTGCGGTTGGTGCCCAGCGGGAAATGGTAATTCTCATGTCAACAGAGCTTCCCATTGCGGTTACCGCCATTACCTTTGCATGGAAGATGTCTCAGGTTGCACCGGGTTCATCTTCCTTCAGCCTTGCGACTATCGCCAGTAATCCAATATGGACCGGCATGGGCCCCCTTGGAATTATGGGAGGAATCCTTCTGGTCATTGCAATGATTGCCGTAGTTCCCGCTGAGCTGGCAAAGATTCCCTTTGACCAGGCTGAAGCGGAAACTGAAATTGCCGAAGGTCTGCTTGCTGAATATTCCGGTAAATATTTTGCATTCTTTTATCTTTCTGAGGCAGTTAAAATACTGGCAATAACATCCCTTATGGTAATCCTGTTTTTCCCCCAGGGGGTTGTTGATTTGTTCGGCACCAGGTTCATCCTGGGGGGGATAGATTTTACCGTCGCGGCAGATATTTTACTTTTCCTGGTTAAGCATGTTTTTATTTATTTTATGACGGTAACCACGATTCGGATAGCTATGGCGCGACTGAAAATTACACAGGTTGCAAGGCTGTTTTTGCTGATACTTACTGCCGTCAGTCTTATGGGATTTCTGCTGATCTATCTTGATCCTGTTATCTCAAAAATTTAAGAATTTAAGGAGTGTCAAATGGTTGGAAGTTTATATCAGGTGCTGGAGCAGCTTTTCTCCAGGAAATCCACCAACACATTCCCGGTAAAATATACCCCGAAGTCGGTAACTGAGGCTCTTAAAGGGACAATTACCCCTCCCATCGCCGCGCCGGTGGGATTGCGCGGAAAACTGACCTTTGAGTATGATAAGTGTATCGGTTGCGGAATGTGTGAACGTGTATGTCCAGCGGCAGCTATTGATCTCTATCCCGTAATAGCGGGAGAGAAAAAATCAAAGCGAATTGTTATTTACCTTTCACGCTGTACCTTCTGCTCTGAATGTGTAAATATTTGTCCCAAGGATGCCATCGGCATGACGGACGATTTCATGATGGCAGATTTTGATAAATACGGTGATTCTCATGTAGTAGGTGTTGAGAAGCGTCGTGAGAATGAACTCAAGGAAGAAGATCACGAGTCTTCAGAAAGTTAAAGTGTATTGTTATTACAGCGATCCCAAAGTTGTAATTCCTGATAGTTAGCTGAATTGAAAGTCTGTGTCTGAAGGCGCAATTGCTGAATGCCGCCTTCAGACACACCTCCTCCATCATCATCTTTTAATCCGTACTAATAAAAGAGTAATTTAAGATTTTTGCCTGCTTTCTTTCAACCTGCAGGTCTATTCGAAGTAATCAAATTCAATGAGAGGGATATCCTCCAGGTGGTCTTTACGCAGTAAGTCTTCCAGCTCATCCAGTGCATCCTCAACCGGTTCCGACAGTTCTTCGCCGAAGCCGACACTTAAAGGCTGAATGCCAACAAAGATAATATCTCCGCTATGTTTTTTCAAATGAGTGATAAGGAAGGTAAGGGGGCCGCTATGGGTATTGAAGCCTGTTTCATCGGAGAGGTGATCAACGGGAACCCGGCGGAGTGTTCCGGGATTTTCATCCAGGTCAGTGGCATCAACCAGGACCAGCAGGTCAGGTTTCTCCCGTTTTATAATACCGGTAAAATTTTCAGGAATGTCCGCACCATCGATGGTCATCCATTGGGAATCCTTTAGCCGTTCCGCCAGTATACTTCCTGCCCCGTCATCCTGCCGGAGACGGTTGCCGATGCCGAGGAGTATTTTTTTCATAGCCGGGTATTCTCCTTCAAATTAAATCAATCAATATCATATTTAAAAAAGGGGCCTTAAATTTTCAAACTGTATTTTTTAATTAATTTATTAATCAATCTTGACAGGGGAACTTTTTTTTTATATTAACGGGGTATAGAGAGGTGCAGGTTCATATGAAGATACCGCGACTGACCGGAAAGGGCCTTTTAATAATTATAATAATTACAATCCTGATAACATGGCTGCTCTGGCCCCTGGAGGATGACCGGTTTGCCATAGAGGTGAATACTGCGGGGATCGCTGAAAAGAAAAATTTCCTCAGGGATCTCAGGAGGCGGAAATCAACGGCAGGAAAAGGCCCCAATATCATTATAATTCTCGCCGATGACCTGGGTAAGACAGATATCTCCCTTTACGGGGGAAAAACAGTTGCTACGCCGAATATTGACAGTATAGGCAAAGGGGGAGTCACATTTTCAGAAGCCTATTGCAGCGCCCCTGTATGCAGCCCTTCCAGGGCCTCCCTGCTTACCGGAAGGTATCAGCAGCGTTTCGGTTTTCACCGCCAGCCAATGACCAGGTATCCACGCAACCGCATGGAAATGCTAATTGCAAAGTATTTTATTTTCACCGGTGACTGGCGGCCGGATTATATAACTTCCACGCCGCGGGAAAAAGATATTCGCCGTCAGGGGCTCCCCGTGGAAGAGATTCTCCTGCCTGAAATTCTCAGCGCTGCGGGATACAGAACCTGCATCACCGGGAAATGGCACCTGGGACATGAAGAGGCCTTCATTCCCAATAACCGCGGTTTTCATGAGCAGTATGGATTTTATGAAGCCTTTTCCCTATACGCACCGGTGGATTCACCAGGCATGGTCAATCACCGCCACGATTATTTTGCCAGCAGGCATATATGGGGACAGGGCCGCGAAGGGACCTGTGCCATCAGAAGAAATAATACCGTGGTTAAAGAAGATGAATATCTTACCTTCCGTATCGCCGAGGAGGCAAATTCTTTCATAAAGAAAAATCGTGGGAGGCCCTTTTTTATTTACGTTCCCTTCAGTGCCCCCCATACCCCCTTTCAGGCCCCGGGAAGTTATACAAAACGCTTCAGTCATGTAAGGGATAAAAATAAACGTGTCTACTACGCCATGATCAGTGCCCTCGATGATGCCGTCGGATCGATTCTTCAGACACTACGGAAGGAAAACATCTCACGTGAGACACTGGTTTTTTTTGCCAGCGATAACGGCGGTGCCACATATACGGGAGCTACGGAAAATGCCCCCCTGAGGGGGGGGAAGTTTTCTCAGTTTGAAGGGGGACTGAATATCCCCTGCATGATGCAGTGGCCGGGACAGATACCTCCAGGGCAGAGGTGCAGGGCCCCGGTTATGCTGATGGATTTTTTTACCACTGCCCTAAGGGCTGCCCGTATTGTCCCTACCGGTGATCGGATATACGACGGCATTGACCTTTTGTCGCTGGCAGGAAAGGGGAAGAGGGAACTGCAGAATCGGTCACTTTTCTGGAAAACAGGGTATAACCGTGCCATTCGCCGGGGCCCCTACAAGCTGATCATCGATGACCGGAACGGCACGCTCCTCCTTTACGATCTGTACCGGGACAAGGTGGAACGGTACAATCTCGCGGGGAAACACCCGGAGATAATAAAGGAGCTGATGAAAGAACTTCAGACATGGGAAAGGAAGTTAAAGCCCCCCCTCTGGCCGGGATTTATGAACTACCGTTTCAGTATCGACGGGAAGGATTTCTTTTTTTCCATCTAGTTGTTTCGACTGCCTGACATGTGGCTCATGATAAATATCAGTTGCCACAGGCGTTGGTTAACTATAATATTACTGTAGCTGTAAAATCTATTCAATAATACTAAAAAGAGATTCGTATAGACGAAATACTCACGCACTGGATAATATTATGAAATTTGACACATTATTGATATTGATTCTTTCGGTTGTAATGACTATCTCCTGCTCCTCTACGGGAATAAAGGATGATGAGAAAAAAAATGCATGCATTTCCGGAGACTGTATTAATGGCTCCGGGACATATATCTCCACAAGGGGGACCCGCTATGAGGGGACCTTCCAAAACGGGTATCCCCATGGAAGCGGAGTTCTCACTACGAGTAAGGGGAGTATCTACCGCGGGGAATTTCGAAATGGCACCTTCCACGGTGTCGGTACCTATCTTCAGAAAAACGGCACCCGGTACGAAGGGACCTTTCGAGAAGGGAAATACCACGGTACCGGAACTGTAAAATATAATGACGGAACCATTTACACCGGTCAATGGGCAGATGATAAGCCGCATGGAAAGGGCAAACTCACATCTGCCCGGGGCGATGTCTATACCGGAAGTTTCAAAGACGGGAAATTTCATGGATATGGTATCCTGGTTGAAGCAGGAGGAGACAGGTATGCAGGAGAATGGAGGGATCACCGAAAAAACGGAAGAGGCAGATATACCTTTGCCAATGGCGAGGTCTGGAATGGTATATTTAAAGATGATAAATTTTTAGGGACCGGCAAATAGACTTTACGCCTCTTTGCCGGTTAATGTTACTTCCGCCTTCATTAAAAGTACTTTTCCATAAAAACGGGTCAGTACGGAAACCTGGAGAATCAGAAATATTGTTATAACAGGCATGGATTTTCCCGGTAGACTGAAAAGGAAAATAACCAGTATAGAGAAGACCAGGTAAACCAGGAAAATCAGCAGTGTCATTAATTTATTTTTCCATAATGTCACAATGCCTTCTTTGAGGGCCGCTATCACTCCAGTTTCTTTCAAAACGAGGTGTATCCGTCCATAATCAAAGATACTTTTTGCAAGAATCCAGAAAAAGATTGCAATGGGAATCCAGAGAAACATAAACAGAATAACTAACCATTCCGAGGGAGATTTTTTCTGGGAAGTATAATGCAGCCAGAAGGTTGCACCCGGCAGGGCAGCAAGAAGCAGCCAGACCGGGAGCATGGCAATGCCAAGGCGAAACATCGATCCGAAATAGGCGGCACACTTTTTTAAAAATTTCAAGAGGCTGAATTTTTCATCTTTCGCAATGACCCCATAGATACCCCCTGAAAAAAAGAGGGAGAGCATTAAAAGCATGACTACTGTCAGGGCTGCAACCAGGAAAAGGGTACTGGTACTGCCGGGATAATTTACAGTAAGGTCACTCAACAGGGTAGGAAGCCATAATCGATACCTTCCGGTATCGGAAAGAAGGTTCCCAAAACTCGAGTGAAGCCAGTTGTAGAGAAGTGTGATTATCACCAGGTCCGTAATGAGAAAACCGCACCATGGGATAATTGAAAGCACAAATTCCCGTATTCCTTCAGGTTTATAGAGAGATAATAATTTTTTCATCGTAAAGCTCCTTAGAATATGAGAAAACTGAGCAGAGTCTGGACTGCTGTTCCGAGATTTTGGATGAAATCACCAAAATGCCTGTAATCTTTTTCGATAATGACACTGTTGTTGATGAAATTTTTATCCAGAGGGATCTTGTACTCCGGATCGAGAACGGCTGAAGCAATGGGATTTTTTGAATAAAAGTTAATTCGCTTCCATGGTTCGGGGGTGCTCCATTTGAATTCTTTAGTACTTCCATCGGTAAAGGTGATCAGAAGATCAACGGGGAACCAGGCACGCTGGCGAATCAGTATGATTTCGTTATCAAATTTTCCCTTTTTGCTGTTCACTTCAGTAGATTCAACATTATATATTGCCTGATCAAGGGGCATGTGATCTTTGATAAACTGGTCGAAGGCCCAGGAGTAATCCTTTCGCATGAATTTATTAAAATCTTTAATGAAGTCCTCTCCCGTGGGATGCTTGAACTTCCATTTGCGAAGGAAGTAGCTGAAAAAACTGTATAATTTTTTCTGTCCCGTGATATTTTTCAGGCTCAGCATCAGGAGGGCTGTTTTTGTATAGACATTCCCGCGATAGGTGCTGTAATCCATAAATTCCCAGGATAGTGTTGCCGCCGGATCAACATGGGCCATTGATGTATAGGCACTCCGTCGGTCCTGCCAGTCGTAGAGGTTAAAAGGGGGAGAACTGAGGAAGCTTGGTTCTCCTTTGAAATAGGCTTCCATTATTTCCATTTCGAAGAAGGTATTCAGTCCCTCGTCGAGCCAGGCTTCCCTTGTTTCATCGAAACCGATAATTCCATACCAGTACTGGTGACCAAATTCATGAATTGTAACCTTCTCAGCGAGACGGTAAAATTCCGGCGCGAAGGGCACATGGGCTGTTGTAATGAAGGTTGGATATTCCATGCCCCAGGACTCCATTCCCTCCATGGGGGCGTCCACGAGGGTGATTTTTTTATACGGATAGGGGAAAATATATTTCGCATAAAAGTCCATGGCGAACCTGAGTGACTTTTTATTTCTCTCCAGGGCATTTCCATGACGGGGGGCATAAAGGATTTCCACGGTGGTTTTATCCTTATTTCTCGGAAGTTTAATCTCGGATACATCCTTTTTATACTCAGGCCACGCCGTCCAGGCAAAGTCGTGAATGCTTTCCTCTTCATAAATTCGTGTAATGGTTCCGTCGCTGTTTTTCAGTTCCTTTTCCAGATTTCCCGTGGCTCCTGCTGTATAACCGGAAGGCAACGTGAGGCTCACACGGAAATCACCATAGTCGGCAAAGTATTCGGCATTATAATGATACTGGTGGCAGTGCCAGGTTCCATCATTTTGCAGTACCCCCGGTTTCGGGTACCACTGTGCTATAAAATAGTAATCATCAATCTCACCGGTACGCGAAATAATATCGGGAATCTTTACTGTGAAATCAATCACAACTGTAATTTCTCCTCCGGGGCCAACTCTTCCGGGGAGGCGAATCTGCATTACGGTTTTGTCATCACTGTTGCCATCATCGGGGGCAGGATAGGTGATGCTTCCTGTCAGGGAGGGGCCGTCCTTTATCCGGACTGACTTAACGGATATACCGCCAAAACGGACATCTTCCAGCTCATCTGCTGTTTTTTTATGCCACCCGTCCTCACGGAGGAAAGTAGACCTGTTGTTCATGAAGGCGTTGTAATAAAGATGGAAGCGCATGGTTGAGACTCCCTTCTTCGAGGTGTTGCGCCACCGGATTGTTTCAGATGCAGTGATCAGTTTTTCCCGGGTGTTCAATTCTGCATTGATAGCGTAAGAAACAGTTGAGTTTTTTCCGCCCTTTGCGGGTTTTGAAAATGATTGCGTGGAGATCAGGGAGAGGGCCGCAAGGATCAGGAGTATATATTTTATTTTCATCACTTCCTCCTCAAAAAATCATAAGTATTTATTGATAGCGTTTTTATGAAACTCTTGCAAGCCTTTTTCTGATTAGAGCTCTTGGGGGGGAAGTTAAAAGCTGATCATCATCCCGGATTGATTATCAGTCTCTCCGGGATGATTCTTGAGTTAAGCGGGTACACCTGGATTTAATTTTTCGAAGTTTCCCTATATCCAGCCAAGGGGTATAAAAATTGCAAGTGATACAAGGACTACAGCACCCATGATACTTACAAAGCGTACCTGCTGCTTTGTTGTTGGAAGATCATAGACATGGTATGCCACCATGAAAAATGGCCAGTAGCCAATGATAAAAATTATCCATGGAAATTCAGGCTGCCACCACCAGTAATTCCACTGCAGGGCGCCGATCACATTCAGAATTATTTCCACCAGTACACAGAACCAGGCCATAATAAAGGCTGCAACATGGCGGTTATTGATGCGCCCGAAAACCAGTTTCTCTTTGTCTTCGGAAAGCAGTTTCGTGCTGGCAATTCCCATTAACATAAACATGAAAATTATTTCAATGTTCCATCCCATGAGGGGTTCATAAGCGGTGGGATATTTACACATCCAGACAGCTGCATAGCCACCCGTTGCGGTATGGAAAAGACCGTTCCAGATTTCGTTGAAGGCATCCATTAAAAAGAAAGCTGCCGCTGCAAGGACTCCTCCCCAGTTTTTTCTTCTTATTTCATCACTGAATGCATTGATTACAACCAGAAGAAAAGGAATTACGTACCATTTGAACTGTCCGGAGTCTCTGAGAATTGCCTCCGCCTCTATAGTTCCCGGGGCTTTCCCCTGAAAATTCCCCAAAAATGGGATAAGCCAGACTCCGATGTAGGTTAAACCGATAATAATCCAGATTATTTTTGCCTGTTTAATGCGGATTGAGCCGTCTGTATTGGACATTTGAACCTCCTGAATGAATAAATGAACAATATGATAATAAATTCACAATGAATATTTAGAGCAATAATGTCAAGAAATAAAAACAGGCCCATTGGTCGAAATTTTTCTGCGAATTGAATGTAAGGAATTTTATTAAAGAACCTGCAGCAGTTTCTGAAAAATTGCTGGTGAACTTTTTCCTAAACGGTGAGGGTGCTACAGTGGTGAAATTGGATTATTAAGGTATTTACTGTTTAATTTATTGTCCGGTATAAGAAGGCCTTTCGTGATTACATCGAGTGCTGCATTAAACATCTCATCTACTGTTTTTCCTTCCAGTTTCACATAGGTTTTGTGAACGAACATGATATAAACAGAATAAATAAAATCGGTAAGATGCTCCACATCAACCTGCCTGAAGCGCCCTTCATCTATCCCCTGATGCAGCATCGACTTTAGAATGGACATCGATTCAATATTGATCTTGTAGAAATGATCTTCCTGTGGATAGAGGGGAAATATAGCAGGATCGTTGATGACAATATTTCGCATATCCTCATCTTTTGACAGGTATTCGTATGAGCTTCTGCAGGCATTGATCAGTCTTTCAACGATATCTTCCGAGGGCTTCAGGGAGGCTACTACGTTCTGCTGCCATCTTTTAAGGCCGTAAGCTACAGTCTGTTCGTAAAGGTCCCGCTTATCCCTGACATAAAGATACAGGTTTCCCTTGGTCATGCCGAGCTCCGTAGCGATGTCCTCTACAGTTGTTTTTTTGTATCCAAACCGCGCAAAAATGCGTAGAGATGCCTCAAACATTTTATCCATTTTTTCCTGGCGATTCATATAATTAAACTTCCTCATCACTAAGTTGAAGTGGTTCCTGCCGGGTTTCAGGCTTGGAAAGCGCAGACAGTAGAATATTCTTAAAAGAGACTAAAGTTTCTTCGATGGTCAGATCATTGTCGAGAAAAAAATCAGGGTTGAACACATAATTAACCATACCGGTATAAAAACCTTCGATAAATCTCATATTGATTTGTCTGAAATTGCCTTCTTCAACACCTTTTCGGATAATATGCAGAAACTGAGTGCTGAAACGGGTACGAACCGTTGTTATTTTTTCTTCGAGTTCAGGATAAAAGCGTCTCACATCGGTAAATACTCCTGAAGGTATGTTTCCCGTCATTGAAATAACAACTTCAAAGAATTCTTCCAGGATACGGTTTTGGTCATCTTCCTTTATTTGAATCCTTTTGAACTGTTCTTCAAGATTTCCAAGGATCAGGTCCGTGAAAACATCGACAATCTCTTCTTTGCTTTTAAATATGCGGTAGATGGTTTTTTTTGAAATTCCGCATTCCTTTGCGAGCATATCGACGGTAACTTTTTTCAGACCATGAGTAAATGAAAGCTGATAAAAGGCCCGCAGGACCTGTTCTTTTATTTTTTCTTCTTTCATACTGAGACCATTTTTCATTTTAAGTCTGTATAAGGGCTGTATTTATTTTGTAAACTATTATTTTCAAAAGAAAACATTTACAGTGTTTAATTAAAGTAAATTCGTTTCCTAATATGCTTAAATAGTGTAAATTAAACTGGAAAAATAGATTAATATGTTGACAAAAACAGGTGAAATTAGTTATACATAAGTGATTTTAATTAAATAGTTAATAAAAATCACGTTAAGGTGGATATTTCGTTTCCTGAATTGAATCTACAGTTTCCATTTCTACATCTTATCCCAATTCAGGAAAGGGAAACAGAATATAATTGATAATAATCCAATTTTAAAAAAATAATATACTGACTCGTTTTTTAAGTCATCAGAGCTTCTTATCATTTACGGGGTATCCATTACAGGATCCCCCTTTTTTTTGTGGAAATCATTAAAATTATTTTTTTATTTTGAAAGTATTTGCACTGGCTTAATCTCTCTGATAATGTAGTAGTAATCCCTTTGTGAGGAGTAGAAAAAATGGCTGGAAAAACCGCAGATAAAAACGGCATCGAGCTGATTGTTGGAATCCCATCCTATATGGAAGCGGATAGTATTGCCTTTGTTACAAGGCAGGTGGATGAAGGTATCCGGAAGTATTTTGGTAACCTGAAATCTTTAATCGTAAATGTTGATAATAACAGTGAAGATGATACAAAGGGTGTCTTCCTTAACACTGAAACGGCTACCCCTAAAAAATATATAACTACACCAAAGGGAGTACAGGGCAAAGGCAATAATTTTTTAAATCTTTTCAAATTCGGTAAAACTCAAATGAGTACACTGAAGGCTGCAGTGGTGGTGGATGCCGACCTGAAATCAATAACCCCGGAATGGATTAAATACCTGGCCGAACCGATACTGAAGGGATATGATTATTCCCTGCCCAGGTATTCGCGTCACCAGTTCGACGGGACAATCACCAACCATATCTGTTTTCCCCTCCTGTACGGACTCCTGGGGGAAAATATTCGTCAGCCCATTGGTGGAGAGTTTGCCTTTTCGCCGGCACTGATGACATACTGGCTGGAGCAGAAATGGCTTCCCACTACAAAACTTTACGGCATTGATATATTTATGTCTCTGAATGCAATTATAGGGAAGTTTAAGATCTGCGAAGTCGGCCTTGGAGCCAAAATCCATAAGGCAAGTGCGCCTAAACTTGGCCCCATGTTTACCCAGGTGGTAACCACCTTCTTTGATAAAATACTCTCAAAAAAAGCAGAATGGATAGGGGCCCCTGCTTCGGAGCCGAATCCAAAATCTTTATTCGGTTTAATGCGCCTTGATCCCCCGCAGGAACTTTACGTAAATCTCAGGGAGCTTAAAGAAAAGCTTCGCGATGAATACTATTCACGACAGAAACTTCTGAAGAAATATCTCAGTGATTATCTCTTTATAAGCCTGGATCGGATGATTGATCAGGATCACTATGAAATGAATATTCTCATGTGGACACAGGCGGTGTACCAGCTTCTCTTTACCTATGACATAGGTTCTCCCATGGCGAAGAAGGATATTGTCGAATGTCTGAAACCCCTCTACTTTACCAGGTCCGTAACCTTTGACTACGAGACCTGGCGGTACAGTATAGATTATGCAGAGGAGGCGATACTGGATCAGGCCCGGGCCTTCGCATCACAGAAACCCTACTTTTATGGCCTCTACCTGAAGATGGCCCAGGAAGAATAATGAATTATGAAAGCGACATTGCCAGTGTCGCTTTCAGAGTCGCCCTCAGGAAACACCATTAACCACATTTACCGGCTCCCCCTTGATAAATGATGCAACGTTCTCTACTGTCGTGGCCATGAGTCTTTTCCTCGCCTCCAGGGTTGCCCAGGCAATGTGAGGTGTCAGGATAATGTTCGGTGCCGAGAGTAACGGATTGTCGGGTTTTATCGGTTCTACAGAGACCACATCGCAGGCGGCCCCGGCTATTGTCCTGTCATTCAGGGCCTTTGCCAGGTGGGCCTCGTTGATCAGTCCGCCGCGGGCGGTATTGATAAGGAATGCCGAAGGTTTCATTTTGCCGAGAAGCGTTTCGTTGACCATACCGGTATTCTCTTCCGTCTGGGGACAATGGAGCGAGATGGTATCAGCTTCCTTGAAAATTTCTTCAATTTTCCTCCACTGGAAATCATAGGCCGGGGGATTTTCCCGATACGTATCGGCTGCAATAACATTCATGCCGAAGGCCCGGGCAATTTCACCGGTTTTCTGGCCGATTCTGCCGAAACCGATAATTCCCATTGTTTTGTCCTTCAGTTCAGTCAGAGGGTGGTCCCAGTAGCAGAAATCCTTTGACCGCTGCCATTTTCCTTCCTTGATCGAACGGCTGTGATCTGCCACACTGTGGCAAAGGTCGAGAAGAAGGGCAAATACAAACTGTGCCACTGAATCGGTGCCGTAAATGGGGACATTCGATACCGGGATATTCCGGTCCCGCGCCGCTTCAACGTTAACCACATTAAAACCCGTTGCCAGAACTGCAATATATTTCAGCCCGGGTAATTGATCGAGGCTTTCCGCGGAGAGGGGAGTTTTATTGGTGAGGATGATATCCGCATCCCCTGCGCGTTCAATTATTTTATCACCAGGTGTTCTATCGTAAACGGTAAAGTCTCCCAGCTGCGCCACGCCATCCCAGGGATTATCTCCAGGATTAAGGGTATGGCCGTCGAGACAGACAATTTTCATGATGTTGCTCCTGAGTATTTTTTTTAAGTAGACCATGATGGTTAAAAATCGTCAATAGTAAAATTTTTGGTTCGATAATGAAGGCGACATTGGCAATGTCGCCTTCATTATCGGGTTAATGTCGCCTTCATTATCGGGTTAATGTCGCCTTCATTATCGGGTTAACGTCGCATCTTCAATCGCGGAAATATATCTTCATTGACAGAAACCGTTCCGGAATATACAGAGAGACAGTTGTGTTTTGATATTATTATGGAGATCTGCAGTGAAAAACGAAGACCGCTCCAGGAGTGAGCGATTAGAACTTTACAGTGAAATTGGACAGTACTTTAAGCCGGACGGAAGTTTCGACGAGGCCGTCTTCAGTACTATCATACAGTCAGGCATTGATAGAATTAAAAAAGAAAGCAGTAATGAGGAAGCCTTTGTCCGGGATGTGGGACAGTGGCTCTCCCTATACCTGGACCAGGTGCTTACTTACCTGATTGAAAAGGATATGTTCTCCGCGGCACTTCAGCTGTTCAGGGCAGCACTGGCAGAAACAGGCAGAACCGGTATCAAGAACCTATATCTTCCCCAGGAGTTTCTCTCCAGAATCGTCTCCATAAATGAAGAGATGCCCGTGGTAAAAACAGCTTCACGGCCCGCCAGGGACCAGAAGCGGCAGAGGATTTTTTCCGCGGCACTGAAGGTCTTTGAACGGGAGGGTTTCCGCAGGGCCACCATGGATGCCATCGCCGCTGCAGCAGGAATAGGAAAGGCTTCTGTTTACCGTGTATTTAAAAATAAGGAAGTTCTTCTGGATGAGCTGCTTTCTGAACAGTACCGTGAAATCGTCACTGCCATCAATGATATACATTCCCGCCAGGATGACGTTTTGCGGCAGGTGAGGGACATGGTAAATTACTGGGTTTCCTATATCGCAGAGCATCCCGTTATTTATCAGCTGATTCAGACGGAAGCAAATCCCGGAGGCGTCAATAATCGTGTTGTATTTTTCGATTTTCTCACCTCGAGCCTTCCCATGTTCAAGGAACGGATCGTCGCCCGTAACAGGGAAAATCAATTCAAGACCATTAACTTCTACTCCGTTTTTTACGGCCTCATGGGCTATATCGATGGAGTTGTCATCAAGTGGCTTCGGGATGAAAAGCAGTATGACCTGAGGGATGAAATCCCGGAAATTCTTGAAGTTCTCTTTCATGGTTTTGTGACGGATAAGGGGAAGTAGAAAGTATCAAGGTGAAGGGGTAAAACTGAAAGTTAGAGGTGGCAAACGGCGATTGTCATGGTGGAAGTCCCAATCAGAAGACGCAGTGTCATGTGATTTTATACTACGTCCAGGAAGTCCCGGTCCCAGTCCTTCCACACCGGATCGAATCCTTTGGAAGAAATAACCCGGGCGATTTCTTCGGGGGTCCGGCTGTCTTCGATATTGAACTGTACATCCGCAGCGTCCATTTCGGTGTAGCCGCCAGGTTCTGTTTTTGACCCGGCACTCATCATTGTTACTCCCAGTGGAAATAAATTGTCCCGCAGATCCGCGGGTTCTCTCGTGGAGAGGACAAGTCCCGCATCCGGAAGAATGATACGCATGGCACAGAGGAGCTGTGCCATTTCCCGGTCCTGAACAATGCAGAGAGGATTAAATCCGCCGGGGGCCTCCCGCATCCTGGGAAAACTGACCATTATATGTGTCCGCCAGTAGGTACTTGAAAGATAGAGGGCATGGAGGGCGGTGAAGAATCCTTCAGTGCGCCAGTCCGCAAGACCGAGGAGGGCGCCGATTCCAATTTTTCTGAGTCCCGCAGCTCCTCCGCGGTCAGGGCCTTCGAGACGGAAGTTGAAGTCTCGCTTTCTTCCAGCGGGGTGCATTTTCGCATAAATATCACGGTTGTAGGTTTCCTGGTACAGGGTAAGGCCGTCGATTCCGTTTTGGACCAGTAGCCGGTATTCTTCCGTCTCCATGGGATAGACTTCTATTGCCACGGAGGCGAATTTCTTATGAATCCTTCCGGCTATTTCCGCGAGTTTTTCCACGGGGACGGCTCCACGGTGTTCTCCCGTCAGAAGCAGTACATGGCGAAAGCCCATGCTGAAGATTGCTTCAGCTTCCTTTTCAACATCATCTGTGCTAAGGGTGATGCGTCGTATATCATTGGTGCGGTTAAAACCGCAGTAGAGACATGAGTTGGTACATTCGTTTGATATGTACAGGGGGGTATAGAGCTGAATGGTATTTCCGAAACGCATACGGGTAATGCGTGAAGAGAGATTTGCCATCTCTTCAAGTAAGCCTTCCGCTGCGGGGGAGAAAAAGGGAAGCAGGTCTTCAGGAGTGAAGTGATTGAGATTCATGGACCGCTTCACATCTGAGGTGTCTGCTGCCATGATTCGCCTGGTCACTTCCCCCCATGAGAATGAATCAAAGAGTTCTGTAAACATTATCGTAAAAACCCCGTCAGTGGACTTGAAGCCTGTGCTGTATCGCTTACGGCGCCTTTTTCCGCAAGGAATGCTTCGCGTCCCGCCTCAACTCCCTTTTTGAAAGCGACGGCCATGGCGGCGGGATCTCCCGCAATTGCAATGGCTGTATTGACCAGTACCGCATCAGCTCCCATCTCCATGGCGAGAGCCGCATGTGAGGGGGCACCGAGTCCTGCGTCAACAACAACGGGTACCCGGGACATCTCAATGATGATTCGAACATTATCTTCGGTTTTCAGGCCCTTGTTGGAACCGATGGGGGCCCCGAGGGGCATTACCGTTGCAGTTCCCGCCTCTTCAAGGTGTTTCGCCAGTATAGGATCCGCATTGATATAGGGGAGAACTACAAAACCTTCCTTTACGAGAATCTCCGAAGCCTTCAGGGTCTCTATCGGATCAGGCAGCAGGTAGCGCGGATCAGGGGTTACCTCAAGTTTTATCCAGTTTCCGCACCCCATTGTACGTGCCAGGCGGGCGAGGCGGATAGCCTCTTCTGCATCACGTGCCCCTGAGGTATTCGGCAGGAGCTGTATGTGTTCGTAGGCGGTGACTGCCCCGAGATGATCGTCTTCGGGATTGTCAAGGTCTACACGACGCAGGGCCACGGTGACCATTTCCGTCTCTGAGGCCTCGATGGCCTGTTTCATTGCTTCGTTGGAGGAGAATTTCCCCGTTCCGGTAAAGAGGCGGGAGGTAAATTCACGTCCCGCAATGGTTAATATATCTTTTTTGTTACTCATGTCTGTATCCTTAATAGTGTACAAGTTCGCCAAAGTCAGAGGAATGTGTCAATTATCTGAACTGTCTATCGAGCGTCTACTCAAAAATAGTCACATTAGCAGGTTGGTGTCAAGTCTGTCAATAAGGATATGGAAGGTTTTTGGTTGAGATAAAGTTATAAAAAATTAGAGGATAATTTACATTTTGGGTATCTGGTCTCCGTATCCCTTCCGGAAGGATCAGGCCTTTGTTTGTTTAAAATACATTTGATAATGGTACTATATGCATGGCAGAAAAAGAAAGATATCAAGGGCAATATTTATTCAGCCCGTACTATCAAATATTCTCTGGAAAGACATTGAAGACCTGCTTATTGCTCCCGGAGCAGTGATATCGGAAAGACCCTATTCCGGAAAATTTAATTTTAGAATATCGCCGGAGCTGCACCGGGAAATTGTCACAGTTTCCCGGAAACAGAATATTTCCCTCAATAAATTTGTAGAAAAGGCTTGCGGGATGAGCTGCTTCTATGCAGGGAATGAACAAGTGCGATACTCCATGTATCCTTTTTAAATTTGACCTTCAACAGATGAGATGATACTATAATGGACGTTTAAAGTAAAGAAATGAAATTTTAAAATGAAAAAGTGTCTGTAAGGTTTTCAGTATTATTGAGGTTGTATGGTTTTGAGAAAATGGCATATAGTATTGCTGTCGGGATTCGTTTATTTTCTGATTTTTTTCACTGCAGGATGCAAAGGTGGCTGTAGCGCCAGTAAACAAAAAATATCTGATGCAAGATTAGAAAATAATATTCCAGGGTGGCGGAAGCCTTTTGACAGCAAAACTAATACTGTCGTATTGAGCAACTAAATGAAATATACCGGCATAATAATATTGTTGATCTCTATGACACTGCTGTTGCCATCGCAGGAAGTGATTTCTGCAGATGATTCCTTCTCCTGGAAAAATGTCAGTAATTTACTGGAATTCATCGAAGATAAAACCGGTAAATTGGATCTTGCTGAAGTTAAAAAAACAAAGAAATGGAAAAAACTGAATATTAACGCAGTTAATTTCGGATACAAAAAATCTGTTTTCTGGTTCCGCCTGGATATCAAACCGGTTGTGAATGATGGAAATGATCTGCTTTTGGAAATAGACTATCCGCACCTGGATCACATCGAATTTATAGTAACAGGAAACAAAGAGGAGAGGAGCATTGTCACGGGTGATCATAAACCATTTAAATCAAGGGGAATCATTGACAGGAATTTTATTTTTCCCGTTAAATTAAATGCAGGTGCGCAGAAAGTTTACCTGCGAGTTTATTCAGAAGGGCCGATAAAATTTAAGGCATTTCTTTGGTCTTATAAATCATTTTTAGAGCGGGGACATGCTGATTTACCCCTTTTCTGGGGTTATTATGGGATGCTTTTTATAATGTTCGTTTATAACCTTTTTCTTTTTTTGGGAATCAGGGAAATGGTTTACCTGTTAAATGCACTTTTTGTTCTGTCCCTGTCGATGCTTCAGTTTCAGCTAAATGGTTTTGCCTTTCAATATTTATGGCCGAATTCCCCATGGTGGGAAAATCATTGTGCGTTCTTTTTTATATCACTGGTCATAATTTTTGTAGTAATGTATATTTCATCCTTTATTTCAAAAGAGAGTAGAAATAATAAATATATTAAATTTTTATATTTTACGTCTTTGGCACAGGGGGGGATATTCTTAGTAATCTCTCTGGTTCCGGGTTTTCCGGTTATATTCAAATCATTCCTTACAATATGGGTCCTCTACTGCATAATTATCATGTATATACTTATGGGGAGAGAGTCATATCGGGGAAACAAGGCCGTCGCATACCTGTTATTCGGATTTAATCTATTCTTTTTGGGCACAATAGTGTACGCATTAAAGGATTTTGCACTCCTTCCGTCAAATTTTTTTACGGAATGGAGTATGCAGCTCGGATCCGGTTTGATGGTTATACTCTTTTCCCTGGGCCTGGCAGGAAAAATGAAAATTATTAAGGATAATCTTAAGGAAAAAGAAAGAGGTCTGAGAAGTATATTTGAGAGTACAAATGAGGGTTTCTGGGAAATTGACAATGATGGAATAACAATAAATGTAAATCCTGAAATGTGCCGTATGCTTCATGCCACGGAGGGGGAAGTTGCAGGTGTCAGTATATATAATTTTCTGGACCAAGAAAATACCCTGCTGTTTGATAATCAGAAATCTTTGAGAGATTCCGGAAAGGCTGATTCATATGAACTGGCTTACAGACGGCTGGATGGATCCCTGGTTAACTGTCTCGTTAATGCAACACCCCGTTTTGATAAAAGTGGTAAAAAGTCTGGTGCATTTGCCATGGTAACAGATATTTCATCAAGAATTGAAACTGAAAAAAAAATTCAACAACAGAATAAAGATATTCAGGCGGCAAATGAGGAACTGGTGGCGGCAAATGAAGAACTTGAAGCCTCCAATGAGGCGTTTGAGAAAATAAATAATGAATTGATGACAGCTCAGGAAAATTTAAAAGAATCGGAGCAACGGTATCGAACCCTGTTTGAATCAGCCAATGAAGGCATTCTCCTAATTGTTGATGGGAAAATTATTTTATGCAATCCAAAGATTCTTGAAATAACAGGGGCAAGTGAAGAAGAACTTAAGGAAAAAAGTTTTATTGAACTTGTGTATGATGAAGATAAAAAATTTATTGCTGAAAATTATCAGAAAAGAATTAGAGGGGAGGAGTTCATCCGATCATATGAATGCAGATTGATAACCAAAGGCAACGGCCTGGTGTGGATAAATATTAATGTAACACCGGTTGAAGTGGAGAATAAAACAGGCAGCCTCGCTTTCGTTACCGATATAACCGAGCGAATTAGAACTTCAGAAATAATGATTCAGACAGAAAAAATGATTACCGTTGGTGGACTTGCTGCAGGAATGGCGCATGAAATTAATAATCCTCTCGGCATAATAATGCAGGGTATCCAGAATACAAGGCGCAGAATATCCCCGGATTTAAATAAAAATGTTGAGGTTGCAGAGAAATTCGGGATTAATCTTGAAAATCTTATGGGATATTTTAATGAGAGGGGAATTGAAAAATACCTGAATGGTATGGAAGAAGCGGGGAACAGGGCAGCTATAATTATTTCAAATATGCTCAATTTTAGCCGCAGGAGTAATTCTCAGTTCAGCATGATCGATATCCATAAACTTCTGGATGATACAATTGAATTGGCTGAAAATGATTATGACCTTAAAGGGAAGTATGATTTTAAGCATATAAATATTTACAGGAACTATACAGACAAAATGCCAAAGGTGCCCTGCGTGGTTACTGAAATCGAACAGGTTATTCTTAACTTGTTGAAAAATTCAGCTCATGCCATATCTGAAAGGGAACATGATGAATTAAAACCGGAGATTAAAATAAAAACCGAATCCAATAATGAATCTGCAATAATTACTATTTTAGATAATGGAATCGGAATGAAAGAGGAGACTAAAAAAAGAATTTTTGAGCCATTTTTTACAACTAAAAGTGTTGGAACCGGAACGGGGCTCGGCCTTTCGGTGTCGTATTATATTATTACCAATAACCATAAGGGGTCAATCACTGTTGACAGCAAACCTGGTGTTGGAACTGAATTCACCATTATGCTTCCTCTTGATAATATAGCCACTGATGGGCAATAGATAAAAAATCCAAAATAATCCGTTATTTCTTATTAAACAGAATTCATGGCACTTTTTACGGCTTCAGGTATATCTCCAATCATAGTAATTATAGGGCTGGGGGCTCCGGGACTGAAAATCTCGATTCCTCTTTTTATAATTGGATTCCCGATAGAAGAATTTCGTTTTGGAGCTTTAAGTACTACATAGCTCTCTACTTCCTTTGAATCCCAGGTCATACCTACAAACTTTTTGTTTATGAAGTTTGACATTCCCGGATAGGGATCAAAAATCTTTATTACAGAGGGAGTATGTTCCCGGCGGGCATACTCCAGGAGATTATAGGCTGCAACATCGTGCATTGCCAGGTTCTTAGATCCAATTAAAAGCTTCGATTCTATATCTGAATCGTACCCCATGTCGGGACCAATTGTAGACTGGATTATCGAGGCATCAGATAAAACAAGTCTGAGGCGGCTTATTATTTCAGGACAGGCATTTATCTCTGCGCATTTTTCCATAAATGAACCTCCACGGTGAAGTTCAAGCCTGCTGTCTTCACGAAGCCACCCCACGGCGTTTTTTAATGATAGGGTTGCTCCACCCATTACATGAGTAGATACCCGATTCAGGTAGATGATATGCTGAACCTCATTTACTATATTGGGAATCATTAATGGTCCCGGCCAGTGTTTCTGGTTTTTTGATTTAGATGCAATGAAGTTATCATAGCCACCTTCTTCAAATCCATGAATTATACAATTGCCGGATTCAGCAGCCTGGTATAATCCATTCTTTTTGAATATTTCTTTAGATGAACTTTTTTTAGTTGTGCGCCTATGATGTACAGCCTCCACACCGGGGAGGTCCGCCATGATCACATCTCCCGCGCCCTTGGATTTTAATATATTGGCAACTGCCGTTACCAGTTCCGGTCTTGTCACTGCGGGATACCTGTTCCCGGAGTTGGATGATACTTTCAGGAGTACCCGGTCGCCATTTTTGAGCCATTTAAATCCGCCAAGTTTTTCAGCAATATCCAGGATGGCTTTTTCTATTTCTTCAACACCGGGAAGTTTCCTGCCTTTTTTTACATCCATTCCGGCGATAATGACAGGATCGCCTTTTTTCATATTTACCGGTTTTTTCGTAGCGTTGATTGATTTTTTTTTGCTGGTGCAGCCCGATAGAATAACTCCGGTGCCGGCAGCTGCGGAAATTTTTATCGCATCCCGTCTTGTAAGGGGATTGCAGTCAGAGAATTTTTCAGTTTTACTTTTTATATTATCCATGGTGTTCCCCGGAGAATTTTTTAGTTATCGTTTATTCAGTTATTTAGAGTATGAGGACCTGAATAGTTGCATTAAATGCTTTAAACAAGGTACAGCCGGAAGATTATTGTGTCAAGGGTGGATTTATATCTGGTGATCTATTTGTAGAGAAATGGTGAAATAAT
Organism: uncultured Spirochaetota bacterium; assembly: GCA_942491575.1. Classification (GTDB taxonomy): domain Bacteria; phylum Spirochaetota; class UBA4802; order UBA4802; family UBA5550; genus CAZHNW01. The sequence goes on from CALOBT010000031.1 coordinate 2,199,436, forward strand.
TGGGATTTATACATAAAAAGAAGGCCCTAAAAGGTAATAAATATCAATGCATAAAAACACTGATTTTATTACAGTGAGAAGCATCAGTGAACAAGTAACAAGGTTACATATATGAATGCCTTGTTACTTGCCGCTTGTGCCTTTATACTTTTCTAAGCGTAAGATTTTGACCCGAGAATTTTTTTCAGTTCCTTCTCCTCAGTCAGCATCTCCTCGCTTAATTCAATTCCTGCGTGGAGTGCTTCGTGGCGCTCCTTGAGGAAGATTTTCAAGCGGGTGTGAACCGGTTTTGTGAGGGGGTACATCTTGCATGATACAATAGCAATTAAAATAAATGTACAGGGAACGAGTGTAAAGATAAGTATCAGTACAGTAAGGAATTCTGAAGATTGCTGCTGCTGAACGGTCTTCGTTACGCCATCAATTACCTTTTCTACGGGAGGTTTGAAGCCCGCCCATTGCATGCTGTTGCCAACGAGGAACATTACAATTGCGCCTCCAGTTTTGCGAAGGAATGCGAAAATTCCTGAAAAAATACCCTCGCGCCTGCTGCCGCTGAAAAGCTCATCCGCATCTGGTACATCGGGAAACATGGCAAAAACCATAACCTGAATACCCGCAGCGGCTGTCCCGAAGAGTGCCCCGAATGCATATATCAATACCTTTGACATTTCAGCATGCATAAAGGGTACCATGCTGAAGGCTGCAATCCAGAGAATTCCTGCAGAAATATAGGTCATCTTTTTACCGAATTTAATACTGAAGAGTTCCGCAAGTGGAATTGCAACCAGCATACAGGCATAAACCGGTACCAGCAGAGTCATCATTGATGAAATGCCGAGGTAATAATTAAGAAAGAAAATTGCCAGGGCCATAACTGCATCCTGTGCCATGAATCCGAAAAGGTACATCAAAACAACAAAGCGAAAGGGTCTTACGCTAAAGGGGTCAACCAGATAACCGCGAAGGAATTCCTTCATGTTTTCTATTTTTTTCTTTGGTTCGTTCATTATCTCAGGGTCTTCCTTGCAGAATAAAAATGTTGCAATAAAGGGAAGTGCAAAAAAGAGGCCGAAGGCAATCGACATTACAAAAAATCCCATTGTCGGATCATCCTTATAAAGGCCGTCAACAAAAACATCCTTTGCCAGTGTGCCCGCTAGGATACCTGCAACATTGGAAAAAATCATCCTGTAGGTTGAAAGTTTGGTTCTTTCGTCATAGTCAGATGTCAGTTCAGCGGCAATAGCATTATAGGGAACCCACACGAGGGTATATACCGTTGAAAAGAAGAGGTAGGCTGAAAGTATAAATACGAACTTGGCACCCTCCTGCTGAAGGGAAATCGGGGCCCACATTAAAACAAATGAGACAAAAATAAGGATGATTCCCGCAAGGAAGTAGGGTCTTCTCCGGCCGAAACGGGTACGTGTATTATCGGAAATAATACCCATAAATGGATCAGTAATGGCATCCCAGATTTTGCTGATTAGAAACGCTGTTCCCGCGAGAGCCGGACTCATACGGAATACTTCAACAAGAAAGTACATGTAGTACATGGAGATAATTGTAGTGGCCCCGCCACCGTAAATATCTCCCATACCATAGGCTATTTTTGTTCTGAGTTTTAACTTCCCCTCAATCATCTTTTCCCCCTGGATTTTATGGCTGCGGAACGATTGTATTATTTGTGCGCAAAGAACTAAATAATACTTATTTTGCAGAATGTTTCCAGAAAATCAATGAAAAAACATTTAATATTGCATTTTTATGAATTTTTCCAGATAAGGGTTTCAGGTAATTCAGGATAATGAAAGCCAGGAGGCCCCCCAACCCCCCTGAGGGGGGCTAAAGCTGGAGAATGGCATATGTTATAACAATGTTTGAAAGGAGTAGATTTTTTTGGGGAATAATAATCTGGTTATTGTAAATCGATTAACGTAGTAATCGCCCCAGGCCTTTGAGTATTTTCCCGTTCAGGAAATGGATGATGACTTCCACCAGCTTGAAGCTGAACTGGCCGCCACTCATTAGGACAATACTTCGCAGGGGTGTTTCCCCTACGCCGGATTCGATAATTTTACGGGTTGTATCATCCATTTCATCCCCCATCATTTTTGTAGCTTCTTTGAGAACCTGTTTGTAGAGTACCCTTCCAAGGAATTTAGTTCCGGTTTCTCCAATGGTTGAGTTGAGATGAAATGGTTTGACAGGTTCTACATCGGGAACGGCATGTCCAAGGAGGGCAGTGAAGTCTTCCGCCGAAACCTGAAAGGGGAGTGACGGAGAATGATAGATCTTCGGGGCGGAATCTGTTTCGGGAACAAAATCAGAATTTACGGTGAAGACCTGTTTTAGCCTGATGTCACGGGATGAGGCTCCGATACGAATTTCAAAACTTCCCCCATCAACCTGCCAGTCCTCTGTTTTCGTGTCATAGAATGCAAATGCACGCTTGTCCAGTTCGAATGTGATCTCCCGTGAGGCGCCGGCTTCCAGGAAAATTCTGGTAAAGCCCTTCAGTTCCTGTTCGGGACGGTACACACTGCTTTCCCGGTGATGCACGTAGAGCTGAGTGATTTCATGTCCCGCAATGTCACCGGTGTTGGTAATATTGCAGCTGACCCTGACGGTTTGGCCTGAATTTATCTTCTCCTCCGAGAGTTTCATTTCGCTGTATTTAAAGGAAGTATAGGAGAGACCGTATCCGAAGGGAAAGAGTACCTCCTGTGAAACGGAATCAAAGTAGCGGTATCCCACAAAGAGCCCCTCGCGGTATTGTACCTGACGGGGTTTTCCGGGGAAGTAGGAATGACTGGCACAATCCTCAAGTCTCAGCGGGAAGGTTTCAGCAAGCTTTCCTCCCGGATTGACTCTCCCGAAGATGATGTCCGCCGCGGCACCTCCCGAGGCTTCACCCCCAAGGTATGCCTCGATGACTCCCTTTACCCGGTTCAGCCACGGCATCTCGATGGGGGAACCGTTGCTGAGGACGATAATGACCCTGTCATGAATTGCAGAAATTTCATCAATCAGCCTCAACTGATTGGCGGGCATTCTCATATGTTCCCGGTCGAAACCTTCCGATTCGAAAATGGGGGGCAGCCCCGCAAAGATAACAACGGTTTCCGAGCGGAGTGCCGTTTCCACGGCTTCGGATATAAGGCCTTCGTCTATCTCTTCGGTATCGCTACGGTATCCCTGTGCATAGTATCTTTTCTGAGGCACGGTATGAATTTTGGAAATTTCGTCAAAGGCATTTTCAAGCAGAAGGGGATTGATCAGTGAACTCCCGTTTCCCTGGTACCGTGGATTTCGTGCCATATCACCAATGACTGCAAGGGCGACGTCTGTTTTCAGGGGAAGGATGTTACTTTCATTTTTCAGCAGCACCGCAGATTCTGCCGCGGCGCGGCGGGCCAGGGCGTGGTGGGCGGTTTTATCGAAGGTGAAACTCTTCTTTCTGTTTTTCTGTGCCTTCATGGCTGTGGCGAGGAGACGCGATACAACCCGGTTAAGGTCTTCTTCTTTCAGGGTTCCTTCCTTTACTGCAGAGATAATGTTTTTTGTGTTCTCATCTGCGGTTCCGGGCATTTCCAGGTCCATCCCTGCGGCAATACCCGCGGCACGGTCATTGGTGGCGCCCCAGTCGCTGACTACAATGCCGTCGAAGCCCCATTCCTCTCTCAGGATACCCGTAAGCAGCTTTTTATAATCGCAGCAGTAGGTTCCGTTGAGGCGGTTGTAGGCCGCCATAACCGTCCATGGTTGTGACTTCTTGACTGATATTTCAAATCCCGTGAGATAAATTTCCCGCAGGGTGCGCTCGTCAACAACAACATCTGTTACCATGCGGTGATATTCCTGGTTGTTTACGGCGAAGTGTTTCAGGCTGGTGCCGATCCCCTTTTCCTGAACACCGTTGATGAAGGATGCCCCCAGCTCTCCGCTGAGGAATGGGTCTTCGGAATAGTATTCGAAGTTACGGCCGCACAGGGGGTGGCGCTTGATATTGATACCGGGACCCAGCACTATCGATACGTTTTCCTCCAGGCATTCTTCTGCGATTGCGCTTCCCACTTCATGCAGGAGATCACGGTCCCATGAGCTCGCAAGGGTTACCGCCGTGGGGAAACAGGTTGCGGGAACGCTGGCGGCGATACCGAGATTGTCCGCTTCGCCTTCCTGTTTCCTCAGACCGTGGGGCCCGTCATTCATGGCAGTTTCCGGTATTCCATGGTTTTCCAGTCCCTTCATGAACCAGAAATTTTTCCCGGTACAGAGGCCTGCCTTCTCCTCAAGAGAGAGTTGTGGTAGTATCTCGTCTATTACTCTGCTGAATTCTTTTTTTTCTGCCGTCATGTCAGCTTCCCCCATATGCCTTTTTTGAATATTATTTTGACGCAAGGCCGTCTATTAGAAAATCAAGAAGTTGCGGGAGCAGTGCGTCCCTTTCATTATTATGTAATTCGATTAAGGTGTCTCCACGCAATATGAGGCGCTGCCTCAAGCCGCGGATAGTATTTAGAATGGTAACCATGGTGAGGTGAACGTCTATATCATCCCGTATCGAGCCGTCGGCCACACCCTCCCGTAAAACAGCAAGAAAGATTTCATCGTCTTTCGTTTGAAGAACTTCTATCAGGCGGTTTTTGAAATTTTCGGGGACTCGGTTCCCTGAAAAAAACGCATCGAATTCGGCGATAAAACGAAATTCCTGATCCGCTGCGTTTGAGGCCCAGCTGATGGAGAGGTAATGGCGGAGTTTCTCCAGTCCCGAAAGATCCTTTTGCATAATAATTTTTTCCACCCCTGGACGTATTCTCCCGATTATTTCCGAGAAGACTTCTTCAAAAATTGCCAGGGCCAGGTCAGACTTGTCGGCGAAATACCGGTAGAGACTGCTCCGGCTGATGGAAACCTCAGCAGCAATATCCTTCATCTGGGGAGTGAAAAATCCCTCTTCGGTGAAGATTTTTTTCGCCGCGCTAATAATTCTTCCCCGGGTCTCATCCACCTGATGTATCATTCGACTCGTCATGCTTACAGTATAGCACACGTGTGCTATTCGGTCAACTAAAATAAACTACAAGGGCAGGGAAATCGTAAAGGTCGTACCGTGGCCCTCTTCTGAGTCTACCTTGATGGAGCCGTCGTGATGGCTGGTAATAATGAAGTATGATACTGAAAGACCCAGGCCGGTCCCTGCGCCGGTCTGTTTTGTCGTAAAAAAGGGTTCAAATATATGGGTTAAAACTGATGCGGGGATACCGATACCATTATCTGAGATTCGAATAATGCACATGTTGTTTTCTGCTTCTGTTGAAATGGATATGCAGGGCATATGACTGTCGTCACTGATCTCTTTTATCGCATGGGAGGCATTTTTTAAAATATTCAGCAGAACCTGTTCTACTTCAGTTTTGATACAGGCTACTGCCGGGATATCATCACTGTAGTTCCTTTCGATTTGAATCTTTTTGAAATCGTATTTATCGATGAAGTCATAATCTTTGGAACAGAGGTCAAGGGCCTTTTCAATCAGCAAATTGATATCCACGGATTCTTTGACTGCTTCACTCCTCCTGCTGAATTGAAGCATATCAATTACTATTTCAGAGGCCCGTTTCGATGCATCATAAATGTAGGCGATATATTCTCCAATTTTACGTTTCGCAAAAAAGTTTTCAATTGATTCAATGGTTGTCCCCGCTTCAATGGCTGCCTCCCTGTTCCTGGGGAGTGAAGGGGATGTTCTTCTCTGGAGGTTCTGAATGCTGTTCATTATGATACTGAGGGGATTGTTTATCTCATGGGCCATACCGGCGGCGAGGCCCCCCACGGACATCATTTTTTCTGTCTGGGTCAGCAGTTCCTGGGTGCGTCGTCTTTCCGTAACATCACGGGTAATGCCGATAATGCCTGTTGCGGTTCCCTCCTTATCCCTGATAAAAGAAACCTTTAATTCAGTCCAGAAGAGAGTCCCGTCCTTTTTAAGCTGCTGAAGTTCAAGAATAATGGCGCGGTCGGGATCTGCAGTTCCGGTTTTTTCAAGATTTATATGTTCGATATAGGCATTCATTACCTTGCTAAAGGATTCCGGTGTGTTCCATTTTTCATGGGGGAGGACCATTGCCTCTTCAACACTATATCCGTAAAGGGAGACGACGGCGGGGCTCATGTAGGTAAAGTTAAGGTTTATGTCAGTCGCCCAGATCAGGTCTGTTGCATTATCTGCCAGGATCCGGTAGCGCTTTTCACTTTCGTAGAGACGTTTCTCTGAAGCTGCAAGTTCTTCATTGAGGGCCCGTGTCTCTGACAGGGCATTTTCCAGTTCACTGTTTTTTTGCTGCAGCTCCATGGTTCTGGCATTGACCAGCTCTTCCAGGCGGTTCCGGTGGCGGATCAGCTCCTCTTCTGTTGCTATTCTTATTTCCATCTCCCGTGAAAGCTGATCTTTTTCACGGAGAAGATTATTGTGTTCTTCCTTCAGTTTTTTCAAAAACGCAATGCGCAGAGACTCGTAGTTGTAGGTGAAAAAAATCACCACCAGGAGGGTGGCCAATATTCTTGCCGCAAAGGGTATGTTAAAGGAATATATCCAGTCCATCCTGAAGGGATTGAAAAAAATAAAAATGGCAAGAAAAACCATTGTAAGTGTCCAGATGATTCCTTCCTTTTTGCCAAGAAGAAAAAATACAAAGGGGGGAAAGGCGATTATCCATATACTGGCTGCCCCCGCTACGGCTCCGGTAAACATCCAGTAGGTCAGGAGTCCCTCCACAAGAAATACTGCAATCCTGAAATTCCAGGCGGAATTCTTAAGGTATCGAAGAGAAAATATCATGGCAAAAAAGATAAATCCCATGATATAGTCAGTCACCGCATAGTTCCAATATCCCTGTTGAAGATGTACGGTGCCGAAAATAAAAAGAGGAGTGATTAGAAGCAGCAGAAAAACAGCAAAGAGCTGTCTTCTGGACCTTTCTTCAATCTCCAGGGGCTCCCTGGAGGTGAGCACGGATAAAAAATTCTTTATAAGTTGTCTTGATGAATGCAATTTATTATAAACCGGTTAATAATCATTTTTTTTACATAATACCGACACTATCGGAATATTGCAACAGTATATTTTCAGCGGCATTCCCCTGAAGGCGACATTGGCAATGTCGCCTTCAAGGGAATGCCGCCTTCAGGGCAATGCCGCCTTCAGGGGAATTTTTTTTGGTAGACAGTTATGAATACATTAATAATTGTATTATATTGAAAGTAGATATTTGAAGGCACCGCTTTCGGGGAAAAAAGGTGAACAAGCAGTCGCGCGGCCCCGTTCACGCGGGGAGTGAGGAAAGTCCGAACACCGCAGGGCAGGATGCCGGGTAACTCCCGGGCGTCGTGAGGCGATGGAAAGTGCAACAGAAAATATACCGCCTTCTTTTCAGTCCTTCGGGGCATTCCGGTGGCGGGGTGCCGGACCGGAAGAATTGAAGGTAAGGGTGAAATGGCGAGTTAAGAGCTCACCGCGTCTCCAGAGATGGAGGCGGCAGTGTAAACCCCATCCGGTGCAAGACCAAGTAAGCAGCCGCCAAGGACTGCCCGTCCATGGCTGCGGGTAGGTCGCAGAGAGGTGTATGGCAACATGCATCCAAGATAGATGGCTGCATAAACAGAATTCGGCTTATGGTCACCTTTTTTCCCTTGAAGTAAAAACCATATAGTAGTATTAATGGGTATATTTCCTACGGACAGGAATATTACCACACCGAAACACGGAGGGGCGGTTTATGAAAAAGCTACTGACGGCAATGCTTTTTACCAGTCTCATCACAGCAGGGGCTCTTTACGGAGGTTACCAGATTGCTGATATCTACGTCTGCGATTCAGGCATGGTCATGGCGGAAATTTCCGCAAAGTCAATCGTTAGCCGTAAAGAACTCTACCGGGCCAGTTACTGCAGCTGTGAAGGTGTCGACCCGGTAATGAAAAAAGAGGTTCAAAAGGGAACCTGGAAACGTGAAGGTTATGAAGTTGAGTACGGTTCCTGCGAAGCCCCCAGGGACAGGGTTTTTCACTGTGTCTGTGTCGGGCAGAACGAATACTGATTATTATAGAGTAAATTATTTAAAAGACAGGTGCGGGGAAGTTAATGCCTCGCAGCCAGTACCCCCCGCCGGCTATTACCGGTTGAAACTATGTGATACATGATAGTTGAAAATATGCTGAAAATAAATTAGGAATGGAAATATAAATGGATAGAAATCGGAAGATACTCGTCTCGATTCTTGCAATGCTGGTACTTTCATCGGTCATAGCCATTGTTGATATAAGTATCACCATGAAAAGGCAGGAAGACAAACCTTCCTTTTCCCTGAAAACGCCACAGTTCGGTCCCGGAATTGGACTGGTCCGCATTTCCGGTCCCATTGAAATGTCGTCACCGCAAAATGCCTTCGGCCTCCAGAATGGAGCAGAAGGAGTTGTTGCCCGCCTCAACGACCTTGAGAAGGACAGCCGTATCAAGGCGGTGGTAATACGCATAGATTCTCCCGGTGGCACCGTTGCGGCAACCCAGGAGATTTACCAGAAAATATGGAAAATTCGCAAGAAAAATATACCGGTTATCGCCTCCATGGGAGATATTGCTGCGTCAGGCGGTTACTATGTTGCATCCGCCTGTAACTATATTATGGCCAATCATGGTACCATGACAGGCTCTATCGGTGTCATTGCCATGTCTCCCAATGTGCGCCGTCTCTTCGAAAAGCTCGGAATCTCCATGAATGTAATCAAAAGCGGTAAATATAAGGATACTCTCTCTTCCTATCGTGATATTTCCGCCGATGAACGGCAGCTCCTGCAGGAAATGATCGATTCCAGTTACCGCAAGTTCCTGCGTGATGTTGCCCTGGGGCGCAGTATGAATCAGTCTGAAATAAAACCTTATGCTGACGGACGTGTATTTACGGGAACAACTGCCCTGAAACATAAACTCATTGACGGCCTGGGTACCTTCGAGGCTGCAATCGCAAAGGCGAGGGAACTGGCCAAACTCCCGGAAGATGCCCCTCTCTATGAAGATATGATACATCCATTTCAGAAGTTTCTTTCAAGCATGGAAATGATGGTGCGGAATATGACGGGAAATCCCCTGGCGCTTCCGGGTCGTAAAATGTATGAAAATCACTACCGCATGGAGTACAGGTACCTGCCATGATTTTGAATACAATACGTTCTCTGCGGTGGGCGGATTTTTTTATCTACGCCGTTACCGACCCGCGAAACCTTTACCGTAGTATAGCTGCAAATAATCCAAAGGGATTTGGCCTCAGTTTTGTAATACCAATTCTTGTCTCTGCTACGGAGATTCTGGCGGCTTCTCTACTTGGACAGCAGACAAACTTTTTCTTTTACAAGATTACATACGGGTGGATTTTTAATTTTATTCTCCTGGGATTTTTTATTGTCGTTACTGCGGCACTGATGGACCTCATGCTGCAGTTTCTCGGATTTTCCGGAAAGATTAAGGAATTGATCTGCGTGGTCAATTTTTCCATTTTTCCAAAAGTATTTCTCCTGCCCCTGGTGTACATATTTAAGTCCATTGGCTTTGCCCCCGCCTTTTTCTATTTTTTCTTTTCACTGATCTTTTTTATCTGGTCCGCCATTATTGCCATATTTGCCATTTCCGAGATGCATCGTCTCGATACGGGGCGGTCAGTACTTGTTTTCTTATTCCCGATACTTTTTACAGGAGTAATCGTATTCTTCCTCTCCATCCTTACTGTTATTGGCGGGATCACTATTCTTTTTAGCTGATTCGCCTGCGGGACCGCCGGCATGGTTGGCAATGCCGGCATTTTATCCCACCTTTTCCGCCTTAACCCCCTTATTGCTCTGGCATATGAAAGGGGAAGGCAAAAACTCTCTTGCTTAATGTTTTCGTATTAAAATAACAGCATTAGATGTTTTGACGGAAATATTTGTAACTACCCTGTTTTGTTAATCTAACTATATTAGTGTTGACTAAATTTAAGTGATTTTGAAAATTGAGAGGAATCTAAAATGAAAGAATATAAAATGTGTATTGATTCAGAATGCAGCATCCGCGTGAAAGTTAATGAGCAAGAGGTAAGGGAGTATTTTGAATCCCTTGCATGGCTTGGCTCATAATATCATTTATTTTTAATACATAATATCCCCGTGACCGGGTAAAAGGGGGTGTCCTGAAGGGGGTGCCCCTTCCTTCATTTAATTATCTGATTTCTTGACAGGTACAAATAGGATGGTATATTAGGATTTTTATAACTGGAGAAATACTGTGAAAAAGAATTCCTATTACCTCCTTCTTTCTCTTTTGATGTCTATATCTGCATGTTCATCCCCTCGGCATTATCAGCCAAAAATTCAGGATAACAGTCTGCGGGGAGTAATACTGGATCTTTCCCGCGAAAACAGCAGAATTTTTCCTCATGGAAGACCTGTTCGTCTTGCTGTTTTAACATTCATGCCGACAGGGAAAAGAGAAAAGACTTCAAACTCCTTTGGTCACTATATTGCGGAATCCCTGATGAGCAATATTAAAAAATATAACTCCAAAATTCGTCTTTTTGAAAGGGCGCGACTTGGTGCCCTGCTAAAGGAACACAGTCTCGCCCTTTCGGGCCTGGTCAGCAGAAGCCAGGCGAAAAAAATCGGGCAACTTGCTCCTATTGATTTTATTGTAACCGGTACTTACACGGTATTTTCAAAGCGTGTTGAAATAAACGGCCGTGCAATTGATGTCGTTTCCGGTGAAATCATTCATACCTTCAGCCGCTCAGTTCTTCTGGATGCTGATTCACGGAAATATTTTGATAATAACTGGATTTCTCCCCATCCCAGGGATGATCCGGCATTACTCTGCAAAAAAAAGACAGAAGATATGATGGCGCTGCTTGCAGATTTATCGACACCTGGCAAGATCGATAATGTTGTAACTGCTGCAGTAAATGAACCCTTTGAAAATCAGTGTGCTGAAGTGCATTTTAAAGTGATTATCTTTTTCGAAAAATATAAAATCTACAACAAGAGGTATACTTCCTTTTTAAACAATACTCTTCGTTCTATTAAAAATCCTTATGCTGATCGGCGAGCCGGCCGCATTTTATCATACTACAACAGCAGGGGGTTTTTGTCCCCGGAACAGTGGAAGGCGGGAATCGCGGTGGTGAGGCGAAATAATGATTCCTACATCTCTTCCTACCTGACGTATCTCTTTTTCCCTCCAGGCGTGAAGGCAACCCCGGTTGACCTGCAGCGGAAACGGATTGACCGGTACATGTCGATGGCGCAAAGGGGCGAAATCGGCCTCCCGATGCCGGTATCATACGAAAAGGCCTTCTATGAAATGCTTGGGGGGCTTGTCAGTTACTCCCGCCGAAGAAATGTACCCCTTGCGGTATATGCCTATGACAGGTATCATTCTCAACAGAAGACTCCTGATCGGATCCGTCTCTACGGGCAGCTTAAGAATATGTATCGATACAGCAGGGACATTAAAGATAAAAAGCAGGTTCTATTATGGATCTGCAGTAATTTTAATGAATCAAAAACAGAGAAACAGCTGGGAAGAAACATGATGGATTTCGCCCGGTTGCTGGTTTATCCGTCAAAAAGTAAAAAGTCAACGAAGACTGAAAGAAAACTTGCAGCGGATCATTTCACACTGTATAAAAAACTCTGCCAAAAAAAACTGGCGGAGGCACTGCCGGCAATAAAGAGTGAAAATATCAGGAGAACCAGGGCAATCTTCTGCATTGAACATGACATATATGCCCCGGAACTGGTACCACCAGTGAATAATCTGAGGAAGCAGCTCGACGGAGAGAATGCATCAGTAATGAAGGCTCTTTTCCTTCTGGAAAAAATGGGGGGAAGGGCAAAAGCAGCAGAGAGGGAACTGGTCAGGCTTCTTGTCAAAACAGAAAAAAAGACGATAAATAATCCGGTTCAGATACGGAACAGTTGTTTTAAGATATTTGTAAATATCAAATCCAGAAATTCCGCGGCACTCAGGATAGTTCATCGCCATGCAATCAAGGGGGGGCCGACTGCGGTAAAAACAGCAGTAAAACTGGGGAAACCGATTGTTCCCTATCTCATAAAGTCTCTCCGCAGCCGTGATTATTACACAAAAATTCAGGCTGCAGTGATTATTAAAGAGATGGGTGATGAGGCACGTCAGGCGATGCCTGAATTAAAGCGTCAGCGGAGAAAATCAAGGAATCAGCGTCTAATTGATGAAATTGATGAAGCCCTGGCTCGAATGCAGTAATTTCCAGCAAATAGATAAATTTTTTTATTCTTTCTACGCCGAATATAAAAGATGGCCGATATCTAAAGAAAAGAAGGGAAACTTAGAGATATGAAGATAAAACTATGGGGCGTCCGGGGGTCGATCCCAACTCCGCTTACAGGTCAGGATGTTGAAGATAAGGTTCGCAGGGTATTGAAACTGGCCCGTCCCGGAGACGTAACTTCAGATGATGCGGTAGAGGCTTTTCTGAAGACAATACCCTTTTCTTCCTATCATACCTATGGGGGAAACACCAGCTGTGTGGAAATCGTTACCGACGACGGCGATATTATAATAATCGATTGCGGATCGGGTATTATCAATCTTGGCCGTGAGCTCCTGAAAACGGAATTCAACCGTGGCTGCGGAAATGCCAGTATCCTCATTACCCATACTCACTGGGACCACCTCCAGGGGATTCCATTTTTTGGCCCCTTCTATTTTGAGGGTAATCGTTTCAATTTTTATTCCCCCCTACCGGATTTAAAGGAACGCCTTGAGTATCAGCATGGGCCGACTCATTTTCCCATATCCCTTGATTTCATGCCTGCAACCAAGGATTTTTTTCAAATCAGTGAGGATGAAGAGTTTTTTCTGAATGATGTACGTATCTTTGCCAAACGTATGCCCCATCCGGGCGGTTCATATGGTTATAGAATCGAACATAACGGCAGTGTTTTCGTTTTTACCGGGGATTGCGAATTTAATATTGATAAAATCGAGGATATCGAAAAGTATGGAGATCTTTTCCACGATGCTGATCTCGCTCTCTTCGACACTCAGTATACCTTCGATGAGGCAATTAACAAGATGGACTGGGGACATTCATCGGCGTCAATAGGTATTGATATCGCTGGAATGTATAATATAAATCACCTTCTCCTGTTTCATCATGATCCCGCATACGATGATGAAAAACTTGACAGCGTTCTCGCCAGTGCACGAATATATCACCGCATGAATGCAAAAAAAATTGGTGATGTGAGAATCGATATTGCCTATGAGGGGCTGGAACTGGAAATTTAATGTGATTAAATTGCTGATATAAAGTAATTTTTTCAATGATAAGTAAATGATTAACTCAATCAAAGATAACCTTCCTTCAATCCCCGAAAAAAATATAAAGGACTTCATTGATCAAATCATTAACAGCGCCGTTGAAGGGAAGGGTCCACTTGCTGGTGCTGAAGAACTTGCACAGGGCTATCTGGCCGATTCTTCCTATTCGTCACTTCATGAAATGTCCGTCTCTCTGATCCGTCGTGAGGCTTCAAAAAATTTCGGTTCCGGATTTATTACCGGCCTCGGGGGGGCAGTTACCCTGCCGGTGACAATACCTGCTTCTCTTTACTCCTCATGGGTTCTGCAGGCGCGAATGGCCGCGGCAATTGCCCGAATATATAATCATGACCTGAGTGAAAATCGTGTTCGAACCATGATTTTGCTCTCAATACTCGGCGATTCAGGAAAGGAGTTGTTGAAAAAAGCAGGTATTGCCGTTACGGAAGGTCTCCTCAGGGAAGTCATAAAGGGAATCCCCGCAAAGGCCCTGAAAGAAATAAATAAGGCTGTGGGATTCAGACTTCTCACCAGGAGCGGTGAGAAGGGGGTGGTGAACCTGACAAAAATTGTGCCGGTTGCCGGAGGACTGGTAAGCGGAGTTCTCGATGCAGTCTCCTGTATTGTCACGGGGCGAACCGCAGAGAGACTTTTCCGTATCGAGGATGATAAAGAAGACTCAGGGGGGAAGAAAGAGGCCTTTCCAATCCTGGTATCTTCTGAACAGCTGACACGGGTGCTCTCGGAAAACAGCAATGAAATTTCATCAGTGACCATACCAGGGGCTGGTATTATTGCCATTAAACCTTCTCTTGTTCCTTTCTCTGTCAGGTTTAGCCTGGTGACTTTTTCTGAAGGTGTGGCAAAACTAAGAGCAGAAGGAAATCCACTGGTTCGTGCAATAACAAGACACCGTCTTGGGGAAGTTGTCGATTTCCTTCCTCCCGAGTTTCGAAAATGTATCTACATGCAGGGTAACCTGATTATTATAAATCTTCCGGTTCTCATTCGAGATACCCTGAATATTAAAGGCATCGAAATATCTGAAATGGCAATTCTCCCCGAGGGGATTGGCATTACCCTTCAATAGACTGGTAATCCCTCCTTACTTTTCGGCAGTAGATACTGCATTATTACCCGTATGGTTAATATAAAAGTGCAATGATTGCGTTTGGTGTCAATAAATTCTGCAGCAATTGAATATTTTTCGGTTAAATCTTGACAAAATATAAATAGTGTATATCTTTCTGTTTAAGTGCCTGCAGCCAGGGAGAAAACCTTGAAACATTTATTGCGCCTATGTTTTTTCATAATGATTTCTCTTGCCATGATACTCTTCGTTCAGTGTGACCGCGAGGATATTTTTGAAACAGCTAAAAAATCCGATCAGGTTGATCAAACTGAGGAGGATGGTTCCGAAACCGACGGTGATACTGGAACTGTAACAACCGCTGCAATAATAATAGATGGAATCCCCACAGGTCCCGCAGGTGAAAATACCACTACAGAATTTGAAGATACTGTTATTATTAATGTAAAACTCTCCATGGCTCCCTCCTCAGATGTTATGATTATGGCAATGTCAAACGATATGAATGAAGGTTTTGTAGATGGACCGAGTTCATATATTTTTACCACAGCCAACTGGGAGACCCCCCAGGCAATTGCTGTAAAGGGAGTTAACGATTCAGTCTACGATAAAGAAAAAAACTATAACGTTTCATTAACTGCTACTTCTACTGATACCGATTTTGAAGGCCTCAGTAAAACTGTGAGCCTGGTGAACAAAAGCAATGACCGGTGGATTTTTTTAACTACCGGAACAACGATAGGGAACTTCGGAGGTATAGCAGGTGCCGATGCTTTCTGCAATGGAGATGGCGGCAGGCCCGATCCGGGACTGGAATACAGGGCCTTTATAGTTGATGGCGTTAACAGGGTTGCATCCGTAACTGGGAATACAGGGGACGGACAGGTTGACTGGGTTCTCATCCCTGATGGAGAATATTATAAGGACACAAGTACGAGTGTAGGTTCTACCGGACCGAATGCTTTGTTGATATTTGATCTCTATACCCCGATTTCCGCGGGGGGATTTGCATGGACTGGGCTGGAAACAGACTGGACTACTTCTGCATTTACCTGTGACGGATGGGTTTCGACTCCCGCAACTGGCGGGATGCGGGGAAATGCCGGGGTATTGACTACGGCTATGCTCGGTACTGCTTCTACCGGTTACACTGCCGCTTCTTTTATTATTTGTGTGGAAAAACCTTAGTAGATAATTCGAACAATTATTCGTACACGGAAAGGCTCTTTCGCAGCAGCGTCACCATCTGGTCTCTGAGTTTCTCAGGTTCCAGAATTTCAAGTTTATCCCCGTACATGAGAAACTGCTTGCAAAGATAGATATCGTCGGCACTGGTGAATTGTGCCGTATAACGGTCTTCTTCTTTTTTGTATTCCGGTTCGAGACTTGCCAGGAACTGTTCAACCCGATTGTGAATGCTTTCATGGTACGAAATGGTTACTTCCTTTACGCTGGCGGGATTAGTGATGAAACCGCTGAGGGAATCCTTAAACAGCTCCTCCACGTCAGGGATTTTACCGGAGAAGGTCCCATCAAGAATTTTAAGGTTTTCAATCCTGTTTATTATGATAAGTCTCTGGTGGTCCTCGCCGGGAATCTGTATTACGAGGTAGAGGTTCCCTGTGCGAAATACCATGTGGCAGGCATAGACTTCCCACCCCTTTTTAACATTTCCTTTATTGCTGGTGTAATCGATACTGATTTTCCGCTTCTCTTTGCAGGCAAAGTAGAGCCGGGCGAGAATCCACAAACCGCTCCTCTGATGTCGGTTCAGGAAATTTTTAAGAATGGCCTCCCTTGTCGAATCGCTGATAATGAATGATGAGTATATCGATGCGAGCTGAAGTGAGAGTTTCTCACTCAGCTCTTCTTCCAGAATAGTCAGTTTGCTTCCCTTTACGGTATTTATGTCGATCTCAAGTTCTTTTCGTATATAATTAATGGAATCCCTGATATTCTTATCGGATACAACATGATCCCCTTCATCGAGGGTGATAATTTCAGCAAGTGAGGTTGCATTCCAGCCCTCTTCTTCATTGTGCAGCAAGGCAAGTACATGGAGAAAACGGGTTATTACATTGAGGCGTGTTTCCGGATTAGGGATTTGACGGTTTGTATGGGGCATTATTGTGTATCCTCAAAAAAGATATTGCCGGCATTCAGATCCTGCAATTAAAAATCATGTCGAAAAATTAAATTATTTAACCTAGATACTCTCCACCAGGTGAGTAATTGATTTCTCAAAGAGTTTTTCATAGTCCTCTTTCTTTAAAATGGTATCCTGAAGTTTTTTAAACTGAAGAAAACCGTGAATATGACTCCATATCATAATAGATAATTCCCGCGCCCTGTAGCCATTTATCTCTTTTTTCTGAAGGCCTTCCTCGATAATAGAATCAATAACTGACAGTATTCTGTCTCCGTGTTCATCAATCTGGGATTTCAGGTGTTCCGGGAATATTCTTTCCGGGGCGGTAAGGAAGTAATTGATAATATCAAAATAGCTTTTATACTCTTTGCCGAATTGATAGTAGGCCCGGGCGATCTGCAGTAGTTTCCCCCTGGTGCCGGTTTTTTTCCTGGAGGCTTTTTGTATCATTTCGCACAGGATATCCAGGCCCTCTTCCTGGAGGGCGGCGTAGATGTCTTCCTTGCTTTTGAAATAAAAATAGATGAGGCCTACACTCAGTTCTGCTTTTTTGGCTATTTGATTAACCGTCGCAGCGTGAAGTCCCTTTTCAAAAAGCATCTCACGGGCAGCATCGAGTATCTGCTGGCGGCGCTGTTCCTTTTCTCTTTCTCTTCGTTCCCGTGCACCCATTTTATTATCCTGGTTGAATTTAACTGTAATGGTACCTTTAAGCCCCCTTTGGGGGGTGTGGGGGCCGGTATCGAGAAAATTGATGTATTATACTTAATAGTCAATCAATATTTATCGGCGTTCCAGTTCTTCTTTGAATTTACTTGTGATGATTTTTTCATAAATAAAAGGAAATAAGCGGTGAATCAGGTATCCCATTTTCCCGCTAAGCGTAAGTACCAGAATTTTCTTTCTCTTGATGATTGCATTGAATACTTCTTCTGCAACTTTTTCAGGTGTATCTTCATGGCCGATTTTTGACTGGGGGTGCCTGGTAACAGTACCGTCACAATCGAGGGCCCTCAACTGCAGGTTGGTTTTCGTAAAACCTGGACAGACCATCAAAATATTCACACCGAGATCCGATACCTCCGTTCTGAGACTTTCGAAGAGACCATGAAGGGCATGTTTGCTGGCGCTGTAGCCGGTTCTTCCCAGGAGGGGGCCGATACCGGCGATACTGCTGGTAACCACAATAGTTCCCTTTCGCTCTATAATGCTTTCTATTGCGGCACCGGTACAGATCAGTGATCCGAAAAAATTGACTTCCATCACCTTTCTGTATACTGATACTTCTGTGTCACGAAAGGCGCTTCTCTGCGTAATACCTGCATTATTGCAGAGAATATCTATGCCCCCCAGTTCATCGATAATTTTATGAATGACCTTTTTTGTCTCTTTTTCATCAGTAATGTCGACTGCATAGCCAACAGCTTTCACGCCTTCAGAGTCAAGTTCATTCGCCAGGCGGGCAACCCCGACATGGTCCATGTCCAGACATGCAATAACTGCACCTTCTGAGGCGAATTTTCTACAGAGGGCGGCTCCAATTCCGCTGGCGCCTCCCGTAACTACGGCAACTTTATCCTTCAGCAATTTCTTCCGGTCTTCCTTCATAGCTGCCTTCCTTTTCGATACTAAAGGGTTCCGCCAGTTTGAAACGTGTAAAAATGAATGCTGCGGTAAGGCCGGCAATTATATGCCAGATTCCCCACCAGGCAACAACAACTGCCATTCCCCCAAGGCCTCCGAAAAACTGGAATACCAGCACAAGCCCCAGGGCAGAATTCTGGATGCCTACTTCAATGGATACTGCCCGCCTGTCACGTGAATCGAGACCCACTATAAAGCCGGTGAAGTAGCCGAGATTGAGGGCCATGGCGTTGTGGAAAAATACAGCAAGAATAACAATGCCTACGTAATTGATAAAGGCTGCCCAGTTTCCCGCAAGGGCGAGGGCAACAACCCCTATGAAAAAAATGAGGGAAAACATCTTAAATGGACGGCGTACCCTGTCAGCAAGTCCCGGAAATATTCTGGAAAGTGATATTCCCAGTAATACCGGTATGCCGAGGATTAAAAATATGGTAGTGAATACCTCAACAGGGCTGAGGTTGACTTTTTTCAGAATGGCATTTGTCCCCGGGTTCATTGAACCCCAGAAGGCAAGATTTAAGGGAGTCATGAATATAGCCGCAACAGTAGATATTGCTGTCATGCTGACAGATACTGCAGTATTTCCCTTTGCCAGGTGAGTTATAATGTTGGAGAGGTTTCCGCCGGGGCAGGCAGCCACCAGAATCATTCCAAGTGCAATAGAGGGCGCAGGCTGGATGGAAATCGTTAAAAGGTAGGTTAGGGCAGGAAGTAAAATAAATTGTGTGATAAGACCAATGGCGGGGGCTTTAGGTTTTTTCAGTATTCTTTTGAAATCAGAAAGTTTCATATCCAGGGCGACACCCAGCATCATCAGACCGATTGCCCCGTTTAGAATCATGAGACTCTGAGGATTAAAGTTTAACCTGACCTGATCGAGTGCAGAAGTATCCATATCTCCTCCGGTTAAAAGTATAAAGGTGCAAGTTGCAAGGGACAAGTTTATTTGCTGCAAAGAATTAAGCTTGTCCCTTGTGACTTGCTACCTGTCCCTCATATATTTCACTTTCAACTTTTTACTTGAACCTTGTTACTTTTATTCTGCTTTGTAGCCCCCCAGGTTTGCCAGGGCGATGCTTCCGGGACTTACCGTGGTCGGATCAGTCATAACATTTATGCATGCTGTTTTGCCCGATTTGAAGGCTTCTTCCAGTGCAGGCCTGATATCTTCGGGATTTTCAACAAACAGGCCCAGGCCCCCCAGTGCTTCCACCATTTTATGGTAGTCAACCTTTCCTATGTAGGTACCGTTTTCTATGGCATGTCCCATGCGGATTTCCTGGCTGTGTCGAATCATTCCCCAGCCGAGATCGTTGCTGATGACCGTTACAATGGGGAGTTTTTTCCGGATGGATGTTTCGTATTCCATGAAATTAAATCCGATGGAACCGTCTCCCGCAAGCAGCAATACGCGCTTATCCGGATACAGAAGTTTGGCGGCGTTTGCATAGGGAAGTCCGACGGCGAGACTTCCGTAGAGACCGTAATCGAGGTAATGCCCCGGTTTTTTCATTGTACGGGTCATTCCATTCCAGGTGGTGGTGTCACCCCCGTCTGCAATAACGACATCGTCATCAAGGTTCATAAAGTTATTAACTTCCCATGCGAGGCGAAGGGGGTGTATCGGGTTATTGTCACTTTTCCAGTTCAGCATTGCAAGATTTTTAGCGTTTTTATCATTCTCTGTGAGTTGCTGCCTCCATTGATTAAACTTCCCCGAAAGGGCCTCTTTAACCTTTTTTGCCTTAACCAGTTTCATCGACTCTTCGAGGAAGGCCTTTATATCGCTGTGGACCGGCAGATCTACGGAACGGTTCTGGCCAATTTCATCGGGATGGATATCCACCTGTACGATTTTGGCATTGGGATTGTAGATTCCCCCGTAGATGTTGAAGAGATTCATTCGAGAGCCGAGGATTACAATCAGGTCGGCGTTGAGGCTGGCATGCATGGCGGAACCGGGCCTGATTGCCAGTGCGGACTCAAAGCAGAGGGGGTGGGTGTCCGGAACTGTCCCCCGACCCATGGCGAAGGTATAGAGGGGCATCCCGGTGGTTTCAATGAAATCTTTCAGTACAGTTTCACTGTGAGAATACCATGTGCCGCTGCCGCCTATAATCATCGGTTTCTCCGCGGCCTGGATCATTTCAACGAATTTTTTCACACCGGAAATGTCAACGGGTTGTGACGAAACAGTAGTGGAGGGCCTGGTGACTTTTCCAGGGTCAGCCTCGGCGTTGAGAATGTCAACGGGTAGTTCGAGGTATACGGGACCAGGTCTCCCGTTTTCCGCAATACGGTAGGCCATGTCGATGTATTCCGGGATTCTTTCCGCTACATGGCATACAAGGGCCTTCTTTACCATCGGTTCAATAACAGGGGCCTGGCGCATGTCCTGAAGGTCCCCCTTTTCGCGGGTCTCCAGGCCGACGCATCCCGAAATAAGTACCAGTGGGGCATTGGAAAGGCGGGCGCTTGCAATTCCCGTAAGGGCATTTGTAAAACCGGGGCCAGCGGTAACCATTGCGGTTGCGGTTTCTCTTGTCATTCGGGCCCAGGCCTCAGCCATGAAAACCGCCGCCTGTTCATGACGGGTATCAAATAATTCGACTTCGCTGCCTTCAAGGTACTGGTAGATGGGCGTTATGTGGCCGCCGCTCAGGGTGAATATCTTTCTGGTTCCCCTGTCGATTAATGCATCTGCTGCGAGCCTGCCTCCGGTAATTTTTTCCATCGTGTTCTCCTTGAAGTAAGATTAGATTTCCATCAATTGCCCGCCGGTAATATTTATAGTCTGACCGGTTATGTATGACGATTCGGGAGAAGCAAGAAATGCTACGAGACGGCCGACTTCTTCTATCTTGCCGAGTCTTCCCAGGGGGATGGTTTTGCACATTTCCTGCTCCCGCTCCTCTACGCTGCACTGGAATATTTTCGCCTCAAGACCGAAGCGCCATTTTTCAAGATCCGTACTTATCTGTCCGGGACAGACTGCATTGACCCTGATTCCCTGTCCCGCCAGTTCTTTCGCCATAACCTTGGTGAGCATGTTTACTCCCGCCTTGGCTACGGCGTAGGCACCGTTTGCAATGGGCGGGACTTTGCCGGCCCTTGATGAGGTATTTACTATGCTTCCCTCACGTCCATACATCAGGGGCAGAACAGACCTGGTTACCCGAAATACGCTGTGAAGATTGACATCGATAGTCTTCAGCCATTTCTCTTCATCGTAGGTATGAAATGCATTGGGTACCCCGAATGTGGCTCCCGCATTGTTTACCAGTATGTCTATGTGATCGAATTCGGTTTTAAGGATATCAACGGCATTGTTGATGGATTTTGTATCGGTAACATCCATTTCAAGGGGCATGGTTTTTATGTTGTATTTTTCATGGAGTTCATCGGCAATTGATTTCATTTCATCAAGGCCGCCTGTTTTGATTGAGCCTGCTTCTGTTGCAAGACCGCCAAGATCGGAGATAATTATATTTGCACCCTGCAAGGCCAGGGAAGATGCTATACCGTATCCGATTCCACTTCGCTTTCCAGCTCCGGTTATCAGGGCATTTCGACCATTAAGTGATCTGTCCATATTTCTTCCCCCGCAGTGTTAATATCTTGACTGCATTAAGTTCTGTTCATATATTGAATATTGTTCAATATATGAGTGGAAGTCAATTAAAAAATGAATATTGAAATAAAAAAATCAGGACGTTTCGAATTGCTCTATGGTTATAAACACTGCTTTAAAGAGAATAGGTATCTTTTCGGTTTTACTGATACTGAAGAGGAAGCGCAACAGTGGGTCGAAGAATATTCAACGGGTAGAAAGAAGATGCCCGGACCCAATGACGAAGAAAGCAGGGGCTGTCCCGCAACATACTGTCCCCTGAAGGGACACCGGGGCTGGTTTGCATACAGGGATACGGATAGTACCTGAAAGAATCTGTCTTTACTTCTTCTTCAACAGCATGACCGTAAGGTCATCCCGGAAACCGGTTCTCTTCCCGGTGAAGCGATACATTTCTTCGAGAATGAAATTTAATATTTCAGAGGCGCTTCCATCTGGCGCCTTTTCCAGTGACTCGAGAATTCTGATTTCTCCATAGAGTTCATTCCTGTTGTTGCGGCTTTCCGCGAGACAATCGGTAAACAAGAGGAGACAGTCTCCTTCCGATAGTCTCAGCTGAAATTCATGAAACGGCTCTTCCATCGATTGTACCCCGAGGAATGGACCGCTTACACTCATCCCGTCACGGTTTATTACCATCCCTGTTTTACCTGATTTGTATTTTTTATACAGCATTGCAGGGTGGGCACAGTTGACGTATTCAATGATGTCGTCACGGAATCGAAGCAGGATACCTGTGATGTAATGATCAACAGCATCGAGTTCACTGATGAGATGGCGGTTTACCTCTTCGGTAATTTCGCTGAGTTTAGCGCCGGGCATCCCGTCATAAATTCGGTTGATGATGGAACGCGCCAGAAGCGTAATAAGCCCTGAAGATACCCCGTGACCGGATATGTCGAATAATCCCAATCCGCAAAGGTTATTATTGTCGAGGTAGAAGTCATAAAAATCACCGGAAATATCCGATGAGGGCTGAAAACTGAAGGCGACATCATAGGCCTCAGATTCAGGTATCTCCGAAGGAAAAAAGGAGGTCTGTACCTTGGAAGCGAGTGTAAGGTCCCTTTTGTATTCAACATGAGTTTCGTGCAATTCTTCGTTGGCCGCAATAAGGTGCTCGTTTGTTGCTTCCTGCTCTGACATTGCGGCTTCAAGTTCTTCCTTTGCCTCATTAAGTTCCCGTGTCCTTTCGGTCACCCGGCACTCAAGATTTTCGTTTAACTCAGTCAGGTTGCGGTTAAGTTTATTGACTTTTTCTGCAAGACCAAGTGAAAAGAGGGCAACACTGAAAACGAATCCAATTTGAAATCCCCACAGGGTTAAAATGTTACTGGGGAGTAGTCCGAATCTATTGAAGACAGTAATAATCACTCCAACAAAAAAAAGGGAAAAGGCAACGGTATAGTAACGGTTGGCTCTTAAACGGTTTTTCAGTGAGTCCGCCATGGGGTAACATATCAGTACAATGGGGGGAAGGTATGCCGCCGCTCCGATACGTATGGTTATGGCATAGGGGAGGAAGAAAGAGCTGATGATACCGGCAAAGCATATGACGGAATAAATTTTTGTTAAGATATCAAATCGGGGATAAAAATGTTTGCTCCCCAGATAATCCCTGGTGAAAAATATCATTGCTATGATGGTTAGAAACAAAATATGGGGAACAATATCATTAAGCCAGACCGTATTGGGCCAGATGTACTGAAATCCGTACCCGTTAAGCGCAAGCGAAACCATCACCATGGAAACAAGAAAAAGGGAATACCAGAGATATACCATGTCTTTCATCGAAATCGACAGCAACAGGTTATATACTATCATGATGATTAATATACCGTAGAAAAGACCGAAGAGTGTTTTCTGAACATTTAAATCTTCAATAACACCCTGTTCGGAAATAATTCTCGTGGGGATGTTCAGGTTGCTCCCGGTTTTTACCCTGAGCAGGCAGGTGTACTTGCCAGAAGTTCTGGGGAGCCTGACTAAAAAGTTATGATGACTGATGTCCCTTCTTTCAAAGGGAAGCATGTCTCCATATTTTTTATGGGTAACAGTCTTTTCGTTGCTGATATAGACATCAATTTCATCCAGGAGTGGATAGCCGATTTCAATGAACCAGGATTTATGACTCGTTTCAGGTATTTCTACTTGAAAACGGGCCCACACAACTGTATCTGTAAAACCGAAATTATGAGTATCGGTTCTGTTGA
This sequence comes from uncultured Spirochaetota bacterium, assembly GCA_942491575.1. Classification (GTDB taxonomy): domain Bacteria; phylum Spirochaetota; class UBA4802; order UBA4802; family UBA5550; genus CAZHNW01. The sequence goes on from CALOBT010000031.1 coordinate 2,223,559, forward strand.
ATGCCCGGGAAGAAAACATTTCGTCTGACTTCTTTAAATCCCCGGTGTCTTTAAAAATTTCCAGTGGCAGGGGATAATAATCGTTGTTGTCGTGAAGAATGGTGGTTGCCCCGGACAGGGCAGTGGCGGTTTGAATCAGAAGGAGAATAAAGAATATTTTCTTTAAATTTATCATATGTTATAACCTGACACAAGAGTACCGGGATGTTAATTAAAAAGTCAATTAAAAAAACTTTTTATACCACAGAATTCAACTTTAAATTTCAAACCAAACAGATTATTGAATTTGAAATTTTAAATATGACCAGTGTCCCAAATCACAAAATTTCAGTATTCTTTATCGCTTAATTTTTTTACTCGACATTCTGTAATTGTATGAAAATTAAAGAATAAAGTTTAATTAATTGTTCTTCTATTTATTCTTGACGATAGGAAAAAAATCGGATATCAATAAAATACTGAAAATTCCGACCAGGTCGGCAAATTAAATGAAAGAGGGAGAGATATGAAGAAAACAGCGCTCCTGGTGACTGCAGTACTTTTATTTACAGTTGCCTGTAAAAAAACCGTAGAATCCGAGAAAAAAGCATGGGATAGAAATCTTAAAAAAATTGAAAGTTTATCCTTTGAATATCCTAATTTCAAAAATGCATTGCAGGAGCAGCGTAAAAAAGCTGAAGCCGTAATGAAGGCAGCTGATTCTATCACTAAAGAAGAAGATAAAATCAAAAAAATGGCAGAAGCAAATAAGACGATTAATGCCGCCTTCGTCAGTAATCTCAGCAGTATAAAATCTCAAAAACAGTCCCTGAGAGATAAGATTGTCAGTGTCAGGGGACTGAAAATGGAAATGAATGAAAGGTTCGCAGTGAACAGGGCCATCTCCGACGCGGACAGGGCTGTCATGGATGCGGAAGATAAAATCAGGCAGGACATCGAAAATATCTCACAGGCAGAATCATTAACTTCGCTGGTGTTGTCAGACCTTAAAGCCGCTGACGCAAGCCTTGAATCCGCCTCCAGAAGGGTAAAGGACCGTATTGCATCAGAAAAAAGAATTGAGGATGAAAAAAAGCAGGTTGTACAGAAGCAGGAAGCCGACAAAAAAGAACTGGCAAAACCGATAAAATGTCCCTACTGCGGAACCATTAATGCTGCAACAAATATTAACTGTAAAAGCTGCGGTGCCCCGCTGCCAAAAAAGAAAATTTAACAATCATTTCCGGGAGGGATTTCTCCCTTCCGGAAAAAAAGCAAATCATGAAAAATTACATCGTTAAAAGTATTCGTGTGGATAGTTTTGAAGACCTTCAAACCGGGCTCATCCGTATGGAATTTGACACCGATTCCGTTGCTGAGCACAGTATTGAAGTATCCCTGGCAGATATTATGAAAAACAGGTCCTGGCTGTTCGGTTTCTTTCTAAGCGTCATGTGCAACGGAGCCCTCTTCAGTCTTATTTATGCCGGAGCGGTACTCGGATTTGGACTGAACATTTCCAGCCCGGAATCTGCCACCTTCAGAACTGTTTTTTTTGCAGGTCTGTTTATCTCTTTTATATTAATCTGGATTCTTTTCGCCGTTCCCTTTGCGATAAAGAATATTAAAAAAGAGACAGTGATAAATGAAAGGGGATCCGGATCATGGAAAGTAATCGATCAGGAAAAATGGCCCGCCTTCAAAAGATTGCTCGATATAAATAAAGATAAGGAATGTAATAGCTGAATAAAGCATTATACTGTATGGAAAAAAATCCAGTAGATTCCTGTAAAATATATTTTTTTACCGACATACTGTTTTGAATTTATTTTCACCTCATGAATTATATTCCATACAAATCAAATAATTAAGGTGAAAAATCCGCCCGGGTGGGCTAAAAAGTGCTTGAAAAATATCAGGGAATTTGATACTATAAATGTATAAATAAAGAGCAGAAAGTATATCTGAAAGAGTATATTGCAGTTTTTATAAAACTTTTAAAGATCTGCTTTTCTTAAAATAACTGGTTAGTAAAATGTTCTCTGTGGAGGGACTGAATAATGGAAATTTCAATCAGTAGCTTTCAGGATCATACGATCGTTTCTGTTGAGGGTGATATCGAATACAACAATGTGGGTAAATTGAAAAAGACCATTAATTCCATGATTGAAGAGGATATTAACAGCCTTCTTCTTAATATGAAGGAAGTTAAATATATCGATTCTATGGGAATCGGTCTCCTGGCAACTACCCAGAAAAAGATGCGGACAAAAAAAGCAAAATTTGCCATCTATAATGTCTCTCCCGACATACGGGATATGCTGAGAATATCCACAATTGACAGTCTGCTTACTATACATAACAGCCTTGAAGAAGCAGGATAGAGCTCACTCTTCTATCCTTTAAGCTGTAATTGATATGGCTGTCTCCTCTGGAATCCCGTCGTATCTGTAAATTTATCGATCTGCAAGTCTCCCTGAAATGTATAATAATTGACAGATATATTCCGGTATATATATAATCTGCCGTAACGTTAAGGAGGAAGTTATGTTTCAGACTCTTTTTTTAACCGTTTTCATCTGCTTTTCGGTTCTTCATATAATGGGGGAAGCAATGGAAAAACTTCCTCTCCGTTACGCCACCAAGCCCTTTCTCCTTTCATCCCTGGCGGTTTATTATGCCGTTTCCAGTACGGAAATTAACCTGCTACTGATGGCGGCTATGATCTTCGGCTGGCTGGGAGATATATTTTTAATGATTCCTGACCCGGAAAAGACAAGGAAATATTTCAAGCCGGGACTTGCGGCTTTTCTTCTCGGACATGTGTTTTATACTGTTGTCTTTGCTTCATTTATCACAGGCATACAGAATTTCCCCTGGTATGGGTGGATGTTTTTTCTTCCATACCTGCTCATGGGGGCCACGGGTTTTTTCCTGGTGAAGCCCCATGCGGGTCCGCTTCTCGGTGCCTTTGCCGCTTACGTTTTTATTATTGTGATTATGGGATTTTCCACCGTATTGCCCCTGGGGAGTGTTGCCCTGAAGGGAAATATCATGGCAATGGCGGGGGCATTTATTTTTATCGTTTCAGATACTCTCAATGGATACAACAAGTTCGCACGGGAAATTCCGCGTGAGAGAATATACACCATGAGTACCTATATTGTCGGACAGTTTCTGCTGGTACAGGGATACCTGTTTTTCTAGGGGCCCGCAATTGCAATAGTCTGCGGCCCCTCGGGCAAAAGGGCCACCCGGGAACCGGTTCCGTCTTCCCTGAGAAGATTTTCAAGGGTAACCTCAACACTGTCAATGAGGGTAAAATATTCGCTTCCAATATTTTCTTCACGAAGCCCTGAACTGCTGATGAAGATGCGGTAGCGGACTGCCAGCTGCGCCAGGAGCTGTATCTGCCACTGGTCAGGCTGAGCGGTGCGGTTTTTTTGAAGGAAGTCTAGAAAATCCGACGGGTAGGGAAAGCTCCTGAGGAGATCACCAAAATTTCCGTGGGAGGGAATGCCGTCACTGCAGGCGGCGCTCATAATAATGGCCCCTCCGGGCCTGGTAATTGCAGCGGCGGCGCTGAGGCCCTTTACCACCTGGTAAAGATTCTGGTCAAGGGGATAGCCGCTGTTGGAAGTCACCACAATGTCGGCATGACTTGAAAGACGTACCATGGACTGGTCTGCAACAAAGTCGCATCCGATACGGTGTGCCTCGAAGAGCTCTCCGCTGAATATTCCTGTGATTTCCCCGTAGCTGTTCAGTGTTACATTCACCATGAAGTGGGGAGGTGCAAGTTCCGCCGCGGCGGCAATCTCTTCCCAGACGGGATTGCCCCGGGTAACGCCCCAGGTGGCGGCGGGACTGTTCAGATTTTCCACGGAGTGATTGTCCATTATGGACTGCATCCCCGCTATACCCGGAAGCAGGGCCTTGGGGCCCCCGCTGAATCCTGCAAAAAAGTGAGGCTCGATAAAACCCGTTACTATGCGGATGTCCGCGTCCATGTAAGCCCTGTTGAGAAATATGCTGTTGCCGGATTCTAAACTTCCTGCATAAACCAGGTCTTCGCTTTTTAATGCATCGTGCTGAATAATATTGCAGCGTTCCATCAGGTCACGGCCCAGCATTTCAACCAGTTCTTTTTTGCTCTGACCCCTGTGGGTTCCCGTGGCGTTGAGGAGGGTAATGTTTTTATCGGGAATTCCCGCTTCTGTCAGAAGTGAAACGATAACAGGGAGGAGCAGCCGGTTCGGGGTTGCCCGCGTGATGTCTGTGTGAACAATAACGACATCGTCAGTGGGGCTCAATAATTCAGAAAGGGGAGGCCCCGCATCCGGCGAAAGCAGGGCGCCCCTCAGTGACGCCACAGGGTCGGGAAGGGGAGGCATATTCTGCCCCGTCACCATCTTTGCATTGTCCGGTACGCGTACCGTCAGTTTGTCTTTGCCGTAGGGAAGAGTTATTTTCATGATATTTTTAATTCATGACCAAAACCGTATACGTATGTCCGTTCTTAATATCATTTGGAAAAAATGTCAAATAATTTTAGTGTGGGGATGTGGTGGTTTGTTGAAAATAAAATAATTAAAAGCCCCATACTGGGGGCTTTTAATTATTATCTGTTCAGAGTTGATTTAAATTTCACTCAACGAGATCATAAACTCGGACATAATCCACTTTAAAACTGTCGGGCAGGTTTGCCTTTCTGATATCACCGCCAAGACTCCCAATCTCATCACTGATTTTAAGGTAGACCGGCACCTGGCATACTCCGCCATAGTTGTTACGCCATGTCTCAACACCATCGATGTAAAAGATATACTCATCAGGTGTCCACCAGAGACTATATGTATGCCAGTCTTCCATAATTCCGGGATAAGTGATGTATCGTTCGCTATACATGTGGTCGGTTCCGTAACCGTCCCAGTGAAGGGTCTGCTGGACCTTGTCATCCAGTGTAAATTTTTCAAAAATATCTATTTCAGTGCCGTCAACGCCGCCGTTCAGTCCTTTCTGTTCCAGTGAGCCGATCGTGGGAGGGAAAAGCCAAAAGGCTGGCCAGTGTCCTTCCTCTCTGTGCAGTTGTACGCGGATAGTAAAAAAACCATAGGTCTTGTGGAAGCGGCCTCTGGTACGAACACAACCATCTATGTACTTTCCGTCTTCCTCATAAGTAAAGATTTCAAGATTTCCTTCTCCATCAAGGGTAACGGCATCCTTATACCAATAGCCTTCCTTCCGGGGACCGTCCCCCACGGCCTCCCACTTACTGTCATCTAGAGATTCCCCTTCAAACTCATCTGAAAAAACCAGCTCCCACTGGCTGCCGGCAGGTGCTTCAGGTAAAAATGCAGTACGATGCTGGGGATTTACATCATCAGGATTGAGTGTAAAATATGAGACTGGCAGACAGGCCACCAGCATGAACATAAAACCTGTTATCCATTTTATTCTCTTTTTCTTCATTTCAGCCTCCTTCTTATCATTATACCAGAAGGATTAAACGGATTGATTGACTTGTCAATCATTTAATGCAGCTGTTGTTTATTCAATAACCAGCAAGTCCCGTGGGATAAGTGCACTGGTGATGGTATACCGTTCTCCACGTAATAAGCGATATTATAAGGAGTATTACATGGAACAGAACACTCAAAGGTGGACAGAGCCCCTGGCTCTTTTGAAAATACTTATACTTAGTAACAAAATTTTAGAAAAGACCTGTAAAAGCCTGGAAGATATTAAAGAAAGGGGGCATGTGGCTCCTGAGTTGGAAAGAATTGGTATTAAAACCTATAGAGAAATTCATCATAAAACATATCGGATTATTTATCAAGTCACCAAAAGGGATGTATACGTTCATTGTGTTTTGGATGGAAGAAGAGATATGATGACTCTTCTTGAGGATCGTTTATTGAGATAAAAAATAACGGGACATTTAAATTAAATCAAATCCCTTATCTCTTTTATCCCGAGGCCGGTAATCTCAGCAATTCTTTTAACAGGCATGTTTTCTTCCAGCAAGGTCTTTGCGATTTCGCGTTTCCCTTCAAGTATACCTTCCTGAATACCTTCATGCTTGCTGGTGCGTCTCAATTCATCATCATGTTTTTTCAGGGCAGTGGCAAACATCTCGTGGGTCTCCTCAATTTTCTCTATAGTTTCAATGATTTCAGCATCTTTCTGTCCTAGAAGGTCATTGAACCAGTTCTTAAATAAGGTAAGCACTTCAGGGCTTTCTGTCATCAATAATTTGGTAATTTTTTTGATATTTTTTCGAGTTTCCTCGATGCTGCTGTTCTCAATGTAGAAAATTGCTGAAACGGCATTTTCTATCTCAAGGAGCGCCTTCTTCGGTATTTCATTTTCAAGTACCGGATAGTATCTAAAATCCGGGATATATTTCAAAGGTATGACATGATTTATCAGTTCATTGATATTCAGTTTTCCTGTCCATCTGGCGTCTCCGTTATATAAAAGCAGCGGGAATACGGGAGGAAGTTTTTTTACTTTTTGTTGAACAAGAAACTCGTAGAATTCACAGATATAACGCAAAATTCTTAAAGCCATAAATTTATCTACCGTTGACTGGAATTCAATGAGAAGATAGATGTATATATCTTCACCTTTAAAGTTGATCTTGTATATCAGGTCAGATTCTTTCTCTTTGAATCGGTCAGTGATAAATGACTTGTCAAGCCTCTCGAGAGAAGAGAAATCGAGTTCTTGAATGAAGTCTTCCTCTACAAATGATTCAAGCAATTCTCTAAGAAGCAGGGGATGCGAAAAGAGTTTTTTGTAGCGCCGGTCATGCTGATGTGAGTTCTTCATTATTTGCCCTCTGAAGAGGTAACGAAGATCAGGGAGCAGAAATATGAAAAATTTAAGCTGAAAGGAAATTTTATATGTGATTTTACCGGTAAGGCATTTAGGGGATGAAAATGAATTTTGTTCCAGCTTTAAAAAACAGACTACCCCCCGGTCTTTCGACCATCACCAGTAATGGGAATCTTCTTCCCGAGAAATGTAGGTTTTGGCTTGAATACGTTTATAAAGAAAAAATCCTTTATCCGTGCCAGGTATTCCCGCAGGGTATATTGCCGTATATTCAGATACCTTCTTCTGTCCGCGGGATATCCCTGCACTGTGATATTTCGTCTTTGCGCAAGGTATAGTGCCCGGGGCAGGTGGTACCGCTGGGTGACAATCACCGCGGAGTTGACACGGAAAATTTCTCTCGCCCGGTAGATACTCTCATAGGTTGAAAAGCCGGCGTGGTCCATGAAGATGTCCTTTGCGGGGACTCCGTATTTCATGCACCAGCGGCGCATGTTGTTCACCTCATCGTAGTGTTTCGTGCCGTGATCACCGGTGATGAGTATTTTTTTTACCTTTCCCGCACGGTAGAGATCAACGGCTTTGACGATGCGGTCGAAGGCGATTGCGGAAACACTATACTTCCCGTACACTCCGGCGCCGGGAAGGATTGCCGCCTCCGCAGATTTTAAAGATTTTATGGAGGAAGTTATTGAATCTTCAGTACGGTTCAGGACATGCAGGTTGATGCCCGCGACTGAAAGAATGCCGAGGGCTGTCAGTGTAAAAACTAAAATCAGTATAAGCTTAATATGTTTAATCATACAGGTGGAAGTTGTCCTTTGTATAATAGTTGCAAGGTACAATGTACAAGGTACAAGTGATAAGGTTAAAATGATTCAGCTGATAAACTTGCTTCCTGTTCCTTTTCACTTTTTCTTTACTTAATCAGTTCAGTTACACGAACCCAGAACTGACGCCGGTCCACGCCGCCCTTCAGGAAACCTGCAATAAGTTCCTGGAGTGCAGGGGGGAAGTGCTCCCAGTATTTTTTTGCCCATCCCTCTGGAAGTTCCCGCAGTTCATGTTCAGGCATCTCCCCCTTGCTGTAGGATACAAACTGCAGTACCATTGTCTTTAATATCTCCGGGGGAAGATTACTCTTCGCCTGAGCCCTGGGATCAGGGACCATCTCCCTGACGAGGGCGGTGAGGTCACTTTCGGAAATATCAGGCTGGTGCTGTTTTGCAAGGCGGATGACCATGTCGATGGCGGTTTTTCGGATGTTATCCTGCGTAAGTCCCATGGTTTTCTGCAGGTCCTCCGCCATCGATTTTGCCGTACCGCTGATATCCATATCATTCAGGGACATGGGATTGGAGCGTCGTTCCTCAAGGAGACGGTTCAGTTCACGGCGTTCCTCCGGCGAGGCAGTCTGGAGGAATTCACGGAGTATTTTATCTGCATCTTTCTGGTTTGTCATCAGGCACTACACTCATCTGGAATATCTCTGAAGGGACCGCTCAGTCCCTCAATGGTCAGAAGCCCATTGCCGCTAATACCGCCTGTAAAGGCTTTGCGGCCTCTGAACTTTCTTTTTAAATTAATGATAATTTTAGTACCCTGAAGGTGATACCATCCGGAAATTTGTTTTCTTTTAGGGATACCTGATTTACCCGATATATCCAGGTACCAGAAGGAAACGGAACTCTTTTTGCCGAAAGAGATTCCGCTGATATGTCCATATGCCCCAGGGGCGGGACCGAACCAGGAAACATGCCGGATAAAATGGTTCAGGTGACGGGGATTCAGAAGGGAATACCCGAGGAGTTTACGGTAGCCTATTGTATCATGTATCGGTTTAAGGTCAGGATCATTCCTGAATTTATTTTTTAACCGGGGAAGTAGTTTTACCGCCTTCGTCAGGTGTTCAACTATACGGCCCTTATAGGCATTGTGCTCGCAGATATCCCCCTTTTTACGGATAACCCCCAGTGTGCACGCCAGGTTGTAGTGTCCCCATGCATAGTCCGGTTTTACCTCTACTGCTTTTTCAAATTTTTGCAGGGCAGGGCCAAACTTCCCTGCGCGGTAAAGGTCAAGGCCCTCTTGGTTGAGACTTGACGCAGAATCAGCCGAAAGGGGTATGCTGAATAGTAATATAGCAAGAATGCCATATAAAAATGGTTTCATGAGAATCACCTGTGCCAGAGATATTGGTTGAAATAAAATATTTGCTACTGTTTTCCCTGTCAAGAGATATAGAAAAGTAAACAGGAGAATGTTTCAAGGGAAATCAATTTTAGCTCTTTTTTTAGCTGGACTTTAATAATTATAGAGTAAATATGTTTTACCGGAGGAATCTAATGAAGGAGATATCATGCAGTATGTTGAAGAAAAAATAATTGAATTGAGCAGGGGCAAAATATTACTGCTTATCGCGGGAGCAATTTTATTTGTTGCACTGGGGGCCTGGTTGCTGGGTGAGGAATACCGGGCCTTTGAAGGGGACCATGGATTTAATGATCCCTTCATTCTTGCAGTCTCAATAATTTGTATAGTTTTTTTTGGCTTATGTGCCGGTGTCGGTTTTAAAAAGTTATTTGATAAAACCCCCGGCCTGATACTGAATCATGAGGGATTCATCGATAACTCCAGCGGAATCGCCGCAGGCCGAATTCTCTGGTCAGAGGTGACCGGAATTGGACAATACCAGGTGCAGAGAACGAAATTTGTTGCGGTGTATCTGCGAAATCCTGAAATATACGTGAACAGGGGCAATGCCCTGAAGAGAATGATAAACCGTGCCAATTTAAAATTGAGCGGAACCCCAATAAATATTTCTTCCAACAGCTTAAAAATAGGTTTTAATGAACTGCTTGAGCTTTTTGAAAAGTATTACTTACAAGGAACAAGTATAAAGGAACAAGTATAAAGACAAGTTTAAAGTTTTTTTGCAGTATGGATTCAAACTTGTTCTTTGTAACTTTCAACTTGCTCCTTTTACCCCTCCCTACATGTTCCGCCGGTACTGGCCTCCCACTTCGTAGAGGGCCTGTGAAATCTGCCCTATAGAGGCAAATCTCGCGGTTTTCATCATCTCTTCGAAGATGTTGCCTCCCTCGAGGGCTACCTGTTTCAGCTGCGCGAGGGACTTTTCTATCTCTTCACTGTTTTTATTCTGCATTGCGTGGCAGTTGCTGATCTGCTCATCCTTTTCATCGGGGGTTGCCCTGCGGAGTTCCAGATCATGGGGGATGAGGTTCTCCTCGCTTTCCGACATGTAGGTGTTGACGCCGATAATGGGAAGTTCACCGGTATGTTTCTGATGCTCATATAACATCGATTCATCCTGAATTTTGCCCCGCTGGTACTGCGTCTCCATGGCGCCGAGAACTCCTCCCCGCTGTGAGATCCGCTCGAACTCAGTGAGTATCGCTTCCTCAACCAGTTCCGTCAGTTCTTCTATTATATAAGATCCCTGCCATGGATTTTCATTTTTAGTCAGGCCGAATTCCTGTACCGTAATGAGCTGTATTGCCATGGCGCGCCGCACGGATTCTTCCGTAGGGGTGGTGATGGCCTCATCGTATGAATTAGTGTGCAGGGAATTGCAGTTGTCATAGAAAGCCAGGAGTGCCTGGAGTGTTGTTCTGATGTCATTGAACTGGATCTCCTGGGCATGGAGGCTTCTGCCGGAGGTCTGTATGTGGTACTTCAGTTTCTGGCTTCGGTCGTTGCCGTTATAGAGATTCTTCATGGCAATGGCCCAGATTCTTCTTGCGACGCGGCCGATTACGGTATACTCCGCATCCATACCATTGGAGAAAAAGAATGAAAGATTCGGCGCAAATGAATCGATGGGAAATCCACGTGACAGGTAATATTCCACATAGGTGAAACCGTTGGCGAGGGTCAGTGCCGTCTGGGTAATGGGATTGGCTCCCGCCTCGGCAATGTGGTATCCTGAAATGGAAACCGAATAGTAGTTTCGCACGTTATTCTTAATAAAAAATTCCTGTATATCCCCCATCATCTTAAGGGCAAACTCCGTGGAAAAGATACAGGTGTTCTGAGCCTGGTCTTCCTTTAGAATGTCAGCCTGAACGGTTCCACGCACCTGAGACAGGGTATTCTTTCTGATTTCCGCTTCCTCTTCAGGGGAGGGGGCGTGTCCCTTCTCGCCGGTGAACTTTTGAATCTGCTGATCCATGGCGGCGTTCATGAAAAAGGCCAGCATCATCGGCGCGGGGCCGTTAACCGTCATCGATACTGAGGTTGACGGATCGCAGAGATCAAAGCCGTCATAGAGTTTCTTTATGTCCTCCAGGCTGCAGATGGATACCCCGGAGTCTCCCACCTTGCCGTAGATGTCGGGGCGCTCATCGGGGTCCTGGCCGTAGAGGGTCACTGAATCAAAGGCGGTTGATAGGCGTTTGGCATCATCGTTTCGTGTCAGGTAATGAAAACGTTTATTGGTTTTCACCGGTCCGCCTTCACCGGCGAACTGCCTTTTAGGGTCTTCCCCCTCACGCTTAAAGGGAAAGACCCCCGCGGTGTAGGGAAATTTTCCCGGGACATTTTCAAGGCGGAGAAAACTTATCCTGTCTCCGTGGTCCGCAAGTTCCGGGAAGATGACCCGGGGGATTTTTGTTCCCGCAAGGGTCTCCCGCGTCATCGCTACTGTAAATTCCCGGTCACGTACTTTATAGGTAAAGGAGTCTTTTTTATACTGCTGCCGGGTATCTTCCCATGCATTCAATTCATCGAGTATTTGGGGGGGAAGTTTATTTTCCGCGTCTGCGATGGCACCTTCAATGGCTGCGAGGGCGTCTTTACTTCCTGCAAGTTCACCCTTTGCAGTTTCCAGATGCTGTCGTTTCCTTGCGGCTTCCGCCTGAGTTGAAACTTCCTTCTTGTATTCACGCACTGCGTCGGCAATCTCTCCCAGGTACCGGATACGGTCTGCTGGAATCAGCGACTTCTGGCTGGAGGTCTTGGAACACAGTTCCATGGGAATGCCGCAGGTGAAATTCTCTTCGCATTTTTCGTTGATTACCTGGACCAGGCCGTAGTAGAGGCCGTTGACTCCCTCGTCGTTGAACTTCGAGGCGATGGTTCCGAAGACGGGGAGGTCTTCCAGCTCGATATCAAAGGCGTCCCGTGACCGGCGGAGCTGGCGGCGTACATCCCGAAGGGCATCCTCAGAGCCCTTTCGTTCGAACTTGTTTATTGTAATCAGGTCGGCATAATCGAGCATGTCAATTTTTTCAAGCTGGGTGGGGGCGCCGAATTCAGATGTCATGACATAGATAGAAGCATCGGAGATGTCCACCACTTCAGTGTCCCCCTGGCCGATACCGCTTGTTTCAACAAAGACAATATCAAATCCAGCCGCCTTTACTACATTTATTGCATCCCGGATGGTGTCGGGAAGTTCTGTCCGGGAACCCCTCGTGGCGAGGGAACGCATATATACCTCTTCGCCATGTATGGCATTCATTCTTATACGGTCACCGAGGAGGGCCCCCCCTGTTCTCCGCTTTGAAGGGTCAGCGGAGAGTACCGCGGCATGTTTATCGGGATTGTCCGCACGGAAGCGGCGAACCAGTTCATCAAGGAGGGAACTTTTTCCCGCACCGCCGGTACCGGTAATGCCTATGACGGGACACTTTGCCTCCGCGGCGCGGCTGTCGATGCCGTCCCTGATCAGGGAGTAAGCCTCTTCTCCCATTTCAGTCATTGTAATGGCGCGGCTCACCTCGGCATGTGAATCTGTAGAAAGGAGTGCAGGGTCGGGAATAGCCGCCCCCCGGTTGGAATCGTCATCGAGTCCGGGAACATTAACCGTATGATAATCACAGCGTGAGAGGAGGTCTGAGATAATCCCCGTGAGGCCCATGTTGCGGCCGTGCTCCGGGTCATAGATGCGTTCAACGCCGTATTCTTCAAGCATGGCGATTTCATCGGGACGGATTACCCCGCCGCCCCCTGCAAAAATCCTGATGTGACCGGCGCCGCGTTCCTTAAGCATGCCCACCATGTACTTAAAGAATTCATTGTGTCCACCCTGGTAGGAGGAGACGGCTATGGCCTGGGCATCCTCTTCTATGGCTGCCTCAACGATTTCAAGCACGGGACGGTTATGTCCAAGGTGGATTACTTCGGCTCCGCCACCCTGGATAAGGCGGCGCATTATATTGATTGCTGCATCATGTCCGTCGAAGAGACTGGTGGCGGTGACTACCCGCACCTGATGCCGGAGAGAATATTTGTTTTCCATGTGACTACCCCTGTTTTTATATCGAACCGATCATGGATATGATGTTTTACCCTGTTTGTATATATCCCAAATGATTCATCTTTTATCAGATGATATTGAATTGCAGGTTCTCTCTGTCAATAATTTCTCGATATTTATTTTTTATGCCCTCATCCCCCTGACCCCCTTCTCCCATGTGATTACCTGTTTTTTAACCGAATATCTATACGGGGAGAAGGGGGAGAATTGATATCCTTTGTACGAAGACCCCTCTCCCTGGAAATAATATATAAAAAGCCGATAATTTATAGATGGGAGAGGGGCAGGGGTGAGGGCATTACCCCCAAAATTCTATTGCTACCTTGCATCTCCTCATCCCCTGATTCTTAATAAAGAGAAAGGTATATTTAAGCAAAAAAGCGGAACCGAAGAATCAATGGGGGGGTCAAAGATTCGATACCAACTCTAAAGGAACAATCTATGACATTTTCCATTGCACTGAATATCCTTCTCCTGATGCCCCTCCAGGCTGTCGAATCTTCTGATACCTCCGGTTTGAATCCAAATATTCCCTATAATCCCAAAAAGGTGATTACAAGTACATGCAGAATCGGGGAAGTCCTTTTAATTGAATGGCCCCACGAATCGGGAACCAGTTCCGGCATCTGTCTCCTTGCGGAAAGAGGAAAGAAAAAAATATATATTATCGTTGCCCCCTTCTGGCATGTGGGAAACTACATGACATTTGCTCCCGGTGATGAAATTGAAGTCCAGGGGGCCAGAAGTACAGGCAGTGGGAAAAATATACTTCTTGCCCGATGGATCAAAAAAGACGGCCGCACCCTGCACCTGAGAAACCTTGATGGGGTTCCAATCTGGGAGAGCAACGGACCGATGCCGAAGAAAAAGTCAAAGGGAAGGGGCAAGGGAAGAGGCAGTGGCGGAGGAAAGGGGAGTGGCGGCCGCGGCGGGGGAGGCCGCGGTATGTAATACAACCGGCACCGCCGGGGGCGGCGCCGGAATAAATATTATCTGATTGTAATTTCTCCCTTCGCAGCGGGATATGTGTCTATCATATAATAGACCCGTGCCCTCCCGATGAAGGAATCATCATCGAGTTTCAGGGTAATCCCCGTAACCTCTCCGGATTGATCAGACGAAACAAATGTTTTCCGGGCGTAATTTGCCGCCACGGGTTTACCTGTTTTTACGTCAACGAGGAGTATTCCGTATACATGATCTTTCTTGTTGAGTTTTCCTCCCGTGACGGATGCCGTTACTGAATTTTCTCCCGTGGAAAATTTTACAGAGCCGATGCCCTCCGGGCCGGTGGAGTAACCCTTTTCGTATACATCAAGATCAGAGCCCCCGTAGATATACATCAGGCCCGTATCAAACTCTGACATACCCGTCAATTTTAAAAATTTACCGTAGAATTCGATCTCGTCACACCTGGCAATGGCATTCAGTGCGGGGCGTTTTAAAATTTTGCCGGTCTTACTTATACTGGTGGCAAGCCGGTAGAAGGCATAGGGCATATCCCATGTCCCGTTGAAATCGAGGAGAAATCCCTCGTAATTGTAAAGTGTCAGCAGGCCATTGTCATGGTTGAGGATCAGGGGAAATCGGTCCCCCATGGATGCATCAACTACTGTCCTTTTTTCTTTCCCTTCAAGTTTTCCCCTTACACCCCAGATGATGGCGTTATCGCCGCTCCCTTCTACAATGCCGTAAAGGTAATGAAGGGAGTCAAAACCAATCTGGTTCCACGAGGGGAGGATCGCGGGACTCGGAGCGGCAAGCCTGCTCAGCAGAAACATGCTCGAGGCATCCCCGGCCTTTTGCGGGATTTTGTAGGGCATGCCTGCGGTTCTGCGGCGCCGTACCTTAAAAGTGAAGGTCTGGTCGTACTGCCCCCCCACGCTGCCGCCGAAAAATTTCAGTCCGATACGGGACATCCCCGTAATGAATTTTCCCTTCAGGTTTATTGTCAGTAATCCACCTTCTGAACCGGTCCATTTCTCCTCTGGAATAACGGTAATGAATTTGCGGTCCGCAGAAACGTTTACCCTTCCTTTTTTGCCGCCTTTGTAGCTGACTTTGATGCTGTCCCTGTCAAGGGCGGCAAGCACCGTGTCTCCATTCTTTCTGACGAAGAGAGAGAAGGCGAGGGGCTCATTAGCGTCTATTGATTCAGGGGCTTCAAGTTTCAGGCCGCCGAAACGTGTCGTATAGAAAAGAAAATTTCCTTCCTTCGGCAGGTCTTCCTTTGGCCCCTGCACGCACCTGGGATCTTTTTTGCCCGCCGCAGAAAGCGGATAATCATAGGGGACAAAAAATATGCCGCCGCTTTCTCCCGCGATATATACGCCCTTCTTCCCCAGGGCAGGGGATGCATTGAGATCATTCCGGTCATCGGTTATACACCTATATGCCCATTTGAGTGTTCCGTTGGGATTTACGCAGAAGAGGCGACCTTCCCCGTTGCCGAAATAGATGTTATCCTTACCGTCAACAGCGGGTGAGGATCGGATAGGTTCACGTGTATCGAAGGCCCATTTCAGGGAACCATCCTCGGGATTGAGTGCATAGAGAGTCCCGTCTGCAGAGGGCTGCAGAATTGTACCGTCACTCAACTGAGCCGGGCTGGCGTAGATGTGCCCACGCGCACCGAACTTCCATATCTGAAATCCGTCTTCCTGTGCATAGGCACGGATGATTCCGTCAAATCCACCAACCACTGCGGCTCCGCCGGGATTGTTTGAGGTGAGCATAATTGAGGCGGCGACGGTACCGAGGCCGCCGTTTTTCCAGAGATTTTTGCCCGTGGCGGTATCGTAGCAGAATGTATTTTTCAAGGCAGCAAATGTTGAACCGAAAAATATTCTTCCTGTAGAAGTATTCACCGCGGGAAGGGACCAGCCCATTTCACTGTTCAGGTATGTCCTCCTGTTTTTCCCGGTATCACGGTCAATTGCATAGACGAGGTAATTATCATTGGGGGCGAGGAGAGTTCCATCCTTCAGAATAGCGATGTTTCCCTCAAACCAGTTCAGGTTATAGGTTTCAATTTCATATTTCCGGGTAACCTCTTCGGGAGTGTGGGCCTTAAACTTCCATAATAGTTCGCCCCTTTTTCGGTGGAATCCGTAGACATAGCCGTCACCGGAACCGACATAGACCCTTCCCCTGTTGTCGAGGAGGGCCGCGGAATCGATTATTTCTCCTGTGAGGTGCCGCCAGAGAACTTTTCCTCTTTTGTTAATTGCATAAAAATAATGGTCGGCGGAACCGATATAAACAGTTTCTTCACCGTCAATGACGGGAGAGCTGAAAATTCCCTTACCGGTCTGGAAGGTCCACGGTTTCAGGTTGGATTTCTCCGGGAACACCTCGCTGCGGCCATTCTGGAGGCTGTTGCAGCGGAATTTCGGCCATGGGCTTGTCGGATCGAGGGGAATGTCATAGGAAAAATTCGAATTATCCCTGGATGTGGATGAGGTTGATGCCGGTTTCATCATATAATCAGTGCAGCTGACCCTGGATGATATCCAATAGATGCCGGTGATAATTAACAGCAGGTAAAGAATATGCCGTTTTCTGAAGCGGTAATTTTGAATGAAATCTTTTATGGCCATGTAAAGCCTCCTTCAACTGAATGGGTATTCAGTTAGAAACGTTGCATAATTTCTGTCAAGAACATAATACATGCATTTGGGGTAACCCGGGAGTCAGCTAAGTAATATCTACTTTCTCCTTATTTTAATTACAGTAACCTCCGGGGGAGCAAGGAACCTGATGTGTGGCCCCCAAGTACCGGTCCCACGGCTGACGTATAGATTGGTACTCTTATTAAGGTTATAAAGTCCACAGATATACTTAAAGGGTATTTTTACCAGGAGGGTAAAGGGGAAAATCTGTCCCGCATGTGTATGTCCCGAAAGCTGCAGATCGAAAAGATTCAGGCTCCCTTCTTCTATTTTGGGCTGATGTTTCAGGAGTATCCTGTACCGTTTCGGATCAGAACCTGAAAGTATTTTCCCTTCGGATGTTTCCAGTATTTTATCACTGTACTGTTTATAGGCGGGGTCATCCACCCCGGCAACAGTGAGGAAATCTCCAATATTTATTCTCTCATTTCTCAGTAATCTGAATCCCGCAGCTTTTGTGAATTGCATGCTGAGATCCATACCGGCATAGAATTCATGATTTCCCGTAATGGCTAGTTTCCCCAGGGGGGCCTTAATGGTGCTGAGGACAGTCGTAATTTCATCGGGATTACGTATGCCCCGGTCAAGAAAGTCTCCGGTACTAACCACCAGGTCAGGGGAGGCATTTATGGTGATGTCTGCGATTTTTTTCGCGGTGTCAATACTGATGATGGGACTGAAATGAATGTCTGAAAGCTGAACAATGGTGAGTTCTTTTTTTTCGGGGGGAAGTTTATCTGTCTGAAGCTCGATAATCTCAGTCCGGATGTCCCGGGCCTCAAAGCTCCCGTATGCCATAATGATGATATTAGCCGAGAGGGTAAAGATAAAGATAATCCTGGAAGTTTTGATAGTCGGTTGATATCCGGCTTTCTCAAAAATAAAGAGTGTCAGGTCTGCGGTACCATGAATGACCAGGAAAAGAAAGAGGAATGCCATCCAGCTGTAACCGGTAAAGCCGGTAATAGCCGCAAGAAAGGGTGCCCCGTTCATACTGAAGACAACTGTTGCTACGGGAGCAAGGATAATGGTAATAAGTACCATGCGCCACATTATCGAAGGAAGCTGTCGAAGTATAATGACATTGTTATGCTTTTTTAAAAAATAATAATTCAGCAAACTGTAGAGGGTTATTGCAACGGAGATGAAGGCCGCAAAGGATAGTATTCTAAACATAACTTACTCCAGGTGAGTGAATCAGGATTGTTAAATCAAACAAAATTATTTTTCCTGTTTGATTTGTAATTTTTAAGATTATACTGATAAAATGTAACAAAGATATTACAGTTTGTAAAAATTTTAATTCGTTTATAAGAGTTTTCCAGAGAGTTTTCCAGTTTCAGGAATACGCCGGATTATTTCACATGTCGAAGATTCATGGTCACCTCAAAACCGAGGGTATTATCGCTGTTTTCCCAGTCTCTGAATTCCGGAAAATAAAGCCGGTAGTAGAGACCCAGTGTGAGGGGGCCCCATATCGGATATTGCAGACCCGGCTGAAGGTGAAACAGGTAGAACTTCTCCTGCTCTTTTGAATAAAAAATTTCACAGGCAATGTATGGCTGTACCTTCAGAGAAGGGAGCATTATCCGGAAGAAGTTTCTCATCCGGTAATTGTGCCATGTTTCCGCTATGCGGTACTCGTGGCGGCTTAACCAGAAAAAATTGATCCTGAGGCCCGGGTCTATGGTATAATTAAAAATCAGCCAGATATTGGGGGCATGCTCAAATCCCCATTCTCCGGCAGCCCCCTGCGAAAAGGCATGCCGGTACATGGGGCCCCCCATTAGCCACCTGAAGGGGAAGTGGTAGAGAAATCCCACCATGTTTTCATAATAATAAAGATCACTCATGTCATTACGAAAAGTTTCAAAGATGAATACATGACCTGAAAAGCTCTGATTAAGGGATATATTGACATTTTCATGAATCTGCAGACTGTTGTCTGCAGCCATAACAATATTGCCGGACAAGAGAACAATGATTAAAAGGGCTGGCAGTTTTTTCATTAAACTTCCCCCTGGAATAAAAATCATTATACCATAATCGTGGTGTCATGGCAAATAGTTATTGCCATCAGTTTTAACCGGAAATACTTTTTTGAGACTGTCGGTGAGGAGAAAAAGGATATTGATACCCTGTTAAGCGGAGAGTGAAAATGGTGCTGGAAATAAATATGAGGTTCTTGAAAATTTCCGAGGCAGCAGAGGCTGCCCCGCAAAAGATGTGAAACTGATTAAAGTTCCTTTTTAAGGCTGTCGAATTCTTCCTTTGTTATTTCTCCCTTTGCCAGCCTCTGCTTCAGTATATTGAGGGGCTTTTCGCCTCCATGGCCACCGCCGCGAAAAAATTTAACTGCAATGAAAATTACAGCCCCCAGAAGCAAAATATTAAGTATCCACATGAAAATTCCTCCTCCGAAAAAGTGTCCTCCGTATCCGTGATGTCCTCCAAAAAAGGATTCGTCCCAGCAGGGGCCGCCCCCCCAGGTATTGGCGAATACCAGTGCGGGTGTTGTCATTAGAAAGACTGTTATTGCGGTTATCTTTTTTTTCATAATCATCTACCTCTTTAGAAAATAATAATATTTTCAGTAATCCCATCCGTGGTGGTAACCACGACGGTTAACATTCCGAAACCTCTTAAACTGGTTCTGCTGCTTTTTCGTCAGTATTTGTTCAAAATCTCTGCGATGCTGGTCCCTGAGAGCAGAAACTTTATCAGAGCTGTTTCTGTTTCGGTGAAACTTAATGCGGTATTCTGCATCCAGCCTGATAATTTTCTCAATCTGGGTATTTGAAAGCCCTAATTCTCTCTGGAGAAAATCCATATGATGGTAATGTCCGTATCCCGGACCGCCACAGTCTCCATGACCATACCCATAGCCACGGGCAAGGAGTTCAGATCCCCCCAGGCCTATAAGCGCTGTAATGGCAATTGCAAGTGAAAATTTTTTGATGTTCATATTGGGCCTCCTAGAGTGTTTACTATAGGTTTTGACCCTTATCATGGGGGGCAGGTTCCAAAATTATTTAATAATTTGCTAAAAAACTGTAATTCTCCAAAGGGTATATTCAGTGAGGATATTTTTTTCTTGTAAAAGAAAATCAAAGATATATTATGAAAACGAGCTTAAAAACTATTTTTCTAATCAGGGAATATGAAAACATTTGAAGATATACTTGTAAAAATAACCATGGGCGAAAAAGGTAAATTTTATGTTCGACAGGATATTCGTATCATCGCCGCCCTTACTCTTTTTTCCCTTCTTGCGATCGTTACTCTTTCTTCCTTTTTATCTCAGCTTTATCTTAGCGGGACATTTCTAGGTTTCTATGTCAACCTTGTCACAATATTTTTACTTGTTTCAATCCTTATATATTTTCGTGTAACCGCAAAAATATCCCATTTCAAGATAGCAATTACCTCACTGGGGGGAATGTATTTTTTATATCTTACTGCAACAGGCGGCTTCGAAAATACCGGTATACTCTGGTGCTATGTTTTTCCTCCGCTAAGTTTTTATATCCTGGGTCAGAGGGCGGGACTGGCTGTGAATCTCTTCGTTATTGCGGGATACAGTATAATTCTTTTTCTCCCGGGATTTCCCTTTTACATTGCACAGTATAATCCCGCATACCCATTCCGGTTCGTTCTTTCAATGGTATTTGTTACAATAATAGTACTCTTTCTGGAGTATTCAAGGGAACGGGCAAAGCGGCAGCAGGTTATCCTTATTGATGAACTTCAGGGGGCCCTCGCAGATGTAAAGACCCTCAGCGGTCTGCTGCCCATCTGTTCGGAATGCAAAAAAATTCGTAACGATTCGGGTTACTGGGACCGCCTTGAAACATATCTTGAGAAACATTCAGATGCGGAATTTACCCATAGCATCTGTGAAGAATGTGCTGAAAAACTTTATGGTGACAAGGAGTGGTTTAAAGACATTTAGCATCCCTATCCATGCTCATTCTGTTCTATTTCTCCTCCAGGTTAGTCTCAGTATTCGTGTAAAAAAGGTGAACTTTTAATCGCAAGTGCCCGGAATCTATTTTAAAATAAAAAAGCCTTGCAAGTCTGTAATTCGGTACCAGTATATGACACTGCTCTACAGTGGAAAGGCTTTACCGCCTCCTTCTGTGAATGCATCGAAGAGGGAACTGCTAAATGAATTCAATATCCAGAATGTTTTTGAAAAAATTTGAAACTGCCAACGATTCAATGCGCAATAAGGCATGGGCTCTCATGTGGTTTTATTGCCTGGTATGTGCACTTTTAATTACACTTGCTTCAATATATTCCATAATAAATCCCACCTCAATGCTCCGTGTCGGGGTAGCAATAGGAATAATTATCCTGTTTATTTCCCTTGGATTATATGGCCTCCGGATAGGCAAATATTATTTTGCTGTTAACATCTACCTGTATTCCACAGTTCTAATTATTCTTGCGGCCCGTTTTCAGAAGATTTTTGGGGATTTCCCTCATACGGGATTTTCAGGATATATCTATTACATGTTTTACCTCATTGTATTCGCTTCGGTTTTTGCAAAAAAAAGGGATACCCCGATAATATCGGGCATCTTCTTTATAAGCAATTTAGTATTCTTTTTCATGGTGAAAGGAAGACTTGATCCACTCAGTTTTGAGGCGGCAAAGGTGGGGATTTCCAACAGTTCCATGGTTTTAATAATTATTTTTATCATTTCGTATATCAATTCTAAGCTCACGGGAAAATCAAATGATAGACATATCGAAGAGGCCCGGATCAATAAAGAACATTATAATACGATATCCACTCTTCTTCAATCCATTCAGAAAATATCAGCGGAGCTGAAGAATTCAACAGTCAGTCTCTCTGATTCTTCTTCGGGACTTTCCAGGGATGCACAGGAACAGGCATCCGTTCTGGAGGAATCATCGGCTTCAATGGAAGAGATGTCTTCTTCCGTTGAGAAGGTGGCAGCCCAGGCGGGAATCCAGGCTGATTCCATCAGTAAGATTGATGCTTCGATGAAGGAGCTTGATGAATCCATTGCCCTGGTAACGGAAAAAACCGCGGAGGTAATGAAGGAATCAGAGGCTGCAATAGTTCAGGGGGAAGAAGCGGTAAATGTTTCAAAAATGGCATTGGCTTCTATACTGAAAGTTCAGAACAGCTCCGAAAGGATAATGGATATTATAAAGCTGATTTCAGAAATTGCCGATCAGACAAATCTCCTTTCCCTGAATGCATCAATCGAGTCTGCCAGGGCGGGAGAGGCGGGGAAGGGATTTGCTGTTGTAGCCGATGAGATATCAAAACTGGCTGATAACAGCACCAATTCAGCAAAGGAGATATCCAACCTTATCAGTGAAACAACAGGTGACATTGGCACAAGTGCAGAGATGTTCGGGAAGCTGGATTTGCTGATAAATCAGATGAAAAATACCCTTGAAAAGTCAAAAATGGTAAATTCAGGAATGAATGAAGCCTTCAGGGGGCAGCTTGAAGTGAATAAACATATATACAGTTCCGTTCATGAGGTAAATTCATTGTCAGAAAATATTTCCATAGCCATGAGGGAGCAGTCCAGGGCATTCTCAGAGTTATCAAACTCCTTTGACCAGGTGAGCGGCATTACACAGAATTTTGCCGCAGGGACGGAAGAGATCGCCGGTTCCCTCAATGAACTGGCTGGTAACGCGGCGAATTTAAGAGAGTTGATCTCCTCGTCAGAGGAAGTGGAAGGGGCGGAGATAATAAAATAAAAAGCCTGTCTGAAACTGATTTATTTGATTTTCTGCCGGAAATCGATGCAGTTGATAATAATTTACTGAAGGCATAATATCACTGAATGTTTAAAAATTGACTGAATTGTCATCTGTTATACTTTTTTTGTTTCCAAGAGAAGTAGATTATTATATCATGACATATGAGGGAGTCGCTATAAGTCAGAATCAGAACATTCCCTTCAGGCTGCAATACCTGGTAAATTCAGTAGTTCCTATGTATATATTAACGGAACTCCTGGTTTGCCGAGACAGCCATAAATGATTTCATTTCTTATAGACTTAATAACAATATGAGAAAGTATCCATGGAAAAGAACAATATAGATGACGTAAAAAACGTAGTAATTAACCTTCGGACCCTGAGGGATGGGAACCGCTTTGCCTACGACCTCTTCGATGCAGACGGGAATAAGATTGTTGATGCCCACAAGCCCCTTACCTCGGCACTGCTGAATCACCTGATCTCCAGCGGCACAGATATTCTGTATTACGATCCCGCCAGCAGCCCGGAAATTGCCACAGACTCCGGCCTTAATGCGGAAAAAGGGGTAATCAGTGACGCGACAAAACAGAAAACCATCGATCAGTCCCGGGATATTTTTGAACAGATCAGGGAGCAGTTGAATTATAATCCTTCCTCCTCGGTATCGAGGGGGCTTGTAGATTCATCCCGTGATCTCATCTCGGGAATGCTGCATGAAATTGATGAAAATGAAGATGGTACCTTTTCTGTTATCACCGAATTGAAAAATCTTGATGAATTCTATTACGTCCATTCTACAAATGTGTCAATAATGGGTGCCCTCCTGGGTAGCAGGCTGGATTTTAAAACGGATGTAAAATCAGCCATTGGTGTCGGGGGACTCTTTCATGATATTGGCCTCACCTCGGTTAATAAAGACATTCTGGCAAAACTTGAGAAAAGCGAAGAAGATATTGATTCAATCAACCTGCATCCACACGTGGGGTATAAACTGGTTGAGAAAAATCAACACCTCCAGGAACTGGAAAAACGGATACTCCTGCTGCATCATGAAAAATGTGACGGCTCCGGCTATCCCTTCGGATTTGATGTTGACCAGATAAAGGATTCGGTTCCCCGGGAGGTTCGACTCATGGCAATTATAGATACCTATGTATCCCTAACTCAGACCATGCCCAATGTAAAAGCCCTTTCCAGTCGGGATGCACTGAGAAAAATGCTGAACATGATTTATGCACCCTATAAAAAGGAGCACAGTTTTCTATTTGATGATTTCAGAGACTTTATCCGGGCCCTCGGTTTCATCATAAATGGAGGAAATTTTTTCATGCAGCATGGGGACCTGGTCCGTATGAATACCGGGGAAGTCGGAATAATCGAAGAGATGAGTACGCTCTTTCCCATGAATCCAAAGGTTCGAATTGTAAAGAACAGTAAGCTGGAAACAATGAAGAGGCCGATACTTGTTGATATGCTTAAAGATTACAAAAGCTATATTTCAAATGTCTTTGACCGAACAAAAAATCAAAGCCAGTCTCAGTAAGTTAAAAAACGGATTATTATGGCTGACGAACTCCACGTTGATATTCTTTCTCAGATAGAAGAGAATAAGAAGAAATTTGGCACCTTTAATGCCAGCAAGCTGGAATATCTCTATGCTTCCCTTGAGTCTCCCGAGATAAAAAACCTTCTCGATTATATTCCCTTTCTGCTTCATGTACACCTGCCTGAATTTCCCGGGTATGTAGATTCCGAGGATATGCCCCGGGGGATATATAATTATTCCCCCACGAAAGAAACAATGAGCTATATCCGGATTAAACATCCCTCCGTAGGGACTGTGAAGGAAGAGCCGGTTCCCTTTATCCAGATGTTTGCTCTTATGGGTAGCGGGGGGACCATTGCCTTCAACCGGCAGTCAGATTTTGATTTCTGGGTGGTAGCCGATACGAAACAATATTCTAAAGAGGCTATTCGTCACTTCAGGACCAAGTGTAAGATAATAGAAGAACACTATGCTGAAAATTTTGACCTTGAGGTTCATTTCTTTCTGAATGATATCAGCAATGTTAGAGAGAACATTTTCGATGACGATGAAGAGGCGGGTCTCGAAGGAACGTCCCTCGGGTATCTTTTGAAGGAAGAATTTTTCAGAAGTTCCATTGTCATGCATGGTAAAATTCCCTTCTGGTGGGTTGTGGTAGAGAACTGTGATGACGAGGAGTATAATCAGTGGCTCAATGAAGTTAAAACTTCCCCCATGAGCGACGCCTTTGTTGATATTGGAAACCTCTATTCGATAAACAGGGATGATTTTCTCATAGCCGCACTCTTTCAGATATTGAAGGCCCTGGGTAATCCCTTTAAATCTATTATTAAACTCGGTCTTCTGGAACGATATATTTCCGATGTTGACAGAAATCCCTACATCAGTAACCAGATCAAAAAGGATGTCCACGAAGGCAGGCTTGGGCCGGAAAATATAGATGCATACATTGTCATGTTTAATCATGTCTTTCAATACTATAATGGGGTGATTAATGACCTGACGGCGACAAATCTGATAAAAACCTGTTTTTACCTGAAGATTAATCCAATGCTCTCTGAGACAGCCTTTAGCAATCTGCCTGACGGGGTGCCTGATCGGTTTGCGATTTTGCGGGATATGACAGCTAAATGGGGATGGGATGCCGCCACGATAAAACGAATCGATAACTTCGACAGCTGGGATATCGATGCTGCGAATCGTCTTTTAAATAATATGAAAAAATACCTGTTGAAGGGATACAAGCGTATTATTTCAGGAATCAATCTCCAGGCTGCTGCAAATACTATTCATCATGATACACTGAGGGGGATATCCAGAAAAATATTTTCACACTTTTCACCAGAGGTCCGTAAAATAGACAACTCCCTCAGCCTGAAGGTATTTGAGCCGGAGAAACTCCTCTTCATCGAATTCGTCAAAGACCATGAAGGACGGGAATACTGGATTCTGGGGAAAAGAAATATTACCGAGGCGAATACCACCAGTACAATAATCTATAAAGCAGCAAATCTCCTGAGCCTCGTGGTTTGGACCAGCCTTCATGGCCTCTATAAAAAGGATTTTACAAGGCTGAACCTGTCGGCGGGTTATTTTTCCGTAGACAATGGATTTCTGCAGGACCTTCTAGAGGAACTTAATAATCATTTCTCCGTGAAGAAGGTTGATCTCAGTAATGCCTATTTTATGCAGGATGCCTTCCCCATGGTGGCCTATGTCATTATTAACATGTTTGCCAAGGATGCCAAAAGGGTAGATAATATCTTTTTCCTCTACCATAACAGCTGGGGGGAAACCCGTTTTGAAGAATATCAACGGGTAACTGACCTGCCACATATTTTTACGACCCTGATCAACAGTGCACTCCGTACGGGCCGGGACTATGAACGGACCATGAGGATGGTTTCGTCAACCCCCTTTGACCGATCAAAGGATTATAAGAGGCTGAAAAAACTGTCCCGTGATATCTTTGAATTCTTCGTCAATGAAGAGGCATACGTAAAGCGGCGTTTTATTACCATGATGGGTAATAATTACTACATGTTTACGAACAAGAAGGCGGGGAAAAATGTTGTTGCAGGATATAAGGTATGTGAGTCTGAACTGAAACTGCTTTACAGTATGGCCTATAACCGCGGCATCAAAACTGAGGTGAAAATCGATGAATCAGTCCCCGAATTGAGTCTTTTTAAAACAATTGTCGAAAATTTTCGGGAAGACTCTGTGCAGATATATTTTGAAACCATTCACAAGTATATCCATTACTACATTTCAGATGAACGTGGCTCCATTCTTTTTATGAGGAAGCCGGCTATTCTGCATAATGAATATATGGCACGCCTCTATATCTTTGCTGACAGTGTAATAAAACAGGTTTTGGAGAATAATCCGGGATCATCCATGGCCGAGTCCGAAAAGAAGATTCGTTTATACAAGCTTGCCAGGGATGCGCAGAATAACTGTAATATCGAGGAGATAAATCCTGAGCTGGAAAAATCGATATTTTCCAGAAGGGATTCCATTTTCCCCTTCAAATTATCTCTGCATATCATGGAAGATGGGGACGTGGGATACCGCTTTACTCTTCCCGATGGCGGATATTCGGAAATCTATAACCGTACCAGCATCGTCAGTGTAGCGAAGGAAATAAAAGTACTCATGGAAAGTGTGAAGGGCTATACCTATTTGGTATCAGACGTCTATATTGAACATGCGGAGATACCCCTCTATCAGCAGAATACATCCTTTGCCTTCTCTGAGAAAAACCGTTTTGAACTGATGGTTGAAATGGGACTCAACCGCTGATATTTTAACGCAGCTCTCCCCCCGCAGCAGACATTTCAGATTTATTCTACTCGTCAAATGGTCTAAGGGCAGCCCCTTTCATGTTTACATGGTATCAGTGAAAATTGCCGGATGTCTGATTTTTACTGGACATTTTAATTTTCCTAATTTATATTTTTACCCGGTTTGCGATTTGAAGAATGAATTAATTCAATGATTGAGGGGTTCACCAGATGGCTCTGAGAGAGAAGATTACCGCTGTTGCAGATAAACTTAAAGGAATCAATCGTATAATTATTGTGCGCAGCGCAGCGGCACTTGCCGCAGGGATAGCTATCCTGGTACTTGTGTCTTCCCTTTCATCCGGTGAATATGCAAATCTTAAGAACGAAAATTACAGGGAGGCCCCTGTTCCTGATGAATCGGTTCTCCGTATTATCCAGGCGTCACCGAGGGGGGATCTGCCCCTTGATGATTTAAAAAGGGAAGTTTATGTCGTTTTTAATCACCCGATAGTTCCGCTGGCAAAACTTGACACATCTGCACGCGGTGTTTTTGAAATATCTCCCCCAATAAAAGGACGCTACCGCTGGTACGGGAGTCGTGTCTGTTCATTTATTCCGGATAAGAACTGGGAAGCGGGCCGTGAATATACCGTCACCATCCCCGGGGGACTCACATCCCTGAATAAAAAAGGACTTGAAGCGGCTCATAAATTTAATTTTAAAATCAAGGTCCCCCCACTGCAGATATCCTGCCTGCCGTATCGTGGTGATACCGTTGACTACAATCAGCAGTTTACCCTCCGATTTAATCTTCCCGTAGACCTGAACAGGCTGAGGAAATATCTGCAGGTTGAATCAAAGAAGAGAAATTTTGCTTACCGTCTTGTGTACCGGAAAACCGAAGATGAAAATCAGCAGAAAAAATCCGTGGTGATAATTCCAGCAAGTACTTTCAGCAGGGACGCACCGGTGAACATTACCGTAAAGGCGGGGATGACCTCCTCGGGAATTGTTTCCTCCCTGAAGGAGAATACTGAATTTAATTATTCCACCCACGGTCCCCTCACTGCAGAACTGAAGGGGAGTCCCATGTTTTATCAGAATATGTGGGAGCAGTATTTCAAGTTCAATAACCGCATTAAAACCATGGATGCGAAACGTGCCGCGGTTTTCAAACCCCGGGCCAGCATCAGGGATTATTCCGGGAGTCAATCTACACGTGTCAGTCTCAATAACTGGGATCTGAAACCGGGTGTGAATTATACTGTAACCTTCAGAGGTTTTCGTGATATTTACGGCAACGCCCTTTCCGGTGTGAAGTCCTTCTCATTCAGGGTTCCCGAATTCAGAAGGGATTTTTCCATCAGGGGAAGTAATATCGTAGTGGAATCAAAGATGAAGCAGGCGGTGCCGGTTAACGTAGCCGGGATATCTTCCATGGATGTAGGCGTGGGGGAATTTTCCGTTGGGGATATACAGAGGAGGTTGATCAGCTACGACTATGATATAGCGGAAAATATAAATCTGAAAAAAATCGAATGGAAGACGGGACTCAATTCCAGGCAGAGGAGCAGGCTTTTCCTTGATATTAAGAAGTACCTTTCACCAGGTAGAACCGGCTGGCGGGCGGTTAACTTTTCCGCGGATACCCATGACTACGAAGGAAATATTTCCAGGAGCAGCAGTACCCAGATTATCCAGTCAACGGATCTTGGCTTGTCCGTAAAAGAGGGATTCAATATTTCACATGTCTGGGTGCACAGCCTCAGCAGCGGAGAACCTGTAAAAAATGCAACGGTTGAACTGTACAGTACCGGCAGCCGTATTGCCTCCGCCGCTACGGACCGTACCGGTCACTGTACAATGAATAACAGTTCGGGAGAACTCCACGAGAAGGCCGTTTATGTAGTACGCAGGGGGGAGAAGGACAAGGCCTTTGTCTCCACGGGGGACCATACCGTGGGAATGTATCACCTTGTGAACCGCTACAACAGTGAAGCGGCGAAGCAGAAACTTGCCGGACAGATTGTATTCGACAGAAAGCTTTACCGTCCCGGAGACCGCGTAGATATTAAGGCCCTCATCGCCGCAAGGGAAAAGGGGAAACTCGGGCCCTACGGGAATGAAAAGGTCAATATGGAAATCAATAATTCCAGGGGTGAAAATATTCTGCAGAAGGTTTTTACCACTACCGATCAGGGGGGGCTGTGGACGGGATATAAGATTTCTGCGGATGCCCCCCTGGGACATTACCGCGTTTCCATTACCATCGGGAATACCTATATCAGCGATACCTTCCAGGTGGAAGAGTTCAGACCCGCAACCTTTGCTGTTTCCCTCGAGGGCCTGCGGGAATGCCGCGCCGGGGAAACACTGAAGGTTGATGTGAAGGGGGCCTATCTCTTCGGTGCCCCCATGCAGAGGGCCCCGGTAAACTACAGTCTGCAGCGTATGAAGAAAAGGCCTCATTTTGCACAGTACAGCAGTTTCACCTTCGGGGATGGAAATCTCTGGGGGCAGGAAGAGACTGACTGGTCCGATGCGGGATACTATACCGGGGCTTCGGGAAAGCTTGATAACGCGGGGAAGTTCAGGTTTTCCCTGCCGGTGAAGGCAATGCTGAACAGGGAAACAGTTACCGCCACGGGAACCTCCTACCAGCTGGGTGACATCTACGACATGAAACTGGAAGCGACCGTGCAGGATGTCGATAAAAAATCAGTCACCAAAACCAAAGTTGTCCCCGTTTACCCTGGAACATATCTGATAGGGATACGATCGGCCAACCGGTACCAGAGCTACGACCAGCCCTTCAATTTCGATATTATCGCCGTCTCCAATGACGGGAAGCCCGTTATGGAAAAATTCGTAGATGTGAGGATCATTAAAACAGAATGGAAATCCATTATGACGAAGGGACCCGGGGGTGTCCTCCAGGCAAAGAATACCATGGTGACGGAAGTTGTTCATGCTGAGAGCATGATGGTCACCACTGAACCGACGACATTTACCTACCAGCCGGAGAAGGCCGGGACCTATTCCATTACCGTACAGGAGAAGGGTGGCTATACTTATTCCCGTGACAGTTTTTATGCATGGGGGGGAAGTTTTTCCTCGTGGTACTTCAACGATGATGATTCCCTGACAATGATCCCTGATAAAATTGAGTACCAGCCAGGGGAAACAGCCCGCGTCCTGGTCCAGTCTCCTTTTAAAAATGCAAGGGCTATTGTGACCCTCGAAAGGGAAACGGTATTCTGGCAGAAGACAATTTCCATCGGAGCAGGGGGGACTCCCATATCGGTTCCGATGAAGAAGGAATACCTTCCAAATGTATATCTCAGTGTAATGCTGATACGCCCTCGGGAGGGAGTACCGGCAGGAGTTGACGAGAAGGTGCGACGTCATTTTATTGAGGAAGACCTGGGGATGCCGAAATTTAAAATTGGTATTGTGAAACTTTCCATCGATAACTCATCGAAGAGAGCAAAGCTGAATATCCTCACCGACAGGAAAGACTATGGCCCCGGTGATGAAATTTCCATAACTGTAAAGAGTGAACCCGGCGCGGAGATTGCCCTTGCAGTGGCGGACCGTGCCGTACTGGATCTCCTGGGGTATGAATATGATAATCCTGTTAACAAGTTTTACCAGGACTGGCCCCTTGGGACAAGGGTTATGGAAAACAGACGTTTTCTTATGAAACAGTATCAGCAGAACAGGAAGGGGAAAAGTCCAGGAGGCCAGGGAAAGGGTGATGACCTTGAAGGGCTGGGGGGCTTCGACAAGGAGAGTGAAGACGGCGCCAGAAAGGACATTCGGTACACGGCATTCTGGAAGCCGGATATTAAGGCGGATGCGAAGGGTATCGCGAAGGTGAAGTTTAAACTTCCCCACAACCTTACCACCTTCAGGATAATGGCCCTTGTGGCAAAGGACGGTAAATACCGGTCGGGAAAGCATGAATTCAAGGTGCGAAAGGCCATGGTGGTTCAGAAGAACTTTCCTCGCTTTATCCGTCCCGGGGATTCCCTGAAAATGGGAGCCATCGTAGTGAACCAGACGGGACTTGGGGGGGCTTTCCGCTGCAGTATCTCATCGAATCTTCTCCGTGGGAAAGAATCGACAAGGGTGGTTAACCTGGCCCCTGGAGAATCGAAGGAGGTGACTTTTTTCCTGCAGCTGAATACAAAGAAATATTCGGCCCTGAAAAAGAAACTGTTGCTGCAAAACAGGAAAAAGAAAAGTGGCGGCGAAAATAAAAGGGAAGAACCTGAGGGGATCCTGGTAAAGGGAGAAATTGCTGTAAAGCCCCTTGATATGGAAAAGATGAAGGGAGCGGGATTTAAAAACTCTGATGTCATCGACCGCCTTACCTATGAATTTTCCGTGAAGGAGCAGCCCCCCGAGGAGGCCTTCTCGGTTGGAGGATTTACAAAAGAAAAAACCGAAGAATTTCTGGTGCTGCCGCGGCGGGGTGAGATTATCCCCTCCATGGGGGGACTGGAGCTTTCCCTCTCTTCATCTGCCCTGACGGGACTGGATCAGGCATTCACCTTCTTTAAATCAAATCCATATTTTTGCCTGGAGCAGCGGGCCTCGGCATTTCTTCTAACCATTTCCGCGGGGGAGCTGCTGAAAGATTTTTCTCTCGGTCCTCCAGCGAAACTTGAATATAACTTCTGGTGGATCAAACGGTTGTTTCTCGGCGAGGTCGATGAATTCCAAAACTCAGACGGGGGATTCCGGGCCTGGAAGGATGGCACATACAGGGAGAGCTACCCCTATCTCTCCGCATACGTAACCTTTGTTCTGGTGACTGCGGGGCAGCAGGGATACGATGTCGATAAGGATGTCCTGGAAAAGGCCATCAGGTATCTCAAAGGGTATGTGCGGCAGCCGCGAAAGGATGGTTATGCCTATGTGCTGGAGACCTTTTCCATGATTAACTATCTCTTCGCCGCTGCAGGGGATTACGATGACGGGCTGACGGACCTCCTCCTTGCGCATGAGAAAAAACTTTCAATCAGGGGAAGGGCATACCTTCTACTGGCCATTGCCCGTGGAGAGGGCCTGAATGATTACAAAAAGAACAAGGATACGTTACGCCTGATGGAATATATTAAAAACAGGATGGATATCACAACCCGGAAAATCAGTTTCAGGGAGGCGACCGGTTCCAATGCACGTGCCTACTATTCCCGGGGATCAACCCTGGGGGCTGTGATGCGGGCCATGATGTACCTCGACCGGCATAATCCATTGATTCCGAAAATGGTCAGTTTCGCCATTGCGGCTAAAAAAAGCAGCCTCTGGATGGACAGTCACAGTGCGGGTAATCTCGCCCTGGCATTGAAAGAGTATCATGAGATTTTTGAAAAAACCTCCGGCTTTAAAGAAAACTTTACCGGGACGGTTACACTGGAAACAAAAAAACTTTTCAGCAGCAGTTTCTATAAGTATAAGCTGCAGCTTTTCAATAAGAGTATCTCATTCGATGAACTCTACGCCAATGGAAGTCCCGGGAAACAGTATCCCCTGGGTGTGGAGTCTGCAAAGAATAACCGCCTGTATTACACTGCCACACTGCGGTATTTCCCGCGTCTAAAAGTGATAAAGCCACGCGATGAAGGAATTGAAATTAGTCGCGAAATCCTCGACATGGAAAGG
The DNA here is from genome assembly GCA_942491575.1 of uncultured Spirochaetota bacterium. Lineage (GTDB taxonomy): Bacteria > Spirochaetota > UBA4802 > UBA4802 > UBA5550 > CAZHNW01. The sequence continues at coordinate 2,256,091 of CALOBT010000031.1, forward strand.
GCAACGGAAAAAGAGCCCCGGGGAAGAAAAGTTACCGGTGACCTCCGGCGTGGAACAATCTATCTCGCAAGGGTCAGGGTCATTACCCCTAAACCCTGTTATAATGCACTGATAGTTGATCCGCTTTCATCTAACGTCGAAATTGTGAATACTTCCTTCAAAACAGAGAAGGGATCTCTGGCGAAATATACAAAGGAGAAGGGTGACGGCAGCTACGATTACTGGTGGGAGGATGTTAAGCCAATTACGGAATACCGCGACGATAAGGTGGTCATTACCGCGGATTACCTCTCTCCGGGTATGCACACATATTATTACCTAATCAGGCCAACCATTACAGGCACGGCGCTTCGCCCGGCGGGAACTGCCAAGCTTATGTATGAACCGGAAGTTTTCGGCCGCACAGGAGGAGGGGTGATCACCGTACACTAGGTGAAATCCCTGAAATAATCCGTATTCGGCATATATGAAGATTAAGAATTTTATGGGGGAAGCTGATGGCCGCAGGATTTTATTTTCTGCGGCAGGTTTTATACTGCTTTTTGTGGCGGTGTTTTTTGTCCTTCCGCCTGATCGAAATCTTCCGGGTGAGGTCCCCCTGCGGCTTTTCTCCCGGGAGGGAAATCTCCTTCGACAGTACCGCAGCAGCGATACCGGGGCTTACCGTGAGTGGCTCCCCCTGGTTGAATATCCTGAATTTTTAGTGAGCTCTGTAATTATTGCCGAAGACAGGCGGTTCTTTATCCACCCGGGCATAGATCCCGCGGCGATAATCCGTGCGGCGTGGCAGAATATAAGAGGGGGACGGATCGTCTCCGGGGGATCAACAATTACCCAGCAACTGGTGCGTATTGCCTGGCGGCATCAACTTCCACGAAACAAATATCTTCGAAAGGCTGCGGAAATAGTACTGGCACTTCGCATGGAAATTCATTTCTCAAAGAAAGAAATTCTTGAATACTACATGAACAGGGTTCCACTGAAAAATAACCGTGAGGGATTCTCCGCCGGTTCACGAAGTCTCTTCGGACGTGACATCAGGTTCGCCACAAAGGAAGAAATGACGGCACTGACGGTACTGGTACGGCGCAGCCGCGTAACGAAAAAAAAATTTCAGGAAAGATTTAATCACCAGTGGCGCCGCACCGGTACGAAGAAAAATCCCCGTACCGAAGCGGTCATTGAAGCTCTATTTAAATCTAAATCGAAACATGAAAAAAACCATGTTATCTCTACCCTCCATTTTCAGGACTGGATAAGGAAGAGTTTTCCCCGTCTCAGGGGCGACCTGCGGACAACTCTTTCTGAAAACATCAGTGACCATGTCGGAGATATCCTGAAGAATGAACTTGTCTTTTTAAAGCGCTACGACGTGGAAAACGGTGCGGTGATTATTCTGAAAAGGGACACAGGGCAGGAGGTCCTTCAACTGACTGCCATGGTGGGGTCGAGTAATTTTTACGACGACGCTGCGGGGCAGGTGAATGGCGCGGTTAGTATCCGCAACGCCGGGAGTTCATTGAAGCCACTTCTCTATGCCCTTGCAATTGATCAATATAATTATAGACCGAATACTATTCTCGAAGACCGGGATATTACCCTCCCCACTGGAAGCGGCGAGACCTACCGGCCCCGTAACTATGATCTTTCTTACTGGGGTTCCCTTACTCTCCGCGAAGCACTTGGGGCTTCGAGAAATATTCCCGCAATCGCCATGGTTCAAAAAATCGGGATTCCCAACTTCTACCGTTTCCTGAAAAAGGCGGGCTTTGGGCATATCAAGGAAGGCCCTTCCCATTTCGGCCCCGGTATTGCCCTGGGAACCGCGGGAGCCAGTCTGCTGGAGTTGACCGTCGCCTACGGGGCATTTATCAATGGGGGCTATAAACTTCCTCTTCTGATAGGAAGTAAAAGCAATGGCCGCGGGATCATCATCGGCAGCAGGGACCGTATAATCAGTGAAGAAACCTCCCTGAAGATTACGCACATTCTTGCAGACCGGGACATCCGGAGGCGATCAACGGGAAGCAGGAATTTTTTAGACTTCCCCTTCGACGTCGCCGTGAAGACGGGCACATCCAAGGACTACCGGGACGCCTGGACCATCGGGTATCTTCCGGAATACGTTGTGGGAGTCTGGGTGGGAAACTTTTCCGGCAGGGTGATGAAAAGGGTCTCCGGGGCATGGGGCTCCGGCCGGGTCTTTCAGCAGGTGATACGACTCCTGGCGGGGCGGGATCGTCCCCGATTTCAATACCCGGGAGAGTTTCGCGAGGTAACTGTATGCCGTATAACGGGGAAAATAGCCCGGGAGGGATGTCCCACCTGCATGGAGCTGATAAACCGCAACAGTCCGATTTCTGCAGTGTGTGACGGCAGCCACGGTGAAGAAACCACAGGCTATAATCCGAACCGTGAACCCCTGGTGGTATCCCCGGTACACGGGGAGACATACATTATTGATCCCCTCCGGGGGCGTGCCGGGCAGCAGGTACCGCTGAAAATATCCTTCGCTCCGGGCAGTGAAGCTCAGAGCCGGTATTACTTTTCGGTCAACAATTCCAAAAGAGAACACTTGCGGGGAAGTTTCGAGCGGCTCCTCTCTCTAAAGCGCGGGGATCATGAGGTTGTGATCTACAGGGACGGGGGAATTTTCCAGTGTGTGGTATTTTCTGTACGTTAACCGGTATTGGTTTTTGTTAAGGGGTGTTTTCGCGAACACCCCTTAACGATCCCCGCGCGCTCTTCAAGCGGCAGAGTGCCTTAACGGGCGGGAGATCACATCCTGTGATCCGCCCTTTAATTGTTGGTGTTTCATCCTGTAATTAAAGCCTTCGTGGCGTGTGAGCAGCAAGGCACTCCGCCGCCTGATGCTGATCAGGATGATCGAATGCCAGCGTGAAACAGGACGTTTCAATCGATGCTGGCTGAGCGACCTTTGGTTACTTTGTGTCGTTACAAAGTAACAGTACTATCTTTGGTTGCGTGGAAACTTTCGGCACCTCCTGTCATTCATTCATTCATACTCCCAGCCCGTCACCTTGCAGTTGCCGCTCTTTGTCATCCATGAACAGCTTTATTGCTGCAAAAAAGTTTATCCTGCACCACCTCCCATTCGTTAACTCTTCAGAAGGGGAAATTTCCTAAAAATACTTCCCAAAACGGAAAGGAGTTGACGTGTAGTCTCAAATTGACTACATTGATTATGTACGAGATAAAAATCAAAAAACGGGTATTGAAAAATCTGGAAAAAATGCCTCTGAGAATTCAGCAGAAGATGAGATACCTCCTATTGGATTTAGAGAGGGAAGGCCCAACTCTACCGGAGTGGCCAAATTACAGCAGGCTTGGTGAAGACCGCTATCACTGTCACCTGGGATACAAATGGGTTGCCTGCTGGCAGTGCGAGAAAAATTCTATTCACATAGAGGTATACTATGCAGGCTCACGTGAAAACGCCCCGTATTAAAATAGACATCGAAGGGGATATCCCGGTAAAAATAATTGCAGTACTGCATGAACTCTACGGCAGTAAAGTCAGTCTCGTCATCGAAGATGACGACGAACCAGTCGATGTCTTCCAGACAGAATGGTACAAAGACATAGAAAAGAAAACCGCTCCTGGAGATGCCATGCGCATCTACCGTGAAAATCATAGCATGACACAACAGGAGCTGGGGGATAAACTGGGAGGCGTCAGCCGGCAGAATGTCTCCCACATGGAAAGGGGAATGCGGGCAATCAGCCTGAATACCGCAAGAAAACTGGCGAAATTTTTTAATGTTCCCATTGAGTATTTTCTGGATACGGAGTGAAGGGTGACTTGTAAAAGTAATAAGTCATCTAAATGCCAGGGGGAAAATTTATTTACTGTTGCTTGAGACTTTACATAATTAAATCCCTGTGTCCTGTACGTGGATAGCCTCGCTGGCGACTGAAGCGTGATATTTAGTTTCGTCGAATATTTTTGACACGTCCTGTGTCACTTCTAAACAATCCTTGTAAGTATTTTTCATTTAATAATACCCCGGTAATAATCCTCAAACATGTTACTGATGTGGAATAAAGTAACACAGATTCTGATATTTAGCAAGAAATTACAAAAATTACTTGCCTAATGTGAAAATGCTATATATTATATAACATATATCGTGCTTTAATGTGTAAGGCATTTTGTTGCATGTATGTTTTAAGAATAAAATGTATAAATCGAAGCGATAAACAGGAGATATTTCATGAAAATATTAAAGAAAGTAACAAATGGAATAATATTAATCATACTTGGAGTAATGCATACCAGTTTAGGTATATCACCGGATGCTTTTGGAAAACAGTTTCAGGAATTTTCAAAAACATATTTTTTTAAAATCAGCAGTGGAATGGAAGAGCTTCCAGCAATGACGGGTGTGACAAATTATGAAACCTTCGCCGCCTTCTGGTTTTTATATTTTGGTATTCTGCTGATTCCTCTCGGCTTGCTCGTGCATTCAATCGAAAAGAAGGGAAAATTACTTCCCTCCAGTTTTACCATATCTTACCTGGTGATAGTACTTACAGGCTGTTACATGGTTCCCAATTCGGGAATGACCTTCTTTATGTTGCCCCATGCCATATATATGTTAGTCAGTAATTTTAAAAAAGCTGGAAAGACTGAGATCTCTGATTTTCATCAGGAAGCGTGACGGGTCGGAACCATAAACTACCCCCCAAATAATTAAAAATAAAAGTGGTGATTGTATATTATGAAGGTATCAAAGGAAAAAAAGCAGCAGATAAGAAAAGATCTCATCAATGCGGCAATAGAGGTGATTACCGAAAAGGGCTTCCAGGCCGCCACCATGCGGGAAATTTCCTCCCGGGCAGGGTACGGCACCGCAACCATTTATAATTACTTCCCCACCAAGGAGAAGATTCTTTACGCCTACTTCGCTGATGTGCAGATTGATTTAAACACGGCACTGGACGCCGTACCTGATATTGATGAATATGCCATTAAGGAAAAATTGCAGCTGCAGCTTGAGTCTCTCCTCGACTTATATTTAGAAGAAAGGGAATTCGTTCAGGAGGCCTATCGGCTCATCTTCGATTCTCCCCTGCGTACCTTCACGGAATTTCTACCCGTAAAGAAGCAGTTTACCGACAGAACCTACAGCTACTATCTTGAAGCGGTGGAGAAGGAAGAAATTCCGGAACATCCCTTCGAAAAATTTATCATGAATCTCTACTGGGATTATACGGGACTGATCATGTTTCACTGGCTCTCCGATACTTCCGAGGGCTTTTCTGACACAACACAGCTCATAGATATGAGTCTCGATATTGTCGTGGGCATCCTCCAGGCGGGAATAATATCACGAACAGCGGAGGTCTTTTCATTTCTTTTCAAAAGTCACCTCTACGGCAGTATGGGAAACATTTTTAATTTATTCCAGGCTGCGAGGGAATTTTCTTCGGCAGGTGGTAAGTATTCATTTAAGGGCAAAGATGACGAAGAGGACAGGGGGGGAAGTGAAGATGGCGAAGAATAAGAAGGAAGTCCCCACAGGCAAACTGAGACGCAGTTCTATTGTGGGCACCACCACGGCAAAGGCGGGCCTGAAAAAACTGGGGCACCTCTCAAAGACTCCCTTCCTCTCCGAAGAAAGGAAAAATATTTCACGTGAGAAAAATGATGAAGAAATCGCCCGTATGATCTTCAGCGCACTGAGCAAATTAAAGGGAACCCCCCTGAAGGCGGCGCAGATGATCGCCATGGAAATCGACCTTATCCCGGAGGCCTACCGGAAGGAACTGATGAAGTCCACCAGCAGTGTGCCCCCCATCAACCGTGCACTGATACGAAAGATTATTTCCTCTCAGCTTGGGGCGCCCCCGGAAAAATTATTCGCCCGTTTTGATCCGATATCATTTGCCGCGGCGAGTCTCGGCCAGGTACACCGGGCCACCGGTTTTGACGGCAGGGAACTAGCCGTAAAAATCCAGTATCCCGGAATTGCCGGCGGAATCAGCTCTGATATAGACATGCTGAAGGCGCTGCTTATGCCTACACGCTATTACAATATGCTGAAATCATGCTTTCTGGAAATCGAAGAAAGAATCACCGAAGAGCTCGATTATCTGCAGGAGGCGGAAAATACCAGCTGGTTCAGAGAAAACCTTAAATTTGATGAAGTGGTCATACCGGAGGTTGTCCCGGAATTAAGCGCACTGCGTGTTCTCACCACCACCCATGTGGAGGGACTGCATATCGAGGAGTGGCTGGAAACCAGTCCTTCACAGGAAGAGAGGGATTACTACGGCAGCCTGCTGGTGGAGATTTTCTGGCACACCCTGCATGAGAAAAAGGTTATTCACGCTGATCCCAATCCCGGTAACTATATTTTTATGGATGAGGGAAAACTGGGCATTATTGATTTTGGCTGCATCAAGAAAGTAGATGACCGTTTTGCCAGTCTCAATACACGGGCAATCGAGCACTATAATAAAAAGGATATGTCTCAATTAAAGGAACTCTATGATGAGATGGGTATCTATTATCGGAAAAGTTTCGACGACGAAAATTTCACCGGTTTCATCACAAGGTGGATGGAATGGCTGACCCGCCCAATGAGACAGGAGTATTTTGATTTTGGAAACAGTGAAGAATACTTCAGGGAACGGATGGAACTTGGCAGGGAGTTTTACAGCCACGTCGATCACTTCAGTGGAGATTTTATCTATTTCGGCAGAGCGGAATTCGGCCTCTATTCATTGCTTAAGATGATGGGTGCACGGGTAAGCCTGCAGTGTTTTCTCGGTTAAAATAAATACAGTTTAATATATAAATAAAGGAAGGCGGTAAAATGGATGGAAAAACAAAAGTTTTTAAATGGACACGAGTCATGGGCATTCTCTTTCTTCTCCTGGGCATTCTTCATGTAGCGGCAACACCTCTGGTGATAGAAGCAGACTACAGCGGAAGGCTTCATGGAGTCGGTATGACATCAGCGGTCTTCATGTTTGTGTCAACCGGCGCGGCTGTCATCTTTGCGGGGATTCTTACTATCTATTCCTCAGGAGGATTGGCTCGTGGAGAAGAATGGGCATGGGCCGTAGCCTTTATGTCAGGAATTTTTATGCTCATGGTTGGTGTCGGAGCTGTTATCTCACTGGTGATACTTTCTCCTCAGTTCAGCCCACAGGCATATATAACTCTCATTCTTGCGCTGTTACAGCTTGTACCGTTGATGACTTTCCGCGGTGAATTGACTGCAAAACATTCAATGCAGGGAATATAATCAGGAGAAAAAACAAATGGAAAAAATTTTAATCAGCGCAGGTGGAATCTTTAATTTACTGGTGGCGATATTTCATGTTGTTATTGGAAAGGCTCTGAAATGGCCCGAATCCATTGCGTGCCTTGATTTTATGAATCTTTCTGTAATGTACATACTTAACAATCATATTGCCCTGACGACCTTTATTTTTTTTGTTATTTCCTTCGCGGCTCAGAAGGATTTGATGACAACGCGTCTGGGAAAGTTAATGCTGGCGGGCATGGCTGCATTCTATCTTATCAGAAGCTTACATGAGTTCATCTACTATGATCTGGAATTTATTTTCAGGGGATTTAATTTTCTGTGGTTCATTTTCTTTGCAGCGGTGGGATTACTTTATCTTATTCCTTTCCTGCGTGCAATGAAAGGCAATTCAGCGGAAAAAACAGCATGAAGGTTTTCAGGAAGTGGGGAGTAGAGGGGAAGGAAGTGGAAACTTCCTTCCCCTGTGATGATTTTGTGAAAGAATATGACGAGGTCCTCTGGAGAGGAGTTACCATAAGTTCAACTCCGGAAATAATTTTCAGGTGGCTTTGCCAGCTGAAGGTGGCCCCCTACAGCTATGATTTTCTTGATAATTTTGGGAAGGGAAGTCCAAAAGAACTGATTCCGGGGATTGATGATCTTGAAGTAGGACAGGAGGTGATGCAAATTTTCAGCATTATTGGTTTTGAAGGGAATCGGAGTATTACCTGCAGGATGAAAACTAATTCTCTTGCCTTTAAGATCTATGGTGACTGCCTGGGAAGTTATCTCATAGTGCCCAATCAAAAATACGAATCAAGATTATTGATAAAGTTTTTCATTAAGTACCCTCCTGGAATAACCGGATTTTTCATGAAAAGGATACTTCCCTTAGGAGATTTGATAATGATGCGAAAGCAGTTACTTACATTTAAGAAGCTGTCGGAAAGTGACTATCGCAGGAGTAAATAGAATTTTTTCAACCTCTACCCCGGCAGTCTAGGTTTTTTCTTGACCTTTTTGTATACTATACGTATATTTGGTATACATACATGGAGGTAGTTGTTATGACTCAGCAAAGGAAAAAAAACATCAATTCACCGGGAGACCGGAGGGTAAGGGAAGTCCCCTTTAAAAAACTGATACTTTTTATGGTTCTCCTGGGGACAATCCCCTTCAGCTTCATGATGCATTATTTTCATTATATTCTATTGTTTCTTGGTACCTTTCTGGTTCTTCAGGCCCTGGTAACCCGAAATCCCGAGAGAATAAGCAGGTATATCTCCACTTTTCTTTTATTGACCCTCGCCAGCTTTATTCACGTTGCGGTATTGGGAAATTTTGATACTGTGGGGAGTGCCCCGGCATTTATTGCAGGATTTATGAATGATCTCCACTCTGCAGGGGGGAGGGAATTCCTTGTAAAAACAGGACTCTTCATTGGCCTGTTTCTCGTAGCCCATACGGCACTGGTACGCTATGCCATGTATCTCACCGGTACCAGTACGGGGCTTTTCCTCGGAAGAAGGGTCCCCGACACCGGTACGGGGATTATCCGGGAACGCGGAAAGGGAATTATTCTACAGAAAGAGATGATTGGCCGGCGGAGAAAATTCCTCAGGGTGGGGCATTACTTCTCCGAATCGGGAAATATCGGTATGCAGATTTATCGCTCATATCTCGCAATTCTCTTCATCATTCTTCTTCTCTTTCTGGGAATTATTATCTTTAATCCCGTCTCGGGAATGGAATTTCTTTACCGGTACAGCAGGATAATACTTTACATGGTTATTGGTATGGTCCCCTTTACGCTGGTGGTTATTGCGACGGTTCTTCTTTCACTGCGCCTCTCCATCCGTCATGCCGCATCTGTTTATTGATATATTTACTGATACAATAGTGAGTTTGCAATAAAAATGATTTATGTTCCGGGATCATTTTTATTGCAAACATGCTTTTATTTATGTTTTATATCTTTCCACCGAAGAAAAAATTTGCCAAGATATTTTTTGAGGCGGTCCGCATCATTAATATGGTTCTTCTCTTTCCGGCTTTTCTGAAATAGTTTTCGCCCCGCTTCCCTGGACATATTTTGAGTAACTGAATAAGCTGAAGGCGGTCGAAGAGATCCATGGCGGCTGTTTCTTTTTCTGAGAAAAAATTTGTTTTTTTGTATTTAATTGAGTAAAACTATAAATTTTAATAATATTATATTTGCTGGCATGGAACCTGCCGCACCCGGGAGCAGGTACCTGAATAAAAAAATCTGACTTGAGAAAAGAATGGAAAATAAAATTATCAGAATTGACGGTTCCTTCGGTGAAGGTGGAGGACAGATTCTCCGCAGCAGCCTCGGTCTCTCCCTCGTTACGGGGAAACCAGTGGAACTCTACAATATTCGGGCAAAACGGAACCGCCCGGGGCTGCTGCGTCAGCATCTCACTGCGGTGAATGCCGCCAGGGAAATCAGCGGCGGTAACGTAACGGGAAACCATATCGGCTCAGATAGAGTAATGTTCGAACCCGGAAGCGTGACAGGTGGAAGTTACCACTTCAGTGTCGGCACCGCAGGGAGCACCACGCTTGTATTGCAGGCTCTTCTTCCTGCATTGTTGACTGCCCCCGGGGAAAGCCATATTATTTTAGAAGGGGGAACTCATAATCCCATGGCGCCGCCCTTTGATTTTCTGCAGCGGAGTTTTCTGCAGGTTATCAACCGGATGGGGCCGGAGGTTTCGGTGTCCATTAAGCGGTACGGCTTTTTCCCCGCAGGGGGCGGTCATATTGAAGTGACTGTCAAGCCGGCTGAAAAGATGAAGTCCCTTGATATTATGGAGAAGGGAGGGGAAGTCTCACGGAGCGCCTCGGCGTTATATGCGAAGATCCCGGAAGAGATCCCCAGGAGTGAAATGGACCTGGTGAGGCGCCGGCTTGACCTGGGGGAAGACAGCCTTAAGGTGAAGGAAGTCAGATCTCCGGGGCCTGGAAACGCTGTGCTCATCGAAGTGGAGAGTGAAAATATCACCTATGTGGCCACCGCCTTCGGTGAAAAGAGGGTGTCCCGTGAAAGGGTAGTGGGGAATGCGGTTAAACAGGTTCGGAACTATCTCAAGGCGGATGTTCCCGTGGGAAAATATCTCGCGGACCAGCTCCTGATCCCCATGGCCATGGCTGGTGGGGGAAGTTTCAGGACTGTGGAGCCCTCCCTGCATACGATGACCAATATCGAGGTGATAAGGGAATTCCTGGATATCGATATCCGCGTAAAAGAGGAAAATGAGAAGTCCTGGTTAATCCGGGTGGGAGATAAATAAAATGAAATGGATAATAAATGAAAATACAGACAGGCCCATCAAGTCGTGGTGCGAAGATGTGGATACCGATGCGATGCAGCAGGCAATTAATCTTGCGAACCATCCCGAGGTTTTCCGCCATGTTGCCCTGATGCCTGACTGCCACGTAGGATACGGCATGCCCATCGGCGGGGTAATCGCCCTGGAAAATGCCGTGATTCCCAATGCGGTGGGGGTTGACATCGGCTGCGGAATGGGGGCCATCGAGACAGATATTTCTGCGGATCGTCTGGAGGGCAAAAAAGATATCCGCTGGCTCATGGATTACATAAAGGCTCGTGTTCCCGTGGGGGAGGGGCACGCGCGAAAGCTTCCCATGTCATGGGAGGGCTTCGAAGGCTATTTTGATTCACTGAGGGGGGACGTTCCGGGATGGTACAGCGAAAAGGGGCACAACCTTGACGCCAGAAACCTTGGTACCCTGGGGGGGGGGAATCACTTCATTGAACTTCAGAAGTCCGATACGGGAATGGTATGGCTCATGCTGCATTCCGGTTCCCGAAATCTCGGGCACCGCGTGGCGAGTCATTACCATAAAATGGCGATGAACCTGAATGAGAAATGGCGGGCAAAAATCCCTGACAAGAATCTCGCTTTTCTGCCATCGGAAGAGGAGGGGCGCGCTTATATCCGGGATATGAACTTCGCCCTTGAGTACGCTGCGGAGAACAGGCGCATAATGATGGAAGTTTTTAAAGAGGCAGTGGTGGAAGTTTTGGGGGAAGTTAATTTTTTGCAGGAGATAAACATTCACCACAATTACGCCAGCCGTGAAAATCATTTCGGAAGGGATGTCTGGGTCCACAGAAAGGGGGCCACCGCGGCCCGTAGAAATCAGAAGGGTATCATCCCGGGAAGTATGGGAACGGCATCCTACATTGTCGAGGGCCTGGGAAACCCGGAATCCTTCATGTCATGTTCTCACGGAGCGGGAAGGATACTGGGGCGTGCCGAGGCGTGCAGAACACTCACCGTGGAGGAATGTGACCGTGCAATGAAGGGTGTTGTCTATGACAGGTGGCATCGTTACAAGGGACGCAGAAATGATGCAGGAAAAAAGATGCTCGATCTGAGCGAATCACCCCTTGCCTACAAGGATATTGATACGGTGATTGAATCTGAACTGGATCTAATAAAGCCCCTGGTGAAATTACAACCCCTGGGGGTCGTGAAGGGGTAGCATAAGGCACTATTTTTTGTTGACCATTAACATGGAGGTTGTGTATTGTGTGACAGGATATAAGCCTGGCACACAATAATTTTCAGGCCAAGATAAAGAAAAGGTCAGCAAATGAATGAAATTAACAGCCACACCGATACCATTGAAGTACCCGAAGAGAGTGAGATTCGAAATCCTGAAATCCTTCAGCTTCAGTCTGAAATAGAGAATATTCGAAATCCTAAAAAAAGTATCATTAACAACCTGATCACACTCGGCGTATCAATTTTCATCTTTTTCAGTATGGGGCTTTTTTCCAATACCGTTGCGGATATTCTGATTATTATTGGCGTTCTTTTTATTCATGAACTCGGGCACCTGGCGGGGATGAAACTTTTTAAGTACAAGAATGTTTCCATGATGTTCATCCCCTTCCTGGGGGCCGCAGTGTCGGGCCACGAAACCAGTCCGAGCGGAAGTCGAAAGGCGATGGTTTCCCTCATGGGACCCCTGCCGGGAATTTTTATTGCTGTGGGAATTCTTTTCTATAACAGGGATCTCCAGAATCCGCTGCTGGCACAGTTCGCCAATTTTTCCCTGTTGATAAATGCTTTTAATCTTCTGCCATTTTACCCCCTTGATGGGGGTAGGTTTTTTGACGATATACTTTTTTCGAGGAATCCTTATATTGAGATAATATTCAAACTTCTTGCCATTATCGTACTGGGAATCATGGCCTTTGAATCAAAGTCATGGGCATTGGGGATATTCGTATTTTTTATACTCATTACCATAAGCCAGACTTTTTTGTCGGCGAAGATAACCAGGGAAATGAAAAAAAACCATGAGCCTGGATCTGTTGCATACAGCGAAAAAGTACCCTATGAATTCGTGCAGACGGTGAATGTCCATATCAATGAACACCTTGCGAAGAAAAATAAATCAATGGAATTGAAAATACGGGCGAATGTTATCCTCGCGGTGTGGAATAAACTGCTCAGTTCACTTCCTTCGATCAAAGCCTCTTTTGCTTTTATTGTTTTTTATATTGTTATATTTATTGCCTCAATCATCTTTTTTATTGCCAGCGATCCTACTCATACTCAATCAGCCCCGGTGGGCAATTTTTCCTGGGAGGAGTTTGTCCCCGATGAAGGGACATTTGCCGTCAACATGCCGGGATATCCGAAATGGGACAGCCATGTGATTCCATTGAAAAAAGGAAATATGGTAATGAATTATTATTCAATCCAGTATAAGGATGCGGATTTTACCGTCTACTGTACTGCACTGACCGGGGAAACCGGAAGCCTTCGAAACGAACCGTCATCTCAAAATGAAAAGTCGACTGATAATACGGCACAGTTAAAAAGCAAAGTCATCACGAAAAAAGATATAACCCTTGGTAAAATGAAGGGAAAAGAAATCGAGGAAATTAATGCAGAGGGTTATCATTGCATTACCAGGAGTTACAGGATGGGTACGAGGGTGTACTCCCTGGCTGTTTCAATGAAAAAGAATATTTTTAATCGAAATGATGCGGTTATGTTTCTTGATTCGTTCAGGCTTCGCCAGATCTCCCGGGGGAAATAATTTTTCCTGACAACGGTATGTTGCTCTTTCTGTTTCAAAAAATATATTTGAATTTCAGCTCTAGCATATGTTTGTCGTCGTAGTATTTAAAGAGGTCGTCATTATTTCCAATAAAAAAGAATCCCCTCATAGAGACCTCCATGGATGCTGTAAATTTCCACGAGACATCCCCGTTCAAGAGGCACCCCGATAAATCCCATAATGCCAACAACCCATAGTGCACTGAGCAGTACCGCAATTGTTGGCAGTACTACGTAGATACTTCAAACCTCAACTGGAAAAGCCCGAATACAGAAATGACTGACAGTATGAAAACTGCAGCAAGTGATATTTTGGGATTATCAATTACAAGGCTGATCCATTTCTTCATAGTACTTCCCTGTTAGTGAATTATTCTGACTGCCACCATGATACCTCCCAGGCAAAAATATGATATGCCAATGACGCGAGAAAGGGCCTTTTCGCTGATTCTGTTGGCATAAATAGAACTCAGGATTCCGCCTCCCAGTGCGCAAGCCCCGATGATTAAACCCGCAGGGATATTTACGTTGCCGTGACTGAGATAACCGGCAGTTCCCGATGATGCCGTAATAATCATAATCAGTGTTGAGGTCCCTATTGCCCTGTGGAGGCTGAAATTCAGAACGAGAATGAGAATGAAAAAAATCATAAAGCCGCCCCCGGCTCCGAGGAAACCGGTAAAGTTTCCGATGATAAATCCCATAAACAGTGATGCGGTAACGCGGGAGAGGCGGCTTTTGAAAAGATTTTTTGTGCGCAGTTTATCCGCCAGATCTTCACGGTTGAAACCCTTTCTCCAGATGAGTCCGCCGGTGAGAAGAAGAAATGCCCCGTAGAGAACCCCGAGATTGTTGCCGTGGACATTTACAACAAACTGGGAACTTAGCAGTGCACCTATGATTGATCCGATTGCAATGTAGAGGCCCGCCTTCAGATCAGTATGCCCGTACCTGTAGTATGTATAGGATACTCCAATTGATGCGATCACATCCGCCATTAAACTGGTGCCGATTGATTCATGGAGTGTGAAGGAGAGGAGCAGGTTCACAAGGGGGACAACTATCATGACTCCCGATGCACCGGTAAATCCTGTCATCACACCTGCGGCGAGACCAATGAGTATCATAATGGCTAATGTTTCAATCGTCATTAAAAATTATTCCTCTGCCGGGAGTGGCCCGGTTATAGAGAGATGTTTTAACTAAACCTGCAGCAGCGATATCTGCAGGAATATATATACTTTATTCAGGAACTCCGGATTCAACTGTTGATTTTGCGATTTATTAGTGTTTGACGAAAAAAAGATGTTCATGAACCTTAGTATGAAATTGTAATATTTGTCAATTGTGTTTCATATGGGATTCATTTATATCCTTGACGTAATCATCATATGATGTAAGTTTCTTCGATATCAATTTTCCATCTGGAGCCTTTGTGAAACCGAAAAGACGAACCCTGCAGTCATTAAGCCGAGCCTCGGATATTCTTGATTTCTTTTTAAATGAAGACAGGTCTCTGGGGCTTACCGATATTGTAAAAAGAACCGGACTCCCGAAGTCGACCGTTCAGGGGCTTATTTACAGTCTCGAATCCCTTGATTACCTTGAACAGGACAGTGATACCTATAAGTACCGTCTCGGGCCAAAACTTTTTCAACTCGGAATGAAGTATCTGACCAGTAATGATATTTTCGAGACTACCCAGGTCTGGATGGAGAGACTCAGTTACAAGTTTCATGAAGCGGTGAATGCGGGCATGCTCATCGACAACAAGGTTGTGGTGGTAATGCGTATTGAACCGGATAAACGATTCATGACCTATCCGAAGGTTGGGGCAATAATCCCCATTCATTCATCATCAATCGGAAAAACACTCCTGGCGCATCTTCCCGGGGATAAACAGCTGGAGATATTAAAGGACCATCAGTTTACAAAATACACTGAGAATTCAATTGATAACCTTGACGATTTCCTGGAAGAATTAAAAACAGTGAAAGATGAAGGTATCAGCTATGACAGAGAGGAATCTGCAATGGGCCTCTCATGTATTGGCGCAGGAATCTTTAACAAAAAGGGACAGGTCATTTTTGCCTTTACCTTGTCAGGGCAAACTGAAGTGATCAATGAAAACAGGGAAGAAATAATAAATACCGTCCGGGAGACATCAAGTCAGCTGTCAAAACAGCTTGGATTTATCGGGGCGGTTTACTGATACATCACATCCCTCTCATCTGAAATTTTCCCACCCCCCAACCCCCCAAGGGGGGGGCTAAGAAATGCAATCCTATTCGAAAACATCGATACCCAGCCACCGGTCAACAGGTCAGGATATGACATGTGTTAATATTGTATTATTCTTGACTTCTTGATTAATTATCCTAGTATTGTATTACGGTATATGGTACGCAATTATCGTACCCTGTTTGAGGGGGAAGTGATTTATCCTTCAGCTATTCTGATACCAGTATTATTCTGACCGGGATGTACGTCCCGGTCAAAAGGTAATTGTCGCAGGTAAAAGATTGCCTCCTCCTGAGGGGAGACAATTTATAATATTATATTAAACGAGGTTGCATTATGAAAAAGCCGAAGAGTTCTGATATTTTTAATGATGCTGATTTTCCCATAAGTATTGTCAGAAAAACAATTTTCCAGGGAACGGGAACCGACATGGAGGAGGCGAAGGATAAACCCTTAATTGCTATTGCCAGTTCTCAAACCGATATAAATCCCGGTCATATGCATTTGAGCAACCTCGCATTACGTGTAAAAGAGGGGGTACACGCAGGAGGAGGAATTCCCTTCGAGTTCAATGTGCCGGCCCCCTGTGACGGAATAACCGAGGGTCACGAGGGGATGCGCTACGTCCTTGCACAACGGGACCTTATAGCGGACACAATCGAGACCCATGTGCGGAGTATGCGTTATGACGGAGTGGTATTTATCGCGGGATGTGATAAAATAATACCGGGCATGCTGATGGCTGCTGCCCGTCTTGACCTTCCTTCAATATTTTTAACCGGCGGCCCCAATGCCTGGAATATCCGGTATAAGCCGGGGATGGAAAAAAGCATCGATCATAAATCCTATGAGAATCTTGGTCATAAGGTGGCATGCGCAACCGCTTCATCATGCGGATCCTGTGAAGTGATGGGGACGGCGAATACTTTCCAGTGTCTTGTCGAGTCCATGGGAATGACTCTCCCGGGATCTGCCAATGTACCCGCCTTTCATTCCGATAAACTTGTCTTTGCCAGGAAAACCGGAAAGCGGATAGTACAGCTTGTGGAGGAGGAAATCACCGCAAGACAGATACTCACAGAGAAATCCTGTATAAATGCCGTTATTGTAGACCTCGCGATTGGCGGGTCTACCAATTCAACACTTCATTTACCTGCAATCGCCAATGAACTCGACATAGATATGCCCCTTTCAATATTTAACGACTATAACAGGAAAATACCGACCCTCACAAGCATATCGCCAAACGGTCCCCACGGCATCCTTGACCTCTATATGGCGGGGGGAACCCAGGCTGTGATGAAGGTACTTGAAGATGACCTGCATACTGACGTGAAAACCGTTGCAGGTGTGACAGTAAAGGAGGCCCTCGTATTTGCCGCAGTCGAGGATAAATCCGTTATCAGGGAAAGAAACGCCCCATACATGGAAGAAGGGGGAACCGTGGTCCTTTATGGAAACCTCGCCCCTGACGGTGCCGTGGTGAAACAGTCAGCAGTTTCCGGGGATATGAAAAAATTTACCGGCAAAGCCCATGTCTTTGAATCGGAACATGACGCCCTAGCGGCAATCAGGGAAAAGACTATTGAAGAGGGTGAGGTTATCATAATCAGAAACGAGGGGCCAAAGGGTGGCCCGGGAATGCCTGAGACCCTCGCGGTAACCATGGGGGTAGATATGGCTGGTTTTAAAAGGGTCGCCCTTGTCACCGATGGCCGGTTCTCAGGAGCAACAGGGGGGCCATGTATCGGACATGTGTCTCCCGAGGCTGCCTGCGGCGGACCAATTGCAATTATCAGGGATGGAGATGAAATAACAATAGATATCCCCTCACGTTCAATTGAACTCCATGTTTCTGAAGAGGACATCAACAGCAGGTTCAAGGATTGGAAACCTGTGGAAAAGGAAATCCCCCGGGGGTACATGAAGCGATATGTGAAACTGGTTTCTTCCGCATCCAAGGGGGCAGTACTGGAATAGGAACCTCAATCTATCAATTATACCGGGAGGAGATATGGAAAAGATCGTATCAATGTCACCGCTGCCCGCTGAACTGATAAACGCCTTTATCCAGGGCAGGGGAATTACAGGCATCGAAGTGGAGAGCGTAAACGGCCGCAGCGAAGAGGATATAATCGAGGCGGTGAAGGGGGCTCATTACATTGTCGGTGATTTTACATTCAACCATGGGATAACGGCTGCAGTGGCGGACGCTGCGAAGAAGGTGAGACTGATTCAGCAGCCCAGTGTGGGGTACCAGCATATTGACATAGAGGCCTGCAGGTCCGCGGGAATCAGGGTGGCAAATACCGCCGGGGCCAATACCATTGCCGTGGCGGAACATACGGTCATGTCAGCCCTATGCCTGGTGAAAAAGATCTTTACCGCCTCTTACAGCACCAAAAGGGGAGAGTGGAAACAGCTGGAACTGAAACCGGCGGAGCTTTATGGAAAGACCTGGGGTCTCGTCGGTTTCGGTAAAACCGGAAAGGCAGTGGCCCAAAGGCTTTCCCCCTTCGGGGTAAAAATAGTATATTATGACCTGTATCGGCAGGAACAGGATGAAGAGGAGAAGTGCGGAGTCTCCTTCATGGAACTGCCGGAACTCCTCGGAGCATCAGATATTATAAGTCTCCATTGTCCCCTTACGGAGGAGACACGGGGACTTATCGGCAGGGAGACCATTTCACTGATGAGGGAGACGGCATTTCTGGTAAATGTTTCCAGGGGGGAGGTCATTGATGAAGGGGCACTTGTTGAGGCATTAAAGGCTGGCCGCATCGGTGGGGCTTCACTGGATGTTTTCGCCGAGGAACCCGTTGATGCTCAGAGCCCCCTGATTACCGGAGAGCTGGATAACCTGATACTCTCTCCCCATGTGGCGGGTGTCTCCGTGGAATCCCAGCTGCGGATTATGGGTATGACCGTGGACAACCTGGAGAGGGCCATTAAAGGCGAACCGGTGATTAACCTGGTGACGTGAACTCCACCCTTTCCCGTGGAAAAACCTCATCCGCACTGGAAATAAATTGACTAAAGTATATATTCTCTTAAATCTTGCCATTTTTCGGAGGATATATGCTTAAATTTCTAGCTTTCATCTTTAAAATACTATTCAACCTTATCAGATCCCAAAAATCCCTTTTGGTAAAATTAACCATCCTGGAAAAGGAAGTTGAAATCCTCAACCGCCAGAGAAAGAAAAGAATACAATTCACTTTCTCTGACAGAGTTAGTTTTTCTCTTCTTAATATAGTAGGAAGTATCAAAGGCAATCTCTCGATTGTCCGTCCAGAAACAGTCTTGAAATGGCAGAGAAACCTGATAAAGAAATTCTGGACCTTAGAAAGGAAGAAAAAGCCGGGAAGACCTCCTGTTGAACAAAAGATTAAAAACTTAATACTTAGAATCAAAAACGAGAACCTGATTTGGGGAGTGAGAAAAATACAGGGAGAGCTGTTAAAACTGCATATTGAACTAGATTATAAGACAATTTGGAATATTCTAAGAGAGTTCAGAAGACAAGGGAAGATTCAAAAATCCTTATCCTGGAAAAAGTTTCTCAAGATGCAGGCAAGGTCAATCTATGCAATGGATTTCTTCACTGTAGATACTCTCCTCAATAAAAGATACTACGTGCATTTCATTATTCATCACGCTTCCAGAAGGATTGTCCAGTTTGCCATAACTGAAAATCCTGTGAGAGAATTTGTAAAACAACAGATGATAGATTTTGAAGAGGAGGTTGATGTTACCGTGTTTATGATTCGTGATAGGGCTCCTGAGTTCTTTCTAGATTACAGCAATTAAAGTATTAAAGATGTCTGTACTTCCGCAAAGGCTCCCAATATGAATTCAATAGCCGAGAGATTTATAGGTTCTGTAAGAAGAGAAGCCCTTGATTATTTCCTGACAATGAACAAAAATCAGTTGAAGAATATTTTGACTGAGTATATTGATTATTATAATTCCTTCAGGCCTCATCAGGGAATCGAGCAGGCTAATCCTGATGGGAATTTATTTGGCAGAGTAGGGAGTATTAAGCGGAAAAAGGTTCTGGGAGGACTTCATTCACATTATTATCGTGATGTGGCTTAACGGATGAGGTTTTTCCACGGCACGACCTCGATGCTTTATCAGATGAAGGCTATTTAAGAAAAGAAAAAATTGGATTTAATAACTACTATATAAATCAACCTCTCTTTAATATTTTTGCGCTATAAACGAGTGTATTGAGGGAATCAGCTTTTTTAACATATTAAGTATAGTGTGTTAAGAAAGTTAAATTTTCAATATATAAATGTTATTGACTGATTAGGAGTGAGAGGTAACTTCTAGTAAATTTTAAGCATAACTTCTAGTAAATTCCAAAAAAATATGCAAATAATCACCAAATTGGTAAACAAATTCTAGCTTTATGTCTATTTTTCAAGTGACTTTTCTACAAATACAGTTGACAATACCCAACATCTCTGTTTAACTTCTAGTAAATTAAAAATTTAACTTCTAGAAAATCATGGAAAATAACGAGCAACTGGCAAAAGCCCTGGAACATGTACGTTCTCTCAGTGATGAGGGCATTGTAAAATCCAGTCAGATATCCCCGAAAGAGCGGAATTTATTGGTTAAAGCCGCATTTCTCGAAAGAGTGGTTCGGGGCTGGTATATGCTTGTTACCCCAGAGGGTGCCGGTAGTACAACAGCTTTCTACAGCATGTACTGGTCCTTTCTTCGCCAGTATCTTGCGGATCGTTTTGGTCAAGAGGGCTATTGCCTTTCGCCGCAGTCATCCCTGGATTTTATAACCGGTGAGACAACAATCCCTGAACAGGTTGTAGTGCTTACCGCAAAGGCGAGTAATGTGACCCTTGAGCTTCCCCGCAAAACCTCAGTTCTTATGTACCAGGAAACCGGGGAGCTTGCCATTGAAGCTGACGAGCACCATGGGATAAACATCATGCCATTGCCCCTTGCCCTGGCAAAGGCTCCTGCTGGCTATTTTCAGAGCAAACCACGTAATATTGAGATCGCCCTGTCGTTTCTTGGTTCACCTGCAGAAATCTCCCGGGAACTTGTGCGACTTGCTCTGCGAAGTTCGGCTGAGCGAATTGCCGGTGCTTACCTCAAGATAGGCAATAGCAATGCCTGTGATACCATTATCCAGGATATGGCAACAGCTGGTTACAAAATCAGACCGACTAATCCTTTTGAAGAGTACAAGCCGCTTATTGGACAGAGACGTATGGAATCTCCTTATAGTGCCCGTATCCTTTCACTTTGGGAAATGATGAAAGGCCAGGTGCAGAAGGAGTTTTCTGGAGCACGTGAGCTGCAGAGTCACGAACCTATGAAAACGGCACTTGAAGAGATTCTGGCCAGGGCTGATGAAGATGCCTACCATTCCCTTTCCATTGAAGGATACCGGGTATCCGATGAACTGATTGCCCGTGTCAGAAACGGAGAGTGGGCCCCTGATATCAACGAAGATGACAGGTCCCGCCGGGATGCTCTGGCAGCCAAGGGCTATCGCGGTGCATTTGAACTTGTCCTCTCCGATATTAAAAAAGTATTAGAAGGGGAAGATAGGGGCCCCTTGCTGCGCAGGCAACTGCACCAGTGGTACCGGGAACTTTTTCTTCCCCTGCTGCAGGCGGGAATACTCGAAGTGACAGACCTTGTGGGTTATCGCCGTAATCAAGTATATATCCAAAATGCCCGTCATGTGCCACCTCCCTTTACTGCAATGACCGATGCCATGGATATGCTTTTCACTCTCATAGAGGCGGAAGAAGATCCGATAGTCAGAGCAGTACTGGGACATTACTTTTTTGTCTATATTCACCCATACATGGACGGCAATGGAAGGGTAGCACGGTTTCTGATGAATTTTCTTCTGGCAAGCTCCCATTACCCGTGGACCATTATCCGTGTTTCAGAGAGAAGTCGGTACATGTCTGCCCTGGATTTTGTCGCGACAGATACTGATATCCGTCCCTTTGCAAAATTTATTCTCAGTGAGATGGAGTACTGGCAGGTGCTGAGATCAAGATAGAAGATAACAGGAATGAGGAGTGGATCTCTTTGTCTTTTCACTACTGCTGGCTATTACAACTTATTGCTCCCGAAGCTCCGCGAAAGAGTGGATTTTAATGAATTTCTGATACATAAAAAGACTCTGTAAAGGTTTACAGAGTCTTTTTATGCTTCTTAAAGCTTTTTATCGGGCGTTACAGGACTTGAACCTATGACCCTCTGCTTGTAAGACCAGCTTTGGTTTGTTGGCTACTGTTTATTAGCGTTTCTCTATGTTTATGAGTGTTATTTAATATAGAAGAAAGTCAAGCGTTTTGTTGCTTATTGTTGATGGTTGTTTACCTGTGTTTATCTCATTCTTCTCATTATTTTCTCATTTTACTACTTATAATTTGAATTCATCTTTTAAAAAAAAGGACGTAAATAGATAAGGTTATAGCAATTGGACTCACTAATGCAGGTAGGGTTGTGATCTGTTTG
>CALOBT010000032.1:0-2197 GCA_942491575.1 uncultured Spirochaetota bacterium
TAGTCTCAGGAGGGCAGATCTCTATCAATTTACGCAGGGATGCTCCCAATTGCGGACGATCACTGTCTACACTGACTGTTGCCCCCGAGTCTCCTACGAAAAGAGTATCACCGGTAAAGATCTGTTTATCCCCATAGAGACAAATACAGTCCGATGTATGGCCGGGAGTTTCTATTACTTTCAGCTTTACCTGACCGATCTCAACAATATCGTTCTCACGCAAACCGGTTATGTAATTGATTACCTGTGCCCCTGTTTTTCTCTGAAAAAAGTTATTACCCTTAATGTGGTCATGATGACCATGGCTGTTGATGATGTATTTTAGTTCATAACCGTGGTTTTTGATCATTTTCAGTACACTGCGGAATTTCCAGAAGGATCCGGGACCGGCGAGACCGGGATCGAGTAGAGCAGCCTGTCCTGTTTTCTCACAGATAATCAGATAGGTGAAGTTTTTCAGAACACCGTGCATTTCAATTTGTACTATTTTCATAAGTCTATACTAATATGAAATTCGAATCAGGTCTTCAATGAAATTATTATAAAAAAAGAGGCTGTTGATAAAGTATGCATTATTGCTTTGAACCCTCATCCCCGACCCTTCTCCCATGGGGAGAAGGGGGCAATATTCCTATATCAAGATAATTCCTCTCCCACTGGGAGAGGTTAGGTGAGGGATTGTAACAGGATATTCCACTTTTGCAACAGCCCCTTTTCTGTTTGCTTTCTAAAGCAACTCTTCTCCATCAATGACAATTGATTCGGGAAAAATAACACCTTTCACATCTTTCAGATCTTCATCATGGGGAGGCGCTTCGAGGATCATACCCTGAATAATGGCGACTGATCCCATATACTCTGCGAATTGATCACTTCCTTCCCCTGGAGGGGGCGGTGTCTGATTTGACCCGCTCTCATTGCTGCCGGATCCACCACCCTGTCCGCCCTGAGGAGGTCCATCTCCTCTTGGTCCGCTTTCACCACCGGGGCCACCGCCCTGATTGGGGTCAACGGCGTATTTTTCACCTGTTTCCAGAACAAGGAAAATTTTATTGTTTTCCATTTCTAAAACCCCGGTAAACGATGCCTCAGTAGCATTGTTGCTTTTTATGGGAGTTCTGTCTTTAGGTCCCTGTTGCTGTTCCTGTTGTCCCTCGGCTGCTAAAGCTATGTTAGCGAGGAAAAGGACTAATAGAATACTGTTTAATTTTTTCACGATTGTTTACCTCTGCTGAAACAATACTTTCATTCAGAAATTGTTTGGTTAAACCTCTGTAAAAGATTTGTAAAAAAAGTAAATTGATGATTAATCATTCTTCCCCAGATAGTATTCGTAGTCCCCTTCATAGACATTCATCTTACCGTGGTCAATCTCAAAGACTCTATTCACCAGATGCTTCAGGAAATATCTGTCATGGCTGACAATTATTAAAGTTCCTTCAAAATCCTGGAGAGCTTCCAGCAGAACTTCTCTCGACGCAATATCGAGATGGTTTGTCGGCTCATCGAGAACCAGGAAGTTGAGCGGTTTTGCCATCATACAGGCGAGAACAACGCGGCTCTTTTCTCCACCGGAAAGGATCCCTATTTTTTTCTCTGAATCATCACCGGAAAACTGGAAGGACCCCAGTAGATTTTTGATATAACCGACAGATTCATTGGGAAGAATAGAGGAGACTTCTTCAAATATTGTGTTCGTACTGTTGAGAAGATCACTGGAGTACTGACTGAAATAGCCCATTTCCACACTGGAACCCAGTGTACAGTTACCACCGGTGGCATCTGTCTGTTCAGTTATCACTTTAAGGAGAGTCGATTTCCCCGCACCGTTCACACCGGTTAAGGCGATTTTATTGGTCCGTTCGATCACTCCTGTAATCCCGCTGAATACTGATAATGAATCACCATTATCCAGTTTCCATGATTTTGAGAGGCCATCCATGGAAACGACAATATCACCGCTTCTTTTAATCTCTTTCAGTTTGATTTTCATCACTTTCGGTTCCGGGGGAATGACAACCCTTTCAATCTTTTCGATTTTTTTCACTCGGGACTGAACCTGAGCCGCATGAGAGGCTCTTGCTTTGAAACGGGCGATAAACTCTTCGTCCTTAGCCAGCATGGCATCCTGTTTCTTTTTAGAGGCAACAAGCTGCTCTCTCCGGATGACACGCTCCCTCATATAAAAATCATAATC
>CALOBT010000033.1:0-6018 GCA_942491575.1 uncultured Spirochaetota bacterium
GGTAATCAGATTTTTCACCCATCGATCTTTATTACAAATCAGGATATGAAACTTACATTTATGTTAGTTAATTGAGATATAAGGAGGATAAAACATTTCAGTTGTATTATATTAAATCATGGATTTGATGTAATTCATCAAATTGGGAGGCTGGTTCTGTGATTTTTAGAGAACAAAACTCCAGTATAGTTTCCTTTTTTTCAGGGCATCCTCTTCTTAATTTTATATTTTCCCTAATGCTGGTATCCGGTATACATATTCTCCGCTATTTTATGCAAATGAATCTCTCATTATCCCTGTTGTATCTGATTCCTGTTCTCGGTACAGCCTGGATTAACGGAAGACGACCGGCTCTATTTCTTGTGATTTATTCTACTGTTTCCTGGCTCGGTATTCTTACTGCGGGCAGCGGAATAAATTCTCTCCAGAATATTTCTACAGTTAATGAGTTCTCCAGATTATTCATTTTTATTCTGTCCGTATATATTCTGACTTCTCTGAAAAAGATCCTTATAAGGGAAAAAAGCATCGCTTGTACAGATGATCTTTCCGGTGTATTTACAAGAAGAGCTTTTAGAGAACTGGCAGAGGGGCAGTTGAGTTTAGCTCAACGGAGAGGCTCTCCTTTTTCCATGCTCTATATAGATATAGATGATTTCAAGCATATAAATGATAATTACGGGCATTCTACAGGTGATGAAATAATCGCTGAAGTCGGAAAAATATTATCAAAGGGGATCAGACGAAGCGATATTCCTGTAAGACTCGGCGGTGACGAGTTCGGAGTTTATTTTCCCGATCTTGACAGTTCATCGGCTGAAGATGTTATCAGCAAAATATCGGTTATGATGAAGAAGAGTGAAATACTTTCCCGCCGAGGGGTTACTTTCAGTATGGGGATGGTAACTTTTAACAGAGATCCCGGCGGAGTGGATAAAATAATTTCGCTAAGTGACAGGGAAATGTATCGGGTAAAGACTTCCGGCAAAGATAAAGTAAAATACAGGGTTTTTTAGTTTATTTTATATATTTGCCGGGGGGATAACTTTACTTAAAATGTAATAATATCTAAAATCTCCATATAGGAAAGTTTTTCTGATCAAAATGAATCCTGATTTTTTATTTGATAATAAAGATTCTCAAAAAAGTTTTAAAGCTGTTTGTATGGAGAGAGATATGCTTGATAAAGTTGTAGAGTATAGATTACGTAAAATTAATTTAAACTGTGTGTTATTTGATGACAAGAATCAGACTGTAAGTCTCGTAGTTGATGACTCCGAACTAGTGGAGATGCCGATTGAACTTTTCAGTAAACTGTTCAGGGAAAAAAGCCACGAGGAAAATATGGACTGTGAAAAATCGGTCTCTGAACTTATGGCTGCAGACAGATATCTTAAAAGCCTTATCAATACGATGAAGGATAACGGATATTCAAAAGATGAGATAAAAAAATATATAGCTGATACTGTCAGACTTAAAGATGACAATATATCGGATTATAAGGATTTTATTTCTTCAACGGTAGATCAGGCATTCAGTGCTTGATTTTATAGACTGATTTGTATAACATAAGTATTACTGCGTTTTTGCAGAATATTATTTTTAAGGAGTGATTATGAATAAGGCCATTGTTTCCAAAACAGATAAACAGGTTACGGGAGATCTTTACTGATATTTGATTTCTGTTATTGTTTGGTTTCTGTATTAGAAAAAAGTAATCCCCCCCTGTAGA
This sequence comes from uncultured Spirochaetota bacterium, assembly GCA_942491575.1. GTDB lineage: Bacteria > Spirochaetota > UBA4802 > UBA4802 > UBA5550 > CAZHNW01. The sequence goes on from CALOBT010000033.1 coordinate 1,733, forward strand.
CCTGTTTCTCTGTAATCATAAGCAATGATTTACTCAAATTAACAAATAGCCTGAGGCGTTATGTCCCGGGGTTTTTGTACGTATGTAACTGAAACAGGAGATACCAATTGAACAATAACAATATATACAACGGTGTTGTAATCAGATCCGGTTCAGGAAACTGTCATGTTTATTCCGAAGGCCGGGAATATTATTGCCTTATCAGAAAAAAAGTGCTGAACAGCATCAGGGAAGATGATATTTTCAGAATCGTTCCCGGCGATAAGGTGATATTCATTAAGACAGGTTCTGATCAGGGATGTATTGAGCATGTTCTACACAGGGAGAATTCGTTAAGAAGACAGAGTCCCGGAGGAAGACCGGATATCAAAGTGATAGCAGCAAATTCATCTTTCTGTCTGATTCTTGTTTGCAGTAATAATGGAAGATTCCCAATTCGTTTTATTGACCGTATTAATCAGATGGCAGTAAACGGAGGAATGAAGCCTGTTATTTGCATAACCAAGAGCGATCTTCTTTCCGAATCAGAGTTGTCCGGATTAAAAAATGCAATGACAACCTATACCTCTGTCGGTACGTCATTATTTTTTATCTCCGGTACTTCCGGAGACGGAGTCACTGAACTGAGGGAATTTCTCGGCAGCAGGACTTCCGTATTGATAGGACACAGCGGTGTCGGCAAGAGTACTCTGGTTGGAGCACTGTCAGAAGGCGAGCATAATCCAGGGACAACATCTGTTAGGGAAAAAGACGGCCGGGGCAGACATACTACTTCGGACGGCAGGTTATATATCTGCAGAAACGGTCTGAGACTTATCGATACCCCCGGAATCAAGGAAGCTGCACCTGATGAATCCGTTCCGATGGATTTCAACGAAGGATTTCCAGAGTTTTCCGCCTTCAAAAGTGACTGCCGCTTTTCGAACTGCAGCCATCTGGAAGAACCCGGATGTGCAGTAAGAGACGCAGTCAGGATCGGCGCCATTCCGCGTCACAGGTATGAAAGCTACAGAAAACTTGTTGAGAAAACCGACAGGTCCGATGTTGTAGAGGATTTCAGAAATCCGCTTCCGGGGGCAGTAGATATGTCTCCGGCTGAAGCAGGATTTTTTACCTGTACCCATTGCGGGAAACCAGTACCTGTTGCAGCGGACGGTACCCGTCACAGGAATCATTGTCCCCATTGTCTGTGGAGTCTTCATCTGGATCATAATCCCGGAGACAGGGCTGCATACTGTTCCGGGGATATGGAACCTGTCTCTGTCTGGCTTCGCGGAAAAGAGTGGACACTTATTCACAGGTGCCGGAAATGCGGAACTCTTCATTCGAACCGCATTGCAGGAGACGATAATGAGGCGTTATTATTATCATTAGCAATGAAGCCTCTGTCATTGACCCCGTTCTCTATTGCAAATATTGGAGAGAAGAGACCAACAGCGTAATATTCAGTGATTAAGGGAGGAATATATGGATTTTTTTGATCTTGTAAAATACCGGGAGAGTGTTAGGTCGTATGACAGTAACAAAGCTGTCCCGGATGATGTATTATTTAAAATACTGGAGGCGGGGCGTCTTGCCCCGTCTGCAGCCAACCGGCAGCCCTGGCAGTTTGTTGTTGTCAGGACGCCGGAAGTGCTGGAGAAGGTGAGAGCTTGCTATTCCAGATCATGGTTTGCAGAAGCTCCCGCCATTCTGGCTGTTAAAGGGAACCGGCAGGATGCCTGGCAGAGGAAAGACGGCTACAATTCTCTGGAAACCGATCTGACTATCGCTATGGATCACCTTATTCTGGCGTCTGCGGCGGCGGGGCTTGGAACCTGCTGGATTGCTGCATTCGATAAGAATATTCTGTATAATGCCCTGAATTTAAAACAGGGCGAGGAAATTTTTGCAATCACACCCCTCGGATATCCCGGAAAGGATTTTCAGAAGAAAGGAGAAAAGCCCCGTAAAAATCCTGAAGAGCTGAATATCTTTCTCTAGCCTGTGTATGTGAAAATTGGCTTGTAGTATTATTGTGTATTGAAGTTCAATATAAAACTATAATACATAATGAGAGGTGTCGGGTATGATGCAGGAGTGGTTTAAAAGGCAAAGCTGGGTATTTTTATTCACTGGGGGATTTATTCTGTTGATGGTGTTCCCGAGAGCTGGGCAACCTTTAACGGTCAGCTTGAATATTCCCGGTATATGGACCAGATGAAAAGATTCACTGCTTCTAAATATAATCCTGAAGAGTGGGCCGATTTATTTAAAAGGGCCGGTGCCGGATACGCGGTTCTCACCGCCAAACATCATGACGGATTTGCACTGTGGGATACTGCAGAAAGTTCACTGAATGCCGTCAATACTCCTGCCGGAAAAGATTTAATAAAACCATATTGCGATGCTATGCGGGAAGCCGGTTTAAAAACCGGTCTCTATTTTTCCCATCTTGACTGGTCTCACCCTGATTATGTTCCTGTTCCGGTCGAAAAGCGAACTCGTCTTACAGTTCGTGATCATCCCGATTCCAGCTGGTCCGAAGGCCCTGATACCCCGGCATGGAAGCGTTTTCGAAACTTTCACAGGGCTCAGCTGAAAGAGCTCTGCTCAAATTTCGGGAAAATCGATCTGCTTTGGTTTGACGGAGACTGGTCTCCGGCAGGGAATGATTTCTGGCGTTTTGATGAACTGCGCAGCGATCTCCATTCCTGGTCCCCCCGTATTGTATTAAACAGCAGAATGGGGGGGTATGGAGACTATGCAACCCCGGAACAGGGTTTTCCCCAGGTAGCTCCCGAGGGGCCTTGGGAATACAATGTGACCGTAAACAATTCGTGGGGTTATCAGCCGAAGGATGATAATCATAAACCTCTGGAGCTTCTTGTCAGAATGTTCTGTGAATGCCTCAATATGGGCGGGAATATGCTTCTGGATATCGGCCCTTATGAGGACGGATCTTTTCAGCCTGAGCAGGTAAAGAGACTTGAGGGGCTCGGGCGCTGGATTGCCAAAAACAGGGAAGCTGTCTATTCAACTGTCGCAGGGCTTCCCCCCGGACATGTGTACGGAGCAAGCACCCTTTCTGAAAATCATGAAACCCTGTATCTGTACCTTTTTGACAGACCGCGAAATGTTTCTGTGAAAGGTATCTACAATACTGTAAAAAGTGTTTCGGTAGTGTCTTCAGGCAAAAACCTGACACATAAAAAAATCGGAGGAGCCTCATGGGGAGATGTTCCCGGAATAATCTGGATTAATATTCCCGAGGATGTGGTTGAGTATTGTGATCTTGTATTAAAGATTGAACTGATCGGAACACTGGAGCTTTATACCGGTAGAAAGAGTGATAAAACTATTGAAAATAAACAGTTATCCATAAGATCAACCATTGGTGATCTGCTTGATAATCCGGCATCTAAGGGTGTCCTTGAGAAATATCTGGGAGATTTGGTAAATTCAAAAGAGGCTGAACATGGCAGGTTTTTTCCCCTGACAATTGTTAGGGAAGAGATGCCCCATCTTATAAATGAAGAGACCCTTGCCCTTTTGGATGAAGAGTTGAGGAAAATTCGTATATAACAGCTTTTTCATATACAAGTCTGTATCTTTGATGATCAGAGATACAGATACGCCTTTATTGCGGTTTTGGTTTTTTGTCCACCTCTTTCAGTGTATGAATAAGCTGGATCTGTTTCAGAGCTCCTATGGTTTCATACATCAGAAGAAAACATCGGCTGTACACAGCGAGTTTTTGAATGATCACAAAAGTATGCCAGCCTGCGGCTGTTTCCCTGTCGGCAAACAGCAGTATCAGCAGGTGTGCAGTTTCAATGACGGTCAGAATCAAAAATGCAATACCGTATGAACTCTTATATTCCTTCTCCTTTATAACAGCGCCACCGAGAAAAAATGTTCCCGGTATCAGGGATATTATGGATATATAGTAAAATGAATTGTAAATATCGGGATATATATCAGCCGGGGAGAGAGCCATTCCGGCGATGCTTCCTGCCGAGAAAATCCCGAATATTGATCCGATAAAAGCGGCATATCTCTTTTTTCCCCGGGAAATTATTCCCGGAAAAGTAAACAGGAAGAGAGCGAGACTCAGTCCGATAAACAATTGGGGGGCGTTATAAATCCAGCCGCGAGCCGGTTGAGGAGTTCCGTTATACGCTGCATTTCGTCCTAAATCCTGTAGAATATTATCAGTGAATGAGTAAGATTCCGTATCATTATTAAGGTAATTTCCGCCCGGATAAAAGGCTACGGCCAGAAATGTCCCCATGATATACAGAGAA
>CALOBT010000034.1:0-29970 GCA_942491575.1 uncultured Spirochaetota bacterium
GGAGCCGGCCTGCTCTCAAAGACTGCATTATAGAGAGTCGTGCTGAATCCCTCATGCGCTGGAGAATCAGAGGATACTGACATTCTCAGAGTCATGGTCGTAAAGGTCCCACGCCCGTGATACAATGGTTCCTGTGGCTGATAATATAGTCCCGGGTGACTTGTTTAAACATGGCAAATTGATTGAGCTTCAGAAAGGCGAGGTTCTGCATAGTGATCATGATTACTGCAGAGCTCTCGGCAAGCCTTGTCAGTGGTAAGCTGCGCCTGTCCCGGCCCCTCTCGTCGGGTCGGGGAGATCTTCTGAAAGAGTTTAATCCCGGAGAGTTCTTTGCTGAGCTGGATAGTCTTTACCGGAGAAAAATATCCGGGCTGGCTTATTGCATCCGAGGCCTCTGCGGTTATTGAGGTGAATTATGAACGGGTTCTGGAACATCTAAGTAATCAGGATGCTCTGATAAGTTTTATTACCGGAATATCGGCGAAGATGAACCATCTGGCTAACAAGATTGAGGTTATGTCATTAAAAACAGTGAGGCAGAAGGTCGCATTCCTCCTCTTGTCTGACAGCCGAATTGATGAGTTTTCTGTTACCGAAACTGCCGGCAGTATAGGATGTTCCCGTGAAGCCCTCTCGAGAGCCCTGTCTGAACTGGAGGCCGCCGGAATAATATCAAGGGATGAGAACGGTATCAGGATAACAAAAATGAGAGAGCTGGAAGCGCTTTTTGATTAATCGCCGATAAAAAAATAATTATAAATATATTATTATTGAGTACTCTCTTATGTTACTATAATACTGGATTATGGAAGACAGAAACGACTCAAATACAAATAGAATGGCTGATATCTCAATTAAATACTGGGGTAATACGGCCGGCTTTTCCAATTTGGCATCTAAAAGGCAGGAGAGTGATTCTGCTGTTTTTATGACATTTTCATTGAATGAATTCCTTTTGGATATACATCAGGACGACAAAGCCTTTGTCGAAGAAGAGCTTGAGGCCCTGCTTAAGAGCGGTCTTAAGGTGATGGAGACGACATACAGGCGCTGTTACAATGACGGCAGCTGCCAATGGGTAAAAAGCCTTGGCAGACTGGTCGATGATTCGCTTTTCATTTCTGAGACTAATGTGACCGAGTATAAAGAGATTGAGAGAGAGCTCCGTGATACTGTCGAAATTGTTCAGCGTGAACATTCTGAGGCTGAGTCTCTTCGGCAGATAGCGGCGGCCATCAGCAGTTCTCTGAATATGAATGAAACGGTTAACAGGATTCTTGAAGAGATTAAACGGGTAATTCCTTATGATATGGGGACTGTTCAGCTGCTCAATAGAAATGAACTGGAGATTATCGGCGGCGCGGGATTTAAGGATTTGGAGAAGATTATGGAGCTTAGTTTTCCATACCCCCGGGAGGGTAGTCTTAGTACCCGCGCTATAGATTCTAAGCAGCCTGTGATTTCAAATGACATCTCAATCGACTTTCCCCAGTTTACTCAGCCGGATGCTGAACATCCGGTCTGTTCATGGATCGGAATTCCCCTCATTCGCTATGGTGAGGTTATCGGACTTATGGCGCTTGATAGTTTCCGCAAGAATGCGTACCGGGATCATCATGTGGAGCTTGCCGGTGTCACCGCGGTTCACGTGGCCATCGCTATTGAGAACGCCCGCCTTCATGAGCAGGCTTACCAGATGGCTATGGAAGACGCCCTCACCGGTGCCGGCAGCCGATACCGATTCCGGATAGAGGGCAGGATAATGCTTGAGACCGCGAGGCGGTCTGAATACAGCATTGCTGCTATAATGTTCGATATTGATCATTTTAAAAAAGTCAATGATAAATACGGCCATCAGAGCGGGGATGAAGTCCTCAAGCTTATAAGCGGTGCTGTTAAACAGGAGCTGCGGGCAGTAGATCTTTTTGCCCGCTACGGCGGTGAGGAGTTTGTTATAATTCTGCCGGAGGCTGATGAGAAGGCCGCATTAGCGGTTTTTTAACAGAATTAACAGAAGTCTTGCTGCTATTGAGTATCCGGGAATAGATGAACCTATCACCGTCAGTACCGGAATTTTCTCTTCCGTTCCGGGAATCCGCGATACTTTGAAGAAATATGTATCAAGATCCGATGAAGCCCTGTATTTTTCCAAAGACAACGGGCGTGACAGGATTACACTGTACAGCAGCATGAGATGATGGAGCCGAAACTATAAATAATGAATTGATTGGCCACTCTGCCGAGAATTAATTTATGGATCAGATAAGTGATTTTGATATAAATACCTCAGAGAGCAGGCTGTTGCTTCATCTTTATGAGAAGGTTATATCAGGGGAGCTTACAACCTTTGAATCATTAAAAAAATATATTTCAGGGATTCCGTATCAACAACACTTCGAAAATGCCTGTTCCGGGCATTTGAGCTGCAGCGCAAGCTCTATTGGGGATTCTTCAAGGAGATAACACCTAAAAAACATCCGAGGCTGTGGAAGGAGATTGTTATAGCAGACAGGCAGTTCCGGTTCGGAGGAGATCTGAAGAGGGCTATGTCGATTCCGGATATTTATCTGGGGCTGCTGGACATCCACGGCTACACAAGGTATTGCCAGGAAAAGAAACGGAACATGTCCATGGTAGATCTGCTCGACAGGATGATCTATGAAGATGTAAAGGCTATCTGCTCCGAAACAGGCGTTGTCAGCAAGAGGGCACAGGGTGATGAGATTCTTATTTTAGGAGCTTCGGCTTCGGATGTTTTGAAGTCAACTCTTCAGATAATTGATTATTTCAATACCCAGGGCAGATCTTTTAAGAACACAATCCTGAGCAAGAAGCTGCCCGGTACAGTGCTTCCGAAATTTCAGATATCGGCAGGAATTGCCGGAGGTCAGAAGTTTACCCCCCTGGTTATTACCCGGAACGGTGATATTTCGGGAGATATAGTAAACACAGCCGCAAGGCTTCAGGCAAAGGCTAACAGGGTGAGTCCCTGAGCATAACAGGATCATGCTCACAAATCACGTCTATCAAAAATTCCAGGCATCTCAGAGGTCCGAGCAGGACAGCTTTTTTTCACGGATTGATTTTTTTAACATAGGAACCGTAGAGTTCAAGGGAGTCAGCCAGAATGTATACGATATTATCTTTCTGCCGGAAGAAAAGAACAGGCTCAAACTGCGGGATACGATGGATATTCTTTATCAGAATCTTGAGAAGAAAATGTGGAAGACAAAGGTTTTCATGGCTGCACTCGATGTCGCTTCCGGTGCCATCGAAAACCATCTTAACGGCTGCAGGAATACTCCTGCCGGACGCGTCCTCGAGGGACAAGGTTTAGTTCGGAATCAAAGACCAGATCGAAACCTCGCTCAAGAATTATTCGATGACGAATCCTATGAAGGGGCGATTAGCACTTTCTCTGAAATCATAGATGAAATGACTGAATTGAAACAGATCGACAGGATCGCAGTAGAGTATCTTCAACTTGTAAAACAGAACTATAAAGCTATAAATGATGCTTTCATCCAGCGGCTTGATGAAGAGGTTAATATAAGAGTTAATGATCTCTTCGGACCGAAAGAGAGAACCACCTATCTGCTGCTTAAGAAGCATCAGGCAATGTATAAGAGCATAAAATCAGGATCACGTCTTAAGCTTAAAAACAGGAAGACTCTATGGCTCAGAACCACGGCGGAGGCCGGCGAAGATCTGAACACTAATCTGCAGTCGTTTAAATGATCGGAAATTCAGAATCCATCCAGCCCCCCCAAGTCTTTAGTGTAGACAATAGTGGACAATAACAGTAAATAACGGAATATGAAGTTGACATTTTTGCTGAAAAGGAATAATTAATTAGTATGGATAAGGAAGTATTAACCTTAATTATGAGATTGTTCGTTATCTGAGAGTATTGGAAGAAACCATTCGAAGGCTAATTGCTGCTGATACAATTCCTTGTGTGAAGATCGGAGGCCGGTGGCTTTTTTGAAAAACAATGCTGGACAACTGGCTTCTGTTACAGATGATAATATATATACAGGAATAGAAACTCAATACTTTGATACGGAAGAAAATCAGCAAGGGGCTTTGTCCGGTATTCTTTCCATCGAGGAATAAAGAACGCCTTCATCGCCCAAGAGTGGGGCAGAAAGATTTGTCTGAAGATCCTGGAACTTCAGATTCAGGCCGAATTGCTCGGTTAATAAAAAAGAGGAATAGGGTATTATGAAAGGTAATGAAGAAATTTCATCAAAATTTATTCAAGCCTTCCTGGAATTGAGAGTGGATAATAAAGGAATACGATTCCTTCTTGAATCTTCTCCCTTCGGGATAGCCCTGATAGATCATAATAAGCGGTACATCAGTGTAAATCATAACTTCGCCAATAGCATAGGATACACCATTGAGGAAGCAGAAGGGCTTAGTTATGAGGAACTTACCTGTCCTCTATTTTTCGAGCTTGATGATAATAATTATCATAGAATGGTTAATGGAGATATTGATTTTTATAATATTACCAAGCAGTATTTTAAAAAGAACGGAGAAGCCCTTGATGTGCGTGTTGATGTTTTTTCGTATCACTCAGGCGATGCCGACACTATAGGTTTCCTGGGTTTCTACCAGAAAAGCCCGCCTTTCTATATTGATTATTTGCCTGAAGTTCATCCGGAACTTGATCGGTTAGTAAAAATGAACAATTCACCGGGTTTTTATTTTGTTCAAAGAAGACGGACGAATAATGTTCGGCAGTCATACTGCTGCAAACCTCCTGGGGTATTCTGAAAAAGAGCTTGTGACTCTGGCTTTAGGTGCGATTCTTGATCCTGTTCAGGCCGTCAAGCTTCTGTTGATACCAAAGAGAATGGCTGCTGGAAAATTTTTTGAAAGTGAGCTGACATTTTATCGCAAAGAGCATAGTTACATTCATATCCGATCACAATTTTTTGTGGATGATACTAACTGGTTTAAAAATGGAAGGATGCTGCTGATTGTCTTCAGAAATGAATCAAGGGAAAATATAATCAGCAGGCCAGCGACCCGCGATGGCTGGGAGACTGAGCTGTTCAGAGAAATTCGTAGGGTCCAAGACTCTCTTCAGTCGTTGCATAAAGTAGAACCTGAGCATTCTATTACAGCCGATATAGATTAATCAGATTATCGACTGACAGGCCGGGAGCAGGAGATTCTTGCTCTGATGCTTATTCGGAAGACAACTAAAGAGATAGCATTCGAGCTTGGTCTTACGAAATTACAATTAGAAAACGCTTAACCAGTTTATATCGTAAATTTGGAGTTTTTGGAAGGGAAAAACTATTACTACTGCTTATAGGAAAAAATATAGAATAGTCTTATACATTTATATACCTTAATTTATACAAACCGATAACTTAAAAGAGATCCACTCTATCCTTATAATATTTAATATCTGGGTAGGTTTTTATAAATAATATCCTGCTATTTCAAAATCATTCATTAATAATCATTATTCAAATACAAGCTAAAAAGGTGAAAAATATTTTAGTGTTAATGTGAACTCAGAAAGGACAAGTTCTTCATGAATGATAGATACAAGAAGACATTGTTACTCGTTGAAGATGAAATATTATTAGCAATAGTAAAAAGAGATTGGAACTCGAGAAATGCGGTTATGACATTATTCATGCTATGACAGGAGAAGCGGCTGTTTCTATCATTAAAGAGAATGAAATTATTCATTTGGTTTTAATTGATATTGATCTAGGAAGGGGAATTGACGGAATTGAAACAGCCCGGCTTATTCTGGAGTACAAAGGATATACCGATTATTTTCGTCTCCAGCCATTCCGGACCAGAAATACTGGAAAGAACTAAGAAGATTGCCTCCTATGGTTATGTATCAAAAACTTCCGGTATAAGTGTATTAAACTCATCAATTATCACCGCCTTTGAATTATATAATACTCGACTGAAAGAAAATATGAAAATAATAAAGAAGCTCAATGTGAATGAAAAAACTGTTGAGGATAAGACTCTTAATAATATTATAGATTCTGTAGGAGATGCTGTAATAACGACAGATATCAAGGGTCGCATCGTCCGGATAAATCCAACCGCAGAAAAACTTACCGGCTGGAATAGCAATCTTTGTCATGATAAAGATTTACCGGATATTTTTAAGATTTTTAATACAAAAACAATGGAGATTATTGATGACCCCGTTGTGAAGGTTCAGAAATCGGGTCAAATGGGGACTGCCTGAGAATACTTCAATGATTTCAGAGAGGGTGCAAAATATGGTATTGCCGGAAGTGTTATTCCGGTGAAAGGTCCGTCAGGGAGTATTCATAAAGTTGTAGTTGTCTTCGAGCGGGTTTCTGAAGAGTTTCAGCTGAATAGGGAACTGAAGAAATATGATGCTCAATATAAAATTGCTCTAAAAGGCAGTTCTCTCGGGTTATGGGAATGGGTAAGAACCTCAGATACAATATCCTTCTCTGAACAGTCACGACAGATTCTTGGTCTTCATGCAAATACTGCTTTAGTAAGTTTAGAAGAATGGAAATACCATTTGTATTCAAATGATCAAAAACATTTTTATGTTAATTTTCATAGCTCTTTTAAAAGTGACAGTCCATTATATCAGGATGAGTTTAGAATAGTCAGTAAAGACGAAGGATTGAAATGGATTTTAGCAAAGGGAATGATTGTATCACGGGATGAAGACGGGACTCCATTTAGAATGATTGGCACTATAGCCGATATAACAAAGCGTCGGCAGGCAGAGGAGGCTCTCCGCATTGAAAGAGATAATTTTGTAAATATTTTCAAATCAATGAAAGACGGTGTAATTATCGTGAATAATAGGTATCGAATTCAATATATTAATCCTGCACTAAAAAAAGATTTCGGTGATCCTGCCAGTAAAAAGTGCTATGAATATTTATATCAGCGTAAAACAAAATGTCCTCTGTGTGAAATCTCTAAAGCGGTTGCCGGGGATAAAATCCATAAAGAAGCTTAATTCGCATATTAGTCAGAAGATCTATGATGTAATGACTACCACAATAAAAAATTCTGACAGCACTATCTCCGTTTTGGGAATATTGCGTGATATAACTACTCGGAAAACAGCCGAAGAAGAGGTTAAAAAACAGCTTCTCGAAAAAGAGGTAATTTTAAAAGAAGTTCATCATAGAATAAAAAATAATTTTGCCTCAATTGGGAACCTCTTATCCATGCAAGTAAAATTCTCTAACTAATTTCGCTGCTGTTTCTGCCCTTAATGATGCAATAGGCCGGGTTAAGAGCATGCAGATTCTCTATGAGAAATTGCTGCTTTCTGATGAATATAATGTGACTTCCATTAAGCATTATCTGGATAATCTGATTGATGAGATTGTTGCCCTGTATCCGTATGACATCGAGATTACTATATTGAAACAAATTGATGATTTTCCGCTCGATTCTAAACGATTGGTATCATTAGGAATTATTGTGAATGAACTTCTTACAAATGTTATGAAATATGCGTTTGAATGTAGAGCTTCGGGCCATATAGACGTTACCTTAACGAAAAAGAAAGAACATGTAGCTTTTAATAATTCAGGACGATGAAACGGGCTTCCTGAAGATTTTAATTTAGAGCAACAATCCGGCTTCGGTTTAAAACTTGTTAAGATATTGATTATGCAATTTGAAGGGGACTTTAACATTGGAAATCATAATGGTACCAAGAGTATCATAAACTTTTGTATATAGAACAGTATTAAAGGAGAAGCTTACGCATGTTTAAAAACTTCAAAATTGGGACTACATTGGTAATAAGCGTATCGCGGCTTGTATTCATCGCTGTTACAATATTCGCCGTTTTCACAGGAAAAGAAGTGATAAGTTTGTCAAAAGGGCAGGGGCAGCAAATTGCCTGTGAAGCAGCCTTCAATTATTTGAACGAAATAGCAGCTAAATTTGAGCGGCCGCTTAATAAGGCAAGAGCACTTTCTGAAGTATTTGAAGCTGTTGTTCAGGATGAGAATGTTGACCTCAGCCGAGAAGAAGCCAATATAATCTTAAAGCATTTTATTGAAAGTAATGAGACCTTCAGCGGTGTCGCGGTAATCTTTTTGAACAGGACGCTTTTGGCGGACGTGATGAAGAATATTCGGATACGAGAGGGTTCCGATAAAACCGGCAGATTTATACCCTCCTGAACTCGGGATGAGCAGGGAAAGGTGAATGCGGCACCCTTAACAGGCTGGGAGCTTTCCGTAGCGGAGACTAATATCTTGTTCCTAAGAGAGAGAACCGGAATATCTCATGATCCATACCCATATAATATAAATGGAGTGGAGGCCTTAATGTTAACCATTTCCAGCCAAATTCGAGCAGCTGACGGAAGTTTTGTAGGTATTGTTGCTGTTGATATTCTGCTCGACACTGCTCAGCGGATAGTCTCCGGAATAAAAATTGACGGTTTCCCAAAGGGTTATGTTAAGGCATATTCGGATAACGGTACAGTGATTGGAACTTCCAGCAGAGAGTTCTTAGGGAAGTCGGTCTCGGAGACTACCGGCCATGAGGAAATGATAAAAAGTGTAGGTTGAGCATCGTGCCTTTTCGGAAATCAGGATGTCAACTATTCTTGGCGAGAGTGTTTTTTCGACCGGGAGAGTTCCTACAGAGGTCGGAGAGACAGGTCGTAATATCACGGTTGAAGTAAATCTTCCCGAGGCGACAATGGAGAAAGCTGCCTGGGCTATTGTGAAACTTATTGTCCTGATCGGTTTCGGGTTAGCCTGCAGTAATTGTTGTTGTTTTACTGCTTCTTGCGAGGGGGATCTCAAAACCGCTTAAGATTGCGGTTGATGCAACCAATGTTATTTCAGAATGTGATCTTACTCAGGAAATAAATGGTGAGAGCAAGGATGAAACCGGGCAGATCTTAAGAGCGCTCAAGAATATGCAGGGAAAATTAAAAGAAGTTGTTCTCGAGGTAAATGGGGCAGCGCAGATGGTTTCACAAGGTAGCGAGCAACTATCCGCCACCGCTTCGAAGCAGACTTCAGGGGGGGCTACCGAGCAGGCCTCGATGGCGGAAGAAATTTCCTCCTCAATGGAGGAAATTGGCTCTTCAACCAGGCAGAATTCTGATAACGCAGCTCAGACCGAGAAAATTGCAGTTAAAGTCGCCGATGATGCTATTGATGGCGGGAATGCAGTCACCGAAACTGTGGAGGCAATGAATACTATTGCTTCGAAAATTAAAATTATCGAAGAGATAGCACGGAACACAAACTTGTTGTCTTTAAATGCTGCCATAGAAGCCGCGGTGCCAGTGAGCATGGGAAAGGTTTTGCGGTTGTAGCGGCCGAAGTCGGTAAACTTGCCGCAAATAGTAAGATTGCTGCTAATGAGATTCTTGAGCTTGCTAACTCTAGTGTTGCAAAAGCCGATTCAGCCGGTGAGAAAATACAGGCAATTTTATTCCTGATATAAGGCGTGTTGCTGATCTTATTCAGGAGATATCCGCAACAAGCAGCGAACAGAACTCTCTGGTACGGAACAGGTCTCACAGACTATGGTTCAGCTTGATCAGGTTATCCAGCAGAATGCGGCTGCTTCTGAGGAATCATCATCTATGGCAGAAGAGCTGTCGAGTCAAGCTGAGAAACTATTGGACAAAATAAGGTTTTTTAAGGTGCAGGAAACCCTAATAACAGAGAAGTCGCGTGATGATGTTAGCGTTTCTATCCCGAAGCAGGATCATTTTAAACTGCAGCAAATTGAACACAGCAGGATTACAGATAATTCAACCTCTTCTGCAGATGAAGAGTTTGTTGAGTTTTAGGTTTTATTCTTAGCAGACACTTTCTTCAGTTTAGATGAGGATAGCCGGAGATAAAACTGCAGCTATCTTATTGATTACAATCAGCCTCCCAGGTAGGCTTTCTGAACGTCCTTGTTGGCACGCAGCTCATCGGAAGAGCCTTCGGCAATAATTTCACCGGTATCAAGAACGTAGCCCCGGCTTGCAAAATCGAGGGCCACCTTCGCATTTTGTTCAACTACGAGGATGGTAATATCTTTTTCGTTCAGTTGTTTCAGCGCCCTGAACATTTCGTACATAAGGACAGGAGCAAGCCCCATGGACGGCTCGTCGAGCATTATGAACTTGCATCCGGTCATTAATGCCCGCCCTACGGCCAGCATTTGCTGCTCCCCGCCGCTTAGGGATTCCGAGCGCTGCTTTCGTCTTTCATAGAGTCTCGGGAAAAGGGCGTAAACAAGTTCAAGAGTTGAGCCTACGAAATCCGTATCTTTCTGAATAGCGTATGTAGCCAGATCGAGATTCTCTCTAACCGAGAGGTTTCCGAAAATATGCCGTCCTTCAGGAACCAGGGCCATCTGCCTGGCTTCGACGGGATTATGCGGCTCGGTTTTGAGAATTGAATTCCCGTCAAACAGGATGTCACCTTCGAAGGCCAGCGGTGCTTCAGGCTGAGGCGATCCCCGAGAGGCTGAGCAGGGTTGAAGTTTTTCCGGCACCGTTTGCACCTATGAGAGTTACAATTTCACCCCTTTCTACATTGAAATTGAGTCCGTGCAGCACTTCTATATTTCCATATCGGACCTTGAGGTCCTTAACTTCTAACATCATATTTCACCATCTCCGAGATAGGCTTTAATCACCTGAGGATTGTTCTGGATTTCGGAAGGTACCCCCTCCGCGATTTCTTTCGAAGTCTATGACTTTTATCCGGTCACAGAGGGACATTATTACCTGCATCTGGTGCTCTATCATCCAAATTGTTATTTTAAATGTTTCATGAACCCACCTGATGTAATCAATGAGCTCAACTACATCGGAGGTGCTCAAACCGGCTGCCGGTTCATCAAGCATCAGAAGCTGCGGTCCGTATGCGAGGGCTCTTGCTATTTCAACCCTGCGCTTAACACCGTAGGAGACGATTCGATGGATATTCGCCCACGAATCCGACAGTTCGAATACTTCAGTGAGCTCCTTCGCCTTGTATTCTATCTCCCATTCTCTCTGCTGTATTTTTTCCAGTGGTTTTAAAGGAGGCATCAGCCACATTGTAACGGGAGCTGGTAATGCTGGCTTATCTTGATATTGTCAAGGACAGTCATCTCGCTCCATAGTCTTATATTCTGGAACGTTCGCCCAATCTGGCGGCTTGCCACCTGGTGGGGGGGGAGGCCGTTTATTGATTCTCCTCCAAAACTTATATCGCCGGTTGTCGGAGTGTAGAACCCGCTTACAAGGTTAAAAACAGTTGTTTTTCCGGCGCCGTTGGGGCCAATAAGTCCGTAGATTTTGCCGACCTCCAGCTCGTAGTTTAGACCGGAAACTGCTGTTAGGCCTCCGAAATTGTGGGTTAATGAATCTATCTTCAGTAAACTCATCCATTTCTCCTTGTAAAGAACCGCTTCAGCCCTGGAAAAACGGTTGTTAATTCGTTGTTTCCTTGGAGGCCTTCAGGCCTGAACTGCATCAGAAGGATGAGCATCAAGGGGATTAATACCCATTTAAAGATCTGAAGAGGTCTCATTGCCTCAAGCAGGAAGGTGAAGATCACCGCGGAAAGTACTGAGCCGCTTAATGAGCCCATGCCGCCTAAATAGACCATAACAAGGCATTCAGTTGATTTCATAATAGAGAATGATGAAGGATTTATGAATCCGAGCACATGGGCAAATAGTCCTCCGGCAATGCCTGCAAGTCCGGATGACAGCATGAAGGCAATCACTTTCATGCGGTTTGTATTAACGCTCATTATTTCAGCGGAGACTTCATCGTATCTGATAGCTGAAATCCCCTTTCCGAGGGTGGAGCGCATCAGCCGCCGGATGAAAAAAACCGCCAGAGTTGCAAAGGTCATCGTCCATATCAGCATGTATGGCATTCGGGCTACGTCCTCCATCGCGAAAATTGTTCCCTTCATTCCCATGAATCCTCTTGAGCCCCCTACGAATTCGAAATTGTTGACCAGGGCTACAAATATGAAGTTTGCCGCGATTGTGATAATTGCCAGGTAGTCATCCCGGGTCTTGAAAGACGGGATTGCCACAAGAAGTCCGGCTACGGCTGACACCGCTCCGCCGAGAATTATAACAATCGGAAACAGGAAAACAGCCGTTGACGGCGGAAGAAGCGGCCGTCCCAGCCATGGGCTGTTCGTGAACAGAAGAATCGATAATATTGACGATACATAGGCTCCAACGAGCATGAAACCTCCATGTCCGCATGAAAACTCTCCCATATAACCGTTGATAAGGTTCAGGCTGGCTGAGAGGATAATATTTATTCCAATAAACATTATCACAGTCTGAATATACTGATTGATGAATCCGCCGGCTACCAGCGCTATTAATATAATTGCTCCTCCTGCCAGGACAGCAGGCCAGAGGTTGATGAACTTCTTTGGTTCAGTTTTTATTACTATATCCATTCTTGTCTCCTATATTTTAGTGCTTTTAGCGACACCGAAAAATCCAGTGGGTTTGATAGTCAGAATGACAAGGAGGATGATAAATGCTATTAAATCTTTGTAGCTCGAAGGGAAGAATGCGACAACGATTATCTCAATAAATCCGAGGATGAAGCCACCAGTGAATGCCCCCTTAATGTCTCCTATTCCACCGACAACTGCAGCAATAAAGGCTTTCCACCCGATTATCATGCCCATATAGGGATCAAGGACCGGGTAGCTCATTCCGAACAGGATTCCTCTATGGCCGCGAGAGATGATCCGAGGGCAAAAGGTGAAAGTTATAACTTTATTTACAGGAATTCCCATGAGAGGAATAGCAAACTTATCATATGAGACCGCTCTCATTGCCATGCCTATCTTGGTTTTATTTACGATAAGATTCAGTATTGCAAAAACAGCTACTGAAGAAAGGATTACGATGATTTTGACAAAATTTGTAAGACTTACACCTCGAATGTTATGATGACCTTTCCGAACATATCGGGGGAAACGGCGGGAGCTTGCTCCTAAAATTGCCAGGTTTCCATTCTCGAGAACAAAACCAAGCATTAGCGCTGTAATTACCACATACAGACGGTGCGCTCCCTTCTTACGCAGAGGCCGGTATGCGACTCTCTCTATAAAAATACCGAGACCCGATGTTGTGAGCATTGTGAGGATCAGGGTCAGCATGAAAATAACAGGGCCGGGCAGGCCCGCGAATGTTCCAATAAAAAAAGTGGCTATGAAAAATGCAAAATAGCACGCCATCATAAAAATATCGCCGTGTGCGAAGTTGATTAAACGCAGAACGCCGTAGACCAGGCAGTAGCCTAAGGCTATCATGGAGTAAAAACTACCCCACTGCAGCGCATTGAACAGATTCTGCAGTATAGATGTTAACAAAACAATATCTCCTTATTGTGTTCTTTAAACGTCTCTGAAGCGGGAAAATAATAAAGCAGGAGTTCAGGCTGAATTCAGAACTCCTGCTTTTTGAATCGGAATAAATTATCAGATTACGGCTGAAGAGTTGCTACAAACTCAAACTCGCCGTCTTCGTTAACCTGAACAACAACCGCATCTTTGATGGGGTCTCCGTCTGCTGTAAAGGTCATTGATCCGGTAATACCAGGGTAGGATTCAAGGGCTACAATAGCGTCCTTAATGGCTTCCCGGTCGGCCTTGATGTCTCCACTCAATCCGGCATCCTGAATTGCCTTCAGAACAATATTGACAGCATCAAAAGAGAGGGCGCCTACATCGTCTGGAACATATCCGTAAGCTTCCTTGTAAGAATCTATAAACTCTTTAGTCTCTCCCACTGCACCGGCTGCGGCATAATGAGTCGTGAAGTAGTAGCCTTTTACAGCACCCTTTGAAAGCTTAACAAGGTCGGCTGAACCCCAGGAGTCAGAACCCATTACGGGTTTATCCCATCCGAGGTCCTTCGCCTGCGGTACGATCATGGCAACTTTATTGTAGAAGCTCGGGAGATAGAGAATTTCGGCATCGGAGGATACAACCTTAGTCAGCTGAACGGAAAAATCCTGGTCTTTCTGACCATAGCTTTCAAAGGCTGCTATCGAATCCGGCCCGTTGGCTGCTTCCCGGGCATCTTTGAAAAGGCCGGCAAGAGTTTTCGAATAGTCGTCTTCAAGGTTGTACAAGATTGCGGCTTTGGAAAGATTAAACTGCTCCTCGGCAAACTTTACGGCAACCGGCGCCTGGAAGGGATCCAGGAAGCAGGCTCTAAATACATAAGGCCTGTTGAGCGTCGTGTTAGGATTCGTCGACCAAGGGCTGATCAGCGGAGTGCGGTTATCATTTGCTACCTGTCCTGCCGGAATAGCTCTGCTGGAGGTATCCGGGCCGACTATAGCTAATACCTGATCCTGCTCAATAAGTTTATAGGCAGCACTTACTGCCGATTCTGCTTTTAGTTCATTGTCCACATAGATGAATTCGAGCATGTATTTTTCACCATCGACTTCCAGTCCGCCTTCACCGTTGATTTGTTCCTTAATCAGCTCGGCTGCGTATTTTGTGCCTTCTCCTACTTTCGGGCTGTCGCCGGTAAGGGGGATATTAAATCCTATCTTAATTAAGTTTTCTTCACTCTGCCCATTTGCGAAAAGCATGCTGGGTGCCAGAATTAATGCTGCTGTGAGCACTGCTAGTACAATCCGTTTTGTCATTGTCTTTCTCCTTGTTAGATGCTAATCGATTGCAATTTGTATGCCAGTTTTCCTGAGCAGTAGCCAAAATGAAGAATAAAATAAAAGAAACTGATGAATTCTAATTATTTAAGACAAAAATGTAGGAAATTTCATTATCCGCCCATTTCAGAGTCGGGATAATCAACTATCTGCAAATATGAATACTACAGCAATGTATGATTTATATGTTCCGGACTACAAATATGTAGGAATAGGATGTTTCCGCAGTGTGTTTGGAAGAAGGAAAGCCATCTGTCTGACGGCAGATGGCTCATGTTTTATGAAATATATGTTCTTTAAAGGGCTGAAAGTGCTTCAATAAGCTCGTCAAGAATCAGCAGCACGGAGAGCTCTCCACGGGGCGCGCCTTCACCGCTCTGTCTTGAGGATTCCGCCTGTTTTCCGTTCCCGAGGCCTCCCATCGGTGGTTCAGGTCTGTATTCTTTCTGAATCCCGGTCAGATGCTCCGAAATTTTAGCAGCGAAAGCCTTGCCGTCAGTCCTGGAATCCGATGTCAGGGCTGTTTTCCATTCTATGAGAACCGGGATGATCTTCTCAGCCTGTTCTTCATTCAGCACAAGGTCGGCCCGGGCATTCTCATTTACAAATGCCTGAAGCTGTAAGAGGCTGTGTTCGGCTTCTCCCGGTCTGTTCTCATTCTGATTATTTCCGGGCTGCCGGCTCTCGGACGTCCTCTGAGGTCTCTTTGTTCCTGCTTATCTTCACTGGCACAGGAGAAGATCATCAAACTGCATACGAGAGTAAGTACTGCAAGTCTAAGTAATTTCTGCATTTATTGCTCCTTAAAAGTTGAATCTGATAGAGATCCGTGTCTGAGATAAATGTAGAGTAATTCTGCCGGTCAGCTGTTAATATTGTGTAAATGATCTGTAAAATATGTAAAACGAAATTACGGCGGGTCTTTTTCTGCGTGGAAACATAAAAAATTGACTTGTAACCAAGCCGCTGGTATAGTAATGAGAATACGAAAACAGAGGCATTTAGATTATTTCCCTTTCCGAAGTAAAGGAGCATTTTCTTGGTTTATACAGCTGATTCAGAACGATATCAAAATATGAAATACATTAGATGCGGTAAGTCGGGGCTCAGGCTTCCCTTGCTGTCTTTAGGGCTCTGGCATAATTTCAGTGATGTGAGTCATTATGAAAATAGCCGAACGATGGCCCGAAGGGCTTTCGACCTTGGTATCACTCATTTTGATCTTGCCAATAATTATGGACCGCCTCCGGGCAGTGCGGAAGATTTCGGGAAGATTTTAAGACAGGATTTAATGCCCTACAGGGATGAGCTTATAATATCCACGAAGGCCGGGTATGATATGTGGCCGGGGCCCTATGGGGATTTCGGCTCACGTAAATATCTGATTGCGAGCCTCGATCAGAGTCTGAGACGGATGGGCATTGATTATGTGGATATCTTCTATCATCACAGGCGGGATCCTGATACTCCGCTTGAAGAAACTATGGGAGCTCTTGATCACATCGTTCGCTCCGGCAAGGCTTTATATGTCGGGATATCGAACTCTTACTCTCCCGATGATGCAAGGGAGGCTTTTGGGATCCTTAAAAAACTCGGGACTCCATGTCTGATTCATCAGGTGAAGTTTAATATGCTCGACCGTCGGATCGAGGAGGGACTGCTCGACCTTCAGGACGAAGAGAGGGTAGGATGTATAACTTTTTCCCCACTCGAGAAGGGCATCCTGGCCGGCAGATATCTGGACGGCATTCCTTCGGATTCCAGGGCTGCCGTTGATAAAAGGTTTCTGAAACCGGAGACTCTAAGCGGTGAAGTCATCTCTAAGGTTAAAAAACTGAACGATCATGCAAAAGAGCGGGGCAGAGTCTTGCACAGATGGCTCTGGCCTGGAATCTGCGTCATCCATCGGTATGTTCGGTTCTCATCGGCGCGAGTAAACCCGGTCAGATAGAGGACTGCGCGGAAATGCAGAATAATCTATCATTCACGGATGAGGAACTCGTCATCATTGATCAGATTTTAAACTGATTTCGTTCTCTGCTTACTGAAATTTTTCCGGGAGAATCTGGAGAATATGTAATCGGTGATCTCGCTGATATTTTCCAGAACCTGAGAGGTGTTCCCCGATCGGACAAAAAACTTCTCAACCGCGGCGCCGTTCTTCGCTTTAACAACTGTATAGAGAGGTGCTCTTCCGCGGCGAATTCTGATTCTGCAGATTTCATGTCCCGACAGCCAGGGAAAGTCTACGGCGATGTTTTTTGATGTATATCCGACTCCGTATTTAGATGACAGAAGATTTCTAAGATGAATCTCGAAATAGTCTTTTCCCTGCTGTCTGAGGGCGCTGTAATCTTTTTCTATTCCGAGGATTTCTCCATTATCGGCGACTCCAATGAGAAGGGTTCCGCCGTCCGCGTTATTAAATGCGGCGACCGATTTAACTATTATATTTTCAAGATCCTTGTTTACCTTATCTTCACGGCAGTCCCATCTCAGGGATGATTTAAACTCCAGATGAAAAGTCTCTCCCCCGGTTATCTCCTCTCGAAGAATCTCTTCTACACGCGCAGGCGACTGTGTGACGTTTCGGTAATCATGAACCAGTCTGAATACGAGAAAGGCGGCTGCGGATAGAAGCGCCAGAAGAAAAATCTGAAGCGGGCCTGATACCTGGGTCGTCCAGAGGGCCTCTTCGGGTACGAGTGTTCCCATTGAAACAATTTCATTTCCAATATTGATATGCATGAACTCTGCAAGCCATGTCTTTCCGCTGTATGTGAAGGTAAAACGAACCTTATCCGATGTGTTCTCTTCCAGGGAGAGGACCTCTACCAGTTCATTTGCACCTCCTTCGAGGGGGGTAAATATTTCAGAGGCATTTCCCGGCTGTGGAACTGTATCAAGCCTGAGCAGATCCTCAACCGGAAGAAAGATGAAATCCTCCTTCGACGGCATCAGGATGAAGATTACAGCCTCCTTTACGGTACCGGCTCTTCTTAACCTTTCGGATATCTGGTTCAGCGGCAGATCCAGGCATAGGGTCAGCCCCAGCCCATCGCTGTTCTGCGGTGCTTCAAGGCAGAGGGTTATTCCAAGAACATTCTGAAAAGGGAGCATATAAGGGGTACTTATTCGAAAGACCTGCTTAGGTTCCAGCCCGGAGATTTTCCGGAGGTTCATCTGATCGAGTGACATATACTCAATTCCGCAGTCTTGTCTCAGGCTGGAGAGCGATTCTGCTGTTCTGCTGCCGGTTACGTACCAATCAGGGGTTTCGCTGCCGGGCATCTGTATGACCAGCTCTTCGCCCTTTAAATCAGTCATACTGAATGATGAAACCGTTCCGATTGTTTTAAGCCTGGCCTGCATGAGCTGGATGTATTTTTCAGGGTCTCCGATCGAGTCTATCTCTCCAATCTCTCCCCAGAGTACCGCGGATGAGATTAGTTCAAGCATCGGATTGAAATAGTTTTCAACCGCCCCGAATGTTCGGGATGCGGCCGCATCAAAGACCGAATTGTCCAGCCTGTCACGCATGTTCGTGTCCCGGAAGATCCAGAAAAATCCAGTACTCAGTATGAGGATCAGCACAAGCGGAAGGAGGCGGAAGATCAATTGTTTAATACGGGCCTGATGCTGTTTATTCCAGCTGTAACGGTTGAATTTAATAAGATGCCTCCAAGCGTGATGTCATGAATTTACTCTTTTCATTGCCCTGAGTCAATCGTGAACTCCCCCGGAGTTTTTCCGTGTTCACGCTTGAATACTTTGAGGAAGTAATCATAGTCCCGGTATCCTGAGCTGTAGGCTGCTTCCTTGATTGTAGCGCCTTCTGTAAGCAGCTTCGCGGCCCGCTTCATCTTGAGGCCTTTAAGGTATCCGCCGATCGACTGTTCCTGATATTCACGAAACAGGCGGGAGGCATAGCTGCGTTCAAGGCCGATGAAATGAAGAACATCCGAAACTTTAATCGGATTGGCGGAATTCTCATTCATGAAATTTATCATCGACTGTACATGGTGCTTCCCCGTGATCTTTTGACTGTCTGCCGGCTGCTTTGCCTCTTGATGCTCCTTTAAATAGATCGAGAGGATATTATTCAGTATAGCCTGGTTATTCATCTGCTCCGATGCGCTTAGATTGCTGCTGCCGGGAGTAAGCCCCTTGAAACTCTCATATATTTCTCTGATCTGCTCATGGTTCCTGACCGGATTCGACCGGCTGTCTCCGGTCCTCTCGAAGAGGAAGAGGTACACCGGATCAAAACCCAGCCAGAAATAATGCCAGGGAGCCTCGGCTGCCGCCCTGTACAGGTTATGTGTTCCGGGGAAGATTATAAAGCTGTCCCCCTGCTCAAGCTTCCAACTCCTTCCTTCACTGCTGAATCTTCCCCTGCCTTCGAGGATGAAATGGATGAGAAGATAGGAGCGCATCCCTCCGTATTCGTGACCGGGCTGGCAGGCTTCTTCTCCCCAGCTGATCAACGGCAGAGGTGAACTGTCCCAATATTGTCTCCGGTCTTCAATTATTTCCATAAGCAATAAATATACAGCAAATAATCCTAAAAGGACAGGAAAAAGCAATATATGTACTGTATCGCTGTCAGCTGCCGGGGTATACAATTTCATCAATAGAACAGGAGGACAGCGATGTCGAAAATTGTAATTATTGGAGCGGGCAGCCTTGTTTTTTCAAGCCGTCTCACGGCGGATATTCTCAGCTATGAGAGTCTTGCAGGCAGCCATTTTGCGCTGGTCGATATTGACCGCGAGAGACTCGATTACGCAGGTAATATTGTGGAAACTATTTTTAAAGAGGGTCATTATCCTGATGCCTCAGTCAGTACCCATACAGAGAGGGCAGAGGCGTTTGCCGGAGCTGATTATGTAATAATCAGTATTCTTGTAGGCGGATATGAGGCAATTAAGTCCGAGATCGATATTCCCGCCGCATACGGCATCGATCAATGCATCGGAGATACCCTCACCCCAGGGGGCGTCATGCGGTGCCTGAGGACCCTTCCTGTACTGCTAGGGATTGCCGCCGATATTGCAGCCGTCTGTCCCGAAGCGGTTGTGATGAATTACACAAACCCGATGGGGATGCTCTCTCTTGGAATAAGTGAGGCCTTTCCCGGGCTTAAATATGTCGGGCTATGCCATTCGGTTTCGGCCACGGCTGAAGAGTGGGCGGGCAGGCTGGAAGTTCCATATGATGAGGTAAGCTATCTCTGCGGCGGAAAAAATCATCAGGCATGGTTCACCCGTTTTGAACATAATAAGAAGGACCTGCTGCCTCAGATGCGCAGACTAGCCGAGAAGCCGGAGATCTGGTACGGCGATTCTGCCCGGATGGAGTTCCTCAAGCATTTCGTATACCCGGTTACCGAGTCATCGGGCCATGTCTCTGAATACAATCCCTGGTTCCGCAAGAACAGCACTCTGGTTGAGCGATACTGCAATGACAAGTATTCCGAATGGAACGGAGGTCATGCATTCATCAAGACTCTGTATGAACGGCCTGACTGGAAAGAGCAGATGGAAAAGATGGCCGGCTGGGAAACGCCGATCGACCTCTCCCGAAGCCGGGAATACGGTTCTCAGATAATCTTCGCAATCGAGAGCGGCCAGCCCGCGGTCATCTACGGCAACGTCCGGAACAAGGGCTATATTGACAACCTCCCCGAAGGCGCGCTCGTGGAAGTACCCTGCCTGGTTGACCGGAACGGAATTCAGCCCGTACGGATAGGAGAGCTGCCGCATCATCTCGCGGCGATAAATTCAGGTCAGCTTCCGGTACAGGAGCTTGCTGTGAAGGCCGTCCAGACTGCCGACCCCGAGCTTGTATTTCAGGCGATGTGCCTCGACCCTCTCACGGCGATGAGCTGTACTCTTGATGAAATCCGTGCGATGACAATTGAGCTCATGAGTGCCCACGCGAAGTGGATTCCCTCCTTCGGGGGACGGGTCCCGGAGGTCAAACCGCTGATGTATAAAACGGCGGTTAGCTCTGAGGTGGAGCAGCATATAGATCCGTCTAATGCCAATAAGATTTAATGCCGCGGGGAACCGTGTTATTCTTAACTCATGAGCGAAGATCCATTCACAGGCAGTTTCCGCGACGCCCTCGCGGATCTGCTCTATCTTTATGATCGTGGTTACCCTGCAAAGCAGGTGGTTGAGCTTGCCGGAAACCGGTATCGGCTGAGCTCTGTTCAGCGGTCTTTACTGAGGCGCGGGGCTGTGCCCGAAGGGCTTGCCGTTGCGCGGCGGTCTAAACTGCTCAGCCCGGAAAAGGTCGCCGGGCGGACATTGACGATAGACAGCTGCAACGTCCTTGCTGTGGTAGGTCATTATCTTAGCGGGAGCTTTGTCTACACTGCCTGCGACGGCCTTGTTCGTGACGCTGCCGAATCAAAAGGAGTGTTCAGGAAGGACGCGCGGCGCCTTCAGGCTGTTAAGCAGATGGTATCCGCCCTGATGAGCCTGAGCCCCGGGGGGCTTAGGTTTTATATCGACGAGCCGCTTGCGCACAGCCGCGATCTTGCACGGGAGCTTCGGGCTCAGCTTGATTTAACGGGGCTGCCCGCGACGGTCGAGGCTGTCCGTTCGGCGGATAATGTTTTAAAGGCTGCAGGGGGAGTTCTTGTCAGCGGTGACTCCGAGATTGTAGATGCGGTTCCGGAAGTCTTCGACCTTGCCTGCTATATTCTCACTTCCGTTTTTAATGCGGAGCTTCCGGATTTGAGAAGCCTGCTGTAATCATTTCCCTGATTCTGTTTACCATGAAACCCGCAAAGGTCTTCTCTGTCAGACTCGGGATCTTATCGAGCAGCTGGACGAGGGATATCGAGTTAATTATATCAGCCTCTGATGTTTTGATTTTGACCATTCTTCCCGACTGAAGCTCGTCTTTTACAAGCTGGGATGCTACTATTCCCATTCCGATATTATGCATTATCGCCGAGACAACTCCTGCATGATTATCCACGGTCAGCACCCTCTTTACAATCGTGTTCTGCTTCGAGAAATGTTTTTTAAACCATTGCCTGATAAGCCGGGAACCCTCACTGTAACCGATGAAATTCTGTTTTGACAGAGAGTCGAAGGAGAGATCGTCTTTAATATGTCTGTCAAAGTATAGTCTTGAGCAGGCCAGAATTATCTCTTCATCTACGACAGGTTCGAATAGGAAGGCCTCTAGGCTTCCGACAACCGGATTTCTGGTAAGAAACTCATCGAGGAGGATGAAATCTATTTCTCCTTCTTTCAGCAGGGGCAGCAGTTTTTCCGGAGTTCCGAACTCGAGACTGAAGGTGACATCCGGATAGAGCTCTCTGATCCCATGATTAATAGCGAAAGATATGCTTTCCCGAATTCAGGCGGTGCTCCTATATGAAGTTCCCCGGCCGGATACTCTTTTGACTGCCTGAGCGAGTTAAGATATATCCCAGCTCCGACATGAATGGTTGTACAACAGCGTAGAGATCTTTGCCCGCTGTTGTCGGAACCAGCTTTTTATGGAGTCTGGTAAACAGCGGAGTCTTCAGCTCTTTTTCCAGTTTCTGAAGAGCCTGACTCACGGCTGATTGACTGATATGAAGAGCATCAGATGCGGCGGCAACGCTTCCCGCTGTGAAAACATGATAAAAGACTTTTACCCGATCCAGATTTTGTAACATAAGTAATACTTAGCCTATAGTCCATTTAATATAATTATACTTATTCTATTATATCCCCTATAATCATAAATAGAAAGAATAAATTAACTTAAGGAGACTTTTTATGAAAGCAATCCGGATGAGATCAATTTCAAATTTAATCTACTTATTCATTCCTGAAGACAGTAGAGATAATCATTATTCTAATAATGACAAGAGCCCTGCGCTTAATACAATCAAGACTATTTTATGGTTAGGTTTCGTAGTAGCGGTTACTGTTGCTCTGAGTCATTTAAGTTAGCATCATGAATGATTCACGGTTACAGAGGAACCCTCCGGTTTTTTACTGGGAATAGCCTCGGATATGCGCTTGTTATGGTTTTAAGCGCGTTTCTTTCAAGTGCGCTCCTCCAGATAATTCCGAAACTGGAACCCGTTTTACGAACCTGGTGTTGACCCTCCTGCTCCTCTACTGTGCCGTGATGATCTCCGGAGTCTTTTCCGGCTATTAAGCTCTTATTCTTTAGACGGGAAAAACATACCTTTCAGTGTTCGCTTCCGAGGAGCTCAACATCCTTTTCCAGAAGGCTATTCCAGGGAATTTTTTCTTTTTCGGTTTTCCGAATTCACTTCATACCAGTCATATTTATAAAGCCGGAGCTTATAAGCGTTCTGCTGGAATAGAAGAACCGCGGAGAATCCCGGAAGAATGAAAAAAAAGTAATCAGGGATAAAAGAGTCAGTGTTATTGAAAAGAATAGTACAAAGAATGAGAAGAGGGGTTGTCAATGCTGATGAATATCGATTTTTTTCAGCACTGATTCAAACGGCTCATTATTTCGGTATAGAAAAGGGTAAAAAAACTGAACGGAAGAAAACCATAGAAGCCCTAAGCAAAAGATGAAAACTGCGGCGAGAGTACTCGGTATTGTTCCATAGAATAAATAAACAGGTACGCCGGTCGATATTATCAGAATCATCAGAATATTGAATACGGCTAGTGATAATGGATGCCTTCCATGTCTTTAAAAACCATCTTTGAGCTTTTGTATTTTTCCCGTACCGGCATCGGAGAGGGTCCGGATTATAGATGCTGCTGAACCGGCGCAGATGTGTATGGAAATAACGCCGGGTACCGACAGCAGTATAATCGGAAGAATCCCTGAAGGTTTAAATAATATCGGTAGTGCTATTGTAAACAGGACACTCAGCAGAAATCCGATATTCAACAGGATTATTGTTAAGAGATTATCCCAAGCATCAAAAAGATTTTTTTATCAGAAATCCAATCATGCATCCTTCCTGTGAATCAGAATTAAAAATTATATTTCCAGCTGTGATGAAAATTCTGACCTTCACGCTTGTTACTTCCCCTATCCGCCTGAAAATACTGCTGCTTATTTCTTCAGGGATTGATTTTCCTGTAAGTATTTCAGTTGATCCATCTTCCCGTTCAACCAGAATTTTATCTTCCTGTGATATTTTAATGATAAACGGCACCTGACAGAAAGTAAATACAGCAGAGTCAGATGGAAGCATAATAGATTTTTCGCTGCCTGAAACATCGAAATATTTAAACTCAGCGGCTTTGTCCAAAAATCTTCTTCCTTCCGTATGAGGAATGGTCTGAATTTTATTTGCCCCTGTTCGACTGTCAATCCCAGCTCGACAAGTCTTGTTATGATTTCTTCCTTGACCTGACCTGTCATTCCAGGTTGCTTTGCTCCCTTTCCTGCCGGGGAATGGGAATACGGGTCGGTTGGAAAGGCGCCGTAACTCTGCGGACTTTTATTAAATCCTATGCCGTTCCGGATATCATAATATGCTGCAGCAAGCTCTTTGACGAGCTCCGTATTCTGTTCTTCCTTATGAGCTATGCTGGCTGCCTCCTGAGCTGCAAGGAGGAGTTTTGAAACCATATGCCAATATATGCTCCCAAGTCCTTCATAGCCGAAGAATGACCCTGATCTGCCGGTGAATTCCTGATGATTAAATGTTCTGATGAATAAGTCTTCTATTTTTGAAGCGTCTTCTTCTACTAGAGGATTAAGCTGTTCATCAGTTCTTAACTCCTCAAGAACTTTTTTTACATCCTTGATATTGTGGAAATTACCATTGAAATGATAATTTCCATTCAGATCCCGGCTGATCAGGTTCTCATTTTTTCTATGCTCCAGAGCACTTATCAGTCTGATGCCGATCACCTCATCTTCACTGAAGGTGTTCCTGTCTAAGATAGCCTGGAAACTGCCTGTCCGGATACAGCATATATGATTTCTGATCCTCCCGGTAGATTTTGCTCTGCCTCAATGATTTCAGCACCTGAAGACTTTCCTCCGGTCCGAGCAGCACTGAAGAAATAACTGCAACCTGACCTTCACGCATTTCGTAGAAATGTTTAATTGCTGAGCTTTCTTTGTTATATTCGAGAATATTATATGAATGATAAAGCCCGTCATCACGTTTGTTATTACGTATACAGTGGTCTATATATTCCAGTCCTGTATTCAAAAAACCGGATAGTTCATCTTTTCGAATATCAGTTGTTTTTCCGGAGAATGAGTTTTGGTAAATATTCTGCCGGTATTCATCAGCCGAGTCTCCCACACGATCCATGAATTTCCTTCGCGAATTATCATCAAAAGATGTTGTTAACAACCCCCTGTAATCTTTCATCGCGGAAAAGATGCCTTTGAGCCATGAGGATACTTCACTGCTCAGTGAATAGCAGTCCTCTGAATCATTGTTAAGGATTTCAGTCAGAAAGGATAAGTAACGTCGCAGGTAGCAGACAGTAACTACAGACAGACCTTTACCTGCAAGGGCATTATTTGCATCATTCCATTCCGGTCGCTGAGTATTCATCCAGAGTCCGCCTCCGGGGATGAAATTAGATAATTTAGCCAGTAGAAGCACAAGCAGTTTTTCCATCATGGTGAAATACACAATTTTATTGTCGTTATTGAATACCAGCTGTCCGTCCGTGCCTATTGCCTCGATTCGTTTTAATATTTTCTGTTCTTCAGCTTCGTTGAAGTCTATTGTTTCATATGGGTCTGAGAGGATTGATGAATATGATTTTATCCGGTACGGGATATTTACATGAACAAATATTTTTCTATTAAGCTGATTGAGCAGGTTTTCCGGGTGGAAATTATATGAGAGCTCAAGCAGTTTCTGTAGATAGATAATCTGATGATCACTCCAGTATCCAATGTTGCTCCACGGATCTTCCGGTTTCGGCGTCTCCCAGTCAACTCCGGAGAAATTAATCCTATATGGATTATATCCGTCGGCAGTCGTCGCATTAAGGAATCTGAATATCATATTTTCAATGTATTCCGGATATGATAAGGAGAGCTTCCCAGTTTTGAAAAATATCCCGCCAATTCCCCTGATAATCCAATTTTTCTGAGCCGTCATCATTTTTAAGCTGAATTGTAAATTTGTTCCAGGGCCGGCTTGGATCGCCGTGCCTTCTGCTGAAATACAGAGGAAGGTACTGCCGGCAAAGACGGTACAGATCCGCAGATTTCTGGTTTTCGGCATTATTAAGAAGGTCCGGAAGAGATATTGCCGGAGGCATTTTTTCGATAAATATGGAGAAAATATCCGCGGAATTTTTTCTGTTTACGCACAGATAATCAACAAAATCAGATTTGCTTATCTGGTAATTATTGTAGAATGCTCCTCCGCGCATCGTATTGTAAAGCGAGTTCGCAAAATGATGAACGGTGCTGAGTTCGTCATTACTCAGCTGCAGACCGTCTGTACTTCCGATAATCTTCCTCAGATTTCTTGTTGTCTCTGCGCAGTCTTTTTTTAAGTCTTCTGACAGCTGGTTTCTATTTGTTTCCAACATACTCTTCAGACCTGTTATCTTCGAATGGTCCTGATTTACCTCTGCTATTACAAACCACTGTTTACTTGCTTCAGGCTGCATAGTGAATGATGAATTAATTAAAAACGCGCCTTTTTCACCCTGAACTCTTGATTCCTCAGCAATAGAACCATTATATCTGAAATGTTCCAGTTGAAGTGAAGAGAGAAGATATTTACTATCCATGAGTCCGTGCTGCCATACCGTTGTCGCTTTCAATGATTCACTGGGTTCTGCAAGATCTGTAATCGCAGCACTGAAGCTGAATATTCCGAGACCTGAGGATGGATCAAGCTCATTAATTTTATATGCATCAAGCAGATTGCTCAGCCTGCGCTGCATATCTGCGCTGGATCCCCAGGTTTCGAGATTGAGCAGCCCTGTTAAAAGTTGAATTGAGACCTCTGAATCTCCTAAATTCTGAAGTTTACTATTGAGGATAAAACCGTATTTTTCGCTGACCTTCCAGGAATACATGAACATCAGGCTAAGATCATGGTTAATTTCCTGAAATATAATCTCATCTCCGTATATGCTTTTATATAAATTACGCTCAGTCTGATAAGCGGTAATCTGAGAAAATGGTTCCCACAACTGAACCCTGTCTCTTCCTTTTACCTGAAAAATATTCAAGGCTCCAGTGAACTCGTGATTCTCGTGGATTTTGTCTACGGTATAATATGGAAAGAGCGCGTTATCCTCATTTATTCGTCCTGCAGTTAATCCTCCTGTACTGGAGACATACATCCAGTGATCTGAACTGCTCACAATATTCATAAAAAAGGAGGGCAGACCATCGTAATTATGAATCTTATAATATTCTTCCCCTTCAAGTGTTTTGAAATCTCCGGTTATACCACTGGTGTTCGGGTACATAGCGGTATCTCCAAGATAGACCGCGGATTTTCTTTCTTTCATAGTATTCCTCCCGGGTAAAGTTAATATAGTATATCATTGTTGGGTTATTGGTACAAGTAAAAGTATTTCTTGCAATATTGATGAAATATGATAGAATATAAGAAGTTGTAGGTACAACCCGACAACGTAAATAGATATCGGAGGAAAATTATGAAAAAAATTATCGTACTCTTGCTTATTCTTGCTGTTACCCTCTTATTTGTATCAGCCTGCAGTAAAGAAAAGGAAGATGTTGCAAAAAGTTTCGAAGAGGAGTCACTGGAAGGTAAGTCTCTAACTATTATGACATTCACAACCGAGTTCGAAGATCAGGCAATTGTTGCTGATTTTATGGAGAAAACCGGCGTCGAAGTGGATCTTCAGATCGTCCCTATGGCGGATTATGAAGCAAAAATCCGGCCGCTGCTGAAGACTGGAAAGAATGTTCCCGATATTTTTGTTGGAGAAGCTGCATATGTTAAGCAATTTGTAGATGCAGGATTCTGGGACGCTCTGGACAAGGCTCCGTATAATGCTAATGTAAAAGACCAATTTGACTATGCTGTACAGATGGGCACTGATCAGGATGGTATTCTTCGGGCTCTGACCTGGCAGATGACCCCGGCCGGATGGTGTTACAGACGAAGTATTGGTAAAAGAAGTTCTTGGCACCGATGATCCGAATGAAGTCGGTGAGTACTTTTCAAGCTGGGACAGGGTAATGGAAACTGCTGAGCTGATGAAACAGGCAGGCTACACAATGTTTCCGGGGATTGGTGATGGTGTGTACCGGGTTTTTTACGGTTCACGCATGACTCCCTGGATTAATGAAAATAGAGAATTTTGAAATAGATTCAAACATTCTCGAGTACCTAAAACTGGCAAAGGAAATAAGAAACAACGGATATGATGCAAAACTTTCTGACTGGAGCGGTCCGTTTTTCGAGGTGATGAATACGACGCCCGAGGATGCTGAAGTTTTTGTTTACGGTTGGCCTACATGGGGACTTCATTTCGTTCTGTCTGGACAGGAGAACTCTAAGGGCGACTGGGGAATTACCTCATCACCGAATCCATGGAGTTGGGGTGGAACCTGGCTCGGAGTCTACAAGGATAGCCCTAATAAGGCCGCAGCCTGGGCTTTTATAGAGATGCTGACTCAGGATAAGGTATATATGGCTGATTATGCGAAAAGAACAGGCGACTTCATGGCTAATAAAGCGGTTGTTGAGGACATAAAGGATGCCTTTTCTTCGGAGACTCTAAATGGTCAGAACCAATATGATTTCTTCTATGACCAGGCACAATATGTAAATGGATCGGCTATTGTTGGAGAAGATTACCAGATAGGAGTCATTCTTGCTCAGTTGGTGAATGAGTATCTTGAAGACAATTATACATACGATGAAGCTGTAGATGAACTTAAGGCAAGGGTAAAATCCGCCTATCCTGATATCATTGTAGAATAAAGTCCATTATCGGCTGAATTCTCTGATTACCCGGGAATTCAGCCTATTACATTGGAGGGTTTGATGAAAAACGTTAATCGCTACGGGTATCTGTTCATTCTTCCATTTTTCATAGTTTTTGCGACTTTCAGCTTATATCCGATTCTAAATACATTTCTGGTTAGTCTGACTGATGAGAATATGACAAATTTCAACATTAATTTTGTGGGATTTCAGAATTATTTCAGGGAACTGCAGACACCGCTGTTCTGGAAATCCTTTCTAAATACCTGGATTATCTGGCTGCCCAACATTATTATTCAACTGGCACTGGCACTATTTATAGCCGTTTTGTTAACAAATAAAAGATTAAATTTGAAATTTACAGGAGGTTTCAGGGCCATATACTTTTTTCCGAGTCTTGTGACCTATGCTTCAGTAGCAATCCTGGCTTTTACCTTCACCGACTGGCAGAATGGTATTCTTAATCAGCTATTGTTCGGAACAGGTGAAGCTGCTAAGGAAAATTATATTTTCTGGTTGAATAATCCCCGTGTGGCCCGCTTTATAATTTCAATAATACAAACCTGGCTATGGTTCGGCAACTCAATGATTCTTTTTATGGCCGGTATCTTCTCGATTCCGAATTCATATTTCGAAGCCGCGGTCGTTGATGGTGCGAATACCTGGCAGATCTTCAAGAATATTACCTTCCCGCTATTATCACCGGTTATGGTCTACATCGGTATTACTTCTCTAATCGGCGGAATGAATATGTTTGACATCCCCTGGATAATGACAAGGGGCAGCGGCGGTCCGGAACAGTCTATGATGACAACCGTAATGTATATGTATAACCGGGCATTTTCATGGGGAGACCTTGGGTCAGGTTCTTCGGTCGCTTTCCTCTCTGTTTATTCTGACTGCTGTTTTTTCAATATTTTATTTGAAATTGATCAACCGGAACAGAGAAGTGTGAAAGGAGTGAAAAGATGAGTTCAATTGATATTGTTACAGGCCGGAAGCGGAACCGGGGCGTGTTTTTTAAGGTTCTGGTCTATATTTTTCTAATTATACTTGTAGATATTTTGTGTGATTCCGTTCTATTTGATGCTGATGAATGCGACCCGTTCAAATACTCAGATCGATTACGGTGTATCCCTTATTCCGGGAACTGCAGTAATAGAAAACTTTAAAACTTTATTTCTGGGCAGACTTGATGCTGCCACCGGTCAGCGTGGAGGCGGTTTAAATATCCTCAGGGGATTTTTTAATTCAGCGGTCATTGCTGTGTCCTCAACCTTGCTTGCCGGCTATTTTTCAGCGCTGACAGCATGGGGATTCAGTATGTTCAAGTTTAAAGGTAACAGGATTCTGTTCGGTCTGATTCTGGCGG
>CALOBT010000035.1:0-5782 GCA_942491575.1 uncultured Spirochaetota bacterium
AATTTCGTGTATAAAATCCTTTTTTATTACAGCTTCATCCATTGTTTTTTGCCCATATAAAAATTATTCACACACTATTTTCATCATATTGGAGTTAATATCAAATAATTTTTATATTTTTTCGTATATGTCTGTGATATCCTAATAAACTAATTTTACATTACGGGAGGAGTCCATGCTTAAAGAATTTAAAGAGTTTGCCATGAAAGGGAATGTGGTAGACATGGCAGTTGGTATTATCATTGGTGCTGCATTTGGAACAATTGTTAAATCACTTGTCGATGACGTACTTATGCCGCCGATAGGTTTAATGCTGGGAGATGTTGATTTTTCAAATCTTTTTGTAGTTTTAAAAGAAGGTATAACACCCGGGCCATATGAAACTGTAGCTCTTGCAGCAGAAGCGGGTGCAGTCACTATGAACTGGGGTGTATTAATTAACAACATAATAAGCTTCATCATTGTTGCCATAGCAGTATTTTTTGTAATCAAGGGCATAAACAATATGAGGAAGGAAGAAGAAGCAGCACCTGAAACACCTCCTGAACCTTCAAATGAAGAAAAACTTCTGACTGAAATCAGGGACCTTCTGAAGAGATAAAGAATTTCATCAACACACTACCCTCCCCCCATCAGAGGGGAGGGACTTATTCTTAATTTATATTAAATTCATAATTTCTTCCCTCATACAATTATGGGGGAAGATTAAGATGGGGGTTCAAAAAAAACAGATCTCTCACATTAAGTTCGAGATGACTTCTTAGTTTCCTTATTATCTTTATGCCGTAGGGGTCCATGCATATGGGGATACTAAACCTAAATAAAAATTTGAATTAACTATTGATTCCTTATTAACCTTGTGCCGTAGTTCTCCACTTGATATTACAGCCAATACTTGGGACCTGGTTTGAAGAAAGATCATTCCCTTTTATTAATTCATCAAGAGCATTTCTGATATCACGGCCTGTTACAGGCTGCCCGTTACCTGGTCGCGAATCATCCATTTGACCCCGATAGGCAAGATTCAAATTTTTATCATATATAAAAAAATCAGGTGTACATGCAGCTTCGTAGGTTTTGGCTATTTCCTGCGACTCGTCAAAAAGATAAGGAAACGGATAACCAAATCTTTTTGCCACTTCCTTCATTTTGTCGAAGGAATCTTCCGGATAGTTGATGGCATCATTTGAATTTATTGCGATAAACCCTACACCTTTTTGCAGGTAGTCATTTGCCAGTTCAACCAGTCCGTCTTGTATATGCTTAACGTAAGGACAGTGATTACAAATAAACATGATTACAGTGGCAGTTTCTGATCTTAATTCATTCAAGGATAGTGTCCGTCCGCTAACCGCATCGGGGAGTGTAAAATCCGGTGCCGCAGAACCGAGCGGAATCATTGTTGAAGGTGTAAGTACCATTAATATCTCCTTCTAATTATCTTCGTCTTTAAATTTTATATCGTTATGGGAACCATCGCAGTATGGTTTGTTTTTTGAAGCACCGCACCTGCAAAGGCTGTAATGTTCTTTTGAAGGTGGCTGGATATCATCCTCAACATTTATAGATATATTTCCCGAAATATTATACGGGCCGTCTTTGGCAATATTAATGGCCGGTACAGCATCAAAATTCCTGGTATGTACTTCATCGACCGTATAACTTAATGCACCGGAAGGGCATTTCTTAACAACAGCAATTACTTCGTCTGCCGAAGCGTTATCAGGATTAATCCAGGGGTTGGTATTAATATCAAATACGGAATTAAGTCCCGATACACATTCTCCTGCGTGGCAGCAGATAGTCCTGTTATCATGGACTGTTATTTCCTTACCTTCATAAGCCCGCTCCTTGTTAAAAGAAGCGTTTGTTTCTCTCTTTCCCGAAAAACCTGCACTTTTATGTGATCCGTCACAAAAAGGTTTATTCTGTGAGTGCCCACATCTGCAAAGAGCAATCTTTTCATCTATCTCAACATTTTCACCCTGGGAATTAGTTAGTGTTTCAAGGTTATCAACTATAAGGGGCCCGTCATCAAGAACATCAATTTTCACATTTTCACTCATAACAACCTCCGTATGATTTTAATAAAATGAAGATAGCACAGAATTGTTAAACAAAGAAATTTATTGTTTTGAATTTAATAAATCAGGACAGGATTTTCCTTATACTTTCTATTCTTTCTTTATCTGATGACTCTTTTTTCTTTCGTGGCGGTATGTCTTTTCCTTTTATTACCGCAGGTCCGTTTGCCTACTTCTTCATGCCATCTCTTAAGATTAGAATATTGTTCAAGGTCAATACCCGCCCAGTCGTGTGCATCTATCCACGGCCAGTGAGCAATGTCTGCAATTGAATAGTCCCCTGCAATATATTCATTCCCGGAAAGCTGCTTGTCCAAAACATCATACAACCTGTTTGTTTCATTCTGGTAGCGTTCTATCGCAAACGGGATTTTTTCGGGAGCATACCTGTAAAAAACATTAGCCTGCCCCTGCATGGGGCCGACCCCGGCCATCTGAAACATGACCCACTGAATTACATCAGATCTGTTTTTAATATCAGAAGGTAGAAATTTTCCTGATTTTTCAGCCAGGTAGATAAGAATGGCCCCTGATTCAAAAACCCTGAAATCATTTTCGTCCCTGTCTATAATTGCAGGAATTCTGCTGTTGGGGATTTATTTTCAGGTACCAGTCCTCTTTCTGTTCATTTTCCCTGAGGTTTATTTTATGAAGTGTGTAATCAAGCCCGGTTTCTTCGAGCATGATTGCTATTTTTTTTCCATTTGGCGTTGCCGCTGTATAAAAATCGATCATTGTTAATTAGATTAACACTTTTAAAAAAGTATTCAGAAATATTTATTCTAGTTAGATCCCGAATCAAGTTCGGGATGACATAAGTCTTTAAAGTTCATCCCTGATTTTTTCAACATATGTTATTACTTCCGGAAAAAAAATATTAAAGTTCTCTTCAATTTCATTATAGTTCTCACGAAGTTCATCCTCGGAACCCGCAAGTGGGTTTTCTCTTTTTACCCTGACGGACATTCTTTCAAAGACCAGTAATAAGCCTTCAAAATCACCATATTTTCTAAGCCAGTCCTTTTGAACTATCCTTGGAATAAGGGCTTTTCCCTTAAGAGGGTAGATATCCTGGTATTTAAGTAAAATCTTATAGGTACTTTCTATAAACAGATCAAAATCGGCATCGGAATAATCATGCCATTTAAGTGTCAGGAAGTGGTCGAAAAATATATCGACCAAAACCCCGGAATATTTTCTTCTCCCGGGCTGATCAGTTTTTTGTTCGTTTAACAATTCCATGGCTGTCTGTAAAAGAATCGACCTTTCGATGAGTCTTAATCCCCTTTATTATTTCCGGGGTAAAATCATCATTTAACCAGCCCTTTACAAAATCACCAAGCAAATTACCAATCTTCGACTCTTCTGTATCTTCTGCAAGAAAAAGATGAGAGAGGTAATTCATCAGTCTTTTATTTTACTATTTCGAGCATCTCAACTTCGAATACAAGTGTGGAATCCGGTGGTATAAGACTTCCGGCACCTCTTGAGCCGTAGCCAAGATTTGGAGGTATAACAAGTTCTCTTACTTCTCCTACTTTCATGTCAATAACGCCTTCATCCCAGCCGCTGATTACCTGGCCGGTTCCAACCTTAAAGGTAAAAGGCCCCCTGCCCTTAGATGAATCAAAGACAGCACCGTCAGTTAATTTCCCGGTATAGTGCACTTTCACTGTATCACCCTTCTCAGGTTTAGGCCCCGTGCCTTCTTTAAAAATCCTGTATCTTAACCCCGAATCAGTTGTTGTGTACTGACTCTTTTTTTCCGTCTCCGCAAAACTGTCTGCAGATATAAATACTGCTGAAATAACTAATAAAAATCCAAATAGGAATAATCTGTTGCGCATATAAATCTCCTTGTTTTATTTTGCAGACACATGTTCGAGAATGTCGTTAATTCTGCCGACCATATTCTGCGGGTCTTCTATAAATCCGGCTGCAAGCAGTGAATTATCCAAAAGCTGCTCAGCAACAAGTTTAGCCAATCCTTCATCTTTTTCTCGCAGTACATCTAATTGCTTAATTAATTTATGTGAAGCGTTTATTTCAAGTTTAACTTTTGTGGTATCCGCAGAATCCTTGTTCATGGCTTTCATAAGCCTTTTCATACTGTTTGTCATCAACGTATCGGCATTCAAAGCCACAACAGGGCTGTTTACAAGCCTTTTACTGACCCCTATTTCCTCTACTTTCTCACCAAGTGAGTCCTTTAACCACTTGCAGAGCTGATCGGCCTGTTCTTTCTTAAGCCCGCCCTTTTTCTTTTCACTGGTATCGAGGTTTACGTCCGTACTGTCTATTGATACTATGGCTTTGCCATCATACTCCCTGACATTGTTCATTACAAAATCATCAATAGGCTCATAAACATATATGACTTCTATATCGCGGGACTTAAATACCTCCATTTGGGGGCTTTTTTCTATAAATTCCCTGTCGTTTCCAAGGATATAAAATATATGTCTTTTTTTGATCCCCATTCATCCTTGATACATATTCATCATAGGAGATCCTTTCACTTTCCTTTGTTTTGGAAGTTTCAAATCTCATGAGTTTTTGCAGGGGTTCGCGGTTTACAAAATCCGAAGAAACACCTTCCTTGATATAAAGTCCAAATTTATTATAAAATTCTGCATATTTCTTTTTATCTTTCTTTGCATCATCACCCAGAAATTTGATAAATCTCTTTGTAATTGCCCTGCCCAGGTCCTGTGTCAGGGTACTGTCCTGCATACTTTCCCTTGAAATATTGAGCGGCAGGTCAGCACTGTCTACAACACCTTTCAGAAACCTTAACCAGTCAGGTAAAAAATCTTTTGGTTTATCGTCTATCAGGATTTTCTTACAATAAAGACTTACAGACGGCTCAATCCTTCCAAACCCCGGTATCTCGGGATTTTCTGTAGGTACAAAGAGAAGTGTATTTATATCAATTGGTGCATCGGAACTAAAATGAAGTCGATAATACGGGTCGTCTATTGAATTTGACTGGAACTTATAAAATTCCTTATATTCATCTTCAGTGATATCTTTTGGTTTTCTGAGCCAAATAGCATCTACGGTGTTAAGCTGCTCACCGTTTAATTTTAATGGAAACTGAACAAAGCTTGAATACTGCTTCAAAATGAATTTGACCCTTTCGGTATTTGAATACTCCTTGTCATCCTCTTTCAGGTAGACAACAATTGAAGTCCCCCTTCTGTTTCCCTTTACCTTTTCAATTTCATAAGTGCCTGAACCATCACTCTTCCACAATAGGTCTTCACCATCTGCTGCCATTGCAGGAATGCGCAGCTACAGGGCGAATGCCGCGGTAACCGCGCTGGCCGAGAATATGCGATGGCGTACAGTGGCGTGTACCTCACGTGGGAGTAGCGCGGCAGAGCGCCCGCAAACAGGCCGCAGGGTAACCGCCCAGCTCAACAGCGGCAGCAGCCGCAAACGGATACCGCCATCACCCGGTGACCACACCAGCGCCTGGCTGGCGCTGAACAACAGGTACTGTTCGGCATCGAGTAATCACTGAATGCCTCGAGGAAACCGCGATTGGCGAAAGCCATCAGGGTTGCCGCCTCGTCCTGCCAGACCGGATTAGCCAGCCGGGCAGGGATGTGCAGCGTGCCGAGCGTACACACCAGCACCAGCTTTGCCAGGTAATGGCGACGATTGATCGTCCCGGTGCGCGATGCAGGGCTGCC